>NZ_CP050698.1:5412500-6751878 GCF_005116655.2 Desulfosediminicola flagellatus | reverse complement strand
AGACGACCCTGCACTCCCAAACAAAAACCGATTAAGAACCATTTAGGTTAGAAATCGAAAAATAAATATCACTCTTATCTAGTTCCTCACTCCTCTATAATAAGGCCGGGAACACATAGTAAATGGGTACTGATGTAACGAATGGAGTCCAACAGTAAGCTTCCTGTGTCGAACTATTCGTGCCGGTTTTATTACTCAAACATAGAGATCCCGTCAAAGACAATTCTGCCAAATTTTCGTATCACAGCAGTTGGTTATTATCAACGTTTGCAAAGACAGTGTATGCTTGACTTTCGCCAGACGACCTCTCTATTCACTCGGTAAAATGCGGGTTTCCGCGGTTCACGTGTTTAACCTCGTCATATAAGGGCTTTAGGCGTAGCTGGGAATAGTTTTCAACATATTTAGAATTTTATTTAACTCGACATATCTAAATATTTCTTAATTTTACTTTCAATTACTTAAAATATCGCTATTCAAAACAAGAGAATTCAATAAAACAGGCTCTTATACTGATATTCTTTTCTGTAATTTTTTTTAACACACATCAATTTTTTTCCAGTTAAAAACTAAATTTGAGTGGCCGCACCCTCAATGATTGATTGCGACCCGCGCAACTGTAATGACATAGATAGATTCTGCCCCGGCACGACGCAGAACTCGACTACACTCGTTTAGAGTTGTTCCCGTAGTAAAGACATCATCTACCACGCATACCTGCTTCCCTGAAATTGTATACCGGTCATCAATCATGAATGCTCCCCGTAGGTTTTTTCTTCGCTCAATACCATCCAGCCCTGTTTGGGGTGCAGTCTTTCGGGTACGCCTGAGAAGAGAAGGTTCTATGATCTCAGGTCTGTCGGGAAACAACAGTTCTGCCAGATATACAGCTTGATTAAGCCCGCGTTTGCGGAGTCGCTCAATATGGAGAGGGACAGGAATCACCAGATCAAAAGATAATTCCAGTGATTTCCTGAAAGGTTCAACTATTGTTTTTAAAGCAGGAAGAACCGTCGTATCAGCATTGTATTTCAATCTATGCAGCAATCCAGTCACAGGTTTATCATAACTAACCACCGAAATAGCCTTATCCCATTTCGGCGGATTCCTGATACACGCTCCGCAGGTATGACCTTCACCTGCGGAATTAATAAGAGGTATTCCACATTTTTGACATTGAGGAGTTCCCAGCCCTCTCACCTTAGCAAGACACGTTCTACAGATACCCATAAGGTTTTCTTCTGTTGGCAAACCACAGTCCCGGCACCTGTCTGGAGCAATTAATTCAGCTATTGAGTCAAACAGACAACCAGATACTTTATTGATCATTTACGACACCTCCCAAAGGCTATATGAGTCCATCATATTGTTAGGCACAGAAATACTACTCTCCTTACCTGTCATCTCCGCTTAACGTGTGCATGATCATTTTTCTAGTCATATCCATTTGTGGTCTTTGCATTTTTCAACAAACATGGCATAATAGTCAGGATTTTCATTACTCTTGCCAGAACTCCGGAAAGATAGCATCTTACGCGCAATTACACTACGCAACAACGTATTATTTTTACTAATAAATGGCTTTTTCGCCAGCTGAATGTCGTTTAGCGACACTACCTACAAAAGGGTCTGATATGAATTTCTACAGAAATCTACCGGTTCCGGTTCATGGTTCCCGTAACTCTGTACTGCCGATTATGCTCCTGCTTGTTATTCTTATTCTGCTGCCAGCCAGTTCAGTATTAGCTGCCGACCAGAATACGGCCTTTTTGCCTTTGAAAATAAATGCCCTTCAAAACACGGGTTCTATTACCGACAAAGCTGATGCAATTCTTACAGAGACACTTGCCAATCATGGCATAGCTTTACTGCCACGATCACAGGCTGAAACTATTGTCGACTACAAAGGAAGCTGGCCGCCACCACAAAAGGTATTGGAAGCCGTCGCCCAATCGATGAATATGGGTAATGTGGCTGCAGGAAGTCTGACAATGGTTGGCAAGCAGGTAAGCATTGATATTAAGGTTTTTGATGTACTTACCCCAACATCGCCGCAATATTTCTTCCGAAACGCAGATTCACTTGATGGCCTGCGCGGAGCAATTGACAGCGTAATGCTCGATGTCCTCGCTTACACAGGCAGAGAACTCAGAATAGCTTCACTCGCACCTGAGGGCAACAAACGTATCGACTCAGGAGCCATCCTCCGAAAAATCAGCAGCAGGGCAGGTGGAGCATATAATCCAGCCACACTTAGGCAGGACCTTAAAGAGATTTATGCACTCGGATATTTTAATGATGTACAGATTGATGTTTCCGACACACCTAAAGGCAAAAAGGTTCTCTTCAGGGTCGAGGAAAAGCCGGTTATCTCAGCTGTAACCTTCTCAGGTCTTGATGAGATTTCTGAAGAAGATGTGCGGGGAGCAGCAAACATTCGCGAACATTTCATCCTCAATCCTTCTAAAGTCTCTGCCGGTGTTGAAGCAATTAAAGAACTTTATACTTCTGAAGGATATTACAACACACAGGTTGAATCACGTATCTCTTTCCCAAGCGATGAGGGAGCGGTGGTTCATTACACAGTCACCGAAGGGAAAAAAATATACATCAAGAAGATTTCCATTGAAGGAAACACAGCCTTTGATGATGACGAACTGCTTGATGAAATCGAAACTGATGAAAAAGGTTTTTTCAGTTGGCTGACTGCCTCCGGTCTTTTAGAGATGGACAAGATCAAGCAGGATGCAGGTAGAATTGTTGCCTACTACCACAACAACGGCTATCTCGAAGCAAAGATTGGTGAACCGGTTGTACGCCAGGAAGAAGAGTGGATCTACCTGACATTCAATGTCGAGGAAGGACCGCGTTTCAAAGTTGGCACCATCGATATCAGTGGCGACCTTATTGATGAAAAGGCCACGATCATTGATTTAGTAACGCTCGACAACGAAGAATACATGAATCGTTCCACTCTTCGCGAAGATGTTATGGCGATCACTGACTTCTACGCTGAAAAAGGCTACGCTTTTGCCAATGTTCGTCCGTTGATGGATAAGGGTGCAACAGATGACACTCTTAATATCAATTTCAAAGTAGAACAAGGTGACCTCGTTTATATCAATAGAATCACGATCAGCGGTAATAACAGAACACGTGACAATGTCATTCGTCGCGAACTTCGTATTGTTGAAGGTGGCGTGTTCGACTCTAAAGCTCTTCGTAATTCAAGCAAAGCACTTCAGCGACTCCAATTTTTTGAAGAAGTCAATATAACGCCGGAGCCGACTATTGACCCGACCCGAATGAACATTAATATTGAAGTCAAAGAGCGCAGCACTGGTACATTCTCTGTTGGTGCAGGTTACAGTTCTGTTGATGATCTAATCATTATGGGTTCTATCTCAGAAAACAACTTCCTCGGACGCGGTGATCAATTGCAGTTCAGCGCCAACCTTGGTGGATCGAGCTCCCGCTATAATCTCAGCTATACTAATCCACACGTCAATGACTCTGAACTCTCATGGGGTCTTGATCTTTTTGATACCAACCGTGAATACGATGACTACACCAAAGATTCAACCGGTGGTGGTGTCCGTTTGGGTTACCCAATCTGGGAAAAATGGAAAATCTACGGTAACTACAGCTACACTGACTCCGAACTGAGTGACATTGACGACGATGCCTCATATATCATCACAGAATCAGCCAAATTGCCTGTGACCAGTGCTATCAAGGTGAGCCTTGCGCGTGATACCAGAAACAAGATATTTGCGGCTACCGAAGGTTCCAAGCATCTGCTCAGCACTAAATATGGTGGTGGAATATTGGGCGGAGATGCTCAATTTACTAAAGTTGAAGCCTCTACAAGTTGGTACTTCCCGCTTTTCTGGAAAACCACTTTTCACGTTAAAGGTGCAGCTGGTCAGGTTTTCGAAAATGATGACGACAAACTACCGGTATATGAACGCTTTTACCTTGGCGGCATAAGCACAGTCCGTGGTTTTGAGTATGGCGATATCAGTCCAGTAGATGACGGTGACAAAATTGGTGGCGACAAGATGTGGTACACCAACCTGGAATTCATTTTCCCTATTGTTGAAGAACAGGGAGTGCAGGGGCTTGTATTCTTCGATGCAGGTCAGGTCCTGAATGACGATGAAGACTGGAATGTTGATGATTATGAAAAATCTGTGGGCCTTGGACTCCTCTGGTACTCACCGATGGGCCCGATCAGCATTGTCTGGGGCTACAATCTCGACCCCGAAGAAGATGAAGATGAATCGGTATTTGATTTCAGTATTGGAGGTACATTCTAATATACTGAAAACGTACCCAATATAAGGAACAATCTGCCGGCTGCACAGAGTGCAGCCGGCACTTTTTTTTACTGATGCATAAACAACTCCTCACCACACTCGAAAAGAATTCCATCATTCAGGTATCTGGTCTGCGTGGCAGCAGCACATCATGGCTCGCTGCCCAGCTCGCGAAAAAAACCAGCTGCTGCTGCATCCTCCCGGATGAACATCTTGTCTCAATCTTCGAACAGGACCTTAAACTTTTCACTTCAAATCGCGTACTCGCCTACCCCGGCTACGAGATACCTCCATACACCCAGCTTAGCCCTGATCAGCAGACTACCGCTGCACGTTTTGCCACACTCTATCAGCTCCACGAAAACCCGGACAACACCATTGTTGTCACCTCAATAGAAGCGTTGATGCGTCGAGTTGTGCCGGCAGAGATCCTCACAGGTTCTGCTGAGTTGATCATGGCAGGAGAAGATTGTGATCAGGATGCCCTTCTTCAATCGCTCACCAAACTCGGGTATGAGCAGGTATCGCTGGTGCAGAATGTTGGTGATTTTGCTGTGCGCGGAGGTATTCTTGATCTTTATCCACCACCGTTCTTCACTGAGTCAGGTGTAATGATTGACGGCCCGCTGCGCCTCGACTTTTTTGGCGACACCATAGAGTCACTTAGAATTTTCGACCCTATCAGCCAACGATCAAGTGGTGAAATTTCAGAAGCGACCCTGCTCCCTGTTCATGATGTGATCATCAATAGAGATAGTGCCACCGCAAGAGCGATTTCCAAAAAAGCTGATCAGCTGGCAAAAGAATCAAACTGGGACGAAAGTGAAGCTAAAAGGATTTGTGAACGCATTACCACAGGCAGAAGATTTGCCGGTATGGAGTTTTTCCTGCCCCTCTTTTACCATAATGCAAGCAAACCAACGGCCACTGTCTTTGATTATCTTCCAAAGGATATGGCCCTTATACTGGTTGATCCTGAAGCAATTCAGCAAAGCCTTGAGCTTGTTAATGAACGAATCAACAATAACTACATAGAAGCAACCTCAACATTTCAACCAGCGCTCGCACCTGAAGCGATATTCATCGACCCGGAAGGCATTCGCGACGAACTCAACTCCCGTCGCCAAATACTCCTCAGTGATTTCAGCAGACAATCTGTCGAACATATTTCTATTTCTGCCGCCAGTCATCAGTTGCTCAAACAGGAAATAGCACTGGAAAGAACTAAACGGGGCCTGATCGCGCCACTAAGTGATCAGATCTCCAGATGGCACGAAGAAAATGACGCTGTTGTTCTCTGCTGCCGTTCCGCCAAAAATACTAAAAATCTTGCTGATCTTTTCAATAAACACCAGCACTCAATTGCTTTTATTGATGAACCGCTTGATCTTGATAGTTTGAGTACAAGCCAGGATTCACCTCAGCTGTTTCTCTGTAACCACGAATTGGCAAACGGCTTTTCCATTGCCGAGAAAAAGGTTCATATTCTCTCTGAGAGTGAACTGTTTGGCGAGATGCGACTTGGAAGTAAAAAGAAAGCACGCCATAAAGGTGGAGAACCTGTTCGATTTACCGAGTTAAATGACGGAGACATTGTTGTACACCGTGATCATGGTCTCGGCCACTATCAAGGGTTACAGACAATCGATATCCAGGGTGTTACCAATGATTTCATGCTCATTGAGTACCGCGACGGGGATAAACTCTATCTTCCGGTTGACCGCTTAAACCTCATCAGTCGCTATGAAGGGTTATCGGACAAAAAGCCGAAGATTGACAAGCTCGGCTCACAGAACTGGCGTATTACAACTTCAAAAGTAAAAGAAGAGGTATGGAAAGTTGCCCACGAACTGCTCGACATTTACGCTAAACGCGAAATGCAGCAGGGGCGTCGTTTTTCACCTCCCGGCGCACTGTATTCTGAGCTGGAGGAATCATTTCCCTTTAACGAGACACCTGGTCAGGATAAGGCAATCACGGATGTTATTTCTGACCTTACCTCGGACCAGCCGATGGACCGTCTTGTTTGCGGCGATGTTGGCTACGGTAAAACTGAGGTTGCTATCCGCGGAGCGTTCAAAGTTGTTGAAGATGGTTTGCAGGTTGCTATTCTCGTCCCCACGACGGTTCTTGCAGAACAACATACAAAAACCTTCAGAGAGAGGCTGTCAGGTTTTCCGATTACAGTTGAGTGTATCAATAGATTTCGTACCCCGGCTCAACAGCGTGCAACACTTGCCGGACTAAAAGAAGGTAACATTGATATCCTCATCGGTACCCATCGTCTGCTTTCTAAAGATATAAAGTTTAAAGATCTCGGTCTGCTTATTGTGGATGAAGAGCACCGCTTTGGTGTTACTCATAAAGAAAAAATCAAGAAACTCCGTGCCGAAGTAGACATCCTCACGCTCACTGCAACGCCAATCCCGCGTACCCTGCAAATGTCACTGCTTGGTATTCGTGACCTCTCGGTCATTTCAAGCCCGCCTGAGCACAGACGCCCGGTTAAAACCTTTATTGCCAGACACGATACCCTGGTTATCAAGGAAGCTGTTACCAGGGAACTCCGCCGTAACGGTCAGGTCTTTTTTATCCATAACCGGGTCAAGTCGATTCATAAAACCGCGGCCGAGATTCAAAAACTGGTCCCTGAAGCCAGGGTAGCCATTGCCCATGGACAAATGGCCGGCAAGGAACTCGAAAAGATTATGGTCGATTTCGTCAACAGAGAGATCGACGTACTGGTATGTACCACAATTGTTGAGTCAGGACTTGATATACCTACCGCCAACACCATTATCATCAACCGCGCTGACATGCTTGGACTCGCTGAAATATACCAGCTTCGTGGCCGGGTGGGGCGGGCCTCAATCCAGAGCTTTGCCTACCTGCTCGTCCCTTCCATTGACAGCCTTAAGAAGGATTCAAGGGATAGACTCAGAGCGCTGATGGACTGCAATGAACTGGGCGGCGGATTTAAACTGGCAATGAGTGATTTGCAGATCAGGGGTGGAGGCAACCTGCTGGGTGTCTCCCAGAGTGGGCACATTGCCGCAATAGGTTATGATCTTTACCTTGACCTGCTCCAGAAAACAGTCGCGGACCTTAAAGCCAGAGCAGTTAATGGAGATATCGATAGCCTGGAAGATGAGATTGATCCTGAGATCAATCTGCAAATTTCGGCCTACATTCCTGAAAAGTACATGCTGGACATCAGTCAGCGATATGTTACCTACCGGAGAATCGCTGCACTTGCTACCGCCGATGATGCTGCCCATACAGATCTACAGGAAGAACTTGAAGACCGTTACGGGCCGCTACACGAAGAGACTCACAACCTCTTCAGGGTTGTTGCACTGAAAAAATCGCTTACCGTATTACGCATTAGTAAGCTCGAAAAAGGCAGAGATACGCTTGTATTCTCATTTCTTGATGACACGCCGGTCACTCCTGAAAAACTGCTTACCTACCTGCAAACGATATCATCGAAGAAAAAAGGTATTTCAACAAAACTGACTCCTGACGGCCGAATGGTCGTTGCCTCCCCACTGCCGACACCAGAAACTGTATTCACGTTAGCCGGTAAAATACTGCATGATCTTGAGGCGATGATCAATGAATAAGCTTTCTTCAACACCACCCATTATACCAACATTTCTCTGGGATGAGATCGATACTGTACTGCTCGATATGGATGGCACTCTACTCGACAGCTATTTCGACGACTATTTCTGGGAGGAATATGTCCCCCGTAACTTTGCCGAAGTCAATAATATCAGCCCTGAAGAAGCCAGAAAGACTCTACTTAGCCGTTATCGAAGTGTTGAGAAAACTCTGCAATGGGCTGATCTTGATTTCTGGTCTGAACAACTGGGACTTGATATTCCTGAACTCAAATGCAAAATCGATCATCTCATACAGGTTCATCCATACGTGATAGACTTTCTAAAATTTATTACATCACAGGATAAACAATTGCACTTGGTTACCGCTGCCCACTCAAAAACCTTAAAGTTAAAGCTCGGAAAAACTGCCATCGGTCCATACTTTGACAGAATTATCCCAGCGGAAGAGATCGGGGTAGCCAAAGAATCCCCACAATTTTGGGATATTCTTCAGCAAGCACTTGGTTTCTCGACTGACAGAACACTACTTGTTGATGATAACAGCAACGTACTTCAGGCTGCACAACACTATGGTATAGAACACCTGGTCTATGTGGCCAAACCAAGTTCACGACGCCCTGTGAAATATTCCGAAGATTTCCCCTCTATAGTCTTCTTCAAAGATCTAATCTTTTAATTCTAATATTCAGTCATGAAATTATTTTTTACAACACTCAGTCTATTTCGCTCTTACCTTCACACCACATTTTTTATAACAGCACTGCTCATTACCACAACAGCTCTACCTTCAATGGCCGGTGGGAAAGTTACCATTGCCCTAAGCGGCGGCGCTTCCGGTCCACTTGCAGACTCTCTTCCAGCCCTTACCCTGTCAGCAACCTCTACGATTGATTTTGTGGAGCTCAATCTTGTGGCTACAAAAGATTACGAGCTGATATTGCATCCGAATATATTACTCGATTCAACGACCAATGTTGCAGAGGTATTTCCAGATCGCGGCAGAGATAACGGCCATTTTTACGCTATAGATTTCACCCTTGCCGAGATACGCCAACTTCGCAAAACAGCAGACACTACCCTTTCTATACCTGAACCCTCTCTTGGCATTCCGACCTTTGATGAAACGCTCTCACTTTTGCGTGCCTTAGAAGCTGATCTACAGAAAAAAACCGGAATTGCACCTCATATACGACAACCAGCTTTTCATCGTGCTGAAGGTAAGGATATCAGCGAACTCACTTTAAGAACCCTGCACACCTACGGCTATACTTCAACTGGAGAATCTGTCCTTATTCAAAGTTTTGACGGGGATGAACTTAAGCGAATAAAAAACGAGCTGATGCCTGCCATAGGTGTAAACCTGCCAATCTTACAGCTGATCGATAAACCAGCGGATTTAGCGGACAGAGACACTACCTTACCTGCACCATATGACCACTCATGGATGCTGACACGACTTGGCTTGCGGGTTCTCAGTTCCTATGCAGATGCAGTTGCTCTCCACACCTCGTATTTCACGGAAAATACGGATAGCCTGGTTACCATAGAATTTATCCCGAATGGCCGGGCTCTCGGCTTAGAAATGTATGTCTTTCCTCTGGTTGAGACGCAAATTCAAGATAAAATACCAAGCTCGGAATATTCTGCAGTTCTTGATTATTACTACACTACTCTTGGTATGGATGGGGTAATCACCGCTTCACCACGGGCCACCTCACGCTATTTTCAACAAAAAGAAAACGCTCTGCTTGAACAGCAGAAGATCGATAATCCCCTTTTAAATAGTAACTTTCAGCCACTCACCCTACGTGACAATCAGAATTCCAGTTTAATCCTGCATGCGAGTGGAACCCCATAACAGGTAGACATGATTATCGGGCCATAGTGCTCATTGACACAAAACCGATAATACATTTTCTGTGTGATTGTTGTGTTGTATTTCCAACTCGTTGATTCGTGCAGCTTTCCCCTCACACCATCGTAACAACACTCGGCTATATTACCGCGAGGCCTTGCGGTTGACCACCACCAGGCTTCATAGTATATAGAGCAACCGTTGAATTTAACTGACGCAAATTCGTCTTCTATTGAAAATCACTTTCTACTGCATCAATGTTTCATGCTGATAGTGATCGACCGAAGAAGACGTAAATACACATACTAATTTTGCGCTTTACCGCTGCTTCCCCTCCTTAGGGCAGGCAGCAGGGAGATATTATGAGTACCAGAGACCAGCTCGACAAGTTGCACGCGTTACGCGCCGAAGCCCGCATGGGCGGAGGCCAGGCCAGAATCGATAAACAACATGCTCTGGGCAGAATGACGGCCCGCGAGCGTATTGATATGTTGCTAGATCAGAGTTCGTTTGAAGAGTTCGACATGTTCAAAACCCATCGCTGCCATGATTTCGGCATGGAAAACACAACATTCCTCGGCGACGGTGTTGTTACCGGATATGGAACCGTAGACGGCAGGCTTGTTTATGTTTACGCACAGGATTTCACTGTTCTTGGTGGCTCACTCTCTGAAACCATGTCTGAGAAAATTTGTAAGGTTATGGATCTTGCCATGAAAAACGGCGCACCTGTTATCGGTCTTAATGATTCTGGTGGCGCCCGTATTCAGGAAGGTATAGAGAGCCTTGCCGGATACTCAGACATCTTCCTGAAAAATGTCATGGCCTCAGGTGTCGTGCCCCAGATCTCAGCAATCTTCGGTCCTTGCGCTGGCGGCGCTGTCTATTCTCCTGCACTTACCGATTTTATCGTCATGGTTCAGAATAACTCCTACATGTTCCTCACAGGTCCTACTGTTGTAAAATCTGTGACCCACGAAGAGGTCACCGTTGAGCAACTCGGTGGAGCAGCCATGCACACAAGCAAATCTGGTGTAGCGGATTATGCAGCCGATGATGGGCAGGATGCCATTGACTATGTAAAAGCACTGCTCTCATATCTTCCCCAGAACAATGTCGAATCACCTGCAGTTGTACCATGTGAAGATCCTGCAGAGCGACGTTCCGAGTTACTTAATGAGATCATCCCAACCAGGCCGAGTGCAGCCTATGACATGAAAAAGGTCATAGGCGAGATTGTCGATAACGGGAAGTTTTTCGAGATAAAGGAAAATTTCGCTCCTAACCTGATCACCGGCTTTGCAAGGATGGACGGCATGAGTGTTGGTATTGTAGCTAACCAGCCATACTGCCTCTCCGGTGTCCTCGATATTAATGCTTCGGTAAAAGGTGCCAGATTTGTCCGGTTCTGTGATTGCTTTAATATTCCAGTAGTAACTCTTGTTGACGTTCCCGGTTTTCTTCCGGGAACTGCTCAGGAATATGGCGGTATTATTAGAAACGGGGCCAAAATGCTCTACGCTTATGCAGAAGCGACAGTACCCAAAATCACTGTCGTAACACGTAAGGCATACGGCGGAGCGTATTGCGTAATGTCATCCAAGCACCTGCGCGGAGATATCAACTACGCCTGGCCGATGGCTGAAATTGCTGTCATGGGTGCTAAAGGAGCATCAGGTGTACTCTATGGACGTGAAGCAAAGTGCCAGGAAGATCCTGCTGCATTCTTAGCTGATAAAGAGCAGGAATATCAGGATGCAGTTGCTAACCCGTATGTTGCCGCCCGCCGTGGTTATGTCGATGACATCATCGAGCCGGCCCGAACCCGGTTCCGCATAATCCGCGGCTTACATATGGCAAAAAACAAACATGATTCAAACCCGATGAAAAAGCACGGTAATATGCCGCTCTAACCAGCTCCATACACCCTAAACGATGAATACAAGAGACTTATCATGAGTTCTGATACGACTATCAACAGCACCACTGACAGTGAAACTGAAATCGTGCTTGCCATCGCCTCCGCTCTTCATCTTGAGCGGAATTTTGCTGAGGGAAGACAAACACTCACTTTCGATACACAGCGTGATGACACCCTCTGGTCATTTACCGGAAAACTGCAGCGACTCAGCAGCCGCAAAAACATACAGATTCGGAGCAGGAAGTGAAAAAGTACAGCTTAGCCATAAATGGCAATCCATATACCGTCAGAATTATTGAAGTTACTGCAGATATTGTAAAAGCGGAAGTCAACGGAGCAGAACATACAGTAGCTATCGAAGATATTGAGAACATAAACATGTTCCCTACAGAAACTATTGAGAGAAAGCCGGTACCGACTTCAACTCAGCCTACTGCTGCAAAACCTGCTTCAAATGGTGATTTTTGCAGCTTCGGTTCAGGCAATCTTAATGCACCGATCCCCGGTCAAATCATACTCATTGATGTTAAGCAGGGAGACAGCATTAAGAAAGGTGACCGATTGCTGATCCTTGAGGCAATGAAAATGGAAAACGTCCTGACTTCAATCCGCGACGGTGTTATAAAAGAGGTCTTGGTTGCAGAAGGTGAGGCAGTTACTCAGGACCAGCCTCTTATTATTTTTGAATAAAGCTCATCTGTTTTGATGGTATCTCAATTATCCCGTTCCCGGCAATTCTTTCTAATGCTGCAGGGAACGGGATGGTCTTAATTGTTCTGCCATATTCGTCCTTCCCATTTGCCAAAACGTTCGTAATGATCTTTTGGGCCGCGTATTCCAAGCTCTCCATTTTTTCCCCAGAGCCAGTGGTCAGCGATTTCCGGATACCGTTTCCAATACGCCTCAGCTCGCTGTTTTTCTACTTCAAACTGCGGTGAACGATAGAATAGAATATCATTTAGATAGTCGCGCTCGACTTCAATCTGCCGATTAAATACCGGAGAGTTGATAGCCTCGGGCAGCCAAACAGACCAGGCTAAGGTAATAATCAGAGCACTGAGCAATAGTCTGAAAATACGACTGCTTTTATGGATAGTGCTTTCCATAGCTTCTCCCGCCATTACCCATTAGTTATACTCTATGCTGGCAAGTCCGAATATTTCGTGCAGTAGCTCGCCTTCAGAATATGAAATATCGGTAAAACTGAATGTTTTCTTTTTCAAGATGTCCGGCAACATTACGTAGTCATACGAAAATATTTTGTTTTTCCCTAAGGCCTGGTTTTCACCTGGAAGATTTTGCGCCTTAAAATCATCTCTTATCAACAGAATACTCTTTCTTGCCAACCCACTCCCATAAAAGAATTCTTCAAACTCTGTAAACCATTCTAAGAAAGATTGATTGTCTTTCATGACCGTACTATCGACAGAGTACAGAAGGAAAAAGGGACTTTTTCCAACCTTTTTTTCGGCCAGCCAATAGAGCAGGTCAACCTCGTTATCCATTGTCGAAATGCCAGCCAGGCCTGCAGTAGATCCTTGAGTCCCAAACCCGCCAGCGGCTACTTCGTAACCACTATTTTTCAGACCGTTTATCATTTGCTGATCCAGTGACACGCTCATAGTTTCTTTCTCAGATTGAACAGCCACCTTGATCCATTCCTTATCTTCCAAAGACAATTCACTGGTATTTCCAGCCACTGCCAACACGACTACACAGACCATGTTATCGTGACGATATTCCCGATAAACAATGAGTATGAAAAACAAAAATAGTAGTACGATACCGCTAGTTAAAAATGACGTTCGAAACATTAGCTATCACCGGATAGATGAGGAGGGCTGCAACTTGCACATAGACAACGAACACGCCATGCCCCCTTCCGCCTGCCCCGTTCTTCAGCTCAGAAAACATAACCATTGCCGCTGTTATACACCCTGCAAGAGGGGCCAGCAGCCACAAGGGAATCACGCTCTTTCTATAGAACTGCAAGGGAACAATGAACATAATTAACGAAATAGAGAGTATCAGAAGAACCGGCAACCAATGTTTTACGTTATTATACCGATCAGATTTACAGTGCACCTGGGCACCGAGACAAGGCCTACTGAAAATCTCACCTGCACAGGCACCGGCAACTCCTGCAAGCGAATTAACACAGATATCACGTACACCATAGGTTCGTAATGGGTGCAGCCCCTGAAGCATCTCATCATGTACTCCAAAAAGGGCAGTTATTATACAGGTAAACCAGAAAAGATTGCCTGTTCCAACCGATAAGCTGAGCGTATATCTTACGAGGAAAGCCAGTAGCAGGTACTCTGCTACATGAATTCGTTTGACTGGAAATTTCGGATCAGGCAGAAAAAATGCCATCATGCAGAACAGGCAGGCCGCAAGCAGCCAGCCTGTTTTGATTTTCACAGGTATTTTTTGAGGAAGTCGGATTCGAACCAGCAAAGGAAGAGCGACCAAACCTGCAATCATGGCTACAAGCGGCAATTGGTCAGCCCAATTGCCGAGTAGATCTGAGACGCTTCGCCAAAGCGGATAGCTATTTGTAAAGATAACTACCAGCAAACAACAGAGCCCGTACAGTGATACAATAACCAGCCTGCCGACCTGCTTCGCACCCTGCTGCTCCACCGCATCCTCCCGGCTCTATCGTGGATTTATCAGTCCAGATTCGCCTGCTTTGCTGTCTCTGCCTCAGACAGGTGTTTACGACTGTTAGATGGATATTTGAGATATGGTAATATTATGTCGTTTTTATTACCGCCAGTCCCATCATAGGTAACCGACACCATGGGAACATCGGTTTTCTGTTCGATAAGGCCACGCATTGCCTCGGTAATAAGCGAAGGACAACATAACGCGGGACAGGTCTGAACAAATAACGACACATCCGGATAAAACTTTTTAATGTAATGAATCTTTAAAATATTATCCAGAGATTCACCGGTATTCTCGATAACGATACCATACTCAGCAAGGATTTCTGCAGGATCATCGTCATAGACATGATCAGGTTCATCGATAATACGTTTAAATATTTTAGCGTAGCTTTTTTCCCTGTGACGCATAGTTGCAAGCAGAGCTTTATAGGTAAGCACATTTCCAAACTTTCCTTCGTTGAACCACTTACGAAAATAGGTTGGCGCAACCATCTTGGCGTACTCACTATAGGGTGTCGTTATCGCTTCCCCGCCGTTCTCTTCGATAAACCGGATAAGATCCTGATTCATTACCCTATTATCCCGGGCATAGAGATCACCAAAAATCGCCACTTTCGGTTTATCGGATTTTTCAGTTTCAATCCACTCAAATTGAGCGACAACTTCTTTTAAAGCATCTTCTTTTTCAAGTTTTCCTTCAAAGGCATCAGAAAGAACCTTAATGCTCTTTTTCAGGATGCGATCTGTCTCCCCCTTATGCACCTCATGAGGACGAATTCTGCAGACTACCTTGCGCAGCATTCCGCCAAGCATATAGGCAAAATATGCGTTCATTGTTGCTCTGAGAGATATCTCTGAAAGCGAGAGTTGACCAACATAAACACCAGCCTCTTCCAGACCGTGTTCTGATATGATCTGCTTAATATGATGCGGGTACAATCTGATATTACATGCAAGAGTCGATTCATTTAACCAGAGTACACACTCCCTTGGTTCCAGACCATTTTTCTCCATGGTATGCATATAGCCCTGAGCCACAGCGTTTAACGGGATACATTGCCCACTGTTATGTTTCAGGCTCTCTCTGATAGTCTGATCTGTTTCCTCCATCAGATATACAGTATGACCTTCTCTTCGAAGCGTTGCAGCAAGCAGAGAGCAGGTGATATGATCCCAGTTGGGAAAAATCACATTTTTTCGGTTGAGTTCCTTATCAATACGCGGATTAACCAGAGTATAATCTACCGGCAGGAACTGATGTGTTTGTCCACGATGGTTGCGGAACGATCGAATAGCCGCCTCAATCCTTGTCTCGTAACCGACACTTGAGTCATGCTCATCAAGCTGAAGAACAAGATACGGCTTATTATGCTTATTCATCAGTGTCTTGAAGTATTCAATCGTGAAAGAATCGGGTGTACACATAAACGAGGTGAGAAAAACCGGGTAGATATTTTTCCTCTTGGCAATCACCTGAGTCGCTTCAAGAATCCGCACAGAATGTTTCCAATGCAACTCATCAAGAAGCGGTTGCAGTTCAGCCACCTCCTCCTGATCGTAGCGGAGCATATCCTGATAGTAGGCGCTAATTCCCAACTTTTGAAAAATACCAGGAATTCCTGCATTCATCGATTTTGATAGCACGGTATATGGCCGCCCGACAAAGACAACCTCAATATCTGCGTTTTCTGATACCTCATCCATAAGGCTCTTGAGTTGCCTATCGCAATCTTCTTTGAACTGCAGTGCCTTATCATAGGCCTGGGAAATATCCAGAAAGCTCCAACGATCAGGGGTTACCTGCTGCAGCATTCTATAAAGCTGCATTTTAGCGTGAAATGAGGTGTACAGATATCGTATAACCGGTCGCAATATCCGATCGTCCCCATTCGCTCCTGTTAATGCAGCAAGTGTAGGTAAGAACTGGGTATAATAACAGTACTGCCTTCTGGCATCCTTTGCCTTTTCTTCGAGATAGGTGGGCAGAAATACATAATCGCACTGTTGAAGCAGGTAATCCACATGCCCGTACATGGCAGTGATCGGTGCACAAAATTCGGCCTGAGCAATGTTTTTGCCACGTTGCACGCCATCTTTTAAACTATCACTGGTGATTACTGTAATTCCAAGTGTCGCAAAAAAGCTCTGCCATAAATGGAGATCTTCAATAAGATGAACTGCCGCCGGAATCCCAATTACAGGCCCGTCATTTTTTTGCTGCCTGACCCGAACGATATTTTTCCTGCTCTTTACAAGATCAAATGCCCCAGAATCTACATTAACGAAACTCTGTGTTTCATAATCGCGACCACAAAGAAATCCGTAGGCGACTTTTGTTCCGCGAACATCTGCAACACTGATTTTGCAATGATTGGTACAAAGATCACATACTTCATTGGTGATGGGTACCTGTTCCCGATAGAGTTCAAAGCCGACAAAACCTGTAGCACCCTGATATTCATCCAACAGTGTGAGGGCTGTTCCCAGCGCGCCTGTTAGATGGCAGAATTTAGAGACAAGGATGGGTCGCTGCAAACGCTGTTCAAATGCTGCAACCAATGCCTTGTTTCTGGCCGTTGCACCCTGAAAAAACACAGTACTGCCAATGTGTTTCTCTGTTGCCACCTTAAGCAGATAATTCTCACGAACAGCATGCAGGGCTGAGGCAAGCACCTCATTTACCGTATACCCTTCACTGAGATAATGGTTCATATCCCGTTCCATGAAAACGGTACAACGATCACTGACCATCGGTGCCCTGATATTTTCCGCACGTCCTGAATAGTCGCGCACATCACAACCGAGCTTAGCAGCCTGCTCTTCAATAAATGAGCCGGTACCTGCAGCACAGACCGAGTTCATAATTGAAGAGGTAACACGGCCATTCTGCAGGGTGGTAAATTTTGCATCCTGCCCGCCGATTTCGATAATTGTGTCTACTTCCGGATTCAGTTGATACGCCGCTCGTGCATGGGCAGTAATCTCATCAAGCATTGCATCTGCGCCGATTATCCTGCCGATAAACTTCCTGCCTGAGCCCGTTGTCCCGCATTGAATAACTGAAAAATCGACATCTTTTTTCCTGCGAATTTCATCAATGGCCGCAAATATTGCCTGTACCGCTACAAGAGGACGACCCGCTGTGCGTGTATAAAAACCGGCAACAACATCCTGCTGCTGGTCCATCAGGACAGCCTTTGTGCTTGTTGATCCGATATCAATACCAAGATATACAGGTATGCGATCCCCGGAAGAAAGCTGTTTATATATATCTACCTCGACATCAGGCCCGGGTTCTACAGTAGAGAGATACTGTTCGATACTATCAAACTCTGGATAATCCGAAAGAGTGAGGGAAAGCGGGGGATAATAATGCAGCTTTTGCTGCTCATCTCTCACAGCGAGTAATTCCCGGCTATTAGCAATTTCTCGAGATTCCAGAGAAACACTTCCGGTAGACATGTCGTCAAGCAGCAGGTAACACGCACCGATGGCCCCATACACATGACCATTATTCGGGACGATCAGTTTGGCACCAGTAAGATCAATAATATGGTTGGCCACCGCCTGATTCTTTGCCACACCTCCGCAAAACACGATATCCTCGGCACTATCCCCATCTACAAAAAGAGTATCAACGATATTTCGCGCAAGACCTCTGCAAAGTCCATCGCTGATTTCATCGAGTGCATACCCTTCCTGCTGGGCATGAATGAGATCCGTCTTGGCAAAAACCGCACAACGCGAGGCTATCTGCGGACACTTTCCGGTACAATTACAGGCAACCTCACTCAGGTCCTGAATACCTTTCAGGTTCAGGCGGGTTGCCTGCTGGTCCAAAAAGCTGCCTGTGCCGGCTGCACATGAAGTGTTGGCACGGCTGCCAAGATAATTTCCGTCTGCGGTAAAACTTGCCAGACTGAATTTTTCACCACCTACGAGTAATAACCGGCGCATCTCAGGATGCAGTTCTTTGGCTGCAGCAATGGTTGCAACTTCATCACTGTACCGATTGTCAGCCATGATATCTGAAGGAGTCGAAACTGTAGCAACAACATGGTCAATTGAGGAAATATCAATATCTGTGAGCAACGAAACCAGTGTCTCAGCAACCTCACCCTTATGAAAAGCATACGCGGTCTTACACACGTCTCTCTCATCTGTTACCACAGCCACACCAACTGCCACAGAACCAACATCAATACCCAGTAGTTTTCTTTCAGCCATTACCTATCCCTGTTTCGTTCTAAATAAATCAGTATTGAGTTCTGTTTATCAGACATTACAGTTTGTCCTGGACTTCCTGCCAGAATTGTTCAACGCCATTTTTCCACCCCTCGAGGTACACTCGAAAATACTCGTTAATACCATCAGGGGTCACCGCCATAAGAGCATTCCTCGCCTTCTTGAGGCTGAAATAGTCTCCGAACACCTCATCTTCAACAACCTTATCAAAATCTGACCAGCCAAGGGCGTACATCAGGTCTTCATAGTGGGCTGTTTTTGCCCAGACCACACCATCACTTTTGCCGGAGTCATAGTAATTCCCCTCCGACTGCATTTTCTCCTGGCGCAGCCGGTCAACGATCTGATTCAAGTCTAGATCTTCACGTATGCGTTTCTGTAAATCTTCTTTGCGCTGGATTGCTTCTGTTACAGCATCCTGAAACATTTTTGATAGATTGAACGACTCACGCCATTCCTCCATCTTTTCGTGCAGCATATCCGGAATACTCACTGTTACTTTCTTCGCCATATCTATCCCCCAAAATTAATACGTATTGCATATTGAATACGTATCACCAGAGGCAACACGTGTCAATTCCAAATTGCCAACATTTATCATTTACATTCGGCAATATAAGAAGTGCAAAACCTCAGCCATTCACATTCCAGCAGATCTGACCAATACGTATATTATGAAACAATACGTACTCACGTGATTAATAAGACCAATCTGGCTATTCAGGAAGTTATCCCAGAACATGAATTTTGGTCCAAATTGAGACATTTTCGAAAAATACGCACAATAGATTTATGAACATGTACATTTTCAAACTAATTGCGTACAAAGGTTGCTCCAGAAAGCCATTCCATGCTACAAGGTCGGTTTCGACTCTCCTCCATGCCGGTAATTTCAACAGGCAGGCGCGAAGATCATCAGGAGCTCATAATGCAGCCAGTAAAAAAATACTCAGGTCATATTCCCTCAATCGCCCTGATTGCCGCAATGGTGCTCTGGGCGAGTTCATTCATAGCCCTGAAGATTGCCTTTCGTGGATATGACCCGATGGTTGTTATTTTTGGTCGTATGTTTGTTGCCAGCCTCTGCTTTCTGGTGGTTGGAAAAAGGCTCGCCCAATCCTTAGACTATCGCCGTGGTGATTATAAGCTGATCGGCTTCATGGCATTTTGTGAACCCTGCCTCTACTTTATCTTTGAAGCTAAGGCCATTGAAAACACCACTGCCTCCCAGGCTGGCCTGATAACAGCAATGCTGCCGATACTGGTTATGGCAGCTGCATGTTTTCTTCTCAAGGAAGTAGTAAAGAAACGTGCATGGTTCGGTGCTACAATTGCAGTAATTGGTGTCTGCTGGCTCACAGCGGAATCAACCCCGACAGCTGATGCTCCCAATCCTATTCTAGGTAATTTCTACGAATTCCTTGCGATGGTCTGTGCCACTGGTTACACCATTTCGCTTAAAAAACTGACCAGTCGATATTCGCCGTTTTTCCTTACAGCCATGCAAGCTGTACTTGGAAGCGTCTTTTATCTACCTCTGCTTTTTCTGCCGACAACCGAAATGCCTCACAGTTTCGAGTTGGTACCATTTATTGCGATTCTCTATCTCGGTGGAGTTATCACTCTCGGTGCATACGGATTGTACAACTTCGGCTTAAAACATGTTCCTGCAAGCCGAGCTGCAATCTATGTTAACATGATCCCTGTCTTTAGCGTGATTCTTGGATGGGCGATACTCGGAGAAACACTTTCCGGATCGCAAAGTATTGCGGCTATGGTTGTTATGGTAGGTGTCGTTCTCAGTCAGTACGAAAAAAGCAATTAACAGTGGCAATGGTACATGTAAATTTACACGTTGCTCATAGATGATCTGGTTATTGTTTCTGTCTCATGGCAATCACCTTGAAAAATTCAGGGTGAATTCTTCCACGGGAATAACTTCAGCTAGCTGAATATGGATATTAAAATCATTATGCAGCAAAGCAGTCACCTTTACTACCGTTCCCGGCATAGTAAGCGGTGCACCCGAAGGTGTTACTAACCCTTCAAAATCAAGCTCTAAAATCCTGCCAAGTAGCTTCCTGGCATTTTCAGGATTTGAGCTATGCATATCAAAGCTCACACCGTTTCTGGATATATCAGCAAGAGATCCCCGAATATTTTCCTGTGATCGTTTTCCATCCTCCAAGCGTATATATGCCCGCAAATTTCCACTAACCTTTATCCGTGGAAACTGTCGTTTTTCAATATGTTTAGAAGACATCAACTGTTTAGCTCTTGAGTTTTTGCTACAATAATCCTCAAGGAAACGTTCCAGTCCGGGACAAACATCCTTCCATGTATGCATCATGGATCTTTCAAGATACCTGAGCTGAACATCAGTCTTACATCCGGCAGAAAATGTCGGGGTCGAATGTGAAAAGAATGTTTCATCACCAGCCACATCTCCTCTGGAAAGATCTCCGATAAAAATACGATCCTTCCCCCGCGTGTGAAAGAGTGCGAGCCGACCTCTGTCTATAAACAGCAATCTGGCAATCGCTTTTCCCTGACGAATTAGAATCTTGCCAGATGGTACATTTGCGCTTCGAGTGCTATAGAAGAGACAGTTCGTTTCTTCCTGAGTCAATTGGCTATAGAGTGAATCCCAGATAGTGATGTGGTCAGGATCAAGCTTGAGGGTTTTCTGTTCTTCGATGCATGTCGCCGATTGTATGATTTCTTTTAATGCAGTCGGGTGTTGCTCCAGCAAAACTTTATGCCAGTGTTCGGCCTGAGAGAACTCACCAGCTAAGGCCAGTCGCTCAATTTCTCTGGAAATTTTTTCTGTCTTACTATCCTGCACCATATTCATTCCCGCTCATTTATCGTTCAATGCAACCCGCACTATCTATCAGTTCGACAGCTCAATCCAATAACGATACATTACAGATACAATTACGCCGCTTAAGATCATTGTCAAAATCATACTTCTCACCAAAAGATACTATGCTTCAGCACATAGCCCCCCACCATTACTTCAGAAATAGGCAAGGCAAGCGAGAACTTCGACGAACGTGTACTGTGGTTGGAAATTCAAAGGGTTTTTCGAAATTTTGGCAGGCGTATTGTGAACGTTGTACCTTCTCCCAGGCTTGAGTCAACTGTAATTGAGCCACCATGCTTATCATGAACAACGTCAAAAGCTATTGCAAGCCCCTGCCCTGTGCCGGTCCCCACCTCCTTGGTGGTAAAAAACGGGTCGAAGATCTTATCGATAATATCCGGGTGAATCCCCACTCCTGTATCTGTTATTTTTACAACAACATTTTCCTCATCATGCGTTGTAACAATACCTATACATCCTTTCTCTTTTTGCTCTGAATTATTATGCAATGCAGCTATTGCGTGGGCAGCATTAACAATCATTGTAAGAATCACCTGTCCTATTTCATCTGCCAGACATACAACGGGAGGCAAATCGGGATCCAGATCGAGTTTCAGCTCCGCATCGTATTTCCACTCATTTCGTGCAACAGTAACTGTTGTGTCGATTATTCTGTTAAGATTTGCTTCCTGCATCTCTTTCGATCCCGGATTAGAAAAATCTTTCATTGCCTGCACAATCCGGGTTACCTGCCTGATGCCTTCGCGGGTTTGTTGTATTGCAGCCGGAATCTCATCTTCAAGAAATTCCCAATCTGCATCTGCCAGCAGAGAATAGATCTTTTTTCCAAGGTCACTATCTTTAATGGCCGGATCTTTCAGCATAGCTGTTACTGCTGTAGAAATATCGGAAAACGCCTCTTCGAGAAAATCGACATTTGAACCTATATATTGGGTAGGGGTATTTATTTCATGGGCAATCCCGGAAGCTAGCTGCCCTACAGACTCAAGCTTTTGCGATTGCAATATACGCGTCTGCAACTCAGTCTCTTTTTTTTGTGCAGCGATTCGCTCTGAGATATCCCTTGCATGCAGGACAGACCCGGAAACCCTTGAATCCCATAATTCATAGAAGGGCAACACTTTTACTTCATAGTACTTCCCTGATTTTTGACTAAAAAACTCACTTGTTATAGGCTCTTCTGTTTCCATAAGGAGATTATGCGGGCAGGAATCAGCAGTTCTTCCCTGGCAATTATCAAACAGACACAACCGCATATCAACAGCATCAGCAGCATCAACTCCAAGAGCTTCAGCCATCGCCGCGTTTAAGCGGATTATCCGGTGATCCCTTGTATACAGAACTATCGGGTCTGGCAGGAAATTGACTGTTTCCTCCCATTCCTGTTTTGATTTCAGCAACTGCTCTTCAATAATCTTTCGTATCCTGAGTTCCTCTTCACGCTCCTCTGTTCTTGCCCGCTTAGTTTGTTCAAAAAGTTGCTGATACCTTTCCGCCATCTGCATCAACTTACGCTTTTCGAGTACAGATTCTATACAGTGCAACAGCAGGTCATAGTCTATTATCGGTTTTTCAAGATAGTCCCAGGCGCCACTGCGAAGTGCCCGCAAAACTGCCTCAAGAGTTCCTGCTCCTGATATGACAATTACCGGTAGTCGTGGTCGTGTCTTTACGGTTTCTTCAAGGAGCTGAAAACCATTCACTTTAGGCATATTGAGGTCTGACAGCACTACATCCGGGCTCAATTCCTTCAGTTTTTCCAGAGCTTCTTCACCATCAACAGCAAAAGAGACCTTGTACCCGGAGCGTTCAAGAAACATTCCCAAAGGCACACGTACAAACTCTTCGTCTTCAGCTATCAGGATGTGAGTTTGTTTACTCATATATGTATCCGGTGATAATTCTACACAACATGAACCCGGAACCCGAATATCTGGATTTTCAGGCCATTCCCAGTAATCTCCTGTAAGCTTATCGTATCAGATGCACTTTTCCAAGCGCCCGGGGGCAGGTAATTGTTTAGCCTTACCCGCAACATGTACTGATTTGAAGCAAAAATGCTCTATCCAGCCAACTCCCCGGACGCTGTCCAGTGGTAAACATTTTTTCTCAAATCGAAGAATTTCGAGAAGAAGCATCGCATTCATACATTTGATATTTGGGGAATTATTGTTGCAAAAATCACGAGGAGCTGGGGAGGATGGCCTTTGTTCCAAACTCTTCGTTATTACCAAAAAACAATGCTCACAATATCAAACATATGACTGCGCTTGTTTTTTGAAAATGTTTTGATTTTGGCCCAAATGCCTATTCTCGGACAAAGTCCTAGATACGAAGACAATTACTGGATCTGTAAAAAACAGAAGTACACCATTTTCTGGTGCTAAGTGGACCAAGCCCCCAGAAATCAAGGCGCTTAAACCCCTTTGCCTGAAGGTAATCATACCCTTCCAGATACTCTTCTCTATCAGCATTATCCCAGAGGATAACACCATTATCTCTAAGTGATTGCACACCGTTTATGGCGCACTTCACTCTCTCCCGACCATCTAAAACCAGAATATCAAAGGTCTTTCGATAATGGGTAATTTCACGTGCATAATCTTCACTGCCACCTTTGCATCGTCTGAAGATATAGGTGATCTGTTCAGGCACAATCGTGCGAAATTTCGCATACCACTCCTTATCATGTTCACAGCTGACAAGTTTATACACTCTCTCACTCCACCAAAGAGTCGAGTTGCCACTGCCATATTCAAAAACAGCCATTGAATGGCACACTCTTTCACGCAAAAAATCAAGAGCGGGATAGGTCAACCACGGGATAGGTTGCCGATTTGCATCAATCACTTCTCCACACTCCATCGAACACAACCATCCAGACTGCTTGAGGTAGCTGGGTGAAGTTAGAAATGCTCTCAATATTTTATCACTGTTTCTTACATCCATTACTGCTCCCAGCCTGCTTGATACTCTTCCCGTTTATTCAATAGTATTTTTAGTGTTCCCCTCGGGCCGTTGTATATCCAGCTGCAATAGTGATGTGTATTCGCCAGCAAGATCAGGCTCGCCAAGGCACCTGAGCATAAACCTGCGTATCTCATCACGTAATTCTATTGCTGCACGCCAGTTTGATCCTGTAGGGTTGCATGGTGAACCAATAGTAATCTGAATTCTGCCCCTGCGCGGAAACCATGACCCGCCCCGCAACACATTGCGCGAGCCCTTGATCACTATCGGTACTATCGGTAACATCTCATCGCAGGCAAGTACAAATGCCCCCATATGAAATGGCAATAATCCCGGCATCCTCTGCAAGGTTCCCTCGGCAAAAAACAGCGGCCGCATCCCTCTGTTAATCCCTCTGTCAATTTTCTCAGTATCCTCCTTCCCCTGAGCTGCATCGAATCTGTCCACCAGAAATACACCGAGTTTTTTTAAGGCAGGAGCGAGGAAAATATTTTTGGCCAGCTCAGCTTTGGCCACAAAATTGACATATTCAGGCAGCACACCCGTCAGGATAATAGAATCAAGGTAACTCATATGATTACTAACGAGGATACACTGCTTACCATCGGGATAATTCTCTCTCCCCTCCACAGTAACAGTAATCCCAGCCATCCTGCATAGTAGCCTCACCATTGCTCCAGCGATCCTCCAGCAGCTTTTCCCGCCTGGCATTATCATCATAAGGCACCAGACAACTACTCCGCCGATCCCCAGGATAATCCAGCAATATGCAGCATAAAAAAACGCGCCGATTTGATTAATTGACCGTTTTACCGTAGGCAGAACAGAAGCAAGCCCCATGCGCAACAGTTGTAAGCGTACCGTTGCTTTTTTTCGGCCAATAAGGCCGGACTCATATACCTGCCTGCATGCCGAACGGCGGATCTTCCCGCTTGAGGTTTTGAGCACTGTTCCAGGAGGACTGATAACTATTTCATCCGGCCCCATGCCTGTCAATTGCACCGCTATTTCGTTGATCTGTTTTTTAAAAAACTGCACATCTTCTTTGTTCTTTTTTCGAGATTCAGCAAGCACCACCAGTTTTTCTGCAGATTCCTTATCCTGACTGGCAAAGACCGCCGTGCACCCTTTACGAATACCATCAATATCCCCAATTGCGTCTTCGAGTTCATGAGGGTAAATATTTCTTCCGCCACGGATAATTATATCTTTCTGCCTGCTTGTAAGAAACAATTCTCCTGCTGCAACATATCCTAAATCGCCAGTCTCAAGCCAATCTCCACAGAACAGCTTTCGGGTTTCATCCTGATTTCTAAAGTAGCCGCTCGTTGCTGACGGACCTCTAAATTGCAGCCGTCCCTCTTTTCTTTCCGGCACTTCACGGTTCTGATCATCTACCACTCTTACTTGATGACCGGGGAGAGGTCTTCCCGAAGAAATAAATTCGAGAACAGATGGGTCATTTTCCCCAGCAGGTAGGGCTCTACCCGAACTCGTGAATTCCTCACGCCTGATCAGGTCAATCTTCACCCCGGTACCAGGTGATGGAAATACAAGGCCGACAGACGATTCCGCCAGTCCATAAACAGGGGCAAGTACCCCTTTTTTTAGACCATATGACCTAAACCGCTTCTCAAACCGTCGCATCGTTGCAGGAATAACAGGTTCCGCCCCGTTAAATGCCATCCGCCATGAACTGAGATCCAGGCCATCAATATCCTTGTCTGTAAGTCGGGTCGCGCATATTTCATAACCAAAATTCGGGGATGCTGAGAGCGTTCCACCAAAACGCTCTATAGTGCGAAGCCAACGTTGTGGTCGAGCCAGAAAGGAGAGTGGTGACATTACTATCAGACGGCAGCCGTGGCACAGACTGCCGAACCATGCACCAATCAGCCCCATATCATGGTAAAGCGGCAGCCAACTGACAAAAACATCATCGGCGCTCACCTTGCATACCCTTCCCATTGCCCTAATATTGGCAAGCAGGTTTACATGAGTCAGAATGACCCCTTTAGGATCACCGGTACTACCGGAAGTATACTGTAAAAATGCGATATCCTGCTCTTGGTGACTGAGCGGAATTTGCTCGATATGCTCTGAATAAAGCTCGTTAAGAGTAAGGATAGTTGTAAGTTCAGGCACCTGACTCATAATAAGCCGTGCAACCGGTCGAACTTCTGAAACTGTTATAAGAATCTTTGCACCTGCATTAGCAAGTATTTTTCGATGCCTTCGAACATGCTCCTCAATCTGAGTAGGTCGCGCCGGAGGATACAATGGAACTGGAATTGCGCCACAATAGAGCGCTCCGAAAAAGCTGTAAAAATAATCAGGACAGGTGGGAAGCATAATTGCTACAGTATCACCATATCCAATGTTCATTTCACGAAGCCTGGTAGCGACCTTTAAGCTCTCCCGCTGCAGCATGCCATAACTTATAGGCAGTTCTTCCTCACCATCTAGAAAAAGAATATGACCGGCTTCAGGCTGGAGTCGAGCATGTTCACCAAGGACATCAATCAGTGTTGAGGCACCCGAAAGTCCAATTTTACGGCGACTGGCGACAGTGTCATTCCCCGCCCTCCGCTCTTTAACTACCGTAACCTCAAGCGGATGTGCATGCTGAAGTGCTCTCAGCAGATCACGCACCGTCTCAGCTGCAACCATTGAATTTTCAGACAGTCGCACACCATACTCGTTTTCCAGACGACTCAGCAGTTCCATCCTGGCCAGGCTGTCAAGGCCGAGATCGTGATCCAATCCGCTGTCCAGAGTTATCTCAGTGTAACGGGAAGCATCGGGATGCAGCTCCTGCATCAAACCGGTGACAATCTCCAACAGAAAATCAGCGCTCTGTGTCCGTTCCATTTCTCACCTGAAAATTTTACAAAATCTTAAAAGATCCAGCTCGAATTGCGTAGTCACCTCTATACAACACCATCAGAAAGCAACACATATAAATCAGAATTACAGCGACATTACTCAAACCTCTTCACTAAAATACGACTAAATTTCCATACTCACGCCATCAGACCGGTTAGCGGTCTTCAACTTTCAATAAAAGGAGCGCACCTGCAATAAAGAGAAAGAGCAGACTGAGAACTCCCCAACGTGTATGCCCCGTAAGATGTCCAACCACACCCATGAGAAACGGGCCGGTTATTGCGGCAAATTTACCAAACACATTGTAAAAACCAAAAAACTCTGCACTTTTATCTGCAGGAATCAACCTGGCATAATAACTGCGGCTCAGCGCTTGAATCCCACCCATAGAGGATGCCACAAGAAAAGCGATAAGCCAGAAAAGTGCAGTTTTCAAGCCGATATCACTAATGGAAGGTAATAAAAACCCAATTAAGGTAGCCAGACAATAGACACCGATTCCTGCAAGGAGCATTCTTTTAGTCGAAAACCGACTTGCAAGCCGTCCAAAGAGCAGAGCAAATGGAAAAGCCACAACCTGAATAAAAAGCAGCACTACAATCAACAAAGTAACGCCAAATCCCAGATCTCGACCATAGGCCGTTGACATACTAATTATGGTACCAACTCCGTCAATATAAAAGAAATATGCTGCAAGAAAGAGGAACACCTGCTTATGCTTGCGTATATTCGTAAGTGTTTTGAAAAGGCGTGAGAAACTATCCCGAACCGGCGTCTCAGAGACAGGGATTCCATGTGTCTGGTGGACATTTTTTAAAAGGGGGATCGAAAACAACAACCACCAGACTGCTACAACCGCAAATCCGATTTTCACTTGACCAATAGGTAACCCATCCGACATTCCTGCTAAGAGAATAAGGGAAATAACAACCAGAAAAGGGATAACACTACCGATATAGCCCCAGCCATAGCCCCTCGCTGAAACAGCATCCAGCCTCTCGGGAGTAGTCACATCAGTAATAAAAGCATCATAAAAAACATTAGCACCGGCCCAACCGACCCGTGCCAGAACAAACAACACCAGACAGAGCAACCACTGTCCTTCGCTGACCGAAAGAAGTGCCAGGGTAAAACACAGCCCAAGCACCATGAAACCTGAGAAAAAAAGTTTTTTCTTCTTTTTGTAATCGGCCATCGCCCCAAGTACGGGTGCCAGTATCGCAAGTATCAACGATGCTGCAGAATTTGCAAATCCCCAGTTTGCTGTTGAAGTTGCGGCAGGTATTCCGGCTGCAGCATAATCCTTAAAAAAAATAGGCATAATTGCTGTAACCATTATCAGCACAAATGCGGAGTTTCCGACGTCATATAACACCCAGGAGCGCTCGGTGGCCGACATTTTCATATTACCTGTGTTTTTCATTGTCACCCTAAAAGAATTATCCCGTTTCTCCCCGAAATCACGGTGCATCGATCGGAATCGAGGTATGCGGGAATTTTACCACAGACACACAGCTGACATTCCTCTTCTGCGTATAATAAATATTGTAACCTCGTATCTTCAGTTTACCGCAATACCCTGAAAAAGGTCAGGCATTATTAGAATCTTATGGATGGGCCGGTAATAGACGATGGAGTTACAGGCACACATACCTGATACACATGACGGTCCAATGAGATAGCGCTGCGGCTTGATCAACCAGCTCTGCATGCATATATAGCGCAGTTACATGAACGGGTGATCAGTCGCCAATTTGCAGCGACCACAAGTAAATACTTTAAAATGCAAAAATGAATTATCAAAAAATCGAAAAAGAGATAAGTATATCGACATGAGAATCAGTTGTAATTAATCTCTGCTCAAATGGCCCAGTTTTCATAATTTTTATCATTCCATAAAACTCACATTTCTCCCTTCAGGAGGCGTTGCATGAATGCCACACTTGAGAAGTATCAACACGAAGTACATCTCAACCTCAATGTACGTGGTCTCCCACTTTCTCCTACTCTTGCTATCAACGAGCTAAGCCGGGAGCTTCTCAAGCAGGGAAAAGATGTCTACAAACTCGGCCTCGGGCAGTCACCTTTTCCGGTACCCGAACCTGTAGTTCAGGCACTTCGCGATAACGCCGGCCAGAAGGATTATCTATCAGTCAACGGACTGGAGGAACTCCGGCAATCAATTGCACTCTATCTTCACCATAAGCATCAGCTTCATTATCAATGGGAGAATATACTTGTCGGACCCGGCTCCAAAGAACTCATGTTCCTCCTGCAACTGGTCTACTATGGAGATCTTGTCATTCCTATCCCAAGCTGGGTTTCCTACGCACCCCAGGCCCACATAATCGGCAGGCCGGTCCGCTGGGTACAAACCAGCCAGGAAAGCGGCTGGCTCCTGACTCCCGATGACCTTGAGGAACTCTGCAGAAAAGACCCCACGAAACCGCGCATCCTTATTCTCAACTATCCCAACAACCCGACAGGCAGAAGCTACCCGGATGAGATGCTGAAAGAACTGGCTGCCACCGCCAGAAAATATCATGTTATTCTACTTTCTGACGAGATTTATGGTGAGTTGAATTTTAGCGCCAGCCATAAGTCTATTGCCAGATACTATCCTGAAGGAACTATTATCAGCGGTGGCTTGAGCAAATGGTGTGGTGCAGGAGGATGGAGACTTGGCCTCTTTGCATTCCCTAAGGAACTTGAATGGCTTCAGCAAGGTATGGCTGCTGTCGCATCAGAAACATTCACATCAACCAGTGCCCCGATTCAGCATGCTGCTATAACTGCATTCCAGGGCGGTCAATGGCTTGAAACATACCTTGCCCAATCACGCAGAATCCTCCATGCTCTCAGCGAGTATATTTGCAGAAACCTACAGGAAGCCGGTGTTAAGGTAACTCCTGCCGAAGGAGGATTTTACCTCTTCCCTGACTTCACTCCGTTCACTGACTTGCTGGCTTCACGCAACATCACAACCAGTGAAGATCTCTGCAACAGGATTTTAGAAGAAACAGGTGTTGCCATTCTTCCAGGAAGTGCTTTTGGCATGACCCCCCGTGACCTGCAGGCAAGACTCGCCTTTGTCGACTTTGATGGTGAAAGAGCACTGAGAGCTCTTGAAAATCAATCGATGAGCAAACCTCTCTCAGATGAGTTTCTCCAAACCTATTGCACACGTATCACTATAGCCATTGAGAAATTGACAGCCTGGCTCAAGTAAAGAGGCTTCATCCCGAAACGAGGAGTTTTCATGTTCACCGAGGCACTCTCGATAGCTTTTACCACAGCCATATACATGAAATTGGAGTCTATGCTAACCTGTGAGGAAAATTTTTTAAGAGCAATGAGGTAAGCGAAGACTCCGAGAGTTAGATAGAAAGAACAGTTTTCGAGTGGAAACTACATAGGACTTTAGCCTGTAGTTGTAATACGTTTGAGCGGTACAATGAGGGAGCGGTACGTTACGCTATCCCGCCCCCTCTTATTTATGTTGCATAACCATCTAATATCGCGATACAATGACATCTCACCCCTCATAATAAATTCATGTGACCGGCAATTTCCAATACAGGAAGAACTGAACTACAGTTGCTATTCAAGCCTATTACTGACAGATATGATAAACAATATACTCATTGTCGACGGTGACCGGACCATGCTTCAAACTCTGACAGGATTGCTCAAGTGTCAGGGAGGCTTTCTTGATATTCACACGGCTACAGACAACAAAATGGCACTTGAAATGGTGCAAACCGTGCAAATACGTGTAGTCATCACAACGCTACGAGCCGAAGAACCTTCCCGGTTTGAACTTGTAACCAGACTGAGCAGAGAATATCCTTCAATAAAGGTCATGGTCATGACCAATAATGCTCAGCCACTGTTGCGTGCTAAGATCAGCAGAATCCCCTCTGTGATTCACCTTGACCAGACACACGACATTAGCATGCTCACCAAACGTGTGTTCACTGAATTACAGATCGATTATGGTGGTCATCTCCGTGGTATTAATCTTTCAACTTTTCTACAGATGATGGAACTCGAGGGCAAAACCTGTACTTTGCAAATCACCTCAAAAGATAACGTTGGCTACCTCTGGGTTCAGAAAGGTCAGTTACTCGCTGCCAGGGAAAATCTTTCGACAGGAAAGGACGCTGCTTTACAGATAATGTCGTGGAAAAATGTCTTTATTGACATCGATTATTCACCACAGACTATAAAGCCCGAAATTTCTATTCCGCTCATGATGCTTATTATGGAAAGTGGTCAACTCGATGATGAGAAAAACCACACTATGAAAAACAGCAGGGTGCATAGACGGTACGATCTCCTGATTGCCCTTGATTATAATGCAAAAAATGTACAAAGACACTGTTCCTTGCGGGATATCAGTCTAGGTGGGGCCTATATTGAAACAGATCAGGAACTCAATATGGACCAGACACTTACATTAACCCTCACCTCTCCCAAACTCAAATCACGTTGTACCATCGATGGCACCGTGGTTCGCCAGGACACCCACGGGGTAGGCATCAGCTTTAAACTTCGAAGTCTGCAGCAACGGCAGATGATCCAGGCTATGATCAGTGGCAGTATTAAGGGTGATGAAAAAGCGACTCCCCCTCAAATAACAGGTATCTGACCACATGCTTTTAGCTAAACCGTTATCTGCTACCCTGGTAAAATCGATATGATCCGCGCCCTCATTTTCGATATGGACGGCACGCTGGTTGATTCTGAAATTCTCCATTACGAAGCGTGGAAAGAAACTCTTCATTTTTATGGTGTAGAATCATTTTCCTTTGAAGATTTTGCTGCATACATCGGTGTAAGCAACGAAAAACTCGCCGAAGACCATATCAATAAGCATGCTCTTTCAACGAATGTATCTGAGTTATTGAAGATTAAGCAGCGACTCTACCTGCAACGAATACCCAGAATTGAGATTCTTCCAGGAGTCCGTGAAATTTTATCCAGATATCACAACCAATACTTCCTGGCAATTGCCTCATCATCAGATACAATTGAATTGCAGGCGATTCTTGATACGTTACACCTTGCTCACTATTTCGATCATGTTGTCGGTGGAAACGATGTCATCCGTAAAAAGCCCGACCCCGAAATATACCTGCATACCTCTGAGTTGTTAGGAGTTGCCCCACGTGAGTGTGTAGTTTTTGAAGATTCAGAACCCGGGATTTTAGCTGCTAAGGCTGCCGGAATGATCGGGATAGCAATACCTAACAACAAACTTACCGGGTCAGATTACACAAAAGCGGACACAATTATCTCACGCATTGATCTCGCCGATGATACCCTGCTCTCAGAGATAACCGGCCCAAATGCGTTCTAACGTTATACGAACACCGTAAAACACAAAACACCAAAAGTTCCAGACATATGAATTTCTGTTCCAACTGCGGATCTCAAATAAGCAAAGGCATACCTGAGAATGAAGACAGGGAGCGGTATTACTGCACAAACTGTGGAGTAATACATTATCAGAACCCCCGCGTGGTCGTGGGATGTATCCCTGAATGGCATGGGAAGATATTACTCTGTCTTCGTAATATAGAACCACGACGCAATGCGTGGACACTCCCTGCAGGCTATCTTGAAAATGGTGAATCTGCGCTGGAAGGAGCCCGACGGGAAACATGGGAAGAGAGCAGAGCGATAGTATATGATCTTGTACCGTACTACCTTGCAGACCTTATCGGAGTAGACCAACTCTATATGATGTTCCGTTGCCGCTTATCCGAACCAAACTTTGAGACAACGCGTGAAAGCAAAGATGTGCGCCTTTTTGCTGAAAAAGATATCCCCTGGGATAACATTGCCTTCACCGTAATCGCACAGACTCTTAAGAGATATTTCGCAGATCGGGCGAACGGTGCCTATGTCTTTCGAAATGAACAATTAACCACTCATCCTAAACGTCGCAGGAATTAAGTGAGCTCTTTGCTAATTTACGGCAATTATCCACCTGCAGTGTAAAACCGACCCTCCCTGATTCTGTAATTTCTCTTCCATGCGTATAACTACGCTCGTCAAAACGCACCAATCCATCTTCAGTTATGCTGACCACTGCTGAGGATCTGGTTCCATAATCAGAGCTGTGTATGAAAAGCGGGCTGAGAATCCTCTCCCAGGTAAGCCCGACTCCCGTCTCAGGCAACTCAGCGTCATCTGGAATGAATGAATCGGTAAGCATCTTGAAAAGGGCTTCGATATCAATATGCGATCTACTTTCAATACACTCCTGAAATAGCTTCTTCCCTCTGGTAACTTTTGGCCAGTCACTATCCAGCAGGTGGTTTGACAAACCATAGATTCCCGGTTCAAGCTTCTCTATTTTAGTCGTAATGTTAGAATAGGAAAAAAGATTGTCATTATCTGCGAGCAAAAGATTGAATCCGTTGTATTGCGCTGCCTCCCTGTTTAGGCAGGAAAGAAAATCCTTTGCAGATTCAGCCGATCGCAAATAATCCAGTATGATTTGACCACGGGACGGTGCCGCAGGCATCACCCTGGCTGGATCCCTGAAATTGGTAATTGCTCCCATCCGGCCATCTTCTGCTATTGCCAGCCAGGTTCCGCCACTCCGCAGATCTTTACCACAAAGGATGCCATCATCGTCATAATGGTAGGCAAGAGGCGCAGTTGGCCTCGCAAGAAATTCATCGCGATTGCCTGTAAGCACCAGCCTGTAACCGGGGGCATGTCTAAAAGAAAAGAGAATTAGGCACATAGGCAATCAATCCTTTTGTGGCCAGACGGCGTCAATTTCTTCATTAACAAGATAGCAGAACCTATTCCACTCAAACTCTTTGTGTGAAATTGGACATCGGAGCGTTACAGTTTTCTCAGAAATTGCTGCGACCTCCCAGTCCCCGCGTCGGCGTTTCCCTTCTATTCTGATTTTTTGCCCCACCGTAAACGGATACTGTTGAAAAACTGCAACATTATGTCCCATTGAACTCTCCTTCATTGTGACTGCAAATTTTGCCTTCATTCAACCCAGAAAAGATTATACTCCAATGTGATAATCAATAGTTCATCTTAACCGGACAAACAGTGCAAAAACAACACAATAACAAAACGAAATTCATCTTCTGGGAAAAAACATTCAGTCGTCGACGAAAATATTACCGGTTTATCGTCCTTGCGTTTTACAATACAAACGTTAGGTTTAAAGAATAACCAATACTAAGAAAACATTAACATCCAGAGTTGATTATGCCATCACCACCAACTGCAGCAGTAGCCATAATTCGAGTCACTGAGCCTGAAGACAGCTTCCTACTCTTGCGTCGCAGCACCAATCCTGGTGACCCGTGGTCCGGTCATTTTTCATTTCCCGGCGGCAGGCGCGAGAAAATCGATAGTGATCTGATGGAAACCTGTAAACGAGAGACCTACGAAGAAACCGGCATTACTCTTCCAGCAGAATCAGTTCTAACAAAGCTTCCTCCGAGCCTCGCTGGCAGCAGGGTAAACTCCCCAATCCTGGTGCAGCCATTCGTATTTCAGCTCGAGAAAAGACCGCAGCTTGAACTGGACCAGGAAGAGATACAGAGTTACTGCTGGCTCACCACTCGTGACTTTCAGAATAAGAGACTGCATGTGGAAGCCGAAGTGCTTCCCAATCGGTACTTCCCAGCCTTTCCGCTGGAAGATTACTACCTTTGGGGATTTACGTATGGGTTACTGAAAAACTTTCTTGATATTTAGTGCACGACCGAAAACCGCAATTTTCCTCAACTTCTTCGCTCAGGCACTATTTAGATTGCATTTACAGCTACATGAGCATTTCCAGTACCCGGAAAAGCTTCTCATAACCACACATTACTCAGATTCAGCAGTCTCTTTCAAAAACACTCGAAGAAACGTGATGTGCTGTAACATATAGCGGCTGGCGCTCTCACCATCTTTGCATTTTATTGCGTCTAGAATTTTGAAATGCTGCTGATCAATGATGCCGAGATTCCTGTTTTTTTCATACAACAGGGAATGCAGTTTATTTATTCCATGAAACATATAGTCATAAAAACGCCTGGTCAGATCGACATGAACTGAATTATGGGTCGCATAAGCAATACCCATATGAAACTTCATATCGGCATCTTTCGCCCGATCACGGTCTGGCTGCCAGTCATTCATCTCAGAAAAAGCCATTTCAAGAAAAGTTATATCCATCTCGTTGGCCCGCTCTGCGGCCAGAGCAACCCCCTGGCATTCAAGCCCGATACGCACCTCCATCAATTCATCAAGAGACGATTGTCCTGGTGACATCACATAGGCAAACGGATCGGCAGGATCTCTCGCTTCGGGAAGCTTAACAAATGTGCCCTGACCTTTACGATTTTCCACATACCCCATCCCCACAAGCTCTGCTATGGCCTTGCGTACAGATGAGCGGCTGACGCCCATAATTTCGGCGAGTTCACGTTCTGAAGGAAGTCTTTCACCTATTTTCAGCTCTCCACGGTAGATACTTTCGCGTAGCTGTTCAAAGACCAGATCCGAGATCTGCTGTTTCCTGATTGGTGCAAACGGCATTGTAATTACGTTATTTATGGGTTTATGGACACACGCCACGCTGTTACCGTGGTGAAGTTCGGAAGAAAATGGTGCTTTTCCAACAAGCCCCCACCTTACTTCAATTACTGAAAATTACAAGTTCAGGGCAACCTCACACGATCAGCTACCACATGAGTCACACTTCGTCTCATTAGTGCCTGAACAAAAACCTGCTATTTTTTTCAAGTTCAAGGCGGGCGATAATTTTAGCCGAATGAATACACAAAGTATCTCGGAGTCTCGTACCTCGCTTACCGGAGTCGTAAAAGTGGCGGCCAACGAAGAAATTGGAACTGTTGGCGGATTTGGCCAGGCACTATATAGCATAACTCATCTAATTCCCCTATCCAGTTCACCCCTACCATAGCTTTTTCCAGTTGGACTTCATAGTGATTCCATGGCATAGATGCACGGCATTAATAATTATTTACCCATCTCAGGAGACCTGACATGAACAAAACACTATTTACAGCCATGATGCTGGCCGTATTTATTCTCCCACTCTCACTCTCAGCAGCAATGCAGAGCGATGTGCGCAAGGGACTTATAACCGCTAAGGCTCTGGAACAGGAACTGCAAAACAGCACGTCAAGTCAGCTTGTTATTGAAGTCGGCTGGGGTGGACCCGAAGATTACTATAACAAAGGACATATTCCGGGCTCTTTCCATGTAAACACTGACGAATTAGAATATGACACATTCAAGGCACGATCGACAACCAAACCTGAAGAACTCGGCAGAAGCACAACAGCTGAGGAAGACCTGGCAAAAGGGTTGAGTTCTGACGATACATTGCCAGCTAACTGGTGGAATATCTATCCCGACCAATTCCTCCTTCCAGCCCTAGCTAACATGGGTATTACCATCGACAGTTCAGTTGTCATCTATGCCAAGGATCCCACAGCCGCTGCCCGCCTTGCATGGACCTTGATGTATGCCGGAGTAGATGATGTACGATTGCTTGATGGTGGACTGGAAAGCTGGAAAAAAGCTGGCTTTCCTGTAAGTACAGAAGCTACTGCTCGAAAGCCTGTAAAGAGTTTCGGCACCAATAAGCCATTACACCCTGAATATCTGGTTGATATTCCATTTGTCCGGACCGCCATAAATTCAAACAGTGATGACTTCATCCTGGCGGATATTCGTACCAAAAAAGAATATGACGGCATATCTGCACCTTACTCCTATATCCCTTCCAAGGGCCGCGTAAAAAATGCGCACTGGGGCAAGGCTGGAGACGGTCCATGGTCTATGGAAAACTATGTCAATGCAGATGGAACATTCAAATCGACAGCAGAAGTTGCAATCATGTGGGCAGAGAATGGCATCACTGCAGACAAACATGTTGCCTTCTACTGTGGTACCGGCTGGAGGTCTAGTCTCGCCTTCTATTTTGCCCATATGATGGGCTGGGAAAACATCAGCAACTTTGACAGCTCCTGGTACGAGTGGAGTCTTGGACCAGACGCTAAAAAGAATCCAGTTCAATAGGCCCACTGCTCCGGGGAGGTCATTTTCTTCTTCTGCCTCCTCGGAGCGTTTTGGGTTTCATACTCTTTCACTTCCTTCCACTTGACACACTCCCGAGGTATCGTCCTCCAATTTGTATAACTTCATACATATTCACCCAATACTCCTGTTTCTCTGTAAGGCAACTATCAGGTTATATTCTGCTCAATGCAGTTGTCATAGAGGTATGGTCCATGGTAAAAATCTGAGTTGACTCCTAAAAAAGCTCATACGTGTAATCAGCGTTTACTTTTACCTAAGGAGGCTGTCCGAGAATGGTTGCTTCTTCTCAAACTGAGGAATTTCAACACAAACAAGCGCAGTCATACGCTTGATATTTCAAGCATTATTTTTGAAAATTCCGAAGAGTGTAGCAGGTAAGCAAGCGAAGCGAGACTCCGCAGAAAGGCCATTCTCCGACGGCCTCTTAATACCTATCAGGATATTACATGGATATACTACTCACAGATACAGAAGCCAGGATTCTCGGGTGTCTTATGGAAAAAGAGATGGCAACCCCGGACTATTACCCCCTCACGCTAAACGCCTTAACAAATGCCTGCAACCAGAAATCGAACAGGAACCCGGTGGTCTCCTATGACGAAGAGACGGTTATCTCGGCACTTGACTCACTACGTGAAATGAAACTGGTAAGACAGAGTAACGTAAGCCGCGCGATTAAATATGAACAGATTTTTTCCGACAGCTTGAAGCTTATTAACCGTGAGCAGGCAATACTTTGTGTGCTTTTGCTTCGCGGCCCGCAGACCGTAGGAGAAATTCGTGGTCGTACCGAGCGGCTATTTTCCTTTCAGGACCTTGATGAAGTAAAGACTAGTATTACAAGCCTTGAGGATATGGAGCTGGTGATGATGCTGCCCAAAGAACCAGGTCGCAAAGAATCACGTTATGCGCATCTTATGGGGGAAGTTCCTGCTGAAACTGCTGTTGATACGCCTTCATCAGCTGTGCAAACAATAATACGTCCAGGCAATGCAACAGTTGACCGTATAACAGAGCTTGAAAAACAGGTGGAAGAACTGCGCGAAGAGATGCATGACTTACAGCAGCAATTCACAACGTTTAAATCACAATTTGAATAGAGAAAATATACAACAGAAAAATATCATGAACTTAGGGAACGACCATAAAAAAGTGTTCCCTGAGTTCATGACTAGCTTTTTTCATGAGGTCGCTATCAACTTTCCTCTTGGCGTTTTATCCAGACCATGACACCCTGTGTATTCATCTCAACGTCACCGGCCAGTAATGCTCTAGCATCAACATCTGTTTCGTGTCCATCAAGATAGTCGCTAAAAGCTTCTACAAATAGACGGTCTATGGCCTGTGACAATGCAGCGTGATCTGCGCCAGCCTGCAAGCCCACCTCTTTATGGGTAAGCACCATATTTTTCAAAACTCTGATAGATTCAACGTTCACCTTTATCGGCCCAAAGTGGGTAAGGTACAATGTTGACGGCCTAAGCGACATGATTCGGTCAATAGATGAAATCATCTCATCCGGCTCAAAAGCCGACGGGCTTGTGGTGCAGACAAGAAAGGGACGTTTTCCAGCACGTTGCAGCTCTGGATACGCCAGTCCAAGAGTGTCACCAGTGAAAACACCTCCACTCTTCGGGTCCCATATGCAGCAATGATGCCGGGCATGACCGGGTGTATCTATAAAATGGAGCTCGCGGCCTTCAAAATCGAGCACAAAACCATCATTTGCTTCGATTACCCTCTCTGCATTCACCCCAATAATATCACCATAGAGAGCTGAAAATTTTACTTCACCATATACCGCTTTTGCTCCGGCGATCAGCTTTTCAGGGCTGATTATATGGCGTGCTCCTTTAGGGTGTACAACCAGCCGGGAATTTGGGAAAAGCTCCATAAGCTGCCCTGCACCTCCGGCATGATCGAGGTGAATATGGGTCAGAATAATATAGAGGACATCCTCATTCTTTAAACCCGCAGCATGGACTGCCTGCACGAGATACTTAGAGGAATTTGAAGTACCAACATCGACAAATGCAGCCTTACCATTTTCAACTATCATGTGACTTGCGGCAAAGTTTTCCCGCAGATAGCCAGTATCAATTACATGTACACCAAAACTCCGAGATAGTTCATTCACAACCTTGCTCTCTTAATGAATTTACATCTTTTTTGTCATTTCAGGCATCATGCCTTAATAGAACTGTCGACGGTAATATTGCGGCAACGGGTTTCACGCACCAGAAACGAACCGACCAGACCTACTCCTATAAACACCAGCATTAACAGAAAACCGTTATGGTAATCCGCACTGCTATACACTCGGATGCCGTCAACGATGGTACCATCCCAGGTACTATCAGCTATCCAACCAAATAACGGCTGCATAAGTGCAGTTCCTATAAAACAGCCGGTATTCACAACACTCACTGCCATTCCGGATAGCTCAGGATTAATCACTTCCTTTGCACAGGCAAAAGTAATTACAAACGACGATCCTGCAAATCCCATCACACCAAAGAGCAACTGGCCGCCCAGCCCTGCAGACCAGTCTGAGAAAACCAGGATAAGCCAACTGCAGAAATAGAGTAGCATACCCGCAATCATGACCGGTTTTCGACGACGAATTCTATCTGAAAACCAACCGAAAAAAAGCGCACCTACAGCAAAGGAGAGCAGCATTACTGTCATATAATGAGCAGCATCAGCTCTGCTTAGAGCATGTACATCCCGCAGATAAGGAACTCCCCAGAGCCCCATGAATGAATAGAGTGCACCGATTGCGCCGAACTGTACCCAAAAACCGGGCCAGACCCGCAATACGGTAATGACGCTTAAGAGATTTTTCAGCCAACTGGCATCCAATGAAGGGCTATCTTCAGATCGTAAGCGAGGATTCGGCGGTTCGAAACCGCAATCTTCAGGGCGGTTACGTACAATGAAAAAACCTGCAACAGCGAGAAGAAGAGAAAATATGCCAATGCCGATAAATATCGATCTCCAGGCAAAAACGTTAAGCAAGGCTGATAACGGACCTGCAGCTGTAACAGACCCAAGATTTCCGATAAGCAGAGTTACGCCGCTCATCACTCCGAAAACCCTTGCATGAAACCAGACTGCATTATTTTTCATAATACTGATAAACACCACAGAGACACCGAGACCAACAAAAAACCTGCCTGCACATGCCATCTCAAACGACGTTGCAAGACCAAAGAGTATAGAACCGAGCCCTGCTGTTATATTACCACCGATGATTGCCGTTCGGGTCCCGAGAGTATCAGCCAGTACCCCTGAAGGTAATTGCATTGCTGCATACACAAAAAAATAGATGGCAGAAAGAGCACCAAGCCGGGTTCCTGTGGTCTGGAAATCCGCCATCAGGTATTCAGACACCACTCCAGGAGCCATACGATGAAAATAGACCAGAATATAGGTAAGAATGAGGATGGAAAAAATTGACCATCGTACAGTCTTAAACCTTGTGCTATCCACCATGCTGTCGACTCCTTCATCTGTTTTAAATAATCCGCAATACCAGTAATAATACAGCTGCCGTCATTCGCTCTTCAGGCACAAGGTGTTTGTATAGTGTATTATCGGTATTACGGCAATTTTAATTATTTCAGTACATGAGGGATCGCAGATCGGGACTACTTGAAGATGGGTTATACCCTGATTATAGTTGAATGCTGATATAGAAAGAATAGCAGCATTCAAGGGAATGCATCACATGTTTCACAGATGTTCTACTTCTATCAACTTCAACATCAGGAGCCTTCTGTCCTATGTCTTTACACAATCGAGCCACAGGTTGTTGCCTGCTGACGATAGTCGCCTTTTTTCTATTGTCACAGCCCGCGTTTTGCCAAGAGCAAGCTTCGCCCACCAGCAGCATAGATAGTACTACCAGGCCGCTGGCTGCAAAAGATGCAGAGACATTGCAGCCCGGCTTAACCCCTTTTTACTTTCGTAATTTCTATGCAAGAGATCTAAGACAGCTCCCCGGGTTTAAGAAAACACACAAGAAGGGGGAAATGGGTGAACCTATCCTGAAGCTCAATCATCAGTTTGGCAATGGTATGGTTTTTGATAGCGGCACCAACAAAGGTGTGGGAATACGTATGATTGGAGCTATTAACTTTGACCATACCGGTGAATACAGATTTCAGGCTCTCTCCAATGATGGTTTTCAGCTCTATCTCGGAGACACACTCATCGTGAATGATCCTAAACAGCATTCAGACCAGTTATCAGAAATTGGTTCTATTGTGATAGACGAACCCGGCTGGTATCCACTTCGGATTGATTATTTTCAACGTAAAGGAACTGCGGCGCTCAAGTTGTTCTGGGAAACACCGCAGAATACAGAGATGACCATTGTACCAGCCAGTGCATATGCGCACCAACCGGAGAAATAGGACCATTCTCAGGCTCAGCCGACAAGGTCCTGAAGAAAGCTGCCCGCCCGCTCCTCAGACCAGTAAACGTTGCCATTGCCGGCTTGAATAAACCCGACATGCCCGCCATATCGTGGAATTTCAAGATGAAGTGTTTTACTGGCATTCGCAATGTCTACCGGATAACACGATTCAGGCAGGAAAGGATCGTCTGCTGCCTGCACCATCAAAGCCGGGACCTTAATATTTTGTAAAAACTGCGTCGAAGAACAGGAACTATAATAATCGGCTGCATCAATAAAGCCGTGTAGTGGGGCTGTGTATTTATCGTCAAAAGGTATAAATGTTTTCATCGCATCAAGACCGGCCAGGTCAATACGCTCCGGAAACATCTTCGCCTTAATTATAACTTTTTCTCTCAGCCCCTTCATGAAGTATCGCATATAGAGGCTGTTATCCATGCGCTCCAATCTCTTCGAAGAGGCAGCGAGGTCACAGGGCACCGAAAACGTCACCGCAGCACCTACTTCAGCCGGAACCTTATCTGGATCTTCACCAAGATATTTTAACGTTTGATTTCCTCCCATGCTAAAGCCGATGAGTGCTGCGAAAGTGTATCTTCCCGTTGCGAGTCCATGAGTAACAACGGTGTGCAGATCGTCGGTCACTCCTGAATGATAAAAGCGCGGTAAACGATTAGGCTCGCCGGAGCAGCCACGAAAATTCAGGCAGATAACATCCCAGCCACGTCGTGTCAGATAAGACGCCATACCAAGTGGATACTTTTTTCGGGCATTTCCTTCCAGGCCATGACTCACTACAGCAAGCCGAGTCGATTTGCCGTCTACTGCCCTGTGCCAGTCTATATCTATAAAATCACCATCCGGAGTACTAATTCGTTCCCGATGCGGGCACGTCTGAGGCGTCTTCCTGAATAAGGTCGGGAACAGCGTCTGCGCATGACCATTGGTAAATGGAAAAGGGGGACGATATGTCGGCTCCGGCAGTAGTACCATCACACCTTCACAAGCTTTTTGCCAACCCGAAAGGTGGTCATGGTGATACCGATAAAAATCATCGCGATTCCCTGCACATGGTAAGGATGAATCTTCTCACCAAGAAAAATGACGGCAAGTATGGTGCTGAAAACCGGCATGAGATGAATAAACGGCCCCGCCTTGTTGGCACCAACCTCACGCACAGCTCTCGACCAGAAGATAAAGGCAAGTATCGATGCAAAAACTGCCACATAAAGAATTGTGGATACAGATGCGGTAGTGACTGACATAACTTTTCCGCTCATGAGTTCAAACAGATAGCAGGGTAGCAGCACGACTAATCCGGAAAGCACTATCCCGGACTGATATGCCATCGGATGTAGATCCTTTGGATAGCGTTTGAGGTTTGCCGAATACAGTGCCCAGAGAAGTGCGGCAATAAGCACCAGCAAATCACCCCGGTTAAAGCTCACTCCCAATAAACTGTTAAGTTCGCCCCGCGCGATAATCAGTAGCACACCGCATAGCGAGACAAAAACCCCAAAGCACTGGCGTGGAGTCATCACCTCCCGATAGAGTATCCACGAACAGACTGCTATAAGGACAGGGATACAGGAATTAACAAGCACCGCATTAATTGCTGTAGTGGTCTGCATAGCCAGATAAATAAGCGTATTAAAACCCGCAACCCCAAGCACACCCTGAATGCAGATAAACCGATAATGTTTTGCAGCTATCTCGCGCTGATTCCAGAGATGCTTTACCGCAAAAAGTGAAAGAATGAGAAAAGCTGTCAGCCACCGCCAGAATGAAAGGGTCAATGGAGGAATATCCGCATGCATTCCCCTGCTGATAACAAAATTTCCAGACCAGAATAAGGTGGTTAAAATTAAAAGCAAATACGGCATAACTAAAAACGCGCCCTGAGTAATAATGGTGAGACTTCACTTCTCGGTAGTCTTTCAGGAGAACTCCTTCTTCCAAAAGACTCCAGATAAGAATAGGAAAATATTATACGATAGCTATATCAAACTCAGGCGGATTGAGAATATGCTGCTTAACCACACACTGATCCATAGAACGGAGAATAGCCGATCGATATTTCTCAGGAAAACCATCCGGCAGAGTGAGTTCTACAGTCATCTTTGGAAAGCGCTTCTGCTCTTTATCCCATGCATATTTCATACTGAGTTTCATACCGGTGGTATCCAATTCACGAGTACGGCAGAACTTCAAGGCAAAATAACCGGCACAGGTAGCTATAGAGCTTGCAAACAGTACAAACGGGGATGGGGCGCTTCCGTCTCCACCCGATTTTTCCGGCTGATCGGTCGGGATAACAAATTCGCCTATATTCGCCTCTACTTTCAGGTTTCCCGGAAAGGTAACTGTAATTTCACTGGACATTATATTCCTCTCTAAATTTTCATCTCTAGCTGGTTAACCGCAACGAACTTCAAGCTGACAACATATCACATAAATCATTGCGGGACCGGAATCTTAGCTCAGGTTGAACGTTCTGGCAATCTCACAATGCATCCGAATGGCAGCCGGAATAGCATTATCGTTAAAATCAAAACATGGGTGATGCAAAGATGGTGCAGGCTCACCTTCAGGTTGCAGACCGAGCCACAAAAATGCACCAGGTATCTCTTGCAGATAAAACGCAAAATCCTCGGCACCCATTGAAGGCGGCAAATTCATATCAATTGCTTTTTCATCCAGAAAACCCGAAGCAACCTTTTCAACAAATCGCGCTGAATCGGTATCATTTTCCAGCAATGGATACCCACCGTAATAGGCAATTTCCGCCGAGCCGCCATACGCAGCCGCAGTGTGCTCAACCATTTCCTGCAACCGCTTTTCCAGCATTGCACGATTTGTATCAGACAGTGCCCGTAATGTCCCTTCTAATGTCACCTTTTCAGGGATTACGTTTGGTGCAGTTGAACCTGTGAATTTCGGGATGGATATAAGCGCAGAATCCTGTGGGCCTACATTTCTTGAGACAATGGATTGCAACGAACAAATAATCTGACTACCGATCAATACAGGATCAATACCACGATGAGGCGAAGCGGCATGACAGCCCCTGCCATGGATAGTTATTGTAAAATATCTGCTTGCAGCCATCAGCGCTCCGTCACGCAACCCTATATGGTTTAGCGGTAGCGCTGTTGTTCCATGCATACCAAAAATTGCATCGACCTTCGGGTTTTCAAGCACGCCTTCATCCAGCATGACTTTAGCGCCACCATGATTTTCTTCTGCCGGTTGAAAAATACATTTAACAGGCCCCTGCAACTCGTCCTGAATTTGTCCAAGCACCAGAGCTGCACCAACCAGGCTTGCGGTATGACCATCATGCCCACAGGCGTGCATCAATCCATCATTTTGAGAGCAATGGTCAAAGCTGTTTTTTTCCACCATCCGGAGACAATCCATATCAGCTCTCAGACCGACGCATGGCCCGCTTTTATCTGCTCCAATAGTTGCCACCACACCAGTCTTTGCGACACCTTCGATTATCTGAATTCCCGGAATTTTCTGCAAACGTGCAACTACTCTGGCCGCAGTCTTCTCCTCTTCAAAAGCCGGTTCAGGATATTGATGCAACTCTCTTCTAAACTCCTGAATTTCAGGAGTTATTTCCTCAATACGCTTTTGCAAATCATCCATTTTTCCGCTCATTTACCTTATAAAACATCACGTATTTTTTCGTAACTATTAAGCATAGAGTAAATGAAATTGAATCTACTCCATGCTGCAACTGCTCAACCGTGCTGTAGCTGCACGGCCTTGATCGTGAGCAGGTGGTGTACTGCTGGATAGTTACAATTTATCTCTGCATAAGCTCCATAACCCCCTGTTCCAACCCTTCTAAAGAGAGTTCATACATCGAAAAGATATTACGAATAACATTAACAGTTTGAGTGTAAGGCCAGTTTCGCTCGGGGAGAGGATTGAGCCAGATCGCATGATTGAACGTATCCGCTAACAGTTTCAACCGTTCTACACTTGGTTGACCGCTCCTCTCAAATGCATAAATAGAACCATCTGCCGACATCAACTCATAAGGTGCCATAGATGCATCACCAACTATAATCAGCCTGGTATCAGGATCGAGTCGCGTTAAGCTGTCAACCGAAACAGGATGTTTTCTTCTGGCCGGATCTTTCCAGAGAGTATCGTATATAGTGTTATGAAAATAATAGGTTTTCAGATCTTTAAACTGGGCAGCCGCATATGTGAAAAGGGTCTGGACGATTTCCACATGCGGTTCCATTGACCAGCCACCATTATCTATTGCCAGCACGACCTTAAGCCGATCAACAATACCGCGCTCAAAAATAAGCTCAATCTCTCCGCCGTTTTTTACCGTGCGATAGATTGTCTCATCCACATTGAGGCGATCTTTTACTCCCTGCGGTACAAGATTCCGCAGACGTTTAAGCGCCTCTCCTATGGTGTGCCGTGTCAGGGGGCCATCAGTTGCGTATTCACGGTAGCGCCGTTCACCTGCAACTTTTATGGCCGATTTAGAGCCGGATACACCACCAACCCGCAATCCGCCGGGATGATACCCTGAATGCCCAACCGGAGAGGTGCCCTCGGTACCAATCCACTTTGATCCACCGTCATGCCTGCCATCCTGATCACGCAGACGTTTTTTGAAATATTCCAGGAGTTCATCAGGTCCCATTCCCGCCAGTTTTTTTTCGTCGACACCAAGCGCATTGGCAAGTTCTTTCGGATTACTCAGCCATTGCTGCAACAGACCTGAAGCCAGCAGATCAAACTCTTCGTCGTCCGGCGCAATCAGTTCGCCACCTTCAAAGGTGTGGGCGAAGACACGGTCATACATATCGAAATACTTTTCACTCTTAACCAGAATTGTTCTGGCTGTTATGTAAAAATCATTTATCGAATTTACCAGCCCGCTCTGCATTGCCTGATGAAAGCGCAAAAATGCTGTTGGACTTACCGGGATACCGACATCCCGCAGAGTATAAAAAAATTGTATAAACACTTTAGCCTCCCTTAGCGGAAGAAGCGTTTTTTCAAAACCACATTTGACGACCGCTCATAATCACCACTTTTTTTGAACAGTACACCAAGGTAAGGAATCTCTTTATGAAGCCTGTCACCATGCGCAAAATCGGGGTCAGCCTGCAGGGCTCGAATCCAGTTAATGAGTTCACGCGTAGCCGGTTTTTTTTCAATCCCGTCAATTCTGCGCAGGTCGTAAAATACCTGAATGGCATTATCAGCAAGTTTACTGTGCAGATCGGGGAAATGTGCCCCCAAAATCTTACGCATCATTTTCGGCTCTGGAAAGGCAATATGATGAAAGTTACATCGCCCCAGGAATGGATCAGACAGATCTTTCTTGGCGTTGGAGGTAATTATAACTACTGGTCTCTGCTTCGCCTGGACCACTTCATCCGTCTCCATGATATCAAACTGCATCTGGTCGAGAACGTCGAGCATATCATCCTGAAATTCTGTCTCAGCCTTATCAATTTCATCTATAAGCAGAACACAGCGGGATGTAGCTGTGAATGACTGGCCGATTTTACCCATTCTGATATATTCGCTGATATCACTGACATTACGGGTTGAATCTCCGAATCGACTATCATTTAAGCGAGTCAGGGTGTCATACTGATACAACGCCTCAATCAGCTTCATGCTCGATTTCACATTGAGGATTATCAACTGCATATCAAGTGATTTCGCAATCGCGTGAGCCAGCATGGTTTTTCCTGTTCCCGGCTCCCCTTTGAGCAATAGCGGCATCTCCAGCGCTATTGAAATATTGACTATCTTTGCCAGTTCTTCATCTAACACATAATTTTTTGCACCACTAAAACGGTTGAGCTCCATCGTTCACCTCATATAAAAGATTCCCTGTTCTCCTCGCGCTCCATTCTACTCATCAGCTATGGCTATATTTGTCAACAATTAATTCTTTAAAACCAGATCTTTCACGCATAGTCACCGTCCATGACACCTGACATAACATAGATGCACAGTCAACATTCCCGGATATATAATCTTTCAGGCTCAGCTTGCCACGCATTCCAGTGTTGAATGTGATTTGCAATTCATCAGTGAATACCCTATCCTTTATATTGTATTTATCTATTCATTTGGCGAAGGCCTATACTATACAGCACATAACAGACAGCCTGATGGCTACTAAAGAGACAACCACATCGAAACGTAGTGCCCTTCGTTTCTCAGGGTATGACAGACCACTCACCTACAAGACAGACTATGAGAATGGTGAGGCCCGTCTGGTCAATATTTCATCCAATGGATGCGCGATTAGCGGTGCAACAACCCCGTTCATGGCAGATGATAAGTTACTCCTTGCAATAGCACTTGATGACCCGGAAAATCCAGTTCAGATCCAGGCTAAGGTCATCCGTGTAGAAGACAATAACTTTGGCTTACATTTCCTCAATCTCGCTGAGGAAATAAAACAACGTCTAACCATTTTCTTTGCCAAAGAAAACCGCCTGAGAAAAGCACAAAAAAACGCTGACTAATCAGCTTGAATCATATGGATTTTTACATTGCACGCCAGCCTATTTTCACAATTCATAGAAAGCTTTATGCTTACGAACTCCTCTATAGGGGAACAAAAGAAACGACACTTACCAGTGTCAATGGCGAACGTGCGACCACCAGCCTGCTTTCCAGCGCCTTCCTCACCGAAGGGATAGAAATTATCTCAGGCACCAAACCCTGTTTCATTAATTTTACAGAAGACCTGATTGTTAAAAAAATCCCCCTATCTTTTGCAAAAAGAAAAGTTGTTATTGAGGTTCTTGAAGATGTGATGCCAACTCCAGAAGTTATAGATGCCTGCAGATTTATGCATAAGCAGGGTTACACGATTGCTCTTGATGATTTCATTTATGATAAAAGCCTGGATCCGCTCATTGAACTTGCTGATATTATTAAAATCGATTTCAGACTCACACCTGTGGATACACTACACAAGATGCTCTATCAGCTCCGCAGATTTAATGTCAAACTCCTTGCAGAGAAAGTCGAAACAATCGATGAATTCAGCAAGGCAAGCAAGATGGGATTCTCCTATTTCCAGGGTTTTTTCTTCAGTAAACCTGAAAATATTAAAATCAAGGAACTTGCTGCGACCCAAATAAGCATGGTCCACCTGCTCGCAGAAGTGACCCAGAAAACAACCACACTTGAACGGCTACATAAAATAATCTCAGTGGATGTGGCAATAAGTTACAAACTGCTTCGCTTTTTGAATTCAGCCTATTTTTATCGATTGCAAAAAGTCAAAACTGTTAAACATGCAATTGCCTATCTGGGAGAGAAAGAACTTCGAAGGTTCATCATCCTGATAATCATATCAGAACTGGCCAGCGACAAGCCGGATGAATTGATCCGAATGGCACTTGTGCGCGCAAAGTTCTGCGAACTGCTGGGCGAAGAAGCAACTGACAATTTTGATACATCTGAGCTTTTTATGATGGGTCTTTTCTCGTTTATAGATGTGATGCTCGATACCCCAATGAATGAGATAATGGATAAACTCCCTCTATCGCCGAATGTCCAGGCAGCACTGACTAGTCAGCTGGGACCTTATGCAATTTTTCTCGATATCGTTCAATACTACGAGCGCGGTAAGGATAGACTTCTCTCCAGCAACTTCTCGAAAATAGGTGTTGATGAAAACCATGTGGCGGACATGTATCTTAAAGCCCTGCAATACTCCAACGGCTTGTCATAGACAATTTTCACGGAAGATCCGCAATCTATCAGAATCAACCTCCAACTATAATAAATATATAGAACTATCCTGAAAACGAACCTCTTGATTTATCCAAAATCCCGTGCTAATGTTGCCAGCCTGAATGGACCGGATATTTCCGGTGATCTCCCAAGGTCGGGATGTGGCTCAGCCTGGTAGAGCACATCGTTCGGGACGATGGGGTCGGAGGTTCAAATCCTCTCATCCCGACCACTTCCACTAATGCCCTTTAAGCAATTTGACATCATCAATAAACATATCGCGGGGACGTTTCAGGTCCATGGCGAAGATGTTCATATTCCTCATTTTGCGCACATCCATTATACGATTCTCTGGTGCATGCACAACATCCTTTAAATCTATTGTAATAGTATTCCAACCGCTCTTCAGGACAAATCCCTGATTGTATCGATCAGCAGCGTGGTATGTTCCCTTTTCATGCTGCTCATCATGCATTCTGCAAATAACGCTCAGACTCTCGGTTAACGGGTTAAAAACTCGAAACTGCACGGAATCATAGCCTTGCCAGTTACCTGGAAAATATTTCAGTGATGCTCCTGTGTATTTCGCAGTTGTCAGCCTGACATGTAATATCATGTTTTCGGGATTTCCCTCTTCCCCTTCCATGCTGATTTCAGACGTGCTGCTCCATCGATCCAGCTGAAGCGATGTTTGAAAATCCGAAAGAACAGGGAAGGCCCGACGAGCCTGAAATTCATCAGTAAGGGCAGTTATTGTCGGGACACACTGGTAAACTACTGCGAGCAAAACAGCCACCTGAAGCGCCCGGAGCATATGAAGGGGGATAGTTTTTCTGACAGGAAGGATGAAAAACAGAGCAACACCGGCTCCAATCATGTTGCGCACCATATCACCCAAATCAGGAGATCTACCAAAGCCATGCTGTAACAACTCAACAAGCAGGCCGTAGACTATGGTAAAAATGACATATACTCCCGCCTTTCTGACTGTCCGAATTTCACCAATTGATGGAATCTGCTGGAGCAGTAATGGGAACAGAGCAAAATAGATGATATGCCCGAGATTCCATGCCTCTACAAAAGAGCGTATAGAGCGAGCCGGCCGTCCAATGAAAAACAGTGCTGAAAGGAGAAGAATGATCAATAAAAGTACAGCTCGATACTCGAATCTCAACCCTTTTGGCGCGTCGCAGTCTATAGATAATTCCACTGTTTCTTTTGTTTCATTCACCAGATTCTCTCGCCAGGTTAGCTTATCAGATTTTCAACATGTACAATTACACAATCACAACTCTAGACCTGACAAAACATTGATGCAACGTCTTTTTATAATAAGTCGTACAGTTACAGATCTGTGAACAGCATAAGTCAGGTTCTGACACGCCCTGACATTCACCTGGAAAGTGAAAACCGTTTACATGTATCAGATCTACATCCGGGATCATTTGTAATCTATCGCAGATAGAGTGGAATAGACACTCAAGCAACAAGACTACGTGATTGTATATTTTTCATGATATAATGCATGTTGAGGAAGGTAATAAATTTTCTGAGATATTGTAAGAATCGAAGGAGAACTATGTCACCGATACATTGGGACGACTCATATAATGTCGGCCAACCGGAAGTTGATCAACAGCATCACGAGTGGGTAAGGATTTTCAATAAACTTGAGCAACAACTCCTCACCGGGGAGCCTTGGAAAAACAGTGAGATCCAGAAACAAACTCTCAAGGAAATTCTTGACTTCACTAACCTGCATTTCACAACTGAAGAAAAGTTGATGGACATCATGAACTACGCCCAAAAAGTCCAACACGCACGGATGCACAAAGAATTCAGCCAGAAAGTGTATGACCAGTACCGCCTCATTCTCGCAGGCGACATCATCCTTAACTCTGAACTGCTAAAACTCATTGAATCATGGTTTATGCATCACACAGCAACTGAAGATAAACGAACGTTCACCTCATGATGATGAGACGAGTCTATCCTTTGATAGGAGTGGCAGGGATTGTCTTCGCTGCGTTCACGTTCTATTCAACAGGAGAATTATCACCAGAAAAAGACACTTCAGATGACTGTATCAAGCTCAAGAAACGCCTGGCAGAAAAGCCAGGCCCCTCACCGGAAGAATTGATTACGCTTGAACAGTGTAATCAAAAACGAATTGAAGCGGCTGGCAAATAGTTCTGAAAAATTGATAAAAAGTTGCTCCTCCTGTTTCGAAGCAACTTTTCATCAGATTACTCATTTAGACTCCAGCATTCAGGGTTTTCGATACTTCTGCTCACATGTCTCTTGAGTACCACCTTCGTAGAGATCTTTCTTCATAGCCAACGAGTAGTATCTATTCAAATCGACTATGCCATATTGACCATCATCATATTTGTCTGGATCTGACGGCTCCTTGCCAGGAGCTGAAAACTGCCCCTGAAACCAGTCATACACGTCCCAGAATTTATCTTCAGCTCGATTAATCCCGTATTTTTCAAGACGGCAGACAGCGACTTTGCTTCCATCATAATTGTGGAGCGTGTCAAAAAAATCCGGAAGATCTTCAGCTTTAACATCAAAGAAATAATTCGGATAACTTCCAACAAAACCTTCTATAAAATCAGCAGAATCCTTTGATGGATCAAGAGCAAGCTTCTCTCCATAAATGATTTTAACATTATCATGCCAGCGATCGGCAACCATAGAAACAATCAAATCAGTATCATCTGTCTTCCGGATTCTCACCCAGGCAACATTGGCGTTATGATCGTTAACATGCTTTAAAAACGATGATTGCTTGGAAGCGATAGATAAAAAGCCATCAATATAGTCTTGAGTCTCCGTGTAGCTATCGGGTATTTTGGGATACTGCTCGCCTTCTCTCAGGTAATTATGATCAAACGCTATATCTTTGACAGACTGAGCAATATGCTTCTCCACCACTTCTTCGAGAAATTGTCGTTTGGGATCACCAGCGGCAAATGGGAATTTTGCAGGCATCGCTGTTTTCTGATAATCCAGTTCGCCCCAATATTTGCCCTTATACCAGCTATTCATTATTTCCTGGCGTTTATCCTTTGGCATAAACTGGAGAAATGAACTTTCCGCTTCTATTCGCAAGGCATCCATATAGCGCCGCGTACTCAACTGATGCCCCGCAACCCCATACACATCAAAACCAGCTACCAGCGAATAATAGATTCTCTCGAGTATTGGATAATCAATCACCCAGGCTGTTTTAGGCAGTTTTCCACGTGCACCTCGATGCACAGAAGCACTGTCGAAATGTCTAAAAACAGTCAGTACCGGCTCATCGTATGGCCGATCACCATACGTGTTGCCTTTCCATATAGCCTCAACCCCAATTCCCTCAGGATAGGTTGAAGCATACGCATTCTGGCGTGCCTTATAGTAATTATGCGACCACCGTTTATACTTCTTTTTCCAGAACATCAGTGATTTGAAGAGCAGAAACTGGCTTCCTTCTTCTGCCGGCATTCTGAGATTGGTAAACTGGTCTATTAGAAATTGAGGATCTTGAACTGATACATCGTAATCAGGGTCCATAAAAAGCACCCAGAACTGGTCATTAACCACGTTGAGCGCTACCTGTCCTTTACAAACAGGGCCCCTGATAAAGGTCATAAGCGTGTAGCGGGCATTATCAAGCAACCATTCATAGCGCGAATGAACAGGGATCTGTTCAAACACTTCAAACGGATTAGCGCTCAACTCCTTTTCATAGCTCTGGGTGTACGCTCTTTGCCCCCAATCTTTTTCAATAAAGAGCTCATTCACTCTGTCATACTGACGTTGATCCATTGGAAAGACCATATGGGTTTTATGAACAAGGATCGAGTGTATTTTTCTAAAGCGGTAAAAAAACCGGGGAGTACCGGGAGAATCATATGGTCGTGTCGTTGCAATGATCTTTATTGGTTCACCGGGCTCGGTTGTTGAGCGCACAAGCTCATAAAAATTTTCGGAACCTGTTTTGAAGGTTAAATGAGCAAGGTAGAGATGTTCATACAGATACCGGGCTGTCATCTCATTTTTGGCGTATTGGAGATTAAGTAGCTCCTCCCATTTATCTATCCATATCCGGTCAGGTTCAGGCACTTCTTTTAACGCTTTCTCTTCTTTTTCGTCAGGACCGGAAGCACCCTGGCTCAACCAGCCGACGATGGTATCAAACTCACTCTTCTTCAGTTGAGGAAAACCAAAAGGCATTCCCCGATTGGGGTGTTTGCTCAGATAATGATCAACCTCAGCTGTAGTTTCGGAACAGGTAAGGTCATCTTCAGAATTAAAGGTTGCTTCGTCCCGGCATTTCGAAATCAGCCCCGGCTTTTTACGTTTATGATCAAGCAGCATAAACATGATGGAATCTTCATATTCCGTCGGTATTTTCGCATTCGCTTCCGGCTTTACACTGAAAAATCCTTTCTCCCGCCATTCTTCAGTATTTTCTGCATCAACAAACAATCGTGTTGGGTCCATAGTTTTTAAGCGCTGCGCGTTATAGATATCTTTCTTGCTCGCTCCTCTGTCCATCCCTTCCCAGGATGTCATCTTAAGCTGACAGGGCGAGTTGTAGCAGGAGTGACAGACAACACAGCGTTTTTTGAGCACCGGCTTAACATCGTGCTCATAGCTTACCAGCCCGTCAGGCGGCGTAAACTCGTAGATTTTCTCGGGAGGTGCCTGCGAAGCACAGCCTACTAAAGATATTGTAATAAGGACACTTATAGCCAGAATGATTCTGTTCATCTCTTCTCCTTTTAAGCTACACATGCACTATTGCTCTACGGGTACAGATACGTCTACGACCTGAACCCTCGCAAAACAGCAGACGTTCAACAAGACACAACTATATGAAATATTGTCAGGAACCTTCTTATCCGGCCAACCCTACCCCCACAAAGCCCAACTTGCAATTTTTTTCATATATAATTTAGATACTTGCGCGACAAACACCTTATTCAAGCCTACAGTTTGTCTTTACCTGAAATCATTAAGCTGTTGTTTGAAAACCGTTATTCAGGTTCATTACACCGAGCACCCTCAACTGTAAGCCCTCAAACAATTATCCATGTAACTTGCAACAATTATTTGCAATATATCGTATTATCTGGCAGACATAGCGGACATTCACCATCCAGAACTCCATAAACGCCTTACGGTTAGTCCTTGGCAATGGTGCCATTTTCTTTTTCTGGTCAATAATTCGTAGCAGAAGCTCGAGAGAGCTATATTTTCGGGGGGATAACTGAGTGAGTACAATAATCCGCGGAAGCTTTAGAGTTCTTACACTTCTTTTACTTGTAGGATTATTTTTAAACGGCTCAACAACAGTCGCAGCAGAATATCGTATCGCCCAACCGCCGACCTGGGTCAAGCCGATTTCTCCCCCATCACAGGAAAGCATTCCACACAACAACGCCAGCAACGGAGTCGCGTATATTCTCGTAGATAATCAATGGAATGTTACCGAGAATGATCAGGAATATTATGCCCACTATATCAGCAAATCACTTAACACATCAGGTGTTGATAACATTTCACAGATAACAATCTCTTTTGACCCGGCATATGAATCTGTAATACTGCACTCAATAGTTCTTCATCGTAACGGCAGCAGGCTGGACAGAATTAATCGTGCGAGGATGGATGTTATCCAGCGCGAACGAGATCTTGAGAACCAGATTTATGACGGTGCCAAAACCCTGAACATATTTCTGGAAGATATCAGGGTTGGTGACACTGTCGAGTACAGCTATTCGATTCAAGGCATGAATCCTGTATTTTCAGATCATTTCACAGCCCGTCTCAAGATGCAATGGGGAGTTCCTGTTGAGCACCTGCATTATCGCCTTCTCTGGCCGCATTCCCGACCACTTGATATAAAAAATCATCGAACCGAAATTAACGCAGTCACAACCGACCATGCAGACTATATCGAATATGTCTGGCACAGCGAACAGATTCCTCCGCTGATTGCAGACGATAATCTCCCGGGATGGTTTAATCCGTACCCGGTCATCCACCTGAGCGATTTCTCAAACTGGCAGGAAGTAATAGAATGGGCTAAACCGCTTTATGGTGAATACACACCCTCAACAGCCCAGCAGGATCTTCTCGACACACTTCTTACAGAATCCGCCTCAATTGAAGAGCGTATTCTGGCAATTTTGCGATTCGTTCAGGATGACATCCGCTATCTAGGAATCGAGCTTGGTATCCGTTCTCATAAACCCAATCATCCTGACCTGGTAATACGGCAGCGTTTCGGAGATTGTAAAGATAAGTCGAGATTACTGGTCAGTCTTCTGCGCATGGCAGGCGCACATGCCGATATTGCTCTCGTTAACACCTATAGCGGCAAACGCCTTAACGACAATTTACCGACGCCAAAGGCCTTTAATCATGTGATTGTGCTTGTCTCTGTGGATGGTCAAAACTACTGGCTCGACCCTACCCTGAATTATCAACGCGGAACCCTTCGAACTCTTTACAGGCCTGACTACGGCTATGCTCTGGTTATTTCAGAACAGAACCATCAGCTGACACCTATGGCGGATTATATAGACGATGTTCACAGCAAAACGGTAGTTGAGGATTTTGATATATCTGAAAAAGAGAGTAGCGAAGCAAGCTACCATATCACGACAAACTATTTTAATTATTACGCCGACTCCATTCGATCAGATATCTCACGATCAAATATTGGCGAATTACAAAAATCCTATCTGAATTATACAGCATCAAGTTACCCCGATGTCAGGGTCGCCGATGAAATGCGAGTTACTGATATAGAAAACGAAAACAGGATGGAACTGACAGAGGATTACATAATCCCTAAAATATGGAAAAAATATGACGACCGCAAGTATGTCTATGCTTCATTTTCACCCTTTCTCATCCATGATCACCTCTCCGCCGTCACTTCACTGAAACGCACAATGCCCTATTCGGTTTCACATCCGGTACTATTCACACACACCACACGGATCAAGGTCGAAGAAGGGGCAGATTTTCCTGATGAACACATTACGATCAAAGATAAAGCCTTTATCTTTACCAAAAACGTAACGTTTAAAGCGAACAGTCTGATCATACAATACAGCTACGAGTCGATTAAAGATCATGTTCTGCCTGAAGATATTCAGAGCTATTCCGAAAATATAGATAAAGTTCTGGAGCTGGCTGATTATCAGATACAAAAGCCTGATCCGGCGATAGTCGGTACTAATTTCTGGAATGACATATCTGATATCAACTGGCTGACAGTTACTGTCTTCGTTGTTGCTTTACTCGGTTCGATTGTACTCTCATGGAAGTTCATCTATAGGTATGATCCTCCATATTCGCTCCCGACAGATATTGATTCCTCACTTGCGGGGTTAGGAGGCTGGCTCATTCTCCCGGGATTCGCACTCGTTATTACTCCATTTCGCATTCTCTATAATTCCAAAGACCTTCTTGAAACATTTTCGGCGACTCAGTGGTCTATTATTCAGGACAGTTTTGGAAATCTTATGTTGGTTCTTCTCAGCTCAGAGATAATCGCCAACGTGGCATTGTTTGTCGTTGCGCTTTTCCTGGTCAATCTCTTTTTTAAACGGCGAAATACCTTTCCCAGAATTTTTGTGCTTTACCTGATAGCAGGGCTGGTAATCCTTACTGCAGATACGATTCTGGCTGAACTGCTCATAAATAATGGCAGAAAAATAAACGACGAATCAATCACCGATATAGTCCGCCAGAGCATCTATACAATTATCTGGGTCAGCTATTTCCTGAAATCCCGAAGAGTGAAAGCAACGTTTGTTTCTGGTCGTGCAGCTTAGGGTATTTGCGGAGGAGGGGAACCCGGATATCTCATTTGATGAAAAATCCGGGTTAAACAAGAGAAAGATCTTTCGTATGATTAAGAACTTCATACTTTCGAGTTGAAGGTATACACCAGGATTAACAATGCTCTAATTTTCGATTTTACGTCGCACCTTCCTATACAGCTTTTCCGCCTGATATGAGCTGCGGACAAAAGGCCCGGCCGCAACACCGGCAAAGCCACGTTGGAGCGCATCCTGCTCATACTCAGCAAACTCTTCAGGCTCTACAAAACGTACAACCTCTAGATGGTTCTTTGAGGGTTGCAGGTATTGGCCCAGGGTAAGAATATCGCAGCCGGATTCCAGCAGATCATCCCAAACTTTCCCGAGTTGTTCACGAGTTTCACCCAGACCAACCATAATGCCTGATTTGGTTACCATCTGAGGATTGATCTCTTTGACTTTTTGTATCAGGTCAAGAGATCGCTGATATATTGCTTCAGGCCGAACATTTGGATAGAGATCGGCAACGGTCTCCATATTATGATTGAGTACATCAGGGCCTGCATCAACTATGGTTTTTAACGCTTCCCAATTGCCTTGCAGATCAGGGATAAGCACCTCAATAAGTGTTTTTGGCCGTACCCTTCTTACCGCCTTAATCGTCTCGGCAAAGAGGCTTGCGCCACCATCTTCAAGATCATCTCTGGTCACAGAAGTGATAACCGCATAGCGAAGCTGCAGGATATCAACAGCCTCTGCAACACGCTCCGGCTCATCAGGATCAGGCAAAGAAAGTGGTTTATTCTCTACAGCGCAGAAATGGCAGTTACGTGTGCAGCGCTCACCAAGAATCATGAAGGTTGCGGTGCCTTCTGAATAACATTCAAACTGGTTCGGACACTGAGCCTCCTGGCACACTGTCGTCAGATGATTGTTTTTCAGGAGCTGCCGCATTTTTTCATATTCAGGTCCGGTCGGCAGACTTCGTCTCAGCCAGCGCGGCTTCCCTACCTTGATATTACCATGATTGCACCCACCCATCAGTTCTTCACCTATTTACGCGTTATGCGGGCAACTGGTCCCGCGATATTTCTGTAAATGTATATGGAAAAACATCTTCAAGATGTTTGATTAAGTTTTTTAACACTCTTTCCATAGTAATCTCTTCACCCGCGGCAACAGACAGAGATGTCATCTGTACACCGGTCAGGCCGCATGGATTTATCCAGCCAAACGGATCAAGCGAAAGATTAACATTCAATGCCAAGCCATGAAAGCTTACACCGTGGCGAATGGCGATACCGATACTCCCCATCTTGTTATTACCAACCCAGACACCGTGATTTCGTTCGTCCCGCCCTGCTATTACACCAACATCAGCGGCTAAACGAATCATCAATTCTTCAAGCTTAGAAACATACTCAGCCACAGACATTTTCGCCTGTTTAAGATGCACAATAGGATAGATAACCAGCTGACCAGGCCCGTGATAGGTGATTACCCCACCACGTTCTATGGGGACGATAGCAATTTCTTTTTCGGCCAGAAACTCTTCTGACACCATCAGGAATTCACGCCCGCCGCGACGGCCGAGTGTATATACACTCGGGTGCTCAACAATCAGGAAAATATCGTTTCCTGATTCAAGCGTTCGTCGCTCGTCGACCAGGCGGGTTTGTAGATCGTAGGCAACCTGGTACTCCATGAGTCCCAGGTTGCAGATTGATGCGTCCATATATCACCTAAATCTTGCATACGCAAAATACAGAAAAATATTAAATTATTACAAAACAACATGTTGCATTCATAATATCCAATTTGGAAGCTCACCTTTCCATGAGTACTATTTTTCTGATATTTGCTACCCTAATTGCAAGATTTAAGTATCAGCCGCAGAGGCAAGGTTTTCGTGCCGCAAGCGTCTCATCGAGCCGTTTGAGCTTCGTGCGTGTCGGAGCTTCGTGAAGAATTTCCGGGTTCTCTTTTGCTTCTTCGAGAATTACCAGGATAGTCTCAATAAACTGATCGATATCTTCCTTGCACTCAGTTTCGGTGGGCTCAATCATAATCGCCCCCTGAACAACCAGCGGGAAATATACTGTTGGCGGATGGAAACCGTAATCAATAAGCCTCTTGGCAATATCGAGGGTAGTAATCTTCAATTCATGCTGCTTGGCATCAGAGAACACACACTCATGCATACATGGTTTGTCGTATGGCAGGTAGAGTGCAGTTTTTAATTTCTCCTTGATGTAGTTGGCATTCAACACAGCAAGCTGGCTCGCTTTTTTCAGACCATCAGCACCCATAGTGAGGATGTAGCTATACGCCTTCACCAATACTCCGTAATTACCATGATAGCCGTGAACACGACCGATGGAATCCGGGTTATCCCAATCAAGACGATAGGTGTCATCATCTTTTAAGACATGTGGTATAGGCAGGAATTTTTCAAGTTCCTTGGTCACGCAAACAGGTCCGGCACCGGGACCACCACCGCCATGAGGTGTAGAAAATGTCTTATGCAGGTTAAGATGCATAACATCAACGCCACATTTTGAAAGATCCACAATACCCATAATGGCATTCATGTTAGCGCCGTCACCGTAAACCAAACCGCCTTTGGCATGAACAATTTCAGCTACTTCGCGAATGTTCGTCTCAAAAAGTCCGAGTGTATTGGGGTTGGTCACCATAATTCCAGCGGTTTCCTCATCCATCAGTTGTCTAATTGTTTCAACATCAAGGACACCATCAGCATTAGAAGCAACCGGCACTGGCTTGTAGCCGCAGAGCGCTGCACTGGCAGGGTTTGTTCCATGCGCTGTATCAGGAATAAGGATCTTATTTCTTTTTGAGCCTTTGCTGCGATGATATGCATCAAAGATCAGCATACCTGTCAATTCGCCCTGGGCACCTGCTGATGGTTGCAGAGTCGCTGCCGCCATACCTGTAATATTTTTCAGGTACTGCTGCAGGTCATACATGATTTTGAGCGTTCCCTGAGCGTATTCGTCGTCCAGCATCGGATGCGCTCCCGCAATTGCCGGTGTTGCAGCCTGACGCTCGTTGGTCTTTGGATTGTATTTCATGGTACAGGAACCAAGCGGGTACAAACCTGTATCAACACCAAAGTTCCATTGAGAAAGACGGGTGTAATGGCGAACTACATCGACTTCACTCAAATCAGGAAAATCAGGACCTGCTCCCTGAACCGCACTGTCGACTTGAACCATTGGGACGTCATGTTCCGGGATACTCATCCCTTTTCGGCCCTTTTTACCTCTCTCCCAGAGAAGCGGCTCATTCATTATCAAACCGGAAGTTCCAGCTGCATTTTTCATCGCGACACCTCCTGAACAACCGCATCAATATCTGTTTTTGCCACAGTTTCAGTGGTACAGAAGAGATAGCAATCATCATATTGCGGGTAGTACTTACCTACTTTCAGACCGGCAATGATCCCTCTTTCAAACAGCGCCTTATAGGCAGGTCCAAAATCAGACGGGAACCGTACTAAAAACTCGTTGAATGTCGGGCTGTCAAAGACAATCTCTGCACCTGCCTTGCGTAGCTCACTCTTCATATATTCAGCTTTGCTGAAGTTAAGTTGAGCAAGTTCCCGCAGGCCGGTTCCACCAAGAGAGGCCATATACATACCGGCCATCATGGCACAGACACCCTGGTTTGAGCAGATGTTTGAGGTCGCTTTTTCACGCCTGATATGCTGCTCGCGAGTGGCAAGTGTCAGAACAAAACCACGCTTGCCATCTCTATCGACAGTTTCACCCACCAGTCTGCCCGGCATATTACGGGTAAATTTGTCTTTACAGGCAAACATACCGAGACCCGGGCCGCCAAACGACTGAGCAAGACCAAAACTCTGGCCTTCGCCGCAGACAATATCAGCTCCGCATTCACCCGGATTTTTAATTAATCCAAAGGCAAGTGGCTCGGTAAACGAGGTGACAAAAACAGAATCGACGCCATGAATGGCATCCGCTGCTTTTTCAAGATCTTCGATTACGCCGAAGAAATTGGGGGATTGCAGAGCTACAGCTGCAAGATCATCCTGTCCCGCAAGGCTGCTGAGGTCTGTACGACCATCATCACCAACCGGTAACTCAATAATTGTAAACTCTGTAGCCTGCAGATACGTCCGGACCACCTGACGATGATGCGGATGAATCCCCTTTGATACAGCAACCGTTTTCTTTTTCTTCTTGATCCGAAGTCCCATAAGTAAAGCTTCGGCAAGAGATGCACCACCATCATAGATGGAAGCGTTGGCAACATCCATCCCCAGCAACCTGGCGGTGAGAGTCTGGTACTCATAAATACCCTGCAGAGTACCCTGCGCCATCTCAGGCTGATACGGGGTGTAGGCTGTAAGAAATTCAGATCTGCTTGCCAGTGCACCGATGGTAACCGGAATATTGTGTTTATAACTTCCGGCACCAACCAGCACCTTATGACATGGAGTCTGTTTCATCTGGGCACCAAGCCCTGCGATGTGTGCATCCAGTTCCCACTCCGTCATTGAAGGCGGCAGGTCGATATCACCCTCCATGCGGCAGTCAGCGGGAATTGTGCAAAACAGATCCTCGAGACTTTTTTTGCCGACATCAGCCAGCATCTCAGCTATTTCTTCCTGCGTGTGGGGTAAGTATCGCATGGTTCTATCCCTTGAGCATTTCAAGATACTGTTCAGCGGTCATAAGCGCTTCAATAGCGCTGCTGTCCGCAGGCTTGATTTCCACGATCCAGTTCGCGTAGGGGTCCTGATTGATCAGCTCGGGCTCATCTTCAAGGGCTTCGTTGATAGCCACAACCTCACCGGCAATCGGCAGGTAAAGCTCTGAAACCGCTTTAACCGACTCGAGCGAGCCGAACTCATCCCCTTTTTCAAACGAATCGCCTGTTTCCGGGAATTCTACAAAAACGATATCGCCAAGCTGATCCTGAGCATAATCACTCACGCCAATTCTGATAGTATCACCTGTCTTCTGTGCCCATTCGTGATCATCTGTGTAACGGATATCTGCCGGCAACTTCAATTCATTCAACTCTTTCATTGGTAATCCTCCTCGTATTCGTACCGTTAAAGCATCTCTTTCATTGGTCGACGTGCAGTTCTTCCCGGCCGCACATCAGTCCTGATCTCAACCTTGATCTTCTTCCTCTTGCCATCGGTGAGAATCACTTCCGTTCCCGGAGCCAGATTCTCCTGTATCTGAACAAAACCACAGCTTAAGCCTTTCGGGCTGAATTCCTCGGGTCTGCCATCTTCAATAGTGCTAGCGAGAGAAAAGATGGTGCCATCTACTCTGTCGATAGCCATATCTGTTGCACAGGTGAGGATTTTACCGATTACATTGCCATCGACATCGGTGACAAAGGTTCCCTCACCTGCAACTATTTTTCGTGGATTATATCCGGCAAAGGCAAGTGTATACGCGCTTGTTTCCGCAGCCGCCACAGCATCTCTGCCTATAAATGTTTTGGTAAAATCGGACTGATCGTCATTCCATGGAAGTGCAAAAGGCCATGGGTTTCTGGCAAAAAGCCAAGGACCGACATCCTGATGAGAAAGTGGCAGTACCGCGCCTGCCCGAAGTGAATCGCGAGCGGCAAGCCCACATGGCAGCACATCAAACTCACTGCCTGCAGCTATAACTGCCTGCCAAAGAGCAACGAAATGTTCTTTGGCAATAAAAAGCTCAAAGCCGAACTCACCGGTGTACCCGGTACGGGACAGCATAAGGGGGGTACCATCAGTAAGGGTAACCGGCTCGTTAGCTTCAAGATTGCCGAATCCTCCCTTAAAGGAGAAGTACGCCATCTTCTCAAATACCTTGTCAGGTTCTGCGAGAATTTTTTTCAAGACTTTTGCAGCAGCCGGCCCCTGAATATCCATCTTGCCAACCTGATCAGTAAGATCAGTAATTTCCGCACCAAACCCGTCATTATTTTCAGCCAGACGGGCCGCAACGTCACCGCCCATTCCGGCATTAACAACAACCATATATGCAGAATCAGCTGTCTGATAGACAATGGCGTCGTCGAGCACAGTACCATCATCGTTTAAGAAAACACCGTAAACACATCTACCTATACAAAGAGGTGTTTTCTTCAATCCGGTACAATGCTCAAGATCTTTGCTGAAACAATGCTGCAGCAACCCTCTTGCGCCTTCGCCACGCACCGTTACCGTCGCCATATGGCTGGTATCAAAAACTCCGGCATTGTTAATTACCGCGAGATGCTCGGCCTTGACTCCTTCTGTATACCAGAGCGGCATTTCATATTGACCGAATGGCGATATATTCGCGCCATTTTCAACATGCCAGGAGTACAACGCTGTTCTTTTCAGCTCTTCCATGGTGGTATCCTCACTTGCAATCGTGCTCAATGCCATGGCGGCAATTCATACAACCGACAACAGGCTACGACAGAGGCATTGGCAGCTTCAGATTAAAACTCTTGTACACAACAAAGCTCTCCACAGATTGAACATTTTCAATTGTGGAAACTTCTTCAGTGTAAAACCGCAACATGGTGAAATCTTTGGTAAGCAGTATAGTAACAATCAGATCATATCTGCCGGTCACTACGCAGACAGATGTGACACCCTTTAACTTACTGAACTCCTCACCTTTTTTCACCAGGTCCATATCTTTGACCTTTACTCCTACCAACACGACACCAAGGTCAGGTATCGCCTCCGGATCAACAAGACCGGCAATATCCAACACCCCTTCGTCCGTCAATTTACGGACACGGGTGCGGACGGTACCTTCAGAAACACCTAGTGAGTCAGCAATCTTCTTAAATGGCACGCGGCCGTCTTTTAAATGACGAATAATGGCCAGATTGATTTCATCTATAATCATTGTACTCCCCCACTGTTCTATGTTCTTCATAAAACTTTACGTTAAACTGCAGATACTGTCAACTCATACTGCTATTTTCTACGCTTTTCGTATTTTATATCGTATTTTTTATCATCCTCCACATGCGTACTACATTTTTTATCAATATCTTCCTATAAATAGACAAGCATTGCTCAAAACATGCCTTGTGCTTTAAAATCGTTAGGAAAGCCCCTACATCGTAGGTCATGCAGTGAACCTATTTCACTCCAGCTTTTATTTCCATACATTTTCACCACATAGCCGACTATGCAACTCGCAGATTGTATCCAGAATTTTTCGTAATCTATGAGTATTGTCCTGACCACTCAAGAACGCCTTGACAGTCAACACCATCCGAACCATTGTTATCAGTGATTTGAGTATCATGGACCTATCCTTATCCAGAGAAATCAATCGATATCCCACCCATCTATATTAAGGAGCGTAGAATGCAATTCGATTACCATATTCCTACCAGAATACTTTTCGGCCCGGGCAAACTTGATCAACTCGCTACAGAGAATCTTCCTGGGAAGAAGGCTCTGATAGTTATTACCGGCGGCAAATCAATGAAGGCCAACGGTTATCTTGAACGCGTTGAGAAATTACTTGCCGCAGCAGATGTTCAATCCGTTGTATTTGATAAAATTCTGCCCAACCCCATTCGCCAGCATGTTATGGAAGGCGCTGAAATGGCACGTAAAGAACAGTGCGATTTCATCATCGGCCTCGGCGGCGGCAGCAGCATTGACAGTGCAAAATCTATCGCTGTAATGGCAAAAAACGATGGGGATTATTGGGATTATATCGGTGGGGGTACTGGCAAAGGGCAGCCCGTAACAGGAGGAGTTCTTCCTATTGTCGCGATTACCACAACAGCAGGCACCGGAACGGAAGCTGATCCGTGGACGGTCATCACCCATGAAGAACGAAACGAAAAAATCGGATTCGGCATCGCTGAAACCTTCCCTGTACTCTCTATTGTCGACCCGGAACTCATGCTCACCGTGCCGCCGATGCTTACAGCATATCAGGGATTCGATGCATTTTTCCACGCTGCAGAAGGTGTTATTGCTAACATTGCCACCCCTGTTAGTGATATCTATGCACTTAAATCCATAGAACTGATTAACAACTGGCTGCCTATAGCCTTTAAAGACGGCAGCAACCTGGAAGCACGTACCAATATAGCCCTCGCAAACACACTCTCGGGTTTTGTTGAATCAACCTCATCATGCACCTCTGAACATTCACTGGAACACGCACTCAGTGCCTACTATCCAGAGCTGCCCCATGGTGCCGGTCTGATCATGCTGTCGCAGGCATACTTCTCGTTCTTTGCTGATAAGGCTCCGGAACGGTTGATACTCATGGCCAAGGCGATGGGTAAATCCCTTGATGGAGTCGAACCTGCAAAACAGCCGTATCTTTTTGTTGAGGCTCTTGCCGAATTACAACAGAAATGCGGTGTTGATAATCTGAAGATGTCCGATTACGGAATTAAAAAAGAAGATATTCCTAAATTTGCACAAAATGCCTTCGATACCATGGGATTCCTCTTCACTCTCGACAGGTATACAATGAATCTTGATGATGCGATATCCATCATCACCAAAGCCTATAAATAGAAAAAAGGTGTAGCTCCCTGCAGAACAGGGGGCTACACCTCACGATTTCTATTGCTTGCATTGGCTTTAAATCAATCCAGTCTTTACTTATTATTCTTCTTCTTTAAAAGCCAGTCTATAACCTTACCGGAATCAAGCGGTTTTTCCCGCCGATTCCTATTCTTAGACGAAGACTCATCCCGACCGGCACGGGCTGTTTTAATATCGTCTGCCTCCATCTTTTTTGCTTCTACAACTACACCCGAGTCCTGTTCATGTAAGACCCTAGAATCTGTAGCCTTATCGAGTAATTCAGATCTGTCCTCAGCCTGAAAATCACGATCGATGGAATCAGTCGCGATGGAGATTTTTTCAAGGAATAAATCTTGCACTTCTCGTTGATTTATATCAGATTCAGCCTGCTCATCAAATGAAGTTATCGTAGGCATTTCTGTTTCTTCAAGTGCAACTTCAGCAACAGAAACGCTATCAGTACCTTGAAGTGACGATAAGCCGGAAATTTGCTCTACAGCTGCATCAATAATTTTAGAATTTCCCTCTATAATTCTATACACTTCTGCAGACACCACATCTTCATCTTGCAGCAAAACCTCTGCAGATTGTGCATCTCCAACACCTATATCAACAATATCTGCCTTTGCAATAGAATGAGTATCCGGCTCTAAACTGTCTACGGCTTTTACATATTCAGCACTTCTGTCACTTTCAATCACAACATTGTCGACATGTTCGGCAATAACTTCGACAGACTCTGCTACCGTTTTTTCTTCAGTAATATCAGGATCGCTCCTAACAACATAACTATTGATCTCAACAGTTTCAGCTATAGATGCTGCCTGAGTCAACTCGTCTTCTGTTTTTGAAGCAGGCAATTCCTCATTCAATACCAGTCCGTCATTTACCTGCAAGACTTCTGCACTATCACCTACAGCACCTTTATCCTCTGCATTCTCAACAGATTCAGAAGCTACAACCGACGATGATATCAACGCATGTTCTTCAACAGCAGCAGGAACAGAAAGGGGCTCCTGCTCCTTTTCCTGAACAGTCGGCTTAAATGTGACAGGCAGCACTATTGCCATATCACTCATCCCGCTGTTTTCTATTTCAGCAAGAGGCTCTCTCTCATGGACTACTGGTGAAACAGTGTCTTTAAACACTTTTTGTTTTGCCGGAAAAATCTTCGTTCGACTTTCCGGTACACCTATCAACTGTAATGCCACCTGTTTAATCTGATATGCCGGGTCTCCAGTACCAGTGGACATGTAGATATACGTGCTAATCATTCCGACAAAAGCTAGAGCCACAGCAGATCGTCCCATCCAGGACCAACCAGCGTTAGCTGGCACTGGCACTGGCACTGGCTCCTCCTCCCCGTCATTACCTGCAAGCAATTCTTCAGGTTCCAGAACTCTAAGAAGCTCCTGATACTTGTAATATTTTGAATTCTCAGAATCTTCTGAAATATCATCAGGTCCCGATAGCACAGTAGGTGGATTTTTTTGGAGTGGAGGCAGTCTCAGTTCTTCAGCAGCGACCAATACCGTTTCACCATCAATAACCGTCTTATTTCGTACAAAACCTGAGATCAGGCAGTGATCACACAACACATTTATCCTGCGAGGGATCCCCTTGGTACAAGCAAATATTTCTCGAATTGATTCAGGATTAAATATCGATGGATCTCCACCAGCAACGCGTAATCTGTGTTTAATCAATGCACCTGTTTCATGCAGGTCCATAGGTTGTAGATGGTAATTAAGCGTAATTCGTTGCAACAAGGGTTCGTTCTGACCATCCTGAAGCATATCAGTAAATTCATTCTGCCCAATGAGAAATATATTCAGGAGCTTACTTTCTTCGCGCTCAATATTTGACAGTTGCCGCACCTCTTCCAACATTTCCTGACTTAAGCGTTGCGCTTCATCAATAATCAGAAGGGATTTCTTTTCCCGGGTATACGCGGTATTCAGAAAATGGCTGAAATGGACAAGGAACAGATCTTTTCTGACAAACTCCTTGCCGATTCTGAAGGAATGGCAGATGAAGTTCATGAGATCCATACTCTCCATTCCGGGGTCAGGAACCCGGGCTACAACCACCTCATCGCCCAGACTTTTGACAAGAGCATTAATCAGCGTCGTCTTGCCGGTACCTACATCTCCGGTAAGCAGCAGAAACCCCTTATTATCAAGTATGCCGTATTTCAGTGTAGCCAGTGCTTCCTTATGTTTCTCGCCAAACCAGAGAAACTCAGGATCTGTGCTGATCTGAAATGGTTTTTTCTGCAGATTATAATAGGAAAGATACATACCGAACCCTCCATTCCGATACACTCCTTGAGCCTCACAACCACCAATCATCAATTTCTGCTCCGCAAACAACAGATTAAATCCTACCCGGTCAAATCTGTCTGTAACAATCTATCTACGGTTATATCAAAAAGCGATGGTGAACACGGTGTGAAATACACCATTAGAGCATATCTTTAATGGCCTCAAATACCGGATTGGACTCTTTTGAACGTTGTTTTCCGCCAACCTGGTATTTCTGTACACAATCGTACTGTTCCCAGCCCTTTAACGGGTAATCAAGATCAACAGATTCCCATTTGGGATGTCCGTTCTCTTTCAGCCATTCAATATTTCCAGCCATAAGCTTTGCAAAATTTCCAACATTTTCACAATTACTCATACGAAAATCATACGATACGAGAACAGATTTCACGGCAACCGAATTGACTTCAGTTTCTTGCCAGGCGTATGTATTCTCAGGTATCACTGTCTCAGCGTAGAATTCAGTTACCTTGTCGTTGGTAATCGGCAAAAGTGCTAGCCCATCTCCAGCTGCAACCTGCTCGGTGAATAATTTTACAGGGTAGCCTGCAACATAGAACATAGCGTCTACTTTGCCAGCTTTCAATTTTTCAAGGGCCTGATCTCCACCAATGGCCACAATTTCTATGGGGGTTATTTCAGAAACTTCAAAGAGAAGTTTAGCGGTGAGGTAACTGCCGCTCCCTTCCTTGCCTATGGCAACGATTTTACCTTTAAGATCATCAAAATCAGTTATATCATTACGGCCAAGTAGATGAACCTCTTCATCATACAGTGGATATACTAACTTGATTTTTTTAGCAATCTTCTTCAGAACAGGGTCAGTCTCAACTTTTGAGACGAAAGCAAGCACATCAGACTGCACAATCCCCAACTGGGTATTCGGTCGTTTAAATACTGCATAGATATTTTCTACCGACCCATTGGATTCATTGACTTTCAGATTAATGCCATTCTGTTTCACGAGTTTTTCAAGATTTAAACCAAACTGATAATAGGTTCCCTTGGTGCCTCCCGTGACCATTCCCATCTGCACAGTGTTTGTTTGTTTTGCCTGCGAAATTCCTGTCAGAATAAATGACATCATACCTGCAATCACGACAGCAACCACAACACAGAGTTGGCCCCTTTTCATAAGTCTCCCCCTACGATGATATCAAAATTTCAGGAGATTAGATTACGGCTCTGCATCCCCTTTAGACATATCAGGCTCCCCCAAGGGAAGCACAAAACACAGATTGAACAAAGCACAATCCTAACTCAATTATGGACCGGCAACAATGCCTTTTGCATAGATGACTTTCATGAAAAGATGTTACCCGCCCATCGCAAATTAAAAAAATACTGTATATCAAGAAGTTATTGAGAATGAGAATTACAGTATAAGGGAAAGAAAACTACAGATGGATTGGCTACATTCCAAACCTGTAAACTCTAGACGAGTTTACAGTCGAAAACAAACTACGTGCTTTCATCATCTCTGAGAGTCCGGTATCCCCCCCAGATCCTGGTCAATGTAGTCAAACAACAGATTGCAGCGAAACACCATGCAAGGGTTGGGAATGAGACAGGCCAGAGACAAATAATAACAAAAAATGTTACTGTCTCAGTTCCCTCAGCGAGACCACCAAGATAGTAAAAACCTTTATGCGGATAGGTGATGCTCACCAGTCGCCGTTTCTCAGCCATGATGGCATAAGCAAGAAAGCTTGAACCTGTTCCAACAAAGGAAAAAATAAGTGCGGCTGCGGCCAGGGCATTACTTTCAATATCAGCTAAGGCAAATCCAAATATCACACCTGAGTAAAAGATAAAATCAAGAACAATGTCTAAAAAACCGCCGGCATCTGTTGATTGCGTGATGCGCGCCAGGGCGCCGTCTATGCCATCTGCGACTCTATTGAGAATAATGAAAATAAGCGCAATAATGTAACAGTTCATAGCTAGTGCAGGGATGGCACAAAGACCGAGAATAAAGCCGCAGATGGTCACCTGATCGGGTCCAGCCCCCTTTCTGCTCAGAAACTTTGCGCAGGATGTAAGCGGAGGCCTGAGCCATTGTATCGTCCAGCGATCCAGCATTATCCGAGTCCTCTACCTTCAAGTTCTATAATACGACCACCGCAACTATCCGCCTCATCATGGGTCACAAGCAGTGCTGGAATATTGAGTTGCATAATCTGCTCATGGACAAAATTACGAAAACTGGAACGAAGCGGTTTATCAAGACTTGAGAACGGCTCATCAAACAACACGGCCTCCGGCTCCGACAACAGTGTACGGAGCAGACTTACCCGGGCCTTCTGGCCACCAGACAGGGTTGCTACATCACGCCGTGCAAAATCCTGCAGTCCGGCACGTTCAAGTACCGACATTATTCGGGAGTGCTTTTCGTTTACCGACAAATGACCGGATATTCCAAAGAGCAGATTCCCCATCACATCAAAATGCGGAAAAAGCAGATCATCCTGGAAGAGAATACCAACCTTACGTTTTTCCATACGGGTAGAATTCAGTTCGCGACCATTAAGGATTATCTTGCCCTTCACCTCAAATCCATATTCAAGATTACCGGCTATAGCCGCCAGAAGCGTTGATTTACCGCAACCACTTGGTCCCATAATCGTTGCTATCCTTCCTTGCGGGATAGTGAGATCAACCGGTAAGAAGAGGTGATTTCCCTTATAACTCACCTGTAGGTTTTCAAGTTCTAAAGACATAAACCCCTTAATTCTGCATAGCCTTTCTATTTCTAAATATCCAGGCGGGTAAGAATATAGCCACACAATAGACCAGCATCGGCAACATAAACTGGCACAGTGCATATACCGCCAGCACCCTGCGATCCGAGCCACTTGCAATGCTAACCGTTTCTGTCGTTATAGTCATAAAACGCCCAGCCCCAAGGTACAGGGTCGGAAGATACTGTGCAACACTCACCGAAAAACCGGTTGCCATTGCAAAAGCAATCGGTTTTGCCAGCATCGGCAATTTGATGCGGAAAAAACTGCCGAGAGACGATCCACTCAGGCTCATCGCCACCTGCATAAATCTATCGTCATAGCTCCGGTAAAAGCTTCCCAGGGTCAAGAAAACATAGGGCACCACAAAGATGAGGTGGACACCAACCATGCTCAACCAGGTCCCTTCTATACCAATACTCACTGCTGCTGTCTGGATACCAAAGAGAAAAGCAATCTGGGGAATTAACAAGGGCAGATAAACAAGCCAGAGACTCCACTGACTATTCACCTTGCGCCCCTGCCGTTTCAAATGAACCTCATACTCCAGGCAACCGATAACAAGGATAGCTCCAGCAAACGTCGCCAGCGCTCCGACGCCCAAGGTAGTAAGCAGAGGCTCAGAGACAAGCGGAAACCCTTTAAGCCAGTATTTCGCTGTTAAAGCAGAAGGCAGACTGTCTGGAAAACGCCAAACCTGGGTAAACGACCAGATAATAAGAACTAGCAGTGAAAGCAGACTTATCATGAGCATAACAATAGCTGCGCCACTTCCGAGCCAACGAAGACGTTCAAACATTGTACTGCGACTTCCGTTGACCAGTCTCTCTGATGTCAGCCTGACGATCAGCCACTCTAAAAAAAGAGCACAGCCGATTGTCAAAGCAACCAATACAAAGAGCAATGTTGCTCCGGCCGCTCCGACAAATCTCTGTGCTACCTCCGGGTTATTAAACCAGCGATCAACAAGCACAGACAGCGTTGGCGGAACAGATGGCCCGAGAATCAGTGCAACATCAACAACACTGAGAGAATATGCCAGCACTGCCAGAACCGGCAGCCGAATTTGAGGATAGAGTTGCGGGAGGATCAATCTGGTCCAGATTCGCACAGGAGAATACCCCAGAGACCTGCCAACCCAGGTAGTTCGTCGAACATCCAGCTGATTCAGACCGCTCACACACATGAGCAAAACAAAGGGTATCTCTTTAAAAGCAAGAGCTACTGTGAGACTCAATCCGTATGGATCCTTTATGGTAAGCCAGTCAGGTGGAATGGTAACCCCTGTAAGTTCAGGTGAAACCATACGGACAAGCCAGCCGCTCGGAGCCACAAGAAAGCCAAAACCGATGGCAAATGCAGCATGCGGCACAGCAAGCAAAGGTGAAAGCAACCGGACAATAAACCTCCAGAGGCCTGTCCCGTAAGTATAGACAGTGATACAGAGTGAACCCGCCAGAGCAAGTACTGTTGCTCCTAAGCCTGAAACGAGCGTTGCCCGCATAGCTCCCGAAAATCCCGGATAGTCAAAAAGCTGATGAAAACCGTTAAAGGTAGGTTCTGTTGCACCAATTACCGGCAGATAGCCACATGCGGGCAGCCAGGTGCCAGCAAGCCCCAGTAGGATAGGCAGACAAAAAGCCGACACGGTGAGTATCGGAAATACACGCAGCCGGCTCTTCGTAAAATTTGGTACTTGTCGCTCCACTGAAGTTATTTACTGTAACGGGACAGCCAGGCTTTTTCCAGCGCACTAACCCAGGATGAATGAGGCTCCAGCCGGACTCGCCCAAGCTCTGCAGGTGTGAGCGTAGCAGCCCCCTGTTTAATATCATCAAACAGTTTCTTCTCGTCACTGCTCAGTTTATCCATAGCCAATACTGTGGGATCGCCCCAGATAGCCGGATCAGCCTTTCGTGCCTGCGCTTCAGGTGACAAAAGAAAATCAGCAAACACCATCGCCCCTTCTTTTGCTGACGAATTGAAAACAACTGCAAGAAAGTGGGTATTGCCAATGGTCCCTCCATCGTGAACATAGGTTCTTACACTCTCAGGGAGTTCGCCGCTGGCAATGGCGTTGCTCGCTTCGTTGGGATTAAAGCTGAGAGATATGAGGATTTCTCCATCGCCAAACAACTGTTTCATTTCAGAACCACTCGCTGTAAAACTGCGACCACTTCTCCACATATATGGGTGAAGTTCATCAAGATACGCCCAGAGCGGTGCAGTTACTTTGGCGAAGTCAGCATCATCCACCGGCTGTGCCAGTAGCTCCGTATTATCTGCAAGCTCAAGCAACGCCTGTTTTACAAATGTCGTACCATGGAAGCCGGGAGGTGCGGGATAGGTCACCCGTCCTGGATGGGCTTTTGCAAACGTCAGAAGCTCCTTCATGTTTTTCGGTGGCACTTTCACAATGGCACTATCATACATGAAAACAAGCTGCGCCATTCCCCAGGGAGCTTCAAGGTTATCTACAGGAACAGTAAAATCAAACAAGGTGGTTGGTTTATTTTCAATATCAACTTTTGCATAATTCGGGAGCTGATCAGTAAATGGAGCAGACAGCAAGCCCTGTTCTTTCATTGCACGAAAGTTCTCACCATTAATCCAGATCAGATCCACTGTGCCCCCGGTTGTCCTGCCTGCACTTTTCTCGGCAAGAACACGGCTGATCACATCACCAATATCGGTAACTTTTACGTGTTTTACTTCAACACCGTACCGTTTTTTCGCCTCGTCTCCTGCCCAGCGAACATAATCGTTGATGGCATCTGATCCGCCCCAGCCATTAAAGTAGACAGTCTGCCCCTTAGCTTTTGCTACGACATCCTGCCAGGTCGGATTACCGGCCAGGCTATATACAGGTTGAGCAAAAAACACAAAAGCAAGCAACAATAAAAATCCGCGCACAGGTGTCACCATCGTTTTCTCTCCCATATAATACAGTTGACACTTTCCCGGCCCACCGATATCAACTCAACATTTTTTCCACAACAACAATTGCTCATTTTAATCAGTGAAATCGATTCACTACCCACATTCTGCAAGAGAGTTAACTAAAAAATCTCCACAAACTTTTGCTCCGCATCAGTGGTACCTATCAAGATAAGTTCATCGCCTTTTTTCAGCGGTAATGCAGGGTCCGGTCCGACAAGCAGTTTACCATCTGACTTTATGGCAACAACACTGCAGCCTGTCATTGGCCTGATCTTACTATCAATAAGGGTTTTACCTGTCAGTGATTTTGGAACCTGAATACTGAATATATTTAAACCTTCTGTAAACATCGATATTTCATCTGTTTTCAACAGGTTTATAATATTATTTGCTCCCATTGAGGCATATGACAGTACCAGATCGGCTCCCGCCATATGCAGCTTCTGCACGTTTCGTTCACTGGTTGATCTGCATATGAGTTGAATATCAGGTCTCAACTGTCGGCAATAAAAGCTCAGGTAGATATTCATTGCGTCGTTATGTGTTGTCACGATAACAGCCCGCGCCTTCTCTATACCTGCCTCTTTCAGGATATTTAAATCAGCTGCATCACCTAGAATAAATTTCTCACTGCTGCTGGCAACAACTGCCCGCTTTTCTATGATTTTATAATCAATTCCATGTTTGTCCAATTCTTCAGCAGCAGCTATACCAACACGCCCACCGCCTAGTATCAGAACAGGAGAATCCGGATCAATATCAGCTTCAGCAGTCACATACACATTTTCAAAAATCTCAAGCTGCTCTTTTGTTCCGGCCAGCAATAGTACGGTGTTTTCCTTGATAAGTGTATTTGGTTGAGGAGGATCAAAACTCCCTTTATGCCACAAACCGATAATAGTCGCACCGGAACGCTGCCGCAGGTCAGTTTGCATAAGCATCAGACCTGCAAGTGTTGTTCTCTTTGCCGAAATCTCAGCTATCAACAAGCTATCGAAATTACTAATAATAGTTGCTGCCCTGCCCAGACCAATGGTTCTCTCCGCAAGAGAATGGCCAAGCATTTTCATGAACTGGAAGACATGGGTATTACCGGGGAAATTGAGAATATCAAGAGAGTGATGGTTATCTGCAGATGTTACAACCATTACATCAGCTGAAATCTCACGCACAGTAAACGCTATATTTGTATTCATCAGGTCATCGCTGGTGGAAACAACCATCGCCGCATCCTCGATGCGTAAACGGGCAAATGTCCCAGGATCATCCGGTTCACCAATCACCACCTTATAGCCTGCGTCATGTAGTTCTCCACCTTGCTGCTGATCCGCAGCAACAAGCACATACTGATAATTTCTGCGCTTAAGTTTCTCGATCAGCTTTTCGGTGATGGGATCGAGATTGGTGATAATGATATGACCGGCAGTCCCTTCCGGTAGTTCCTTCGGGGTCCTGCTCTTTACCTGAGCTTCAAGCCACGGTTCATAAAAGAACTGGATAAATGTAAATGGCAGCATGATCAACATGCAGATCACACCGGTCACCAGAACAAAAATTGTAAATAACAACCCCAAATCACTGTGAAATGTTATATCACCAAAACCCAGTGTCGACATGACAGTAAGCGCCCAGTAAAAACCGGTCACCCAGCTGTATTGACGCCCCTCATAGAGCATAAGTGCATGAAATAGTATACTGTAGAGGGTAATTACACCAATCAGAAAACCGACAAACTTTGCCAATAACACAAGGTTTCGCTTGGTCGTTTTATTCTGAAAAAAGTAGAGCAGTTGAGAAGGTAGATATTTCATGAATCCTGTATTCGAAATCAATAATGCTAAACATGTGCAAAGTGGATAGAGGTGTATTCAATAGAAAGACAACCTCGTACCCGTTTTAACAACCCGTAAGCACTTACGATTTAAAGTTTAATGCCGCGCATTGCCCGAACATCTGTCATTTTTTGAACAAAACGGTTGAAGCTATTATGGAACTGCTTAATAATCAACGAAATTCTCAAAACATTCCCAAAAGCAAGTATAATTCAACAGATAATGTCATTTTGCCGATGACACAACAGCCCCTTTTTCAAAATAAAACGCTCAGCGTACTCTTGTATAGTGCATCGGAATAGGTAGCTTTATATTCCTATCTTCAAAACATTTCTGGTAAGTGATCCAGTTCTGCATTACCGGTATTGTTAATATGAGGTTGACCAGAATAGCGATTTTGTCACAAATCGAGGCATTTCTAAATAATAAGCGCTGTCATATATTTTATATCGAAGTCTCACGTCGTTCGCTTATCTTCGAGCATTATCTTTTCTAAACAACGAAGAATTGGGGCAAAAGTGCATTTTCGGACAGCCTCCTGGCACCTGATCATCAGCCACCTGTATTCTAGTAATAGTATATCAAAACACATTATGTATCTTGCAACAATCACCCACGGCGCATCAAAAAGCTACCAGATACGACAATCCTATCTGAATACTGAAAACAATACATTTCAACATCGTATCATATTTGATCTGGGGGAAAATCCTTCAGATTATATGGAAAACCTGGGAGAAGTTGTCGTTTTTTTCAGTAGTGAGCTTGAAAATGCTATCAGCAAATACACACAAACAGATCCGGATACCATTCTGGAAAAACTCCTTTGGGATTTCCTCCCGTGGGAAACCAGAGAGCGACTATCCCGCTTTAACAGAACTGATTACGACATCCCCAAACCTATAAGTGAGAATGACAGGGCTGAGATATCCAGACAGATCCACATATTCGATAGAAGAAGGCTCTATTATCTTTATTATGGGGCCATTGACCAGAGCAAATTATTCTCCATGCGGGAAACCGTATTCAGGCCGCTATTCAGGCAAAGTCGTGATGAACGCGAATATCATCTGACCCAAATGGAACACCGACTTGAACCGGGAGAATACCGCAACTACATCTACGCGATATTTAATCTCCACACACATTTCACTGTCTCTTACGCAACCTTTCTGCCCGAAGCGCTGCCGCAAGATCAAATCGCCGATTATTTTCTTGAGGAACTCTGCGAGCTAAACTCTTCCCGTTTCTTTCTCCAGTTCGATGAAGGAAGAGGATCATTACACCCGCATCTTCGCCGCTACCTCTATATGTTTTTTGACTTTTCACCTAGAAACAGAACCTTTGGTAATGATTTCGTCCGTCAATTTATTAACAATCACCGTACATTTCGATGGCCGGAAAAACGGACCGAAGTAAGTAGTGAGCGAATACTTGAGATTTTCGGATACAATTTCGATGAGCTGAAAAAAATGAATAAAAAAACGCTCACCCGTCTTTACCGGAAAAAAGCGCTTGAACTGCATCCTGACCAGGGCGGTGATCAGGAAAAGTTTGTGGAACTCACCGAAATCTATTCCATCCTGCAAAAAGGACAACCTTAAGCGCTGCTTCAGCATATTTCAGCATATACAGGTTCACATAATTCCCTTGACGGAAATGGGCTGAATAGTCTAACAGTAGTCGCAAAACACAAAACAGATGTATTCAGCATTGCGGACGAGTGGCAACCCGCATAATAAATTCTCCCTCACAGTACTAATCCTCTTCTAGGAGACTGTCGGGTTATAGCATTTTTTTCACAGATCAAGGCATTTTCGAAAAATCAAGCACAGCCATATAGTTGATATTGCGAGCATTGATTTTTTGAAAATAACGCCGAGATGGGGAATAAGGGTATAATCCGACAGGCTCCTAGAGGAAAAAAGGTGGCTTAGATGAAAGAGCACTCAACCCCGCACTATACCTCGTATTTCCTTTCAGATTTCTCTGCTTCTCTTTGTTGCAAGCACCGGACTGCAGTTTTCCCTCTGGAAAATTTCCACAACCTTTTGCTGTTTATACAAAGCGTTAAAAAAGAAGAACATCATGATTGATTCAGTAATCATTCTTTCAGGCGGCATGGACTCAACAGTAATGCTTGCACATGAAATAGATTCGGGCCGAAAGGTCGCGGCGCTCAGCTTTCATTACGGCTCCAAACATAACGATAAAGAATTACCATTGGCCGCAATGAGTTGTAAACAATTTGGTATCGACCATAAACAGGTGGCACTGCCCTTTATTGACCAGCTTTTCTCTTCATCGCTTCTGCAGTCGGGTACTGAAATTCCCGATGGAACCTACGATGCTGAGAATATGCAATCCACGGTTGTCCCGTTTCGTAACGGCATACTGATTGCTATTGCGGTTGGCTATGCCGAATCAATCGGCGCCTCTAAAGTGCTCCTTGGTTCACACTCCGGCGACCATCATATCTATCCTGACTGTAGACCTGCATTCAATGAGGCAATGAACACTGCTGTTCTAAGCGGAACTGATAACGCAGTGCAACTCGAGTTCCCCTTTGCCAGAATGGACAAACGTGAAATAGGCGACCTGGGGAGAAAACTCGGCATCGACTTCACCACAACCTGGACCTGTTATAAAGGTGGAGATATTCACTGCGGCACCTGTAGCGCCTGTGTTGAACGCAAATTTGCACTCAGAAAAGATAAGGGGCTTGATCCAACAATTTATCACCAATAATGATGGCGTCGTAAAAAGCACCCAAGGGGCACAGCAATCCGTTCTCCTTCGTTGTTGTTTTTTCACTTAGCTATTCGATACGCGCAGACTTCGAGAACTTCGAAAGACCTTTTTACGATTTCATCAATAATTACTTTTTATCTAACAATACCCATGTCACAACATTCAGAAATAGCCATCCCACTTGGCAAACAGGTTTCCTATACATCCGAGTACGACCCTTCTCTACTCTGCCCCATACCGCGAACACTCGGTCGTGAAGCAGCCGGAATCACTATCGACCCCATAGATTGGTTTGGCGAGGACATCTGGAATAATTACGAGCTATCATGGCTAAATGAAACAGGCAAGCCACGAGTGGCCATTGCAGAAATCAGGGTTCCAGCCTGCTCACCGAATCTCATTGAATCTAAATCGATGAAGTTGTATTTCAACTCCCTAAATATGACACGATTCAGATCATCGGAGACACTTCATGAAACACTTGTCCGTGATTTGCGGGGGGCTGCCGGAGCTGAAGTTTCAGTGACCATCCACGAAGCAAATGATTTTGGTACTATATCTCCTGCTAGACCTGCAGGAACTTTACTTGATGACCTTGAAATAGATACTTTTAGCTACGTGATCGATCCGGCACTGCTTACCACTAACGGTGATTCTACTACCCAGACACTCTACACGCGCCTTTTCAGATCATGCTGCCCGGTAACCGGTCAACCGGACTGGGCAACAGTTATTGTGAAGTACAGTGGTCAAGCGATATCTCAGGAGGGTCTGCTCCGTTATTGTGTTTCCTACAGGGAACATACCGGTTTTCATGAAGCGTGCGTCGAGCGAATTTTTAATGACATTCAGAACCGATGCACACCTGAAAAGTTAGAAGTTTCCGCCCGCTTTACCAGGCGCGGTGGAATAGATATAAATCCGGTACGCTCAACAGATCCAGGAAACTGGCAAAATATTCGAGACCCGCGGCAATGACTAAGGACTAAGGACTAAGGACTAAGGACTAAGGACTAAGGACTAAGGACTAAGGACTAAGAATACAAACGGTTATATACTCATGTCAAGATGATTATATAACCTGTATGTTTGAATAGTGATGAAAAAAAATAGCGGAATACATGTACAACATGTATCCCGCTATAAACGTACTGCGAAACATTCTTGGTATTCAGGGATCGATCAGTTCAATACCAGTTTTTCACCGTTTATAAAGAACGCCTTGTCTTTTGTCTCCGATTTATGAATCATATTTTCCCCTTCTTCTACGAAGAGGCCGGTTTTCATTCCCGGATAAATCGGGTTGGTTAACTGCTGGTTACCGCTTACCAAAACGCTCGGCAAACTAAAATCTGAAGCAAACGAGATGTAGTCAAAAATCATCTGCGGCTGATTCATCATAGGGAACATCTGGGCCATAGTCAGGTCCTTCTCAAGCCGAAGCATGAAATTCCCGTGTATCTTTCCCTGTGGAAGCTCAGCTTTAAGATCCTTCACATAGATTTCCAGACCGCCTTTTAAGAACTTCTCATAAATAGCCATCATCTGGAAGCTGATCTCGGTCATTTTCGCTTCAATAACGGCCTTAGCCTGCTCCGGATTCTCTTCCATGCTACCTAGTTCGTCGAACAGGGTAGCTGCCATCTTCATATAGAGTGCCATCGCCTCTTCATATGCCACGACATCAAGTCCATTCACCCCTAAATGTGCAGAAGCGTTATTAACATATTCTGTTTTGATGGTGATACTATCAAAACCGTAGGCAGCATCTACTGAAAGAGTGTTGTTCTTTTCATTAAATTTAAGTGCATACTTCGCATTCAAATTTTCCATTTTTACCGGGGTCTCTTTATCATTTGCCACGAGTTTTTTGAGACCAAGAGAGAGATCACCATCCCATATGAATGCAGAAATCATCTTCATGTCTGAAGCAAAAGAAACCTCACCCAGATCGACCTGTCCTTCAACACTAGCTCCCTGCCAGGCACCTTTTGAAATAAACTGCTTAAACGTGTGATCTGCAGCAAAAGTTAACTCGGCAGGCTTTACGTTCAATACCTCACCTTCAATATCAACAGAGAACGCATTAATATTTATTACAGAATTGATATCACCCATCAGTGAATAATCTGTTCTGATATTCAGCGGGTCAACACCCCCCAACTTCTCTTTCACAATATTCTGATACCAACCGTTTTTCTCAAGGCTCGTTTGAGAAACCACTCCGGTATGACCATGTTTTGCCCGGTCGATGAAGATAATTTCATCTACTTTATATATGGTCTTCATCTCAGCAAGATGTATTTTCCAGACAATTTCTGAAGAAGAAAATCCTCTATCATAACTTACCAGTTCGATCCTTGTGCCTGTTCCTGTTTCACTATACATGGAGTTAGCCTGTTCCATGCAGCGGTTGAAACCTTTCTCCATTATCATGCCACTTACAAACGGCATTCCAACGCCCGCTAAAACAAGAATAAACACCAGTCCTGCAACTATCTTTTTCATGCATGCTCCTCGATTGGTTCTTTTATGCCTGCTGCAGGTGATTGTAGAGTTCAGACCGGCAGCAATTACATTGCTATCATGATACATCATCATGGCTACGGAAAGCCAGGAATGTGCACCCTATCAGGCTTATGCACCTTAAGCAACAATTATGCAAGGAGCATTGATGAAACATTATCATATGATTAAAGGAAGTTAACTGTTCTCAAAACCTCTTTGAATTTTTTTAAACATCGAACTAAAATTCAGCTGCAACGGGTCAAGGGGCAAGGTGGAAACAACACGACTGATGCTTGAAACATGCAAATATTTCTTCGAACATATCACCTGCTGCCATCGCTACGAAAACACACGCTCGATTGACGCACTTTCTATAAACATCAGGGCTTGCACCAACCAACTACAGGGAAAATTTCAGGGTTGTTGCAGAGTAACATCAGGGTATACTAGCCTGAAGCTGTCACCTCCGATCGCATGGAAAAAACAGCTCAATTCAGAAAATGAGAAATGAAGGCTAAGTGACCTCATACTTATATCCGGCACTGTAAATTGAGTGAATAATCTCACCATCGTGTACTTCACTCATTTTTTTTCGCAGTTTCTTTACATGGCTGTCGACTGTACGGTCACTCACCACACGTTGATCCGGGTAAATCTTTTCTATCAGCTGACTTCGGGAAAAGACTCTGCCGGGCTGCTCTGCAAGCAGGGAGAGCAAATGAAATTCAACAACAGTAAGCGTGAGGATATGTCCTTTGAGGGTGGCTTGTAATTTATCTTTATCAAGCTGAAGAAAGTCGTTATGCGACTGTTCTCTATCAAAACCATTGGTTGCCCGTCGCAGGACAGCTTTTACCCGTGCAACCACCTCTCGCGGGCTGAAAGGTTTACAGATATAGTCATCCGCGCCGACATCAAGCCCTGTGAGCCTGTCCTGCTCTTCAACTCTCGCAGTTATCATGATAATAGGCAAATCTGAAAATTCGCGGATACTTTTGCAGATTTCCACACCATCTCTGCCCGGCAACATAAGGTCAAGCAAGACCAGGCGTGGCGTATTCTCCTGCACCCAGCCAACAACATTGGTCCCATCATGGAGGCAATGCGTCTGAAAACCGGCCTGTACCAGATAGTCACTCAGCAATCCGGCAAGTTCACGCGCATCCTCAACAATCAGAATTGTATCGTTTCCAGCCATAGTTACTCTGCAAGGGGCAACTCTACATACACGCAAAGGCCGCCCAAGGTTGAATGTTTGGCTTCTATCGTACCATTATGCCCCTTAATGATGTTTGCACAGATTGACAGACCAAGCCCTGCCCCGCCTGACTCCCTGCTGCGTGAACCTTCTACCCTGTATAATCTTTCGAACAGTTTATCCAACTGTTCATCCGATACACCGGGAGCACTGTCTTCGATCGTATAGATCAGAGAATCACTGGAGGCAGAGACTTCAATACGGATACGACCTTCTGAATCGGTGTAGCGAATACTATTGGCCAGCAGGTTGGTAAACAGTTGCTTGAGACGTTCATTATCAGCAAAAAGGATCTCATCGCCAGCAAGTCCTATATGCTTATCAATATGCAGTTTTTTGTCAGTAATTTCAGATTCGAGTAAAGATAGCGCCTCGTCCAGCGCCCAGCAGGGATCGACATCTCGCCGATTATAGGTCATTGCCCCCATATCAGAGAGTGAGAGCTGATACAGATCATCAACCAGTAAACCCAGATGCATTACCTCGCGATGCAATCCATTAAATGAATCTACTCCAGGTGCATGTACACCATCCTGAAGCGCTTCTATTTTTCCGCGTAAAATTGAAATTGGCGTCCGTAATTCATGGGATATATCTGCCACCCACTGCCCCCGCGCTATCCTGTTCTTCTCGAGAGTTTCTGCAAGATCATTAAAATCGTGAGAAAGCTGGCCTAATTCATCAGCTGATCGCACCTCAACACGGGTTTGATATTTTCCGGAAGCCAGGTTCCTGGTTGCCATTGCAAGTCTGCGGATAGGCCGGGTGAGCATATATGAAATAGGTAGCGAAAGCCCTGCAGAGATGAGAATTCCAGCAAGTGCCACAAGAATGAGGGTGAGTTTCTGCTGTTCAACAAACACCAGATGATGACTGTCGGAGAGATGTTTAGCAGGATATGCCCCAAGATATCCTATGACACTGTTCTGATGGAGCAAGGGAATAAGATCTCGTCGATTCCCTTCCGGTTCAAATCCCATAAGCACCTTTTTGTTCTGATCGAGTAACAGCACTCTACGGAAAAAATGTACTGGAATATCTTTTGGCAGTCGGCCACTGGAAGGCTGTAACGTCTGGAAATTCCGTGAACGTAATTTTCTCAGCATACGTTCTTTCAGTTCACCTTCAGGATAGCTACTGACAATAGCAATGCCTATTTTCAGCGGATCATCGATCAGAACCTGCCAATTCTCCCGCTCTGCATACAAACGTTCAAGATCAACTGCAATCTTTTGCAACTGTTCAGATTCTGCAGTATTCACATAGTCGAGAAAACCTCGATCAAAGCTCCATTGCAAAACGACCGTCATATAGAGCACAACTGTGAGGATCGCAATGAGGATTGCTCCGAAGAGTTTGTAATGCAGTGTTATTCTCATAGGTTTGACCGGATCTCCATACGATAAAGGGTAAGACCTGTATCTCTTCTACCAAAATTTACGCATTTTACCTGCGGAAAAACTCTACCCTCCATATTTACACATTCTTTGCACATTCCTGACACAATTCGTCCTTAATACTATTGTAGAGTGTGTAACATATCTATTATCAATTGAATTTTTCTTAACAAAAATCGAGTGAAAGATCCTGTGACCATTAAACACAAAACATCATTTTTTCTGGGAGCTTTCATGCTGGCCACGCTCTATGGCTGTGCCCCCACAACCCACATTAATGTGAGCTCAAATCCGGTACCGATAGCTGAGAACTTTTCGCTCAGCGGCCAGCAATCTCTGTCACCCAGCTGGTGGCATGATATTGATGATCCCGGCTTGCAAGCCCTTATCGAACAGGCTCTGACAAACAATCTGGATCTGCTGGGCAGTCGTGAACGACTCAAACAGGCCCAGGCACTCGCTATCAAAGCAGGTGCCGCACTATCCCCAACGCTTACGGGCCGGACAACCGGATCAGAGAGCCGCACGCGAAAAAGCAATTCAACCAGCTCATCGAGTAATCTCTTACTTGGTCTTGCTGCCAGCTACGAAATTGATTTATGGGGACGACTGCAGGCATTAGAAGACAGTGCTGTCTATGACCTTCAAAGCTCTGAAAAGGACCTGCAGACCGCAGCCCTCTCCATAGCCGCACAAATTGCAACTACCTGGTATGAGCTTGCTACCGGTTACAGCCAGATCGAACTGCTTAAGCAGCAGCAGGCCGTCAACCGGGTCGGGCTTGATCTTATCCAGTTACGATTCAATGCAGGTCAGGTCAGCATAGCTGATGTGCTACAGCAAAAACAGCTCATCGAATCAAAGTCCGGAGAACAGGCACGGCAACGGGCAACCATACAACTGCTTATCCACCAGTTGGCGATACTCACCGGTCACTCCCCCGGGAACTTTACCCTTACCGAAAAACCGCAACTTATAGAACTGCCGCCATTACCCGACACCGGGCTTCCGCTCGATCTGCTCAGTAACAGACCCGACATAAAGAGCAGCTATCTCAGTCTGCTCTCAGCTGACAGAAAGGTTGCAGCAGCCATCGCAGACCGATACCCCAAACTCAGCCTTTCCGGCGATCTAAACACCTCAGGCTCTGCCAGTGATCTCTTTTCCAACTGGTTTGCTTCACTCGGTGCAAATCTCGTCGGCCCGCTGCTTGATGGAGGGTCCCGCAAAGCCGAAGCTGAGCGAACAACAGCATCGGCCCAGGAAAAGTTCTACACATACGGTCAGACTGTTATTGAGGCAATAGGTGAAGTTGAAGATGCTCTGGTCAGAGAGAAGGAACAAAAAGCGCTTATAGCAAGCCTTGAAGTTCAGCTTGATCTTGCGACCAAAACAACCGGAAACGTTCGCGACCGCTACAAACTCGGGATAGAGAATTATCAGCGCGTACTCACCGCATTACTCTCACAACAATCACTGCAGCGCAACCTGCTCTCATCAAGGCAGCAGCTTATAAGCTATCGAATTAGTTTATACAGAGCTCTGGGCGGATATGCATCAGTTCCTGAAGCTGTATCTCAAGCCAATTAACCAGACTACACGAAATACTCCACAATTCGACGAATACATAAAAAAACACTATGAACATGAGACCACACGTAAACCAGACAAAACCCGGAGAAATTCAGCGGAAACCCAACCGCATTATATCGTTTTTTCTCCATGGATTGCTGCCGGTCATTGCCCTCGCCTGCGGGATAATTATCACAATCTACCTTATTAAGACTTCTCCTGAAGCGAAACCCCGAAAACGGCCCCCCACTGCCACACTGGTTGAGGTGCAAAGCGTTACTCATGAAACCCAGCAAACTGTTATAACAGGAATGGGTGAAGTGATTCCAGCCCGTGAAATTGACCTAAAACCACGCGTAAGCGGAGCTGTGACAGAAATAAGCAGAGAGTTTATACCCGGCGGTTATTTTCAGGAAGGGGATACTATTCTGAAAATAGACCAGGCAGATTATCGTCTTGTGGTTCGTCAGCTTGAGAGTGAGGCGGCAAAAGCCGAAAGTGATCTCCTGCTGGAAATGGGTAACCAATACATAGCCGAGAAGGAGTTTGCGATACTTAACGAGTCTGTCAGTAAAGTTGAACAGGCGCTGATCCTCAGAAAACCGCAACTGGCTAAGCTTAAAGCCTCAAAAGATTTTGCTGATGCAAAACTTGACCAGGCAAAGCTTAATCTCGATCGTACCACAGTAACCGCGCCGTTTAACGGTGTTATCGACTCCAGAGATGTTGATACAGGTGCCCGGGTTAACGAATCAACAATCCTGGCCCATCTTGTAGGCACAGATGTATTCTGGCTTCAACTCTCCCTGCCCGTTGAACAGTTACAATGGGTAAATATCCCCTCCAGTCGTGACGAGGTCGGGTCTGAAGTGCGCATCTACTCTCAGGGAAGGTACAATCAGGAAATTTTCAGAATCGGTCATGTTGTCCGGCTGGCCGCTTCTCTTGAAAAGCAGGGGCGTATGGCACAGATCCTTGTAGAAGTTGAAGATCCGTTAAGCTTAAAGGCAGCAAATAAAGGTAAACCGCAGCTACTTCTTGGCTCGTATGTGCAGGCTCAGATTGACGGCAAGTCCATTCCATCCGCAATCAGCATCAATCGCGCCTTTGTTCATGATGGCAAGTACGTCTGGCTCATGGACAAGGATGGTTTACTTGATATTCACGAAGTTTCTATTCTTTTCCGCAACCGTGATCAACTGATCATAAAAAACTCCATAAAGGACGGGGAGCGCATTGTTACATCGTCCCTTCCTTCACCTATTGAGGGCATCCCTCTCCGCCTTAAAGATGACAAACCTGGCCCCGGGAAAAATGCAAAGCAGGATAAGATCGGTTCCGGGCAAGGTGCGCCTGATTCGAACACAATGAAAAAAGGCGGGGGAATGAAACGTGCTGAATAAAACATCTGAAAATTCACGCGGTCCCATCAGCTGGATGGTCCACAACCGCGTCACCCCAAATCTCCTCATGATTTTTCTCATTCTCGGTGGACTCTACATGTCTACCAAGATTAAGAAAGAAGTTTTCCCGTCATTTGAACTTGATATGGTGTCCATATCTGTCTCCTACCCAGGCTCAAGCCCGGAAGAAGTCGAGCAGGGAATCGTTCTGGCTATTGAAGATGCCATTGAGGGAATTGACGGCATAAAAGAAGTCACCTCTACCGCCGGAGAAGGAAATGGCTCAGTAAGGGCCGAGCTGATGGATGATGCCAATCCTCAGATGGTTCTGCAGGATATACAGCAGGAGGTTGGCAGGATATCCACATTCCCGGATGATGCTGAAGATGCAGTCATTTCCCTGGCCTCACACAAAAGGCAGGTCCTTCGTGTTAATTTTTTTGGCGATGTGCAGGAACGCTCATTACGTGAAGTCGTTGAGCAGGTACGCGACAGATTGTTGCAGGCATCCGACATTACCCAGGTGGAAATCAGCGGAGCCCGCGATCTCGAAGTTGTAGTTGAAATCCCTATGGAAAAGCTGCGTATGCATGGGCTGACCCTCTCTGCGGTGGCAAATATTATACGCCAGTCCTCAGTTGAGATTCCAGGTGGAAAGCTGGACACCTCAGGAGGGGAGATTCTACTCAGAATTGATAATCGTAAAGACTGGGCCAACGAATTTGCCAGAATTCCCGTTGTCACCACTACAAACGGCACCACGCTCTACCTTGAAGATATTGCCGATGTGCATGAAGGATTTGAAAGCTCAAACAGTGAGGCGTCCTATGAAAGGCAGCGGTCTCTCACCTTGCGCGTCTATCGGGTCGGCACCCAGACGCCCATTGGAGTCTCAGATGCAACCAAAGAAGCAATGGCTGAAATTGAGGCTGATTTGCCACCGGGTATTGACTGGAAGATCACCAGTGACAGATCAGACATCTATAAGCAGCGTTTAGAACTGCTGTTAAAAAATGCCCTCATCGGCCTGGTACTGGTATTGGTTCTTCTCGGTCTCTTTCTTGAGTTAAAGCTAGCCTTCTGGGTGACAATGGGTATTCCGATCTCCTTTCTCGGCGGCTTACTCTTTTTGCCGATGTTTGGAGTCTCAATAAATATGATCTCGATGTTTGCCTTTATCGTCTCGCTCGGCATCGTGGTTGACGACGCAATCATTGCAGGAGAAAACATCTACGAGTACAGACAACGCGGGTTACACTTTGTCGATGCTGCCATTGAGGGAGCCAAAGATGTAGCGGTGCCTATCGCATTCTCAATTCTCACCAATATCGTCGCCTTTATGCCACTGCTTTTTGTACCGGGTACAATGGGAAAGGTATGGAAAGTGATTCCCCTTGTGGTCATCACTGTGTTCCTTATTTCATGGATTGAATCTCTGCTGATTCTTCCGGCCCATCTGGCACACAGTTCTACACGGTCTCCTAACCGGATACTTAAATTCTTTGCACGGTATCAGCAGGCATTTGGCAGATCATTCACCTGGTTTGTTGAAAATGTATACGGATCGTTTCTCGATAAAGTTCTTCACCTGAAGTTTTTGACCGTAGCAGTCCTGATCGCCATACTGGCGGTAACATTTAGTTATGTCGCCAGCGGCAGAATCAGCATGATCCTCATGCCCCGTGTTGAATCTGACAGGGCCGTAGTTACCGCCACTCTGCCCTATGGCAGCCCTTATACAAAACTTGCGGCTGTTCGCGACCAGATCGTCAGTGCAATGGAACGCGTACGTGATGAGCATGGAGATAAAGATCTGGTTGAAGGAATATCATCACTCATCAACGGTGATAAAATAGAAGTTTATGCCTATCTTACATCTCCTGAAGTTCGCCCCCTTTCCACCAGAGATGTAACAAAACTCTGGCGACAAGAGGTTGGTCCTATTGTCGGGGTGCAATCTTCGCTCTTTGAATCTGATCGAGGCGGGCCCGGAAGCGGGGCCTCCCTCTCGGTGGAACTGAGCCATCGGGACATCGACATTCTCGATCAGGCGAGCGCCGAACTGGCCAGACAGTTAGAGGATTTTCCCAGCGTAAAAGATATCGATGACGGTTACACGCCAGGAAAACCACAGTTTAATTTCACCATTAACGAACGAGGCCACAGTCTTGGTTTAAGCGCAACAGACGTCGGCAAACAGGTACGCGACAGCTTTCAGGGTACAATTGCTCTCAGGCAGCAACGTGGTGCCAATGAAGTAAGCGTGAGGGTCCGGTTGCCGGAAGAGCAACGCGTCAGTGAATATGATATAGAATCAATGCTGATAGCAACAACTGCCGGCACCTTCGTCCCGCTTTCTGATATCGCTGAGGTTGAACGTGGTCGTGCCTACACCAGCATCACCCGACGAGATGGTCGCAGGACTGTGATGGTAGAGGCAAATGTTGATCCCATAGGCGAGTCATCGCAGATCATAGCCAAACTCAATTCAACTGTCCTGCCTGCACTTGCAAACACTTTCCCCGGTATCACCTATGGGTACAAAGGCCGACAATCAAGTAGAGTTGAGAGTGTTCAATCGCTTTTTCAAGGTTTCATATTCTCACTGATCTCAATCTATTTTCTGCTGGCGATACCTTTTCGCAGTTACAGCCAGCCTATAATTGTAATGATCGCCATTCCGTTTGGCATGGTGGGAGCCGTGCTTGGTCACCTGCTGATGGGCTACAACCTCAGCCTGATGTCAATGATGGGTGTAGTAGCACTTTCAGGAATCGTGGTGAACGATTCACTGGTTCTTGTAGATTATGCCAACAAACGTCGACGTGAAGGCTTCTCACCCCTTGATGCAATCCGTGCAGCCGCATTGCGTCGTTACAGGCCGGTGATACTGACAACACTCACCACATTCTGCGGACTGGCTCCGATGATTTTTGAGACTTCAAGACAGGCCCGTTTTATGATTCCCATGGCCCTCTCTCTAGGGTTCGGTATTCTTTTCGCAACAATAATAACGCTCATCCTGGTCCCGTGCCTCTATCTTATTATTGAAAATATCAGGGAATTTCTCCGTGAGGCTATTGGCGGTGTAACTGTTAACCCGGAGATCTCATGAGTCTTACCAGTAAACAGCCATGGTGGAGTGTCGGTTGGAGGAAATACAGCTGGTTCATTACAATCTACTTCAGGCAACAGATACCTGACTTTTCTTGCCACTACGGGAACTAATGAGTAAGTAGTATATTCCAACAATCTACAACGGCGTATCACTTACGCATTTTATTAACAATGAGGTCCGGTGTGGCAAGACAACGCAATAAAATCCAATACTGTTACGAAGATTACATAAAGAGCATATCTGAACACGAGAAGGTGGAATATCAGGAGAAGTTTGGACCGCTGATCGATATCATTTCACAAGCGGATGGAGATAAAGCAATAATGGCATTGGCAAAAACATATGATGCTGAAAACGGCACCGAGATGTTCGCCGAAGCCGTGCACCTCACAGTGTATTGTATTGCCTGCAGTAAATTTGATTGCGACTGCTAACCCGCAGTTTTCATCTCATATCATCCCTATCGGCAGCTCTTTACTACCGTTAAGGATGATATGAAAATCGGCATGACGTTGAAATCAGTTCAAAGAGATATAACCTCAATACCGTTTTCAATACAATCGCCTCTACAACAGAAACGCTGAAATCACATTTCTTTTTGACTACAGATACGGACTGATGGATAATGGAAGGCTTCCCCTCCTATCAAGTCAGTTGAAGTGTACATAATGTCTCTCGTAACTGCTTACGCCGTATTGGTTTGGCCAAATATGCAGCTCCACCTGGAATTTGAGACATCTGAGCATCTCCAGGCAACCGTGCTGTTGTAAGAATAATGACTTTGAGATTGTGTAGTTCGCTGTCGTTATTAATAGCCGTTACGACTTCAAGCCCCTCTATCACCAGCAAATGCACGTCGATCAACACGAAGTCATAGGGTTTACCGCTTCTATTTTCCTCACGTAATTTTTCCAGCCCTTCTGCTGCCGAAACAGCGTAATCAGTCATCATCCCCCATGCATGTGCAGCACCTGCGATAATGGCACATTCTGTGGCACTATCATCAATTACCAGCACTCTGTATCCACTGAGGCTACTGGTCTGCTCCTGATAAAACCTATCATTTGCCTGAAGAGCTTCATCAAGTTCAATACAAAAATGAAATGTCGACCCCTCACCGGGAGTGCTCTCACAGAAAAGCTCCCCGCCCATGAGATTAACCAGCTGCCTGCTGATAGAAAGGCCCAGCCCAGTCCCGCCATATTTACGGGTTGTTGAACCATCAGCCTGGGAAAACGCTGAAAACATACGCTCTTTATTCTGCTCATCAATACCTATCCCGGTATCTGTCACAGCGATATGCACTCTGTGAGTATGAATAGCGCCCTGACCAGAGGAAACACGGATAACAATCTCCCCCTTTTCAGTGAATTTTATCGCATTACCGATAAGATTTGTCAGAACCTGCCTCAGTCGTTCAGGATCACCATGCAGATGTGCCCGACATTCTTCCATGATCATGACCGAAAGCTCAAGCTCCCTCGCGTATGCCCGCGGGGCAAGAAGATATGCAACATCCTCAACCAGATCACTGAGATCAAAGTCGACATATTCCAGTTCTAGCCTGCCAGCTTCAATTTTTGAAAAATCAAGAATATCGTTGAGTATTTCTAAGAGTGCTTCACCAGACTGACTGATAATTTTCAAAGATCCCCGCTGCTCTTCGTTAAGCTCGGTATCTTTAAGCAGCTCTGCCATTCCGAGTACACCATTCATTGGTGTACGTATTTCATGGCTCATATTTGCCAGAAATTCACTTTTGGCACGAGCTGCATTTTCTGCGGTGATAACAGCTTCACGCAACTGGCTGCGCTGAACACCCAGGCTCTCAGCGGTACTGTTAAAAGCCTCAAAGAGTTTTCCTATTTCATCCGTATCCTGAATACTCAAACGTGTATCAAAATCACCTTTACGAAGACGCCTGAATGCATCCAACAGTTCATTGAGCGGCTTCACCAGAGCAAATTGCATCCACAAAGCAACAGCTAACGCTATGCCTATTGAGAATGCCAGAAATACACCGAGCAGTTTACTGGAACGTAGAGAGCGCGCTGCAAGCTCTTGTGTATTGCTCTGCATTATTTCTGTTATATGAGCAACTATGGAATCTGTCTGAGCGACAATTGTACCACTGGTGTCAATTGCAATGGTACGCATCTGCAACTCAGAACTCCCTCCCTCAAACCCTGCCACCATCTCACCTTGATAGCCTACCACTGCCTGTCGATAACGTTTCGCAAGCCTCCGGATATCCTGCACATACTCCAACTCGACATTGTCATTTTGGCCAAGTTTTTCGATATTATCGAGCACCTTAAAAACTCTGACACATGACAACAGCACAGGGGAAATTACCTCGGCGTCACCATGAACATATTGCTGAAGAGCGAATTTACTCTCATGGATTAACCGTGAAAGATCGTACCAGAGTAACAGCTTTTGCTCTTCTACACGTATGGTGTTATTGATCTTGCTGGCAGTACGGAACATAGCCTGATATGAGAACAGACTGATGACAACGATAAGCAATACGAGTACTGAAATACCGAGTATTCGCGATTTCCTGTATGAAAGATTCATTCAATTGATCTGTGTTGACTAACACGTTCTTCTTTTTCAAGCATGTCATAGCATGGCTTATAATCTGCATCAGTTGTCAGAATAAAACGCTGAATACCAATAAGCTTGAGTTTTTTCCTGCCCGCTTCGGTTGTGTGCATATTGAGCAGTGTGGTCTTAATCGCATCTCTCAGTGGCTGTTCAAGATGAGCTCCCACAGCAAGGCCGTTAGAGGGAACAGGTGCGGATTCGGCAAGGATAAGCATCTGCTCGGCAAAACCGGGATGACTACCTAGCAGACTGTTATATATATGATTTTTTGCCGCCCCCACGTCTGCCTCCCCACTATACACTGCCCAGGCTGCACTTTCATGCTGCCCGGCAAACACCACTTTAGCGAAGTGCGATTCCAGATCAATCACACCCCGATCGGCAAAATACTTTTTAGGGAACACATATCCTGCCGTAGTGTTCTTGCTGACCAGAACCAGCTTTCTATTTCTCATGTCCGAAACTGACCCTATATCGCTGTCTTTTCGTACAAACAGATAGCCTGAATAGGTGGATGAACCATTTTCCCAGACAGGACGCACCAAAGGTATAACCCCGGATGACCTGTGGGCCATCACGTAACCCAGGCTTCCGAAAAATGCTGCATCAGCATTTTGATCGTTAATTGTTTCAGTCAATTTATCATAGTCAACAAGACGTAATCGAACACGAATATCAAGTTCAGTCGAAAGATGACTTGCTATGCTGCGATACCTACGCAACTGATCTGTCTCGTTCTTTTCGGGAACCAACGCAATGGTAAGGACGTCCCTTTGCCACTCAGCAGCATATGTGATCTGAGCCGATAACGGCGTATACATGAGTACAACCACGACAACAAGCCCAAGAAAACACTTGATATGAAACATGGCTTACCTTTTTATTGTTGATCGAACTCCAGCGTATGAGCGGATATGATATCACCAGCCCCGTATAATGGCATACTGGAAGTCTTATCCTCTGACCTCCCTGCAATCTCCAGCCGTGAAACGCCAAAGGTATAGATAGTGCCGGGATTTAATGCCAGATCATCCTCATGCCCGGTATCCAGAGCGCGCTTAAACTCTACAGTCCATACCCCATTACTCCATTCGCCTTTTGCCATGACATCCGCTCGACTTCCTGTCGGTGGTACATTGTCAAAACGAGGAACACTGTCACCTGTATAATCCACTACCAGATTACTTATATATGCTGCATCACCTGCATCACCTTTTCTAGTCAGGTATAATGAGGTACCGTTTGCACCGACGATCGTCGTAGCCCTTTTTTGTGTGATGCTCTCAAGATACTGTATTTTATCATCAGCAAAACCAATTTTGTCGGTCCTCCCTGCTTTCCAGTACCAGATATCTGCAACCTGTGGATAACCGGCATACAGGCTCACACCTCCAGGTTCAAACTCCATGAACCATTTAACTACACAGATATCCTCCCTATCATGGCCTACCTTGTAGACCTCGGCAGAAGGATCCCACACCCAGCTTTTATGTAAACGATTTTCATCCGGGTCTTTAAAACGCAACAACATATAGATATATTTATCGCTATACATTGATCGTACCTCCAGATCCACTGCCGCGACAGAATCACGTGCAATCAGAGCAGGAGCCTTTCCCCAGCCAGGTTCATCTGCTTTACCATCTATGTCGACAGCTTCGGAGGTCCTGACAGACTTCAGTGCTGCGGCGCCAGCAGTCATAACAAAACAGACAACGAGCATATTAATTGAAATCAAACAGATAAACGCTTTCATGTGAAATTTAGTCATGAGATTCTCTCCATAATCAGAGATACAATCATGCCTGCAGATTCCCCGCAACATTTTTCATCAGAGACCTCAAGGTATTTAAGTGAGATTCTGTCATTTCTTATATACAATCAAAACAGTCACTCACATAATATTTTTCCCCGGAATTGAAATATACATAGGTCGTGCTTTGATATTCGTTCAATATCAATTATAGTTGTTCGTCATGTCCAGGCCTTCTCCTTATGAAACATAAGCGGAAATTAAAGCTCAATCGACGTGGACAACATTCTATCTTACATGCAGACGACAGTGCATCACAGCCGTGCAATAGCGTAATAGTATTTTACCTGTTATTTACTACGCTCATAGATTTGAAACTCCCGCTTTAAGCACTTCCTGATCCTGTCAGGCTCCTTTTCAGCAGACTACCCTATAAAAATCTGTACTACGGAGGGACGTGTATGGTGTGTAATTACCGCATAGATAAGACTCTGAGAATTGCCTACTTTTCGTATACCGGTGATATACGAATCGAAGATATCGGCAGTTGTTTTAAACGGTTTTTAAATGACCGGGACAGCACGGACTGCAACCGGATCGTTACCAACCTCACTAACGCCGACCTATCCGGAATTACAAATGAAGAACTAGAAAGGCTGGTCATGAATATTGAGGAGAACCGGTCCAGGCTAAAGCAGATATCGATAGCCTATGTGGCTCCTCTTGACTTACAGTATGGAGTTATGAGGGTGTGGCTTGCCATCATTAACGACGACCTCTTTAAAACAGCACGCTTGTTCCGATCACATGAACAAGCACTTCTGTGGATTAACGGCTTAGAACAGACCTCACCAAGCCGTGGGAAATCACACAATGAAGTCAAACAGATGCATTCGTTTTTTTAGTACATTTTCAGGCACTTTCAAATCATTTCATTTACTGCACTCAACGATACAACATCATCGATTCAAGCATGATTGCAGCTAATAGCATCTAAAGGTAGCTCAACGTGAACCTTTTGACCAATTATGGGTGAAGACTGCAGATACTTCTGCATTGAAATAAAAAACTGAAGTTTAAATCCAACATCCACACCAATGCGAATCCGTTCTTTATCCTGATTAATACGCACGACAGTCCCCGGAATCCTGTTTCGTCCCTTTTGGCCATCATCTTCTATAAGAAGTAGCACTTTTTCAGGGTCTATTCGCAGTGTGAATTCACGATCGCCGCCAATCACCTGAGCTGCATCAACAGACAGTACAACCTTTCCCGCTATCCGGCACTGAACGAGCTCCCCCTGTTTCTCAACCAGTTCGGCCTTGACAAAATTTTCATTCAACACATCAGAAAGTCTTCCATGCTCAAGCATTAACGTCTGGTCAGCAAGCCGTCGCCCCTGAGAGAGGTAATGGGTTGAAAAAATAACAGATGTTCCTGCCAGGGAATTGCTCTTTTTCAGAATTGAGTGAATGATCTCCTGATTTTCCTTATCAACATTTGCTCCGGGTTCATCACAAAGCAAAACTTCAGGTTCTATGGCCAGCGCTCTTGCCAATGCAACCCGCTTCGTTTCACCACCTGATAATTTATGCGCGTCAGCATCTATAAATTTACTCATACCAACAAGGTCCAGCATCTCAAGAGTTTTTTCACGTCTTCGCGTAGCTTCAATCCCGCGAACTTTGAGACCATATTCAACATTCTTCCAGACTGGGCCTGTAAAGAGTATCGGATACTGATCAAGAAGCACAACACGTCTTCTAAAAGGCAACATCTGACTCGAACCGAAGGCCACCCGCTGAGAATCAAAATAGAGTTCACCGCTGCTCGGTTCATCGAGGAATGCCAGTATATTCAAAAGTGTCGTTTTGCCTGCACCATTGGGCCCTATAAGGGTGTATATCTGCCCTCTTTCAATATCTAGTGCAGGAATATCAAGGACTTTTCTTCCTTTAAAAATCCGCACTATATTTTTCAACTCATACAGCATCAATATGGGTCCTTCCCTGAAAGAAATGGAATAACATGTTCACCCCGAAGGCAATTGCCATCAGCGTCAAGCCCAATGCAACTGCAAGGACAAACTCACCTTTATCATACTCAAGAGCCATAGCAGTAGTCATCGTACGCGTGAACCCTCTGGCATTTCCACCAAGCATCATAGAGATACCGATCTCAGCTATCACCCGCCCAAAAGCTGCAATAACAGCTGCAAAGATTCCAAATCGCGCTTCACTGATTATAATCAGCGCCATCTGCACCCTGGTTGCCCCGAGTGTCAGCGCAGTTTTTCTGTAGCGGTCATCAATCCGGCTTATTGCAGCGATAGTAAGAGACGTTATAAGCGGCACGATGAGAATAACCTGGCCAATAACAATCGCCTTCTGAGTATAAAGCAATTCAAGCGGCCCCAGGATTCCACGCCTTGAAATAAACGAATAGACAACCAGACCAATTACAACTGTAGGAAGTGCAAGGAGGGTATTAAGGCAGGTAAGTACAAATCGTTTCCCGAAAAAACGGGACTGGGCAATGATAAAACCAATTGGAATCCCGAACAACGAAGCAAAAATGGTCGAAAGCCCGCTCACCTTCAAAGACGTCCCGACAATCAGTAACAACTCAGCATCTAAAGATATGAGCAACAGAAAGGCGGATTGTAAACTATCAAGAAGTAACCCCATAACACCATCTTCAGTAATTCATTGTATTCCTGTCTCTGCACGTTTTCTCTGCAGGAAAACAGTAATAACACAGTTTTTTTTCATCAGAAAACTAATTAACATTAAACAAAAAAAAGGAGAAGCCGGCAAATGGCTTCTCCTTTTTGACACCATATAAGCCTACACTTTACTTGATCACATCTGGATAGAAAAGTTGTTTTCCAACCAGACGATAATCACCAATAAGCTTTTGCCCTTTAGGACCGGTGATCCAGTTCACGAATTCCATAGCCATGTCGTACTGTACATGAGCATGCTTGTTCGGGTTTACCGGAATAACGCCGTAAGGATTTGCAAGAGATTCGTCTCCTTCAGAAAGAACTTCAAGTTCAATCGCCGGGGTTTTTCCATATTTATACTTTATGAAAGTTCCCCGGTCAGAAATAGTATACGCCTGCTTCTCATCAGCGAAGGTGATGGTCTTACCCATTCCCTGGCCAATTGAAGCATACCAATCCTTTGAATTTTCAGGGCGCTTGATACTGATATCAGCTTTCTTACCTTTCTTCATGATGGTCAGAGTCTGATCAACCATTGGCACCCCGCAGGTATTCCAAAGATTCTGTTCTTTAGTGTGGGTTCCACTGTCATCACCACGGGAGATAAATTCTGCTTTGGCTGCTGCAATTTTTTTCAGTGCTTCTGCTGCACTTTTCGCCTCTTTTACACCAGCCTTATCAGCTGCTGGTCCAATAAGAACGAAATCGTTGTGCATTACCGGATAGCGCTCTGTTCCGAAGCCATCTTCAACGAATGCAATTTCACGCCCTTTAGCATGAACAAAGATAACGTCAACATTACCGTCCTGACCGTCTCGAATTGCAGCACCGGTGCCTTTAGCAATCACTTTTAATTTGATACCTGTATCTTTTTCCAACTCAGGCACCAGAATATCCAGAAGACCAGAAGACTGGGTACTGGTTGTTGTTGACATTTTCAGTACTTTATCAGCACAAAAACCAGTTGCGGCAAAAACACAGCTTGCAATCACTACTGTTGCAGCTGCAAACATACGAATCATCATTGTATTAATCCTCATCATTAAAATTATCCGGGAACATCATCTTTCCGCACAGGGAGACATCATATCCTTCAAGTTCACCTGCCAGCTGACGAAATTCCTTTTCATGTAGTAAACTTATAAAATTCTGGATTCCTTTTTCAAAAAAACGCTCACGATTAACCAGCAAATCAAAACGCTCCCATCTCAGTGTGAGAAAATCCAGCCCGAGCATTCCGGCAACAGCCCGAATTGCTGGCGCTGCATCCACTCGGCCGGAGAGCACTTCAAGTCCTGCGTCCAGGTGCCTGGAGACCTCGTTTTGGTAGCCGCTTATTTCACTTATCGAGATATCTGAGCGTGCAACTTCATAATCAAAAAGTAATCGGGTTCCTGTCCCCAGGCTTCGATTGGCAATAGTCATATCATCTCGTGCCAAATCAGCAATTGACGTGATTCCTTTTGGATTTCCCGGCGGTAACAATATCCCCTGTTCCCGCTGGCTGAAATTTACAAATACCGGCGCTCTGTCAAGTTCCTGCTCCGCAAAATCAAAATTGTATTCCTGATTGTCATCCTGCAGAAGATGGCAGACCCCAATATGGCACAACCCGCGACGAAGGCTGGTAATCCCCCCCATACTTCCCTGATTAGAGAAAAACACGACTGTGTCTTTTCGCATTGAGTGGAAAAGATTTATCACCTTCTGGAAAAGTGGGTCATCACTCCCGGCAATCAGCAGCATTCCGTCTTCTGAAGAAAGTCCGGAATTCTCACTCCCGTAATTCAAAATATGGGCATCAAGCCATTCTTCCACTAACCTTCTCGGGAATAACCATTTGCCAGTAATCTTGGTGGCAGGCAACCCCTTATCGTTAACCAGAGAATAAATCATTTTCTCATTAACTTTAAGCAGTTGTGCCACTTCACGGGTGGTCAGAAATTTATTTGATGCAACACTGTTCATCAGGTTTTCCTTTACATTTTTACCCATCTCAAAAACAGTCTTCAGTAACCTGACAACTCCATTATTGTCAATATCACCCTTAATATAAAACCGTAACTGACAATAAATGACACATAATGACACCATCCATTTTGTCTGAAATTGGAATTGTATATTTTATTATTAAATTCAGGTTTGTTAGCTTACGACCTTTGTCCATAAAATCACATTTACTGCTTTCATATATAAAAGAATGTACAAACCACAAATCACCATTCCACTACGAAGATAACTATCTCGAATCGATTTTCTCCATTACCTTCACCAAACACTACCTTGATCATCAAACATCTTGACTATCAAACTATTTTGTGTTTTTGTGCTCACCGTTAATATTTACTATGGAGAATATTTATGGAAATGGATTCACTGTTTATTGCAGCCTTGCAATCGAGCTTCCTCCTTGGGCTTATCCACGGAGTCAACCCCTGCGGTCATTCCTGGCTTGTTCTTGCGCCATTTGTTACCGGAGAAAAAAACGGAAGGAAAGTCAGCATATTGACCGCCTCTTTTGTATTAGGCACAGCACTCGCCTGTTTGGCTCTGGGTGCAACGCTTGGCACAATATCCCTGCTGCTGCCGCCAGCCGCCAACTTCTGGGTTGAAGTCGGCACCTCGGTACTGCTAATACTTATTGGTCTAGTTCTTCTTTACGATCCTGAGATCCTTCATAAGCACTCACATGACCATGATCATCATGAGCACGGACACAATCACCATAAATGTGGACACCACCACTGTCACGGGCACGATCACGAGCATGATCATCCAGAAGAGAAACATCAGAAACATCCGGGAAAGAAACACAAATGGCTTGCTCTCAGTCTCTTCGGGATAGGTTTTGTCAACATGATCATTCCCTGCCCAACTGCGGCGGTAATGTATGGATACGCTCTGAACTCCGGCAGCACCTATGCTGCTACCATGGTCTTTGGCAGTTATGCGATTGCAACAGCAATTTCAGTAGGAATGGTTATCTACTGTATCTTCAAGATCACTACAATGGCAGGTAGACTGCAAAAAGACTGGGTAGAACCTCTTATAATGCGCAGTGCCGGTATTATTATTGTAATATTTTCCGGTTACGGCCTGTATAATGCTTTAGCCGCCTAATCCTGGTGTATCATTAGCTTTTCACTTGAAACATAAAAAGCAAATGATACATCCGGCCAAACCAGTAATACCCATTAATCGGTAATTAATTATGTCTCAATCCACTCCAGACGATGTCGCCCACGTTGAAGAACTTTCTCATCAACTTGTCGAGTTTTATGACAAAATCAATTCCTGGGAACATTCTGTGGTTAAAGGGAGTGGATTATCTCCGGCTCAAATGCATACCATTGAAGTAATCGGTCATCACCAGGATATGCGGATGAAAGAACTCGCCGAGCGTCTCGGCGTCACAACAGGCACACTGACTGTTGCTGTTGATAAACTCGAGCGAAAAGGGTTGGTTGAACGTAAGCCGCATCACTCAGACAGACGTTCATGGTTTGTTGCACTCACCGCGAAAGGACAGGCCGCCTTTGCCCAGCACGATCGCTTCCACAACGATTTCACAAAAGATATTTCTGAGGGTCTGACCAACAAAGAAATCACCATGTTCTCTTCCCTTCTGAGTAAACTGCTAAATAGAATGTAAGATCTCCTCCCCCTGAATAATCCCTTTCAAAATAGTGCCTGTGATTATCTCTTTTGCGCATATTTCTTTCTGATTGTTTCGTATAATTCGATGGTTCTCTAATAAACTCGCTCTTTCCCAATTGACAAGACGCGAAAAAAACATGTATGTTTCTGGGCACTACTGCGACCTTCAACCATTGCCTTCTTCAGGCAGAACCGACCTCTTTATACGTTCTCGGGACGATTGATTTTCGCAATCGCATCAGGGAACACCTGAGACTTTGAGGACTTCATTTTCGCCAGCAGAGAGTTATGGAGCACGAGATACACACGAGGCATTACTCAATACAGGACACCTACTCCAGAGAATTTCGCAATCAGATAATAATCAATGAAATCCTGCGGATATCACTCTCACCGTATCTTTTCCAGGAACTTCTTGAGCGTATTCTCATTTATCTTACTTCGCAAAAATCCCTTGCCCTTGCACCAAAGGCGGCCATTTTTTTAGTTAACCAGGAATCTCAACTCCTCACCCTGAAGGCCAGTCACGGACTCACACCACAACAGGTATCACGCTGTGACAATATTGCTTTCGGCCAATGCCATTGCGGGCGTGCTGCGCTCAACGGTGCGATTCATTTTTTCACATCTATTGCACCACTCTCTGCTGAGTCGGCTGAAGATCCTATTGATCGTGCTCACTACTGTGTTCCGATCATCAAGGATGAACAATCAATTGGTGTACTTTCCCTGTATGTCAAAAACGAGCATGAACTGTCACTTGAAACCGAGCAGCTTCTTGAGTCGATTGCAAATGTCCTGGCAACTGTAATTGAAAGCCAGAAGATGGATCAGCAGCTTGCCGAACTTGTAGATGATCTGCGCGTATCTATCATCAGCCTGCGCGAAGAGAAGATGTTTTCTGAATCAGTCATTCAAAGCCTCAATCACGGCCTGGTTGTCACTGATCTCGGAGGAAACATACTTAAAAGTAACAGCGCTGCACGACAGATCCTTCAACCCTTTGTCAAAAGCATTGACGGCAAGAATCTCAATACCCTTATAGGTACGGCTCGTGCGAAAAAGCTCATGACGATATCCGGAGATGGTTCAGATGGTCAAGAGCTGGAAGAAATTATCCTCGCCACCGATGATGGTGACGAGAAAATCTTCAGCTACTCCACCACTGCACGTCGTGACTCCCGCAATAATCAGGTCGGCGTAATAGTATCTCTCTCAGATATCACTGAGCTCCGGTATGTACGCAAAGAGATGGAGAAGATGAACAGACTCTCCACTGTTGCTGAAATTGCCTCAGCTGTTGCCCATGAAGTCCGCAATCCGCTGGCCGGGATCAAAATCATGGCCCAGTCAATAGAGGAAGATGCAATTGAAAATAGTTCTCAGCTCGAATGTTCAAAACGGATCATCCGCCAGGTGGACAGGCTCAATGAGCTCCTAACCGAATTTTTTTCGTACGCCCGGCCTGTTGACCCCAATAAACGCCCGACATCTCTCAACACTATTATTACAGAGATACGGCCACTTATCAGCAACAGACTGATGAACAATTCCATCCAGCTTATTGTACGTTTTGCTGAAAATCTACCGGATATCATGGCAGATCCGAACCAGATGCAACAAGTCTTTCTCAACCTGATGCTCAACGCCACCGATGCTATTCGCCAGGACGGAACCATTGAAATCAGCGGTAGATATCTTACCGGCAATGCGCTTGGAGCATTCAAAAGAAAGTACCCCGGGAAGTTGTCAGGCAAACGCTACGTTCTGGTAACATTCTCAGATAACGGCATGGGAATGTCTCCTGAGATAGCAGAAAAATCATTTGAACCTTTTTTTACCACCAAAAACTCAGGCACCGGTCTCGGCCTTTCTATTGTATACCGGACACTTCAGGAAAACGACGCAGCCATCACTCTTCAGTCCCTGGAAGGAAAAGGTACCACCTTTAATATGTTCTTTCGAGTTGGAGAATAATGGGCGCCGTACTGATCGTTGACGATGAGCAGGATATCCAGTTTTCACTTGCCAATGCTGTAAAACGGCAGGGGTATCAGGTCTGTACCGCTGCCAGTGGAAGGGAAGCGCTAGAGATTATGCGCTCGGCCATCATCGAACTGATTTTTCTCGATATAGGCCTCCCTGACGGCAATGGCATCACTCTTATAGCACAATTTAAAGAAATCTCTGCAGATGTCGAAATAGTGATGCTCTCCGGTCTCAATGATGCCAAAACTGCGGTGCAATCTCTTCGTGAAGGTGCCGTGGATTATATAGTTAAACCTTTTGATCTCATCGAATTCAAATCGGTATTGAACAGATTGATGCAATCCCGCCTGCTCGAAAAACAGGCACTCCTTTCCACCGTCAACCACAGCATAGATACACTCATCGGTTCATGTAGTCCTATGCTTCAGGTGAAAGACACCATCAAAACTGCCGCCGATGTCGAATCGCCGGTGCTCATCACTGGCGAAACCGGAACAGGCAAGGAACTTGTTGCCCGTGCCATTCATGACACCTGCTCAAAAAAGCATGGTGTCTTTGTGAAAATTGATTGCGGGACACTGTCTGAAAGTCTTATTGAGTCAGAGCTCTTTGGCCATACAAAAGGCGCATTTACCGATGCTGCCACTGAAAAAAAAGGGCTTGTCGAAGTTGCTGATGGCGGCACACTCTTCCTCGACGAGATAGGCAATCTCCCCATCTCTCTTCAACCAAAACTCTTGCGTCTTATTGAAGAGTCGATTTTCAGAAAAGTAGGTGACATAAAAGACATTCATGTCAATGTTCGTATAATTGCAGCAACAAACGCAGATATTGAACGTGAAATTGACAAAGGACGATTCCGCGAAGACCTCTATTACCGGCTTAATGTTATCCCTATTGAACTGCCTCCTCTTCGGGATCGCGGCCAGGACATCCTGGTACTCGCCAACTCATTTCTACGCAGCCTTAGCAGGGACCAGAAAAAAGAGATCAAAGGAATTACTCCTTCATCAAGCGATGCCATGCTCGCTTATGACTGGCCGGGTAATATTCGAGAACTACGTAACCTTATTGAACGTGAGGTCATTTTCTGCAAAAGTGACCGGCTTGCACCAACGGGTCTTCGTCCGTCCGCTTCACTCAAGCCCAAACAGCCGGAGACTCTAGTAACCTTGCGTGAAAATGAGCGCAATTATGTTCGCACAGTGTTGAATTATACCAACAACAACAAGTCGAAAGCTGCGCGAATCCTTGATATTTCAAGAACAACCCTGCGTGACAAGATAAACTGACATTTCTTTTCACCAGACCAGCAGCCCCAACTGATCAGAATCTGACCAGTTGGACAAAATCTGACCGCATCCTGCTCAATTTTTTTTCTCTGCCCACCCAACAAACACTCTTTTGTCTATCATTTCTGCTTGTTATAGCATATACTCTCTGCGATCATCAAACTGGCACCTACTTTGCAAATGCACATTATTGATAGGATAATTGTATTTTGAAGTCAATAAAACGATGTGTGACTCTAAAAAGCCATGCAAAATTGTTCATAAGAGAGGTGCCAATGTGAAGAAAGTGCTGGTGGTTGACGATGAAGCTGACATGCTATGGATGCTTCAGAGAAATCTGAATAAGGGCATGGACGATGTAGAAATCCTTGCTACTGAGTCAGGTGAAGGGGCGCTGTCAATCCTGAGTGATCAGACAATTGATCTGGTTATTACAGATATTAACATGCCCGGCATGAACGGTCTGGATCTGCTGGTGGAGATCAGTAACAGCTACCCGCAGACCGGCGTTATCATAATGACCGCCTACCCTTCAAACTCCTACGAGAATCAGGCAATGATGAGCGGCTCTTTACGGTTTGTCGAAAAGCCCTTTGATATAAAGGACATGAGGCAGATAGTTAAGGATATCCTCTCTTCAGAGGAAGGCTTTGAGGGAACTGTCGACGGCGTTGACCTGATGGATATCGTTCAATTCAACGGACTTTCCAGGTCTACCGCTGCGCTGAAGGTAAAAGCAGAAAATAGAGAAGGTATGATCTTCTTTAAAAATGGCGAAGTTGTCCACGCAATGTGTGAGTCAGAAAGCGGGGAGAGTGCCTTTTTTAAGATTTTGACTTTCCCGGGCGGCTCACTGCAAAACATTCGCGGTGTCGAACCACCTGTTGTGAGCATAAAAAAAGGGTTGGAATCTCTCCTTATTGAGGCGGCAAACCGATCAGACGAAATAGCACCTGAAAAGGCCGCACAAGCTGCTGTAAAAAGCGAAATAAAGGATCTCGACTACGATTTTTTTGAAAAGGACGCAACAGGCGAACAACAGGAAATAGACTCCGAAGAATCAGAGATACCTGCAGAAAGTAGTAATCCTGATGAAGAAATCAAACCAGCCGCAGATTTCGTATTTGACGCCGATGTTGAACCGGACAGTGAAATTGTGCCCGTTTCAGAAACTGAACCCGTCTCAAACATAACACCCGAATTAGAGATCGCATCAGATACAGTCAACACACCTGCTGCATCAGATGACGAACCAAAAATATTAGAAGAGGAACTTAAAATGACGAATATTCAAGCAATACTTGCAGAGTTTACGAACATTGATGGAGTACACACTGCCTGTCTGGTTGGACGTGATGGCTTTTTACTCGATAGTCTTGCCCGCCCGGGCATCGATGCCGAAATGATCGGTGCCATTGCATCTTCCGGCTTTGGTTCTGCAGAATCTATGGGTAATCAGCTGGGCCAGGGCAACCTGAACATGACCATGATCGAGTACGAAAACGGACCAGTTATGTTCGCACCAGTCGGAGTTGAGGCGTTTCTGGTAATCGTTGCAGATCAGGACACCAATCTTGGCTGGATCCGAATCGCTATCAAGAAGAATTCTAAAAGAATTGCCGAAGCTGCAGAGCTTTAGGCAAAAAGCCGGGATCTCCTCCCCCCCCTTGGAGGTTCCGGCACCTTTCCAGTTCATCACCCCTCATCCACATTTTCAAGACAACTTACGTGGAAGCTCCCCCTCCGGGCCAATAGAGTTTTCAGCAGTTGAAGCGTTACAAACCACTTGCGATAGTTTACTACAGTGGCGTTGCGTGTGGCCTCGACCTGCAAAAAAACAGTATTACGTAGCAATCCTGGCTAGATACTGTAATGCTTCTCGAGAAATCCACTAAAACTTGCAAACTGCTCTTCATATTTCTTAATAAGCAGACGCGCTTTTCCAAGCCATGTTCCCTTGGAAGTCATCAGGAATATAAAAAACGGCTGATCAGGCTGGTGGCGGATGATAAAGTGATACTGGCTGGTTGTTACCAGGATATCATCAATTTCCTCATCATCAGCGAGTAGCCCTATTGCTTTTGCATTGGATTTGACAATCGACGCCAGATAGGCTGCTGCTGCTGCAGTTTCAATCCCCTCGCGACTGCTCGCTTCAGCGATAGACATACCGTCTTCAATTGTTACAACTGCGACAGCCAGGACTCCTGGAAGCTCGCCAGCCATTCTCTCGATGAGATTTTGTATTTTATTGATCATGATTTTTCCTGTATTACCAGAATCGTAAAATGCACAACCTATCCGTGCGTAACCATGCTCACTATACCATTGTATGGGTTCGAAGTGAACAGCTGTTTTCCCTCATTGGTGCTGCAGCCATATGATATTTCATGACATGCTTGACAACAGCCATTACTCTTCACGCTCTTTATCTTCACCCATCCATAAATCGTATTGTTCAGCATACCCTCTGCAATTGACAGTCGCAGCCCTAAAAAGTATACCAGCCGACGTCTTGCGCACCACCATATCATCCTTATATTTCTTGAGATTCAAAAATATTACCTGCATACATAAAAGCAAACCATGATGTGCTATGGTCTGGCTTCTCTGTGCGAAATCCGATAATCTACTCAATATATCCTTTTATGAGAACAGTAGTTCAACGAACAATAGATGCGAGTGTAACAATCGACAATCAGGTAGTTGGTGCCATCGGCCAGGGAATAGTGGTCTTACTTGGCATCCACGCAGAAGACGGCCCTGCAGAAATCACCTGGATGGCAGACAAGGTCATAAACCTTCGGATTTTTGAAGATGATCAAGGCAAAATGAACCGATCACTCAAAGACATCTGCGGGGAAATGCTTATTATTTCTCAATTCACGCTGTACGGAGATTGTCGAAAAGGCAGACGGCCCGGTTATTCTTCCGCAGCTCCGCCCGCAATTGCTGAACCACTTTATCACCAGTTCGTTGAAGAAGTACAATCACGAGGGATTACTGTTGCAACCGGCACATTCCAGGCCTCAATGCAGGTCAAGCTTGTAAATGACGGGCCCGTAACCCTGATGCTCGATTCGCATAAGAATTTTTAAATTTTGTAACACTTTCACAATAATACCAATACGAATAGTACGAAAAATACTTAACGGAACTCAACAAGGACATGCTTATGAACTTTAAGACAGGGAATACTTATTCCGGCTTCATCCTCCAGAAATGTGCAAAAATTGAGGAAATCAACTCTGAGGTGTATCTTTTTGAGCATGAAGTACTCGGTTGCCCCCTGCTGGCAATAAAAAACGATGATACCAATAAAACGTTTTCCGTTGCTTTTAATACAATTCCAACCGACTCAACCGGTGTTGCCCACATACTTGAGCATTCGGTATTAATGGGCTCTAAAAAATACCCTGTAAAAGATGTCTTTGGTGAGATTAATAAAGGTGGCCTGATGACATTTCTAAATGCCATGACCGGCTCAGATGTCACCTACTATCCGTTCGCAACACGTAATCTCAAAGAATATTTCAGCATCATGGATGTATATTGTGATGTTGTGTTCAATCCACTTCTTGAGCGTTCCACCTTTGAGCAGGAAGGCTGGCACTACCATCAGGAAGATAACGATGCCCCACTTGAGTTCCAGGGAGTCGTCTACAATGAGATGAAAGGGGCTTTTTCTGACCCAATCCGGCTGATTTTCCATCACATTTTCGGTGGACTGATGCCTGAGTCGACCTATGCCCATGAGTCTGGCGGCGACCCGAAAAACATTCCTGATCTCTCATATGAGCAATTCTGTGACTTCCATAAAGACCATTATCACCCCTCAAACGGTATTTTTTTCCTGTATGGGGATGCTCCGTTAGATGAGGAACTTCAGTACCTCCAGAAAAACTTCCTCTCGGTATATCCTGAAAAAGGCACACGATCCACCATTGAAGAAGGACGAGAGGCCACAAGTCCCGTTGTCATCACAGACACCTACGCTGTCGATTCACTGGAAGTTAAAGAAAAGACATTTCTCGCTGTAGGCACCCATGTGTCAACTGTCCTTGATCGTGAACAGAATGCAGCCTTCCAGGTTATTGCCAACATTCTCTTTAATTCAGACGGTTCTCCACTTAAAAACGCTATCGTTTCCAGCGGCATGTGCAAGGATTTCGGAGGTTTTTACCTTTCATCCTCATCATTTAAGACCTTCATGATCAGTTATCTTGTGGGGAGTGAGCCTGAACACCGCGACGATTTCACCACGCTCTATAATCTCACATTAAAAGATATGGTCGAGAAAGGGCTGGATCATGATCTGGTACTTTCTGAACTCAATAAATTTGAGTTTAATCAGCGTGAAGAAATCAGCAAGGCGCAACGCGGACTCGATCTTATCGGTAAAGCAATGGTAGCGCTTAAATACGGTACTGACCCGTTCGAGAATCTTGTCAGTGAAGAACTGATTATATCTCTTCGCAAAAAAGCGCTTGAGGAAAAATACTTCGAAAAACTGATTAAAGAATACCTGCTGGACAATGAGGCAACCGTAACAGTGACCCTGGTGCCAGACCCGGACAAACAGGCCCTAACCCGCATAGCTGAGGAAGAACGTCTCGAAGAATATGCCGAAAAACTCACTAAACAGCAAAAACTCGACCTGATCAGCCACACCCAGGAGCTCATGAAGTCTCAACTGCAGCCTAATGATGTGGAAACACTTTCGCTGCTTCCCCAGCTCGGCAAGGATGATCTTTCAAGTGATATCAAATTTCACACAGTAACACCCAGTGAATTGTTTAATCATCAGCAGGTGCTGGTCAGCGAACTCGCAACCAATCATATCTCTTACCTCGATATAGGTTTTGATGTCAGTTCATTGGCTACTGACCTTTTACCGTGGCTCGATCTCTTTGGAACCATCATCACTGAATTAGGGACAAAACGCCTCGACTACCGTCAGTTTGCCAAAGAAATTGCCACCTGCACAGGTAACTTCTCCCACTCGCTGACCACGTACTCCAAAAAAACGAATTCAGAAACCATCAAACCGGTCTTCTGGCTCCACATGAAATGTTTACCGGATTATCTTGAAAGAGCACTTAATCTGGTTGCAGAAATCTTCACCGACCTCTCTCTGAAAGATCGCGCCCGCATCCGGGAAATTGTCGGCAGAGAATTTGCCTGGGCAGAGCATTCTGCACAGAGTGAAGGCTACTCACTCGCTTCAGCACGGGTTTTTGCCCAGCTCAGTAAAGCCGGCCATTACAACGAACTGTTCAGCGGCCTTACCTCATACATGGCCCTTAAAAATCTGGTACTGAATTACGACAATCAGGAAGAGCAATTTCATGCAACATTACAGAATATAGCCTCGTCTCTGTTTAACCGTAATAATCTTATCCTGGCAGTCACCGCAGATAGCCAGGAGCTGGCTCATCTGTCAAAGATCGGCCACTGCCTGACAGATGCACTTGCAGACAAACCTGTGACGCCTGTTGAACTACCACCTCTTGATATTCCAAGACATGAAGCATTCATCACTTCGGCCGAAGTTGTTTACAATATTCAGGGAGCAAATCTGTTACCTGGAGGTGCCGGATATAACGGCCATTTTGAGGTACTTAAAACCTATCTTTCACGGGATTTTCTCTGGAACACTGTTCGCCAGATGGGCGGAGCCTACGGCTGCTTTATTCAGTTCAGTCAGATAACAGGTAATCTGGCATTTATAAGCTACCGGGATCCGCAGGTACGAAAAACCTATGATGCCTATAATGAAGTTGCAGGCGTTGTGGAAAATCTTGAGATCCCCGAGAAAGTCCTCCAGCAATTGGTTATCGGCACCTACGGCAACTTTGATCCGCACCAAAGCGCAGCTGGCAAGGGAGCAACTGCCAGAAACGAGTTTTTAAGCGGTATCGACGCAGCCCAGAAACATGCCCGTATTGAGGAAATTCTTTCAACCGGTGTTGAAGATCTCCGCAACTTTGCTCCGGCATTTAAACGCATGGCTCCTGAAGGTTGTAGAGCCACTATCGGTAATCGGAAAAAAATTGAAGCGGATAAGGATCTTTTTGATAAATTGACTGAAATCTAGCAGACTCCCCCCCGAATCTGATTTTCAATGTGGTTCGGGGGGATTCATCTTTTTAGCGGTAGTAGGATGTACCTTTTCGATATAACCCTCGTAAAGCCATTCTCTTAAGGGTTCCGAAAATACTTATGAGCATAGTGGAAGGATTGTTTTTCAGCCACGCCTGCAAGAGATGAAAATTTTTAAACTCGGTGGTCGGTGCTCCAGTAAGTTTCATACCTACGATTCGACCGAAAGCCATTGTGCGGCGCAACACCAGCCCCTGTGCCTCGATAATATCATCAGGCTCTATGGTAAGAAGATTCAGATATCCCGCATCTTCGGCTTTCTTAAGTATCTCACGACCATGAGCTGTTCTCACAATCACATGGGATAAACCCGGGTTCTCACCCGTTCCTGTGTACCGGTTCCAGGCATCACCCGAAACGATATCAGAAAGCTGGCCCATCCCGTCAGGGCATATATGACATCTAAAGGGACGTCTTCTGGAAAGCTTTTTCCAGGTATCTATATATGTATTGGTTATAGGCTCACTTTCAGGACCTCTATTCACCCTGAACTTCCCCGGCCACCCCTGCCCGCGAAAATGCACCGAGGATATATCCTGAGTATCAGCTCCAAGTGTGTTGGCGAGCTCCATCACTGCGTCGGAGCATGGTGTTCCAGCACAAAAAAAAGACATGGCAAGTCCAACCTTTCTGTCCAGCTCAGGTCGTACCCTGCGAGCCTTTGTTAGCGCAGCAACGTCACATGGCTTTCCGATAAACACACATGGCTTATCATTATTTTCAATGCGATCCAGCCACTCACACGGAGAAGATGTACAATAGCGTGAACCTGCTCGTGCTATCAGCTCTTCCCGGCTCCTGCTGATTACAGTTCTGTTTTTCCAGGGTTCATCAGGATTCATAGCCGTGTGAAGCACAAAATCCATCCCTTCCTGCTCGAGACAATAGGCAGCAAGCGATGTCAACACCCCGCCCGATGAACCGGTATAGCGAATGTATGGGTCAGCAGAATGGCCTTCATAGAGAGCGTGGTATGTTCCAACAAGCAGATTTTCAATGGCTGTTTCGAGCTCAGTGTCCCGAACTTCACTGGCATCAATGGAGTACCCCGGGCAAATCGAAAGACAGTCACTGCAGTGTTTACAATAATCGCCGGTAAACTTCGGGCGAATTCCTACACTGCCAATGTCTTCTAATGTAGTGCCATGGTTATGCGTGCACATTGCAACACATGCACCACAGCCAACACAAAGATTCCAGTCTACTACATCTTGAATTGTGTGGATCTTACGACTCATCAGTCAATCCCGATAGAGAAAAGATTCTCCTGCAAACACATCAATGCCACAGACCAGAGACATCCTCAACATGTCAGGTTTCATATTTGAGAGAACATGTCACAATTGAGGAGTTTTTCACAAAATATGCATTCTCCTACTCAAGATCCCATACCAAGAAACACTTTCTTCAACCATCCTGCTTCTATAACAATCGTATGATCTTCTAATTTTTGGTAGATTTTCTTAGAATAGACCAGGAATCTTCAATGCTATGCGAACGAATCCTGTAAAACAATTCGCGACAGTCAGTTATTGAAAGCTGCCTGACAATTTTTGTGGTTTCCAAGTCATTTCTAGTGTGTGGATATCCTATATCAGATGGACGTATCTCATCTTTTCGAACAAGCTTTGAATAGATCAGCGCCTGAGCACAAAGGAGATCCTGACGGTCCTGACGCTGTTTTTTGCCAAATATATATGAAAGTGTCAGTTCATCTCCCGGGCTAAACATGTTTCCAGTTACGCCGAGATAACGCATGGCCTCACGCTCAATAAAAGCGACATGCAATGAACAGTTATCAGGAATAATCTCTTTGAGGTATTTATACAGGGCTAAATGAATAGAACCCGATTCTATATAGATATGATTGCCACACTGCAACCGGTTCACAATCTCACGGGCTCTCAGTGAATCCCGTAGTAAAAAACGCGCTGCATCTGCTATAGCGAACTCCTGCATTTTTTTGAGAATGGTACAAAAGTCATCGCCTTTCACAACCTTGTAATAATCTATCAGCAGCCCGGTAACTTCTTTTTCACTACAATACACAAGGTACTGCTCTGACGATCTGTCCAGATCTGCTGGAGAATTTCCATCTGCAAAAAATTCCTGGATAGCAACCAGATGCTCAAGGTACGGTTCAACTTGTTCGATTTGTTTTCCTGCCTGACTGAGCAACTGTAACAATCGATATTGTTTTAAGGCAAAAACCGGATAACCAAGATCGAGTTCCATCATGTGAACTTCAGGATCAATACGTCCCGCAAGCATCCCCTGAAATTCAGGATGAGTCGGTTCTTCTAAAAATATGCAGTCATGAGTCTGCATGATTCGGGCAGTAAGGCCCAGTGTTTCCGGGCGATGTGTGGAATAACAGATGGTTAGTGCGGTCATGCCAATAGTATATGTACGAATTCTTTAGTTTCTACTATTTTGGTATCGCCCTACACTCTTTTCCAGCTGTCTTTTATTACCAGCTATCCCTGCTCACAACAAACCTGACCAGATATTGGTGTTCTATAATGCTTTTTTCTCAACCATAGGCTATAACTTCGAATGATGATGATACATCACGCCGTGAGGCTTCACCTGGCCGGATTCACGCAGGTAAATCATCTATCGCGCCAGGAAGTCCTCTATAAACTTTGATGTACTGTATAACTTCAACAGGAGATAAACATGAAAGTAAAAATCACGAGTCAATGCATGGGCGATCGACACTGTAACAAACTGTGTCCAGACGTATTCGAGTATGATGAAGACCAGCTCCTATCAATCGTTAAGTTTGATGAAATCCCTGAAAAATATGAAGATATCGTACGAAAGGCTGCCAGCGAGTGCGGCGCAGATGCAATCGAAATAATCGAATAACCCTGAGTCGTATCATGGGAAAATTCAAAGAAAGCAACACCGCAAAGAATCTGCTGATTTCTTTTTCTGCAGAGGCACAGGCTCGAACTCGATATAATTTTTTTGCACGTCGGGCCGAAGATGACGGCTATATCCAGATCGCCAGACTTTTTGATGAGACAGCCGATCAGGAATATGAACATGCCCTGAGGTTTTTCAAATTCTTCAATGGCGGAGAGCTTGAAACAACGTGGCCATTTCCGACTGGCGTTATCGAAGACACGCGTTCAAACCTGATATCTTCGGCCGAGCTTGAACTCTATGTTCATGATGTTATGTACAAAGGTTTTGCCAAAGTGGCCAACGAAGAAGGGTTTGCCCGCGCCGCCGACACCTTTGATGCTATCAGTGTGGCAGAGCAACATCATGAGGAGCTTTTCAGGGAACTGGCGGCCAATATCGATAACAACAGGGTATTTTTTCGGAATAATGAGCAGAAGTGGAAGTGCCTCGGATGTGGTTACATCCACTATGGTACCGAAGCACCGGATAAATGTCCGGCGTGTGTCCGCCCACAAGGCTATTTTGAGTTATCCGTAAAAAGCTGGTAGGTGCACAAGCAGCAGCAAGAATTGTCTTCCGCGCCTGCCGGGATTGCACATCGACTGACTCCCGGGTAGCTTTGGGCAGCCCGCTCTATACTCAGATGATTCCAGCTTTCCGGGGTCATCTGGGTAACCTTAGTCCGGATTTCTCCTCAATACATTCTGATTTCAAACGTTCCTGCTCGTTCTCACCCCGCAGAACATCTAAAAACATTGCAGACAGTTACTATCCGACACCACTACACAGGTTGCATTATGAGTATAACAGCTGTTGAAAAGTATCTTGCCAGCCTTAAAGGGGCAGAGAGCAGTTATCCGTTTGGCCCCGAGGCTATGGTATTCAAAGTGATGGGTAAAATGTTTGCTCTTCTGGCAGAACATGAGAATGTGCCCCGGGTTACGCTTAAGTGCATACCTGAAGATGGTGCTATGCTCGTCAGTCAATTCGAATCCGTTATACCCGGTTACCATATGAGCAAAAAACATTGGATTACCATATCACTCACGGGTGAATTACCGTTGGAAATGCTTTGTGATCTTGTCGACGACTCATACACGTTGGTGGTTAATAAACTCACAAAGAAAGATAAATCCCATCTTGAGACACTGTAAGCACAATACACACAACGCATATCTTCGATATAACATAACAATAATACAACACCTGATAGTTTTCAAAGGACGTTATGGCACAAATACTCGTTACAAATGACGACGGTATTGATTCACCAGGCCTAAGAGCCGCCGTAGAAGCCGTATTACCACTTGGAGAGGTAATAATTCTTGCCCCGAGTGTTCAGCAGACCGGTACAGGCCGAGGCCTGTTCGGCAAGAAACATCTGGCGCTTGAAGCACGAGACTACAGTGTCAACGGAACAAAGATCGAAGCCTATCATTGCGATTGTTCACCTGCATTTATCGTGCGTCATGGTTTCAGGACAATACTCAGCAACAAACAACCTGATTTGCTGATTTCCGGAATTAATTATGGGGAAAATATGGGCACCAATATCACGAGCAGCGGGACAGTTGGGGCTGCTCTGGAAGGAGCGAGTTTCGGGGTGCCAGGAATTGCGATATCAATGCAGACAGACGTCTCTTCGCACCATAATTACACTGACCAGGATTGGTCGGCATCCTCATATTTTCTCAACCTATTCGCCCAATCTCTATTGCGTTCAAAAATGCCCGATGATGTCGATCTTCTCAAAATTGATGTACCCGACAGCGCATCACCCTCAACCCCGTGGAAGCTGACAACTCTTGCCAGAAGCCATTATTATTCGAAAATCATTGAGAATGGATCAATCAACAGCAGATTAGGTGACGGCAGGGTGAATATACAATTCGATAAGGACAATATCAATTCTGAGTCGGATATTTACGCACTCGCTATAGATAAGGTGGTATCAGTCACCCCTATCAGCCTTGATATGACTTCACGGGTTGAGCAACAAACACTCATCTCCATGTTAACTCCTTAACACGATAGACACCTGCCAGGAGGCTGCCCGAGAAGAGCGATGCAGATCAGAGAAATCGAACATACAGATTATGAAAATCTTTCAGCACTGGCAATTCAGGTGTGGCTGAACACCTATGCAAAAACTGGAATTCGAGACAAAATTTCCCACTATGTGCTTAGAGAGTTTTCCCCTCAACAGTTCATGAAATTTCATAAAAGCCATGATTATGCACTCTATCTTGCATTTCAGGCCCATCACCTCGTCGGGTTTATAACTATCAACCTGGTATCAAAATTTGAGAATTCCGAGAGATATGGAAATGAGATAAAAACCCTGTATGTTCATCATCTTTTCCAGAAACAGGGTATTGGTAAATTGCTGGTCAATGCTGCTCAAAAAGCATGTGGAGATACGCTATGGTTAACAACCTGGGTTCATAATGAATCAGCCATCAGCTTTTACAAACATATCGGGTTTGAACACGTTGGATTGGCAGACTTTAATTTATCAGGAGAAAGCCATACCAATTATGTCTTTTCCAATAACTCAACTGTTCAACAACTTTCGACATAAATAAGTTCAATCTATTCAGATAAAAAGGCCAACACAGCTGCAGTTGTTTATGAATGTGCGTTTCGTCTCAACAAACAGGTCCAAAAGGTATTGTTATGTTTTGGCAGGGATCACCTAAAAAACTGTACTTCCATGTTATTTCACTACATCTCTATTACTTCAATTTGAGGGGTGAAGATGGACAATCCGAAAATGTAGTGCGTATACAATGTATTGTTGCAAGTGCGAGTGCCTTGATATAGCAGCGAAAGCCGCAGACACCCCTGATACGAAAAGGGCCATCAACTCAACAATCAGCTTTCCCCCCAAAAAAAACACCAATGATCAGCGTACCTCCTGATCATTGGTGTATAAAAGTAAACATTGCTCTTTCCAGCAGCTTATCACGATGCAACTATATAATTGAAAATCAGAAATTCAGGCAAAAAAAAAGGGGCTAATTCTTGCCGCCGCCAGAGTCATTGCCTGTGGTAGATCCGCCGCCAGAACTACTAGCGGCCCCTCCCCCCACCAGCAGCACTACCTCCTCCACCGCTACCACTTCCCGAACCTCCGCCTCCGCTGCTTCCAGAACCGCCGCCAGAACCACCAGAACCACCTGATCCACCTGAGCCGCCTGAGCCGCCTGAGCCGCCTGAGCCGCCTGAACCACCACTTCCACCAGAGCTTCCACCGCTTCCGCTTCCACTCTGATTACCCGAACCACTTCCGCCGGACCTGCTACTACCATTACTATTATCCTGTCCGTCGGAAAAAGAACCGTAACTATTGTTGGTTCGTGTCTGTTCTTTTACGCGACTCATAACCTGTTCTACTGTTTGCTCCTGCCTAATAGCTTGCAGGCATAGCATCACCTGTTCATTTGCAGTTCTTCTATTACGGTTAGCTTTGAGATCATTCGCTATTGCATTTAACTCTTCAACCGAGGCACCTTTCTTTAATATTCCACTCACAACATCCGCAGTCAAAGAAGGTGTAACACCAACCCGGACAAGGTCTCTTGCCAATTCAAGAGATCCGGTATTAAGTTGACGACGTGTTGTTACCCGAACTGTTTTACTATGCCGCGCCCTCAGGGAAGTAACTATTTTATCGAGATCCTGCTCTTTCATTCCTGCCGCATCAATATCAGCAATTAAGCCTGATACGGCTTCTCTGGTCTGATCGTCAGCCAGGTGCTTAGCGTGCCTGTGAGCTTCCCGATATCTATGCTGCACGCGCTCCATGGCCTGCAGAATCTGATCAGGATTAACCTGTTTAACTAGACCTTCACGTACTTTCAGCATGAGCGGTTCTGCAGGCAGACCTTCATCTATACTGGCTTTGATACGGTTCTGGACCTGAATGATCTGGCGTTCCTGATATCGCGCCTGGACCATACTTTTTGTCATGAGCATCGGTTGCGTCTGATCCCCGGTTTGAGCCATCAGCGTTATTGTGCTTTGTTTAAGCTCGTTTGACCAGTTTTCCGGCAGTTGATCTGCCAGAACCGATCCGGCAGTAACCATCACTAACAGGATTCCAGTCAATATCGTTTTTTTGCAAGTCATAGCTATCCTCAATGATTTTAGGAGAGTCGTTACACATATAACGAACAAGCAACCTGCAGGTTACAAAGAAATAGTATATACACAATTAAATCGCCCAAAATCATCCTGTTCTTTGAATGCACAATCAGGCAAGACCACCTTGCCATCAACAACATAAAAGTATTTAAACTCTTTAGAATCAGGAACATGCACAACCCAATTCCCCCAGATAGTTTTCTCTGCCCGCCGGGGAGAAAACCCTGTGTCTGAAGAATAAAAATCAACACAATCAGCAAATGGTCGAAACAGTTTCAAGCTCACATCGTTTGTTGCGGTGGATTTCACTGTGTGCATTGAGCAGCCACTTATATACACAGAAAAAATCAATGCTATAGACATCAATATCCTCATATTGCAGTCCCTATACTGATAACGGTGTTTTCGCCTCCAAAATCGTCATATTCCCTATCCAGAATTGTCGGATCTGCAATTTTCTTTCCCTCTTCAGTGAGATAGCTGTACCGATACTCTCCCGGCGAAAGATTTACATTTGTCGTCCAGTAGCCTGAGTCATCCACCTTCTGCATCGGGATCGGTTCCCAGTTTGAAAAATTGCCTACAAGCGAGGTCGAATCCGCATCAGGAAGATAGAGAACGAATCTGTGCTGAATGTTTGAATATTCAGCTGGCATGATCACCTGATCGCGGCTATTGGATGTGAATATTGCAGCAATAATTAGCATTGCGAGAGTAAAACCTGCACAAGCAGGATGATAGGCGAAAAAAAACAGTCTAAACCGTTGTCCAAGTGTTACCTTCGATGGCTCAGGGTATTCTGCAACCATACAGCTTCGTAAAAGTTTCTCCTGCTGTATCAGCTCAATAGTCTCTTTGTGGAATTCATCATGGCGGACAGATTCTACAAATTGCTCCTTTTCATCAAGGTTAAGCCCGTTATCCAAAAACTGACTAATCAGGTATTCTTTCATCGTTCCACCTCTTTCAAAATATCTCGTAATTTCAATCTCGATCTATGCACTCGTACTTTCACATTCGCCTCTGAAAGTTTCGTCACCTTACTTATTTCTGCATAAGAGAGATTACTTGTTACTACCAGCGAAAGAATATCTGCATCTTCTTTATCGAGCTGCTGGATAGCATCAAGCACTCTTCGTGCTTCTTCCCGAATGAGGTATTGCTGCTCTTGACCGTTAGAGCTGCTATGCTTTTCATCTTTAAATTCCGTCTCCGGTCTCTGCCTCCTAAACTGATCGATCAACAGGTTTCTGCTGATTGTAAACAACAAGGCAGTGCTTCGTTCCCTGGTTTTATACATCTCCAGATACTTAACGAAGCTCTCCTGCATAATATCAGCAGAAAGTTGATAGTTACCCGTCTTTCTAAGCAGATACCCAAACAGCCTATCTTTATGGGTAGAATAAAACTCTGTGAACTTTTTCACTTAAACACCGGCCTGAAAACTCACACCTGCACCGACCTCCTGGGAATGTCTCGTGATCTCATCATCAGATATCCTCTCGTTTCCTTTTGAGAAATCGAAAAAGAGCATCATACTTTGTAACCTTTTTATCTGCCGAACGTTTACTAATGCATAGACAGCGTATTAATAACATGCTGATCTTAGAAGCTTTTCAATCGGGGTAATATACAAATTACACATCCTGTTGATATCCTGACCTCAACCCTACCCGATTAGCTTCTTGCCGAGTCGCCTCTCCTCCCCCCCCTTGAGCGACTCGGCTTCTTTTTTTCAGAGGGAAGATCGCAAACACTAATAGGTTGCACTTTACAGGTATAACGACTGGTCAGGAAAATAGTTACAACTGACAGAGAAAATAGTGGTGATGAAAGCATATAATTATATGTGAACAACCGCGACTCATGATAAGTGATGAATTCGATTTCATATACCAAAAGCCTATCACATTTATCTGCTTAACAACAATTTCAAAGCGTACCGTGAAGACCTACCTGACCCAGTATTGCAACGCACCGGAAGCAGCTTTCTCAATCATTTTCAGGTTTGCAGGATTATTAAACAGCTTTTCGCATAGTTCACACTTTCTATAGGTTATGATCTCCCGCGATTTGAGCCCTGCATACGAAGCAATAGTGGTAATACCCATGCTGCGAATGCAGTTATAGAGTGGGCAATTTTCACTTTTTGCAAAAAGATCTTCGATGGATGAATTTGCCAGATTTCCCAACTCAAAAAAACTGGTCGCAGTGAAGTGACTCCCAGCATCACAACATGCATACATAGTGAGATCTGGTGCCAGATAAGGATTCATCGCGCAACGGTTTTCCTGAAAGTCGGTGAAAATTGATTTTCTGCCAAACCCTTCCGCCCGCCCCGAATAGATGACAGGTTCCGGGAAGAATTTCAGTCTATTATCACGTAGAAACTGTTCATACGAATCATCTTCCTTGCTGAAATCTGTGACAAAAGAGACAAAACAGTCAATTCCGGACTTAGCTGCCGCACAAGCAGCATTAAGAACATTCTGAGCAGGTACATGCTCCTGATGCCATCGGCTATAACTCAGTCGTAACTGGCAGAGTCCACTTTCATTTAATTGTTGAGCATGATCAAGAGCAATTTCAGGCGTTTTGGCCCAGAAGCTGTTGGTGACCACTCTGGTGTAGATATTCTTTTCACTGCACACATCTATGAGTTCCAGAATATCGTCAAAATAGATTAGCGGTTCACCGGCGGTAAAGCTTATTCCACCAACACCTGCGGCCGCCATCTCCCTGATGATTTTTTTTGCCTGGCTCAGTTCCATTTTGGTGCTGGCAGGTTTCTCTCCTGCAGCCACACAATGTGCACACCGTATATTACAGCGGGTCGAATACCCGAACGCTATTTTTCGCATACAATCCGTCTTACTCTCTGAACTAATTTTATATTTTTCGTAACTATTCAGTCAAGACCTCATACGTACCCTTTTCTGTAGGCCGTAACTGTTTAGCAGTGCTCCAGATGGCCTCAAGCGGGACGATTGGCTATAGTATGCCTATGCGAAGCGTCCCGATCGGGGGCAGGTGGGGTGCTGCTGATTAGTTACTATTTTTCGTTCTATTGTATTCACATTGCTCATCACTCCCCAACAAACAGCATCAGCATGATTTCATAACATAAAATCATTAACCCAAAATGACAGGGTGTTTTTGAATCACAAGTATAAACCAACCTTCATTTTAATCACTTTTTCAGTATCTACAGCGCTACAAGCCACTTGCGCCAATTTACTACAATGGTGTGGCTTGTGCCGCAACCTGCAAAAACCTGTATTGATGAATAAACCGGGTTAGATCTCTTGGGATTACAGAATCGATCAATTTCAATATGTATTCTGACAAAGAGCACTTCGTTGTTTTTGATTAACTTTATACCATCTTGGAATACGCCGAAACACGGTTATCACAGCCCCCGCATTCTTTTTTTTCATCATTTACCCACACCCCGCCAAATCCTTCATAAATTCACAACTGACCAGTTATTACCTATTAATATTAAACAAAAGTGGGCGACACGTTTACACAGGTCTTTTTTTAGCTTGCATCTTTTCGCGTGTTTTTCTAGTCTCTTGATGTTTATACAATCTTACAAGCTACACTTTATACACAATCAAAATGGTTTACTGACGAGTTACGCTCTTTAGTAACCACCTTTTTTTCGAGTAATACAATCCTTTGTAGCTCAATTTTTCTCATGAGGACGGTCCAATGAAAAAGTTCGTATCTGCTGTACTTACTGCAGGTCTGCTGATGTCCGGGCATGCGCTTGCTGCTGATCCTGTCAAAATCGGAATGGTTACAACACTTTCCACCAAAGCAGGATACCTTGGTGAAGATATTCGTGACGGTTTCCAGCTGGCGATAAACCAGGAAGACGGAAAACTCGGGGGGATTCCCGTAGAGCTGCTGGTTGAAGATGACACACGTAAACCTGAAAAAGGTAAGCAGATCGCAGAACGCTTCATTAAAAAAGATGGCGTCAAAATCATGACCGGTATCGTCTTCTCAAATGTTGCTATGGCTGTTGTACCAAAAGTTGTTCGCGATGACGTCGTATATCTCAGCACCAACGCAGCACCATCCAAACTTGCAGGTAAAAACTGCAGCCCAAACTACTTCAGTGTTTCCTACCAGAACGACAATCTTGATGAAGTGGTCGGCCAATATGTTACAGAAGCCGGGCATTCCAATGTCTATCTGCTCGCTCCTAATTACCCTGCAGGAAAAGACCATCTCGCCGGATTTAAGCGCTACTATAAGGGAAAAATTGCCGGAGAAGTCTACACCAAGCTTGGCCAATCCGACTATGCAGCAGAGATTGCATCCTTGCGTGCAGCAAAGCCTGATGCGGTATTTTTCTTTCTGCCGGGCGGTATGGGAATTAATTTCCTCAAACAGTATTCACAGTCAGGCCTGCAGGAATCCATTCCAGTCTATGGACCTGCATTTTCATTTGATGAACGTATCCTGAAGGCTGTTGGCCCTGCTGCTCTTGGTGTGCTCAACGGTTCCCAGTGGACCCACGACATTGATAACCCTGCAAACAAGCAATTCGTTGCTGCGTATCAGGCTGCATATGATCGTATGCCAACACTCTATGCAGCTCAGGGTTACGACACTGCCCGCCTTATAGCCAGTGCCCTTCTTGCTGTAAAAGGTGACCTCTCTGACCTCGATGCATTTAAGGCTGCAGTGAAAAAGGCAGATTTTGATTCAGTCAGAGGAAACTTTTCTTTTGGCAACAATCAGCATCCCATCCAGGATCTGTATATCCGTGAGGTGATTCAAACTGAGTCCGGTTACACCAACAAGACTGTCAAAAAGGTCTTTTCTAATCATGGAGATGCATACTCAGCCGAGTGCTCAATGTAACTCACTGATGATATAATATATACGTCGCGTCAACGTATACATGACGTGACACAAGCTTTATGGAGCCTCATCTGAGGCTCCTTTTTCGTAGAGTGTAATGATATTAGTCCTTGAACAAATTTTGAACGGTCTTCAGTTGGGGATCACTTTGTTTCTGATGTCTGCAGGTTTGACACTGGTTTTCGGCATCATGCAGGTTATCAATCTGGCTCATGGCTCATTCTATATGGTAGGTGCCTATGTTGGTGCCACTGTTGCCGCCTATACCGGATCCTTTCTGCTGGGTATCGTCGCTGCTCTTCTCGCTGCGGCAATAGTTGGTATGATTGTCGAAGCCACTGTGCTCAGGCACTTGTACAAACGTGAGCACCTTGATCAGGTACTGGCAACATTCGGCCTGATTATGTTTTTTAACGAACTGGCCAGAATCATCTGGGGACGGCAACCGCTCTTTATGGATGTTCCTGCATGGCTTGCAGGAACCATCGAACTGCTTCCCGGACTCTATTATCCAATCTATAGACTTGCAGTTATCGTTACGGGGATCGCTGTAGCACTCCTGCTCTGGTATCTCTTTGCCCGCACCCGACTTGGTATGCGGATTCGTGCAGGTGCATCTAATCGCGAGATGATCGGGGCTCTTGGGGTGAATATTTCCTTATTATACACCCTGGTTTTCGGGCTTGGTGCATTGCTGGCTGGACTTGCCGGTGTTATGGCAGGTCCCATCCTTGCAGTTGAATCCGGCATGGGGGAATCTATTCTTATTCTTACCTTTGTGGTGATTGTCATTGGAGGAATCGGTTCTATTAAAGGTGCTGTAATCGGCGGCTTGCTTGTCGGGATGGTCGACACCCTTGGAAGGGCATTTTTACCCACAATCTTCAAGCTATTCCTTGAAACGTCCAGTGCCGACAGTGCAGCAGCCTCACTTGCGTCTATGGCAATCTACCTCCTTATGGCGGCCATACTCATCTGGAAACCCCGCGGATTGTTTCCCGTACATAGCTAGCCTGAATATTTCATGAAAACACCTATAAACAAAAGCATAACGATTAATTACTAACAACCAGAATTCTACTACAATGAAATTTTCAGGCTAATGCAATTACCCAATCGCCATACTATTGTGATCGTCATCGGAGCACTGTTCTTTGCGCTTCTACCAATCGCGGCAAATCTTACTGATCAACCCTATTTGCTCTCTCTTTTCAGCCGGATACTGATTTATGCCATTGCCGCTGTAAGTCTTGATTTGCTTATAGGTTTTGGAGGTCTGGTGAGTCTTGGCCATGCTGCGTATGTAGGAATCGGTGCATATGTTGTCGGGATTTTCTATCAGCATGGCTTTGAAGCAGAACCACTACTGACCTGGCCCTTTCTGATACAGGGAACCGATAATGCACTCATTGTCTTTCCTGCAGCTGTCATAATAGCAGGAATATTTGCTCTGATTTTCGGTGCCCTCAGCCTGCGCACTACCGGCATGCATTTTATCATGATCACCCTGGCCTTTGCGCAGATGCTCTATTATTTTTTCATATCTTTAGGGAAATATGGCGGCGATGACGGCCTTTCGCTCTATTCAAGAGTCACCCTGCCCGGTCTTGACCTGGCCGACGATCTGCACTTCTATTACCTCTGCCTCATCTTTCTTGCCCTATTCCTGGTGTTTACCGTTCGTCTCTCCCGATCGCGATTCGGCCTTGTTCTGCGTGGTTCTAAGAATAACGACAGGCGACTCAATGCACTTGGAATACATTCCTACCGATATAAACTTGCCTGTTTTGTTCTTGCCGGAGCAGGTGCAGGGCTTGCCGGTGCACTACTTGCCAATCAATCGGAATATGTCAGTCCCGGACTATTGCACTGGACACTTTCCGGAGAGTTGATGGTCATGGTTCTCCTGGGAGGTCTCGGCACACTCTACGGCCCTGTTGCCGGTGCCACGCTCTTTCTTCTGCTTGAAGAGGTGCTGGCTATGTATACCGAACACTGGATGGTGATTATGGGCCCGATCCTGATACTCGTTGTTATCTTTGCCAAACATGGTGTAATCGGCTGGCTGATCGGGTGGAGAAAATAACGATGAACAATATACTCCTTGATGTCCAACACCTGAATAAATCCTTCGGCGCAGTTAAGGCATCACATGATTTATCTTTTTCTGTAATGCGAGGGCATATCCATGCTCTGATCGGGCCTAACGGTGCAGGCAAAACAACAACGGTCAATCAATTGAGCGGTGACATACTTCCGGATAGTGGAACCATAATGCTTGGCGATAGTTCCATCACCAGACTTAAACCGTATCAACGCGCCCGACTCGGCCTGGCCCGCTCATATCAGATCACCTCAATTTTCGATGACCTCACCGTTGCCGAAAATATGGTGCTGTCCATCCTAGCCCAGTACAATCATAATTTCAGATTCTGGCGCAAAGCATTCAATGCAGACAAGGTAAGAAAAGAGTTACCATTTGCTCTTGAGCGTGTTGACCTTACTGCCAAGGCAGAAACCATCTCCGCTCACCTCTCTCATGGTGAAAAACGCCAGCTTGAAGTGGGTATGGCGCTAATCGGCAACCCTGAGTTACTTATTCTGGACGAACCAATGGCCGGAATGGGACCGGGTGGAACCGTGGCACTAGCACAACTTATCAACAGCCTGAAAGGAGAGTTGACTATTCTCCTGGTAGAGCATGACATGAATGTGGTTTTTTCACTTGCAGACCGGGTAACTGTTCTTGTGAATGGTGAAAATATCGCCACCGGCACACCCGACGAGATTCGTTCCAACCCACTCGTGCGAAAAGCATACCTTGGGGAGGATGCATAATGTTGCAACTGAACGAAGTAACAACATCATACGGTTCCAGCCAGGTACTGTTCGGGGTTTCACTTTCTATCAACCCATCGGAAGTCGTCACCCTTCTGGGTCGTAATGGCATGGGGAAAAGTACAACTATACGTTCTATAATGGGTTTAACCCCGGCCTCGAGCGGAACAATAACCTTTCAGGGAAAGCGTATAGAAAAACTGGACAGTTATAAAATCGCACGCCTTGGTATCGGCCTTGTCCCCGAAGGCAGACAGATCTTTCCAAACCTGACAGTCTATGAAAATCTTGTAGCAACAGCCTCAAACTGGAACAAAGCTGAAAAGCCATATGACATTGAAGATATCTTCGTGATATTTCCACGCCTGAAAGAGCGATTGAAGCATTATGGCAATCAGCTCTCCGGCGGCGAACAGCAGATGCTCGCTATTGGCAGGGCACTGATGATTAACCCACGTCTTCTGATTCTTGATGAAGCCACTGAAGGTCTTGCGCCACTTATTCGTGAAGAGATCTGGAGGGGGCTTACCATTCTTAAATCAAAAGGCTTAGCTATTCTGGTAATTGATAAAAATCTTGAATCGCTGATGGCTATTGCCGGCCGTCATTACATCATGGAAAAAGGGCAAGTCGTCTGGAGCGGAACTACTGCAGAATTTAGGGTGGAAAAGGAATTAAGCTCAAGATATCTTGGTGTGTAATATACTCATGACACGCAGCAAAAACATCATGCAGGTAAACCTATTTACAACTCGATAATACTGCCGATCACATCGTATACCTTTGGATCAAACCCGGATTTCTCATGAACCAGATACCGTCTGAACTGATGAGAAATCCGGGTTAGCCTCCACTCTTTTAACGTTCTGTTATTTGTATCTTTCGTGATTCTTTGGATGGTCGATCTTTCCGCGGTATGGATATCGTCAGTACCCCATCTTTAAAGGTTGCATCGATTTTTTCATCAACAGCATCTTCAGGGAGTGTTAATGTCCTGCGAAACGAACCGTATGAGCACTCCATACGGTAATAATTTTTTTGGCGATCTTCATTTTCCTGTTTCTTTTCGCCTTTGATCACCAGGCAGTTACCGGAGAGCTCAAGAGCTATATCTTTTTCTCTTACCCCGGGCACCTCGACGGTGATAGTATACTCCTTATCATTTGCTCCGATATTCATATACGGCTTAACCATATCCGATCCGGCAAGCGGTGTAAGCAGATGATTTAATGCAGGTAGTGGCCATCTCGATTCTCCCAGTGCTTCATCGAAAATTCTATCAATCGCGTCAAGACGCTGAAACGGATCGTTGAAGGATCTTTCCGGTTGGCTGCCCATCCGGGAGACCTTGTCAGGAAGAAGTGTGCTTTTCTCTTCTTCGTGTTGAAACCAATTCCATGGTGCAAGTTTTTTGATGTCCATAACCAGCCTCCTATACTCTGATTCAGGCTGCCTTGATCTCAATTTGTTTGGGTTTTGCAGTTTCAGATTTAGGCAGGTGCAGTTGAAGAACCCCATTACTCAATACAGCATTGACCTGAGATATATCTATAGACTGTGGTATTGAGAAAACCCTGTAATACTCGACATCACCTAACTCTTCCCACGTCGCTGCGCCTTGTGTTTCAAGCTGCCTCGTGCTACTGAGTGTCAATTTGCCATTATCGATATTAATTGATACGTTCTCTTTATTTACTCCAGGCATATCAGCGTGAAGAAGGATCTCGTCATCATTCTCAAATATATCTACATTAGGGCTGACTGTATCCAATTGACGGGTCTTTTCAGGGGTTGTTTCCTCTCTTTTCATTATTTCAGATGTATTACTCATGACACAACCTCCATTTGAAATTTACCAGGGGGTATTCGAGAATTAGACTTTTGGTCAAAATCGGGATATTTTCACAAACTACGTACTGCTATTCAAATGATATTACCAACAGCATTTTTTGAAATTTCCGAAGCGAAACTCCCTATAAAGGCCATTCTCGGACAGGCTCCCGGATACATGATGTAGTTACACGCTCTACGAAATAGTAATCTGTCGAGGTTTAGCAGCTTCTGACTTTGGCAGTACCAGTCGGAGCATCCCATTTTTCACTGTTGCTTCAACACCATCAACGTTTACATCGGCTGGCAGAGTAAAACTTCTGGTGAATGTCCCTGTCTCTCTTTCCATCCGGTGGGTTGAGTAGCCTTCTGGAATGTCTGATTTTTTCTCCCCGCTCAACTCAAGATAGTTTCCCTGAATTTTAATATTCAAATCGTCTTTGGTAGATCCGGGAACCTCTGCTATGATCTCAAATTTACCACCAAGATCGTAAAGATTAGTTCTCACCATCCCCCTTTCTGAAGTTAGGCCGGTTCCAAGACGATACGACCGGTTAAGCTCGGAGAGCATCCCGTTGATACTGTCCTGAAGAAGATCCACAGTCCTGAACATTCGATTGATATCACTCCATAGCGTCAACATGATAGTACCTCCTTATTGATTTTATGGTGGTTTAATACGCACCACCTGACGGGTAGGCATATTCTTAATCGCAATACCACTGGAAATTCTCACTAAGGCACCGGTCAAAGTGATGCCATGAGTGTTTTAATGTCTTCGAGTTTCTCTTTTACCCCCAGATAGCCTTCCTCTATAGCGTGTTCGACCTGATCAAAATTCATCATTTTCAGCTCTCCAAGTCGTGGCTGAATCAAGATGTCTGCGCGGTCTACAGCCAGATTTATACGGGTTATCCGTTCTTGCATGATACTGATTGATGTCATGATTGTTTGAATAATATCAATCACATACAATGATCGACTATGCAGGTTAAAGTGTGTAATGCTTTTCTCCTTAAATGTTTCTTCGTATCGCTCGTAAAACGTCAGTATCTTTTCAATAAGTTCGAAGTTCTATTTGTTTCCTCCCCGGAGTGGTTCTTGTACTTTTTCTATAGAGACAACAGGATGTAAATCGGCATTACGTGAGACTATTCTGCTATTCAGGTCTACTGCTATAACAACTCCGGCACCCATTGCTCGTGCGGCTCCTACAGGTACAGGATCAACCACACCACCGTCCACAAACCAACGTCCTTTAATGCATGCTGGTGCAAAAAGTCCGGGATAGGACATTGTGGCTCTGAGAGCCTCGACAAGGCTACCTGTTTTAAGAACACCTTTTTCTCCTCTCTCAAGATCAGTTTCCAGCTTCCTCAAGTGCTTCAATGGCACCTATATGAGCCCAGCCACAGGAGGCCCCACAGCCAAGAACAAGCCCGACGTTTTTTGGAGATGACATAGTCGTTTTTCTCTACAAAGAACATGTATCGTTCTCAGCCTTTGGATTAATCATCACATAACTACTGCCACTTCGACATCTCCTGTTTTTCTAATAAGATGAACACCAGCCTTATGCAGATTGCGCTGTATAAGAAGATCTACTTCACCGCTACTGACCTTCAGATTCGATATTCGAATAGAATCCATATAGTCTGGTAAAAAGGGGCGCTTAAATCTGATTTCAGGTTTCCGATGAGAAAACGTCAAACCAAGAGTAGCCTGTAACATCATAAATATAGCACCACTGGCCCAGGCCTGGGGTGCACATGCAACGGGGTAAAGAGTGGGAGCCTGATCATGGCGCTTATGAAATCCACAAAAAAGTTCAGGCAACCGTTGCAGGTCAACAGCAATGGCTGTGTTGAAAAGCCCTGTCAGGATAAGTGAAGCTTCGGTCATAAATCCATACTGCGCCATTCCCAATGCAATGAGTGCGTTGTCATGCGGCCAGACTGAACCATTATGATAGGACATGGGATTGTAACGGGACTCTCCTGCAGCGATAGTTCTGATACCCCAGTCACTGAAAGAATTTGGCGACAATAACGTTTGTACTACTGTTTTCGCCACATCCTCCCGGGCAATATTAGAAAAAAGCGTGTGTCCTGCATTGGATGAACGGACCCTGCACTGATTTTTATCACCATCCAGGGCTATAGCATAGGTTTGAAGATCATCAAGCCAGAAGTGCTCATGAAATTTTTCCTTCAGGGCTGCTGCTTCGAGCTCCAGTTTTGTGGACATATCAGAATAATTTAATAAACCAGCCAATCGTGACATCTGTATTTTGGCATCATACACATATCCCTGAACCTCACAGAGTGCTACAGAACCCGTTACATTTGAGCCATCTTCATGAAAAATAGAATCATTCGAATCCTTCCAGCCCTGTTGTAAAATTCCGCGAGCACACTTTCGCTCATATTCAACAAAACCGTCATTATCCAAATCACCATATTTTTCGATCCACTCAAGGGCCGCAAGAAGGTTTGGCCAGAGCTTCTTTATGAACTCAATGTCGCTCGTTCTATCAAAATATCTCCCTGCAAGCACAAGGAACAACGGGGTAGAATCAACACTTCCATAGTAGTGTGCAAATGGAATTTCCTGTAATGCAGCCATTTCGCCCTTGCGGGTTTCGTGCAGAATTTTTCCCGGCTCAGCATCACTGTCAGGCAAACATTCCGTGGCCTGATGATAGGCAAGATATTGCAATACCCCCCGTGCAAGATCCGGATATATCCACAGACTCTGGAGGGCTGTAATTATCCCATCTCTACCGAAGGGAGTACAGAACCAGGGTATACCGGCATAGGGGTACAGGCCGTTACCTGTATCAGATATCAACAGTCGCAGATCTGCGGCAGACCTTCCCAACCAGTCGTTAAACTGTTCATTGGAAGTAAATACATCTACAAAAGCTGTTCGTGTGGCAATGGCTTTTTTACAACAACTCTCATATGACTCTGTAAATGTGACTGTTTTCTTTACTTCCTGTTGTTTACTACATGATACACGCAAACAAATCTCTTTAGACTCCTGAGCATTGAGCGATAACGAGTAGGTTGCCAGATTCTTTTTGATACGTGCCGGTGCCGGATCAAATTCAACATGTGTTTGATACAGGATGCTATCAAGCCCTGTATAGCCCAGCGTAATCTGACACTTCTGCGACTCCAACTCCTGCATGACACCTCTTTTTGCTCTCTCAACCCCACGAATTTCGAAAATATCTACATAATCCGAATCCACAAAGAAGCTGATATTAAACGAGAAGTTCACCTGATCATAATTTGTGAAACGAATATTCTCGTAATACTGGTCATTCCAGAGCAATTTCGAACGAAAGATATGCAGTTTGCCTTTCCCGAGATAGAGCTGTCCGGCATCGTACATATCCGGAGTCGTCAGGTCGATTGCGAGCAAGGTATTATCATGAGAAGTGGATGAATTCAGAAGCATTGGCCGCCGTTCATTAATCAGCATCTCAAGTTGTGACAGGTATCGTGTTCCTTCAAAAAATATACCTTGTTCACCTAACCCTATAGACTGGATGTCACCAAATCTATCAAAAATAGCAAAGGCCTCTCCATCTTTGAGAATACGTGTCTGCAGGTCAGACCTGGAGGAACCTGCTTTGACATACCAGTCATCGTTAATTCGTATGACTTCTTCCATAGCAATTCTCAAACGTGTTGATAGACTACTTCGTCAGAAGGGATATATGTGTTTGACAGCAGGTTATGATACACCTCAAGGTAGCCATCTACCATTTTTGAAACACTGAAGCGCTTATCAAACGTTTCACGGCAACGATGGCGACTTATGAGCCCCAACCTGCCAACGGCCGCTACAGCTTCATCGACTGAATTGACGATAAAACCATTAACAAAATTCTCAAGTATTTCAGGAACAGACCCTTTATTAAAGGCGATCACCGGCGTACCGCAAACCAGCGACTCAATCATTACCAGACCAAACGGCTCAGGCCATCGAATAGGGAAGAGCAAAGCTGCTGCATTTCCTAAAAAAGTAGATTTTTCCAACTCGTTGATCTCACCTATATACGAAATGAGGGGGTGTTTAAAAAAAGGTTCAATCCGTTCTTTACAATAGGCTTTATCGATAGAATCTATCTTGGCGGCTATTCGTAACTCCATACCGCAGCGAAGTGCTATCTCAATAGCCTCTTCCACACCCTTCTCTTGGGAAATTCTACCCAGGAAAGCCAAATAGCGACCGCGATGTGGTTGGAATGTATACGGGGTCGCATCAATGCCGTTGTATACAGTGCCCTGCCAGTTTGCCATTGGCAGAGGCAGACGTTGATTGTCTGAAATTGATACAACAGGTATTTCCTTATACTCATTAAATATCATGGTAAGCTCAGGAAGATCGAGCCTGCCATGTAACGTTGTTACCTGATTGCCCGGAACTCGTCTTGAAAGAGGGAAATGCAGATAGTCGGTGTGAAAGTGAATGATGTCATAATTATACACATCAGCATCTTGCAAAAGCAGTTCAAGCTGCAGAACATTCAGCGCCAGAATATTGCCAAAAACAGGATTCAGCCTGAATGATTTATCGATCAAAGGAATAAGTTTTGCGCTGGTACGCGAATCTCCACTCGCATAGAGGGTCACATCATGGCCTCTCTTAACCAACTCCTCCGTAAGATACGATACAACTCGCTCTGTGCCTCCATACAATTGTGGTGGAATACTTTCATGTAGTGGTGCAACTTGAGCTATATACATGCCAATAACCTCCGTTAAACGCTCTTTTACACAATGGCTGATACAGAAATCTTTTGGTTAGTTCCCATCCGAAACGTCAGCAGATGGTTCAACGATTACACTAGTAATATTTCGTTATTTAATTGTTGTCTAAGCAGTTGAAAAAATACATTCACTTTGCCTGATGCAAAATACTTTTTGACTAATTCACTGCCTTCTCAATTACTTTGGAATTGCTAACCTACCGCCAGAACTCCCTTTCTCCATTTATACTGCCAATGTGCTGCAGTACCGGATGGAAATGACCGCGCAGGATACCTAACATTCCATAGCACTCGGGAACAGTATGAACAATTGATCTGAGCCCGATGCGAACTACATAACATAAAATTTCATCAGCTCTTTTAATGTTGCATGAGTGCTCACAGTTTGGCGTTGATTCAAGATCAAGCAAAACAAATGCAATCAACATGATTGTTAGGCGAAAATCACCCAGAACTGATACATTGGCAGCCTCTACTGCTACAGCAAAATATTTTTCTGAATACTTTTCAAAACATGGTGCCTGAGAATTATTAATATCTCTGCAGGATATAGATTGCTCCCATAGTATAGGAGCAAACAGGAAAGAAATTACGATGACCGCATCAACCTGCTGGTCAACAAGGATTTGGGTAATCCTGTTGATCGCCGAAACATTTTCAGAATCGTTGCTCTTTACAAGAGCGAGAGCTTTATGGATGAAACCTACGTCTACATGCGTGTAAGATGCCAGATTATTGACAAAATACGAGACATCCCCTGTTAACCTACGATTATTTCTCCACATATCTACTCCTTATACTAACTGGACATAGAAAAAGTGAATATAATACAGGTCGCTGGATTCAGGTAATAAGTAACTACCCCTACCTGGATAATCAAAAATAACTAGTATTTTCAATAGCCCCATTGAAATTGGGTTTAAAATTGAATACTATTCATCGTGCATTGAGAAGTCAATCCTCATCCCTCAAAGCTAAATTGAGTTTGATCGATCCAATTACTCCTAATCATCAGCAGGTTTTAAAGGCAGGTGTTAGGAAGGGAGGAATACACTACCTTTAAAACCTGTTTTTTTACAGGCTGAGTTTCGGTGGCAACCTTAGCAATGGATATTAGTATCCATTGCAGTTCATACTGGCACGGAACGCAAATTTCCAGATTAAACAATCCACGAACATCAATACTATTACGCAATTTTCCATGCTCCATCATCTTTAGGATTGGCTACGTACGGATATCACGCATAAAAACGATGAATGTCCTGCGATATATTTTCTAAGAAATATAGCTCAATATTTCAAATATTGGAGGATAGCACTTGCCTGACACATATAAGCCCGGCGTACTGGAAGGGAGATACTTGGTAATTGCACTGATTTGGGCTGTACTATGTTGTATTTCAGCATATTGGAATATCACAACAGAAAAAGAAAAAACCCTCCAACTCGCGCAAAAAGAAGCCTTAACAATTCTAGACAAAGACCAGGCCCTTCGTTTCTGGGCTACCGACCATGAAGGCTTTTATGTGCCTGTAACCGAAGAGACTCCGCCAAACACATATCTCAGTCATATTCCCGAACGAGATATTGTGACTCCAAGCGGAAAACAGCTCACTTTGATGAACCCGGCATATATGCTACGACAGGTCATGAATCATTATTCAAACCTTTATTCAGCAAATTGCAACATTACCAGTCTGAAAGCACTTAATCCTATAAATACGCCGGATGAATGGGAAGTTAAGGCACTCCATACATTCAACAATGGCAATAACGAATATGCTGAAGTCCAACAGATTGAAGGGCAGCAGTTTCTAAGATTCATGAGAGTGATGTATACACAGCCTGGCTGTTTAAAATGTCATGCCCATCAAGGCTATAATTTAGGAGATGTCCGTGGTGGATTGAGTGTGTCCGTATCTCTTGCGCCATATCGTGAAATGGAAAAAAGATCTATTCAAAAACTACAGATCAGTCACACATTTTTCTTATTCTCTGGATTTGGTGTCATTTTTTTCATATATCATCGAAGTAGAAAACGAATATTTGAACAAGTAGATGCAGCCAAAAATCTTCGGGAAGAGAGTGAGAAAATCAAACTGTTTGCGTATTCAGTTGCCCACGATTTGAAAAACCCGGTTATTGCCATACATGGATTGACGAAGCTGTTAAAAAGACAATACAAGGACACCCTCAATGATAAAGGATTGAATTACTGCGATAAAATAACACAATCAGCGGCTGAAATTGAAAATTTTGTTGAGCAAATAAATGTATATATTTCAGCTAAAGAACACCCTTTGGTGATAGAAGAATTAGATTTCCTGCAATTGTGTCAAACAGTCAGGAATGAATACACCAGCCAGCTACAGACTAGAAATATACACTGGTCAAATCCATCTCAGGTATCAATAATCCGAGCAGATAGAATTGCTCTTCTGCGGATTATTAGAAACTTTATTGATAATGCTCTAAAATATGGCGGCGAGTCTCTTAGTCGAATTGAGATAACTTATCAGGAAACAGACGACTTTCATACTATTTGTGTTTTGAATGATGGCAATGCTATACCGCCAGATGATTGTCAAAAGCTTTTTGCTCATTTTAAAAGGAGCCCTACTGACACCACGGTGGAAGGTGCCGGACTAGGTCTAGCTATAATCAGTGAATTGGTTCAACTGCATAACGGAGAAACATGGGGTTGGTCTGATGGCAGGATCGGTGCAAGTTTCTATTTCACGATATCAAAAAAGTTATGAATTTCCTTGAGTTCTACTATTTCTGGTTTACACTTCCTGGAAGTGATTTTGACACTCGACGCTACGAAATGAAGGTGATACAAGCATCTCTCAAGTGTGCGTCATCAGACAATCCTGATTCGAACGTCCTTTACTCGGTCGTTTACAGACTGCTGAGGCGGCTTTTGATTTGTATTTCTCAACTCGTTCAGTATCACTGTCAATGCATCTTCAGCATGAGATTTACTCGTTAAAAGAACCTCCGCCCCTGCATTTCCCAGAACAAAACCGGGCCCTTTACCTGATTGATCATGTCGTGAAATAAGTATATCAAGGCCGTTCTTCAGCAACCACGTGGCTACCTTAATCCCCTTACCTTTATGTTCTTCGAGGTAAGGATTTTTAAGTACGCGTTCCTCCATGATTTCATTTTCTGAGCAGTGAATCCAGAAAAGACGAAAATACGGTGCTTCGCCAAAGTGTTCTGAAATGGTCTGTCTATCCCCGGCAAGAGGTATTCCAACAACATATATGTCTTTAATTTGAGGTTGATAATGAATGTGAACTCTGTCCACTTGGGCAATCTCCATCTTCACCCGATTTTCAATTTCTTCTGAGATTCGATGACCCGTTTCAAGGTCCTTTACTCTGAGCGTTACATCTAATTCGACAAATTTATAACGGCCTGCGTTCCTTGCCCACATGTTGTTTATCTCGATTACACGTGAATCCGAAAGGACGATTTCGCGGATACGGGAGAGACTGGAATAGTCCAAAGAAGCATCAAGAAGGACCCGAACAGCATCGAGCAAAATGACAAAAGCAGATCGAGCTACAAAAACAACCACTATTACAGCAGCATATTTATCAAGAACCAGGCCGATGGCACTACCCACCAATGCAGCAAGAATTACCAGTGAAGACAACATATCAGTCCAGATGTGGCGAGCATCGGCAATTAAACTGGGAGAACCTGTCTCCTTTCCTTTTCTCAACTCATATCTTGAGAACATCCAGGTAATAACTATAGTCGCGGTAATACCTGTTATGGATAGGGGAATGTGTTGAGGTAAAGGTCTCTCTTGATCAATAAACACAGCCTTGATAATTTCGTATCCTGCAAAAAGAATCAAAACTGAGGTCACCAGTGCAACCAGATTTTCAACCTTATACAGTCCATAAGGAAAACCACGAGCCGGTCGCTCAGATATTTTAATTCCAATCAGGGTTATTGCAGAAGCAACAACATCAGACAAGGAGTGGATAGCATCAGCTGTAACAGCCAGACTGCCAGAGATAAACGCGACTGCAGTTTTGATGCATACCAATATCAGGTTAGTTACAATAGACAACCAGGCTGTTTTCTCAGAAGATTCCATATATGCCGCTCCATTAGCCCGAATATTTCACATTTCTGCTGGTCCTGCCCGCTTAAAAAAGGCATAAGGCGTAACACTACACTGACGCCAAAGAATACGAGCACATATACAACATACATAAACAGTTCTCTGGACCACTCTCCATGAAATGTTCGGGCTGGCTCCTCTCCTCGTTCTTAAGCAATATTGATGACTCTCCCGCTCAAATCCTCTGCAATTTTGTCCTGCCAATGAATTCGGGGCAGACGGCTAAAATGATACAGCTGGCTGCACATTCGCCATTGCTTGTGGTTTACTGACTCACTTCTAAAAAATTTTAAGGAGAAACAACAGGTATGCAAGAGCTACAGGGTAGGAAGGAAGAACGTAGCAGGCTATTCAATCTGCAGCAAAGCACAACTAATACTGATGCTATTTTGAGTTAGGCCGACACCATGCTCTTTTCCGAGCAGACACGGGGAAGAACATGGTATAAACAGCAGTAAGCAGTTGTGTAACCCGACCATTTCATAAATATCGGATAAGCGAGTTGTTTATATATTCTAAAACCAACAACCCCCTCAAATATTCGAATGCAAACGACCGCTGTCTACTTCGGAGTCTTCAATTTATCGAGATCTCTTTCTGTCGTTGCGATAAACTCAGGCTTCCCCATTTCATCAAATAATCGGGTAATAGTCAGCCATACCTGAATAATCTTTCCTGCTTTATCAACACGCTCTGTTTGATACGATTCGATATCTTTGGTAAGTAATGAGTTATACAAGAGGTTTAAATCATCATGACAGTGTGATGGGACCAAATCATGCATATTCATTTTAAGTGCTTCAGCCTCCGAAAACCCGTACAGTAACTCAGCCCCTTTGTTCCAGGCCAAAATATTACCTTGCAGATCCTGCAGCGTAATAGCATCATTTGAATCCTGGACTACCGTCGCCAGACGTTTGGCTTTATCGAGGAGATGTTTCAACTCTGTTATATCTTCAAAGGTAATGACCACTCCATCAATAACGTTGGTCGTGGTACGATATGGCCGTAACTGCATGCGATAAAAACATCCTTTTTTATCTGACACCTCAACAGACATTTTCTCAAGATTCGTCAGAACTCTTTCGGCATATTGCTGTATATCGACGTCCTTTAACTGAGAGGCAAAATGGCTTATAGGTCTTCCCGTATCAATCGGAGACAAGGGGAAGATGTCCGTCACTCTGGTAGTAAATCTCCTGATATTGAAGTCTATATCAAGAAATATAGTTGCGATCTCAGTTGCTTCGAGCAGATTCTTAATATCATCATTGGCTGCAACCAGTTCATCAATACGACTTTGCAGCTCGGCATTCACAGTAGAAGACTCTTCATGCAAAGACTGCAGTTCTTCTTTTGAGGTTTCCAGTTCCTCATTGGTGCTCTGCAATTCTTCGTTGGTTGACTGCAATTCCTCGTTCGTCGATTTGAGTTCTTCGTTTGAGGATTCCAATTCTTCGATGGTTGATTGCAGATTTTCGCGGGTGTAGTTCAGTTTTTCTTCAAGTTTTTTTATCTCATCAACCTGCTTTTTTCGTTTACGCTGTATCTTAGTACCTGGTTTGTCAGCTTTTTGATCGGGAACAGCTTCGAAAATGATTAACATCATTCCTCTTCCAAATTCGAAATCTGACAGAGGCCTGACAATGATATTTATATCGCCATAGTCTCCGTTTTCATTCAAGCTGATCTTGTCGATACGTGTTTCAACTCCCTCATCTTTGGTCTTGTGGAAAGCTTTGGCTATCTCTGTTTCTATACTGGGTCGTGCCATCTTCAGCAGATTCAAGCTGGCCTTTCCTTCAGCGGGTTCCAGATAACGCCCGGTACGCCCATGAATATAGAGGATATCAGCAGTATCATCTATAATGACACAGGATGGGATTTCACTTTGCGCAAGTATTGTCTTGAGTAATTTAGCATTACTCATATCACTCAGGACTTTTCGTTGTTTTTCAATTTTGGGGGCAGGCATTTTAACAAAGGGTCTCGAATGTGGAAACTGCAGTAATGATTGTGAAGACGTTTCAGATACAACACGTCTGAAAAGCTTATATTTTTTATCAACCGGATCAAATAAATCATTAAAATTACCAATTGTTTCAGATGAACCTATAAGTAGAAGTCCCGGTTGTTTCAAACTATAATGGAACAGTGGAATAAGCTTTTTTTGTAACTTCGAACCAAAATAAATAAGAAGATTTCGACAGGAAAGGATATCCAGTTTGGTAAATGGAGGATCTCTGATGATATTCTGCTGGGCAAAGGTAACCATTTCTCTGATGGTTTTCTTGACCATATATTGATGGTCAACCTTAGTAAAAAAACGAGCCAGGCGCTCGTGTGAGATATCTGCGGAGATACTTTCAGGATACACCCCTTTCCTGGCAGTATTTATGGCAATCTCATCGAGATCGGTGGCAAAAATCTGCACTTCCGGATGGCGCCCCAGCATTTCCATACATTCTGTCAATACTATCGCTAAAGAATATGCCTCTTCTCCTGTACTGCATCCAGGTACCCAGATACGTATCTGATTATCATCAGTCTTATTTTTGAGCAACTCCGGCAAATATGTTTTTTTCAGAAGTTCAAATACCTCTGGTTCTCTGAAAAAATTGGTCACACCAATAAGCAATTCTCTAAACAGGACTGAAATCTCATGCTTAGAGTTCTGAAGCAGCTGTACATATTCATGCAGGCTATCCAGATGATGAACATGCATGCGCCGCTCAATTCTGCGGTTGATGGTGTTCGTCTTATACAATGAAAAATCATTGGTTGTTTCAGTCCTCAGAATCTGAAAGATCTCTTTGAGAGAGTTTTCATAATTCTCCTGAGCAGGAATTGGCAGGATATTGGTCTCCCTCCCCTGATGCTTAACATAGTTTAGCAACTGGGGTGGCATTTTGTCGGGAGGCATTACATAATCGGCAAGTCCGGTAGCAATAGCACTTTTGGGCATGCCCTCATAATCTGCCGATTCGGGATCCTGTACCATAACCATTCCGCCTTCAGCTTTTATAGCTCGTACCCCCAAAGTTCCGTCTGAGCCTGTGCCTGAGAGTATGATACTGATTGCCTTACTGCTGATATCTTCAGCAAGGGCACGCATAAAACCGTCGATAAGGTTTCCGGTAGTGATATGATCATGAAAGACAGATACATGCAGCCTGCCTTCGGATATAGTCATCTCTCTACCGGGAGGAATGATATACACATGATTGGGAAGCACCTCCAGGCCTTCTTCAACTTGCAGGACCGGCATTGAACTTTTTCGTCCAATCAGGCTTGGCAGCAGACTGATATGATCCGGAGAAAGATGCGAAACCACGACAAAGGCAATTCCGCTGTCACCCGGCATTGCCGAAAAGAAATTTTCAAGCGCAATCAGTCCACCTGCAGATGCTCCTATCCCGACAATCGGAAAGTCAGCAGAGCTGGAATCACAAGAAGATGGTAGCGTGCCGGAATTTCCATTGGTACTAACTGGTGTCATTATTTTAGGCCGCCTTGAAGTATATGGAGTTTTGAGAGGAAATTTTATATCCCTTAACTATCTATAGATACTTGTAAAAGAATCATTATAGAAGGACCTGAAAAGATGTGTTGAAATGTATCATGCTCATTTCATAATAGAAACCCAAAAATACTTACTGAGATATGTTGGTATGCACGAGGAGTGCTGTCCGAGAATAAGGGTTTTGTTCAAAATCGAGACATTTTCAAAAAATAAGCACAGCCATATAGTCGATATTGCGAGCATTATTTTTTTGAAAATTCCGAAGAGTTTGAGAAAAAGCCATTCTCGGACAGCCTCCTGGTGAGGTTAAGTCTTCTCTGTCGTCGTTAAGAAAAACGTGTTTCCTTCTCTCTTCATCAGCAACCCTTCTTACGTTGCTGCAGGGCTTGTATCACTATCATCAGCAGCGCCTCCAACTGCACTGCGTTTCCGCGATAGATCTACTGTATCCAATACGCTTTTTACACTACTTACCAATACAGAACTGCTGACAGGCTTTTCCATACAGGCCTTGACACCATACATACCTGCCAGGGTTTCAGCGCTTTGGCTTTCCTTGTCTATGCAGAGAATGATTGGCAGATCTGGACGAATTTTGAGCACCTTTGGAATAAATTCAGTGTCTGTAAGGGATTCTATAGCCTGATCAACAATGATGAGATCAAACTTGCCCAAAGAGGTGCTCAGATACTCCCATGCTGTTTCGATACAATTAAACCCTTTTACTGTACAGCCTAACGCCTCAAGATAAACGGTGAACATATTGATGATTGCCTTATCGGCATCGATAATACAGATATGTTTCCTGCCTGCTGCAAGAAATGGATCAGAAAAAAGAGCTGGTCTAGTAGCCTTTTCTTTACTAACCGGGAAATACACCCTGAATATGGTTCCACGGCCGGGCTGACTTTCAACGTGAATGGCTCCCCCGCAACTTTTAACAATCCCCTGGACGATTGTAAGACCCAGTCCACTGCCTTTGCCGCCCGGCTTTGTCGAAAAGTAGGGATTGAACATGTGATCCAGTGTTTCCTGGTCTATACCATGTCCTGTATCTTTCACCATAAGTTCCACAAAAGGACCTGCATGAATATCGGATGTATCAACCACACTCGTATCATCAAGCATCACCTGATGTACTTCTATTGTTAAAACACCCTTTTTCTTCCCCATAGCATGTATGGCATTTGTGCAGAGATTCATAAGAACCTGATGAACCTTGACAGGGTTTACGAGAATTGGGCCGGCGTCAGGATCGAGTTTTTCAACAATTTTAATGCATGACGGTGTCGCGGCGCGAATGAGGTTGAGTACTTCCTCAACAATTGGAGCAACTTCAACCAGCAATCTAGCCTCCTGCTCTTTGCGGCTGAAGGTAAGAATTTGTCTGACAAGTTCTTTGGCACGGTTTGCTGCATTAACGATGTGACCAAGATATTCTCTGGATGGATTTGATTTCGGCATGGCTTCGTGGACAATTTCAGCATGGCCCAAAATAGCAGTTAAAATGTTATTGAAATCATGAGATATACCTCCAGCCAATGTGCCAATCACCTCCATTTTTTGCGTTTGTAAACGTTTCACCTCCATTGTCTTCTGTTCAGTGATATCCCTGACAATGTGAACAATATGGGTGGTAATACCGTTTCCCTTCCGCATAGGAGAACATGTAACCTGATATATTTTTTTCGATTTTTCGTTATGTATTTCTCTGGTGTGGGTTGAAAGATCCTGAAAACATTGCACTCCCAGACAGCCCTGGCAGGCAGAATCTATCCCGGGAAACATTTCATAGCAATTTCTGCCCTCAACGCTCTCATTCCCAAAATCGGATAGAAACATTTCATATGCGGCTTTATTCGCTTTAACAATTCGAAAATCACGGTCTATTATGGTTATAGAATCAGAGATCGAGTCAAAAGTTATTGCCCATTCTTCCGTGCTCTGCCTCAAAGAGTCTTCGAGAGCTTTTCTGTCTGAAATATCAGATATTGTTATCCATAAGTCCCCAGCATTACCGTCAATATCGAGCCGTACTCTGCTTTCGAGCAAGGCGTATATGACAGATTTGTCCTCTTTAATCAGCGGTAACTCGCATGTCTGTTTTTTACTGGATATGAGGAGACGTTTACGAAAGTGAGAATACACATCTTGGCTATCACGCTGAATTAATGTTGTAAAAGAGCGCCCCAGAAGCTGTAATTTTGAATATCCCAGCATTGTTGCCGCAGTTAAATTACACTCCTCAATCAGTCCATTTTCCTGAATCGTAAAGAAACCGACTGGTGCAAATTCATAGAGATCTGTATACTTTCGACGGGATTTCTCAAGCTCTTGCTGGGCGAGACGGAGATCTTCATTCTGGAGTTCCAGCTCAATCTGGTGGGTATGAAGCTCATGAACCAGTTTCTGGGTTTCCTCCATAGTTAGCGAGGAGGAAGGCAAATGCTCTGAACCAGAGAGCCACATCTCAGCTCTCTTCCTCAAGCTAAAAAACTTGTCTTTATGTGTTGTGTTATTATCTGTCATTAAACATCATCGAAAGCTATTAAGGGATGCTGCCGGGAAAGTATATACGAATCTTCTTTTGGGGAGCTAAAGATTTAGTTTCGCATCGAGTAGTTCAGGCATTATTAGTCACCGGACATTCAATCCAGGGTTTAAGCGCATACAACGAGAGTGTTAATAGAGGCTATCATCATACATGATCATTACAAGGCGAGTATTTCACTATACATTTCTGTCGGTTACTGTATCGAATTGCTAGAATATCCGTCTCACCGAAAACTATTCCGCGTGTTCTTTGTATTGTGTTGTATACACAATTTCGAATTAATGCTCATGATTTCAGGAAGAAATGTGACATTTTATTATTCTGTTCCAAGTCCTACCGTCTAATTGCACATATTCAAATTCGGTATAAAGATTACCACCCCCAGCCTATCCAACACGTTCAGCATATTGATTTATACAATTTCTGGTGATATATTGGAAGTGTTGAATTTGCCCCCTAAGTTAACCTCTTAAAACATTGCGGTTCACTCAGTTGCTCTACATAAATTTTGTGATATATCACTGAACGGCGCTAATGCGATCCCCCCCTTAAACGTGTTCATGTCTACTAATGGGAAACGATAACATCCACGAGAAGCAAACTTCAAATCTAACACGGTTGGATAATAGAAGTTCCCGAATAGATACTCAACAATTGTTAGCCGATTTCGAACCACTCTCAGAAAAAAAACAACTGGAGTTGCTTCATCAACTCCAGAGGCACGAAGCCAGGATTGAGAGACAAAACGACGAACTGGAGAGAAGGCAGGAGCTTCTTGATGCCGAAAAGACCAGGTATTTCGATCTCTACAATATGATCCCGTTAGGTTGTCTCAGTGTGAATGCAAAAGGAATGATAGTCGATGCCAACTCTTACGCTTCATGTATGCTCAATGTGGCACACGATACGCTCATCGAGCTGTCTATCCCCAGGTTCATTCATGATGAGGATCAGGATCTTTACAGCCACTATCATCAGCAATTGTTCAATTCTGGTGAACCACAGATTGGCACATTGAGGATGCTGAAAGCAGACAGGACAGTTTTTCCGGTACAGTTTAAAACAGCTCTCTCCCACGATGAGGGTGAAGCAGTCTGCTATTTCATTTTTGATGATAATGCGGCTCTTGCTAAGATAGAGAAAGAACGTGAGTTAACGGCTCATCTCGTTAACCAGGTAAATACATGTGTTGATTTGCATGAATGCATGCCTTCACTAACATTGTCTCTGCAGAAATGGTCAGGTTGCGAGGCTGTTGGTATCCGGCTACGTGATGGAGAAGACTATCCGTATTATGAAACCCGGGGCTTACCAATATCATTTGTCGAAGCAGAAAGGTTGCTCTGCATCACTGGGCCAGACGGAGAATTACAACGTGACGACAGTGGCAGCCCCGTACTCGAGTGTATGTGTGGAAATGTTCTCTCCGGCCGAGTCGACCCCTCTAAACCTTTTTTCACCACTCACGGGAGTTTTTGGACCAACAATGCTTCAATACTACCACCGAGCATCTGGGCCAATGTGGGGCAGTCTTCCGCCCACAGTAGATGCTATAGAGAAGGATATGAGTCGATTGCACTTATTCCCATGCGTATTGATCATTGCATTCTTGGATTATTACAATTCAACGATCATTGCCCCGGCCGTTTCAGCCCTGAACATCTCCTTCATCTGGAAAGAATATCCGACAATCTTGCCTTAGCAATACGTCGACGACAGGCTGAGGAAAAATTGCGTAGCAGTGAAGAAAAGTATCGCACTGTCGCGAACTTTACATATGCAATGGAAACATGGCGAAAACCAGATGGTGCCTATGTTTATATTTCACCAGCCTGCAAGCGTATAACCGGCTACACAAGAGATGCTTTTCTCAACGACCCAAAACTTTTTGAACACATTGCCCATCCCGAAGATCGGCCAAAAGTGATCAAACATTTTTCAACAGATCATCATGCTGGCAGTGCAGCGAACACAGGTCTTGAATTTCGTATACTTACTCCGGATGGAAAGATTCGCTGGCTCAGTCACTCATGTTCTGCAGTATTTAATGATGAAGGAATATGGTCCGGCTGCCGGGGCAGTTTCAGAGAAATAACCAAGAATAAACATGTAGAGGAGCAACAATTTCAACAGCAGGAAAAAGAGCGGCAGATTAAAAAAGCGGCAAGTTTGAACCGCATGGCCGGTGCAATAGCTCATCACTTCAATAACAAACTTCACGTAATTATGGGTTATCTTGAATTAGCCACGGAGACCCTGCACCAAACAGATGCAGCACATTACAACATCGTATCGGCTCTGGAAGCAGCTACCCAGGCATCAGAAGTAAGTAAGTTGATGCTTGTCTATCTCGGGCATACTCAAGGCAGGAAAGAACCACTCGATCTTGTCGAGGCCTGCCGGGAATGCCTCCCTACATTCCAGCCCTTCATGCGGCAGGGACTGAAGCTGGAAACTCATCTACATACACCTGGTCCTGTCATCAACACAAACGCAGACGAGATCTGTCAGATCCTCATAAAAACTGTTAGCAATGCCTGCGAGTCAATAGCTGATGATAAGCCCGGGCGTATTCGTCTGAGCGTCAATGTCGTTGCCTCAACAGAAATATCTTCACAACATAGAGTCCCTACCAACTGGCATGCAAGTGATGAATCCTACGCCTGTATTGAAATTAAAGACAACGGTTGCGGACTTACGGAAAATGAAATCGATGAAATCTTCGACCCATTCTATTCCACAAAATTTACTGGCCGCGGGCTGGGGCTCCCTGTGGTCAGGGGACTTGTTAAGGCACATGGCGGTGCTATCACAGTAAAGAGTGCACCTGGTTCCGGCAGTACTTTTCGTGCCTATTTCCCTCTATCAAAAGAGCATACTCTGCCACTTCTCCCATCAGTAAAAAACACACCTGAAATGCGCTGGGAAGGTACTGTGCTGGTTGCTGAAGATGATATGATTGTGCTTGAGATAACAAGTATTTTAATGGAAAGAATGGGGTTTACTGTACTCACCGCAGTAGACGGTCTGGACGCCATTGAAGTCTTTCGGCGTCATAAGGATGACATCCGGTTTGTACTGAGTGATTTTGCCATGCCCAAGATGAACGGCCTGGAAACATTTCATCAAATGCGAAAGATAGACCCGGATACTGTAATGATACTTACCAGTGGCCACACAAAAGAACATGTGATGGAAAACAATCCTCCAGATCGTCCACAATTCTTCTTAAAAAAACCCTATAACCGTCAAGAGCTTAAAGATGTTATTGCGCTCGCCATCATGCCGGGCGCCACCTCGGTGTAAATTCACTCAAGTGCAAATTTTTCGAAATCTCAAAAAGTAGCAGAATACCTTTCTACGGAGTCTTTACTTACCTGCTCAACTCGGTGTTACCGTCGAAAAATTAACGCTCGCAATATACATGACCGTAAGCCCTTAATTGCCAAGAGTCAGGGAAACTGCAGGATGCTATTATGCTCAAAGAATACATCTATTTTGACGTAGTTGTTTTTCGTATTGACCTGCTTTTGAAAGAGCAGCGTAATCTTACTGATTCGGTTAGTCAGTCATTGTATTGCTGGATGTATTATACAATTTCAAGTTTACCTTTACCGATAATCGGCCCCATCCTTGACAATGAAATATGTATGGTAGAAGAATTGAAAGAGGAATACCGCGCACCCTCCTTTCCCTAGAAGTTTTGCCACCCCCCTAAAGAGCATCAGTCCATGAGGGTGTCCGATATTAGGAATTTCTTCTCAAATCGAGGAATTTTGACAATAGCAAGCGGATTTATGTGGCTAATATTTATAGCATTATCATTAGTAAAATGACGAAGAGTTGGGGAGAAAGAGCATTCTCGGACAATCTCCCAGGGCAGCAGTGACCAATAATACATTCATGATTCAAGCGAGTTGGCCTAAAAAAGAGATCTTGATCTATGGCATATGTGGTAATTATTGACGACGATTCAACGTTTAGAAGTCTTCTTTCAGAGCACTGTGAACTCTTAGGACATGAGACCGCTTTAGCCGGTAGCCTTGAAGAAGGAAAAATCCTGCTGGGTAACCGGGAAACCGATCTGGTTTTTCTTGATGTGCGTTTGCCCGACGGTAACGGACTAGAATTGCTGCCGTATATTCAAGAACACCCTTCTTCTCCAGAGGTCATCATAATCACCGGGATGGGCGATGCCCACGGTGCGGAAATGGCAATTAAAAACGGGGCCTGGGACTATCTGCAAAAGCCTCTATCCAGGCAGGAAATTATCCTCCATGTACGAAGAGCACTTGAGTATCATCAAAAAAAGATACAACGCTCATCTCATGTCAATCTTAAACGTGACGAGATTGTGGGCGAAAGCAAAGCACTTCACCTCTGTCTTGATCAGGTTGCCCATTGTGCAGAAACCGATAGCGGAGTGTTGATCACCGGTGAGACAGGCACAGGTAAAGAGTTGTTTGCCAGGGCAATCCACGTCAACAGTTCTCGCAACAAGCACCCGTTCGTTGTGGTTGATTGCGCGAGTTTGCCTGAGAATCTTGTGGAGAGTATCCTTTTCGGTCATGCCAAAGGTGCCTTTACGGGGGCTAACAGCGACAGGAAAGGTTTGGTCGAGCAGGCTAATGGCGGCACACTTTTCCTCGATGAGGCTGGCGAATTGCCGCTTGAAACCCAGAAAAGTTTCCTTCGCCTCCTGCAGGAGCGGGTTTATCGGCCAGTAGGCAAAGATAAGGAACATACAAGTAATTTCAGACTTGTTGCTGCTACAAACCGGGATCTGGAGGCCATGGTTCGACAGGACATGTTTCGTAGTGATTTGTTCTTCCGTCTGAATACCTTCAATATCCATCTACCACCACTCCGGGAGCGAGGAGAAGATATCGAGAAACTTACCATGAGTTGTGTTTTTTCGATCTGTCGCCGTAATCGGCTGCCTATTAAAGGCGTCGCCCCGGAAACTCTTGAAGCGTTAGCCTCGTATCCCTGGCCTGGAAATGTCCGTGAATTGGAGAATACTCTGGACAAAGCGATAATCTCTGACCCGATGGCTCCAGTGTTATACCCAATACACCTTCCACAGGAAATCCGTTTGTGCAGCATCCGCTCCAAAGTTATAAAAAGAAATGAGCAATTCAAAGATGACACTCCACATCAAGCACCAGGCTACACAACACATTCTCAAACACTACAGTCTTTTAAAGAGTATCGCCGCCTGCAACTGAACAGTATAGAGAAGCAATATCTGCAGAGGTTAATGGCGGTGACTAATGGAAATATCACATCTGCATGCACGTTGTCCGGGCTAAGCCGGTCTCGATTATATGGCTTATTAAAAATTCATTCTCTCCATGCCGGAAATGATTTCAGTCCCAAAAAGTAAGACTACACACACCCTTTGTCCTATTTTGCAGTATTCCCGCTATTGATTTTTCACTTTTCCTCTTCGTACTGATTACGCAATATGCAGAATTAATTGCGCATGTGATCAACACACTATTCTGGCACACATCTGGCAGTGTCTCTTATATCAATTGAGTTTGGACGGTGAAGTCAATCCCAGGATGATCATGTCGCAGGCATGCAACCGAACGTATTTCATTGATTAACTCAAACGGTAAAAAAACTATTTTTTACATAGAAAAACACTACAAGAGAGAAATGTATGCGTTCAATACTTGGTAACATGTCCTTAATGAAAAAAATTCTTGGTGGATTTTTGATAACATCCCTCATTACCCTGATTGTCGGGGGCATGGGCTTTTTGTCTATTACAACATCGATACATTCGGTCGAAGATGTGGTGAACAACGATTTGCACTTACTAAAGACAGCAGAAGGCTTAGAAGTAATGGCTCTGACCCTTCGGCGTTATGAAAAAGATGTGTTTCTGAACATCGGTAAACCCGAAAAGCAACGGGAGTATCTTCGTAAATTTAATGAAGTATCAGAACACACCATTAAAGCCCTTGATGAAGCTATTACCATTGCTGACGGTGAAGATCACATACCCGAGGATACAAAAACGGCTATTCGAAAAGCCAGACAAGCATATAATCTTTATATATCAGGATTTTTGGCAGTTGCCGATGAGGTTCTTGTCGCTCAGGACATCATGCCTCAAGATGCTAATAAAAGGATGAACTCCAATAAAGAAAATATCTATCTCTTTGAAGAAGGTGTTTCTCTGCTGGCCAGTGAAGCAGAAAAGATGATTGATAACGCTACTGATCTATTGATCGTTTCAGGGGAAAAAACACGAACAGGAATCGGCATCTTCATCCTACTCGGTGTAGTAATAAGCATCGTAATCGGTGCCACTCTGAGCTGGATGATCAGTAAACCGGTTGCTGAAGCAGTAGCATTTGCAAAGAAAATAGCTGCAGGTGATTTGAGTAATACAATAACAACTGCCCGTGGTGATGAAATTGGCGATTTTCTGAGAGCTATGGATGAGATGTCTCAACAATTAAGAAGCACCATTGAGACAGTTGTTAACAGCGTCGAAACAATGAAACATTCATCTACAGATTTAACAGATATTTCGAGCAAGTTGACAGCTGACAGCCAGGAGACAACAGGTCGCTCTGAATCAGTTTCTGTTTCAGCAGAGGAGATGAGTTCAAGTATCGGTGCCATCGCCGCAGCCATGGAACAGTCGGCTACTAATGTTTCAATGGTTGCTACTGCTACAGAAGAGATGTCTGCGACGATCAATGAGATTGCTGAAAATGCCGAAAGAGCACGTTCAATCTCGGGCACAGCTGTGAATCAAGCAGCTTCAGCCACAGAAGCCATGAGCAATCTCGGAAACGCTGCTAACGAAATCAGTAGTGTAATAGCTGTCATTACCGAAATCTCAGAACAGACCAACCTACTGGCCCTTAATGCAACAATTGAAGCTGCGAGAGCCGGGGATGCGGGTAAAGGGTTTGCTGTTGTTGCAAATGAGATTAAGGAACTGGCAAAGCAGACTGCCGGCGCAACGATGAACATCAAAGACAAGATTCAAGACATGCAGGGAACGACAAAATCGACCGTAACTCAAATAAACGGTGTCGTCCAGGTTATCAATAACGTCAGTGAAATAATCAATACAATGGCTACCGCTGTTGAAGAACAGTCAAGTGCTACAACAGAAATCACCTTAAATATTGCTCAGGTATCTGAAGGTATTCAAGAGGTTAATGAGAATGTAAGTCAGACCTCAAATGTTGCCGCAACGATTTCACAGGATATCGGCCACGTCAATCAATTAACCTCACACGTCCTATCAGGCAGTGAGGTTGTTGGACAAAGAGCCAAAGGCCTTTATGCGTTGTCTGAACAATTACGAAATATCATTGCACATTTTAAGCTTGCATAGAGGGCTCGCTCATAAAAAAAGACGAGAAAGGTTAAACCTGTAAAGGTATTCCATGACAGGACACACTCGTTTTCATCCCTAAATGAACTGGTAGCACCGGCTGTTGTTTAAACGAACACGTGCTTATTGTGGTTTAAGCATTGCTCTCGGCGAATTCTGCAGATCCATCACCACAAGATGATACAACTATGAAAAAAGACTACAAACACCTTGATCAATTAATACCCTTGGAGAGGCTAAAACCTGCTTTTCAAAAGTTCTGTAAATCTATGCACGTAGGATGCATCATTACTAATTCTGAGGGCCAAGCCGTTATTGAGGAAAATTGGCAATGTCTCTGCAAAAACGATGATGGGATATCAGATCATTCTGTTTCACATAGTTGTATTGAGGTGGAGAATTTCTTTGAAGGAAAACTTCACAGTGGTGACAAGTCCATTATTTTCACCTGTAAGAGCGGCATGAGTAGTGTCGGTGCACCCATTGTTATCGATGGATTACAGGTTGCCAGTATTTTTCTAGGCTTTTTTTATTACTCCTCGGCCGATATCGAAATACAAAAAAACCTTGCCGAGGGCAAGGGTACTGACCATACCACCTATCCAGGAACTTCAGCAAACATACCCACTTTCTCTGAGGAAATGGTACAGCAGACCGCCAGCCAGCTGGAACTCTTCGTCGACTTAATCAATGAAATGGGGCGGAATGTTCTCCAGGAAAGACATGCCCATATGCAACTGAAAAAGAGTGAGGATCGGTATCGTAACATGATCAATTCCCTGCCTCAGGTCATTTTCGAAACTGACCTGCAGGGAATGATCGTCTACGCTAATGTATCGACGTCTAAGACCTTTGGCTGCACTCCGCAAGAAATCGAAAATTCGATCGATTATTCCGCCTTTGTCACACCTGAAGATCGCCCTAAAGCTTCGGATCGCCTTATGCGCCTTTTCGCTGGTGAGATATTGGACCCTGAAGAATATACATTAATGCGTAAAGACGGCAGTGTGTTTTCAGCGCTTGTTGTTTCACGGCCAATGTATTCCGATGGGGTAATAAACGGAGCACGAGGGATCATTTTTGATATTACTCATCGTGTGCAGGCAGAAGAAAAACTGCGGGAGAGCGAACAGCGTTATCGAGCATTATTCGAAGGAGCTCATGCCGCCATTCTCATTATTGTTAATGATAACATAGTCCAATGTAACGACAAGGCATTGCAGCTTTTCAAGCGATCCCGGCAGGAATTGGTCGGCACCTCGACTTCCAGTCTTTCATTTACCCGGCAGCAGGATGGCCATTTAGTGTCATTTGATACAGAACTATGCAGATTCGTGGCTGAACAGGCTGGGGAGGAGAGCTTTGAATGGCATTTTTGCTTGCCGGATGGCGAAGTATTGGAGACAGAGGTATGCCTGAGCAGAATTGAACTGATAGGACAATCCAGTTTTCAAGCAGTTTTTCGTGATATTACAGAGCAAAACCGAAGTAAACGCGCACTCAAAGAACGAGAGTCGTTATGGCGGGCAATTTTCGATCGGGCCCCATTTGGTATTGCTATCAACCGTATGTCCGATGGGGTCTTTCTTGATGTTAATCCTGCATACGAAAAGTCTAGCGGCAGACAGGCTGCTGAGGTCATAGGTAAATCATCTGTATCTTTACTTCCAGCCTCAGAGCAGGAAAAAAGCTATAAGATTGCTCAAGCTTTATTGAAGACTGGATGGATCAACACTCAGGAAGCTGCAGTCGTGAAAAAGGACGGTACACCAGGCCATGCCATCTATTCAGCTGCTACCTTTAAATCGGGGAAGGAACTCTGTGCAGTGAGCATGTTTGTTGACATTACAGAACGAAAGGAAATGGAGAGGAAACTTCAGCAAAGTGAAGCCAAAATGCAGAGTCTTTTCCAGGCTGTTCCTGTAGGGTTGACTATAATAGAAGGACGCACCTTTCGTTCAGTAAATGAACGGCTCTGTGAGATAACAGGTTATGAAGCATCCGATCTTCTCAATCAAACATCTCGCAGGCTATACGAGAGCGAAGCAGAATTTGATCGTGTAGGCACAGCCCTCTATGGAAAACTGGCCGTGACCGGCCGGAATTATGTAGAAACATTGTTCAGGCATAAAGACGGTTCCCTGCGTAACGTCTCACTATTTTCAGCACCACTTAACTCCGATGATATCGGTGTGGGCGTTGCTGTGGCCATTCAGGACATTACCTCGCAGAAAAAAGCAGAAGCGGCATTACTACGCAGTCAAAATCGTCTTTCTTTTGCCATAAGTGCCACCTCAGATGCTATATGGGAATGGTATCCTGAAGATGATTCCACCTATTTCAGCCCCCGCTGGTATGAAATGCTGGGGTATGCCGACCAGGAATTTCCGATGAACATAGAGGCATGGAAAAGGCTCTGTTATCCTGATGAATTTCACCATTCAGGAAATATTTTTCGATACGTTTTAACCACCTCTTCCGACAGCGCCTTCAACAACGAATTAAGGATGCGGCATCGTAATGGAGAGTGGGTATGGATACTTAACCGTGGCAAAGTGATGCAACGCGATGCTGCGGGTAGGCCGCTTTTACTTGCAGGCACTATTACCGATATTTCTCAGCGTAAAACCGCAGAAATTGCCCTTATAGAAAACGAAAAACGCTACAGAACACTGTTTGAGGCTGCCAGTGACGCAATCCTTATTATCCAGAACGGTCTCATTACTGATTGCAACGCGAAAACCCTGGAAATGTTCAGGTGTACACAACAGGAGATCATTGGCCGATCGCCTGCTGACCTTTCTGCATTGCAACAGCCCGACGGCAATACCTTTACTGAAAGAGGGGAATATTATCTGGCCGAGGCTTTAAAAGGCGTATCCAGGCAATTTGAGTGGCTGCAGTCTCGTCCTGACGGAACCCTCTTTTATGCTGATGTCAGTTTGAATACCATAGAACTTTCCGGCGAAAAGTTCATTCAGGCAATCATTCGTGACATAACTGACCGAAAAAATACAGAACGGGCCTTAAGGGAAAGTGAATTTCGTTTTCGCTCTTTTTATAACAGCAACCCGGAGGGGATTGTCCTTCTGGATTTTAAAGGGCGTATCATTGATGTTAACAAGGCCTTTCTGAAAAAAAGCGGCTTTGTGCTTACTGAATGTGTCCGTAAAGATTTTAAAAAATTTGTCCCTGAAAAATACCAAAGCATGCTGGTCCAAACCATCATGGCTCTCAGGTCAGGTATATCTCAAAAAGACCCCTTGCAAATCTATTACCATACTAAAAATGGTGACAATGTGCCTGTTTCGATCCGGGGGTGGCTGGTTGTGGATGAAGAGAGCATCCCTCTCTACCTCGGTGTTTTCATACATGACTTGAGCAGAGAGGTGGTCCTGGCAGAGGAAAAGGCCACGTTGGAGAAACAGGTGATCCAATCCCAAAAAAGTGAAGCGATCGGCACTCTGGCTGGTGGCATTGCGCACGACTTCAATAATATACTTGGCGGCATTATAGGCTACACAGAATTGGCTCTTCACAAAGACCCTTCAGCTGTTGAGGCTGGAATGCGCAATTATCTCGAACGCGTTCTTGAGGGAGGCTACCGGGCCAAAGAACTTGTTCAGCAGATACTTCGTTTCAGCAGAAGCAGCAATTCAGTGATGGAGCCTATGCAGCTTATTCCTGTGATCAAAGAAGCTGCTGCCCTACTCCGCTCGACATTACCAACAACTATACAGATCAAGGAACAGGTGGATATAGATAGCGACAGGATTATTGGTGATTCCACACAGATTCATCAGGTCGTTATGAACCTTGCCACGAATGCTTACCATGCCATGCGTGAAAACGGTGGAGTGATGACAATTACCCTGGAAAAGGTGATGCTCACAGATTCGAAACAGTACATGTCCATGATCATTCCACCTGGCAAATACCTGCAGCTACGAATTTCTGATACAGGTTCAGGAATAACTCCATCAGTTCTGGAGCGCATCTTTGAGCCATATTTCACTACCAAAAAAGTGAATGAAGGAACTGGCCTCGGTATGGCTGTCGTTAAAGGTATTATCAAGAGCCACAGGGGCTTGATAGAGATTGACACCACATTAGGTAAAGGAACACATTTTGATATATTTCTCCCCCTTACCGAGGCAGCAGTAGCCCAAGGAAACAGCTCTCCTGAGAATTATCTTCCTGTAGGAAATGGAGAACGAGTGCTCATTGTCGACGATGAGGCCTATTTCCTGGAGGTTGTTGTAGATAGCCTCAAACTCCTCGGATATCAGGTAACTGCAAGTCAGAGCAGTGTCGACACTCTGAAAATATTCAGGGAGAATCCAGATAATTATGATCTTGTGATAACAGATCAAACCATGCCGGACATGACAGGGGTTCAACTTATACAGGAAATACGTACAATCAACCAAAGCATACCTATCATCCTCTGTACCGGCTACAGCGAAACTGTAACCGAACAGTCAGCCAGCTATTACGGTATTACTGGTTTTTTGATGAAACCGATCAACGTACACGATCTGGCTAAAGCCATTGATACTATTTTATCAAACAAAAATACATGATGAACAATAAGATATGCTTTACTGCGATGAGTATTGCATAACACTACAGCAATACCTCAGAACTGGTATGTGGTTTCAGAAGGGCAGTTTTGATATTGCACAGGCTGCTTACTGACATTCCCCCCCTGCGACACACGGTTTTCCACAGATGCTGCAAGATGGATGGTTTACAAGGAAATCGCACGTCAAGCCTTGCGTTAGAGATTACTATATTATCCCATCAAAATTTCAAAAGTTTCCCGAGTAAAGGTTTTTAGCACCTAATAAGTAGGGAATTCCCACTATTTTTCAGCACCCTGTCGATGTATATTTTTGGTTAGGGTTGATTAGAAAGATCGCAAGAATTGATCTTCCACCACTCGCCTGCAGAGGGGAAGGCGAAATGGTGGAAAGCGGTCTCATCAGTTGCTTCGTAAGGGGGGGGAGGCAAATGAATACGTTGCCTGTAGTATACAGTATACGCAACGTTACCGACAGTATCGGGATTATACTCTACATAATTTGGAGTAAACCACGATTTAACGAATGAACGTGTGTCCACCACAGTTCATAACCTGTCGGTCAGTCCTTACATTATCACCGGGGACACCATCGTCCCCGGTGATATCTCCATATTTGTCCTTACACATAAAGAGTATCCAGTAACCGAGGTACACCTTTCCCAATTGACTGAGGTCAAGCCCTGGAACCATACATTACTCAAAAACATTTTTGATCTTAATACGAAAGAACAATCTTTCGGACGACAATCAGGTCCATAGTCTGGATAATAGTCATTTGATTCTCAGTGAAACCGAGAAGCCAAAACCGTTTGTTCATACGTTGAGATAACATTTTGAATACATAGCTACTGCCCGGTCCGGGAAGTGGATCAGGGGCTTGCCATTTTTGATAGATGTAAACTTACGTATATCGGCAATGCAGGCACATGCAGGCATTGCCTTTAATTCAAGCAGATGTATGCAGATATTCATTTGTTTGAATCCAGCAATACGTACACAGGGGGAACTATGAAAAAAAGGCTATGGAGTATCTGTTTATGTACGGGTGTCATGTGTATGCTATATCCTTTGAGCATTATGGCAAAAGGGTATATGGGCGGTAGGGGCGATGTCGTTGTCGCTGAAGAGCCGGCAGACACCGGAGATGATGGAGGTGATGGAGGTGTACCTGACACTGTTGACGGCCCGAATAACGACAATATGTCAGATGCTGGAAAATTATTTGGCGACCTGTATGTCATACTGCGTCAGATGGGAGGGGCTGAAGATAAAAAATTAGTCCCAAACGAGGATGGGTCGCTCGTAGTTTCTTCTACGGTGGTCGGCGGAGAACCTGTTCTAACAGTGGTTGATCCTCCAACTAATGGCACTGATGGCGAAATTTTTGTTGACGTAAACAAACTAGATTACGGCTGGTATGCTGCTGAAATCGGGGAAGACGCAAACGAAAACCCTATATATGAAGTTCAGCAGTCTGACTATCCCGCCCTATGCGTTCAGCCGGTGGCAAGTTACGAACGCTGGGGGAATATTAATGACGAGACCGGTCTAACCAAAAATCGGTTGCCACTTGTAATCACATATGACGCCACCTGGGGTCGCAGTGAGTGCGAAGTCGGACAAATCAACGGTCCTGTAACAGTCAATCAGAATGATGGCGAGCTTACAATTCCCATCAACGAATATTTCGTTGAACCATGTGAGAAGAACACTGACGGCACAGTTGAAGTTACTGAAAAATGCCAATGGACAGATCCGAAAAACGGCCTGGTCACCTATCCCGATGGTGTCCTCTGGACAGAACTTATTGGAGAGGTCCACTTCGGGCGACTTAATCTAAGTCGCTCACCAGAAGCCGTATTGCAAGCAGCCTTTGATGAAGCAATTAACACAATCAACAGTGACGATACTATCGCCATCGAGATTGATGCATCAGGACGACTCCTGATGACTAAAAACGTCTATGATGAATTTTTGGTTGATCCCGATACCGGCACACCACTTCCAGTGACTGACCTAGACGGCAATCCAATTACAGTCAAAAAGGCGATCGACTCTCCTCTTGAAAACCTTGCTCTGTACGTAAAGCTGATGCAAGACGGACATCTGGTTACCCCTGGAGACGAACGGGCCCCCATTGACCGTTCAAAAAATGGCGGGATACCTCTCTGGAAGTTGCTCGAACTTGAAGATGGGCCTGCCGATGCAGTTTTGCGTCCAACCATTGATATCGCCAAAATGAAAAATTGGGGTCTTGGTGATCTTGTGGTTACGACGCCACTACCACCATATTATACATACTATGACTGCACCAATATAAATGGCACTGAGGTGGATTGCATGGAATGGGACCCAGATCCAACGCAGCCGGAAATTGCTGGTGAATGGGTAGCTAACCCTGATGCTATTGACCGAATACTATTAACAACTACTACTCCTGAGACAGATTGCCCTCAAGTTATCGATAGCAATGGCGAATTCATGGAGTATGCCTGTGAGGGGCCTTTTACTGGTATTGAGACCGATTTCTCTGATCCAAAAACATCTGAAGATTTCAAATTCGCAGCAGCCTTCTTAGCGGCAGCCGCAGACAAAACCGGTCATATAACTGTTGATATGGTTGTGTACCTTAATTCGATCCTGGGAATTAACAAGGTACTTGGCTTCAGCGAGTATGAAGTAGATGGAACCCCTACAGATGGCGCCATTGATTATAGTGTTAGTCCAGTTTACTTCAATTTTGAAGGCGTCGTAAACGAGAACAGAGGCACAATATTCAGCATGCGTGGTGAAGTGTTAAAAGAAGGGGGGAAGCCTGACCAAGCAAGCTCAACCTATACTGGATCTGTAAACGTTTTACAGATCTCTTCCGATAACTGGACGGAGACTACAGTGGGTATCGCAGGTGCACAGATGAATGGAACAACAATATTTGACAACATTAACTTGATGAGTGTCAATGCTGATGGATCCCTTGTTTACGATGAGGCGACAACCAATATCCTCGGCTTTACCCAACACGCAGATGATGACTTAAGCGTCATCGAGTTTATTCACACGTACCAGATTCCGGAACGCCGTTAGTCGTTCCAGCATCTTATCAGGTAGATAACCACTTAAGACCTACTTTCAGCCATGCAGGGCGAGTGCAAAATATAGGCGCTTGCCCTTGCGTGCTCTATCATTCCACAGGCAATGTGTTATCAATACCGACCACTTATAGACAATCATTCCACGCAATTCAAACAGTTGGTTTATTTCAACCTCAATCGTCTTTTCTAAACGATTTATAGATTCAATCGAGTGTCCTGTCATGCCTCAGATGTCTAATTCTGCTCGCCCTTTTCACTTCCTGACTTCGTTACTCTTTCTGTTACATAGCGCTGCTATGCTCTATCATTCGTGCCTTGCAGGAAGAGAAAAAAGCGTCGCATTATTACGACATCTGACACATGACATGACACAAGTTATGGATTTTTGTTCACCTATTTTCATCTAGATTGCATCCGGTGGAGTAAGCCCGCAGAGCATTTCGAGAGGCACGGTCAACTAAGGAAAAAATCAGATCGACATCACTCTTTTTTTTGGAAGGTGCATGACCTCGTATTTGGGTAAAAGAAATATTTACAGTATCAATACGTTTGTAAAACTGCTTATAAAGTTCATGATTTCTCAGCAGTTTTCCATTTTTAGCATGATACTCATTTTCCTCCATTCTTTTTCTACGTGAGTTCAGCCCTACAATATTTTGAGAATCTGTATATGAGATAACTTCAGTTGCGGATATTTCTGACAATGCCCACAACAATGTCTGTAGTTCCAATTTTGTGGAAGAGGTGTCTACGAATTGCTTTAATTTTATGTGACTGGCCAAATGTATTTGACCTTCTGACAAGGCCAAATACGCACCATAGCCAATTCTTGTCTTTGTATTCACGCTTCCATCTGTAAAAAGCAGTATTCTCATTTTTCCATAATATTTTTAATATATAACGTTCAAAAAGTACGTTAAGCCATTTCGGATTTTGGTCAGTCAACGGGAATAGGGCTTGTATTTTCCTGCCAATCCCACTCTACATTTCATCTAATGTCCCAGGATGTCTACTGTGGTTTAGTCAAAATATCTCCTATAAACCTGGCAAGATGTCTCTGGATTATCTAGACTGTCTGTTGACTGCTCAATACAGTCATAACGGACTTGAACCCTTCCCTCTAATACACTCAGGTCTATAACATTTTCTGCATTGTAAAAAGCATTTCAGCACAAACTATATGAACGATACATTTCAACAAATAAGCCTTGTTGGCTTTATGAAACACAATGGCGGTTTAGAATTTAGAACACTTTCTGAATCTGAGTACCAATTCAGAGCAAGAATACAGGACATTCATTTGAATCCAGGTGGTATTACTCATGGTGGCTTCATCATGAGTCTGATGGATTCAGGAATGGGGACAGCTGCTCATCGGGTACTCAGTAATAACGCAAGAGCAGCAACAATTTCCTTCGATGTCAAATTTATCTCCGCTTCTAAAACGGGTGATTTACTGCTGGGGACAGCCAAAGTCCTTAGAAAAACACGCTCCCTGGTTTTCATGCAGGGCGAATTACGATGTGGCCAGCAGCTCATTGCCACTGCTGAAGGGATTTGGAAGGTCCTCTAACTTGTCTAGGATCCGACAGACTCCTTGGTCGATTTTTTCTGGTATTCAAAAATCCCGTCCTTGGTAAGATGCATGTAACATCAATCACAATGCCTTGCTGTACACTGAGAGCAAAAAATATATTTAAGGTCTCGTATGAATACATATTACTTTATTCTTGAAGTCAAGCCACAGCTTGAAAACCCCTTGGGTGCCCACGTCCCCAGAGCAATTGTCCATATATGGCTGTTATCAACAGATATAGAAGAAGCAAGGGTTATCGCACTTCGTTTTCTTACGTCCGACGGTTGGGAAGTAATAGAGGAAAAGGACGCGTATTTACTCACTCCAGAGAAGATAAACGGGTTGGGAGAAGAAGACTCGTCTTGTTATCACACAGCTCAATCTGAAGGAATCCACGCGAAGTTTAACTACTGGCACAAGTAATCACGTTTCGTTTACCACTGATTACGAATCGAAGCAAAGGACAGACATCAGTTAAGATCCCTTCCATAAATTAACTCAAAAGTTACTTCACCATAATCATACTATTGACCAATAAAAAAGGGCCAATCTTCCGATTGACCCTTTTCAATTCATACCCAAATCAATGACATACTAATACATACCTTAAATGTTATTGATTTTTTCACACGACACAACTCGCCCTAAATGTAACGCAAGCTATTCAACCGTTACACTTTTTGCGAGATTTCTTGGCTGATCCACATCACAACCACGTCGCGAGGCAATCTCATACGAGAGTAACTGAGCTGGTATCGTATAGAGGATCGGATTCATCACATCTGCAACTTTCGGTAAATAGATAACATCTTCGGTTATGTTTGACAGATGTGCATCCCCTTCAGTGCCGATGAGTATTATTCTGCCCTGCCGTGCTCGTATTTCTTCTACGTTGGAAATGGATTTTTGATACACATCATCCTGCGGTACTAAAGCAAGCACCGGCATATCCTTATCAATAAGTGCTATCGGGCCATGCTTTAATTCTCCGGAAGCATACCCTTCTGCATGAATGTATGAAATTTCCTTGAGTTTCAACGCACCTTCAAGAGCAATGGGGAAGTTGAGTCCACGGCCGATAAATAAGAAGTCGCGGGCGTCGTAATAGCTTTCAATCAATGTTCCGATCTCTTCCTGGAGTCTTGGGATCTCTTTTTCTATTACGCCTGCAATATCAATCAGATCTTTCCCTAACTTGAGGCGCTCTTCGCCAGACAGTGTATTCCTCTGCTCTGCCAGAAAAAGGGTGAGTAAAAACAATGCCGCAAGCTGAGAGGTAAATGCCTTTGTTGAAGCAACACCTATCTCAGGCCCTGCATGGGTGTAGATGGTGCCATCTGCTTCTCGGGTCATTGTTGAACCGACAACGTTACAGATAGTGATAACCTTAGAACCAAGCCCTTTTGCTATGCGCATTCCTGCAAGAGTATCTGCGGTTTCTCCTGATTGAGAAAGGGAAACAGTCAGCACTCTTTCATTTATAAGCAAATGTCGGTATCTGAACTCGGAGGCAATATCAACCTCAACCGGAATATGTGCATACTTTTCTATCCAGTATTTTGCCACCAGTGCAGAATGCAAAGAAGTGCCGCAGGCCACAAATATTATACGATCAATGTTTTCAAGATCTGAGGCTGAGAGGTTCAATTCCGGGAGATTTACCTCTCCGGTTTCCGGATTGATCCTGCCGCTCACAGTATTGGTAATCGCCTGCGGCTGCTCATAGATTTCCTTCAGCATAAAGTGTTTGTAGCCAGCTTTTTCTGCCATTGCAGCATTCCACTTTATGGTCTCGATCTTCTTTTCTATGGTCTTGCCATCAACCAACGAGAATATGTCCTGACTTTCACTGGTGAGCACTGCCATTTCCATATCATTTAAGAAAATGACTTCATTTGTATAGGGTAGCAGTGCAGGGATGTCGGATGCGAGAAAGGTTCCTGAAGCGGCGCTCACGCCAAGCACTAAGGGACTCTGGTTTCTTACTGCTATAAGTGTGTCCGGCATTCCTGCCCAGAGAACACCGATTGCAAACGAGCCATCGAGCAAGGCAACAGCCTTCTTTACAGCTTCAACAAGATCGTTCTCAAGATTATCTTCTATAAGATGGGCGAGTACCTCGGTATCAGTTTCGGAGGTGAACGTATGCCCTTTTGCCTTCAGCTCTTCCCGCAAAGAATGATAGTTTTCAATGATCCCATTATGGACCACAACAATATCCCCTGTACAATCGCTGTGCGGATGGGCATTTTCTGTTGTTGGTGCGCCATGAGTCGCCCACCGCGTGTGACCAAGGCCAATGTGAGACGGAGTAATTATTGCGTCATCTATTATGGCTTCGAGGTTGGAAAGTTTCCCCTTCGATCTGTGCTTGACCAGCTTTCCGTCTTCAAGATACACTACCCCGGCTGAGTCATATCCTCTGTATTCAAGGCGTTTCAGCCCTTCTAAAATTACCGGCAACACTCTTTTGGGACCACAATAACCAACTATTCCGCACATATTTTTCTCTTAAAATTACTGTAAAATTGTTTTGAATGAACAGGTAAAGAAATTGACCGACAGAGCATGTCAAATGCATTTCCAGGAGGCAGTCCGAGAATTTATTGACCCTTTATTGCTTTGCGCCCCGGGTAACTCACTTTGCCCTCCAACTCTTCTTCTATACGAAGCAGTTGATTATATTTAGCAACTCTATCGGAACGACACAGAGAACCGGTTTTAATCTGACCTGCCGCTGTACCCACTGCAAGATCAGCGATAGTCGCGTCTTCCGTCTCACCACTTCTATGGGAAATAACGGCTGTATAACCGGCATCTTTAGCCATACGAATAGCATTCAATGTCTCTGTTAATGATCCGATCTGGTTGAACTTAATCAAAATTGAATTAGCCACCCCGGTGTCAATTCCCTTCTTCAAAATTTTTGTATTTGTCACAAAGAGGTCATCGCCAACAAGCTGAATGCGCTCTCCAATCTTTTTGGTCAGGCTTGCCCATCCGTCCCAATCACTTTCATCGAGGCCATCCTCAATTGAAATAATAGGATATTTTTCGCTCAGTTCAGCCAGGTAATCTCCGAATTTTTCAGAATCAAAGATTTTCCCCTCACCTTTGAGGTCGTAATTTCCATCGACATAGAATTCAGACGCTGCGCAGTCGAGGGCCAGGGTAACATCCTTATCCATCTGATACCCCGCTGCCTCTACCGCCTGGACTATAACTGCCAGTGCCTCTTCGTTTGAAGACAGGTTTGGTGCAAAACCACCTTCATCGCCTACAGCCGTGCTCAAACCTTTGCTGCTCAGCACTTTTTTCAGGTTATGGAAAATTTCCGCACCCATCCGCAGCGCTTCCCTGAAATTTTCAGCACCCACAGGCTGGATCATGAACTCCTGGATATCAACATTGTTATCCGCATGCTCCCCGCCGTTGATGATGTTCATCATCGGGACCGGCATCAAATAGGCACCGGGGGTTCCGTTTAATTCGGAAATGTGCTGATACAAAGGAATTTTTTTATCCATTGCAGCAGCTTTTGCATTGGCTAAAGAAACTGCCAGAATCGCATTGGCACCGAGTTTATCTTTATTGTCTGTTCCATCCAGATCAATCATTATCTGATCGACCCCTTGCTGATCATAAGCGCTGTGCCCAATCAGGCCGGGACGAATGGTTTCATTTACAGCTGCAACGGCCTTTAGTACACCTTTGCCCAAGTAGCGACTTTTATCACCATCCCGCAATTCAAGTGCCTCCCGGGAACCCGTCGAGGCTCCTGATGGAGCACACGCCCTGCCCCAGGCACCTGATTCAAGGTATACGTCCGCTTCAACAGTGGGGTTACCCCGTGAATCCATTACTTCCCGGCCTATAATCTTACTGATATCTGACATAATTATTTCCCACCTTTTGAGGTAATATCTGAATTCCGGCGTCAACTTTGGATGGAGACGAAACGTAAAAGAGATCCCCCGTTTTAACCGGGGATCTCTTTTTTAATTGATAAATCTGTGCTTACGCCATCAAACTTCCCAAATGGTTTAATGTCCTGATTAATTGGCAAACATAGCTCATTTCATTGTCGTACCAGGCTACAACTCTAACCTCATAAATATTGGTTCCACAACGTTGCGCAAGTGTTTGGGTGGAATCGAAAAGTGAACCATAGCTCATACCAATTGTATCGCTTGACACCAGCTCTTCATCAGAATACCCAAAGGATTCATCTGAAGCCTTTTTCATTGCTTCATTGAGCCCCTCAACACTTACAGAGTCAGTTTCATCTTTTAATGTAGCATCAAGAATAGTGATGGAACCAGTAGCAACTGGAACGCGTTGTGCTGACCCAATAAGTTTTCCGTCAAGTTCAGGAATGACAAGACCGATCGCTTTCGCAGCACCGGTCGAATTCGGGACAATGTTAATTGCTCCAGCTCTTGCACGACGAAAATCACCTTTACGATGCGGCCCATCAATAATATTCTGGTCACCCGTATATGCATGGATCGTTGTCATGAAACCTGTTCGTAACTCACGATAATCATTCAATGCCTTTGCCATAGGAGCAAGGCAGTTGGTTGTACATGATGCACCAGAGACAATGAGATCATCACTTTTCAGTATCTGATGATTTACGCCATAAACAATGGTTGGAAGGTCACTGCCTGCAGGAGCTGAAATAAGAACTCTCTTTGCACCTGCATCAATATGCGCCTGGCTTTTGGCTTTTGAGCAGAAAAAGCCGGTACATTCTAAAACAATGTCCACCCCAAGTTCACCCCAAGGGAGATTCTTCGGTTCCGGATCTTTGTAGACTCTGATTTTCTTTCCATCAATGATGAGAGAATCCTCATCACTTTCGACAGTATGTCCTGCAAAACGGCCCTGAACACTATCATACTTCAGAAGATGAGCAAGCATCTTTGGATCTGTTAAATCGTTAATTGCCACAACTTCAAAACGATTGTCTCCAGCAAGTTCTCGAAATGATAGTCTTCCTATTCTACCGAAACCATTGATAGCAACTTTAAGCATAATATTTTCTCCAAGTATATGTATTTATATTTACTAGATGATGTGTATTGAAGTACGGGCCAGGAGGCTGTCCGGTAATGACTTTTTCCCAAAATCTTCGGATTTTTAAAAAAATAATGCTCGCAATATTAAGTATATGGCTGTGCCTATTTTCTAAAAACTTCTCGATTTTGACCAAAACTCTAATTCTCGGACAGCCTCCTGGGAGAGAGGTCGGATCAGGCCTTTCCGGCACTGCCGAGCACGTCCTCATTTTTTAATTTTATCAATTCGATAAGTTCAGCTCGTGCCGGGCCGAGATACTTCCGTGGATCAAATTCTGCTGGCTTCTCCGCAAAAACTTTCCTGATCATAGCGGTCATGGCAAGACGGCCATCGCTGTCGATGTTAATTTTGCACACCGCTGATTGTGCCGCCCGACGCAGTTGTTCTGCGGGGATACCCACAGCGCTTTCCAGGTTGCCGCCATATTGATTGATCATGGCAACATGCTCAGGCGATACAGAAGATGCACCGTGCAACACTATTGGATACCCCGGAAGACGTTTTTCGATTTCCTCTAATATATCAAAACGCAAGGTTGGTGGTTCCTCGCCCGGCTTCAATTTAAATTTATGGGCACCGTGGGAGGTTCCGATAGATATAGCAAGGCTGTCCACCCCGGTTTTTGCGACAAATTCTTCCACCTCTTCAGGCTGGGTATAGTGACTCACCTCAGAAGAAACCTCATCCTCAACACCTGCCAGAACACCCAACTCTCCTTCAACAGTTACACCGTGTTTATGGGCATACTCCACTACTTCCGCAGTGAGCCGGATATTTTCCTTAAAGGAATGATGTGAGCCGTCAATCATGACAGAAGAAAAACCACTATCTATACACTCTTTGGCCAGCTCAAAACTGTTACCATGGTCTAAATGCAGGGCTATAGGAATGTTGCTGCCCATTTTCCGCGCCATGGCCACCGCACCTTGCACCATATGCGGCATCATCACAGCATCGGCGTATGTCCTGGCACTGCCGGACACCTGCAAGATAACCGGAGAATCAGACTGCACACAACCGGTCACGATGGCCTGCAGCTGTTCCATATTATTAAAGTTGTAGGCTGGAATGGCGTATTTATCTTCCATTGCCTTATTAAACATCGCTTTGGTGTTCACTAACCCAAGTTTTTCGTATGGAAAAGAATCAGCCATCATACATCTCCGTAGTATGTGCGTAAGTCTGGTTGGCACGGATTTATTTGTACTAAAGTTTTGATATTCTATTAAAAAGTCGAAACACTTTCAGGAATGGGCTCTGGAAAAGTTTGATATACGAGGCGTAGTGTCTTAAGCGGAAATTCTGCAGTACATAGTACGACGAATTGCCGCTTAAGACCTACAACGAAGTAGATCGGATTTTACGAATTCATAAAATCATTAGATTTCTTTGAGTTTAACCTTCTCTAACAACTGATTCACCTGTTCGAGAGAGCCAACCGATGTCCCTTTCTGACTGGCAGTGGCAGCGCCACAGGCAATCCCTTTACAGAGAGCATCCTGCATGCTGTCTCCCCGGCTCAGTCCCCAGACAACCCCTGCAACCATGGAATCACCGGCACCGATAGGGTTGGCAGCTGTAATTTCAGGACTGGCAGCCAACCACGCCTTGCCGTTATCAACCAGTACGGCCCCCTCTTTTCCTAGCGAGATAATCACGTTACGCGGTCCCATCTCAGAAATTGCTGCACCGACAACCGCTATCTCTTCCTTCGTTCCGACAGGAAGACCGGTCAGCCCATGCGCTTCTTCATCATTAGGCTTAACCAGCAACGGTTTAGCTGCGCAGTTCTGACGCAACGCTTCATCACTTGTGTCGAGGAATACCTTTGCTCCTGTAGACTGAATGATGCTGATCAGCTCTGTATAGTAGGTCGGCGGCACCCCGGGAGGCAAACTGCCGGCAAGCACCCACCAGTCTCCTTCCTTAACCCGGTCGCCAATCTTCTTTGCAAGTTGTGTAAGATCTGCTCCGGTGATGGTGGGGCCCGGCTCATTGACTTTCACATACTGACCATTCTCAGAGCTGACAATAGACACATTGGTGCGGGTTTCTCCCCCGACCCAGACAAAATCAGTCTCAATGCCAAGGGACTGGAGCTTATCATTCAGCATTTCGCCACTCTTTCCTGCAGCAAACCCCAGTGCCACACTCGAAATCCCGAGGGACTTGAGCATGCGGGCAACATTAAAGCCCTTCCCACCGCAGTCTACCCGCCAATCCGAGGCTCGCAGGACAGTATCGAAGGAAATGGCATCAACGGTCATTTCCCGATCAACTGCCGGATTGAGTGTAACGGTGAATATCATCTTTCACTCCTTCCAGTATTTTTCAAAAAGGGCTTCTTCAGCTTCAGCAGTCCACATGTTGCCGGGTTCTAGCTTTTCGGCAATCTCAGGATGAAGGTCATGAAGGTCATCGAGACCTATGAGTGGCAAATCTTCAATCTGTGGAAAAATAACAATCTTTCCGGCGAACTTTCCTTCAATAACTGCCTGGATACCTTCTTTCGCAACATTCATCCCGCCGATGGCACCAACACTGCGGCCCGGTGAAAGAGATCCTTGCGAAGCCTGGCTGAGCACCTGGCGCTGATCGTCCAGAGTGAGTCCTGAAGTTCCTGTATACTGGGCGTTAGCAAGGTAGACATTGCTCAGGTTCATGTCGGCCATAGTGCCATTGGGAACGCCTGCAAAAAAGACCAGCATACCGTTTTCGTTCATAAGCGTGTCGCCTTCGGCCATGACATCTGCGATAGGTACGCTCACGACGACATCATCGGCGCCTTTACCATCCGTTACTTCCATCACGAAATCATGAAGTGATTTCTCACTGGTCTGGGGATTGAAGGTCAGTAATTTTCTACCATTTTTTTCAGCCAGCGATGCAAAACGTTCCTTGATGGAGTCCAGCCGCAGGTCACTCACCTCAGTAGCGATAACCGTTGTCGGCCCGTCCGGAAGTTCGAGGGCACGCTGGACGTGCATCTGTCCCATGGGTCCGCCAGCTCCGACAAAAACAGTTGTTCCCTTCGGGTACAGCTCACATCGGTTACGCTGCTCTCCGTATGACGCTGCGATATCCGGCCCCTGGTTGCCGATATACGCGGTATAATCGTAATGGAGCCTTCCGACATCGGTATCAACCAACCCGTCAAGAGCTGTCTTGCCAACCATGTTCATGGTGCCTCTGCGGGCAATGTATTTTGCTACCTTCCCGACAACATCGGCGGAACGCGGGTCGAGCATGACGATATCATCAAAGCCGTTGCCGTCTGTATATTCCTTGGCAAAATCGTCATATTGATCAGGGGTGACACCGTTACGCACGACGATCTTAGCTGAGGTTTTCCCTGCGAGTTCGGCAATCGCCTCCGGCACATCAGAAAGAATTATGGTAGCCGGATATTCCAGCCCTTTTGAAAAGGTATACTCCGCATTGTCAGTCGGATTTCCGATGATCCACATAACACCGCCTTCTTTTGGATCCAGTCGACGACGCTGGGTATACGAAGCGAGGACGCAACCCCAAGGCTCCAGAAGCGATGCCTCTGCATAGCCCATGGAATCATCAACCGGCAGTAGACACTCACCTTCATCCGTCTCAAGCATTTCCGGGCCGATAAGGTGGTACTGGATCAGGCCACCGGGGATGGTGTAGCCGTAAGCGGTACTTTTACCGTCCTGATAAATATCGGGTTGCACTGCAAGCCGCTGACCGGGGTGATATCTACCCTTAAGTTCTTCGCCTACTTCAACGACAGTTAATGAAGCTTCGTGGCCAAGCCTGCCGGGCTCTTTTGACAGATCCCGGTTATACAGTTTGGGATGACTTCCACCCATGTTGATCAGCTTTACATCAGAAAAACAGAGCCCCACCGAGTCAATACGCACCAGCATCTGGTTGGCAGCCGGTTTTGGTATCGGCAACAGCTCTGGTTGTCCGTCTTTTCCTATATTCTCTTCACCTGCACCGTACATATTCCAGACCAATCCTTCTTCTGGTACGGTAATCTCCGGTGAGTGATATTTTTTATATTGTGATGTCATGATTGCCTCCTGGGCTCATGAAGAATTCAGGGTAGGTGCTACAACAGATCGTCGTTGCTTTTATACAACTCCATAACAGCTTCTGAACTTTCCAGCTGCAATGCCTTCTTTGCTTTTTCCTGTAATTTACTGTAGTTGACAGCGCGGATAATATTTTTAACCGCTGCCACATTGGCTGGACTTACTGACAGTTCAGTCACACCTAACCCGACCAGTAGTGTCGCAAGATTAGGGCTCGCTGCCGCATTGCCGCACACACCGACCCATTTACCATGAGTCTGTGCTGCTTTCACCGTCATTTCAATCATTTTAACCAGGGCAGGATGATAACTGTCTGCCTCACAGCAGAGATCTGGATGCCCGCGATCTATAGCCAGGGTATATTGTGTTAAATCATTTGAGCCAATGGAGAAAAAATCCACTTCTTTGGCCAGATGATCGGCAATCATTACCGCTGATGGAACCTCGATCATGATGCCCAATGGCAACTTGGGAGCGTCTAATTGTGAGCGTATACTTTCAGCGATGTCTCGTGCTTTATTCCACTCCGACATTCTGCCGATCATTGGAAACATAATGTGCAGACCTGTTGATCCGCATTCCTCTTTCTGCCAGATCGCTGTCGTGTAAATGGCTTCAAGCTGACGCCTGAACATATCTTCATATTTGAACGAGAGGCGAATGCCCCGCATACCCAGAAAAGGGTTATCTTCATGGGGAATATGCATCCAGGATACCGGTTTGTCTCCACCTATATCCGCCGTACGTACTATCAGCTGGTGACCGCCGAGTTCTGCGGCAATTGCTTTTAAACTCTCATATTGCTCTTCCACCGTTGGTTCTGAAGTAGAAGATTCAAAAAGAAACTCTGTTCGTAACAATCCGACACCTTCGCCACCGTTTTCCAAAACAGATTTCGCGTCTTCCGGCTTGGCAATATTGCATACGACATCAACGTGGTGACCATCAAGGGTCTCAGCGGGTTTATGTTTTTGCGCACCTTCTGCTTTGCGGATCTGATTCCACTGAGCTATCCACTCCAGTCCCTGCTTCTGCGTTGCTTCATCCGGATCGATGTAAACGGACGAAGCCTGCGGATCGACGATAATTAATTCGCCATCCTCAATATGTTTCAGCTCGCCCTCCCCCAGACCGACCACTGCGGGAATACCCAAAGCACGGGCAAGGATCGCCATATGACTGTTGGGTCCGCCAAGTTCCGTACAAATACCACGGACTTTTAGACCATTTAATCCGGCTGTTTGTGAAGGTGTGAGATCCTTTGCCATCAAAATGAAATCTGTTTGCGGATAATCAACTGCTGAAACAGCGGGCACCATCAGAGCCAATACCCGATCACGTACATCAATGAGATCTGCGATCCTTGCTCTCAGGCGCTCGTTATCAACTTTTTTTAATGACTCAACTTGCTTATCAATGGCTTGATGAAACGACCATGCAGCAGTTTTGCCATTTACAATGAATTTCTCACTGTCGGTTAGTACCAGTTCATCCTGCAACAACTGTTTTTGAGCGTGCAAAATGGCTGCTTCATTTGGAGCCATTCTCTGCAGGTCGGCTTTGAGTTCATCCAGTTGCTGTGCAGCTTCCTTCAGTGCAGTGCTGAAAAGCCTGGCTTCCATTTGAGGATCTTCTGCATTTTCTTCATAACGTATCTTTCCCGCTTGCAATCGAAAGGCAGGTGCCATGGTAATACCGGGAGATGCTGCGGAGCCACTGATTTTCATACGACACTGAACATCTGTCAAAGCAGAGAGTACTGCTAAAGGCTGATACGACGCATTATCCTGCTCCTCGTCATCGTCCAATCCCTGACTGATCATTTCTGACAGAACCTGAACGGCGTGTTTCGCCTCGGGCCCTTCGGCAGAAATGATCAAAACATCACCAAGACTTGCGCCCATCGTCAAAAGTGATGCCATGGATTTCGCAGTTGCGGTCTTCTGATCGTTTCGAATGCGGATATCTGTTCCTGAAAATGTTGCAGCCTTTTCTGAAATTAAGCTGGCTGGGCGGGCATGCATCCCTTGCATATCGACGACCTTTGCTTCCGCTCTAACTGAATAGTCTTCCAGTTGCTCGGACTCGGTCTGCTCCGCATCATTCAGGGCATTTAATATATCGCTTTTGTCGGATGTGGTTGCCAGCTGCTCGGCCAGGCCCTCATCCATAACCACCTCTGTCAGACGCTGAAGCAAGCTCAAATGATCCTTACCCCTGGCAGCAATACCAACGATCAGGCGAGCCACATCTCCCTTGTCATTCCAGACGACACCTTCTGGCACCTGCACAATAAAAACGCCAGTCTTAATTACCTGCTCTTTTGCTTCGTTTACACCGTGAGGGATCGCTACGCCATTAATCAGGTAAGTACTGACTTTTTCTTCACGCCCGAGCAATGCTTCCAGATAGTTGCCGCTGACGAGGCCTAGGGTGGACAAGTTTTGAGCTATGAGTTCAAGAACATCTTCTTTAGTCGTTACCTGAGCATTTAACAGTATTTGCTGTGGACTAACCGTCAGAGCTCTTTCCACGATATCCTTATTGTCTTGCGGCGCGGATGCCTGAACAGCTTTTTCGGATACTTCGGGCTTCTCAGTGATCTCAGATTTCTTTTGACCACCGAGCAATTTTTTAAAAAAAGACATCACGATCTCCTTAAAAAATATATCGATCTTCGAACAGACCCTCCGCCTGCCGCTTTACTACCAATATTTTGCCCAGCCACACCACGAGAACCTTGAAAAAATCCGGAGATTTTTCAAGGTTCCCGTAATTCATGACAGAGCGGCTAAACCAGTTTAGCTACCAGGTCGTCATAAAAACCTGCGTCCATAAAATTACTGATACTCATATGCTGTGCCTGAGGTAATTTAATTCTGGCACGATCAGTCAATTCATTTTGAGTAATGACAATATCAGCGTCTTTCAGATCATTAATAGCCGCGTTGGTAACCTCAATATTTAAGCCGGCATCGTTAACTTTGCCGCGCAATACAGTTGCACCCATGGCTGAAGATCCCATACCTGCATCGCAAGCCACTACAATAGACCGAACACTTCTGGCTGCAACAGGTACGGCAAACCCTTTTGCTTCAGCCTTACTTGCTGCCACAGCAGCTGTTGCGGCTTCAATGTCATCAACCTCTGAAGCGTCCTTACGAATAATTACTGCGCCAATGACAAATGAAGTGGTTGCAGAAATTGCAATGGAAGCCAAAGTCAGGACAATTCCCATTCCTTTTGTGGACATAAGGGTTAACGCAAAAACAGAACCAGGAGATGGAGGACCAACCAAAGCATTACCGGTGATCATGTTAAAAGCAACACCTGCCATACCACCCGCGATAACAGCAATAATTAATCTCGGCTTCATTAAGATATACGGAAAATATATTTCATGAATACCACCGAGGAAATGAATGATGGATGCGCCATAAGCCGACTTTTGTGCCGTACCTTTACCTACCAACATATACGCGAGGAGGATGCCCATGCCAGGACCGGGATTGGTTTCAATCAGATAATAAATGGAAGCTCCCACATTAGCTGCCTGCTCTGCGCCAAGAGGAGTGAACACACCATGATTTATCGCATTGTTCAAGAAGAGGATTTTCGCAGGCTCGACAATTATTGAGACCAGAGGCAAAAGAGACATATCCACAATCCAACCCACACCAGATGCCAGTCCCTTTGTAATTACAGAAACGAGCGGGCCAATTACCACGTAAGCAATTAAGGCAATCAGCATTGAGATAATGCCCAGTGAGAAATTGTTGACCAGCATCTCAAATCCAGGTTTGATTTTACCGTGAACCTGCTCGTCAAATTTCTTTATGGCTAAACCTCCCAGTGGACCGGCAATCATGGCTCCCAGAAACATTGGAATACCAGCACCAACAATGACTCCCATCGTTGTAACGGCTCCGGCTACGGCACCACGCTCTCCACCAACCATCTTACCACCGGTGTAACCAATCAAAAGGGGCAGTAAATACGTGATCATAGGACCAACAAGTGACGCTAATGTTTCATTAGGTAACCAACCGGTTGGTATAAATAATGCTGTGATCAACCCCCAGGCGATAAATGCACCAATGTTGGGCATTACCATACCACTCAAGAACCTTCCAAATGACTGGACACCTACTTTCAAAGCTTTAGCTGACATAACCATCCCCCTCTAGTTATACGGTTGTTAAATTATCCATAGTCAAACCCCAGGCGATAAATGCGCCGGGGCTTGGGGCTATCATTCCGGCCATAAAACCACCTAACCGCTGTATTCCTTCTTTCATTTCAGGCTCTCCTTTCAATTGACTGGTTAGTGTGAAATGGCCAAACGCTTACATCCTAAAGGGTAATTCATATGGCCCCTTCATTCAAAAAGTACGGAAGGTCAAAAGCATTTCTTTTCTTGTAATCGTTTACAGGATTACCTGTCAATGTTTTTTTACTGGTTGTGGTTTCAAATCAGAACCAGGAAGAACTTTAACTCATAATTTCATACCACTAACCTTCTTATCAGGCAAATAACAAAATATACCAATTCTGGTTTACACTCCTGAAAAACGCAAAATCCTCATGAACAACACAGTAAACGTTTTCAGTTTTGAAATCATAAACAGGTCGCGTAAGACGTTGCTTGACCAAAACGATGCTATATGTCATTTCGATAAATACCAATACGGTATCAACAGCGGTTCACTCCTTTCATCATTTTCAAACAGCATTTCAATCCAGTCACAACCCTGACCATTATGTCGTGCTGTTCAAGTCACTTAAGGAGCAGAATCAACACAACGTAAAAGGGTTGATATAGTTGCGTTAAGCGAGAACTCCGCTCATTTGCAAACCATCAAAAACAAATTCATTTGACACAAAAGGTGTAAACGTTTACACCTGTATTGGTATTACACGTCACCCAATGAGGAGAATGGTATTCAAATGGTAAAAATTAAAGACGTTGCAGATGCAGCAGGTGTATCGACAGCAACAGTTTCGAGAGTATTAGCCGACAAACCGCATGTTCGACCTGAAGTAAAGAAACGTGTCATGGAAGTGGTGGAGTCACTGGGCTACCGCCCTAACCGGGTTGCTCAAAACCTTCGATCCAACAGTTCAAAGATTATCGCGCTGATTATTTCCGATATTGAAAACCCGTTTTTTCAGCGGGTGAGCAGAGCAGTTGATGATGCAGCGCATGAACTTGGGTACAGCGTGCTGCTTTATAATACAGATGAAAATCCCGAAAAAGAAAAGATCTGCCTGAATTTCCTACGCGATGAAAACGTAGCAGGAGTCATTTTATCACCGACCAGGCAGGCTATTAACAATCTTGCAGACACATCGTTTCTGGATATGCCCATGGTTATTATCGATCGGCATGTGAGCGATCTTGATGTTGATAATGTGGTTATTGATAATGTGAAATCCGCCCATACAATCACAAGTCATCTGATTGAGCACGGCTATAAACGAATCGCAGGAATATTCGGAATAGGGAGCACCACCGGGCGTGAACGGCGTGAAGGCTTTGTGCGTGCGTTAAAAGATCATGATATCAAACCAATACCGGACTTAATAAAATACACCAACGCCAGAGAAGAAGACGGCTTCAACACCGCCATGAAAATGTTTCAAACCCAGGAACGACCCGACGCGATTTTTACCAGTAACAGCTTGTTGGCCGCAGGCGTGCTTCTGGCGATCAGAGAAAATACGATGACAATCCCGGGGGATATTGCCTTCGCCAGTTTCGATGATACAACATGGGGCAAACTTTTAGATCCGGCGCTTACAGTTATTGAGCAACCCACCTATGAAATAGGCCGAACCGCTGCTGAAATGCTTATCAAAAGGATTCAGGATCCAAAACGTTCTAATCGTGAAGTAGTTCTCAACACGAAGTTAATCATTCGCCAATCGTGCGGCTGCTTAGAAGATTAGACTATTCCCAATAATTTTAAAAAGATGGATAGATTCGCCTTTCTTTCTGAGTAGATTCTATTCACATTCCCACTGCCTCCCAGGCAAAAGGTAAGAGCTAGCTAATCTGCTCAAACCACTCTTTAGAACTATTAACAGGCATATGACTCTGTAAGTGTTTGATGTCGACCGTATCCCCATATTTGTGTTTAATTGCTTTGAGCGCGTCCTGACGCTTACTGAAGATATGCTCTTCACCTATTTTATAATACAACCCGGTGCGCTTAAGCGTGTCAGTTATCTTGAACTTCGGCCGTGTAATATAGAATTCAATACCTGCTTCCCTGAACCACTCGGACATGTGGGCAAGCATCTCTTCACCTGTTGTGTCGATCTGATCCACCGCCTCAATATCAAGTATTGCTACTTTTAATAGTGGCTTATCTGCGACAGCGTTAAGCAGCCGCTTTTCCAGATAACCAGCGTTAACAAAATACAAATCACCGTCATAACGAAAAAATGCCAGGGTGTCGCTGGTATGCATACCAAACAGATGGGCGTCCCGCCAGGTGCCATCTTCATGCATGGCGACTTCAGCAAAGTGAGGACGCATTGTCCTGTAGATGTAAAAGGCCAGAGATAGAGCTATCCCTATATAGACGCCTTTTTCCAAATGCGGGGCAAAGTAGATGGTACTGTTAAATACAACAAAGGCCACAACCGTATCATGCGGAGTTACTTTCCATGAATGCACCAGAGGTTCTATCTGAAACAATCCCGCAACTGCCACAATGATAACGGCCGCAAGAGTTGCAATGGGTAAGTGATACATAAGTGGTGTTAAAAACAGCAGCGTTATGCCAACAATGATACCCGAAACAACCGCAGCAAAACCGGTTTTAGCGCCCGCATCAAAAGCTACCGCTGTCCGTGAAAATGAACCGGATACCGGATACCCCTGCATTATCCCTGCAACGAGATTAGCCAACCCCTTACCCACCATTTCCTGATCTGCAGAAAGTCGTTGGCGGGTTTTTGAGGCAACCGCCTTAGCGATAGAAAACGCCTCAACAAAACTTAAAAATGCGATCATACCAGCAGGCAAAAGAAGATCTTTTATATGAGCAGAATTATATTCAGGCCAGGCAAACGAAGGTAAACCTGCGGGCACATGACCAACAACCGCCCCACCCAGATTTCCATACCCAAAAAACCAGCTGACAAGTGTTGTAATTAATACTGTAAAAAGAATACCCGGCAATTTCGGCGTGAATCGTTTGAATGCGACAAGCAGTACAATCGCGAAAATCCCCATGAACATCGTTGCCAGGTGAGTATCCTCAGGTATCGCAATGGCCAGATTCAAGAGTGCTTCATGCAAGTGATTACCCCTATCTATTGTGATGCCGAACATATTACCCAGTTGCATACTGGCAATCACAAGGGCAGCAGCGTTGGTAAACCCGATGACGACCGGGTGCGACAAGAAATCAACCATCACTCCCAAACGTAAAAAGCCGAGAATTACCTGGATAGTGCCAGCCATTAAAGCCAGTAAGGCAGCATACATAACTGTCTGTTCAACATTCAAACCAAGTGGCGCTAGAGCGGCTGCAGTCATCAGGGAAATAATCGCCACAGGCCCGTTCTGCAACTGCCTTGAAGACCCAAAAATTGCTGCAACTATTGGTATGAGAAACGAGGCATACAGCCCATAGTGTGGCGGCAATCCGGCAAGTTGTGCATAGGCCATAGACTGAGGAATGAGCACCAGAGCAACAGTTATCCCGGCAAGTATATCCGCTTTCAGAATCGCGGGATTTTTTAATTCACCAATCCAGTCGAGGAAAGGAATACAACGAAGCCCGGCATCATGCAGCATTTCATTCAGGAATGTTTTCATACCTTCTCTTTTAAATATTTAAAATATCAGGAAACATTTATGAGCATCATCGAGATATGATAATGAGTTCAAAGGAACTTCACAATGTCAGGAGCGATTAAAAAGAGTGCAAATGGATAATTAGTTTCTAGATGAGAACTAACTCAATAGAACATCCGCTAAGGCGAAACCAGTCAAATCGCTTATCCCGTCAAACTGTTAGCAAAGAAATTTGGGCCAAAATCGAGGCTTTTTCAAAAAACAAGCGCAAGCCATATAAATGATATTGTGAGCATTGTTTTTCGATAATAACGAAGAGTTTGGGCAGATAGCGTAGACTTCGAAAGACCATTGTCGGACAGCCTCCTAGGAGGCTGTCCGAGAACAGGAATTTTAAATCGGACAAATCATAAAGCCTAGCAATCGCTGGAGCTTTATATCTCTGCGCAAAGGTAAATCTTATAATATGCACCTGAAAAACGCCTGAATAATGCAATTATACTGAGAATCAGGGCTCTCCATCATTACTATGCAGGATTTGCCAACAATTTGCCGTCCTCTGAACGTACTACCCCATTTATGATCGCTCTCAGTAACTTCCTCATGTTGTGAGCAGTGCATGCAAGGGAAAATTCACCACTTGCTTTCTCATACCCTCTGACACTGAATCTTCTGAAACCGATATTTTTTATCTGTCCGAATACTGGTTCAACGATAACTTTTCGTCTTCCATATATTTCTTTAGAGCTTACCCTCTCCATTTTCTCATTCATCTGTTGCCGTAAGGGCTCTTTGTCATCCGTGTTAATTGTTCGAGCATTACCCTGAGTTGATTTGCAACATCTGCTTTTATAATCGCACTCAACACACACATCAGAGTCGCCTTGATATGTTTTCCTGCCCGATTTTGATGTACGTATTAAAACGAGGGATTGGTCTCCAGGACAGGTGAAAAAATCACCCCGCTCGTTGTAAATAAAATCAGCCTTTATGAGCTTGCGGTCCGAATCATTTAACGGAATTTCACTTCTCTTCTCAGCTTTATCTGTTGCTACATAAGCATCGAGTTTTGCCGATCTTATTGCCTCAAGATTATCACCTGACATGTAACCATTATCAAAGCTCATCTTTGAAGGAAAACTGCCAGTCGTTTCCCGTATATTTTCTAACGCAGGTTCAACCTCGTTCTTGTCATTTGCATTTAGACTCAGATGTTGGGCAACAATCACTTGCTTATCCTCATCTACACATATTTGCCCATTGTACTGATAATCAAAGACGTTATTTTTTCCCATAATACGGGCATCCGTATCTGCAAAGCTAATTTGCTTTTTGTCCTCAATGGTTTTGCCGGGGTGTAGTTCTTGCTCCCGTTGTTCTAAGGCTTTTTTGGCTGCCTGTATTTTTGCTAATCGCTTTTCTTTGAACTGTAAATCTTCGGGAATACCATATCCGGTAGGTTCCTTATACTCCCTGTCCTCTTCTTCATCGCAGTTTTTTGCTTTCGCTATAAGGCTCTCAATTTCCGCTAGTAATTCATGTTCTTTTTCTTTGAGTCTCTTGTAACTCATGGCCTTATGCTTAGAAGTGTCAGCCTTAAATTTTGAACCGTCTAAGCTTACATGGCCAAGAGACGCAAGTCCCAATTGCATGGCTATCAGGACACTCTGCTTGAAACATTCATGAAAAAATTCAGCATTATTTTTCCTAAAGTCACTTAACACTCGGAAATTTGGGCATGACATCCCTGATATATACATATAAGCAAGGTCTACATGGCACCGTCCTTCTATCTGTCTTGAGCTGAAAAGGCCATGACTGTATGCGTATATGAGAATCGAGATAATCAACTTGGGATGATAGGCACGCTGTCCTTGCATGCTATACTGTTTTTCAATACTTGAGGTGTCAAGCTGCTGAAAAATATCGTTATACAGATAACATTCATGATTGTCAGGGAGCAGATCAAAGATATTGCTCGGAAACATTTGCCGTTGTTTGAATTCTAATGGCAGATTTTTGAATGGGGGTGACATAAGGAAACCTCTCTTGTTTTATTGAATACAAATTAACACAAAAAACAAGAATATGCAGCTTATCATGCTGTTATATATAAGCATTCCATCTCAACCTGTTTGCCATTTGCTAGGAAATTCAGCTACGATAAAAACAATTTAACTATTCTCTTTAATTATTGTCGGACAGCCTCCTAGGAGGCTATTGGTTTGGAGAACGCCACAACTCGTAATACAGAGTCAAGTCCGCCTTGCCAGAAACGTGCATTGATTAATTTGTAAAGTCTATCTTATGCAACAACGAAAGGTACCACAGAATGACAAATCAGACTAACTAACTATCTCCAATAATCAGCCGATTTCTCGCAAAAAGGTTACGGATGCAGCGGTATCGTTGAAGGTAACCCCAAAAACAATAGGTGGTGGTCCTGAAATCGTGCCCCCTTCCGGAATTGATGGCCAAATACAAGGTGTATTGACAGGCTAACTTTCTCCACAAACTCGCTAGAATTTACGACTACCTATTCTGCTTATATTCTTACTTCACCCCTAAGTGCTTCATCTTTTCATTACCTATGTTTTTTCGTTGTGAAGTTCAATAATCCTCTGTTATTATCAAATCAATCTACAGGATAGGATGCCGCTTTTTTTATACCTTTATATGTTTTATTATACCGTTACCATCCTGTAAATTTCGAGTACATGATCTGTAGTTATTCGTTGTTTTCTCATTAACGTGATTTTCAAAACTCGAGATGTACAGCTGGCAGGATATTAGACCAGTTTTCATCCCGAAACGAGGGGTTTTCATCTAAATCGAGGCGCTCGATAAATTTTACCACAGCCATGCATCTGATATTGCGAGGATTAAATTTTAAGAGCAACGACGAGTTAGATGGAAAGCAGCGTTTTCGGATGGAAACCAGACTATTCTGACAGTCATTCTTACGAAGAGGACCTAGGCTTGAATTACCGTTCTGATATTAATGGGATGAGATGTTTAGCTGTATTGAGTGTGTTTTTATTTCATCTCAATAACCACCTATTACCGGGTGGCTATACTGGCGTAGACATATTTTTTGTCATTTCAGGGTTTCTCATCACCCGGATAATTGTCACTGAGATTCGAAATGAGTCATTCTCGATGGCGAGATTTTATGCACGTAGAATGCGCAGGATATTTCCTGCTCTCTTTACAATGCTTTTCCTTTCTGCGGGATTTGCTGTAATCTCTCTCAGTCCAGAGATGTACACACGCTTTTTTAGTGAATTCAATTCAGCCGCTTTACAGATCTCCAACTTCATGTTCGCCCAGGAAAGAGGGTATTTTGATCCGTCTGCAGAATTATCACCGCTGCTTCACACCTGGTCCCTTGGTGTAGAAGAGCAATTTTATTTGATCTGGCCGCTCCTGCTTATCACCGTAAGTCGCCTCAAAGGTATCCGATTATGGCCAATTCTCACAATAATCACTATCTCTTCCCTTGCCTACAGTGACTATCTCAGCACACATTCACCTCAGTCCGCTTTTTTTATGCTTCACTCAAGAGCCTGGGAATTAGGTGTTGGAGGCATTCTTGCGCTAGGTCAATTACCTGCTCTAAAGTCCCCAAAAGCAATCAACTCCCTTTCTTTTTTAGGCCTGGTATGTGTTCTTCTTCCGATGTTTACCTTAAGCAGTTCAGTCCCGTTTCCCGGACGTAATGCAATACTCTCTGTTTTGGGTGTAGCTCTACTTATTTATTCTGGAGGTCTTTCGAATAATTCTATAGGGTACCGTTTACTTTCATTACGTCCATTTGTCGCTATAGGCGTTATATCCTACTCTCTTTATCTCTGGCACTGGCCAATAATCGTTTTCTACAAGGCCACGACTGGTGCCGAAATCACCTTTTTCTCTGGAAGTTGTATCTTTGCTGCCACCCTTACACTCTCTATAGCATCCTTTTTCCTTATTGAACGTCCGTGCCGCTACGGCAAACTGCCTGAGACGCTCACCGCATACATAACCGACAAAAAACTTCATACCAGCCTGATACAAAGATACTTTTTAGTCATTGTCGCCCTTATATTTATTCCCTTACTCGCTGTAAGTGCCATCAATTACTCCACCAAAATCGATGCAAACCACTCGGCAACAACACTTACTATCGACGTAGAAGTTAAACCTGAAAATTTCAATCCAGAAACAGAAATGATAGCGGTCTACTGGTCTGACTCCTCTCAGCCTTTTTCAGAAAAAAATTCTAAACATCTACGCTATAGGCCCACCTACCAGCTCAATGATACACAGTACAGGTTTACATTCCATGTACCAGCTCTCAGCCAGATTAATAGGGTCAGAATAGATCCTCTTGTAGATAAAGGGGAAGTTTGGATACGTAGTTGCAAAATTACCAGCGACGTACTTCAGATTTCAAGATATCTCAATCTATCCAGCATAACAGAACAATATAACGACAGTGCCCACAACCTCACAGCACAATCGTCTGCTAACGGTGTTCACTTGACCGCCACGGGCAAGGATCCCCACACACTCCTCCTAGCTGACAATTTTTATAAATATTACGAAATGTTTTTACTTTTCTGCATACTTCTTTGTGTTTCGGTTTTGGTTATCCTTACTGTCAACCTGATGCGCAGACAACGATTTCCTGAAGCTACCTTATCTGCAGGAGCTACATTTATTGTTATTACCTTAATCCTGTCAATGCGACTGGGTTTTTCCAGTCACTCATTCTGGAGATTTCTTAATGATGAAAAAGCTGGGGCTATGTTCCACACTGTCCGTTATACGGATATCAAGCAGATTCCCCAAACAGATAGTCCAGAGGTGATCCTTATGGGTGATTCTCATGCAGCAAACTATGCTCAATCTGTATATGAGTGGAGTGAAAGCCACGATCTTTCACTCAAAATTATTGCTCAGCCAGCCTGTCCACCTATTTTCCATGATGAACCTAAACCTGATGGTAATTCTCTATTAAAAAAGCAATATTATTCCTGCATGCAACGCCATAAGACGACTATTAACCAAGCAATTGAGAATCCTCAAATCCAATTCGTATTTCTCGCATTCAGGGCGGAATTTTACGTAGAACATCCGAAAAGCATATTCAACAATCGTGCAGCCTCACAATTAACCGATACATATGATTATTCGGATATACTGACTGATGCACTTGCTGACACGGTTAATACGCTGCTTGATTCCGGCAAGAAGGTCATTATCCTTGAACAGGTTCCAATATTACGTGAGCAACCACAGAAGTGCATGACAAGAAACATTACCCTGTTATCATCTCTTCTCAACATTACTCCTTCCTGTGAAATAGATAAGGAGTTCAGTAACGAAAAAATCTCCAAGACTTTTAAATTATACAGCAAGTTACCTCAAGACAATCGTTATCTCTATTATTTCGATCCTGGTAAATACATCACCAGTGTATTCGACAATGAAGAGCAGACTCTGTATTACGATGACAATCACCTCAACCACCTTGGCTCTGAGAAACTCTCCCCATTTTTTCAGGACGAGATGTCTCATTTCCTTGCCAGCATTAGTCATGTTGCTTACTTATCCAGCCACGGTTTACCAGCAGATTGAGGTTCATGTTTTCCCTTTGGGTTCCCGCTACCGGCACAAAGATTTGGTAATAACTATTAGCCCTGATTTCTCATTGATACACTTTTTTCGCAGGTAGAGGCATAAGCCATGCGGTGTAGTAAATTACCGCAAGTGGTTTGTAACGCTTCAGGTGCGAAAAAAGCCCACCATTCGTGGTGGATTTTTTTACAATCAAACATTTGAATTTGTAATTTAAAAGATAACGAGAAAGGCTGGTCAGATACTCAACAGGCAAAACAATGGAGCACGCCTTTGCTCTTCTGCACCTTCACCTGATCAGGGAAGGAGGATTTACAGATGAGGAAGTAGAGCTTATGTGCGAAGAAAAAAAGAGGTTAAGTAGAATATCGTTACACGCTCCAGCAAAAGTCAGCATTTCCGACAAGGATTGATATGAGGCCTATTAGCAATGCTGACTTTTACCTCCGCTTCAGTCTGAGGTATAAGCAAACTACTTTAAAAAATCTTACCCCTCGACTTTGATCAATATGCTCAGCTTTAATGCGAAAAATTCCTAAAATAGCGTGTAAATAAATGGTGCCGAAGTCTCACCTACAACAATTAATAAACCGATACCCAAAAAGACAACAACCAGGGGAACAATCCACCAGGTTTTGTTTTTTACAGCAAATTGGAACAGCTCCTTGAACAGCGATATTAAATGCTTTATGAAATTCATTTCCTCTTCTCTGCCTCTTTAGCTTTATTTTCCAGTATCTGTTTTGAAACCTATGTATAGGCTGGCTGGATACGTCCATTTTCTCCAACCTCTTCGTTCTCAGAGAAACTCCTCCCATCCGACATGCCGGGCTTTGAGGTAAAAGATATGGCACTTGCGTAAAATCTAGTCAAGTTGATAGCTTTCACGCCAGTTTTCATCATCGTTGAACGCCTTTTGATCCTCCTTCCCAAGAAGGTAGGAGCCAAGAACAAGATAGTCCATTTCCGTTCGCATAAAACACCGGTAAGCATCCTCCGGGGTACAAACTATGGGTTCACCTCTCACATTGAAAGAAGTGTTGATAATCACACCGTAACCAGTGATGTCGTGAAATGCCTTGATTATATCGTGATACGGTTTGTTCGTTTCCTTTGATACTGTCTGGATCCTGGCGGAATTATCCACGTGTGTTATTGCCGGGATATCAGAGCGAACCTGGTTGATCATGTCACCGAATTCAAACTCCTGCGCCTCATGAGCAACGAGCCTATCACTCCTGACATCAGCTACCATCAGCATATACGGGGAAGGCCTGTCTATATCAAAATAGTCGGACACATGCTCCTCAAGACACGACGGGGCAAACGGTCGAAAGGATTCGCGGTACTTAATCTTGAGGTTCATCACCGACTGCATTGTGGTGGAACGTGCATCCCCGATAATGGAACGGTTTCCCAGTGCTCTAGGGCCGAATTCCATCCTACCCTGAAATAACCCAACCACTTTTTCTGAAGCGATGAGTCGTGCGATCTCTCCCGACCAGTCAGCACTCTCAAGTTTTCTTGCTGCATAACCATGTGTGTCTAAATATGCGCCGATTTCATCATCTGAGAATTGCGGACCAAGATAGGCGCCTTGCATCGAGTCTTTTACACCGTCAGCATGTCTGGCATTGCCATCCACCTGATGCCAGACCAGCAGAGCTGCTCCCAGGGCTCCACCTGCATCACCCGAAGCGGGTTGGACATAGATGTCATCGAAAACATTTTCTCTTAGCAGCTTTCCGTTTGCAACACAGTTGAGTGCCACACCACCGGAAAGGCAGAGGTTTTTCATTCCGGTGATTTTCCGGGCATAACGGGCCATGCGAAGTACGATATCCTCTGTCACCACCTGTATGGATGCGGCAATATCCATTTCCCTTTGTGTGATTGCACTTTCCGGCTTACGGGGTGGCCCGTCGAAAAGACCGTCAAATTTCGGCCCGGTCATGCGCAACCCCTCAAGATAGCCGAAATAATCCATATTCAGCCTGAATGAGCCGTCATCCCGAATGTCAAGCAGGTGGTCATAGATCAACTTAACATACTTGGGCTTTCCGTAAGGAGCTAACCCCATCAGCTTGTACTCACCTGAATTCACCCTGAATCCCGTAAAATAGGTAAAAGCTGAATAGAGGAGTCCCAGAGAGTGGGGAAACCTGAGCTCTTTGAATATTTCTATGCTGTTTCCTCGTCCCACACCAATAGTAGAGGTAGCCCACTCTCCGACACCGTCCATTGTAAGAATAGCCGCCTCTTCAAAAGGAGAGGGATAGTAGGTCGAGGCACCGTGAGATTCATGGTGTTCCGGGAAATATACGTTATTAGCTTTGACCCCGCAGGAGTTCAGGCTTTTTTCGATCTGGTAAGGAATCCACAGCTTCTGTTTTAACCACAGAGGTACAGCCATCATAAATGAATTCAAGCCTCTGGGAGCTACCGAAAAATAGGTTTCCATCAACCGGACAAATTTCGTTATAGGCTTATCATAGAAAGCTACCGCATCGATTTCTCCGCCTTCGATACCACCCTCTGCAAGACAATACCGGACCGCATTGATCGGGAAATCATGGTCATGTTTGATCCGTGTAAACCGCTCTTCCTGGGCAGCTGCGATGATTTTACCGTCCTGCACCAGAACAGCAGCGGAGTCGTGGTAATAACCACTTATTCCAAGAATATTCATTAGAACTGCCTCCTGTAGCGCTCTTCGTCCAACTCCGCAACCTTATCTTGCCAATACGTATCTGCCTCGTCATCGAACCTGCGGGTCATTGGGTCCTTGCCGGTAATTTTCTGCATCAACCTCCCGAATCCGAAGCAGACATAATAAAACGGGGTCAAAAGCAGCCATGTAAGAACAATACCTATATAACGGGAAAGAATTGCAAACCCTCTTTCTATAGCGCCATACATTCCGGGTGCAAACCTGGACAAAAGAAAAATACAGGATGAAATTACCCATACTATTATTGCCATAACGGGTTTGAAATACGCATAGAAAAGTGCACCAATACCAAGTCCGATTCCCAGAGTTACAAGACTGAAAATCATAGATGGTTTTTGGGGACCAGGCTGTGCTGCCTTTTCCACCCATTGCCATACAACCTTCGATACCAACCCCTGTTTGAATGTATCACTCATTATTTCCACCGTCTTGCGATTGGCTGACTATAGACTCAGCGCGTTCAATTCGTAATTGATCTTTTTCTTTCCAATATTCGCTAAAATGATCGTATATTGCTTCTGCGGCAAGTTCATGCGCCAATTCACCCGGATGTGCATCAAATACGTTAGCCCAAAGGCTTTTGTTATCATCTATTCCCCTGTACTCTTCGCGTAAATCAAGACACTTCACGTTATGTTTACTGCAGTGTTCGAGGACCCGTTCATGGAGAAAATCCAATTGATAGTTGCTAAAATGTTCTGCAAAACTGGGAAACAGCACAACACCATAATCTATTCCTCGGCTTTCATAGCCCTGGAACAGCTTTTCAAGCAGCTTATCTGCAATTTTAGAATATGAACTTTCAGGATCTTCGAAACGTTTTACAAGATAATCCGTGTAAGGAATCTGCTTTCCAGCGACAGTCCGGAGCAATCCATACCTCTGCTGGATAAGATAGTAGAGTATGGAATGTTCCCATAAGAATTTGTCGAGTTTCTTGTTCGAAACCAATGGTGGAGTTTTTACCTTTCGATAGTCAGGTTTACTGTCCATATCATTGATATACCACTGGTACAAAACAAAATCCGGATGAATATCCTCAATAAATGAAAGGTGTTTCACATGATGCCGAAGATTGAACCCGCAGATGCCACTATTGGCCACCACGACTCCCTGCTTGAATTGATCCTGAATCAGCCGGCTCTCCAGAATCTCGGTAAACCTCTTATCTGCCGGGTATACCCCCTGCCCATACGTAAAAGAGTCACCCTGCACAACAACTCTGTACCTTCCGTCATGGTTGACGGGAACAGTTTTCCCGCGCAATCCATACGGATTTCTTTCTGAGTTGAATAAGGCAGCATTTTTTCGTGACAATAACGACCTTCCATCAGCGGTGGACAGAACATCATTATAGTACAGACGAAGAAAAAATTCGGCGGCCACAAGAAGGACTAATGTCAGCAATCCCATTAGGAACAACGACATTGCACCCTTTATCAGGATTTCCCTGATGCGGTTCTGTTTAAAGGTCGTCTCCGGCATAGTAAATGTATATTTCGTGTGTAGGTGATAAGAAATTGTCTCTTTAGACAGATCGAACAAAGGTTTGCCGACAATCGGCTACATAAAACTGAGAGAATCCTAACCTATTAGAACCCTCAATGCTACTCTTTTTCTGTACATTTACGGCAAGTTAATCATACTAAAAACAACATAACAAATGAGTGTCCTGACAGGCTCTCATAACCGTGAGACTGCAAACCATATAAACCATTTAATTACGAAAGGTTAAACCACTCCTGCGACGCCAAAATATAGCCTGAAATTTCATGAGTATCACATAGGCTCTTGAGGTACCACGTGCAGGATAGGCAGAAGACTTTGAAGTGGGCATACACGTATTTATAGAGTCACCCTTCAAATGCGGCCCGTGTTATCTTAGGAATCGTTTTTTATGCTTATCAAGACAATATATTGATAAGTATAAAAAAGTTGCATGGGAACCACTAATGAGTTAGGCTTTCTCAGCGGAAATGAAAATCCAGAGACAATCATCCTATCGTGTAGTTGGTATGAAAATTGATACATATCAATATATTCCGAGACCTGGGAGAGTGTCCCAGATTAGACATTTCGTTCAGATCTAGGCAAACTCGCAAAATTACCGGAGGCATATAATCGATATTCCGAGGATAATTTTCGAGTTTAACGAAGATCTGGGTGAAAAGGGCATTGTCGGGCAGCCTCCTGGCTGATAGGTAAGTTTAGTAACCAAGTACAAAGGTAATAACACTATATGTGTGGTATTTGTGGCGAAGTAGGAAACAGATATGGATACACTGTAGATGCTGATCTGATCAAGCGGATGAGTGATTCATTGGCGCATCGCGGCCCTGATGACGAAGGTCATTATGTCAACCAGATGATAGGGTTTGGCCAGCGCCGTCTCAGTATAATAGACCTCCAAACAGGTCATCAGCCACTTTCCAACGAGGATGGCACCGTATGGATCGTTTTAAACGGTGAGATCTATAACTACCAAGCTCTTCGGGAGCAACTACTTCGTCGTGGACATACCTTCACCACATCCTCGGATACCGAGGTTATTGTCCATCTATACGAGGACGAAGGCGTCGAATGTATCAAACAGCTGAAAGGTATGTTCTCCTTCGCTCTTTGGGACGAGAAAAAACGACGTTTAATGCTTGGACGTGATCGTTTAGGAAAAAAACCCCTGTTTTACACCCAGCATGAAAAATCGTTTCTCTTTGCATCAGAAATTAAGGCGTTATTCTGTGACAACAGGATAAGACGAGAGTTGAATCCATCTGCTTTACACGACTTCCTCTCCTTTAAGTTCATACCTCAACAGGAAGATCTGTTTAAGGGTATCTGTAAATTGCCCCCGGCCTCCTACCTGACGGTAAACGAGGGAAAGGTTCGGATAGAGTCCTATTGGAATCTTACCTACAAAACAGACACATCTATGAGCGAGGAAGAGGCACTCGCAAAAAGTGAAGAAGTTCTCTCCAGGGCAGTCAAATCAAGAATGATCAGCGATGTTCCCATTGGAGCCTTCCTGAGCAGCGGTTTGGATTCCGGGATGGTAGTGGCTTTAATGAGTCAGTTTTCATCAAGTCCTGTTAACAGCTTTTCTATTGGCGACCAGACTGAGGGGTTCAATGAGCTTCCGGATGCAAGAAAAATCGCTGATGCCTTCAAAACTGACCACAGGGAACTGGTAGTTCATCCTGAAGCTATAAAGATTCTTCCTGACTTGATTTATCATCTGGATGGACCTTTTGCCGATGTTCCGGCCTTACCAATGTACTATGTTGCAAAACTTGCTAGGGAACATGTCACCGTTGTTCTCACAGGTGATGGTGGTGATGAGTCCTTTGCTGGTTATGATCGCTACATAGCCAATCAGATGCTTACAAAGTATAGATGTTTACCCCACACGCTGAGGAAAAAATTCATTCCGGCATTTCTCAACCTTTTTGAAGAAAAGACTGCCCGCAAAAGTTGGCGCCAGACCTTACGCTGGTTCAACACAATGTCCATGATGCCGGAAAATGAATGCTACCCTCGTGGAATAAGCTTCTTCTCTTTTGAAAATGAACAAAAAGATCAGCTCTATACACACGATTTTCAGCAACGCGTAAAGGGAATGAACTCAATGGATGGAATCTTATCCAGGTACGCAGATGACCAGATTATGGATTCCCTGAATAAAATGATGTTTTGTGACCTGATGATTCGGGTCCCTGAATATTCCAACGTTAAAGTCGATCGCATTTCAATGATGCATGGCCTCGAAGCACGAAACCCATTTCTTGACCATGAACTCGTAGAATTTGCAGCAACTATCCCGGCCAAGCTAAAATTAAAAAATGGCAAACGTAAATATCTGCTAAAACAGCTTGCAAAAAAATATCTCCCCGCCGAAATAATCAAACTTCCAAAACAGGGATTTGGATCTCCAATAAACGAATGGCTCCGAGGGGAGTTGAAAGACTTTTCCCGTGATCTTCTACAAAACTCACTCCTTGTGAAGGATAATCTTTTTAATCAAAAATATATCAACTCATTACTTGCAGATCATGCTGCAAAGCGTATGAATAATGGTAACAGAATTTGGAGTCTAATTAATCTTGAGATCTGGTACAGAATAAATTTTTCGCAGCAACAACCTGAAGTAGCAAAGGAAAACCTCAAAGATTACTTTCAGTCACTGTCGGCATAATATGCTTTTCCACATTCAATTAGTTACATACCCAGAGAGATACGTTTGATGCCCGAGAAAATTAACGGCGCCATCCAAAACCAGCTGTCACATTCTGGGAATCCGCTCAAAAAGTATCAGTATTCCGTAATTGGAAGAAGCAGCATTAAGGATCTCATACTCTATGAGATGTTTACTCTTTTTTGCATCCCGGCTAGTGGAAAAGCAGGTGTAATGTTACGTCGATTAGGCTTACCGATTGTCTCCGCGCAAATTGGTAAATCAGTAACAATAGGCCGGGATAACTTCATATTACAACCCCATAAACTTTATCTTGGAAACAATGTTACCGTTGGTGATAAGGTCACCTTTGGCATCAAACCAGACGGTGAACGCATCGTTTTAAGCGATAATGTCAGTGTAGGTGACCGTACAATCTTTAATTGTACCGGCGCTGTTGTTATGATCGGAAAAGGAACCAGAATAGCAAACGATTGTCGCCTTGGTTCGTTGAAAGAGCTTACTGTAGGGAGCTTCTGCAATATTGGACAATTCACCTGTATATCTGGTGCCAGCCATACCTATTCGGGTTTAGACAAACCGATAATACAACAATCTATAATATCAAAAGGTCCTACAATAATTGAAGACAACGTCCGAATCGGCGAACATGTCACTATCCTGGAAGGTGTACATATTGGTGAAAATAGTACAATAGCGGACTACTCTCTTGTCAACAAAGACGTTCCCCCGCACAGCCTGGTCGCTGGGACACCCGCTCAAGTCTGCGGTTAATTCATGGTGGTTTGAATGAGTCAAGTATTGTATGGATTTTTACAATGGTGCCCGGGAGCTTTCGGTCTGGTATTACGTCAAAAAATCTACCCGCGTCTATTAGGAGGCTGTGGCAAAGGAGTATTGATTGGGCGATTTGTTAAACTTGTCCATCCCCAAAGAATATTCATTGGAGACCGCGTAATTATAAGTAACGATGTCACTCTGGATGCAAGCGGATCCGATGGCAAAACACCTGAGATACGCATTGAAAACAATGTATTCCTTGGCTCAGGCACTCGTTTATTCGCCAAAAGAAATTCCATTTCCATGCAATCAGGAACCAATATCGGCAGCAGTTGCACTATAACAGCGGATGTTCCTGTTTATGTCGGTAAACATGTTTTGTTCGCTGCGTATTGCAATATTGGAACACATCCCCCTGAACATTCTGACAAAACAGGAAAAAACCTTTCCGACACTGTTCAATCTGCCGCAACGGTGGTTGAATATGGATGCTGGCTGGGGGTAAGGACAGAGGTCTATTCAGGAGTCACTGTAAGAAAAGAATCTATAGTCGGGGCCCACTCTATTGTGGATAGAGAAGTTCCTCCATGGGCAATTGTAGTTGGACAACCATTCAAGGTTCTCCGTTATAGAAAAAAACCTGAGCTTCATCAGGATATCGAGTCGTGTGTACCCTGAAACACGTTTGATCAGAGCAACTTTATCGTTCACAAATACGTGTTTTCCAGTCAAGGCTAAGACTCACACAATCATGTTTTATGCAAACAGGTAAAATCTACTATGAGTTTTTCTGAATTATACCAGAATGTAATCGGAAAAGGGCTTTGTGCTCGATGTGGTATATGTAAAGGAATATGTCCGGTGCAGGTGATCGGTTTTGATGAAGATGCATATCCGCTACTGACAGGTGATTGCACCGAATGTGGTTTTTGCACGAAATGCTGTCCAGGGGGTGAAGTTGATTTTTCCCGATTGTCAGAAACAGTTTTTGGTGCATCATATAGCCCGGATACATTAGAGGGATATACTGAAAACCGTTATGTCTGCCATCCAACGAACCAGGAATGTCGCTTGAGAGGGGCAAGTGGTGGAATTGTCACCGCATTACTTGAGTATCTGCTGGAAAAAGGGAAAATTAACGGGGCACTTGTTGTTGGGATGAACCCCGAAACTCCCTATAGAAGTTTAGGCGTTTTGGCAACGACAGTACAAGAAATCAGAGATGCTGCTCAATCAAAATATTCTATAACACCTTCTATGGAAGCATTGCAGCAAATTAGAAAATCTAAAGGCAAATTCGCTGTAGTCGGTCTTCCCTGCCAGATACACGGATTACGAAAAATGGCTGAAGTAGATTCGGCTTTATCCGCAAAACTAGAATACATATTAGGACTTTACTGCAATTGCAATCTTAATCCGCGCGGACCTATTGAGGCAATTGAAGCGTGTGGCATATCCCTTTCTGATGTTGCCCGTTTCGACTTCCGTGGTGGCGGATGGCCTGGAGGATTTTTTGTTACCAGAAAAGACGGCAGCACTATTCCGCTACATACCATAAACATCAAGAACGTCATGAATGTTATGTTCAGACTTTACGGAGCTGATCGATGTGGACTTTGCGTTGATGCTTTAGCTGAATATGCTGATTTAAGCTTCGGTGATTTCTGGACATTTGATTACCCGGACAAGTTTCAGGAACTTGAAAGATGTACTCTAATTTCCCAGCGTACCCCCAAAGGCTTAGAGCTCTTACGTGAGGCTGAAACAGATGGGGCTATAATTTCACACCCTCTGCCTGAAGATCGTATGTCTAAAAGAATTTTGCAGATGTCACAGGGAAAGAAGAATCGAGCCTTTGTAAGGCTGCACAAAAGAGGTATTAAGGGAGAAGCCACACCTCAATACTCATTTGACTTTCCTCCTCCCACCACAAAGGCAAAAAGAAGTGAATTGTTTTATAGCCTATTCACCCTGCTTCGTGGTGAACATACGCGTAAAATGGTTCTGAAAATCCTGTTTTCACCTGTAGGAGTTCTTTTAGATCGGATTAATATACTACGAAAAAACATCTTCTGTAATTTCGGCAACAATTAGAACCAGCCACCACTTGGACAACAGGTCAGGAAATTACATATTTTGCCTCATGAAATAAACGCGTATTTCATGGCTGTACACCCATTTGAGAAGTGGTCCCGCTTTTAGGACCACTTCTGCACCACACTGTTACAACAATCAGCACCATTACCATTGTACACTACGACTATCCTCAGGCCTAAGGAAGTGGCGAGTCATCTCGACGAAGTCGCACCGGATCTTCCTTGACATCAGGGGTTATCAGATCATAGCCATTTTCCTGGTTTATGTTAATAAAACGATACGCCCTATTGGAATCCCAACTGAGTGAGGTATCGAGAACTAGTTCAATCCCTTCACCAAATTTCCCGTTGTTAATCTCCCAGACTGCTTTCATTTCTCCTGTAAATCTGGAGCTGAAATTGAAGTAAATATCATCAAAGTAAATGACACATCCTGTAGGTATATATGGGATAAGGCGTTCAAAGACCGCCTTGGTGGACGAGTAGTAGTCACAATCAATCCAAATCAAGATCGGTGGCTGCTCTTTTAGGGTTTCAAGGAATTCATCTGTAATAGTTTCCTCGAAAAGTCCTTTATGTAATTTGAAATTCTTATACTTGCCTCGACAGTAGTCCATCAAGTTGTCATATCTTCCCTTGAAGTGATTTTCGGTCCACTCACGACCGGAGACCAAACTGTTATCTGCTGAATTCGTTATATTTGGCAGACCTTCAAAGGTATCGAACCCATGAACCATAGTACGGTCATCCATCTTCAGATAACGAACAGCATAGAGCTTCTTGGTAAAAGAATAGCCATCGGCCACACCAAATTCCAAGATAGAAAAATTACCTTTATAGTGATTCCTGAATTCTTTGATTACATCGTAAATGTGATCTATGCGATAAAAGCCACCAATACTTTTGCGTAAGAATTTTCGTGGTGCGTATATGATGTTGAGATACACAAATGTTTTCAAGTAAGTTCCAGGGATCAACTTCCCAATAAACTTAAGGATAATGATAAAAATCCCACTCTTTTCTTTCATCTATTCCCCTCTCTATTTAGAAAGATCTTGATTTATTGATATTTAACAGGAAGTTCATCAGCGAGTATTAGCGAATCCGTGTGAAATGCCTTGTATGCGTCCGGCATTGTCATTAACTGATGAAACCGAAGGCACCAACCCGTTACCGATCCTATGTTAAGTCAATTATTTAACACGAAATACTAACCAATAGCAAGAGCATTATTAAGAGATAATGTTTGGAAAAGAACGGAGTACAGGTAAGCGGCCGCAGAGTGGCTCCCTAGATATACGACGCAGGAGGAATGTGGTTTGCTTTTCCTGACAGCAACTCGGTTATGATAGCGATAGCAGGACAGCTAGGAGGCTGTCCGAGAATAGGAATTTTGGTTAAAATCGAGACATTTACAAAAGACACGCACAGCCATATAGATGATATCGGAGTCTACGCTACCTGCGAGCATTGTTTTTTGAAAATTCCGAAGAGTTTGGGCTGATAGCCTAAACTTCGAAAGGCCATTGTCGGACAGCCTCCTAGGATATATAGCCGGAACTAAATATTGTTGACACTTTTTTCATAAAGCTACCGACCAGTTATATGCCGGGCGGTTTGCATCCAGTTTTCTCATTTTGACATTCTCAGGAAACAGCTGTGACACCTCGTATATGACAGGCACCTTAAGAACGAGTCGCGAGCCATATGGCATGGGGACAACAACCAGTTTGTTTTACTGCCCCCATACCTTTAAGCAATACATTGAGATTACTAACAGTCTCCGTTCACCTGAGTGCTATTAGCTGGGTATCGGTACGTTTTACCCTTTAACGTACAAACGATGTCGCCTTTGCCTGAATACGACATATTCCAATATGTCATGCGTGGAACACTCAAGTCATGATCATATCCGTGGAATGGTATATTGACACCGTTAGAGGTGCATTTCTCGAAATATATTTTTTGCCCTGGGCAGAGAACAAGTGATTTACCGGGGTCTTTGCCACCAGTGTGAGTGTGGTGGTAACGGGTTTGATAAGCACCCGAACTCGAGGTAGATGTTGTACCAGTCTGCGCAACTGAAGCTGAGCTACCCGACCCTCCGCTTGAATCAACACTATCATCATCAAACCAATCACAACCATTGAGCAGCAAAACACACGCGCTAAGACAAAACAATTTAGTTACTATTTTCATAATTCAACCCCGAAATAAAGTTTAAAATTTGAGCACATTGGGTGCCAATGCCATTTAATAATTCTTTGAATAACAGTCAGTTCTCTGGATATATCTATTTGAACTCTGCTTCAAATCAGCAGATAAACATATTATCTGCGGCAGCATGAGAGTATAGATCTCACCATCTTGAAATATTTTTGAAATCAAGCTTAGTATTCCTCATAATCTCGCTAAAAATTCATAAGTGTAGACAGCTTAATAAAATATTACCGAACAGTTTTTCCGTTATTTTGTTGCTGTTATTATAGATTTAACACTAACCATTACAGGTACTTACCCCCCCACCACACCTCCAATGCAAAAACACATCGGAGAGGTTTCTTTTCCTGGATGTTGCAACCAAAAATTGGAATGATATTTTAGCAATTTATTGCTGGGAAAAATGTAATGCGAGGAGATTTTTCTAAGGTCTATTGCCTGAACAGTCACGTTACTATTCATAGGTAAGGCATTTCTAGAAATGTAGTAAGGAGTTGGAACATCAAAATATTTTTTTTGTTCAATCAAACGACTGAAACAAATGACAGATTCTATGCGTCTAGCAGCAATTATATCCCTTCTCATTGGTTTTATGTTTAATAACATAAGCTAACACACCAATAAGAGTAATGAGAAAAAGGTAATCATCCGTTTAGCTATCTTCATCAGTATGGACAAACATGAATTACAATACTGTAAGAGGACCATGAAAATTGATTAATAATCCAATCATTACATTACATTTTTTATTACTTCCCTGTCTCCGAAAAACCAATCAATTTCCTTAAACTTTTCATATAGTTCCCTGCAACTCACCACACTACATAACCATGAAAATTATTGCTCTCTTCTCACGCTGCAACAAAAATTGCATTACAAATAGCTAAAAACACATCGACTTTTACGATATTTAACACATAACTCTAATGCGAAAGTTATATATTTTATCCTAGCACAACAAAATCGCCCAATTCACTTTTTAATGTTACACATCTTAATGTTTTATTAAACATAAACATAACCGAAATATATAACATGTGGAATAATTTTATTTACTACTTCCAACATTATATTAGCAAAACAAATAAAAACAGTAACTTACAAAAATCACAACAGATCAACCACATAGCTACACCACTTAACTGTTCGTTTTAATATGAAAAATATTAAAAACCACAAAAGCAGCTCCTTTATTTACTTACGCAAAAGAGCTTTAAATCAAATCATAACATACCAGCATTTATAATATTTTCCCAAAAGACGGAATATTGAAATACGCTTAGCAATATTAACAAGATAAACAATTAGACCAACAAACCCTGCTACTAACAGGCTAACAGGGTATATTCATACATGCTGTTTTGAGTTTGCAAATTACAATATCCATATCCACCAACTAACAATTGATTTAAACGATAAACATTGTACATATCAATCAGCAGCCAGAGAAATTTATTACTGAATTTTGAACTGTTGCATCCTGACGCTTGACATTTTCCTCTTCCGGGTTGCCAGATCTATTTAATGTATTTAAAACGCAAAAGACAAAATGGATCACTGGCTATGTAGCCTAAGAACAACTCTATTTTTCGCCCATCATTCTGAAGAAGTGGCCTTACGGTAAACTATTGGAACATTATAGGAATACAGTAGAAAAACACCTCAATTTCATCCATGATGACGAAACTGATAAACTGTGTAATGCATCTCGAATTCAACAAGCCCAAGATAGCACATTGTACATTATAGGTTAAAGTCTTCCCGGCTTAACTCGGGCCTCACCCTTCAGGGTTACAAAACAGTGCGTTCTATTTCCATAATGCAAGCTAACTTCCGTGCTTTCCAGTGATGGAAAGCTCCTAAACAATTCACTGGATGTTTAGCCTCATTTTCCAGGGAATCGTGTAAAGCGTAACCACCGAATATACTCTTTCCCCCCTCGTGTTCTATTTTTGCAGTTTATTCAAACCGCAAAATAGAACAGGCAGGCTATGATTCTGTTTCTTTTCGCCTTATCTCCATAAATACAAACCCTGTCACGACACCATAACCTCTTTCCGAAAACGTTTTCTTGATCAACTAAAGCCACTCTTTACTCAGTTTTTTGATTTTCCAGGTAAAATAGATATCATACAGTTGAATTATGTTAACCTTGATGGCACCATAGTTAAATCCTACACCTCCAGGCATCATGCCTTGAGCTAAGCATACATGTAATTTCGCAAAGCAACTGCAAGACGTGATGCGTAAAAGGTACCAACGACAGAATCCGCTCTAAAATATTAACTGGTTCAAAATCAAAAGGGGCAGATCAATAGACCTGGCCGACATATACGCCACGCCACAATCGCCCCTTCTCTTTCGAGTCTTCAATCAACCTTTGCCAACAACCATGGTTTCTTCCACTGCTGACCAAATTCGGTAGCGTACCTCAACACCCTCCGGAACATAGATCACAACAGGCAACCGACTGTTATATCGCAACAGATAAGGGCTTCCACCGAGCGATATAAAACGCTCCATTTTCGGTGTATTCGGATCAATTGCCATCATCGTACCCGCCATTGGGCCAAGTTCTCTAACGATGTATCGTGTGAAACCCCAGCCAGCTATATTTTCCGCCTGGATCTGTCCTCCAAAAAAATACCTGTTCTGCTCATCAACCTCAACCGTCCTGCCAACAATCAGTTCAACTTTGAAAACTGATTCATCAGTCTGCTCCGATAGGTTCAGAACATAACGCTCCATTCCCGGATCTGCTGGAGGGAATGCCTTCATATTGTCGCCGGCAACCGCAGTTGATACGTACAACAGAAACACCAGGGGTAGGTAAATCCAAGTTTTCATATCAGCCTCCTTAGGGTCATTTTATACTACTCTCTCTATTATTATACCTTCAACATCAACGAGTAAAGCAAAGCTGAATCCGGATACCAGAACGATGGTTGCTATGACCAGCAATAAAAATGCTGGAGTTACAGGTCATTTGTGACAATATGAAATTCAAAAGTAAAAAATAAAAAGTGCAGCACACATTCAATTCAACAATTCAACAATTCAAAATCACTGAAGGGGGGGGGAATATTGATATAAGCAGCAGGACTATCACGGGAACAACCTGTAAAATCTATTTTCCAGAAACACTCAACACACATGGCCTAACGCACCGCCAGGATAAAGAGCATTGAATACCTGCCCATGGGTATGTTCTTCCTGGAGTGCATTCTCTCATAGAGAGCTGGGAGAAATGCCGGCAGGAAAAGGAAAACCAGGCATTAAACGAGCAAACAGCCTGACAGGTAAAGGTGAGAACAGCCATTTGAACATCGTATGCAGGAAAGGCTCTGACACATTTTCTAGAGCCTTTCCTGTAAAAAAGGGGTTGAGTCTATTACGACCCAACCCCTTAGAATTTTAACTGTAGTGAACAACCTCGTGTAATCACATTTTGAGTTAACTGCAATTCACACTCTATTGCTCGACAATTTGGTTGTATTGTTCAACCTCAGCACTGCAAGCTGAACATAGATGAATAACAAAACGGATCAGCCGTCAATAATCCCATTGCAGTCATTATCGATATTATCCCTACCCCACTTTCCTTTTGAATCCTGATGGCCCGGATAGATATCCGGATTGGTGTCATCGCAATCCCCTTGTTCTACAGACCACCCGTCATTGTCAACGTCTGTTCCTGAGCCAGATACTTCTCCAGCAGTGGTTCCTGCCAGTGCATTGTAGACCTGTAGCAACCCGTGTCCTGAAGTTTTATCATATCCTGCCTCATGGATATCCAGCGCAGTAGAAGTTAATTTTTCAAAAACAGCAGCTGGAGAAATATTAGGATTAACGGCAATTACAAGAGCTGCTGCTGCAGCAACATGCGGAGCTGCCATTGATGTTCCTTCAAAGAAATAGTAGTTCCAGTTCGTAAGATACGTTTCCTGAAGAATCCCATCACCATAGCCGTCACCATTAAGATCCTTCAAAGTGTCTCCACCGGGTGCAACAATATCCAGCCCGATCCCCTTGTTGGAATATCGAGTGACATTGTCGAGATAGTCAGTTGCACCAACAGCTATAGTTGTCGGATAGATAGCAGGGTAACTGACATTTTTTCTCGAGCCTTCATTACCTGAAGCACAGACAACCGTCGTGCCATTAGAAAAGGCATATTCAAGTGCCTTATCCATGATAAAATCTGAACGAATATTAAACCGCGCATCAGTCCCAAGGCTCATATTGATAACCTGGGCCCCGTTATCGACCGCCCAATAGACACCTTCAGCGATATCAGCAAAGCTCCCTGAACCATTATCATCAAGGACTTTTACCGGCATAATGCACGCATCATAGGCAAGTCCTGCCACACCGGTCTTGTTGTTGTTAGTTGACTGACCTATAGTCCCTGCAACATGGGTTCCATGACCGTTACCATCGTCAGGAAAAGCATCGCCGTTTACTATGTCGTATGAAGGGCCAACACAGCCAATCCCATCAGGGCCGCCTGCCGACAAACCTGTATCGAGAACTGCAACGTATACTCCACTTCCTGTGGAAATATCCCAGGCCTCTTCACTCTGCACAGCAGTAAAATTCCACTGGTAAGGCACAAAATAGCTATCATTTACTGTCAGGGAGGCAGTTGCCAGATAATTCAGACCAGCCCTTCTCCCCTGCTGAAGATATCTCATAGCAACTCCGAGTTCTCGACCCGGCTCGACCTGATAGACCGTAAGATCTGCATTTGGGAGATATTTTATAACCTTAAAACTGCTTGAAATATCCTCAGGGGAACCGGCCACTACAATTTCCCCCCGCCTGAAAGGTGGTTCAGAATCTGCAGCACTTGCAGCACTTGCAGCGGTAGCAATGAGAAGCAGGAGTACTGCTAAAGAAACACCACGTAATGATATGACAAAAATTTCACGCATAACACCACACCTACTAAAAAGCTGATAAATGGCAATAGAATAGAATGTGGGCTCTACTTTTACAGATATACTATCAACAACCACTTCCATTCCCATAACTTTATTAGGTGACTCTAAGATGTGCTCAGGGCATGTCAACATTTTTGTTTTTTTGAAAATCACCTCGTTGAACAACAAAGGAAAAGGGCCAGGCAAGTCCTGTACAAGAAATATGAATTAAAGAGATGCGTTACATGACAGATGCTATTGTTCGTGAGAGACGAAAGATCATCTCCGAATATTCAGGTCTTTTTAGATAAGGGCTTCAACACATCCACCAGTTGGCATGTTGAAGATCATTGAAAGTAAACACTCCGGTATCCAGGACCCAACCTGTTACCAGTTCAGCCGGCGTAACATCGAAGGCCGGATTATAGGCAGGACTTTTTTCTGGTGCCCACGTATATGAGCACAAACCGCCCGTTATCCCGAGCACCTCTGAAGCATCACGCTCCTCAATAGGAATATCTTTACCACTAAAGCATTCAGGGTCAATCGTTGTCCGTGGTGCCACCACGTAAAATGGTACATCGTGGTAATGTGCAAGCACTGCTAATGAGTAGGTTCCTATTTTATTTGCAAAATCACCATTGGTAGCAATCCGGTCGCTTCCTACGAATACTCGGTCAACCTTTCCTGCCTTCATCAGCATTGCCGCGCTACTGTCACAGATAACAACGTGAGAAATTCCCAACTCTCCACACTCCCAGGAGGTCAGACGTCCTCCCTGCAGCAGAGGACGGGTTTCATCAACAAATACAGTAATGTTCTTCCCGTCTTCATGAGCTGTACGAATTACTCCCATCGCAGTACCAATGCCTGCAGTCGCAAGTCCTCCAGTGTTGCAATGGGTGAGAATGCTTTCATTCTTTTTAATGATATTCGCTCCGAGACGGGACATCTTTTTACACAGACCTACATCCTCCAGATATATGCTTTCCGCCTCTCTGATTACCGAAGATGGATAGTCGTTTTCACTCACCTTCTTAAGTACTCTGTCGATATTGTTCATCAGGTTTACAGCTGTAGGGCGTGATTCTTTTAACCGCACTCCGTCTTTTATAAGTTGTTCCCGGCTATGCCCATGTTCTGCAAGAATAGCCAGAAGAAGCGATGATGAAATACCTATTGCCGGCGCACCACGAATTGCCAACCGTTGAATCATCTCAATTAAGGCATCAACATTTTCACAACTCAGCCACTTCTTTTCATGAGGGAGCAGAGTCTGATCAAGAATTTTTAGTTTTCCATTGTCAATGGCCATTCCCATGGATGTGAACTCTCGCATACTCATTCTACCTCATAACCGTTGTGGGGATAATCCGGTACCGTTACCACTATCAGAAGACTGTCTCGCATGGCCGATCACGGGCAATTCACATCTTACTGAAAAGGAACGCTCATGCAGGTTAAACCAGCTTCAGCTTTAACAAACTCAGTTATATCTGTTGTTACAACCGTATACCCGCGTGACCTGACAAGATCAGCGGTGAGCGGGAAAGCAGCATTCATACAGAGCGTTTCGTTTATTGGCAGGACGTTGGCACCAAACGGCTCTTCGGGGAGTGTTTCAATAATAGTAAAGCCGGTAAATGGTGATGGATCAACCCAGGCAGGATTGATCAAAATGGTACTACTGTCCAGGGCTGTACAACCTGTTTTCAAGTGCAGACAGCCACTTACTTTAACCGGGATAACTTCATAGCCAAATGGGTTAAGAATTTCAGTAAGTGCATCAACACCTGCTTTATTTGTCCGTGGAGATTGACCGACAAAAATTTGTTTTCCTACCTTAAGGACATCTCCACCCTCAATTTTTGCAGGCAGATTGATTTGTACAACCTTTCGATATTGAGTGAAAAATTTTCCAAGAGTTTCCCGCTCGCTACGTCGGGATTCCACACCCATGGATGTTGAAACCGCCACTTCGTCAAAAACTATGATCGGATCTTCAACAAAGACGCTATCAGGCAACAAAACATTCTCATCCAGAGTTATTACCTTAGCGCCACATTTTTTCAGCATTGTACAATAGTTGCGATGCTCTTCTGCCGCTTTGACGATGTCAATTGGTTCACTCTCAAGAAATGTGAGTTCGCATTCCTGAAGTGCCGATGAAACCTTATGAGTTATAACTTTTAGCATTCCACTCCTCCTAAGACCTTGATAATTAGTGGCATTTAAACACCCTAAGGTTTCACTTACACATCTCTGTACGGGCAAGGGTCGCAATCATGATATTACAGGCTTCATGTATGCAGCTGCCAAAACTGACGACACCATCTTCATGACCACCCATTGAGAAGATTCTGCTTTTACGAACCACATCGCCTGAAAAAAGCTGCTCTACTGCCATTGCCATCTCGACTGTTCCATATGCTGCATCAGCACGCGTTGCCTGAAGTCGCATCTTCTCTGCATTATTCCAGATATCAGGTGAGTGAACATGCAATACACACCTGATATTCGCATCAAGCTGGTAGAGTTGACCATGGGTCAGCGCTTCGGAGGAAGGCCTGGTCCGGCCTCTGGCTGTGATAGTATTTGTTTTGGCGTTGCAGGCGGTTACAAGAGCATAATCTTTCGCCTGAAGATGATCCAGACCACCGGTCTGGGTTCCGGTAATTATAAAGCTCTCTGGATTATCTTCCAATCGCATACTGATATTGCCAAATCCATAGCCCTGATATCTTGCTGGATCCTGCCCAATCAGCTGTAACCGATGCATGATATGCCGCCACCCATCAATTTCAACAACCTGACCTGGAGTGATACACGCTTTTTCAGTGTGGTTGAGCGTAAATTTAATTACACCTTCCTTTCCGGCCATACGCACCTCGATCCAAGCGACAACGTTTTTTTTACATAAAAAAGGAGAGTTAAAAACTCTCCTTTTTACCAGCTATTCAGTTTAGCACTTATTTTTCAGGTTTCGGAGATGTCACTTCATGCACCTTTTCCTTAGCCTTTTCATACATTTTTTTACTGGCGTCTTTGGTTCTATCCCAGACACTTTTCGTTTTTTCTACGGCGGAGTCAGCAACATCACCACTGCCTTCGACAACATCAGAACCGGTGTCCTTGGTTTTATCCCAAACCTTTTCGGAGGTTTCCTTAGTCTTGTCCCAGGCTTCACCAGAAGTATCTTTGGTTTTATCCCAGACTTCGGCACTCGTATCTTTAGTCTTCTTCCAGGTCTCTTTCGAGGCCTCGCCCACGGCCTGTGCTGCTTCACCGATTTCCTCCCCCGCCTTTTTCCAGGCACCCGGCTCAGCTTCAGGTGTATTATCAGCAAACAGTGGACTTGCCAGACAGCAGATCAACACAAGTGCAGCGGTAACTGTCATTGTACAAACGGTGATTCTATTTCTCATTCTTTTCATATTTCTCGCAGTTCTCATACTTTGCCGTATAAGAGTATCCTCTATATTACATGTATTACATCCCTACCGACAGAAGCGGAAATGTCCCCAAAAAAACATTTATGACTACACTAACTCTCGACACTCAGGATTGTAATTATAGTGCTCTCTGAAGTTTTTTCAACGGGTCGCTACTACCTGATAATACGGGAATATCACAAATGACACACCGAAGGTATAACGTCTGGAAACTCCGTCAAAAAGATATGCGTAAATATAGCAGTGGGAAGTGAAAGAAACATATCACCTGATAGGAGGTGCATACTGAAGGCCGCCATCTGTCCATAGCCCATTGAGGCCACGACGTATTTTGAATGGTGAATTACTCCCTACTGTCCGCTCAAAGACCTCGCCGTAATTACCAACCTGCCTTATGATCTGATATGCCCAGTCATCTGCAATCCCGAGACCTTCACCCTTTATGCCTGCAAGACCGATAAATCGTTGTATTGCCGGATTGTCGCTCCCCTTCAAGGACTCAATGTTTTCTGAAGTGAGACCAAGTTCTTCACCATTAATCATTGCATACAGCGCCCATCGTACAATATTGAACCAGGCGTCATCACCCTGGCGAACAACAGGCCCCTGCGGCTCTTTTGAAATAATTTCAGGCAGGATAATGGCATCCTCAGGATGAGCAAAAGTGCTGCGAAGCGCCAGCAACTGTGCCCGATCACTACTCAGCACATTACAGCGTCCTGACTCAAAGCCTTTTACAGTCTGATTCGATGTGTCAAAAATAATCGGCTTATAGGTCATATGATTTTGTTTGAAAAAATCAGCCAGATTAAGTTCTGTTGTCGTTCCTGACTGCACACATATGGCGGCACCATCAAGACTCAGTGCTTTTGTTACCCCAAGAGATTTCGACACCATAAATCCCTGATCACCATAGTAGCTTATACCTGTAAAATCGAGGCCTAGAGAGGTGTCACGCGTAAGGGTCCAGGTGCTGTTTCTTGAAAGAACATCAACATCTCCTGACTGTAGCGCGGTAAAGCGCTCTTTTGCTGTCACCGGCACAAATTTTACTTTTGAAGCATCCCCAAGAGTGGCTACCGCCACTGCCCGGCAGATTTCCACATCAAAACCGGACCAGTTGCCCTTACTATCCGCGCTTGAGAATCCAGGGATCCCGGTCGATACACCGCAGAGTAGATAATCTCTTTTCAATATCTCATCCCTGGTAGCAGCATCTGCAAAACCTGCAAAAACCAGTAATAGCAATGCTGTTGTTATAAGCGATGAGGTAAAACTCTTCATTCCATTCTCCTGATTTTTCATACTGCGCAATCCCGTTTTAAAAGCGATTAATTGCAAAACAGGAATCAATCCACCTAGACGAATTATCGAGTTATCCCAATATAGTTATTCTGGGTAAAGCTCTGCATACACGCCGATTCATGTGGTTCAAGGAATATTTCCAAACCACATGATGACTTGAGTACGTTCAGTAATTCATCACACCATATCAAACAAATACAAACTTTAACAGGGTCATTTCAGTATCAATAGCTCTTGGATTTCTATCGAGGTGTGAATGTCGATCTGATTACTATACCCTACTGTTTTATGTTGATATTTTGTTACTTCGTACACATCATTCACTACGCACCCGTGTTGCCAATGATTTAGACTGGTGGATTCCAACACCATTTGTGGTATTGATGGCAATTCGTTACAATCAAACAATCAACAATCTATCAACAGGACATCTGTATAGTGAACCAGAAAGTCGTAAAAACATCTCGATTCGCCGCCATCGAAACGCTCATCCGTCTTCAGCGTACCAAGTTCCCGGTAAAACCACTCTTTGATACCGTTGCTGAAGAGTGCGGTATCAGCGGTGCAGAACGGGGATTGGCCATGAACATTGTCTACGGTGTATTGCGGCAAAGAGATTACCTCGATCTGCTCATTAAAACATTATGTAACAGGCCTGTGAAAAAACTTGATCAGTTCGTTTATGGTGCACTCTCTATTGGACTTTTCCAACTGTTTTGTCTTGATAGAGTGCCCGACTCAGCCGCAGTAAACGAAACGGTAAATGCGCTTAAAAGCGCCCGTCTCAAAAAACATCTTCACGGCTTTGTCAACGGAGTCCTTCGAGGCGCGATTCGCCAACGTGAACAATTACCCGCTCCGGGCGCACCTCTACCTTCAGGAAGGCCGCTACTTAACCACCCGATTTGGATGACAGATCGCTGGGCCAGGCGCTTCGGTCGGGAAGAGATGGAACGTATATGCAGAATAAACAGTCTCGAATCTCAGCTTGTACTGCGCGTTAACAGTTCCCAAATTAACAGGGATGAGCTTTTAGAGCGTTTTCGCAAAAAAAATATTACCAGCACCCCCGGAAAATACAGCCCGTATAGCATTGTGCTCCCGGATTTCAATGGTTCTATAATTACTCTGCCCGGCTATGAAGAGGGACTTTTCCAGGTCCAGGATGAAGCTGCTCAGCTCGCCTCAATGTTGCTCGGACCATTCAAAGACAAAGGTAATTATCTCGATGCATGCGCTGGACTCGGCGGCAAAACAAGCCACATTATAGAGCTCGTAGCCAAACGTGATGCACGGGTGGTTGCTGTTGAACCGGAACCAAAGCGCCAGCGATTGCTTAAAGAAAATATTGATCGGCTCTTTCCCGGAAAACACCTCACTGTGTCACCTTCAAACCTCCAGGATTATTGCCGTACCAGCAGATTACAATTCGACGGTATCATTGTCGATGCTCCCTGTTCAGGAACCGGTGTAACCGGAAGACATCCCGATATCCGCTGGAACCGCAGCCTTGATGATATCGAACGATATCAACTGGAACAAATTAACATTCTCGAACACGCAGCTGAGCTTGTTTCCCCGCAGGGAATACTGGTTTACGCGACATGCTCCCTCGAGATTGAAGAAAATCAACATGTAATTGAAGTTTTTTTAAATAGACGCGATGATTTCGTTATCACTGATTGCAGCAAACAGTTACCTGATAACGCCCATGATTTTGTAAAAGACCGTTTCTTTAATCCACATCCGACAGAAGCAATCGACGGTTTTTTTGCAGCGCGTTTACAACGAAAATCATAATTTGCTCTAAAGGAAGAATAAATACCTCGTACAGCTACTCACTTGTCTTGTGATTTTCTTTGCGCTCGCAGGGGGCCTGTTGTACATTGCGTGTTTATTTTTTTATTATATCCCTAACAATCAGCACTATAGGTGTGCCATGGCAGAAATAAAAAGTACAATGGATCTGGTAATGGAACGTATGGCGAGAATGACCGCCAACACAGCAGAACCCGTTAATAACGATGAAGATAATGAAAAAATCGGGATGAAAGCCGCCGCTGCCTATCTCGACAATACTCTTGCAGATCTTACTCAGGAACTCGGGCAGCATCCTCCCGAAGCCCAGAAGGCAGTATTTAGCGGAGCCACTAAGATTCTTCTTAGAAACGTGCTTCTCCCTCGCGACGAAAGACTCCAGGAACGTAGCGACAGTGCTCTTAATGGCATCATCACCATTGCCCAGGCTCTCAATGCCGCTGAAGTATCTCAGGTCTGTGCCGAACTTCAGCAGATACTGCAACAGTACAACCAGCATAAAGACCAGGTGACCCAGCAGGTCGAAGAGGCTATGCGCGGTCAGCTTGAGCAGCAATATGCCGGACGCGGTGTCGATCCGTCTCAGATTCGTGCCAGCATGCACCCGAAATACAATGAAGAAATGTCCAAGGTTCACCAAGACCTGAACGGTCAATACATTCAGGCCATGGACCAAAGAAAGGACATGATCATGCAGCAACTCGGCCTTGCATGATTCCCTGCTTAATTTTTCATCGCAACCTTGAGGGTTCTTTATGGATTACAGCAAACGCATTGCAAAACTGCAGAAGCGACTTCGAAAAAAACAGCTGGACGGACTGCTTGTAACCGAACCGCACAACCGCCGTTACCTGAGCGGATACTCTGCAGTAGACCACAATATCGGCGAAAGTTCGGGCGTGCTGCTCATCCCCGCACGAGGCGAAGGTCTGCTACTGACTGATTTTCGTTTCAAGTTGCAGGCCGAGCGTGAAGTACAACACCTCAAGGTAAAATTGTATAAGCGTGGTCTTACAGCACTACTTAAAAAGCTGCTGCCCTCGCTTGAGATGAAAAAGCTCGGGTTTGAATCAGATTATATGCTGCATTCAACCCATGAGACTATGCAAAAGGCATTTGCCAAACCTGGGATTACTCTTGTCCCCGTTGCAGGCCTAATCGAGAAAATGCGACTGATCAAGGATGAGGAAGAGATTGATCTCATTCGTAAATCCGTCGCATTAAACGAAGAGGTTTTTCTTGAAATCTACCCTATCATCAATGCTAAAAAGACAGAAATAGATATCGCGCTTGCTATTGAATCAGCCATGCGCAAAAAAGGTGCTGAAGGTGCAAGCTTTGATTCTATTGTCGCATCCGGTGATAACAGTGCCCTGCCCCATGCGGTGCCATCAAGTGCATTTATTCAAAAAAACAGGCCAATCACCATTGATATGGGTTTGGTGTTAAACGGGTACTGCTCGGATATGACCCGCACGTTTGTTCCGGGTAAAGCAGATAAAAAGTATAAAAAAATTCATCGTATCGTTCGTAAAGCGCAGTTAGCCGGTATAAAAGCTGTTCGGGCAGGTGTCTGTGGAATTGACGTAGATAAGGCTGCCCGTGATGTCATCGCTGAAGCCGGATATGGTGAATATTTCGGTCATAGCCTCGGCCACGGAGTCGGACTCGCCGTGCATGAAGCGCCCCGCGTCGCCCCAAGAGCCCGTCAGAAATTACAAGCGGGCATGATAGTTACCGTTGAACCCGGGATCTACATTCCCGGCTGGGGTGGAATCCGGCTGGAAAATATGGTTGTGGTTCGTAAAGACGGTTGCGAAGATCTTAATGTCGATACAACCTGGCTTGATTTATGACCATACCAAAACCACCGAAATATTTTGTACTCGATACCAATGTCCTGCTGCACAACCCTGAGTCAATAATCTCGTTTGAAGACAATACGGTTGTGCTGCCAATGACAGTTATTGAAGAACTCGATAGTTTTAAACGTCACAATGACGAGCTCGGCCGCAGTGCCAGGCACGTCATTCGAAGGCTCGACAAACTCCGGACCAAAGGTAACCTTCGGGACGGGGTGGTTATGAGTAACGGCGGCATCCTGAAAATCACTGTCGAAAAGCATGATATGCCCGGTATCTTCATGGATATGTCCGTACCGGACAACCGCATCCTCGCCGTCGCCAACTCACTCAAAAATCAGGGTGAACAGGTAATCTTTGTATCTAAAGATATCAACTCGCGCCTCAAGGCTGATGCTCTCGGCATAGCCGTAATGGATTTCGAGAAGCAGAAATGCGACTTTGATTCTCTCTATACCGGCTGGCAATCACAGGAAGTTGCCTCCAATGTCATCGACCAGTTTTATAAGGATAAAAAAATCACTGTCGAAAATTCTGATTTTCTTACCAATGAATTCATTCTTCTTCAGGATGAAACCAACCCCAAACATTCCGCAATGGGCCGTGCCATCGGAGCCGATACGATCGTTCAGTTAAACAAAGAGACTGAAACAGCCTGGCATATCAGGTCCCGCTCCAAAGAGCAGCGAATGGCGCTTGATTTATTGCTCGATCCAAACATTAATCTCATTACCCTTATTGGTAGAGCCGGTACTGGAAAAACACTGCTTGCCCTTGCGGCAGGGCTTGAGTCAGTCTTGATAAAAGAAATCTATGAGAAGGTCCTGGTTTCGCGCCCTATCATTCCTATGGGCAAAGATATCGGATATCTCCCCGGCACCAAAGATGAAAAGCTGAATCTCTGGATGCAACCAATTTTCGACAACCTCATTTACCTGATGCGAATGAACCATAACTTTGAAGAAGGGACAGTTCAGGGAAAAGTTGATCAGTTGTTGCGTGAACAGCATATCGAACTTGAGGCACTCACCTATATCCGCGGTCGTTCGATTCCTGACCAATATGTTATTGTTGATGAGGCCCAGAACCTCACTCCTCACGAAGTGAAAACAATCATCAGTCGCGCCGGTGAAAATACTAAAATGGTACTTACCGGCGACCCGAACCAGATAGATAATCCGTATCTCGATTCCTCTTCAAACGGTTTATCCTATGCTGTCGAAAAATTGAAAGGCCAGCCGATTTATGGCCATGTTACTTTAAGTAAAAGTGAACGAAGTCCGCTGTCCTCTATAGCAGCTGATTTTCTATAATCTATACTGTATGCTATTGAAATTTCGCGATCCGGAGCGACGATAAAAACTTTTAGCCTGGTACCGGTACAGCGCCGTGCAGAATCTATCAGGGTCCTTCACGGTATAACTCCCAGCGCTGATATTACTTTTTAAAGAGCACTATGCGCCAGTTTGTAATTGACGATCTCTCACCAATGGAGCGGGATAACATTGACTCATACCTTAAGCGAACTCTCACTGCAGGACCGATGGTCGGTCTCTACTGGTTTGTTCTGCCACCTGACCTTCTCTCAGAAGCACAGCAGGGACACGAAGATCACGGCCCCTTTTATCTTGCTGTAGAAGTTGAAAGGTCTCTTGTTCGCTTTGAGTTTCTGGTTAGAAGCAAATCAAATCTGCACTGCACCTGCATCGCTCATGCGACTCCTATGCAACGCCAGTTCGTACTCGATTTCATCGACAAGATGGTAACAGAAGAGATGATCTACTCCTGATTACTCCTCAGGATTTACTATTTAGTAATATGACAAAGGGAAACCAGAAGTGGTTTCCCTTTGTCATATTCTTTGAGATTACCTCAATAGACAACCAACCAATTCACTCTTATTTTTTTGTCAAAGATGACAAGCCGGTTACGGCAGAAATTCCAGTAACCTAAAAAAGTGATACCAAGGAGGCCTGTCCGGGAATAGACATATGTTGATATCGGAGCCTATGTTTACCTTAAAGCATTGTTATTATCGAAATGACAAAGGGCTGGGAGGAAAGGGCATTCTCAATATTTTACATTCCCATAACCTCTATTGTGTTGTTTAGGTAACAATTTAACTCTATATGTTCCAAACATTTTGTATTTTTCAGCATCATATCACAAGGAGTACAGACAATGAAAAACTGGCTATGCGCTATTCTTCTGCTTGCCCTCACAGCCTGTGCAACCAGCCCCACAGGCCGATCGCAACTCATGCTCGTCAGCCCGGAGCAGGCGATCAGTGCATCCCGTGAAGCATATGTTCAGACACTTCTTCCTTTGCAAAAAGAAGGGAAAGTTGACTCAAACCGAGCAACCGCACGCCGTGTACAAATTATTACAGGCAAAATCATTGCTCAGGCTATTCAACAATTTCCACAGACCCGTGATTGGGAATGGAGCGTAAAGGTTATCGATGAACCCGATACAGTAAATGCATGGTGTATGGCTGGTGGAAAAATGGCTGTATATACCGGGTTGCTAGACAAGGTAAAGCCAACGGATGATGAGCTTGCCCAGGTAATGGGGCATGAAATCTCACATGCTCTGGCAAATCACACCGCTGAAAGAATGTCAGTCGCGCTCGCAACCCAGATGGGTATGATGGGTGTGGCGATGGTTGCCGGTGACAGTGAATATGCCGGTGTAGCTCTTTCAGGTAGTGCTCTTGCAGCTGCCATGGCAATCACCCTGCCAAACAGCCGCACATCTGAATCTGAAGCCGACCTGATGGGTATAGAACTCGCCGCACGCGCCGGTTACAATCCTCGCGCTGCAGCAACACTCTGGGAAAAGATGGCGAAAGTCGGTGGGTCAACACCTCCCGAATTCATGTCTACCCATCCTTCTCCAACGAACCGTCAATCAACTCTTAACAATCTTGCAGACAAAATGATGCCCTATTATCTGCAGAAGGGTGATAGGCCGATTTATCCGCTGAATTAATTTGTAACATTCAGCAGCACCCCATATGCGTATAGAATATACCGGACGTTCAGCCATATCCTTTTGTTGAATGTCCGGTCTCCCTCTCTTTATCTACGGAATCCATTTGCCCCGACACGAAAGTATGGTAGGCTCAGGATATTCATTGAGCTTAAACATTTAACTATACTTTCTCGCGTTTTTGTTCCACCTCTTTAACCATGCAGATTATCACATCACACAAGCAAACCGATTTCGATGCTCTTGCATCTATTGTTGCAGCTACGCTTATCTATCCCGGAAGCGTCGGAGTAGTCCCAAAGGAAGTAAGCCGCAATGTACGTCGATTTCTATCAACCCATAAGACCGCCTTTAATCTGATCCTCCCACAGGAGGTGAAGCACGATGAGGTTTCACGGCTTATTGTAGTCGACACCCCCGCCTGGCAACGTCTCGACAGGATGGACAAACTGCGCAAAAGGGATGATCTCGAAATTCATCTCTGGGACCACCATATGCATGGTGGTAACATTGAGGCGGACTGGATATGTCAGGAAGATATCGGCGCGACCATAACCCTCTTTATCAGAGAGTTTAAAAAACGTGAGATAGAACTCAATCCTCTGATGTCCACCGTCATGCTGCTTGGGCTCTACGAGGATACAGGACACCTTACGTTTCCTTCAACTACTCCTGAAGATGCCTATGCTGCCGCATATCTGCTTGAGCAGGGCGCGGATCTCAATGTCGCTGCATTCTTTCTCAATCCTCCATATGAGGAAAAGCAGAAGGAAATTCTCTTTGAGATGATGAAAGGTACTGAAAAGCGTACCATCCTTGATCAAGAGATCGGCTTTAACATTGTCCCTCTGGATGGCAAGGTAACAACGCTGTCGGGCATCGTTAATATGTACCGTTCCATCATTAACGTCGACGCGATATTTGTTATTTTCGTAACCAATGGACGTGCCACTGTTATCGGCAGAAGCGGTGTTGAATCTATTGATATCGGTCGGATCATGGTGCAACTTGGCGGCGGCGGTCATTCCGGCGCAGGCTCAGTCACCATTAAAACTGATGAGCAATCCCCAGAAGAAGTTAAACAGGCAATAATTAATCTGCTTGAATCTGAACAACAGGAAGGAGCCCGCATTGCTGACCTGATGTCATTTCCTGTTAAATCCGTCACGCCTGATACACCCATGCGTGATGTTCATGCCCTGATGTCTAAAGAGAAGATACGGGGTGTTCTGGTTATGGAAAATGATGAATTACATGGGATTGTCGTTCTGTGGGACTTCAAGAAACTCAAGTTCGATAAGCACTGGGACAAACCGGTTAAAGCCTATATGGCAAGAGACCTGCAAAGCGTTGCTCCTGATGCCATCCCGGCACAGGTCGGCAGGTTAATGCTCGAAAAAAATATTGGACATCTCCCTGTGGTACATGAAGGCAAGGTGATCGGCATCGTTACCCGCACAGACATCCTGAATTTTTTCTACAACTTACTACCGGAATAACCTATATAATGAGGGTCTTCGTAGAATCACTTATCTATTAGAGACCCTTGTAATTGTCTCTCATGATCGTATAATTCGAGTATACCTATCCACCGACTGCAGTCACAACATCTGTATTACCACGGAGGAAGAAATGTTCGAATTAAAAGCTCTGGATCCTGGTGCAATCGAATCTTCACTCAAAAGAGCTCAACGTTACAGACTACTCAACGAGCCTGATGATGCAGAATCCATTTGCCTGGACATACTCGCGGCCACTCCTGATAATCAGGAAGCACTTATAACTCTGCTCCTCGCCTTAACCGATAAATTCCCACACTCAGGCCTTACCCCTTCGTTTGAACAGGCGCAGGAAATTGTTCCGAAACTTGATGGAAGTTACAGCAAGTCATATTACCTTGGTGTTATTTATGAGCGTTGCGCTAAATACCATCTCAAAAAAGGTGGGCCAGGTGCTGGAACAGCAGCCTATGAATGGTTTCTTAAAGCGATGGAAGCCTTCGACAACGTCCTCAGCAATGACAACCCGAAAAGCCAGGAAGCGGTTTTGCGCTGGAACTCCTGCGCACGGATATTAAACAGTAATCCGGAAGTTAAAGCAGTCGAACCTGAATCTGCCGAACTGTTGCTTGATAGCTTTGAAACACCGCATTAAAAATGCCAGGGAGTCTCATCATCCGAGACTCCCCTATTGATATCACATCACTAAATGCAGTGATAGAATTTCCTTGTTGGCTACGTAGTTTCCACCCGAAGCCTATTTAGGAAATACCGCAGGATCTGTGAATACCCAATCCCGCTCCTCGACAGGTGTATGACAGGAAACGCAAACTTGTGCACCTTTGTTAAACGGTTTCTGCTCCAGACCTTGCCAACGCGCCCAACCCCATCCATAGTCTTTGGCATATTTCTTTGAGTCCTTGAACATAAACTCAGCATGAACAAATTCCCCTGGAACAGTAGCTTCATCCCAATCTTCAAGTTGCGTATCCTTCCAGACAACTTTACCGAGTATTGCGCCGTCAGGCCATGGATTAGTTTTACCAGTTCGTGCCGCCTGCACAGCAACATCGTTACCAAGGATAGTACGAATTGTTTTATTATCTGTTCGATGAGACACAGCTATCGTAGCCCAACTCTGCCAGCCGACCGGGTATGTAATTTCATGAGAAGGCGCAGGAGTATGATCTGCTGCAGTTGCCAAAACAGGAAATATTGCTAATAAAAACGAAAACATACTAATACAACACGAAACATTACGATACTTCATAGGTCACCTCTTTTAACGGTCAAACCATACGTTATGCAGAACAACCCCATTAGTTCAATAGTCGCATCTCGCCTTGTAACCTTCTAAAAATAAATAATAAATTAGCCAATTTTAAAGTGTCAATCCTCCCAAAAAGCATCCACACCTTTACTCACCACGCTTATCCTTGATCACCTTTTTCGTTTGATTGATTCGTTTTGTTATCAGGATAGATCTTGGACACGCTTTGGTGCATTTGAAGTGGTTATCGCATGACCAGACTCCATCTGGAGTATCGAGTATCTGTAAGCGTTCGTCTATTCCGTTATCACGCGAGTCGGCGTTAAAGCGAAAGGCCTGGGCTATTGCTGCAGGCCCGAGAAAATTTGGATTCTCATCAAGCACCGGGCATGCAGAATAACACGAGGCGCAAAGGATACAATTGGTTGTATCATCAAAGACCATACGCTCTTCACGCGACTGAATCCGCTCCTGGCCATCCACTTCTTCATCGTTAATGAGAAAGGGCTTTACCTCCCGGTACTTTTCAAAAAATTGATCCTGATCGACAATAAGATCACGTTGAACCGGAAGATGGCTAAGCGGCTCAACAGTGATCATATCACCATCATTTTCCGCCAGTTCTTTGATCAACGTTTTACAGGCCAACCCATCATTACCATTAATCCGCATGGCATCAGAACCGCAGACACCATGAGCGCAACTCTTTCTAAACCCGAGACTGCCGTCCTGAAAACGTTTTACTGTCATCAACGCATCGAGAAGCCGTTCATTCGGGCCTGCTTCAACAGTGTATTCCTGAAAATATGGTGCCTTGTCGGTATCAGGATTGTATCGCTGTATTTTAAGGATGATGTTCATACTCGGCTCCTTTATTCTCAGTACGTACGAGGTTTGGGTTCCCAGATCGAGGTATCAACCGGTTTATAGTCGAGACGGACTGAATCGCCTTCCAGGTATGCCAGAGAATGCACCAGCCAGCCATCATCGTCACGTTCTGAGTAATCCTCCCTGCTATGAGCTCCCCTGCTCTCCTGCCGTTTCAAGGCCGCTGTGGCGGTTATAAGTGAAAGATCCAGTAGATTTCCTAATTCAATCATCTCAAGCAGATCGGTATTGAAGCTTTTAGCACTATCCTGCACACGCACATTCAGATAGCGTTTTCTCAGCTCCTGAACCTCCTGTACCGCCTGTTCCATTTTTTGTTCATTGCGGTAAATACCCACTTTTTCCATCATGGTCGTCTGCATCTCATCAGTGATATGACCGCCGTGTGGACCTTCCCTGCCATCGGTCATCCTGCCAATCCAAGCTTTTGCTGCATCCGCTGCGGATGCGTCTGGTTCTGATAGCGTTGCACTTTTCACATATTCAGCAATATGCTGGCCTGCGCGCCGCCCGAAGACTACGAGATCGAGTAAGCTGTTGGTCCCCAGCCGGTTCGCACCATGAACAGATACACATGCGCACTCACCGGCCGCATATAATCCTTCGACTACCGTATTATTTTTATCCTTTAGAACTCTTCCATGAACATCAGTCGGAATGCCGCCCATCGCATAATGGGCTGTCGGTAATACTGGTATAGGTTTATCCGCTGGATCAATCCCCAGGTAGGTCTTGCAGAAATCTGTAATGTCCGGAAGCTTCTTCATCAGGACTTCTTTACCGAGATGCGTCGCATCAAGATAGACATAGTCATCTATTTTACCGTCTCCACGAATTCCCTTACCGTCCAGAACCTCGGTCATTATTGATCGGGCAACGATATCGCGCGGGGCTAAATCAAGCAGAGTCGGTGAATAGCGCTCCATAAAACGCTCACCACTGTTGTTTCGCAGTATGCCTCCTTCACCACGGACTGCCTCTGATATCAGAATACCAAGGCCCATTATGCCGGTAGGATGAAATTGAAAAAACTCCATATCCTGAATCGGTATACCTTTTCTTGCACAAACTGCAGGGCCATCCCCTGTATTTGCATAGGCATTTGAGGTGATTTTAAACATCCGGCCAAAACCACCCGTTGCAAAGAGTACCGCTTTAGCAGCAAAAATATGCATTTCTCCGGTCGCCAACTCAACGACTACAACGCCTTTGCAGACATCCTTTTCCAAAATCAGATCGAGCACCTGATATTCATCAAAAAATGACACGTCGTTTTTGATACATTGCTGGTAAAGTGTCTGCAAAATCATGTGTCCTGTACGATCCGCAGCATAACAGGCACGTTTGACCGGCCCTTCACCGAAATTTCTGGTATGGCCTCCGAAGCGCCGCTGATCTATCTTTTCTTCTAAAGTGCGGTTAAACGGCAGGCCGCGGTTCTCAAGATCGTAAACCGCCTGTATAGCCTCTTCTGTAAGAATCTTTGCCGCCTGCTGGTCGACGAGATAGTCACCACCCTTTACCGTATCAAAGGCATGCCATTCGGCCTTGTCTTCTTCAACATTGCCAAGAGCTGCGCTGATTCCTCCCTGAGCAGCTCCGGTATGACTGCGAACAGGGTACAACTTTGACAAAACAGCAGTTTTGGATTTCTTACTGGCTTCAAGTGCAGCATAAAGCCCTGCACCACCTGAGCCGACTATAACCGTATCGAATTGATGGATCACAAGCACCTCCATAGTGTTGGATGAATTCCACGTCCTTACCGGCTAACAACTATATGGAAAAGCGAAAAGGGTCGTATAATTAACCACCCTGAAACACGACCGGAGCAACCGGCCATGTTGATTTTTTTATATTTCTGTACGTAATAAAGAACTCCTTTCAGAACGTAAGGAGCGTGTTATTCTTGATGACGTAGTCTTACAACAACAATCACCTCTAATCATTTAAGCAAGATAGTGGTCGTCAAACAAGGACTTTTTATTCGAACGTCAATTCGCAACATCAATGACGTACACACCACACAAAAAAGGCCGACAACCGTGTATTCACGATTGTCGGCCTTCCAGCGGACACCTTACATCCCCACTATGTTTTTCGTTTACTCAGTTTCTATGGAAAACAAATCTTTAACACCTCATCGAAGGAGGATACGAAATGAGCATCAATCCCCTCCTTGATATGGTCAGGCAGCAGTTCAAAGTCGCCTTCGTTTTCTTTTGGTAAAAGTACCTGCTTAACATCAGAACGTTTTGCAGCGATGATCTTTTCCTTCACGCCACCAATCGGCATAACCAGTCCGCTCAATGTCAGCTCACCAGTCATTGCAGTTTTTTCTACAATTGGTTTATTCATCGCCAGAGAATAGAGTGAACACGCCATGGTAACACCTGCTGACGGCCCATCCTTTGGTGTTGCTCCGGCAGGCACATGAAGATGAACAAAGCTCTCTTTAAAGAACTCTGTAGCCTCCTTATTGTCCTTCAACATGGAACGCACATAACTGTATGCGATCTCGGAAGACTCAACCATTACCTTACCCAGCTGACCGGTCTGCTTAAAGCCCGGACTACCAGTTGGAACAGGAATAGATTCTATGTAGAGAGTCGTACCTCCCATTGATGTATACGCAAGACCCTGAATTACCCCGACACGTGGCTTCTTAAACGCCTTTCCTTCAGTGAAGACCTGCTTGCCAAGAAGATCAACAAGCTCTTCCTTTTTGATCTTTACAACCTCATCAGGTTTTTTGACAATTCTGGTGACCGCCTTTCTGATGATCTTTTTGATGCAGTTCTCAAGACCACGGACACCTGCTTCACGCGCCCAGCCGTCAACGATCGCTGTGACAACAGGTCGCGGAATTTTTATCTGCTTGGTTGTAAGACCGTGATTCTTTATCTGCTTAGGAATCAGATGCCTGCTGGCAATCTCAACCTTTTCTTTCAAGATATATCCGGGAAGCTGAATCATCTCCATACGGTCAAGCAGCGGCCCGGGGATGGTATCCAGCTGGTTCGCCGTACAGATAAACAGCACCTTGGAAAGGTCAAACCGTACATCAAGATAATGATCGAGGAAATCCTTGTTCTGCTCAGGATCAAGTACTTCAAGCAGAGCCGAAGCAGGGTCGCCACGGAAACTGGCACCGATTTTATCAATCTCATCAAGCATGATCACCGGATTAGAGGTCTTGCAGGTCTTAATCGCCTGAACAAATTTACCCGGCATAGCACCGATATATGTTCGGCGATGTCCCTTAATCTCTGCTTCATCCCTCATGCCGCCAAGGGAAAACCTGTAAAACTCACGACCAAGACTTTTGGCAATTGATTGCCCGATAGAGGTTTTACCAACACCTGGAGGACCTGCAAGCAGGATAATCGAACCAGAAAGATCACCTTTTACAATACCGACATTAATCAATTCTAAAATGCGCTCTTTGACATCATCAAGGCCGTAATGATCCTTATCAAGGATTTTCTCGGCTTTGGTTGGATTATAATTATCCTTGGTAAATACGCCCCATGGCAGAACTGTCAGCCAGTCGAGATACGCACGACTTACGTTGAATTCGGCAGAAGACGGTCCAAGCAGCCTGAGCTTTTCGATCTCTTCCTTGACCTTGACACGTGCTTCTTCACTCAGGACAAGTTTTTTGAGACGCTTTTCGTATTTCTCAATCTCAGCCTGGGTATCATCCTTTGCAATACCGAGCTCTTTCTTGATCTCCTGCAGCTGCTGCTTGAGGAAAAACTCACGTTGCTGCTTTGAAAGCTGCTCTTCAATTCGCTTGGAAATCTGTGCCTTAAGCTTCGATATTTCAAGCTCTTTTCGTAGCAGAACAAGAGATGCTTCGATACGTTTTCGAACATCCTCAAGCTCAAGAATTTTCTGGATATCCGAGCCGGATGAGGTTGTCATGGACGCTGAAAAATCGGCAAGCGCACTCGGATCACTGAGATTTATTCGCTCAATAAGAAGAGACAAGCCTTCTTTAAAGAGTGGATTAAGCGCCACCAGCTCTTTTATGCAGTCGATGATCGCGACTGAATAGGCTTTTAATTCTTCGGTGTTTTCAATCTTCTCACTATACAGATAATTAGCCTCGGCATAGAAAACAGTGTCCTTACGATAGAGATGCAGAACTTCAAATCGCTCCAGCGCCTGCGCCATAAGCTGCAACGGCTCGCCAGGCTCTCTGGGCGGAGTAGCCTGAACAACTCTAACTACCACACCAACATTAAAGAAATCGTCGGGATCTTCCGGTCGCCGAGGCATCGCATCCTCTGTAGGTACAGTCAGTAAAAGACCGAGATACAGAGGACCCGACTGCTCTCCTCTCTCCATCAGTGCTTCCTGAACCTTTGGATCGTCTACGATAATCGGCCCCATCATCTTCGGGAACATCGGACGATCATGAAGCGGAATTATGAGGAGTTTTTCCGGAAGCAGATCCTTCGAGACCATTAATGACTTGTCTGATCCTTCTGCGGTTTTCTCATCTTCGGGAGAATCGATGCCATCCGGGGTCAAAACAGTCGGTTTTTCATCCATGTATTTTCTCCTTGTCCCTGCAAAACCGGCTAACAGCAACCTTGATAAGAGCGGTTACCAGAACCGGCATAAGTGAATTAATGTGTTTTCAACAGGCGAGCGCCTTTTTTTTAAATACAATTTCAGCAGCTTAAAAGTCAAGGCAATTGTCCTGCCTCCCCATGAACATATTGGTAAGCACGATTTGAGCGTTACGGAAGTACTTTAATGTCGAATTGTTAATAAAATACGCTTTAATTAAATAACGTTACTCATTTGCGAGCAGTTCCATAAGCTCTAAATGAACCAGGCCGTTTGTTGCTACAATACCGTTCTTTGGATATTCTTTGCCTCCGGAAAAATCACACACAGTCCCACCCGCTTCCCTGACAAGCAGTACCCCCGCAGCAACATCGTAGATATTCAGGCACCGCTCCCAATACCCATCCATCTTGCCGGCTGCGACCCAGGCAAGGTCGAGTGCGGCAGAGCCATGACGGCGGATATCCCGGACCCTCAACATAATCCTGTTAAAGGCTTCGAGGTTATTTTTTTCCTGTCCGTCACGAATACAGGCAAAGCCTGTGGTAAGCACCGACTGAATAAGGGTCTGTCGCCTTGAGACAGCTATCGGATTACCATTTACAGTTGCACCTTTTCCCTTTTCCGCAAAAAACATCTGGTTGAGGACCGGCGCATAGACACTCCCCGCAACCAACTCACCTCCCTGCTGCAAGGCTATGGAAACCGTATATCCCGGCAGTCCATGTACATAGGATGTGGTGCCATCTATCGGATCTATTATCCAGCAACTGTCACTGCCAGTTTGTGATGTGCCGCGCTCTTCACCGATTATCGTATGTTCCGGATAGTGCCTGGTGATTTCATCACGTAAATAATCTTCAACCTTTCGATCAACAGGGGTCACAAGGTCGGTTACACCTTTATACTCAACATCGTCAGTTTCAAAAGTAAGGGATTCCTGAATACAGATATCACCTGCCGCCCTGGCAATCCTCTTCATAAAGGTATCAATCATGGTAATCGCCTGAAGAAATTATCTATTCCACTCGCCTTACAGCCTGTTTTTCAGTATCATGATCACTATAGCATGTTTCTCTCTGAAAACACGATCCATTCGACTCTCATCCACCTGAAGCGGGTTCACCTAAGGGGACTGCCATGAATCATAACGATTTTCTAAAAAAACTGCAGGTCAACGGTAAAGAATATACCTATTTCGACATTCACGAGCTCTCAAACAAAGGCGTTGGCAATATCGGGCGACTGCCCTATTCCATCAGAATTCTTGTCGAGAATCTCTTACGAAAATATGACGACAAAATAGTCAATGAAGACGACATAAAGGCCATCGCCAATTGGCAGACAAGCTACGATGCTCCGCTCGAAATTCCTTATCACCCGGCCAGAGTACTGATGCAGGACTTCACCGGCGTACCGGCGGTGGTCGATCTTGCTGCCATGCGTGATGCGGTGAAGGAGCTCGGGGGCGACCCGGCCAGGGTCAATCCGCAGGTCCCCGTAGAACTGGTTGTCGATCATTCTGTTCAGGTTGACTTTTCAGGTACCACAGAGAGCCTCGACCAGAATGTAGAAAAAGAATATTCACGCAATAGCGAACGCTACACCCTCTTGAAATGGGCTCAAAAAAGTTTTGATAATTTCAAGGTTGTCCCACCAAATTCAGGTATTTGTCATCAGGTTAACCTTGAACATCTGGGGCGCGTCGTTATCGCTGATGAGATGGATGACATGACTCTTGCATTTCCCGATACCGTAGTCGGTCTTGATTCACATACACCAATGATCAATGCAATCGGCGTAATGGGCTGGGGAGTTGGCGGTATTGAGGCAGAAGCCGTAATGCTTGGCCAGCCGTATTACATGTCGATACCAGAAGTTATCGGTGTCCGCCTAACCGGTAGTCTTCGCGCAGGCGTTACCGCAACCGATATGGTTCTGACCATTACAGAGATGCTGCGCGAGTTCAAGGTTGTTGAGAAATTCGTTGAATTTTTCGGACCCGGCCTGCAAAACCTCTCAATTCCTGATCGGGCAACCGTCTCGAATATGACACCTGAATATGGTGCAACTCTCGGCCTTTTCCCAGTCGACAACAAGACGCTTGAGTATCTAGAGATAACCGGTCGATCAGAACAGGCGGCACTCACTGAAATCTACAACAAAGCCAACGGCCTGTTTTATGATGGCGAAGAAGAGATAGAGTACACTGCACGGGTTGAGATTGACCTCTCCACTGTTGAACCATCACTCGCAGGACCTGCAAGACCTCAGGACAGGATCGCGCTCTCAGGCATGAAAACCGCCTTCAACACAATTCTTGATGCAACAGCACCTCCATCACGTGGCAAGGCTATCGAAATCACCATGAACAACTCTCCGGAGTACCTTGGTAACGGCAGTGTTGTCATCGCAGCCATCACTTCATGTACCAACACATCTAACCCTTACGCTCTCGTAGGGGCCGGACTCATGGCCCGCGAAGCTGTAAAAAGAGGATTAAAGGTACCGGGGTTTGTAAAAACCTCTTTTGCCCCAGGCTCCCGCGTCGTGAGCAGCTACCTCGAAGACTCCGGGCTCATGCCGTACTATGAAGCACTCGGTTTTCATATTACTGCCTTCGGCTGCACCACCTGCATAGGCAACAGCGGCCCGCTCAATCCGGCAGTTGAAGATGCAATCAGTGAGCATGACCTTAACGTCGCAGCGGTGCTTTCCGGTAACAGGAACTTTGAGGCACGTATCCATCAGAAAATAAAATCCAACTATCTGGCATCCCCAATGCTGGTAATGGCCTTTGCACTGGCGGGTAGAGTTGATGTTGATCTCACCACCGAACCGGTCGGTTACGATCCCAACGGCAATCCCGTGCTACTAAAAGAGCTCTGGCCTGATCATGAAGATATTGAAAAGCTGGTAAAACAGTATGTAACCAAGAGCAGCTTTGCTCTCCAGTACAGTAAAATTTTCTCCGGTGATCAATTCTGGGATAATCTGAATGTAGCTCAGAGTACAACCTACACCTGGGATGAAAAATCCACCTATATCAAAAAGCCGCCGTACTTTGATGGTTTCACTCAGGAACCGGTTATGCCTGGCGATGTGCAAGATGCCAGGGCATTTCTGCTGCTTGGCGAAAGCGTTACAACCGATCATATCTCGCCTGCAGGTGCCATTCCTCCCGAATATCCGGCTGGTAAATACCTGATCGAGCAGGGTGTGGAACAGGTTCATTTTAACTCATACGGCTCACGGCGTGGCAACCATGAAGTAATGATGCGCGGAACGTTTGGCAATATCAGGATAAAAAACCTGATGGTAAGTCCAAAAGAGGGCAGCTTCACTCTTAAGTTCCCGGAGGGTGCAGAGATGTACAACTACGACGCCGCCATGAAATACAAGCAGGAAGGTGTGCCGCTCATTGTGCTGGCCGGCAAAGAATACGGAACAGGCTCGTCGCGTGACTGGGCTGCTAAAGGCAGTACACTGCTTGGTGTGAAAGCGGTTATCGCCGAATCATACGAGCGCATTCACCGCAACAACCTTGTAGGTATGGGCGTATTACCGCTTGTATTCAGCCCGGGTGACTCCCTTGGTTCACTGGGGCTCAAAGGGGATGAACTCTTCTTTATAGAAGGCCTTGCAGACATGGCTCCACGAAAAGAGCTGAAGGTACGAAGCATCGCTCAAGATGGCAAAGAGGTTTCTTTTACCGTTATCTCCCGACTTGATACCGAAGTTGATGTAAGCTATTTCGAACACGGTGGAATCCTCCCATTTGTCTTACGACAGATGATGGCAGAATAATTGTCTTTCATTGTATCTATCGCATACCATTCAGCATGTGATAGATATTGGAACAAAAAAAATCCCCGACCAGAATTTCATGGTCGGGGATTTTTATTTTCAACCCATGCTCTAAAGCGCTTTAGTTTAGCGCGTTAAAAACTAGCTAGCGTTTTTCTCCAGAAGTGCTGTGAGTTCAGGTTTTCTCTTACCAATCAACTCAGCGAGCTGACCCGCAAGCTGGTGATCCGGGTTGCTGATAACAAAGTCGAAAGCCTTGATGTAATTCTTTTCAACAAGCGCTTCAAGAAGCTGATCGGCATACGGATGATCAGATGCCACCTCAAGAATGAAGATGATAGCGTCAGGCATCAGCCTGGCAACAGCTGCTTCGCTGATTGAATACATACCCTCGAATATTGCATCCACCTGCGGGTGATCCATACTCTCATGCAACAGCAGTGTCGCGATATTTGCATCGCGCTCAAACATTGCCTGGATAACGATTCTGGTACATGGGTGATCGATATTGCTCTGTATGAAGTCGTAAGCGTTGGTCAGGTTCTTTGTGGCAAGTGCAGTGGCCAGTTCAACCTTTAGCGGGTGATCGGGAATAGCCTCGAGCATAAAGGCGATAGTATCAGATTTCAACTCGCGGATATAGTCTTTCTCCACCTTTCTCATACCGTTTAAAATAGACGCAGCACCAGGATGGTCAGGCATTTGCTGGAGTATTTTTACGGCACTCGGATAGCTCAATCCTTTCAAGGTTTCGCTATTGGTGGAATACATATCTTCTTTTATCTTAGCAACGTAGCTAGAGTCAGGATAGTTCTCGAGAAAATCGAATGCCCGGTCAAAATCCCATCCGGTAATATGATCAGGGTTTTGCTTGATAGATGAATATTCCTCCATCATTCGCAGGTTTTCTGAAACAGAAGAATCTTCCTCCAAAGGCACGGTCTTCATTTTTTCTTTCTCGCTATTGGAAAGTCGTGCTTTGATCTTTCTGAACAGTCCACCACCTTTCGTTTCATCTTTCTTTTTCATGGTCACTCGGAATCGTTATTGAATTTGCGGATTATCAACTTGCTCCTGACACGAGAAGCTGTCTGGAAACTCCCTATCTGCTTATGGCCGTTCAATAGTGGGTTCAACTTCGACCATCTGGCAAATGCTCTTAACCTGAAACTATAATGCGCACACCACTCCAATCGCAACCGAAATCGGTGGATTAGCAGCAATTAACTATAAATAGTGTTCAATATTATTGATATAGTGCTATCGCACTGATATCATCACTGGTTTTAAAGCGGGGATATAGAAGACAATCAGGATCACTTTCCTGCAGTAATCTAATATGATGATGAACAGCCTCAAGCCCACCCATGATAAATAGGCGTGAAAGGATTTCCTGTGCGTGGGATCTGCCGGATGAAAGATCAGGGACATACAAACCGTCAGTGTAAAGCAGAACTGCGAAAACATCATCTAGCGACTCAACGCCGCTACGTACAAATTTAAGCGCATCAGGCTCTCCATTGAGCACTCCATAGTCGATATTCATCCTGCGGCGAACTTCGAGAATTTTGTCAGCGAGGGCAACATGAATCGGCTGGTGACTGACAGGTGCTATTTTCTGCCAGAGCGCAAGAGTCTCTGCATCATGATCGGGTGGTTCTACAAGCTGGCGGCTTGATCCATCAGTATAGATAAGCTGGATACGGCAATCACCCGCCTGACACCACTCCAATTCGTTACCTTGTGTTCGAACTACAGCAGCACTTGTTGACCATAGCTCTTCCTTTCGATCAAGATCAACACCATATCCCTCCATTTTATGAAAGATAGTAGTATTGGCTAAGGCAGCAAGCTCAGTAAGCGACCTGTCGTCTTCTGAAAAAACTTCAACCCCTGCCTGTGATGCCAGATACCCACCAGTAAGTCCGTCATAGATAGATCCACTCAGACTTGTGGCACCATCAAAAACGCCATAAATCTGTTCACCTACCAGTTGACCGTCTTCGTTAAGCAAACCTGTACCTTTTTCGAAAAGTGTATCAATACCCGAAGTAGGCAGTGCATCAAGTTTGGGGGAGATTTCATGTAAAGACAATTCGTGCATATCGGCAGTTTACCATGTCTACTTTGAATGAAGTTCGCATTTACAATGCTCACAAGAAGTAAGTATCAAATATAGAGCACCAGACATATAGATCAAATTGTTTAATCCGATGGATAATCAGCTCCGTATCGGCATCATCTATACCACTCTGTAAAGACAAAAAGCCCCGGGAGAAACTCCCGGGGCTTTTTGTAATTCATACTGCCAGTTACAATACTTATGCCTTCAAAGCAGAACGACCATCATCAGTGATACCATGTTTGCATCGAGCCGGACTGTCACATAAACCCTGCTTTTTCATTTTGGTAATAGCCGCACTGACAAGTTTTTTATCAAGACCTGTCTCTTCAACGACATCTTTGGTTCCACACGGCCCGTCAATTTTCACTAATGCTTCAAGAATCTTCTTCTGCTCATCGCTAACTGTATTTGCTCCACATCCACAACTCATGACATGTTCTCCTTTGAACGTAATTTTTGCTGACATCCCGGACAAATACCGGCAACCTCAAGTCTATACCCCTGAATTGAATACCCTTTGTCGGATTCATAGTTTACCGAGCGAATTGCATCTCGATCTAATTCAAGATTATCCACCCTTTGGCATTTTATACAATAAATGTGGTCATGCTCACGAACATCATAATCAAATCGTTTCTGCCGACCACTCATTTCAAGTTTTGCAATGATTCCAGCTTCAGACAATATTTCCAGATTTCGGTATACTGTTGCCAGACTTATACGGGGCATACTCTTTTTAACCCGCTCATACAGCTCATCTGCAGTAAGATGCTCTCGGCTCTTTTTCAGTTCCCGGAGAATTATTTCCCGCTGGTTGGTCATTCGAAGCTGCATAGAATCCCCTTATTGATAATTATTACTATATGTAAACGAGAATCGTTTGCGAGTCAATATTTTTTTAATCGTAATATATCTTTGATTGTATTCCCACAACCTTGCCTTGCCCCATTAACTGTTTCTACCTACTCCTTGCATATATAAATTTACCATGTTACCAACTTCACATTCAGGCTGTATATTAAACTGAAAAATCTGCTATTATTGAAATAACTACAGAAGCTTTTTCGCTACTAACACTCTACATTCATTACAGTTATGGTACCTCTGCTTGATGTTCGAAATCTTAAAAAAGTCTACAAGGACACCGTTGCAGTCCATGATGTTTCGTTTAGCGTAGACAGAGGTGTATGTCTCGGATTGCTTGGCCCTAACGGTGCCGGAAAAACAACGACCATAGAAATCGTTGAAGACATTATCCCTGCGACCTCAGGGACTATTTATTATAAAGGTTCGCCACGCACTGCCTCATTCAGGGAGGAAATTGGAATTCAGTTTCAGCATACGTCGCTGCTCAATTATCTCAGCGTCGAGGAAACCCTGAAAAGTTTTCACAAGCTCTTTGCACACCCTGTCGATATTGAACCACTCATCAAGCGTTGTGACCTCTGCTCACTCAGGAAAAGAAAGAATGACAAGCTATCAGGCGGGCAACTGCAGCGCCTTATGCTCGCTCTTGCCCTGATAAATGATCCTGACCTGATCTTTCTTGATGAACCATCGACCGGACTCGACCCGCAATCCCGCCATAACCTCTGGCAGATCGTTGAGCAGATTAAAGATGAAGGGAAAACAATAATTCTGACAACGCATTCCATGGAAGAGGCGCAGCATTTATGCGACGAAATTGCAATTATGGACAGTGGGCTGATAATCGCACAGGGTTCTCCCCGCGAACTTATTGAAACGCATTGCAAGACCTCGACGCTATCCCTCCCGGCCAACAGTTTTGATGGTATCGAAAACACATCTGAATTAGCAGCTAAATTGCATTGGGAGGTACATGACGGGAATGGCGTTATCTACACAGACAGCATCGACCGCACACTCAAACTGCTCACCAGCAATAATATACAACTTTCCGGGATGAATATTCACACCCCGACACTTGAGGATGTTTTCCTGCATCTCACCGGAAAAACATTGCGAGACTGATCATGCAACTTCCATCCATCAAACGAATGCTGGCAATTTTCGTTGCCAGGAACCATGAATTTTTCAGGGACAAAGCTGCTTTCGGCTGGAATTTTGCCTTTCCGTTTCTGCTCATCCTCGGAATTGGTCTTGTTTTTGAAGGCAAAGAATACACGCAGTTCAAAGTAGGTGTTTTCCCGCAGCAAAGCGAATCCGTTGCGTTTGCAGAAACAGCTGTTCCTGATTCCTTCAAAGATGACAGACATATAACGTTTATCCCTATTGCCGATAAAGCACAGGGAGTCGAAAAGTTGCGCAAACATAAAATTGACCTGCTTCTCGACGGTAACTCAACAGATCATAAGTATTGGATAAATGATGCTTCGCCTAATGGTGGCCTTGCCGAAAAACTCTTTCTGGTCTCGTTTCTTGATGGCAAAAGTGTAGCAGAAAAACAAGTTATCGATGGCATGCAGACACGGTATGTCGATTGGCTTTTCCCTGGTATTCTTGCCATGAACATGATGTTTTCCGCACTATGGGGAGTCGGCTATATTGTTGTACGTTACCGTAAAAACGGTACACTAAAACGGCTGAAAGCAACGCCTCTTACTGCCTTCGAATACCTTACCGCCCTGATGCTCTCGCGGATATTTGTTCTGATGTTCACGCTGGTGGTTGTATGGATTGGTGCCGACATGATATTTGATTTCCAGATGCTCGGCTCGTACCCGCTACTCTTTTTTATATTTTTCCTTGGTGGACTCAACCTCTCGGCCATCGGACTCATTCTCGCGGCACGCGGAACCAGTGAAGAGTTTACAAGTGGTGTATTAAACTTTATATCCCTGCCAATGATGTTTATTTCTGAGGTGTGGTTTTCTCTGGAAGGGTCGCCGGAATGGGTTCACACCCTCTCTCAACTTTTCCCGCTAACCCATTTACTTAAAGCAGCAAGAAAGGTAATGAGCGAAGCGGCGACATTTTCTGATGTACAGATGGAGTGCAGTGTACTTGCTCTTACCACCCTGCTCTTTCTGCTTATTGCCTCACGGATTTTTTCCTGGAATGAATAGGCCTGTACCCTTACAGTTTACAGATGTCTGTTCGGTATTTGCCTGAAGCATACCTCCAGACACCAGTTAACACGATATTTTATATTTTTCTTATTCGATTGTGATTTTATGGAACGCTTTTCACGAATTCAGCGCTTGCTTGGCCAGGAACGATTTGAACGACTTCAATCCCGCACTGTTACTGTTGTCGGCCTTGGTGCTGTCGGCGGCTATGTTGTCGAAGGTCTTGCCCGTGCCGGTATCAGCAATCTTCGCCTGATTGATTTTGACACCATCCAGCCTACCAATATAAACAGGCAGATTCTTGCCCTTGAGTCTACTCTTGGAATGCTCAAGGCTGTCGCTGCCAAAGAGCGGGTACTGGCTATCAACCCAGCCTGTAATGTTGAAGCCCTTCCTATCTTCACCGCAGAAGAAACACTTGATACTATACTTGAGCCAGCCCCTGATCTTCTCATAGACGCCATCGACTCACTTAATCCGAAAGTTCAGTTGCTCGTTGGTGCCTATGAACGAAAAATACCGACACTTTCCTCAATGGGGGCGGCACTTAGGACAGATCCCACAAAGGTGCGTATAGCCGATATTTTCTCTACAACCAATTGCCCCCTGGCAAAACATGTGCGTAAGAGGCTTCGCCGAAGGGGGGTTGACCGCGGGATAAGTTGTGTCTATTCATTTGAGAAGGTTGACTTTGACTACACCCAGCCAAACGAAGATGTTCAGGTTGGTGAAACACCACATTCAGACAGAGGACGGGAACGTAACGTACTCGGTAGCCTGCCCACAGTTACCGGTATTTTCGGTCTGACACTGGCAAACGAGGCCATTATGCAACTCGCATCAGAAGCAGGACCACTTTTCACACCCGACAAGTCATGAAACGGCTCTTTATTGCAATAGATATTCCCGACGATATCCGCATGCTCATTTGCGGAATGGGTAGTTCTATTCCCGGTTCACGGACGGTCCCTACAGATCAACTCCACCTTACTCTGAAATTTTTAGGTGATGTGGAGACCAGTCTAATAGAGGATATCAATGAAGCACTGGCAACCGTTTCCCAACTCATTTTCAGGATATGCCTGAAACATGTCGGTCATTTTCCTCCACGAGGAAATCCACGCGTACTCTGGGTTGGGATTGATCCCGTAATCGAGACGATAAAACTTAGAAATGATATAGAAAGAGTACTTTGGGAAATAGGCATTCCGAGAGATACGAGGAAGTTCAGCCCGCACATAACCCTTGCCAGACTGAGAAACAGCCCGATAAAACGGGTTACACAGTTCCTTGCCGGAAACAGTCTTTTTGAGACTCCGCCTTTTTCAGTCGACAGATTCCATCTATACAGCAGCACCCTTTCCGCCAAAGGTGCTGCACACACTTCAGAATCGACTTTCTCTCTAGTGTCCGACTGAAAACCGCCAACTTCCCCAATTTCTTCGTTGGTCTCAAATTTCAATGCTCAGGTAAGCGAGGCACGAGACTCCCGGTAAGCGAGGCACGAGACTCCCGGTAAGCGAGGCACGAGACTCCGAGATACGAAGTATATTCTCGCAGTTAAAATTATTGCCCGCCTTGAACTTTAGAAAATTTGCAGGTTTTCGTTCAGGCACAATTTACGTGATCCGGAGCAGTGGCTTACAACTCGTTCTCTGCCACCCCGGAATGGACCTGCAAAACAACCATTGCCAAAAGAACAACACCGATCCCAGGCAGCACGTTCAATGGAGGCAGGCCATTTCCCAGCACAAGATCAATCAACAACACAAATCCCGGATAAAGATACGAATACGCCATTGATCTGGTTGGTCCGATATACGGAATGCAGTACTGGGTGAGGAAAAATGTGATGACCGTTGTAAAAAAGGCAAGATAGAGAATTCCTGCCCAGGTTGTCGCTTCAATCAATGCCCAGTCCACCGCGATAAGATGGCTGCCGCCAAACAGCACCAGCCATCCGCTACCCGTCACAAGAACCCAGAAAGTCATAAGCAACATCGACTCCCCCCTGTGCAGCCATTTGACCAGGGGGGTGTAAAATCCCATACAGAAGCAGCCTGCAAGAAAGATCAGATCACCCCTGTTCCAGTCCATAGAGAGTAGCGCGCCTAGATCTCCCTTAAAAATTACCCATATCGCACCGGTCATCCCTACCAAAAGTGCAATCCCCTGCCACTTTCGCAATCGTTCACCAACCAGCAATAAAGCATAAAACGATGAAATCGTCGGCACGAGCGTAAAAATCACGCTGGTGTTCAGGGCGGTTGTATATCTGAGAGCCAGAAACATGCACCAGAAAAAAATAACCAGGCAGGCACTGATAAGGGAACAGCGGCCAAGCATTGACCAGGAAACACGAAGAGAATAGCGATGGTGGATGAGCGGAGCAAGAATAACACTTGCTATTGAAAAACGTAACAACGTCAGGACTGCCGGATCAAGCTTTGCGGCAATGGCAGCCCCAACTGTAAACGATGTGGAAACGAGGATAGCACTGACAACCATGAGGAGATGGATAAATGGCCTTGGATGAATTCTACCTATCTTACTATGCAGCACATTTCCCCCAAAACTGGTCGTTGAATCTCCTCAAGCATAACGTACATCAAGCTCCTTGACTGGTTCCTGTTGTTCCTGTTGTTCCTGTGCCTTTAACATGACTCAATGTTGACATTGCGGTTGCAACCATGCCGCTAATATCGGTCAGATTACCAGGAACGATCATGGTATTATTCTCTTTTGCCAACTTACCGAACTCTTCGATATACTTCTTGGCCACATCAAGATTTGCAGCCTCCTGCCCACCTGGAGCTGACAATGCTTCGGCTATCCTGCGAATGCCCTCTGCGTTAGCTTCTGCAACCCGCAGAATCTCCTGAGCACGACCTTCCGCCTCATTGATTCGCTTCATTTTCTCACCTTCAGACAGTGAGATAGCTTCTGCCCGATCACCTTCAGCCTTATTAATGATTGCCTGCTTCTGACCTTCAGATCGCGCAATCTCCGCCCGTTTTTCACGTTCGGCCCTCATCTGTTTTTCCATCGCCTCAAGTACAGTACGTGGAGGCTGGATATCCTTAATCTCATAACGCAGAACTTTTACGCCCCAGTTTGAGGCCGCTTCGTCAAGTGCATTAACAACTTGGCCGTTCAGTGTTTCGCGGGCCTCAAAAGTTGAATCGAGTGTGATTTTACCAATAGCTGAACGCAGACTGGTCTGAGCCAGCTGAGATGCTGCAAAATGATAATCCTCAATTCCATATGCTGACATTTTGGAATTCACAACCTGAAGATAGAGGATTCCATCAACCTCAAGAGTCACGTTATCCATAGTGATGCAGGTCTGAGCTGCAATATCAATCGGTTCCTCTTTGAGTGACCGTCGATATGCCACTTTGTCCATAAATGGAATGAGGATATGGAACCCAGCATCCAATGTTGTTCGATATTTCCCAAGCCGCTCAACAACAACTTCCGTCCGTTGAGGAACTATCACAGCAGTCTTTACAAGTACAAAAATTACAAATACTAATAGAACTACAAGAGCAATTAAATTTGCTTCCATGGTAATCTCCCCGTGTTGCAAGGAAATGCAAGGTTTTCAACTATGCATCTTCCAGCTTTTTAACAGTCATGATCAGCCCATCCTGTTCGATGATCTGTACAATCTCTCCAGCCTCGATTTTCTCTGTAGCACGTGCCCGCCAGGTTGAACCTGAATATTTCACTTTTCCTTCAGCTGGCGGTACAATTTCATCTATCACCTCTACTCTGGTACCATGTGCAGCCAGCGCACTATCTTTGCCTGAAGCCACGGAATCACCAATAAAGGTGTTTTTGACATAACGACGAAGCAAAACCAGCGACAATAATGAGGCAAAGATAAACACCAGGATCTGACCATTAAGGGTCAGATCGAAAATTAACGTCACAAGTGCCGTGAGGCAAGCTCCTGTACCAAAGAAAAACAACACAAATCCAGGAACAAACATTTCAAGAAGAAACAAAACGATACCGCCAACAAACCAGAATAAACTTGGTGTACTAAGATCCATTTTTTCTCCTCATGTCTAACTAATGCTCAACCAAAAAAAAGCCATTTTCCCTCAATTTCTTCATTGGTCTCAAATTTTAACCCTTAAGTAAGCGAGGCACGAGACTCCCGGTAAGCGAGGCACGAGACTCCCGGTAAGCGAGGCACGAGACTCCGAGATACTTAGTGTATTCTTCCGCTTAAAATTATCGCCCGTCTTGAACTTGAAAAAAATTGCAGGTTTTCATTCAAGCACTAACTAAAAAAAGAGGCTGGGAATAGTATACAGCCTACTCCCTGCGCCTCTTTTTATTATGCATCTATTAGTTGCTTAGTCAGCTATTTTCTGTTTGCCGAAAAGATAGTGGTAAACAACTCCTACAAGAACCATAGACATAGGAATAGTCCAGATAAGACCAATACCCGCAGGTATTGTTGACACCATGACAATCAGGCTGACCACCAGATATAGGCCAGAAATTTTCCACCAGACCTTATGGATAGCCTTACGTGATGTCTCCATTGCCTGCCAGGGTGACATGTTTTGGTCAATTATCAGCGGCAGAGTCATCATATATCCTACCATCAGATAAATACCCGGCAAAATAAGCAGGAACATACCGACAGTGATAAGGATTGTTTGTAAAATCATAGCAATGGTTATCTTCACTGCAACATTGAAACCACTGAATACATCCTTCCATCCCACCTGCCTGCGCGCTGCACGCTTAACTCCCATATACATCAGGCCGGCGGTGAGAACGGTAGAAACTATGTAGTTGGCGATCTCCCCCACTATCACCAAAACTCCCGCAACATCAGAGGAGACGAACTTTGAAACCAGCTCAATTCCAAGACCGATCACAATCATTACAAGAGTCATAACCAGCAGACTGCCCCACATAGGCAACTTAACACCACTGGTCAGTTTCCAGGAACGCCTCAGTGCCTCACCTACTGTAAAGTTCTCCCAGTCATCGGAGGTGGTTGAATCTGCTACAGAGGAAAATCCTGCAACCGGCGTCCCAACGTTACCCGCAACAGCTCCTGCCGCCTGAGCGGCAGTAAGCAGTTCATCTTCAACTTCCGGAGCACACAAGGGACAGAAAAGCTTACCTTCAAGTTCAAGATATTCTTCTCTACCTGCCGCTACCTTACCACAACGACCGCATGTTGGTGGTTCTGTCAGATTTATCTGTGCCTGCTCATCCTCAAAACTGTCAAAATTGTCTATCGGTTCATCCGGCAAAGAGTTAGCCAGCGGAGGATCATAATCAGCAGGCTCTTTAAGGGATATTTCCTCAACACTCTCATCATCAGTGAGGGTGTCTTTTTCCATCATAAGCTCTGTGATATCATCCTGGTCATCTAAAACAATTGACTCTTCAACCATCTCAGGTTCATCAGCATTCTCAGACTCATCTACAGAAATACCCTCCTGCACTATCTCTGCCGATATAGCTTCTTCATTCAACAGGTCATTAATTTCTTCTTCCTGGGCATCCTGCTCAGGAGACGTTTGTACCAGATTCACAGGTTGCTTGATGTTATGGCCTGTAAATTCCTGCAGAATGTCTTCGACCAGCGCCTGTTCTTTTTCTGCTATGAATATCCCAGTGCATTTGGGACATCGCATCTTTTTGCCTTCGTAGGAATCGTCTACCGAACCTTTCACCCCGCAATGGGGACATTGCATCTTCATTACACTCCTCCCAGCGCATAAACAACCTGCTGTCAATCTTCTAATCTTGCTTTTTACAGATATCTGCTACATCGGAAAACCGGTCATAGCATGCAACCTGTCGGTTGCATACTGAGCGACGTATTGGAACAACATCTCAACCTATTCGTCGACCATTTATTCAGGAAAGGGGGGATATAGGTCTACCATTTCGCATTGCTCCAGTGTATCCTAAAGAGACAACGCTCAAATCACATAACAGTTAATCGAGACAGATTTTTTTACCTGTTTAATCAGTGAACCTGCAAGTTGCATGTCTCAACAACTTCAACTACCTCACTCACGTGGAATTGCGGACAGTATTGACAAACAACCTCTACGGCATGTATAGTTGTTGTAATATTTAACCGAACACTCAGTAATTACAAGATTTTTTTCAACTCTACCATGTTAGATGAAGAAAATATGAAAGTCATTCTTATCGCAGCTATGGCAACCAACCGGGTCATTGGACGCGACAATACCATACCATGGCATATCCCTGAAGAACTTAAATTTTTCAAACGAACAACTTTGGGATATCCAGTCATCATGGGACGCCTTACCTACGAATCGATTAAGAAGCCATTGCCGGGACGACAAAATATCGTTGTCAGTCACAACGCTGATTACACTATAGAAGGTGCAGACACTGCGACCTCACTCGAGTCTGCTCTTTCTATTGCTCGCAGCGAAGAAAAGGTGTTCATACTTGGCGGCCATTCTATTTTTGTAGAGTCACTCACTTTTGCAGACAATATTATCCTTACAGTTCTGGACAGAGCTGTAGACGGAGATATCTATTTTCCTGAATTTTCAGATTATGACTTTCAGGAAATCGCAAAAGAGCGCCATACAGGTGGAACCGAACCATTTACCATCTATTATTACAAACGCATCCCGCCGGCTGCATGACTCAGCGCTACAACGTCATTTAAACACCAAAGCGGCCAGTCCAGTATTGGATGTGGCCGCTTGTATTTTACACACCTGCATGTGAAATTTTCACTGCAGATATCTGCTATTTGGTTTCAGGAAATGTCTCTTTATGCGGCTGTATTGCTGCACCAAGCCAGGCGATGACTTCGCCAAGGTTAGCCATATTGTGTAATCCTTCCGCATCAGACTCCACCTCGCCTTTATCCCGTCCGATTCCAAGATTCCAATACGTTGAACCTGGCACAATCATCTGATTTATCAAAAACATATGATTAATGGTGTCATAAACATGTGTTGCACCCGCACGTCGTACTGCCACAACCGCTGCACCGATTTTCCCTTTGAATGCGCTACCGTTGGCTAGAGCGACATAGCCTGAACGATCTAGAATCGCTTTCATCTCCGAACTGACGTCTGTGAAGTACGTTGGCGAACCAAGAATAAGCGCATCAGCCTTGACCATTTTAGCCATCACATCATTGAAAATATCTTTATCAAGGGCACACTTCAGATTTTTTCTCTCACCGCATTTTCCACAGGCAATACATCCACGAACAGGCTTGCCGCCGACCTGTACAAGTTCTGTTTCCCAACCAGCACCTTGGAGTGGTGCCAATGCGGACTTCAATAATATTTCGGTATTACCACCTTTACGTGGACTTCCATTTATCGCTAATGCGTACATTTGTTCACCCATTTAGATTTTTTTTGATCCAATACCACTCGAACCCGTTTTGTTTCTTGCACTCAGATACGGGGGGAATATAATAGCCGTCATCAATCACCACAAGTACTGTCATTTTTAGCAGGTACTGACAAAAAGTATAGTATAGAGGTTCGTACAATGGTTAAACCCTGTAATGTTAAGAAATATAGAGAAAAAGAATACAGATGTTTTTTTGAGCTTACACTGCAGGTGATGGGCGGAAAATGGAAACCGATCATTATTTACCAGCTGGCTTTGGAAAACGTGATGCGATTTGGTGAACTCCGCCGTTCAATTCCCGACGTGACAGAGAGAATGCTCACCCGCCAATTGCGTGAACTCGAAAAAGATGGATTGATTCATAGAGAAGTTTACCGTGAAATCCCTCCAAAGGTCGAATACTCTTTATTACCCCCGGGTGTTCAGTTAATCCCGATTCTCCTTAAAATGCGTGATTGGGGAGTTGAATATGAACACACAATAGATGCAGAAGGCAGTTCTTCGCTCCAGGAGTATGAAAATGCCTCTCCACCCACTATTGCTGAAAAATATTTGCAACAACTCCGTAATTGATCGTTTTTATACTGTGCTCCCCTCCGTGAACTGCCTGCCACCTATCTGATTTTTAGCTTTACCGGATGGTGGCACCACACCTCAAATCTACCGCTGACATCTCCGTTTCGCCATCAATACCTAACAGTTGTTCCAGTTAATATTACAGCGTAGCATACCACTCAGTCGTGCCATTTTTACACGGAATTATAATAGGTTACACAGCGTAGTACCTTGTCGTTTTTTTCTTGCATTTGCTCATTTGGAGTGGTATTCGAATAATGTGCATAAGAAAATAACATGCTGTAAGTAGCACTCCACAGCGTGTCAGGATATAGCAGCAATGAATATCAGTACCAGTTTTTCGGCGCCCTCTTCAGGGAGGGATTTTCATGTAACATCTGTAACGTTTTTTCTGAAGTAAAGCTTTTCGAAGCAGTTTTCAGTAAACAGGAGGCAGCAATGAAAGACCCTAGGTACACAATCGAAGTCAACGGCAAAGAGTATACAATCACTAACAACAATCAACTCTCGGACATAGATGCCTGGGACGGAGACATCCTGAATTGGTTAGCGGAAAAAGCAGACATCAGCTTGCAGGATGAGCACCACACCGCTCTGCAATATATCAGGGCTACCTACAAAGAGCGTCAACGCTACCCTGTGGTACGCCTTGTTGCAGCCCAGATTGCCAAAAAGCATGGAGCTGAAAAAGGTACCCCGCAGTATTTTTACAATTTATTTCCTAAAGGCGTGCAGCAGGCAAGTACACTTGCAGGCGTACCTCTTAAGGAGTTGTGTTTCTAAAAAAACAAAAGACCTCTGCTGAGTAATTCTGTGGCCGCGCCTGAACGACAACCAGTAGAGATCGCTCTGTAACTCACGATGCACTTGCGTTTCAGATTAAAAGATGTGTTAACAATGTCATAAAAAATCCGCTGTAGCATGTATCTCCTCCGCAGCCTCCCGTCGACACAATATTTCCGACGGGAGGCTTCATATACATCCTGTATATGACACCAACCCTACCTAACACATGCCCCAAATGCAACAATCCGCTATAGCCTTCCCTTTCATCTTCATTTTCATCACCAAGACCGCTATAATTAAATAGTTCTCCAAATGTTTGTCAGTTTATTCAGCACCACCTTGCAGGCTAAACACGCCAGCTCGCGGCAAATGAACCTGTTCGGCACTACACAGCCTTCACATGTCCCTGCGACACGAATGCCGCAACAGGTACCACAGAAAACAGCTGTAAAAGGAGGAATCTTCATGTCATCAAGTGTATACAAAGTGATTGAACTGGTAGGAACCAGCCCTGTTTCTTGGGAAGAAGCTGCTCAAAACGCTGTAGAATCTGCTGGACTCAGCATAAGGGACCTCCGCGTCGCCGAAGTCACCAAACTGGACATGAAAATAGAAGGAGAAAAAGGGCTCTGTTATAGAACCCGTATGCAGCTATCGTTTAAACTCCTCTCCGATTAACCTCATACAGCCAGGGAGGAACCAGTGTAATTCAGCCTTCCTGGCTCTATCAACTACTTTCCATAAAAAGTATCCGACCTTCTTGATAGTTCCTGACCGAAAACTCGCCACTGGCTCAATATCAGCGTTGTGTGTTCAATTTTTATCCTTCGGTAAACAACGAAAACATGCCTGGATCATGAACCATCGGGGAGGCTTTCCGGGAATAGGAATTTTGAGAATAAGGCCATTCTCAGACAGCCTCCTAATGATCTATCGAATGGAAACAACCTCTCGATAGCCCCTCAGACAAAACCAGCCCTTTCAGTTTTTTTAGGGTATATTAGCCAGATGTTGTGAACTAACCATATCTCTCCTAACCTGCATTACTCAAATTTCTCTTACAAACCATGAAAACGTCAATACAACACACTACTGATCCGGCTGAATTCTTTACAGAAGAACGATGCTTTATCAGTGAATTATCAAACGATCACAATGATGAAAATCTTTCTATCGCCAGAGCAAGAGTGGAGCCTGGAGTTACAACAGCCTGGCATCTGTTAAAAGGAGTTGAAGAGAGGTATCTCATTCTTTCAGGCAGAGGCCTGGTAGAAGTTGGCACGTTGCCACCCACCGAAGTAAACAATGGAGATGTCGTTAGAATCCCTTCTGAAGTTCGCCAACGCATCACCAATATCGGTGATAGTGACCTGATATTTTATGCTCTCTGCACTCCGAGATTCACACCTGAATGTTACGTTGACCTGGAAAAGAAGTGATATTTTTTTAATGTCTCAAGAGCTTGAATGACGTAAAAGATACTTCTATTTTTAGTCAAGACTCTAAAAAGGACTGCACTCAACAGCTCCATTAATCCACTTCAGGACAGGACTATTTTGAAACTTTCCATCCAGGCCAAAGGGCTGCTTATTACCACAGCGGGTGTGCTGGCTATCTCACCGGATACACTGCTCGTACGACTTCTTGCTATTGAAAAATGGTCCCTGTTATTTTACCGGGGGATTACTCTGGCACTCTTTCTCACACTGCTCACCGCAATAATTCATGGGAAAAACACTCCGGAACAGTTCCGCAGGATTGGCCTACCGGGATTGTGGATTGCTATACTTTTTTCCTTCAGCACCACCTGCTTCGTTATCTCGCTTTATTTTACCACTGTAGCCAACACACTTATCATTATCAGCGCATCCTCAATGTTTGCAGCACTCTACAGTCGCCTCTTTCTGCAGGAGAACATCCCACTCCGAACCATGATAACCATGATCATCGTTATCGCCTCTATCGGATATATTGTCTCAGACGGCCTAGGAGGAGGAACACTGACCGGAGATATATTTGCAGTATTGTGTTCGATGTTTATGGCAGGGGCATTCACAATCACACGGCTTAGCAGATCATGCAATATGATCCCTGCAACAGCAATCAGCGGACTGCTCACTGCCCTTTTTGCCTTTTTCCCTGCTGAGTTTACCATGCTGGATATGCGTACTATACTCCTGCTGGTCACCCTCAGCCTCACACTTTCAGTAGCTTTTGCTCTGCTCACCCTCGGGCCCCGCTATATTTCCGCCCCCGAAGTCAGCCTGCTTATGCCGCTAGAGACCGTGCTGGGACCTTTGTTAATATGGTGGATAATTGGTGAAAGGCCTGCAGATGCTGCCCTTATCGGAGGTTCTGTTGTGATTGGAGCCTTAACACTTCACTCTTTGCTCGGACTGAGGCAACAGGCTAGGGCAATGGACTAGAACTGGCTATTATTCCTAAGTCAGGAAATCAGCCTTACAGATTACGTGGGGTGCTTAAAAATACAGCAAAAGGACTGAGGTTAAAGGGTTTAGGACTGAGTAAATTGCTTTGAGAATGCACTATGTTTCTGAAACACTCAGTCCTTTTACCTAAGTCCTAACGCACACTGCCAGTTTATGCATGATGCTGGAAAAACGAAGGATTTGGGGTAAATGGCAGTTCTAAGTGATATACCTTACTAGTGCTACCAAGACCATTCCGGTTGCAACCGTGCCAAAAAAGCTTTTAAACCGCCAGGCAACAAAAAAGGTGGGAATGGCTGCAAGCAGATAGATGTTCTGAACGCTCACATCTAGACGGCCTTCACTACAGACTAATCCAGGGGCTAGCAATGCCGCAAGCACTGTAGCCGGCACAAAGCTTAGCCAGCGTGCAATCCAGGGTGCAAGATTTTTCCCGGAGAGCAGTAACATCGGTAACAGTCTGGGAATGTAGGTAACCGCCCCCATTCCCAGTAGCGTTAAAAAGACGAGCGATTCATCCATTGTTCCACTCCAAGGCCTACGGTGGAAGCTATCACCGTGGCTGCAATTACGTGAGATTGACTAAAACCCAGCAGACACAAGGTGACAGAAATGACTGCCGCCAGAACCGCCATCACAAGATAAACCGGCTTTACCAGCTGAGGCACAAGAAGGGCTATAAACATAGCTGGAAGTGCGTAATCAAGTCCTACCGGTCTGACATCCGCGATTTGTCCACCTGCCAGATATCCCGCCAGGCTGCCTATAACCCATGAAGCTTGTGCTGTAAAATTAACACCGAATGTCTCAGCAATGGGTGGCTGAGACTTTGCCATACGCATAGTATGCAGGGCAAAGGTCTCATCAGTGAGTTCATAGCCGAAAAGTGCAATCTGCCATTTCTTCCAACCGTTCAGTTTAGGCGCAAGGGCTGCCGACATCAACAGATGACGAAGATTCACCACAAACGTAGTGAGTATAATAGCCAGAGGAGCAGCACCGGCACCGAATAAACCTGCAGCAATCAGCTGGGCACTACCCGCAAAAACAATAACGGACATTGCCACCGCATTAAGCAGGCCAAGTCCACTCTTTTGGGCCAGAACACCATAAGCAAAACCGACAGGAATATACCCCAGAACAATCGGTATAGCCTGGCGCATTCCATGTAAAAATGATGAAAGCACTGTTACATCCCTTTCCTGATACGTAGTTACGTTTCTTCTTACAATAGCAAACCTTTAAAAGGTTACGACAACTCACACAACACGTCACGGTGCTGAGAAGATAATATGAAAACATGTAACAGAAAAATGCAACAGATACAGTTTTCTTAAAATCCAGGCATAACAGTTCGTGTCACAGCCGCTAAAAGGTGGGATAGTTATGATATAATGTGGTAGTTTGGGTTCAGGCACTAAAGACCACCCACCCTGGCAACCAGAAGGCGCATCATATTAATTTTACCTGAGAATGCTAATCATGAAGGAACTGTCGTCACCATTCACATTTTTTTACAAGTTTGTCTTTATCCTTATCTGGATCGTAGGCTTCGGGCTGGGTACCCACGAAATTCTGCTTGATGGCCCCGATAATCCGAAATGGCTGCAGTACATAGTCATATGGGCCTCATTCGCTGTCTTTATCTTTTTTTCCACAGGTACTGTCAAAAAAGTATCTATGGGAAAAAAAACGATTCAGGTCTCCAATTTCCTGAGAACCGAAGAGATAGACATCTCAGAAATAGAAGCAATCGACGGTGCCACATACCTAAGCCCCAGACTTGTCTGGTTCAAACTCAAAAGCCCAAGCAGCTTTGGTACAAAAATAACATTCATCCCGGCAATACGAAAAGCCAAAGGTATCGGCAAACACCCCCTGGTGTTTGAGCTGACAAAAGAGTTAGATCTCTAAAGATACAAAAAAAGGACCTGCAAATATCCATTTGCAGGTCCTTAAACATATCGCGACACTCAATAGTGACAGCTTTACCTTTCAGCGACGTTCTCGTGTTGAGAAGTGTGCTATCCTCGCTGTGTACGCGCGAAGAAATCGGACAGTTTTTGATTTGTCCCAAAAAGATGTTCCCTCATCAACTGCCTTGCCAAATCAGCATCCTGATCCCTGATAGCCTCATAGATAAGCTGATGCTGCTCAAGCACAACAGCCATTCGCTCTTCACTGCAAATATAATTATGCAATACGGGTTGGAGAAACTCACGGGCAAAATCAAAAATGGATTTCAAGGTGTGCAGCCGCAGGAAATTATGAGACGCCCGGGCAATAGCCAGATGGAAGGCTATCTCATTCTCCCAGGAAAAATCAGTTTTCCCACTTTCCAGCCTGAACTTCTGAAGCGCCTGATAAATTGCCTCCAGATCCTCTTCAGTTCTGATCTCTGCTGCTTCTCGTGCAGAAGATTGTTCGATACTACGTCGAACTTCATACAATTCAACAATCCGCTTCTGATCAACCTGCATGATTTTTTTTAGCGGGCTGAGAGGCACTGCCGCATCCACGTTTTTCACGTAGTTGCCCTTGCGTTTCTTGATCTCAATAAAGCCGAGTGTCTCAAGCGTATTCAGCGCTTCGCGCAACGACGACCTGCCGACACCAAACAATTCAGTCAAACGTCGTTCACTAGGGAGTTTTTCGCCCGGCAACAGTCGGCCTTCAGTGATAAGGTCAATTAATTGAGTGACAATCTTGTCCGAAACCTTTTCAACTTTTACTTCTTTAAACACTGCGTCCATATAAATACCAGGTAATCATTATTGGTCTGACCAAGTCACAGCTAAGCGAACATTCAATTAGCAATGAGTGCTAACTGAATTTTATCTTATACACAATAGCAGATTGGCAAAAAACCCGAAAGACAAATATCACTCTTGACATTGGACTCATGATAAAATATATTATGGTCAGACCAGTGAGCAGTAAGACCACAAGCAATTAACTTTCACTGCTGGCTGATCTGGCCATAACTGCCCATTCTGGCTTCAGCTCCAGAATATTGACATATCAGAGAGGAGTCTGCCCCCCTCAGATATGACAAAGCAATACCATGAGGTTCTGTCTAATTGATGACCGCAATTGACAGGTATACAACCTCCTCCTATTCCTTGGTCAAAACAGCACAATGAAGCCTGAACTCCTCCACCAGCTGTTTTGACCATGGGAATGGCCATCCCCTTCGACAATGTTATAAATCGTAGTATCCCCTTTTCTCCACCTATCAACACAATCACTCACCTAATTGTTACTTTACATATTGATACCCCAGAAAACACATGTAATCTGAGCTATCTAGAAGCTGCAAAATATATTATTGAGGGAAGGTATATCGCCAAAAGATGTTGCCTAGAATTTAGGGGTTTCTATTCCAACATTGTATTGATGGTGTCCAGCAGCAAGTAGAGAGAATTGAAGTCAATAAATGCTTTAAATGTTGAAATTCAAATTCAGTCAAAATCCACAAAAGATCGAAAAATTTGATAAAATGCTAGAAAATTTATAAGCGGGAGACTTGCTATTGGTCAGTGAGGATTATCGGTTAGGCCGGAGTGTCGGACAGTTTATACAAATCGCGGATGCACTCATCAAGAAACACGTTCGACTCATCGCCGTTAAGAAATCTACTAAGATTAATGGCAAGCAGAATATTCAAACCAAAAGAATGATTACCATGTTTGGTCTATTTGCAGAGATAGAACGCGATTCAATTGCAGAACTGACAAAGCTGAGATTAGCGCCGGCAAGAAAAAACGGCAAAATAGTGGGAAGACCGAAAGACTCTGGCAAATCAAAACTCGACGATTTCTAACCGGATATTACCGCATCATCATGACTCTCAATAACCATAAGAAAACGTTACGTTTTTCACAAAATAACAATCGATTAATCTACATGCAGTACCACGGAAAAACAATTAAATAGCGCCCAAATGCTATCCCCTTCTTTTAGTTTAAGGTGTCGCTCTCCAGCAGTGGAAACAATGGCACACAACTCAACCCCATCAGAAATTTGGACAACACACTCAGTATTGACCTTGCCTCTGGTTAATCTCGCGATGATCCCTTTGAACCGATTTTCAGCACTACACATTGGTTCTGTGTCGCCGCTTTGCAGTATAACAGATGGTGCTTTTACCTCGGCTGTAATCACCCTGCCGTGCTTTAAGCCAAGCCTTTCTACGCTATAGTTGGTAATCACCGCGGAGATTGAAAGGTCATCAATGGTAGTCAGGTCTACACTTGTCTGTATATCGCCTCGCTGCATATTTTGAATTTTACCAAAGAAAGAGTTTCGTGCACTGGTTTTGCGCATAGATTCCCTTTCAAGGAAAATCTTTGCGACCTGCTGAATTTCATCTTTAGAAAAGGAAATATAAGACGATGTCAGGTTAGGCGTCGAATGTCCCAACATCATTTGTACTGCCGGTAACGGCATGTTGTTCTGCATTAGCTCTACAGCCCGCGCCTTACGAATTATCTCCGGACCTCCTAGCCGTTTGTCAAAGCCACATGCCTGGGCACGTTCGTAAAACTTACGACGTACAAAGCCAGGATCAACAGCAAGTACATTCCCCAACGACTCCCTAAAAGAAAGCTCTGCTAACGTTCCCTGTATCTCGATAGATAGTGTTTTTGAAATCTGCACCTCTCTGTGATTGGCGTTCGTACCAGTTGGGCTTCCACGCAAAAATACAGTATGTTGAACCCAATCGATGTCTTTAAAAGGATTCAGAACCAAGACCTCGTTCAGTTTAGCACCAGTGTAGCGGATCAAGAGGAAAATTATCAAAATGCGTTGACGAGAAAAGCGAATATCGGCACGAGATGAATCATCTACCCATTCACGAAATGATTGCTCCATCTGGTTGAGTTGAGTGGCATCCAGACATTGGTCTAAGTCAGGAGTTGAGATGATGCGCCCGTGGTTTTTGTTTTTTGACAATGATATCCGTGCTCCGTGTTGAACATGAGAAACGTTTTAGCGTGATTTCATGCTTTTAGCATCACTCATGATACCTCCAAAACATTAATCCTGGCTTATTTTCCCGTTTACCGGGGCGTAGAATTGTTTATTAAACTGTTTTAGCATACACACTCTGCTAAGCACCCGAAATCATCTTGACACCTATTTGTACGCCCTGGTATACAGTCACGAACATAATAATATTCGTGACCTCTCGTCAAGTTACTCTCTCACGGGAAGGGGGTTGTATGTTCTTTCAAACCGCAGGAATCGAAGTCGCTCTCTGGATTCCACCGCTGGTCGCTTTCGTGATTTCATTCTTCACTTCTATGGGGGGGATCTCAGGCGCCTTCCTTCTATTACCTTTCCAGATGACTTTTCTGGGTTACACGTCCCCTTCGGTGAGTGCCACCAATCAACTGTTTAACATAGTCGCCATTCCCAGTGGTGTTTATCGCTACTGGAGGGAAGGGCGTATGGTTTGGCCCCTCACTTGGGTGGTGGTGGCTGGAACCTTACCTGGGGTGTTCATTGGTGCTTTCGTAAGGGTTAGCTACCTGCCAAACCCAGAATACTTCAAATTATTTGCAGCAGCCGTACTGTTCTATATCGGCTTCAAAATGGTAAGGGATCTAGCTAAGAAAATATCAAACAATACTGACAAAACCAACAGCGAGAGTCGTTTTCAAGAGATGGTTCGCAGGCAGCGCACAAAAATTGCCAATAAAGAACTCACGAATACCGATTTCTCGACCGTCAAGGTTACCCATTTTAATTTAAAACGACTTGGGTACACATTCTATGATGAATCTTTTGATGTTTCATTCTGGGGCATCTTTGCCCTCAGCTTCATTGTCGGTATTGTGGGAGGAATCTACGGCATCGGCGGCGGCTCGATTATCGCTCCATTCTTTGTCACTTTCTTTGGGTTACCGGTTTACACCGTGGCTGGTGCAGCCCTAATGGGAACCTTCGTCACATCAATCGCTGGTGTTGTATTCTACCAAGTCATTGCACCGTTATATCCAGACGTGTCAGTGGCTCCGGATTGGTTTTTAGGAATCTTATTCGGAATAGGCGGAATGGCGGGGATGTACCTCGGGGCACGTTGCCAGAAATTCGTACCAGCCAAAACCATCAAATGGATGCTCGCCACTATTATCATCTCCACTGCAACCAAGTATGTCGCCGAATGTTTTGGATATTGACAGATTATATTGAGAATAGCCAACCTGTTAAGAAATCTCATAAAGAATGGTGGAAAGGTGCATAAATAGCAATATTGACGAAGTCCTTAAACATATTGAAAATGGTCAAGATAGCAAGCAGATGAGAAGGGCTTTTTTACACAAATGCCCCCAAGAAAGACCAAAATGGGCCCTTTATCTCTGAGATCGGAGCCAAAGATCTATTAGAAATAGGATCATGACGATCTGGTTGTTGAACGCCCATGTTTTGAGATTCTTCAGAACAGCGAAGTGATCGAGAAGTTACATATCATTAATGGAATGGAGCCCGGCAACATCACCCGCGCACTTAATGGCGAACACGTCGGAACCTACATTTACAAGCAGTCGCCTGTTTTTTTATCAACCATTCAAGCCAGCAGGTCCGCTGCCGGCTTGAATGGTTTTTTGTTTTCTATTTTTCGTATCTGCTGCTCAGTTCAACGAGCTACTTTTTATGCAGCATTTCGAGAGTAATCAACACATCCACATCTTTCCCGACAACGCCATAATCAAAAAATTTACCATCACCGACCTTATAAACCAGCCTGTCGAGAATCAACGACCCGTTAAAACCGGCAACTTCACTATCTTTTTGCATAGGATGATCTCTTACCCCTGTGAAAACGAGTGGTAGGGTCAGGTCGTAACTCTTACCCTTAACAGTAAAGGTACCTTTTACTGCATATGTACTGCCTTCTACCAAAGTTATTGACTCTGATGTAAATGTCATCTCAGGGTAGTTCGCAGCATCAAAAAAATCTTCCGATTGCAAATGCTTATCCCGTTTAGGAAGATTAGTATCTATACTTTTTGTTTGAATCACAAACTGCATACTGCTTTCTTCTAAATTGGCCGGATCAAATTTGATCTTTCCTGTAAATTCACCAAAGTGACCCCGAACTTTTGAAAATATATGATCTACGGTGAAGTAAAATCCTGTATGCCCCTGATCAATCTGCCAGGAACGGTTAACCGCAAAACAACTGGTTGTGAGCATGACTCCAACCACGGCTACCATGACTACCATTGCAGTTCTTTTCATACTTGCCTCCTTAGTACTACGATTAACGTTGTCTTGACGTTTTTATATAAAAACCGAAGATCCAACAGACTGAACCCGGTGATCCTACAGGCTGAAGCGTTCGTAATGAATATTCTTCCTTACAAACCCAAGAGCCAGACAATCCTCCATGGCCCTAACCATCATAGGTCCCGGCCCACAGAGAAAAATACGTGCATCTCTTCCACACCCACTGGTCAAACTTGCAATTTTATCCATGTCAAGTCGTCTTGATCCATGTTTAGCGCGGGTATAAACATGGTGAACTGCCAGATTTGGAATCATTTTTTGGAGATTTTCCAATTCATCTCCCAAAAACATATCACCACTATGGCTAAGACACCATATGAGCGTCACGTGTTCCCTCACGGGATTAACCGACATAAAACGCAACATGCTGAGTAGCGGTGTAATCCCTATACCGCCTGCAATAAGCAAAATGTCCTGAGACCGGGTTCGCGCCAGATACGAAAACAAACCATAAGGCCCATCAACACTTACTATTTCACCAACTCTAAAGCTGCGTACCTTCCCTGTCCAGTCTCCGCTGCTTTTTATCATGAACTGCAACGATGTATGATCGGTTGGTGAGGACGCAATGGTAAAAGGGTGCGGTTCTGCCTGGTGCCCGCTTCCGATTGAAAGATAGGCGAACTGCCCGGGAAAATACCCAAAGGTGCGGGTCTCTGGTAATTTTACAGTTATTCCCGTCACGTTTTCTGATAACTTTTCTATTACTACTATCTCACCTTTTCGTCTGTTCTGCCAAAACGTCGTGATTTTCCTGCCCGCAACAATAACAACTACGCCTCCAAAAAGCAGATACGCTCCATATCCCGGTGCATTCCTGGCAAACGATTCACTGACAAACAGGACGTGCACGGCAAGCATTGCAAAAACCAGATAGCCCATCGGCCGGTGGAGTTTACGCCATATGGTGTATTTAATACCAAGCAGCTGTCGTGCGAACGCGCCTGCAACAAGGCCAGATAGCAAAAAAAGCATCGCCGCTCCTACCATTTCCGGCCAATACTTTTTACCAATCGGCAGATTATCTAATCCTTCAGGAAGTAAAACAAGCGTCAGATGCACACTGCCCAGCAGCAATAAAAATAGGCCATTATAGCGATGAAGAGTTAATAGCCTATCAAGGCCGACAAGCCGGTCAAGAATTCTTACGCGTGCAGCCAGAACAACCTGCGTACAGAGCAGAACTGCACCTAACAAGCCAACCATCTTTCCACTGCGCAACAGGGTTTTATCAGCACCGAATTTATACCAGAGCGACTGTGTCTCATAGTAGAACGGAATTGTCAGGGACGTGCCGACAAGCGTGAACATGCCTAATAGCACAACACACATAAGCATCTTACGCCGACCAGGTTCTATCGGTTCTGATGTATATATTTGTCGAGATTGCATATCGTCCAAGCGGGTTTTAAATATCGTCCATACAGATTCAGGCAGAATTAGCCAGATATCGTTAAAGAATAGAATCAATAGAAAATATATTATTTATTATAATCATAACACCAACAATAATGAGAGGTAATTATCTCTCTTTCTCTATTATCTTCCTGACATTTAAAAGATCGTCAGCTCTTTTAAATGGGAGTGAAGACTCGAAAGAACAGTCAATCTGCTGACAATATACGTTTTTCAGTTAACGGATAAAGATTATTTTCATTTACCCTTGAATCGAACAATTGCTGTAATTACTCTCTCTACCAGACAGGCATTTTAGCCTGATCCTTTCTGATTGATCCCAAAATTACCCCCGTATTTTCCTTGAATTTCACGGCAGAATTCGGGCTAATAAGACCATAGAAGGGGCTGGAAAAATGGTGAAAAAAGACATTCCCGTAACACTGTATTATTGTGCTGAAAGAACATTAACAATGGCAGGAATTCCTCATTTCGCTCAAGAAGTTATGGAGCTAATGTATGATGACATGGAAAATGCGGGGATAGAAATAACCGGCCCGCCAGAGTTTCAGTACTATAATGTCGATCCAACCGGGGAAAAGCCATTTCAGTTGATAATAGCTCTTCCGGTTGCCGAACAAAAAGAGGCTGGATCATTTTTCTTTATGCAATCTGAACCATTTCCCTGCCTTTCCATCGATTATAAAGGTGCGATGGCTGGTATTGGCGATGCGTGGATGGAACTGGCATCAAAGGCAGTAAGCGAGTCATACCTGCTCGCCAATCAGGGAAGGGAAGTCTATAAAGAATGGGAAGGCACAGAATCTGTTAACAATCTGACAGAACTGCAGATCGGGATTCTGGCAAAAAAACAGTAACACAACTAGTGTCATGTCATGTGTCAGATGTCGTAATAATGCGTAGCTTTTTCTCTTCCTGCAAGGCATGACTGATGGAGCATAGCAGCGCTATGTAACTGAAGGAGTAACGAAGACAGGAAGTGAAAAGGGCAAGCAGAATTAGACATTTGAGGCATGACAGGACACTAGTGCTCTGTAAATCTTTAAATGTCGCAAAGATTGTTCCGCAATTTTAGTGCACTGCAAGGCACGAATGAAGGAGCATAGCAGCGATATGTGACTGAGTGAGAATCGAAGTCAGTGTGCTAAAAGGGCGAACAAGATCCGATAGGTAAAGGTTTACAGAGCACTAGGTGGGTGACGAAAGAACTGCTTCATCTCCCACCTGTATGTATCAGACGAGACCTGGATGTTCATCTATCTCTTCTTCAATTTTGTCAGGGTCAGGAGAGTTATAGCGTATGATATTCTGAAGATGAGTTAGCGCTTCGGGTCCGATAGACGTAAACTTTACTCCCACCATACCATCTTCAGTTCTTACAATATACCCATCTACTTCGACATTCATTCTCCTATCCGCCGGATTCAGAATGATGAGCAGCGTACACTCAGTGCCTGATGGAATCTCAACGCCAATCCCCAGCTGACACCCGCCTACACTGAGATTGGTAATTTCATCCACTTTATGTACTGCGCCGGAAGCTGTAAGTTCTGCCGCCATTTTGAAAACTATCCGGCTAAACCTTCTCTTTTCTTCGGTCATCCTTTACTCCTACAATTTAATTCGTCCTAAGAATTCAGCGACAACTTTCATCCCTGATTTAAACTGCTCAAGACTGAATTTTTCGTTCGGGGCATGAATATTGTCATCAGGTAATGCAAACCCCATGAGCACCACCGGCACCTTCAGTACAGAATTACATAACGCCGCAATTGGAATAGAACCACCTTCACGCATAAACACAGGCTCTCTGCCATACACAGTTTTTAAAGATGCCGCAGCAGCACGTACGTACCTGTTCTCAGGATCGACCGAGATTCCCCTGCCGCCATGAAGATTTACGGCCTTTACATTATACCCCGCCGGCATATGCTCTTTAACCGCCTTGTCCAGCCAGACAAAGACCTCGTTTGGATCAAGTTCGGATGGTAACCGTAAACTCACTTTTGCAAGAGCTTTTGAGGGGATAACCGTCTTGGCACCATCACCTACAAACCCTCCCCTGATCCCATGAACCTCAAGGGTAGGACGAAGCCCCAATCGCTCCAGCGGAGAGTAGGCTTCTTCACCAACAAACTGTTTCACACCCATTTCAGTAAGTAAGGAAGCCTCCACATTCAACGGATCATTTTTCAGGAATGCCCTCTCCTCAGAATCCGGTTCCTGAATATGCTCCTCAAGCTCCGGAATATTAATGACGCCATCTTCTCCTTTAAGCTTGCTGATCAGCACACACAAAGCATGAATGGGGTTGGGGGCAATACCACCATAACTTCCCGAATGCAGATCTCTCTCGGGGCCGGTCACCTCGATCTCAGTATACAGAATACCTCTCAAACCGTTGATAATTGAAGGCTGCTCAGCTGAAAACATTGAGGTATCACAGATCAAAGCAGCATCAGCCTTTAACAGGCCGGGGTTTCGTGTAACAAACCGCTCAACTCCTGAACCTCCAGCCTCCTCTTCACCCTCAAGAAGAATTTTGACATTAACCGGAAGATCGCCTTCAACCTTGAGCCATGCTTCCAATGCAGCAAGGACCAGCATCACCTGCCCCTTGTCATCACTGGCACCACGGGCATAGAGATTTCCATCTCTTACCTCAGGCTCAAATGGAGGAGATTCCCACTCATATACCGGATCGACAGGCTGGACATCATAGTGACCATATATTAACAGGGTCGGTTGTTTCGGGTCTGTACGCCATTCACTGTACACAAGTGGATGACCGTTGGTCGGAATAGTCCTGACCTCAGTAAAGCCCATAAAAACAAGTTTATTCCGCGCCCACTCTGCTGCCTCATAGACATCCTCGGCATTTTCAACCAGAGTACTGATGCTCGGTATTGCCAGCCATTGTTTCAATTGTTCAACAAATCGTTCCTGATTGTCATCAAGATATTGATTAAGCGTTCCTGCCATTTGCACGACTCCCTTTCACATCTATAGTTCAACTGCCTCGGAAGCCTTCCGAGAATGCACTTTTGCACCATAGCTTCGTTAAAATCGAAAAAATTATCCTTCGGTAAGCGAGGGACGAGACTCCGAGATTATATATATATGTCTCCGGTGATTTTTCAATTTTGCCTCAAACAGTGAGAAAACTCCTATTCTCGGACAGCCTCCCAGAACAACCTTATGCTCTTTTTTAATCCTATCTCACCACAGAATGCGCATCAACAGCTTTTCTCACAGAAGCACTTAGAATACTGCCATAACAAACCTATTATATTCATTTCTCATAAGAAAGATGCCGAAGCCGATAGTATTACGACGACTTATCGACACGTAGACGCATTGTCCCCACCTCTTTTTTTTACACTGACCAATATTTTTTCGAGCAACTTTGATACTTTTTATGTAAAAATTGATTTTAAGGCAGTGTTCATTACCGTACTCATTTCATGTGTATCTTACCTGATACGCCGGATTCCAGAATCTAACACGTACCTGTTTTTCACTGAGGCGACCTGGCTGTATTCCCTCTTTGTTAAACACCGACATCTTTTGATTCGTACAGATACCCCGTAGAAAGAAGTAGTATATAAACACTGTTCAAAACTTTATGGCCGCTCATGGCCATGTGCAACAACCTTCTTTTACAGTAAAGAATTCAACAACGGAGTCGAGAAATGCTCAAGGTAGGATTTATTGGATGGCGAGGGATGGTAGGATCAGTTCTCATGGAACGGATGCTGGCCGAAAGTGATTTCCAGGGATACGAACCTGTGTTTTTCACTACCTCCCAGGTCGGTCAGGACGGCCCCGATGTCGGTTTCGGTGCACACCCCCTAGAAGACGCAATGAACATCGACAGGCTGGCGGAAATGGATATTATCCTCTCCTGTCAGGGTGGCGATTACACTACCTCGGTTTATGAAAAACTTCGCTCGCGTTGGGAAGGCTACTGGATCGATGCAGCCTCAACACTCAGGATGGCTGACGACGCCATTATTGTGCTGGACCCGGTAAATAGAAAGGTCATTGATAGCGGGCTGGCCACTGGCACTAAAAACTATATCGGCGGTAACTGCACCGTGTCACTTATGATGATGGCACTTGGCGGACTTTTTGAGAAAGATCTGGTTGAATGGATTAGCTCCATGACCTATCAGGCCGCAAGTGGTGCCGGTGCCAAGAATATGCGTGAGCTCATTACCCAGATGGGCCAGATTGAGGGCGAAGTAACAGATCTGCTGGCCGATCCGTCTTCCGCGATCCTTGAAATTGACAACAAAATTACCGCCAAACTCAACGACGGAACCCTGGCTACAGACAACTGGGGTGTGCCTCTTGCGGCAAGCCTCATTCCATGGATCGACAGACCGATGGAAAACGGCCAGACCCGCGAAGAGTGGAAAGGTATAGCCGAAACAAATAAAATCCTCGGTAATACCGGAGCAGGCATCATACCAGTCGACGGCCAGTGTGTCCGTATTGGTGCAATGCGATGCCACTCTCAGGCTTTCACTATCAAACTGAAGAAAGATGTCTCTATCGAAGAAATTGAGCAGATCATAGGCAACCATAATGAGTGGGTTAAAGTCATCCCCAATGAGCGTGAAATCACCTCGCAGGAACTGACCCCGCAAAAGACCTCCGGAACACTGACCGTCCCTGTAGGAAGAATCAGAAAAATGAATATCGGTCCGGAATACTTAACAGCATTCTCTGTTGGCGATCAGCTGCTCTGGGGAGCTGCTGAGCCGCTTAGAAGGGTACTCAAGATTATCCTGACCCATATCGGATAAACGTGTAGATGCGGTAAGTATTAAGACGGGGCCCAAAGGTCCCGTCTTTTTTATTTGCGAATACCCTATATATCCTCACCACCCCTACCGTATTCAGCCCATGCACCCACGAAAGCTGTATCTCGAAACGACTACCCGCTGCAACATGAACTGCGGCATGTGCGTAAAGCATGTTCCGGGAAGTGTTATTTCAAATAAACATCTCGATTTCGATACATTCACACAATTACACAATGTGCTCCCATCTCTCGACGCCCTCGTGCTTAACGGCATTGGAGAGCCTTTGCTTCACCCTGATATTCAACGTATGGTACGTGTCGCTAAAGAGAACATGCCTGATGCCAGTTGGGTGGGATTCCAGACCAACGGCAGTCTGCTTAACGCCGATAATACCCGTCAACTGCTGAATGCAGGGCTTGGCCGGTTGTGTATTTCTGTTGATGGGCTCTCTGATGATGCGCATTGCGGAGGCTCTCTGCTACACGAGAATAACAGTAATCTCGAACCATTTAAGATGGTTAAATCGATATGTGAAACAGAAGGATATACCAATTTCCAGCTAGGTGCAGAGATCGTCCTTGTTAAAGAGACCATTTCCAGATTACCGCAATTAATTGAGCAACTCTCTCACATTGGTGTCGATTTCATTATCTGCTCGCATCTGCTTGCCTATCAGGACAATGCCGAAGAGCAGAGCCTTTTTAACACCAATACAACCCAGGCCCAGGAATTGTTTAGTAAATGGCAGAAAAAAGCTCGCGAAGAACAGATCGACCTCACTGAGCTTACTGCAAAGACCTGGATAGCCCCCAGACACAATGCCGAACAGCGCCTGCAGCAGCTTTACAAACAGATGCTGGCGGATGCCCAGGAAGAGGGTATATGGCTGCATGTGAAAAAGCTCAATCAGCGTGATCAGAAAAAGATCTCTGCGTATGAAGACTATCTGCGTACTGCTCAGGAAATTGCAGATAGATATGGTGTTGAGCTATCTCTCCCTCCATTATCAGCTTCAACGCAACGTTCATGCACATTCATTAATGAGAATGCCATTTTTGTTGATGTCGAGGGTAATGTAATGCCCTGCCACCCGCTCTGGCATGCGCAAACCATCTATATGGACAACGAACCAAAGCATATTCAGCCACGAACATTTGGCAATATTGCCGACCGTGACCTGCTACAGATATGGCACTCTGAAGAATACCGCGAGTTTCGACAAACTGCCGGAGAATACGAATACCCATTTTGCCACAGTTGCTCACTCGGCCCCTGCCCGGATATCCTTGGTGAGGTTGAGCCATTTGCTAATGACTGCTTCGGCATCAGTGTCCCTTGCGGTCACTGCCTCTGGTGTTATGATGCTGTGCGCTGTTTGTGATGGTCAGCTTAACAGGTAACGTGGTGCAGACCATATTTCACCTGCAGATAGAATACGTGCCAATTCTACACGTTGGAAATAATATCGTTCTATATCAGCGAGTTATCATCCGAAAACTAACTAAGAAATATCAGGATCTCTCATGCCAATAGGAACGTACCTCTCACTTGTGCTCACAATGTTCTTTTGGGGTGGGACATTTATCGCAGGAAGAGCCTTGGCAGGATCATCTGTTACTCCTGTTACTGCAGCATTTTTCCGCTTCGCCATTGCAACACTGGCTCTGGCAGTTCTCGCTCGAATGATTGACGGTAGACTTGCACTTCCTCCTCGCAAAGTTTGGTTGTCCCTGCTGCTTTTAGGATTAACGGGAGTTTTTAGTTACAATGTTCTTTTCTTTACAGGCCTTCATCATATAGAGGCTGGTCGTGCTTCGCTGATCATTGCCCTCAATCCCCTGGCAATTACCATCTTCGCCTGCCTTTTTTTAAAAGAACCCCTTACGCTCAGACAGTTGGCAGGAGTCTTCCTCTCACTTACGGGAGCAATGTTTGTCATTAGTAATGGTCACCCTTCAGCTATTTTCTCAGGAGGTTTTGGCAGAGGAGAACTGGCAATTCTTGGTTGTGTCGCCAGTTGGGCCGCCTATTCACTCATAGGCCGGACAGTATTAAGAATGCTCTCGCCACTTGCTTCAGTTTTCTATTCATCGCTTATTGGCACGCTGCTGCTTTTTATCCCGGCTCTGCTCGAAGGTACATTTCCGCAAAGCCCCTCGTTTAGCGCAGTAAACTGGCTCAGTTTACTCTTCCTTGGTCTTTTCGGCACAGCGATCGGCTTTTCCCTCTATTACAAGGCTATTCAGAAAATAGGACCAACACGATCGGGTGTTTTTATCAATCTGGTGCCGCTGTTCTCCATACTTCTTTCGTGGGCAATACTTGGCGAAGCTATTAAACCAGCGGTACTTTCAGGTGGATTGCTTGTGCTAACAGGTGTGGCAATCACTAATGCGCCAAAAAAACCTAAACATGGTAAACTGTAGGTCTTTTAAACTTCACAAAATCAGAAGCTTTTGAGCCGGTTCGACAGGTCGTGGTTTTAGCAGGAGGAAACGAAAGACGTATTTCGTTATCCTTTGTTCTCCTTATTAAGTACCACCCATATTCACATCGTATTTCTAACACTGACAACAGGAACATTAGAGTATTTGAACACCTTTTCGGCTGTAGAGCCAAAAAGTGTGGAGGCAAGATTACTCCTTCCTTTGTTGCCCATAATAACTAAATCAACCCGCTCAACATCGATACATTTCAATATCTCTTCAAAAGGAACTCCCTCAACAATTTCGATACGCACTTTTTCCAATTCGGCTGGTGTATATCGACTAACCATCCCCTGCATTTTAGCTTTTCTATCTTCTCTCGATTTTTCGGCATAGCCCGTAATATCAACTTTATCAGGATAATAATCGTTGGCTCTTTTCAACGCTTCAATATCCCGGATGTTAATCACATTGAGCAGCAAGATTTCCGCGTCAAAACTCTTCCTGAATGAAGAAGCATATTCAAGAGTTTCTTCTGAGTAGTCTGATAAATCCACACACACGAGAATTTTTTTTATTACTTTCATATCAGCATCTCCGATACGATCTGAGGCTCAGACGGGTTGATCTTTGGATAATATGCACAACTCTACATTCCTCTATCAGAAGTATATCAAAAAGCCACACCTACATAACAGGATTCAGTTAAAGTACGAGAAAATGCTGTCTGAAATGGTTGAAAAATATATGGGAAGATCAGGTACGCCTGCTGATTAAAATCTATTTACACCTGATGTTTCTTCCGATTACAGTGGGAGGATGAAAAAAACTACCCTACACCCTAGCGGTGATATGCTTCTGCAAACCCTTGCGATGCCTGCAGATACTAACCCGAGTGGCGACATCTTCGGTGGCTGGATTATGGCTCAAATGGACATGGCTGGCGGTATTCTCGCAAAAGAGGTTACGCAATCCCGTGTTGTTACAGTGGCAGTCGACTCCATCCACTTTATCAAGCCGGTCCACGTTGGAGATGTTGTCTGCTGTTATGGCAAAGTAACCAGAGTTGGTAATACCTCAATAACCATTCACCTTGAAGTATGGGTCAAGCAGGTGCTTCACCCGAAGAATGGACAGGATAGGCAATTCAAAGTCACACAAGCCGCTTTCACCTATGTCGCTGTTGATGAGAATGGCAATAAACGGCCGGTTCACACTTCAAGTTGCCCGTATCCATAAAATCAAATTCGCGAGATTTCATTGCACACTACAGCTATCTGATAACAATTACTTTTTTACTGATTTACTCGCTGGCTTTTAACTTTTTTTACGACCTTTTTCTTTTTCTTTACATCCCGATCATACGGGCTTTCTATCTCATAACGTGTACCACCAAGGGTTATATTAAGATCCCCATCCGGCTCAAACTCATACTCAAAAGGTGTATCTACCGGTAGCCCGAATTGATTCAGCACCTAGTGTCATGTGTCAAATGTCGTAATAATGCGAAGCTTTTTCTTTTCCTGCAAGGCACGACTGATGGAGCATAGCAGCGCTATGTAACAGAAGGCGTAACGAAGTCAGGAAGTGAAAAGGGCGAGCAGAATTAGACATCTGAGGCATGACAGGCCACCAGGAGGCTGTCCGAGAATAGGGGTTTTGGTCAAAATCGAGAGATTTTCAAAAAATAAGCACAGCCATATATTTAATATTGCGAGCATTATTTTTTAAAAATTCCGAAGAGTTTGGGCAAAAGCCATTGTCGGACAGCCTCCTAGTGCTTGCCACTGTAGTTTACGTCAACAACTACGCTGATGTGTAAGTATAGGTGAACGGTATTTTCTCACTACTGCATCCTGCAATAATTACAAAACACAGTGGTAACATGTATAGAGTCATTTTTTTCATCACATTCATATCACTCCCCATGGGAATTAAAATGCACTATAAACATTTAGAATAGTTCTATTTCACGATTGTTTTACCGTAATCCCATGCAATAATGCAAAAAAAACAACATTATGATTACTTATTGTTCACACCATTTCTATTTTTTTACTAAAACACCCCTATGCAAATCGTAAACCTTCAACACCCACGACTCAATATCAGAGATTTTCAAGCGCACCCAGGCGAATTCTGGTGCATTTACGGCTCAGCCGACTCAGGCATTGATGAATTCCTGAAACTGCTGGATAATACACTTACACATGTAAATGCAGATATTGTTGAACTTCCTCATAATCCATCTATCATATCTTTTGACACCCAGCAGTCGATTTACGAGGATGAGCTGCGAAATGATGATAGCGACTTTATGGACAAGCCCGACCCCGGCACTCTCGCCCATGAATTTCTACCTGCTGAATCACTTGATAGCCCTCTAATAGAGGCATTCAATATGCGGTCTTGTCTATCAACCGGCTATCGGCAACTCAGTTCAGGCCAGAGCAGAAAAATCCTGCTTTTGAAAGCATTGCTCAGCCCATGTAATACGGTGATCATTGATTCCCCTTATGAAGGACTTGATCCCGTTGCCTGTAAAGAACTTGATCATGCTTTCAGTCAGTTACCTCAGGACAAGTTAACTCTCCTGGTACTGATCAGGAATAAAGAAGATATCCCTGAATGGTGCAGCCACCTTGCTATTTTTCACAATGGCCAGCTTAAAGCTCAAGGCCCCATACAAAACACCCTGCCGGAAATTAATTCACTGTCAGGTAATGGAAAGCTGCTCTTTGACGGGGAAACCTTTGCTGCAAATCAGGACATTGTCAGCGAATCACATGAGCCCGAAGAGCTGATCCGCTTGCAAAATGGGTTTGCAAGCTACGGAGAAAAATTAGTATTTTCCGGGCTGGATCTCCTGGTTTCTCATGGTGACCACACCCTTATCACTGGCCAAAACGGTTGCGGTAAATCAACCCTTTTACATATGATTACCGGCGACAATCCAAAATGTTATGCAAATGAGCTGTATATACGCGGCCGTAAACGAGGCAGCGGCGAGTCTATCTGGGATATTAAGCAACAGATGGGGATAGTCTCACCTGAAATCCATCGGAGTTACCGTGTACCCGGATCTGCTCTGCATGTTGTTCTTTCGGGACTATTTGATACAATAGGTCTGTATCAACGTCCAACCCCATCGCAGGAAAAAGCAGCAATGGGCTGGCTGAAAGCCATCAATATGCAGGATCAGGCCAAAACACCATTCAGACAGCTCCCATATGGAAAACAGCGACTCGTTATTATTGCCCGTGCGCTGATAAAACAGCCGCCACTACTTGTACTCGATGAACCTACTCAGGGACTTGATGACCGGAGCAGACATGCTCTACTCGACTTTCTTGAGCTGGTCGCAACAAAAAACAGCTCAACAATTTTGTATGTTAGTCATCGTCAAAATGAGTATCGCCCATTTTTCAAACAACATATCAAGCTTGAAAAGTACAGCTGACCGTAACAGATTGCGTAAGTGAGAAATCTCACTTACGCAATCTGTTACGGTTTGTTTTTACTCAATCTGCATCTGTTACTTTCCTGCCTTCGAGGTAAGATTTCTCTTCTCGCTGGCAACCGTATTACCAGCACATCTTCAACATCTCATTTTCAAGCGATAGAATAATGCAAAATTTTCTCTTTTACCTGGCTACTGTTCTTATTTGGGGATCCACCTGGATCGGCATAAAACTCCAGCTTGGCGTTGTCGATCCCATGGTCTCTGTTGCATACCGTTTTGCCCTTGCTGCAATTATTCTTCTTGGCTGGTGTCATTTCAGAAAATTACCGATGAAATTCACTCGTACCGACCATTTTTTCATCGGCTTGCAGGGTACATTTCTTTTCGCCATGAACTACCTGCTTTTTTATATTGCAGAACTCTATATCGCAAGCGGACTTGCTGCGGTGATTTTCTCCACGATCCTGCTGATGAACATGATCAATGGCGCACTGTTTCTCCGCTCACCGATTGACTCTAAGGTTATTGTCGGAGGTAGCCTCGGGCTGGTTGGTATCGTGTTGGTCTTCAGCCCGGAAATTTCCTCATTTACCATAGAAAACCATGGTCTTCGTGGAATTTTACTGTGTATCGCAGCAACCTATCTTGCATCTCTTGGCAACATACTCTCCGCCAGGAACCAGAAGTGCAAACTACCGGTAGTTCAAACCAATGCATATGGTATGGCTTATGGAGCAATTATCATGCTCACCTTAGCGCTGATTACCGGGAAGAGTTTTTCAATCGAACTTAACGCAGTGTATCTCGGTTCACTTGTTTATCTGTCGATATTCGGATCTATCATCGCCTTTGGTTGTTATTTGACGCTGATTGGGTCGATAGGTGCAGATAGAGCCGCATATGCCACATTACTCTTTCCACTCGTAGCCCTTGCAATATCCACCGTCTGGGAGGGATATCACTGGAGCACTTCAGCAATATGCGGGGTGGCCCTGATCCTTTGTGGTAACCTACTGATGTTGCAGAGGGCTAAGTCTTCCCGTAAAAATAAACACGTAAAAGAAGAATCTGTGCTTCAACAGTCATTATCACATTCTGAAACCTGAAAGGATACAGTATGAAAACGATTGGTCTTCTAGGCGGCATGAGTTGGGAATCAACATCTCTGTATTACCAGTTGATTAACAGCGGAATAAACCGCAGACTGAGTGGCCTGCACTCAGCAAAAATTGCCATGGTGAGTGTTAATTTTTATGAACTTGAACAGCTCATGGCCCAGGGAAACTGGGATCGCATAGCTGAAATTCTTGTTGCGAGCTGCCTAAAGATTGAAGCTGCCGGAGCAGACGTTCTACTCATCTGCACAAACACCATGCATAAAGTTGCAGAACAGATCCAGGCAGCGATATCAATTCCCATACTCCACCTCGCCGATGCCACAGCTCAGAAAATTCGATCAGATAACAAAAAGACAATCGGATTACTCGGCACCAGAATCACTATGGAAGAAGATTTCTATCGTGGTCGTTTAACACGTCATGGAATTGAAGTAGTACTTCCTGAAGACAGCGACATGGATATCATCCACAACGTAATCTTTGATGAACTCTGCAAGGGCAAGTGTATAGAAAATTCGCGAAATGAATACCTGCGTATCATTAACGATCTTCATACTCGCGGAGCAGAAGGAATTGTTCTGGGCTGCACAGAAATAGGCATTCTTATTAAGCCTCAAGATACCGAGATTACCCTCTATGACACCACCCTGATACATGCGGAGGCAGCAGTAGAATTTGCACTGCGATAACTGTAAGAAAAAATGCATCCATTACCTGGGAAGCTGTCCAGGAATATGCCTAAATTGCTTATGATTTCCCATTGATTTAGATGCACAAAGCAGATAGGCTCATTGCACATACCCAAAAGTCAAAACCAACTATAAACAAAGGAAGGTGATCCATGAAATCATTACGTTTTGCAAACGATGATCTAATGCCGGCTCTTGGTCTTGGAACCTGGAAATCTACACCTGGCGAGGTGTCTTCCGCCGTTTCACATAGTCTTGAGATCGGGTATCGTCATATCGACTGCGCCCCCATCTACGGCAATGAAGCTGAAATCGGCCCAGCATTCTCTTCAGCCTTTAGTAAAGAAGGGCTTAATCGTGAAGATGTGTGGATTACTTCTAAACTGTGGAATAATGCTCATGCACCTGAGGACGTATTACCAGCCATTGAAAAAACGCTTCACGACCTGCAACTTGACTACCTTGATCTTTTCCTGATCCACTGGCCTGTTCATCTGGTTAAAAGTGTACAATTTCCACGCAGCGCTGCTGACTATATTCCATATGATGACCTTCCGATCACCAGGACATGGACGGCAATGGAAGAACTGGTTCAGAAAGGATTGACCAGACATATCGGGGTAAGCAATTTCAGCATCAAGAAACTTTCTCATCTTGTTGAAAATTCCAAAATACGACCTGAAGTAAATCAAATTGAGCTACACCCGTATCTTCAACAATCACCGATGGTCGAGTATTGCAGGGAAAACAGCATTCACCTTACCGCATATTCACCTTTAGGCTCCGGTGATCGACCGGCAGCCCTTAAAGCGGCAGATGAGCCATTGCTGCTGAGCGATCCGGTCATTATAAAAATTGCAGAAACCCATAGTGTTTCAGCAGCGCAGGTACTACTCAGCTGGGGCATGGAACGCAACACTGCAGTAATACCGAAATCGGTCAATCCTGAGAGAATCAAGCAAAATTTTGATTCAGTAAAACTCTCTCTTACAACTGGTGAACTCAATCAGATTACGACACTTGATTTAAACAGGCGCTATGTTTCGGGTGACTTCTGGACAGGTGGCGGCAGCCCTTACAACTTCGCTGCACTTTGGGATGAGTAATTTTGCATGAGAAAGGCCACCTGAGAGCGTGCTCAGGTGGCCTTTTCTTACCTGGAATCAGTGCAGTTCTACACTGACAACTTCAACACTTCGTATATTATCAAATAATTTGTAGTCCATATTCGTTAGCAAGGTAAGCGTTGCTCCCTCGCCCCTTTCAACATGACCTGAAAGACGTATATTATCTCTCTCATAGGCATTCTTATCGATTACCTTTAGTTTGACAAAGGCTGTTCCTGAATAGGCTCCCTTGTTCTCAACTGGAAGTCTGGCAACAAACCAGGCCACATCCTTACTTTTGTACTCTCTCTTTTGAAAAACGATATCACCAACTTCGACTTCTGCGACCGAAGCGGTCGAGGCAGTCGAAGTTGTAAATACAAGCAATGAAAAGAGAAAAACCGGTACCGTGAGTGATAGTAATTTTTTCATACAAAACCTTTTATAAAATTGTCTGTAACATGGCGTACGCCATGGAGTTTACCTGGTTAACAAAGGTAGGATAGATTACACATATAGAAACATAGTTTTAGTATATTCGCACAATACGAACAAGTGAGAAATCGGCTAGTTCTCCGACCTACGGCAAGTTTGCTGCAAAAACCATTGTAATCTTGTAATAAAAAATAATGGGCGTTCAGAAGTGATCTCGGTTTGCTGGACAGGGCCGCAGTGTAATTAAGGTCGAACCTCTCCAGTAGATCATTCCCCATCCGCCCTCTCAGGAAGCTATACTGTTTACTTACGTTTAAAAAATTTGTAAAAACAGGCCAAGATTAACTACATACTCATTTCAGTCTACCTTCAATAGTTTTTCAGGAGTTTCTTTTGATTCAGCGCATTACCACAAATTGTATCCGAATTGCAGTCGTCATTATCATCCCCTTGCTTTTTATAACCGGATGCAGCCAGGATGCGGACAGGACATCATTTCTTCTTGGCACGATATGTAGAATACAGATCAATGGTGGAGATAACTCAGATCTGGATGCCGCTTTTAACTGTATCCGTCAGATAGAGTCACGAATGAGCAGAAATAAAGAAACCAGTGAGGTCAGAAAGATCGCCAGTGGTGGTGACGATGGCTTTAAGGTTTCCCCTGGCCCATGTCAGGTCATTAAAAGGGCTCTTGATTTTGGTCACCTTTCCGGAGGTCTTTTCGACGTCACTATTGCCCCGGTAGTAGACCTATGGGGATTTGGTAACAATGATGTTGATCCACATCTTCCATCTGAATCAGCCCTGAAACAGGCTTTACCCTTAGTCGATTACCAGCAAATCCAGGTACAGGAAGACTGCCGGGTTGTAACCGGCCCCGGCCAGCGTATTGATCTTGGTGGTATTGCAAAGGGTTATGCAGCAGATGAGGCAGCGAAGGTGTTGCGAAAATCCGGTGTCAAAAGTGCTCTGATCAACCTCGGGGGGAACCTCTTTGTCCTAGGTAAAAAGGACAATGGTAAGCCGTGGAAATTCGGCATCCAGGATCCTCTCAAACCCACCGGAACAATGATGGGCATTATAGAAATCGATAGCGGAGCATTGGTCACATCCGGTATTTATGAAAGATTTTTTGAGGAAAACGGTAAGAAATACCATCACATTATTGATCCCAACACAGGGTACCCCGTTAAAAACAATCTGGCAGGTGTTTCTATAACAGCACCTTCAGGCCTGGATGCAGACGCTCTATCAACGGCGGTTTTTATGCTCGGTATAGACAAAGGTTGCGAGTTGCTTGCCCAGTTCCCCAACACAGGTGCCATTTTTATAACCAAGAACGGAGAAATCACCACCTATGGTATCGCCTCCGCTCGTTTCAACCTGACGAATCAAGATTATAGAGTGGTTGGGCGTAAATAAGAGATAATAGAAACAGCTAGAAGACGAAAGATACCAACAATGGAAGAATGAGCGACAAGATGCGGATTCCCTTTTGCCTGGGGCCTGTTCATATAGACAAGCTAAAATCCCCTGACAAAATCAAGTAAAAGTGGACACTTTCTTTAAGCTGCCGTTTTCAATCCCATCATTTTTTTCGAAAATCATTTGGGCATAGATAGCCTAGAAACGAATAGCGTCTCCTACTGTTTTAAAATATCTTAATATAATCAACGATATTTTTTCTGGCTGTTTGTTTAGCGGGATAGAGGGAATCCAATACTCTCTATTTTCAAACTCCCGAAGAAACTTTCAGCCACAATCACAATGAAAAATAAGGCGTGGTAATGGCCTGCGACGCAAGATCGCTATCTTCAATGTGTTGATAACAATGTCTTTGTTATGCGACTTTTCAGTGACCAGCCCCAATTTTACGCGAATATAAGTCTATTCTGATTACCACTAAAGCTCAGCTTGGCAATTTTTCTTAGGGGGTAGTCACTATATGAGTACCCGCCCATGTCATACTTACCTAAACTTAACTAGGAGGTATGTCATGGCAAGAAGAAGCGACATTCACTTTCAACAAGGTGTCAGTTTGTTTGATTTTCAATTACAGTTCGGCTCAGAAAATCAATGCCGTGATTGCCGACATCAAGCTTCTCTTTTAACAGGCGCTATCTTTTCATCGACGAAACTACCTTTAACAACCTGGTTTCTTGCTACTTACCTAGTGAGCCAATCAAAAGGAGACTGTTCATCTTTGAAATTACGAAGATTTATCGGTATTTGTCAGACCGCTGCGATGCGACTCAAACATAAGCTTCAGGTGGTCATGAAGCTGGCAGATGACAAAAGACCACTCCGAGGATATGTGCAAATCTACTGGGGAGGCAAACGTCCCGGTAGTAAACGAGGCCGTGGTGCAGAAGGGAAAACTCCCTTCGTTGCAGCTCTCTAGCGAAACACCAAAGGCCATCCTACTTTTATACGATTCAGTCGTGTTGAAAGCTTCAGTTCCTCAGAAATGCTCCGGGTGGGCCAAAAGCATCTGAAACCCAGCACCATAGTTGTTTCCGATGGTCTTGCTTGTTTTAAAAGCTTTCAGGATATCGGATACTTTCATTACTCTATCAAAACCGCTGGTCGATACAATTCTCCAGATTTCACGGTATTTGAATGGTTTAATACCATTATAGGTAACGTGAAAAACAAGATCAAAGGAACCTATCATGGGATAGATCACAAGCACTTATCCCGCTATCTGGGTGAATTTTGTTTTCACTTCAATAGACGTTTCAAACTCAAACGATTATTGGAGTCACTTATTTACTACTCATCAGAAATTAAGCCAATCCCAGAGCGTCAACTTAGGCTTGCTGAGGATTAGTGGTAATCAGATTAATTAATCATGTTTTCCTACCTAAGTCTGATACTACTCCTCTGCCTGCTTGCTCAGCTCGCACGCCCTTTGCTTCTCTACTCAATGCCAATATTATGAGTAATAAGATGAGTAGGGGGATTCGGATTCAGTACGTCCCTCGACTCTCCAGGTTAATGTAGACAAAATCCCCAATTTATCTCTTGACCTCTATAGGGCCATCAAGTAACCATAGCTCTCAATTAACGGACATTAGGAACACAATCAGAACACTATCCAAACATCTGCCAGTTGATATCACTGAAACTAAGAAATTTCTCTGCCACCCGCTTCTCAACACTAACAACTTAATATCAAAAACTTAAATGAGAAACGGATTACATCCACGCCACTTTTTCTGTAAAAATGAATTCAAAACAATATTTCACAAATATTATGCAAACAAAATCAAAGATCGCTTTTATTATAAATCCTATATCCGGTAACAAATCCAACAGTAATATACCAAATCTCATCAATACCCGTTTGAACCATAATAGGTTCAACCACCATTGTTTCATTACATCATACGCCGGAGAAAGTGCCCAAATAGTCCGAAAACTTAAAGAACAGGCATTTGATTACATAGTTGCTGTAGGCGGGGATGGAACCGTTAATGAAGTTGCAAAAGAACTGATCAACTCTGATGTTGCCCTAGGGATTATTCCAAGAGGTTCTGGAAATGGTTTAGCGCGACACCTTGGCATTCCAATGGATACCGAACAGGCCATCGCCCAGCTCAATAAGAGTTCTGTTCAATGCATTGATAGTGGTAAAATTAACGACTACTTATTCTGGTGTACAGCCGGAATAGGTTTTGATGCTTTGATAGGATTTAAATTTGCAAACTCTACTAAACGCGGGTTCTTCACCTATATTACTGAATCTTTCAAACAGTTTATACGCTATAAGGCTGATCATTACACAATCATCGTCAACGACACCACTCACCATTCTCAGGCCTTCACGATTACTTTTGCCAACGCTTCACAATATGGTAACAATGCATATATCTCCCCAACAGCGGATATTGCTGATGGAAAACTCGATACCGTTCTTATCAAACCTTTCCCTTGGTTTAGCAGTATTATTCTCTGCATGAGGCTTTTTACCCGGTCGATTCATAAAAGCAAATATGTGAAAGTTCTTCGTGATAACAGAGTAATTGTACATAAATCGGGAAAAGGTCTTCTCCACTTTGATGGTGAACCAGGTACATGGAGCGATATAGTCACAGCAGAAATATTACCAAAATCACTCAAGGTACTTACCGCATAAACATTCTCGAATATCATACTGATATAATAAAATAAATATGACACCTCCTACTATTGCATACATATTTGTCCATTAAAGCAACAATAGATTCTGAAAACCAAAAATCTCTCGTTCCAAGGCTTATAAGTTTTATTGACACCAGATTTATCGTTTGTTAGATTGTTTTTGGCAAATTATTAACAAATATATTGATTGCTCAACCATAGCATGTTGGAGACCCCCTCGCTTTCCGTTATAATTCCTCCCTCTCTGATTGGCAAGAAAGCATTATATTTCACAACTTTCCCAAAGTAGCAAAACAATCCCCTCAGAGTGAGTTATCTGAAAATTTGTAACCTTAACACTGCTATTTATATAACATGGCCCCATCATCAAAAATATTAAAAAAAATCAGGCTCATATCACAACACATATGGCGAAATCGTTTCCCATACTTGTTTCTTGTTTTTATTGTCTATCGTGTTCTGAGAGTAGAACGCAAGTATGGTGAAAAAACAGATACTGATTGGTTCTTTCTTCAACAAACAATTATTGAGGATAGCCTAATGATAGGAATATGCCTATTAATGCTATTCCTATCAACAATTATAAAAAACAATAAGGCTTCAATTATATGCAGACTTCCAATACTTGCCTGCTTTCTTACGTACAGTGCCGATGTTGTCGTTTATAAAATTTTCGGTACACGGTTAAGGTTCGATGATATAGTAAAATTCTCTAACGATTTATCTGATGTTATATCGGTAGCAAGCCAATTCATTTTTTCTAAACATGGATTTCAAATCAGTATCATTGTTTTAATGCTTGCTGGCATGAGTATATCGTTTGTTATGCGCCAAAAATCTATGAGCTGGAGAGGTAAACTTTCAACACTCATCTTATCTCTTTGCCTCATTTGTCTTTCTATTTTTTCGGAAGATCCTCAATATTGCCATGCCTGGGTCTATAAAAATGTTTTTACACTCAATCTTAAGAACCATATCAACACTCAATACTCGGATTCTTTCTCTGATCAGCTGATAAGCACATATAACACAGATTCGATATCTACTGTCCATACTACAGGGCAAAACATACAGCCTAATATCATCATGGTTGTTATCGAATCGCTATCTTCATACCACAGTGAATTTTTCTCTGGTATTCAGAAATTAACCCCAAACCTTGATCGCATTGCAAAACAGCATACAAGTTACACAAACTATCATGCCAATGGCTTTTCAACTGAGGGCGGACTTATCTCTCAACTCACAGGTAGTCCCCCCATTCCCTGCCCTAATGTTTTCAGCAATGAAAATAAAAGATTATTTTCATTTGAAGGCTTTTACAATCCAGAGCGAAGCCTTCCAAACCTCTTAAAGCAAGCTGGTTACCGAACAGAGTTTATCACCTCAGGCCGAACCTCTTTTTCAAACAAAAAAGAATGGCTAACCAATATTGGTTTCGATGTAATTGAAGGACATGAAAATCCTGCATACAAAGGTTGGGATAGATACCATTTTAACGCTGCACCGGATGAAGCACTCTATCTTCATGTTCTTGATAAGTTAAATAATACATCAGATGATCAGTTCTTCTATTTTATCGAAACCGTTAGTAGTCATTTTCCTTTTCTTAATCCTGAGACAAAAGAACGAACAGAAGAAGCAGCTATCAAATATGTCGACAAACAACTCGGGATCTTTATCGATCAGTTAATGAAAACTGACTTCTTTGACAATGGAATGCTAATCATTACCAGTGACCATAGGACAATGATTCCTCTGAATAAGGTGGAACAGGAGACCTTTGGCGAATCTGCTCCGGCAAGAGTGCCTCTCATTATTGTAAAAGGCACAGTCCCGGATCATAGTATAGTTGAAACACCACTCCAGCAAACAGATCTGTTCAACTCATTTAACTGCCTGATTTCCACAGAGTGTGTTACTTCTGATTTCAATGGGAATATCTTCTCCACCCCTGCAGTTCCTGCCAAATACATTTTTCATGCAAACGGTGGAGACCCAAGTCTAGTAAGTGTCTTTTCCCCGGATCATTTTGCTCAAGTTGGTTTTAATGGTGATGACACCAAGACTATTACCGGGGAATTACCGCAAGATATAATTGACATGCTCAATGTGGACAGAATTCAGAGGACTAAAAACGGTCTGTCTGCCAGTGCTCACGCCAACTAACTTACTGGTGACCCAAAAAAACAGGCCACAGGCAAAATGAAATCTTTGCCTGTGGCCTGTTTTCAATATACTTGTATATGAATATCTATTGAGTTGCTTCTCTACTCACTTCTCTTTCATACACCTGATCAATAATTTCGGTTGTAGAGATATCATTTGTTCTGCTCAGATAAACAACATCGCAATAGTTTTCAAGATAATCAAATTTTCCCTGCCAGTCATTTCCCATCACAAAGAGATCAATATCATAGTCCAGAACATCCTGAATTTTTTGGTCCCACGTCATCTCGGGAATTACCATATCTACATATTTCACAGCCTCTACAATTTGGGCACGATGTTCATACGGATAAATACAATTTTTCCCTTTCTCAAAATTGAAGCTATCAGTAGAAACCGCAACAACAAGGAAATCTCCTAACTTTTTTGCACGCTCAAGGATTTTCAAATGCCCAAGATGAAAAAGATCAAAGGTTCCGTAAGTAATAATTTTCTTCATTTGCAGAAATCTCCGCAGCTACCCAACACCAATCTGGGTATAATTTGTTTTACGAAAAACACACAATCTAGACTCACTAATAACGCTCCATATAGTAATCTGTTGGAACAGCATTACTTGGACCGTAAGCCCAATCCCATTTCTTGACAGGTTTCCGCCAATCGGGACCATATTTTGTTTCAATATATTTTTCAGTTTCGTTAGGAATATAAAACTTTTCTGCTTTAAATTCGATCTCTCGCAATTCAAACCTATCATAAACGTATTTGATGAGGTTTGATCCTTTTTCTGTTTGTTTCCATGCACCATGCCAGAACGTATCTTTATCTTTATAAAAAAAGAAAATATCCAGCTGTATATCTTTCCGGCAAAACGAAAGTTCAAAGCCTATTTCTCTTCTACCAAATATATGAATTATTCTCCATCCACTACTGATGAATTGATGTATAATTTCATCGGTGTAGTCATTTATAAAGCAGCCTAAATCAATATCAATATCATGACTCAGGAAATCATTTTCCCGATAATATCCTAACAACGTTCCATCAGTCAACCAGTGCCCGACATTCAGCGTATTAAGAATATTTCTAGCCAATACCAGATTTTCAATCGCAACATGTTTATCAAACTTATCACTATTTCTTTGAAAATATTTGCTTATACTTTTGACTTTCAATCATTTACCTCTCAAACATTAGGTGCGGTGTTTCCGTTACATAATATATGTATATACTTCATACACTGATAATCTGCAGTTAAAATGTGCATTTAAAATCAACCATAAATACGCAAGTGTAATAACATATGATTTATTTATTCATTTTCCACTTGACCATTTTTTCTATTCGGTTAATTCTGCCAGCTCACTTAGATTCACATCAACTTTGGTATACTCATGCTCATTCAGGTCGGCTTTCTTGTATCATACGATTACCAATTTCTTTATAACGCAATACCTAATATCTACTCTGGAGCTGATACTATTTTCCTTGCTCTTGATATGAATAGGAAGACATGGAAAGGAGAAACCTTTTCTATTGAATCAGGCTTTTTCGATTGGATACAAAAAATAGACACAGAAAAGAAAATTGTTCTCTATGAAGACAACTTCTACATGCCCAGAATGTCTACAATGGAGTGTGAGGTGAGAGAAAGAAAAATGCTTGCCGATCAAATGGGAATTGGTAACTGGCTGCTACAAATTGATGCTGATGAGTATTTTGTTAATTTCGATAGATTTAAAGACTATTTACAGTCACACAATCACCTCTTCAATAATCCTCACAAAACCCCAGTAAACGTTTCTCCATTCTCCATAAATCTCTACAAGAAGGTAAAAGAAGGCTATCTTGTCGTTGCCAAACCAACCAAGCAATGGATTGCGACAAATATGCCAGAGTATGTAATCGGTAGAAAAACTCGAAACCCCGTACTCTTCCATGATTCGCTCATGGTACACGAGTGCCTATCCAGAACACGGGAAGACTTAGAATTAAAACTTGATAACTGGGGACACAACGCCGACATCAATAAGGTAAATTTTTTACATAAATGGGATGCTGTAAATGAAAATAATTATAAGACAATGCAAGATTTTTTTTATCTTGATGCAAATCGATGGAAAAAGCTCATTTATGTGAAAGCAAACTCTATTACAGAACTGACCACGAACATACAAAACCACAAACAGCTCTATCCAGCACGAATTCCGCTCTATATCCGGAACCTCAAAACAAGGATTAAGTATCTCAACATATTAAGATAACGCCTTTTCTGATTCTGGGTAAAGCTTAATTTTGGCCAAAGATGAAATAGTTGCCTGAGTAATGTGCATTTCTGAAAAATGTTTTCTATATGTACTCACTGCCTGCCCCCCCATCCTTTTCAGCTCTTTTGGTTTCTTGATCAAAGAGCGGACTGCATCTGCCAAAGCATTTTCATCAGCAGCGGGGACAAAAACAATCCCTGAATCCGATTTTTGCAAGCCTAATGGATACGCCTCTGAACTTCTTGTAACCACAGGCCTTCCGCATGCCAAAGACTGGTAAACCTTGTTGGGTATAACTCTTCCTGATTTTTCTGAATTACCAAAGATTCCCAGCAATACATCAGCACGCCCTATCCTTGTAGGCAATCCATCATATGGGTGCCACTCTTCATAGCATATATGCTCATGTCCTCTGCTCCTTTCTTCACATTCTCCCCGTAGCGGCCCATTACCCAACAGGGTCCATCGGGCTTCGGGAACCTGCATTGCTGCATCAACAATCACTTCAGGTCCCTGTAGGGATATAAAACTCCCGTAAAACAATATTTCAGGAGTAGTTATATAGTCCTGATTAGACTTTAACTGCTCAGTAAACAATGGCTCCTCAGCCCCAACGGGTATAACAGCAATTCTGTCTCTTGAGACACCAAGTTTATCGACAAAAAACTCAGCGTGTAATTCTGTATCTGCAATAACAAGATCTGCTTTTGAAAAAAGTGACCTCTCCCAACTCAACAACCACAAAGAGCGAAAACTTTTTTCAGCATATTTTTTCCTCTCAAAAACTGACTTATCCCAGGCGCTAATCAGGGGATCAAAAATCAATGGTATATCGTGTTTATCTGCGAACTTTCTTGCACTTCGGAAATCATTCTGCCGAAAGGCGGGGACCCAAACAGCATCTGGAACACCAACTGAGCGGAGTGTGGCTTCCACCCCTCCTAAAGGCGAATATCTTGGTTTGAAATCATTCACTCGAAAACCAAGCTTCAACAAAATTTGACGTAAGATACGATTTCTTGAATAATCGTGACAAAAACGTCCCCACCACAAAATATTCCCGGATTGGCTTACTACATTCATAGCACACACATTATAAATACTTGGAACTCTATCATATTGAACTATAACGCCCCTGCCTTATGTTTTACCCGTTGTCCGAAAAATATCTTTTGAGATTTCATTCCGAAATGGTGCAGAAACGCCATCGCTCACAGTTTTTTGATGCTTAAAACTTTTACTCTTTTAACGATTTAATTCATTTTTCAGGCTAGAGGACCCAACTGAAATAGTCAAAACCGGGCCGGTTCCAGTTAGACCACAACCGGTTCAGACATCGTTACAGTTAAGCTATAAACACAGAATATCATCTATATTCCACATTATTTCAATCCGACACGACTACATACTTCAGAATTCTCGCTGTTATGCTCTTACTTTTCCGAATATCCTAAAAAAAGTCATTTCAGTGTTGACATTGAGGCAGCCATACCATTTTTTTTTAAGAAACATACAATATCACTGTAAAGGAAACGAGTTGGTAGAATCCATCCCTACCTTCTCATCAGTTTCAGCGATATTATTCTTGAAGTTATTAGCTGTTAATTTTGGTGAGCTATTATTGCAAACAATTTCAGAAGAAAATGATGAAGCACGGACTGATTTTGGGCTAGCTTTGTAGAAATTTGTGCTAGAGGCTTTTCGGAATATACCCTTATTCCCCATCTCGGCATTATTTTCAAAAATTCAATGCTCGCAGGTAAGGGAAGATTCCGATACCAAATATATGGCTGTGCTTGATTTTTCTAAAATGGTTTGATCTGTGAAAAAAATTAGCTAGTTCCCATTTGGAAACTCAACGTTTCTGAACGTTGGCCAACCAAGCCAAGGTTTATGAGCGCAATGCATCTTTAACGCTGACATTTGAATGAGACCGTTGATATCTCATCCCCCTCTTTACCAGGAAATAAAAATCTGGTGAGATACCCTGAGATTAATCAAAAGTGTTCAGATTTCGAATGATGCTTTTCTTGTTAGTGCACAATCCGAGTCTCTTGTGGATCATTCAATTGAAGAAATACTATTTGTATTGCCTGTTAAATAGGTAGACATTCTAGCATAATACCCAATGTGATCAGAAGCATCCCAATACTTCGGAGCAATTATCCCGCTATCAATTACCTGAAAATATTTTGATTCAACAAAAATATAATCAATTCGTCCAATGCCCTTAAAGGTTCCTATATCACGGGCGATACTTGCCTCTTTACTCTCAGACACCAAAGCACTGTCAATAAACATGGGACGTAACAGGTCCAACCGCCAGTCCGATTCCACAACATTGAAATCACCTACCAGTACAAGAGGGGTTTCTATATCTTTAGTTGCTGCCATCAATCTTTTGAATGACATACCATTTCTCAAATCTTTATCCTTATGTACGCTCAAAACAGTAATAGGTTGACCAGCCACATTAATAGTGCAAACCAAAGCACTTTTAGAATTCCCCCGACCTGTACTAAGCCTTAATTCTCTTGAATCTGTAATTGGATATCTGGATAACACTGCCACTCCCCACCACGGGTTCCTCTTTCCACCTGTGTCATGAGAAACATACGCAAAATTCATTCGTAGCATTTCTGCCAGTCGCTTAGCCTGCCAGAAACCATGTACTTCCTGCAACCCTATGATGTCAGGGTCCACAGAACGAATAGCCTGTGCAACCGGGAAAAGTTTTTCTTCATAACTTGTCAACCTGAAAGGATCGACTCCAGGCCGGGAAGCACCACGACCAACTCGGATATTATAACTCATTACAGTTATATCTGTCCTGCTACGCTCCGGTTGTTCAATAATATTGTAGGCGCGAATACCATCTACTCGCGGACAAGCACATAGTATTTGCAAAAGCAGCAAAATCGGTATTATCCTCAGGCAACGCGCTTTAACATGTCTCATAACGTTTTGTTATCCTTTCTCTTGCTGAGTATCGTATATAGAACACCGCCCCCCTGTAATGATCGGAACCGTTTCCTTTGCATACAAAATCATCGCAAAGACCAGCAACAACACATTACTTTCTATGGTAAAACAAATATTCCTCCCCAAAGCCTATCTCACATTTGCAGCACATGCAAGTCGCTTATCTTACTTGTTAGGCAGAAAGTTTTATTTTAACATGAATAAAATTACTTGTTAGGATACTTACGTTGGATTGATTGTGGTTAAACTTATTTCTTTCTAGAATGCCCGAGTGCTATGTCATAGAATAAAACATAATTACAACAATAATCTGTCCTCAGAAGTGATATAGAGCACAAATTGAACCACAAAAGCTGTCTGCGTCAACAATCAGCCAAATAGAGCCCAGGATCTACTCGTTCCCACAATAGACACGAGAGTTCCATCAAGTGTTCGCGACTACGTATGAATCTATAAAGTTTCCTTTGGATCGTTGCTTTTGAGATAAGTGCATACTTATTATTTTAAAGATAAATTTTTCTGCTTTACACCAATCCTCAGCTAACCTGAGTTAACGTTCTGGGATTGTGCTAATTTTTGATGAATCTGATTACCTCTAATACACTTCCGCCAGACTAGTTGTCGAATTTTCGGAGGATTATAGGTTGCAACATGGATTCTTTTTTTTCCGTATTATAACTATCTTCCTCCGTTTCATTTTTTCAGCGTTTACCTCGCTTCCGAATCGAATTACAACCAAGTAAACGAACGAATTGAGACTCCGGATCCTTATCTTATATCACCACACTTGTGAGGTAGGCAGATACAACATCGAAACATACTGGTCTCTAAAAAACATAGCTGCCGCCAAACATTTTCTCACAAGAGACAATGAAATTGTCAAAATGATTGTGGAGCAGTTTTTATAGAGGGAATGCAGTCGGTAGGCGTGGATGATAACTTGTGTATCAGGGTCTATCACCTGAATAGTCATTGATACAGGCTATTGTAAATGTTTTTCACTTCACAATAGAAGGTACAATACCAACCTTACATTTTGACCTGATTTCCAGGTGAAAAGGAGATCAGTCTAGAATGGCACTAGTACACTGTACATCTTTAAATGCCGCAATGATTGTTCCCATATTTTAGTCCACTGCGAGGAACGAATGAAGGAGTATAGCATCTATATGTAACTGGATGAGAAACGAAGTCAGTGTGCCGAAAGGGCGAACAAGATCCGATAAGTAAAGGTTTACAGAGCACTAGTTTGAGCTGTTTTGTCACCCAATAACGAACTGAAAGCACCAGTCATATCGAGTATGTTTAAGCATGAAAAAACATACTCAAATCATGCCAATGTTACCAGGATTTCACTGACCTAACCGTGATCGGAAGCCTCGATTACCTCAACAGGTATTCGCAACCAAACATGCTTCGATCAAAAGAAGTCAATTAAGCAGATAGCTGAAATATTTAAACAGTTATTTCTCGTCAATTTCTTACACAAGAAAAAACAGGTTCCATGAGTCGACGTAGATTCTATACCAAACAAAATACGTTTGGGACCTTTTTCAGCGAAGCATTGGACTCATCGGGCTGTCAGGAAACCCTATGTGTCAGGATAGTTTTCGCCTCAAGTAGAGGAACTGATCGTCCATCATCTCCCACAGCGTCATACTGCGCGGCTCGTAAGAAATTTTCCGAGGAGCAGATAGTTGAAATATTAATCATACTGAAAAAGTTCCAGACTTAGACGCAAGGTCTGGAACTTTAAGTAATCGTCGTGTGATATTCTGATCATCCATCATTATATGATACATACTCTACCCTATCAAAAAAAACAGGAATCAGAGGAATAGAAACAGCCAGCAGACTAAAGAGACCAATAATAGAAGAATGAGCGGCAGGTTACGATTTTCCTTTTGTTTTGAGGTGTAATCACTATCGGCGTCAGACTCGGAAACCGCGTGTAACAGCTTATCAAGAGTGCCTGGAAGATCTCGTACTGAAATCATTGAGCAGTTTTCCGAAAACCTGTCCAGATAAAAAAAGACTTTTGATATCCCTTGCCCAATCGCACCCGGTAAAGCGAGACCATGAACGACAGACACTTTGGATAAATAGAGCAGTCCTAATAATAAAACCCCTCTTGAGAACCCCATCTTCAACGCACCCACGGTGATGGGCCAACCCAGAATAGTTACCAGAACTTTTCCGTATGGCACCAGCAGGGCAGCAGCAGTTATCGAAGCAAGCAGCAGCAGAGCCGGTAAAGGCCGAATCTTCTTCCCTGAATACAGTGCCAGCAGTAAAAAGAATATGGTAGCCAGGCACCTGTACAGTAGTTTTTCCTGAAAGAGAAAGGCAGGTAGAGTTGCAACCCCCAGGATAAACAATGTGTTTGGTGTTCCTTCACGAAAGAGTTTTTTCATGTACCTGCCTCCGGTATTGAATTGCACCAGGAGGACTTTTTCAGAAACGATGCCGCAAAAATCCCTAAAAGAAGTGAGCTTATCAACCCCATGATAAGAAACGGCGGTGCAATTATCCAGACCTGCTCTCCGAAAAGAACATAACGGGCTAGATAAAGACGCATCAGGTTACCTGCAAAAGCGCCACAGACACTTATCCCCACCAGACCGGCCCATCGCCCCAGTAATCTGTGGATAGCTAACATGACCAGGCTTCCGGTAAATGTACCAATAATAGAAAAAAGGAAGATATACGAAAAGAGAGTCCCCTGCAAAAGCCCCTGACCAAGGACTTTATAGAGGGTAAGCAAGAGCACCTGACGGGGAGTAAAAATAGCCAGAGATATCAGAATCGGTAGATTTGCCAAGCCGAGACGCATAAACGGAAAAGGCTTCGGTACCATATACTCGATGGTAGCCAGGAAAATAGCAAAAGCGGCGAGGATATACAGCCGTTCATCCCTTTCAGTAACTAAGGCCATCCAGTTCCTCTTCTTTCTTTCCCTGGATACCTACATATACCTTATTGGGCATACAGGCGGTCCAATCGCCATTTTTAACTAAATCACCCTTCAAGAGACAGAGTTTATCCCGACACGGCGAACTTACCACCCGCGCCTTTCCATCAGCAATTTCAATATGCGTAATCCCCAGGGGGCCGTCAACTTCAACGTGGCGTTCTGTTTCAATGGTGTACAAACTCAGGCCTGACTCGCTCTTAACACTTACCATAGGGGGGCGGTTATCAACTGCATATACCCTGAAAGATATTATGGCGATCGCAACACAAACTACGACAATAAGAGCGTAATCAAAAGGTTTTATGATGTTCGTCACGATGTCCTATCAGGATGTTCGAATTTTCATTTCTTGGAGCCTGCCAGAAATTTGCCAGTTTCCGAACTCTGTAACACGCAATCGGATACCTGTGGTATTTTACGGCACAACCGATACAACTCAAGCTGTTTTTTATTGATCTGGAAATATCCGATTTTACCAGACTATCAGAAAGTCTTTAAATTCAGCATTCTCATTAAAAGAAAAAAAGGGAAGTTCCATAACAATGGAACTTCCCTTTATGGTACTGGCAGAATGACAGTGCTATATGAAATAACAGTGCCGATTCCTGATTAGCACGTTCAACCTGCCATCTTCAAGCCACTACTGGTGTCTCTGGCAATTACCTGTCGCCCATCATAGGTACGGAAGATCTCCCGCGGGCACTTGGCTTTACAGATCTCTTCACACGAAGGACCGTACTCAATACACGCTTTGTGATCTATCTTGATGATATTATCTTCGTAGGTTACCGCATCAGCCGGACATGCTTTAACGCAAAGTTTACATCCGATACAACCAACCTTACATACCGCTTTGACAACCTTACCCATATCCTTAGTGTGACATGGTACCCAGACACGTGCCTTCAAAGTCTGGAGTTCCATGATCGCCTTCGGACAAGTTTTAACGCAGACACCGCAGCTCACACATTTATCAGGATTGATAACCGGGAAGTTCTCAACCATCTCAATGGCATCAAACGGGCAGACATCCGCACACTCACCTAAACCGATACAGGCATGCTGACACTTTGACGGGCCACCAAAACCAAGATTTGCAGCAGTACACGATGCAAATCCGATATATTCATGTTTGTGGCTTACGCGCCCCTCAATTCGGGAACATCGTACAATCGCAACCATGTCTTCCATGGCTGCCATTTTCTTTCCGGTAAGTTCTGCAACTCTGTTTGCGACTTCCGCTTTACCAGGAAAACACAAGTTTGGCGGAACATCCGGGTCATTGACCACAGCAATCGCATACCCTTCACAACCGGGGTAACCACAACCACCGCACTGAGCCATAGGTAGAGATTCCGTAACCTCATGGATCAGTGGATTGACTTCCACCGCAAATTTATGGGCTGCTATGGCAAGGCCGATACCGAAAAACAAACCGATACAGCCAAGCAGAACCACACCACCTAACGCTATTTTTATTAATTCCGGATCCATTTTATCACTCTCATATTTATCCGTTATCAGTTAACAATTCCCTGCCTAGAATACCTGCAGACCTGAGAATCCAAGAAACGCCATTGCAAACTGACCGGCAACGATAAAGGCCATTGGCAGGCCCTTAAATGACGGCGGAATATTTGCAAGTTCCAGACGCTCACTCACAGAACTCATGAGATACAGAGCAAGCAAAAAGCCGCCACCAGCACCTAGTGCCAGCATGAGTGTCTCAAAGTAATTGTAGTTGTTATTCGCAAGAATCAGCGGTACCGCAATGACAATACAGTTAGCGATAACCAGAACCAGATACACACCGAAAGAGTTAAACAGAACCGGGTTCACCTTTCTGAGTACCGTATCAACCGCCTGCACCGTAAGTGACGTCAGACCGATAAAGACAACGATCTGCAGGAAATTGAGGTTAAACGGTATCAACACAAACTGATACAGGAACCAGGCCATGGAAGCTGAGATCACCATAACAAGGGTGAAAACCACGCCCATACCTTTAGCGGTGCTCTTACGCTTGGCCGTTCCGAAGAATACGCAGAGGCCAAGATATTTGGTAAATACAAAGTTCTGAATCAGCAAAGCTGAAATCAGGATAGAGAACAAATATCCAAGATACGACTTCGCAACACTGAACGTTGTTATCTCATCACCGGTCAGACCGGCTACAGACACAATATGAGTCTGAGTGGTGTTCAGAGGATCAGCAAATTTAAGCGATACTGATTTTGCATTATCAGCAAGATCTGCAGAAAGCAGTTGTAACTGAATATCAGGATCGGGTTCTTCGAATACTGTATATTTAGTGATATCTCCTGCAACCGCAGGATCAACCGCTCCGGCAAATTCCACCACAATTTCATTGGCGTCGCCGAAAGATTTACCGGTGATGAAGTCTGCAGCCTGCAACCATGTCGGCAACAACAGGGTAGCAAGAGCAAAAACCACCAGACGTTGAATGTTTTTCACGTTCATGAGGTTGCCTCCTTCTTACGCTTGTAGGCCACTTCGATCCAGTTGAAGAAGGCCATCATGAGACCGACCACAAAGAAACCGGCACTCGGGAGAATGAAGAACAGGAGCGGTTTGTAACCAAGTACATCATAACCAAGGATCATGCCCGAACCGAACAACTCTCTGAAAGCACCGATCACACACATACCGACCAAGAAGCCGAGCCCCATACCAACAGCATCCCAGAAAGAGTCGCTCACTTTTTCTTTACAAGCGAACATCTCAAGACGCATGGTAATGATGGCGAAAGCCACGATCAGTTTTACGAAAATTCCCATCTTCGCATAGGCACCCGGCATATATGCCGCCAGTACCAGATCGATAACCGTAACCCAAGTTGCAATGGTAAGGGTGTACGAGGGGATTCGAATGCGTGGGTGAATCTTGTTCTTAAACAGTGAGATAGTCACACTGGAGAAGACCTGAACAAAAAATACCGCGATACCGAGCATGATACCATTCATGACGGTGGTGGAGATACCAACCGCAGGACACATGGACAAGGCCAGTCTGAAAATCGGATTCTCACTGAGGATACCGCGACTGAGCAATTGACCAACTGATTTATCGTTTGCCACGTTATAACCTCGTTAGTTAGAAGGAAACAGCAATCTGCTGTTCTTTCAGTACGGAATCAAGGGTATCCATGCGGTAAGTAAACTTCTTGGCGATGCCTTTTAAGCCATCACTTACCGCTTTAGTGGAAATAGTCGCACCGGTAAGTGCGTAGATATCCTGTTCTCTGTACTTATCCATCATTGTTTTGATTTCAGCCTCATCCACTTTTCCTTCGAGTGCCTTCTGGTACTCGGATGGCAGTGGCGCCTTTACGACCTGGAGGCCCTTCAGAATGTCAAAGGTCTTGCCATCGAACTGATTTTTGAAGTAATCCTGCTCAATCTCAGCACCGAGACCTGGATCTTCTTCGTGCTCAAGTACTTCAAAACCGAGCATTGAGTATGCCGGATCAAGCGCCATCATCACGTGGATAAAGGTCTTGAACCCAGGAAACTTTCCGCCCATAAGATAAGCAATTCGGTTACCATCATCAGTTACAACAATGGTATGCTCAGCAAACATTATGCCCTTGCCCGGTCCGATAGCAGTTATAATTGCCTCATCACGACCCTTAGCTTCACGAATTTTCTCTTCGTCCGCATTCACAGGCTTCTGATACGCCAACGTTCCATCGAGGTCCAGCACTACGAAAATAAACGGATTTGCTGCACCGTGCTTTGCAGGTACCAGATACCCCATATACTGCTTACCGGCCTCAGACACCACATAGCGGTAAACTTCGTGCATTTTCACTGATTCAGGAGCAGGCGTCTCATCGTTGTAACCAAGCAACGCGTACCTGACGTTTTCTTCACGAACATGCGCGTTATGATTTTTAGCTTTGTTGGTAATAATAAAGGTCGAACCCATTACTACCGCTGCCAGCAAACATGAAACGGTCAGTCTGAAAATAATATCTAATATATCTTTCATTTGACACCTCCCGCTGGTGCTGCGAACCGCTTAGGTTTGCAGAAACCGTCAATAACTGAAGCGAGTGGATTCATCAGCAGGATGGCATAACAGATACCTTCTGGATATCCACCTTTAAGGCGAATAAGTACAGTCAGGGCACCGATTCCAATACCGTAGATCACCTGACCGGTTCTGGTAGAAGGCGCTGTTACATAATCGGTAGCCATAAAGAAGGCTCCGAGAATTGCACCACCTGTCAGAACTGCCAGAAGCGGGTCACCGGTCATCAAGGTGTCTCCACCGAAGATCCAGGTAAGCGCGGCAATAGAACCAAGCACTGCTACCGGAGTATGCCATGTGATGTATTTTTTATAGATCAGGTATCCGCCACCAAGAAGAAGCAGAAAACCTGAAGTCTCACCGATACAACCCGGACGCCATCCGAGGAAGAACGAAGAGTAGAGGCTGGCACCACTACCGAACATCTCGGTAAACGCGCCCATGCCCTGCTCTTTCATTACAGCAAGAGGTGTAGCTGTTGAAACGGCATCAACACTGCTTGAGAAATAGCCAAAAATCGCCATTCCATCAACAGGAGCAAGCCATGCTGAAGTCATCGCTACCGGGAATGATGCCAGCAGAAATGCACGACCCATCAGGGCAGGGTTGAAAATGTTATATCCAATTCCACCGAACAGGTGCTTGCCGATATAGATGGCAAAAACTGCAGCGAGGACTGGCAGGAAGATAGAAACACCGGGCGGAATAATAAATGCCATCAGTACACCGGTTAAAACTGCACTACCATCGGTGATAGTTACCGGACGTTTTAATGTTTTCTGGCTTACATACTCCACCACAACACAGCTGATAACGGATACAGCGGTTATCACAAGTGTCTGGATTCCGAAAATAAAGACCGACAGGAACAGCGGCGGCATCAAGCAGGCCACCACGGTCCACATGATTTTGGCAACCGTTTCATTGCTCTTCACATGGGGGGATACGGATACAATCCATTCCCTCTCAGAAGATAATGACTGGCTCTCTGGAACTTGCATGTCGTTGAAGAATCTCCTTGAACTCGTTTATAACTCTACATATGAGCGTTCATGAATCTCATATGTCCAATTTCACTCAGGCTTGTGGACTAATCCCGCTTTGCCTTCATCTTAGCCAGTCGAACGAACTGTACCAGAGGCCTTTTGGCCGGACAGATGTACGCGCAGCTGCCACACTCAAAACAGTCGAATACACCAAACTTTGCTGTATCTTCAGCGCGCTTGGCTTCAACATGAATTGCGATTTCCTTCGGCTCCAGTCCCATTGGACAGGCATCAAGACACCAGCCACAGCGAATACACGCTGAATGCGGATTGGTATCGATCTCATCTTCTGTGAGGAAAAGAACTGAGGAAGTGGTCTTAGTTACCGGGATATCAAGGCTTGATACAGCAAAGCCCATCATAGGTCCGCCCATGATGATCTTGGCAAGCTCTGGTTTGGTTCCACCGCAATATTCGATGATATCGCTGATTTTGGTACCAACCTTCACCAGAAGATTCTTCGGGGTATTGATTCCCTTACCGGAAATCGTCATGACCTTCTCATAGAGCGGCTTCTCAAGAACAACCGCATCGTAGATTGCGCTTGCGGTGGAGACGTTCTGCACAACAACACCTACGGCTGACGGCAATGACATAGACGGAACCTTACGCCCGGTCAGTGCTTCAATCAACTGTTTCTCAGACCCTTGAGGATATTTCACCTCAAGGCCGGCAACAGTAATATTACAGTCACCAGTAGAAACTGCTGCTGCAGCCTTTGACATTACCTCGATCGCATCCGGCTTATTGGACTCGATACCAATCTGACACTTTGATACACCAAGAATCTTCATGATGATCATTGCACCTTCGATAATCTCAGAAGCGTGCTCAAGCATCTGCCGATGATCTGCGGTAATGTACGGCTCACATTCAGCGCCATTCAAGAGCAGTTGATCGATAGTAGCATCTTTAGGAGGGCTCAGCTTAACGTGGGTAGGAAAACCCGCACCACCGATTCCGATAACTCCGGCTCCGTGTACCTTAGCGAGCAGTTCTTTTGTAGACAAAGAACTCCATTCGTTTCTGGTATACTCGAGCGGAGCAGCCTCATGATCCACAGCAATGGTAACAGATGGTGCCGTAACACGCATCGGATGTGCAGACGTCCCGAGTGCCTTGATTGAGCCGGCAACCGGTGCATGCAGTGGTACGCCGAGACCTTTTGTCACCTCGCCGATCATTGCACCTTCGGTTACCTCTTCACGCCTTTTGATAGTCGGGGCACAGGGTGCTCCGATATGCTGGCCGAGAATAATCTCAAGTTCATCGGGTACAGGCATCCGCTCGATTGCGAGCGCTGCAGTCTGTCCCTTTGCTTCCGGCGGATGGACACCGCCTTTAAAAAACGTCAGTAAAGATTTCATAGTGTACTATTACTGAAAGGTATACGACACGGGCAAAAGAAAGGATTTACCCGCATCAAGTTTATAACCGTATCGACAACCCGCTTAGACAATACCGGCGAACTGTTTCATAAACTGGATACGCTCAAATGCAGCCGGATTCTCGGCATTGCTATAACTCAACTTTCCACGGAACTCAGAAATACTGGAGAACCCTTTCTCCTCCATCCATTTCTCAAGTCCTTCAAGGATTTCGCTGATTCGCTCAGGACCATTCTTGTACACGGTCGAAACAACCTGTACAGCGGTGGCACCCGCTAATAACTGTTTTATTACCGCATCGCTATCATGAATCCCTGTGGATGCTGCAAAGTCCTTCTCGATTTCGCCTGACAACAGACCAATCCATCTAAGAGACTCTGTAATCTCGGCTGGAGATGAAAAAGCTTCAGCCATTTTCATCTCCATCGTCTCGATATTAATGTCCGGGCGGTAGTAGCGGTTAAACAGGACAAAACCGGCAACTGTATTTTCAGTAGACCAGGCGAGTCTGCTCACCAGATTAGCAAGACCGGCAGAATATCGGCTCATTTTTACCGCCACAGGAATAGTAACCTGTGCAGTAACCTTCTCAAGGACATCGAAGTAGAGTTTCTCAGCCTGCTCACTCTTTACTTTCGGGTCACTTGGAAGCAATGAAACGTTGATTTCAAGGGCATCCGCTCCAGCCTTCTGCACCGATGAGGCAAACGAAATCCATTCATTTGAGGAGACACAGTTAATTGAGGCAATTACAGGGATATCAACTGCAGCCTTAGCCTCAGTGATAAGCGTCAGGTAATCTTCAACAGCATTGCCGCGGGTGTAGTTGCGAATGTAATCAAAAGCATCAGGATAGTCTGCATTATAGCTATCCATATTACTGGCAAGCTCCGCCTCAATCTGCTCCTCAAAGAGCGATTTGAGGACCACGGCACCAGCACCTTTTTCTGCAAGTCCCCTGATCTTCTCTACCGAGTTGGTCAGCCCGCTGCTCCCGACAATTACCGGATTTTTCAATTCTAATCCAAGGTATGTTGTGGAAAGATCTTTCATGGTTATTTTCTCGAGTTAAGATATTTTATGCTCAATTGTAGATACGTTCATGACTCTGATCTCATGGTATCCTAAATTACACGTGAACTGCATCCTCCTCCGTGCAACAGTTGGAATGACCATTTCGACTGGCATTGCGTAACAAAAAGCATGTTGAATTGCAAGGATAATAGCTTTGAAAGCCCTTGCTAATCAGTCAATCCTCTATTCCCAAATAGACAAGGGTCCGCCCTTAAATAAAGAGCGGACCCTCGCATATATCCTCAAACAGCCACGAGACTATTGAGTTTTTCATAATTCTCCGGCATTCTGATTGAACTCCCTCAACCGGGAATTGCGACCAGTGCACCAAAGACAATTTCGCATACACAGCACAAGCATTCATTTTCTTTCTTCACCCATAAAAAACATGTAGTATTTGTCCGAGCAGCTCTCATCCAGCGCTGAAACTCGAGTCAAGAAATCAAAATTGTATCGATGCTAACTACCGATTTTTCCAACATTGGTCAAGGTATGAAAAATATACCACACGTAAAGAACAGCCCTATAACGCATGATAATACCCTGATAACACTCTCTTTAAGCATAGCAAACAAGATCTTACAAAAATTTTTGCCGAAGGATTCAATATTGTTTATGAAGCGCACACTATGCACAATTTTTTCTTTTTTTGCCACTCCGATCTGGCCCGACAACGTGCAATCCCATTTGTACAGCACAGTTTTTCCAAGTAAAGATAGTGGCTCTCCAATACAACCTTCACTCACCTATCCTTGTGCATATTATGCGTTTTAATCCAAAACCCTCGGCGCTATCACTATTTTTCAATCCAATCATTATGGTGCTCTGCGGCGCCTTCCTCATCAGCTTCTCAGCGGTCTGGGTCAAAGTCGCAGGAGTGCCTGCTACGACCTCGGCATTTTACCGTGTCTTCTTCGGATTTCTCTTTCTCTTGCCAGCAACACTTGCAATCGGTGAGTTGCGTAAATACCCCAAGGCCCATATCCGCCCTATTACACTCTGCGGCATCGCCTTCGCATTCGATTTGGTTTTCTGGCATGCCAGCATTAATTATATCGGGCCCGGACTCGCGACAATAATTGGTAATTTTCAGGTATTTCTTATGGCAGCCTGTGGAGTTGTCTTTTACGGTGAGAAATTGAAAAAGCGATTTCTACTCGCCCTGCCTCTTGCAATAACAGGCCTCTTCATGGTTATCGGCTTTAACTTTGCCGACTTATCAGCAAACTACAGGCTAGGCGTATTCTTTGGCTTGATGACTGCAATCTGCTACACCGTTTACCTCATTCTGCTTAGAAATATCCAATCAACACCGAACACACATTTTCGATTCGCACCACTGATGTTCATATCGCTGATTAGTTCTCTCAGCCTCGCTCCTGCTATGCTTGCAACTGACACATCATTTGCAATTCCTTCGGTCTCAAGCGGCTTAGCTCTGCTCTGCCTTGGTCTCTTCAGCCAATGTATAGGGTGGGTAATGATTGCCAGCGCAATGCCACGCATCAATGCATCATTAACAGGCCTTATATTACTATTACAGCCATCGCTGTCATTTCTATGGGATGTTCTCATTTTCGGCCGCCCGACCAGTTCACTCCAGTGGCTCGGGGTTACGGTTACACTGGCTGCAATCTACATGGGATTTACAGGAAGCAGACGAAAGTAGTTACTGATTATTGCAAAATATTGTGGAAGATGTATTGTTTCCGTATATATTCGTAGTTACTTCGCTGCATTCATGGCAGCATAATCCTACCCTCGAAACAGACATGAATATGAAAATTCTGAAATACACTGACGCTCCCTCTCACGACTTTAACAATGAAGTTGCCCAGGGAGTCAAAGGCCGTGTAGTTATCGGCAAGGATGATGAAGCTCATAATTTCTGCATGCGTGTATTTACGCTCGAACCTGGTGGCTTTACCCCCCGTCATGCTCACGAATGGGAACATGAAATTTTTGTACATTCAGGAATTGGCAGGGTATTTAAGGACGGCGAGTGGCAAACTGTCACTAGCGGTACGGCAGTGTTCATTCCCGGCAATGAAGAGCATCAGTTCATGAATGGTGGTGCAGAAGATTTCACCTTTATCTGCCTTATTCCATCAGGTGTTGATGAGATATAATTCGCTCCCCTTAGATCTGTTTATCTCGTGAAACGTTCTGAGGACTCGATTATCCGGCAGTTTTCACAGCTGCCGGTCACAACTACTCTTGACCAACTCATGTCCGCACTTTCATGTGGACATGCAGTGCTGAATGCACCTACCGGATCAGGAAAAACCACCCTTGTCCCGCTTGTCATTCTCGAACGCGTCAAACTCCGAGGCCTGAAAATTATCATGCTTGAGCCTCGCCGTATTGCAGCACGTGCTGCGGCAGTTCGCATGAGTTCAATGCTCGGCGAAAATGTGGGAACCACTGTTGGCTATCGCACTCGATTCGAATCCCGAATATCCCAAAAAACCAGAATCGAAGTTGTCACGGAAGGAATACTGATCCGCAAACTTCAGCACGATCCCGAGTTGTCTGATACAGCACTTGTTATCTTTGATGAATTCCATGAGCGTAATCTTCAGGCCGATCTAGGCCTTGCCCTCTGCCTTGATCTCTGTGAACTGCGTGACGATCTTCGGCTGCTTGTCATGTCAGCCACCCTGGATAGTGAACGAATCAGTGAAATCCTGGGAGATGCACCTGCGATATCTTCTAAAGGCAAAAGCCACAATGTCGAGATCAGTTACCTGCCATCATTGAATAGCAATTCGTCAATTACCAACCAGATGCTCAATGGGGTACGCAAGGCCTGGCAAAACACATCAGGAGACATCCTCGCCTTTCTGCCCGGAGCAGGAGAGATACGAAGGTGCCAGAAACTGATTGAAGATGAGATTAATGATGCTCTGATACTGCCATTATACGGTAATCTCAGTCACACAGAACAGGACAGGATATTTCAAACTCACAAGCAAAAACGTCGAATCATCCTCGCGACACCCATAGCAGAAACAAGTCTTACCATTGAGGGCATCAGTTGCGTTGTAGATAGCGGCTACTTTCGTCACCCGGTTTATGATCAGCGTAGCGGCCTCACACGACTGGCCACCTCGCGCATATCACAGGCGTCAGCACAACAGCGTACAGGACGCGCAGGACGCCTCGGCCCAGGCCATTGTTACCGACTCTGGTCCAAAGAGGTAGATCACAGCCTGCTCGCTCACACACCACCAGAAATACTTCAAGCGGATCTAAGCGACCTTGTCCTTGAGCTTGCATTATGGGGAATAACCGACCCAGAGCAACTCAGCTGGATTGACACTCCCAGAGAATCAGCATGGGAAAAAGCTGTAAAATTACTCACACGGCTTGACCTGCTCGATAAGAGAAAACGTATCAGTCAGGCGGGCAAGATTGTTGCTGCCCTACCTGTGCATCCACGACTTGGTGTAATCCTGCACAAGGGTGTCGAGTGTGGTCATTCATGGACAGCATGCCTACTTGCAGCGGTGCTGACAGAACGTGATATTTTCAGAGGAGACTCTGGTCGCGCTGACATTGAAGCACGGGTCAGGATACTTGCTGATCTTGATACAAACCGCACAAAAAATGTCGGAAGTCATGTTGATATTAAGCTTTGCCAAAGGTTGTTAAGGCAGGCAGGAGAATGGTTCTCTAAACTCCCGGCAAAAGATAACCGAAAATCTGTAGCCTTTGCGGAACTTGGTAACCTGCTCGCTTTTGGTTTTCCAGACAGAATTGGTATGTTACGCGCAGGCACTACATATAGTTATAAACTCGCAAATGGTCGGGGGGCCGAGCTTTCACCAGGCGATATCCTTTCGGGCACCCGGTTTATCGTAGCCCCGCAGGTTGATGCCAGAAAAGGTGATGGAAAGATTTTTATGGCAGCAGAGATAACAGAACAGGATATCATCACCCACCACAATCACCTGCTCACTAAACTCGAACGTGTATTCTGGGATGAAAATACTAACAGGGTAAATGCCTCAAAAGATGTATGTTTAGAAAAACTCACACTCAGCAGCAAACCGCTCAAGCGGCCCGACACAACGAAAGTCGCAGCGGCCTTTTTAAATGGTATACAGTTAAACGGGCTTAGCATCCTGCCATGGACTAAAGATGCACGTGACCTGCAGGCACGGTTGGACTTTCTTCACCACCGCCAACCCGAAAGTTGGCCCGATGTCAGCGACAACACTCTCAGCAACAACCTCGACTGGCTCGCCCCATATTGCCTAAACATGAGTAAAATTGGTCACCTGCAGGATCTCAACATGAAGTCAGTTCTGCTCTCCCTGCTTAGCTGGGAAAAACAGGTGCAACTCGACACGCTGGCCCCTACTCATATACCCGTTCCAAGCGGATCGCGTATTCGAATTACTTACAATGGCGACGAACCACCAATCCTTGCAGTAAGACTGCAAGAACTTTTCGGCCAGATCGACACGCCCCGTATCTGTAATGAAAAAATACCAGTACTCCTCCACCTGCTCTCACCAGCCAGAAGACCGATGCAGATAACTTCCGACCTGCACTCATTCTGGGTTAACACCTATCCGGAAGTGCGAAAAGAACTGGCAGGTCGATACCCGAAACACTACTGGCCGGAAAACCCACTGGAGGCTGAAGCTACTTCGAAAACGAAAAAACATACGCGATCAAAGAAGCGGTAGATTTAAAACTGAAATAGAAATAAAGCTAGAGATCTGATTTAATATAGATTCAGGGTGCCCGCAGCAAATACAAACTATTCAGAGCACTACCCCATCATCCTCACTTTTCAACTGAATAAACAATAACCTACTACTTGAAAACACCTCATCAATTGAACTACTATTTTATCTAACAGATTGTATATCTCATCCATTTTCCTATGCATATGATTTGTCCCAAATGTTCCCACAGCCAGAATGACAGCCCAACAGAATGCCAACGCTGCGGAATCATCTTTTCAAAGTTCCATGCTTTACAGGAGAGGAAACAACACACATCCGACCCTGCTGTGTCAATAGGTGGAAAAACAGAAAAAGCTAAATCAACATCGACCCTTCTTGAGCTTATTTTCTACACCAAAGAGGATATCAATGTTTTTTATTGGGGCGGTAGGATACTCATCTATGCTGCCATGCTCTGGTTCGCGATACAGTTTATAGCCTCACCAATCGAAAGCAATTTTGCGGGTATTTCATTTATGCATATGATCAATCTGCCGTTTCATGAGGCAGGGCATATATTCCTCCGCCCTTTCGGTTCCCTGATAACATCATTGGGCGGGTCCATTTTTCAATTGCTCGCACCAGTAATATGCCTTTTCGTTTTGCTGGTTCAGACACGAGACACCTTTGGTGCTTCGGTAGCCTTGTGGTGGTTTGGCCAGAACTTTTTCGATATGGCACCCTATATTGATGACGCAAGGTCTCTCTCCCTGCCGCTTGTCGGCGGTAACTATGGTCACTCATCACCATATGGTTTTCATGACTGGGAGTATATTCTTACCGAAACAGGACTACTGCAATATGATCACCTTCTGGCCCGCACCAGTATAGCCTTTGGAACACTGTGTTTTATTCTCTCACTAATCTGGGGAGCGGTCGTGCTATATAAACAATTTAAAAATCTCGAATAGAGCAATACAGTGACTTTATAATTACATACCAAACATTTACTGCTCAACCGGAACAACCTGAAAACTGTAAGAACTAGTATCTAACATATAACTATCAGTAACATAGAGATAATATCTACCCGAGGATGGGAATGTAACCTCATAACTCTCCTTATCGCCGACCCGTGACTCATATATAAGGACAGTACTATCCTCATTCCAGATCCTCATTTGCCAATATGCATTGCCTGATTTTGGAGTAAATTTGACTATTCCATCAAGAGGTTGCTCCAGCTCCAGCACATACCAATCAGAATCGCGGTCCGAAACTATCTGACCAGATATATCATTACTCAGCTCAATAGGCGTTGAGGATGAGAATTCATTATTCGGCTCCCGCTCGATATTCGGTTCACTCTGCTCATCATACAGCTTAACCTTCAGATAGTATTGTCCATTCGAATAACGATCGTAATCCTCAACTTTCACATAATATTTACCTGCAGTTGGAAGAAACACATCTAACGTAGTAGTAGATATTTCAAGGTTAAAATTACCCACCAAACTTCCAGACTCATTATAGACTGATGCCCTCCATGCCCGATACTCATTTTCCTGGGGGGAGACCTCTAATTCAACAACGCCAGCCCTGGCAATTTCAAATTCGTACCAATCATAGTCGCTGGAACTCATTAATTGCCCGCTAATCGTCACATTAAGTTCGAGAGGACTCGATTCGTATCGTGTATTATTGGGCTCTATTTCGACACTGGGTGCACTTGAACTCTCATGGGATACAATTGTCAGGTTATACTGGCCTTTCCAGTGATATGAATCACTGTCTCTTGCAACGTGAATAGAATATATACCTACTGATGGAAGATGCACATCAAAGAGATCTCCATCCCCTACATTTGAGACAGCCAGCAACTGGCCATTGGGATCACGGACAGATACAACCCAGCAGTCAAAAGAAGTAGCCTCAGGTATAAATTGGATAGTGACAACCTGTGGCTGATTTACATCAACTATATACCAGTCCTGATCATACTCACTCATTATCTGACCACTGATAGTTTGGTCGATTTCGATATTATCAGCCTGAAGGAGTGTTCCATTCGGCTCTGTCTCAAACAGTGGTATATCAGGCCCTATAAAGGGAATAGCCGTCAAACAATATTGTTCATCCCCTCCTGAAGAGCCTCTAACAACCTTAAGATAGTGGTTTCCAACTTCAGGTAAAGCCACCACGAAACTTGTTGAAAAGTTAGTAAGCTCATACGCTGCAAGCAACTCATCAGAAGAGGAATAGACAGAGATAAATATACTATCCAACCATCCTTCGCCAGTGAGTTCAAATGCGACCACCTCAGGCTGCTCTGTAGTAACAACATACCAATCCTCATCATCTTCGCTCATGAGGTGGCCCGTAAATAACTGGTTCAACACTATTGGTGTGGCACTTGCTTTATCATCATTGGGTTCTCCTTCAGGGTCAATCAAACTTTGACCATCACTCGGCACGACAGAGAGAAGATACGGAATGCTGCTACCACCGGAGACTACAAAATAATAGTTCCCATCGGCTGGGATTTCTACTTCAAATGTATCACCACTGCTAATTCGAGAGGTGGAAATCAAAACATCATTTTCATCCCGGACCGAAACCGCCCAGGTCGATCCATCGGCAGGAACTGATGTATCCAAACGGACCATGACAAACTCCTCTCCAACAATCTCCAGCCGATAATTATCCCTGTCTCCACCATGCATTAGGTTGCCGGTCACAACCTGTTCAAAAACAAGCTCATTTGCCGTCAACAGAGTATAGTTTGGTTCAGATTCCATATAGATGTCGATCCCCTGCTGCTTATCACTCGGGATCATTGTTAAGATATACGGTTCACTGCTGGTATTGTCTCCCTTACTCACCTCGAGATAGTAGGTTCCCGGTAAACTAAAATACACATCATAAAGGGTGTCACTCTCCATAGCACCACCAAGATCTGCATAGCCAAGCATGTTATCATCAATATCATACAACTTCATTCTCCAGAAATTTGAACCTGAGGAGGGAGCAAGCTGGATTGTAACAATCTGCGGTTCATCAATCTGCAGGGTATACCAATCAGTGTCGTTAGGTGAATATCTCAGTTGCCCAAGTATTGACTCATCTATACCTATTGAATTTCCAACAGACCTGTTGTTATTAGGCTCTGTTTCAAATTGATAATCGATGTTCATTTCCCGTGGAGCCACAGTCAAATAGTATTGAGCACATAAAGAAATCGATATTTCAGGAGTTTCTACCTTCCAATAATACTTACCTGCAGCTGGCAGGATAACCTCGAACGAGTCATCTCGTCTTACTTTTATTTTAGACAAAACCTGATCGTACTCATCATATACTGAAAGATACCAGTATTCGAACCATAAACCGGTGGTGTCATAGTTTGTAAAATCAACCGTTACAATATCTGGTTTGTCAGTCTCCAGTACATACCAATCCTGATCAGCCGTCACTTGCAACAAGCCGCTTATTGATCTCAATTGACCTATAACAGTGTTGCCAAAATCAAACGTATTGGCTGTTTCTTTTTGATCATTCAGTTCCGTTTCGACCAGATGCAGATCAGGGAGAACTGCAGGTTCAATAGCCAGACCATACTGGACGTTATCTGTATTGCCAGCCCCCCAGCGAGATACACGTACATAATTCGTTCCAGCCTTTAAGGAAGCCAAAACTCTCCCTTCATCTTCAGGCGTTGCAACAGCAACATTTGACCTGATCAGCTCATCGCCATCACTATTATAGATGCTGATAAAGTAACCGGCATCGTAGCCTGTCGTGGTGAGAATAAAATGAACAACGCTCTGCCCATCTAAATTAACAACATACCAATCAACATCAGAAGTAGTGCTCAAACGACCAACAACCGGCATATCCATGACTATTCTATCAGCATCACTTAGAGAATCATTACTCTCACTCTCGCGGCTCGGATGTGGAATACATTCCTCGTCATACCAATAGCGGGCAGCTTCTTCACAGACCTCTCTTGTGGTGCAGAATTGCGTCAAGAAATCAGAACAGATTTCACCATCAATATGCATTGCATAAAAGGCATCATTAAAATCAAGTTTACCGTTTTGATCATATTCTCCCAGTGTAGAAATTTTTCCTGAAACTGGTTGATCAGATAGAATCTGCAAGGGAATGATGCTGTCTTTTAAATCAACCATCGCATCAACATTCACATCACCTGCAAGAATAAACGACCTCAGTGAATTATGAATATTCACGCGCGGGGTTCTGATACTGTTCCTGCTGTCTAAAACCAAATCACCATTACTTAATAAGATGTTTTTTAACTCAGATGGTGAGTAAAACTGGGAACGATAGGAGTAAGATGCTGACTGTACAAGTGCAGCAGCACCTGCGGCATATGGAGACGCAGCAGAAGTTCCGCCAAACTCAGAATAATAGTCTTCGGAATCATTATACCCACCGACTCCAAGGATATCTGCTGTTGCAACTTCTCCACCAGATGCCAATACGTCAAGATTCGCAGATGAGTTTGAATAACAGACAACACGATCTGGAGATGTGAAATAATCTGTACATTCCCCAGAAGCTATATCCCAGGGACCAGACTTGCCAATATCAGCATCATAGACTTCACCAACAGATATAATTCCTGAAAAGCAGGCAGGAGACTCAAGAGCATTTCTATACCCTGCATTTCCTGCAGCAGCAAAAATGGCTATACCCGCCTGGGCTGCATTAGCAATAGTCTGTGCATATAACTGGCCTACGTCATCTGCATTATCACACTCCCCAAAATACTCTCCTCCACCATAACTGATATTAATAACTTTTATGGGATTGTCAGGGTCATCATATTGATGAGAAATGCACCACTCAATAGCTTCTAGAATATCAGAGTCGTACGCGTACGCATCAGAGTATGCGATTTTAAGGGCATAAATCTTCGCATCCGGTGCTACACCACCGATATAATCTCCAACAGGATTTATCGGTATTGAACCTGCAGCAATACTTGCGACTGCCGTTCCATGACCACGAGTATCCATTGGGTCTGTGTCATCTTCTCCAGTATCAGTGCCGCCAATGACCTTAGAGTTTGGAAACCCACCACCTCCAAGCATGGGATGGTTATAATCCACCCCTGAATCAAGGATTGCTATTGATACTCCTCCGCCACCAAAAGTCTTGCGGCCGACGCTTCCCTTCATTAAAGATAATCCCTGAGCTATTGAGGGGCTGTTTTTCTTATCCTCATAGACTGCTGCAATATTTTCATTTGCAATGAGTGCTTCTAAACCATCCAATGAGACTTCTGCAGAAAATGCTGCTACATATGCATAGGTTTCTTTTACTTTAACCTTTGTGTAATCAAACCCTTTAGTAACCTGAGATACAGCTTCCTGGTTTTTCTCTTTGAGTCTTTTTCTTGAATATTTTGTTTTCGTACTGCGAGTAGAACCAGACATATCCTGCTTAGTTTTGACAATCACTCTGATGCGATTCTTCGCCGACAACGAGTGAATCATCCCCCGTAAATTCTTAGACTTCGAACTCTCCAACACTCTCTCAATTCGTTTCAGTTGTTTAGCTGCCGATAGCGTTAGATCATTTCCGGCGTGAACATTTGGAATAGCAATGCTGAGTAAAACCAAGAGGGCTAAGCAAACTAGGGAAGGATTTTTTTTAGTCATCACATTTTTTCATTGGAAGTTCATTGGAAAAATAGTTTTGCTAAATTTGATAGGTAATCAACCTAATGAGTAGCCTTTTTTCCAATAGCAAACATCTGATCTAAAACTTTTAGGGCTGCACAACGATTAGTCAGGAAGTTCTTTCAGGCATTAACTTCTCTAAAGACTAAAGCCCAACAGGAAAAGCCTAACAATCTAAATGTTTTTTTAGTGTACAATATCAGATTGTTCCAACCACACCCTGCACTATCTATTAAATTTACGCTAGCATTTTCTTTGTAATATCAAAATGTCACGAAACCACTAATATTGCGCTGTTTATAGAAAGCATAGAAGAATCAGGCCCTACCTCAAAATGAGTTCTTCATCAAATGCATGAACAACCACAACAGATCAAACCAAATGTTACTGACAACTTATTACTGCTCCTATTTCCAAACAAAAGCAGGGGAGCAACCCTTCCAGTATTGATCCAAAAAAGGTAGCGTCACTATACCAGTTTTGTGTATTCATTTTTTATCCTCGAAAACCTTTATGCCTACGGTTAAATAAACACACCTCAACCTTGGACCACCGACTGCATTATCGGAAGTAACAAATCTACAGATCATCGGATGTAAATTGTGATTATTAGAAAATACGAGGGTGGGAACTACAAAATGAATACTAACAGAATTTACGATTACGAAAAATATAGCTCACTCAAGCTGCAGTTGGTATTCATTCTTTATCTCCTTAACATAACATGCGTTTCATAAATACCCTTAACCTCCAGCTTTCGTCTGATACCATGACCAGCCTGCTTACCCTTGAAATACTCCTGCTGCTCACCTTTTCTTTTCTACTTGGCGGGATTGTTAAAGGTGTTATCGGCACAGGTCTTCCAACAATTGCGCTGGCTCTCATAACAGCAACACTTGGCCTAAAAGAAGGAATGGCGATCATCATCCTGCCCTCAATATTAACCAATATCTACCAGGGCTTACTAGGTGGCCACCTCAAAACAGTTTTTTCACGAAGCTGGTCTTTTTTGCTCGCCACGTTTCTCACGGTGTGGGTAGGGGCATCGTTTATTACAGTGGTTAACATTACCGCGCTCTCTGCACTGCTCGGCATGATTTTACTGATATATTCAACTATCGGCCTTACTGCCAGCAAGCTGCCCCAACCTGGTAAATCCGAATTGTGGCTCAACCCTTTTATTGGTTCATTAAATGGACTGATCACCGGGCTAACCGGCTCGTCAGTAATACCCGGAGTGCTCTACCTGCAAAGCCTCGGTCTTCATCGCGATCTACTCATCCAGACCATGGGATTACTGTTTCTTACCTCAACAACAACACTCGCACTGGCACTTCAAAAAAATAATTTATTGACCACAGAATTGCTGACCCTCTCAGCCATTGCCTTTGTTCCATCGTATCTTGGCATGAAAATGGGCCTTATTATCAGGATGAAGATTTCCGAGAAACTGTTTAAACAACTCTTCTTCATCTTTATGCTGCTGCTCGGCATCTATATTATTGTTCGCTCATGGCTGCAGGGTATATACTAAATGTAGCTACCAAGGAGTCTGTCAGAAAACAGGCATTTTGGTCAAAATCGAGGCATTAGCAAAAAACAAGCGCAGCCATACATATGATTCATATGTCTCACCTCTTTTGCTTATCTGCGAGCATTGTTTTTTTGAGAATAACGAAGAGCTTGGAACAAAGGCCATTCTCGGACGGCCTCCTAAACACCCTTTACGGTTTTGTTGCACTAATCTGTGAGACGGCATACTTTGTCATATATATACAGATTGTTACACACCATCCCGAAAGGTGACCAATGCACGAACCCAATTATGTTGATTACAGCCTGGCGCAGTTACACGACTGCCTCAACCATGTTAATCGAGAGAAATATCCTGATCGGTTAGCACTTTTAGAAAAAGAGATTGCTCTGCGAACTCACCGCGGCGAAACCTTCTCTGACCCGATTCTTGACGAACTGATTCCAGCTACTATCCCCTTTGGTCTTGGCTTGCGGGCCTGGTGGTCGTTCACCTGGAGAATTGTACTATTGGGAGCACTGCTCTTCTTTTTTATGAATATACTTGCCTGGGCAAATGTGATTTTTAATCTGGTTCCAGCCACAGCCGTTTTTGCAATACAGGCTGTTATAATGATATTATTTATTCTAATTTGCGGACCGCTCATAATGATGCAGGTACTCGCCAAACGATATCGCGGATACCGAATACGTATAGTGAGATTAACTGACTAGGAGGCTGTATGAAAGTTCTTATTATCGGTGCAACCCGTGGTATAGGCGCTCAACTTCTGGATCAGGCACTGGAAGCCGGCCATACAGTTTCTGTACTTGTCAGAAATCCATCAAAAATTGCTAAAAGACACCCCAACCTTACGATTCTTCGCGGTGATATCTGTGATGGTGCAAGTGTTAATTCTGCTGTTCATGGCCAGGATGTTGTCTGTATGACCATTGGTGTCCCGATCACTTTCAAACCTGTTACAGTATTTTCCAAAGGTGCTATTGAGGTAATTAAAGCGATGGAAGAGCACCATGTACGCCGACTCATTTGCGTTACCGGGATTGGCGCTGGAAACAGCAAAGGACACGGAGGTTTTCTCTATGACAAAATCTTTAACCCTCTGCTGTTAAAAACCATTTATGCGGATAAAGGCATTCAGGAACAATACATCATGGAGAGCGGACTTGACTGGGTGATCGTCAGGCCGGGGAGACTGACAAACGGTAAACGGACTGGAAATTACAGGGTGATTACAGATATTGCAGGGATTACTTCAACCAGCATTTCAAGAGCGGATGTCGCAGATTTTATCGTCAGCGAAATTACTCAAAACACCTACACAGGCACCACTCCATTGCTCATCTATTGACGATATCAAAGGACAGGACAAGTCATCCCACCTGCCCTTTGATGCTATTCCAGTACTTATGCTGATTACCACCAAAGCTCAGCTAAATAATGTGAGGCGTCAGGAGTGAGGAGTAACTGCATGAAACGACAACGCTCTATCTAAATTGATATAAATATAACCAGTTATTGAGGATAGCCCCTTCTCGACTTCCCACGCCTCACACCTTACGCCTCTCCCCTCACCTTAACAGGCTGAGGATTAGGGGTAATCATCTTACTTATTATACGCCAGCAATGCCTTTTTCAGATCTTTTGTTACAGGTTTTTCACCCAACCATATGGCAAAGAGTGCATCTGAAAAATCTTTTCCTTCAACAAACCCTTTATTCTGATCAGCAACAATCACTTGAGTCCCCGTACCCGGCACATAATCCAGAACAATATTGTCGCCTTTTTTCACAGTAGCAAACATCTGGTTGAATTCATCAATTTTTGAGGCGAGTTCCATTCTTTTATTTTCACTAAGATTACCTTTAAATCCATCATCCCAGGCAGCCACCAACTTATCTTTACTTACCTCATCATAAAGAAAGTGCATTACCATCCGCTTCTGGCCTTCGTCCGCTATAATTGTAGAGGCTTCGGCAGCAGGATTTTCCAGGTACAGTTCAGCAATGTATATCTTAAAAAACAGTTTTGAACGGATACCGGCTCCATTTAGCGAGAGAGTGACTCCACTTGCTCCCTCAACCGTTTCAGCAACTGTAACACCTGCAACATTCCTTGCAGAGGCTGGCATAACACTTAGCAGGAAAAGACAGACAGCAATAATTGTACGCATGTAATCCTCCTTCTGGTTAACAGCAAAGTTCTTTCTTACGTAAAAGTAAACAAAACATCTTATACCGTAATTATAACGATATTTAAACGATTTCCTTCGTTTCTTTTTACACGTAAAAGGATATATAATTAAAAAATCCTTATCGCTGTATGTAAAATGAGGTATCACAGCTCAGAGCTGAAGTAATTTCGACACACTCAGCCATCTTTAATTTGCCTCAAACAGGCAACGTGCTTATACATACAAAGCTTGTAATGAACCATTTTTCCCCTTTAATATTCCTCTTTAATACTCGATATGACAGATATACTCCACAGAGCGATAGCCGATGACGGAAAGTTCTTCGGACTCGCCTGCGACACCACACAACTTGTTAATGAAGCCTGCAGAAAACATGATGTTGGCCCAACTGCCGCAGCAGCTCTTGGGCGTGCGCTCACCGGCTCCATACTTCTTGCCGCGCTGCTAAAAGATGGTCAATACGTACAGCTGAAATTTGAAGGTAGTGGCCCGCTTGGAAAAATCATCACTGAAGCAGGTTATGACGGCTGGAGTCGTGGCTATGTGGCTCACCCCCGTGCTGACGTCCCGCTAAAGAATGGACTGATAGACGTTGGCACTGGTCTTGGCAAAGCAGGGTTTCTCACCGTAACAAAAGATATCGGCGGCAAACGAAAATATCAGGGAATGACTCAGCTCTTCACAAGTGAAATTGGTGAGGATATTGCCTATTATCTGCTGGAATCTGAGCAAACCCCTTCAGTTGTCGCATTGAGTGTTCACCTGGAACCGGACGGCACAGTCAGGTCAGCAGGTGGTTATCTCATCCAGGCCCTTCCTCCAATTGAAGAAAACACCCTTAACAACTTGGAAAAACAGATTAAAGGGTTACCGCAGATAACAGAGCTTTTCAACCAGGGCAAGTCTCCGGCAGAGATCCTCACTATATTGTTCAAAGAAATCCCGCACCATCAAACTGCCAACACAAAACTGGTGTACCAGTGCAGTTGCAGCCGTGAAAAGATGGAAAACGCCGTGTTTTCTCTGGGCAAAAACGAAATCCAGGATCTTCTTGAAAATCAAGGCGGTGCCGAAGTCTATTGCGAATTTTGCAGAGATACCTACACGTTCGACAAAGATGATCTTGAAAAAATGTTGGCCGAAGACACACAAATCCACTGATAAAAGGTCATAAAAAAACGGAGAACCCGGCGTGCAAACAGCCAGATCTCCGTTTTTTTTCATCTACTATCTTTTCATTATTGCTAATCGATCAGATTCTCTGTCATGAATGCTTAAACAGACCTAAATTCCTCTTCAACTGACCTATTTGCAGACCAACAGGTATACACTTATCTTTATTCAGGCAGCTCTGTGCCTCTTCATCCTCAATGAATGTCTTCAGATGCTGTCCACCCTTCTGCAGATCTACAGACCAGGCGTGATTTATTTTGTCGTATTCAACTGAATAATCTATTCCGCATTTACCGGCTTCAGGTATTACCTGCTCTATTTTCCTGCAAATATCTTCTTTCGTTGCCATCTGCTAACCTCCTTTGCAGTGTTTGCGCGACACATAAGCCCAGGTGGTTCAAATTTTCCGGACATAACATGTCAACTGCTCAATGACATGAGAGAACATATCGTCCGGCTCGAGTGGTTATTTATAGTAAACCAACTGACGAAAGGCTTTGCCGCTATGATACATAGTAGGCATTGGGCGAACAGAATCAAGATGCAGCAACAGGCTGAAAGATCGTAAATATTGTGAAATTAAATGACAGGGTAGTCACTATATGATAACCCACCCCGGCTATACTCCTTAAAAATCAACCAAGGAGGAAAAGCCATGCAGAACCATTATCACACAAATATTGATCGGACTTCGATATTCTATTCACAGTGGATAAACGTTGAACTCCTTCCGTTTCTAAAAAAGATATGGCGTCGGAACATTCTGACTGACGCAATCGAAAAAACAAAAGAAGTAACAGTATACCTACTGACAACTCTTGCCGTGAGTGGAATGTTTCTGGGCGGAGCGTATCTCTTTTTAAGGCAACTTGCAGAATATGGCTGGTAAAGAGAAGAGAGACATTTGCAGGAAAGGGATACAAAAAAGGAAAAAAGAAAAGCCGGGATGATTGGCTACCATCCCGGCTTTCGTTGTATTATTCCTTCCAGTCAGGACGGAGATACAGTTCGGTGAGTTGCTTTCTATCAACTCCCGATGGTGCCTCAGTAAGAGGACAGGTCGCTTTCTGGGTTTTAGGGAAAGCGATGACGTCTCTGATAGAACTGCAACCACATATCAGCATCAGCAAACGATCAAGTCCAAATGCAAGACCACCATGCGGTGGAGCACCAAGCTCCAGGGCCTTTAACAGGAAGCCGAACTTATCATCAGCCTCTTCGTCGCCAATTCCCAGCGCTTCAAGCACCTTCGCCTGAATAGCTCTCTGGTGAATACGAATGGAACCTCCACCAATCTCAGTACCGTTAAGAACCAGATCATAAGCCCGGCTGTACACTGCACCAGGATCGGTATCCAGTTTTTCGAGGTCTTCTTCTTTTGGCGCGGTAAACGGATGATGAAGCGCCTGAAAGCGCTTATTAGTCTCGTCATACTCAACAAGTGGAAAGTCGGTAACCCAGATGAAATTAAATTCATCCTTTTTAAGCAGGTCAAGGCGACGGGCAAGTTCAAGTCGAAGCTCTCCGAGATACTGGAAAACAACCGCCTTCTTATCAGCACCAAAGAAAAGTACATCACCTTCTTCGGCACCAAGCTCACTATTGATGGTCGCGCGTTCCTCATCAGAGAAGAACTTGGCAATCGGAGACTGCCATTCTCCATCAGCTTTCATCTTCACCCAGGCAAGCCCTTTAGCGCCGTACTTGACGACGTAATCGGTGAGATCATCAAGATCTTTTCTTGAGAAGGTTGCACAACCTTTAGCGTTAATCGCACGAACAGTACCACCGCCGTCAGCAATTGAGCGGAACACCTTAAAACCACAATCTTTAGCGATTTCGGTAAGGTCAGTCAGCTCAAGACCAAAACGTACATCCGGACGATCCGTACCGAAACGTGCCATTGACTCATCGTATGGCATTCTGTTGAATGGAGGCTGCAGATCAAGACCGAGGGTATCTTTGAACAGTTTGGCAATCATGCCCTCTGTGATCTTGATAACCTGCTCTTCATCAACAAATGAAAGCTCCATATCTATCTGCGTAAATTCAGGCTGACGGTCAGCACGCAGATCTTCATCACGGAAACATTTGACGATCTGGTAATAACGGTCCATTCCGGCAATCATCAGCAACTGCTTAAAGAGCTGCGGAGACTGCGGCAATGCGTAAAATTTACCTGCATTCACACGGCTTGGCACCAGATAATCGCGCGCACCCTCAGGAGTGGAACGAGTCAGCATAGGTGTTTCGACATCGATGAAATTTTCAGCATTGAGATAATTTCGGATGGACTGAACCGCCTTGTGACGCATGATAAGATTTGATGCCATCTCCGGGCGACGAAGGTCAAGATAACGATATTGCAAACGCAGATTATCTGAGACCTCAGTATCTTCATCAAGCGGAAATGGAGGAGTCTCACTGGTGTTTAAGATACGCAATTCATCAACAAGCACCTCGATTTCACCGGTTGCGAGCTTGGGATTTGCCATATCACCCGGACGTGCTGCTACAGTACCGGTAACTGCCAATACCCATTCGCTCCTAAGCTGATGAGCTTTGACATGAGTTTCCGGATTAGTCTCCGGATTAAATACTACCTGGGTGAGGCCTTCGCGGTCACGAAGATCAATAAAGATTACACCACCATGGTCGCGTCGTCTGAGGACCCAGCCCATAAGTGTTACTTTTTCACCGATATTTTCTTTGCCGAGTGCATTACAGGAATGCGACCGGACTAAGCTTCCCATTGATTCCATGATATCGTCAGTCTGGTTGAATTTTCTTTCTTCCTGAATGGATGAAAGAGTGTAAGAAACTCTGCAGGGACACGCCACCACGACATCGACCCTGCAGGTATTTTCATATATCTATTTTGAACAGCCAGCATCAAGTTGATAAAAGCGTACTAACCAGCCAAATGTTTGTGTATTGCTTCAGCAGTGAGTTCAACGTCCTGCTGCTCTTGTGACTCCATATTACGGAGCACACCTTTTCCTGATGCAAGCTCGTCCTCGCCAATAATGAGGACATGAGCAGAACCAGCCTTATCAGCCTGTTTCATCTGGCTTTTCAGACTCCGACCATCCAGGTCCATTCCGACCCGAAGCCCGGCCTGTCGCAATTCGTGAACCAATCCATAAGAAAGTTCAGAAGCTTTTTCACCTAAACCGGCAACAAATACATCAAGCTCAATACGTCTGCTCTCATCCTGCTTCTGCTGCTGCAGTAAAAGAACAAGACGCTCCAGCCCCATGCCAAAACCAATTCCAGGATTTTTCGGCCCGCCAAGTTGTGCAACCAACCCGTCATAACGTCCACCACCGCCGACAGCAGACTGTGCTCCGAGATCCTGAGTGACAAATTCAAAGGCGGTACGACAGTAATAATCGAGACCACGGACCATAAATTTATTCAGGCTGTAATTCACACCAAGTGTATCAAGGCTTTTTCTAACTACAGCAAAATGATCGTCACAGACATCGCAAAGATTTTCAGCCATTGATGGTGCATCTGCAACCTGTTCCCGGCAAACCGGATTTTTACAGTCCAGAACCCGCAACGGATTTTTTACAATCCTGCGCTTACAGTCATCACAGAGATGCTCCTCACGCTCAGCAAGGAATGTCAAAAGATTCTCGCGATACTGTGGGCGACAGTCAGGACAACCAAGAGAATTCACCTCAAGGCTTACAGAAATGCCAAGACGCTCCATAATCATGGAACCCATGGCCATTATTTCTGCATCAAGCCGCGGACTGTCTGCTCCGAGCACTTCGACACTCAGCTGATGAAATTGTCGAAGTCGTCCTTTTTGAGGACGCTCATGCCTGAACATAGGACCAATGGTGAACAATCTCTGCACTGGTCTTTGCACATACAGGCCATGCTCAATATAGGCACGGATTAACGATGCGGTAGCTTCGGGGCGCATCGTAACGCCTTTATCAACAAAGCTGTACATCTCTTTTTCGACTATATCAGTGGCTTCGCCAATTGATCGTGCAAAAAGGTCTGTTTTTTCAAGGATAGGCAGACGAATTTCTGAAAACTGAAAACGTGCAAGGACGTCACGGGCGCAGGACTCAACCCGCTGCCAAAGTTCAATATCTGCCGGAAGTATATCTTTAAACCCATTAAGGGCCTTGAGTTTCACTAAAATGTCTCCGCAATTTGGGAATAGAGTGATTATTGTAGTTCTTAATCAAAAAAAGAATAAAATTAAACGCAATTTTCCCACTTTGTCAAGCACAGGCAAAAAGTGATGCAAATTCCTCGCCATAACACAAAACACCCGCTTATCGTTGGTATGCAACACCAAAACGCGCGTACTGCCGTGCAATTAGACTGCTTGACAAAAATCTGCAAGACGGGCATTATCCGACACTGCTGTCATTATTAATATCTAAAGGAGTACTGCCGTACATGAAGTTACCGTCGCTTACCATAGGAAATTTTACCGCCTCCTTCCCGCTACTTCAGGGAGGTATGTCTATTCGTGTTTCCACTTCTGCCCTTGCAGCCCCGGTTGCAGCCTGCGGCGGAATCGGAATTATCGGTGGTTCTGGAATTCCCACCGAAGAACTTAAGGCCGATATTAAAAAAGCTAAGAGCATGACAGACGGAGTTGTTGGCGTAAACATAATGTACGCCATGAAAAACTTTTACGATCTGGTCATGTGTTCTATAGATTCCGGTGTCGACATGATAATCACCGGTGCCGGTTTTTCTCGAGATATTTTCAAGATTGGCAAGGAACATAATGTGCCCATCGTCATGATTGTCTCATCTCCAGCACTTGCTAAGCTTGCCGAAAGACTCGGTGCTTCGGCTGTAATCGTAGAAGCCACTGAAGCAGGTGGACATCTCGGTACAGACAAGCCGCTTCGTGAGATCTTTCCAGCCATCAGGGACGTTGTTAAAAACATCCCCCTCATCGCAGCCGGTGGTATCACCAACGGGTATGAGATGGCAGAGATGATGGATAAATACGGCGCAGATGGCGTACAAGTCGCTTCTCGCTTTGTGCTCAGTGAAGAGTGCGATGTGGCTGATGAATTCAAGCAGGCATACCTTAATGCTGGAAAAGATGATATCGTCCTTACCTCATCTCCAGTTGGCATGCCCGGCCGCGCAGTCAATACACCCTTTGTTTCTTCAAAAAATGAGGGTGAGGACCATTCTACAAAGAAATGTGTCCACCGTTGTCTGAAAAAATGCGATCATCACTACTGCATCAGCGATAGACTCATGGCATCCCGCGATGGCAACATTGAAGAAGGACTTGTTTTCGCAGGAGCCAACACATACAAGATGAAAGATATTCTGCCAGTTGCAGAGATCTTCAAACAGTTCAGAGAACAAGCGGAATCCGTTTTCAAAGAAGGTAAAGGCTTCCTTCCTACCATCTGATAACACAGCATGCAAACAACAACGGATGTCGCGTCAGGCACGCAACCCGATAAGGTGCTCGCAGGCAGGGTCATTCCACCAAGCGAGCACCCGATCACCATTGACAGGATTAGTCGGGATGCACTTTTTGTGATGCGCAAACTCAACAAGGCCGGCTTTTCAGCCTACCTGGTTGGTGGCGGTGTCCGTGATCTCTACCTTGACAAAGAACCCAAAGATTTTGACATCAGCACTAACGCCAGACCGGGACAACTCAAAAAGCTGTTCCCTAATTCCAGGGCTATTGGTCGAAGGTTCAGACTTGTCCAGGTTTTCTGCAAAAATGGCAATGCCATTGAGGTCTCGACTCTCCGGTCACTGAGCGAGCATGATCTTGATGGCCCAGAGGCTGTTCTTGCACCGAATAACACTTTCGGATCTCTTGACGAGGATGCTCAACGCCGTGACCTGACTATCAATTCGCTGTTTTACGAAATTAAAACAAACACGATTATTGATTACGTAAATGGTGTTGAAGATCTCGACAAGGCAATAATACGTATAGTCGGCAACCCCGACAAACGGATCAATCGTGATCCTGTACGTGCAATCCGGGCAATTCGTCATGCTGCCAGAAATGGATTCACCATCGAAGACAATTCGTGGCATGCCATCTGTTCCAATCACAATAAACTTCTTCTCTGTCCCCCCTCACGCCTCCGTGATGAGACGCTAAAAGACATCTATAGCGGCGCATCAGCAGCCTGGTTTGAGCTGGCAGCCCAATCTGGAATTTTTAACGATTTATTTGGTATTTATCGCAAATACCTTTACAGCCCGGTTGACCAATCTACATCATGTAAAGATCAACTGAGCAGTATTTTCAGCACCATCGACCGGATAAACAGTGTCGCCGTGAGCAATAAAGGCTCACGACAGCCAGACTTCTTTATGCTTGCCCTTATCCTCATACCATGGGCGGAAGCAAAATATGGTATATTTACCGAGAAGCTTAAGGGACCCGCTCTTTTTCAAACCGGAAAAAGAATCCGTTCTGATATTGATCGCGACCTAGGCGTACAACTCAACCTCCGCCGCTCTCTCCGACAGGACATCACTACCCTGCTCACCAATCTAAGCTCGCTTATTCATCACAGACAAAATGGCACCTGGCCCAAATGGCTGCGTAAGAAAAGTTACTTTAAACGATGCTCTCTTTTCTACCACTGCTACATTGAAGCCATTTCAGGTCAACATGTCGACGACGAGATACTTTACACGCCGCACAAACCGCACAAAGAGCCAAAACGCCCTGACTCGAAAAGTGATTCAAGTGCATCAAACAAGCCTGCGTTCGCTCCCACATCGAGAAAAGGCATCTTCGGATTCAAGAAATAAACGCCTCTCTCGACCAACACGCCCACCTTGACACTTCTTCCTGCCTGTATTATAAAAGACTTTGAATGTCACGTAAGATTTTGATATTCATGGATATTATTTTTTATATAAATTCCATTTTGGTCTAGTGCAAATATTATTTATGCAAAGCACTCTCATTTCATTTGCATTTATCACCGTTTATATCTAATTACAACGGTGATTGCTTGGTTGTCGTAAACCCCTTTTTTCCCAGATTTTCAGAGAATTCAGGCGCACTGATTATCACTAGGGAACTCAGGGTTAGGCTGTAAGTCTTATTTTTTGTCCGACACCGAGGTGTCGGCACAATCGCGCTCTAAGCGCACAATTGTTGTCACAGCAATAGGAGGTTGATATGGCAGACACGGTTAACAAAACTCTGGATCCGCAACTGAACAGGCGCGGTTTCCTTAAGGGAATCACTATGGCAGCTGCTGCTTTGGGACTGTCCGAGACAGTTGTTCCCAAAATGGTAGAAGCTGCCGCATCCGGCAAACGCCCACGAGTTATTTGGCTTCACTTTCAAGAATGCACAGGATGTACTGAGAGTCTTCTTCGCTCTTCTCATCCTGATCTTGCGCGACTCCTTCTTGATATCATTTCACTTGATTACCATGAAACGATTATGGCAGCAGCCGGACATCAGGCTGAGCATAATCTGCATGATACCGTAAAGAATCACCCGTTCATTCTTGTTGTTGAGGGTGCTATCCCTACAAAAGATAACGGAATCCACTGCATGATCGCAGGCAAAACAGCAATGGAGATCCTGGCTGAGGTTGCTCCTAAGGCTTCTGCCATCATCGCGATCGGCACCTGTGCTACCTTTGGCGGTGTTCAGGCTGCAGCTCCAAATCCAACCGGCGCTGTCGGTGTACAGGATCTGGTAGACAAACCGGTTGTTAACATATCCGGCTGTCCCCCAAATCCAGTGTCTTTCCTTGGAACAATTCTCCATTATCTCACATTCAATCGTCTGCCACAGCTTGATAAGCTTGGCCGTCCACTCTTTGCTTATGGTCGCAGAATCCATGATCATTGCGAAAGACGTGCTCATTTCGACGAGGGACGTTTTGTTGAGCAGTTCGGTGATAAATTCCACCAGCTCGGTTACTGTCTCTACAAAGTTGGCTGCAAAGGTCCTGAGACCTTCTCCAACTGCCCTGCAGTACGCTTTAATGACGTAGATGTATGGCCTGTAAGCGTTGGCCACGGCTGTATCGGCTGTACAGAGCCTGGCTTCTGGGACAGCATGACCCCATTCTACGACAGACTGCCAAAAGTCAAAATCCCTGGCACCGGCATCATCGAAGACGCTGACAACATCGGCAAGAAAGTTCTTGGTGTTACCGCAGCAGCAGTCGGTGTACATGCCGCCGTTGGTATTGGCAAAGGCCTTATCAAAGGTAAAGGCAGCAGCGAGGAATAATTCGCTACAGTAGTTGATTGAATTTTATACCTGCTGGGCGCTTTAGGAAACTCGATTTCCAACCAGCCAGGTAGACCAATATATAATGGAGGTTTTGCACATGGCTCAGAGAATTACCATTGATCCGGTTACCAGGATTGAGGGTCACCTACGAATAGATGTAGAAGTTGACGGCGGTCAGGTCACCAAGGCCTGGTCTTCCGGCCAGATGTACCGTGGTCTTGAGAACATTCTCAAAGGTCGCGATCCACGTGATGCATGGTTGTTCGTTCAGCGTATCTGCGGTGTATGTACAACTGTTCACGCCCTCGCTTCAGTTCGCTCCGTTGAGAACGCACTCGGACTCGAAATTCCACTGAACGCACAGCTCGTCAGAAACATGGTTCAGTCCATTCACTGTCTGCACGATCATATCGTTCATTTCTACGCGCTTTCCGCACTTGACTGGGTAGATGTGGTTTCTGCTCTTGATGCGGATCCTGTCGCTACAGCCAAGCTCGCAGACAGCCTGTCAGACTGGCCCGGCAACAGCCCTAAGCGTTTCGCAGCTGTAAAAGATAAAGTCAAAGGCCTTGTAGCTTCCGGCCAGCTTGGACCATTTGCTAATGCATACTGGGGCCACTCTGCAATGAAGCTTCCGCCCGAGGCTAACCTGATGGCAGTTTCCCATTACCTGGAAGCTCTTGACTATCAGCGCAAAGCTACTCAGGCACTCGCTATCCTTGGCGGAAAGAATCCGCACGTTCAGAACCTTTCAGTTGGTGGCGTTACCACTAACCTGAATCCTGACAACCAGACCGCGGTAACTGTAGAGCGTCTTTACTACATCAAGCAGCTTGTTACAGAAGTAAAGCAGTTCATCGACATGGTCTACATGACCGACGTAGTTGCAGTAGGCGCACTTTACAAAGACTGGCTGCCATACGGCGCTGGCGTTACCAACTACATGGCAGCTCCTGACATGTTCCTCGACGCTGCAGGAACCAAAGCTGATCTGCCTGGTGGTACCGTTATGAACGGTGACCTCAGTACTGTTAAGCCAATCAACACCATTGCCGACGAATACTTCATCAAGAACGTTGAAGAGTCGATTGCTAAAGCATGGTACGATGGCGACTGGTCCAAGCATCCTTGGGACAGCTCAACCGATCCGAAGTTCACCCAGTTTGAAGACGATGGCAAATATACCTGGCTCAAAGCACCTCGCTTCCAGGGTAAGCCTATGCAGGTTGGTCCTCTTGCACAGATGGTCGTCGGGTATGCACAGGGTCATGAAAGAACCATTAAAGCTGTTGATGCCTGTCTTGCCAAGATCAGCTCTGTTGCTGGTGTTCAGGTTGGTCCTGAGATTCTTCACAGTACTATTGGACGTCACGCAGCCCGTGCAGTACGCGCAGGCATGATGGCTGACCTTTGCCTTGAGCACTGGGAACTTCTCGCCAACAACATTTCTTCAGGCGATTACGAGATCTTCAACCCACCTGTATTCCCGAAAGGCGAGCAGCGCGGCGTTGGTGTTCACGAGGCACCACGCGGTCTCCTGTCTCACTGGATCGTTATTCAGGACGGCAAGATCAAGAACTACCAGGCTGTTGTTCCTTCAACCTGGAATGCGGGTCCACGTGATGCTGAAGGTCAGCTCGGACCTTACGAGGCTTCTCTTATGGGTAATCCTATTGCCGATGCTGAGAGACCACTTGAGGTTCTGCGTACCATTCACTCATTTGATCCATGTATCGCCTGTGCGGTTCACATGCTCGATCCGGAAGGCAAGGAAACGGTAAAAGTGAAGGCTCTGTAATTGAGGTCTTACAAACACTTAATCGTTCTTTTCCGGAACTAACCGTAGGAGGTAAATACAATGGCAACATTTGAAAAGAAGTACTGCTGGAGTGTACTGTTCCGGCTGTTTCACTGGATGTATGCCCTGTCAATTGTGACTCTGTGTGTCACCGGTTTTTACATTAACGGACCGTGGACCAACACAATGATCGAGGGTAGCGCAAGTTTCCCAATGGCAATCATGCGCTTCATCCATTTTATCGCCGGTTATGCATTTGCGAGTGCAATAATTATTCGTGCATTCCTTTACATCTTCGGCAACGCTCAGGAACGAGTATGGGACATACTTCCTGTTACCCCGCGTAACATCAAGAACCTGTTCTCTACCATTCTCCGCTACGCGTATATCAGTGAAGATCACGATGCTCGTCTTGGACACAATGTTCTTGCCGGACTGACCTATCTTTTCACTTTCGTCGTCGCTATATTTATGATCATCAGTGGCTTCTTCATGCTGTTTCCCGAAGCAACAACCTGGTTCAATATTGGAACCAGCATCTTCGGTAGCCAGCAGTGGGCCCGTTACATCCACCATCTGTTAATGTGGTGGTTCATGATGTTCGCTATCATTCACGTATACCTGTGTATCTGGAATGACGTGAAGGAGCCGGAGGGAATTATTTCCTCCATCTTTACCGGTGACAAATTCTTACACAAATAAGCAGGACCAACAAGGGCTCGAAATCCTCATCCGCGGCACCGTTCAGGGTGTTGGGTTTCGACCCTTTGTTTACAATCTGGCCTCTCGTCTTGAGATATCCGGCACGGTATCAAATACCAGTGACGGTGTCCTTATAAGGGCAACAGCTCAAGACGACAGGCTCGTGTTGTTTTTGGAGGGGTTGAAGAACGACGCCCCTCCACTTGCGCGTATCACTTCCATTGAAGAGAAACCTCTGACCGAACCGGTTGAAGAGGGTTCTTTTACCATTCTGGCATCAGTGGCCGGAGCATCTGCAAAAACAGTCATTCCACCGGATATCGCACTGTGTGATGATTGCCTTCGCGAACTGCTCGACCCTGCCGACCATCGTCACAACTACCCATTCATAAACTGCACAAACTGTGGCCCGAGATTCACTATTGTCGAGACCATTCCGTACGACAGACCAAAAACGTCGATGAAAGTGTTCCCCATGTGTCCGGTATGTCAGTCGCAGTATAATGATCCGGCCGATAGACGATTTCATGCCCAGCCAAACGCCTGTGGCGATTGTGGCCCTCAACTATCATGGCATGAGAAATCTGGTGAAGCGATTTCTTGCAAATCACCACTTGCTGAGGCTGCCGCTGCTCTTTGTACTGATGCTATTTTAGCTATTCGCGGTCTTGGTGGATTTCATCTTACTGTTAACGCCCATTCAGATTGTGCAGTTAAATTACTCCGCACACGAAAAGGGCGACCGGATAAACCGCTTGCGGTTATGATGCCGGATATTGTGACTATTAAAAAGTATTGTGAGGTGAGTGAAAAAGAAGAGAATCTTCTACTCTCCATGATGCATCCGATAGTCCTTCTGAAAAAGAACGAGTTCCAGCATGATTTCTCGCTCACCGCAGACCTGGCTCCCGGGATTTCCGAGTTGGGAGTCATGCTCCCCTATACTCCACTTCACCATCTGCTTTTTCAGCAAAAAGATTGCCCTGATGCCCTCGTGATGACATCAGGTAACGCCAGCGGCGCACCCATCTGCACGGCAAATGATGATGCGTTAACTCGTCTCAACCATATCGCCGACTTCTTTCTGCTCCATAACCGTGATATTGTCACACGAATAGACGATTCTGTCTGTCGTATTGTTGGCAATACAACCCAGATTTTACGACGCGCACGCGGCTTTGTCCCCTCTCCTGTTATGGTTGACTGGGAACTCCCCCAGACTATCGGCTGTGGCGCCGGTTTAAAATCAACATTTTGTCTTGCTCGGGAAAAGTCTGTTTTTCCTAGTCAGCATATCGGGGATCTCTTTAATCTTGAGTCATTTGATTTTTTTAGTGAGTCAGTCGATCACCTTAAAAAAGTCTTTCAGATAGAACCTGAAATTGCTGTCTGCGACCTGCATCCGGATTATATGTCCAGTCATTATGCCGCAGAACTAGGCATACCACTTTATCGGGTACAGCATCATCATGCCCATGCGGTGGCGGTGATGGCAGAACATGGACTTTCAGAACCTGTGCTGGCAGTTATACTTGACGGAACCGGCTATGGCCCCGACTCAACCATCTGGGGCGGTGAAATACTTCTAGCAGATTTAACCTCATATAAACGCCTTGCACACCTTGAACAACTCCACCTTCCCGGTGGGGACGCTGCTGCATCAGAACCCTGGCGCATGGGATTATCAGCACTCTTCACTGCCAACAATGGTTCGCCATGGCCTGTAGAAGACCTGCCAGACTCACTATCAATCATACCCGCCGCGAAAATTGCTGTTATCAACTCGATGTTGAGTAACGGCTTTAACTCCCCACTCACCTCAAGTTGCGGACGACTATTTGATGCAGTCGCCTCCATTCTTGGTATTCGTCAAAAAATTTCTTACGAAGGCCAGGCCGCCATTGAACTGGAAGCGGTCGCAAGAAAGGCAACAACCACTACGTGGTATAACGACATCCCCGATTTCAACAGCCTCTCCACACCATCTCTATTGTGCGAAAGGGGCGAAAAGTGGGAGATTTGTTCGTCGAAATTTGTTAAATTGATTTTGGATGCTCTTGCCGACGGTCACAGTATCGGCAATATTGCACTACAGTTTCATTATTTGCTCATCAGCAGTATCAACGAACTTATCCACCGACTTTCTGCAGAAACCCATGTCAGGAAAGTAATCCTGGCTGGTGGTTGCATGCAGAACAGCCTATTACTGGAAGGTTTCTCCCACACACTAACAGCAAATAATATCGAGATTTTTACAGGGGAATCCATGCCAATAAATGATGGCTCGATTTCTCTAGGTCAGACAATTATAGGAGGTCTGCAACATGTGTCTCGCAATACCCATGAGGGTTACCAAGGTTGAAGGTGACCCGGACGATTTCACCACCAACCAGATAGCTACTGTCGATGCCGACGGTATCAGCAAAGAAGTACGTCTGGACATAGTTGACCATTGGCCAAATGTTGGTGATTACGTCATCATCCATGCTGGTTTTGCCATTCATTCCCTCGTTGAGGAAGAGGCCAAGAAAAACCTCGAACTCCTGCGACAACTGGCTGAGACAATGCCGGAGGAACTCCTCGCCCCGCCCCAAGGAAGTGAATAATGAAGCATCTTGATGAATATAGAGATTTAGAGCTTGTTAAACCGCTCTTAGAAGAACTTAAGTGTTCTGTTACTAAGCCGCTCAGAGTAATGGAAGTGTGTGGTTCGCACACTATGGCTATATTCAGAAACGGTATTCGCTCCATCCTGCCAGAAGGCCTTGAGCTGGTTTCAGGCCCGGGCTGTCCTGTTTGTGTGACATCCGCGCCGCATATGGACGCGTTTATCTCCATGGCCGACAAACCCGGCGTTCGTGTTGCAATTTTTGGCGATTTATTCAGGGTTCCCGGTACAAATGGTTCTCTGGCAAACGCCAGCTCACGAGGTGCCAAAGTCGACATTGTCTATTCGCCCATGGACGCCCTTGAAATTGCAAAAAAGAACCCTGATCAACTCATGGTCTTTCTCGGAGTCGGTTTTGAAACAACCACTCCCGGTATTGCTGCCACAATAATGGCTGCAAAAGTTCAAGGCGTAAAGAATTTTGTCGTATTCTCCACCCAGAAAACCATGCCGCCGCCGCTCATCGCACTCCTTGATGACCCTGAACTCAAAATAGACGGTCTGCTTTGTCCCGGTCATGTCTCTTCAATAATCGGGGCCGGTGCCTATGAGCCACTTGCTCAAAAATATGGCCTCGCCTGTGTTGTAGCCGGATTTGAAACTGCAGATCTTATCAAAGGCCTTATCAGTCTGGCCAATCAGGTCTCGAGTGGTGAGGTGAAGGTTGAAAATGTCTACCCTCGCGTTGTAAGCTGGGAAGGTAATCAGCGTGCCCAGAGCATGGTCTATGAGATCTTTGAGCCTGCCGACATGGAATGGCGTGGACTTGGTGTTATTCCACAGAGTGGCTTGAAAATCAGGGATAAATACAAAGAATTCGACGCTCAGGTTCGTCTCGAAATAGAACTTCCTGAAGTTGAAGAAGCCAAAGGATGTATGTGCGGTCAGATTCTTAAAGGAATCAACACTCCTATGGATTGTCCACTCTATGCGAAACGATGCTCACCAGCCAACCCAATAGGCCCGTGTATGGTTTCAAGTGAGGGCACGTGTGCCGCTTACTATAAATACGGTCAGGACAGCTAATTTCACACACACATCGCAGTCCGGAAAACGCGACGGCTCTGAATATTTTTTTCAACCAGAACCGTTCAACTTTCTCCGGACATTGTTGTTTAAATATAACGAAATAAGAGTAATTGCATGGCTGAAAAAACCATTCTTCTCGATCATGGCAGCGGCGGACTGGCCAGCCAGGAACTTATCGGCAATCTGTTCCTGAAATATCTCGACAACCCGACCCTGCACAGTCTTGAAGATAGCGCAATCATTGAAAACCAGCCGGGCAGACTGGCGTTCACCACAGATTCCTACGTTGTCGACCCACTCTTCTTCCCTGGTGGCGATATCGGTAAGCTCGCGGTTCACGGAACCATTAATGACCTTGCCATGCGTGGTGCTAAACCGCTTTGTCTCAGTCTCGGTCTTATCCTCGAAGAGGGGATGCCCATGGATGAACTTGAGCGCATCATCATCTCTATTAGCGAAGCAACGAAAGAAGCCGGCGTACCTGTTGTTACCGGAGATACTAAAGTTGTTCCCAAGGGTAAAGGTGATAAGATTTTCATCAACACTTCCGGTATAGGTATTGTTCCTGAAGATATCAATATTTCATCTAAAAACGGCAAGGTAGGGGACGCTATCATCATCTCAGGAACACTTGGAGATCATGGCATTACAATCATGACCAGGCGTGCCGGAATAAGCATGGAAGGCGACCTCAAGAGTGACACAATGGCTCTGCATACACTGGTTGCCAAACTCCTCGAAGAAATACCCGACGATGTACATACGCTTCGCGATCCAACCCGTGGTGGAGTTGCCACTTCTCTTAACGAAATTGCCGGCGCGTGTGGACATTCAATCGAGTTGAAAGATGAAGATCTACCTGTTCGCCCGACTGTTCGTGCAGCATGCGAAATGCTGGGGCTGGAACCGCTTTATCTCGCTAACGAAGGGAAATTACTACTCGTAGTCAGTGCTGACAAAGCAGACAAGGCTCTTGAGATTATGCATTCTACTCGAGAAGGAAAAGAAGCGGTAATGATCGGTAAAATCACAGACGGAAAGGCCGGACGTGTAATTATCAACACACCTGTTGGCGGCTCACGCGTTGTGACACCGTTACATGGTGAACCGCTTCCGCGAATCTGTTGAGATATTGGTTGAGCAATCATCCACAATGGTGGCATTCCAGCCATAAGAGATATTTGGTATCAAAAAGACAATGACAGAGACAAAAAAAATAGGGATTGCCGGTATTGGCAACCTGCTCCTTCGTGATGAGGGGTTTGGTGTTCACGTTATTCACTACCTTCAAAACAACTACGAGTTCCCTGACAACGTAGACATTCAGGATGTTGGCACCGCCGGAATCTACATGGCTCCGTTTCTTGAGGCATGTGATCCTGTGCTGGTTATCGATGTCGTGGATATTGAAGGTGAACCCGGCTCTTTTCATTTCTTTACTCTTGATGATGTAAGGGCCGGAACATTTCAGACCAGAATGTCTCCACATCAACTCGGACTGCTCGAGATTTACGAGGTGTGTAAGCTTCGTGGCGAAGCGCCGAAAGAGATCGAGTTCTACACCATCATCCCCAAAGAGTTGACCGAAACCATCGAAGCATTCAACGAAGCCACAAACAAAACTTCCGCGATAGAAGAGATGAGCATTCATCTCTCTGATGTAGTAGCAGCAAGACTGGTTGAAGTCGCCGAAATGATACTGAAACGACTCGAAGAACTTGGTATTGAAGTAACTAAAAAAGAACCGGTACAGGGCTAAGAATTATGCATGAGATGTCTCTGGTAGCAGGTCTTTTTGAACAGTTGAAAGATCTTGCTGCAGAAAACAAGGCCACTAAAGTTGTAAAAGTAACAATGGAAATCGGCCCGTTATGCGGTGTTGTTGTGGACTCATTTGAGTTCGGCTTTGAAATTCTCTCCTCTCAGGAGCCGCTTTTTAAAGATGCTGAACTGGTTATTGAGATTCCTGAAGTCACCTATACATGTACAACATGTCAGCATAAGGAAGTCATAGCCGGACCACGACCCGATGAATGTGCAAAGTGTGGAGAGTTTTTCCTCACCCCGAAGGGGGGAGATGATCTGATCCTCAAGCAAGTAGAAATGGAGTAATTGTTAAGCGCTCCGCAGAACACTATCTGTGCACGATCATAGGGTGCAGCATACAAAAACGTATAGCTGCACCCCATGCTTGCACACATCTAGCGCTCTGCAAAACGCTTAACTGGAAGTAATACGATATAGTCTTAACAAATAGAATTATAAGATACTCTTTTTTAAAACAATATATGAGGGAAGGACTATGTGCGATACATGCGGTTGCCCGAGCCCGTCACACACACACGATCACGATCATGACCATGGCCACTCACACAGTCATGAGCATGAGGCAAAGAAAGTAGATGTTCATGCCAGCCTTTTTGCGGCAAATAATGCTATGGCTAAAGCCAACAGGGATCATTTTGATGCGATTGGTGCTGTGGCGCTGAACCTTATCAGTAGCCCGGGGTCTGGAAAGACAACGCTTTTGGAGCACACCATTGAAGCATTGAAAGGCGAGATATCTATTGGGGTAATTGAAGGTGACCCTGAGACTGACCGTGATGCTGAGCGTATCCGCGCAAAAGGTGTACCCGTTGTTCAGCTTACTACCGGCGGTGCTTGTCATCTTGACGCTGCGATGACCCACAAGGGTTTTCATCTGCTGGAGAAAGAGCCTGGATATGCACCTGTTGATATTCTCTTTATCGAAAATGTCGGTAACCTCGTCTGCCCTGCTAGCTTTGATCTTGGTGAGCATGAGCGTGTTGTTCTTGTATCTGTGCCTGAAGGGCCCGATAAGCCTGCAAAATACCCGCGAACATTTGCTACATCTCACACTTTTCTTATTACCAAAACTGACCTGCTGCCATACTTTGACTTCCCGGTTGAGGAAGCACGTAAGGAAGCATTAAAGTCTAATCCGAACCTTAAAGTGATGGAACTCTCCAGCACTACCGGTGACGGATTTGAAGCATGGCTTGATTATTTGAGAGGAATGGTCAAGGAGATGAAGGCAAAAAAAGCCTAAATCAGATCAATTCTCTGCACCATTACCAAATGACTCTGGGCAATCCGTCCAGAGTCTTTTGTGTTTGTACTGACAGGTCTTACCTTCCCGCCCCATCACATCCCTTAAAAGAACGAATGTTTCCTCTAATGCAACTCGTCACTACAAAGAAATGTTCATAGAGCTTTTAACATATGTACAAAGACATTTGCCTTAACATAATTAACAACAATCTCACTATCAGCTAACGCCACCACGCCAAAACTCAATAAAAGTTGACAAAAAGAAAACTCTCAGTAATATCGAGTTTTGAACGTATCTGGCTGCATTGTGGTACTAGCGATCCTTTATAACGACTAATCTAAAAGGGTATTACAGTTGCAGATCAAAAATTATCTCGTCAACAGGGAGAATAGGTAATGAAAAGTGTGTTAGCAAAGAAGGTTGCGCAAATTGCTTGTGGATTAACTGCCCTGGCAATGATTTCAGGGTTGGCAGCTACTGCCCAGGCGAGTGTTAAATTTGGTCATGTTGCGCCTCCATTTCACGGACAGTCAAAAGGTGTAGATGCATTTGCTGCGTATGTCAAAGAAAAGACCGATGGACGAATTGATATTGCGACATTTCCTGCAGGTCAGTTGGGCGGCGAACGATCAATGGCAGAGCAGGTCCAGAGCGGTACGCTGCAAATTGCCGCTGTAACGACTGCGGTAATGCAGAATTTTGTTCCTCAGGCTGCAATAATTGATATGCCGTTCATCTTCCCAAATCGTGCAACTGCTTATGCAACGCTTGATGATGAAGAGTTACAGGAGAAATTCTTTTCATATTTTCCAAAGAAAGGGTTTATCGCGATCGGCTGGACCGAAAACGAGATTCGCGATTTCACCAATAATAAACGCCCTATCCATAAGCCTGAAGATATTAAGGGATTAAAGGTCAGGGTAATGAACTCGCCTATCTACCTTGATACATTTAAGCAGCTCGGTGCATCACCCGTTGGAATTCCTTTTCCTGAGACCTATAACGCTCTGCAGGCAGGTGTGATTGATGCACAGGAAAACCCTATCCTGACCACAGTCTTGATGAAGTTCACCGAAGTAACCAAGTACGTGACACTCACCCAGCATTGTCTGACTGAGTGTGTGATTGTTGTAGGCGTCGATTACTGGGAGTCACTGAGCGACGCTGACAAAAAAATCTTTAAAGAAGCATCAAAAATTGCCATAGAGACCAACCGCACAGTGAATGCACAGCTCCACCAGAACCTTCCTAAATCAAACATTTCAATCGAAGACTATGCAAAAGCCAATAACATTGAGCTGGTTACTTTGAGCGATGAAGAACGCGCTGCATTCCGCGAGGCAATGGTTCCTGTTTGGGATAAATATCGCAAGAAAATCGGTAATGACCTGTTTGACTTTGTTCTCGCTAAAATCGAAGAAAATACGAAATAGAACTTTTTTTATATAGTTAGTTTTCATTTCGGCCCGGTTGCGCCATGTAGGACGCTGTCCGGGCCGCTTTTGCAACAACGATACCCTGGAGATTTGTAGTGGGTGTAAAACACGCTGGTCAATTGCTCGACAGAGCGGAGAAAACTGTTCTGGTCTGGACCATCCTCGGGCTGGCATTAATCGGGTTTGTGCAGGTTTTCACTCGATATCTCTTTAATTATTCGTTTACCTGGTATGAAGAATTAGGCAGATATCTGGGCGTCTTCATAACCTTTCTCGGTGCTTCCATTGGTGTAAAAAGTGGCAGCCATTTCACCATGGATCTCTTTGTCACCAGGATACCCAGCCCCTGGCAGCAGATCCTCAGGTCGGCAACATCCGCGCTTTCTGGATCTTTTTTCTTTCTGGTCACCTGGTATTCGTGGAAGATTCTGACCCGTATGTACGGCTACGAGACCACCTCTCCCACAATGGAAATACCGATGTATATAGCATATCTGCCAATCCCTATATTTTCCATGACCATGGGAATCAGGTTCTTTGTACACAGCTTCGACTTCCTACGAGATATTCGGCACAGTGACAGCGCTCGTGAAGGAGAAGCACAATGATTGCTATTATATGTTTTTGCTTTTTCCTGCTGCTTTTTGCCGGTGTACCTATAGCGGTAATTCTCGGTGTTACCACTGCACTCTCACTAGTACTCTTTACTGATACACCTCTTCATATAATCACCCAGCAGCTCTTTAATGCGCTGGATAAATTTGTGTTACTGGCAATTCCGTTTTTTATACTGGCCGGCTCCATCATGACCCGTGGCGGAATTGCCCGACGCCTGATTGAGTTTGTCAATGCGCTGGTGGGATGGTTCCCTGGCGGCCTAGGTATGGCCGGGATCCTGGCATGCATCTTTTTTGCTGCCATCTCAGGTTCTTCTCCTGCCACCGTAGTCGCCATCGGCTCTATTATGATACCGGCACTCATTAAAGCTGGATATGGTGAGAAATTTTCTCTGGGCCTTATTACCGTTTCCGGCTCGCTTGGTATTGTAATACCGCCATCCATTCCGATGATTCTCTATTGTCTGGTAATGAATGTATCTGTAGCCGAGATGTTTATGGCAGGTGTGCTTCCCGGTCTTTTTATCGGCGCCGCGCTCATGGCCTACACCTATGTCATTGCTAAACGCGCCAACTGGCGGATTGAGAAAAAGGCTTCACTCAAAGAGATTCTTACTGCAGGAAAACGCGGAATATGGGCCTTATTACTGCCGCTTATTGTCCTGGGTGGTATTTATTCCGGTCTCTTTACCCCTACAGAAGCAGCTGCTGTCAGTGTTGTTTATGCGCTCTTTGTTGAGCTTTGTATCTATCGTGAGTTCGGGGTTAGCTCAATAACCTCCATTTGCCAGGAGGCTGCAATCCTTTCGGCCTGTTTACTCTTTATTCTTTCCTGTGCCATGACCTTTCTCTGGTTATTGACCGCAGAACAGGTCCCTCAGCAACTTGCTGATATAATTATTGAGCATATCCATAGTCCCTGGATGTTTTTACTCTGTGTCAATCTGCTGTTTCTGATTCTCGGTTGCTTTATGGACGACGTCAGCGCAATGCTGATTCTTGCCCCGCTGTTTCTGGACACCTTAAATCGCTATGGTATTGATCTCGTCCATTTTGGAGTTGTGATGGTGCTCAATATTCAGATGGGAATGCTTACCCCACCCTTCGGGCTAAACCTTTTTGTTTCGTCAGGAATGACCGGAAGGCCAATCACTACAATTGCCCGTGGCGTACTACCGTTTCTTGGAATCATGCTGCTCTGCTTGATGTTCGTAACGTATATTCCGGGTATTTCATTAATATTACCTGAAATGCTGCTCCGCTAGAGAGGAACTATGCTGGACTCTGCCGTAAAAAACGACCTTGTTACAATTGTTGGTGAAGATCGATATATCGACCAGATCGAAATACTCACCTGCTATTCGTACGACTCTTTTCTTGAAGAATCGATGCCTGATGCGGTTATTTTCCCGCTTACTACCGAAGAGGTCTCTGAAATCATGCAGGTTGCCTCTAAATCCGGTGTGCCTGTTACCGCAAGAGGTGCTGGAACAAGTGTATGCGGAGCCCCAATCGCAGCTGAACACGGCATAGTGCTCTGTTTTTCCAAAATGGATAAGATCATCGATATCAACACGCGGGACAGGCATGTAATTGTGCAACCGGGTTTGATCAACGGTGATCTGCAACGCGCCCTGGCACCTTTAGGATTTTTCTTTCCGCCTGATCCCGGCTCAATGAATTTTTCGACAATCGGTGGAAATGTAGCACTGAACGCGGGTGGCCCTCGCTGCCTGAAATATGGGGTAACTGTTGATTACGTTCTGGGAATGCAGGTGGTACTTGCCTCAGGCAAGATCGTGCGGTTCGGCTCGAAAAACATCAAGGATGTCACCGGGTATAATTTCACTTCACTATTTTGCGGCTCGGAAGGAACCCTTGGTCTTGTTACAGAAATAACCCTTCGGGTAGTACCTCAACCAGAAACAACCCAGACCCTTCTTGTTACCTTTGACAATCTGGATAACACGGCACAGGCCGTATCGGATGTCATTGGATCTGGCATCCTACCGGTTTCAATGGAGTTAATGGACAAAATGACCATCAACGCCATTGAAGATTCTGTCCAGCTTGGCTTACCAAGAGAAGCTGAAGGGTCACTACTGATTGAGGTCGATGGCAGTCGCGAAGCATGCGATCGTGAACGCGAGCAGATCATTGAAAAAGTACAGGAACATGGCGCAGTCTCAATAGAGGAAGCCCAAAACCAAGAAGACAGAGACAGATTATGGGCCGCCAGAAGGGCCGCTTATGGTGTCTTTGCCAAGATCGCTCCGGACATCCTTTCTGAAGATGTTACGGTTCCGGTAAGTAAAGTTCCCGATATGATCAGGAAAATTTATGAGATTACCGGCAAATATAATCTCAAAGCCGGGGTTCTTGCCCATGCCGGCGATGGCAACATGCACCCGCTAATCTGCGCAGATCGAACTAACACAATTGAATGGATGCGTGTGGAAAAAGCATTTAGAGAGATTTTTGTAGCCGCTGCCTCACTTGATGGAACCCTGTCCGGTGAGCATGGAATAGGCCTTGCAAAAGCTGAGTTTCTGCCACTTGTCATGGATCAGAACTCACGCGACTTTATGTCTCTTATTAAAAATGCTGTAGATCCAGATAATATACTTAATCCCGGGAAATTTGTGTGATGCAGAATACGACAGGAAATTGTGGAAAATGCGGCATCTGTCTGACAGTTTGCCCGGTATTTAAAGTGCTGAAAGAAGAACAGGCTTCTCCTAGAGCCAGGGTTCAGCTTATTCGTGCTTATGAGGATAAGAAGCTTCCTTCGTCACCATTACTTAAAGAGTTAATATCTAAATGTGTGATGTGCGGTAGCTGTGCTGCGATCTGCCCGTCCGGCGTAGACCATAATTCAAAGTTCATGGAAATGCGTTCCGAACTTATTGCTGCTGAAGGAGACAGGGTTGAGATTCGCGGTCTCGTCTACCTACTCGCGAAAGAGCAGCGTTTGCGCTTAAGCATGGGCATGGCTCGCATGGGCCAGGCAGTCCTTCCTGACTTTTTGGCAAAGAAATATAAACTCGGCAACATAGCTGTTACTAATTATCCCAAGCTCAATAAAAAACCGTTCCGTTCCACAATACCTGAAGAAATAGCTCCAGAAGGTGAAGAACGAGGTACAGTCCTCTATTTTACCGGATGTGCGACCAACTATATTTTTGACCAGACCGGCTTTGCAACCATCAGCCTGCTCAGTAAAATGGGGTATCGGGTAATCACCCCGAAAAAACAGTGTTGTTGCTCAATCCCCATGCTCTATCATGGCGGAGTGAAAGAAGCACAGGCTAATATTCAAAACAACGTGGCATGTTTTGACCGCGAATCAATCGATGCGATATTAGTCGATTGCCCTACCTGCGGCTCTGCGCTCAAAAAAGAGTTTCCTGCCATGATGAGAAAATTTGGTCTTGACGCTGAAGCCGCAGATCGAATCGCTGCCAAAACACAGGATTTGATGTCGTTTGTTTATGCAAACTTGGAGCATCTCAATTTTGAAGAAACCAACCCGGCCTGCGAGAAAAACGTTACCTACCACTTGCCCTGTCATTTGAAAAACTCTTTTGTATCAGCCGAGAGATTGCTCGACGCGATTCCGGCAATAGAATACACCCCAGCTGCAAACGGCGCTGACTGTTGCGGTGGCGGTGGCACCTTCTTTTACGAGTATCCTGATGTTTCTAAAAAAATGGCATCTACGAAAATAGAAAGTGCGCGGGAAACAGGTGCAGCCCTCTGGTTGACTGATTGCCCTGTCTGCAGAATCAATCTTGAAGGTCAGCTGGACGACGACGATACACTCACGATGATGCATCCTGCCGTTTATCTTCTTTCATTGCTGCAAAAATAGACAGGAACTCTCTATGGATGAAAAAATTATAGCTGAAAACATCAAGAAGGTCAGAAAACTCAAAAAAATGACCTTGCAGGAACTTGCTGATAACACCGGTCTTACAAAAGGGTATCTCTCCAAAGTAGAACGATCTGAGAAAGCTCCACCGTATTCAACTCTCAGCAAGATTACCGGTGCTCTAGGAGTTGAAATTACCGATGTTCTGAAAAAACGTGTCGAGCCTTTAAAAGAGTTGCCCATAGTTATCGCAAAAAAGGCTGACGGACGCATCATCAGAGAAAGTAGTAAGTATGTCGGCTACGATTACGAGGTTCTCGCAATTGATAAACCAGGCAAGAACATGGAGCCATTTATCATCTATGCTCCATTTGAGTTCACCTCACTTTTTGAACATGAAGGTGAGGAGTTTATATACGTCCTCGAAGGGTCTATGGAATTCAACTATGGCGGCAAGCTCTTTATTCTTGAAGAAGGCGATCATACCTATTTTGATTCCCGCATTCCGCACACAGGTCGAAGTATTGGTGATACCCGTGCTAAATTAATGGTGATGATTTACTTTTATAAACGTAACCGTCAATAACACCTCTCAAATAGACCCGTCAGATCTACAATCTACTGAGTATCCATCCTAAAACGACCCTTCTGCCTAATATCAGCGTTGATGCCCCAATAACGGTTAAGAATTTCAGGCTAAATCTTTAATAGCCACTTCACACTTTCTTTCATCAGAATAACCCGATATGTTTGAACACACCGATCATATCAGCCTGAAATCACCATTCACTTAATACGTTATGACTCCCATGACCCACCCCAATCAGACTTCAGCACAGAAAAAATTCCCCGATACCTATACCCATCTCTCCATATCCAGGCAAGATGTACTGAAATGCCTGTCAGTCATATATCAACATATTTCCCGGACCAACCTGCTCACATGCCTCAACAAGGCAGAATATAAAAATGAATTTGGCAAAAGATACACACACAAAAATATTGAGCCATACCTGGAAGATCTTGAAAAAAAGAAGCTCATTGAGATGACTGCGCAGGGACTTTGCTGCAATGAGGAAATAGTCGAACTTGCCAGTCGCGAAGCCGTGCGTGATGACAGCTTCGCCACCTTAGCAGAGGTTGTACAGAAAAACATACCATTAGAGCAACGGTGGAACAACACTGTCTGGTACAGAACCTATGAACAAGGCCTTCGTGAAATTAGAATAGCTTTCTATTCTCGGATGGAAGACGATTCGATCATACGTATTCTCAGGTCCGTCCAAAATCAGTTCCCGGGAAAAACCTTAAGCGAACCTCTGGTCGAACGTATCTTTTTTAATCCTCTCGATACAGATCTGTTACACTCACGCTCCCCGTTTTTTATTGAAATGATTATCATTCCGAGGCTCATTGATGCCGTCATGCTGCTCGAACCAGCCAACAACCTCCTTGCCTTTGTTCGTAACTATGACGAGATAAATCATATTGAGGGTGATGGTTTTCAGTCTGCTATTGCGCTCCACTCTATTTGCAGAGGAGAGATGACTAAAACCCTCCAGGAGATGGATTCCTGGGAACACTCTTCAAAAATGTTCAGTTATCGCGGATGGCTCGCTCTTTTACAAGGCAACACAGATGAATCCCTTCAGTTGTATCGGCAGGGACTCGAATTGCTCAAAAAAGAAACAGGAAAGCGCAAGGTTTCCTTTAGCAACCTGGCTGGTATCTTTTACTGTGTAGCGTTGCTTAAGGTCGGCGGAAATGAAAATTTACAAGAGGCACTTGAATACGTCCGGCGGGTAAAAAAGCAGAAAGAAAATTTCATGAGCTACTGCATCTGCGACGACGTAGAACAAACTCTGCTTCTTGCCATGGGGAGAAAGAGTCAGGCCGAAAAAACAGGCCACTCTTTTGGCACTCATAACTATTACGATTTCCCCTCAGTGCTGATTGCTGTTTTCACACTTGCCTGGCAGGGAGAGGCGTTTGACCAGGATGATTTTGAGATCATTGAAGTCATGCGACAAAGAGCAGAACAAAACGGCTATTACTGGTTTGCCAAGGAAGCAACGGCAATACTGCTGGAAAATGGGTATATGCCGGACATTAACCGCAAGAGATATGAAAAGCTTAAAACACTCTGCCCCCTGCCTGATTTCTTTAAAGCGATACAGCCTCAGGAAAATTGGGAGAAAGTGCTTGATGCATTGAGTCATCTTAACAGCAATGCGAATGAATCTAAGGCCACGGGGAATGAACGGATGGTCTGGCTTATCGAGTTTGATGATGACTACTACGAATGTGAAATTGTCCCCCGTTTGCAGAAGCTCGGCAAAAACGGCAAATGGAGCAAGGGACGTGCAGTTGCCCTCTCCACTCTCTGCAGTAACGTGAACACTCTGACATATCTGAGTGAACAGGATAAACATGTTGTGGCTGCCATTCAAAAATCCCACTCATCATCATGGGGGTATTATGGCAGTTCCAGCACCTACAGTATTCAACAAAGTCAGGCCTTACCAGCCCTTGTTGACCACCCGCTGCTATTTTGGGCAGACCATCCGACGACACGACTCGAACTGGTCAAGGGAAGCCCGGAGCTCCATGTAGTAAAGAAGAGAAACCGTTATGAAATTTCACTTTCTCCCGAAATGGACGAAGGTGAATCATTTCGTTTGATTCAGGAAACGCCAACACGTTTACGGTATATCCCACTCACTCAGGATTATGCCAGAATATGGGACATCATCGGCAATTCTGTAGATGTTCCCTTTCAGGCAAAAGATAAGGTACTGGAAGCACTCTCCCAGGTTTCTAAAATCCTGACTGTCCACTCTGATATCGGCGGAGCATCTATTGATGCAAAAACTGTCGAAGCGGACGCACGCCCCTATGTCCATCTCCTCCCTGTAAATGAAGGAATGCAGGTAGAAGTGTTATGCCGCCCTTTTTCCACCGGTGGTTCATATTATCAACCCGGAAGTGGTGGTAAAACTGTGCTTGCAGAGGTTGACGGTGTTCAACTTCAGACCGTAAGAGATTTAGAACAGGAGCGGAAAAATGCTGAGTTTGTACAGGAAAAATGTCCCACGCTGAACCGTGTTGAGGTCCACGGAAATGAGTGGACTATTGATGATCCTGAAACATCTCTGGAACTACTGTGTGAGCTGCGTGATTTAGGAGATGAAGCAATTGTTGAGTGGCCGAAAGGCGAGAGTATGCGCGTAACTCCTACCGTCTCCTTTTCTCACTTTTCAATGGGCATAAAAAAAGATAACAATTGGTTTGGTGCCACAGGAAGCCTTCAGGTAGACGAAGAACTTACACTTGATATGAAGAAGTTGCTTGCCCTGACCGCCAATTCACCAAGCCGGTTTGTTCAACTTGATGATGGTAGATTTCTGGCACTGACCAAAGCATTCAAAAAGCGAATAGAGGAACTGCGGGCCTATTCTGAAAGCCATGGTGATGGCATTCGTTTCAGCCCTCTGGCAGCACCTGCCTTAGAAGAGTTCACCGAAGAGATTGGAGATTGCACCACAGACAAACACTGGAAGAAAAACCTCAAACACTTTCAGACATTAGGTGACACACAACTCCCATCTACCCTACAGGCAACTTTACGTGACTATCAGCTGGAAGGTTTCTCATGGCTTGCCCGCCTCTCCGCTCTTCAGGTTGGGGCCTGTCTTGCTGACGATATGGGGCTCGGTAAGACCATTCAGGCTCTGGCAGCCATTTTGTTACGTGCACCGGAAGGTCCGACCTTAGTGGTTGCACCGACTTCAGTAATGATGAACTGGCAGGATGAAGCTACTCGTTTTACCCCCACCCTGAATGTACAATACTTTGGCAACGGTAACCGACAGGAGATTCTTGACGGGCTTGGTGAATTTGATCTGGTTATCTGCAGTTACGGATTACTTCAGAGTGAAGGAGAAATGCTTGCTGGTGTAGAATGGCAAACCGTTGTACTGGACGAAGCACAAGCTATTAAAAACATGCAGACCAAGAGGTCGCAATCAGCTATGAAATTGCAGGCCAGTTTTAGACTCATAACTACTGGCACTCCAATTGAAAATCATCTCGGTGAACTGTGGAATCTTTTCCGATTTCTCAATCCAGGCCTACTCGGTTCTTTTGCAAATTTTAAACGCAAATTTGCAAATCCTATCGAAAAACATCAGGATAGAACTGCAACTAATCACCTAAGGAAATTGATCCAGCCGTTCATTCTGCGCAGACTTAAACACGCTGTATTGCAGGAACTGCCGTCCCGAACTGAGGTTACCATGCAGGTCGAGATGAGTGCTGAAGAAGCAGCAATGTATGAAGCACAGAGGTTGCAGGCACTGGAAGCACTTGCCGAAGAACAAACCGTCGGCGCTGGCCAGCAGCACATCCAGGTACTTGCTGAAATTACCAGACTGCGACGTTTTTGTTGCAATCCTGAGCTTGTTGTTCCCGATGTGGGTATTGCCAGCTCTAAGCTCAAGGTGTTCACCACTATTGTTAAGGAACTGTTGGAAAACAACCACAAGGCACTGGTTTTCAGTCAATTTGTCGGCCATCTCGCCCTTATTCGAGAGCGACTCGAATCACTTGGAATTTCCTACCAATACCTCGACGGTTCCACAACTCCTCAAAAGCGAAAAAAAGCGGTGAAGGATTTTCAGGCAGGAAAAGGCGATATTTTTCTCATCAGCTTGAAAGCCGGTGGAGCTGGGCTCAACCTGACAGCTGCAGATTATGTTATTCATATGGACCCATGGTGGAACCCGGCCGTGGAAGATCAGGCTTCAGACAGGGCTCACCGAATTGGCCAGCAACGACCGGTCACTATCTATAGACTGGTAGTCAAAGACTCCATTGAGGAGAAAATCGTTGCTCTACATAAGGAAAAACGCGATCTGGCTGACGGCTTATTGGCGGGAAGTGATATGAGTGGAAAAATTTCGACTTCAGAATTGCTCAAATTACTGAGAAATGAATGAGATGTTTTTTGCTGGCACAAAATTTTGAACATCTTGGTTGCCTGTCAAAATCATCAATCAAGCAAATAGCCTGCCAGAAAAGCAGCACTCAGAACTGATATATCTTTGATCACAAACGCTTACTCACCTGCAGGTCCCCCAACTAAAGACCAGATGACGCATTTGAATATCACATAAATCTGATTACAAACACGTCATTCCTTACATTGTCTATTTCACGGTGATTCAACCGCATATGACTCAAAGTCACCATTATCATTAATTTTTATGACAACGGCACTCTTTGCAGGGTTACCGGTCTTGTCCATATCCAGACTACCTGAAACACCTTGATAGTTTTTTATCGAAGCAAGCCGCTGCATGATAGCGTTTCTATTATCAAGGACATTGTCAGTAAGGCCATCCAATTGTGATATTGCAGTAAGCAACAAATTTACTGAATCATACCCTAAAGCACCGTAAGCAGTAGGAAGCATTGCTGTCTGCGCTTCATACTGTTTAACAAACGTTTCGGTTATTCCTTTTGCACCGATTGCCGCAAAGTGCGAACTATAAAAAAGCCCCTTACACTGGTCCCCGCATTTTTCTACCAGATCTGATGCTTCCCAGGCATCACCACCCAGGATTATTTTATTCCAACCAGCTTCACGAGCCTGCTTAACGATTTCCGGAATTTCGTGAGCATACTGAGGGACAAACAGTACGTCTGCACCAGAATCAACTATTCGCTTCAAGTGGGCAGATAACTCTGTTTCATTTGGCAGGAATTTCTCAAAAGCAACAACAGATCCCTTACCTTTCTCCTTTTCAAATGAATCCTTAAAATACTCGGCCAATCCTTTTGGATAAGCGCTTGCAATATTATAAAGCACCGCAGCCTTCTCCGCCTTAAACTCTCGTATGGCAAATCTTGCCATAACCTCTCCCTGAAAATTATCCAGAAAGCAGGCACGAAATACATAGGGTCTGTCTTGGGTTGTGCGCGGATTTGTCGAAGTAGGAGATACCATAGGAGCCTTAAAAGACTCACAGATGCCACCTGCAGGAATAGCGTTGGAGCTTGAATTAGGACCTACTATACCCAGAACATTGTCTTTTGTGATCTGATCCAGAGTGACACTTACAGCTTTCTGCGGATTCGACTCATTATCACCATAGACAAAGTTTACCGGATATCGCTTATTGCCAACCAGAAGACCTCCTGCATTGTTAACCTGATTCCTGATTAACTCGGCACCTTCTTTTGTGCTCAATCCAGTGGTCTTTCGCGGACCACTCAAGGGTAGGTTCAAGCCTATTGTGATAGTTTCCAGACTCATTGCCGGTGTTGCCGACACAGACAGCGCAACAAGCGCTGCCCAAAACAGAACTTTACAACGGGTGGTGAGGGGCATAGCTCTACTCCAATTGAAGTTTCGAACATGGCACATCATCATTAACGGCTTCCCGCATGGACAGCGCCACATTCATTAGACCAATATAGACTATCGCAAATATTTTCAGCACCTACCCTTCTACCCTATGGCACAACAAGTCAGCAACAATTTTATTGTGCCATTTCAAGCATCTTGCCGATATGCACCGATTCCAAAGATCATTTACTGATTATTTTCATTCAAAACACTCTCACCCAGCACATCGACAACAATATCCGCAAACATGCTAATTCAACAGAATATCTTAAAGACATCTCGCAAAAAGACCACTGGGCTACCAATCATACCGGGAAACACTACAACTGCAGGTATTTATCTGTCCAATTACGTAAATCTATGCTCGCACCGGCACTCTAATCACCATTTGCTTTCATTACCCAATACCGGCAATAGTGTCCCAGGGCCAATTACTATGCTTGTATTTGACACAGGTTTAGCAAGCCTCACAAGCTTGAGAAGACGGTAAAAAATGGAATTCACCTTACAAAGCCATCCAATGCTTACCTGAATCTTAACACCGCTGAATATGTGCCATATTCAGATACATGTTTTTCATTTTTATAGTAGCCAATAGCATGTGTTTGACCGGCACATTGTAATCTGCAGCTCCACCTTTCAGTTGCAGAAGTTTATGACTGTTCTATTAGGAGTCTATCGGATTAGACCCTTTCTCCCCAGCTCGGCGTTATTTTCAACAAATCAATGCTCGTAATATCAAACACATGGCTGTGCTTGATTTTTCGAAAAAAATTCTACAACCCCACAGACTCCTATTAGAGTTTTTTTCCTGTAACAAAATTAGAAAAAATCAACAGCATCTCTTTCTTTTTCATTCCGACAACCTGGCCACCTTTTACTTTTATATCTGAAGATTTATAGAGCCGGTATTCACCACTATCATCTCCGACAATAGTACCGCAAGTCATAGCCTGCTCTCTTCGCTTGAAATTGCGGCTAACGCAAAATAGCCCATCTTCAGAAACTGTCCATTTTCTATAGTTGGATTCTCCCTCATCATTAAGATACTCAAGAATTCCCATTTCGGAAAAATAGACATTAACTGGTTGATCAGGACCTCCTCTTTTATCAGCAGGCCTGCCGTTTGTGATCGTTACTGTTTTTCCTTGGAAAAGGGACGTAAGCTGAGCAGGATCGGGGAGTATATCTGCTGCATTTACAAGGTTCCCGGCAAATACAACCAGAGCAGATGAAACGATGAACAGTGTAATGTATTTCATAAAAGATCCTCCGGACATGAGTCGCTTTCTGACAAACCTACATGACAAATTTCATAGTGACAGAAAAAATGCAGAGCTATTTAATCGTGTTACGATTTACAGGAGAAATCACCAAATTACTTAATCCTCTATCAACAACCCTCTATTGTCAAATAGTATTCGATCATTCCAGAACTCCTAAAGAATCAATATGTATTTGGAATTTCTATTTGCACCGTCCCAATAGCAGACAAGCTAATTTCCAGACATACATCAAAAAAAAATCCACAGTGATTCTATTCCAAGAACCATTGTGGATTTAATACGCTGACCTGAAAAAAACGCTTAAACTTAACTTGCCTGCTGCTCCCGAATCGCTTTGAGCATCTCGCGGCCGCCATTATTAAGTATATAGTCACCAGCTTCTTTACCCATTGCTTCAGCCTCAGAAACAGAGCCCTGCATAGTCTTTTTCAAGATGGTTGAGCCGTCAAGACTTGCCAAACCAACATTCAATGTCAGCTGGTCTCCATTGAGTTTTGCCAGGCCAAAAGCAGGAATTGAACATCCACCTTCAAGTTGCTTGAGATACGCTCGTTCTGCAAGAAGGCAGGCTTCGCTTTCGCAGTTGTTCAAACATGCACGAACTCCATCACGTTTTTCAGGGCTGAGACTCGTAGCCGCTTCAATGGCAATGCAGCCCTGACCAACGGGCGGAATCAATTCGTCTTCAGAGAAGATCTTAACGATCATATCATCATATTCCATCCGCTTCACACCCGCATAGGCGAGCATCAGCGCATCACAGTCACCATCTTTCATCTTCTGGATTCTGGTCTGCAGATTTCCACGCATTTCTACAGTTTCGACATGGGGGTAAAAATGACGCATAAGCGCTACCCGGCGAACAGAAGATGTGCCTATCTTTATTTTTCGTGAAGTATCAGAAAGATCGATGGTCTTATCCTGGCTGAGGAGTACATCGTTAACCTTTTCACGCTCGGTGAATGCTATAAGCTCAAACCCCTCTGGAAGGCTGGACTGCATATCCTTTGCGCTATGAACCGCAATATCAGTCACGCCTGTTGCAAGCTGTTCTTCAAGTTCTTCAGTAAACACGCCCTTGCTTCCGATTTTGGCGATTGAGGTGTTGAGAACCTTGTCTCCAATTGTCTCCATACTGCTTATGCTGGTTGTCATCCCTGCATCTTCAAGAGCCTTGGCAACGGTGTTTGTCTGCCACATAGCCAACTTACTTTTTCGTGTTCCTATTGAAATTGCGGTCATCTTTCAATCCTTACTTCATCTGGAAAAATGTTTATTTTATCATGAGTGCTTTTATCTGGACTGGGCCTGAACCTACCATATAGACTAATGATATGAAATCTCAACTTTGTCTGAGTATTTCATAAGAAAATACTCAGAAAGCGATAATTTCACACGAACGTCTCTTAATGATAATAGATTTTAGCCTTCACTGCAGAATACCCTGCTGAAACCTCAGCAAGGCATCTGCCATACACATTAGCACCGGGTTATACCGTTTTATTCATGCGAATGTTACTCTATAACATACGATATTGTACGGGTCACCTTAATGGTTACCACACGCCGATACCGTATATAGGTTTTTTTAAGCGGACAGATGTCAATCTTCAGAGAATCATAAATTTTATCAGGACTGTCGACCCGGACATAGTTGGCCTGGTCGAGGTGGATTCAGGCTCCTACCGCTCCCGCAACATTTGTCAGGCAAAGATAATTGCTGACAAACTCGGCTACAATTATGTGGCTGAAACCAAATACAGCGACAGTTCTCTTGCCCATATGGTGCCGGTCCTCAAACAACAGTCAAATGCGCTGCTGACACGGGAGCGCATTCATGGTCACACCTTCCATTATTTCAAGGAGGGTGTAAAGCGGTTGATTATTATGACGGAACTTAAAGATGCCGTTATCTTCCTTGTGCACCTGTCACTGAAATACAGACATCGGCAGCATCAGCTTGAATACCTTCACACTCTAGTTAAACGAACTGACAAAGAAGTCATCGTTGCAGGAGACTTCAACACCTTCTTTGGAAAACGGGAGCTTAAACTGTTTCTTGCCGCCTCAAACCTGAAAAATGCCAACTTGCAGAATCTCCCGTCTCATCCAAGCCACTCCCCACAGCGGCAAATAGATTTTATTCTTCATAGCCCAGGAATCTGCCTAAATAATTTTTACATCCCCGATGTACGACTCTCGGATCATTCTCCGCTGGTGTTTGATTTCTCTTTCACAGCTCCGGGATGCACATGCTGATATCGCGGTAAGAGCACCGAAAACGTGCTCCCTTCATAGAGCGTACTTTCAACACTGACCGTGCCACCATGGCTCTCTACAATGGCTTTTACGAAATTCAGGCCCAGCCCCAGACCCTGCTGGGATCTTGAGCGGTCGCCGCGATAAAGTCTGTCCCAGATACGTCTCTGTTCCGAAGGTGAAATACCCATACCATCATCACGAAATGTTATGAGGATATTGGCTCCCGCCTCTCCTGAATTCACATCGACCATGCCTCCTTCCTTACCATACTTGATAGCATTATCCAGAAGGTTAGCCCAAACCTGCGCGATCCTTGTTTTATCGGCAAAAATGGTCAACTCGTTATCGATATGGGATGATATGGTAATTCTCCGTTCATCCGCGACATATTCATAAAGCGAGATCATCTCTTCGATGCTTTCCTTAACAGAAATAGTATCACGTTCAAGCTGCATCGTGCCGGTTTCTGCTTCTGCCACACTCATCATTATCCTGAGCATAGAGAGTACTCGTTCAGACTCCTCTAAGCAGTCGGCAAGTGACTCCCGCAATTTCTCAATATCAGAATCTTCACGAAGGCCGAACTCCGCCACAGAGCGAAGGCGCGTCATCGGTGTACGCAGATCATGAGCAACATTATCAAGAGAACCCTGCATCTCTTCTACAAGTCGCCTATTTTGAGTAATCAGACGATTTATCTGATTATACAGGTGTTGTAATTCAGCACTGCACTGATCATCCAAAAGCAGCTGCCCTTTGCCTTTCCCGACCAGCTGTTCAAGTTCATCATGTAACCGTTGAAGCGGGGATAACATTCTTTTTACACAGAGTAACGCAGCCAAACTCGAAATCCCAAACGCCAGCGCCAGAGAAAACGCGACGGCCCTGATCATAGCATGGTAGCGTTCGTATGACTCAATGCTCTCTTTGCCTGCCAGCAGTTCAACCCCATTCTCCAGACGCCTGCTTACTACTGTCCAGACAAATGTGTATTCAGGAGTCTTCCTTTTTAACCATACTTTATGGATATCACGGTCAAGATGGAGCAGTTCCTGAAAGAGATTTGTAACTATTGCATCATTTGCCAGAAGCAATTTGTCATTTCCACGACTGATTCTAACGAAAGTTAAACCATTCAGACGAGTTTTATCGCGTGAGGAGGGCGGTGCAAACTGTAGCCGTGCTGAGCTGTTTTCACGAAGGTACGTTGCAAGTAATTGCTCAGTTTCTCGTAGTTCACCTCGTTGAATCTGAGAACGCAGGCTAAAGGTCAGGATCAATGAAAGTGCAAAAATTGAAAGAAATATAAGCAGAAATATCGGCAGAGCCGATTTCCAGCGGGCAAAGGTAAAATCCGATTTACTCAGCCCGAAGTACATAGCCAACACCCCTGACGGTCTGAATCATCTTTTGTTCAAAATCCTTATCTACCTTGTTGCGCAGACGACAGACAAGAACATCAACCACGTTAGTCTGTGGATCAAAGTTATATTCATAAACCTTCTCAAGAATTGTCGTTTTCGAGAGTACAGTCCCGGAATTGCGAAGCATCAGCTCAAGCAGTGCATATTCTTTGGCAGGAAGATCAATCTTCTCTTCTCCACGCTTTACTTCGTGCTTCAACAGATCCATCTCAAGGTTTCCAGCCTGAAGTGTCATAGGCTGTGTACTTTTTTTATCGCGTCGGATAAGTGCCTGTACCCGGGCAAGCAATTCACTGAACGAAAACGGTTTGATCATGTAATCATCGCCGCCACGCTGCAATCCCTGAATACGATCATCTACAGATTGTCTGGCACTCAAGATGAGCACGGGGGTATTAACATCTGCTTTCCGCATTTCCTCAATCACCTGAAGCCCATCCATACCCGGTAACATAATATCCACTACTGCGGCATCATAGACGGTATCCAGCCCGCGTGAGAGTCCGTCCGGGCCATCGTTGCAGACATCGACAACAAAGCCTGCTTCACGCAACCCTTTCTCGATAAACCCTGCTATTTTTGTATCATCTTCTATCAACAAGATTCGCATTTTCAGTATTTCCGTATTCCTTTATACATATTCCGTAATCCCAATTATCTGCTTTCCATTCTGTTTTTTATTTAGTTGCCAGGCAGGGCAATAACAGAACAGTTCCTGCCAGTCACACCACTGCCATCCCTGCAGGCTCGGCGATATGAAAAGTAGTCGCTTGAACAGCTTGTACAAATTGTAGGAATAGTGACAGAGTGCTCTTTCACTCCACAAGTCATGAGTTGCTGCTTTGAGATCTGCCAGAAATCAAAATGGTTATCTGCCACCATATGCTCGTGAAAAGAAGGCGGCAGTTCCTGTTTAAAATTCACAAATTCGGCACAACATGGTCCAAGTGAAGGGCTTATAACAACGCGCAGTTGAGCAGGATGTGTTGAAAAAACACGTGTCATTTCAGATACAGTTTTTTCCAGCAAATTGATAACACTTCCACGCCAGCCGCTATGCACAGCACCAATTGCCTCATGCTCAGGATCGTAAAGCAAAATAGCCTGGCAATCCGCATGCTGGATAACCAGTCCCACATTGCGTTGACGTGTTATAAAGGCATCGTAATCATCTACCTCAAGATCTTCGTTAAGCGGCTCTTCAAGAATAAAAATACTGTCACCGTGAGTTTGTCTGCCGCTCAGCAGATAATCAACCCCAAGTTCTCTGCGAACACGATCACGATTTTCAATAACCAACTCAGGATTATCACCCACACCAAGCCCAATATTACAAGAAGAAAAAAGGCCTTCACTCACACCATTATGACGGTCAAACAGACCATATCGAACTGAGTCAGGAGTGTAACCACTAAAACTGCATATTGTCGTCGACTTTTCCAGAGTATTCTTCAAATGACAGGTTCCTGTTATCGTGATGAACTATTATGTAGTGCTCTCTCAACCATATGATAAAAAGGGTAAATCAAAGCACTGCTCAGGGCAACAAAAAAGGGGAGCGCTCTACAATGAGCACTCCCCTCCCTAATAACGGAACTATGTTTTTCTAACTCTATGCGGATTAGAAATATGCCTCAAAAGTCAGATAAATCTGGTCTGCACTTTCAACAGGATCCTGTCCCATAGCTTGAAGCATTGCAAGGTCATAGCTACTGCTCAGATCATATGGTTTCATGTTCCAATCACCAGAACCTGAATAATCATACTCATAATGCTGATAACCTAAACGAATAAAGGTTTTAGCATATTTAGAAATTGTCTCACCTGTTGGCAGGTCATATATCGCATAAAGTTCATAAACTTGTCCGCGAGTAGCTAACTTAGATTGATAAATCTCATCATGCCCAGGAGACATAGCCAGCCAGTACTCAGAACCATAGTTAAATTCAGCACCGAACTTCAAACCAGCATCATCCAGATCATAACGCAAGCCAGCATAGAGACTGTAACCGTTTTCGTTGTCACTGTTTGGTCCGACAAGCCCTGCACCCATTCCAGCAAAGTCACTAAACATTCCCATGCCGCCAGAATCTGGCTGAGTCTGTGAATGCCCGGCAGCTACAAAATAATTCAAGCCCTTGACCTTGTTCTTATAGACAGCAGAGGTATGCCAGATCTTGCCCAAATTATCTCGTGCCCCCATGCCACTCATTTCTCCAAAGGCTTGATTGATAATCGGATCTTGGAAGTTCGGGTAATTAATTACGTTAAACGCCATAAACGATTGGATATAAGCAAACCGGTCGCCACTTTTCATGATGTCCCAGCTTAACCCGGCAAAATCCATATCATCGATTTGGGAGACAGAATCGCTATCATCACTATCATACAACCCTGACTCAAAACCACGTCCGTAGCAGAATCGAATTCGGCTACTACCCATCATCTCGCTCCCCCAGTCCCAAGCATAGCCAACTGAAATACCATCAAAAGGCCAATCCATGAAAGCCATTGGTGTAGCCTGTCTCTCATCAAGTCCCAAACGAACCTCTGCTGGGCTTCCATCTGTAGTTGGTCTACGCCCAATGGAGAACCACATTGGAAGACCGCCAATATTGTTCCAGTTAACAAACGCCCGGTCTACGTAGAGCGCACTGCTTCCGACTGGTGTACGAGTAACATTACCATCAAATACTGGCCACATTGCTCCTGACTCATCAGTAAATGCAGACTGATTTCCCCAGGTTTTGTACATTGCCAAACGCCCTTTAAACTCAACATTTTCTGTCGCCTTCACCCGCATGTTCAAGCGTAATCTATTGGACCAAAGGGTATCATTCTCAAGGCTATTTCCACCAGCGGTATCAGCATTGTAATAGTCCAGGCGTGATCTGAAATCACCGTAAAACTTGAACCGTGAAGATTCATCCCACCCTTCTGATTTTTCATCAAGCTCTTCAAGGACCTCATCCTGCTCTTCGTTGGTCTCTTTTTGAGCAGCAACTACCGCTTTGAGTTCATTGAGTTGTCTACTCAATTCTTCAATCTTTGCTTCCAGATCTGATGTATTTGCCGATGCTACCGCCGGCAACATCATTAACCCCGCAAGGGCCACCACAGAAATCTTTTTCACCATCTACCTACCTCCTCTAATTAATTATGGTCCCTGCGCTCTCTTCCATAATGCCTTACCCGCAGAGATTCACTCCTAACCACTTTAAACAGCCAGATTATAATGCTATTCCCCCCAACAACTGCTTAAGAATAACACTATTAAACTATATTATTAATTAATTATATTATTGAATATCTTCTTATTTCCAATCTGTCAACACATTATCGTACCACAACTGTCTGGCGAGTTTGAAGTGCTACAAATGTCTTTGTTTCTTATGAAATAGCCAAAAGCATTAGAGAATTGTACAAATAGCAATATGAAAAATGAGGCATCCTTTACAATATCTTCCTGCTTATCGCTCATCCACCCGAGATGTAAATAGATTCCCGACAGAACATGTGATAGGCACTCAGTATGACCTGCGCTTGAGGTAACAACACATTTACCCACCACTCGTCTACGATCGGAAAATCTTTTTATGGAAAAACTGCCTGACTGCGGATAGAGTATCGAATCACTTCAACACAATGGACAAAACCTATGCACACGCCTTTAATTCTTACAGCTTTCGGCACAACATCAGCGGCCCGGGCAAGCTACAATCACATTGAGAAGACGATAAGAACGAGATATCCGACACGAGATATTTATTGGGGATATAGTTCACGGGTTGTCGCTCGAGAATTGAAGCGGTCAAAGGACCTGGTAATTCAACATCCTGCCGAAATATTGAAAGACCTTGTTAACGCAGGACATAAAGAAGCAACTATTCAGTCTCTTCACCTCCTTCCCGGGCATGAGTTCCACAGTCTTCATATGGAAGTCAGAAATATTTCTGCAATACGTTGCAGGATGGGTTTACCTCTGCTCGCTTCTGAGCATGATTACATCTCTATCATCGAAATGCTCAGTCCACTCATTACGAAATGTACTGATCATGCCGTCGTCGTCGTGGGGCATGGAACCCGGCACCCGGTTTGGCCTGCATATCTGGCTCTTGAGAACCTGCTGCAAAAACGATTTGGCTCCAGAGTTATGACAGGCGTTGTTGAACACTTTCCTTCGTCTGATCATGTCGTGGAGACAATCTGTAGTGCAGGATATACAAAGGTGCTGCTGATTCCGTTTTTTTTGGTGGCAGGCTTACATTATCGACGAGATATGATTGGCGAGAATGAACAGTCCTGGAAGAGTCGACTTGAAGCAAAGGGACTTGAGGTGGAATCTCTTGAAGAAGGAATTGGCATGCTTGACGGAATCGGTGACCTGGTGATACGTCATATAGAAGATGCAGAAAGTGCCAGATAAGCTTTACCGGGATCGAAAACTGCGCCCCAAGCAAAGCATACTTCTGAGCAAAAAAAGGGGCGACATTTCTACCGTCGCCCCATTCCTGTTGTTTTTTCGATGATACCGTATCAGTCGCCAGCTGTTGTTACTGGCCTGCAAAAATTTTTGCCAGATTATTATCAATTACATAAATACAGATTTCCTTAGCACCCTGACGAGAATATTTGTATTTCTTCTGGAGATTTTCGATCATGTAATTGACATCCTCCTGAATCTTCGTGTCGTAGGTCTTAAAATCGGCAGTATTAAAATCGCGAACCGCCATCCTGAAATTCTCATTTTGCAGAAACGGCTCAAGAACTTTCTCCTTGAGATTATGTACATACCGCTCATAGAGGTGACTGAACAGAGAGGTTTCGGTTATATCAAGCCCGTCCCTAATAATCTCCTGAGTAAGCGTTGAAGTTGTGTAGGCCTTCTGCACATTCATTCTAAAAGATGACGAATCCGCTTCCGCCACCAGCAGTCGAGTCTCAACCCTCCTGAAAAAGTCCTCCGTAATTTCAATACTATCTCCAGTATAGGTACAGGTTTCCCTGGTACCCAGGTCAAAACTCACTGCAAACATATAGTTCTGAATATCCCGCGAGATTGCCGCCTCATTGTAGTAATACAATGCCTCCTTAACCTCTTGTAATACTGAGTAATTATACATCCGCAGCAGTGAATCCAGAAAGCCCATTGGGAGGATATCTTTGTCCTGCTTGCAATACGCCCTGAAAAACCTGCAAAGCATTGACATATCTATGAGTTTGTCTTCATGGTGAAAGCTGGTGTAGAACTCATTGAACATACGAATGGAATCACGCCCGGATAGCCCCTTCCACCCATCTTTTTCAGATTCCGCAATGATTGATTTTCTCCGCTTTGCTGAGAATCGTTCAACATCCTGTGACTCAAGCCACTTGGGAATATGACCGGTAAATATCTCCATCTTCAGGAGTTGCAGATGCCTGTCGCAGAACAGTTCATATTTTTCCGGATCTCCAATCCACTCCAGCATCGCTTCCGATTTGGTACGTAATCGTGTTGCGATAATTACCCGGGCAAAATTGTGCAATACTCTCGGCAGGAACCCCTCGTCGATATGCTTGCCGAAACTCTCTCTATAGATCTCAACTTCTGTTTTCAGGTCGAGGATATAGGGGATTTTGATATATTCGATCCTATCGGAGAATGCCTGAAGATCAGTGAGAACCTTCCTGTCCTCAGGGTTCATAAGCGCAAAAAGCAGAGAATTCACACGTTCTTCAAGGTCTTCTACTTTATGCACACCGTCACTGATGATATTATGCAACTCCATCAATCGCTCTGTGTTATGCGATTTTATATCCATCAGCGCGTAGATACCGCTATTGGTCTTGGCGTAGCGTGAATAGAGGTAGGCAACCTGTTGTGAGCCGGCAAATAGCGAGTTAAGATTGCGTTGAATCACGTCATTGTGAATAACTGTCTGCCTGACCGGTCTGTCACCAGGGTTGAACACTGAAATGCCCTCCCCAAGTCGCCTTCTGATGGAATACGGCCTAGCGAATACAAACTCCATAATACGTTCGGGACTCTCGTATTTTTTCAATAATCCCTGATATATAGATGTACAAATAGTACATGGCTCGTCCCTGAAAACCCAATCATACTTCTTTTCGGTGAACAGCTTCCACTTGAACTCGTCATTTTCAAATACGTCGTCAAGGAACTGCCTTCGAACATCTTTTGGTATAATGAGCAGCGGGCTGTCGTGGCTTGGGCAGGGCACACTGAAGTATTCACTGACCTGCTCACCAGGCTCGACGATTCCACGTATATCGGAGGCTGCATCCTTTCTGCCATCACCTTCAAGAATGGAAGCAATTCTGTCTGTTATTGAAGATATAGACTGCGTTCCACCCGCGAAATTCTCCCGTTTAAGACGCCAGACGACTTCGTAACGTGCACCGTCAGGAGTGTTTGTATACTCTTCAAATTTTCGCAGAAGATTATTTAAAAAAGTCGATTTTCCACTTCCATGCGGTCCTTCGAAAATATAAATTTTATTCTGCTGTGCACCCACCGAAACAGAATCGACATGGCGCATCAGTCTATTTGCAAAAAGACGATCTGCAAAAAACGGTCTGTCCGATCCTTCGACAAAAAGTTGATTACAATTATAATCGAGGTAATCTATCGACTCACTGTCATGGCTATATTCATCATTACCTTCACAGATGAACGTGTTGATCATATCGACATACACCTGGTAGACATCCCGGATGTTTCGTTCGGGGTGTTTGATAACCTCCTGCAGAAAATCTGCAAACGGCATCACCGGCCTCCTGGCCCAGCCGCCCTGGTGTTTTTTTAAACTATCTAAGGCTTTGGTTAGTTCGCGCATGTAACCACCTGTGTTATCAGCTGCAGTTCTATCGTTACTCAACCAGTTCTCTGGTGAGTTTACGGTCTTTCATGATGTACCTGAAACGTTTCCAGACATATTGCCTCGGAGGTTTCTCTTCCTTGGCAGCCGCCAGTGTCCCTTCTGATTTTACAGGAATAGGCTCGGATGTGTACAAACTGACCGGAGATCCCCAGAGGAACTCAAGCCCCATCAGGGTTCCATTGACAAAATCACGAACAAGCGGCTGACCTTCAAATCTGTGATTCAAGACAAGCATACCTGTTTCATCAACATGAATTGAAACAGAGGGCGGATGATAAAGGGATTCAGCAACCATTGCTTTGTACGCACTGGCTTCGCGACTCTTGACGTAATACTGCCAGGTCATCCGTTCCTTGTTCAGCCGCTTACCTGCCACAAAGAGTTTATGTAGATCTACAAAGTCCTGATCTATAAATGAGTGGACAAACATAGAGTCTGAATAATTCTCCCTGATATAGAAGATATAGTCCCGACCTGTATTGCTGCCTGCATCATATTTTCTGCGCCTGTAACTATCTCGTAACCTATCAAATTCAAGACTGGTTTTGCCCTTATTAGCAATATCTTCAAGATAATAAAACAAACGCATACCAAGAGCATACGGATTCAGGCCAACTCGTGGCATAGAAGTGACCTTGGCATTGATAATAGCAAACTCCACCTCATGCCCCTTTATCCTGTCATCGCGCAGAAAGAGCTCTTCGTGCCAGTAGCTTGCCCAGCCTTCGTTTAATATTTTGGTGCGTATCTGCGGTTGAAAATAGAGTGACGTGGTGCGAATCACTTCCATTACAGTGGCCATCCAGCGATTTTCTTCTTTGTTCAAGAATGGTGAATTCTCAATGAGGAACTGCAGGATATCCATCTTTGCCCTGCTTGCTGAGCTCGCAACATGCTTTTTGTAAAATGCCTCAAGCTCTGGATGTTCACTCTTTACAGTCTCAAGAAACTGCGCCTCACCTTTTTCCGGATTATCACGCAGCGCACTGTTGTACCGTTCGATCTCTTTGACGTACTCGGTAATACTTTTCTTCTTCGTGCGCTGCATAAAGACATCAAAGTAATAGTCCAGCAGGCTTACCTTCTTACCGTCATCCCTACTGTAATCACCCAGCATGTCATAATATCCCACCAGGTTATCGACAGCCTTTGAGAATTCGATGATATAGTCGACCCATCGCCCATGCTCCGAACGCAGCATGGCGATCAACCGTTTATCCGAAATGCCCTTGCTGGCAAAATCGTAGTCCCATGTATGCCGAAAATAAAGGTTGTTCTGAAAGAAATCGATATGCCCGATAACATGATAGAAGATCATCACGTTCAGCCAGTCGGGATTGTTATCGTTATAAAACGAGATGGGCGGTCGGGTATTTATGACCGTCTCATACGGGTTATTCGGATACAATTCATAGCGGCCCGCTTCTTTTAACACTTCAACATCCTGTACCCAGTAATCATACAGGGTAGGAATCATGTTCTTCGGGCCAAGCTCGAGCATATCCCTGTTTGTAACGATATACTCCAGGCTCTCGTCCTGGAAGGTCAGCCCGGCATCCCGCGCGCGCTCCTTGCACCCTTCCATGATTTTTTTTGCATGTTGACTAATCAGTTCCATAGTATTTCAAATCCTGACGGGCTGTTCTTACACCCGTTTTTAGTGGATAGGATAAACATCTGACGTTCATTCGTACTACCTGTTACCTCCAACACTTTATGCAGCCCACATCCATCATGAACCTAAGAGGCCGTCCGAGGATAGGCATTGTCGCTCAGATCGAGGCAAACTCGAAAAATTACCGCAGGCATATAGTTAATATCTCGGAGTCTCGTCCCTCGCTTACCGGAGGATAACATTTCGAGTTTAACGAAGATATGAGCGGAACGGGCATTATCGGACAGCCTCCTTAATGGCTACGAGATAAGCTTCTTTATGCCATCTATTAACCGCGTCTCTGTTGAATCCTTACCCAGGACATCCAGACGCAGATGCTGCTTAAACTCTTCAAGCATGCCTGATTTTCGCAAATAGGTTTCAACTTCTGTTTTCCCGGAAATGCCGTAGCCGTTTTCTGCTATAGTCACGCCTATCCTGGCTGCATATTTGAGCATTTTCTTCATTTCAGGAATAGCTTCATCACCCCGGGTATCCCAATCGTCACCATCAGTCCCGTGGAAGATATAGATATTGTAGTCCTTCTCCAGACTCTCCTCTTCCACTATCTTGTTCACCAGCTTGTAAGCAGCAGATACCTGGGTTCCTCCGGCAACTTTTGAATTGTAATACGTGTTGAAATCCTCAACTTCTTTTGCTTCGGTATCGTGCAGAATAAACCGGGTCTCGACCTGTTTTTCATACTGAAATATAAGCCATGAGTAGATCAAAACATGCTGATTCACCACCAGTTCCGTCGGCTTTCCACTCATTGAGCCCGAATAGTCCCGAACAAAGAACACCACCGCCTGCGACTCATAATCTTTCTCTTTTGAAAGAATTCGATAGACTCGATCTCGTGGTGACATCAATAACCCTGTGGTGTCTATAGGGGCATTTTGCTTTATCCGTCCCAGTGCGATATTGGTCTGGATCACCTGCCTAAGTGTCGATTTCTTATCAAGAACCTGACCAAAACCTCTGTTTTTATCTGTGAGATCGTAGGTGTAGCGAGTAAGAGAACGTTTTTTCCCTTTATCGCGCAGATTTGGTAATTTAAATTGCTCAGTCAGCACCCGTCCAAGATCATAGGCATTAGCCTCTATTTCATGTGAGCCTGCATCACCCTGGCCTGCGCCAGTCCCTTCGCCCTTTTCCTGTCGAACAGGCTGTTCACCGATTACTTCACCTTCTTCACCTTCACCGGATCCACCTTCACCGACACCTTCGCCCTCACCTTCTCCCTCTTCATCAAGGTTGATGCGGTCGTGAATAAGCTTTTCCTCAACCGTTGAAGGGACAACGACAACCTTGTCATCCCCGTCACCGCCGGGCTTCACCATTTTGCCCACCCGTATTTTACGCGGAAAACCATCTTTTTCTCGCTGGGAGTCCTTCTCCAGCAGATAGTCGAGGGAGTGCACGGAAGTGACTGAACCGGCTTCAGGTCCAGAGTTGTTTTCAAACATCATCATGTCATTATAGCCGTACAAACTAAGCGGCCTGACAGGGTCCTGCATCTGGTGAATCAGGGTGATATCGCCACCCCCCTCCACCATCTCCAGTTCCCTCTCGATCATGCTGTCCTGCTCTGGAGTGAGCCCTTTTTTCTTATACTCTTTATATAGTTCGCGTAACTTTTTCATAATTTCATAAAGCTCTTGCGATACATAACCATCTCTAAAGCGATGGCTTATCAGTTTGGGTCGGTTTCACACATCATCAGTTTCGCCGACGTTCCTCATACCCAGCCTATCCTCTTTGTGCTAATCAGTTTTCGTCCACCTGGGTACAGAAATATTCGATAGTCTTCTGGGCACAGGTTGCACAATATCCGAGCTTATTCAGCATAGTATCTATCATACGATCATACAGTTTCTGGTTCTCTTCATTCGTCCTGTTGGCGAGAGCGCCAATAAGACTTCCGGCCCCGGCAATGTCAGACTTCAACCGCACATCGGTGACCGCCTTAACCAGTTCCAGGTTGTCCATAAAACTATAATTCGGATCAACTGAAATCTTCTGCCCATACACTTTGCGGATAGAGGTTCTGAATGAATCCTTCTGTTCCCGGGTCTTGAGTCCAAGCCGGTCTTCAACTGAATCGATGTACCGTTCATCTATCTTGATGGCCTGCAGTTCACCGGTCTGTGGATTCTTATATTTCCACATCTTGTCTGCGCCCAGATTCTCAGCATCGATTCCAATAATCATGTTCACATAATGGAAAACATCTTTGCGGATCGCCAGCGGTTCATCCATATACGCATTGAACATCTCGGTCAGGATACGTTCACGATACAGGCCACGCGCTATTTTCAGATCATCAAGGAATTTAGCACGGTCATTTGCGTCACTTACATAATCAAGGATGATTCTTTCAAGCGAGATAAACACATCATAGGCAAACATACATTTGCCCTCGTTGGTTTCGCTGCTTTCAAGCATCAGCTGCATAGTACGGCCGAGATTTCGCTGGCCGAGCCCTTTCTGACCAAATCGCTTGGTGATATCATGGTCCTGATTCAGTGAATCAATCACCTCTGATAAGGTCTTCAGACTTTTTTCACCAGCCACTTCACCTGATGCCAGTTTCATAGTCTCGATAGGCGTCAGTTTTTCAGAGCGGGGAAGACGCGTCAGGACAACAGCCGTAGACGCTGCATAATTCAGGTTTGGATCCTGATGCATTACATCGCCTGTCAGTGTGGTCTTTGACTCATTACCTATGGCGTATGCAGTGAGCTCACTCTGTAGTTTATAGTTGGTATTATGTGAAACATAACAGATACGGCACCTGTCAATAATCGGTGCTTCCTCCTTCTCAGACAGAAATCGATTAAATTCCGAGTTGTTACTGGTAGCAATAATAAGCGTATCTATCGGCCAGCGGTAACCGTCAATCTCAATTGTTCTGTTCTGGATTACTCCGAGATAGACCTGAACAAGATCCTTTTTATTCTTATAAATCTCATCGCTGAAATGGATACCACCACCTGCTACTCTTGCCAGTGCACCGCGCCTCAGATCAAAACGAAACGGGTTGTTGGTATCAGTGATATGCAGCAGTCGCTGGATAGATTCTTCACCGAGCAGATCCACAGCTGAAGATGTTATTTTATCTTTGGCAGGATATTTGCCCGTTACAGTACCAAGACTTTCCACCAGTGGAACAGGTGCAATCTCGATAAACTTTAACATATCTTCAACCTTACCTCCGGTAAACTCCCGGATCTCATTCCAGATGTAGGCTGAACAGGCACCGAGTCCCCGATAATTATCGAACCACTCCTCCAGTTTTGCAGTGGAGAGCCGATACTTCCTTTCGAGATACTGCATTGACTCTTCTTTGCTCTCATGCAGATTCATCGCCAGAACCATTGGATCTTCATAAGTCTGGGACTCAATGGTAGTGATATTGCCGTAACGGCCAAGCTTATCCAGGTTATTGAATCTGAATGTATACTTACGATTCTCAGGTATTGTCAGGAAATCTCTATACATACTACAGAGATATTCGACCAGAAATGTTTTACCATTACCCGGTTCACCAACCAGGACATAGGCCATCTCTTTTGATGATCCACCTTCAGCTGCATCTTTTACAAATGAAACAAATGAATTGATCTCATCATACATGCCGATAATATGTTTCTTGCCGTCCCGAAATATCGTGAAATCAAATGTGGACTTCCCATTTACAACGACTTTTTCAATATTCCTGTCCAGGATCATTCGACTGACACACTGAAAGGCATTCTCAAAGACCCGATCGCCTTTTTTGACTGCACTGATATGATGATGGAGTGTGTTATTCCTTTGCGCTGGCATCTTGCCCCTCCTTTGCAAGGTAGAGAGATAGAAATTCTTTGCATTCCTTGTTACTTCTCATTATCTGCACAGATTTACTTTAAATTCAAGTAGCGGTTAGGTAAAATTAATGATTGAATCAGTTATTTTCACCAGCTACTGATCAGGCCACTATACGCTCAACTTTTGGGGTCATAAAATCTTGTACGCGATTAGGTAGCCCTAAGTTTATGATAATACAGGTTTGACAATCTGCCGCATTTTTTATTGAGCATATGAACAAATTATCATTGACAGAGTTCTGTAAAGTTGGGAAATTAGCTGGACAGAAAATACGACATTGTAACAGTAGCGGTTTTCTCCACCCCCAAATATACCATTGTAGTACCGCCATAAATATACTTTTTGAGGATAAACCGAATGACAAAAAAAACGTTCCACACAGATAAGGCACCGGCTGCTCTCGGCCCCTACTCTCAAGCTGTTTCCACAGGAAATTTATTATTTATCTCTGGGCAATTACCCCTCGATGCTGCAACCGGTAAATTTGTCGAAGGTGACATTGGTGCCCGCACCCACATGATCTTAAAAAACATCAAAGCCATTGCCGAAACTGCCGGCGCTACCCTTGATGATATTGTGAAAACAACAATTTTTCTCACTGACTTAAATGATTTCCAAACTGTAAATGCAGCTTATGGTGAATATTTTCCGAATAATCCACCAGCCCGCTCAACAGTTCAGGTTGCGGCCTTGCCACTTGGCTCCAATATTGAGATTGAAGCTATTCTCAGTTTGGATTCTAACTAGTATCCATCTCTATCGAGACATAAGAAATTAATGAACTTCACCGTTAAAGACATACTGCGAATGGAAGTCACACTCGCCCTTGGTTGTACCGAGCCTGTCGCGGTTGCACTTGGTGCAGCCGCTGCTGCAAGCCTTCTCCCTAAGAAGTCATTTGATTCCATAGAAATATGGGTAGATCCAAACATCTACAAAAACGGCATGGCAGTAACCATCCCCGGTTCAGGAGGATTATGCGGAATTGATACCGCTGCAGCACTGGGTGCCTGCGGATGTGATCCTGCCCGCGGCCTTGAAGTATTGGAATGCTTAAACGAAGAATCGGTACAGCGAAGCACCGAATTATTAAAGAGAAACGTTGTTACAGTAAACCTGCGTGAAGAATCAGGTCTTTACGTCCGTTCACGTATTGTCTCAGGCGAAAATATTGCGGAATCCCTTATTACCGACCTCCATAGTAACATCGTAAGCCTTACTCTTAATGGTGAGGCGGTGACCGACTCTCCATTAATTTCCGAGCCGAATGCCAAAACAGGTAAAAATCTGATGGCTGAGCTTGAAGAGTGGTTACGTGGATTAACCCTGAAAGATATTTACGAGTTGGTTGATGAACTCGACGAGTCTGATCTTGCTTTTTTAAAGGAAGGAGTCGATCACAACCTCCGACTTGCCCAGCATGGTCTGAAATATGGCAGCGGCCTTGGTATCGGGAAAGGAATTGACCGGTTATTGAAACAGAAACTTCTGGTAAACGACATGGCCACTTCAGCCAGACGGCTCACTTCTGCTGCAGCCGACGCCAGAATGAGCGGGGCTAATCTGCCCGCCATGAGTTCTGCGGGCAGTGGAAACCATGGCCTCACAGCAATACTTCCAATCTGGGCAATTAAAGATTTTATCGATCATGATCAGGAGAATGTGCTTAAAGCAATCGGCCTCAGTCATATTATTACCGCCTATGTTAAAGCACACACAGGCAGATTGTCTGCAGTATGCGGCTGCTCAGTTGCAGCCGGAGCGGGTGCAACCGCAGGTATAACTTACCTTGTCGGTGGAGATGTTGACCATATGGCTGGTGCCATCCGAAACATTATGGAGGACCTTGCTGGAGTCATCTGTGATGGAGCAAAAGCCGGATGCGCCCTCAAACTGAACACTGCTGCCGGAGCCGCAGTTCAATCCGCATTATTTTCTCTTCAGGGAATAAACGTTAAGGATACTGACGGCATTGTCGGAACATCAACTGAAAATACTATTCGGAATATGGGCACTCTCAGCCACAAAGGAATGATTGAAACGGATAAAACCATCCTGAATATCATGCTTGAGAAAGAGAAGAACCGAAAACGTTAAATAGTACATTCCCCCTTTATCATTACCAGCCTTGAACTGATACAGGGGGAAACTGATCTGCACAACCCTGCCAATTACAAATACACTGGATATCAGTCAGATCGCTTTAATCGGAGGAGATATGTTGTCACTCCTAAACCGATAGAAACGAGCAGTATTGATATCCATACATTTTGAATTAGCCAGACACTCAACGCCATACATAACCACAAAGTAACTAGCGCACTGCGCAGAGCAGATGTGGAAATAGAACGGTCATCAAAATAGTTCTGAATAGTTTCACCGAAAACAGGATGCTCCAAAAGCCATCGCCTGAGTTTTGGTGATGACCTGTAACTGAAAAATGTCGCAAGCAATAAAAACGGTGTTGTTGGTAAAACAGGGAGGAAGGCACCAATCAGTCCAAGTGCAATACAGATGCAGGCTGCAATTTTGCTTAAAGTCTTCAGCAGTGATTCGGTCAGGACGTTCATTCAAGATTTCAATAAAGGTAAATGTGGTGTTTCACTGCATAGCAGGCAGTCTATCTTTAAATGCTACGCAGGAATCTAATACACTGCATGCAAACTTCAAGCAAGGCTGCTCTTTTTCCGTGCTTAACAAAGTACCCCACCTGCTTTATGGTTTGTCATTACCTCCGTGACAGTGACCCTTTCTCACTCACTCAGCCACAGTGTCGCACTTCAACATTTCGCCCTTCTTTCAGTTCAATTAAAATATAGACATCAACCCACTATCACATTATGTTTACCGGCAATTTGTTATAAGCGTTAACGCGTGTTTATCGGCAGGAAATGACTGTTTAGCTATAAGCGATGTTTGATTACCCAACAATCTTCTAATTTGAAGGTGGACGAATATGTATGCAGCTATCACGGGTTGGGGCAAGTGTTTACCACCCGCCATTCTTTCAAACGATGATCTTGCGACCTTTCTCGATACAAGTGATGAATGGATCACCAGTCGTACAGGAATGAAAGAGCGACGCATCTCTCACGTTGATGTTTCAGAACTCGGCTATGTCGCCGCAGCCAGAGCGTTAGCCGCAGCAGGCAAACAGCCTGAAGACGTTGAACTCATCGTATTTGGCTCCACCACGTTTGATGAATTGTGCCCCAATGGTGCCTCTAACATTCAGCGTTTACTTGGAGCTGAAAATGCCGCATGTATGGATCTTAATACTGCATGTACCAGCGGCATGTACAGCCTTACAGTTGCAACCTCAATGATTAAAAGTGGTGTAGTGAAATCCGCCATAATTATTGGTGCTGAAGTTATTTCGAAGGTGATGGACTGGTCCAACAGAGATGTCGCGGTGCTCTTTGGCGATGGTGCTGCAGCTCTGTACCTTGAGGCAAGCACAACGGCTGAGGGAGTACTGGCTGAGTCTTTAGGGTGTTTTGGTGAAGCCCGCGATATTCTTTCACTGCAGGGCTGGGGCATGAAATATGCCGATAAAAAACGAATTCTTGGTGATGTACAGTGGGCATTTGTTGGCCAGGAAATATTCAAAAAGGCAGTCAACGGAATGACAAAAGCCAGTCAGCAGACTCTGGAGAAATCCGATCTGCAACCTGAAGATATTGACCTGGTAGTTCCCCATCAAGCCAATCTGCGCATAATTGATACCCTGACGAAAAAGCTGAAAATGCCAAACGACAAGGTATTTATCAATATCGAACGATACGGCAACATGTCTGCGGCTACCGCACTTGTTGCACTTGTTGAAGCAGTAGAAGAAGGATATGTAAAGCCCGGCAACCTACTGCTTATGCCTGCTTTTGGCGGAGGGCTTACCTTGAGCGCGCATCTGGTGAAATGGGGAGAACGCACCCAACCAGTAGCGCAATCAGCAGTAGAGCTACCGGAAAACACCAAAACCGGGCTTGAAATGGTCAACGCGCTTCGTTAACCCACTCTCATTTCATATTTCCGTCAAGAATATACCACGTTGAGCAGGACTACATTTTCTAATGCTTTTCCTGCTTTCCGCTCCAGGCAAAATCCAGCGCTTCAAAATTACAACTATCTATACATTCCCCACAGTTCCAGCAATAATTCCCTGCGCCCTCACCCTGCTCAGGTTCAAGCCCCATAGGACAACTTTTATTACAAAGCCCGCATGCGGTACACTTGCCAGCAACTCGTATGATTCGCAGATTTCTTTTACTGCCGATAAGCGCCAGCAGTGCTCCCAATGGGCAGAAGCTCCGACAGTAGAACCGGCGAGTGACAAGTTCAAGGACCAGGACCAGGATCAGGATAACACCTTCAAGCGCCATCGTCCTGAAAAAGACCAGCATCATTATCTCACGCCCGACAAGACCGGGTGGTGAGAGAAAAACAAAAAGTGGCGCTCCAAGCACAAGACTCATCAACAATTCGGCCATCAAGGTAAACCAGAGGACCCGCTTGGCCACAATCAGCTTATTCTGTAAAAAACGCTTTCGCGCAACAAAACGGCGAATCCGATCAACCAGTTCTAAAATAAAATTTACAGGGCAGAGCCAGGAGCAAAAGACACGTCCCAGCATAAAAGCGACCAGCACCGGTATAAGCATACCTATGAGTGCGGGCATATAAAACGACTTTGTAATCAGCAGGCTTTCAAGCCCTTCCAGCGGTGAGACAAACCAGAGATCGCCAAAGCCAAATGACTGATACCAGCCCTGAATAAAATCTATATGCAGATAGTAATTCAACAGCGGATTAACGAGAATAAACAAGAAAGCAACACTCAATGTAGTCAAGCGCAGAGTCGACCAGCTGACACGTCGTTTTTTTTGATCACCCGCCACAGCGATATTGATTCCCTGTCCCTTTGACTCACTCATCATGGGTGACCTTTTCCCGGGCATAAATCGGCTCAATATTGATCGCCTTTCTCCCATGTTTGTCAGTTTCAGGACAGGCATTGGTACACATTCCGCAACCGGTACAATGGTTTTCATCGATAACCGGCCGTAACTGTTCAAGCCGAATAGCTTTTTCCATAAATGGGCATTTGTCATAACAGGTACGGCAAAGCGTAATCCCCTCATAAGCTAGACAGTTGAAGGTATTAATTACCGCAAGGCCCATGCGTGTCTTGTCCTGTTTTACCCGCTGCAGACTCCCGGTAGGGCAGACATCAACACATTTCATACAGAGATAGCAGGGAACTTTTGTCACATCGATAAGCGGAGTTCCTGCATGGATACCCCGGCGGATATCAAGCATGGTGATGGCGCGATACGGACAGACCTCTACACAACGTCCGCAACGAATGCACTTGGCAGGAAAGAGTTCTTCAGGTACAGCCCCCGGTGGCCGCAAACTATTTGTGCCGACCGGACTTTTCAACATATTCGCCCGTGTTGTTGCAGGCGATAGCGCAAGGCCCGAAAGCCCTGCCCCGATCATTTGCAAAAATGTACGACGTTTCACGAATCTTTCGGCAATGATTTTTTGAAACCAAACGGTTTAGCAACCCTCTCGCCTTTCGCCATCAGGTCCGCCTCATCTTCGGTATTCAGATAGGTCATCCCGACAGTCAAAACATTGACATCTTTATTGATCCGATCGATGATCTGTTCCATTTTCTCAGATGTCTTCGTATCGAGAACAGCCACAATATTGCCCTCAGCATCGTCACCATGAACTTCAACTTCTACAATCGGCTCCAACGCCTTCAGCACCAGGTCCTTCTTCTCAGGAACGCTGGAAATAACTACTCCACCTATGGGCATGTTTTCCTCATTTTAATACTGCGTGGTTTATTCTGATTACTACAGAAATTCAGCAAATTTTTTAATCCGTGTGCAAAGTCTCCCCCCTACAAAGAGTGGAGACGGCCTGTTATCCAAGGACTTGAGCACATCGCTATATTTACGATATGCGATGTGCTCACGAGACGCCGGAGAACTGGCCGTATCTGCTCTTTAAATTACCCTGCGATGTACGGAGTAAGAGGCGTAGGGCCGGACACACGCTTAATCTGCACCGCACAGATCTTGAACTCAGGCTCCTTTGAACCCGGATCATACGCATCTTTGGTAACCTTGTTGATCATACGATCTTCATGCTGATCGTGCCAGTAAGCAAAGACCATTCCTTCAATCGGTCCTTCGTATACCTTTGCGGGCAGCAGGTTAACACCACGACGTGATCTCACCTCGACCATATCCCCAGGCTTGATTCCCAGCATCTTCGCATCTTTCGGATTGATCTCGATATATGCATAGGGGTTAGCCCGAAGCAACTCAGGAATACGACCGGTCATTGACATTGTGTGCCAGTGATCGATGATTCGGCCGGTTGAGAGGTAGAATGGGTATTCCGCATCAGGCATCTCTTCAGGATCAGCCTGCTCACGCTGCCAGATCCACAGCTTTCTGTCCGGATGTGCAGGACCGTAGAACTGGTATGGCAGATCGTTCTTTGATTCGGTAGTAGCCATTGGATCACGACCCTTAACGAATTTTTTTACGGTACCACCGGTAAGAGCGTACTCTTCGGTCGGCGCAGGCCACTGAACACCATCAGCCATAGACTCAAGAACCTTGTAAGTAGCACCACGCAAATCGTTATCACGATGTGCAGTCAGCTTCTGGCTATACTCGTCCCAGATCGCCTTAGGCAGCTCATATCCTTCCTCAAGACCTTCAAAGGGCTTGATACACTGGGTAATAACCGGATCATTCATTTTTTCTGCAAGCTTACGTGCCCATTCACGAACAATCCACACCTCAGGCATTGCATCGCCCGGAGAGCTGATTGCCTTTTTGGTGATCTGTGAACGTCGCTCGGTACAACCGTAAACACCGGTCTTCTCAAAATGGAAGGAAGTCGGCAGAACAAGGTTTGACTTCTGGGTTGTGAGTGTGTGGAAGATATCGGTGGTTACGATAAACACATCTTCTCGATCCATACCCTTGTTGTACAGGTTACAGTTGGGAAGGCTCTGAACAGGGCTGGTGCAGTTTACCCACAGCGCCTTAATCTTGCCTTCATTTACTGCAGAGAACATTGCCATGGTGTGCAGACCCGGCTTGGGTGGTATACGACCAGCGGGTACGCCCCATGCAGCCTCAACCTGATTACGCAGTTTTTCTTTTACCACCAGGCGATGACCTGGAAGGATGTGACACAATCCTCCACCTTCACGTACACCACCACACGCATTTGGCTGACCGGTAAGAGAAAGACTGTCAGCACCGTCTTTCATCAGCTGACCGGTGAGGATGTGGAGGTTATGCATCAGGTTGTTGGCCCATACACCGCGCTTACGCTGATTTAGGCCCATGGTCCAGAGACTCACAGTTCCTTTGGATGTAGCGAACCACCGGGCAATTGTGCGAACATCATCAGCGGTGAATGCATCGCCACACATCTTAACAGCCATCTCAGGGGTATACTTGGCAACCTGCACAGCATAGTCCTCAAATGTTGTTGAGTCGCCTTTACCCTTTTTAAAGGTTGTGTAGGTGTTAATAAACTCTTCGTCGTACAATTTCTCTTCAATGATGACATGAGCCATGCTGTTTAAGAGCGCAAGATCGGTACCAGGCTTGAACTGCAGATGCTTATCAGCGATACGGGAAGTTTGAGAAATACGAGGATCGATGTTGATTACTTTTACATCATTTGGGTTATCGAGCTTACGACGCATAATACGTCTGAACAGTACCGGATGTGCCTCAGCAGTGTTGGAGCCTACGATGAAGAAACAGTGTGCCTTCTCAAGATCAGAGTAACCACCGATTGGCTCATCCGCACCAAACGAGGTCAGGTACCCGCCAACAGCACTTGCCATACAGAGGCGCGGGTTACCCTCGACATTGTTGGACTGTAGACCTGCACGCATAACCTTCTGGAAGAGATATGTTTCTTCGGTTAATGCCTGACCTGAACCGTAATACCCAACTGCGGCACCACCGCCCTCTTTGTGGGCTTCGGCAAATTTTGTCGCTGCGATATCAAGGGCTTTGTCCCAGGAGATTTCCTTGAATTTGTCGGTCTTTTTTTCGCGATAAAGTGGTTTGGTCAGACGGTCAGGGTGACGCATACATTTCCAGAAATGCATGCCCTTCATACAGACATAACCAAAGTTTGTGCGGGATTTAGGTACACCGCGAAGTCCAACCGGGGTATCACCTTTTACACCAAGTTCAACCCTGCAGCCAACACCGCAAAGACGGCAACTGCCGCGATGCCATACAATGCCTTCCTCTGCTTTTGCCTGATTGGCTTTATCAATCGGCAAGCTCATGCTCACATAAGAAGCAGCTGAAAGTGCCGCCGCCTTTTTTATAAAATCTCGTCGTGTTTGTGCCATTTTCTGATCTCCTTGCTGTTCGTTGAATACGCTCTGTTATTTCTTCGCCTTGAATGAGTGAGGAACATGACATTCCCAACATGGCGTATTCGGCTCCTTGTCCAGCATATCAGCGTGGCAGGTTGCACAATTTTCTTTGGTCGGAGTTACAGCAAATTCACCGAACGTTCCATGGCACTGATAACATTTGACCATGGCAATACCGTGAACTGAATCGTACCACTCTTTCTCAACTTCAGGAGTAGCTTCCTTGTGGCATTCGGCACAGGCAATAAGTTGCTCCTGCTCTGTCAGTTCAGGATGCACCGCCCCTTCCTTCTTGCTCGCCATAACTGATACTGCACAAAGCATCAATGCCAGCATCGCCAGCATACTTACAGCATGTTTCACACCAATGTTTTTTCTCACCATCAACCTCCGCTTGCAGTTAGAATAACTGTCTTAATCATATGGGCTGATTACACCTCCCAGGAACCTGTTATCAGCTCATTCCCCAATTAATTCTGTCAACGTTTACTGTTTGCAAACAACGTTCCAATATTTTTACCCTTCTGTTTTCAGGTCATTAAAGAAACCGGGGCTGCGGATGTTACCTCCACGTAACACTTCTTGACACTCCCCGTTACCGCTTGGTAACATTGCCTCATCATGGCGGATCATTGATTTCGATGTTCCGATGCAATACAGACATCTTGGCGCATTTTGAATTTTAGGAATACCTTATGCATGCAGCAACCGAACGAAACATCAATCAAGGAGTAAAGATGAAGCTGCAGTATAAATTTATCATCGTGATCGGCGCAGTGCTAACCCTGACCTACATGACCATCCTGTATTATACATCCGGCCTGCAAAATGATCTAGTAATTGGTCAGGCACGACATCAGGCCCGCATGCTGCACAGGCAACTGATTCTCACACGTGAGTGGGTTTCCGATCATCATGGCCTTTTTGTAGTCAAAACTGATTCAGTACGTGAAAACCCGTTTCTAGACTACCCCAATCTCGAAACCAATGACGGCGTGACCCTGGTAAAACGTAACCCCGCCATGGTGACTCGTGAACTATCTGAATATGCGGACAAAGCCGGATTTGGCTGGTTCCGTGTCACCAGCCTCAAACCTGTTAACCCTTTGAATTCCCCCGATGATTTTGAAAAGTTCAGTCTTACACAATTCGAGGAAGAGAATCTGCCTGAACGCATGGAAATCATGAAGAGTCGCGGAACAAAGGTTCTTCGCTATATTGCGCCGTTAAAGGTGAAAGAAAACTGCCTCACCTGTCATGCCCGGCATGGTTATTCACTTGGGGATATTCGTGGTGCACTCAGTATCACCATTCCCATCGACTGGGCTGATACAGTAATCAAAAAAAACAACCAGACCATCATCCTCTATGGCCTGCTTTCAATTGTTTCGGTAGCCGGCGTAGTCTTCCTGCTTTTTAATGTGCTGGTTGCCAACCGCCTATCACGATTGAAGTTGGCCATGGACAGCTATCCTGCATCTAAAGATCTGAAACATCCTCTACCATCCGGAAATGATGAAATCGGTCATCTGGCCCAGGGCTTTTCTTCACTCTGCGGTCGCCTGGAACACTCGGAAAAGGAGCTTCGTCAAGCTGCTGAGCAGGCTTCCTACAACGAAAAGATGGCTGCACTCGGCCAGATTACCGCGGGGATTGCCCATGAGGTCAATAACCCGCTGGGTGGTCTTCGCAACTGCGTAAAAAACATGAAGGATTCTCCTGATGACCTGGAACTTCATGCCCGTTATCTGCCACTGCTTGATAAAGGTCTTCAAAGAATTGAACAGACCATGCGACAACTGCTGAATTTTGGCAGAGACAACCCGCTACTGCTGAGAAAACTCGATGTCGATGCGGAAATCAGGGAGTGTTTTGCTCTGTTGGAATACAAAATGAACGCCATCGAGCTCTCCCTCGATCTCAATATTGCAGGTTCCTACTGTATCGACACTGAGGCAATTAAGCAGATCGTTGTCAATATCGGTCTGAACGGTATACAGGCCATGGAAGAGCGTGGTGGAGTAATGTCTGTGAACTCCTGGAAAGAAGATCACAACCTATATATACGAATACGAGACACAGGCAGCGGTATCTCTGACGAGATAATTAACAAAATATATGATCCATTTTTTACAACAAAACAGGTAGGTGAGGGTACAGGCCTCGGCCTTGCGGTAACATACAGCCTGGTTCGTAAAATGGGGGGAAAAATAGTGGTGGAATCAAGCCCCGATGTTGGCACGACGTTTACAGTTATCCTGCCAATAGAACAATGCTGTGATACGAAACTACAGCGCGAACCTGTCGAACTATCTGATAATGGAGTAACACAATGATCAGGATTCTTCTTGCGGAAGATGATGAAATCATGCGTATCACCATCCAGGATCGTCTGGAAAAATATAACTGGCATGTCGAAGTTGCAACAGACGGCCAGAATGCCATTGATATGCTTGATCGCTTCAGTTTCAGGATTATTATCTCGGATGTCCGCATGCCCAACCTCGACGGCATGGCGCTTCTTAAACATGTTCGTGAAGTGACGCCCTATACCGATATCATCATGATGACCGGCTATGGTAATGTCGACAGTGCCATCAACTGCTTAGAGATGGGAGCCGCAGATTATCTGCTCAAGCCCTTTGACATGGATGATCTCGTCATCCGTATCAACCGTATCCTGGCTGTGCAGAACCTCAAGGCCAGGAACATTTCACTCGAAGACCACTGTCGTCAGCAGCAACAACAGCTTATCGGATCCGGCCCCGTAATGCAGGAAGTCTATCGACTCATAGAACAGGCGGCTCCAAGTGATGCCTCGATACTCATCACCGGGGAATCGGGTACGGGAAAAGAACTTGTCGCAGAAGCAATACACTCCGCTTCCAGACGACATAAACAGCCATATATACGTCTGAACTGTGCCGCCATCCCGGAAGGACTGATGGAATCAGAAATGTTCGGCCATGAACGGGGGGCGTTTACCGGTGCTCTCAAGCAGAAAATCGGCAAATTTGAGATGGCAAATGGCGGCACACTACTCCTTGACGAGATTGCCGACCTACCGCTGACCCTGCAACCAAAACTCCTACGCGTTCTTCAGGAACAGGAACTTGACCGCGTTGGTGGTTCCCGAACGGTAAAAGTCGATGTCCGCATTATCTGTGCAACTGCCAAAGATCTCGGTAAAGAAGTAGAGAAAGGAAATTTCAGGGAGGATCTCTATTATCGTTTGCGGGTCATACCCATAAAACTTCCACCATTGCGCGAGAGAAAAGAGGATATTCCGGAACTCACCCAACATTTCCTGCACAGCTTCAGCCTGAAACGAGGCGTGGCCATGAACCTCACTGCCGATGCGATGGAGAGACTGCTCGACTATGACTTCCCCGGCAATGTCAGAGAATTGAAAAATATCCTCGAACGTGCATCAGTACTAGCACCCGAACCCTCAATATGCCCGTCGGATTTACCTTCAGATCTCAATAGCAGCCCGATCAAAGTCGATGAGCCGTATACATTGGTACTGGCCGAGGCACTCGCGCGTACTGAAAAAGCAGTGATATTAAAGGCCCTGAACAAGGCGGGTGGAGTAAAGCAGGCAGCTGCAGATCTGTTGGGAATAAGTAGAAAAAACCTCTGGGAGAAAATGAAATCACACGCTATTCGAGCATAACCTGCCACCGCGCAGTGACTGTAAACCAGGCCACTGCGCGGTAACCGGTTACTACTTCATAAGATAAAAGCCGATTGCCTTATCGGCAGTCGAGTAGGTCTCAATCTCTGAAAAAGCAAGTGCGGCAACACTACCTTTACCACGCACAACTTTACCTTCCTTTTGAATCGCTGTCTTCTTACGGTCATCCAGCTGAAAATCAATTATCACCTTCTGACCGAGCTTAACTGTTATCGGTGATGACACTCGAATGCGGGCACCGGTCCTGCTCAGATCCAGAACCTGAACAGGTAAATGATCGTCGCTGTTAAGTGTCAACTTTCCTGGCAGCATGGTATCTTTTCGTATATGCACGCGTCGTTCAAGCTTGACGGTATTCACATAACCTTGAGAACACTCATTGTGCAGGCATTCATTGCAATCCTTATGACCACATTCACAATCATCACAACGAAACCTGTAGGTAAGGTTTACGGATCCTGATGATTTCAAATATTTGCTGACATCAACGACTTTCGCTTTTTCACAGCCAGGACAGGCCAGTGCCACCTTATTATCACTCCCGACATACACTGTTTTCATACACGTCACACCTGGTAAAAATGGCTGGCCAAGACGCAAAAACGCACTCTCCCGGCCAGCAAAAACATGCCGTAACTATCAGACATACAGTTTAAATAATGCCTGTGTCCCGTCGTCACCGCCACCTTCTTCGATAAGCTGATCATACAACTTTTTTGCCTGTTTAAGGCCGGGAAGTTCAGCGCCCATAGCGTCAGCCGACTCAATGGCAATGGACATGTCTTTAACAAAATGTTTTACATAAAATCCTGGCGCATAATCCTCTTTAATGATACGCGGTGCGAGATTTGTAAGCGACCAACTGCCCGCCGCACCACTCTCGATAGACTTCAGAACAGTTTCAGGATCAAGACCTGATTTCTTTGCGTAGGCAAGTGCTTCACACACTCCCATCATATTTGCAGCAATGGCGATCTGGTTACACATCTTTGTGTGCTGGCCACTACCTGCTTTGCCCTGGTAGACAATGTTTTTACCCATCAGTTCAAAAAGTGGAATCACCTCATCAAAGGCAGCTTTCTCACCACCAACCATTATCGAGAGCAGCGCCTCACGAGCACCTATATCTCCGCCAGAAACTGGAGCATCAAGTGAAGTAATATCTTTAGCAGCAGCCTCGTTGGCAATTTTTACCGCCAGATCCGGGCGTGAGGTTGTCATATCGACCACATAGCCACCAGCCTGCATATGAGCCAGGATTCCGGTTTCCCCCAGATAAACCTCTTCAACATCAGGTGGAAACCCTACAATGGTAAAAATCACATTACATTTTGCAGCAAGAGAGGCTACAGACTCTTCCCAGACTGCACCGCCATCAATCAAATCCACCGCTTTTGCTTTAGTACGTGTGTAAATATGTACCGGATATCCGCCCTGCATGAGGTGATTAGCCATACTCTTGCCCATCACGCCAATTCCTATAAAGCCAATAGTTGTATTCTCAACTGTAAGCGCCATCTAGTACTCCCTGTTTAATCAATATTTTCTATCTTCAGTTATCGCCCCGATAACGTTGACAATCGCATGTCTCGTGCTGGTATTTTATCCAAACAATAGTAAAAGAAGTAATCCTAGCAGAGGTCTCCCATCTTTTCAACATATTGAATATATATGCAAAAAAGCAATAAACTAAAAGACATCTGCCTGGCTATTATCAGCCTGTCCAGTATACAGAGCTATAGCATTCCGTCCTGCTTGTGTAAATATTGAGCATGACTGAACGATTACAGATACATGGCAAAGTGGTTGGGTATACAACCACTTTGATAGTTAAGACAAAAATTACGGTGGAGGAAATTGAGCAAGTATGGAGTCTACCATTCTATACACAAAAGCTGTAGTTGCTTCAGGAGTGGAATGTGTAGTGACAATTTCAGAACCGGTCCCCCTCCAGGCGAGAGTTCCTGAAGGCACATCTATAACATCAACAGCAAGTATTCCGACATCATACTGACGCACAATGTTGCCGGTACCGTATCCAATTTCGCTATAACGGTGATGCCGCCCAACTCCAAAACCAAATGTTGTGCCGACCGGATCTGATTCCAGCCTGGCTTGTATTGAGTAGGTATAGGTGATGAGGAAATCAGCAGGTGCACCGACGACAAAACCTCGTCGTAAAAGAGCACTGTCAATAGCCTGACGAAACCTTTCATGCAGCAGAGGGTTATTCACCCTGATATCATCAGCTGGTTCAATAGAAACAGTCTTCCACTGGTATTGGCGGTATTGGGAAAAATCCATCCCGGCCCTATAGTCCTGGCTGACCTGAACCTTTGAACACCCGGTAAGCAACAGCAGTACAACGATGATCGCAGTACTAATCCAGTTCTTCATACCGCCTCCAATGTAGTTAATTACCGTCCGAAAACATTGCTTTTCGCCCAATTCTTCGTTTCGGGTGATCACTCGTTTATTCCAAAACCGTATTGAAAATCATGCAGCAGATGACATTCATATACACCTCTGAATATATTAACTGTAGACAATACGTTAGCTACTATTGGTCTGATGTACAATGACAAATTTCAGCTTAAGATATCTCCCCTCCGTTTTTTGGGCCTTAAGAGTTCCGGTAACGCCTGCCGGTTTTCAGGATTATTTCTTATTTCTACGTTTTTTTGATACAAATAAAGAAACACCAAACCCGAATATTTCACGAATCTGCATTTAACAGGTAATCAATGAGCAATCAAAAACCCTATCCAGTAGTAGCCCGAATAGGTTTACCTGCCTTGCTCACTGTTTTTCTGTTTGCTGCTGCTGTCTTTGCTATCATCCTCCCCGCTATGGAGAAGAGTTTTCTCGCCAGAAAAAAAGAGATGATTAAGGAGGTTACAGAATCAGCATGGTCTATCTTGTCAGAACATGCTGACAAGGTTACGTCTGGAGTTCTGTCAGAAGAAGAGGCACGTTCAAGGGCAATCGATATCATACAAGGCCTCAGATACGGGCCTGAAAGAAAAGACTACTTCTGGCTAAACGATATGACCCCGCGAATGATCATGCACCCCTACAGAACTGACCTCAATGGCAAGGATATCAGTGACTTTAAAGACCCGAACGGGAAAAGGCTCTTTGTTAAATTTGTAGAGGAAGTCCAAAAAAATGGAGCGGGATATGTGGAATATATGTGGCAATGGAAGGATGATAGCAGCCGTATCGTCCCTAAGATATCCTATGTAAAAGAATTCAGGGAATGGGGCTGGATTATCGGTTCCGGCATCTATATCGACGATGTGTATAAAGAATTGTCACAAATCCGTGGAACGCTCTACGCAACATCTGCCACGATTTTTTGTATCGTTATTGTTCTTGTTGGATATATCGTCCGTCAGACCATTATTGCAGACCGGTTAAGAGAGTATATATGGGAGGAACGTTCAGCCCTATTTGAGGCATTGGTTATAAGTGAAGAGCAATACCGCTCAATGGTTGATTATACCAGCGACTGGATATGGGAGGTAGATTTGAGCGGGACATTTACCTATTCCAGTATGAAGATTATAGAACTGCTTGGCATAAAGCCAAAAGAGATTGAGGGTAAAACGCTTTTTGATTTTCTGGTACCGGGAGAAAAAGGACATTCGGGCCGAAAATTTCTGGAACTGGTCAATCAAACCGAACCGTTTACCGGCCTTGAAGCCATTTGCAGACATAGCAACGGCTCCCCCGTAGTTATAGAAATAAATGGTGTTCCATTTTTCAATTCTTACAAAGAGTTACTGGGATTCAGAGGCGTCGCCCGTGACATTTCTGAACGAAAACGCTCTGAAGAGGCATTATGGAAAAGCCATAACCAGCTCCACCGGAATCTTGAAGAAACTGTTCGGTCACTTGCTCTCACAGCCGAGAAACGTGATCCGTATACAGCCGGCCATCAGGTGAGGGTGGAACGGCTCGCGCACGCCATAGGACTAGAACTCGGATTATCTGATCAGCAATTGGAAGGACTTCATTTTGCCGCACTTCTCCATGACATAGGGAAAATATCCCTTCCTTCAGAGTATCTTGCAAAACCGACAAAGCTCTCTGAAGAGGAACGGACAATAATAAAATGTCATACAGAAGCAGGCTATGACATCCTGAAATCGATCCATTTCCCCTGGCCGGTTGCCGATATTGTCCACCAGCACCATGAATTACTCGATGGGTCAGGATACCCCCGCGGCCTGAAAGATGTCAATATACTGCTTGAAGCAAAGATCATCACTGTCGCCGATGTTGTTGAGGCAATGTCTTCTCATCGACCATATCGCCCGGCCCTGGGTCTTGATAGAGCACTTGATGAAATTCGAGCAGGCAAAGGGATTAAATATCACCCACAGGCAGTAGAAGCCTGCATTTACCTGCTTATTGACCGTCAGTTCAATCTGGGAACTGACGCCTGATTTTTCGTTTCTTTTGTATTACAAAAACTAGTGTCCTGTCATGCCTCAAATCTCTAATTCTGCTCGCCCTTTTCACTTCCTGACTTCGTTACTCCTTCAGTTACATAGCGCTGCTATGCTCCATCAGTCATGCCTTGCAGGAAGAGAAAAAGCTTCGCATTATTACGGTATCTGGCACATGACACTAGTTCGAAAAAACAGGAATTACATACAGCAATATTGAGAAAAATTGAAAAATGGTACCGGCAAGTACAAATAGATGCCAGATAGCATGGTTAAACGGTATGGACTTCTTAATGTAAAACGGAACTCCCAGAGTATAACAGAGGCCACCGGCCAAAAGCAGCATCAAACCACCTGGTGCAACCACTGCCAGCATCGGTTTTATAGCCACGACAATAGTCCAGCCCATCGCCACATAGAACCCTATGGTGACAAATCGCAAATTTTTAGGCAGGAAAATCTCCATCAGAATTCCGACCACGGCCAACCCCCAGATGGTACCAAAAAGCCACCAACCCCAGGGCCCTCGCAAACTCACCAGAGTAAATGGGGTATAGGTTCCGGCGATCAATAAAAAGATTGAGGAATGATCGAGAATCCTGAATACCGCTTTTGCTTTTTCCCAAGGGATAGAGTGATAGAGCGTAGATGCCATATAGAGCATAATCATCGTCCCGGCATAAATACTACACGAAACGATGTGCCATACTGTCCCGAAGACACTGGCAAAAGCGGTGAGAACACCCAGTCCGGCAATAGCCAGAAGCAAACCGACACCATGGGTTATACTATTGGCCAACTCTTCGTAGAAACTGTAACGGGGCAACACTGTAGCCTCAGAATTCATAGGGGTCCTCGTTAAACGGCAACCGTTCATTTACCGAAATGCGTTATAATCAAAAGTATTCGTGAGATATATTACGAATGAAACTGTTACAAGGCAACCAGGAGGCTGTCCATTACCCATATCTTCTCAGCTTTTGCGAAATATGTTGTTTTTTCGCCACTCTTCATAGACTGGAAGCGGGCTTAAGGACTTAGGCCGAAGGTAATAGGACTGAGTAATTCAGAAGCTAATTGCATGCTCAATGCAATTTACTCAGTCCTAAGCCCTTTATCCACAGTCCTTTTTGTCGCGTTCTCAAAGATCCCACGCAATCTGCAAGGTTGAGGTTTTGACTTATGGGTAATAGGCCGTCCCAGGCTCAAACGTAGTATCCCTTACCCTATCCTCTTTCATGATCTTTCTCTATCAATTTTCTTTTAGAAATGGCTTAGCCACTGTTGTGATGTCAAAAATTATTCTTAACCATACATTGTACTATTCAACTTAACCCGCCGCATGAATCTCCTCAAATAGAATGGACCATCTCCTCAAGGCATTACATCACAAAACAACCCTGCGAAAATCAGCCAGTACCCTGCATAAATGAACATTAAATCGAGATGCAGTCACACCATCAAGTGCACGATGATCCCAGCTTAATGACAGAGGAAGAATCTGGCGGGGGATAAATTCACTGCCTTTCCATTGCGGTTTTATAGATGACCTTCCTAAAGCGAGAATCGCAACTTCAGGGGCATTGATTATCGGGGTAAAATGCGTGCCGCCAACGCTTCCAAGGCTTGAAATAGTAAACGTTCCCCCCTGCATATGCTCTGCCTTTAATTTGCCTTCCCGCGCCAGTAATGCGAGTTCACTTACTTCGGTTGCAATCTGGACAAGTCCTTTTTTATCAACATCACGAATTACCGGAACAAGAAGACCTCCGGGAGTATCGACTGCGAAACCGATATGGTAATATTTTTTTATAATGAGCTGCCCACCCTGCAATGAACTGTTCAACTGTGGCAAGACCTGCAGGGTGTTTTGCACTGCCTTGATCATAAAAGGCAGCAGAGTCAGTTTTACCGGCTGTTCCTGATTGAGTTCCCGGCGAAATGCTTCTATCTCCGTTATGTCAGCCTCATCAAAACTCGTCACATGAGGAATAGCCGCCCAGTTTTTTGCCAACTGCGGCCCACTGATTCGCTGAATACGGCTAAGCGGAGATGTTTCAATTGGGCCAAAGGCTGAAAAATCGATAATCGGCTCTTCATAACTCGCTTTCTGCGGTCCTCCACTCTGCATAACCCGTTTTACATAGGCACGAATATCTTCTTTCTGTAATCTGCCCTTTGGGCCCGATCCTGACACATCCGCAAGCTTTACACCAAGTTCTCTCGCCAGACGCCGAACAGCAGGACCGGCCGGACCATGATTCATGCTCATTTTTTCTTTTTCGGGCTGAACAGAAACAGATTGTTGCAAAGGATTGGTCTGTTCTTTAATCACCTGAACTTCGACTATCTTCTGTTTCAATATCTTATCAGGTTCTACAACCGAGTCCTCTCCCCTCAGTCCTTCACCCTTTTCATAACGAAGCAGCAAACTCCCCTCTGAGACCAGATCACCTTCTGCAACCAGAATCTCCGTAACAACCCCTGTAACCTCCGCGGGAACCTCCATACTGGCTTTATCTGACTCAAGCGTTACCACCGCAGTATCGGGTGTCAGTACCTCACCCAACTGCACCATGATTTCCACGACGGGTACTTCGGCAAAATCGCCGATATCAGGTACCAGCAAATCTATTATATTTCCCATGATTGCTCCCTTAATCGACCAGAGGATTCGGTTTGTTGGTATCAAGTTTGAATAAGGCGATCGCTTCGGATAATACAGCGCGTTCCAGAGAACCCTCTTCAACCAGACTCGTTAAGGCCTGCAGGGCAATATAGCGGCCATCTATTTCGAAAAAGTCCCGTAATGCAGCACGGGTGTCGGAGCGACCGAAGCCATCAGTACCAAGCACCTTGTAGCGGTTCGGAACCCATGCACGAATAAGCTCAGGATATGCCCGCACATAGTCTGTCGCGGCAATTACCGGCCCATCCGTATCGATAAGTTGACTTGTGAGATAGGGAACCTGAGGCTCCAGTTCAGGATGAAGAAGGTTCCAGCGATCGCAATGCATAGCATCTTTTCGCAATTCACCAAAACTTGTGACAGACCAGATATCTGCAGTCACATTAAAATTCTCATCAAGGAGACTTGCTGCAGCAAATACCTGCTGCATAACAGAGCCACTTCCAAGCAACTGAACACGTAGGTTTTTTTCATCTGAGCCAGCAGATCGCAGTTTATATATACCGCGGATAATTCCTTCTTCGGCTCCTGTTGGCAGCGGCGGATGCGGGTAGTTTTCGGTATAGAGTGTCAGGTAATAAAAACCTGTCTCTTCCTCACTCATCATCTGCCGAATTCCCTCTTCCATGATAACCGCAACTTCATAACCAAAGGCAGGATCATAGGCATGACAGGTGGGGACAGTTGCCGCATACACATGGCTCTGACCATCTTCGTGTTGTAATCCCTCTCCGGACAGCGTCGTACGGCCGGCAGTGGCCCCCAACAGAAAGCCTTTTGTTTTACAGTCAGCAGCATTCCAGATAAGATCGGCTACTCGCTGAAAACCAAACATTGAGTAAAATATGTAGCAAGGGATCATCGGCTGATCGCTATGAGAATACGAAGTTCCTGCAGCTATCCATGAACAGAGTGACCCTGCTTCGGTGATACCTTCTTCGAGTATCTGCCCGTTAATATCTTCACGATAATATGCAAGTTGATCAGCATCCTGAGGAATATAGTTCTGCCCCCAAGGTGAATATATGCCAAACTGACGAAACATATCCTGCATACCGAATGTGCGGGCTTCATCCGAGATAATAGGCACAATCCTCGGCCCCAATTCACTATCGCGCATAAGTTTAGTCATTAAGCGCACTGCCACCATGGTCGAACTAATTTCCCGCGTACCTGTATCAGTATGGAAGGAGTTGAACAGATCCGGCTTGGCAGCTGAAAGTGATTGAGATTTTCTGCGACGTCGCGGAATATAACCATGCAAATCTTCACGCTTACCTTTCAAATAACGAATCTCTGCACTCTCTTCTCCCGGATGCAAAAACTGTAACGCTTCAACCTGAGTATCATTTAACGGCAGATCAAATCTATCCCGAAATTCTTTTAAGCCATCAACAGAGAGTTTCTTGGTCTGATGAGAGCTATTTACACCCTGTCCTGCAGCCCCCATACCATAGCCTTTTGTGGTCTGCGCCAAGATTACCGTCGGTTGCCCCGTATGAGCTGCAGCATTTGCATATGCAGCGTAGATTTTTATAGGGTCATGACCGCCACGGATGAGTGCATCGATATCCTGATCTGACATGTTTGCCACAAGACTTGCGAGCTCAGGATATTTTGAGAAGAACTGCTCACGGTTATAATGGCCGTCAGTCGCTGAAAGTTTTTGGAATTCACCGTCAACTGCCTCAGCCATTCGCTTTAATATCCAGCCCTCCGTATCGCGGGCAAAAAGAACATCCCAATTGGAACCCCATAAACATTTAATAACATTCCAGCCCGCACCTGCAAAAAGGGTTTCGAGTTCCTGAACGATGTTACCATTTCCACGAACCGGGCCATCGAGACGCTGCAGGTTGCAGTTAACAACGAGAATAAGATTATCGAGCTGTTCCCGGGCCGCAAGCGATATCCCCGCGAGCGATTCAGGCTCATCCATCTCGCCATCTCCGACAAAGGCCCAGATTTTTCGATCTGATGCATCAAGTAGATCGCGGTGCAGTAAATACCGCTGAAATCGCGCCTGATAAATAGCAGAAAGTAAACCCAACCCCATAGAACCCGTGGGAAATTGCCAGAAATCCGGCATCAGTGTCGGATGTGGATACGATGAGAGGCCTGCACCAATCCCGCCGCTTACTTCCCGCCGATAATAGATAAGGTTCTGTTCGGCTAATCGCCCCTCAAGAAAAGCACGGGCATAAATGCCAGGCGCAGCATGTGGCTGGAAGTAAACGAGATCACCAGGATGTTTTTCACTCTGAGCCCGAAAGAAATGATGAAATCCAACCTCAAACAGATCGGCAATTGAAGCGTAGGTGGCTATATGACCACCCAATTCCGCATGTGACGTATTTGCCCGCATAACCATCATCAGCGCATTCCAGCGATGGATCGCCGTAATACGTGCCTCAAGATCAAGATCACCGGGATATGGTGGTTGTTCTGCAACAGGGATCGTGTTGCGGTACGGCGTTGTATGCCTGGTATGAAACCGGCCACCGGCTCGCCTGCCATACTCGATAAGACGATCCGTCAGGTATTCCGCCCTGCCAAGGCCATCGCGTTCAATGACTTCTGCCAGACTCTCGATCCAGTCCTGAGTCTCATCTGCATCACTATCAGGCCTGAATGCTGGTATCTGTTCCTGAGACAGTGGTTTATGGGCCATAGTCGGTCTCCTCAATTGAGAATTGTACAGGGTGTTTTTGATAGTATTAACAGATAGTAATATAACGGAATCTCAGACGATAAACATTGCTTTATACATTGTATTATGCGACTATAAAGCAACATTCAACACTAATTCGAGGATTATGAGCAACAATAGCAAAGACAATTCTTTGGACGATCTTGATCTGCGCATCCTTAGCCGGCTGCAGAAAGACGCCAGAATAACCAATGTTTCCCTGGCGGAGTCCGTTAACCTCTCTCCTGCACCATGCCTTCGAAGAGTACGGGAACTTGAGAAAAACGGAATTATTAAAAGCTACACCACTCTGCTCGACCCTGAAAAGCTTGGCTGGGATGTCAGTGTGTTTATCGAGGTCCGGCTTGAGCGACAGGTGGAAAGTGACCTCCGTATTTTCGAAGAAATAATCGAACGTTTTCCTGAAGTTATGGAGTGCTATCTGATGACCGGAACTTCTGATTATCTCTTGCGTGTGGTAGCAAAAGACCTTAAATCATTACAGACATTTATCACTGACAAGTTGGCAGGCACACCAAATGTCGCGAACCTCCGTTCAAGTATCGCGCTAAAACAGGTGAAATATAAAACTGCACTTCCTATCCTCAATATCTCATGAGTTTCTGAGGCGAGGAGGGTGTCCGAGAATAGACATTTTTTCTAAAATCGAAGAATTCGGGTAGATAAGCGCAGACGTCGAGAGGGCATTCTCGGACGGCCCCCAGGAGGCTTTAAACACCACAGGCTAATAATATGAGTCGCGAGTTAACAGATAAACGTATCGAGAGAGCCGATCAATACGACCAGAGAACCCGTTACCAGGCAGAGTGGTACTGCAACAGGGCCAACGTTAACAAAAAGTTCTTTCAAGCTATAGGAATTGTCATAATTTTTCTTGGTTCCTTAGTAGGATTTCTCCCCTTGTTTGATGACGCTTCCGGTAAACGGGATATACTCATAGGGATATGCGGTGGCTTGATTGTAATCTTAAAGGGTGTTGAACGAATCTGGCTACCCGAAGAAAAATGGGTAAATTACCGAAAAGCCTCGGAAGCCCTGCTGCGTGAACGTGAGAAATATACTGAAGGAATTGCCCCGTATCAATTCGGCCGCGATGAAGATAGTGTGTATACCCTGTTTGTTGAGCGATCCATCCTCATAAAAGCAGAAGAACAGAATAATTTCTGGGGATTAAATGACAAGAACGAAAAAATTGAGCAAAAACCCGACCCGCAAACTTAACCTATCTCTTTGGTTGTGTTAGACTAATTGCACAACACCTTCCTTCAAGCTCGTCTTAACCAGACCTTATCAGGAGGCTTTAATGGCACAGTCCACCCCTCTCTGGACCCCTCAGAAACAGCATATAAAGAGTACGCGTATCCAGGAGTTTATTGAATATGTTGCCCAAAGAACATCCATCCACCACCCGGATTACCATGCTCTTTATGATTGGTCTGTATCAGACTCCTCGACTTTTTGGGATCTTCTCTGGGATTTTTGCGAGGTTATCGGCGATAAAGGTGAGCGTATTCTCGTTAATGGTGAAGATATTGAGCATGCTCAATGGTTTCCGGATGCACGCGTAAATTTTGCGGAAAATCTCCTACGCAGAAGAGACGACGCCCCAGCAATCCATTTCAAAAGTGAAGATACGATTGAATATAGCCTGAGCTTTAAAGACGTTTATCAACAGGTGAGCGCGGTAGCCGCCTGGCTCAAAACCACAGGACTACAGCCTGGTGACAGGGTTGCCGGTTATCTGCCCAATATGCCCGAAACTATTATTGCCATGCTGGCAACAGCAAGTGTTGGCGGGGTATGGACGTCTACCTCTCCTGATTTTGGTTATGAAAGTGTTATAGACAGATTCGGACAAACCGAACCCAAAGTTATGTTTTGCGCAGACGGATATTATTACAACGGCAAAACCATAGACCTTACTGCAAGAGTAGAACAGATTCAAAACGAGCTCCCCACTATACATCATACAGTAACAATCCCACTCATCCACAGCAGCAAAATGACTCCGCAGATTGGCTGGCAGGACATTGTAGATGAGTATGCCGGGAATGAGCTGAAATTTACCCCTATGAGCTTCAATGATCCTCTCTATATCCTCTACTCATCAGGAACCACAGGAAAACCCAAATGCATAACACATAAAATCGGCGGAGTACTGTTGCAACACCTCAAAGAACATCAGTTACATTGTGATATCAGGCCGAATGATAAGGTCTTTTACTTCACCACTTGCGGCTGGATGATGTGGAACTGGCTGGTCACTGCACTTGCTTCCAACGCCACTGTGGTGCTTTATGACGGCTCCCCGTTTTATCCTGCTAATGATGTACTTTGGCAATATGCTGAAGATATCGGAATGACACTCTTCGGAACATCAGCAAAATACATCGACACCATGAAAAAACAGGGGATGGCCCCGATCAAAACGTTTCCTCTCCCCAAACTCAGAACCATCTGTTCAACCGGTTCAGTTCTGTCCCCGGAGGGGTTTGACTATGTATATGAGATGATAAAACGTGATGTGTGCCTCTCATCTATATCTGGTGGCACTGATATTATTTCCTGTTTTATTCAGGGCTGCCCAATTCTGCCTGTATATAGGGGAGAATGCCAGTGCAGGGGGCTCGCCATGGCCACAAGGGTGTTCAACGCGGATGGACAAGCTGTTACTGAAGAAAAAGGAGAGCTTGTCTGCACCCAGACCTTTCCCGCACAACCGGTATACTTCTGGAATGATCCAGACGGAAAAAAATACCACAGCGCCTATTTCACTACCTACCCCAATGTCTGGCATCATGGAGACTATGTAAAGCTAACAGAAAATGGAGGTATGGTTATCTATGGCCGCTCAGACGCCACATTAAACCCTGGAGGAGTCAGGATCGGCACTGCTGAGATATATCGCCACGTAGAGCAACTTGATGAGGTCGTGGAGGCTATCGTCATAGGTCAGGAATGGGAAAGAGATACCCGTATTGTCCTCTTTGTCGTTCTTAAAGAAGAGGCAGAACTTACGCCTGAGCTTATTACTACAATCCGTGACACTATACGTAAAAAATGCAGCCCAAGGCATGTTCCGGCAAAGGTGATTCAGGTTGCAGAAATCCCGCGTACCAAATCAGGAAAAATCGTCGAACTCGCTGTAAGCCAGGTGGTTCACAATCGTGAAGTGAAAAACAGTAATTCTCTTGCTAACCCTGACGCTTTGGAATTATTTCGAAATATCAAGGAACTCACTGAGTAAAACATGTAACCAGATACGCTGAAGAACTCTTGAAATCTTGTAACTGCTCACAGGGCACCAAATCTTTCCGCGAGCAGTCTGGTTTACGTATGACATATACGCTTCACCAACCTGCTTGCGAAAATCTTCGGCACCCTGCAAGCAGTTAAAAATACAGAGGTTTAGAAAACCAAGTCGATTACCCTGTAAGTAGTTACGAAATCTTTATGTATCTCATTTTACCAATAGGATTAAACCATCAGTCCTCTTTCCTAAAAGATAAAGAATCAGATTTTCTTTTATGTTCAATAGCCTGATTGAGGTAGTATGAGAGTTCTTTTGGGAAAAGAGGCTTAGTTAAATATCCTGCAGGATTAAGAGGATCTATCAGCTGCCGTTTCTTTGTATTAACATTACCGGATGCAAAGACAACAAAGACATCCTTTTGTAACTGTTTCAAACGGCGAAAAGTTTCAACACCATCCATGACAGGCATCTGAATATCCAGCATTACCAAAACAATCGCCTCGTGATGTTTTTTATACAGTTGCACAGCCTCAGCACCACTATGAGCACATAATACGCCTACATCTAACTGTTCCAGCATCCTGGTTGTCAGAGTCAGACAAATATCTTCATCATCAGCAATAAGGACAATTGGCATCAACACGACACTCCTTACTCCTTAAATTACATACACAGAATGTATTCGTATGATGTTTGGCATCACATTCCTACAACAGGACTGATTTTTTTATTGATCATCCCTTTTTAACAAAAAGCACCCCACTATCTTACCTCGATCCTTTAGAGATCAATATGGTGGTAATGCATTTTCACACAATCATCACAGATACTATGGCTGAACAGTGCATCGGATCGGCTTTCAATAAATTCCTCAAGTCTACTCCAATACCCCTCATCATCCCGCATTTTCTTACAATGACTGCAAATTGGGATAAAACCTTCGAGAGTTTTCACCTCATCCTGCGCCTTTTTAAGCGAGGTAATATCTTCCAGAATGAGAACTAGCCCATTAAACTTGGAGCTAACATCAAGCATTTGAGAGATTTTCACCCTAAAAACACGTAAATCACCCTCAATCTGTATACTCTTTTCAAACACCCTCTCGACACTACCCTGTGCAATAAATTCCTGTAGTTCAACAGTCAGCCAGGGCAACAAATCGCCTATCTGCTTATCCTTAATTGTATTCTGCAGATCTTTACTTAGTGGCGAATAATAGTGTCCGCCAGCCACGCTTCTTTTATCCAGCAATTTGGCTGCAGCCAGATTCATATTATCTATTGTGCCTTTCGCCGAGAGGAGAAACACCGGGTTAGGCAGACTTTCAAATATTGTGAGATATTTATTCTTCTCATTTGTCATCTCACGATTTTTTTTCTGCAGCCTGTTCACAATCTGATCTTCACCGCCACCAGCCCACTCCACACAGATACTTGCTTCAATAATATCGAATACTCTGCCAACAAACAGCAGACTCTGGTCAGGGTCTTCAAGTTCCCTTATCTTGGTGCGAAGAAGATCAAGGTATGCCTGCCTATAATATTTGAACATTCCAAAGAAGGATGAAAGGCTGATCCCTCGCTCACGGTGTATTTTCGCTTCATTTATTCCGAACCGGGCCACTTCATATTTGGTAATATCCTCATCAGCAATAATTGCCGGCGGTTTTGAACGTATCTCAAACTCATCTATAATTGAGGAGGACAAACCGGCAACAGACAGTCGCCATGCTTCAAGAAGTGTAGAAGTATATGCCGTAAAACCAGATCTTCTGGCATACATAAGCACACGTTCCATCAACCAATCTTCATTGGCAGTAAGAATTTGAACCAAATTAGTCATAATACATTTGAGGTGTTAGATGACCTTTCAAAAAAGGTTAGTCGTTATTGTTATCATTAGCACAACCTCTCTACCAGCGCACCACCTTTATGATAGGAGCTCAATTTCTTTGTGCATTTCTTGCACTTCTAACAAAAACGTATAAAAATACCACCAGTAGGTAGTATAATCACATTACTATTCCGCATATCTGTGAAGATAATCTAAATTTCACCTCGTATATTGCTACAGGTTTGAAATGGAGAAAAAATGGTAGATATACAGGTTGTAAAAACTGACATTACCCGGCTCGAAGTTGATGCCATAGTGAATGCAGCTAACACTACTCTTCTTGGTGGCGGTGGCGTGGATGGAGCAATTCACAGAGCCGCAGGGCCGGACCTTCTGGCCGAATGCCGCAATCTGCATGGTTGCCTGACGGGAGAAGCCAAGATAACAGCTGGCTACAACCTTCCGGCCAAATACGTTATCCATACGGTCGGACCAATCTGGCGTGGCGGTGGTAGTAACGAAGAAGCATTGCTTGCATCGTGCTATCGCAACAGCCTGAAACTGGCTGAGGAAAATGCTATTACCTCAATAGCATTTCCGGCAATAAGCTGCGGAGTTTATGGCTTTCCGATCGACAAAGCATGCAAAATAGCCGTCAATGAAGTTATTCAGGTTTCAGCGAGCAGCCCGATCAGACAGGTAATTTTTGCCTGTTTTGGCGACAACACATTCGCGAGATTAAAAAAGCTGGTGGATTTAACATCTCACAAGCAAACACGCAGCTAAATATCTGTTATTAAAAACATTAAATTGCTATTTTATTGACGAGAAATCCTCATCAGATCGTCAAAAGCTTCTCATCGTTCTTTAAAAGCTCTGTTAGCGGCTGCCCCCAATACTCTACGGCAATACCCAACTCCTCAAGCGTTGCTGTTACACCGAGTTGGTCTGCGCAGGCTTTACATGCCGTAAGATGGACTCCTGCATCCTGCGCCTCTTTTAGTATAGCCTGTATTTCTGGATTTTCAGCGACCAGGGCTGGTGTGGCACCCCAGATGATAACCGTCACCTCCTGCCACCATTCACGCCGCATGGAGTTTATGGCGTACATAAAAACCATTTTTTCGGCGGTGACCGGGTTATCATTTGTCCAGAGAATATAAAGATGTGATGCTTCCATATTACGCTCCATGTTTTTTTGAAAGATCTGAACTTCACCTGCCGTAATATTGTGTAATGCTTGCTGAGTTATCTGATTAACAATCAACGCTTTTAATATGACAAAACATTTCAACCCGCTTACTATACTAGTTTTCATACAAAAAGTTATCTATAAACCTCAATTACACACCACTCTACAGAGTAATGAACGGTATTCAAACCAATAACCTAAGCGCCTGTCCACAATGCGATCTTCTATTGCAAAACGTGCTCGCGCCACCGAATCATACAACGTCCTGTCCCAGATGCGGTTGTGTTATACGTCGTAATCATTCTGGCTCATTGGAAAAGACCCTTGCCCTAGCTATCACCGGGCTACTGCTCTATGTCCCTGCGATCTTTCTGCCTCTCATTACCTTAAAAAAACTCGGCATGAGCGAGCAGGCGAATGTACTTGATACGATCATCCATTTTTATGAAAGTGGTTATTATTTCGTATCAGCAATGACCCTCATGTCAGCTGCTTTCATGCCTCTCTGCCTCCTCGGCATGGTTGTGACAATTGCCTTGCAGCTCAAACGTGGTAAGGCCTCGGCACGCACCGCTAGAATTTTCCGCTATTATATTCATCTTGAAGAATGGGCAATGGTTGAGGTGTACCTTTTCGGAATCCTGGTAACTATTTTCAAAATGGCCGATGGTGCTGACATTATATACAATATCGGCTTTTTCGCTTTTATAGTGCTGGTCTTTATTGCCCTGGGGATTTCAGTGGTGATGGACAAAGCCCTGTTTTGGGAGTTACTCGAACAATCCACTCAGGATTCACCTGGGAAAATCGATAATTCATCTTTATCCTCCTCAGTGCATTCCTGTAAACATACCGCAGCAACAGCTGGCTATGCCAGTTGCCTGACATGTAACAAACTTGCACCACTCGACAAAGTAACAGCAATGCCACCATCACATTGCGATCGCTGTGGTGAACATCTACATCTTCGAAAACCCGGAAGCATTTCACGAACACTCGCTCTCACGCTAACCTCTGCTGTGCTGTTTATTCCAGCTAATATACTGCCGATAATGGATGTAAAATTCCTTGGTGTAAGCGACAAAGCAACAATACTTGATGGTATTTTGCTTTTTCTTGAAGACGGTTCCTACCTGATCGGCCTCATTATACTCATCGCCTCCATCCTGGTTCCTCTTTTTAAGATTATCGGCCTCACCATTCTCACCTGTACGACATCTTTCAGATTTTCTCATTTTCTTCGACAGAAAACTGCGATGTTTCGGGTCATTACCTTTATCGGCAGATGGTCGATGTTGGACATATTTGTTATCGCCCTACTCATATCTCTCGTAGATTTCGGCTTTTTCACAACCATTCAGGTTGCTCCGGCAGCCACCTTTTTCTGTATAGTTGTTGCAGCAACAATGCTTGCAGCAAACACATTCGACCCTCGCATTATGTGGGATACCTGCTATCCTGAAAAAAAAGAGAACGACACCCCTTAACCCGCTTTAACGTTTTGTGATCTCATGACTAATCCTACACAATCCGCACCTTCCCCAAATATACGTCGCTCACGCGGCATATCTGTTATATGGACCCTTCCGATTCTCGCCCTGTTCATCTGCGGCTGGCTTTTTATTGAATCAATACGAAATGCCGGAATTGAGATAACCATCTATTTTGATGATGCAGGAGGCATTACAGAAAGCAAGACACAGGTAATGTCTAAAGGTATCCCGGTCGGACTCGTCAAAGCACTTGAACCGGATATCGCAAACAACAGGGTTAAAGCAACTATCCTGATGGACAAAAGCCTTGAACCGCATCTGGTCTCCGACACACTTTTCTGGATTGTTCGACCTGAAATATCCGCGAGTAGTATTCAAGGACTGGAGACTATTATTACCGGCAGTTATATCGGCATCAGGGCAGGCAGCTCCGGTGTTAAGCAAAGAACATACACTGCGATCGCATCAGCTCCCCCGATTGCCGCAGATGCTCCGGGCCTGCATCTGCAGCTTAAGGCGGAAGAACTTGGTTCTGTCCAGAAAGAAACAGGAATTTATTTCAAAAACATTGAGATAGGCTCTGTCCAAAACTACAGTCTTACCCCGGATAACTCGATACTCATCGATATCCATATTGATGAGAAGTATGCAGGTCTTGTGAGAACTACAAGCCGTTTTTTTAATGCCAGTGGTCTGACAGTTTCAGGCAAACTCCCGGACTTGAAACTTAAGCTTGAATCACTCTCATCACTGCTCAGAGGTGGAATTCTGATTCATACGCCTAAAGAGCTGAACAGTGGTCCTGCAGCGGAAAATGGCCAGACATTCCAACTCTACAAAGACTTTGAGGACGCAAGTTTCGGCATCCCCATGACGCTGCAACTGGCATCCGGAGCAGGCATTGTCGAAGGCTCGACAAAACTCATGTATCGCGGAATTGAGGCGGGTTTTGTAAAGGAAATCATGATTAATGATGATGAGCGTAAGACAGTAACGGCTCGCATCCTCCTTGATCCCAGAGCTGAGCTGATTCTTAAGAAGAACACCGTCTTCTGGCTGGTTAAACCAGCTATCACGCCTGCAGGTGTAGATAATCTGAGAACATTACTCACCGGCTCACACATTACCTTCCGGCCAGGTGACGGTGAATTTACTAATCATTTTTCAATGCTGCAGGAGCCGCCACCGCAGGAACCACTTAGGCCAGGCTCATACCTGCAGCTTCGATCAGAAAATGGTGTCAGCCTGAGAGCAGGAGCACCGGTATACTTCAAGGAAATTCAGGTAGGTGAAGTGCTTGATGTTGGTTTGGCTCCGGATTCCACTGATGTCCTGACAACGATATTTGTCTATGCGCCATATCAACACCTCGTAACCTTACAGAGTATATTCTGGATACAAACCGGCATAAAGGTTTCAGCAGATATGTCCGGCTTAAAGGTTTCAACCGGGCCACTCGCGCGCATGCTTTCTGGTGGTATAGTTTTTACTACTCCTAAAAAAACATACACGAAAACATCGGATATTCTTGTTAAAAATGATCATATCTTCCCGTTATATAAAGATTATGACCAGGCAAGTACCACGAGCAAAGCGTTACAACCTCAAGGTATTGAATTTCAACTGCAAACAAAAGAACCTGCAGGGATCAATGTCGGCACCCCAATATTGCACCGAAAGTTAAAAATAGGCCATGTTACCGGCTTAACCTTTTCGCCTGATCAGCAATCTGTGCTGGTAGATTGTTTTATTGCCAGGGAACATAGAAAACTTCTCAATTCATCGACCAAATTCTACTCCATGAGCGGAGTTGAAGTATCCGGAGGACTTGATGGAATAAACGTACAACTGGGTTCTCTTGAAGCCATTTTAAAAGGCGGGATTGCATGTATAACAAGCCCGGACAGCAAGCAAATCAGCCCAAAATCACCATTGCCTTTATATACAAATATAGATCAAGCCTTACATGCTGAAGATAGACTCATAAAAGTCACCTTCAAATCAGCCGGTAATCTGAGGGTTGGATCAGCAGTTCGTTATAAAGGAATTACTGCAGGAAAAGTTACTGGGATTTCGTTCAATCAGGAAATGGAATCGGTATCCGTCACTTTCAGGGTTGAGAACAGTATCGTTCCGCTCTTTAAGAGCACCACTCGTATCTGGCAGGTAGAGCCTGAGGTTTCACTCTCCGGGGTTAACAATCTTGATACCGTAATTTTTGGTTCATACCTCACCTTTCTGCCAGGCGCAGGAAAACCAACATTCGAATTCACAGGGCTGGATTCCAAACCTCAAACACCATACAACCAAAAAGAAGGATTACCTCTTATTCTCGAAAGCACACACCTCAGCTCACTCAGCGTAGGCTCCCCCCTTTATTATCGGGAGATGCAGGTTGGCGAGGTAACCGGCTTTGAATTGTCACCATCCTTTCAACAGGTGTATGTGTTTTGTATAATCGAACCTAAATATGCACCGATAATCCGGGAAAACACCAAATTCTGGAATATCAGTGGAGTTAAGGTGAAAGGCGGTCTGCTCACCGGCATGACATTGGCAACCGGTTCCGTAGATTCCATCCTGAAGGGAGGAATTTCCCTGGCTACGCCAAATAATAGCGAGGCAGGTTTAGGTATCGCACCTGGCACTCACTTCGCTCTTCATGATTCCGCAGAACCAGGCTGGCTTGATTGGAATCCGGATATTATTTTGATAGGGAACTAGTTCCTTTATGTGGGGTTTATGCTCGGTGCATTCATATAATCAATTGGGTCTATCCCTGGTTATGCTTCCTCAAACATCACCGCACACAATGAATGGGTTCAGCTCACTCAATATATCGACAGCAGGTCAGCAGGTATTCCTCATTTAAAATAATACTCGACTGATACCGACCTTCCCACAGACTCCCTGATCGCTTTCCCATTGCATTTGTATAACGAGTCTGACGCACTGCAGCCCGTTTCATCAACGAGGATAATGCTTCAGGATTCTCACAGGGATTGATCGCAAGGTGAACATGATTCATCATCAAACAATACACAGACACCTCATAACCAAATTGCTGCTTAAATTCTATCAGATTCTCTTAGTAATAGAGGAAATCATTATCTGAGGCGAAAACGACCTGACGATTATGGCCGTGCTACATGATATGGAGAGGGGTGTTTGGAAGTATTATTTTTGATTGTCTTCTCATAATTTATTTTTTACCGAAAAACAGGATGTACTACAATAATAAATAAATCTGCCCCTTTTCCGTCCAGAAGGAACCTCCATGCTATTCTTTCCAATATTCTTCCTGAAAACTGAACATAACAACACTAACCATCTAAATAGATAAATAAAAAAACTTCGAACTTCTATTTCTTTCATTCAAGGTAATTCAGGCCATTAATGTTCTTACTATCTGCCAAGCAGAAAGGTAAAATGCCATGAAGACTTGAAAATCCAGCATTATTCTAAACCCATTTTACTACCAAATCTTATCAGAATTTTTTCCGGTTAATCGAATTTTATTTCCGTCTTAATGATATTTCTGTCTAAAACAATTCAAATTTCTAACACATCCAACTAACATCAGATTATCATCTAAGTATAGTTCCTATTAACAATCAAACACATACATACAATTAGTCAGGTTTTCTTCCCCATATTAGCCATCATTACCTTCCTGGCATCTACTTTGCAGTGACCTTAGAAACTGTACGGATCTTCGTATAGCACACAACTTACAACTTAGTGACAATTAAACAGTTAGTTTCACCATTCAGAACCTCACTGTTTAATAGTAGCAAATAAGAAAACACTCATAGGGGAAGAAATATGAAAAAGACAATTTTGACAAGTGCCTTAACAGCTGCAGCAGGACTGGTTCTTTTTACAGGGTCAGCAATAGCATCAGGATTTGACCTCAATTACTGGATGTTTGATTCTGACACTTCTGAGTGGGAAGTAGAATTGCTTGATATTAACTTAGATCCAGGGACACTGGAAATTGGTACATTTCTTTTCTCAGGTGGAACGGCAACTAATTTTGTAACAATATTCGGGGCAGATGCGCCACTCGGTGCAGAAACGACTATTACCCCAGGATCTGTTGGAGGATCTGTGTTCGGAATTTACGTTAAAAATATAAACCCAAACCCTGATAGACTGTGGCTTACAGATGAAACATTAGGCCTAAATTACAACAACGAAGATAGAATTAGTGCTACGCCCAATTATGACTATAATAATCCAACATTAATTACATCTTGGGATTTTAACTTTTACCAGAATAATCTAAACACAATCCGCTTTACCTCAAGCGGTGATGATATCAGCCCAGTGCCAGAGCCCACAACTATGTTGCTCTTCGGCGCTGGCCTTGCTGGCCTCGCTGGTATAAGCAGAAGAAAAAGAAAATAAACCGATTGCTTTTCCTTTCAAAATGAGCCCGTTGATCTAAACGTATCAGCGGGCTTTTTTATAATAAAAAAGCAAACATTCCTTTTGTTAATTCAAGCATAATTAGTAACAGTAAAACGAGTTACCATCACTCACAAACATCTGACCACTCTATCCCATACTATCTTTGTCAAGTACTTTCGCAACCGACCAGAATCATTCCCGGTTTTCTTCTTTTTACGTAGAGCATTAAAGAGTTTCCGACCAGCATCAGCCAATTTTTTCGATAACTTACAGGATTGCACCACATTTCTCAATGCCCCATGATCGAACAAATCCAGTTGTTTAGCTTAATCGGGGACAGACCCCAAGCATATTGAAACACCAAACTCATAGAAGGCATTTCCATAGCCTAAAACGCCTCACAATGTATTCCACTCCATATCAAACCTAGCAAGATATTTCCGCAATCTATCAGAATCATTAACAGTTCTCTTTTTCTCGCGAGAAATATTGAAGAGTTTCCGCCCTGCTTCCGCCAGACTTGATGATGACCTGCTTATCTGCACCACATTTTCAAGCGTCACACGATCAAAGAGATCAAGCTGGGCGACTTTATGTTCACCAAGTATGTCTTTCAACATTTGACCACTCCTTGTGACTTCTAAAGTGTCATTCCATCCAGTTTGCAATCTCGTGATCTCTTCCCTGACCTCGTTAACAGTAATTCTCCCTTCTGGAGCTAAAGTTGCCATTCGCGTTACCGCGCCGCCTAGATCTCGAAAATTAGCATTCCACACCGCCTGTGGTGAAACAGCAAAATTCAGAAACTTCTCTCGGGCTTCCTTATTGATAGTTACACGGTTACCGACTCTCGTGCCAAAACGTTCAAGTTCATAGTCAAAGTTTGGCTCGATATCTTCCGGTCTGTCACCGAGGCCTGGCAATTCAAAGGTCCAGAGATTGATGCGTGCTAATAAATCTTCTCTGAACCTACCTTCTGTACACTCAAGCCTCAGATTTCTATTGGATCCGCAGATTAATTGGAAATCGCTGTTCGTTGGCCTATCTGCACCTACCGGCAAAAAGCTTTTCTCTTCAATAGCATGCAGCAACATAGCCTGTTCATCAAGTCCGAGTTCTCCGATTTCATCCAGAAAGAGTAAACCATGATCTGCAGTTTTAAGAAGCCCGGGTCTTTCGCTGACAGCCCCGGTAAAAGCTCCTTTTGTATGGCCAAAAAGTGTGGCCATCGCATTTTCACCACGAAGAGTGGCACAATTTACTTCGACAAAATCTCCATTTATTCTGTTACGACTTTTCTTGAGTTCATAAATACGTTTTGCAAGGCGTGACTTACCTGCACCCGTTGGGCCTGCCAGAAGCATTGGATCAACAGAATTTGTCGCTACTTTTTCTATCCGTTCAATTAACTGGTTAAAAGCTTCATTTCTCGTCTCTATTCCGGATTTTAAAAATGATATATCGTCAATTTGTTCTTGCTGGAAGCGAGTTGCAATTCGGTCGTATCGAGAGAGATCGAGATCGATGATTGAATAGGTTCCTGATGAAAGGCTTGCACGCCCTCTACCCGGCCCACTCTGTATGAGACGGCCTGGGAAATATCGTGCTTCTGTAAGCAGAAATAAACAAATCTGGGCAACATGGGTACCCGTTGAAATATGAACCAGGTACTCGTTATCTATATCGAAATCATAACCAGTTGAAAAATCATGAAGCAAACCAAATACCTCTTCAAAATCCCATGGATTATCCAGTGAAATTTCATGGGTAATGATCTCAGTCTCAGGCGACACCCGCCGAATGTCCTCACAGGTTAAATCCAGAAGTCTTGAAAATTCTTTTTGATAGAGGAATTCATAGCGATCAATAAGCAGTTCTTCATGCTGACAAATCGAAACAGATGGTCGCCATCGCTCCCATCGCCTGTGGTTCCAGCCTGCATTATCCAGAGTTGAACCCAATAAACCAATCACAACTATTTTTGCCATTGCTGCCCTCGATGTAGAATATTTTATATATCAGTATACCATAATATATAATTTTCAAATTCTCGTCTCCATATCAACTGTGCACAAACCATGCATCACCCACACACAACATCACACATTCGGCATGTTACGCATTTTTCTTGATATTTTCGCGTATAGTGGCACAGCAACTGCTTTAGGCTTTATACGTTGCAAAATTCAACATCTACACCCAACAGTGGCAATTAGGTCCTGCAACGCGAATCATCATTGTCGTTCAACAGGAACAGCGGAAATAGGAAATAAGGAAATTGCGGAATGAAAAGTGTTATAAGTACTGAAACAAAACCCATAAAAATGTGGCTTAATGACATTGATGCTGAAGCATTGTCCCAGGCCCGCAACCTGGCAAACCTGCCATTTATCTACAAACATGTTGCTATAATGCCTGATGCACATTGTGGATATGGGATGCCGATAGGCGGAGTCCTTGCCACCACCGATGCTGTTATCCCCAACGCGGTTGGTGTTGATATCGGATGTGGAATGTGTGCCGTGAGAACATCACTTACCGAAATCGATAAAGAGAGCCTTAAAACACTACTCGGATCGCCCAAAGAAAAGCGCGGTATCCGTGGCCGTGTTCCAGTTGGGTTCAAGCATCACGAGCGAGCACAGGATGAATCCTACATGCCGGATACGGCACCACTTGAAAATGTTCAGAACTCACGAGTCATGCAACTCTATCAGGCTGCGAAGAAGCAGGTTGGAACCCTTGGCGGGGGAAACCACTTTATTGAAATCCAACACGGTGATGATAACCATATCTGGATTATTATCCATTCAGGAAGCCGTAACATAGGCCTACAAATCGCCCGTCATTATAATCAGCTTGCGATCAAGCTCAATGAACGGTGGAAAACCAGTGTTCCAAGAAAATGGGATCTAGCATTTCTGCCGCTCAACACCAGTGAAGCGAGTAACTATCTGGCTGAAATGCAATTTTGTGTCGAGTTCGCTCTCGCCAACAGAAAGCTTATGATGGAAAGGGTACAACAGGCTATTGAAGAGGTTGTCGGATCAGTTCAATACGAACCGCTGATTAATATTGCTCATAACTATGCAGCCGTTGAAAACCATTTTAATGAACATGTGATTGTGCATCGCAAAGGTGCAACTCGGGCAAGAACTGGAGATATGGGTATCATTCCTGGTTCACAGGGGTCGAGCAGCTATATTGTGGTTGGTAAAGGTAACCCTGAGAGCTTTTCTTCCTGCAGCCATGGAGCTGGGCGCGTTCTGGGTCGAAAACAGGCACAACGTACTCTTGATCTCGAAGCGGAACAATCACGTCTCGATGAGCTTGGGATAATCCATGGAATGCGTTCAAAACGTGATCTTGATGAAGCTCCGAGTGCATATAAAAACATAGATCGGGTAATGGAAAACCAGCAGGATCTGGTGGATATTGCTGTACGCCTGAAGCCTCTGGCAGTTGTAAAAGGGTAGAAAGTCATACAACGTTATCAGACAGCTTTTCGAGACGGAAAGAATACTCTCAAGACAAGAGACAACACCATAGGAAAATAATGATACACCTTGACGGATCAACAGGAGAAGGTGGCGGCCAGATACTTCGCACAGCACTTGGACTCTCTTTAGTGACAGGGCAGCCCTTCTCAATTACCAACATTCGAGCCAGCCGGAAAAAGCCCGGACTGATGCGGCAGCATCTTACCGCTGTTCGGGCTGCAGCTGAGATTGGTGATGCTGACCTCTCTGGTGACGCAATTGGTTCCTCCACGCTTTCTTTCATTCCGAAAGCTTTGCGCGGAGGAAACTATTCGTTTTCAATTGGCACAGCCGGGAGTTGCACCCTTGTTTTTCAAGCCATCCTGCCAGGGCTGCTCATGGCGGATAAACCCACAGAACTTGTTATTGAAGGAGGTACACATAACCCTCATGCACCACCCTTTGATTTTCTGACGCGTACCTTCCTCCCCCTCATTGCCCGTATGGGTGTAAAGGTTGATGCTCAACTTGTTCGTCCAGGTTTCTTCCCTGCTGGTGGTGGCAAAGTTGCCTTCAGCATCTCTCCAACATCCACGCTGAAGCCGATCGAATTGCTCGATTTACCTGAGACAACTACAACTGCACAGGCGGTATCTTCAAAACTCCCTGAACATATAGGACGCAGAGAACTCCAAACTATACAATCGAAATTACACCTTAACGATAATCAACTTGAGAATCTCCAACTCGATTCCTACGGCCCGGGAAATGTCGTCAGTATCTTTGTTGAATCGAAGATGTTAACTGAAACATTTACCGGCTTTGGCGAGAAAAATGTTAGTGCAGAAAAGGTTGCTATGCGGGTTGCCCGACAAGCCGGACATTATCTCGAAACCGGCGCCCCTGTCGGCCCTTACCTGGCCGACCAACTTTTGATTCCAATGGCACTGGCCGGTTCCGGGTGCTTTAGAACAGGCAGCCCCAGCAACCATACGCTTACAAATATCTCAACAATTCAAAATTTTATTGATGTACATTTCGATGTCTCGGAAAAAGCAGATAAATCCTACGAGATCAGGGTCTTTAAATGAACCCTGATCTCATACTTTCTTCCAAGAACACGAATTATTACGCAATATTTACACTATATCCAATTCTCATCTGAGATGAATCGTACTGAGTCCTGACTATTTTCCGTAGGAGACTATCTAAGAATGGGCATTTGGCTCGAAATTGTGACATTGCCATAAAATACTCACCGCCATATGCATGACCTCGGAGTCTACGCTTACCTGCGATCGTTATTGAGATGAGATTCCCAACAATTCGGGAAAACGGCTACTCTCGACCAGCCTCGCATGCAGTCATTTCCCACAACATGGGGAACTATTACCTGAAGTTTATGATCAAAAACATCGTCAATCACCTGACAACCTTAGATAATCAGTCGCTGCTCATTGACCATGCCGGATCTATGACTTACAATCAAGATTGGACACATCTACGTGACAGGCACATTTCAATATCATTGTGTTGAGTAAATTAACCGTCAACTGATGTTCTGAACTCTAACGTTTCGGAGACAGATCATGGAGTTTAAAAATCTCGCCCCATGGAATTGGTTTAAGAAAAAGAAAGAGCAGTCGGCTGCCAGACTCAAGCAACTCAGTGTCTACGAGGAAATTGATCAGGTTTTTGACAGCGGTCTTGATGACCACTTCTGGTCGTCTTTCAGTCTTGAACGCCCGGCCACCCCGCTTACTGATCCCGGTTTATTACGCCCGTACATAGACATCTCAGCAAGTAACACCGAATATCTTATAACTCTGGATATTCCCGGTGTACAGAGAGAGAGCATTGAATTAGAAGTATCCCGCAAGACCCTTGTCATCAAAGGAGAAAAGCGACAGGAACAGGAGGAACAACAAACACAGTTCTATCACATTCAACGATCATTCGGATCCTTTCAACGTGCCTTATCGCTCCCTGATGATGCAGACCACGAGAACCTGAAGGTGCACTTTAAACATGGCAGGTTGTATATCACTCTTCCGAGAAAAGAGAAAAGTTATTCCCCCTCTGAAGCCATTAGCAATTAATCCGCATTTCTCATATAGAAAACGATCATACAAAAGCACTTTATTACACAACGATTTCCTGATAGGCTTTTTGTATAGCAGTGTACAACTCACGTCACACATCCTGACAAAGAACATAGGTATCTAATACCTCATACAACAGGAGGAGTTATGCTGGATATTAAGAAGATCGTCGTACCTGTTGACCTTAACAAGAACACCCAAAAACTCGTGGATTACGCATTGACTATAGCCAAGCCATTTGACGCAGAAGTTGCACTTTTTCACGCCGTTGAATTCATGACGATGGGCGAAATGGCTTTGGGAAACCCCAACTATGACGACATGAACACCACGCATAAAAACAATGCACAAAAAACACTCAGTGAAATAGTCACTATAGCCAGCACCAAGTGTCGAAAATGTACAAGTGAAGTTGTTATCGGGGATATCGTCGATGAGATTCTTGCCTATACAAAACGAGAAGACGGCAATATGATCATCATCGGGACCCACGGAAAACGCGGATTTGAAAGAATCCTGCTTGGCAGTGTGGCAGAGAGAGTATTAAAGAATGCACACTGTCCTGTGCTTGTGATGAACCCGTATAAATAATTACATGGGCCGCCCCAGGAGGCAGTCCGACAATGGCCTTTCGAAGTCTACGCTATCTGCCCAAACTCTTCGGAATTTTCAAAAAATAATGCTCGCAGATAAGCAAACGAAGTGAGACTTCGATATCATCTATATGGCTGTGCTTATTTTTTGAAAATGTCTCGATTTTAACCAAAATCCCTATTCTCGGACAGCCTCCTAGGAGGGTGCTGGGCTGAGACTGCATCCTCAACACATCGTTATAATTGGAATATCAATATTCAAAGGTAAACGAAGATCCCGATATTAACTCTATGGCTGTACGTATTTTTCTAACAATTCCTTGACTTGAGGTGAAACTGTTCAGTCCGATAAACTCCTAAGCCGAAGATTTCATCATAGGGCTTTTGTGTTATCCATAGTGTAAATTTTTCTTTCAGAAGGGGTTTACTCATTTACTCAACTTTCAGTGGTGAACTCCTCTGTACTCCAGGACCACAGTAAACGTTTGTTTTAAGATCAGTATATCGAGCATCAATGAATGGTTTTCAAGGTAATACCTGTCAAATTGGACCTTTAGTGGTATGGCCAATTCATCTCTGCCATTAACCTGTGCCCAGCCTGTAAGGCCCGGGAGAAGAACATGAATTCCTAGTTGCGTCCTGAGGTCTATCAAGTCCTGCTGATTATATAATGCTGGTCGAGGGCCTACAATACTCATATCCCCCTTAATAATTGAAAACAGCTGAGGGAGTTCATCCAGGCTATATCTCCGTAATACACTCCCTACCGGTGTTAGAATTTCATTCGGCTTTTCAAGAAGATGAGATGCAATCTGAGGTGCATCAACACGCATTGTCCGGAACTTCGGCATAGAAAATAGTTCATTGTCTTTACCCACCCGATCTGACCAGTAAATAACAGGTCCCGGAGATGACCACTTTATCCATGCAGCAATAATAAGCATTGGACCTGCCAGCAATAGAAGTGCAATCAATGAAAAGACCACATCAAAAACACGCTTCAACATGCAACTCTCCTTGTGATAGTCTTTCTGCGGTTACGGTTCACGCTTGAAAATTTCTGACCTGAAAATGCATCCCGTCATACTACAGTTTACTAAACGCAGTCCTAATGGCCGCCTTGCAGCCCTCTTCAAGTTTCAAATTCGTCACCTCCATAATTTCAAGCAGGTTTTGAACGTTAGTGGTACCAAACACACAACTTGATATAGATCTATTCTCCAGAATATATGCAAATGCAGCCTGGGCATTACTCATTCTCTCTGAAGACATCAGAGCAGCCTTCATTTTCCTGGATTTTTGGAAATAGCGGCGACTAGCCGGCTTAGTTACCGCTCGTCCCAAATACCATAGGTCAGCCATAGTTCTGAGAGAACCTATTTTCTTTTTAACTAAATGTCCTTGAGCAAGGACAGTACCCACCACTACACCTATCCCAGCCTGGTTCAAATCACTGATAATTGATTCCCGGTCAAGCTGCAGCACGTTATAATCGATGAGAACCATATCAAATACATCGGCATTGGTTGAGACATACACCATGTCTTCTTGCGAGTGCGTATTCACACCGAGATAGCGAAACATCCCTCTCTGTTTCATTGATAACAGTCGCTCAACGAGTGGCTCAGTGACCTGAGCAGCTTCAACCCCATGCAACTGAAATATATCCAGATAATCACAATTAAGATTGGCAATTGATTTGGCACATGTTTTTTCTATATAATCTGGTGAGAAGTCTTTTGAGCTTCTCGTATTACGAGAAAACAGTGGTGCTGAAGGTATAACTGTACCGGCTTTACTTGAAACAACGATTTTGGACCTGTCTTGTGAGGGTAGAATTTTTTTCAATATTCGACCCAGACGGGGTTCTGCATTAAAGCTACAATAGTTATGACCGGTGTCAAAAAAATTAACGCCATGCTCTAAAGCCATGGAAATTACAGATTCGGCTCTTTCCTCTGGGAACATCCTGTTTCCCCAATAGCCGGAACAGCCAACTCCAATTTCAGAAACGATCAGATCTGTTTTTCCTAGCTTTCGATACTTCATAGCCCGCATTTCTCATTATCTTGTAACTATTCAGCACACCATTAATTCGTTAATTCAGCATAAAGACCAAGGGTCGCCGTATTTATATGGCAATGGGTAAAGTTGTTTTCAACCCGTTCCCTTCCTTTAAGCCCCATACTTTTCCGAAGATCAGGAAAGTCGATAAGCTTTTTCAGAGCAACCGCTACAGCAGCACTATCTCGTAATGGCACGAGAAAACCGTTTTGACCGTTACTGACTATTTCACGACATCCCGGAGCATCAGATGTAACGATTGGTCGCCCGCAGGCCGCTGCTTCCAGAAGGACTTTGGGTACTCCCTCCCTATAGGAAGGCAGGCAAACAATATGCGACTGGCCAAAGACTTCGGAAATATCAGAACGATACCCCCACCACTCAACCACACCTTCGGCCTGCCACTCATCCAACTGCTCAGGACTGACTGCTGTAGGGTTTTCGGGATCCCTGTCACCTACCAGAACAAAGCGAGCGTTCACACCCTGTTTTTTCAATATTCTTGCCGCCCCAACAAACTCACCAACACCCTTATCCCAAAGCAGGCGCGATGCCAGAACAACCAACGGTACGTTTCCGGACTCCGATCTCACTGTAAATGTTCGTATATCAACACCTGCCCCACGGATCAAGCTATAATGATTCGTCTTCAGGATCCCCTTATCAATCAACAGTCGAAGATCATCGGGATTTTCGAGTATGACATGACTCTCCGGCCTATTGAGCAGGGCCTTATAAAGTTTCATCACCAGATATCTTCCAACACGCGCCTTGGGATTTTCCGAAATAAATAGAAAGCCCAACCCCATCAAAGCATTAACAACCACAGGAATACCGGCCATGCGCGCAGCGATCGAGCCATAAACCATAGGCTTTTGCCCCATATGATGTACAATTCCCGGCCTGATTTTCCGATAAACAGTGGTCAATCTGAGAATAACCAACAACTCCAGAAAAGGGTTTATTCCTCTTCTGGACATTTCCATGGGGATTAACCGAAAACCGGCCTTGCGAATGCGTTCGCCATGCTCACGCACACGGGTGACTACAAAAACTTCATGTCCGGCCTCCCGGGCTGCAGCCGCAAGTGGCAACCAGTGGGAACAGAAAAACCAGTCCTCCGTGACAAAATAGAGTAGTCGTCTTTTCGCAATTCGTTTCGTCATTGCCTTGCCTTCCACGCCTGGAACATAAGAATATCCCAAAGATGATACTGCCAGTTACGCTCTCCCGACAAATGCTCTTTCCATTTCTGCCGAATCGGCTCGGGCCTGAAAAAGCCATCGTTTTCTAAACGTGAAGTAGAAAGCAGATCTTCAGCCCATTCCCTGAGCGGACCTCGCAACCATGCATCCATGGGCAGGCCAAATCCCATTTTGGGACGATCTACCATCTCTTTTGGGATGTGTCTGTACAGCACCTGTTTCAACAGCCACTTGCTGGTGCCTTTTCGAATTTTCATGTGGAGTGGGAGACTACAGATAAATTCAACGAGCTTATGATCGAGAAATGGAATACGTGTTTCAAGACTTGCGGCCATTGCGGCCCTGTCCACTTTTACCAGAATGTCATCCGGCAGATACGTCACGGAATCCAGTACCATCATGAATTCAGTATACTCCTGAGAAGTAAATCCAGAGGAGATGTTGTCAAATAATGCGGCAGGTTTCTTACCTCCAATTACAACATCCTCCGCTTTATTCCAATGTGAGACCAGTTTGCAATATCTCATCTCCGGTGATTCTGCCAAAAGTATTTCGCTCAGCCTATGCACTCTATCACCAAGCCTGTTCACCTGATATTTTTTCGGGATTACCTGAAATATCATACGAAAAATCCGATTCAGCATAGGGGGAGACACTTTTTCTGTAAGCATTGCGAGAGATTTCAGAAGCTTATCTGGCACTAAGCTCGCAACATGGTGAATCTGTAGCCCCCAGCGATATCGATCATAGCCGCCAAACAACTCATCGCCTCCATCCCCGGATAAAGAAACGGTAACATGCTGGCGAGTCATCTGTGACAGAATGCAGGTTGGAATCTGGGAAGGGTCTGAAAATGGTTCATCAAAGATATATGGCAGATTCGGAATCACTTCCATTGCATGTCGTGGAGTAACATAAAGTTCGGTATGATCTGTACCAACAATACGAGACACTTCTTTCGCATATCCGGCTTCATCAAATTGATGATCAGCAAAACCAATGGAAAACGTCTTAATTGGCTTCTCTGACCGTTTCTGCATCAAGGCAACGACAATCGAAGAATCGATCCCACCTGAAAGAAATGCACCCAGCGGAACATCGGCCACCATCTGAGTTTCTATAGATTCACCAAGAAGTAGTTCCAGCCTATTGATTGCCTCATCGTCTCCACCGGAAAAACGATCCCGCTTTCCGGTATCAAACGTTTCGGTAAACGACCAGTACTTCTGAGGTTTGAAGACCTGCCCTGTCATCATTGAATCAATATGTACCTTCAACATAGACCCTGGAGCCAGCTTACAGATATCAGTATATATTGAATATGGTGTAGGTATATAATTATGCTGCAAATACAGAGTAAGTGCATCACGACTAATTTCACCAGCAAATGCTGGATGTTTTTTCAACGCCTTCAACTCTGAACAAAAAAGAAAACAGCCATTTTGCCTACCGAAATATAGGGGCTTTTCGCCAAGACGATCCCTCGCAAGCAACAAACATTTCTCGATTTTATCCCAAAGCGCCAGAGCAAACATCCCACGACTCTTTTCCAGAGTCCGCGTAACCCCCCAGGTCTCGATTGCTGCGAGAATGGTCTCAGTATCTGAAGAACCACGCCAATTTTGAGCGACAGAAGACGCGTTTAATTCCTTACGCAATTCCAGGTGATTATATATTTCACCATTAAATACAAACACGTAGCGACCCGACACTGATACCATGGGCTGGTGTCCTGTCGGAGAGAGGTCAATTACTGCAAGCCGACTATGCGCTATTCCGATGCCACTTGAGACATCAAGCCATATTCCGGAGTCATCCGGCCCTCTATGCATGAGTGTTCCTGCCATTTCAGCCAGTACGATTTCCGGCGAGGCAATTCTGGTTGGGCTTAAATAGCCTGCAATCCCACACATGCCAGTAAACTCTCCTTTGTCAGGCGATCTCCATAAAGTGAGCCCGGTGCAATTCTGCACATTGCTTCACCATAAAACCGGAAGCAATTTTCCTTCTGCCTTCCACCCCCATTTCTGCAGCTAGTTCTTCGTCACATAAGAGTGTTTTAATTGCATCCAGAAAGCCTGCAGTATCACCTTGTTTGACCAACAATCCGTTTGCTCCGTGATCGACAAGTTCAGAAATACCATCTATATCTGATGCTACCACAGGTATACCGTGAGCAAACGCCTCGAGAATAGAGGTAGGACACCCCTCGCCATAGAGGGATGGCAAAACAAAAACCTGAGCCCTTCGGTACCACTCTGAAACATCCTGCTGATATCCAACACATTGGACAACATTTTCAAGACCGGCAGAATGGATCTTTCGCTCTATTTCTCCGTTCATGTCGTCACGACCGACAAAAACACACTTCAATTCAGGGAATAATCGATACAACTCTCCAATAACCTGTAGATATTGACGATGCCCTTTCCTTGGGTTCAGATTAGCTACTGTCAATAATTCTAAAGGTCTTTTTGAATGAGCAATCGACACAGGCGGAATTTTCTTGATACCATTATAGATTACCGTCACTTTACTATCACTAATTCCACATTGTCTAATAAGTGTATCTGCAGCGGCCTGTGAATTCGTTACCCAGCTATCAACCAGCCCATGTGTTCTTTTTTCCATGGCCCGGAAAAATCGATCCAGACGACTGCCCGAATCAGGATTCCATCGGACTCCGTGCACCAATTTAACGCCAGGCAAAAATACACGTAAAAACCGTAACGCCAGTGAGGCTCGTGTTCCACATACATATATCACATCGACATGGTGAGATCTGGCATAGGATATTACGCGCCAAACAGCGCCGCCAAACATTTTTGTAACAACATAACCAGAGGGGCCGAACACTATAGGATCAGCTTCATTTTTCCGGACCCAGTCACACCAGACACCCTCACCGCCCAGAGTTGCCAGCTCGTATGTTATCTGATCAGAGTTCAATGCCATGCGTGTCAGGCTTCGCTCTGCGCCTCCGATCTGACTGGTTGTAAATACTACTAACACGCGCATAAAAAAAACCTATTTCGATGTAGACTTTTTCCTTGCAAGAACAGCATAATGTGTGGCCATGCACACGCCATAAAGTTTCAAACCGATACTAGCCAGAAGACAACGCTCTACACTGCGTTTTATAGTACTGGTATATGGTGAAAACGGAGCCGAAGCGTACTGATAATCCGCCACAACATCCAAGCCAACCTCATCGATAAAGTGCCGGAAGCTTCTCCTAGACCAGTGATTTACATGACCGGCAGAATTGGCTGCCCTCGGCCCGGAACGTAAAGTAGCCAGACAATCCTGCCACAGGCACCTCTCTAGTGGCACTTCAAGCACGAACAATTTGGCCCTGGAACGGAGCTGCAAAAATGTCTCATGCGGATTCTCTATATGCTCAAGAACATGAGATGCAATCATTACATCATAGTGTTTACTGCTTGTCGCGTTCAGATAATCGATGTGTTCAAACCTCAGTCCGGGTTCATTAAACTGCTTCCGGGCCTGCCCAATCGCTCTCGTGCTAATATCAACCCCTACAATCTGTTCTCCAAAACCATGCGATTTAAGCATGGAAGTCAAGACACCGTTACCACAACCAAAATCCATTACCTCCACAGGAAATCGCCGCTTCCCCCAGACTTTTAAAATCGCGGGGAATTTCTCTCGCTTCGCAGAATCAAGAGAATAGGCATTTCTATGACTCTCATCCTCCCAGAACTTCTCATAGAACTGTGATTGTTTCATAAAAAGTTCAGACATCTTTTTGCACCAGGTCTAAAAAAAATTCTATAGAAACCGAAAAGCCTTCAACAAAACTCACACCACTTTTCTAAATACAAACTGATTGCAGCCGAGCCTGTTCGTTGTGATCAGATTCTCCAGAACACAGCCTTGAGTTGTATAAAACCGGATTATTTCTTCAGGTTTCGCGACTTCAAACGGATACCCACCCAGCCAGTCAATCCAGTCGTGATAAACTGACATTCCGCGCTTTTTTTTATAATGGATAAAATGCCCGACAGGATTTCTATACTTCACACATCCAATCACTATCCCCTGAACCACAAACAGCGGCAGAAAAAGAGATGAAACTAAAAACTTACCGACCCGGCTGCTGCAATACATTTTCTTTATTCTTTTCCAAAACCCTGATGTAATCTCCTGATCATTGTAGATAGCTACACATAACAGTCCCTGATCTGACAAAGCTATAGTGACATTGTGTAAGCCTTCCAGCATATCTCCAGTATGATGCAATACCCCCCAGGAGTACACCACATCAAAGCTACCCAAAGATGCCAAGTAGTCTCTATCAAGTACAGAACCTTGCTCTACATACCAATCAGTATCGTCAGGATAATAGCGATTCTTTACTTCCTGTGTACAACCAACAGATTTGGGATCGTAGTCAAATGAATAGACACTGGCTCCCAGCCTTCTCGCAGCAAGGCTGCTCAGACCGCTCCCGGAACCGATATCCAGAAAACTTTTCCCTTCAAGGTTCTCAACTCCGAGTAATTCCTGTAGTGAAACTACGGCCTCAGAAAGACGTTCTTCATTGAGAGTATTCAGAAAACTCAACCAGTTCGCGCCAAAATCAAACCTCTGGTGCAAAGAAAACTCTGTGCTGTTTACTTTTTCACTTTTCCCATTTTGCAGATTGCAAGTGGTTACCATCCAGACCTCTTAAAATTGCTCAACCGTACCTTCTGATCACTCCTCTACTTTTCGCAGCTGAGATAAATGATCCGCCTAACCTTCGTCCCATTATCAAGACGAGTGCTGCTCCAAGCGTATCCTTCACTACCTTGAGCGATGCGCCTTCAAACCATTTCTTCCAGGCACCGGGCACCCCTGCCATCTTTCGATAAACAGCCATTCGTAGCAGTTTTGATTGATACACTCCCGGTGCATGCTCCCGGTAGAGATTTTCATATTTTTGCAAGAGTATCTCGTAGCATTCGAGTGTTTCAGCGGCTTTTCCTGGGCTTAACCATCCTGAAGTAACCGATCCCTTCCTGTTGTCATGATATATCCTCAATACATGATTTGAAACCCAGAAGGGTCGATCGATAGCAAAGTTGATATAACTTACGATTCCGCATGACTTCCGCATATTCAGATCGACATAGGATTTATTACGCACATACTCGCCTCGAAATAGCGGGATATACTCTCCGGAATGACGCTCATTAAGAATATCATCCAAAGTGAGGAATCCTTTAAACTCAGGATCTGTTACAGTCGGCCTGCCTGTTGAATTTATACATACAGCATAGCAGACATTCACGTCACCCGGCCATTCGGTGACAACCTCTTGAAGCACCCCTGACCACCCGGCAACTAATTCATCATCAGCATCAAGAATGATGACAATCTCCCCCTGTGAAGCTGATATCCCACTGTTTCGAGCGGCGCAAATTCCCTGATTTTTACCATGCTCTACAAGCATCGTTCCCGAATACTCAGAAAGACACTGCCTGAGCTCTGAACAATCTTCACTCCCATCGTCAACAATTACAGTCTCCACCTCCAACGACTCAGGCCACTGTTCACAATATATAGAATCCAGAGTACGGCTAATTGTTGTGGAGGCGTTCCAGGCAGGTATGACGAATGAAATCAACATGAGAATCGTTGCCTCATTAAATCTACGCTTGCCTGTTTAGCGCGATTTCTCCACTCAGGCTCATCAATAAATCGCTCTATTTCTACTTCAAGCTCCGATTCAAAATACCGTGCATCTGTCCGTGAGAGCTCGTTTTTAATAGACGAAAGATTGTAGTACGTTTTCGATGGCATAACACCATCCCAAATTGATATTGGAGGTTTCAGGAGGCAGCCATTCTTACCATTTTCCACCATCTCACCAAGAGCATAGACATCCGTGGCTATAATGGCCAAGCCATGTGCAAGTGCCTCCAATGCCACCATACCAAAGGACTCAACAAAGGTTGGCAAAATAAGAACATCAGCCTTTTTCATAAATCGTGAATATATTTCCCCTCTGGTAAACTCTGCCGCATAGAGATTAATACCATTACACTTCTTCACAGCTGGTTCTAGTTTTGCGGGTAGGTGGGTAACCACGTCAAGCTGACATTCTCCTTTCCGTCTCGCATATACTCGTTGAAATGCTTTTAACAGGGAGATACCACCCTTAATCTCAAACTGGGTTCCGACAAATAGAAACCGACATAGTTTCAAAGTGTTATTCACGTTTTTCGTTACAAACTGAGGAATTTTCGGATAGTGCAATTCAGCCTTCCGATAGACCTTCTCACCGAAAAGCTGCCCCAGACTTTCCCGGCAGGACATGCTCATACAGCGTATCCCCAGGCATCTCTCAGAAAGCAGAAGATACCTGATGACTCTACGATACAAGGGCATGGCACGAAGGTTGTACCCAACCATAGCCCAGGGAGTATCAAGATCGACAATAAATTTCCCTGTACTAACCAGTCCACCCCATACATAAACCACAGCCCCTGCAGGAAGCCCTTTTGGTCTCAATTTCACATTGAGAAGTGGAAGGAGCTTTTTCCATGAACGAATCTTTTTTACTCCCCCCGCACTCTCTGCATCAACCTGACCACCCATGCGATTGGTTATTATGGGGTTCAGCACATCTCTTTGCGGCCACTGACGAATTGTATCAAGCTGCCTGTCACGTAAATATCTATGAGGATAAAAATATATCATTGTGGATTTCTCGACAGCCTTAAGCTACTTGTTGTAAAAGAGATTATATTTACAACAGCCTGAGCCGCAAAAACCACACTAATAAAAAGGATAAACGCACCGACCACGCCGATACCACTTCGCAGAAAATTAAACATATTTAACAGACACCAGACATAGGCCACAAAAAACAACCCGCCACGAGTTTGAGCTTTTCGGTATATCCAGGCCAGGCAGGCCCCCAGAGTAAAAGAGCACACAATCATATAGAATATGCCACCGGTCAGAATCATCTCACCGGGAAAACTTGGACTTATCGCTTCTCCGGTATGATCAAGAAACCGCTCAGGAAAATAATGCATCATGACTAATTGATTGCCATAAATCAGCGGTTTATCAGGCCAGATGGCTCGTGGAACAAAGGGCATAATCAGGTAATCGCGCAGCATGACAGAGCCCATCTCTCCAACAGTCCAATTTTCGACTCTATCAAGAAGGACAATAAGATTGTCAGGTGCATCAAATGAATTACTTAACTGATGGATCATCTGTAAAACAGGCGGATGATCACTCTCTCCCACCCAGGCACCATGACCGCGGATATAACCGGTAACACCTATCAAAACCAGCAATACCGCCATGCCTATAATAAGCCTATGAAAAGAGAGTAACTCCAATCCCTTCATTCGCCATTTATAATAAAAGGCCATAACCACAACCACCGGTAGAAACAGCGCTTTGTACTTCGATCCTGAAAGCATCAGGGCCAACCAGGAAATTCCGATCAAGAGGACAAACGGAATTATATTCTCCACCATAGTGCGTTTCGTTAGCTTTAATGCAAAGACTATGAGCAGAAACGTGCTGACCTCTCCAAGTAAGGCATTTAATCCACTGCCTGTTCGTTCATGCCCTCTTTCCGCAATTCGTGCGATCAGTTCATTAGTTGAAAAAATCGCCTTTAGGGCATCCATCCCACCATGCCTGCTAATAAGAAATACAACTGCCAGAAACAGAGTTACATACAATGAAAATCCATCAAGCCTGAACGCTGTATCTGATATCTGAATTCCCTTTTGAGCGAGTAACGGCGCAACAAACAACAGACCTGCTAAATTTGAGATAGCAATCGACGCCATTATCACCGAGGAATCTACAGACATGCTATCGAGGACATGAAACCCGTAAAACGACATAAGGAGCTTTAGCGGATACGAGATCGCAAACAGGCAGGAAAATACAACCGCAGGGTGCAGATAATCCTTTTTAATCCGACCAGCAAAGCCTGCCAGTAATAACCAGGCAAAGCTACAGATTATACAAAGGATAAAGTTAACCACAAATCACGCTCCGATATTTGTTTATGTCCTCTAATCTGCGTTTCTTATCAATTCAGACGATGTTAGCTCATACTCAATTCCGACAGCAATGCGTGCTGCTATCCGCTCAATTGTCGCACTACTTGCATGCCTGGTTCCAGGGTGAAGCCATTTTTCTTCCCAGCTATGTACTTCTTCGGCGGATTTCGGGGATGCCTTAATTATTTGTTTCCAGAACCTTTCCTCCCCAAGTATCTCTTCGATATTCTGTTCAGCAATCAGCCCCTCCTCTTGGGATAATCCTCCCTGCAATTCCAGCCCGTAATCACGCCAACCGATCCAGGTGAGTGTAAAACCATGCTGATCGCGAAGTGTTTTAATTTTATCCACTGCAAATCTGGTTGCCTCATTACCACGGCTGCTATCATCGGACATTTTGGTAGAATAAAGCAGTTTCTGCTGCTCTGGCATTGCCGAATTAACAGGAAAAAAACGTTTACTTGCATGCGCCAACACACTACATATGCGGCTATTCCAATATATTTTCCGCGCTATCTGTCCTGCGGCGGAAGGCTGAATCGGAGGCACCAGAGAGAAATTACTTCCATCTGCCTGTACACCGGGAATACGTGCACTTTCCCATGCAGGTACATTATCGAAATAATCGTTAGCAAAATTATAGACGATAAATACGTGGTCAGGTGGGCCGTTCTCAGTAATCCATCGCCTCATGGCCAGCCACTGCTGAACAGTTCCATATCCAGGAACTGAAAGGTTTAAGGTTTTTAATTTCGAACTATTATACACTCTGGTGGCAAGCCTTTCTGCTGCAGGAAGCTCCAGACCGGCGACAAAACCATCCCCCAGGATGAGCACATCCGCCTGTCCCCGTCCAACATGATCAAGTATACCGTAACGATCTATGAAGACAGAATAGCGATCATTCCCGGTAAAAAATCTCCGGTTACCGGGAGCATATCGATATCCCAGCTCTTTATCGAAAGTAAAAAGCCCTGGATAACATGCCGGGTATCCCACATATCGCAAACCCGCTTCCACAACACCCAGTGCCAACACAAGTCCGACAACGACTTTAAGTATTAATTTCAAACGCATAATAAAATCACAATAATTCCATAACTATTTATTTTTTGGACATAAGAAACGATCCCAGTGCAATATGCATGAGACCTGAATTTTCAAAGGTTGACAATGCCTGTTCCGGCGTTGCTGCCAATGGATAACCGTGGAGGTTCAGGCTGGTATTAAGGACTGCGCCAACCCCTGTTTTCTCTTCGAACATACTGATCAGTTTGTAATAACTGCTATTTACAACCTCTTCAACAACCTGAGGTCGCAAGGTATGATCCCCCTGATGCAAAGCGGCACGCAGATGGTCTACTCCCAGTTCTGTTGCTGCAAATGCCGTTATCATATGAGGTGCCTTGCTTCTTTGCGGATCATACCCTTTCAGATATCTAGATGCCGCAGAATCGAGAATAGATGGCGCAAACGGCATCCAAAAATCCCGTGACTTTATATAATCATTTACAGTGTAAAAACTCTCCATATGGCTGGGGTGCGCAAGTATTGCCCTGTTCCCAAGAGACCTGGCACCCCATTCGCAACGTCCTGCAAACCTGGCAACTATTTCTCGTTTTGATAGAAGCCCAGCAATAACCTCTTCGATATCATCATGCTGGCTTATCGTAAATTTTCGGTAACAGTCATTCCGAACTAAAAATTCCTCAATTTCACTATTTAAGTAGCTCAATCCAAGATAGAGATGATCGAGTGCTTCAGGTTTAACACCACTCTGTACTGCCTGATGATATCCGGCCCCGATGGGATTTGACTCATCTCCGCAGGATGGCATGAAAAAGACCTGTTCAACTTCTTTCATCTCCTGGATTTTCCGGTTCAACTTCACGTTCATGAATACACCACCGCCAGTAAATACACGGCTGATACCTGTTTGCTTTATCCCGTTTGCTATCCATTGTGTTACCAATGTTTCAGTCAAATACTGCAAGGCGGCTGAAAGATTATCAAACCGTTCCCCTACACCATGTTTACACAGATAATCATAGAACGTAGAAGCATTAACTGTTGACTCAAAAGTGAGCGAATTCTTATCACTCAACCGGATCACTGGCTTAAAAACACGCTCATAGGTCGAGAGCATGTACTGCTCTTTTGCATACGGAGCCAACCCCATGACTTTGTATTCATGCTCCAGAATCTTCATACCTAAGAATCTCGTGGTATTCGAATAAATTCCCCCCAATGAAGCATGGGGTGGTGTTACAGCAATTCTTTCCCAGCGACCATTTCCATCAGCAATAGTCACAGTTGCACACAGATCATCTCCAGAACCATCCATGGTAAAGATAAGCGCCTGCTGCTGTTTCTCAGATGTTTCTAATGCATGATAGGCGCTACGCGCATGGCATTCGTGATGATCTACATATACAATCGGCTTGTTACTCAATCCAACACGCTGCAAATTTACACTCAACTCTTTCCCACCTTCACCTCTCAATCTTTTGGAATTAAAAGCATGCATCCAGTCAAAAGGGTAAGGGATAGTGCGACCAATCCAACTATCCCTCATGTTTTTTGCAAAACTCACAAGCCAGTTTCTGTTTACCATCGTATTTTCCTGAGAAAATAGATAGTCGTAAACCTTAGTAGGGTATATCTGCTTTCCGCAAATACATACGTTATCAAGATCTTCCACCGTCCAGCCTATCTCAGAAAGAATAGCGTAAAGAGCTTCAGCGGGAAACGCCGCGGAGTTTTTGATATTATCGCAACGTTCCTGGCTCAGAACAGCCATAACCCTTCCATCTTCAAATAAGGCCACGGTCGCATTGTGTCCAAGGTGGATAGATACTGTTTTCATTTTTCCACCTCTTCAAATACAAGCATGTTCTGATACTTCCACCCGACATACCCCACATGCATAATCACCGAAGCCACTATTGGTGCTGCAATATCTATAAAAGGAAAAAGTATACCGATGAATATCACTTTCCCGATTACTTCTATCCCGGCAACACGTATCAGTTCCGGCAGCCTGATCATTGCATAGGAAAACGAAATCGGCCATCTGGCAAATGTGTTAAAAAATAATGCCAACCCGCCTGCGATATACATCCAACCTGCATCAGGGGCAAATTCGCCTACCCAAAGTTCTGCCAACCAGTGGCCCCCCACCATATAACTCAGCGAAACCAAAACCGTAAGAGTCAGAAACCAGCGCCTGCCAGTAATGTATATGCCTTGTAGTTTTGAGTGCTCTCCCGAGGCATCAAGTGAAATCACACGAGGCTCAATAGATGATGGTATTTTCCACAGCAATAAGCCAATTGCTTCAGGGACTTTCCAAAGCAATACGAACTTTCCTGCCATTTCAGCACCTCCCACAAATCCGACAAGTAGAGTATCAGCCTGAAGAAGAAGCAGAAGTGCACCATATGTTACGTAGCCGGCTCCCTGCTTACCTGCCAATCGCCTGAACACCGGCTTCATTTCCTGTGAAAATCTCCGCCAACCAGTTCCACCAACATGACTTTGCCAGTAAAGGCCGGTTAATAGTCGCTGGACCATCACGCTCCCTATCAATCCATACCAAACTGCACTCATATTTTGCACACGTGGCAGTAACCACAACGTCAGACATGCAAAAACAATAACCCTGGTCAGTTCAAAACAATTTCCTGTTGCCTGATTGTTTGTTCCGAAAAAAGCTTGTCGTTCCGGTAATGCCTCGTAATTCAGAACCAGATAAAAACAGGCAGGAAGAACTGTATATACAAAAGATTCACCATTACCTCCCACAGAGGTGGCTGTGAGGAACACTGTACTACCCGCCACGACCACCAGTGAGGCATAGAGAGTATACACATATTTCCCAACAACAATTGCATCTCGAAAACCATCAAGATCTGTTTTTACCCAGCATTCACCGATCTTTCTAACCAATCCGCCTGACATCCAGGTAATACCCACAGCAACAAAATTGATGAAGCTCAACAACATCATCAGAAGACCAAACTGCTGCTCTCCCAGATATTTTAGATAGAGCGGTGTCAAGCCGAACTGCACAACCATATACGCTCCCATAAGCAGATACCCGCTTATGAGCGCAGAGAGATAGCCCGGACTTGAGGTTTTCAGTGCAGTTAATCGTGAAAAAATGGATATCAGCACGTGGTGTTGCTCCCTGTCATTCTGCCCCTTGTTCAGACCTGTACAAGGTATAAAGTACACTTGGGTAAAGCCCAAGGCCAACCACTACAGCCCCCGCCGCCTGTGCCAATCCAACTTTCCCGAGAAGGTACATTAACTTGGAGAAAAACGTGTATTTTCGAATCTCAGCTGTACCAGCTATCGTATCGGCCAGTTTTTTCTTAAACCGGTTTTCCCAGCTCAATCCCTGCTGTTTAAAAAATGCGGTCAGTTGAAACGGAGTGACAAATTGTAGATGTTCCAAATACCAACACTCCGTTTTCTTCCCCTGCACTCTCGCCGCAAATCTAACCGCAGCTTTTCCCAGAAACGGCAGGCACCAGACATCCAGATGAGGTTCGTAGGGCCACAAATAGTTAGGTGCCTCCAGATGGATATACCCATCAGGTGATAGCACTCTCGCCATTTCACTGACAACCCGTTCCACATCACTCACGTGCTCAATCACTGTATGACAAATAACAAGATCAAAGTAGCCGTCTCCAAAGGGTAAAAACTCCCCGGCACCAGTCACGGGTTGATATTTTGCTGACGCGTCCGAAGCCATCGCACCCGCTACCAACACTGCTTCATTATCCGGCTCAACACTGTATACAACCGCATCGGGATACAGGTCTGACAGAGCAAGGGAGTTAAAGCCAACAGAAGCACCTATCTCTAGAATAGTCTTGGGTCGAAATGACTGAGGAAAATCTTCCACCAATTGCTGCATCTTTCTCTTTGCAGCTTCAGTACACATTGTGATATGCGAAGATATCGTCCCTCCTTCAAGATTAAAATGTAGATGACAACGGGAACGTGTATGACTGAACCATACTTTCCATACATCACGTGTATTCTCTGAAATTTTCATGTTTTTGCGATGATTACCATCATTGAACTTGCCAACCTGGGAGATATACCTGTCAACACCTTGAACAGATACGACTTCACTCTGGTTTCCAGGCATCTTTTATCGATATGATCAAACATATAGATTGCTTCCAGGCAGCACTTCAATCTGTTGCAGATAACCTGAAAATGCTCCGGATAGTAAATCGCCACATGGTCATTAAATACATGCACCCGTCTTCTAAATAAACTTCTGAGTGCAACATTCCCGGCCGTTCCATTTGGTGTAGTGATAATCAGATGACCAGCCGGCGTTAAATGCGAGAGAAGGTTTTCGATTGCCAGTACAGGTGCATTCACATGCTCAATCACATCAGACATAACGATCAGATCAAACCGGGTGTCTATCTTCATCGTTTCACAGTTTATCGGCTCAATTATGTAACCGTACCTGGCTGCATAGTTGATTGAGTCAGTATCTATATCAATACCGACCACTTCTCTTCCAGCTTTACAGAGTCTATGATGAAGCCATACCTCCTTTGAATCCGGCAAATATCCTTCAATCCCGCCGACCGCACCGACATTGAGTACAGTTTTACCCTCCGCCATATCTCCTATCACATCAAACGGGGTAGTTATCCGTTGAAGATTCGTCGTAAGTTTTAGAATACCAGCATCACTCATTGATATTGCATTCCTCTAGCCCAAAGGCCTATGCCAAACAATTTTGCTAAAAGATCCCACTGCCCTGTCTTCTTCAGCAAAGCACTCGTCCACATATCTTGAATCTTTGCAGAATCAAACATTCCCATTTCGGGATACTCATGAAACAATTCATTTGCATGGCTCCACCATGGTCCAAGCAGCACATCTTTTTCCTGAACCCCCATCCCAAAGCCACGCTTAGGGGCATTGAGTAATTCTGGAGGAACGAGCCCGCTTACAGCAGTTCGCAAAATCTTTTTAAGACCGCTGCCATCAGCCGGACCGTGCACCTTGTCGGTAAAATGTATTCCCATTGCCGCAGCGATAACCTCCTGATCAAGAAATGGTGAACGCATCTCAACAGAGGCCATCATTGCCGGAAGATCTGAGGCAAGCGTTAATGAGTGAGTGTTTTCGACAAGCAGGCTGACATAATTGGACTCATCAATAAAATCATGATGAGGCAGCAATTCCCCCCAGGCTGCCATCTCTGTACTTGCCGCATGCTCGAGCGTATTTACAACATCGTCCTGCATGACTCTCGGCCAGCAGCTTTCCGCCTTTCTTTGATACATGGTTGCCTTGCGCATACCCGGCTTCGCTCCCAGCACCGATAGAACAGGATGTCTATTCTCTGGTAGAACATGGCGCAGCCAACCAATTCGATTTAACACGTGACTCACCCGTGCGGTTCTCAGATGACCGGTGTATCCATAAAATAGTTCATCAGCGCCATTACCGTTTAACACCACTTTAATTCCATCAGCATGTATCGCTTCGGAAAGTTGATACGCATGAATCAGAGGCAAAAGCATGAACGGTTCGCCATAGGTTACCAGCATGCTTTTAAAAATCTCAAACTGGCAGTCCGGATTAAAGTAGAATTCTTCATGAGTGGTTCCGAGATGTTTAGCGGCGAAGCGGGCACGGCGCAAATCTTCATCTGCTGGATTTACGCCAAAGGCATAGGTATTTACCGGTTGCCCAACAGTCTTTTGCATAAGAGCAACAATGGCAGTGCTGTCTACTCCACCTGAAAGCAGGGCTCCCACAGGTACATCCGCCATTGACCGGACAGCAACTGCATCTTCGAGTAGCCCAAGCAATTCTCCGGCTGTCGTACTCTTTCTCTGCTCCGGTCTCCAGTGCCGCCAATGCTCTTGAATAACCCCATTCTTCACAATGAGGGCATGACCCGGTCGTAGTTTCTTAATCCCTTTAATTCCTGTTAACGGTTCAGGAATATGACGGATATTATGCAACAACATATTGGCAAGGCCGGTCTGATCGATGGATGTATCAATCCCAACCGTATCCGCCATAGTCAGAAGTGGGGGAATCTCAGAAGAAAAGAAAAAACCTTGTTCACTCAGGCTATAGATAAACGGTTTCTTCCCGATTTTATCTCGGGCACAGAAAAGAATACTTTGTTTAAAATCAAAGAGAGCAAAAGCGTACATTCCCCGCAGCCGCTGTAAGAGTTCACGCCCCCAATGAATATACCCATGCAACAGAACTTCAGTATCAGATTGAGTTTGAAAGATAGCGCCTGACTGGAGTAACTCTTTACGCAATTCACGCCAGTTATAAATTTCACCATTGAACGTCACTGCCAATAGACCGTCAACAGAACACATCGGCTGTGCTGCGGCAGAACTCAGATCAACGATGGCAAGACGGGTATGGGCAAGGCCGGTTTGCTTATCCTCACTCTGCCAGCTGCCATTGGCGTCCGGCCCGCGATGATTGAGCATTTCCCGCACGATACCAAGCAATTCACCACACTGTTCGTCTGTTGATGGTCGTAACTGGTAGCCGCCTATTCCACACATAATACAGACTCTCTTATTGCTCCAAACTTCATTACCTTCAATTGTGATTACGTATTTCGGCTACCACGTATTACACAGATTATTTTTCCAGTCGCTCCTAATTGATTACCTTCATGGCTACCTCTTCAGAATAACCGACAGGATCGGTTTCATGAATTGATCGTGACTCCATATCCGGCATATATTCCGGTATCATCATCTTCAAGGTTCGTTTTATTGCCGGTCCGTCACAATCCTTCGATTGCTCTTCTAGAATATCGATGTGCCTGTTGAGACTATCACATGCAACAGCGGGATCACTCTTTAACACCAGAATCTTGTCATGATCCGTTTTAACAATTCCTTCACCGACAGTAATAAGTTCCTCATATAGCTTCTCACCATCTCTTAGCGAAGTATATTTTATGTCGATCTCTGTATCCGGCTCTTTTCCCGCAAGCTTTATAAGATCTCTCGCCATACGCCCGATATTTACCGGCCTGCCCATCTTCAATATAAAGATCTCTCCACCATCACTCATTGCACCAGCCTGCAGGGTAAGCTGAGCAGCTTCTTCAACCAGCATAAAATATCTGGTCATGGACGGGTGGGTGACCGTAACAGGCCCACCCTTTTCTATCTGTCGTTTAAACAGAGGGATAACAGAGCCGGAAGAGCCGATAACATTGCCAAACCGCACTGCCATAAAACGAGTTTTATGCAGTTCATACAGGTTGCCAGCGGAGGAGCTCAATTCGACACCACTCTGACAAAGACCTTCCCAGTGATTACTAAAACGTCCATCCCAACTCATACGGTCATACGCTTTTAACAGCAATTCCGTACACCTTTTGGAAGCCCCCATTACATTTGTCGGCCGAACAGCCTTATCGGTTGAGATAAGGACAAACCTTGCGACCTGAAAGAGAATTGAGGCTTCGATAAGCACTCGGGTACCTATAATATTGTTATAGACAGCTTCCCATGGATTGCGCTCAACCAGAGGCACATGTTTATACGCGGCACCATGAAACACCACCTGAGGCTTGTGATTGCTAAACACCAGTCGCACCAGATTTACATCCTGCACCTGGCCAAGAACCGGCACCACATCATCCACCTTATGCTCGTGGATGAGTTCCATCTGGATATTGTGAAGGTTTTCCTCGCTGCTATCAAACAGAATAAGTTTTGCAGGCTTAAAACGAACAAGCTGGCGGCAGAGCTCAGAGCCGATAGAACCGCCTGCACCTGTCACCAGAACCGTTGCACCGGAGATGTATTCGCCGATTTTATCCTGCTCAAGCTCAACCTTCTCCCTGCCGAGAAGATCTTTATAGGAAATATTTCGGATTGCCCGAATAGAGACATTCCCGTCAAGAATCTCACTGAAACAGGGAATAATTTTAAACGGCAACCGGGTAATCCTGCACAGGTCTACAAACCGTTTCATCTCGTTTGTACCTGTCGCGGCAATTGTAATGAGAACCTCGTGCGCATGGGTTCTGCTCACATGTTTTTCAAGATTGATGATGGTTCCCAAAACCGGTACGCCATGTATCTTCCGCCCAATTTTACCAAGATCGTCGTCAAGCAAACCGACAGGTTCATAGCCGGAATCACTATTTCCGGTTATCTCCCGCAGCACCTTTTCGGCGATATCACCTGCCCCGATGAGCAGCAAACGTTTCTTCTGTGTTTTTTTAGGGAGATACAAGAGCTTTCCCGCACCATTCTTTCCCTTATACAAATAGCGTATACACAACCTGTGGCCGCTGACAAAGAGAAATGAAAAAACCGCATCCATAATGAAGACAGAGCGTGAAAACCCCTCAAACCTGTTGATATAAAGCAGTGCTGTAAGCACGAGAATAAACGAGAAGCAGATTGCCTTACCGATATTTATCAGGTCGCGAGTACCCGTGTACCTCCAGACTCCGCGATAAAGACCGAAAAAATAAAATACGGGCAATTTTATTAAAAGAATAAGAGAGAAAATAGAAAAATATGGGTCAAACAAACCCTGCAAATCGAGAATGTGCTCATAACGCAGATAATACGAAAAATAGAGCGCAGCAAAAAGCAAAACAGTATCGCTTGCCAGAATAATCCAGAACTTCGGGTTACTCACAAGATTTCCAGCCAGGGCAAGATGCTCCACCCCGTTTCGCCTGAATATGCTGAATACTGTTTTTCTCATTAGAGCCAATTACCTCTTTGGGTCTCTTCGCTCACTCATCAAAAATGTAGTTAAGCTGCTTCACACGAAACTCTCCGCGATACTCAGCGAGCTTCATGCTGATTGCACCTTTACCGAACATCACTCCCGAATCGTTATAATGCCAGTACACCTTGAAACGGCCATCGACTTCCACACCGTCCTCATCCTCTTTCAATGAAGTATTCACAATCTTTAAGGATAGATCGGATGTTACTGAAAAAAGCTTTACATATGCGGCCTGCGTTACAGCAAATGGCTCGCCGTTCTCGCTGGCATCTTCAAAGAAATACCTGGCGAAAAGATCCAGATCTCTTTGCTCGTAGGCGTTGATATACTCTTGCAGGAATCGGTCTACCCGTGTCTGCAGATCGACAGTTGCTTGTGATGTACTCACGTGCTGAACTGTTGAGCTTACTGAGGCTGTTTGTACCAACGGGCTCTTTGCTCGATGTTGATCAGTCCAGTCAATCTGTTGCAGTGCAGCTTCAACCGGATGGCGAGGCTGTGTGGCTATCAGATTGCCTCTGCTATCCGGTATCCCTGATATATCTTCATTCATCACCTCTTCGGCAGGAGATGCTGAGTCGATGATTCTTTTTTGTGAATCCCTGAGGATTGAAACCCTTAGTTGTGCGGCTGTAGAGGGTTGTTCATCCTCAATGGATACTGATTCCTCTAAAACAAGTTGCACCTCTTCTTTCGGCTCTTCCCGACTCTCATCCAGCATAACGATCTCTGTCAGTTCTTGAGGGAGAGCTGCAACGTCAACAATGTCTAATTCAAAATTTTCATTATTTTCATAATCTTGCAAAAGATCTTCAACTACGACAAGGGACGGTTGTTCTTCAGTAACTTCTTCAACCACTGCCGTTGACGCCGCCACCTCACCCCGACTCTGTTGCAAACCGGCGAGCATCATCCGCTTTTTCTGAATCATTGAAATCGAAGCCAAAATAACAGCCACACACAACACACAACCAAGAGACCAAAGGTAAACCTTTCGAGGACGTAGAAAACTCTTCAACCGCGAAGCCTGAAACCACTGAGTATTCTGTTTTGATTGTATGGGATTACCACTTTTCCCTCTACTCGTTGCCGTACCTGCTTCCGGGCGGATATCCTCAAGTCCTCCGCCGTTACTCTCTTTTTCGAGCAATTCTTTATATACCTTTGTTATTTCAATAAATTTATCAGGATCTTTGGTATGTGTATTTTCAGGGCTATCCGGATGATACTTCTTACTTAGCCTTCGATATGCTTTCTTGATGGTTTCAGCGCTTGAACCACTAGGAATGCCTAGAAGCGTGTATCGCTTATCCTTTTTGTTCTTCTCCTCAGAAAACATATCGCTTACAGCGGAGAGATCATAAAGAAAAAGCTGCAAATCTATTTTTCCCGAGATACACTCCTCCTTCATCCAGTCACGCATACCATCCTGGTTACTATACACCTCTTTGAGCACAGCTCTGCAAACTGCCAGCATCCCGCGTTCTTCAGCAACAAGGCTTATCAGCGTCTCTTTGGACCTGTTGTTTCCATAGCCCTTCAGCAGATTGCTGATATGCAGTTTTTGCTCTGATGTCATTGCATAGGACCTTTAGCCACTGTGTACGGTTTCTCCTGCTCTGCAATCGCCATACTTCGCAGCCAGATATCGCCGGCCAGCCGATTGTCTATCTGCAGGCTCTCCTGCCGTCGAAAGCGCAACATCACTGCACTGCATTGTTCGGGCACTTCAAAATCAAGTCGATATGTTGTCCAATCCTGAGCCGGTGCAACCATATTGGTCTCTACAACGTTTCCATCGTTACAGTTAAATCCAGCCACATCGATAAACGGTCGCTTATCTGTAGTCAGCTGATCGCTCTTTATTTCAAAAGTCAGACTATATCGGTCACCTCCTGCCAATGGAATTACCTGTGAAATATATGAAATCTCAGGATTATCCCAGCCCGTAAACCGGTAGTGCAGAATCCTTTTATCTGATTCGGTTACTGGTGGTTCGAAACTATAGGTAAAACTCCTGTCACTATTGCTTCTCCATGTAAACGCATGTTGCCTGAAATCTTCTGAAAAGGTTCCGTCATAAACAATTGTCTCTGGATTAAAATGCTTTTTCCAGATAGCCGCGCTCTCCTTCAGTCGTCCCATATTGAACAGCATATCAACAAATGTCAGCAGATCATCTTTCCGCCAATCAAGCCCGCGCGCCTCTACCTGCTCCCAGAAAAAAAGCGCCTTATCCAGATGAGGATAACGGACCGCATAGTTAAAAAGGACCATCAATGCGTCAGGCCCAAGCTTATTTAAAAGCTCTTCCGGCTCCTGCCAGGTGCTGAATGCAAGCCGCAAAGCTTTATTTCCGACAGGACCACCAATTTCACGAGCTATGTAACTAATATCTTCGGCTAGCATCTCTGTCCTGCCAAACTGGTAGGACACAAGGGCTTTTTCCCAACGATATCGCTTTATATCTGTTGTGAGCTTATCAATATAATCAAGTGTCTCATTGGCCTTCTCTGCATCTCCAGAATCATAAAGAATCTGCGCTAAAAGTAATAATGCCGGAACATGATACGGAGTAAGTGTAAGCGCCTCTTCCACAAGATCTGACGCCGTGTCCAGGTCTGCATCGATAAGATATTTCTGCTCGGCCAATCTGGTTAACAGCCGCGCATCCTTTACAACCACGTCAATGCTGTCTATTCGTTTAGCAGTGAAAATACGCTGGTCTTGTATGGCTAAAAACATGAGCACAACAGCACATCCAGAGAGCAGTGCAGCAATACTGAATCTGATAGTGCTATGTTGAACTAAGCCTAGAATACCCATTATGTATCCGTCTCCAGCTCCTGCCCATACTCGTAGTTATAGCTGTAATATTTATAACCGCTGCCGTTGCTAAACCCTTTCTTCTTACCGCTCTTATTGATAATTGTGCCAAGAATCCGGCCCCCCACATTGGTGATGGACCTGCGGAAATGCTTCACCCCTTCACGCGGGGTATCACCCTCAACAGACACCAGCATCACCCCGTCAACCATATTTGAAAGCACTAAAATCTCGGCAAAACCCTGATACGGCGGCCCATCAAGGATTACCCTGTCATATTTCTGCGAGACGATCTGCAGCAACTGACGCATTCTCTTTGATGAAAGCAACTCAGCAGGATTTGGCGGAAGAGGTCCACTGCTTATAAAATCCAGACCTTCGTGTTCTGTTTGGGTAATAACCTCGGAGAGTGTAGAAATACCACTCAATACCGTCGACAACCCCTTGCTGGAATTACCACTATCAAAGACATGATGGAGACTTGGTTTACGTAAATCCACATCAATCAGCAAACATCTGTCATCTTCAGCCAGATACGAAAAACATGAATTGCACGATAGTGAGCTTTTTCCGGCCCCTGAAAGAATGGACGTCATCAGTATGGTTTTGGGCGGCTCCTCGGTAACAGAAAGTCTCAGCGAGGTCATGGTCGTACGAACAGCCTCTGCGACAGGTGAGCGAGGATCTGAAAAAAACTTCATTGCCATGCCTCTACGATTATCAACAGCATCCCGGTCAAAGGGTACTATCCCAAGAACCGGAATTCCAAATCGATCCGCCATCTCGTCAGGATGTTTTATGGTGTTATCAAAGTATTCATAGAGTAGTGCCGAGCCTATCCCCACAACCAGGCCAAGAGCCAACCCGATCATCAGATTCATGGAGACCCGCGGCTTAAAGGGGTAGAGTGGCGGCCTCGCGGTATCAATCACCTGAATATTGGTAACAGCTGCTCCTACTGTGGCCTCTATCTCCTTTGAGCGCTGAAGAAGACTCTGATAGATAGATTTATTTGTCTCTACCTCACGATCGTAGATCTTGTACTGGGTGGCTTTCTCCTCCAGAGCCATTGCCCGCTCTTTCTGCTCTTCGGTGCGTACACTAAGATATTGCTCTGTTTTGAAGGCTGTTCTGTATTCATTTTCTATTGATTCCCGAATATCCTCTTTTTCCGCAGTGATCCGTTTTTCGATCTCATCCATTAAGGCTTTCAGCTGCTTCATCTTGGGGTAGGCGGGTTTAAACGTTGTCCCCAGCTCCTGATATTCCGCCAGAAGAGTCGCATGCTGGCTTTTAAGTTTCTGGATCAGTTCGTTTTCCACGGTTCGAAAATTGGTTTGCGAGTCAAACTCGCTATTCTGCTCGTAAATAGCTTCCTGAGTTATACGTTTTGAACGCGCTTTTGCCAGTGCATCATTCAACTCCTCGAGCTGACGCATAACAAGGTTCATCTTCGGGTTAAGCGAAACAATGCCTATTTTTCGAGCAAACTCCTGCAACTCTTTCTCTGATTTTTCCAATTTGATCTGGGCTGCATTGATCTGCTTTTCCAGAAATCGTGTGGCATCACGTGATGTCCGCAACCTGCTGTCCATATGCATATTAATGAACTCATCCATAATCACGTTGGTCACCTCGGCAGCCATGGCGGGTGAGACTGTACTGAACGAGACCTCGATCAATTCACTATTACGAACAGGACTCACGCCGAATAGCGCCTGAAACTGCACAAGAGTCTTATCAAAAATAACCTGTTGCAGCTCAAGCGGGCTCAACAGGTTAAGCGTTGCCGAATCTTCCTCCGGCCGGACAAAACTTTTCAGCGTAGCAAAAAGTCCCTTATTTTCCTCAACGCCTGCGACAGATAAAGGGCGATTACCAAAGGCTGCACTTTCAGTCAGGTTCATGCGGTTGATGACCCGTGAAGCCAACTGCTCGCTCTGCAGCAGTTTCACCTGGGTCTGTTGAAATTCCAGGGTCTTTAAAGCCGAAGACTCAACACTGTCAAACTTGGTGAGATTATCTGAGTATGCAGAAACCCTCAACACACCGCGGGCTCTGAACTGTGGAGTCACATTGAAGGTGTATAATGCCACCATGGTAAAGCAGAGAAGCAGGCTGAAAAGCACCAGCGATTTACGTCGTATAAGAATATCAATAAGGTCGCGGAGATCAATCTCATCCCTGACCTGACTCACTATTTCGCGGACCTCGGTACTCGGCAGGTTCCGATGCTCCTGATTGCGAACAACCAGTTGATTGGAATTATCTTTACCCGAAGGCATATTCATCCGATCCATGTCATCCATCTTTTACATCACCCCGCACATAATCGACTTCGAAGACAAAAGAATTTGTAAAAAACTATCAGAAGTGTGTCAGATTGAGCATTTACTACCAGCGAGCATTATTTAATAAAATTCCGAAGAGTTATTGAAAAAAGCCATTCCCGGACGGCCTCCCAGTGTTTCAAACATTACCCACAACCGCTATTTCTGCTGTGGTGTCTGGTTCAGGATCAACCATCACCTTTTCAGTGACGTTAACACCCTCAAGACTGGTGACAGTGATTGCCAGAAGCGTCACACAATAGACAATGTTTACAGGCAATCTCCAGCCGAAATCGACCAGCCCATGCACCAGAAAACCCACTATTCCTGCATACGCAACACTGGCCAGCAGCATGGTGTTTTTTATCTTTCCCGTGTGTTTCAGGGCAGTCAGAATCCGTGCTCCCAGAAGCGCCATCCCACCCAAAAGCCATGCAAAAAAAAGAAGCGCCATTGGGATACCCAATTCAATCATCAGTTCCAGGTACTCATTGTGCACCCTGTCATAGAGCAGATCGGCAGGGAAACCTTTGAGATAAACCGGAGAAAGAACAGCATAGGAATTAGCCCCTATACCCGTCAGCCAGTGATTTGCCAGCATTGGCAATGACGACATGTACAGATCAGTTCTTGTCGCCCCGGCATCACCTACCGAGACAAATCGTGATACTGCCGTCTCAATCCCCAACATTGTGCCATAACTTACGATTACGCCCAGGAAAAGACCTGAAAAAATGATCTTTTTCCTAGCTGAAAAGGGCAAAAGCACTACGAGCAACACCGCCACAAGAGCCATGGCCAGTATGCCTCCCCGCGAAAGAGAAAAAATCCCGGCAAGGATCATTAGAACTGCAGCGGTTTGGACCATCAGCCTGTTCACCGTTTTTTTCTGCCAGCCCGTTGATCCCTTTTTAATCAGCCGCCTTCCGGTTCTTTCAGTTCCTGCTCTGCTTGTCGACCTTCTCCGCTTCGTTTTTGAGTATTGCAAAAGACCACAGCCAATGGCGAGCGGCCAAAGCATATTAAGCATTGAAGCGTACTGATTTTTATAAATTATAGAACCGTAGGCTGCCCTCACCTCGATTGATAACCAGAGAATGCCTGTTCCAGGTTTGATGAATTGTAAAAGCCCGTATAACGCCTGAATAACACCAACAGCTATAAGGCAATAACAAACAGTCAGGAGCCTGCGTTTATCACTCTGTAAAACCCTGGTCAACGAACAGTAAAAGACATAAACAGCCAGCAAAAACAATGCTCCGCGCGCTCCTGCCCTACTGTTCTCACTCAAAGCCATTGCCCGGATATCAGTATCGGCCAGATAATTCACCATTGCTATTCTCTCTGCCCGGGCAGGCGAAAGCAGTTCAATCAGGGAAAAAGGCAGAGGAATCGTTTGAAGAATCTGATAACAAAGAACAATCAACGGCAGCAGATACCAGATTAAACCGGATATCGGCTTATCCGGCCGGGTAGCAATCAATAGCCAGCTTCCCAGCACTGCCAGCATTATCGCACCGTAGAAACCTGCTGTTACAGGGTGAACTGAACCAAAAACAAGTGGGATTGTAGTTAGTATGAAAATGATCAAATAGTAGATCATCTTCTCGAGTGACACCTGCAACGTGATGGGCATCTTCATAGCAACCGCTCAATGCTTACCGTTCAGGATTATCAAATTTCACCCCGGTTCCCATAAAACCAAGAGTAAAGCCGGCTCCGGAAAAAAGCTTATTACTGGCACTGGATTCCGCAAAAATCACATCCTGGTCCTTGAGGTATAAGGTATCACCAAGACCTGCCTGCATGTCCTGATAACTCAGGCTGACAATCTGCCGCTTTTGGCCGCGCCCCATAAAACGGATCAACTTGATCTTATCGTCATCGGCCCACCTGGCAAGACCACCGGCAAGAGTGACCGCCTCGGTTACCGTCATATTACTTCTGATTGCATAAATCCCCGGTTTTCGCACCGCTCCATCAACAAAGCACTGACCTGATTCTGGAATATAGATAACATCTCCACCTGCGATCACATGATTCTGGGCCATATTGCCGTTTTTCACCAGATCATCGAGGTCGATCATATAGTTATGACTTACTCCGGTCTTCTGGTCTTCTCGTGTCAGATAGGCATAGGAGGCTGCGTTATCACGCAATCCTTGCCCCAGAGCAAGCACATCAAGCAGCCGCCTTTGTGCCACAAACCTGAATGTTCCCGGCTGTTCAACAGCCCCAACAATGGTGATCTGTTTACTCACATGCTCTTGTATATACACAGAGACATGAGGGTCGTGAATAAAGTCCTTTTTGTAGAGGGTCTCTATCTTCTGTTCCGCTTCAGCAAGGCTTAAGTTTTTTACCTTCACATCTCCCAGCAACGGCACATTGATATAGCCTCGCGATGAAACCCGCACCTCTGAATCGAGATCAGAAGATTCAAACACCTTTATTGACAGCAGATCCCCCGCACCAAGCTGGTAGTCTCCCTGTACGACTTCACTTTCCTTGGGCATTGCCATAGCCTGTTGCTTTCTTGTAGAAGAACTATCTTTAGCAGAATGTACCTGAGTAAACTCCTCCAGAGATGTGGTCTCTTGAAACTGCTCTTTGCCACCACACCCCTGAATCACCAGAAACATCAGAAGCACACAATACAACACCCAGTCTGCCGATCGTGTTTTTTGCAGATAACGATTATTCATAATCCCTAGTTACTTCTACTGGCTGTGGTATCATCATGATAATCAGGAGTCGTAGGGGGAACCGGCACAATTACAGGCTCTGAACTTATATCATTATCAATTGCCTGCAATCCTATAACAGTCGTAAGAAAACCACCTGCGGCAAGGCTTGCTGTTTTGAGAGATGAAGCCTGAGTGACCTCTGTTCCAGGATTAATCGCCATTGCAAGAGTATTGTCTTCATCGACAGCTTCCAATGCCTTGTCGATCTCAAAATCCATTTCACCTTCAGTAATGGAAATATCAGGACGCCCCTCATCATCGACACCAAATCTACCTTTGACCGTTGAATAGCCTTCGCTATCCATAACCGCCTCGGCCACCGTATACCTGCCTTTTTCTGTAAAAAATGCGATTTTTCGTTTATTACTGCTTATGGCAAAATCAACCCAGCCCTGCCGCACAAATAGATTATAACTGTCGCTCATGTTGGTAACAGATATCTGGGATCTATCTGAAGGAAGCAGTGAGATGCCAACAGACTTCACCATGCACTTGCCATAGCATACAAGCAGAGCCCCGTCCTCAACCGGACTCACACCAGATAACTGATCAGCCAAATCACCATTTTTATACACTGAGATGTTACCGTGACTGACACTTCCGCCAATCGCAAAAATTGTCTTCCCCGGCAGCAGCACCACCATCGCCACCAACAAAAACACCTTAAGGAACGTATCTTTCATAAATTTCTCCCTCATAAGACGCAACACAGGATGAATCCATTTACTTGTTAAAAGAGTATCGCAGAAAAACGTATACTTCAAGAAATCCCATACAGGGAATCGCTACTGAAGGAACATGCAAAATTCAGAAATTCTGTTTATATATCAGGAGAGTAAATAACAGTCTAATGGAGCTGTACACTAACAGCCCTCATGTGAGAACAGCCCCATCCTGCCGAAATTATCCCTAAAATATATTGTACTTCTTTTAAGTAGATCGGCTGATTGGAAAAAATAATTAAATGGAGTTCATCAGGAAGGCCATGTTTCTGAAGCAACCAGTAAACAATTCCTCATCCAGGAGTCTGTCGGGTTATAGCAATTTTTTCTCAGATTAAGGCATTTTCAAAAAATCAAGCACAGCCATATAGTTGATATCGAAGTCCCACTTCGTTCGCCTATATGCGAGCATTGAATTTTAGGAAATAACGACATTCCTCACCTTATGCTCTGTAACCAAACACGATTATTTTTCAAAACACATCATCATCCGCAATTTTCTGCGGGGTAGATGATCGTAAGGAGAAGTGGATGCTCGAGCGACTGCCGGAATCGATCAGTCTGAGAAGGATTGCCACTGACAAGCACCCAGAAGTTATTTCTATTTTATTGACACAAGGGAACCCGCGTCACTCATGCAGAAATCTCAGGGACATGCTTTAGTCTGGAACAGACGTGTAACTCAACGCTGGTATCTTGTAGAACTGCGAGCAGTATAAGGCAGGGAATACCCATCTCAAATATTTCTTCCATAACCCACATGCATAAAGCAGGATCGTTGTGCACCAGGTTAATAATAGACTGGAGAGGACCAGAAAAACTATCCAGCATTTTACTCACCACCATCAGCCCTACAGCGAGCGCTACTGCTCTTGCCGGTGGATATTTTCTGCATAACGATTGTAAAAATGGTGAATAATGAAGTCTGATAAATTTTACAATAGATACAATAAGAGCAATGACAATTATCGAAACAATAACCTTCTCAACCACTGGAACATCCGGACTAACATAAAATCGCGTCTTAAAGATTCCCATAGTGGTAAAGCGAGCGTGAAAATCCAGCTCCCGCAGCCCAAGCAGCAACACTAAAAATCCTGCAGAAACACCTGAATGTATCTGGCGCTTTAGACCTGCTATAAACAACCAGCCCGCAGCAACCATGTAACCTAAAGCGGTAATAACCTCAACTGGGCCGTTTTCCCGTATTATGTCTGTTGCTAATTCTTTAGGGAGTATGCTGATACTCATAGAAAGCGCAGTCATAAACATGACGATAGCTAAAGTTCCAAACATGTTGTGCTTTGATGCAATATTCATTTCTAGACGCGTTAACCTTTTCGATGAAGCTCAGTCTCCCTGAAGCCAGAGAGCACTAAATGAAAACAAATACAAAACTACTCAAGATATACAAATACCATTTTTATTTAACACCATTCCCACATCACTGCACGCAAAACAAACGTACAATCAACCACCTAACCAACATACTAAGCAACCAAAATGATTATATTGCTCCTGCCAGTCACCCCGGCAAGAGTACGATATTATCACTCAAATTGGCATTTGGTTCCAGTTTTTGATAACGCTGTAATGGTCTACAAAAGAATATATTGGGCAGAGAGTTAGATTTTTTGGATCAATGTAATTCTCATGACTCTTCACTCTAGGAATGTAAATTTTCCAAATAACTTCCCGTAATCAAGTATGACAAATATTTGAAAGGGAATCGGCTGAACAATAGGCTCTATCATCTCTGATGCGAGCCATCGCGTCCAACGCTTTGCTTCAGGGTTTTGTAGATATCGCCCAAAAAACTTAGACTAATTCAGCAAGTGGCACACGACGCTCAGGATTGATATTATTGTTCTTACAATATTGCAGATTCAACTCGGCCAGACGGCTGTTGAATTGATCCATCATGAGTAAATCATCATGTTCAAGTGGGTAATCATCGGGAAAGTTCAGCTGACAGGCAGAAACTTCAATCGTAGCGGCCATCTCATCAACATAGGCAACAGGCATCCCCTGAGTTCGGCAAATGACAGGTCGGATTTCATATACCCGGCAAAGATCATCTTCAAGCATTACACATTTCGCCTCAACACTCTGCTTTTCCAGCTTCAGAAATTTCAACTGCTGAATGATATGTGCAGCTTCCAGAGGCAGTACGCTAAACTCCATACAGCAGTCCGAGCATCCCGGACGACATTGAAGAGTAAGTTTAAATCGATGGTCAACCAGTTGATTAACTCTGGTATCAACATCACTCAACAGCGCCTTGTATTCCCTGGAAATTTTCTCGTCAGGAGACGGATAACTCTGTTTGTGTTCTTGCATAATAAAAAGATAAAAAATACCTGATGAAAGTTTATTTTTCGTGCAACCAAATGGGAGCTTCCCATTACCGTAAAATATACGCTAGGAGTCTGTCGTGTTATAGCATTTTTTCACAGATCAAGGCATTTTCGAAAAATCAAGCACAGCCATATAGTTGATATCGGAGTCTTCGCTTACCTGCAGCATTGAATTTTTGAAAATAACGCCGAGATGGGGAATAAGGGTACAATCCGACAGGCTCCTAGAACAGTATGCACTACACCCCAAATGGCAAATCTACCTGCATAATACCCATGGTGATGCCTTGACGATGTCTGTTTATGAAAAAACATCGTATAAAACTGACATTTTTTCGTGTTTTTTCACTATTAAGTGAATTTCACAAGCAAATCCATCAACAATTTTATATCGTGTAATTCTCCGTTAAAAAAACGTTTATTGAGCGCTCACCCTTCCCACAGATCGAACTTGCAAATGGAAAAAATGAAAAAAATATTTCAATACACTTCAGTAAAAATCATCCTTGGTCTGTTAACAACAATCACCCTGTTTTTCACTCTGCTCCCTTTTGGTGCATCCTATTTCCTTAAAGACTGGCTGGTTAAAAATGGGGCTGAAAGCGCCTCAATAGAGTCCATTCGCTATAACCCGTTTTATGGTAGGCTCACCGTTCGGGGCGTTGATATCACAAGTGATTCTAAAGAGCGTTTCCATCACTCAACTCTTGTTATCAATGTGGGTATCACATCACTGTTTAAACGTGATATCCATATCCAGCAGATAGAATATCACGATCTCTTTATAGACCTTCAGCAATTCGCCGACGGTAGCTGGCGTTATGGTTCATTCAACATCAAAGATGCTGCATCAGACTCCGTATCAGAAAATGATGGACCTAAAACTCAACCATGGTTTCTCAGCGCCGATCAGGTTCGTATAAAAAATAGCAGGGTGCAATTACTCACGCCTGACATCGAGATGACCCTCAGCATTGATTCTGCAGAGCTCACCCGCTTCACAACAAAAGAACGTCAGCCATCCGGCAGATTTCACCTGACCGGAAAGCTTGATGATAGCCCCATCACCATAGATCTAGATACACTACAGGTGAACCCTGACCTGCAGTTGGGCGGCAATATACACATCTCAAAATTTAACCTTGATGAAATTACAGCTTTTACAAAGAATATCCTTCCGGTTTTCACCGGAAATCTCAGCATTGACGGTAATGTACTCCTGAATCATTCCATAAAATCTGGATTTGAAGCTCAATATCACGGCAAGATCACCGCCAACTCCATTCATCTTGAAAAAGATGAACGTAACACCAGCGTTGATACCATAGCCTGGGGCGGTGCACTCACCGTTAATGCCCCTGCCAAAGCAGCTGCACAGGTTACGGCTGATGGCACCCTCTCCATCAATGGAGCCGCCTTGGAGATGCAGGACATTGCACTCACTGAAGAAGCCATGCAATGGAAAGGAAAGGTCCATTTCGAAGCAACCGATCAGGGCAAACTGAATACACAGGGCAGCATCAAACTCGGCCGATTCGAATATCAGAGCAGTGAAGGCGCTGGTCTTAAAGCTGGACTCAACAGTCTGACTATCAATACAATCAACATCAGCAACAGCTCAAACTATACAATCGGCACTATCGTCGCTGAAGATATTCAGACAACTGTTCCTGGCGACATGCCTCTCGTAGTAAGCCTTCCCACACTTTCATTTAGCGGACTGGCAACAGGTGATCTGGAAAACTTTACCATCGCAGAAACCGCTCTGGAAAATTTACAGGTTAAATCAACCCTAAACGAGACAATACTGACCGGTTTACAACAGTTCAGCGTTAAGGACATTCGTGCAAACGTACAACAGAATTTTTCTGCCAGAGATATAGCTATTGAGACACTTACACTCCTCACCAGTAAAGAAAACAGTAAAGATAAAAATGTCCTGTCCCTGTCCCACGCTAACCTCGATCAAATCAGCTATGATCCTGGCTCGGGGCTCAAAGGCGACACACTCAATCTCTCAGGATTAAGGGCCGATATCGTACGGGATAAAGACGGCGTTATGAACTTCAGCCAACGGCTTGAAGCGATGAAAATACCGGCACCGGAGACTGGCGAAGATGTCGCTGCAGAACTTCCAGCTAAAGAGAAGAGTCCGCCAGCCCCAATCACGTTCGGCGAAATCCTCTTATCCGGTAATTCGAATGTCAGCTTTATAGATCAGACACTTGCCGTACCGTACTCAACCAATCTTAGCATACGAAAATTTCAGGTAACCGACCTTGATTCAACGCGGCAGGAAAAACAGATGGACCTTCTTTTTGAAGGCAATCTTGAACAACGGGCACCCATCAAAATTTCTGGTAATCTCGCTCCCTTCAATGAAAAACCAACCATTAATCTTGATCTCATAGTGAAAAATTATCCGCTCACCAGCCTGTCATCCTACACGGTTCAATCAGTAGGAACTGCGTTAGCGGGAGGACAGTTGAAGATTGAGAGTAAGCTGAAGCTTATCGATGATACACTTGATTTGAAAAACTCTGTATTTCTTGAACAGCTTGAAACAGAAACCATCTCGCAGGAACTTGCGACCGAACTCAACAACCAGTTACCCATCCCTCTGGATGCTGCACTCGCCATGCTTCGTGACAGCGACAGAAATATCAACCTTGATATTCCGATCTCAGGACCAGTTAATGATATATCTGTCGGCATATCCGACATTGTTGTGACAGCGCTCAGTAAATCGATTGTTTCTGCAGCATCTTCCTATTTTGTGTATGCCCTCGGCCCATATGCTGCGCTTGCCTATGTCGGCATGAAAGTTGGCGAAGAGATGATGCAGGTTAATCTGCCTCCAATTCAGTTCCAACCAGGTGAACGAATACTTCTCAAAGAGCAAACGGACTATCTTGAGAGGATAGCAACAATCTTAAAAGAGCGACCGGAAACAGATCTGCAACTCATTCCGCTGGTCGCCTCATGGGAGTTATTCAGCGAGGAAGAACGTGAAATCCAGAAGGCCAACCCTGTTGACCTAAATGGTGAGCAGAAACAGTCATTAAGAGAACTTGGCCAACAACGGGCTGCAGAAATTCAAACGTACCTCTCCGATACCCATACCATTGATAAAACACGGCTGCTTGTTTCCTCAACCAGCATTAAACAACCTGAGGACACACAGCCTGCAGTGCTGCTTGAGGTGAAGTAAAGTTTTCGACTGAACACTATCTGTTCGGGAATAACACAAGAGAGAGAAGGTGCGATAGAACGGCTTTCTACGGTGAGACCCGCGTTTCAAGGTGCGCAGAGATTTGCAGCCGTTTCCTGATTATTTGAGAAAGTGAATCGATACCCATATTCAGGGAAGCGGTGATCAGAATAAGAAATAATGCAGTATCAAGATGATCTCTGGTGATGGCGCTGTCGATATAATGACCGAGAGTTGTTATCCCGAGAATGCCCAGGATCGCAGACTCCCGCATGATTACTTCCCAACGATAAAACAGAAACGCTAGAAACTGGCCATAACATCTTGGCAGGACTTCGTAAAAATAGCGGTTAATTCTATTGGGTGAAGTGTCTATCGGCAATTCAAGTAGATTGACATTCCGTGCTGTGAGAAACGATAATATTGCACCATTATGCAGAGCCAGCGCCAAAATAGCAGGCAGCATTGAAGGCCCCCATAGCTGGAGAAAGACATAGGCCAGGATATATTCAGGTGTTGTTCGAAAAATTATCAGCAGAGTATGGGCACAACCGGTAGTCGGCTTTGAAAAGAAGGTGCGGCTGGCGGGCGGAAAGCTTATTAGCGTGAAAATAGCCGTGCAGACAAGGGCAATCTGAGTAAGCAGTATTGTAGACCATGCCCCCGGCAATGCTGCTGAAATGAGAATATCCCAGGCCCATCTGCCAATTTCCATCAACGGCATAGATAACGCCTGTGTACCAGCATAATAACCATCAGCCCGCATTGGCCAGGGAAGAATATCGTAGGTGAAAAATCGTACGATATTGGCGACAGACAGTGAAACATCCCATGAAGTAAGGAGCAATGCCGCTAATAATGGAACCATAATAAACTTTGGTTTGGCCCAGAAGCGGATTGAGATAATCAGCAGATAAAAAGCATAGAGCAGTGCTGCCGCCTCGCTGTACATACCTTCGCGAAATGCTGTCTCAAGATGATAACCAAGAGTCGGCAGGCCGATAAATCCTAAAATGGCACTTGAGCGCAAAGCACATTCAAAACGATACGAGGTGTAATTTTTAATATCTCGATAGATAACCGGTAGGGTCGTATATAGAAAGCCGCTTATTCGTGAGGTAGCTGCGGGCAGAGCATCAGCTGGTCTGGTATCCGACTCCTGACGGATCTCAGCATAGACTTTTGCAAACACCCCGGCGTAGGGAATAGCAATGGCAAGTATGCCGCAAAGGCTGTTGAGCCCAACAATCGGCATAAAGATAAAAGCCCAGAATAGCTCGTGAATGGATCTGATAAAGGCGCAAAAAAGCCGAACAGATGTGTAATCAAAAAATAGTGACAGTACCGAACCCATGATCACAGCACCAACAATGCCAATCAGGGCAAAACTTACGGTGTTGACCAGTGCAGACCAGAATTCCGGCAGGCTGAAAAAATCAGGGGTAAGCAGACCCAAACCGAGCTTCTGTAGCTCCTGCCAGGGGTCAAACGTTGATATTGAGATATCCGCGCCGACAAATGCAACAACAGCAATCAACACAAAATAGAGACTGGTGCGCAGCATCAGCTAATTATATAACTCGTGAATATGGTTGTCTGAAACCAAATCAACAGGCAGGTCAAAAAGGATGGCTTTATCTTTTAAGCCGATAATCCGCTTAAAAAAGCGTTGAGAAAGATTGATCGAATGTAATGACGAAACGACAGTTTTCCCTGCCTCGACAATACACTCCATTATTTCTTCACGCTGAACAATATCAAGAGAAGAAACCGGTTCATCGGCCATCAGAATAGATCCGCCCCGATATAAAGCCCTGCCAATCCCTACCCGCTGCTGCTGTCCACCTGAAAGCTCACCTGTTCGGATAAAGAGTTTATCTTCGAGACCAAGCTGTTTTGCGATGGGCATAATCTCGTCAATAGTTCTTTGAACAGGACGAACAAGGTTACGCAGATTCTGAAATACTGAGTGAGCGTCAAGCCTGCCAATATAGATATTATGGAAAACAGAGAGCTGCGGAACCAGCGCATGATGCTGGTGAATAAATGAACACAGCTCGGGCTGCAGCTGGTAGAGCCTACGCAATAGTGTTGTTTTGCCAGCACCACTCTGACCGATCAGCGCTACCTTCTCGCCCTCTGCAATAGAGAGCGTAATCCCTTTTAAGGCGACAAAATCTGTATAGGAAATATCTTCGCCCACCAGTGAAAGCAGCGTTCGTGATGATGAAAATGACATATAAATATCAGATAAGATCGTGACTGGACAAAATGAAAAGTATCATTCCACATCGAGGTAGTATCTTCTTAACCATGGTCGAAATACATTTTATCGCCGACATGCTTCTGACACCTCATGGATAAAATGTATTTCATAACCAGGATTCACAGATATCATCTCGTCATGAGACGGGAATTATCGAAAAACACCAATAGCTTTACCAGTATCAAGAATTGGCTGATACATAGAATTATCGGCAGGAATAAAGCGATTCCGCGGAAAAGCACTCAGCAATTCAGGGTCTGTAATATTAAGAAGCGCCTTTTGGATTTTGGCGGTAACACCCTCGCCGAAGGTGCTGTCTACATCTCCTCGTACAGTCCAGTTGTAATCAGGATATTCCGGAGTCTTCCAGATCACCGAAATCTTGGCAGGATCAATATTCCCCGCTTCCATCTCCTTTTCCCAAACCTTGAAATTCACTGCGCCAACCTCATAACTACCGGACTGAACAAGTGCGATTGTTTTTGAATGATCGCCGCTAAAACCTACACGGGAAAACAACTCTTCCGGGCTTTTACCAAAATGTTCACGGATAAAATATTCCGGCATCAGTCGTCCTGAAGTGGAACCTTTGGAGCCAAAGGTAAAGGTTTTCCCGGCAATACCGTCGCTCAGCACATCACCTTCTTTGAGCCCGGTGGAACTATGAGCAATAATATAGCTGACAAAATGCTCATCTTCCTCACCCTGTGCTATAGCTACAGAACCGGGAACTCCGAGGCGCGCCTGAACACCCGATAGACCGCCAAACCATGCCATCTGCACTTCATTATTTTTAAATGCCTGTACAGATGCAGAGTAGGATTTCACAGGAACATAGGTAACCTTGATCCCCAGTTCTTTACTCAGATAATCAGCAATTTTACCAAACCGCTGCTGGAGCCGTGCGGTATCCTGATCCGGAATAGCAGTAAACTTAAACTCAGCAGCTGCTCCAGTAAACGGCAGAACAAAAAGCATCAGCAGAGATGCAACCAATACGGAAAAACGTCGTGTAGCGATCATAAAATCTCCAATATGACAATGACAAAATTACCTATAACACATCGTAGTATTAACCAACCTAAACCATAGTAATAATGCGCATTTGATGAGACAAGGTCAAATAGTTACATTGAATATATCAGATTGATCGCATCAGCTATTTCTATAACAATGTGATTCCAGTTAGTTATATGGCGCATACGTTCATAACAGCATTCTGGGATACAATGTTTTCTTCTCTAAAGCTTAACTGCTAAGAAAAATTGCTCACCAAGATCAAATGAAAACGTCTTATCCTAGCCGTAGGTTAAAGCAACACGCTCTTTCGCTCTTTCAAAAACAGCTAGGAGTCTGTCGGCTTATAGCATTTTTTTCACAGATCAAGGCATTTTCGAAAAATCAAGCAAAGCCATAATGTCATACGTAAACCAGACTGATCGCGGAAAGATTTGGTGCCCTGTGAGCAGTTACATCGAGACATTTTCAAAGAATAAGAACAGCCATATATTCGATATCCGAGTCTACGCTACCTGCGAGCATTATTTTTAGAAAATTCCGAAGAGTTTGGGCAGATAGCGTAGACTTCGAAAGGCCATTGTGGAACAGCCTCCTGGACATTGTTGGGACTATCCACCAGACAGCCACCTCACTATCATGCCTGATATAGCGTATCGGCAACATCGGAATACGAATTGGTGAGATTGTGTAAGGAAAAGAGTTTTTGGATTTTGAGAAGATGGCGATGACCATCAATATGAACCTCTGCTCCATATTCGTATTTTTCTAATGTGTAGCCTGCTGATTCCAATACATTGAGTGCATCATGGTAGTGTTCCACCACAAAACCCATCAAACTAAAATCACTCATATAATCATTGGGTAGCGTCTGTGTACTCAGGTATGTACCTCTACTTTCTACATCACAAGGGAGAATTGCTATTCTGCTCATAAGAGATCCTTTGAGGTGTATTCTAGTTTTGGAGGCTGCCCAGGAATGCCTCCTGCACGATACGCCGGTTTCCATAAATCGAATACGATTTATGGGAACCATATTGTATTAAGAGATAGTCTTAAGCAGAGTATGTCGGATAATCTGTATACCCTTCAGCTTCGTTCGTATACCAGAGGGACATGTCCTCATATGGTGCTAAAGGCCAGTCGTTCTGCCAGCGTTCGACGAGATCAGGATTACTGATATATGGGCGGCCAATTGCTGCTATATCGGCTGTGCCCTCTACTATCCGCTGTTCAGCATCATCTTTACTGTATCCACAATTCCCAATGATGACTCCATCATAATGCTCCCTGAAATCAGAAAGTGACATTGCCTCTCCTTTTTCATGAAAACCAAAAGCAAGACCATCCATAATGTGTACGTACCCGAGATCGAGTTTATTCAGCTCTTTGATGACATAAAGATACGTCTCTCTGAAATCTTCACTCCCCATATCGTTAAAGACACCGTTTGGTGAAAGCCGCACGCCAACCCTTCCAGAAGGCCAGACCTCAAGAACCGCAGCCAGCACTTCCCTTAAGAAGCGGTATTTGTTTGCGGGACTGCCACCATACTCATCATCACGAAGATTAGTTTTGGAATCAAGGAACTGGTTAAGCAGATATCCATTGGCACTGTGTACCTCGATACCGGAAAATCCTGCCTCTTTGGCGTTCAGAGCGGCAGTTCGATAGTCGTCGACTGTTGCGTGTATTTCCTCAATGGTTAGCGGACGTGGCACTTCATATTCTTTTTTACCGAGCGGGGTGTGAATCATATCACCATTGAGCTTCACTGCCGATGCTGAAACAGGGAGTAGGCCGTCGTGGAAGTCACTGTGAGATGCCCTCCCGCAATGCCACATTTGGAGAAATATATGGCCGCCCGCCTCTTTAACGCGTTCAGTTATCTGGCGCCAGCCTGCTGTCATTTCCTCTGTGTAGATTCCAGGAGAACCAATCCAGCCGTTACCCTGAGCTGAAACGACTGTGGCTTCTGAAATGAGAAGCCCGGCTGAAGCTCGTTGTGCGTAGTATTCAGCCATCAATTCATTCGGTACTCTGGTCTCTCCCGCACGTCCTCTGGTCAATGGAGCCATTGCGATTCTGTTTTTTAGCTCAAGATCACCAATAGTTACCGACTCAAATAAGCTCTTTGTCATTTCATTCTCCTTTCAGGCTTTAAACAAAATTCGTATAGAGAAACACTAACGAACCATCGCTGTGCTTTTATATTATTTTATACACTGCTGTACAAAAACGGTTACCGTCAATATTATACAGGTTTGTCTAAAATCAAGTGCTGTGGTATTATATTTGTTTAAAGAAGCTCAACAAAAAGATATAAACGATATGAATAATGAAATAATAGCACCAAAAAAATGTCGCGGCCGGCCAGCATCATTTGATCGCAATGAATTGATATCACAGGTAATGGAGCTCTTCTGGGAGCGAGGATACAACAACCTGTCTTTAAATGAGATAGCTAAGGCAACAGGGTTAACCCGCGCGAGCCTCTATAATGCGTTTAAAACGAAAGCGTCCTTATTTCTTGAGGCAATCAACCAATACTCCACCAATTCACCAGGCAAAATCCTCACGCAAATTAGAAAAGGTGATCCAGTTGGACCCGTATTCTTCAGATTGTTTAGCGATGCCTCAAAGAATCTTGCGGCGGATAGCAAACATCGTGGATGTTTGGCAGTGAACTGCATGAGCGAGCTTATTCCAGGTAACTCGGAGTTGGGTGATACACTGGCAAAGATGCAGGTTGAACAAAGAACGCTCATCGAATTGCTCATCAGGCAGGCTATAGATCAAAAAGAATTGCCGGGTGATACGGAATCTGAGACTACCGCCGATATTATTCAGGCTTTTCTGAGTGGCTTTTCAATTTTTTCAAAGAGTGGTGTGTCTGAGCAAAAATTGCAGGCAATGGCTCATAGTTTTCTCAAGCATCTTGGCTTTAATGATCCCGCTGAAGGGTGATTTTTGAGACGTATAGTGAGGTATAGAGACCTCTATTGACAAGAAGATATGAGATCAGGATCGAATCGACTTACATAGGTGTTTACCTGCATCCCATGTATAGTTGAGCCCAGAAATTTCCGGCATACGTTTTACAGCCGGCAAGGAATACACTGCTGGTTTCAATAGGGGGCTGGAAACCTATGAGTATTTTTCTTGACGATAGGCCAAGATGATGGCTATCAAGTTGCGCTACTTTCACTATTACGGTTTCTCTTGACTTCAGGCAGGTCTCACAGTAAACAATTTTTCATTATGAAAACCATCTAATCACATATCTTCTCGTGTTATATCCGACATGGACTTGATGAGCTCTAACACGTCATAGAAACAATCTATGATTTTGTGGCTCTACTCCTGCGTCCAATCACTGATTAATAGAATTAACAAGCGACATTACTGCAGACAGGCGTGGCCCTCTTTTGCTGTCGTCTTGCAGGAATTATTCGAAAAATAGAGGTTTTCATGAATATTAACACTCTTATAAAAACTGTAAAGAAGCCTGAAGCCTATACCCCCGGCACCGCTATGATGTGGGTGGATGAACATATCTCCAAACAGCTCCTGGCAACTCATCTCAGCCAGGATATTGAACTTGCCAGCAGAAAAGAAACCACCATCGCTTCAACAATAGAGTGGATACTTTCTCATATGTCAGCTGAGATGTTGAACATTCTTGATATGGGGTGTGGTCCCGGACTGTATGCCGAACAATTAGCAGCCCGTGGGCACAATGTCACGGGAATGGACTTCTCCCAAAACTCCATCACCTATGCAAAAGAGTCTGCGCGTCGAAAAAATCTCGATATTTCCTATGTAGTACAGAACTATTTAGAGCTGAGTGATGAGAACAGATATGATCTGATCATGATGATCTTTACGGATTTCGGAGTGCTGACACCAGACCAGCGTGAAATCATTCTGGCAAATATTTATAGGGCACTAAAACCCGGTGGTACATTTGTATTTGATGTTCTCAATGAGAATCATCAGGTGTCACTCACAGAAACCAGAGAGTGGGAAGCATCCGAAAGTGGTTTTTGGCGAAATAGCCATTACCTGGCACTCACAGAAACATTCTATTACGAAGAGCATAAGGTGAGCCTGAGCCAGCATACGATTATTGAAGATAATGAGAAATCTGAAGTGTACCGATTTTGGGTACACACGTTTACTCATTCCGATCTAGATAGCCTATTATCAAACGCAGATTTCAAGGCTATACAATGTTATGAAAAGGTGATTCCGGACTCTGACCTGTATAGTTCGGATTCTGTTACCTTCTGCATTGCCAGGAAATAAGAAATCACATCATTTCCACCGTGGTTCGACCCATTGATCCAAATGGTCGGACCACGGAAAATGAAAGATAACTACGAATTACCGATCTCTCATTTCTTTATCTGTTTTTATTCTACGTAGTTCCCATCCCAAAACGAGGTGTTTTCATCTAAATCGAGGCGCTTGATAACTTTCACCAGAGCCATATAGGTGATATCTCGGAGTCTCGTACTTAGTGCCCACGTCCCAGCATTTCTGAAGCATCCATCACAATCATAAAAGCATTCGGGTCATTGTTATGGATGATATCCCGGAGAATTGTAATTCTGCTTGATTCGACGACCACGAAAATCATCGTCTTCTCCTCACTTTTCTGCAGCCCTGTACCACTCAGAATGGTGCCGTTCGGGCCGAGATATGTGGTGATTTTATCAGCAAGCAACTCAACACGGTTTGATACAATATGGACGACCTTCTCAGAAGGTCCGCCTGTGAGAATGATGTCGATGCAACGGGAGGTGACATAAATACTTATAAGCGACCAGAGTGATTGCTCGATGCCGTTAAACACAAAGGCTGACGAACTGATGATAAGCGCATCGATTGCCAGAATTGTATGTCCGGGTTTGATATTGAAACGAGCCGCAAGGATTCTTGCAATAACTGTGGAGCCACCAGCTGAACTGTGACCGCGCAGGATACAACCGACGCCTATGCCGATAATAACCCCGCCAAAAAGTGTTGCCAGTAGCATCTCGTGGCTTACCGGCTCGAGCTTTATGACAATACTGAAAAGATCGACAAATAACGCGACCAGAAAAATAGAAACAACTGTCCGTATACCAAATGATTTACCTAAGTATTTCATGCCGATGAGCAGCAATGGCACATTGATTATCAGCATCAAAGTTCCCAAAGATATCGATTCGAACATGTGGCTGAGCAAGATAGCCATACCCGGAGCCCCACCGGTAGCGATATTATTGGGTGCAAGAAACAACACGACTCCCAGCGCGATACAAAGGGAACCGAAAATCATGTAGCTAAAATTTGCAAGCTCTTGTCGCAATCGTGTTCTGTTGATTTGTTGAAAGTGTGAAGAGATTTTCATTGATAGAATATAATTTGACGAGAATTTCTGTCAGGTTAAAGGGAGTATAAAGTCTACTGAGAGTTGACCTGGCATAAGCCTTCTGGCAGAGATACTTTTTATACCACGTCAATGGCATCTCACGCCATGATCGCCCCAAACATCAACTTTCTGGATAAAAAGAAGCTATGATGAGAATTGGAGTGTAAGACTATTTCTGATCCGAAAACGGGATAAAACCCAGCGCCGCTTTGTTTTTCATATTTATTAAATACAATAGCTTACCAGATTAACTTGAACGAATTCACCCTTGGCACGTGATATCAGCCGAGCTGTTCAAGTACGTGGGTAAGAGTAAAGTGGCACTCGCTTAAGAATTACGCTCAAAGATATCGGATAGATAAGCACATCATATGGTTTTCAACCATTCAACAATACCCTCTTTCTTCTCCGTCGAAAAATCTTTATGTACCTGTTCGTGCAGCCACAGAAGTGACTTGGTCCTTAACTGGTTTCGCATTAACTCTTCTGCATCCTGTATAACGACCTTAATGAGACACGGGCATTTGTCCGTAAAGACACTTGGATCATCAACGAATATGTTTTTCTTCCGAATTTCAGCGCATTGAAACAAAAACGAAGGACCTTCAATTGCCTCAATAATATCCCAAAATGAGATATCTTCAGCACTTTTGGCTAACTGATAGCCTCCCTTCACACCAGCAATTGACCGAACTATCCCAGCTTTTCGTAGCTTAGCAAAAACTTTCGAAAGATACGTTTCCGTAATCCCATTCAATTCTGCTATCTGCTTGATTCCGATAGTTTTATGTTCGGGCAAATCCACCATGTAAAAAAGCGAATGAAACGCATATTCTACGCCAATACTGTATTGCATCTATGATCTCCTTTGATGATTTCAAAACCATACATTAGACACTTTTACGAAAAAAATGTCTTGACTCTTCTTTCGTTTTTAATTTAAAGTTATCATGGATAACAGATATCCACAATAGACATTATACAACAAATGGAGATCAACTTATGCTCACAGAAAAGTTCTTAGATGTAATTAGTCATGAAGGTGTTGTTGCTATAGTTTCTTGCGCTGACAATGAAGCGCATGTTGTAAATACTTGGAATTCATACCTTCACATCACAGAAGATGAACGAATTTTACTTCCTGCATGGTCAATGAGGAAAACCGAAAAGAAAGTAATAAAGAACGACACTATATTGCTGACAGTCGGATCAAAAGAAGTAGAGGGTAAAATGGGACCCGGAACAGGTTTTCTTGTAAAAGGAACTGCGAGATTTATATCATCAGGCCCAGAATGGGATATGATGAAAGAAAATTTCTCTTTTTTGACACGGGTACTTGAAGTCACAGTGGAATCAATAAAACAAACGGTTTAGCATGCACGTATCAACAGCGGCGTGAATTCTTTTCTTGCGCCAACCCGTATTTTTCATGAATATTTTTTTCGAAATTGTTCATGAAAAATACGAGCCAGTGTCATGTCAGATGTCGTAATAATGTGAAGCTTTTTCTTTTCCTGCAAGGCATGACTGATGGAGCATAGCAGCGCTATGTAACTGAATGAGTAACGAAGGCAGGAAGTGAAAAAGGCGAACAGATTTAGACATCTGAGGCATGACATGTCACTATAAGCATGTTGGGTTATAGAATATGCTCCTATTCATCAGGAGCCTTTAAGAAGATTACAGCAATAACTACAAGGAGCCTCACAGTGGACATTTCCGAAAAAGTTTTAGAGATTATGCGTGAAAGTGGGCAGCCCCTCAATGCAGGGAAAATTACCGAAATCGGTGGACTTGATCGTAAAGCAGTCGACAAAGCAATGGCGAAACTAAAAAAAGAAGAAAAGATTGTTTCACCTAAACGTTGTTATTGGGAGCCAGCTTAATCCTCGTTTGAAGCTAACGAAAGTGTGGGGGCCACAGGTTGTTTCAGACAAATGACATCTTAGTAAAGTTGCGTCGCCGTGTTTCGCCTTACCAAAGACGGCCCTCTTTTCTCAGCCTTTACTCGTCTGCCAGAAGGCCGTCGGATTGAATAAACCAGCATATGTATCATGTGTTTCTTGCGAAACAACGTAGACATGTTAGTTATTGTGTCGCCCACCACAGGCGATGGACGGAAACATCTACTGGTAAAATTTATAGTAATCGAGAGATATTTTTCACTATCTGAAGAGGAAACTGCTATTTTAAGATTTGTGATAATTGTTATGAAAGCAATTTAGACGCTTTTATTTCGCTCGGCCACCTGTTATTCCTTCCATACTATTGCATTCGAGGAACGGAAATTTCATACTATTCTATCCCATGCCAAAACCCAGCCACCAGAATTTTCAGATATTTGCCAAGCCGGTAAGCTACAGGTGCAATCTTGGCTGCCACTACTGCTATTACCTTTGTAAGAGTGAGCAGTTCGACTTGTCCTTTCAACCGTCCTTGATGACCGATCATATGCTTGAAGCCTACATCAACGAGCATATTGCAGCCTGCAAAGGAGATCTGGTTAATTTTTCATGGCATGGCGGAGAACCGCTGCTGGCAGGGACGGGTTTCTATCGTCGAGTTGTTGAATTTCAAAAAAAACACAATACCTTAGGAAGAAAGATCACTAACGGCATTCAGACAAACGGAACGCTGATAAACGATGAATGGGGTGCTTTTTTCGCAGAACACAATTTCACGGTAGGGATCAGTATAGATGGCCCGCAGGAACTTCATGATCACTATCGGCGCACCGTGGATGATAGGGACACACACCAATCGGTAATGCAGGGCTGGAAATACCTTCGCAAATACACAATCCCTACAGATATTCTCTGCGTGGTCAATGATCTAAACGTCATGTACCCGTTACAGGTCTATCGTTATTTGAAAGATATCGGCGGGAAATATATCAGTTTCCTGCCACTGGTTGAAAGGAGCGTAAGCGGTTCGCCACAGGACGTGACAGAACGGAGTGTCCAGCCGGAAGCATTCGGGGCATTTCTCTGTACTATTTTTGATCACTGGCTGAAGCATGATATTGGTGACGTCAAAATACAGGTTTTTGAAGAAGCAACACGTACAGCCTTTAAGCAGGAACATTCACTCTGCCTGTTTAGACCTGTCTGTGGAGATATCCCTGTTCTTGAACGTAATGGCGATCTGTACTTTTGTGATCACTTCGTTGATCAGCAACATCTTATCGGCAATATCACCGAGCATCAGCTTGCAGAACTGCTTGAGAGTGCATCGTTAAAGGCTCTGGGCGCCGCAAAGATGAACACCCTGCCACAACGATGCAAAACATGCGAAGTTCTCTCCATGTGCAATGGTGAATGCCCCAAAAACCGTTTTGTAACAGTCCCAGGAGAAGACAACTCAATCAATTATCTCTGTGCCGGCTACAAAATGTTTTTTAATCACTGCCAGCCGTTTGTGGATTCTGTAGCAAAACAGTGGCATCTGCAGCACACTGACAGGTCTCAAAAGAAAACGGGCAGAAATGATCTCTGCCCGTGCGGAAGCGGAAAAAAGTATAAACGATGCTGCCTGAAGTTATAAACCCAATCAGTGATACCTTGATTACAGAATCAGCAGACGCTTGAAATATTCAAGCTCGCTCATTCTTTGAGTTTCTCATTGAAAAAGGCAACAGTGCGCTGCCACGCGAGACCAGCCGCCTCCTTGTGGTAACGTTCATGATTGGTATCATTGTTAAATGCATGCTTGGCACCGTCATACATAAAAAGCTGATACTCAACCATGTTATCCTTAAGGGCTTTCTCGTACGCTGGAATTCCCGCATTGATTCTCTCGTCTATCCCTGCATAATGGAGCATAAGTGATGCCTTGATTTTTGCCACATCCGCGTCGTCCGGCTGCTTCCCGTAATATGGAACCGCAGCGCTGATATCGCCAGAGTTTACTGCCATCTGGTTGGCCATGGCACCGCCCCAGCAGAATCCGACCACTCCGACCTTTCCTGTGGATTTTGGATGTGTTTTCAAATATGCGGCAGCAGCGGCAAAATTCTTTATAGTCGCGCCCATGTCCAGCGCTTTAATCATTTCGACAGCCTGTTTAGGGTCTTCGGGAGAGCCACCGGCAACAGAGAGTGCATCCGGAGCAACAGCCATATAGCCTTCGAGGGCCAATCGTCTAGTCACATCCTCAATGTGTGGATTAAGGCCTTTGTTTTCATGTATTACCAGTACGCCAGGCAGCTTTTCTGCACTCGCAGGCTGGGCCTGATATGCACGAATTTCTCCTGAAACACCGGGATAAGTTATGTACTCAGTAGTGAGGCGGGCGTCATTTTCCGGGATCATCTCGGCTCGTGCAAGGTAGTCATTTTCGAGAATCGGCAGCAAGGCATAGGCAGCTGCAACGCCTCCTGCAAGTTTTGCGAGTTTCTCAAGAAATGTCCTTCTGCTGATAGAGCCGTCACTGTAGTCCTGATACGTCTTACGAACAGTAATGTCGATCATATTGCGCTCCTTTTGTTTGAACTCAGACAGGATGTCAGGGAATTTTCCCCTCGCCTGGTAAAAAACTTATATGAACGTCTGACCTTTTCTTAAGACTTTTAGATAACATGAAAGAGAGCGTACTGTAACCTCAATCGAATAAGCTATTACAACAGATATCAATCCCTCCTGTACACTTCAGAAATTGAACAGGTAGAACTTGCTCTGCAGAATCAAAGGCAGGGACAAAACAGCATCTGCAATTCAGAAGAACTAAAATTACCTGCTTCAACAAAAAGATAGCAAAAATCAGAACGAAGTGAAAGCACAGGCACGAGATTGGTAGCCTGAAGTGTTAGAAATAGTGGATTACCAGGTAATCGAAAGAGATAGAGGAAAAGGACACAAGTGCATGCTCGAAAATCTTCTTATCGACGCTGATCAACACCAAATAAAGCCACCTGTGATCATCACAGGCGGCTTTTTATTTCGGAAATCTCATAACAGCGCTAACCGGAAATGATCACGATTAGCAAATCATTGAAATTTCATTTTTCCAGTTAGGATATTGAACTACTGCTTGAGAGCATCTAGGATAAACACAGCTTCCGGTAATCCAATCCTGCCATCGCCATCAGCATCCCCTTTTGTCCAGGAGTCATAACCACTACTTCCAGTCAGGGTTTTAAGACTAAGAATTGCGTCTTTGAGATCAACAGAACCATCAACATTTACATCGCCTTCCTTCTCAAGAGACTCCCCAGCCACTTTGATTTCGTCAACAAAGACTTGAAGCATGCCTGTAGTTCCATTTCCTCTAACCCTTGAGATGACTTCGGTAGAAGGATTGAAGCCAGGATACACGTCAGTAGTCGGCATATATACAGCTATCTCATGTTGCGATTTGTCACCAGAGTAAATTCCTCCAACCAAAACTTCACCATTGAATCCGAGATGCAGGATATACTCAGCATTAAAGCTAATCGGCATTGTAAAATCTGTTGAATATTGCTGCGCATCTGAAGAGAAATCTGCGTCGAGAACCCTGGTTACATAAAACTGTGCTCTGAATCTCCCCTCTGGATATTCATTCGTTTTGACATACTCAAGCATCACTTTAGCCCAGTAATCTCCTTCATGCCCATTGTATGAGTTACCGCTGCCGGGGCCATGACTGTCATTGTACAGGTAGGAGGCCAGCCGCATCCTGCCTTGTGCATCTCCGGAAATCACACTCTGTTCATCAATCCTGACCCTTACCTCGACATAAGGAAGCTTTTCTGCAAGTTTCAACCGTGTACTCTGAGTGTCTCCAAAAGACTGAGAGAGTAACCGTAAATCATGTTCAGGTGTAACCTCTAGAACCATTTCCGGCATCTTCCATTTGACAGACGACAAAAGCGAGCTGGTGAAATCATCAAGCAGTGTAAATTGCGGAACACCATTCAGAATCTCTCCGGCCGTATAAAAGTCATGAATTCGTGCTGCGATCTGCCCACCGTTTCGAGCACGCACCCTGGCACGACGATCACCGGAAATTGCAGCAATAGCTGCAGGCCCGGAAACAGTATTCTCCGCAAGAATATTCCCTGCATTATCGAGTATTGTGAAGGTAAACCCATGGTCTCCATCCCAGACGAGAGACGCTTGATATGAAGTACCAATTGCAAGTTGAAGTGGCACGCCTTGCGAGTCGCCAAAAACACTACCGGTGATATTGGAGTAGGTCCAATTTTCGTCAGTAAACCTGCCAATATAATAACCAGGAGTAAGAAGATCTCCGTCTCTTTCCACATAGAGACCGGCCATAATCGTCCCGGTTACGCCGCTGGAGGCAGTATCATTATAATAGTTCCCGTCCAAACCAAAATATGGGGCTCCATCATAGTCACCGGTCAGACTGTCGATGGTAAATGAGACCTTCATACCTTTTACGGTATTGTCTTTCAGCGTTGCTTCCATGCTATCCTTTGAGGGGCTTATAAAGCCTAAATGCAAATCGCCGTTTGTGGTCTCGCGTGTAATCTGACTTGATTTGAATTTTGCTGAATCAACTGTGCCCGTCGAAAAATCTTCATAAAGCCGAAGCACAGGTTCAGAATTAGCAACCCTGATATCAGAGCCATAAGTAAACTCTTCGATATCGCTGATTCCGTCCCCGTCTGCATCTGTATCGTCAATGTTTCGCGTACCATCATCGTCGATATCTTCATCGTAATCAGCAGCCCAATACGCCGCTTCAATAGAGTCGCCAATTCCATCACCATCAGAATCCTGATTATCAATAAGCAAACCCAGCTGGTTCTCAACGGTATCACTGAGACCGTCACTATCGGTGTCTTTATCCAGTTGGAAGTTTATATTGCTTACAGGCACATCCGTAAGCTCCGCATCATAGCATTTGGTAGTTCCATCGCCTTCTGGGCCATCCCAATACTCGTCCAGGAACTCATCGTGTTCACTACTGCAATTAGTATTTGTATTTAAGAAGTATTGTTGCTGCCCAGGTACAATCAGCCGATAATACCCAGTGTCATTGGCACTCGTGCTGTTCACCCAGTTGTGATCACATTTCTCACCGGCGTACGCATTCACGCAGACCCATGAAAGCGGGGCTCCCATCGTATCACGTATATATCCTTCAATCACCACACCTGAATCAAGTGAAAAGTTGATTCCTGTCAGCGGAAATTCTGTGGTCACAGGTGGTGTTGCAACCGCCTCACTGCAGTCCGAACTGCCGTTATCTTCAGGTCCGTTTCCTGTCCAATACTCCGGCAGTAGCACTGTGTCGGGTTCACAGCCGGGATTCACAGATAGGTAATATCCGTCAGCCGGTGAGACATCCAACTGGTAGGTACCATCAGATATCGTTTGTGTAACACCTGCCATCGTCTCTAAAAAATCTCCACATGTCTCCTTTAGCACGTAAACACATGCCCCGGAAACACCATCGCCTGTGCTAGATGAGGTTACAGCTCCAGATATGACTGCAGCCTGAAGAGTTGAAGTAGCTCCTTGTAGCGAGACAAAAAACATTGCAGTGCCACAACACACCAATATGTGATTCAATTTCCTATGCATACCCATCCCCCCGGATGACTTTGAAAGCAAAACAATCCAATAAGCAATATTAAACGTAAAATGTGTCTTCTAACGAAATAGCGAAGATAGGTCAATGGGTATATCTACCTATTAAAGCACGATAATTTCACTTATTTCATGCGTGGTTAAGCCGAAATAATGATAACAATTTTTTTTCCACAACCAGGGCATCCATGACGAACCGAGAATAACATGTCTTTTAAATTTAATTACAAGAACTTATACGGAAATTACGTTTTCACATCAAAAGATGTAAGCAGAATATCCTACACTGCTCTGCCTATAGAATATACATTTGTAAATAATCAAAAAAAATTAAATAAAATGAAGTAAAGGAGCAATTTGTATAACACAGTCAAAGCAGACTCGTATGGTTTGTACACTAGAGAATATACAAATATTGAAATTGAACTATTTTAAAGCACATAATATCTTCAATCAGCTTACACTTAAAAGATAACTCCATAGTCCGGGTCCGGATTTCTATTTGTAGTCTTTTGGGGAAACATGCATAGACATCACACATACCCAAACATCACCATTTTCAGCCGCATCTTCCAATAGCGAGGGTGACGCATGCGTTTCCATGCAATTTGTTCCTGAACCAAGGCAGAAGCTGGGATATGGTTTTCGCCATAAACCTGCATAATGAATGTATCGATTAAATGCTGTACCTCATCGCTTAACTCCGGAAAATGGGATTGCAGGCGGCAGCCATATTCAATTGGTGTTTCTCCGATACGTTGCTGCACGCCACTGTATTGCCCCCAGCCAAGCAGATAAGAATAGAGTTCATCAGCAGCAGGATTTCTTTTAGGGAAGATGCGCCTGAGAACCTGCTTTAAAAAACCTATTACTTGAATGATAACTAAACGGAAAGAGAGTTGAAATTGTCGCCTGTCATCATCCGCACGTATTACAGGTGATCTGGAGAGGAACCAACAGCTGACCAACCAACCCAGAAAGAGTACAGCAACAATAAGAATCAGCGCCTGCATGCCAATAAAAATATACGACAAAATCTCCTGTGCAGAATCACTGAGCCAGCTCTCCTGCGGCAAGGCTATTGCTGCGGCTTTATCATTTTGCTGTGTTACCTGTGAGGCCTGATAGGTCTTACGAGGGGCAAAAAGAAAGAGGATGATTTTAATGAAGTATGGCACAAGGGGCTCCGCCACTGCTTTTAGTGCGCTGTATCCAGTCTCTGCTCCTTGTCGCAGGGCCGGTTGGAAGAGAGATAGCGCTGCGACCACTATCCCTAGCACTGTCAGAGAAAAACTGAGGATTATGCCGATACCTTTATAGCCGGGTATAAATTTCTTATGACCTCGACTGCGGTTTCCCGCCAGGGCAAGCCCAAGCATGCTGAACAGAAAAAATGGTATCAGTAAAGCTCCGGACCCTGAATCAGTGATCACAAAATCATGCTGCCAATCCAGGAAAAATCGAAATAAGAACATAGCAAAGAACCATGCTGTTCCTACATCAAAGCGCTGACAGATATTACTATAACTCCGGGGTGTTGAAATAAGCGAAGAGCCGCATATCCAGAACCACAAAGAGCTCAACACGAAATACACCTGCGTAAACCATTGCAACGGATTTTTTGGTGAAATGACCAGATTTTTCAGCCAAGTCAGATCCGGCAGATAACCAGGTCCATCAAAAGAGCTATGCACTATTATTGCTACGAAACTCCCGAAACCGAGAGTATGTACTAGCAGTAGCTGAATAATCCGCCAGTTTCCACCACGTGTAAATGCACTGATCAACGCTCCGATACAGAGACAAAAGACAGCAGCTAAAAATGGAACAGGCATGATAAACAGGCTTGCCGCAATGGTCGTGGTAAGCGCGAATCGCCATAGTAGCGACATACAGGCAGCCGACATGAACAGAAGTTGCTCACGAATGGTACTCATTGTCTCATCTCCAACCGAAGATCATCGCAGCAGATAACTTTCCCTTCAAGCGTTGTTTGTGCTTGCTGATCAGCATTATCCGTAGAAACAAGACAGATTGTAGGAATACGGCGCTGAGCAAGCGCGTTGTATGAAGCCATATTCGTGGCATCAGCAGAATGGGAGAACAGGACACCACTCACTCCCCAGGGGATAGTGATAGAATTCTGCAAAACTACCGGGAGAGTATTTGCAATCTCCATCCTGATACGGGCAAGAGTCTCAAGGATTGCAGGCAGTGTTCCCGTGTGATTCATAACAGGTACGGCGCCTGATCCAGACAACTTCCCATCAAGACATCCGTTGGTAATAAGACCAACACTGATACCTTTTTGAACCATGGAAACTGCCAGTGAGGCGACAACTTCAAGTGTTCTCTCAAATTCTTCAAACGCTCTGTTGTCAACAAAACCCTGAGCATCAACGAGTAACAAGATTTTCTGTTTCCATGAAGGGGTAAAAACTTTCTCCTGCAGCTGATTATGGCGGGCACTGGCTTTCCAGTGAATATATCTTGCGGGCTGAAGAAGCTGGTATTCTCTGGTACCGGCGATATAGACAGGATCATGCACAGGGCTACTGGCACCGGGTACACCGAACAGGTCACGTCCTGGTAGTGGCAACGGTTTAAGCGGGACAACCCGCGGATAAACGATAACTTCAGGGGCCTGTTCGTTACGATGACCCGGGAAAAAACCGAGCAGGTCACCCGCTAGAATATGAAACGGCCCAAGACTGTTTACCCCCCGTTTTTTTACTATCAACTGCCATTTAAAACTGACACGCTGATGCCAGAGCAGTGAAATATCATGAGAGAACTCTGTTTTTTCAGCTGCAAAATCGACAGCGCTATTCGTTGCACCCTCAATATTTACCCTGAGCCAGACCGGCAGGAACTTCATGTTTTCGATTCGCACCGAAAGCGTCAGCTTTTCTCCTGGGAATAGACGCTTACGGTCTACGCTACCGCAACAGGTAATCCCCCGAAGGCTGAATTTCCCCCACAGTTTCGCAACACCGACCACGGAGAAAAGCAGCAGGCACAGCAGTATCAAATTCTGTTCTTCATTGAGGAGCGCTACCATAAAAACAATTCCCACCATAAACCGCATAAACAGGATAGTGAATATGGCGCTTAACCGGTCTTCCGGGATGCTTGAGTTCTGCATGTGCAGTTATGCCGACTGTTCCACTGCGGGTACGGTGAGTTGATCTATAATAGTTTGTAGAATATTTTCAGCAGAGTTGCCACGTAGCCACTCTTCTTCACGAATTGTCATCCGGTGAGCCAACACCGGGATGGCTAAACGCTTAATATCATCAGGAAGCACATAGTCGCGACCCTTGAGGGCTGCCAAAGCTTGTCCCGCACGCATAAGGCCCAAAGAACCGCGTGGACTGACGCCAAGACGAAGGGCTTCATCATTTCGGGTAGCACGAGCCATATCAGTTATATACTCCTGAATTGGCAGAGAAACATGGATCTGCTTTCTGGCTTCTTGTAACTCGGTAAGTTGCTCCGGGCTTGCTACGGTTTGCAACTCTACAAATGCATCCTGCTTTCTGAAACGTTCGAGTAGCATAATCTCTTCGCTTCGATCAGGATATTCCAGCTTCACACGCAACAGGAATCGATCTAACTGCGCTTCAGGGAGCGGGAAAGTACCTTCCTGTTCAATCGGATTCTGGGTCGCCATAACAAAAAATGGTTGAGGCAGCGGCAACGTCTGACTGTCAATGGTTACCTGACGCTCTTCCATCGCTTCAAGCAGGCTGGACTAGGTGCGTGGGATAGTTCGATTGATCTCATCTGCCAGCAACACATGCGACATTACCGGGCCGGACTGTAAAGAAAACTGACAGGTCTGCTGGTTATAAATATTAAAATCGGTGATATCTGCAGGGAGCAGATCGGGGGTGAACTGCACGCGCTTGAATGTTCCACCTATACTTTTGGCAAGGGCCTTGGCCATCAATGTTTTACCAAGCCCCGGAACATCTTCCAGCAGGACGTGACCTTCAGCAAGCAGACCAACCAGCAATAACTCCAAACATCACGTTTACCGACAATCACTCTCGACATGTTGTCCATGATACGTGTACATAAATCGAAATTCATCAAAACTCCCTTGTCTGCAACTATGCGATATACGTTTTTATTTAACGGACACAACCTCTACCGACAACAGGTATTGTCGTCTTATCAGTCTGCAAATTATCAAATGATATTATCGCGATAAAGAGACATGCCAGACCTATCCTGTTCAACATATTGTTTGCAAAACAGAGGTCAGAAAAAATTGAATTACCACTGGCATTTCCGGACACCCTCCTCACCGCTCAGCCATATCAACACATGAGATTTTCGTGTTATATTAAAAGGAGAAGAATGAATAAAAAAATGTTGGGTACTCACTCTGTGATAACCCTCTCATGTCATAATCAATTTCTTGATAGCCAATATATTTGGGGTTGATACTATATAACTTACTGCTTCAACTCATTTGAAAAACGATGTACACAAGGGCAAATGAATACCTCTGATAAACTTAAGATTCTCGCAGATGCTGCGAAATACGATGCATCATGCTCTTCAAGTGGCAGCACTCGTAAAGCAGACAACAAAGGTATAGGCAACGCTGCAAATAGCGGGATCTGTCATAGCTGGTCTGCGGACGGCAGATGTGTTTCTTTGCTTAAAATCCTGATGAGTAATGAATGTGTCTACGATTGCAGTTACTGCCTGAGCCGTCGCTCAAATAATCTTGAGCGGGCAACATTCACTCCCGAGGAAATTGCTGATCTCACCATCAACTTTTACCTGCGTAATTATATTGAGGGTCTTTTTCTCAGCTCGGCAGTTTTTGCCTCTCCTGAAACAACAATGGGCAGCATGGTGGAAGTATGCAGGTTATTACGCCAAAAACATAGATTTAACGGGTATATTCACCTCAAAGTTATTCCAGGCTCATCCCAGGAATTAGTGCGACAAGCCGGTTTTCTGGCTGACCGCCTCAGTGTAAATATCGAATTGCCATCTGAAGATTCACTCAAACTGCTTGCTCCGCAAAAAACGAAGAAAAGCATAATTGCTCCCATGCAACAGATAGGTGAAGACCATAGCGGATTTCAGCGTGAACGTAAAAAAAGCAGAAACGCTCCCAGCTTCTGCCCCGCCGGGCAAACCACCCAGATGATTGTCGGGGCTTCTGCAGAGAGCGATTTTCGCATCCTTACACTCACAGAAAATCTCTATTCCAAAATCCGCTTAAAACGCGTCTACTACTCCGCCTATATTGCAGTAAACGAGACACCGCAACTCCCGGCACTCAACACTGCACCACCACTAATCCGCGAACATCGTTTGTATCAGGCTGACTGGCTGCTCAGGTTTTATCGCTTTCAAGCTGACGAGATACTCTCCCTCGCGTTTCCTCATCTTGATGAACGGATTGATCCCAAAGCGGCCTGGGCATTACGCAATTTTGATTTATTCCCGTTAGATATCAATCGGGCAAGCTATGAGGAGCTACTGCGAATTCCCGGTGTCGGTGTCACCTCTGCCCAGCGTATCATTAATACTCGTAGAGTTACTGCTATACGCGAACAGGATCTTAAAAAAATCGGCATGGTCCTCAAACGCGCAAAATATTTCATATCCATCAACGGTCGATGCATAGCTGGTTCAGGGATTCCTCACCATCACCTTGTTGCAGCTATGTGTAAGGCAGAGCAGCCGAGCACCAAAAAGCTCCTTCAGCACAGTCGTCAACTCAGGCTTTTCTGATATGAATCAGTACATATATCTCCATGATGGATCTTTTGAAGGAATGCTTCACGCCGTAGCCATTGCCGTAAAGTCAAACCAGCAGGTGAGAGGAATTTTTGCAGAAAACAGCTTCACGCCAGATCTCTTTGATACACAAATCCGACTTAAAGCAGATAAAGACCAGGCTCTTCGGCTTTTTAACTATCTGCGGAATCTCAATGACGACGCATCCCGCTTTGCATTCAATGGCTATTTAAGTGAAGATCCTGAGGTGGGAACACACCTCTACTGGATGGTAAAAGAGTGCCTTTCGCGCGGGGCACGAGCCACTAAAATGTATACGCATGACTCCATACGACATCTTGATACGTTATCACGGAAGGTCGCATTTGAAGCGCATAGATTCACAGGGCTTATCCGCTTTAGAATATTTGAAGACGGCCTACAATACGCACCCTTTGAACCAGATTGTAACATCATCGGATATTGTGCTCAGCATTTCAAAACGCGGCTAAAGAATCAGCAGTGGATTTTGCATGATCTTCGACGAAATCATGCACTGTTCTGGGACAGATCGTGCCTGCGTACAATCGATATTGATGAGGATTTCACCAAACACATACAAGAGCATGGCGAAATCCCCGACTCTCGAATGACCAGTGAAGAACGCTATTACCAAGACCTCTGGAAGACTTTCCACACGGCAATTGCCAACCGGGACCGGGAAAATCTCAATCTCCAGCGCCAGTTTCTGCCCCAGCGCTACTGGAAATATTTGATCGAGATGAATGAGTGAGTTGCTCTGAGCAGAAAACTCATTAGACTTCATCCCCAAATATTCTCCCCAGAACAATCGAGTCCATGAACCTATCAGGGGCACAGATATTTCAACCAGCCTCTGTAAAACTGTTTTTTGCCCCCCTGATCTTGAGAGGGCCGCAATCTTATTATAACACCCTTTTCAAGAAAGCATGAATCTTCAACGAAATATACACGTTAACCAGAGCCAATCGACTAGCAGCAAGCCAAGAAGATTGTTTTGTATAAGCTTAACGCTTTCCCAAAAGGCCCCTCTAAGCCTTGAAAACACTTTTGATTTGGAAATTAAGATCTAATTTAGAGAGTGTCGGCTCGGTCCGACCCCATACCGATTTATCCCATGAACATTTTTTTAACCTTCTCAATTGTAATTACTTCCTGTAAGAACAATTGTTCTATGGGCAGCCTCGTGGTAAATCCTGAAAAAAATACCCGCGGTGACTTTAAAACTGTATTCCTTAAGGTGGTACATTGATAGTACAAACATTTATTAATTTCTACTTAAAGACCTTCTTTATTCTCACGCCATTTTTTGTGTTGTCTGCCTTTATCTCACTGACCAAAGATTTCGACGATACAGAAAAGAAACAGACCGCAGTTAAAGTTACCGTTGGCGTCCTGATCAGCTGCTTTATTTTCTTTCTCTTTGGCAAATACATCTTCGAACTCTTTGGCATAACCCTTGATGCATTTCGGATAGGTGCAGGCACAATTCTCTTTCTTTCAGCTATTTCCATGATATCAGAAAAGGCTGACACCAAAAGCCAGAATAACAGCCGGGATATTGCCATAGTACCACTGGCAATACCCATGACTGTAGGCCCAGGCGTTATCGGGATGTTGCTCGTTACAGGTGCCGAAGCAGGGACGATAAGTGAAAAGGTAATTATAGGACTAGCAATTCTTCTGGCGGTGTTGAGTGTCGGAATCATTCTTTACCTTTCCTCCAGCGTGAAGCGCTTGATCGGTGCACAAGGCCTTATTATTCTGCCTAAGATAACTGGTCTCTTTGTCTCAGCTATTGCAGCCCAGATTATTTTTACCGGTATACAAAATTTCCTACACCTGGGGTAAGCCAATCATCTGGGCAAAAAAGCAATCCACGATACCCCAAGAAGCTGCACTTCCAGTCGGTCCCTGGCCCCTTTACCACACCGTATCATGAGACTTGTACAAACATTTGGACAAGTATGTCACCAATAATTTTCTGGGTCCGCAACAGCGGACAGGGGGGTGGATACCAGGTTAGAGTTATTCCATTACGAGATTTTTTCGAGGATCTCTTCGATCCACAATCCTAATCTCTCCCTTAGCCTTGATCCTGATGGGTGACTGGTGCGGTGAAGATGTTACCGACACGTAAAGTTGAAATTATGGGTGCAATAAAGAACGGGTATTCTGTAAGGCTGGAGTTCCATGGCGACTATGTACCTTACGAAGGAAAATGCTGTTTTTTCCTTCATGGAGGATACCATTCCTTGACAGGGCCTTTTTATGGGTAACCCCTTTTTTTTTAACCTAAAGTGAAATGTCGAAGCAATTCTCCATGAACCAAAGTACCGGAGGGCGACCGGAGAAAATTCGATTAAAGATCAACACCACCGAAGCCAACTCAAGTTTGATCAATCCATTACCTCTGATGATCAGGCTCAAGTCTGTTGCGCTTACTGTACTTCTTCAACGAAATTCAAGTAGACTCCTTCACTGCTGAGACTATAGCCGTTATGGGAGGCTTGGTTCAGCAATCTCAATCTACTGATGTTCAAAGTAGAAGTGACAACCAAAAATTTGCCTTTCTCAAGACAAATGGTTCTAGATCTCATGATTGCACCTTAACTTACAAGATCTTCATTTTCTGATGCCCTGCCTCTCGGAAACTTCGTAAAAATTCACACCACCCCCCTATTTACTTAATAATTGAAACATATTAAACAATGTACCTTACTTCTAAAACAGTTATTAACACATGCAGTTTAACATCACGAAAGCAGGATAAAGGGAGAGTTGGGGAAATGAAAATCAAGGTCTGTGCATCAACGTTATTACTCGCAGTAACACTTTCAACCTCTTCGTTGGCCACCGTTGGCGATATTGATGGTGATAATCTTGTCGGACTTCCAGAGGCAATTAATGCTCTGAGCATCGCTGCAGGTGGATCAGAAATCACAACCGGGACAAAGTCATACAATTTTTTGGAATATTTCTTCCAAGATAAATCAACCTACATCTATACAAGCACAACCATTTCCATCGATGAGCCTCCCGGAACATTTGACAAAGTCATTCACTCAGAACTGAGTCAGGAAAATGGAGAAAACCTTCTGGTTATTCATTATAATAACGATACTGACTACGTAAGCATTTCAGAAAACGTACTTTCTTTCAGTAAATTTACATATCCAGATTATTCGCAATACCCTACTTCACCAATATTGATAGAGCAATACCCGACTCCACCAATAAAATTTGGTTTGACAAACATGAAAGTCGGCGAGACCCTTAGGACGATATACCAGCGATTTCCCGACACACCGTTCATCATCAGGGAATATACTTTTCTTGGCATTGAAGATGTCATCACTCCTGCAGGGCTCTTCCCCGACTGTATAGCGATAAAAAGAACCCTGTCAAATTGGTCTAGTAATCGAATTGAATATTTTGCAAAAGGTGTAGGCCGGGTAAAGAGAGTGGTTACAGGTACCTCAGATAATTACTACAGCACTGTTGAAGAACTGATCAGTGGAAACATTGACGGTACCCATTATGGCAATGACATGACACTATGCAAGGGGACGGCAATTGACTCAGACCAGAAATCTTTCGATATATCAATATCAATTAGACTACTTGATGACAATACTGCTGAGGGTACATTTAACCTCCATTCAGAGTGGGGTACTGATTCATACAACCTGACCTCTCAGGATCAGAACACATTTATCTGTTCAGGGTATGACGTAGAGGAGGAATACCAATGCCTCTCCTTAAATCAAAATCTCTTTTTCAGTGAATACGACGATATCCCTTATAATCTTCAAATCACTTGTGAAACCTATTGAGGCACTCCCTAGAATTTTCAATTCTGATTTAGTGTGAGTAATGTGCAGCGGTAATTTTTTGAGATAGCTTCGCATCTCCTGCTGCACACGATGAAGCTGGTATTCATGTTGAGGCTTTCACGATTTTCATCTGCACCCTCACGTGTAGTGGTCAAATATACATGAACACTTTCCTTAGGCTGCCTATCTAATCCCCCCTTTATTTAGATTGAACTCAGAATGACATAACTATCTGTAAAGACCTGATTATGTCTTGAAAAATTGTTATAATGTGCATGGTTTTATTCCTATATTCATCATAAGGCATGCACATGATCCGATATACGAGCAGCAAACAACTCTCACTTGAAGGATTTAAACTTCCTTTGGTGGAGAATTGAATCCGGAAAACAGGTGGGTTAAATGGAGCGAACATATTCCCTGGGATGATCTGGCTGTTGGGTATTACAGCACGATGAACGGTTCAAAAGGTCGACCAGGAAAAGACGCAAGAATGGTGATTGTTGCTTTGATCATAAAGCATAAATTGACCCTGAGTGACGAGGAAACCGTCTTGCAAATTCAGGAGAATCCATACCTGCAGTACTTCGTTGGTTTCTCAAGTTACAAAGATGAACAGCCATTTGCTCCCAGCCTGTTTGTTGATATCCGCAAGCGTATGGGAAAAGAGGTGTTTGCTCAATTTGAGCAAGTGATCCTTGATAAGCTTGTCCAATCGAAACCGGCGGATTTGAAAGAAGTTACCCACAAGGGGAAAATGCTTGTGGATGCCACTGTTGCTGAGCAAGCCATACGTTATCCGACAGACATGAGCTTGCTCAATGAAGCCAGAGAAATATCTGAGAGCCTCATAGATGAACTGTACGTTCTTAGTGGCTACACAAAGAAACCGAGAACGTATCGAAGAAAAGCGAGGAAGTTGTACCTGAAATTAGCCAAGAACAAAAAGCCCAGTGTGAAAGTAAGGCGTCGTGGTCTTCGAGAGCAGCTTCAATTTTTGAGAAGGAATCTGAAGCATATCTCTGAGCTCCTTGATCACGTTGGAAGCAAACCCTTTCCACTGGTGTATAAGCGGCAACGGCAGTATTGGATCATCCAGCATTTGTATGCGCAGCAAGATAAGATGTACACAAGTGGGCAGAAACGATGTGATGATCAAGTTGTCTCCATATCACAGCCTCATGTTCGCCCGATAGTACGTGGCAAAGCCAGCAAAAAGACAGAATTCGGTGCCAAAAACAAACGTCAACATGAGCGAGGGACTGGCTTTTGTAGATCACCTTGGTTGGGACGCCTACAATGAAAGTAAAGATTTGAAACCGCAAGTCGGGGAATTCAGGCTGAGGCATGGATACTACCCGGAAGTTGTATTGGGCGACCAGCTATATGGTTCACGTGAAAACCGAAAATACCTCAAAGAAAATGGAATTCGTTTTGGAGGAAAAGCCTTAGGACGACCACCCAAGAAGACAGCGGAGAATGCAGAACACCTTGAACAAATGAAGAAACAACGGACCCAGGACAGCCGGAAAAGAATACCGATCGAAGGGAAATTTGGCCAGGGCAAGAATGGTTACAGGCTCAATAGTATTTTCCTAGTGATGAACCTGACAGTACTGTGGGAAAAATCAGAAAAAATAATAAAAAAAACGTCTTTATCAGGCTACTACCATTTCCTTGAAAAGATTTTTACCCAATTACTACCAGACTGGTTAAAGAGTCACAGGCATTCTTTTGTTTTCGGTTAGGTTGCAAGACTCTTTTCTGAGGAGACTCTAATTAATATATAGATATTAGGAAACAAGTTGATTATTTTCCGCATTATGATTAAATTTCAAACACTTATAGCATGACTAGTATTGTTAAGTGCTTGTGTTCGTCAGTATCCACAGCGATTTTATTTTACTTGATTTTACAATGGGGGGAGAAAAGGTGCGAAAAAGTATCAGTATTGTGGGATTGGCATTATTATGCAGTGGAACTATTGGAAATACAGCAGTTATAGGCGATGTAAATGGTGATGATCTTGTCGGGTTGCCAGAGGCTATAAATGCCCTGAAAATCTCTGCTGGGATGACTGGAACAGTTTCCGAAGATGTTAAGGTTTATAATTTTCTGGACTACTATTACCAAGACAATGCGAAATACGTTTATAAAGAGACCTGGTTCGATGATGAGTATGGAACACCAATCATATCCTTTATAACACGTACAAGTGATATCGAAACTGTTGAAGGGCAGCCCCGGTACAGTATCGATTGGGGAAATGGAATTGATTATGCGACTGTTTCTGGAGATACAGTCTCTTTCACCTTATTTACTGAAACCGGTTGGGAAGATTCGATACCGCAACCTCCTATTCCTTTCGGAAAAACAGAAATGAAAGTGGGGGATATCATTCCAAGCGTGTATCAGTGGGAGTCCGATTTAAAACCACAATTCAGAAAATATGTATTCGAGGCTGTGGAGAACGTAACTACCCCTGCTGGTAGTTTTGACAATTGCTTGATGATAACAAGGGAAATTGCCGGTTCTCAAAATTTAAGGGTCGAATATTTTGCCAAATCTATCGGGTTGGTGAAACGAATATATATATCTTATAATTATAGATCTAGTCGTGAGCTTGTTGCTGCTGACATTGATTCAACTATCCAACTTGGAAATGAAGTAACAACCTGTGAAGGAACATTCAGCAAGGATGGTCAGACAGTTGGTGTGCTGAATATTGCATACCAAGATGAGGGCAATGGAATATATAAAGGTTCATTGTCTGCAGATGGCGACTGGTATTCGAATTATGAAATAACATCAACAGATGGGACAACGTTTACCTGCGTAAATAACAATGAAGGCATCCAAATTCAAGATTGTTTGTCGACGAGCCAAGGGACTTTTATCGACAGTTGGGATGGATTTGAAATGTATAACTATACAATCGACCTAACATGTTCGCAGGTTGGCAGCAATTAAGAGTGATCACTCAATTTCAGAAGGACGAATCAAGTGGTTATGAGAGCAATGCCTGTCGAAAGCAATATAACCACCTGATTGCCAGTTTGTTTCTAATCAAAGAACGCAATGGGTAAATTTATGCCCATTGATTGAAATGTGGATCTTTATCACCTTTTTATTGGAAATGAGGGGCGAATGGAGGCAAATCTGTTTTTGGCTTAATCTTATCTAGGGCCTCCTCAGAAAACAAACACAAGGGGTCACCCATTAAAAATCCCCATCTTTATTACGTATCAGACACGATCAAAAAGTTATAACAGCGGAAGTTACTCCACTGATCTATATAGGTCAGATCTGCTTACATAGAAATACACAAGCTAGAACTCGAAAGATACTGGATGCATCTCAATTTCATGTTAAGGAATCAACCACTTCAGTTTTCCATGTACATGAAAGTAAAGGAGATATATAATGGTGGTCAGCAGGGTTTGCTGGTAGGACAAAATACAAAAACCCTGAGATGCTGCTACATCTCAGGGTTATTAAGGTAAAGTTATAGCTGTAGCGCTTAATATCTTTTTCTTCTGTTCATACTGGCAAGCCCTGCCATCCCTGTTCCAAAAAGCAGCATGGTTGCTGGCTCAGGCACCGAAGCATCACTGGTGAAAGACCACGATAACGTAGTCGAAGCATCTGTGGTCTGTCCTGAAAGAGCCCACTCTCCGTACGTGTCTTCATAACCACTGTAGCTGAAATATCCGGTTCCACTTAAAAATAAAGATGTAGAATCCTGTTCCCCGACTGTAAGCGTTGTCAGAGTGAATGTAACCCCGTTCACCTCCCACAAAACTTTTCCATCACCTGTCACATCTGTAAAATAAAAATCATTGATAGTACCTGTTTCCCACGCATCAATATAGGAATCCAGAACACTGCCGGTCTCAACTCCATTCACCACAAACATGTCATCAGAAAAATCAATGCCAATTGCATCAGCCAGGCTATTCCCGTCTTCGAGTACATCAAAGCCGCCACTGATACTGATATCACCAGAAATAAGAGCAGCAGATGCCACTCCTGCCACCATAAAAGAACCAACAACAGCAATTACCAGTCCTTTACACAAAGATTTTTTCATCCTTTCCTCCTTAAATTGAATTAACTCGAGTACTACTTCCTTTAAAAAGGCCAAACCAACACTTGCCATGGATTGGCCACCCAAATGCAAACACCTTTAAAGCCTAGCTGACTAGTGTCGCGTCAACGATGAAATTGCGAAATATTGCGCTGGATTTGATTGTTCCTGTACTGTGCCGCCTTGCCATACATAGGGGGGCTAGGTGCGGAAAGTTGGCGCGGTACAGGAACGGACAAAACAAGCACGATACGTCAAAACATCGTTAACGTGACACTAGCACTTGCTCAGAAACAAATCGGACGCACCACCAAGACAATTTCATCTTTTTTAAACAGGTTTTGAACCATGTAGACCGAGAACATGCGAAACTATTTCTTGTTAGGAATACTAGAGATATAATGTGCAGATTTTGTGTAAGAAATAAGGATTTTAACAACTAGAAAAAGAACATCAATACCATTGGATTGGTAAATTCAAAGAGGCGTGGAGGCTTCAGAAAAGAATCCGGGGATAGAATACCACCCTTGACTCTTAAGAGGACAGCCCACAGGGCAGAAAGAGTTATCTTTGACTCCATTCTTATTATGAGGAGATGTGAGCAGAAGACACCGGATATACCATAACACAATCCCTTGAGTTACATGGAGTTCAGTTCGATTCCCGTAGTCTTCCATCATTTAGAATGACAATACACTCTTTTAGGTAGCCATTAGAAATATCTTTATAAAATGACCAGAATAAGACCAGAGAAACGAAGAAAGGGTTTGCAGCAATTTGCCGCAAACCCTTTCTCTATATGGTACACCCTGCAGGATTTGAACCAACGACCTACGGCTTAGAAGTCTGCCACAAACATCATGAAATACGCCATATCAACAACTTGCACAACGTAAAGGAGCGTGTTTTTTGCCGCATTTTGCACCCCATACGCTCCTCATCTCCGCGTTTTACAGGCACATCAGAAAAACCATTAAAACAAAATAACAAAAGAATGAATAATCATTACACGACATGGTTAAAAAGCATGTCGTCAATTATTTTAACACTACTCCTGATCATTATCACTTAGTCGGTGATCGTGGAAGGTAGTTTATACATAAAATGTGGATCATCTCAGAACTTAGGGAGGCACTGCCATGTAACTACCAGACGGTCCGCTAAATGCGCGGCAGGACCAGGATCAATATAGCCAGCTCGGGCATTCAGGTATTAGGTGAACTACCACGATTCATCTCACTTTTCCTATCCACGGCGTTTCATCCTCATCCCACCAACTGGAACGCCATTTATTTTTGTGGATCAGGAAAGTTTATAAATCCAAAACAAAATAATCGACAGCTAAGATAAAAAGAAAGAAGCTCGCCCCCCTCAATACGCCACTGAGGGTAAGATTTTCATAGATAAAATCTATATGCGGGATTTCTTTTTGGCTGTTAGGTTGCAGGAGAACGTGTCTCCCTGGACTTAGGAGTTAGTAAATAAGATGACAGGAGGACAATCAGAGCTTCGATGTGACAATATTAGGGGAAAACACAGGCAATTTATCTGATGTATCTAATGGCCAAAATTCAAAGAACAACTTGACATCGTTCGGGGCCAGAGATTCTCAACAGCTTGTTAGTACACAGTTTCAGATGCCTTCTTGGCATACCAAAAACGGGGGGATTCACCACTCCGCTTCAAGCCCACATACAGTTCTCGAACACCGGAAGATTCGTCATAGCTTTTGTTGGATCTGTATTTCGAGAAATCGAGCTTGAATATGAGGCTTCGTTTGCAGGACCTGAGTGCTCTGCCGAGCCAGTCATGCTCTGCCCACAGGATGGCCCCCTCATTCTGATAGCTGCGTCCACGAACATCGAAGTCTGGTTTCCACTCCCCCCAGACGTCGCTCTTCAATACGAGCCTCCCCGCGTTGTCGTGCCAGTGCCGACCATCATCGTTGGAGGCCAGCCCAAGCAATTTGTTGATCGCCAGCCCCAACTTTGGACGAGCTATCGTACCTCGTGCGGCCCACTCGTCACGTTCATCAATGCCAACAGGATACTTCTCCGGCTCCCATATCAAAGGGGTAAATGGCCTTTTCTTGGAGTAGCGATCAACCATACCATCAGTTTTAAATCTGGGCAGCCAAAGATCATAAACTGGTGTTTTCGCCAACTTTGTGCATTGTCCGACAGCGCCGCGTTCCATAACCAAGGCTGAGATTAGGCTGACGTGTACGCCATCCTGAGATACCCAGTGCCCGTAGAGTGGTAAGAAGCGATCCTTTGAGCCCTTGGGAAACCCAACCTTCTTAAACAGCAACTCCTTTTTGACAAGTGTTTCCTGGTTCCCTTTACGATTGCCAAGAAGGTATTCCCGCGCCTGAGCTGGAACTGGGTCTTTGTGGTCAGACAACCAGGACCCATCCTCAAACGAAACATCCCCGTCTTGTATAAACTTCTGCCAAGGATTCAGGCCTCCCCAGTAATAGCTTCTCCGCTCAACGGGCATGGTCTTTACGAGCGTGGTTGCGGCGTGAAGCAGAGTATGCCGTTGAATGTGCTCAGCATAGGTCTCGAACCTTTCGTCGCCTTGGTAACGAACCCTGCCAGGAAAGTCGGACATGCTCTTAGCATCCGGCCAACGTCTTTTCACTTCATCGGCAACGCGATCGCAAGCTTCATTTTCGGATATCCAGAAAAGCCCTGCCAGGCTTGAAATTTCGGACTCTACGAAATCGTAGTCGAAACCAAACTCGAACCGGCGGTCCTTGTTGTCCGGCCAGCCATCACGTTCAACGATGCCATGCGGGGGAGTTTGAACTTCAGTCCACAACTGCGCAAGTTCAGGGCTCATGGATTTACCGCCCTCAATATGCTTCAGGCATCGGGCGAGATGAAGCTTATTGAGCACGTGCAAATCGTTTCGCTTTGCTAGCGCTGCAATTTGCGACTTCAGGGGTTTGAGCGTCTCGCCGTGGTGTAGAGCTGCGCGCGCCAATCCCATCAGTAACCATTGCTGTGCATTCATAAAGGCGAAATAATGCTCTTCGGAAGCCAATGATGGGTTCTCATTGATATCAAAGTAGTCAAGCAAGCGCCCAACATCCTCGGTCAATCCGACATCGAGCATGTACTTCAAGCTACGTGCGGCACTCCACCTGACAAAAGCATCACTATCACCGAGCAGATGCCAGATGATATCCGCAATAGCATCTCTTTCCTGGTTCTTGCCAGCGAACGCGTTACGATACATGCCTTCGCCAATTTCATCACCAACCTTTGCAGCTGAACTTGATAATAAGTTCTCAAATGCATCCAACGCCGTCGAGGTTAAAGTGTGGCGCGACAGGCTGGTCGCTAGTTGGAGCCATTCGTCCCCTCTGAGTTCAAGGCGTTCCTTCGCAATCGTTTCCAAAACAATTTGCAGCACGAATATTGGATCGTCGCATAGATTGGACATGCGGTTGATTTGCTGGGAAATATCCGAATAACGAAGATCAAATAGCTCTGAGCCCTTGAACGCAAAAAGCTTCTTAATCAAATCAGATACACTTTTTCTCAAATGCGCCGAGCTATTGCCCCAATCCTTCACGCACTCTATTATTAGATCAAGTGCGCGATCAAATTTTAGCTCAGCAGACTCACAAAGTGCCTCAAGAAATTTAGCCCGTTTGTCATACGGGCAAGCTTTCCGCAACTCGTCGAACAGACGTTTCCTGTTCTCGAACGGCAACCCATCAATGGCCTGAATTGCCACATCCAGAGATGTGGCACATGTAGGATCACACTTGTCAATAACGTCAGCGAGTGCGTTAGGAGTATGCTCATCATGTTTTTTGGCATGTGCTTGAAGGCTGTATTCAGCATTGGTCCAGCCATGATTGCATTCAGCATTTTTGATATCACGCCGACGCTTTGCGGCCTCGCTCTCTCCTTGCAGATACGCACGAAAACCCTCGTTGTTTATCTCTTCAAAGGCATCCATACAGCCCAACAGGCTCTCAGATAGTCCTTTCCATCCGCCAAAACTATGTTCTTGCTCCAGCTTTTGTGTCACTACCGAGAAAATCGCTCTCCTGTCCTTAGGCTCGGCAACGGAAAGCAGATCATGGATTCCCTTGCCGACCTGCCATTCATGCCAGCCATGATCTTCACAGATTGTGAGAAGCACTGCAGAGCGGCGCGCATCCAGATGACCTGCTTTCGCGAGGTAACAGGCAAGCTGTGGAAGGCCGTAGGAAAAATTTACAGCACCCTGATCGTACCAGCGTATCAGCTTGTAGATTGCAGGAAAGCCAATGGAGGAAGCAGCAGCACGTCCGAATAGAGTCCATCCGAACTTTGATGGCTCATGTTGAAAGATCGTTTGACAAAGGTTCATAAGCCTATGCGAAAGCTCCGGCTTCATAAATCCACCTGACTGTTCTGCTGAGTAGTGCAAGGCAGAGTAAATCAGGTCGAAATCATCACCACCCATCTGGTCAAGCTGAGCCAATCCTTGAGCATAATATTCTTGCGCTTCACCAACACTCATTGAGATCAAAGATCCAGCTAATTCCCGGTAAGACTTGCCACGTTGTTCGATGTAGTCATCCTTGACTATGTCGCTGGAAATCGTGTTTGCGAAAGCCCCTGCGACATCCGCCAGATTAGGGCGCCTTGCGATAAGAGCGAGAACGCTCAGCTTGATGGCGAGCGAAAACCGGTTCGTGTTAATGATTTCTACGAGCTTTTCAGCCTCGTTCTCTTCGACCGTTTCGCTATGACGAAGCAGCATACTGGCAAGCCCAATGCCGACGTGTCGAGCAACATTGTCTTTTCCTGTTTCAGCCCTCCAGTGCACATCGGGTCTCAACGAAGATTCCCAGACAACCAAGAAGTCGTAAAAAACGTCATTTGACAGCGCAACCTTTGACAGAAGTGCGGCCTCAATAGGTTTGCCTAGCTGCAGGGCGCAGGTTGCGCCCGTTACAATGATCTCCTGTTCTTGCTTGGAAAATTGCTTGTATTTCTCTGGCTTCAGACCTTTTCGCACCCAGTTCTCGTATTTCGTTACGAAGAGACTATCAAGGAACAAGCTGAGATCAGCTTCTGTGGCTATTGATATTGTCTTTCGCCCTATTTTCACCTCCTCCGGCATAAGATCATGAAAGGACAGTTCTTTGCCAGAAGACCACGCCTTGATGTAAGCGGTTTGAACAGGTATCCAAAGCCAGTTCATGTCATGATGCACACCATAGTCGTAGCTTGACGGCCTACGGCAGCGATATGACTTGAGCAGCCGCTTCGTTGACTGCCTTGAATTCACGACGAGGGAATTCATCGCCGCATCGGCAATGGTCCCCTGCAACTCCATCTCGTAGCCGGTGTTATCGTCGGGAACCTTTTTCTTGTATCTCTGAGAGAGCGAACTCGCGGCTCGTGACACAGCCTTTAGTTGTTTTTTTGAAAGGCCATACTCGTTAGAAAGTAGGCCAATTTGCAAAATGAGAGAATGGCACCTTTTCGATCCAGCGAACTCGGCCAAGGTTAGCAAAGCTTCACTTCCATTCGACGCTTCATGGTATGCGCAAAGAGTGATCAGCTCTTGAATGACCGAGAGCGCAAACTTGATATTCCAAAGCTTGATGTTCCGATTAAACACCGAGAATTCATTCTTCAAAACACTCAAGAACATCACTGCCGCAATGTCGGACACCTCTGGTCTCGAGCGCTCAACCTGTTTGGTCTTGTCATCGTTATGGAGATACCAATTTATCCAGCCAATAGCCCTGCTCTGATGAATAAGCGCTTCATCGAGCTCATTAGAAAAACAATATGCGACGATGAGCCGCGCATCACGTGCACCGCGCCAACCGGAACGATCGTTGAACAAGCGGCGGGAAGCATCCGAGTCTCCAAGGATTGTTGCCATCGCAGGTGAGCGCCTGATAAACTCATCCCCCCTCGCATTAGCCGAAGCTACCTGCGATAGTTGCATCGTCAAACTCAGTACACGGTCTAAGTCCTTGTCGCGCGAGGCAAGTGAGAATGCCGCATAAAGCCGCGCAAGTTTCAATCTGCGACGGCCATATTCAGACTCAAGTACGGTGGGGAAATCATCGGAACCTGCAAGCTGATAAGCCCTGTTGCTATCACCAATCACCACCAGGAAATGGGGTAGCGCTTCTGCTGCGTAGATTGAGTTCTTCTGCGACATTTGAAGCCTTTGCGCGATGGATTGCTGCGCAGAAACCTCGCTTGCGTAGTGATCTTTTATGTAAGTCTCTGTAGGTTCGTCGCGAAAAATCGCACCGTGTGTGACCAGCTCAAGCATTGGTGCTAGATCGGATGCGGCGCTATTAACCTGTGAGTCTGACCAGCCCAACGCCTTGGCCAATTCAGTAAGTGGAATGGGTGGTGGGAGAAGCGACAGAGCGGCGAAAAATTCGCGAATCTCCATCTCGCTCCAGCCGGCCGTGTGTAGGTCACGGAATATTTTTTCGCATTTTTGTGCAATTAGTTCTTCGACCGATATTTTAGTCTGTGGTGCGCTACCAGACACATTCGTGTCCCAACTTTCGACTAGGTATTCAAGAACCCGGGCATTGCCTCTTGAACGAATGAGTGCCGTGGAAAGTTCTAAATCCTTAATATTTTTGCGTCTTGTCTCAAGAAATTGCTGGGTTTCCTCCTCAGTGAAAGGTTCAAGCTCAAGGCGCTTCACCTGGCTCTTGCCGATAACCCCATCCATCCTATGGGGACGCGCAGTGAGCAAAAGCTTCACGCCGTTGAGGGGATCCGCGCTGAGCGATGCAAGCAGCAGCCTGGGAAAGGCAACTTCATTCCGTGCATCAGCTTCCAGTTGCGCATTGTCTGCAGCGTCCAAAACAATCAGTACGCCTTGCATGGCGGATTGGTATTGGACGGTCTTGCTCGCTTGATTGAGACGCTTTCGGGCAATTTCGATCAAGCCATATTGATCGCTATCGGTTGGAAGAAGTGGATCACAGAGACCGCGCGTTGCAAGTTCATTTATGATTTGTAGCAAGCCAATCTTGGGCATGTGACGTGCTTGAGCTTCGGAGCGATATGAACCGCCACCAAAGCAATCGAAGACGACGACCTCGAAGGTATCTGTCAGATGTGCCGCTAGGCTCTGGATAAAGACTGTTTTACCGACACCACCGTCAGCATGTAGAAATACAGGTAGATTGCTAGCTTTGATTTCGTCTTTGATATCTTGTAGGACACTGCGCTCGACGACATCACCAACATTCACAAATCTCGTATCTGCAGGAAATAATTGATCTTCATCACACTCGAGTGCGTTGAGAATATCTTCACGCCTAATAGAATTCTTGCCCTGACCCTCGATTTGCGCCTTCTCGCGGACAAGCTCCACCAGAGCGAACAGTCTTTTTGCCGCATGCCCGGTTGAGTTAGCCGACCAATCACTGACTGTTCTGCGCAAGGATCGATTCTGTGCTGGCAAATCACTTGTTGCAGCACGAAACTCGATGAGGGGGAAAATAGCTTCCGCTTCTATCTCCTCTTCTTTGCACCAGGTTTTGAGATATTCAAGTTGCTTCTTGGCGCTTTTGGACTCCGGTGCACGATCCAATTTCAAGCAGGCTATGGCCTCCCAAAGATCACCCGACAATTCCGCATTCGTCACGAACCCGAATGACAGCTTCTTACCGATCTCTTCATCCGAAACACTGGTTTTGAAGGCTCGTAGAGTTGCAGAGAATTTCTTAACTGTTTTCTTAAGATAGGATGATGTAACGGGCTTGGCAGCTTCCTTGTATTTGAACTGTAGAATCTGCTGGGAGGTACAGGTCTCGAAAGTGTCGCCATTGCCATAGAAGAGAGTCAGGTCGGCGATATCTTCAGCCTCTTGTCCCAACTCCAAGTGCTCGTTCGGAGAGAGACCCTCAATAACTATCGCGAAGAGATTGTCTTTTGGAAACACGAGTTGTAGCGCACGCCGTGCCGCCCATCGTTCGTGGAAGGTATGCCCACTGCGTGACACTCTGACGTCGTCTATTCTCACTACTGCATTATTCATAAAGACATTAACTCTTAGAGCTTGGCTGATTTCATAATATTCAGGTATAGAGAGCGAAGCCAAAACATAAAATTGTAAGAAATAGGGTACTGCGAACGCTTGCATGGAATTCAGCTGACTCTCGAATTATGCTGAGTCCGTTGGTATGATTTGTACGCTCGGTATGGCCGTAATCTTAAGGGTGCAATCCCACTGGAGATGAACCATGTTTCTTATTAATTACAGAAACATAAATATTAGCCGAAGGCAAGGCCAGTCTAATGAAGGTCCATTTTGCGAAATCCGAAGTACAAAGCCGTGGGGCGACCAACTGAAATAGAATAGATAACCCATTCTGGATGTGGTTAAGGTAAGTCTTGCCCATATCAAACGAAAATCGGTAAGGGCACCAAAATATATTTCCGGTTCGGCAAAAACGACCTATTTTACATGTATTGTTGGAAAGCTGAGCAACCGCAAGGAAGAGATCACCAAAGATAGAGTCAAAATGAGCAATGGCTCATATCTGCCCTATGAGCTGCTTCACATTCAGGATAAGCTGGTTGACAGCCTTGCGTTCTGCAACCGCTTTAGCAGACCTTCGACCATGCTTAAAGGCATTCTGGTTTCCCTTAGGAGCACCGGGACTTGCACCACCATGGTGATAACAGACCTTTTTACCAGCCATTGCCAGCCGCTGGCAGCGCTTCCTTGTTCGCTTAGACTTGGCTTTACATTGCCTGACAAGAGGTTGAATGTCATCACCCATTTCAGCTCCCCCCCTCTATGTTGCTACCGACAACAGCTTGCCCGCCCTCAGTTACCACGACCCTTTCGACAACAATTTTTTGTTTTGCAGCTTTGCCACGGTATCGATCAAGAGCCTCAAGGATCCCAGTAAAAGTTTTCGTTAATCGGATACCAGTATCAATTGCCGCCTTTGCATTATCGACGTAATCGGCAACTTGTACCTTCGAGTACTGATGCATAGCCACAAAATGGACCAAAATAGCTTGGGCTGCCAGCATAGCCTCTACACCATCTCGTGGTTTGAACTCCTTAAGCATCATTACAATTGCCTCTGGATGCCCATCTTCATCCGCATAGAGGTTTGGCGCGGATTTTAGGATCTGTGTCCCAATGATATTAGCGATAACCGGATCGCTGATGCCAAAGGCTTTCTTAAAGTCTCCAGAATCTATCTGGACGACCTTCGTCTTCTTATCAACGTCGAGGGCAAAGTCTTCCCCACCGGCATCCTTTACTAGAGCGTCCATTACAACAGCCATTACTTCGGGATCCTCTAGAAGTTTCCTCGCTTCCTCTTCAGTCAATGTGTATTTTGAACCTGCCATCCTTTTCGAGTCCCGAGTTGATAGTTAAACGGATCTCTTGTCCGTTTCATTCTTACCCTAAACAGCCATGTTTAAAGGTTTTCTGCCCCATATCAAATGCCAAGGCTCCCCTGGGGCGCAGATTACAGATCCCTGAGCCCCTTTTTGTAACCATGTAAACGAAATCCCTATCGCTTGATCTTTTTGCAGCACCATATATATAGCATGCTTCATATTACCCCCTCTCATTATTGAAATTTGGCCTTGCGGCGACCCGTTTCCAATGAGTATTCAAAGGTATAATCCTGCAATCCTTTGTTATTTCAAAATCCATGTACAACCCTTGAGGTTTGTTCGAGTAATCCGTCGAATGCTTTGCTTTGGCCAGGATCAGGCGAGCGCCACCTGTCGTTCTATTCTCCAGCGTAATCACCAGACGTGGCTTTGCGATAACCTGGGCGCCACCTATAGCGAAGTCTTTACCCGGGCTTTTCTGCATTGCGATTATTGCAATACCGTCATTAAGCCTTCGATCAATTTCATTTATAAGCATAGGCGCCTCATAAAAATCTTTTTCAATATCGAGATAATCAATAAATGTGATCCCGTTCTCGAGGGTTACCTGGTGATGCAATCCGGGGTAATCTGAGCGATCGATAAAGTCACACTGTTTTGTCCAATCTTTGACGGGCCGAGAACCAAAGCTCTCCATTCGGTTTTTGTATTCCATCCGTCCTTCAGTAACGAGATATCGGTAAGGCTTTTCGGATAAATCTCTAACGTCCTTATATCTCGTTAGAGATATAGGGTTATATGTAGCCGTCAACAGTTCATTCAAAACCCACATAAGGATCATCGTTTTCCCAGCATTCGATTCTCCCTGGATCAACACTATATCGCCCCTATGGATATTAACCATTTTATCCAAACCCAATGGGAGCGGGAGTTCCACGGGTGTCGCGTCAGCCTCGTCAAAGTCAATAACATCAACTTCCACGCCTATAGTTTCATACCTGCCAACACCACCTTTTAATTTTCTGATTTTTTTGGACTTTACTAATCGTTCTAACTTTTGGTAAACGGCCTGCTTATCAGCTCTACTATGAGCGGAAACATAGTTAGTTACGTCATTTGAACAGAATTTCCCCGATGAGTTATCAATGAATTGATCCACCATATAGGAAATACCGTAGTTTTCTTTACACGCCCCCTGCAGGGTGTCTACGTTTGTTGATGGCGTTGACGTTTTTGAGGTGATGTTGACGCTGTTGACGGTGTTAACGGTGTTGACGGTCTTTCGCCAACCGTTCGCCTTTGCATGGTAAAAAAGAGTTCTGAGATTTACTCCGGAATCTACACTTAAAGAATGCCATTGTTTCGACAATTGCTCGGCGGTATTAAAATGATTTGGATTAGTTGATTGCATAGACCACCGAATCCAATGTTCGCGCGCCTCCTCCCCAAAGCCCTCTTTTAAAGCTGTACCTACATTACGCCAGGTATCTCGGTCACAATCAGGGTTAATCGTTCCCAATGCCTCAAGGGCCTCGTTCAGGTCTGCTGTACTCTCATTTCGAGGAAGCTGTAACGCTGGCCTTGGAGCGAGATTAAAAGCCTCGACAATTCTTTCCCATGGATACCGAATTCCGCTACCGCTTACAAGTTCAACCAGATACGCCTCACTGAGGGACGGCTTAGTATTGAAAAAGCCAGGTACTCGTAAAACTCGAGTAATATCTTTGGCGTTCCTGTCACAACCATACCGCTCGACCATACAGCGCATGACATCATCGAATTCTTTGCGTGCTTGCGGAGAGATTGTTCTTAGTGTAAGGAAATATCGATGGTATTTTCCCGGACTGGTAGAAATAACCATCGAAGGAGCGAGCGGCAGGTCTCCTTGAAAGTTTTCGTCGTCCTCTTGGAATACAGTCCGGATTCTGGCAATCGCCTGTTTCTGTCGGCGCCGACCGTTTACTTGGTTAACGGCGACATAAATCCCATACCCCTGATCATTTAGAAGGCAGAGCTCCTGCCAAAGCTCGTCAATCGATCCGATCAGAGCATCCTTGACGTCTTTTGTTTCCGGATGGTGGATCCAGAAAAAGAACTCGTCAGAATTTGGATCTAGCCATTTAAAAAAGAATCGTGCACTCTCGATATTCCTATTGCTGGATTGTGTTTTGACAATATGTTGAGTCTGGTTTAATGTCACTTTTGCAACCTCGTTCAAAGGTTCTTTTTATCGGTTAGGCTTAGGCGAGACCGCCATCTCGCCTAAGTCACAGCATGCTTTTCTCATACCTCACACACCATTTCCGTTGGGCGCTTTCATTACTAGTCACCTTACGGACCATCCTTACAGATTAAATTTTCCCTACAGGTCTTTTATCGCATTGAAAATCGCTTGATCGTCCTTGTCATGATCCACAGAAAAGTTATTCCGAAGATACTCATCGCCGTCATTGGAGTTAATTAGAATTGTCCCGCTCGGTAATTTCACATGTGGGAACCCCTCTTTAAGCATAGTCCTCATGGTCCTTTCCGATACGCCAAAATGCTCAGCTGCCAGCCTGGTCTTTTTCCAACCCATAAGCTTATAACCCGAGTTCTTTTCTGGTTATCATGAATGGTGCTCGTATAAACCGCTCCCCCTCCCCCCGCTCGACCACCCAAGTCTTACCGACTTTAATCGCTTTGATTCGGCCAATTCTCGCCGCGTTACGCGCCCACGGCTCAGATTTCCCGGTCTCCTTTGCAAATTCGCGAATACTGTAAAAATTCATCATTCAACCACCTTTCGTTAGCGCCCTTGATAACATGTTCATTTTGTTTTATCATGTCTCATACAGTTATCAATATCGATATCAGTTCAGTTTATCAATGGGTTATTGAAAAATAATCGGAGTAACAAATTTAACAAAAGCCATTACACAATGCCTAAGAGAGATCTCAACTTGTTATTGAAAAGGTTCGCAACGTTTGCCCGAGTCAACCCAAGCAACACACAACGGCTAAAAGAAGCATTCGACAATCTCCGGGGTTTGCTTATCACTCGAGGAGGCATCCTAGTTCCCGGCAACATGCTATCCGGAGGACCACCACCCACACTGGAAGACATACGAGAAGAGCAAGAAGGGTTGCGCAAAGTTATGCGCTTACTTGCAGAAACAGAGGTTCCTAAAAAATTCACACTCACATACGACATTGTCACTGATGGGACAGTAACAGAGAATCAGCTTGTCGGAGAGGACGGCATAGTTCGCTCCATGTTGCTTGTTCTAGCGTCAACCGGTGCCAGGATTAACCGATGCCCAGCTTGCGACAAAATCGATTTTAGATCAAAAGGGGCTGGCAAATATTGCGGTAACAAGTGCCGTGTTGCCGCCCATCGTAAAAGACAGACATCAGAAGAGCGTGAAGCGTATAATGCGAGCCGGCGACAACCGACTCAGGAGCAAAGGGTCGAAATTAACAAAAACATACTCAGCAAACATACAAAGGAGGACCAAAATTAATGGGAGTAACTGTTAGGAAGAAAAAGAAGGATGGGCCTTATTACCTGTTCATTCACCACAATGGCAAAAAACGATCAATGGTCGCTGGAATGAACAAAGCCGAGGCCCTTAAAAAGGCCCAAAAGGCAGAAGAGGCGCTAGCTTACAAAAAGCTCGGGATAGTTGATGATGAGAAAGAAACATTTGGTTTCTATTGCAACAAATGGATTAAGGACTATGCACCGCTTCATTGCTCCGCTGCAACATTAAGCGATTATCAGGGAATCGTCGTAAACCACCTTAAAATAGCCATTTTTTGGGACACACCAGCTAAAGAAATCACCAAGAGTATAATCGAAGACTTTCTGACAAAGAAGCGTCGAAACAAGGCACTGAGTACGGTTAAACACATCAAAACATGTATCTCCCAATCGCTTGACCGCGCCGTCGGCCAACCTGGCGTACCCGTCAACCCTTGCATCACAGTGAAGCTCCGGGAAAACAGGCGAGCAGCCAAAAAGGCAAAGGCTACCAAGAAAGGACAATACTATTCCGAAGATCAGGTCGAAAAACTTTTAGAAACTTTTAAGCAGCATGATCCATACTATTATCTGCTGGCTCTACTTATGGTCAGAACAGGCTGCCGCTGCTCAGAGGTTGCAGCCCTTAACTGGGATGACGTCGATCTCGACAATAGGACCCTTACGATCAAGAAAGCATACGTACGTGGCAAGCTTATAGAACTCACAAAGAGCGGAGAAGACCGCGATGTCGACTTAACACCATTCCTTACGTCCGAACTGAGAAAGGCAAAACTTGCCTCTGGAGGATCCGGATTTCTGTTTACCAATAAAGCCGGCGGTCGGATTGATTTTAACAATTTCCGACGACGCCACTTCAACAAAATTGTTGCAAAGGCAAAGCTTCCAGTCCGGCGCCTGCATGACCTGAGACACACCTACGCATCAATCTTACTAAAGAAATGTCGAGATATTTTGTACGTGCAGAAACAACTTGGCCATTCTAAGCCTTCCATTACACTGGACGTATACGGTCATGTACTCAAGGATAACTCTCCGGGAAAAATGGTCGACATCCTGGAAGAGCGCACTAGCGCCTCCCGCGCGCCCCAAATAAAAAAGGAGTTAACCATTGCTGGCTAACTCCTTGATATATATGGTACGCCCTGCAGGATTCGAACCTGCGACCTACGGCTTAGAAGGCAGAAGGTCGCATCAATTGCTCTTACCAATTCCAACGCATTTTGTAGGCTTACAAAATTAAACCATTGTGTTCAAATACTGAACTAACACCCACAACCATCAGATCCGCACGATCCTGTGCTGCAGCCTCCACCACCAGGTAGAGGGTTGGCTGAGCTTAAGCTAAATCCAGCATTTCCCGAGGCATCAATATAATCAACCTTAATAGTTCCGCATTGAGCCAGCATGGCTTTTTCAGCAAGAAATGTGAGGGAATCCTCTGTGAAGACCTGGTCGCCATCCTTTTGCTCATCAAGAGCTAATGCAAGAGAAGACCCTGAACATCCGCTCTGATTTATAAATACACGAAGCGGTGAGGTGATGTTGTTTTCCTTGAGATATTCAACAAGTTTTGTTTTTGCCTGAGCGGTAACTTCCAGCATTTTAGTCCTCATGGATAGGTGTTCGGTTTGGTTATCTTATTATTTATTCACTAAAAAACTATCTTTTAAAGCCCTGTCTTCGTGCGGTAAGTAATAATCCTTCGAAACAGCCTCCTGACAAACCACCAATCAGAAATAACAGGATGCTCGGAATAGTTTTTGTTGGGAGAAGAACCTAACCCTTCGTAAATGCAGAGTCAAAATGTTTAATTAAATATATCCAATATAAGCTATCGGCAATGCCGATAGCTTATATTGGACGGCAATCTACACTTGCATCCAGATAGTAATAGATCGCTATTAATCCCCAAAGACGAGTTAAGTTAACATAATTATATGAGATAATTTTCTCTGCTTAGAAAGAGAAAAGCGAGGGAGTTCTACAATAAAACAAAGCAAATAAATGTACCGAGATCACAAAAATACAGAATTTGCAAAGATGAACTGTAAACGGGTGATAGCTTTTGATTGGCAGGATTAGCAGGTCACCGGGTACTTGATATACCCGGTCATATAGTCTGTCCAAAAGAATGCCCTTCGGAAAAAATCACTTTTTCTTTCGAAGTACCATTTCACACTGCGCGCAATTAAACTCCAGTTCATACACTCCGGTTTTATCGGTCAGCGTCAGGGGCTCAGCGAGCTTCTTTACCTTGGGTGAGATTTTCGGGCAAATCCCCAACTGTGCTTTTATGCAGTATTTCGTTGTCATAAGCGCGACATCTTGCTCGCCCTTCACACCCTGCGGGGCAATATCAAACTCTGTAACACCGTGCCTCTGATAAAAGTCTCTGGCATATCTATTGGTGATATTATCGAGGTAAGTAGCTTTATTTGACAACCACAGTATCTCATTTTTCTGAAGCTGACTTTCCGGCCTGCTATACGATTCTTGTCGTGCGACTAGATGATTATCAAAGGCGAGGCGGCGAAGTTCGTTAATCGTAGCTGTTGGTATAAAGACATTTTCATCTATAGCTATGCTGACCGAATCAACCCGAAACACTGTGCCGCCGCTCTTTCGAATTTGCCGCTCAACCATTGCCGCCGTTTTACCAGGCTGCTTTGCAAACTCTTTTTCGGCTTTCAACTCAACCGTAGAGTGAACATCATCGCCATCTCTCACATCGCATTGTAAACTGTCTAAGGTTTCTGTTATCTCGACATCCACAGTCAGAAAACGGCATTGCTCACTGTTTTTCAACTTTTTCAAGAAATCAACATCAAGGTTACGATAGATATGTGTACCTTTCTGTGGAGATGAATGATCTCTATGAAAGACCTGACTGCCCTCTACCCTGTTTGCCTTGACTCCAACCAGAGTTCCACCAGCATCAAAATAGCAGAGACCGTCACCGTTATGCAGCGTAGCTGTAGTGTTCAGCGAAAATGAATGACGATCTGCATTCTTGACTATACCAATCTCTTCACCAAGTGATTTTGGCGTGTCCAGCGAGCCGGGAGTGTTTCTGGGAGCGTTCAGGAAATAGTCGGTTTTACCACGATTAAACGATTTGTTAGTATCCGGTTTAAATGAAAATTCGCATTTTCCAGATGATCCATGCTGAAGTTGCGGGTTATCCGCAATAATTTCATCCAGCAATTGTCGGTAGTATGCAGTAACATTTTTCACGTAGTTACTGTCCTTCAAGCGCCCTTCAATCTTAAACGAGCTTACACCGGCCTCGATCATGCTCTTTACATGGGCCGATAGGTCAAGATCCTTGAGTGAAAGAAGATACCGACTTTTCTCAACGATTTTCCCAGCTGCATCCTTGAGCGTATATTGATGACGGCAGAACTGTGCACACTCACCTCTATTGGCACTGCGGCCACTTACAACTTCACTGATATAACACTGCCCACTGTAAGACACACAAAGTGCGCCATGGATAAAGCATTCGAGCGGAACAGAAGTGGCTGAACGAATCTCACGAATCTGTTCAAGACTCAACTCTCTAGCGAGGACAACCTGCTCAAAGCCTACACGCTCAAGAAACTGAACCTTCTCAGGAGTGCGATTATTTGTCTGGGTGGATGCATGCAACTGGATTGGCGGCAGGTCACACTCAAGCAAACCCATATCTTGGATGATAAGCGCATCGGCACCAATATCATATAGCTGATGGGCCAGGCGTACAGCCTCTTCAATCTCTTTATCATCAAAGAGGGTGTTTAAGGCAATATAGACACTGGCCGAAAATGTATGGGCATGACGCACTAGCTTTTCGATGTCCTGCAGGCTGTTGCCAGCCGCTGCCCTGGCGCCGAATTTAGGGGGGCCGATATAAACCGCATCGGCCCCGTGGTTTATGGCGGCAACACCACATTCGAGGTCCCTTGCGGGGGAAAGAAGTTCAATAGGGTGCTGCTGCATAACACTACTCGATATATCTAAGACTTGTTTTGTTAAGAAACTGCTCAGGAAGTTGTCGGCTTGAGCATTTCCCCTCTCAAATCAAGGCATTGTCGGAAAATTAAGCACAGCCATATAGTTAATATTGCGAGCATTGATTTTTCGACAATAACGCCGAGTTGAGGGGAAAGGGTTCAGTTCGACAGCCTCCTAGAAGCCCAGTTCTTCGTTTATAAGTACAACTCTCGTCCGCCCTTTAGGGAAAGACTTTTCTGTAATTGTCCAGCTATTGCATATCCGGCCAGGGCTATTGCAATCTTCGCAGTGGCCGGTTTTCACACACGGTGTCTTGCAGTCAAGACGCATGGCGTTTACCGGAGAAGCATATTCTTTAATACGGTAAATTGCTGATTCAAGATCCGGTACGATCTTATTACGGCCAACCAGTATAACGACATTCTTCGGGCCAAAGGTGATAGCACCCACCCGGTTGCCGATCATATCGAGATTCACCAGATGACCGTTTTCAGTGACAGCGTTTGTACCACTGATATAGAGATCTACCAGTAAGCCCTGGCGTCTGCGCTCGATCTTATCTTCCATTGAGAGGCCCGGCTCATCAGGCCGTATAACTTCAAAGTTTTCCTGCAGAAGAAGAGCATCATGCAGCCCGGCAGACTTCATGGTCATTGATCCACCATACGAGACGGTCTTTGCCCCACTGGCAGGGAGTATATTCTCTATAACCAGCGCACCAGCCTCTGCTGCGTTCTCGACTATAAACACCTCAAAATTGTTTTTCTCAAGCTGGACCTTCAGCTCATCGAGTCTCATCTTCCAAAAATTCTCAATAGGGTCGTTCACCGCTTCCTCCAATCAGTGTAATCATTGATGACTGCTCTATCTCTAACCATAGCCGCAGATATCTACAACTCTGCCAGATTACCGCAGCTTCGCCCTTTAATATTCGTTATACTTCTACACTAAAGGGGTTGTTAAAATGTCATAATTACATACCCTTCTTTGGTATACTGTTCAAGAGAAGGGTGTCCTGACATATTATCTCCCATGGCCAGACCCTGCCGAACGGCCTCATCGTAGGTACCCATCTTTACTGAACAGGCTTTACAGATACAACCGATCAGCTTTTTTTCGCGCAGCTGTGAGTAAAGCTTGGCGAAAGGCGTCTCAGTTTTTGCAAGATCGGTGATCAGCTTTGTCCCTGCACCTTCTATAATAACCGAAACAGTGTGACCCTTTTCCGCATAATCAAGTGCGTATAACATCACATGGGAAAAACACATCAACTCGCCTGTATATGCAACCAACGCAATTTTTTCCATTCGTCTCACCTGGTAGAGGTTTATAAAATTACATTTCTACAGCGTTAAAAGAAAACTATCATGATGATGAAAATCGGGTTCCCCTGCTGGATGCTGCAGGGCCCAATAGCTTTTTGTACCATCTGGATGCTCAAGTACACAGGAAATACCTGTTCGCAAAGATTCTTCAACCACAACGAGACCATCAAGCGGAAAGGATGCTCGCAGGACTATAGCACCATCCTCCTGACACAACTCAGTGGACATTGCCTGTAAAGCCGGTTCTGCCTTCATCCTCATACGGTATCCGTTAAAACGATACATATTCCAACAGCCGTTTGGAGACAGGTTTACCTCAAGATACCGGTCACTCCCCTCTGGCTGAATGAAACACTCAAAACAGGTTGTTTCCCAGAGGTTATCACACCTGTGCTGTTCAGGTTCACGTGAAGGCCAGACGATCAACTTACGATTTCCGCTGACACAATATCTCAGGTACAGAAAATCGGTTGTTCTGGATATTTCACCGGTTACCCTCAATTGTGACGACACTCCAATATCGGTAAAAGGATGTAAAGTAAACTCCTTGGTAACCATTTTTTTCAAATTCCCCTTAAAATCTGATTTGCATCAATCTACTATATCCGACTCAATATTGTCGCACATCCGCATGCTTCAAATATACCTTACAGGAAAAACACGGGATGTAAAAACAACTATCCCCGATTTACACTCAATGTAAATCGGGGATAGTAAAGCGGAAGGGATCGTACAATCAGGTTAAGAGACTTCAGTTCTTACCTGAAAAAATTTATGATCGCAGATTCTCAAGAAATTTCGAATTAAACAACAACTCACCACCGAGAAAAGCCAGAAAGAAGAAACTTGTTGTTCCAATCACCATCATATATTCATGCAATGTCGGGCTATAGGAATAGAAAGCCGGCTCACCAAACAGATTGTACTGGTGAAAATGAGGTATAAGCTGCCCTACGATGATCAAGTCATAGAAGGTGATACTGATACCGATCAACGCACAAAATCCTGCTAAAGCAAACAGACCAATATTCTTTCCACCCTTACTGAGATAAAGCAGAATAATTGGCAATACTCCGGCAAGGACAATTTCGCCCAGCCAGAAGTTAAGGGCGAAATCACCACGCACAAGCATTTGCATGGCTTCAGGATTGTCTGTAAATTTTTCGGAAAATCCACCAAGTGCTTTCATCACAGCAAAACAGAGCGCACCAATAACGAGCACCATGGTAAGTTTATAGATGGCCCCAACTGAACCTCGGACTTTCTCCTCGATATTTCGTTTTTGCAGCCAGCTGCTGAGCCAGAGCAGCACGACAACAAAACATGCGGCTGAGAGAGTAGAAACAATAAGGAAGAAGAGCGGCATATAATTCTCTGCCCAGAATCCACGAGCACCAAGAATTGCCATATCCGAATTCATATTCAGATTACCGCAGGTGATAGCCACCAAGGCTCCGAATGCCATTATTCTTGCCACACCATCTCTCTTCATCAGCAAAAACATAAAATTCAGACACATGAAAAGAAGAAACAAGGTGTAGATAGAGCTTTTCCACCAGATGTTTGAAAGCGGGTTAGGTGAAAGAAAACCATAAATTGCCATATTCCACGGATTTTCAATCTCAAGACCGATAGACATCAATCCAGCTGCCATGGCAATAATTGCCAAGAAAACTGTACGGTTAACAATAGGAACAAACGGCTTGATATTGAACACCTGCCCCAGAGAAGAAATGATACAAATTCCTGTAGAAAGACAGGCAAAAAACACATAGGGAGTGATAAGAATGCCCCAGGGAACCTCTCTTGAAGTACCAAAAACGTGGTCGTGGCCTACAAATAACGCATGAATAGCGAAAGCGACCCCGGTCACGGTAAGGAGTGCGAGCACAGCCATCAACGGAATGTAATTTCTGCCTTGGACATCAGCCTCAGCGGCTTTATCAAAAAATATCATAGTCTAACTCTGCTGTTTTAATCTGTGGTGGTGAATACATTTAAGCTGGAATTCAATAGGAGAACACCAGCCATTGTCGAGTCTGAAATTCAGCGAAACAATAGACATTTATAGGGCTACAATCAATATCTACAGTAATGATATCATGAATCACACTCTCGTATTCCCTCGATCAGCCTCTTTGGTCCGCAACAAATAGTACCACAGTGTATAGGTATATGCCCAGAATAAAGAGCCTTACCCAGTGCTATCGCTGTCAAAAAAAAACGGTGGAAAGTGTGATGTACACTTTCCACCGTTGTGGTTCATTTGATTACCCTTTATCCGGGTTAACAGATTTTCATCCTGATTTTGATATGGTTGAGTCGATCAACAGTTTTCAAGAGCCATAGCCATACCCTGCCCACCGCCAATACAAAGAGAAGCAAGACCAAGGCCCTGATTACCGCGTTTCATCTGCTGCATAAGCGTCAGCAGAATACGGGTTCCCGTGCAGCCAATAGGATGTCCGAGGGAAATGCCGCTGCCGAGCACATTGGTTTTGTCGATATCACAACCAAGCTCACGCATACTCGCAATTGCCTGTACCGCAAAAGCTTCATTTAATTCGATGGAATCAAAATCTCCTATTGCCAGCGTATGCTTTGCCATGAGTTTGCGCACAGCCGGGATCGGCCCAAGACCCATATATGCAGGATCAAGCCCGGCGGTGGAATGCCCCTTGATTTTTACCATCGGTTGCAGACCCAACTCTTTTGCCTTTTCAGCAGACATAACCAGCAAAGAAGCTGCCGCATCATTTATACCGGAAGCGTTTCCTGCCGTTACGGTTCCATCTTTTTTAAATGCTGGACGCAGCCTGCCCATTTTTTCAGCAGTTGTCTCCATCGGGCGTTCATCGATTTCAAAAATACGCGGATCCCCTTTTCGCTGCGGGATATTGACAGGTACAATCTCTTCCTTAAAAATACCCGAGGCAATTGCGGCCATTGCCCGCTGATGACTGAGTGCGCCGATTTCATCCTGCTCCTGACGGCTGATTCCATATTTGGCAGCAATATTTTCAGCGGTCAGCCCCATATGATACCCATAAAACATTTCATACAGACCATCATAAATCATCAGGTCGACCATCTTGCCATCGCCCATACGCTGTCCCCAGCGGGCGTCAGGCAACACATAAGGCACACGACTCATCGATTCCATACCGCCTGCCAGGATGACATCAGCATCACCACAACGGATCGCCTGACTGGCCAGTGCCACCGCTTCGATTCCTGAGGCACAAAGCTTGTTGATAGTTGTCGCACTGGTCTCTTTGGGTATACCAGCTTTGATCATCGCCTGCCTGGCTACATTCTGCCCCTGACCTGCTGAGAGGACATTGCCGATGATCACCTGATCGATTTCTACCGGCTGTAAACCTTCATCATATTCATGGTATCGCTGCTCAAGTTCGATCATACCTTCATCACGAATAGCATCTGGAGCAAATTTGATACACTCCTCACTCGTAACCGGGCGGAGTCCGACCGACTTCAAGGTTTCTTTCAAAACACCAGCTCCGAGATCAACTACCGGAACATCTTTCAAACTGCCGCCATAAGCACCGATTGCAGTGCGTTTGCCACTAACTATTACGACATCGCGCATACGTATCTCCTCTAAAAGATAACGATCGTATTATATAGGAATGTATAGAAATTTACCCTTTGGAGCCAAGGCGTAAGCCACCATGAATAAACACCGTCTCACCAGCCATTGCCTCGTTTCTATAGAGTTCTTTCACCAGGGATACCACCTCTTCCGGCTCAATAAGTCTTCCAATCGGAATCTGCTGAAGGATCTTATCTACAATACGCTCATCCATATTTTTAACCATAGGAGTGCCAACATAACCTGGAGCCACTGCCATACAACGGATCTTATCTGAAAGATTACGCCTGAAAAACTCCCCTGTCAGTACCTTCGGCATCACCGCGACAGCAGCCTTTGAGGACGAATAATTCAGCTGTCCCGCTGTCCCAAGACAACCTGTCGAAGAAATAAGACATACCAGACCTTTACAGTCATGGTTTACCATCTGCTCTACACATTCTCGGACTGTAAGGAAAACACCTGTGAGATTAACGTCTATAACTCGCTGAAATTTCTCAAGCGACATCTTACCAACCACCTTCCCGGTTTCACGATCGGTACTAATCATCAGCCCGTCACCGGTAATTCCCGCAAAAGGAGCCACCAGATTTATCGCTCCAAATTTCTCAATGGCAAACTCCGCCAATCGTTGATTGTCTTCTTCACTCGTTACATTGCAGACGATAGAAGCAACATTATCACTGATCGTCTTGAGCTCTTTTTCTGCAGCAAGCAGAAGATTTTCCTGCATATCTGCTATAACAACCTTTCCGCCTTCTTTAAGCCAGTATTCCGCCAATGAGTTACCAATACCACCGCTACCGCCTGTTATTACGGCGACGGAATCCTTTACAGTCAACATATTTTCCTCCACGTTTCGGGAACTAAATTCGTCAATGCCTTACGACACACGCCACCCCTCATATGCAAACTCTGAGCCAACCTTCGTCATCATAACAATTTCAGCAAAGAGTGGATGAAGAATGCGTTGCATTGCTCCGACAGAATTTTATGCAACTTGCGTCAGGCACAATTATTGCTCAAACAACATACAATCTACAAGGAACTTCCGGTTAAATTTTCATTAACCGAGAGAAAAGCTATTTTTTAATACATTACGATGTGTCGGTACAGTTATGAAGATATCCCCAGACAACGAACCCCATAGAGTCCCCAGAAAGAACAAAGTCGTTACCGCAGCAGAAGCGGTAAGTGTGATACAAAGCGGTGATACGATTGCTACCGGCGGTTTTGTCGGAATAGGATTTGCCGAGCAACTCACCATAGCTCTTGAAGAACGATTCATCGCCACAGCATTTCCCCGCGATTTAAGCCTTATATATGCAGCAGGACAGGGAGATGGTCAACACCGCGGACTCAACCATCTCGGTCATGAAGGAATGGTTGCCAGGGTTATTGGTGGACACTGGGGCCTTGTTCCTACTTTGCAAAAGCTCGCAGTTGAAAACAAGATCATTGCCTACAACCTGCCCCAGGGTGTTATTTCGACCATGTTTCGCGACATTGCCGCCAAAAAGCCCAGAACTATCAGCAGTGTCGGCCTCGGCACCTTTGTCGACCCCCGTAATGGTGGCGGCAAAATTAACGCCGCAACAACCGAAGATATTGTTGAATTGATAGAATTTGATAATACAGAGTATCTTGCCTACAAAACACTGCCGATTGATATTGCCCTGCTACGTGGAACTACAGCCGATCCTGCAGGAAATATAACCATGGAGAAAGAAGCCCTCACTCTTGAAGTGCTTGCGATAGCTATGGCAGTCCGTAACTCGGGCGGCAAGGTCATTGTTCAGGTAGAGCGAATCGCCGAGAACGGTTCATTGCATCCACGGAATGTAAAAATACCCGGAATATTTGTCGATTACGTTGTTGTCTCTGAGCCTGAGAATCATTGGCAGACCTTTGCAGAACAATATAGCCCTGCTTACAGTGCAGAGATACGGGTTCCGTCTCAATCCTTTTTACCGATGGAAATGGGGCCACGAAAGGTTATTGCCAGAAGAGCCGCGTTCGAGTTACAGGAAGGAGATATCGTAAACCTTGGTATCGGCGTACCCGAAGGAGTGTCAGACGTCGTTAATGAAGAAGGAATGCTTGACCATATTGTTCTTACTGCAGAACCGGGCGTCATTGGTGGTGTGCCTGTGGGCGGCCTGAGTTTTGGTGCAGCCGTTAACACTCAGGCAATCATTGATCAGCCATACCAGTTTGACTTTTACGATGGTGGCGGGCTTGATATAACCTTCCTCGGCATGGCTCAGGCAGATCTGCATGGCAATGTTAATGTGAGCAAATTTGGCAGCAAGCTCGCAGGGGCAGGCGGCTTTATCAATATCAGCCAGAATGCAAAAACAGTTGTATTTCTAGGAACTTTTACAGCAGGTGGACTTAAGGCTGATATTGAAAATCATCAGCTAAAAATCACTCAGGAAGGTAAGGCCAGAAAGTTTGTTCAGGATGAAGTCGAGCATGTCACTTTCAGCGGAGACTACGCTCTTAAACGAGGGCAAAAAGTGCTGTATATCACAGAACGCTGTGTCTTCACCCTTACTGAGCAAGGCATGGAGCTTACAGAGATCGCCCCCGGAATCGACTTGCAAAAAGATATTCTTGATCAAATGGACTTTGAGCCAATTATTAAATCGACCCCGAGATTGATGGATAGCAGAATATTTCGTGATGAGCCAATGGGAGCTCAAGCATTAAAAGTGTAAGAGATAATAGTTATTTGCCCCCCCCATAACCACTCCCCTACTCCCTTCCTCCGGCTATTCCGGAGTAAGGGAAATCCCGTACTTCCTCGCCTTCTTATACAACAGGGTTCTATGGATACCCAATAATTCTGCGGCTTTTGACTTGGTATACCCTGTAATCTTCAGTGCATCGACGATAGCATTTTTTTCTGCCCGTGCCACAACCTCTTTAAGTAACGAACTATGAGCATCACCAATGACAGCCTGAGTCTTATGAAGATACAGCGGCAGGTCTGAAGGGGTTATCTGTGCTTCGTCACAGGTAGCAATAGTTCGCTCAATGACGTTGTTCAGTTCACGGACATTGCCGGGCCAGGAGTACTTTACTAACAATTCCCCTGCCGCCTGAGTGAAATCGATTCCTTTAACACGTGTTTCTTCTTCGTTTCTGTAAAGCAAATGCCTTGCGAGTAGCAGTACATCTGAGCCTCGCTCACGAAGAGGCGGGATATGTAAGGGAACAACATTGAGCCGATAAAAGAGATCAGCCCTGAATTCCCCCCTATCAACCATTTCCTCAAGGTTCTGGTTGCTTGCGGCTATGAGCCTGAAATCTGACTGAATAAGTCGATTTCCGCCAACCCGCTCAAACTCTTTTTCTTCCAATGCGCGAAGCAGTTTTGGCTGCATTTCAAGTGGAAGATCTCCTATCTCATCAAGAAAGAGAGTGCCCTTGTCTGCAAGTTCAAATTTACCTGGTTTTCCGGTTGTTTTGGCACCGGTAAAAGCTCCCTTCGCATATCCAAACAGCTCCGATTCCATCAGATCTTTAGGGATGGCTGCGCAATTCAAACGAATAAACGGTTTGGACTTTCGGCAACTCGCATTATGGATAGATTGGGCAAACAGCTCTTTACCTGTACCGGACTCACCGGAAATCAACACTGACAGGCTGGTGGCAGCAGCCTTAAGAGCTTCGTGTTTCACCTGCAGCATAGGCTCGCTTTCACCAATAATCGATTCAAACGAATAACGCGTTGAACGCAGAGAACTCAGTTCCTTCTGGTAGAACCTTACCCGCGTTTCCAGCTCTGTAAGTTTTTGCGCCAGCCTGCCGACATCGTTGATATCCTTGAATACTACCTGACCAAAAACAGCAATAACCTTGCCGTCTTCTTTTATCGGTATGCGTTGGACAAGCATGTTCTGGCCCTTGATTGACTGGCTTTTGTTAATCTCAGCCGTGCCGGTACGGGCTACAATATGCATCCTCGAATTCTCAACCACATCGGTTATATGCTTACCAATTTGCTCACGTGGATCAACCTCTAGGAATCTTCCGTAAGGACCGTTAAAATGCGTAATTATCCCATATTCATCGGTTACACATGCACCATCCTGAATATGCTCAAAAATCCGCTGAAGTTCTTTTAGCCGGTTTCTCGTGCGATCACTATCCTGTTCATCGAACAGATCAATGTTTTTTTCCGCTCTTTTGCTCATACCACCCCGTATCAAATCGTCAACATGTAGTTATTATGATACATCACTCTACTCGCTTGGATAGCAATGAATCAAGATACTTTCTGTAACGGTGGAACAATTTTTCTCTGCCGTCTTTTAATGGAGATTCGATGGAATGTTTTTCAAGATTTCCGGAAGGAAAAAAGGATTCGCATACAATATGAATACGAAGACAGGCCCAATTGAAATGTAGCTGTCATTAATGACATGCGTTAGCACGTCAGGCTATCAGCTCCAACTAATAAACACGATTAATCCTGCGAGTTAATAGTTGCATCACAACACTCGGACGACGCAATTACTGCAATTCAAATAGTTACACAACTACGCCCAGCACATCACGTATTAATCTGGCAATGGCATTTTTTGATAATGGTTTGAATGCAAACGCTTTTATCCCTAGAGATAGTGCTTCGCTCTCAGTGATGACCGAGCTGTATCCCGTACAAAGAATCACAGGAATATCAGCCCGAATACTCAAAATACTCCTGGCCAGTTCTGCACCAGTGAGAGTTGGCATCGCCTGATCAGTGATAACCAGATCAAATTCACCGGGTCTCTCCTTAAAAAGTCTCAGTGCCTCAGTACTGCTGTTACTCACAGAAACGTTGTAGCCTAACTGTTCCAGAATTTTTTGGCCTGTTTCAGTGAGGGCTTCCTCATCATCTACCAGGAGTATCCTCTCTGTTCCTCGCGGATCCGCTTCTTCTTTTTTCTCATTGTCGTGTAATGATGTATGTACTGTCGGCAGAAAAACATGAAATGTGGCTCCTTTCCCCGGTTCACTTTCTACAGAGATAAATCCGTTATAACGTTTAACAATCCCATGCGCGATAGACAATCCCATGCCTGTCCCCTTGCCAACGTCCTTTGTCGTAAAGAATGGGTCAAAGATATTATCTATTATATCTGATGATATCCCATGTCCTGTGTCTGTGATCGATAATCTGACAAACGTGCCGCTATTAACATCTTGCCTGTTCTGTAAATCCTTTTCACAGAGCTCTTCCTTCTTCAAAGAGATTCCCAGCGTACCACCAGAACTTTCCATAGCATGGAACGCATTGGTACAAAGATTCATCAACACCTGATTCAGTTGTGAGGGATCTGCAATAACCACCTCGTCACCGGCATCAATGTCCAGGTGTATGTTAATATTGGCAGGAATTGTGGGACGCAGCATATTAACAATTTCACCGACAACTTCTGCTGGCTTCAATGCACAACGCTCAGACTGACTCCTGCGACTAAAGGTAAGTATCTGTTGCACCAATCCCTTAGCGCGATTGCTTGCCTCAAGGACTTTATCGAGATTTTCATTAACACCGGAATCAGTCTTTACGTTAATTTTAGCGAGCTCGGTGTAGCCAACTATCGCCCCGAGTATGTTGTTAAAGTCATGAGCTATTCCGCCAGCCAGGGTGCCAATTGCTTCCATTTTCTGACTATGCATATATTGCTCTTCCATCTGTTTTCTCGCAGATACATCCTTCATGCTTCCAAGCATACGATACACGTTACCGGTATCATCTTTTACGAAACTTCCGCTGTCATCAATATGGATATAGCTCCCGTCTTTTCGCCTTAACCTGTATTCAATCTTATAAATCGTTCCACCTGCAATAGCCTTTTTAAGTTCAGCAACGCAATACTCACGGTCATCATCATGAATTAATCGTTCCCAATCCTGCAGATCAATTTTCTGAAACTCTTCTGGCAAATATCCGGTGATGTCAGTAATACTTCCCGACCATTTAATTTCCCCTGTAGCTATATCATAGTCGTAGACCAGTAAACCGGTCAGTTCAGCCATAAAACGGTATTTTTCTTCACTGTCATAAAGTTCCTTCTGAGCACGCCTGACCTTGTTGATCTCGCTAAATAACAGAACATAGATGATACAGGATGTGACAATGATAAATATCCATCCTTTTAACGTCTGGATCCGGGTCAGAATTTCTGGACTCTTCACGAGAAGTAACAATAACTGGTCGGATGAAGTAATCCAGGCCATTGAAAACAAGGAATAGATAAGAACAACCTTCATAACTGCAATTTGGGTTTTCGCAGACTTCTTGAATAGTGATAACATGAGGAAAGTAGGCAATTCCTAGAGTAAATTTATAAAAATGAGATTCAAGATTGGCATTTTACAATAATGACTACATGCAAAAAACATCTTCACTTCACAACTCTATTCGGATCCATCTTTTTGATAATTTCATTCAGAGATTAATCGATTTCTCAGCTGCAAAAAAAAAGATCGATCCTTCTTCTCTGGAAGTCAGCCACTCCAGAATTATACAGAACGCATAGTTCCGGACAAACTGCAGCAAGACCCCAAAAGACTTCAGGCAAAGGCTCATCCCCTAATTATATCAAACGCGTTGGCATATGATAGTGTTTAAGGAGCTGAAATTCCTTCATGACAACTGCTACTCAGGATATCACGCCAGATAATCAAAAGCAAAATCACGATACAATATATACCTATCTCTCTCATCATAAGATGTGATTTGAGAATAGAAAAACACGTTATTTACAACCTTGCTATTCGCCCATGTATTTACACATGGCGTGTAATGGTGGGTACCTCAGCCCGCGAGATACTTGATTGACAAGAAATCCGGCTTAACAGCACCATAGATTAAAAAACAGGAGGGGAGGAGGAAACAGATGAAAAGAAGAACATTAGACAAAAGAAAAAGGCCGCAATCCGTATCCCGGTTGCAGCCTTTTTCACTTTTGAACTAAGGTACTACGTCATACCATGCTCAACATCATGCTCCGAAGAATATACTTGGAAGCCATGTAATAATTGATGGAAACATCGCCAGAATTACAAGACCAACAATCTGTAGCAAAACGAAGGGCATGATACCTCTGTATATATGCCCCATGGTGTAGCCTTCAGGCGCAACACCTTTGAAGTAGAATAGGGCATAACCGAATGGAGGAGTAAGGAATGAGGTCTGCAGGTTCACACAGAGAAGAATAGAGAACCACAGAGGATTAAAATCAAGCTCCATTGCGATCGGCATAAAGATCGGTACTGTAACGAGCAGAATTGCCGCCCAGTCGATAAACATACCCATCAGAAAGACAATACCCATCATAATGAGAAGTACAGCCCATCTGTTCATACCAGAGCCAACCAGAACGTCGGCAACAACATCACCACCGCCCATTGACATAAATACTGTACTGAAAAATTTACCGCCGATAAAGAGCATCATTACCATGGCAGTAGTGCTCATGGTAGCATGGCAGGATTCCTTCAATACTGTCCAGTTAAATTTCCCATTGAAAATTGCAAGAATCAACGCACCCAAAGCACCAAGAGCTGCGGCTTCAGTCGGTGTTGCAACACCTGCGAGGATGGTACCCATAACTGAAAGGATAAGAGCCATCGGCGGAATCAGACACTTAAGAGTAAGAACCACCTTTTGAACCGGGCTCCACTTCGACGCTTCTTCCTTACTGATTGGGGGTCCAAGCTTGGGATTAAGTGTACAGCGAATGAAGATGTAGATAAAATACAAACCAGCAAGAAGCAGACCTGGCAGGATGGAAGCTGCAAAGAGGTTACCAACAGAAGTTTCCTTCAAACCGGTAAGACCACCATAAACAACCATCATGATACTAGGTGGTATCAGAATACCAAGTGTACCGGCAGCACAGATAATACCGGCAGACATCTCTTTCTGATAACCTTTCTTCATGAGTGCAGGTGTCGCCAGAAGACCCATGGCAACAACTGACGCACCGATAATACCGGTGGTAGCAGCAAATACTGTACAAACAACAACAACCGCAAGACCAAGACCACCTTTCAAGCCACCCAGAACAACAAAGAGTGTCTCAAAGAGTTTATCGGCGACCTTTGACCGATCAAGTAACTGGGCCATCAAAATAAACAGGGGGATTGCAACAAGAACATAGTTGTTCATCAAGCCCCATGTATTGTTCGCAAACATGTCGAACAATGCAGGTACGTCAAACCCGTTATCGATGAGTCCAAACAGCGTAGCTACCGCCGCGAGGGTATAGGCCAATGGATGGCCTAAGGTAATTGCAAGTATGAGAGTAGCAAACATGGCCACTGTCAGGATTTCCGGGCTCATAATTACCGCTCCTCTTTATTGAAAACAACCTGCAGGTCTTTGATTAGATTCGACACACCCTGCAGAAGCAAAAACAGAAAACACACTGCCATTAACACCTTGAAGGGATAAATTGGCGGAGCCCAGCTTGTCGGATTACGCTCAAGGCCGATAACTGAAGAATAAGCAAACTTCGCTGACCATATTGTCATACACGTCATTACCGGCAGAAACAGAATTGTGGTACAAAGCGATGAGATTACAGCTTGAACCTTTTTCGGAGCCAACGCGGTAAAGATATCTACCTGAACGTGTCCTTTCTTTACATCTGTGTATGTCACACCGAACATATAGTGACAACCATACAGAAACGTTGTTGCTTCAAAACCCCAGGATGTTGGAGAGTTGAATCCATAACGCATAAAAACCTCATAGATAACAACTCCAAGCAGAGGCAGTATCAGCATTGAAGTATACTCACCCTGTTTGGTGCTAAACGTATCAATGCCTTTGGATATTTTTGAGAACATCACAGTATCCTTATAATTGCTCAATTAATAAACTCTTAACCCCAAACCAGATGGCCCTCCTCTCATGAGAAGAGGGCCGTGTCCCTGACTACAAGCAGACGGTGAGCATGTTATGCGTCAGGTGATATCTTGAATCGAATTATTCAGTGATCTGACCTGAGATGTAGGTCTCATATGGCCAAGGAGTTGCACCACTACGAGCTTCACGCCATACTGAGTATTCCTGAATGAAAGCTTCCTGGCTATCAAGAGCGGTCTTCACGTCAGGATTCTTGGCTTTAACTTCGTCAAGATAGGTTTTTGCAACTTTACGGAACTCGATAAGGGTATCTTTGTCCATCTTCACGATCTCTACTTTCTCTTTGAACTTGAGAAGAGCCTGAGCGTTAAGTGCGTTGATCCAGTTGTACGACCAAGCCTGGGTCTCAGCAGCAGCAAGCTTTACGATCCACTGAAGATCTTCTGGCAGTTCACTCCAAGCTTTTTCGTTGATCATTACGTCACACTGAAAACCTGGCTGATGAACGCCTGGCTGAATAACGTATTTGGTGATATCGTCAAAACCCATTGGATAGTTGATAGCTGGTACTGAATACTCAGCAGCATCAATTACGCCACGCTCAAGAGCAAGATAAACCTCTCCACCAGGAAGCGGAGATACGGAAGCACCGAGATTTGTCATGATATCCATGTACCAACCTGGAGTTCTCAGACGCATGCCTTTGAAATCTGCCATGGTGGTCGCTTTCTTGTTAGAAAAAAGACCCATTTCCTGACCGGTCTGACCTGCAGCAAGAGATACGATACCAAAAGGCTTATAGAGAGCGTTCAGCTGCTCCATACCACCTTTTTCCTGCAACCAGATGTTATAACCCTCAGCATCCAGACCAAAAGGAACAGAACCGAAAGCTACGAAAGCCTCGTTCTTACCTTTCCAGTAAAGAGGAGAAGCATGTGCGATCTGAACAGAACCTTTGGAAACTGCGTCGAAAGACTGGTTACCAGGAACGAGTTCGCCAGCAGAGAAAGGTTTAATATCAAGTCTACCAGCAGAAGCAAGACGTACACTATCAGCAAAGTGAACAGCCATGTCGTAGAAAAGAAGTCCTTTGGACCATGGCATAACCATTTTCCACTTGATCTTGTCCTGAGAGGTCTCGAACTTTACGCGCTTGGCAATCTTATGACGTTCATCAACACCAAACTTCTCACGCTTAGCAGCATCAGCAGTAGCAACTGTGAGTCCAACTGCCAAACATGCGGTAAGAGCACCTGCAAATAACTTTTTCATGAAACAACTCCTCCTTATTTTTATTTGATTGCCCATCAGGACCAAGCGTCCTGACACGCCTTCATTCCAAGCAATCAGTTTGCCCCGTGATTGCAAGGATAGTGGTGTGGAAACAGATGACCGCTGTATTTCACACCAACCGCCTCTTTTATATACACAATTCATGCCAGTTCTGGATATTTCCACTTTCCACCTGAGTTTCCACGACATACAGCCGCTTAACGAAAACCTGGTTTCCAAAACCTTCCAGCACCTGTCTTAAATACTGGAATGCTGCAAATACTTTCATACGGTCAATTCACAGAAGTAATCCGACAATCGTCGGTAAAAATACTCATATTTCTAGCTATGTATAATGATCAACGATGTGTGATTTACCCCACGAGATCGCAATCAAGCATTTCAGGCAGATCACCGGCAACAACAGCATGTCTGATAAAACAGACATTAGACCAATTTTGCTCTACGACCAGATAGACACAATAACCAACACTTAACGCACACAAACCTCCTGGAGACAAATAATCGTGAATTCGGTAAGTAGTATGATTGCAGTGCACTCAGCTGGTTTTCAATACGAGATTGTGGTTTCCAAAATGAGCCTCGAAAAGCATCGAAAGACTGGGCTCACAATCCAGCCCTCAGGGACGAATTTCAACTTTTCCATATGATCACAGGCTACTAGGTTGTCTTTTTTCCCGGACAGGAGGTGTTTATGAGGACAATTCTAAGATATTTCAACCTATCGCGTTTTGGATTAAATGACGCATTACGTGCCAATATCAATACAACACGCTTATGAATGAGTGAAAATTTTACAGGGAGAATCAGCTGGTTCTTTGGACTACAAAAGGACCTGACAACGCAGCAAAGAGAATAGATACAACCGAACAACTACAAGCACTTAATCCTAAATTACAGCAACATACGTATTCACTCACACGCCCAATCGGACAGCCCCATGCATCTATACATAAGCGACACATGACCATTGCTCTGTACATCAACCACAGAGAACCGTCCCCTGTGGTTTCTAAATATCTTACACCCGGTTTCAGGAAACATACATTGTCTGTCCCTGATACGGCACGGTAACTTCAAAACCTTTCTCTTCCAGAACAGTTTTAAATGATAAAGACTGCTCCTCTTCACCATGCACCAGAGCAATTTTTTTAACCTCAAGATTTGAACCGGTCAGAACTTTCAGAAGTTCATCTCTGTCTCCATGGGCACTGAACCCGCCAAGCGTTACAACCTGCGCACGAAGTGGGTATTCTTTGTTATAAAACCGTACCGTCGGAGCGGGTCCTCTTCGCTTATTTGTCTCGTACGCTTCTGCCTTGTCCTGAATCTGTCGCCCAAAGGTATTCGACCCCATATATCCAACAATTAGAACCGTGTTCCTGGCATCATGAATCTTGTGTCGCAAATGGTGTAGAATCCGTCCCCCCTCACACATTCCCGAGCCTGAAAGGACTATATGTGACCGTGTGTCTCGATTTAAGGCCATTGATTCTTCAACAGTCTGAACAAATTTCAGATGTTCAAATTTGAACGGATTCAAACCATCTTCCAAAAATGTTTCATGCGTATCCTCGTCATATGTTTCCGGGTGCTCGCCAAAGACATGGGTTATATTCGTTGCCAATGGGCTGTCAACATAGACCGGCATTGGGGGAACTTCACCTTCCAGATAGAGTTCATGGAGGTAGTAGATAATTTCCTGGGTACGACCAAATGCAAATGCCGGAATAAGTACCGATCCACCACGGGCAAAAGTTTCTTTCAACACCTTTTTCAGCTGTGGCTTCATGTCTTTCACCGGGTCATGAAGCCGGTTGCCATAGGTCGATTCCATAATTAGCAAATCTATTTCCCGGTGCTCATCTGAAAACTCAAGAGTAGGGTCCTCAATTATCGGTTTGTTGAATCTACCAATATCACCCGTGAATAGTATATTCTTGCGTCGTCCCTCTGTTTCCTTGCCAATCACGGTCATTGCTGAACCGAGAATATGTCCCGCGTCATAAAAAGTACACTCTACATTTTTACCGATCGTCACAGTGTGCTTGTACGGAATACCGTTAAAATACGAGAGAGACTCCTCCGCAGATTCCATTGAATACAGCGGTGTTATAATTTCGAGTTGATGCTCTAAAAGGAGTGCTGCAATTGCCTCATCATTAAGACGATGCCTCCCTCTCTTTAAAAGAAGCTTAATTTCTGCCATCTCTTCTTTTGAGACCTTCTTCTGTCCTCCACTTTTAAGCTTAGACAAAAAATTTCGCGCAGTCTTGTAATTCAGGTAAGCAGCATCACCCTCCTGAATTTTCGCAGAATCACGCAACATGTATTCGCAGGCTCGCGCTGTTGCCCGTGTACAGAAAATGCGACCATTAAAACCTTTTTCGGTAACCATTGGAATTCTTCCGGAATGGTCGAGATGAGCATGGGATAGCACTATATTCGTTATCCCTTCAGGGTCTACAGGGAGCACCCTGTTTTTCGCCTCGGCTTCTTTACGCCGACCTTGGAAAAGCCCGCAGTCCAGAACGATACGATCATGCTCTGTAGTCAACATATGAAACGATCCGGTGACTTCTCTGGTGGCCCCATGAAATGTAAGATGCATACTGCACTCTCCCTGTAAACGTATATATTTTAACGTCTTACAACATGTAATTACCAACAAATTTTACTTCAGAATCTTTTTCAATCTTCACGATCAACACAAATACTTTACTATATAATTGTAGGAAATTATATAATTACGCAATCTATACAGATTCGATACGTCCGCGGAGCGCAATGACCGGCCTTGACCACTTCAGCAGAAATCAAATCTCTACTTTGCTGACGGCATACTGCCGCAACCTTTGCTATCGAATCGTCGAAACACTCTTCATTCTGCATCTCATAATAGTGAAGCATGCCATGTGGTTTTAATACCTGCAGCGCTTTGGGTAGAAAAAGTTCTCCCCCTTTCGGTAATGGCATAACTACTCGGTCAAATAGACGATTAAGTGCAGGAAGAATTGCCTCCACATCCCCGTTATAGAATCTCACATTTTTTATCCGTTTATTGCGGGCCAGACTTTTCAAGGCATAACTGTGAGCAATTGGGTTTTTCTCAACCCCTACAATTGCTTTTGCCTGACTGTTTTTGCTGATTACCAGCGGATATGGACCGATACCTGAAAACATCACCAGAACAACCTCTCCCGGCTCTACCAATGAAGCGATGCGTTTTCGCTCAGTTCCACTGCGTACAGAGAAATACACCTCTTCAGGATTGACAAGTAATTGCACACTATACTCTTTATGCTCAGTATCCTTGCGATTTTCCCCTGCGATTACTTTTAATGGAATAGTCCGAAATTCTCCGCCATATATGCCATCCCGTTTCGCAACGACTTTAATGTTTTTTGTATTATCCAGAATCGCCTGGCCAATCACATTCTCTTTGGATTCGAGTTCTGGCGGTATAATAATTACCGCAATATCGCCAATAACATCATACGAGCGAACCAGTAATCCGAGCTCTTCCTGCGACAGTAAATTGTGCAGGTACTTTTTTAAATTTACAGACATAATCTCAACACATTACTTTTATCTGATATCCCGTGAGGCTTGATAGCCCAGCATGCATTTCGGCCCGCTGCTTTGAGAAATCCGGGATTAAGGCCTCAAAGTGCACGTCGTAAACAATTCCGACCTGTACAACCACATTATACCCGGTTCAGGCTGTCTCAAACAAAAAAAGCGCCCTGAAATTATGATATAATTTCAGGGCGCTATATTCACCGGGCATGAGGACATCATGCCTGCTGATATGTTTTACACTTTGCTTACTTTTTCCGCAGTCAGTCCTTTGGGACCTTCTACAACTTCAAAAGACACTGGTTCCCCTTCTTTCAAGGTTTTAAACCCGTCTTCCTGAATGGCTGAGTAATGTACAAAGATATCCTGCTGACCATCCTGTTCAATAAAACCGTAACCTTTTGCATCATTAAACCACTTAACTTTACCTTCTGCCATGATTCAAACTCCTCTTCAGATTATAGCAACAAACACCAACAACAAAAGACGACAACGACAAAACGCTCCATTAAGTTGTTATAAACATAAAGCCGCCAAAAACACAAACACTATCTGTCATTTCCCTGTCATTTAAAAGGTGCCGCACCAATCCACTCCCCCACCATTCAAGTAAACGTATACAGTCCGGAAAAAACAGGATGCTCACCTTCATGAGGGGTTACGTCCATTACGTCCGGCAATTTGCGAATCTGTTTTATTACCTGCTCCAGCCTGTCAGCTTCATCTACCTGTAACCAGATCCGGCTCATATCACCGGTGTCAACAGGAACACAGGCTATCGCTTCGAGGTTATACGCTCTTCGTGCAAAAAGGCTGCAGATATGCGACATCACTCCAGGGTGGTTGTTTACTTCAAGTTGCAAAACCATTGTGGTATTTTTTGAATTATCATGCTGTCTGCTTTGCATAAGGACCTCCAATCATCGTGATATTTGCAGCTCCAGGAGGAACTATAGGGTAAACCTCTTCTTCTCTGCCAACAGGTGCGTTGATGAGACAAGGCCCCTTTTCAGTCAAGGCTGTTTCAAGTATTTCATCGAGATTACCATCTATACCGACATCATAAGCCCGCATCCCGAAGCCTCTGGCGATCATGGCAAAATTTATATCGATTTGGAAATCCGAGGCGTAATGGTGTTGGGAATAAAACAGCCCCTGTTGCTGACGAACCAGCCCCAGCGAATTATTATTCATTACAATCACAGTGATATCGAGTTGTTGTTCGACAGCTGTGGCCAGCTCCTGAATATTCATCTGCAGGCTACCGTCACCACTAAAACAGACAATACGCTTTTCTGGGTGGGCAATAGCCGCACCGATTGCCGTAGGCAACCCGAATCCCATGGTACCTAGACCGCCGGAAGTGAGTAATTGCCGTGGTTTTGAGAAAGGATAGACCTGCGCTGTCCACATCTGGTGTTTGCCAACATCGGTCGCGATGATGCCGTCATGCCCCATACGCTCTGCAACCTGTAATATTATACCATATGGTTTTTCAGGAACCGTCATATCACCAGTTGTCATCGGGTAAGCATTCTGTAATACACCCACACGATTTTTCCATGCTGAACGCTTATTTGCTGTAATGAGAGGCAAAAGCTGCTCCAGTGAATCCCGAACATCGCCGATAAGGCCGATATTGGCCGTTTTTAATTTACTGACTTCACTTGGATCAATATCCATATGAATAATCTTTGCGTCAGGACAAAATTCCATTATTTTTCCTGTTGCCCTGTCATCAAACCTGGCCCCCGCCGAAATAAACAGATCACACTCCTGAAGGATCATATTTGTTGAACGCGCCGCATGCATACCGAGCATGCCTAAAGAAAGCTGCTCGTCTGCGGGTATTGCTCCCAAGCCCATCAAGGTCATGGTTGTTGGGATATTTCCTTTCTCCGCAAGCTTTAAGGCTGCATCAGAGCCATCACTATGAATTATTCCACCCCCAAGGCAGAGTACCGGTCTCTTGGAACCATTAATCAGCTTCGCGGCCAGCCTCAGTGCGCCTTTATCAGCACGTGCAGCTACTTCTTTTTCACCAGGTTCCGGCCACTCTTCAAACGACACCTCTGCCATCTGCACATCCTTGGGCACATCAATCAATACGGGGCCGGGCCTTCCAGACATTGCCAGCCTGAACGCTTCTGGGATTATGCTAAGTAATTCATCGGCAGTTCGAGCCATGAAATTATGCTTAGTGATCGGGATGGACATTCCGTATGTATCTACTTCCTGAAAAGCATCAGTACCCAACAGAGAAACAGGCACCTGGCCTGTAATACAAATGATCGGAATTGAATCAAGATAGGCATCGGCTATGGCGGTCATTATGTTTGTTGCTCCCGGCCCGGAAGTCGCAAAACATACAGCCGGTTTGCCGGTTGAACGGGCAATTCCCTGAGCCAGAAATCCAGCCCCCTGTTCATGTCGCGCTAATATATGATTAATTAGCGGTGCCTTGTACAAAGCATCATACAACGGCAGATTTGCTCCTCCCGGAATTCCGGCAATAGTTGTTATTCCCTGCCGCTCCAACAGGCGGATAATGAGATCAGCTCCATTCATGGTATGCATTGGTGGGTTCCTCCGTCCAGCCCGAAACCCTGAACAATTCCGAGGCTGGTTGCGTTTTATGCCGGCGATTTTCGGCGAGGGCAAAAAAAAACCCCCGCCGGCTTGCGCCGACAGGGGTTAAGTAATTTATTTTACTCTTCTATTCCTGTTACGGCGCTGCGCCCTCCACGTTACGCACCACGACCACCACACTAAGTACGACTAGTGCTAGAGATAGAATAGAAACTACATTCATGTTGGTGGCTTTAGGTAACATTCGCTTTGCGTTTTTTTGGTCCGTATTTGAAATAGATTATGTAACTGCCTTTGAAATAGCAAAATTCACAGGCACCGTCAAGCGGTATTCTTTATATACCTATTTTTCTCTGTCATATGTTTTTCCTTTGCCTTGGAGGAGTGATGTTTATATCCTGTTCCAGACTTTTCTATTAATGACAGACCAATTTCAGGAGATGCATAATGGTGCCAGACTTCAGTTTTAAACCCACGCCGCAACTGTTTTTCGGTGTAGGGAGACATAAAGAACTTCCCTTAGTGCTCAAACGTTTTGGCTCAAGACTGCTCATTGTTGTCGGTGGTCAATCCTTTACTTCAGGCAAATATTGGGGTGATCTCGAACGTAACCTTACTGAATCCGGATACTCCTTCAATCTCGTACATATTGAAGGTGAACCTTCCCCTGCTGATATCGATACAGTTACCGAACACTATTCAGATAAGCCTATCGATGCCGTCATCGGTATCGGTGGCGGAAGCGCTCTGGATGCAGGAAAAGCAATCTCCGCCATGCTGGTTGAACAGGAACCTGTAACAACTTTTCTCGAAGGGGTAGGTAGCAGACAGCCAAGCGGAGAAAAAATCCCATTCATTGCTGTTCCGACCACATCAGGTACCGGCAGCGAAGCAACCAGCAATGCTGTAATCAGCAGTGTTGGTCATCACGGCTTTAAAAAGTCTCTTCGTCACGATAACTACATCCCGGACATTGCCTTAATCGACCCGGAACTGACAACAGCGTGTCCACGCAACCTGACCGTTGCCTGCGGAATGGACACATTCACCCAACTTGTTGAGGGATATCTATCAACCAACGGGTCGCCTTTAACCGACGCTCTTGCTCTTGAAGGAATTCAACGCGTTATACATTCACTGCAGAATGCATGTGATGATGGTGACAATATTTCTGCACGAGCAGACATCTCGTACGCCTCGTATCTCTCCGGCATAGTACTCGCCAATGCCGGTCTTGGACTTATCCACGGTTTTGCATCGGCTATCGGTGGAATTAGCGAAATCCCCCATGGAGTAGTCTGCGGAACGCTGATGGCTGCAGCCAACAGATTTACACTACAACACCTTCGCGAAAACGACGGTGACAGAATCTCGCTTGCAAAATATGCAAAACTTGGCCGATTAACAACAGAGCTGGATATTTCAGACCATCAAGCTCAGGACATCTTCATCGAATATCTTACAAATCTTTCAACTACTCTTGGTATCCCGTGCCTTGGCGATTATGGAGTCACTGAAAATTCGTTTGATGAAATACTCAATCAGACAGGTAATAAATACAATCCGGCAGCTTTAACCAAAGAAGATCACCGACTCATCCTTCAGGAAAGAATATAAATATATTGAGTACTTTTGAGAAGTGAATACAGAATTCTACACATACAGGCATCTCGAACATCGTATTGAGCAACAATGCGACATTTAAGGTGTAATACTATTTATTTACGGGATATCAATACTTTCATTCCTACAGGCTCAATAATGTGTTAGATTAACTTTCCGAAATATCACGACACCAGAGTAACCCATACCCAAAACTAGGTTTACTCTGTCTTCAGCCAAATTCATGCGGAAGGCACACAGAGATACCATGCTGAAACTCGTTAATGCAAATTCAGAAAAAGACACTGTCGATCCCCTAAACGAGCAATACCGGCAGATGCTTGATAATGCGATGTTGCCACTTGTGGTAACATCACTTAAAAAGCAGACCATCCTCTATATGAACAATGCTGCAGCATCGTTTTTTCAAATCAAGATTGAAGATGCTCTCGGTTTAAATATTGTCGATTTCTGGACGAATCCACAGGATAGACACACTTTCGTAGAACATATAGGAGCCGAAGGGAAACTCGAAGATTACGAAGCCCACCTAAAAACTTCAGATGGGAATGACCGATTTGTCTCTATCTCAGGCAGTGTTATAGAGATTGACGGGCAATCCGCTATCTTTTCAATTTTTAAAGACATAACCGCGCAAAAAGAAACAGATCTGGCTCTTAGAAAAAGTGAAGAGAAGTATTTTGCACTGTATAACCTGATGCGGTTAATGGCTGATACTGTCCCGGACATGATCTGGGCCAAAGACCTTGACGACCAATATCTTTTTGCCAACAAGGCGATTTGCAACACTCTACTGAAATGCGACTCTGCTCAGGAGGCACTGGGTAAAAATGACATCTTTTTTGCTCTACGTGAAAGAGCACTGGGCCATATGCATACCTTTGGAGAAATCTGTACAAATTCAGATGAACAGGTAAGAGAAAAAGGTGAGCCAGGGCGCTTTCTGGAAGATGGCCTCGTTCGCGGAGAATACATCATGCTTGATGTCCACAAAGCACCGATGTTTGACACCGGAGGAAAACTCATCGGCACAGTGGGAACCGGGCGAGACATCACTCAGGACCTCAAAATAAAAGAAGAAAAACGTATAATAGACCAGCGTTACCGCCTGCTTGCCGAGAATGTTCGTGATGTAATCTGGACTATGGATGCAGAGCTTACATTCACTTTTTTCTCTCCTTCGCTTGTAGATGTTACCGGCTATACTCCGCAAGAATTTCTCAACAACAACTTTTCAACATATTTCCCAAAATCTTCCATACCGTACCACAAGCAATTCTCGAAACATTACAAAGGAATATCTCGTAGAAAAACAACAAGTAAAGAGCTGCAATTCTGGGAATTTGAGATTCGCCACAAAGACGGTTCCTTCATCTGGATAGAAACAATTACCTCCCCCATGTATGACGACAACGGCGACTTCTTCGGAGTAGTCGGTGTCAGTCGTGACGTTACAGCCAGAGTCGAAGCTCAAAAAGAATTGGAAAATGCCAAAGAACAGGCATTGGCAGGCAGTAAGGCAAAATCAGAATTCCTGGCTAATATGAGCCATGAAATACGAACTCCGATGAACGGAATACTCGGCATGTTGCAACTGCTCCAGGCAACAGATCTCGACAGTCGACAAGCGGGATTTGTCGATACCGCAATCCAGTCCGGGTCTAATCTGGTTCACCTGATTACTGATATTCTCGATTTTTCAAAAATCGAAGCAGGAAAAATTGAACTTCTCCCAAGCTGTTTTAATTTAAGAAAATTTCTAAAAACGATTTTCTATTCATTTGAGAGTCTTATTGATAGCAATCGAATCGATTTACAGCTCATAATAGCGGATGATGTCCCCAGACGCATAAAGACAGACGAATCCCGCCTCCAGCAAATTCTGTTCAACCTGCTGGGTAATGCAGTAAAGTTCACCAACAACGGTCATATCCATCTCTTGGTCACTGCAGAAGAGCAGGTAGAAGATAGGATCAAAATCCACTTCAAACTTGAAGATACAGGTATCGGAATACCGGTTCAGTTATCTGATCAGCTTTTTGAGCCATTTGTCCAGGCGGACGGTTCATTTCAACGTAAATACAAGGGAACCGGGCTTGGTCTATCTATTGTTAAACAGCTGCTCACGCTTTTAGATGGAACCATAGAATTAAAAAGCAGCGAAGGACAGGGGACTATAGCTGACTTTGCGATCCTCGTACAACCTGACGCATTTACCTCAGGCGGCAATGAAGTGGGTAAACCGGTAACTTCTACATCGACTCGCAAAGCCGATATACTTGTAGTAGAAGACGAAAAAATCAACGCCATGGTGATCCTGGCGATGCTGCAAAACATTGGTCATAATGTAACTTTGGCGACAGACGGCAGAAAGGCAATTGACCTGCTGGAAACGACATCATTTGACTGCATCCTGATGGATATTCAGATGCCCGAACTGGACGGCATAGAAACAGCTAAGATTATTCGGAAAAACACCCTTAAGAAGGGGATGTCTATTCCGATAGTTGCTGTAACTGCGCATGCGATGAAGGGCGACAGAGAGAATTTTCTCTCTGCCGGGATGGATGAATATCTGACCAAACCAGTTGATGCAACAGTTCTTGCATCAACTTTGCAGAGGGTATTACAAGCAGAAGAAAGGCCGCATGTGACTGCAACCTGCTAGGAGGCAGTCAGAAAACGCTCTTCTCACCCATATCTTCGTTAAACTCGAAAAATTATCCTCCGGTAAGCGAGGGACGAGACTCCGAGATATTAACTATATGCCTCCGGTAATTTTGCGAGTTTGCCTTGATCTGAGCGAAAATCCCTATTCTCGGACAGCCTCCCAGGAGGCTGTCTAAAGCCTACAGTTCACCACGGCTGATTTTCTCACCAAATGATCTGGCCCGGGTCAGTTCATCTAATTTTTCACGTACAGCTTTGCGATCATCCACACCATTTACCAGCAGCGATTCGCCACACTCCATATCAATCGCATCAAACAGGTATCTGGCACACAGTTCTGTGCTCTCAAAAAGTTTACCACCGCCAGTTGCAGCGGTTGCCAGCACATATCCGCGTCTACCCTCACCCTGCCTGAAACGGTTTTTGAGATTGTATCGCCTTGACCAGCGAGCCTGCATTCGGTCAGTAAAAATCTTTGCCTGGGCAGACATTGCATAGAAATATATTGGAGTCACCAACAACAACCTGTCTGCGTTATCAACTTTTCCGTAAATTTCGGTCATATCATCTTTGACGACGCATTCGCCTGACTTATCGCAACCACCGCACCCCTGGCAGGGGCGAATATCCAGATCATTTAATCGGAGATATTCAACTGTTCCACCTTCAGACTCCATACCTTCCGCCACGGCTTTTGCCAACATCTCACTGTTACCGTTTCTTCTTGGACTACCCAACACTATGACCATGTGCATATATTCACCCTAAAAGTTGGTTATTCCCGCAATGACAACATCATTTCAATTCCAAACGGCATGAAAATGGTGCACCGGCCCATGTCCCTCGCCAATTGCATATTCAGATCCAGCGGCTATTGCCTTGTGCAGATAGCTCTCTGCCTCTGCCACTGCCTCCGCTATTTCAAGCCCCTTACTCCAATACGATGCAATGGCTGACGAAAGTGTGCACCCTGTTCCATGAGTATTTTTTGTTTTCAGTCTGGCATTGCTATAGATATTTATTTTTTCGGATTCTAGCGTAACCAGGACATCTTCAAGCGACTCATCACTCAAATGCCCGGCCTTAAGAAGTACATTCAATGAATGGGCAACCGACAACTCTTTGGCAGCATCACCGAGTTCTGCAGCCCCGCCTATTTTTCGCCCGAGTAATAATTCAGCTTCTGGAATGTTTGGAGTGATAAGATGAACAACCGGAAAGAGTATCTCCTTCATTGCCTCGATAGCGTCTTCTTTGATGAGCGGATCTCCGCTTGTGGCAACCATAACCGGATCAAGCACCACCCGCCTGCAATCATACTCACTGAGCAATCCGGCTACACACTCGATAACCTCAGTTGAATGGAGCATACCGATCTTTACACCATCAACACCAATATCATCAAAGACAGCACGAATCTGCGCTTCTAAAAATGGCACAGGGACAGGGTGGATACTCGTCACTCCTACTGTATTTTGTGCTGTTAAAGCTGTAATGGCTGACATTCCGTAACAACCGCAGGCAGAAAATGCCTTTAGATCAGCCTGAATCCCGGCCCCCCCTCCGCTATCCGACCCAGCAATAGTCAGCAATCGTGTGTACTTTTTCATCTCGTTCTCATTCGTTGTATTCGATATGTATTTAATCTGTATTTGATCTGTATTCAGTATTTCTGGCAGTAATAATAGTTCATACTGGCAAAAATTACAGGAAGTTGCAAGAGACTACAAGCCTTGAGGGTGCGTGAAAAATGCATTGTCATATCGTGCACGACAGCTCTCATTCTGAGATTATTCCGCCTTCAGTGAGTCCTTCAGGGCCGATTCGCTTTACCGCCTGCCATCCCGGACGTAATGCAACCCGACGGCTCCCGGTTGCCAGAATAATTTGACAATAGCCGCTAAAATCTTGCAACCAGCCAATGAAGGTGTCTGCTGTTTCGTCATCCATTCCTTCATCTAATTGATCAATAAGCAGGAGAGGTGGCCGTCCATAACAGACGGTAGACAAGAGTGCTACAAGTCCCATTAATTGAACCCGTTTTGCTAAAATGCTGTCAGGTGTATACGCTGTAAGTGTGAAGCCGTTTTCATCCACCATCAGTTCCGGCAAGTTAATTCCTGCCACCAATAGCGACTTAATGTCAGCATATGGCTCTTTGAGAGTCGAAAAAAATCTTTCGCGACCATGTTTACTTCCTAGCCGGTATGAGTGAAAAATATTCCGTAATAGAGAAACAACAGGATCACAATCCGTATCTGCTTTTTCAAGGAATGAGAACGAGTAATCTGCTCGAATGCTCTGCTCTTTGTGAACGGCTATCGTTGGCGGCAACGACTCTTCAACCTTTTTTCGTGCTGTTATAAACCGTTCTGCACGCTGTGTTTTCTGCATGCAGGTATCCAGTAAGGGCCTGTCTTCCTCCGTCAGCACGTCAGCGATTGAATTTAGCCAGTTAGCACACGTAACTGCGACCTCTCCCTTAACCCTGTCAGTTGCTGCAAGCATATCTATAAAATCTCCCTGCAACACAAAATCCCGCCCTTTAGAACAGTGTTGCAATCGTTCCCGCAATGTTTTCATCTGATCAGCGATCTCGGACCAGCGGGTCGATGCAGAAATCTCTACGAAGGTTATCCACCTGCTGAGATCCAGTCTTCTCCCCACTTCGATTCTATCAGTCTCAATAAGTGCAGGGTCTATGTTATCCAGCTCCCGAACAAGGTTCGGCTGCGCCGAAAAAACCATGAAAACAGCAGTCTTCTTCTCAGGGTACACGCGTCGTTTATACTTCCCCTGCTGCCAGATTTCAGGATGATTAACGAATGGATTTTCTACCGAGATGTCATAGACAGGATTCAATGCCTCCAAAGCCTTCAGGAAATGTTTCTTACCACTGCCGACAGGGCCGTAAATTACGGTAGTTTGCCTTCCCGGAACAAGCCAGCCGGTATCCACAACACCTTCAACACATCGCACCTTTGCCTGGATTAGTCGCATATGCCATTCCCTGCTCACGTACTTCAACAATCTCTTATAGAAAATTCACTGTTCAGAATTTCCGATATCTTTACAAATTTCACAAAATATCGATGCTGCAAATTGACTTTATGAATCCCTGCAAAAGAGTATATCATAGTCAGACCTGACAGGAGGTATACAGTCTGCAATTTGCAGCTAAACGCACACGTATGCTACCATGAAAGATCAGGAAAAAAACCTCTTACCGAGCCACCAGGAGGATGTCCGCGGCCTATATAATGATATACACACTTGAAAGAAAAATACAGCTGGGAGCCTCGGTTGAGCAATGCTGGGATTTTTTGAGAAACCCTGCAAACCTCAACATCATAACCCCTCCGGATCTTCAGTTTAAAATTATAACAAACGTGCCGGAAGAGATGTATAACGGCCTGCTTATTGAGTATTCAATCCGCATACCCGGGTTTGGAAGACAGAAATGGCTCACCGAGATCAAGCACATCCGTATAAAACACTCTTTTATTGACGAACAACAGTCTGGACCTTTTCGCTTCTGGAATCACTATCACCAGCTAACAGAAATTGCTGGCGGAGTCGTCTCATTGGACAGGGTAACCTACATAATGCCTTACGGCTTTATCGGCACAATGCTCCATTCGGCTTTCATACGTAAAACTCTAGACCGTATCTTTAATTACAGAGAACAGAGGTTAGCCCAACTTTTCCCGTATGTATATTAGGTTTTAAAGGTTTGCCAGGAGACCGTTTGAGATGATTAGTTACGCCAGGCATATATTTACTTACAGAGAAATTACGTGGAGAATATCGGGCTGGTCTTACAATAACCAGCCCTTTTATCCCTGCGGTATAATCTACCGGACAACTCTATAACGAACTGTTCAATGAGTAACCACTCTTGGAAGGTCTTTTGCCCTTCCCACCCACTTTTGCACCTGTTTCAAATATGGCATAGCACGGACCAGATTTTTTGTACTATTGACCTCCTGAAGCATAAGTAGCAGATTTTCCGGGTTACGCTGAGCAAGTTCGGGCACGCTGTCTACACCTGCATTCTCAAGTAAATCTGCATACTGTGAACCAATGCCTTTAATCCGAAAAAGATCTGCCCTGTTCACCCAGTTTAATACCAGTTTCTCACTGACATTAGCTTTCAGAGCAATTTCTTTACGACCTTTTTTAGTAGAGCCTCTTTCCAGTAATGCCTCAACTGTACCGACACCGGCACCTTCAAGTTTTTCACTGTATTTTTTGCCAATACCTTCAATCATTGCTATTTTTGCCATGATAATCCACCATTGCAGATATTTTATGATGTAATCCAACCGTACTGCAGTGTACCTGCGGGAACCAAACGTCCTGGTATATAAGGACATTTATTAATTGAAAGCTATGTATCGGTATGATATTGTCAAGTTGGAAATAATATTTATTATTAATACACTGCAATTGTATACAATCATCTTGCTGTACAGCGATATTTTTTGTTATCTGTTTTCTATGACTACAAACAACCCAAGCCCACTGCTGTTTTCTATTAAAAGATATGCGCTGCATGACGGCCCCAATATCCGGACAACGGTTTTCTTTAAAGGTTGCCCGCTATCTTGTTTCTGGTGTCATAACCCTGAAGGCATCAATCCAAAGGCCGAAGTTATATTTGTAAAAGATAAATGTATCGGTTGCCGTGAATGCCTGCATGGTTGCCCGGAATCAGCTTTAACAGTTGATGACACTGGTATTCATAGAGATTTTTCCAGATGTACCACCTGCCTCGAATGTGTCGAGATATGTCCGTCTCTGGCCCATGAGGCTGTTGGGTATCAGAGCGGAATCAACGAGGTGATGGCAGAAATTGAAAAAGACCGCCTCTTTTACGAACAGTCAGGTGGCGGAGTCACCTTTTCTGGCGGCGAGCCACTTATGCAGCCGCAAGCATTGCTCGAACTGCTTAAACGGTGCGGTGAACGTGGAATTCACAGAGCTGTCGATACGACAGGCTTTGCACCAACTGCAATACTTTTAGATATTGCCAAACATGTCGACCTTTTCCTCTATGACATTAAAGTAATGGACGCAGAGCTGCACAAAAGATATACCGGCGTAGACAACACATTGATCTTGAAAAATCTCAAAGTACTTTCTGAGAGCGGTGCAAAAATACAGATCAGGGTACCGCTACTCGCAGGGATAAACGACAGTGATCACAACATCCGCCTTACAGCTGATTTCATTTGCAACCTCAAAGGAATTCAAGGTGTCGATCTACTACCCTATCATCATTTTGCCAGTCATAAATATCTTAAGCTTGGCGGGGAATATCGCGGGGAACAGTATCACACCCCGGATTCTCAATGCCTCGCCCGAGTTACCCACATATTTAAAGATTTCGGACTCCAGGTCCGTTTAGGAGCGTAATACAATGAATGAACGCATTGCCCGATTACGGCAGAAAAGTTTCGAGACCCAGCCTTCAATTTCAATTGAACGAGCATTACTCGAAACGGATTTTTATACAGAAAACTACGGTAAATTCTCATTGCCGGTACTACGTGCTCTCTGTTTTGAACATCTTTGCGCCCGAAAAACCATCTACATAGGCGATGATGAACTTATTGTTGGCGAACGTGGACCTGCACCGAAAGTCGTTCCAACCTTTCCTGAACTGACCTGCCACACCGCTGAAGATCTGCAGATTTTAAATGATCGTTCCATGACAAATTACCAGGTTGCACCAAAAGATATTCAGACCTACCGCGAAAAGGTAATTCCTTACTGGGAAGGACGGTCAATGCGTGACAGAATTTTCAGTGAAGTGCCGACTGAATGGCGGGAAGCATATGAGGCAGGACTGTTTACTGAGTTTATGGAGCAGCGCGCTCCCGGTCACACCGCTCTGGACGGTAGCATTTACCAATATGGCATGCTCGATTACAAAGCGCGCATCGCCGATAGCATGCAACGGCTCGACTATAAAAATGACCCCGAAGCATCTGATAAGGCAGAACAATTACAGGCTATGGATATCAGCTGTGATGCCGCAATTCTTTTTGCTGAACGTCACGCAGATCTTGCGGCAAACATGGCAAAAGATGAGACAGATCCCGACAGACGCGCTGAACTCATCGAAATTGAGCGGATATGCCGTAAGATTCCCGCAAATAAACCAGATACGTACCACGAAGCTATTCAGATGTACTGGTTCGTCCACCTCGGAACTATTACCGAATTAAATGGCTGGGACGCCATGAGCCCCGGTCACCTCGACCAGCATTTGCAGCCTTTTTACGAAAAGGAACTTGCTGAAGGCACACTTGATAACGAAATGGCAAAAGAGTTGCTGAGTTGTCTTTGGATAAAAGTAAACAACCATCCGGCACCACCCAAAGTTGGTGTAACCGCCAAAGAGAGCGGAACCTATAACGACTTTACCCAGATCAATCTCGGTGGCCTCAAAAAAGACGGTACAGATGGTTGCTCTGAACTATCTTTTCTGGCTCTTGAAGTTTCGGATGAACTGCATCTGCTTCAACCGCAGCCAAGTGTGCATATCAGTAACAAGACATCGGACAGATTCTTAAAAGCTGCTGTAAATGTGGTGCGTAAGGGCTACGGATACCCTTCTGTATTTAATACCGACACAGTTATCATGGAGCAGATTCGTGTTGGTAAAACCTTTGAAGATGCACGCGAAGGCGGTACCAGCGGATGCGTTGAAACCGGAGCCTTTGGTAAAGAGGCATACATCCTGACCGGTTATCTGAACGTTCCTAAAATTCTTGAGCTAACACTGAATAACGGTGTTGACCCACTGACAGGAAAAAAAGTGGGCCTGGCAACAGGAGATCCTTTAAATTTCTCATCATTTGATGATTTGCTCCATGCCTTTCAGCAACAGCTTGAGCATGTGGTTGACCTCAAGGTTCGCGTAAATAACTACATCGAACGGATGTATGCACGCTACTCTCCTGCGCCATTTCTCTCTGTGGTCATCGACGACTGCATTGCAAATGGAAAAGATTACTACAACGGCGGCCCACGCTATAATACCAATTACATCCAATGCTGCGGAATCGGTACAATAACCGATTCACTTTCAGCCATTAAAACCCACGTCTTTGATAATCCTTCAATACGTATGAAGGAACTGTTAACGGCTCTGAAGAACAATTTTGAAGACAACGAACCACTTCGGCTGACACTATGGAACAAGACCCCGTTTTTCGGCAATGACAATGACGCGGCAGATTCAATCATGCAGCAGGTGTACAGCAGCCTTTTTAATGCCATTGATGGCAAGCCCAACACCAAAGGAACCGGCTATCACCTGAACATGCTCTCTACTACCTGTCATGTCTATTTCGGCAAAATGCTGGGGGCCAGCGCCAATGGTCGGAATGCGTATTTACCGCTTTCTGACGGAACCTCACCTTCCCAGGGCGCGGACAGGCACGGCCCGACTTCGGTTATTAAATCACTCAGCAAGATGGATCAGGTCAAATCTGGCGGCACTCTGCTCAACCAGCGATTTCTCCCTTCTGTGTTAAAAACAGATGAGGATCTGAAAAAGCTCTGCAGTCTGGTTCGCACCTACTTTGCACTTGGCGGTCATCATATTCAGTTCAATGTTATCGATACCGCCACCCTCAAAAAGGCACAGGATCACCCTGACGATTATAGAAATCTGCTTGTTCGCGTGGCAGGTTATAGCGATTATTTCGTTGATCTTGATGCAGAACATCAGGCTGAGATTATCAGCAGGACAGAGCAGGAACACGCATAGGAGCCTGTCCGATAACAGGAGTTTTGGCCAAACTCTTAGATGAGAAAAATAGCCAAAATTACAAACATTAAAAGAACCATAAAATCAGCGACAGCAATGATTTCCATGGTTCTTTTAATGCATCTATTTTTGCGAAACGCGCTGGTGAATGAGGGTATTTACATGATTCGTCAGCTCGCTCGCCGGCTCTTCCCAGATCTTATGCTTTTTGCCTATCCAGTTTACGGCAAATACCACATCCTCGGGCAGCAGTTCCGCCATCCAGTATGATTCAAAGTGTGACCAGGGAATTTGCAGAGGTCGAAACTGTTGAAAACAGCTCTCTGACTCTATAATTTTTTCTACTTTTTCCCTGGATGACCATACATGCAGACAGGTCGCCCCGTCATGATTACTAAATGTCGGAACTCCCTCATCTGTGGAAATGGACCAGAGATGGAGTGTAGCGGAAACTTCTCTGTAAAACGACTCGGCGGGTAGTGATTTCATAGCCTGTTCTTCGACGTGGATCAATGCCATGCAACCAAGCTACGACAAACTCTGCTGCACAGGCATCAGTTAGGAATATATTGTTCTCACAAACGTTCCGAATTAAAGCCAGCAATCCAATCGGCAACTCTGCAATACATCACATCTACAACGTTGATCGCTTTGATTGTTAGCATGATCCACAAAATAAATCACGACATAATGTGCAAATGAACTAAACTATTTTTTATCCCAGGTGCTTTACGTATGCTCCCGGTTATTCGGCTATCTTGACGGTATCGCGTATGTGTCTTCCAAGCCGCTCATAGAAAACGACTTCGGCAACTGACGCAACAAGGACATCGTAAGGCCCTGTGGCATCAAGTGAAGAAAGACCCAGCATCTGGCCAACAATTGAAACAACAATCATCGCCGGAATAAAGGCACATAAAAACCGTACTGATACTACCCAACCAAGCACAACAAACTTCTGGATAAAATCAAACCCTTCATCACCGCCATTCTCGCGATACGCATATATTGCACCCCATACAGCAATACAAACATTTGCAAAGGAGGACATTCCATCCCACTCATTGTAGCCATCCAGTAAGGGCAGAGAACATATGAGGGTTGTAAGGGCCGAAAAAACTACGAGATAAGGCAAAGCTTCTTTTTCAGTAAGTGTTCGATTCAGTAACTGTTCTTTTAACGGGTGATATTTAATGAAATACATATTTCTACTCGTTTATGTCCTCTCGTCACAATCAGTTGAGAAGAACATCTCCTTATTTATATTCAAATAGTTCCAGCATAAAATTGATCAAGTAATTCGATGCATCATTCATTATCTACTTTACACTTTTCTCCAACTCTTTTCTGACTCGCGCGCCTATTACAGGAATTTCTCGCAAGAGTTTTTCTGACAAAACAGGGCCTGAACATCTAGGAGGGTGTCCGAAAATAAGGGTTTTGGTCAAAATCGAGACATTTTCAAAAAATAAGCACAGCCATTCAGATGATATTGCGAGCATTATTTTTTGAGCGCCTAAAATTGAAAGAGTTGACAGCAGAGCAGATAGCAAAGACCAGCAAGGCATTCCCCTTATAACGAAAAAACACCTCACGTCTTTGATGGATAAACTCTGTATTTCTTCAATTCGTCGGGATTCCCACCTTGGGGAAGCATTGTTGAGGGACCATCAATACACACTAACGGTGGAGTGCGTAATGTCAGAGAATTGATTTTCTGCCATAAGGTAATATCGCCCCAGAACTGCGGTGGAACATCTGCATCAGCCACGCTTCTAAAAATTTCTCCCGGCGTATTCCTGCCGCCAACAATTGCCTCAAGGGCCAGACTCTCAAGTCGTCCTAAACCGGTATCGGGGTCGGGTTGCTCCTGGATCCATCGCGCGGCCGCGGCAGGGACAAAGGGTAAAGGAGCATTAACATCAGCTGCAAGTTCTTTTAATAACTGTAGATCCTGAGTTACAAAAATCGTGTTTACACGTTTCGCATAATCTATCTGCTCTTTTGTCACATGCTGACGCGTACCATACAGAGATGCTAGTTGAGACGGGTCAAGCTGCCCAAGACCATTAAAGCGTTCAACACCGGGAAAAGAATTAATACAGATAAGTTCAACCTGGTCTATTTGCAGAATATCGAGACAAACAAGGGTATGTGCCAGCATAGTTTGATCACATAAACATCCATCAAACCAGAGCACGATATTGTCATAGGTTTTAGCGGTCAAAAATTGTTGATAATGGCTTTGCAGGATTTCCAGGATGCTACTCGTATCCATCCCACCGCCGGTAAATTCCTCAAGGAACTCTGCCCGAGCAGCCAGGGTCGCTTCATCAGGCCAGCCGAGGTTTCGAGGCCCATCGTAAAGCAGATCGCGACAAATCAGAAAATCACCTGAAATACCCGTTTTTTTCAGACTATCCCCTGCACCATCACCATTAACAATATGAAGGACCGTAGCCATACAGGACAACTCCTCGAAACAAAGAAATCATGTCATATAATATTAGACCGCTAAAGTACGTTATGCTGCACTGACAGCCAGACATACCTCTCATTTCATAATACGATCATCTAAAATCTCAACTTGGGATTTACCATCAAAATACAGTATTCTGATATAAGGTCTCTAATAAAAAATACAGCAAAGCCTCTCCCGGCCATCTGCGGCATAACCATGGGGATATTTAAGGATCACTTTTGGAGAACAGCTATGAACACTGTTTTAGCAACCGGACTCCTCGTCGTATTTGTTTATTATCTCATTCAGTTTGCACGACAAGAATATATACAGGAAGAATACGAAGACGCCATTATCGATATTGAAGGACGTCTGGACTGGGCGCGTACCCGCACATATTTTCCATTTGGAATGAAATCTCAAATACAGGTATCCAACGAACTTCTGGGTGAAGCCAAAGATTTCTGGCAGGAGAACAAATGGGATAAAGCCTATCGAATTGCACTTGAATCTCAAGAAGCTATGAATAGAGCTCAGAATATCTACAGCTCGGCTATCAGATCACGCGAGCGAAGGAGTGATAGTAATTGAAGGTATTGGAGATTGAAGAGTAATGAAGAGAATAAAGACGAGGCCGGTACCCTTGCGAGATGAAAGTAATTAATATATCGGCTCTAAACAACAGAAACTAACACAAGAACATTTCAGACTGACACGGTGAAAACTCGTAGTCCGGTGATTACTGGCGCTGAAGTCATTTCTATCGGAAGATTAATCATTTCTTACTCTTAGCAGCTTTCCTCGACTTACGATCGTACTCCTTGATCATTTTCTCAAGGCGTCTTTCATTGTTGATAAAGGCTTGCTGGACTATAAAAGATGTCTGATTCATAAGAGATGGTGCGAGTTGTATTGATTTTTTGCCAAGGGGAGATGAGTAAAACTCGATCAATTGATCGAGTTCACTCTCGCTGAACGTCTCCATGTACACATCAACAAAGTCGTCTTTCAATACTTCCCAGCTTACATACTTGCTGACATACTCATTGAAAATCTTTTCATATTTTTTCAGCTTAGGTTCCTCCTCCATCTGGATAGTGATCGCAATTGCTGACAACTGCTCAAGGTTGACAGGCAACTCGGTGAGAACCAGTAGACGTTCAGCCTTTTGGTAATGGCCGTCTATCATAGCAGAACACGGGATAGAACAGATCAAAATACACAGCAGTGCACTACCACTAAAAAACATCTGTCTCTTCAGCAGGTTCATTGCATCTCCTTATAAGGGGGGGGGCACTACCCCGCAATTCTCATTATCTCTCTGATTACAAGCTCAACTGTTTAATTTTATATTAAAAAAATGATCGCGTTAAATACCAGCGAGTTTTTCGTTTGAAATCAAAAAGCTCACCCTTCGGGTCAATAGATGTTCCAGTTGCTACAGCGTTAAGCCACTTATGCCAGCTGTCTATAGCGGCGGTTCTGGTGCCTCGATCAGCGAAAACTGTTTTGATGAAAAATCCGGGTAATGCATGTTGCACATGCGGTTGTGACTGTGTAGCAGTTTTCTATTTCTGATAACCGCAGTAGCGTAATCAGCTTACATTCATCACCAACAAAGTGACATATAGAGCGATAAAGCCAAGCAGCGACAAAAAACTATTAGTCACATAATGAAGATATATTGTTACCATTTTTCACGAATAAGACCGGATGCAGCATCTGCCGTCACCTTACCACTACCTGACAATCTTTACGATTCATTACTGCATCTCCGGCCAGAGTATGCTATAACTCTATTATTCTCAATCATTACACTATCAATACATTTGCAACTCCACGAAATTGCTATATTATGGTTTTTTCTTCTATTACCTTTCTCTTTTTCTTTTTGCCTCTCACGCTGTTGATTTACGTAATAGCCGGAAGAAAATTTAGAAACATTATTCTGCTCTTCGCCAGCCTGCTATTCTACTCCTGGGGAGAAGGAATATATCTACTGGTTATGCTGGTTTCTATATTGCTTAACTATCTCTGTGGGATATCCATTATCCGTAAAGGCTCTGATTCCCCATCACGATTTGTGTTGGCCTCCGGTATCGTTGCCAACATAGGTATTCTTGCATTTTTCAAATATGCAAATTTTATCGTTGATAACCTGAATAGCCTGTTTGATGCCCTCTCACTGCCTGTCGTATTGCTGGACCCGGTCCACCTTCCTATTGGGATTTCGTTTTTCACATTTCAGGCGGTTTCCTACATTGTTGATGTTTACCGGAAAAATGTTGAACCACAGCAGAACCTGATACGCTTGAGCCTCTATATAAGTCTGTTCCCGCAATTGATTGCCGGCCCTATTGTCCGTTACCATCATATCGCCCGTGAGCTGGCCGAACGTACAATAACCACAGGCGATTTTGCGGCTGGTGCACAACGATTTCTATACGGACTCTCAAAGAAAGTACTGCTGGCAAACCCAATGGGAGCTATGGCAGATCAGGTTTTTTCATTGCCGGGAAACGAACTCTCATTTTCTGTAGCCTGGCTGGGGGCTATCTGCTACACATTTCAGATATTTTTTGATTTTTCCGGATATTCCGATATGGCTATCGGACTCGGCAGAATGGTTGGTTTTCACTTCCCCGAGAACTTCAACTATCCGTATATCAGCAGATCAATCCGGGAATTCTGGCGTAGATGGCATATTTCGCTTTCCAGCTGGTTCAGGGATTATCTCTATATTCCCATGGGCGGTAATCGTCATGGGAATACCCGGACAAGCGTTAACCTGCTCACAGTCTTTTTTCTCTGCGGACTATGGCATGGTGCCAGCTGGACCTTTGTGCTCTGGGGATTGTATCACGGCTTGTTCCTGACAGTTGAGCGTACAGTTATCGGCAACCTGCTGCAAAAACTGTGGTCACCGCTCCAACACCTTATAACCATAGTGCTGATTATCTTTGGCTGGGTCATTTTTCGATCGGAAAGTCCCGCCCAGGCGATGAACTTTTTTGCAATGATGTCTGGCTTAGTCGACAAGCAGATAAGCGCATATCCGATTGCTGTACTGCTTGACTATAAAATTATCTTTGAACTATTTATGGCTATGCTAATGTCAGTACCACTTTTTCCGCTCTTTGTACGTATACGGGATTCTCTTACGCAAAAAACAGTTCCCGGCGGGAATGCAGGGCTTGCGGGATTCTACTTAGTCCAGTTCACCCTTACCGTTACGCTCACCTATTTTACCGTTATAAGCCTTGCAGCCGGAGCCTATAACCCGTTCATTTACTTTAGATTTTAGGACGGAATATGAAAACTATATCAATTGAAAAGCTTTTTAATACATTGGTTATTTTCATGTTTCTTTCGCTGATCTTTCTTCCGCCTGCCAAAATGTTGCTTTCTCCGAAGGAGAACTGGTCACAGAGCGAAAAACGAAAGCTTGCGGATTTACCCGAATGGCCTGACTCAATTCAACAGATAAAAGACTACTTTCTGCAGCTGGACACCTACCTGGGCGACCATTTTGGCTATAGAGATTTCCTTATCTCACGCTATTACCGGGAGATGTCCAAACGGTTCGGTAAAACAGGGCTTGAATCAAAAGTGCTGGAGGGAAAAGATGGTTGGTACTTTTTTACGGCCCAGAACCAACTCAATGATTTTCTGGGAAAAGTTACTTTCACCGAGAAGGAACTTGACTCCTGGATTGCTGACCAAAATCGGAGATATGAGTGGCTTGGTTCACTCGGTATTGAATATTTGACTATGGCACCACCTGGAAAACATACAATCTATACGGAATACCTACCCGATGAAGTTCAGAAAATGCGCGGAACGACACGGCTTGAGCAACTGGTCAACTATACAGCTGATAATCCACTCCCTTATCTTATCGACCTGCACGAACCGCTACGCACAGCGAAATCGACCGCACAACTTTTCTATAAGACTGACACTCACTGGAACAAACGGGGAGCATATGCTGCATTTCTTGCAATAATTGATGCATTGAAAGAACGGTTTCCTGAAGAGGAGTTTGTCACAGAGTTCACATTTGGTAAAGAACGTGAACAGCAATGCAGTGAGGTGCCGAAAAGCTGCGATCTCGCCAGGATGGCAATGCGTCACAATGAGACCAGTGTAATCTTCCATTCCCTTGAAAATTTTAAACAATGTGCCAATCCACGAAACTTTAATCATTACCACCTTTCAAACTATACCAGGGATCGCGCCAAACCGTCCTATGCCATAGGATGCTCTGACAGAAACCTCACAGCTCTGGTGTTCCGAGACTCATTTTTCACAGAACTTCAGCCATTTTTATCAGAAAACTTCAGACATGTTGTCTATCTGTGGAAAGATTATGACCAGAAAAATGTCGAGGAAATTTTTGATATTTACACTCCGGATGTCGTAATAAATGCGCAGGTGGAAAGAAAATTTTTCAAGTAAAAACACTAGAAGGTTGTCCGACAATGGCCTTTGTTCCAAACTCTTCGTTATTATCAAAAAACAACGCTCGCAATATCATACATATGGCTTCGCTTGATTTTTGATAATGCCTCGATTTTGACCCAAATACCTATTCTCGGACAAACCTCCAATGAAAAGCATTAAAACAAAAAAGGCTGCTTAAGAGTTTCTCTTAAGCAGCCTTTATTACATCCAGGATGTAGTGCTTTACGCTTTTATTGCTTCGGCAATGGCATCACAGACATAATCGATGTTTGCAGTGGTAAGTCCTGCCAGGTTTATCCGGCCTCCACCAACAACATATATGGCTTTGTTGTCACGCAACCATTTGACGATATCATCGTTAAGACCGCTGAACGAGAACATACCGCGCTGCTCTTTAATAAACGAGAAATCGCGATCAACACCACGTGCTGCAAGACCGTCAACGAGTGCACTGCGCATTGCAACAATACGCTGACGCATCTCTGCAAGTTCTCCAATCCACTGCTCATAAAGGGCAGGATCGCTGAGAATGGTTGCAGCAACCAAACCACCATGTGCCGGTGGATTCGAATAGAGTACACGGACAGTGGTCTTCAGATGGCTCATCGCCACAACTGACTCCTCACGGCTCGGGCTGATTACGGTGATAGCGCCGCAACGCTCGTTATACAAGCCAAAGTTCTTAGAGAACGAACTGGCCACGAAGAAATCAACTCCCGCTGCCGCGAACTGCTCTACAGCGAAACGGTCTTCGTTTACGCCTGCGCCGAATCCCTGATACGCAAAGTCGAGAAAAGGAATCCAATTTTTTGCTTTTGCAATTTCTACAACCTGACTCCACTGCTCTTCGTTTAAATCAACACCACTCGGATTATGGCAACATGCATGAAGAAGAACGATATCTCCTGCTGGCACATTCTCAAGGCTGTTCACCAGAGCCGGGAAATCAAGGCTCATGGAAGAAGCATCATAGTATGCATACTCATCAAGTTCAAAACCGGCAGCACCAAAAATACCTTTGTGATTTGCCCAGGTTGGCTTGCTGATCCATACTTTTGCTGTAGTATTGAACTTTTTCAGCAGTTCAGCACCAACACGCAAGGCACCGGTTCCACCAGGTGCGTGAGCTGTTGCTGCACGACCAGAGGAAATAACTTCACTTGCTTCGCCAAAAAGAAGTTTCTGAACACACACGCCGTAGCCCGGATCACCAGAGATAGGCAGATAGCTTTTGGTTTTCTCTTTGTCGAGCAGGATTTTTTCAGCATCCTTTACACTTTTCAGCACAGGGGTAGTGCCCGCGTCATCTTTATAAACGCCAACACCAAGATTTACCTTCGCAGGATTACTGTCATTTCTGAAGGCCTCTGTCAGGCCGAGGATCGAATCTGCCGGAGCAGCCTCAATATTTTTCCACATATGTGCCTCCATAAAGGATTTTGGGGTTCCCAAGGGCCTTGGGATAGAAATTACTACATAGTTATCCCTTACCGAATGTGTCAACAAGATGTTACGCTGATTGGCCCGTAATGTACTCCTAGGGGGTAGGTCTGGGAAAGCAGGCGGTAGGGAGTCTCATACAACTGAATTCGCCAAGATATCAGATCAGCGAGAAAAAAGGTATTGGATATGACATCCTGAGTTATTTTTTTTACATTTTTAGTAAATTTCAGCATCTCGCCAGCAGTTTATCTGTGGTATTGCCGAAGATATTGACCTGGGTAGACCGTATGATGTCATCATCCTCTCAGACCTGCTCACCTCCATTCGGGATATTCAGGAACTTTTTGACCATACAACAAAAAACAGTGATGCAGACGTAACCGCGCCACCGGAAAATCTTCCCCTCTTTTATTAAGCTTTGCCTATCACTCGACTTTAAGCTAAACGACCTTAACAACAACCATTGTCACATCATCTTCTAAAATCATATTGCCGCGGAATTCATTCAGACTTGTGGTAATTATCCGCAGCAGTTCTTTTGAGGTACAGGTAGAATTCTGGCGGATGATCGTCTTGAGCCGCTCTTTACCAAACATTTCATCACCATTATTACGCATTTCCCATATACCGTCTGTACCTATCAGAATGATCTGGTTTGCAGAAAGTGTTCGTTCAAACTCTTCATATTCAAATGTGTAATCAAGGCCGAAGGCAACTCCTGTACCTTTAAGTTCAGTAAACTCATCACTCGTCGGGTCGTAGATCAGAGCAGGGTCATGACCAGCACGCACCCAACGGATTTCATGTTTTTCTGTTGTGAGTTCACAATAGAAAAAGGTCATGAAATTGCCGGTATGAGATGTGTCATGACTGAGATGCTTATTCACATCATTAATGATGCTAGCTGCGGGTCCCGGCATTGATGCACGCAACATAACCAGCCCTCTGGCTGTCGCCATCAGTAGCGCAGAGGACACACCGTGCCCTGAGACATCCCCTACAACCACCGCCAGCCGATCATCGCTGATCCTGATAAAATCATAATAATCGCCACCTGTCTCTTCACAATAGACACTTGTGCCGGCGATATCGTAACCACTTAGCATAGGGTTCTCCGCCGGCAACAGACTCTGCTGCACTTCTTTTGCAATCCCAAGGGCTCTGCTCATCCGAAGATGTTCCTCCATCTTCGGGACAATTCGATTAAACGTATCGACGATAAGATCACGCTCATCATTAAATCGTATTCCCAGCCTTGCTGAGTAATCTCCTTGCTCAAGGCGTTTAAATCCATCAGCTATACCTATGATATTTCTGGTATTTGAACGCGAAAACAGAAAGGCCAATCCAGCGATAACAAAAACAACCAGAATAACGGCCAACGCGGAAACAACTTTAAGAGTTTGTGTATATTCAGAAAAACGTTTACCAACAGCCTCAGGCAATTCCATAAGTATAGATGTCGGAGCAACAATCACAAAATAGAGCCCGGGAAAGACTTCAGCATATGACCAGAAACTATCCACTCCCTTATATTGCATTTCAAGGCTGCCGGACTTCTCACTACCTATGTTATCAATAAGAATAACAAAATCCTGTTGATCTTCTACCCAGAACATCCCAGTTTCATTATTGGTGTTGTCCAATCTGTTTTTAGACGTTTTCGACAGTACCCAATGATGCTGTTTGCCGTTTGCCTTATCACTTTGACCAAGGAGAAATGACTGCATCTTATTTGACCACTGCGAAGAAATCTCACTCGCCAGCAAGACGTCTGGAATAAGGACATCGATAGCACTTACCCCGGCAAACGTTCCATCAGCATCATAAATGGGTGCAGAGAGAGAAAATGTCAGCTGGTTAGTTGTTGGATCAGCAATAGGTGTCCCCCAATTCAGCGTTTGTTCATTTTTGGCGCGAATATACCAGGGACGTTGACGGGGATCATAGCCTGGAGGATAGCCACCATGACCTGGATAAGATATATGCACACCACTCTCAAGACTGGTATAGATCCAGAATCCCCTCTGCTCCAAGCCTCCTGCAATGCGCCTTAAAGCAGGTGCCAGACCCGATAATCTTACAATATCATCTTTCACTTCATCACGAACAACACCGGGAGCCAATAAAAAACTGGGCTGCTCAAAGCTCACAAGACGTTTCGTCTGTTTTCCATCATCTCCGATTTTGAAATGAATTTCTGACGGTGCAAGGTCTGCCGGTGCTGATTCTATTTGATCAAAGTCATGTGCAAAATAAAGCTTTTCTGTCTCGGAGACGGGGCTGTTCAATACCTCTGCAGCCTCTTTAGCCAGGAGTTGCAAGGCAAATTCCACTGATGACTTGGCCCCTAAAGTAATCATGGCATAATTCTCAGTAGCAGAGACAATCTCCCTTCGGACTGTTTCTGTCAAAGCGTCCTGAGTCTGGTCCGAAATAGCTGCACCCAATTCTATAGAGGCCTTCTGTGTAAAACTTGTAACCAGCATCATAGGTATCAAGCTGGCCAAAAGCAGGATTATGAATGATTTCCATTGTAACTTCATAAACTATTCCCATACAGGTTGTAGCAGGGTTGATTTCAAGATTTTGGTTGAGTTGTATTGTAGCCTAACCACGCTCAATATGAGAGGTCAAGTTGTAACAATACGTTAGGAGTGTTCCTGCAAACTTTCAGGCATTTTTCCCCAGCCAGTATCTCTCTAGTAAAAAAAATCAGTATCCTTAAAAACCGCTTATACGTACTACAATGTGTTGTTTTTTTACCAAAGCCACGCTAAAGTACTTGCTTAAATAATTATGCACGTACTCGGGGGACATTCTCAAGGAATGTCCTGAAATGCCAATTTTACCCCCTGGTGGCAATGATGAACACGATGTGGACGAAAGCTGTGGCTTTCACTTTTCTGCTGGCTCTTTCCCTCGCCCCGGCCCATGCAGCCAAACCTGTCGACAATGACGGTGACGGGTTTAAAAGCAGGGTTGACTGCAACGATAACAATCCTGCAATCTACCCAGGTGCTGTTGAACTCTGCTCAGACAATGTAGACAACAACTGTGACGGGCTCATTGACAGCTCCGATCCCGCCTGCGGAACGCCAACCTGTTCAGATACTGACGGAGACGGATACGGATTCCCTGCAGACCCTTCGTGTACCTATGCCGAAGAAGATTGCAACGATACACTCTCTAGCGTCTCCCCCGGAGCTTCTGAGATATGTGATAACGGTATAGATGACAATTGCGACGGATTGACCGACTCGGTTGATCCATATTGTGGATCAAACCCACACGCAGCAAATAGCTGGTCTAATTATCCGGTAGACTGTATGAGCTGTCATGATACTCAGTTCAATGAAATGGCAAATTCCACGCATTACAAATGGGTTGGGGACACCACTGAAATGGCAAATCAAAACGGCACGGTACAGGGAAAACTGACCAACGCTGTTAACAGCTACTGCATTAACATTGTCGGTGACTGGCCAATTTGCGGCAAGTGTCACGTCGGCCGTGGATTACGTCCTGATGATCAATTGGCTGACAATTCTAATATTGACTGCCTGATGTGTCATAATGAGGACTATGCCCTGGCTCGCGGCCGCCTGGCCGACGGAACCCTGGCTCCCGCACTGGCGGCTGTTGAAAACCCAACCCCGGCAGAGTTGACCACCCTTGATAGTTATACTCAGAACATTGCCAAACCGACAAAAACTAACTGTCTGAAATGTCATGCATTCGCCGGTGGCGGCAATGGTGTAAAACGAGGTGATCTGTCCATGTCCGGAAGTGACCTCTATGGTTCTCCTCTTTTTGAGGGTACAAACAACAATACCGATCCGGACTTTGATGTTCATATGAATACAGCGGCCTCGAACCTGTCGTGCCAGGATTGTCATGTATTCCAAAATCATAAAACCATTGGACGCGGATCCGACCTGAGGCCTACAGATGACCTTGTTCGTGGCAGTGAAATTACATGTTACACCTGCCATACCGGTTTTGAAGCAAACGGCGGTCATGCAGCCGCAGGTGCCAACCGTACTGACGCAGATCGTCACGTTTCACGGGTAGCCTGTCAATCCTGTCATATTGACAGTTATGCTAAAGTCGCAACAGAGACCAATCGTGATTGGAGATACAATCATAGTGGCCTCCCTGCTGACGGCACCTCCGGTCCGGGTCACCCTGAACTCACTGTCGCTGATAGCCTCAAACCAGTCTACAAATTCTGGAACCGCACAAGCGACAATTATCTTCTCGGAGATACAGCAGTTATTGATCCTGAAACCGGTACATATCCGACATCACGGCCTAAGGGAAACATTAATGACGGCAAGCTTTATCCTTTCAAGTATAAGACTGCTGTTCAGCCAATGATCACTAACGGCAATAAACTTGTAGCTCTCGACACTTTTGAATATCTGAGTGTAAGCGGCGATGTAAATGCAGCTGTCCAATCCGGCCTCGTTAATATGGGATATCCTGCCGATGAACCTGTCGAATGGGTTACCACTGACACCTATCAATTGATCAATCACGGTGTAGCTACTGCTGCAAGCGTTGATTGCGTAAAATGTCACTCTTCACTTGATGTCGACAATGATAGTGAGCTTGATCTACTCGGGTACAAACTGAAAGGTGCCAAGAGTCAGATATGCTCTCAGTGTCACCGTGAGAAAAATCTCAAAGCCAGTCACTCCGGCATGCACAATCACATCAACAAGGGCGCAGGTATGGACTGTCTGTTCTGCCATGATTTCAGCCGTCAGGCTGAGCGCGGCGGTATTGGTCCCTGTGACCCCAATGCAACTGACTTTGTGGATAATATCCCCTATCCGCATGCTGAATGTACTCAGTAACTGCTGCTAAAATACGAAAGCGAGATAGCCGGCCAAATTGGCCGGCTATCTCGCTTTTAAAAGTATTTCAATTCACTAACCAAAGTTCACAAAAAGTTTGGAATATGCCGGCTTCAAGCCTTTAACTGCGTTGCTTATTTTTTCAGGCGTATTGTCTTTAACCGCCATTTCGAGCTTTTCCAAAGACCTTGACAACTCCTGAATCAGTTGCTGATATTTAACATTCTCACCATACTGCGGTGGTGCATTCTCTTTAATCTGCTTCGCCAGATACTTTAAGACTGCAAGTTCTCCGCGGATATGATCCACGGCATCTGCATCAAGATTTTCAGGGCTATAGCCCGCAAGCAGCAGTCCCTCCATCACCTCATGGTAGTTATTGACATGATCACTGAAAACAACAACAGAGTTTCTATGCCGCAGGTTGCTTAACTCGTCCCGAATCCCCTCCAGAGTTTCATGCGCCTTATCTAACTCATTCTGCTCAATCTGGTCGGCGCTCTTCTTCGCTATATCATTAATACTCTTGAGGGTTATTTTCCATTGTGGATCAGTGCTGAAAACCTCTGGAGGAACAACGCCGTACGTCTCAATAATCAGTTCCCAATCCTGCTGAAATTGCTGAACAGCTATTTGAGATTTTTCTCCATCGTTTTTATTCGTCTGAAATAATGCAATACGGTAATTAGCGTAGGCATGCTGAACATCAGTGTTGAACTGCTGAAACCTGTTCTGTGATGCAAAAGCTACTGATACCATACACAGTATCGCAACAACTGTCAGGGTCATGCACACTTTCATAAGAACGTCTCCTCTTGGTTGTATTGTAATTCCGACGCTATGGCGTTAATAGCAACAACACCATTCTGGCCGATCGATATTTCATTTTTTTATAAATATTACTCCCCCGTAACGTGTTGATTTCGAACGATTCAAATAACAACATCAATAGCTCAAAACTGTAACACCATCTTTAAACAAGGCAGGCCAGGTAGTATCGGAACCACCTACCACAACACCGGTCAGCAGGTCATCCTTTGTAAGACCACCAACGTTCTTCATACACATAGGGCACGCCAGCACTGTGCCACCGGCATCTATAAATTCAGTCAGCATGTGTTTTAGCGATTTGCCACTCGCATGTTTATGCTCAGCACCATCCTTATCTACCAGCCTTACCCCATCTACATTCAGAAATATCGTTACTGGAATTTTCTTCTGCCTCAGTACACGGGTACTAATATTTATGGCCATTGCAGCTCTATTAATCTCATTGCTGGTTAGGTTCACAAACAGGCTTTTCTCTGCCTCTGACGCCAGCGGACTCTGGACGAACATACCAAGGACAAAAATCAGACATAGAGCAGCATTAACAACCTTCATTGATGTCTCCTTTGCATTGATGAGTATAGATAATAGGACACTGTTGAAATATGTTCAGCGTAACACGGATTACACAAACAAAAAGACCACCATGTAGTAGTTATCACATGACTTATTCATGAAATTGTAGCCTATAATAAGTAGATACACAAATTTAAGTGCATAGAGGAAAAATCCGTGTTTGCGCGCTAACCAATAGCTATTTCAGATTCGAAATTAGACACATTATCGGCTAATCGCTTGAAACTTCCGCAATTGTGGAAAATTTTGACGTATTGGCGAAATACAGAAATGCGTGTTTAGAATTTTTAAAAGACAGTTTCCTAATAATCTTTCCTATTTTGGAAGAAAAACGTAAACATAGACACCTAACATTAATATCCCTTCGTCCTGGTACAATAATTGCTATCAAGTAATAACAGTTACCAGAACTCTGAACTGATTACAATTACGGTCTGACAGGGTAGCAGTTGTATAATTTTTTGTTAGGTAAAAAATATGACAAAGAAGCATTTAGCAGGCTTAGCAATTGGATTACTTATAAGTGGTTTTGTTGGAACAGCAAATGCCACACCTATGCAATGGGGCGCAAATGGTCACTGGTATGAACTGATTGTATTAGAAGATAAATCCTGGAGTGATGCTAATACAGATCTATTAGGTTTAAAAGGATCTGACTGGTATCTTGCTACAATTACATCCCAGGCAGAATTTGACTTCATATACTCCAACATCTTACCGGCAGCCCAATATGATGGTGAAAAAATTGATGAATACTGGATTGGTGGCTACCAGCCATCGGGTTCAGCTGAACCGGCAGGTGGGTGGCAATGGGTTACCGGAGAGACATTTACATATACTAACTGGTACAGCGGCGAACCGAACAATGCTGGCGGTAATGAAGGCTTCATAGCACTCGATAACAGATTCAATTGGCAATGGAACGACAACACTAACTCCATTAATGGTATCATTGAAGGGTACATCGCAGAAACCTCAGCTCCGATACCGGAACCAACCACGATGTTGCTCTTTGGAACGGGTCTAGCCGGACTGGCTGCAGTACGTAGAAGAAAAAAAAGCTGATTTCAATCTGTAACATTGATTGCTTTTCACAAAGGCAAAGCCATTCCTCTGGCTTTGCCTTTGTTATATCAATAGGAGGTTCTAGTTATCCTAAGCCGCATAATAGTTCCCCGCTAGTTGTCAGGTTTAACCAACAATATTCGCCACCAATACAGAGAAAGCACAAACTCATGCAATACAACATTGCACTTAAAGAGTTACACTCTGCTTAGCTGTCTGGAAAAAATCGTTCTAAATCTTCATGCTGAAACGACTCAGCTCTTTTCAGAATAGAAACAGAATAACGGCCGCGCTGTTGAATCAGACTAAAGTATTCATCTGCACTCTCACCTGAAAGTACATCTGCAAACATAAGAATCCGTGGTATCAATAATGCATTGATAAACGGTATTTCATGCCTCACGCAAAACTTAGCCGCCCGCAGGTCATCAACCACAACAAACGAGCCAGCCCCTGAAAGAAAATTTGCAAGGAGTTCACTCTCGCCCTTCCCCATTTTACCAAGTTCTGCTCTTTGCATGGGGGTATTGGAAATATCAGAACCCGTAAGCAGATGAAGCAGATTCTTCTTTTGCAGATATACGAAAAAATTGGCCCCCGGTTTTTCAGCTTCTGTTATCTCTTCAAATACTGAAGGCACCAGCAACAGGGTATAATAGTGACAGACAAGCTCCAAAATTCCGGCAGATTGCAGAAGAATGAGAGAGGACGAATCCGGCAGGACATCGTTTTTCTGTCGAACCGGATTCAAGGTGTTTTGAGGTAGTATATTATCCATCTTATAGTGGATAAAAGAGAAACCTATTCAAGCTCTTTGAGAACATATTCAAGCGATACCTTCTTAGGCCCGCCGGATTCCTTTTTAGGATATCCAATCGGAATAACAGCCATAAATTCACCTTTTTCTTCACCAAGGAATTCGAGCACGTCATTTTTAATCAAGTAAAGAATCCCAAGCCAGACACTCCCCAGGCCAAGAGAAGATGCTGCCAATAGCAGATTTTGAACCGCCGCTGCAGAGCTCTGGATTTCCATTGTTCTAAAAAAATCAAATGATCGCTCTTTTTCTATCTGGAAGAGTTCACTCCCGTGACTGATTAGACTCCCTGTGTTTTTAACAGCAATAACAACAGGCGCATTTGCAAGACTTCTTGCGGCCATACGAAGGATTGCCGCCGAAGGTTTTGGAAAAGCTGCAGCTTTGCTGCTCACCAATTGCGCCAATTCCTGTTTTTTTTCCCCGCGGACTACTATAAACTGCCATGACTGCTGGTTATGGGCTGATGGCGCCTGGTTGGCGGCATCAAGGATCAATTTGATCGTTTCATCGTCAACCGGCTTGTCCTGAAACTGTCGAATTGAACGTCGATTATAGATGGTTTCCAATGTATCGTTGCCGAAAACCCTACTCATTATATACTCCTGATTTACGGTTACATCTCTCTGCAAAAACAGGAGAATGCACCTGTTTTCGTGCTCTCTGTGTAAAAACTATATGATATAGGTGAAGATATTCAGAAAAATATTGTGAAAAAAACGGAAAGATCACCAGGTGTTCGAACACAGCCATCCTGACTGTAAATTCCGCGCTTACTTTATTGCATATGGTCCAATTTTACAAGGCCGACAAATCGTATTCCGTTAGAGCAACAGCGAGTATCAGGATATATTGAAACTCTTCATCAGATGTGTAACACACTTTTTTTTTGCTTTAAATGACGTAAGACATACTGAGACCTGCCCCAACTACGGCTTTTCCGTTACCATGATTCACAATAAAAAAAAAACGGATTTCCGATGGACAGTTAGACCAACGATAATCCGGATTAATCGCAATATCTTTTCACAAAAGCGGTCATCTCTTTTTTCGTAGGTCCCCTGCCTTTGCTACACCCTCTTTACTTGTATTTTCTGTGTGTTACGTGTAGGAAAATAGTAAAGCTAAATCCTGCAATGACGTCTCATTTGCCTGACAACCCCTGTTTATCCCTGCAAGAGAGCGAAAGCGGGTATGGGGCCGGCCTCCCCTGGGGTTTACACTAGATCTCTCAAGTTGATGTCTGCTTGATTCGACTGTGGTGTAGATCTCCTTCCAATGCGTAGTCATGCAAGAGATAAGAGTAGTACTGGTCATGCAGGATCTGCACACGGGTAATTTTGTTTTGGTGGCTCATACCATTCACATACCAAAACTGCTGAGCGGAAGCGGATCATCCGGGGCACCTCGGCTATCCTTCCCCCCTCCCCTCCACTTCTGACAAATTCGCTCCGAGCAGACCAACCTTGAAACCTTTTCCTTTCAGTATCCTGGTTGCTTTACCGCTCGCCAAAAGAATAATAACTATATTGACATAGGGAATACAACTCAACAGTGTCAACAGTATCGCGCTCCCCCTGCCATAAAGTGCCCAGCAGAGACGAGCTGTCAGATAAACAATTACAATTCCGACAAGAAGCAGAAGAAGCTGTTCAAATTCCCTGACCGCAGGTAGAAAAACAGACCCGACTATTACAAGCAGGTAGACCAGCAATGCCCTAAGGAGCGCTTTCTGCCTGCTGCCAACAGTGAGCAGATTCATGGTATCCGGAGCTGCCTCGTCAAAAACCCTTTCTTTATCGCTGCTATGCATATCACGTCTCCTCTTTCTCGATTTTTCTCTTATCAATCCACCGTACAAATTTTCTTATTTATGACAGCAAATCCAACACGTAATACGACCGAGCAATCCACCGACAAGACATGACGGGATGGCAAGTATCGGTGCAACCAGCAGCCCTATTGCGGATGTTGAGGGTACATGGATATTTATATAATATGTTTTTACTATCGACCACTCAACGATGACAATTGTGCCGACAACACCGATCAATCCTCCCCATGCGATTGCATGGACCACTGAACTATCCTTTTTTCGTGTAAGAAAGACCATAATGGCCAACACGAGAAAGGGGGGCAACCTCGCTGCGGTAAAAAATGCGTAGGAGTCAAAGCTGAGGAACTGATATGCATCCTTAAAGCCGCCGATGAGGCTTAACTTCCCCACAACAACCGCAGCGAGCCACTGCAGATTGTACTCATTGCAGAAAAGAACCGAAAAAACAAAGACAAACCAAAACCTGTATAAGGAAACCTGGCTCTGCATCTTGACTCTTTAGGTCTTGCTATCGAAATGATGAATCCTCAACAGCCTCCTGCACTTCGACGCAACTAAGTTCGTCCATGCAGGTTATCATAATCATCGCCAATTTATCGTTGAGCATCGAAATAAGGTGGGCGACAACCATAACAGGCTCCTGAGTATTTGGATCCACCAGGCTGAGGGAAAGCGTCTGAAAGGGGGCTTTGCCCAGCATTATCACTTCTTCTTCACTCCCGAAAAGTAGACCGTTCTCATGAGCAATTTGTTGAAACTGGGTCATTGTCTCTTTGAAAATCTCACCTTTAAGGTCATTGATCGTCATCAATGCAAGTTCATGTTTTTCATCCGCCATAAGTGAGTAGGAAAGGCTGTTACCTTCTCCTTTTTCAATAGCCAGCTTATCTTCCGGTGAAGAAACGGCCACCCTTTGCCACCCCAGTGGTATAGTGAAATCCCAGACGGGATCACGAGTACTCCGTAAGGCTGTCGGCGGTAGCGGCGGCGGTGCGGGTATAACCACCCCTTTCCCATCGGGATTGCTGAAATGAGAGTTATCGATTGCCCTGAATACAGTGTCGCAATCGGCACCCGTGCAGGAAACATTTATGGTCACAGCCTTATCTGCCATTGGTGCTACAAGAGTCATGGATTTGAGATCCGGCCGGCCGGGTGCCTCCAGGATCCAGACTAAAGTATCAAAAACCTGGTTGCCCACCACGATCTGGTCAATATTTGAGAATGGACTGGCACTCACCTGCCGGGCAGTATGCTGCATCGACGCCGAGATAAGTTCGAAACTTTTGTTTTTAAACTCATCAAGCCGCATGCTGTTTCGTATATCTGAATCTTCTATCTGATAGATAACATACGTCATCGGGTCTTTTTTGATCATCCAGGCCTTTGCCGGAGCCCCAGATACCGAGCCGCCGGTATCCTGCAGAACCTCTATCTTCCATTCGTTCGGCAGGTGAATCTGCCAACCGAACTTCGAACCTGAGAACGTGGTAGCCTCAAGTAGAGAAGCAGTGGGAAACAGGCATGTGAAAACAAGGAGCAACGGTGATACCCAATCGGCTTTTTTCAGCATTTCGACTTTCCTGAGCAGAGTTTCAGACTCGACAAACTACTTGCGATGCTCCCCTACCGTTGACAGATCGCATGCCGACCTATCCACTACACGGTTTGCACCGTTTTAATCCAGAGAATGGTTATGATCCAAAAATACAACCGCATCATTTACCTTATCTTCCTGACCGACAATGTGTCAAATTCCGTAAGGCCATTACCTAGTAATTGAAATCGCGCCATGGCTAACGGATTATCGCTCAAAACTGCTCCATGGGTGATTGATCTCTAAAACTACATTCCGTTATATTGCATGGCTCTGCTTATCTTCAGGCGTATCCGGCTCTACCAGCCCGGAGAGCTCCTCTTAAACTGCTAGCCTGTTGATAATCGTGTTTAGCTCACGGTGGCTAACAGACCGGCTGTATATCCCACATTTTCTCGAAACTAGTATCGTTTATCTGTGACATTTCTGGATGCTAATCTTCCTGGCGGTAAGGTGCAGTGAAGACAATTTCCTTTTTGGCTGCGTATGATATAGAATTAGAGGCATATGCACTGAATAACCGGATTTGACGAACCATGAAAAGATGCCGTTAATCTCTACAAAAGACCTCCCATATGCTGAAGAAACTCTTCAAGTTCATTCTCTACGGTGTTGCCCTTCTCGTAATTATCTGCATAGGTTTCATCGTTATTGTTATTGTCTTCTTCCCGGAGGCTGAAGAGAATGTTGCCACTACAGAACCGCAAATCTCCTCTACCACTGTCGAAGAACGCAGCTTTTACCACCAGCCATCAGGCTGGCGATTTGTAATTCCTGAAGGATGGCAGGTACAGAGCGAGCAGCTTGCCCAAGAGTTATATGAAGAAAGCAAGAAGATGATTGAGTCATCAAGCGGTCAACGAGTTCGACCCTCTTCAAAACCTTCCGGTGAACTGGCACTTATTCATAGCCCTGGTAACACGCTGAATTATAAATATCAGGAATATGACAAAGTTCGGTTCCCGGAATTTCAACAGACTATTCCATTTTTTCATCAGACATTATCAGAAGCATACGAGCAGTCTGCAAAGCAGGATGGCACCGAGGTTGCGTATGAAGAATCGCAAGCAACAATTGGAGGTATCGAATTTTATAGCCTTCATTTCTCCATCCTGAATCCACAGACACGCGCGGTGTTGATAAGGGATATGATTTATACTGCAGAAATTAAAGGGCTAATGGCCATGATAGCTTTTTCGTGCAATACAGATGAAACCTGCTCTGAGATTGATACAGCGGTAAAGGCATCGGTATTCGAGAATGCCAATGATGAAACAACAAAACTCTATAAAAACGCACTGGAAAAACTTCAACAAAACAACGCTTTCGAAGCATATGATCTCATGTCACGGGCAATTGAGCTCAATCCGAATATTGCCTTACTCTACGTTGTAAGAGCCGATGCGGCGTCAAGGATTCAAGGATATTCAGATAAATATTATAGTGATTTGGATAAAGCCCAACACCTTGAGCCACAACTCTCTGATATCTACTACTTGAGAGGCGTAGTGGCCCGATCAGCAGGAGATAGTTATAGAGATTATTTCAATTACCATAAGTTCAACCTCTTTAAGCAACTTGAGCAAAATGGTAAACTTTTTCCCCGATATATATATGGAATGACAGAAAGAGAGTTCGAAGCACAAGAAGGGGAAACAGGATTTATCCAGGCCGGTTTAGCCTTGGATTTTCAGGAGATCCTTCCTGTACCACAACTGGGGAAACCTGCAGAAATAGTGTATAAAAATTTAGAAATAGTTGGAGAGCCCGGCGTGATAAAATGCTCGAACAATCTTCCAGTGAGTAACGGCGGCTATATCATTACCGCATATAACCTGCTCACGGCATTTGAAGATTCATCCGGCCAGTTCTACCAGCTTTATTACAACGTGAAATACAAAGCGAAATAACAGCCCAAATGAAACATTAGACCTGATACCAATTTACCATGAGAAATCAGAGCTAATCTATTCATATAGTCAATGTATTTCCAATATATTTTGACTCTAGCTTAAATAGCAAAGTGCCAAGGTCGCCAGTCCCAAGATCTTACTATCTTAAATATTTATGAATTTTAGATAGTACCTGTGCACCTACATAGACGGTTCATGTTTATTTGCACCCGGATTGTTCTTTGATTGAGCAAGAGGGGGAGGGGGATTATTTGGCAAGAGCTATTATGCTGCAGACTTGATGCTCACCAGAAAATAAAAAAAACTTGATATGATATTGGCACAGGTGCAAAATACTGTAACACATTAATACTATTACACCTGTACCAAAAAAATGGGATTATATACCCCACAAGATATCAACCGATAACTTCAACCGCCTGACGAGCAATAGCAAGCTCTTCGTTGGTCGGGATACCCCAGATCTGAACTTTACTGTCGCTGCTGCTAAGCAGAGTAGGCTTCTTTACACGCTGTGCATTTGCCTCATCGTCCATAACGATACCGAACTGCTCAAGGCCTTCAACAGACTTCGCGCGAACGATGTCGTCATTCTCACCAATACCAGCAGTGAAAACAATCGCATCAACGCTACCAAGGGCTGCCATGTATGCACCGATATATTTACGGTTACGGTAGGTCTGAACATCGAGAGCGAGCTTAGCTGCCTCATCGCCTTTTGCGATTGCGTCATGAATATCACGCATATCGTTTAAGCCGCAAAGTCCTTTAAGGCCGGACTCTTTGTTGAGCATGTTGTCGATTTGATCAATATCCATATCGCAGTTTCTTGCAAGAAATGCGTAGATTGCAGGGTCAACGTCACCGCTGCGGGTTCCCATTACAAGGCCCTCAAGCGGGGTAAGTCCAAGAGTAGTATCAATGGATTTACCATTTTTAACTGCAGTCATTGAGCAACCGTTTCCAAGATGAACGGTGATGATGTTCAGCTCTTCTGCAGGACGTCCCATTAATTTTGCACATTCACCGGCAACAAACGCGTGGGAGGTACCATGAAAACCGTAACGGCGTACACGATGATTCTCGTAAAGCTCTTTAGGCAACGCGTAATGGAAAGCATGAGCAGGAATGGTCTGATGAAACGCGGTATCAAATACAGCAACCTGTGGAGCTTCTGGGAAGAGCTCACGTGCTACACTAATACCATCAAGGTTTGCAGGATTATGCAAAGGTGCAAGTGGAACGTTCTTGGTGATTGCGGCAATAACTTCTTCAGTAATGAGGGTTGGCTGATGAAAATCTTCACCACCATGTACAACTCTGTGACCAACTGCTGCAATCTCATTACGATCAGCGATAACACCTTTGTCTGGGTCACAGAGCAGGTCAACAGCCTTACGCATACCATGCTCGTGATTTGGAACAGGCTCCTGAATCTTGATTACTTCTTCTGCATCTGTATCAGGGCGAAGCTCACACTTGATCAAACCTTCCGGTTCTCCGATTCGCTCTACAAGGCCGGAAGCCAGGACAGACTCATCCTGCATATCAAGAAGCTGGAATTTAATAGAAGAGCTTCCTGAGTTGATGACTAATACTTTCACTTTTTTTCCTCTTTTTCTGCTTGTGCCTGAATGGCGGTTATAGCAACAGTGTTAACAATATCGTCGACCGTGCAGCCACGGGAAAGATCGTTAACAGGTTTATTCAATCCTTGTAATATCGGCCCGATGGCCACAGCATTCGCTGATCTCTGCACAGCTTTGTAGGTATTATTGCCAGTATTGAGGTCAGGGAACGTGAAAACAGTCGCCTTACCTGCAACCAGTGAACCAGGTAACTTGGTCGCGGCAACATCCGGGTCGATGGCAGCATCATACTGCAGTGGACCTTCCAGAGGCAGGTCCATGCCACGCTCCAGAATGAGTTCCCTTGCAATCGCGGTCGCTTCAACAATGCGTTCAACATCCTCGCCTTTACCTGAACTACCTGTTGAGTAGCTGAGCATGGCTACCCGTGGCTCTACTCCGAATATTCTGGCGGTAGCTGCTGAACTGAGTGCTATCTCGGCGAGTTGACGGGCATTCGGGTTGGGATTTACAGCACAATCGCCGTATACCAACACCCGATCTTTGAGGCACATGATAAATACTGAAGAAACAACAGATATTCCCGGTTTGGTTTTTATAAACTCGAAAGCAGGACGAATGGTATGTGCGGTAGTATTTTCGGCGCCCGAGACCATGCCGTCTGCCAAACCTTTATGGACCATCATAGTACCAAAATAGGTCGGGTCAGACATTCTGTCACGTGCCACTTCTTCAATTACACCTTTATGCTTACGCAACTCCATATACTCGGCAACAAATGAGTCGAGCAGGCTCGATTTGGAAGGGTCAATTATTTCAACCCATTTCAGATCAAGGCCGCATCCGGTTGCGCGCATCCGAACTTCTTCTTCGTCACCAAGCAAAACAAGATTGGCAACACCACGGCGCATCAAAATATCAGCAGCCTGGAGGATACGGTCACAGGTACCTTCGGGTAGTACGATCCTCTGAAGGTTGCGCCCCGCCTTTTCCATCAGGGCAAACTCAAACATCTTCGGAGTAACACGGGTCGGCCTGGTTGACACAACTCTTCTGCCAAGCTCTTTTAAGTCAACATGTTTGGTGAACTCACCGATGGCAGTAGCGATACGCTTGGTATCATGTGCCTCGATATACCCGTACAATTCCCCGACTTTTTCGATGGTCTGATAGGTGTGACCTTCAACAGCCAGAATAGGCACAGGAACAGTAGTGCTTAAACCCTGTAGAAGTCGTAAAACATTTTCTGAAGGCAGCAGGTTACCAGTGAGGATAATACCGGAGATATCAGGATAGGTAGTGGAAAGTCTGGAAGAGATTGTTGAGAGGATAATGTCACAGCGGTCACCCGGAGTGATGATCATGGAACCCGGCTTGATGTAATCGAGGTAGTTCCCGATCTGCATGGCTGCGACCACATAGTTCTCAACCAGAGTAGTCATGCCCTCTTCACCATACATAGTGCGTGCACCGAGCCAGCGCTTTACATCGCCAACAGTAGGATTGGCCAACTCATGGTTTTCCGGGATAACATAAACAGGCAGCCGGTTATCACCAGTAGCCTTTGTCTGGATTCTGCCAAAATCATCTGCGACAACACCCTCAGCAGCGCGATTTACGACACAGGCGATAACATCAACGCCTTCTTCAATCAATGCATCAATGCTCAGCTGTGTTAACCTGACAAGTTCTTCCGTCTCTTTTTTCCTGCCTGAAGAAACAAGCAGTACAGGCGCGCCGAGGTTTGCTGCAATATCAGTGTTGATGTTCGATTCAAAAGCAATATCTTTTCCGCGAAAATCAGTGCCATCGCAGAGAATGAAATCAAACTCAGCCTTTAAAGCATTATATTTATTAAGAATGATATCATGGAGCAAGGTTTCCTGACCTGAATTTACAAGCTCCTGGGCTTCCTGAAGAGTCAGGCCGTAGGTATCTTCGTAATTGATATCAATATCGAAATGCTCAAGAATCAGGCTGATCACAGGATCTTCCCAACCGGGTTCAGTCTCATGGATCACCGGCCTGAAAAATGCCACCTTATCAATAGATTTCAGTAACATCTGCATAACACCGAGAACAATAGCGGATTTGCCGCTCCGTTCCTCGGTTGCCATTATATACAAATTCGTCGACATAACCTTTCCCGCCCTGTCATCAGCGCAAACAAAAAGAACCCCTCACAACGTACCGGTCCACCGACACGCGAAGGGAGACAATAATCACTTTAGGGGATGTGACATTGCAAAAAAAGAATTCTTCACGAGCAATGTCACTATGTGCCACACAAAATACCGCTGCATATTAGCCGACAAATTATAGGGAAACAACTCTTTTCGACGATATTCCGGTTAGAAACTCGGTTCTTAATCAGACCAGATTACCACTCAGCTCTGCAAAGGGCCCGTTCTTACTTGTTATGCGATTGCTCCGGTCTGATCACGAGTTATAAGAATTTATTTACAGAAAGTATATCTTCCATACCGCAAAAGCACTATGTTGCAAAATTGGTACTACCAAAATATCCACTATGGTCTGACCAATACAAGCTTCGTACGCAACTGATTGGATGCATCCCCCCGCAAAGTTCATTATCGGTCGTAATCTACGCTAACCACACGGCCTCAAATATATTTTCAGCTTTTATCCTGGAAAAATACGAGGTATAAACCACTTAACTTCAACAGTAACCGCTTAGCCTGACATTCGACCACTTAACGGCGACAGTGTTTTTTCGCCAGTCCGCTTTGGGTAGTATAACGCTGTTCCCGTGGGGGGAACATTTTCAATCCATCCAAAGGAGGTTGCAATGAAATTGGTTTTACGCATTTCATCTGTATTCATCGTTCTCGCATTTCTCGCCACACCGGCCTTTGCGGCCAAAAAAGTTCGCTGGAAACTGGCAATGAGCTGGTCTTCCACCCTTACCCCGTTTGCCAATGCTCCAATGTACCTCGCCAAGATGGTAGAGGAAATGAGTGGTGGAGACTTCACCATTCGCATTGAAGGTGCAGAGAAACATAAAGCTGCACTCGGTGTTCTCGACATGACCAAAGGCGGTCAGTACCAGATGGCTCACAGCGCATCCTATTACTGGAAAGGCAAGGACATGTCCACCGTATTTTTCTGCACAGTTCCATTCGGCATGAATGTCGATGAGCAGAACGCCTGGTTTTACCATGGCGGCGGTATGGAATTGATGCAGAAAACCTATGATAAATTCGAGGTAATGAGCTTTCCCGGCGGCAACTCCGGTGTCCAGATGGGTGGATGGTTTCAGAAAGAGATCAACTCTCTTGACGACTTGCAGGGCCTGAAAATGCGTATTCCCGGTCTCGCAGGAGAAGTATTTGCAAAACTTGGCGTTAACGTTACCAATATCCCTGCTGGCGAATTGTACACCTCTCTTGACCGCGGAACCATCGATGCTCTCGAGTGGGTTGGACCTGGTATGGACATCAAAATGGGTTTTCATAAAATTGCGCCCTTTTACTACACCGGTTGGCATGAGCCTGCCACCGAGCTGCAATTTCTCATTAACAAGCGCGCCTACGACAAGTTGCCTAAAGAATATCAGGCAATGCTGATCACTGCTATGAAAGCAGCAAGCACAGATATGACTACAGACAACTTCGCAGAAAGTGCTGAAGCCTGGGAACAGATGAAAACCGAATTCCCGAATATCAAGGTTAAAACCTTCCCACCAGAAGTTCTTAAAGCAATGAAAAAAGCCGCTGACGAACTCTATGAAGAGTATGCAGCAAAAGATGAGAGCTTCAAAGAGATCCTTGCCTCTCAGCGTGCCTATATGGCCAAGGCCAGAAACTGGACCACCATCTCTGAGTATAACTACATCAAGACTTCTCAGGAATTGGAATAACAGGATCTGACGCCTGCGAACCCCATCAGCACCCTGGATGCCGCCCGGTCACCTTTCCGGGCGGCACCTTTCTATTTTCTCTCAGAGCGAACTACCATCATGTTGGAAAAAATTGAAAAATTCATCGGCAGAATTGTTGATGCCATGGGCATCGTGCTGGCAATCGCCCTACTGCTGATGGTACTTAATGTCGCCTTTGACGTTATGATGCGATACCTCTTCCGCGCGAGTTCTGTCGGCATGCAGGAACTTGAGTGGCATCTATTTACTATCGTTATCCTCTTCGGAGTCGGATATGCCCTTAAACATGAAGCGCACGTACGCGTCGATTTTCTCTATGACCGTATGCGACCGAAAACCAAAGCCCTGATTAATATCTTCGGTACTCTACTCTTTTTAATGCCTCTCTCCCTTCTGATCCTTTTTGGTTCCGTGGATTTTGTTTATGACGCATATTCAATGAATGAAATCTCTGAAGACCCCGGCGGTCTGCCTTATCGGTGGATTATCAAAAGTATGATCCCTGTATCATTTGTATTTTTACTTTTGAGCGCGACAGGCTACGTCCTGCAGAATATCAATAACTTCAGGAGAGGATAATGACCGGTATTATAATGTTTTTTGCGGCCCTTGTTCTCCTGGTCGTAGGTTACCCCGTGGCCTTCACCTTCGGGGCGGTGGCACTGTTTTTCGGTGCAATTGCAGCCTTTATCGAATTGCAACCCGATGCTGGCCTCATAATGGTCGCGGAAGAATTTTTCTCGATGTTTTCCATGATGCCGTTCCGGATCTACTCAATAATGACCAACACCATCCTGATGGCTGTGCCCCTCTTTATCCTGATGGGTATCATTCTGCAGCGATCAGAACTGGCTGAGCGATTACTTGAATCAATGGGTATCCTCTTTGGTAAAGTACGTGGCGGCCTGGCAATCAGCACTGTGCTTGTTGGTACACTACTTGCCGCATCAACCGGTGTTGTCGGTGCCTCAGTTGTAGCCATGGGAGTGATAGCTCTACCTGTGATGCTGAAATATGGCTATTCCAAGAAACTTGCCACGGGAACCATCTGTGCCGCAGGAACATTAGGACAGATCATTCCGCCATCTATAGTGCTGATCATTCTTGGTGACGTATTCCAATTACCTGTAGGTGATCTCTTTAAGGCAGCACTGGTTCCCGGGCTTGTTCTGGTAGGCTGTTATATCCTCTATATCGTTCTGATCGCTCTCTTTGACAAGACGGTAGCACCAGAGATTCTCATCGCCGAAGAAGATCAAAAAGGCTCAATCAAACGAGCTCTGTTGGCCATCATTCCGCCGCTTGCCCTGATTATCATGGTTCTCGGTTCGATCTTTGCCGGAATTGCGACACCAACAGAATCCGCTTCAGTTGGTGCTCTGGGAGCAATGATTCTCGCCGCAATGTACAGAAAACTCAGTTTGGATATCGTCATTGATTCTTCGCTTGAGACGGTAAAGATTACAGCAATGGTTTTTGCCATCCTGATCGGTGCAACCGCATTTTCCATGGTCTTTGTCTACACAGGCGCTGATCTCCTTGTGGAAGAGTTCATGCTGAACCTCCCGGGTGAAAAATGGGGATTTCTTATTCTTTCGATGTTAGCCATCATGCTCCTCGGCTTCTTTATTGATTTTATAGAAATATCGTACATTGTAGTGCCCATTCTGCTACCAATTTCAGAAGCCATCGGGATAAACCCGATGTGGTTTGCGATCCTTGTTGCCATGAACCTGCAAACCTCTTTTCTTACGCCGCCGTTTGGTTTCTCACTCTTTTACCTCAAAGGGGTGTGTCCACCTGGAGTGCAGACAGTCGATATATACCGTGGAGTTCTCCCATTTATTGTTATCCAGATATTGGTTCTGGCCTCAATTATCATTTTTCCTGGTCAATATGGCCTGTAAAAAGACTATTCTCTGAAAGTCGACTATCCCCGCCACCACCATATCGACGGATGGCGGGGATAACTTTCAGATCCATAGTGTTTATGATATGTTACACTCGTAATCGTTTAAAGTGCTCAACCACAAAGGCAATAAGGTAGTATATGGATCTGCTGACATTTTCTATCAACAATATTTTTGCTCTGTTGCAACAGATGTCAGTATTTCTGGTTATCGCCTATCTCTTTACCAAATCCCCTTTCTTTAAATCGTTCCATATCCACACACTCCACTGGCAGCAATTACTCCTCCTGTACGCTGTCTTTTCTACATTCTCGATACTTGGCACCTATTTCGGTCTGCCAATAAACGATGCCATTGCTAACACCCGGGCAATAGGTGCAGTTCTTGCCGGAATTATAGGTGGGCCCCTTCTCGGCGGAGCTGTCGGATTTACGGCTGGCCTCCACCGCTTTTCCCTTGGAGGATTCACGGCCTTCTCCTGCGGTCTTTCCACAACAGCAGAAGGACTAATTGGCGGTCTGGTGCACATCTATCTTATACGCAGCTATCAGCAGCATAAGCTTCTCAGCCCCTGGGTAGCATTTCTCACGACACTTGTTGCCGAAATAAGCCAAATGTTGATCATTCTGACATTTGCGAAACCATTTGAAAGCGCCTATTCCCTAGTTCGAATCATCGCCCTGCCGATGATGCTCGCCAACGCAACAGGTGCTGCAATTTTTGTTTCCATCATCCGGGACCAGCGAAAAATGTACGATGAGTTAAGTGTCACCTTTTCTGCAAAAGCTCTTAAAATGGCTGAGAAAACCGTCTCGATTCTCGGTCGGGGGCTGAACATGGACACAGCCTCGGAGGTCGCCTCAGTTATCCGCGAGGAGACAGGCGTTGGCGCTGTTGCCATCACTGACAGGGAAAAAGTTTTAGCATTCGTTGGAGATGGCCACGACCACCACCAGATAGGTCAGGCAATCAGTTCATCCCAAACCAAAAAAGCTATTCGTGAAAACCGGATCATCTATGCAGATGGCGGTAAAAAGAAGTGGCGATGTAATCTCTCCGATAACTGTCCACTCGGTTCTGTTCTCTGCGTTCCGCTTCGGGTTGATAACGAACTTGTTGGGACCATAAACCTCTTTGAACCGAAAAATAAACTCTTCCTGGTTACCAATAGAACACTTGGTGAAGGAATCACAAAAATCCTCTCCGACCAGATTCTCTACTCACGTTATGTTGAACAAAAGGATTTACTGACCCGATCAGAACTCAAACTTGCCCAGGCTCAGGTCAACCCGCATTTTCTCTTTAATGCGCTCAATACTATCAGTGCCATTATCAGAAAAGACGGTGATCGTGCGCGTGACCTGCTTATGCACCTCTCAAACTTTTTCAGGAAAAATCTTAAACGAACCGGCGATCTCGCCACTCTCGAAGAAGAGCTTAATCATGTCAACTCATACCTTGTCATAGAGAAGGCACGGTTTGAAGATAAGTTGCAGCTAGAAATGGATATCGACAAAACTATGCTCTCGCGAAAGCTACCGGTTTTCACCCTTCAACCGATTGTTGAAAATGCTATCAAGCATGGTATCTCGCAGATGCTCGGCCAGGGTATAGTCCGCATATCCGCCCGTCAGAAGTCAGATCGCATGTGTATTATCATTGAAGATAATGCCGGAAACTTTGTGAAACGAGACAGAAAAGGGTTGGGCATGGACATCGTTGAAAAGCGTATTAAAAATCTTTGCGGAGAAGAACACGGTATTCAAATATCCTGCATTCCGCAGGAAAAAACAGTCATCACCATCTCCGTGCCGGAAAAGGGGTGCAGCAAGCAATGATTAGAACACTCATTATCGATGATGAACTTCACGCACGCGACGAGATGGAAGCACTGCTTACGGAAACCGGGAAAGTCGAGATATTAGGCACCTGTAGTAACGCTATTGATGCTTTAAAACTCATTAATCGCCTTAAGCCGGAAGTACTCTTTCTCGACATTGAGATGCCAGTGATCAACGGTTTTGAACTTCTCAACATGATCAATCCAGGAATCATGCCCCATGTGGTCTTTGTCACCGCCTATGATCACTATTCGCTCAAAGCCTTTGAAGAAAAAACCCTCGACTATTTACTCAAACCGGTCGATAAAGCCAGGCTTGCAAAAACCATTACCAAACTCCAGCGAACCATCGTTGAAAACCGCCATCCCACCTATGAAACTGAGGCGATTGAGCGCATCCCCTGCTTGCTTGGCAATCGCATTAAACTCATTAGTCTTGCTGATGTTGAGTTTATCTTTACTGAACCTGCAGGTGTGCATATAGCAACCTCACACGGAGAATACTTCACCGAGGTCACTCTCAAAGTCCTGGAAGAACGTACTCCACTACTCAGGTGCCATAAACAGTATCTTATCAATCTCGATTCCATCGATGAAATCATCCTGATGGAAGCGGGCCTTGCAAAAATCCGAACGTTATCGGCAAAAATGGTGCCCGTGAGCAGACGTTACCTGAAAACCATAAAAAAGAAGTTACTCTTATAAGTTGCCACCCAACTGAACGTCCTGTGCACTCAAAGCGATGATACTAATTCACTAAATCGCGCGCCCCTCTCTGGTATCAGAATATATTCTACGCTACAATTGATCTGAAGAAGTAATACTATTCCCCGCAACCAGTGCAGCCTATGCAACCAAGCAGTTCATCGACCTCGCAGCGCATCATTATCTTCCCTCTCCTTCTGGTAACTGCGTTCACATTTTGTGGTTTTTGGTTTATCGATTTGTATTTCAGCAGGATCGCATCCCAAAGGTATGAAAATAATCTTCTTCAAATAGCGAGAATTGGAATAAAGACGCTCAATTTCCTTGATGACAACCCGCTCATTCCGGAAATTGACAGTTTTTCAGATACGTTCTCGGGAGACAGCAGGTTCCGCACAACAGTCATTGATATATCCGGGACTGTTCTTGGCGATTCAAGATTATCGGTTCATGAAGTTAAATCTGTTGAGAATCACGCCGATCGATCGGAAATCATTAGGGCTCGGGAGAAAGGGGTTGGTATTTCCAGACGCTATAGTTCAACTCTCAACATTGACCTGCTTTATGTGGCCATTCTATTTAATAACAGCAAACTGGAAGGCTATTTCAGAGTGGCTATTCCGCTTGACGAGCTGCAACAGGAACTATTCCGACAGCGCCTCATTTTTATAAGTTTTGGAATTGCGGCCCTGCTTATTGTTACGGCAACAAGCATACTGAATTCCCGCTATATTATCACTCTTGTGAAAAGTAGCAGACAAAGCCTTGAAAAACGTGCCGAGAGTCGTACAAAAGAAATTGAGATATTGCAAAATCTCGGCACACAGCTCACCGCCTGCAATTCCAAGGATGAAGCGCTTGAGGTAATCCGACTTGTTACCACGTTATTGTTACCACGATTCAATGGTTCGCTCGCCGTATTTCGAGCCTCTAAAGACAGGTTGGAAATATCCGCTGACTGGAACGGAGACTGGGAAGATGAAACCAGCTATCAGCCTGAACAGTGTTGGGCTCTGCGAACCGGAAAAACGCATCTTGGTAACCCGGATAACGGCACGATGAGTTGCAGTCACTCCCGATTAGAAAATCAGCAGATGCTTTGCATTCCGCTGGTTGCACAAGGTGAAACACACGGAGTGCTTCATCTGGCAGGCTCACTTGATAAAAAGTGGAGTGCAGAAGAACTCCAGCTTGCCTCGGCTGTAGCTGAGAATGCAAGCCTCACTTTCGCCAGTCTTAACCTCAGGGAAAGTCTGCGACAGCAGGCAATTCGTGACCCGCTTACCGGTCTTTACAATCGCAGATACCTCCATGAAACTATAGATCATGAACTCAGTCGAGCAGCACGTAGAGACCAAACACTCGGCTTGCTGATGATGGATCTCGATCACTTTAAAAAATTTAATGATGAACATGGCCACGACGTTGGGGATTTCATTCTCAGCGAGTTCGGCCGTCTTTTGCGTATGTTAATACGCGATGAAGATATTGCCTGCCGGTACGGCGGAGAAGAATTCACTGTACTGCTGCCAGAAACAGACACTAAGGGTGCTCTTTCGATGGCCGAAAGAATTATCGAGAAGGTCCGAAATCATGATTTTAGTCTCCAGAACATATCGTACGGGCCTGTGACAATCTCAGTTGGAGCTTCAATATACCCAGCTCATGGCGATACAGATGAACAGCTCTTCAAGGAAGCAGATGGTGCACTCTATGCAGCAAAAAATGCTGGTCGAAATAGAGTCATGCTTGCTCCGATACCCGGCGAGCAGCCACAGCAGGACGAATAACGCGACGAGGAGGCTGTCCGACAATAGAAGTTTTCGCTCAGATCAAGGCACACTTGAAAAATTACCGCAGGCATATAGTTAATATCTCGGAGTCTCGTCCCTCGCTTACCGGAGGATAATTTTTCAAGTTTAACGAAGATATGAGCGGAAAGAGCATTGTCGGACAACCTCCCAGGCATCTATACAACTAAAGACAATCGCCCACAAATCAACATGCATTGCATAACAGGATATTATGGTTAAATTACTAAGATCTGCACTATATGCAATGCTGCCCATAAGGAGAATTATATGAATACCAATGTCCTGGGAACTCCCCTGGAAATTTGCGGCCTCGACCCAATCACCGGCTTTACCCGGCAGGGAAGTTGTGCCACCGGAGAAAATGATACCGGCCGGCATGTTGTATGCGCCATGGTGACAGAAGAATTTTTGATTTTTTCAAAGGAACAGGGAAACGACCTAACAACTCCAATGCCCCTGGCAAATTTCCCAGGTCTGCGCCCGGGAGACCACTGGTGCCTCTGTGCAAACCGCTGGAAGGAAGCACTGGAAAATGGCGTTGCCCCTCCAGTCATTTTGGCTGCAACCCATAGTTCAGCTCTGGAAATTGTAAGCCTCGAAGACTTACTCACCCACTCATATCACGATGGTCTCTGCTAAATATAAACGTGTTGAACATGCCCATATTACACTGTGATTCTCACAATGTAGGGCTCTGCAACTACGTACATTTTACTCCTTGACTTTTCCCTGCCAAAACGTTTTCTTATAACCAGTTTCAGGTGCTCATTTTGAGCTAAAAAGGGAACCCTGTGCAAATCAGGGACGGGCCCGCCGCTGTAACCGGGGACGAACACTGCACCAAAAGTCACTGATCAGTAGATTGGGAAGACGCAGTTAGTAGGAAGAGCCGGAAGTCAGAAGACCTGCCTGAAGCACGATACAATCACTCCGTGGACAAGGGTGATTAGAACCGAGACGAGGACAAACAGGGAATCCCCGGATCATTAACATTGGTCCGGGGATTTTTTATTTCCGGGCATTCATGTAATCGAAGGAGAAATACTGATGCAAAGCAAAGCCCGTAGAGTGTTTGTCGCAGTGTGCATGACGATGATTCTTGCTGCAACCGGTACATATGCCGGTACGCTTGAGAAAGAACCCAAGACAGCTATTGTCATGGCCCACTTTGGAACTACAGTTCCCACCGCGCTGGAATCTATAACCAATATCACCGAAACAGTCCGCAAAGCGTATCCTGGAACAGAGGTACGAATGACATTTACTTCTAACATGATACGGAAAGTGTGGAAAAAACGTCAGGCCGAACCGCAAATATGGCTTGACCAGGGAGTTCCTGAAGAAATTCTGTATGTCAAAAATTTCATTGCTACCGTTGGTGACCTCCTTGAAGATGGGTATACAAACATCATCGTCCAGCCATCACATATGTTCTATATGGAGCAATCGCACGACCTTCACCAATACGTACATGGGCTGGCCTCAATACGCACCATGAAAGAGCGCTGGAAACCTATAAAAAACATTGTTATGGGTCGTCCCGCACTCGGCATGCCAGGAGATGTTTACCCGTACCATGATGATGTGGATGCAGTTGTCAAAACCCTGGCAGCTGATGCTGAGATGGCAAAAGACGAGGGATCAGTACTAATTTACATGGGGCATGGCAACGAGTACTGGTCAACAGGCATCTACACTGAAACCCAGAAAAAAATGCAACAAGCGTATCCTGACGTTCAGACCTTTATCGGTGTCGTTGAAGGTGCTCCATCTATTAATGACATTCTCAGTCAACTGAAAAATGCCAATAACACCAAGGTTATTATCAAGCCTTTTATGATTGTTGCCGGTGATCATGCAAAAAACGATATGGCTGGCAACGAAGATGATTCATGGCAATCTATTCTCGTCAAAGAAGGCTACGATGTAAAGCCAGTACTCAAGGGGTTAGGAATGAATGATAGATTCGCCAGTATTTTCGTTCAGCACATTGCTGATGCGGCAAAAGAACGTAATATCAAGCTGAAGTAGTTCCACAGCTCAACCTATTTTCTTAGACCTTTTTATACAATGAGAGTGGTTGATGACAGCCACTCTCATTTGTACTCAGCTCACTTATCACTACACCCGCTCACTCTGATTCCCCATTTTCGCTAATAACTCTATAATATTCTGTAGAACTCTTAAATTCAGAAAATATATTGTATAGTCAAGTATTGGTTGATCAATTGCCGACCACGCAACTCACTATCTTTTCTCCGCTCGGCACCTCGCATTACTTATTACCCAGGGGAACACATAATGAAGAAAAAACTCACACATTATCTCTTTGAACGCCTTGAACAGTGCGGGGCAGAATTAACATTTGGAATTCCAGGAGATTTTGCACTGCCAATCTATGCCCAGCAAGCTGAATATGGCCTGAAGACTATCGTCTGTACCCATGAACCGAACTGCGTTTTTGCAGCCGATGCCTATTCCCGTTTAAAAGGACTCGGAGCCGTACTCACCACTTACGGCGTTGGCGGCCTCAACATGATCAACCCGGTTGCCATGGCGTATGCCGAACTCTCACCACTCGTTGTTATAAGCGGTGCGCCGGCAATTGCCGGCAGAATGGAAAATCCCGCATTTCATCATCTGGTAAAAGATTATGGCAGTCAGCAACGGGTATTTGAAGAGGTTACCTGTGCCACATCAGCTCTAACAAACACTGTGACTGCAGCAGAAGAAATCAACAGGGTTCTCGATGCCTGCCTCACGTTCAAACGGCCGGGCTATATTGAAATTCCTCTGGATATGACCGCAATAGAGATACCGGTACCTGAGATTCCTGCAAAATGCCATTCAGGACCGTCTACCAATAACGCTGCAATGAAAGAAGCAGCCAGAGAGATACTCGCAGCCTTTGAGCAGGCTGAACGCCCCATACTTTACACAGGTGTCGGTGTTCGTCGCCACGGGCTGATGGATGCTATAAAACAGATAGCAGAAACCTGGGGAATTCCCGTTGTTTCATCTGTCATGGGTAAAGCCTCCTTTCCTGAATCTCACAAGAACCATGTGGGAATTTACATGGGTGAAATGGGTGATTCCACCGCACGTGAGATGATTGAGAATTCCGACCTCATCCTCTCTGTCGGAGTAATTTATTCTGATGTTAACACAGGATTCTGGACAGCAAAAATCAGTGCAGAGCAACGTATTGATATGCGCGATCTTGAAATAAAAATATCTCACCATACCTACACTCAGGTACCGCTCGGAGCAATCATCAACTATCTTGCTGAACAGGCACCTCAGGCTAAACAGCTTCCTGCAATTACCAAGGCCCCTGAGCAGTCTGCACCTCAATCAGTTACAGAAAAACTCAACACAGCAGAACTGATTCGCGTGCTGAAAAAACTCAATCAAACTGAGCACAGCTTTCTAGCGGATGTCGGAGATGCCTGGTTTGCCGGATTAGAAATTGATGCCGACATTTTTATGGCTCCGGGCTATTACGCATCTATGGGTTTTGCGGTTCCCGGCGCTGTTGGCGCAGCCCTGGCTGCGCCCGATCTTCGGCCAATTGTACTTGTAGGTGATGGTGCTTTTCAGATGACCGGAAGTGAGCTTTCCACTCTCGTAGCCAATAACCTGAATCCAATAGTTATAGTACTCAACAACGGGTATTACAAAATGCTCTCAGCCTTAGATAAACACCGCGATTATTACAATCTGAACAACTGGGATTATGTTAAATACGCTGAGGCTCTCGGCTGCGCAGGTGAGCGCGTTGAAACCGGAAACGAACTTGATAAAGCTCTCGAACATGCACTGAGCAGTGACAAAGTATACCTGATCGAAGCTCTGTTACATCGGGAAGACCACGCACCGATGATGCAAAATATCCGAAATTATTTCAAAGCGGCAGGAGATAAAAAGTAGGGTTTTTCTTTCAAGGATTCACATCGTAATTATTATTTTTGATACAATACGTTAAGAGGCTTTCCGAAAAACTACATTCCTTCTCAAAGAAGAGCAATTTTGATAACGACATGCAAAGTCATGTACTCGATATTTAAAGAATTGTTATTGTCAAAGTAACAAAGAGTTGGTGAGCAAGGCGATTTTCGGACAGCTTCCTATCTATTTTTCGGACGGACTCCTAAATTATTGAGCTGGCTTAACCCTAATTATTACACCGTTGACCATGGAAAACTGGATAATAACGATCATCCTACTTGGTACACTCTATCTGCTGATAACCGAGAAAATTTCTGTCGATCTGACAGCAATCGGCATCATGGTATTGCTGGTAGTCACCCGGATTCTTACGCCGCGTGAGGCCGTAAACGGTTTTTCAAACCCTGCAGTCATAACCGTCGGTGCCATGTTCGTGGTCAGTAAGGGGATGATGCGAACCGGCGGCGTTGAATTTCTTGGGCGTCAGGTTATTCGACTTGCTCGTGGTAACGCCTTGCTCGCACTAGCCGTTATTCTCTTTACGGTCGCCATAGCCTCAGCCTTCATTAACAATACACCTGTCGTTATTCTCTTTATTCCGGTGGTTATGGCAATGTGTTGTGAATTTGGCCTAAGTCCGTCCAAATTTCTGATTCCGGTATCCTATGCCTCAATTCTCGCTGGAACCTGTACACTTATCGGAACCTCAACCAATATCATCATCAGCGACCTCAGCAATGAATACGGCTATGGTGCTTTATCGATGTTTGAACTTTCCATTATCGGTGTCCCTATCGCTTTGGTCGGCATTCTCTTTCTGCTGGTTGCAGCTCCCCGGGTACTACCCGAGCTGGCAAACCCTGTCTGTCATATTGAGGACAGTGAGCATCGGCAGTATCTGGCAGAGTTTCAGATTACCCCTGACAGCAAACTTATCGGTCGTGACTCTACAGATATTTTCGAAGTACGCTACCCGAAGCTTGAAGTTCTTGAGGTAATCAATAAGTCACTTATCTACTACCCGGGGCGTGATCCTATCAAGGTTGATGCCGGTGATATATTACTTGTTAAAGGGTCTTTAAATGATCTGGTGGCAATTCTGCAAAAAGAAGGTGTCGAACTGCCTTCATCTGAAACGGGACTACTCCTGGGCGCACAAAAAGATGCACCAATTGTTGTAGAACTCATCATTTCGCCCCATTCCTCACTCCGGGGTAGAAAGCTTGAGAACACTGATCTGGCAAAAGATCAGGAAGTTAACATCATTGCGGTCAAGCGCGTCAACCTGCATATGACCGAACGTCAGATCCATGATGTGCGACTAAAAACCGGAGACGTGATTCTCATCTGGTGCTCAGAGAGCAAACTCGACGCAATCCGTGCGGGGAACGACTGCATCGTCATTGAAGATGTGTATGAGGAAATTGTCCATAAACGAAAAGCAATCTGGTCTATCATCAATTTTATCGGCATGATTGGAACAGCTACCCTGGGACTTGCTGACATTATGACCTGTGCCCTCACAGCAGCTTTTCTCATGATTGTAACAGGATGCCTGCAGATGCGTGATGCCTACCGTGCATTGCAGGCTGATGTTCTGATGCTGATCGCTGGTACCATTGCCCTGGGCGTCGCCATGCAAAAGACAGGCACCAGCCAGATATATGCTGAGGCATTTCTCAGCCTCTTTTCCGGCCTGTCTCCCACTCTTGTTCTTGGCGGCATTATACTACTCACCTCAATCAGTACCCAGATTCTCAGCAATAATGCCACCGCAGTGCTGCTCCTGCCTATCGCCATTTCGACCGCACTTGGTATCGGAGTTGACCCGAAACCATTTATTGTCGGCATATGTATCGGCGCAAGCGCCTGCTTTGCCACTCCTATCGGCTACCAGACCAACCTGATGGTATACGGGCCCGGTGGTTACAGCTTTAAAGATTATCTCAAACTGGGCATTCCACTGAATATTTTTGTGGTAATTGCCGGTATGCTGCTCATCCCCATTTTCTGGCCGTTTTAAATGTCTCCAGTACAAATACAGAAGGTTTAAAGAAACATGGCTACATCATCCGCCAACATGACAATCTCGATTAACATTAGATATACTTAAGCTATTCATAAATAATTCTGATCTGAATTTGTTGAATATGGTATAATAGCTTTCAAACAGAGGATTGATTCAGTGATCCGTGTTTACAGTCCGAAGTGGTAAATCAAAGATATTTAAGATTTTACTCGCCGGGAGGTATTATGAAAGTACGCGACATCATGGAACCTATCAACAACTGGCTCACACCGGAAATGTCTGTATTACAGGCGATACAAGTGATGAAACGAACGAAACGTGGCCATGGCCTGTCCGTTAATGGAATCGCCGTTCTCAATAACGAGATGAAGATCGTCGGTATCGTCTCGACCAAAGACATCCTACGTTTACTCATCCCCTCATACATGTACCTGGAGGGATTGCCTGAAGATGAAACAGGATGGGAATCCATGCGTATTGAGAGGACTGAAAAAGTCAATAAGCTCTCGGTCAGTGATATCATGACAGAAGATGTCCGGGTAATCTCGCTCAACGAATCAATTATGCGATGTGCCGATATCATGCTGGTTGAACAGATTCGTCGACTTCCAGTGGTTGGCATCGATGGCCGGGTGCTGGGTATCATCTACCTTCGCGACGTATATAATGCAATAACCAATCTGCTCTGTGATACCTCTGCCATAGTCCAGGCTGCCTGATAATCAGTCAGTAAAAAAACACCTCTCCCGGGGATCTGCTCCGGGGGAGTCATTCCGCAGTTGCGTGACAGAAAATCTCCTGTTCACGACATCTCGGTAATTTCTTTTCTTCTATAACAGTCCGGGTCATGATCATTGACCATACCGATAGCCTGCATGAGCGAATAAATAATAACCGGGCCGACAAACGTCATTCCCCGTTTTTTGAGATCTTTGGATATTTTCACTGAGAGATCAGTTTGTGCAGGGATATCCTGTTTGGTTGCATAATCAATTTGTAACGGCTGATTATCGACCCATCCCCATATATACGCATCAAATGAGCCAAATTCTTTGCAGATATCCAGAAAAACACCGCCATTTTTAATGACCGAATTGATCTTGAGCCGGTTTCGGATAATCCCTGCATCCTGCAAAAGTTCTTCAACTTTCTCTTCTCCGTATGCCGCCACTGTGGCCACGTCAAAGTTATCAAAGGCTTTGAGAAAATTGTTCCGTTTTTTCAAGATTGAAAGCCAGGACAATCCAGCCTGCATGCCTTCAAGTACCAGCATCTCAAAGAGTAACCGGTCATCATGAACAGGAACTCCCCACTGCTTATCATGGTACTCGATATATTCCTCTGAATTAAGGTCACACCACGTACATCGTGCCCTGCTCATATCCCCACTCCATTGATTATTCATAACAATCTATTGATCAACACCATCCATAATCGACTATACAATTTTTCAATGCCCGATTTCATCTGCTTATCTGTAAGCATTTTAAATGATTCCCATCCAGCCTGCGAGTTTTCTGTAACTTTTCTGGTTGTACAACGTTTTGTTGAATAGAAAGGTGGGTGTTTTTTTTACACGAGTTATAAGAATCCCCACCGAATGCATTTGATTTACAGTAATAAGGAGGTGATGATGTTTACACATTCAATTGACATATCAACACATCGGCGAAAAATCATGAGACATGCAGAACATACGATTCAAGAATTAATTCTCGATCAAATTCCTGAATTTGTCTTTATTGTTTCAGACAACTATACCTTTCATTTTGCCAATCGAACATTTGAAACGATTTTTGGTAGTGTAAACTCATCCATCCCCTGTTATTCAATGCTGCGTGGTACTACTGAACCATGCAAAATATGTCCGGCAAAAGACGTCATTTCAAAAGAGGAAGGACAGGTGTGGGTATGGGAAGATAATCATCGGGGAAAAATCTATGAAATGCACGGATACCCCTTTCAATCACGAAAAGAACCACTAGCGGCTTTGGGAATCGGCATTGATATTACCCAAAAGAGAGAGCAGAGCAAAATTGACAAGACTGCAGATCAGCCGGAAATAACACGAATATGCTGTTACTGTAAGGGGATTCACAACACCGAACAAAGACAGTGGCAAACTGTGGAAGAATACTTTTCAGCCAAAGACAATCTTCAATTTTCACATGGTATATGCCCGGATTGTATGGCTGTTAATTTTCCTGAGATCAAATAGAAAAACGTGGAATCCACCCTAAAGGCAAATTCCACGTTTGTTCTGACACTGGGGTATCTACTACGAAGTTGTCATCCTGAAGCATCCAATTTTTTTAGAATTGGATGTTTTATTCGAAGATCGATGCACCATCAGAAGACACCTGTTGATGCGACAACTTTCCAGTGTAGTTATGACAAGACCAATAAATATTAGTAACTCTGTCCACAGGCTATACGTAGCTGAAGACACATCTTCTTTTAGTGTGTTGCACAAGCGATACAAGGATCAAAAGCACGTACAACCCAGCCCATAGCCCTATCCAGGCCAAGATCAATTCGATCCTCGTGAACATACTGTTTTGCCATAGTAGTCAAAGCACGTTCGATGGAAAAGTTATTGTGCACTGTCGGAATAACAAACTCTGCACGAACAATAAGGCCATTCTCAATCTGATAGTGATGGATCAGCGGGCCGCGTGGCGCTTCGACAAGGCCGAAGCCGCAACCATCCCGTGGCTCGACAGGAACATTCATCTCGCCTTCGCTTAAATCTTCAGCAAGAAGCCGGTCAGCGCGTTCAAGCCCATTGATCAACTCAATCCCTCTACAAAGATCAAAAAGTAGGATCTGGTGTGCAGGGCTACCGAATTCAACACGGAAACGCTCTAGGTACCCATCCGCAATAGGAGTGCCTGTTGACTCGGCAAGATTCATACGTGCCAGGCTGTTTGCGCGAATCGGCAGATCGTTGAAACTGGTCTTGCTTGAATAGCTGTCCTGAACCCTGTGGAACTTTAGGAATTCCTTGAACTCGCTTGGCTTAAAGCTGATGGTTTCAGAACCGTCATTTTTCTGCATGGTAACAGTATCAACAGGCAGGGTCGGATCATTCTTATCCACAGCAACCATGTAATAAAAAGGATCATTTCCTTCCCATTTACCAACACTTTCAGCCATTTTCTGGGTAAGCTGCCAGTATTCATCAAAGAGACTGCATGCCAGCGGCAGTGCCACTTTAATTTTTGCCCGCATCTCTTTAGCTGCTTCTTTTTCGATACCAGAAACAACACCACCAACAACAGCTTTTACAGGATGAATAAACTGGCCGCCAGCAACAGAAATAAGCTCTGTACCGATCTTACGAACAGCCATTGCCTTCTTGCTGATGCTGCCAAGTGTATCCTTACCAGCACGTTCTTCAGCACCAAAGATTGAAGTCGCCTGGAGTTTATCCGGCATGGTGAAGAAAAAGAGCGATGTAGCCTGGTTCTGAACCAACTGACCCACCATCATTAAATGACGGATCTTTTCAGCGATAGGGGGAGGTGTAACACCATATGCATCTTCTAAAGCCTCAACTGCGGCTATATGGTGAGAAGTAGAGCAGACACCACAGACCCTGGGAACGATTACCGGCATCTGATCTGCGGGCATACCCTGAAGGAATTGCTCAAAGCCACGATATTCCTGGGCCAGGAAACGGGCATTACGTACTTTTCCATTATCGATATCAACCACAACCTTAGCATGGCCTTCAATACGTGAAATAGGAAATTGAATTGTAGTAGTCATTTTTACAGCACCTTCTCTTTAGGACGACTATCAAGCTCGGTATCGGTGTAGTCGGAAAACTGGAACAGGAACAGGGCCAGGTGCGGCGACTTAAGCGCCTCACTGATCGTATCCGAATCAATATCTGTCATGCGCTGAAAAACACGAATAATGCTCTCAAACCAAGCATTTGCGTCTTTCTCAATGAGGTTATTGGAGGGTCCTCTACATCCGACGCATGGAAATCCTGCTCTCGGACAAATGGCACCACAACCATTTCTGGTAGACGTTCCCACACAGAGTTGTCCCTGTTTAACCAGGCAAAGATCCGGATCTTCATCTTTATGAACAACATCAGCAAGGGTGTCAGGGCGAATGTCTTTCGGCTTGCGACGACCACATTCCTTACAGACAATACTGGTGGACTTTATTGAAGCCGGATCATTGAGCAACTTGACATAGAGGCTCGGTACCGGTGGACAACCTGGTAAATAGTTATCAACCTTTACTTCGGTGTCAATCGGGCTGCATTTCGGCAGCATTCTCGGAACCCTTCCCTGATGAGCTGATGCCAGAAAATGCTCACGGATATCCTGACGATCACCAAGTCCGGCTACACCACCGGAGATAGCACAGGTGCCTACCGCGATGATCTTTTTCACCCGACTTGCAGACTCTCTGAGTTTAAGTAGATCCTCATCTGTTCGGATACCACCTGTTACCAGCAGTACATCGACTTCAGGCACATCATGCGCGGTAACAACCAGTGGCATGTAGGCCAGATTCGCAAGATCAAGTTCGTCACCGGCATTTAACAGCGAGACCTCGCATCCTGCGCAACCTGTCAGTTGCAGCACAGCAAAACGCATACTTCCTCCATCTGCATGAATATATTAAAAACGATAGTATTGATAATTCTTTGGTCTAACCATTTGCATTAAGCATGAATCAGACGCGTAACATAATAGATAGTGGTTGACTGGTTCAGTGACCTGGCAGGCTTAAAAGTGACTGCGACAGATAAAGCTCAGGATGACTCAAAACTCAAAAAACCTTTGATATACTTAGATTAAATAAATATTAAATTAGCTTATTAAGGCGATAATGTACCCCACCAATACAGAAATCGCAAGTCGCCTCCCCCCATGCTTGGTCTATTGGTAAGACCAGAATGCCCCAAAGATCCACAACCCGTCTAACAAACATTTTGATCTCCAATGTAGCTCTAAATGTGTATCGAAGCTGTAAACCACATTGTGGCATTATGACACTCCATCACGACACAACATGACACCATCAAGTAGCGAGGCACCCTCGTCGGATTATTCGGCAGACCAATGCAACCTAAAATGCAGGTTAATGAGGTATAGTTTGTTCCATCAGAGAGTTGTAGACACTAACTCGCTACTCTTCTGATCTTTTCAGGCACTGAAATTGGTGAATAATCCACCACAGAACTGAGGTGAAAAAGCCGTTGTAAACCGGACTATATTTACAGACAACTACCTCCTAAAGGGTATACAATCACTATAAAAAAAGTGATATTTCAGAAACCAGATTTCCTCTTTTGGAAACCGACTGAAAATTGTTTTTCATTACTACCTACGGATATCGTCTTCATTCCCATCCTGGCGGATAAAAATGATCAATTCAAAAAAACAACAACAAACCACTTAACCACCCATATTCGACAACTTAACAACACAATCCAGGTTTCATTTATCCTTTCGTACGGAACAAAAAACAGCACAACAACAAAAAAACCACTATTATTATATACCGTGTTACTACCGGTTTCATTTCGAGTCGCCCGAACAGCTATCCTCACCCGTTGTTTCAGTCATCATTTGACTGATGACGTTCCTGATCTGAGGTCGGGACCATTTGCACAGATCTCAATCTGCGATAGAGGGACGGGTATTCCAAAAACCATTCTTGAGCGGATTTTTGAGCCCCATTTTACCACTAAAGACGTTGGTAAAGGCTCAATTCTCGATCTGGCAGTTGATCAGCGACAATTATAATTCCCCCCTAACGACAATTATTTTTCCCGGAAAATTGTGATCCGATTATTCATATCTCTCAAAGGAGGGATATGAATGGTCACAGACTTTCAGGTGAGAAAATTGAAGAAATATTTAAGTCAGGGAAAAACATTAGAGGTCGCATCACTGAAGGCTGGCATGGATGAAAAAACTGGCCGCAAGTATCGTGATCTTGAAAAGTTACCAAGTGAAATTAACGCTGAACGAATACGAGATTGGCGAACTCGAGACGACCCTTTTGATGATGTATGGTCCTCGGTTACACCATTTTTAGAAAGCAATGACGCCCTTGAGGCCAAAACACTTTTCTGTCACCTGCAACGACTTCACCCTGGCCGTTTCAGCGATGGTCAGCTTCGGACTTTTCAACGTCGAGTAAAAAACTGGCGTGCTACAGCAGGCCCTGGTAATGAAATTTATTTTCCGCAAAAGCATCACCCTGGCAGATTAGGCCAATCAGATTTCACCCATATGGATAAATTGCAAATTACTATTGCAGGCCAGCCATTTGATCACCTGGTATTTCATTTTGTTCTGACCTATTCAAACTGGGAAACGGGGACAATATGTTTTTCAGAAAGTTTTGAGAGTTTAAGCGAAGGACTGCAACAATGTCTTTGGCAACTTGGCGGTGCTCCCGAGCAACACCAAACGGATAGGTTGTCAGCTGCGGTAAATAAACCGGAAAATCTTGAAGAGTTTACTCGTGCATATCAAGGGTTATTGGACCACTACAATATGCAGGGGCGTAAAACAAATCCTTCCAGCCCTCATGAAAACGGAGACATTGAACAGCGCCATTATCGTTTTAAGAAAGCAGTTGATCAAGCACTAATGCTGCGAGGTAGTCGGGATTTTACTACGCGACAAGAGTATGAACTGTTTTTGCAGAAGCTGTTTGCACAACTTAATCGCAATCGTCAATCACGATTTCTCGAAGAACAGGCAGCCTTGAAACCCTTACCTTCGAGTAAGCTTGATACATGTACGCGTTTTGAAGTGAGAGTCGGACCGAGCAGCACTATCAGAATAAAACACAAAGTCTATTCAGTTAACAGTCGTCTGATAAAAGAAAAGGTCAACGTTCGCCTGTATTCAGGGCATCTGGAGATCTGGTATGGACAAAGTCATATTGAAAATATTCCGAGGATAAGAGGCAGCAACAAGCATTATATTCAATACCGTCATATCATTGACTGGCTGGTTCGCAAACCTCGGGCGTTTGAAAACTACAGGTATCTGAATGATCTGTTTCCAACCAGCAGATTCCGGATGGCCTATGATACTCTTGCTCAACAGCACTGTGTTACCAATGCTGCCAAAGAATACTTGTCAATTTTACAACTTGCTGCTCAGAAAAACGAGACAGCTGTCGATGATGCTCTGCGTTACTTGATTGCAGAAGAAGAACCAATAAATGCTACTGAGGTACACAAATTTCTTTCCTTGAAACAGCCGGCTGAACCTGTCACTGACGTATCGGTGCAGACTGTTACCCTTGCTGGTTATGATCAACTCTTAGAGGAGGTCCACGGATGAATCAAGCAGATAATGTGGTTACTCTGGAGAGGTCGTTAAAGCAGCTCTATCTATCAACTGTTCGAGCCTGTTATCGGGGCGAGGCTGAGTTAGCCAGGCAGGAATCACTGAGCTATGAAGCGTATCTCCAGGAGTTGGTTGTTCGAGAATGCGAAGAACGTCGGCACAAACGCATTGCGAGATATTTACGGGAATCCAGGCTGCCTCTGGAAAAAAGCCTGGCCTCGTTTGACCAGACTCGCCTTCCTGCTAAACTTCGTGGCTTGGTGAATAGCCTGTTGGAAGGTTCTTTCCTTGAACGATCTGAAAACATATTGGCCTTTGGAAATCCCGGTAGTGGCAAAACCCATTTGCTTTGCGCGATTGCGCAAGAGCTGATTAACAACGACAAGCGAATTCTCTTCACGTCCTGCAGCTTGCTTGTTCAAGATTTATTGGTGGCCAAAAGAGAACTTGTGCTACCCCGAATGCTCAAAAAAATGGTGAAATATGACGCGTTACTTATCGATGATATCGGTTACGTCCAGCAAAGCCGGGAAGAGATGGAGGTGCTGTTCACTCTACTGGCATACTGCTATGAACGAAGCAGCATCATGCTCACCAGCAATCTACCTTTTTCACAATGGGAAAAGATTTTTAAAGATCCGATGACCACTGCTGCTGCTATAGATCGCCTGGTTCATCACAGTGTCATCCTGGAGCTCAACCTCGATAGTTACAGGCTAAAAAAGGCAAAACAGAACTTGGAGGCAGGTTAATGCTCCTCAGTACCGGGGGCTCTGCCCCCAAACCCCCGAGGTTTAACGCATTGAGGCCATATGGATGGAGAAAAAAACAAAGACCGAGCAGTAACGCTCGGTCTCCATCCTTACGGCATTCATCTCGGCGCTCAGGTCGCTCCTCAGCGTTGCCCTATCCTCCGGATGAGTATTGAAATGTTACTTATGGAAATTTGTTTTAGCAAGAAGAAAAGTGATATTTTACCGTTAAAACAAAGTGTTAAAAGCGAGATGAGTCCGGAATTATAATTGTCGTCAACCCGGAGTTATAATTGTCGTTGAACAGGCAGTGGTGTATTGGATAATTTAAAACCATGGAGATTGTATTAAAATCAGTGACAGCACACCACAGGGAACATGTTTTAATGTTTTTCTGCCGATTGCTGAAATCGATACGCGCTTTCAGGATATTATGAACACGGAAGATCCGGAAATAGTCGGCGGCAACGAATGCATCCTATTGGTCGATGAGGAAGTCGCGATTCTTGAGATGAACAGTAAACTCCTGAGTAGGCTTGGCTATTGGGTTGTATCTACATCTGACAGTTAAAATGCCCACCGTGAAACCTTTCCTTACCTGGAGTAGAGTCACGTTTGCGACAGAACCTCCAATCATACCCATTCCGCCGAAGGCTGTTACTGAGGTGTGGATTCTTTCAATAGAAGAGATTCATTAATGAACCGAACATGAGATGCAGGGATCATAGGCCCTTATCAACATTGAGGCCAAGGTCTCAATTTCCGCATCGCCTAGCCCCTGTCTCGACAGTTCCGCGGCCAGGGCTTCAAGGTCATGTTGAATGTTGGCATGATTCTGCCCTGTGGGGATAACGCAGTCCGCTTTGATAATCCTACCATCATCGTCAAACTCATACATATGATAGAGAATACCACGCGGCACTTCCACGGCTCCAACACCTACAGCGGCACGTGGCTTTATATCCTCAATTCTGCTCTCCTGACAGGGGGAATCAAGGGTTTCGTCAATGAGAGAAAGTGAATCCTCAACCACATGCATACACTCTATCAGTTGGGCAAGCGTATTTATGTAAGGGTTGTGTACCACCGGCATGAACTTGAATCTTTCGGCCATGCTCCTGGCGCGTGGATGGAGAAACTGGAAGTTGTTATTGAGACGTGCCAGCGCCCCGACAGCGAAAGAAGACCTGGACAGTTTGCTCCATTTAGAGGTTGATTGTTCGACTATATATTCATTGGTCATTTCCTTGTATTCGCTCTCCTGCTTGTGTACGCCGTCGGATGACATCAGGTCGCCGCCAATGAATGGATATGTTGTTACACCTTTTAAGGATACAAATTCCGTCTCTCGGACAAAATCAGGGATGGAAAAGGAGGCAAAGAGATCTCCTGTCTTTTGGAGATCTGGAATTACGCCTAGTAGCCGCTGCCTCAGCAGGTTGAGTTGGTTCTTCTCCGGCAGCATAGTGAATCCCCCGACTACAGTCCGGATGGGATGCAGGCGCCGTCCGCCAATAATGTCACATGCGTCATTGGCCAAAAGCTTAATCCTGGCGGCTCGCTGTATTTCTTCCGGATTGGTCTCAATCAGCGGCAAGACAGAACCCGTTCCCAGAAAGTCAGGCGCCACCAAAAAATATATATGAAGGATATGACTCTGTAGCGTTTCCATGTGTTTGAGCAGTAGACGAAGCCGGGTTGTCTGCTGCGAAGGGACCAGGCCGAAAGCATTCTCCACTGCCCGGATGCTGGCCAGCGTGTGACCGATAGAACATATGCCGCAGATGCGACCGCAGATATATGGGGCATTTTCCCATTTTTTCCCAATAAGCATCGCCTCGAAAAAACGCGGTGTTTCCACTATCTCCCAAACTGCTTTAGTCACTTTGCCGCCGACAATCCGGATATCTATATTGCCGTGTCCTTCCACTCTGGTTAAGTGGTGGATGTGAATATTGCTTGTCACGTTCATGATGCTCAGTGCCCCTGTTTTATATCCGATATCTGGTAAAACCGGTGCCGTTTTTTAACGTACATCATTGTGGCTTCCTGCGTTTGGGGTGACCCGCAATTGCTGACGCAGACTAGCGGCCACCTCGGCAAATCCTCCGAAACATTCAAGCCGGTCTAATACCCGTTCCGCCTCAATCCCGTACTTCTTCATGACCTCCTGCATCTGCTTGATATTGGCAACTTCTGCAGGTCCTCGGCAACCCCAGCAGCCAAACCTATTATTGGGGCACCAGGCATCACACCCTGCTCGGGTCACTAACCCAAGGCAGGGTTCTCCCAGATCGAAAAGGCAAATATTCTCATTTGCTTTGCACTCCATGCAGACAGGATATTTGGGGTGTTCTATTGTTTTGCCAAGAACCAGGTTGACAACAATCCGTTCAACCTCACCTTTTTCCACAGGGCAGCCGAATATCTCAAGGTCCACCTTGATATGGGCAGAAAGCGGTTGCGCCTCCCGGGTAGCAATCGAATGATCACCGTATACACTTTTCTTAACCCATTCCTGATCGAGAAAACGGTTCTTGAGTTGATTTACCCCCCCAAAGCAGGCACAGGATCCGAATGCGACAAGAAGTGCTGCCTGCGATCGGATGCCTTTCAACCGCATTATCTCATCGTCACGCGTGACGCTGCCCTCAACAAAGGCAATGTCATAATCATCAGATCGTTCGGTCATTCCTTCCCGAAACTGGACAATTTCCACCAGATCAAGAAACTCAAGCAACGTCGCTTCGTTATTGAGAAGTTGAAGCTGACAACCCTCGCAGGATGAAAGCTCAAAGAAACCAACACGCGGTCTGTGGGCCGGAACGCCGAGGTAGGTACGATTCTCGTTCTTCATATGGCCTCCTTCAGATTCATAACCGACCAGTAATCAAAGACAGGGCCTTTGAGGCAGGTATAGGTTGAACCGATGTTGCAGCGGCAGCATTTTCCCCGGCCGCAATGCATCCTCCGCTCCAGGGAAACAAACATATGTTGCATAGGCAGGCCTGCTTCCGTCAACATATCACAGACAAACTTGAACATTACCGGCGGACCGCAGACAATAGCATACGTTCTCTGCGACAAGGCCTGCCTTGGTAAGATGCGATCCTTCAAAATCTCGGTAATGAGACCGACCGGGCCATCCCAGGTGTTGTCGGTCTGATCAACCGTAATCTGCACCTCAATATCAAAACGGCGCCAAGCGTCATACTGATAAGTAAAAAGCAACTCTGATGGATTTTTTGCGCCATATACCAGGTCAACCGCACCATAGCGACTTCTGTTCTCCAGGACTGCAAGCAAAGGTGAACGTAGCGGAACAATTCCCAGCCCCCCTGCAATAAACAACATGTCAGCCCCCCGCATGGCTTCAATGGGGAAGGACGTTCCAAAAGGACCGCTTATACCCACCTGAATACCGCGTTCAATACGGTGGAGAAAATTGGTCAGATTGCCGACTGCACGTATACACAGCTCGAAATCACCTCCTCTGACGGGACTTGATGAGATGGAAAATGGAGCCTCGCCAATGCCAGGTAATTCCAGCATGACAAACTGTCCTGGTTCAAAGGTAAATGATTTACGTACTGCAGGGTCAATTAATTGTATTTGGAATAGTTTTTCCGTCCTGGTCAACTGATAGACATTTGTTATTTCAGCAGAGTAGCTGTACTCATAACTTGCCAGATCCTCTCTGCGCCGGTGGCGGTGACTGCTAACTATCAGGTCTGACTGCGGGCTGCCTTTAATCATTCTGCTGTGCCTCCTGTCGAATACTGCCGATGACTTCCGGTACTGTTATCCCGGCAAGACAGGCCTGGCCGCAGCGTCCACAGCCGACACACAACGCCTCCTCAAAGGCCTCAACAAAGCCACGATGCTTATGATAATATCTGTATTTTAGCCTGGTATGACTCTCCGGTCTAAAATTGTGACCTCCAGCCACTTGAGCAAAGTCAACAAGGTTGCAGGAGTAGAGATGTGCCTCCTTTCTCGCCCCTTTCAAGTCAATATCCACTGATTCCTGAATGCCGAAACAGTAACAGGTTGGACAGACATTGGCACAGGTTCCACATGACAAACACTTATCGCCCCATTTCACCCACTCTTCAGACTTGAACTCCATATCAAGGATTTTGGAGAGGTCAGTGGTATCAACATGGCAGGTAAAGCGTGTGTTTCTTTCCTCAACAGCCTGTAAAAACATGGCATGTTCGTGGTTGGTCGCCTCGGTAGTTCTGATATTTTTCAGTATTTCAAAAGCAGTCGCTGACTGAATTTCGACAAAGTATTTATTCCCAATATCGGTCAAAAACATATCAAAACCGTGCAGTACGCTGTCTGCGTCCATAGATCTGCAGAAGCAATGTGGCTGAGGCGCACATCCCACACCAATAATGAACATATTTTTTCGTTTGCCGGCATAGTAGGGGTTGGGATAAACGCTTTCGAGCATCACCTTGTCGAGTCGGTTCAAGGCATTGATGTCGCACGCATGCATTCCGAAAAATACATTCGGATGATAGTGATTGTAGTCAACATTTTTCTCCCAGCCGGATTCGTTGACTGTAAAAGTGGAAAGTGTCTCCTGGTAGGGCAGAAAGTATTTCTTGGGGGATTGGGAGGTGCTGGTGTATTCGAGATCGAGTTCGTCGAAACTATTCAGCCAATCAAAGGCCCAAATAGGGTTGCCATCTTTTGAGATCGCTTTGCGGGTTGGACCGACTATTCGATTGATTGCCAGAATTTCGAAAAGAGAGGCAAGTTCATCTTTTGGCAAAACATGAAAGAGCATATCTACCCTCCATCAATGCATCAGAAAGGGAATCAACGTATACTCATTAGTATATCTTAAGAACAACTAATAGTACTATAGATAAATTGAGGCGCGTACTAAGGCAGTTATTGGTTACAGCAAATTGATTTTAAATTAAGTGATATAATTACTGCAGATTGTGCGCTGTATTGGCGACTCAAGGTAAAATATCCAGCTTACATATTTATGCTTACCACTAATCTTCAGCGTGCAAGGGAGAGGGGTAACAGCTCAAAGCCGCTACCCCCCTCAACCGCTTGAAATTAAAGCAATTTATTGAATACACCTTTTTTTGTCAATCTGCGACGCCTCACACCTCACGCCTCACCTTTATAAACTGAAGATTAGTGATAATCATATACCTTTATGCCAGATGCCCCTACAACCATATTATTTATTTATCCCAGAAATGGCAGGCTACTTGATGATTCTTCCCCGCCTCAACCAGGTGAGGCTTTTCCTTAGCACAAATAGCTTTGGCTATAGGGCAGCGTGTCCTGAACACGCAGCCTGATGGTGGAGTCAGGGGAGATGGAAGATCACCTTCAAGCACTATGCGTTGTTTATTTTTCTCCAGCTCCGGATCAGGAATAGGAACAGCTGATATCAACGCCTTGGTATACGGATGTTTCGGTTCATCATAAAGGGTTTGCTTATCGGCAACCTCCATCACATTGCCAAGATAGAGCACCATTATCCGATGACTGATATGTCGTACAATGGACAGGTCATGGCTGATAAATATCAGCGAGAGCCCAAAAGATTGCTGCAGTTCCTGAATCAGGTTGACAATCTGCGCCTGGATAGAGACATCCAGTGCTGAGACAGGTTCATCACAGACAATCAGTTTAGGGCGTAGAATCATCGCTCTGGCAACGCCGATACGCTGGCACTGCCCACCTGAGAACTCATGCGGATAACGATTGATCATCTGAGGCAGCAACCCAACCTGCTCCATGATCTCTGCGACTTTTTCCTTTTTCTGCTCATTAGAGAGTTGGGGATAATGTACAGTGAGCGGCTCAGCTATGATATCACCGATAGTCATTCGTGGGTTGAGACTTGCCAATGGATCCTGAAAAATGATCTGCAGATTCTTACGATAGATGATCATCTCTTTTGAAGGCAGCCCTTCCAGATGCTTACCCTCCCAAATCACCTCACCCGCTGTCGGCTCAATAAGCTGCAGAATACCACGACCAAGAGTCGACTTTCCACAGCCTGACTCACCTACTACCCCCAGGGTTTCGCCGGAATACAGCTCAAAGCTGACATCATCAACAGCTTTTAATGGCATAGGCGGCACAAACAGTTTACCACTGGAAATAGGAAAGTAGACCTTCAGGCCGTTGACGGTGAGGATTGGCTCCTCTTCTCTGCGTTCTGATTGATTCTTCATTTCAACTTCTCCAGATAACATGCCTTTTTACGGCCACCTGTCAGCTCTACAAGTTGTGGAGGCTGCGACTGACACTTCTCCATCACATATTCACAGCGGGGAGCAAAACTACAGCCTGCTGGCAGGTTTTGCAGATTAGGGGGCTGGCCGGCAATGGTATACAGAGTTTTACTACTCGGATCATCCAGTCGCGGCATGGAGTCAAGTAACCCTCGTGTATACGGATGTTGTGGATCGTTGAACACCTCATGTACCGTTGCCTGCTCGACAATACGACCGCCATACATAACGACCACCCTGTCGCTGACACCGGCTATCACCCCGAGATCATGAGTAATCATAACCGTGGCCATATTCAACTCTCTGCCAAGACGGGCAAGAAGTTCTAAGATCTGGGCCTGAACAGTAACATCAAGTGCGGTTGTAGGCTCATCTGCAATCAACAATTTTGGTTCACAGAGAAGCGCCATAGCGATCATTACACGCTGGCGCATACCGCCTGAAAATTCATGAGGATACATGCGGTATCGCTGTTTCGCCTCAGGAATACCCACCATGTCAAGCATCTGAATCCCGGCAATCGCTGCATCCTCCTCACTCATGCCACGATGCTCCATCAACACCTCGGACAGTTGTTTAGAGATCCGCAGATAGGGGTTGAGCGAAGTCATAGGATCCTGAAAGATCATTGAAAACTCAACACCGCGCAGGGCATTCAGTTCAGCCGGTTTCAATCCCAGGATCTGCTTACCTTCAAAAAATGCATTGCCCTCAACCCTGCCATTCTTAGCCAGAAGGCCCATAATAGACATGAACACCTGGGTTTTTCCGGAGCCGGATTCCCCTACAATGCCGAGACACTCACCCGCCTCTACCGAGAAACTCACATCATTTACGGCACAGACTTCGCCATCATGGGTATGAAAACGTGTTGTCAGGTTCTGTACATCAAGCAACATAATTATCTATCCTTAGGATCAAGGGCATCACGCAAACCATCCCCGATAAAATTGAAACAAAAGAGTGTCACAGCCAGGAATACTGCAGGAAATACAAGCATCCACGGAGCAGATTCCATCTGTTTTGCACCTTCAGATATCAGAACACCCCAGCTGGTCAGCGGTTCCTGAACACCAAGCCCGAGAAACGAAAGAAATGACTCGGTCAGAATAACCTGCGGAATGGTGAGCGTCATGTAGACGATAACCGGCCCCAGGACATTTGGGATGATATGTCTGGTGATAATTTTCCAGTTCGAAACACCTATTGCATGTGCCGCTTCAATAAACTCTTTTTTCTTCACCGAAAGCGTCTGGCCGCGAACAATCCTGGCCATTGTCAGCCACTCGACCGCACCAAGCGCCACGAAGATAAGAAATATATTTCGTCCGAAGAAGACCATCAGCAGGATCACAAAAAACATAAACGGCAGAGAGTACATAATATCAACAAAACGCATCATGACATTATCTACACGGCCACCGATAAATCCGGCGGTGGCACCATAGGTAACACCGATAACCAGACTGACCGTGGTGGCAATCACTCCGACCATAAGCGAGATGCGCGCACCGTAGAGAGTACGTACAAATAAATCACGGCCGTTACCGTCTGTACCGAACCAGTGTTTAAGCTCAGCGTTAGGCGCACCGGGAAAATCATACCCCCAGTCAGGATCATCAAACGGCCAGGGTGACAGGAACGGTGCAAAAATCGCCAGAATAACAATAATCCCAAGCAGTATCATTGAGACAACTGCAGCCTTATTATGAAGAAGGCGGCGAAGTGCATCCTGCCATAAGCTTCGCCCCTTCACATCTTCTGTAGTATCAAGACCATTCAATTGGTCTTTCATAAATGGAGTAGTAGTAGCCACTTAGTCAACCTTCACTCTCGGATCGAGGAATCCATAGATAAGATCCACAATCAAATTCAGCGCCATAATGAGCACGGCATAGAAAATAACAACGCCCATCACCACGGGGTAATCACGATTGAGTGCCCCTGTAACAAAATACCTGCCGATCCCCGGAACATCAAATATCGACTCGATAACAACTGATCCGGTAATGACCGCGGCTGTTGCCGGTCCTAGATAGGATACAACAGGGAGCAGGCCGCCCTTTAAGGCATGGCGTACAACAACTACTTTCTCTGCCAAGCCCTTTGCCCTGGCTGTGCGAATAAAATTTGCGTTCATGGTTTCAACCATGCTGCCGCGAGTCAACCGGGCAACATAGGCAATCTGTGGCAAAGCAAGTGTTACGACAGGAAGTATCTGATTCTTCAATGCCCCTCCACCCCAACCGGCAACAGGAAGCCACGAGAGATACACCCCGAAGATGAGTGCGAGCAGGGGCGCCATAACAAAGTTGGGTATTGCTATACCGGTCATTGCGGCCCCCATAACCATGTAATCGAATCTGGAATTCTGATTGAGGGCTGCTATGGTTCCGGCTGTCACCCCGAAAAGTATTGCCAGCAAAATTGCTGACATTCCCAACCGCAGGCTTACAGGGAACCCGGCAACAATGAGATCGGTCACCGTAAAATCCAGATACTTGTAAGATGGACCAAAATCTCCCTGAGCAATATTCACGATATAATCGAAATACTGTTCATACACAGGTTTATCAAGGTTATACGCCTTGAGAATATTAGCCTCAATTTCCGGCGGCAACTGCTTTTCCCGGTCAAATGGTCCGCCAGGAGCAAGCCGCATCATAAAGAAGGCTATGGTAACAATAATAAGAAGCGTTGGAATGGCACTTCCGAGTCGACGTACAGCGTAGGCAAACATACAAAACTCCCTGAGTATGTCCTGTATCGAAAAAAAGGTAGCTGTTCAAAAAACAGCCAGGCGCGTGAAACAGTGGTTACTCCCGCGCCTGGCAAATGGCAACTACTTGAGGGTTATGTATCTCCAGCGATGGATATCTTTTGCATTATCTTCAAATCCAACAACTTTCTTTGATACAAGGTTTTTAGACACGTAATGGTAGATAGGAATTACAGGCATATCAGCCATGGCCTGAGCTTCTGCTTTATACATCAACTCACCACGTTTTTTGAGATCTGCTGTAACTTCAGCCTGCTTCATCAGGCTATCAAATTCAGGATTAGAATATCTTCCATAGTTGTTTGCACCAGTACGGGTCTCAAGCAGATAGAGGAAATTCTGGGCATCATTATAGTCTGCAATCCAACCGGCACGGGCCACCTGGAAATCACCCTGCTTCAGATCAGCGTAATGAACCTTTACTTCTGCATTGTGAAGTTCTGCTTTCACGCCTATCGCTTTCCACATAGACACAACTGCTACGGCAATACGCTTATGGTTTTCTGAGGTGTTATAGCGAAGAGTCAGTTCCAATGGATTATCAGCAGTAAAACCAGCATCCGCGAGTAATGCCTTCGCTTTTTTAACTCTCTCTCCGTATGGTACATCTTTCCACTCAACTTCTGCAGGTTTTGAATAATGAGAAACTCCTGGAGGTACAAACGAGTAAGCTGCCAGTTCACCGGTCTTCAATACTTTGTCTACAATGGCTTCACGGTTAACCGCCATGGACAGTGCAGTACGTACACGAACGTCGGTGAAAGGCTCAACTGATGAGTTTATCGGATAATAGTAAACACCCATGTATGGAGCAATGCGGGTTTCCTCAGGCATATTCTCACGAAGCCAGCCGATCTGGTCTGAAGAGAAATCCATTGCAACATCGATCTCACCTGCGCGGAAGCGTTTTTGAACGGCCGCACGATCTTCCTGAGTAAAGAAGGTAAGCGCATCAAGATCAATTGCAGCTACATCATAGTAATTATCGTTTTTGGTAAGTTTCACATGGGTATTCGGCAGCCATTCAACAAGCTTGAAAGGTCCGTTAACAACCATGTTCTCAGGTTTGGTCCAATCTTTTCCCACCTTATCGATTACATGTTTTGGTACCGGATACGCGGTGTAATGGGTTAACAAATCCAGAAAATATGGTGCAGGACCAACAAGTTTTATTTCCAGGGTATAATCGTCAAGCGCTTTAACTCCGAGGCTACTTGCTTCTGCTTTACCAGAGTTAACAGCCTCTGCACCATCAATTACATAGAGGAGAGATGCATACTCAGCAGCAGTCTCAGGAAGAAGAATACGTTGAAGAGAAAAAACAAAATCATTTGCAGTAAGTGGAGTTCCATCAGACCATGTAGACTTACGCAGCTTAAATGTGTAGGTAGTCAGATCTTCCGAAATTGTCCATGATTCAGCAACACCTGGAACAGCCTCAGCCTTTGGATCTTCGGTGGTCAAACCAAGGAACATATCACCAACAATATAGTTTTCCCATGTTCCGCTTACTTTATGCGGATCAAGTGAAGCTGGCTCACCCATAGCTGCGACACGAAGTGTACCACCCGCATAGGCTGTTCCCGCAGTCATCAGTGCGAAAACACATGTTGCATAGAAAACATTCCTGAGTCCAGACATATTCCGCCACAGTTTCCCTTTCATGAATCTCCTCCAATGTTGAATTTATACCACAACTACATACAATTAAGAGTTTGATAACAATGACTTGCTACTTCTTCCAAAAGCATATGTAAACGTATTCAACTGATCTCGCAAGCGCTAAACAAACATAGTTTATTCAAACGAAACCAGAAGTATTTGAATATTTAAGATAAACTCATCATTAGCGTAATATCAAATAATTTTCATCGTATAGACAGTGACATACACAGGATAGTGCTTAACAATATTCCTCAATTGCGTGAACAAGCCGTTAAATCATCACTGATGCTATGATAGCACACTGTACATGTTAGGAATAAGACAAAATTTACTGAATATTATTTCTCTGCTCCTTGCGCATCCGGTTCAATATAAAATGTATTGAACCGGAGCGTATCGAAGTACTTACTCAAACAACACGCCGGGAGCAAAAACACCATTGGGATCAAAAGCAGTGCGAACCGCCTTCATCATGTTTAAAATCTTAGGCGCATACTGAACCTGCAGCATCTCTTTCTTCATTCGACCTATCCCATGCTCGGCTGCCACCGCGCCTCCCATTGTCACAACGTTTTCGGCCCAGGCAAGGTAGAGCTGCTTTGAGCGTGCCAATTCTTCCATATCCTTTGGCAACAGGTTTACATGAACATGATTATCACCAATATGACCAAAGATAACGCTGTCTATACCAGAAGATTCCAGCCCCTGACGGTACATAGCAAACACCTCTCTCAGCTTATCATTGGGAACTGCCATGTCTGTACCAACCTTATGAAGCCCGGGAAATTTGAGTTTTCTCCGGCCAATTATACCATTGACTGCTTCGGGAACAGCATGTCTGAAAATCCGCTGTGCAGCCATTTCTGCAGGCTCCATCGCTGCCCAGGTATCGTCAAGGCTGAGACCACTCTGTTCAAGTATTTCTTCAAGAGGTATACACGCCTCTTCTGTCTCTTCTTCTGTCCCTGAAAACTCAAAGTAGACACCGCAACCCTGCCAGTTTGGTAAATCGGGGATATGGCTTCCCGCCCCATCCTGATCTTTCTTCTCTTTTATTAGCTGAAACGCTGCCGGATCAAAATATTCAATAGCATCAAAATTCACATCCGTATTGGAGCGGGAATTTTCAACCAGTCCAAGTGCAGTCTCTTCATCCGGGGCAATCACCAGAACCCCGACAGACGCTTCAGGCCGTAAAGAAAGGTACAGTTCAATCTCGGTAATAACTCCAAGCGTCCCCTCACTCCCGATAAAAAGGTCGATAAGATCCATACCTGCCGCCAGTGGATAACCAAGGGTGGCCTTTGTGGCCGGCAATGACACCTCGCCCGACTGAATCTCTTTTTTTGACCCATCGACTTCGTGCAAGACAAAACACCCACCTTCGGCAACAACATCGCCCCGGCGTATTTTCAACAGCCGCCCATCAGCCAGGATCACCGTTAAGCCGCGAACCCATTTTCTGGTCGCCCCATAACGATAGCTACGTGCTCCTGAAGCGTTGGTCGCAACTATGCCGCCAATATGCGCCGAGGTCTCTGTGGGATTAACCGGAAACCAGAGCCGTAAATTTTTGTCAGCTATGCTCGCACTGGCTTCCTGATGTTCTGCACTATCAAAATCTCTGCATTCATTAAAATCATTACGCATAACCAGGCCGGTCAATCGCGCCAGTGACATACCCGGTTCTACCCGAATAGCATACGCATCACCTTCCTGCGCTAAGCCTAGAGGGCTCTTTAACTGATCTAGACAGAGAATCGATGTAACACCCAGCGGGACCGCACCTCCTGCAATACCAGTACGACCAGCTGAAATTACACACGAGTGCCCTTTACTGATCATATCCTGCACAGCCCATACAACTTCTGCTGTAGAAGTTGGTACATATATAGAATGAACATTCTCTGCGCGGAGCTTACTTTCATCTCCCAACAGCTCGGTATATCGTTCATGAATTATTGACTGATCGCTTATAACGTTACACTCCGCAGCCTCACAGCTAACTGGCTGGATTTCATTCATTGAAAACTCCTTAGTAGTATTTCCTGCAGTGGCAGCCACATTGCCCTATTTTTTTAGCAATCTGTTACCAAGGATATTTTGCCCTTACCTGTCAGGATATTTATGCTATTTATTGTAAGTTGACTTTGATACCATGTTTGAAATTGACCCGCAAACCTGCAAAGAGTACAATTTCCGCTGTCTAACCAGATTTTTTTATATACATGCAACTAATCAACTAGGAAAAAGATATGAGCTTACAGGAAACTATCAAGAGTGGCCTAAAGACATCGATGTTAAGTAAAGACACTGCCCGGACTGGTGTTATCCGTATTCTCATCGGCGAGTTCCAACGCCAGCCTGAAAAAGAACTGGACGATGATAAAGTAATCGGCATTATCAAAAAGCTGATAAAATCAGAGCGGGAACTCATCGCAGCCGGAGGAACGGGAGATGAGGAATACATTGCAATTCTTGAAGGATATCTGCCACAACAGGCAAGTGAAGAAGATATCCGCAACTGGATTAGCGACAATGTCGACTTTTCCCAATTCGGCAATAAAATGCAGGCTATGAAACCAATCATGGCTCATTTCGGCAGCAGCGCTGATGGAAACATCGTGAAAAATATTCTTCAATCCCTGTAACACTTCTGAAAAAACATACGCTTTAGCCAGACACTTCACCTACAGAAAATACTCTGCGGGTGAAGGTTCTATTGATATTTCTCCACTCATATCTTACCCAGAGCATTACGAACTGTAATGGCCAGTGTCTTCATCACCACCGGCTTCATTATATAGCTGCTGATCCCCATTTTCAGCGCCTCTTCTTCTGTAATCTGTTCGCTGAAACCGGTACATATAATAATTGGAATGTCTGCCTTAAGAGCCAGGAGCTCTCGTGCGAATCTATCTCCATTCATATGCGGCATCGTCATATCAGTAATAACCAGATCATATTTTTCAGAGTTTCTTGCAAAGGCCAGCAACGCTTCAGAACTGCTTGTATATCCTGAAACTGTATAACCAAGATTGGTGAGTACTTTTTCTGCCATATCCACTATTGCCGGTTCATCATCAACAAACATTATCGATTCATTGCCTGTTGGCAGCAACTCATCAGCAACTGTTGCACGCGTATCTACATCCGGTTCTATTGTTGGCAGGTATACTGTAAAAACACTGCCTTTCCCGACTTCACTTTCTACAGTGATTGCGCCCCTGCAATCCTTAACAATGCCATGAACCACAGAGAGCCCCAGTCCGGTCCCTTGACTTTTGGATCTGGTAGTAAAAAATGGATCAAATATTTTCACCTGCAACTCTTCAGGAATACCGACTCCGCTATCTTTCACCGTTAATCGAAGAAACCTTCCAGGTTCAACATCAAGATGCATGGATGTAATCAGTACAGAATCCAACTCAACTTCACTCAGTTCGATCTCCAAAACTCCGCCATCACCCATGGCCTTGCCTGCATTTGTGCAAAGATTCATCATAATCTGATGAATCTGGGTCGTATCACTCAACACATAACTATCTGAATAAAGTGAATTACGTATCTCTATGGAGCTGGGGAGCGAAGCGCGCAACAATTTGAGCGCTTCCTTGATTATAAGCGATGCCTGAACAGGTCGCTTTTCCTCTTTTGATTTGCGGGCAAAGGTCAAGATCTGCAAAACAAGATCTTTTGCCCGATGTCCTGCCCGAAGGACTTCACCTATATTGTACCGTACTTTTTCATTCCCTTCGAGTTGGCTCAGACTAAGCTCTGAATATCCCATTATTGCTGACAAAATATTATTAAAGTCATGAGCAATCCCACCTGCAAGCGTACCGATTGCCTCCATCTTCTCTGATTGGGCAATTCGTGCCTCCATAATCTTCCGCTCCGTGAGATCACGTATTGCAGACATTCGAACATCTCTGCCCTGAATCGTGACCTCTCGAACATGCACCTCAATGGGGAAGGTGGTGCCATTTTTTCGACGCCCAACAGCTTCGTAAGAACTTGTCAAACTGTTCTCAATCCTATTCTGCACCTCACCAACTGACTCTTTTGCAAGGATTACCGAAACAATATGTTCTCCAGCCAGTTCCTCAGGAGTGTAACCAAACATCTCAAAAAACATTTCATTGGCATGTGAAAGCACACCCTTTTCATGTATCAGAACAGCTTCCCACGATGCGTTTGCAAGCTGCCTAAAACGCTCTTCACTATCTCTCAGGGCTGCCTCAGCTCTGATTCTTTTCACCATATTTATGCAAAGAAACAACACAGTGGCCAGCAAAGTGAGTATAAAGACAATGACCACCCAGAACTGTACCTTATATTCTTCATACGACGAATACGGCTTGTTAATGATATAGCTCTCTGCCGGGAGAGATATTTCATTTATACCAAATCGCTCCAGCTGGATATAATCAAAGATAAACCTGTTACTGCCCTTCATCTTCACCGGAATGTCTGCGGGGGCAACCCCATTCAGAATTTTCAGTCCTGTTTCAGCCATCTCCCTCCCCTGATACAAACCACTTATCACACTGCCACCTACTACACCCTTTCCGATATTAAACTCAAGCAGACAATAGACTGGGACGTTGCTTGACGCAGAAAGCATGGCACCTATCTTCTCGTAGGTATAATACCTCCCATCCCGGTCGGAGAAGTACACACCGAATAACACCAGAGCGGTTGGAGGCAAATTTGAGATTTCCTGCATCAGCTCAGAAATTGAAACGTTTTCGGAATGACGTATATGTACCTTTGGGGAGATTCCCTTGAGATCCTTTTCAATGTTGTTAGACCAAGCACGCCCTGTAATAAGGTAATCATTGATGACATATAGCTCAGTCGTTTCAGGGTGAAGACTTAAAGCAAGATCAACCGTTTTTCTGGCAGAGAATATTTCTGCAACCCCTGTAAAATCATTCTGTCCCTCAAGCTGATTTGGATGAAAGTCGTTTACTCCGCAAAATGAAACTGGGACATCAGGAAACAGAACGCCCTTATATTTTCTCAAAAAATCAAAAGCATTATTGTCTGAAGAGAGGATAAGCGACAAATGAATGTTAGCGTATTTAACCTTGAGGTATTCGAAAAATTGCCGGTAATACTCAGGACTGTGAAAAACCTTTGTATCCATATTCTCTATATGAAGATCCAGGTTATTCTTATCGGGTTGCAAAACCTCTTCAACACCTCTTACGATGTCGGCTACCCATGTCATGCGCTGATCATATGAATTAAGAAGAAGTACGTGACGGATCTCTTCCAGATTTTCACCCTCAGTTCCCACCGATACACTACCTGATAACAACAGGAGAAGAACACCCATAACAATACCGCTTAACGTACGCATATATTTCATTCACAATCTCAATAGAGCAGATATTCACCTGATAGAGTTATAGAGAGTTCCCTTCTGAAAACGGTGCTTTCCATCTAACTCTTCATTGCTCTCAAATATTTATCCTCGGGTGAACGACAATAAAATATTGAACACACAATGCTGATCTTGAGTCAGTTGGTACTTTTCGGATGAAAACCGGATAGACGAGCAAATTACACAAAAGGGCATCAGCCACTATGTAAAATCGTAGCAGAAAGAGGTATGACGGGCAAGTGAGAGGATTGCTTTTATTTTGGATACAAAAACTGCAAACACAACTATTTTTCGATATACGATTAGTTTATTTGCTTTGGGAAGATCGTGCGAAAAGAAATGAAAAAGATAGGAAAAGGGGAAAAAAACTACGACCAAAGAAAGCAAAAGAATCCAGGCGGACCAAGCTGCCAGATAATTTGCCCGTTCCAGCACGGAATCTTTTGCTTTCTCTGGAGGATTTCACCTTCATGTTATACGTTTCCGAGGAGGTTGGCATACATATAACACCGTACCTTAATATTCCAGGACCGGTCGAAAATGAAAGAAAAACCTGGTTGGCCAAGCTGTAACCTGTTTCTGCACCCCACCAATACAATAAGGCTATAGCTTGACTAACCTGGCTTCGATAACATCTATACAGTATGCATCTTCTCATGCTGTATGCCCTTATATAGCAAGCGATGTGCCACATTATCATTTTAGAGTTTAATAAAAATCACTCCACTCCAGCACCGGTTGACAAACTCCAAAACAAATGTCAGTTTATCGGTAACTTAACCGAACTCAGACATATCTTATAACTAGAATTTTTTTTTATTATTTTCGGTTTTGCACATCCGATTAGCACCATTTACCAATTAACGCCTCTAAACAGGCTCGAAAAAATGATCCTTTCCACATATCTAATCTGCAAATTCGGATTATTGTGCCACCTCAATTCTAACCGCAGCAGGTTAACAGGCTCGCACAAGCAGTTAAAAAAACCCGTACCACCTTGTTATATTGTTACATTTTTACGATTTATACATTCCGGATCGTCTGAAATAGGCCATCCTAGAATCAAGTCTGAATTATCAGACATATCTATAGAAAAGTATAAAAGAGAATTAAGAAACCACGTTTCTACAAATAGTTGCGAGGCGACAATCACCCTTCCCGATATTCACACACTCACCTGCAGCGGAAGTCCTATGGCCTGAATATTCAGGCTTCATCATTACTCCCGAAATAGACCTAACATTTACACAGAGTTTCGAACACATACACGGATATATCAAACAAAACACGCTATTCAGACCAGATAGATTAAATCTGTTTTTTCAGACTGCATTCTGCCCATATCCATATGGCCATTTTCAATCACCTGTATCGCACCAGCAATTGAGTTCAGGTTCCTACTAATCAGTACCTGCCACACCAGTGCATTAAAAAAAAACAAAAGAGGTTGGAATCGGACTCGCTAACATGATAAGTTACCGGTATAACATTATTGCTGTTGCAGTATGGTCGATACAACGCAGATACGCATATACATTATTCATCAGGAGACCACTATGGCTTTACCTAAAGATATGTATCAGTGTCAGATCCCGAATTGCGGTTATGTTTACGACCCCGATAAAGGCGAGCCCAAAACGGACACCCCTCCGGGAACAAAATTCGAAGATCTCCCAGATGACTGGTCCTGCCCATTCTGCCAGGCTAGCAAAAAAAGCTTTAGACCACTCGCCGGCCCTGGCTCAGTGCTTGCGGATGGAATCTGAGCGGATTACACATCCTGGGAATTAAGGCTGAAAAGAGTGAAGGCCACTGCATGCCAACAGTGGCCTTCGGTAGGGAGGAGAATGATTCACTAGTTTTTCATAGCCCTGCCATAGTGCTTAACAGGGCCCTCAAAAATCTAGACGCCCGGGGTACCTTCGGTCAAAGCCTCGGGCCAGCGGCGTTCAGCCACTTCGTCAGTTGAGTAATCCGGAAGAATAATCGGGGCAACCACCGGGTTCTCAATACCTGCATCAGCAAGCTCCTGCTCAAACTTCACTACATGATCAAGACTGAGGTCTTTAATATCAACACCACCCTGAACATATTTGGCCGCACCGATTCCCGCACGACGACCAAAGGTGATGATATCCTGCAGACTATTACCCATCAGGCGGTTTTCGCCATGAACACCACCGATTACCTCACCGGCACCGTAGAGTCCTGGAAGCTGAGTCTCTGAATCACCGTTAACGTTGATGCCACCATTTTGATAATGCAGAGTCGGGTAAACAAGCATCGGCTCTTTACTGATATCGATACCATGACGCTCAAACTGAATAAACTTGGCAGGTAATTCTTTACGAACACTACCAGGACCATGCAGTTCTTCAATCATTGGGGAATCAAGCCAGAGTCCTACACGACCGGTCGGGGTCATGATGCCAAGGCCTTTTTCCATTGCTTCCTGAATAAGCTCTGCAGATTCAACGTCACGCGGCTCAAGAGGGAAACAAAACTGCTCACCATTCACGTTAAGAACATGAGCACCGAGCCCGCGAACCTTCTCTGTGATCAACAAACCGACATTCTGCTCTGGGTAGGCAACTCCTGTTGGATGGTACTGGGTGGAGTGCAGTGATTTATTGCCGATACCTGCACGGTATGCCATGACAACACCGTCCATGGTCGCGCCGTAATGGTTTGTTGTAGCAAAACCTTTGACATGCAGACGACCAAAACCACCGGTTGCCATAACTACAGCTTTTGCCTTAACAATTGTGAATTCTTTGGTCTCCATGTTGAACAGGATACCACCGGCACACTTGCCCTCGCTATCAAGCAGCAACTCGATCACCGGTGCAAACTCTAAGATGGTAATCTTATCTGCACGGTTACGGGCTTCATCACGAACAACACGCATGATCTCTGCACCTGTCATATCACCGGCAGACTGCAGACGTTTTCTCGAAGAACCACCGCAATGGCGAACAACTGTGCGGCCGTCCTCGTGCTTGTTGAACATCATGCCGAGGCTCTCAAGCCACGAGATAGAAAGCGGTGCGTCTTTTGCCAGAGCAGCTACCAGGTCACGCTGATTTGTAAAATGCCCGCCACCAATGGTATCGAGAAAATGATAGTATGGAGAATCGACTTCCTGAGTTGCCGCCTGAATTCCACCTTCAGCCATAATAGTGTTTGAGTCACCATGACGCAGTTTATTGGCAATAATTACATTGCAGCCGCCTTCCGCTGCCATAATCGCCGCTGAGGTACCTGCACCACCACCACCAATTACTAAAACATCGGTCTCAAGGTCAACCTTGCTGAGATCAACAAGACCAGGACGAACAATAGATTTTGACATAAGCAGGTTAGCAACGCCTTCCTGGAATATGTCGCCTTTATTCGGGCCTACCAGCACTTCTCTCTTGGCGTCTTCTTGATAATCAGGATGATGTTTGCCAAGGACTTCTTCGCGTTCGGCCATACTGAGAGCAGGAAAGTGCTCGCTTCTACGGGCCATGGCCACACGCTCTGGGCGGGTAGCTTCTACTCGTTTAATCAGTTCTTTTAATTCGGGTGTGTATCCCATGATTATATACTCCTTCTTCCCGGATGATCGATAGAATGGTTATTAAAGATGACTTGTGTCTTGTGGCGCCCAGGATCCGGCTTCAGCCATATCCGGTTCACGCTCACGAGCTACATAACGCTTCTCAAGATCCTCTTTGGACATTCCACTTAATTCATCGAGCATAGGATCAAACTTGCCCGCTTCAATGTCGGTCACCCGGTTTTTCAGATGTTCAGCCTGTGGCTGGATGTAACGTGCGAATACACGACGAGCCAGCTGAGCAACATGATACTGAGGGATTTCACCCATACAGCGACTTGCGCAGAGACCACACTGAATACAGTCAAAAGATATTCTCGCAGCTTTCTCAATATTGCCCTGCTTAAGCGCAGAAACATAACCAAGAACATCCACATCCATCGGACATGCCTTGGTACAGAGGTTACAGGCTACACAGCGAAACAGTTCAGGATAGAGGGCATGGATCGCGTCAGCTGCCTGCCCCATTTCTGCAAAATTGTACGTTGCCCTGTTTGCAGGGAAAAACGGAATCTGAGCCAGATACATATCTGCTTCGACAACCGTTTGACAGGCCAGGCCAAAATGCAATTTGTAGTCACCGGCCATACGAAACACTGTAGGACATGCGCCACAAATACCACCACGGCAACCAGCGCCACGAAGAAAGCGAAAGCCTGCAAACTCCATTGCTTTCATTATGGTCAGTGTCTCGGGTACCTGATACTGCTTGCCCATTACATAAATCGGAATCGTTTTAGCACCTTCAGGTAAAATTGCACGATCCCCTGTCGCTACTTTGGGTGTTTTCGAAATCTCACACATGGTTGTTCTCCATTTACTCGCGAAATATAGTCTATATATTCAAGGCCCACCTAAGCAGCGGCCAGGCAGTTCCTGCTCTTTAACATTTCCAGACTCATGTCATCATTGAGTTCAAAATGACAGACTTCCTCATCAAGACCTAATGCGACTGCCAGGAGCTGAGTAAAGTAGTAGGTCGGGATTGTGGTAGTAATTTTCTCTTTGGCAAGCATCTGCTTCTGCTGTTTTCCGAGATTGTACTCACAGAGCGGACAGCTTGAAGCAATTGCCTCGATACCTTCACCAGCAGCGGTATTCAGAATGTTCGCAGCAGCACTGTTTTCTCCAGCCTCGGCTCCAAGTATCTGGTACGAACCGCAACATTTATCTGCGGCAGCGAAAGGAACAACGGTTGCTCCCAGTGCTTCCAGCATGCCACTCATGAGTTCATAACTACCGAATGGTTCGATACCGACATCAGCAGGACGCTGCAATGTACATCCGTAATATGCTCCGACTTTGAGATCAGTAAGCGGTGATTTCACCTGCTCTTTAATCTTCTCCCAGCCGACCTGCTCTTCGAGAAAAGTGAGGTAATGTACAACCTCGACTTCACCTGCGTAATCGATCTCGTCATCCATAAAGCGATTGATAGTATCACGCTTCACTTCATCTTCACGCATCAGCTGATTTGCACGTGCCAGGGTGTTATAGCACATGGAACAAAGGGTCACGAGTTTGTCGGCACCCTGCTCTTTTGCCCGAATAAGGTTGCGTACCGGCCCAACCATATGGATAAGGTCATCCGCTGTCAGTGAATAGACAGCGCCACAGCAGTTCCATTTGTCGATTTCTTCGACTTCAACTCCAAGTGCTTCCAGAGAAGCAACTGCTGCCTTATCCAGATTTTTGGCTTTGGTCTTCAGGGTACAACCTGGATAGTAACTGATCTTCATTGCTCTCCTTAGCTGGTCAATTTTCTGAATCCGGCGACCATGGCGATCTGCGGAAGATCCGCTATGGTTTCGGCCGACATTTGTGAAGGCTCAATTTTATTTTTGCCTGTTCGCAGTGTCTGCTGTCGTAATGCCTCCATCACCTTGGCGATATCAATTCCGCGAGGGCATTTAACAGTACAGGCATGACACGATGCACATTTCCAGTAGGTGTTGATTTCGGCCAGCTTGTCCTGTAGGCCAAACTGTGCCATATGCATCACCCTGCGAGGACCGTAATCCATCTCTTCTGTCATGGGACACATACCGCTACATGTCGCACATTGCATACAGAGCTTTACATTTTCCCCGCTCAGCTCATTCAGTTTTTTGATCGACTCCACTGACAGAGTCCCTGCATTCATCTTCAATGTCATTTCCCTTCTCTTTTCCGGAAACAGAGTTTCTATCCCCGATAGCATTAGCAGACAGCGTCAGCACCTTGATACACCATCAGAACAGGTGAACGCACCGTATTTACATGGTGTTGGCCCATGTATGATGTTCCTGATTGTTGGTCCCGTAACTTTAGCAAGACACACTGCTCTCAAAAAGCACTTTTAGACTTCGACCAGGAAGCAAGAGACAGACCAGTCTAAACATTAGACCATTTTGACGTATTAGTATTAACAGATTACGAATCACAATTCAACATCGTTTAAAATGCACTATATCATATAGTTAGACTGTATCAACTGAATGAGCCCTCATTCTTAAGTGGAACAGTACTCAGATCTTTCCTTCAAATCACTCCCCAACTATCACAATCGAGTTACCGGTGGTTCATTTCAAACAGGCTCTGTAACCGGCAATAAAATCCAGATCATGCATGACATCGCACCACCTTGAATTTCTCAATACTTCGTGTCACCCTCTTTTGTTCCGAATGGGTTAAACACGTACAGCAACACATTACCCCACAACATATTGATATGCTATTGTTATCACTTACAATCCCAGCCACACCGGTTCGCATGAGCAAAAGCTTTCCACCTGTAATTACGAGGTATTTAGCCAATATTGTTTACATGAATTACAATATTATGTAACGTATCGCATACATTGCCGTTTATGATTAACCATGCTCACCAGGGCAATTTGAACTACAGCCAACGACTGATATTATGAATGCACGAATCAGCCCGCCAATCTGGAACGATGTAGAGCGCAGAAAGCCAAACAGCTGCAGACGGAAAACACCTGACAGAAGAAATAGCGTCGAGCGAAGAGAAGATCCAAGAAATGGTCGGACGAAGAAACGTACATTTACAGCGTGGATACGATCCATAACCAAAGGCAGGATTGGGGTAGACAGGCGTAAAGGCCTTGAACAGCGGATCTATGAACGGCGCAATAACGGGTTTCGTTCACTGCTTACACAAGAAGAGATAGACGCCCTGCTAAGTTAAGCTGAATTTCATCACCAAAATACAAAAAGGCGCCTGGATCATTGTGATCCAGGCGCCTTTTTTACTTTCTTAAAGCGCAGATAGCATCATTATCTGCAGACTATTTTCTGCTCCAGTTCATCAACACAGTCTTACTGCTGATTATTTTCAGGCAGAGGCTCCTCACAATCAACATCAACCTTGCATCCTTCATCCTGAACACCAGGAATCTGGAACTGAAAACCTGGCACCTGGCTACTTTCACCTGAAAAATCAGAAGTCTGATCAGGCCCCCCCCCTTCACTTCTACAGGTATTGTCAAGATATTCGATAATCTTCTGTTTACCCTTAAGCGTCCGTATCTCACCCGGCTCTTTAATGGTTAACACAGGAATCTCATTGATCCCAAGATTCTTTAAAAATCGGCGATTTGCAAGCGGCGAGTAACCATCTTGACGGATCAAGTCAGCTATCGGCGATTCTTTCAGGGTGTCAACAGGGTTAAAATTAAGACTACATGTGAAATCAGGGCCAATTGTCTCAATTACCTCTTCACAGTGAGGGCAGGTAGATGAGAAAAACAGGTATAGTTCTGGGGCTGAAGTGTCTTTCTCAAGATGCCCATAGATACCCTCCTCCAGAACCACTTCACCGGACTCACTACGAGGGGAAAACTCCAGGCTTGAAAATGCAACTACTACTGCTGAGAAAAGTGCTAAAGCAGCAACAATCTGCCGAATCCCCAGCATTATATTCAACAACACAACAATTGAGAGTATTATCAGGCAATACGAACAAAATACTTCTGCAACATAATATTGAAAACAAACAAGCACTCCCTCGACAGCCATTCCACACAAAAGGAACAGCCGTGCCCATTTCAACCAGCCCCTATCTTTGTTTTTCCCGAGATGCAACAATCTGAATATAACAAAAAAATAAATAAAACCTGCAAGGTTAAAAGCCAGAGGAGGCACAGTAGTAAGACTCTCCACAACCTTACATCCTTCATTGAGACAAAGAATATCACCCTTTATCACGACAAGAAGGGCCTGAACGGCTGTGATCAGGGCACCACCAAGAGAAAGAAGTAGAAGTAGATTAATTGCAGGAGGAATGGGTTCCAGAGACGTTTTTGACTGATACAACATAGCGATAAACAGAAGTGAAAGTTAATAAATGGTTACAATTACGAAAGATATCTGCATAGATAAACATTCCGCACACATCATAATATCAGAAATTTTTTACCCTGATTTATTATAACCTAAAAATGATTGCGTACATCATTTACCTTGTCGGCTGATTAAAAAAGTATTTTTTGACCAGAATAAAATAAACCCGGTCAACACAAAGCGAAGATATTTTTCTCTATACCTGACCGCCTGGAAAGGAAAGCATGTTTTCACGTCAGCTGTATTTCTATATCGTATAATTGAAGGATGAAGCAAGTAATATTCCTTATTTTTCACGATATTTGAAGCTTCGAATACAGGCTCACTCTATATACTTTCTATAAATCAATGCCATTACCTCATCCACATCCAATCATCATGTATTTTAATCAAGCCCACTCCATGTAAGAATATTAACCACCGCCATGTAACGGGCATCCCCTATCCCTTCACCGCTTACCAGAATTGATGTTATGGCGTAACACAGACATAAGAAAAATTGACAGCTTCAGAACGTAAAGTTAACGGAATATTCTCAAAAAAAGACCCTAACAATCTGAAAGCATTAAAATAACTCACCAAGCAGTTGAAGACACGATTAATTCACGAAGAAACACTGCATAATCCGCCTTTATTCAAGAAAGATAAAAGCGTATAATACAACATATAGGCAGAGTGTCATATGACGCAACATATCCTAGGAGGGTGTCCGACAATAGGAATTTTGGTTAAAATCGAGACATTTTCAAAAAATACGCACAGCCATATAGATGATATTGCGAGCATTATTTTTTGAAAATTCCGAAGAGATTAGGCAGATAGCGTAGACTTCGAAAGGCCATTGTCGGACAGCCTCCTAGTTTACCACGGTGTATCTATACGGTGTGTCACAACCCAATTACTCTTTGTCAAGGAGGAGAGCCATGCAGGAAATCACAAAAATCGTTGTCCCTGTAGACCTGGAGCAGCATACGCAAAAAGTGGCTGATTTTGCCATCTACATGGCAAAGAAAATGGGCGCTCAATTACGGTTCATCCATGTTACTGAGTTTTACGCCAGTGGAGACATGATGCTCGGCAGTCCTTCTCTTGAAACAATTAACCAGGAGCGGGTTCAACGCGCCAAAGAGGTGATGAATAACCTGTTGGATGACAATAGAGCTAAATATGAGAATATCAGTGGCATTGTCTACAAAGGTGAAATTGTCGATACCATTGTGAAATATGCTCAGGAGGAACAGGCTGGCCTGATCATTATTGGTACTCACGGCGCCAAAGGACTGGAAAAAATTCTTCTGGGAAGTGTAGCGGAGCGGGTCCTGAAGCGAGCTCACTGTCCGACGCTCACGATGAACCCGTATAAATAAACCCCATCCTTCCAACTCAGACCACATCTTCCGGCAGCTTCAGCTTAGCTGCCGGTGTTTCTGTGGTCACATGTGCCAATTCTCCCGCTGTATTATTTCTATCCAACAGAAGCTGATCTCGCGACAAGAAGTCCTCTGTGGTATCATGTATTTTTTCGTATAATTCAGCGTAACGACGCAAAACACAGGCTGAGATCATCCGTATGAACACGAACAGCACCTTGCAGAGATTACAGGACATCGTATTTACGTGGTATACTTTCGAACAACTGGAAAAAGAGGATGTCTACAGCTTGCTCCAATTACGTCAGCAGGTGTTTATTGTCGAGCAGAACTGCCCTTATCTTGATGCAGACGGCCTTGATCAACATGCGTACCACTTACTCGCACATCTGAAACACACACCATCAGAACTTGCCGGATACCTGCGCGTCATTCCTCCTGGCAGAAAATTTACCGAACCTGCCATTGGCCGTCTTCTGACAACACAGACAATTCGTGGAAAAGGGCTCGGTCGTGAGTTAATGGCTCAAGCTATCGGTTTTATAAAAACACAACATCCCAACCTGCCGATAAAAATATCAGCACAACTATACCTGTCTGAATTGTATATTGATCTTGGTTTTCAGGCGATCTCAGAACCATACGACGAAGACGGTATTCCCCACATTATGATGCTGCACCCGAAATAAGAGGCGGAGAGAGAAAAACGCTTAAAAATGGACCCTCATCTCAAACTGGTGCATATTCAGGCTTGGGTTTTTATCATACATAGATCCATTTGATTCATGAAGAAATCGATAGCCGACACTAAACGATTGATTGAGCCAATAGTTGAGTCCACCTTGAAATCGAAAGAAAACAGGACCAGCAAAGTCAACCCCGTCATAGACCTCCCTGGTCATCACGCCAATCCCCATAGCAGCAACGAGTGATAACGTTCGATCCGGCGAATAGAATAATGCATCAACAGCGGCAGTAAATTTTCCACCAGTATCATTTTCGGCCTCCATCACCCCTATACTCAGGTCAAGCATGGTTTCAAACTCCCAGCCATTTGAAAGATGTGACCTCCATGGCAAAGGGACGGCGCCAAACACTTCATACTGAGTGAAGTCTTCGTCATCAATATTTGTGGCTACCCGTACTCCAAGCGCAACGTCTGACAACGATGCTGCCATAGCATTTGAATATATACAGCTAAAAGAAATGCAAAGAACAACCACCACCATGCGCCGCAGGCAAATCATAGAACTCTCCTCTGTATTGTCAGCATGTTAACTGGTTTTCTCCTTCATTAATCGTCTCGCAAACCGCTAACCATTGTCAAGAATTTTCATTACAAGGGCTCGTATAAGCTTCTGCATTTACATAATTCCTTGCATAAGCCTTGTTATATGGAAGTGATGTAATTATTTTGGGAATATTCTCATATTAATCAGTCTCTCACTTGCATAACCTTATGTCACACAATGGGAGGGTTCATGACCTGGCCGTTTTTTATTGCTGTAAGTTTTAGTTTATGCTGGATGCTATCCCCAGAAGTTCTGGTACGTCTGGGCAACGGCATTGCTGAAACCCGTACCCTCTTTCTGGCAGCGATCGCCATCTCCGCCTTAATCTCAGCTTTGGCTGTCTCGTTAATTCGACATCCCCGATTACGCAACAATGGCAATTGCTCTCAGACAGGATTGCTCATAGAAGGGTTAGGCAAACTCCCAGCCATGACAATTATACTTGCCTGCCGAATCAGCCTGGTTCTGCTTATACCCACGGGTCTGCTGGTCACTGGTGGGTTCGCGTTTAACGAAATTTTCCTTTACTGGTTCCCGAATTTCGGTTTTGCCTTTGTATTACTTGCTATCGTCTGCCTGCTCCATCTCGCGGGCGAACGATTCGCACGTATGGCCCAGCCACTCTTTTTAGTCGTCGTACTACTATCAATTGCTATACTCTGCCTGGCTGGCCTTGGTGGATCTGCAAGCTCCACACCCATCTCGGTTGACGTCGGGTTTACATTTTCCCTTCCGGTTCTGGCAGGCTCTCTGATGTTTTTTCTTGGATTTGATTTCGCTACTCCTGATCAGGAAAATGATTCACGGGTTCCAGCACTTGCAGCAGTATTTTTCTGCTTTTTTTTGTTGCTCTTCTGGTCAATGCTCTCGTTGCAATACGTCGATGCCGAAAAACTCGCCCAATCAACTATTCCATATATGCTCACAGCCAGAGAGATTCTGGGAGAACCGGGAAGATACCTGATGGGAGCAGCCATAATCAGTGGAGTATGTGCGGCTGTTAATGGCTTTTTCCTTCTTGCCCTCACAGCTTTGGCTGATCTCTCTAAACGCAATCTCCTTCCCGGACACCCACCTGGAAAACTCAAACGAAGGAGATTTGTTGTTCTATTATCAGTAATAATAGGTGCGTTCTTAATGGGTGGCCTGGCAGGACATGATATTCTTGAAACATACATTCAGGCATCACTCATACTTTGGCTGCTGTTTATAGGACTGCTGTGCATAGCGGCCTCAAAAATTCTATACGAAGTCAGTGCTTCAGGCATTCGCAGAGGGCTCGTTCTAGGAAGTATTTACTCTATCAGTGCCCTGTATCTTATTATTGCCAATGAGCAATCAGCCCTCATCATCCGTTTTTTACTCTCGATCATTGCAGCATCTGCCGGCTTATCGGCTTTCTGGCTCTGGAAAAGACCTGCATACGAGATAACCTACCCAACCGTCAAAAAAACAGGAGGTCAATCATGAAAAGAATTGCGGTCCTGCTTGTAGCAGCATTCTGCCTTACACTTTCACCCGCTTTCGCCGGATCTGTCGGCTTAATGAACATAGAGGAACTTAAACCTCTGCTGGGGTCTGAGGATGTCATCATTCTTGATGTTCGAACAGGCCGGGACTGGAGTACCAGTGAATTCAAGATTCCAGGGGCGATTCGTTCAAATTACGGAGAGTTCTCAGAGTGGGGTGATAAATATCCTAAGGACAAGAAAATTGTCCTCTATTGCGCTTGACCCAGCGAAGCAACAAGTGCCGGTCTGGCACAAAAACTTATAGCAAAAGGGTACACAGATGTTCACGCCTTAAAAGGAGGCTGGCGCGCCTGGTATCGAAACAAATACCCAGTTGAATCCAAATAATCTGCATTACAAGCGGACAGGATATCTTCGGATCATCCTGTCCGGGCTTCATTACCAGCCAAGCACGTAATATCTAAGCAACACATAAATCATCGACAAAAATACTGTCACAATAGTTATGGGAACACCATAGGCCATAAACCGTAGAAAGCTGATCCGACAACCTGCTTTTTCGGCCATTCCGACAACTATAACGTTTGCAGATGCACCAATAGGAGAACCATTACCGCCAAGACAAGCTCCAAGAGCAAGCGACCACCATACAGGCATGAGGTCCGGATGATGAAGCAACTCATTCCCCGCGAGATTTGGCCATAACTCCCGTGCCATGTCAATTATCAGAGGATTCATTGTTGCCACGTAGGGGATGTTATCAACCACTGCCGAGGCAACTGCTGAGAACCACATAATAAGCATGGAGGTTGCCATCATATTGCCTTCCGTGAGATTAAGCACCTCGGTAGACATCATTTTTATGGCCCCCACCTTAACCAACCCGCCTACCATTACAAACAGCCCTATAAAAAAGAAAATTACCGGCCATTCAACTTCAGCAAGCACCCTGTGAGGCTCAGATGTTTTCGAAAGCAGAAGCAATAACCCAGCACCAAAAAGGGCAACTGTAGCCGGCTCATAATGGAATACCCCATGAAAGACGAAACCAACCAAAACCACTGCCAGTACAAAAAGTGATTTTTTTAACATTACAGGATCTTTAATAGCTTCTTCCTCCCGCATTCCCATAATACGCTTTTTCAACTCATCTTTTGTCTGTAATTTCTTTCCGAAAACTATCTTAACGATAAGTAGGAAGACCACCATAATGACAAAGATAATAGGCGTAAGATGGATAACGAAATCCACAAAACTCAACTTGGCTTTTGAGGCGATCATTATGTTAGGAGGATCACCGATCAGGGTGGCTGTTCCCCCGATGTTGGATGCCAGCGCCTCAACTATCAGAAAGGGTACAGCATCAACCTGAAGAGCTTCTGCAATAAGTAAAGTGACAGGTGCCAGCAGCAGTACAGTTGTAACGTTATCAAGAAGCGCAGAAAGAATAGCAGTAATCACAGCAAATATTATCATTATCCGTAAAGGCTCACCGCGACCAAGTTTAGCACTGCGGATAGCTATATACTCAAACATCCCTGTGGGTCTGATCAGACTGATGATAATCATCATCCCAACCAGCAAAAATATTACATTCCAGTCAACACCAAATTCCTCAAGATGAAATGCTTCATGCTGATCCAGTATTTTTAATACCAGTACCAACGATGCACCAAAGATCGCCACAACCGTCTTGTGAATCTTTTCCGACATTATGATAATCAGAGCAAATGAAAAAATCCCAATAGCTATCCAAAATGTCGAATCTATAGGAAAGGCTGCGCCGGCTGCTGTTGGTTCCATGATTACTCCTCATCCGCACACATCAGATCAGCAATCCTGATATAGAGATCATGTATATGGATTATTCCCAGAACACGGCCTGAATCATCAACGACAGGTAACTGCTGGAGATAATGATCTATCATCAAATCTGCACATCGCATAAGTGAAGCATTCGGGCTGATTGTCAGTACATTTTTTGACATGATATCAGACACCTTAACCTCACGTGCTTTTTGCACGTGCTCCTCCAGCATTCCGTCCCAGGTAAATTCGCGAAGATTATTCTCCATGTACGACGGGATAACCGTCCGAATAATATCCTTTATTGAAACAATCCCGACGAGTTTAACACCATCCTCCAAAACAACCATTCCGTTTGAAAAAACACCCTCCCGCTGTGCCTTTCGAATGGCGCATACGGCTTCATGCAATGTCAACTCCGGCTGTAACCAGTTTTTTACCACAGGCTGCATCAGCTCTTTCACCTGCATGTCACACTCCCCTTTTGCGTTCTTTATATATTCACCACACAACCCTAGCACATGGATACGTTGTAAAATATTCGGAAAACTTTTTTTCAGCCTAGGCCAATTGCATTGGAAAGACAAATGAAAACAGATTTTCGCCTATCCAATCTGACTGAACATGAGCACCAACTAATACAGTGTGCTTTCTATTTAGTTCAAATAGCAATCAGGTCCCCTGAAAAGATCAACGATACCGGAAATATCTGAAATAGGAAATAATGGATTGCCCCTGGCAATAAACAAAAAAACGGCAGGTGTGGGCAACACCTGCCGTAATAAAGAAGAGAGGTACTTCGAGAGATAATACAGTTAAATCTTTTTCAAAAAAGGCTTAAGCTTTGCGAGTTTCACGGTGCCTATTCCTTTTACCTGCTGCAGATCGTCAACCGATTTGAAATTACCATGCTGTTTTCTGTAATCAGTAATCGCCTCTGCTGTCTTCGGACCTATTCCTGGTAATGAACTGAGTATAGCCTCATCAGCGGTATTAATATCAACGGGACCTGAAAGCACTTGATTTGCAGTATTCTCACTTTGCGTCGACTTGGCAAAACTTTCTGCTGGAACCCCTACAAACCCTGCCATAAAAGTAAAAACAACAGCAATCAACAAACATACTCTTTTCATGTATTTCTCCTAATAAAATCTCTGGTTCGATTAATGCTTTAAATGACTATCTGCACATACAGTGATTTCCTGGCCAGGAGAAAAGAAAAAGCAAGAGAGGACAGCAGGCGGAGGCCATTGATCAAACATCAATTCACCCAAACTTTCACCCCCCGATGCGTCAGTTCAGTCAGTTACAATACATCCCCCCGAGTAACCGGCCAAAAAGACATTGTCTGGTTGTGGCCCCGCACTGGTCTGTCGCTCTTCTTGCTTAATCTTGTTCCAGCCTATCAACAGGCTCTTACGTTTATCGTACAAAATTACATTTACGCCTTTTTTTATTTTTTTTTTGAAAAAAAAAAAGACCCCGACAGATATCTTTATCTTTCGGGGTCTTAATATAGTGCGTGAGCTAGATAGTTTTCGAATGAAAACCAGGTAGTATCTTCTAAGTTAGATGATAGCTTTCATAGCTCCCATGTAAGAACGCAACTCTTCTCCGATCACTTCAACAGCGGTGTATCGGATCGCTTCGTTTACACTGATCAGTTCAATATTATCAACTCCATTGCCTGCATTCTCAAGACCTTTACCAACAACATCAAGATCGATATTCTTCATGAACTCCTGAAGCAATGGCTTGGCTGCATTAGCAAACAGGTAGTTGCCATACTCAGCTGTATCAGAGATAACAACGTTCATCTCGTAGAGTTTCTTGCGTGCAATGGTATTTGCAATAAGCGGAGTCTCATGCAATGACTCATAGTATGCAGACTCTTCCTTGATACCAGCAGAAACCATAACGTCAAATGCCATCTCAACACCGGCTTTAACCATGGCGATCATCAGGATACCTTTATCAAAGTAATCCTGCTCAGGAATCTCAACATCAGCATTTGGTGTTTTCTCAAAAGCGGACTCAAGGGACTCCTGACGCCATCCAAGCAGATTAACGTCATCATTTGCCCAGTCTTCCATCATGGTTCTGGAAAAATGGCCTGACATGATGTCATCCATATGCTTCTCAAAAAGAGGAAGGAGAATTCCTTTCAACTCTTCTGCAAGCTGGAAAGCTTTAATTTTTGCAGGATTGGAAAGACGGTCCATCATGTTGGTGATACCACCGTGCTTAAGCGCCTCTGTGGTAACTTCCCAACCATACTGAACCAGCTTGGAAGCATATCCGGCGTCCATGCCTTTCTCTACCATCTTGTCAAAAAGAACAAGAGAACCTGCCTGAAGCATTCCGCAGAGAATTGTCTGCTCGCCCATAAGATCAGATTTTACTTCTGCGACAAACGACGACTGCAGGACGCCAGCACGGTCACCACCGGTTGCACAGCAATATGCTTTAGCAATATCCCAACCTTCGCCCTTTGGATCATTCTCACCATGAACAGCTATCAGGGTAGGGATACCGAATCCGCGCTTATACTCTTCGCGAACCTCGGTGCCTGGTCCTTTAGGAGCTACCATAACAACAGTAAGGTCGTCTCTGATCTTCATACCCTCTTCAACGATATTAAAACCGTGAGAGTAAGAAAGACAGGCACCTTCTTTCATAAGCGGCATGACCGCTGCAACAACATTTGTATGCTGTTTGTCCGGAGTAAGATTGATAACCAGGTCAGCCTGAGGAATCAATTCTTCGTAAGAACCTACAACAAAATCATTTTCTGTGGCATTTTTCCAGGACTGACGTTTTTCAGTCACTGCAACTTCGCGCAGAGCGTAGGAGACATCAAGACCGCTGTCACGAAGATTCAATCCCTGGTTCAAGCCCTGTGCACCACAACCTACAATGACAACCTTCTTTCCTTTCAGAACCTCAACTCCATCAAATTCTGAAGCATCCATAAAGCGGCACTGGGAAAGCTCTTCAAGCTGCCGACGAAGCGGCAGGGTATTGAAATAATTTTCACCCATCTCTATCTCCCTGATGTAAGATTTTCCTTAATGAACAAACTGCGCGTTTTCGGCATTAGACGTCATATATTGAGAATACTCTATTGCGTCAAGTGATTTGTTCGTGATACAGTGTTGCATATATCGCAATACACGCACCCCTGTTGAAAAAATGGCAAATCACTGAGTTACAGTGGCCAGCCTTGCTACGGTTTCCCTAATACCATGAATATCAGAGAACTTAAACTTTTTCGGCACCTTGCAGGAACTCTCCATTTCGGTCGTACCAGCCAGGCCTGCAACATCACTCCTTCAGGTCTGACCAGAGCTATGCAGCGCCTTGAAAACGAACTTGGTCACGAACTCTTTCACCGTGACAAACGCTCGGTCTCCCTCAGCCCTTCCGGAGTCGTTTTCAGAGAATACGCTGAAGAAGTCATCAATCGCTGGAGTGAGTTGCAAAACTCTCTCTCGCGTAACGACACACTACAGGGTGAACTCTCCCTCTACTGCTCGGTTACTGCAATTCTTTCTATTCTCCCTGCAATATTCAACAGATTTCGGAAGGAACACCCCGACGTTTTCCTTCATCTGCAGACAGGAGATGCAGCCAAGGCACTCTATAAAATATATAATGGTGAAGCGGATATATCTGTCGCAGCTTTACCCGATCAACAGCCTGAAGGTCTCGATTTCATAGAACTGATAAAAACACCTCTCATATTCATTGCTCCGGACAATCATCCCCGGACAATCACCTATAACGGGATCGATATCAACTGGCGCCGCACACCAATAATAGTCCCGGAACGTGGTCTTGGCCGGGACCGGGTTGATCGCTGGTTTGAAAAAAAATCTATAGAACCCAATATCTACTCACAAGTGGCTGGGAACGAAGCGATAATCGCCATGGTTGGCATGGGGTGCGGAGTCGGTGTCGTACCTAAACTCGTACTTGACCAGAGTGTCCTCAAAGAGCAGGTCACGATACTGGATGTTTCACCGAAACTGAAACCATTCTCCGTTGGCATATGTACAGCACAAAAAAATAGACGCAATCCGGTTATTGCCGCATTCTGGGATATAGCAACCAGGGAAGCTTATGATGTACAATCTATATAAGCACTGACCCCAATCATGTCTCGACCTGTTTTTTCCGATCAACAAGGATCACATTATGACCACAATACTTGTTACCAATGATGACGGCATCCACAGCCAGGGAATACAAACTCTTCGCCAAACTCTGGCACCGCTTGGTCGTATAATCGTTGTGGCACCTGATAGAGACAACTCTGCTGTCTCACACTCGCTCACCATGAGCAGGCCTCTTCATGTCAGAGAAATTGCCGAAGACACTTACACAGTGGACGGTACTCCTACAGACTGTGTAATACTGGCACTCGGCAAAGTTCTTGATATCAGGCCTGACCTTTTAGTATCCGGGATCAATGCAGGCCCAAATATCGGCGATGACATTTCTTACTCAGGAACAGTTTCAGCTGCCAAGGAAGGAACCATTTACGGAATACCATCGATGGCAGTTTCACTGGCAGGAGAGGCACCGTATGATTTTACTGTAGCCGGAGAACTCTCTAAAAAAATGGCCGCCAGAATTCTTGATGATGTTCTTCCGCACAATACACTCATCAACATGAACGTGCCGCCACTACTGCACCCAAAGGGGATCCGTATAACACGTCAGGGCAGACGATTATGGGAAAATGCTATTCAGGAAACCGAGGATCCGTGGGGAAGAAAGCGATACTGGATCGGAGGCGGAACTCCGGTCAGAGATGCCAATGAAGATACAGATGTTCATGCAATCCACGATGGCTATGTATCAATTACGCCAATCCATCTGGATCTGACCAATCATTCAGGACTGAATCATCTTAAAAAAGAGTGGGAACTTGATTAAAAGGCCGCACGACAGTAACGATTTCAACTGCCCGGACCACGCTATTGAATTTCACAACCGTAATTCAATAGCGAATATTAAAACAATCACTATCAGGCATACAGATTTATACGCCCCTGCCTCTCGGTTTGAGCCTTCTCAACCGGGCGCGACTCCATTGCTGTATTATTCAATTTAGTCCCTTCACTTTTTTCAAGTGTTTTCAAGAGAATCTCCTGCCCGACGCTTGCCTTGTTGAGTGACATCGCCTGAGCATTTAACGCACCCATACTTACATCCATGCCGCTGTTTCCTTCGTCAATAATTGATTTAAGTGGATCTCCGCCATATATCTTCTTGCAACAAGCATTCCACGCCCTGTCCACCGTGGTCAAGTTGACAAGCAATTGCTAATCATGTAAGAGAATCACATAATTCATCCGGGAAAATCTGTAATTACACTACTCATCCCGCCCTCCTTCGAGCACCGGCCGAAGTGGCACGACCAGCCCTATTTTCAACCATATTATTCATGGGCTAAAAGCAGCAGGGACTATGTTCAACAAGAAAAGAAATCAACGGGATAACATTCTCATACTCGGTCTCGGTGGTGTCGGTTATTACCTGGCCAAACGGCTTGCCCATGAAGAATACGCAATCACCGTAATCGAACCAGACCCCAAGGTTCTCGCCCTCGCCGACGGCCAGATAGATGCCCGCCTGATAAAAGGCAGCGCCATGGATATCGAATGCTGGAAAGAAGCAGATGCCGGAAAAATGCGCTATCTTATCGCCGCCACCGATAACGATGCTGTGAATATGCTCGCCTCCATTATCGGTGACCGCTTTGGTATCAACAGCAAAATAGCCCGAGTGCGAACACGACAATTCGGTACTCCTGATTCCATTCTCTCCTCAGATGACCTGAAACTTAACCTGCTGATCAACCCTGAAGAGCTCGCAGCCCAGGAAATTGTACGCCTTATCAAACTTACTGCAGGTAACGAGATTGTTGGTATAGCCGATGGCCAGATTCAACTCCTGGCAACTGAAATTGGCGACGATTCTCCATTTGCCAATAAAAAGCTTAAAGCTATCGCTCAGGAATTTAACGAATTCCCATTCAGGGTTGTGGCGGTCGCCAGAGGAATCAGTACCATAATTCCAGGTGGTGAACAGCAACTCCAGCCACACGATCAGGTCTTTATCATGGCAGCCAACCGTGATTTGCCAAAGCTCATGAAACTTACGGATATGAAGTTGCATCGACAACAGCGGGTGATGGTGCTGGGTGGCGGGCTTGTTGGTATGCGAGTTGCTGAATTGTTACAAAAATCAGTAAAAGTCACCTTGATGGAAAAAGATGAAGCCAGGGCAGAAGAGCTCTCGTATCATCTTGCACACACAGAGGTTTTATGCGGTGACGGATCAGACGCCGATGTACTGCTCGGAGGCGGTCTGTTGAAAACAGATACTTTCATCGCCACAACAGGTGAGAACGAAACCAATATCATGAGTTGCCTTCTCGCCAAAAACCTGCTGCGCCAGCACAAGAAAGTGAACAACAACGGCGAAGCCAAGACAATATCTCTGGTTACAAAAGAAGATTATCTGGTACTTGCTCTTACGACAGGTTCGAATATCGCTTTGAATAAAAAGGTTATGGCTGCCAATGAAATACTCAAATATATCCGTAGAAATGAGCTCTTTTCGGTGGCTCACCTTCACGGTTTTGACGCTGAAGTGGTAGAACTTGTTGCAGGTCCGAAATCACAAATTACCAAAAAACCTCTCTCAAAGCTTGACCCGTACTATAACGACAAACTTATTATTGGTAGCGTGCGAAGAGAAGATAGCTGGAATATTGCTGTTGGCGATACCCAGATTAACGAAAATGAACAGGTTATCGTCATCTGCCCATCCAGGCACCTTAAAGATGTACGCAAACTTTTTAAGAACAAGGGTTAGAAGCCTGTCCGAAAATGACCTTTGTTCCAAACTCTTCGTTATTTTCTGCCAAATCTGTTGCTTTACCAGCATTCTGCATAGACTGGAAGCGTGTATAAGGACTTAGGCCAAAGGTAAAAGGACTGAGTGTTTTAGAAACGTATTGCATTTTCAATGCAATTTACTCAGTCCTAACCCCTTTAACCTTAGTCCTTTCGTTGCGTTTTCAAAGATCTCACGCAATCTGTCAGGTTGATGTTTGGAATTATGGTTCATAGGCAGGGTTAGGCACCTGTCAACTCTCTCATATTGTGTGCGAAGACATCATCCAGTGACATCAGTTCCTGTATCGTAACGGCATTAAACCAGAGAGCTTCTACGGGACTCTCTGCACGCACAGTTTCTCCCCGGTCACCTGAGAGTATTGCTGTTATGCCAAGCACAGCCCCCGGTCCGAGAATATCATCTACAATCTGTCGCTTAGCATTTTTTCTGGACACAGCCACAGCACCTCGAACAATAACCACCAGAGACATCCCTGATTCACTGAAATGCAGCAGCACATCGCCAGCCGCATGAAACCGCACCTCCATTGCCGAGAGCAATCGATCACGAGTTTCGGGTTTTACAGATTTGAGCCAACTCTCCTGACGCAGAAGAGCTTCGGGAGAAAGCGTTTCAATACGGGTAGGAGTCTGCCGCAGTCGCTGTTGTTGTTTGTTCACTTCTTCAAGCATTCGATCTGCCTCAGCGGTATCTAATAGACCATTACCGATGAGTTTATCAATCACTGAACGCTGCCTGTTGAGTAAAGACCTTGAGGCTGCCCGGGTTTCTATGGCTACCACAACTTCAGGAAAAGCTGCACGCAACTGTTCGATACGCTCATAGGTATCCCGTTTGTTTTTGAGTATTTCTTTTCGGACCCGTTCAGCACTCGTATCATCAGGGGCAAGTTGGGGAATTCTCTCAAGGCTTGCATCCTGTGCATAGATAAAGCCTCTCGCAACATCATAACCAAGCGCCAGCCTGTCAAAAGAAACTGATACTGCAAAATCTTTAGCAAAGGGGATCTTTCCCAGTAACTGCGCAATCATCGGCATCTTCCACAGCTTTTGCAGCATCGGTCGTGGTGTGATTGTCGGCTGACCGTCGAGGGCCTTTTCGACTGCATCTATCAAAATATTCGTACCGGTCCCTCCAAGCAATCCTTTCCCCCACTGCCACCAGTAATTGCTTCGTTCTGCCTCAAGAATGCGTCGTTTGAATTCACACTCCAACTCCTGCGGCGAAGCGCTTTTTTCTTCAGAAAAGTCGTGTGTGCCTGCAGCCACAAGACCAATGTTTTGCTCTACCTGATCCCAATCTGCTCCCTGAAAAAAACCATTCTCCTTGAGTGTTGGTAATAATTCATCCATTTCTCTTTGAATGTGAACTCTGGCCTTATCGACAGTGCTCTGCTTGGCCGGAGGCAATTTGTCCAGCCCAACCCACTTCAGCACCAGTTGCATGGATGTACCATTTATAAGAAGAGTGAGTACCACTATGCCAGCTGTCAAAAAGAGTATCTGGTCACCCAGTTCACTCGGTATCCTCCGATCCTGCGCAACCACCAGGGCAAGAGCAAGAGCAACAGCGCCGCGCAAACCACCCCAGATCAATACAATAGATTTCTCTCGTGTAATCCCGAGACCAATGCGTTGTAAAAGCGGCAGGAACATTGAAATAGATACAGCACGAATGATCATGATACCTATGAAGAGAATGAACAACGCTCCCCATGACGCTGGCGAATCAAGCTGTACCCGCAGGGCAATGATTACTCCTACCAGCAAGAAAATCAGGGTGTTGGCGATATACGCCATCATCTCCCAGAAATGGTGTAGAAATCCTTCAATCTCAGGTGATATTCGTGTTTTACCGACACTTGCCAACAGCAGTGCCAGAGTAACAACGGCTACAACTCCTGAAACATGCAGCAAACTTTCGGCCACTATAAACGTAAGATACGCAACGACAATCGAGATGGTAATCTCAATCATTGCATCCTTGAAAACCCTGCCGATAAAAACGATAGCGAGCATGCCAAAAAACAATCCGGTTAACACTCCCAGACTGACCTTCACCACGAAGTTCCAACCTATCAGGGGAATTATCCCTGCATCGAAATTAGCCTGCTGGTCACCTGCCACAAAACCATAAAACAAGGCGAAAAAGACAATCGCTGTACCGTCATTTAATAATGATTCACCTTCAATCAGGGTCTCCAGCCGCTTTCGAGAGCTTAATTCTTTTAACAGTGCCACCACCGCGACCGGATCAGTTGCACTTATCAACGCTCCAAAGAGCAGGGCAGCAGGCCAACTCCAATCCCACGGGAAAAAGGCTTTAATCAGAAAAGCGGTCAGTAGCGTACAGAGAATAAGGCCGGGAACAGCGAGGATGGCAATTTGGGTGAATGCCCGACGAAACAGATGGCCTTCCATTGCAAATGCCGACTCAAAGATCAGCGTCGGCAAAAAAAGAAACATGATAAGATGCGGATCGATAGCAGCGACGAGCTCAATCGACTCACCAAGCATATAAAGGGTGTCATCAAACATTCCTCCGCGCTTGAGCAAACCGAGCCCCAACCCAATAACCAACAGGGATACAGTGTAGGGAATTGCTATCTTTTTAAGAATGTGGCGTAAAATTGCGCCGAAGAACAAGGCAAGAACAACCGCCAATAGAATCAAAAAACCTGTGTGCTGCTCCATGTGATCATCCCCGGTATGGCACTCCGCGAGGAAGTACCATTATGGTGAAATCGGGCTATAAACTACATGTATTTTAGCCTCAGGAAGCAGGTTATTGCAAACCCTGGCAGCCTATATTCACACCATTACAGGGTAAGAAGGTATATACAGATAGAATATCTTCTCTTTTCCGTTCATGAATCACATTGGAAGCAGCATGTCGAAACAGAATCATTAAATCGGTGGAGCAATGGTCACCACAATGCGCATTCTCGTCTCAGCCCGCACACCGTGAGGCTCTCTGATCTCAGAGACCAGAATATCTCCTTTCTTGGCCGGAATCTCAGCACCCGCATCACCAAGGAAAAAGCCCTCACCTTCAACTACTTGAATTGAGAGTTCACCATCCAGATCATGAGAGTGAACCGGAAAAGTCACACCAGCATCAAGATTAAAATTTATGATCTTAAAGTATTCTGAAGTTTCAACCAGAAAGAACCGCTTCATGGCACCTTCGGTGAATTCATTTGTTTCATCAAGTTTGAGCACTTTCATAGAGCACCTCCGATAGTAGGATTGAATTTCGAATCCGTGGCAGAGCCACCAAACCGTCACATGTCTCTATACTATACGCATAATTTGTTTTTTCTTTGACACAGGTCAAGCTGGAAAATAATTCTATAGGTAACGGATTAAAAAGAAATCTGATTACCAATAATCCTCAGCCAGTATAGTGAGGCGTCAGGCGTATAAAACCTTTCAGAATCTGACCACTAGTATCTATGCAAATACAGAAACTTGCCTTTCTTTCTGGACTGATATAGTTGTCACCTCACGCCTTACACCTCTCTATCTAAGGCTGAGATTCGGTGGTAATCATAAAAGAAAAGCTCGTGTCATGTCATGTGTCAGGTTTTGTAATAATGTGAAGTTTTTTCTCTTCCTGCAAGGCATGACTGATGGAGCATAGCAGCACTATGTAACTGAAGGAGTAACGAAGTCAGGACATGAAAAGGGTAAGCAGAATTAGACATCTGAGGCATGACAGGACACGAGTCACATAATCGGAATAAAAAAAGGGCAGGTACTTAGAAAGTACCTGCCCTATATATTGAAACAGACCCGATACCCGTTAATAACGGATAACTGCCTGGGAAAACTGGTACACCAGGAGCGATTCGAACGCCCGACCCCCTGATTCGTAGTCAGGTACTCTATCCAGCTGAGCTACTGGTGCGTGTTGAGAGGGGACTTTGTACTGTATATTTTTTAAGATGGCAAGCTTTAATTGTATCTGTTTTTCTCTTTTGGATAAAAATGTGATATGTTGTTTGTCTTTTCCCACATCCAGATCATCATTTTGAGGCTATACTATGAAAATATGGGTCGACGCCGATGCGTGTCCGGTTGTTATCAAAGAAATTCTCTATCGGGCTGCAGAGCGCACGGGAACGCAGTTGACACTGGTAGCCAACCGGACATTACGCACTCCACCGTCAAATCTCATCACCACAATCAGAGTGCCGGCAGGCCTTGATGTAGCTGATAATGAAATTGTTCAAAGAATGTCTGCAAATGATCTTGTGATCACTGCTGACATACCACTTGCTGCCGAAGTAATTGCGAAAAAGGGTCATGCCCTTAACCCACGAGGCGACTTTTATTCGACCGAAGATATCCGATCCATACTCAGCATGAGAGATTTCATGGACTCTCTGAGAAATAACGGCGTAGAAACAGGTGGCCCGCCACCACTCAATGCTGGAGATCGGCAAAAATTCGCTAACCAATTAGATAAATTCCTTGCACAAAACATGGGCAGGTAGAAAAGCATCATGCACAGTGAAACGTTTAAAAAAGATAGGGAGCTCCCTTTTGCAGAATACCGATACTCAACCAGCAGTTCCTCCCCCTTCAAATCGCATATCCACTCGACATTGAGCATTGGTGCTGTAAGCAAAGGAGCTGTTTGTTACACTGTCGGCAGTGATTCGGCAACGCTCAGCCCGGGATCACTGGCGCTTATCAATCCGGAAACACTCCACTCCTGCAATCCACTTCAAAGCGAAAAAAGAAGCTATTATATGCTGTACCTTGATGTCGAATGGTGCACAGCAGTGCAGAACTCACTCTGGAATGTTGAAACATTTATTTCCGTGGACCAGATCCAGGTTAATGATAAAAAACTCTATCACAGCTACTGCCGGGTAATGCAGCACTTGCTCAGTACAGAAATTCATCTTCAGGAAAAAGAACAGTTGCTGGTGGATCTGGTCTCCACAATTTTCAGGAAGGTATGCAGCCCGCAATCTGAGCAAAATTCCACACTCGAATCTATTGAGCAGCTCAAAGACATACTGAAGCAGGATCTGGAGAAAGATTACACCCTCAATTCCCTGGCCAGTGTCCTTAATAGCAACCCATACACGCTGTTGCGCCGTTTCAAGGCCGAAACAGGAATCACCCCGCACGCCTACAGAATGAATTGCAGAATTGAGCAGGCAAGAAAATTTCTGCAGCAGGGAATGGATATAACTGAAACAGCCCTTCAATGCGGCTTTTTTGACCAAAGCCATCTTCACCGCCATTTCAAAGCGATGACGACAGTCACCCCACTGGAATACCGCCTCAATTTCGTACAATAATACTACGCAAAATAGCAGTACCATCCTCTTAAACATACAACGGAGGATGATATGGAATTTGCACTTATAGCTACAGCCCACTTTCTGGCCCTGCTAAGCCCAGGACCTGATTTTTTTCTTATTATGCAGGCATCTATCAGGTTGCCAATACGATACTGCATTGCGATTTGTGCAGGGATTGCCTTTGCCAATGCGGTTTATCTCATCTGCGCTGTTGCAGGAATTGAGGCAATTCGGCAAATGCAATGGCTCATGTCCATGCTTCAATACCTTGGTGCGTTATATCTTGTATTTATAGGAATTATGCTCATCAAAGCGCCGAGACAACAACTCCATGAAAAACACCCACGTAATTTTTTACAGACTGAAAGTGTCCTGCATCAGTTTGTTCTCGGATTTCTCTCAGGTATTCTCAACCCGAAGAATGCTATCTTTTATCTATCACTCTTCACAGTTCTGGTATCAGAACAGACAGGCCTTACTAGCAGATGCATGTATGCGTTGTGGATGACTAGCGTGGTTTTTTTCTGGGATTGCACTGTCGCTCTGGTCCTTGCCAACACCTCAATAAAAAAATTCATGGACCGTACTATTTTCTATATAGAGAAAGTCTCAGGCGTCATGCTTGCCATATTTGGCATTTTGCTACCATTTACCTGATTTTTATTACATTGTGGTACTGGCAACCCGTACTCATATAGCTGTAATCACTTACAGGTTTTCACCTTCAAAAAGCATCATGGGTCAACAGACACACTCTAACAAGGGAGTTAAAAAAATTACTATAAAACAATAACTAACATGACCATTACACTTGCAAACAGCAGAAGACATGTGGTAGGGTGTGCGTATCTTAATGAGGTATCCTACAGATAGGATATTACAGCAAGGAAGCCATTAATACCCGCTCACTCAATATTACCAGAATATCGAGTACGAAATCGCCCCCCATCAGTACGCGAGATCAAGGGTCAGCTTCATTAATTTCGGTCAACCTTGATCATGGCCATCGGAATTGAAAAATAATCGTAGACAAATCTCTTAGTAGAGCACGATGCAGGCATAGAAATTCAACCTGTCATAGCAATACGCTGAGCTACGTATATAATTTTTCAAAAACCAGCCCATAAGCACATACTGCCTGGAGGTAATATGCCCCACAATTGCGAGATTTCATTTAATACCGGGTTCTCTGTTGCAGCTCATATGCCATCACCACATTCACCCCGATCCGCTCGAGGTAAATCAACAAAAATCGACGATAAGGATTCAACCCAGCAGACCCTTAAGATCCTTGTTGCCGAAGATGACAATATCAGCAGACTGTTTCTTTCACGCGTACTCTCAAAATTTGGTCATAGTGTCACTTCTGTTAAAAGCGGCAAAGAAGTACTCAAGGCTCTTCAAACTGCGGATGTCTTTGATGTACTATTGACCGACATTCAGATGCCGGAAATTGACGGCATGGAATTGACACAAATTGTGCGCTCCGATAGCAGATACCGCGCACACGCCTGTCTGCCCATTATCGCCATGACTGCATATACATCAACCGGTGACAGAGAAAAATACCTTACAGCCGGAATGGACGAGTATCTGCCAAAACCAATAGACGGTAAGCTTCTGGCTATTATGCTTGAGAATTTTTCCGTAAAACAGTCGTAGATTACATCTCTATCCAGCTTGTTTATCCTCCTCTGTGCGATACACGCGCAGAGGAGTTTGCAGGCTGCCTGCTCTCTCCTGTTCAAATCCTTTTTATTTATTGCGTTTTCGGTATCTTAATCACATCCATAATTCCTCAATTATTATCGTTTTCGTCGTAAATGCTCCGGCATAATCTCGCAGTTATCATTGCATTTAATGTCCAGAAAACTGATATGCTGGATCTGGCCTGTTACAGACTCAAGATAAGGGTCACAGTCGATATTTTTAAATTCCCTAAAATGTGATCTCATATTTTTTGCCACTCGGTTAAACTGCCCAAACAGCCTCAGGCAAACAGTTCATACTTGTACACCTTATTATACTTGTACAATTTTCTAAATCTTCACGACTGGCATTCATCGAATTAAGCCACAGCATCACTCCCAGGAGGCTGTCCGAGAATGCCCTTCCCCCCATATCTTCGTTAAACTCGAAAAATTATCCTCCGGTAAGCGAGGAACGATACTCCGAGATATCGATTATATGTCTCCGGTAATTTTTCGAGTTTGCCTTGATCTGAGCGAAAATTGTTATTCTCGGCCAAGCTCCCAGGCGGTTGAGATCCGTAAGGTGCTAATTTCAGGCGCGACGAAATGAATATGAGACTCAGGTAGCCCTGCTTTTCGGCAACAGTGTTAAGTGCTCCGCTACTTCGCACAAATCAATACCCATTATATTTGAAAGCTTTTCTGCTCTATTTTTTAGAATTACATTAACAGGTGGTTTCTGCCTGGAAGCAAAAAGCAGAACATTGTTAAGCCTTGGCAAATCAAGGAGGCATACCCATGGGAAAGACAACCGTAGTGGAAGAAGTATATCGATCAAGTCCTGCTCGGAGGAGACAATGGTATTGAATACCGCAACTCCATCCTCGCAAAGATGCTCATACACCTTTGAAAAAAATACGGGATCAGTCATACAGGGCGGATGCCCGTCTGCATCAAATATATCGCAGAATATAATTGAGTATTGCCCTTTGGATTGGTTGAGATACGCCTCTGCAGATAAATTAGACACCTGAAAACTCTCAGGGATAGAGAAATATCGTTTAGAAAGAGAAATCACTGCTTCACTCGATTCGACTGAAACAATGGGTATTTCAGGATTCACAGACCAGAGAAAACGCTCAAGACATCCCCCCCCAAAACCTAAGTTGAGCAGCTTTACTGGATGCTCACAAAAAAGAAAAGCTGCCATCATCGCTTCAGTGTAGGGAAAGATTAACCGAGCGGGATCTTCAATCAGGATTATCGACTGTAGTGGCACATCTCCAAAATTCATCCAGCGCAGATTGCCAAGTTGGCGAACCTGCACATGCTGCTCACCAATGATTTCTGTACAAAGCAGATCCCCAGATTCTGGTGTGAGTGCTGCGAGTTTTTCGATGCTGACCATCCTTTACTTTCCTCGTATTTACTCAGACATCCTGCTGCCACCTGCTCAGAATGTCGTTTTTGATCCTTCTCCCCCTGTAAATATCATCTTATCACACCATTCCCAATAGAGGCAGGCAGCAGTTTTTTTACACTATATAGATCGGATATCGTCTCAATAACATTCCAGATATTCTTTACATACAGCACCGTACTCAACCAAAATGAAATTCCTGCATAAATAACAGAAAGATATTGAATCTCAACTTGACACTTTAGGTCAGTTGACCTAATATATTGTTCATACGACCACACGTTTTGTCTGTCAGCTTTACAAACTGACTAAAATGATCACTTGGCCAAACAGCCCGATCGTAAAAAGATAATTGCTAACGTGAAATCAAACAGTCAAAATTACAAGTTACGGATCGCTTATCTCCCTAACGCCCTACTCTCTCTCATTAAGCGGTTCGTTTGTGAGAGGGAAAGGTGCACAGCCTTTCCCTCTCGCCTTTTTCAACTTTAGCCTGAACACTTCACAGCAACTCGCCAAACACCTGCAATGATGAAGAAAAAAACTTACTCTTCACAGAATATGCGAGTTACTTCGTGTCTCCCCCCAATCAACAGAAGCAAGACAACACCCAGATGAAAAAAACAACATCCACAAAAGATCTACTTATTAGCAGCGCTGGTGAACTCTTTGCAGACAACGGTTATGAAGGGGTCAGCACCAGAATGATTGCAGATATGGCCGGCGTAAAACTCAGTGCCATTCATTATCATTTCGGCAGTAAAGAAAAACTCTACACCGAAGCCTGCCTGTCAGCACACAGAAGAAGTCAATCGACAATATTTGCCGACGTCATCGCCGAAAATCCGGTTCTCGCTCAAACTTCCGAAGGCCAGGCAGAAATAATCCGCACAACTGTCTTCAGAACGTTTCACTATCATTTCAGACCAGACAGACCTGAATGGGAAGCCAAAATCCTCCTGCGGGAACTGGCAAGCCCTACCAGCGCAATGACCACTCTGATTGAGATACTATTCAGACCAAATTCAGAGAGCTCGGCAAACTTTTATCGCCATATCAATCCAGAAGCCACAGAAGCTGAAGCAGCTGCCTGGTCAGATTTGTTGTACGGCCAGATTCTGCTCTACTCGATGGCCAAAAACACCATAAAAATGCTCAGAGGTGAAGACAGCCTGAACACAGAATTCTTTCATACCGCTGCCACAAAGCTTGCACGATCAATGATTCTTGAGGCCGGTTTGCCCCTCCCAAACGACCTTCATCACGATCTTCAATAATCTACGCCGAAATTCAGGCCAGCTACAATAAAGACATCTGCCCCCAGGTTTGGGATGAGCTGCGAGGAAAAATACAGGTTGCTGCAGGTGATTACAAAAAACACAGTCGGTCTTCACTCTTTTCAAGGTAGCAGACTGTTTTTGATTACAATCACATACCTCAAAATCTATATACTTGTGAAGTTGGCGACATTTAACCTGCCGCCCTCACCCGGATTTTCAATACTGTAACAGACGAGTTCACCACCAACTCCAGCCGAGTAATCAACGCAACATACGTTTTCCTGCTGCAGTTCCAGATCACCTCTCATCCAGTAATGGCCAAAGAAAACGGGTTTAACTTCATCTTCACTGTAGAATGGGATTTCTCTATTACCCGGTCGCTGGTCATCAGGGAACGACGCAAGAGTCTGCTTACTATAGCCAAAAGCAATTTCCCGATAACTGGCATTGGTACTGCCCCACCATTTCGCCCGTATCCGACTGCGCTCAAACTTGTCTTTGTCGAGAAAGGTTATTTTCTCAGGCTTCTGCGGAAGACCTACTTCAACACCTTTTAATAGCCTCTCGATAATATTGAAGAGAGAATACGGATCCTCATCTTCTATCGCAGACTGCTCAAGCTTCCTGCCGCTCATCACATTGTTGTGATTCAGATAGTGTTCTTTGGCATAATCTATCTTCCGCTGATCCCAACAGGCGTGTATCACACGAAAAGGCAGTGCTTCACAGTCTATAAATAAAGGCAGGGTTTTAAACCATTCGATAACATCCTGAGTATCAGGATATCCTATTGGGTACTCTGCCAGAAAACTCTCATGTTGCTTGAATTTATTTTTGGTGTGGGGACGCAGCCAATCGATGCCTGATTTCGGGGTATGGTAGCAGATGGCATTATACTCATGATTGCCCATCACAGCGTAAGCATTCCTGGTTGTTACCATATTCCGCACGATTTCTATAACTCTTCGATTCTGGGTGCCTCTATCTATAAAATCCCCGACATATACAGCTTTTCGATCATTATGCCGATAGACGCCATTAGTCATTGCGTACCCTAGCTCAAGCAGCAGATCTTCAAGTTTATCCGCGTGCCCGTGAATATCCCCGATGATGTCGTAGTACATATCTCTCATAGCCTCCTGGCTGAATGTTGGATCTTATGAGCAACCATACCATGGCACCGAATTAACGTGTATTTAAAAAGAGTTATCTGAAAAATACGATGGCGTTCAATTACTGCATCGATCTAGGAGGACTGCTACTCAGATGGTATTACAACAACAGATAATTACAAGTTACAAGATCACTTTGAGTGTTGAACCCGGTAGGCAAACAGAATCCAGACGCAACTGCCAAGTCAGGCTCTCTCCACATACGTTCTATGCACAACTTCAATTTTCAGCTTATCTGCAAACCCAAAAGATGTACCCTGCATCGCTGGCAAAAGCGTAACAGTTGCCTGATAACCGTTCCAGGGCCATTTTGCAGAACAGTCACAAGTTTTAGCACAGATAGGATTAAAGAAGAGTTATCGACACAATTTGTAAAAAATGAGCATCCTTTTAAAACCAGAAAAGAGCTTTGTAAATTGTTAAAAGTCGTAAAATTGTTCCTCAATTTTAGTGCACTGCGAGGCGCAAGTGAAATAGAGTTTATTCGTGTCCCAATATGCCTGGTTTGGAGTAAGGTCCATGTCATATTTCGTAAAAAAAACAATAAAACCAATATAAAATGAGTAATTACTAATCTCAAAAAGATTGCAATCAAATTATCGATACCCTAGAATGTGGATGGTGCCAATGTATTCCACACGTCATTTGACTCATGCTGCTTTCTCTCGGAGACAACCTCCGCATTCGGGTTTTCTCCAATGTTGTTGCCATTTAACCCAGCTAACTTAGGGACGTACCCCTTTTACACGTTTATTGTGCTATCAGTTTTATCTGTATTCTGTGATACCTTGTCGAGAAAAGCTGAAGTAATGACTGCTACATGCTCAAGCACGTAATTTCTGCTCGATTCAAAACGACATAACCCAGTAAATCCTCACTGGAATATTTTATGGAAATGCCAAAAAAAACGAGTATTACCCGTTTAATTATTTACGCTTTTGCAACACTGTTGGTGCTTTATGTGGTTCAAATTACATTTTCTGTTCATGGAGCCAGTAATCTGGTAAAGCTGACCAGAACGATTTATGACCATCCACTTGTTGTTTCCAATGCCTCGCTCAAAGTACACACCAATATAATCAAGATGCACCGCAACATGAAAGATGTGGTGCTTTTTACTGACCCGGGCATCATTGATACAGCAATTGCAGAAGTGAAAAGTCTTGAGCAGAATACTTTTGAGCAATTGGACATTATTGATGAAAAGATATTGGGTGAGAAGGGAAAGCAATTAGTGGCCGAGGCTCTTCTACTCTTTAAGCAATGGGCCCCTATTCGGGAAAGCGTTATTGCCACCATTCAAAAAGGTGACCGTCAACAGTCTGCCCGAATAACCAGGCAAGAAGGAGCTGCCCATGTAGAAAAACTTGAAATTAAAATGGTAGAATTGGCAGAGTATGCCAGAAATAAGGCCACTGGTTTTCTAGAGAACATAGAAAGTGTAGACCAAGAAATGAGATGGTGGTCCACAATATTTCTTGGATTGTGGGTCTGCCTCTCACTCTACATTGCCTTTTTTACTGTTAATAGAACCCGAAGACTGGAAAGATCGGCAGCAGAAGAAAAGGAAAAGCTTCAAGTCACAATACATTCCATCGGTGATGCTGTTATCGTCACTGATACTTCCGGCAAACTTACCATGATTAATCAGGTCGCGGAGGAACTTACAGGCTGGAGGGAATCTGATGCTCTGGGGGCAGATATCACAGGGATTTTTAACATTATAAATGAAACAAGCCGCATTCCCTGTGAAAACATGATTGAAAAAGTCCTGTCTGAAAACAGTATAGTAGGCCTGGCAAATCACACTCTCCTTATTGCAAAAGACGGCACGGAAAGAGCAATCGCCGACAGTGGTGCACCTATACGGGACGATATAGGCAATATCACCGGAGTTGTATTAGTTTTCCGTGACCAGACAGAGGAGCGTGAAGTCCAGAAAAGGTTGCAGGATAGTGAAGCACAATATCGCTTTCTGGCTGATAACGCTCTCGACATAATCTGGACATTGAATCTTGATCTCACGTTCACCTTTGTCAATAAAGCCATATTCAAAGTAACAGGCTTTCGTGAAGATGAGTGGCTTGGCAGCAGTTTGGCCGATCACTGTAGTGAAGAAGTATTTCATGATATGAAAAAGTTCCTCACGACTAAGCTGGCCCAAAAAGATGAATCCGAAAGTCTTCTCTTCGAAACTGACTGGTTGAAAAAAAATGGGGAGATGGTCCCTCTTGAAATTCACGGTAGAGTTGTTCATGATCAGCTAGGGAAGCCTCTATGTATTCAAGGGGTTGCCCGTGACATAACCGAACGAAAGAAAGCAACTGAGCAGAGGCGCTATCTGGCTAATCTGTTGCGGCAGATGGGTGAAATCGCAAAAATTGGTGGCTGGGAGTTTGATACCCGCACCGGTCTAGGTTCCTGGACTGACGAAGTGGCAGCAATCCATGATCTGGACCCAGCAGAAAAAGCTGATATGAACCTGGGCTTGAGCTTTTACCACGGTGAGGATCGGACGAAAATCGAAAAAGCTATTAATGAAGCGATATCAGAGAAGAAACCTTACGATCTTGAGCTGCAATTGACAACAGCTAAAGGTGTACAGAAATGGGTTCGTACTATCGGCGTTCCATATGTTATCGATGATGAAGTTGCTCAGATTCGCGGTTCTTTTCAGGATATCACCGAACAAAAGCGCAACGAAAACAGAATCGCCCACCTGAATCAGGTCCTGAGAACTATACGGGATATCAACCAACTCATAATTCGTGAAAATGATACTGAAAAACTTATACAGGCCTGCAGTCACATTCTGGTTGATAATCGAGGATATGACTGTGCCATTATTGTATTAACTGATGAAGAAGATAAACCCTCAAAATGGGGCGCCGCCGGTATAGCAGAAAACTCTCAGACATTACAGAGCGCCATAGAGCAGAACGTGCTGCCTCTATGTTGCCGGGGAAATAGCCTGGAAGATGAATCTTTTATCAATCAGGAAGGAAAAAACGTCTGTAATATTTGCGAAGCTATAGATGAGGATAGAGACAGAGCAATATTACGCACAAGACTTGGCTTTGAAGGAACTTTTTATGGGTATCTGGTCGTCGCCCTCGCTGAAGGACTGCAAGTCGATGCGGAAGAAAGATTGTTGTTTTTAGAACTGGCGGGAGACCTTGCCTATGCACTTCATGTAATTGGCCTCCAGCAAGCAGGTATTGAAGGAGAAGCAAACCGTGAGCATCTTGAAAAACAGCTGGTTCAGTCACAGAAATTAGAGTCGATTGGCAGATTGGCAGGTGGTGTGGCGCATGATTTTAACAATATGCTCAATGTAATAATGGGTTTTACCGAACTTGCACTTGAGCAGGTTGAAGCCGAAAACCCTGTGGTTGCGGATCTTAACGAGGTTATGGCGGCGGCCGGAAGAGCTGCAGATATCACCAGGCAATTGCTGGCTTTTGCCAGGAAACAAACCATTTCACCTGATCTGCTCGACCTTAATAGTACAGTCGAAGGACTTTTAAAAATGCTACGCCGTCTGATCGGTGAGGATATCGATCTTGCCTGGCTGCCAAAACCTGATTTATGGATAATTCGAATAGACCCGGGTCAACTGGACCAGATCCTCGCTAATTTGTGCGTCAATGCGCGAGACGCTATCAAAGGTGTAGGGAAAATAACCATTGAAACAGGTAATGCGGTTTTTGATGAAGAGTATTGCCGAAACCACGTTGGCTTTACTCCAGGGAAATATGTAATGCTGGGAGTGAGTGATGATGGTTGCGGGATGGATAAGGAAACCCTGGCAAATATTTTTGAACCGTTTTATACCACAAAAAGCGTAGGAGAAGGCACCGGCCTCGGCTTGTCTATGGTGTACGGCATCGTCAAGCAGAATGAGGGATTCATTAATGTCTACAGTGAGGTGGATAAAGGTACAACAATCAAGATCTACCTGCCTCGTGCTCTAAAAGGTACGATAGCAGAGGGTTTCCCTGTCCCCCAGTCAATGCCTCAAGGCAATGGCGAGACGATCCTGCTTGTTGAAGATGAAATTGCTATTCTCAAGCTTGGGGAAAAGATGTTAAAGGGGCTGGGGTATCATGTAATAGCCAAGGAGACCCCGGAAAAAGCCCTGGATATCGCCCGGGAATATCAGGGTAAAATCCATCTTCTTGTTACAGATGTGATTATGCCTCGCATGAATGGACGGGATCTGGCTAAAACACTAGCAACAATACACGACAACATAAAGGTACTGTATATGTCAGGCTATACAGCTAATGTGATTGCTCATCGTGGCGTCCTCGATGAGGGTGTACATTTCATGCCGAAACCCTTTTCAAAAGAAACGCTTGCCCTGAAAGTTCAGGAGGCTTTGAAAAGTTAATAGGTAGCATTTTCCTGTTAACCAGATGGTATTACAACGACAGAATATTATTCGTTGCGAGGTCAGTTGTGTGCTGAACAAGGTAGATACATAGAACCCGCCCACACCCTCACCAATAGTCAGCAATAGTCAGCAATAGTCAGTCTTTCTTCGTATACTATGTATACACAACCGGAACTTTCCGTTAATCTTCAACACAATAAATATATTGCCGATCAACTCAAAAGCACGGTGCAACGCTAAGCAGAAAGTTTCGTCACACGCTAAGAGTACGTGACGTTCGCATATAATCACATTTCGTCAATTCTACGTTCAACATACATTAGGTGAGATCTCTCATGTCTCAATTTCGGACTTCCTGCCTCATTGTTCTTTCAATATTCAGCGCTCTCACTACTATTTCATGTACCACTCCACTTTCGGCGAACAGCCAAAATGGACCAGGCTCAATTGAGTGCGTTGTGTTTCTGCATGGTTTAGCTCGCTCATCATGGTCTATGGATGATATCACTGAAGCCGTATATGAAAAAAACTATAGTGTTGCGAATATCGATTACCCATCACGGAGTGAAACAGTAGAAAGTCTTGCCATGACAGCGATTCCCGAAGGGATCCGGAAGTGCCGGGAGCAGGGTGCAGAAAGAATCAATTTTGTCACCCACTCAATGGGAGGAATACTGCTTCGTTACTATCTCTCCCAAAAGAGTATTCCAGAGTTGGGGCGGGTAGTGATGTTGAGTCCTCCCAACAAGGGAAGTGAAGTGGTAGATAACATACATGAATATTTTTTCTTTGAATGGCAGAATGGGCCAGCCGGGCAACAGTTAGGAACCGGGCCCAATAGTCTGCCCAGACAGTTGGGGCCAGCGACATTTCCCTTAGGTATTATCACCGGTGATGACCCTGCCGTCTATGACCTCTGGATGGCTAACATGATACCGGGCCCTAATGATGGAAAAGTCTCAGTGGAGAGCGCCCGACTTGAAGGGATGACGGATTTTATGGTTCTACCTGTAAGCCACACATTTATCATGGATGACGATGAGGTCATTCGACAAACGCTCTATTTTCTAGAGCACGAAAAATTTAACCATCCGGATTCGAATTTAAAATAGGTTATATCTTTAGTTTTCAGACAGAACCAACTTCAAGGTGTTCTTTTATCTTACTCGTTCCCGGCCGTGGTTGGCGCCAGAATTCTCTCCATCGTCATCTGTTCCAGAATATCGTAAAACGGATTGTAACGCAGACGGATAAGTGTCGACATAGGAACCGAAAGAATATCCTTCTCACCTTTTGCTTCAAACGAACCCAGAGTAAACGAGGCACTATCGCCAGGCTGTTTCACACCATAAACAGGGTCGTTTTTAGCAAACGGAAGAGCAACGTGTGAAAGGGAATACACACCGGCAGGCCAGGCGAGCCCGGGAGTTGTTGTCTGTACCTCAAGTTCCCCTGCATTCTTATACTTCACTTCGATTTCAGCACCAGTACTCTTCTGCTGGTTGCTAACCATCGACACGGCAAAGGGAAGCGGTTTTTCAAACAGGGAATCAAGAGCAGGCTTGGGGTCTGTTCTAAACAGAGCCATATCCGCAGCCAGCCGATTCACATCAAATAGTACCATATGGTGATTTTTTGGGCTGAGCCGATCCATAAACTTATCGATAATTGCCTGGGGTGGTATCGTTGCATCAACAGCTGATTGAAAGGCGAGTACAGGAGGTAAATTTTTCAATCCTCCTGCGCCAATCAACGTATCCATCATGGTCGCGACTCTGCCTGTTAAGAGATATATCTGTTGCCCGGCGTTAACTGCAAAAGAGCCGTACTTGTATGGATCGATTTCCGGTTCGATAGAAAGCCAGCCGAGTTTTTCAAGACCAGGTAGCAACGACACCAGAAGATTCAATCGGGCTAGGGCCGCAACCTTAGATACCGAAATTGCTGGTGAGATAAAAACAAGACCGGCAGGCTGCGGTAGTTGTTCACCCAGCATTCCCGAGAGCGTATACTCAAGCGCCAAGGCCGCACCATTTGAATAACCAATAATATAGAGCGGCACGTTCGGCCCAGTCTTCTCAGCCAGGTGCCGCATGGCCAACCGCACCGCTGCAGCAAAATCCTGCCATGTAATATCTGTCAGGCCACTTGGGGCCGTACCGTGTCCCGGGAGGCGCAAACCGACAACCCAAGCATTACCTGCATGTAAGCTCTCAGCAAGCGAGTGAAGGCTGTATGGTGAATCGGAAAGACCATGCAAAAGCAGGACTCCGGCTACCGGGGCTGGAGCTTGTAGCTCGAAGGTCTGATTCCAATTAACTTCTCTGGCGGCAGGGTCACTCCAGCTTTTGCGTTGATATCTGTTTAAATGTATTTTTGTTGAGCGCAGGTTATCACTATAGACAAGTGAATCAAGCTGACTGAAGAGTTTCACTTCCTGCTTGCGGTAATCATCAAGATTTGCGAGTTGTTCAATTGACTCTGCATGCAGCTCTTCATCTAATTCTGCCAGATGCCAGATTTCAAGATCAGGTCGGTTTCTCATCTGATTGGCGTAGATCAGAGCAACCCCTATAATAAACCCTGCAATAGCATAGAATAACGGCCTGAAAATCTTTGTCATTGCTTCCTTTTATCTAAATCGAGATGATGTTTTTGGCGATGATATTTACACTTTTCACCGACCAGGTAAAAATATAATACACCTTAATAGTAATAACATACCCCTGATTGAGTCCTGAACATTAGAATCCCAATGTCATATAAAGCCAGGGGTAAGGCAGATAGTAAGCGGGAACCCGAAAAATTTATCGGTTAAAGGCCTACCAGAAAATATGCAAGATTGAGAGCTCACGTTTATTTTCCCTTTCCTCGCATTGAAAAAAGGCATAGCCACAAAGCTACTGATGCCCTCATCATTGGTATTGTAACTGAAAAATATTAGCAGTTCGCTCTGTGACAGCAATACCCCAATTGACGATAGCTAATGTAGACTGAGCGAGATCAGCACAGACAGACTCGGGATCAGGTAAGAAAATACTACAGAACAACCAACACAATACAGACCAGAGCTTAGACTTGAAAAGATACCCTGGTGTATTCATGGCTCCTCTTCACAACAATCGAAGATTAGAAGTATTCAGTATCTGTATGTAAAAATAAAGAGGGAGAACTATCCGATTACCACCAAAACCTAACACCCTAAAGCCGTCACTGCAACCAATTATATCTGTTGACACTTGCCTTTGTAACCTTTGTAATTTTAGGTTATTGACGATTTTTTGGCTTAAAAATTCGTAGAGAATGTGGTGAGGATGAATTTAAGATATGGGGAAATAATTTGGCATTCGGGCTAGAGGGATTAGTGGGGTAAAAAGCGTACAAACCCAAAAAAGCCGAAATCAATCACATAAGAAATGATTAATTTCGGCTTTTCTAATTGGTGGAGACGGCGGGAGTCGAACCCGCGTCCGCAAATGCTCCCCTCTCGCATCTACATGCTTAGTTCCCGGCTTAAGTTTCGCATTAGGATTGCTGCGGAAACAAAGCAGCCTAACACTAGTCTATGAAGATCTCGCCAGCTAAAGTACAGACACCATTAGCGAAAGCCAGCCCGTTGAGTCGGCGCCCAGATCCAGTCTTACGGGCAAAGACTGGGTGGACGGCGGTAAGCAGGTTATTAAGCTGCTACTGCGTAGTTATAATCGTCGGCGATTATAATTGTTTTACTGTCGGTTTTACGAGCAAACAGAAAGCTCGGCATGCAACGACGAGCTTACACATCCCCGTCGAATCCGTTTCGTCCCCAATAATCTAAAAGATCAAATTCAATCCCAACTGAGTGGGATAAGCATCTTGCAGAAACTCTTTTTAATACATTAAAAAGAACGTCTAAGATCCTAAACTACCCCGGCGCATGACGCGCTGGATATCGCGGTCGCTATCACGTTGTTTTAACGTAGCCCGCTTGTCATATTGTTTTTTACCCCGGGCCAGCCCAAGTTCTACTTTAGCTTTTCCGTTCTCTATAAAGTAAATCTTTAATGGGATCAGGGCAAGGCCTTTCTCTTGTAATTTTCCAATCAGCTTCTTTATTTCCCGTTTATGCATCAGGAGCTTGCGCGCGCGCATCGGCTCATTCGGGTTATGGGTGGCATACGAATATTGCGAGATGTGAACGTTAAACATCTTTAGTTCACCGCGATCATCTATCTGCACATAGCCGTCACGCATGTTGGCCTTTCCTGCTCTCAAGGATTTCACCTCAGGACCGGTCAGTACCATTCCAGCTTCGAATTTTGCATCGATATGGTACTCGTGATATGCTTTTTTATTTTGACAAACTATTTTCATACCGAAGCTCTTATCTCCTTGATTCCCTGCCTCTCATTCCCAGTCTTACTCTGACGTTACGCGTATCGCTTCTTCAAGCGTAGTGATACCTTCACGTACTTTTCTCCACGCGTCCTCGCGTAATGTAGTCATTCCTTCCCGGATTGCAACTTTTCTCAACTCCGTACTCGATTCACTTGCCGCAGTCATTCGCTTAATCTCAGAGGAAAACGGGAAAATCTCAAAAACTCCACACCTGCCACGATACCCTGTGCCGCGGCATAATCGACAACCTTCGCCTTTATAGAGCGTCATCTTGCCGCTCTCCGTGGTAGGAAAACCCATCCTCAGCAACTCGGCACTGTCTATCTCAAAGCTTGTCTTGCAATCAGGGCAGATGGTCTTCACCAGTCGCTGGGCCATGCAGCCAAGAAGCGTTGAAGCAATCATAAATGGCTGTAGACCAAGATCCTGCAACCGTATAATCGATGAAACTGCATCATTGGTATGCAGGGTCGAAAATACAAGATGTCCTGTCATTGCCGCCTGCACCGCATGAGCTGCGGTATCATGGTCACGAATCTCACCTATCATGATGATGTCCGGATCCTGGCGCAGGATATTACGCAAAATTGTTGAAAAGGTCACGTCAATAAGCGGTTGCACCGAAATCTGGTTAAACTCTTCGTGCACCATCTCAACCGGGTCTTCCACCGTTACAATATTTTTCTCGGGTGTAGCAATTTTTTTCAGGGTCGAATAGAGCGTAGTAGACTTACCACTACCTGTCGGTCCGGTAACCAGCACTATCCCGTGAGGCGAGCCGATAAACGAATTGTAGACAGAGAGATCGTGTTTTGAAAAACCGAGCTGCTCAACATCCTGAAAGATTACATCCGGGTCAAGGATACGCATAACGGTCTTCTCACCAAATGAAACCGGTACTGTCGAAACCCTCACCTCAACATCTTTTTCCGCCTTAACACCAAGCTTAATTCGGCCATCCTGCGGTCGCCGCTTCTCAGCTATATCGAGCCGGGCCAGAAATTTTATACGCGAGGTTACTGCCGAGTGAACCGCCTTTGGCAGCTTATAGATCGTATGCAATGCACCATCAATCCTAAAGCGGACAAGGGTCTGGCTACGCTTTGGCTCAATATGAATATCACTGGCCCTTTGTTCAAGCGCATAGTTAAAGAGATGGTTGACCGCACTCTTGATATGCTGGTCAGAGGATGTCAGATCTTTAGCTGACGAGATCTTTACATATCGCTCGAGGTTGCCAATATCAACCGAAGCGCTTGAGGCGTCAGAAATACCGAACTGATCTTCCGCTGCACTGATCGATTTTTGAAACCCGAAAAACTCACCAATAATACGCTGAATATCAGACTTGGTGGATATAACCGCCCTGATACTTACCTGATTGGCCTGCTCGATATCTGTAAGGACAGGTTGACAATCCGGGTGATAAACAGCCATCTCAAGTACGCCATCTGCCATTCCGATGGGTAAAATCAACTGACGTATTGCAAAGTTGCGCGGAATCGTCTTGGTGACAATATCCATATCGAGATCGAGAGGATCAAGCTTTTTGAACGCCATCCCCGTCTCTTTAGCCACCGTGCGCATGATGGTTTCTTCATCCAGCAAATCTTTGGTGCCGGGTATATGCATCTGGAATGAAACAATGACCTCAACCAGATCAGGACTGACTCTCTCTTTTACCTTGTTTTTCTGGGCAAATCGCAACAGTTTCTGGCGCTGCTTACCTTTTTCAAGAGTAATAAACTGTCGTTGCTTGGCGCTTATTTTGCGGTGACGCTGAAGAATGTCGAGAAGCGCATCACTGTTAAGAAGTTGCATAATATACCTTGAAGAAGTTTCACATCAGCAGCCCGTTTTTTGAACCAGCAGTGTGGACAGGGCTTTTAACATACCTGCCACCTGATTTTTTTTGCAGTCGAACTGCTACTGAGAATTATCAACTCCGGATTAAGGGATTATTTTAAATACTATAGCGTTATCATGTGATTACAAAATCATCACTATAGTAAACATCCATTATTCTATTTTGCAATGCACTTCGACAAACAAATAAAGGAGTTAAGCTGACAAGGCCCCAGAAGACCCAAATCTACCCTTCAATCAGCCCGCGTAAAACTTCGATATTCTCGCGGTCCTCGGCCAGATCTTCTCCTTTTGGCGTTTCAAGTGTCATGGGTAGCTCGGCAAACCGGGAATCGTTGACCAGATTCTTAAAACCTTCAAGACCGATTGCGCCTTTACCTATGTGCTCGTGACGATCCACTCTGCACCCACATTCTTTTTTTGAGTCGTTTAGGTGAAAGAATTTTATATGCTCAAGCCCAATGGTGCTCTCTAACTCACCAATCGTTTTTTCATAGGCTTCAGGTGAGCGAAGATCATAACCCGCAGCAAAAATATGGCAGGTATCAACACAGACACCTATTTTATGCGCGAAACGTGAATGCTCCCGAATATAGGCAATCTCATTAAAAGCGCTGCCCAACCCTGTTCCCTGCCCTGCTGTTGTCTCAATAAGGAGCATTACATCATCATATCCAGATTCAAGCGCATTATCCATACCTGCAACAAATCGCTCAAGACCGGCCTCAACACCATCGCCGCCATGGGAGCCAGGATGAAGTACAACATAGGGAACACCAAGCAGACTGCATCGTTCAAGCTCCAGTTCAAGCGCGTCTATCGATTTTGCCAGCAACTCATCTTTAGCTGTTGCCAGATTGATTAAATACGATCCATGGGACGCAACGGGCATGGCATTATGCTTTTCCTGGGCTTCTTTAAAACATGTAATCTCATCCTGAGTTAACGGTTTAGGTTTCCACTGCCGCTGATTGCGGGTGAATATCTGCAGCGACTCACCACCAACACTGTCAATTCGTTCAAATGCCTTATATAATCCGCCAGCTACCGATTCGTGTGCACCAAATAATGCCATCGTTATCCTTCTATTACATTTTGTTGTTCTGATTCTTTGCGTGAAACCGATTCCTCGTAGCTTTCCCGCATAAAACGCTCTGCCTGAGACATATAAAAGTTCCGCTGGCCGGGATCAGCAAAAGCTGCCTGCTTTTCAGCATCCACAGCCTCTTCGATAAATCCGTTAGCCCAATAGGCAGTTGCCAGGGTGTCAAGAATATATCCTTGAGGCATTAGGGTCGCAGCGGTTCGAGCCAGGGTCAGCGCCTTAAGTGGATCACGAAGAGTCAGATCTTCACTGGTCACTAACAGCCAAGCAATGTTATTCATCAGTTTTGGATTGGCAGGCTCTAAACTATATGCCTTTTCATACGCTGCAAGTGCTTCGGCCTCCATTTTTTTACTGAGCATAAACGTCGCTAAAAGCTGATGCCATGCAGGGTTTTCAGGCTCATCTGCAGCTTTTTTTATCAAGTATGCTGAAGTGTAGTTTTCTTTATACTCCTGATGATGCTGCCCTGTCGGATATTGACCGAGTAGCGCAATTGCTATCACAAGAACAGCTACATAGCCAATGAGACTGTTACGCACCTTTATATCATGTTTTCGACTTTTTTCAGGTTCACGCTCAGCCTCGACAAGGCAATCAATCCGTTCTCCTATACCGAAATGATGCCAGTTCTTCTCATCACGGATATTCCCGCTCATATACGAGATCTTTTCAAACGCAGAAATAAGTGCCCTGCCCGTGCCAACAGCGGATATCACGTGCAGATCGGCCTGTCGTTCAAAGTTTCTAATAAAGTAACCGAAAATAAAACGGAAATAGATCACAAGCGCAGTAAGGATGACGACCCCATACATAGTCGTCTCAACAGTATCCGGGCTTACTCCGAAGTTAACCATCTGATCAATGACAACATTCTGGGAAAGTACAAAATAGATAAATGGCGCAGCCAACAGTCCTGCAAAAACGCTAAACCCGCAGATAAGCATGAGGTAAAGCAACAGATGATACCGCTTTACATGGCCAATCTCATGGGCCATAACTGACTCAAGTTCCTCCATTGTCATGGTTTGGATTATTGCTGGAGTAAGCAATACATATCTCAGGCCGGGAAGCAATCCCATAACTCCGGCGGTCAACACCTTGCCCTCAAAAAGCGGCCACAAAAAGAGCTCTGCCTTAAAGTTCTGGGATTTGCAAAACCGCTGCAGCTTATCTTTCAGGTCACCTTCCGGGAGCGGCCTACACCCCCATAACCAACGGACGAGTGGAGGAAAAAACAGCACCACAAAGAGCAGAAACATGACGAAAAACACGAGGTCTCCCCACTGCGATGCGAGCACAGCCTGAATAGGATGATAGGGGATAAGCGCCAGCAGGTCGTAGCAGAGAGAAAGCACAACCCACGGAAGAACTATAGGGAGATTAGCTTTTACGTTATTTATTATAAATCCAAGAGGCTGATAACTCCGCCCGAAAACATGCTGGTAATTTCTCCGCGCTACCCGCCACATAATTGAAAGGTAGGCTAAAAACAGCGCCAGACCTCCGACATTGACCAGTGCCGGCAAATGGCCGCCCAAAGATAATATCGAGAGGTAATATTTGGCATCACAGAGATACAACGCACCAAATCCGAAAACCAGGAGAGAAGCTATCGACAATCGTTTCTCTGCACTGAAGTATCCGGCCGATGTAAGAGTAGACGATCTGCTGAACTGATAGACACAGAGCCGGTCAAGCCCTACCACAGTAAACACAAAGATCATTAATGCCGACCAGCCTGGGAGCATTGGCACTTCAGGAACAGCGTCCATGGTAAAGAGAAAAACAGCGACCAGAAAAAGCAGGAGATTGGTATATATCAAGCGAGAACCTCACTAAAATTACAGCTCAGGAATATGTATAAATAGCCCCAATCCGGAAACCAGTTCAGGGATTATTGAAAATTCGATTCATCAAGTATTGCAAACAAAACCTATTGAAGATATAGCACATTCCCTCAGGTTTCCATTATATTGTAGGTCTCCTTGTTTTTTTCGCCAGTAACATGACAGTTATGTAATGGAAACCCTCCAATTCTATCTTTGCAATGCTCCAGAAGGCTGTCCGACAATGGCCTTTCGAAGTCTACGCTATCTGCCCAAACTCTTCGGAATTTTCAAAAAACAATGCTCGCAGATAAGCGAATGAAATGAGACTTCGATATCATTTATATGGCTGTGCTTATTTTTTGTAAATGTCTCGATTTTAACCAAAATTCCTATTCTCGGACAGCCTCCTAGTACCCGGCCTGCAATGCTATTACCTGCCCTCACAACACATTTCATGTTTTTTGATTACGAATATATTGATATCATATTTAAAGTGTAAATTATCGATCCTCGGCAACACCTTTTATGTTGACTCGAACAAAATACAGTCTACATTCTTTTCAATCGAAAAATTATTTTTGCGCCCTCAACGTTTTTCGTTGACATTATTTGCTATTTTATTTTATATAGTATGTTTCCATTATCAGAGGGCGCATAGCTCAGTTGGCTAGAGCCACCGGCTCATAACCGGTCGGTCGTAGGTTCGAGTCCTACTGCGCCCACCATTACAATGAAATCGGTTACACGAACACGGTTCCTTGAGAATTACACACACACTGCATACAGACAAGGGGGGATTACACACCGCCCCTTTTTACGAACGTCGCTTCGGGCAGAGATACCCGTTTCAGACGGAGTTATTATAAAGGTACAACCCACAGGGGTTGTACCTTTTTTTATTGCAGGGTTGATATTACTACAGTTTTTATATGATAGTTACAATTAAGGACATATTAAATGGGCTAGATCGGGAGGCACCATTCAACCTCGCAGAGGACTGGGACAATGTCGGTCTGCTGGTTGGTAACCCCGAGCAAGAGGTTCGATCAGTGCTCATCGGGCTGGATGCTACCAACGCCTTAATCGATGAAGCCATATCGAAAGGTGCAGATACCATCCTCACCCACCACCCAGTAATTTTCCGCCCCCTCCCCAGCATCAACACCGCCACCCCCGAAGGCAAGATTCTCGAAAAAGCTCTCAGTAACCACATATCAATTATTTCCTGTCACACCAATCTGGACAGTGCAGCCGAAGGGGTTAGCGACATACTCGCCACTTCACTCGGCCTTAGCAACCTTTCTCCACTGCTGCCATCAGCAGGATGCACAGAACAAAAAACCGGCCTTGGCAGGATCGGATCATACGAACAACCTGTTGAAATATCAGAATTCATCAAAAAAGCACTTAAGGTGCTTGGCCTGCCGACACTCCAGGTGGCAGGACCATTACCGGAACAGGTTAAAAGCGTCGCCGTCTGCGGTGGCAGCTGCTCAGACTTTACCGAAGTCGCCTACAATAGTGGCGTAGATATCTATCTGACCTCGGAAGTAAAACACAACTTTGCCCGTTGGGCCGAAGAGCGTGATTTCTGCATTATTGACGGTACGCATTACGGCACCGAAAAAGCTGCAGTTCAACTACTGGCACAGAAAATCGGTAACCTTGCCGACGCCAATAATTGGAAAATTGAAATTTTGCAGACAGAGAGGGAAAAGCATCCTTTTGTCTATCTGCACGAAGACAGTCTTACCCAAGAGTAACCCCAGACAGGAGAAGTATCTTGAACGAGCATATAGCGCAACTTATCATTCTTCAGGGCATTGATCTGCAGATCGACACTATCGATAACGAGATCAAGTCAGAACAGAACACCCTTGACGAACGCATCACAGCTTTAGCAAAGCGCGAGCAGAACATCAGCGAACTTACCGAAAAAATTTCAGCTTTAGAAAAAGAAAAGCGTGATTTTGAAGGGTTGGCAAATGACAAATTGGACCACGTCAAGGACCGTCAGTCCAAGATGATGCAGGTTCAGACCGGTCGTGAGCAGACTGCCCTCTTGAAGGAAATCGAAGACGGCAAGAAGAACGTTAAAGAGAACGAAGAAAAAATCGTTGCTCTCATGGAGAAGATTGAGACCCTGATCGCTCAGATTGAGGAAGAGAAAAACCTCCTCAAAGGTGAAAAAGTTCTGGTCGAGGAAGAAAAAGAAAAAGTTCGCGCTGCTATCGAAGCCATCAACAAAGGCAAGAAAAGCAAAGATTCTGAGCGCCAGAACCAAGCTAAGACTATCGAAGCGAGACTCCTCAAGAAATACGATACTCTCAGAGCGCATAGAAACGGCCTTGCTGTTGCTAATGTTCTACAGGGTGTTTGCCAGGGTTGCTTTATGTCTCTGCCACCGCAGAAGTACAATATTCTGCTTAAAGGCGATCAGATGCTTGAATGTCCTTCTTGTCAGAGGATAGTATATCATCAGGCACCAGAGTAATTAAAAAAAGTACGACTTTGGAGTGGATGCATGGTCGCACCGGGTTTATCCCGGTGAGGAAAGTCCGAACTCTACAGGGCAGGATGGTTCGTAACACGAACTCCGGGTGACCGGGGGAAAGTGCCACAGAAATTAAACCGCCTGATTTTATCAGGTAAGGGTGAAACGGCGAGGTAAGAGCTCACCGCTCTCTTGGTGACAAGAGAGGCATGGTAAACCCCATCCAGAGCAAGACCAAATAGGGAGATGTTTGAGGGCTGCCCGCCCGAAATCTCCGGGTAGGTTGCAAGAGGTGTTGAGCAATCAACATCCCAGTTAAATGATCATGGCCTCGCAAGAGGTACAGAATTCGGCTTATAGTCCACTCCATTTTTTAAAAGGTCGCTGTGAAGTGTAATAACTCTACAGCGGCCTGTTTTATTTTCAGGCCAGTCAGTATTTTGTTTATTTAGTGCCTGAACGAAAACCTGCATTTTTTCTCAGCTTCAAGGCGAGCAATGATTTTAACCATTCGAATACACTGAGTATTTTAATGATTAAAACTTGAGACTAACGAAGAAATTGGGGAAATTGGCGGTTTTCGGTCGAGCACTATTTAAAGATGTTATACAGCTGATATTCAGCCCATCTCCTTTGAATACAACAGAATCAAAATGACGCCAAAAGTTGCCGCCATCATCCCTGCTGCAGGAAACGGTACGCGGATGAAACTCGACCACCCGAAGCAGTACCATCAGATTGGGGGCGCGCCCCTGCTAGTCCACACCGTTCGCAGATTTATCACCCATCCACAAATAGACCGTACTGTTGTCGTTGTCCCGTCAGACTGGATAAGCCGGACAGTTCAGATGTTTGAAGAACACGGCCTTACTCATCAGTCACTCACCGTTATTGCTGGTGGCAGGCGACGGCAGGACTCTGTCCGTGCCGGGCTCAATACACTTAATAAGGATATTGATATCGTACTGGTTCATGACGGAGCCAGGCCACTTATCACACATGATTTGATCGATCGATGCTGGAAGGCAGTCGAACTACATGGCGCGGCAATTGCCGCAGTGCCTGTAAAAGATACCTTAAAACGGGGCGGCAGTGAAAACAGGGTCACAGGCACTGTTGACAGAGACAATCTCTGGCAGGCTCAGACCCCACAAGGAGCACGACGTGAGCTCCTGCTTACAGCCTATGAAGCTGCCGCAGATATGGATGTCACTGACGAATCAATGCTTTTAGAACATGCAAACATCCCTGTAACACTGGTAGAAGGTGAAGAAACCAACCTGAAAATTACCCGCCCGGAGGATCTACCTCTGGCAGAGAACATCATGCAGCAATCAGCCCCGCAGGCAATGGAACCACGAATGCGAATAGGCCACGGTTTTGACGCCCATAGACTTGTGAAAGAGAGAAAGCTTGTACTGGGTGGTGTTACTATCCCTTACGAACGTGGTCTTGCAGGCCACTCCGATGCCGACGTGCTCACCCATGCACTGTGTGATGCACTCCTCGGTGCACTCGGTGCCGGTGACATAGGCAGCCATTTTCCTGACTCTGACGCAAAGTTTAAAGATATCTATTCGATAAATTTACTTGACCAGGTGATCCAACTGACCGAGAGTAAAGGGTACGGTATCGCTAACATTGATATCACCGTAGTCTGCCAGCAGCCGAAACTTGCTCCGCACCTTGGTGCCATGAAAGAGATTCTGGCAAAAGCATGTAAGACCGAATCTCAGGTAATTAATCTCAAAGCAACAACCACAGAAAAGATGGGCTTTACCGGACGCGGTGAAGGCATTAGCTGCCATGCCGTTGTACTTTTACAAAAATAACACTTCTTGATGGCGTCGTAAAAAGACCGATCTCCTTCGTTGTAGGTTTTTCACAGGGCCTCAACATACCACATGTATTGTTGAGACCCTGCGAGAAAAGACTACACCTCGTATATCGAACTTTTTTACATAGTCATCCGATAAGCGCAGACTTCCGATAGGCGAAGACTTCGAGAACGTCGACAGATCTTTTTACGAGTCCATCACTCCTTTATAAAGGGTATTTTATGTCAGAATATATTCAACGTGAACGGTTGGCTACAACCTTTACCAGCCTTTGTGAAATAAGCAGTCCGTCCCGTCGTGAAGGCAACATTGCTAAACATCTTAAAAATGTTTTTGCAGAGCTCGGTGCAGATCTAATACTAGAAGATAATTCCAGCAAGGAAACTGGTTCAGAATGCGGTAACCTTATCATCCGCTTCAATAGCAACCATGATGATCTCGAAGGAGTATTCTTTGCATGCCACATGGACACTGTGGAGCCTGGAGATGATGTTCAGGTGGATAGAACTGGTGATATTTTCACAAGTCGCGGAGATACAATTCTTGGCAGTGACGATAAATCGGGCATTGCTGCAATCATTGAAATGCTAACGCTTATAAAAGAGCAGCAAATCAAACACGGCCTTATTGAAATTATCCTCACCACCTGTGAAGAAGTTGGTCTTCTCGGTGCAAAGAACCTTGATTATAAGCAGTTACATACTACCTACGGTTACGCGCTTGATTCAAGCTCGATAGACACTGTGATCTATGGCGCTCCTGCAGCTAATAAATTTTCTATTGAAATCACGGGGGCCGCAGCACATGCCGGACTTAATCCGGAAAAGGGGATCAGTGCTATCCAGGTTGCAGCAAAGGCAATTAATGAGACAAAGCTTGGTCGGCTTGATGAAGAATCCACAGCGAACCTTGGCATTATTCACGGAGGAGTGGCTACCAACATTGTCCCGGAACAGGTGATTATTAAAGGTGAGGTACGCAGCCATTCTGCAGAAAAACTTTCCATCTATACTACCGAAATTGAAAATGTTTTCAAAAAAACTGTAGAGGAATGGTGTAATCCATCACCAGAAAACACTATCCGACCTCAACTCAACATTACCACCAAGGCTGAATACCCTGCACTCAGACTGTCTCTGGATTCTGCCGTCATTGAGCGCGTTAGAAAAGCAGGTGAAAAAACCGGAAAAAACCTGCAATTCCTGACCGCAGGTGGGGGAAGTGATGCCAATATTTTTAATGGCTATGGCTTGCCCACTGCAATTGTTGCCACAGGTATGCAAAATGTACATACCACCGATGAACAACTCGACTTAAACCATCTGGTAAGTCTTACAGAGTTGATATACGTTATAGCAATCGGCTAGAATAGACTCAATGGTGATGTCAGGGAAAAAGAAATTGCCTGTATGGTAAAATCTGAAAAGCGCTACGGTCTCTTTTCTAAACCACTAACGCTTCGTTGAAAAGTTGCATCACCAGATTCTTTCTTGTTGAATTAAAGCTCCACATGCTATAAAAATTCGTTCTTGTATTTAGACGAAAGGCACAAAGGCGTATGTTTTTGTGCCTTTCACCATTTAGTCCGGACCTCATGGATAGAGCGATGCGCTCTCTGTTAATATTGTCAGTCATTCAACGTGACGAGAATATTCGACATCGCTATATGAAGCTGCCAGAAGTTTGAAAAATCCGGTTTAAGCATTTCCCTGCATGCCATCTACTGTCTCACCTGATAAATTACAGTTCAGATCAATTGCAGTACGAAGCAATCCAATGGAACCTATTTATGTCAGATAATAACTTTAAGCCTCAGGCCCTTCGCCCGACTCATGAATGCGGTGTCTGTGGCATTTTCGGTCACAATGATTCATCCAAACTGACCTATTTCGGTCTTTATGCACTACAGCATCGAGGGCAGGAGAGTGCCGGAATAGTCACTTCAGATGGCACCAAGGTTACCCAACACAAAAGCATGGGCCTTGTTCCTGAAGTTTTCTCTGAGGACATTCTGCAAACCCTTAAAGGAAACATTTCCATCGGTCATGTCCGCTACTCGACTACGGGTGCCTCAAATATCACCAACACCCAGCCGCTCCTGGTAACACACAAGGGCACGACTCTTGCGGTTGCCCACAACGGTAATCTGACCAACAGCCTGCAACTTCGAAATCAACTCGAAGAACGCGGTTCCATCTTCCAGACCACTATGGACAGTGAGGTTGTACTTCATTTGATGGCACGGGCTGCCCAAAAAGGACTGGAGCAGGCATTACGCGAGACTTTTCTTGCCATGCAAGGCGCCTACTCCATGCTGCTGATGACACCAAGTACCATGGTTGCTGTGCGCGATCCGGATGGTTTCCGCCCGCTTTGCATCGGTAAACTCAATAACGGCGGCTATATTGTTGCCTCTGAAACCTGCGCCCTTGATCTTGTCGATGCCGAATATCTTCGTGATGTTGAACCCGGCGAAATGCTGATCTTTGACAAGGACGGGATGCGCTCAATCTTCCCGTGGCCAAAACAGTCAACCAACTTCTGCATTTTCGAGCAGGTCTATTTCGCCCGGCCAGATTCTGACATTTTCGGCGGCAGCGTCTATCTTGCCAGAAAACGCATGGGTGCAATTCTTGCCCGCGAAACAAAAATTGACGCCGACTTTGTCATGCCTTTTCCCGACTCAGGTAATTATGCAGCACTCGGCTATTCTCAGGCATCTGGAATCCCCCTGGAAATGGGTGTTATCCGTAACCACTATGTCGGCCGCACATTTATTGAACCGACCCAGTCCATGCGTGACTTCAATGTCAAAGTGAAGCTGAACCCGGTACGCGGCTTTCTAAAAGGCAAGCGTGTTATAATTGTTGAAGACTCCATCATTCGCGGCACCACCGGCAAAAGTCGTGTTCGTGCGTTGAGAGAAGCCGGAGCGAAAGAAGTGCACATGGTGGTCAGTTGTCCACCAACCCGCAACGCCTGCTATTATGGAATTGACTTCCCATCGGAAGCTCAGCTCATTGCCTGCAATAAGACAGTAGAGCAGATCGCAGCATATCTCGGCCTCGACTCACTGCACTACCTGAGCCTTGAGGGTCTCGTGGAGGCAACAGGGATGCCAAAAGAAAACTTCTGTCTTGCCTGCTTTAACGGTGTTTACCCGGTAGCTCCTGATAAATCGTTTACCAAAGAAGCACTCGATTAATCATTTCGTCTTCATCGAAAAATAAAAAGCCCCTTATCCGGACAATCCGGATAAGAGGCTTTTTTAATATCTACGAAACGGAAAAACAGAAATTTTAAATATTTTTTTTGAATGAGAATATTTACGTTAAATCCGGCAGATCACACAGTTCTTCCCACTGTTTTTAGCATCGTACATTGCCTGATCGGCCCGCTCTTTCATAGAATTTTCATCTTCACTCATCGGTATATCAACATTTCGCCTGCAGGAGACAACACCAATGGAAAGAGTTGTTTTACCAAAACTACATTCTATATATTTCAAGAGAATACGCTGGACTATCTCTGTTGCCTGATCTGCAGAAGTCTGAGGTAACAATACAGCAAACTCATCACCGCCTAGGCGAAAACACATATCAACATTGTTACGCGTGCACTCCTCCAGTATATGCGCCAACTCAACCAACACCCGATCGCCTTCCAGGTGCCCGAATGTGTCATTGAAATCCTTAAAATTATCAATGTCAATGATGGCCAGAAAAAGCTGATACCCTTGCCGATGTGCTCTCTCAACTTCTCTGGTAAATCTCTGATCGTAAGCACGCCTGTTATAGAGACCTGTCAGGCCATCACTTAATGAGAGCTGCTCAAGTTTTCGAATCAACTCACGCTCTCTGAACGCGCGATCCAATTTCGCTTCGAGTTCGGACTGATCTATAGGTTTTTTTATAAAATCCATAGCGCCGGCCTTGATCATATCGGCGTAGCTTGCACGTTCACTGTAACCCGTAGCAACGATCACATCCGTCTTCTTGTGATGCTCTCTAATTTGTGCCAACAGCTCAATACCATCCATCTCAGGCATAACGATATCCGAAAGGACAATATCGATCTCTCGTGATTCCAGTACATCAAGAGCTTCTTTTCCGTTGCAGGCAACAAGACATTCGTACCCAAGAGCGGAAACAAGAATATTCAGAGTAACCCGAACGAGTTCATCATCATCGACAACCAGAATTGAAGCGGACTTTTTATCTTCCATTTTGAAAGCAACTCAGCCTAGCGTAATATCCAACTCAAGAGATACACATTCGTAAGCCGGATGGTTATTGTCATCATTTGATTCAATACTCAATTCCAAAATCAGTCAGGACAGAACATAATTCCCAATGAATTATATCTAATTATTTGGTTTTATTGTTGAAAAATCGTCAGCTAACTGATTGATAATCTGCTGCATCCTTACCAAAATAACGTACTCTCAAACCAGAATAAACACTAACTATTTTTTTTTACTACAAATTATTTGCATAATAGCTCATAATAGCATGCAATTATATTTAAAATCCAGCGAAGGAATCATTTTTCCCAAATTATAACACCTTTCCTTTATTACTATCATCCATGCCGAAATTACACGTCTATTTATGTTTCAATTGCTTTGTACGGTCTGAATAGATAGGATTATTCTATGACCAACAGGCAAGCGCCCACCCACAATAAAAACCCGGCAACCAATTTGAAAGAAAAGGCAAAGCCCATATCACACTTTTCCCACTCACAACTCCGTGAAATTTTCGAAGGTGGTGACATGGGCGATCCGCTCCCTGAAATGATTCGTATTTTTAGAGAGTTATCTCCAGAAAGCAACCCCGATTACATTACAAAAATATACGAAGACCTTACCGGAATATTTTCCGGAGATTTTGAAGGGTTTCGTGAGAGTAGCACGAGATATCATGACCTGCGACACACCCGCAATGTGGCGCTCGCAACTATCCGGTTATTTCACGCTCTGCATTGTGAGTCGGTGCATCTACCTCCTGATATCATAAAACTTGGCCTTATATGCGCGTACTTTCATGATACCGGAATGTTACTTACCGTTAAAGACTCGAAACCCTCAGGTGCTGCCTACCTGAAATCCCACGAAGAACGCTCCATTAGCTTTCTCCGGGACTATATGCATAAGCGTGGTTTTCCAGGTGCCTACTTCGATAACTGCGAATCAATCATTAATTGTACCAACCTGACTGTAGAACCAGATACCATCAACTTTGAATCAGAAGAAATTAAAATTGCCGGCCACATACTGGGAACTGCAGATATTCTCGCACAGATGGCCGACAGATATTATCTGGAAAGCCTCCCGTTGCTTTATATGGAGCAACAGGATGCCGGCATCCAGCAGCACCCGTCGTCACTTGCTCTCATGCGGCAGACAACCACGTTCTATCACGAAGTTATTGAGAATCGACTCAAGAAGTCATTTACTAACAAATGCATCTCAATGCGGACGCATTTTCAGGAATGGTGGCAGTTGGATTGCAACCTGTACATGGAATATATCACAAAAAATATCAGATACCTCGAAGAGGTGGTGAGGAAACATGACAGCGGTGAAGGAGAACTGGGCCAATATCTCAGGCGCAGGCAGCCTATAGTTTGATCAATTACCGTCAGCCACCTCACCTGCTTGCGTGCCATTATAGCCACTTATTTCTGCCGTGGATCCCTGCCCGTCTCAAACATTTCAAAAAGCTCATAAAATGTCCTGGCCACTGCACTAAAATGTGTAATAGATCCTGAACTTGCATAGGCCTTGGTAAGTTCCATGGCCTTCATGAAACTTTCGTTGCTTTCTGATTTTTGAGGATCTTTCAAGGCACTTACCAGCCTTTCTCCTATATCATCTTTCACGTTCAATTCCTCACCGTGCTTTAAAAAAAATTCACAGGCAGATTCGTCTCCGAAGTATTTATCGGTTTGCCTGCCAGCCATCAATTACTGCAGCAATCCCTGCCTGTTCGGCTTTCAGATATACCTTTTTCAACACACCACCCATGTGAGTCACATGATGTTGGCTGATCAGCATTGCCCGCTTCACTTCAATAATTTCAAACTCTTCACGTGCTACATGCCGGGCGGCCCTGGCACGTGCCAACGCCTCAGTTTCTGCAAAAACAATTACTGTTGCAATTGCTCCATCAAAAGAGACGGATGTATTCGAAGATGTTGGCCGCACTTCATACTGTATATAAAATGGAAACACAATTGGACCACGCACTGATTTCGATCCCATTACATAGTGTCCTGTCATGCCTCAGATGTCTAATTCTGCTCGCCCTTTTCACTTCCTGGCTTCGTTACGCCTTCTGTTACATAGCGCTGCTATGCTCCATCAGTCGTGCCTTGCAGGAAAAGAAAAAAGCCAGCCTTGAACTTAACAAATTTGCAGGTTTTCGTTCAGGCACTACACTAAAACTTACCTGATATTTTCAGGCCCCTCTGTTGAGAAAATCGCTTACAGAATCGTAAATAGTTATAAAACTGTCAAAACCTGATATTTCAAAAACCTCTCGAACATGATCCTGCATATTACACGCAGCGAACTGAAACTCCACCTCTCTGAAAACCTTGGCGGCATTGAGCACGACACGTAGTCCGGCACTCGAAATATAATCAAGTTCATCAAAATCAAGCAGTAGATTTGAACCTGGTGTTTTCAGGTACTGGGCCATATTTTTTTCAAATTCCGGCGATGTTACTGAATCAAGCCGGCCTATCGGCTTTACAATTACTGTATCTTCCTGTCTTGCGACTGAATAATCCATAATTTTCGCCTCGTTATCCTATACAATATATGTTTTAAATGACCTTTTTCAGGGTCACAATATTTTTATTATCTTTGCGCGTATATTCAAAACTGTCTGAATAATGATGTACAAGATGAATACCCAGGCCCCCTGGCGATCTCTTCTCAAGCGGCTGAGTTATATCGACCTCCGGCAATTTTGTCGGGTCAAATGGATCACCGTCATCGGTAATGGTGATTACCAGTTCTTCCCAGTGCTTATACAAATTCACTTCAATAGACCTGGCTCCGCTATAATTTATCACATTCGCGCACAGTTCTTCCAGCATCAGCACTATTTCGAACATCTGCTTATCAGAGCAGAACATCGAATTCTGCAACGTCTCAACAGCTTTGCAGAGCGAACATAGCCGATCAAGTGATGCCTTAAGCTGGAAGGTGATTTTCATAGCAACGTTACACCGACTTTCTGCAGACAGCAGGTATCAAGTTCTTCGATGTTGAGCTTTTCCCAGCGCCGAAGTTGCTTGAGCATTGCCTTTCTCAACAGCGGATTCAACTCAACATGCTGCTCCAGTACTTTGGTAAATTGTTCCCGGGTGAGAATAATCGCCGATAGTTGCGTTTCAGCCCGTAATGTAAAAAGAGCAGGCATCGGTCCGAGCAATGAAAATCCGCCAATGAATTCGCCTGCGGCATAGCTTCTGAGTTTTTCCTCCCCCTGACTACCATCCCGAACGAGCACAGTCGAACCTGATAAGATATAATAAGCCATTCCGGGATCATCACCCTTCTCAAAAATGATGTCCCCCTCTTCATACTCTCCACGGACGCATAAATATGCCAGAAGTTTCAGTACCTCCACCGGAAAACCTTCAAAAAATGACACCTCTTTGAGGATTTCCATGTTTCGCTGCAACTCCGGGATCTGCCTGTTACCGCCTTCCAGAGACAAGCTCATACAGTACCCCCTTTTTCTCCATCAGGCTGGAATACGGCCCGAATTCGATGATTTTTCCTGCCTTCATAACCGCCACATTATCAAAGTTTTTGATTGTATCAAGGCGATGTACTACTGAAATTACAGTTTTTCTACCCTTCCAACGTGTTTCAATCAATTTCTGGATGCGGGTCTGGGATTTATTATCGAGCGCCGAGGTTGCTTCATCCATGATGATAATCTTGGCTTGTTTAAGCAATACTCTTGCAATTGCAAGTTTCTGCCGTTGTCCACCGGAGAGCCTGTCACCCATGCTACCCACTTCGAATTCCATCCCGATACCCGCAATTTCCTCGAGAACGTCCTGCTCGATCAACAACTGAATAATTGCCTGGTTGATCTTCTCCTGGGCATGAGGCAAATCGGTTCGCACCCTGCCAAAGAAAATGTTATTTAAGATCGACTGATCGAAAATATATGTATTTTCATCATAATGACTGAATTTACCGGAATAATGCTTTTCACTCCACTTAACCCAGACTGATCTACCGGCAAGTATCATTTGTTCAAGTTCTGGTGTCAAACTTGCGGTTTTGTGTACTCCAGGAATAAATCTGAGAGCCAGCTTGATAAAAAAGATTTTTTCTTTCTCATTCAATTCTGAAGGCTCATGATTCTGCAGGTAATCAAGCAGTTTTTTACACTGCCCAAGCATCTCCGGCTCCAGCGGACTGTACTTAAAGAACATATCGACCTTATCAAAACCGGCCAGGATATCAACAGTCTGCCGCGCAAGCTCAATACCTAACTCCAGCAATGGTGTCTTCAGATTGGCATGTCGCAGAAAACCAAGCATCTTTTCATTGCTTATCAGCTTATCTATACTCAAGGTACGGTCGAGAGCTGTTCCAAACAGAATGTTGTCTGCAATCGTTGAATAATAAAGAAATCGTTCTGCGTTATAAAATTCCAGATATCCTGAAAGACGATCCCCGAAATTCTCACTAAAGCTTTTCCGGACTTGGACAATTTTCTTCGCCATTTCTTTATTGTCTGCCTCGAGCAGACTTTCCAGGCCAAATCGCATGACATCAACAAACAGCCCGGCCTGCTGCAGGGAGAGAATAAGCCGATCACGTGGAATCTCCACTTTTTCAACCTTATCGTCACTCACACCTATTTCGCGTACCGCCTGATCCGCGTACAGAAGGTTTTCCCGTATGGAGCCGGTAAAGACAAACGGATTCTGAGATATGTATCCGACATTACTAATTATGTCTTTTTTGGTGAGCTCTTGCACATCATACCCGTCAATAGTGATCTGTCCGGCACTATATTTGTGCATACGTGCAATACACTGTACCAATGTCGATTTTCCGCTTCCTGAAAATCCAACTACAGCCAGGTGCATTCCCGGGTCAAGTGAAAAGCTGACATCATCAAGAAGTCGTGTTCTTTCGGCGGTTTCAAAACACAAATTCTCCACAACTATTCCACCAGTGAAGGTGTGCGTCTGATCAGTGATATATTCCGGATCAAAATCTGGACTTGCTGCAAAATGCTCCATGGTTCTCTCGTAACGAATCTTCGCATCCTGATACACCTGATAATAATCTATCAACTCTTTCCAGGGATCGTACAGCTTCTCCTGAGCAGAAAGAAATGCTACCATGGCACCGAGTTCCAACTCACCGCGTAGAATAAGATAACCACCGAACATAAATACAATAAATGGCCCGAGACTTACGAAAAAATTATTGGTGGTTTTTATCCCGAAGCGAAGAAATGTCCAACGTATACGAACCTTGCGCAGCAGCTCTGCCAACTCTCCGAATTTACTGTTCTCACGGCTGTAGGCACCATGAACCTGTACCTCCTGAATACCTGTTATTGATTCGGTAATCTGGCTGGCAACTTTTCGAGATAAGTCTACCCGCACAGTATTGGCGCTATTCGCCTTCTTCTGCAGATAAGGAAGAAGAAAAACAATAATCGGGTAAATTCCAAGCGTTGCCAAAGCGAGTTTAGTATTGAGCCAGAGCAGATAACCAGCCATTGCCAGCAAGGTAAGGATATTAGTCAGCGGGACAGCAATGGCCATTCCTGCAAATGATCCGGCTGTACTCAATTCGGTTACAAGTGAAGAGACTACCATTCCCGGATGTGTTTTTCGGAAAAAAGCAAGTGGTAGCGTGAGTATGTGCTTGTACAGCTCCCGCCTCATTGCCACCATTGCCTTCTCACCAATGATCGTCTGCAGGTAGTTGATACCCAACTTCAGGCCACTTGCGGCTGCAACAGAGCTGAGATAAATAATACTATAGAGAACCAGATGATCAAATTGCCTCAACGCTATTGATTCATTAATGATTCTCTTCTGCATTTCAAGTGGAAGTACACGCGCAACAACAACAAGCAGAATAGCAATCAACAATACAACCTGCAGCTTGCCATTGCCCTTTACCACCCAGTAAAAGAGTGATCTTTCAATTACCGAAGGCGGTGATGTTTGCGTAGAGTCTTTTTTCATTTTCACGTGTTCTTTTTGCACACTGTCGTCTTAATGACAACAAGTGTAACATCATCGTCTTGCGGTTTATTCCCTCTAAAGCGGGTCACTTCATCTGTTATTGCAGTGGTGATCTCCTCTGAGCTTTGATGATGTTTTTTGGCAATCAGATCCTTCAATCTCTCCTTGCCAAATTGTTCACCATGCTCATTTTCCGTTTCCCATACGCCATCACTCCCCAGAAGAATTATGGATTCATCAGGTAAATTGAGGGTACTCTCCTTAAACTCCCATTCACTGTCGAATCCGAGCACAAGCCCTTCTCCACGAAGCTCTGAAAAGGTATTATTCACCAAATTATACACAATCGCAGGATCATGGCCACAGCGGACCCACTGAACTTGGTGCTCATCCCGGTTAAGAACCAGATAAAAAAGTGTTACAAAATTTCCCGACCGTTCGGTATCTCTACAAAGGAGTTCATTTACGTCGCCAATCACCTCTGCCGGGCTTCCCGGTAACGCTGTACGGCAACGAATAAATGCACGGATTGAGGCCATAAGCAGTGCAGCTCCGATACCGTGCCCAACAACATCACCAAGCACAACATTCACCCTGCATTGCTCTTTTTTATCGGGAAGAATATCGTAATAATCCCCGCCTGTTTCCTGGCAATAGAGGCTCGCCCCGCTGATATCAAGCCCTTCCAGCCGATAACTCGATTGCGGCAATAGATTCTGCTGGACCTCACGTGCTACCCCCATTGCTTCCTGCAACAGCATGCGTTCTTTGAGCTGGCGAGTCATTATGTTGAAGTTCTTTGTCAGCTGAGCGACTTCGTCCTGCCCCCGTTCAACCAGCGGTTCGCCGAATTCACCTTTGGCCAGATTGCGTGCGGCATCTGTCACCCGGCTGATGGCATGAGCAGTAGTACTTGTCGTCAGACGTATCAGCAGAAGCGCTAGAATGATACCGATACCACCAGTGAGAAAATAGTATTTCCTGAACTTCAGGATAGGTTGCAAAGCCAGATTGCCGGGCGCTATCAGCACCATCGTCCAGGGAGCCTCCTGCAAACGATAGAAGCCGCTCACTTCTTCTGGCGGCATACCTTCACCAAAAACAGTTCCGAAACTCTCTTTTTGCAATGCACCAAGCGTTTTTTGTTCCAAATTGCTTTCTGTTCCGAATAGCCGTGTCGGATCAACAGGCTCTGTCGCTTCTTCAAACAACTCTGTACGGGCAAGTATATGTCCCTTCTGATCTACCAGAAAAGCTTTATTACTCTTCCACCAGGGAGTTTTGACGATCCTGTCGATAAGGTCGTAGAAAGAAATTTTCACAACCAACTGGCCTATTTTACGGTTATCCAGATCGTGGAATTCGCTAACAAGCGACACCGTCTCACCCTGCAAATCAGCGTCATATTGCGGCGGAGTAACATCCAGGGTTCTCATTCTTGAATATTGCATAGACCGCATTCCATCACGGGAACCCATCCCCGTTGTATGTGTGTTGGTGACAGGCTGCTCCAGTTCATCCCATTCAAAATTTACTTGAACGACTCCCTCCATCTCCCGAAGTCTTCCCAATAAAAACCGTGAAATCTGACGATTAAACTCTTCTCCGGCATGCTTCTGATAAAGCATAAGCACCCGTTTTGGACGTAACAATCGCTGATCTACTTCAAAAGCTGCCCGCTGCATCTTTGCAATAGCTGTTTCCTCCCATTGCTTCAGCAGCACCTGCCTCACCAGCATCAAACTGACCAGTCCCATAAGCGACAGCACTATCAACGTCGGCAGCAGTATATAGAGGGTATTGCGCTGCTGCAGCGTACGTGGCTGTAATATCCGAAACAGTTGCATGTTGTATGTATGCCGGGGGATTGAGGGTTAGAAAGTAAAATTCTGTTTATATTATACTATATAGCCAGCTTTCCGGAATTGACAATTTCAAATTCGCAATATGTGACTGATGCAAGGGCACAACACATACATCTCCTATACCTAAGATATAGCTATATGTATTTTCTTCACGCACAGCACCATAAACACATCAGCCAACTGTCTGGAAAGATGATATATTTCAAAATTCATCTCGTCTTTACAGGGCCTTTAAGGTTTATGTAAGACGATTCTTCTATAGTGATACCAGACTTAATCTTTATAGGAGACAATACATGACACCAGAACAGCGCTATGACCTCGCTATTGAGTGGCGGCTAACCAGCAACCGAATGCAAAAACTGATTAAAAATGAATATACTGAGAAGTTCACCGGTATTCATTCTGAAGAGCACTGGGAAGAGTACCTGGTAGAAGCATTAAATATCAAACCATTCTGGAAAGCTGCCGGATTGCTTGATTCTTAATTTGCGAAAATAACACATCATACGTCAGGCATGTTACTTTGAGTATGTCGTTGACGTGGTGTCTCCACCTTCTCCTGTCCAGTTTGTATGAAACCACTCGCCTCGCGGCTTGTCGACACGTTCATACATATGCGCCCCGAAATAATCACGCTGTGCCTGAAGCAGGTTTGCAGGCAGTCTGGCGGTACGCAATCCGTCGAAGTAGCTGATTGCTCCACTATGGCATGGCATCGGGATACCCGCCATTACCGCAGTACGCACCACCCTGCGCAAACTCCCCTGGATATCTACAATCATCCCAAGAAAATATGGATCGAGCAGCATATTGGTCAGACCCGGATTTTTAGTAAAGGCATCGGTAATCCGGTCGAGAAATGCCGATCTGATAATGCAGCCGCCACGCCATATTCTGGCAATTTCGGCGTAATTAAGATTCCATCCCAACTCATTTGAAGAAGCCTGCAACAGTCCGAATCCCTGAGTATACGACATGATTTTAGCACCATACAATGCTCGTCCCAGATCTTTAAGCATTGTCTCTTTTTCATGGTCGAAGCTATAGACATGGCCGCTTATTTGCTTCGAAGCGGCAACACGTAGATCCTTAAAGCTTGAGAGACAGCGGGCAAAAACAGATTCACTGATCAGCGAGAGCGGTACGCCAAAATTGAGTGCTGCATCCACTGTCCATTTACCGGTTCCCTTCTGCCCTGCCGCATCGAGAATTTTATCGAGTAAGGGTTCACCATCTTCATCGAGAAAACCGGTAATCTCAGCAGTTATCTCAATCAGGTACGAACTCAGTTCTCCGTTGTTCCATTCTATAAATACTGAGTGAATTTCAGCTGCAGACATTTCAAGGACCGATTTCATGAAGTGATATGCCTCACAAATGAGCTGCATATCTCCATATTCGATACCGTTATGGACCATCTTTACAAAATGGCCTGCTCCCTCAGGCCCCATCCAGGCACAACACGAAGACCCGTCATCGACTTTTGCGGCAATAGCAGTGAAAACAGGCTCTACATACGGCCAGGCTCCTGCTGAACCACCAGGCATTATGGAAGGTCCTTTCAAAGCTCCTTCTTCACCTCCGGAAACACCGCTACCGATAAAATGTAATCCTTTGCTTTCGAGATATGCTACCCTTCGAGTGGTATCGTGGTAGTTGGAATTACCACCATCAATAACAATATCACCAGGTGAAAGATGCGGTAATAACTGCTCTATAAACTGGTCGACAGGAGGCCCCGCCTTAAGCATTAACATGATCTTGCGTGGTGACTCCAGGGCATCAACAAAATCTTCAACCTGCTGAAAACCGGAAATTTCCTTCCCTTGCGCTCTGCCTGCTAAGAATTGTTCCGTTTTTGCATATGTGCGATTGTATACAGCAACAGAGAAACCTTTCGATACCATATTCAGTACAAGGTTTTCCCCCATAACTGCCAGCCCTGCAACACCCATTGTATGTTTCATGATTTCTCTCTCATGTTAAAATGCGATTTGACAAGCCCTTCTATGGAAGTATCCACACACCATCGCACTGTTTCAAGCATTGATTGCAAAACACTCCACATAAGCTTAATCGCCCTGGTGATAACCATACAGTCAGCAGCTATCTCCTCAGTGCCATAAGGTTATGAAAAATGCCCTTTACCGCAGGTGTCAGCCTCTCGCGGTTATAGGCATCACCGCACTGACGAATTGCCTCTGCCGCTGTCGGATAAGGATGTATTACACTTGCCAGACTACCAAGCCCCATTCCCGCCTGCATTGCAACTGAGACTTCGCTTATCATGTCTCCTGCATGACTGCCGACAATTGTTGCGCCGAGTATCTGTCCCTTGCCCTTTGCAACATGAATTTTTACATACCCCTGCTCTTCGCCATCGACTATTGCCCTGTCAACATGAGAGAATTCACGTTTGAAGGTGGTGTAGGCAATCTCCCGTTCATCCAGATCTTTTTCATACAAACCGACATGGGCAACTTCAGGATCGGTATAAGTGGCCCAGGGAACAAGCAGGTCCGACACCTTATCGCGACCGAAAAACAGTGCATTTTTTATCACCAGCCGTGCCATAAAGTCAGCCATATGAGTAAATTGATATTTACTGGCAACATCACCTACCGCATAGATATTTGGATTGGAGGTCTGGAGTTTATCATTGACAAGGACTCCTTTTCTCAGATCAAACTCAACATCCGCCTTCTCGAGCCCAAGTCCGGTCACTGAAGGTTTACGGCCGGTGGCAATGAGAAGTTCATCAAACTCCATGATCTTCTCTTCGCCGGCAATATCCACAGCCACACGAATTATCTCGTTATCTGCTGTCCCTTTAACCCATTTATAGCTTGAGTTAAAAGCAAAGGTCACGCCATCCTTTATCATGGAAGTCTTGACCAGCTCTGCCGCTTCAGGGTCTTCTTTAGGCAGTATTGTCCCACTCCGGGAAAACACAGTAACCTTTGAACCAAAACGTTGAAAAGCCTGAGCAAGTTCAAGACCGATTGGGCCTGCTCCAATTACACCCAATCGTTTGGGTAACTCAGTTATATTGAAAATAGAGCTATTGGTCTGATAACGCGCAACCTCTAGGCCAGGAATTTTAGGGATTGCAGCAGTTCCGCCTGTAGCGATAACTGCTTTAGCAAATTTGAGGGTTTTGCCGTTTACCATTACGCTGTTTTTCCCGGTAAATACTGCACGCCCCTGAAACATATCAACACCGAGTTGGCTGGAAAATCTGGCCGCTGAGTCAACGGGAGATATCCTGGCACGCAACTTTCGCATCCGCTCCATCACAAAACCAAAATCTACTGAGACATTACCATCTATTTTCACACCGTACTCATGGGCATCACGAACAGCCGCAGCAGCCTTAGCACAACGAAGCAGGGCTTTTGAAGGAACACATCCGACATTTAAACAATCTCCGCCAAGGAGATGAGATTCGATCAGAGCAACCTGTCCTCCAACCCCTGCAGCACCTGCAGCAGTAACCAGTCCACCTGCACCTGCACCAATCACGACAAGGTTGTAGTTTGACTTGGGATCGGGATCCTGCCACTCTTTCGGATGAACATTATCCAAAAGGGCTGCATTATATTCATCTAAGGGCGAAATACCAACAGCTTCAAGATCGACCTGCTCCATATCGGCAAGATCGGCGTCCGGCCCGGGAACAGTTGCCTGCAAAGAACCACCTGCACCTCTCACGGCTTTAAGTTCTCCCAGAAAATCCGACCATTTCACCGAAACCATACCAGCCATTTGATCAGGCACCCGACCATGGTCTTCATCTGAGGCAAAACGATAAAAAAGGTATTCGTTCTTGAACACATGCGCTCGCTGTACATGATGAAAAAAACCACTCTCAAGTAAAATATTACCCAAACGGATAGCATCCTCTTCATCTGAAGCCAGACCGGATTCCATCAGCTTCTGCACTGCCTCCTCACCGACAAAACAGCGCGCATATGTTTTCGATGGAAAGCCATATTTGCGATCCTGAATGTCTACATTGGCTCGAAAAACATTCCCCAAACCAGCCAGATCAGTTTCCGTAAGACATACCTTTTCATCCATCTACTCTTACCTCCTACCTCAATATTTTCATTCTGAAGCACACCGTTTTCAAATTGGAACTATCTATCCATCTCTGCTTCTTTGAGATTTCAAAAGTCGGGTTCTGCGGGACATCATGCTTCTATCGTCCACACCCACTGGCTCAAAATCTCTGATATGGACTTCAGGCTCACCTTCTTTAATCATCGTCTTAGATATGAGTATACATCACTGAATTTCATTCCGGGATTTGAATGATTTTTTCCATCCGATACTTCAACAAAAGATCATGAATATGAACAAATAGATACAGGGCTACAAAATACCAGCGCATTTTTCGACAAATGTTCATAACAAATAACGCTTTCTTATTGAAGATTACGCTCTTGTCCAGTAATGTTTTCAGAATTGGATCCGATTTCAGGAATTTACAGCACCAACAGCACTCTAACTCGTCTTCCTCCCTTAAAGATAAATATGATTTTAAGGGTACCTACATGCTTTTTTGTTCAGGCACTGGATTATGAATTTTCATTTAAAAAAAGACTATTCACGCTTGAGAGTATTTCTCTGCGTCTCTTTTCTCATGGGGTTTACTCTTTGTACCCTGCAATTCCTTGATATTTTCACGTCCTTCGATGCCCTGCTGATCTCCCTGGATCCCGCAACACACTACACCCCCCTGCCAACAAACATTATGATATTCATCATCATGTTCCATACGTTTCTACCGGGTCTCATTATCAGCGAGGAAGGTGCAAGCAAAGGCATATTATATATCATCATTATCTGGTTTTTTTATCTTGTACTGTCCTATTCCTATGCTTCTGGATCATCTATATATATTCCACTTCTGGCACCATTATTAGGATCTGTTATTTCAACTATTCGTGTTCTCGCCTGGGAAGAGTCCTTTCTGCAGCAGGAAAAAGATGGTATACGCAAAACCCTGGGAACCTATATTGAACCCAAGGTCGCAGAAATGCTGATCAAAAACCCTGACATGCTCAACCAGGACGGTATACGCAAAACGGTAACTATCCTTTTTGCCGACTTACGGGGTTTTACAAGACTGTGTGAAGAAATCCCACCTGAGGTTGTAATCAGCATATTACGTGACTGTTTTGGCAAGCTAATAAACATAGCCAGGAAACATGGCGGGACAGTGGATAAGCTTATTGGTGATTCCATAATGGTCGTCTGGGGCAACCCGATACCTATGGATAATCATGCAGAAAATGCTGTCCTGGCTGGAATAGAAATGCAAATGGTTATGGAAGAAATCAGGGTGAAATGGAGAAAGCAGCTCGGAATAGAGCTACTGCTTGGAATAGGGATCAACACTGATGAAGTGGTTGCCGGTACAATCGGTTCTACAGATTTCTGCGACTATACAGTGCTGGGAAGTGGCGTAAATCTCGCTGCCCGACTAGAAGCAAACTGCCCCGGTAACGAAATTTGTGTATCCACATCGACCTATTCCCTTTTGCAGAATCAGTTTGCCTTTTCTGATGCCTGCTCTCTGCAGTTCAAACATAATGACAACCCTGTTTCCGCCCATCGTGTTCTGTTTCGGGAACTTGACCAAAACAATGAACTCGCCCGGGTAAACTACTCCCGGTCCAACGCCGCATGGGCATAGGTGGTCCCACCACCTTGTAATCCAATCGTAAAGACAAACCAGCCTTTTGCCCCGTGCAGGTCAGTGAGCTTTAAACCACTTTTCCTGTAGTTACCGGAGACAGGAAAAGAGAGCCGTATATCCCTAATACTCAACGTCTCATTTGTCTTCAGTAACCGATCGATACTATATCTTTCACTTTCACGGATGATTTTCCACCCCTTGTCAGTTGATGCGGCAAGCCCGAATGACAGGTAGGAAAGTTGTCGATCTCCCTTTGGCACTGTAATTTTCACTTCATCTATTTTGACCTTCATTGTTTTCTTTTTCGCGCCAATATTTCCGCTCAACCAGACATCATAGAGATACTCAGCCTGCACCGAAAAAGAACTATCCGTTCTGGCAGTGCGTAACTCTTCCACTTCTGCTGCAAAAGAAGTTCCAGAGCCGATAAGAACCCCAAATATCGCTAATAAAAATATTCTTTTCATTTCACCAACCACCCGTTTTTATATAGTATTAATTCAAGCAAAAGCAATCAGGCCAAAGTAATACTATAGACTCTCGATTTTGAAAATATGGTAATTTATCTGAGGTAGCAGATATCGTTAAGGTATTTACACAATAACGGCCGAATAGCAGGTGACACCAGATATTGGGCCGTTATATAAGCAAAAAACCTATCAGCATGCTCTCAGCAGGTGCTCAATACTCTCCTGGAGTATGTTAAAACCATTTTTGGTAAGCAGCGATTCTGGATGGAATTGATAGCTGATAAAGTGTTGCGAACGAAGCCCGATCAACTCGTTTGTTTCAGGAATAGAAGAGACCTCCATCTCAACAGGTTTACCTGGAAGTTGTGGCGCGAAAGTATTGTAAAAACCGACCAGTTCTTCTCTGCCAAACAGGTTTATTTTTACCTGAGAGCCTTGCAATGGTTTATCTTTGCGCTTTACCTCAAACCCGAGGGATTTGCAGAGTATCTGGTGGCCAAGACATATAAAGAGTGACGGTTTTTTGCGCCGGATAAGCTCTGCGGCAATACTGTTATTGATCGCTATTTTTTCCACATCCTGCTCATTCGGGTTACCAGGTCCCGGTCCGAGAAGAGTTATATCACTGGTATCACGCTCTATGTCGTATTCACTGAAGCGAACCACCGAGACCTCTATACCCATACAGCTGAACATGTGGCGCAGCATATATACAAAGTCATCCTCATTATGGATGATAGTGATACGAACCTTCGTACCACTGCTGTTTGCTACTCCTCTTCCTTCCTGCCTGAAAAACCAGAAATTTGAGAGGTTCTGGTTACGCTGAACAAGTGTCTCAATAATCTCATCATCGTTATACAAACGGGTTAACAGTGGTCCACCAGTACATTTCCGATGAGGTTCGGTGATACTTGCGAGGATTCCGGCACTTTTTGCGCGGGTCTCAAGCACTTCTTCTTCAGGTATTGAATCTTTTACCAGAGTGGCCCCGACGCTTAAGTACATCTTACCTGTAACATCTACCTCTGCAGTGCGGATTGTAATAGGGGAATCAAGAAAATCTTCCCCCTTTTCATCCCTGCCGACAAGCATCATCGCGCTTCCGTAATACCTTCTGGAAGATTCTGAATATTTGGCAATGATATTACAGGCATTTTCTACAGGGCTTCCAACAACCGTGGCTGCAAACATTGAATCTGTAAACAACTCAAAAATATCCTTATCGCTCTCACCCGCGAGCAGGTATTCAGAATGGATAAGCTTTGACATCTCTTTTAATAAGGGACCGACAATTGCCCCACCGCGGTCACACATCTTTGCCATCATCTTCAATTCTTCATCAACCACCATGAATAGTTCGTTTATCTCTTTCTGGTCGCTCAAAAAATGGAGAAGATCCTGCTTAAAGGCTTTTCTCTTTGACCAGTTACGATCTTTTCTGAACGTGCCACTGATAGGATTCATCTTAACCCGCCCACCTTTCACATACAGGTGTCGTTCAGGTGTGGAGCCGATAAAGAATCTGTCGGTGTCGTAGAAGATGAATTTCCAGTAGGTTCCATAATCATTTTCAAGCAGTGATTTAAAAATTGTCAGACCGCGTGGCACTGAAAAATCGGCAATTCGTCCGGTGGCATTTCTCGGTATAACGAAGTTGGCACCCTCACCGTTACCGATCTCATCATTAACAATTTTTTTAATGATAGTTGCGTATTCTGCTTCGGTAGTATCGTAAGAAATATCTTCCTGCAAACAGATCTCTTCAGAAGGGAGAAGTCCCAAAAACTCTTCTGCATCCACCTCATGCTGAGAAGAAATCACTATTGTCAGAATCTCCTCACCCTCATCACGAACGGTATAACCACGCTCACGTATCTGACAAAAAGGCACCACGCTAATAGTGTCGTAGATGCAACGTCCATCAGTGTCATCATGCTTTCTGGGAATATCCGCGATGTTACGAAACCGGCCATTCTCGCCCGTAACTATCAGAATCTCTTCACTGTCCTGTTTCTGAATGATACAAAACGGGGTGGAACCTTCACAAAGGGTTTGCAGTAATTGTTTCATTTTCATTCTCCTGTTGAGTCTGGATGTGCAACACCTGCTTCAGGTCCCTGGCTCTCTTCTGGAGAAAAAAATAAAAAAAAGCCCCTGCAGACCTGAAATTGGTCTGCAAGGGCCTAATATTAAAAACGTATTAAGAACTATCTCAGTGCCAACTTCCGTCACCATATCTGCGCCAGTTTTGCCAGCTACGCCAGTTGGTGCTGCACCAGCTCAGGATAGATGTGGAAGATGTGTTCTGCATGGTTTGTATCGTAATCCGTTTGTTGTCTTGTGTGTATTGTGATGTTTCTATTTATGAGAACATGCCAAAGCTAGCAAGTTGACGTTCATATGTCAACTTCGTCTTTTTTATCTGCTCATATTTTGCAGAATTTTACAGGATCTGGTTATGGTGCCTCTGAAGAATATGACTCAAACTCGCCGTTTTCTGTAATTCGGATAACAACTGCACTTTTTGCAGGATCACCACTCGCGTTCATGTTAACGATACCGGAGACACCCTGAAAGCCCTGTATCGAAGCAAGCTGCTCTTTAACCGCCGCACGATCAATAAAAAGGTTCCCCGTAAAATCATCCACCCGGGAAATAGCCTTAAGCATCAGTTTTGTGGCATCATAGGCAAGGGCACCAAAAGCTGTAGGGCTCTGTTTCGTCTGAGCCTGATACCTCTCAACAAAATCTCCTGCAATACCTTTTGCTCCAACCGCTGCAAAATGCGAACTGAAATACAGCCCCTTACAGAGGTCTCCGCAATTTTCCATAAGATCAGAGGCTTCCCAGGCATCACCACCTAATACGCTTTTTTTCCAGCCGGCAGCCCGAATCTGTTTAAGGATATTTGGTAGCTCATGGGCATACTGCGGTACAAAAAGAACATCTGCATCAGATTTTACTATAGTAGCGAGTAAGGCGGAAAGATCACTGTCATCAGCCTCATAGCTTTCATAAGCGACAACTGAACCAGGCCCTTTAATCCCCTCAAATGCCGATTTAAAAAATTCGGCAAGTCCTCTGGGATATGCATTTTCGGAATCAAAAAGAACTGCTGCTTTCTCAGCCTTAAATTCCTTCGTTGCAAAACGTGCCATGGCCTCTCCCTGAAAACTATCGAGAAAACAGGCCCTGAATACAAACGGCCGTTTTAGGGTGGTCTTCGGGTTTGTTGAGGTTGATGAGACCATCGGTATCTTGAACGATTCACTAATTCCACCAACTGGTATAGCATTTGAACTGGCACAAGGACCAATAATACCGAGTACATTCTCGCGGGAGATCAAATTCAGCGCACCGCTGACTGCTTTTTCTACATTTGATTCATTATCGGCATAAATAAACTCGACCGGATATCTTTTGTCTCCAATCAATAGTCCTCCTTCCGCGTTCACTTCCGCTCGGACAATTTCAGCCCCTTCACGGCTTGTAATACCCATATCTTTAAGATCACCTGTCAATGGGAAATTCAGCCCAATCTTGATGGATTGAACTGCTTGCGCTGTTGCAGTAAGCGTCAACAACAATAGTACAGTAACAAAAACTGCTACATTCAACGATTTGGTGGGTGTGGGGGTCATTATTTCTCTCCGAATAAAATCTCAAACATCATTTTTTCGACTCTGCTTCTCCTCAGAAACGTTCTCAAAACGTGCAATAATCCTGTTACTTACACGATCAACAGACGATTAATCAACCGAAAATAAATGATATTTCTCAACAAACAAAACAAATAAAATCTCAGTAATTGTCAGGCTTTCAGGGTATCAAACCCAGCCCGCCCACGTGACAGAATTATCTGCAAACCTCTATCGCACAACACACTGACCGAAAGTGTTTCATTAAAAAGGGGCATACCTAAAACCAGGTATGCCCCTTTTTTTTAATGCTTTAGTATCCTCTCTTTATTCCCCGAATCGTCTTCGCGATCAGCAATAAAGAAAAAGTAACGGAGTTATATCTGTCGTGAGAACTTACCAGCCATATTATATGCAGTAAGGACCTTTTGCTGCTCTAATTGGCCGAGAGTTACTGATAGACTTTCACCCTTCGAGTGTGCCAATTTAAACCAGTTGCGTATCTCATCCTGCAGCACCTCTTCGCCGACTCCTCTGGAAACACTATTGTCAGTGAGAGAATTATCGAGTCTGCCCGAGTTGATAAATGTCCATTGGTCATTCTGTTGTGAGACAATTCCAGTATGCCCGCGCTTCTCAGTTGAAAACGAAAGGATCTGGCCTTTATCCAGTAGCGGTTCCATCTCGCGGATCAGCGTGTTCGCGTCATCCTTCCAATTTCCCATCCGGGGATAGCTTTTGGATAAAACAAGCGTGCCTGCGGCTTTAACAATTCCTTCACCGTTTAAGTAGGCATTCACCGGCAAACCTTTCTCCTTTGCCATTGTTGTCAACTTATTAAACAGTCCGTCTTTTCCCTCATAGGGAATATCCATTCTCCGCAGTCCTTTCACCAGCAACTCATAACAGTCAATATCCTTGTATGATTTACCAATAAACGGCTGAACTGCTTCTATAAGATCCGCCGCCGGTATTGCGGATTCTGCAAATTCATTTTCCAAATGTACGGTTTTCACAAGTGTTGCGGAAAGTACCGGAGTTGCCGCACGGCTCTGTTCCCCGCCGGTCCAGCTAATTTCCATAGTGCCCGGCTCAATGAACACTTCAGCCCCTACAGGTATCTGGTTAAATGATTTATTGATATTCACGCTATTATTCAGCAGTTGCCAGGCCTGATCTTTAAATTCCGGATTATTCATTAACAGATGAGAAACGGTACTGTTATTTGAGTCAATCGTCCCCAGAAGTATCTGCTGCCCCTGATTTGCAGGCGCTCTCTGCTCAAACGGAGCCGGCTGCATAACAGTTGTACGCGACGCAGGTTCTACTGAAGCTTCTTGCGCTGGCGACAATAGTTCTCCTGATGCAGGATTTGAGACTACGCTATTACCAGGCAGTTGCCAGGATATTTCTCTTGTGGTGCTATCATAGAGGACTTTTGTGCCAGGAGGCAGACTGGAAAAATCTTTGGTTGAATTCGGTGCTGCAGCGAGAATATTCCAGGTTTCGCTCCCTAAACCCTGATCAGCTTTAAGCAAATGAGACACTGTTGGCTGGCTATTACTGATTTCACCAAGTTCGAGTATTGCAGGGCTAACAGGCAGCGCTTCCTGCTTCTGCACTGTAACAATAGGTTGCGGTGTAAACTGCACTCTATTTCTGTACACTTCAGAAGCTGGCGTGCTCTGGTCTTTACCCGACCAACTCAGCGTCCCGCTTTCCCGGTCGTAATAAATGCGCGTACCAGCCTGTAAATTGGTGTAATCCTTGTTACGGTTCTGAGATGATGACAAAATATTCCAACCGTTTTTTTTCAACTCATCATGCTGCATCAGCAGTTCAGAAACCGTCCGTTTTTCCTGTGTAATCTCACCGACCAATACCACTTTGGCAGGTTCAGTTTTTGATATAATTGTAGAATTATTCTCGTTAAAATCATTGAGCATTTTCTCGAAGCTTGTCGATCCACTGCTGTCTGTCTTTACTGGAGATGAAAATCTAACAGCTGCACGGTCAGGTTGAAGCGTTATCTGTCTATCCATAGCGATCCATCTTGCTGTTATAGTTACTGCGTAGTTATTGATTGGTGCTCATCCGTAACTTTGCAAAATTTGATCCATACATTTTGGGTCTACCAGACGTATCGACCTAAGCGTTGTAAAGTTTTACCATTTTAACAGTGGTTAAAAGAGCTGGCACTATCAGCATTATCCGAAACATCCTGATATCTCATTAAAACAAACCATTGTTTGACGAGTTTTTGACACATGTTAAGTCAAAAAGGCGGACAAACGTTTTATATCAATGAACCAGCATATCAACACGTGGCTCCCGCAACCTTCCCCCCATTTCTCCCCATGAAATTTGAAGGTTTAAAGCCTCCACAAATACATGTATGCTGAGCTGCGTATCTGCCGGATTTTTATTCACAACCCCAACGAGGCCTTTGTTTTATGGATTATGCTACTTGCCGACAGGCTATCGCCAGCACACTTTCCCCGACAGCAACAGAATCGGTATCCCTGCAGGAGGGTCTTACACGTGTTACTGCCAAAGATCTCTTTGCCAAAGTGCCACAGCCTGAATTCACACAATCTATGCGTGATGGCTATGTCGTCTCGTACCGTGAAAATGACACAAAGGAGTTGTGCATTTATTCTGTCGCAGGGGTAATTCAAGCTGGTAACACTACAGCATTGTCGCTGGCACCTGGCCAGGCATCTCGAATTATGACTGGAGGAATGATTCCCAATGGTGGCTCCAGAGTATTCGCTCAGGAAGAATGCACCGTTGAAGAAACCACTCTCTCAATATCTCCTGAAGCTCAAAATCGATCTGACAGCTATATCCAAAAATGCGGAAGTCAGATTGCTATAGATCAAAAAATAGTATCAGCCGGCTCGGTCATCACTCCGGATATTCTCAGTCTGCTCGCCGCTGTCGGACATCAGCACCTCGAAGTATATCGAAAGCCGCAAGTCGGGTATTTTTGTTCGGGCAGTGAACTTGTTGATTCTGTAGCTGAATTACATGCAGGGTTAAAAATCTGTTCAAACAGGCATCTTCTTGAAGGAAGCATCAAGCAGGCAGGAGGAGAACCTGTATATCTCGGGACTGTTACCGATACGGATGATAAAATACGTGAAATGTTTTCGAAGATCGCGGAAAGCGATTTTGATGTCGTTATTAGCACAGGCGGCATGGGGCCGGGAAAATATGATCTGATTGAACAATGCTTTCGTGATTGTTCAGGGGAGGTTATCTACAATCGGCTCAATCTCATTCCCGGCAAGAACTCTCTTTTCGGTACTATTGCCAGAACGCTTTTTTTTGGCCTGCCAGGGCCTCCAAATGCCGTTCGCGCCCTGATGAACAGTATTGTCGGACCAACACTATTAGAGTTACAGGGACTTTCGACGCTATACCCTCAGACCATTGAGGCACAGCTTTGTGACAGCATTAGCAGGAGGCGATCGGGAATGATGCAACTGACTGCTGCATCACTCTTTTTCGAACATGGTAAATGTCTGGTCAAATCTGTGAACAAACATGATTCTGTTACCTGCTACGTTGTTTTCCCACCGGATAAACTGGGCTTCTCTGCAGGTGAAACAGTAGATATCCACCTCATTGTATCGCCATTATCACTGAGCAGCTTTTAAGAGCGGAGAGCTTATTCACCTAAAACCATAGCACATTCGTGAATTGGCAAGCCGTATTTCTCATTATTTTGTTGATGAGAAATACGGGCTGATGTTTCTTTTTCCAGTTAACTCAATGTTTCTTTTCAGTAGCATCGTCAACCAATAAGCGTTCACTCCACCTACTCGACCCAAAGTCGATCAGTTATACATGGTCTGCCAGTATCAAGTCCGCAAGTCTACTTGACGCTTTTTTCGTTTTTTTGCCTCCAATCCTCTGCCATTGAACTATCAATTCTCATGACACCTCATTTTCAACTGAGAAACAGGTAAATACACCACCAACTTCGCTATATCGCCTAACTACTACCTGTAAATACTGCATGTTTTTGGCAGGATAGACAATATACTTTACATAATCTTTAATTATACAGGCTGGAGACCCTTATATTCCAGAGGTTTCCAAAATAATTATTATTTTTAGTTGATAATGATAATTAATGCATATAGTTATGTGAAGCCAGACAGTTTGAGTCACCTAATAAAAGAAGGGGCGGCTCATCACACAGAACTCCAACCAGATGGCCTGCTCATATATTCATTTTGGTTAAGTTCTATAGCACAGGTGACATGGGTTAATTGGCACCTCATAAGGGGAATGTCGGCTGACATTCAAAACGAAATCACGATTCGCTCTCGAATCTGTGAACGAATCGTTTAGGGAGGAACTGATGAAAAAGACAATAATTCGAAGTGCATTGGTAGCTTTAGTAGTTGTAGGATTTAGTGCAGGGAGTTCATATGCTACTCCAGTTATCAATGGTGCCAATTTACAGGGAGTCTTTGATGGTTTCACGGTTGGCGGACCAAGTTCAGTTGACGTAAAAAATGACATGCTCCATGATTCTGGTGATTCAATCTGGAGTATTGGTGGCTCAGGCGGTGCATTTACCAGATTAATCGTTGAACTTGCTGGATTTAAAAACATCACAACTTTCGGTGTTTACGACTCTACAGACAAGACAAACTCTGTTGAGATTTTTGCAGGAGCAAATGGGGCTGGCGATCGTACACTTCTTGAAATAGGCTTGGATGGAAGCGTATTTTTAGGTTTTAACGATACTGGAATTGACTTTGCTGGAAATTCATTTGGCTTCTACCTCGGCTCTCCTCAAGGTCCTTTTTACAGTGATACCAGTTTAAATGCTGATGGAATTGATCACATGGCAGCATACCAAGGTGGAAACGGTGATACAATTCAGCTTCCTGGTGCAGCGGCAGGAAAATGGTTAGATAACGAATACATTTTTGCATGGGAAGATCTCAGTGGTGGAGGTGATAGAGATTATGCGGATTTTGTCGTTATGGTTGAATCTGTAAATCCAGTACCTGAGCCTACAACAATGCTGTTATTTGGTACTGGTCTCGCTGGTCTTGCAGGTCTTCAACGCAGAAGAAAGTCAAAAAGTTAATAACATATTAATCCCAACAGCAGCATAACACATAAGTGCAGCCCCAGGATAGGTAAAGGGCTGCACCTATGTGTATCACTACAGATAAGTTACCAATTATCATCTACACCGCTTTCCTTTTCGGCAAACTTTCCTTAATGAATTTTTCTTCAGCAAGAATATTGGCCACAATGTTGGTTGGTAATTTCTGCTGTTCTGCCAGTTCTATTATGTTCTTAATAGTTTTCCCTATATTAGCTGTTGCTTCTCTTGCCTTTTGCGATGAATATTGCTGCCCTATTTCGCAGCTGATATTAATCACACCACCTGCATTAATCGCAAAGTCTGGCACATAGAGAATTTTCCGTCTTCGCAAAGCATAGCCATCATCTTCCGTGTGCAATTGATTATTAGCACTTCCTGCTATAATGGAACACTTAAGACGAGGGATTGTTATATTATTAAGAATGCCCCCAAGTGCACATGGGGCAAAAATATCACATTCAACGTCATAAATCTCTTCTGCCGAAACCAGATCAAAGGAGATTTTCCTTCTAAGCACCTCAATATTTCTGACATTTACATCAGCAACAACAATGTTACAGCCATCAGCATACAACCGCTCTGCAAGTCGGCCACCTGTCTCCCCGACACCTTGGATTGCAACTGTTAGTCCGGCAAGATTATCCCTTCCTAGTTTATACTTTACTGCTGCAAGGATAGCGTTATACACACCAAGAGCAGTAAACGGACTCGGATTGCCGCTGGCTCCAACAGTTGCGACATACTCAGTCTGTTTTTTTACAATCTCCATATCTATAACGGTACTGTTCACATCTTCCGCGGTAATATAGAGGCCTTTAAGATGTTCGACAAACCTGCCGATCTCTGTAAACAGTGTTTTCCTGTTCACTGAAGAAAGATCTGTATTAACAACACCCTTACCGCCACCCAACGACAATCCGGCAAGTGCATTCTTATAAGTCATCCCTTTACTTAGCCGTAGTACATCGGTTAACGCGGCCTCTTCAGAATCGTACTGCCATACTCGACAACCTCCCAGGGCCGGGCCAAGGGCAGTGTTGTGTACGGCTATCCATGCAGTAAAACCAACAGCACTGTTATCACAACGAACAACACGTTCGTACCCATCGACATCCAATTCAGTATAGACATTCATGACATGCTCCGGTGTTACATATACTTACAATGTTTTCCTTTAATCTGTTCAATTATCCCCTCAAGCCGCACGGTTCAGCCTGAGAGTATCTCTGACACTGGCTGCACCGCCCTCGATGGCGGACATATTCAGTTCCAGGAGTTTCTCAGCCTTATCGCCGAAAACTTTAAGAAACGCCTTTTTGACACTAGCCTGTGAAACTACCGGATGGATGGCCAGGTAGGCACCAAGCATAACCATATTGGCAGCACGGTCGCTACCGCACTCCTTAGCAATATCATTAGCCGGAATATAGTAGCAGTTGAGATCGTCTCTTTCTGCTAACTCTGACACCATCGAACTATTAATCAACAGGTCACCACCGCTAATGACATAGCTCTCAAATTTTCTGAGGGATGGCAAATTCATTACGATGGCGCTGGTTGCATCCCTTGAAATAACAGGTGATCCGACGGGTTCTTTCGAGATCATCACACTGCAATACGCAGTTCCGCCACGCATTTCCGGTCCATATGATGGCAACCACGTGACATTATGGTTGTCAAGCATTCCGCCATAGGCCAGCAACTGCCCAATTGACATCACACCCTGGCCGCCAAATCCTGCACAAATAACTTTTTCGTTTAGCATGTTGTGTCCTCCACCGATTTGAATACGCCAAGCGGATAGTAGGGAATCATGTTTTCCTTGAGCCATTGCAGAGCTTCAACGGGCGAGAGTCCCCACCCTGTCGGACAGGTTGAAAGCACTTCAATCATGGTAAACCCCCTACGGGCAACCTGCGCCTCAAAGGCTCGTCTTATCGCTTGCTTGGCTTTTCGTATTGCAGCAGGACTATGCACAGAAACCCGCTCAATATACGCGACACCCGGAATCTGTGCGAAAATCTCACATATCTTGAGAGGCATCCCGCTATGCTCAACGTCTCGTCCTTCGGGCGCAGTTGTCACTTTCTGGCCAGGAAGAGTTGTGGGAGCCATTTGCCCGCCCGTCATGCCATAAATCGCATTATTGACAAATATGGTTGTGATCTTCTCACCTCTGTGGGCAGCATGGATAATCTCAGCAGTACCTATGGATGCGAGATCCCCATCTCCCTGATAGGTAAAAACAGGTTTGTTCGGATGAACCCGCTTTATGCCTGTAGCCACAGCTGGGGCACGCCCATGAGCACACTCCACCATATCGACATTTAGATAGCTGTGGGAGAAAATAGAACACCCGACCGCAGCGCAACCTATCGAATCATTGAGTAGCCCAAGTTCTTCGAGCACCTCCGCCAGCAGTCTATGAATAATTCCGTGAGTGCAGCCTGGGCAATAGTGGGTTTCCTTCTCGGTGAGGCCATCTGTCTTTGCAAATATCACTGACATGAGTTAATTCCTCCCAAGAAGAGATTTTACCTTTTCTACTACCTCATCAGGCGATGGAATAACTCCACCGGCCCGGCCATAAAAATCTACCGGTCTGGCTCCGTTAACCGCCAGCCTGACATCATCCACCATCTGCCCACAACTCATCTCAACACAAAGAACAGCACGGCAACAATCAGGCAGGTTCTGAAATGGTTTTGCAGGAAAAGGCCAGAGAGTCTTCGGGCGAATCAAGCCGGCAGTTATCGATTCGCTCTTTAGCCGGGCAATCACGTTTTTGATAATTCGGGACATAGAGCCATATGCTGTGAGGATTATCTCTGCAGATTCGATATCCTGCTCTTCCCAGCGTGTCTCGTCCTGCGTTATCAGATTGTATTTAGCCTGCAGGTTAAGATTAGTTTGTTCCAGCGCCTCGGGAGCAAGACGTACAGTCGTTATACTGTTTGCCTTTCGCTTGCCTCCATGGCCGACAACTGCCCAGGATTTTTCAGGCAAGCTGGCTTTAGGCCTTTCTGTAAACTCAACAGGTTCCATCATTTGGCCCAGCAGGCCGTCACTCACAATAAAAACCGGCGTTCGGTATTTATCCGCAAGATCAAAAGCATCCTGTATCATTTCGGTAGATTCCTGAATAGTTGCAGGAGCAAATGAAAGGATACGGTAATCCCCATTGCCACCACCACGCGTCATCTGGAAATAATCAGATTGTGCCGGCTGGATTCCACCAATACCAGGCCCCCCGCGCTGAACATTCACTATCACGCAGGGTAACTCAGCCGCTGCCAGAAGTGACATGCCTTCCTGCATCAGGGCTATACCTGGGGAAGAAGATGTTGTCATGGTTCTGGCACCTGCTGCTGAAGCACCGAAAACCATATTGATTGCAGCTATCTCGCTTTCTGCCTGTACAAATACGCCACCGGCTTTCGGCATTTCACGGGCAAGAAACTCAGGGATTTCATTCTGAGGAGTGATCGGGTAGCCAAAAAAGTGTGTACAACCACCTTTTATTGCTGCCAGAGCCAGGGCTTCGTTTCCCTTCATTAATGTCTTGGCCATTTTACCGCCTCCTCATCTATCATTCTCAGGCGCCAGATTAACCGTGTATTTACGCATTAAACCATGAGCGACCCACACCATGAAAATAAGAATAAACACACGAATTATATCACTTTAACAAATTCCTAGAAACCTGGTTTCTCTTGGCGCATATAACAGGAAACCGTTAGATTTCTCTTCTCACTGTTCATCATCTGACAATTACGCAGCTAACCTTTCAACAGTGATAACAACATCAGGACAAATGAGTGCACAGCTGCAACAGCCGGTACACCTGGAATAATCTGAAATTTGCGCAGGGTGATATCCCTTGGAATTACTCACATTCTCATCCAGATAAAGAATCTTTTCAGGGCAAACAGCCAGGCACATCCCGCATCCCTTGCAGCGCTCACTATCGAAAAGAATATTTCCTCTAGGTTTTGCCATATTCTGCCTCCGTCTATATCTATCTCTACATCAGATCTTGTCAGGCACTCATCACCGGAATTATTCAAAAATAACATCCCATTACAAATGAATTCCAGCAATAGCGCTTGTTTCTGGTAAATAAACTTTGTTAATTACTGCTTAACTAAATGGTAGCAGAAAGGGGAGCTGTGTCAAGCAATAAAACACGATTAGACAGGACGATGGCCAAAGTGCTGGCCATCGTCCCACAAGGAGAACAGCTGGGGAAAACCTTACTGAGAAATACGAATTAGGACCGATCAGAAAATTATGGTCGAAAAATTACTGCCAATGCTTTTGCAGGACCGGAAACACCTCTATAGCCATGAGGAATATCTGCGTCAAAATAGATGCTGTCTCCCTTTTCAATGAGGATTACATCATCACCGCAACGAAACTCAATCTGCCCGGAAAGAACGAATAAAAATTCCTCTCCGCGGTGATTGTTGAAAACAATGTCTGAAGCCTCACGCTCCTCCATTTCCACCACAAAGGGTTCCATATTCTTATTGATCTTTGTGTAGGCTAATGGCTCATAGGTGTAACCTATGTGTGAAATATGAGGGCCTTTCGCAACTCCGCATCTATCATCTTTTCGTGTGACTACAACGTTTAAAGGTTTAGAGGATTCCCTGAAAAAATATCCGATTGCCACTCCAAGTGCAGTGGCAATCTTAAGTAGTGTTGCTATAGGCGGTGTGACAAGGTTGTTCTCAATCTGAGAAAGATTAGGTTTAGAAAGCCCTGTCAATTCGGCGAGTTCCTGAAGAGTCAACCCCCGTTGATTACGTAAGACCCGGACCTGATGGCCGATGTCTAAGGAGGCTACTTTATGATTGATATCATGTGCCATTATATTTCAATACGAAGAGACGCTTTTAAAGACTGATTGTCACCTCTCCTTTGCAGGACAGACGAGTGTACTCGCTAAGAGTGAGTCCGAGAGTGGCCTTTTCTCAAACTCTTCAGAAGTTTCAAAAAATAATGCTCGCAATATCATTTCTATGGCAAGTACTAAATTTTCGACAACAACGCCAAGTTGAGAAGAAAGGGTTCAATCCGAAAGCCTCCTTGATGAGTTTTTATCATGCAACTACGTTTGTATACCATGTCTCTCATCATCTTGTAAATCACGGGTAGTAAATGTCTATTTGAAAGGACTACGATTGTTGATAAACGACAGACTATCCTTCTATTAATAAACGGCATTGTGCAGTGGGATACTTCCCCCCTTTTTTTCGAAACGTTCTTTTTTCCCTTGCAAACAATAACAGTAAAAGTTATTAGATAATATCAATTACCAATTGAGATATGTTATCGCATTTAAACGAAATACCACGCTGTAGCCTAAACATGTTTTTTATACCATTAACTTCAAGCTCAAGGAGCACGTATGAAAAAAATACTCATTGCGTATTCAAGCAGAACAGGCAACACCGAAAAAATTGCTGATTTTCTTGCTGAAGGGATCCGTTTTGCCGGCCATGAGCCGGATTTGAAAAATATATCAAGCATAGATGGTAAAGAGACGCTTGCGGGATATGATGGCTACATATTCGGTTGCCCCACCTACCACAAAGATATGACAGGTGGTATGAAAAAGTTTCTCTTCCTCGCTGAAGCGGCTCAACTCGCCGGAATAGCCGGCGCAGCTTTTGGTTCGCATACCCATAGTGGTGAGTCGGCTCCCATGATTTTTGATACTATGGAGTATGTTTTCAAAATGAACATGACTGAACTCGGCCCACTCAACCTCACCGAATCAATGATAACAACACAGGAAGGATTAAAAGCTTGTCAGGATTATGGTAAAGCCTTTTGCGAAAAGCTTTAATGCTCGGTACTCGTGACAATTAGGGACTGACAGGGGAGTACAGATCCACATATTTCAGGGGTGCTCCCCCTCAACGTAATCCGTCAACTGTATCCTGCTCACTTGAGTAGTAACATTGCTGCAAAAAACAGGAACGTATCAAGCCTTGAAACAAGAACATCATCTGTAATACCAAAGCATTCAGACACCATCTCTCACTCTTTCGCGGGCAGCCTTTAACGCCAGGCAGCCTAACACTCTCCTGCGTCAGCACAGCCTCCGCCTTTTGTTTTCCCTACCACAAAATCAACAATTCTTTGTGAACACCTCAAAACTTTTCATTTTTTTGCCGATAACAGACCCTACGTTTCTGTCGACTTGAGCATTTTTTAGCTCAAGTCAATCATTGTCCGGGAATTAAATACAGTCAGATAGTGAAAATCGGAGTCTTCACTTACCTGAAGCATTGTTTTTTTTGGCAATAACTACGAGGTGAACAGGTAAGTGAAGCCTCTGCAGAAAGGGTTCAGCCCAACAGTCTCCTGGCAATAAATCTATCTTTAACTTCAGCACCTCCAGCGATTATAGTTTTCGTGAGAAAACTTCTGACTAGGCAATATTCCTGCAATGCGATACTATCTGACATGTAACCTGCTCTTATCTAATGACAATACTTTCAAGAGACTGGACGTGAGTGAAACGTGAGCACATCTTCAGCGAAAAAAAAATCAGGAATGCTGGTAAGGCTGCTGAAGAATTGCACCCTGCTAAGTGTTCTTCTCATCATCCTGATATCTGTTGTGCTCAAGGCAGGTATTCAACTCGATTCGTTGAATATAGGTAAAGCACATCTATCAAATATTTCACTTATCTGGAAAACCGGGCTGGAGTTGCAGATAGGCACACTGAAAATCGACACGACATCGACCAATACCATTAGTGTAGAAAATACAGCAGATGCAGAAACTGTAGACAAGCCTTCATTCCCCCGGCATCTTAAAACTCTCCCCCGAGTAGCCCAATTATTTTCGCTTGTTTCCATTGAAACAATCACTTTTAGAGATTTTACAGGTAGCCTGCACTGCACCGAATATGCAGGTCAGCGATCTTTTTTCACCCTCGAATCGTCTGATATCAACATTTCTTCAGACCTTAATTTATCAGACAAAAATCTCACCGCACACATCACACAACTTTCAAGCAAACGCTTCAACTCTCAAATATCAGGTAAGATCAGACTCGAATTACACAAATCGGTCATAACAGGGGATCTACTTGCTAATATTGCCGACAGTCTTCCTGCAACAATATCTTTTACAGCTGACACCGACGGCATTAGCTTTCAGGGAGAAGAAGTCGGCAAAATTGAAGTAATCAAACCGGTCGTAGACCTGTTTGGAATCGACAAGGACATAGAACCCTGGATATCAGAGTATCTTACGGGGAGTCGCTACAGGTTAAAAACCTTCAGGGGAAACTTCCCCTGGGACAATCCTCTACTCATCCTTGATACACTATATGCTGAGATAACGATTGATGACTGTGAATACGTCTTCGCTGAGGGTTTTGAACCAATCAAAGCTGAATATGCCGATGTTGTTTTCGAGAAAGGCGTCTTGACCATCAAGCCCAGCAACGCGACATTCTACGGGCAGCATGGCAAAGAGAGCTGGCTGGATATCAATTTTATAGATCCTGATGATATCTTCCTCACTGCCTACATAGATGCACCCGCAGTACTCAATGAAGACATACTACGCTTACTTGATTTTTACGAAATATCCCTGCCATTCAAACAAACACAAGGAAAAACAGACGCTGAACTCACCCTTGCCTTACACTTCAACCTCGATATCATTAAAGCCAAAGGACGGTTTGCTGTTAAAGACAGCGTGTTCGAGCACGAAGGTAATCTTTTTGACGTTACCGATGGCCTGGTCCTCATTAACGACAGCCAGGTAACAATAGAAAAACTTCAGGCGTCTTATCCTGAGCTTTTTGCCGTAACTGCCACAGGAAATATTAATGGTGAAACCGGTTCTGGAAAGCTGGATATTACCGTCAAAGAATTACACATCAAAACTGGCGAAACACTTGTCGGATTAAAAAAAGATAGCCCAAGACCAACAATTCAACTGAAGTTTAACCCTGATGGACTAACGTACACTGCCAGCGCATCTTCAATTACCGTTGATGATAAAGAATTTGATCTCGCATCTTTTGGCGGGCCGTTCAATTACTCTGATCTTGGAGCGAGTTTCTCGCCGACTCTGGTGAGTAGTCCCCTCGGAATCCAGGCTGAAATATCCGGATCGTTTTCTATCAACAAACAATCTGCGGATATACACGGTACACTTCTGAAATACGCTGTCGACAACCGTGTTCTAGAAAGCACAGGGCTGCCATTTACTGTTAAATACGGTAAACAATTATCGATCAGCTCACGGGAGACCTCTATCTGGCGGATGGATAATACTCCTGTAACGCTGAATCCTTTACAATTCAGCTCCAACTCCAACGAGCTAAGCTTTGTAAGCGACCGACTGGTCTATGGCGATTTTTTTGATGGTGAAATTTCCGGATTCTACGACTACAAACGAAGAAAGGGAGACATCTTTTTACACAAGGTAACTCTCAACAACAATCCAATTGGAGAAATGCACGGTACTATCATTTCCCGCCCTCAAAGTACACTGGTAAACTTCCCCGAATTCAACATCCTGATTGATTTAAAATACGGTGAAGAACCACAATGGACTGCAACTATATCTGATCTGGCCCCCCTGCATGAGCGATCGAAACTCTTGCAAAAGTATCATCTCAACTCCGGAAAAGTGATTATTTCTACAGGAACGGGGAAAGATACATATACATTTTCAGCACATCTGCCATACGCTATGCCCCTGCTGATAAAAGACACCACACCTATAACGACCTACACACTATCCGGTCATATGACAAAAGGAAATCTCTGGGCAACAGTTAATAACGACCTGATCGTATCTTACAGCAAGGGTCATCTCAGCCTCAGTTCAGACACCATCGGGTATAATGTACCGGAAATCATTTCCCTGATAAAGAAACAGGACAACAAAGAAGAAGAAATTCAGAGCGGTCAACCACCAGTGCAGCAGCCAGACGAGGAGAGCCCATTCTCTCTCACCCTCGATGCCTACAACAGTTTTCTGTATTTCACGCCAGACAATCATGCTCCGGCAGACAACATTTATATTGAACACGCAGGTAAAAGAACTACGCTTAACCTGCAGCATGCTGGAGGTACAATCTCTCTGGAGAGTGCCGATCAGTCCTTCACGCTGGAAGGGAAAGAACTCAATGATGTTTTTATGGGCACCCTGCTGCATAACTCTACGTTTAAAGGCGGCAAAATGTCCTTAGTGGCATTTGGTAAATTTGATAACTTCTCAACACTCGTCAAGGTAAAAGACACGCTTTTAAAAGAGCATACAGCCTTTAATAACATCATGGCGTTTCTTAATACTGTCCCGGCACTCGTCACCTTTTCCAACCCCGAATACAGTACTAACGGGGTGTTCATCAATTCGCTCATTGCCGGTGCGGTTGTCAAAAAAGGTGTTGCCACCTTTGAATCTCTTGAGATGAAATCCCCGCTATTCAATATTACAGGCACAGGCTGGGCAGATTTCGTCAATCTTCAGATAGATATGGACATGAATCTGATAACACAGGCAAAAACCAATATCCAGAAAATACCGCTTATCGGTTATATCCTTGCAGGCAATAAGAAGCAGCCGTCAATCACCCTGAAAATCACCGGAGACCTCACCGACCCTGACGTTGAGAATCTGCTATTTCAAGAAGTTGCCACAATGCCGTTTTCAATGCTTTACCGTACCTTGAAACTCCCCATCAACCTTGTTGAGAAGCTAGGCGAAGAAGCTGAATAAGCAGAGGCGTATAGTACAATCAACCAAAACACTTCCATACTGCCTGAAAAATCGAGCGACCTCTGCCAGAATTCTCTTACTGATCAGGCGCATTAGCAGTCAATGCATCCATAGATGATTTAACCGCCTTTACATACGCAGCATCATCACGCTGGATATGGTTGATTAACCATCGCCCGAGGAGAACATCAGTCCTCTTCTTTTTTCTGACGAATTCCTAGTCGTGTGGCGAGGTTATGCAGGTTACTTCTGTTTATATCCAGGTCTCGCGCCGCAGCCGCCCAGTTGCCGTTGTTATTGATGAGGGCTGTCTTTATCAACCGTATCTGAAACGACTTTACCTCGTCCCGAAGGGAGATTTTCCCAGTTTCCATGACCGGATAACTCTTTGCGACGGGGGTAGGGTTGGTGTAGATGGCATCACCAAAGTCTCCTGCAAGGTTGTTCGCCTGAATAATGATAAACTCTTTATTCCCACTCGAATGAGAGGCCTTGAGCACTGCTCTCGATATGATATTATCCAGCTCACGAACGTTTCCCGGCCAGCTGTACCTGTGCAGCAACTGTAATGCGTCATCACCAAGTCGCACCGCTTTAAGTCCCAGTTGAGCAGCCGATTTCTCGGCAAAATGGCCTGCAAGAATTGCAATATCTTCTTTTCTATCCCTCAAAGGTGGTGCAGTTACCGGGTAGACATTTAGCCGATGATAGAGATCGGCCCTGAACTTCCCCGTCTGTATCTCTTTTTCCAAATTCCTGTTGGTTGCTGCCAGCAATCGCACATCAACATGGAACATCTTCTCCGACCCGATCCGCTGCACCTCACCTTCCTGAATCGCCCGCAAGAGTTTTGCCTGTATCTCAAGCGAGAGTTCACCGATTTCATCAAGAAAGAGGGTGCCGCCATCCGCAAGCTCAAACTTACCGGTCCGGTCGCTATTGGCACCAGTAAAGGCACCCTTTACATGGCCAAATAGCTCACTCTCGGCAAGTGATTCAGGCAGAGCCGCACAGTTGAGGTAGAGGAGCGGTTTGTCCCGGCGACGCGACTGGCTGTGGATGGATCTCGCAACCAGCTCTTTTCCAACCCCTGTCTCACCAAGAATGAGTATGGTGAACTCCGATTTGGCAACCAGCTCAATCTCCTCGCGGAGGTGTTGCATCGTCTTACTTTTACCAAGAATATTACTCCCTCTACGCAGGTGAATATCCTGCATCAGGTCCGAGGCAAGCAGCCCCTGTCGCTCAGCCTGTTTCTCCAGGGCAGCGAGCAGGTCGACGGTCTGCATCTGGGCTCCAGCCATTGAGCCTATGGCCATAACATATTTTTTCGGCAGCTTGTTAAAAGCTTTCGGATCAAGCGCATCCGCGACCAGCACCCCGACAAGCTTTTCATTGATGTACAACGGACAACCAAGACAGGCATGAATAGTATGTAAACCACCCGGGTCTTTTGCCAGCATACCGTCAAACGGATCAGGTAAGGGGCTGTCCTGAGAAAAAACCACCGGTCCATCGGACCCGCAGATAATATCGAGCCGCGGATGATTTTTTCGAAAATATTCACGTCCCATAACATCAGGTGTCAACCCTCGTGCAGCAAGTGGAACAAGGCAGTCTCCGTTGACACGCAAAAGTGCAGCGGAATCATAGGGAATTGCAATATGCAGGGCCTCCAGCAGTCGCTGGTAGCGATCTTCTGCACTCAATACGGCCGTCAGGTCTGTTGCTATAGCAGCAAGCGTATCTAGTTTACTCATAGTTGTAACTAGTACAACATTGTATCAAAAACACAACTGCCGGATGTTGCAGAAACAACAACTACCAACGATAATCAGAAGAAGTATTAGAATATAAAAGACTCCTGATCATTTGTACTCTGCCAACACAGGATATACAGCCCATCGCCTAAAGGCGCGATTTATTGTGTAGATGTTCATAACATCCGTGCTTACATTCTTTTTGAACATAATTCAGCCATCATCATGCCCCGTACAGTAAGATCACGATATCAGAACTGTTTAATACTGAATCGGCATCAAACGATCTGGCACAGCTCTCCGGGCATGGTGAAACAAACGACAATTACATCTCTTCAAGTTTATGCTGACTATTTAGCCCTTCAGGAGTTATTCATTATGAAAATCGGCCTGTTTATCCCATGCTTTATGAATGAACTCTATCCGGGAGCATCCATGGCGACTCTGGAACTGCTTGAACGGCAGGGACTGGACGTCGAGTATCCCATGTCGCAGACCTGTTGCGGACAACCCATGGCAAACACCGGATGCACCAAGGATCTACACGAACTTTCAATGCGCTTTTTAGATATTTTCAGCAAATATGACTATGTCGTCGGACCCACCGGAAGTTGTGTAGCCATGGTGCGTAAACATTATGCTCAGTTTCTGGACGGTATAGATGGTTTTGAACATCTCAAAACTCACACCTATGAATTATGTGAATTCCTCCACGATATCATTAAGGTTGAGCAGTTCGATGTATCATTCCCGTATAAAGTCGGTCTGCACAACAGTTGCCACGGACATCGTGAACTAGGACTCGGAAGTCCCAGTGAACGTAACATTCCATCATTTAATAAGCTCGAATCGTTACTGAAAAAAGTACGTGGCCTTGAGCTTGTTACTCTTAGTCGACCGGATGAATGTTGCGGTTTCGGTGGAACCTTCGCAATTACTGAAAATGCAATTTCGGCCTTCATGGGAAATGACCGGATCGCAGACCACTTAGATGCCGGTGCGGAAGTTATGACAGGCGCCGATCTTTCCTGCCTAATGCATATGGATGGTCTCATTCGTCGCCAGGGAAAACCCCTGCGTATTATGCATATCGCACAGATTTTAAATGGGGAGGCACCACATGGGACATCCTGAACTCGCTAAACAATTTACCCAGGACGTGGAGCGAACCCACTGGCATGACAAAGCCCTATGGTTCGTCAGGGAAAAACGTGACCGTGCCGCCAGGAACCTTCCTGAGTGGGAGCAGCTTCGCCAGCTCGCCAAAGACATCAAAACCCACACCATGGCTAATCTCGCCATGTACCTCGAACAGTTTGAAGCAAACGCACAGGCACGGGGAATACAGGTTCACTGGGCAAAAGACGGCAATGAACATAACCGCATAGTTCTGGATATCCTTAAATCCCATAAGGCGAAAAAGCTGGTAAAGAGTAAATCCATGCTCACCGAAGAATGCCACCTCAACCCGTATTTAGAAAAAAATGGCATTGAAGTTGTAGATACTGATCTCGGTGAACGAATTGTCCAGCTTCGAAACGAACCGCCTTCGCATATTGTCCTTCCGGCAATTCACTTAAAAAAAGAAGATGTTAGCACAACCTTTCAGCAATATATGGGCACCGAAGCGGGCAATAGCGATCCGACCTACCTGACCCATGCTGCACGCGCAAATCTTAGAGAAAAATTCTTACATGCTGATGCAGGGCTGACGGGTGTCAACTTTGGCATCAGCGATACGGGTGGTTTTGTCGTCTGTACCAATGAAGGAAATGCCGATTTAGGCGCAGGTCTTCCCAAACTGCATATAGCCTCAATGGGAATCGAGAAGATCATTCCCCGCGCTAAAGATCTGGCAGTTTTCACACGACTTCTGGCGCGCAGTGCAACCGGGCAACCGATAACCTCATACACCTCTCACTTCCATGGCCCTGTGGAAGGTGGTGAGATGCATATCGTTATCGTTGATAACGGCCGCTCTGCTATTCTTGGTAATGAAAAGTATAAAGAGTCACTTAACTGCATTCGTTGCGGTGCCTGCTTAAATACCTGCCCTGTTTATCGTCGAAGCGGCGGCCACAGCTATCAGTACACCATCCCCGGTCCGATAGGTTCATCCCTTGGAGCAAGCAAAGATCTTGAGAGTAACAAAACATTGCCATTCGCCTGCTCGTTATGCGCATCATGCACCAATGTCTGTCCTATGAAAATAGATTTACACAATCAGCTCTATTATCATCGACAGGACGTTGTTAATGCAGGCTTACTTGATAAAAAAAAGGAAGTGGCTTTAGGGCTGGTCGCCTGGGTTTTCAAACATCCCTTTCTGCTGGATATCAGTGGCAAAATGGCGCGAAAGATCGTGCCGCATCTACCACGATCTCTTGTCTATTCAAAGTTAAATGAATGGGGGGAGCACCGTGAATTACCAGACTTTCCCAGGAAGAGTTTCAAAGAGCTGTACAAGGAGCGGAAAGGAGGAAAGTCATGACATCCAAAGACAGTATTCTAAACAGCATTAAGTCTGCTGGAACTGATGCCAGCACACAACTTCCTGACCACAATATCGAGGCCATCGTATATGACGACCTCAACACTCAATTCAGTGAAGCCTTACACGGTGTTGGTGGCAAAGCTGTTTTTCTTGAAAGTATCGCTGATATTGAATCAAAAGCAAGAGAGCTTTATCCTGATGCCAGTGACATAGTATGCAATGTAGCAGGATGTGCTATCTCAAGTGACAATGGAAATAGCGCAGAGACACCGCATTCACTGGCATCAGTTAATCTAGCAGTTATTAAAGGAGAATTTGCTGTGGCTGAAAACGGTGCCGTCTGGGTGCAAAACCCTGATAATCGTCACAGGGCACTCTACTTTCTCGCTGAAAACAGTATAATAGTAGTGGAAACGAAAAATATCGTTGCCACCATGCATGATGCATACGAGCGAATCGATTTTACAGGTTCAAGCTACGGCACCTTTATATCGGGTCCTTCAAAGACGGCTGATATCGAGCAATCGCTGGTTATCGGCGCCCATGGTCCAAAATCAGGATATGTATTTTTTGTATAACCGTATTATTAGGTGCAACTACTTCCGAATCAATATTCAACACTACCAGGAGCAACTAAATGAACGTACGAGATTTACTGGAAGTTAAGGGGAGTCGGGTCGTTTCCATTCCAGCTGAGACAACTGTTCTGGAATCCATGTCGATATTCTCAACCAATCGAATAGGGTCATTGCTCGTTGTTGATAAAGATGAGCAGGTTCTCGGAATTATCTGTGCACGTGATGTGCTGATGGCTACACTTAAACATGTTGAGGGCATCAGAACACTCACAGTCGAGACTATCATGACAAAAAATTTGATCGTTGCCGCCGAAAATGATGACCTCGACTATGTTCGTGCCATAATGACGGAAAAAAGAATTCGCCATCTACCTGTTTTAAAAGATAATAAGCTTATTGGTCTGATTTCCATGGGAGATGTTGTAAGTGCCCAGGTAACAGAAAAGGATGTTGAGCTCAAATACTTCAAAGACTATATCGCTGACAAATATCCGGGGTGACAAAGTCACCTTCAACACAGAAAACTGCGTCCCTTAATCAACGCACTCTGAAAAGAGTTTCAAGATAGCAATGAACAATCGCCTGTAATGTTTATTATTACAGGCGATTGTTCTTTAAGCTGCTATTCCGAGAGGCCGAGAGCCCGTCTCTTAGCTTTTATTCGTTCATCCATCTTTTCTGCAGCAACGGCATAGTCAGGTTCCACGAGAAAAGATGCTCCAAAAACATCTTCCAACCCATTCAGAGCAAGATCAGTTACCAGTTTTGAACCGGTTATCTGAGGTGGAGTACCAATCTGAACAGGAATACCCGACGCCACACAATACAGGCCAATGGCAACCGCCTTCTCTGAGTACCACTCAGGAGAGGCACCCCATACTGGCAGATCCGAAATATCAACACCCAGCGCATTGGCGATAATACCGCAAAGCTGAATAACTCTGGAATTATCGACACAGGAGCCAAAATGCAGCACAGGAGGAATATTGAGCGCTGAACAGATTTTTTGTAAGCCCGTGCCCGCCATTTCGCTGCCTTCAGGGACCATAAGCCCGGCCTTGCCGGCAGCTGTCGTAATACAGCCTGTTGCCAGTACGAGAATATCCCGTTTAATCAGCTCTTTTGCCAGGCCGACGTTTTGTGAATCATGCTGAAATTTTGGATTATTACATCCGACTATGGCAACCACCCCACGAATAGAGCCATCTTTTATGGCATCCAGCAATGGGTCAAGAGTCCCACCAAGCATGTTCAATAATGCTTCATTGGAAAAACCGGTAACAGCGTCCACAGGTGCAACAGGAATCTCCACACGCGATTGATCACGCTCTGCATAAGCCTCGATTGCCATATCAACAATCTCTCGTGCCTGCTTTGCAGCTGTCGCAGTGTTAAACGAGATATGAATTGCACCAGTAAATTGTGCCTTATCAGCAGTGGTAATAAATTTGGTGTGATAACAGGCCGCCGCCTGCACCATGCTTGGCATAATACACTGATAATCAACGACAACAGCCTCAACTGCACCTGTAACAATGGCAAGTTCTGTCATCAGGTGATTACCCGCCATAGGGATTCCCTGTCTTCCCAGTAGTTCATTACCGGTACAACAAAGTCCACCGATATTTATACCATCTGCACCCGCGGCCTGCGCCTTTGCAATCATTTCAGGATCACGCGCAGCGGCAAGCACCATTTCCGAGACCACCGGGTTATGTCCATGTACCAGGATATTGACGCTGCTTTCCTTTATTACACCCAGGTTAACCTGTGATTTACTCGGGGTTGGAAGGCCAAAAATAATATCTGAGAGTTCGGTACCGATCATTGAACCACCCCAGCCATCTGCCAGAGCTGTCCTCGCTGCATGCAACAAGGTGCTTACCGCATCGTTATCACAGCCCATATGAGTACGATGCATCATTTCAGCAATTTCCCGATCAACTCCCCGTGGCATAACCTTATACTTACGCCATATTTCTTTGCGCACTTCAGGTACACGGCTGGCAAACCCCAGTTCTTTTTTACGACTACCAAAATCAGCAAAACACGCATCTACCAGATCACCGGCAATGGCCATCACCTCGCGCCCTTCTGTAGCGATACCAAGCTCAGCTGCAACTCGCTGTAATTTTTCTACATCAGTGATCGTATAATCAGGCGCTTCGCCCTCAACAATAGCTTCAAGCACTTCAATCAGATCACGACCATGATCAGAGTGACCAGCTGAACCACCGGCAACGAAACGACCAAAGTTTCTGGCTACAATCACATCGCCATCAGCACCGCAAACTCCGCGCTGCATTTTGCCATTTTCTTTGATACTGATTCGACACGGTCCCATATTACAGTTTTTACAGGTCAGACCAAGCTCACAGAACTTACAGCCGGGTGTCTGCTGCTCGAAACGATCCCAGACAGTTTCAACCCCGTCTCGTCTCGCCTTCTCTATCATCTTTTCAGCATCTTCCCAGATGGTTAGATCTTTTGCCGGGGTGGGTTTTGTAAACATGGTTTCTCCTCTAGTATTTTACTACAACCATCCAGCAGTTATATTATAAACATGTAGCTGCCGGAACTATTCTGCCTGTTAAACATTGTAAAGAATACGTGAGAAAAAACTGTCGCCTTGCTGACACTCTGTAAACCTTTCAACACGATTTTCAGGTGTGGTGTATACCACCCACAGCTTCTAATGCAACAAGATTGGGGATGAGAAACTCGCCACGCCTCGGTCTCTCGATGAGGTCAGCTTTTACAAGATCATTAAGTAATGTGGACACGGTTTGACGTGTTGAACCGACTAAGCGTCCTATCTGTTCAACAGAGAGATCGATTTTCACCTCTATGCTGCCATCCTGCAACTCAGAACCATGTCGCCGCGCCTCGTTTGAAAGCAGTGCAACCAATCGGGAATTGACATCTTTGAAGGCGAGACCGTCGATAATGGCAAACGAGGTCTTAAGTATATTGCCCAATACCCGAACCATAGCTTTTGTCACCTCCGGATCACCGACTATACGCTGCCTGAATGTTGCAACATCTGTCATCAGTACCTCACTATCAGTGAGGGCCTGAACAAATGTTCCGGTATGAGTAGAGTAAATATCTCCCCGGGTGAGTATCCCTAAATTAAACTCTTTTTCTTCGTAGCCAAGATAGACTCGGACTCTACCGCTTACAACAATGAACACCTGATTTTTCCCGATTCCCGGTTGGCAAATATACGAACCCTTGGCAAAGGTTTGAGGTATTAACGAAGAATGAAGGTCCTTAAACTCCGGTCTTTGCAGATGATCGAGAAGATTTTCTTCTAAAAATTTCATTGATGCCGCCTCATTTATTACTCTTTTTCTCTCATCCAACCAGAGACACGTCAGAATATTCAACCCAAAACAGAACTTTCACGCTAAATCAGGACAATAGAACATTTCACAGCGAAAACTGTCAGCTGGCTGACAGTTCGCTTATAGAGATAGTCCATTATACGTTATTCAGGGATATAAGAAGACATCGGGAAACCAGAATAGACACATAGCAAATACAGGGAATCTTGATATTGCCAGGCTTGAAAGTGCAAATATCAGGAAAAGGACAGCCTTCTAAGGAATCCGCTTTACAACTTCTCTAATCCTTCCGGATTCAACCATTTTTAGAAATTCCCTTCCCAGTCTGGCGCTCATCTCTACCGACTTTTCCCAAAAAGCTACCCGCTCATCATCGCGGCCAGCCAGTCGCTCAAAATCCCGGCGGTCAGGTATTCGCCCTAATGGGAGATCTGCAATAAATTCAGGAGAGGGGGCCAGCATAAGGACATCAGTCAGTAATTTGCCATCAGCAATTCGGCTTGGACGATTTTTATCCAGCCAGCCAAGGGTTGCAGTGTCATAAAAGTGAGGGTAAAGAACTATTCCTTCGCGGCCATTAAGAAAATCAAAAGCCGGGTGGTAATGGTATAGTCCGCCATCGCGGTAGGCACCTGAGGGTGCTCCCGGGATATTTCGCACGCTATCCATCACACAGGGAATTGAACCACTGGCAAGAATCGCTTTCCGAAAATTCTCTGCAGTGAGCGCTATCTTACCACCGCTAAATTCATCACTGTCGATAAATGGTGGAGGAGCATCAGGATGATAGAAAAGCGTTGGATCGCACAACCGCTTAAAGAGCTTTCTTGATAACCGGTTTATCAGCCATGTCCCGGCAAGCCCGGCTATCTCTATCTTCGGGCTATCAGATGCCAGCGCTCCACTGCAGCGCACTGCCGAGAGATGTATCTTACAGTATGGATGGGCAAGAATTTCTTCAGGTACACCCGGCCCCAAAAAATCACCTATAATCCGTTCAGTTTCACGTGCAACCTGCTCACGTGTGATTGTGCCGTTATAGTATTGGTGGATATATGCGTGGGCAAGAGTGTCAAACCCTTCAAGCGGGTTCTGTCGCCCTGCAGCGGCCGATTTCCAAGAGCCGATCGACGTACCGTAAAGATGGAGTGTTTTACTCCTCCCCGGAAACCAACTACCAAAGAGTTCAGACTCAAGTCCATGTAAAACCAACCACTTCGCGGCCCCAGAAGCTCCAACCACCATCTCAACATCATCCGCTTCCAGACCATTTTCACGTATACGTTCATACGCTCTGTGGCCAGCAAGAAAGAGAAGATCACCTGACATTTTTTACACCATCTATATTCGTTTTCGGCCCGAAGTTAGGAGCCTATCCATTCCCCCCACCTTGTCATCTTCTACGCAACATTTTGTTTTTACACCATTTCCAATAGGCTGAAAGCGGGCTTACCTTAAGGACAGAGTAATTCAGAAGCTTATTGCATTCGCAGTGCAATTTACTTAGCCCTAAGTCCTTTTTCCTCAGTCCTTTTGTCACGTTTTCAAAGATGCAGCGCCGTCTGCAGGGCTTATGTTTTGACTTATGGGTATTGAGCAGTCCCAGGAGGTTGTCCGAGAATCGACATTTCGCCTCAGATCTAGGCATGTTGGAAAAATAAGCGCAGCCATATATTCAATATTGCGAGCATTATTTTTCCAACATAACGACGATATGGGGCGGAAGGGCGTTGTCGGACAGCCTTCTAAGCTATTGATGCCACCATAAGATTGATATCTTCTTCCGGCATTATTCCCATGCGTAAAAACTGCTCTTTACTGAAAAGAGCAAATTCACCCTCTGAAGATGCACAAAGTGCACCCGCATCATCCCGTATCTCCGCAACAACCACGATCTTCTTCTTACTCAGGTGCTCTTTGATATAGCCGGTGGAGGTTATCTTCATGCCTATTCGCACCGGCTTTTTAAAGGCGACCTGCATGCCCTTTGTAAGCATAAACTGCTTTGTCAGGCAAAGTACAGTCCACCCCATTGTTTCATCAAGTATTGTTGAGAGAACACCACCATGGATAAGATTGCTCCAGCCACGAAAACGCTTGTCCATTATAAGGTGAGATCGAAGCTGAGTTGCTGAATCATTCATCTCAAACTTCATTTGCAAGCCATGGGAATTCTCTTCACCACAGCCAAAACATTCTTTGTCAACACCAACGAGAGATTGCCACTGGACGCTTCTCTTGGCATTTTCTGGTAATCCTTCAAACATACTCTCCTCCAGGAAGATTAGATTCACTCTGTAACAACACCCAGAATCCTCTTTGCCGAGGAAATCATATTCTGGCAGTGGGTTTCCAGTGAGTCACCGGTAATATGATACCTGCAAAAATAGTGTGACCCCTCAGACAGTGAGATCAGCGCTTCCACTGCAGCATCGACATCATCCACCCTGATAATTCCGGATTCTGAAAAAAATGATACCTGCTCGACGAGGTAATCACGGTATTTACCATACAGATTCTGCACTCGTTTCATAACCGCATCATCTCTCTGGCTTAATGCCAGAAATGAAAAAACAACAGAAAAACTTGCTGCCTCATGCCACTCCCTGCTCCATATCAGGCGAAGCAGGTGATCAAGTCGATGTACCGGTTCACCGGTCTTGGGAAGTTTTCGAAACAGATCTGAATAGGTCTGCAGCACGTCATCCACCAGCGCCAGCACCATACGTTCCTTAGTACCGAAATAGTGAATCACCAGGCTTGGATGAACGCCTGCCTTTTTCGCCACCTTAGCTACAGAAGCATTCTCAAAGCCTTCGTTCTCAATAACATGATAAAATGCCATAAGGATAGCTGGCTTTCGCTGCTCTGCTGTCTGACGTTTTCTTGCGGTTTGTTCCATATGGCATCTACTACTTCTAAAATGAATTGTTTTATTAATTGAACATTCATTTAATAACGCCAGAAGTATCTGACGTCAAGAAGTATACACAGAGAAATGATCAGGACGATTCAGCTGAATCTGCGGATCAGGTACCATCCCCGCAACGATTAAGGCTTGAGACGAATATTGCCATTTTCTGCAACCCGCAAGTGGATAGTACCTTCCTGATCTGTACGGAATGTCTTTACGTCATTGGCAGCGAGTCTATCAAGAACCTGTTGGGATACACCTCTGGAGAGATCCTCTTTTCCATTACTTATGATAGCGATTTTAGGTTTTACCCGCTCAAGCAACTCTCTTGAGGTAGAATTGCTCTCTCCGTGGTGACCAACGTGAAGCACCATGGATTCCATCTCCTGTGATGATTGCAGCATCTTTCTTTCACCTGCACCGGATACATCACCCATCAATAATAATCTGAAACTGTTGAAACCCATCCTAAGAGCAAGCGATCTACTATTGTAATCATCTCCAGTGTCAAACGCCGCGGATGGATGCAGTACCTCTATGGAAAGATCGCCACACCTCCACGAATCACCTTTTGCAAGCACAGAGTACGGCAGGCTGAACTGGAGTTTACTATACGCAACGAACCCTTCTTCATCTTCGTTGGTGTCACCATTATCAGACAGCTCACGAATCTCATAATTATCGGCAATGCTTTGCAGTCCACCAAAATGGTCCTTATGTGGATGAGTCACTACCACAAAATCAAGTGCCTTCACTCCAGCTTTTCGCATCACACTGAGCAACGCTTCGCTACTCTCCTGTGACCCTGTATCCACAAGCATTGCACACTTACCCGGCTGATAGAATAAGGTGGCGTTAGCACGTCCGACATCGGCAAAGTAAATGTTTAATGCCTCGCAATACGCCGAGGACACCATGCTCATAGAGGTAAATAAGACACCAAGACACACAATAATAATTGGCCGTATAGTCATTGAAATAGTCGCTGATATTATAGGGGATGGCAACAGGCCACCGCCTGGTTGAATGGCGATTAACTGCACCAGTTTGTTATGTGCATTTTCTTCCAATACTCATTTTTTTCCAAGTAAAATAATAGCTCACTCCACCTTCGTCTGCACATCACAGCTTTCCGGATCCTGTTGAGGTTCACAATCTTCCTGCATTCGTGCGGCCTTCAGGATAGGACCGACATCAGGAAGATACTCATGAAAAACATTCCCGTAAATTTCCCAGATAGTAATGAACAGTGCAGCAATGATCGGCCCGATGACAATTCCCAGCAATCCGAACATGGCAATACCGCCAAGTGTACCAAACAACACAAATAGGTCATGCATCTCGGTATCTTTACCCACGAGACGCGGGCGGATGACGTTATCAAGATTTCCTGCAACCGCCCCACAAAGCACAGCCAGGATAATACTACCTGAAAAATCACCCAGCAACAGGAGTATTCCAAGAGCGGGCCCCCAAACAAGCGCTGTCCCGAACGCAGGGATGATGGAGGTCACAGCCATCACGCTTCCCCAGAAAACCGGCCCTTTGATACCGGCAAAAGCAAAGGCGAATCCGCAGATTGTGCCCTGCATCAGACCTATGATCAAGGTGCCTTTTATGGTTGCTCGTGTAACGGAGGTGAACCGTCTGAGCAATGCCTGCTCGTCATCATTTTTTAGCGGCAGAAAGTACAGAATTCGTTCAAGCAGCACATCGCCCATGGTGAGAAAATAGAACATCACGTAGAGCATGATTACTGAACCAAACACTGCATTAATTGTCATTGTGCCTGCAGATTTCAGTGAATCTATGAGAAACGTGGAGAGTGTACCAACCAACTCACCAGCTTTCTGTATAATCACATCACGGTAGGGCAGTATCTGATCATAGTATGGAATTTTCTCAAGATACAGGGTAAGCGTTGTCGGTTCATTGATAAATGACTGCACCCAGGGAGTAACAGACTGCCCAACATTAATCGCCTGAGATACCACAACCCCGATCAACATAGAAAGCGGTGCAATAACAAGCACGACTATTCCTATTATTATCAGTACCGAAGCGATATTCTCACGGCCACCTATTTTTCTGGTCAACCAATGATGAGCCGGACTTGCCATTGCAGAAAAAAGACCCGCCATAAACATCGGCATCAAAAACTGGTGTATCATCGTCAAAAATATTGATGAGATGAGAAACACCAGACTTAACAACACTGTTTTATGCACTGCTTCGCGCTTCATTTTCTCTCCGATTACAGACCATTGGGCAGTTTATACTGCTAACTGACTACTCTTACCATACATTCAACATTTCCATAGTAGTTTTTTGTAGCAGGACTCTTGGTCTACCGGGATCCTACTGCTTTTAACATACCCAAATGATGCTAATATTTCAGACGTATGGTGCGGGAAAAACGTGTTCAGAAACCAGCAAAACGACAGGCAAAACCCTAACATCTCAAGCAATCATTTCCATTGTAAAAAGCCACGAATCAAAAGAGACGATTTTCAACTCATGAAGAACTCATACATTGTAATGCAACTGATATATTTCTTAGATGTTTGTTGATAGTTAATTATTTGAGGTAACATCTAACCTGGACTTCTCAACAATACCGCTTGGAATTATCGAGGGGAGTTATCGGCCAAAATGTTTCAGATCGTATTGGGGATTGATAGTCTTTTTTGAAGTTATCTCCCCACTCAACAACGCCGTTGCACTGCTGGATCACATCGAGATGGAACAGCAGATAGTTAAACGCCTGGCAACTGAACCCTCATAAAAAATGGCGTAAGGTTTTATCAACCGTACGCCATTTTTTTGAACTGCTTATGTATACAACTGAAAGTATCAGACTGAGCCCACTGCGTTAACAATTGTATCGTAATATTCGGTTACGTTATCTTTATTGTCTGACTCCATCACAGCCATTGCGGTTCGCGGATGCTGGTTCATGGTCCCGGTAACCATGTATGGTACCGAATAGCCCCAGTCAATTTTCTGTGCCCATGGGAAGATCTCTTCTTCAATGCACTTAACAATCGGACGTACTTTGAATTTAGGATTCTTCAGAAAGGATAACAGCAATTCAAGCGGGCAGTTACCAGCGCCACGACCAATACCGTAGAGAGTCGCATCAAGATAGTTAATTCCGTTTATTATTCCTGAAATGGTGTTTGCAAAAGCAAGCTGCTGGTTGTTATGAAAGTGTGCACCGATTGTTTTTCCCGGTAGCCTCTCAACATATTTCTGCGCAAGGGTATCGATGTCTTCAGAATAGAATGCACCAAAAGAGTCTACCAGATAAATGACTGGTACCTTACTCTTGTTCAGGTCTTCAAGGCATTCATTCAACTCACGCAAACCTAATGTTGAAACTGCCATGAGATTGATGGTTGTTTCATATCCCTTGTCCTGGCAGTGATGTGCGAGGGCGATCGCAGTATCCACCTGATGGACGTAGCACGCAACACGGATCATGTCGAGCGAACTCTCCGATGCCGGAGGGATATCATCAATCTCAATCCGACCTATATCAGCCATAGCTGACAATTTGATACGCTTTTCGCCATCACCGATGATCCTTTTCAGATCCTTTTCGTGACAGAATCTCCATGGACCGAACTCTTTAGCATCAAAGGCACCTTTTGAACTGAGATACCCTATTTCCATATAATCAACACCTGCATCTGCAAGAGCATTATAGACATTTCGAACAAATTTATCGCTGAACTGCCATTTGTTCATCAGGCCGCCATCACGGACAGTGCAATCGATTACTTTGATCTCTTCCTTGTACATTACTTACTCCTGTTTACTGATGGATTGATACCGGAACATTGCCCAGGAGCCTGTCCGAGAATTCCCTGCCTCCCCAACTCTTCGTTATCCCGATAATAACAATATTATAAATATCAGACACATGACTGCGCTTGTTATTATCAAAATTCTTCGATTTGAGAAGAAATGACGATTTTCGAACAGCCTCCTGGTAATTTTATATCTCCGAGCAAAAGGGTCTGTTGAAGCTAATAATTCACAGAACCCCCTGGAATTTTCTCTCTGGTGCTGAGTGGTTATACGACACAAATATCGACAAGCATCTGTAGTTACCCAAGCAACACATTCGAGAGCAGAAATTATTAGCAAATATTAACATCCAAGTCAACATTACAGATGTTTTATTCTGATCTAATTCTTTTTTGATTAATTTTATTAGCCATTACTCACATCAAAACTAACTACACTCAAAGAAAAAAATGATCCAGCCTGTTATCATGAGAGATATTTCATCAAGGATAGAAGTGACGCTAAAATCCGGGGGAGGAGTTGACATAATCTAATATGGCGTAAGTTCCTCAATCTTATACATGTTTCTCTTCCATGCTAAGCAAAATGAAGATAATGTCTTTTGGGGGCGTAATATAACGCATCGCGATGAGCAACCAGAATAGGAATCACTGTTGATACAGAAGGTGTCTTTCAATTTGCACATTCAACTCTGTATCATTTTCAACCTGTCCAGCTTGCGTAGTAAAAATCAATGCTGTATAGATGTCTTGATGTCAATATGAACAAGGAATCACGGGAGATTGTCGAAGAAGTTCCTTTTTCTCTCAAGCTGACTCCTTCCACGTAAAACGAAAGCGAACAGGCACTCAACTTTCTTGAGCTGCCGGAGCACATTATTTATGAGTACTTACATGACTCAGCCGACCACCTCTCCGACCATCAAAGCAGTATTCTGGGATATAGACGGCACATTGATTGACAGCGAAGAACTCCACTATCAGGTGATTGCCGACTGGTGCAAAGATCGCGGTTATACACTCAACATAGAAGATAATGCTGAGCTGCTTGGCAAATCAATGGCCGAAAAATGGCAACATCTGTCATCAGTTTATGACTTCAACGCTGACTCAACTCTTTTCAGCACTGAATGTGCTCAGATGTACTGCAAAGCACTTAAACCAGAAATGAAAAGATCTGAACCCGTTGGTGTTTTCTCAGAGATCGCAGCACGAAAAATCCCTCAGGCATGTGTTTCAAACGGAGATCTTGCAGTTGTGGCCGCTAACCTGACCACTCTGCAACTTACTGAATTTGTATCGTTCAGCATTTCAGGTGAAGATGTGGATAACGGTAAACCCCACCCTGAACCATATCTGCTGGCCGCTAAAAAAATTGGGATTTCACCTAACCAGTGCCTTGTTGTGGAAGACTCAACAGTTGGTGTAAAATCTGCATCAGCTGCCGGTATGACAGTGGTCGCATGGCCGGAACCCGGAACACCAAAAGATGGATATGAGCTGGCTGATTTTTTCATACGCTCATCAACTGACTTCCCCTGGCAGCTTTTTACCTGATCCTGAACCTGTGTAGGTGACATATCTGGTTTCTCAGGTTATGCTTTTTACATATCTGCAAGGACAATTCCCGAACCTGCTGAGAGAGATAACCGAAGCACTAACAGCAGGTTAAAAAACTGACTCCCCAGGAGGGTGTCCGACAATAGGGATTTTCGCTCAGATCAAGACAAACTCGCAAAATTACCGGAGTCATATAGTTAATATCTCGGAGTCTCGTCCCTCGCTTACCGGAGGATAATTTTTCGAGTTTAACGAAGATATGGGTGAAAAGAGCATTGTCGGACAGCCTCCTAGGCTGTTCTTACAAGGACCAACAGATAGCACTTTTGATTTAACGAAATATACATCCTCTTTATGCATAACAAACCATCCCCTATTTTTTTTGACAAAAACGACTACCAGCTCTTAACCATCGTCAACGATGTACTTGAGCGAGGTCAGCAGTCCAGAACGCTCCATTCGCTCCTTGTTGAACACATGCACCCGCATGGCATCAAGGAAATGGCAGCAGCCCGTGGTTTGCGCATCGCTTTTGCCATTGCCGGCCTGCTCGGATCATTTGAATCGGGCAAAGCACGCGACCGAATTACCGCCCTGCGCTCACTGCGTGACGAGGTGTTTCTCTCATCCACGACCTACTATCAGAAAAACACTGCGCGGGTCCTTCTACAGATCATGAAGGAGTTGCTGCGCAGCAGGGACAATGAACTCCGGCAATTAAAACTGGCCCATGATTTCCGCATGGTTTCAACAGGTAACCCGAGAAAGGTTCGCTCAGAGCTGAGTAAATACCATCTGCTTGAGATGCCGGAAGAGTGGAACCAGTTTGCTTTTGATGACCATGTCCATGACGCAAACACCAAAGGACGTAAGTCGCCTACTCATCTTGTGATGGATGCCTGGATTAAAGGTATTCGCTATCTAACCGTTGTTTACTACAACTATGTGCATCCGAAAGTCGTTGAGGAACTGATTGAGGCCAGTGCCATTCTTGATGTGAAAGTTCAGGTTGGTATTGAGATGTCTGCCCGCTTCAGGGATAAATATATACGTTTCACCTGGGAACCCCACGGCTTTCAGGATAATAGTGCGCTTCTCAAGTTTCTGGAAGAAGATGCAGTTAAAGAACTTATGATTGAGGGGCGTGAAGTTTCTCTCTATCAACAGAAATACGTCTTTGAGGTACTGGAGGTTTTCAATAGCCGCCACCGATACAGCTTAAACGATGAACTTGAAATCTCACTCGCCCCACTCAAACTCGATGCCTTTTTAAAATTTGTAGGGGCCGGCCAACCGTCACTGTTGCATCTGGCGCGATTCATCCATAACGAAATCGAAGAACAGATACGACAAAATCTGGCATCAGTGCACGAAATCCTGAATGCCCCAGACACTGATCCTGAGATCAAAAGTAGGCTAAAAGAACGTCTTAATCGCTTTCGAAAAATTCATGTTGAATCGATTATTGATAACTATCTTCGCCCTTCATGCAATCCGGAACTCCATAACCCAGGTCATCCACAGACAAGCGACAAGATACCACAATTGTTGAACTTCAGTCCGAAAGAGTTGCTCAAAAAGTTGCTCTCTCTGCACTCAAGTTCAAAATTCACGTTAAATCTGAGCAACCTCTCGGTACAGGATACTCTGGAAATTCTCTATGCAAGCGAAGGAATGTTTACCCATATTCAGGCCTATAACCTGAAAAATGCAGCACACGGCATAACCTCCGGTTTACTCCCCGGCTATGGAAAAGTAGAAGGTGAGGCCGTTGATCTGAAAAGCCCAGAACACCATTACAGCCTAATCGCCGACCTGCAGCGCGCACTCAATGACGACAACGTAATTATACTTAAACGAGTGATCCGGGCTATAATCCTTGATTACGATGACCAGCTCATACGACTGCTTCGGCAAGTCGAATTGCTTTCCGGTGAAAAGCAGGCAGATGACGCGCTAACAGAAGAATTGAAAGTTATGCAGCAAAGGATTCTTGAGCTTAACGACATCCTTTATAACCTTTCGACGTTTCATACGTACTACAAAAAGCGAACCCTGCGTTCCCGCATTGGTTCAGGCTCCACCGGCCAGGCAGAGCATCATTACGGCATGGGGCTGGTTGTACTCGACACACTTCCCGTCAGAGCCAGAAAGGCTGCAGCAAAAGTGGTACAAAAGGCAACCCGGTTAGCAATTCCTGCAAGTGCACGCCTTACGCAAAACGTACACACCCGCCCAACTACCAGTTCTGCATCGTCTTCGATAGGTCGATTCATTGAATCGCTGCCGATTATCAGAAACAGTTACCGCCAGCAATGGTCCGACTGGTCTCTCGACGCATTTCAGATACATGCCAAACAACCCGGCAATATTGTAACCCTTGGCGGCAAAGGCAGTAACGGTACAAGCAAAATCATGCTTGAAGAGACCCCAAGCGTTGAGCGGTTGAAAAATCCATGGAAGTATCTCAATACCAACCTGAAAAACAGCCTTAAAGTCCTCCTTGGTTTCATCCCGGCCTTTCTCACCTTCAGCCTTACCAAAGACTGGTGGTTACTCGCATATTTTGGTGCCTTTATCTGGTTTGGGATCACCGGCTCACGTAACATAATCCAATCTGTTCTTGGCGGAGGCGGGCTTCGCCGCTCTCCTCTTCTGCCCTGGAATTCGCTTATCAGCTGGAGCCGAATCGCTGACTCTCTGCTCTATACCGGATTCTCAGTACCCCTTTTGGACTACCTGGTGAAAACCCTGTTGCTTGACAAAGCTTTTGGCGTTACCACCGCCACCAACCCGGTTCTCCTTTATGCCGTGATGGGATTGGCCAACGGGATCTATATTTCAAGCCATAACGCAATCAGGGGGTTACCGAAGTCAGCAACAATAGGCAATTTTTTCAGATCGATCATTGCCATACCGGTGGCTATTTTACTTAATGGACTTATTGCAACCATGCTGCAGACAGCTGGCGTACCTGATGTCTCCGGAGCTTTACAGAAATGGGCTGCAATCATATCCAAGTTTGCCTCAGACTGCGTTGCCGCTGTTATCGAAGGTCTTGCAGACCGTCAAACAAATGTCAGGGCACGGCTGTCCGCATATCGCACCAAGATTTCTCAACTTTTCTCTGTATTTTCAAAACTTGACCTGCAATTCCCTGAAGAAGACGTACTTGAGATGTTGCAGTCTCCCAAGATGATGATGCAGACCCTCAATTACGAAGCACGTGATCAGGAAAAACTGATCATCGTCAACGCTCTTGATCTCATGCATTTCTGGATGTATCAACCACGGGCGCAGAAAGCACTCAGTATCATCTGCGAGGATATGTCTGAAGAAGAGTGGCTGATTTTTTATAGATCGCAGTTGGTTTTAAAACGTCATAAAGAAATCAGCCAGGAGTTCGTTGATGGACTGGTCGGCAAAAATTTTTCCAAGGCACTCTCGTTCTATCTTGACCGCTCAGAGCAATATCTTGCCGATATGGAAAGACTTGGAAAAATGCGCCACAAGGTACAACAGTAGCATGAATACATATGGTGTCCAGTTTACATTCCGAAAGGTAAGCAGGTGGTTCAAGATTGAACGCACAACACTGATATTGGGCCACACGATAGTTTTCGGAAGAAGACTATCGTGTGGCTGAACGAAAACCAGTCTGAATAGTCTCCATACCACCACTGGCACTCAATGTATGCAATAGGAGAATCACCCCGAATACAATAATCAACAGATTAAACGCGACCACAAACCTCTGAGGACTCAATGCAACAACATACCGAGGAGAGGTTTGCTAAACAACGAGGCGCAGCAAAAACTGCCAGCATGACCCGCGACATGGATATCTCCTTTACTGGTATGGTGGGTAGTCCCGGTTTAATGGTATTAGCAACCCCCTGCTCTCATTGGTATACTGAAGACTCCACCAACGTCACTCATCATACCAGCTGCCAAGACAACATAGACAACAGATAGCAAACATAATCAGCAACTTAAACCAAACATTATCTATTTACAGGACCATCACAAAATCCACAACACGTCTATATCTCGAGATTTCCCTCTTTTATTTCAAACATATATTACAATAAACAGATCAATAACAGCCCACCACCGCTATCAAAACCTGTTTTAATACCATCTTGATTATTTCCATTTTATACAATAGTATATGGACATAAATAACTTACCGGAATAACTGTCTCCATATCCTGCACTATCCCAGCACCAATGGTCTCAATATAACACCAATAACTGATCTGATCAGTTAGCAGTGAATACAACAGGAGTCAATTACCAGCTTAGTCCGGCACCTCGGACGCAACCCGGAGGAGAATCTGATGACAAACAACGAGTTGAAATCCCTACCCGTACTGTCCTGGCATCTTTTGTTTCTTGGGAGAATTTACGCGTTTATCGGTTGGCTCGGAATTATTGGATCAGTTTTTCTGCTGATAGGCGGGCTTGCTGCTCAGCCGGGATCACCTCCACCACCTTCGATGTTCCCCGGAGTGCACTGGATTATTGCACCCGTTCTTCTTGTCGGATGGTCGACAATCTTGCTGAATTTTTCAAAAGATATTACCCTTGAGCGCAAATGGACCACGGGAATCAGAGGGTTTTGCATTGCACTATTCAGCCTTATTTCAGTGCCTATCGGTACAGCTATAGGTTTGTATACCCTCTGTGTATTGTTTTACTATAAGAGATATGATTTGCAGGCCCCTGAAGCCGGCAAAACTGCCTAATAGGCAATGGCCAGATTTCTTCTGCTTTTCCCGGCATAAGATATTTGGCCATGCTTTCGTGAAATGAAGGACCACTTGATGATAGAAAAGACCTCAACGGTTGATGCGCTGGTTAATATTCTTACAGAGCGCATTAACACACGAGTGTATGAACCCGGCTCCAAACTGCCCAGTGAAAGAAAAATGCAGGATGAGTTTAGAGTTGGCAGACTAACTCTACGAGAGGCACTGAGCCGGTTGAATGCCATGGGCATCACCCAGACATCTCATGGCAAGGGTACATTTGTACTTGAGCATCTGAAATCCAGTACCTTAAAAAATATGCTCATCCCCTATTTCGCTCTCAATGACTCAAAAAGACTGAAAGATTTTGTGGATGCACGAATTATGGTAGAAAGCGAGATCGCCGGACTGGCAGCTTTGCAACGCACCGAAGAAGATATCCGGCGTCTTGAATCGATTTTGGACCAGAATGTGGATGAGAATACTCCAAGTGAACTCGTCGCCTATATGGATCTGCAGTTCCATCAGGAAATGACGCTCATTATAGACAACCATTTCCTGGTCATGATGCATGAGGCAATCACTTCCCACCTTCGATTGTTTCTCAATGCATATGTACGAAACAAGAACAATCCCATTGCTGTTCTTCAGGCACATCGACCAATCCTGAACGCAATTAAGCGCGGTAAAGCCGAGGACGCCCGCAACCTCCTCAGACTTCATGTCTCATTCTCCATGCAGGATTATGAGGAATTCGTTCAAACGAACGGGTAATGCGTGACCTCTCTCCTCATCGCTGTCAAGGCGATTAACACTCGGAAAATAGGCTGGGAAATCTTTTTGACGTAAAAATATTTCCCAGAGCCACACCTCTATTTTCAACAGATTCTCACCCTTACCCCTCCGCCGGTCCCATTTCACACATTGTCGAGAAAAAGCACATTTGACGTTGCCCCCCTCACTTTGATAGCATCAATTTATCAGCTAACCAGTAGCTGAAGGCAACAATTCTTCGGCACTATGAGGTACACAACCCACCCACTGACAAACATCACTGTTTACAAATTCTTATAACAATACATTGACCGGACCACAACCAGGAGGCCCACTATGAAACATCTGATTTTCGCCCTGTTACTTATATTTTCTGTGACCACATTGCAGGCAAAAGACCTGACTCTGGTTGCAGGCCTGTCACTACCTCCATATATAATCCAGGAAGATAACAGCGGAATGGAGTTTGAAATTATCAAAGAAGCCCTGCAGGCTAAAGGCCACAATGTCACCCTCAAATACGTACCATTCGTTAGGCTTGTGGTTGACTATAAAAATTATGATGGTGCAATCACCATTAATGAATCATCTGGCATCACGGGCAACTATTCCGACACAGTTATAACCTATAAAAATTATGCTATATCACTGAAAAAAAACAATATCGCAGTTAATTCAATTCAGGACTTAAAGGATAAAAAAGTAGTAGCATTTCAAAATGCCACGAAATATCTAGGGCCTGAATTTGCGGAAATTGCCAAAGGAAACAGCAATTACAGCGAGCAGGGACAGCAAATGCTACAGGTAAAGGTGCTGTATTCAGGTAGAACAGATCTGATCGTTTCAGACATTAATATTTTCAAATATTATAAGAAGCAGGTAAAAGACATGGACACCTCACCGGAAATAGTGCTCCATGAAATTTTTCCAGGAGTTGATTACAAAATCCTCTTCAATGACCCTGCTGTTCGCGACGATTTTAACGCCGGGTTAAAAACGATTAGAGACTCCGGTCGATATGACGAGATAATCAAAGCCTACGTTCAGTAACCAGCCAATTATTTTGTGTAATCTATCTAGGAGGCTGTCCGACAATGGCCTTTTGCCCAAACTCTTCGGGATTTTCAAAAAATAACGCCGAGATGGGGAAAAAGGATATAATCCGACAGGCTCCTAAACAAAGGTATGTTGATAGTGTTGTAAAAAACTATCAACATACCTTGTGTATTCAGTTTTTTTTGAAAAACAGCCACATATTTTCAGCTAACACAACCCGCTACTCACAGCCCTCCAACTCATCAGCCAGCGTACTCCTGTCATAGTGAAAACAGGCCTCGTTTCCATCCGAAATGTTGGCTGTTTTGCCTATATCGGGGCATACGAAAGAGGATATCTATACACCTCAATAAACCAGTACTGCCTGAGTGCTGTCATCACTCTTCACATGAGGGAAGAGCACAGATAATCAACTGTGCTCCCAGCCTTACTTCTTCCAGAATGCCGGTAAAAATATTACAAGCGCTGAAAACATCTCTAATCTACCGACCAGCATATTCCAGGACAGGAACCATTTTGTGGCATCTGAGAAAAAGGCGTAGTTTTCGCTTGGCCCGATAGCTCCGAATCCCGGCCCGATATTCATTAAAGTGGCAACGATTGAGCTTAATCCCGTTATATAATCAACCGGCTCCAGCAGCACAACTACACAGCCGCCGATCAGCACCATGAATATGTTTACGATAAAATAGCAGACAGCAAGATCAACGACAGTGGATTCCACAGGCCGACCATTTAGCCGTACCGAATTGACAGTCATCGGCTGTATAAAAATTTTGCGGATAACAGCCAACATATGTTTACAGATAAGCACATAGTGAACCACTTTGATGCCACTTGTTGTAGACCCGGCACACGCTCCGATAAAGCAGACTACAAAGAGAAACATCATGGCCGCCTGTGGCCAGAGTTCGTAATCGGCAGTCGTAAAGCCAGTAGTCGTCAGCAGTGAAACTACCTGAAAAGCACCGTAGCGCAATGAATCTGCAAAGCCGGAATAATAGCCGCTGAGATAGAGCACAAGGCTTACAGCTAAGGAAAAGACAACCACAAACCCAACATACCAGAGGAACTCAGTGTTACCGAAAACTGCCCGCACATCACCTTTTACCAACTGGTAAAAGAGTACAAAGGTGACACCGCCAAGAAACATAAAGACAATGGTCACCCAGTCAATGTAGGCACTGTCATACGCACCAAGACTGGCATTCATGGTAGAATAGCCGGATGTTGATACAGTTCCGAATGCGTGACAAAGCGCGTCAAAGAGTGACATATCCCCAAACATCAGCAGGATAGTCTGCAACAAATTCAGCACAAGGTAGATCGACCAGAGCCAGATCATGGTATCCTTATTTCTGGCCTTGAACTTCTCCCCCGTAATTACCTGACCCGGGCTTGATTCAGCCCTAAAGATCCGCACACCTCCCATACCATGGGGCAGAAACAGCAAGGTAAGGGTTAAGAAACCCATTCCGCCAAGCAGATGAGTCTGGCTTCGCCAGAACAGTAACCCTTTTGGAACCGTTTCTATATCTGTAAGAATCGTCGCACCGGTGGTTGTGTATCCTGACATCATTTCAAAAAATGCGTCAGCAAAAGAAGGGATAACACCACTCAGCATAAAGGGAAGAGCCGAAACAGCAGAAATCATTACCCAGCCGAAAGAGGCGAGAAACAAACCATCTTTCATACTGAAATCATAATTTTTTCTAAATATCTGTTTTACGATCAGGCCGACAGCTACAACAATAAGAGCTGAGATGGCAAGAGGCATCACGGCATCCTCGCCGTAAAGAAGTGAACAGATTATAGGGAAGATCATTGAGCTGCCGGTAACAACAAACAGCACACCAAAAACGTTAGCAATCGAACGGTAATTCATAGCTGAACAATTCCAGAAAAAAATACCGGGCGCGAGGAAATGCAGACAACGCAAAACCGGGGTCCGGAGGTAAACAGCTACATCATCATTGTACTTTTTTCTTTTACCCGGTTTTTACCAGCAAACCGGGTAAAAAATTATTTTTTTTGGGCTAAAGTAATCAGCCTTTACTTTCAACAATATCCCGCTGCATCATTTCGATAACTTTGATAGGATCTTCGGCTTTGGTGATCGGACGCCCAACTACAACATGGTTTGCACCGTTGGAGATAGCCATTCCTGCTGTAACAATGCGTTTCTGGTCATCGCCGGAATCTTCTATATTGGCACCGGGACGGATTCCCGGAGTGACAATAAGCAATTTTTCACCGAGGTCGTTGCGCATCCTCTCAGCCTCAAGGCCCGAAGAAACCACACCGTCACAACCAAGCTCCAAAGCGCGTTTTGCCCGATAGTAAACGAGATCTTCAACAGACTGGGTCATACCCATTGCCCGCAGATCCTCCTCACCAAAACTGGTGAGCACCGTGACAGCCAACAACTGCATATCACCGCGTGCTTCGACAGCAGCACGGATGATCGGGTCATTTCCATGAATGGTGGCAAAGGTTACACCGCGGCTGTTTACCTGCTCGACAGCGAGTTTTACTGTCTCGGGAATATCAAAAAACTTCAGGTCCAGCATGACTTTATGACCCCGGTCAACAATCCAGTCAACAGTGTCAAAATAGCTCGACATAAACAGCTGCAGGCCGACTTTAAAGAAACCGATGTGCGACTCACACTGCTTGACGATCTCTTTGGCTTTTTCCTGATCATTCACGTCCAGGGCGACTATTATCCGATCTTTTAATGGGATCTCGTTTTTGCTCATAATGCTCTCTTTGGGTATCCGTTTAATCCAGCCACTCAATGAACCTTTACAGTTCATGGATCACTCAGCCTGGTAAACTGCATATATAGTTTTTTTAAAAATCGCACAGGCTATGCTGCCGGGAAAAGTTGCCCTCTATTTACTCCGTAACACCATCTTCTGCAAGTAATGCCAGAATGGAGCGACAGTGTTGATCACTACCTGTTTGCTCTGCTGCAGCCAAAAGCACTGTGATTCGCTTTATCCGGTCTTGCATGGAAGCCGGGATTTCTCTCATATCAAGATGTACTCCCTGATCTGACAATGATTGCCAGTATAAAGCTGCAGGCTGATCTGTTTTTTGATCTGCCACCAGACACGCTTCTTTTACCTTTGCCAACCATTGTGCAATCGAAACTGTTTCGCCCAGTTGCAACGATTCATTCTCAGTATATGCAGTGGTTCCTGCTACAGCCTGAACCTCTGCAGCCATGTCAGGCGAACGTTTTTGTGCAGTGTTCTCTGCATCTGCATGCATCAACACCCTGGTCGGCTCGCTTTGCCGACGAGCTTTTGCCTTTGCAGCAGCAGAAGGTTGTGTCATTGCAGGAACCGGAGGAGCCAGTGCGTTCTCGATTTTTTTCGCCTGCACTGGCTCTGCATCAGCACCTACCTCTCCGGCAACATTATCACCGACCGCTTTCCGCTCAATAGCTGGCGGAGCTGCTACCTGCTGTACCATCGGTTCATCTTTAATGTTCAAAAAAACCATAACGCTTGCAGCAATGGCAAAAGCTGAACCTAAAAAGGTGAGATTTCTGACACTGCCGAAAGAGCTTGCCGGCCTGTTCGTCCCCCTATGTACAGCAGCGATAGAGAAGCTAATGGCAACCCAGGCATCATAACATTTCTTACAGGTTCCAAAATGCGCAAGGGCACGCGCTTTTTCTTCAGGAGTGCAGTCGCCCACAGCAATGTCTGTCAGTTGTTCGGGATTAAGGCAATCCCCCAGAACCTCTTCTGACTCTTCTGCGCCAAGTGCAATATGCGCTGTGAGCTTATCTTTTTTCCGCTGATCATCAAGATTATGTATATCGGCCATTCTGCGATCCATTAACTGGGGATTTATAGTATTCTTCTATTCTAATCTACCTGACGGACAAGCCAAAGCGATGTGTCGTCTCTTTTTACAACTGATTTTACCTGAGAAGCTCCAGAATTTCATGATCCAGACCAATTCGCTCAAGATCTTCACGCACCCTGCCAAGCAACCTTCTGAGCCGTCCATGTGCCTGATGCCGATTTAAACCAAGCATCTCACCGGCGGCAGCCACCGTTAGCTCATCCTGGTAGCAGAGTTTTAGCAACAGCTTCTCTTCGCTTGAAAGGCGGGCATCAAACGCACACAGTTTTTGCAGACTGCTCGTATCAACATCATCAACCTTATCAGTCAAAATTGAGAACAGCATGGTGAAGAGCTGCTTTTTATCAAGATCTTCAACACGATCAGCCTGGTGTATACAACTGCCCTCATCAACAACCGGTATCTGCTCTTCATCATAACCAACTTCAAGCCCCTGATGACTGCCGCAGTCTGTAACCTGCTGCTTTACTGTCCAGGCCGCATCTTCAACTTCAGTCTCAACAGAATGTTCATCACCTTTTTGCAGAACAAACTCTATGGCCTCTGCTGGTTCCAGGCGCTCAAGGCAAAGCAGGGTATAAAGATGCAGCCAGATACCACCCAGATTTCTAATCCACAGCGGGGCACGTTTTCGGCCATAACGTTTGCGGGAAAAATCTTCAAGCAGATGATAAGTGACAGAAGCAAGATACGCTGCAAACGATGATTTCGAGCTGTACTTTTTTAATCGTTCACCATCATTTGCCAGCAATCCATTCATGACCGAAAGCGCCGCCTCTTCCGCAAGAGGCCGCTCTCCAAACCGGCGTACTGCCAAACGGTTAATAAGCTCCCAGTGCTCCAATATCTGTTCTTTTGTTCCCTTCAATGCGTAACCCGATAGCTTCTTAAAGAATGTACACCACGCTATTCAACACAGTATTTTAGCTGGATGTTATCGAAATTTAATCGTTTTACAAATATGTCCAATAGATACAATTACGAAATTCGGCTCGAAGACATGCCCTATTAATACAGATATACTCGTGTATAATAAACGAAATTCACAATATTCTTATGAGTAATCCAGGAGCCTGTCGGATTAAAAAAATATTCTTTATTTTTTGCGACACAATTATCGTTGAGGTCCGTCAGTGAGTGTAGACAGAAAAAGATGCTGTACTATTCCAACTCCAGAGAGGACATCATGAAAATCAGACAACCTATCACCAGCACACTCATTCTTGCAACCTCACTCACACTGCTTTTTAGTTGTAGTGAATCCCCCAGAAGCCACAAAGAAGCTGATCAATCGACTATGTACAGTTCGAGGCATCAACCCATACCTGCCGAACAGGAAGTTAAACTGTCAGTTAGCGATGTTGCTGCATCGCAACTATTGACGGGTGCAAAAGTGCAACCTCAAGCTCCACCCGTGTCAAGAGCATTCCAGGAAGGGAAAAAGGGTAAAATGTCAGCAGCACACCAGATGGTGGCTTTCCCTGTGGGCGAGGGCATTGCTCCGCCAATACCTGCTCACAACACTGAATCATATACTCCACTGGAAGAAAACGTCTTTATCAATGCCAATAACGATCCACTCTCCACCTTTTCCATTGATGTTGACACAGCATCATACGCAAACATCAGGCGTTTTATTAATAGCGGAAGTCTGCCGCCTGTAGGGGCAATCCGCATCGAAGAGATGGTGAACTATTTCAATTATGAATACCCTCAACCTGAAGACGGACCATTTTCTCTCACCGCAGAGCTCGGACCGGCGCCATGGAACAGTTCTCACAAACTGGTGAAAATCGGACTACAGGCAAAAAAGATAGATGCAAGAGAGCTTCCCCCCTCTAATCTTGTCTTTTTGATTGATGTCTCCGGCTCCATGAATAGTGCCAATAAGCTGCCCCTGTTGAAGCAATCGATGTTGATGCTGGTGGATGAGCTTACTGCTAAAGACCGGGTATCGATAGTTGTCTATGCAGGTGCTGACAGAATCGTCCTGCAACCGACTGCAGGTGACAAAAAAGAAGAAATACGTGCTGCAATACATAACCTTACTTCAGGCGGCTCGACCCATGGATCGAGTGGTATAATCACCGCATATGCCCTCGCTGAACAGGTTCTCATGCCACAAGGCAATAACAGGGTAATCCTTGCTTCAGACGGTGACTTCAACGTTGGAACAACGAGCCGTGGCGAATTGAGAAAACTGATCACCGAAAAACGTGAAACTGGTGTATTCCTGACCGTTCTCGGCTTTGGTATGGGCAACTACCATGACGATACCATGGAAATTCTGGCTGATAGTGGCAACGGCAACTATGGATATATCGACTCCTTGCTTGAAGCCAAAAAGGTACTCATTAAAGAGCGGGCCTCCACGCTCTTTGCACTCGCTAAGGATGTAAAGATCCAGGTTGAGTTCAACCCTGCTATTGTCGGTGCATACAGGCTTATCGGTTATGAGAACAGAATGCTTGCCGACGAAGATTTTAAAGATGATAAAAAAGATGCCGGAGAAATCGGACTAGGCCATGCCGTTACCGCACTCTATGAGATTATTCCTGCAGGTTCTCCTGATATCCCGGAAGTCGATGAACTCAAATACCGAAAGGTACAATCAGTAAGCACAGACTCTTTTGAAATTATGACATTAAAGCTCAGATACAAACCGATTGGGCTGGAAATATCGCAGTTGCAGACGATTACTGTTCATGACTCGGCAAATAGTCTCAGCGCCACTTCTGACGATTTTCGTTTTGCCTCTTCTGTCGCAGGCTTTGGTATGGTTTTGAAAAAATCACCATATATACATGATTTGGATCTGAATGAACTTATAGACATTGCAAAAAACAGCAAAGGCCGGGACGAGGATGGTTATCGGGCAGAATTTATCCGCCTGCTCGAAATGGCACAATTAATCAAACGATAACATTCGGGTCGATGTATCAGAATATTTGATACATCGACCATTCTTCCACCTGGCATCCTAAACTTTTGAAAGAATCTTTACAAAATCTGTTATTGCAGATACGCTTTAATTAGCTGAACCACTGTTTTTCCACACCTAAATGCACGTTATTATCCTCAGCAGCGTGGAGTAATCACTGGTGTTTTTTGCTGAAAAAAGCTCATCTCACCAGCAGCCAACCAGCTTTACCGATAAGGAGAAACCACTCATGACCGTGAAAATCTTCATCCGACGTAAAGTAGCTTCTGCAAATATTCTTGAGCTTACAGTCCTTCTAAAAAAACTGCGTGCTCTGACTCTTAGCCAGCCCGGCTACATCTATGGGGAAACGCTCAAACGTCTTGACCACGACGATGAGTGTATGGTAATTAGCACTTGGCGTTCACAGCAGGATTGGGACGCCTGGTTCAATAATGAGCAGCGCATCAACATTCAGAATGAAATAGACAATCTGCTTGGAGAGAAAACAGAATACGCTATTTATGAAGTATAATTAGTACGTTCAAATCACTCTCCCCACCCTACCTCAGCAGGTTTTTCTTCCTTATTATAACAGCGAGGAGTTTGTCAGGCATGTCATGCCAATGGCCTACTCCTTCCGCCGTCATATAAGTAATTCTGATTAGTCCGTTTATTTTAATGCATTTGTACGACCACAGCTCATAGTGTACATTGGCCGCTGTGGTTTACTTTTTATACCAGTCAACCTTCACCAGGAGGAGGCCGACCCCGCATGATTCTTGAAGGCGTAAAACTGATGTTCGTTGGCATGACAACCGTCGTGCTATTCCTAATCTTTATGATTTTCCTCATTCAGCTTGTTTCCCACCTGACCCGTGGTGCGACAGCTAGAGAGTTAGAGGCGATCAAGCTGGAAAGGGAGTTATTGGCAAGGAGCAGAAAAGAGAAGAAATCTTCACAGGATGCAGACGATGACATCGCAGTAATTGCTGCGGCAGTTGCAGCGTTTGAAGCAGAGAAGTTCGCCCATGGTTGAACTATTTATCTGAACCAAAGAAGATACCCTACTGAATTTGCACAGAACTTGTTGTAAGAATTAAACAAAAGCGAGGAGAAAAACGTGGGCAAAAAAGTAATTAAATTCATGGATACATCCTTCAGGGATGGTTTTCAGTCAGTGTTTGGTGCCAGAGTATTGACAGACGACTTCATGCCGGCAGTAAAAGCATCTGTCGATGCTGGAATTGACAATATCGAAGCCGGCGGCGGCGCACGATTCCAGTCTCTGTTCTTTTACTGTGGTGAGTCTGCCTTTGATATGATGGACAGATTTCGTGCCGAGGTTGGCCCGAATGTCGCTCTGCAGACACTTGCACGTGGTATCAACGTTGTTGCACTGAGCCAGTGTCCACGTGATATCATCGACCTGCACGCGAAAATGTTCAAGAAGCACGGCATGACAACCATCCGTAACTTCGACGCATTAAATGATATCCGTAACCTCGAGTACTCAGGTGAGCGTATCGCTCATCACGGACTGAATCACCAGATCGTTGTTTCCATGATGGAGCTTCCACCAGGTTGCAGCGGTGCCCACGATCCAGAATTTTACATGGATCGCCTCAAGCAGATCCTTGCTGCAGACATTCCATTCCATTCAATCTGCTTCAAAGATGCATCCGGTACCTCCAATCCGAGAAAAGTATACGAGACCTTCAAAGCTGCACGTAAGATCGTTTCCGACGACACCATCCTCTGGTTCCACACCCATGACACCGCAGGGCTGGGTATTTCCCAGAACATGGCAGCTATCGAAGGTGGAGCTGACGGTATCGACCTTGCAAAAACCCCTGTTTCCGGTGGTACCTGCCAGCCTGATATCCTTTCTCAGATTCACGCATTAAAAGGCACCGAGTACACTCTCGATATCGATTATAGAAAGGTACTTGTTGCGGTTGAAGCATTTGAAGAAGCAATGAAAGATTACTTCTTCCCGCCAGAAGCCAAAATGGTTTCTCCAAACGTTACCCTGTCGCCAATGCCTGGTGGAGCGCTTACCGCAAACACCATGATGATGCGTGACACCGGCACCCTCCATCTCTACGGTGACGTTATTAAAGAGATGTCCGAGGTAGTTGCCCGCGGTGGTTTCGGTACTTCCGTTACTCCGGTTTCCCAGTTCTACTTCCAGCAGGCATACCTCAACGTTACCCAGGGTAAGTGGAAGAAGATCAACCCAAGCTACGGCAACATGGTTCTCGGTTACTTCGGACGCACTCCGGTTCCTGCTGATCCTGAGATCGTTAAACTTGCTTCAGAGCAACTTGGAAAACCTGTCTTCACCGATGATCCACTTGATATTCTTGAGCCGGGTATTCCTAAGGCTACAAAAATTCTTCAGGACAACAATCTTCCGGTTACTGATGAGAACATTTTCATTATTGCCAGCTGTGAATCCAAAGGTCTCGACTTCCTCCAGGGAAAAGCACAGGTTAACGTGCGTAAAATTTCTGATGAGAAGCCGGCAGACAAAAAAGCTGCTAAAGCTGCTCCGGCTGCTGCCCCTGCAGCAATGGGCCCACGCAACTACACCATCACCGTTAACAACCGTCCATACAATGTTAACGTCACCGAAGCTGGTGGAGTTCAGGCTACCGCTGCTGCACCTGTTGCTGCCGCTCCTGTTGCTGAAGGTACCGACGTTGAAGCACCTACCCCGGGTAATATCCTGAAGGTGCTTGTAGAAGTTGGTGCCACCGTAACCAAGGACCAGCCACTCGTGGTTATGGAAGCAATGAAGATGGAATCTGACGTCAAATCTCCTTCTGCCGGCAAGATTGTAGCATTGCATGTAGCTGTAGGTGATACCGTTCAGACTGGTGAGCCCCTGGTTACCATCGCGTAATTGCATCAAGGACACTCGCGTATTCACAGGTTCCCGACACAAACGGGAACCTTTAAATCTATCGTTTATTTTGGGAAAGCAATATGAAGATAAGATTGCTCATGCTCTTTGCGGTTCTAGGCGCGCTCTTTGGAGCAGGTAACGCCTTAGCTGCAGATGCGACGGTGGATATAGTGTCTCCTGCAGATGCAAAAGTCATAAGGTTGGAAGTTGGAACCGGTGACTTTATCTACAGCGGTGATAAGATAGCCACCCTTAAAACAGAAGAAGGTACAGTCATCGTGCTGAAAGCAGGTCTTTCAGGCAAGCTGACTGATATATCCGTAAAGCCATACCAGAAAGTACACAAAAACGAGATACTCGGTGTTGTTCAGCCGTCTGCAATTGTTGTCGACATGCCTTCATCTGAGGCCTCGGCAGCACTGCCATCCATCTCGCAATTGGCACATAACCTCTTTAAAACCACTGGTATTTACGGGATTATAGACGGTCAGGCCAATAAAGACTGGACTGTAGGTATCGGCCGCGTGTTGATGATATGCGTTGGATTGCTGCTGCTTTTTCTCGGTATCTCTAAAGGATTCGAGCCACTGCTGCTGATCCCTATCGGATTTGGTGCAATTCTCTCGAACATCCCGATGGCGGGAATCGCCGAGCCTGGCGGTATTCTTTACTATATTTATGAAGTAGGTATCATGACGGGAATCTTCCCGCTGATCATCTTCATGGGTGTTGGCGCGCTTACCGATTTTGGTCCGATGATCGCCAATCCAAAAACCATTTTGCTCGGTGGTGCCGCTCAGTTTGGTATTTTTACCACTCTACTTGGTGCGCTGTTTCTCTCCGACATGGTTCCAGGAATTAACTTCTCGCTGCAGGACGCTGCTGCCATCGGTATTATTGGTGGTGCGGATGGGCCTACGGCCATTTTCCTCTCCAGTCAATTGTCACCGCGACTGCTTGGTTCTATTGCTATTGCAGCATATTCATATATGGCACTGGTTCCGATCATCCAGCCGCCAATTATGAGATGGCTGACCACCAAGGAAGAACGCGAAATCAAGATGGTTCAGCTCAGACACGTTTCAAAAGTCGAGAAGATCCTTCTGCCATTACTGGTTCTTGGTATCTGTGCAACGCTACTGCCTTCCGCCGCACCGCTCATCGGTATGTTCATGCTTGGTAACCTCGCCAAAGAATGTGGCGTTGTCGACCGCCTGGCCGATACCATCAAGAACGCTTTGATGTATACCGTTACCATTTTCCTTGGTCTCGGTGTCGGCTCCAAGCTATCTGCCGACAAATTCCTCAACCTTGAGACACTTGGCATCCTGGCGCTTGGTATGGTGGCATTTGCTATCGGCACAGCCAGTGGCCTTTTGCTCGCTAAGTTGATGAACAAGATGTCCAAGACCCCGATCAACCCGCTTATCGGCGCAGCAGGCGTTTCTGCTGTTCCGATGGCTGCACGTGTGGTTAACAAAGTTGGTCTTGAGGCTAACCCTCAGAACCACCTGATCATGCATGCTATGGGTGCTAACGTCTCCGGTGTTATCGGCTCTGCCGTTGCAGCCGGTGTGTTGCTGGCGCTGCTGTAGTTGTAACAAGCTACACCATATACTGCTGAAAACTAAAAGGCCGGATTCCTAATGGAATCCGGCCTTTTTTCGTTCATATTTCCAGAATAACATAACACGACCAATCCATTACCTCCAATACTTACACAAATCTTCCAATTATAATCAGTTACTTCAATATTGATTATTGACGTTGTCACAACGGGATCATCAGGTTAGGATTACCTTAATGCTTTTGCAACATGCTTTTGCAACATGCTAATATTCTCACAACATTTACTATTTTAACCAACTAACTATGCTTCATTACCTTGGTATTAAAGAACTATTCACAAGCAGTCCAAGAAATATCAAGCGACGTCTGTTCCGTGATATCATAACCATTCTCCTCTGCACATCCTCTCTCATTATTGCTATCGGAATCATTCAGGGCAGCAGAACCAAAAACCAGATATCTGCAAGGGTTATTACAGACTCTACACGTATTGTCCGGGAAAGGTTTCAGGATATTTTCCGCCCGACTTTGCATGATCTGGGTCTCATTGCGAGGTGGGCTCAAGTCGGCGCTATTGATTTTGCAGCACCTGAGAAAATTACTGCACTGCTCTCACCAATCCTCTTGCTTCGTCCTGAAATTGGGGAAATTACCTTAGTGAACAATAACGGGGGACAAATCATACTGTTTCAGAAAAACAGTGAAATACAAACGATAATCTCGGACGGCAAGGACGCACCCGTTGAGAAACCTGACTGGCATAATGGTGCTATTAATCAGCCACCCGATAAACCGGTATACTGGACTGATCTCTACGTTCATCCGATACTCAAAGAAAAAACCATTACAGGGGCTATAGCCTGGAGTGATACACATGGCACTGCCCAGGGTGTTGCTGCAATCTCAATTACCGTCGGGGCTGTTTTGAATATGGTAGATGAGATAACACTACCAAGCAATCTGGGCATCATGATATTCAATAGTAGTGGATTATCTTTTTCCACATACGACTCAGCCAAGGAGACACACTCCCCTGTCTCTGTAGAACGGAACTCTAAAACATACAGTAAGGCCGGTAATCTCGCGATCAAACGCTGGAATGAGCTACATATTCAAGAAGAAGCGTTTATTGACTTCAGAGTAGATAAAAGCAGATGGTGGGTAGGATTCATTCCACTCAGCAACGAGTTGGAAGCTAATTGGCTCGCTATTCTTGTACCGGAAAGTCATATAACGAAAGATGTGCAAAACAGGTGGTTTCAACTCATCCTGATGTCTTTTGCCATCTTGGTTACTGGTGTTCTTCTTGCTTCACTTCTTGTTCGAAAATACAGCTCACAATTACGCGATCTCCCAATTAAAACGATAGAACAGGAGAGTTTTTCTGCTGATATCAAAAAACTTATCAACGCTGGAGAGTCAGCTAACGTCGAGTTTAAATCTACAATCAGGAAAAATCTGCAATCAGGAAAAGTCGGGAAGGAAATTGAGCTTGCCTGGTTAAAATCTGTCTCAGGTTTCATGAACAGTGATGGTGGAATTATTCTTCTCGGCGTAACAGACAGTGGAGATATCCATGGTATTGAAGATGATGATTTTGCTAATCACGATAAATGTCTCCTCCATTGTAAAAACCTCATATCCACTCATATCGGAGCGGAGTTTACCCGTTATATTCATGTGAAAATTGGCATAATTTCCGAAAAGGCTATCGTAGTTGTAGAATGTGAACCTGTTCGAAAACCGGTATTTCTCAGGGTTGGGAAAAATGAAGATTTTTATATCAGATCAGGACCAGCAAGCATTAAGCTCACAATGAGCCAAATGGTGAAATACTTAAGTGATCGCTAGCCAGAATATTTAGAACCTCTGCTTGCCCTTACTGTATAACCTGTATAACCCGCTCTCAGAAAGACAAAGCATAGTAATGTAATGTCACCTGTACCTTTTAAAATCAGAAGTAATAGAGCGTGTAATTCTCGCTCATCGCAAGACCTGATGTGACAAAGTTGATAGCAATAAATCGAGAAACCAATGAAAAAGAAGGTTCAGGCTTAACTTCTCATCCTGCTGCTATTCTGACTGGTTAACGTATCTTTTCCCCACCCAATCAGAGCATCACTGGCGGCTTTTCTGATACCCGTGTACTTTCCGCAATAATTGTATCTTGAACCAAGATGCACCTCCTCAACTATTAGCTCCCAATCACAATCTTTCACTATCCCAAGTTCTACCAGCAAAAGATGAAATTCATATTTGCAACCAATTGATTCGAAATGGTTTCTGTAGCACTCCTGGTGGCAACCATCCATAACAATGAATGGCTTGTCACCACACAATGCAATTCTCGCCCCCTCACCAAGAGTAAGTTGCCAGAACATTGTTACTCATTATCCAGCGACTTCTTCGATTTATTGATTTATTTGAATAGATTTTTAAATTTTTTTCAAGTTTTCTATCCAAACCATCTCTGCAATGTTGTGTATAAAATCTAAAATCCACACGAAACTTAGTTTCCAAAACCCTGTTATCTACAGTTGATCTGGTCATTTATTACTGGAACTATCCATTAAAATATGGTTTTCTTTCAAGCTTCAATATTATTGATACTTACTTTCAGCAATGTTGCACATGGTGTTATTTCGCCCGATAACACGTGTACACTCAACTGATATGTATAGAGTACAACATGCAGATTTTTCTGAAAACCGTAAAGACATGAGAAACTGACGGACCCTAAACACAGGTATTTTCAGAATTACGCATGTATGAGCATCAGATTTTACGGGCAACACATTAAGGATGTACGAGTTATGGGAGCAAATGTTAACGCAGTAATGAGCTTGTCAAATGAAGGACGTATTTTCACTCCACCAGCAGATGGACAGGAAGCCGCATTCATCACGAATATTGAACAATACGAGAAGGAATACGCCCGGTCCATGAACGATATGGAGGGATTTTGGGCAGATAGAGCAGGAGAACTCGTCACCTGGACTAAAAAGTGGGATACCGTCCTGAATGCGGATTTGCATAAGGCTGAGGTTAAATGGTTTGAAGGCGGAAAACTCAATGTCTCATACAATTGCCTCGACAGACATCTGGAAAATGGTCGTAAAGGTAAAACTGCCCTCATTTGGCAGGGTGAGCCCGATGAAGATGTCCGAGAGTATACCTATCAGACCCTGCACAAAGAAGTCTGCAGATTTGCCAATGTATTAAAGAGCAAAGGAATTCAAAAAGGTGATCGTGTTGCTGTCTATCTGCCTATGATCCCGGAAATGGCAATATCCTTACTCGCCTGTGCCCGAATCGGAGCCATCCATTCAGTCATTTTTGCGGGCTTTTCTTCAGGAAGCCTTCAGGACAGAATACAGGACTGTGAAGCGAAAGTGCTTGTTACAGCCGATGCTGTTATTCGATCAGGTAAAACAATTCCATTGAAGCCCAACGTTGATGAGGCTTTGAAGAATTGTGACACGGTAACGAACTGCATCGTCGTCAATCGTGGTGGCCTTGATCCGGAAATGGAACCACGAAGAGACAGCTGGTATCACAACGAGATAAGCAATAAAAACATTACCGATTATTGTCATCCTGAAGAGATGGATGCAGAAGATATTCTCTTTATTCTCTACACTTCAGGATCAACCGGAAAACCAAAAGGTGTTGTCCATACAACTGGCGGATATCTGACGTACGCAATGCACACCTGCCAGTGGGTATTCGATCTCAAAGATGCCGATGTTTACTGGTGTACAGCTGATATCGGCTGGATTACCGGTCACTCATACATTCTCTATGGCCCGCTTGGGTTAGGAGCAACATCTCTTATGTTTGAGGGGGTGCCCACCTACCCGGCACCGGATCGATTCTGGCAGATAGTAGATAAGTTTAAGGTCAATATCCTCTATACAGCACCCACTGTAATCAGGGCATTAATGCGATTTGGAGATGAACCGACTGAAGCGCATAATATTTCTTCCCTTCGGCTTCTTGGTTCTGTAGGAGAACCTATAAATCCTGAAGCCTGGATGTGGTATCACGAGAAAATCGGTAAAGGTAAATTACCTATAGTTGACACCTGGTGGCAGACTGAAACAGGTGGAATTATGATATCTCCTCTTCCATATGCTACAGACCTTAAACCAGGTTCAGCCACCAGGCCGTTACCAGGTATTGATGCAGCAATTGTTGATGAACTTGGAAATCCTGCAGGGATAAATGAAGGTGGCAGACTTGTCGTACGCAGACCGTGGCCAGGAATGTTACGAGGAGTTTTCGGTGATCCCAAACGATATAAAGAAACCTATTTCAATGCCTTCCCCGGCCTTTACGATGCTGGTGATGGCGCCCGAATGGACCAGGACGGGTATCTCTGGATCATGGGTCGACTTGATGATGTTATAAATGTTTCAGGCCATAGGCTTGGAACTGCAGAAATTGAATCTGCACTTGTTACACACCCAAGTGTCAGTGAGGCTGCCGTTGTTGGAGTGCCACATACGATCAAGGGGCAGGCTATCTATGCCTTTGTGACTGTTTATCAGCATATTACAGAAACGCCAGAACTCCTTACTGAGCTACGTACCCATGTGCGCTCAGAAATCGGGCCGATTGCTTCACCCGATGTAATTCAATTCGCACCTTCATTACCTAAGACCAGAAGTGGCAAAATCATGCGAAGAATGCTTCGCAAAATAGCAGACAACGATTTTGACAACTTTGGCGATACATCTACCCTGGCAGATCCACATGTGATTGAGCAATTGATCGAAGGACGAACAAACTCATAAGACACCCGACTATCTCAACCATTCTTTTTATGCCCGCACCACAAGCAATTACAAAGGACCTATCCTTGAAAGGATAGGTCCTTTGTAATTTGCCGATGCAGAAACATTGCTTCTTAAAAACTCCACCTTTAGCTTTGAAATGATATTCAGAGCACCTGATGGGTGTTTGTAGCATAAGAGCCCGAATTGTTTTCAGCGGTAACGCTTGAGTTCAAACCAGTCATCTTCGATGTTCTGGCGCATCTTCTGGATTAATGCAAGAACTGCCTTTTGCTCACTGATGTTAAAACCAGAATAGCATTGAGCGGTTAATCGATTTTCTTCCTCTATAATGAAGTCATAGGCCTGTTTTGCTTTTTCTGTAGGGAAAAGATTATAGGCTCTTTTGTCGTGTGCATCCTGAGTCTTGCTGACTAATTCCTCTGTTATAAGTTTGTGTACAACCTTTGAGGTGGTGGTTTTGTCGACCATTAACAACTGCGACAATTCCTTCATACTGAGCCCCGGATTCTCACAAATTCTGGTGAGATAAATCGATTGCCCTTTTTGAAGATTCAACGTTTTGAATTTAATCTCAATAATCGCATGGATTGTTCTGGTTAATGCGCCGATTTCTCGAAGAACAACGTCCTCTAATTTCATCGATTGCCCTGAGATTAGGTATGAATAAGTACGTCTTTGCATACTTCTTTGTAGGCCTGAATAAATTGTTCAACAGCCTCCTGCGAAGTTGCCCACGAAGTGACCAACCGAATTGCAGAATGGTTTTCGTCCTTTTGGGCCCATACATAAAATTGAAACCGACCTGATAATTCCTCAATTACCCTGTTATCCATAACGGGAAAAATCTGATTCGTCGGGGAATCAATCCAGAAATCACAACCCGCTTTTGCCAGTTCAGCTGCCATGAATTGCGCCTTTTCATTGGCATGTCGTGCAAGGTCGAAATAGAGATTTTTAGTGAAGAGTTCTTCGAACTGAATGCCTAAAACCCGTCCTTTGGCAAGCAGACCTCCTCGTTGTTTAATTAAATATCGAAAATCTATTTGTAATTGCGCATTTTTTATAATGACGGCCTCTCCCAGCAATGCGCCGATTTTGGTACCACCTACGAAGAATGCATCAGTAAGTGCATACATCTCTTTCAACGTCATACCAGAATCCTTACTTACAAGAGCCGCCCCTAAACGGGCACCATCCGTATAGAGTAAGAGATCTTTTTCCTGACAAAAATCATAGAGCGCTTGCAGCTCAGTTTTAGAATATACAGTTCCCAATTCTGTAGGATTCGAGATGTACACCAGTCGCGGCTTCACCATATGCTCAAAATGATGTTCCGTCAGGACAGGTTCTATCAGTTCCGGCGTAAGCTTTCCGTCACTGGAATCTACCGCAAGTAATTTATGACCTGTTGCTTCAATGGCACCTGTTTCATGGGTGGCAATATGTCCGCTTTTTGCGGTAATGCATGCTTCATGCGGTCGTAAAAATGCACTGATGGCAATAAGGTTAGTCTGAGTTCCACCAGAAAGCAGGTGTATATCTGCACCCTGGTCGTCAACCAGGTTTTGCAGCAATACAATTGCGTTTTGCGAATGCCGGTCTAAGCCATACCCTTCTTCCTGTGTACTATTGTGAAGCAACAGAGCCTGCAGAATGTTTGGATGAGCACCTTCAGAGTAATCGTTTTTGAAGCTGTACATTATTCTATATCCCTCGCGTGACTGGGTTAAACAGTTTTAGTTGAAAGTGCATCTATATTGATTTGGAGTTTCACTGTCAACAACAAACATGGTGACCTTCTCTTAATAGCCCTTTGGAGCAATATTCAAGGCAGAAAAAAGCATGGCCTCTATAGAAAGAAATTGCTGAGGTGGCACCTTAGTAATCCGTAGCAAAACAATTTATTGCAATTGTTTGACAACACATCTCAGCTCTGCATGCCCATCTAAAATAATCATGACATGTCCAAATCAATGTTATCATATAATTCCAAAATGTTACGCTGCAACGAAAGGGCGTATCACAATTAAATCAAAGACATAAGCACGGATATTGTATTTTGATTTTTCATGATACAATAAATAAATCAGCAGTCGATATACACAAAAACAGTTTGAATGTTGCCATGACCATTTCACGAATGCAGACTATAGAAAAAAGTATTGAGTCTTTCCCACCTCTTCCTGACACTGTCGTGAAAGTAATTGAAGTTACTAACAATCCTGAGAGCTCAGCTAATGACATACTACGAGTCATTGCTCAAGACCAGTCGATTTGTACAGCAATCCTGAAAATTGCCAACTCTTCTCTGTTTGGAAGACCCCAAAAAGTACAGTCATTAGAGAACGCAATTGTGGTTTTGGGATTCAACGAGGTAAAAAGTATCGTCCTGGGCCAGGCGGTTGTCTCATCTTTCAGTCAGATTGCGGAACAACACCAAACTGCAATCAATACCTTTTGGGATCACTCTTTCACGACAGGTCTGGCTTCAAAAATAATAGGAGAGCATTTTCACCTATCAGGAGGGCAGTATTTTATCGCCGGTCTTCTGCATGATATAGGCAAACTCGCTATGCTATTAACATTTCCTGATGAATATTCTCCTTCAAAATGGATGACGTGTTTCAGTGATCAGGAACAACTCGATCTGGAAATAAACCAATTTGCTTTAGGGCATGATATGGTTGGAAGTCATCTGTTGAGAAAATGGCTTTTCCCAGAAGAAATGCTGGCCGCACTCGCCTACCACCACAATCCGACTCAGGCTTCTCAATTCTCCAGAATTGCACACATTGTCCAGCTCGCAGACATAATGGCGTTTCTCTGTTGCAACCCGAATGATGAGGACGAGGATGACATTATTGCCACCATCAAGATTCATTTACCTGACATAGAAACAAACTGGAAAAATATTAACCTCCCATGGGAAAATCTTGCGATTGAATCATGGTATGCGTGGGTGAAGATTGATCACGCTCACGGCAGCTCAATTATGACGATGCTATCGCGTTAGCCCTATAACCTGACATATGCAGTACCTTTATGTTGTTGTATATAACAGCCAGTTTTTTCACCTGATCCGCCCATTCATGTGAGGCATAATCGCATCTTTAACTAGAAGATGTATTATCTCGAAGACATACTGGAACGATTGGAAGAACAACACGAAAAGAATAACGAGACGGCTTTTTCGCTTATGCCGACACATCCGTATTCTTTTGAGCGGATTAAAAGAATACGGAGTGAATAACCAAACAGCTTTGCAGATCAGGTTTGCTATATTTCAAGCACTAATCAGACCCAGTTCTTTATTTAAACGTTATAAAGGGTTGGTCATCCAAAACATGTTTCTAAAATACAGTAAGGTGGCTGCCAGCCGAACCCTCCCACTTTTCAAGAGTAAAAAAAAATCTTCACTCGTTCTAACTACACTCTAACGTCAGGCAAATTTGCTTTTAGTCTACCCAATGGTTAAAACCACATTCTGCACTGGCCTTTTTTCAATCAGGTCGTACCACGTCTGACATCCGAAGATAAAAATTGATAATTCAACCAACTTTGCTAAGAAGTTGTTATACTGTTCAGTTTCTGATATTCTGGGGGTGATCATCGGTTTGAGAGCATCTTTGCAGCTTCATTTATGAGATTTCCACAACTGCTGTTTCCTCCCACCTGTTCTCGAAAACATTCCTAACCTTTCACCCAAAATAAACAATTGACCATGCAAACAGCAAAAATTGTATATACCAAAATTGACGAGGCACCCGCTCTGGCAACCTATTCGTTGCTGCCAATATTGCAGGGATTTACCAGAGGTACAGGGATCGATTTCGAATCGTGGGACATTTCCCTGGCGGGCAGGATTATCGCAAACTTCCCGGACAACCTGACAGAGGAACAGAAAATTCCTGACTACCTCGCTCAGCTTGGCGATCTCGCCAAAAGCCCTGAAGCTAATATAGTCAAACTGCCTAATATCAGTGCATCCATCCCGCAGTTGCAGGAAGCAATAAGTGAATTGCAGTCTAAAGGATTCGACATCCCAGACTATCCGGAAGACCCGAAGACAGATGAAGATAAAGCCCTGCAATTGCGCTTTGCAAAAGTGCTTGGCAGTGCTGTAAATCCTGTGCTTCGTGAAGGCAACTCTGACAGACGTGCAGCTGCATCAGTTAAAGCTCATGGCATGAAAAATCCGCATCGGATGATGAAGCCGTGGCCTGAAAAATCCAAAACCCGTGTCGCACACATGGATAATGGTGATTTTTTTGGCAACGAGCAATCAGTGACTATCAAGCAGCCAACCGACGTGAAAATCGTTTTTCAGGGTGCTGATGGCAGTGAGCAGGTTCTGAAAGAATCCACGCCATTACTGGCAGGCGAAGTGCTTGATGCAACCGCAATGAACGTCTCCGCCATGCGCGATTTTTTTGAAGCCACAATGAACACCACCAAAGAAGATGGTGTCCTTCTTTCCCTGCATTTGAAGGCAACCATGATGAAGGTCTCCGACCCCGTCATGTTCGGTCATTGCGTTAAGGTCTATTACAAGGATGTTTTCGCCAAACATTCTGAGCTATTTGAAGAGATAGGTGTAAACGTCAACAACGGTATTGGTGATGTGTATGCACGACTTGACAAACTGCCTGCTGATAAACGTGCAGAAGTCGAAGCGGACATTATGGCGGTTTACAAAGAGCGTCCTGAACTAGCCATGGTTGATTCCAGCAAAGGTATTACCAACCTGCATGTTCCCAACAATGTGATTATCGATGCTTCCATGCCTGTAGTTGTGCGTGACGGCGGCAGAATGTGGGGACCGGATGATGCTCTGCACGACACCATCGCCATGATTCCAGATCGCTGTTATGCAACCATTTACCAGGAGGTCATCGAAGACTGCCAGAAAAATGGTGCCTTTGATCCAGCCACCATGGGTTCAGTTGCCAATGTCGGTCTGATGGCCCAGAAAGCAGAAGAGTATGGCTCTCATGATAAGACCTTTGAAGCACCCGGCAAAGGCGCCATCAAGGTTGTTGATAGCACTGGTGCAACACTGATTGAACAACAGGTTGACACAGGTGATATTTTCAGAGCCTGTCAGGCTAAAGACGCGCCAATTCAAGACTGGGTCAAACTCGCAGTTAACCGCGCACGACTTTCCGGAACGCCCGCGATATTCTGGCTCGATCCGGCACGTAGCCATGACACACAGCTTATCGAAAAAGTAAAAACCTACCTGCAGGACCACGATACTGATGGACTCGATATTCAAATCCTTACTCCGGTAGAGGCAATGAAAGTCACTCTTGAAAGGGTACGTAAAGGTCAGGACACCATCGCAGTTACCGGCAACGTACTTCGAGATTACCTCACCGATCTCTTCCCGATTTTAGAACTCGGCACCAGTGCCAAGATGCTCTCTATCGTACCGCTTATGAATGGTGGAGGACTCTTTGAAACCGGCGCAGGCGGATCTGCCCCGAAGCACGTACAGCAGTTTCTCAAAGAAGGGCATCTGCGCTGGGATTCACTTGGTGAATTCTGCGCGCTCGTCGCCTCATTCGAGCATCTGGCTAACACCTTTAACAATGACACAGCCAGCCTTCTTGCCAAAACACTTGATCAGGCAATCGGTAATCATTTGGAAAACAATAAAGCTCCTTCACGAAAAGCAGGTGAACTGGATAATCGAGGCAGCCATTATTATCTGGCACTCTATTGGGCTGAAGCTCTTGCATCTCAAGACACAGATCCTGGGCTGCAAAAACGATTTGCAGCAGTTGCAAAAGAGCTTGCTGATGCAGAAACAGTCATCCTGAAAGAACTTGCTGAAGCAGAGGGCAACCCTGTAGATATCAGCGGATATTACATGCCGGATGTTACAAAGGTCACCAATGCAATGCGCCCAAGTGCTACCTTAAACACCATTATTGATGCGTTGTAACTGCTCACAGGGCACCAAATCTTTCCGCGATCAGTCTGGTTTACGTATGACATATACGCTTCACCAATCTGCTTGCGAAAATCTTCGGCACCCTACAAGCAGCTACAAATACGGAGGTTTACAAAACCGCGTTGCTTACCCTGTAAGTAGTTATGATGCGTTGTAAAATATACCAGCAGTTTTAAACACACTGCCGTTATAACAGAAGCGTATACATAAAAGCCGGGACTGTACGTTAGTTCCGGCTTTTGCATTTCTGCCACTCCTCTTTTCAAGTGAAGATCGTCTGTTTCTTGGCTTTCAAGCGTAAAAATTAGCGGTATCTCTCACGACTTTTTTGAAAATATTCAGAACATCACATCATATTAATATCATTAACAAGCACCTTGCGGGGCTTGGCCCCATCAGGTGGGCCTACAACGCCATTCTTCTCCATGAGGTCAATGATCCTGGCAGCCCTGTTGTAACCCACACGCAACGCTCTCTGAACTCCTGAAATGGAAGCCTGGTGGCTGGCCATCACAAATTCCAGTGCTTCATTATACTTTTCATCATACTCATCCTGCTGATCGTTGGACTGAACATCATCGGAATCCGACTCGCTCAGAACATCAAAAATATAATTGGGTTTTCGCTGCTTTTTGATAAAGGTTGTGATGTCATCCAGCTCATCTTCTGAGAGAAAGGTTCCATGGACCCTCGTCAACCGGGCAGTTCCTGGAGGTACAAACAGCATATCACCGTTACCGAGCAGGGTTTCAGCGCCATTTGAATCAATAATGGTGCGGGAATCCGTTTTAGAGGAGACCTGATACGATATTCTCGTCGGAAAGTTCGCTTTGATGATACCGGTCAACACATCAACCGAAGGCCTCTGGGTTGCCAGAATGAGGTGAATTCCCGCCGCACGCGCCATCTGTGCCAGACGGGTCAGAGAAAACTCTATCTCTCTGGAAGCTGTCATCATCAGATCTGCCAACTCATCTATGATCACAACGATATACGGCAGAGGTTCCAGCTCTTCATCATATTCACAATATTCGCCAGATTTTGAGGCTGCCAACTTCTGATTGAACTGCTCGATATGCCTGACCTGGAATTCCGCAAGCAGATTATAGCGTCTATCCATCTCACGAACCAGCCATTGCAGTGCAGTGTTGGCTTTGTGCATGTCAGTAATAACCGGTGTCAACAGGTGTGGAATATCTTTGTAGAACGAAAGTTCGATCCGCTTGGGATCTACCATTATAAACCGTACCTCATCCGGAGTTGCTTTATAGAGGATACTGGTAATCATCGCATTGAGCCCCACGCTCTTCCCTGTTCCCGTGGCACCCGCGATAAGCAGATGAGGCATGGTATCCAACCCTACAACTACGGGATTACCGACAATATCCTTACCAAGGCAGATGGGAATTTTTGAGGTACTCTCCTGAAAATCTGCTGAGATGACAATATCTATGAACGGAACCAGGCTCTTTTTAATGTTGGGTATCTCAATACCCATCACATCCTTGCCTGGAATGGGAGCGACAATACGGATGCTATAGGCGCTAAGGGCCAGCGCCAGATCGTCTGCAAGGTTGACAATTTTACTGATTTTGATGCCTGGGTCCGGCTTATATTCATAGGTGGTGATCACCGGTCCGGGATGAATCCCCATAACCTCACCCTTAATTCCAAAATACCCCAGCTTTGTCTCAAGAAGCTCTGCGTCTGTCCGAATACGATCCTGGTCCACCAGATTTTCATTGCTGGTATTCTTAAGAAAAGAAAGCAGAGGCAGCTTATATTCTTCTAATTGATCAGTTTGCCCATCGTGTTGCTCAAGGCAGGCGGCATTATCAACATCATGTCCGGTATGATATCCACCCTCTCCAAAGGATTCATCTGTTCTCGGTAAAGGCGAAGTGAAAGTATCCTGGTTCGCCTCAGAGAGTGGCTCTGCATCCTGAGACCATTCCGAGGAAGAAGAACGGTCTGGAGAAGGCATGGTTCCTCTTTGTCCTCCAGGCAGATATTCTCCATCGTATTCAGAGCCCAATCGTGCTGTACCTGCTACCACACTGTCCGACTCAACCATTTCTACTGACTGTGCAGTCATATCATCGTCAGCAGAATCCAGGGAGCCAGCAGTTACCATTGAGGTTTCAACAGTACTTTCCGCCACTGCTATCGGTGAGGAAGACGTTACCTCTGCCAAGGTATTTCCTGCTGAATCCTGCTGCTCAATATATTCATAATCTTCCTGACATTCAGGAGACTGGCCTGGTGTAGTCGTCTCCTGTATACTCATTTCTCCCCCCGCAATGCAGGAAGTAGACCCGGACACGCTACTATCAGTCACATCCTGACGTGTCTCACCTTCTTGAATCAGTTCATCCAATGATTTCTCTGTCATTGAAACAGCGGGGAAAGCAGATACGTCGGATGCCGGAGGAATAGTCGATACAGAGCTTGTACTAAGTTCAGAATGGTTGTTGGCCGTATCCGGCGCACGTGTTTCTGCCTCTACAATACCAGCTGGCAGCGCGGGCTTCTCTTCATTAGTAGCGAGCTGACACTGATCACCCGTTACCCCCTGATTTTCCTTGATTCCCTGTTTCTCTGAAGCTGAAGCCACAACCACGTCTGAATCTGCCTTGTCAGTTTTTGAGGTGTCTGTGCGTTCTTTTCGTTTAGCGGAATGCAAAAGAGCCGATGGAACAGCGTTCGAGTCAGCGGTGGTTGCAGAAATTGATGGAACAAATGTGTTGGAAACGGCGTGTTCAGGGTGAGTAGGAAAGTGTTCTTCCACAGCACATTCTGCAACACCTGAACCGTCGATACTCGTCTTTTTTTGAGGCAATGTGGAGCGCTGCAGCAAATCTGCCGGTTGCTTGTCCATTTTCTTCTTTGCAGTATGTCCTGCTGAGGGTCGTATTGTCGCACGGGAAGATATGGCATGCTGCAATTGTGACTTCAACGCTTGAAGGTCTTCCAGAACATTCCTGACCTCCTCATATTTTTTTTCCAGTTTGGTATATTTTTCACTTATGTTCAGTGTTACCAGCAACAGCTTGTCATAGAGATTCAAGTTGTCTCGGCCTGGATCCTGCTTCTCGTCAACGCATTGCAATTCCTTGACAATCAACGAAGCAATATCGTGGATATTTTCCAGCACATCAACATTATCAATTTTAAATTTAAACTGACCACGTTCTGTTTTCAGAATGAGAACATCCTTATCAAGACTGTATTTGTAATCAAAACCTTCTTTATAAATTCCCACGAAACTGCCTATATGTAGTGATATTGAGTTTAATACGGTTAGGATGACAACCCGCCTGCATTTTCATAGCACAACCTGATCTCTGCGATATACCCATAGATATACCATGCCAGGGGCAACAGAGGGGGCTCGTTCGATAAATGCATACTTTTAGCTGATACGACATTCCTGTAATCATACACCATGAGCAACATGGTTTGAGTGCAAGAACTACGTCATACCAGTAGTCTTGAGCCTAAGCAGACGAAACACGAATGAACCATAAAAGGAGAGAACGTGCCAGTTTTTCCTTGATTACACACTCCCTGAAAGAGTGCTTGACACCCATGACAACGTCTCAGGACACCAACACCGAGTTAAAGCAGCGGCTTACCACCATTGCCAAACAACTTGCTGAAAAGGAGTTATCCTCGAAGAACTTACAGCTGCTCAGGGCAATCCTGTGGATATCGGAGGTTATCACCTTCCGGATAAAGCGATGGTAACCAGCGCTACTATGAACGCCATTATTGATGCCATGTAAAAAGGCCATCATCAGCCGGCGTCGTTATCTGACATGACGATCCCGGCCCCAGTCTCAACTTTTCTTCGTTTCTAATTGTTGGAATCCCCTCATCAATGCATTTTCCACCCTGTACAGGCGTAACCTCGCCGCCCTGAAATCGTTTACCCAAACACACTGTAATTTCATACCCCCCAGACGATTTGGACAGTTTTTGCCTTATCCGATAATGAACTATTCATTCAGGGAGACAACATGAAACGACTTGCACTGGCAATTATCTGCTGCATGCTGATTGGAGTAAACAGCTCAGAGGCCGCGAACGCATCACGAGGGTACTTTACTACAGATGACAGTAATTCAGATCAGGGTAACCAATGGAGAAATGGCGACGATGATGGAGTAATACAACAGCATCTCAGGATAACATCCTACGAGGGCCCCATAACCTGTATCAGATGTCACCGGAGCGAGGCTAATCATGCACTACAATCCGTTCATATGCAGTGGAATGGTCCCACTCCGGATCTGATTAATACAGATGGTGAAGATCTGGGCAAGGCCAACAGAGGTATTAACACGTTCTGTACCTACGCCATGTCTTCAGGAAATACCTGCTTCTCCTGTCATGTAAGGCTCGATGGGAATGCACCGCATGATCCGGCGGTTGAAGATGTGGATTGCCTTATGTGTCATAGTGATGTCTACAGACGTAAGCTCCTGCTTGATCCAAATGATACGATCACAGTTACAACGTTCAAAGGGGAAGAGGTCACCTATCTCTTAGGACTCAAAGACGCAGATGGTAATTATATATCAGAGCCTGATTACAGTAATATGCCGACAGGAATTACTATGGAAGAGGTCGCGCAGAACGTACATAAACCAACCCGTTACACCTGCCTTCGCTGCCATGCATCTGCAGGTGGCGGTGACTGGGTCAAACGCGGTGATATGGGATGGTCTTCTGTAAATCCCGGTATCGATGAAGATGTTCATCTCTCTATAGACGGGGCCGACCTGCGCTGTGTCAGCTGTCATGACAATCGCCAACATAAGATTGGCGGTCGCGGAATCGATTTGAGGCAGACAGAGGCCGAAAAACCGACCTGTCAGAAATGCCATGAAGAAAAACCCCATGATAACGATGATTATAATCGCCATGCAACAGGACAGGTCAGTTGCCAGGTCTGTCATATCCGGGAATTTGCTAAGGGTGGTGAAACGGAAATGTCTCGCGACTGGCTGGAACCACACTGGAACCCTGCATTTTGCTATGGCCAGGGTGGCTGGGTAGGTCTTGAGATCAAAGAACCCGAGGTCCTGCCAGAATATGTCTGGTTTGACGGCACATCCTATGTCTACAACGTCGGTGAGACAATTGAACCCGGTGAAAATGGCATATACAACATGGCATATGCTAACGGCGCAGCATTTGATGGCAACTCCTTAATCGTGCCGATCAAGAGACACTATTCCAATATACCTCTCCACGATGACAGTCAACAGATTATCGCTCCAGCCATTATGTGGATGTTCATGACAGGCATCTTCGACGAAGCAGTAAAGTATGGAATGGACGATCAGGGTCTTATCGGGAGCTACAGCATCGTTCTCGCAGATGCAGAGATGTTGATAACCCACGGTGTAGACCCGAGCGACCGCGCTCCGCGCTGCAGCGAATGTCATAATTTTTCGGGTGACACTCCGGATGGTATCAAAATGCTGCCTTTCACAGAACTAGGTTACCATGAGTTCCCTGCCGCTGTAGAAGCCTGTACCCTCTGTCACGAGCGTGAGAATATGTCGTGGCAGAAAATGCATGAGGAGCACAGAGATGATGTCAGTTGCTCAAGCTGTCATATTTCAGAACCTACAGGCTTTATAACAGACCTGGATACCCTCTGTTCAAAATGCCATGAAATGGAAGAATGGGAGGATGACTCTCACAAAGAGCATATTGAGGAAGAGGTTAGCTGCGCTGACTGCCATACATTCGAATAAGAAATTCTTACGAGGAGTGTATTAAAATCCACCAAAAAGGCCGGGCAGAAAATGCCCGGCCTTTTTTATCGTTTACACTTCTGCAAACGGAAAATCCGGATCATTCAGCAGCTTATACATTCTCTGCTTCGTTGCAGTTTTGCTGTCATGAAATTCAACCAGTTGCTCGACAATATCAAGAACCCTCTCTTCGTCTGCGGTCTTCTCAATGCGTATAGCAACCTTAGGGAAAGGCCCACCCTTGCCACCGGCAAAAACCTCGTACCCTTCACGGGTGGCCATTACCCCGATATCGGTGGTCTTGACGTTTGAACAGCACATTGTACAACCGGAAATAGCAGTTTTCAATTTCGCCTTATATTTCTCACGACCAGCACATCTTTCAACGATCTTTCTGCTTAGTTCCGCAGTATCAATAACACCAAGATTGCAATTGCCTTTACCAATACAGACACGTGGGCCCAGATGTTTTCCTGGTCCTTTGAAGTCGGCACCGAGTTCAGCAAGTTGTGCTTTTATAGCGTCCGCAGCATCAGCGGGAACATCGATCAGTCTCAGGTTCTGTGCAGTTGAGAGATAAATACCGAACGAATATTCACTCGCCAGTTTAGAAGCAGCTTCCATAATATCAAGCGGCAAACGGCCTGCCGGTACCAATACGGTAATACTTACAGTCTTTGACTCTTCCATTTCGATTTCTCTTATAATAGCTATATTTCGTTACATTCCGGGCTGTGATATCGAAAAAATCTCAAACCAGCGCGGACCATACAATTTTGAGCCCCATTGCAGCCAGAGCCGTAAACAGCACCTTCCGATAGGAATACTCATTTAATGAGGATGACAACCAGATGCCGATCTTACTACCGATTATAACAGCCGGTGTTGCAGCAGCATAAGTGAGCAGCACGGTCTGGGTGACCTCACCACCAATTGCCTTGGCCGCAACAATAAACACACCTGTAATAATAAAGCCCGCTCCGAGTACACCTTTTACAGCCTGTGCGGAACACCCGCTATAGGCAATATAGGCAGCAAGCGGCGGGCCGTTAAAACCAAAAGCCATACCAAGCGCAGAAGACAGCACGCCGGCTAGATACCCCCAGGCGACACTGATAACTCTCGTGCCACCTTTATCGGCCCACAAACTCCAGAGAGCATAAAAGGCTATAAAAGCTCCCATACCGGCCTTCAACCAGTTTTCTGAGATATATTCAAGTACCAGAACACTAAGGATCACACCGGGGATAGCGCCAATGAAAATCCCTTTAACATATCCCCACTCAATATAGCGACGAAAAGTCCACCCCACCTGACAATTCAAAGTGAGCACAATGAGTGTGCAACTCGGGACAGCTATTGAAAAATCGATAAACGGAGCAATAAGCGGCATGGCGATCATAGCCGCACCAAAACCTGCAACGCCGTTGATAAATCCGCCGAGAAACCATCCCAGCACGATAAAAAGCAGATCAGGCATAGCAATCAGACTCCGTGGGAGTTTATTGACGAGGGTGAAATAAACACGAAATAATCAATCGCGCATTTTTCTAAAAAGCGTCGTACGATTGATTCCAAGTGCGGAAGAGGCTTCATTTACCGAGCCGTATCTATCGAGAGCCTGTTGAATAACCTGTTTTTCAAAATCGGCCATGATGGCTTTGAGGCTTCTTCCCGAACCACCACTCAACGTTCCAGCCGGAGTAAACATCATCTCATACGATGCAGCCTGCATGCAGGGTGAAAGGTCTTCAGGAAGAATCTCGTGTCCCTGACAGGTAACAACAAGGCTCTGAATAGTGTTTTCAAGTTCCCTGATATTCCCAGGCCATCTGTACGCCATGAATATATTCATGGTGTCATCATGACAAACGATATCTTTTTTGTATTTGGATCTGAACCGCTCAAGAAAGTGATTCACCAATCCGGGGATCATTTCGCGTACTTCCCGCAGGGGTGGAATATCAACAACCGCAACCCGTAATCTGTAAAATAGATCGATTCTGAAGTTACCGTTGGCAACCTCCTGTTCAAGATTCCGATTGGTCGCAGCGATGATTCGTACATCAACCTTTTGCGGTACAGATGAACCTACCCGCATAACTTCCTGATCCTGAAGCACACGAAGCAGTTTTGCCTGCATGGTAAGCGGCAGTTCACCGATCTCATCAAGAAAGACCGTACCCTTATTGGCGATCTCAAAATGACCGATCTTGCCCTGCCTGCTTGCACCGGTAAAGGCACCGGGAGCATAACCAAACAACTCTGATTCTATAAGATTTTCTGAAATTGAGCCGCAATCTACCTTTAAAAAGACTTCGTCTTTTCTTGGGCTGTTTTCATGGGCCATTCTGGCATACCAGTCTTTACCTACACCGGTCTCGCCAAGAAGCAGGATGGTTGCATCAGTTGACGCAACGCGCTTAACCAGCTCTGAGAGTTGTTTGATCTGGGCGGATTCGTAGGATGCGCTCTCGACCTTAGAACCGGTGGAAAGATGCTCTATCTGGTTATGATAGATGGATATGAGTTTCTTCTGCTGCAGAATCTGTTCGCGCATCTGCCCGATAAGGGTAACGTCACGAACCAGGGTGATAACTAATGCAAGTTCATTATTTACATCAAAAACAGGGAAACCGCGAAGCACAACCCGTTTGCCGGATTTCAGTACCTGAACATTGTTAACCGGCTTCAGCGTTTCAACAACTTTGGGGTTAGCGATGAAATCAAAAACACCCTTCTCTCTCAGTATCCGCACATTCTGCCCAAGCAGATCAGTGCGCTTCAGCCCGGTGAGCTTTTCATACATCTCATTGACATGGAGTGTAGTACCCGCCTTGTCGGTTACATAAACACCGTCATCCAGAGCCTCGAGAATATTTATGACATTGTTTGACAGGATTTCAGAATACTGCTCCATCGCTCCACCATTTACCTCTTGGAATTACTAAACTTACATCACCGGAGATGCCGTTATCACTCATCTTCCACCCCGTTATCTTCCGTTGAATTCTCATAACGTACCACTGGTTACGTGAAATATCAAAGTGGATCACCTCAATTATAACAGAGTTCGACCTGATAAAAAGAATGTGGCTATACCTGGTGGAGAGCAGATATAACCACATTCTTCTTCGATGCCCGTACTACAATGAGGAGGTAGTTCCTCTGCTTAGTCGCGTAATAAACAAAGAAATTTCAGGCATACATTTTACCCCGGGATCATTTCATTGATTTTCCGGATTACTTTTTAAAACCAATCTCCTGAGCAATTTCAAGCAGTGGCAGGAATTTCTCATTTTCGAGAGCAACCTCACCAAGCGGATAATCCATACCCATGTTGGTATACTTCTGCGTGCCGAGACGATGATACGGCAGTAATTCATACTCCACGTTATACTCTTTCAGGAAATCGACGATGGCCCTGATATCTTCTACAGTATCGTTAAAACCAGGAATTACCGGGGTTCTCACACGTACCTTCATTTTAGGGAACGCTTCACGTATCGCCTTAAAGTTATCAAGGATCAACTCATTGCCAACCCCTGTAAATTTCTTATGCTTTTCAGTGTCGAGACTCTTGATATCAAACATCAGCATATTGCAATACTTACCAGCTTCAAGAATGGCATCTTTTGAGACATGACCGCAGGTTTCGATTGCGGTTTTAATATATCGACGCTTTGCTTCTTTAAGTAATGCGATAGCAAAATCAGGTTGTGCCAGCGGTTCGCCACCGCCAAGAGTAAGACCACCACCGGATCGTGCATAAAACGAGGCATCTTTTTCAACCTGATCTATCACGTCTTTTACTGTCTGCTCTTCACCGTACGTAATAAGCGCACCAGCCGGACACACTTCGGTACAGGCAAGACAGTTTGTACACACATCCCAGTCAACTGAAATTTTGTCATCATCTCCTTGAACAAGTGCTCCGGGAGTACAGATTTCACCACATCGCAAACACTCTGAAAGTGAAATACATTTATTTCTGTTGTAGGCAAGTTGCGGCTTGAACGATTGGGACTCCGGGTTACTGCACCATAAACATGAAAGCGGGCAACCTTTCAAAAAAACAACGGTACGGATACCCGGGCCGTCATGCACAGAGTATTTCTGAATGTTGAATACTGTACCGGTAGTGTTCTGAATTTCTTTGCTTGTCATTTTGCAGCCAGCTTCTGGTAATTGGGTTGGAGGGGAATTTATTACATCTTACAAATACGCGCAAAATAGTATTTTGCGCGTATTTGGTACTTGCCAGTACTTCTCTGGAAATGAGTCATTTTTTCAAGATCGAGGTGCCCTCAGTGTGTAATCGATGACCTATGAAATACGTCGAGGATTACATGCTGAGGGCAACGCTGATATTGGAAAAAAGGGCCATTTCCAGTTAGTGCTTATCACACAGACTCGTGCTCTGTTCTGGCTATCAGATCATTCTGCAGATCCGGGGAAAGATCAACAAAGTATGCAGAGTATCCTGCGATACGAACGATAAGGCTCTTGTACTTCTCAGGATCTTTCTGAGCAGCAATAAGCGTGGACTTATTGATTACGTTGAACTGTACGTGCCAGAGCTTAAGATCGCAGAAGGTACGAATGAACGATACCATCTTGTCTGTTCCTTCCTCGCCCTCAAGACACTTCGGAGTGAACTTGATGTTCAGCATGCGCGCTGCACGATCACGGTGTCCATAGTTCTTGGAGTTGTAGTTGGAAAGCAGTACAGAAGTAGGTCCGGTCTTATCAGCACCGTGAGATGCAGAAGAACCGTCAGACAATGCAGTCCATGCGTAACGACCGTTAGGAGTAGCACCAACAACCTTACCGAAAGGTACGTGAGAGGTAAATGGTACGTAACGGATATCGTTGTGCATTCCGAGTTCTTTGGAGTACTTCTGACCAAAGAGAACATTCAGCTCATCAACCTTTACAGCGATATCATCAGCATATGCATCGTCGTTGCCGTAGCAAGGAGCGGTCATAAGGAGCTGGCGAACATCTTCTTTGCCTTCGAAGTTACATGCACACGCTTCGATAACCTCGTTCATGGTGAGCTTCTTGTCATCGAATACGAGCTTCTTGATTGCAGACAACGAGTCAACAAGAGTACCAAGACCCATGTGCTCAAAGTAACCGAGGTTGATACCCTCAGGAATCTGCGGAGTGTGCAGGTCAAGACAATGCTTCATGCAGAGATCATGCATCGCAGAACCCATAGGCTGAGCGAAGTGCTTGGCACGAAGGTTGTTGATGATGTACTGCTGCTGAAAAGCGGTCTTAAGGAAGAGCTGATGCTGCTTTACATAGGCATTCCAGAACTCGTCCCAGGTTTTGAACTCACGAGGATCGCCGGTCTCAAGACCAAGCTGCTCTTCGCCGTGCTTAAGCATTTTACCGTTGTTCAATACCATCTCGAAAGCAGCTACAAAGTTTATGTAGGCACCACCGGAGGTGTAGGTGTCACGGTTTGGCATACGTGCTTCTGTACAACCGGAAACAGCGTAGTCATATGCTTCAGCGAAAGTGGCACCTTTAGATACGTAGATGGGTACTACTTCCTCATCGTTGATCAGCTTCGGGAAACCGGAACCGTCTTTGATGGTCTCAGCAACGTCAGCAAGATAACGCTCTGGAGAACGGGAGTGAATTCGTGCAGCGAGATCCGGGTAGTGAAGAGGGAACTCACGCTTGGACTTCAAGAACATGTAGGTCAGTTCGTTGGTCGCATCACGTCCTTCAGGAGTCTGCCCACCGATGGTAACTGCCTCCCAGTGTGCATAACCTTCGTTGAACGCGCCACCGGTAGGAGATACGTAGAGGTCAATGAACTGTGCCATACCAACCCAGAGGCACTCAAGTAATTCAAGTGCCTGGTCATCATCGATGGTACCATTTTCTATATCAGCTTTGTAGAAAGGGTAGAGATACTGATCCATACGACCATTAGATACGATGGTACCGGTCTTCTGCTCGATACGGGAGAACATCTGAGTAAACCATTGAGACTGTACAGCCTCGTGGAAAGTACGTGCAGGATGCTCAGGAACACGTTCACAGATGTCAGCCATCTTGAAGAGTTCCATCTTACGATTCATATCGGTTTCTTTCTCAGCGAGTTCGCGAGCAAGAGCAGCGTGACGCTGTGCCCAGATGATGATCGCATCACAAACGATAACGATTGCATCAAGGAAAGGCTTCTTCTCAACGTTGTCCCTAGGAGAAAGCGGATCAAGTGCTTCGATCTTCTCTAACGCTTCAGCTTTAATTCCACCGAAACCACGCTTAAGGATCTTCTCGTAATCATGTACCCACTGGATAGAAGATCTGAAAGAAGAGGTCTCGTTGACGATGAAACGAGAGTTAAGTCCTTCCGGATCATCATAAGAGAGCTTATGTACATCTGCAGGGAAAGCAGCGTTTAACGCTTCGTGGTAGGTCTTACCTTTCCAGTATGGAGCGATATCTTCAATAACGATCTTTGCATCTTCAGCTGAGATAGAGAAAGGAGACTCGGTACGGTTTGGCAGATCTTTGATCGCGATATCAAGGAAATCACCATCAAGCTCTGGGTAAAGGAGACCATAACGACCTTTAACACCACCACGACCACAGATAAGGTTATCTTCGTCGATATATACGGTGATGTTTTCAGCGATATGCTTCATCGCTTTAGCCCATCTGAGAGTAAGCAGTTCGCCTTCGGTCTCTTTCATGGACTCGGTGAAGTACTGCGCACGTTCTACATCAATGACAGGCTTTAAACCGTCAAAAGTATCAAGGATCTTAAATACGCGCGGATGTGATGCGCGGTAAATGTCTTCTTTACCTTCTATTTTATCCAAGAGACGTTGTTCATGTGGGGATACACAACATTGCATAGTTTTCTCCTAGTGGGGTGAGTATTAATCACTTAATCCTGCAGTGACAGAGGAGGTGTTTCCTCCTCTGTCAGCAGATTTAAAAAGTATTTAGTTAACGAATATCATTGGCAATGCGGGGATGTAGGTAATCAGCAAGAGAATAAAGAGCATGATTCCGACCATTGGCAGTGCAACTTTGGATAATTTTTCTATTTTTACGTTTGCCACACCACTTGCAACAAAGAGGTTTACACCTACAGGAGGGGTAACAAAACCGACAGCGAGGTTGACAACCATCAAGATACCGAAGTGGACCGGATCAACACCAACCTTGATAACAATAGGCAACAGGATCGGGGTAAGAATAACGATCGCTGCAAGTGCTTCCATAAAGGTACCGACAATCAGGAGCAGAACGTTAATCAGAAGCAAGATCATTATCTTGTTGTTCGTGAGGCTGAGCATCGCTTCTGCGATAGTCGCCGGAACCTGCTCGATAGTCATGATGTTGCCGAAAATAGTGGCCATGGACATCAGGATAATAACGATAGCAGATGTGCTGCATGCATCCATAAAACACGGCACGATGTTTTTCAGGTTGAGCTCGCGGTAGACAAACAGTCCGACAACCAAACCGTAGAACGCTGCGAGTGCTGCGGCTTCAGTAGGCGTCATAATGCCGCCATAGATACCACCAAGGATGATGACAGGCACCATGAGCGCCCATTTTGCATCCCAGAAAGCTTTTACAAAAGTGCCGATGTTTCTGTCTTTTTCAACACCTTTCCAACCGCGTTTTTTAGAATATAAATAGGTGAAAATCATCAGGGCAACGCCGGTCAGCACTCCCGGGACAATACCACCCATGAACAACTTGCCGATAGAAACCTGAGCACTCACACCATATACAACAAAGGGGTTACTTGGCGGAATCATTACGCCAATAGCACCTGCGGATGCAACAATTGCAGCGGCAAAGAGTTTGTCGTAACCACGCTGAACCATTGCCGGGATAGTAAGGGAACCGATAGCCGCAACAGTTGCGGGACCTGAACCACTGATAGCTGCAAAAAACATACTGGTTGCAATCGCTGCCAGGGCTATACCGCCGGGTAGGGCACCAAGAAGTTCATCAGCCAGGCTTAAGAGTCGTTTAGAAAGTCCACCCGCACCCATGAAGACACCCGCAGCGATAAAGAACGGGATTGCCATGATCGGGAAACTGTCAATGGAAGTGAATGCAATCTGAGCGACATACTCGATCGGCAGAGTACCGGCGTTAACGATAGTAGCAGTCGCCGCAAGCCCAAGACTTACTGAGATTGGTACGCCGATAACGAGGAACAGGAGAAAATAACCAAAAAGGATAGCAAGGGTACTTAAAGACTCACTGTAGAGCGCAGGCAGGGCAATAGCAACAGCAATGCCAAGGCCAATGAGCGTGTCGACAAAACCACATTCCTGAACCTGCTTATACATATCCTGCAGCAGACGGATACTTATAAGACCAAAACCAATAGGTAAAATGAGATAAGGCAGGAAATATGACATGCCGGTGCCGGGAGCCACCTGTGGATATTCCTGAAGCATCCCAAGATTTTTCAATCCCAGAACAAAAATAACTCCGGCGAGGGTGAGAAAACACATATTGACGACAATCCAGCTAATTGCCTGGTAGCGGGCCGGAAGTCTGTCGTATACGATATCTACTCGGATATTATTACGTTTTTTAATCGCTGCCGGAATCGCCAGGTAGGAAATCCATATAAAGATGAATCGTGCAAGTTCTTCAGTCCAAATGGCACCAGCGGCATCTGTTGAGAAATATGATCCAATGTAACGATAGAAGGTCTGGAAGGTGATAATAAGAATGATGGAGAGCATTCCTGCAAAGAGGAAAGGCTTTTCAAAATTCTCATCCAACCAATGAATTGCGGCCATTAATGCATTCGGAGAACGCTTTTCTACAGGTTCTACAGAAGCCATAGAGTCCTCGGTGCCAGCGAGAGAAGAAGGAGTAGTCATTATGTTTCCTCAATTATTTCAAACGGCGGGGCAGCCGGGCTGCCCCGCATGAGAACTACTTCTGGGTGTTTTCCACGAGTGTCATGAGTTCAGCAGGAATTTCGCTGGTGAACTGTGCCCATACAGGCTTGGTAGCTTCAACAAACTCTGCACGCTCTTCAGCGGTAAGATTGTGGATAGCGATACCCTGAGCTTTGAAAGCCTCGTTAGCTTTAACTTCGAGGTCAGCGGTGATTGAACGCTGGTAGTCAAGAGCATCCTTACCTGCTTTAACCAGGAGTTCCTGAGTCTCTGCTGGCAGAGAATCGAACTTCTTCTTGTTCATGAGGAGGATGTGCATGGAGTAATTGTGTGCAGAATCGATAGCATACTTGAGAACTTCAGTGTGCTTTGCATCGTTAAGAAGAGAGAAGGTGTTACCTTCTGCATCAACAGTACCCTGCTGAAGCGCGGTATACACCTCACCCCATGCGATAGGAGTTGGGTTCATGCCAAGCTTTGCTGCAACTGCAACCTCTACAGGAGATGCGGTGGTACGAACTTTGAGATTCTTGAGGTCTGCAAGAGTGTTGATTTCTTTCTTGGTAGATACGAAATTTCTGTAACCATACTCACTGTACATGATCGGCTTCAGGTTAATCTTCTCACACTCAGCTGCGAGGTATTCACCCAAAGGACCGCTATCAAGTGCTGCGTAAAGGTTCTTCTGGTGCTCAGGGCTGGTTACGTATGGCAGGTCAAATACCATGAACGCTTTTGAGAAGTTGGCCATGTTCGGAGAAGAAGCGGAAGCCATGTCCAGAGTACCGCGCTGGGTGGATTCCATGGTTACGCGGTCACTGCCAAGCATAGCATTTCCGAAAAGCTGAACCTTGATTTTTCCACCTGAACGCTCTTCAACGAGCTGTTTCAGCTTCTCATAACCAAGAGTTACGTTATTGCCAGGCGCCATCGGGTGACCGAGACGGAGGGTGAGTTTTTTTGCCTGAGCACTAGCTGCAGCACCTGCAATCAAACCAACAGTCAATGCGGCAACCATAAACTTTTTCCCAAAATAACGCATAGTTCCTCCAAAAAATTTAAAACTTTTGTAATAGCGATCCATTCGCCCTCATACACATTTTAGAAACTGTATTTCATTACTATATGTGTATAAAGCAATAGACATGCCAGTTCCCGCAAAAAGACATAATGCTCAACAACAACCATTATGTCTTTTCTTACAATTCTGTAAGCAATCCTTCTCCCGAAAAAAAATGATACGCTCAACTTCTCCCTACACTTCCAAAGGTTTGCGCGTGTTACTTCACATCTTCGCGAATATTGATCTTTTTCCTTTTCCTATCTGTTGCATGGGGTTATAAAATGTATATGTTCTGGGCAACGGTTTGACAATGTTGTCTGAAATTCAAACCAACAGATGTTGCACACGTGCAACATTTCCACTACACTTCCGCAAACAACACAAATACAAGGCCTTAACACGCGTTGCATTCTTGCAACACATGTTACATTTTTGCACCAGAATGTGGCTATCCCCTTTTTTTAACGTGTTTTAATGCTTCAGCAAAAAACATTAAGTCCGAGGAACGCGTCCAGGAAAATACGATGAGTAAAGGCCTTGGTATGTTGAAGCTGCGAAAGCCTTTCTTGATGAGAAATCCGGGCAAAATCCGGGCAAAAATATAGCAATATTGCAAGCAACTCTTTGCTTTTGTGGTAGACAAAACGTACGAAAAAGACAAAAGCCCGGCATCGCTATGGTGAATAGCTGTACCGGGCTGGTTGTTTTGCGGGATGAGTAAGTTTTTAGCAGAAAACCTGTATTCTCATCGACTACATGTGATCAATGAGAAATTCCCCCCGGATTGAATAGCATTACTTTCTGTTATCAATCGCAATCCGCACCACATTTTCTGATAGAGGTTCAATCCAGGGGGAACGTCTTTACTACAATCGGCTGATTCTTTCGTTAGAGCAACTCTTGCAGCATTTCTTTTGAAGCCGCAGGAATCACTACCCTATTTACCAGCATTCCGGAAAGCTCGATAGCTGAGCAGGCCGCATCTACTGCTGCTTGAACGGCGCTGACATCCCCAGTCGCCAGAAAGTACCCTTTGCCTCCAATCGCCATTGAGACATGGACTCTGAAAAGTGTTACATCAGCTGCCTTAGCTGCAGCATCTGCCGCTTCTATGATATTGGTTGCAGAGAATGTCTCGACAATCCCCAAGGCCCTGAAATTCTCATCGCTGACATGTACTGTGCCGGCGATAGCACTGAAAATCTGTTGGTCCACATTTGCGATTGTGAGTTTTTCGATCAGGTAAGAACCCACCACCGCCTCTCCTGCTTCAAGAGAAGCATTTACAGCGGATACCGATCCACCCGCAATAATCAGGAATTTTCCGGAGCAAATGGTCCTGGCAATAAGAATTGTAATGTCTGCCGCCTTGAGCATCGCATCCTGAGCCTGGTAGCCGGCTGCAATACTGGAAAGTTCTAAAACGCCAATTGAATGTGCTGTTGTTTTCATAAGTTATCTAAATAGTAGTACGTTAAACCGTTTCGCTTTAGCCAATTTCCAGTTCAATGGTGCTGTCTGTAATGTTCAACACTTTACCCGTCATTGGTGAGTGAATTTCACTGCCCAGATTTCTTCCCACTGAAGCTATTTTTTCACCAGCATTTACCAGAGCACCGACCGAAACAATCGCCTCTGCCGCTTTACCGATATGCTGGCGCAGTGGCACAGAAAGAACCTTTGGTGAAAAGAAATGCTCTATAAGCGGCCCGCTATCACCAAAACGATTGAGATCGAGCATACGCTTAAGTTTACTGGTTGGGGTCCGCCTGTATTTAATAAGCGGATGAGGGCCTGTTGACTGAAATTCAGCTGCATCAAACTTCATTCCTGAAGAACCGGCGAATCGCTTACTTAAGGTGCTCACACTTCCGGGATACAGCCCTTCCGGGCAACTCACCATAGTACAGAGATTACACTCACAGCAGGCCATAGCGTGCATTTCCGGTACACTTTCACCGGTAGGAGTGAACATCAGTGCCCGCATGGATTTATGTGGCTGAATAGGATGACCAAGCAGATACCTTGGGCAGAGAGCGGTACAGAATATACATTGATCACAGGCGGATTTACCGACTTTTCGTACGGTATCCGGCTTGCCCATAACCCGCATTCTTCGAACCAGAACATGATCTGCTGGTAAAATGTTAATCGCTGAACTGGTCTTGGTTACAACTTCATCGAGATCAGACGTTAGTCGTCCCATCATCGGGCCGCCGAGAAGAACCACATAATCACTGATAGTCGGACTCGCATACTCAATCAAAGTACGAATAGGCAAACCAATGGGTACTTCCAGGGTCACCTTATTCTCAACATCTCCACCGAGTGTAACAAAGGTTGTGGTGACCGGTTTACGCCTGCCGACATTAAGCAGGGTCTCAACATTGTTTACGATAATACCTTGAGTAATCGGCAGCTTTCCAGCTTCAACAACCTTACCAGTAGTCTCGTAAATAAGTGTAATTTCATCGCCTGCAGGGTAAAAATCTCCAATAGGGACCACCCGGACATCTGGTCCGACACTCTGGTTCAGATGATCGATGATGTGCGTGTGTTTTTCCTTGATACCAATGAGACCTTCACTCGCAGAAGCAGCCCTCATAACCATATTCAGGCCAGCAAGAAACTCCGCTGTATGATGGAGCAAAATCTCTTTATCTTTATGGATAAGTGGCTCACATTCAGCAGCATTGACAATAATGGTGGAGGCATTCGATGCCAGCTTCACATGGCTCGGAAATCCAGCACCACCGGCTCCGACAACGCCATTCTCTTGAATTTCTGCAACAATTGGATTCATGCTCATAATTACTTCAACCCCAGGGCGATACGAGGATCTATCTGACTTTTACTGATGGCTATTAACTCTTTGACCGAAACACATACTACTGCCACTATCCACGCTTAAGACTGCAAAGCACCTTCTGGGTAACATTTTCAACAGTATTGGAATCAGTAACCTGAAAATCATTTCTAAGGATGGAAACGATCTTTGTTACAACCGTCTTGAGATCCTGGGATTTACACGTTTGAGCATTCCGGCCCGGAGCGATATCCGCTGCAGGTTGCTTGCTGTAAAGGATCTTCACTTTCTTCTCACGTAATACATCTTTCGCGCCGGAAGTGAGTATCATGCTACTGTCTACGTAAATTTCTTTTGCACCAGCGCCGAGAAAATCGCTGATATTATCCGCGCTGATCAATTTCTTTTTCATGATTTCTCCATCGACATCTCATTGTATTTATACATATTCTGACAACTACCCACCAATAACCAGTGAAGCAGCCATCATGACATTTCTTTTTTGCCTGGTACATCCATCTCATCCACAATTCCCACGATGATTGCATCGATTGGTGAATGCCTTCCTAACTTTGCAAGACGAGCAGAACTACCTGTCGAAACGATGACCATTTCACCAATACCTGCACCAACCTGATCAACAGCCACAAAACTGTTACGGTGTTCTTTTGTTACCGGGTCGATAACCTGAACAATCATCAGCTTCATGCCCTGCAGACTTTCTTCCTTGCGGGTGGCCCAGATATTGCCGACTACTTTGGCTACAATCATTTATGCACCTCTCTCATCACGTTGAATTTCTATTCCGAATTTTTTCGCACATTCTTCCGCAAGAGAGGTCACCAGAGCCTTATCTGTTACAGCAATACGGCTAATCCCTTCAGCGTGACATTTCTCGAGGTCCTGCTCACTGATGACCCGTTTATTAAGCCGGATTTTTTTCTGTACCGCTGTGTAAGGACGAAGCCCAAAACCGCTCAGAGTCTCAGCATAATCACAATACAGTTGAAATAACTTCGGGGGAGCTGTGTTTTCGAAAGCACTGAACGCATAGGAGACAACCTCGACGGTTTTTCCGCTCATCAACAGCTTCAGCACTTCATCAGATCGTGGAGAGGTCGTTTTACCGAGAGCCAGGTCTGCCATATCACCCAGTTCGAGTCGTGGCAGTATATACCGGTCTATCTGGCCAGCATCGTACACTTCGTCACTGTAGAACATCCTTCTGGTCACCCCGTCGTCGTCGGGCAACTGGATATCTACAACATCATTTTTTGAACCGAGGATGAGAACGTTCTCGATTCCATGCCCATGAGTAAGCTGACCGAGAATCTGTTGCACCAACTGTTCTACAAGTTCTTTATCCACACGCACACTGCACCTCTGCAACGTTTTTAATAATTATGCAGCGGGTTTTGGAAGTGCATCCACTGGCATTTCCTTCATCAAAATCAATATGCATGGATAAACGGAAATTTTTGTTTACGCGGATAAGGACATCGCGGAAAATGACAGGTCGATGGCTCTCGGTTTGTACACAGACCAGATCCATATCGTTTACGCCAAATCGCGCTGCATCATCAGGATGCATGTGAATGTGCCTTCCGGCAACAATGACACCGCGATCAAGTGCAATGAGCCCTTCAGAAGAAGAAATAACCGCACCGGGAGTACCATCAATGTCACCGGAATGTCTGACCGGAGCATTAACTCCCAGCATGCGTGAGTCAGTTACAGAGAGTTCAATTTGTGATTCTTTTCTGAATGGTCCGAGAATGGCAATATTATCGATCACGCCCTTTGGCCCGATCAGACGCAATCGCTTGTCCAGAAGATACTGGCCAGGCTGAGACAGTTCACGCAACTGCTTTGGCGGCTCTTTGAAAAGCTCGTAATAATCCTTTTCAGAGAGATGAGCGTGTCGGGCGGAAAGCTCTATTGGGATATCGTTCTGGTTCTGATTGGACTGCTGTCTCAATCTCCTCGTAACTTCCCCGACTATTGCTGAAATGAGTTCTTCATTCACGGACATAATATACTTGTGCCTCTCAAGATCTTTCGAAACCAGATAATTCCCGCCCTCTGCATACCGTGCAAATGAGCATTAATTGCTCCGTCATCAACAAACCGGTCCCTGATCATTTCCACAGGAACTCATCCGGCCAATTCAGACTTTTGGCAGTGTATGCCCGTCGTTGGCTGGTATAATTACTTCGACATCTTCATGGGGATTCGGAATAACATGAACGCTTCGCACCTTTCCTACCGCCTTTGCAGCAGCTGCTCCGGCTTCGGTAGCAGCCTGTACAGCGCCGATATCACCCCTGACGATGATTGTAATCAGACCGCTACCTACCTTCTTCATGCCGGCGAGGGTAACATTTGCGGATTTCAGCATGGCATCTGCTGCCTCTATGGCGGCAACGAAACCTCTGGTTTCAATCATACCTACAGCACCGAGTCGTTTGGGCGGTGCTACCTTCTTTTTGGCTACAGGTGCTTTTCTTTTTCGAGGTTGAGCTTCACTCATTTTCCTACTCCGTTAGCCGTCCCATCCTGCAAACTACATAGGACTCTTTTAAAGCGTACAGAACGCGCCGGCGGCTTGTTAACAGTCCGCCGGCCCAGGCTCTATTTTCTTCAAGCGTATAATTGACTAATTATGCTTTAGGAAGAATAGCTTCAACGTCGTTATGTGGACGTGGAATAACGTGTACACTTACGAGTTCGCCAACTCTCTCTGCTGCAACAGCACCAGCATCAGTAGCAGCTTTAACAGCACCTACATCACCACGAACAACAACACAAACAAGTCCGCCGCCAGCCATGGTGGTTCCAACCATGGTTACATTTGCAGCTTTAACCATTGCGTCAGCAGCTTCTACAGCACCTACAAAACCTTTTGTTTCGATCATTCCTAAAGCATTCATGATAGTCAATCCTCCGATTCGGATAATAAGTTACATCAACGATGTTGATCTCTACCCTCCTGCTCGCGCTATCGCGCAAAAGCACAAGGGTAGTTACCTGATAAAAACCACTTATATTACAGCGCCCTCTTTAAGGCGTTTCATAACCAGTTCGGTTATTCTCTCCACCTCATTGACACTCACAGTTGTGGTTGCTGCTGCTACGGCAGGAGCCTTCTGGTCCTTGCCGAAAGCGACTCTTCGCACATTAAAGAGATGCTCTGGACCGACATTGTCGGAAGTCGAGCTACCACCTTCGTTACCGCATCCCAGCGTCAATGATGGAGCAAGAGCAGTAGAGATACCCACCGCACCCTGAGTCGAACCGGTGTTCACCACCATGCGGGACACTGGTTTTTCGATTGCAAACTCACGGATGACATTTCTGTCATTTGAGTGAATTGACAGAGTATGGCCAATACCACCGTTTATAAGCAGCTTATGGCAGTATTCGCAGGCCTGGCGCCAGTCTTCAACAGTGTAATAACCAATGAGAGCTGTGAGTTTTTCTTTTGAGAAAGGAAATTCAGGACCGATTCCATCTTCTTCGTAAACCATCAGACGTGTTCCTGCAGGAATGGTAATACCAGCCATGGCAGCAACGGTCTGCGCATCCTTACCAACGATCTGCGGATTCATGCCTCCACCCGGGCGTTCCATGATAGCCTTAACCTTGATTACGTCATCGCCTTGGAGAAAAAGACATCCTTTAGCCTTCAGGGTTGCCTTGACCTGATCGGTTATCACACGGTCAGCGAGAATTGCCTGCTCAGATGCACAGACGGTACCGTTATCAAAGGTCTTACTTGACATGATTTTGTCGACTGCATCTGCAATATCAGCGCTACGCTCGATATATACAGGAACGTTACCAGCGCCAACACCAAGTGCCGGCTTACCTGAGCTATACGCAGCCTTAACCATGCCCGGACCACCGGTAGCGAGGATGAGGTCTGACTGTTTCATCAGTTCCTCTGTACCCTGAACTGTCGGAACACTCATTGCGCTTACGAGATCAGCAGGTACACCCTGCTCAACCAAAACGCGCTTGATCATGTCCACAGTCGCCTTAATACAATTCAACGCACTTGGATGCGGAGCAAAAACAATTCCGTTACCAGCTTTAATAGCGATGATTGACTTGAAGATTGTGGTTGAAGTCGGGTTGGTTGAAGGAATCAGTGCAGCGATAACACCGGCAGGTTTGGCAATTTCCCAAATACCTTCCACGTCATCTTCTCGCAGGATACCAACGGTCTTCATTCCGCGGATATTATCCAGGAGCATCTCGCTTGCGAGCAGATTCTTCTGCGTCTTATCTTCCCAACGTCCGAAGCCGGTATCTTCCACTGCAAGCTTTGCAAGTGATTCCGCATTCTGTACAGCAGCCTTGCCGATTGCTTCAGTCACCGCATCGATCTGACTCTGGTTTAATTTACGAATTTCCGCCTGGGCTTTTTGCGCGGATCGTACCAGAGACCTGGCTTCCTGTATGGATAAGAGATCTTTATCCACCATAGTTCCTACTCCTTACAGATTGTATTTTTCACGAGTTTACTCATCGTGATCTATCATCAGAACCTATTGGGACTATTGGGACATCGCCTAACCGATATCACGATTTTTTTGGTCCTGCTGAAACGTGGGGTGAACATGCATCAAACCGTTCGGCTTCTGCATAGAAACATCGTTCAAAGAACACCAGCAAACTTACGCCAAGCTGATATTCTCCTGGGCGAGTCTTCTTAAGACCTGCTCTACCAGGCGGCTTTCCTCATCTCCAGCTGCTGCACGACTCTGCTGCTGAATAGGGAGGCCAAGAACTCTGGCTGCGTTGTTGTACATGATGTTTTCACGCGCTTCCGCGGTGAAAGGCAGATCTTCGTAGGTCTTCAGTGCGGTTTTGAAATCGACGAACGGGTGAGCACTTGCATAGATGACTTTATCGCTGATCATGGTGTTAGCCGCCTGAATATACGCCTCGGAAAGTGGAGAACGCTCATATTCAGAAAGGTCGACATAGACGTTGGCGTTTCGCTGAGCAACGTTGATCATCTCAGAAATCCATGGATAACCACCGTGGCTGACGATAATTTTCAATTCAGGGAAGTCACGGGCAACAAAGTCTATATAGCGTGGCGCAACATGATCCATTACAGCCTGAGGAACGAGAGTAGCAGGGCCTGTAGTGATGATCAGAGGGATATTCAACTCGCAACACTTAGCGTAGAACGGATAGTATTTTGCGTCGTTTACATAAATTTGTGCGAGGTATGGGTCAATTGCTGCACCCTTCATACCCTTCTCAAGTACCGCAGCAGTAAGTTCGCGAAGGCCGTTCATTCCTTTATGAGGATCAACGCCTGCAAAACCGATGAACATATCAGGATACGAGGCAACAAAATCAAGAACACTCTGGTTGTTGGATTTTGCTCCGTAGGTTGTTTCACAGTCGCGGCCTGTAATAACCGCCTTTACTACATTGTATGCTTTCAAATCACGAACAACCTCATCCATGGTCTGGGGTGCCATTGAGGGAAACTTAATGAGGTCACACAAGCCCGAAAACATTGGGCTGCTGCCGATACCATCTAAGGTTTCTTTTGTATTCGGCCTAAATCGAAAGTCTATTATGCCCACGCTGTCCGCCTCCTGTTGTATGCTATTGCTATATTTAAATTCTCTGCCAAATGAGATGTGCTTCCCAAAGCATGTACCCAAGGTTGTCAAATCTGATGGGCTGGTACAAAGCCTCTTGCCTAACCACTTACATAAACATGCGATGTCATGACTTTATGCCAAATGACGCTGATGTTTTTCGAAGCCGACCATATTTGACAAACACATTATTGCCCAGACCTGCCAAGATAATGGAATGGCAGTAATTCATGGGGCACTACCTCAATAGCACATATTATGCCATGCAGTAAAAACCACACTTTACCGTGTAAATACAGATACGTAGAACTGCCGTGGTATTGAGAGCGAACCAGACACGTTGCAAACCCGCAACACTACGTCTGTCTTAAGAGAGCATATCAGTCAGGAAAGAGATGAAATTTTGAAATATGGACAATGATTCGGCTAAATGCGACACGTCATGAGTATTGACTGTTGCTTGTGTTGCAGCTTTGCACTTGAGTTGCAATAGCGCAACATTCGGTGATTTACATCGGAAGAGTTAGCAGGAAAGGAATGATTGAGGCGTGTGTTTCATGTTTACCGCAGAAATACAGCTGCTATCTGCGAATCTCGTTCCTCGCTTACCGGAGGGTAAAAATTAAGAGCACAAGATGCGAGTAGCTCACGCCTGGAAATACAGTTAGTCATACATAACGTTATCCTATCACTTGGAATTTCTCAACAACATGCTAAAATATCATTAGAACATCACCAGATCAGCCAGATGGAGGATTACAGCATGGCACATCATGTCAACCTTTCCAGCTATGACAGGCTTACCGAAAGACTGAACCGATATCCTCAGGGAGCCCCTCCCTCTGCACTTCTTGAGCAGATCCTGAAAATGCTCCTCAATGATCGTGAAGCAGAGTTGGTCTCTCAGCTGCCCATCAAACCATTCACCGCAGAACAGGCTGCCCGCGCCTGGAGTGTAGAGAATAAAGAAGCACGTAACGTGCTTGATACATTAGCAGAGAGAGCAATTCTTGTTGATATAGTACACGACGATGAGACGCACTATATACTGCCCCCTCCTATGGCTGGATTTTTTGAGTTTTCACTCATGCGAACCAAAGACGACATTGATCAGAAACTGTTGAGTGAATTGTTTCATCAGTACCTTAATGTCGAGGAGGATTTCGTCCGTGAACTCTTTGGAGAAGGTGAAACCCAACTGGGAAGAGTCTTTGTACAAGAGCCTCAACTCAACAATGAAAACACGCTTCATGTTCTCGATTATGAGCGTGCAAGCGAAGTAATTGAGACTGCCAGCCATATGGGTATAAGCCTCTGCTATTGTCGCCATAAAATGAAGCATGTAGGCAAGGCATGCATTGCCCCTATGGATATCTGCATGACCTTTAACACGTCTGCAGCATCGTTGATCAGACATGGGCATGCCAGGAAGGTTGATAGAGTCGAAGGCAAAGAGTTTCTTCACAAAGCATACGAAAACAATCTGGTACAATTTGGCGAGAACGTCCGTGAACGCGTAAACTTTATCTGCAACTGCTGCGGTTGCTGCTGCGAAGCAATGCTCGCTGCCAAACGCTTCGCCAATCTTCACCCAGTACATACCTCAAACTTTTTGCCTGTAATCGACACCCAAAGTTGTAACGGCTGCAGCAAATGCGTCAACGCCTGCCCTGTTGAAGCAATGGGGCTCGTTTCAGCCAATGATCCGCATAAACCAAAACGCAAACGGGCAAAGCTTGATACAGAAATATGTCTTGGTTGCGGGGTTTGTGTGCGGGCCTGCCCCTCTCAGTCTATATCACTTACACCGCGAGATGCCCGGGTGATAACACCAGTAAATAGTGCCCACCGTGCAGTGGTTATGGCAATTGAACGTGGGAAACTGCAAAATCTGATCTTTGATAACCAGGTATTGTTCAGCCATAGGGCTCTGGCTGCACTATTCGGGGCAATTTTCAACTTGTCGCCGGTAAAGCAACTACTGGCCAGTAAACAATTGAAATCAAAATATTTGGAAGCGTTGCTTGCGAGGAGATAATAAACTTATCCTGCCATCAACTCTTTATTTTCAGTTTTCTAACACAGCTTTCAGGAGGCTGTCCCAGAATTGAGATTTCTGCTCAATATTTTCACATCCCACTGACATCACCCGCTCCTCAGTTCTGTCAATTACTCCAATACGTAAATCGACAGAATGTTGTCAGTGTATATATTTACTATTACAGAAAGTTAGGTCGCAAAAACCTTTCAGGACAAAAACCACTTTCTCTAATGAACGTTTTGGTGTCTAACACATAAAAGCACCAATTCAGTTAACACAACCTATACACAATACAGATCAGGGAAGCAGAAACGATCCCTCTCCTCAGGGCTGTTGGTGGTAACACAGCACTGTCACCCGCAGGAGGATATGATGCGCAAGATCATTCGCTGGACAATATTTCTATCAATTATTGCCACCATTGCATTTGCAATATGGTACAAAACCCGCCCCAAACCTATCGAGGTTCTGGTCCAGCCGGTTACACGAGCTTCTGTTGAAAAAAACGTGGCAAATACCCGCGCCGGTACAGTGAATGCCTGCCGAAGGGCCAAGCTTTCACCAAGTATGGGAGGTCAGATTGCCATCCTGCCCATCAAGGAGGGTGATCAGGTCAAAGCAGGCAGTCTGCTGCTTGAAATCTGGAATGATGACCTGAAAGCTCAGCTTGCACTTGCAGAACGGGAAGTCATTGTCGCAGAGGCGGAGGCAAACGCTAGCTGCCTCTCAGCAGAAGAGGCTGATAGGCAGGCAAAACGTTCACAGCAACTCTATCTCTCCAAGGTCGGCAGTGAAGAACAGACTGACCAGGCTGTCACCCAGGCCAAATCATTACAAGCTCAATGTGCTGCCTCCCGTGCAGCGGTAGAGATGGGGCTCGCACGCGTTACTGTGGCACAGGCAAATCTTTCCCGTTCCCGTCTCATTGCACCATTTGATGGTGTTGTTGCAAAAATCGAGGGAGAGCTCAACGAATACGTCACGCCCTCTCCTGTCGGGGTGCTTACCCCGCCGGCTGTCGACCTTATTGAAAACAGCTGCTACTACGTTTCTGCCCCTATTGACGAAGTTGATGCTGCAGAGATTCGGATAGGCATGGAAACCAGGATAACCCTGGATGCATTTAAGAACACAACATTTGCAGGTACAGTGCGGCGCATTTCCTCGTATGTACTTGATGTTGAAAAGCAGGCACGAACCGTTGACATAGAGGCCTCGTTTGTTAACGAAGATGATTTTAAAGACTTGCTTGCCGGATACAGTGCTGATGTCGAGATAATTATATCTATCAGCGCCGACACCCTGAAAATCCCCAGTGAATCAATTATCGACGGTACAAAAGTGTTTGTATTCTCACCAGCTGAAAAGCGGGTTAGCGAGGTGGAAATAACTACAGGGCTGAGTAACTGGGCCTTTACTGAGGTACTCTCCGGCCTGAAAGAAGAGCAGCTTGTCGTTACAAATGTTGATAAGCCGGGCCTTAAAGACAAGGTCTCTGCAACACTTGCAGAGAATATAGAATGATCAGCCTATCAGCAATAAATCGCGTCTTTACTGTCGGCGACGAACAGGTGCATGCCCTGCAGGATGTAAACCTCACCATCAAGCAAGGTGAATATGTTGCCATAATGGGGCCTTCAGGATCAGGTAAGTCTACTCTGCTTAACATGATCGGTCTGCTCGATCGGCCTGACAACGGTATCTATCTGCTTGAAAACGAAGATATGACGGAGCTGAGCGATCACGAGCAGGCAGCACTTCGTCGGCATAAGGTTGGCTTTATATTTCAGTTCTTTCATCTGGTTCCGCGAATGACCGCAGCTGAAAATATTGAACTGCCGATGATACTTGCAGGTGTAGACCCCCGGGAACGAAAAAAACGGGTCGAGAAAGCTGTCAAAGATTTTGGCCTCGGCAACCGGTCCCGCCACCGCCCTGATCAGCTTTCCGGTGGACAACGTCAGCGCGTCGCTATTGCCCGGGCCACTATCATGGAACCTCATATCCTTCTGGCTGATGAACCTACCGGCAATCTCGACAGAGTCTCCGGCCAGGAAGTGATAGAGATAATCGAAACCCTCAACGATCAGAATATGACTGTAATCATGGTAACGCATGATCCAGAACTCGGAAAACGTGCAGCCAGACAGATCCTTATGGTTGACGGTCGTATAGATTCTGACCGTTCGCAATGATTCTAGGACTGAGGTTAAAGGTTAAAGGACTGAGTGTTTATGCACCTTTCCAGTCTATGCAGAATCCTGGAAAAGCAACAGATTTGACCAAAACCCTTATTCTCGCTCCCTCCTAGCCACGGATAACACGATGAAACTAAAAGACATCATCCGTTTTGCTTATCAGGCATCAACAGGCTACCCGACACGAACATTGCTTATGCTTCTGGCGATGGCTATCGGGGTCTGTTCCGTGGTGATTCTTTCAACCTTAGGCGATGGCGCACGAAGCTATGTCGTCGGCCAGTTTTCATCGCTTGGCACGAATTTACTCATAGTGCTTCCGGGACGCTCCGAAACAGTAGGTGGAGCACCGCCTCTTCTCGGCATTACACCGAGAGACCTCACCCTTGACGATGCCCAGGCTCTTTATCACTCCAGCAGCATCAAATATGTCGCGCCCATTACTCTCGGGGCCGCTCCGGTCTCCAAAGGTCGCCGCGAAAGAGAGGTTACCATACTCGGATCAACGTCTGATCTGTTTCATGTTCGCCAACTTGGGATGGCTCATGGCCGTTTTTTGCCTGAAGGAGATATAAAGCGAGCTGCTCCTGTCTGTGTTCTCGGCTACAAATTAAAACAGGAGCTATTCGGCAATGTCTCACCGCTTGGTGAAACAATCCGGGTTGGCGACTGGCGGTTCAGAGTTATCGGAGTATTAAGCAACAAGGGGGAATCATTCGGCCTTGATATGAAGGATGTTGTGGTAATCCCCGTTGCTTCTGCACAATCCCTTTTTAACAGCTCAACTCTGTTCAGAATTTTGGTGGAAGCAGCCGATCGCGATGTGATTCCGCGCGCTAAAAAATCCGTATTACAAATAATACGAGCACGCCATGACGGCGATGATGACATCACGGTCATTACACAGGACGCTGTACTCGCAACCTTCGACCGAATATTCACGACCTTAACCCTTACCGTTACCGGGATTGCCACTATCAGCATAGCTGTGGCAGGGATTTTGATCATGAACGTCATGCTGATCGCAGTCTCACAACGACGATCAGAAGTAGGGCTCTTAAAGGCGATCGGAGCACCCGGCAGCCAGATTGTTACTCTCTTTATGGCCGAGGCAGCTATTCTTTCTATAATCGGCGCCATTCTCGGTCTTGGGTTAGCTGTTATCGGGACATATCTTATAGGCCGAATAGTCCCGGCAATGCTTCTTTCAATCCCACTCTGGTCGATCTGGACCGCCGTGGGAGTCGCAATCTCGACAGGACTTATTTTCGGGGTTCTACCTGCCATGCGTGCAGCCAAACTTGATCCCGTGCAATCTCTCTCACGACGCTGACGGAGGGTTACCATGTTTATTCGTGACATAGTACGGCTCTCACTCAGGACCCTGATTGATCAACGAATGCGCAGCTTCCTCACCACGCTGGGAATTGCCGTGGGTATCGCTTCAGTAGTCCTGCTCACCTCTATTGGTGAAGGGATTCACAGATTTACTCTTGCTGAATTCACACAATTCGGCACCAACCTGATAGGGATCAATCCCGGCAAGGTCACAACTCTAGGTACTTCCGGAGCGGTAATTAACAATATCAGACCCCTGAGCATCGCAGATGAGGAGGCTATCCGTCGGCTCCCCGGTATCATCGATACCGTTTCGCTGATTCAGGGAAACGGCCCAGTAGAATATGGTAAACGAAGACGCCATACCACCGTCCTTGGAGTCGGCCCTTCAGCATCACGAGTCTGGCAGATAAAGGTTGTTACCGGGCGCTTCCTGCCTGCCGATGACAGTAACGCTGCACGGGCATTTGTTGTGCTTGGCAGCAAAGTAAAGACTGAGCTGTTTGGCGGGGAGAACCCGCTGGGAAAACTCGTGCGGGTTGCCGGAGAACGTTACAGGGTAATAGGAGTTATGGAATCCAAAGGGCAGATGCTCGGATTCGACCTTGATGATGCCGTCTATATCCCCACAGTCAGAGCAATGAGTTCGTTTAACCAGCAAAGCCTTATGGAAATTGACCTCCTGTACAAATCGGGATTACAGTCAACAACCATCGCCGAGAGAACCAGAAAACTCCTTATCGCGCGTCACGGCGCTGAAGACTTCACTGTCACCACTCAGGAACAGATGCTGGAAGTGCTTGGCTCGGTTCTGAACATTCTCACCATGGCGGTTGGCGGGCTCGGAGCGATCTCACTGCTCGTTGGAGGGGTAGGGATTGTTACCATCATGACCATTGCCGTTAACGAGCGAACTCCGGAGATTGGCCTTCTAAGAGCAATCGGCGCGAACCGAAGCCAGATCCTGATGATCTTTATCGGTGAGGCTGTGGTTCTTGCCGCTATCGGTGGTCTTGCCGGTCTTATAATCGGAGCCGGTATCGCCTGGCTTCTCGGGGTATTTGTCCCGGCACTGCCAACACACACTCCCTGGATATATGCGCTTTATGCCGAACTACTGGCTGCTGCTATCGGTCTATTAGCTGGCGTTTTGCCTGCCCGTAATGCAGCCGCACTCGATCCGGTAGAAGCATTACGGGCAGAATAAACAGCAACTATTCAGCAGTATCCCATCCGCTGAGGATGTGAAGTGAAGACTCTCAGCTTTAATTGGCAAGAGTAAGCTAAAAAAATCGATTTTGGGCCTAATTCTACTTATGGTCGACCTATTCAAATCGTCAATTCATACTTTTCTTTTGTAATATCTCTATCATGATTCGGAAAATTCACAAGATACCGGCAGCTCGATTAGTTTACACTTTGCTGCGGCGCTGAAACCATTTGGCATGGTCAACTAATGATCGACTATTCAGTATCAAAGTAATTAGTAACTATTCAGTCAAGACCTCATACGTACCCTTTTCTGTTGCCAGTAACTGTTTAGCAGTGCTCCAGATGGCCTCAAGCGGGACGATTGGCTATAGTATGCCTATGCGAAGCGTCCCGATCGGGGGCAGGTGGGGTGCTGCTGAACAGTTACAGTAATTATTCACACCTAATTCAAAAACTATTGAGGATTAAATGAAGAAACTATCACTGATTGTATCAATTGTTTTTTTATTCTCTGGTTATGCCTATGCTGAAAATCGCTCAGCAGATGGTCGTTATATAGATTTGGGTAAAGGTGTGATTAAGGACACCAAAACCGGAATGATGTGGACCCAAAAAGATAGCTACGTTGACCTGGGCCACTCTGTGAACTGGAATGAATCCATAGATTATGTCAATGGGCTTTCCTCTGGGGGCTACAGTGACTGGCGTTTGCCAACCATTGCAGAATTGAAAACGATCTATGAGCCTTCAAAGTCAAATAAGGACATTTTTGGAGGTAGAGTCAAACTCGACCCAATTTTTGCAGAAAGAGGCACATATAGTTACTGGTCTTCGGAAACTGAAGGTTCTTGTTGCGCACGCGCCATAACCTTTGACTATGGCTACGTCAGTAAACACCATCGAGAGTTCAGTGGCAGCTACGGCGTTCGAGCTGTGCGGCAATGAAAAGAGCGGGGAATCGGGTGTCGCGTCTCAAGTTAAGGAGCACAGTAGAAGTATAAAGGTTGAGCGTCGATAGTTAAATTACACTTTTCAGCTGAAAAAAGTTATGTTTTCAGGCATTTAATAGTTTAATAACACTACTTTTCAGGGATACTTTGGGATACTTTTTATGTGGGAGGGTCAAGTTGACCCAAATACACCCATCACCTTTTTACTTCGTAGCTTTTCCAGAATCTTCGTGTTGACAAGCTGGCAATTCCTGTGTACACGTTTTTTGGTAATTCAATTCATTTAGGAGATTTTATGTTCACCAATTCAATTGATCTTGTGTTGTACGTTACCGGGAAAACCGCAGCGTAACCAGACAGACGATTGATACCACATCAGCAGCGGCAAATTCGGACATCACTCCGGGGCTATGCCAGCTGTTCTTCCTTCTTGGTTCCGTCGAACCTCTGCAATATTTTTGCGTCTTTTTTCCGGTAACTGTTTTCCGTATTTTTTTTCACGCCTGACGAGCTTTCGGCTTCGGTATTTCCATATACCCGTACATTCGAACCGCTCTCGGCTGTGCTTACAACACAACAGGGAAAAACCATGCAAAACACACAGAACAACAAATATTTACACGGAAAAACATTATTATCCAGACTAGCAAAGCTGGGATGGTCACCATTTTTTCAACACCAATACGATAATTCAGCTGCCAATTCCACCCCTGCAAGGGTAGTCAGGGTGCACAGGCAAGTCTTTACAGTAATGCAAGAAGATGAAGTATTCCATGTTTCGCTGGCCGGTCGGCTGTATAACCAGGCAACTGGAATATACCCGGTTGTTGGCGACTGGGTGCTTGTGAACGAGCAGGTTATTACATACATTTTTACACGAAATAATCTGTTGTCCAGAAAGACAGCCGGAGGAAGATCTGGCCGGAATCCTGAAGTATATGACGAACAGGGAATAGCAGCCAATATTGATTTTGCCTTTATCGTCTGCGGCCTTGATAGGGATTACAACCCAGCAAGGATCGAACGATACCTAACACTTACCTATCATTGCGGTATAGAACCGGTCATTTTGCTCAGCAAATCAGACCTGCAACAAAACCCGGAGCAATTTGTCTGCGAGGTGGAGACTATCGCTCCCGGCGTACCGGTTTATCCCCTGTCACTATATGACACTGATGCGGTTACGCGTGTTGCAACACTGCTCTATCCACACCGGACGGCTACTCTGATCGGTTCATCGGGTGCGGGTAAATCCACCCTGATCAATCAGCTTGCCGGGAAAAACATCAGACAAACCCAGGCGGTCGGAGAAAGGGTCGGCAAAGGCCGGCATACAACAACAAGCCGTGACCTGTTTCTTCTGCCCGGGGGCGGAATGGTCATTGATAATCCGGGCATCAGGGAAATCGGCCTGTCTCGGCAAGTAACTGACAGTATAAGCGCATTTCCTGATATTGAGGCATTAGCCGAACAATGCAGGTTCAGCAATTGTACGCACACATGCGAGCCTGGATGTCGGGTGCTTGAAGAGATAGCCACAGGAGAAATATCCTCCAGACGGCTGAACAACTATATCAAGCTGAACAATGAGCTTGACTACACCCGCGAGCGTCAAAATAAAAGTGCCGACAGAGTGGAAAAAGAACGGTGGCAGCATATTTCAAAAAAAGTGAAAAATTTGAAAAACAGGAGAAATCAACAATGGAAATAATATCTGCCAAACCAGCACATAAGCTAGACATCCAGCATCTCCACCAGCAGGCTTTCGGTGCTGCTAACGGTAAGGAGAAGGGAGTGGCTATCGGTGAGCTTGTAAAAAGTTTGCTGGCAGATCCAACCGCCGAACCGCGCCACTCACTGATCGCTGTTGAGCAGGACACCGTGGTAGGACATGTGTTGTTTACCAGGGTACATATTGAAGGGGCTGCAAGCAATATCGCAGCTCAAATCCTTGCACCTCTTGCCGTGCATCCTGATTTTCAGGCGAAGGGTATTGGTCGAAAATTGATTATGACCGGTCTGGATGCGCTTCGAAAATCAAAAACACAACTCGTTTTTGTGCTCGGACATCCCGGCTATTACCCTCGCTGCGGCTTTACCCCGGCTGGCGTTTGCGGATTTGAAGCGCCTTACCCAATTCCAGCGGAACATGCATCAGCCTGGATGGTACAGGAACTCATGCCCGGCATTATCGGCACCATAAAAGGAAAAATCCGATGCGCCGAAACATTGCACCAGCCTGAACATTGGCGGGAATAAGGGAACTGGCAAACTACTCAGGGATTACACCTGAGTAGTTTGCCGTAACCGTAAGGGATAGAATAACTACGGTGAGCATTGGCGATATTAAAAGCCACAACAAGGGCTTGATGAACATTATTCCTGACAGTGTATCTAACCTATCTAACCTATCTAACCTTAAATAGCAGGTCATCGGGCGGCACCCCTCAAGTTAAGGAGAACAGTCTATATAAACTCCAGCCCCATGTTACATTGATTGAGGTGCTCTTTGGCAATCTTCAACTCAAGATTTGAGATTTGATCTGCTACTACTGCAGTGTTTGGGAGCTCAACGCTCTTTCTGCCTTTACCACGTTAATCAGGTTAACTCGTAGATTACGATGAAAAGCATTCATCAGAACAACTTGCTACCAACTTTCGCATTAACTGCAGGTGAAACAAATGTGGCCTCACCGCTTTCAGCCTTTGGGTATTGCACACCTAGAATCAACACCTCTGAAATGACAGGCCCCATTGGCCTTGGGTCAAAATTTAGAACACCAAGTACAAGCCTGTCCTTTACTTCCTCAACGGGGTGGCAGGTAAAACGACCGTAACTTATTCGCTTTCCATATTTGCCGAAATCCACAACCATCCTATATGTCTGCTTATGCGTTCTGGTTTCCAGTTCGACCTCGACAACCCTTCCAACTCGTACATCGAGCATTGCGAATGAGCTATCATAGGGAACAACAGGTTTTATTGTACTTGCCATTGTTCTTTCCTTAACATTTGAAGATTAGAATAAAATCCGTTTAGCATTTCATTTTTTTGCTCTGAGCTTCATTTTTACAGGGTTTATATGGGAACAAGGCACTACGGTAAGACACTTACCGCATACATCCGCATAACCGACAGATTTGTATTCCTCAACGTTTTTGAGTAATTGGTCGTAACATCTGAACCGATCAAAGGAATCTTTGAAAAGTGCTTCGTTGACACATTTACGGACGCATTTTTTGCAACTGCCGTCATATTTGTCGAGGCAGCTTTCCAGAGCTGGTCGCGCATCAGGTTCTATCACAGCGGATGTGATCAAACTCCCGAGTCTGCCGCAACATCCTCTATCGGTAATCAGCATATTATTGAGTCCAAATCGCCCAAGTCCCGCTATAAAGGCCACATGTCGGTGGGACCAGTTACTGATCAATTTGTCTTCAATCCAATTGTGAGTGGCGGGAATGGTGACCACTTCTTCACCTGCATCAGCAAATACTTCTGTCAGATGAAGACTGAGTTGCTTTATCAGTTCGTTGGTTTCAACATAACCTACAGCCCATTCAGGAGAGCTTAGGCGCCCTTTGATATTCGTGGAAGTAACAGACTTAGGAAAAGGCAGGAAAAAAGAAACTACAGTCCCGGCATTCGTCAACAGGTCTTGTGGAACTGCGTGAGTAGGACTCACCACTGTTTTTAGTTGGTTAAAAAGTGGATCAGTAGCTTCAGCGAACCCAACAAGCGGAACGCCCCACCTTGTAGATATGTTCTTTTTCTTCTGATATTCTGCGACGAAATCTTCAATTGTTTGTATAGTTTTGTACTTCATAGCTGTTCCTTTACTTTTCTGAAAAGTTCTGCATGCTTCTATTCGATGCGCTTGCAGGAAAACATCCTACTCAGAAATACAGTAAAGAAAGGAATTGAATACGTCTTGAACAAAATTGACATCGGGCAGCCAAAAAAACATACATACATATTTTCATTGGTGATAGAAAGAATACTGCTCCGACTGTCAGGACAGCTTTTGAGAGCCATAAAGGCCAGGTGTCAATCCGTATCGCTTTTTAAAGCTTCTTGTTAAATGACTTTGATCGGAAAATCCAGCAAGTAATGCTGCATCTGCTATGCTTTGCCCACTATCAATCAATTCTCGTGCCCTCTCCAGGCGTAACTGAACAAGATAGGCATGTGGCGACATTCCAACCTGATTCCTAAACAGCCGAATCACATGATACGAGGTGCACATAGCAATTTCTGCTAAATTGTCTAAAGAGATATCCTCGCTGCATCGGGCTCTCATGAATTCAACGATGTTCATGACTCTGTCGCTTGAATTATCTGTAACCCCACGACAAATCACTTCTCCAAATTGTAACATCTCAGCTCTTGAAAAGAGCGAGACGATAAGCTCATCAACCAATAACTGATCGTGGTTGTTGATTATCGCTTCGTGTAAAAGAATTGCCAATTGCCAACATTTACGGTTTTCAATGACAGCCGTCGGTAGTGTAAGCTTCCCTTTAACCTCACCCGTGAGCAATTTCTCAAGATGCAAAAAGAATTCTCCCCCAAGGTACAGACTTCGCAAGTGCCTCTTGGCCGGGTCCCATGGTCTATTGGAATGGACAATTCCTGGTTCAATGATACTTACACTACCTGGTTGCAGGATGGTCGTACAACCCTTCAGATTGTATTGTTCCCCTCCTTCGGAGTTGAGCCATAGAACATGCCCATTATGAATGTGTTTGGTAAAGGCAAAGCTATTTGCACATGAAAGCGCCTCGATACCCGGAGACAATGGCGATCTATACTGGAGTGATTCGTTCATGCCAACAAGTCTATTACAGGTTTAACAAAATACAATAATTAAAAGAGAAGTTACAATGGTTGAAATCAAAGGAAAGTCTGAAATGAAATTGAAATTTTCCCGAAAAAGACACTCCATTTACACGGCTATTAGTGGAGCAAGTTACAGGCTCTCAGAGTAGAAGAAAGATGCTAAGAATTTGCCAGAGGCCAGTGTTTTGTCGCACTGCTTTAGGTTTGCATTTCCAACACTAAAGGCCAGTCAGCAGTGCCCCCGGTTTTGGAGAGACTTTACAATCGGTACCTTGTCTCCTGAAAAACTGGTGTACAAAATGATCAACTGCCAATAAGACGGTGCCAAACTACTCCTCTCCGCTACAGATCATATTCCTGCCATTTGCCTTGGCCCGGTAGAGGGCCTTGTCTGCAGGGGCGAGGATCAGATCAGGATTGAACTCACCCTCTGGAACTAAGGCTGCAACTCCGAAACTCATCGTCAGCGTAGAAGATACCTTTGATCTGATATGCTCGATTGCAAGTTTTTCAATTGAGACACGCATCTTCTCTGCGATTATCATGCACCCATCAACCGTGGTGTCTGGAAGCAGCACTACAAACTCCTCACCTCCGTAACGGGCAACGAGATCGCTGGGCCTGTGCACACTTGCTGAAAGGGCTTTCGCGACCTTCTTCAGGCATTCATCACCCTTCTGGTGGCCATAGTGATCGTTATATTGCTTGAAGAAATCGATATCGCACAGGATTATCCCTAACTTCGTTTTATCCCGCTGCATACGGTACCATTCGCTATTTATGGTTTCATCAAATTTCCTTCTATTGGGAATGCCGGTCAACCCATCCTGCACTGCCAGCCGCTGCAACATATGGTTGGCTTTTTCAAGTGCCTCTTCGGCAATTTTACGTTCAGTAATATCACGGTAAATCAGAATGATGAACCTGTCGCTGATCCGCTTACCGCTCTGCTCACACTGCAGATAGGTTCCTCGACTTGTCTTTAACCGCCGTTCGATGAAGACCGTCTTTCCATTTTTCAATTCTTCAAGCTGCGATGGCTGCTGAATAAGATCTTCGGCCTTGAACAATGAGTGAATATCCTTATCTAAAAGTTGCTCCTCCCGGTAACCGAGCATTCTCTGAATCTGCGGATTACACTCAACAATTTTTCCGGAGAAGCTTATTAACAGAATGCCCTCAGCCGCATGCTGGTAAATAGCCCTGTACCGTTCCTCACTCTCGCGAAGTGACTTTTCTACCTGACGCCGCTGACTGTTTTCCGCCTTAAGCTCCTCGTTTTTCTGCTCCATTTGATTGCGGTACCGATGACGAAGGTTTTCGTAGAAATACGTTATGATAGATATGATACAGAGTGTGAGCATCACCCTGCCAGCAAAAGCTTTCCCATAGAGATGTCCGCCGGGAATTTCATCCTGCATTAAGAAGTAGAGACCGATGAACAGGAGAAAACTGCTGATGCCTATGGAACCTTCTGTTTTACCAAGGAGAAAATACATGACCGATGGTGTGATATATACCCACAGGAGTTTGGAATGCTCCTCCCCTCCAAGGTAAACAAGATAGATCATCAGGATCGTGAACAAAATGGTATTGAGCCGGTACACACCTTGTTCGGCTTTTTTGAGATAAACGAGAATCCAACCGAAGATTAGCGAGATACAGCAGGTAATCACCAGGATACCAAGTGACATATTACCCGACACCATGTTCAATATGCCGAAAAAGAGCATATTGAGGGCACCAGCACTGCAGATGACAGTATACTGCATGAAGCGGTTCGCTTCCTCGCTATCCCTTCTTTGGCCACTACTGGTCTTTTTTAAAAACCCTTTAGATCCAATATCTTTTTTAAATACCACGTGTTCTGCTTTCCTTTTGAGATGACCCTATTGTTTTACCGTTTCAACGAAGTTTCTCAACTGCAGTGTCATTGCTCCAACCGATCACTATTACGAGTATATCTGCTTATTGTGCAGCTACCAAACCAAAAAGTTTTCAATACTGATTCAACTATAAAAAATGGACATTCTTTTAAGCCGATATTTTGAAAATTGGTAGGCGGAAACCAAGAGTGTTCAACGACGAAAATACAATTTCGATTTCAAGAGAAAAGGGGACCACTTAATCATAGATACTGACGTACAGTAAAAGCAGGGGAAACCGACCTGAACAGGCCACAAAAGAAGTTACCCTGCTGATTTGAATTAAAGCATATGATATGCCAGACAATTACAAGTTGGCAATTAATGCAGCAACGAGGTCATTGGACCATCTCCAGGTGGATCACCGCTTAACATCAACAAAAAAATCATAAACCGCTTAGATCATTTCTTCCTAATGACAGAAATCTGTAACCGTTCAATCTAATTGACATAATTTTCAATTCCAATTTCTGCGTCGAGATGATTATTGCAGCCAACATGTCCTATTTTCTGAGGCGGTTTTTTAAGAGAATTCTATACAGATAGGTAAAAGGGGTTTTGGTGCGCTGCTCTCTACCTTTTAATGCCTTTTCCCGGTTAAAGAGCAGGTCGAGCAGATGGGTAGTTTGTAATTCATTTCCAAACATTGATGAACAGCCGGTACAATACGTGATTACGCGTTTTCCAACAGCTTCCTCTTTGCGGATAGACTTCCAGCTATCTGTTATTTCAGGGGCAATAAATGCGGCAGAACCGCCCTCACCGCAGCAGATGGTCTTCTCGCGGCTATGCCTAACCTCTGCGACTTCTGCACCTGTTGAACGTATGAGTGAACGAACCGAATCATGGATTTGAGGCTCATGCCGGGTTGTGCAGGTGTCATGGACTGTAACTGTTTCTGTAACAGTTCCTAGCTGCGTTGGAGGATTCGCAGATAGCAGCTCATAGACTGTGAGTGTTTCCAATTCAGGTGCATGTGTTTTAAAGGTTACATAACAGCTTGGGCAGGCTGTGTAGATTTTTTTCACCCCACCAGCTTTTAACCTGTCCACAAGTTTTGTGAACATCGATCTAAACCTGCCGGTCAGCCCGAGATCGTCGGAGGGTTTTGCACAGCAATCAAGAATGATTCCACAACCGGGTTTGATTTTCTGTATATACTCGTACGTTTTCAGGGTAGTAGCAGACCGGGTAGCCGCCAGGGTACAGCCAGGAAAAAAGACAGCATCACTCTTTAGAGGAAATTGATGCAACGCAAAGAGGGGCGATCCCCCACGTTTTTCATAGGCACAGATAGTCGTATGCTGCGTATGTATTGAGACCGCATTGGCAGGCTTTGATCCGGTTTGAATAGCTGACCGTATCTCCAGAAATGCTTTTGAGACTTTCAGGTCTTTGGGACACACTTCTTTGCACAGGCCGCAAAGATTACATTCGAAAACCGGTGAGTCAACAGACCTTTCACCCGACAGGTATCTTTTACAGATCGCTCCCGGGGTGCCATATTTTTGTAAAAATGCACATTCTTTTACGCAAATATTGCAATTTACACATCCTTCAATAGTTTCATGTAACGCTTTCAATATGTTACTCGGTTGCCGTGATACTCATTCAAAGTATTATTCTCTGGTTAACTCAATCCGGTAATAAACTATGTGTCATGTAACACAACTTTTCCACCTTAACAACACAACCGCCCCAGATCACGGATTGAAATTCCGCCAGCACACCTAACCACATTTAGAACCATTCACCATTGACGACTTCTACTTTTCAACAGTTTATTTGCGGATGTTCAATTTAACCCTTATACTCAATTTATAAGGGCTGAGAGGCAACAAAATCACCAATCAATCGAGCAACTCAGCGTTTCATCAGGACAACTAAATAGCTGAGGTGAAAATGGCCGGAAGTGAACAGAGATTTAAACATTTTCTCCATGTTTCTGATGATCGTCGCCGCCTTGTACGACAGGATATTGCTGAAGGATCCGAGCCCGGAATCCGATTTTATATGATGGTTGTAGTTTCGACTATGATTGCCAGTTTCGGCCTGATAACCAACAGCACTGCGGTGGTCATCGGGGCCATGCTTGTCGCGCCATTAATGACACCTATTTTCGGGATGTCGCTGGCATTAATCAGAAGTGATGCCCAGCTTTTGGGCAGAGCTGCACAGGCGGAAATAGTCGGAGTTGTCGCTGCTATTTTAATGGGCTTTACGCTCGGAACAGTGTACCCCGGGCTGGAGGCGACACCTGAAATGCTGGCTCGCACCCGGCCACAGCTCTTTGACCTGCTGGTTGCTGTCTTTTCGGGTTTCGCTGGAGCCTATGCACTTGTAGATGAAAAGATCAGTCCAGCCCTGCCCGGGGTTGCCATTGCCACAGCAATTGTGCCACCCCTTGCCAACACCGGTCTCTGCTTCTCACTCGGCGCATATAGCGGCGGTATAGGCTCATTTCTTCTTTTTTTCAGCAATTTCCTATCGATTTTACTCATCGGCTCAACGGTTTTCTGGCTGTTTAAGATGACCAAGAAATACGATAAGCTCGAAAGCACTGTCATCCTCAAGCGTTTCAGCCTGCCAATAATCGGTTTTCTTCTCATTGCGTTTTTTCTTTATCAGTCCCTGCAATCCATCAGGAGAGAACGCTATTTACGCCAATCAATCGAACAGACTCTCGAGAGCGAGTTGGCCAATATTCCTTCAAGCAGTTTTGGAGATATGATTTATCATGAGGACGATGGCCAGATCTATGTATTTGCCAATGTTCAATCAGCTACTACCATTTCTCCTACGCAGGTGGACATTCTTCAAGAGAGTCTGCATAAAAAACTCGATCAGCCTGTAGAATTGACGATAAACAGTACAATAGCCCAAACTGTTTCTGCTTTAGATACCTACAGCCAGCTTACCGATCTTGACCTCGATGGCAATTTTATCAAGAAGACCCCACAGGAAAATGTGCTTAAAACCAAAATTGCCGACTCAGTCATCAGAAGTTTTCTCGCGGAGATGCCAGGATCGGTCCTGAAACTGGTACGACTGATCAAAAGAGATAATCAGCTGCTTGTTGTCGCAACCATCCATGGTCTTCTCACTCCTCCGATAGAAGAGATCCGCCAATTGGAATCGCAGTTACGTGATCGTATAGAAGAACCAGACCTTGATCTGGTCATCCGGTACTTAAAGTCAGAATTGTATGACCGTGACGGAAAATTTCATTTTGATCTGGTAGGTTTTGTCGATCTGACACCTGACCAGCAAGTTACTTTGGAAAAGGCGAAAACTGTTATAGACAGCTGGTTCTCAGATTCCAAGGAACAATCACTCAACGGAATGTCGCACGGGATAGTTGAGAATAACCTGCATCTCTATCTGGATACTTCAGGCATAACCCTTTTCCCTACCGAAATCGTCAACGAGCTGGAACAACGACTCCTGACCGAGACTGGACAACACGTTACCCTGCATATCATGTCCAGGCTACAGGCCCTCGCTACGGCAAACGGTTATGTGAGCTATGAGACCTTTGCTGAGCGTGCTTACAAGCAGAATAAAGCAGGTATTAAAAGTGAGATGAAAAAAATCATTGAGAACTCCTCTCTGTAATAGAGGCTTTTGCCCATGACACATGAGGAGAATGAGTTGACGTTCCACGACTGCATGTGATTATTCGTTTTCAGATTCGCAAACTCCTTACATCGCTCTTTTAAATAACAAAAAGAGCTTTCTCAGCAATTAAGCCATAGCTCTTTTTTGCGTTTGCCTGGTCCGCACCAAGCATCAAGCCTCCGCCAGGTCAGTATAATTGTTATGAAAGCGCTACATCGATTTTTTAAAAGGGAATACAAATGCCACACCAGGTGCTTAGAATACTTTCTAGTGTTTTTTACCAATGATTGCCGGTCCGTTTGTATTGAAAATGGTTTAGGGGAACGTCGTTGACACAATCGTTACTGATTCTTAGTATTAAATAACCTGAAAATAACTCACCAATGCAGCCTTTCAACAATAGCATAGCTGACTCATAGGCTATTGAAAGCGATATCCGGCCGCCCAGACTTGATCTTGTCTCTACAATTAAGCGCTGCTTATTGCCTCCGTTACTTATGTATAAAAATAAGGAGAGTTGAGAATGGATATTCAACCAAGTCTTAATGGTCTAATTGACTTTTATCCGGCAGCCACGTCTATGGGTGCTCTTCACGATGCACTGATATTACAACTCTCTGGAGTACGCGACTCTGTCGGTACACGCGACTGGAAAGCAGCCAAAATTGCTGGATTGTCCTGCCTCGGTCTGGGTATGTCGTCGAACATGATTTTGTCGATGACTGCAAAGGGAAATCGAGCCCAGGCTGCTGTACAACTTGAGCTTGCATCCAGAGTGAGCGCTTTTTTGGACGATGTCATTTCAGCGAATGACAGCCATCTGGATGAGGCGATGGCCATAATCGTTGATCAGCACACAGTGGTGTCTCCCGATACCTTGCCCGAGTTTCAGGCACTAATCGACAGCATCGTTGCAGGCACGATTACTGGAGCTGAGCTTACCCAGGCAATAGCAGGCCAGGGGGAGCCGCTGGGTTTTCCTCAGAGCTTCAAGCTTGCTGTAGAGGCTTCTACAGCCGCCCGTGTGCGAGGTCTTCTGACGATCTATCATGCTGAATTCAACATTGCTTTGGATGCGCTGTCGACAGAGGCCAGTAATGCTGAAAATACAGCAGATTTAGTTGGGTCTCTCTTGACTAGTGCGTTCTCTGCATTCCGCTCCTCTTTGAATACAATGTTACAAACAATCCAATCGGATCTCGCCAATGCACAGCCTGGAGTTGCCCCCGAATCCCTCCAGGTGTTGGCCTGCTTTGTTGAAAGTGAACTGCCTATGATGGCGCGACATGCGGCTGTAGCAAGAATGGCTTACGACGCGTTACGTAGTGCCGGTGCTGGTCAGCGGGCAGAGAAATTGGGCCGCCGAGCTGCTGAGGCAGGAAGGATGGTCCGTGAGGCAGTAGCAAGTTATGGTTCCTCTTCACTCCTCAGTATCTGGATGCGTGCACCGAGTATTCCTGATGAGATTAGAGAGCTTCTATCAGATGCCGGTGACCTGGCATTCGACTCTGCGATTCCAAATGGAAAAGATATCGAATTGAGTCAGCTGTCGAACTCACTACCGGGAACTTTAGTTGAAGTTTCAGGCTTCGTGGAGAGTATATCAGCAATGCGGGAACCCAGCGGAAAGCTTATCAGTCGAGCAACACTTGTTGATCCATCGAGCGGTGCTAAGGGCGACATTGTCGCTGTGTTCGTCCACATGGCTCATTCTGGTATTACAAAAGGGAGCTATGTGCGAGCATCAGGTGTATTTGATTTTACGCCTCCTGGAGGCGGTGCCCCTGCCCTTCATATCGACTCAATTCCAATCGCAAAAATTGCAGAAAAGTCGTTCAGGATGAGGTTCTACAGGCTATGCAGACCGTACTTCCAGGTGTGGCCCAACCGTGCGAATTTATTCTGGTCGCCTGGACCACACAATCTTGTTGATGATATAGATGGCATTAATGAGTCAAGCAGTAGCTTTGGAGCAGGGGAGTTGCTTTTTCAACCATTCATAAGGTAGGCAACTACCAGCAATCACTAAGGAGACACAAAATGGCCAGACCATGTTCAGACCTCAACGATGCGTTACAAGCCGCGAGAAAGCATGCTGATGACTGCTGGGATACTGCCGATCAATGGAGAAACGGTGCGATGGTTACCGGAGCAACTTCAGTGCTTTCTTGTTCGGCAATAATTCCGACAATCGGAGGCCCTTTTGGATTAGGAGGAGGAACAATCGCAAGAGACAAGCTTATTAGGACATGCCTGCTAGGGGCAGGCTCATATCTCGGCGCCCTATACAAACTTAATAGACAACTGGATCTTTGCAATGAGTTCGATATCGAGGGGGAGGCTGCGGCACATGCATGGCTAAAGTGCTACAATAATCATAAGGAAGCTCTCGACAAATTCCTTCGGCCGAATGATCCGAATGTTTAATAATGACATCTATTCCGCGCTACAAAAGAGATAAATATATTTTTATCTCAAACTTGAGTACCCTGACTGCAAATCCCGATGACCTAATCACGCTAAATCGGGAAGGGTACCTTCTATCAGAGCAATTCACAAACAGTAAGAAAATAGAACTTGCTCATTGGGTCAAGAAAAGGAACAACCTGCTGATCAGTGATAATGGTAATTTCAGTCGCATGAAAGCAATCGCAAAAGCCTTTGAAAAAGAGGCTGGTACATTGCTCGATTCAGCGCTTGAAATGTTTGATGCTCAGGGAAAATTGAGTACAAATATATTCAAAGCACGCGATGATCTGATCGCCAAAATAGCCACTGCCTGTCAGGAAAAGACGGGTAAGTTAGAACTGGCAAAGATTATCGAGCGCCAAGTCATTATTAAACCGCACTATCTTATTGGTCTTGAAGACTATACGATTCCTGTGCTCATGCTATGCGGCTTGATGGATCCAGTATTTCAACCTAAAGCCGAGGCGGTAAAAGTTTTTCAAGAAAATACATGTGACCTTTACAAGCGCCAGCTGGCTGGTGAATTCGGCAACAGGAAAGAACTGGATAAAACTGCCAAGTTTCTAGTGCTTCACGCCTACGATTATTCCAGCGCCTTCCAGGGAGCCAAACAACTTACGGAAATCCCAGAGGCTCTAGCGATCAGCTTTGGTGGTCCGATGAGCAGTCGGCGATGGATTACTAGCCTGAATTTTGGAGACAAGATTGAGATGTTTCCTGAAATTTTACCCGAGGCTTATCTCATTGCTACTGCATTGGCGATGGGGGTAGTCAATGGGTTAAATTCAGATGTGCCAATCCATGTCCTCGGTGTTGGATCTCCAATCCTGATAGCGTTAATTGGTCAATTATTCAATCAATCTCGGGCTGTTAGTATTGATTCTACAGCTCCATTCAAGGACTCTAATACGGGTAAACTATATGGGTCTCGCTACGCTTTCTTAAAAATGAAAATGAATAAAGTGGCGGCATATGCGTTAATTAACAACAAACCCTATACTTCAAGAACACCCTATTTCAAAAGGTTTGAACAGGATTTCCCATCAAATTGGAGCGCCTTACGCAGTGAATTAGGAGTTACTACTTCAACGGATGTAAACATTGTAGTTAACATGCTTGAGAGTCGGCAAGATCTTGTAGAGACACATATCCCTTTTTTCAGTCGTATGCGATCTGGTAATGATCCAATGATTGAACGTTTGCGTATCGACCGGGCAGGGCATAATTATTGGATTCTGCGCAACATCTGTGTGTCGATAAGAAAGAAAATACAGCAACCTGAAAATATGGAAAAATGGATGAAGTATCAGGTAGAGAGATATAAGAAAGTCGGCAGTGATAAATGGAGCAAAGCCGTCGAAACAGCTTTTGAGTTGAGCATAAAATACAAGAAACCTCACTAACCAAGCATAAGTATGAGGGGGCTTCTGTAGCGACCCGCAATGATAAGTGCGGATCAACGTCCGCCTTCACAGTGAGCCCACAAGTTTCAGTCTCTCGCGCGGACGCGTTGTCCCCCACCAATATGCTCGAAAATCCTATCCTGGTAACTTCAGCTTACATTTTTCTAAATCATTTCCTCCAGCATAACCCTCAGAAATGGCACTGAAATTCGAAAAGTAACGTTTCCGCTTTCACCTATCAAAAGGGACATCTAAGGGCAAAACTAACCGCAACTCACAACAGATTTGTTGTATTTCGAAAACTTGAATTGGTCTGCCCCCATTGTCCGAGCATTGTCACATAGTCCAACAGCATACTTTTAAGATTATTCACCTCACCAATTATTCCTCACATCATATAGATGTCATCTCGCGCCAATCTGCCTTTCATACGTTATTACAAACGAGCCAGAAAACAATTACACATCGTTTTTCCTCTTGACCTGTCTATAGCTTTATAGGGCACTATCACCTCAGCATTCACCAATAATATATGTACCTTTTACAGCTGGGAGACAACTATGAAGCTCGAAAACAGAAAGCGAAAATCGTATGAATACATAATGAAACTTGAAGCATTACCACAAGAAATATTCCCGCTGCTCTGTCCTGTTCGTGAGTATGACTGGATTCCCGGTTGGCAGTGCACTCTGCTCTATTCAAAGTCTGGTTTTGCTGAGCTTGGTTGTGTATTCAAGACAGATTACGATGAACGATTTGGAGATGAAATCTGGGTAGTCAGTGAGTATGTACCTGACACTAAAATCACATTTGTCAGGACCGGAAATCTTCGCACAACACGATATGAGATTACCCTGAAAACAGAGGAGACGCTCACGACCCTCAACTGGATGCAGGAGATAACCGCCCTCAACAATGAAGGTGATAAGGCAGTTTTGGGTTATGATGAAAATGAATACAAAACAATGATGGAATCTTTATATCAAATGCTGAACCATTATTTAAAAACTGGTAGTGCGTTAGTGCCGGATTCATCAAAATCATGATATCAAATGCACTGTTGATAACTGCTTCAACCCACTCTTTCTTCAACACATAAGAGATACTCAATGACCTTAACGGTAGGCATGCTTGCCAGGAAATATGGTTTATCGAGATCCACCCTGCTCTATTACGATTCTATCGGTCTTCTTAGCCCAGCAGACCATGAAAAAGGCAGTTACAGAGTCTATCAGCCAGAAGATGAAAAGAAACTTGAGCAGATTTGTCTCTACAGGAAAGCAGGTCTACCGTTAAAACATATTGAGAAAATTCTGAATTCGCCGCAAACAGAATTCACCAACGTGCTTAAGCAGCGCTTTGTCGAGTTAAACAGTGAAATTTCAGAGCTGTACGAACAACAAAAGGTCGTTGCAGGACTATTGCAAAACACAGACCTCCTGAGAGAATCACGCGCAATGACTAAAGAGATATGGACATCACTGTTACAAGGTGCAGGCTTTTCTGAGGAAGATATGCATCAATGGCATATACGTTTTGAGAAAATGGCACCTCAGAAACATCTTCAATTTCTCAGACAACTCAACATCCCTGAAGATGAGATTGAAAATATTAGAAAATGGGCAGGAAGTTCATCTTAACACCAATCCAACTCCCGACTCCCACTCCCTCAAAGGCTTTCATACGTATAACCAACCCAATACGCAGATGGTACTATCTTGATATCAAGTGCGACCAGAGATATTTTTTAGGTAAAAAACTCTCAATAACCAAAATTCTAACGCGTTAAGGTCTAACTCCCTCCCCCCTGCCTGACAACATATTTATCAGTATCAAGCAAGTTGATGCAGTCCGCCCCCAGTTCAATTTCTATAGTTATTTAATGAAAAAACAGAGTGTTAATAACCAAACCATACCATTCCACCGGTTGTAATTTTGTTACGTATAGTCAGGAAGTACCCTCTATAAACAAGTAATTGTGGTCTATCTCCGATTGATGCCCGAAGAATCCGGTCGAAAAGAATTGTCTCGCAAACCGTACATTGCTGGTATATCTTCAATAATATCAGCATCTCTTTATTGCAGGTTACAGATACTTTTCAATCTCGGTCAGCATGATTTTCACAATCACTTTATCAGAGAGAAATCCAGTGGGGACGATTTGAAGACGCACGCATGCTTTATCAGTCAGAATCGTTTTGGTTCCGGATACTCTCACTTCAATATACAACCTCTCTTATACACAAAAGAATATGGACGATAATAACGCTGCACGTGACCTTCAGGAGCAGGCTCTGGAAAAAACAACTGAGCGCCTTGGCCCTGAGCACCCGGAGACCCTCACTTCAATGACCAAACTCGCCATAACCTTGGCAAATCAGGGACTGTGGAGCGAAGCTGAACATCATGCTCGCATCGCCTGGGAAATACAAAGCAAAAACCTTGGCAATGAACACCCCGATACGGCCACTTCAGCCTGGGTCTATTTCAACTGCCTGCATAAACTTGAACGTCACGAGGACGCTGTAAAAATTATCCGATCGCTTGAGTGGCTATGCAAATCTGTGGACGAATCGCTTCCCTCGGATCTTCGTGAGCTTCGCAAACACTTACAACCGTTCTTTACAGTTCGAAAAGAACACATTCAACCCGCCCCCCCCCCTCCCAATGTACAAAAGGCAGCAGAAGCTCAAAACTTAATGCAGCAGGAACAATGGGCAGAGGCTGAAGAGATTTGGCGTCAGCTTTACAACGAGCATGTTGAAAACGATGGTGAACAACATCCAGACACGGCTCAGGCCGCGTTTATGCTCTACCAATGTCTATATCGGCAAGAAAAAACACAATCTGCCCAAACTGTACTGGAGAGTCTACTCTGGGTCATCGAAACTGATGAAACAGAAATGCCAGATAGTCTCAAGCAGCTAAGAGCTGTACTCCGCAGAATTACCGGAGCAGAGACGCCCGAAGAACTTCTCCAAAAACTCTCTGACCTCGAAGAAGAGCATGGAGAGACAGCCTCGCAAGTACTTCTGGCTAAAGCTAATACAGCCGTTTATTTGGCCAGCAAAGAGGAATGGGCACACGCTGCTAATCTCTTCGGCAGTCTCCATGAATATCACCTAGAGCAGGACGGTGAGCAGCACCCTCATACCGCCCTCATTGGCTGGAATCACTTCATGTGTCTTCATAAACAGGATAAACATGAAGACGCCAGAGCAGTTTTCAAGGCTCTCTCCTGGTTGCATAAAGTTGATGAAAACGGGCTACAGGAAGAACTTCGCGGCCTTCGAAAGCAAATCGATGAGTTCATTGGAGACAAGGCCAACCCATACAGCTAAAGGAGAATACCAGACGGGCAAACTAGAGGATTATCTGGCTTTTCACCAAATTTTGAAGGCCACCACTTGTTAGGTTGATATAGAAGGAAATCTGCAGGCGATTTCTTCTAGTAAGTCAGCAAAAGTAAGTACCAATTGTAGCGGTTCAGCAAAATAAACCTAGATATTGAAACAGGGCAATTGTGCCCGAAAACCCCGTTGATATCATATTATCAGGGCAAATTGACCTGATAATCAATGGTTAGCATAGGTAAAAAATAATTATGAAGAAAATATATAGCTTTTATTTTATTTAAACACATGAGAAGACAAGAGATTGAAAATGCACTTAACGGTATTGACATTTTATTGGAAAACCACATCTATGAGGAAAAATACTATCAAGAGTGGTTTGAAGAGAATCCAATAATATTTGATCTTTTAGGATTTGATAAGGTTATCCCACACGCAATTTTAAAAACTGAACGTGAAACATTTATACCCGATTTTATAGCACGGGACATTGACTCATTGTGGTCCATTGTAGAAATTAAAAGACCTGACACTACTGTTCTTAAGTCAGCCAAACGACGTAAAGAATTTTACAGTTCATTCAGGGAATATATTTCTCAGTGTCATGAATATAATGAGTTTTTTGATGAAGCCTTGAATCGCGACTCTTTTAAGACAAAATACAATGAAGAAATTCACAAAAACTTAAAAGCGTTCATTATAGCAGGAAGAAATGATGGCCTTGACAAATTTGAAATCCAAAAAATCCTCTATCGAGAAGGTGGTAAGACACAGTTAAAAACTTATGACGATATTCGAAATTATTTAGAATACCATTGGAATAAGAATTATTCTAAATTTGATTCACTTAAAGGATTTACAATTTGCAGCGCCGTAAAGATTCACAAACACCATGACGTTGAAAATTTTATTTTTGATTTTGGGAATAATCCTCATAGCAATAGAGCATCGCTTTATATAGACAAAGATGGAACCCTGAATTTAAGAGTAATCGATGGATTAAAGTATACGCATTTGGTGAAGATTAAAGAAGGATCACATGGTTTTAATTATAATGAACCGATTTATATTTTGTTCGAATTAGGAGTTACAGCAGAATCTACCATAATTACTCTTGAGATAAATGGAGAGCATTTTAAGGATATAATTATAGATAATGTTAACTTTGATGACTCCTGCATCTTTGATAAGGTGAATAAAAGTTATATGAATTTAGTTGTTGGTAGTGATTTGTTGGAAAAAGCTAAGTGCTTGTTTGAGCTTGGAGAAATTGCGATTTATGGTTTAAAAGTTCCATTTAAAGACAAAACACAAATTCGTATGTACTATTGGGCAAATATGGAAACAATGGAATTTCCTATATTTTTAGGGAAAAGCAAAAAATATGGGATAAGTAAAACTCATCGAAAATATTATTCTGGAACAAGGTTCAATGTCCCGCATCATATTAAACTAATTCCTTTTTAAAAAATAACACATACGAATTTGCTAACAAACGGGTCAACACGGACTCGCTGACGCTCGCCGGTTACCCTCCACGTTAGCAATAATGAAATTGGAATTGCACCCGTTTAGAAACATTTCAAAATTTGAGGTTTTGTGAAATTGTATAACAAAAAAGATTTGAGTACTGAATGAAATGAACTTAATTGATTATGCTCCTGCATTCTTATCTGCTATCGCTTCAGTAGCTGCTGCTATTGCTGCCTTTGGATCATTGCAAATCAGTAGGCAGTCTAAACTCATAGCTAAGCAAAGTGCTTTGGCCTCCCACCATAACTCAGCTGCGATTCAACTATCATCTGCACTTCAATTGCTTAGAACACAATCAAAAGAATTTTCAGAGTTTAATTATTCTATGTGGGTAGATTGGTCGAGAGAGATTCAGGCAAAAGACAATTGTAAGTTGGGAGGAACTAACCCTAGGCCTTTGCGACATGTCCTCACTAATGCAAGCGAAATGCTAGCTAATTATGGATATAATCGTCGAAACAGGTACACATATGTTCAACGATCAATACTTTCAGTTATTAGAGAAGGTGTTTGTAATTTAAATGATACTGAGTACGACAAGCTTCTTAGGAAAGCAGATGGTGAATATAGTGATTTTGAAAGTATCTTTGGGACTCCCCCTTTAAGTAAAAGTATAAGTACAGCTCCTGCTTTTCGATGGGCTTGTTACCAAATGAACAAGAGAGTTACTAGCGAAGATTGGCAGAAAATATGGGAAAGTGCATGGTTGGAAAATGGCTGGTTATATAGGTATGCAGCTAATTATTCTGAGATTTACCCAATTGTCGAAACTGTTTTAAAGTCACTCAAATCAGAGAAGTCTAAACTTGAACATGGTGTATTTCCTCTTGAATCAAATTCTTCACTATGTACGAAATATAATCAACTGATAGATATGTTAGAAGCTTTTATTAACGACAGTAATATTGACCAATTTGAAATATATCGAAATTGGTCTTATGAAGAGGAATAGAGTCAATTAGTAGTGTGTTCAATGGCGATTGCTGCTTTCAATATAAATCTATTAGATAATATTTATGCAATGCAAGATTAGCTGACAACATGGCTAGCACATGCTCTTGCTAACCAGCCAATAAACACGGACCCGCAAACAGCGCGGGCAGGTTACCAAACCTCACCGCGGGGTTTATAGGTTATGTGAACAAAAAACACAATAGGTCGAAATACAATGCAGCTTGAATATTCAACGTGGTGTGAAGTTGAAGACTATCTAAAATCTAGAACAGATATCATTATTCCAATCGGTTCAACAGAACAGCATGGACCTATGGGGCTGATTGGAACCGATTCAATATGTCCCAAAGTTTTGGCGAATGGTATATCGGAAAGAAAAAATATACTGATTGCTCCGACAATAAATTTTGGAATGTCACAACACCATATGTCGTTTCCTGGTACGATTACACTCAGACCGACTACAATGATAGCATTAATAAAAGACGTTATTCTTTCATTGACAAGCCATGGTTTTACACACTTATTTTTTCTTAATGGCCATGGCGGAAATGTAGCTTCAGTAACCACAGCGTTTTCAGAAATATATGCAGAACATAGCCTTAACAAAGAGCCATCTTCTGCACATTTTCATTTATGGAGCTGGTATGACGGTGATCGGGTAAAAGCTTTATCTGAGACATCTTTTAAAGACGCAGAAGGCTCTCATGCTACACCGTCAGAATTATCACTGAGTTTTTATGCTCATCCAAGTGCAGTAAAAAATGTTGAGTTACCACAAGAGTTATCTTCAAATACTAATTTCAGAGATTGCTTTGATTTCAAAAACAACTTTCCCGATGGGAGAATGGGGGCTGACTCTTCTCTAGCATCTGTTGATATCGGCCAAGAATTTTTCGAAAGAGCAATAGAAGATATTCTTGAAAGGTATGAAAAATTTTATCACCTTTAATTGAGTTGGTAACTTTACCAATTCTCGATACCGAATTAACATCCTAGAATATCGAGCATTGTCCAGAATCGTGTAACATTCAGGCCAGACTCCACTCTGGAGTCTGGCCTGATATCTCTTGCTATCACTTCACTCAAATCATTAAGCAAATTTCGCTTTAGCCTGCTTCCTGCGTGCATGAAGAATAGGTTCGGTATAGCCGTTTGGTTGTTCTATACCGCTAAAAACCAGTTCACATGCGGCCTGAAAAGCGACACTGTTTTCAAAATCCACTGCCATTGGCCGGTAGGCTGAATCACCTTCATTCTGTTTATCTACTACTCCGGCCATGCGCTTTAACGTTTCCATCACCTGTTCTTCAGAACAGATACCATGATGAATCCAGTTGGCAAAATACTGGCTGGAAATACGTAACGTCGCCCGATCTTCCATCAGGCCGACATCGTTAATATCAGGCACTTTTGAACAACCTATCCCCTGCTCTACCCATCGCACAACATACCCGAGAATTGACTGAGCGTTATTGTCGAGTTCGCGCTGAATAGCCTCTGGCGCAAGTTCTTCTTTAAGTAAGGGGATGGTGAGTAAATCGGCTAGCTCCGCCTTTTCCCGGCTGGCAAGTTCTCGCTGGATTGCAAAAACATCTACCTGATGGTAGTGCATTGCATGCAACGTTGCTGCTGTCGGAGATGGTACCCAGGCACAATTGGCACCTGACTTTGGATGTCCGATTTTGTCTGCAACCATCTCTGCCATCATATCCGGTTTGGCCCACATGCCTTTACCGATCTGGGCACGGCCCGAAAAGCCTGCTGCAAGACCAACATCGACATTGTTATTTTCATAAGCAGCAATCCACCGCTGATTCTTCATATCGTCTTTCTTCACCATCGCGCCAGCTTCCATGCTGGTGTGAATTTCATCTCCCGTACGATCAAGAAAGCCTGTGTTAATGAAAATAATGCGGTCTTTTGCCTGACGAATGCACTCTTTGAGGTTCACTGTTGTTCGCCGCTCTTCGTCCATGATCCCGACTTTAAGCGATTTGGCACGAAGCCCCAGCAGCTCTTCTGTGCGGCTGAACAATGCACAGGTGAACGCAACTTCTTTAGGGCCATGCATCTTTGGTTTTACAATATAGACACTGCCTTCACGGCTGTTTGCGAATTGTACATTGCCATTCTGCTCATTTTTAGCCACGTATGCCGTAACCATTGTATCCAGAATGCCTTCAGGTATCTCCTCACCATTATAGAGCACGGCATCGGTGGTCATCAGATGGCCGACAGTACGAATCAGCATAAGGCTTCTGCCTGAAAGTGAGATCGTCCCGCCATTTGCCGCGATATATTCACGATCACCATTCATTCCGCGCTCCACCACCTTACCGTTTTTACTAAAGCTGGTGGTGAGGTCGCCTTTAATCAAACCAAGCCAGTTAAAATAGGTCAGTGCCTTGTCTTCGCCGTCAACCGCAGCAACAGAATCTTCACAATCGCAGATGGTGGTCATTGCAGATTCCAGCAGAATATCCTTAACACCGGCAGGGTGACCTTTACCAACCTGACTCTGTCGATCTATCTGGATTTCAAGATGCAGTCCATTTTTCTTAAGCAATATCGACATGATTTCATCATCTTTAACATACCCGACGAACTGATTTGAATCCGCAAGGCCAGATGACTTGCCATCACTCATGGTAGCTGTAAGCTGGTAGTTACCTTCACTCTCTTCAATTCTGTATTCCTGCACATCACCATGACTGCCTGTTGCCAATGGTGCTGCTGAATCAAGAAAACCTGTGCCGTAATTGATAACTGCAGCGCCTCTAACGGGGTTATATCCCGCAGTCTTCTCTGCTCCATCAGTTTCGGGCAATACATCGGTGCCATACAGTGCATCATAGAGACTGCCCCAACGGCCATTCACCGCGTTCAGGGCGTAACGGGCGTTGGTAACCGGAACAACAAGCTGAGGCCCGGCAATTGTTGCGATCTCGCTATCAACATTTTCAGTGGTAATGGTGAAATCCTGGCCTTCCTCAACGATATAGCCTATCTCACGTAAAAACGTCGTATACTCTTCAAGGTCAAAAGGCTGATCCTTTCTTGATGTATGCCAGCTGTCAAGTTTGTGCTGAAACTCATCACGCTCCTGAAGAAGTTCCTTGTTTTTCGGCATCATTTCCGCAAGCATTGTTTCAAGCGCCGACCAGAACTTCTCAGCAGGCAACCCGGTGCCTGGTGCTATATGTTTTTCAACTACATCATGCAATGGCCCGGCAATTTCAAGATTACCTGTTCGAACCCGATTTTCCGTGGATATATTCATACAGCCCTCCGTAAACCAGGGAAACTCCCTGGGAATTCATCGTATTACAGCCTCTTTTCACATCGTATGCATGTATCATATTTCAGATGAACATCGATATTGGTTGGGCCAATTCTACATAATCCTCCGCAAAGTGCAAGATCTTCACCTGAATTAATCTGATCAAACGATACCACCTGCTTAGCACAATGGACAAATTCGTATACAATACTCTTATGATTCAAGGACGATACGTTATTTGTGCAGTTCTGCTCTTTTCGGTGAAGGGATGATTCTCCTCGTAACTGAGGCAACCTGGCTGGTAAAACTGAGCGAAGGTCGGAGACACACGATAAACGTGAAGGTCACAATACCCGGTTGAAAGCGAAGTATCAGAAGGCAACGGAAATGGCAGTTTACTGCTGACAAGACGTTGAATCAGCCTGATAATACGTCTTGGACTTATTGTCAGCAGGGTACGATCAGCTTATAAGATTATAGCCGGTTTCGCGGGAAAGACCTGAAAGCGCCTGAAGGTGAGCACGTTGGACCGTTGCCAAAAGTGTTTCCACCTCACGAGTCATGCTCTGAGTAACCAGATCAAGCTCTACACCACAAAAGTACGCAATACTCGTTCGTTTGCGTATCCGCGAAACATGGCGAACCTTTGCATTAACCTTGAACAGCTCTTCGCCATCCTTAATCACCTTCAGCTTTCTCGTTTCATTTTCCAAAAAATTATTAACATCCTTTTTTTCCAAGGAAAATGCCAAACCGGTTGCGCTGACATTTATTATATCTGTCATTATATCAGGCTGTTTACGCTTACCAGTTATATGTACTTTCAAATCAAAACCCTTCGTAACTTTTGCCCGGTATTCCCGTTCACCTTTCAGTAGCCGGCCAATTACGGGGAACTGGAACTGTAGTACAGGAAGATTCTCATATTTATTTGTTCTGAGGAATGTCGTACATAACTCGACAGCAAACGATTTTGTGAAAAAACGCATTACAACGCTTTGACTTTTTTTAATGTGGTAATTGCCAATCGAAGGTTCCATTGGCAACGAAGTGATATGGGTCATATCCTGAAAATATGCTCCGGGTGCTGACGCAGCCCGCACCTCATCAGATGCGTTTTCTTTCTCTTTTGCCGGCCAATCGATAATCCTGGTAAAATGAGGGTTATCATTATAATCAAACCGAACTTCTATCAGTTTTTCGTCCAACAAGGCTGTTTGCAGATAAGGAAGGAAATCTTCAGGCTTAATAAATAGCTTCCTGGAATTCATATCATACTTAACTGATTCGATATTAAGCCCTTCACCAGGAAAGAATCCCTTTAGTTGTTTCAGGAGTTTATCGTAATCTACTGCACTTTCCTGATCAGCCATTGTTTCTCGTCACTCCCTTGACAGTGCTATTGAATAGAACAGAATCTTCTCGTGTAATACCATATCTGTGATTTTCTCATAATTTCAGTATTTATAGAATTTTTTTTTGTGATTTTTGTAGATAGTTTTCATCCTAAAACTCTGCATTCTATTCAATGCAGAGGCGCAGTTCAGCTTTTTACTGCAAGCATATAGCTGATATTCCAGCTGACATTCTGAAGATAAAAATTTTGGACCCCACGCTGATATTGTCTAGCAGGGGCGTTTCAGGATGGGAACCAGATGGGAGAACTCAATGTGCAATGGTTTCCTGTATTTTAGCGGCCAGGTCTTTAGTGCGGAAGGGTTTCTGGATAAAGCTAACATTTTCTTCAATCACTCCACGATGCACTATAGCATCCGAAGTATACCCGGACATAAACATCACCTTGATGTCAGGACATTTATCTTTCACAATCTCTGCAAGTTGACGGCCGTTCATTCCCGGCATAACCACATCTGTCAACAACAGAACGAAATCCTGGCACCCTGACTCAAACAGTAGAAGCGCCTCATCCGGGGAGTGGGCAGACGTCACCGTATAGCCGAATGTTTCAATCATCCTCTGTGTCATCTCGCAGAGTGTGACATCATCTTCCACCAAAAGGATTTTACCAACACCCTTTTGTACAGGAAGCGAATCCTGAACCTCAGCGACTGGCTTTACACCAGCATCAACACGCGGAAAATAGAGATTAAACGATGTGCCGACACCCGGTACACTCTCTACAGTGATAAACCCGTTGTGCTGCTTAACAACTCCATAGATCATGGCAAGGCCGAGGCCAGTTCCTTTACCAATGTCCTTAGTTGTAAAAAAGGGCTCAAATATATTTTCAACAGTGTCCGGATTCATGCCGACGCCATTATCTGTTACAGACAGTTTTACATATTTACCCGGTTTAGTATCGGTGTGCTCTCTGCAGTAATCTGCGTCAAACGACACATTAGCTGTTTCGAAAGTAAGTTTGCCTCCATCCGGAAGGGCATCACGGGCATTGATCGCCAGGTTCACCAACACCTGGTCTATCTGAGTAGGATCAATAAGAATATAATCAAGATCAGCAGCCGGGTGAAAACTCAACTCAATATCTTCACCTATAAGGCGGGCAAGTGATGTCTCAATAGAACGGTAAATATCATTAAGCAGACATAGTTGCGGAGACGTCACCTGCTTGCGAGAGAAGGTCAGCAGATGGCGGGTAATATCGCGTGACCGTCTAGCTGCTTTTTTAATATCATTGAGTTGCTCATGTACAGGGTCATCCTCTGCAAGACGCGTTTTAGCCATCTCAAGCGAGAGAAAGATGACTGCAAGCATATTATTGAAATCATGGGCTATACCGCCGGCAAGTCGTCCGATCGACTCCATTTTTTGCGACTGCATCAACTGATTTTCGAGTTGTTTGTGCTCAGTAATATCAGCGTGCGTACCAATCATCTGAATAGCACTGCCATCTTTTCGACGCAGAACCGCTCTGCCCCGACTAAGGATAGTACGCCATGTCCCATCTTTTGCCTTCATACGAAATTCGATATTGAATTGCCGAGTCTCATTATTTACGCATGCAGTGTTTGCCGCGATGGTAGTTTCACGGTCTTCAGGATGAATAAGCTGGTACCAACTGTCAATAACAGCTGGGAATTCATCTGCCTCATATCCCAGCATTCTGTAGTACTGAGGACTGAAGTACATTTCTCCGGTTTCAACATTCCAGTCCCAAAGGCCGTCATTCGTGGCATCCATTGCAAGCCTGAAGCGCTCTTCGCTCACCCGAATTTTCTTTTCTGCCTCAAGTCGTTCTTCTATCTCAACACGCAACAGCCTGTTATTTGCCTCCAGTGCGGCTGTTCGTTCCGCGACCTGCGCCTCCAGATTTTCATGTGATTTCTGAATAGTATCAGCCATGTCATTAAAAGCCTGCGCGAGCTCCCTCACCTCATCTCCGCCCACTTCCGGCGATCTGGCGCTCAGGTCTCCGGTTCTGATCTTTAGCGCGGTTTTACTTAACTGCTCAAGAGGACGGGCAAGCTGGCGAGCGACAATAACAACCAGCAGGATTACAGCTCCCAGCCCAATAGCCAGAACACCTAACGATACAACCAGGCTTTTTCTAACAGGAGCATACAACACATCCTGATCCAGGTTGACGATCATACTCACCGCAAAATCGGAAGCAAGACGCATATGGCGCACAACAGACATAACCGGAACACCCCTATAATCAAGCGCTTCTACAAGCCCATCCACACCCCAGGCGGCAAAATCAGCAGAACGGGTTTTCAGCCTGTATTCCAAGGGCTTTGCAATTGTACCATTGGGCAGACTATGCCTGAGAGGAGTAAGCAGAGTCTGGAACATATCTATTAGAATAATCTCCCCTCCAGCCCCCAGTGAACGTTCAATACTCAGGAGTTGCTCTAAAAAGGTTTCTATCGATATTTTAAAGATAACGATACCGTTTACACCTTTCCCATCAATTGCCTGAACAGTTGAGAGAAAAAGAAGCGATGTCTGCAGATCATCAGGCATTTTGACAAATGCGATGTGGTTATCCCAGAGAGTACCTTCAGGAAGTTTCAACTCATCAGACGTAAGAACAGTACCGACTCGTGATGTTTTTGTTGATGCAACTATCAGTTTACTTGCAGGGTTTAAAAGGTCGATTGAACCATAGAGTCCATATGCTGACCGTACCTGTTCCATCTGGTGCAGGACACCTTTCAAAAGTGTATTGTTGAGTAGAAAGTCGTGCAGTTCTGGAGGGCCATTTTGATTCGTATCGATAAGCCGTGCAGCCTCTTCTGCTCCACTCTGCACAGGTAAACTTGATGAAAAAAACTTCAGATCCGCTAACCGCTCAGTAAACCAATGAGACATAAGCGTTTTCTGCTGGTCAGCCAGCACCTGCATCTCTGCAACAGCCTTATTCGTATGCAGATCGTATTCGCCTTTTACACCGAGCACAGGTATCCCGAAAAGACTGATCATTCGAATAAGCAGCAGAACAACTGCCATGCCACCTCCAAAAAACAGCAGCATTCTTGATCTCAGTCCGAGCGAAGATATCTTGCCTAATACGAATTTCACGATGTTTTCCTAATTCACTATATAGTCAAAGGTTAAGGTCTCATATTTTTCCAAATCAGTTAACACTTCCCGAACCAACTCTGCCCTCAGACTATTTTGCACCTGCTCCCATTGTGCCTCTTTTTTCATCTTTCCTTTTTTCTGGAGCAATTTAAATGCTCTGTAGAGATAGCCGCCTTCATCAAATTCATTAAACGGAATAGACGTGTTCCCCACAAGAGCGAGGTTCTCTCGTATTCGCTGCTTGAACTCAGCAAGAGATAATTTTGACTGCTTACCCAGAAACGCTTCTGTTCCCGCAATTGACCACTTTGCCCCCAGACTGAGGTTGGCATCATTTGCTTTCAACCAATAAATGGCCCGCACATATGCCGCCAGTACGTGTCTCGCCACCTCCGGATATTGCTGTGCAAATCCTTTACGCCAATATGTGAAATCTGAATTGAGAAACTGTGAAATAATCTTAAGCCTCTTATTGGCGGCAAGTGCAGCCGAAGGTACCGGCTCCCAGCCTGCGAAGGCATCGATCTCTCCACTGACAAGAGCGCCTGTCAATTTCTCTATATTCATATCTATCATCTGCATATCGGACTCATGGAGCCCTGCCGCTTCAATTACAACCAGCAATCCAAGATGTGAAGATGTCCCGGCAGGATAAGCGATACGCTTTCCTTTAAGGTCCACAATGTTTGTATACGTGTCAGATGATACCACTGACGCCTTATCCCGCTTCGAAATTGCCACCACTTCAATGTCTCCCTGTGTTGCCAGGGTAAGTGTGGGGAAGTCTCCCGCCATGGCTATATCAAGCTTACCCTGAAGCATAAAGTGGTTAATATCCGGACCGTTATAAAATGGCAGGGGTCTAAATACCATATCGTGTGATTCAAGATAGTTCGCCAATATCTTATCTCGTTTCATCACCTCTGGGACAACCGCATGTAGAACACCAAGTGGCTGGGCGCCAAATCGCACAACATGTTGCTCATTACCAAAATCATACTCTGCATATGCCGGATTTGTTCCGGGTTTATCGGCAGCGCCCCATGCTGCTACGCCAATACACAGACTTCCCAGAAACGCTAATATAGTCCAAAACGTTACAACCCGACCCGATCGGAAATTATTGCACATTACAGATCCCCCTGCAAAGTTTGGAACAAACTGATAACTCAAGAGTCTATCTCACAATTGGTGTCATTCCACTGTAGCAGAAAATCAGGCCCATAACAAAAGACACATCATCAGTCGCATACGTAGATGCTACGATTATATATACGTAATGAACCCCTCTTCCACTATCAGCCCTCGTTCTCTCCAAAGAAGAAAAAAACGTACTCTGAACAACTGCACTGTGTGCAAAAAAGGTAACTCTCAACTGAGACTATCCGCATCAAAACGCTCTACCCCTTCAAAACACTACATTCTTCAAATTGGCACACTACCTGCTAGTAGAAGTGTAAATCAGGAAAGCTGTTAAAACGCTTTTGGGACACATAGACGCGGCTGTATCCCAACAAAATATATCAGTCATAGGACTGAATGAGAAACGAAGTCAGTGTGCTAAAAGGGCAGGTAAGCGGAGCATAGCGAAGACTCCGAACAAGATCCAATAGGTAAAGGTTTACAGAGTACTAAAGTAAACAGGTTACTGATTCACACTAATGCTGCTTTTCCAAACAGCACTATGCTTGTGCGGAGAAGTAGTTCCTCCCCCTGCGGTTGCTACCCCCCCCCCGGCAACCGCAGGGTTCTGATACACCTGACACTGTTTCAGAAGTATGCTGCAGCTGTCAGTTTACATAATGCGCTCATCGTATTTGCAAGAATTGATGAGAGCTGACTGTTCACGCAGTCATTAAGGAAGCAATGAGGACTACAAGCACATCTCCTGCTTCCAATGAGAAATGGATTCACCAAAATTCTGTACCCCCCATGCTGTTCTTTCTCCCCCCCAGTATAGGGTGAGCACTCATAGTGCTCACCCTATACGTCCTTTTGCCAGGAGCTTGTAACAATTCTCTAGGAGGCTGTCCGACAATGGCCTTTCGAAGTCTACGCTATCTGCCCAAACTCTTCGGAATTTTAAAAAAATAATGCTCGCAGATAAGCGAATGAAATGAGACTTCGATATCAACCATATGGCTCTGCTTGATTTTTTAAAAAAGTCTTGATCTGTGAAAAAATAGCTATTACCCGACAGACTCCTAGGAGGCAGTCCGACAATGCCCTTTCCACCCATATCTTCGTTAAACTCGAAAAATTATCCTCGGAATATCGAATATATGCCTCCGGTATTTTTTCGAGTTTGCCTTGATCTGAGCGAAAAATTCTATTCTCGGACAGCCTCCTAGCCAATCCTGATGATCTCGCAAAAAGTCATCTTAGATGCACAAATGGGCTCTAGAAAAAGCTCGGGCTTTTTATGAGTCCATCAATCTTAATGACACTGCTTATTATCTGATTATACTATTGGATAATACCGAAATATTTCTATTATTGCTGAACAGTACAGGAGAATCTGGTGATCACATGTAACGGGCCGATCCTCATAGTTGAAGATGACAGAAACACCTCACGTCTGGTGGAAACCTACCTGCAACGGGAAGGATTCTCTACTATCGCCTCCTATGACGGTGAGCAGGCACTGGCAATGGCCCGTAGCCACAATCCGGGCTTTGTTATTCTTGATGTTATGCTCCCTAAAGTAGATGGCTGGGATATTTGCAGGCAACTCAGAAAAGATTCAGATGTCCCGATACTTATGCTGACAGCGCGGGAGGAGGAAATTGACAGAGTAATGGGGCTATCGCTTGGTGCAGACGATTATGTGGTTAAACCTTTCAGCCCGCGTGAACTTGTTGAACGGGTAAAAGCAATTTTACGTCGAACCCAATCACGTCCGGCCCCTGAACAAACTGTTCTGACGCACAACAGCCTCACCCTCGACCCGGAAAAGCACAAGGTGACTCTCTCCGGTAAACCTGTCAGCCTGACTTCTTCAGAGTATAAATTGCTTGAAGCCCTTATGTCTTCGCCAGGCCGAGTTTTCACGCGGGATGAACTGCTCAATCGATTCTATGATCACGGTGAAGCGGTGATCGATAGAGTTATCGATGTGCATATCGGCAAACTGCGCCAAAAGATAGAAGCCAACCCTTCTCAGCCGCAGCTCATTCTGACTGTACGAGGGTTCGGTTACCAATTTGCCGAACCGGATGAGGAGTAAAGCCTAAAAGATGAAGAATAGACTGTTATGGAAACTCTTGCTGACGAATATCATCCCTGTGATTGGTGTTATCTTCCTGATCGTCTGGCTGGCTATAGACAAACTCGCAGCTAACTACTTTATGGCACTGATGGACATCTACGAGGTGTCGCCTGACCACATTCATCAGATGTTTCTCACTTCGATTCACCATTATCTTGTCTGGGCAAGCCTTGCAGCACTGGCTCTTGCCTTTGTGCTCAGTTTTTTGCTCACCCGGAGGATTCTGCGACCACTTTCCCAGATGACTGCAATAACCAGAGAACTTGCTGCCGGGAACTATTCGTTGCGTGCTGATATTACCACTGTTGATGAAGTCGGCGAACTCGGCAAGGCGTTCAATCAAATGGCAAATAGCCTTGAGCAGGTAGAACAACTGAGAAAAAACATGGTTGCCGATGTGGCTCATGAACTACGCACCCCACTTACCAATCTTCGTGGGTATCTCGAAGCGCTAAATGACGGTGTCATCCCGCCAAGCCCGGAAACATTTACCATGCTGCAAAAGGAAAACCTGCATCTGGTACACCTTGTCGAAAACCTTCAGCAGCTAGCACGGGCCGATGCAGCAAAAGCGTACCTCAAGCTTGAGAAAATCGCTCTTGCCGACCTCGTGAAGCAGATGCTCGCCTTGAACCACAGCTGTTTCCAGAAAAAAGCAATCACTGTCGAGACCGACTTCCCCGAAAATCCAGTCATCATTTCTGCAGATCGGGATAAAATTCTGCAGGCAATTCGAAACCTGGTGGATAATTGCTGCACCTACACCCCTGATTCAGGTCAGGTGAAAATTAGCATATCGCGTACTGAAAGACAGGTCACCGTCGACTTCCAGAACAGTGGTCCCGGAATTTCAGAGGCCGATCTGCCCTATATCTTTGAACGATTCTTTCGAGCTGACCGATCACGATCACGAAACAGCGGAGGAGCAGGTATAGGACTCGCCATCACCAGAGAACTCGTCGAAGCCCATGGGGGAAAAGTTGGAGCTCAAAGTGTTTCATGTGAAACACATGTCTGGTTCAGCCTGCCCGCATAACGCATCCCACAATGTTTTTTTGCATCTTTACACAATCTTTACATTCCCTTTAACCCTCCTTTACCTTCACTGCCTATTGTATCAGTCATAGAACAAGGAGGCTGTCCATTACCCATATCTTCTCAGCTTTTGCGCAATCTGTAAGGCTGAAGTTTTGACTTATGGGTAATAGGCAGTCCTAAGAACATGACCATTCTGTTTTGATCAGGAAATCATCCTGCAACCACCTCCTTCAACTGTGGAGAACATCTATGAAATGGCTTATGGCATTTTTACTCATCGCAATAACAGCTTCTTATCAGAACCCGCCGACGCTCTTTGCAGAAAATTCTCTAAGTCAGACAAAAGAGGCCACCTTCGTTGTAGCCTGATATGACGTAGGTAAATCTGCCCTGGATGGGCAGCCGGGAATTATCGCTGTTGATAAAGGGTGGCGAAACCACAGTGAAATAAATACCGTTACCTTTGATGCAGATATGACAAATATCAACGAGATCGAAAAACAACTCAAAGAGTCCGGTACATATATTCGAACTCTCTCTTCGAATGAAAGCCAGTAAAACCTGCAATGGGCACGACCCGATTACACGAAAACCCTTGAGGAGTCTTATGAGAAACCTAATAACCCTGACCGCACTACTCATGATTGTAACGTTTGGTACTGTTATAGCCAAAAATATGGAATCGACACCTGCGACTGAAAGCAAAACTCTCGTGACGGATACGATGAATACAGGATCTATAGAAAAAGCGCTTTTTGCCGGCGGCTGTTTCTGGTGTATGGAAAAACCATTTGAAGAAATTGATGGCGTTATCTCAGTGGTTTCTGGCTATGCGGGCGGAAAAACAGAAAACCCTACATACAAAAATTACGAACGTGGTGGTCATATTGAGGTGGTTGAGATCACCTTTAACACAGACAAAGTGTCCTACAACGATCTGCTGGATGTCTACTGGAGACAGATTGATCCTACAGATAGCGGCGGCCAGTTCGTCGATCGAGGATATGCCTATTCTACGGCTATTTTTTACTATTCAGATGAACAAAAAATGGCAGCAGAGCAATCCAAATCATTGCTTAATAAAAGCGGTATCTTCAAGCAACGGATTGTAACCCCAATCCAGCCAGCAGCCACCTTTTACCCTGCGGAAGAGTACCATCAGGATTATTACCGTAAAAATCCGATCAGGTATAAATATTATAGAAACGGGTCAGGCAGGGACACCTTTTTAAAAAGTGTTTGGGACAAGGAGAAACCAAAGAAAATGAGCAAAAGTCAACTCAAGTCACAGCTCACCAAACTCCAATACCATGTCACCCAGAACGAAGGAACCGAACCGCCGTATAAAAATGAATACTGGGATAACAAAAAGCGCGGAATCTACGTTGATATAGTTTCTGGAGAAGTGCTATTCAGTTCCCTGGATAAATATGATTCCGGCACAGGATGGCCCAGTTTCTCCAAACCTCTGGTAAGCGAAAACATTGTCGAACATGAAGACAAAAGCCTTTTTTATACGCGAATCGAAGTGCGTTCAAAGCACGGTGATTCTCATCTTGGCCATGTGTTTAATGACGGCCCGCAACCGACTGGTCTCAGATATTGCATCAATTCAGCTTCGCTTCGATTTGTTCCTGCAGAAGAACTCGCCGAAAACGGCTACGACGAATGGCTTAAAGTTTTTTTCTAATGAATACCTTTACGCTAAAATCGTATAAAAATTGTTCGCAACCAAACGTTACTCGTATTTCTCATTATAAATACAACGAGAAATGCTAGTAATGTTTGTCAGGCACAACCACATGGATTATATTGTTTCTCTGCGTGTTAACATCGTATTTAGTGCCTAAACAAAAATCTGCATTTTTTTTTCACGTTCAAAGCAGTCGATGATTTTAGCCCAATGAATACATTACGTATCTCGGAGTCTCGTGCCTCGCTTACCTGGAGTCTCGTGCCTCGCTTACTAGGGAAATTGGCTGTTTTCGGTCGGGCACGACTTAGCCGGGAGACAAGTAAATGAGTTCACAGTTTATCCAGGCCCCTGGTGCGATCGTCATGATCCGCCCACACAGGTTTCACCCAAACCCGGAAACCGCATCCGACAACGCATTCCAACGGACAGACGGGCACCTCTCGTCCAAAGAAATTGCCCGCCTGGCCCGCCGTGAGGTTACCGAAGTTGCGGCCCGACTTGAGCAGGAAGGGGTTCGGGTACACATTTTTGAAGACCTCGGCGAAAAAGAAACTCCTGACTCAGTCTTCCCGAACAACTGGTTCTCCACCCATTCTGGCGGCCATATCGCAATATACCCGATGTTTAATCCCAGCCGTCGTCGTGAAAGGCGCTATGACATTATAGAAATGCTCAAATCGGAATATCGGGTGCAAGATGTTATCGATTACTCCTGCCTCGAATATGACGATCTCTTTCTTGAGGGCACCGGTGCCATGGTTCTCGATCATATTGCCCGTGTTGCTTACACAGCGCGATCAAACAGGGCAGACCCTATCCCGCTTGAACGATTCTGCACACACTTCAACTTTGAACCCATGGCTTTTGACACCGCTGATGAGCATGGAAACTCGATATACCACACTAATGTGATGATGTGTATCGGTACAGAATTTGCCCTGGTCGGCTTCGACATCATACGAGACCCCAAGAGAAAAGAAGAGATACGCGAACGAATACAGGATATGGGCAGAGAGGTTATATCGCTGACCAATCACCAAATTAATGAATTTGCCGGAAACGCCATGGAACTCGCAGCTGGTAATTCACGTATTCTTGCAATCTCAACACGAGCTGCAACCTCGCTTCTGCCTGAGCAAAAAGAGATCATCGAACAATCTGCGAAAATCGTTGAACTCTCAGTACCGACAATTGAGCTTGCAGGCGGATCTATCCGTTGTATGATGGCCGGAATTCATCTCGCCAAACGGCACTGAGATGTGATAGTTTTGGCTGTAGTTGCAGCACTACAGGCAACCACAATTCAGGTAGATTATTACAGCGGCATGACGTATGCGTCGACCTGCAAAAAAACTGTACTTATGATAAATCCGGGCTAAGCAGAACCGGCATATTTCTGCTTATGAGAAAACGTTCAGTCAGTAATCAATTACATACTGGAGTAAACACGATATTTATTGGGTTATCTGTCGATTGTTCTGACATTTTCCAACAACGAATTATATTGACTTTATTGCGCTTATAATTTAAATGGCGTTTCTCAAATTTGGTCAGATGCGCAGGCGGAGATAATCCGCCCCGGAAATAGAAACACTGCAACCCCGAGGTACGCGATATGTCGCAGGAATTTTTCGGAAAAGAAAAATGGAACATCAAAGAAGCAACCGATTATTACGGTATTGATAATTGGGGTGCCGGATATTTCTCGATAAACGATTCGGGTGATGTGGTCGTCACACCTTCCGGAGCGGATAACGGGCCGAGTCTCAGTTTGAGAAAAGTGGCGAGAGAGATTGAAGCACGAGGTCTTTCTATGCCAGTGCTGTTGCGGATTGAAAACATCCTCGGCTCACAGATCAAGCTGTTGCATGAAACCTTTCGCAAAGTAATTCGTGATAATGACTACCGCGGTGTTTACAAGGGGGTTTTCCCCATCAAAGTAAACCAGCAGGAACAGGTTATTGAGGCGATCAGCCAGTTCGGAGGCCAGTATAATCACGGACTTGAGGCGGGAAGCAAACCTGAACTTATTGCAGCGATCTCTATGCTGAATAACCGTAGTGCCTGCCTGATCTGCAACGGTTACAAAGATGAAGAATTTATAGACCTTGGACTTCACGCCATCAAAATGGGCTACCAGGTCTTTTTTGTAATTGAGGTCCCCGGTGAGATCGACCTTATAATTGAGCGCGCTAAATTCCACGATGTCAAACCTGCGCTTGGTTTCCGCATCAAACTTTCCACCCAGGCTGATGGCCAGTGGGCTGAGTCTGGTGGAGATGCAAGTGTGTTCGGCCTCGGCATGAGCCACATTATTGATGCTATCGACAGGCTTAAAGCGGAAGGTATGCTCGATTGTCTGCAGTTACTGCATTATCACATAGGCTCACAAATTCCAAACATCAGTGATATCCGTGCCGGAGCGATGGAAGCCTGTCGTCTCTATGAAGAGCTGGTTCTTGAAGGTGCCCCAATGGGATATCTTGATCTCGGCGGTGGCCTTGCTGTCGACTACGACGGCTCCAACACCAACTCGCACTCAAGTCGCAACTACTCAATGGAAGAGTATTGCTCTGATATCGTTGAATCGATCATTACGGTTCTTGATAAAAATGACATCCCGCATCCGACAATCATCACAGAATCGGGCCGGGCAATTGTCGCTTACTATTCCGTGCTGATCTTCAATATCCTTGATATCAGCTCATTTGAGCCACCACCAATCCCTGATAAGCTCCCTGAAGTAGACAACGACCTCCTGGAAAACCTGATGGCCACCTATAATATGGTCTCAACAAAAACAATCCAGGAGTGTTGTAACGACGCATTGTTTTATCGCAGTCAGGCTCGCCAGCTGTTTAAACACGGCCATATTACTATTAGAGAAAGAGCGATTGCCGAGAATCTCGTCAAACATATCCTGATTAAAATATCCGAGACGTCCAAAGAGCTCGACCACATCCCAAAAGATGTTGAGAAGATTAACAGGCTCATTTATGACGTGTATTACGGTAATTTCAGCTTGTTCCAATCGCTGCCGGATGTGTGGGCTATTGACCAGATTCTACCTTTGATGCCAATCCATCGGCTTAAGGAAGAACCTACACGACAAGCAATCATCTCGGATATAACCTGTGACTGTGACGGAAAAATTGATAAATTCCCGGACACCTATCAGGACAAGTCAAGCATTTTGCTCCACCCTTTACAAAACGGTGATGAGTACTATCTTGGTGTTTTTCTGGTAGGTGCTTATCAGGAGACACTGGGAGACTTGCATAATCTCTTCGGAGACACCAACGTTGTATCAATTCATGTAAATGATGATGGAACATATCAATTCATGCGTGAACTTGAAGGTGACTCAGTAGCTGATGTACTCTCGTATGTAGAGTACGACTTGCGGGCAATTAAAAACAGGCTCAAAAACATCGCTGAAGATGCTATCCATAAAGGATATATAACAGCACGTGAACGAAAATCCATCCTTGCCGGTTTTGAAGAAGGTTTGCGGGGATACACATATTTTGAAAAAGAGTAACTGCTCACAGAGCACCAAATCTTTCCGCGATCAGTCTGGTTTACGTATGACATATACGTTTCACCAATCTGCTTGCGAAAATCTTCGGCACCCTGCAAGCAGCTACAAATACAGAGGTTTAAAAAACCAAGTCGCTTACCCTGTAAATAGTTACGAAAAAGAATAAATCAGGTCACTTCTGAAATTTCACATGTGTTATGTGTTTCAGAACAGATACTCATTAACCGGAATTACTGTTGTTCAAGGAGAAAAACATGTCACGGGTACTCATTATCGGAGCCGGCGGAGTCGGCAATGTTGTGGCAAAGAAATGTGCTCAGCACAAAGAGGTTTTCACTGATATCTGGCTGGCAAGCCGCACCGTATCTAAATGTGATGATATCGCTCTTCAAGTGAAAAATCTCTATGATGTCGAGATTAAGACAGCAGCTGTTGATGCGGACAAGGTGCCTGATCTGGTTGAGTTACTGAAAAAGATCAAGCCGGTGCTGGTAATAAATGTCGCTCTTCCATATCAGGATCTGACCATTATGGATGCCTGTCTTGAGTGCGATGTTAATTATCTTGATACCGCCAACTATGAGCCTGAAGACACAGCACATTTTGAGTACAGCTGGCAGTGGGCATATCAGGAGAAGTTTAAAGCAAAAGGATTGATGGCAGTACTTGGTTGTGGTTTTGATCCGGGTGTTACCAACATCTTCTGCGCCTGGGCCCAGAAACATCTCTACAGCTCTATTGAATCCATTGATATTCTTGACTGTAACGCAGGTGACCACGGACACCCGTTTGCCACCAACTTCAACCCGGAAATAAACATCCGCGAGGTTACCCAGATAGTACGCCACTGGAAAGATGGCGAATGGATAGAGACCCCTGCTATTCTTGATGATGACTGCGTACATTTCACCTTCGACTACCCGGTAGCCGGCCCGCGCGAGAGTTATCTTCTCTACCATGAAGAGATGGAATCACTGGTAAAACATATAAACGGTCTTAAGCGTATCCGCTTCTGGATGACGTTTGGTCAGCCATACATTACTCACCTTAAAGTACTTGATAATGTAGGCATTACCCGTATTGACGAAGTGGAATTTGAAGGCCAGAAAATTGTGCCGATCCGTTTTTTGAAAGCACTGCTGCCCGACCCTGGCTCTCTTGGCAGCAACTACACCGGTAAAACAGTTATCGGCTGTGTGTTCAAGGGTGAAAAAGATGGCCAGCCTCTGCAAAAATATATCTACAACGTCTGCGATCACGCGGAAGCGTATGAAGAGGTGCAGTCTCAGGCAGTATCCTACACCACCGGTGTGCCAACAATGATTGGTGCCATGATGATGCTGAAAGGTATCTGGAAGGGTGAAGGTGTATTTAATGTTGAGCAACTTGATCCTGATATGTTCATGGAAGAGTTGAACAAGAACGGGCTGCCATGGCAGGTTGTCGACTTTGAAGGTAAGCTCCCTGAATAGCAATTTTTTTTTAGATAAACCTGTTAATGAATACTATTGATCAGAAAACCCTGGCTGATTTTCCTGCACGGTTAACCAGCCAGGTGGAAACGCCCTGCTACCTGATAAGCGAAGACGCAGTACGACGTAACTGTGAACTGCTTGATCAGGTGCAGCAGCGAACCGGCGCAAAGATTCTCTTGGCATTAAAGGCATTTGCCCTGCCTGCACTGTTCCCGCTTATCCGTGAATATCTGCACGGGGTGTGCGCCAGTGGACCGATCGAGGCCCAACTCGGTCGTGAAGATTTCGACCGTGAAGTGCACTCATACGCACCAGCCTATACACCAAAACAGCTGGAACGGGTTATCCGCTATTCCGATCATATTCTGTTTAATTCTATCAGCCAGTTTCAGACTCATCACGCCGCTGTCCAGTCAGCCGGCAGAAATATTGAAATTGGGCTTCGGGTAAATCCGGGTCATGCCGAAGTTGAAGTGGATATCTATAACCCATGTCTTCCCGGATCACGATTCGGCCTGAACCCTGAAGATCTCGAAGGTATAGATCTTTCTGAAATATCCGGGCTGCATTTTCATGCCCTTTGTGAACAGAATGCTGATGTATTTGTTCGGGTGCTTGAATCGTTTGAAAAGCGATTCGGTAAATTTATACCCCAGATGAAGTGGATAAATTTCGGGGGCGGTCATCATATAACCCGTGATGATTACGATGTTGATCTGCTCTGTGAAACCCTATCCGCCTTTCGCAAACGATATAACAATATCCCAGTGTATCTCGAACCGGGTGAAGCTGTGGTGCTTAATGCCGGAGTGTTCGTGACATCCGTCATCGACACTATGTATAACGGTATGAATATCGCAATTCTTGATTCTTCTGCAGAAACCCATATGCCCGATGTCCTCGCTATGCCCTATCGTCCACATATCGTTGATAGTGGTAAAGAAGAGGAGTTGGCACATACATACAGACTTGGTGGAATCTCATGCCTGGCTGGTGATATAGTCGGTGACTATTCATTTGAAGAACCGCTTAAGCCGGGTAAACGTCTGGTACTTACCGATATGGCACTCTATTCGTTTGTGAAAAACACCACATTTAATGGTGTTGAGCTGCCTTCTATATATACCTGTACTCGTGCTGATTCAGCACCAAAACTGGTACGCAGCTTTAGTTATAATGATTTCAGGAGCAGAATCGCATGAAGAGTACAGGGGAAACAATACTGAATTTTCATGGTGATGATGTCGCTCCGTCTCATCCGGAGAACGCGCTCTTTCATGTAATCCCTGTACCTTTTGAGAATTCTGTATCTTACGGAACAGGCACCGCGGACGGTCCTGCAGCCATACTTGAAGCCTCGTCCCAGCTTGAACTCTTAACAGGCAATAATGTACCTGCAGACCAGGGAATATATACAGCTCCTCCTGTTGACTGTTCCGGATCATGTGAGGATGTTCTACAACGCATTTCTACTGAGGTTAACACCACCCTTACTCTCGGGAAAATTCCGGTAATCCTCGGTGGAGAACACACTGTAACCTGCGGAGTAATTCCTGCTCTGAAAAACTATTTCGGTGAATTTGGAGTTATCCAGTTCGATGCTCATGCCGATCTGCGGGACAGCTATGAAGGCTCAAAATACAGCCACGCCTGTGTTATGCGCAGAATCCATGAGCAAAACATCCCGATCTACCAGTTGGGAACACGCAGCTACTCCCTTGAAGAACATAGCTATCGGGAAACACATAAAATCCCATTCAGAGACAGTGAAGATATCAATAAAAACGGACATAAACTGCAACTGCCTGCAGATTTCCCTGAAAAGGTATTCATTACTTTTGATATAGACGGCCTTGATGGTGCCATCATGCCCGCCACAGGCACCCCGGTTCCCGGTGGTTTGAGCTGGTATCAGGCAATGTGGCTCATTGAAGAGATAATGAACACCCGCATCTGTATCGGTTTTGATGTTGTTGAATTTGCACCTATTAAAAACTTCCATGGCTATTCTTTTGCTGCTGCCCAGCTTGTCTACAATATTATGGGCTATCTGACCGGAAGTAAAATACATACAATCCACCACACATTCGCTGCCAGATAACACATAGTATAGCCGCCACAAACCATTTTTGTAGACATCTCCCACATCACCAAGATACATTAACACGTTAGGTATTTCTGGATATCGCTAAGGCATTTTGATATCATTTGTTTGTAGTTTCACGGGAAATACCCTCTGCTCCGAATTTCTCCTCAATGTAATTTTGATTCCAAAAGAAAGACACTCTGTCATTTGAGATGATTGTTTTTTCAATATGAAATCAATCTGTTGAGTTTGTAATAGAAAAAGAACACTAAGAACTTCGGACTAAACACAAACAGCCGTATGGAGAGACCTGATGAACCTGTTGCATTACACGTCTTCAGCTGCCTTCCTGCTGGCGGGCTCCATAACCCTGTCAAGTCCACTCGTCTATGCTAAGCAAACGGTAGAGAACGAGAGTTACAATGAATTTCTGGATATGGACATCTCCCAGCTGATGCAGGTGACCATCACTTCGGTCTCGAAAAAGCCAGAAGCTCTTGCCAACGCAGCCGCCGCAGTTTTTGTTATCCGTCATGAAGATATCCAACGCTCTGGAGTAACTACAATTCAGGATGCGTTACGACTTGCACCCGGTGTACAGGTTGCACGAATCGGTTCTGATAAATGGGCTGTCTCAACACGTGGATTTAACGGCCGCTATGCTAATAAACTTCTCGTGCTCATGGATGGACGAACTCTCTATTCTCCTGCTTTTTCCGGAGTCTATTGGGAAATGCAGGGAACCCTGCTTGAAGACATTGATAGAATAGAAGTCATTCGAGGCCCGGGAGCCACGCTCTGGGGCGCCAATGCCGTTAATGGCGTTATCAACATCATCACCAAAAAGGCTGAAGATACGCATGGCGGTCTTGTACGCGTGGGCGGCGGCACTGAAGAAGAGGCTCAGCTAGGACTGCGTTACGGTCGGGCAATTGGTGAGAATGTACACGCCCGAGCCTATTTTACTTACGACCAGCGAGACTCATTTGAACTCGCCAGAGACGGCTCTGATGCCCATGATGATTGGGACTCAAGCCGAGGAGGGTTTCGTGTAGATGGCGGCTCAGAAAAGAAAACAGCCTGGACAGTTCAGGGCGACCTCTATGAAAATTCCATAAACCAATCGTTCTCTCCATATTTTCTACCTTCATTTCCATACATAACTGAACTTCGGGAAGAATTCGAAGCCACCGGCTGGAATATCATGGCGAAAATGAATCGAAAATTCGCCAACGACAGCACACTATCCGCTCAAATTTATTACGATTTCGCAAAAAGAGAAGAATCTTTTCTTATGCAGGAACAAGGAACCTTTGATGCAGAAATTCAATATCAAAAGAAACTGGGAAATCGTAATGATATTACTACAGGTGTAGGTTACCGCCTGGTAGATGCTGAGTTCACAAATTCCTTTCAGGCAAGCATTCTTCCTGCAGAGACTGAAGATATTACATATAGCGGATTTATCCAGGACGCTATAAGCGTAATTGCCGATACACTCATATTCACACTCGGCACCAAGTGGGAAAACAATGACTACACCGGAACCGAGTTCCAGCCAAGCGCCAGGATCCTCTGGAAGGCCACCAAAGACACCTCCGTTTGGGCTGCAGTGTCACGCGCAGTCAAAGTGCCCTCACAATTTGAGAGTAATGGCTCAGTTGTAGTAAGAGTTGCACCTGATATGCCACCAAACCCTGCCGTCATAACGCTTGTCGGCAATACAGAATATGATTCTGAAGAAGTTATTAGCTATGAAACGGGTTACAGGTGCTTCCCTAACGATACATTCTCTCTTGATCTTGCTCTTTTCTATAACGATTATGACAAACTGCTCGACTCAGCGCCCAACCCTCTGAACCCTTATGAAAGCGTATTTTCCAATAGCATAAACGGCAACAGCTATGGTGCCGAAGTGGCAATTACCTGGAAGCCTCTCGACTGGACAAAATTTGACCTGGCCTATTCATACATCAACTTTGACATGGACAGTTCCCTCTTGCTACCATCAGGTCAGGAAAATGTCTATGAAGGCTCAGCCCCTCAACATTCAATTTCATTATTCTCACAGCTGAGCCTTACTGCTAAACTTGAGATGAACGTATGGTTGAGATATGTAGATAATCTGCCAGTTTCCAGTCCATCTGCTGCAACCAGAGGTATTGAGATTGATGATTATGTTGATGTCGATATCAGTATTAACTATCAGGCAACCAATAACCTGAAATTATCCCTTGTCGGACAAAACCTTCTCAACTCCAGTAATTCAGAATTTATCTCAGAGTCTTTCACAGCTGAAACTGAAGTTGAAAGAGGCGTTTACCTCAAAGCACTCTGGTCGTTTTAGCTAATGACCGTTTTCAGCCAACAGTACCCTTAATGATTTCTTTATCAAAATAATTCACTTCCATTCCACCATCCACCACAATGGTCTGAGCATTGATACCTGAAGATCGTGGTGAAAGCAAAAATGCTGCGGTATCCGCCGTCTCCTGGGTAGTTAGTGCCCGCTTTCTCGGGATCGCCTTTTCGGCAAAGAGATAACTATCTACATAGCCGGGAATACCTGCCGAAGCCGAAGTCTTAAGCAATCCGGGTGCAACAGCGTTAAACCGCACCTGAGAAAAGGCTGAGAAGCTTTTTGCAAGAAAACAGAGTGAGGAGTCCAGCGCGGCTTTTATTGGAGCCATATATCCGTAATTTTCCGCAGCCATGCGGGTCGTGGAAATTGAGATTGTTATAACTGATGCATCTTCAGCGAGCAGCTCTTTAAAATGGTTGGATATACTGATAAACGAAAAACAGGAGATATTTACAGCCTGGAGGAAATCCTGTCTCAGGGTCTCATGAAACGGCTTCATCCCTTCAGAATAGTTAGCAAAGGCTATAGAATGGACAAGTCCAGCCACCTTCTGCCCGCTAAGTTCATTAGCTATCTCATCGCGCACCCGAATGATATTTGCTTCTTCTTCGACATCACAAAGAAACACCTTAGACTCCGGAAAGAGCTTTCTGGCCGTTGTTCTTCGCTCTTCAGAGCGGACAACATGAATTACCTCAGCCCCTTCGGCAACCAGGGTTCGGGCGATGGCGCATGCCACCGATTTTTTATTCGCCAGACCAAAAACAACAAACAGTTTGCCTCGTACATCCAGAAAGCTCATAGTAGTAACGTATATGTTAAGTTGAAATATTTAATAGTGGGATTGAACGCCAAAGATACACTAGATTATGGGTTTGCGCACAGGGAGATTATCTCTCTTTATGCCTTTTCCCCTGTTCATTCACCACTGTTTACGGTATATCAACTGCTAATTAGTTCCAGTTCCCCGGAAAAGGTAAGGGGGGCGTTATTAGCTCAAGAGGCATAAACACCGTTAATTACCTGGTTGGTACTGTCACCAGTCTCACTTGAATTTAAAAAATATTTCAGTATGTCCAAATATATCATAGGAATCGACACCGGCGGCACTTTCACTGACGCAGTTCTGCTGGAAAGCACTACCGGCAAGATTATAGCTTCTGCAAAAAAGCCCACCACCCATATGCAGTTGGCAAAGGGAACAGGAGATGCACTCTCATCCCTGCTTGGGGAAAGCGGTATAAACCGTGATCAGATCGAATCACTCATCGTATCCTCCACCCTTGCCACAAACTCGGTTGTCGAAAACAAAGGTGCACGAGTTGCACTCCTGGTCATCGGTTATGTCCGCCATTTCAAATTGCCGGTCAAGGCTGTGGTCTATATCAAAGGTGGTCACACCATCACAGGCCAGGAAGAAGAACCGCTTGATATTGAGAGTCTTGTCGAGATGGTAAGCGGACTTAAGAATGAAGTTGACGCCTATGGTGTCTGCTCTGCAATGTCAATTAAGAATCCTGCCCATGAACTGGTAACAGAAAAAGCAATATCTATGCTCGATCCCAAGCCGGTCTTCTGCTCCCATCGCACAAGCAATATCGCAGGTATGAAAGAGCGGGCAGCAACAGCAGGTCTTCACGCCAAACTCATGCCCGTGATGCAGGAATATTTGCACGGTATTGAACAGGCCATGACTGAGCTTGAACTTGATTGCCCTGTGTATATTGTCAGTGGTAACGGTTCCACCATCAACTCAGCCCAGGCTATCGAGTTTGCAGGTTCCACTGTTGCCAGCGGTCCGGCCTGTACTGCGCATTTCGGTGCCCTGCATACCATAGAAGATGCACTGATCATTGATGTTGGCGGAACGACCACCGATATCGCCATGATAAAAAACGGTGAACCTATCCTTGCCAAAGAAGGCTGCCAAATCGGCAATTGGCGCACTCATGTTGAGGCCGTTGACATGGTTACCGGCGGTATTGGCGGTGACAGCTTTGCCTCAGTTTCCCGAAAGGGGGAAATAACTCTTGGCCCGGGTCGCGTAGTACCACTCTCTATGGCAGGTGATATTGTTCCGGTCGAAAAATGGCTGGGCACTGACGAACAGGCAAAACGCATTCTTTGTTATCAGGAGAAATTTTCTGAGAAAAGAGATGAGGTCGAAGACTATCTGCGTAAAACCGGTAGTGCGACCCCTCATGAAATTCGAGAGGCAACCGGAATAGCCGGAATCACACTTGAAAAGAAACTCGAGAGGATGAGTCATCTCCAGCAGATTTACGAGTGTGGATTTACACCGACAGATGCCCTGCACGTGCTTGGGATCATAGCTATCGGTAACACTGAAGCTGCCAGAAAAGGTGCTGAAATTCTTGGTAAAGAAATGCATATAGGTCCGGAGGAATTCAGCCGCCTGATCATTAAGCAGACTGAGGAAAAAATAGAGACCCTAATTATAGATTATGTCGTACAGCACTACTGGGGGAACTCATTGACAGGCTTTTTAGACCAACGCAATGCACATTCTGTACTCGGGGTGAGTTTCTCGCTGAAGATTCCACTTATAGGCATCGGCGCTGCTGCCCGGCACCTCCTCCCTGCTGTAGCCGAGCGCCTGCAGACGACCGTCAGTTTCCCTAAAAATTGTGAGGTGGGCAACGCTATCGGTGCCGCCATGATCGGCAGAACAATTCGCACTTAAAGGCACATATACTCCCGTAAATTATTTACTTTTCACGTGAGTGCAAACGACAAAGAAGCCCTGTTTCTACATGGCCCTTTTGTCGTTTGCAATACACGGCGCCCACAGCCTAACAATATAATTACCCATACTCTTGATTGTCCGGTCTATTCTCAGACAATCATCTTTTCTATCGAATTTCGAATACTATTCTCATATAAAAAAATATCCCCGCGGTATAAAATGCCAGAAATATGTAAGGCTCCATAAGTAAGCTCAGGACAGAAATATGTAATGTCCCCCAGAGTATTATTACAACAAGGAGTTATTCAAACGCATGAAGGCATCAGATCATATACGTATAACTGCGGAAGCCATTCGTCAATTTGTTAAATATTCGCAAAGTGCCGTTGTTCCATTCTTGTTACAATACAGCAGCCTGATCCAAAAAGGATCTGAAGACGCTGATATAAGCCCCATCTATACCCGTGCCACCAACTGGCATTTCTATAACCGGAATCTCGACCGCGATATACTTCAAGAGCCAATCTGGTCATTTATGGAACCACTCACACTTCATCTTTCGTCTGACCATATTCTTAAAAAACGATGTGAACAGCTTACTGATGAGATAGAAAAAAAATCCACAAAAGATGCGTGCAATCTTACGGGAAGAATTCTTCATCATATCCAGGACATGTCCTGCCCTTCCCATGTTGTGCCTGTGTACCATGGTCCGCTTATCGCAGACAGCTTTGAAAGCTACCTGAGCGACGTGTTCTTAAGCGACAGTAAAAACATCAGCGATATTGCAGAAGAACTTGAACAGGACGCAAAATCGTTAGCCGTCAGCCCGGATATTGATATCCTTGGGCTTTATCAGGATTCTGCCGAAATCACTCTTAAATTTCTTCAACCTGAAAATTCAACCTGCCAGGTGAAACGAAACGGGAAAGGCATCGAACTTCCATGGAATTATTTCTGGGCGGATAAAAACACGAAATACCTTAACGGCTACCCTTCAGCCTGTAAGTTTGGCGGCTTTGGAACCTTTGGACCACTCGGGAAAAATTTCGGTACAACTGAAGAGTTCAGCATCGGTGACGATACCTACGTCATCCAAAAAGATGTGTATGATGCTTTCTGCCACCAGCTGGTTAAAGACATGTTAAAAAACAGCATCAAAGCACTCTTCCTGATAGAGAATGACCTGAAAAAGTTGTGCTAAAACACCCCAGAGCTTTCAGCCTGCGCTGGAAGCTCTGATTCCCCACCAACACACATGTGAAATGCGATCAGCAACAGGTGGTTAGGTTTCACCATTGAATGTATTACAGCTGTTCACATCCCCGCTTTGCCACCCCGTACGAAACCATTCTACACGTTGCTTTGAACTACCGTGGGTAAAAGAGTCAGGCGTTACATAACCGCGGGATTTTTTCTGCAGGCGGTCATCGCCGATCATCGATGCGGCGTTTAATGCTTCCTCAATGTCTCCCGGTTCAACAATATTACGCACCCGGTTAGCATGATTCGCCCAGATACCGCTGAAACAATCCGCCTGCAACTCTAACTTAACGGACACCTGATTATATTCTTTTTCTGAAAGCGTTTGTCGAAGTGCATGCACCTTATCACTGATCCCTATAAGATTTTGTACATGGTGACCAACTTCATGTGCTATCACATAGGCCTGGGCAAAATCCCCAGGTGCATTCATGTCGCTTTTAAGATCTTTATAAAAGCTTAAATCGATATAGACTTTTTTATCGGCAGGACAATAAAACGGCCCCATGGCAGCACTTGCATTTCCACAGGCAGACTGCACAGCATCTGAAAAAAGCACTAGTGTGGGCGGCTGATAGGTTCCACCCATTTTGGTGAACAGGGCATCCCATGTATCTTCGGTATCCGCCAGGACGACAGATACAAAATCGGCAAGATCATTTTCAGCAGCCGTTGGCACTCGACCACTTTCGGTATAGGCAGGTTGATCGCCCACCAGGTTAGATTGAAGAATTATTGAAGGATCAATCCCGAAGTACATCCCCACAAGAGCCAGTATCAAAATTCCGATACCACCGCCCCGCTTTGCTCCACGAGGAATTTTCCCTCTTCTGTCTTCTACATTTGAACTTCTCCGCCCAGATTTCCAGAGCATGTTGTCCCCTCACTACAATGCAACCAATTCCCCCGATCTTACCAACTGGTTAGATTTTTTTGTTTTTCGAACCATTCATCTTAAAACGATCATAGTTTTCGGGAAAAATTAGCGTATTCGCTCAAGATCGAGGCATGGAGTCTGATTTAACCGCAGACATATCGTTAATATGGCGAGGATTAAATCAGACTTCATAACGCTGAGCTTGAGTGAATAGGCAATTTTTCACAAAACTATTACTTAATGTCCGCAATAAACTTATTAGACTGATCAATAGCCTGATTCATACTCTTGACTAACCGCTCAATCTCTCCTTTGAGCGAAGCAAACTCCCCTTTCAACGAACCAATAGCCTGCGCATTCAGATTATGTTTTAAATACAAAACATTATCCTGGAAGATCCGTAACACCGGCTCCATGCTTTTTTCCGCACGGTGCATAGATGAAAGCATATCCCTATAGCGAGTCTTGGTTTTCTCCAGCTTCACCTTACTTGATCTGCGGAACTCCTTATTCTGGTAGAGCTCCAGCTCTTCTTCCCACTCTTCAAAGAGAGCTCCCGCAACATCTTCAACCTTCTCGATTCGTGATGACACAGTTTCCGCTATATCCTTACTCGCTTCATACTCTGCATTAAGCTTATCATAGGCACGTTTTAAATCGGAATCTTCAAGCTGAACAACTGAATTAAACTGTTCTAAAGCTGTCTGAAACTGTTCCTGTGCATCTTCCTGGGCATCGCGGGCATTCTCTACCCTGTCCACCATGATATCCCGCTTATGTACACCCACCTTTTCCATTGCTCCGTAATATGTATCCGCACAACTGCTGAGCAAAAGGGGTAGCAGGACTATTAATACAACGAGCGGGTTAATCTTTTTTCTCTGAAAATTTTTCACCATTTTCTCTCCGATTTCTCCTTGAAACGTTTAAAGGCACGTCCCCGGGAGGGTTCCCGAGAATAGAAATCTTGGTCAAAATCGAGACATTTTCAAAAAATATGCACAGCCATATACATGATACGACAATCAGTAATTTTTGAAAATCCCGGCGAGTTTGAGGAATGTCTATTCTCGAACAGCCTCCTAGATATTATTCTGATAATACGTAGTATTGCGTAATGCAATCACCTTAATCATGGAAACCCATTCATGCAAAATGCGCCACCCAAAACATTACCGGATGTTTACCAGGAGGCTGTCTGAGAATAGGGGTTTTGAACAAAACATCTATTCTCGGACAGCCTCCTGGGGTATCATCATCTTGTGCTATAAGTTTTTCTCTTTTATATTTCGCCATTATCCAGACAACAAAAGATTGGTTTATTGTCAGCAACGCTATATATGCTGATTCCATAAAAAAACGTGTGCTATGTCAAATACCGAAAACACGAACGTGACAGCTAAAAAAACCTGTGAAGGTTGTGGTGGCTCAGGTCAGATCTCATTCTTTCGAGGTGTAAGCCGCTTTGTTATGGACTGGGATGACTGTCCCGATTGCCTCGGTACCGGCTATGTTCAGGAACCGGATGACCAACCGACATCAACAGATACGCCTGATGACAGACAATAAATACCACATTACGTTTCCACCAAACTCTGCCAATCTCCTTACTCTATTATGAAATCACAGATTCTCCAGATTATCTACGATGCATTCGAAACATGGTCAACACAAGAAGAGTGGGCCTGCCAGAAGGGTTGCGCCACCTGCTGCACCCAGAATGTAACTATTACAGCTCTGGAGGGAGAACATATTCTTCGATATATTATCCAGGAGAATAAAGAGCAGTGGCTGGTGGATAAACTCAATCTGGCAAATTCTCCCCAGCGGCCGAAACAAACCATCAACCAGTTTGGTGCAGCCTGCCTGGCTGGCAGAGAGCCGGAACCAGAAACTGATCCTTCATATTCCCCGTGTCCATTTTTAGAGGATGCAATCTGCGCCATTTACCCTGCACGCCCGTTTAGCTGTCGATGTTTTCTGTCACTGCATACGTGCTCACCAAACCGGGCAGCTGTTGTATCTGAAAAGTATATCGCTGCATCTACAGCAATAAGTCAACTGACAGAACATCTCGGACAACGTGAATACTGGGGCAATATGCTGGATGTACTGGTCGCCCTGCTTGACATCTCAGCCTACAAAACAGTTGCAGACAAACTCGGAGATACCCCACGTATAATCGGTGCCCGAGCCAATGTGCTCAACGGACAGCCTCTTCCCGGTTTCATGCTCGGTGAAGAAGATTATACCTATGTTGCTCCGCTGCTTGAAGAGATCTTCACCACGCGAATAGCTGGTAAAACCGTCGAAGACATTCTTAACGGCAAATAGACACTCTTTTCTCACTACCAACCTGTAAAAATCACGAAAAAAAAAGCGCAGTTTCAATCACATTGAAACTGCGCTTTTTACAGACTAACACTCTATTCGTTTATGTGGTTACTTGAAAAGATGGAGATATTCGCCATACCCTTCATCTTCGAGCTTCTCAACAGGGATAAAGCGTAACGATGCAGAATTGATACAATATCGCATTCCTGTCGGCTCCGGCCCATCGTCAAAGAGATGTCCAAGATGTGAGTCCGCCTTCTTGCTCCGCACTTCAGTACGTACCATAAAAAGAGACTGATCAGACTTCAGGACAACATTTCCCCCATCAACAGGTTGAGTAAAACTCGGCCAGCCGGTTCCTGATTTAAACTTATCTGTTGAACTGAAAAGCGGTTCCCCGGAAACAATATCCACATAAAGCCCTGCGTCTTTATTGTCCCAGTACTCATTATCAAATGCAGGTTCCGTGCCATCCTTCTGGGTAACGTTGAACTGCATCGCGTTAAGCTTCTCACGCAATTCTGCTTCAGACGGTTTCACATATTCGCTTTTCGTATCTGCTTTCCAGACCCGCTCAATATACCCGGCCCGCCCTGATCCTGTTTTATAAGCGGAATAATGAAGAACATTTTTCAGGTAATAATCCTGATGATATTCTTCTGCAGGGTAAAAAAGTGTAGCCGGTAAAATGCTCGTTACCACAGGACTGTCAAACTTTCCTGAGCTATCAAGCTCATCACGGGAACGTTCGGCAATCGCCTTTTGTTCATCATCGTGGTAAAAAATTGCGGTTGTATAATGATTCCCTCTATCAGCAAACTGACCGCCTTTATCGGTAGGATCAATCTGATGCCAGAAAACTTCGACCAGTTCTCTGTATGAAACTTTTTCAGGATCATAGACTACCTGGACACATTCAAGATGCGAGGTCCGGCCTGAAGACACCTGCTCATAGGTAGGATCTTTCTCTTTTCCACCGGAATAACCTGCTTTTACGTCAACCACTCCCTCTACCTGCTCAAACGGCGGTTCCATACACCAGAAACACCCGCCACCGAATATAGCGGTTTTATATGTATCAGCTGCCCGGGCTTCTACAGCCAAAGCACTTGCTATCGCCACTAGAAATGCGCTTAAGATAAATGTATACTGCATTACATGCCTCCGTAAGGTTGATTTCCTTGATTCTATAAGAAAATATGCACTACAACAGGCTCAGACAAGCAACCCTATCAGGTATATCTACCTTGCTCCGCTATTTTGCTACAAAATTGGTATAATTCCTGATTTCATCTTTCACACGAGTTCGCTATTTTTCTATTTAAAAAAGCGAACTCGATTGCTATAGTGCCGGACATGAAAACGACACAGAATACCAAACGGACCAAGTTCATTTTTGTCACCGGCGGCGTGCTCTCATCCTTAGGGAAAGGTCTTGCGTCAGCAGCCTTAGGAGCATTGCTCGAAAGCCGTGGGCTCACAGTAACATTTCAAAAACTCGACCCTTATATCAATGTCGATCCGGGAACAATGAACCCGTTTCAGCATGGTGAAGTTTACGTAACCGATGACGGTGCGGAGACGGATCTGGATATGGGGCACTACGAGCGCTACACTAACGCCGTTATGGCACAGAAGAATAATTACACCTCCGGGCGTATTTATCATTCTGTAATATCCAAAGAACGGCGTGGCGAGTATCTTGGCGGAACAGTACAAGTAATTCCGCACATTACAGATGAGATCAAGGCTGCAGTACTGCAGTTAGACGGCAGTACCGATGTAGCTATCATTGAGATCGGCGGAACTGTCGGCGATATCGAAGGACTGCCGTTCATTGAAGCCATTCGCCAATTACGTGGTGATCTTGGCCGTGATTACTCTCTATTTGTTCATCTTACCCTGGTGCCGTATATTAAAACCGCGGGTGAAGTGAAGACCAAACCGACCCAGCACTCAGTAAGAGAGTTGCGGGCCGATGGTATTCAGCCGGACATCCTTATCTGCCGAACCGAGGTACCTCTTGATGAGAGCCTCAAGGCAAAGATAGCACTGTTCTGCAACATTCAGAAAGATGCGGTTATCACAGCAATTGACTGCGACACGATCTACGAGTTGCCAATCAACCTGTACCGTGAAGGGCTCGACACCAAGATTCTCGAACTCCTTAACATCTGGACCGGTCAACCAAACATTAAGCCATGGGAAGCACTGGTTCACAGCATCAAGAACCCGAAGAACACGGTAACTATTGCTATCACCGGCAAGTATGTTGACCTGACCGAATCCTACAAAAGTCTCCATGAAGCACTTGTTCATGGTGGTATGGCAAAAGGCACCAAGGTTGAATTGCGTTACCTAAGCGCAGAGGACCTTGAAGTAAAAGATCCCGCAACGCTGCTCGATGGCTGCGACGGCATTCTTGTTCCTGGCGGCTTTGGAAAGCGAGGCATAGAAGGCAAAATCAAAGCGATCACATATGCCCGAGAAAACAAGATACCATTCTTCGGTATCTGTCTCGGTATGCAGCTTGCTGTTGTTGAATATGCCCGTAATGTCGCTGGACTGAAAGGCGCAAACTCAACAGAGCTCGATCCTGAGACAGATCAACCTGTTATCTACCTGATAAAGGAATGGTTTGACTATAGAACCAACCAGAAGCAGGTGCGCGACGAAACCTCTGACCTGGGTGGAACTCTCCGACTTGGTGCGTATCCATGCGTGCTCAAAGAAGAGACCTATGCATCCAAGGCCTATCAACAGGAAGAGATTTCAGAACGCCATCGTCATCGCTTTGAATTCAACAATGAATTCAGAGCTATCCTTGAAGAAAACGGCCTGACTATCGCAGGAACATCCCCGGACAACAACCTGGTAGAGATAGTTGAAATTGCTGATCATCCATGGTTCCTGGGCTGTCAGTTCCATCCTGAATTCAAGTCAAAACCGATGAAGCCACATCCGCTTTTCAGGGATTTCATCAGCGCAGCACTTGCAAAAAAACTGGGTAAATAACTGATGACTGAGATTTCTCCAGTTACGATCGAATCTCCTGCCGGCACTGGTTTCAGTGTCGGCAGCGACCAGCCATTGATGTTGATTGGTGGTCCCTGTGCACTTGAGTCTGAAGACCTGGCCAGAACAGTTGCCACACAAATGAAGGAAATCTGTTCGCGGCTTGGCATCAACTATGTGTTCAAGGCCTCATTTGACAAAGCAAATCGCACCTCAATAACCTCATATCGCGGACCAGGCTTAAAAGATGGTCTTGAGATCCTTGGTCGCCTTCGTGAAGAACTTCAGGTTCCTGTAGTTTCTGATATTCACGAAGTACATCAGGTTGAGGCTGCCTCAAAGGTACTTGATATCATACAGATCCCTGCTTTTCTCTGTCGCCAGACCGACCTGCTCTCGGCTGCTGCTAAGAGCGGAAAGCCGGTAAACGTCAAGAAGGGCCAGTTCGTTTCACCATGGGATATGAAAAACGTGGTGAATAAACTGCGTGAATCCGGCTCCAGCAAAGTGATGCTCGTGGAACGTGGTGCAAGTTTTGGCTACAATAACCTGGTCGTGGATATGCGTTCACTTCCAATTATGCGTTCACTTGGTTGTCCTGTTGTTTTTGATGCTACCCATTCAGTTCAGCTTCCAGGTGGTGCCGGTGGATCATCCAGCGGACAGCGCGAATTTATAGCCCCGCTTACACGCGCTGCAATTGCTGCCGGTATTGACGGGCTGTTTATGGAAATACACCCTGATCCGGATAAGGCACTATGTGACGGCCCTAATTCAATTCCGCTCGACCAGATCGAAGACTTGCTCGTTCAGCTGTTGCGTATTCGTGAGGCTGTGACCGGCCTGATCTGATTAGAATTCCCCGAGGAGGCTGTCCAACAATGCCCTTTTGCCCCAACTCTTCGTTATTTATAAAAAACAATGCTCGTAATATTCAACATATGACTGCGCTTGTTTTTTATAAATGCCTCGATTCGAGACAAAATTGCAATTCTCGAACAACCTCTTAGTCAAACCAATAGACATTATGACAGAACCCTGCACTCCATCCTCCCCTGGTGGTTATCCTTCTGATTGTGAAGTAATGGACGGATACCGCCAGATAGCGCGTGAACGTGGTGAAAAAACGCATCCGGCCGGAGTCAGCGCACTGGTTCTTGAAAAAGCCAAAAACATACGACTTCTGCTGCTTGATGTTGACGGTGTGCTGACTGACGGCACCCTGCACTACTCAAGCAGTGGAGAAGAATTGAAATCATTCAACACTCAGGACGGATTCGGTATCAGCCTACTACACCAGGCAGGTGTCGAAACTGGTATTATCACTGCCAGGAAATCTCCTATGGTTGAGCGTCGCGCCACCGAACTGAAAATGACTCATATTTATCAGGGTGCGCGAAAAAAGAATGAAGCGTTCAAAGAGATCCTTAAAAAAACCGGTTTTAAACCATTTGAGGTTGCCTATATGGGTGATGACTGGCTTGATCTGATCTTGCTTCAACAAGTGGGATTATCCATTACGCCAGCCAATGGAGCTGATGAACTTAAGGACGTTGTACACTACGTAACTTCACGACCGGGCGGGGAAGGAGCTGTCAGGGATGCCTGCACACTGATCCTTAGTGCTCGTAGAGAGTTACAGAAACTTCTTCGGGAATATACTCTCGGATGATGATCAAACGACGAAACCTGATCTGGCTTATACCACTTGGCCTGATAATCACCTTTCCAGTCTGGCGGATACCTATCGGTAACTTCCTCACTCCCCGCGTTTCCTATGACAAAAAAATAACCTCCACGAGAGACCTGGAAGCCCAGAACTTCAACATGGAAACAGTCCGTATCCTTCAAAGTAAGAATGGTAGAATGACAGCTGAGATTCACTCTAAATCGGCCTTCACAACTGAAAAACCTAATGAGTACATTCTTGATCAGGTCAACGCGGACTTATTTAACAACGAAGGTGAAGCAACAAATGTTGTTGCGGAACGTGGCATCTTTAACGGCTCAACACAACACCTCACCCTGATGGACAACGTTGTTATCACCAAACCGGCTGCTGATCAGCACCTCTATACCGACCTCTTCTATTATGATGATGAGACGCGGATGGTGAACTGTCCGGGTAAGACGCGGATAGAGGGTGAAACCATTGAGGTCGTCGGCACCAGTCTCGATTATGACGTTGAACGAGGATACTATGAGATGGGTGGTCGTGTTCTTTGCTTGATAGAAGGCTCCATCTCACCGTGATTTTTGCGCAGATCGCATCTGCGCACATATTACTGCGGCGTATCGCTGTTTCGCTCTTCGCAGTTAAACACTTCGAAACCATCGTCAACAACTCGCCAGCGAACATTAACATTCCACAACAACATACCAAATTCACGCCCGGCGGCACGTTGGCTAGCCGGACGAGGGTCGTTACGTAGTGTCTGAAGCACCAGTTCCCGTAGATCTCGACCTGTAGCCTGCTGATAATAGACTAAAAACTGCTCCACCTCTGGCGAAAATTCCACACGGTTTTGGCCGACCGGCATACGCGCATAACCACAGGTGGCATCTTCAGGACCGTCTGAATAAGGAACATACGGCTTAATATCTACCACAGGGGTTCTATCGAGCAGGTCAACACCTGAAAGTTCAAGGCTTACGCTCCCCTTCTCCACCCGTATCTTTTCAAGACGCACCACCGACATTCCAAGATGATTGGGTCTATGCGGACTACGGCTGGCAAAGAGCCCAACCCGCTTCTGTCCACCAAGCCTCGGCGGTCGCACCGTCGGCTTCCAGCCTTCATTAATAGTCTCGTGAAAGATAAAAATGACCCATATATGAGAAAACGCCTCCAACCCCTTGAACATCTCCTCTCTGTTATACGGAGGGTAAAATTCAAGCTGTCCAACAGCGGCTGTAACGAGGCCCGGCTGCCTGGGGATTCCGAACTTTTCAGTATAGCATGAGCGGATTTCACCAATCGGCTCCATATTGTAACGTTTTGTCATTATATTTTTTGTTTATTTTTGTAAAGTCTTTAGTATTCCAGTCTATCAGCACAGCTTGTCTTCAAGGTGTTCGCCGGTTACATTGAATGAACCGGGGTTATCTTGTAGTACATTTTTCTAATTACTGAGGTTTACCGTATCATGAAGCGCATTGCAGCCTGTATTACGCCCCATGGTTTCGGCCATGCAACCAGAACAATTGCCATACTGGAAGCCCTGCAATCCCGCCACCCATCACTTGAAATCGTACTGTTCACAACAGCTCCCAAACATCTTTTTGAGGAATCACTCAAGAATATAAGCTTCCATCGGGTTGCAACTGATGTGGGGATTGTACAATATGATGCCCTGCGTAATAATATCCCCGGGACTATAGCTGCACTCGACAGCATGCTGCAGTCCTCTCAAATACCTGTAGATCAACTGGCAAAAGCAATGAACGGTTGTGATGCTGTTATTTGTGATATTTCGCCGATGGGAATCCAGGCAGCTGAAATTGCAAAGATCCCGTCCATACTCATTGAAAACTTCACATGGGACTGGATTTACCAAAACTTTGTACCTGAACACCCGGATCTTTTCAGATCAATAAAGACCCTTTCAGAGATATATGGAATGGCAGATTATCATATTCAGGTTACGCCTGTCTGTAAACCAATCAGTACAGCCCCGACAGTTCCTCCAGTTTTTCGCAAACGCCGCCTTCCCACTGCAGACATAAGGAAGTCTTTAGATCTTCGTGATCAGCAACTCATTGTAATCTCCATGGGCGGAATCGACTTTAACATGCCTGCCTGGCATCAAATACGCAATCATTCAAACAACTATTATATTCTCGCCGGACAACCCTCGACCCAAACCATCTCAGATAATTGTCTGGCACTGGGCCGCACCTCGCAATATTATCACCCGGACATCGTTGCTGCAGCTGATCTTGTACTATGCAAAAGCGGATACTCAACAACCGCTGAATGCTACCAGGCTGGAACACGGATATGCTGTATTACCCGACCGGATTTTGCCGAGTCTCAAATCCTGGAAAAATATATACAGAATCAGATGAAAGGCACCCTGTTGTCCGTGGATGATTTTATTCAAGGGCGATGGATTGCCCGCCTTCCTGAAATACTCGCCAATCCCCGTCAACCTCCGGTATATGAAAATGGAGCTGACACCATTGCAGAAATGCTGTTATCAATCTGAATTTACTCAAACCATACTCATAAGAGGTATATTCACTTCAGGATTTTCACATAAAAGCACTGATGAAGACGATATTCCCTGTTTTTACGGTTTGCCTTTTATTGCTGGTGACTGTTACAATATTCAGCTTCAATAGTTTCAGCTTCCCGCAAATAGGTTAATTTTAGCAGCAGGAGATATCTGTGCCGACAATTGCCGGATACACAACAACTGAGAAAATATACGAAAACAGCAACACAGTCGTATATCGGGCTCTACAGAAATCAACCCGGCAAGCCGTTGTCATCAAGCTGGTCAAAGGTGATCGTCCTGACACCGATCGACTTAATCGCCTTCGCCATGAGTATCTCCTCCTGGCTTCTTTTGACTCCAATTACATCATCAAGACACTAGGGCTCGAAAAACACCACAACACCTTGGCGATGGTGCTTGAAGACTTGCAAGGCGAATTCCTCACCCTTGAAGAGGCACTGCAAAGCACTATTTTTGACACTATCGAAATACTGCAGATTGGCATTGAACTGACTCGCGCACTGGAAGAGGTTCACTCCAGAAAAATTATATACAAAGATCTGAACCCTTCCAACATTCTTGTCAGCAACGATAAAAAGCGAATTAAACTCATTGATTTCAATATTGCGACCTCAAGTGATGCTGACGACAATAACGAGTTACAATCATCTCTGCTTGACGGTACCCTGCCGTACATTTCGCCGGAGCAGACAGGACGCCTTAAGGTTGCTGTCGATTACCGTACCGACTTTTATTCCCTTGGGGTGACACTCTTTCAGCTCGCCACCGGATCGCTGCCGTTTGAAACGACAGAACCGGCTGAACTCGTTCATGCTCACCTTGCCCAGACACCTCCTTCTGCCAGCAAACTTAATGCAGATATTCCGGGCCCACTTTCAGCGATCATCAGTAAACTTCTTGAAAAGTCTCCTTCAAATCGATATCAGCACAGTTACGGAGTCATTGCCGACCTGAAACGCTGTCTCCATAGCTTAAGAGAACATGGAACTATCGGTAATTTTGAGCCGGGAGGTGAAGAAACTTTACGAACACTTAACATCTCCAACAGGCTGTATGACAGAGACAATCAACTGGAAGTACTCAGTTCTGGCCTGCATCTGCTAAAAGATGGAGAATCTGTAATATACCTGATTTCGGGTCCATCCGGCGTCGGTAAAAGCTCTCTGGTGCAGAAGTTCAAAAAGCGCTTATCGCGTGAAAAAAACTATTTCCTGCAGAGCAGCTTTGAACCGGTTTCAAGTATAACCCCCTATGCCGCCTTTTCAGTAACGATTCAGCATCTGGTTCGACAAATTCTCTCAGAGGGCAAGGAATCGATTGATCTGTGGAAAAGAAATTTTTTAAAAGCTCTTAATGGAGAAGGTAAGGTTCTTACCGAACTTATCCCGGAGCTAGATCTTATACTTGGCAAACAGGAATCAATCTCTGAACTCAACCCCGTAGAGACTGAACTCCGATTTACCAGGGTTTTTCAGAGCTTCTTTCAAGCTGCCTGTCATGCAGGTCCTCCATTAATCCTTTTTTTCGACGACCTCCACTGGGCTGATCCCGACAGTCTCAAGTTGCTCGATACTTTGCTCGGCTCCGCTGATCTCGGCGGATTCATGTTTATCGCAACTTATCGTGATGAACTGGACGATGGCAAGAACCAGCTTAGCCGATTTATCTATGCACGCGAAAACAGCCACCTCCATCAGACTAAACGTCTCCCTGTTGGTGAACTCAATCTTCAGAATACCAGTCTCCTCCTCGAACAAACACTCAATCTTGAGACTCAAGATATCGCAAGCCTTGCAACAATCTGTCACAAAAAAACAGGAGGAAACCCTTTTTATCTTAAACAATTTCTCTACTCTATAAACAGAGAGTCCCACCTCAGGTATTCGTCTCGGCACAACCGATGGGAATGGGATGAAGAAAAGGTTTCTAATAGCCACCTGACAAAAAACATTGCTGATTTACTGGTTAAGCGAATAGAAGACCTTACCGAATCCACTCGCAATCTTTTAAAGATAGCCTCCTGTATTGGTCATACATTCTCAATTCAGCTGCTCACAAAACTTCTCGGCTACTCTGCAGAAGAGTGCCTCAAAGAATTGCATGATGCCTTGTGTCAGGGCTTTATTCTTAAAAAGCCTATGCCATCCATAGCTGATGAATCCTATTTTCACTTCGCACACGACCAGATATGGCAGGCCATTCATCAGCAGATAAGTAGCGACAATTGCAGGATTGTTCGATACAAGGCCGGAAGAATATTGCTTAACACTGTTGCTACAACACACTACGACAGACAACTCTTTGAAATAGCAAGCCACCTCAACTGCGGTATCGACCAGATAACCGACGAATCGGAAAAAATCCAACTCGCCAAAGTCAACCTGGATGCGGCAAAAAAGGCAAAGCGATCGTCTGATTACACCTCCGCACATAGCTACATACTGCGGGGGCTATCCTGTTTGTCTGATGACTCCTGGCACACTGACAATAGTCTTGCTGTCACCCTACATATTGAGGGATGTGAAACAGCATTTTTGTGCTCAGACTATGATGACGTTGAATTGTACTTCCGAGCGGTTACAAAGTACTCAACCGACGTGGAGGATATTGCAAGAGTCTATCGAACTCGTGTACGTTCTTTGAAAGCTCAGAGCTTGCCTGCCCAGGCTGTTGACTGCTGTCGCGAAATGCTTTTTCGTCTGGGTGTACAAATTCCAGAACAGCCATCCCGACTCCAGATGCTATTATCACTGATGAGAAGCCGGACTCGACTGTTCGGGGTTAGTCAATCCCAGCTACGTAATCTTCCTCAGATGACTGACAGGAAAGCTCTTCTTACCATAGGCTTTCTGCACGATATGGGCACTGCTGCCTACACGGCAAATCCTCACCTTCTACCATTACTGAGTGAACATGCTCTTCGGCTGACTCTACGTTATGGAAACAGCGTTGAATCTTCAGTTACAGGCTACCTGACTCATGGATTACTGCTCTGTGCCTCCTCTGCCAGAAATATTCCGCGCGCTAACCTCTTTGCCAGTACAGCCCTGCAGCTCAGAAAAGATATGGCTGACGAAAAGACGGGAGGGCTGCCCACATATATTTATAACAGTTTCATAGCCCACTGGCAGTCGCACATCCGAACTACACTTCAACCGCTTAAGATTGCTATTCAGGAAGGGCTTAAAAACGGAGATCTTGATACATCAGCCAATGCTGCCTGCTCTCTTTCATTTCGCCACTATTTTCAAGGCAGTAATCTCAGCACCACCCGATCAGAAATAGAACAGCATTTCACTTTAATAGACAGGCTCAATCAACAACTTCAGCTCAACAGGATAAAGGTTATTCGCCAGGCAGTGAATAACCTTACGGAAGAAACCCGCGAACCAGCGATCCTGAAAGGCCAATATTTCGATGAAGATATTCAGCTCTCCGGCTATCTGCAATCAGGTGACAAATCATCATACTGTCTTGCAATGATAATCAAGCTTAGTCATGCTGTGCTGTTTAACAACTACCGCCAGGCTCTGGACTATTCTGATAAGGCAAAAGGATATCTCCCGAGCCTCACCTCTTCTGTTTTTCTGCCTGTCTTTCACTTTTACGACTCACTGGCTCGACTGGCAGAATATGGAAACTTCAACGCTTCAGAAAAAATTGCTTCCAGTTTCATAATCCGTAAAAACCAGAACTTGTTGAAGATATGGGCCCGTTATGCACCGCAAAATTATGAGCACAAATTCAGCCTTGTCGAAGCTGAGCGTGAACGCATTCGCGGCAATTCTGAAAAAGCCATGGAATGGTATGACAAGGCCATTCATCTCGCCAAGGAACACGAATATCTTCAAGAAGAAGCTCTGGCCTATGAATGTGCGGCGAGGTTCTATAATAGTAAAGGAAAAGCACACATAGCACGTCCTTACATGAGGGAGGCCCGCTACTGCTATCAGCGATGGGGTGCTGTATCAAAAGTTAATCATCTTGATGCACAGGAGTGGGTTATTCCTTCAGCACATACCCAAAAGAGCCTGGCTTCCAGTGGAACCATCCCCATGTCAAACACCCTACTTCCCGGTGAGGGCGGTTCCCGGCTTGATATGATGACGGTTATCAAGGCTTCCCGCATTCTCAACAGTGAAATGGTACTTGATGAACTGTTAAAAAAGATGATGCGGATAATGCTTGAAAGTGCAGGTGCCCAGCGCGGATTTCTCATCTTTCGTGATAAGCATGACTGGAAAATAAAGGTGCGAGGGTCTATCTATCGCAGTTCAATCGTCACGCTTACAGATACCCCGATAAGCTCTCAGGATATCGCCTCAGTCGCAATAGTAAATTACGTCACCCACGCAGCTGTAGACGTTGTACTTAACGACGCCTGCAAGGAAGGGCTCTTCACCAACGACTCGTATATTTTACAGAAAAAGCCACGATCGTTGCTCTGTATGCCTATTATTCATCAGGGTGAGATTTTTTGTATCCTCTACCTTGAGAACAACCTTGCCACCGGTGCCTTCCCGCCGGACAGACAGGAGCTCTTGCACCTCCTTGGCACACAAGCTGCAATTTCACTGAAAAATTCACGACTCTTCGAAGAATTGGAGCGTACTGTCACACGAATGAATACTGAAGTAGAGAAAAGAAGAAACACTCAACTCCAGCTACTTCATGCTGAAAAGCTTAGTGCTCTCGGCAGATTATCGGCATCCATCGCCCATGAATTTGGAAATCCGCTTATGGGATTAAAATATCTCATTGACGACTTCCATAAACGGGACGGAATGTCCGGCAGTGACAAACAGCTTCTGGAGCTGGGTCTGGAGGAATGCGAACGAATGAAAAAACTGATCCAGAACCTCCAACGACTCAACAAACCGTCTACCGGAAGACTCACCCGAATAGATATCCACAATCTTATTGACAACGTTTTGCTTTTTCAGAAAAAGCACTTCTCTGCCAACAGGATTCGTTTGAAAAAAGATTACGACCACTCACTCCCTCAGGTCGATGCCATTGTCGACCAGATAACGCAGGTCCTCTTCAATCTCACAATGAACTCTGTGGACGCAATGATAGACGGTGGCGGCCTCTTGACGGTTAAAACGAGAAAAAGCGGTGCTGGAATGGTTATTGAGGTTTCTGATACAGGAACAGGCATTGCCTATGACAACCAGGACCGCATGTTTGAGCCATTCTTTTCAACCAAAACAGAAGAAGATGGCACCGGGCTTGGGCTCTTTATCTCATACGGTATTATTAAGCATCACAAGGGCAATCTGGACTTTATTTCAACCCCAGGTTCAGGCACGACATTCATCATTTCCCTGCCGACAATTACAGAAAATCCTCTGAAAAATGACTTGGAAGTCGAAAAGATCACGGCGGCGACTGACATATAACCTGAAATGCGGGCTATCGACGATTCAGGTTACATTCCGAGGCCTGGGCAATGGCCTGCTCAAGGTACTTAAAGAACTGCTGAGCTGCGCCATCCTGAGGATTATTCTGTAGTTGTAGCTCATACACATCAAAAAGCCTAGTCAGGACCTGCATGGTTTCAATATCTTCCAAAGACCCTACTTTATCCCAGAGGTCGCCAGGAAACTTTTCTTCTTTTGTCATTATTTCTCAAAGCCTCAGAGGGCAAAAATATACAACGCTAAATAGATCGAGAATTGCTATCGTTCGCAGTGCGGGGTCGGGATTGACGGCGGACCATTGACTATCATCTCAGCAATAGTCAGCTTCAGTCGAGGATACATGTGGCGTTTATGCTCAAGAAACTCATCCTCCACCTTGACCAGTTCCATCAGTAAGGGCGTTCGTTCAACGTGGGGAGTTTTAAGGCCGGTTTTTTCACGTTCTTCAACAATATCCTGACAGCGAAAACATCCGGGAAACGGCATAACCTTACCATCCGGGCGACGCATTCGTGCAGGCACACCGTGCGTTCTGCAGACCAGCAGACGATGGGCATAAAGAATACAGAGCCCTTCTTCATTGAGTGGGCACATTACCTGTGGGCGTTCACCCTTATCTTCGGCCTTGCGGCACTCCGCTATATACGTTTCAGCCCAACCTCGAATCTGGTCCTGCTTTTCCTGTGGCATCTGACGTAAACCGTGCCATAGATATGCCCACTCAGCGTACGTGTGATGTTGAAAATAGGAGTCACAGCAGTTATCCGGGCATCCCTCACAACTGAATTCAAGGGCTCTCGCTACATTGCTGTAATCCTTTTCCATCTGCTGGTAAAGCTGTTCCATTTTTTCAGCCAGATGTTCCGGTAATACCAGTTCCTTCATACCTCTTCCTCTGCAAAACTTTGAACAGTATACGTCTGAATTGTTGGGTGGTCTTCCCGCCAGCAATTTTCTGAAAGACCTGCCTTAAGACACAGATGTCCCAAAAAGAGTTCGGCCGTCGGCAACTGCTTCCAGACCTGAGGCAGAAAGGTGGCTCCTCTACTGCCATATTGCAAAATAACACCATCAACGCCCTGTCGCAAAAGGGTAATGAGGTCTTCTGCGTCAACATAGACAAGATCGACAGGAGAAGTCAAAATTGAAATATCTATATGAACATCTTTAAGCTCATCAGCTGTGAGTGGACTGAATCTGGAATCATGAAAAGCAGAACTGAGCGCATTCGTTTTAACACTCTCCCAGAGTGAAACTGTGGGGCTTAGCGATCCTATACATCCACGCAGTTGGCCAGCAATCTTTAAAGTTACAAACGTTGCAGCATTCTCGTTAAAGCAATCATCTTCAGGCTGTTCTATCGCTAATGCCTGATCATGCAATTTTGCATAGATTGTCTGTCTTGCGAGCTCAAGCAGTTTTTTTGCCTGCTTTCTGTCTATTTCACCTGTTATCATTTGTCCCATTCGATGCCCAGCATAAGGCAGTTAATGCCGCTGCCTATACCTAGCAACGCTCCTTTTTGTCCCGGACCAAATCTTCCCTGTTCCATTGCCTGAGCTAAGGTAATCGGTGCTGAGACCGAGCCCACATTGCCGAGTGTGGCAAGTGTCTCAAAGTTTTTAGAAATATCAAGACCAAGAGTGTCAAAAAGCAATCGTGCGTGCGCCGTTCCAACCTGATGACAGTAAAATCCATCAATATCTTCAGCACCCCAGCCAGGCTTTCTCGAAAATTCTCGCCAGGTGTGATTGGCAGTTTCAACTCCCCTGTGGAGAAGCTCTTCGGAATCGGTCGCCATCAGCGTCGAGTTACCGCTTGCCTGATTACCATGACAAAGATTTGAATATCGCGTACTGGCCCGCCAGGCACCATGAACAAGACGTGGTTTTGTCTCGTTTTCAACAGCTCTTCTCATAAACAGGCCCATGGACCCGGACCCTATTGTAAGAGAAGCAAAAGCCGGTTTTATGGTCTTCCTACTCAGGTTTTGATCAGCCACCAGAGTACGAATGGTTGAATCAAGTAGCTCCTCAGCTGTTTCCCCCGAGACCACAAGTCCATTTTTCACCTGCCCTAATTCTATCATATTAGCCAGGGTTATCATACCATCCAGAAATCCGAGACATGCATTGGAGATATCAAAGATCAGACAGGATTCAGGCAGACCGAGAGCGTTGTGAACAAAAGAGGCTGTTGCAGGCTCCATCATATCACGCGATACAGAGGTGAATATCAGACATTCAACCTCGGCGGGATCAATATCACCTGCCTGAAGCACACGCCTGCCCGCTTTTGCAGCGGCTTCACTTGGCCGGGTTCCATCCAGCCAGAGCCTCCGCTCACGGATTCCGCTCATTAGCTCAAGACGGCCTTGCGGCAGTTTTAGACGCTCATAAACCGGAGCTAACCTGTTTTCTATTTCCTCTGAAGTGAGAATTCGGGGAGGGAGTTCATATCCGAAAGTGTCGAGACTTACGTGCGAATAGCTGATCATAGATGATGAGTGGTTACCAAAAAACATTATTTCCTCTGAGAATGCCAGACGGCAGCTTGCGCGAAGTTGCAGCGTATCGGCACCCCAGAGTATTTCCTTGCTACTGACCAGCGGGACATTATACGTGGAGTAGTACTACCATACAAGTAAATTAGCTCAAATGGCCATTTTACCGGTTTTTCGTTCATTCAACCGTCTATTGACAACAATAACCCGGCAAAAAGAAATCTATCTCTGTACATGTTGCAACTTCTCACTAATTTTATCCCTGGTTACAGGTCGCTCTATATAGCCGTCGATACCACTCTCTATGCATTTTTCTTCTTCACCGCCGTTTCCAACACCAATCCCGACAATATATGCATGTCTTCCAGAGTATTCCTCAAGCTTACGAATAACCCTGGCCGCCTCGACTCCATCCATTTGAGGCATTTTGGTATCAAGCAGAATAAGATCAAATCGGTTAAGTGAAGCCTCATACATGGCAGATCTTCCAGTCTCTGCTATTGTCACGTTCCAGCCATTTTCCACCAGTGAACGAACCATCACCTGCTGACTTTCCATATCACTGTCCACAACGAGGGCGGAACTGGTCATATACCTGGACAATATCCCAAGCAGTTGTGACTTTTCAATGGGCTTTGTAAGATAATCATCCATTCCGGCCTGCAGGCACTTTTCCCTGTCACCCTGCATAGCGAGAGCTGTAAGAGCTATAACCGGTGTCGATTTCCTGCCACTCTTCTTCTCTCTTGAACGAAGTTTTCTGGTCGCTTCCAAACCATCCATGACCGGCATCTGAACATCCATCAGAATAAGGTTAAAATCTTCTTCTTTGGTTTTATCCAGTGCCTCCTGGCCATTTTCAACGCATACAACTTCTACGCCGGCGTTAGTAAGCATAGTCTCGGTCAAAACACTGTTAATAGGTTCATCCTCTGCCAGAAGTATTTTTGCCCCCTGCAGTGCATAATACGCAGTTTCAGCCTGTCGTGTTTTGGTAAGCTCGTCTACTTCAATCTTGAAATCAAAATCGGCCACTTCTTTAAATGGAAGAGAGAACCAGAATGTTGATCCCTTTTTGCTTGAAGCCAGTCCCAACTCTCCTCCCATCATTTTCACCAGTTGAGAACAGATTGTAAGCCCTACCCCTACTCCACCTGCAGTTATTCCGCCGGATAAGTCGGTACGGCAAAATGTCTGGAAAATACGCTGCTGCTTCTCAATATCTATGCCTTCTCCTGTATCATCGACTGAGAAGAGTAAAGACAAACGATTATTATCATCATATCCATGATTTGTTACTGAGATAGCAACACCACCTGAATCGGTGTGACGTATGCCATTTGCCACCAGATTGGTCAATACCTGTACCAGTCGTTTAGGGTCACCATAGATGTATTCCGGTACATCCGGCTCAATCTTACAGGTGAGAGAGAGTCCCTTTTGTTCTGCACTCAACTTGAGAAGATACAGATCGTGATCCAGGCTCTCTTTGAGATTGAAATCCTGCTGATCAAGATCTAGCAACCCGGCCTCGATCTTTGCATAATCAAGAACCTCATTGACTACCTCCAGCAAACGGTCCACAGATGTATTAACCATCTCCAGATATTGTTCCTGTTCCCGGCTGAGTTCAGTTTCCATGACAAGACCTGTCATACCGACTATGCCGTTCATGGATGTTCTGATCTCGTGACTCAGATTTTCCAAATACTCACTTTTAACCAGGCTGGCCCTTTCAGCTTTATCCAATGCACCTTCCAGCGATACTATGCGATTTTTCAGTGCACTGTTATTCTTCTGGAGATCAGCTATTTTTGTTTGCAGTTTTTCAATCTCGTTATTCACCAGAGAGTCCCTCTATGTAAATAGTAATAAAGTAGTGATTGTAAATGATAGTGTGGAGTTACTGTCGGCCTGAAAGCCAAACTACTCAGGAGTGTATCCCATTACTGCTGCAACTCCTACGTACAACCTGTCAATGTGCCCTGCATAATCAAACTCTTCATTTGATATTGCTGCCTGCTCAATCTGTCGCGCAACCTGTGCCCAACTCTCTTCTCCCATATTCAGGAGCAATCCTTTCAGATTGTGAGCAGCCCGTGCTAACGGCTGACAGGTGTCATCCTTCAGTAAAGCCTCTCTGGCTGCTGACAATGTCACCTCAAGAGAAAGCTGTGAACTCTGGATCATCAACTCAACCTGAGCTTCATCAAGCGTATACGTGGTCCTGAAATGCTCGCGCAGAACCGGAATGGTTACAGGCGGAGGATTGGAATATGAAATAGTCTTTTTCATTCAATTCCAGTCTGCAAGGTTGAGAGATGTTTCTTACTCTCTTACCCCTAATATATTGAGTAGGTTCCCGCAACTATAAACACCTACAATTAGACAGGGTACATGCTTTTCCTGCGACCTTTTTTTACAGATCACAGGAAAAAAGGTGGAAAGAGGTCGACTATATTTAACCGAATAAGGCTAACACCTCGGTTGAGAATGCTGTGTATGACTCTGAGACAATTACCCGGCCACAAGACCTAGATCAACAAGATGTTTCAACAACTTTTCCCGATCCAGCGGTTTTGTCAGATACGCTTCGCATTGTCCCTGACGAAACGCTTTCATGATATTTTTTGAGTCATCCACAGCCGTAATCATGATGACCTTCGTCGCATCAATCCCCATTATTCCGATTGTTTCTTCAATCTTGCGAATCTCCTGCAGGGCTTGCTGACCATCCATAACAGGCATCATGATATCCAGGCAAATCAGATCATACGGATTTTTCTCTTCAAAACCTCGCACCACTGCGGCAAGGGCCTCTTCCCCGTTTACCGCCACATGACACACCCCGTATTCTGCAAGAACTGTGGTCAGCAGAGAGCGGGCGAGAAAATCATCTTCGACAATGAGGGTTTTCATAGATCCATCCTTTTCAGAAAAAAATAATCATACGAATAAAGATATCATGAACCCGTAAATGAGAAAAAGGTCTGCCCTGCATTTTCATACTCGTGTACCGGACTTTCGCCAGCTCAGCTAGCTCTTCTTTCTCATCTCCCAGCACAGGTGAATTTTCTGGTTTCTTTCAAAATCAAAAGAAATTGTCGAACGTGTAATATCAGTCGTCTGATACTTCTCGCTGAGTTGTGGATCCAGCTTGAACCTTCTGAAGTTTGTAGAAAATATCAGTAAACCGTCTTCACTTAAACGAGCCATAGCCAACTCCAGCAGCTTATGATGGTCCCGCTGAATATCGAACACGCGTCGCTCTTTCTTGGTGTTGGAAAATGTCGGAGGATCAACAAATATCAGATCATATATTCCAGTATCTTCCTGAAGCCACTGCATGCAATCAGCACTCACGACCCGGTTTTTCTTGCCAGTTGCAAAACCGTTGAGCGCCAGATTCATCTTTGCCCAGTCAGTATATGTTTTAGACAGATCAACTGTTGTTGTGGTAGCTGCACCGCCTGTTGCTGCCTGCACGGTGGCTGTACCCGTGTATCCAAAGAGATTCAAAAACCGTTTTCCATACGCTTTCTGGTGAATCATCTCTCTTACCGGCCGGTGATCAAGAAAAACCCCGGTATCAAGATAATCGGTGAAATTTGCAAGGAAGAAACACTTCCCCTCACGCACTTCATGCATTTTTCTTCGAGTTGATTTTTTCTGATATTGTTTTTTCCCACGCTGTATTTCACGCGTCTTGATAAAAACCCTGTCCGCCCTGATGCCAAAAATCTCCCTGACAGATCTCAATACGGTCTGAAATCGTGCAGAAGCAATTTTGGGTTCAACAGTCTGTGGTGGCGCATATTCCTGAACATGTACCCACTTTTCGTATATGTCGATACTCACATTGTAATCTGGAAGATCACGATCGTAGACACGAAAGCAACTCACTTCATTTTTTCTTGCCGCCTTAAGGGACTTTTTGAGATTTTTTCGAAAGCGGTTCTTGAAATCGACACCATCACCCTCAACCGGGGTATCCGTTACCTGCCATGTAAAATCCTGCTCTTCGTCCTTTTTCACAACACATTGCAAGACTCTACATTGCAGAGAACCGTTATACAGCCGATGCTTATCTTCCCACTGAACAGTAAAACTATCTGTAAGTTCAGGGTTTGAGATGAATACTGCCAGCTTCCATCCTGCAAAATGAGATTTAGCTATTCTTCCAAGTGCGCGGTAAAGCTGGGCAACCTGTTCAGTCTCTGAAAGGCGCTCCCCAAAGGGAAGGTTTGAAAGAAGCGTTCCGACACCTTCTTTGGGCTGCAGGTATGCCAGTTCTGCCTTTTCAATACGAATCCTGTCATCCAGGCCCGCTTTCATCACGTTGTTTCTCGCAGCCCGAACAGCCTGCGCATCTGCATCATATCCGATAATTACCGGCCATTCTTTTTCATTACCCGCATCCTCCCGTGCAAGAGCTTCATTCACAAGAGTGTCCCAAAGTGATTTCTGATGTTGCTTCCAACCAGTAAATCCAAAGTAATTCCGAGACAGACCAGGAGCAATATCACCATACATCAGAGCTGCTTCAATAAGTAAAGTGCCCGATCCGCACATTGGGTCGACAAGTGGGGTGGATTGATCACAATTTGCGTTCCAACCGCTCAACTGTACAATTGCCGCAGCGAGGTTTTCTTTTAACGGTGCCAGACTCTTTTCAACCCTGTAGCCACGTTTATGAAGAGCATCTCCGGAAAGATCGATAGCAAAAATTGCCATATCTCCCTTTACGAGAAGATTTATCCGAACCCCTGCACGCTCGATATCCACAGAAGGCCGTTCACCATATTGATCACGGAACTGATCAACAATAGCGTCCTTAACCTTTAATCCCGCGAATCGGCTATGGTTTATAACCGCATCTGCAGTCACAGTTGCATCAATTGCAAACGTGGTGGATACGTCCATGTGTTCACTCCAGTTAACCTCAAGAGCCGCCTGATAGAGCGACTCTTCATCGGTTACTGTGCACGTTTTCACCTGTAGGAGAATTCTCGAAGCAAACCTTGACCAGAGGCAGGCCCTGTAACCACTCTCGAGATTCCCCTCCCAGCTGACAACGCCTCGTCCTTCTTCAAACTTATCACCACCAAACGTTTCAATTTCTCCAGCCACCAGAGTTTCAGTTCCGGCGCCACAGGTTGCTGCAAAAGTGTATCTGCTATTCATTAACGGACTCTCCGAGATGTCGTTTGTATTCATATCATGCATCTTTTAAATTGTTTTTACTGTCGTCCTGAACCCTGTCTTCAATATCAATCAGTTCCAGGTTAAGAGCATCGACAGAGAGTAGAATTTCATGAAGTGAAATCCCAAGAGAAGCCAGAAAAAGTACAAGTGCTCCGGCAAAAAGGACCTTTCCCATCATCATCCAGCCAGCAAAAAGGACAAAAATAGAAAAAATACAAAGAAAAAGTCCTGCCACAGCACACGCCTGCATATTTCGAATAAGTACAACCCGTCGTTTCAAGCTGACAATTTGTTTATAGATTATTGCATCCGAGCGTGTCTGATATCTATCATGCAGGTTTCGTATTCTGGCCCCAATAGCAAGAAATCTGCTTGTGTAGGCAACCAGGAGAAAGGCCACTGCAGGAAAAAGCAGGGCGGGAGTGGTGAGCGTTATTTCCATGAATTTAATTGGTTAGAGTGTTTAATCGTACAGCTCCTGACAGTGTCTCGAGCGGTTGTTGTTTTTATTGTGTACAGCATTAAAATTACGCGCTGTCCTATTATGCCTCTGATGTCTAATTCTGCTCGCCCTTTTCACTTCCTGACCTCGTTACTCCTTCTGTTACATGGCGCTGCTATGCTCCATCAGTCACGCCTTGCAGGAAGAGAAAAAGCTTCACATTTTTACGACACCTGACACAGGACATGACACGTGTACATTGTAAAGAGTATCACCTATCCGCAACTTCTATTATGACAATTGGAAATCACAGGTTATCCCTACAAAATAACTTGACCTCAATGCCATTGCGGCTAGAATGAATTAGCTAAATTCCCAGATGCATTTCATTTTTCTATACCACTCACAAGCATTACAGGAGGCATCATGAAAACGAAGAGCACCACCCTTCTACTCACTGCAATTACTGGATCCCTCATCCTGTTGCTTGGCAGCGGATGTGGCAAAAAAACCGTTATGCCACCGGAAACCACCATGGACGGAGGTGCAGATGCAGGTACGCCAATCAGCTACCCTGCAGCTGAAGGTGGTGGCTACTCTGAAGAAAGTCTTCCTATTGAAGGCAGTCTTGATGACACATCAACAGCCACTTCAGTCACCGCAGCGGAAGGAATGGCTGAACCCACTGAAGAGTATAAAAAGCTTTATGGTCGCTCCACTCGAGGCCTCTCCCCTATTTACTTTAACTTCGACCAGGCAACTATCCGACCGGATATGGTTGCGAAAATGGAAAGTAATTCTGAATATATTCGCCAGATTCCGAACGCCTATGTTGTCATAGAAGGAAACACCGACGACAGGGGAACCAACGAGTATAATATAGCACTTGCAGAGCGACGTGCCCAAAATACCAAGCAGTACCTTGTTGACCTGGGAACTGATCCTGCTAGAGTTCGAACCGTTTCTTATGGTGAGGAAAAACCACTCTTTTTTGGACAGGACGAAATTTCATATTCCCAAAACAGACGCGCAGACTTTATTATCGAATAAAAAACAGACCCCTGATTTGTATAAAAGCCAGGGGTCTGTTTCCTTGTCAGCAGCGGGAAATATTTAGGATTAAACCCTTTTTACTCAAATCGTCGTTATTGTCGAAAGATTACTGCTCGCAATATACAGTGTATAGATTTACCTGAGTTTACAAAATTCTTTAATTTGAAGAAAAAAAGCTCAAGCCGAAAAACTCCTAGCCTTAATCGTTTCCAGCACTTTCCTGCTAACATCTTCAATGCTCAACTCTGTTGTATCTATCGCTATAGCATCTTCTGCCCGCTTTAAAGGAGCGAGTGCCCTTTCACTGTCATTCTTATCCCGCTCAAGAGTTAACTTCAGAATCTGATCAAAATCTGCAGATTCTCCTTTTTCATTAAGCTGCAAGACCCTGCGGCGAGCCCTCTCCTCCGGATTAGCTTCAAGGAAAAATTTATACATAGCCATAGGGAAAACAACAGTTCCGGTATCACGGCCTTCTGCGACTATTTTTCCATGCTTTCCTATTTCCTGTTGCATGGACGTCAGCTTAGATCGAACAGCACCGAGTTTTGACACAGCCGATGCCGCCATGGACATTTCCGGTGTTCGGATTTGCCGGCTCACATCTTTACCTGAAACAATGACCTCTACATCGCTATTTTCATCCCTGGCCGGTAACAACTTCAGCACCAGCGAGTCGAGCGACTGTGCCACACGGGCCTCATCATCAAAAATGATTCCAAGCTCTTGCAGATAATACGCTACCCCCCGGTACATTGCTCCAGTGTCGAGGTATGTAAAACCGAGTGCTGCAGCTACCTTCCTGCTGATGGTCGATTTACCAACACCTGACGGGCCATCAATTGTGACTATGTTGTGTTTATCAGACATATTCAAGTTCTTTCAGACATTCAGAAAACGCGTTTAGAAAACGTGCATTTTCTTCATCAGTTCCAATAGTTATTCTAATGCATTGTGGGAATCCGTATGCCCTCATAGAACGAACAATTACCCCTTTATAGAGCATCGCGTTATACAAAGCGTCTGCATCTCCACCCACATCAATCAGGAAAAAATTGGTCTCAGAAGGATAACTTTTGCAACCGAGTTCTTCAACTCCGCGCATTAAAATGTTTCGACCGGTGATGGTTTTCTTAATGGTCTGATCAAAAAACGCTGTATCCTCGAGGGCTGCAAGAGCTGCAACCTGAGCAAGGCTGTTCATGTTGAACGGTTGACGCACCTTATGCAGACAATCAGCAATCTCTTTTGCCATCAAACCAAATCCAACACGCAAACCGGATAATCCGTATGCTTTAGAAAAGGTCCGCAACGAAACGACCGGACAACGTCCATCACTGTTTTTTATCAGCGAATAGATATCTACCTGATAACTCATATCCATGAAATCCACATAGGCTTCATCAAGCACAACAATCACATGCTCAGGCATTGCACTGAGGAATGTATATAAATCGGCAGGATTTATATATGTGCCGGTAGGATTGTTCGGATTATCAAGGAATACAAGCCTGGTCCTGGCTGTTACAGATGCAAGAATAGCCTGAAGATCATGCCTCATCCCCTTTAACGGCAGCACCAGATTCTTTCCACCACGTACCTGGACAAATTTCTGATACATCAAAAAAGAAGGGTGAGAGGTGATAACTTCATCATCCACCCCTACAAATGCTTTCACCAGAAATTCAATTACCTCATTTGAGCCACTGCCCAAAACAATTTCCTGGGCTGACATACCAAAATGTTTGGCGATAGCCTGAGTAAGGTAGTAACTCGACCCGTCCGGGTACCTGTTGAGGCTGCCGAGTGCATCCTGTATGGCTGCGATTGCCTTGGGTGAAGGCCCCCACGGATTCTCATTTGATGCAAGCTTAATTGAATTTTTAACCCCGTACTCCCGCTCAAGTTCGTCTAACGGTTTTCCTGGCGGATATGGAGTTATGGCCTGTATATTTTCAGGAATTTGAAGTTTCAACAGATTTCTCCCAATATGTGTCATTCATATTTAAATACTTCTTTGTATTGTGCTAGCGAGAGGCAATCTGTGATCCCATCCCCAGAGCTTTTTCGATATTATAAGCAGTTTTCAACAGTACATCTTCTCGAAAGTGTGCACCCTGCAGTTGAATCCCCACAGGCAGTCCCTTATCACTAAAACCTCCGGGAACCGACATCCCCGGAATCCCTGCCAGGTTTGCAGAAAGCGTGAGAATGTCTGAAAGATACATAGAGAGCGGATCATCGACATTTTCACCGATCTTCCATGCAGGGGTAGGCGTTACGGGAGAGATAATGACATCACAACTCTCAAACGCCCTGTTGAAATCATTAAGAATCAGGGTTCTGACCTGAGATGCTTTTTTGTAATAGGCGTCATAGTACCCGGATGATAGGGCATAGGTTCCTATCAGGATTCTTCGCTTCACCTCTGCACCAAAACCTGCAGATCGCGTCTCTTTGTACATTTCAAGAAGAGATTCCGCTTTTTGATCTCTCAATCCATAGGCAACACCATCATAGCGTGCAAGGTTTGAGCTGGCCTCTGCCGGTGCAATGAGATAATAAACCGCAACGCAATAATCCGTGTGCGGCAGAGAGAGATTGACAATCTCAGCACCACCATCTTTTAAGATTTTTATACCGTTTTCAACAATGCGGCGAACTTCAGGATCCAGCCCTTCACCAAAGTACTCTTCAGGAACACCGACTCGCAACCCCTTGACACCTTCAACCAGAGATTTGGAAAAATCAGGAGTTTCCATCTTCATGGATGTGGAGTCACGCTTGTCATGACCGCTGATAACATTCATCATCAGCGCTGAATCGGCAACATCACGGGAAAGTGGACCAACCTGATCCAGAGAGGAAGCGAAGGCAACCAGACCATATCTGGATACACGACCATAGGTCGGTTTTAATCCGACAATACCACAAAGAGAAGCTGGCTGACGAATAGATCCACCTGTATCTGAACCAAGTGAACCAAGACATTCACCAGATGCCACTGAGGATGCAGAACCACCGGATGATCCACCGGCAACATAGCCCTCTTTCCATGGGTTTTGCGGTACTCCAAATTTACATGTCTCGGAGGTTGAACCCATTGCGAACTCATCCATGGTGAGTTTGCCAAGAATAACTCCGCCTGCATTTTTTATATTTTCTACAACAGCAGCGTCATAAGGCGGTACGAAATTCTCAAGAATCTTAGATCCACACGTAGTCCGTATCCCTTTGGTACAAAGTAAATCCTTGATCCCCAAAGGAATTCCGAGAAGGCTGCCGTCAGCTCCTCCCCGACGCATTTTATCGGCATTTTCCGCCTGTCTAATAGCCGAATCAGCATCAATAGTGACAAACGACTTCAGGTCTTTTTCAACCTCTCCAATCCTCTTTAGACAGCTTTGTGTCAATTCAACGGAGGAAAGTTCACCTGCATCAAGTTTTTCCATGGCCTGTACCATGGTAAGTTCATAGGGCTGCATACAAACCTCAAAAAAAAACAGGCATTAATAGCCTGGTTTAACAGTAGGAATTCTTTTTAGCTTTTACCGTTTTTACGCAATAAACTCAGATTATTCGCGGTACAGTGAACATCTCACCATTATCTTCCGGCGCATTAGCTAGTGAATCTTCGCGACTCAACGATTCAAGAACAACATCCTCACGAAAGGCATTTACCGATTTATGCGCGTGAGTTGTAGGTTCCACATTCTCAGTGTTGAGCTCTGAAAGTTTATCGACATAAGAGAGGATGTTATCCAGCTGCTCAGTCATCTTGACAAGCTCGTCCTCATTCAGGTTCAGCCGGGCCAGATGAGCCACATGCAAAACCTCTTCCCTCGTAATTTTCATAATTCCTGCCGTACCTTTTCAGCTTGTAGTAGTAACTCTACTTCTTGTTTTTGGCTGCGTAGACTCCATCAATATATTCACTGGAGAAAACACTTTTATCTGGGGTAAAATTAACAATATTCTTAGAAAAACACTCTACAGTCTCTAAGTCAAACTGTGTTCCGCTACAGGCAAACAACTCTTCAATTGCCACTTCCATACTTAAATTCCGCCGATAGTTCCTTTTTGACGTCATAGCGTCGTAACTATCGACAACAATAAGGATTTTAGTGAGCGAATCAAGATCATCTCCGTTCAAGCCATCGGGATACCCTTTTCCGTCTACTCGCTCGTGATGATGACGAATAATAAACTGCTCTTTTTCCATGAAACCCAGGGGTCCAATTATATTTGCTCCGACGCTCGGATGCTTCTTAATAAGTACCCACTCTTCGTCAGTAAGCTTCCCTGGTTTCTGTATGCAGGAAAGATCGATAACCAATTTCCCTATATCATGGAACTGAGCTGCCCTACTCAGTATTTTCAATTCCTCTTCAGGAAACCCCATGGCCCTGCCAAGCATAGCAGCATATTCTGTTACACGCATGGTGTGTCCGGCCGTATAGAAGTCCTTCTCCTCCATGGCATTCTGTAGACTGGACATCAACTGAACTGTCGCGTTCTCAAGACTCCGACTATAACTGAGGAGAAGTTTATTTTTCTCTTCAAGCTCTTTTGCCTTAAGTCGTATGTCATCTTCAAGTTCGGCTTTATAGCGTCTTTCCTGCAGGACATACATTCTTTTTTCTATGGCCCTGCGGATCTTGACATTAAAAATGTCCAGATCTTCAATAGGCTTTGTCAAAAAATCATATGCTCCAAGATTTATGGCCTTTACGACATAATCCATCGATCCTGCGCCTGTCAGGAACAGCACCGGGATATCCAGATCCAACGCATTTAACGCTGTAATGGTTTGAAAACCATCCATATCCGGCATGTTTATATCGAGAATGATTACGTCAAATGTTTCATCAATGATTTCTAATACATCTCGACCATCTTCGACGGCATAGACGGCATGCCCGAACATTTCCAGTATCTTGGAAACGGTTGAGCGAACCATCGTATCATCATCAGCTATGAGGATTTTTGACTGCGTTTTTCTCAAGTAAATTTCTCCGGGAAAAAATGCATATTAACAATGTATAAGATTACAGTCTCCTATATTTTTTTGCAACGTCCCTCCCTGGCTAAATCAACCTGATCTCTACCCGGGAATGCATTCTCAGCAAATTCCTATAATTTTTTTAAAATATGCGCGTACTTGTTTAATGTTTTTTTTCGTTTAATATCGTTAATTTATGAAAATTGGATAATAAGAGGGTAATCATTTGTCCTCACCGCAGAGCAGCGTGAGAACAGACTATGACTTCAAAAGAAGTATAAAAATTTAGAACCTTCTAAGTACAACTATATTGTTTATTGGTAACATTTCTACTTAAAATATTTGGCAGGAGTCTCGTCTATCCAAATCAAAAAAAAATCGCAATCTCCATCCAGTGGAGATTGCGATTAATAATTGTTATGCCTATCCAAGATCACATAGGAACAATAAGTTTATTGGTATCCTCGTTCCAGCTCACCGCCAGATACCAGATAATCATACTGCCAGCTATCAGGGTTAGTGTCGGACCATATCCTAAGACATCAGGAAGATACACGTAGGAACCAAGAACACCATCAGCCTCAAAATCATTATCCCTGAACCAGGCTGTCATCATTGAAGTCGACACAGCGAAGAAAGGAACAACCATCATCAGTTTGACCTGTCCTTCACCTACACGCCATAATGTTCCTGATCCACAACCACCTGCAAACATAGCTCCCAGGCCGAAAAGAAAACCACCAACGATACTTCCCCAGCCAAAGGTTCCACGGACATAATTCATTGGTGCAAGAACTGCCTCTCCCTCAGCCCTCATAGGTACGGCATACTTCAGAACAGCTGCACCTATTGCAACAATGACTATCGAGAGCATGACAGATTTTGCCATAGTGCAATCACCGGTCATATGCGGCTCACGAAATCCCTGAACCATACACCAGCGTCCACGCTGCATAGTATATCCAAGAGCTGCTGCTAACAACAGAATTCCGCTAAGAGATGAGATGTATTCATCATCTTCAAAGCCTGCATAGCCATATGCACCAGCCACCAGGCCTGCAATTCCGAGCAAAGCAAATACGGACACTACTGGTGATGGCAATGAAATGGTTTTAGCTCCACCGTCACCCCAGCTTATATGTTCCATTTCCACATAGAGGAGCTTAAGTCCGAGCACCACGCCAAACACAAGACCAAGCATCATTGAAAATCCGTTCGCTGAAAGATTGCCAATAGCATTATAAAAACCACCGACATTACATCCGCCTGCCAGTGATGCTCCAATCCCCATGAGGATACCGGCAATGACAGCTTTCACCATTTCTCTGTAAGGCGGAACCCTGAGAGCAAATTCTTTTCCAACACATGCTGAAATAAATGCACCTACAATAAAACCAATACCAATTACTGAACCGGAGTTAACTAACACTGAACGAGGTGCTTCATCGTACAGAGCAAGAATTCCAGCTTCGGAACCCACAACTGAACTTATTCCGTACATTATCCAGTCACCCCAGCTGCGTAAAGCTCCAACAGCACCCCAGGGTCTCCACCAGGCCATTATCATTACCGAAAGAAATGCAACCACTACACCAGTTACCGTAGGATTCCATTCAGTTTGGCAAAACAACTTATATAGCCCTTTCGCCTTGCTTGCTAATACAGATTCTTCACTCATTATTTCCCTCCTAACACATATCTTAAAGGTGTCCTGCTCATGGCAAAATATCTACTCCTTTACAACTCAACTTTTTATTTGTCAAGAACCACAAATATGAATAGTCATTCATTTGCGCAACAACCTCCACAATGTCGTACAAAAATAACCATTTTAGCATAAAAATTAGCCAATTATGCTGTTTTTTTTACTTCTTGACAGATTTTTTTCTTCACAGTATAGCTTTGTCATTCAATCAAAGTTATCTATCGTACAAGAACCTAATGTCCTAACATACTACCCTGTAGTATAAAACGAACCAGTAATTGTCAGGAGGTCCATATGAGTGATTCTAAAAAAGCTGATGAAGGAATAACCGCAAACGCCGTTCTCGATGCAAAAGGATTAAGTTGTCCAATGCCTCTTTTACGCACCAAAAAAGAGATTGGTAAACTCGCAACAGGCGAGATTCTGCAGATTGACGGTACCGATCCAGGTTCTCGAAATGATATCCCTGGCTGGTGTGATCGCGCAGGTCATGAGTACCTGGGAGAGAAAGAAGAAACAGGTTACATATCCTTTTTTATCAAGAAGGGATAATCACAACCTACCTGTTCAGTAAGGAATATTTTTTTTATTGAACAGGTAATCTCCTCGTATATCTAAATATTTACCGCTACACTGAAATTTCCCGCCTTATCCTCAACAGGAGATAATCATGGCAAAAAGTTTAGGAATATTTGTCACGACTGAAGCGTGTATGCCGCATCTTATGGGCATCACCAAAGCAGCAAAGTCGAAAGGAGCAAATATTAAAATATTTTTCACATGGAAAGCTACCAACCTATCAAAAGATCCTGCATTTGCAGAATTATGTGAAATCGCCGACGATGTATCCATCTGCGTAGACAGTTATCAAAAGCAAGGATATAGCGTTGACGATGTCCCTGCTGGACTGACTCCCCAAAAAATGGCTACCCAAGCACAGCACGGCATAATCATCGAAGATTTTGACTGCTATCTCAGTCTGTAAGGAGATCCTGGATCATGGAATACAAAAAAGTATGTTTGATGTTCAGACATGAGGACTATGCTACAGACGGCATTCGCTCAGCACTGGGTCTTGCTGTTGAGAATATGTACGCGTATGGCGTAGTAATGGATACGGAACTTCCTGCAATGGATGAGTATGCCAAAGAAACCATAGAGATGTTACGTGATATGGAAGGCGATATCCTCACAACTGTTCCAGCAAATGTCGAAAAAAGCGATCTTACCGGCATCACAATTGAAGAGCTCGGTGAAAAGCTTCGTGAGATGACCCACATCATTCCTTACGGAATTAAATAATATTCTTTAAAGGATACGCTAATGAAGATTCTCAATGTGTATAAATCTGAACCTGATGAGACTATACAAAAACTGGTAGAAATTGTTACCCGTGACAGAGAGGCTGAAAGCTTTGATCTTTATGCTGACTCTCCGGACTATGACAAACTGGTAGATATGATTTTTGAGGCGGACCAGACCATCTCCTGGTGGTAAACCACTCATACACGTCCTTCACAAGTCCTTTCGGGTAATTCATTACCCGAAAGGACTTCATTTCTTTTTCCACTCTTCAGCTTATCAGTTTTTCCATAACTATATTGTGAATAAGAGGCCTAAGCCTTTTAATAAATTCATTTTGTCTCGTAGGATGCACCCTGTTTGTCAGCAGTACTATACTAATCCCTCTATCCAGATCTATCCAAAAAGATGTACCTGTGTAACCTAAATGACCTATACTATTTTTACCAAATAACCTACCACTGCTTGAATACAACGTGGTAGGAGTATCAAAACCACACCTCCAGGTCGAACCCTCTATCTTTTCTAGAAATGTCATCAAAGAACGCTGTTTAATGGGAAGTAACCCATCATTTCCCTGCCACACGTCAATGAGAGCTTCACATACCCTTAAAACTCCATGCGACGTCCCGAAAAGCCCTGCGTGCCCAGCTACTCCACCCATAACTCTGCAGTTATCATCATGTACTTTTCCTTCGAGCCAGGTGTTAGTCCAGGCACATACCTCTGTCATAGCACAACTCGCCATACCTGCCTGTAGTTCTTTAAATTTAAAGAGAAGTGAATCAGCAAGTCCTAAGGGTTTCGAGATGTTATCTGCAAAAAACCTATCAAGTTGATCCCCTGTTATTGTCTCTATAATATATCCAAGAAGGATGTAACCCAGGTCACTATATAAGTGGTCAGAACTGGTTCTGTATTGCAAATTATCAGAGAGGATTGCACTGATAATATACTCCTTTCGTTTCTCAGGTAAGAGTCCAAGTGCTTTAACGTAATAATTTTTATGCGCAGCCAATCCTGAGCAGTGAGAGAGAAGGTGATATATTTGAATTGATTGTTTATTTACAGGAATAACCTTTGGGTGGAAAAGGTCCTTCAATGTCGTGGGTAATGAGACTTTTCCACTCTCCATTAGAATATACAACGACAAGGCTGTAACAAGCGGTTTGGTTAATGAAGCAAGATCAAAGAATGTTTCCGCTGAAACCGGGATATTCTGATTAATCAGTTCTGTGTGGCCTGAATTGTAGCTAAAACGCTCTGAAACACCCATTTTCATTATAGATCCAGCAAGACTAATACCTGCTGGTACCTGAGTTGCTGAGAATGTTGATAAAAGATTATCCAGGCCTTCTCTGATCATTTTTTCCTTATAACTTTTCATGTTTTCTCTGGCCATTCCTCACTTTTTTCCATTTTTATCCCCTTGCAGACCCTAAAAAAACGTTTTTTACACCGTTATAGCTGGTTCGATTTATGCCACTACATTGCGTATATGCAAAAGTTATCAACAATCATCAAGAAAGTTATCAACATCTTTTTAACACCGTTTTGTGGAAAACGTATTGAATCATTGTGGATAACTCTGTGGAAAACGCGTTATCCACAAAACGGGTAGAGTTTCCATACATAACAATGTTCATATAATTACCATTGTTATCAATAGATTAGGTGTTCTTTAAACATATCCACCGTTCTAATAAAAATAATAGTTTCTTTATAATAAAATAAAGGGAATCCTGAAGGCTCCTCCTTACTGAACATCAATAGAAAAACTCTTTTTGTTCTTTTCTTAAAAAGAATGAATCAGGAGTCAGATTTGGAAAAATTTTTCTCAGACACAACCTCATTAAAAGAAAACAACAAAAAACGGTCTTTTCAAGTCGATTCATAAAAAGATGAGTATAGGTATGTAGATCTACCAAATCTGAAAAAATGACACTATTGAGGCTCTCTGATGGTCATTTTAGATCAACTTTGACTACTCAGTAAAAAATAGACAATCATGTTGTAACGTGAGCAGTTTGAAAGCTCTCGTGTTATTTGATTTATAAAAATATTAAAAAACCAGTATGTTATGCCGTTTTTATGTGCATCGAAAGATTCTTGGTAAATGAAAAGATATGCAAAAAATGTGACCAACCTATCAAAGAGGGGCTTTTTTTTTCATTTTAAGAAGGCCTGAACTGATTATTTTATTGTATTTTTCACCTGTTTTTACTAGATTATTGTGTTGGTAAAATTTATTTTATCTATTTGTTTTATCGATTTATTTTTTGCCTTGATTTACCTGTTTTCCAGCAAAGTAAAAGGTGAAATAACCGGCTTTATTACACTGTCTCAATTTATCAAAAGCCTGAAAGTCTGCTGATAACTCAAAAAACACTTTTCTAAAAAGGTTGTCATCACGCTGAATGGATCTGTAAATACTCATTAAATCAGAAGCTTATAGCTTTTATCTGTGTGTTATCCCCGTCAAGAGTACCGGAAATAAATAACATCAGGATTCGCCAAAAAAGGAGTCCCATATGCCGCTTCACTGTACAGTTGCTAAAAATGATCTTTTAGATGGCCTGAACAGCCTGCAAAACATAACCAACAAGAAAGGCACGCTTGCCATTCTTTCCAACGTCCTCATAGAGGTAAAGGATAGTGGCCTGGTACTTACCGGCACAGATCTTGAAGTTGGTTTACGGCTGTTTGTTCCTGCCGACATCAAGGATGCCGGTAGTCTTACCCTGCCCTCTAAAAAAATATTCGAGATTGTCAGAGAATCAGGTTCTGACACAATTACCATTGAAGAGACTGAAAACAGTTGGGTTGTTATCACTGCCGGCCACAGTACATACAATCTCGCAGGTATGGCTAACGACGAGTTTCCTGAATTTCCTGAATACGAAGATGATAGCTTTGTTTCTTTTGAGTCGCATGTATTCCTTGATCTCATCGACAAGGTCATATTCTCCATTGCCAATGATCAGGAAAATATCTATTCACTGACTTCAGTACTCTTTGAAAAAGAACAGAGAGATGATGGAGCATTCCTCAAAATGATATCTTCAGACGGCCATAGACTTTCCATTATGGAAAAAGATGTGGCAGCAGATATTAGCCAACTTCGGTTAAATGATGTTACGCTGATACCTAAAAAAGGTATTCAGGAGTGGAAAAAATTCTGTGAATCCCGTGACAGCATAGAAATTTCTTTTGAAGAAAAACAGTTGGTTTTGCGAGATGGTGAAGCTGTAATGATCATCAGACTCAAGCATGGTGACTTCCCGCAGTATCAGGCTATCATTAATGCCGTACAACTTGAAAACTGTGCAAAGATTGACAGGATCCCCTTTCTCGAATCCTTGAAACGCATTAACCTTTTCACTGAGGATATCTTTCATACAATTCAGCTGCAGATAGACAACGATAAGATGACACTTACCTCTCAGAACGCTGATCTGGGGAATGCGAAGGATGTTCAATCTATCGAATATGACGGCGATCCGCTGACTCTAGGTTTTAACTGTAGATATTTCCTTGAGACACTGCAGGTTATGGAGTGTGAAACAATAGATGCCTACATCAATTCAAACAACAGCCCATGTCTTATTAAATCTGTTGAGGATAAAGGCTTTACAAGTATCATAATGCCTATGCAGTTATAGGAATTTTTCTGAATCAACTGTTTCATTATTTGAATTTTATATAGAAGGATAGAGCGTGACAGAAGAAAAAAACGACTATGGTGCCGAGCAGATTAAGGTACTTGACGGCCTTGAAGCTGTTAGAAAACGACCAGCGATGTATATTGGTAGTACCTCTGAAGTAGGATTACATCATCTCATCTGGGAGGTTGTTGATAACAGTATCGATGAAGCTCTTGCGGGTTACTGCAGCAGAATACGTATAACCATCCATGAGAATAACTCTGTAACAGTTGAGGATGATGGGCGTGGTATTCCTGTAGATATGCATCCCACTGAGAACATATCAGCTCTTGAACTTGTAATGACCACCTTGCATGCTGGTGGTAAATTTGATCATTCGACATACAAGGTTTCAGGTGGTTTGCATGGTGTTGGTGTTTCTGTTGTGAATGCTCTCTCTTCTGAAGCAATCGCGACTGTAAGGAGAAACGGTAAAATATATAGGCAGACATATGCTTATGGCGATAAAACCTCAGAACTTGAAGAAATAGGCACCAGCGAAAAAACAGGATCGACCATAACCTTTCAGCCTGATTCAGGTATATTTCAGGAGACTACGGTTTATAATTACGAAACCGTAAAGACCAGAATTCGTGAGCTTTCTTTTCTTAACAAAGATATTAAAATTCATTTAAAAGATGAACGTAGCGGCGAGGAAGATAAATTCCATGCCACTGGTGGTCTCTTATCTTACGTCAATTATCTTAACAGAAACAGGACACCTGTATTCCAGGAACCTATCTTGATTACAGGTGAGAAGGATCAGGTCGAGGTTGAGATAGCATTCCAGTATTACGACGGCTATTCAGAAAGACTTTTCAGTTTTGTGAATAATATTAATACACGAGAAGGCGGTAGCCATGTTGCCGGTTTCCGTTCTTCACTGACAAAATGCATTAACCGTTATGCAAGTGATGATATCATCCCGAAAAACCTCAGAGAGAAAATGGGGGGAGAGGATGTCAGGGAAGGACTTACGTGTGTAATCTCAGTACATGTTCCAGATCCACAGTTTGAAGGACAGACTAAAACCAAGCTTGGTAACTCAGAAGTTAAGTCAATTGTTGAGTCTGTCTGTACTGAAAAACTTACCCAGTTTCTTGAGCAGAATCCACATATCGCAAAACGTATTCTCGGAAAAGTTGTTGAAGCTGCACGGGCAAGGGAAGCAGCTAAGCGAGCCCGTGATCTTTCGAGAAAGAAAGGTTCAACATCTTTGTTGATGGCTGGCAAGCTTGCTGAATGCCAGGAAAAGGATCCAGCAAAAAGAGAGATATTCATCGTGGAGGGTGACTCTGCCGGTGGTTCTGCAAAGCAGGGTAGAGATCGTTCTATCCAGGCTATTCTTCCACTTCGTGGTAAGATCATGAACGTGGAAAAAGCCAGATTCGATAAAATCCTTAACAGTGAAGAGATAAAACAGCTCATCGCTGCACTTGGCTGTGGAATAGGCAAAGACGAATTTGATGTTGATAAGCTGCGCTATCATAAAGTTATTATTATGACAGATGCTGACGTCGATGGTGCTCATATTCGTACCCTGCTCCTTACCTTCTTTTATCGTCAGATGTTGCCGCTTGTTCAGGGTGGATTTATTTACATAGGAAAACCACCTCTCTACAGGCTGGGAAGAGGAAAAAAAGAGAAATACTTCCTTGAAGATTCCGAGCTTAACGCTCACCTTTTCACCGAGGCGAGTGAGAAGGTACGCGTAACTATCAATGGTGAAGAACCTGTTGTTATTCAAGGTAGTGATATGGTTTCTCTTATGGAGAAACTCTCTATTTACCAGCGTATTGTTGCGTACATGCATCGCATGAATATCTGGGAAGAAATGCTCTATTTCATGCTTGAAAACAATATTCGTTCAGCAGATCAATTTGCAAATGAGGAGTTTGTAAAGGAACTCATTGGGAAATTGCATGCTGATAAACTTGTTATAGGCAACGTACGATCCTGTAGATGGCGTCCTGACTGTTATGAAGCGGATATCGCAATACGTGGAAAAGTGCAGATAATGATGACACTTGGACCGCAAATTCCACTTATTAACGAGTATAGGACAGCACTCAGTATTTTTAAGGAAATACAGCCATATCTGAAAAGTACTTTCACTCTTACCACAATTGCTAAGTCGGGACAGGAAACTTCACGTGAAGTTGGCGACTGGAATGAGATGGTTCAATCTGTTCGTGACGAATCATTTAAGGGAAGTCATCTGCAGAGATACAAGGGTCTTGGTGAGATGAACCCTGATCAGCTCTGGGAGACTACAATGAACCCGGAAAACCGTACACTTGTACAGGTAACGATTAATGACGCGGAACAGGCTGATGACATCTTTACCACGCTGATGGGTGATAAGGTGGAGCCGAGAAGAGAGTTTATTCAGAATCATGCACTCGAGGTTACTGATCTCGATATTTAAGACCTTACAGATTGTTTGCATGTTCATCGTGTGAACAACCTGGCAAAGGGACTTATCCAGCAAAGCTGGGCTATAATCTGGTTTACTTATCCGGCCTATGGGTCACATAATACTCTGTATTACATATAGTTATGACTACTGAAAATGATAATGTAAAAGAAATATTTCCAACGATATCTGTAGAAAAAGAATTGCAGAAATCGTATCTCGATTATGCCATGAGTGTAATCGTAGGTCGCGCGCTTCCTGATGTTCGTGACGGATTGAAGCCTGTTCATAGAAGAGCACTGTTTGCCATGCGTGAACTCGGTGTTTTCTTCAATAGGCCATATGTCAAATCCGCGCGTATTGTCGGTGACGTCATCGGTAAGTATCATCCTCATGGTGATACTGCTGCATACGATACGATTGTACGTATGGCTCAGGATTTTTCCATGCGTTACCCACTTGTGGACGGACAGGGTAACTTCGGTTCTCTTGATGGCGATTCTGCGGCAGCGATGCGTTATACTGAAGCGCGTATGACCAAAATTGACCGTGAAATTGTTACTGATCTTGATAAGGAAACTGTCGATTTTGTTCCAAACTACGACAACTCCCTTAATGAACCATCGGTTATGCCGTCAAAAATACCTAACCTGCTGGTAAATGGTTCATCAGGTATTGCTGTAGGTATGGCTACCAATATTCCACCGCACAACCTTACGGAGGTTATAGACGGGTTGATAGGAATGATTGATGATCCTAATGTTACGGTTCATGAATTGATGTCTATCATTACCGGGCCTGACTTTCCTACAGGAGCTCTTATTTGTGGACGTGCAGGTATTCGCGAAGCATATGAGACGGGCAGGGGAGTTATTACCATGCGCGCGCTCACGCACGTAGAGAAGTCAAAGGGTGGTAAGCGTGAAGCAATTATTATAACAGAGGTACCTTATCAGCAAAACAAGGCACATCTTGTTGAAAAAATTGCTCTTCTTGTGAAAGATAAACGGATTGAGTCTATTTCAGAAGTACGAGACGAGTCCGATAGACAAGGGCTTCGTGTTGTTATAGAACTGAAAAAAGATGAGAATGCCGATGTTGTAATTAATCAATTGTATAAGATGACACCGATGCAGAAGTCGTTTGGTATCAACTTTTTAGCAATTGTTAATAACAAGCCTGAAGTGCTGAATATAAAGCAGATACTCGAGCATTTTATTTCTCATCGTAAGGTCATTGTTTATCGAAGGACAGCTTTTGAACTGCGTAAGGCTGAAGAAAAGGCACATATCCTTGAAGGTCTTAATATTGCGATAAATAACCTTGATGATGTTGTTGCTCTGATTAAGGCCTCAAGAAATCCGCAGGAAGCTAAAGAAGAACTGATTGCCAGGTATAGTTTGAGTGATATTCAGGCTCAGACAATACTTGATATGCGACTGCAGCGTCTCACCGGTCTTGAGCGTGAGAAAATAGCCGCAGAATATGAGGCTATTCTTAAAGATATAACACGATTAAAAGAGATTCTTGCTGATGAAAATCTGATAACTAAAATCATCAAGGATGAATTCCTCGAAATCCGTGAAACCTACGGTGATGATCGAAGAACAGAGATTATTGAGGCTGTAGACGAGTTTCTTCCAGAAGATCTGATAGCTCCTGAAGACATGGTCGTCACTGTTACCCATTCAGGATATATTAAGCGTAATCCTGCAACCTTATACAGATCTCAACACAGAGGCGGAAAAGGGGTTAAAGGCGTTAAAAATATAGAGGAAGATTTCGTATCAAGTCTCTATGTTGCTTCAACACTTGATACCTTCCTGTTTTTTACAAATTACGGAAAAGTTTTCTGGCGTAAGGTTTACCAGTTGCCAATGGCCGGTAGAACTGCGCGTGGTAAAGCAATAGTCAATCTGCTTCACCTGGCTGAAGGTGAGAAGGTTGCTGCTATCCTGCCTGTTTCATCATTTGATGATGAAAACATGGAAAAGACCATCATGATGGTTACAAAATTCGGTAGGATCAAGAAGACCAGCCTCCAGGAATTCAGGAGACCATTACGCAAAGGAAAACGTGCACTTACAATTAGAGAAGGTGATGAAATTATAGCTGCACACATTCTCGGTGGTGATGACACAATCCTGATGATGACCAGACAGGGACTCTCTATTCATTTCCATGAGTCTGATATTAGGACAATGGGTCGAACTGCTGCCGGTGTAACCGGTATGAGATTGCGCGAAGCAGATACAGTGGTAAGTGCTATCGTTGTATCCTCTGATGACTCCATTCTTGTTGTTACAGAAAATGGATATGGTAAACGAAGTCCGATCGGAGAATATCGAATCCAGAAGCGTGGTGGTAAAGGCATTTTCGGTATTAAACAAAGTGAAAGAAACGGGGATGTCATTGTAGCAACTCAGGTTGATGACGAGGTTGAGATTATTCTCATCTCTGATCGCGGTAAAATGATTCGTATGGATCTCAGTACAGTCCGTGTTATTGGCCGTACCACACAGGGTGTTCGTCTCATCAATCTTGATGATGAAGAGAAAGTCGTAGGTATGGATTCTGTAGCCAAGGATAACTCCACAGATGAAGATGAAGAATCCGATGGTGAAGAATAATCAGAAAATAGCTGTAATTGGGGCCGGTTCATGGGGGACGGCCCTGGCTATGGTTTTAGCGTCAAAAGGCTTTTCTGTACCGCTGTGGGGACATAATCCGTCACATATTAAGAAGCTACAGGAAGAAAGAGAAAACTCAGCATACCTTGCCGGATTTCCATTTGATGACAATATTCGTCCAACAGCTGACCTAAACGAAGCTGTTGGAGGATGTCAGATTATCTGCATGGTCGTCCCATCTCACGGATATAGAGCGGTGTATGAACAGGTGGCACCGTTGTTGCCACCTGAATCATGTGTAGTCTCCGCTGTTAAAGGAATTGAAAATGGAACCCTCATGACCATGAATCAGGTTATGGAGGATGTTCATAATTCCCTTGGAATTAAGCATACTATTCATACAGCAGTACTTTCGGGTCCCTCATTTGCTAAAGAGGTGGCTCAGCATCATCCGACTGCAATCACTATTGGATGCAGGGATCTGAATATTGCCAAATTACTCCAGGAGTGCTTTGGTACGGATACTTTTCGAGTTTATGCAAGTACTGATGTCATTGGTCTTGAGATAAGTGCAGCACTCAAAAATATCGTCGCCGTCGCTGCAGGAATATGTGATGGTTTGGGGTATGGTTTAAACACCCGTGCCGCTCTGATAACTCGAGGGTTAGCTGAAATTACACGCCTTGGAGTTGCTTTACATGCTGAACCATCAACATTTTCAGGACTTAGCGGTCTTGGTGATCTGCTGCTTACCTGTACTGGTGATCTCAGTCGTAACAGAACCGTAGGATTAAAGCTTGGACAGGGGCGTAAACTCGACGATATTATCGGTGAAATGAATATGGTCGCTGAAGGTGTAAAAACAACACGATCCGGTTATGAATTGGCTCGGAAGATTGGCGTAGAGATGCCTATACTGGAACAGGTTTATGCAATCATTTATGAGCATAAAAACTGTTCGGATGCAGTACGGGATCTGCTTAATCGAGAATTGAAGGTCGAATAAACAGATCCGTATATTTTGCGATGTTACTTTGACCAATCATTATCATTGAACTGGTCGTGGTCTGGATGCGGTGGTTTTTCTTCAAACAGACGCTGTTCAAGCCATTTAACTATTTGCGGGATCTCTTTTTTAACTTCCTGAAGTGCTTTTCCACGATGGCTGACGACATTTTTTTCAGCCATCGTGGCTTCTGCAAATGTCTTTCCAAAATCCTCAAAGTAAAAAAGCGGGTCATATCCGAAGCCGCTTTCTCCTCGTTTTTCTTTTAAAATAACGCCATCACATCGTCCTTCATACGTAAGAGCAGGACCTGAAGGCACAGCAATAGATATTACGCACATAAAGTGAGCAGATCTGTTTTCTTTGCCATTGAGCTGATCAAGGAGTTTCTCACAGTTGTCTGCATCAGTTGCATCCGGGCCTGCATATCTGGCAGAGAAGACTCCAGGTTCACCATTTAAGGCATCAACAACCAGCCCTGAATCATCAGCTATAGCAGGTATTCCTAAAATTTTAGCGGTATGAATAGCTTTCTTGTAGGCATTATCATCAAAAGTCTGACCATCTTCAATCGCTTCAGGAATGGGACCAAAATCGTCAAGTGATTTGAGTTCAAGGTCGGTATCTTTTAGGATTTCCTGAAATTCTTTAACTTTATTCTTATTGCGTGTTGCCAGTACGATCATAGAAACCATGCTAAGTTCCTTCTATTTGGTAGTGTTGTTCTTTTTTCGCAGAAGTTTATCATAACGCTCCTGCTCACTATATATACATCCACAGTATGGTTGTCTGTACATACCAAGTTCTATAGATTTGTCTATACCGTATTGCCAACCTTCACGAAAATCCTTGTAAATAAAGCTAATACCATATTTTTCAGCAAGTTCTGTCCCACATTGGCGGAGTTTGTCGTGATTCTGGTAGCGACTGTAAAGTAGGGTTGTCGTAAACGCTTCAAAGCCATCTTCAGCTGCTCGTTTTGCGGTTTCTTCCATGCGCCACGAATAACACACATTGCACCTGGTATTTTCATGGAATACTACTTTTCGTAAGAACTCCTTCATGCCGTAGCTGCCCAGGTCTATTATGGGGATTCGGTTTTTCTCGCAGTACTCTCTGAGACTGTTTTTACGACGTTTAAACTCCTGAAAAGGGTGAATATTTGGGTTAAAAAAATAGGCAGATACTGCATATTCTTTACTCAACTCTTCAATAGGATAAATTGAACAGGGCCCGCAGCAGGTATGGAGAAGAATTTTCACGAATTATATTTTATATTTTTTAGGATCTATATTGTACTGGTGAATCTTGTAATTAATGATGCGCAGACTGGTATCAAGATATTTCGCAGTTTTAGTCTGGTTACCATTATTCTTTTTCAGCCCGTCAATAATAAGTTCCTTCTCAAAGTTTTCAACCGCCGATGTGAGTGATAATGGATTTTCACCCGTTCTCTGGTCTGAAGTCTGAAGGGTAGGGGGGAGGTGAATTCCTTTTATAGTGTCTTCGTCACAGATAAGAACAGCACGCTCCATGCAGTTCTGCAGTTCTCTGACATTTCCAGGCCAGTGATACTGAACCAGCATATCAATAGCTGATGTTGAAATTCTTCGAATTTTTTTATTGTTATCATTCGAAAATTTTTCAAGGAAGAATTCAGCAATAAGAAGAATATCAGTACGTCTCTCTCTCAAAGGTGGCATGTAAACCGGGAAAACATTGAGCCTGTAATAGAGGTCTTCTCTAAAAGATGATTCCCTTACCGCTTTTTCCAGATCTCTGTTAGTTGCGGCTACAAGACGCACATCACATTCTATCAATTGTGTTGAACCCAGTCTTTGAAATGTCCTTTCCTGCACGACATGAAGGAGTTTTACCTGCACAGAGTTGCTTATTTCGCCAATTTCATCAAGAAAGAGTGTACCACCCTCAGCTTGCTCAAATCGTCCAATTTTGCGCTCATTAGCGCCTGTAAAAGCACCTTTTTCGTGTCCGAACAGCTCACTTTCAAGGAGAGTCTCTGGAAGTGCTGAACAATTAACCACCACAAAAGGCTTATCTGCACGTTTTCCGTTGTAGTGCAGAGCTTTTGCTACAAGAGTCTTACCTGTACCTGACTCTCCTCGTAATAAGACAGTTGCATTTGAATTAACAACCCTGTGAACCATTTCGTAGACATCCTGCATTTTGCTGGAATTGCCAACTATGTCATTAATCCTGTTTTTCTTAGAAAGTTCTCTTTTAAGTTTGAGGTTTTCTGTGTGAAGTTCCTCTTTCTCTTTATTGACAGTCTGAATCCGCATGGAAGTCTGGGCAATCAATCCACTGAGTACCGTAAGAAATTGAAGATCTGTGTTTGCCTGTTCAGAGATTCCTTCCTCATAGATTCTATCTATACTCAGCGCTCCAATTATCTGGTTACTGTCTTTTATAGGTACACATAAAAACGATCTATTCTGTTCTTTTATATCTCCACGTGAACGTGTTCTGTTTAAAAACAACGGTTCTTCAGCTATATGAGGGACGATTATTGGTTCGCCTGTTGCGACGACTCTTCCGGTAATGCCTTCACCTATCTTGTATTTTCCACGTTTTCTCCCTTCAGCAGTAATTCCATAGGCAACCTCAATCTCAAGTTTTCCTGTGAGAGGGTTGATAATAGAAACAGTACCATTTTCCATTTGACGCATTTCTGAAAGAAGCCGCATGGTTTTTTCGAGACAATCACGCAGTTCCATTGAGGATGCGAGTTGCTTGGTAATCTCATAAAGTGATGTAAGATCCTGAAGTTGTTTCTCTATCTGAAGACTGTCATTGGCCATAATATTTGTAGTATCCAAAGGATGATTGGGATATACTATTTTTATAAAATTTCCCAAATTGAAAAGAATGTAGAAACAATATTACAAAATTGTGACTAAATTTTAAATAGTTTATTTTTAGTTTACACAGATTGTTGACATTCATCTTAGCACTTAGTATAAGGTCTCTCCATGGAGGAATGGCCGAGTGGTTGAAGGCGGCGGTCTTGAAAACCGTTGTACGAAAGTACCGTGGGTTCGAATCCTACTTCCTCCGCCAATAAACGTATCAGGAGAGATGACCGAGAGGCCGATGGTGCTCGCCTGCTAAGCGAGTGTGGGGGTCATACTCCACCGAGGGTTCGAATCCCTCTCTCTCCGCCATATAGAAAAAGCCTGATGTCACTCGTTGACATCAGGCTTTTTTCTTTTGTTTGTTTTGTGGTTGTGGATATATTTTACAGCTCAGTTAACCAATGTTCATAGTAACAACCAGGCCCATACACAGCTGCATCTCTTAAAAAACTTTAATAGACAATTCAGTGGCACTGTAAAAGCTTTAAAACAATGGTTGGTATGTAGTACCTTTATGTGAAAGGAAGAGAGACTTTTTTTACTAGTTACTTCCCCAGAGCAGGGTTTGCTTTATCCAGCCAACAAGACCTGTTTCATGCCTCACTTTTAACCACCCTGACTTTTTTTCTAACCTTTCAAAAACAACGCCATAGAAAGCCTGTCCAACAACGTCATTTGAGGTACCAGGGCCGCTTCGTATGTTAATTTTTTTCTTGTTAGCTCTGTGAACCTTAACGATGACATATTTTTTCTTTGAGAGAAGAGAATCATGAATCCATCCAGTATCTTTTTCAAAGTCTGAAACTTTTGCCCAACCTGATTTTCTCTCTAGAACATTGAGAGGGAAGCCTTGCCCATATTCCCATTTTACAGAGTACTTTGTTCCAGGACCAGATCTAAGGTTTACATTTTCACCATTAACACTCATCATTTGTGCGGAACACAGACTTACACTAGATATAAAAACTAGAAAGAAAAGCGAAAAAATTCTGATACTCATCGAGATTTCCTGAATTTGCCCGACAACTTTCACTGGTTATTAGGAGTATAGTATCTTGCAGGTGATGAATTGTGTTTCAGTCAACTGCCGGGATGAGTTGGCTGAAATCGATACTAATGGCAATTTAAAAGTCGATCTTTAAGATTCTTCACTCATTATCACAGAAATCAACCTTTCCAGATCGTCTACAGAGTAATATTCAATTTCGAGCTTACCTCTACTGCCTGCCTGGTTTATGTAAACTTTTGAAGAAAGCTTGTTTGTTAATTGATTAATAAGGGATTTACAGTAGGTCTCAGGCATCTCATGACGATCTTTTGCTGGGGACGAGCTTTTGTTACTTTGGGTCGATGAGGTAGCTTTACGTACCATTCGCTCTGTTTGTCGTACTGATAGCGAATTCTTAATAATAAGATCACGAACTTCTTTCATTGTGCCAAGATCATCCGAAAGCCTCAGGAGTGCCCTTGCATGACCTTCTGAGAGTTGACCTTCAACCAAATCCTGCTTGACGAAGTCAGGAAGGTTTAATAATCTCAGCATGTTAGAAATTGTTGATCTTTTTTTCCCGACTCTTTTTGCGGTTTCTTCCTGGGTGTAGCCAAATTTTTGAATGAGTTTATGGTACGCTTCTGCTTCTTCAATAGGATTGAGGTCTGTACGCTGGATATTTTCGATAAGAGCGAGTTCTAGTAACGTGTCCTCACTGTCCACATCCATAACTACAACGGGCACCTTTTTTAGACCTGCAATTTTAGATGCTCTTAATCGACGTTCTCCAGCGACCAATTCGTAGGTACCCTGACCTTCACCAACCGTTACTATTAATGGCTGAATAATACCATTTTCACGTATCGAATCAGATAGTTCTTTTAAACTTGATTCGTCAAAATAAACACGTGGCTGGTATTTGTTGGGAGATATTTTTTCAATGTCACATTCGAAATATTTGTCTTCTTCTTCATCACCAAAAAGGAGACCTACTCCTTGACCTAAACCAGTTGTTTTTCCCACGGCTATTTCCTCTGATTTTTAAGAAATTCTTTAGCAAGTTGAACATACGCTTTCGCACCTGTTGATCTTCCATCATAATCAAGTACAGATTGCCCATGACTTGGGCACTCACTTAAGCGTACATTTCTTGGTATAACAGTTTTAAAAAGTTGTTTAGCAAAGTGTTTTGTAATCTCTTCTGCAACCTGATGGGTTAACTTATTTCGTTTATCAAACATTGTGAGCAGAAGACCTTCGATGTACAAAGAACTGTTATACGATTTTTTAACAGATCGAATTGTGCTGACGAGTTGAGCTAAACCTTCCATTGCAAAATACTCACATTGCATCGGTATTAATACAGAATCTGAGGCAGTTAATGCATTAACGGTTAGTAGTCCTAAAGAGGGGGGGCAGTCGATGAGGATGTAATCGTACTTTTCAGAAATTTTCTCGATACTATTCTTTAAAGTACGTTCCCGTGCTCGTTTATTGACAAGCTCAAGTTCTGCTGCAACAAGGTTTATGTTCGAGGGAAGTAATTCGAGATTCTTTATATATGTCGGAATAACAGCATCTTCAATTGAGCAAGCACCTATATATGCGCTATACAGGTTAGATGAAAGTGATCTTGAATTTACTCCTACACCACTAGATGCGTTACCCTGTGGATCAGAATCTATCAGCAATACTTTTTTCTTTTTTTGCGCTAAAGCTGCGGCCAAATTTATTGACGAAGTTGTCTTTCCTACTCCACCTTTCTGATTGGCAACCGCAATTGTCTTGCATGCTTTCTTCATTCCAACTCACCTCTCCTCGAATAGAAAAATAAGAACATAAGTCGAATGTTTATACTAATCTCCATATAAGAACAACTTTTTTCAACAAAATGCCTAACAAACAGCTATTTTTTGTGCATTTTTACTGAAAAAGCATTAAACCAAGATATCTTTTTACACCAAAAATTGATTATCAAATTTGTTAGCGTGTTTCACGTGAAACATCATATCGAGGCCTCTCATGAAATGTGATTTTCTTGTTGTTGGTAGCGGCATTGCAGGGCTGTCATTTGCTATACGAGCAGCATCCTTAGGTACGGTAATAATTATAACTAAAAAGCAGGAGATTGATTGTGCTACAAATCTTGCTCAGGGTGGAATCGCTGCAGTACTTTCAGAAGACGATGATTTCAAATTACATATAGAAGACACTCTCAAATCGGGAGATGGATTATGTGATAAGGAAGTTGTGAAAATGGTCGTCGAGGAAGGACCTTCGAGAGTAAAGGACTTGGTTGATATAGGGGTCGGCTTTATTCGTAGCAGCGATAATAAAGACAATCTTTCCCTCGGTAAAGAAGGTGGACATTCTAGAAGAAGAGTCGCTCACGCGTATGATTTAACTGGAAAAGAAATAGAGCGAGCACTGTTAGAAAAGGCTAAATCAATCGATAATATTCAAATTATTGAAAATCGAAAGTGTATTGATCTCTTGATGGATAAATCTGATAACAAAAACACTGCTTCAAAATGTGTGGGAGCATACGTTCTTGATGAATATGGAATTGAAACCTATTTAGCTAAATATACAATTCTCTGCACTGGTGGTGTAGGGAAGGTGTATCTCTACACGAGTAATCCTGATATTGCTTCAGGTGATGGCGTTGCAATGGCGTTTAGAGCAGGTGCTAAAATTGCCAACATGGAATTTATCCAATTTCACCCAACATGTCTGTATCACCATGATGCTAAGAATTTTTTGATATCTGAAGCAGTAAGAGGCGAGGGGGCTTATCTTATTAATTCTAAAGGTGAGCGCTTCATGGCTAAATATGAACCTGAAATGATGGAACTGGCTACTCGAGATAAAGTTGCTCGTGCTATCGACCAAGAGATGAAAGAAACTGGTGCAGATTGTGTATTTCTAGACATATCTCATAAGGATAAGGCGTTCTTAAGTAAAAGATTCCCAAATATCTATGGAAAATGTCAGGAACTAGGAATTGATATTTCAGAAAAACCCATTCCGGTAGTACCAGCAGCCCATTATCTTTGTGGCGGAGTATTAACTGACTTACATGGAAAAAGTTCCATTGATCGGCTTTTTGCTCTTGGTGAAACAGCGTGTACTGGATTGCATGGTGGAAATAGACTGGCGAGTAATTCACTACTCGAAGCTGTTGTCTATGCAGAAAGAGCGTTTGCATATATTGAAAAGCAGTGGCCTGCTGTTTCAAATCAACCTTTTATTCCTGCAGACGATTGGAAGACCGATAAGGCTATAGACTTGGATGAAGAAATTCTGATTAACCACAATTGGGACCAATTGCGACGTATTATGTGGAATTATGTTGGAATCGTCAGAAGTAGTCGCAGACTCGGTCTTGCTGCTCAACGAGTATCTGATATGGTCAAGGAAATAGAACAACATTACAATGACTTCCATGTCACTGCTAATCTTATAGAACTGCGCAATATTGCCATTGTTGCTCAGTTGATTATACAGGCTGCACAGCTACGGAAAAGTTCAAGGGGATTACACTATGTGAAGGATAGTGTTAGTGAGGAGAGTAATGGTCTGTATTGGAACATTGTCACTCGGGTTAAGGATGAGAGTGAGTATCCATGGCAATCAGAACTTTGTGAGCAAAAAATAATAGATTAGTAATCCTGCAGAGCCCATCTCGTAATTCCTTTCTTTTCATAGATAGGGTGTTTCACGTGAAACACCCTATCTCATCATAGTGGCAAGTTACACATTTACGTATCATATACTTTTTGAAGTAGTCCATTATTCATGGGCTACTATATCGACAAGCAGAGTGATTGTAGGGACTTTTGAAAAGTTATATGAGATTATCGAAAATAAACTCGTAATAAATACGTCACTTCTTTCATCAGGATTATTTTAAATTTATTTTGTATAACCAGATTCACATCAAATAATACCCATATTGATAGTGGTTATGGAAAGAAGGAAACAGGTTGGTTGATAGGTCTATAGTGGAGTACCTTGATATCATAATTAATAGAGTATGGGTAATATTTGAAAATATTTAACACATCCATTGTTCATTATAAAATTACATCCTCTAATTTGGCTCAATAGCATAGACTTCACAAATATCCATTTTAAATCCTCTAGTGTCCTGTTATGCCTCAGATGTCTAATTCTGCTAGCCCTATTCATTTCCTGACGTCGTTACTCCTTTAGTTACATAGCACTGCTATGCTCCAACAGTCATGTCTTGCAGGAAGAAAAAAAATTCACATTATTACGACATCTGTCACGTGACATGACCCTATTCATTAAAAAAATTATATCAATTCTACGAAATTCACGTGATGTGATAATGTAATATTACCCATATGTTTTGCTGGTTTTTGATGAGATAAACGTCTGAATATCAGCAATCACTGAAAATCAGCTCGATGGCCTGGTCAATAGTATACGAGCATTCAACGAGTATAAGTTTTCAAACGCGATTTAAAACGTGAAGAACTCTTAAGTAAATCTCCACAATAGAATGATTGACAAGGGTTATGTGGAATGCATAGAATTTAAGGTGTTGGTGTACGTCGATAAGCTAAAAGATGTCAAAGCATAATATTTGGAGGTCATCTGATGAAGATGGGTATATGGGTACTTTTGCTCTGTAGTTCACTAACGCTAGTTTCATGTGGTCACAATTGGAATCAAGGTCAATCTGGGGCTGCAATAGGAGCAGCAGGTGGTGCTATCGCTGGTCAAGCTATTGGACATAATACAGAAGCCACCTTAATAGGTGCATTGGTTGGTACTGTCGTTGGCTACATGGTAGGTAATGAAATGGATAAGTATGACAGGAGACAACTTAACCATGTATATGAGAGAGGTGTTTCTGGCCAGACCTCTAGCTGGAGAAATCCCGATAATGGAAACTCCTATAGCGTTACACCTCGCCCAGCATCAGGTGGAGCCTCAGGACCATGCAGGGAGGCTGCAATAGAAGCTATGATCGATGGAAAGCGCCAAACTACGTATACCACGGCATGCAGGGATTATAATGGCCAATGGGTCCTACAGTAATGATATTGTGTTAAGAAAACGATGGAGCAACATTTTTATAGAATTGTAAAGTTCTAACAATCAACATGTTTGCAACATATGCACATAACCAGTCAAAGTGTAATGAAAGATCGAATAGTGTTTCATCGTATGTGAGATTGCGGGTCAGGAAAGCGCCTCGTTTAATACTGGCGACGATAATTCGCTCAACATAGACTTTCCTATGTGATTGCTCAAAAGTGTGTCCAGGAGGCGTATGCATAGTGTTAAAACGCAACATACCTGATAGCGCTTTATGTTCGAAGCGTGCGGGAAAAACACATTTCACGTAGAAAAAGATACGCTATTATTTAGTGCTCTCGTAAAAGAAAGAAATGAGGGGAGTGTGTCGATAGAAATAAAAAAGGGATTCTGGTTTGCACCAGAATCCCTTTTTTTATAATGGCGTCCCCAAGGGGATTCGAACCCCTGTTGCCGGCGTGAAAGGCCGGTGTCCTGGACCTGACTAGACGATGGGGACGGAACGCTTAATGGTGGGTCGTGTTGGACTCGAACCAACGACTCTCTGCTTAAAAGGCAGATACTCTACCGACTGAGTTAACGACCCTCTGAAGCAACGTTATTTACAAAACGAAAAAGGAACTGTCAACCTTAGTCTGATAAAAAAGTAAAAAAAAGTGCTACAGATTACCTTTTGGGAGGGAGCGAGGTTGAAATGTCATGATTGTTCAGATCGATCAATTGATTCTACTAAACATATGTATACATACAGAATGTATATCTAACCAACTAATATAAGGTATAAAAAAAACCGATAAAAATACAGATGACTTCTATTGATTCTCGTTTTTCTTGCTTTTCGGCCAAACTCTTTGGAGTTTAAAAAAAATGATATTAGGTAAGCGAAGATTCCGACATCGAAAGTATGAATGTGCTCATTTTTTCATTTTTGACAAAGAATTTCTTTCTCGGACAGTCTCTTGGCACGAGATAAAAGGGACATGAGTTTTAAGAGAATACGGTATTAAGCGTTGTGAAGAGAGGTAAAAACTAAAAAAATGCAGCAAGGTGGCAATTAAGAACAGCGTATGGATAAGAAAATAAAAGCGATGTGGGAAAACTATTGAAGGAGATAGATCGTTTTTGAGGTGCAGAAGAAGGTCAGTGTATATAAACCAAAAAAGGGATTCTGATTAAAAATCAGAATCCCTTTTATATATGGCGTCCCCAAGGGGATTCGAACCCCTGTTGCCGGCGTGAAAGGCCGGTGTCCTGGACCTGACTAGACGATGGGGACGGAACGCTTAATGGTGGGTCGTGTTGGACTCGAACCAACGACTCTCTGCTTAAAAGGCAGATACTCTACCGACTGAGTTAACGACCCTCTGAGGCCCCGTTATTTACAAAACACGGCGGCAACTGTCAACAGAAAAAATACACTGTTCTTGTTTTTTATCATCGCCAAAACTTCAGGTCAAGGTAAAATCAATGGATTCACGATATCTTAGAATCCAACAAAGAAAGAAGAAAATATTCTAAGGCAAGAGAAAAGTTGTAGATAGATATGTGTGATGCTATAGATTGGAGCGGGAAAAAAATATCTTAGTACTTATCATAGCTTTTTCGCCTCAAGTTCTGACGACCTAACGATCCGGTTGTAGAACTGGCAATAATGGATCGTGTGAAGGTGTATAATGGGGTTCTTAAGTGGCTCTGCCAGTTTTGTACGTTTTGGTGTCGAAGGTGAGTTGCCTGAAAATGCTTTGGAGCATATCGCAGAGAGGGTAATGGCTTTCAGCTTTAGAGACATTGATGATACATATGACGAATACTCGATTGGCTGGGTATCTGTGTTAAATATGTTCGATTCCGAATTTGAATATGCTTCGTATGCAGCTGGCGATTATATAACGCTTTCTTTACGTGTCGATGAAAGAAAAGTCTCACCTGCTATTCTTAAAAAGTTTGTGATGAAGGAAGAGGAACGTGTAAAGCAGGAGAAACAGGTGCCTAAGCTTGGTCGAGCCCTCAAGGTCGAAATCAAAGAACGGATACATACAGAGCTTATGAGAAAGGCTATCCCTATCCCAACTGTATACGACCTGTGCTGGAGTTTTTCTGATTCAACAGTTTTCTTTTTTACCACCAATAAAAAAGCTCATGGGCTTCTTGAAGACTTTTTTAATGACTCATTCGGATTACTGCTTCGTCAGCAAATTCCTTATATCGTAGCTGAGCAGATGCTCGATGAGGAAAAGGTTGAAACGTTGGCACGGATAAATCCGGAAGTATTTGTTTAAGACCCTTAACACAAACAGGTGAATAGCCTGAATTGGTGCAGAATATGGATTTAGTAGATCTGATAGCGGAAAAACGATTTGTAGGACAGGAGTTCCTTACCTGGCTCTGGTTTAAAAGTGAAGAGCGTGGTGGCCTTGTGGCTATCCAGGGAACTGGCGATATAGTAGTTGTTTTTGAAAAGCATATGCTTCTGGAGTACGGTGAAGGTGAGTCAAACCAAAAGTGTATTTGCAGTGGGCTGCAATCTGAGTTGCGGGAAGCGCGAACCGGAATGAAGATGGGCAAAAAACTTGAGCAGGCTCGACTGCAGATTATTAATGGCGATTACGAGTTTAACCTTACCCTTGCTGCTGCACTTATGGAGTTTAGAAACGTAAAGCTTCCTAAAACTGCTGGAACAGAGGAAGGAAGGTCTGACAATGCTGAAGAAACTGAAGGTATGATTCTTGAGCGGATCTTTCTCTTTGAAGAGCTTGTACGATTGGTCAATGAGCTGTTACGTGTTTTTATCACTATTCGGACGAGCGATGGTTGGCAGGAAGAGTTGAGTAAAATGAGGGAGTGGATACATTCTACGGAGCAGGTTGCCTGATAATACGTAAAAATATACGACGCAGAGAAAATCAGAATGGAATTTGAAACAGTTATAGGTCTGGAAATACACGCACAGCTGAAAACACAGTCAAAAATATTTTGCGGATGCTCTACACAGTTTGGTGCTCCGCCGAATACTCATACATGTCCAGTATGTCTTGGTATGCCAGGAGTTTTGCCTGTATTGAATAAACGGGTGGTGGAGTTTTCAATAAAAATGGGACTGGCAACCGGTTCAACAATTAACCGGTTTAATCAGTTTGCCAGAAAGAACTATTTTTACCCTGATCTCCCAAAAGGTTACCAGACCTCTCAGTTCGATTTGCCGATCGTTGAGCATGGTTCTGTCGATATTGTAGTGAATGATAAAATCAAGACTATCGGCATTACACGTATGCACATGGAAGAGGATGCAGGAAAACTCATTCATGACGATCGTGAACCTAATTCCTATGTTGATCTCAATAGAACCGGGACACCACTTCTTGAGATTGTCTCGGAACCGGATATGAGATCACCGGAAGAGGCGTACGCCTACTTGAAGAAAATTCATGCCATTCTGCGTTATCTTGATATCTGTGATGGTAATATGCAGGAAGGAAGCTTTCGTTGCGATGCGAATATTTCACTCAGGCCGGTAGGGCAGGAAGAGCTTGGAACACGCACTGAACTGAAGAACATGAACTCGTTTAGAAATGTGCAGAGCGCACTTGAGTATGAGGTACGCAGACAGCGCGATCTGCTTCTTGACGGCGAGAAAGTCATTCAGGCAACCTTATTGTGGAACCCTGATAAAAACAGGACGGAGTCAATGCGTGGCAAAGAAGATGCGCACGACTATAGATATTTCCCCTGTCCTGATCTTGTACCTATTGAGATATCAGAAGAGTGGATTGAAGAACTGCGAAAAACTCTTCCTGAGCTTCCTGATGAGCGTAAAATCAGATTTACCAAAGAATACGAACTGCCAGAGTATGATGCGGCGATTCTTACCTCTGAGCGTGAACTGGCCGATTATTTCGAGCAGGCATTACAGGCTGGTGCAGCAAATCCAAAGAAACTTTCCAACTGGATGATGACTGAGCTTTTACGCGAATTGAAAGGGGAATCAATTGAGAGTTGTAATGTACAACCAGCTCAGCTTGGCGAACTTATGGCAATGATCGATAAAGGCACTATCAGCGGCAAAATTGCCAAGACCGTTTTTCTGGATATGATGGAAAGCGGAAAAGGTGCTGAGCAGATTGTGAAAGAGAAAAATCTTGTTCAGAATTCTGATGAAGGTGAGCTGATGGCAATAGTCGAAGAGATTGTTGCTGCCAATCCCGCTCAGGCTGAAGATTTCAGAAACGGCAAGACCAAGCTTATGGGCTATTTTGTCGGCCAACTGATGCAGAAGACCAAAGGAAAGGCGAATCCGAAGCTGGCAAACGAGTTGTTCGATAAAGCGCTTAACGGATAATTCGTATCACTCATGGACAAAGTCGATTGGCAGAAAAAAGGTGCAGGGCACAGGGCCAGGCTTCGCGATAGATATCTTGAGCGCGGGCTGGACGGGTTTACTGATACCGAAGTGTTGGAGTTATTGTTATCTTTTGGAACTCCACGTTCTGACTGTAAAGAACCTGCACGAAACCTGCTGAAAAAATTCGGCTCACTGGCTTCTGTACTCGAAACACCGCTTACCAACCTTCAGGAAGTGAGCGGTGTCGGTGCCAAAAACAGTTTTGCAATTTCTTTTGTCCAGGCGGTAGCGGGCAGGTATTTGCAACAGCGGCTCGATGGTAAGCGCTATCTTCATTCATCATCAGAAGTTCGTAAATACCTCGAACATTCTATGCGAGGCCTCAAACGTGAGGTGCTCACGGTAATTTATCTCGATTCTTCCCACGCTATTATCTCTTCTGAGATAGTTGCAGAGGGGACAATTAACGTAAACACCATCTATCCGAGAGAGTTGGTTAAGCGTGCACTTGATAAGCATGCAGCTGCAATTATCATTGCGCATAATCACCCATCCGGGGCAATAAAACCATCGCCGCAGGATATCGGGCTTACCCGATCACTATATTTGATCTGTTCATTTCTACAGATTCAATTCCTCGATCATTTTATAATCGGTGACGGGATATACAGCTTTGCCGATAACGGTATGATTGAAACCATCTCAAGAGAGTGCCTTTCCATGCGGGAATCACTCAACAGTCGCTGATGATATCTTCGCTGTACCTGCATATTCCGTTCTGTCACACCAAATGTCAGTATTGTTCGTTTTCTTCATGGCAGGGACGGAATAATCTCCATTTGCCCTATGTTGTTTCACTCAAAAAAGAAATAGAGCGTACTGCGCAGTCAACCAGAGACCGGGTTCAGTTAAAAACGATTTTCTTTGGTGGTGGAACTCCGACCGTGCTTGAGCCTCAATATCTGGCTGAAATTCTAGGATTGTGCAAATCGCTATTTCCTTGTGAAGAGGATATGGAGATATCGTTTGAGGCAAATCCGGGAACTATCAACCTGAAAAAACTTGAGGCCTTGCGGGTGGCGGGATTTAACAGGATTTCCGTAGGTGTGCAGTCGTTCATTTCAGATGAGCTTAGAATTCTCGGCCGTTCTCATACCCCACAACAGGCTATCGACGGGATAGAAATGGCATCAGCTGCCGGTTTTGAAAATATCAGCCTGGATCTGATGTATGGCCTTTGCGGTCAGGACATTGAGAGCTGGAAAGAAAGCCTGGATACTGCACTTAGCCTGAACCCAAATCATCTATCCATGTATCAGCTTACCATTGAAGAAGGAACTCCGATGGCGGAGCGTGTGGATCAGGGCATTTTGCACCTGCCAGACGATGAAGTGATCGTGGCTATCGATGAATTAAATATTACCGAATGTGAGAAAGCGGGACTTGCGATGTACGAAATCTCAAACTACGCGCAACCTGGGTATGAGTGTCTGCACAATATCAACTACTGGCGAAATGAGTCCTACCTCGCGGTGGGAGCAGGTGCTGTAAGTTATATTGATGGAAAGCGAGAGAGACGTTATGCAGATCCTGCCGAATATTGCCTGAAGGTAGATGGTGACAGTAATCACATCGTAGAAAGCGAAGAACTAGGCCTTGAAGAGTCGTTTAGGGAAACCGTGATAATGAGCCTGAGAATGACCGAAGGAGTCTCTACGCCCCGTCTATCGGCTCGCTACCGCATCGATATTGTCGAGTATTATGGCGAGATCCTGACAGATCTTATCAGAAAAGGGCTTGTTGAGCTAGCAGGAGAGCATCTCCGGCTGACTCCTGCAGGAAGGATTTACTCCAACATTATCCTCGCTGAGCTTGTTTAACTTTCCTTACATCCTTTTCTGATTATTTCACAAAAGCAGCCCATTTATCATTGTGAAAATAATAGGCCCTAATAGTAGAACTATTAAGGTCGACTATTATTTTTCCCACAGAGAATAGGGGGTTCGTGAAATATTGCTGTTATAGTAGCGTGGGTTGTCTGTTACTTCTTTTCCGATCCAGGGAGGGGTTGTAAACTGCTGATCAGCATGTTCCAGTTCAATTTCAGCAAAGATAAGGCCACTGTTTTCACCAAGAAATTCATCGACCTCCCAGATAAACCCTTCAAAAGGAATTTTGTGTCTCATCTTTTCGACAATAGATGAAACACAAAGCTTCTCCAGCATTTCACAACCATCTTCAAAAGGAATCTCATATTCGTATTCAAGTCGGCTTGCATTTACAGTTGCCCCCTTGATTGTGAGGTAGGCTTTATCGCCGATCGTCCTGACACGAACTGTACGCCCACCGGTGTTATTGAGATACCCCTGTTTGTAATGAACACCTTCAGCGAGACCGCGCCAACCTTCTCCGTTCATTAAAAATTTTCGTTCTATCTCAACACCCATGATGTATCTCCTAGCGTGGTTGAATGCTTTTATTGTGTTGCTGAATCGAAGTGAAATTAAGCGTAGAGTGAATGGTCATGACCGGAAAGAGCAGAGACATGAGAAACACATTGAGTAATGGAATCATGCTGACTACTGCAGGTAAAATTCCGAGCCTGAATGCTGCTCCGCTATTCTGCCTGATCCAGCCAATTTTACGACCGAGAGACCAGTGTCTCCTTGATGATGGATAATCGACAAACATGAGTGCAGAATAGAACGTGTAAAGTATAAATACAGCACCTTGTCCCAATCCGGGCACAAAGTTGACAATAAGCGCAACGATAGTGATCAGGATACCGAAAAGGGCAATTTTGAACCCTTCAAAGATATCGAGCAGTATATATTTGATACTGAGATTGTCGTCGGAGTCAAACTTCTCTCCGGCATGGAGTTTTTCTGCTGCTGTACTTAAAAAAACATAGCCTGGAGAGGTAAGGCAGTACGCAATAAGAAATGCCAGATAAAAGGACACAATCCTGGTGATAATAAGAAAAAACCACGTACCCACGACCCATCCTTTATGTTTAATCCAGCCCAGAATGGTATCAGTGGCAGGAGGATCAACAAGAAAGGAACCGACAATGCTGTCAACATAGTCTGTACTCAGCTGGTAGCCGGCAGTGGTAAGGGCGATCGTTGCCAGAAATAGCAGTGCGGACCAGAAAAAAAGCCGTTTCTTTTTAAACATAAAGGCAAGAGAGTAGCCGAAAGAATACCATTGTGGTTTAGATGAGGGCGGCCTGGGTGCAGTGTTCATTATATATACGACTCCTAAACGTGTGGCAGGTTACTGATAATATGTAATAGTTATGTCATAACGGGCTGATAGAAAAGACGTAACAGAAGATAGAACTTTTTAATACCCTGTAAAGGGCCGTCGTGACATTTTTTCGGGGCTGGGATAAGGTTAGAGCATGAATGCATTGAATAAGAAAAAAACACAAACAATTTTTAAATGCCAGCAGTGCGGCTATGAAAGCAGGAAATGGCTTGGTCGCTGTATGGATTGCGGTGAGTGGGATTCGATGGTGGAGGAAGTTCCAGTCAAAGCAGGTGTAACCCTTACAGCTTCTGACAAGCCGGTTCCCCTTTATCTCGCTCCTGATGGTGATGAAGAGCGTGCAGGAACAGGGATTGATGAACTCGATAGGGTCCTTGGCGGCGGTATTGTTCCGGGCTCTGTTACCCTGATTGGTGGAGAGCCGGGCATAGGTAAATCGACATTGCTGCTACATATGCTTGCAGCCTTTGCTGAGCAGGAAAAGGATGTTCTTTACGTTTCGGGTGAGGAGTCAGCCAGACAGATAAAGCTGAGAGCAAAACGACTTGAGGCGATTCATCCGCGGGAGTTTCTGGCCACCGAAAATTCGGTGGAGAAGATCATCGGCATGACCACAGAAATGCGACCGGATCTGCTTGCTGTTGACTCAATCCAGACGCTCACCTGTAGTGAAGTAGCCTCTGCACCTGGCTCGGTAACTCAGGTGCGTGAATCATCGTACAGATTGGTCGAGATGGCCAAGAAAGAGAATATTCCAATAGTTATGGTTGGCCATGTCACAAAAGATGGCGCAATTGCCGGCCCAAAGGTGCTGGAGCATATGGTTGATACGGTCCTTTATTTTGAGGGTGATCGCAGCCATGCCTTCAGGATATTGCGCACTGTAAAGAATCGTTTTGGTTCCACCAATGAAATCGGCGTATTCGAAATGAAGGAGGAAGGTCTTGTTCAGGTAAGCAATCCTTCTGAGATCTTTCTTGCAGAGCGACCTCTTGATGAGCCGGGTTCTGTTGTAATGCCAAGTGTAGAAGGGTCCCGACCAATTCTGGTTGAGGTACAGGCTCTCGTGAGTCCTACTAATCTCGGTACAGCCAGAAGGACAGCAATCGGAGCTGATCAACAACGTCTCTCACTTCTCTGCGCTGTTCTTGAGAAAAAGGGAGGTATGGATCTTTACGGTCATGACATCTTTTTAAATATTGCAGGTGGAATGCGAATAGATGAACCGGCTCTTGACCTGGCCGTAATCTGCGCGTTGGCTTCCAGTTTGCGGGAACGGTCCATTCCCTCATCTACAGTGGTCTGCGGAGAGGTTGGGCTGGCTGGTGAGGTACGGGCAGTCGGCAACTTCGATATACGGGTGAGAGAGGCTGAACGACTAGGGTTTACACGCTGTATTCTGCCCAAAAGTAACAAGGACCGCTTTACGAGAGATGTGGGAATCGAACTTATAGGTGTGGCAACATTGTCAGAAGTGCTGGAGGTTGTTTTTGGATAAGGTTGAACCACTTCGAAAGTATCAGCAACCGCTCAGGAGGATACAATGGATTTAAAAAGGCTTTTGGAAACGACCTGGAATACAACACTTTCATCTATCGGACCGCTTATTCTGGTAACTCTGGTGTATGCCATTGTTATGGGGGTAAGTTTCGGTCTTCTGGCACCAGTAACCACCGCCGGATATACGCGGTCATTGTTGACGTTACTTCGTGATGGAAAGTCGCCGCAGATAAAAGATCTTTTTTCAGAAATGTCTCTTTTTCTGCCACTTACCATTTTTTCTGTGCTGGCACTTATCGCTGTTTCGATCGGCTTTATGTTTTTGGTTGTCCCAGGGTTTGTAATAATCGCGGTATTTGCATTTGCAGCGCTCTATCTGGTTCCGTTAATGATAGACAAGAGAATGGGGATACTTGAAGCGATGCAGGAATCGTGGGATATGGCAGTGCTTGAGCCGGTTTCAGATCACATTATCGTAGTTGTAGTGTATCTGTTTCTTACAGCGCTGGGTGGTTCTGTTCCTCTTGGATTTCTGATAACCCAGCCTTTTGCCACAATCTTTGTTCTCTGTGCCTACCAGTACAGGTTGCGGGAGCCGTTTTACGGGCCACCACCATCATCATCATCACCAGATTGATTTCACGCTATTATGAATGCGGGTATTGCAAAAGATTCTGCTGCGGCGTATATTAGCGACTGGTGAATTTCGGCAGAAGTTCCAGATAATTACTTCTGCCTTTGTGTGTGTTATACATACATCTGCTTGCAGATTAACTCTATGAGGTACACGTATGTCCGATAATCATCATGAACACCACGAAGAAGATTCAACTGTTTGTGTCCGCGTAGCAATAGTTTTTTTGGCGGTTCTTGCAGCTATAGGCATTATTGCAGTTTTTAACTAAAGGCCTCTGTAACTCTTTATTTATTACAGTAAACCTTTTCAGGAAGGCTGCACTTTGAAGATGTGCTCCTTAAAGGGTGAGGTCTGTTTTGACCTGTATACTCTTCTGAATTTCGGTTGCTGTCGCAAGCATGATTCCTTCCCTGGCAGCTTGCCTTGCTAAACTATTGAAAGACTTTTTGCTTTCTATGGAAGGCGTTCAATAGCAAGCGAGGACGTGTTAAATCACCTATACGAATGGCCATCGCAAACCATTGTGGTTGCGATGACCGTTGTTCTCGAATGAGTTCTTTCGCCTCAAAAAGCTATTCGAGCTTTTTCAATTCCTCATCAATCTGTTGTTGAAAGCCTGAAACCGATCGTTGCTTGAGCTTGCGACCGTTAATGAATATTGACGGCGTTCCGGTTATATTAAGTTGTTGAGCCTCAACCATATCACCGTTCAGGTGTTTTTTCAGGTCATCAGAATTTACATCCAGCCTGAATTTCTCCATATTCAGATCCAGTTTTTTAGCAATGATCTCAAAAGAGTCAGGTGTGATCTTCTTTTGAGCAAAGAGCATATCATGATATTCCCAGAATTTGCCCTGTTTCCAGGCAGCCAGAGCAGCCAAAGCTGCCGGCTGTGCCTGATCATGGATTTTTAAAGGAAGGTTTTTGAATACAATTTTTACAGTTTCTTTATTTTGCTTGAGCACCTGCTCAAGTAGTGGCTCAATCGTGCCACAGTAAGGTCATTGGAAATCAGAGAAAACAGCTATAGTAATCGGTGCATCATCCTTACCTTTCGATGGTGCACTTGATGTGTTGATTTGTAGGACGAAATCTATAGCAAGTGTGGTGAACCTGTTGGTGCTGGAGTTGCTCAAATGCAGGTATTGACCCAGTGGGTCGAGCGCTATGGCGTTCACACCTTCGGCAACCGGTACTGTGCCTTGTAGAGTTCCGTTGGCATCATACACCTGAATGCTGTTGTGTTCTGTTAATACAAACGCATATTTCCCATCAAGGGAGTGGGCGATATCAAGAGGTTTACTCTTGAGTGTAAATTCCCGCACCTGTTCCCAACTTACTTTAAGGTCGGTACCTTTCTGATTGTCTGCCGCATTTGCCGCCTGATGGAACAGGCCGGTAATTAGCAGTGCGACAATCATTTTTTTCATGTCCATGATTGTTCTCCGTAAAATAAATTTATCCACCATAACTGTGAAGCCCGGAAAGTAGGAAATTCACACCATAGTAGGTGAAAATGACTGAGACAAAACCAACGAGTGATACAATAGACATCCTGAAGCCATCCCATCCTCGTGTATATCTTGCGTGAAGTGCCAGAGCGTAGACAAACCAGGTGATCAGTGACCAGGTTTCTTTGGGATCCCAACTCCAGTATGTACCCCAAGCGGAGTTCGCCCAGATGGCACCGGTGACAATACCGGCAGTGAGCCAGATAAAACCGAAAGCAACCATCTTGTAGTTGATAGCATCTATAGTCTTGAGCAGCTGCTTTGAACTGGTTGCTGCCTGTTGAGTATTTTCCCTGTTACTACGAGCATTTTTATAGAGGTAGAAAATGGCCATGCCGCAGGCAATTGCGAATGCAGCGTAGCCGATAAAGCAGGTGATAACGTGGGCTGCCAGCCAGTTGGACTGAAGTGCGGGCAACAGGGGTTTTATCTCTTTACCAAATTCCGTTGAATATGAGGCGTAGGCCATAGTCAGGAACGTGAAGGGGACTATATATGTGCCTATGATCTTCATTTTGTAAGCAAATTCGATAAAGATATAGAGCACGGCGATACATAAGGCAAAAAAGACTAGTGATTCATACATGTTGGAGAGAGGTACATAACCAATGCCCTGCTGATGTGTTTCCAGCCAGCGAACACCAATTCCTGCACCGTTGGCAAGAAGACCTGCAATGAGGGCGATAAAGCCCGCATCCCCAGCCAGTTTGTGACGAAATATCGCATAGGCAACGTAAAAGAATGTTGCCAGCAGATAGATAAAGGTTGATGAGCCAAGAATAAAAGAAGAATCCATATTACGACCTCTTTAATGCAAGTTGTTCTTCAGCGAGAAGCGTATTGATGATCTTTTCGCGGAGCTGTTCGAGTTTTGCTGTGTTTTTATTTGTTTTACCGACAATCCTGATTTGAGCAGTGTCCGCATCCCCTTGATACAAAATCCATATTCTGATATGCGACATAAAAAACGAGATATAGAGCCCAAGCATCAACAGGCTGCAGCCGATATAGACGATCCAGACACCGGGATCTTTTACAACTTTAAGGCCGGTGGCGAACCGCTGAGCCAGGCTGATGGTGTAGATGTGTGCATTACGTTCTATGATGATCACCTCATTATCGTTGATACGCCGGGTTACAGGCGATTGTGTAGCGTCATCAAACTGGATTGTATATGGGCCATGACCGTGGCCGTCGTCGCTGGTTGCCAGTATTTTCAAAGAGATCCCCAGCTCTTCAGATTCTCTTTCATTGAATGGGTTGAGGTAGAAGGTTCTTTTTACGTCTGAACCTGGGTCGTGTTTGCTCTTTTTCCGGACCAGCAGTCTATATTCATTTTCAATAGCCTTGTAGCTTGACTGAAAAAAGGTAATCCCCTTGTATTTCAATGGATCATTGACAGTGATAGACTTGTCTATAACCTTTTTGCCTGACTCCAGAACAGTCAGCTCCGATCTGTACTCTCGCGGGGTGCCGTTATCATAGTATTCTGTTGTAAAATCACGGCAGAATACGGAAAATCCGAGAGGAACTTCAGGGTAACCGTCAACCTGTCGATATACCGATGCTTCCGAGCTGCCTTCCTTTACCATCACAAAGGTGTCATAACCGAAAAGTTTCCCAACCAGTGCACCGGCAATAATGAGGAGAAGACTTGCATGCACGATGTACGCACCTGTACGGCTCCACCCACCTTTTTCATAGAGAAACAGGTGGGTATTTTTTTGGGCTTCTCTCGATCTGACCGAAAAAGAGGAAAGCGCTTTTTCAATGATCGTGGTTTTCGCACCTGTGTAGCCTGTAGATGAGAGCAGGGTGATGCTATCTGTATTTGTGGTGAGTGATTCATGATGCAGCTTCAGGCTATTTTTTCGAATGATCGCAATCACTCCCGGCAATCTTATCCAGGTACAGATTATAAGATTGAGGCAAAAGAGCAGAAGTAATCCCTGGAACCAGTATGAACTATACATGTCCGTGATATTGAATAACTGCAGGATAAGAGCAGGTTTCACCCCGTATCGTTGTGCATAGAACTGTATTGACTCTCCTTGGGGGATAAGTGTTCCGGCAATTGAAGTTACAGCGATTGTGCTGATAAGAATCAGAGCAAAATCGACTGATGAAAATGTTTTTATTACAGCATTATTTTTATTCAGCATTGTCTGAATACCATTTGAGTTGTGGTTGCAGGTGGCTATTTCAACTTTTCCAGCAGTTGCTGTATGGTCTGGCCTGTTGAGAGTTGGAAATCTGGCTTCATTTCAGCCACTTTTTTCCAGGTTGCAACAGCAGATGGTTCGTCATTAAGATCATGGTATTGCACAACGCCGATATTAAAGAGGGCCTGCAGGTTCTCAGGATTTTGCTCTACAGCTTTTTCAAACGCCTCAATTGCTTGTGGGAACTGATTGTTTCTTCTGTATGCAACGCCTAAGTCCTGATAAATGATGGATGTATCATCTGCAAGGGTTACCAGTTTGAGGTAGGCCTCAATAGCTTTGGGATAATCCTGAATATCGTAATAAGCGTTGGCTATTTGACTCCAGGTTTCTGCATTGTTTGCGTCGTCCTGAGTGACACTTTCCAACAGATGATTCAGATGCCTGGTTATATCAGCCTGGTTTGTATTCGAGGTGCTTGAACCTTCGAGCTGGGAGATAAGTGATGGTGCATTGTAGACAGTGAATATCACACCGCCGAGAAATCCTGTAAATATCGAAACCGTTATAAGAATCGGTTTTGAAAAGTTAAGTATTTTCTGTATCATTCCTGACTGTTATCATTTTGTTGAACGGTGTTGTTACTGTAAACGCAGGAGACCTGTTGTATTGCATGACATGTCTCACTTCAGTACCCTGAGGGGCAAAGAGTTTACAGAACAAAGGTAAACCGGAGATATCTCGAGCCCACAAGCCATCAGTGGAAATATCATTACACGAAAGGTGCAGCGCTATCTGGAATATTATCGAAATAAGCGCACTTATCTTCCGGGCACACGAACGTAAATGATTCCGGTTTCAGCGTATTGGTTTGTGATGGCATTCACAGAGCCGGATAGCTCCGTTAACGGTATCAAATGATAAGCACTGTGGAAGGAACGGATGGGTGAACGGCGGGACGGGAGTCCGGCAACCAATCTATCGGAGCAGCCAGTAACAGGTTGTTATAACTCTTGGGAGAAACGAATAGTTCAGATAAATAGATAATGGGAGAGGGCAGGGAGGCAACATCGTTAATACGAGCATGTATGCCGGTTTCGAGCAGCGTCTCTAAGGGCAGATCAAAACATTGATGACAATCAGAGGGATCAGTTGCAAGCCTTTTAGGGTTGGACATATTATTGGAGACTATGCAACGGACAGGAATTGAATGACAGTCAATGAGAGCTACTTCCGTGCTATCAATTCCTTCATCTCTCTGTAGACACCAGTTCCCACCAACCGAGCCAATAAGGACCAGCAGTAAAAGAACAACCAGGTAATATCTGCTATCGTGATGTTTTTTTTGCGGTAACATTTTCCATGCGTTCAAATATTTTGCTGTAGGATCGCAACATACACTGAATTCAATGCAGAGTTCCAGACAATTACATTTAAAAGTGGGTTTTCATTCTTCCTCCCCGGCAATGATTATCTCTTAACCAAAGAGATCTCCTGATCCTGTAACACCGTTTTTTACAGCGTTCAGGATCAGGAGAGTCAGGAGGATGGTATATATAAACTTGCCAACCAGGGTATGCTGTGATCTCCATGGCCGGCAATGGACGGAGGGGGATTGTAGGCGCTATGTCACATTAACAAACACAGTATACCACCTCACTCATTAGGACAAACAGATAAATACGTATCAATCGTTCGGTTTTGCCGAACAATCTTTTCGCTGAAAAAATTGCATCAGAAAGAGTATATGCTTTTGGGGGCCATGAGAAGATCTTACTGTGAAAACCTCAGGATTTTATTTTAATGTTCGACAAGGGCTGCTCAAAAGTAACTTGAAGCCACCTGGAGTCCCACCACTCAACTGGTGTGACAAACACTCCATTGACCAGCATGGAAAAATGAAGATGGTCACCACCTGACATACCAGTAGTTCCGGATAGGCCGAGTCGTTTATCTTTATCAACCCTCTCTCCGACTTCTACATCAATCTGAGTAAGATGTGAATATAGGCTGAATACGCCCTGCCCATGATCGAGTAGAACCAGATTTCCATAGATACCCAGATACTCGGCAAATACTACTTCCCCTCTGTTGGCAGCTCGTATTTCAGCTTTTTTGATGGAAGCAATGTCAACGCCGAGGTGTACCTGTTTGTCTATGGCTGTATTTTGAAAGTAATAGGTTCGATGGTCAGCAAATCCTGCACGTAAACTGCCAGGCATACGTAAAAAGCGTCCTTCCCAAAGTTTTTCTTCCAAAGAGGTTGAGGAGTATTGCCTGATTATTGCGTTGTTTTGCCGACGTATTGTTTCATTTACATAAAGATATTTTTCAAGTGGATCGCCTTTCAACTCAGGATAACGCAGTTCGATCTCCGGGAGCTTCTTTTTGAGAAAGGTATCTCCTACGTTGATTCGATCCTGCTGTATTTTTCTATTTTTCAAAATTGGGACGAAGTTGTTCCTGGTGATGTTTCCAGCCTCATCGGTTGCCATAACCACCGCTGTTTCTATGTTTTCGCTATCATAGCTCAATGCGATAAAGGCGTTATACATGTTCTCTGAGCCGTTTTGGACAGGGTAGCCCCGATAGAAGACATCATTGAGCTGAACGCCATGTTCGATAGCGTCATCGGAAACCTGGTAAGCAACGAGACCCGACCCGCCGGAGCTGATATATTGTGCAGAATGAAGAATTGAAATTTTGGGCGGAGTGATGTCGATTGCTACCTCGGCAACAAAACGGGTTGTATTTCCTTTAAAGAAAGCGGCCAGAGAGAAATCTGTTGCCTCCACAATCAATTGAGCGTTTCCCTCTTTAAAGCCAGCGTCTTTAATGTTTAGTGAAATGTTCTCTTTCTCTAAAGAAGGGCCTGCGTTGAATCCATAACCTCTTCTGGTATTTGAAACAGTGAAATACTCTTTTTCAAGATTATCCTGTTTCATAAGGACCCTGATCGATTGTATTCCACTTTTTTGATCTGAAACGATGATGTCTATACTGCTTTCTTGTCCAATAATATTGACAGGGTTTTCAAAGGCGATTGTTGGTTTTTCATTCTCAAAAAAAATGACCCCTCCTACACATAGAGAACCTATCAGGGTCATGGAAAGAGCAAATACAAGTGGTTTGCTGTTTCGTTTTTTTGATCTTGAAAATCTGTTACCTGGCATAATGAAAAATTCCTTATTCGTGGTTACCTGGATATTATCTGCATATTTGTGGTGTGGGTTCTGCTCGGATAAATGTTCGAAACGGACTGGGGGAAATAAACTCTTTCAGATTGTCTGTCAATACGGAGTCTTTTATGCTTGATAGCTCTTTTGGCCCAAGCTTGGAAAAAGTACTGCAATTATGCGTAAAGATTTGTTTGACGTCGAAACTCTTAAATCGTAAATGATTTTTAAAATTGGTGTTTTCTTCAGCAGGGAAAGAGAGTAATAGCTGATTAATATTAGGGCAATTAGATAAATGTGGTGTAATAGTTAGAAGTAATCGAATGGTTGGGAGGTGTCATGTGGCTTAATTATCATCATCTGTATTATTTCTGGATTGTCATACGGGAAGGGGGAGTTACAGCGGCAGGAAAGCGTCTCCGGCTGGCTCCATCAACTATCAGTGCTCAACTTTCTACATTTGAGGAAGCTCTGGAAGTAAAACTTTTCCAGCGTGTGGGGCGGAATATCGAACCGACCGAGATGGGACAGCTGGTATTTCAATATGCAGAAAAAATTTTCTCCCTTGGCAGTGAGATGCTTGATTCCGTCAAGGGATTGCAGACTGTTGGACCGTTATCCTTAAAAGTGGGAATTGTTGACGTTGTACCAAAACTCGTGGCCATGAAGCTTCTGGAGCCTGCAAGGCGCTTACCTGAGCAGGTTCGGTTGATCTGCCATGAAGGAAAGGACGAGCAGCTATTGGCTGAGTTGGCAATGCATAATCTGGATGTGGTCTTGACCGACACACCGTTCAGATCGAATCTGAGTGTAAAAGTGTATAACCACCTGCTCGGAGAGTGCGGTATGACCTTTTTCGGGGTCGAGAAATATGCTGTTGAAATGCGGGATAGATTTCCGGCATCACTTGATGATGTACCTATGCTTGTTCCAATGAGAATGAGTACCCTGCGGGGAATGCTTGACCAGTGGCTGGAGAAAATTGGAGTACAGCCTAAAATTGTGGGAGAGTTTGACGACAATGCGCTGTTAAAAGTTTTTGGCCAGGCGGGTGAAGGTGTGTTCGCAGCCCCTTCGGTAATAGAGAATGAAGTTGCAAATCAGTATCAGGTTAAAATTATTGGCCGAACGGATCAGATTACCGAAAAATTTTATGCGATCTCTGTGGAGCGTATTATTCGACATCCTGCCGTTGCTGCTATCTCAGAAGCCGCTAAAGAAAAGCTGTTTTTCAGATCATGAACGTTGAAGTTCGAAGTGATGATCTGATTAGTAAAGGCTGGCGCGTTACAGCTGCACTCTTTAAAGGGGCGGGGATGTACGGAAAAAACGCCGATCACTCACTAAAAAGGGGGGAGGAGGTGTGAGCGACCAGCGTTTTTCTTGGAGGAGAGTTGTGCTTCTTATTCAGCAATCAGTACAACGTACTGGCTGAAATTTCCTGAGCGAACCCTGAGAAGAATGCGATTCTTATCATCGGATTTAGCTATTGCCTGCTTGAGTTCCTTTACATTTTTAACCAGTTGCTTATTAACCTCTTCAACCAGTTGTCCGGGACGCATTCCTGCAGAAGAGGCAGGACTTCCTGGGTCAACCTGTGAGACGATAACGCCTTCTTTTTCTTGATAGCCGAGCCGTTCGGCGAGTTCAGGCGTAAGGTCTTGGAAAGCCAGACCAAACTGTTCGAGGCTTGATTTACCATTATCTTTTTTACCAAGCTGACGTGGATCTCCAGGGCGTTCGCCAATGGTGACATCAATGGTTTTCTGCTTTCCGCTACGGATGATATCGAGCTTTGCAACACTGTCGGGTGGAAGTAAAGCAACTCTGTTTCTGAGGTCTGCAACATCGACTAAAGTAGTGCCGTTTAATTTGAGGATGACATCACCCTGACGTACACCAGAATCTTCAGCAGGAGACCCTGTTTGAACTTCGCTTACCAGTATTCCTTCGGCTTTATCGAGACCAAAGGATCGTGCAAGATTTTCATCGACATTCTGTATGACTACACCAAGCCATCCACGGGTAACCTTTCCTTCGTTTTGCAGCTGGTTCTGTATTGTTTTGACCATATTGATAGGGATGGCAAAACCAATACCCATGTAGCCACCTGTTCGTGAAAACAGTGCGGAGTTGATACCGATAACTTCACCATTGATATTTAAGAGCGGGCCACCGGAGTTACCCGGATTAATTGCTGCATCAGTCTGGATGAAGTTTTCATATTCGTTGATCCCTACACTGGAGCGTCCTGTGGCGCTTACAACACCGACAGTTACAGTTTGGCTCAGGCCGAAAGGATTACCAATGGCAATTACCCATTCGCCATCCTCAAGAGCATCAGAGTCACCCAGTTTCAGTATTGGCAACTTTCCACCATCCTGGATTTTTATAAGGGCAACGTCTGATTGAGGGTCTGATCCGATAAGCTCAGCAGTATATTTACGCTCATCTGAAAGCATTACAGATATCTTATCGGCACCTTCAACAACGTGATTGTTGGTCAGAATGTATCCGTCTTTACTGATTATAAATCCGGAGCCCTGTCCCTGTTGCTTGCGTTCACGATTCGGTGTATTGGGGTTCTGGCGAAATTGCGGACCAAAGAAGCGCTCAAAGAAAGGGTTATTAAACAACTCATCTTGTTGCTGATCGTAGTGACTACCACCCTGGCTGACATTTTTCTCAACGCGGATGTGCACAACAGCGGGCTTGGCCATTTTCACCACGTCAGTAAACCCTTTGTCATGTAGTGCGGCGGCTCTTGAAATTGATGAAGAGCCGGCAACGAGTGTTAATGCCAGTAGAAATATACCGAGCATATAGGTATTGATTGATAGCGTCTGCGTTCTAGACATTGCAAACCTCCAGTTTTTTTTGCTGTGGCAGTATTGTGTGCCGGATCAGCGGTGATTGCAGAGAAGGCATCCTAACAAGGCTGCCTAATGCATTATTAATCATTCAGGTAAGAATGTAAGCGGAAAGGAAAAAGGGTCAAGAAAGATTACTGAAATGTAATAGTAAGTAAAACAAAGGGGATGCAAAAAGGAAGGCCGTACACAAGAACGTGTACGGCCTTAAAATAATGCATGTACTGCGGCTGTTTATCAGGAGCGAATCATATCAGCAATTTGAAAAGCAACCTCAAGACTTTGTTCGGCATTCAGACGAGGATCACATGATGTGAGATATCGCTGTGCAAGCTGTTCGTCGATGATATTGCGTGCACCACCGGTACATTCAGTAACGTTTTCGCCTGTCATTTCGAAATGGAGACCACCAGGCACAGTACCTTCAGACCAGTGCGTCTCAAAGAAACAGGTGATTTCAGATAAAATGTCGTTGAAGTTTCGGGTTTTGTGTCCACTTTCTGCCGTATAGGTGTTGGCATGCATCGGATCACAACTCCAGACGATATTGAACCCTTCGCGCTTCATCTCTCTGAGCAGCGGTGGTAACGCCTTGTCAACGTTATTCAAGCCGAGTCGGGTGATGAGGGTAATACGGCCAGCCTCGTTTTCAGGGTTCAGTTTCTCCACAAGTCGTTTGACGTTGTCGAGGTCGTAAGTTGGTCCAATTTTGACTCCGATTGGATTCAACACACCACGCAAAAATTCAACGTGGGCACCATCGAGCTGACGCGTACGCTCACCAATCCACAACAAATGGGCTGAACAGTTGTATGGGTCGCCGGTGGTTGAGTCTATTCGTGTGAGTGCCTCTTCGTATCCAAGAAGCAGAGCTTCATGTGATGTGAAGAGTTGGGTCTGATTTATTTGCGGGTTATCGGTTTTAATACCGATGGTCTCCATGAATTTCATGGCCTGATCGATCTGCTTTGCCATGCGGTCGTATGAGCGTCCCATCGGAGACTGTGCGACAAACTCCTGGTTCCATGACTGAACACGCTGCAATGAACCATAACCACCGCGGGTGAAGGCGCGCAGGAGGTTTAAGGTACAGGCGGCCATGTTATAGCCCATCATCATGTTTTTCGGATCCGGAATACGTGCTTCCGGCGTGAATTCAGGTCTGTTGACCATGTCTCCGCGATAGGATGGCAGCTCGACACCGTCCTTTGTTTCCATATCAGCTGAGCGCGGTTTGGCAAACTGTCCGGCGATACGTCCCATCTTAATGACAGGTTTTCCACCTGCATAAGTGAGAACAACAGCCATCTGCAACAAGACCTTGAGGGTTTCCCTGATTGTCGGTGCAGTTACGTTAGAAAAGTTTTCTGAACAGTCACCGCCCTGAAGGAGGAAAGCTTCGCCAGTTACTGCTTTAGCGAGCTGCTGTTTAAGAACGCGAATTTCACCCGCGAAAACCAAAGGAGGAAGTCGAGACAGATCTTTTAATACGTTATCCACTTCCGTTTGGTCAGGCCAGTTAGGTTGCTGGAGCGCCTCGAAATTCTTCCAGCTGGACTTTGTCCAGTTGTCTATAGTAGTTGTCATCCTTGTTCCTTACGATAAATGTTGATTCAGGAGTTTGCGGAGGTGGGCTGAGATCACGGCTAATGTTATACGCAACACCGCTCTATGTCAAAAGCGTTGAGAATTCGCAATTCCCTTTCCCGCGGCTGTTCTTTTCGGGGAGGGCGGAATACAAGATGGTTCAACATTTGTTCCGCTGTTGCTCTGTCAGGAATAGAATGTAACCCATATCCCAGAATCTTGCCAGTTGAAGTATCAAGGAGTTCTGCATCTCTTCCATTAGTTACAACAGCAAGGGGGATCTCGTAATCCGGGTTGAGCACCCTGGCCGCTGCTATTGCAGCACGTTCACGGCTAACAAGAGATCCAGGTCCGTAGCGGAGCACAAGAAGATCCTTACCTCCGAGCCTTACAGTAATTTCTATGGTTGAGCGAACGAAGGATTGTGCAAAAAGTGTCTCGATAAACCTGCGCGGGATCAGTTCATTTTTGCTAAACCCTTTTTCCAGTACCATCATGCGACTGAGATCCTGTCGTAGCCGCTCATCGTCTGTATCGGTAAGTTCCTCACCGGTCAGGTAATCATTTAAGGTACCGTAAACGAGATGATGGAATAAATGAGCAACCATAAGACCTCTTGAATTTGTTGTTAATTGAGTAGATGATTACAACAAACACTAATTCCGGTAGCGACATTTGCAAGCTGACAGCTGCAGGAGGACGGGTTGCTGATGGTGTGGTTATCGCCTTGCATGGCAGGGAATTATATCAAGGTGAGAGATATATTATAGCTTATCAGGGGGAATAATGAGAGGATCAGGCGTTGTGGCTTTTTTTTGCATTCTGATTGTACTGCTTGTAGTGTCGAGGGAAGATAGTCGAGGGGAGGGCTTTGATGTGCCTGTTATACTTGAGTATGATGTGGAAATGCATAAAGCGGTAGAAGATTTGTCTGCCACTATTACACGTGTTCGCTACACCTTCGCGGTCGGCATAACAAAAATAGAACATGAGAGTGAATCTGTTTTTATAGATTATAAACGTTTACAGCTGCATACATACACCCCCGGAAATGAACGTTGTGAACAGTATACGCTTCGTGCCCCTGATAACTCCACGGCGAAAGAGGCTGAAAGCGGTCAGATTGTTGTATATGAAATGGTAGATAAGCTCGGTTCAATGAAAATTACAGAGATTGAAGGCGGACCGCGTGAGTTCAGAGGCTACCCGTGTAAACTGGCAAGGATAAATTGGGGCTGGAAAGCTCAAATGATGCGCACAGCGGTTACTCCGAAAATTGAGATCTACGGTCGTTCATTTGTTCCGGGAAAAACCGACTATCAGGTTACATCGTCTATAGACCGGATTGATGATCTCTTTTCTCTATCTGCTGCGTATGAACAGATTTTCAGGGATAACCCGTTGTTGAGACAAGTTGATCCACTAGGTGTCATACGCAGTATCCAAGGGATTCCTATACAGATTTTAAACAAAGAACGTACGGAATCGCTTCGCTCAGTTAGCAGAAGTGGTGCTGGTCAGCAGGGCATACGTCTACCTTCTTCTTGTCGAATAACAGAGTAGACTTTTTCTCACCGTAGAGCTGTTAAAGTTCAAAAGAAAGTTACAAACTGTTATTTCAAATACTAACGAGCTGATTATAAGATAGTATCGGAATCGATGAAATTGTGATACCAAATTGATTCGATGATTGTTAAGAAATGTTTCACGTAAAACATGTGTAACTTTCTATCAGTATTTCATAGCACGGTCTGCTTGTGCACATCCGGAACACTGTCGACATGTTACAGTCAGAGGTTCAGAGAATATTCGTTGCATTACACTGAAGACGCTGCAGAGTATCTTGATCATATAAACAAGGAGTTTCAATAGCATATGTCTGGCAAGAAAAAAATATTACAACTAACTATAACGTGTGACCTGCAGTTGACAGATTCCTTGACAGATTTTCTCGTAGGTGTTCTTGAGGCGGGTGTTGAAGTTGGTGTGGAGGATAATCTGGTTGAGCATGTACTGCATGTCTATCTTGAAGCGGATGATCCTACAGAAGAAAATATTGCAGAAATTGTTAATCAGGTAGAAACGCAAGCAAAGATGCTGGCGGAGATTTTTCAGGTTGGAGAGCCTACTGTTGTCAGCGAGATTCTGGACGATCAGGATTGGGGCAGTAACTGGAAAAAGCATTTTAAACCGTTTGCCATCACAGACGGCCTGGTAATTAAGCCTACCTGGGAGGACTATTCCCCCAAAGAAGGTGAGGCTGTTATAGAGATGGATCCGGGAATGGCATTTGGAACAGGCCACCACGCTACCACAAGCCTCTGTATGAGCTTTATCCGACAGACGTTGAAGGGAAAAGATCGCGCCAAAGTTCTCGATGTAGGAACCGGAACCGGAATTCTTGCCATGGCTGCAGCATTGTTTGGATCTACGGACGTTCTAGGTATTGATAATGATCCTGATGCTGTTGCTGCCGCGTTTGACAATGTGGCCCATAATAATTTGTCAGAATCGATAGCTATAGAAATTACCGCTTTAGAGGAACTCTCAGGCCAATATGATCTGGTTGTTGCCAATATTATTCATGATGTGCTGCTTATGATGAGAGAAGATCTTGCCAGATTAACGGTTTCTGGTGGGTCGATCATTCTTTCGGGAATATTGAAAGAAGTGCAGGCTGACAATATAATACATCACTTCAGTGAGGCGGGTTTCACCTTCAAAGAGAAAATGGAGCAAGGTGAATGGGCTGCGCTCTTGATGGTGAAAAACTAGGAGAAATTTTGAGAATCCCCTTTCTCCCCAACTCGTCGTCGATTTGAGAAGAAATGTCTATTCTCGGACAGGCACCTAATAAAAAAGCTTTTTCTTCACAGGAGTCATAGGAGTGAGTTGGTAATTCTTATCAAAAATTACCGCCACCCCGCTACCTGGAACAGAGCGTATAACAACACCGGTGGCCTGAACCCAGACCTGGTCACTGGTTATAGAACGAAGAGTTTCTACAGAAAGTATGAATTTGAGTTTTTTAAGGTCATTAATAGATAGGAGAAATTCGACTTTGACCTTACTGGCCAAGGGAATATCTTTATCCGTTTGCAGGAATGATCCGCCGGAGCTCATATTTGCAGCGACAGTTTCGATGAAATCCTCTGGATCATCATCGGTAAATCTGTAGGAAATTTTTGCCTGCAGATCCAGGGAAAAGCGTTCCTGAATTCTTCGTTCACTGGACATACTAACCTCTTCGTGAGTATGTAATTACCTGAAAAAGAGTAGTGTTGTTAGAAAAAAACGTTTCTTTTTTAAATACATACGTAAATGTTGAGGTGTTGTCAAATTATAATTATAACGAGGGAATGGAGGATGTACCCGGTAACTGTCCATACTCCCTGTGTTTGTTTGGCTATATAGCCGTAAAACGGTGCAGATAATTTATATATACAACAATCTATGAGACGATTTTTTTTTGATAGGAAAAGTTTGGACGGTGATTCTGTAGAGTTGCCACAAACGGAGTCCCGGCATATTGTTAAGGCTCTGAGGTTACAAGCTGGTGATGCTATAGAACTGCTTGACGGCAAAGGATCTGTTTTTTCAGCAATCATTACTATTATAGGAAAAACAGTAAAAGCCAGGATTGTTGAGCAGGTAAATTCTGAAGACAACGATACAATCCCTCTTGTTGTCTGTCAGGGGCATCTCAAGGGTAAGAAAATGGATCTGGTCATACAGAAATGTACTGAGCTTGGAGTAAATCAATTTATTCCGCTATGGACCAGCAGGTGCCAGGGGAAGATCAGTGAACATCATGGCCAGAAAAAGCTTGAGCGATATCAAAGGATTGTGGAGTCTGCCTGTAAGCAGTGCTATCGCCCTGATCTGATGGAGATGGAGGAGACCATTGAATTCAGTGAGCTGGTACAATCTTTTCCTGATTCTCCGGGATTAGTAAAACTCATGTTCTGGGAGGAAGAGGGGCAGGTCTCTTTGCATGACCCTGTAATTCCTGAAGATGTTAAAAAGGCGATTCTGTTGCTGGGGCCGGAAGGTGGTTTAAGTCTAGAAGAAGCTGAACTGGCCCGAGCCTCCGGCTGGCAGACAGTTTCTCTTGGCAAACGTATCCTGAGGGCCGAAACAGCTACGCTTACCGCGACATCAGTGGTGCAGTTTCTTGTCAAAAACATGTAGAAAAGTCTGTTTCTCAATGTTTTTGCTTTTTGTACTCATTCAGCCCCAAAAGCACCCCTTACAGTATTGTTGACTGCAGGGGGGATGGCTGAACTGAGTGGTTGTCATTGCGCCCTTCATGCACACAGAGACAATAAACTCCGGCTGACGGTATCTCCATGCATCCATGTATTACCACTTCGCCTTGAGCTTTACCGTTAGTGTGTAATGGGGCTATCCGGCTGCGCATTATTCACTTTTCTTTGTTCCATTCCTGCATAACCATATCGAGGTTATCCGTGACATCCCGGGCACCAATGTTGATATTACATGGTGCTCAAAAGCTATCAGATATCCGTCTCTATCCTTTTAAGGAAGGAAGGTGGATTGCACAGGTTGTGCCAGGAGAGAGCGTTGCTGCAGTGCCATAGTTGCTGTTTCACAACGACTATTTTGACAGCATCGGTCATCTTCGATAAGCTTTATTGTGTGAGAGCCAATAGTCGAATCACTTATAGGTAGGTTGGAAACAACTATCGGAGATTAAATGAAAGCATTCAGATGGGCAGGTATCTTTGAGACTGGATTGAAGGATGTTGATGATCAGCATAAAGTGCTGGTCGATCTTATTAACAAACTCGGCCGGGAAGTCTCTGAAGATGACGTAAACATTTCAAACATCGACACCACTCTGCAGGAGCTTTCCTCTTACGCGCAAAAGCATTTTGAAGACGAAGAAGAGATGATGAGCCGGTTACAGGTAGACTTGCGACATGTCAATCTGCATGTTCAGGAGCACATTGCTTTTTTTGATGATGTGTTGGCAATGATCGAGCAGCTGCATGGAAAGAAATCAAGTGCAGGCAGATCTCTATTGGAATTTCTTATCCATTGGCTTGCATATCATATCCTTGGTGTAGATCAGAACATGGCGCGCCAGATACATGAGATTGAGGAGGGGGGCACTCCCCGGGATGCATATCTGAATGAGGAGCATAAAGCGGCAGAATCGACAGAACCTCTTTTGGCCGCACTCAACGGATTGTTTAAGCAGGTGTCGGCGAGAAATAAAGAATTAAACACCTTAAATAAAACACTTGAGGCGAAGGTGGCCGAGCGAACCGAAAAACTATTACAAGCTAATGAAGACCTTGAAATCTTGGCTTTGACAGACTCTCTCACAGATTTGCCAAACAGGCGACACGCCATGCGGCAGCTTAATGAGCTCTGGAAGGAGAGTAAAGAACATGGGGATTCGTTATCCTGCATGATGATTGATGCAGATAACTTTAAAAGAATAAATGATACCTACGGTCATGATGCCGGTGATGAAGTTTTGAAACGATTAGCCATGGAATTACGCCATTCTGTTCGAAGTGATGATATCGTTTGTCGCCTTGGTGGTGATGAGTTTTTCGTGATCTGTCCATCAACTCCGCTAAAAGGCGCGATGTATATTGCTGAGCAGATCCGGAGCAATGTTGCAAATTTGAAGGTTGCAGCGGGTGATGGTGAATGGCTTGGCAGCATAAGTGTTGGGGTTGCAGCTAACACAAGCGATATTGACAGCGTGGATGCATTGCTTAAAGCCGCGGACAATGGGGTCTACATGGCGAAAGGTGCTGGGCGCAACTGCGTAAGGTCCTGTTGACAGTGTTTTTCTGAGAATACCCGTGTCCGTGACAGAGAGGGCAGGAATTCTCATGTTTAGGTAAGTATGGGGGGCTTATGGCAGTTATAAAGTGGCGTGATTCCTATAATACCGGTGTTGAACAGTTTGATACCGAACATCACAAAATCGTAGATTTGATCGAAGTACTTTTTCTTGCGGTACGAAATAGGAATGATAGTGAAGTTGAAAAAGCTATCAATGAGCTGATCGGATATACAGAGAAGCATTTTGCTGCCGAAGAGTTGATGATGGAGAATGCTGGCTTTCCGGAACTTGAGCAACACAAGAAAGAGCATGTCAGACTGGCCCGACAAGCAAAGGACTTTCAGGAAATTCAGCACGGCGAGATGTCGTATGCTCAAGTACGTGAGTTTTACCATTTCCTGCGTGAATGGCTGGTCGATCACATTGTCGGTTGTGATAAAAAATATGGAGAATTCATGGCTGACCGACCTTCGGAGTAGTAGCGTCTCAAAGTGTTTTCTTAATTTTCACTATTCATCTCAATGTTTTTTTTGGGGTATTCGTACCTGGTGGGCTGGTGGTGTTGAGTTTCATCTGGTCAAATTACACCCTGTACGCTTTCTCTCTATTGTGGAATAATTTTTTCAATTGCAGAAGCGGGGAGCCAGCCCTTTCTTTTCGTTTCATCTTCAACAAAGAGATAGTCCCCGTGCTTTTTCCTGGTATGAACAATTCGCCCCTGTTGGATTTCTCCTGACCCAGCCGCTCCTTCGAATGGAGATACCTGTAGTCTGGAGTCTGCCACAACTACTGAGCTGTTCCAGTGACTATGGAGATATGAGCTCGTTGTTGTGACGATAATTATCACTAACAGGCAGCATATACAAACTGACAACGTTGTTTTTCGTGAAAATTTCAACCTGGTTGAAAGAAGCAGAAATATAGAAAGTACCACAAGCGATAATCCCCCCAGTCCTGTCCACTGATCCATACTGAGCAGATGTATTATTCGTTCGGAAAATGTTGATTCCATGGCAAACAATCCGCTTTCGGTACGTACAAGATGAAGGTTGCCGCTTATGTCAGAGTCGCCCGGAGCGAGTCGCAAGGCGCGTTCGTAGTTGAGAATAGCCTTCCCGGTCTGGTCTGTCATCGCATAGCTGTTGGCAAGGTTGTACAACACTCCTGGAGCATATCCATGCTCTTCCAGTAGTTCCTCATACATTTCAATGGCGCTGCTAAAATTACTACTGCTATAGGCAGCGTTGGCTTCATTGAATCGATCGCCGCCCGCAACCGCAGTAACTACCAATTGTGATTGCAATATCAAGATACTACAAAAGAGCAGAACTCTATGTACTCGTTTTAAAGTCATATCAGGGTCTCCAGGGTGGTTTTCAGTTTCCTGGTGTAATCTTCCATCGTTTCTCTACTGAGATTTGCACCACCATAGGCGGACTGTTCTGCAGCTGTGAATATTTCTAAAAGCTCAGGGTGCTGCGGTAGCTTTTCTGCAATATCTGCTCTGGTTATCGTTGTTGGCTGGCAGCCCCATAATGTACCCAGATGGTGCTGTATTGCTGATCTGCATGCAGCAAGAAATGCTGCACTGTTTTCCGCCATTCGTGATTCGTCAATTGCTGTAAATGATTTTTTCATCGCAGCACTGAGCTGTTTCATTTGACCTGCTTCGGGCCGCCTCTGTGCGCGTAGTTGCATTGTCTTGATCAGGAAAAAGTAAAGAATTGCCATAAAACAGATGACCATTACAGCAATAAAAAAGGGCTTTCTATACAGTGGCTTAATTGATCTTACAGCTTTTCCCGGCTCTATTTTTATCGGAGCAAGACCATGAAATAACGCTGTATTTTCTTCGATCTGAACCTTTTGGGGTTGAGGGGCCTGTATCGTAGCTGTAGCTGGGGCTGGTGCGGCTTTTCCGCTAACTGTAATGGGAAGCGGAGCAGATTTTTTGGTCACATATATGCCTTTTTGCGGATCAAAATATGAAAAAGACAGACTTGGAATTTCAGTGATTGATGGGGATTTTGCGACAATAGCCTGCTCAAAGACTTTCTTATCAACAGGGGTTTTGGATTTGTCAGGTGAGTACTGGCTATTTGCAGAATAGGTTTTCCATTCTGGCAGGCTGGGGAATATAGGAGCTTCAACTCTATCGAAGTTACCGCTGCCATGGACGCTGATCGTCAGTGTAATCGGCTCTCCAGTTTCAACCTTTCTGGGTTCTGCCTGTGTCTCTAAAGAAAAATCACCAATTGCCCCAGTAAAATCTTCAGGTCGTCCCTCCTCGGGAAGTGGCAGGATTTCCAAAGCGATATCTTCACTCGTGACTTTCAAGGGTCTTTGCGAGTATCCGCCCAGAACACTGTCAAAAAAATCATCGTCAAAGGGGGATCTGGAGCCAAAAATTGATGTTGAAGTACGTCGCTGGGGAATAAGCTGGGTCGCATCCAGTTCTATTCGTATGGTGTGCGCTCCCTCTTTTATGGTGGAGAGCGTCGTTTTCCAGGTCAGCACATTATAGATAGAGTTACCAACGCGTTCCTGGGTCTGCCGCGGTTGGTCATGGAGCTGCGGCATAACAAAGCCATCACCTATAATCGAAGGTGTGCTGTTCAGGTTCGCCCGAAGTCCCTGTCTGAAGTAGGCTTTAATTTCGATGGGAATTATCTCACCGATATAGCTTTTTTGCTTTTCATTGACCAGCAGAATAAATGCGCCTTTTTCATCAGCATTCCCTGTTTGAGTTTGCTGGCCGGAACCGGCTGCGGCAGGTTGCTGGACGCTTCTGCCCGAAGCGGTCACCTCAAATGGAATCGGTTCAGTGGTAATAGTGGTACCATCTGCATGGATACTGATTGGCGGAATAGTATACTTCCCGGGTTGGTGAGCCTGCAACAGACATGTGACAGATATCGAAGCGGAAAATTCGCCGTTAATCATGTTGAACTGACTGCTTTTTCCTCTCTGGTAGATATCAAAATTATTCGTTTCGGGGATTTCCAGATTTGCGGATCGGGTCCCGTTGATAGTTATTGTAAGTTGTGCCCCTTCATCTACAGAAAAGCTGGCAGACCCGAGTTTAGCGCTAACTGTTATCTCAGATTTTGAGAGTGCACTATTAACACAAGGAAATGCAATCAGGGCGATGAGTACAAACGCAACCAACAGGTATGGTGCTTTTCGATTAGCAAATATAGTGGAGTCTATCTTGCGCATTACCAATCCTTCTCTACGGTTTCAGAGCCGCCTGGTATAAAGTTCAATTCACCCTCTTCATTTTTTAAGGCATTCAGCAGGTTCTTAGCTTCTTCTTCTGTCATTTTACCTGCCTCACGGCGTTCCATGGCCCGCTGATTTTCAGCTTCCTGATCTGCAGGGTTACCTTCTTGCTGAGTATCCTGCTGAGAAGCCTGAGGTTGCTCTTTTTCGGCGGATTGCTCTTTTTTATCCTGGTTTTCAGAATTTTTAGCAGAATCTTCTTCTCTTTTTTCGGGTTGTTGTTGATCGCTATTGTCGTTATTACGATCCTGACCGGAATCCTGTTTCTTTTCGTCATCCCCTTCAGGTTGGTCGCTTTTCTGATCCTGTTTGTCCTGTTTATCCTGTTGGTCCTGCTTATTATCCTGCTTATCCTGTTTGTCTTGTTCCTGCTGCTGCTCCATCTGTTGCTTAAGCTCTTCAAGTTTTTGCTTAACAAATGTTGTGTTTTCTGCAGCCTGTGTATCGTTGGGGGTCAGTTTGAGAGTGCCCTCGAATGATTTTATCGCCTGCTCCCACTGCTCTATTGTGCTTTGTGGATCGGCTTGCTGGCTCTCCACACCTTTCTGGAAATGCGCATTTCCACGGTTAAAATATGCTTTGCTCTGAATAGAGAGGTCTTCTCCTTTGAGTGCCTGATTAAAGGAAGCGATGGCCTCATCATACAGATTGTTTTTATAAACGGCTGTGCCGTAGTTGTAGTGCAGAGCCTGATTATCCGGCTGTTGTTTGAGACGTTCCTGATACAGTTCAGAAGCTTTAAGGTAATTCTCATCTGCATAGGCGTCTTCAGCCTCAGATGCATGTATATCATGCACACCCTGAAGTGAGAAGATACCTGCTAATATCATAGGTATAAAATGTTTTTTCATTTTTCTTCCCGCCTTAAGGAAACCCGGAAAGGACAGCTGTTTATTTGACCTCCGTTCAGGGATACCAAACTCGAGTAGGAGCAGGAATATTGCTGCGGCCAGCGGCCAGCTAAATCGCTCTAAAGGTACTTTGTGACGTTTTTCGGAAAGTTCTTCTTTGGGAATCAGGGTCAACTTCTGTTGATATATCTTCTCCAGGCCTTCACCACTGTTGCCGAGCGGGACATAGAGTCCCTCTGTGGTTTCAGCAATCTTGGTAAGCGTTGACTCATCAAGTTTGGAGGTAACGTATTTTCCCTCACTATTTTTCACAAAGCTTCCGCTGCCGCTTTTTCCGTCAATCGGTATAAGCTCTCCCCCGGGAGTTCCAACGCCTACTGTGTAGATTGTCATGCCATTGTCATGCGCTTTCTCAGCAGCTTTCAGGGCATCTCCCTGAAGGTTTTCTCCATCGGTGAGCAGAATGAGGATTTTATGGTTCGTATCGTTATCCAGCACCTTTTCTGCTTCCTCAATTACAGCGGAGATGTTTGTTCCACCTTTGGGGATGATATCGGTGGTGATGGAGTTCAGTGACTGAATAAAGGCATCATAATCGAGGGTCATTGGACACATCAGGTATCCCGACCCTGCAAAGGGCATCAAACCAATTCTGTCACCTTCCAGCTGGTTGACAAAATCCATTATGCCGAATCTGGCACGTTGCAAACGGTTCGGTTTAATGTCTGTTGCCAGCATGGATTTTGATGTATCAAGGGCAAAGAGTATGTCGATACCTTTTCGTTTGACCTCGACCCATTTAAAACCGTATTGAGGGCGTGCAAGCGCAACAAAAAGCAGCATAACGGCAAGGATGATTATGGCATGTTTGAATCGCCTTCTGCCTGGGGAAATATGGCGTGTTAAACGACCAAGTAATTGGCTGGCCGCAAAGCGCTCGAGGCTCTTTTGCCGGTTCTTCTGCAAGATATGCAAAAGCACCAGAAGAACGATTGAAACGATAAGTCCTGTAAATATCCAGATTGGTTGAGCAAACTGCATTGTGTATTTACACCCGGTTATGGTAGCTGCTTTCGTTGAGCAGCAAGTTCAAGCCCTAGTAAAAGCAGGGCGGCTATAACAAAAAATGAAAATAGTTCCCGGTAGTTTTCAAATTTCTTGATGGTCCGGGTCGTGGTTTCCATTGTGTTGATCTCATCGTAAATTCTGGCAAGTGATTTAGAATCAGTGGCTCGAAAATACTGGGCACCGGTCATTTCAGCTACTTCGGATAAGGTCTTTTCATCAATATCAACCCGTACCATGCGCATGCGCTGGCGACCAAAAGCATCTCGCACCGGCATTGGTGCTTCACCCCGTGTTCCTGCACCGATTGTATAGACCTTGATGCCAAGTGTCTCTGCCGCCTCAGCTGCAACAAGCGGTGGAACCCGGCCTGAGTTGTTCATGCCATCTGTGAGCAGAATAAGAATGCGTGATTTAGAATCCTGGTCCCGCAGCCTGTTGATGCCGCTACCAATAGCAGAACCTATGGCTGTGCCATCTTCAATCATGCCTATGGAGAGCGATTCGAGCCGCTTACGCAACCAATCGTGGTCAAGAGTCAACGGGCAGACAAGATATGGCCTGCCGCCAAAACCGACCAACCCTATGCGGTCATTCGGGCGTTCTTCAATAAATTCATCTACAACTTTCTGGACAACTGCCAGTCGCGTTACTGCCTTTCCTGCCAAGGTGAAGTCCATCGCTTCCATAGAGCCACTGACATCAACCGCCAGAAGAATATCTATACCGCTTGCCTGAATTTCTGTGGTGGTGTTGCCAAGTTGCGGTCGTGCTGCAGCAAGGATCAACAGGCCGAGGACAGCCAGTCGCAAGCCGAATTGCAGATACGCAGGGCGTGTCTTACGACTCTTCGCCGCAAGGGAGGCAACAAGCGAGGTCGATGAAAAAATGAGTGAAGGTGCAGCGCCTTTGCGGCCGCGCAGAACAGCAATCAGCGGCAAAAGCAGCAGGAACCAGAGGAGGTGCGGGTAAAGAAATCGCATTATCTGACCTCCTTAAAAGAGGTGTCCGACTGATCGTTCTCGGTTTTATTGATAATGTGCAGCACCGTATCTTCCATCTCCTGCAGTAATGTGACTGTTCCTGCTTTATGAGCAAACTTTGCCAGATCGCAGAGTTCAAGGCACGATTTCAGCTCGGTGTTGAGTCCGGTAAGTGCAAGATGTTCGGGCTGGACACTTCCGGTGAGACTGACAAAAAGCTCACGGGTGGTCTGGCGCGTAGTGCGTAAACTAAACCGAACTTCGAGATAGCGTCTGAGTATATCAGAGACCCGCTCCATATAGCTGAGTGCCTGCTCGCTATTCATCATTTCCCGTGCCCGTAGCAATTGATCACGGGCGGTAATTGCCGGTGGAATCGGTGGAGGACCTGGTTTTTCGCGCTTAACAAACCACCAGTACAAAGCAAGCAGTAACAGCACTGCAGCGAGGAGAAGTAGCCCATACTGCAGATATGGGACCGGGTCTGGGAGGGGAACTGGTCCATAAATATCGTGCAGGTTTGTCGGGACTGCAGGCTGTACTGCGTTGCCTTGTGGCTGCTGGGGGGTGAGTAATTGCAGCGGTTGTTGTGCACTTTCGTCTGCCAGTAACGAAGTTGGAACCATGAGAGCCGAGAATCCGCTTATGAGTGTGAAAAATCTCATCTGCCAGCCCTCCGCATCCGTATTTTAAAGAAGTTGAGCAGTGGGGGAATGTAGGAGTCATCTGTGCTGAGTTCAAGCAGGTCGACACCGGATGAGCGAATTGCCCTGTTTATCTGGTCTCTTCTGCCCTTTGCCTGTTCCATATATGCCTGGCGCATTTCCGGATCGGAAGTGTTGATAACCACCTGCTCACCGCTTTCCGCGTCTTCCAGGGTGATCCAGCCTACATCGGGTAATTCTGCCTCACGGGGGTCAGACACCAGCAGAGAGATGAGATCATGACGCCGATTGCTGACCCGCATTTTTGGCATAAGTTTTTGTAGAGAATCATCAAAATTTCCCGGCAGGCAAAAATCAGAAATCAGGAAGGCAACACACTTTCGTTTAGCGACCTGATTGATAAAATTGAGCGGAACCGTCAGGTCCGTCTGCTTGCCGCGCGGCTGGAAAAAGAGGATTTCGCGGATAACCCGAAGTATATGTGAACGCCCTTTTTGGGGCGGAATGTAGAGCTCGATAAAATCGGTGTAAAGAATGAGCCCTACCTTGTCATTATTGCGAACTGCCGAAAAGGCAAGGACAGAACCGATCTCTGCCATGATTTCGCGTTTGGAAGAGGCCTTGGAGCCGAACTCGCCCGAGCTGCTGATATCAATCATCAGCATGATGGTCAGTTCGCGTTCCTCTGTAAATTTCTTTATATGCGGGATGCCTGTTCTTGCCGTGACATTCCAGTCGATGGACCTGATATCATCGCCCGGTACATACTCACGAACTTCGTCAAAGTTCATGCCCCGGCCCTTGAAGACCGAATGGTAGTTACCCGCAAGGCTGTCGTTAACCAGGCGGTTGGTACGAACCTCGATCTGGCGGACCTTTTTAAGAATATTCCTGGTAAGTTCTGCTTCCATAATAGATCTATGCTCTTAAGATATCTGAGATATTACGATTATGGTACCGGGACGGTATCGAGAATTTTCCGGATAATGTCTTCGCTGGTAACACCTTCTGCCTCTGCTTCATAGCTGATCCGCAGTCTGTGGCGCATAACATCGAGCGCTGCGTCTTTTACATCATCAGGGGTGACGTAACCTCTGCCAGCGAGAAATGCCAGGCTTCGTGCCACAAGTTTAAGATTGATTGTTGCACGTGGGGATGCACCTGTCTCGATATAGTCTTGCAGATTCAGGTTGAATTTTTGCGGCTCACGAGTAGCAAAAACAAGGGATACGATATAGTCCCGAATCTTATCATCCATGTAGATGGTGTTCATTACCTTACGGGACTCCAGGATATCTGAAGCCTGGGCAACAGGTATAACGTTTATCTCGGTTTCCGTATTGTCCATGGCATCGAGGATGAGGCGCTCCTGCTCCATGGTGGGATAATTCACCACGACTTTGAGCATAAAACGGTCTACCTGCGCTTCGGGAAGGGGATAGGTTCCTTCCTGCTCGATAGGGTTCTGGGTTGCAAGCACCAGAAAGAGTTCAGGTAAGCGAAAGCTCTGTTCACCAATGGTCACCTGTTTTTCTTGCATTGCTTCAAGAAGGGCTGATTGTACTTTGGCGGGTGCTCTATTGATTTCGTCAGCCAGGATCAGTGATGAAAAAACGGGTCCCTGTTTAACCACAAAGGTGGTCTGCTGCGGGTTATAGATCTCGGTTCCGATGATATCGGCAGGGAGCATGTCCGGGGTAAACTGGATTCGCCTGAAATCCGTCTGCACAGCTTTAGCGAGGGTTTTGACAGCAAGTGTCTTGGCAAGGCCCGGCAGACCTTCGAGCAGGATGTGGCCACCGGTCAACATCCCGACCAGCAGTCGTTCAACAAGGTGGTCCTGGCCGATAATCATTTTGCCTATTTCACGGCGCAAGGGGGCAAGCCATGCCGAACTCCGCTGGACATCTTCGTTTATCTTCTGGATCGAGCGATATACATCGTCGCCGGGTGAAGTCGTATTGGAGGTGGTTGAAGCTATTTCAGGTGGAGTTGGTGTTTGCTGGTTCTGTCCGAACATCGCGATCCTCAATGTAGATGATGGCTTATTGAATATTCTGTTATCTTTTTATCGAAATATTTTAACGCTATCGAATTATAATCACTCTACATTACCGATCACTTTCAAAACCATTACAATGCTGTAATCTTACAGAGAGAAGATGAAGTCACTGTCTATTTGTTGCAGTCATAAGCGGATCTGATTGCCCTTGATCCTCTGTGCAGATAACGAGATGAGATGAGTGAATACGTTAATAATTGCATGTGGTTAAGTGTTAAGTTTCATGGCAGATCCCGGGGGCAAGAAGGAATCAAACAGCGATAGGTGAGTTGTGAGTATATCGGTGATCCAGATCGTCTTTGATCTGTGATATAGTTTTATATGAGATATGCAACTTTCCAGGATTACGAACCAGGACACTTATTTCATATAACGAGGGATTCTTAAAAAACGTCCAACTATGCCAAAAATACGATCTGGTCGACAGAAATATTATAATGTTTTTGCGTATTTTTATGATTTTTTCATACAAATCCATAGCGGTCGCCACAGAGAAGAGACACGCAGGTTTCTGGTTGAGTCTGTCGGAATAGAAAAGAAAAAGCACTTGAGAATATTAGACATCTGCTGTGGTACCGGATCAGTTGTTCTTGCTTTCGCGGAAAAATATGCTGATGCCCTGGCAGTAGGTTATGATTTTTCTACTGGTATGCTGCATAAAGCAAAACACAAGGATAAGGCCAGCAGGATCGTACTTGTCCAGGGGGATGCAGCGTATTTGTCTTTTAATGATGATTGCTTTGATGTCGTTTGTTGTTCCCATGCTCTATACGAATTGAAAGGGCAGGACAGGACAGGCGCTCTTTGGGAGATGAAACGAGTGGTAAAGTCAGATGGACAGGTATTGATTATGGAGCATCAGATACCAAAACATCCCATAATCAAGATACTATTTTATATACGGATGCTGATGATGGGACCAACTGATTCACGGGAATTTTTACAGCAAGGGCTTACCCCTTTTGAGAGAATCTTCCCTGACGTCTCCCTATCACACACCCCATCGGGTAAAAGCAAACTTATACGTTGCCGCAAAACCACAGGGGATAATCGCCTAAGAACTCAGAAGATATAGGCTTGATTAGTGGGGGGAGCATTCAGGAGTATACCCTTGCTCTACATGTAACCAATCCTTTATAAGCCAAATTTCCATTAATGAGAGCATGAAGACATGGCCTCTATGCTGGCTTTCATGTTTCCAATACAAAATGTTTTTCATCAACGGTTTCAAATCGGATGTGCGACGCTTCCGGAAGACCTGCGATTTTCCATGCTTTCATCGGGTCGATGAACGCCTCGGCAACACAATTTCTCGGCTGATGAACGTTCTTACAGACGTAACTTAAAATTGGAAATGCGTTGAATTTTTTATAATAATCCCGCATGAATTTTACGATTTCCATCTGATGATCATCTAAATCACTCATTCCCTCACGTTTGGCAAGTACCTGAGCCACGTCCTCATTCCAGTCGTCAAGGTGGACTAAAAAACCATTGTTATCTATGCTGACCTTTTTCCCTGCATATTCTAATTCAGCCATTATCCTTACCTCCATTGTTGAATACATAGGTAATGTACTTATGGATAACCGTATGTTTTTCCTCGTATCAAGGTCATTTAATGACCATGATCGAAATCGAGACGAAGTAGGTCATTTGTAAGGTTCCATGTTTTTCATGTTCAAGGTTATTGAAGACTATCAATGCATTTGGTCTGCTATTTTCTTTGCTATTGTCCGAAAAATATTACTAGTTGCAGAGTCCGGTAATGAGACCAGTAATGGAACTCCAGAGTCACCACCCTGCTGCAACTCAAGGTCAATTGGCAGTGTACCCAATAGGGGAATACCTGTTTCTTCCTGGAGTTTCTCTCCGCCTCCGTGTCCAAATATTTCAATTGGTTGTTCCGAATGACTGCAGATGAAATACGACATGTTTTCAACCAGGCCTACGATTGTCTGTCCCGTTTTATGAAAGAGTTCAATGGCTCGCCTGACATCTGCCAAGGCAACTTCCTGAGGCGTTGTTACCATGAGAATTGAACAGTGTGGGATTGCGTTTGCAACTGCAATTGAAGGGTCTCCGGTTCCGGGGGGAAGGTCTATAACCAGATAATCGAGTTCTCCCCAATTCACCTGATCAAACAACTGATGAATCATCTTGGAAACCAGAGGACCCCGCCAGATAAAGGCTTCGTTGCTGGAGGCAGTCATTCCCAATGACATAATTCGTAATCCATATTTTTCTTTGGGAATTATCATATTGTCCTTCTGGGCCAAGGTCTCGGTAATACCCAACATCAACGGCACGCTGGGCCCATAAATGTCGGCATCCATAAGCCCTACCTTTAGCCCATGTTGAGCAAGAGCCAGAGCCAAATTTACAGCGACCGTCGTTTTACCCACACCTCCTTTCCCGCTCGCCACCGCTAAAAAATGTGTTACATTTTCAATACCTTTCAACGGAGCTCTGGGAAATATTTTTTCAAACTCTTCCCGACTCAAAGTAATGATGCCCACCTGTACAGAAGAAACACCGGGCAAAGCCCCCACTGCTTTCTCTATTTGAGCTACTAATACTTTTCTCAGGGGCGAACGTTCGCTTTTTAGAGCCAAATCGAGTGTAACTGCACCGCCTTTTACGGAGATGTTTTTAATCATGCCTATATCGATGAGACTCTTTTTCAATTTTGGATGCAGAACGAACTGCAGGGATTCTATGATCTGCTTCTCATCCATTAGAATTGCCTCGTGAGACTGAATTAAATTTTTCGTCATTCCAGGAGTTTTCTATACCTGTTCAGTGATTTTCTCAGACAAAACCTCTGCCAACGTTTGTAATGCCAACGACCCGGGAGCTGAAGGGTAGGCTGAGATCACTGGTTGCGCGTTCGCCACAGCCATTGGCATACTGTTGTCATAAGGTATTTCTGAGAGTATGAAATACCCGTTTTCATCAGCAAATTGTCGTATTGCTCTCTGCGACTCAAGATGGATATCGGATCTGTTCAGCGTTATGCCCAGAGGAATTTTGAAATGTTTTACGACCTCCACGACCCGTTTTAAATCATTAAGCGCTGCCGGTGTCGGCTCGGTTACCAGAATCACATAATCAGCACCTTTGAGTGAGGCGATGACGGGACAGCCAATTCCTGGAGGCCCGTCAGTAAGGAGTATTTCTGCATGGGAATTCGTGGCTTCCAGCCTTGCTCTCTTTTTAACGATATCTACGATATGACCCGAACTGGATCCCCCTATGTGCAGTTCACCGGTAACAAGTAACATGTTTACTGTATCAAAAATATTGAGCTGCCCATTAACTACATCATGTATCTCAATGGCCTTCTCCGGGCATATTAACGAGCATGCGCCACACCCTTCACAGGAATAAGGAATAATTACAGGTTTATCCGCGCCGCATATTGATGAAAATTTACAAACATCTTTGCACATCATACAGCCAATACATTTGTCATAATCGATACATGCCTTGGAGGATGCTGCTATCTCTTCAGAGTTTCGTAGTTTTGCCCCAAGGACCAAGTTAAGGTTAGGCGCATCTACATCTGTATCGGCTAGCACCACTGTATATTTCCTGGCCAGGATAACACCAAGTGATGCAGCAATAGATGATTTGCCAACGCCCCCTTTACCGCTGAGTATCACGATTTCCTTCATGGCAGGTTCTCGTGTGCAATGTGTTGAGCTAACCGGATAAACGTCATGGCGCCTGCAGCCTCAGGAAACAATGTAACAAAAGGCTTTCCATGTACATAACTCTTGATGAGTAAGTCGTCGCAATTGAGTTTAGTCTCAAAAACTATGTTATGCGTATCTGTCATATCCTGTTCAAACTTCTTCGATGAAGGTAAGTCAGCCCGGTTCAAAAATGCGGTGCATTTAAGCTTCAAGATGTCCAGGAGTTCCAGGATGAGTCCGAAGTCATGAGCACCAAGTGGAGTGGGTTCTGTCACCGCTATCACCATGTCTGCACCTTGCAAAGCTTTAATAACATTGCAGTGTGCTCCAGGCGATGTGTCAACAATAATGAGGTCAAAATCCGCAGCTTCCTGAAACACTCTTACCTTGAGTCTGTCTACTACAATTGCACTTTCTTCAAGTGATGGTATGAGTTCACCTGTATAAACAGCAACATTCCCCTGTGTTGTCTTATATGTCGTGCCGATTGTTCTTTTACCTCGGCGTATGGCGTTTGGTTCGCATACCAAAAGGCAGGCTTCGCAACCATTACATGCTCCGAGCAGTACGGGGGGCTTGTTCTGAGGAAGAAAGAGAGAATTAAGGCGACATGCTTCTATACAGGCACCACATCTGGTGCAGAGTATTGGATCAACATACGGTACAGTGATAAAAATATCGACGGGGTCGTCCAACCTCATACCCATGAGAATTGCAGCATTAGGGGCATCCACATCGGCATCGACCAAAGCAACCTTATGCCCGAAATTTGCCAAGGCACAGGCAATATTTACGGCAACAGTCGTTTTACCAACGCCCCCTTTGCCACCTGTTACACCAATCACAGGTGTCTGGAAGCGCTTTTTATGATAGGCTGCAAGAACTTCGGGTTGCAATGTCTTTATTTGACTTTTCGGCATCTTCCGCGCCCTTGGCCGTGACCTTGTCCCATCCCGCGCCCCATTCCTCGGCCAAGTCCTCTTCCTTGTCCGGGTCTGAAAGGTGCTTCTTCTGGTGCAGCTGATTCAGCCTTGCGATATTCACCTCGAGTAAATTTAGTCAGAGCCTCTTGAACTGTGTCTTGTGGTGAGAGACCTTCGTAGATCATGATATCTGACTGTTGGAGAGCATTAGAAGCATTGGGGCCGACATAGCCAGTCAGTACTGCGTTAACGCCTTTATTCGTGATGAGTTGTGCAGCGGCGATCCCTGCCCCTTGTGTCTGTGAGGCTGCACTATTGTCGACGACTTCCGTTTCCTTGGTTTCCGTATCTATAATTAAAAAAAAGGAAGCCCTGCCAAACGCCGTGTCCACAATTGCTGCCATATCTCTTCCTGTAGAGGTTATGCAAAGTTTCATATCACCCTCCTTTGGGTCTTTTATTGTCTTCTGTTTTTTTTGAGGTAATACGCAGGAAAGTTTTGTTAGGGATGTCTAATCTTCACTATGTAGAGACGTTAAGAAGAAAAAAAACACATGCAAGAACTACAAAGTGGTAATTATTTTAGAGTCTTGAGGCGTGAAAGTTGGTATGTGTCGAGAACGCTTATAAATGGTTGCAAGTTGGTCTCTAAAAAGCTGAAGGAACAAATGTTGATTATCAATCAACGTAGTTTCACTGGCTGTCTCGGACAACTTCCTAATCGTATTTTCCATTTACACATTTGAAGCCAGACATACCCAAATTCATTGCAGGTTGGGGGTTAAGCAGCATCATTTGCAAGGTGGCCTCGATCTTGAACCACCTGATGACCTTTAGGATGGAAACCTGTTAGCAGATTTGCCGCTTTTTTTCTGAGTGTTTTTAATCGCTTTAAGTATGGTAGTTTCGGCCAGGGCTACCATCTGGAAATGATTTCCTCAACATTGTTTAAGTATGCATTGTTGCGAACCTGCCTATATTTTCAAATGCTGCTAATATTGACACTTGAATACGAAATACGATATCCTTATAAATAGAGTAGCGCGGGGTGGAGGAACTGAAAGACATGTCCTTTCCTCTACGATTGCGTAAGCGTGTGTTAAAATAGAAAACTACGACCTGTATTAAATTCACCCGTCATATTCCTTTGTTGTATAAGGGAGGGAGATATGTGGAGAATTACATCTGGGTTAGACTGTAAAAACACTGCTCTTTTAAATAATTTAAATAGTTACACCAACTCAGAAGCTCTTCTTATTCAAGAAGCTCTCCTTCTTGTCGAAGCCCATCCCTTTAAAGGTGCTACGCATATAAACAGCGTTGCACAGATCCTGATTGATCAGGGTGCGGATGCCAGTGCAATAGTCTCTTTCCTTATTGCACCAGTATTGTGGGAGCACTCCATATCCCTTGCTTTTATCAAAAAAAAATTCGGAAAAAAAGTCTCCAGGATTTTAAAACAATTCGAACATCAACCAGCCTTCAAAAGTAGTTCAGACCGATGTTTTCTTAAAGACCTGCAGAGAATGAGTGTCTCTTCCCCCCTTGATATCTGCCTGACAACCGTATTGCTTTCATTTCTTTTACTGGAGCTCAAAAAAACTATTGCAGGTGAACACTCACATGGCCTTGCGATAGCTGATGATGTTTTATTGTATGCTGTACCGGTTGCAAGCATGCTTAATCTTCGGAGATTGCGCCGGGAACTGGAGGATGCCGCGTTCAGGCTTCTTCAACCAGAGATGTATGTTGCCCTTAAAGAACAGGTTGCACCTCTTTCAAGTGAGGATGAACAATGCCTGGACCTTATCAAAACTGTAATACGCCGCTTGCTGAAAATAAACGGAATCAAAGGGGAAATTCAGGGAAGGGTCAAGAGTCTTTATAGTATTTACTGTAAAGTTTACCATTGTGGTAGAAGTCTTGAATCTATTCTCGATCGTATCGGTCTCAGAATAATTGTTCATACTGTCCCTGAATGTTATCGGATTCTGGGGATTCTGCATTCGCATTTCCAACCGATTCCCGGTTCTTTCGATGATTACATAGGCTCTCCAAAAGCAAACGGCTACCAGTCCCTGCATACCTGTGTGTACCCTGTTCGTGATGTTGCTTATAAGCCAATAGAATTTCAAATCCGTACTGAATGTATGCATAAAGAATCCGAATCAGGTATCGCAGCGCACTGGCAGTATAAGAGACGGAGGCGGGCGTTTGCTGCTGGAAAGCGTTTACAAAAATTTCCAGGATACAAAGAGTCAGCCGAAGCGTATTCTTCTTCACCAAATGTGGAAGCGTTTTTTCAACTCCTTCAGCAACAGGTTCATGAGGGAAGTATCGTAATTTTTGGCAGGGAAGGGCGAATCATTCAACTTCCTGAAAACACAACACTCAGGCAGTATTTTCAGAAAGTGGGCATGACTGTTTCTGCAAAAGATCGAGTAACGGTCAATGGAAATACGGTAGGTCTCAGGCATATCTTAAAAGATGGAGATTCAGTTGAGATCATTTCTGTCGTTGATTCCAGAGAAGATGATTCTCACTCATCTGACTTGAGTTCAGATGTTCGAGGTGTGTTGTCATTACAGACAGCCTCCGGGCTGTAGCGGTAGATGTAGCTAAAAAAAGACGGGATAGATCTGCGGATTGTTGGTGGATAACTTTTTTATGGAGGCAGACATATTATGTCATCCCCAAAGACCGTCGGACTGGTTCTGGGCTGTGGTGCTTCTCGTGGCTGGGCTCATATTGGTGTCATCGAAGCACTTGAGGAAGCCAATATCCCAATTGATTTCATTGCCGGTTGCAGTGTTGGAGGCTATATCGGAGCTTTGTATGCAAGTGGGAAAATACATAGTTTGAAGGAGTTCCTGCTGCGAATGAATGGCAAAAAGATTTTTTCCTACCTTGATGTAGTCTTCCCCCGATCAGGTCTACTGAACGGCTCAAGACGTGTACACGAACTCTTCTCAATGCATACCGACATGCAGTCCTTTGAAGAACTTGAAATTCCACTGGTGATGGTGGCAACGGATCTTGAACGCGGAGAAAAAGTTGTATTAAAAACCGGCAATCTTGTTGAAGCGCTTCGAGCCACAATGTCCTATCCCGGACTTTTTGCACCAGTGTGCATCAAAGGACGTTGGCTCGTGGATGGTGGTGTAGTTGATCCGGTACCGGTGGGTGTTGCACGAGCAATGGGTGCCGGGGTTGTTATAGCAGTTGATTTGAATAGCAGAATAGTTTCGCACAAATCTCAGTTTCATCGTGAAATACTTACAGGGCCCGAGCAGTTACCATCCCCGGAAGAGAATAAAAAAAACCATGAACTCTTCGAAAGGATGATGAGTTTTTATGCGGGCTCTGAGGGGGGACTTAAGGATAAACCCATTACAAACATTGATCCCTCGCGCCGCCTATCAGTTGCCCCGGATATTATTGAAACCATAATGACATCCATCAGTATAATGCAGGAGAGAATTACCCGCATCAATTTGGCTGTAGACCGTCCGGACATACTGATCCAACCACGTCTTGGCGAGCTGAAAATGATGAATTTTGATCGGGTGGAGCACGCCATTGAGGAAGGGTATATTGGAGCGAAAGAGAAACTCGAAGACATTCAGACGTTGTTGGCGTCCGTTTGACATGCGTTGCAAAATTAAGGCGATCTAGTGGGCGCATTATTCCGTCAGGTCGTTTGGGTAGTGCGTGCTCAATTAAAGATACTATTCATTAGGAGGTGCTCTTATGTTGACACGATTGAGTGATATCGATCGAATGTTCAGGACTTTTGATCTACTGCAGAACCGTGTTGGTGGGCTATTATCTGATTTTGACCGTGCTCATCGTTATGGTACTGGCGTGACAATGGATGCAGGGATGCCGCGAACCAACCTCTACGATCTTGGTGGTAAGTTCGAGATATTAGTTGAGGTTCCAGGTTGTTCAAAAGAAGATTTGAGTGTGAAAATCCAGGGCAACTATCTTGAGTTGAGTGGAACACGGAAGTCCGATATTCCAGAAGGGTACTCTACTCATCGGCATGAAAGAGTCTCCGGTTCATTCACACGGAGTTTTACCCTGCCTGCAGATGTGAATGTTGATGGGGTTGAGGCTACAGTGACAAATGGCATTCTTCGCTTGTCGCTACCTAAATCTGAATCTGCCCAACCACGGCAGATTAAAATCTCATAGGCCAGGAGCACGTTATTTCTTTAAGCACAATATTGATGGAGGTAATTCCATGAGTGATACATCCGAAATCATGAAAAGAGAAGAGACTAACCCGGAGGTGCTTCAACAATTGAATACCGTCAGCCCTGTAGTGGACATCTTTGAGAATGATGAAGAAATTCTTTTGTATGCTGATATGCCTGGTGTGGCAAAGGAAAATTTGTCTATCAACATCGATAACGGAAAACTTATGCTGAGTAGTACCCGACGACTTGGAGTACAGGGCGCTGCGACCTGGGAAGAGTTTGGTGATGTGGAATTCCACAGAGTATTCTCGATACCACAGACTATCGATATATCAAAGGTCAACGCTGTTTTGAGCAATGGGGTTCTTCAGTTGCATCTGCCCAAGTCAGAAGCTGCTAAACCTAAACAGATTGAGATCAAGGTAGCATAAAGCACCATATAGAGGCAGGTTATGGATATTAAAAAACTGGCACCATGGAATTGGTTTCAACATGAGGAAGAAAAAAAGGATTTCTTTCCTGTCAAGCGATCACCACGAGAGCGCCGATCTGAGCTATCTTCTGTTCAACCTTTTCAGGAATTTGACAGTATATTTGACAATATGCTGGATGATACGAGGTGGCCGCTGTCCCGACTGAAGCATAGTCTCACACCACTTACCGGTTCCGATATGATCCGGCCCCACGTGGATATTGGAGCGAACAACAAGGAGTATACCATCACTGTTGAGGTTCCTGGAGTTAGCGAAAAAGATATGACTCTTGAGTTGTCCGGCAGATGTTTGATTATAAAAGGAGAAAAGAGACAGGAACAGGAAAATAAGGAGACAAACTATTACCGAATTGAACGTTCGTATGGTTCATTTTACCGCACATTGACTCTCCCCGATGATGCAGAAGAGGAAAACATTGAGGCAAAATTCAAGGATGGAATATTGACAATTTCAGTCCCGCGGCGAGATCAAATTTCCACAGACTCCAAAAGAATTGAAATAGGGGGGCCTGAGTAGATAGGACGTTCAAAAATTTTTTGAATCTTATCTTCCAGGCAGAGCTGGCTCCATATATTCATTCAGTTTTGCCTGGAAGTATTATGTATTATCTACAGGCCATGAAAGCTTGAACAATTGCATGCAGGCTGTTTTGCTGTAAGGGGCAGTTGTTTATACAGCAGTTGTAACAGTAGCTTCTCCTGAGAGAGTTGCCATCCAAGAACTGTGCTTTTCACCTAACTCTTCGTTGCTCTCCAGATTTTATCCTCCCTATTTCATACACTACCGCAAGTGGCTTGTAACATTTTTCAGCTGCGTAAAAAGGGTTCAGTCCGAAAATCTCCTGGCGCAGATATCTTGATAAGAGATGAGTACGGTTAATGGTGGCGAAACCGGCTAACAGGCAAACATTTTCCATGCCCTTCATAAATTACGAGAATACTGCTATCGTATAATTATTGGTAACAGCTATCTATTATCAGTGAGTCCAAAGCGTTTGCATAATGTGCAACTGGTGTCAACAACCAGCTGGAAAACTGTCCTGGTTGTCAAAGGTGTGTCAGTGCTGAATCCATACGAAATACTCATTGAGAGTTTCGGGGGGTGTGACCAAAAGCCTCTCTGTTTTCTATATATCTGGTAACGGCTTGTCGATATAATACTCTGACAGCTCGCTTCGCTAACAAATCTTATAGATTAGGTGGCAGGAATTCTTAAGGAACCCAAAATTCAACGCGGCTGGATGAGTCGTGAGTTCAAGCAAAATATATTTCACCTCATCCTTTCTTCGTTAGTGATAAATCTATTGGCTCTGGCGATGCCAATCATGATGTTGCAAGCCTATGATCGTATTCTGCCGAATCATGGCGTAGGTACCCTGTCATTGCTTGTCCTTGTAGTGTTTACTGCAGTAGTACTTGAAATGTCACTACGAATTGCCAGGTCATACCTTACTTCGTGGTCTGGTGCCGTTTTTGAGCATACGACATCCTGCTTGGCAATGAAGCAGATACTCAGTGCAGTGACCGAGCATTTTGAGCAGCATGGATCAGGCGCTTATCTACAGAAAATGGCGGCAATAAGCCGATTGCGTGGGTTTTATTCTGGTCAGGCACTGCTGACTATTGTTGATCTCCCGTTCATATGTATTTTTTTGTACTTGATCTGGTATATCGCCGGAGACCTCGTTTATGTTCCTTTAGGGTTATTCCTGCTTTTTTGTCTGCTCGCCTGGACTGTAGGGTATCGTTTGCGCAAACAGGTGCAGGAGCAGGATTTCAGCAGCAAAATTCGATATAATTTTATTATCGAGACGTTATCCAATATTCATACCCTGAAAGGTGTGGGGCTGGAGAAGTTCTTCCTGCGGCGCAACGACAGGCTGCAGGGCCGGATATCCCAAGCGCACTATCAGGTTGCACTGACTAACACTATTGCTATGAACTGTGGTGCTCTCTTTGCCCAGATCATGACTGTTGCGGTAGTCTCTCTAGGCGCAATCAAGGTCATTCATGGAGAGATGGGAACGGGTGGACTTGCCGCCTGTGTGCTATTGTCCGGCAGGGTTATGCAGCCAGTCCAGCGCGCAATGTCGCTGTGGACAAGGTTCCAGTCGTTCTTTGTCGATAAGAAGGAACTGAGTGATATTTTTAACCTGCCCACCATTGAGTACAGTTACACTAAAGAAATGAAGCGGCTGGAAGGGCATGTGGTATTTGATAATGTCTCTTTTAGTTATATGGGGGCCAAAAAGAAGCTTTTTGAAGATATCAGCCTTGAGCTGAAAGCAGGGGATTCAATATCTGTTTCAGGTGCTGCTGGTTGTGGCAAGACAACATTCATGCAGCTTATTACCGGTATAGTTGCACCGACTGAAGGAATAATCACCGTTGATGGTAATGAGCCGCATCGCGTATTGCCGTCACTTTTAAATAGTCATGTTGGTTATCTACCTGAGGAAGGGACTATATTTCATGGAACAATTCGCGAAAATCTAACGTTTTTCGGAACTACCCGGGAAGAGGACGCGATGATCGCAGCCAGGTTTTTGAAAATTGATGAAGCTGTGGCGATTTTACCGGAAGGGTTCGACACCCTGCTCACGGATAATGTGACTGACCCCGTGCCGCCCGGCCTGAAGCAGCGAATTGCCATAGCCCGTGTACTGGCAAACAAGCCGCGGGTGATTCTGTTTGATAATGCCGACCGCAGTCTTGATAAAGGGGGCTACAACCTGATCTTTACATTGCTTGGACGACTAAAGCGTAGAACTGTGTTGCTAATCATTTCCGATGATCGAAATATACTCCGACTGGCGGATAAAGAATTTTTTCTCAGTAAAGGAAGACTCTATGAATCAATGCCGGCAGATTCAAAGATTCACTCCATCCTTCCTTTCAGGGAGTTCCGGGTATGAGTGGTGAGTTACACCTGTTTAAAGAATCACAAAACATGCAGGATGTGTTGGCACCGGCTAAATGGCTGGGGTTGGACAGGGTCTCAGAATATGCTCAGACCTTAACGTTTTTATTAAGCGCGCTGAGTTGGAGGGGGCAGATATCCCAGGTTTGTGAGGCATTGCCGCATATGCCTGGAGAGCTGGACCAGATAGATTTAGTCAATATCATGATAAATCTTGGTTTTAATGCAGAAAGTTCGACGGTGAGGCTGCAGAGCTTTGATACCAGGCTTGCCCCCTGTCTCTTTCTTGCCGATGAAGACAGCGGCTGCCCAGAACGGGCGCTTGTACTGCTCCCGGCTCCGGAACTTGAAGGAACCAAGGCATATGATCCCCTCCAGAATAAAGTCTTGCCGCTATCCGATTTTTCAAACTGCCGGGGAGAACTCTATATTTTCTCACAGCGGACGAAGGAGTCGACAGCTAAGGACAAGATTTCAACAAACGTCTCTGACAGTCCGTTTACCTGGTTTCGTAATTTGTCAAAACGATTCGACACAATTTTTTTCCAGACTTTTTTTGTCAGCCTGCTCATCAATATTCTGGCGCTCACCTCATCGCTGTTTGTCATGGTTGTGTATGATAAAGTGATAGGAACCCGGTCTATCGATACACTCAAGTACATTATTTTCGGAGTCTTGATTGCCATGATTCTGGAGACTGTGCTCCGGTATCTGCGTGCACGTAGTCTCGCCTATTTCGGTGTGAGAGTGGATGCTATCACCAGCCAGATCATTTTTGAGAGATTGTTGTTTTTGCCTCCGCGGCTGATTGAAGGCTCATCTATTCCTTCTCAGGTTGCACGTATCAAAGATTTTGACTCGATCCGTGATTTTTTCTCAGGCCCCACTGGAATAAGTGTGTTGGAGCTGCCATTTACGCTCATCTTTATTTTTACTATAGCGGTGATAGGCGGGCCGCTGGCAATTGTCCCGGTGCTTCTGGCCGTCTGCTATTTTATTCTTGGGGCGGTATTTCTGCCGCGAATACAGGCGAGCACAGAAAAAGGTGCCCAGGCCAGCGTAAATAAGCAGGCCCTGCTGGTGGAAACCATGAAAAAGAGCAGGGCACTACGAGCCCATGGGCTGGGTGATGCCTGGCTTAAGCGATTTAATATTTTATCGGGAGAAGCTGCGCTTACCAGCTTTACCTCAGCCTTTCTGACTTCGTTTATAGAAGCTTTTGCTTATGGACTTTCTATTATTGCAGGTGTTTCGACTCTAACGACCGGGATTTGGCTCGCCTGGCAGGGGCATGTTACACTGGGAGGGTTGATAGCTTCAATGATGCTGGTCTGGAGGGTGCTGACTCCGATGCAGTCGATCTGCAATTCCCTTGTGAGGATTCGGTATATTTTCAGGTCTATCAATCAGGTGCATAAACTGATCAAGACTCCACCTGAGGGAAAACTGGCGACAGTAACCGTCGACCCTGTTCAACTACATGGTAATATAACGTTTAATGGTGTCGGGTTGCGCTACAGCGGTGATAGAAGCCCGGTCCTATCCGGCCTGACACTGGATATCAAAAAGGGAGAGATTATTGCTATTGCGGGTGCTTCGGGCAGTGGTAAGACCTCACTTTTAAAGCTTGTTAATGGTCTATACGACCCGCAGGTGGGGTCGATACTTATCGACGGTCTTGATATTCGCCAGAGAGACCCTATCCAGCTGCGGAAAAATATATCTTATGTCCCACAAGTGGTGGAGCTTTTTCATGGTAGTCTGGAGAAAAATCTGCGGATGGTAAAACCTGACGCATCTGATGAGGAATTGTACGAAGCGCTTCGCTGGGCTGGGGCACTGGAAGATGTCAAGGCGATGCCGGAAGAGCTGAATACCTATATCGGCGATTATCGTTCAGAGCAGCTCTCTTCAATTCTGACGTTTCGTTTGAGTCTTGCTCGCGGTTATCTGCGTGACGCGCCGTTGATGATTTTTGATGAATTTCCCTCTGCAGTTCTCTATGAAAGTACCGGTGAGATGTTTAGAAGATTTCTTGTGGACAAAAGAGGTGAAAAAACAATTCTTTATGTCACAGAGCGTACAGAAGATGTTCTGCTTGCAGACAGGTTGGTCTACCTCCCCGGCAACGGCCAGGTGCTGGCTGGTGACCCGGAAGAATTGCTTAATGCACTGCAACGATAATCGAGAAAAATAATACAGTAGTTCGGTTTTTGGGTCAGATACTCATTATGGGAAGAAAAGGAAAGGATTCGAAAAATCAGTTACGGTTGCTCTCGCAGTCAGCAATGCTGGAAGAGGCAAGAACCCCGTATCTTATTCGCACGACAATGCTACTCATCTGTCTGGGATTTATTGCTTTTGTCGCCTGGGCGGGTATTGCTCAGATAACTGAAAAGGCAACTGCTCTTGGCGAGATTGTTCCTTCGGGTCATGTCCAGTCTGTTCAGCACCTTGAAGGCGGAATTGTTGATGCGATCCTGGTACGCGATGAGCATCATGTGAAAAAGGGACAGGTGCTTATTCGCATGAGTGGTGAAGCAATAAAAAGTGACCTAAAGCGGCTTCGAAAAAAACTCCAGATTCTGGATCTCCAGATTGCCCGCTTTCATTCATTTTTGACAGGTGATTACTCCACTCTTGAAAAACTGACTAACGAGCATGACGATCTCTCCACATCGCAGAGATTGATCCTGGAAGGCATGATTGAGGCGAGCCTGCGCGGCCAGGAGGTTATTCAGCGACAAATCACTCAGAAAGAAGAGCAGGTCAGGTTGCTGCAGCGTGAACTTGCCACGGCAAGAGAAGGTCTTACAATTGCCCGCACCGCCTTTGCAACACAGAATGAGCTGTTTAATGAACGTTTGGTATCAGAAACAACATATCTGGCGGTTGTTAAGGAAATGAATGAACAGCAGGGGAAGGTGGATACTCTGCAAATCAAGATCATCCAGGGCAGAGACCTGATCGGTGAGTATGAATCGCGTCTGCAATCCACAATATCCGAGGCTCGGGAAAAGGTATTACAAAAACTCGGCGATGTTGAGGAAAAACGCTTTGAAACACAGGATTTGTATGAAAAAGCGTTATTGCAGGTAAATCGGCTTGAAGTTCGTGCGCCTACCAATGGGGTGGTAAAGGGTCTTGAAGTTAATACTATTGGCGGAGTTATCAGGCCGGGAAGCAGGCTTATGGAAATTGTACCTTCAGGGGGCGAACTTTTTGCTGAAGTAAAAGTTTCTCCCAACGATATAGGTCATATAAAAATTGGATATCCGGTAATTATCAAAGTTACTTCGTATGATTTTTCACGATACGGGTCAATAGATGGCAAAGTTACCGGTTTATCAGCAACCACATTTACTAATGAACAGGGACAGAGTTTTTACAAGGGAGTAATATCACTAGGTAAAAACTATGTTGGTAATGTCGAAGGGAGAAATGTGATACTTCCTGGCATGATTGTTAATGTCGATATTATAACGGGTACCAAGAGTCTGCTGGCGTATTTTCTCAAGCCGATTCATAAGGCCTTAAATTCAGCATTCTCAGAACGGTGAGATGTTCAATTTTTTGAAAAAATTACACGATGACAATGGTTATAGAAACTTCTAAGGCAACAACACGGAGGGGAACAATTCTGGCAGTAGATGATAACCCTACGGCTTTGCATCTCCTTGTCAGCGTAATGGAAAAAAATAACTACGAGGTTGAGCAGGCGCGAAACGGGGTCGAGGCAATGGATGCGCTTTATGCCAATCCAGATAAATTTGATGCATTATTGCTCGACCGTTTGATGCCGGAGATGGATGGGATGGAAGTAACGAGAAAAGTTTTGACTGATCCTGTTCTGAAATTTATTCCCATCATCATGCAGACTGCGGCAGACAAGCCAGAGGAGATCAGTGAAGGGATTAAAGCGGGAGTCTTCTATTATCTGACCAAGCCAATCGAGAGGAAGACGCTGTTATCCGTTGTCTCAGCTGCAGTTAACGAAATCCAGCAGAGACGGATTCTGCAGGCCGAAATGCGCCGCAACCGTATGAGTTTCGGACTGATTGAGGTGCTGAAGTCCCGCTTCGCCTCTATTGAGGAGGGAAAGAGTCTCGCTTCTTTTCTTGCAAACTGTTTTCCAGATCCAGAGAGGGCGCTTACCGGTATCTCGGAGCTTCTTGTTAACGCTGTAGAGCATGGAAATCTTGCGATTAACTATGAAGAGAAGACTATGCTTATGCATGCCAACACCTGGCATGATGAGGTTGAAAGAAGACTTCGGGCTCCTGAGTATAGGGACAAAAAGGTATTGGTTATTTTCGAGAAACGAGATGATATCTATTATTTGCAGGTAACCGATGAGGGTAAAGGATTCAATTGGAAAAATTTTATGGAGTTCGACCCGTCGCGAGCTTCCCACAACCACGGTCGCGGCATTGCCATGGCTAACAAACTGTCGTTTGATCGTCTGGTCTACAACAAGCAAGGTAATCAGGTAACCGCGATCATGGAGCCTATCAAAGAAAGTGGGGAAATAGATGATTACTGGGGGTGAGCCTGGGGAGCTAAACTCATCTGCTCAACATGATCAGTCTTTTCAGTATACAGCCTTTTAGAAGGGTGTCTGAGAACAGGAAATCTTTGCTCGTCTGCTAACCATCCCGCTTGTGTGTATTGTATCTGATGCACTGTTAAACAGTTATAACTCACGGTTGAGGTAAGGAAGGGCTGTCGGCTGAATGGTTACTTTCATTAATGGCTTCCTCAACTTGAAGTTCACTATAGTAATTCGAAGCTCTGAATTGTCTTTACCTCTTTATCTTACTGTTTTCAGTAAGATCTCTTGTGCTCTACTCTACTCAACTTATTCAGATAAATCGCTTGCGTCGTTTTGCGAGTACAGGGCATGTTTCTTGCATTATGTTTACGAGGGTATGTTCTGATTGACTACTCTTGAAGTAATTGAAAATGCGAAATACTTCGCCCTTGACCTTGTCGCCTTTAAAGAGTTCCCCCAGTGATAATATCAGTTGAGTATCCCGGAGAATTTTAGCAGAACCAGCAGAAGTTCCTTTATGGAGAATAAAAATGCCTGATAACAACACCCCCAAAAACACTCAGAATCCTCCTCAAGGTGAAGGCATTAACACTACTGATAGCTGGTTCGATGTTCAGACTGATGATGGTAGTCAGGCGGAAAATCTCAAAGCTAAGAACTGGGAAACGCGAGATGGATTTACCGATGATTCATCGGTGGCGGGTAATCTTCACTATGGTGACACGACAGAGAAGACTCCTCTTGGTTCAGTATCTGGTGTGACGGCAACATCTGGGGCAGTTAACGAGTTTGGGGTAGGGGAAGGTGACAGTCTTTTTGAGATTGGCGAGTTTGAAGGCACTTTTGGTTCTCTAAGCATTGAAGAGAATGGAGAGTTTACCTATTTGCTGGATACTGAGCAATCGGCTGCGCGGCAGCTGGGTGAAGGTCAATCTGTAGTAGAAACGTTCAATGTGCAATCGGCCAATGGTTCGATATACCAGTTGGTAATACGGATTGACGGTACAGATGAGATACCATCTCTCAGTGTTGTGTCAATTGCTGCCGATAATGTGGATGGCGTAAAGTCTCTAACATTTCCAATTTCAGAAGATGATGGGAATGTCACTGTTGCAGCAGAAAATGGAACAATAGTTACCAATGATGACGGAACAGTTACTTTTACACCGCAGGAAGGAAATGACGGTGATGATACCATAACGATTATCAAAGAAGATGATGGTACATCAGTTGTTGAAAAAGTTAAGGTTACAACCAATCAGCTTCCTACTCTGGAAGTGGTCTCTACCGCTACTGTGGATGAAGATGGTTCAAAGACGATTTCATTTACAGCATCCGATCTTGACGGCACAGTTACCACTACGGCCGAATCTGCAAATGGTACGGTTACCGTCAATGATGACGGAACAATAATCTATCAGCCAGATGCCGATTTTAATGGTGCCGATACTATCACAGTAACAACGACCGATGATGATGGTGCTTCAGTCGTCAAGACAGTTGCAATCACTGTCAATGATGTTAACGATGCCCCTAGCCTGGATGTTGTGTCCACAGCCACTTTAGATGAAGATGGTTCAAAGACGATTTCATTTACAGCATCCGATCTTGACGGCACAGTTACCACTACGGCCGAATCTGCAAATGGCACGGTTACCGTCAATGATGACGGAACAATAACCTATCAGCCAGATGCGGATTTTAATGGTGCCGATACTATCACAGTAACAACGACCGATGATGATGGTGCTTCAGTCGTCAAGACAGTTGCAATCACTGTCAATGATGTTAACGATGCCCCTAGCCTGGATGTTGTGTCCACAGCCACTTTAGATGAAGATGGTTCAAAGACGATTTCATTTACAGCATCCGATCTTGACGGCACAGTTACCACTACGGCCGAATCTGCAAATGGCACGGTTACCGTCAATGATGACGGAACAATAACCTATCAGCCAGATGCGGATTTTAATGGTGCCGATACCATTACTGTAACGACCACCGATGACGACGGTGCTTCGGTAGTCAAGACAGTTACAGTCACGGTCAATGATATCAATGACGCCCCAAGCCTTGATGTAGTATCCACAGCCAGTGTTGATGAAGATGGTTCAAAAACGATCTCATTCACCGCATCCGATATTGATGGCACAGTTACCACTACCGCAGAATCAGCCAATGGTACTGTTACCGTCAATGATGACGGAACAATAACCTATCAGCCAGATGCCGATTTTAATGGTGCAGACACCATTACTGTTACAACCACCGATGACGATGGTGCTTCAGTAGTTAAGACAGTTGCAGTCACGGTCAATGATATAAATGACGCCCCAATCCTTGATGTAGTATCCATAGCTAGCGTTGATGAAGATGGTTCAAAGACGATCTCGTTCACCGCATCCGATCTTGATGGCACTGTTACAACTACGGCCGAATCAGCAAACGGCACAGTAACTGTTAATGATGATGGTACAATCACCTACCAGCCAGATGCCGATTTCAATGGTGCTGATGCTATTACTATAACGACTACCGATGACGACGGTGCTTCAGTAGTTAAGACCGTTGCAGTCACGGTCAATGATATAAATGACGCCCCAAGCCTTGATGTAGTATCCATAGCTAGCGTTGATGAGGATGGTTCAAAGACGATTTCATTCACCGCATCCGATCTTGATGGCACTGTTACCACTACGGCCGAATCAGCCAATGGCACGGTAACTGTTAATGATGACGGAACAATTACTTATCAGCCAGATGCGGATTTTAATGGCGTTGATACGATCACTGTAACGACCACCGATGATGATGGTGCTTCAGTAGTTAAGACAGTTGCAGTTACGGTCAGTGATGTAAATGATGCACCGACCCTTGAAGTAGTATCCACAGCCAGTGTTGATGAAGATGGTTCAAAAACGATCTCATTCACCGCATCCGATATTGATGGCACAGTTACCACTACCGCAGAATCAGCCAATGGTACTGTTACCGTCAATGATGACGGAACAATCACCTATCAGCCAGATGCAGATTTCAATGGTGCTGATACTATTACTGTAACGACTACCGATGACGACGGTGCTTCAGTAGTTAAGACAGTTGCAGTCACGGTCAATGATGTAAATGATGCTCCGACCCTTGAAGTAGTATCCACAGCCAGTGTTGATGAAGATGGTTCAAAGACTATCTCGTTTACTGCATCAGATCTGGACGGCACAGTTACAACCACCGCAGAATCAGCCAATGGTACTGTTACCGTCAATGATGACGGAACAATCACCTATCAGCCAGATGCGGATTTTAATGGTGCAGACACCATTACTGTTACAACCACCGATGACGATGGTGCTTCAGTAGTCAAAACTGTTTCAATAACAGTAAATGATGTTAACGATGCTCCGTCGCTTGATGTTGTCTCAACACTTGCTATTGAAGAAAATGGTAGCAAATCTTTCTCATTTTCAGCATCTGATATTGACGGCACGGTTATAACTTCTGCAGAGGCAGACAACGGTACTGTAATTGTCAACAACGATGGTACTATTACCTACCAGCCTAATGGGGATTATAGCGGAAGTGATACTATAACTGTCACGGCCACTGATGATGACGGTGCCTCAGTAGTGAAGTCTGTGGATGTTACTGTTACTGAATCCATAGTATTGGAAGAGACACCTCTGCTTTCAGTATCACTTGGCGAAGCAACTACTGTCACTTCAACAGGACAGTCTGTTGAAATCAGCGCAGATAGTCCAAATATTTATTCTTTTGGTGATGCAGGTTCTGTTGTTGATAGTTCAGGTAACCTGAATTTATCAAATGGAAACTCTACTACGAGCAACAGCTATAATGCCGGCAACGGATTAGGCGTTGCCTCAGCCGGTGAGAAAGGGAATGAGGCGAATAAGATAGATGAGAATGAAGCGATTGCTATTGATCTTGAGCAATCAACTCAATCTGTTGAATTAACCCTTAAGCATCTTAAAGGCGAAACGACAACCTGGACAGTTTATGACGAGTCAGGCCAACAGGTAGACAGCGGGACTATTGAGGGGCCGAATAAAGATTCCTCCTTTACTGTTGAAATTCAACCATCCGGAGACTTTCGGTATATAGTTCTACAGGGGAATGAAGGCTCAAAAGCTAATGGGTTTAACGTACAATCAATTGGTTTCACTCCGGTGGACAATACGGAATACCCGCTCAATATTACCACTGGCCTAATCGATGCTCCTTCGAGCGCAAACGCTAGTTTAACCGTCACCAATTTGCCGGATGGCGGGGTTCTTTCCAGCGGTACGCAAAACGACGACGGCAGCTGGACACTCACCCCGGATGAGCTGGCAGACCTTACCCTTTCTGTTCCGGCTTCCAACCATAATGACTTTGAACTTACTGTATCAAGCTCACATCAGGACGATGAAGGGTCGACGGTAACATCAAGTGTTACAATTGGCAAAGCTGACAGCGGCACCGGTACCGATTCCATTTATGTGGGTGACAGCAATGTAGCCATTGCAGCAGGAGATGGAGATGATCGTATTCAGGCAGGAGGTGGTACTGATGAGATTGATGGCGGGGCTGGAAACGATACCGTATTTTTTACCGGTAATGCCAATGATTATTCCATAACCAAGAGCGGTGATTCTCTGGTGGTAAATGATACGGTTGATGGAAGGGATGGTACTACCACCCTTGCAAATACCGAATCCATGGAGTTTGCAGATGAAACGATCAGTGTTGAAGATTTTGTGGCTGATCCGCTCACTGCCAACTTCCGCTTTAATACCGATGACGGGTCTTACACCTATAATACCGGCGGTGAGGTGAAAGATGAGGCGCAATTCCAAGGTGATGCGCATATCGAGGATGGTGTCCTCACTCTTGACGGCGATGGTGATTATCTCAAGGTCACGTCCTCAACGGATATTAATCTTGCTGATGTCAGGCAGCGTACAGCGTCTTTCTGGATCAAGTCTGATCAATCAGAAGGTCGGATGATGGTCTATGAAGAAGGTGGGAATAAAGCTGGCCTCAATGTGTATATAGAAGATGGCAATCTCTATATAGGTGCTTTTGCCAGCAATGACGGGAATATTGAAGGTAGCTTTATCGTGGCCGAGGATCCCAACGGACAGCAGATTCTCGTAACCGATGATGAGTGGCATCATGTGGCTGTCACCCTGGATGGTGATGATGTTGTCTCTGATAATGGTTTAACTGCCTACCTCGATGGAGAGAATGTCGGTGTCGCGCAAGGACATGCACTTGGTGTTCATCCCGATCCAACCGGTATCGGTGGTGTAAACGGTATGTCTCTGCTCCATACTGGTGAAGTTGTGCAAGGTGGTATGCACTTTAACGGAAAGATTGATGATGCCAAAATTTTCAGCTCTGCTCTTGATGAAGAGGGCGTTAAGGAGATGTATCAGAATCCTCCTGAAGGAGTGGTCGCCGACAATATTGAAGGTGAACTGGTAGAAGATATTACCATCGATGTACCATCGGTTGAGTTTGGTTCGGATATTGATATAGAGACGCCCATTACAGATGAAAGTGAAGAGGATTCTCTTACAGCTTCCGACGATTTAGACGTTCAGTCTGACCTTTCAGCAGAGGAGGCGGAAAGTACAGATGACGTATCGCTTGGCGGGTCTCTTGATGCAGAACTTCCTTCCAACGGTTTCTCTGAAAACCATTCCATGGAACAGGAAAACAGTTATGAGGACAATGACTCTCTATCAGGGGCTGCCACGGATAATCAAACAGCCGATCTTTCTGGAGACTCGATAGGAACAGGAGAGGACGTTGCAGATGATCCATATGATTTCATGACCGAAAGTCCGGATATTATAGCTGAAGAAGATATTGGTTTTACACCTTCAATCGTGGTGGATGATCAGGAAATGTCAGATGATGACAGCTCTTCCGGTGATACCGAGAAGTTCCTGGTGACCGGTAACGGTGAAAAAGGATCTAAAGATAGTTCGGGAGGTGTCGATAAATTTGTTGTCACCAATAATGATTCGGAACTCGATGATATGAGTTCTATGGATGGACTTGACACGACTTCAGCCAATCCTCAAGAGGAACAGGAAGAAATTGGTCTGGCTGGTGAAGAAGCACCACCTCTGGATAGTGTCGATCAGCCTGTCGTTATTCCAGAAGATGTTGCCTGAACAAAAACAGGATAATGTCCAGTAGGGCATAGGAGACTGTTGGAGCTGGGCGACGAGTAAAAAAGGTCAGGAATCTGGTTTTCTAGCGAGCAGTTCTCAGTCCTATATCTTCTTGGGGCTGTAGATTTAGGCCAACCCATCCCGGTGTCGAACCGGAGCCTACAGCCCATCATTCTCACAAGGGAATGGAGGCAAATTAACTCAATGAATAGCGTGCGACTGCAGTGCGCGATTGAGAAAAATTACATTGCTGGTAAAAAGGATAACTATCTGTGGATAGAAGACTATTGCCGAAAGATGTTCACATCCTCCATTTTTTCATCACCTCCGCTTTACACACCTTAACAGCCGTTATGCTTGTCGTTTGGGTATCGACCGCTGGTTCCGCAACAGAGACATCATTCTCCTCAGAAGAGGAAAAGGTCATTGAAGAGTTCACAGCGTCAGATTCGACTGTGCGCATGCCGGAAATCATTGCTGTGTATGAAAAACTCTTTTTCCTCGCCTATCAGCAGGCCCCTGAGATTTTGGTTGCCAGAAGCCTGAAACAACAAAAGCAGCATGAACTGTATACTGCACAGGCCAGACGGTATTCCCCTTCGCTCCAGGGTGCTCTTTCGCAGGTACATGAACTGCATTATGAGGCTCCTGAGATTGATCCTGACAATTTCCAGGACGGTAGAGACCATACTGATTGGGGATTGAGTATGAATCTGCCGATCTATAATAAACCATTGGGGGTTGCCCTTGACGTTGCGAAGGCCGAAGAAAAACTTGCGGTTAATACGCTGCTTATACAGACCCAACAACTAGACTTGAGGCTTAAAGAGCTTCTCGGGGGCTATCTTGAATCTACCTACAGGCTGTTTAATATCAGAAACTCGGTAAAAATTTCTTCCGGGCATGTGCAGAAAATTAATAAGGGGTATGAATTACGCGATCAAACTAAATTGCAATTGCTGCGGGCCCAGGCAAACCTTAAGGATCTTGAAACGCGCCGTGATCTTGATGAGCAGGCCCAGGAAGTAACATTTCGGGAGCTTCTCGACTTTACAGGGATAAGTAACGAAAATCCTGTTTTTGCACAGCTTGATGGCTTGTTACAAAACGAGATGGATATTGCAGGATGTATCAATTCCCTAGCGGCACTTGATGAGCAGTATCCAGAGATTGAGCATCAGGTCGAATTTGCCGAAATGTTAGAGTTGTACGAATTTTTCCAGGAAAACAGTGTGTTGTTTGAAGGGATTGTACTGACAAAGATGCTTGCGGATAATCAGTCTTTGCTGTTCACGCAAGATGAATGGTTTGATATCGCTGTGAGCGCCCAATATGATCGGCGCGAAGATACAGAGCTTGAAAAACTTGATGGTGAAGGAACTCTGGCTCTTGTTCTCTCAGTACCGCTTTTTTCAGGCGGAACGTCCTTTAGCAACGTCAAGACGAAGGCGATGGCACGAAAGGTTGCTGATATTACCAAAAATACTGAGCTGCGTACTCGGTTTCATGCAATTCTAAATACCAGAAAGCTTATAATTTCTTTGCAGAAGGTGTTGCAGACCCAGCAAGTCAATCTTAAACAGCAGAAGGAAATTGTAACCCTGTCGCTGAAGTCGTATCAGATTAAACAGACATCCATGCAAGATCTCCTTACATCCCAGAATAATCTTATTGATGCCAAGAACGCCCTGATGCAGACTACAACTCAGCTCGGAATTGCTGTCCGTCAATTCGCCTGGGAGCTGGGCAGGCCATTTCCCATCCCTGAACTTCCGAAAAACGACTAGGAGGGTGTCTGAGAATAAGGGTTTTGGTCAAAATCGAGACATTTTTAAAAAATAAGCACAGCCATATGATCGATATTGCGAGCATTATTCTTTGAAAATCCCGAAGAGTTTGAGAAAAAGCCATTGTCGGACAGCCTCCTAGGAGGCTGTCCGACAATAATTAAAGAGAATAGTTAAATTGTTTTTATCGTAGCTGAATTTCCTAGCAAATGGCAAACAGGTTGAGATGGAATGCTTATATATAACAGCATGATAAGCTGCATATTCTTGTTTTTTGTGTTAATTTGTATTCAATAAAACAAGAGAGGTTTCCTTATGTCACCCCCATTCAAAAATCTGCCATTAGAATTCAAACAACGGCAAATGTTTCCGAGCAATATCTTTGATCTGCTCCCTGACAATCATGAATGTTATCTGTATAACGATATTTTTCAGCAGCTTGACACCTCAAGTATTGAAAAACAGTATAGCATGCAAGGACAGCGTGCCTATCATCCCAAGTTGATTATCTCGATTCTCATATACGCATACAGTCATGGCCTTTTCAGCTCAAGACAGATAGAAGGACGGTGCCATGTAGACCTTGCTTATATGTATATATCAGGGATGTCATGCCCAAATTTCCGAGTGTTAAGTGACTTTAGGAAAAATAATGCTGAATTTTTTCATGAATGTTTCAAGCAGAGTGTCCTGATAGCCATGCAATTGGGACTTGCGTCTCTTGGCCATGTAAGCTTAGACGGTTCAAAATTTAAGGCTGACACTTCTAAGCATAAGGCCATGAGTTACAAGAGACTCAAAGAAAAAGAACATGAATTACTAGCGGAAATTGAGAGCCTTATAGCGAAAGCAAAAAACTGCGATGAAGAAGAGGACAGGGAGTATAAGGAACCTACCGGATATGGTATTCCCGAAGATTTACAGTTCAAAGAAAAGCGATTAGCAAAAATACAGGCAGCCAAAAAAGCCTTAGAACAACGGGAGCAAGAACTACACCCCGGCAAAACCATTGAGGACAAAAAGCAAATTAGCTTTGCAGATACGGATGCCCGTATTATGGGAAAAAATAACGTCTTTGATTATCAGTACAATGGGCAAATATGTGTAGATGAGGATAAGCAAGTGATTGTTGCCCAACATCTGAGTCTAAATGCAAATGACAAGAACGAGGTTGAACCTGCGTTAGAAAATATACGGGAAACGACTGGCAGTTTTCCTTCAAAGATGAGCTTTGATAATGGTTACATGTCAGGTGATAATCTTGAGGCAATAAGATCGGCAAAACTCGATGCTTATGTAGCAACAGATAAAGCTGAGAAGAGAAGTGAAATTCCGTTAAATGATTCGGACCGCAAGCTCATAAAGGCTGATTTTATTTACAACGAGCGGGGTGATTTTTTCACCTGTCCTGGAGACCAATCCCTCGTTTTAATACGTACATCAAAATCGGGCAGGAAAACATATCAAGGCGACTCTGATGTGTGTGTTGAGTGCGATTATAAAAGCAGATGTTGCAAATCAACTCAGGGTAATGCTCGAACAATTAACACGGATGACAAAGAGCCCTTACGGCAACAGATGAATGAGAAAATGGAGAGGGTAAGCTCTAAAGAAATATATGGAAGACGAAAAGTTATCGTTGAACCAGTATTCGGACAGATAAAAAATATCGGTTTCAGAAGATTCAGTGTCAGAGGGTATGAGAAAGCAAGTGGTGAATTTTCCCTTGCATGCACTGCTCACAACATGAGGAAGTTACTGAGAGCGATCATAAATGGGGTAGTACGTTCAGAGGACGGCAAATTGTTGGCAAATCCTGCATAGTAATGATGGAGAGCCCTGATTCTCAGTATAATTGCATTATTCAGGCGTTTTTCAGGTGCATATTATAAGATTTACCTTTGCGCAGAGATATAAAGCTCCAGCGATTGCTAGGCTTTATGATTTGTCCGATTTAAAATTCCTGTTCTCGGACAGCCTCCTAGTGTCCTGTCATGCCTCAGATGTCTAATGCTGCTCGCCCTTTTCACTTCCTGGCTTCGTTACGCCTTCTGTTACATAGCGCTGCTATGCTCCATCAGTCGTGCCTTGCAGGAAAAGAAAAAAGCTTGGCATTATTACGACATTTGACACATGACATGACACTAGTGTCACGTTTTTTGGGCCGGATGTGGTCAGCTTTTTAACATCCGGCTCGCTCATAGTTTTAATTCTCTACAAGATTAAAAATATTGATGAGTTAGGTGGCCAAAATCCTCGTTCTCAAAAAGCACGTTTGTCATCAGCGATCAGGAGACTGTCGGATTGAGCGTTTTTACTACACCCTCAGCCAAGCTTACTTGGCAATATTTGGGTTAAACATGGCATGGAGAGCTGAAATATGTTCCGGGCCGATACCACAACATCCACCTATTATCGTCGCACCATGGTGGCTCCAGGCCTCAGCGAAATCAAGATAACCTAAGGGATCGAGATTCTCGCGAATATCCAGGATGTCTGAATTAGCCTGTGCATCCTGGTTTTGAGGTGGGAAGGCGTTTGCATAGGCACCGATCGGCAGGATGGTACCGAGGCGGTGCAGTTCGCTAAGTGCTGTGTCGATTGCCGGTAACATGACCTCCGGTTGGCTGCAATTGAACAAGATCGCCGCTGCCCCGATCTCAACCGAGGCCTTTACAGCATCGACCACTTTCTCGCCAGAACGTAAGCGTGGCACATTTCCCACTGACTCATCGCCATCCAGAAGTGTATATGCTAGCCAGATTGGCCGGTCATCTCCGGTAAGTGCCGCACCGACAGCTCTGGCCTCGGCGATTGAGCTTAAGGTCTCGGCAAGCCAAAGGTCAATATAGGGGGAAAGCGCATCGATCAACACTCGCAGCAGATGCGGTGCCTGTTCCGGGACGAAGAGGTCCGGCCTGTATGAACCGAAGAGTGGAGGTAACGAGCCTGCAACGCGACATCCGAAACTGTTGGCGACCTCAGAGGCAAGTCGACCAGAAAGTGCAGAAAGGGAAGCACCATCAGCAGAAAAGCGTGCTTCCCCTATATGGAAAGGCACAATAGCATAGCTGTTGGTTGTCAGGATGTTGCAGCCGGCTTCAGCAAAATTTTCGTGCGCCTGCCGCACCAGGTCTGGTGCCTCTATAAGCGCGAGGGCCGACCATTCTGGCTGCCGAAACGGCGCACCCATCCGCATAAGCTGTCGACCCATGCCTCCATCAAGCAGGGTGATTGGGGATGTATATTTGGTCTTCGCCATAAAAAATGTCTGTGTTGTGAAGATAAACGGTTTCACTGACAGCGTTCAGCAGTTGTGCTCGGCTGTTGTGATACCTGATAAGAGTAAAGTCGAAGGTAATTACGTAATCACAAATTCTTTCAAATGCTATAAAACTCACAACGATAAAACTATTTCTCAAGAAATTTGGGATAATGGAGAGCCCCTTTGTCCTTTCTAAGAAAGAGAACACGCTATTCTGAAGTGTAACCCTATAAATCTACAGTTGTGTTTTTGGTCTACCCATATCTCGTGGTTTATAGCACATAGAAATTATGAAAGGGTGTAAACGAGGTAACATCTTGGAAAATGATACATTACGTATGCTGCCAAGAGGGAAAATAATGCAATATCCCTGTAAGGTAGTCTCCTTGTGCAGGTCTGGACTATATACGCTTATGTATTGAATTTTTCGTGTAATTGTGATTAACAAGCTGATATCGAGTTGTTTTATTAATACTTCAGGTTAGAGGTGCAGTCATGCGAGTGGTTCCATTTTTCCCACGGTCTGAGAGCCGTTCGTATTGCTGGGTAATAGCTTTTGCCGGATTCCTCGGCCTGCTTGCCAGTCTTGGCCTCGGCCGCTTTTCGCTGGGGATGATGCTGCCTGGTATGGGTGCAGGACTGGGGCTTGATTATGCTCAGATGGGTCTGATCTCCACGGTCAATTTTTGCGGCTATCTTGTGGCTGTACTTTTGTGTGGCCGACTAAGCTCGATACTTGGAGCACGGGTGTTAATCTTCCTGGCCCTGCTTCTGGTCGGTGCTTCTATGTCTCTGGTTGGCCTTTCCTCAAGCCTGGTGGTGATCATTGTCTTGTATTGCCTGACCGGAATCGGCAGTGCTCTCTCCAACATCCCGATTATGGCACTTATATCGACATGGTTCGAGCCGGGAAGAAGGGGCAGGGCAGCAGGGCTTTGTGTGATGGGCAACGGGCTGGGTATTTTGCTCTCTGCCAGACTGGTCCCGGCGCTGAGCGGTACAGGGAGCGATTGGCGTTTAAGCTGGCTAGTGCTCGGAGGTGTAGTGCTGGCCATTGCTTTCTGCTGTGTATTGCTCATTCGCAACTCCCGGAATTCTTCTCCGATGAAAGAGCAGGGCAAGCAACAGGTTCGGTCTGGAAGGCTGACGGAAAGTCTTAAAGGAAAAAACCGCAAACTTATACTCCGTTGTGCAGCGATCTATTTTCTGTTCGGTTTCACCTATGTCATCTACATCACCTTTATGGTTACTTCACTTGTTCAGGAACGAGGGCTTTCAGAACAGGCAGCTGGAGACATCTGGTCATGGGTGGGATTAATAAGTCTTGGCTCAGGACCTCTCTTTGGTTATCTCTCAGACAAGTATGGGAGAAAATTTGCCTTGATGTTGGTTTTCAGCATTCAAACGGCTGCCTACCTTTTGGTGGCGATGAAGTGGCCCATGATTTCCGTGTATGTTTCGGTGGTGTGTTATGGTCTGGTCGCTTTCAGTGTACCCACCATCATCGCTGCACTGATTGGTGATTTTACCGGTCCGCAAGGTGTCGCATCCGTGTTTGGTTTTGTAACCTTTACTTTCGGAATCGGCCAGATTGCAGGACCGGCAATTGCCGGCAGCCTTGCCGAAATCACCACAAGTTTTTCTTCAAGCTTTTTCATGGCATCCTCTCTCACTATTATAGCGGTTTTCCTTTGCTATGGCTTACCTGCCCAAATGGATAGCGAAACCAGCTGAGAATAGTGATAAGTGCTGGTAATAAACTACTGGCCTGTCATGCCTCAGATGTCTAATCCTGCTCGCCGTTTTCACATTCTTACGACTTCTGACACTACGTATTCTGGGAAGTAAAACCAGAAATATCTCATCCACCATTCGAACTTCAGGCTGCGTGTTTGTTCTCTTCATTACACGCCATGACTGATGTCCACAGTATTCTATTTGTTTTTGATTGGAGTCGGTTCTATTGAGGAGAAACGTTGAGGGGAATTGAGGATCAATAACGGAATATAACAAAACAGCCCGATTTGCTATGAAGCAAACCGGGCTGTTCTGTGGAGTGAGGAGATTGAGATGCTCAAACTATACTTTTGATATCGGCAGAAAGGCTAAAAAGATTAAATGCTTTTATGGGAAAAAGTGCAGTCAACCTAGCGAACAAATGGGGGTTGAATGGAGGCTGAGGATAAAATGGGGACAAAGAAATTTTCTCAGGCAATGATTACCGAAATGATCGATTACGAGAGAATAATGGATGCCTTAGGAGGGGCACAGAGAATGGACAGTTGTTCTCAGATCTAGGGATTTTGATAATAACAAGCGGAGATATATGAATGATATTTCAAGCACTGGTATTACCGAAAATGACGAAGAGTTGGGGATAAATGGCATTCTAGGATAGCCTCCAGGGGAGGATGTTGGCAGTAATTACGCTAACGGGGCGGTAAGTTCCTGCATCGAGTCAATTGCCCAGGTAGGAGGAACAGGCAGAGAAGAGAGTGCAACATGACTCCAGTTAACAAAGACGGTGTCAATACCTGCACTTGAGCCACTGCAGATGTCAAAAAGTGCATCTCCGGTGAAGACACAATGGTGCTTATCGGCACCAAGGAGTTCAATGGCTTTCAGGGCTGGTTCGGCGTCAGGTTTGTGTTTTACAGTATCTTCAGGTGTTACGAGGATATCGAAATATTGTGCAGTGTTGGTGGATTCAAGGATTATATCAAGGCTATATCGCCTTCTGGAAGTGACGACAGCGAGTTTCTTACCTGACTCTTTGAGCATTTTAAGTGTGGACAGAACATGGGGGAAAGGTTTAACGCTGTCTTCCATAATCGTCAGCTGGTAGCGGAGATATTCATCGAGAATTCGATCATAATCAAGATCAGCGCCAAGATGAGAGATGAGCATATCCCGCAGTGGAAGCCCGATATCGTTGATAACGGCTTGTTTGTCTAAAACTCTGTCGGTGAATTCCCCTGCTACATGCTTGAAACAGTTAAAGATCAGATCTTTAGTGTCAAAAAGCGTTCCGTCAGCGTCGAACAGGTAGTGATCATATATTTTCATCTATTGCCCTTTTGTAGAATTGGTGGAGCGAAACGATACACTAAAAATTCGAAAGGAACAATCGTACCATGCTGCATGAAAATCGATGATCTGCGCAAGAAGTTTTGTAAGCTGCATAATTCTATTGGACTATCTGGTTAACACGATAAAGATAAGTGGAACAATTATTGAGCAGATAATCCAGAATATTGTTTTGGCTGTTGTGGCCCAGATATATCTTTGAGCTATTTCCGGTGGAGCTGAACAGGGGCCGGTTGTGTCTTCGGGGTAGAGAAAATAAACAAGCACACTCTTTATGGTTCGTATCTTCATGGTGTTCTCCCGTGATTGAGTAGTTGGTATATCAGGAGAATACAGTGGATGTTGATGAAGATTCCAATTGTCCTTTTGGATGACCCTGTTCAGAAATTATGATCACCATTGCTAAGACAGATAGTGTATGATTTGTAATCCAGGGAAAAATTCTACCAACGACTGCTATGGAACTTTATCAACTGAAAACATTTTCAATGGTTGCAGAGGAAGGAAATCTGACACGAGCGGCAAAACGTCTGTTTGCCAGTCAGCCTGCAGTAAGTGCGCATATTAAATCCCTTGAAGATGAGTTGGGGGTGAGTCTCTTTCAGCGATCTCCAAAAGGCATGATGCTTACTGCAGCAGGAATTCAGGTGAAAATGCATGCTGACAAGGTCTTTGAAGACATTGATGAGCTTGTCAGTGCCGCCAGACGACTCAAGTCCATAGTGCAGGGCAAATTGCGCATTGGGATCAACAGCGAACCTGAGTCTCTACGTATCACAGAGTTTTTTGATACCATGAAGGCGGACCATCCCGATATCCAGACCCATCTGTTGCAATGCATGAGCGGCGAAGTTTTTGAAAAACTGGCAAACGATGTGCTGGATGCCGGCTTTATGTACGGCAATGCTCAATCAGAAAAAATGCATATCCATGAATTACGGCAGCTACGATTGATTATTGCCGGGCCGCTTGACTGGCAAAACAAGTTGAAAAACATAACGCCTGAAGAACTTGGGCGATTTCCCTGGATAATGACACCTGAAAACTGCCCGTTTAATGCTGTTGCTGCCAACTTTTTTGAAAAATACGGACTGAATCCACAACAAGTGGCGCTGGTAGATCAGGAATCGATTTTAAAATCGGTTGTTAAGGCGGGAGCCGGTCTGGCATTTTTGCTTGAAGATGACGTGGTGACTTCTGCAGGTAGACCGGATATTGCTGTCTGGTCTGATGAGGAAATATACCTCCCTCTTTCTATAGTCTGCCTTAAACGAAGAAAAGATGAAGTCTTACTTGAGACACTCTTTTCAACATTGTCACGGGTCTGGAGTAGAGCAGTCCCTGCACGATAGCTATGAGTATTTATTGCTTACAGCAGGGAACCTCAGTGTAAAGACAACACCCTGATGATCTTATATCACTTTTTCAATAGTGGTTCCGGCGAGGCGCTCCTTCCGACGTTTTCTAGCAGTTGCCACTCTCAAGTTCCCCTTTTGGCCTGAATCTTTTCACACCCCTTACTCTTTTTACATGAAACAATTTGATCTTGACTCATCATCATGGTAGATGAGGTTATGTGTAAAAAAACGTTTTAAAAATAATGTTATTACAAATAGTTATATCTTGGGGGATAGAGAATGGTACGTCTTGGCTTTATCGTTGTTTTATTATTCTTTGTGTTGAATGGTGGAGGGCTGGGAATCCCAAACGTGCAGGCAAGCAGCGAGAGTTATACAGTTGATTCCCTGGATGTTATAACCAGGCATTGGAGCAGGAATGGCGTCAGTACATCGACATCATTTGCATTTATTAGCAAAGTGAGATCTGCGAGTGGTGTGTCCGTACCATTGGATACGATCAGTACCATGGTTGTGAGGACTCCTTCTTCTGCAGAGTGTACAAATCACAGTCTCAATCCGTATTGGTATTCCCGATTATCATATACAGATTTGAACGGTGATGGGAGTATTGATTTAGGTGAATCTGGAACACTCAACGATATACAGGGGGATGAAATTGATTGTGTTCTGCCTGTTAGCCCTCATGAAGCTGGGGAGTATCAGGCCACGTTTACCTTTACTAACGGTTCAACTTATTTCGAAAATCTGTCATATGATTCTCCAGGGCAGTCTATATCAGCATTCCCGCCCCTTGAAAATTTGGCAGCTATATGGCTTGGGGATACCGGTGAAATGACACTTGCCTGGACATTGCCCCAAACATATGGGCCTGAAAATTCTTTGGAGATTCGTGTATACGGTGAAGTTGATGGTAGAGCCAAAAACAAACAATTGCGTATCCTTGCATTGCCGCCTAACCTCACGGGGTTCACGGTTACTCAAGACATGACAGATTTTCTTCAGGTTGAACAAACCGATCAAGTGCGGGTACAGCTTCGAATGCGCGGGGAAGATAACACCCAGTCCCGGACTATTGGGAGATATACATATGTTCCAGCAACCCGATCTCTGACTGAAGTCTCAGGAATCAAGCTGGATGGGGTGATAACGAATAGCAATGGTGATGCAGTTCAGAGCGGCAGGATTCAGCTCATCGCAGCCGATGATGCACAAACTGTATTGTATTCAGTTGAACTGGACAGTACAGGTCGTTATAGCCTTCCAGGTGTGGCGAGCGGTAGTTATCTCTTGCATGTGTTACCGAGCACATCAATGGATAATCAGTATTATCTTCCTATTCAGGTACCTGTTCAGATAGGCATTCTTGATATGACACTGAATTATTCAGTGTCAATGGTGAATGGTAATATCTCGGGGGAGGTCAGCAAAGATTTAGGAGTGAGTAATTGGGATGATCTTTCAATCAAAATTTTAGACCAGGATTTTACTGTGGTCGGTGAGACTAAGGTGAGAGCTGGAAGATATGTTACCCCCACAGTTACACCTGGAACATATTATCTGAGTATAGAAGACAGCAGTGGCCTGTATGCGAAGAAATTCTATGATGAAATTCCTGAGTGGGACATGCCCAATGCCTTACCGGTTGCTGTTTTGGAAGGGATGACTGCCACAGATATAAATATTTCCCTGCATAAGGTGGGAGATGATCGCTATCATGTCAGGTGGCCATATGTGTCGACCACACATACATTGAGAAATGGTATCTCTAACACAAACTCCTTTGTAGCGTATGAAGACATTTATACATATTCAGACAGAAAGCGAATACTTCAAGATGTAATAAGCTCTGTGAGTGTTACGACGCCTTCAGATATTTGCACAAACATGGAGTATGACGGTTACAATTTTTGGAGGCTCAATCTTCGCGATCAGAATAGGAATGGCTTGATCGAAGAGGTGGAATGGGATGAGTTGAGAGTTATTCGAGGGGCGTCAGCAGCCTGTGATTTAAATACAAGCCCACACGAAAAGGGGGATTACCAGTTTACTTTCACCTTTGAAGACGGATCAGTGGTTCAGAGAACACTGCCCGGGGAGCCTGCTGGCTTATCCATAAATGAACTGCCTCCAGTAGAGAATCTCGCCGCATTCTGGGACAATAAGAATAGGGAAATGCAACTTAACTGGTCATTACCTGCTACCTTGATCTATGATGCGGACGATAAGTTGCAGGTTCGTGTTTATTCATACCAAAACGGGCATTACCAGAATAGTCAGTTACGGGTAAGGGATCTCCCTGCCAATATGACAGAATTTACCCTGACACGTGCGATGACAGATGTGTTTGATGTGCCCGATGTTGACCAGTTGAGAATAGAGATACGCATCTATAGCAGCAAAAGTTCAACATATTCCTCTTCAATACAAACATATTCGTTTGATTCACGAACAGGTACTCTGGAGGAGGCTGAAATTTCCGCAACTCTTCTAGACATAAATGGGGATAAGAAGACCGGACTTGAAGAAGCTATTTACTCCTTACAGGCAATTTCTGGGCAATAAGTAATTGAACTGTAGAGAACATCCCCCGAATGGTGCAATACCATTCGGGGGGCATAGAGCTATGCTGTAACCTTTGTTGTTTCCTTTTGCGATTGTCAGGTTGAGTGTCTGTAGCTGGAAAGGTTGGTCCACAACCTTATTGGTGGTGGGCCAATGGAAACCGGAGGGTGAAGATGACACCATTTCTCCCATCATGAAGATTATCAACCGTGATTGTGCCTTTGTGGTGAACGGTGATTGTCCGGGCCACATAGAGGCCCAGGCCGAGATGAGGTCGTGAGTCATGCTTAGCCCTGCGCGAGACCATAGAGTTAAAAATCTGGGCGCGAATCTCTTCCGGGATTGTCGGCCCCTGATTTATCACCTGCAGAATTATTTCTTTATCCAGTTCGTACAGGCTGATTTCAATCGGTGTTTCAGCATCATGAAAGCTGACGCCGTTTTCAATGAGTTTATCCAGTAATTGGCGTATTCTTCCCGGGTCTCCATAAAGTGTGAGTTCTTTATCGGGTTTGTGATAGAGAAATTGTGTATCGGGGAACGCCTGTTGCCAGCTATGCTCCATCCATACCTGGATACCTTGAGTGAGGTTAAAATTTTCATGAGCGTCACGATCAAGCGCTTCCTGCAGACTTGTTGCATCCCGAATCGCACCAAGAAGCTGCTCGAGACGCATAACATCGGTGAGTGCCCAGTCGAGATAGTTGCGGATACGTTCGGGTGGGTTTTCTATTTCACCGCTGAGATTTTTCAGCGAGGCGGATATTCCTGCAAGCGGGGTGCGCATTTCGTGTTCGAGATTGTCCGCCATATTTTCACGGTATTCACTCTGTTCCTTTAACTGGCCGAGCATAGTTGTGAGAGTGCGTGAGAGGTCACCGATTTCATCTTTTGCCCGTGATGGTCGAAGGATGCTGCGTATCTGACCTGTCTCAGAAATTGCTCCTGCAGCCTGATTGCGAAGTTGGCGGATGCGTGATGATAGCCGTGAGGCAAAGAGTAATAAACCGAGGGCGCCAACACAAAAAGCGAGAATAGTGAAGCTGAGCGATTCTTCAATTACCCGGTTTTGCAGAGCAAGAATGGAATTTGTGGTCTGTTCAACAACAACTGCTCCGATAACCTTGTTATTTTCCTTTAAGGGAGCTATTGCCGCCATGATTTCCACCTGATCTTCAGCGATGCGGTATTGAGTAATCGAACTTTTCCCCTGCAACCCTTCCTTTACTCCCGAGATATCAAGGGTAGTGGGCAGGGCAACCGGCGTTTTGAATTCGTCGTTAAACGAGGTAGTGAAGATCCTGTAGAGTGGTTTCAGTGCGCCATATATTGAAGAACTGATACTGTTGAGTAATGTTTTGTCTTCAGGCTTCGGTGATTCTTCATCAGGGTTGAGTGAGCCGAAACTTGCACGGATTCGCTGGTTGCTGTCGACAATGAGTATGCGCGACTGCGGCCTGTCGAGTGATTGGAGAATATTCTCAATAGACTTAGAAGGAGAAAGCAACCAGCCAAGTTTTTCAGGACTTTCCGGGTTGGCAGTGCCGATTAGCGCATCTACTTGCCGATTGAGACTGTCATCGACATCAGCGATGGCAAATGCAAACCTGTCACCAATAAGATCGCGTGGAATTCTCAGCTCAATGGTGTATCCGTTTTCTGTTTCAGACCAGACTCCCTGTATCCGTTTTTCAAGTATTACCGGCAGGCTTTCTGCCGGATTTACTGGCATTAGATAGCCGTTTACCCATCCTGGAGCTGCTGTAGATACAAGATACCTATGCAGCACACCTTTCTGGTCCTCAATGCCAATCTGTAGATGATCTGCCCGTGCTATTCCGAGTGATTGTTGCGGGCGATAAACGAGTTTGTCATCAGTGACCTGAAAGAGCGCGTAGATATATTTGCCGCGTACACCGAGCATGTGCTTGAAGTGCAATGAGTCATAATTATATGTCCCGTTTATTCTAAGAATATGCTCTCCGGCAAACTCTTCCGCTTCAAGGATCTGGGGAAGCCAGTCATCACTTTTACCGTTTAATCGAACCGGGTTGGTGAGCTGAAAAAGGTAGAGATCGCGGCTCTGATTGAGGGAATGAAACAGCTCCTGGTCGAGAAGACCACTACGACCGGCAAGGGAAGATGCCACCGCATGAGCAGAAAAGAGCAGGGTATCTTTACGACTCTCGACCAGATCACGGGTGATTATTTCGCTAAATCGAAAGCCGATCAGCGGAATACTCAGCAGGAGGAGTGAAACAAGCGTCAGTTTTAGTCGCAGGGAGAATCGCATAGTACGTATTTTTTTTAGTGAGGCGATAGGTGTGAGGGGAGAGGCGTATACTGCCATTTAAAATTCAGTTCGAGAGCTTCTAGACAAGTGTGGTAAACACCTCACACCTATCGCCTCACTCCTTACACGTAATTTTTATTGTGAATTATGGGGTTTGCCATCTATATCCCATCCCATATTCAGTCCGTATGGCATCAAAGTCAGCATCGATCTCCTGGAATTTATCTCGAATTCTCCTGATATGGGCGGTAATGGCGTTGTTGGTCACCACAACATTTGCCGCTTCCATCAGCTGATCGTGGGATTTAACATGACCCGGTCGCCTTGCCAGTGACAGCAGCAACCAGTATTCGGTGAGCGTCAGGTTGAGTTGCTGATCGTCCCAGAAGACTTGCTTGCGTTCTTCAATTATCCGGAGTTTTCCGGCTTTAACAATCGATTCCTGCACATCCGGGGTGGTCTGAAGTGATTCGACCATTTTAAAAAGTGACGAAATCCGCACAGGCAGAAAATCAAGCGTTGTGGTGTTTTTGGTAAGATAGTCCCATGCGCCAAGTCTGAGGCCGGAAACACGATCAAGATCACTATCCCGCGCAGTCAAAAAAATGATAGGGATAGTGGGCGAAAGCTGACGCAATTGTCTGCATAACTCAAAACCTCCTTCCTTCTCATCATGAAGCATCACATCGAGCAGGGCCATGTCGGGAAGTTGCTGTCTAAACGCTGCTTCCGCTTCCGGCCTGCTGCCGTAGCTGTCCACACGATATCCTTCACGCTCAAGCGCCTGGGTGTAATTGGCTCTGAGCAGATCATCATCTTCAACGAGTGCAATGGTGTATACCATGGTTTTCTCTGTATTATGTCGTGGGAGTGATTTACGCATTATTCAGCGCAGTTAGTAGATCAAGGTCAGCTAAAGGTAATCAAATAGTGTGTATTTGGCCAGTTGAAGATGCGTCTTGTCATAATCGATCATATTTGCTCGTCACGATGTCACGATTGCTTCAGCCTCTTATCACATTTGTCCTGTTTACTGGGTACACGTGAGAAAGCATTAACAGAAACACATTAGCAGCACTGGTTGATCGTTAGAATCTGGAGCACTGCTAATACGTTACAATTTCGAAATTATGAGGAGTGGACCATGTCGACCAGCAATGTACCCGTTGTGCACGAGAAGCAAAAAAAAGATGCACCGGACCCGGGCAACCTGATGTTGCTTATATATACAATCACCATAGCACTTATCATTATCTGCGGTGGAATTATTTCGGCTGACGCGAGTGAGTTGCCTGTTGAGTCAAATGATGCTCAAACCTTCAGATTGGAGGACGTTCAGCAGGGGGAGTTACTACTGCCGGGGCTGGGTACCAGTGCAGCACCGGCAGTTCTTCTGGCGCAGGAGGTGAGAATCACGGTCAGTGGTATTGCAGCACGGGTGAAAGTCTCCCAGACGTTCAGCAACACAAGCCCTGATTGGGTTGACGGTGTGTATGTGTTCCCGCTTCCTGAAGAGAGCGCGGTGGACAGGTTGCGTATGCTTGTCGGAGAGCGCGAGATAATCGGCGAAATACATGAAAAAGCGGAAGCTAAAGCAATCTACGAAAAGGCTAAGCAGGAAGGCAGAAAGACGTCATTGCTTGCTCAGAATCGCCCTAATATATTTACCACCAGAGTTGCAAATATCGGCCCTGGTGAGAATGTGACAATCGTTATCGAATATCAACAGATGGTGCAGTATTCGAACGAAGTTTTTTCACTGCGATTTCCAATGGCCATAACTCCGAGATATATGCCGGGAAATGTTCAGGCTCCAACAGAGAACCGTACCCTCACCTTTTCTAATGAAGGTTGGGCACACGATACAGATCAGGTTCCGGACGCATCCGAGATCTCTCCTCCTGTGGCTGCGGCCGGATCCGGAGAAGGACCCACGATGAAACTTTCCGTCGATCTGGTGAGTGGTATGGCTCTTTCCCGCCTTGAAAGTCTCTATCATACAATGAAGATTGATGAGGTGGCCGAAAATCAGTTTGCTCTTGCTTTCACTGGCGAGGTTCTAGCCGATCGTGATTTTGTTCTCGAGTGGCAGGCCGAGAAAAAGGCTCAGGCCTCAGCGGCACTGCTTTCTGAAACTCAGGATGGAAACCGCTATTTGTCCCTGATGCTTATGCCACCTCAGGAATCAGCTAAGGTGTATGTACCGAGAGAAGTGGTGTTTATTCTTGATGTATCAGGTTCCATGGCCGGGCCTTCTATTGCACAGGCTAAAGAAGCATTGCACAGCGCTCTTGTAAAACTTCGTCCTGTTGACCGGTTTAATATCATCAGCTTCAATAACACCGCTCACTCGCTCTTTCACGGTTCAGTACCGGGAACAGAAGATAACCTCGTAACAGCACAAAAATATCTCAGTGCACTCAAGGCAGATGGCGGAACAGAGATGAAACAAGCTCTGGAACTTGCTCTGGACGGGGAGTTTCAGCGAGAGCGTCTTCGTCAGGTGATTTTTTTAACAGATGGGGCTGTAGGTAATGAAGATGCGCTTTTCGCACTTATTAATCATCGACTTGGTGATTCAAGATTGTTCACCGTTGGTATCGGCTCTGCACCTAATTCGTATTTTATGAAACGTGCTGCGAGTGTCGGCCGTGGAACCTACACCTATATCGGCGATCTGAACGAGGTACAAGTGAGGATCGATAAGCTGCTCAGCAAGATATCAACTCCGGCCATAACAGATATACAGATCAAGGCGGCTGATGGTAGCGAACTTGAACTTGAGGCGTACCCGAATCCGATTCCTGATCTCTATTTTGGTGAGCCTCTTGTGTCAGCACTCAAGGTGAAAGGGGAGATTTCAGCTTTTAAGGTGTCGGGTAATCAGCTTGGGAAACGTTGGGAATATACCATTGATACTAGCGGTTCCAGTTCAAGACCCGGGCTTGCAGCACTCTGGGCGCGTAAAAAAATCAGTTCAGAAATGCAGTCACTTGCCCTTGGTGCCGACCCTGAGAAGGTGAAGAAAACGATACTTGCGACAGCGCTTTCTCATCAGCTTGTAAGTAAATACACCAGCCTTGTGGCTGTTGACAAGATTGTCTCAAAGCCAAAAGCGAGTCAGTCCAGTAAAGAAGTCGTTAAGACAGCGGCTCCACGCGGAATGCAGATGCAGGCCGTTTTTGGTGGCGGTTCACGAACTGCAACTCCATCAGCACTGCATCTGTTGGCAGGCTCTTTATTACTCTTAACCGCAGGAATTTTGCACATCTTACGGAGGCGGGTATGGATAAAATGGTCATTAAGGTAACTGTCTATCTTCTGTTGGCCGCTGGCGGTCTGCTTATCTGCGACGGCATGTGGCTACGGGTTAAAGCGATGATCGCCCAGAAATTACTTCAGAACGCCTGGGAGGAAACTGTTCGCACCGGCATTGCCGTAAAGCCCTGGCCATGGGCCGATAGCTGGCCGGTAGCACGCTTGCGGGTAGATCGTCTCGGGATTGATCATATCGTGCTCGAAGGTGACAGTGGTGAGGTGCTGGCCTTCGGGCCGGGGCATCTCACCAATAGTGCAGTTCCCGGCAGCAGCGGTAACTGCATCCTGGCGGGGCACAGAGATACCAGTTTTACCTTTTTAAAAGATTTACAACCCGGCGATGTCTTAAGCCTGGAGGCTAGAAACGGCAAAAATTATACATTCAATGTATCTTCGGCTCATGTGAAAAAAAATAACGATTTGTATATTGAGCAGTCGGATAATCCATGGCTGACACTCATTACCTGTTACCCCTTTAATGCAATTCAGCCTGGTACCGATCAGCGATATGTGGTCTTTGCCAGCATGGCACCATCAATATAGTAGTTAGCGGTTTTACAGATTGTGTGTCTTGTTCTCTCATCTGATTATGACTAAGCTGTAGTAAACAGCCTTATTCATAAACGTAAATGAAGCTTGGGACTCATAATGTCACTTCTCTTCTTTCTCTCATTGTTTATTCTTATTCTCCACATCATGACCCTGGCTGATATTGGCCAGGGTCTTTTGCGTATGACGCGTCTGAAACAAATAGTCCCTGGCCTTTCCACGAACACACCTCGTGTCTCTGTAATAGTCCCTGCATGTAATGAAGCTGAAACCATTGAAGAACCTCTTCTGGCGTTACTTGATCAGGATTACCCGAATTTGGAAATTATAGTAGTTAATGACAGGTCAACGGATGCAACCTCAACAATCCTTCAAGCTATTAAACAGAAAAGCACAACTCCGTTTACCATCCTGGATATTCAGGATCTTCCTCCCGGCTGGTTGGGAAAATCCCATGCATTGCAGCGGGGAGCAGATGTGGCAACAGGCGACTATCTCCTCTTTACCGATGCTGATATCGAAATGGAGAGATCAGTAATTTCTCGCGCGGTAACAGCGATGGAATCAGATGGGTTGGATCACTTAAGCCTTATCTTTCAGACAATCGGCGGAAACTGGTTATTAAACGGTATGGTGCTGGATGCTGCAAGCGGTCTGCTGGGGATGTTTAAACCCTGGAATGCCAGAAAGAAAACGAACAGATATTTCATGGGAGTGGGCGCGTTTAATATGGTTCGTAAAGACGTGTATCGTTCCATTGACGGGCATAATACAATCCGGATGCACCCGATCGATGACCTTATGCTTGGCAAGATCATCAAGGAAAACGGATCTAAGCAGGACTGCTATCTGGGGCAACCGCTGGTAAAGGTGTGCTGGTATTCTTCTGTCCCGGCAATGGTTGATGGCTTAATGAAAAATGTATTCTCTGTTCTCCATTACAGAGCATGGCTTGCTGTTCTTTCAATACTCGTGCTGGTTATGCTGACAATAGTGCCAATTTTCGGGGCTATGTTTGCCTCAGGAATGACCCAACTGTTTTTTATCATGATCGTGCTGTTACGAATCTGTGGTCTCGGCTTAGGGGCAATATTATCCGGGATGCCGGTCGGGGCGGTAGTTGGTGGTCTTATAGCTCCTGTAATCAGTATCTATATTATTGGTCGGGCAACCTTTCTTACTACAAAAAATCAAGGTATTTACTGGCGTGGTACCCACTACCCGCTTAGTGAATTACGCAAAGGCCGACCTTTACTCTTTTAAGGCATTTTTTTAACACAAGCCTGCAATGTTCCTTGTCATGAGGAGACTCCGTCTACGAATTATTTTTTGTAAATGTTGAAAAAACGGTCAAAGGTGGTAGACAAGGCGGTTGACTGTACTCAGTGTGCTAACGTATACAGGTACACTGGCACGCATTACAATGATACAATGACATTAAATTCCCGGGGAGAGATTATGCCGGATACAGGAATTACAGATATACTTGTTTCAGAAGATCAGATTAAAGAGATCGTTAAGCGTCTTGGCGCTGAAGTTACAGAGCATTATAGAAACACAGAACGTGAATTGGTGGTAATAGGACTCTTGCGCGGATCATTTGTTTTTATGGCAGATCTTGTACGTGAAATCAAACTGCCGATGGTAATGGATTTCATGACTGTTTCAAGCTATGGCGATGGTACAGTAAGTAGCGGTGATGTCAAGATTATTATGGATCTTGATACTTCCATTGAAGGGCGTGATGTCCTGCTTGTTGAAGATATTGTTGATACCGGCAACACCTTCAGTAAAGTAATTCGTATGCTGCAGAACCGTAACCCAAATAGCTTGAAGATCTGTACCTTCCTTAATAAACCTGAGTGTAGAACCGCAGATGTGGAGATTGATTTCTGCGGTATGGACATCCCCAATGAATTTGTTGTTGGTTATGGGCTTGATTATGCCCAGTTGTACCGTAACCTGCCATATATCGGTATTAAAGGGCAGTAACAAATTGTATTCTTTTGGTAAATCCCGTTGTGTGTATCAGCCCGTTCTTTCGATTAAAAGAACGGGCTGATCTGTTAATATTCCGAGAGCTTTACTCCGGCAAGCGCCATTGCCAACCACCCGGCCAGAAATGCCATGCCGCCAAAGGGTGTGATGTATCCAGCAGATATCCCAGAAAAAGCCATCAAATAGAGACTTCCTGAAAAGAGCAGAACCCCGGCGATAAAGCAGAATCCGGCGAGGTTTAAAAGTGTTTGCTGTCCCTTCCATATATGCAGGGCAATTGCCACACCAAGTAGTGCAAGACCGTGGTAAAACTGATAACGCGTGGCTTTTTCCAGCCATATTATGATGGTTTCATCATATGTGCTGGGCTGGTGCCCGGTTGCTGCCCCTATAGCGATGGCAAGACCCGCAAGGACTGCACCGGTTGTGAAAAAGAATCGTGTCATTATCGTTCCATTCGTTTGAAATTTAAAATTATCACCTATCTGTCTGTTGAGTATAATCATGTAGATATATATTGCTCGAGAGTATTTTTAGCAAATCGAATATTTCCCGATAGTAGTGTTTGGTCAGGAATTTCATTAACGTGAAAAACTGTATATGAGCCACCAGTGATGTCGTGAATTTCAGGAGTGTACGTCGTAGGCAAGTCTTTGGTAAGGCTGTATCTGCCTATAGGTGTTGAGTCCGTCTATTCCTCCCTCCATGATCATGTCGACCACGATAATGGTCTCACCTCTGGTAGTGAACTCTTTTACCAGGGCTCCATGTAGTCGTTGGGTGAGTTGTTTTCTGGTAGTAGGGAGGTAAAATTTAAAGGATGTGCCTTCTCCTGTCCGATTGAATACGTCCTTATGACGCTTCTAGCCGACTAGCCCTATGAGAACAGTACTTAACCAGGGAATATAGGTGATGATGAGCAGGGTGATGATCAGTAAACCCAGAAAAGGGAGGGTCGATCGATATAATTCGACAATCGGTTTTTCGAAGCGGTAGGAGGCAAGAAAGAGGTTCAGACCCACAGGCGGGGTGCAGTAACCTATCTGCAGGTTGGTGAGGAAAATGATACCCAGATGAATGGGATGAACATCATAGCCGATGGCGATTGGCAGAATGAGGGGGACGATAAGCACCAGTGCCGAGAAAATATCCAGCATGGCTCCGACGATGAGCAGAAAAATGTTTAAAAGCAGCAGGAAAGTGTATTTCGAGTCGATATAGGTTCTGATAAATTCGAAAATCCGTGCAGGTATTTCCTGATCTATCAGGAAGTTGGTGGATGCCATTGATGCGGCTAAAATGACAAGGATTCCACCAAAGAGCATCATCGACTTGGACATGATCTGCGGGAGTTCAGAGAACTTTATATCTCGGTAGATAAGCACTTCAACGATCAGGACATACAGACAGGTGACTGCTGCAGCCTCACCAGCTACGAAAAAACCTCCATAAATACCACCGAGAATGATTACAGGCAGCGGGATCTCCCAGGCAGCCTCCCGTATAGCAGAGAGAGCTTCATGCATTGTGGGTTTGGTCTTTTTTGCTTGCGCGGGGCTTTTTCTGATGGAGTAGGTCATCAGCAATATCAGCATCAGAAGACCGGGTAATATACCTGCAAGAAAGAGATGATCTATTCGTGTTTCTGAAATTACCCCGTACAGAATGAGCGGTAAACTTGGTGGGAAGAGCAACCCAAGACTTCCTGAAGAAGTGATTAATCCCATCGAGAATCGTTCGGAATATCCATCTTGTATAAGTGCAGGGAGCAACAGTCCGCCAAGTGCGAAGATAGTGACACCCGAAGCGCCTGTAAAAGCGGTAAAAACAGCGCAGACGGCTAATGATACAACAGCAAGCCCACCGGGCATCCAATGCAGAAAGATGCGGGAAAGCATAAGAATCCGCTCAGGAGCTCGGCTCTCAGAGAGCATTGTTCCAGCAAAGATAAAGAGCGGAAGGGATACGAGCATTGGGGTGTCCGCAAGGCGTGACATTTCAATAATTACAACAGACAGATCAATATCGACAGAGGCAAAAGAGATCAGAGCCAGAGCGGCGATAACAAGAAACAGCGGCGCACCAAGCAGAGCCAGCACAAGTGTAGAGAGCTTAAGAATGTTCATTACCAGTCCGGTTGCGGCCGTAGTGTTTGGCGAAGGATACGATGAGCCAACGTTATAAACAGTATAAAATATCGAAGGGTGATCAGCGCAAAAGCGAGCGGGAAAATGAGATTAATGACCCAGCTCGGTAAATCGAAAATTGTAGGAACACTAAACTCCATCTCGCTTCTGATAAAGAGATAGGCGGCCCAGGTGAGAAACCCTGCTGTTATGCATGAGAAGAGATGCGTCGCGAGCAGGACAAAAGGAAGCAGCTTTTTCGGGGTGAGAAAGCCAGCCAGATCAAGGGCAATGTGTTTCCCTCTTGAGGTGGCCATGGCAGCACCAAGGAGGCCGGACCAAAGCACAAGGTAACGCAGCATCGGATCTGCCCAGAGAAGGCCGCTGTCGAAAAACATGCGCAGCCCAATTTGCAGACAGGCCAGCAGTATCATTGTGGTTAAGAGCAGGCAGAGCAGATATTCTTCAATCCGCTTAGCGTGGCTTAACCACGAAACCGTTGTCGGCCGAACCGGTTGTGCTGTCACTCTTGTTTCCTGGTAGGATTAGCGGCATGGTAGGCGTTAAGGAGTTGCATAGTTTTGAGATAGATCTCTTCAGAAAACGCTTCTCCTATCAGCCTGTCAACAGTCTTCATATGGTGATCCTTGAGTTCGGCAATAGAGGAATCATCTGCGGAGATAAAAGTCACACCGCGATCTTTCATCACCTGCCGTGACTCAAGGTTTGATTTTCGAGTGTCGTCAATTAATACGGCAAAATGCTTTGTAGCTGAACTCGTAACAATTTTCTGCTGGTCATCTGTGAGTTTGCTGAATTTTTTCTTATCCAGCAAAAAGACGCCGTAAGCATACCCGAATGGAGTGTCTGTTATGTACTTTGCTTTGGTGAACCATTGCATGACAATGGAACCGTAGAGCGAATTGTAGACAGTGTCGATAAGCCCGGTCTGAAGTGATGAGAGCACATCGGGGATAGAAAGTTGAACCGGTGTAATGCCGATATTTTGAAGAAAGGCTGCAGCCAGAGGGTCACCGGCTGGCATCCAGTTGGTGGATTCTTTCAATTCGGCCGCTGTGGCTAATGGTTTTGTTGACATGGTGTAGATAAAACCTACCTCTGTCATGGCGATAAATTCCATGCCTTTTTCATTGAAACGTTTCTTGAATATCGGCAGGAGCCCGTTTCGAACGGCGTCTACCTCATCATATGTACTGAAGAGAAACGGAATCGACATAATCCGAAAATCAGGAACCACTGGTGCTATACCGGTCATGGTAAAACCACCGCCATGGAGCTGGCCGACACGCATTTTTCTGTACATTGCCTGATCATCACCCTGAATACCGCCAGCATAGATACGAAAACCGACTTCGCCATTGGTCTTTTGGGAAACTTCATCTGCAAATTTCTTGAATTGGGTAATCCAGACCGTGCCTTCAGGTGCGAGAGTGGCAATTTTGAAGAGGTGCTTGGCACGGGCCTGGACAGTGTCGACCAGACTGAAGCCGCTGATCAGGATAGATATGAGAGCGATTAGCAAAAAGCGCATGGAATTCTCCGGGTATTATTATGTGAAAATCAACTGATAGTATATTTTTTATTCAGCAAAATAGTCCTCGTCAAGCAATCTTCTAGCCTTTCGTTTGGCGACCTGGTTGCTGAGAGCGTATTCCGGTGCATCATCAATGGGGAATTCCAGCACTTCTTTAAGCAGGGCGTCGTGCAGTTGCTGATCAAACAGCTGGCGTGAAAGGGTCTCTGCATAGAGAACCTGGACAATAAGGAATTTTCGGTCGGAAAGTTGAAGTGCTCTCTCAAAATGGGTTCTGCTTTTTTCCGGATCACCACCAAGCATAGCTGGCCTGGTGGCGTAATATGCGCCAAAAAAGAGATGACTGCTTCCGGCTTGAAATGATTCATCCAGCTCAATAAGGCGGACCATCATTTTTTCAACCATAGCAAGATCTGCAAGACTTGCCGGTGAGCCCTGCTGTACCTGAATCCAGTTGAGCCAGGCGAGTGTGCCCCAGAATAGATTAGGTACGTTGCATGTTGTCAGTTTATTAAGCGCCTTCTGAAATTCCTTTTCGTCTGTACCCGGGCTTATCGGAAGTAATTTAGAGAGCAGTGATGTGCCATGCAGTCTGCCTTTTTCGGCAATGGTCATGACTCGTTCTTTCGGCATGTTACACTCTGCCATTGCTGTGATGTATCCGGTATAGGCCTGTGAACCGATTCGTAATAAATTTTTACTATCAGGATCGCCGGCAATCATTGAGTCGATCATTAGCAGATAGGCCGGTGCACCCTCACAGACCAGTTCGAGATCAGTTTGTTGTTGCAGATTACCAACAGTCGGTTCAATGATCGTGCTGGATATCAGCATGGAGCATGAGCTGAGAAGAGGGATAAGACCCAAAAAGAGCAAAGCGCGCTTTAAGGCAACGAACCGGATAGAAGGCATGGCTATATTTCCATAAACAGCATACATCCTGAAAAGTAATCAGATTTCAGATGAATGCCTGTTGAGTTTGGCGTCGGTGAATCCCTGTCCAAAAAAACAGTAGTCGGCAGGGACTCTCTCTTAGGAAGCTGTCCGACAATAGGGGTTTTCGCTCAGATCAAGGCAAACTCGCAAAATTACCGGAGGCATATAGGTAATATTCCGAGGATAATTTTTCGAGTTTAACGAAGATATGGGTGAAAAGAGCATTGTCGGACAGCCTCCTGGTAAATTTACATTAACTGTTCGATATAGTCTAACAATCCTCAAGTGAGACTGTCAAACATTGTGTTCATATTAACGATTATCTAACCGTTAAAAGGCAACCGCTTGAATATAATTATAATGTGAGTGGTAGAAAGGTCTTTGATCGTGAACACTTCAATGCAATCAGAGGCGTTTTGTACAGAGGGCTTTATTCGTCAGTATAGAGACCGGCCATATCCTTGATCTCCCGGGCGATCCTGTCGCGAAGTCGCTCAGGTGAGAGTACCCGTACCATCGAACCATATTGCAGAATTTTCATGGTGATTTCACGATCATCACTGATGGGAAGTTTAAGCAGAACACCGTGCTCTGTCTGGCTGACCTGCTGATCACGATGCCAGTGTTGGTGTTTGACCAGTTCTGCAGCAGTTCCGCTAAACTCTATCTCGGCAATTTCTGTCTTTTTCCCTTTAAATATACCAAAAGAAGGGGCAAGATAGTTCTCGTTGAGATCAGGGATGAAGGTGATTTTTTCTTTGGTAAGTTCCGCTTTCCTGATACGGGCGATATGGAACATACGCAATCCTTCACGAAGCCTGCAGTGCGCAAGCAGATACCACTTCCCCTGATAGTTACACAACCGCTGCGGTTCAATACAGCGAGAACTGACAGTTGATGATGCTGTTGAGTAATCAATAGTAACAGCCTGACGGTTAACCACCGCCTCAACGATGGTGGCAAAAACTTCTGTATCGATCGACTCAACTTCAATCCACTCACAGTAGAGACTGTCCACCAACTTAGCGTGATCAGTCGAAAGCATCTGTGACAACTTGGCCTCAAGCTGCTGCAACTCCGGCAAGCTGCTTAAACCTGCTTCCCTGCCGAATCGATTTAACATCCCCAGTAACAGGGTGATTTTCGGACTCTGAGTAAAAGGCAGCGAAAAGTCATCTTCAGTATAATAAAACCCGTTCCTGGCGCTATCAAACTCAAGAGGTGCCAGCAACCGATCACGAAGATAGGCTATATCTCTCCGAGCCGTAGCCTGTGAAACCTCAAACTGATCTGAAATAGTAGTAGCGTTAGGGTAACGACCCCGAAGAATGTCCTGATGGAATGAATACACACGCTCAAGCAGGCTCATGGAATTTTACAAAAGAAAAGGTAAGTTGAGGGACCAGATGTTGGTCTGAAGCGAAAGATTTTTTTCAGAATCAGGTAAGCGTAAGACTCCGAGGCACTCGAAAAATTTACCCACAGGCGTATATGTAATACGCCGAGGACGAAATTTTACGAGTAACGCTGAGTCTGGGAAAAATATCCGCTTCATATCAACATTTAGCGGGCTTGCCGTCTGTGCTTTACCGGAAGTATTTTCATCTGTTCCCGATACTTAGCGACGGTTCGTCGTGCAATCTGAATATTTCGTTCAGCCAGAAGGTTGGATATCGCGCTGTCACTCAGAGGCTTCTTTTTATCCTCTTCCTGAATCATTTTGCGAATCCTGGTCTTGATAGACTCCGCAGCCAGTGCATCACCACCTGCACGTGGGATTGCAGTGGAGAAGAAATATTTCAGCTCATAGATCCCTTGCGGGGTATGGGTGTATTTATTTGATGTAACACGGCTGATGGTTGATTCGTGCATATCGATATCTTCAGCCACATCACGCAGGATAAGAGGTCGTAAGTGTGTTGCACCATGCTCGAAGAAGTCGTACTGAAATTTCAGGATCGATTCCATTACTTTGTAGATGGTGCGTTGGCGCTGATAGAGTGATTTAATAAACCACTCGGCACTTTTAACCTTTTCGGCAATATAGCTTCTCGAGTCTTTTTGCAGGTCTTTGGTGCTGGACTGTAGTAATTCGAGATAATGACTGGAAAGTCTCAGATGCGGCATGTCATCGTCATTAAGACGAATTTCGTATTCGCCATCGACTTTAACGATATAGACGTCCGGGACGACGTAGTTGGTTTCTTCCTTTGCATACGGAAGACCCGGAAACGGGGTAAGCTCTGAGGTGATAAAATCGATGGCTTTGAGGATGTCGTTACGTTTTTTCCCCGTTGCCTTCATTAACTCTTTATAGTTTCGAACCTCCAGAAGCGGGAGATGGTCGCGGACAATCACTGCTGCAAGGCTGTCTCCCATATCCATTCGTTCAAGCTGCAGGTAGAGTGATTCACTGACGTCTCTTGCTGCAATGCCTGGAGGGTCAAGCTCCTGTAGAATTTCAAGTACGTATTCTACTTCGTCAGGGTTGCTTTCAGCGTAGGCAATGATCTCTTCAATCGAGACTTCCAGAAAGCCGTAACGATTGAGATTACCGGCTATAAAGAGAGCAATCTCCATCTCTTTTTCATCAAGTTCACAATGCGCGAGCTGCCATCGCAAGTATGCAAGCAGGCCCGGTTTTTCAGAGATGAAATCAAATTGTGAGGGAGCATCGGCAGCCGGGGTTTCCTTGGCAAATGAAAAGTTACTGTCAAAATTATTTGCGTAATCTTCCCAGTTTACATCACCAACGCTGTCACTTACTGCAAACTGTTCGGTGACATCTCCTTCTTTGCCCGGTTCTGTTATTTCAATACTTGCCTGCAGTTCAGGAGGGAGTTCGAGTGTGTCACTGCTTTGCGAAAGGTCCTCTTCTAACGCAGGGTTTTGCTCAAGTTCGGCCTGTAGGGCACCGGTGAGTTCGAGACGATTGAGCTGCAGCAGCTTGATAGCTTGACGTAGCTGCGGCGTCATAACCAATTTTTGTGCGAGCTTGAGTTGTTGTCTGAGTTCCAGTGCCATAGCCAGTTCTTATCACATGCTGAAATTTTCGCCGAGGTACATCTTTCTGGCGACTTCGCTTTCGATTATGTCGTCAGCCACACCACTTGTTAATATCTGCCCGGCATTCATGATATAGGCAAAATCGCAAACTTGTAGTGTTTCCCGTACATTGTGGTCAGATATTAACACTCCGAGACCAAGATCTTTGAGGCTGTAAATCAGTTTTTGCAATTCTCCGACAGCCAGCGGATCGATTCCTGCAAACGGTTCGTCAAGCAGGATAAACTGCGGCCGAGTAGCGAGTGCCCTCATTATTTCGACCCTGCGCCGCTCACCGCCGGATAACGCATGGCCGAGATTGTTACGCAGGTATTCGATCTTCAGTGTTGCCATCAGATCGTCAATCCTGTTGTTAATCTCGTTTTTGCTTAACCCCATCGGTTCGAGGATGATTCGGACATTTTCCTCAACAGTCAATTTTTTGAAGACTGAAGGTTCCTGGGCAAGATATGAAATGCCTTTTAAGGCGCGTTTATGGATCGGCAGATTGGTGATCACCTCACCATCAAGCAGGATATTGCCGCTATTTGGACGGATAAAACCGGCGATTGAATAAAACGAGGTGGTTTTTCCTGCCCCGTTAGGGCCAAGCAGACCAACGACAACGCCGGTGTTTACCTGAAGGCTTACACCGTTTACAACTGTTCGGCTGCCGTATCGCTTGACTATATTTCGTGTTTCAAGCAGTGCCATGAGTTATCCGCAATTTTCGTTATTCGTTTTTTGTTATGGGAGGTAATACTCTACTGCTGGAGTATTGTCATGTTAACCCTGCCGGGCCTTTTCTTCTGGCCCTCTTCTTCGTTAAGCGTGGCGCTCACACCCTTTTGTGAAACAACTTCAGAGCGACCTTCATCAAGGTAATAGATGATTTTGTCACCGCTTACAACGTTCTGTCCCTGCCATGCCTTTGCATCACCGATAAGAATGAACTGACGTTTTTTGGAAATATAAATCATGTCTTTTGAGGTTCCAAGCCACTCGCCGCGGGTAATTTCAACATTGCCGTTACAGACGAGCTTCTCGACCTTTTGGGTCATTTTTTCGCTCTCTTTGGCTTCTTTGGCTTTCTCGGTGTAGTAGACCGTCATTTTATCAGAGCGGATGCGGACATCTTCCTGGCGTGCATCGACATCACCAGTGAATATGACAGAACTTTCCTTTTCGAGGGAGGACATATGATCAGCCTCAACCCTGATCGGGGCATCTTCTGCCGACACCATCCCGGTCATGGGGGAGGTGGTAAATATGAGTGCTGCAACGAGCAGTGTGAATATGTAGCGGATACGTTTAGTCATACGTAATCTCCATCAGTAAACCTGTTCGTGAATCGTCCTATGCAATTACCGAGCCCATGGTATCTTAATGGTTGCGAAAAGTAAAGCAAAGGTGTTAAGACCATCACTTACCTGATAACTTCGCATGCTGCAATAGAGAACAAACAATAACAACTGTAGCGCCTGAAAGCTCTACAAACTGTACTTTGTGCTCCTTGATGGCAGGCATGTATGGACATGGCTGAGAGAGTACTTTACTTGCAATCTGCGAGTCAGTACAATAGGGAATGTGTTCTGCACTGCCTTATCCTACGTTAACCAACTACAACTTTTTACAAAATTTCAACAACAGGCTGAATGTGCCTTGCCGGCAGCAGCCGTGGAAACGATTATGAAGGAAAGTATTGAAAGGGCCAAGGTCCTGATCGAGTCGTTGCCGTATATGCAGGAGTTCCGGCATAAGACTGTGGTAATCAAGTATGGCGGTCACGCCATGGTAGACGAGCATCTTAAAAAGCAGTTTGCGCTTGATGTCATCCTGCTCAAACAGATAGGTATCAATCCGGTCATTGTCCATGGCGGAGGCCCGCAGATAAATCGCTTTCTCGACAAGCTCAACATTAAGCCGAGCTATGTTCAGGGGATGCGCGTTACTGACGGTGAGACAATGGATGTTGTCGAGATGGTACTGGTTGGTAAAGTCAATAAAGAGATCGTAGGACTGATCAATCACTGCGGCGGAAAAGCCGTCGGGTTATCGGGTCGTGACGGTGATCTTGTCTGTGCTAAAAAGCTACAGATGAGTGCCAGAAAAGAGAGCGAGGAGCTTGAGAACAAGCCGCCTGAGCTCATCGATCTCGGTCGGGTAGGGCAGGTAACACAAATTAACGCCGGTGTGCTGGAGAGCCTTTATCAGGGAGATTTTATCCCGGTGATAGCTCCGGTAGGAGTTGGCGAAGACGGCCAGGCATATAACATTAATGCTGACCTGGTGGCAGGAGCAATTGCGGGAGAGTTGTCCGCAGAAAAACTGATGTTGCTCACAGATGTCCCGGGTGTAAATGATAAAGAAGGTAACCTGATCAACAGTCTGTCCCGAGAAGATCTAGAAGGATTGATTGATGACGGGACAATCGCGGGAGGCATGATCCCCAAAGTCCGTTGTTGCGAGGATGCCCTGAGAAGGGGAGTGGGCAAGACCTACATCGTAGATGGACGGGTGGAACATGCTATCTTGCTTGAGATGTTCACCAAAGAGGGAGTAGGAACGGAGATTTATTGATGGAAACGACAAACAAAGCATGGCAGGAGAAAGGCAATCAGGTGTTTATCGGCAATTATGCTCGATATCCGGTTGCCATGGTCAAGGGTGAGGGGTGCAGGCTGATTGATGCAGACGGCCGCGAATATCTCGATTTCCTCGCAGGCATCGCAGTCTGCAGCCTGGGGCATTGCCACCCGGCAGTGACCGAAGCTATCCGCCGCCAGGCTGGTGAACTTGTGCATGTTTCCAATCTCTATTACACAGGCCCGCAGACCGAGCTTGCCGAACTGCTGGTTGCCAACACCTTCGCTGAGAAGGTTTTTATGGCAAACAGCGGCGCCGAAGCTAATGAGGCGGCGATCAAACTTGCGAGAATCTACAGCGGTGAAGGAAAGTATGGAGTGATCTCTCTTGAAGGATCATTTCACGGCCGTACCCTTGCCGCAGTAGCTGCAACGGGTCAGCCGAAATTCCATCAGGGTTTTGAGCCGTTACCGGCAGGATTTTCCCATGCGCCGTTTGGCGATCTTGAAGCACTTGAGAAGATGATCGACGAGACCACCTGTGCAATTCTCTGTGAACCTGTGCAGGGAGAGAGTGGAGTACGTCCGCTTGATAAAGAGTATCTGCAGGGGATTCGTGATTTATGTGATAAACACGGATTACTCCTGATATTTGACGAAGTACAGACTGGAATCGGGCGAACAGGTTCACTTTTTGCGTACCAGCAGCTTGGCGTTGTGCCGGATATTATGACTTCGGCAAAAGGCCTTGGTAACGGTCTGCCTATCGGGGCGATGATGACCACCGCAAAGATTGCAGAGGCTCTGGTTCCGGGAACCCATGCCTCCACTTTCGGCGGAAATCCTGTAGCTTCAGCAGCCGGTGTTGCGACGCTTAAAATAATGCTTGAGGAATCGTTTTTTCCAACAGTAATGAAGAAGAGCGAATATTTTCAGGCAAAGCTTCGCGAGCTGGTAGAAAAATTTCCAACCCTTGCAAAAGGTGTCCGCGGCAATGGTCTTATGCTTGGCATGGTGCTGACTGAGCAGGGTATCACGCTTGGTACAGATATTGTAAATCGCCTATTGGCAAAAGGATTTATAATCAACTTTGCAGGTGCTGCTGCGCTCAGATTTGTACCGCCGCTTATTGTAACTATTGAAGAAATTGACCAGTTATTAAAAGCGCTGGAGGAGACTCTCGCTGAGGTTCAATAAACCTATACTTATATGACCTAACAACGAAAACATCGTTCTGAACACTTTTGAGATTATTTGGGATCATAAAAAAGTGCTGACAATTCAGCTGGTGTTTTCGTAAAATAATCGTTTTTTGGGCCAAGGGTAGCGAAATAGCGGGGAAAATGCTTTGCAAATAGCCCGTTTTTTATGTAATGATATTTCTTTTCTCCTCAAAATATAGACAGTCTACAGACGTGGGGAGATACTACTCCGCGAAGCAAGCCCCGGTATTTACACAAATCCAGAGCAAAATATTTGACTTCCGGGCCAAGCTTTCCGGCTGATAGAGGTGTTACCATGCCAAAACATTTACTTGCATTACAGGAATTTACAAAAGAAGAACTGCTTGATTTCGTTTACCGGGCAATCACGCTGAAGAATGAGAAAGCTGAAGGGATCATTCATCAGCATCTGGTTGGCAAAACCGTTGCCCTGATTTTTGAAAAACCCTCCACCCGTACTCGTGTCTCCTTTGAATCAGCTATGTACGGCCTTGGCGGTCAAGTAATTTTTCTTTCAAACCGCGACACCCAGCTTGCCCGCTCAGAGCCGCTTAAAGACATGGCGAGAGTAATGGATCGCTACGTAGATGGAATGGTAGTTCGTACCTTCGGCCAGAATGTCGTTGATGAACTGAGCCAATATTCCTCCGTACCGGTTATTAACGCCCTGACAGATTTGCACCATCCCTGCCAGGTGCTGAGCGATGTGATGACTGTGATCGAGAAGAAGGGCGATCTTGACAATCTCCATGTCGCCTGGGTCGGCGATGGCAACAATATGGCTAACTCCTGGATTCAGGCGGCTGCCAAACTTGGTTTCTCACTGACTCTTGCCTGTCCGGAAGGATATGATCCCGACCCTGAGATCTTCTCCAGCTGCTCGGAAGTTGCCAGCAAACCGATCACTCTTGTTCGTGATCCCAAAGAGGCTGTAAAAGGCGCAGACGTGATTAACGTTGATGTCTGGGCGTCTATGGGGCAGGAAGAAGAACAGGATGAACGTCTGGAAATATTCAAGGAATATCAGGTCAATGCGGATCTCATGAAGCTCGCTCCTGCAGATGCAATTGTTATGCATTGTCTTCCAGCTCATCGTGAAGAAGAGATCACAGAAGAAGTTCTTGAATCAGAGCAGAGCGTGGTCTGGGATCAGGCGGAGAATAAGATGCACATACATGCAGCTATTCTCGAGATTATGCTGACGAAAGAATAGTAAAACAATACATATGCTGCGCACAGCAGAATATTTTTAGCCAGGACTGTTAGGTAACTCCCTGGCAATATAAGACGCAAGAAAACTTACATGTAGAGGTTTTAGAGATGGATGTGAAAAAAATAGTACTCGCCTATTCCGGCGGGCTTGATACTTCGGTTATTCTGAAATGGCTTGAGAAGGAATATGATTGTCCTGTAGTTGCGTATTCTGCTGATATTGGTCAGGAAGAAGACTGGGATGCGGTTCGTAAGAAAGGACTTGCAACCGGTGCCGAAAAAGTAATCATCTCCGACCTCAAAAAAGAGTTCGTTGAAGATTACATCTTCCCGGCTTTTCGCGGTAATGCTATCTACGAAGGTCAGTATCTGCTTGGTACTTCGCTTGCCCGTCCACTGATCTCCAAAGAGCAGGTGCGTATCGCACAGGCTGAGGGTGCCAATGCTGTCAGCCATGGTGCCACCGGTAAAGGCAACGATCAGGTACGTTTTGAGCTTGGGTACATCGGTTTAGATCCTTCTTTGCAGATCATTGCTCCGTGGAGAACCTGGGACCTTACTTCCCGCACCAAGCTGGTGGAATTTGCCGAGACGCACAATATCCCTATTCCAGTAACCAAGGAAAAGCCATACAGCTGCGATGAGAACCTTCTTCACATCAGCTATGAAGGCGGCATCCTTGAAGATCCTTGGAACGAGCCGGATGAGGCAATGTTCAAGATGACCGTATCTCCTGAGAATGCCCCTGACACACCAACCTATATTGAGATGGAGTTCAGAAACGGTGATCCGGTAGCGATTGATGGTATTGCGATGGAACCACTTGAGCTGTTCACCAAACTTAATAAGATTGCAGGTGCCAACGCTATTGGTCGTCTTGACCTGGTTGAAAATCGTTTCGTCGGTATGAAGTCACGTGGTGTTTACGAGACTCCTGGTGGAACTCTTCTTCGTGCTGCACATGTAGCGCTTGAGGCTATCACCCTGGATCGTGAAGTTATGAAGATTCGTGACTCTCTCATTCCACGATATGCAGAGCTTATCTATAACGGTTTCTGGTTCTCACCTGAACGTGAATTGCTGCAGACTACCATGGACGCAGCGCAGAAAACTGTAAACGGTACCGTACGTATGAAGCTTTATAAAGGAAACTGCTTTCCTGTTGGTCGTAAATCCGATCAGTCACTCTATAAGGAGAGCTTCGCGACTTTTGAAGAAGATAATGTATACGATCAGGGCGATGCTACCGGTTTCATTCGTCTTAACGGACTTCGCTTGAGAATTCAGGCTCTGCAGGGTAAGTAAACAGTATGACTGACGAGAAAAACAGCGGTTCTGATAAACTCTGGGGCGGCAGGTTCGCCGAGGGTACAGCCAGCTCGGTGGAGGCGTTTACCGCCTCCATCCACTACGATTCACGGCTGTATAAATATGATATTGCCGGTTCCAGGGCGCATGCAACTATGCTCTCGAACCAGGGCATACTCTCAAAAGATGAGCTTAAGGCAATTATTGACGGGCTGACCTCGATTGAGAAAGATATCGAAGCGGGAACTTTCGAGTTCAAACGTGAGCTGGAAGATATTCATATGAATATCGAAAAAGCGCTGGTTGATCGCGTCGGTCCTGCCGGTGCCAAACTGCACAGCGCCCGCTCCCGTAATGATCAGATAGCTCTTGATTTCAAGATGTACCTGCGCGATCAGTGCGATATCCTGGCGGATCTGCTTAACACCATTCGTCGTGCATTCGTGCTGTTGGCCAGAAAATACCTCGGTGATGTGATGCCAGGGTATACACATCTGCAGCGGGCGCAACCTGTACAGATAGCGCATCATATGCTGGCTTACTATGAGATGTTCGGGCGCGATCGTGAACGTATTCTTGATTGTCGAAAGCGCTTAAACCTCTCGCCGCTCGGTTGTGCGGCAATGGCCGGTACCGGTCTGCCGATTGATCGTGAGCAGGTGGCTGAGGCACTTGGTTTTGACGGTGTTACCGCCAACTCCATGGATACGTCCGGTGATCGTGATTTTGCCATCGAGTTTTGCAGTTGTGCCACAATGATTCAGTTGCACCTTTCGCGCCTTTCTGAGGAGCTGGTGCTCTGGTCTTCAAGTGAGTTTTCTTTTGTCGATATTTCGGATAAATTCTGTACAGGCTCTTCCATCATGCCGCAGAAGAAAAATCCGGATATTCCTGAGCTTATCCGCGGTAAATCCGGAAGAGTCGTTGGTAGTCTGATGAGCCTGATTACATTGGTAAAAGGTTTGCCACTGACCTATAATCGCGATCTTCAGGAAGATAAAGAGCCGGTATTTGACACTGTTGATACGGTTACCGCTTCTGTTGCAATCATGGCAGAGTTGCTGGAAAATCTCCAGTTTAGAACCAAAACCATGGCGGAGGCGACAAAAACAGGGTTTATTACAGCAACAGATCTTGCGGATTATCTGGTATTGCAGGATGTACCTTTTCGCGAAGCACACGGTATTGTCGGACGCGCAGTAGCGTACTGTCTTGACAAAGGGTGTGAGTTGTATGATCTGTCCGTTGAAGAGTTAAAGCAATTCTCTGCAGTTATAGAAAAAGATGTTTTTGAGGTATTGAGTGTTGAGGGTTCGGTGAATAGCCGTATTTCGACAGGTGGAACTGGTCTTGTGAGGGTTGAAGAGGCCGTCCAAAATGCTGAAAAACAAATGGGGATATAAGCATGAGATCAGTGCGCGGAGCACGAGTTGCGGGGACAATGGTTCTAGGGGCGGCTATGCTGGTTGCCGGAGGTTGTGGTTATAAAAATCCACCGGTACCACCAGAAAGTATAGTACCCAATGCAATTGAGGATCTGCGGTATACAGTTGAGGAAGACGCTGTTAATCTGACCTGGACCTATCCGATGGAGACCATCAAGGGAACAGATATTACAGCCATTTCTTCATTTGATCTCTTCCGTGCGGAAATCCCGTTGGAAGATTACTGTCCGACCTGTCCGGTACCGTTTGCTGAGGCGATTGAATTGCCTGGCGGAGAACCAGTATTAGACGATAAAAAACGTGTTGCATCATACACATACGACATGTTGAGGACGGGGCATAAGTATTTTTTCAAAGTGCAGGCGCGCACCGGCTGGTGGGCTTCCAGCGCTGATTCAAATATCATTACCTTTGTTTGGTATGAGCAATCTGCAGCTCCGACAGGATTGAAGGTAACCGGAATAGATTCTGGTGCGAAGCTTTCGTGGCAGCCGGTTACTACATATAACGACGGCAAGGCTGTTGATGGCGAGGTGAGCTATCAGGTGCTGCGTACAAGTGGTTCCGGCAGTTTTGCCAAGTTGGGTAAACCTGTTAAGGCTACCGCGTTTACAGACAGTGGTCTGATAAACGGTACAGAATATAGCTACAAGGTTCAGTCGATCACGTCCTATGGAGAGGATATGGTTGACGGTGCTGAGAGTGTAGCAGTTACTGTTAAGCCGCTCGATGCTACCCCGCCACCAGTGCCGACAGGCGTTCTGGCTATTGAGACCGGCGACGGTATCAGAGTGCTCTGGGATAGTTCTATGGATGATGATACAGCCGGTTATCACATCTACAGGCGTACGTCGACCAACGGAAAATATACAAAGATCGGATCTGTTAAGGTTCCATCAACATCTTTTATTGATTCTGAGGTCAAAGAAGAAGTACGCTACTATTATAGTGTCACGGCAATTGATGACAGCACCCCTCCTAATGAGAGCGGTAAATCTAAGGAGGCCACCCTCAGGCACTAGTCAGTGCGAAAACTGAAAATGGCATCCGGAGTTAAGGATCTGAGACAGCCCTTCAGTCGTTCGTTGCTGACTGAAGGGCTGTATTGTATTGTGCAGAAGGCAACGAAACTGAAAGTGACCGATAAGCGGGAGGACACGTACCGATGGCGATAGAGTTTCCTATAGCATTTGAAAAAATGAGCGGCGCTGGTAACGATTTTATTATTGTTGATAACCGCGATAATTTGATCCCCCGTGACGAACAGTCAGCTATGGCTGCAAGGATTTGTCGAAGAATGTTTTCGGTTGGCGCCGATGGTCTTATCCTTATCGAAAATTCTGAGGTTGCTGATTTTAGCTGGCAGTTTTACAACGCAGATGGTTCCGCGGCTGAGATGTGCGGTAACGGCGCACGTTGTACAGCCCGTTTTGCATTTAGGCAGGGGATTGCCGGCAGGAACATGCGCTTTGAGACAATGGCAGGCATAATTGAAGCTGAAGTTATGGAAAATGAGGAGATTGTCCGTGTGCAAATGACGCCACCTTTTGACTATCGCTTCAACCTTGCAGTGAATCTCGATGCGGTCGAGCATGAGGTAAGTTTTGTAAATACCGGCGTTCCTCACGCAGTAGTCTTTGTTGATAACGATGAAGTACCGATAAAAAAATGGGGGCGTAAAATCCGCTTTCATGAGCTTTTCCAGCCAGCCGGGACCAACGCCAATTTCGTACGGGTGCTCGATGGCAACACAATCCACTGCCGCACTTATGAGCGGGGAGTGGAGGATGAGACACGCGCATGCGGCACCGGTACGGTAGCTGCTGCGATAATGTCTTCTATTCATAAAGGATTGGTGTCGCCGGTTGAGGTACAGACCTCTGGTGGTGACATTCTGACGATTCATTTTGATTTAAAAGAAGGACCGGAAGCGCAGAAAGTCTTTCTGCAGGGACCGGCGCGAAGAATTTATACAGGTAATCTGACAGCTGAATCACTGCTATAGCGTTAGAGCTATAGCGGTACAGTCTTTTGTTAATGTAGGGCAACTTTGAAAAATGAGAATTTCCAGGTTGTCGATAGGAAATACCGGGAGGAAGTCATGGAACAGTTTCACGGAGCAATTACTGCAATTGTAACGCCGTTTATCGATGGCAAGGTCGATGAGCAGTCGTTTGTGGACCTGATTGAGTTTCAAATACAAAATGGTATTCACGGAATTGTGCCATGCGGCACCACCGGTGAATCCGCAACTCTCGGATTTGACGAGCATAAACGGGTTATAGAGCTGGCGGTACAAACAGTTGACGGGCGTATTCCGGTAATAGCCGGAACCGGTGCCAATAACACCCTTGAGGCCATTGAGTTCACCGAGAGTGCAAAAGAGAGCGGTGCTGATGCGGTACTTTCTGTTGCCCCATATTACAACAAGCCGAGCCAGGAAGGTATCTATCAGCATTTCAAAACGGTGGTAGAGGCAGTCGATATCCCGACTTTTCTCTATAATGTGCCGGGACGAACTGTGGTGAATATCGCACCTGAAACCGTTGCCCGTCTTTCTGAGCTGAAAAATATAATCGGAATCAAAGAAGCGTGCGGGAGTCTTGAGCAGATCAGTGATGTCATTCGTATGTGTCCTAAGGATTTTATATTACTTTCAGGTGATGATTTTACCTCAATGCCGACAGTTGCAGTTGGTGGTAGGGGCGTTATCTCTGTTGTTTCCAACATGCATCCGAAAGGCATGGCCGAAATGATAGAAGCAGCACTTAAAGGTGATTATGCACGGGCTAAAGAGTTGCATTACAAACTCTTTCCGCTGATGAAATGTATGTTTGGCTGCCCAAGCCCCGCTCCTGCCAAAAAGGGTCTTGAGCTAATGGGACAGATCAAGAGCGCTGAAGTACGTTTGCCTATTACCCCGGTAGATGAGCCGACACTTGAGACATTACAGGCGGCAATGGATCAGCTTCAAAAAAACTAGGAGACCGCCGGATTATGCCCTTTCTCCCCATATCTTCGTTATTTGCTGAAAATTAATGCTCGTAATATTAGTATATGTTTCCGCTTAATTTTCAGCAAATGCCTCGATCTGAGAAAAAATGCCTATAATCCGATAAACCCCTACGAGAACGCCCGAGAATGGCCTTTTGCACAAAATCACTTTTCTTGGACAGCATCCAGGCCTGAACACACTTTGAAAAAGCTGATCGAATTTTTCTAAATTCCTCAGCTTGATAGAGAGAAAACAATGACAAAAGTAATCATTGCCGGAGCAGCCGGCAGAATGGGTCAGCGTGTTGCCCATATGGTTAACACCCATCCGGGTCTTACCTACGCTGCGGCATTTGAAGCAGCAGGCAGCCCACATATCGGGCGTGATGCCGGTGAGTTATCCTTTGGTGAAAAGAATGGCGTGATCATTGAGGAAGGGCTTGAAGCTGTTGTTAATAAAGGCGATGTAATTATCGATTTTACCTTTCATGCCGCCACAATGAGTTTTGCCCGAATTGCTGCACAGCATAACACCGCAATGGTAATCGGTACCACAGGGCTCAGTGAAGAAAACCTTGCAGAGCTTGCAAAGCTTGCCGAGAACTTTGCCTGTGTTCAGGCACCGAACATGTCGGTTTGCGTCAACGTTCTGTTCAAGCTTGTTAAAAAGACCGCGGCGATTCTGGGTGATGACTACGATATAGAGATTATCGAAGCCCATCACAACAAAAAGAAAGATGCACCGAGTGGTACAGCGTTAAAGCTTGGTGAGATGGCAGCCGAAGGAGTTAATAGGAAACTCTCTGAAGTAGGTGTTTTTGAGAGAAACGGTATTATCGGTGAACGTAAATCTGAGGAGATCGGCATCTCAACAATACGAGCGGCTGATATCGTTGGTGAACATACCGTCTATTTTGCAGGCCCGGGTGAACGGATCGAACTGACCCACAGGGCTCACAGCCGTGATCATTTTGCTAAAGGGGCGGCAACAGCTGCTGCCTGGCTGGATGGCAAAGCAAGCGGAATGTATACTATGTTTGATGTACTTGGTCTTCACGATCTGTAACAGGATCAGGAGAGTAAAAAATAATGAGTGCTGATGCGACTGCCCGTGTCTTTATAGGCATGGGCTCAAATCTGGGTAACAGCCTTGAGAGTTTGCTGCAGGCCTGGGAAGCGCTGGATCATGATGAGCGGATTGACTGTGTTGCCATCTCCAGCCCATATGTTTCGTCCCCTGTTGATATGTACAGCCAACACTGGTTTACCAACGCTGTAGGCGAGATTAGAACCACGCTTAATCCCTATGAACTGCTTGAGATAATGCTGTCCGTAGAGACCGCTTTGGGCAGAGTTCGGGATGGACAGGCCTTTGGCTATCAGGATCGGGAGATTGATCTTGATTTGCTCTACTATGGCGAACAGGAAATCGATGAACCCGAACTTATTCTGCCACATCCTCACCTGCACGATCGGTTGTTTGTGCTCTCGCCGATGGCTGAGATTGCACCCGATTTTGTAGATTGCAGGCGTGGGCGAACCATTCAGGAGCTTGAGGCCCGCTTGCATAAAAGCATAGAGAGCGGCGTTGAGCGTAAGCAGGAGATCAGCAGGTCAACATGGCAGGAAGACCCTCAGCTTCATGTTGAAAAGCAGCGCAGGGCGGCAGTGAGTTGATTCTTTTCAGTGAGTTGCTGAATGATCACTTAGCGGCCTCCCGGCACTTTTGCTTGTGCTATTGCAGATAACTTGCGACCTGATTCGTATTGCGCCATAATTGCCATTTAAAGCACACTTAGCTTTTATTTGGTTGCGGATTATAGTGTATCTGTTACATAGCAGTGCAGGTTTTTGTCCGGGCATGGTGTCCGGACGTTTTGGGATCAATTTGGAAAATATTTTTTCGACCCTACCCCGTAACGAAGGAGAGGTGACTTGAGTCCTCTACGTATCGTTGTCATAGCTGTTCTTCTGTATCTTGCCTATCGCATGATTACAGGGGGCAGAAAAGATAAGAAACCTGAAGAAAACACGAACTCGGACTCCCGTTCAGAACTACCTGTAGAGGATATTCTGATGGAAGACCCTATATGCAACAGCCTTGTCCCTAAACAGCAGGCTATACATCTGCAACATGACGGATCGACGGTCTATTTCTGTAGCGAAGAGTGCTGTAATAAATTTATTGCCCAACAAGGAGAAAATAGATGAAATTTTTCATCGATACAGCGAACATTGAAGAGATTAAACGTGGTGTAGAGATGGGTATGGTGGACGGTGTTACCACAAACCCTTCCCTTATCGCTAAAGAAGATAAGCCTTTCGAAGAAATCATCGCAGAGATCTGCAAGATCGTTGACGGTCCTGTAAGTGCAGAGGTTGTAAGCCTTGATGCTCCAGGAATGATTGCAGAAGCTAAAGAGCTTGCCAAAATCAGCGACCAGATCGTTATCAAGGTTCCGATGATTGTGGAAGGTATTAAAGCTGTTAAGCAGCTTACCGAAATGGGCATTAGAACCAACGTAACCCTCATTTTCTCTGCAGCTCAGGCGCTTCTTGCAGCTAAAGCCGGTGCGAGCTTTGTAAGCCCGTTTGTTGGCCGCCTTGATGATATCGGTGTTCAGGGAATGGACCTGGTAGGTGATATCGTTACTGTATATGACAACTACGGTTACCAGAGCGAGATCATTGTTGCTTCTGTTCGCAGCCCGCAGCACGTTCTTGATTCTGCACTGATCGGTGCTGACATTGCTACCATTCCGCTTAAAGTAATTGAGTCGCTTGCCAAGCACCCGCTTACCGACAAAGGTATGGAGCAGTTTCTTGCAGATTGGGAAAAGCGTACCAAGTAAGTCGTAAATGAGTTTTCTAGTACCAGACAGGATGCCGGGTAATTAAAACCCTGCATCCTGTTCTTATAAAAATTCCTTTCAGCCCCCGATGAGGATGTTCACAGACCTGAGGCAAGCGTGCTTTCGGATACTATTGCTAAACAGTTCATCGCCTCTTTGACGCTGGCCCTGTTGCTATTGTCAGCCAGCTACACCATGGCTGCGGTTTATACCTGCCGCGATGCCAACGGATCAATACGTTTTACCAATGCTCCTTCAACCTCCGGTTGCACCAAGATCTATAAGGAGCAACGCTTCCATAACAGCAGGCCGACCACCTATACCTATAGCTCTTCTTCATATGATCAGGCGATCTGGACAACAGGTGTCAGATACAATGTTGACCCGTTCCTCATTAAAGCGGTAATCCGAGCCGAATCAGATTTTAACAGCACTGCAGTCTCGAAAAAAGGAGCACAGGGTCTCATGCAGCTTATGCCCGCAACAGCCCGCGAGCTACGAGTAGACAATCCATTCGACCCACAAGAGAACATTGACGGCGGCACCCGCTATCTGCGTCAGATGCTCGATATTTTCGATGATAACCTGATGTTGTCTATTGCTGCCTATAATGCTGGCCCGGGTGCAGTTAAGCGGGCAAACGGTGTCCCAAGGATACCAGAGACACTTCGTTACGTGACGAAGGTGTTAAAGCATTATAAGGGCTATCGGAACCGCGGCAGAAGTTAGATAGTCTCCACCCAAAAACGTGGTAGGTTTGCTGCTCTGAGGTAGAGAGATCGGGAATAGTGGTAGGATTGGGTTACGATTCACCCATCAGGCGCGACATTTCATTGGCGGCAGCAAGCAAGGAGCTGAGCATCTCATCACACTGGTTGTCGGAAAATCTATGTTCCGGCCCGACAATGGCCAGGGCAGCGGCAACATTTCGATCAAAATCAAAAATCGGGGCGGCAATTGCTGCCGTACCTTCCTCTATGCCTTTCTTGTTGATTGCAAAGCCTGTTTTACGGATAGTTTCAAGCGCTTGTCTGGTCTCTTCTATATCGATAGCATCAGGTGCAGGGAGAGTTGCCGCATCTGAGAGCACTTTCTCTATAAATTCCTTTTCAGCATAAGCCAGGAGTACTCTACCACTTGCCGTTGGAGCAAGAGCCATATTGTCACCCTCGCTGATCGAATAAACCAGTCTTCCTGAGCCAACTTCTCTAGCCATACAGATGCACTGCATGCCGTCGACAACGAACAGCGCTGTGGATTGCCCGGTTTCGGTACTGAGCTGTTTCATAAACGGCTCGGCAATAGAGCGAAGGGAATTAGTGTTTTCATACACCTTGCCAAGAACCATCAATTTCGGTCCAAGGCGATAGTTGGAACGGGAAGTCTTTACCAGATACCCTGTAGCGATCAAGGTACCGCATAACCGATGGACGCGGCTTTTATATAAACCGGTTTTTTCGCAAAGCTGGTTGAGAGACAATTCTGTTTCGTGCTTGCTGAAACAGTCGAGTATTTCTAGAGCTTTGGCAACAGCATCTACCAGTTGAACTTCAGTTTTCTTCTTTTTGCTTTGATCCACAATTTCCGATTCCAGAGGCAAGGATTGAACACATTCGGCCAGGTAATTTTCGTTCAAGAATTCGTTCTAAACCTGCTACAGTAGCGCAAATGTCCTGGATGTCAATATTTGTGGCGACACCCATTACCGAAAACATGTTAACAGCATCTTCGGTCGGCACATTGCCGGAAGCTCCTCGAACGTAAGGACAGCCGCCCAACCCGCCGGAGCAGACGTCAAAGGTCCGCACACCCGTACAATAGCCCGCATACATGTTCGCTAATCCAAGACCGCGGGTATCATGAAGATGTAACGATACAGGTGTTTCCGGAAATTTTAAGCGAATCTGGTTCACAAGGTACCGTACAGATTGAGGATTTGCCATTCCTGTCGAGTCTGCCAGGTTGATTTCAGAGGCTCCGGCGTTAATAAATTTTTCAGCAGCGTTCAAAACCGCCTGTTCCTCAATTTTTCCGTCATAGACACAGCCGAAAGCACATTGCAGGCCAGCCCTGACTACTACCCCGGATTGCATTGCATTTTGGATAAGATGACTCATCTCGATCAGTGCTTCAGCAGCAGGTTTTCCTGCATTTTTGATGCTGTGAGAATTGCTGATTGAGACGGACATTGAGAGATGAGAAAGACCGCAGTTCAGCGCTCTGTCCAACCCTCTGCTGTTAAGGATAAGACCGGTCAGTAATGGTCCATCGTTACCCTGGTTTTTTATTTCACGAATAAATTCATCTGTGTCTGCCATCTGCGGCACATACTTTGGATGGACAAAAGAACCTACCTGTATTCGTTGAATTCCAGAATTTTTGAGATGTGTATATATATCGAGCTTTTCTTCAAGTGAAAAGACTCGTTGTTCCATCTGCAGACCATCCCGCAGTGTTTCGTCTTCGAGGAGCACGTCATCAGATTGAGGCATGGTATTTCTCCTTCAGTATGGTGAATATTCTTTGCATCAAGGTTGATGTCCTTCTGGGTGGAATGTAGTACTGCTGGTAAGGATATTTCATTTGGGATATTTTACAAGAGCAAAATCTGTATCCGCAGTCAATTTCTGGCATCAGGAGTTAGATGATGAATTACACCACCATGGTGTAAACTTTCAAATAGATCTCAATAAAGAGCGTAATATTATTGTGTAGTCTTGCTGGCTCTTCCCCCCTATCGGTTATCGCCTCACGTTAATAGTCGCAACGAGCATTACCCCGAAGAAGATCAACGCGCCTCCGAAGAGGTGGAAAGATTGGAGTCGTTCTCCAAGAAAAAAGAATGATATGAGTGTAGTATATACCGGAATGAGGTATTGAAAAATTGCCACACGATTGGCTGAAATTTTTGTGAGCGCATGGTTCCAGAAAAGGGAGGCGAGTACTGAGGGAAATATATTTAATACAAGAATTGCCAGAACATGTCTGAAACGGATATTACCAATCCAGGACCAGTCGTCATAAATGCACTCTGCCAGTGAAAAGGGGAAGGTCACTATCAAGCCCCCAAGCATCATAAGTGGAAATATTCCCCTGCCTGAAAACAGATGTGCTTTCTTCTTGTAGAGAATTGTGTGAATGGACCAGAGTGAAATACTTGCAACCATGAACAGGTCACCTATATTGACTTGTAAGGCAATGAAATTCCGTATTTCTCCTTTGAAAACGATGAACAATACACCAGACAGGGAAATGAGAAAACCAAGCCCCTGGAGTCTGCTTACGTGGTAACGGTACATCAGAAATCCTGCCAGAGCGATCAGAACAGGGTTGAAGGAATTGATAAAAGACGTGTTAATCGTAGTGGTATAATTTACGGCCTCAAAGACCATGATTGAATTGAGACTGTAACCAGTCGCTCCAAGCAGGAGGATGAGAGGAACCCTGCTGGTAAAATTGGAAAAGTGGGCTTGTAGATCACGTCGGTAAAATATCATAAAAAAGAGACACGGGAGTAACCATCGTAGAAAGCTGATGGTTACAGGCGGAATAACTGTTACGAGCATTTTTCCGATGATAAAGTTTAGACTCCAGAAGAGACTGGTAAGGCAGAGAAGGAAGTAGGGAGAAACAGGTCGCGACATAGGTTATCCAAAACAATTGAAAAGAGAAAAGGCAAGGGTAGAAATGTTGGCGTTGTCCTTTCAGGCAACATGATGTATCGTTGTGAAGGATATCGTGGTGGCTTAAATTGTCAACCCCTTTGACGATATGTGGATGTAGATACTCTGCACCTTCCGCCAGGTTGTATGAAAGCGCCGGGAGGTTGCCTCAGATACTATTGATTGATCACAAACGTACAACCAGAGAAATATTTTTCTAATTATTGCAATTCGATCCGTTACAACAATTTGAAATTAAAGGAGAGTGGGTATGAAAAAGATTTTGGTACTGCATGGGATTAACCTGAATATGTTTGGTAAACGTGATCCTGCTCAATATGGGAGCGTTACTCTCCAGCAAATAGATGAACAGCTCGGTGGACTGGCCTCTGAACTTAATGTTGCTATCGAGTGCTTTCAGACTAACCATGAAGGCGAGATGGTTGAGAAAATTCATAGAGCTCACGAGGAGGGGATTGATGCCGTTGTCATCAATGCCGGAGCCTGGACACATTACAGCTACGGCATAATGGACGCGATGGCCATCCTTACCGCACCTGTTGTCGAGGTACACATGTCACATGTGCATTCAAGAGAGGAATTCAGGCACTTCTCGATTTTCTCTAATATTGCTAGAGGGCAGATATCCGGGTTCGGGGTAAACAGCTACCTGCTCGGTCTCAGAGTTGCAGTCGATATACTGTCTGAAGAAAGCTAGTGATTTAAAGTTGTAACTGCTCACAGGGCACCAAATCTTTCCGCGATCAGTTTGGTTTACGTATGACATAGGCTTCACCAAACTGCTTGAGAAAATCTCTGGCCCTCTGCAAGCAGCTACAAATACAGAGGTTTATAAGACCAAGTCGCTTACCCTGTAAGTAGGTACTAAAAGTTTTGAACTCTTTTGTCTGCTCTCTTGCGAGCAAAAGAGTTCTGCCATTCCACGCATATCTCATGTAACCCTTCCTTTTAGGGTTCTTAATCTCCTGTATCGTTAAAGATCATCCCTGTCTTTTCAATGTGTCCGTCTGGCACGCTCCATTCATCACAGCGTAGTTTTCACGTTCTCCCGTCAAAATATTTCGATAATTTCTTTGTGCGATCAGAGTCACGTTCTTCGTTCTCGTTGTTGGTATGTGACCATTTTAACTCGGGATCCTGGGTGTTCCATGCGATTTGGTATGAAGCTTCCTGGGAATCATAAAATGGAAAAATAGGACAGTGTATCGCACAGTGGAATTAATTTCGTTGACATTCGTTTTTTCTTACTCTATCCTTCACAACGAAATGACGTCCTGCTGTGCGAAAGGTGTTTATGCCATTCAACAGCGTAAACGGCATCGAAACTGCGGCCTGAATGTAGGCTTCTGTCGGTATGCCAAATTCATTACAAAGGAATACGGGGATTATGGCTCAACAATATTCTCTAGCACACCTCACCGCGTTGAGCTGTTCACCTCCGGAGCTCATTAGAATTGCCGCGAAGGCAGGATACGATTTCGTTAGTTTACGAATGACAGCTGTAACAACCGACGAGCCCTTCTATCCATTAATTACCGATCGCAATCTGATGGCAGAAACCAAATCCACTCTTGTCGATACCGGTATGGCTGTTCTGGATATAGAACTGGCTCGCCTTGATGCGGAAACAGAGCCTGAAGAATACGAAAAAGTCATGGAGAGAGGGGCAGAACTTGGTGCACGGTCGATTATTGCCCAGCTTCCTGATCCTGATCGTGAGCGTGCTACTGAACGTTTTGCACGACTTTGCGACTTGGCACAGCAATTCAATCTGAGTGTTGATCTCGAGTTCCCTTCATGGACAGAAACGCCTGACCTTCGAACAGCAATTCAAGTCATTCGGGCAGTCAACAAACCTAATGCGGGGATGCTGATTGATACGCTTCACTTTGATCGATCAGCATCTCGCTTAGAGGAGCTCAAAGAGCTACCTGCCCATTGGTTCAATTTTCTGCATCTCTGTGATGCACCGAGTGAGCATCCCTCCACTTTGGACGGTCTGCTGCATACGGCTCGTGAAGAGCGTTTTTATCCGGGAGAGGGCGGTTTGAACATTAAGGACGTTCTTGCTTGTGTTCCACCTGTTCCATACTCGCTGGAAATACCAAATGTACACATGTCCAAAGAGCTTGGGGTGGAGGAGTATGTTCGCCAGGCTCTTGCAACCACAAAAAAATATTTGGGACATTGAAAATGTGATCGTTCAAGAACACACCCACAATATTCTTGTAAAGAAGAAAAAGGAGGCCCACGATGGCAAGAGCAATAACTGAAGAAGAAAAACAATATGCACAGGAGCTATACACAAGAGCAAAGGTTGCTCAGAAGCAGATTGAACATCTTGATCAGGAGGCGATTGACAGGGCTATACAAGCTGTTGGCTGGGCCACTGCCAACGAGGTGACCTTTACCAGATTGGCACGTATGGGTGTGGAAGAAAGCGGCCTTGGTGACTGGGAAGGTCGACCGAACAAACGTTTTAAGATTAAAGGTGTATTACGTGATGCTCTGCGTCAGAAGAGTGTTGGAATAGTAGAAGAGATACCTGAGAAAGGGTTAGTCAAATACGCAAAACCTATTGGTGTTGTGGTAGCACTTGTGCCGACAACCAACCCCGCGCTCACTCCTCCGGGAATGGGAATTTACGCATTAAAAGCCAAAAATGCTGTTGTATTCTCACCACATCCACGGGCAAAACAGACCACCATCGAGACAGTAAACGTCATGCGGCAGGCGCTTAAACGAATTGGTCTTCCTGAAGATCTCTATGTCTGCGCAGAAAAACCTTCCATACCGATGGCTCAGGAGCTTATGGCCATTTGTGATCTCACAATTGCAACCGGTGGCCCGGCAATGGCTAAGTCTGCACATTGCTCAGGTAAACCTGCGTATGCAGCAGGCCAGGGTAACTCTACAATGGTTATTGATGAGACGGCAAACCTTGCGGAGGCTGCTAATTTCTGCATGCTCAGCAAGATGTCTGATTTTGGTTCTGGCTGCTCAGCTGACGGTAACCTGATTGTCGATGATACCGTGTATGACGAGTTTCTTGGCAACCTGAAGAAAGAAGGTGGCTATCTTGTCTCAGATGAGCAGAAAGTGATGCTTGAGAAGGTGCTCTGGCAGGATGGTCACAGAACCATCGACACTATCGCATGCCCTGCAAAAGTGATTGCCGAAAAGGCAGGTTTCTCGATACCGGATGAGACAAAATTTCTCATCGTCAAAGAAGACAAGATTGGTAAAGAGTACCCGTTCTCAACTGAAAAGCTTGGAACTCTGCTCTCCATTTTCAAATATAGTGTTTTTGATCAGGCACTAGAGATGGTCAGTGCGGTATACGCAACCCAGGGTAAAGGGCACTCTTGCGGCATCTATTCATTTAATGACGATCATATTCACAGACTGGCACTTCAGACTCCTGTGAGCAGGATGATGGTACGCCAACCGCAGTCAAAAGCGAATGCCGGTAGTTTTACCAATGGTATGCCGATGACTTCAAGCATGGGCTGCGGCGTCTGGGCAGGCAACATCAGCAACGAAAATATCTCATTGAAACATTACCTGAACTACACCTGGGTATCACGTCCTATCCCTGAAGATAAACCGAGTGATGAAGAGTTGTTCGGTGAGTTTTACAATACTGAGACCTGGTAACCGGTTGAGAAATACTATGGAGAATGTCATGAAAGATCTTGTATCGCACCAGATGATCAAATACCTCGAAAACCGGGGAATACAACATATTTTTGGTCTCTGCGGACACACCAATATAGCAGTGCTCTCTGCACTTGAGAAGAGTTCAATTGAGTTTATCAATGTACGCCATGAGCAGATAGCCTCACACGCTGCAGATGGATATGCTCGGGTGAGAGGCAAGGCATCTGTAGTTCTCAGCCATCTTGGGCCGGGCATGACAAACGCTGCAACCGGTGTTGCTAATGCAGCTCTTGACTGTATTCCAATGGTGGTCATTGCAGGAGATGTTCCGAGCCATTATTTCGGTAAGCATCCGCATCAGGAGGTGAATTTGCACGCTGATGGAGCACAGTGGGAGATTTACCGTCCTTTTGTAAAACGCGCCTGGCGTGTAGATAGAGCAGAGCTTTTGCCGGAGATTCTGGAAAAAGCATTTCATCTGGCGGAAAACGGACAGCCTGGGCCTGTGCTGGTGGATGTCCCTATGGATATCTTCTCAAAAGAGATTGATGTTGCGTTGTTTGAACGTCAGCAGCAGAACACCAGGACTTTTGAAAAGCCCTCAATGGCTGAATCGGTTGCGGCAGATATCGTTAAGCGACTGGTTGAGTCAACATCGCCGGTTATCTATCTTGGTGGCGGCGTGGTTCTGGCTAATGCGACCAATGAACTGCGTGAGCTGGTAGACCATCTCGGCCTGCCGGTGGCGCATAGCCTTATGGGTAAAGGTGCTCTTCCCGACGATCATGCCCTGACACTTGGTATGACAGGATTCTGGGGGACACAGTACACTAACGATTCCTGCCGCACAGCCGATCTGGTTCTTGCTTTAGGCACACGCTTTAAAGAGGCTGACTGCAGCTCCTGGTATCCTGAGTACACCTTTGAGATTCCTGAGACGAAGGTCATCCAGATCGATATTGAAGCAAGTGAGATCGGGCGGAACTATCCGGTGGAAATCGGCGTGATTGCTGACCTGAAGCAAGCACTCTCTGTACTCTGCAAAGTCGCTAAAGAATTGTATCCGGAAGGTGTTACGCGTGTAGAGGTTGAAACCAGAATTGCCGAGGAACGAAAGGCAATGAAGGAGAACAACCTGGATATGGAAACCAGTAACGAGTTCCCGATGATGCCGGAGCGCATTCTTGCTGAGGTGCGAGAGGTACTGCCGCGTGATGCTATCATTACCACTGATGTGGGCTGGAATAAAAATGGTGTTGGTCAGCAGTTTCCTATCTACGAGCCGGGAAGCATCCTTATGCCCGGCGGATATGCGACTATGGGATTCGGCGGACCAGCTGCTATTGGCGCCAAGATTGCCGCTCCAGAAAAAGTTGTTGTCGCCCTGATTGGCGATGGCGGTTTCGGACAGAATCCGGCTCAGCTGGCCACTGCAAGGCATGAAGGTGTGGCTGTTGTTTGGGTAATTATGAACAACAACGCATTCGGTACTATCGCAGGTCTTGAGAAGGCGCACTACAAGACAACCTACGGCACAGTCTTTGAAAAGGATGGAGAGTCGACTTCTCCTGATTACGCTGCTATTGCAGAGGCATACGGTATCGATAGTATCAAAATTACTTCTGCTGAAGAATTCAAACCAGCGCTTGAGAAGGCTATCGCCCTGAATAAGCCTGTGGTTCTTGATGTACCAATGATTAACAACCCGGTGCCGACAACAGGTCACTGGAACATTCTTGATATTTATTCACCCGGTCAGAAGATATCACATGTGAGTACACGATGATGAGCCGTTGATGTTTAGACTTGCAAAAGATAGATAATCTGAAAGAATCGTTATCCATCTATTTAGTGCCTGAACGAAAACCTGCAAATTGGCGGTTTTCGGTGGAGCACCATTTACGCAAGACGCCCAGAGACAGGGTTGCCGGAAGCGACTTCTCCACTTTCGGTAATCCTGTCTTCTGAACATCAACAGATTTCTCATACAGAAGGGAGAGGCCGGCATGCAGGTAATTGAAACCATAATACCGATATTTATAGTTATTTTGCTTGGCTGGGTGGCGAGGAAAAAAGGGTTTATCACACCGGATTTTCTCGGACCGGCAAATAAGCTGGTCTATTACCTCTCTATTCCTGCGTTGATTTTCAGTTCAATTGCCAAGGCATCATTCCATGAACAGTTTGACGGGCAAGTTCTGCTGCTGACGCTGCTTGCTGCCACACTGGTTTATTCCGGATCAGAGATTATCGCTCGGATGTTTAAGATGTCACCAGGCCGTGCCGGTGCCTTTGTACAGAGTGCCGGGCATGGCAATCTCGGATTTATCGGATTGCCCATCGCATTGTATTACTTGGGTGAAGGAGGTTTTGTAAAAGCTGGTATTCTTTGCGGTTTTCTCATGATTTTACAAAATCTGCTGTCAGTGATTGTTTTACAGATTCATGATGTTGAAAACACGCAGGTGTTCACTCTGGGATCACTGTGCAAAAAGTTGTTGGGAAACCCGGTTATCATCGGTGCTATGGCAGGTATCGTAGTTTCAATTCTCGAGATACCGATTCCGCAGGTGATTCAGCGAAGTCTTAATATTCTGGGAGGGTTGGCGCCGCCAATGGCGCTTCTGCTTATCGGCGCTTCACTTTCATTGCAGCTGATGCGTAAATACCTGCGGCCGACCCTTGGTGCCGTCGCCCTTAAACTACTTGTTCTCCCGGCAGTGGGAGTGCTGTTGTTTTCCATGTTCAACGTGGAGATTGAAGAGTATGTCCCCGCATTGATCCTGCTCTCTTCACCTACCGCCACGGTTGCATATGTTATGGCCAGGGAAATGCACGGTGATGGCGATTTTGCAGTGGCGACTATTTCGGCGAGTACCTTGTTTTCATTGGTAACTTTTATACTCTGGCTAATGATCGTCTCTTAGGAAGGCACCCTCCCGAGCGCAGAGAATAGGATTAAAGATGGATGATATGAACAATGCAATCCCTGAGCTAAAACTCGGCTATCCACGGAAACCTGGTTTCATCATGCTGTCATATGAAATCCTTGATTACCTCAAAAGAAGATTCGTGTTCACGGGGAGTTTGTCTGAGGATCTTTCCGGCTGTTTTACGGTAACACTTGACGGTCTGATGATCTATTCAAACCAGTGTGAGGAAGTGCCTGAGATAGATAGAGAAAAAATAGCCTCAGTTCTTTGTATATACAGGTTGCCCGTTCCACTCACAGAGATACTAGAAACAGAGAATTCGACGGCAGTAGAAGAAACAGATTCCGACCAGTGGGATGAATGCTTTTGTTCAGGCGAATAACTGTCCGCAATCCATAATTGATAGGAAGGGAGTGGTGCCGTTGCTTGTATGAATCAAAGCACTCAGATTCCTTTTGAACCTGCCGGGATCTATTTCGGCAAAATTGATCGTTTCTCATAGGAAGTACTCATTAGTTTTCAGGTAGAAGTATTCACACGTATTCAGCGTTGATCGTAACGAGGACCACATGGCCAACAAGAAGAGATTGAAAAAGCTGCTAATTAACAGGGAATGGTGCAAGGGATGCGGGATTTGCGTCAAATTCTGCCCCAAAGACGTTCTCGAACTGGATGCTACGGAAAAGGTGGTTGCAGTCCGTCAGGAAGATTGCATCTGTTGCACGTTGTGCGAATTACGCTGCCCCGATCTGGCGGTCGAGGTTCAGTTAGACCAGGATAAAGATGATGAGTGAAAAAGTACGATTTGTTCAAGGCAACGAGGCCTGCGTAGAAGGCGCTCTTTATGCGGGGGTTGAGTTCTACGCCGGTTACCCGATCACCCCTTCGACAGAAATAGCTGAACTGCTGTCGCGGCGGCTGCCGGAAAGCGGTGGAAAGTTCATTCAGATGGAAGATGAAATTGCCTCCATGTGCGCAATTATCGGGGCATCCCTTACCGGGCGCAAGGTAATGACTGCAACAAGCGGCCCGGGATTCTCGCTGAAACAGGAAGCAATCGGATATGCCTGTATGACCGAGATTCCCTGCGTTATTGCGAATGTGCAGCGAGGTGGCCCTTCAACAGGCAATCCGACCCATGTGAGTCAGGGCGATATCAACCAGGCGCGTTGGGGAACACACGGTGACCACAGCATTATTGCGCTGACTGCTTCTAACCATCAGGATGTTTTTGCCATGACCGTCGACGCATTCAATATGGCAGAGACCTATCGTACTCCGGTAATCCTGCTTCTCGATGAAGCGGTGGGGCATATGCGGGAAAAACTGGTCATTCCGGAGACTGGTGAGATTGAGTTGGTGGATCGTTTGCGTACGTCTGTCTCTAAAGGTGTTGATTACCGTCCATATCTGCCGCGTGAAGATGGTCGTTTACCGATGTCCGATTTTGGCGGTGAGCATCGTTATAATGTAACCGGCTTATATCACGATATGTGGGGCTTCCCCTCAGCCAACCCCAAGATTGTCAACGAACTGCTCCGTCATCTGATAGATAAGATTGATACCAACATAGAAGCGGTCACCAGATACAAAGAACACTATCTGGACGATGCTGAGTATGTATTGGTCTCCTATGGTTCGTCTGCCCGTTCAGCAATTCACCTGGCGAAAAACAGGCGGGAGAAGAATGAGAAAATCGGCGTGCTTGAGCTGCAGACCATTTGGCCGTTTCCGCATGATCTGGTTCGGGAAAAATGTGAGGGAGCAAAGGCTGTACTTGTTGTTGAAATGAATATGGGGCAGGTGCTCACTCAGGTTAAGGCCTCTCTTTCCAAACCGGAGAGCGTCTTTTTGGCCAATCGAATTGACGGAAAACTGATTACACCCTCCGACATAAAACGAATTTTGAGGGTTATCCAGGGGAGGGGAATGTAAAGATGGCTGTTCAGGACTATTTACGACAACGGTTTTTTCCGCATATGTGGTGTCCCGGTTGTGGGCACGGCACGGTGTTGAATTCGTTATTACGTGCAGTAGAAGAACTTGAGCTGGAGAAAAATGACATCGTCATGACCTCCGGCATCGGTTGCTCTGCCCGGATCTCGGGCTATGTAGATTTTCATTCACTCCATACTCTGCATGGTAGAGCACTTGCTTTTGCCACAGGGGTAAAACTCAGTAAGCCGGAGCTGACTCTGCTGGTGCCTATGGGCGATGGCGATGCACTGGCAATTGGAGGCAACCATTTTATCCATGCGGCGCGTCGTAATATAGATATTACAGCTATCGTGATGAATAACAGGATCTACGGTATGACCGGCGGTCAGTTTTCGCCCCTTTCCGGTTGCGGTATAAAGGCAACAACAGCGCCGTTTACAACCATCGACAGAGAATTTGATGTCGTTGATCTGGCAACTGCTGCAGGGGCAACCTTTGTCGCCAGATCGACTGTGTACCATGCACGGGAATCTACAGAAATACTGAAAAAAGCCATAGCTCACAAGGGATTTTCAGTGGTTGAAATTCTCTCACAATGCCCAACCCATTTTGGCAGAAAGAATAAGCAGGGTGATGCCGTGGCAATGATGGAAAACTACAAAAACATCACAGCGCGAGTTGGTTCAAAGCAGCTGGCAGAGAACCCGTCGTTGCTCGGTCGGGGAATTTTTGTCGAGAAAGAACGAGCTGAGTATTGCCAGGAGTACGACAAAATAGTTGAGCATGCAATGCAGGGGGCAGCGAGATGAGAAGAACCAGACTTGTATTCTCGGGTTCAGGTGGACAGGGCGTAATAACCGCAGCAATTATCTTGGCCGAGGCCGCCGTTATTCATGAAGGAATGAATGCGACCCAGTCACAGAGCTACGGGGCGGCTGCTCGTGGCGGTGCTACCCGTTCCGATGTCATTATTTCAGAGCGGGAGATAGATTTCCCTGTGGTTACCCAACCAAATATTCTGGTCTGTCTGACCCAGCAGGCGTATAGCAGTTTTGCCCCGGAAATTCGCCCGGGTGGAACACTATTGACTGATGAAAAATTTGTTGAAACAACACGCAAGGTTGATGCTCGACAGATTGAGCTCCCCATGTACCAGAGCGTAATGGATACGATCGGTAAGCCAATTGTTTTCAATATCTGTGTTCTCGGAGCGTTGCTGGGCATTACCGGGGTAGTGGAATCGGAGTCAGTGATGAAGGCTATTGAGGAGCGGGTTCCAAGAGATTTCGTTGAGATGAACAAGGAAGCACTCAACATCGGAATTGAACTCGGTAGACCTTACAATCTGTAGTTGGGCGTTGGCTCTATATTCTCGGGGCAGACGGTTTTAAATATTTCTTATCAACATATAGAGAAACATGAAAATTCACGAGTATCAGGCAAAAGAACTTTTTCGACAATATTCCATCCCGGTTCCTGAAGGTACAGTTGCCTTGAGTGTTGATGAGGCTGTTGAGGCCGCTTGCGGGCTGAATGGGTATCCGGTAGTGGTCAAAGCTCAGATACATGCGGGTGGCCGGGGCAAAGGCGGTGGAGTAAAGCTCGCCGGCTCTGAAACTGAGGCACGGCAACATGCCGATGCGATTCTTGGGATGACCCTGATTACGCCACAGACCGGAGCAGAAGGGCAGCTGGTTCAGCGACTGCTCGTTGAGGCTGGCCAGAATATCAAAGAGGAACTCTACCTCAGTCTGTTGGTGGACCGTGAAACAGCTTCTGTCATCATTATGTGCTGTCGGGAAGGCGGCATGGATATCGAAGAATTGGCTGAGATGAACCCTGAGAAGATCATCACTGTTAATGTGTCTCCTTCACTCGGTGTGCAGGGGTATCACCTTCGTGAACTGATCTTCGGCCTCGGTTTACCTAAAGAAGTACGCAAGGAGTTCAGTGAGCTTGTAAGCAAACTTTTTACCCTCTTTGTTGAGTGTGACTGCTCGTTAGTCGAGATTAATCCTCTGATCCTTACAGCAGATGACAGGGTTATCGCTCTGGATGCCAAAGTTGACCTGGATTCCAACGGATTGTTCAGGCACCCGACGCTACTTAACTATCGCGACACAGCAGAGGAAGATCCTCTTGAGGTCGAGGCATCCGTGCACAACCTGAACTATATCAATCTTGATGGCAATGTGGGCAACATCGTCAATGGCGCCGGACTTGCCATGGCGACAATGGATATCATCAAGCAGGCAGGTGCTGAACCGGCCAACTTTATGGATGTCGGTGGCGGCGCGACAGCTGAAATGGTTGAAAACGGCCTGCGTATTATCTTGAGAGACCAGAAGGTGAAGGCTGTTTTGATCAATATCTTCGGCGGAATTCTGCGCTGCGATGTTTTTGCTGAAGGTGTTGTTAAAGCTGCCACAGCTATTGGCCTGAATGTCCCTGTGGTTGTCCGGATGGAAGGGACAAACGTTGAAGAGGGCAAAAGGATCCTGAACGAATCCGGCCTGAACCTCATAACTGCGGTTGATCTGCAGGATGCCGCGGCTAAGATTGCCGAGGCTGTCAACTGAGACGCTAACTGATTAACACCTAACGATCCGGAGACTGTTGTGAGTATTTTTATAGATAGCGAAACACGAGTGGTAGTGCAGGGTATTACAGGCAGGGAAGGACAGTTTCACACCAGGCAGTGCATCGAATACGGCACCCGAATTGTGGCTGGCGTCACGCCGGGAAAAGGTGGTCAGATGATGGATGATGTACCTGTTTTCAATACCGTTCGCGAGGCGGTTGCTGCAACAGGGGCTAATGCTTCAATGATATTTGTCCCTCCTGCTTTTTGCGGCGATGCCATAATGGAAGCGGCCGATAGCGGTGTTGACCTTATTGTCGCTATCACCGAGGGCGTGCCGGTAATGGATATGCTGCGGGTGAAAGACTATCTGGCGTCAAAGGACTGTCGTTTGATCGGTCCGAATTGCCCGGGAATAATAACTCCCGGGGCCTGCAAGATAGGTATCATGCCTGGTAAAATCCACAAACCCGGTGGACCTGTGGGCGTAGTGTCCAGATCAGGAACACTGACCTATGAAGTGGTCGATCAGCTCACTAAACTGGGTATTGGCCAGACCAGTTGTGTTGGTATCGGCGGAGACCCGATAAATGGCACCAACTTCATCGATGTTTTGACAGCGTTTCAGGAAGATCTTGAGACAAAAGCCATTGTCATGGTGGGAGAGATCGGTGGCAATGCCGAAGAGCAGGCAGCCGAATTTATCAATACGCATGTGACTAAACCAGTTATCGGCTTTATCGCTGGCTTAACTGCACCGCCGGGCAGAAGAATGGGACATGCCGGTGCCATAATCACCGGTGGTAACGGCACAGGGCAAGCCAAATTAGCGGCGCTCAGGGAAAACGGCGTACATGTATGTGAAAATCTCGGAAATATTGGCAGAATCACCCGCGATATTCTCCGCGATAGTCACGTATCGTACTAATAAATTGTTCTTTTAGATGCATTAAGAGGTGATGAAATATAAAATAGATGATATTATCTAAAAATAGATGATGATTTGCGGTAGCACCGTTGCAAAGACAATCCAACAGCGTGAATTCACGTAAAGACAAACACAGATGGGAGGAGACCATGATTCGTTCAATTTTAGCCTTAGGTATTGCGGGAACCATAGCAGCTTTCAGTGCAAATGCCTTTGCCGGTCCAACGATCAAGTTAGGTCACGTCGATCCTGCAGAATGGCAGACTTCAAAGAAGGGCGCAGCTGGTATAATTTTCAAAAATATCGTGGAAGGTGAGACAGATATCTCTGTTGAGCTTTTTCCGGCGAAGTCTCTTGGCAATGAAGGGGATCTGGTTCAACAGGTTCAGGAAGGCACAACCCACATGGCAATTGTTTCCGGAGCCATGGCCAAAATTTGTAAACCTGTAGACGTATTGAACATTCCCTATACATTCTCCTCCCCTACAATTGCCTGGGACGTACTTGACGGCCCGTTTGGTAAAGAGCTTGGAGCGTTTTGTTTGGAAAAAACCGGTCTGAGGACCCTTGCCTACGGTGAAACAGGTTTTCGGAACTTCACCAACAATGTACGGGAAATCAAATCACCAAAAGATATGAAAGGCTTGAAGTTCCGCGTTCAGCCTATCCCTTTGTATGTTGAGATGGTGAAAGGACTTGGTGGTGAGCCTACCCCGATTGCATGGTCCGAGTTGCCGAATGCCTTGTCAACTGGTGTAGTTGATGGGCAGGAAAATCCTGTTGGCGTTATTTACAATAATAATCTCCATAAATTGCAGAAATATCTGGTGCTTGACGGTCATGTGTATGCTGCTGATTTCATCGTGATTAATGATGAGTTTTTTCAGTCACTGCCGGATAGCGATAAGGCAATCATCAACAAAGCTGCCCGCATTGCAGGTACAATGGGTCGCGCGATTCAGCAGTACAATACGGCTGAAGGCGTAACAAAAGTTGCCGCTGATGGTATGGCGGTGCATTCTCCAACAGCAGCCGAGATGGCTGAGTTCAAAAAGCTTGCGCAGCCTGCAGTTAAAAAGTGGCTTGCTGAAGAGCTTGGAGATGATGCTTCATGGATAACCAAACTTGACGCAGCTGTAGCTGAAGCTTCAAAATAAACAACAGTAGTCGTGTTTTGCCGACTGGGGCAGTTTTCACCGCTTACGCCTCAGTTGGCGTTGTTCTGCCCAGGAGTCTGTCCGAGAATGGTCTTTCTCTCAAAATCTTAGGAATGTATAAATAATTCCTACTCTCGGACAGCCTCCTAGCCTGCTCCAGCGACGATTTACATCACTTTGAGGTTCGTCCAATGCACCAGACTGTATTGAAAATTTCAACGTTCTTCTCCCGCCTCTTTGCAGGTGGCGCAGGTCTATCGATGTTCACGGTCTTCATGATAGTTTTCATTAACTCCATTCGCCGATACACCATTGGTAAGTCATTGGAGTGGGGTGAAGAAATGCCTGTTTTTATAGCAATATATGGGGTCATGTTCGGAGTTGCCTGGGCCTATCTGCAGGATCGCCATATCCGTTTTACTATTCTGGTAGGCTTTCTGCCGGAGTGGGCTACGCAAAAGCTGTACTTTGTGGTCGACCTGATCATGATAGCTACCGGAGGGCTGCTCACCTACTCAGGGTATCTGTTTACTGTAAAACGTGGCGGTCTTGAGTCTTCCGGGCTTATCAATCTCGCCAAAGACCTTCGTAGTTTGACCGGTTGGGGCGATATGATCTGGCTTGGTCATCTCTACCCGTATCAGGCAGCTATGATTATAGGAGGCGGGGCGCTGGCCATTGCGGCTCTTTTGAGATTGCTCATTCGCCTCTCACCCAGAGAAGTAGTTCAGATACGAGAGGAGGTTTGATATGGTCTATGTAATTTTAGGCAGTTTCCTTCTCATCGGAGTGCCGGTTGCCTTTTCGATAGTAGCAGCTTTGCTTTATTTTATGGCCGTTGGCGAATTTCCCTACAGTATACGGTTGGTTGCCACACAGATGTTTGGCGGCATAAAATCCTATCCTCTTCTGGCTATTCCTCTGTTTATCCTGGCGGGTGAGTTGATGAACGAATCCGGGATAACCAGTCGCATCATAGCTTTTGCCAGTATCCTGGTTGGGCGTTTTCGGGCCGGCCTTGCAATGGTTAACATCTGGGCTTCGGTAATATTTGCCGGTTTATCCGGTTCAGCTGTTGCAGACACCTCGGCCATTGGCAGGGTGTTTATCCCGGAAATGGAGAAAAAAGGGTATCCTCGTGATTTCGCGGCAGCTCTTACGGCAGCTTCGTCAGTCATCGGGCCCATTATTCCTCCGAGTATTCCTGTAATTATCTATGCACTTACAGTTACTGGGGTGTCGGTCCCTGCTCTATTTTTAGCAGGTGTCACGCCGGGCATTCTGCTGGCTATCTTTCTTTCTATTTATGTCATGATTTTTGCCGGTGATTACGAGAAGAAAGATTATGCGCAGGCCGATTGGGCGTCTCGCAGAAAGACCCTGATACAGGGGATAATACCCCTTTTTATGCCTGTATTTGTTGTTGGTACTATCTTGGCTGGTGTTGTTACACCCACAGAAGCTGCCAGTTTTGCAGTGGCGTATGCGATGGTTGTCGGTCTCTTTATCTTTCGCGAACTGAAGTTGACAGATTTACCAAAAATTTTTGCGAAATCAATGCGGGACAGCTCAGTTATTCTGATAGTCATATCGGCGGTTGCAGCAGCCAACTGGTTACTCACCTATAATCGGGTTCCGAATATGATCACCGATTTCGCCATGCATTACATGACTGCGAAATGGATGTTCCTTGTTTCAACCATGATTCTCTTTCTTGTTGTCGGTCTCTTTCTTGAAGGCATCGCAGCAATGCTGGTACTTGTGCCCATCTTACACCCAATTGCAACAAGCATGGGTGTTGATCCGACACACTTCGGTATCCTTGTCGTATTCAATCTTATGATCGGTCTGATTACACCGCCGATGGGGCTGTGTCTTTTTGTGGCGGACTCTGTGGCGAAGGTTGGTCTTGGCCGATTGTCGCGCCAGATATTCCCGCTGTTTCTGGTCGAATTATTGGTGCTTATCATCATCACTTTTGTTCCGATAACTGTTATCGGTTTACCACGTTTACTGGGGTATTAAGAGGAAGGTATGTCAAAGACAGTTAAATTAGGATTGTTGGGTAATGGCATCAGTCGAACCCGTGCAAAAGTGCTGCATGAGTTACTGGGAGAGATGTACGGACTGCAGGTGACCTATCAGGTTATGGATCTTGGAGAACACCCAACTCCTGTATCCATCTCGGATGAGCTTAAGCGTTGTAGTGGTGAAGGTTTTCGCGGGGTAAATGTCACGCATCCATATAAACAGGATGCATTTAAGACAGTTACTCTGCTGGATCATTTTCCGACCGGTTTGACCTCAGTTAACACAGTATTGTTTGAATCAGAAAAAATGGTGGCAGACAATACCGATTATTCAGGGTTTTACGATGCATTTGTCAATCAGTTTGGTAGTAATTATTCGCCTGGACGGGTTCTTATGCTCGGGGCCGGTGGAGTTGGTGTTGCAATAGCCTTTGCATTAAAACAACTGGCATTAACCGAACTGGTTATTTATGATTTAGAGCCGGGTGTTGCAGAAAAGCTTGTAAGTCAGCTCTGTTATCACGACATTCCGGCGAAGGTGGCCGGAGACGATCTGGTGGCGGAGATGCTGGGTGCTGACGGGCTGATCAATGCAACGCCTGTAGGAATGTTTCAATATCCGGGTAATCCGTTTCCGCAGGAAGGGTTTCGATCTCAAAATTGGGCGTTTGATGCTGTTTACACACCAGTAGAAACAGCATTTATTCGACAATGTGAAGATTGCGGGATTTCAACCTTGTCGGGCTTTCGGTTGTTTCTTTATCAGGGATTGAACGCCTTTGAGCGTTTTACCGGAATTACACCGGATGCAAGCACTGTTGAATCGGAGTTTCTTAAGAGGTATCCGCTGGAATAGGTTCTGGCTTGCCACTCGAACTGTTCCAGAACGTACATCACTGATTTTTTTTGTACGCAACACAATTGAAGTGAAAATATGATACAGAAAAACACAAGCGGCCTTTATGAGGCACTGAAAACTGACATCCTTATGGGGCATCACGCTCCGGGGAGCAAGCTGAAGATCGAGATGCTCAAAGAGCGTTACGGCATGGGGGTCAATGTGATCAGGGAGAGCCTGGCACGTCTGGCCACCGAAGATCTGGTCGACTCGGAGGACCAGAAAGGTTTTCGGGTGGCCCAGACCTCTTCTGCCCGTCTGAGTGATTTGACCCGTATGCGTGTCCTGCTCGAAACTGATGGCGTGAAACATTCTATACAAAACGGCGGGATCGACTGGGAGAGTAATCTGGTCGCTGCGCACCAGAAGCTTGCCTACGTTGAGGAAAAAATGCGTCTGGATGAGGAGGCACATTGCAAGATATGGCACCAGTGTGATTGGGAATTCCACGCGGCTCTTATAGCTGATTGTGGTTCTCAGCTTCATAGCATTTATCATCAGCGGGTTTTCGACCAGTTTCGACAGTATGTAATGGTCGATCTCAAGACAAACGGTTTTCGTGGAAATGATATCATCGAAGAGCACCAGCTCATAGTCGATGCAGCGCTTGCGCGTGATTATGAGCGCTGTGCAAAGGCTCTGGAGGATCACCTGAGCTTTTATCATTTTCACAAACCGAACTCATAGCCTGGATTTCTGATCAATACAATTTTTCGCAGGCCGAGGCACAAGCCACGCTGCAGTTACCTCATGATGCAAATCCCCGGACATAGGTAACGTCAAAGACTGCATGCCCTGACTGCGAAATAGCAGCCAGGGCATGTGTGCTTTTTGGGGTGCACTATTCTTTTGCATGAAGTGTCACAGGTGTCCATTTTTTTCACATGGTATCAACTCCATTCCTGATAACGACATGGGATAAATATGACTGAACAACTGCAGATATATATTTCCAAGATACATGAAGCGCCGCGACCTCCAGGCAAGCTGATAGGCAGACAGGCAGAACTGGATTCTCTGATAATGGGTCTTGCTGAGGGAGGTAGACGTGAATTTTCTGCAGGCAGGGTAGCTCTGATTAGCGGTGAGGATGGGGTTGGAAAGACAGAACTTGCTCTACTTGCGGCAGAGAAGATGCAAAAAAAATTCTCTGATGGACAGATGATCATTCGCTGCTCTGAGATCGTGGAGAATCTTTCTGATGCTTTGCAGATCTTTCAGGCGGTTATCCATACAATTGATCCGCTGGCTCGATTATCTAACGATATTACAGAGCTTCATAGACAATACATCTCTCTTCTTGAAGGCAGGAAACTACTTATTATTGCCGATCAGGTTACGGATTCTACAGATATTGCATCGCTGATTCCCCCTGCGGGTTGCGCAATGATAGTTACAAGTCGTCTGCCGATAAATTTACCTGATGCCTGTTGTGTAAAACTTGGCAACCTCTCGCTGGCAGATTCCAGGCAGCTTTTTACCTTACTGTTTCCAAATGCAGAACCTGATGGTGTTGAGCAGGCCATAGTGCGGGAGAGTTCTCCTCTGTTTGTACATTTATTCGCTGCTCTATGTTCGATATGTAGTGAAACCGAAGACTGGAATCCTTCACGCATGGTGAGTCTGATAGATGGATTTCAATCAGCGAACAGAGAAGAGCAGCCCTCTATAGTAGATCATTTGTTAAAAATGTTGTTTGAGAAACTTCCCACTGCGACACTCATGACGTTTTGTAATTGTTCAGTGTTTTCAGATAGTTTTACGCTTGATGCTGCCGGCTGGGTAGTTTCGGATGAACCGGATGAGCGGGTGGATGTGCAGCAACAGCTCGAATTACTCTGTCGACTTAACCTGCTGGTTTATGATACTATCTCTGCCCTGTACACTATGCATGTGGATGTACGCAAGTTCGCGCGGAAATGCCTGACAGGCAGTAATGCTGCAAATTGGCGGCATGCGTATTATTATACATGTATCGCAGAAGATTGCGCTCTCCTCTCTGAAGGTGGAGGTCTTGACGGCCTGCTACTGGGAGGATTGCTCATTGACAACTGTCTGAGTCACGTAAAACAGTCTTTGGAGTGGTTGCTCCGGCAAGACACTGATCGCGGAAGCGAAGATACGTTTTTACACGGTCGTTTTGCTGTGTGGGAGACGTTCGGCAGGATACGTTTTTATCCTGAAAACGAGCTGATCCCGCAAATTACAGCGGCTCTTCATACGGCAGAGCGGAAGAACGTCAGGGATATGGTTCAACCATTATCTGATGAACTGGAAAGTGCTTTGAATTGCGTGAGGAGAAACGTGTGAAATACTAAACGGATCTATCGCACAGCAAGGCTATGCATTTATGCATAGGCCAGCTTCCGGGGCATACGACAGTCAAACTGATAACACGCTATGAGAGTTATGCAGAATAAGGATAAAAAAAATATAGTCCTGACTGGCTTTATGGGTACCGGGAAGACCACCGTAGGGAAAAAGATCGCTGCCCAGCTGAACCGGGAATTTATTGATACTGATGACCTCATTCAGGAGCGACAGGGGATCTCTATTTCTGAGATATTTCGCCAGCATGGTGAGGCCGCCTTCAGGCAGATGGAGTCAGATATTGCCAAGGAACTTGGCAAACGGGAGGGACTTGTTATTTCAACAGGTGGCCGACTGATGCTGGACCCGGCCAATGTGGAAGCGCTCAGCAGGGACGGCAGGGTTTTCTGTCTGATTGCCACACCGCAGGAAATTTTATCCCGCATAGAAAGTGACAATGAGCATAAACGACCACTACTTGAGGTGCCTAATCCTGGCGAACTGGTGATTGAACTCTTAAAAGAGCGGCAGAAGGGATATCATCGTTTCCAGAAGATTGTCACCAACGACAAACAGCCGGATGAAGTAGCAGATGATCTACTGGAAATTTTCCAGGATGATCCGAAGCGATTCTCCATTGATCACCCGGCTCAGCCATATGAATATGTGGTGGGAAGCGGTATTTTGCCGTTCATTCGTCAGTTGGCAGGCGTAACCGGAACAATCGTTGTGATAACCGACACTGCAGTTCAGGAACTTTACGGCCTGAGTTGTGGGGACGTTGATCACGTTATTGCTATACCGGTTGGTAATGAACGCAAAACACTGGCTACAGTTCAGACTATTTATGAGCAGCTCATTGAGATCGGCTTTGACCGTTCAGGAACAATAGTCGCATTAGGTGGCAGCCTGGTTGGTGATATTGCCGGCTTTGTTGCGGCAACCTATATGCGGGGCGTAAACCTGATCCAGTGTCCGACTAGCCTGCAGGCTATGGCGGATACCAGCATTGGCGGCAAGACCAGTATTGATCTGCCGCAGGGAAAAAACCTGATTGGTGTCTTCAAGCAGCCCTCAATGGTGATTGCAGACGTTGCAACGCTTCAAACACTCCCGGCAGAGGCATTCAGCTCAGGTATGGCTGAGGTCATCAAACATGGTTTGATTGCAGATTCTGACCTGCTGGAAAAGGTAGAAAACGGCAACTGGCACCATGAAGCTGGTACACTTTTCACCTCACTCTTTGATGTTCAGGCTCTTGTGGCGCAGGCGATTCAGGTGAAAATCGCCATTGTGCAGGAAGACCCCTTTGACCATGGTCGGCGTTTTTTCCTGAATTTTGGTCATACCTTCGCCCATGCGATCGAACAGGTGAGTGGATACTCTATCTGCCATGGCAAAGCTGTTGCAATGGGTATGGTGGCCGCTGCGAATCTGTCAGCCCGGTTGGGGCATTGCTCTGCTGATCTACAGGAATCTATCGAAGAAAAATTAAAAAAGGTTAATTTGCCGATTCGTATCCCTTATCTTTCAAGTCAGTTACTGCTTAAAGCGATGGAGAACGATAAAAAGAGGGTAGGTGATATAATCCGTTTTGTTATCCCCAGCAGAATAGGCCAGGTATTTGTTGCCGATGATGTCGATCAACCAGCGATTCTGGCAACACTTCAGGAAATCACCGATAGTAACGGCCAGACTGAATAGCACACAGTACGCAATTGGAATGGAATTTTAAAAGCAACCTGCAGTAAAAAGGAATTGTCTTGAGGAAAGACTCTGCTTTCTTCTTGACTGCAAAGGAAATAATACGGTATAAGGACTGCTACGCCGGAGTGGTGAAACTGGTAGACGCACTGGACTCAAAATCCAGCGGGGGCAACTCCGTGTCGGTTCGATTCCGACCTCCGGCACCAGTTGATTTTAGGGCTTTATCCTTGTAATATAAGGATAAAGCCCTTTTTTTATGCTTATTGGGTTTTCCTCACCTTTTGCTATCTTTTGCTGTTTAGTGCTATCTTTTTCTGAATTAGTGGAACAAAAATGGAACATTTTTGGAGCAAAAAATATGGCCAGACTCACAAAGAGAAAAAAGAAGAATGGCTGGAGTCACATTGCAACGATTCGTATCAAGGGCTATCCATCGGTCAGTCGGACTTTTGATACGAAGGGTGAAGCATTAGCATGGGCTGTCAAAACCGAAGAGAGCATAAAAGCCAAAAAGTATAACGATCCGCGATTGGCAATGAGTGTTAGCTTCAGCCAGGCTGTACAAAAATATCTCGAAACAATTTCCTGTAACAAAGCGGTAACTACCCATATGCGAGAGAAGGCTTCTGCGGCTAGACTCGTTGAGCACATTGGAACAGAAACGCCGTTTGGTTCGATCTCTACTGCTATTGTGGCGCAATACCGCGACACGAGGTTGCAAGAGGTCTCAGCCTATTCAGTCCGACAAGAGTTGGCTTTACTCTCACATCTTTTCACCAAAGCTAAAAAAGAATGGGGAATTCCTGTTGAAAATCCGGTGTCCGGTATAGAGCGGCCTGCTCCACCTCGTGGAAGGACCCGCTTTTTGACAGAAGATGAAGCTTCCAAGCTGCTGGAAGCTTGTCGTAAAGCCAGAAACAAGAGTCTCTACTATTATGTTTTAACGCTCTTACATACTGGGATGAGGGCATCTGAAGCAGCTGGTTTGTATTGGCGACAAATTAATTTCAAGAAAAGAGTAGTTTATCTATCTGATACTAAGAATAAAGATCCCCGCTGGGTTCCTTTAACCAAGGGGCTTGTTGCCGAATTATCTAGCTTGAGAGAACTCACTGGAGGACGTGATGAGAACATGGTCTTCTTAAACGAGGGGCAACTACAGTCAGATAGAGTCAAAGCGAGGCCAGGAATAAAATTCAGGGAAGCCTTTGATGCTGCCAAAAAACGGGCTGGCTTACCTGACATACACATGCACGACCTTCGTCACACTGCGGCCAGTCATTTGATCATGGCCGGAGTTGATATTCGTACTCTCGCTGATATTTTAGGTCACAGAACTTTGCAGATGGTGCAGCGTTACACGCATTTGCTTCATGACCATAAGTTGGTAGCCATCGATAAAATAGGTAAGCTTGGACGAGGCTAAGAGTAAATAGATTCACCATCAAGGAGATAATACCATGACAGTGAATAGTAGAATTATACGACTGCCAGAGGTGAAAAATCTTACCGGAATATCACGGTCCCAAATTTATGAGCTAATCAAAAAAGATAAATTTCCTAAGCAAATAAATCTTGGCGCTCGGGCTGTCGGGTGGGTGGAGTCTGAAGTTCAAGAATGGATTCAGCAGCGTATAGCAGATCGGGATCAAAACGCTTCAGGTTATCTGTAATTTGGGGAGATCTCGAAATAATATTTTTTTGGAAATGGACCCTATACGCATCATGCTTCATGAAAAATATGACGAAAAGTCAAATTTAAGTTATTTAGAAATTATATGTTACCTCTACTTTATCGAACTAGAGATTCTTTGACTGCACGATCTGTTAAGATTTTTTGAAGCTGTACTTTATATGCTTTTATAATAGCATCTTGCGGAGATTGGTTTCCTGACAATTTAGCCGCATTTCTAGATTTGAAGTTCTTTTCTAATACTTTTCCTACTCCTGGCTTGTAGATGTAAGTATTCGTATTTGTGTTAAAATTAAGAACCGGTGCCAGCCCAATACTCATGTCAATAAACCACTCATTAAGATCGAAAAGCATAAGGGCCGATGCTTGATTATCTTCTAGGATATTTTTTGCATCAACTTCTGATGGGACCTTATCGAGATATACAACTTCACTATAATACCATCCAGCAATTCTGAAACTATTTACTATCCTGTGTTCAAGCCACTGTGACAAAGATCTCATTCTATCTTCATCCTCAGTTGCTAGAACACGAGCAACATCCCAATCAAGTTGAGTAAGACCGAAATTTGCATGAGCTGTCCCTATAAATTCCTTAGGTTTTCCTGCTTTAATCCTCCATCTGTTATCAACTACAGATATTAGTACTTTCTCATGATCGGAAAAACTTAACTCAGGTAACTGTTCGTACAATGGGATTTGTCTTGCGCAACCGGTAAATAGGAATAGTAGAAAAATAATAATTGATAGTCGGAACCTGGACAACATCACACAAACCTCAACTAAATGGGAAAATTGATAAGAGATAGACTCCAACAGGTGAAGTGATAAGAAATCGCTTTACCAAGTGGGCCATGATTCTTGAATAACTTCTTCTACTAATCACAGTACCTTGTCAGCATTATCGAGGCAACTTATTTATTTATATTGGGGGTTTATGTGGTGTGTAGTAGTGCAGAGTGTTTCTCCACCGATTGCACAGTCTTTACGCCAATTTTCGCATGAAATTCCTTGTAAACTGATCTTGCAGCAATTTGACATCAACCGCTGAGTTTCTCGTAACTAAGTTGGGAAGGGGGCAAATCTTTGATTTGTTCATTTCAAAGATAATTCTTTTGCAAATTCGGTAATTCCTCACTATCTCAGAATTGAGAAATCTCCCTTGGTAACATTCATAATTTCTGCAAAGCTGCAATTTTACATTTAACTCTCAGGCTAGGGTGTTCAACTTGTATTGTCAGATTAAATCAAATATATAACGTGAAATATTTCAGAAAGCGTTTCGATTTCTACAGATCATTCCACCTTTTCCGGCTGATCTGTTTTCATAAATGCATCGATTTCTCGTGGCGTGTAATATCTAAATCGTATTCTCTTACTCAACCTCGCCGTATAGTCTGAGAAAGCCATAACAATCTCTCGTCCTTCAGCCATCAGCTCTTCTCCCTCTTCGTGTGATATACCGTCCATTTCACCTAGCCTGGCCTTGAAGTGTGCATACGCAATGTCAAATTGTCGAAGAATATCGAACATGGTTGAACCAAGGGGAGAATTGACTTTCAAGACCCGGGAGCCTCGCTCTTTGGCCATGTTGATTTTTTTCTCCTGGATTTCTTGCCAGGATGGTTTCGATCCACTTTTTTCGGCCATGTATGCCTCCTACGGTTAGGCTGAAATGATCTTTTTGTTCTTTTTGACTAGATATCTATGCCATATATCCAGAAAGTACACCGAGCCATACGGGATAATTGCGGCCACAAGCATAAGGATGGCAGTTTCTGTAGCCACGGGCAGCAGGTGAGGTTTAACCTCAAAGAACCCCGTATAGATACTCTGGGCCCTGGTCCCGAACTGCTGGGCAAGTTTCCAGATATTCTCCGGTGTGCTGATCCGGTAGAGTACGAGATATACAACGTACAAAAGGAAGGCTTTCAGCAGCAGGGACATTGCCCTTCTGACGAGTAGAGAATTGATTACATCGAGATGTTTTACAACAGTAGAAGGCTGCATTCGTATCTTGGCTATCTCAGCCCAAATGATTTTGAAAAAATGATGGAGCTAAAAGAGGCGGCCTAAGAAAAGTGTCAACTTTTACTTGACCACGTCAAACTCGAGCGAGGTCATTCCATTGGACGAACTTGCAGTTGGATACTATAAAAGTATGGATGCAACCAGAGGCCGTCCTGGAAAGGGTGCTCGCTTGGTTATCGGTGCTGTCATAATCAAACACAAGCTCAACCTCAGTGATGAGGAGACCGTACTTCCGATCCAGGAGAATCCATATCTGCGGTGGTTTGTTGGACTTTCCAGCTACAAAGACGAAGCCCCGTTCACCCCGAGCCTGTTTGTTACCATCCGCAGAAGAGTGGGCACGGCAGTTTTCGCTTCTTTTGAGCAAACGATTTTGGCTAGTATTGAGGAGAAGAAAGCCAGTCGTCAAAGTACCAATCAGCCCGAGGAAGAAAAGGCTGAGAACCAGGGGCAGATGGTGGTAGATGCCACTGTTGCTGAACTGGCTATTCGTTATCCCACAGATCTGAGTCTGTTGGATGAAGCACGAGAGGTGTCTGAGGCCATAATTGACGAGCTGTTTAAATTAAGTACCCGCAGGAAGAAACCCAGGACCTACCGTCAACAGGCGAGAAAGGACTATCTTGCTGTTGCCAAGAAACGAAAGGCTGGCATCAAGTTACGTCGGAAAAGTACAAAGCAGCAACTATGAGACCACTAAACGACCTTTGCTGATCTGTGCCCGGAATCGACCTCAATAAAAGATTTCGCCTTGAAATCGTTTGGTTCAAATGAATCTTATTTTGGATATTTGCTTCAATCACTGCACAGAGGATGATGTATTACCGACATATTCCCCAAGTATGAATATTTGCGAAGGAGACCTGATTTCCTGCTTATTGTTGCCAATGATCTTGGTTAAAAGGATATAGGCAGCTTTGGAGCTGAAAAAGGTGTTTAGTATACTGACTTCTATGTGTCGGTTCGTTGCTCTCTAAGACGTTTCTGTCTTATCTCCTCTTTTGCAATAGCTGCTGTTCTCGCTCCAGTTGTTGACTGCGGGCTCCTGGTGTCTCTGTTTTTCTTGCAAAGATACTGTACGCGACGGGGACTACATAGAGCGTGAAGATGGTGGCGGATAAGACTCCGGTCAGTACCACGACACCAATGACCATTCGTGTTTCTGCCCCTGCACCTGATGAGAGAATTAAGGGAACCGCTCCGGCTGCAGTGGTGATTCCTGTCATCATGATAGGCCTGAGCCGTACCTCAGAGGCGTACAGGATAGCTCTGAAAAAAGACATCTTTGCGATACGTTGCTGATTGATAAACTCAACAATAAGGATACCATTTTTGGCGGCGAGACCAATGAGCATGATTAGCCCTATCTGGCTGTAAATATTTAATGTATTTCCGGTTGAATACAGTCCAAGAAGTCCGCCGGCCATAGCCAGGGGCACGGTTAACATAATCACCAAGGGGTGGATATAGCTTTCAAACTGGGCGGCCAACACTAGAAAGACCACCAGTAATCCGAGCAGGAAAACAAAAAGAATGGATTGTGACGAACTCTTATAATCTCTTGAAATGCCTTTATAATCGATAATTACCTGTTCCGGCAGATTATCATTTACGAGATTTTCTAGATAATCAAGAGCATCTCCAAGCACCAGGTTGTCGGCCAGATTGGCCTGAAGGGTTATAGCCCGCACCCGGTTATACCGGTTTAGGTTGCTGGAGTCAGCAAACTCCTCTAAGGTGACAAGGTTGCCAAGGGGGACCAGCTCCGCTGTCCGTTCTGAACGTACATAAATAGCCTGGAGATCGGTAGGGCTCCGCTGACTTTTACGCTCACCCTCCATGATGACATCATATTCCTCACCTTCCTCAAGAAAAGTGGTAACCCGACGCGAGCCGAGCATGGTCTCGAGAGTCCTGCCGATATTTCCTACAGTTACCCCCAGTTCTGCCGCCCGAGTATAGTCAATATTGACCTGAAGCTGGGGTTTTGTTTCTTTATAATCCCAGTCAATCCCAACAAGGCCTGGATTGTTTTCTGCAATCTTGGCCAGCAGTGTATCGCGCCAGTTGGCAAGTTCAGCATAGGTGCCGCCACCGATGACAAACTGTACCGGTTTCTGGATTGACCCGCCAAAGCCCTGGCGCATTACCGGAAAGGCAAGGACTCCAGGGAGGTCTGCCATTAGGGACCGCACATCATCCATAATGGCCCAGGCGGAACGTCGCTCGCTCCAGCTGTTTAATGTAAAGATTACAATACCGCTATTGAAGTTGGAAAAATTTAAGAACGAGCGGGGTGTCCTCACCAGCAGCCTGTTGGCCTCGCCACTTTCAACAAAAGGTAGTAAGCGCCGTTCAATCTCATCCATATAATCTTGCATGTAGGAGAAGGTTGCACCTTCAGGCCCGTTGACCAAAACGAAGAACGCCCCACGATCCTCTTTTGGGGCATATTCACTGGGGATCTGCTGGAACAGCCAGACGGTGCCGCCGCACAGCCCCAAAAAAAAGGCAGCGACAAGCACTGGTCGTCTTAATGTGGTAAGCAGTGTATGTCGATAGAGTTTGCGAATAGATCGATAAAAGCGGTCAATACGGGCAGACGATTTGATCCTTGAAGTCTTTTTTTTCAGTAGCAGAGATGCCAGCATCGGCGATAGGCTGAGAGCCACAAGACTCGAAAAACTAACAGCTGCGGTCATAGTCAGAGCAAATTCAGAAAACAGACGACCGACATCTCCCTGCAGAAAGGCGATAGGCACAAAGACCGAAATCAATACCAGGGTTGTGGCAACAACGGCAAAACCAACCTGGCGGGTACCCAAGAAGGCGGCTACAAGCGGTGGTTCGTTATTTTCCTCGATCCGGCGATGGATATTTTCCAATACCACAATACCATCATCCACCAACAGGCCGATAGCCATAACCAGAGCCAGTAGGGTCAAAAGGTTAACGGAAAAACCAAAGACATTAAGAGCAATAAAGGTTGCAACCACAGAAACCGGAACAGTGATTGCCGGTACAATAGTCGCCCTTACATCTCCAAGAAACAGGAAAATTACCAGGATTACCAGACCGATTGCAATCAGCAGGGTTTTATATACTTCCTTAATGGCCCCTTCAATGAACACCGAAGTATCAAAACTCTGTTTTATTTCCATTCCTTTCGGTAGATTCGGGTTGAGCCTGATCATCTCTGCCTTGGCACTGCGGGCTACATCAATGGTATTTGCCGTTGACTGTTTGATGATTCCCAAGCCCACCATGGCCTCACCATTACCCCTGAAAAAGGTGCGGTTTTCAACGGTGCCCCGTTCCACCCGGGCGACGTCCAGCAGCCTGATGATATAACCGTCTTCACCCCGCTTTACTGCTAGACGCTGAAAATCCTTCGCGGTACGGAAGGCACGGTTAATCCGCACTGTCAGGCTTCGAGTTGATGATTCTATGGTCCCGGCAGGCAGTTCAATATTTTCGGAACGAATGGCGTTTTCGATATCGCTAACAGTAATATTCCTGGCGGCCATCTCACTGCCCTTGAGCCAGATGCGCATGGCAAAATCCTGAGCCCCCCCAATGCGGACCCTCGACACCCCATCAAGCACAGAAAAACGATCGACCAGGTAGCGATCTGCATAATCTGTTAATTCCGGAACATTGAGCCGGTCACTGGAGAGATTCATCCACATGATGACATCATGGTTGGAGTCAACCTTCTGAATTTCAGGAGGATCAGCCTCCACGGGGAGGTCGTCCACAATTGTTGAAATTCGATCCCGGATGTCATTGGCGGCCCCATCTATATTGCGGTCGGTGTTGAACTCGATCGTCACCACAGAGCGGCCATCTTCACTCTGTGAGCTTATCGAACGAATGCCTTCAACTCCGGCGATCCGCTCCTCAATGAGCTGGGTGATCTGGGTTTCAACAACATTGGCTGAAGCGCCGGGATAGAGGGTGTCCACACTGACCACCGGTGGATCAATATCGGGATATTCACGCAGGGGCAGGCGGTTAAAGGCTACCAGACCAAAAACTACCAACAAGAGAGAGAGGACTGAAGCGAAAACCGGTCTTTTGACAGAGATATCAGAGAGTATCATTTGGCCATGTCTCCCTGCTTCTGCCTAAGGAGCTCTCGAAGAGGTTCGCCTCCCTCTGCCGAGGCAATAACAGATACCGGCTGACCAGGTCTGACCCGCTGAGTTCCATGGATTATTACATATTCACCAGCCGTAAGACCTTCAACTATCTCGACCTCACCTGGGCGACGCACGCCAATCTGCACCTCGCGCTGCTCGGCGAGAGTTGGGGAAGCTTCAGGTTGTACAACAAGAACATTGTTGCTTTTACCAGACGGGATCAAGGCCTCTTCCGGAACGACCAGTCCATCTCGGGGGTTCTTTAATAGCGTTACCGTCATGAGAAGCCCGGGTTTCAAGAGCCGCTCCTCGTTTGCCAGGATAGCCCTGACCACAATTGCCCTGGTCGCGGGATCAATCCTGCTGTCAATGCTATCAATCTGCCCGTTAAAGACCCTCTCACCATAGGCTGACGATTTTGCTTCAATAACCAGTCCCTTGTGGATAGCAGCAAGATGTACAGAAGGAATGGTGAAATCAAGCTTCATGATGCTGTCATCATCCAGGGTCGTGATGCGATCACCCGGTTCGATAAGAGCTCCCACACTGATGTTGCGAAGTCCGACCACACCTGAAAAAGGGGCGATTATCAAACGATCCCGGAGCCGGGATTCTATACCCCGTAGCCTGGCTTGGGCGGTGTCGAGCTTACGCTGCTGTTCATCAAAAATCGCCGTTGCAGTGGCGCCTCTATTAGCTAGTGTTTCCAGGCGCTTGAACTGTTTTTTTGCTTCAGAAAGAGTCGACATCTCTTCTTCAAGCAGAGCGTGTTCTTCTGCACTGGTCATTTCAATGAGTATATCCCCCTTCTGAACGCGTTGCCCATCCTCAAAATGGATCGCAGTGATGGTATCCGTTATAGTAGCGGTAATCTCCACCGATTCCTTGGCCCGCAGGGTACCAAGCGCCTCCACCCGGTCAGTAAAACGACTGGTCTCTACTTTTTTTACTATTACCGGTACAGGCTGGGCTCCCTCCGCCTGAAATAGTGGAAAAGTGAGGGGCAATACGAGCAGAAGGAGCAAGATCGGGAGGTGCAGCACGACAGTTCTCATATAAAATACTCCTCGTAAACTTAGCCTTTCGGCGAAATCGGCGGTAGACTGCTACCAAGGGCAAGATTAGATACAATGAGTTGCAGTCACAATAGATACGAATAATCTGAATAGCAAACATCTGCAGATTGCATCGCTAGCCTTGGTTCATGATCTTTCCATGATCGCATCGATATAAATGAAGGGCTATCGCTGATGGCGATAGTTCGAAAAGTCATCAATCTTAATTATGACGAATTAGACTCAATGTATATTTTTGCAACTGGCATTGTGCTTATATCAAATGGTATCACATGTTTTTATGTTCACAAACTGCCTGATAAAGACCAAATAGAGCCACCTGAAAAAAAATAGTATCTTTTTGCATTTTAACTATCTGTATGTATTGCGGCTGGTATTGCGTATTGTTTGTACCATATTGTAGTTCTTGACTTTATTTTAGCAGGGAATAGACTTGAAAGTGCTTTCATAATTTTGTCCACAGGATCTGCAAACGGTACCTTTTGTTTAGTTTTAAATTACAAGAGGAAAACCATTTTCATGGAGGAAAGGCTATGAAGTCATTGCTATCGGCCAAACACTGGAGTCCATACCTCGCCGGAGCATTGGTGGGTGTTTTGGCAACCGTGACCGTCCTGGTCACTACAGCTATTCTTGACAAACCCAAATACCTGGGGGCCTCAACAACATTTGTGCGCGTTGCCGGACTGGCTGAACAAGTCGTTGCAACAGAGCATGTGAGCGCCAATGCGTATTTCCTTAAAACCAAGATCAAGGTTGACTGGCAAATGATGGTGGTAGCAGGTATTTTTCTAGGGGCCCTTCTGTCCGCACGTCTTGGCAATAGTAGCAAATATGAAACTGTTCCTCCTATCTGGAAAGAGAGGTTTGGACCCAGTTCTATGCTTCGCGGCATTTCAGCTTTTTCGGGTGGCGCCATTCTCCTTTTCGGTGCTAGGCTTGCCGGTGGTTGTCCAAGCGGCCATGGTCTTTCTGGCAACATGCAGCTGGCAGTCAGCGGTTTGCTTGCTCTGGTATTTTTTTACTTTCCGGTGTACTAACAGCCCGCCTTTTGTATGGGCGAGGGAGGTGACCCATGGAACTACTTCTCGGACTGACTACAGGTTGTGTTTTTGGATTTCTTCTCCAAAAAGGAGAAGTGTTGCGTTTTGAAAAACAGGTTGGCTTTATGTTGCTCAAAGATATGACTATCATAAAGTTCATGTTCAGCGCCGTTCTTGTCGGCATGGTTGGTATCTACGCCAGTCATAGTCTAGGCCTAATAAGCCTCAGCATCAAGGCTACCAATGTAGGGGCTATTGTCATTGGGGGCACCATCTTTGGAGTTGGCTGGGCTATTGCCGGTTTCTGTCCGGGCACCTCTGTGGGTGCACTTGCCGAAGGTCGTATTCATGCCTTGTGGGCAATAATAGGGATGATATTCGGGGCATCTGTTTATGCCGAAATCTTCCCGTTTCTATCCAAGAATGTGTTAACTTGGATGAATCTCGGAAAGATAAGCCTTCCGCAGGTCATGGGGCTTTCTCCTTGGATTGTAATTCTCGTCTTTTTATGCGTTGGCGCAGCTATGTTTTTTTTCTTTGAGAAAAAAGGCCTGTGACTACTATCTTTTTTGTCAACCACAACGAATTGAGAACCTTCAATTTTGCGTATTTCCTCTCACGGTTATATGATCATTGCTTATGATATCATTTACATAACAAGTATAATTTTACCCAATCGTTGAACCGGATTAGGCTGATAAAGTTATAGATGAATCTGAAGCGATATTCAGAGGCGAGAGAGGATTTGATCTTTTGAAATGAATTATGGTTTCAATCAGATAGAAAAATCTATTTTATAGAGTACAGGTGAAGAAGACAGATCAACCAATTATTATTTTTGACGGTGTATGCAATCTTTGTGAGTATTCTGTACAATTTATTGTCAAACATGACCGTCAAGCGAGGTTCAAATTTGTATCTGCCCAATCGGAGAGAGGGAAGGTTCTTCAGCGCAGATATGGTGTTGATACTCTACAAGATGGCACGGTTATTCTTCTCAAAGGTGACCAAATATACGTGAAGAGTGATGCTGCTGTGGAAATAGCAAGGGATCTCGATGGACTATGGCGATTCCTGTATGTTTTTAAATTTATTCTAAAGCCAGCAAGAGATTTCATCTATTCAATAATTTCAAAAAATAGGTATCGGTGGTTTGGTAAAAAAGATGAGTGTTTGATTCCAGATAATAATATAAAGGAAAGATTTCTATAAATTATATTTCATTATGGATTCACGATTCACAGAATTACCAACAACTGAGGATCAGACATACACTCAGTAGCAGTGGTTATTTGCCTCGAAATTCAACCTAATAGCGCAAGACGAAACCCTGCTCAAGACAGTTCGTCCTGACCTGCTTCCACGTTGTTACCCGCAACATGGAAAGAACCCTGCAGTTGGTAACCTGAACCATCAACATGATATGCATGATTCGCCCTCAGGACAGTGGTCACAGTCATTTCGTTACGCGTCAGTATACCTGTTTTATCTGAGCATATAACCGTGACTGAACCAAGGGTTTCAACTGCTGGAAGCCTGCGGATAATGGCATTTTTGCGTGCAATCCCCTGCACCCCTAGAGCCAGATGATTGTCGGCAATCCTTCAGGGATAGCGGCAACAGCCGGGGCTACGCTGGCAAAAAAACAGCTCTGTGAAGGAGTAGTCACGAAGTGCCAGGCCAAAACCCACTGTACACGCAGCAAGAATCAGAATTGCTCCCGTCAACCATTTGCTGAACTTGTCCATGCGCTGTGTTAACCTTGTTCTCAGAGGTTCTACTCCAGCAAGCATGGCACTGCCCCTGCCAAGTTCGGTTGATTCACCCGTTGCCACCACGACTCCACTACACTGACCAAAGCTGATAATGGTTCCAGAGAAAGCCATACAACTGCGATCACCTAGGAGGCTGTCCGACAATGGCTTTTGCCCAAAATCTTCGGATTTTTAAGAAAATAATGCTCGCAATATTAACTATATGGCTGTGCTTATTTTCTGAAAACTTCTCGATTTTGACCAAAACCCTAATTCTCGGACAGCCTCCTAGGAGGCTGTCCGACAATAATTAAAGAGAATAGTTAAATTGTTTTTATCGTAGCTGAATTTCCTAGCAAATGGCAAACAGGTTGAGATGGAATGCTTATATATAACAGCATGATAAGCTGCATATTCTTGTTTTTTGTGTTAATTTGTATTCAATAAAACAAGAGAGGTTTCCTTATGTCACCCCCATTCAAAAATCTGCCATTAGAATTCAAACAACGGCAAATGTTTCCGAGCAATATCTTTGATCTGCTCCCTGACAATCATGAATGTTATCTGTATAACGATATTTTTCAGCAGCTTGACACCTCAAGTATTGAAAAACAGTATAGCATGCAAGGACAGCGTGCCTATCATCCCAAGTTGATTATCTCGATTCTCATATACGCATACAGTCATGGCCTTTTCAGCTCAAGACAGATAGAAGGACGGTGCCATGTAGACCTTGCTTATATGTATATATCAGGGATGTCATGCCCAAATTTCCGAGTGTTAAGTGACTTTAGGAAAAATAATGCTGAATTTTTTCATGAATGTTTCAAGCAGAGTGTCCTGATAGCCATGCAATTGGGACTTGCGTCTCTTGGCCATGTAAGCTTAGACGGTTCAAAATTTAAGGCTGACACTTCTAAGCATAAGGCCATGAGTTACAAGAGACTCAAAGAAAAAGAACATGAATTACTAGCGGAAATTGAGAGCCTTATAGCGAAAGCAAAAAACTGCGATGAAGAAGAGGACAGGGAGTATAAGGAACCTACCGGATATGGTATTCCCGAAGATTTACAGTTCAAAGAAAAGCGATTAGCAAAAATACAGGCAGCCAAAAAAGCCTTAGAACAACGGGAGCAAGAACTACACCCCGGCAAAACCATTGAGGACAAAAAGCAAATTAGCTTTGCAGATACGGATGCCCGTATTATGGGAAAAAATAACGTCTTTGATTATCAGTACAATGGGCAAATATGTGTAGATGAGGATAAGCAAGTGATTGTTGCCCAACATCTGAGTCTAAATGCAAATGACAAGAACGAGGTTGAACCTGCGTTAGAAAATATACGGGAAACGACTGGCAGTTTTCCTTCAAAGATGAGCTTTGATAATGGTTACATGTCAGGTGATAATCTTGAGGCAATAAGATCGGCAAAACTCGATGCTTATGTAGCAACAGATAAAGCTGAGAAGAGAAGTGAAATTCCGTTAAATGATTCGGACCGCAAGCTCATAAAGGCTGATTTTATTTACAACGAGCGGGGTGATTTTTTCACCTGTCCTGGAGACCAATCCCTCGTTTTAATACGTACATCAAAATCGGGCAGGAAAACATATCAAGGCGACTCTGATGTGTGTGTTGAGTGCGATTATAAAAGCAGATGTTGCAAATCAACTCAGGGTAATGCTCGAACAATTAACACGGATGACAAAGAGCCCTTACGGCAACAGATGAATGAGAAAATGGAGAGGGTAAGCTCTAAAGAAATATATGGAAGACGAAAAGTTATCGTTGAACCAGTATTCGGACAGATAAAAAATATCGGTTTCAGAAGATTCAGTGTCAGAGGGTATGAGAAAGCAAGTGGTGAATTTTCCCTTGCATGCACTGCTCACAACATGAGGAAGTTACTGAGAGCGATCATAAATGGGGTAGTACGTTCAGAGGACGGCAAATTGTTGGCAAATCCTGCATAGTAATGATGGAGAGCCCTGATTCTCAGTATAATTGCATTATTCAGGCGTTTTTCAGGTGCATATTATAAGATTTACCTTTGCGCAGAGATATAAAGCTCCAGCGATTGCTAGGCTTTATGATTTGTCCGATTTAAAATTCCTGTTCTCGGACAGCCTCCTAGTGAAGCCTCAATGTTCACTGGTTCATAAGTTCACGACGAAAAAACGGCTATCATCCTGAATTTCCGAGGACCAAGTGGATAAAACATTACCAGAGGATTGTTGCTCTTTTTAACTTTTGTTATCTGTTCTTAGCTATTTAAAAGTCTAGCATACCAGCCAATTTTCAGAAATAAACGAGCTGAATATCAGTATGTGAAAACACTAGTCGTGCATTTATCTCAGCAATAAAAGCTTATCACTGGCAAGGTTAAATGAGTTCCTAATTGGTGTCGTTAAGATGTTCCTGGTAGTGTCGACTTTTGGTTTTAGGCAAAATCTGATCACATGACAGCTGAAAAGATTCTTATTTTTCGTATCGCTTTAATGAGCGGTTATACTGTCTAGAAATTCGCAACAAATGAGGATAAGGTTGCGAGTCAGATTGCAAGAACTACCTGACTTTCAACAAGCTTCCTTTGAATCAAAACATATGAGTTGGAGTTAACCGTGTACTCACACAAGTTGCCAGTCAGAATGTTAGATTTTGATAGTTCATGTCGAGTAGTTTACCTGCTACAACTGGAGGCTTTGCTACTGTAATTCCCTCAATTAAATCATTGGTGGTTTTGCCGGCATTGGGGAGATAAAGAGGGCATATCTCAATAGAAGCCCCCATTTTCAGCAACGCGTTTAGTAACATGGTTGGTGATTTTTTTGGAGGCAATAAGGTTTCAGTATTAGTTGACTGCAATGCTAAATCACCCGCAGCGCCACACAGAACTATATTAATTTCTTTGTCATGCTCTTTCATGGTCTCAACAGACAATACCATCGCCATCATTTGTGTTTGCCTGTCCGCAGAGGTGACAATAACATTCAAGCCTTTCCCCTGCTCAGCAAGAGCATTATCAGCCCATATTAACAAAGCTGTAAAAAAAATTGTGTAGAATAATTTAAACATAGCTTACCTCCAGGGTTGCCCAATTAATGTTTTTTTCAGTAAAAAAGCTGACATTTTTACAATAGCAACAATAAATTTTTAACCGTAACGTATTTTAAACGTGAGGACATGATCCATACGGATACTGTGAAAAGCATGACCTTGAAAGGTGCAAAAGTCCCTTGGATTATTAACTTGATTATTTTTCATCCCAGAGAGGTGGCGATTGATTAATCCACTGGTAACACCAATTTATTGCCCATGAGGCTAGGTAAAGATGTTCCTGATGGCATAAATTCAGTAACGGAGCCTTAAATTTAAACATTGCTAAATCGAATGTAAACAGTTCTGTCTTTCCCTCTGGGTTAAGGTGCCTTCTGTAAATCTCAAATGAGAGTGTACGGTATTTGGTTGTCAGGTTAAATCGGGTCCGTAAAGTGAAATATTTCATATAGAGTTTTGATTTCTACAGGTCATTCCGTCTCTTTTGTCTGATCTGTTTTCATAAATGCGTTGATCTCACGAGGTGCATAGTAACGAAATCGTATTATCTTACACAACCTCGCCGTATAGTCCGAGAAAGCCATAACAATCTCTCGTGTCCTTAGTAAATATTCAAACATTTTGAAATGATTGATATATTTGATTGTGCCTGCCAAGCTAAAATGATGATGAGAATGCTTGGAAAGTTTGTTGTGTTCATTTGGTCGAAGTTCAAAATCACCTCGAATCTGACGACTCAGTGGGCAGCCCAACAAATTGTGGGAGCCTCCCTTTGGGATATGGCATTGAAGCATTTGATGTGAGGTAGAGATTCTATATGTGGTGCTTTCTTTCGCAATCGAGTGAAAATATGGTCATTAAAGAGGTGCTCTCGGCACCACGCAGTCCTTGGCAAAACCCGTTTATTGTTAGGGTGATCGGCTTGATCAGGCGAGAATGTAGAGACCATGTCATCGTGTTGAATGAAGCTCACCTGAAAACATTCTTTGCACGTATTTCCAATATTATCATAATGACAGAACACATTTGAGTCTTGAAAAGGCTTCTCCCAACAGCTGGCAGATACAACCCAGACCTGCCTGCAAGTGCAAGATAATCGCTTTGCCGCTGATCGGTGGGCGACATCATCGATACGAGAGGAAGAAAGCGGCCAGAAATGCAAATCGTTATGAGATCATCAGGCAACCTTTGCTGATCTTTGACCAGAATCGACCTTACTCGAAGAGTTCGCCTTCAGATCGTGAGGTCAAATGAACCTAACTCCATATAATTGCATTTGATATCTGCACAGAGGATAATATATTACATCATCTTCGCCACGGATGAATATTTACGAAGGACAGGTGAAAAAGCAGCATTCAGGAAAGCTGATACCATGAATGAACTATGAGAACAGTACACAAGGGATCGAGCGTTGGTTTTCTTACAATTATCAAAGGAGACAATGAATGCCCATGCGCGAGGAACTATTTGATTTTATATACGTTACCCGAAAAATCAAGTTGGACAAAAGCATTTAAATCTAAAAAATGCGGAGTGAGACGCTCTACTGGGCTTTGATATTATGATAGCCCTGAGAAATAAAGAAATTTACTATTCCTCTACTTATACTCGAATTCATAACCAAATGTTTCGATATCATTTTTGTAAATATTAGCAACAAAATCAATCGATTCAGAGTCATAGTAATCGGTGTATCTTTTGAAGGTGTTTCTTCGATGATTAATACTAAATTTTGCTCTTGTAGAGTGAAGGATTTTAGTCAGATTATTATCCCTTTTTTGAAAAATGCTTGTAGATTTGTTCCTGTGAGGGAGGATTTTCAATTTTATATTTAGTTGGTCGCAAACATAAGTAAAATCGTCCTGAATATTTTCGAATCTGCCAATAAAATCTACGAGTAAATTTCCATTCTCGTCATGTAAAAAATCATATTGTGGAATGACATGGCAATATTTATCATTCCATGAGGGTTTTGGGAAATGTTCAAATAAAAATTTTTTAAATGAGTATCGGTGTGCGTGCAGGCGGTACTTATATTCAGAAACAATCCTGTCCCATGGATTGCGTACAAATGCGAACTTAAAATAACTATGAAATAATTCTGTGGTTATATGATCATATTTGACGTAGTCATAAGCTCGAAAATGAGGAGGTGGTGGATCGAATTTGTTATCGCCAGGCTTGAATGGCAAGAACAATTGAGTAGTTTTGTTATTACATTGGGGATCACTCAATATACTCGTTAAGCTTGTGCCAGCAGTTTTTGGAATATGGATAAATATACATTTATGAGTATGCGAGATCATTGTTTTTTCATTCGATAAATGTTTACTTGGAAAAAATGGTGCAAAAAATCAACGTAACAGACTGGTAACTTATTGAAAATTAGTTAGGCGTTGTAGGGGGTAATGTCAGTGATAGCAGTTCCTATCGCTATAACCTAAATTTTTAATTTATTTTTCTTGATTGTATGCTTCTTGAAGTAATAATTTATATTACTAATATTTATGGCGTATCAATTTGGGTTTTCTGTTACATCTACAAAATAGCAATATTTATCATCAAGTTGGTTCTGGCCAATATTATTTTTTTTGGACCAACCAAGAACTTCAAGTATTTCGATTTTAAGAAAGTGTGGATTGAAATTGTCAATTTTCTTAGCTTATATATAATAAGCTAGCTCAGTAACATCTTTCTTTTATCAACACTCTGTTTATTCATCGCATGTTTTATCGAACAGAACGTTTAATCTGCGCCTAGACGTTTTACGGGAACAAATCCTTAAACCACCTTTTCTCTCCCCATTCTTTAAGTCAGGTTGTTACAACTCCACAAGACACATTCTTATATAATAGAAATGTTAGGATATTTTGTGATAGTAGCCTAGCGCTCCATGCTGTGCAACAGTATTTCTCAAAATTCTGACCTTGAAGCATTTAAAGGTAATTTGACCACCTCGAGTCCACCCTCTGCTCAACTGATTTGAAAAAAACAAAAAGGGTGGAAGGAGTTGCTGATCGTAGACCTGTATGAACTCATTCGCACTGCCCATCGTAAATACGGCAAAAACATCAGTGAACTCTGACGAATGACTGGACATAGCCGCAATACGCTCAATAAAAAATACGGGGAGAGTCTTGAGGCTACAAAAAAACGGACTCGTCAACCATTTCAAGCCTTAGATCTATGTATTGCGATAATTGATGGATGGCTTGAGCCTGATAAAGGGCAACCGAAGAAACAGCAAAAGACAGCACGCCGGATTTATAATCGAATGGTGTCAGAATTTTGGTTTTGCTGGTGGTGAGTCAACAGTGCGAAGATATTGCTATTTGAGTCGGACCAGGTCAAAATGCTTGAATATATGCAAAATAGTGTCGAAAAGAGGTCGAATTTTCTTCTAGAGAACTCTTTGCTTGTATAAACCAATCGAATTGACTTGGGTTTCTGGGTTATCAATGAGACTCTAATCGTTTTTGGGTCCGTTCTTATGCAGAATAATAAGAAGACCAACTTGATATCATTAGATGAATAATCAGGTAATGCTCGGCTGCAAGCCGCTTAGCCCCGGTTAACGTATAGATTTCGTTGAAGCTTAACGTTTTCCTTTTTAAAGGTAAGACGTGGCCTCTAAGCAAATTGTAAGTAACTTTGTCACGGACAATGCCGCAAAGGTTGTTCTTAGCACAACCCGAGACTTTGTTGAAAGAGCCTTAAACTCCTTATAGCACTTTGTTTGATACCTCAAAGAGCATTCTAATTCTTTAAAATACCTGGTTATTAATAATTACGTGCTATTTTTTCCCATGTTGGTGTGGTCTGACCCCTAGTTCCAAGTTCCAATGTCAATAAGTTCAACAAGTAATGTAAATATCATCTTTTTTCTCGAATTCTTGAATATTGTCCCACCCGACACAATCCTGAAAACTCACAGGAAACTGTATAGTTTGTAACTAGTACTACTACCAGACGTTATAAAGCTTGAATGCATTGTCATATCTGAATGCGCTCAGGAAGAATGAGGATATCGTTTTCTTTTTCCACCGATGCGGTGTTTGACTGAGATCAAAAACTGTCAGTAGTCGAGAGCAGTCAGACACCACTTTTCAGAGGATGTGAATTCTTATGTAGAAGGAGCTGGCATGAAAAAGAAGAATTATACATGTGTATTGGCATTGCCCCTGGTCTATATGGTAAGTGCGTCAAATGCAGTAGCGTTGAGCCGAATGGAAGATCTAGGAAGACAATTGTATGAGGAAACAAACTTTTCTGATCCCGTAGGGCAGTCGTGCCAAACCTGTCACAGTCCGGAGAGCGGTTTTGCAGATCCTCAAAATGCAATATCTCCCGAGGATACATTTGTTTCAATTGGTGCCGATGGCGAGAGCACCGGTGGTCGTAACGCTCCAACGGCTGCTTACGCAGGCTATAGTCCTATGCTGCATAAAAGTAACAGAGGATGGCGCGGCGGTCTCTTTTGGGATGGACGCGCCGATGGTACTCTTACAGGAGACCCATTGGCTGATCAGGCCCAAGGGCCACCCCTGAACCCGGTGGAGATGAACTCGACGAAAGAACGAGTTGTGGCGGTGATAAGTCAGAACTATGCGAAATTATTTATGGCTGTCTTTGGCCGGAACAGTCTGGATGATGTGGATCAGGCATACACCTACTTCTCAATTGCGGTAGCCGCATTTGAGCGATCTACTGAGGTACAACAGTTTAGCTCGGCTTTTGACAACGGTTATATGACGCCGGAGGAGAAGGCAGGAGAGGCTTTGTTCAGGAACAATTGCACCACTTGCCACGCAATGACGCTAAAGATTGAAGAGGGACCGTTGTTTACTAATTACGGATATGCCAATATCGGTCTACCAGCAAATATTACACTTCCTGGTTACGACCCTGAAGAACCAGATCTTGGGCTCGGAGTGACAGTAGGTGACGATCGGGAGAACGGTAAATTTAAAATTCCTACCCTGCGCAATGTCTCGAAGACTGCGCCATATGGACATAACGGATATTTTTCAACCCTAACGGATATGGTGAGCTTTCTAAACAGCAGAGACAGCAGTAATGAATGGGCAGATCCTGAATATCCTTTTAACCTGAGCGAGAACGTGGGAAATATGCTTTTGACAGATCAGGAGGTTGACCTGATTGTTACATTTCTTGGTGCATTGGACGACCAGTAAAAAGGTCTGAAACTGTAATAATCCCGGGTATGGTTTTTATTCATACCCGGGAGTTGCCGAAGATGAAAATGGGCAAAGTAGAATGATGTTACTTTAAGGCTGTAAGCAAGGCACGAGATTCCGAGATAGCAAAATATTTGTCTGCGGTAAAATTCTGTCACGCAACAAACGTTGGATTTAATCTGATTTCAGCCGGATACGGAGTTCGATGATAAATATCTCATTTCTAATCTGTTTTTAGATGAGTGCCTTAATATCATCCACGATATCCAAATAGCGTCGTATCATTTCGATATTGTCAGTTTTGTAGAGCTGACTTACTTTGGTGGTGGCTGCGTCTCTGTCTAAATCAATTACTTCAAATATTGATAACTCGTCGAAAATACTGTGAGCTTCTTCGATGAGGTTTACTAGCATGTATGTATTCATTAAGTGATTTACCCTTTCGTAAACATTAGAAAAGGCACTGTACCCGAAAGTCCCTTACATAAATCTTACAATCTGGAAAATGGTTGTGTTAGTAGCGTGTCTGGCTAGTTAGGTGTTGTTGCTTTTAAGAAGTTATTGTTGTGAAAATAGGTTGTTATCTTCCGTTTACGTAATAATTTATTGCCATTGTGGCAATGGTATAAACAGCACCAAGGTAATCGCCGTGAAGCTGGTTATAGAAAGGGGCCTTGTTCTGAGGGCTGAGTGGGCAAGCCCGTGTCGGTTTGATTCCGACCTCGGCACTAAAGACTAAAGGGCGTAGCGTGGCAAAAGATACCATTTGGAATAGAACTCCCAAAAAAGAGGAAAGTCATAGTGTTTGCCAAGTGGCAGCTATCAGAATTGGTGGGCGATGCAGTAATTTGGGAAGGTATAGATTTTACCCCACAAGAAATACAAACCCTGCTTGATGGAATCCCTGCAGGTGGCCCAAAGGCATCAGATCAGGAAATAGCTTTAAAACAGGCTAATGTCTGGCGTCAGCTCTTCAAATGGGTGGAACCGGATCAATTTGTCTGAACTAAAATGAATATACGTCAAGATAAGGGAGTGTATTCTATCAGAGTGCGCTTTTCTTTTACGATATTTGAAAGTGCCCTCCAAATACCTATTTGTTGACATTTACGTTGTATATTTTAGTATCTTGGCTAGGTCCGCTCCTCACTCATCTGCTCCTTTTGAAAGCGGACCCACCGTAATTCAAACTACGTCAATTGATCCGATCTCTGTAGTTCAGAGTCTGCAACCCCAATAGTCAATAACCACACTTGCATCCGCTCCAAAGATCTAGTGGCACCCGCTGTCAGGCAACCTTGTGAGAGGCCATCAGCTCAAGAGCATGCACCATAGCAGAGTGATCCCAACCCTCACCGCCGGCTGCTGCACAGGCATTAAACAATTCTTGTGCTGTTGCTGTGTTAGGTAGGCTGAGCTTCATTGCACGGGCACTGCTAAGTGCCAGGTTCAAATCCTTCTGATGCAGTTCAATGCGAAAACCCGGATCAAAAGTACGTTTGATCATACGTTCGCCATGTACTTCTAATATTTTAGATGAGGCAAAGCCGCCCATCAATGCTTCTCTGACTTTCGCAGGATCTGCACCGGCTTTAGAAGCAAAAAGAAGGGCCTCTCCAACCGCTTCGATATTCAATGCAACAATTATCTGGTTGGCAACTTTACAGGTTTGACCGTCTCCGTTACCGCCAACATGGGTAATATTTTTCCCCATGAGTTCAAAGATAGGCGTAACTTTTTCAAATGCCTCTTCTGAGCCACCAACCATAATTGTAAGTGTTCCCGCTTTGGCACCAACTTCGCCGCCGGAAACCGGGGCATCTACATATTCACAGCCAAGCTCGTTGATACGTTTTGCAAATTCTTTGGTTTCGATCGGTGATATTGAACTCATATCAATAACGGTTTTCCCTTGAGTCAAACCTGTTGCAACTCCGTTTTCATCAAATAGAACACTTGCGACATGTGGAGTGTCAGGAACCATTGTAATAATAATGTCTGCTTTTTCTGCAACTTCTTGCCCATTTTTGCATGCCACAGCTCCTTTGTCCATAAGCTCCTGTGGAACCCCGCGCGGAGTAAATGCAAAAAGTTCATGGCCACCATCAAGAATATTTCCGGCCATAGGTGCACCCATGATACCTAGTCCGATGAATCCGATTTTACTCATTTTTTTCTCCATTCAAGTTTTGAAGTAATCTTGCCGAGCTAGATCAGGGATAGCTCTATGAAAACAATACAGAATCAATACTATTTGTATTGTTCCAACCATCCGAGACCTGCCTCAGTTGTAGTGGCGGGTATGTACTCACAACCGATCCACCCGGCATAGCCGATTCGATCAAGGAAATCGAAAAGGAATGGATAATTAATCTCGCCTGTTCCTGGCTCGTGACGGCCTGGATTGTCTGCTAATTGGATATGACCAATGCTGCTTATGTGTTTCTCCATGGTCGGAGCAAGGTTACCTTCCATGATTTGCATATGGTAAATATCATATTGTAATTGAATATTATCTGATCCGGCTGCAGTGATTACATCAAGAGCTTGCTGAGTACCGCAAAGAAAGAAACCTGGGATGTCCCTGGTATTTACGGGTTCTATTAGAAGGTGAATGTCGTTTTTTTCCAATTCGGAAGCTGCAAACGTTACATTATCAATAAATGTGTTATTCAGCAGATCACTGCTGACTCCTTCAGGTGCAATGCCTGAAAGCATATTTACCTGGGTATTGCCTAAAATTTTTGCATATTCAATGGCTCTACCTACACCTTCCTGAAATTCACCAACACGATCCGGTAAAATAGCAATACCTCGCTCGCCTGCACCCCAATCCCCTGCAGGAAGGTTATGTAACACTTGTTTGAGGTTATTCTTTTTTAATATTTCAAGTAATTGATTTATTTCAAAATCATAGGGGAATAGATACTCAACACCCTTGAATCCCGCCTTGGCAGCAGCTTCGAAACGATCCAAAAAATCTACTTCCTGAAACATCATTGATAAATTTGCGTTAAAAATCGGCATAAATATTTCCTAATCGTATATGATATAGATATCTTACACTACATTGAGTGCGATTGAACAAACCATTGCCCCATCATTTGATCGCATAGATTGTAGGGACGGACAGAAAGCACAGTCTCCTCGTTCGTATGACAAGCTTCTCTCTGTGAATAATTTATAAATTATAATTTATAAATTAATTCTTGCAACAAAATATTTAAATGACTCATTGGCGAGACTGGAGGCTAATGCGTGGCGTTATGAAATGTTTGCAGTAGATACTTCAACGATGTGAATATTTTACATCTGATATTAAGCTAACAGACGTAGACATCTGAGGCATGCCACGAGGTGATAAACACGAATTATTGTCTTACAGAAGGGAGTTGAAGGTAATTACGGCAGGTAGATATGTCCTTTATACTGCAAGCATTTTGAGGCAGTTGTCAGCGAGATGATTGAGTTTTATCTGCGAATATTTCACTTAGTATCAATGAAAAGATTTTTTCGCATCGTTTGGATATTCTTTTCAACAGCCTTTTGTGCTGCCAAAATATCTCGTCGTTTTATTGCCTCAGCAATACGCAGATGCTCCTCGAGTGTACGTTTGTTCTTCTTTGCCGGATTACTCTTCTTTTCTTTTTTTCGAACCAATTGAAAAAAAGCAGATAAGTGATCCAATAATTTAATTAAGCTGCTATTTTTAGATAATTGAGCAATCAGTGTATGAAACTCAGCATCGAGTTCATTACATGCATCATAGTCTTTCTGAGTAAGTGCCTCTTCGAAGGTATTCAATACATTGCTGATTTTTTCAATATCTGTATCTGTCGAACGTTGAATACATTTCGTGACGGACAATTTTTCCAGAGAAGTCCGGATGTCAATATTGTCTTCTATCTCCTCAGGCTCTGGATCAATAAGATACAAACCTTTTTGAGATTTCTTGATTATAATGCCATCTGCAACGAGCCGGTTTATTGCCTCTCGAACCGGTGTCCGACTTATCGAGATCTCTTCAGCCAGAACATCTTCCCGTATTCGACTTCCAAGCTCGAATTCTCCCCGCAATATTTTCGTTCGGATGATTGAGTAAGCTGCATCATTCAAGCTCTTAAATACCATGTGTAGAGGACGCCCTTTTTTCCTGAGTTTTGCTGTCAAATAGTAAATATTGATCTTTTCTAACCGAAATGACAGAAGAAATCTTCTGTATTACCTGTGAGCGGTAGAGCATATCATCAATACTAAGATTTATAAACCTATAATAGTAATGCTTGCCTGACCGTATTTTGGCGCGATAATCAAACTATACCAGTGGTCATGGGATGCGTGCGGTAAACACAGGAGCACAGGAACAGAGCGCTCCAGCTGAAGGAACGAGCAGTGATCGCATGGGTTCCTTACAAGTCTCGCTATGCTCTTGAAGTAGGAAAAGGACGTGGTGGTTGGATTATTGGGCAGATAGCCTAGACTATTTCCGATGGCGTCCCCTGTCAAAGAACGTCCTTTTTATTATCATTTAATTCTGGATAGAACTTTTCTAGACACGTATCACAAATACTATGACTGAATTGTGCATCCGAATGTGATTCAAGGTAATTTTCTAATCTATTCCAATAGCCTTTATCATCTCTAATTTCTTTACAATGCATACAAATAGGGATAATTCCGCGTAATTGCTGGACTTCAATTTCGGTAGCGGCAAGTTTTGAGATATCTTCTAAAATCAAAACAATTCCACCGAATTTATGACTTACATCGAGCATTGAGGAAATACGTACGTTGAATTTATACTCTTTGTCATAAATGGTGGTCTTTTTGATAAACGTTTTTTTCTTCAGAGTCCCTTCCATGTAGGCCTGTAGCTCTCCAGCCAACCAGGGCAGCAATTTTGAGGCTACTATTTTGTTCGAAGGTTTGGATGTCAGAGAATCCTTATCTATAGTATTTTTTTCTTCAGAAGAAGCTTTATAATAATGACTGCCTGAAACAGTTTCTGTATTAAAATAATTTGCGGCAAATATGTTCATGTTATCGATAGTTCCATCCAGACCGATAAGAAACACAGGGCTGGGAAAACTCTCAAAGATCGTCAAATATTTGTTTTTTTCATTTGTCATCTCCCTGTTGCTTTTCTGCATGTTCAGGATATGCTTATCCTCTTTTCCTCCTGCCCATTCCACACAAAGAGATATTTCAATAATATCAAAAACTCGGTTGATAAACTGGGTATAGAATTTCCGATCAATTGGAATATTTGGAGTTTCTTCAATCAGATCAATATATGCTTGGCGGTAATACTTGAAGAGTCCTAGAAACATAGCGAGGCTTATCCCACGTTCCTTATGTCTTTGGGCCTCCATAATTCCGAAAGAAGCAATCGAAGTTGACGTAAAATCAAACTCAGGGCTAAACTCAGGGAGATCATCAAACTCTTTTGAGGCTGAAATGAGTGACTTGGACAGCCCGGAAATCGAAAGCCTCCAAGCTTCTTTGAGAGTCGAGGTGTAGACCGAATAGCCGGTCTTTTCGGCGTAATGTAGAATTCTCTCCATTAGCCACTCTTCACTCAAATCAAGAAAATCAACAAATGAATTCATATTATTAGTACAATGTTTACGTTGATATCATCATAAAGAACACGCTGAAGTAGCATGTTCTCTCCTCTCGACATCGCCAATGGTGAATTATAGGATTGTCCTATCTTCATTGAGCATATTCCTGATAATAAACAGTTTTCATTGTATAAATATTATAATATCGTATTTGGGCACATTTACATAAAAGAACTTTAGTGAAATAGACCCTTTTGTAAACTGGGGTATGCAAGAAAAAAAATATTGACAGCTTCTTGATGTCAGGATATTTTCACACAAATAAATAATTCGTGTGAAACGAGTCCGTTCGATCCAATTATTGACTGGCCGATAGTATGTATATATCGGATTTTTTTTGCCTTACAGGTAACACGAAAATAAAATATGTAACACTGTGGCAGTTAACCAAGACACCATGGAGAAGAGTATGTCATTACGATTTTTACGTTGTATCTGCATCTGTATTGTCGCTGCATTCGTTTCTGCTCCCGCAGGAATAAGCTTTGCGACGGCACCACCTGAAACCCTGATACTCGCTATTAAGGGCGAACCGGAGGAAGGGTATGACCCCATCCTTGGCTGGGGGCTGTATGGCAATCCGTTGTTTCAGTCGACGTTGCTCAAGCGTGACGAAAATATGCAGATTATACCGTCGCTGGCAACACGTTATACCCAGTCTGAGGATGGGTCAGAGTGGCTGGTGAACATTCGTAAAGATGCGGTATTTTCAGACGGAACACCTCTCACCGCTGAGGACGTAGCTTTTACATTTAGAAAAGCAAAAAGTAGCGGCGGCAAGGTCGATCTGGCCCATCTCGGGAAGGTAGAGGTCACAGGGAAATACAGTCTCACCTTTCATATGAATCAGCGCGACACGACATTTATTAATCGATTCATCACTCTCGGCATCGTTCCACAGCACGCCTATGGTGAGAGCTATGCCAGAAAACCCATTGGGTCAGGTCCTTACCAATTGACTGAATGGACAGAGGGACAGCAGATGGTAGCTGAGGTCAACCCTTTCTATTACGGGGAGCCACCATTTTTCAAAAAGATAGTTTTTCTCTTTACCGATGAGGATACCTCCTTCGCCGCGGCCAGAGCTGGGAAAGTTCATATGGTGGTAGTACCGCAGTCACTCGCTCATCAACAGTTGCCAGATATGGTTCTTCGTGCTGTGAAAAGTGTCGACAACAGGGGGTTGATGTTTCCTACGATTCCAGAAAGCGACGTGAAAACAACTGAAGAATATCCTGTCGGCAATTCTGTCACCGCCGATCCGGCAATCCGCAAAGCTGTGAACCTCGCTATCAACCGCCAAGCGCTGGTCGAGGGCGTCCTTGAAGGTTACGGCAGGCCGGCGTATGGAGTTTGCGACGGGCTCCCCTGGGATAACCCGGAAAATGTTATCTCCGATAACGATATAGCAGGGGCAATCAACCTGCTCGAACAGGCAGGATGGCATGATAGTGACGGTGACGGCATCCGTGAAAAGGATGGATTGAAGGCTGAGTTTACAATTGTTTATCCAGCCAGCAGGAGTGTTCGCCAGTATCTGGCGCTGGCCAGTGCGGATATGCTGAAGAAAATCGGAATCAGGGCCAGGGTTGAGGGCAAGAATAATTTCGAGGAAATACGAAAAGTCATGCATCGTGACGTTATTGTTTTTGGCTGGGGCTCGCACGATCCGATCGAGCTCTATCACCTCTACAACAGCAAATATGCGGGTATTGGGTACAACAACGCAGGTTTCTACACTAACCCAGTGGTTGATTCGAATTTAGAGCGAGCACTGGCTGCTGGAAGTTTCGATGAATCCCTTCCTTTCTGGAAAGCTGCACAGTGGAACGGCACAACCGGGGTTAATGCCCACGGTGATGCCGCCTGGGCCTGGCTGGTTAACCTGGATCATACCTATTTTGTCCACAAGAATCTTGATATAGGTACATCCCAGGTGGAGCCTCATGGGCACGGTTGGCCGATTACCGCGAACATTGAACAATGGAAGTGGCAATAACGCCTGTCTCTTACCACGCAATCGTGACAATAATGATAACTGCACTCAGCAATAATTTCTGGTTGAACCGTACAGGACGGTTTCTGCTAACCTTGACTCTGGTTGCGACTCTTGCCTTTACCCTTGTAACCCTTTCACCTGTCGATCCGGTTACGGCATATCTGGGCATGGACAGAATGCAGATAGGCCCGGAGCAGGAACAACAGATTATAGAGAGATGGGGATTGGATAAAGGACCTGTCGACCGTTTTTTTATCTGGGCTGGCAACGCATTGCAGGGTGATCTCGGCCGCTCAATGATATTTAACGAGCCGGTAACTGAGGTTATTGCTAAACGGTTTCTTACCTCGCTGAGCCTGATGGCCTGCGCCTGGTTGATTTCCGGTATCCTTGGCTTCCTGCTTGGTGTTATTGCCGGTATACGCCAGAATTCGCTCATTGATCGTTGTGTCAGATTGTATGCCTATACCATGGCTTCCACCCCATCATTCTGGATGGGGATGGTTCTGTTGGCCATATTCTCTGTCAACCTGGGTATTACCCCGATTTGCGGAGCGTATCCACCTGGTGCCACCAGCGCCGATGTGACAATGTGGCAGTACCTCCTCCACCTACTTTTGCCTGCTGCCACATTGTCACTCATCGGCGTCGCCCAGATTGCATTGCATACCCGGGAGAAAATGATTGATGCCATGAACAGTAACTATGCACTGTTTGCTATGGCCCAGGGCGATAACAGGATTGGTGTGGCAATACACCACGCCTTGCGAAATATAGCCCTGCCTGCCATTACCTTACAGTTTGCCTCTCTGGGTGAGCTGTTTGGGGGCTCTGTCCTGACGGAGCAGGTTTTCGCCTATCCCGGTCTTGGGAAGGCTACGGTTGAAGCCGGAATACGAGGGGATGTGCCACTACTGCTCGGCATAACGCTCTTTAGCGCCATCTTTGTTTTTGCAGGCAACACAATCGCCGATATTCTCTACACCCGGCTCGATCCGAGGATCAATGACAGGAGTGAACCCTTATGATACGTGTACGCCCCATCAGTCTGCCTATAGCGTTGCAGCTTCAACTGATGCCCGCCTTCACTAACCGGACAAAGGCCTGGCTGGCCTGCCTGTTCTGTGTCGCGTTTTTTCTGTTGCTGCTGATTGGTGCTGAGGTTCTCGGCAGATCCGGATTGGATATTGACTTTCTGCACCGCAAACTTGCACCTTCGCTTGCTTACCCTTTCGGAACCGACTGGCTTGGACGGGACATGCTGGTTCGTACTGTGCACGGACTTCGCCGTAGCCTCGCTATCGGCTTGCTGGCAGCAGGGTGCAGCTCAGTTATCTCTCTGGGGATTGGCTTCATGGCGGCAACCATGGGCCGGAGAGTGGATAGTATACTCTCCCTGCTTATAGATACTGTGATGGCTACCCCGCATCTAGTACTGCTGATTTTGGTATCTTTTGCCTGTGGCGGTGGTCCGAAAGGGGTGATCATTGCCGTGGCGGTCTCACACTGGCCGCGGCTGGCCCGTATTATTCGAGCGGAACTGCTGCAGCTCAGGGAAGCAGACTTCATTCGTGTTTCCAGAAAGCTTGGTAAATCAAACGGGTGGATTGCAGTTCATCATATGCTGCCGCATCTTCTTCCCCAGTTTATGATCGGCCTGATCCTGATGTTCCCTCATGCAATCCTGCATGCAGCCGGACTTACCTTTCTCGGTTTCGGCCTCACCCCGCATGAGCCGTCCATTGGTATCCTGCTTTCGGAGTCGATGCGGCATCTGTCAACCGGCTATTGGTGGCTGGCAATTCTGCCTGGGCTTTCTTTAGTCTTTACCGTCAAGCTCTTTGATATTCTAGGCAACAACCTGCGAACCCTGCTTGATCCACGAACCGCTCAGGAGTAATAGACGCCATGCTGGAAATCAATAACCTCTCTATTTCTTTTCAACGAAACCGGGGAGCCTTTAATCGGGAAACCCTTCCTGCTGTTTCAGATATATCCCTTTCCGTGCAGGCGGGCGAGATTGTCGCTCTCATTGGTGCAAGCGGAGCTGGCAAGAGTCTGCTAGCCCACGCGCTTCTCGGTTTGCTTCCGGATAATGCGAATATGTCGGGAGAATTCATTTTTAAAGGGGAGCACATCTCACCCGCCCGGATCAGGGAGCTGCGCGGCCGTGAAATCGCTCTTATCCCACAGTCCATCAGTCATCTGAATCCACTGCTCAGGGTGAGGAAACAGGTCTACCGGTCTGCACGGTTGAGCGGCAGATGTCATGATACCGCAGATGTAAGCTGTGATAAGGTTTTTTCAAGATACCATCTCGCTGACCCGGTCAAGAGTATGTTTCCCTTTCAAATTTCAGGTGGAATGGCCCGGCGGGTGTTGACTGCTACTGCGACCTCCGGTCTGGCCGACCTCATTATTGCAGATGAACCGACCACAGGGCTTGATCCTGAAGTTACATCTCAATCCCTGAACCACTTGAGAGAACTTGCCGCTCAAGGGAAAGGTGTCATTCTTATCACGCACGATATTGAGAATGGTGCCCGGATAGCTGACACCATTGTCGTCCTTTATAATGGGGCGACCGTGGAGGTTACCCCTGCTAACTCACTTGAGAGAGGTGACCTCATCATGCATCCATATACCAGGGCATTGTGGCAGTCATTACCTCAGAACGGCTTTGTGGGTGTGCCGACAGCGGTAGCGGAAGGTGGCAGCATGCATAGCGGGTGCGCTTTTGCCGGGAACTGTCCGCAGGCGCGAGCTGAATGCCGCGCTAATGCACCGCTACTACGACAAATAAATGGTAAGCTCGTGAGGTGCAACCATGTTACAGGCTGAAAAAATTCACTATCGATATCACCACGATGTTCCATTGCTTGAAGAGCTGGACTGCACAATCGAGCCGGGTGAGATTGTAGGATTACCAGGGCCGAGCGGCTGTGGCAAATCAACGCTAGGCCGTTTGCTGGCTGGATATCATACACCGCAGGCGGGAACGATAAGCAGGGGGGGAAACCCTCTGCAAACGGGAGGATACTGCCCGGTACAGATGATATTTCAGCATCCGGAGATGTCAGTGAATCCGCGATGGCGAATAAGAAAAATTCTGGAAGAAGGTAATAATGACCATGCAGAGCTTGTTCGCTCTTTTGGTATTCATCAGAACTGGCTGGAACGTTATCCGCATGAACTTTCAGGTGGCGAGCTGCAGCGTATTGCCCTTATCCGGGCGATGACTCCAGCCACCCGATACCTGATTGCCGACGAAATGACAGCATCGCTTGATCCCGGTACACAGGCGCTTATCTGGCAGAACGTTATGAGCTGGTCAAAATCCAGGGATGTCGGGATTCTCGCTATCAGTCACGATGTCAATCTGTTGGAACGAATCTGCGACAGGATTGATAGTACATTCACTAGGGTCAATGCGTTTGCAACATAACGGTTGGGGGCGAGGAGGCTGGTGAATGTTGCCCGGTAAGTCCCTACGTCAACAGGCGACTGTCTGATTACCCTGGAGGCTGTCCGACAATAGATATTTTCGTTCAAATCGAGGCAAATTCGAAAAATTACCGCAGGCATATACTTAATATTCCGAGGATAATATTTCGAGTTTAACGAAGATATGGGCGAAAAGGGCATTGTCGGACAGCCTCCTGGGGTTGCGTCGCTTTGGGAAGTTATCCTAATATTCAGTACATATTAATATCTAACGAGTAAACCTTATTGAGGTAATCCAATAGCGGCCTCTCTCAGGTCGGTTGTTTATTGGTTCCTTCTCCCTTCTACTTCATAAAAACGAGAGATCAATTCCCTCTGCTTATACTTTACGAAGAATCCATTGGTTATTCCAATTGGACACATCTGCTTTTTTGTACTAAGCAGTCTTTCATCAACATTTCTGACTTATTATCTGAAATATCAACAACTACCAAAACAGATACGGTAGCTGCAATCCGGCTTTTTACCAGGTAAGTCCAAAGGGAAGGCCCTATATTTATGTCAGTTGAGTGCAATGTTTGACGATCACTATCTAGCCAAAATTGAAGAACGGACTTCCTCAGATGCCACGCGCGCAAAAGCTCGTGGCGCGAAGGTTGTCGGCGTTTACTGTGCCTTTACCCCAAAAGAACTGATCAGCGCAGCAGGGGCAATTCCTGTCGCGCTCTGTTCCGGCAGTGAGCACCCTATACAGTTAGCAGAGCAACATCTGCCACGAAATCTCTGTGCTCTTATTTCATCAAGCTACGGTCATGCGCTAGGCGATACCTGCCCGTATTTTCATGCAACCGATCTGCTGCTGGCCGATGCAACCTGCGACGGCAAAAAGAAGATGTTCGAGCTTTTAGGTAAACTTCGCCCCCTGCACCTCGTGCAACTGCCGCAAACTGCCGACACCACGGCGAGCAGGATTGCTTGGCTTGAAGAGGTGCGGCGGATCAAGAGTGTTGTGGAGGAGTTATGTAATGTGACCATAAGCGATGAAGCGCTGAGCAAACAGATACATCTCTATAACCGGATGCGGGCAGTAATCGAAAAGGCCTTTGCACTTAACAGCGGCAAGGTGCCCGTGTTCTTTGGCCGGGAACTTTATCGTCTTACCTCGCTTGGCGGATTCGAAAGCAACCTTGAAACCAGAATAGCTGAGCTTAATGCTGCCATATCCCGCGGCATGGAGCGCAGTATCAGTTCAAGCCATATGCGGGATGTGCGCAACCGTCCGAGAATTTTGCTTACAGGCTGCCCGACCACCCACACCAAAGTGCTGGATCAGATCGAAGAGAGCGGCGGAATTGTGGTTGCCATGGAAAATTGCGGTGGCCTGAAAACAGTTGGCGATCCGGTTAGTGAAGAAGGTCCGCCGCTGGAAGCGCTGGCGGAACGTTATCTTCGTACTGCCTGTGCCTGCATGACTCCCAACCACGGCCGGCTTGAAATTCTCAATCGCCTGATTGCGGATTACCGCATCGATGGTGTCGTTGAGCTGACCTGGGATGGATGTCATACCTACAACATCGAAGCGTTTCAGATTCGCGAATATGTAGAAGGGCTGGGCCTCCCATATCTGCAAATCACAACTGATTACTCAGAAAACGATACTGGCCAGTTACAGACCAGAATAGAAGCATTTTTAGAAATATCATAAAATTATAAGGAGAACATCATGATTCGTAATGGAGCACTGGCTCTTGTCGGGCTATTTCTAACCCTGTTTACTGTCACCGGTGCCATGGCAGCGGATAACTACAAAATCGGCATCGTTACCCCGACCTTGTCTGCAAGCGAAGATGAATTTCGCGGCGCAGTAAGGGTGAGCGAAAAATACCCAGGCAGGATCAAACATATCTCTTTGCCTGAAAATTACAGCGAAGAGCAGGAAACCGCCATCACACAGATTCTCAGCCTTGGTGACGACCCAGAGGTGAAAGCGATCGTGATCTGTGCCGGATACTCAGGAATCCTGCCCGCTATCCAGAAAATGAAAACCAAGCGACCCGAGTTACTGATCATCACCGCACCTATCTGGGACGACCCGGATATGATGGCGAAGTATGTGGATCTTAGCCTCGATACCGACTGGGTGGCACGCGGACGATCTATTCCGGCCAAAGCAAAGAATATGGGCGCAAAAACCTTTATTCATTACTCATTCCCGACCCATATGGCTAAAGAAGTGTTGGCCAAACGCCGGGATATGATGAAAGAGACCTGTGAAAAGGAGGGAATGAAATTTGTCGAAGTCAGCACTCCTGATCCGACGACAGGTGCAGGCGCTTCGCCTATGCTGCAGTTTCTGCAGGAGGACATCCCGCGGCAGATCGCTCGCTATGGTCAAGATACTGCTATCTTTGGAACCAACTGCCCGATGCAGGACGTTATTATCGCCCAGGCCCTTGAGCTGAAATTCATTATGCCTGAACAGTGCTGCCCGACTCCTACCCAGGGGTTCCCTGCTGCTATGGAACTCGAAATTAGCGAAAAAGATGCCGGAAATTTTGATGTAATCAACGCGACCATCGCCAAAAAAGCTGCGGACGCAGGTGTGACCGGCAGACTCTCAACCTGGCCTGTACCTGTTGGCTATTTCTTTCCTGAATTCTCCACCGAACTCGCCATGCAGAAAATTGACGGTAAGCTGAAAACATTCAATCTTGCTAGTCTTCAGCCGGTTGCTAAAGAGGTTGCAGGTGTCGATGTTCATTTCAATGCAATGAAGCCAGGTCTCGATAATTATTACCTAATTATCATGGATTCCATTATTTATTGATCCTGAGCTGCAAACGCAATTCCTTCATGGCCCACTCCAGTGTATGGGAGTGGGCCTCCTGGTGTTTGAGATCTCTTATGTGCTTCAATTTGTGGCTTGTCCAATAGATGCATGGATTCAGGGGATATAGCTGAAAGAGTATAAAAAATGCTGGAGCTTAGAAACATTACCAAGCAGTTCAATAACCGGAAAGCTCTTGATAAAGTAAGCTTGTCTGTAGCCCCGGGAGAGATTCACGGTATTGTCGGTCTCAACGGGTCCGGCAAGAGTACGCTATTAAATCTCCTGCTTGGCAGCACCTTGATTTTCGATACCGGTGGTTACGAGGGGGATTACCTGCTGGATGGCGAGATCTGTCGCTTTAAACGCCCAGAACATGCTATTCGCGCAGGCGTCGGCATGGTTCATCAGGAATTTGCCCTGATACCGCAGATGTCGGTTGCTGAAAATATACGTATTACCAGAGAGTCGACCTCCCGATTTACCGACACCTTCCTGCCCCGCAGTTTTTCCCTTATCGACTACATCAATACCAAGGCGGAAGCGGAACACACCTTGCACCAATTTGGTCAGAATATAGATTCGCAACAAATTGTCCGGCACTTGTCGATGAACGCTCAACAGTTTGTTGAAATTGCCCGCGAACTCTCACGAGTTGATCTTAAACTCCTGCTGCTTGATGAACCCACTGCGGTTCTCAACCAGCACGAAGCACGTCTTCTTGGCGATAGTCTGCAAGCTCTTGCGGCGCGTGGCACCGCCATTCTCTTCGTCTCCCACAGAATGTCAGAAGTACATGCCTTCTGCCACCGTCTCAGCGTATTGCGGGACGGCAGATGTGTTGGCTCTTACGCGACAGCTGATTGCAATGTGGATGCTATCACCAGGCTGATGGTACATGAATATGTAGAAAAAGTGTGTTTACTGCCGCGCAACATTAAACAAGCTCCACTGCTTTCAATAGAGAATTTCAACGTTGAGATGGCAGGCGATGAACTGCATGGAATCGATCTTGATATTTATGAAGGGGAAATTTTTGGCATCACCGGGCTTTCAGGCCATGGCAAGAGTGCGCTTGGTTATGGTGTTACAGGGCTTCGGCCGACATCAGGTAGTCTCTATTTTCGTGGGAAGAGCATATCGTCCCGCAACTGTACCGAAATGATTCGATCCGGAGTTTCTCTATTATCTGAAGAGCGAGGCCGCTACAGCTTGCTACTCAACCATTCGATTATGGATAATATCGTTTTTACCGCTTTTCACAATAGAGGCAGATTTCTTCGGCCCGGTCTTGCCGGTTGGTTGAAATTCCCGGATACAGTCGCCATGCGGGATCATGCAGAGCAGAGCATTGAACAGTTACATATCGACTGTAAAGACTACCTCCAGCATGTTTCTGAACTCAGCGGCGGCAATCAGCAGAAAGTATGTATTGCCCAGGCACTGACGCTCGGTTCCGAACTGCTCTTTGTGAACGAACCGACACGCGGCATCGACATAGCGGCCAAGGAACGGATTTTAGATCTCTTTCTCACCGCGAATCGTACAAAAGGAACAACGCTGGTCGTTGCCTCGAGCGAGCTGGAAGAACTCCGGCGGATCTGCGATCGCGTGGCTGTAGTGCATAACGGCCGAATCTCAGCTATCCTCAGCCCTGATACTGAAGAACCACTCTTTATCCGCGCTATGATGGGCGAATATATCTGCTGCCAATGAACACAACCAGATATATTCCGCAGATAGCGATCACGCTCTTTCTGGTGCTGATGCTTTTTGGTGCCTGGCACGTACAGATCCCCTTATCCTGGATAGTGAACGATTCGCTGGTGCGGTTGGCGATGAACGGGGTGCTGGTTCTCTCTATGGTCCCGATGCTTAACAGCGGAGTTGGCATTAACTTCGGTTTACCGGTGGCCATTGTAGCCGGCCTTCTTGGTATGAGTCTGGCGGTGAACTTCCGATATACCGGCTTATCCGGTCTGCTGGTTGCAATGCTGATATCCGTTTGCATCGCCATTGTTTTTGGTTTTTTCTACGGCAAAATACTTAACCGGGTCAAAGGAAAAGAGGAGATCACCGCAACCTTTATCGGCTTTTCCTTTATTCCGCTGATGAATTTTTTTTGGGCCACTGCCCCGTTCAGCAACCGTGCGATGCTGTGGCCCATCGGCGGTAACGGCATGCGGCCGACCATTGGTTTAAAAAGCTATTTTGCCAAAAGCCTCAATACGCTCTGGTCCTTTAATATCGGGAAGGTTGTTATACCACTGGGGCTATTGCTCTTTTTCGGCCTCTGCTGTCTGCTGGTTGCGCTCTTTTTTAGAAGCAGAACCGGCAAAGCTATGCAGGCAGTTGGGGAAAACGAGGAGTTTGCGCGGTTGGCCGGTCTTAATGTAGTCAATTTGCGGTTACTTGCAGTTATCCTTTCCACTGTTATCGGTGCTATAGGCATCTGTGTCTACGCCCAGAGTTACGGTTTTCTCGAATTGTATGACGCGCCGCTTATGATGGCATTTCCAGCTGCCTCTGCCATTCTGGTGGGTGGGTGCAGCAACGGCAGGACGACAATCATTCATGTCATGCTCGGTACCTTTCTTTTTCATACCACCTATGTACTCTCCGGCCCATTGGCCAACGATCTGCTGGTGCCTGAAGTGGCTGAGATCCTGAGGATGATAATCACCAACGGCGTAATTCTTTATGCACTGCTCTATAGGGGAGGACGCCATGCAAAAGCTCATACGGCAGTGTAACCCGGTCACCCTGCTCTTTATTGTGCTCTCTCTGGTGGCTTTTTCAGTTTCCGGAATGCGGCCGGTCTTTGTCTGCAACGAGGTGATCACCCGCTTTATCCGTGACGGAGTGATGGTGCTGGCGTTGATCATCCCGATCGGGGCCGGAATGGGGCTCAATTTTGCCATTGTGGTTGGGGCAATCTGCGCGCAGGTGGGGTTGATTCTGGCAGTGGATTATGGATTTGGCGGGGCTGGCGGACTACTGTTTATTACAGTGATCGGGGTTGCCTTATCAGTTGTTTTGGGCTGGTTGATAGGAATCTGCCTCAACCGGGCACGGGGCAGGGAGATGATAACCACCATCATTATCGGTTTTCTGGCGACAAGTCTCTACCAGCTGATCTTCATGGTCGGCTATGGCACTGTTATTACGCCGCACAACCCGGAGATGATGCTCTCCAGAGGCATTGGTATCCGCAACATGATCGATCTGGAAAACTTTCGAAATGTGCTTGATACGATCTGGGTTTTCACTCTTGGAGAGTTTGAAATTCCGCTCTTTATGATACTGGTGGTTCTTTTTATCGCGGCAGCGGTAAAATATATCCAGCATACCCGTTTTGGCGTTTATTCGAGCGCAGTCCGTTACAATGGTGCCAGGGTTGAGATGGTAGGGATTTCGCAGGACGACGTAAGGATAAAGGCTATTGTTCTCTCCACGGTCATCGCCTGCCTGGGTCATATTATCTTTATACAAAATATAGGTATGCTGAATGTCTATACCTCTCACCTCAATACCGACATTTTCTCCTGCGCTGCCCTTCTCGCCGGTGGTGCGACAATCTACCACGCCAGAATTCACCACGCCTTACTTGGCATTTTCCTCTTTCATACGTTGTTTATAGTGTCACCGCAGGCAGGGCAGAACGTGTTCGGTAATCCGGCACTCGGTGAATATTTTCGCAGCTTTGTAGCATACGGCACCATTGCTGTGGCTCTGGTGCTTAATATCTACCGACATAATACGTTGCAGGATTAAATCTCTTTTTTTGACTCAGTTATTAGCTTGATAGTATTCTACACACACCCAAATAATTTCCCTATCTTTCATCATCTTATGCTGTATCAGCATTACATATAGGTGCCTTGCAACCCATCAGGTATAACGATTTGTATTAAAGGTCTATCCCGTGTATACAGCGTTTTCTCTCTTTATAAAACTGGCAGTAAGATGCTGACAATACACAACGAAAATCTATTAATATGGACACGATTGCCATCAGGCTCCACCCCGGCCAGGATCTTAAGCAAGAGCTTGATCAATGGGTAGAACTTCACCGAATTGAAGCCGCTTGTATACTCACCTGTGTAGGAAGTTTAACCACCGCTGTGCTGCGTTTTGCCAATCAGGGTAACTCCCGGACACTTGAAGGTCATTTTGAGATAGTTTCACTCACTGGTGTGATGTCCAGGCATGGGTCCCATTATCATATCGGGATCGCCGATGGAGAAGGCGCAAGTTACGGCGCTCATCTTCTGGATGGCTGCATTGTGTATACGACAGCTGAAATCGTTATCGGGATAATCCCGAACAACCTATTTTTGAGGACTTTTGATCCTCAAACCGGATATCCAGAACTGGAAATCGTTACCCCCACATCTAAAAGGAGCGTTAATCATGAGCCTGAGTAAGCGGTTTAAAGAAGATTTTACTACTACAACTATCGTTCTGATGTCGGTTGCTATTGTTATCAATATTGTTGCCGGTCAACTGGTTTCAATGCTTAAGCTGCCAATATTTCTCGATTCGATAGGTACTGTATTGGTTGGTGTGCTGGCTGGCCCCTGGGCAGGTGGGTTGACAGGGCTGTTAACCAATCTCATTTGGGGCATGATCACCTCTCCTGTTGCAGCAGCATTCTCACCGGTCGCGATGGCAATTGGTATTGTCGCAGGCTTGTGTGCCAGGTATGGCTTATTTAAAACCTGGTGGCTGGCAATAATTGCTGGTGTGATTATTGCGGTTTTCAATGCTGTTGTTGCTGTACCTATACGGCTGTATATGTTTGGCGGGATTACCGGTTCAGGTGCTGATTTTATCACTTCATATATGCTGGCACTTGGCAAAGATATGTTCGGTTCGGTTGTTGTTACCGTATTTACCTCCAACCTGATAGACAAGGTTGTTACGGCAGTTCTCGCCTGGGGAATAGTAAAATCTCTGCCTGTAAGAACTCTCGGTCGACTGTCCCGGGAAAAAACCGTAGTGAGTGCGGTCTAACAGGAGCTATCAGGATATGAGCTCTCCATCCACTCTGTATATTCGCACTGATTCTTGTATTCAGCGATTACATCCCTTTACGAAACTGAGCTATATCCTGTTAACTGGTGTAGCTGTGTATGTGGGGCCTCCCGGATGGATGTTTGATTTGTTGTTGCTCAGTATAAATCTTACAATGCTGGGCATTGCAGGAGTAGCAAAAGAGGGGCTGCAGCTTATAATCCGCATCATGTTGCCGTTGCTCCTCTTTATGATTCCGATCCACGGTTTTCTGCATCCGGATAATTACACCGTTCTTTTTAATCTGAGTGGAATACATTTTTATCTGGAAGGTTTGGTCGTTTCTCTTACAACTCTGCTGCAGCTTACCGTGGTGCTTTTGACTTCCCTGCTTTTTGTTCTGACAACTCATCCCGCAGATCTCATTTCAGCTGTATCTCAAACAGGCAAATCTCCATCTCTTGCCTATATTCTTGGAAGCCCATTTCTGTTACTGGCAGATATGCGTGAACGAGTGAATACCATTCAGGCTGCGCAACGAGCCAGGGGCTTGAATACAGATGGGAATTTCATTCGAAGATTCTATAGTCTGGCGCCACTTGTTATGCCTCTTGTTGTGGGTGCCATAATAGAAACTGAACAGCGCTCTATTGCTCTTGAGGTGAGAGGGTTTAAATCTGGTAATCCCAAAACATTTTTTCGTCGAATAGATGATTCTAAACCTCAGCGCTTTGCCAGGTGGATGATGTTTGCAATGGCCTTTTTTCTTACTATGTATAGGTTGGTTTGGTGAAATATGGCTCAAATACAGATAGATAACCTCAGCTATCATTATAGAGGCGCTGAAAAACCATCACTTCACAAGGTTTCGCTTAATATCTCTCCTGGTGAATGTGTTGCGATTATCGGAGCAAATAATAGCGGAAAATCAACCTTGTGTTATGCGCTTGCCGGTGTTGTTCCACATCTCTACAATGGCACAATCAGCGGCAGAGTGCTGATTGATGAAAGAGAAAATACCAGCAGGACTGTAAGTGAAATAGCCCGGCAGGTGGGACTTGTCCTGCAGATGCCTGAAAAACAGTTATCCGGCGTTCGGTATACTGTTGCTGAAGAGATAGCCTTTGGTCTTGAAAACCAGGGAATCCCAAGAAAGCAGATGCTGGTACGCATTCAAGAAGTTCTGACTCTCATGGGATTGCAGGATGTTGCTGAACGTTCTCCCTATCATCTCTCAGGAGGACAAATTCAACGACTTGCCCTGGCAACAGTTCTGGCTGTAGATCCTTCAATTCTGGTATTGGATGAACCTACCACATTTCTTGACCCGCAAGGGGCACGGCAGGTTTTTGAAACGTTACGTGTATTACAACTCCATAGAAGAACAGTAGTGATTGCTGAACAGCGGTTGGATCTCATCGCCGAATATGCCGACAGGGTAATTGCACTTGATCAGGGGCGGGTAATCCTGGACGGCAAACCGGAAGATGTGCTTATTTCACCACTATTACAAGAGATAGGCCTCAACTGGACACGGTATACTCAAGTAGCTGAACTGGCTAAACTGCATGGGATCTGGCCGGATGGCCGACCACTCTCTGCATCGCGTTCAGCTACTATTGAAGGGCTTGAAAAGACGAAAGAAAGGTGCCATGCAAATTAAGATTGATAATCTATCGTTTCAGTATGCTGGTGCCATATCAGCTTTAGAAAACGTTTCGTTTGATATTTCGGCAGGGGAATGTGTTGCACTGGCCGGCCATAATGGTTCGGGTAAAAGTACTCTGGTGAAGCACCTGAACGGATTACTGCAGCCTTTTGCCGGCAAGGTGTTTATTGAGGGAAACGATACTTCGACAGAAAGTGTTGCCCGCCTGGCTGGTCATGTTGCGTTACTGTTTCAGAACCCGGATGATCAAATATGCAAGCAAAGTGTCTGGGAAGAGGTAGCTTTTGGCCCGAAAAATCTTGGTTACTCTGCTCCTCGGATTGATTCTCTGGTGAATATGTCCCTGTATCTTTTTGATGTATTAGACGTTCGTGCCAAAAATCCGTATGACCTCGGATACAGTGAGCGTAAAAGAGTCGCGATGGCTTCGATTGTCGCAATGGATACTCCCGTCATTGTATTTGATGAGCCTACTGCAGGGTTGGATTCGTATGAAATTTCGCTATTGATCAATGCATTACGCACCTTGAAAAATGACAATAAAACAGTCATTATCATCAGTCATGACGTTGATTTTGTGGCCGAAAATTGTACGCGGGCAATTTGTCTTGCTGGAGGAAGACAGGTTTTTGATGGTGGCGTGCGTGAGTTGTTCAGCAATCAAACTCTTCTGGCATCATGCGGTCTGTTGCCGCCTCAGGTAGTACAGCTTAGTAATCATTTCGACATGCATCATCCTGCATTGTCTCCAGAAGAGTTTGTTAATGAGTTGTAACTTTGGACTATGTTTTCTGATAATGCTGCAATATTAGCAGTCCACTACGCATAGAATTTCTCTCAGCCTGGTATCAGGGGGTTCTGAGAGGAATTTGTATTAGTTCAGAAGTGTTGACTTGCCAAGGAATTGGTTAATTCCGTATTATGGCTTCTGTTTAGATGCAAGAGGAATCATCATATGTACCAAGGGAGTTTTGTCCCACATCACATAGTGCCCACCTACGAAAGGATCTCGTGGTAAGGTAGCAATCGAATCAGTTGTAGGAAGCAGAATCATCAAGTGAGGCCCTTCCTGTACCCAGACTCCACCATCATTTGGATCAGTTGCTGCTGGATTATCATTATTGACAAGAGCATCCCCTGCTAACATATAGGAAACACCAACAACATCTGTTGAGAACGGTGTCCCTTCTGCTGCGGCTTTCATCCATTTCATCCAAACTTCATCATTACACATAGGATGCTTGTCACCGGGAATGAGACCTATGCCTGGTAAACATGTCCAGCCATTTGAGCCTTCACGCAGCACAGTTCCATCTACATCCATGATGGTTGCATTGTCTGTAATATCAGAATGCGCTGCAGTTATTGCTCGTGCAATTTTCTCTTCTACAGTTTCCTTTTCACTCGCATTAACCGTTCCCGTAAATAGAAATACAATTGCGAAAACGCATACCATTAAATATCGTATTTTTATTGAATTCATTGTCTTTACTCCACAAAATTAAACAGATGCAGAATGAACGTCGAGTTACCCGACCGTCCTTTCTCACGTAACAACATGCGGTTTTACTTCTATCCGAAATCACTTCTTCTCCTGACGCCTACTCTATAGACGATATGCTACAATGTGGCACAGTCAATAGGCGTTTTTTTTATATGAAGTGTCAATACGCGGATTCAAAAAACTCATCTATTCGGCACAGGTGTTCTCAGAGACTGAAGTACCTGAAGAAGGGTTGGGTATAAACATTTACTTTTTAAGTAATGTTATGATGTTGATGGCCAACTGACCTTGAAGGAAGGATTTCTAGAAAAAATAGGCAACCCATCGAATAAGCAAATACGTTCGTAGCAAAAAAGGCATACATGGTCGGAAGCAAAGACCTGCAATACGTCTACCAATAGAGGTTTCCGGAAATATTTCCAGCCTCGATTGTTCTAGGTGTCAAATTTCTTAGGCCTTAATCGCATTTTCAGACGTATTTAGGAAACTGCAGATCAGGTGACTAGCACCTGATCTACCAGCTATTTAGAAGGGAGAGGGGCCGCAATTTCAATCATTCCCGCTCAAGAATGATTGAAATCCCCTGGCCTCCGCCAATACATGCTGTAGCGCAGCCATATCTGCACTCTTTTTCCGCCATTATCCTTGCCAGCGTGCCGGTTAATCTAACCCCGGTAGCTCCGAGTGGGTGACCGAGAGCTATGCCACCGCCGTGAATATTCACCCGATCAGGATCAATGTTGAACTTACGAATACAGTTGAGGACGACTACACTGAACGCTTCATTTATTTCCCAGACATCTATATCTTCTGGCTGAAGGCCCGCATTCTCTAGGGCTTTGCGTGTTGCAGGGACAGGTCCTTCACCCATGAGGGTCGGGTCTACACCGGCAAAACCGATAGAGCGGATCGTTGCCAGTGGTTTGATGTTCAGCGCAAGGGCCTTTTCTCGGGTGGTAAGGAGCATTGCAGCGGCACCGGCACTGAGTGGGGAGGCATTACCCGCAGTTACCTTGCCATCAGCCCGGAATATTGGTTTTAGGCCGGCAGTTCCCGCAACGTCTGTTCCGGGCCTTACTGCTTGGTCGCGTTCAATAGTTGTAAAACTCCCATCGGCTTGCGGGGCGGATATTGGCAGAATCTCACCGGCAAAAAAACCCGCTTCAGCAGCAGTAGCAGCACGCTGGTGAGACCTGACTGCCCAGAGATCCATTTCTTCTCTGGTTATACCTGCAATGTCAGCAAGTTTTTCGGCTGTCAGTCCCATGTTCATGGTTGTCGGCATATCCCATTCGGAATATTTTTCGGCTGAGTAGAGATCCGGGTTTACGGACATTGCACCGTTTTCAAAGAGTGTTGGACCCATGGGTACCCTGGTCATGTGTTCCATACCGCAGGCCAGCACCATATCGGCAAAACCGGTGGCGATCTCCATAAATCCGGTCTGGACTGCAGCCATACCCGAGCCGCATTGCTGGTCAATGAACTTTGCCGGCACTCCGGCATCCATACCGGCAAGAAACACCGGAGTTCTGCCGCCGAACGTCCACTGTTCTGAAACTCCGAGGGCTGAGCCGACAATACAATCATCAATCTTGGCCGAAGGTATGTCGCATCTGGAAAGTATAGCAGGGATAAGGCGCGCTAGTAGTTCATCCGCCCGTAACTGGTGAAACCAATCCCGTTCAGGTGCGGAGGGGCGCGAGCGGGATTGCGCCGTGCGCAGGTAATCGGCAATGACGACGTCGTTCATATGGATATTCTCCTGGGAAAATGTTGCTGTCGTAGTGGTACGTTTTAGTCGGTAATACGGCACCATCGAGCCAGAAACAGAGCATATGCTCTGGCAACGTGCAAGACGCTTTCAAGGTTCACCCGCTCATCCGTGCCGTGGATATTTTCTGCTACCGGTCCGAAACATGTTGGCTGGCCCTTCCCATAGAAATGATAGGCGCGCAGGTCGGTGGTGCAGGTCGAAATGTACTGCTCGGCCTCTGTTGCAGTCAGGCTACGGTGGCAGCCGTCAAGCATGGTGAAAGCTGGCAAATTTTTCGGTAGGCTATGGCCCTCAGAACGGAAACCATAAAATTCAACGTGAGGGGGATTGAGACCAAGCCACTCATCATTTTTCGCAGCATTGCTGATAGTGTCAGTTATGCGGGTACATATTTCCTCATAGCTCATATTCGGAAAAAACGAGAGGCGTCCGTGGAAGGTTGTCTCAGCCGGTACCGTGGACGGCCAGTCTCCGCCGTCAATCAAACCTATATTGAGGTTGATGGGGTGCCTTGATTCAACATAGGTTGAAGGGACGTTGTCGCCGTTCAGCTCTTCTTCGAGTTGCCGCAGAGCAGCTATGAGCGGATAGCATTTCTCGATGGCATTAACCCCACTGCGTGCTTGCAGGACATGCGTTGGTTTGCCGCAGAGACGAACTTTGAACCACAGTACACCGAGTTGGTCGGTCAGGATGGTAGGACCAAAGGGTTCCGGAATAAGGATTGCTTCGGCGTCATGACCAGCTGCAAGGCAGGCGATGGCACCGTTACCGCTGCACTCCTCTTCAATGACTGCCGCAACTGTCAGCGGAGCACAAAGGCCGAAACCAGCCCTGGAAATAGCATGTGCGGCATAGGTCATGGCGGCGACACCCGATTTCATGTCACCTGCTCCGCGGCCATATAACCAGCCATCAACCTCTGTTGCATAGAACGGGTCTCGACTCCAGAATTCACGGTTACCGGCGCTGACTACATCAAGATGTCCGTTGAACAGTGCACTCCGGCCACCAGAGCCTGCTGCTGACAGCGTGCCGACGACATTGTCGCGGTCCTTAAAGGACCAGGGGACGGGTGCATAACCGGGATGGTTGGCGAGTGCATCACTTTCGAGCGGCACAAGCGAGGTAGAAAAACCAAGCTTTTGCAATTCTTCTGTCATCAACGTGATGGCTCCTGCCTCGTTGCCGAGTGTGCTGGGCTGGCCTACGAGGCGGGAGGTGAAATCGAAGATGTCATCAGTGAGGGAGTTGACGGTTTCAAGCAGTTTCTTTTCCTGAGTGTTCATAGTTTAAAATCTCAAGAGGTTGTCGGCCACTGTCAGTGAAGCTTCTGTAGCTCGAAGTACGGTTTCCAGATCGGTTTCTTCAGCAATTTCCTTGAGGATCATTCCTGTTGGAGTTACTGCTATTACCGCCAGTTCCGTTATTATCATCTTTACACAGTCGCTCGCCGTGAGCGGTAGTGTGCATTCTTTGAGGATCTTTGGTTCGCCTTTTCTGGTGGTATGAGTAGTTGTTATGACAAGCTTCCGTGCTTTCTGTGCCAGTTCCATAGCGCCTCCAATCCCCGGTGCGAATTTGCCGGGAATGATCCAGTTGGCGAGATCACCACGTTCCGAGACCTCCAGCGCGCCAAGAAAGGTCAGGTCCAATCGACCTCCACGAACAAGGGCGAAACTGAGGGCCGAGTCACAATAGGCTGCACCGGAAACAACAGAAATATAGGAACCACCGGCATCGATCAGGTTACGATCGGCATCAGCAGCGGGGGCAATCTCACCTGCGCCGATAATGCCGTTTTCCGAGTGGATGATGATTGGCAGGTCAGGTGGAAGAAAAGACGGAATCAGGGTTGGAATACCGATCCCCAGATTGACGACTTGTCCTGCCGTGATTTCCTGCGCTGCCCGACGGGCAATTTTCTCTTTGGGATTAACGGACATGATGCTGCAATACTCCATATTCCGGTAGAAGGTCTCCGATCGGGACGACATGATCGACAAAAGCACCCGGAGTGTGCACTTGATCCGGAGGAATCTCCCCTATCTCAACAATGGTCTCTGCTTCTGCTATCACCAGGTCGGCGGCGGTGGCCATCAGTGGGTTGAAGTTGCGGGCACTTTTTTCATAGACCAGATTACCAGCCCGATCGGCCTTGGCAGCGTGCACCAGTGCTATATCAGCGCGTAGGGCGGGTTCGATCATGCCCTCACGCCCGGCAAGGAGCACTACATCAGCTTCTCTTCTGAGAATGGTGTTAATGCCGATATCTGTGATAATGGCCATTAAGCCTGCCCCTCCTGCCCGTATTTTTTCCGCCAGAATTCCCTGAGGGAAGAAATCCACTTCAATGTGCTTAGAGTTCATCATGGTGATGGCAACACTGTTAAGGCCGAGATGGGAGGTTATCAGCCGTTGTACCCGGCCTGCTTCAAGAAGCAGGGAAACACCCAGGCCTGCTTCATTTGCCTCATTTTTAATAAGCGTCAGTTTTGCTGCTCCGCTTTCGAGCACGCCGTTGATGAGCGTAAAAGGCGTACCTGGAACCCCAAATCCTCCAACCATAATCGTCGAACCGTCAGCAAGTTCAGCAAGCGCTGCGCTGACGGTGGTAGTCTTATCGATCATTTGAGTACCTCTGCGAGAAACTGCCGGGTACGCTGCTCTTTGGGATTGCTGAACATCTCCTTGGGAGAGGCATCTTCGACTACAACACCGTCAGCCATGAATATGACCCGGTCGCCGACTTTCTCGGCAAAACCCATCTCGTGGGTAACAACCAGCATGGTCATGCCGTCGCGGGCCAGATCTTCCATAACGCGTAAAACATCGCCGACAAGTTCCGGATCGAGGGCTGACGTGACTTCATCAAAAAGCATCACTTTGGGTTCCATCGCCAGAGCTCGGGCAATGGCTACACGTTGCTGCTGGCCGCCGGAGAGCATACTGGGATAGGCATTTGTCTTGTCACTCAGACCAACTTTTGCGAGGAGTTCGAGAGCTTTTTCCCTGGCTGCTGTCTTTTCCTGTTTCAACACTTGTAGAGGTGCTTCCATGACATTTTCAAGTACGGTCATGTGTGGAAACAGGTTGAACTGCTGAAAGACCATACCCACCTGGCAGCGGATATGATTCAGGTGTTTTTCGAAGGCCGGTCGACTCTTGGTCTTGTCGTTTATACGTTCGCCTTCAAGAAAGATACTGCCTCCAGTCGGCTCTTCAAGATGATTGACACAGCGAAGCAGGGTAGATTTACCGGAGCCGCTCGGGCCGATGATGACCAGTACTTCACTGGGCGCAACTTTGAGGTCAACACCGTTTAATACATCGAGCTGGTCATAGCTTTTTCTCAAATCAGAAATTTCCAGCATTGGTTCTATTTTCGGGGTAGATGAAGAATTTTTCATGCTCTGGCCTCCTTTCTGGTGCGTCGTTCCACCCAGACCAGCAGCAGACTTGCCGCCGAGGTCAGGACAGCATAAAGAACTGCAGCCATGACATACATCTCAAAGGGTTTATAGGTGGAGGCGATCAGGCGCTGTGCCGTGAGGGTCAACTCAACGACGGTAATGGTGGAAACGAGTGAGGTGTCCTTGATCAGAATAACGAAGTTATTTCCAAGCGGTGGGATGATGATTCGGAGTGCCTGTGGCAGGATAATTCTGCGCATTGCCTGAGCGGAACTCATGCCAAGCGAGCGGGCAGCCTCAGTCTGTCCTTTTGCGATGGATATTATTCCGCCTCGGATGGTTTCTGCGTTATATGCTCCGACATTCAGAGCCAGTCCGAGGACACCAGAGAGAAATGGACCGAGATCAATGCCTATCTGGGGGAAACCAAAATAAATGATAAACAGCTGCACCAACAGCGGAGTTGAGCGGATTAACCAGACATAAAAGATGGCTGGCCAGCGCAGCAGAGGGTTCTGGGCAAGTTTGCATAATGCAGCCGTCAGTCCGAAGGCCAGGCCGAGCACCAGGGACAAAACGGAAATCTTCAGGGTAAGCAGGGCTCCTGAGAGTAGAAAGGGGAAGTAGTGGGTGATGATGTTCCAGTCAAGCATAACAGGCGTCCTTTGGTGCGATCACTGAGTGTTGTGAGAGCGTGGGCTGTCTTTGCCGCAATTTCGGAGTAGCCTTTGTCTACGCCATCTGCGGTTCGGCGCAGACAAAGGTGAGATGGAGAATTTAGCGAACGTCGAGTCCAAGCCATTTCATGGAGATATCATGATATGAACCGTCTTCTTTCATGGAGGCCAACGCGCTGTCGATTGCATTTTTCAGTTCAATGTTACCCTTGCGCATGGCAATTCCCATTTTTTCCTCATAGAGCAGATCACCAGTGAGAGCGATAGGGACACCCTTATCTTTAATAGCAAGGGCACCGACGATTTTATCAGTGATAAAACCGTCGATACGACCTGTCGACGCTTCAAGGATCATATCGGGAACACCTTTGTAGGTGCGAATGTCGACATCGGCGATGTTGTCTCTGACCCACTGCTCGTAAGTGGTTCCCAGGGTGACGCCAATTTTCTTACCTTTCAGGTCCGCAACAGATTTGAAAGGGGAACCCTTTTTAACGAATAACTGTGCTCCTGAACGATAATAAGGTGCGGAAAAATCAATGGACTTGAGCCGCTCATCAGTAATTGCCATGCTGCCACAGATCAGTTCATATTTATTGGCGAGAAGCCCGGCAATAATGCCGTCCCAGGCAGTGGTTAAGGGTACGCCGGTGACAGCGATTCTCTTTGCTATTTCAGTACCGATTTCCACATCAAAGCCGGTCAGCTGGTTCTTATCGTCGACGAAGTTGAATGGCGGATACTGGCCGCTCATGGCCATAGTGATCGTGCCTTTCTTTTTTACTTCCTGAAGATCGTTTGCGCATGCTGCTCCTGCGAGCAGAAATACGGTTAACAGGCCGATTGCCAATACAGATGTCTTTTTCATGTCTCTCTCTCCTTGTAGTGGGGGTTTCTGGTGTGGTACGGGGATTCACAGATTGGTCTTGATGTTATTCTTTCCCGGCCAGTGACCGTGTGACTGCAGTCAGGGTATCATCCAGACGGTTCAGGATTTCACCTATCTGGGCTGCGGTGACTATCAGTGGCGGTGCTATAAGCACGTGGTCGCCGGCCAGACCGTTAATGGATTTTCGGGGATATATCATGAGGCCACGGGTAAATGCTTTTTGTGTTACCAGGTCGGAAACCTGATGTTCGTTAGGGAAAGGGGTGCGGTTTTCCCGGTCCTGAACAAACTCCAATGCCGTCAGCAGCCCTCTGCCACGGACTTGGCCGATGATCGGATGTTTTTCAGCTAGTACCTGTAGGCCGGTGATAAGCAATTTTCCCATCTCTGCCGAATTTTCAACCAGATGATCATCCGTGATGCGCTCAAGTACTGTAAGGCCTACGGCACAGGCCATTGGGTTACCGGCGTAGGTATGACCATGAGGGAAGCCTCCGCCGCTGAGAACAGATTCGACAAGGTTATTACCCGCTATGATAGCTCCGAGTGGGTAGTAGCCTGAGGCCATGCCTTTCGATAAAGCGACAATGTCAGGTTGTAGGTTCCAGTGCTCGTAGGCAAACAATGTGCCGGTACGACCAAACCCGGTCATGACTTCATCCAGGATCAGCAGGATTCCGTATCGGTCACAGATGTCACGGATGATGGCAAAATACTCTTCAGGAGGAACCAGGGCACCAGTGCTGGCACCACCTATGGGTTCAGCTATAAAAGCAGCAACATTTTCCGGTCCCTGCTCCCGTATTGTGGTTTCCAGTGCTCTGGCACATGCCAGATCGCATTGCGGGTAGGTCATCTGAAAGTGGCAGCGAAAGCAATATGGTGCCGGAATTTTCGGGCTGGACTTGAGCATGGGTCTGTATGGTATTTCAAGTGGTGCATAGGCCGTAAGTGCCAGCGCACCGAGGGTAGAACCATGATAGGATGGCGTCCGGCTGATTACCAGGTGCCGGTTGCCTTCACCCTTACTGCAGAAATAACTGCGGCAGAGTTTTACTGCCGACTCAACCGCTTCTGAGCCACCGGAAACATAAAACACCCGGTCAAGACGGGAGGCTGAATAATCAACGAGTTTTTGCGCGAGCTCGACAGCAGGACGGTTCTCGAACTGGGTCCGGTAGGTGAAAAAGGTGGATTGTGCCTGCGCGTTAATAGTGGCAAGAACGCGTTCATCACCGTGACCGATATTGCAAATGATCGCCCCTGAACAACCATCAATGTATTCTTTTCCTGCTTCATCCCAGATGTAGATACCTTCAGCTCTTGAGACCATCGGTGTGGCTGAATTTGTCTGATAAAATAGAGGGTTAGTTGTTTGGTTGTTGTTCATGTTCTCTCATTCCTGAATGAATTGAATTACATCTGGCGGAGTAAATTGCATTTTCCATGCAATTTACTCAGTCCTAACCTCTTTAACCTCAGTCCCAGGATGTTGCCCTCAGATGCTGCCGAGTCTGCCCTCGCTAGGGATGGTCGCAGATATTCTGGCAGCGAGGTCTATTATCAGTGGCCCATATTGCACCTGAACCTCTTCAACATTACGTTGAAGAACCGAGAAATCGAACGAGACCGCCCCGATTCCCCTGGAGGTATGAGGATTGATCAGTGGGGCAGCAATGGCTATCAGACCTGGGAGGAATTCTTCCTCGGTCATTGCATATCCCCGTAATTTGGCCTGTAGCAACTGTTTTTTCAGCGTTTCGCTGTCAGTAATCGTATGTTTGGTCTTTGCTGTGAGTTGAAGATGAGTGAGTCGTCCCTGCAAATCGTCTTCAGGCAGAGAGGAGAGGAAGGCTTTGCCAAGAGCTGTGTTATGCAGGCAGTTCCTGGTGAAATCAGGCAGGCTGTACGTCAGGGTATCAGCCGCTTCACGGTGATAGATACGCATCATGTCATCATCGACGGATAGGGCTACGTCAATGGTCATATTGTATCGACTGTGAATATCGTCCACCAGTGCTTTGATCAAGCGCTTATGGTCGGTAGCTCGCATCAGATTGTTACAGAATGCGAGGCAGAAGATGGATGGCCTGACAAGCTTGGTTGACTCGTCCTTTTCAAGATACCCCATCTCAACCAGTGTGTTGATATAACGGTAGGTTGAGGTCATGTTCAGACCGACAATTTTGGCTATCTCTGTCTGGCTGAGGGCTGGAGTTTCACGGTTGAACAGAGCCAGTATTTTCAACCCCTTCTCAAGAGATTTAGAAAAATATGATGTTTTTGAAGACATAAAAACCTTTTACGTTCGTGTTTACTATTATAGTAATTGATATGCTATTATAGTTAAAGTAGCGTTAAGGAAAGTATCTTGTCAAGAAAAAATACGAACCTTCAAAATTGTAAGATATTGAGAAAACGTATAAGATTGAGGGTCGGCCTATGGTCAGGACGTGGTGGGAGGGTAGAAATGAGCAGAAAAAAAATGAGAACGCGTTGATACTTACAGAAATGTAAAATCAGAAATTTGAAATGTCGGCCTGTCAAGCACAGGGCGCCAGAGCTTACTCTTCCATGATCTCCCCGTCGAACGGACGTATGGTGGTGCCGTCGGCAGCCTGACAGACATAGAGCCGTGGCTCGGTCTGCATTCGGGTTGCATATGCTTTGCTCACCTCTTCAACAAACTCCTTCTCTTTGCCCTTTGCTACCAGGGCGACGGCACAACCAGCGAAACCTGCTCCGGTCATTCTTGCTCCGAGGCAGGCCGAATGCTCCATTGCACACTCAACAATTTCGTTGAGTGCTTTGCCGGATACATCAAAATCATCGCGCAGACTGCAGTGGCTCTCATACATGAGTTTTCCGAGCTTAAGCTCCTGGTCGTTTTCCATTGCTTTGGCTGCCTCCAGAACCCTGCTGTTTTCCGAGATGATGTGCTTTGCCCGCCGGTAGGCAAGTGGTGAGAGCTGTGACCGATACCGCTCAAGCATCTCTTTGTCGCCATCCCGGAGAGTAGCGATGTTCATCACTCCAGCTGCTTCAAAGCATTGGGCTCTCCGTTCGTTGTATGCCGAATCGACCAGCCCTCGTCTGGTGCCGGTGTCGAGGATCACGATAGAGCTGTTCTTCGGAAGGGGGCAAAGCTTAGAGGTGAGATCGCGGCAATCGATAAGCAATGCATGGTCCTTCCGGCCACAGGCGCATATGGCCTGATCCATGATGCCGCAGTTCATGCCAACCCAATGGTTTTCAACCCGTTGTCCCAGTTTGGCCATTGCCATCGGCTGCCATTCGATTCCGGCGGTATGGGCAGCAGCCCTGAGGATTCCGAGTTCCAGTGCAGCTGAGGAGGAGAGACTTGCCCCTACTGGAATGTTGCCGGTGATGACCATGTCGAAGCCGCCCGGAGTGTGGCCAATCTCCTGTAGCACCCAGATGCAGCCGCTTATGTATTCTCCCCAGCTGAAGTCGCCTTTACGAAATGAAGATGCAGAAAAGGAGATCTCCGAGTCGAAGTCGCTGGAATAGATAGTTATCCTGTCATCATTTCGTTTCTTGAATGCCATCAACAGGCAACGGTCAATTGCCATGGGCAGGACGAATCCGTCGTTGTAATCGGTATGTTCACCGATAAGATTCACCCGTCCGGGTGAGGTGACCACTAGCTCTGGGATACTGTTGAAATAATTCGTGAACTGTTGCAAAAGATCCCGCTCAAGTATGGTTAAAGGGATTTCCACGTCTATCCTATTGCCTCTTCATTCTGAAATGTGTTGTCGATTGGTTTCTGAGCAGCTCCGCTGCCTGCTCCGGCAGGATGTCCCGCTGCGGGCAACCGAGCATTTCATAGCCAACCATAAATTTTTTTATGTCTGCCGAGCGGAGCAGGGGCGGATAATAATGGGCATGCAGCTGCCAGTGATCGTTGTTCTCACCGTTGGCTGGCGCCCCATGCCAGCCCATGGAATAGGGAAAGGAGGTGGAAAATAGATTGTCATACTTCACCAACAGTTCCTTCATGATGGCGGCGAGTCCTTTTTGCTGTGCATCGTCAAGGTCTTGCAAACGCAGGGTGGGGCGAAGCGGTGCCAGCAGTACCTCGAAGGGCCAGGTTGCCCAGTAGGGAACGACACACAACCACTCGGTGTTTTCGGCAACGATACGTTCCTGTTTGTCCTTTTCCCTTGCCAGATATTCAACAAGCAGGTTTTTCCCATGCTGTTCAAGATAGGCTTTCTGGCTAAGGTCTTCTTTGTAAGGTTCCTCAGGGATGTAATCACTGGCCCAGATCTGACCGTGCGGATGCGGGTTAGAGCAGCCCATGATCTCACCTTTGTTCTCAAATATCTGGACCCAGCGGTATTTCTCTGAGAGTTCAGTCATCTGTTCTTTCCAGACATCGATGACAGGTAGCAGGTCGGCTTCATCCATTTCGGCCAGGGTCACGTTGTGTTTTCGGGAAAAGCAGATGACGCGGCAGGTGCCATCGGTGGACTCGGAGCGGAACAGCCCATCTTCATCCTCGCTATACGGTTGCTCACAGTCCGTGAGTGCCTTGAAGTCGTTGTCGAAGACATAGGTTCCCGGGTACTCAGCGTTCTGTTGCCCGCCCATGCGCACGTTGCCTGGACAGAGGTAGCATTTCGAGTCGTATTCAGTAATCTGGACCATGGGGGCATCTTCAGTTTTCCCCTGCCATGGACGCTGAGTGCGGTGGGGGGAAAGAAGCAGCCATTCACCTGTGAGTGGATTGTATCTCCGGTGTGGTTGCAGTCGATGGGTGTTTTGATCCGTCATGTTGATTCTCGAATGATACGTTTGGATTTTTGCATCAGGATAACGTGTTTGACTTTATTCACGCCTTTCTCGATCGGTGAGATTGAACTCCGCAAGCAGGTGACTGTCTTTACTCATTCATATATTGTCTTTTGCTGAACAGGTACAAAATGTTGTTGGCATCATCTAAGATAATTCGGCCCTGGTGTTAAATGGTGTTGAAGCTGATCAGAATCACGCGTAAACATGTATTTCCGTCGATGTGGAATACGGTGGTGTCAAGGCTGGTTGAGCGAGAAGGTTTACGTATCAAGTACGTGCCTGATCTTGGTCGCAAGCTCTCTTCTTGTGAAGGGTTTCTGAATGAAAAAGCCCCCATCCTCCAACACTCCGTGGCGCGATATGACGTTAGCCGTGTAGCCTGACATGAAGAGGTGTTTAATGTCAGGTTGTATGCTTAAAAGGTGTTTTACTAAATCTTGACCGTTCATTCCAGGCATAATAACGTCGGTCATAACCATGTCGATGTTGATACCATCCTCTGAGATGAGTTTAATTGCATCATCGGGTGAACCAGCGGTCAGAATTGTATAACCAAGTTGCTGAAGCATCGTCATGGTCATTCGTAATATTGCAGGTTCATCCTCAACCAAAAGGATAGTTTCATGGCCATGTTCGAGTTCCTCCATAACACTTTCTGATCTATCTTTACCAATGCTGCCAAGATAACGGGGCAGATAGATATTGAAGCTACTTCCCTTTCCCGGTTCACTGTATACATTGATAAATCCATTGTTTTGTTTGACAACCCCAAACACTGTTGCCAAACCGAGACCGGTTCCCTCACCAATGTCCTGCGTTGTGAAAAACGGTTCAAAGATGTGAGCTAGCATACTATTATCCATGCCATACCCGGTGTCACTTACAGAAATTCGCACATATTCTCCTGGAATGGCATCCATATGTGAGGCAGTGTACAGTTCATCAATAGGAGCATTTTTCGTCTCAACGGTAATTTTCCCGACGCCTGTGATAGCGGTCCGAGCATTTATGCACAGGTTTGCGAGGAGCTGATCGATTTGCGAAGGGTCAATTTTAACAGGCCACAATTCCGAGGCAGGGAGCCATGTGAGGTCAATATTCTCCCCAATGAGACGCCGTAACATTTTAAGCATCCCTTCTACCGTTTTGTTGAGATCAAGAATTCTGGGAGCAACAGCCTGCTTGCGGGCAAAGGCAAGAAGTTGTCGTGTGATATCGGCTGAGCGCTCGGCTGCTTTATAGATTTGATTCAGGTCTTCAAAGAGAGGGTTGGATGGTTCAACTTTATCCATTGCCAATTCAGAATGCCCCATTATGACGCCCAGCATGTTATTGAAATCGTGCGCTACACCACCCGCTAAAATCCCTATGGCTTCCATTTTCTGAGATTGTTGAAGTTGAGCAGATAATGCTTCTTTCTCCGCTTCTGCTTTTTTGCGCTCAGTGATATCGCGACCAATACCAAGAACGCCGGCTAATTCACCTTCGCTGTTGTATAATGGTGTTTTTATGGTTTCAAGAATCTCACTATGTCCGTCTGTTGCAAAAACGATTTCTTCTTCGTTTCTAGTTGGTTTGGCATTTTCCATTGCCAATTTATCATGTTTTCTGAAAAAATCTGCGAGATCTGTTTCTACAAAATCGTAATCTGTTTTCCCAATAATATCAGTTTCCGTTGCACCAAAGAAACTTTCAAATCGAGAGTTGCAGAAGCGGTAGACACCCTGCGGATCTTTTAGCCAAACCAGATCGGGGATTGCTCGAATCAATGATCGCATCATTGCCGCACTTTCTTTTTCGGCATTTTCTGCTTTCTTGCGCTCGTGTATTTCCTGCTCAAGCTGGATGTTGGAAAAGCTGACTCTCGAAATGTATGTTGTTAATTTGACGAGAAAATTCATGAGGTTGTTTACTGTTTTACGGCTGTACCTTGGTATTTTTCGGTAAGCCTCCATATAGCTCGTCTTGTCAAAGTCATATTTTTCAGCCTGCTTTACGAATCGTTCTTCATTGATATCTTCATCATCATAGAAAAATTGTCCGGTAAATATATTCCCCAGATGTATAGCCCCGATATAGAGTGGGGTTACAACGTCTGTTAGACCGTTTTTACATTGATAATCAATGAATTCTCCGGCTTTGAGATTTTTTGCTAAGAAGAGATCGCTCTCAGTACAGTTTTTGGCTGTTAAGAGATTAATCCTGTGGAATTTTGTACAGATATCCTGCCAGCCTGTCGCTTCGATAACTTTTCCATTCAGATCAAGAATGGCTGTTACCATACCGGTCAGAGAAAAAAAATCGTCCATAATTGATTGTAATTCATCAACATCGATTATAGATCCTAGGTCAAAGTCTATAGGAGGTGTTCCCTGAGTTGTTTGGGAGCAGATCTGTCCGGCAAGCCAGTGACTGCTTTTGGTTGAGTATTCTTTTTCTAACAGGGCTTGAAGCTTTTCATTCTCCAATTCTTTGACTCTTTGGGCCAATTCTTCATAGGTCGGTTTTTCAGCCATTAGAGAAATCTCCAGTTCATAAAATTACAAGAGCCAGAGAATAGAGTAGGTATGAGGGGAAAATAGAGAAATTCTCTGAGTATTCTGTGTGTATGTGGTTTACGTCTATTTTTCATCAGATGTGTTTGTAACCTTACCGAAACAGCACAATAGAGCCTGGATCATGTCAGATTATCTTTCTCCGGTTCAGTTGTTTTGAGCTGATGGCTTCAGCTGATCAGGCATCTGAAGTTTCCGTGTGTAGGATGGGGGATTGAGCAACTGACTAAGTAATACTCTGATATACAGTACATCCAATAATCAATAGTAATTCTATTGTGGCGTGAGTGCCAGTAGCAAATTGATGGAGCGGGATGTTCGTCTAACGTATCAGAAAATAATAGTAATTGATCTTTAGCCCGCACTTCTCATTATCACTTTGATGACAAGCTCAAGTGTTTGTTTTCATTTAGAAAAAAATGACGAATTCAAATAGCAGAGTTTTCTTTTAAAAGCAAAAAGCTAACTCCGGGTTAATAGGTTTTTCCGTAGTTGTAGCATTGGTTTTTGAAAATTCCGAAGAGTTTGGGCAAAAGGCCATTGTCGGACAGCCTCCTGGCTACTTACGGTAGTTTGGTGAGCAGTGTGCAGCGATAACGAACAGTAGGTTCTTATAAACAGTATATCGATTTTAGAGAGTATTTATCAAGTTCGACAAAATGCTTATGAAAAAAAAGTGAATACTTTGATACCCATTCATATAGATGTGTGCTCATGTGGTTAAAAATTCACGATTGAGGTCAAAATTCCTATTCTCGAAATCTTGCAATCCAAGAGCTGACTGTACGGATTATTGGTATTCAGTTGTGCCACGAACATGCTGAAGAGCATGTATGGCTTCAGGTACCCCAGTGAGGCCATCGTTATTTACATCCGCTTCAGGGAGTACTTCAATCACGCTTTGCCCTGTTAATACCTGTAAGGAAATAATAGTGTCTTCCAAGTCTGTTTTACCGTCATTGTTTATATCGCCGATATTTATCGGCTGGCAACCTGTTCCAGCTTCATTGGATATTTGTCCGACAGGGCAGCTCTGGCATGATGATTGACCTGAAGAATCACTATAGGTTCCTTCAGGACATGGAATAACGCTTGTGGCACCGGTGTTGGCGACAAATGATCCGGCAGGTGCCGCTTCACAGACAGTTTGTCCGGGCTGGGATTGAAATGTTCCAGGATTACAGCCTCCACATGGAGTCAGCCCATCATCAGAGATCGTTCCCGGTTCGCAAGCTACTGGTTCAACCACACACCCTGTTCTCATCTCATTGGATATTTGTCCGACAGGGCAGCTTTGGCATGATGATTGTCCTGGCGAATCGCTATAGGTACCGTCAATGCATTGATTTGGGCTCGTAGCACCTATGTTGGCAATAAACGATCCGGCAGGTGCAAGTTCACAGCTTGAATTGCCTGAGGTTTTATTAAACGTCCCGGTTGGACAGAGGTTTGGCTGGACTGCTGCTGTGCTGGTGATATATGAACCGGGAGGAGCCGCTTCACAGACAGTTTGTCCAGGCTGCGACTGAAAAGTTCCCGGTTTGCAATCTCCACATGGAGTCAGCCCATCATCGGAGATCGTCCCCGGTTCACAAACAACTGGTTCAACCACACAGCCTGTTCTTATCTCATTGGATATTTGTCCAGCAGGGCAGCTTTGGCATGATGATTGTCCTGGCGAATCGCTATAGGTACCGTCAATGCATTGATTTGGGCTCGTAGCACCTATGTTGGCAATAAACGATCCGGCAGGTGCCGCTTCACAGACAGTTTGTCCGGGCTGGGATTGAAATGTTCCAGGATTACAGCCTTCACATGGAGTCAGTCCATCATCAGAGATCGTTCCCGGTTCGCAAGCTACTGGTTCAGCCATACAGCCTGTTCTCATCTCATTGGATATTTGTCCGGCAGGGCAGCTTTGGCATGATGATTGTCCTGGCGAATCGCTATAGGTACCATCAATACATTGAGTTGGGTTCGTAGCACCCATGTTGGCAATAAACGATCCGGCAGGTGCAAGTTCACAGCTTGAATTGCCTGAGGTGTTATTAAACGTTCCGGTCGGACAGAGGTTTGGCTGGACTGCTGCCGTGCTGGTGATATATGAACCGGGAGGAGCCGCTTCACAGACAGTTTGTCCAGGCTGCGACTGAAAAGTTCCCGGTTTGCAATCTCCACATGGAGTCAGCCCATCATCGGAGATCGTCCCCGGTTCACAAACAACTGGTTCAACCACACAGCCTGTTCTTATCTCATTGGATATTTGTCCAGCAGGGCAGCTTTGGCATGATGATTGTCCTGGCGAATCGCTATAGGTACCGTCAATGCATTGATTTGGGCTCGTAGCACCTATGTTGGCAATAAACGATCCGGCAGGTGCCGCTTCACAGACAGTTTGTCCGGGCTGGGATTGAAATGTTCCAGGATTACAGCCTTCACATGGAGTCAGTCCATCATCAGAGATCGTTCCCGGTTCGCAAGCTACTGGTTCAGCCATACAGCCTGTTCTCATCTCATTGGATATTTGTCCGGCAGGGCAGCTTTGGCATGATGATTGCCCTGGCGAATCGCTATAGGTACCGTCAATGCATTGATTTGGGCTCGTAGCACCTATGTTGGCAATAAACGATCCGGCAGGTGCAAGTTCACAGCTTGAATTGCCTGAGGTGTTATTAAACGTCCCGGTTGGACAGAGGTTTGACTGGATTGCTGCCGTGCTGGTGATATATGAACCGGGAGGAGCCGCTTCACAGACAGTTTGTCCAGGCTGCGACTGAAAAGTTCCCGGTTTGCAATCTCCACATGGAGTCAGCCCATCATCGGAGATCGTCCCCGGTTCACAAACAACTGGTTCAGCCACACACCCTGTTCTCATCTCATTGGATATTTGTCCCGTAGGGCAGCTTTGGCATGATGATTGTCCTGCCGAATCGCTATAGGTGCCATCAATACATTGAGTTGGGGTTGTCGCACCCATGTAGGCAATAAACGACCCGGCAGGAGCAGGTTCACAGCTTGAATTGCCTACGGTATTATTAAACGTCCCGGGCATGCAACGTTGGCAGGATTTTTGCCCCGAGAACTCATTAAAGGTCCCGGGTGAACAGCGTTCTGCCTTTGATGCTGCCGTACTGGCGACATATGAACCGACAGGTGCAGCTTGGCAAACAGTTTGTCCCTCTAAAGGCTGAAAGGCGCCGGGTTTGCAATTGTCGCAAGGGGCCAAACCGTCATCTGAAATAGTTCCGGGTGAGCATTGTGTGTTCCCCGGTTCAGCAAAGGTAGTCCCGGGTGAGATAAAATGGCTAATGAGCAAGGGGCTGAACAATAGTAAGGCAAATTTCTTTCTATATTCCTTTTTAACTCTCATAACTCCCCGATGATTAGCCTAATATTATGTATGAATGGCAGTACGTAGTATGTGTTAACAAGCGATCTCATCGTGTGTTGATTAATGAGAAGCACATCGCCCGGAGCGAAAAAACTCACGTCATTTTTTTGTTGGTGTAAGTGTCATTGGCAGCTGTGAAACCGAATAATCCAGGCTGGCAGAGCGACATTTTTTACAAAATGGGTGATTGTATTTCAGCATGTCTATTTCGTGCTGCGACATTTCCAGAAAGTCGACTCCGAGCATATTTTCAGCTTCATAAACACCGCAACACAATGCTACTGAACCATCAGAATTTATAACGGTTTGATTGAATCGTAGCTCACAATCATAATCTCCGGTCCGATGCGCCTGTATATGAGCAATATTTTTCTTCGGATGAATAAGCAGGTCGCTCAAAATAGGATCGTCTTCTACGTTACCTTTTTTATTTACAATTTCGAGCATTTTCTCCAATGGCTGGTAAAAAGCCTGGATGGATTGATACTCGAAACCGAGCTCATTACATAATGATTTTACCTGCTCTGCCTGATTGAATGTACTGCGATAAATATGATGACCTACCCAGACCTTTGTGGGTGCTTTAAAGGTGTCGAGGTAATAGCGAAGGATATGCAGGTTTGATTTCAATAAATGAATATTTCCACCAGAATGTGTCTGTGAGTAGTTTTCCTGATGAAAGCCGGATAGTGATATTTTCAGCACATCCGGCCGGGCTCTGATGACATCTCGTAATCCCTTTTCAATATTGAGATTAGAAGAGAGCTGACATCGAAGACCATGGGTATGTAATATTTCTATAAACTCAGGAAGGTCCGGATGTAATAGAGGCTCTCCCCAGTTAAAGAGCCAGACTTCCACCTTCCCGATTATTGATTCCCGAAGAATTTTCCTGACAATTTTTTTGAAAAGATCACGGGGCATAGCCCCTTTGTTTCTCACAGCATTTCTAGAATTGCCAACAGGACAGGTGGGGCAGCGCAGATTACAGGTCCCCATTATGTCGATGACATAAACATATAGTGGTGCTTCACGTGGAGCATAGCGTTTAAGTATTTCACCAGCCAGTGGATCAAAAACTTCAGGGGTGAGATAGTCAGGTAGAGCAATACGCTTGAGGATAGCCTGAAGTGCTGAATCATCAGGTAAGAAATATGCGGCTTTCTCAAGCCAGGGTTGTGCTTCTTCCCAGTATCGCGCACGATAAAGTGCCATCCCTACCTCTCGATAGCTCTGTGCCTGTTCTGGAAAAGCAATATCTTCTGCCAGAACGCTTTCTATCAGTTGAACGCCTGGTTTAAGCATTCCCTGGCCAAGAAGTACCATGCCAAGATTATGAACTGCCGGCCTGAAATGAGGCTTTAGCTCAAGTACCGCTTCGTACTTTTTCTGGGCTTCGGGTAGCAATCCTTTGCGATGTAATTCTATCGCGGTCTTCATTAACTGATCGATCTCGGGATTATTCATAGATAAATTGCAGAGAAGTGGCTACCTTGCCGGAGTTACCGAACCCGATTGCCTGAAATGATAGATGAGCGAAAGATAGCCATGAAGAGTTTGACAAGCCCCCCAAAAGAGATCCTTTACAGAGAAGGAAAAACACTGTCTAAAAACGGAAAGTGGCAGGATGCTATCGACTGTTTTAGACGCATTATCACTGTTTTTCCTGACGATGTTGACTCTCTGCGGGAACTGGCCGAAATGTATTGTTCACAAAATGATCTTGAAAATTCAGCGTACTACTATACAAACATCCTGAAAATAGAACCAGACAATGTTCAGGCACACGTCGCATTCTCGCGAGTAAGGTTCCAACAGAACAATCTTGAGGAATCAGCTCAACATCTCCGAATAGCATTAACGCTACAACCAAAATCCGCATTAGAGCATTCTAACCTTGGCTATATTCTCTACTTGCAGGGCCAGATGGGAGATGCTGAATCTTCGTGCAATATGGCAATTCGTCTTCAGCCTGATTTTGTAGATGCGTATTGTAATCTCGGGATAATTCTTATTGCTTTGGGAAGAGGAGAAGAAGCGGGTCGAACTCTGCGAATAGCGAGTGAACTCAACCCTAAAGCTGTTCTCGCCTGGACTAACCTTGCAATAGTGTATCTTAATGAAGGGAAGGTCACGGAGTCGATCAGAGCAAGCCGTCGAGCCATCAGGCTTAACCCGGCTATGGTTGAGGCGTATTGCAATCTGGCTTCGGCGCTCCAGGAGAGAATGCAGCTTAATGATGCGTTGCGTGCCTATAACAAGGCACTAAAACTCCAACCTGAACATCGTGCAGCACAGGCCAATCGTTTGATGTGTTTACAGTATATACCTTCATTAAGCAGCCGTGAATTACGAGAAGCTGCTGCATCTTTTAAACCTGAATTTTCGCGAGTATCGTCTGTCGAAGCGTGTTATTCCAAGAAAGAAAGGCTTCGCATCGGCTATGTTTCAGGGGATTTCAGGCAGCACCCGGTGGGATGGTTTTTGCGTGCTGTTCTGCAAGCGCATACCATCGCAGAATTTGAAGTGTACTGTTATGACACGAGTAACCAGTACGATGAGCTCACCTCAATTTTGCAAGCTGATGCAGAACATTGGCGTTCTTTACGTTCTTTATCAGATTCTGAAGCGGCTGCTCAGATTCAGGAAGATGAGATTGCTGTTCTCATTGATCTTTCCGGGCATACATCCGGGGCGCGTCCTGGAATTTTCCAGTTACATCCGGCAACAGTACAGGTGAGCTGGCTTGGTTATTTTGCTTCAACAGGGATGGATTCCATAGATTATGTATTTCTTGGTCATGATCAGGCTCCTCCAGGGAGTGAAGCTTTTTTCCATGAAAAACTTTATCGCCTGAATACCTGCCAGTTTATTTACACACCGCCAGATTATCTCCCTTCTTTATCTCAACCGCCTCATTTGAAAAATGGCTATATTACCTTTGGCTGTTTCAATAACACTGCGAAGCTCAACAAAAATGTATTACGCCTTTGGGCAGAAATACTGCATCAGGTTCCCGGTAGCCGCCTGATACTCAAATGGAGAAGTTTGCTTGATACCGATTTTTCCAGCGAGCTGATGACGTTTTTCAGACAGGCAGGCATTGCGGAAAACAGGATTGAACTGCGCAGCGCATCCAGTCATCAGAAAATGCTGGAAGAGTATAATGATATCGATATCGCTTTGGACCCTTTTCCTTTTAGTGGTGCTTTGACTACCTGCGAAGCATTATGGATGGGCGTACCAGTAGTTACGTTCGCCCAACTCCGACCAGTATCGTTGCAATCGAAAGCGATCTTAAATCATTTTGGCCTGCAGGAACTTGTCGCACAAACACCGGATCGATACCTGAAGATTGCAACAGAAATGGCGAATAACAGTAGTAGACTCATTTCGATGCGCACCGGCCTGCGTCAACAGATGTCGGGCAGGTTGTCAGGAGATGCAATCACACTTGCCGACGAGCTTGAAAAAGCGTATCGTTCAGTGCATCATCAGATGCGCATTTTCAATGATGCACCTCAAAGAGCCCTTAAAGCTTGATGATCTCGGGACCGGTCTCTGTAAGACTGGTACATTCTTCTTTATGTTTAGGGGCAATATTTCATGATGATTGATTCTTGCTACAGCGGCTCCGTGGAGTCGCGGATTGCAGCTGGCCAATCGCTCTATCAGCTTCTGGCAGATCAGCTCAGAAAGGATGTGCATTTCATGCACGAATTCGCGAAGCTTATCGGGCATGCCGAGGACGTTAACCATCATATGGGATCCATGCGCCTGGCTCCGCTCTGTATCCAATGCTCAGCAAAGCCCACTGGTGGCTGCTGCAGCCTGTTTATGGCTGGAGAGACTGATGCCTTGCAGATGCTCATGAATCTTTTTGCGGATATTGAGGTGATTCCTGTCCGGGATGACGGTAATGAATGCATTTTTCTTGGAGAAAATGGCTGTATATTCCTGTTTAAACCTATGTTTTGCCTCAATTATAACTGCTATCATATCCATGAGAAGTCCACGTCTGCCGAAATAGCGGAACTTGAACGGCTGACCGGGGTAGTGCTCTGCAAACACTATGAACTTGAGCAGTATCTTCTTGGAATAATTCGACGAAAACATGATGGTGAGGTCTAGGAGACTGAGCTGGCATGTACTCGGTAGCATAGGCTTTTTAGTGAACAGGGGGGGGGACTGCCCAGCGATCAAATAGCCTGGTATCGAGACACGATTTATTCCTCAACTGTATGATTTTATAATAAAAATACATCGCCATTGAGTGAAGTGTTTTTTCCATGATATCAATTGGTTAAATGTTTTTGCCAATGGTTTTTCTCGCAGCTGCAACGCTCTGCAGCGTTATGAGCCGCTTGCGGTAGTTTGCTGCAACGACGTCGCTTGTAATTCGACCTCCGAAAAATTGTATTGATGAGAAATCCGGGCTAAGAATGTGTCCATGAAAATCCTGCTACTTCACTTTCTGGTAAAAATATGATACGTTTACGTTCAGTGCTCCAGGATTTTATAATTTACATACTCTAAAAGTGCTTCTATGCTAAATGTTGCCTGCTGAGCTGGCACTTCAAACCTATCTGTAGCAATTCAGTACTGCTTGTCATCAACACAACAACCGACAAAGCAATGTGTTCATAAACTGTTTTTGCTCAATCTCAAGAACATAGAGACGTCACTCTGGATACTGGCCATTGCCGGTATCAGATCTGGTGGATCTTATTGGCCAACGATAAGAAGAGATGCGTTATGCTGGATAATTCTCTTCTTGTATAGCTTGCATCAACTCTCTGCCAAGCGAACAACACGCATTTCCCATTGTCTGATTATCGCTGAGCAAGTCAGCTGTAATTAGGGTGAAAGGCTATCTTGGCGTACTTATCAATACTGTAATAATCGCTGTTTGCTTGAGTATTTGTAGAATATTCACCACCTCAGAACTACTTTTGTGAAACAATCTGGCACCCTTATTGCTAGACTCATTACAGGTGCTCTCTGTTTCTGAATACGTGAATAATCCGGGTAAATGGGAAATTACGCTGCAAGGGATTTAAAAGGTGATTGTTTTATGCATTTACAAACACGCTGTGATTTAACATTTGATATCACAGTACCGACTCCTTTCGTTTTCATGCTACGACCCCGCAGCGGCTATCAGCAATGGGTCTCATGTGAAAAATATATGCTTTATCCTTTAACCACTGTCAGGGAATTTACTGATCTATATGGCAATCTCTGTCAGCGACTCATTGCTCCAGTAGGAGATTTTTCCATATCCACCAGCGCTGAAGTGATTGTATCCGATGGCGTTGACAGAGAACCTGGCGGAATATTCATAGAGATACCACATCTGCCCGACTATGTTTTGGGTTATCTCCTGCCCAGTCGCTACTGTGAATCAGAGCATTTCAGCATGATGGCTGCCGAGATTACAGCGGGATATGCATGGGGCTATGACCAGGTAGCAGCAATTGAATCCTGGATACGGTCAACTATTCGTTACGAATTGAGTGGCAGTGATGCTCCCGTGACAGCCAGCGAAGTGAATACCCGGCAATGGGGCGTGTGTCGTGACCTCGCCCATTTAGGGATAGCCCTGTGTCGTGCGTTGAGCATCCCCGCACGCATGGTTGTTGGGTTTCTTCATGGTTTGGAGCCTATGGATATGCATGCCTGGTTTGAGGCATATGTAGCTGATCGCTGGTATACGTTCGATCCCACACAAACGGAATCCAGGGGTGGTTATGTTGTCCTGGGGTATGGTCGTGATGCGGCTGATGTCGCTGTCTATAACCAGTTTGGTCCAGCAGTATTCCCTACCACAAAGACGGTCAGTGTCAAACACATAGAGTAGTACCTCGTTAGCATCAGATGTTGATGTATTTTTTACTCGCGTGGTTGCAAAGCCACATTATTGTAATATCTCTTCGTGGTATATTACAAAAATGTCAAGAATTGAAAGAGTGAGGTTTCATGGAAACATTTGGAACATATGACCCGGAAGGATTTTATGATGAATTGATTGACGAAAAAGGTAATCCTCGTCCCGGGGTTCAGTTGCTCGTGGATAAAATCGAATCACTCCCTAAAGGTGACTTGAAGCTCCGGCAAAAAGAAGCGGAAGCACTGCTTTTAAAAATGGGCATCACGTTCAATGTCTATGGTCAGGATCAGGGCACTGAGAAAATTTTCCCCTTTGACCTCATCCCACGGATTATTCCTGATACAGACTGGCAACGGATTGAAGCGGGTCTCAAACAACGCATTTTTGCCCTCAATGAATTCCTTCAGGACATCTACAACGACAAAAAAATACTGAAGGATAAAATTGTTCCCAAGGAACTTATTCTCAGTAGTAAAACATACAGAAAAGAGTGTGAAGGGTTCACTCCACCGAAAAAAATCTGGTGCCATGTTACCGGAACGGACCTTATTCGAGGGGCTGACGGCAGTTTTTATGTGCTTGAAGATAATCTCCGATGTCCTTCCGGAGTTTCCTATGTTCTGGAAAACAGGCAGGTGCTTAAACGAACCTTCCCCCATGTTTTTGAAAAATCACGGGTACGTCCAGTAGACGATTATCCAGTGAAATTACTGGAGATGCTGGAGTATCTGGTGCCGGATGGTGTGCACTCTCCAACCATAGGAGTGTTGACTCCGGGGATTTTCAACAGTGCCTATTTCGAGCATTCCTTTTTGTCGCAACAAATGGGTGTGGAACTCGTCGAAGGCCGGGACCTCATTGTTTCGGATGGCTATGTGCACATGCTGACCACAAAAGGCCTCAAGCGGGTCGATGTTCTCTACCGAAGAATTGATGATGATTTCATAGATCCCACTGTGTTCCGTCCTGACTCTCTTCTGGGAGTAAAAGGGTTGATGGATGTTTACAAAAACGGACGAGTTGCTATGGCCAATGCGCCTGGGACAGGAATAGCAGATGATAAGGTTGTTTATGCTTATGTTCCTAGAATTATTAAATATTATACGGGAGAGGATGCCATCCTTCCAAATGTCCAGACGTATATTTGCGAAGAGGAAAAAGACAGAGCATATGTACTGTCACACCTGGATGAACTCGTGGTAAAAGCTGCCAATGAGTCAGGGGGCTATGGAATGCTGATTGGACCTCACTCTACGAAAAAAGAACAGGAGCTGTTTGCTGAGAAAATATCTGCAGATCCTCGTAATTATATAGCCCAGCCGACTATTTCGCTTTCCCGGGTTCCCACGATTGTCAACGATCATCTGGAGGGACGCCACGTAGACCTAAGGCCATATGTGGTGTTTGGAGAAGACATCTATGTGCAACCCGGTGGATTGACCAGGGTAGCCCTGAAAAAAGGATCATTAGTCGTCAACTCATCACAGGGCGGCGGAAGTAAAGACACCTGGGTGTTGTCGCCCGGTCAGGAAGAGGAGAACACTAATGCTTAGCCGCGTCGCCAACTCAATCTACTGGATGTGCCGTTACATTGAACGTGCTGAAAATGTTGCCCGTTTTATTGATGTTAATCTCAACCTTCTACTCGATCTTCCGGCGGACGATAAAGAGCAGTGGTCTCCACTTATTATGACAACAGGGGACCAGGCACTCTACGAAAAAAGTGAGAAAATATATAACCAGGAGGAAGTGATCTGGTTTCTCACCTTTGACAGGAGCTATCCCAATTCCATTCTCAGCTGTGTGTCAGCAGCCAGAGAAAATGCCAAATCTATTCGGGAAATCATTTCTTCAGAAATGTGGGAACATCTCAACAACTTTTACCTGGAGTTGATGAAGGAAGAGTCTATAAAAATGGCGATTCAGGACCCGAATCGCTTTTTTAATATTATCAAAATGCGAAGTCACCTGTTTACCGGCTTGCTGGATTCAACGATGAGTCACGGAGAGGCCTGGAATTTTGCCCGGATTGGCATGATGCTGGAACGGGCAGACAAGACATCAAGAATACTTGATGTAAAATATTTCATGCTGCTTCCCCAGGTTGGATTAGTCAACACACCTATTGATAACATTCAGTGGATTTCAGTGTTGAGATCTACCAGTGCCTTTGAAATGTTCAGGAAAGAATTCCATCAGGTACGACCGGAAAATGTAGCGAATTTCCTTATATTTAACAGGCTGTTTCCACGTTCTATCTATCATTGTATTGAAAAGGCACAAATATGTCTGCATCGTATAACAGGGTCACCAACTGGTGTAGCCACAAATGCAGCAGAGAAAAGGCTGGGACGTCTTAAAGCTGATCTTGAATACACAGATATTGAGGAAGTAATCGAAGAAGGTCTACATGAGTTTCTGGATGATCTGCAGACAGAGTTTAATCAAATCGGCGGAATCATAGGTACGACCTTTTTTAATATTAAGCTGCAGAGTCAGACAAATAGCAGCGAACAGTAACCAGGAGCCTGTCCGAGAATGGTTTTTTGCTCAAACTCTTCAGATTTTTTAAAAAATAATGCTCGAAATATTAACTATATGTCTGCGCTTATTTTTTAAAAACTTCTCGATTTTGACCAAAATTCCTATTACCGGACACCCTCCTAATGTAATGCCCGACGAAAACCATAAATTTTTTTGATTTCATTGTTGCTTTTAAAATTTAATGCTCAGGTAAGCGAGGTACGAGACTCCCGGTAAGCGTTATGTATTCTTCCGGTTAAATTTATCGGCCGCCTTGAACTTGAAAAAATTTACAGGTTTTCTTCCAGGTACTCATTGTCAGGTAACGAGATAATAAAACTTATAATTTCTCAAAGGAACAGTTGTGGGAATCCATATAGCCTTAAACCATAGAACTACCTACAAATATGATCGATTAATTAACCTCGCTCCGCAGATCGTCAGGTTGCGTCCGGCTCCACACTGCCGGACACCCATTCTGAGCTACTCAATGAAGGTGACTCCCGCCGATCATTTTATCAACTGGCAACAGGACCCTTTCAGCAACTACCTTGGAAGGTTGGTATTTCCTGAAAAGACGACCGAATTTGAGGTTGAGATTGATCTGATAGCAGATATGATCATCATTAACCCTTTCGACTATTTTCTGGAACCTGATGCCGAAGAAATCCCTTTCACATATGAAAAATCGTTACAAAAAGAGTTACGTCCCTACCTGATCAAACGACGACTTGGCAAACTGTTTACCGACTATGTTGCTGAAGTCGATATCACCCCCAGGCGCACCATCGACTTTCTGGTCGACCTGAATATGAAGCTGAGTAATGATATCAGCTACCTTATTCGCATGGAGCCGAATGTTCAGGCCTGCGCCGAAACCCTCATCAAGAAAAGTGGTTCCTGTAGAGACTCTGCCTGGCTGCTGGTTAACATTCTCCGCTCGTTTGGTTTTGCTGCACGTTTTGTCTCCGGGTATCTGGTGCAGCTGAAACAGGATGTAAAGTCACTTGATGGCCCCTCCGGCACGGAAAATGATTTTACCGACCTGCATGCCTGGACGGAAGTATACATTCCAGGAGCCGGCTGGATCGGCATGGACCCGACTTCTGGCCTTTTTGCCGGCGAGGGTCACATCCCGCTTGCATGTTCACCTGAGCCGAGTAGTGCTGCCCCCATTACCGGGGCTCTCGATGAGTGTGAGGTTGAATTCGGCCACACGATGTCTGTGACGCGTATCCTTGAAGCACCTCGCTCCACACGTCCCTATCCCGAATCGGTCTGGTCAGAGATTCTCACGCTTGGTGACAGGGTGGATGACGAATTACGGGAGCAGGATGTTCGTCTCAGCATGGGAGGAGAGCCCACATTTGTATCCATTGACGATATGGAAGGAGCACAGTGGAACACAGAAGCACTGGGAGAAGAAAAGCTTGCTCTTTCAGAAATTCTCTTAAAAAAAATATGGAAAGAGTGGGCCCCGGGTGGTTTTCTGCATTTCGGTCAGGGCAAGTGGTATCCTGGAGAATCTCTTCCCCGGTGGGCTTTGGGGTGCTATTGGCGTAAGGACGGTATTCCCGTCTGGAATGATGATCAGTGGCTGGCTGATGTCTCTAAAGATTACGGATTTGGTATCAAAGAGGCAGAAACGTTTATCAGAACCTTAGCTGATACCCTGGAAGTAAACAAAGAGTATATTCGCGAGAGTTATGAAGATATTCTTCATAACCTGATGAAAGAACAGGAATTGCCACTCAACGTTAGTCCCACTGACCCCAAGTTGGATGATCCCGAAGAACGAAGGCGGATGATTCGTGCTTTCCAGCGTGGTCTCGGCTCAGTTGTCGGCTATGTTCTTCCCTTGCAGTATGGCTCCTGGAAAAGTGGCCCCTGGACCTTCAGGAGTGAGCATATGTATCTCCTGCCTGGGGATTCTCCTGCCGGTTTACGACTTCCGCTTGATTCACTACCCTGGGTCGCCCCTGAGGATTTACCTGATGATTACACGTTGGACCCCATGGCCTCAAGGGATCCTCTGCCTGATTATACCGGCCAGCAGAAAGTCGATACAACGATTTCAGGCAGTTCAGAAACTCCCGGTGATACTGTTCATGCCCAGCCGGGCCCTATAGACGATCCTGAACCGGTAGTTGGTAAATCCGCTGCATGGCTGGTTCGTACAGCCCTTTGTGTTCAGCCCAGGGACGGGCGTATTTATGTTTTCATGCCTCCCATTACTTCGCTTGAAGGCTACCTTGAGCTGATTCATTGCATTGAAATAACTGCTGAAAAAACAGGACTTCCTGTTGTGATAGAGGGGTATACACCTCCATCTGACTATCGCCTTGAATGTTTGAAAGTTACCCCTGATCCGGGTGTTATCGAAGTTAACATCCAACCGATGCACAGCTGGAAAGAGATGGTTGAGTGCACCACTACTCTCTACAACCTGGCCAGGGAGACTCGTCTTGGAACTGAGAAATTCATGGTTGATGGACGACACACCGGAACGGGAGGCGGCAACCATATCGTCATTGGTGGAGCTACTCCGGCAGACAGTCCATTTTTGCGTCGTCCTGACCTCCTGCGTAGCTTTATAACTTTCTGGAACAATCATCCGTCGTTGTCGTTTCTGTTTTCAGGTCTTTTCATGGGGCCGACAAGTCAACAACCCCGAATTGATGAGGCACGACACGACAGTCTGTATGAGCTTGAGATCGCTTTTGCCGAACAGGACAGGCAGACACAAGGGGACGCACCATGTCCGCCCTGGCTTGTCGACAGATTATATAGAAACCTGCTCGTAGATGTCTCCGGTAATACCCATCGAGCTGAGTTCTGTATTGATAAACTGTACTCACCAGACAGTTCCAGTGGCCGTCTTGGCCTTCTGGAATTCCGGGCCTTTGAAATGCCACCCCATGCACGCATGAGTCTTGCCCAACAGCTCCTTCTGCGTACCTTTGTAAGTTGGTTCTGGAAGAAACCGTACAGGCAGGAACTGGTTCGCTGGGGAACGCGGCTTCATGATCAGTTTATGCTCCCACAAGTTGTGCGTGATGATTTTACCGATGTGCTCAACATTCTCAACCGTGCCGGATATGCCTTTTCCATGGACTTTTTTCATCCTCACTTTGAATTTCGTTTTCCTATTTATGGCAAGGTGGACTATCAGGGAATGGAACTTGAGCTCCGTCAGGCCCTGGAACCGTGGCATGTGCTCGGAGAAGAGGCGGGTGGTGGAGGTACGGCACGATATGTTGATTCATCGGTAGAAAGGCTGCAGATAAAAGTTTCAGGAATGACGAAAGAGCGGTTTGTCGTCACATGTAACGGCAGAAGAGTTCCTTTAAAACCTACTCTTGAAGAAGGAGTTTTTGTTGCAGGCGTGCGCTACCGTGCTTGGCAGCCACCATCCTGTCTCCATCCAACTATCGGCATACATGCTCCCCTTAAGGTTGATCTGTTTGATACCTGGACTGGTCGGGCTGTTGGCGGCTGTACCTATTATGTCGGTCATCCTGGTGGACGCAGTTATGATATTTTTCCTGTAAATTCATACGAGGCAGAAGGGCGACGTAACTCACGGTTCATTCCCGGAGGTCATACTCCCGGTGAGCAGGTCAACACACCTGCCGAAGAGATTAATCGCTACCTTCCATATACTCTTGATTTGCGAACCTGATCAAGGTAAACAGGCGGCAGTGGAATCAATCACGATTCCACTGCAACCCGCACGCCAACCAGCAAATATATGAGCAACCCAGTCTCTGACAGTTCATCCGCATCAGTAAAGACCTTCCCATCTATTTTCGAGACAAACGTATGCCCACCCGGCTCGTATTGCGAGGCATTTGATTCTCAGGGATTACCCAGACTTCATTGGCAATCACTCCTTGAAACCCTGGACCAGAGAGGCAGGGCTCAACTGGAGTCAGATTATGAACGCGCCAAACGCATGCGTCATGAAGATGGTGCAACAATTAACCCCTACGATGACCTGACAGAGCAAACCACATCCTGGGCTCTGGATATGATTCCTCTGCCCATTGCCGCAAAAGAATGGACACAGATTGAGGCGGGAGTAAAACAGCGGATGGGGCTTCTCGAAGAAGTGCTGAGAGATACATACGGTGCTCAACTTCTGTTAAAAAATGGCAACCTTCCTTCAGAACTGATTTACGCAAATCCCAATTTTCTCCATGAATGTTACGGCATCCAGCCATCCGGAAACCGCTACCTGACATTTTATGCTGCAGATTTATACAGGGGGGAAGACGGACAGTTTCGAGTCTTCCGGGACTATGGTATGAACCCTGCCGGTCTTGGCTATGCACTGGAAAACAGGCTTGTCACTTCGCGAGTGTTTTCAGGTCTATATCACAAAACTCAAATTCGTCGACTGGCATCATTTTTTCAAACATTTCATAGGGCTTTCATCGAACGATCATCTCTTCGGAAAAGTGATCCGGGTATTGTTCTATTTTCTCCGGGTCCGGATAGTAATATTTATTTCGAGCATGCCTTACTGTCGAGATATCTAGGTTATCCTCTCGTTGAGGGACAGGATCTTACCGTCCGTAATGGGAAAGTATTCCTAAAAAAGCTTGCCGATCTTGAGCCGGTGGAGGCCATATTTCGACATGTTGATGACCAGATCAGTGATCCATTTGCATTTCGTCGAAGGGAGACAAAAGGGGTCGCTGGTCTTCTGCAGGTATGTCGTGAACAAAATGTCGATATTGTCAATCCAATTGGTTCCGGGTTTATTGAGACTCCTGCGCTACAGACTTTCCTGCCGCATTTATGCAGAGATTTGCTCGGCGAGGAGTTGTTGCTACAAAATCACTCAACCTGGTGGTGTGGCAATAGAAACTCTCTGGATTATGTCTTGAGTAATGTGGCTCAACTCACAATCAACTCAGCAATGGAGAGGTCCGGCAGCTTTAAGCAATCAGCTGATTTTCTCGCCGACATACAGTCAGCACCTTCAGAATATATAGCTTCATCGGCGCTTACTCCCTCTGTGAGCCCGGCATGGGACGGTTCTGGTGTGGCACGTTGTTTTAACATGATTCGCGTCTTTGCATGTGCGACAGAAAACGGATTTTCTGTTATGCCCGGTGGCTTGGCAATTACTGCCGACAATAGCGAAACCCTTATACTGCAGAGCCCGGAGAAACAAAAAAGTAAAGACATCTGGATTCTCTCAGATGAGCCGGTTGAACTTATCAGCTTAATGTCTGGCATGACATCTATTCCTGAATTTAAGCGAACGAGCGATCTTCCCAATAGAGTTGCGGACAATCTTCTCTGGTTAGGACGTTACCTTGAGCGAGCAGAAGGGTTAGTCAGAATTTTACGTTCAACCTTCAGGCGTTTGTCTGGAGAGGATAAACCGGAAAATGTGCCTGAGTTAAAGCTTCTCCTCCACATCCTGCAGGCAAAACATGTATTTCCAGCTTCCGTAGAAGGTGTTGACGTCAACGAACTTGACCTGGCACAACATCTCCATGACGCGCTTTACCGAAAGGATAGTTCCGAGAGTGTTGTTACCATCCTGAGACGCGTGCAGGAAACTGCAAGAAATGTCCGTGACCGGCTTTCTATTGATTGCACTCGAATTCTTAATCGAATGGAAAACTTTAGAGAGAATACCACTAACGATCCGGTTGAACTGCTGGATGAGATAGTATTTACTCTAAGCGCCTTTAGTGGTCTGGCGATGGAGAGCATGACCCGTGGCCTGGGGTGGAGCTTTATGGACATGGGACGCAGGTTGGAGCGAGCTATGAATCAGGCTGTACTTATTCGTCTTGCCATTCCTCATATCTGCAATGATTCTCATGATACTCTTCAGGCCTTGCTTGAGATCTGCGACAGTTTAATGACGTATAGGGGGAGATACCGATCTTCATTCCAGTTAGCTCCAGTTCTCGACCTTCTCCTCGCAGATGAAGGAAACCCTAAATCTTTGGCATTCCAGTTTAACCAGATTTCATCGCATGTTGAGCAACTTCCCCGGAAAAACGAAAAGAGATTTTCAAGTAAGGAGGAGTGTTGTGCTCTGGACCTCTTAACGGGGATTCGTCTGCTGGATTTGACGAGGATAGAGTGCGGAGTTACATCCTCTGAAATAGAAAAAGTGATCGAATTTTTAATACACACCGAACGAAAGCTCAAAGAACTGGGCCAGGAGGTGAGTGCTCACTATCTCACCCGGGTTCCTTCAACGCCTCATTTTGCTATTTCCCCAGGTAATCAGATCTTATGATCTATCGTGTTACACATACAACCGGTTACAAATATTCAGCCCCGGCGTCTCTTTCACAAAATGAACTTTTCCTGTCACCTCGACGAACTCCGTCGCAGGAGGTCTTGGAAAGCCAATTGCGTATTGATCCCCAGCCACAGCATATCCACAAGCGGACAGATTATTTTGGCAATACTGCTCACGTTTTCATGGTTCAGAATCCACACAATGAACTGGCTATCACCGCGACTAATCTCGTGAAGACTTCAACACCTGTCACCCCTGAACCCGGTTCTACGATGCCATGGGAGGATGTTGTTAAACGGCTGGCTGAACACAAAGAATCGTTAGACCTTGAGGCGCAGCAGTTTACTTTTGCAAGTCCACTGGTGCCTCTTCTACCCGCTTCCTTTAAGTATGTTGCACCATCATTTACTCCTGGAACTCCGGTACTCACTGGTGCAATTGATCTTATTCAAAGAATTTATACGGAATTCACCTACGACAAATTGGCAAGTAATGTTGAAACGACTGTTGAGCAGGCGCTAATAAACAGGAAAGGAGTTTGCCAGGACTTTGCCCTCGTGGCAATAAGCTGTTTGCGTGTGCTTGGATTGGCAGCCAGATATGTGAGTGGGTACCTGGAGACAATACCTCCGCCGGGAAAACAGAAACTCGTTGGAGCAGATGCATCTCATGCCTGGATTTCGATTTTCTTACCTGATTTTGGTTGGGTGGATTTAGATCCTACAAATAACCATCTTGCAAATGAAACGTACGTCACTGTGGCCTGGGGACGTGATTACAGTGATGTGTCACCGGTAAAAGGGGTGGTGATGGGAGGTGGAACCCACAATCTGTCGGTAACAGTGGATGTTTCACGACAGAGTTGATAAGCCGATTTACAACATATTGAGGCCTTGTCTTTGGGTTTAATCTCCTGTTTTTTAAATAGTCCACCCTATCTCCTGTTATTACTCTGAATTACCAATCGCACGACACGTTTGCTACAAAACTGTTGCTTCTTTACCTTTTTGCAGGAGTGAATGTTTTTTGGTAGCTCGTTTATTTCGGATCGTCTTGTATGGCTGGACATCGTATGCTGCGGTATGTAAACGATATGTTGAGCTATATTTATGGTCTGATATGGCTGGAACAGGAATTGCTTTGAGTGTATCAAGAGAGTTGGATTCGAATTTTCCTGATACCTTGAGGAGAAGTAATTTATGAAAGAAACGTGGGAAAAGATATTTGAATACGCCTCTATGCCTGTACACGGGACCTTGTCGAGAAAACTTCGCAAAGGTGTCTCACTGCAGGTCAATGAAGGGAAGATATTTGAGAAAGCAGTCGTATTCCTCGGAGATAGTTTTGTCCGGATAACTGAGGAAGAAGGTGGGCAGACAATTAATAGTTACTATGATTGGGCGGGCATACAATCGCTTCGGACGTACGGAGCAAAAGAAGAGTAGCAACATAAGCCGAAAAACAGTACCCAGATATTCGAATTTAACTCTCTGTCTTTTATGAATTGTCAGTTTGGAGATGTTCTTCGGCTTATTGTAGAAGGTGAACATTAGTTTGGTATAAGAGTATTAATTTAAGGTGAATGTGTGGATTACCGTATTTGTCCGTCTTGTGGGACTACCTATTTTGTTTCAGCACGAAGTGATGAAAAAATTGTTTTTCATGTGAGCGACAGCAGTGAACTGATTACTGTTCCCGGTCAGGCGTTTGATGAAATATATCTGACTATTGACCCGTTACGGTTCTATTGCGGTGCCTGCAGTTGGAGTGGCGGCATGCACGACCTGTAACTATAGACTGAGTAAAAGAAAGAGGAGAGTGTATGGAGATAGAATATTTTGAAAAACCTGGTTGTATCAATGGTGAAAAACAGAAACATATTCTACGCCAGGCTGGGCACACATTACGGTGTGTGAATATTCTTACCTATCCCTGGACAGAAGAAACACTCTTGCCGTTTATTGAAGGAAAATCCGCTATTGAGATAATGAACGGTACTGCTCCTGCAATCAAGAATGGTGAAATTGATCCGGCAGGATTGAGTTTCGCTGAAGCAACGCAAATGATGATTGAATCTCCAATATTGATCCGACGCCCGCTGATTCGTATAGACAGCATGCATATCCAGGGGTTTACCGATGAGCGACTGCTACCCTACTTGGGTGGGTGGGATGGTCTCGAAGATGTGATAACATGTCCAAATCTGCAGACAGTTTCCTGTGATGAGCAGAAGGGCGGGAAGCGCTGATTGATTGAATCCATGTCAATGAGAAAAGAGATAGTCACAGCCTGGAAGGCTGTCCGGGAATAGGAATTTCTTCAGGAAGAAAAAACAACCTGTAGAGCAACTTCGTCTCTGCTGTTCCCGGAAGTCTTCACCAAATACAGAAGGGTGCAACCATCATATGATGGTTGCACCCTTCTGTATTTGGGATGTTTGAAATGGATAAATCGTACTAAAAAATTATCCGTCTTCTTTTCTTTGAGGCGTGTTTCAATAGAGTCTAACGTTTTTGATAAATGCCAAAATAGCCATGCGAAAATAATTTATTAACGGATAATCATATATATAACATGTGGTTGCTTGTTCATGCACTCCATTGGTTTCCTACAAAAAAAACACGGCAATTGCCTGTCCTTTACCTTTATGGGGTATGAGGTAATTGCTTCATGCAAAGTTATTTCTACCATCTCGCTTGAGTCTGACGCTATCATTAAGCAGAGCCAACTACATAAATGATAAAAAACGTATTACTCGGAGAAAGCAGTCTACGGGAATGGGGACCGAGATGTGTACTGATTCCCGCTAATACAATTCTGTCTGTTAGAAAAATATGAAACTACGCGCCAAAGTAATAACATTTCTGATTGTGCTAACTGTTTCCTTTCTGGTGGCGGACTATGCCATTCATCGTTTTATCATTTTTCCCACATACACAGTTCTTGAAGAGGCTGCGGCTATAGAAAATCTGGAAAGGGTAAGGGGAGCTATCAGCAATGAAATCGAACATCTGGATACATATTGTAAGGATTGGGCATTTTGGGATGATACCTACGAATATATCGAAACCATTGATAGTGAATTTGAGCAGTCAAATCTTGAATCCGAATCATTCTCATCAGGAGGACTGAACCTTATTATTCTGGTTGATGCGTCCGGAAGCGTAGTTTGGGAGGGCGGATATGACCTTGAGAATGAGAAAGATATCACTCCTGAACCGATACTTGCTAATCCTGAATTGAAAACCTTTCTTCTCAACTTTCCTGATGATGGGAGTTTGCCATATGAACGTGGGAACAGAGGTATCGTTTTAAGCTCAAGAGGCCCTTTACTTGTTGCTGCACGCCAGATACTGAAAAGCAGTCGGCAGGGACCCTCCCATGGTGTCCTGATTATGGGGCGATTGCTTGGTGATACATCTGTGGAGAGAATTCGAAACCAGACCCGCGTCGATTTCTCTATGGATAACATAGATATTTCTGGAAAAACACGACCACTTAATGGCGCCAGAGTCAAGGTGGATAAGAATGCAGAATATTTCTTTGAAAAAATTGATAATGACAGCATGGTTGTTCATACCATTATCAAGGATTTTCTCGATCGACCTGCCATATGCATCCATGTGATCTTTCCTCGGGAAATCACCAAAGCTGGGCTCATGTCAATATACTACGCATTAGTTCTTATACTTTTAGTCGGCGGAGGGGCCGCTGTTGCTCTTGGATACTTTGTAAATCGTGTGATATTAAAACCGTTGTCGGGACTGGAGGCTGTGATACAAAAAGTACATGATAAATCCGATTACACTGTGCGTGCAGATATTTACTCGAAGGATGAAATTGGTGTCCTGGCCCATGGTTTCAACCTTATGTTGGAGAAAACCGAGAATCAGACTCAACAGCTTGATCTGTTTATAGAAGATTTGAAGAGTGAAATCAGGAAAAGGTCCGTTATCGAAGAGCGGCTTAAACTGGCAAATGATGAGCTGAATAAACTGGCACGACTGGACCCTCTTACTCTTATCCCGAACCGGCGACATTTCAATGAGGTCTTTGCCGGGGAGTGGAAAAGGCAACAACGAAATGGTGAGGTGTTATCTGTTATCATGTGCGATATAGATGGCTTCAAAAATTTTAACGATATGTACGGCCATCAGTGCGGAGATGCCTGTTTGCAACAGGTTGCCAAATCACTTGAAAATAATGCACGGCTCCCAGTCGATTGTGTAGCACGGTATGGCGGTGAAGAGTTCATCGTTCTTCTGCCGGAAACCCCGGTAGAAAATGCGTTGCTGGTAGCTGAGAGGATGAGGGCTTCAATAGAGGATTTAGCAATCCCACATCGTGCATCTTTCAACAGTGACGTTGTTACCTTGAGCCTGGGTGTTGCTGGTAGAGTTCCGGACGATGAATTCTCGCCCGATGATTTGATCCATATGGCAGATAAAGCCCTATATCTGGCAAAGGAACAGGGGAGGAACCGGGTAGTTTCTCTTTCTTTCTGAAGGCTGGCATGAACGACTACATTGCCAAACCTATTGACTCGTAAATTTTGAATGAGAAGCTTTAGAAATGGCTTAAGTGATATAACACGTGAGGTTTTACAGTTTAACACGGATTACTGGAGCATAGCGAAGGGACTGGTCATGAGAGTATTCAGCAAACTCAGGCCGGGAAGGGCGCAATCATCGAATGAGGGTTGCGCCCTCGCTGTGTGGGGGAAACATCACGCGGGAATGTCAAAAACACATACTACTATGCTGATTTTCGAATCAATCAGTATCTATCTCAGGCATGCAGGTCGCGCAGCCGTTATAGCCCTGATGAATTGCACGTTCTATGTCGCGGAAAGCTACTCGATTTGTTGAGCTCATTTTCCGTATCCAATTGCATTTGCCATTAATATGCAATTCTTTGGTGTTACGGTTGCCGACATACGGATGATCACCGATGGCAATGCGCCGCGAGATACGACCTACTTCACGCCCATCGACCAGCTGCCGAATCCAGAAGTCATAGACACCGTCCGGTGCATCCTCAGGAAGTTCTATAAAGAGGATCGCTTCTGTATTGTCACTGGGTTTAAGTTCCATATGACGAATAGCGCTCAATGGGTCTTTGCCAAGCTTGAATTGAACGTACAGGGCACTTTCATCCATAGGCTGCATATTCACAAGCGTGGAATTTTGTGTAATACGTTTAACGATTTTCATACTCGCTTTACAGCCATCGGGTAGTTCACTCAGGTCGAGCTCCAGATCGCTGATACAATGAACCCTGGGCCATCCCTGAATCTGAAATTCTACATGGGCGAAGCCACCACCGAACATGTCTTCTACATCAAAATTTTTCCAGACCACATTGTTGTTTTCTCTGATTAATTGTCTGAAACTTGTTGAATCTGTGATCGAGCTCAGGTCCGGGGCTGGATCCTGGGCATTGGATAAAATACCTATAAAGCAACAATGTTTAGAATCAGGGAGTTGATCCGATGGCCATTCCAGTGGCCCGGCTACTATGGTTTCATCAACCGGGACTACCGGGACGGGTACGGAACCTATACTTGTCCAGCTTGCAGGGGTCGGCAGGGTGGATGGTCGTGTCCAGTAGAGGTCTACATTTGCATTGCCCGGTGTGTATCCTCTGTTGCGAATACGCAGATATATCCAGTTGCTCTGCCCTTTTTCAATATCTTCAAAATGGGTGTCCTGGCTGAGGGCGGCTGGAGTGAGCAATGCGGCTCCGGGGTCCAGTAGTTGATTTCTGAAATGACAGATATCCGGACTTCTGCAAATGCTGCTGCCAGTGGTGGGTTCTATGCCCACATCGGAAAGATTGTCACGCATGCACAGATCGGCAAAGTTCAAATGCAATCGCTCGCCCAGCTCACGATTGCCATCATCGTATTGGGGTGTTTCTGATGACGACTCGATACCCTCTATGTAATCAAACACTTCACGCATAGTCAGGAATGTGTTTGCATCATCGTCGGCATTAACCGGGGTTCCCGTCAGGGTCTGGCCGTCGAGTGCTGCAAATAAATGCCAATTGAACTCACCATGAGGGTAGGTAACATTGCCGAGAGTCGGGTCAGAGATAATCTCCCTTTCAGTATCAGTGGGGTATGCAACTTCATCATCAGCTGCCGCTGTGAGAATGACAGTGCGTGCATTGGTCAGATGGGGGATAAATCCTCCGCTGAAGCATTGCTGCATGCAGAAAATTCTATATGCATAATTGATCTGATCGACAGCTGTGGCAAAATCATCTGCACGCATCTTGCCGTCATTAAGGCAAAGAGTGCTGATCGCGTTGAACATAGAGTCTTGATCATCACCGTGGTCGAAGGTGTAGACAAAGAGCAAATCCTGATTGGTCACTTGCGGGAAGCCGTTGGTGCCTGCAGAAAGGTCGGTGAATATTTGCTGGACATTGGTAATTGTTGCTGCCAAATTTGTGATGGGCGGGGCTGGGTTGTATTTAGCTGCGGGGAATGATGGATGGGAGTAGTCAGTACCGTTCCCATAAAGAACAAAAATGTTGTTAGCGTTGAAGTCGTAATTTAAAAGCGTTTGGCGCATATTTACGACGTCAAAGAAAAACTCATTCATAAAAGGTGAGGCTGTAGATGATATAAGAACTGCGTAACGTTGACCCATGATCTAGTCCTCCTTTTTTATGCAGTAAATACGTGCATCGTGTGCATCGGCGGTCCAAAAATTATTATTATGGTCTATACTCAGACTGCGCACTGCTGAGATCGGGATTTTTGCCTCTGTACCGAGCCATTTTCCTTTTGTGTCAAGATCGACCAGGCTGTTGCTGCGGCCCTCAACTACCCAAAGGCGCTTACCGTCAACATCGAAATCCAATCCCATTGGTTTAGGGCCTGGAGACCAGAATCCCTGAAGAATTTTTTTATTATCGACGTCTATCTGAAGAATACAGCTTGAATAGCCGGCTTCAACTGCGACCCAGAGTGTGTCAGCGTGCCACGCAAGGTCATTGACAATACTGTTTCTAGCCCGGATTCCTCCGCTATAGTTGCCGCCGTGGAGTGTTTTTAAATCTAAAATATCTTCCTTTAAACCCGTTGCCGGATCAATTCTTGACAGAATCCTCTCCTTTGCTGTTGCCGCATAGAATGTATTCCCGTGCCTGGTAATTCCGCCATCTGCCCCGGATATTTCCGAGATGCTTTTGTCTGCCATAACTTCAGGGGATGCACTTTTTTTGTATCGTTCTAATTTTCCGTTTTTGCCACCTGAAATCCATACAGAGTTGCCGGTTATCACTAATCCATCAGGATGTTGGGGTAAATCCAGGGTTTTTGTAAGTATCAATTCCATAGAATTCTCCTTTTTTCTTAGTGGTGACATGTTGATAGAACCCCAGAATGAAGGGCTGTGCCGGTAGTTCACTGCTTAAAGAAAAGACTGGAGATATTGGCCGCCTGAGAAGGCAGTTTCGTTCTAAATACGTATCTGTATTTCCTGTATACCCATGCAATAGCTGAAGGCCGGGTTCTGAAGATGAACATGGGCTGTGGGTTCAGGAAGAGTATGTGATGATGTAGAGATGCTACGTGTGAGGATCCAGGTATTGTCGCTTATCGGGCTGGCAGCAAAAAAGGAGTTTACGTTTTCTGCTAAGGTTAAGGTTGATGCATATGAGCGTATGACTGTTGCCGCAAGAGCTCTGCCCTTGCAATACGAGGCGATTAAAATCATTGCCATGCAAACACTGATCGTTTCCATTTTTACCCCCGTTAATCACTTACTGCCTACTTGATTCTAGCATGGATATAGAGCTTGTGTAAAATGTTAAGTCATTGTTTTGTCGTTGTTGTATGCGTTTCTTTGAAAGGCAAAAGATAGCAAATTATCGGAATGAGACCATATTGTTGAAGGGGAAATAGTGAGGTTACTCCTACAATATAGACGTATTAATTACATGGATGTTTTCCTGTGTATTTGCCAGGTGTCATCCAGTTTCGAAAGTGAAGCATAATTAGGGAAGAGACCGAAAAGAATACTTGAAGTTGTCGATATCTTTTTGGTAAATATCAGCTACGATATCAAATGTTTCCTGATCATAATAGTCGCAATATGAGGCATAACTGGGGAATGAATCAGCTTTTCTCAATCTGTTCATGATTGCAGTTCCACCTCTTTGCAGAAAGTTTTGGGTATCTCTTTTTTCTCTGGAAATGTTGATATGAGGTAAGGGTGTTTGGGGAAATCCGATATGCATGCATATTTGGTCAAAATCGGATTGCAAGGTTTCAAATCTGCCTATGTAGTCAACCAGCAATTCACCATCTTCAGAGTAAATGAGTTCACTTTGAGGACACACAAACCAATACATATTGGGGAGTATGCCGTGTAGAAATGTATCCTTTAAAAAGTCCTTAAAGGAAAGTCTGCGGCTATATCCTAAATATTTATACAAAGAGACTACGCGGCTCCAGGGATTTCTGACAAAAGTAAATCTATAATATGTATCAAATAACTCCTGACTCAGATAGTTACAGCCGACGTAATCTTGCGCTTTGAGGTGGGCCAATCGTGGAGGCCCTAAAGCTGGATGGCCATTCTCTCTGAGGAGTAACGAGGCACGGGTTTCCCACGTTAAACCGAGTGATTTTAGAAAGACATGTTCAATGCTTTGTCCTGCATTTTTAGGGATATGGATAAAAACGCATTTGTAGTGATGACAGATCATAATGTAGTAAATGAATGAAAGAAGGTGGTTATTATCGAAACGTAGTGAGGAGTGAGGAGAGAAAAAGAAACATGATTAATTGCCTGAAACTGAAAGGCTTATACTGTCTTTAGCAATCCTCAAGGGTTTGCCGGTATCCCAATAGCATGAAATCCTTACGATATATTTCCTCAACTTTTCTGGCCATAGCAGATGAGTAGACATCGGAAATAGCTGTTTTTGCTTTTTGCTCTGAACGATTTAGGTGCATCAAGCGATCAGGTAAGTTCAATTTATCACGAACAACTTCATACTCTTCTTCAAGATTTTCAAATTTTCCTATGTGGTCGACCAGGCATTCATCGTTCTGATATATAAATTCATATTGCGGGATAAAATGCGTGTAAGCGTAAACCCTGTCACTCGTCAGCCAGTCGCAAACAAATTCTTCAAAGCTGTTAACATTACACAATATTCTGGATTTAAACTGGAGGTCATTATTTTGTGAATTTCCTCCACTGTTTAAATATTTGTAGGCAGAGTACAACCGATCATACGGGTTGCGAACAAAGCAGAATGTGAAAGAATCACTCCATAAATGAGGGTAACATCTCTTTATGTGAAGTGCGCTGCAATGACGTGCTCCATTTGCCTGACCAAACAGAGAAAGACGGAGGCTTTTCCCGGCTGTCTTTGGTACATGAATAAAGAAGAATTTTTTTTCAGAACAGGTCGCAAGATCATGTTTGGTAATATTTTTCTGCCTGACGCCAAATTTTCTCAACAACCTGTATTTCTGTTTATACATATTTTCTTTCAATTACCATGAATTGTCTGATACTCTTTGCCGAGGATTCCAAAAAAGCCAAGGACCAATCCTATTGCTGAACCTGTCCAGTGAATTGAGGTAAGAAATGCTTTGCTGGAGACAATTCCTACAGAAATGAGCAGAAGTGGGCCCAGAATCAATCGTGATACTATTTTAGGGAAGTAGCGCATGAGGGTGTACGCATATCCTTTTTGTTGTACCGACATATGTGTAGTTGCGGCTCCAACCCTGAAAAGTCGTTGAAACTGCCATTGTACGGTGAGCCTGGTATGCGGTATTTTTTCGTAAACCGTTGCCGTGTTGGTCCAGATATGTTTACTGCCTGTCTCGGCAGAACGATTGAAAAAATCGATATCGCTACCACCGGAAAGAGCGAATCGTTCATCAAATCTCAAGCCTTTGTCAGTAACGAGAGAGGATGAGAAAATAACATTGTTGGTGGACATTCCTTTTCTGGGTTGCCCTTCTTTCTTATTCCAAGCCTTACGCTTAGCCATAGTTGCCCATCGCGGGGTGTTTTTTTCTGGTAGAAGACTTATTACCTGGCCTTGCACGGCGTCAACGTTATTGGTGGTAATAATAGTATGAAGGGCGAGCAACCAGTCTGGTGCTGCGGTTTCGTCATCATCAATAAAGACGATATATTGTGCATCGCTGGCAATGGCGGCATCTATCACTCGATTTCGAGCATAAGGAATGCCTCTTTGTATTTCAGAAAGATATTCGAGTTTGCAGGGGAATTTTTCTACGAACTCGTTAAACACAGGTCGTCCGCTCTGTTCATCATCATTATCTATAATGACTGTCTCGACCTTTACAGGAGTTGAGAATATTGATTGGACAATAATACTTTCCAGGAGTTCAGTAAGGAGATTCGGGCGTTTACAGGTGATGATTCCAAGCAGAATTATAGGGGGAGTAGACATAAGGTTCACCGTTTACAAAAAGTAATTGTAACTATTCAGCAGCACCCCACCTGCCCCCGATCGGGACGCTTCGCATAGGCATACTATAGCCAATCGTCCCGCTTGAGGCCATCTGGAGCACTGCTAAACAGTTACGGCCTGCAAAAAAGGGTACGTATTAGGTCTTGACTGAATAGTTACAAATAATTGCGCATTTCATGCGCAGTAATACAAGAAGTTGCAGAACAGGAATTGCCTTCTGATTGAATTGAGCAATCCATCAACTCGACTTCTCTATCTTTACGAACAGAATGTGCAGGGAGAATGGATGGAATGTGCAATTGTGAGGTGGGATGATTGTTGAATGCAATAGGGTTTGGAAAATTGCGAATTTATCTGCGTTCGCGAGGGCGGAATGTGTTAGGCGTGGAGTGATGATTACAGACTCGCTCTATCTGGCAGTAACGTTATAATTCAATTCTGCCCTGGAGTATTTTCAAAACATCATACTTCGCGAATACCTCACGAATCTGCTCGTCATTTCCGAAATCTAAATTGGTTTGCTTCAACGTAACCTTTTGCGAATTCCTTACATGCTTAAAGAATTTCGGATAGTAATGGATTTTTTTGCATGGAATAGCTTTCAACAGAGTCATGGTTTTGAGCCATATATCATCTCCGTACTTGCAGAGGTCCATGAAAATTTCGTTTTTGGCAAAATCCTCATGAAAACAGTTGGCAGGATACAACACGCCTCCGACACCTAGCGGAAAAACCAGGGAAGATTCAATCTCGCGGTCCAGGTTCGGCCACAACCAATACGGATTGGTATCTCCATTGGGTTGAAACGTTACATATCTTGCCCTGTGGCAAATAATCGTTTCTGGATTGTGTAGATGGTATGCATAAAGAAGTCGTAGCCAATGAGTGGGATAAATCATGTCATCATCGCCCGTTACAATAATACTATTCGGGTACATCGTGTAGCAGTGGATGATTTTGTTATAGGACTTGAAATCAGGAATTGAGTGTATTTCAAGACCGAATTTCTCTAACGCCCGTACTTTTTTAGGTAGAAACTCCATGTCCTGATCTGCTATCCACAAACATATGCGTGCAGGTGAGAGCGATTGTTTCAAGATACTCTCAATCACTCTATGTAATGTAGGAAACCTTGGTGGATAACTGGTAAGGGAGACTGTTACATCTGCCTGATTTTTATCACTAATAGGTTGACATTCTTCAGGTAAAGGACCAAAGATACTCTTCCGCAATTTTGATATTACACATCTCATTTCAAAAAAACCTTGTGATTTCTGCTATTATACCTGGCTTATGGTAGGTGTTTTGCCACTCCTTTCAACATGTTTATTTCATGCTCTTCAATAGTAAAAGCAGCAGAACGGGGATACCTTCCGGTTGAGTGAGCGATCTATGTTATATGTTGACTATCTGTCTTTAATTACAGAATGTGCAGTGAATATGGATGTACTGCATACTTGATGTGGATGGAGAGATTGTCGAATGACTTCGGTTAGATGGTATGTGGTTGTTTGAATAGTCATGAGCTGATGTTTATGAGATATTAATGTACACCTAGGAGGGGGGCCGACAATAGGGATTTTCGCTCAGATCAAGGCAAAATCGCAAAATTACCGGAGGCATATAGTTAATATCTCGATGTCTCGTTCCTCGCTAATCGGAGGATAATTTTTCGAGTTTAACGAAGATATGGGTGAAAAGAGCATTGTCGGACACTAGAGTAAACCATTTTTTACGGCCCAGACTGAAGCCTGGGTGCGGTCATTAACTCCAAGTTTGTCAAATATATGAGCTACATGTGTTTTAACGGTATGTTCAGAGATAAATAGCCGTACAGAGATTTCCTTATTAGTGGAACCACCTCCAAGCATGGTCAATACCTCAATCTCTCTGGTGGTAAGCGGTGACTCCAGCCTCTGGTTACTCTCTTCGATGTTTCTGGCTCGTCCTTCTTCAAGGACTTTCAGCTTTGCCTGTAAGGCTTGAATATAGTCATCCTGTTCGCTCACCTGCTGATGAAGTGTTCGGGTGTCGATTGAAAGGGATACTGTCCCGGTTGTGTTCCCATCTTTATCGATCAGCGGAAATATCGATCGCTCTTCAAGCGGTTTTGCAAAATACGGACAGCGGGCGGTTGAGGAATATTGCCTTGAGACAGCAGCAGCAAATGCGAGGCAGGTAGTATAGCCGCACTCCCGACAATTGCTTTTCGGCAGTAACCTGAGGATCTCGATTGGAGATGTTGGTGAATAGGTTCTATGATCAGGCAGGATCTCACATGATTGCTTTTTGATCTTTTCCAGAAATTCCAGCAACAGTTTTAGAAATTCTGTAGCGTCACCATAATCGGCGACAGGAGTGAAAGAACCTTCATGACCATAGAGCAGGCAAAGATGCTCTTCATATGTAAATCTGATGAACGCCGGGGTCGAACTGTAGCGCGCACCTTCGACAACAGCGTTGATGTATGGAAAAAGTGACGCAATACTCTTCTGCAGACTGAATTTTGCACTATAACATCTCTCTCTGTCGACAGGGCCAATATAGCCGGTCGGACCCACCTGAATAATCTCTATGCTTGAAAAAATGTCAGGGTAATCTGGTAGTATAGAGCTTTGTGAAATGGTCATTGGAGATTCATGCGTATGTGCTTTTTTTCAAGAGATTATAGTTGGCCGGGTAATGTAGCCATATCTTCACTTGATGGATGTACGGGAAATGATATAAATCCCCCATTCAGGCGATGTGTTTACAGTTCCAGTATAGTATAAAATTTCAATAGAAGATGACTGTAAAAAAGATCGTGTAGTTGAAATTGTATTTACCTGCATTTTTCATCAGTTCAGGAGGCTTTATGTCCACATTCAGCAATGCTATGGAAGTTTTCCGACTTTTACCAAAGACAAACTGCCGCGATTGTGGGGACAAAACATGCCTGGCTTTTGCTGGTAATGTGTTTCTAGGGCAAAAGCAGCTTGGCCAGTGTCCACATGTCCCGGCAGATATAGCACAGAAGTATAGCTCTCAGGAGAAAATACGATCCATTCAGGAAGAAGACTTCATGCGGAACATGGAGAAGATGAAATCCATGTTGCGGGAACTTGACCTTGAAGAGCGGGCAAAGAAAATTGGTGCTACGTACGCAGATAATAAGCTTTCCCTCAATATTATGGGCAAGAAGTTTTCGATCAATAATCAGGAAGATGTTTTCACTGATCTGCATGCAAATCACTGGCTGCTTGGTACTTCACTCAGCTATATCAATCTTTGTCAGGGTGTACCGCTTTCAGGTAATTGGGTGCCGTTACGGGAGTTACCCAGCGGCAAGGACTGGTATCGCCTTTTCGGCCAGCAATGCGAACTGATTTTGAAGAAAACTGCCGATAACTATTCCGATCTCTTTGAAGATCTGGTGCATATCTTCAGTGGCAGACAGATCGCCAAACAGTTTGATGCTGATATCGCACTCATACTTTCGCCTTTCCCGCTAGTGCCTATGCTGATCTGTTACTGGAAACCTGAAGAAGGTATGGAGTCTTCACTCAACCTCTTCTTTGATGACACGGCCGAACGCAATATGGGAATTGATGCGCTCTATTCTCTTGGAGTCGGTATCGCCAAGATGCTCGAAGTACTTGCCCGGCAGCATAGCGGTAGGTAACACAAAAAAAGAGAACGCGCTTTTTTCATCAGTTCAGGCAGCGTCAGCTTTAAGGCCGCTATACCCATGTCCCGCGCTGGGCGCTGTTCACTATATTTTCAATAACCTGCATATTGCAAATGGCATCCTCCAGTGAAACAGGCACATCCGTGTTGTTCAACACCGCCAGTGAAAACGCATCCGCCTGAAGAGTGTATTGATCACAGATATCAAAAATGATCTCCTGAGTTTCACTGCCTCGCTGAAGCCATAAACGACAAGGGGCATCCGGAGGGGCATTAAATGGTATCTCAATTTCTATTCGGCCCTTTGTACCGAGTATATTGACCCGTTGATAGGGGGCTAATTGGGTGGAACAGGTAAAGGTAGACGTGCCATTAGCGAAATCAAGAATGCCGGAAGTGAGGTAATCTGTCTTGAACGTTGAATCATATTGCATCGCACCAAAAACTCGTTGGGGCTCAGTACCGAAGATAAACCTCGAAAGGGAGATGCAATAGCAGCCAATATCCATCAAGCCGCCGCCACCGGCTTCAGCGATATTACGAATGTTTGTCGAGTCAACATTATAGTAGGAAAAAAACGACTGGATAGTCTGCAAGGTTCCGATCTCCCCATCATCAACGAGCTGCAGCGCCTTTTTCCATTGAGGGTGCTGACGGTACATAAACGCTTCCATCAGTTTATAATCCGGGTAGTTTTTTGAAACATCCAACAGCCTCTGTGCATCAGCAGAAGTGAGGCTGATCGGCTTTTCGCACAACACATGCTTGCCAGCCTCCAGCGCCTTTATACACCAGTCGACATGAAGATGATTTGGCAGCGGAATATAGACAGCCTCTACCTCAGTATCTGCAAGAAGTTCTTCGTAGGTGCTATAGGCGTGAGGGATACCGAGCTGATCAGCAGCGGCCCGGGCCTTCTTGGCATTTTGCGACGCTATTGCAACTATGTCGCAATAGCTGCTTTTCTGCATGGCGGGGATGACTTTTTTCACGCCAATATTGGCTGTACTCAAAATACCCCAACGCACCTTTTTCATAATGTTACCTTAAGATAAGTGTTAGTTTCTTAGCCAAAATTACAGACAGAGCGAAGTAAATGCGTCAGGCAACGGCTACTGACTTAGCCTTGCTCCAGTAATTATGTACGAAAAGGGAGAGTAGCAATACAGCTCCACCGACACTTAGCCGTAGCAGATTGGCGTCACGGTTCCAGATAAGCAGGTTGACGATCAGGCCTGCAGGTACCAGAGCGTTATTCATGATGGCGAGAGTACCTGCATCAACAAGGGTTGCACCCTTATTCCAGAGGAAATAGCCAAGCCCGGATGCTATCACTCCAAGGTATACAAGAATCCCCCATTGCAGTCCGGTCGTGGGGAGTTTGGCGGAATTACCGAAGAGGAACCAGGCAAGAGTAGCTACCACGAGTGCTCCAAGATAAAAGTATCCAAAAACAGCTCTTTGCGGTACATCCAGCGGGTTTCGTTCTATTACTATCTTGTATCCGACCTGGCCCATGGCAAAGCAGATATTGGCTCCCTGTACCACGAAAAAGCCAACCAGCACTTGTGAACCGATACCATTATAGCGGATTATTGCTGCACCGATCACAGCGAGCACTGCACTCACCAGATAGCGGTAACTGAAACGGCCTTGCATCAGGTCATGAATCAGGGTGACATAGACCGGAGTAAGTATTGTGAAGATTAGCACCTCAGGTACACTCAGGAGTAAAAAGGAACGATAATAGAAGACATACATCAGGCCGAGCTGGATAGCGCCAAGCGCCATCAGCTTTGCAGCAAGCGCAAAAGGGATGCGACGCAACATCGGTAAAAACACCAGCGCCGCCAGGACAACTCTGGTCAGCACAGCAAAATAGGAATCGACCTGTCCGGCCAGATAGACTCCGATGAGACTGAAAGAAAATGCCCAGAGGCAGGTAATACCAATCAGATACGGCATGATGTAATCCTTTATCTCTAATTTTGGTGATAGATCCGCTGATGCGGACGCAGTAGTGTTGATATCATTCCTGTTTGAGGTTTTTCCATTCCCAGGGCGGGACAGGATCGCCTGCAAAGTTCCACAATCCTCTCATTGAAACCCTGGCTTCTCTTTCAAGCTGCAGCCACTCAGTGCAGAATGACTCTTTGCAATGTGCTCTGTATTGCCATGCGTAACCAGCTTCTATGAGACTCCTGTTAATATTCAGGCCACTGACATCCGCTACGCCTACAGTCCTTCCATAGGTGTCAGTATCGTACGGTGTGACATTTGCCCTTTTACCTGTTGTCTGGCTTGATGTGTATTGCTTTGCAGAGTTACCGAAAGCCTGTCCAATTTCAGGGCTATCTACGCCGTACAGGCGGACCGTGTGCACGATGTTGTATTGGTCGAGAATGGTGATTGTATCGCCTTCTGAAACGCTCACGACTTTACCTGTGATCACGTTTGATAGAGCCGGTGATACTGTAAGGATGATAAAAAGAAGCAGGTAAGGTGTAAGCCGAAACATAAAATCACCAGACAGTTGTGTAATTCCGGATGGTTCAGTGGAATGTCAATACGCAATACTAAAACATAAAGGTGCAATCCTCAAGAGGTACTTAGGTATTAACGATTAAGGGTGTAGGGGTTAGATTCCTATCGGCTGCAAGCTTTGAGGTTACGTTCTGGCGAAGTTAATTTAATGCATTAGCTATTGCCATTACTCATGACCTGGGCGTGGTTATGGGCAGGTGAGGCCCTCTCTTCCAATACTTTGAGCGGTGGATTATTGGTACTTGGGACACGTTCGGTTCAGGTCGGCCCTGACAAGGAAGAACATCACTGGAAAAAAATAGACGTAAAAATACCTGTAATTCGTATTGAGTAAACAAAACATAAAAGCAAATGACAAAAACCCAGCATCGCGATGATTAGCGATGCCGGGTCCTTCCCCCCTCCACGTAATTAGAGAAACGGGAATATTAATTTATTCGCTTCTTTCCTTGCCACTCTTTTTCTCTCAACTTAAACTTTTGAATCTTGCCAGTAGCTGTCTTTGGCAGTTCACTAAATTCTATATATTTTGGTGCCTTAAATCGTGCCAGATGCTCTTTTGTGTAAGCGATGATATCTTCGGCTGTCGGGTTTTTGCCAGGCTTGGGAACGATAAATGCCTTGGGAACTTCACCCCAGCGTTCATCGGGCACAGGGATGACAGCGACTTCCTGCACATCAGGGTGACCATAAATCACATTTTCCACCTCGACTGTTGAGATGTTCTCGCCACCGCTGATGATAATGTCTTTTTTACGATCCATTATCTGTACATAGCCATCTTCATGCATGACCGCCAGATCTCCACTATGGAACCAGCCACCGGCAAACGCCGCTTCGGTAGCCGCTGGATCTTTGTAATACCCTGTCATAACGTTGTTGCCTCGCATAACGATCTCACCCATTGTTTCGCCATCCCTCGGGACAGGTTCCATGGTAGCGGGATCTACAACATCCATATAATGTGTTACGATATAGGGTACGCCCTGTCGAGACTTGATAGAGGCGAGCTCTGCATCAGATTTACCCTCCCAGCTTGGTTGCCATGTACAGACGCTGTGCGGGCCGTACACTTCAGTGAGGCCATAGGTATGCGTGATTTTGGCACCAATTTTTTCCATATTGCTGATGATTGTCGGTGCGGGAGGTGCTCCTGCTGTCATAATCTGCAGTGGAGTTTTAAACTTCACGTCAGCAGCTCCCGGCCAGCTCGACATGATTATCAGGATTGTCGGCGCTGCGCAGAGATGGGTGACATGTTCATCCTCAATTAATCTGTATATATCGTCTGCAATTACAGCGCGAAGACAGACATGGGTTGCACCTGCTGCTGTAACGCCCCAGGTAAAGCACCAGCCATTGCAATGAAACATCGGCAGCGTCCAGAGATACGATGATTTTGCTGTAATACCTGCTTCCAGGATTTCACCGATAGCATTCAGATAGGCACCGCGGTGATGATACATAACACCTTTAGGTTTGCCCGTTGTTCCGCTGGTATAATTGATTGCCAGTAACTGGTCTTCTGAGTCTATGTCGGTGGGTGGTGCTTCCGGTGATGCTGAGGCAAGAAAGCTCTCGTACTCCAAGCTGTTTTCAATAGAGATTCGATCATCTATATCGCATACAGTGACATAGGTCTGGACTTTCGGAAGCTCACTGGATTGCACCATAGGGGCGAATTCACTGTCGACAACAACCGCTTTGGCGTCAGAATGGTCGACAATGTAGGATACCTCACCGCGGGAGAGGCGTATGTTTACACTTACCAGTGCTGCGCCGATCATTGGTACAGCATAATGGGCTTCGAGCATCGGTGGAGTATTCGGACAAATAAAGGCGACTTTATCACCTTTGCCGATACCGCGTTGTTTGAGTGCATTGGCCAGACGATAAACCCGCTCGGAAAACTCCCTATATGTATAACGTTTGTCCTTATACACAACAGCAGTTTTTTCAGGATATACAAAGGCACTTCTGGTCAGAAATTCGACAGGGGTCAGGATACTCTTGTTCACACTTGCGTTTTGCACCAGGTATCTCCTTGTAGGCTAGTTGTCTTTGTAATGATCGCTCTGGTTGTAAAAAAAACACAACCGAGCGCTCACTCGTCGACAAGTGTAAAAAAAAAGAAAATCGGATAAATTTTCGAACACAATAACATTCTGCCGCCCACTTTCCTGCAAATGTTCCGTATATCCTAACCGTTCGTTTTGTCATCTGCAACGTTTTTTGATGGACTATACCTATGTTATGTCTGTACTCTTTAGACGGGAATTGTATGTGGGTGGAATAAATTGCTGTAGTTAAGAGAGGTTTCTGCAGATTATAATAAGTGGTATAAAAAATAGCTGAATTGCTTTAATAGCAGGTCTTGCGTGAACTGATCTCTAAGTATACAACCAGAATATTAGGGGTATTAACTCATATCTTCACAATGCAACACTTTCAATAGGTACCATGCCCAGTTGCTCTTGCAATATTTCAATCTGAGCCGTCAGCGGTGCTGAAGTGGCATAATAAAAATACGCATATTTCGAGCTCCAGCCAGGTGGTTGAGAAAGAATGAACGCGAGAATAATAGTGTATTCGGTGAAGTGGGCTTGTAAATACGCCGAACAGAATCGCAATATCCGACTTATAATACGAAGTTGAATAGTAAGGAACACAAAGGCCCCCCAGCAAATTGCTGAGGAGCCTCCGATATCGGTAATGTATTGCAGGTAACTGTTATGCTACCATGATCTCTTTCTTGGTTACTGCTTCAGACTTGATTCTGTCGAGCAGATCTGCGAGCACAGGCTTAATATTTTCCCGGATATCGCCAGCTACAACAATAAAAAGGAGGTCATCTCCCGGCTGAAATGTACCTGAGTGCGCTTCGATTACAATTTCCCAGATACCTTCGTGTTGCATATACTCCTGGCGAATTTCCTCGATCTTGTCAAAATCAGGTGTAACCTCAAGAGCCACAACTTCAGCACGATCTTTTCTTGACCAGTTGCGTACCACGCCGTTGTGGATGAGTATCATTCCAACATTATCGCGAAATTCAGGTCGTTGCTTCAATTCCTTAATTGTTTTAGAAATATCCATTCGTGAGTCCTTATTGTGTTATTGAGTCGTAGCAAGTACGTTTCTGATTATCACCAAACCTTAATATTGCTGCAGGTTCGGTGGTGTTTATGCTCAATTGCAAACAAATGCTTTCTGAAATTCTCGTGTTTGAGAGTAATACAATATCGTCATGATTCAAAATAGTTAATTTCTGAACGAAGACTTCCCGCAGAATTTAATCTGCTTACCATTCAAACTCAGCCTGCCCTGTAGGATGGCGTCAGCGGACTGATTATAGTAATTCTCCAGGCCCCCGTATCTTTTGCGTAACGAATTTGGGTCATAGTCCATCGATATCACGTCTATCTCCTACTAACACATCATATTTACAGAGCGAATGGTGGCAGGGGCGTTGAGAGAGTTTTATCTATCGGTTGTCGTTGATATCGTATATTTTGTTAAGCCAAGTATATACGGGCAGCTTGATACACAATTAACAACACGAGGTGGACATAGATGGGTGCTGGAGCTTCAGGAGCTGGGATAGACTGGTCGAGCAGTGTATTGACGCTGTATGTTGGGATAGCTATTGTCGTTGCGTTAATAATTGGATTGGCAGTAGTCTTTACCCGAATGCGGAAAATTCGTAAAGAATGTCGCGAAACTTTAGCCGGAAGATATGATTCCAAAGAAATAGTATGCCACGATAATCTGGCTCATTATCTGGGAATGGAGTCGTTTGAAGGTAAACAGACCAGAGGCAAAGGTGTTCTTATTCTCGCTCAGAGTGAATTGTATTTTCTGCGACTGCATCCCCGCATGGAGCTCTGTATTCCGCTCAAACGCATTAAACGAATTGTCACCCCTACAGTCTTTTTAGATGTTTCAGCCCCATCACCTTTGCTCCAGATTAATTTTCAGGAAGAAGATGGTTCTACAAACTCGGTTGCCTGGAAAGTTCAGAATGTGGATTCGTTTACTCAATCGCTGAAGGCTCAGAGAAAAAAGGTTCAGCCACGAAAGAAAAAGTAGAGAAGCGAAAAGCGTGAGAGGTGTGAGGCGTCGCAGATTGACAATTGGTCTCTATTTTAGATTCCAGTAATTTCATTTAGTTGAGAAGAAGTCAGTAGCTTTGAGCTGTTACTCCTCACTTCACGTAGCTGAGTTTCGGTGGTAATCATAAAAGTTATGAGGAACATTTTTTGGATTTAATACTGAATAATTTGCGTATCCCCATCGAAAATGACGGGATGGCAGAATACCATAAAGCTGCTTCGGCGGAGCTGAAGATAGGTGAAGAGCAGATCTCGATTAAAAAAATGTTGAGTAAAGCTCTCGACATGCGCAATTTCGAGCAGTTCTATTATAAACTCTCAGTTGTTGTCCGTGTCCCTGCCAGCTATCAGAATAGAAAAAAGTTTCCTGAATATATTGAACCGTCAATTGTTGAGAGAAAAAAAGCTGCGGCAGGGGATAGACCGATCATTATCGGATTTGGCCCTGCCGGAATGTTTGCTGCGCTTGAGCTTATTGAACATGGCATCAAACCGATCATCTTTGAGCGCGGCAAAAAAATTGAGGAGCGCCATGTAGATGTTCAGGAGTTTATTCGAAAGCGAAAGCTGAATACAGAATCAAATATCCAGTTCGGTGAAGGTGGTGCGGGGTCCTATTCGGATGGGAAGCTTTTCTCAAGAAGAAATAATAATACGACCTTTGTTAGCCGGGTTCTCGATACCTTTATCAAATTCGGGGCACCAAAAGAGATCGGCTATATCGCCAAGCCCCATCTAGGGACTGATGTGCTGTGCGTAATTGTGCGCAATATACGAAATTACATTCTTGAGCGTGGTGGGGAAATCCATTACAGCTCAAAAATGACAGATATTCTTATCACAAACGGGAAAGCGCATGGTGTTGTGATTAATGGTGAGCAGGAATATCTTTCTACACGCATTTACCTCGCTTCAGGTCATTCAGCACGTGATACATATGAAATGTTGCATAAAAAAGGTGTGGCACTCGAGCAGAAACCTATAGCTGTCGGTGTACGGATAGAACATCCCACCGAGACCATTGATCTCATGCGGTATGGTCATAAATATCACAACTATCCGGGATTAGGCGCGGCCACATATTCGTTAAATCACACCAACCGTGAAATTAAACGAGGTGTCTATACCTTCTGCATGTGTCCGGGAGGCGAGGTGGTAAACGCTTCATCAGAAGACGGGCTGCTGGTTGTAAACGGCATGAGTTATTCACAACGATCATTGCCATATTCGAATGCCGCAATGGTTGTAAGCTGCCATACCCACGACTATCCATCAGCAGATCCGTTAGCTGGTCTTGAGTTCCAGAAGGAGATTGAGCGAAAGGCTTTTATTAGTGGCGGGCGCGACTGGAAAGCCCCTGCCCAGAATCTTATGAGCTTTTTAGGCGAGGCTACAGAGGCAGGTTTACACGAGAGTTCGTTTCAGATGGGGCTGGTTCAGGCTGACATGAAAGATATTGTGCCAAAATTTGTTTCCGACGAGCTGCAGGTGGCATTTACTAAATGGAAGCAGGAAGTCCCGCTCTTTATTTCAGATCAGGCAATATTACTTGGCGTTGAAACCCGCACCTCATCTCCTGTAAAGATAGCACGCAATGATCACTATGAATCAGAGAATATAGAAAATCTCTATCCGCTGGGTGAAGGTTCCGGCTATACGGGCGGCATAACCAGCTCGGCTGCCGATGCAATCCGGGCTGTGGCAAAGCATATATCGGCACGAGCAGAGGGGGCAGTGTAAATGCAGAAACCTAGATCAGACCAGAGAATTCCAAGTAAAAAGGTAGTATAATATCTGATAGTTTCCTTGAAAATTCTTATCTAAAGATAAAGAGGAAACACCCTGAGTTGCGGTAGTATTTCTGTTTGATAGCGCTCGACCATTCTCAGGTCCATGGCTCCCTCCTCAAAGGCTACAGCGTACGACACACTTGACTGATAGACTGTTGGATTAGAGAGGTTATGTTCTGCGTTTAGAAGAGATAGCGCTCAATCTGAAATTAACAACAGTATCTTTCCATTATTCTTCTACAGCCCCTGAGACAGTTACGAAATATTTGCCAATTTTATTTCTTTACCTTATGAATATTCTAATTATAATCTCTTCTATTTTACTGTCAGCTGCCTAAATTTTTTAGTATTTTCAATTATAGTTTCAAACAACTTTGATAATTTATAGAGTTTACAATGATTAAACTATTTGCCCACCGGGGGTCACCCGTAAAAGAAGCAGAGAATACTATTGTATCCTTTAAAAGGGCAATCCGTGAAAAGGCTGACTGGATTGAATTTGATGTGCGGAAAGGAAAGAAAAAACATCTCTTTGTAGTTCACGATGACAATCTTGAACGAACAACCGGGCAAAATGTTTCACTCAAGCATGCTAACTTCACAAAAGTAAGAAATGTCAGAGTGGGCTCTAAGGGTGAAAGAATTCCCCTCCTGGAAGAAGTTCTTCTTCTAGCAAAAGATACAAATATTATGCTCAACATTGAGCTTAAAGAAAAACACCTTGAAAGAGAAATAGTTGACATGATCGAACACTATGAAATGTCATCGCAGATTATCATTTCATCGTTTTTTTACCTTCCTCTTCTTGTATTAGCGGATTACAGACCAAAATTAAAAACAGCACTTCTTATAGACGAACAACCGGAAGATCTAAGAGCTCGTCTTATTGAAACAAATGTTAATTATATTCATCCCAATATTGATTTCCTTAACGATGAAACAGTGAAAATCGCTCGTTCGTTACGAAAAAAGATAAATCCGTATACTGTTAATACTAAAAAGGATCTCAAAAAAGCGCTTCAATACAAAATAAACGGGATTTTTACGAATAAAGTTCTTTATATGCGTAAATTGATGAAGGAGCTGGATATTGGTGAGTAACGCTTCGAACCGAAACAGCTACTAAACTCCTGGAATCATCCCCCCCAATAGTGATCAATCATAATTAAAGAAACCGTCCAGCAAGACAAATTCACTAGGACACATTCCCGCAACGTGCGTTGTGGCGTTTAATATTGCCATCTCAAAGATTTGAATAGTATACCCACGCTTCAGATTTAGATTTTTCCTGTTTATCTTTAGTCGTAGATTGTTTGGGCGGTTTGTCAGGTATGGTCAAAAGTCACTTTTGTGAAGTGTCAGATCAGATTTCATTTTCTACAGTTCAAACGGGTCTGTCTCGTCTTTAATCTCCTATGCACACATCCTTGCTTGTATGGAATTCCTGCTATATCCTGTCAATATAATGGAGTGTGTTGCTGTCGTAGTTCATCCATTTTATCCATCAGCTATACGTTGTAGCACTGTTTTTTAGGTGACATCCTGAAGCTTAATGGTGGGCTGCAGGGAAATATAGCATAGCTGACCGTACGATGTGTCGGCATACATTGCAGGAGGAAAGACAAATGGAACTTCTTGAAATGCTGACGAGTCAATTAGGTATCTCTGATAAACAGGCCCGCGGAGGAGCAGGGTTAATCTTTAAATTGGCTAAAGACAAACTCGACGCAGGTGAGTTTGGCCAGATCGCAGAACTGGTACCGGGTATCGATTCAATGATTTCCGGGGCACTCGGGGAGTCCGCCGGATTAATGAGTGCACTCAGTAGTCTCGCCGCTTCAATGGGATTGGGAGGGAAACTCGGAAATCTCTCAAGCCTGGCCGGTGGATTTAAAAATCTTGATCTGGAGGCTGGAATGGCCAGTAAATTTGTACCGATTGTTTTGTCGTTTGTTCAGGAAAAAGGCGGTGATTCTGCAAAGCAACTTCTTGAAAAAGTGTTGACATAACAATGCGGTAGTTGTTGCAGCAGATCCACGGCATGCCTGTAATACTGTCTCATTGCAAATATACAGGTATGCCGATGAAAAGCCTCACTTCGAGTAGTGCCGGTTTGGGGCGCAGTGTATTTTCTATTCTTGTAGTTTCCCTAAAAATACTAAGAACTGTGGTGTGCTAATGCGTCTGGAATTTATCATTTTTTCGTGTATCTGTGTAGTTTTCACCTCTGTTTTAGGATTTCTATGGCAGCCCTTTTTCTGGCTTCTTCTGCCGCTCGGTGCGATCATTGCTGTCGGTATTTATGACATGATTCAGACCAGGCACACGATCTGGAGAAATTTCCCGATACTCGGAAGGGGGCGCCAGCTTATAGAGATACTTCGTCCTCCGTTTCAGCAATACTTTGTCGAATCAGATATTGATGGTACCCCGGTTAACCGGATGTTTCGCTCTATTGTCTATCGTCGGGCTAAACGGGTGATGGATAGCAATCCGTTCGGCACCAAAGTGGATGTCTACCGAACCGGCTATGAATGGATGGACCACTCGCTGGCAGCAATTCCCGAGGAGGAAATGGATGCTGATCTGCGTGTAGTGGTTGGGGGACCGGATTGCACCAAGCCGTATAGTGCAAGTATCTTAAATATATCGGCAATGAGCTTCGGAGCGCTGAGTACTAATGCTATCCTGGCTTTAAATGGTGCAGCTAAACGTGGTGGTTTCGCGCATAATACAGGGGAGGGTGGTCTCAGCCCGTATCATCTTCGGAATGGTGGTGATATCATCTGGCAGATCGGTACAGGCTATTTTGGTTGCAGGACAAATGATGGTAGGTTTTCAGAAGAACTCTTTCAGCAAAAGGCCGTTCTGGATGCAGTGAAGATGATAGAACTTAAATTATCTCAGGGAGCTAAGCCAGGGCATGGCGGAATCTTGCCTGCCGATAAAAACAGTGAAGAGATTGCGGCAATACGCGGTGTCGAACCGTACACACAGGTGAACTCCCCGGCAGTTCACAGCGCTTTTCAAAATCCTCTTGAGATGATGTATTTCATCAAAAAACTGCGCGACCTTTCTGGTGGTAAGCCTGTTGGTTTTAAGCTCTGTGTTGGTAGAAAAAGTGAAATGGTTTCGCTTTGCATGGCAATGGTCAAGACAGGCATCACGCCGGATTTTATCACAGTAGACGGCGGAGAAGGGGGGACCGGTGCAGCCCCTCTTGAATACTCGAATTCGGTGGGTATGCCGCTTCGTGATGCTGTTGCTTTTGTTGTCGATTGTCTGATGGGTTTTAACCTGAAAGATAAAGTTAAAGTAGCTGCGAGCGGTAAGATGTTTACCGGGTTTCATCTTGTCAAAAACCTGGCTTTAGGTGCAGACTGGTGCAATTCCGCCCGCGGAATGATGTTGGCACTTGGCTGTATTCAGGCTCTTGAATGCAACAGCAACCGTTGTCCGACCGGAATCACCACACAAAACCCGCGCCTTGTTAAGGGGTTGGTCGTTAACGATAAAATTCCCCGTGTCGTTGGTTTTCATGAGCTTACCGTCAAGAGTGTGCGGGATCTGTTGTCCGCTGCCGGCCTGGAAAGCCTGAAAAAACTCAATCGTTCCCATATCAACCGCAGGATTAATGCTGTCACGGCACGTCGCTATGATGAGATATTTCCGTATTTGCCTCAGGGGACTCTGTTGGAACCTCCGTATCCCTTGCGGTTTAATCATCTCATGACGGAGGCGTCTACCCACTGTTTTTCTGCTGAACGATGTATTGTGAATTTTGAAGATGAAATGCGTGAAGTTGAAGAGTGATGGACGCGTAGGTCTTACCCCTTTCTGACAATGTTATTCTTTCAGTGGGTTTTCATCTGAAAGTTCAACATTCTCTCCTCCTTGTGCCGTTTGGTGTTTATGGCGGCATGGGGAACTTCTATATTTCCCATCGATCGTTGATTGGCTGGCAGTGAGCCGGAATGTGCTACATTTTTATCAATAATGAAAAATGATAAAGAAAATTATGGTGCCTGGACGGTCCACTGATGGCAACAGTGTAACGTAGTAAAGATACGATAATTTGCTGAACAACACCATGAACACATTGCCCTCATAACGCTGACAGAATGTTCATGGGAAATGCATCCGTGACTCTCCCTGAAGTAATTCTCTACGTGCATCAGCTCGAATTTTTGAGTAGTGAAAGGGCTGAAGGTGTAGTCTTATTAGTGATAATTGATTTTGATGATGATGTTTACCATCGCACACGTGGAGTACAATGGCAATTCAGCCTCAGGCATTTCTTAACTTTGCAGCGCGAAATTACTCGTTGCTGCATGACATATACCGCCGCGAAAATGGTGTGAATGAAGCTGAGCTTTTCGAGTTGATCCGGTTGCATAGGTCAGACCCGAATCCTTCGCCCGAGTATACCTATAACCAGCTGCTCGATCTGAAGATTCTCGAGCCGCTTCCTGATGCGACGGCAATCTACGAGATGACCAGACCGATAGCTGTGCTCTTCCGCTTTTTATTACAGGAGCAGCGTTATACATCAGCCAAGGTAATCCAGGCATATCTTGATGAGCTTGACCTCCAGCATGACAATCTCGATAACGCTCTGCGCAAAGGAAAGCTTGGTAGGATCGAACGGTCGCTTACCGAGATTACTGATATTATGGAGCGGGTCCGCCAGGATTCGAGGGCGAACCGGCAGGCAATCATCAATGAAGTTATGGCGCTTAAAGCCAATCGTGAACGCCGTACAGTGCGTGAACGTTTTGGAAAAATTTTATATATATGGCAGGAATACTTAAAGCCACTGCAGGATCTGATTGATGTAAATAAGTCTATGGACAGTTGTCTGGATGGCCTGGAAATACTCTTGAAATCAGGTAGCAAAGAGTATCTGAATAACGGCGTTGTCCATGACCAGATCTCACGGACCTCCATACGACTTGTCAGGCTGCGGCGAGATGTGCTCACCGATTTCCACGAATCGATTCAGGAGGTCGAGCCGTTGTACCGTGTCCTGGAGCGGGACAGCATTTTAGCACGCGGTGCCTCCATGGCCCTTGAGAGAATTGATAAACATGGCCTTGGTAGCCTGGAATTAAATGAAGTGTTGGCTCTGCCGGGTGGCAGGCTACTTGAAGGCCTTTTCACCAACACCAGCATGGAGACCTATCTCCATGGTCTGAAAGGCTACCAGCCCGAGCAGGCTCCGGCGTTGTCGCAAAACGCGGGTGATTCAAGCCATGGCTATATAGATTTTAACGATGTTGCCGAACAGCTGGCAGATCAGCTACCTGTCGAAGACATTCTCGGCTGGCTATTTGAGCACTATCCCGATGTAGAACTTGGCGACCTCCTGCGTGTTTATGGCAGAATTATGCGATCTGTTCGCTATGTCAGTGAGTTCAGTAGTCAGCAAAACACCTATCATTTTGATGGTGTCAATGTGGTCGCGCACCCCTTAGCTATTGCAGAAGTACAAAAAATATGAGTGAAAATAGTCCATTTGCCCTGCCGCATTTAGCAGAGATTTTTCAACTGCTGTGCCGCGGAAGACATATATGCATCGAAGATGGCAACATCTACTTTGCCTTGCAGGAAGATCCAAAGTCGTATGCAGAACTCTTTAAAAATCTCGGTTTTCAACTGGAGGTACACTCCCGCGAGTTTTACTATTTCCATGGTGGGAAGAGTCTGAGTGTGTTGAGCGAGAAAATGTCGCTTTTTATGTTCATTCTCATGGAACATCTTGAAGGCCAGGGAGAATCGGTTGAAGAGAGCATATTAACAAAGAATTTTGTAATAGATGAGCTCCCTCATTTTAATAGCGAACGGTATCAGAATTATATGAAGGAAGGCGGTGTTGAGACCAGCAACGATCTGGTCGGTGTACTAACCAATCTTGAAAAATTCGGTTTTGTTGAAAGAAAAGGCGATTCCTTTCGTTTTAAAGCGCCTGTCTACAGGTTTTTTGATATCTGCGGCTCTATAGCTCAGGATAATACACAAACTCTTCTACAGAGTTCAGGCGAGAAGGAGCAGCTGCAATGAGAATTGGTCCAACACGCCTTGTATTAATCAGGTCTGGAAAATATGAATATGGCGAGATAGAACTTCTGCGCCCTCTGCACCTGATCGGCCCTAATAACGTCGGTAAAACCTCGCTGATTTCGACCATGCAGTTTCTGTATATCGATCGGCAGGATAAAATGCATTTCTCGCGAGACCTGCAGCAGACACGTAAATATTACTTTCCTGATCCCAATAGCTATATCCTCTACGAATGCCTCACGCCAACCGGTTACCGGGTTCTTGGCGTGCATGGCCTCGGACCGGTGAAAGGTTTTGATTTTGAACGGTTCAGCTATACAGGCAAGTTTAAGCTCGAAGATTTTGTGGATGCTGAGCGTAAAGTCCGCTCAAACGATGAGATCCGATCAGGCCTTTCTGACCGTGAATATACCCAGCTTGCGCCAAGCCATTTGCGTGCGGCCCTTACAGGTATCGGTGAAAATAAGGGTGTACGGCTGGAGCTTCTGCCAATGCGTGACAGAGGCGGCTATAAGCGCTTTAGAAAGGTGTTCTCAAATCTGTTGCGCCTCGCCCATGTAAGCCAGGATGACTTGAAACGCTTCTTATACGAAATTTACGAGAATGATTTTCAGCAGGCAATTATCGATCTGCAATCGAGTTATTCCAAGCATTACAAGCTGGTGCGCGATTCTGCCAACGAAGTAAAAGACTTAAAGGCTGTAGAGGGTGATATCAGCCAGGCCTTATTGCTTGCAACTGAAAGGGATGCCTTGCGCTCGGAGTTACCGCAGTATTTTGCTGAAATTCAGGTGCGGGTTGAGCAGATCCGCAGCGAAAACGTTCTGGCAAAAGAAGAGATTCAGAAAGAACGCTACGAGCTGACGAAAGTAGTCGAAAAGAACACGGCGATACAGGATGAGAATAATAAAGAGCTGCGGGTAGTAAACCAGAACCTCGGCGTTGTTCAGCGCGATCTCACCATTCTGGCTAAAAAGAAAGAGGATTTTTCCTCGTTTATTCTCGACTTTGAAGAGAGTGCAGTTGCCAGCTTAAAGCAGGAGGTAGAGCAGCTTGGCTTTAAGCTGAAAAGCTCGAATGCAGAGCCTGTACGCAGGGTGAAAGGCCGTATCGATAAAAATGCAAAAGAGCTGCACAAGCAGGAGCAGTTCCTTGCAACGATTGCCGATTCAACGGCAAGTTATATGAAGGCGCGCTATACGGATGAGGAGATCGCCCGTATCTTCCAGCTCTTCAACCACGACCTACTTGGTCTGGCAGTGGGAGATGGGGAGATTGAGGTGCATGACCCCGAGCGGCTCGATGCAGTTTTTAAAGAACTGCTGCAGAAAATAGATGAAAATGCCTATTCGGATGATGTATTGCGGATACTCTTCCCACCTTCGATGAAGCCTGATCTAAAAAGCTATTCTGATCCGAAAATCATCGCTGAAGTCATTAAGGACTTAAAGGCGGAGCTTGAAAAAGACAGGGTGATTCTGCAGGATGCCGAGCAATACGAAGAGTTGCAGAAAAAGAAAGAACACGCTGAAAAGACCCTGAAAACGCAGGAAAAGCGTGTTCATGACTATCTGGCATTGCAGGAAGAATGTAAAAACGAGAAAGCGTGGGAAAAAGAACTCAAAAAGCTCGAAGAACAGCGCGATAATCTTGAGAAAGAGCAGGGCGAACTCACCCAGAAGACCAAAAAACTTGAAGCACAGGTGAGGGAGTGCCAGGGGCGTTTATCAAAGATTGAAGATGGTGAGAAGAAGCTCACCCAAAAATTCCGATTTCTCTCTGTACCTAATCCCATCTGGACTGTAGATGAGGAAATCACTGAATTTCCTGAACGGATTGAAGAGCTTTTCCAGCTATATGAAGACATGAGCAATCGGGAAAAGCGCACACGAGATAACCTCGCCGACAAGCTCGATACCATTGAAAGTAAAACCTACAGTAGGGTGAAAGGTGAAACTGAAGAAGAGACGCTTAATAAACTCGCAGAAGAACTCGAAGCACTTGGCGAAAAAGAAGAGGCGGTTGAAAAGCTCTGGTCAGGTCTTACAGCAAATCTGAAGACGGCAATCAAGAACATGCTGAAAGACCTGGACACATTAAAAAGCAAGGTTGAAGCGCTTAACAGGCAGTTGGGTAAGGTGTCGGTATCGAACCTCAGCAGATTGAAACTTATTTTAAAGGAAAATCATCAGCTGGTTCCGCGTTTGAGAAAGGTGTCCGCCCAGACAGATATGCCGCTTTTTGCAGGCCTCACCAACAGTGATGAGGCGCTTGATTTTGTGGGTGATTTCCTGAAAAAATCCGGAAAAATCGAACTGCTTCATCTCTTTGAATTGAACTTTGAAGTAACCAGTGGCGAAGGCGTTTCCCAGCGATACACCAAGCTTGAGACCATCGAATCAAACGGAACCACCATCACTATCAAAGTGCTGATTAATATCATGCTGCTTCGAGGACTTATGGATGGTAAAAGAAAATGCTCCATTCCATTTTACCTTGATGAGGCCTCGAGTCTTGATCGTGAGAATGTGCAGTCAATTGTAGATCAGTCACTTAAGCTTGGATTTACACCGATCCTTGCAAGTCCTGAAGCGATGGATGTGGCAGATAACCTCTACTTCTTAAGAGATACAGGAGGCAAGCTGCATCTTGGTGAAGATGCGCTTGTTCGCCTGGAACGTGAGCCTGAGAAGGTGATAATTGAATGATGGCATGATAGATGGTTGATAAATTCGCCAGACAGCTATCAGAATTATTGAGTGGACGGCAGATTCCTGTAAGTCAATTTTCAAAGCGTAATACGAAAAGACTACAGACTCTGCTTGAAACCGGCGTACTTGAAGAGGTGCGCAGTGGTGGGGGTAGAAGCTACACCCCATGTAATCGTGATGCTCTTGAGCGATTTGCCTTAAAGGAATACCCGACAGGTTTGGAAGTATCAGCTGAATCGGGTGGTACCCCACGAAGCCAGGCGGTCGCCACCTATCGGGATGCTAAAAAAGCAGGTTCTACCGATGCCGAGGTTGTTCAGTTACGGATTGGCAGCAATGAAAACTCCAAAATTCTTCACCGAAATGGTGAAGCACTGCCCATTGTTGAGTGGTGCAAAGCTGCCGACGTCGCAGCCATACGACTCGACGCTGACTTTCAATGGTCAGCATCAGCAACAATAGCAATCGTTGAAAATCTCGAAGTCTTCCTCCATTTCGAAAAACTGCAATTCCCAACAGACCTGATCCTCTATGCAGGTGGAAAACTCTCTGGTCGTGTCCTCGATTGGCTTACCTCTCCAGGTATGCAGGAGTGCCGGATTACCCATTTCGGCGATTATGACCCTGTCGGTGTTGATGAATATCTGCGCCTAAAACAACACTGTCCCGGTCGGGTTGAGATGTATGTGCCAGAAAACATAGATGTTCTATTTGCAACGTATGGAAAAGCCAAGTTACTGGAAGATAGTTCAACGCTCTTAATCAGATTACGCGAAGAACATGATGCAACTGTTATTCAACTTACAACGCTGATGGATACGCATAACTGCGGCGTAGAGCAGGAAGTCTTGCTAATACCTCAAGGTACCACACCCTGAGTTACAGTGTTTTGCGAGAAGAAAAATACGAATATGTAGTAATCAATACTTCCTCCCAGCTCACCCCAAAGCATTGTTAAAAAACAATCATATAAGAACATACGGTTGCAAGCATGCTCGTGCGTCATATAAAAAAAATTGTTATTGTAGATATCGATTAAAGAATGTGAAATGTTCTGCGTTCGGAATCTGATTTCATTCCATCGTATAGGCTGCAGGCAGGGATAACGTATCAACATACCAAGATAAAACGTATTAATGGATAATTATGGCGTACGATGAACTTCAAGCTGTAATCATGCCTGACGGCACACTGCAGCTTGAGTGGATGTCAGTTACCGGGAAAATGGCCGGGCAGCAGAGCATTCTACAAAACGAAATATATGAGCACTATTCATCAGAGCCGGAGAGCTGGCTTTTTTATCTGGGTTTTTGTAATAAGAAGATACGTCTTTCTCCATCGCTGACTTTCTGGCGCAGGTTCTCCGGCCTTTTTGTCCATAAACTGAGCCTTACTCCTGATATCGAACAGTTGCGTGGCGATGTCAGCATACCCCTTACCGATGATGAACTCTCAGAGCTGATTGAAACTGTGCCATTGATGGCCGGCGGTGAGTACCTGCATGCAGAGATCGTTTTCGAATTATGGAACGAGCTTCAAGAACTCTTCAGTCAGAAGATTTCGGCATACGACGGTTCAGTAGAAGAATTCGTCAAAGAATATAGTCCTGACGTGCATCTGGTTGGGCGGATCTATTTTCATCTGGTTGAAAATAAGAACAGCGAAGCTCCATTTGCTTTTCTTGCCACGTACTCCACCAGTCTCAATGATGACGGCGAGTCCAGACATCTGCCGTTAAAGTTCGCCCTGCAGGAATATGCCGGCGACAATGCTAAGCTGCTGGAGCTTCTTGTTGCTGTTGACAGTGCTGCGCAGGAGAGCTCGCTGATGGCAGAACTGCGCGAAAGTGGTGAGCTGTTTTATCCACTGGCCTGGTCCGCCCATGAAGCGTTTGTTTTTTTACGGGAGGTACCGCTGTATGAAGAATGCGGCATTCTTTGCCGTATACCTAACTGGTGGAAGGGTAAAGCCGTTAACATCAGCATTAATATCAATATCGGCCAGAAGATACCTTCTATGGTCGGCTTGAATGGCATTCTGGATTTTTCTCCACGCCTGATGGTTGGCGATACTGAAATTACTGAGGAAGATGCACGTCGCCTGTTGCTTGAGACTGAAGGACTGGCCTTTCTGAAAAACAAGTGGGTGGCAGTCGATCAGGAACGGCTCAAACAGACCTTGGATGCATTCGAAAAAGCCCGGGAATTAAACGATGAAGAGGGTGTGACTATTCTGGATGCCATGCGTATCTCGATGAATCCGCAGAAACTTCTGGGCATTGAAAATAGAGATATTGTTTCGGGTGTTTCCCATGGTGACTGGCTGCAGACGGTTTTTCAAAAGTTACATAGCCCGAACACAATCGGTACAGTAAAAACCAGTAAAACATTTAAGGCCAAACTTCGCGGATATCAGCAGGATGGTCTGAACTGGCTCTTCTATCTCCACAAATTGAAATTCGGGGCCTGCCTCGCAGACGATATGGGCCTGGGAAAAACTGTGCAGGTACTTGCTTTTCTCAATGCACTGAAAACGGAAAAAGAGAAAAACGGCGAATCTTCATCTCCCTCTCTGCTGGTCATCCCTGCTTCGCTACTTTCGAACTGGACCAATGAAATAGCTGAGTTTTACCCAAGCCTCTTAAGCTTTGTCGCGCATCCGGATATACACAAACCCGGTAAGGTTCCTGAATTGAGCGACAGGCAATTGAACGGGCTGGATCTTGTTATAACAACCTACGGAATGGCTCAGCGATACCAGTGGGTTCAGGATTACTCATGGAATTACGTTATTCTTGATGAGGCGCAGGCCATCAAGAATCCTGGAACGAAACAGACCAAAGCGGTGAAAAACCTGAAAGCCGACAATAGAATTATCATGACCGGTACTCCTGTTGAAAACAGGCTGTCAGATCTCTGGAGTCTGTTTGACTTTGTTAATCCCGGCCTGCTTGGTAATTCAAAAGAGTTTGGCACTTTTACCAAAGAATTGACCAACGACCCGAACGGTTACGCGAGTTTGCGTAAAGCGGTTAATCCTTTTATTCTCAGGCGATTAAAGAGCGATAAATCGATTATTTCTGATCTTCCGGACAAGGTCGAAGTGAAGACCTGGGCGGCAATGAGTAAAAAGCAGGCGGTGCTGTATAGTGAGATCATTCACAGCATTACCGAAGCTCTTGAAGAGACAGAAGGTATCCAGAGAAAGGGAATCATTCTGTCGGCACTTATGAAATTCAAGCAGCTCTGCAATCACCCGTCTCAATACCTTGGCATGGAGCAGTTTCAGGAAAAAGAGAGCGGTAAGTTTGAACGGCTGCGCGAAATCTGTGAAACGATCTACGAAAAGCGAGAGCGGGTTCTGGTGTTTACCCAGTTCAAGGAAATGACCGGGCCGCTATCGCAATTTCTGGCGACCATTTTCAAGCGGGAAGGGCTTGTTCTTCATGGCAGTGTTCCTGTTGGAAAACGAAAAAAACTCATCGAGAAATTCCAGGGGCATGAGTATGTGCCGTTCTTTGTGTTATCACTGAAAGCCGGCGGGGTTGGCCTCAATCTCACTGCGGCAAACCATGTGATCCATTTTGATCGATGGTGGAACCCGGCGGTAGAGAATCAGGCGACAGACAGGGCGTTTCGGATCGGCCAGAAAAAGAATGTTATGGTCCATAAGTTCCTGACCAAGGGAACAATAGAAGAAAAGATTGACCAGATGCTGACAGAGAAATCAAAACTATCAAATGAAGTTGTTGCAGCGACCGGAGAAAACTGGATAACCGAGATGAGCAATGACGAGTTGCTTGATCTCTTTACGCTGAAACTTTAATTGTTGAGAAGAAAAATTATGGCTTACTGGGGATTTCCAAAATATGTGTCCGTTGCCGACAAAAAAGCCAAGGCAGCGAAAAAACTCAAACAGCTCAAGAAAAAGATTCCGGATATCAAGCCGGTTATTCTTGAAACCAATACCCTGGCTCGCACCTGGTGGGGAAAGTCCTGGAATAAAAACCTTGAGCGATATGCCGACTACGAGAATCGCATAGAAAGAGGGCGAAGTTATGTCCGGCATGGTGCAGTTCTAGATCTCAAAATTCATTCGGGTAAAGTCAGAGCCCTTGTTATGGGCTCGGGTTCACAACCCTATGAAGTGCTGATCAGTATTGATGCAATAAAGAAAAAGCAGTGGAAAGAGTTACAAAAACAATGCGAAGGACAATTGAAATCTTTGCAGGATCTGCTTGCCGGAAAGTTCCCTAAAGGATTGGGCGAAATCTTTTTTAACGAGAAAACAGGATTGTTCCCAAGCCCGAAGAATATCAGTTTTGATTGCAGCTGCCCCGACTGGGCCTCGATGTGCAAGCATGTTGCCGCGGTCCTTTACGGGGTCGGGGCACGATTAGATGAGGATCCTTCGCTATTTTTTAAATTACGCGGGGTTAATACCGAAGATCTTCTGGCCGGGGCGATAGAAGACACTGCAGGGAAGTTGTTGGAAAAATCGAAGAAGAAAGGTGCCAACGTTATTGATGATGCTGACCTCTCTGATATTTTCGGCATAGACATGGATATGACACCAGATTTCGGGAAAAAGAAAAAAACGGCTCCAGCTGCTGCCGCTGTGGCAACACCGAAGCAGAAAAAGAAGGCTGTGGCTTCAACCCCTACGCGAAAGCAAAGCAACCAGAAAAAATCCGGCAACGCCACAGCTCATGTTGCTGAATTAATTACTGCCAGCACAACAGGAATGAATATAGATCAACTGGCTGAAAAAACCGGCTACGTCAGAACCAAACTATATGGGATCGTGCAACGATTGAAAAAGAAGGGAATAATCAAAAACACTTCTTATGGCGTGTACGAAAAATCGTAAACGAACCTTATCTTGAAACATTCGATGTGATATCTATAGGTTGCACTATATAGTGAACCGTTTATACTCCTTGTCAGATGTCTGATAACAACTGTATTTACCTCTCACTAAAATGAGAATTTACCACGTTAACGTGCAACTATGGGTGTCGTCTGATGTGTTATTTTAGGGTCCTGACCTGTTTTGTGATCTCCTGTCTCATCTTTTTCTCAAGCCCTGTCTACTCAAGTCAGGAAGAGATACAAAGCATTATACACACGCTTGACCAGCAGATAGATACTGCTGCTTCAACGTCAGAGAAGGCAAAGTTATACTGTTTTCTGGCAAGGAATTATTCGAAAATTGACAATGTCGAGCAGGCCCGGGCCAACTATATTCTGGCACTTAATACTCACAAGTCCGGCTGGTTGTTAAATGAATATGGATATTTTCTTTATCGGAACGGTATGTATGAGCTGGCATGGCGGGCATCCCAAAAAGTGATTGAGGATTACCCATACCTCAAGAACGAGGCCAAAGTTCTACAGGATAAGGCTTTTGCCAAATTCGAAAAAGAGTATTACGAAAAAAATCCTCCAACGATCATTATGGACACCGTAGTCGATAAAAACAGGGTGACCAGGCATGATCTCGTTCGGAACTACCGTAAAAGGAATCCACTCCCAAAACTGATAACGGTACCTCGCACACAGGTCAGAAAATCCTGACCACTGCGATAACATGCCTCCAGGTTGGAGGTTACATTTGTATAACTGCAAAGAGAATACAGATTGATAAAAAACAGTGGATTTGCTAGGCTTTTAATGCAGTTACGAGCCAGTAAAATATCAGTTTTACGCAGGGTTAATGCACCTGCTCCAGAGAAAAATCTCAACATCCTTTCATAGATACGACATTGAGCAAAATATCCGCAGCCAGCGCAAAAAAGAAACGGGTCTCATCGGGGATCGCAGAGCTGGACCGGCTCATGGGCGATCTGTATATTGGCGATAATGTACTCTGGTACGAAGATGTCGGCAGTTTTTCATCAGTCTTCTGCCTGAACTTCATCAAAGAGACCCTTACCCACAAGAAGCCGCTTATCTACGTAACCTTTGATCGCTCACCCAAGAATGTGGTCTCGTTTCTGGGCTCGCAGGCTGAAAGCCAGAACCTGACTATTCTTGACTGTTTTACTAATGGCAAGGGCGATAACTCAGAAGTGTTTAATAAGTTCTATGAGAAAAATGGCGCACTCTGGCCGTACAATGTTATCAAGGTCACAGACCCGACCAGCCCTGTTCATGTGGCTGAAGCTATATATGGCTTACACAGTAATCTTACCGGTGATGTCCATTTTATTCTGGATAGTTTGACAGGGATGCAATCGCTCTGGGGCGGTGAAGATCAGGTTATCGATTTTTATGCCAAGACCTGCCCGCGGCTTTACGAACTGGACACCATCGCCTACTGGTTGATTGAAAAAGGTGCACATTCCAACCGATTGAAAGCCAATATCAACAAGATTGCCCAGGTGGCAATTGATCTCTCGGAACGTCGCGGAAAATCAACGCTCAAGATTCTTAAGGCGGAAAAGCGTAACTCAAAGTTCCTTAACGAACATCACGTATATTTTTGTGAAGAATCAGAGATTATCTTTGATAGCCAGCGACAGCACAAATCACGGTTCGATCTGGGAGCAAAAATAAAGTCTATCCGGCTTATGCGGGGTATCTCACAAAAAGAGTTGGCCGAACTTACCGGTGTTACCCCAAGCACAATCTCACAGGTTGAGAAAAATCTTATATACCCCTCGCTTCCTGCACTGTTTCGTATTGCCGAGAGCCTCACTGTAGAGGTGGGCACACTCTTTAAGGAACATGGGGCAGAGAAAAACGTTTATGTCTATTCAGCGGACAATCGATCGACCACATCGCTGAATAAAAGCGTTAAAGACAATGCTGAGGCGGAGTTATTGCTGCCACCCGATATCGACACTCCGGCAGAGGCAACGGTTATCCGCATTCGCCCGGGCAAAAAACTGGCCGGACATTTCTTTTCGCATAAAGGACGGGAGTTGGGCTATCTCATTTCCGGACAATTGGAGATGACCGTCGATAACCAGTCATACAAGGTTGGGCCCGGAGACACCATTTACCTGCAAAAAGATATACCGGGAAGCTGGCAAAACACATCAGATCAGATCGCAGAACTGCTTTGGTTGAAGTTCAACGAATAGCGGGACAACGACGAAGCCAGCCTAAACCAGCTTCGTCGTTCCGGGTTTCAGCAGTTTACACCTCACACCTAATGCCTCACCCTTCACCTCTCACATAAATCATTGCGCCATCAATATCGACTTGGCGATCTCATCATTAGCATCGGTGATATGGGTGATTCCTGTCTCGCGCGCTGTCTCACGGTTGGCAGAGAAAATATCATTTCGTGTAATCTGGTCTACTTTGAATTTGCGTGCACCTGCCAGTAACTGCTGGATTCCGCAGCCGAGTTTGTCAGCCATTGTGCACATAGCAATCGCACCATACGGGATGTTTTTCATCTCGTCTTTGCCCATTTTTTTCTGTACGTCAAAATACGAAGCAAAGATCTCTTGTGGTGAATTACCGAGACTGCTAACAGTTTTGGGCAGTGTCTCCCAGTTGCCGTTTAATCTTTCCCGCCTGTCCGGATGCAGCGCGCCTTCAATATTGGCACCAAGGAAACCGGGGATCATAATACCGCGACCCATGCAGATGAGTTTGACAAACGGCGCACCGAGTGCGAGTCCTTTAATTATTGAATCTTCCAGAGCGAAACCACCGGCAAATGAGAGATCAACAACGTCAGTGCCATTTGCCTGAAGCATGGCAGCATACTCATAGGCTTTAGCATGCAGGTTGATAGAAGGGACACCCCAGCTCTGCATCATATTCCATGGGCTCATACCGGTTCCGCCGCCTGCGCCGTCGATGGTCAGCAGGTCAAGCTTGGCATCCGATGCAAACTTGATGGCCATTGCCAGCTCTTCCATACCGTAACAACCGGTTTTAAGTGATATGCGGGCAAAGCCAAGGCTTCTCAGGTAATCAACGGATTTCATAAAGTCTTCGCGCACCAGCTCAACTGTATCAAGATGGGTGCTGCCGAGCCTGCTGTGTCGTGCAAATGACTTGATTGCACCTTTCTCAAATGCTTCACGTACTTCCGGCAGGGCGGGGTTAGGGTCTACTACGTAACCGCGCTCTTTAAGGAAAATAGCGTAATCGAGACTGGTTACCTGAATTTCGCCACCGATATTTTTCGCGCCCTGGCCCCATTTCAGTTCGATGATACACTTGTCGCCATATTTTTCGGCAACATACTCAGCAACACCGTTTCGAGTATCTTCAACATTAAGCTGTACTATAATTGCGCCATAGCCGTCATAGTAGCGCAGGTAGGTGTCAATGCGTCGGTCGAGCTCAGGTGCTGCACTGATTTTACCGCCATTGATGGTCGACATCTTATCAACACCAACAACATTCTCACCGATAACGATAGGGATGCCGGTAAGCGCGCAGCCTATGGCGAAAGAGTCCCAGTATTTAGCGGCAATAAATGTGGAGCCGAGAGCACCTGTCATGAGAGGCAGGCGGGATTTGGTTTTTATGGTGGAGCCGAATTCTGTTGTCAGGTCGACATTAGGGAAAATGCAATGATCTGCATCATTGGTGAGACCTTCGCCGAGACCGGCAGAACCGTAGGCGTAGCCCTGAATTCGAAGAGAGTTATATGAGACACCAACGTGAGTAGTTTTATTGGCACCGGCCGTTACAAGGCCGAAATCGCGGGGATAAAGTAATTTTCGCCCGACAAGACTGGATTTCCATGTTTCGCATTTACCAGCACAATCTGCACGACATAAGGTGCACAGTCCTGATTCAGCCGGATTTCCTCTGTTGGCGGTACCCAGTACATCATTGATTTTTTCTAAACGCATTGCAGCCTCCTGTTGGAAAGTAATAATTTCCTGAGATTGGAGGCCGCTTGCAACTGTCTAGCGCGCACAAAAAAAGGCATCCATCCTCAGGAGAGAGGAAACAGACACCTTTGTCTCTATAGCACGAAGACGCTACACGCCGTTGTATAGGTTTCGAGAAAAAATTATGTATTATCCTAAAACTAGCTCTTTTGATTTGGCGCTTTATCTCACTGTAACGTCAAATGCAAAAGATTCATGTGTTTATCAATAATAGCGGGAGGCAGATCGAATTACTCGTCCATTATTACTCTACACAGATAAGTGAAAGCCTCCCCCGCTATGAACGCCCTGAATATATTCAATGAGCCAGATTTCGATCTGCCGCCCATGTTGAGTATCAGTGATCATTTTAAGATAAAGTATGTAGTGAATAATTAGCTGTACTAAATTTCAAAGTCAAGGGAATTTTCGGCAGCACCCTGTCAAAAGTTGCAAAACTCAATGTTTTATTGAATAAAATAATGAAGCTGAAGGTATGCCCAAGCCGGTTAATAGCATCTGTTCAGGCGGCGTCAGCTTCAAAGTTTTTGTTTGGAGACAGATAAGCGTAGACTTCGATAGTAAAGCTATGTCTCCAACCAAAACACTGCCGAAGATGATGCCGCATGGACGGATGATATCAGAGTTCTTCGGATAGAATAAGTGCCTCCGCAATATCCAGCATCGATTTGCGGGTATCCATACTCCTCTTCTGAATCCAGCGATAAGCATCTTCTCCGCTCACTTGCTGCCGGTCCATCAATATTTCTTTTGCCCGCTCGATCTGTTTCCTGGTCTGCAACTCCTGCTCAATGACTCGTGTTTTGATAATAAGTTCAGTGTTATGAATGGCAACAGCAGCCTGGCTTGCCACCGCGCTGAGCATATTAATATCAGTTTCAGAGAAGTGATACGGCTGGCTGGTGAAACAGTTGAGTACGCCGATAACCTTATCTTCCTTGCCCTGCAGCGGGATGCTCACCATTGAAACAAGACCAAGACTGTTGGCCATTTCCTTTTCTTTGAACCTGTCATGACTTTTGACATCATCAATGACATAGGGGCGCTGGGTAGAAAGCACGTAGCCTACTACGCCTTCATGTAATCGCAGGGCTCTGTCTTTTACATATTCCGGCTCAAACGACTGGGTGGCTTTTAACTTAATAAGCGGCGGGTTTTCATTTTCATCCACAAGCCATAGCGAGCATATTTCAACCCCTGTCACCTTGGCTGTTACCATGACTATCAGCTTAAAAAGATCCTCCAGGAAAAGTTCAGAAGTGATCGCCTGGCTGATATCCATCAGCGCCTTAACGTAATGATCATAGGTGTGTTGAGTGGATGTGTTCATACCGCCTGTATAATGAAGAGGTGGATGTGCTAATTTATTGACAGCTCGCCAAGGTAGTTCAACCCCTTGCGGGTGATAAGGGTATATCGCAGATCGGGGTCGGTCTGAATGATGCCCATGCCATCCATGGTTTTCAGTACCTGATGGAGTTGCGGCAACTTTATCCCCATTTGTCCGGCAATCGCCTCGGTGGGGACGAGCTGCGGCTGTGGGTTCTGTAAATTTTCCGAAAGAATGGCGAGGACCTGAAGTGTATACTGGTTCAGTGACATAGCTACCTCTTGCGGGTAATGAGAAACCTTGTCTGCTAGGTTTTGAAACCGATGTGATTGTTTATCCAGCACTAATAGTTGCTGAAATGTATAATAAAATGGAGTCCATCGCAATCTCAAAATTAATTTATGATAAATATATAGTGATAATTGTAGTACTACTAACAATTAGCGAGAGGTTTTGATCTGCATTGAGGCGGTTGGTTGATTAGCTTCCGGCAGCTTGGAGTTGTTTCCGTAAACGAACTATATTTACTTTCAGGTCTGACATCCCGCTAAAGAGAAATGGCCTGACCTGACACGTTCAATTTTTAGGTATTCAGCTATAATATGGATAAGGTATGATCAGTAAAAAGCAGATGTTGTTATCAACACATGCTATACTTTTTAGACAATACCAAAATATACGATGTCATACATTTTCTGTGAAATACGTAACCTGGGGAGAACCGCATGAAAAGAAAACTGTATTCCGGACTATTGCCACTGATTGTTTTGGCTGCTCTATGCCTGCCTTTCTCATTGTATGCAGCAGATGCACAGCGGGGATTATCACAAGGGCAGATTCTCTACGTTCCTGCATATTCAGATATATATATAGGCGATTCAGAACGTCCGTTTCAATTGACCATAACGTTGAGCCTGCGAAATATTGATCCCAAATATCAAATAACTATTGAATCAGTCAACTACTATGAAACAAGGGGTAAATTTCTAAAATCGTATGTTGACCACCCCGTGACGCTTGAGGCGCTGGAAACATTACGTTTTGTCATACCCGAAAAAGACAAAAGCGGAGGTTCCGGTGCCAACTTTATCGTTGTCTGGAAATCAGATAAGATGGTTAACCCTCCGATTATTGAGTCCGTGATGATTGGCAGCAGATCACAACAGGGGATTTCGTTTGCTTCAAGAGGTCAGGAACTTATACCACATGATTAGTCCATTTTCGGATGGAAAACAGGAGGTAGTCCGGGATTAGCGATTTTCTCTCGAGAAGAGGTCTTTCTAAAAAATAATCGCAGTCATATGTTTAGTATCGGAGTCTACGCTACCAGCGGGGCTGATGCATATTTTTCCGATTAGCCCAGGGCTACTTATTACCCATAAATCAATTTACTCAGTCCTAACCCCTTTAACCTTAGTCCTTTTGTCTTTTACCTAAGTCCTCAGTTTTACTGTTCTGTCTCGATTTGCTTACGGAATCTGTCGAGAATTTCATTTTTTATTGAGGCGAGATCGAGACGATAAATATCCTGCGGGAAAAGCATGTCGATCACGCCTGTATTAAACAGGCGGTTCACTTCGTATTCCCGGTGGGCGACACCACGCTGATAGATGTAGTTGATATAGCTTTTGTTGGTATGGATAATGAATTCGACCCGCATGCCTTCCATACGGGCAAAAAATTTGAGCATAGGTGTTTTGCTTGAGCTGCCGATACCACCGTTATAGTGACCATTCCCCTCCAGGGTGTCAGACACATCTTCCTGAATAAGAAAGGAACCTGCCTTAAAGGCACTTGCTATGAGATGTTTCTGGAAATTTCTCACATCAGTGAGACTGTTCAGCACTCCCATAAGACCGAGTTCATCAGCAACGGCTACATCCGGGTTTTCTTCCGCCTTTCTCAGCAGTTTAAGTACCTTTGCCACCGGCTCTTTCTTTCTGACAATGACATAGATGGGGGTCTTCCTGTTGTTGGAATAAAACCAGAGATGTTTGATCAGGGTTTTCTTCAGACCGTGCTCAAGTGGCTTGATCTCATCAGCAGTACTATCCCACGGGTGCACTGATACTTCGCAGCAGGAAAAATCTTCAGGAGAATGCCGGCTGAGTAAGAATGCATGTTCCTGCTCGCCGATCTTCGCATCTGTACACCATACGTGATTGTTGAGAAAATCGAGAAATGAAGCGAATTTATTTTCTATATCTGTTTGCCGTTCACGTTGCTCAATGGCTGCTGCAAGCTGCATGAGTACAAGCTTGCGCTTTGCTTCAAAACGGGCCTTTTTGTGGTAGCGATCATCAAATGGGATAAGCATCAGCTCAACAGGATCATCAATGGCGTCGACTTTGTTATCCATTGCCAGATATGAAGAGTAGGGCGAGAGCACGGTTCGTTTAAGATAGCGGATAACTCCATCAGCAGTTCTGGAATAGTTTTTTATAGCAATCCGGCATTCGTTTTCACTACCTGCTATCCCGAACATTTTAGAAAGAAGACCACAAGATCTGCAGCTGGCAGCCTTTCGGCTCTCTTCATTGTCAACGAGGGTTTTGATCTCGGCAAATGAACGTACGTTGAGGAATTCGAAAATCTGATTTCTGGTAACAAGGTATCTGTTAAAGAGATGCGATCGTTTAAGGAGTAATACCTGCCCACGACTCAAAGGAGAAAACACGCGATTGTATGGAACGTTATCTCGTGTGGCGAAGGGGCCGTTCTGATCCAGAAGCTTGAAAATGGTGTCTTTTCGGGTCATATACTTCATAAGCAGTCTCCTCTTCAGGGTATGCCAGGCATTAAGCACTACCTGCTGTCGTGGACCTCAACCTGTATTCATATATTTTACCACAGAACACCATTCGCGTGACAGGAAATGTGGCGACGGGAAGGTCGGAAGATAATCCGACAATAAAGCTATATCTCAGGATTTTTATGATCTGTCTTCCTGTTTACATGTTAATACGGGTAACAGGTTGATTACTGCTTACATTATGAATGTACAGAACATTAGGCATATAGGTCTGATGTTGAAATGCCGAATACCCCCCACTTACAGAGATTCGATGAGCATTGACAACCTATACGCAGTTATTCGTAGCTTTATGCTGAACAATCAGCTTATTGCCCTTGGCATACTGATTTGTTTGGTACTGTTTTTATGGAAGAAGCCCTGGGAGTTTTTCAAAATTGCAGCGGCTATTGCGGCTCTACTCGCTGGATTTTATGTTTTCACACAATTGGGACAGTCTGCCAATTTTGGTTCGCAGAAAAAACACGATATAACCACAGAAAGAACAGAAAAGATGTTTGGCGAATGATGCTGTTTCACTGTATTTCCGGCTTGTAAGGGATATCTCGTCTGTAGCGCCCACCCTCAGTCCCAACTCATCACCCCTCACTATTTACTACTTACTCCTCACGAATCCCAATCCTGTCGGGAAGAGCAATATTATGAAACCCTGACAGGGTTATATTTCCTGTTTGCTTCATCGCAATGTATAGCAAATATGTGGCAAAACCTTGACGATCTCTGCAAGCTTTGACATAGTGGGTTGCTAATTAACCAACTTACCCAGGAAAAAAGAAGAATATTTTATTATGGCGTCACTGGATTTTGAACAAGAAAAACTTCGCTTTAGAACGTTTTACGAGGCACAGTGTAAACCCATTCTGGATGCGAAAAACACCTATATACGAATTATTAACGCGCTCATCCAACGTTTTGATGTCGGTGAGGTCACACGGGTTGAAGGCCGGATAAAGGACAGAGAAGAGTGTATCAAAAAATTCCACCGAAAATACCAGAACCAACTTGAAGCTGCCGAACACCCCTATGAAATTAAAGATTTCATCTCTGACTTGATAGGCATCCGTATCGTCTGCCTCTATGAAGATCAGATCCCCCTGATCTCAGAGCTGTTACAAAAGCACTTCAGAATACTCGATGTAACTGACAAGACCTCCTCCATCGAGAAAACCGAGGACTCTTTCGGGTATAAGGGGCTGCATATGGATCTGGCAATGAACGAAGAGATGGGTTCCCTGCCACGATACCAGCCGTATGCCGGGTTCCATTTCGAGATACAGATCCGATCGCTGATTCAGGATGCCTGGGGCGTGCTGGACCATAAGATTAAATACAAAAAATCCATTCCCAATGATCTCAAACGACGGATCAACGTACTCTCTGCGCTGTTTGAGCTTGCCGATCGTGAATTTAAAGAGATACGAAATGCTACCGACGAGCTGATGCAGCAGGAGACTGTGGAGCCGCTGGGAGATGGTCCCGATGCTCCGGCAGAATCGCAGGCCCGGGTCAAGAACCTTAACGCCTTTAATTTTTTGCGGATCGCCGGACATTTTTTCAGAGATTTTGAGTTTCAGGACTACAAAGTGGATGGTTTCGTCCAGGATATTCTGCGGATCAAGAGTGACTTCCAGAAGGCTGAGTTGCACCGATGCCTGCGGGACAATTTGAAGATTGTTAAAGAGTACCGTGATAACTTCTTATTTGAGAATCCGGATAAAACATTCAGTCCGTATACCTCAATCCGTCACTGCCTGTTTCTCTGTGACCAGGAGACCTTTGCCCGCATACTCTCAAAACGCGTAACCGAACGGTTCACTGCGTGGTTGAAGACAGCAGCTGCATAGGCAGGAAGCGTACATAAGGGCTCAGGCCAAAGGACTGAGTGTTTCAGGAGCTTGTTGCATTTTCAATGCAATTTACTCAGTCCTATTGTTGATGTTTGTCTGCCTGCATCAGCGATTACATAGTATTCATCAACTCTTTTTCACAAATATCTGCCATCCGCTTTCCGGCATCCATATAGTGGTTCCTTATGCATCCTTCGAGTTCATAGACATCGCCCTTTTTCAATGCGTCTATGATGACCTTATGTCTCCAGTAGACCTCTTCCACTGAGTAGAGTTGAATCCAGTATCTGAAGAGAAGAAATTTTGAGATTCCCTGACATGCTCTTCTGCAGAATTCGAGGAGCAGCTCATTGTCGATGCGCGAGAAAAGAATTTTATGGAATTTATCATCGAGTGGTGCAATCTTTTCGATAGACTCGCCGTTTTCGGAGATCTGCCGCATTTTTTCTGAAAGCTCTTCAAGTTTCTTAATGTCGCCGGCTGTATATTTTTGAATTACTGAACATACGGCTGCGGCTTCGAGAATGCCTCCGGTAAAATAGCTGTCACGGATCTGCTTTGGACTCAGCTCTGTAATGAATTTACCTTTTTGCGGAGTCCATACAACCAGTCCCTCTTTAATAAGAATCTGGAGGGCTTCACGTATCGGTGCGCGACTGATGGAGAGTTTTTGGGCTATGCTCAGCTCTTTGACTTTATCGCCAGGTTTATAGGTGCCGTCCAGGACGCACTTTTTAATATACGTTACAACACGATCAGTATACGTGTGCTTGTCGAAATCCAAAATATTACTCCCTAACATAGGACAATGAAATACAACAGATTGAACAACGATCATGATCGCTAATTTCTTTATGAGTGCTTCTTATATAACCTACTACCTACTTAGCACAAGTTTGTTCTTTTCTCACTTTATACATTTTTGTAGATAGTCGAGTGCTCGGAGAGTGGAATGTGCCAAAAAAAAGGCCTCCTAAGAAAGGAGGCCTTGCCGAATACACACGTAAAGCTGTGTTGATCCGAATTGTTAATAACTATTTGGTGTTATCCCAGTTCGTCAACAATATGCCCTTCATCGTCAAGGTGAACGCCGCTGCCATGCTCTAGCTCATCGAGAGGTGTCATAGCTTTTTCGCGATCCAGTTCACCATTTAAAGCTGCGACAACAACACCGGCAGAGTTATCACCAAAGATGTTGGTAGTGGTACGGAACATATCTAAAATTCGATCAATTCCGGCAACAATCGCAATTCCCTCAAGCGGCAGGCCAACTGATTGAAGTACCATTGTCAGCATAATCAAGCCACCACCAGGAATACTCGCTGTCCCCACTGATGCCAGGACTGCGGTTGCGACAATAGTTCCCTGCTGGGTTAATGATAGATCAATTCCGTAAGCGTTAGCGACAAACATGGCTGCAACTGCCTGGTAAAGGGCTGTACCATCCATGTTGATTGTAAGCGCCATGGGAAGCGTAAATCCTGAAACTTTTGATGAAACTCCCAATTGCTTTTGCGCACGCATAGAAAAAGGGAAGGCAGCTGCGGCGCTACAGGTAGACAAGCCTACCAACGCGGGTTCCATCGTCTTTTTCAGGAAGGCCAATGGAGAAATTCGAGCGAAAATTCCTACAGCGACAGAATAGGTAAATATAATGTGTATGATGCTGGCAACAAGCGCAGCTATAATGAGTTTCCCCATTGGCATCAAAATATCTAATCCGAATTTGCCGGTTGTCCAGGCAATAAGAGCGAAGACACCATATGGCGCAAAGCTGATAACGATATCAGAGACCTTGAACATAACTTCTGCAAGACTTTTAAAGAAGTTTGCAACGGGTTTCCCTGCGTCACCTGCCATAGAGAGGCCAGCACCGAAAAGTAACGCGAAGACGATGATCTGCAGGACATTACCTTTTGCAAGAGCCTCCATCGGATTCATTGGAAACATGCCGACAATCATCTGCGCTGGTCCAACAGGATCAGGTGCTTTGAAAGCCTTGAGTTCGCCGAGAGAAAGTCCGGTTCCGGGCTGGAAGATATTTGCAATGATTAATCCAATACAAACAGCCAGGGTAGTTGTTACCATGAAATATATAAGGGTAGTCAGGCCTGTTTTTCCAAGGTTTTTAATGTTGCCAGTGCTAACAACACCTGTGATGAGAGTGGATAAAATAAGGGGGACAACTATTAATCGAAGGCAGCGAATGAAAATATCACCAATGGGTTTTAAATACTCAGCTTTTTCTCCTAAAATCAGACCGGCAATTACACCTAAAACTAGTCCGATCAATATCTTATGATATAATTTCATTTTACAATTCCTCCATAAATAGGCTGTCTGTAGTCGTAACAGAAGTCATGACCTTATTAATTATACCAAAAAGGCACCATGATAAATGTCATGATGCCTTTTTGATTACTGATTTATTGAAACGTATCAAGGTACGCATAGAGAGCTGGAGAGCCGCCTGTGTGTAGAAACAGGACATTTGCGCCTTCAGGGAAATGATCATTTCTTACCAGGTCGATGAGGCCTGCCATCGCTTTTCCTGAGTAGACGGGGTCAAGCAGGATAGACTCGGTTTGAGCGAGCAACCTAACGGCTTCGGTCATACTGTCTGTAGGGATGGAGTATCCAGGTCCTACGTAGCCGTCAAAGCAGGTGATCTGATCTGCCGGCAGGCTCTCGCGCATACCAAGACGCTGGGCGGTTTCTACAGCGAGCTTATGGACTATCTCTTCCTGTACATCTTTTTTGCGGCTTACGTTGATACCCGATACAGGGATGCCTGCATTGGTGCCGTACATTCCAACTACTATGCCGGCATGTGTACCTGCACTGCCGCTTGGAACAACCATGTGGTCGATAACCAGGCTTGTATCAAACAGCTGCTGCTGAATCTCTTTGGCGCAGGCAACATAACCGGTAGCACCAATTGCATTGGACGCTCCGCCGGGGATGATGTATGGCTTTTTGCCTTCTGCTTTAAGCTTCTCAGCAAGTTTTTCCATCTCACCAAGCATGTTTGATCCGCCAGGCACGACAGTTGTGCTTTTTACGCCCATCAAATTGAAGAGGAAGTTGTTGCCGGAACCCTCTTTCTTGTAGCTGCCGGCTACACGTTCTTCGAGGATAAGGTGGCAGTCCATGCCTTCTTTTACAGACCATGAAAGGGTGAGGCGACAGTGATTTGACTGCACAGCACCGCAGGTAATGATGGTGTCTGCACCATTTTCGATGGCATCAGCGATACAGTAATCGAGCTTTCTGGTTTTGTTTCCACCAGCACATCCCGGCAACAGATCATCTCGTTTAATAAAAATATTTACCTTGCCGCCAAGGGCCTTTGAAAATGCGGGGAGTGCTTCAATCGGGGTAGCTTCCTGTACGTAATTTCTTCTGGGGAACTGGGTCAGATTCATTGGATATCCTGTGACTGTGAGATTGAGTTGATGGCTATTATTTAACGACTACAATGGCTTCAATTTCGATATCAGCTCCCAGGGGGAGTGCTGCTACCTGAAATGCACTTCTAGCCGGAAATGGTGAGGAAAAATATTCTGCGTAGACTGCGTTAACTTCCTGGAAATCACCTATGTCTGATAAAAAGACGGTGGTTTTAACAACGTCATCCAGCTGTGCACCTGCTGCCTCGATAACTGCAGAAAGATTCTTGATAACCTGATGTGCACGGTCAGAAATCGACCCTTCAACCATTTTTCCGGTTGCTGGATCAATCGGTAACTGACCGGAGGTGAATAACAGATTGCCTGTCATTATTGCCTGGGAATACGGCCCTACAGCTCCGGGGGCGTTATTGGTCTCGATTACTGTTTTTTCTTTCATTCTTCTGCTCGAAAATAAAATGTTGTGTGAGAATAAACTCAATTACACTATCTGCCTGTAAAATCGATTTCAACGACACTTTAAAATGACGAATGTCGACACTTTGATTTTCCTTATGCCAAAATTGATCGACTCTGTCAAATGAAAAATCCTTATTGAAAAACGAAGAAATGAAAAAAACAGCCCTGAGGAAACCATTTGGCAAGGGTGCTTCTGTAGCCATCTATATGATTTTTTTACTGTCTTATTCTGGTCTGCTGCTAATCGACCACCGGAATTCAGCAATGTCGTTTTTTAGCAAAATATCTGGTATATACACAATAAAGATTGCCGCTATTGAGATGTTCTGTAATTGATAGTTTTAGGTTTCATGGTCGTGAGATGGTGGAGGCTTGCCTTAAGATGCGAAAGGGGTTTTGTTGTTACTTCATATGAAATACAGTGCAATTATGACAGAGTGTAAAGTATACGAATAAATATCAGCGATAGGCCCTGTAATATAAAGAATGTAGATAATGTCGACATTATCTGATGATTGCAGGGGATGATGAGATACTGGTGTACTAAGACGTAATATCACAAAAAAACACTATAGAAAGAGAGCATTAATCGGAGATATACAATGGGTAAGACTACTTTGGATCCGGATGATTGGAGCCTTTTCCGCGCTTCGGCACACAAGATGCTGGACGACGCCTTGAATAGAATGGAAACAGTCAGGAGTGGCAGGGTCTGGACCCCTTTACCTGAAGAGATGAAGTCTGCTTTGACGTCTGATATTCCTGAGGCCGGCGTTGATCATGAGACACTGCGCCAGAATCTTGCCGATCTTTTACCTTACGGCGTCGGCAATACCCACCCCAGGTTTTTTGGCTGGGTTCACGGGGCAGGAAATCCGGGAAATATATTTGCAGAAATTACAGCCGCTGCTATGAACGCAAACCTAGGGGGGCGTGATCATGGTGCTATATATGTTGAAAAACAGGTGATTGGCTGGTGCCGGAAGCTGATGGGCTTTCCGGAAGATGCAAGCGGGTTGATTGTCTCCGGGACATCCATGGCCACGATCATTGCCTTGAAAGTTGCCCGGGATCAACGAATGGGCTTCGAGTGCAGAAACACGGGGATCGCCGGAAGCACGCTGGTGGGATATGCATCTGCCCAGGCTCATTCTTGCCTCGGGCGAGCTTTTGACCTGCTGGGGCTGGGCAGCGAATCGTTGCGCAAAATTCCATGCGATGCACATTTCAAAATGGATTTGGCCGCATTGCAGGAGACTATTGAGCATGATCGGGCACAGGGGCTTGAGCCATTTGTCGTTATTGGGACAGCGGGTTCAGTTAATGTCGGGGCGATAGATGATCTGAGTGCACTGGCAGATATTGCCCAAAAAGAAAAGCTCTGGTTGCATGTTGATGGTGCTTTTGGTGCTACAGCAATCCTGAGTGAAGAACTTCGTGAGCGGCTTGCCGGTATGGAGCGTGCAGATTCGTTGGCATTCGATTTTCATAAATGGATGCAGGTTAATTACGATGCGGGATGTGTTCTTGTTCGCTCTGGTGAAGCACATCTTAGATCTTTCTCAGGCCGGGCAGAGTATTTAACAGGAGCAGGAAGAGGGCTTGCAGCCGGGAGTCCGTGGCCTGTCGATTTTGGCCCCGAGCTTTCTCGTGGGTTCAGAGCACTGAAAGTATGGGCGCATCTGCTTGAGCACGGAGTTGAAAAATTAGGCGCCGTTATCAGTGAAAATTGCTCTCAGGCAACATATTTGGGAAAGCGTATTGAGGCATCTGACAAATTCGAACTATTAGCACCTGTCACACTAAATATTATCTGCTTTCGCTATGTTTCTGAGGCGGTAAATGATTTGAATGATCTTAACAGGGAGATCGTCATCACTTTACAGGAAAGTGGAATAGCAGTCCCATCAACCACTCTCTTAAATGGACAATTGGCGATACGTGTCAATATCACCAACCATCGAACCGAACTTCAGGACCTCGATCTGCTTCTTGAAGAGGCAGAGAGAATCGGTGATGAACTGGTGAATTAGTTTATATCCGAAACACCCATTTCTGAGTCTCATGTCTCGCTTACCTGCTCAACTTTCGTGTTGAGCAGGGCCATCTGCAAGCCTTCATCCTCCCCTCAGTCCTAACCCCTTTAACCTCAGTCCTTATGCTGTTTCAGGAGGTTGATCCCCCCCCCGCAGCAATTTTCTTATGCATTGATATTACAACGAATAAGGTCACAGCCAGAAGTGGAAGAACCACGAGATTGAGTCGTTGCCAGCCAAGGGAACTTTCCAGCCAACCCGAGGCAAGTGCCGAGAGCGTAACCATACTGAAGATCATAAATTCATTGGTTGCCTGGGTTTTGCCTCTTGTCGCTCCCAATGCTGTTTGTTAATATGAATTGTTGTCCTTAATTTATGAAATTATTGATGTTTTTTGTATAGCCAATATGCGATGAAGCGAAGAGTTTCTGAGGCTTTTTGTTAATTATTTAAATTGGTTGAATTATTTTTATTGTCTTTAACCTTTAAGTCAGAAAGTTGAGTTAAATACTTTGTTTTTGAACGGGAGAAACTTGATAAGCGGGGTCTTATCCAAACACCTCTCATGATCCTTACCCAGTTAAAAAAAATCAGGGGAGGACTCAGGCCCACGGAAGATAAGAGAGCATGGAACTCACAGAGAAACTGGCAATATGAGATATCGTACAACTACAGATGAAGAGTTGGCTCTTGTTTTAGAGGAAGGGGAAGGATTTACTTTGGAGTTTAAGCGTTCTGTCAATTCTGATCTCTCAAAAGAATTGGTCGCTTTTGCCAATGGTTCTGGTGGGCGTATATTTATTGGCGTGGATGATGATAATACGATAGTAGGCTGTGATATTTCTAACAAGGCAGTCTCTCAAATCGAATCTACAGCGGCAACATGCGACCCGCCTGTAGCTATTTCCATTGAAAAGCTATTACCAGATCAAATTCTCGTTATCCATGTTCCTGAAGGTGCCAACAGACCTCACCGATGTAATAAAGGTTTCTTTCTGCGTAATGGTGCAAGCTCGCAAATATTTCGCCAAAGGATGACATTGCCAACCTCCTGACTAACTTGGGCGCTGGTGAATATATAGATGGACAGTTTTCTCTCAATCAGACGGGCGTTCTCTTTTTTGCTAAAGAACCAACCCGGCGCTTATTTCATGTAAATGTTGTTTGCGCTCTGTTTAAAGGGACTTCCAAAGCCTATATCCTCGATCGTAAAGACCTTAATGGTAATATCTTAGAGAATGTGGAAGACGCTCTCCTTTTCCTCAAAAAGCATTTACAGATGCGGTGGGAGATTACAGCCGAAAGTACCCGCAGAAAAGAGATTTTGGAACTACCCGAAGTAGCCCTGCGCGAGGCTATTATCAACAGTGTCTGCCATAGAGATTACACTGAAGAAGGCGCCAATGTGATGGTTGAGGTATTTGATGACCGGGTTGAAATATATAACCCAGGCGGGTTGCCCAAAGGGTTGCAAGAAAAAGACTTCGGTCGTCGCAGTGTCTGCCGTAACCCCAATATTGCAAGCCTCCTTTTACGCTGTAATTTCATTGAAAAAATGGGCTCCGGGATTGAGCGCATTCATTCAGCCCTTACAGAAGCCCATTGTCCAGATGTGAAAATCAACTTTAACACCATGTTTACTCTGGAGTTTCCACGGCCAACTTTTATAGCAGAGAAGCCTGCAAATAAAACAAAAACGTCGGAGAAAACGTCGGAGAAAATTGTCCACCTGATACGAGAGGACAACAAAATCACCATTGCAGATCTTGCTAAAATGGTAGGGGTTACAACCAGTTCTATCGAGCGGAATTTGAAACAACTCCAGACAGAAGGGCGACTAAAACGTATTGGCCCGGCAAAAGGTGGCTATTGGCAGGCAGAAGACGATTAATGATTAATGCCGCAAAAATGAACACCAATAATTATGTTCAACAAATAGAGTGAATAGGGCAACAGTTTGTTGCCCTATTTTACATTGTTCTATCTGCTGATCCTAGCAGGGTGTTGCTTTTGCCACTTCGATCTTTTTGCGCAGAGCAACAATAACCAGCAGAGTGATAACAAGAAGCGGCAACACCACAATATTAAGTCGTTGCCAACCAAGGGAACTTTCCAGCCAGCCCGAAGCCAGTGCCGAGAGCGTAACCATACTGAAGATCATAAATTCATTAGTCGCCTGGGTTTTGCCTTTCTCTGCCGGGCGATATGTGTCGCTCACCAAACGGGTTGCGGTGATAAACATAAAGTTCCAGCCGACACCAAGCAGAATGAGTGCAGTCATAAAGTGTGCATGGCTGATCCCGTGCAGGTTGATCGCCACACAAACAAGCATAATGATGCATCCGGCACAGATCATTGTGGTATAACCAAAACGTTTAATCAGATGTCCGGTGAAAAACGACGGCACAAACATCCCCAGCACATGCCACTCGATAACAAAGGTGGACTGAACAAAGCTATACCCCAAACGATTCATCGCAAGCGGAGTCGAGGTCATAAGCAGGTTCATCACCGCATAGCTCACCACTCCGGTAAGCGCTGCCACGATGAATGCGGGCTGAATAATAATATTCCGCAAAGGCCGCTGCGCCACACTACGTTGAGATACACTCAGCGCCGGGATCTTCACCTGAGTCAGCAATATAAACGCAGTTATATACAAGCCAAGTAACCCGACAAACGCCGCTGAAAAACCTAAGCCCGGCAACAATTTTTGACTATAGATAGAAAGGTTCGGCCCGATTATCGCCGCCAGCACACCACCCGCCATGATCATCGATATCGCCTGACTTTTATGCTCCGGCTCACACACCTCCATAGCTGCAAAACGATACAGGGTTGAAAACCCAATCCCGATCCCGATCAGCGTCGTCGCAAAACAAAACAGCACAAAACTCTCACTCCACAACGCAAAAACAGCAAAAGCCGCCCCAGCAATGCCGGTAAGATTCCCCATTATAAAGCCACGCCTGCGGCCAAACCGCTGCATGATAAGGGATGCGGGAATTGTGGCGCACATGAGGCCGATGAATTGCATGGCAATGGGGAAGGTAATCCATTGGTGCGATGGTGCTAGGCCGCGCCCGATAAGTGGGGTTACGGAGACCAGGAGGATGTTGCCGGAGGCGAGTAGGGCCTGGCAAAGGGAGAGAAGTATTACTTGGCGATTCATAATTTTTGTGGGAGGTGTTATCGTGAGTTAAAGATAAATCAGGTGGTTATTGCCTGTGTGGTTAATAGGAAGGTATGCTACTAAGTAGTATTGAGGGTACTCAATCAATCTCAATTAAACATTACTATTCGTGCTTTAAGTTGAAAAAAAATTAGAGCTTTTTCAGTATGAGTTGGTTGTCATTCGTGCAAAATGTTGACTTATGATTTGAGATAGATTTTTTAAATCGTTCATATTTCAGGTCTGAAAGATTTGTTCAGGTGCTGATGTTTATGGTTGGATGACAATCTGAAAAGACGTTTAAACAAGTGCTTGATAGATTATGAGCCTGTATGTTTTTTCTAAATGTGTTTTAATTTGTGCAAATAACCAAAACTTACTATTCTTATTGTGATCTTTCCTTGTTAATTTAAATACTTGATAATCTCATAACACTTCTCGATTTACGGTAAATTTGAACTTTTGGAGCAGGCATGGATGTCTTTAAATATGGTGATGATATTGTCCAGAACTACAGTTCTTTCACCAGAAGTTTCAGTAAGATAAGGTCTGAGGACATCAAGGAGTTTGTGGATGGGGAATACGACTCAAAACGATACTGGCCTGCTCCACTGATACAGTTAAATCCCTCGTTTGTTGCTGCACCTAATGTTGATCAGCTAGTCGCACAGGGGAAATTACACCCCACTTGCCAAAATATTTTTCGGTTTGATAGGTCGCCCGGGTCACAAGGAGTCCCTCTCACTCTTCATAAGCATCAGATGGATGCTGTTAATATTGCACAAACAGGCGAGAGCTACGTCCTTACAACTGGTACGGGATCAGGAAAATCACTCGCCTACCTTATCCCAATCATCGATAAGATCCTGAAAAATCGGAAATCAAGCCCTCCCTCGATTAAAGCCATTATTATTTATCCCATGAATGCCCTGGTTAATAGCCAGTTGGAAGAACTGGATAAATTTCTTGGTCATTATGGTGAAGGTAAGCCTGTTACGTATAATCGATACACAGGGCAGGAAAGCCAGACCGAACGTCAGGCTATGGCAGCTAACCCACCGGACATTATCTTGACGAACTACATGATGCTGGAGTTGCTCATGACTCGGCAGGATGATCTGGATAGATCTATAATGCGCTCTGCACGAGGGCTTTCTTTTCTTGTATTGGATGAGTTGCACACCTACAGAGGAAGGCAGGGTGCAGACGTTGCGATGCTGGTTCGGCGTGTCAGAGAGGCTTTGAACTCAAAAGTACAGTGTGTAGGTACATCAGCAACGATGGCCAGTGAAGGTACGCTACAGGCTAGAAATGAGGTTGTGGCTGAAGTTGCAGGGAAAATATTCGGAACTGTTGTCAAAGCAGAGAATATTGTAACAGAAACATTACAACGTCAAACTCCATATGCAGATAAACCTATGGGGGAAGCGTTGGCTTCAGCGGTAAAAGCAGGTCTTCCAGATTTGTCGAAATTTAAAGAATTCAGAGAACATCTGGCTTCAAGCTGGGTTGAGTTGACGTTAGGACTAGCACGCGAAGACGATAGATGGGTCAGAGCAAAGCCTCAAACTCTAAAAAGTGCATCACAAGAGTTAGCGAGTGATAGCAATCTTCCAGTTGAAAAATGTGAAAAGTTCTTACGTGATTTCTTGTTAAGAGCATACCAGTGCCGTGATAAGCGCGGGAAAGCACTCTTCGCGTTTCGTCTTCACCAATTTATTTCCGGTGCTAACACACTTTTCTCAACATTTGAGACAGTAGGTAAGAGACAATTTGATTTAAGCGGTCAGAAATTTTTTCCAGGAGATCGTAATAAGAAATTTTTTGGTGTCCACTTTTGCAGACAATGCGGTCAAGAATACCATCCGGTATGGCATGAACAAGACAAAGGCGGAAACCATTTTAGTCCAAGAAACATTGATGAGCGGGCACATGATGATGATGAGGTAAATTTTGGATTTTTCATCTTTGATCCTGAAAGTTCCTGGGATGAACATGCTCTGGAAAGTTACCCAGAAAATTGGATTGAAGAGTTCAAAGGGAAAACAAGAATCAAATCCAACTTCAAAAAATACAAACCTATTCAATTTTTAGTGAATCCTGCTGGCAGTCCTTCGCAGAACGGAGATTTAGGTTGGTTTATCCCTGGTAGTTTCCGTTTCTGTTTACATTGTGGGGTTGCTCATGCCGCTCGTGGAAGAGACGCAATCAGGCTTACCGGTCTAAGTGGGGAAGGTAGGTCCTCTGCATCTACGGTTCTTGCGATATCTGCGCTTACCTATATGCTGGAACAAGATAACGAGTTGTCTGCACAGGCTAAGAAAATTCTTGGATTTACGGATAATAGGCAAGATGCATCGTTGCAAGCAGGCCACTTTAATGACTTTGTGCAAATTCTTCTTTTACGCGGGGCTCTGCTTTCGGCCGTACAGTGTACAAAAGGAGGATATCTCAGTGATAGCGTAATTGCCCAGCAGGTGTTTGCCCAACTTGGTTTTGATCAGAGCGGAGCTGATTATCTGGAAAACCCAGATGCGAAAGGGCCCGGCAGAAAACGCGCAGAAGAGACAATGCGAAACGTACTTGGGTATCGTCTGTATTTTGATCTGAGAAGAGGTTGGCGATATAACAACCCTAATCTTGAACAGTTGGGGTTGCTGAAAATTGATTATGAAGGATTAAAAGACCTTTGTGAGGATCAGGAAGAGTGGGATAAGACGACGTATCCAGGTCTACAAGCAACGAGCATTGAGACGAGACTACGTGCATTACGTCTTATACTTGATGCTATGCGTCGCAGTCTCTGTATTAAAAGCAGGTTTTTAGACCCTCTTCAGCAAGAACAATTTAAAAATCAGAGTTACCAATATTTGAAGGAGCCATGGGGGTTTACTGAAGAAGAGAAGTTGCAGGAGGCAAGTACGTTTCTCCCTTACTCGAAGCCACCAGGCCTTAAAAATCGTTTTGATATTGTATCAGGCTCATCTCGTTCATTGCTCGGGCAAGCCCTCAAGAAAAAATCAGTATGGGGTGATGACTTTGGTATGCTTGACCCAATCAAGGAGGCAAGTTATCCACTCCTTCTCGCTGACCTGCTAACTCTATTACGCAGTTATGGTCTTGTAGAAAGGGTAGAAGTGGCTAAAGACCTGACAGGTTACCAGCTTTTAGGTGAATTCTTGCAATGGCAGATAACCGAACCCGGTCAACAAGATGATCTGTTAATGTCACACTCTTCAGATAATGCTTATTTTATTGGGTTGTATAAAACGGTTGCAGATCTTTTGCAGAATAGTAAAAGAACTCTCTTTGAAATGGAGGCACGTGAACATACAGCTCAGGTAGATCCTGCAGAACGGGAAGAACGCGAAGGGCGATTTCGTCGCGCAGAATTACGAGCCATGTTCTGTTCTCCGACGATGGAACTGGGAGTGGATATAGCAACTTTAAACACTGTCTATATGCGCAATGTCCCACCAACTCCTGCAAACTATGCACAACGTAGTGGCCGTGCAGGAAGATCTGGCCAACCCGCCTATGTACTCACATATTGTGCTGCTTTAAGCCCACACGATCAATATTTCTTTATCGATCCTGCACGAATGGTCCATGGTCATGTGAGCCCACCAACTCTTGACTTGGCCAACGAGGATCTTGTAGCAAGCCACCTCCATGCGGTTTGGTTAAACGAGACGCGCAAAGTCCTGCCTCGGACTGTCAACGATATGCTCAATATGGAGCAACCGGATGTCATGCCGATTTTGGACGAATTTGTTGAGCAGATGGACACCATAAAGGTCAAGGAGCAAGCATCTGCACGCGGTTTGAATCTTCTTAGAATGCTCGGACCTGAGCTGGAGCAAGCTCGTGGAGTATGGTTAAACCCCACTGACTCAATAGAGGATGCGCTCTCAACATGGCTAGACAAGACTGTGCAGGGGATGTTTCGGGGGTTCGACAAGGCCTTGGATCGGTGGCGGCAACTCTACGCAGCAACATTGCAGCAGTTGAATACTGCTCATAAAATCACAAGTAATCCAGCAGCAAGCGAGCGTGAGCGTAAAGCAGCAGGTAAAAGGTATGGGGAAGCTCAGACTCAGTTGAATCTCTTACTCAATGCAGGTTCTGCTTATAATTCAGATTTTGCGACTTACCGGTACCTTGCTAGTCAAGGTTTTTTACCTGGCTATAACTTCCCACGTTTACCACTCATGGCATATATGCCTGCACGACGAGGTAAGGTCGGTCGGGATAGATTTTTGGCCAGGCCTCGCTTTTTGGCAATATCTGAGTTTGGCCCATTGAGCCTCATCTACCACGAAGGCAGCCAGTATCGTGTCAAAAAAGTAATTCTTGGTGTCAGGGATAGTCAGAATTTAGAGCAACCTGGTTTGACGACGGAAGAAGCCCGACTTTGCCCAAGTTGTGGCTATGGTCATTTTCATCAACAACTAGAAGATGAGAAATGCTGGGCTTGTGGCGAGGATATTGAAGGAGGATTGCATATCAGAAACCTCTTTCGTGTTGAAAATGTTAGCACACAACGGGCTTACCGGATCACCAGCGACGAAGAGGAGAGGACACGGCAAGGGTATGATATGCAGACTACTATTCAGTTTGCAAAAGTAGATAAAAAACTCCGTGTTATTTCGGCAGAAATTACTAGTGGTGATGAGCATATTCTTACCTTGCAATATGCCCCTGCAGCAACAGTATGGAGAGTGAACCTCGGTTGGCGTCGACGGAAGGAGAAATCAATTTTTGGTTTCAATATCGATGCAGCGACAGGGTACTGGAGTAAAGATGAGCAGGCACCGACAGATGAAAATGATGCAGCCGAAAGAGAAGAGAAACAAATCCAAAGAATTTCTCCATATGTCGAAGATCGTCGGAATATCCTCATCGTTCAACCAAGTCAGGATCTTGATGAGCATGTGATCACAACCCTTCAAATGGCTTTAAAGCGAGGTATTGAAGAAGAGTTCCAAATTGAAGAGTCAGAACTTATGGCGGAACCACTACCTCACAGAGAACATCGAAAATCGATATTATTATATGAATCTGCAGAAGGTGGAGCAGGTGTGTTGACTCGACTTGTTTCAGATTCTGGTGCTATTTCACGAGTGGCAGCCAGAGCATTGCAGATTTGCCACTATGAAAGCAAAGATGGCTGGCTAACAGGTACCCCTGATGATTGCGATGTTAAGCCTGAATGTGAAGCTGGCTGCTATCGTTGTCTGCTTAGTTACTACAATCAGATGGATCACGAAATGATAGATCGCCGTAACCCTCAGGTCTTCGATATCCTTTGTGCACTAATCAGGTCGTCAATTAATAAATCAAGTGAAGGACGCAGTGCGGAGCAGCAGACAGAAGAGCTGTATCGCATGGCAAATAGCTCGCTTGAGCAGAGTTGGCTAAAGCATGTTGAACAGCAGGGATACCATAAGCCTGATTCTGCTCAGGTCGTAATCTCCGGCTTTGAGACTAGGCCCGATTTTATTTATCGCGATCATCAGGCAGCAGTGTATATTGACGGGCCTCATCACGAGAATCCAGGTCAGCAAAAGATCGATGACGATATAACACGGCGACTTGAGGATGCGGGTATAACTGTTATTCGTTTTCCTAAGGAAGAGGACCGTTGGCCTAATGTGTTTGCAAAATTTCCGGAAGTATTTGGAGTACCAAAACAATGAATGAAGTGAACTTTCAGCCTGGTAGCATTGTAAGTGCCCGTGGTCGTGAATGGGTTGTAATGCCGCAATCGGAAGGTGATATTCTACACCTTCGGCCTGCGGGTAGCGGTGATGATAGCGTTACGGTTATCTGCAGTTCACTTGAACGGAACCCAGTAATACAGGCAACCTTTCCTCCACCGAAAGTAGAAGAAGCAGGAATCCAGTCTGCAGGTTTGTTGCTTCGTGATGCACTCATGTTGAAATTGCGTAATGGTGCTGGCCCATTTCGTTCTTTCGGCAACATTGCTGTCGAGCCACGAGCGTACCAGTTGGTTCCATTGATGATGGCTCTTAAGCTGGAGGATATCCGACTGCTTATCGCAGATGATGTTGGCATCGGTAAAACTATCGAGGCCGGGCTTATTGTACGGGAGATGATTGACCGGGGAGAGGTGAATAGCTTTACAGTCCTCTGCCCGCCACATCTTTGTGATCAGTGGAAACAGGAATTGAAAAATAGATTCCACCTTGACCCCGCAATAGTGCGAACGAGTACAGCCTCGCGCTTAGAAAGAGGTCTTCCTGCCGGAAGCTCTATATTTACTGAATACCCGTATACAGTTGTCAGCCTTGATTACATTAAAAATAAAAACCGTAGGGATGCTTTTGCAGAACAATGTCCCGACATGGTCATTGTTGATGAAGCACACACCTGTTCGCGAACTGGGCAGGGGCGACAGTTACGATTTGAGTTGTTGAAGGATCTTTCTAAAAAACAATCGCGACATCTCATTCTTCTCACAGCAACCCCACACAGTGGTGATGAGGATGCATTCTACAATCTTCTTAGTTTAATTAGGCCTGAATTTGGCAAATTGAAAGAAGTCGCCTCTGCAGATGATCCATTACGCCGAAAACTTGCAGATCACTTTGTCCAGCGACGAAGGCAAGACATTAAGGAGTGGCAGGAAGGTAACCTGTTTCCAGATAGATACACAGCTGAGACAACGTATAAACTTACCGGTTCCTGGGGTGACCTGTTTCAAGATGTGCTCGATTATACGAGAGAGTTGGTACAGCGGGAGGAAGAAGGCAGTTTGCAGCAGCGTATGAACTGGTGGGCTGCCCTCGCTTTACTCCGTTGTATTTCTTCATCACCCCAAGCAGCCATTCGGGCTCTGAAGACACGACTTGCCAATACTATTAGCGATGAAGGTAATTCAGAGAACTCGATCGAGGTTCTTGATAATAAAGGTGCTGTATCTGTTTTTGATGGTGCTGATGAGTTTGGGCTAGATACTGATGACATCGAGCCTGGTGCTGCTTTGGCTGAGGATGAACAACTTCTTAATAAAATGATTGAAAGAGCGAGATCGTTAAAGAGCTCTGGCGATCCAAAATTAAAAAAGCTCATTGCATCGTTAAAAGAGATTACTGAAGGTGGATATCATCCCGTTATCTTTTGCCGTTATATCGCAACAGCTGAATATCTGGGAATTGAGCTTGCAAAGAAATTTAAGAAGTTCGAGGTGCTTACTGTCACGGGCCAACTAACCCCCCCAGAAAGGCAAGAGCGAATTATGGCCTTACGCGATAGCGAAAAGCCACCAATTCTTGTTGCCACAGATTGCCTATCAGAAGGTATTAACCTTCAGGATTTTTTCACGGCAGTTGTTCATTACGATTTGAGTTGGAACCCAACACGACACGAACAGCGTGAAGGCCGGGTAGATAGATTCGGCCAAAAGGCTTTGGCAGTAAAAGCTTTAATGTTGTATGGCGAAGATAACCCTATAGATGGGGCTGTTTTAAAGGTTATTCTGAGAAAAGCCGAGAGGATCAGAAAAACCCTTGGTGTAAGTGTACCAATGCCAGAGGATAATAACCGTATTAACCATGCAATCATGGAGGCTGTTTTATTACACGGGAAAGCTTCAGCCGCTAGTTTACGTGGCACGCAGTTAAGTTTGTTTGAAACGAAAGCACTGAAAGACCTCGAAGATAGCCTTGATAACGCCTGGGAGTCAGCTAGAGAAAAAGCCAAAAAGCACCGAACAATATTTGCCCAAAATAGACTCAAACCTGAGCAGGTAATGCCCGAGTGGGAGAAAGCTTTTGCAGTGTTGGGGACCGATGAAGACGTAAAGCGATTTGTTCTTCGTGCCTGTGATAAGCTCGGGGCACCAATCGAACAACGAAAAAAAGGTGGGTTCAATGCTCCACTACAACATTTGCCATTGGCTTTACGTGAGCGACTTGAAAGCAGCGGGTTGATGTCGCGTAATAATATTGACTTCGTTTACCCACCTCTACTTGAAAATGCAGAATATATTCACCGTACACACCCACTTGTAACTCACCTCGCCAATTACATCGCAGAGCAAGCATTAGGTGGTAAAAATAGCGATGTTGTCGCCCGCGCAGGAGCAGTATTTACTCAAGACGTCTCAACTAAGGCAACAGTATACCTTCTCAGGCTTCGCTACCGTTTAACAATTAAGCGTTCTAAGCAGGCCAGGGAAATGTTGGCGGAAGAAGCTGTAGCTGTAGCAGTTGTAGGCGACCAGACACGCATATTACCTAAAGCCGAAGCACTGGACTTCATGCAGTCAAAAGTATCGAAAAATATGCCTTTTGAGCGAAGAAGTCGTGAATTAACAACAGCGATCGATAATTTGCCAGACCTATATGAAACGTTTAAATCTATAGCGGCCCAGAATGCTAAAGAACTGTTAGCTGACCATCGCCGTGTGCGAGAAGCTGCAGATGCACGTGGTGAGTACCAAGTGCAGCCACAACTCCCAGTCGATGTTATGGGTGTCTATGTGCTGGTCCCTGACGTGGCACTTTTTTAAGGAATATATAATGGCAAAAATAATTAGTGATACCGGACACCCGGCCATTCGCATAGAGGGCGGTCTTCTTTCGGCTTCAGTGCTCACATCATTGCGGCAGTTTAAGTTGCCGGGCCAGAAATCTGAAGAATATGGTGTTGAAAAAGGGCTAAAACTGAGCGATGAGCTGGGCAGATACTGGCGTATAGCTCAGGCGAGATGGGAGCAATTTAAAGATCTATCTTCCCGGGAAGATCAGGATTCTCACAAAATTACTGTTGAGCAGTGGCTGCTACCTCTCTTTACAAAAGTATTCGATTTTGAAATAGCAGGTGTTGGGCCAATATCAATAAATGAGCGACAGTTTCCTATCACTCATATGGCCTTTAATAAGGCGGTCCCTTTTGTTCTTACTAAGCCAGAACATCTTTTAGATAAGGGTGCTGTAGCTTTTGGAGAAGAAGGTCGAAAACGGTCACCAGCGGGTCTCGCTCAGGAGTACCTTAATGCTGAAGATAACTGTCTTTGGGCAATTGTATCAAACGGGTACACATTAAGGTTGTTGCGAGATAACCCTGCACTCACCCGACCTGCCTATATTGAAATTAACCTAGAGCAGATTTTTGAAGAAGAACTTTATGTCGATTTTACTCTGACATGGTTGCTCCTACATGAAACGCGATTTTCCCCCCAGGAAAGTAGAATAGAAAAATGTTTCCTGGAGCAGTGGAGGGAGCAGGGGCAAGATGACGGGGAAAGAGTGCTTGGTGAGTTGAGCCACGGTGTTACTGAAGCTTTGCGCTTATTGGGTACAGGTTTTGTTACGCACCCCCAAAATAGCGATTTCCGCAAACAAGTTCAAGAAGGCACGCTGACAACAGACCTCTTTTTTCAGGAGTTGCTCCGGCTGATCTACCGTTTTCTTTTTCTATTGACAACTGAGGATAGAGGGGTGCTTCTCGATCCCGATGCAGACGTCCGGCAACAAAAAGTATATAGAGATGGCTATAGCCTTGACAATCTCCGTGAAAGGTCCAGATATCGGCGGTATTGGGACAGCTATGATGATGCGTGGCAGCAGCTGCTCATTACATTTGAAGGATTTTCTGAAGGCCAGCCGCTTCTAGCACAGCCAGCCCTGGGTGGACTGTTTGCAAAGGACCAGTGTAGCCACCTTGAATCAACATTGATTGACAATCGCTATCTCTATAGTGCTATTTTTAAACTTTGCTTTTTTGAAAACAAAGGTGTGCTAACTCGTATCAATTATAGGGATATGGACACCGAAGAACTTGGGTCAGTTTACGAGTCACTCCTTGAATTAATACCAAAGGTAAGGGTTGATGGGCAGTGGCATTTCAGCTTCTTGGGGGATGAGGAAGGTGAGGGGGATGCGGCTGGACACACGCGAAAGCTGACTGGTTCCTATTATACGCCGGATTCGCTGGTCCAAGAATTGATTAAATCTGCGCTGGAGCCGGTGATTGAAGATCGACTGGCTACTAATAAAAGCGACCCCCGAGGAGCATTGCTTGGTATTACAGTTTGTGATCCTGCATGTGGGTCAGGGCACTTTTTGCTAGCTGCTGCTCGACGATTGGCTGCTGGGCTTGCACAAGTGGAGGCGGGGGCTGACCAGCCGACAGAAGCTGACTACCGACACGCTTTACGAGAGGTTATAGGGCACTGCATTTACGGAGTTGATGTTAATCCTTTAGCTGTTGAGTTATGTCGAACAGCGTTATGGCTGGAGGCTGTTGAGCCTGGAAAGCCACTTTCGTTTCTAGACCATCACATTCAGTGTGGAAACAGTGTACTTGGGACAACACCTGCTTTATTGAAGAAAGGGATTCCAGATGAGGCTTTTAAAGCTATTGAAGGTGATGTTCAGACTTGTTGCACTGCGTGGAGGATTCAAAACAAAGGGGAGCGTGCGGGCGTAAGAAAGTTGTGGTCACATGAAGGGAAGCCTTCGTGGCAAACAATAGAGGGCATAGCACGTAATGTTCAATCCCTTGATGCCATAGATGATTCTTCCATAGAGGGTATCAAAAAGAAGAGGGAAAAATACAAAAAGCTAATTGAATCTGATGAGTTTGAAAAGAACAAGTTAGTTTGCGATGCATGGTGTGCAGCTTTTGTGATTAAAAAGGATGATTCAGAAGAATTGCCTTACGTCATTACAGAAGAAGTCTTTCGTAAAATTGAATCGAGTCCAAATAGCACACCTGCTTCTATTTTAGATGAGATATGTGCACTTAGTGAGATGTACAACTTTTTCCACTGGCACTTGGAGTTCCCGAATATCTTTAGGTTGGCATCTGAAGGGGACTTACCAGAGAATGAGTTAACAGGTCTTAATGGTGGATTCGATGTTATTTTAGGGAACCCTCCTTGGGAAAGAGTCAAGCTTCAAGAGAAAGAGTTTTTTGCAGGAAAAGATGATTTTGTTTCAAGTGCTAATAACAAAAGCGCTAGAGTAAAAGCAATTAAGGCACTAGAGGAGAGAAACCCAGGGTTATTTAAGGAATTTCAAAATGCCAAACGTACTGCGCAAGGGATAAGTAATCTCCTTCGAGAATCTGGCAGGTATCCTTTGTGTGGGAGAGGGGATGTTAACCTTTACGCAGTATTTGCAGAATTAAATAGGGCTTTGATGGGAGCCCAAGGATATGCGGGTTTTATTATTCAAAGTGATATTGCAACCGGAGATACTTACAAGCTTTTCTTTGAGGATTTGTTGCAAAAAAGACAGCTTATAAGCTTCCATGATTTCCAGAATAAAGAGAGGCTTTTCGCTGGATTAGATACTAGAAATCCACATTTTTGTTTAGTGACACTTTCTTCAATTAGAATAAAGCATAGGGCCAGTTTCTCGTTTTGGAACACTAACCCGACCCATCTTCTAGACCATGAAAGGCGGTTTACTATTAGTTTTGATGAGTTAAGTTTGTTAAACCCCAATACAAAAACTTGCCCGGTATTTAAAAATAAAAAAGATTCAGAGTTAGCTCTATATATTTATAAAAGATTTCCTGTGTTGGTTAATGATATTTTAAACGAAAATCCATGGGAAATTAGTTTTAATAGAATGTTTGATATGGCTAATAGCTCTAACTTGTTCCGTACTAAAAAAAATTTGTTGGAGACGGGTAATGAGTTAATTGGGAATATTTTCAGGGAAAAGACTGGTGGCGCGACGATTGAATATCTTCCCTTGTATGAGGCAAAAATGATACATCAGTATAATCATAGGTTTGGTGATTATGCGAATCATCCGCCTACATCAAAATCGAATAAATTGCCTCCAGCTTCTAATGAACAGCTGAAGGATCCTTTTTTTACCGTGACACCTAAATATTGGGTGAATAGTAATGATGTGAAAGATCGTTTACCTTTCCAAGTTTCAACATTATTTGGGTGGCGTGATATAACTAACGCTAGGAATGAACGAACTGTAATCGCAAGTGCCATCCCAGTTTATGGTGTAGGAGACAAGTTCTTGTTGTATTTTTGTAAAGGAGGAAATGAAGGAAATTTGTTGGTATTGTCCATTTTGAACTCACTTATTCTTGATTTTATTGCTCGCCAAAAATTCATAGGAACATCATTTAAATATTATTTGATGAAACAATTGCCTGTTCCAAGGCCTGAAAAATTTGATGAAAAATGCGCGTTTCTTGGAGGGGGGAAAAGATTTAAAGATTTTATTATCCCAAGGGTGTTAGAGTTAGTACGGACATCCGTGGATATGGATGGTATTGCAAGTGGGGAAATAAGATTAGATAAGTCGAAGTATGAATGGGACGAAAAACGAAGATATGATGTAAGGTGTGAAATAGATGCAATACTATTTTATATATATTTGGGTGGAGAGAGTGGATGGGGGGACTTGATGCCAAATAGCTTGTCTGATTTATTTTCAACAAAACTTGATGCTGTGGAGTATGTATTGGATTCTTTTGAGATATTGAAAAATAATGAAACGAAAAAGCATGGCAGGTTTCTCTACAAAGAAAGAGTGTTGAGTATTTACGAATCAATGATGTATGCGATGAGTAATAATACAGTTTATAATGCTGATGTGTAGTGTTATGTAATCTCAAAATATTTGCCGAAGATGTATTTCATGTTTGTTATTAACTATTGCATTTTTAGCTGTAAAGATAAGGTATGTTAGAAAAAACTGCGATTGGATTGTTTTGTGGATGTGGTGGTATGGATTTAGGGGCAGAAAAAGCAGGGTTTAAGATCTTAGATGCTTTCGACACTGACAAAGATGCTATAAAAACCTACAATCATAACCTTACAGGGAAGGCAAGGCTTGTAGATATTCTACAACTAAAGCACTCAACGCTTCCCAAGAACGTAGATTTGGTAGTCGGAGGGCCTCCATGCCAAGGGTTCTCTACTGCAGGGACGAAAAGACTCAATGACCCGAGAAATCAGCTTTGGAAAACATATTTGGATGTACTCAAAACTGTTCGTCCCAAAGGCTTTATTTTGGAAAATGTCCCTGGCTTTTTGAAAAAAGCATTTCCGTCATTTTGTAAAGCTTTAGATGTTGAATTATCAAACAGCTATATTGTTGAATCAAAAAATATTTATACACAATTTTATGGTGTGCCACAAAGAAGATACCGAACCATCGTTATTGGAGTGAGAAGGGATTGTTTGTCTTTTGTACCCTGGCCCAAGCCTGAAACAAGAGAATTTGGCAATGAGCGTAAAAGGCATCCAGCATTAATTTCCATTCTTGAGGCATTACAAGACCTTGGGCCAGCGAATCCCGTCATTGATTTGGGTGGAGAGGCTGAGGGTGTTGATCATGTTTTTTTACCTCTTGAGGCAAAGCATTACGAAATATCAAAACATATTCCTAATGGTTGTTCATTGAAAAATATTCCAGAACAAGCTTTGCCAGCCCCATATAAAGGGAGAGAACGAAAAGGAAACCCGGGTTGGTTTTGGTACTATCGGAAGCCATTTACAGATCTTCCCGCACGTACTGTTTTAGCGAGTCTTGGGCCAACATTTAGTCAAATATTAGCGCCGGATATTTGGGTAGAGCGTGCAAATGACGAATGGAAGTGGCAACCAGTAAATCATGAAAAATATATTGATAGTCAAGGGCTCTATACTACACCAGTCTCACCAAGAAGACTTACTGTGAGAGAATGTGCTCGATTGCAAACGTTCCCTGATGATTTTTATATATTTGGTAACATTAGGGCAAGGTATAGACAAATTGGTAATGCAGTTCCTGTAGAGTTTTCAAGAAGACTAGCTTTGGCATTTAGCATGGCACTTGATGGGAATTTTGCTCCAGTTTCTTCTGCACAACTTCCTTTGGAGTTTGTTTAATGAGAAAAGTGACAGGAAGACCCCATGAAGAAGTTTTACAATGGGCTGAATCATATTCGTGTGCTTCTAGGAGACTCGATTCGAATATAACAGCCACTAAGGTTGCCTTGCTGTTTGACCATGATTTGCGTATGTACTGGAACTTGTGTGCACTTTCTCGTAGTAAAAAAGCTGATCAATTATTGGCTAAAAAAGCACATAAACTGCTTTTTACGACACGAGTGAAAATTGAGAGACAGGTTGCTTTCGCCATTTTTGCTAGATTGGAAAGGTATCCAGAAGAGAGAAAATATCTTGCAGCGGGGAAATTTTTTGGTCGCAGCTTAAAACAAGGTCTGAGCCTCCGATTACCGCTTTATAGTTGCAAACCAACAGACTCTTGCTCTGGTGCTTGCTATGCGCATGACGGATTAGATGCCTCAAGGGCTTCCGTTGTTAGAGGAGTCTTTAATGGTGTTCTGGCTGAGTTGTATGAGCGTGGTAACCGCCAAGAAAGAGATGAAATTGTTAAACTTTTAACACCGCATTGTGACTCTGCTATACGGGCAGCTTACAGAGAATTAGATAAGTTACCTCTAGGTTGGCAAAGGGCGCCGCGAATAAGGTTTGCTCACGTAGGTGAAGCTGCAGCATATCCAACATTTTCTTCCGCGATAGCAAAGTATTTTAAGGTAAAAACTAATGGAGACATGGCATGTACTGTCTATACAAGGCACAAGGATGCTGTTGCACTTCCACCATCATTATTCATTGTGAATTTTACCCTTGACCGAGATAGCCTGGGGGAGCGAAAAAAGTGGGTACCCAGCTGGGCACGAACTGTGTTTTCAGCTTTTGACGGTGTGCTTTCAAGCGAAGCAGCAATCAATTTCATAGAACACCACCAGAATGGGTATTACGCAGAACCTAGCGGTGAAGGTGCACTCTGCCCAGCCACTTCGCCACTGGTTGAAGAACACTTTTGTGATTCTTGTAGGTGTGACTTCTGTTTCAAAGTGCCGGAGAAAGGGAAGTAGTGCGTAGTACCGAAGTCTGGAGCAGGTTGGGGAGGAGTTCAAAACGGTGTAAGGAAAAGTGTTTGTGGTTAGACCAAGTTCTACAGGAAAATTATAGGACACCAGACCTTGGCAACCTCCCTGACCCGCTGGACGAGCTGATTTTCATCTTACTCAGCAAGAAAACTCCTCCCAACCGCTACCTGCCTTTCTTTTTAAAATTAAAAACCGAGTACAACCCCTGGGAAAAGTTATTGTCAACAGACTGCAATGAGTTAACCGAGGAACTCCGTCCATTAGGACTTGCGAAACAGAGATCAGCGCAGCTGAAAAAATTAGTTGACCAACTATTTGAAACGACAGGTTGTGTCGATTTAGGTTTCCTTCGGGATCTAACGTGCGAAGCTGCTCGTAAATACCTGCTGACTTTGCGAGGGGTAGGAGAGAAGACAGCACGTTGCGTTCTTATGTATTCACTCGGGCACGATATTTTCCCCGTTGATACACACTGTCTCAGAGTTCTTACCCGTTTGGGTTTGTTGCCCCCAAAATGCTCTCTGGCAAAAGCCCACAGCTTGGTTGACGGCTATTTACCAAAGGGAATTTCACACAGCTTACATGTTAATTTGGTTGTACACGGGAGGGGTTGCTGCACTGGCTATATACCGCTCTGTGAAGAGTGTCCCGTAATGTCGAGGTGTAATAGGAATGGGGTTGGGGTACGTATCCAAACGTAAAGATATAGTGTTCGGCACGGCGTCTCCTCTTGGGCAGCATGTTATTGTCGATATCAAGTTTTTCAAATGGCGAACTACCGGCGGAATTGAAGTGAGGCAAATTAAGGTAACAATATGAGTAGATATTGCGGTGAGCATGAGATCGGAAAAATTCTTGAAGCCGCTGAATACTGGCGACAGTCAGCATTTTTGTCTGATGGTTCTGTGTTTAGCAAAAAAGTTCTTTGGAATTTGAAATCTTTTGAAGCTCTAGAGAAATTTTTTATCAATAAGTTGGATAGTGGTGATGGGAATTTTTACGATAAGCTTTACGGGCAACTTGAACCGACTGGGCCCGAAGTAAAGCAGCTTGCAGCAGAAATTCTCTGGTTAATGTTGCTATGCCCCAGCAACATTACAGCGCAGACCAAACAGGATGGTATTAAAAAAATTTGGTCTTGGGGAGAAGAGGAGTTACCTGACCAAGCCCAGTGGTTGTTTAATGATACCGTTTTGCACGGTGTCGGGAGTGCAGGTACAGCCTACAACACGAACCGCTGGCGAGAGATGGTTTTCGTCATCCGCGTATTGCTTAGTTTCAAGAAGCTAGATCATCATCTACGTGAAGCTTTACTGGCAGATCATATAAAATTTGCAGAATGGTTGGAGTTGATACCTGAATGTGGCGCTCGGCAATTTCGGCACATGCTGCTTTTTTTGCTTTTTCCTGATTATTTTGAGCGGATCTTTGGTGGAACTGATCGACAACAGATTGTTATGAAGTTTCGAAACAAGGCTAAAGCTCAGGTTAAGAAACTATCTGCACTGGATATCGATAAGGTGCTCTCAGCTATACGGCAGGAGCAAGAGAAAAGCTTCGAACGAAAGGAACTGGATTTTTATCTACCTCCGCTGCAACAGCTTTGGAGTGAAGAGAGAAATCTTTCCTGGTTATTTACCTGGAACCCTGCAAATTGGCAGTGGGATACACTTGCTCAAGACCGGGAGATGACACATAAGGGGAAAACGGTTACGCATTCATGGTCGTGTGCAAACAAAAGTGCCCAGATTGGCGATAAAGCTTACCTGGTTAGAACAGGTACAGAACCAAGAGGAATCGTCGCTGTAGGGAATATTGTTTCTGAGGCATATGAAGAGTTTCATTATGATGAGCAGAAAGCCGCAGAAGGGAAGAAGCGCTGGTGTGTGGATATCTCATTCTCCCGGATTCAGGATCCGTCTGTAGGAGATAAATATATATCAGCCAAAGAGTTAGCAGAAATTGATGCTGATAACCAGCACTGGTTTCCACAAAGTTCAGGTATTGAGATTAAAACGCGTTCGGCTGCTTTGCTCCAGCAGCTCTGGCATGAACGTATCGAGAAAGGGCAAAGTGGTATGGATGGTGGGGCGTTTGAGATGGTAGCCATCAAGGACCCTGTTAATCTAATACTATATGGCCCTCCAGGTACCGGAAAAACCTACCATCTCAATAAACTCGCCAATCAATATACCAGCAAGCAGCAATCAATAGGTTACGAAGTCTGGTTGTCGCAACAGGTTGCGGGGGAATCATGGTTTAACGTAACATTTGCCGTTTTATATGAGCTAGACGGGGCCGCAAGTGTTTCAGATATCTTGGCCCACAAATTTGTGCAGTTGAAGGTTAAAGCTAATGTTCGGACACGTAATGTTCGGCAGACTTTATGGAGTGTTCTTCAGACGCACGCAAGGGAAGATTCTGAGACGGTTAAATATAATAAGCGTACTGCACCTCTGGTATTTGATAAGGATGAAAATAGCAGGTTCCTTTTGGTGGGTGATTGGCAGGAAGAGTGTACTGAACTCATAGATATGGTCAAGATGTGGAAGCAGGGACCTGATGAGAAAGTAACCGAACAGAGATATGATTTTATCACTTTTCACCAAGCCTACAGTTATGAGGATTTTGTAGAAGGTATTCGACCAGTTCAGGACGAAGAGAATGGTGAAGGGCTTACATATCCGGTTGTTGCCGGGATTTTCCGGCGAATTTGCCAGCGTGCTCAGTTTGATCCTGCCCAGAGATACGCACTTTTTATTGATGAGATTAATAGAGGAAATATTGCCAAGATTTTCGGAGAACTCATTACTCTCATAGAGGGCGATAAACGGACTATATATGCCGTAGATGGCACATTACAGTCTGGAATGGAGTTAACCTTACCCTATTCAGGTGATAAATTCGGAGTGCCGAAAAACCTCGATATTTATGGCACAATGAATACTGCTGATCGCTCAATTGCCCTACTGGATACAGCATTGCGGCGTAGGTTCAGGTTTAAGGAGTTGATGCCAAATCCAGCGGTTATAAATGGATCGCGTGGAGATGGATACATTGAAGATGGAGAAGGCGGTGTTATTAACCTGAGAGCAATGCTGACGGTAATGAACCGAAGAATTCGCTTTCTGCTTAATCGAGATCTTATGCTGGGGCACGCCTATTTCTGGAATATTCGGGATTTTGAAGGCTTAAAAGATTTGTTGTTAAATCAGATTATTCCTTTGCTTCAGGAGTATTTTTATGAAGATTGGCACAGGATTCAGCTCGTTTTACGAGACGTCGGGCCTGATGGAAGTAAATTAGAGCCGCAAATTATTTGCCATGAAGAGTTGAAAGAGATTGAAGTGCTTGGATTTGATCATGATGACTACGAGGATATTATAGAGTATTCAGTATCCAAGGCTGAAGATATAAGCCCTGACGCTATACGAAAAATTTATGAGGAAGGTTCCTGAGGGTGGAAATCCTTTCTGTCAAAGAGCATGAAAAGCTCCCTGTTGTTCAAAAGCGTGAAGTGGGGGTGCATGCTTTGTCTGTAACTCAGGCGAATGCTTTGGGACGTATGGAACAGCATTTGCCAGCTGGCACTTTTCGCTGGGGGCACCATTCGGTGAAGTTTGCACAGTATTGTGGGGTTATTGCTCTTGGTGGTTTGACTCTTGAAGTATTGCCGAAGATTCATGGCAAAGAGGAAGATCCTGGTGCATGTCGGCAAGCTCTTATCCGTATGTTGTACAGAGCAAAGCGACTCAAGCCTGCACGCGGAGTTGGAGCATCAATTTCGTTACAAAAGCACTCATTGCTGGATATTTTTGTTCTGCACTTTTGTAATCAACTGCATGCAGAGTTAATGCAGGGCATGATTCGTAGATATATTGAGAAAAACGAGAATTTAGGGGTGATCAAAGGACGGCTAAGAATAGGGCAGCAGGTGAAATTTAATGTGGCTCATAAGGAGCGACTATTCTGCCAATTTGACGAATTAAGTGCTGATAACCCTCATAATCAGATTCTTAAATATGTTTTAAGAATGATTCTTCGTCTACCACTTGGCGTTAATGCACGTAAGCAAGTGGCAGAATTGCATATGCGTTTTGAAGCAATCTCCGATTTTCATCCCAATGTATCAGATTTAGATAAACTTAGCTTTGACCGCTCTACGAACCGATACAAAGCAATATTCCAGCAATGTAGATGGTTTTTATTGGGATTGCATCCTGATGTTCTTGCAGGTAAGCATACGTCATTTTCTCTTCTCTTTGATATGAATAAACTTTTTGAGGCATATGTTGCCTCTGAGTTACGAAAATATGCCTGGCGATATGGACTGAGACTTAGAGAGCAGGGGCCTCAAAAATATTTTGTTAGACGTGATGATATAGACAAACCAGCTTTTCTTCTCAAGCCCGATATGGTTTTGCTGGATGAGGCTGGCGGCTATTTTATGATCGGCGATGCCAAGTGGAAGCTCCTGGATGATAAGGAGCGAAAGTTAGGTGTGACACAAGCTGACCTTTACCAAATAGCGAGTTATGCACTGCGATATGGTGTGGATCAGGTTGCTCTTTTTTACCCACGTCAAAAACGATTACAAGAGGAGATTCAGATGACAATACAAGGTAGTCATGTGACACTTCATGTTATCCCTGTGGATATTGTCAACGGGTTGCAACTGGTTGGTTCTCTTTCGTCTATTTTTCAGCTTAATATAGAAAAATCAGCATGATTTCATATCGTGTAGTTGCGAATTGAAAAACAGAAGTTTCTGGGTGGTTAATTGGCGTAAAGTTTAGATAAGTTTCTGAAGTACATCACAAAAGGAGAAAAATTCGTGCCGCCAAAACCGTATTACGATATTAACCCTGACGCTTCATTGTTTGGAAGAAAAGTAGAAAAACCCGAAGAGAAAATCAGACAATGGATGTTATTTGAACTCATGTCAACATATGGGATTCACATTAATAACATCGAAATCGAGCGAGTGGTTAAGGTTGGCACCAGAAATCATTTTGCCGATATAGTTATTTTGAGGGAGGGGGCACCATATGCTGTCATTGAATGTAAACGATGGGAAAACAGAAAGAGCGAGATAGGCATGCAACAGGCCATTAGCTATGCAGACGCCAACACAATCAAGGCACGCTATGCGGCTTTTACCAATGGTGATATTTGGGAAGTTAAGACGAAGATAGGGGAGGAGTGGGTTGATATACCCGACCTGCCCAAATGCATTGATGATGATTACCTGCTTGATTTGGATGTGTTGATAAGTTCGATGAATCACATCATGCCTCTCCTCTATTGGATGAACCAGGAGGTCCCGCCATCATCAGCTCGTACCTACATATCATGTATGCAGGACTTATTTAATGGGTATACGTTTCCTCTCTCTTTTTTGGATGATGAATTGCTCTTTGGTACGGATAATCTTCTAAGAGTTATATGGTCAAAAGGTGGAAGTGGGCATCCTGATTATCTTCATAATAAACTTGTTGCAGCATGCATTAGTTATTCGGAATTTCTAAGTAAACATGTGAAAGATGATGTCGATAATGAATGGATAAAAGGCGAGGATTTGAGGCAGCTGACTATTGTATTCAAGCACAAGTTTGAGAAGCTCGCACAAAACTCTGCTGGGTTAAAGTGTGAAGAAGTTTTACACATCCGTTTTATAGCGACTCTATTCCAGTATCTTTCTAGGCAAATTAGTTCCACAAAACATGGTAGTGAGTTTCAGACTATTCCTGCTGTGCTAACAACAGCTTTTCAGGAGTTGGTGGGGTATTTGTTTCAAGTTCACCTTCATGTCCGTTTCCCCGATCCTATTCTTGAGGAGAGCTCCACCGATTTACGAGTGATGTGTGACCAGGCCTGGGGGCAGTTTGAAAAGGGTGAAATTGAATCTGAAAGATCAATTTTTTTTACATTGAGAAAATGTTTTCTAAGAAATTAATGGAGTGGTATTTGATGAGCTAAGGTTTTTAATACTATCTTGAAAACAGATGATTGGTCGTCGTTTTTTGTGGGCGCTGACTCCATCAATAGTTTGAAATAGTTAAAGAAATAAACGCATTCGACGAGACATCTACCCCCCCCCAATTTCTATTTCATTGCATTTTCCACCAAGCCAATGCAATGAAAGGCAAAGACATCGCTTTAGATTTGGTGTTTGGCTGATTAGCTAAACCCGAAAAATATTTTCCCGATGATAGGATAGAAACTCTTGATCTGGGGCGAAACGGTTTGGTAAATTTATTTTTATTCCGATGAAATTTGTCAGAATTTTCGACTCTTCCGCAGACGTATTGGTAATTCTAGTCGAACCCTTCACTTTATAGTTTTCATCAATCGTAATGAGACCAACATCAAAAGCTTTATCATGCAGTGGGTTCAGACACAGACCGTTCTTTGGGTTGGTTCGATTTCTTACATCCTTGGACCACGGCACAATGTGACTGGCGACAAGTAGTTCTGGAATAGATAATCCTGTTATACAACAGGCCCCATATGATGCAATAATTGTACGACGGAAAAAAGTTTGGTTAATCCTGGCTTTTACAACTGTATCTCTTGTTCTACCTTCTGGAATTACTAATAGCATTTCGAATTGAATTTCTTTGTTTTGAATTTTTGAAAGTGCTAGTTCGCTTTCGTAGGACATCATTTCCCAGTTATCAAAAAAATCACTCCAGACTTTTCTATCAAGTTTACTAACATTTGATGCTCCTTTACGAGGAAGCGACTGATCAATGCTTGCAAAATTGGCTAGCTTATAGCTGATAGAACCAGGTGTTCGACCTAAAAGATTCGCCAGCTCAATTATTTCTGGATTTCGTACATGTATTTTTCCAAAAGGTGTTTTGCAGTAAAGGTTAATAGCCAATAAAAGTTCATCTCTTGACCAGGGTTTTCGTTTTAAGTCACTCATGTTGGAATTTTTTATTTTGTATTATTAAATATATGGGTTCGAGCTTTTGTTCCGATAACGTTTTTCTTGATGCCATTTAAAACTCTCAAGATCCGGCCAGTACCTGCTCTCGCGAGGCCGAAACATTGGTCTGTCTGAAAGGGTCATGATATGGCCGGGGAGGTTGTGATCCCTCATAACGTCCGGTGAGATTTTGACATGGTATTGGCTATTCACCGTCATTAAGCCCTCGTCAAAGGACCAATGGCAAATTTTGCAGAGCGCCATGCCATTAGTCGGATCATCGTTGTAGCTCACGCTCCACGGTTTAATATGGGCTGCGTCAACAACTGTACGACCTTCAGGTGTGCGCATTTTGATGCCGCATAGAGCGCAGCGGTGATCGTAGAGGGTAACAATTGCTTTACGAAACCCCTGATCACGTACTTTTTCCTGCTGGTTAATGGTGATTTCTGCGTGGTTGTATGGGGCCGCTATTTCGGCTACTTGAGGATTTTTTCGAGGTGCTGTTTTAAGGAGTGTGTCAGAGTATATTGAAGATTGGCAATTGATAACTGATTGCTCACTGACCAGTTGTTTGATTTCAGGTGCAAAATAGGTCTGTACCAGTATTTCCCGAAGTCTTTCCCTTGAGGTTGGCATTTGGAGCAGCACAAAGAGTTCTTTATCAAGCTCTACTCCATAGAAAGAGTCTCGAAATTGGTGTATTGAACTGATTGAACCATGAGGTTGGGGATTATCCGCTTTGGGTTTGAGCGTCCAGAAAGCAGAACTTTTTAGGTGGTACATTGGTAACGCCATGCTGGCCTTACGGGTCATTGGAGGGAGTACTTCAATGTAACGTTGAAATGTTTCTGTGAGCTCAAATGTAGGTTCAATGAAGTTTCGTGTTATCTCACCAGAATTGATGTGATCAAGAATAGAAAGTAAGAGAAAGGGCTTATAAGGTGAGCAGTAGTTGGTTTGTTTAGTCCAAACCTTTCTGTTCTTATTCGGATTTAACTGAGTAAATGCTTGCAGGTAATAGTCCAGTCTTCCACACATTGGTTTACCTTTGATGATCAAATTTTACTGAGAAAGATATTAAGCCACCTCTGTTTCCTGCTACGTAGCATAGCGCTGTTGGTTGAAATTGTGAAGTTTTCTATGTTTTCGTTACAATTAAGTATTTCTGTAATTTCTTCACTCGAACAATCATTAAAAAAGCGTCCCCTTCTATCCCACCTTTCCTGCGTCCCATGCTTAACTGAAATATACAAAAGGCCATTCGGGGTGAGGGCAGTAATGAGCTTGTTAATCACCCCACCCATTTTCGATTTAGGTATATGAAGCAGGCTGGCACATGCCCAGATTGCATCGTATCTGTTTACGTCTTCTATATCCTGGGCTTTCTGTACCTGGACGGTTTGGCCAAGGAATGTGCTGGCGATCGCGGCTATTGCCGGAGATGCATCAACTGCAGTCACCGTAAAGCCACGATCTAAAAAAGCCCGGCTATCGCGGCCGGAGCCACAACCCAGATCAAGGATATGGGCGTTAGCTGGTAGCTGGCTGATGAAGGTGTCCCGTATCTCGCTGATATCGAGTTCAAGCGTCTCATTCACATATTCTTCTGCATTGCTCTCGTAATATGAAAGTGTCTGCTCGGTGATCTTTCTATCAAGAAGCTCGTCAATGAGCGGGATGTCTGCTGGGGCCCATGTTAAAGAATTAAGTTCAGTTGGTGGCAGCCAGCGGATTTCGTCATGATCGGTGAGGGTAAATTCGCCGCCGGTATGTGTGGTGAGATAGCCCAGCAAGCGAATGGACTTGCCATGGTAATGGAAGATCGATTCGCCCAGGTATGCAGTGATTACAGAGTCAATACCAAGTTCTTCTTTCAGCTCTCGTTGCAGACACTCTTCGGGCTGTTCGCCATCTTCAAGCTTTCCGCCCGGAAACTCCCAATACCCCGCGAGGTGTAAGCCCTCTTTGCGCTTTGCTGCGAGGATGAGCCCATCTTTTTCTATTATGGCTGCTGTTACGGTGATCAATGGTGTGTTTCCTGATGTTCATAAAATTTTTAAGGAAGCTATACAGACATAGTGGATACCACTTTCAATCTTTATGTGCAAAAGCTACATTAGATTCGTTGAACTTTCATTTCTATGGTAAGCAACGTTTGAAAAGTGACTGTATTGGCAGGTTGTAAAGATAGGTTGGAAAATATCATCTCTGTAGCAGTGGTATTGCCGGGCCGTGTAACTGTGGTAATGGATTGAAATAGTGATAATGGTTTCGAAGGATAAGCTTTCTAAAGCAAGTGTTGTTTTTCTGAGTGGTGTGATTGTTCTTGTCACACTTATGTGTCTTGTGATGTTTCATGACTCCCCGATGTATTTGTCATTACTTGGCATGCTCTTCCTTTTGTCTTTAGTTAAGGTGGCAGTATCGGCCTCTGTGAAATCTCAAAAAGAGACGCTCTCTTCTCTGGTTTTCGATAAACTGTTCAACACATCAAAGCCGACCCCCAAACCTGCAGCAGGTAAAAAGGTTGCAAAGCGAGGCGATTTTAGGTCGGAGCCGGTTGTGGATATGCGGTTTGATGCGATGCCGCCGAGTTTACCTACCCTGTCATTGGATCGTTATCTCGAATTCAGTAATTTCACCTTAAATGATGAAATTATGTCGGCGATCGAGTGGAAACGGTTTGAACTGCTTTGCCACCTGGTTATTAGGGCTTCGGGGCTTAACTCGAGGCTCACCGGGGATGGTGCTGATGAAGGAGTGGATATTCGTATATACGATAAAGAAAATCCATCGAAGGTGCTTTATCTGGTGCAGTGTAAAAAGTGGAGCAAGAGAAGTAAAATTGATAGACCGCTTCTTCAGCAGTTGCGGGGGCAAATGGCTGCCGAGAACGTAGCAAAGGGTGGATATTGTATAACGTCGAGCTTCACATTGCCTGCTGTCGAATTTGCCGCTTCAAATGATATCGAACTCTTTGATCAGCAAAAAATTATCACGACGTTCAACGCGTTTGATAAAGCGGTTAGAGCTAAAATTCTCAAACAATTGCTTGAGGGAGATTACTGGACACCATCATGTGCGACGTGTGGTAAAAAGTTCAGTGCGACAACGACACGGAATGGGAAAAAAGTCTGGGCATGCTTGGGTTCAAACGGACATGGCTGGAACAGTATCTCGTATTATGAAGCAGCACCGATTTCTAAAGTAGGTTGATTTTCAGCATGAGCTTACCATATTTTCTCTACAAATTTGCCAAGGTGTATGTGCCTGGGGCTCTTGCCCTGATGTTTCTTTATGGATTCACCCATTATGCATTTCAACCTGTGAAACCAGCGGTGCGACCCATTATTGCACCAGCGCCTTCTACGCCTCAAGTTACGGTACCTTTACATGTTTCACCATCGCCACCAAAGGTAACAACCCGTTCAGAACCACGTGTCAGAACAAAACCACCTGAGGCCGTGAAACCGCGATATGTCTATCTGGTGGAGCTTGCATCCGGCGGGAGCATGAAAGCAAAAGGTTATGAGGTGAAAGATCGCGTTGTTAAGATCTTTATTGATGACGGTTACGATGTGACGCTGCCTAAATCTGATATAACAGCTATTAAGAAGATCCGGCTGTAAATGATATACCTGAAACGGCTGTTTACTATCATCGAATATTATGATCGTGTCCGCGGGCTGGGTGTTTTTCAGCCATTTTGATGGCAATAATGCGTATTTTTTGGCTTTAATGATGCAAAAAACACAGGTTGTGTAAGAGGTTTGAGGTGACGATAGTTCCAGCAAGCTTATGGTTGTTTGTTGGGTTTTAATACGTAAATAGGTGCTTTGTGGAGTATTAGAGTGAAGATTTTTGAAGTAAAACCAGATGAGAGTGTGTATTGCCCTTTTTGTGAGCATGTAGTGTTTCTTAATGATGGAGAAAGTGAACCTGAAGTGTGCCCCCATACCTTGCTGATAGCGACAGATCTGGGCATAGCATTTTGCTCAGACACCTTGGATGCAGAGTCACTGGAAGATGAGGCTGCTGAGTCTTCATGGGCTGACGTTGTATCTGAGATTGATAAGCCAGAAGCAGTATTGATTGAAATGTACGAAGAGGCGCCAGAATTCTTTGGGGCATTTTATCTTTTTGAAGAGTAGTTTTTTCCTTTTATGCAGAATGTAAAACAATAAAAAAAAGGGATTACAAAGTAACCTTTGTAATCCCTTAGAAATTGGAGGCGGCGAGCGGAGTCGAACCGCTGAATAATGGTTTTGCAGACCACTGCCTTAGCCACTTGGCTACGCCGCCGCAAGATGCGAGGGGCTTTATACCATAGTTATAAATTTTGACAAGAGTTTTGGAGAAGGGCCTTGTAATTCTAAGCCTCGACGGCAATGGCCGTGCTTCGCGTTTACTTTCCACGCTTTACCTTTACAAAGCTGGATACGACTTTAAACGGCTGTTTACAATGAGCGAATATTATGATCGTGACCGGCAAAATTTTTATAGGTCTATCCAGAGTGTACGCGAAAACGTGATGGATATGACAGGCTGGCTCGACTACTTCGTTACCGGCTTGGAAACCCAGATGGTCGAAGTAAAAGCGCGTGGTGAGCAGGTAATTCGCCGGGATGTTTGGGTACAGAAGCATGGCCTGAATGAACGGCAGGGAAAAGCCATAGAGTTTTTGTTAGCCCACGGGAAGTTAACAATCCAGGACTTTGAGGGCTTTGCCCTGATGTGAACAGGCGTAGCCTTCAACGCGATCTTAGAGGGATGTTGGATAAAGAACTGGTTTTAAGTGAAGGTTCAACGCACCAGCAGGAGTACAGACTCCTTTAAATGTTTGCGACATGTTCATGACAAAGTTTGCGACAAAGTTTGCGACAGATTTGTGACAATATTCGCGACACTCGAAGGTCGGTAAAACTCGCATTACCAATCATTCTGGTTTGAAGGTTTAGGAAGGGCTTTAGGCTGTAAAATAATTCCTAGCTCCAAAGCTGAAAACAGGCGGAAAAGGCTGTCAACTCTAACGTTTGGATTTCCATTTTCTATCAGCGAGACTTTTTTCTGATCAAGCCCAATTCTTTGACCAAGTTCTTTCTGACTCAACCCCTTTTCTTTACGGATAGTCCGCAGAGCAGTCCCAATGTCCTTCGGTGAAACATGTAACATTTGCATAGTATCTCCATGTCACATTCGACATAATGGCATGTTATGTCGAAAACGCAATATTGTTGATAAATGTCGAAAGCGACATTGTGCCTGGTTGTGTCGAGTCTGATTTCGTTTGTTCTTTACATCATGAGGCAGAGGCTTTTGGAGACAGAATTTGTTGATTTGTCAATGAAACAGTATGTTAGTAGTGTTCGTGCGTTATGTGATTTGTTTGACTGTTGTTTGATTAACAGTTTTTTTTTATCAATTGAGCAGCAAGAATTGAGAAGGGAAAAGTGACGGGAAAGGTATTTGAGCTGCTGGCTGCAAATCCACACCTGACCATCCCATAAATAGCCGCGATATTATGGGAATATGGAATCACTATTGAGCGGGCACGGGGTTTTCTTGAAGCAGCACGGCTTTTAGAAGATTGGGTACGGGATATGGGGGACAGAGCTTTGATCAAGGAAGCGCACTATACCACCCATATTGAAGGTACTCGACTGACACTGGATTGCGGTCTTTCAGGAAAGATATGGAGCTGCAGTTTTCAGTTAAACTATAGTTTCCATTTAAAAAACGGTATCTTGGGTGGTTTCTGGAAGTTGGAAACTTATCTTGGGTTGACAAATTCGAGAAAAATATGATATTTGTCAACTAGGAGGATGCTACCATGATACATGAATTTGGAAAACGCCTACACTCAGCACGTAAAATGGCTGGCTTGAGCATGGAAGCCCTTGCCACTGCCAGCGGCTCGCTAGTGAGTAAACAGGCAATCAGTAAATACGAAAGAGGGCAGATTAATCCTAGCAGTGAGGTACTTATCGCATTGGCCAAAGCGCTTGATGTGAAGGTGGATTATTTCTTTCGGTCTTCAAAAATAGAGATCTCTGGTTTTGCTTTTCGTAAAAAAGCCAAACTCACCCGCAAGGAAGAAGAGAGAATTAAATACCAGTCCATTGATTTTCTGCAAAAATATCTTGAGATTGAACGCGTATTGAACTTCTCGCATACTGCAGAGTTGCCTATAGAAAGAAAAGTAATCCGCAATTATGACGATATTGAGCAGGCCGCAAAAGAAATACGAGAGAAATGGAATCTGGGCGAGGCACCTATTCCGCAGCTGACCGAACTTCTTGAAGATAAAGGGTTTAAGGTCTTTGAGGTGGAAGCAAGTGATAATTTTGTTGGCCTTTCAGGTTTTGCCCAAGGTATGGAAATACCGGTTATAGCAGTTTTCAAGCATGGTGACTGTGTACGAAAAAGATTCACCATTGCCCATGAGCTTGCTCATTTGCTACTCGATTTTTCTGATTGTGGAGATAACAATCATGAAAAACTCTGTCATGCATTTGCCGGAGCCTTGTTGCTGCCGGAAAATGTAATCAAGGAAGAGCTTGGTTTAAACAGGAAGAAAATTACCCAGTGGGAGTTAAAAAAACTTAAAGGGGTGTTCGGAATCTCCATGCAGGCAATCATGGCCCGGGCCCATAACCTTGGAATCATCTCTCAACAGACCTACAAATCGTTCAGTATTTATATGAGCAAAGCGGGCTGGCGCAAGGAAGAGCCTGGAAAATACTCAGGGGTGGAGAAAGCAAATCGCTTCAAACAGCTGGTGCTACATGCTTCTGCTGAAGAGATCATCAGTTATAGTAAGGGGGCAGAGCTATTGAACATGTCTTTGGCTGAGTTTGGTCAGGAGGTTCAGATTGTTTCATGATTTTTCTGGTCAACGACGCAAATATCCTGATTGATCTTTTGAAAATCGACTTACTCGAACAGTTTTTCGAGCTTGATTTCGATTTTCAGGTGACAGATATGGTGGTGGCTGAGATTGAGGAAGACAATGCAGGCAAGTTACAAACATGCATTGATAACGAGTTACTGACAAAGCAATCGTTCTCGTTTGAAGATCTCATGAAAATCCAATCTATTGAGGTGGAAAACCCCGCTCTCTCCATCGCCGACTGCTCCTGCCTCTACCTTGCCCAAAACCTCAATGCAACATTACTCACTGGAGATGCAGCACTCCGACGAATTGCACTACAGCAAAACATAGAAGTGCATGGTATCCTTTGGGTTTTAGATGAAATGCTTGCCATCCATCTTTTAACTCAAGTGCAAGCACACGATAAGCTCCAGCAACTCATGAAAATCAACCCCAGGCTGCCAAAAGGCGAATGCAAGAAGCGCCTGAATACGTGGAAATAATTTCCACACTTTACCTTTACAAAGCTGGATATAATTCACCAGGCTGTTGACTCGGTCCCCCCCCAAGTGACCCCCCAAGTTGAACGGTTACTTTCTACGTTGCATGGTGAGATGACCAGAGATCAGATACAGAGTTGCATCGGCTTGGTTGATCGTAAATCATTTCGTGAACGTTATCTTAAACCCGCGCTGACTGCAGGCCTTGTTGAGATGACTTTGCCGGATAAGCCAAGAAGCAGTTTGCAGAAGTATCGTTTAACAGAGCAAGGGAAGCATTTGGTGGGGTTGCTGTAAGTCGTATCTTTGCTTTGCCTGGATAGCAAGGGTGAGCGAGGAAAGGTGACAGATGATTGTAAGTGCCAGTCGTAGAACAGATATACCTGCCTTTTATTCTGAATGGTTTATGAACAGAGTCAAAGCGGGCTATTGTGCAGTTCCTAACCCGTTTAATATTAAACAGGTTGGGTATGTGTCACTGCGTCCTGATGAGGTCGAGGCGATTGTGTTCTGGACCCGTAACCCGGCACCACTCATGGCACGCCTGGCAGAGCTGAACGCAAGAGGTTTTGACTACTACTTTCTATTTACTCTGGTTAACAACCCGAGGGAGATTGACCCGTACTCACCATCGCTTGAAAAAGCGGTCGCAGTATTTCATGAGCTCGCCGATCGGATTGGTCCCGAGCGGGTGATCTGGCGCTATGATCCGATATTCCTGAGCAGTATTACTCCCATTTCCTACCATATCGACAACTACTGCACTATTGCAGAAAAGCTTGCGGGCTCTACTCGACGCTCGTTTATCAGCTTTGTTGATGATTACCGCAAGGCCTCAGGTCGCATGGAAACACTCAGACGAAGCGGGGTAGAGATACAGCCTTCACGGGTTGCCGGGCTGGCGGAGGTTGAGCCGCTGGTTGCTGAGCTGGTACGTATTGCCGGATTGTATGACATTGAGTTGCTTAGCTGTGCTGAAAAGCTCGACCTTTCCCCCCTGGGGGTTGCGCCTGGTAAATGTATCGATGATGCTCTGATACAACGGCTGTTCAAGGTCAACGTGGCGGGCAGAAAAGACCCTTCCCAGCGAAAGGAATGCGGTTGTGTAATGAGCCGTGAGATCGGCATGTATGATTCCTGCCTTTTTGGCTGCTGTTATTGTTATGCGACCAGAAACTTCGAGCTCGCCCGACGGAATCACCGGGCCCATGATCCAACGTCGCCTTCACTTCTTGGCAGATTTGATGCCGTAGCTCCGGTAGGAGGTGAGGTGAAAAAGAAAAACTGCACTTCAACAGCCAGGCAATTGAAACTTTTCTAGCAGTCTGTCGGATAATGACACCATGCTAAGGGCTAAAACCAGCCGATGCAGTTAAAAAAACAAGTATGATACCTATTCTCAAATGCACTACGTATTGTGAGAACTTTTACTCAAAAACAGTTCATATTTACTGGTTCTTTATAATATTTTAACCATTAAGGGCAAACATCCGCTTTATATTTCACGCTGTGGACACAAGTGTCCATTCACCGGAGACAGCTTCCTTGCCACGCAAGAAAAACTGCCGGAAGCCCAAGACATGTTTGACGATGCCGAATACTGGTTCTACCGTACTCTTACGTTGCGCATAAACTTTGCGACCCTAAACGCTCTTAAGTTTGCTCCTCATCTTGTCTATCGGCTTTGCATCTTCAGGTAAAGGTTCTGGGTCGGTAAACCGTGTGGCAAGTGGAAGATTATGCTTTTCACGATTTGGGGAAATATAGGGTTCGATCCCGGACCGTTTGCAGGAGGCAACGTTATTGTCACTGTAGTAACCTGCATCTGCCAGTAGAGTATCAACTTTTCCTAATTGCTCAGGCAAGCCGTTCAGAGATTCAAGGACCGGGGTGATTTCTCGTTTGTCGTTTGATGCCTGGGTGATATGATTATCGACAATAAGCATCGTCTCAACGTCAACAGCAGCCTGGGCATTATAAGCTTGCTCAAACCCCTTACCCGAGGAGGACATGATACGAGATTCTTCTTCAGTCAAGTTGACCTGATCTTTTTTACGGGGTCCCGGCGCAGGTGGCTCAGGGTTACGACCTCGTGGCTTTTTGCCGGAAACTTCAGCTTTTGCACGACGTTTGGCAACTTTTTTTTCGTATTCCTTTTGTCCCTCAGCGTATCTTTGTGCTGCCCGTTCTTCGATTTTTGCCTTTGCCTGAGCTATGGCATCCAATCGGTCTTGACGACGCGAGAGTTCTGCCGGGATATCCATTTCGTCAGGTATTTTTATCCCAAAGAGATACGACCAATATGTGATTTCTTAAGAAAATGTGGACATCTGGTTAAACTCCGGACGTCGCTAATAAATAGCCTGCAAGGAATTATCACCAGGAATTGCGGTCACAATCTCAGTGGTCGAAAAATGAAACAGAAGACTGAGAATTACGTGGCACCCCTGCTTGCAGAAAATGAAGATTTAGCTCTTAGCGGTGAAGTATCGAAAGAGAGCATTGATTTCCTCAGCCACCAGATTGTTAAGATTGAAAAAATCTGCGAAAAAAGGATGATGATTAATCCACAATACTTAGGGCTACTCACCATTCCTGGAGTTGGCAAAAATTCTAGCCTTAACCATAATGCTGGAAACAGGTCCAATTGAGCGATTTAAGAAAGTAGGTAATTACTCCTCATATTGTAGGAAAGTACCAACCACTTGGCTCAGCAACAACAAACGTAAAGGGAAAGGCAACAGCAAGAACGGTAACAAATATCTCTCCTGGGCTTTTGCCGAAGCTGCTGAATTTGCAAGGAGGTACGATGATAACGCAAAGGCATTTTTCAACAGAAAAGCAGCCAAAATAAAAACAACGGTTGCCTATGCTGCACTATCGCACAAACTGGCACGGGCCGCCTTTTATGTTATGTAGGACAACGTTGAGTTTGATAGCAATAAACTCTTTACCTGAAATTCAGCCGGAACGGAGAACTCGGAAAGGGGTTGGTAAAACCACTGGATTTGATTGGTAACCGTTCCGTCTGATAGAATACCACTTTCTTTACTGCCTATACTGTGAACCACCAAAGGGCTGGTTAAGAACCATGAGACTTGTACAAACATTTGGACATAGTATGGCACCAATAATTTTCTGGGTTCGCTGAAGCGGACAGGGGCATGGACCCGAGATTGGAATTGTTCCACTACGAGATTTTTTGAGGATCTCTTCGTTCCACAATCCTAATCTCTCCCTTAGCCTTGATCCTGATGGGTGACTGGTGCGGTGAAGATGTTACCGACACGTAAAGTTGAAATAATGGGTGAAATAATGGGTGCAATAAAGAACGGGTATTCTGTAAGGCTGGAGTTCCATGGCAACTATGTACCTCACGAAGGAAAAATACTGTTTTTTCCTTAATGGGGAATATTATTCCTTGACCGGGGCCTTTTATTTGGGTGACCTCTCTGTCATGTATAAAGAGAACTAAACAGGATGACGTTGCTGTTCAAGTCGGTAGGTAATTACCCAAATCAGTTTAATAAAATATGGATACCAAGGTGGTGCAGCTTACACATCAAAGGATAATGGATATTATTTTGTTATCTTTTGTTCGTATAATATAAAAATTTGATTCCGACTTCGATGGAGAGAGTACCCAGAGTTCCTTTCCATGATCACCATCATCGGCAGTAAAAAACACCTTACCATTCACATTCGTGAAATTTCGTATTTTGGAGTCTGAACGCCCTGGGTTGATATCTGCGATGAGATGCGCGGCAGATTCTGATCCTGAATATCCCCATAGCTCTTCGCCGTGCACGTCATCGTCTGCGGTGAAAAACAATTTATCTTTAACAGGTTGGAGATTGATCATCCCGGATATGCTGATATCGGAGCCTATACCCGTGACTCCTGCGGTTCCTTCAGGTGTACCATCTGATCTCCATAGCTCTGGCCCTTTAGAAGTACCGTAGTTAAGAAAGTATAGATCATTGGCAAGAGCTGCCAGGAATAAACTTGCTGATGAGTGGACAAGGTATGTCCCTTGTTCTGTGCCATCTGATTTCCATAACATATATCTTGCTGACTGGTTGTCTGCCGAAAAAAATATATTTCCTTCAATACTGGTTAACGCAGTAGGGCAGGAATCTTCACTACCTGGATAGATATCCTTTACAAGCCGTGTTCCTTCCTGAGTACCATCTGATGTCCATAATTCATTACCCGTTATCCTGTCATCAGCGACGAAATAGAGTGTCCCGGCCACATTGGTAAACTCGGAAGGGCCGCAGCGACTGGAATAAAAATCAATATCTGAAACTAATACGGTGCCATCCTCTGTACCATCTGATTTCCATAGTTTATTGCCACTATGACCATCAGCAACCAAAAAAAACAATGTGTCGCCTACTGCAGTAAGATTATATATGTACCCGGATTGGAAATTTTTCACGATCTGGGTACCACCTTCAGTTCCATCAGTAATCCATAGCTTGGTAGTGGACGGAAATGACGGATTTCCATTATCAGCTGAAAAAAAGACTGTATCATTTACAACGGTAAATTGATTTGGATGTGAACTAAAGGAGCCGGGATAAATGTCCTTGATCATGAACGTTCCATCAGGTGTCCCATTTGAACGCCATAGCTCAAAACCTGATTCATCGTCATATCCACGAAAATACAGGATCTTTCCGGATGCGGAAAGGTGTTGACTCTGAAATGCCCAACCACTGTCTGTAAGATTATTCTTTAGTGCCTTGGTTCCATTATTAGTTCCGTCCGAAACCCATAATTCGTATTGGCGCGTATCTCTATTGTTGATTGAAAAGAAAACGTTATTTGCTGCCGCTGTCAAATGATCTGGATCAGAACCATCCAGACCTGGAACAATATCTTTTACCAGACTTGCCTGATTTGCAGAGGAGCTGTAGACACTGAACCCAAAGATCAAAAATAGAACAAAGAACAAAGTCAAAATTGCCTTTGCTGTCGAACTGAATGCTGTGCAGGTCATCTGATTTCCCTATATTTATTATGAAGTCGAACAGTTAACACGGGACACCAACAAAAGGCAAGGGTGTTTTTCACAGGGTTCGATCTCTTAAATAACCCTTGAAACTCAGCTTATGCCATTAGGGAGAGACCACGTTTTTTTACACTAATATCTCATCAGTTTCTTTCGTGGTCGGCTAGCTGACCGTCCTGGTCGCAGCAAAGGGGTCAGTTATAAACTCACCTGACTACTGCCAGTTCGTTCAGGATAAACAGGACCTCTGCAAGATCTATCTGGCCGTCATTATTTACATCTCCATGTTTACTGATACGGACATCCGGTTGGGTGGTGAGCATTTTGAGGCTGAAGATCAGATCTTTCAGGTCTGTCTGGCCATCGAGGTTGATGTCGCCGGGAATGGAGCGGATTTTGGTGAGTTGAAAGTTGACACCTGTAAGAAATTCCTCGCTGTTGAGGGTTAGTGAGGCCGCGTCATTACAGAACGGACTGCTTTGCTGGCTGGACCACCACTCGAAATCATAATCCCTGCTGAGGGCATCAGCCCGTAAAAATAACGTTTCAGAGGGTAAGCCGGTGAGGTAGAACGTCCCATCATTTCTAGACGTATAGTAATTTGTTATACGTTGATATGATCCGCAGGGATTTCCCATATACGCTGTTACATTGACGGTCTCAGTAAAAGGAGTGTATCCGTCATCCTTAAAGACGGTTCCTGTGATTATCGCACCTTTATCCAGAATGAAATCATATCCTGATATATCTTGCCTGGTTGAAAGGGCAATTGGTGAGGCATTATGGCAGTCGGGATCGCTTCCATTTTCCCCCCACCAGTCAGGTGTGTAGCTAGAATAGTGATCGGATATTCTGGCGTAGTAGGTGCCGGGCCCGACACCCTGAATTGTGTATTCTCCATTTGAATGATTTATTGTGGCATAGGTATATAAAAGGGTATTGCCACACGGGTTACCGGTATAGAGATCGATGACAATATGGTCATCCGTCACAGGAGTCTTGCCATCGTTTTTGAAAATGGTACCGGAGATTGATCCACCACTATCAAGCTGAAAATTGGCTTCAGTGATGTAGTCACCAGGGTTCAGGTTGAGCGGGGTTGCACCTGAGCAGGTAGGCATGCTTGAATTTTCACTCCACCACTCCTGGGTGTAATCCACTTCACGGGATGCTGTGTGTAAATAGTAATTGCCAGCCGGCAGGTTGCTGAAGGAATATTGGCCATTCGAGTATGATATCTGTTTTTGCTCAATATACGTAAGATCGTCACAAGATGTCCCGGAATAGAGTTTAACGGATATTAAACTGCTCAGAATCGGGGTCTTCCCGTCTGCTTCATAGGCTGTGCCGGTTATTGCAGCGCCTTGGTCGAGTTGGAAATCTGCGCCTGTAAATCCTATATAGGGTTTAATTTCTATCGGCGATGCATTTTTGCAATCAGCGCTGCTTTCATTTTTTGCCCACCATTCACTAGCGTGATCGCCACTGGAGTAGCTTTTTAAGTAATAGGTTCCAGGGAGTAGCCCGTATGTTGAGAAGGTGCCGGTTAAAGGATCCACATAAGCACTATGTACAGACTCTACATGCGTGCAAGGATCTTCATCGAATACAGCAATCATTGTTTGTGTTGTCGTAATCGGGGTTATCCCATCCGCAGTATATACAGTTCCCAATATGGTTGGGGCTGGATCAAGCTGAAAATCGATATGTGTGATTTCCGTTCCTTCACGGAGATCTATCGATGCCGCGCTATCGCATTCAAACTCGCTTGTTTGTCTTCCCCACCATTCATCCAGGTAGAGGGGGCTGGATATTGCTTTGGCAAAGTATCGACCTGAAGGGAGTCCCTGCAGTAAAAACGTCCCGTCATAACTGACATAAGCGTTTGCGAGGCGATTGTGTCTGCCACATGGATCACCCGTGTAAATGTCGATGGAGATGTCCTGATTTGTTACTGGTGTCACGCCGTCTTTATCGAACACTGTGCCTTTCAGAACTCCACCACTGTTTAATTGAAAATCTACATCCGTGATACCGTTTCCAATCGAAAGTGTGAGCGGCTTTGCATCATTGCAATCCTGACTGCTGGCTTTGTCCCCCCACCATTCGGGGAGATAATTCAGACCATAAGCAGACGCCCTCGCATAATACGTTCCGGGTCGGAGACCTTGGGTTGTGTAAGTGCCGTCGGTTTGGTCTGAGTCAACATTTGTGTAACGATGTGGGTTCACACATGGATCACCAGTGTATAGCACGATATCTATTCGTCCCTCCGTAACCGCGGTTATTCCATCTGCTCTAAAAATTCTGCCCGAGATGGTCGGAGCGATATCAACCTGGAAATCAACATCGGAAAAATTATCTCCGTAATCGAGCACGATTGGGTGTGCATTGTTACAGTCATAATCACCTACCGGCTCCCCCCACCACTCAGACACGTAAAGGCCGCTCGTGTGGGATTGGGCTCCTGCGAAATAGGTACCAGGGTGCAGTTGATTCACGGTATACGTTCCGTCTTCTTCCAGGACCCCATAGTTTTCGGCAATCACTTCGTTATCACCGCAGGGGTCACCTGAGAAAATGTACACGCTGAAACTGTTTTTGCTAATGGCTGTGATTCCATCAGCGTTAGTTATTTTCCCCGAAATAGACGCAGTTTTTTCAAGCTGGAAATCTGCATGGGTAAAATCCTGCTCAGCGGTTATCGTTATTGGTGTCGCATCGGTGCATTCCCGACTGCTTTCGGCGTCACTCCAATATTCCTTGAGATAGCTGCTTCGAGAATTACCTGAGACTAAAGCAAAATAGGTGCCAGGATAGATACCGTCTGTGCGATAGGTGCCGTCTGTGCTATTCACTGCAGTGGAGGTTATGTACTCACCTCCGCCGCATGGGCTTTCCGAATAGATTGTGACCGATAGATCTGCTCCTGAAACAGGAGTGCTACCGTCAGATTCAAATATCGTTCCTGAGATATAGGGGGCAATTTCGAGTTGGAAGTTGATGTTATTCAACTCTTCACCGGACGTCAGTACAATGGGCTTTGCTTCGCTGCACTCCTGGCTACTGGATACTCCATCCCACCAGCCTACTATATATTTTTCACTTGATGTGGTTTTGACAAAATAGGTGCCCGGCGGCAAATGGGAGAAATTGTATGATCCGTCGGACGTATTGTTTCCGGAGTTTTTTAGATGCATTGGCTCATCACATGGATCGCCTGAATAGATATATAGCGGGATATGGGAATCAGTGACAGGGGTGCCCCCATCACGTTGAAAAAGTGTGCCGGATAGTGTTGCCAGCCTGTCCAGTTGAAAATCAACGCCGGTGATGTTTTCACCGCCAGAGAGAGAGAGGGAGGTTGCATCGCTGCAGTCAGGTCCGCTGGAAGTGCTCCCCCAGTATTCTGCCAGGTATGTCGAGTCATATAAAGAGGTACGTAGATAGTAGGTGCCTGGTTGGAAAAACTTTATCTGGTAGGTACCTGTGTTGCTATCGTATTTTACTGCTGTTGAATGATTATTCCAACTGGAGTCACAGGGGTCACCGTTGAGCACATAGAGATCAATCAGGGAGCCTGTAATGGGGGTTGTTCCCTCTGTCTCAAAAAAGGTTCCGGAAATAGTTGGTTTGGCAACAAGCCGGAAATCGGCACCGGTAAAATTTTCTCCGGTATCAAGAATAATCGGGGCCGCGCTTGTGCATGCAGTATCGCCCGGCGAGGCCCCCCACCACTGACTCATATAATCTGAAACTGATCGGGAATCGATGGTTTTGATGTAATACGTTCCTGAAGACGGGACCGAGACGGTGAAGGTTCCGTCTGATCGAGATACGTCAGTTTTGCTTGTATTACTCAGGAAACCGCAAGGGTCGCTGGTAGAGATAACTACTGAAATATTCTGGTTTACAAGTGGGGTTAAACCGTTTTTATCATAAATCGTACCAGAAACAGTTTCGGCCTGTGCAGGTAGTACACAAACAAGGCAGATCTGTAACAGCAGGAGGAGCGCTGAGGTAATGGGAAGAATGCGTTTTCTCCGGTTGAGCGGCCTGACCTGTATGTTCATCGTCATATTTTTATGTTGAGTAAATTGAGAAGAAAGAGCGGATAGTTCCAATTAATCGATATGTTAGAGTATGTAAAGAGTTTCAGGCCTTGTTGAGATGACCCTGCCGGATAAGCAAAGAATCAGTTTGCAGAAATATCGTTTGCGAGCATGATTTCTTATAGTTGTTTTGATGAAACCGTCCTTTCCTACCGCATCATAGGTAACAATGCGCTTTGTTGAAGGTGGTCCACATGGAGCTACTGGTTTAACGGGAAGAAAGAGCATCCTTGACACATATGGCATAACCACTTGTGATTTAAAGCGAATACGTTAAGATGGTTTGGGCGTATGCTTGATTTGTGGGGTATGTAGTTGATTATATACTGTAATGTCGGAAAGATGTGCGGTAATGAATGTACATATATTAATACTGGAAAGCATTAAATGAAAAACACAACGGTTGTAGGATTGCTGTCGATAGGAATTTTATTCTCCAGTCCAGCATTTGCAGAAGACTCACATCTTTAAAGAGAGCAGCTGAAAGAATGTATCCAGTATTATGACAAGATTGACGAGAAAGAAGGTAATATCGAACGGTTGGGAGATGTAATGGATGAGGCCGACAGTAAGATTGATTCGTATGATTATCAGCTTGATAGAATAGAACAACAGTTGTCCCATACCATTGGCTATAAAAGGAATGCACTTATTCAGGAATACAATTCACTGAACAGTTCGAGAAAAAAATTTGTTTACGCGTATAACTTAGCGAATGATAAGCGCAATAAGAGAATTCGACAGTACAAAAGTTACGCAGCTAAATATGACGATCAATGTGTGGATGTGACAGTATCACGAGTGGATCTGGAAGAGGTATGCAGTGGAAGGGGAGGGTTTTGTAGCTCGTTCGATTAGGGGGAAGTGCATGTGGTCATGAGTATACCTTACAAGCCCATCCTCATTTAATAGCCTCCATCGGTGGCGTTGTGTGAAGTATTCTGTATCTTCCATGATGAGATCTACTTCAATCATCTCATCTACCACCCCGCCTGCTTCCCCAGACAAACACTACCAGTGCCATGACCATAAAAAGCAGTGTTACCTCAATCTTTTGATATTGCCCGCCCAGAAGTACGCCGGAAATCATCAGCCCCACAGACATTATGGTCCATGAGAGCCGGTTGATAGAGCGGGTCTGCCGAATAAGGATGTTACGGCTATCCCGGCTGAGTGATGTTGTGATATTCAAATTGCCTCGTTCAGCCTGCTGGAAGACAGCATCGAGACGCTTTGGCAGTGTGTAGAGTGTTTGCGCGAGTGTAAGGAACTCTTTTATATATTTTTGCCAGTTGAGGGTCAGTTCCTCCGTTGCAAGTCGTTCGGCGAAGGGGATCACTTCTTTCCAGGGATCAAACTTTTCATCAAGCTCGGTAGCGATGCCCGAGAGTATGGCAACGGCCCGGACTGCAAAGAGCATATCCACCTGAAACTGAAACGGTGCATCATAAATAATATCGCGGTATTCGTTCATCATGGAACTGGCTTCAGAGAAAACCAGGTCTTTCATCTGGCTGGCGTCCGCGCCCCAGAACGTATCGAGGATTACCTGGTGTGCTTCTTCCAGCCGCTTAAGATCAGCGCCGGGCAGCAGGGTTCCAGCCTGGACGTAAGACTGGACGATGCGGTGTGCATCGCGGCTGCCGATACCTATGGCATATTCGCGCAATGCCAGTCGCAGCCTTTCAGGGATGTGCGTCACCATGCCGAAATCGACGAAGACAATCTGGTAGGAACGATTTGGAGAATAGCTCACACTATCGTCCGGGCCAAAGGAAGGTATGCCTTTTTCACGCTCTTCTTCTGTTGGTACCGGCCGCACAAAGATGTTGCCCGGATGCGGGTCGGCATGGATAAAATGGGTCTCGAAGATCTGGCGCAGATAGAAGTTATATATTTTTTTGGCAACACTCTTCGGGTTGATACCAGCCTCTGTCATGGCTGCTTTATCGGCGATCCTGATGTATCCCACGTTTTCGAGTGTTAAGGTGCGGGCTGCGCAATATTCCCAGTAAACTTTTGGGATATAGACCTGCGGGTCACTTTTGAAGTCATGGCTGAACTGTTCAGCGTTTTTACCTTCTGCAGTAAAATCGAGTTCGCTGCGGGTGACAGTGGTGAACTCTTCAATCAACCAGTCGAGATTTACTCTTGAAGCGATCTTCTTATAACGTTTCAGCCAGCCGAGAGCGATGGCAATAGCGGCGAGGTCTGTTTCGACCAGCACGTCGATACCCGGCCGCAGAACTTTAATGACCACCTTTTCATGTGTTACTGCAAGACGCGCCTTATGCACCTGACCAAGTGATGCGGCGCCAAGCGGCTCGGGGTCAATATAAGCAAACAGGTCAGTCACCGGTTTGCCAAAATCTTCTTCTATTTGCGGGATAATGGTATCGATCGGGGCTGCAGGCAGCTCATCGCGCAGGCCGGTGAGTTCATTGGTGACTTCCGGCGGGAGTATATCGACACGCACACTGAGAAACTGACCGAGTTTGATCAGTACACCGCCCATTTCTATGGCAAGATGCCGATAATCGCGGCTGATCTTCTGCCAGCGTCCGGCGGCTTTAGGCCGGAACCAGCGGAGCACCGGCCGGTTACAGAAAATATCCCAGAAGATAACATGCACAAATGTGCGAATGAAAAAGTTACGGACTGTTGTGAAACGCTTCCGGTCGATGGCAGGATGGTTATTCACAGTGAATTGACCTGGATTGTTGTACGCCAATACCTATTGGCAGGGAAATACTGGTTGTCAGCGCAACCACGTTTATTCAGTATAGTTATCTATTACCAGTTTAGTAAGGGCGCATGGCATGTTGCGACTGCTGCGTTTTTTGTTTGCGGGCTATTTATGGGGCCGAAGAGATTTCAGGTTATGAAATCCAGTTGGTAATTGTTCAGGTTGAAATCCCTTTCTGTAACCTCCTTTTTTCATCCCTAATTACTGCACATTTCATTGTTTTACTAAAAGCCTAACCGGTTGTTGTGCCGGAAAGATCAGGCCGCAGCAGGCCATGTCAATGTCAGTACATACTTTGCAGAGGTAAGGCCTCACGTATGGGGTGATATTCCCGATCCAACGAACGTTAGGGCTGACCTCTGCTAAAACTACAGGAGGTTAAATGAAAAAGAAAAAATATACGCGTGTCGGGTTAGCATCCATCCTGGCAATTCTGTTGACTGCTTTCACATCAAATGCAGCTTTGGAATCGAGTGGAAATTTTTTTGATGATTTTGATGCAGATGGTGATGGCTCAGTATCTGAAGCAGAATTTACAGGTCCTGATGACCGCTTCAGCAGTCTCGACGCGAATGGTGATGGTTTGATTAGTGAAGATGAGGGGCCTGCCGGGCCACCTGAAGCACATCATGGCGTAGCTTTGGAATCGAGTGGGAACTTTTTCGATGATTTTGATGCAGATGGTGATGGCTCAGTATCTGAAGCAGAATTTACAGGTCCTGATGACCGCTTCAGCAATCTCGACGCGAATGGTGATGGTTCGATCAGTGAAGATGAGGGACCTTCCGATGCTCAAGGGGACAGTGGTAATGGCGGCGGACGTGGAGGCGGCGGTGGAGGCCGTGGCGGTGGCGGAGGCCGTGGTGGCGGAGGTCCACGGGGTTAACAACAGTGCCATCCTGGATTTGTCATGTAGTTAATAGCCGTTTTCTAAAAAATATAGGATAAGGCATTACTCTGCTGTGGCCCTGTTAATCGGGGTCAGGCTAGCCTGACCCCCTGGAATAAGATGCTGGTTTGTCGTGTGCGGTTCTACTGGTTCTGGTGTGTGTAGAGTCGGGTCAGGCTTGCGTTTTTGTATTTTCTGGTAAAAATAACCCTAATCCGACCACCAATGGCGCTCGACTACATCCCAAAAAGCGGGACATCAGTCAGACTGAACTCCATTTCATATATCTTGAAATCTTCGACTATTTCCAAGCGTATTTTGCCCTGAAGCGGGAGTAGGTTTTCACTATTCATTGGCGAGAATTTGATATGTGTGGTGGCTGATGACGAGTTATAACGCCTCATCGTGCCGACATTTTTACCCTGAGTATCGTAGAGTTCAATCGATTTGATACTATCTCCAACTATGTCGACTGAAACTTCCAGGTAATCAGTACTGGCTGTAACTACTTTCGCACCAAATTTATTGCCGATAACACCTTCTTTAAATTCACTAATGCCCAGATCAACGAACGTATACCCTTCGCTGCTGGCCATATAGCTCAAAGTGCCTGAGATTTTCTGAAGAGATGTAAGATTGTTGGCTGGCTTGAGAATTTTTAGATCGAGTTGGACGGTGCGGCCATCTTTCCCAAGGGTTGGAAAGTGTATTTTTTGATCCCAATCACTTTCGGGAAGGAGGTTGGCGCCGGTGTCGGTGAGAGCGGTTTCCAGCCTGGCAGACTTCAGGCTTATGGCTTTTTCAGGCAAAGTGCCCATGACTGCAAGGGTGTATCCTTCTCTATTGCCAAAAGGCTGTATGCCATTTTGGGAATCAGCAAAAGCAACATAACTAAAACCGACCACGGAAAATTTCCCCACAGTTTCTGGATCAATTTTTATAGGGGCTGGTGCTTTCAAGGGTTCCAGCTTGCTCAGCAAGGCATCGTAATGCACTTTTGCCTGGGCGGTCTCTGCCGCATAATCAAATAGCGGAGCATCTGTTGTATTAATAACCACCTTGATCGGGGCTTTCTCTCCGAAAAGATGACCGTTGACAATATGGGGCGCTGGTAAAGGGTCTTCATCGATTTTTTTACCGTTCTTAATCTGTTGACGGAGCCACTCTTCATCATCCAAGTGGTTTGTGATTAACTCGATTAATTTAGTCCCTTCGAAATTATTGCGCACAGACCCGTCTGTATTTCGTTGAAAGTTAGAGCTGGTGGTTATTGTGCCGGGCAAATAGAAGGTACGGTCAAGTCTGATGTCGGCGAGCAGGCCTGTCAGCATAGCTTTTGCTTCAAGGATTTTTTTTTGGGCTTCTGCTAATTGTTCTTCGACTTCAGCATCTGTTAATACGGACTTTACAGTCTCTGATTCCTGCTCCGGGGTTTTCGTATTTTTGCTGGAAGGCTCGCTGCTCTTGAGCTCTATGCTGAATTGCTTATCATCCCGGAACATAATGACTTTATCAAACAGCGAAATAGTGATGCCCGAATTGAAAAATTTTAGTTGTGACAGATCCTTAAAATAGGCCGTTCCTTTAAAGTAGATAGTCTCTTCATCCATATATTTGTAGCTGATATCGTCCCAGGCCTCGATGCCTTTAGCATTCTTTAATTCTGATAATACAGCCTCTTTCAGTTGAATTTCAGGATTGACATCATCATCTGTAATCGGGCTATTAAGCGGAATTTTGGCCTCGTGAACAACCTTGCCGGAGCCATCAGGATTTAGTGTGTAAACCTGTTTCGTATCGAGACAACCACTCAGAAATAGCGTTAAAAATAGACAACAAAGGCTTAAGAAATTTATTCGCACGAAGATTCTCCTATAAAGGGTCTGATACATTTTAGCCGATTGCTCATTTGGGGGGATAGATTGGTTGCCTGAAGTCGACGGTCGTCAGGAGGGGAAGCTGCCGACAATATCCATATTTCAGAACATCAATATTGTAGAAGCTACAATGGTATCAAAATATGTAGTTTGAATATATATGTTCCATCTTACTAGAGTCTTACAGGATGTAGGTGGCATTGCTCCGGCTCTACTCCTCGATAGAATTCACTCTTTACTGAGATTCGGGTAAGAAGTCTGTTTGTTGAGGATCCTGAGGCACATTACGAAACGCTGTGACAGAGCGTTGAATATAAGAAATCGGCTTGTTTTATAGAATGTATATTGCGGAGAATGTCACATTTTCTGGATGGAATTTGGATGATTAATATGCCATTAAGTCAGAAGCAGATGGTTAAAACGGGACCTTGATTTTAAGTAGCTGTGAATAGGCGATTTAGGGATTACCCGGAGAAATGAATAATTTGACATATTCTGTCATATCGTTTTGGTATTATAAAAGCGTAACGCATGAAATAATCTCTATGAAAATCACTCATCAAATTTAGAGGGAAAAGAGATCATGACCAGTCTCGGAAGAAATCAGCCTTGTCATTGTGGAAGCGGGAAGAAGTATAAAAAATGTTGTTTGCACCAGGATGAAGAAACACGGCTGGACACGCAGGAGCAGCAAGAGTATGAGCAGGCCTTAGCAAACGGGGAATTCGACCCTCTTGCCAGTGATGAAGACTGGGAGGAAGGGCCAGATCCGGATTGGGTGTTAGATGATTATGATGACGACCTCGACGATGATTTTGATGAAGATTCAGAATTCGACGACTGGTATCCTGATGATGACGATGATACCGACTCATTTAGTTCCCCGCTGGATAGTCTTGAAAAGAGCAACCTTCCTGATGAGGCAATTGGCTTAATTGAGGCGTGGTGGGATCTTTTAGAGGATTTTTCTACAGCGCAGGAAATATCTGACCATATTAGCAGATTTCTGGATGAGCATCCTGCTCTGGTTGCTGATCTGGGCCTTGAGGACGGACCGATGCAACGGTTGGAACTGCTCTGTTGTGAGATTGGCAATTATCAACTCTATGTAGATATCATTTCCCGGCTGCGGGATGAGTTTCCGGAGGGATATACGGCAGGTTTCCCCATTTATGACCATTTCATGATCCACCGGCTTATCGCTGAAGGTAAAAAGGATCAGGTCGTTGAATATCTTGATAACTTCAAAAAATATCCGGAAGAGGGACCGGAGGAATTGCTTGAGGTTGTCGACTGTTTGATGGCGAATAACTGTCTTGAAATTCTCTCAGCTTTTTTGCCGGAATTGTTAGAAAAGATAACGGAATCACCATTCCTTATGGATGGTAGAGAGATTCTTCATCCTATAATCGCTCTTACCATGGCTCCTTTTCTGGATAAGGGATTGGATGCTTTTGTTGTAGAGGGGCTCATCGAAGCTCTTACGTCTCAGACAGATTTGATCTCTTCAGACGTTCTTGCTGCTGATATGCTGCAAAAGCAGGTTGAACTCATCTTCGGAAGAAAAGAGAGTTGGAGGCTTGAGGAGTGCACCAATCGTATACAGGCAATTGAGCTGTATGATGATATTACCCGCAGCTTTATGGGTTGGATTCACAGAGAGAAGTCTCTAGATTGGTGTGCTGCAGAATTCTTTCGCCTGAATCTTCGTGATTATTTGTATTCAGCTTTGCCGGAGAGAAAGAAACCGCGTATGCTCTTCCCTTTTGGGAGTCCGGAAATCCTGATGATGTTCACACGCCGTTTTGAGCAGTATGATTTCGATAATAATACTGATTTCTTCGCCTCGCTCAATAGTGTTTATTGGTTTACTGAGTTTTTGGAAGATCATGGATATCTTGATCAGGAGCAGGCTGTCTTGTCGAGAGAGGCGTGCAGGAAAATTTTTGACACGATGTTTCCAGAGCTTGTAAAACGGGATTTCGCCGTGGAAATCTGGCAGAAATTCCCATGGGAAATCTTACGGCAATAGGGGTAACTCGCAAAATATACAACAATTTTTTTGGAACCGGTTATCGCATACTCTTTCATTTTTCTATACAGGTTCTGGTGACTCATTTTCAATTTTTTCACGACTCGATAACGCCTGCGCGGCGCTCCACGCGGTGAGTCTAGCTGCCTGGCATTGGGGAAAACGGGTCTTGTCTGTATCAAAGCACTGAAGCTGTCGTTTGAAGTGGAACACATCATAGAACGTGATGACCTTAAGACTGCATTGAAATTGATGATCAGTCAGAAACGTTGGAGCGGGATGCTCTGGTTTTTGCCTCTTCAAGTAGCATTACTGCGCATTCTCTGCACAGATCGTTTGTGATCCAGTCAGCTGTATATTGACCGCATCTTTTGCATAGTATTGTTTCGGGTAGCTCAAAAATGTCTTCTCGCGCAATCGTACTCGTGTGTGTGTGGTAAAGTTCTTCCAGTTCTTTTTCTTCGATATTTCCCAGATCTTCCTGCGGTTCGAACCTTGGAGCGATGATTAGTGGTTTTAAATAACTGGTTGGTGCTTGTGGTGAGCCTGACTGGGTATTGCAGGATGTTTGTGGGTCGTCGGTATTGTAAAAGTATAGGTGTGTTTTTGTGGCAAGTTGTTGCTTTTGCATTGTTTATTTGACAAAATAGTTTTACTTCCAGTTTGATTTGTGTATATTGTGTGTAACTCCCTGTGTTTTCGAAATTTTATTTGGTCTCTCTCCCCCCACCATGAGAAGTGAAATGCAATTGTTTTCATTTTAGTTCTGCAATATATCAGCCATGAGTTTTTCAAGGTGAACTTGAATGTATGCTATGTGAATTCAGTGCTGTATGGATGTTTTGTTGGGGCTGTTGGAACGTTGCTTTCTTGATTAAGAATCCGTAATTTTATAGGTACTATTGAATGAATAATGAGCTTGGAGAAATTGTAATATTTCAGGCAGAGGATGGAAGTACTGCCCTTGATGTTCAGTTACAGAATGAGACTGTCTGGTTGAGTCAGGCGCAGATGGTAGACCTGTTTGCCAAGAGTAAACAGAACATCAGTCTTCATGTCCGAAATATTTTCAAAGAAGGTGAATTAATGGAGGAAGCAGTTGTCAAGGAATCCTTGACAACTGCCGCTGATGGGAAAAAATATAGAGTAAAACGCTATAATCTAGACGTCATTATCTCAGTAGGCTATCGGATAAAATCTATTCGTGGCACCCAGTTTCGCATATGGGCGACATCAGTTTTAAAAGATCATCTGATTAAAGGTTACAGTCTTAATGAGCGTCGTCTGGCAGAGAAAGGCCTACTCGAAATGGAGCAGGCTGTCAGCCTTCTTTCAAGTACCTTGCGCAGAAATGAACTGGTAACAGAGCAAGGCAGCGCGGTATTGGAGATTGTAACCAGTTACGCGAAAACCTGGTCCTTGCTTCTTCAGTACGATGAAGACCGACTTCTGCTGCCGAAGGGTAAGTCTAAGAAAAAGCACGGAATTGATTATCAGGAAGTTAAGGGTGCAATTGCCAGCCTCAAGTCGAAACTGTTTGCATGCAATGAGGCAACAGAACTTTTCGGGCAGGAGCGGGAACACCATCTTGAGGGAATATTAGGAAATATAATGCAAACCTTCGGTGGCGAGGAACTCTACCCGACTACTGAACAGAAAGCTGCTCACCTCCTCTACTTCATTATTAAAGATCACCCTTTTGTAGATGGTAATAAACGAATCGGATCGTTTGTATTTCTTCTTTTTCTGCAGGACAACGACATGCTTGATCAGTCGGGAATAAACCAGAACGGGTTGGTTGCACTCACTCTGCTTGTGGCCGAAAGTGATGCGGGCCAGAAAGAGTTGATGATCAGGCTGATCTTAAATCTGCTGACTAATTGATGGTGCATATTGTTTTTTTGCTAACGCGGATTTCTCCTCAATACAGTTTTTCGCAGGTCGATGCCCAAGGCGTGTCGCTGTAATAAACTATCGCAAGTGGCTTGTAACGCTTCAGATGTGGATTAATTCTTTTCCATCATAACATTCGGTGGCGAGTAGGGTTGTATGCCGCTGTATTGTGTTCGCCTATAGACTGAGCTGTCAATTTCGGCATCGATACTGATTTTGCGGGGTTCACCCTGTGGCAGGTAAAAGCCGAAAAACGATCTTCTGTCGGGCCATTCTTTACATTTACTGCATTTAGGTATCCATTCGAGTAGTCGCCAGGCCCAGTTCATCGAGTTGTGCAGATCCGCGTTGGGGTTAGGGGCGGTGTATCTGCGTGGACTGTTTGGAGGGTTGTTGCCATCCACAAGGCGTGAGACCATAGTTTTTCTGAAGATGAGTCCATGGTCGCGGGCTTCGTCTAGCATCCATTTCAGCGGGATCTTGGCTGCGCTGCTTTCAGACTCGGGGTAACCGCCGCCGATATCCGCATGTACTCCAGAAAACCATACCTGTCTACAGTCCTGATTCGCTGCGACGTCATCTTTTACAAAAGGGTTGGACTTGAATTTCTGGTTGTTGTCCCAGTCCATGAGACGAAACATCCGGCGTTTTTCGTCGATGGCCATGGCGTGGCGAAACACCTGGACGCATGGGTTTGAGCGGGTGTATGGAAGATGCTGAAGAGATGGAGCAATATACCAGCGATCAGGGCGCGGAACGATCACTGAGCCGACGGTGTCCCAGCAACCCATGAAGCGGATTGTTACGTTCTTTGCCTGAAGTACGTCCTGAAAGCGCCAGGCGATGGCGAAGTTATCTTTTGCGCTTGCCTGTTTATACGCTGTAAGTGCATAGCCGCAAAGATTTTCATTATTGGGTGCGAGCAGGCCAATCATGTTGATAAGTCCCGCAAGTACCCGAACTGTGTAGGCCCCACGACTGAATCCGAACAGATAGATGTCGTCGCCTTCCTGATAATTACGGATAAGGAACGTATAGGCTTCAAGTACGTTCTGGTCCAGTCCGTAGCCTGTAACAAGGCCAAAGATGCCGCGTGCCTTGTTCTTTGCCTTGTCCCAGGCGCTACTGTCACCAATGGTTCCGACACCCGGATCATAGAAGGCGAGCTGTGAACTGTTTTTTTCTAGAAGCCGGTAGAGCTTCAGAACGTTTGACTGATTCTCTTTTATCTCGTTTCCGGTTCCGTCGCAGCACACTATAAGCTTTCTTGCCATGTGATCTCTCTCCGCAATATCGTTAATGTCTCTTGTTGGTGGTGTATCTATCCGATTTATTATGAAAAATAGCAACATGTTTTTTGAATAAAGCATTGGAGGCGGTTGGGAGAGAAGATAGCGAGAAGATGGGGATTGAGAGAAATTTTTTTAGAACATATGTCTTTTATGGAATACGGTGCCGAAGCTACTGAAAGGATGAGGTCTATCATGTCTGTACGATGACTAAGATGGTGGCAGGGGGGTGTTAGGTATGGTGTCAGTGCATTTAAATTCCAATTTATTTATGGTACACCTAGGTCGTAATGGCTTGGATTAAATAATAATATTTTGGAATATCTATGATTAGACTGAGTTTGTATATAATGATAATTGGGTGCATGATTGTCGGTACGCCTGTTCTGAGTAATGCTAAAAAATACACATCTAATGGTTATGAAGTTGAGGTTAACTGGAAGGTGAAAAGTAAAGAACTGAGAATTTGGGGTGATGTTGAAAAAGGGAGAGGATGCGATCAACTGAATGTGTATGTGCAACTGAGTAATAAGGAATACGGTTATTCGAGAAGTATCAAAACGTATATACGCAAGGAGCATTTTTCAACCGGAAGAAGCGTATTTAGCGGGCAAGCGAAAATACGAGATAATCGACACAAAAAATGGTGGTTTGTAAGTGAACTGTTTGTGCGATGTTCAAGTGCTGTGGCTATTGACTAGAAAATGGATAACTCAAGAAAAGATAAGATATCTCCGCTGACCAAAATACTTGTCGACAAAGTTCATGATGGCAGGAAGCAGGATAGTAAATTCTGGCAAAGTGAATTTTCAGGTTCGGCTGGTGGTACTAATGAAGATAGTAGAAACGATATTGCTATAGAAAAACCTGTAGGATTTGATTCAGCTATGGCTGGAATGAAGGCCAGGAGGTCAACAATAGCAATTACTTTCGGGGTAATATGTGCACTGTTTTCTGTAGTTGCCTTACGGCCGGATCTTTTCCCGTTTCTTACATATTCTGGTATTTATAAAACGATAAGTAAGGCTTTTCCGGAAAAGGAGAAAATAGAGTATCAGCGGATACCTCAGTCAACCGATTACGATAGAGATGAAAAACTGGCAGAGCAAAGATCTATTGTTCCTTCAACGTATAGCGAGCCTCGACAGCCACCTGAAAACAGCTATGATAATTCACAGTCTGGAAAAGTAAAAAGCTTCATTCGGCCTCAAAAAAATGACAAGCAATGGTTGTCGCAAAAAGAACTGGATTCATTTGTGACTCCTGAAGCACCCAAAAAACAACCTGAAATTAAAGTCAGTGAGCCGACAAGAACACTCTATGAAATAGAACTCTATTCAGGGGCAACTATCTACACGGATAACGCAATGGTGTCCTCTGATAAAGTGACGTATGCGAGCTCGAAAGGGTTGATTGTCTCAATTAATAAATACGAAGTAAAATCAATGAAGAGAATGAAGGTTAAGCTCTGATGTATTAAAACGTATAGGAGGGAAAAGAAGCTCAGGCTTTCGAAACACCTTCTTTTCCCTCCTGAATTCGATCGTGTCTCATGTAGAAGCACGTTCGCGTAATGCAAACAACAGGCATATTCGTTTACTCCTCTGTCCCGATCCTTCCGAATTTATCCGGGTAGGCCTTTTTTTCAATTTCCTGCCAGAGTTCTTCCGCTTTTTCAATTGCAATGGTTGGGGAAGGGGCGCGCTCGGTGTTGGCGAACATCGAGGCATAAATCCTGCCAGCTGTTTCCACGATGAAGATGTTTTTGCGAATCATCAACTCTCTCCTTTATAATTGTGTTGGTCTTCGGGATTATTTACGTAATGTCATTGTATGCCTTTTGTAATTACCATTTCAAGTTAATGGAGTGTGTTTGGTTTCTGGCGCAAGTGCTGAGCGGAGTATTTAGCAGGATGACCGGGAATTGCCAGGTTCAGTAGAGTAATAAATTGATATTATTTCGTATTGTTAATAGTGTATTGCCTTGAGACAATACGATTGTCAGTATTTCCCCCGAACTGATACAAGGTAGGAGATGGTCGCAGAAAAAGAGCAATTTTTGCAGCGTTGTCTGTTGCTGGACATTGAGATCAATGAGAAAAACGTCATGTATTCTATCGGAGCTGTTTTCGGTGATACGACGTTTTCAACAAAACCGGGTAGTAAAATTGATCTGAATACGCTGAAAAAGCTGGATGAGTTTGGCCGGGATGCAGATTTTATCCTTGGCCATAATATCATCTCCCATGATATCCCTCGGATTCGTGAAGTTGCACCAGACCTGAAGATCCTGCAAAAACCACTCATTGATACGCTCTACCTCTCCCCTCTGGCATATCCGGAAAACCCCTATCACCGGTTAGTAAAAGATTATCAGCTGGTTCGGGACAGCGTCAACGACCCTGTACAGGACGCTGTGCTTGCCGGGAAAGTCTTTGGCGAACAGTGGGATGCCTTGGTTGGCCAGCTTGCCGGAGGTTCTGAAAATCCGGTTTTTTACCGCAGTTTTTTCCACAATGAAAAAGATCTTGCCGGCACCGCTGATGCACTTGCAGCAATGGGCATTCCACTGCTTGAAGGTGATGACCTGCATGAAGCATTTGGCTGGTTTGCAAGTAAGCACGGTTGCAGACGCACGGCCCATGATCTGGTCGATCAGCTCTATAACACGACTTTTGACCCGGTTATGCTCGCCTACGTAGCAGCCTGGTTATCCGTTGCTGGCGGTAACTCTGTGCTGCCGCCGTGGGTTCGTCATCGTTTTCCGCAGATATCGCTTATTCTGCATAGACTGCGTGAAAAGAATTGTAACGAGAGTAGCTGCGGCTATTGCACTACTCACCATGATCCACATTTTTTTCTGAAAAACTTTTTCGGTTTTGATGATTTTCGCGCGCAACCGGCAACAGAAGATGGCGGGAGCCTGCAGCAGGAGGTGGTAAAAGCCGGTGCCGGAAACAGTACGCTTTTTGCTACCCTGCCGACAGGTGGTGGCAAATCGCTCTGCTATCTGCTGCCTGGTCTGATGCGTTACCAGCGACGCAATCTGTTGACTATTGTGATCTCGCCGTTGCAGGCGCTGATGAAAGATCAGGTTGATAATTTCTCAAAACAGACCGGAACCAAAATTGCCACGGCGCTCTATGGAATGCTCACCATGCCTGAGCGTGGCGAGGTGCTTGAGTCTATCCGTCTTGGTGATGTCGGGGTGCTGTATGTTTCGCCGGAGCAGCTGCGTAATCGTTCGTTTGTGCAGACTATCAGTCAGCGTGAGATAGGTGCCTGGGTATTTGATGAGGCTCATTGTCTATCAAAGTGGGGACATGATTTTCGGCCCGATTATTTTTATGCGATCAGGTTCATACGAGAGTTTGCTGCCAGGGCAAAGGCGCAGATCCCGCCGGTTCAGTGTTTTACCGCCACAGCCAAAAAAGATGTAAAGTCTGAGATAATCGATACCATCCAGAGCGAGTTGGGCCTGCGGGTCAACCAGTTTGAGGGCGGGCATGAACGTACGAATTTAAAGTACGATGTCTACGCTGTTGATAAGTACGAAAAGTATCAGGTAATACACGACCTTCTTAAAGCCAGGTATATGGGTGACGGCAGTGTGGTTATCTATTGTGCGACAAAGAAAAACACCGAAAATCTGGCCGAATTTCTGCAAAGCTCGGGTTACACTGCCGAAGCTTTTCATGCAGGGCTGGAGAGTTCGCTGAAAAAGCGGATTCAGGATCAGTTTATTGATGGGCAGATCCCGGTTATCTGTGCGACCAACGCTTTTGGCATGGGGATCGACAAGGATGATGTCCGTCTGGTTATCCATGCGGATATTCCCGGATCACTCGAAAACTACCTGCAGGAGGCAGGAAGGGCTGGTCGTGATCGCAAGGAGGCCGAATGCATTCTTGTCTTTGATGAGCAGGATATTGAAGGACAGTTTCGCCTCGGCAGTATGTCGAGACTTACTCAGCGTGAGATTGCCCAGATGCTTCGCGGCATCCGCTCTGCTGCTCGCGGAGGTGAGGATGTTGTTCTGACTGCGGGCGAACTGCTGCGACGTGACGAGGTGGATATAGACCCGGACGCGTTGAATGATGTCGATACCAGGGTCCGTACAGCCGTTGCCTGGCTTGAAAGGGCTGGCTTTTTAGAGCGAAACGAAAACAACACCAGAGTGTTTCAGGGTAAACCTCTCGTCCGTGATTTTGATGATGCTGCGGAAAAGATCAGCGGGCTGGATTTGTCTAAAAGGCAGAGGGAAAGGTGGCTGGCAATCCTGGCTGCCTTGATGGAGCACGGCAGGAATACCGGGTTTAGTGCAGACGAGCTGGCAAGTTTGTCTCCGTTTGCAACAGCAGAGGGCGATGGCAAATATGAAACGGAGAATCAGCGTGTACTTCGAACTCTGCACGATATGTCTGAGCAGGGGCTGATTTCAAAAGAAACACATCTTTCGGCTTATCTGCGTTATAAGGTGGGCAACAACGCGACTATTCATCTTAAACGACTCAGTGCGCTTGAACGGGAGTTTTTGAGCATTCTTCAGGAGCTGGCACCCGACGCAGATATAGAAACACCCCTGGAGCTTGACCTGCGACAGGTAAATCAGCAGCTGGTAGACAGGGAGTATGAATACAGTAACCCGCATGTGCTGAAACTTATTCTCCATGGTTTGAGCCGCGATGGTAAAGGTCTTGCGGGGCAATCAGGAAGTCTGAGCCTGAGGGCCACTGGCGGCAATCGATTTACCGTCTATCTGCACCGCGGCTGGGATAATCTGCTTGAGACTGTGAAGATCCGTCAGCAGGCCGCATGCATTGCCTTGCAGGTGATACTAAAAACGGTCAACCCGGCAGAGAAAGCAAATGGCAGCCTCCTCGTTGAGTTTTCATTAGAGCAGATTGTTGAAGGTTTGAAAAAAGATCTGTTGTTACTCCCACGACTCAAAAAACCGCTGGCAGCAGCAGAGCGCGCGCTGACCTTTATGCACGAGCAGGGCGTGATAGAACTTCAGCAGGGGCTTGCTATTTTCAACCAGGCGATGACACTGCATCTTCATCCTGAAGAGAAAAAGAGGCGATATACCGCCGCAGATTTCTCCCCTTTAAAGACCCACTACACCGAGCGCAATTTTCAGATACATGTGATGAATGAATATGCTCATCAGGCGCTCGAAAAAATCAGCACAGCCATGCGGTTGGTTGCATCCTACTTTAACGATGAAAAGGATGATTTTGTTCAGCGCTATTTTCCGGGCAGGAAAAAGATGCTGGAGCGGGCGACCAGTGAGCAGTCATATCAGCGGATCGTTGATGACCTGAAGAATACACCCCAATCTGCAATCGTTTCTGCTCCCACAGAGCAGAATATGCTTATCCTTGCGGGACCGGGCGCCGGAAAAACACGGGTGGTTACCCATCGTGTTGCCTACCTGTTGCGGGTTGAACGAGTGCAGCCTGATGCTGTGCTGGTGCTCTGTTTTAACCGCAGTGCGGTGATGAGTCTGCGCAGGCGGTTGCGTGAACTGATCGGCACCGAGATGAGCAGGGTGACAACACTCACCTTTCATGGGCTCGCTCTTCGCCTTACCGGCAGATCACTTGTTACCGCGAGAGCTAATCGTGATACTGATATAGATTTCACCAAAGTGATACAGGAAGCAGTCGATCTGCTTAAAGGCGAGAGCGATGCGCTTGGCTTGAGCGGTGATTCTGCACGCGGTGAGCTGGTTGGCAGGTTCAGCCATATTCTGGTCGATGAATATCAGGATATTGATGATGAGCAGTATGAACTGGTTTCTCTGCTTGCCGGCAAGGGCCAGCAGGAATTTGATCAAAAAATGACCATTCTGGCAGTTGGAGATGATGACCAGAATATCTATCGCTTTCGCGGAGCAAATGTCTCGTTTATCCGTAAGTTTCATGAGGACTATCAAGCTGATAAAAGATATCTCGTTGAGAACTATCGATCTACAGCCAATATAATCTCGGCGTGCAATGACCTGATTAAGCATAACCGCGACAGGATGAAAACTGAGCAGCCCATACGGGTTAACCAGGCCCGATATATGTTACCGGTTGGCGGTAACTGGCAGATCAATGATCAGCTGGCCCGTGGAAAAGTACAGGTAATACAGGTCGCAGGCATTATTGAGCAGGGATATGCGATTCTTGAAGAAATTGCCCGGCTGCAATCTCTTGAGGGCAATTTTGATCTCAATAACTGTGCTGTATTGGGACGGGAATGGAAAGATCTTGATTTGCTGCGTTCGATCTTTGAGGCGAGCGGTATGCCTATTAATCTGCACTGGGGTCGTGGTGGCAGCTTTCCGCGACTTACACGCATCCGCGAGCACCGGGTATTGCTTGATTACTTGAAAGAAAATAGAACAGTCTCAATGTCGGGCAGCGAGATTCTCGGGTTTATTGCAACGCGCCTGAAAGGAGACGGGCTCTGGCTTGAGAATATGCGGCAGCTTACACGGGAGTGGATTGAGGAAACCCACGATACCGAGCAGCCTGTACCGCTGATTGAAGACTATTTTTATGAGGCACTCTCTGATCAGGGGCGCTCGAAAAATCTCGGAAAAGGTGTCTTTCTCTCTACCGTTCATTCTGTGAAGGGGTTGGAATTCGATCATGTCTTTATGTTGGGGGAGAGTTGGCAACCAGCAAAAGGCAAGGACATGGAAGAAGAGCGCAGGCTCTATTATGTGGGGATGTCGCGTGCACGTGAGACATTACAGCTTTTTTCTGTACATTCTATCGTAAATCCTCATTGTGAGGTGCTTGGCGGTGACTACTGTTTAAAACGGGATGTTTCACCCGGAGTGCAGCACAACCACGCACGAAAAGAATATACCCTGCTGGGAATGGAAGATGTCTTTCTTGATTTTGCAGGTGTACGATCACTGAATCATCCAGCAAGAAAAGCGCTGGCGCTCTTGCAGGCAGGTGACCCGCTTTCGCTGGAAAGCAGAAATGACTATCTTGAACTGGTAAATAACGACGGTGTTTCAGTTGCTCGATTATCAAAAGTGGCCAGGAATATCTGGGCAAAGAGGATGAACACGATTAGCGAGATACGGGTTGTTGCCATAGTGAAACGATATAGAGATGAGATTGCTGACACGAACTTTAGAGAGAAGTGCAGGGGAGATTTCTGGGAAGTGCCTGTTGTGGAGGTCTCTTCTAATGTCGCATGATATCGATTCGTTGCGTGAGGTGTTGAGGTGATGAAATCTCTAATATTTGCACTTGGTATGAGTTTGGTGTTGTTGGCCGTAATAGTCGGTGTGGCCTTTATTCCTAAAGATATGGTGCCGGAAGGTCAGTATCGTGCAGTACTGGTTGCGATACAGGGATATCTGCCATTTGAGCGCGTTGAAGACAGAGCAAAGGTGCAGCCTTCAAAAGTGACTAAGCAGGCTGGAGATAGTGAGACATCTTCAAAGCATAGTTCGTATAGTGCTGCTGATATCGAAAAGGCAAAACGAGAACTGCTTGCCAAAAAGCGTCAGGAACGTGTGCAGGGAACGAACGCGGCCAAAAGTATTCTTGAGCAAAAGCAAACACCTCTGCAAAAAAACGACCAGGTTGAAGAGCAATCCCATATTTTTCTTATCGAACTGTATAGCGGTAGTCAGATTTATACAAAAAATCTCAAGACAGGTGATGGGGAAATAACCTATGAAACTGATAGCGGCCTACTTGTCTCGCTTGCTTCGCATGAGATTAAATCTGTGCAGAAATTGAAGCTCATAAACATGAATATAGATAAGACTGTTGAAGATAAGTGAGAATTTCATGGCAAAATCAGCGTTGAGACTGGTGCGTGGTGGCAAGTCTCAGTTATATCGAATAGGCAATATCATCTGCACCCTCACTGAGCCTAGTGCCATTGCCGATGATCTCGATGCGGTTGTTCTGGAAGAAGACACTCATCTTATTCTTACCGTCGATGGCAGGTGTAATTATATAGAGACTCACCCTGTTAGAATGATGACAGAAATCTACAGAGCCAAAGTACACGAACCGGGTTCAATGATTGTAAACGGCAAAAACTGGTACGCTGTAACTATTGATCTTGATAGCGATCCGCTATGCAGGCCTGTGTGGGTGCAGCAGGTGTATGAAAATATCGCGCTGCAGATTAAGAAAAACAGTATTTCAAAGCTGGGAATCTTTTTACTGGGGAATGTCCACGGAGGGCTGGGGGCGGCTGAGTGTGTTGAACTGTTTATTAAAGCAGTTCAAACATGGCAGAAGAGCCAATTGCAGGAAGTTTGCCTGATAGTGCCTGAAAAGTCGATTAGCAAAGTTAAAGAGAAGTTCAGGGAAGAATTCGAAAAGTCTCCCTGATCTCATTATTGATCATGTCTGAAAGTAGTTAAGGTCTTTTTCCAGCTGACTACTCTTTTGTTGGATGGCTACCAGCTTCTCGCGTATCTCTTCGGTTGTCAGATCCATATCCTGCAACTCCTGTTCTAATTCGCCGAGAGAAATGTGGATGCTGTTATGATTGCTTTTTGCAGCTGCCACGTTGATTTTGAGTGAGGTGATCATCTCACGGATCGCGATCTCCTCAGTGTGCAGGAAGTCATTTTTGCGAATCTTTGCCACGACAGAGAGATCACCGTTCTTAACCATTTTGAAAATTCCGCGGAACCGATAAAGCGGTCCGAAAATGCGATGGAAAATGAGCATTGAGTGAGCGGAAATAAAAAATAGTACCACGATGAGCGCGGGCCAGAACCGCTTATGCATCAGCAGAATTTCCTGGGCGGCTCGTTGTTGTCGTGCTGTGGCCTCACCAGAGCTAAGCTCAATAATGGAAGGCAAAAACATCATTAGGCCGGATATTATAATAGTAACCAGCACGTATATGAGAATAATCGCCATAAACTTGTACTGGATATTATCTACAATCAGTTGCTTCCTGAACATCTTCGATGCCATGTGAGCCACCTTTTAAGTAGGACGTTATTGGCTGGAAAACTATTTTATACTTGGGGAGAAAACTTTTTCTCTGCGTTGAACCAGCTGCTGAGTTCAGAAATCAAAACTCTCGACTAACCGTAAACACAATATGGTTTGCTGGTCTTTCAACACATGGCAATTTTACTATCAAAAAAAATAAAAGTACAATTATACGTTGATTTTTCATTGATTTTCACGAGACTATAAATAGGACGTGGCCTGGTTATAGATGTATCAACGTACGATTCAAACAATACAGACTCCTCGGCTGCATTTAATGACTACACGCACGGAACAGTTTAGCTATGTGTAAATATACATATGACGGATTTGCTCGTTTTCACACAGATAAAGCGTCAGGCGGGCAAAGACGAAGACGGCTCAGGGGGTGGCTGAACGGCTCGGGATTCACTATGCTTGAGCTGCTTATGGTTGTTGTCATCCTGGGGATTTTGGCGATAATCGCTATGTTTGCCTACCAGAGATATGTCTATAAAGCTGAGGTTATAACTGCTGTATCCGATATGAATACCATGGAAAAATTAATTTACGGCTACACAATTGATTATAATGGGGTCTATCCTCCCAACCTGGCCGCCATAGATCATGGTGGTTTTGAAGATCCATGGGGCAATGCGTACGTCTATCAGCCTGATCTTACAATTGTCTCCCGAACAAAAGGGGGAGTAAATATCAACACAGATTATGATCTCTACAGTGTTGGACGTGATGGTTTTAGCCTTCCCGATATTGCTGCACCAACAAGCCTTGATGATATTATTCGTGCAGGTGACGGGCAGTATAAAGGGGCTGCAGAACGATACTGATCTTGCTGGAGAGTTATCTGTTATAGCCCATGTAGCATGATGATGTCTCTGGCAGATCAGTTGTCGTTAGTTTCCATCAGAAAACCACCCTTCTGCCCAATATCAGGGTTGCGACCCAGATTATTATCCTTAGAATCTCAGCTATATGCTTGTGGTGAAAATCTGCGCCACGCCTCATTCCTGACACTTCACGCCTCACACCTAAAGTAATTTGAGAGGGTATGACATGGATATCTCCGAAAACGATCTTGACGATCTGATATATGCAAAATCTCTACTTGAAAATCCAGGGCTTGCTGTAAAGATTACCAGCGCTCTGGGGACACCGATTGAAAAGGGCATTGACCTGCTGCCTAAGGGTTGGCATGCGATGGTGGAAAAGGGCACCCGTAAGGCGCTTGAGGCGTCTGTTACTTCTGCGATTCTCACCATGAACACCCGGCAGCAGCGGGATTCGGCCAATCGTATTCACAAGATGATGGTTGCAGGTATCGGAGCGGCTGGCGGTTTCTGGGGCTTGCCCGCAATTTCCATTGAGTTGCCGTTATCCACCACTGTAATGTTACGCTCTATTGCAGATATCGCACGAAGCGAGGGACATGATCTCAACTCTGCCGCTATCAAGATGAGTTGTCTTGAGGTGTTTGCCTTTGGTGGCCCGGGGAAGAATGATGATAGTGCCGAGACAGGGTATTTTGCTGTACGTACAGCCCTCGCGAAGGCCGTAAATGATGCCGCAAAACATATTGCTTCAAAAGGCTTGGCTGAAAGTTCAGCGCCTGCACTTGTCCGCTTGATTACTCAGATAACCTCACGGTTTGGTGTGCAGGTTACAGAAAAAATCGCAGCACAGTCGATTCCGCTGCTTGGCGCTGCAGGTGGGGCTGTGATTAATACGCTCTTTATTGATCATTTTCAGACAATGGCCCGCGGCCACTTTATGGTATTGCGTCTTGAGGCTAAATATGGAGAAGAGGTTATTCGGAAATTGTATAATTCGGAGGACTTAGGGGATAGGACTGAGGACTTAGGGAATAGGGCTAAGGACTTAGGGGATAGGACTGAGGGCTAAGGACTGAGGACTTAGGGAATAGGACTGAGGACTGAGGACTAACTGGGAAGGACTGATGAACGAATTTTTCGAAAGAACGGAGCATGGTGTCACAATCTTCTTCACGAAACGGAACTGATATGGTTTTCTTGCCCGCATGGTATTTATTTCAGAAAAATTACAGGGAATCGTTCAGCGCGTAACCTATCACAATGAAGTGACGGGCTGGTCTGTTCTGCGGGTACAATCGTACAATAACCTCGGCGAGCAGGTTACGGTAACCGTACACCAGACCAAGGTCTTTGCTGGGGCAACCATGGAGTTTCATGGCTCCTGGTCCGTTCATCCCCAGTATGGCCGCCAGTTCAAGGCCACAGAATCCATCGAAAAAAAACCAGCTTCTGCGGCTGCGCTTGAAAAATACCTCGGTTCAGGCCTCATTAAAGGCGTGGGACCCAAGACTGCACAAAAGATTGTCCAGCATTTCAGAGAAGATACTCTGCGGGTCTTTGAAGAGGAGATGGGACGATTAACTGAGGTGCCCGGTATTGCCAGGAAAAAACTGGATATGATTGAGCTTGCATGGCGGGAGCACAGGATGATCCGTGATGTGATGATTTTTCTCCAGGGGCATGGGATTTCAACACTCTTTGCTGTTCGTATTTTTAAACAATACGGAGAAAACGCCATAGAGATGGTGAGCAGTGACCCGTATCGGCTGGCAAATGATTTTTACGGCATCGGCTTCTTCTCTGCCGATAAGGTTGCGCTCAGTATCGGGCTTGCACCCGACAGTGATCAACGGATTATTGCGGCTGTGAGGCATGTGCTGGCTGCAAGTCGGGAGCAGGGACACTGCTATTTGACCTCCGGGCAGATTCTGGACAGTGTTGAGAGCTTGCTTGAGTTAGAACTGGGTGTGCGACTGGATGCGATCCTGAAATTGATGGAAGAGCAGAATCATCTCAGGGTTCGTTCATTGCCGGGTAAAGATGACCTTTCTCAGACATGTTACTACTCGAAAACGCTCTATTACGATGAAGAAACGGTTGCCAGGAGGCTGAACAGCTTTCGGGTGCCTGTTACAGTTGACGGCGCAAAGATTGACCATTGGTTGAAGAATTATTGCGGTCAAAACGATATTCAACTGAGTGAAGAACAGGCTGGGGCTGCGAGCAGGGTGGTGCAGCATCGTTTTTCTGTGCTGACAGGCGGACCGGGATGCGGAAAGACTACAACTACCCAGGTCATAGTGCGGCTGCTTGAGGCAATGGGGCATAAAGTGCTGTTGGCAGCTCCGACGGGTCGGGCAGCCCAGAGAATGGGTGAGGTTATCGGGCGTGAGGCGAAAACATTACACAGGCTGCTTGAGTGGCAGGGCGGGGCGTTTGTCCGTAACGAAAACCAGCCGCTGCAAGCCGACTTTCTCATTGTTGATGAGTGCTCAATGCTCGATATATCGCTTACTGCTTCACTTGTTAAAGCGGTTCCGGATAATTGTCAGGTACTGTTTATCGGGGATGCTGATCAGCTACCTTCTGTGGGCGCGGGTAATGTGCTGCATGACATCATCGCTTCGGGTGCTGTCCCGTGTTTTCGCCTGACCCAGGTCTTTCGACAGGCGCGCGAGTCAAAGATAATCGGATTTGCCCACCAGATAAACAAAGGTGAGACACCGCAAATCGACTCACCTTTTAAACGCCCTGAAATCTGGCAGGATAAAACCGATTGTCTTTTTCTCGATTCAGATGAACCGACTATAGAACAGATGGATTTTGTGACGAGGGTCAAGCGCACCTTTAACCTGAAAGTACCTCAGCTTGAAGGTCTCTCTACAGGAGATACACCATTCGATTTCCGTACCAGTGAGGCGATTGCTTCACCCTATGAAAAAGAATTCATCGTTCCGGATAAGTTTAAACATGTTGATCTGGAGCGACTGGCAAAGACTGATGGCGCCATTGCTGAATTGAAAGCGGTACTCAAAAAGGTGCATCCCTGGTCAACCCTGCATTATGGTCTGACGGCCGTGGATACGGTGGTGAAGCTTTATCTTGAGTGGATTCCCAAATATTATGGCAGAGAGAGTGAAATTCAGATTCTATCACCTATGACCCGCGGCTCACTTGGTACGGCAAACCTTAACACGGTGATCCAGCAGGCAGCTAATCCTCCCCGTGATGATAAACCGCAAATACAGGTTGGTGAGCGGATTTTCCGGGTTGGGGACCGGGTTATTCATCGGCGTAACAACTACGATCTTGCAGTATTTAACGGTGATATTGGGGTTATACGAGAAATTGACACATCAATGCTGACGTGTGTGGTAGCTTTCTTTCCGGATGGCAGAGAAGTACTTTATCAGAGAGACGATATACTCGAACTTGATCTGGCCTATGCTATTACTATCCATAAATCTCAGGGCAGTGAGTTCAAAGCTGTTATTTTGCCGGTATTAACCCAGCATTTCAAGATGCTCTACCGCAACCTGATTTATACCGGCCTGACCCGGGCACGCGAGCTGGCGGTTTTTGTTGGTACACGCAGGGCAATGGCAATGGCCATTCGCCAGCAGGATACCAGTAACCGCCAGACTGCGCTGGAGTATTTGCTGAAAAACCCACGTTAGTTTTCAGGCGGGAACACGTTAGGCCCTATGCAACAGTATGTTCACTATTGTGGGTACGACTGAATCGCCCTCATACCAAGCACCGCAACTCTGTTTGCATACCAGGTCCGATTGTCGGGATCCTCGATGCTGGTTGTGCGCCACTTAACAAGCGGGGACTCTTCGTCGTCGCAAAGCCCACCTTTATCCGATTTCCAGAGAATCTCGCAATTTCTACATGGTCCCTTGGCTGTATGACAGAGAGGGCAGGAGCCCATCCATGGGGTACTGAGTTTGACCACATGTGTCATATAGTAGGCTTGATCATGCGCTGGGTGGGAACTTAACCATGTCCACATTTTTTGAAATTCCTGCAGTTCTTTTAGATCTGTCATGAGGTTCACCTCGTTTTGCAGTGGTCCGAATTTCTCATACATCTTCAGTCAGTGCAGGTGTGTTTGCAACGTATCTGAAGCTGCAACCATAATGTATTATACCTTATTATTTCTCTTTTCGTCTACACGACAACCTCAACCTATGAGAAATACGAGGCCGGTGGGGAGTAAGCTTGTATTTCCGGGCAAACCGGATGCTGTTGTTAAAGAAATAGCTGCAAATATCATGCTTAAATATCAGAAATAGATGTTGGTTATGTGGTGTAACATCATGTTATTACGCGATTACTACTGAGTCGTATAGTATGTTTTTCCGGATATTCGGAAGTGTTTTCCACTATTCCGGAATCCATTGTGTAGAGTAAAAAAAATTGTCTGAATAAAAAAACTCACACATTTACCTAACTTTTTTGTGGCTCAGCTTGAGTCGTACCCGCGGTTACGATAGTCTAATAGATGTGGAGGTGCATCACTTGGTGACTCACTGAGGGAATAACTACCTGATGTAATAATGAATGGTGTCTTTACGGGAAAAATATGGATCAAGGTAATGAGGCATATGCCGAGGAATATAAGGCTCTCCAGGAAATACTAACACACTATCCGGCTATACATATAACATCCACTGAGAAGGATCCGCCGGAAACGTATGTCATTGAGTATAAAGTAGACGGCTATGGATATGGCCCGGATGGTAGTGTGCAGGTGGCGAATCGCCATAAGGTTGAGATAAACCTGCCATTTGGTTATCCACATTTTCCGCCGATTGTAAAGCCGATCACCAGAATCTGTCATCCTGACGTGGATGAAAATGCCGTACGTATCGCAACGTATTGGCAGGAGACACCTTCTCTGCCAGACCTTGTGGTATATATCGGCCATATGATTCGGGGTGCTGAGTACAGTGAGGAGGGCGCATTTAATCAGAATGCAGCAGAGTGGTATTCGAAGCATGCTGATAACCTGCCGCTAGGGAATATAGACTATGTTAAAGATCCGAACGCGGTTGCGCGTGTCTCTGAACCTGGCGAAGGACTCAACCTGAAACTGGTTGCCGGTATATGTATTGTGGTAGCGATGGTTGTCGGAGGCGGACTGGTGTTGAGGGATTATCAGTTGACCAAAAAGGCAGCTGATAAACTTACCGAAGCGGAGTCGCTGGTTGAAAACCTCAAATTTGAGCAGGCGAAGGAAATTGGTGAGACAGCTATAGATTCGCTTGGCGGGGTGCTGGTAATGCGTTCAACACGTGATGAACGGTTGACGCAGCTGCAGGATTTTTTGGATTCTCCCAGAATTCAGCAGGGCTTGCAGGGAAAGGTTGATTACGAAGGCGTTTTTGTAACAATAGCTGAGGCCGATGCTCTGCAACAAATAGGCAAACTCAATACGCTTGCGACAGAGTTCGTTGAAAAAGGTAATCTCCTCGATGCTATTCGATATTTTGGTGATGCAGAACGGTTGGCTGAAGAATACGGTCTTAAAAAAGCATTAGCCGAAGTGAAAAGAAGCTCCGCAAAAGCCAGGAATGACTTTTACCTTGAACTGGCCAATAACAGTTATGAGTTTGAGGAGTGGGAAAAAGCCGGAGAATTGTATGGTAAGGTTGTAAGTATTCTCAAGAACGAGGCGGATTCTCTTCCTGAGAATGATGCCACTGCTCTTGAGAAAATTGAGATATTGCGGGTTCTTTCCCTGGCTAATTTTCATGAAAGTGAAGCGACACGACTTGAAAGAGATAAGGAGTACGCCAGGGCAGCGGAACATTACCGGGCAATTGCATCAATAGTTCAGCGCAGCGAGTACCCTGAGGATTCCGTGCTGATGAGCTTGAAAAATGATGCACTGAAAGAGGTTGACCGGGTTGAAGATCAGGAGATAATAGCTGCAGGACAAGAATATTTGCTGAAAAATTTCAAAGAACTATTTAAAAAACATTATCCGGGTGTACATGGCCCTGCGTTACAATCGCCGAGGGCGAAATTTATGGGACGCTCTGGTAATAATTTTGTGTTCGTAATGTCGTGTATTGAGCTGATCCAACGTAGCTCTAATGAGTTTCGACTCTATTACCAGTACGATCCCGCCACCCGCAAATGGTCAATTTACCGGGAACGCAAGTAGTCCGGCAAAGGGTATTATGCCTGCGCAGTCAGCGATCAGGATAAACACGATATGTTCGCCTGTTACGGGATGTATGGCAGATTTTTCATGGAGGGTACGAAATGGTCACAGCAACTGATTTTTTGTTTAAAGTAGCTGAATTACAGGATGATCTGAGAGGGGTTACAGATATCTCTGATGCAAAGACCGTGACCGAAACGGCTGAACGACTGGAAGGGCTGAACTATGCTCCGACGGTGATATTGCCGGTAGCTGATTTTCTGCGAATAAAGAAGATAGATCTCCTTGCTAAAATAGAGGAAATAATATCCCTGTCAGATGAAGAAGTGTATGAACTTTCGCCGGGAGACCCTCGCAGTTACTTTGACATGAAGCTGCAATATATTGCCACACTCGTTTATTATTTCAAACAGCTGGTGCAGCTGCGCAGAGGCAATGCTGAGGCATGGGATGAGGTGGATGAACTCTATGTTCATGATTAAATCCCGGTCAATGAGCTGGCGATTTGTTTGTAAATTAACGCTTAGAGATTTTGCCGTCGCCAGTTGTCGAGATGATTCTCGACAACTGGTGAACTTGCCACTCAGGCATTTAAAATTGGCAAAACGTTGTTGTAATCTTTACCAGTTCGATGAGATAGCTCTTCAAAGAATTGTATCCACATGTACTTTGGAGTATCACTCCCCAAGAAAAAATGGGACTCCAAGTATCTTTCTATCCGAATATAACATAAATAGTTGAAACATTGAGGCGGCCTGAAGCTTCTCTCAGTGTAAGCGTGCGGGCATATAGTATGTTTTTAACATAGCTGCTGCCTGACAAGCTTCCGCCAGTTGATACCTGAGGGCAAAATGGTGCCTTTCAGGTCACTTCAGGAGGGTGTTAAACGTGGTTATAACGGTTATGCCTTGTGTTTGAGAGAGCATGATACCGGCTGATTCTATCTCAGGTGTACTATTGCCGACATACTCCAGATATCCTGCGAGGCGTGGGCTGAGGTTGTTGAGCAGTATGTTCATGATTATTTTCTATCCATTAGAGAGTTACTCATGAGTTTACAGCCGGAGGTGGATTATGTCAGCAGCGGAGAGTGTAGTAAATATGATGCTGATGGTGCTTCGGACATGTGTGGGGAGCGCGATGATCTACTCCGGAGTGCAGCTCGTGCGTGGTGAGGGGCTACTTTCAGGCACGGAGTTTGATAGTATAATGACCGGTATATTTGTCATTTTGCTCGGGTTTAATTGTATTTTTTTAGCATTTTTTAAAAAGCTTGCAGACAATACGGAGCATCGTTGAGAGATTAGCCTGGCTAAGGGATAAAAAGTATTTTCCGTTTATCCTTTTATTACCTGAATACCACCTTGTCCTGCTTCACGTAATCTTTCTATAAAGTCCTGTTCCGTGTCCTGCGGGATATCAACATGGAGCCTGATATCAGCACCATATTCTGTGTCGGTGATGATGCCGTTTTCTGCAGCAACAAGGTGTTCAGCTGTTTTAAGGAAACTGTAGGGGAGGGTGAGTGACAGTTGGCAATAGTGAATTTTGGTGATTGTCTCAAGTTCATCCATGGCGAGCTGAACAGATGAACTGTATGCTCTGGCCATTCCTCCAGTGCCGAGTTTGATGCCGCCGAAATAGCGGCTGACCACGGCGCAGATTTCTCCGACTCCTGAGTGTTGCAGAACATTAAACATCGGTTTACCGGCGCAGCCCCTGGGTTCTCCGTCATCATTCATGCCGTAGCCGGTTGGATCATTTGGTGACCCGGCTACGCAGGCCCAGCAGTTATGGTTGGCGTCTGCATGTTTTTCTGCGATTCTATGGATGAAGCTGTCTGCATCTTTGCGGGTCGGGCAATGTTCGATATAGCAGATAAAGAGACTCCGTTTAACCTTCTGTTCGACAATCACCGGTTTACCGGGTATGAGGTAACTACTCATAATTTCATATTGATGTTTTTTCTGAGCGAAGTGCATAGGCACAACCGATTCCGATCAAAAAAGCCCAGGCAAGGTTGGCTGTGAGGGTGACAGTGACCATGAGCAACACAACAAACATGTGTTTGCGGTTCATCATATCGAGTATTGACAGGCCGAGCTGGGCACCGGCAAAAATCAGCAACACCCCCAGAATAGACATGGGCAGCAGGTGAAGCAGGATGATGCCGTCATGGCCAAAGAAGAGTGCCAGAGCAAGAAACATGCAGCCGATAATCAGGTTGGATCCTGATGTTCTTGCGCCAAACCTGTAATGCGCTGCGAGTCCACCGGCTCCATGGCAGAGCGGAATTCCTCCAAACAGAAAACTTGCACCGGAGGCGATGGCCATACTGAGCGTCATTGTCTTATAGGTGACCTTTTCTGCAGCATCATGAAAATAGTCTTTTGAGAGATCTGCACTGGCAACAACTGCATTGCCGATGGTCATTGGTATCTGCGGAAGAACCAGGACAAACAGAGCTACAGACAGATCTGAGATTTGTGGCAAGCCGTACGGCAGCAGTTCAGGGAAATGCAATCCCGGTCGGATCGTTGTGAGTTCGCTCATATCTCCAAACAGTAGCCCGGCAACTAGTCCCATGGCAATAACAGCGATTCCCGCCGGTAAGCGTTTGGAATTGAGTAGAAGAGCAGTTACAGCAAAACCTGCAATCCCGAGAAGTAATCCCAGAGGAATCATGCCTATCTGCTGAACCCTGAAAAACGGTTCGGCAACGTTGCCTGTCTGTTGAAAGGCAGAGGTGCCAAGAATAAAGCGTACACCCTGACTCATCAGAAGAATACCGGTTGAGAGTTGGACGCCGCGTACAACTTCCTTGGGGATGAGACTACCTATTCGGGTAATGGCTCCGGTAAGGCCTATCAGTGTTAAAAACAGACTGACAAGCAGGGTGGAACTGCATACCTGCTGGGCTGTCATCCCGGTTGCAATCGCATAGGCGCCGATCACTTTCATGGGTTGTACAGAGACCGGAACTCTAAAATAGTATCCGGCAATAATGTAAAAAAGGCCGATTACATAGAACGTGCCCGTTGCAGAGAGACCGTTTATCACAATCATGCCGATTGTAATTGGCAGGAGTGTTCCCAGATCTCCAAGAGAACCGGCAAATTCCATCCTGTTGAATCGCATTGGTGGGTATGTTTTGGGTGATCCAGTCGCCATGGTCCGAAATTTTATTAGAATTTTATTTTTTGGGTCGTATATGATTCTAAAGTACATCAAACGCCGACAAAATGACAGAGAGGTCGTGTGTGGGGAGTGATTTTTCTTTGTCTGATTTCCTGCAGTTGTCAGTGATGAGTGGAATCCAGTGTGTGCACCTTTAATTCATTCGGGATTGGAAAGCTACGTCCAGGCCTGACAATCAAAAGGGTGGTGGATGATGGGGAGATGGCGCTTGAGGCTGAAAGTTACGTAGATTCGAGTCTTGCAAAGATTGTTTCTACTTTATAGATTAGTAGCGGATTGTTTTTAGATTAGACTGCCAGGAGGCGCAGAAATGTATATTTGTGTAGATTTTGATGGTACGATTGTTGATCATCAATACCCGGAAATCGGGGAACCGGTGCCCGGAGCAATAAAATGGATGAAGAGGTTGCAGCGTTATGGTGCCCGGCTGATTCTTTTCACTATGCGTTCGGATGAGCCGGGGCGCGAATTGTTAAGTGATGCTGTGCGATATCTGCAATCAGAAGGTATAGAGTTGTACGGTATTAATAGAAATCCCGATCAGGACGTTTGGACATCGAGCCCAAAGGCTTATGGAGAATTATATATTGATGATGCGGCTTTTGGTTGCCCGCTCATATACCCGAAAGGGTTTGGCAGGCCCTGTGTTGACTGGAAAAAGGTCGGCCCTCATGTTGAGCATATGGTGCTCAGCAGAACGTAGAAAAGGGTAAGTGCTCACAGGGCACCAAATCTTTCCGCGATCAGTCTGGTTTACGTATGACATATACGCTTCACCAACCTGCTTGCGAAAATCTTCGGCACCCTGCAATCAGTTACAAATTCAGAGGTTTAGAAAAACAAGTCGATTACCCTGTAAGTAGTTACTTTGTTTTAATCCTAAAACTCAGCATTCTCCTCAAGATCGAGGCACTGCTTAAATTTTTTACCACAGCCATATAGATGATATGACGAGGATAAAAATTTAAGCAGTAACGATGAGATTGGGCAGAAGGGTAATTTTAGGGCGAAAATTATTTTTCAAACAGGTGTTGTGTTTTCAGGCAGATCTTCACCAGCATAAGCATGAGGGGTACTTCTATCAGCACGCCTACAACTGTTGCCAATGCGGCGCCGGAGGAGAGGCCAAAGAGCATGACAGCAGTGGCGATGGCAACTTCAAAATGGTTGGATGCTCCTATCATGGCTGCAGGAGCTGCATCTTCATAAGAGAGTTTAAGCACTTTTGCGAGTCCGTAACCAATGACAAATATCAGCACAGTCTGGATGAATAAGGGGATTGCAATCCAGAGAATGGTGAGCGGATTCTGCAAAATCACTTCACCTTTAAAACTAAAAAGCAACACAAGTGTTGTGAGCAGGGCGATAATGGTGATTGGCGTAAGTACATGCAGGAATTTTTCGTTGAACCATTCCAATCCCTTGTTTTTAATTAACCAGACTCGTGACACATATCCGGCAACAAGTGGCAGTGCCACATAGATAGAGATCGAAAGCAGAAGTGCCTGCCAGGGAACAGGAAGTCTGCCCACTCCTAGAAGAAATCCACCCAGTATTCCGTAAAGCAGCAGCATCATGAGAGAGTTGATTGCCACCATAACCAGCGTCAGACCGTCATTACCTCGTGAGAGATACCCCCATACCAGCACCATCGCAGTGCAGGGCGCGATACCGAGCAGGATGCAGCCTGCAAGATAGCTGCGCCATAGAGGTATCTCCAGCATCTTTAGACCTTCATGCATCACTACCGTACCGGCACCGTGAATGGCACCAACATCAAGATCGAGGCCGAAGGGGATTTTAACAAGGTCTACTGAGGTCTCTCCGATAAATCCTTTCAGTAGATATCCCAGAAAAAATACGCAGATCGCATACATGGTAAAGGGCTTAATAGCCCAGTTGAGAAAAAGCGTTAAAAGAACTGGTTTGCCACTTTTGCCCGCCTTAATGACCGAAGTGAAATCGATCTTTACCATGATCGGGTACATCATGAAAAAGAGGCAGATCGCAATGGGGATTGAGACAACCGGTGCACCATTGACATTGATTGACATAGAATCAAGGGTGCGTGCGAGATCTGGGGCGATTTTGCCAAGCAGTATACCGCCGATAATACAGGCACCGACCCAGAGTGTGAGGTAACGCTCAAAGAGCGAAGTCATTTTGCGTTCGTTGCGATGAGGCTGATTAGGCTGAATGCTCATGATTAGTTCTCCTCAAAGTCAGGAAGGGATTGTGGTAGCGTTTGAATATACTGTTCAATTTCATCTCGGACCTTTCTGTAACAATCAAGCTGCAGTTCGATGTCATCAAATTTCTGAGCCATTTTCGGCGGGTCATCAAAGCCCACATGAACCATCTTGCAGTCTCCGCTAAATACAGGGCAGGTTTCATGGGCATGACCGCAAACGGTGACAACATAATCAAAAGTGATATCTGCCAGTTCATCAAGTAGTTTGGATGAGTGTGTTGTGATATCTATCCCTTTTTCTTTCATTACCTGAATGGCATTTTGGTTCATGCCATGTCGTTCGATCCCTGCGGACCAGACATCGAGTTGATCTGATTTCAAGTGGCGGGCAAAACCTTCAGCCATCTGGCTGCGACATGAATTGCCGGTGCAGAGAAAGAGTATTTTCAGTTTGTCTGTATTCATCTTTGCTTAGTTAGTGCTTGAACGAAAACCTGCAAATTTTTTCAAGTTCAAGGCGGGCGATAATTTTAACCGGATGAATACACAAAGTATTTTGAGGATTAAAATTTGAGACCAACGAAGAAATTGGAAAAATTGGCGGTTTTCGGTCGGGCACTAGTTAAAGGTTATGTGTTCTGGGTTGGACAGCAGTCTTCACCACGTTGTTTTCTACATATTTCCTCAGGGGAAAATGAGAGGATTTTGTGTAATTCCTCTCTGTCATTTGTAAGAACTTCAGAGGAGAGGAGTTGCGATCGCAGCCATGCAATGAGGGGCTCGTATAGAGCGTTTGGCGGAAGGGCGTAGAAGATCCATTTCCCCTCTTTTCGACTGTCCACAAGTCCGGCCCGCTGCAATACTCCAAGATGTCTGGATATGGTTGCTCCGCTTACGGCTATTAATTCAGTTATCTGGCAGGCACAGAGTTCTTCTGTTTCCTGCAGGGCAAAGATTATCCGAAGTCGGTTACGATCGGATAATGCTTTCATTATATTGACGGTATTTTCCATATGACCTGGTGCCCTGTCATGCCTCAGACGTCTAATTCTGCTCGCCCTTTTCACTTCCTGACTTCGTTACTTCTTCAGTTACATAGCTCTGCTATGCTCCATCAGTCATGCCTTGAAGGAAGAGAAAAAGCTTCACATTATTACGACATCTGACACATGACATGACACGTGTTTATTTCATTTAGCTATGTGGCTAAATGATAAACGTAAATGGAACCATATGTCAATTGAGATTGTTCAAAACACAGCTATAGAGCAGTTTCGTAATTACAATTTAATAGTATGAAAATATTAGGGATTGTTTACTGAAATATAGGAGGAGGGAGATTTGCTTAGACAGTGAGAGCATTTTTTTATTCCGAGAATGCGGTTGAGGTAGTAGGCAAATCAGGAGCGGTTCAACACTATACATTCGACCGCTCCTTGTGTATCAGGTGTGCAATGTGCTATCAGATTTTCTGCTCCACCTGTTCATAACAGGGTATACATAAAGTCTGTCCACCAAACCGACGGGTTCGTGATTCCATGGTCTGCTCTTTGCACGATTCACAGATCAGGCTTTGTAGTACCCGCGCAGGACGAGGAGGAGAATACTGCAACTCCTGGGATTGAAATATCTCCTTGAGAGGTAAATGCATCAGCCGTTTCTGTATTGATTCGCGGAGTTCAGACAGACGTTTTTTCTCAGGATCGGTGATATCTCCCGAACTATTTTTTCCCATCAGCAGTGCTAATTCATCGTGGTCACTGCCACGTGAGTCGGGTTGCAAGAGCAGTCTCACTCCACGTTCGGCCTTGCGATCATAAAACGAGAAGGCACTTTTGCCGAAGTCACGATGGATGAGATTGCCCTTACCGTATGTGCAGCCGGTGAGATACTGGATCGCATCAACACCGCACATATCAGTTTCGGTAACACATACAAGATCTGCGGGATTGGTATCAGAAAAGTTCAGTTTAACATATTCGGCGGCTCTGATACCAATGGCCAGACCTGGGCAGCTGTGTCCATGAAAGGTTATGGTTTTATCTATAACTTCAGGTGAATAGGTACAGGTCATGTTCAGCTCCTTTCAGTTAATATTCATTTCCGGGACGATAACCGGGTGTTCCTGTATATAGTGAATAATTACGGGTAGTCCATACACCTCCTCAATAACTTTGGCGGAGATGGTGTCACGGTCGCAGACAGCATGGACCATGCCGTCTTTTAAAAAGCAGTATCGGTCGGCATACCTGAGGGCGCTGTTCAGGTCATGCATGGTCATAACTGCCGATATGTTATGGCTATCGATAATATGGCGTACAACTGAGAGGATATGCACCTGGTTTCGCATATCCAGTGAACTGGTCGGCTCATCAAGAAGCAGCAGGCGCGGCTCCTGCACAAGTGCCCGGCCGATTGCAACCTTCTGCAGCTCGCCGCCACTCAGCTCATCAATATATCGCAGCGAAAGTTCTGATAGGTCAAGTCTGGTGAGGGCGGAGTCGACAATTGCCATGTCTCGATCTGTAACGCGCCAGCGAATATGGGGTTTTCGGCCCATCAATACAGCATCAAAGACCGTGAGTCGCGAGCTCTCAATACGCTGGGCGACATAGCCGATACCAAGAGCAATTTCGTTGGCGCTCATTTTCAGGACATCGCGGTCCTCGACCAGGACAGACCCTGCTGAAGGTCGGTGTATTGCGTTGATGCATTTGAGCAGTGTGGTCTTGCCGACACCGTTTGGTCCGAGAATGGCCAGCAGCTCACCACTGCCAACCTCGAGTTCGATATTATCGAATATCAGATGTCCATTATAGCCAAATGCGAGTTTTTGTATATCGAGAATCATCGTCGTCCTCCGCGAATAATAAGCCAGAAAAATGCAGGTGCGCCAAGAAAGGCGGTAAGAACAGATACCGGCAGTACATGTGGCGCGAGGATCAGGCGGGCAACTGTATCGGAGAGAAGAAGCAGCAACCCTCCGGCCAGAAGTGAGGCTGGTAAAACATACCTATGATCAGAGCCGATGAGTCGACGCATCATATGCGGTACGACAAGTCCGACAAAGCCAATGATGCCGAGAAATGAGATGATGACGGCGGTGAGCAGGGAGGCGAGCAGCATCCCCACAAGTCTGACCCTTCCTACACGGACGCCAAGGCCCCTGGCTGTCTCGTCGCCAGCGTCAATGGCGTTATAGTTCCAGCTGTTGGCGAGAAAATAGATGGTGCATATTCCACATACTCCGGCAATTAACGCCAACTCATTCCACGATGCCCGCGCTGCATCACCAAAGGTCCAGAATACCATGGCTGCAAGTTGAACATCGTCTGCGAAAAACTGTAAAAACATGGTGCCTGCCGTGAAAAACGCACCAAGTGCAACCCCTGAGAGTACCATCACTTCAGGTGTTGCTCCGCGTACACGGGTAACACCGATGATCAGGCCGGATGCCAACAGACTGAATAGAAAAGCTAAACTTGTCGTTATATACGGATTAGTGATGGAAACTGCCCCGACATTGCTTGATGTCATTACTCCACCGCCGAAAAACATCACAGATACTGCCGCACCAAAGGCGGCGGCATGGGAAATGCCGAGTGTAAAAGGTGAACCAAGCGGGTTACGCAAAATCGACTGCATTACTGCTCCGCTTACAGCTAGGCCGGCACCGGCAATAATAGCCGTCAATGCCTGCGGAAGCCTGATATTCCAGACAATTGCATCAATTCGATGGGAGGTCACTATGCCCATCAGGCTTTTGGCAACCGAATGTATAGGGAGATTTGCTGCTCCCTGTGAAATGGCAAGCACCAGCGCCGCTGTAAGCGTGAAGCACAGGGCCATGATGAAGGTTTTTTTTGTGCTGATATAATGGCGATAATTTTCCGGGACCTGCCCGTCGTCAAAATGCATGACTATTGCACAGGAACAGATGAAAAGGCCATGTTGCCACACATTGTGTTCATGGCGTTAAAAACGGGTTTTCCAACCAGGAATTCATAAATTTCATCCGCTTTTTCAGTAGGATTGATATCAGTAAACCTGTCAGGGTAGAGAGTTTTGCCAATGTAATAGCTGTTGGCCAGAGTAGATCCATGATTGGCTGCATACATATTATAGGGGAGAAGGCCGAAAACCTTTCCACTCTGCACGGCCGAGAGCGTTCTGTAGGCAGGATCATGACGCAACTCATAGAGACCGCCTGCATCTTCTCCCAGCCGGATGGTCGACAAGTCGAGAAAGAGGTAGTTCGGATTCCAGGAAACAATTTTTTCTTTCGCCACATTCGAATTGCTTAATTCGTGCTCACCAGCGATTTTTACAGCTGCACAATTTTGTGCATCCAGAAAAGCGAACGGCGGATAGGTCGGTTCTGTCGACTGGAAGCCGTGTGGCCCTTTAAAGGCAACTCCCCCGAGATATACGGAGGGGCGCATGTCAATATTTGTAGTCCGATGTTGTATATCAGTAATGGTCTGTTCAATAAAGGTGATGACCTGCTCTGCCCGTTGCTCTTTTCCCAGCACGGTTGCCATTGTCCGAAGCGACGTATAGAACTCAGGACGAAGTTGAGTAAGATTGCCGTATTGCAATACTACAACAGGAATACCTGTTTTCTGCTGAAGCTCAATCGGGTCGTGGCCCATTTGTGAGAACGTTTTGAATATTACCTGAGGTTGATTTTCAAGCGTGAGAATCTGCTCAGGGTGATCGTGACCGCGAAATTCACCAAAGACAGGCAGTGCTTTAAACTGCGGGTTGGCAATGGCATAAGGTCGGGGATCACGTTGTCGTTTTCTGGTTTCAAGGTCATCCACTCCGACGAGTGTGTTCTGACTTTGAAGATAGCTGAGTAAGCGTACGCATCCGGCACCTGAGCAGATTACCTGGTTGACGGTGTCCGGAATCGTCACGGTTCGGCCAGCACCGTCAACTATACTACGTGCTTGAGTTGTGGTTGCCACCAGCAGTAATAGATAGAAAATCAGAAATACTCTTGTCGTCATTGTACCCTCCGTTAGAGAAGTAATATTTTAATAAATATCGTGTTACGGAGAATGTTTACCAGGAAAGTAGTGGTAGAGTCAAGCTGGATAATATGAATAATGAATTCGTATTACTGTGTAACACTCTAACTTGTTGATGTTTGTTTAGCTTTCCTGGCAGGGGGATGTGGCGTTGAGGTGGTGGTTTGGGGAAGTGGTCATTTTGAAGATAAAAGCGTATTGGAAATAGCTTTGGCAGGTATGGGAAGTGGAAAATGTGGGGAAGATTAAACCAGGTTATAGCGAAAATCCCTGTCCAGCCATAAACTGTGGCTGAACAGGTGATTCTTTTATGTCTGTATGTTTACAGATACAGCCAGAGAAAAAAGATCGGGATCAAAAAACCGATACCGGTTAGCCATTTACCGCGACCGGTTATCCCTTTTTGGCCGCGTAATACAAAGAGGCCTGTTATTGAGAGCAGAGCAAGTGAAATTGCATAGATATCTGCCACCCAGGTCCAGAGTTTTTTTGCGTGATTGATGTGGAGGAAGTTCATTTCATAGAGAACTTTTCTCGGTTGGTTCTTCTCCTGAAAGACCGCCCCGGTCTTCAGGTTGGCAGTGACATTGTTGTTGACGACAAAAATCTGTAAGTTTGTGTCATCCTGTTGGTAACTGCCTTTAATCTTACCTGTCTCATCAATCTGGCTTAATACAGCGTGGATGAGTTTGTCACCTGTAAGGCCTTGCAACGGTTCTGTATTGATGGTCGATTGAATTCGCTCAATACGGTAATTCGGGTTCCAGTCGGCGATGTGGTTCACCGCAATACCGGAAATTGCATAGATGATCGTGAGCCCGAAACAGAGATAGCCGAGGTCCCTGTGGAGAATATTATTCCAGCGGCGCCATTTCATAAAAAATACTCCGGAAGTAGTAACTATTCAGCGTAATACAAATACTCTTTGCTAAACTAGAGTATGTAACTATTACCGGAATTATTCGTTAATTTCTGCGCCAAGCCCGACAAGACGGATGAAACGTTTGTTACTGTCAAGATGTGAAGGATCGAAGGGCTTACCTTTTTCTTCTGCCATGTGTTTGAGGTAATTGAGTTTATCCTGCTCAGACATCTGAAGCTCTTCAACGATACCCTCAACGATGCCGATATGTCCCATGGCGCTCATAGGGAATACGATTTCTCCATCAAGTACTTTGATCTGGATTTTTTCGTGTGGACGATCACCTGCTACATACATCCAGCATCCGCGTTTGGAGCAGACATCAATGATCATGCCTTCTATTCTCACCATTTTACCGATATAATCATCCGGATTGTCAAGGATAACAGAAACAAGTGTGGTTTCTTCAAGTGTGACTCCCTTGCCATATGTTTTGGCAAAAGATGGTGAAGCAATAAAAAGTGAGGCGGCAAGTAATAGTAAAATGAGCTTTTTCATGGGATCTCCTGAGTAAATAATTACAAAAAAAGTAGAGTGTCATGCTGGATCCTGTCTATCAATCCTCATGCCAGGCGGCACTGTGTAGTATGAAATAGCGATCTGATCATGTAAAGTTATGCATTTGCATGATTTGTTGAGAGGCGGTGAGGAGTGAGACAGGAGTAGAAACTGTATCGCATTCGACAATATTGTCGAATGCGATAGGCAAATGTCGAGAACGTGATGCAGAGGTGAAGCTGCAGGTGAGTATTTAGTGCCCGACCGAAAACCGCCAATTTTCTCAATTTTTTTATTTGAATCAGATGTTAATCCTCAAAATACGCAGTGTATTCATCGGTAAAAATTATCGTCGCCTTTAATTGGAAAAAATTTGCAGGTTTTCGTTCAGACACTAATTACCCTGCTTTCTATTTTTACGTTTTCGTTTACTCTTTTTCTTCTTTTTAATCGGTTTTGGTCTTTTCGGTCGCTTTTTAGAAGCTTTTTTTCTGTTGGTGTTCTTACTCTTCGTTGACCGTACCATTTTCGGTATCGTTGACTCAGTTTCAACTTCAGGTTCGGAGGCAATAGCCTGGGGCTTACTAATTTCCTGGTGCTCTTCTATTGGTGTTTCTTGGGAAGAGGGTGCTTTGGAAGGCTCAATCGCGGCTGTCTCATCTGTAACAGCCTGGTCAGTCAGCAGCTCGGCAGGAAACATCTCAATGCCTTTTTCTTTGAACCGTTTAACCAGATAACGAATCTGGCCAATAGTCAGCCCTGATTTTTCGGCAGCCTCAGTCTGAGTCGCGCCATCATCAATAAAAAGGAGTGCTGCAGCACGCTGACCGGCGTCGGAACTATCCAGGTTCTTAAGTTGTGTGCATATTGCCTTGTCTTCAATTGACAGTAGTTGGGTGGCAGATATAGAATTGTGTTGTGTCATACTTAGGGTTGTCCGGATTATGTAATGGAATCGTTAGGGAAATGGGATTGTCTGTTTGTCAGACCAGCCAAAAGTAAGGAGTGAATGTACAATTAATGGGCAGGATATTCAAGGGGGATGCTAGCTTTTAGCGTTTTAAGCCCCTATCATAGAGAGAAGATTTTCAATCAGGAATCATTCGGCTGGTTCACTTTCCTGAAGATATTTCTACAGAAAAATGCTAGTCTACATGGTTCTGCTCTAGTCAATCAGCGTATTTCGCCTCAAAGTGCAAACCAAAACGTCACTATACCATCTCATGCAGTCCACATAAGTCAACGGCAAACTACGCTACTGCTGAGATATTTTGAAATAAAAAGGATGGGATTATGGGTGTGAAAATCACACAACTCTACCGGAAGCTTGATGATAACAGGGCCTATTGCTTCAATGTCGAATCTACCCGGGAGTTGACAGAGCAGGAACTGACCAAACTTCGATTGGTCCTGGCGGATGGCTTTCTACCGGAGACTGTTTCCACCAAACCGGTGTTAGGCGGAGACCGGGTAGTTGAGGTTGGACCACGAATGAACTTTGCAACCGCATGGTCCTCCAATATGGTCTCTATCTGTCAGGCTACCGGGCTTGATATGATCACCAGAGTAGAGCGTTCACGTCGCTATCATGTTCCTGCTGATCAGGATGTGCAGCAATTCATTGATGCCAATCACGATCGCATGACCGAATGTCATTATCCAGAGCCTCTTACTACTTTCGAAACAGGTGTTACACCTGAGGCTGTATACGATGTTGATCTGATGAGTCAGGGCGCTGACGGATTGCTGAATATCCCGGGCATCTCTATGGATGAGTGGGATCGAAACCTCTATTACGATTACTTTGTTAATACCTTAAAGCGTAATCCTACCATCGTTGAGATCATGGATCTCAATAACGCTAACTCAGAGCATTCGCGCCATGGCTTCTTTAAAGGCAAGCAGGTGATTGACGGCGAAGAGATGGAAGGAACCCTTTTTGATCTTGTAGTCGGCACCCTCGATGCCAACCCTAAAGGTTCGCTGATCGCCTTTAAAGATAACTCAAGTGTTATTAAGGGCGCTGATATTACTACGCTTCATCCTGTTCAGCCTGGAAATCCCGGACCGTTCAAATCCGTGGATGTGACCTATAACCTGCTGCTGACAGCTGAGACACATAACTTTCCTACTGGTGTTGCACCTTTTCCGGGAGCAGAGACAGGAACCGGTGGACGTATTCGTGACGTCCTGGGAACAGGTAAAGGTGCTTACGTAGTTGCGGGTACAGCCGGATACTGTGTCGGTAACCTCAATATTCCCGGATATCCACTGAGTTGGGAGAGCGATTATCCGATCCCGAATAATCTTGCCAGACCGCTTGAAGTTGAGATTGAGGCCAGTAACGGTGCTTCAGATTACGGTAACAAATTTGGTGAGCCGGTTATTCAGGGTTTTACCCGATCTTTTGATATGCGTCTCGAAGACGGCGAGCGATGGGGATTCTTAAAACCCATTATGTTTACTGCCGGTATCGGTCAGATGGATGATCGTCACTCCGAGAAAGAGAAAGAAGAGAAAGGCATGCTCATCGTTCAGGTGGGTGGTCCCGCATACCGTGTAGGTTTTGGTGGTGGTGCCGCATCCAGCATGATGCAGGGTGAGAACGCTTCAGATCTCGACTTTGACGCTGTACAGCGTGGTGATGCCGAGATGGCCCAGAAGATGAGCCGTGTTATTCGTGCCTGCAACGAGATGGGTGATAAAACCCTCATCGATGTTATGCATGACCAGGGTGCAGGTGGACCGGCCAACGTTATGAAAGAGTTGGTTGAGAATTCCGGTGGTCGAGTGGAAATTCGCAACATTCGGGTGGGTGATCCTACCATGTCTGTTTTGGAAATCTATGTTGCCGAGTATCAGGAGCGATGCGGTTTACTCATCAGCCCTGACAATATTGAAGCGTTTAAGGCAATTTGTGAGCGTGAAAAAGTTGGCTGCGAGGTGCTTGGTGTAGTAACCGGCGATCTGAAATTTGTTGTTCACGATGCAAATGACGGAACAACCCCTGTTGATATCGATCTGGATGCACTACTTGGAAAAATCCCGCAGAAGACTTTCGAAGATAATCGAAAGCCATATGTCGGTAAGCCGCTTGAGTTACCAGCTGATCTCACTGTGAAAGACGCTCTGGATAAAGTGTTGCGACTGGTCTCTGTCGGTTCAAAACGCTTTTTGACCAACAAGGTAGATCGTGCAGTAACAGGTCTTATCGCTCAGCAGCAATGTTGTGGTCCGCTCCAGCTTACTGTTGCTGATGTTGCGGTTGTTGCTCAGTCGCATTTTGGTCTTACAGGAATTGCCACCGCAATCGGTGAGCAGTCAATCAAGATGCTTGTTGATCCTGCTGCCGGTGCGCGTATGGCCGTAGGTGAGGTTATGACCAACCTTGTATGGGCAAAGATTGATGATTTGGATCAGGTGAAGTGTTCAGCCAACTGGATGTGGGCTCCAAAGCTTGAAGGTGAGGGAGCAGCCCTTTACGATGCTGCCAAAGCGATGTGTGATGCCATGATTGAGGTTGGTATCGCGGTTGATGGTGGAAAAGACAGTCTCTCCATGGCAACAATGGTTGGTGACGAGACAGTAAAATCTCCGCGCGAACTGGTTATTTCTGTTTATGCAGCGATGGCTGATCTCACCAAAAAGGTTAACCCTGATCTTAAGCAGGCAGGTAACTCTGTCCTGGTTTTCATTGATCCTGTTGATGGAAAAAATCGCATGGGCGGCAGTGCTCTTGCCCAGGTACATCGTCAGCTTGGTGATGTCAGCCCTGACGTTGATGATCCTGCAAAATTGAAAGCGGCATTTAATGCTATTCAGCAGATGATCGATAAATGCCTTATCAGCGCTGGTCATGATCGTAGTGATGGTGGTCTTGTTACCACTGTACTTGAGATGGCTTTTGCAGGTAACTGCGGACTGGATATTAGCCTCAAAGGTGATGATTCAGTTGTTGATACGCTCTTCTCTGAAGAAGTGGGCATGGTGGTTGAGTGTACTGAGGCGAATCTTGCTGCGGTTCAGCAATTGCTTAAAAGTGCAGGAATCACAAACAGTGTGATTGGTAAAACAACCACAGATAAACAGGTAAAGGTCAGCTTTAACGGCGAATCGGTACTCGATGAATCAATGATTGAGCTTCGCAGCTGGTGGGAAGAGACAAGCTATCAGCTTGAGCGTTTACAGTCTAATCCCGGGTGTGCAGCTGAAGAAAAGGCAAACATCCATGATCGTAAAGGTCCTGCATATGTGCTGCCGTTTGAGCCGCAGCCAACTCCTGCAGAGCGCCTAGCAGCCACAGATAAGCCAAAAGTTGCCATTCTGCGTGATGAGGGTTCCAACTCTGATCGCGAGATGACAAGTGCATTTTATGCCGCAGGTTTTGAGCCGTGGGATATCTGCATGAATGACTTGTTGGCCGGCAAGGTAAATCTTGACGAGTTCCGTGGTCTGGCAGCGGTCGGCGGCTTTTCTTATGCCGATGTTCCTGAGTCAGCAAAAGGCTGGGCAGCTACCATTATGTTTAATGATCGTCTGCAGAAAATGTTCAGGGATTTTTATAATCGTGAAGATACCTTTACTCTGGGAATCTGTAATGGTTGCCAGTTGTTCGGTCTTTTGGGCTGGGTTCCTGAACTTGATGTTCCGGCAGAAAAGCAGCCGCGTTTTATCCGCAATAATTCAGGGAGATTTGAGTCTCGCTGGGCAAGCGTTAAGGTGCAGAAAAGTAATGCGATGATGCTGCAGGGTATGGAAGGGACTGTTTTCGGAATCCATGTCGATCATGGTGAAGGAAAGCTGCACTTCCCTGACGCTGCCATCAAAGAGCAGGTTACAACAAACGGCATGACCCCGATGGTCTATGTGGATGACAATGGTGAGGCCACCGAAAAGTATCCATTTAACCCGAACGGATCACCGGAAGGTCTTGCAGGTCTGTGTTCGGCAGATGGACGTCATCTGGCCTTAATGCCCCATCCTGAGCGTGCATTTCTCTCTTGGCAGGCACATTACCTGCCTGAAGATCTGAAACATCTTAAGGTTTCGCCGTGGATAAAGATGTTCCAGAATGCCTATCAGTGGTGTGTTAGATAAAAGATAGATTTTTCAAGATACTTTTCGAGATCCAGGTAATTATCTTTTAAGCAAGAAGCGGTTTGTGCTCTCATGAGTGTAAACCGCTTTTTATTGTACTGGCGTATATGGTGTTGTTTTGCTGTTTCAGCGCATAGCCGGAAATAATGGCAATTAGCATAAAAACAGAATAGGATAGCGCATTCAAAAACGCGGCATTTTCACGTTAGTGAAGATGTTTATATATGTATAATTATAACAACAGGTAAGTAGATGCATTTATTTGAGACAGAAGAAGGCGACAAGTGGGTCTGTATTTGGTGCGGAAAAGAGAAATATGACGAAATTATAGAGAGCAAGTGGGAGCACATCTTTGATAAAGAAGATCCTACTTTACGCTGTGTTTTCTGTAAAAAGGGTGATTATAATTTTGATGAAGATTGATTCAGAACTCCCTGTCTGTAATTCTTCAGTCACAGCACGTATCTAATAGCCGGTGGATCAGTCCGGCTATCAGAAAATGCAGCCTTTTACATGCCTGAGGGGCTGATCATTCAGAACCACCAGATCATTCGCTTTGCAGGATTGCCGAATGACTCAAAGGAATCTCCTGATTCACGGAGAACATCTTCAAGATCAGTTGTGCTGAACTGATACCCGTCTTCTCCGGCCTGTACGACAAATTCATCCATTGATTTCACTGCGTCGTACTTATTCCGGATTGCCTCGTTTTCCCCACCCGCTATGAGTAACTCTTCTACGTTCTTTTTTGACATTGGGTACACTCCTTATTGCCTGGATCTGTTGGAACAGTTGCTCTCATTTAGAACTACTCCTCGTAATTTCCCAATCACATCGCAAAAGTCATGCCAATCGTTTGATTAGCAACTTAATACCCTGTTATGTCCATAATTTAATGGCGTGGAAGATGGTTTGATTGACAATAAGGACGTCGTCGTCCGAATTGGTCCAAGATGACAAAAACGTTATGTTGCGACAAAAGTGAAGCAACTGTGACAACGTGACGTATTAAAGAATGGGGAGAGCAGGGACTGACCAGGAGGCTGTCCGAGAATGGCCTTTTCGCCCATATCTTCGTTAAACTCGAAAAATTATCCTCGGAATATTAAGTATATGCCTGCGGTAATTTTTCGAGTTTGCCTCGATCTGAACGAAAACTTCTATTCTCGGACACCCTCCTAGTGTGGTCAATTCCATGAAGAGCAGGGATCAAAGACATTCATAACGACAATTTCCGCCTTCGGGTAACCATGGTGTTTGCCTGTAGCACGACCAATGCCGAGGAAGCCTTCACTACCAGTCATACCGCTATTATCGTTGAACGCATCCCATAAGATTGTGTGTCGGTGTCCCCAGTTGCTGCCACTGTCAGCATAGAGCCACATATAGACAGCCTGCTCGAGGGGAAAAGTTGTGCCGGACCAGAATACTGCAAGGTTTTCAGCCACACTAAGAAAATCACTGCAGGTATGAATTGCCTTTGCGCTGGCAAGCCTTTCCCACGGCGAACGACCGTCAGCAAGATGGTCAAAGGTATCTGTTTTCATCAGGTAATCTGCGTAATATCTGGCTACTTCTGTAACATTATCTTCTGTTCCGTCAAGGAGTTCTAAATTTCTTGCTCGTCGCTCATCGTTAATCAGCCAGAGCGCCTTTTCATTGTCACTCATGGTATCCCATTTATACTGATTCGGGAGTTGTATAGGGGGGAGAGAGCAACCGTTCTGTGTGTTTTCATTAGCTCGGGCGAGATTGAACTGGGCTTCAATTTCCGCAAGGCTACTTTGTTGTGAATAATCCCAATCTGTATCTTTTATAGGGTCGGGTGGGTGTGAAGCGAGGGCAGGGGTAAGACAGGTAGTCAGGCTTATCAGCATGGCTAGAACTATACAAGATAAGGTGTGTAGTCTTTTTTCCATATTTACTCTATTTCCTCTGTGTCCCAGATTCCTGTCGTATCCTTATGGCGGTACCATAAAAAACGACTGACAATGAATCCGCATGTCAGGTAAGTATCTTGTTATAAAGGGAAAAATAGATAAACTATTCTATGAAGGTAGGGTAAACAACATTTTTTTTGTCTGTGCAGAGTGAAGACACGAAGATCTTGGAGAGAAAGGTGATTTAAAAATCAATAATATCAGATGGATGAGCAATAATGAAAATGCATGACGAGAGTAAGAAAAAAATGCGAAAAATAGCGAGGTTGATCAGAATTACCTGTCAAAAAAAGGAGTTATAACTGTTTGTTGGTGCCGGGTTGTTTGTCATTATGCATGAGGATATTGGCATGCTTAATCTGGGTGTAGGCGGTTCGACTGTCATCTGGATACAGGCTTGAACCAACATTACCAGTTACCGAACAGTCACCTCGTTTTTCAGGGTAGTGTAGTTGAAATGATATCCTTTATTTTCGAAATGAAGTGGGTAACGCCGTCTGTCGTCGACGTATCCAGCATGAGCAGAATAGATTCATCGCCTCCTATTCTGGGGGCGAGTAGCAATTTTCTTACAGGCAGGACCTGTTTATGGCAAAAAAATTAGACGGATTTTGATGGAGCACTGGAAATTCCAGTGGTGATTGCAATAGTAAGTATATCTGGTCCGGCTTAAACTATAGCCGTTACATGATGGGGAAATCGCTGGAATACGTCAACGGATTCTAAACTGTTTAAAATTATGTGCATAGTGGTGGATAGCATGATTGATAAAAACGTATCCATTAAAAAGTTAGGTGATGTTGCCGCATACAATGAAATGGGAATGGCGGTAGAGTTTTCCTGGTTCTGGTCGGAGCACGTTGCAGTTCTCGTTTTTGTCCGGCACTTTGGCTGAATGTTTTGTCGTCAGCAGGTTGCTGAACTTGGTGAAAGCTATTCTGCGTTTCAGGATAAAGGGGCCAGGCTGGTTGTAGTCGGTTCCGGAGAGGTGGCTCACCTGAAGGATTTTAAAGCTTCGTCCGGATTTGAGGGGGAGATCTTTACAGACCCTTCACGGGAGTCATTTCGGTTGTTGGGGTTTCGTAGTGGTGTAAGCGGGTTGTTGGGAATAAAGGCTATAAGCCGGGGGTTTTCAGCATTAAAAGAAGGCTATACACCGGGTTTTATTCAGGGGAGTGCTCTACAGTTGGGTGGGGCAGTAATAATAGATACTGACTGTACTATGCGGTATCATTATGTTGGGGAGGCGGCTGGTGATCATCCGCCTATTAAAGAAATGCTCAATGCGCTCGACTGAAATAACGGACAACAAAAGGACTGAGGTTAAAGGGGGGCAGGACTGAGTAAATTGCATTGAACATGCAATATGCTTCTGAAACACTCAGTCCTTTTACCTTTGGCCTACGTCCTGGCTAACGTGCTTATACCTTAAAGCGGATATTGAGAATATCGCCATCGTCTACGATATACTCTTTTCCCTGTACGTGGAATTTTCCGGCCTTTTTCAATTCGGCTTCGCTTCCATACTCTATAAGCTCATCGTATTTCATCACTTCGGCCCGAATAAAACCTCTCTGCAGGTCAGAGTGGATAGCGCCGGCAGCAACAGGAGCGGGCGAGTTAACTCTTACGAGCCATTGGTGAACCTCCTCCGGGCCGACGGTAAAAAATGAAATACGTCCAAGAGCGCGCAGGCATAAGCGGGTAAGGACTTCAAGTGCCGGTTCTTCTATTCCCAGATCCTGCATGAACTCCAGCTTTTCTTCTTCACTGTCGAGTTGGGCTATTTCTGACTCTACCTGGGCTGAGACAAGCATTGCTTCAATTTTTTCCTTATCGCAGACGGGTTTGATTTTGTCAGCGAGGGTTGAATCGTCAAGCTGATCTTCAGCGACATTAAAGGCGATGATCATTTCTTTTCTGGTGATAAGCGGATAACTGCGGAGTTGGAGGTTTTCATCGTCGTTGAATTCCATAAGTCGCAGTGGTGTTTCCGATTCGAGATGCGTGAGCATGCGTTGTAATAGCTCAAGTTCCAACTGATTTTTATCATCCCTGATTTTTTTGAGGCTCGTCTCGAGGCGTTCTATCCGTTTTTCGACAAAGATCTGGTCATGCAGGAGAAGCTCTGAATTGACCATTTCAGCATCACGGATAGGGTCGACTGAACCGGCTTCATGGTAAATGGCATCATCCTCAAATGCCCTTACCACGTGGCAGATAGCATCGACGTCATTAATCTCTCTGAAGATGTCACCACGGGCGATCGTTTCCTGCTCTATTTTGGGGAGGAGGACAAGGTCAAGTCGGGCCCGACTTTCTTTAACTGGATGATACATGCTGACGAGTTTGTCAAAACGCTGATCAAGAATATCAGCGGTGCCTGGAACAGGTTTTGGGGCACCACTTTGTTCACGAAGTTCACTTCCGGTCAGGACCTGAAAAAGTGTTTTTTTCCCGGTCTGGGGTAAACCTATTATTCCAATCTTCATACTTTCCTCAAATTGCCTGGTAAATGTTTAAATAACCTAAGCACTTCTGTTGGCAGCAATTTTATTAAACCCATAATTGCGCGTATGAACAAGAAAAATTGCATGTAGAAAATCATTATCTATTACGGGCAGCCTCTTAGAGGACTAATGTTTTGACTGAATTCATGCTTTTAGCTATGGAATTTGGACAATTATTGGCTCTGTTCCTTGCATTTAAGGAGGAAAAACTGATATCGATTAAGTAGGCCTCTCGAAATAACTCATAAATTAAGACTAGAAGGTGTGTGGATTCAGTCACCCCAGAATAGTGCATTCCGGAGAAATGGTAATGACACAGGGTTCATCAAGCGATCGCAAGAAAGAAAAGAAAATATTTGAGCCGACTCTTCATTTTACAACCAGACGCGTGCAGATAGGTGAAGACGATTCTGCAGATAAAGTGTTGGTTGCGGAACTCGTCCGTAAAGGGGACCTGCTCCTCGACTTTGGGAATTTTGAGAGGTTCAAAGATAAGGGTTTTCAGAAGCAAAAGGTTGAGGCAGGAAAGGGTACTCAATTACTCAAAGATAAAGACCAGCTTGTCGCTGAAGTAACTGGTTACCCTCGTGTTAACCTGTTTACCCCACAAGGCACCAACGAAGAGGTTGTCGAGGTTTCGGTTGAGCCGCTGTTTCGTATAGATCATGGTAAAATGAAGGTGATCCTGTCTGTACATCCACCGCTTAAAGATTGTAAATCCCTATTAACAGAAGATTTGGAACAGCTTCTTGAAGAGAGTGGTATTGTTTTTGGTGTGAATGCTGATCAGGTTACAAAGGCAAAAGAATTCATTCAACAGGGGTTGATGGAATTTGCCACATTTCCAATTGCTGAAGGGGTCGAGTGTGGGGGAAGTAAGGATGCCTACCTGAGATATGAGATAGAGATAGGGCCTATTGCCGGGAAAATAATGGAAAATGGTTCTATTGATTTTCGGGATCGGCGGATAATGGTACCGGTTAACACTGGTGATCTGCTGGCCACTAAAATTCCTTCGCACTCCGGAATTTCAGGGAAAAATGTTTTTGGAGAGGAGATTGAGGCTAAACCAGGAAAGGATATCAAAGTTAAGACACTTGGATCCGTAAAGTATTCAGACGATACCCATCAGGTAAGAGCTACTGGTGACGGGGTGCTTTCAGTTGTCCGTGGCAGTGTAATTCAGGTGAGTACCAAACAGAAAATTAATAGCGATATAGATTTTGCCACGGGTAATATCGAATCAAAAAATTGTGTGATCATTAAAGGCGCTGTTCAGCCAGGATTTATTGTCAAGGCAGAAGGTGATATCGAAATCGGTGGTACGATCAGTTCAGCGACAGTCGAAGGCGGTGCCAACGTAGTGCTGAAAAGTGGAATAACCGGTAAAAAAACGACCATCTCTGCACGTGGTGATGCGGATATACTATTTATAGAGCAGGGACGAATCACCACAGGTGGCAATTGTGTTATCAGGAAACAGGCGTATTACAGTGTGATCCATGCCGATGAAAATATACGCTGCAGACGTGACAGTGTTGTGGTGGGTGGTGAACTTGTAGCAGGAGGGAGCATGACGCTTGGTGATGTTGGTTCAGAACAATCAACACCGTCACTGCTGGCAGCGGGTGTTCTGCCGGAACGATTTGTCTTCCAACGTGAGCTAAAAAATCACATGTCTGAGCTGCAGGATGAAATCATCCAGCAGATGCAGCACGGTGGGGCTCGTTCGAGGAAAATACGACAAATGGAACGTGAGGCTGAGGATATCAAGCAGCAACTCTTACGTCTGAACCTCATACCCGGGACCGGAAAGTACTCACGCGTGGATAAAGGAGACGATAAACGATTTACTGATGAAGAATATTCAGATCAATTTGGTGTGGATATGCGAATTATTTCCATTGACGCATTCGGCACTGTTCAGGCTGGCACGACCATTCAGATAGGCAATAGGACACTAACACTTGATAAAACAATACAGGGTAGATCGTTTAAGTTGAATAGTTCTCTCCGCCGGGTGGTTGCTGTGCCTCTTGGCAGGAAAAAGAACTAGGAGACTATCCGACAATGCCATTTGTTTCAGACTCTCTGTTATTATCAAAAAGCAATGCTCGCAGGTAAGCGAAGACTCCGATATCAATATATATTGCTGTATGTATTTTTTGAAAATGTCTCGATTTTGACCAAAATTCAAATTCTCGGTCATCCTCCTGGTTTTCTGTCAAAAATGAGTTTGTGAAGCTCCTCGTTAGTTAGCAGCCTTTCATTGACACCTGATTATACTGCATCAGGCGTTATTTTAGAGATACACTCTCTTCGCCTTTGAATTCTTCAATAGGCCTGCCAAACATGTGTAATAATCAGATCGGCTAATCAAAATCTATGTGCCGAAATCCCAAAAGAAAAAATCCGACAATAATGTAAAGTTATCTTGACATTTGGTCGTATAACTTACTAGATTTGTGCTTTTTTAGCGTTAAGATGAATTACATTAAGAGGCCCAGAATGGGAATTACACGTAGTGAAGATTTAAGGAACCCCGATTACTTACCACCTTTAGGGCAGTCGATACCGCTGGGTATTCAGCATGTTCTTGCGATGTTTGCCAGTAACGTTACGCCAGCAATAATAGTGGCATTGGCGGCCGGTTTTTCTTTTGGCTCTGCTGAGATGGTCTATATGATTCAGATCGTCATGGTTTTTGCCGGCATTTCAACCCTGCTGCAGACTATTGGTTTAGGGCCTGTAGGTGCTCGTCTCCCTATCGTACAGGGTACCAGTTTTGCCTTTATTCCGATTATGATTCCGATCGTCAAAACTGCAGGAATGGCAGCACTTTTCGGTGGTGTTATTGTTGGCGGGATTTTCCATTTCTGTCTTGGAACGGTGATTGGCAGAATGCGTAATCTGTTGCCACCTCTGGTGACAGGTATTGTTGTTCTGACAATCGGTCTGGCGTTAATTCCAGTGGGGGTTAAATATGCTGCGGGCGGTGTGCCGCTTATGGGTAAACCTGAGTTTGGTGCGCTTAATCACTGGGCGCTTGCATTGATTGTTATCGTTGTGACCATGGGTCTAAAGTTTTTCACTAAAGGTATGACCTCAACTGCAGCTGTACTGATCGCGCTTATTGTCGGTTATGTTGTCGCCATCCCGATGGGAATGGTAAACTTTGGCAAGGTCGGTAGCGCTGCATGGTTTTCGGTGCCTTCTCCAATGAAATTTGGTGTCGAATTCAACATGGCTGCAATAATTGGTATGTGTCTGATGTCTTTTGTTTCGGCAATTGAGACCGTTGGTGATATCTCGGGTATTACCAAAGGTGGTGCCGGTCGTGAGGCAACCGATAAAGAGATCGCTGGTGGTACCATGGCTGATGGCCTGGGAACTGCGCTTTCCGGTCTGTTTGGTGGTCTACCTAATACATCGTTTAGTCAGAACGTCGGACTTATCTCAATGACCGGTGTAATGAGTCGTCATGTTGTTACTTTCGGTGCACTGTTTCTGGTATGTGCAGGCCTTATTCCAAAAGTTGGTGCACTTATCGCGGCAATGCCGATCTCAGTTCTTGGTGGTGGTGTTATCGTGATGTTCGGTATGGTTGTCTCCGCAGGTGTTACTATGTTGAGTGACGTTATCTGGAACAGACGAAATATGCTGATTCTGGCAATTTCTCTTTCAATCGGGCTCGGTCTTCAGGCTGTTCCCGAGGCGTTGCAGCATGTACCGGGTACACTGAAAATTCTGCTTACTTCAGGAATTCTGCCTGCAGCAATTCTTGCAATTGTCCTGAACATGATCCTGCCTGAATCCCTTGATGATTAACATAGAGCCGCCGCTATAGCCTCTTGTGACAGAAAGAGTAGTAAGTAAAGGGTGCTGATCCAATTTCGGGTCAGCACCCTTTTTCTTTTAGGAGAGTTAGATGGTATGTTTATTTGGCATCGTATTAATATAAGTGGATAATGGTATCAGCTTTGCATAATCCCTGTTTTAGACATCCTGAATGGGTTGTGACCAGGGGCAGATTACGATTGTAATTTGCTCACATAGCTGGTATTTGCACTGTCTAAATCGTTTTTGCCGGTCACCCACATATGAGGTTGATCACTGCCAGGTGACTGAAGTACTACTTCCGGAAGTTCCAGATAGCAGTTTTTCTGTACCGATACTCTCTTTGAAGAAATCCCTGTTACAAACGATTATTGATAGGATTTATTATTGACAGAACGTGGGGTGGCGTATGGATACGTCGGTTCGCGTTTTTTTTAGAACAGACTACACAGATTGTAGATTAAAGGAGTACGACATGACTCAGGCAAAAAACGGCGATAAAGTATCCGTCCACTATACAGGCAGATTTGAAGACGGCAGCATATTTGATTCCACAGCAGGTGAAGAGCCATTGGAGTTCACCCTCGGCCAGGGCGACCTGATTGAAGGCTTTGAGGAAGGAATTTTGACCATGGTTGTGGGCGATAAGAAGACCATCACCCTGACTCCAGAGAAAGCATACGGTATGCGCAGTGAAGAGATGGTTATTGAAGTGCCTCTCGAAGAAATGCCAGGCGATTTTGAACTCACCGTTGGCGATGAGCTTGAGCTTACCGACGAAGACGATGAGGCTGTTCTTGTAGTTGTTGCCGAGTTGAAAGAAAATTCTGTTGTACTTGACGGTAATCCGCCACTTGCTGGCGAGACCCTGATTTTCGACCTCGAGCTTGTAACTGTAGCTTAACCTGAATATTTCACATTTCGGGCGAGCTGATAGAGACTGCTATCCAGCGTCCCTTTTGAGATTCCCATACTCAAGTATTGTGAATCGCAAGTCTCTTAGGCTGGCAGCCCATTACAAATCGTAAAAAAAAAACAGGGTAATCAGGATGTTTCTGATACGACTGGTAAAACGGGCAGGATCATATGATCCTGCCCGTTTTTTTATTACATATCAATACGTCAGTCTCAGATAGATGTAACTCTGTTAATGTTTGGTGCACCACGGTTGATGGTTCGTTTAAAGTTGATTGCAGGCAGTCCAAATCCCATCACGTAACCAATTTTATGATCTTCCGGAATGCCGAGGGTTGTTCTCAGGGACGGGAGAATTTCAGAAATGGTGAGGGTTGCAAGCCCATTCCAGATTGTGCCAATGCCTTTACTGGCAGCGTAGAGTTCAAATGTCGATAAGGCGATGATAGCGTCATGCAGGGGAGATGCACACTCTTCGCTTGCCGACACTATCAGCAGATGCGGGGCACCCCTGAAAAGGATATCTTTTCCGGAATGTTTCCAGGCATTGCTGATATCGATAAACATCTCCATTCCTTCCGGCAGCTTATTCGCCTCGATCAATGTGTCGAGTTCTTCAAAGGTCTTTTCACGAAGATCAAATACACAGCCTTTATCATCAAGCAGGGTGAAGAGCAGTCCACGGTCATTGTGACCACTCGGTGCATGTGAGGCTACTTCTACAAGCTTATTGATGAGCGCCGAATCAACATTTCGCTCCTGATAATTTCTCGTGGATCTTCGCCCTTTGATGAGAGCTTCCATCTTTTCGGGTTCAGGCCACATATCCTTGCTGAACTCCATACCCTCTTGGGGACCGTAACCGAGAATCGAAACGGAACCCTCGCTGCAGATAGCTACGCAGTGCATACAGCCAATACAAAACTGTTCAAGATCCGGATGAATGGTCGGCAATCCTGTTTCCATACTGATAATCATGGCAGGACAGTCACTGGCACACTGGCCGCAGGCGATACATGTTTCGGTATCAATGGTAAAATTGAGCATAGGGTTTCCTGAGAAATTGAATTGGCGGTTTTTGAAGTAACAGACTGTTGTGTTCGGAATAACCCGTTCACGCCATCTATTTATGTTTTTAGGTTAGTACTCGTATTCATTGTGTAAAAGGCAAAGACCTTTCATCTATCTTCAACCTGTAACTTTTCAGCAGGGCTCCAGAGGTGGATAAGCAAAATACTGAGAGATCAGCGTTGACGTGACGCTAATACTCTATGTCTTTCACTGTTCGCATATGTTGCGGTGAGCCGTTATTTTTAACCAGCAGTATCTCACTGATAATACTTACAGCAATCTCTTTCGGGACAATGGAAGCAATATTGAGCCCCATCGGTGCATAAACAGCCGCGACGTTTTCACGTGAAACACCTGTGTTTATGAGGTGTTTGAGCGTTAGCCTAATTTTGTTGCGACTGCCGATCATACCTATATATGCTGCATTAGAGGTAACAACCGCTTCAAGGGCCTGCCTGTCTGTATCGTGGGATCTGCTGGCAATCGTTATGTAGCTATTTGGAGATATTGCAAATTCCTGCAGGGTTTTGACAATATTGTTTGTGAAAATACGGTTTGCATGTGGGAACCGTTGCGGGCTCACTATTTCTTCACGGTCATCAATGACAGTTACCTGAAATCCCTGATGCACGGCAAGCTGATACAGCTCAAGACCTATATGGCCGCCACCGACTATTATCAATTGCGATTGAGCCTTGAAGATCCTGATAAAAATCCGCAATTCTCCCCCGCAGGTCATACCAAGATCTCCGCCCGGTTTCAGGGCGTAGCTCACCTCTTTGCTTTTGCCTGAAGCGAGGCAGCTAACAGCTTCATCAATCGCCTGAAACTCAAGATTGCCACCTCCGATGGTGCCGCAGATACGCTTGTCAGACTGTACACTCATCATTGCTCCGGCTTTACCCGGGGACGAGCCGGTATTGGCAATAACTGTGACAAGAGCGACAGGTTCGTTTGCTTCTATGCAGCGGTTGAGTGTTTGTAAAATTTCAATATCCATCGTTTAGTGTATAGAGGGTGAAGATTGGAGAAAAAGGATGGCTTCAAGAACACCACCGCTTATGCAGCGGGCTTTGTCCGAGATGGTTAAGCAATATTCAGTAGCTGAAAGGCGCGGGTCAATATCGGCAATTTTCAGCTGCCTTTTCACTGGGCTGTTATTTTGAATCATTCCGCGGATCACACCTTCAAAAGGGGCATATACCGGTACGTTATCAATGGTTGCGATAACCTCTCCCTTTTTGACGATGCTTCCTATATCTTTGACAATAACAAGGGTACCCGAATTCTCCGCATAAATAACCCGCTCTGCGCTGTATCCTCCCACTGAACCGGGGATTCCTGTATTCGGGAGTGCAGAGCCAGTGTAAATCACACGGCCAAGGTTGTGGCCGCGTGCTGTTTCTATGACTGCATCGACGTCTTCGCCTGCTGAAAAGCCTGGTCCGAGCGCTATGGTGATTGCTGCCATATCTTTCGTGGTGCCAAGATTTATTTTTGCCAGAACAGCATCAACAAGAGCTAATGGTTTTAAGGCTAGCAGGCATTCAGCTTTGGGGTCAACCATTATTGCAACAGCATCGTTCTGCCAGATCTTATCACAGTGTTCGATGTTATCAGCGAGTACTGCGGTAACGCCTTCCACAGTGTGGCTACCGGTATAAACCGCATCGGCAAGAGAGACTGTCCGTCGGATCGCTCTGGGTTGAGCTATCTCAAGTACCAGCACTTTATAGCCGCAGCGGTGCAATCGGCAGATGGTGCCCGTGGCGATATCACCACCGCCACGGACAACTATGAGCGTATTGTCTTCCATCGAGAAACTACATCCTGATATGTCTGGGGTGTGTCAATATCCATGAAATCATCTGCTGAATCGAATGGAACAGCCAGAGTTTTATCCGGGTATTGGTCAAAGAGTGTGCGCCCACCACTATCACCTCGAAGTTCTTCGAGATCGTTGAGGAAAACAGCTGGAAATATTACCGGGTTGCGCGGTACACCGTTGACCTCCGGATAAACAATGGTCTGATTGTTTTGACGAAAATATTCAAGAATAGTACGAAAAATGTCCTGAGTGAGAAAGGGCTGGTCAGCCACTGTAAACATTACCCCGTCGCGTGCGGTACTTTCAGCAAGGCCACAGTGAATAGATCCGCTTTTTCCGGATGCCGGATTGTGGTTATACGAAATGGTTACATCATAGGTATGGGCAATTTTGCCGATCTGTTCATCACCGGTAACCAGAATCACCTTTTGAAAAAGGTGATATGGAAAGGTTTGCAGGAGCTGATCGATTACCGTGGAGTCACCAAGAGGGAGCAATAACTTGTTGCTCCCCATTCGGCGCGAGAGCCCTGAAGCAAGGATAATGGCATCGACACTACTCACAAATAGTAGCCTCGTGTACGCTTCCTGCTATCATTTTCAGGCCTTCCATCTGTGATTGCAAGAGCTTGGAATATTGTATATCCATCGCAGATTCGACTTTATTAATATAGAGAATTTCCCGGCCGAAGGCGCTTCCAAAGAGTCCATCATCGTGAACAATCATTCGCAATAGATGACCAAGTTGCACGTTCTCCCCTTCATCTGCTCCGGTGATCTGGCTGAATATCTCCAGTCGGTGAACGAGGTCTTCAGAGATCTCTTTACCGATTGTCTGGATATCTACCACACCAATGGTCGTGCTTGTGAAATCAGCTATAACCGGCTCGGTGCTCTTCCATCCTTTGAGCGGCTTTTCAGCGGCTCCATCAGCTTCAATCAGTACCAGATCAAATTTTTTACATTGGTATGCGAGCAGATCGCTACGAACACCGGTGATTTTCTCAGGGTCTTCATCGGGCAGGCCGCCAACATACACACCGGCGTCCTGAATCTCCCGGTCTGAGAAGAGTTTGCCGCTGAGGTCAATGCTATCATACTGGCTCTCTTCAGGAACACGGATTCTGGTGCTGGTTGTAACCAGCACCCTCAGTCCCTGATTTTTAGCTTCACGGGCCAGGTGAAACATCAGTGATGTCTTGCCGCCTGCACCAATAATACTCACCACATCCTTTGGGCGAATACCAAAAGCTGTTAAGAACGTACCTGTGTTATCTGTTTTGACCATTGTCTTTTAACCGACCAAGCAACACCTTTTCGGCGGTGATCGGCAACTCCCTGAATTGAATGCCTGTGGCATTAAAGATCGCCTGAGCGATAGCTGGTGGAGGCGTGTTACAAACAACTTCCCCTATGGATTTCGCTCCATAGGGTCCGGTGGGTTCGTGGCTTTCTTCGAACGCCACCTGGATATCATGGATATCCTGCCTGCTTGGAATTTTGTATTCCATAAATGAACTGGTAGAGAGACGTCCTTTTGAGCTGTAACGAACTTCTTCATAGAGGCCCATGCCGATGCCCATGGCAATTCCGCCTTCTACTTGAATTCGTGCAAGATTCTTGTTGAGCACCTTGCCGCAGTCGACCACCGCAACGTAGTCAGTTACTACAGATTCACCTGTTTCAAGATCAACCTCGACCTCTGCAAAACCTGCAATAAAAGGTGGTGGTGAGGTGTCGCCGCCGTATGTGCCTTTAGCAACCAGCATATCCATCCCTGCAAATGAGCATAAGGTTTGCGCCAGTTCAGAAAGCTCCATGGTACGGTTGTCTGCTGTTGTGAAGACACCTGCACCGTATTCAATCTCGTTTACATCACTATCCATAAGTTTGGCAGCTGCAGTGCATAATTGCTTTACCATGTCTTCAGCAGCAATACATGTTGCTTTGCCGGTAACATATGCGCCACTTGAAGCATATGCGCCGGGGTCGTATGGCAGGGTGTCCAGATCGAAACTTGTCACCACAACCTGATCCATTTCTACATCGAGAATCTCAGCCGCAATCTGGCAGAGTATGGTGTCGGAGCCCTGGCCCATATCAGATGCGGAATGGCTCAGGGTGAAGAATCCGTCTTCATTGAGTTTAAGCATTGCTGAGGCTGTGTCTATCTTGGCGATACCCGAACCCTGCATAGTGACTGCCATACCGTAGCCGCGCACTTTTGTTTCACTGATTTTAACACTGGGGAATTTTTCGTCCCAACCGATCAGCTCTTTACCTGTTTTTATGCACTGGTGAAGGCTGCTCGATTTTAAGATAGACGGATTCCCAGGTGTAGATCCGGATAATTCAGGATGTGCCTCACCTTCTGAGATGAGATTTTTCAGTCGCAGTTCAGCCGGGTCCATCTTAAGCTGTGCTGCAAGTTCATTAACCGCTGATTCAAGAGCAAATGTCCCTTGAGTAGCGCCATAACCTCTTAAGGCACCTGCAGGAGCTTTATTGGTATAGAGAGCATGGCCGTGATAACGGCAGGCTTTTGCCTTGCTGTAGAGCGGCATGGTCTTTTGCCCAACAACCCAGAAAACGGTGGGGGCGTGTTCGCCGTAGGCACCGGTATCGGAAGTACAGAAGATATCGACCGCTTTAATGTTGCCTTGCTTGTCTGCACCGAGTCGTACCTTAAGCTGCATGGCGTGACGACTGGTTGTGCAGGCAAACGTTTCCTGCCGTGTGTAGACGATTTTTGCCGGTTTGCCGGTCTTCATCGTTACAATAGCGGGGAAGATCTCAACCGATGCAGTCTGTTTGCCGCCAAAACCACCACCAAGTCGCGGTTTAAGCACCTTGATTTTGCTTCGTGGTATATCAAGTACACGAGAGAGGTGTCTACGCACATGATATGGGATTTGCGTAGAAGTCATCACCTGCAGGCGACCATTTACATCAAATGAAGTGGAGGCACGATAGGTCTCCATCATGGCATGGGCCTGTGCCTGGGTGTTGTAAGTCTGCTCAATGACTACATCACATTTTGCCAACTCTGCTTCCACGTCGCCCTGTTCGGTGTAATGGCTGGCTGCGATGTTTCTGGAGGCATCGTTACCAATGGGGAAATTGGTAAATGGTTGCTCTTCGTGAACCAGAGTAGAGTTGTCGAGAGCATCTTCGGGGTCCAGAACCGGTGTCAGCACTTCATACTGAACGTTGATTGTTTTGAGAGCTGCCAGGGCTGTCGCTTCATCACAGGCTGCAACGATGGCAACTTCATCACCCACATAACGCATCTGGTTATCAAGGATTCGACGGTCATATGGTGATGGTTCCGGGAATGACTGACCGGCAAGAGTGAATCGTGTTTCGGGTGTGTTTTCATGTGTTAACACACACTCTACACCATTCATCGCCTCTGCTTCGCTGGTATCTATTGAGAGTATTTTTGCTGAAGCATGAGGGCTTCGGAGGATCTTGACTATCAGTGCATTATTATTGATGTCGAGATCGCTTGTGTATGCAGGTGCTCCTTTGACAAGAGCGATACCGTCAACTTTGGGGATTCCTTTTCCAACAAATTTCATTACTCAACCCCCATGAATTTTTTAAGAGCGCGCATCTGGCCCTTATATCCGGAACAGCGACAGAGATTTCCTGCAAGATAATGGTTGATCGCCTCTTCTGTCGGATCATTTAACTCACGTTTCATGGCAAGTACAGTCAAAGTAAAGCCGGGAGAACAGAATCCGCACTGTTCTGCACCTTCTGCCACCATAAATTGGGCAAATTCATGTGCTTCGTCCTGCAGCGCTTCGATGGTGGTGATCTCTTTATCTCCCACCCGTGCTGTCAGCGTAGAGCACGAGAGTACAGGGCTACCATTGAGCCATACTGTACATAGCCCGCATGAGCCTGTATCACATCCCTGTTTTACGCTGAGGTATCCGTAGCGTCTGAGGGTATCGTATAAGAATTCACCGTTTGGGAAATCGAGGGTGATTGTGCGGCCGTTTATCTGAGTGCTAAGCTGCATGCATCACCTCCGTTAAAGCGCGTGTAATTAAAACTGGACAAACAGCCTTGCGATATTCTCCGCTGCCTCTGGGATTGTCACCAAACTGCAGTTGCTCTGCTGCCAGTCGGCCGGCTTCTGCAGCGCTTTTATCATCAAGGCCGTTCTGTGTCAGATAATCGGCGGCATCAGTTGAAAGCATAGCTTTACCTGGCCGACTGCCGACAACAATACGGTAGTTATCCGCATTTTTTGCCACAGCCACATTCAAGACAGCGTAATCGGTTTTCGATTTACGTATGCTGGTGAAAGCAGCACTGCGATCATCTTGAGGGATGATGATTTTCTCCAGGATATCTTTATACCCTTTACCCGAAAGGTACTCTTCTAAAGAGACGCGGCCGTGATTCACAAACTGTAATTCTGTATCTAGTGCCAGTAATGCGGTGAGCGGGTCGGAGAATGGATATCTTCCAGCAACAGTTCCACCGATGGTGACACAATTTCTGAGTTGCACACCGACAATATTTTCTACAGCACTTTTCAGTACGCCATTAGCAAGACGGGTCATAGTGGGATTGGTCTCAAAGCTGCGCAGAGTTGTCATCGCACCGACTTCAATGGCTGAGCCTGTATCGCGAACAAAATTAAGATCAAGATTTGACAGGTCGATGGCGGTACTGATACTGCGCGCACCCAGCCGAATGTATCCACAGCCACCAAGTACCACACTTCCAGGTACCGATTGCAGGGTATTGTATGCCTCAGTCAAACTGGAGGCATAGAGGTAATTGTCTATTTGCAGCATAATCAGAAAAGTCCTAATTGTGGGTTAACGCGTAGTTTTTACGATACTGTTCAGCATTGCGGCAATGGTGCCACAGCTATTTCATCTTAATGTTAATCTATTGTCTTGATGATCATTGGCAAGCTGTTATTTATCAACATTCACCAATTGCGCAGCGTCGTCTAAAGTGATCTTCTTTAAAAGTGAACGGCTCAAAATCGACGGGACACTATAAAAAGTTAAATGACAATGTGCATTAACTAACATGACAGAAAATATATGCTTCATTTATTAAGTATTATGGGAAAATGTCTTCAGGATACAGGCAACTCTATCTTGAGAATGAGTGACGTAATTACATAATATTGTTATTAGAGTTGGGTGGTTGTCTGTCGTAAGGGAAGCTGGAGTATTACGGAGAACAGATTTACGTACTTGTCCACTTGCAGGTAGAAGTATTTTAGGTCATTTCATTTGATGTTTACATTTATACATTCGTGAATCGGCTGTCGAGAGCAACTCATCAAGAGATATGGGGTTCATTGGATCGTATCGTGCTACTCCAAGACTTATCGATATCTTTAACTTTGGATTCCCTTCGTTTCTTCGTCGAATATTGTCATTGAGCCGGGTGGTTATTGTCTGCTCATTGTGTTCACTGTGTTCATCTTTAAGTACAACAGCGAATTCATCGCCGCCAATCCGGCTGATGATATCTGATTGACGGAAGGTTTCTTTCAGTAGCTTAGCTGTTTCAATGAGGAGTTCATCTCCGGCCTGGTGACCACGGTTATCGTTAACCCATTTCATGTTGTTAAGATCGGCGTAGAGCAGGTAAAGTGAGCACTGCTGTCTCTGAGCCATGTCCAGGTATTTCTTTGTCAATGTCAGCAATCCACGACGGTTATACAGCCCTGTTAGTTCATCGGTGATTGCCATATTTTTCAGATGTTCCTCAAGGCGTTTCCTCTCTGTGATATCCATAGAATATTTGATAACCTGTGCGACATTACCCTGATCATCAAGTATTGGGGAGACGTGAACTTCTACATCTTTTTGAATACCGTTGTCATCAATATGGATGTGTTCAACTATGACTGGATTTGCATGGAGTTTTACCTGGTCCATAGGGCAGGCAGGATCTATATCCTTGCAAGGAGCAGAATTTTTGTGATTGATTTGGTAACATGTTTTTCCTACCCAGGAATTTTCAGGTGCTGCTTTCGTGTTGGCAATAATAACTTCGTAATTATCAGCGTCAATGACATAGAAAGGATGTGGAAGGGAATTGATTACTGTATGTAGAAACTCGTTCTGACTATGAATTTTGTTTGTTGCCTTGAGCCTTTCCTGAATTTCATGTTCAAGCAATGTGTTCTTCTGCTTGAGATCTTTTCGAAGATGGTTGATGGTAAGATGAGCATTAATGCGCGCCCAGACCTCTTCAAACTGTACAGGCTTAGTGAGGTAGTCAACTCCGCCGGAATTAAAGCCTTTCAGGAGATCAACCATATCTGTGAGAGCAGTCATGAATATTACAGGGATGTCTGCAGTATCAGGATCAGCCTTTAATTTCTGGCAGGTCTCGTAACCATTGATGCCGGGCATCATGACATCAAGAAGAATGAGATCAGGAATTACATACTTAGCCCGTGCTATGCCATTCGTACCGTTTTCAGCAACAACCACCTCAATTTCTTTATTTTCAAGATATTCGACCAGAAGAGAAAGGTTCGCAGGTTGGTCATCAATAATGAGGATGATATCTTCAGCATGTGGTGATGTCTGTATCATTTTGAATTATCACCTAAATAGTATTTTACCAGATCGATCAACTTCTGTTCCTGATAGGTACTGGCAAGTTCAGTTAGCCTATTAGCAAATGGCAGGTATTCCGGGTTTTCTTTACCGAGATCTTCAGCCCAGTCACGAATCTTTTTCATATTTCCGTACTTTGCCAATGTGTAAATTTCATTGAGCCTGGTTGTGTCAGGCAACACGAGTATTGATGTGGTTTTGTTGCTCTCTTCTATATCATCTTTATAATCCCATGTAATTTCAAGGGATGATCCTATTATTTCAAGAAGGTCTGTCAGGTTAAGCGGTTTGCCAAGAAACCCATTGCATCCTGCTTCTGTGCATCGTGCTTTTTCCGTAGTATCCAATCGTGCGGTGAGTGCAATAATGGGGATATTCTGTCCTCCCGGAAGTTTTCGTATTTTACGTGTAGTCTGATACCCATCCATTTCCGGCATTACCATGTCCATAAGAATGAGATCAGGTTTGGCGCTGGCAAAAAGTTGTGTTGCCCTTAATCCGTTATCGGCTTCGAGTAATTGAAAACCGAGGGGGGCCAGGAATTCCCGTAAAATTGAGCGGTTCGAACTGTGGTCATCAACAATAAGGAGTGTGCGATTTTCTCCCCGATAGCCGAGAATAGTTTTGTTCCGGTCAAAACGTTCTGGCGTAACTGATGCAGATGTGCACGGCAGATCAAACCAGAAGGTGGACCCTGTGCCGACGGTGCTGGTAAGATGAATCCGGCTACCCATGTGTTCAATGAGGCGTTGACTTATGGCAAGTCCGAGTCCTGTCCCCTGCGTCTTGTCGTGGAGATCTCCGACCTGCTCAAATGCTGTGAATATTTTATCATGAAATTCTGGGCTTATGCCTTTTCCTGTGTCTGAGACTTCAAAACGAAGCTGATATTCATTTGGTATAATCGGGCTCTGATTATTGACATATACGCTGAATCGAATGTGACCCTGCTGGGTAAATTTAACAGCATTACTGAGCAGGTTAAAAAGGACCTGTCTGAGCCGTTGGCCATCAACTACGATTCCTGCAGGTAAATTTTGATCAAAATCGCATTCAAAGGTCAGGCCCTTTTCTTTCACATTAATTCGAATCATGTTTGCAATGTTTGAGAGAAAATCATGAACATGAATAGTAGAGGGCACAAGTTCAAGGCGTCTGGCTTCGATTTTAGAAATATCGAGGATGTCCGATATCAGTGTGAGCAAGTGGTCTCCGCTCTTGTGTATAATATCAATACCTTCAGCCTGTTCGTCGGTGAGGTTGCCATCCATCTGCAGTAGTTGGGCAAAGCCGAGGATGGCATTGAGCGGGGTGCGCAGTTCGTGACTCATGCTGGAAAGAAATGTGCTTTTGGCCTGATTAGCTATCTCGGCCTGGTTTTTGGCCTCTCGGAGGGCTACTGTCTGGATTTCGAGTTCTTTTGTTCTTGCCGCTAATTCGTAGGTTCGGGCTTTTACTCTATCCTCAAGTTTTGCCTGCTCTTTTTTTAGCATGCTTTCGCGATAGTTGATCTTCTCCTGCATAATATTGAATACATCTGCCAGATCAGCAATCTCATCATTGCCTTCAATCGGGACGGGTTTGTTGAGTTTTCCCTCGGCGAGTTGTGCGGCCGCATGGTTTAACCTGCCTATTCGAATCGATAGTGAGCGGGAAAGAATGAATGCGAACAGAATGCTCGCGACAACTCCTGAAATGGTGAGCCAGAGAAAGGTCTGGCGCATGGAATCCAGAGTTGCGTATGCGTTTCTAAATTGTGCATTGCCTTGTTCTTTTACTGTGTCAGAAACCTGCTTGAGGTGTTGAGAAAGAATTTGAAAACGGGGGCTTGATGAAAATGTGGAAATTCTGATAATTTCTTTTTTATTCATTGTTGCGGCGGCTTGAATTATACGTGCAATGTCTAAGTAATACTGCCGCCAGCTGTTCATGATTATTAACGACTTCTCTTTGTCGTCTAAAAGCACATTATTGGTAAAATACTCAAGGTCTTTCTCAAAACGCTCGGTGCTATCATAGAGTTGGTCGATTAATCCTGTAACAGCATAAAAATCGTCGAGTTGAATGAGTTCGGATTCCATAATGCGAAGCTGGTTCGCTTGAAAGAGCAATTTATTGGTTGTTGAAAGAATATCAATTTGTGAGGTGGCTGTGGTGCGGAGGACTTCTGCGGTGGCCTGGATGGTGCGGTTAGCATGAAGTAGGATAAAACCTCCGATTACCCCGATCGCTCCAAATCCGAATATAAGTTTGTAGAGAATTCTGAATGTGATTTTTCTGTTTGATGACATATGATATTGCTGAATTTTCACTCAGTAGAGTTACTTCCTGTTCAGAAACTGCGCCTTTGTATTAGCCTGGCGTTATGTGAGACATAATTTCGGGATCAAATCCCATCATTTCTTCCTGGCAGGAGAATTCCTCGAAATATCATTGTGTGAGGCTGGTGGATACAGCTGAAGGAAATTTTTGTTTAAATGATTTCCAGATGACGATCTGTTTTGCTCTGCCATATTTCTCAGTTATGAGTTCCCATGCACGTGCTGTTTCTTCCATTGCCTGCGAAGGTGTAAGTTCCTTTTTTCCAGCTCGCCATATGTTTACGTTCAGAGCCTGAATATATTCATTATCTCCAGGTAGACCGGTTCCTGCCGGAATCGTTGTTAAAGATTGCGCTAAGACTGCATCAAGTGCCTGCTTGGTATAGGTATTATGTAGATCTGCACTCGTCAGGTGATTGTATCGAAATGGGTCAGCCATACCGGCTGAAACGCGTACTGATCGAGATGAAATTTCAGGATCTGAGAGCCACATAGCATAGAGAAATGCCAGTTCCGGATGTTTGCTGCTCGTGGAGATAACGATATTGTTACCGTATATAAACGAGGATTTTTGTACCAGAACATCCCCAACGATATTGCCCGGCATGGGAGAAATCATGACTTTCCCCCGTAGCTTTGAATGTCGGGAATTAAGCATCTTGGCTGCGGACATAGTCAGGATAAAAGCAAAACCATTACCATTTTTAAAAAAAGGAAGCGTGTAGCTGTAATTATTACCTTCCACCAATGCATCCGGAGGGGAGTAGGGAATAGTGGCAATGTACTGTTCTGTCGCCCGTATCCCTTCAGGAGAGTTAATCAACGGACGCATGTCATCGTCAAAGAGATACTGGGTGGGATTGGCCTGACTTGCATATCGAATCATCCAGAACATCCAACCGGTATGCAGATCCCGTTCTTCGCATGATCCATAAAAATTGTTATCTGGATCATGGAAAAAACTAATGAGATCTAAATACTCATCCCATGTTTTTGGAGGTTCTAACTCGCGATCGAATTGCTTTTTAAAAGCTTCTTTATTGGCAGGCTCATCAAGCATATCTTTTCGCAGGTATAGGACAGCAATGTCTCCGTCTGCGGGGATGGCAACAACTTTCCCATCAAACTCAGTTTGTGCTTTGGGGTGTAGATATCCATTAATTGGATTGTCATCCAATACCATTCCATATTTTTTCACATATGGGGTGAGGTCCTGGATAAGGCCTTTAGTGAACAGGTCTGGATACTCTCGCTGTCTGGCTATGGTAAAATCAAAATCACTCTTGCTGCTCAACAAGTCAAGAACAGGCATTTGCGGCATGACATTGGCATCAATAAGGATACCGGTTTTTTCTTCCCATTCATTTTTTAGATCGAAGTTTACTCCCCAGTAATTTCTTATGTTGCCCTGTTTCACAAGAATTTTGAGGGTGGAACCTGATGCGAGTTTCCCATCTGAGATCAGTTTTAAAACGCCTTTGATTGCACGTTCCGCCTGTTCTCCTGCCTGGATATCCGCGGGAATAGTCAGAAAAAATACATAGAACAAAAGAAGCAACGTTCTGAAAATATGGTGAAAACATTGTGTAAGCATAGTTGATAACCCACTAGTAGTATTGCATCGTTATCTAATAGTATATGGAGCGGAGCCTGGTAAAGTCAAATGAGCATGGGTTCACTGGTGTTTTTAATGAACCTTGATGTGTTGTAATGACAATTATTTTAACCTATTGGCGGCTTATGCATTTATTTTGAGTATTAGTGTGTAGAGCTGTTTCTATAAGCGGCCTCACGGCGCTCGAAATCCTCAATTGTTTTATGATATCGATCGCTTCTTTTACATTCGGCAAGGATAAGCAAAGCCACCAGGCTGTGGATGATGATAATAGCGAATGTATAAAAGAGTGCTGGATGGTAAGCACGCCATGCCATATGAGCGAAGAGAGAAGTTACTGTAATCGCCCGTAGCGGCATCACCCAGTTTTTGCAGATTACTGCCCGGTGCTGGTCGCTATAACGTTTAAAGATCTGTTTACAGCAGTGAACGACACCCATTATATGTACCTGCAGTTGGTTATGTTTAATATTCCCCGGAGTAGATATTCATTATAATCATGTATTCGACACGTGAAGGATTTTCAGGATTCCGGTGATAGCCACCTCCAATATGCTATTCTAGGAGGCTGTCCGAGAATAGCTTTTTCTCAAACTCTTCGGAAATTCAAAAAAAATGCTCGCAATATCAAATGTGTGGCCGTGCTTATTTTTTGAAAATCTCTCGATTTTGACCAAAATCCCTATTCTTGGAAGCCATAGCATAATGCTCACTATTCAATATAGTTGTATGAAAAACTGACCTGCCACTGACTTTACCTATGAAATGAGCAATTGTTTCACAATTACAAACTGTTATCGCGATGTAGATTTGGTTATGGATTTCTGCATGCCAAGCTAACTGGTTATCCAGAGCGAGAATTGAACTTATTACATTAAATCAGGGTATAACAGCTGTTTAGTCGTTAAGGATTAAGCACGTCTTATTGTGGGTATATGTTGCCAGTGTACTTGAAATATCCTATAGATAGAAACAAATGCTGGATATGAACGTCTGAATCTTAAACATTAACATAAAATTGAAAGGAGTGAGGTTTGAAATATTTTTACCGCTTACTGGCAATGCTGCTGCTGTCCTCTTTGGTTGGTTGTGGACATTCTATAAATATTACTCCCCCGATGAATACTCTTGATAAAGAGGTCGAGGAAAAAATAGATAAAAATGTTGGTTATTACATTTCTAATGAGGATCTAAATAAAGAAGTAACTACGCCCGGTGGTGGGGGGGACAAGGTGAAATATTTTCCCTACAAAGAGACTGAACCAGCGTTTAACAAAATTTTGTCTAATATTTTTATAAAGGTGGTGAAGTTGCAGGCGGCTGATGACGTTCAGGAGATTGCTGCAAACGATATTTCATATATTTTCACACCGGTGTTTAGTACTGATTCTTCCTCAGAGAGTATGTTTACTTGGCCACCGACTAAATTTAGTATGAAGATAGCTTGTAAAGCAATCGACAAAAGTGGAGAAGTCATATGGGAAAAAACAGTTGAAAGTGAGGGCTCTGCTGAGTTTGATCAATTTAAACATGATTTTTCTCTTGCAGCCAGAAAAGCAACTCAAAAGGCCTTCAACAAGCTCCAAGATGAAATATTAACTTCTGGTAAATTCTAATTTAAGTATGTCTTTTTGACTGAAAATCAATATTTCAAAATCCAAAGCAAGAAGACCATCTAATTTTCTTGCTCTGGATTTATCTGAGGGGAAAATGAAACAAGAAAGTATGTTCAGTGTTTTGATGTTACTCCTTTTTGCTGTGCTTTTTAATGGTTGCTCTGCAAATACATATGATGCCCAGGTCCTTTCATATGTTGAACCTGAAGCTCCTGCTGAGGATGAAACTTCGATCTTTGTATTTCGCGAAAATAGTGCTTTAGGTTCAGCACGTAAATTTGCAATTATTGCAAATGACACGGTTGTAGATGTTGTAACTCCAGGAACTTTCTGTAATTTCAATGTGAAAAGCGGAGAGAATGAGATAGTGGCATATGTATCTGGACCATTAATGCATTATCGGGTTCAGGATCGACCTGGTGAGACAGTATATCTGTACTGTAAAGTGGGTTACACCACAGGCCTTTTTATAGAGGAAATTGATCATGAAACAGCCCATACAATGATGCAGAGCTTCAAATATATGGATATTTCCAAAACTGGTAAAAAGCTGAACGTTGATTACAGAGATTTTTATGATAATCTCTACAAATAGACGATCTGTTAAATATATCGTATGGGGCTATTATGGGATTTATTTCGACGTTGTCATCAAGGACGTGGGTAATGGTTGTGGTTCTTGCCTGTCTATTAGCTGTTACGGTGGTCCGGCTAGCATGTCGCAAGTGTGAGGGATTACCGAGATAGTTTTTTTCAAAAAATAAGATAATTGTTAATACGTCTTAAACGGGTGAAGCACAAGCAAGTAATTCACTTGTTTGAGCTTAAGTGCATAGTCTTTCGTCTATTATCTCGTTTTGATTTACACAGTCGGAATGAGGAAGCATTTATGAGACACAGAATATTCTTCCTGGTTGCTTTTTTTCTGCTGTTCGGATCTACCACGATTTACGGGCAGGTCCCGACCCGTTATGGCGGTGGTCTGACTGGGGGGAATTCGTACGATCCTTCATCGGAAATTACCTGGGTTCAAGGGACTGCCTTTGCTTTGTTCGATTATGAGACTGTCTGGCATCATCGAGCTCCTGATCCTTTACGCTTTAAGGTTGAAGCCCATGCGGGTGTCACAGTCCAACCTGAAACGCGAATAATCACTTCAGCCAACATACTGGCACTCTATTATCTCGATGGTTTGGTTACCGGTTCCTGGAGGATATATATGGAGGCCGGAATTGGTATTATTTATACAGACTTTATGGTTGAAGGGCAGGGATTACGAATCAATTTCAATCCCCAGGCAGGGATGGGGGTTGAGTATAGCACCAGCAACGACATTACCTGGTTTGCAGGGTTGAGAGCCCATCATATTTCAAATGGTGGTCTTGATGATGATAACAGAGGGATAAACTCTGTGACATTTATTTTGGGAAGGTATTGGTAAACAGAGAACAGATTGTGGCACGTCCAAATAGAACGTGCCACAATCGATGACCTATAGTTTTTTTCAAGCTGTTCAACAAAATACCAGATTAATACTTCTTTTTTTATTCGAGTTTAGAGCGACTTTCACGGGCGTATCGTTGGAGTTTTACGCTAGTTGCATTGTTTTCAACTGTCTTCAGGTCTTTGGCATACTTTTGGTTTCCGGATGATGCCAAACCTTTGCATAGCCAGGCGAGTGAATCAATGTATTTCGAATCTGTAGAACTGTTGTATTGAGCCAGGAGAACGTCACGCACTTTATCAAATACCACTTCATCTGACATGCCTGAGGTCATGAGCATCCGTATTCCTGAGCGCATCATCTCTGGATTTTTTGATGAGATCAAATGAATGTATTTACTTGCTTCAGCAGAGAGTCCGGCAATCTGAGGTTGAGAAAGAATTCCTCGCCGGTGTTTATAATATCCATATCTGTTCAGAGCGCTGGTACAATGCTTTTTCAACTTTGGGCTTTGACTTGAATTTGCAACAGTTTGCAGAGTCTTCAGATAACGATCATCAGCAGAGGAGGCGAGAGCTTTGCATGTCCAGGCCATCTCATCAATATGTTTAGAGTGCGTGGAAGGTGATTGTTGGTTTTTCAACAGACGGTCTTCGAGAACTTGAAAAATCTGGCTATCCTCAACCGTTGTCCGTTCAATAATCTTCAGGTTATCCAATCGTACTCTGTAGTTCTGAGAGTTCACTCCGGCTAAAAGCTGTTCATCCGATTCGGCATAAACCTTACTCGCAATACTTAGTCCTATTATCACTATCAGGCAGCACGATATCAGAACTTGTGGACGTTGCATGACTCCTCCATTAACGGTGATAGGTAAAAGTAGAGATTAAACGCATGCACTACGTATCCGTTACTCTTTCATTCGTTTGTTAGTGAATGCAAATCGTAAAAACATGGATATGCTTGATAAAAAACGAAGCCAGCTATCAGGCGATTTCCAAATCATTGTAGCATACCCCCAGATGATTCGCGGTCTCTGGAAATGCTTTTTATAGAATTCTATAAAAAGTCTCTCCATTGTTTCAAGTTCAATTCCACCGGGGATAAATTGAAACTTCATGCAATCCATCTCTTCCCAGTTTTCATGAAAGGTACCGAGTAATTCTCCCTCTTTTTTTATAGTCGAATAGATCGGGGAGCCCGGGAACGGAGTGAACTTCGCCAGATTAAAGTCATCAAGTGGCAGAGAATAGACATATTCTCTGCTTTTAAGAATACTCTGTTCGGTTTCTCCGGGCAGACCCATCATCAGCAATCCCTTAACCCGAATACCGGCATTTTTAATCAGGTCAATTTTTTCACGCATCATGTGTAGATCAGGATTCTGACGATGTTGGGCCAGTAAGTCTTCGTCACCGGTTTCAATGCCCAGACTGATCATCCAGCATCCTGCCTGCCGCATCAGGCGCAGCAATTCTTCATCGAGATGCTCTGCCCTGGCCGCGCAGTTGAAGGTCATGTGTAACGTGCTTTTTATCATTTTGTTGCAGAAATCAATGACCCTCTGGCGTTGAAAGGTGAACTGGTCGTCATAAAAATTAATATGCCGAATACCAAAGGTCTCATAGAGGTAACTCACATGTCTGAACATGTAGTCCGCAGAGTTGTAGCGGAACGTCCTGCGAAACACTGATCTGTCGCAGTAGCTGCATGCATATGGACAGCCTCTGCTCGATATGCAACTGGCGTTTGGCACGGTTGGGTAATTGAATATGGGCAGCTTATATACGGTGGGGTATCCGGCGAGCTTGGTATAATCAGGAAACGGTAGAGAATCTAGATCAAGCATTTTTGCACGTGTTCCTGTGAAAATTGCTGAACCGGTGTCGTCACGCAGGACTATGGAACGAACATCCTGGCGTTGTTCTTCTATGGTGCAGATCAACTCGCGTAGTGTTTCTTCGCCCTCGCCGATCACACAAAAGTCAATGCAGGGATAGTCTGTAATGACCTGTTCTTTTAACGCGGAGACATGTACTCCACCAAAAATGACTTTAATCGCAGGATCGATTTTTTTGGCGAGTTTCGCCAGCCGTACTCCGTCGAAAAAACTTGATGTGGTGCAGGAAAATCCAATAAATGCTGGGCGGTTGGTGGTGAGATACTCTGCAATCAGATTATCAGATTCCGGATGCGCGTAACAATCAATGATATCATTGTCGATAGTATGAGAAGTGAGGTAGGCGGAGATCGAGGCGAGGCCGAGCGGAGGCATGATATTCGCTAGACGGGAAATATCATTTTTGGCATTTCTGGCGCTATACCCCAACGGGTGAACAAGAAGAATGGTTTTGCCTGTTGGGTTTGCTGAATTGAGGACAGTCATATCTGTCTAGCTGATAGTCTATTAATTAATTGTTTTAACGAGTGAATAAAATACCCGCATTAATGCCGCCAAAACCTGAATTGCAGCTGACAATAGATGGATAACGAAGCTTCAGCTGCTCTGTACCAGAAAGTGTACATGAACTTTCAGCGGGACTCTTTAAACCAAAAGTTGGCGGCAGAACCATCTGCTTGAGACTCATTGCTGAAAGTAGTGCTTCCAGTATCCCGGCTGCACCAAGGGTGTGACCTAAAGCACCTTTAACTGAGCAAACCGGAATACCTGCATCGCATGTGCTTGAAAATGCCAGCAGTTCCATTGCATCATTGTAGACTGTACCTGTACCATGCGCATTTATGCCGCCAATGGGTATGGAACCATCGGTGGTGAAGTGTTTAAATACTTCAATCAGGCCGCTTGCTTTGCGACATGGAGCGGTAATATGGGTGGCGTCACAGGAAATGGCCCAGTTTTCGATACGGGCAAGTGGTGGATTCCCGCTTTCTGTAACGTTTTCGGCAGAGAGCAATAGCCAGCCGGCTCCTTCTCCTAATGAGAGACCATCCCGATGTTGATCAAAGGGTTTAGCGCCATCGCGGGAAAGAGCTTTTAAACTGTCAAAGCCGGTAAGGATAAATTCAGCCAGCAGGTCAAAACCAGCAACCAGTACATGATCGCACTCGCCAGCGCTAATTCTCATTGCGCCCTGAATGATCGCAAGCGTCCCGGATGCGCAGGCAGCACTTACTGTTGTCGCTTGTTCTGCAATGTTAAGATGATCTGCCAGCCAGTCGGCGACCTGCCATGGTTGCCCGTTCAGGTTTTCTGGACGTATCAGCAGTTCGTCGATTGCTGCTTTTGTGGTAGCACAAATCAGCTGAGTATTTTCAGGGAGCACTGGCAGAGTTGTGAGGAGACGATTAAGCACCTGCTGCAAACGTTCCCAGCTTCCACCACCTTCACCGATATCATCGATTATCCCTAAAGGCCACTGGCCCTGCATTGAGCCTAAACCCCGGCGTCTTATTCCACTTTTCCCGGCGAGCAATTGTGTCCAGGTTGTCTGCAGATCTCCTAGTGGTGAGAGAATATCACCATCAACGATTACCACCTTTCTCATCGTTTGCTCCAATACCCTTCCTGCCATTTTTTCTTGAAATCCTGTAGCCATTGCGGGGCAAACAGTATCATTGTCCCATCCGGATTTGTCAGTAACTGTACGGTATAGCCTGAAGCCGCAACAGCACCGGTATTATTGTAAATGGTATACGAGAAGTTCAATTTGGCAGCATCGGTCCAGTGTAGTTTGGTCTCAATCTGTACGTTTTCATCAAATCTCAGTGGTATCTTGTAATCGAGATGCATTTGCACAACCGGTGCAACCGTCCTGTTTTCCATGAAGGACTGATAAGTTAAATCGTAGATATCACCAAATGCTATGCGCCCGTCTTCAAGATAACTCGGGAAACGGCCATGCCAGACCATGCCAAGTGCATCAACTTCTTCAAATCGTACTCTTCTGTCGGAGGTTGCTGATAAAGGTTCCGGATACGATTCTTTCTGCGGAAAATATTCTTTCACAAATCCCATAATCAGACACTATCTCCTGTTTCCGGTGAGAACTCACATTGTCCTTTGGTGACAACTGATGTGGTATTATCCTGCTCGTGCTTTTCGATGGTGAAAGCACCTTTCCAGGTTGTTTCATGTTGTTTCAGTGTAATCCGTACGTGGAGTTTTTCGTTAGGGAAGATAACTCCACGAAACTTTGTACTGTTGTAACTGACAGGAGTAAGCTGCTGCTTAAGTCCATGTTCAGCTAAAAAACGGACGGTTGCCAACTGAATTATCCCGGGCAAAACCGGCTGGCCGGGGAAATGCCCGTCAAACCCGGAAAACGTCTCTTCAAACACAAAATTCGCCATTACCTCAATGTTTTCTGTGCTCTGGCATTGAACGGATATATCCTGGCAATGTGTTTCAAGGGATTGATATAGAGGCTTAAGCGTCTGTTCCATGGTGAGTTGCTGTATGTAAATGAGTTAGTTTTGAAAATCTTCAAGGTATATACGTACACCGACCCATGGTTGAGAGTAAAGGGTTATGGCTCCTCTCTCACCAACGGTGCCGGTCTCAACCTTCCAGAGGGCTATCGGGCCTGCATGTAATGATTTTTGAAATGCTGTTGTCTGGTTTCCAGGTTGGTCTATACAGAAGTTCATCAGAAGGGATGCGGTACATGGCAGTTCTGAAGGTTTCAGCAGATATATTCTTCTGAGCGAAGTGGAAAGGTATTCAGGTAGTTTGCTCTCTTTTATACCTGTCTTTGCATGTAAAAGAGTGTGCTCACCTGTTGTGTTTACCTCAGCTTCGAGCAGTTTGATTCCGGAACTGTCCATCATGGCGTAGTGTAAACCCGATTGCTGTTTTTTCATTGCGAGAAGACCAGAAAAGAGCAGGGTTCCCCACCGTTCAATACGGATATTTACGAGTTGGCCGCCTGACTGTTCTTCCTGATTTTCAGGAATACTTGCAGTGTACTGAGGCATACTGCAGGCTGAAAGCAGCAGGCAGCAGATAGATAGAAGAATCGTGAGATAAGCGAAATACGGATAATCTTTCATATCACACTCCCTCGTTTTTTCGCAGAAAAGCAGGACTGACAATCAACGCCACGGGCCAGGCTACACCAATACCCACCAGAACGGTTATCCCCAATGAATGAAGAGCCGGGTGTTGAGCAAAAGCGAGCACGCCAAAACCGATGAGTGAGCTGGCAGCACAGATAGACACTGCGATTGCAGAAGATGTTACATGATTATCATGTTGTGAACAGACAACAAAGATCCCGTAGTCGACGCTCAGGCCAATCACCATGATTCCCATGATCACATGCATCATATTCAGCTCACCATTTGTCAGCCAGCAGAAGACAGACATGGCTGCAAGTGCAGAGAGTACAGGAGCAAGGACTGCAAGTGTGGCGTCAATCTTTCTGAATTGAATCGAAACTAACAGGACTATCGCTGAGCCTGCGAGCAATGAGAGCAGGGCAATATCCTTTCGTAGTAATCGCTCTACTTCACCGCGCCATTTGCTATTGGCAATTACCGTTACTGCTGGATCGTTGTCGCCGAGTGAGATCAGCTGCTGCAGGTTGCCAGTATTTATGGCCACAGTGGTGAGTGCCATAAATCGCTTACCGTGTTCAGTATCGTCCAGGCTGGGAAGCGTGCGCAGCATCGTTGCCAGCATGGGTTGTAAGGGACCATTAAGCAGTTTTTCAGGAGATAACAAACCTGGATCTTTTTCAATTTCCTGAAAGAACGGGGTGAAAGCCCGCTCTGAAAAACCACGGTTTGTTGCCGCTTTTAGAAAGTGCGTATCAAATTCAGGGCGAATGGAGTCCCAGAACTGGTTCCAGGTATGACGATTATGCTGCTGTACTTCAGGGCCGGGTAATATAGGAGCCAGAGACTGAAAATTCTCAAAATTTCCTGCCTGCAAAAAGCGATAGACACGGGAATTAGTGTTGAGCGCATCTTTTAGCGTATCGCCATGACTGATGACAAATGCCTGGTCACCTTTTGCACCCCAGGTGGCTGTGAAATGTGCTTCATCTGCAATTACTGCAGGATCGGGAGCATCAAGCACCCGAAGATCACCATTATATCTGAGCTGCGGCCAGGTCAGGGCACCTGCTGCAAGAAGGATGAGCCAGAGGAAAAGACCGGTTTTTTGCAGCTTGGAAGAGAATAGCCAGTTACCTGATAGTATTCTATGAGTAGTGCTGTTCCTCAATAGAGTTTTTTTCGGGATAATCGTAGGAATGACCAACCAGGCAAAAAGCACAGCAAGCAGCACGCCGGAAAAGGCGAGGGTTGCCATTTGCCTGTGTGATGGCACCTCTGAGAAAAAAAGTACAGAGAGCACCGAGGCCGTTGTTAACATAGCAAAGAATACAGGGCGACCTACCTTCTTTAGTATCTCACTCTGTGTTCCCTGTTCCCGGCTTAAGGCGAGATAGAGGTGGATTGAAAAATCAACAGCAATTCCAAGTAGTACGATGCCGAAACCAAGTGAAAGAGCACTGACTTTACCAAATACAAGCGAGGTTATGCCAATTGCCAGTGGCGCTGCCATAAAGGGCACGCCGAGTACAATCACTGCTCTGATATTTTTAAGTGTTGCACCAAGAAGAATAGTTAGCAGGATAGTTGCTGCCGGCAGCAATATACGCAGATCATGTTGAATGGAGCGACTGTTGGCCAGCGTATGTGGCAGACTGCCGATAACGCGCGCTTCTACTCCGGGCAGCAAGGCTTTGTCATACGCATTATTGAGCAGGTTGTTTATAGTTTCGGCGCCTTGTGAATCGGTGAGGGAGAGTTTACTCTCGGCTAGTACCAGGCAGTTGCGACCATCTCCGCTCATAAAAAAGCCGTCTTCCAACTGCATGGAAAACTCGGTACGTAAATGGTTGAGTTTGGCAAGTATCAGTCTGGTAAGACCTAGCGGGTCCTGCTGAATCTGCCGTTTCATACCAATTCCGGCAGGACTGTTCAGCAGGGTGAAATTGTTATCCATAGCCTGTTGAAGCTCGGCATCAGTTGTCAGTTGTGCAATTGTATTAAGATCTTCTTCATCAAATAGCACTGAAAAATAGGATTGCAGGTTCTTAAACAAACTCAGTTCATAGCCTTTGGGCAGTCTGGCCATTACCTGCGAGAATTGATCGCTGGCGATAAGTATATCGCCAAGATTTTCAGCACTTGTCTGCAGGCTTTTTTGAGCTTTTTTTTCGGAGGGGTAATGGTCAGGATCAACTGAAAGGGTAATAAATACCCGATTTACCAGGCCAAGATCCTGAAGATGCTGAAGGTCACCTTTTACTGCCTCACCAGGAAGCAAATCAAGGGCGTTGTCATTAATGGAAAGATTTAGTGAGAGAATGACTCCAAGCACGAGAGCCGTCAATACTACGGACCATCTGAGTAATACATTAGATTTACTCATGAGTCGTGCATTGGCTAAAAAGGTTCTCAGATAAGGTTGTGTTCAAGGTGGTTGTGCCGAATATAATGCGTGTCAGATCGCCTCCCGGTTCTGTGATTTCAACCTGTTGCGGTTGCAGCGAGGTAGAGTCAAAGGAAATGGAAACTGAGCTGATATATTCTGCAGTTGCACTGTCTTTAGGAAGTATGACGAGTGTTGCATCACCTTCTTTCTGAAGAGTATAGAGAGTGTTCAGGCGATTATAGTCGCCTCCCAACCATAACCAGAGCTGTTCTGCTACCGTTTTCATTATAGGATCGCTTGAAAGCTGAAAATGTTCCGGTTGCTGCTGGTCATTACACCGCGTTCCATTATTACCATTAAACAGGAGCACTGATGGTATGGGAGAGTAAAACTGCCAACGGAGCCTGTCTGGACGGAGAATGACGATCCGTCCAGTAAAATTAACAGGTTGGGCAAAAAGGGATAGGTGTTTTTCCTGAACAAAATCAGATGAAAAAGAGGCCACCTGATCAGATGCACGCTGAAGTTTGAGCAGAAATGTTTCAAGTTCTTCCTGCTCACTGCTATAACCAGGTGTAACGCATAGACTGACAAATGCGAAAACCAGAACAATACTACAGGAATGAAAAAATCTAGGAATTTGAAACATGTTAGTCATTGTTTGTATCACCGGGATTTTCCCATACCTTCAGATCACCTTCAACCAGCAAAGTATCACCAGCAAAGATTTCACCGTGGAGTATTTTGACTGCTCCGAATTCCATAGTTTTTTTAATATAAACCTGAACGTGTGTGCCGGGAGAAGCTGTTTGTAAAAAGGAGAACCTGTCAATGGCCACAAGGAGTCCGTCGCGCATAGGTCGTTCTTCAATTAACGAATCATACCCGTTGGCCATAGCCATTGTCTGGGCGATAACCTCGATAAAAAACTCAGGAAATATCTTACCATTATCAAAGCATATGCCATTTTTCGGTATAATCGCCAGCCCCCTGGCTTCGTCGTCGAACCGCTCGGTAAGACTGTCGACAAAGAGCATGGGAGGCCGATGCGGTAGCAATTTGATCGCTGCCATCGGGAGTGTTGGGAATGTTGCTTCCGGACTCCGGTTATGGTGATTCATTTAAATAACCTTATCTGATTACCCTTAACGCTCAACCACATGAAGTAAGGTGTGAGGTCTGAGGCGTTAAAACTACTGTCTTTGGAAAGTTGTTAGCTCAATGCAACGTATTGGTATCGCAACGATACGATAGTCATTAAAATTTCCGTATACACCTCACACTTCAAAGCTGAGATTGAAGGGTAATCATATAACTTTCTAATGACTATTCAGTTATCCCTCAACGTACATACTACATGTACATGCCGCCGTTGGCGCTGATAACCTGCCCGGTAATATAACCAGCATCTTCACTGAGTAGAAAGCGCACTATCCCTGCAACTTCTTTTACCGTGCCGACGCGGCCCAGCGGAATGAGCGGTAGCATTTTATCCAGTGGCAGTTTCTCAATCATTTCTGTTTCAATAAGCCCCGGAGAAACGACATTGACTAAGATGTTGCGTTTGCCAAGCTCTCTGGCCAGAGCCTTGGAAGCTCCGATGAGCCCGGCTTTGGCAGCCGAATAGTTGACCTGTCCTGCCTGTCCGGTCTCGCCGGACAGTGAAGCAATACTGATGATCCGACCTTGCCGCTGAGACAGCATGGCCTTGGAGAATATCCGGCCAAGAATGAAAAAGCTGTTCAGGTGGACATCGATAACCGAATCCCATTCATCACGCCGCATCATTGGCAGCAGGGTATCTCGTGTTATTCCCGCATTGTGTACCATGCCGAACGGGACGTGATTGTGCAAGAGCGGCTCGAGGGCATCCTGTGCCGCCTGTTCATCAGCAACATCAAAGGGGAGCAGAGTGCAGTTGCTTCCTAGTTCCTCGATCTCTTTTTTCACTGCCTGAGCAGCGTCTTCAGAAGACTTATAATTAAGCCAGATATCGTAACCACTGGATGCAAGCAGTGTGGCTATGCCTGCTCCGATTCCACGGCTGCCGCCACTGATGAATACTGTTTTTTTGCTGGTGTTTTTGCTCATGGAAGACCTGAAGTCAGTCGGTAATTGTGATGGGGTTTTATCGTGATTGTTATGTATGCAGGTGAATATTCACTGCCCCGTATGGAGCGGTAATGTTGCATTGAAGCGATGAACGCTGAGGTTGTTCGTTCATCGCTGCCGTGAGAAGCACTGAACTGCCCAGGGGATCCGAAGTCACAGCCGTATGTGCATTCACGGTTAGTTCCTCTTTAAAGGGGAGGTAATCGCAATCCATACTGGTGCTGGATTCAATAGACAAGGATTTAATAGAGTATCTATTGTCTTGGGTGGTATCAGTATTTTCAAGCAGCCAGCAGACAACTCCAGCCGGCCACTCGCTGTTTTTACTTTCTGTAGAGAATCTATTTTTGCTCTCCTGGAGCAACGTGCTGTATGTCTCCACCTGTATGACAAGACAACAGTCGAGCCTGCCACTTACAATCGTCAGATACCCGTGTTCAAGTGCTCGAAAGAACGGGAATGCAAAATCCGTTACAGTCAGACCACATCCCTTTATATCAAGGCTTGTAGCCATATATCCGGCAGTGGAATTAAAGACTGAATGAGAAAAAAGTATAGGTGACGTCGGTTGATCATTAACCACCTGATCAAGAACATCGAAATTTGTCTCCATCGGCCCAAATGATGTACCTAGAATCAAGCCGCAGCGTTCAGCCGTGATCTCCTTTGTTTCCCGTATCGGTCGGATGGTTTCATAGCCGGCAACCACTCCCAACCTGATAAAATCATCAGCTCGACGCAGATTTCGGGCGAGCTCCTGTGGAGTCGCCAGTTGAGAGAGAAAATTCGTATACTGTTTGGTGATCTGTACCCTCATTTTCCACTCCCCTCTATCACCAGGGCGCTATTACTGCCGCCGAAGGCAAGAGATTGACTGATTCCTGTGCGCCCTTTTAATTGTGCTGTCTGGTCCTGCTTAAGAACCGGAAATGCAAATGTCGGGTCTGGATGTACGCAGCCGACTGTACCAGAGAGTTTACCTTCATTGAGGGCTAGAAGCGTAAAAACCGCTTCAATTCCTCCGGCAGCGCCCAAAGTATGTCCGGTAGCGCCTTTGGTGGAAACGACCGGTAGTATACCGGCATCAAAACCCATCTCACTGATGGCGGTAGTCTCGGCTTTATCATTAGCCGGTGTCCCGGTGCCGTGGGCATTGATCATGGCAATGTCACCAATTCCGGCCGCAGCATCAGATAATGCAAGGCTGACTGCCTGCTGTAATCCTCTGCCTTGAGGATGGGGCGCGGTAGGATGATGCGCATCACCACCGATACCATAGCCTCGTATTACACCGAGAATATTACGCTGTTCGGCACTTGCCTGTTTTACTGTCTCAAGTACCATAATGCCGGCCCCTTCACCAAGGTTTAAGCCCTGACGGTCTGTATCAAATGGCTGACAACTCTTTTCTGAGACCAGCATCAGGCTTTTGAAGCCACGACAGGCGATACGTGAAATTTCATCAGCTCCGCCGGCTATGGCAATATCACAAAAACCATATTCCAGCCAGCTTTTGGCTAAGCCGATAGCGTCAGTACCGGACGCGCAGGCGTTGGTAATTACGACACGCGGCCCTTGTACTCCGAGAATCGACTGTATCCGTTCAGCAAGATTAGATGCAAAGTAGTTGCGGAGCGGAGCAGTATCCGGTTCACCGCCGGCTTTCCAGTCGATATAGTATTCTTCGTTGTGAAACGTGCAACCGACAGTTGTGCCCAGTGCAATCCCGACACGCTTTTCCCTGAGTTTATCGAGTGGTATTCCTGCCTGTGAAAGCGCTTCCTCGATAGCTGTGAGTGCAAGCAGAATAGTGCGGTTTAGACGGCGTACCACTTCGGGCTCGATTCCGGCCAGTATGCTGTTGTCAGCAGTGGCCTGTTCGTTTACCAGAAAGCAGGGGGCTGCAAAAGGTGCTGTGAAAAATGAATCGGAAAGGAGCGTATTCTGAGCCAGACCGGAACGGATAGTCTGCATTGCAGCGGCACAATTTATACCTGCAGCTGATACACACCCGCAGCCGGTAACTGCGATTGGGGATAATGGCGGGGTAGACATGCGTGTTAATATTTTTGCCTGTTATCGGTCATGGATAGGTATAGAGATATAAACGCATCCATGACCGGATCATAAAATTTCCTCGCAGGGTATCTGTGCGGGAAGTAAAAATTATAAGGTGGCAACTGTTCCTTTTAAGGCAACATTGACCATCATTGAACCAACCAGGCAGGTATATTCAGTTGCACTGGCTTCTTCAATGTTATGTACATTGGAAATGATATCAATAACTGCGTTGCCGCCTTCTTTCCGGGCTCGCTGCTGCAAGACAATAAGCGCTGATGCCAGAGCATGCGCACAAGAGGCCTCATTTTCTTTCATGAAGCCGTTTGTTCTTTTGCTGGTCTTGTAGGTGCCCCGGTTCTTTTTCACCTTCGGATGTGACTGTCCTTTCCAGTAGACAGCAATATCGCTCTCATAGACGCTCTGGATAGAACTGTATTTTTTTGTTGACTCGATCGGAAGGTGTTTCTTAACATCGGCCGCAAAAGCTGATGTTGCACAAAGCGATACTGCTAAAACACTGCTCAATACGATTCTTCTTGTCATGTTTTCCCTCACACTGGTTTGAATAAAATGATAAAAAAACATCAACCACTCGAACTGATAGTTATTAACAAACAGGTATCACATGGAAATACATCGGCATTTTACAGACTATTGTCAAAAATACGAGATAGTCCCCAACCCAAAACCGGCAATTTCCCAAATTTTATCGTGGGTCTCACGTTTTTATCCTCAGGTAAGCGAGGCACGAGACTCCCGGTAAGCGAGGCACGAGACTCCGAGATATGTAGTGTATTCAGGTTGTTGAAATCAGCATCCGCCTTGAAATTGAAACAATCCAGGCTTTTGTTAAGCGTACGAATTACGCTTTTTTATCCAGAATATATTTCGCCAGACATTCAATGGACTGAAAAGCTTTTTGCCCCTCTTCCATATCCGCGATCTGTACGTCAAAATGCTTCTGGATAAGTACAACCAGTTCTACAGCGTCAAGAGAGTCGAGTCCAAGCCCGTCTCCAAATAGAGGCTCGGTATCGCTTATATCCTGGGCTGTAATGCCTTGAAGCTTAAGATCATTGATGAGAATTTCTTTTAACTGCAGCTTTGTCTTTTCCATGTTTCACCTAATATAAAGAATAAATCTTGATGGCGTTGTAAAAAGACCGATCTCCTTCGTTGTAGGTTTTTCAAAGGCCCTCAACATACTAGATGTATTGTTGAGATCCTGTGAAAAACACTACGCCTCGTTTATCGAACTTTTTGACTTAGCCATCTGTAACTTCGAAAGAGCTTTTTACGAGTTCATCAATCTTACTGTTTCCAAAAATCGTAAAAGTTATACCATTGAAATGGATACTTTTTGAGATAGTTTTCAATAGCTTTTGAAAAACGTTGTGAGCACTCCTGTAACATCGCAGCGCGTCTATCCCGATCTTCATAACGGGGATAGAAGCTGTCCCAGACGTTTAATTGATGCGAATCGGCTCCTGTTTTGGCTGAGAGCAAAACTACAACAGGAGCCTCGGCAGTTGCCGCAAGCACATAGGCCGAATCAGGCAGTCGTACGGAATCACCAAGAAAATCGACAGTGGAGAATGAGCCTGCAACATATCTGTCCCCCATTATAGTAACGACTTCTCCCCGCTGTAATGCGGCAGCGGCATCGACAAGACCACCAAATGGGCCATTTACATTAATAATTTCAAACGGTTTTTCGCCATCTTTATTGATGTCGAAAAAGTGTTTCGCTGCAGCGTGTTGATCGTACTGCATCAGGGCGTGTACTTTAACGGGCAGAGATCTGAGGTTGGCAAGAGCGGATTGCCAGTTCCCTAGATGAGCGGTCAGTAAAACAACACCCTTTTTTTTCGCTATCAATTCAAGAAGGTAGTCGCGTCCGATAAGTTCCCCATTAAATTCTGCATCTCTATTAACACCGAGCCAGCCCCTGTCGACCAGTACCTTGCCAAAGGAGTAGACATTTTTAAACGTGTACACCCAGTATTTCAAGTGACCGGCTTCAGGAAACCTTCTTTTAAGATACGGCCTTACGGTTTGGTGTATTTTCCGGCTGAAGAGCACATAACTGAAAATCACAGGTATCAGCAATATGTACCCACCTCTGTGCCCGAAAAAGCGCATGGTGATATAAAAGAACCAGTGACCAAGGGCCTCAAGCTTATGTTTTATTGGGCTTCCGGCTGCCATGTGATTATCCCAACTGCCGAGGAGGTTGTCCGAGAATAGGATTTTTGGTCAAAATCGAGACATTTTCAAAAAATAAGCACAGCCATATGTTTGATATTGCAAGCATTATTTTTTGAAAATTGCGAAGAGTTTGGGCAAAAGGCCATTGTCGGACAGCTTCCTAGCGGTTCGTATGCTGAATCTGCGACTAAACCAGTAAACTAGTGTCGCAAAGGCGAGACCGAGAACCGGCCCGACTATAAGTGAACCGAGAAGCCAGTCCCAAAGTCTCTGGGGAATTTCCAGCAGCCACCTGTCCCAGGAAAGATCGAGGAGAAATTCTCCGTTCCTGAGATAATAGCCTACCTCTATACAGAGGGCCGGAACCAGCGGCGGCATGCAGAACTGGCTGGCAGCAACTGCGGCAACTTTGTTGAGCTGAAAACGATAGGCCACATAAATAATCGCGATGGTATGGCAGGCGATGAGCGGCAGGGCTCCAAGAAAAACACCAAACCAGACAGCAACTGCAAGCCAGAAAGGCGAAGAGCTTTCTTTGCAGATATTTTTCAGTGTCTGCCAGGGATTTTTTACAACCAGCGGCTGTTCAGTAGTATTTTTCTTCGCAATCACCTGTTTGTATGGCAGAGGCATAAGGCGTCGACATATCAGAGATGTGTGAAGGAGGGTCAGGCGCCAGTTGTCGATCAGTTTATTAAAATGGCTGATACGCTCATCGGCTGGGGGATAATGCACAGATACTGATACGCTTCTAGCGTCTACACCTGCCCAGACAGCTTTTACCAGCAGCTCAATTTCAAAATCATAACGGGTACGTTGCAAATCCAGTAAAAGAAGTTCCTGTACTGGATATAAACGCATACCGCTCTGGGTATCAGGCAAGCTGCGGCCGCATTCGAGACGAACCCAGAAGTTTGAAAAATTCTTACCAAAGTGGCTTGATCCGGGAACAGTTTCCTGGGTCATCTCTCTGGCGCCGATTATGATGGCCGGCCATGTTCCCTGTTCAGCTTCAGCGATAAGTGCTTCTGCCTCAAGTGGATTATGCTGGCCGTCAGCATCAAGTGTAACAAGAGCTTCAAAACCATTTTCTGCAGCATACCTGGCACCTGCGAGTATAGCTGCTCCCTTGCCGCGGTTCTCTGGTAGGATGATAGTCTGGCAATCGAGGTTTTTGAGACTGATCAGGCCATTATCTGTGCTGCCGTCATCAACAACCAGAACCGGATATCCAGCTGAAATAGCTTTCTTTACCACTTCTGCAACTGTGTCAGCGTGGTTATAGAGCGGAATGAGCACAAGCGTTTTTAACGCTCTGCCGTTTGTGTGATTTCCCTTCATCGTCGTCTTTTCTGGAGTATCAGATCCCATAGCGGTCCGACCTGCCCTAATTTATGCAACATGGCAATACGTGCTTCAAACTCATGGCATGGATATATCCGGTCTATCCGGTTTGAAAACGATTCGCTTACTCTGTTTTCGATCTCTTCTCTGGATATCTGTGGCGAATAATAAAATATTGGTTCGAGAAGTGACTGATCCGGGTCGATAATCCCATCGTCTACAGCCTTGTTAAAAATCCCCGTTCCAGGCAGAATCCGGATGCCGATAAATGCAAACACCACACTATTGCTCAGTTTTTCGATGTTTTTCAAGCCGCGGGCAACAGTATGCTCATTTTCGTTTGGACCACCAAGCATAATAAAATGTGCGCAGGGGATCTGTTGTTCTATAATTTTTTCATGGGATTCTAATACGTCAGCAAATCTAAACCGTTTGTTTATGCCTTCAAGGGTCTCGTCTGTGGCGGCATCTGTACCCAACTCCATTGCAGCAAGACCTGATTTTTTCAGTAATTTAAGATCGCTGGTGGTTATATTGTCCGGTCTAAAATATGCAGACCATGGCATGCTATTCCTGCTTTGTATAAGTGCGTTAGCGACCTCACGAAAATGTCCATCAGAGTCATTAAATACGCTGTCTGTAAAAAACAGATATTTGGCCCCTGAATCAGATTGTAAACGTTTCACTTCATCAACTATTTCGAGCGGATCGCGGTAGCGTAATCGGGTGCCTTCAATGGTCGGGTATGAGCAATAACTGCATCTGTGCGGGCAACCCCTTTTGGTCTGGACGTTAAGCATTCCGCCATGGTCAGTGTAATATTTAGCACTGCTTGCAGTAAGGGGGGAAGAACACCAGACACCGGTTGTAGAATTTGCTGTAAATATTTTTTGTTCAGGTTTACGTCCTGCTGCTATTTCTGAGGCAAGCCAGGGCATGATCTCTTCGCCTTCACCCACTATACCAAAATCGGCCTGAAGGAGATCCATCAGCTGATCCGGCATAATTGAAAAAGCAGGTCCACCCAGAACGATAGTTGTTGATATCTGTGTTCGAACACATTCAATGGTTGTAACAATATCGCTCAGGTAACCTTGAGGATCAGCACTGTCAACTGAATCCAGATTACGAATCGATACGCCGACCAGATCAAATGTTCTGCCTTCCAGAAATTCAATAAGGGCCGGTAAACCACCATCCGCCAGCATGTCAAAGTGGTGCACCCTGTGACCACCACGTTGTAAGGCCCCGGCAACATAGGCGCTACCGAGGGGATATACGGGGTAGGGTGTAACTACTTGGTTTGCTGAGATAACAAGGCAGGAAGCACTGTCTGTAGAAGGACTTACTCCTTCCATCGTCTTCGTCCCGAAAGATTCAGGGACCGATAGGTGCCGTCTGCCATTTCTCTTCGTACCACGTCGGTGAACAATCTGGACATACGCAGAGATTGCGGAACCTCTCTATAAAATTCCTTCCAGGCGTATGCATACATTTCCTGCAGGGTTGCTGGGCTCATTTTCTTTGGTTGATAGACAACCTCTGCTGTTGTGTAGCGTGACCAGTCCTTATGCAGGATGCGTCCTTCTTTTTCATAGGTATCGGTTACCTGCGTGTGAGGAAATGGAGTCAGAATAGAAAATTCCGCCATATCGATGTCTATTTCCAACAGGAAATCAACAAGCCGCTTGATGTAATCGGCATCCTGATTGTCAGTGCCCAGCAGAACTGCTGCCTCTACACCAATACCATGGTCTTTAAGCCGTTTTACCCGATCCCGAATGACATCGGAGGTGTCAAATACCGCTTGGTAAACATACCAGCAACCAGCTTTGGCAGCCTTGGCAATAACCTCTTCGTCATCAAGAATAGGGTGGCTGATCCATTTCTTTTTTAGCGGAATTAGCGCATCAAAAAGCTCCATAACCCAGTCTTTATCCTGAGCCAGGGAATTGTCGACCAGAAAGAGCCGGTTGTTATCAATAGTGTTTATTTCTTCAACGACCCGCTCAACAGGACGGGGACGAAACTGTTTTCCACCAAGAAATGCGGTAGCACAGGGAAAGCAGTTGAAACGGCAGCCGCGGGATGCATGAACAAGGTCTACCATTGGTACACCGCGATACACATAGCGCTCTCTGTTTAAAATAGAACGCCGTGCCGGGCCAACACTCTCAATAGGAGGAAAATCATGAAAGTAGTCGTACTTTGGCTTAAGAGATCCTTTTTCAATATCTTCCAGAACTCCTGCAATCCGGCCATTTTCGGTCTCACCCAGAAAGACTGAGTCGACAAATCCAGCAACCTCTTCAGCATGGAGCATGGTTGAAATGCCTCCAGCAACGACAGGGATGCCACGTTCTCTGAATTTTCCTGCAATCTCTCTGCCGCGAGGTAACTGGCAGGTGAGCATCATGGAGAGCAGCACAACATCGGTATTGGCTGAGAAATCTATCTCATCAACGTTTTCGTCTATAAACGTGACTTCGTAGTGTTCAGGGATAGAAGCCGCCACACAGACCGGGCCGTGAGGAGGAAGATGAAATTCAGTCTGCTCGGGAATCTTATTCCACTTCGGGTACACCAGGGTTACTTTCTGCATTATACTCAGTGCTCTATAACAGTTAAGATTACGGATAATTCGTGCCGACCATCTTGCTCGTAATGGTCAAATTCGCAGGCAAGCATCAGGTCCAGGTTGTTCTGTAGATCAAGAAGGCGTTGAGCCTCCTTTTCTGCACTTTCAAGAGGTGTGCGGGTGTCAAAAATTGCGTAGACAGGTCCTGTAAGTCCATGGGCAACAGCTGCTTCAGCTAACGGGATATTTGCCAGCGTGTAGCCAAATAGTGCCGGGCTTGCAAGGCCTGGACCCTCTTTCATGGTCTCAACAAATGCCTGGTCGGTATGAAGGGACCCTCTTCTTGTACCGCCAATCATACCAACGTTTTTATTCTGATCACTCAATCGCTGGCCTGGCGTCAGTATGTTCCGTTTCTGCAAGACTCGTGCTGTCTCGATAATCAACAGGCGACTGAGTGGTGTCATCCTCCCCCAACGTGTGGGGAGAGAGCCAAGCAGCGCAACGATATTCTCTATCGGGTGATTATCACGGATCAGGTTGTGTGATTCTGTATTGTCTTGCATGATGTTCCAAAAAGGTATCAGGTTTCAGAATTTTTCTTTAACCAGCACAATGTGTCTTCCGCGAGGTAGTCTCCGGATACATGGTAAGCATGGCCTCTACAGCCATAGCACTCACTGTTTAATTCGCAGCTGGCACATTTCCCTTTGATTGTATTCCGTATATCCCGCAGGTCCTGGATCACTGTGCTGTTGGCGATGATATCGGCGAGACTGCTTTCACGAATGTTACCTGTACTGACGCTCACTCCCGGACAGGGGTGCACATCACCAATGGAGGTGATGGTGCAGGAGTATTCATGACGTGCACATTGCGAGGCTACAAGCGGCGGATGAGGCTGCCAATCGCACTGAAATTCTTCCCGGTCAATGCGGGACAGCTCCTCGAACATGGATTTCACTTGTTCAGGATTGACCTCAAGATTGCTGTGATCCTTAGCTCGTCCCTGCATGGTCATTGCTTCAACATAGGGCACAATCGACTGTTCGCGTGCCCACCTCCATATATCCGGTAGCTCTTGGTAATTGGGGCCGCAGATAATGGTTTCAACACCGAGAGAGCATTTTTCGCTTGGGTATCCTGCATCCTGCAGGGCCTGCAGGGCCTTGTTGATTGCTACGTGGGTTCCGGCTTTTCCGGCTAGCGCGTCCTGAACTGCTTCTTTTCTGCTGTTCATTTTCAGAACAACACCAATATCACGCTTAAAGAGTCTTCTGGCAACATCATCTGTAAGTGTCAGGCCGTTGGTAAAAAGATCAGCAATAAGCCCTTTACTTCTGATGAAGTCGATAACCTCAAAAAGATGCGGGTAAAGAAGGGGTTCACCGCCACCTAGAATGATGATCTTCTTCACACCGAGACCGACAGCCTGTTCGATTACATCTACAATCTCGGTTAGGGAAATTTCATTTTCAAGCGGGGTTCCTGATGACGCATAACAGTATACGCATCGGAGATTACATATTCTGGATAATTCGAGTTCCAGCGATAATAGTCCGTTTCTGTTTCTGCACTCTGCAATTTCCTGCGGGGAAAATTCCGATCCCAGATGGTCACCTAAACACGTCATTGCTGCTCACTACCCTTGAAAATAAAAAGAAAGATTCCACGATTAATCAGGATCTGTAATCAAAAAATTTAACAGGTTTGCGCCCTCCATCCTGTGTCATGACTGCGCAAGCCTCTGTGTTCGTGGTATATGTTACTTTGGGGCGAACCCGTAAATGGGCCTGTAATTTGTCTTCTATGCGCTCAGCATCCAGAGCTGGGTCTTCAGATCCCACCACAACGGTGATATCGTCACCGCCACCCTCGGCTGAACGAACTTCAATGTATGCATGTTTCACGCTCATCAATTCCTGCAGGGCATGAAAAATGGATTCAGGATATAGCGTGGTACCTCTGTATTTAAGGCGCTGGGCCAATCGCCCTTCAACAGGGCCCAGTCTCTTGGTATTCCAGCCGCAATCACAGGGTGTGCTATGTATTCTGCCGATATCCCCTGTCCTGAAACGAATCAGTGGGAATCCTTCTACTCCCATTGGAGTAACCACTATCTCTCCCGCTTCGCCATCGGGCATGAGGTGGCCCGCATCATCGACAATTTCAACGATCATCAATTCCGGATGGATATGGCCTCCGGCTGAAGCACGACATTCACAAAATGCGGTTTCAAATTCAGTTGCGCCATAGGATGAGAATGTCTTCGCGCCCCATAACTTTTCGAGTTCACTGCCAAGTGATGTAAGGGTCAGATCGTTTTTTCGAGTCGATTCACCAATAGTAACCAGAGAATGGATCGGCGAATTGTGTACATCAATCCCATGATCCAAGCCCCAGAGTGCAAGTTCTTTCAGGAAGGTGGGTACACCGACAATGACGCCTGGTTGCAGCTTTTCAATGATATGCCACTGTCGGGCTGGTTGTCCGGGACCGCTCCTGATGGCTGAGGCACCCAATGTAGTTGCCCCGCTATAGTAGGCGAGCCCGGCAATAAAGCAGCGATCAAGTGTTACGGTAAGTAGCAGCGCATCGTTATCTCTGACTCCGACGCCATAAAACGCAACAGCTTCATTAAACGCGAGCCTCTTGAGATCAGCAGCGGTATAGGGGACGATTACCGGTTCTCCTGTGGTTCCGGAGGTAAGGGCTATATCCCTGAAAGGCGTTTTATCACTGTTGTCAAATTGCTCGCCGAAAAGGTCAATATCCTGGCGGGTTGTAAAGGGGAGCTGCGAGATATCACGAATGTCTTCAAACGAATCAATGGCGATATCTTTCCCGGCGTAAAGTTTGCGATAAAAAGGTGTGTTGAGCGCATGCTCAAGATGTTTCTTTAAAAGGAACAACTGTTCCTGGGCGATGTTCTCAGGAGATTCCTGCCGAAGCCTGAGCGCTTGCTCGAGGCGGTATGGAGAATAAAGCTCTGTATTCATGGACTAAAGAGTGGCTCCTGCTCGGTATTGCTCACCTGAAAATGACCGTGGTCTTCTAATGATTGTAAAATCGCTGTGTGACACTTAATTCGCAGATTACGTATTCTGGTCTGTTTTTCCTCATGCAGCTCGGGGAAAATAGGTTCAAGAATGACCAGCCTGACTTTACCCGGAGTGAGCATTCTACTGCCGGGTGGCATAACATCGCCCGAACCAAGAATACATACCGGCACGATCGGGTGGCCTGTTTCTGCCGCGAGAACAAATGCACCGTTTTTAAAGCGCCCAAGCTTCCCATCACGCGATCTATGACCTTCAGGCCAAATGGTCACAGAACTTCCTGCTTGAAGAAGGGCTGCACATTTTTTACTCACCTCATCCCAGCCATCAGCAGAGTTGGCGTATTGCGCCAGCTTCATAAAAATACTATAGAGCGGAATTTTAAAAGGCCATGAGGTAACAAAACTGTTTTCGTGGGCTACTGCTCCAAAAAGATATGGGTCTATCGCAGAGTTATGGTTCGCTACGAAAATAGCAGGGACGGGTGGTTCTCCCGAGCTATATTCGACTCTGACCGGCTCTTTGAACGGAATACAGCAGACGATGATCCAGCCGTAAAAACGAATAGATCTGCGTAAGCCTGTTGCAAGGTCTCTTTGTAGAACGAGACCGTTTATCAACAATATCAGAGGTAAGATCGCGAGTCCGAAAACAGTAAGCAGTATGAAGGCAATTCCGAAATATATGTTGAAAAGCAACTTCGCCAAAAGATAGCTACCCGTTATTCTGTTCGTTTTTTAAGCGAAGAAGGAACTGAAACAGATCATCGATTGTGCGGATGGATCGTAATGTTTCTTCATCAGTGAGTTTCATGCCAAAAGTTTTTTCGAGTACCACAACCATATCTACAGCGTCAAGACTGTCTAGTCCCAGATCTTCATAGAGTGTGGCTTCCGGTCCCATAATAGCGGGATCAAGCTCAAACTCTTCTGCCAGTACCTCAACAACTTTCTGCCGAAGTTCATCGTCAGAAATCATAACCCGTATCTCCTTATAGCAAGGGAAGTGTTGACTCCCCCGAGTGCAAAATTGTTTTTCAAAACTGTCGTGATCGGTAAACGTTCTTTGCTCTTCACCAGATTAGCCGATGAACAGCGGGGATCAATCACTTTCAGGTTTCGGGTAGGAATAATTTCCTGCCGTTCCATCATTTCAAGTACAGCAATCAGCTCAAGTGTTCCTGCTGCACCAAGCGTGTGACCGAGATGTCCCTTAAATGAACTCACCGGTGTTTCGCCGTTAACCGCCTGGCAGATTGCTGTTGCCTCGGCAATGTCACCGAGTTCGGTGCCGGTGGCGTGAGCGTTCACATAATCTATATCTTCAGGGGTTAAACCGCCTTCCAGCATGGCTTTTTTCATGGCCAGAGACATTGAGTCCTTATCAGGATTCGCGATATGTCCGCTATCATTTACATTCCCAAAACCAACAATTTCGCCATAGATTTTTGCGCCACGTGCTTTTGCTGATTCGTAATCTTCAAGTACAAGAATACCGCTGCCACCGCCGCAGACGACACCATCCCTGTTTTGTTCAAACGGGCGGCATGATTCCTCAGGATTCTCGTTATTACATGAGGCGGCCCGCAGGAGATCGAAAACACCTGTAACCGATGCATGTGCTTCATCGGCGCCACCGCATAACATCACTTTCTGCCTGCCGCTCTGGATAAGGATATACCCAAGGCCGATGGACTGAGAGGAAGATGTGCAGGCACTGACAGGTGCCCACTGCTCGCCCTTAATGCCGAGGGTGAGACAGACATTGGCTGAACAGCTGTGGCTCATCATCTGAAAGAATTCGCCAGACTTGATTTCTCCAAGCTTTCGGTGCGGCAGATATCTTGAGTAAAAATCCTCATACGCTGCTGCACTGCCGGTGGTCGATCCTATGGCTACACCGGTATCTCCTGAGGTGATTATCTGGTCAGCCAGTGCTGCATCAGCTATCGCTTCTTTGGCAGCCAGAGTTGCATACATAGCCACGGCACCCATTGTCCGACGAACAGATCGCGGGAGTAACTTCTTATAATCCAACTCAGGGACCGGGGCTGCGATATAACTTCTCAGCCCTTCAATCTCTGCCCAGCCCGGCATGCAGCGGATGGCGGATTTTCCTGCCCAGATATTATCAACAAGAGCAGGAACACCGATCCCGAAAGGGGATATTGCCCCTCTGCCAGTGATAACAACACGGTTTAGCGTCACTTCGTTACTCCATTCCACAAAGATTCCAGTCCGAGTATTTCCCCTGCACCAACCAGCCCGGATATTGAAGATCCAACCACTCCTGTCATCAGGGTTGATTGACCGCTTAAATACAACCCCGGCATCCGGGTGCGGACATCCGGGTTATACTGGCCAAGACAATGCATTGCACCGTAGGCACAACCGTTGGGAGCTACCAGTTCGTCTCTGAAGGTGAGAGGCGTTCCGACCGCAAGCGGTTCAAGATGCCCGCAGATATCACCCCAGCGTTGTTCTGCTTTGGCTATCATTTCCCTGCCCACAGACATTTTGAAGTCAGCATATTCTGGAGATCTTCTGTCTGTTCCCGCAGCTGCAAAACGTTCTGTGTCTTTCCAGTAACCAAGGCGCAGCAATATAATGCCATTTTGGTCCTGTTGCAACGGGTCACACGGATGGCCCTGGCTGCCGGTCATCATCATTGGTCGTAAATTATGGGGTGTATTTGCATCTTTGGGCAGTACATCTCCCTCATCGGGAAGGAGATAATAATTTGCAGGCCCCTCACTCCCATTGAGCGAGTGTTCTCCTTTGCAAAACACAGCAAACATTGAGAGGCTGTTTTCCAACTCCCGTAATCTGGTTTTGTAGGCAGGTCTGAATACTGATTGCGGGACCATTTCCACCATCGTGGCAGGGTGGCCTGTATAGATAACCTGATCGCAGAAAATTTCTTCATGTCCTTCAATATTAACCCCGGTTACTGCTCCGTTTGCAGATTGCAGCGAGGTAACATGTGCATCTGTGATCAACTGAACGCCGTTACGCTCAAGAGTTGAGATAAATGCATCAACAATTGCCTGGCCTCCGCCAGCAACCGTATAAGCTCCTGAATAATACCCATGAGCTACCAGTGCATGAATTTCAAGTGATGCCTGTTGAATCGGCACGCCGTATAAAAATGCAGGAGCAGCCAGCACCGATTTAAGACGGGGATCCTTCAGATGTGAATCAAGAAATTCTGCAAGGGAGCGTGGATTGGATTTATATCCACGTAAAAACGGTGTTAATGGAAGATCCGTTTTGTAAAATGGCACATCGTTGCATATCTGTCTGATTGTGCTGAAGTATACATCTATTCCCTGTTTTTCTGCCGGGAACAGTGTTTTGAGTTCTTCTGCAAAGCGTTCATAAGAAAAGTAGCCATGTATAGGCTGGCTGGTTTTGAAAAACTCAAAGTGATCGTACCCACCCGGTGTTAACGGGAGAACAGACAGTTTGGGCAATACGTCACAGTATTTCCAGATAATATCGAGTATTTCACCTGACCCAAGGCCACCTGTATAGTGAAAACCCACATCAAATGAGATCCTGTTGCGCCTGAATTGTCGAAGCGCCCCTCCGGGGGCCGGCTGTTTTTCAACAATGACGACTTTTTTCCCGTTTTTTGAAAGAATAGCTCCTGCTGTCAGTCCAGCTATACCACTCCCGACGATGACTACATCAGCGTTCATTCAAAAAAATCCTCCCCCTCAAACAGATGTTCTAAACAGTGTTGTGCGAATAAAATGATTAAAAACAGGTCGATGGCAGATGTTTCTGCCATGGCTAGATGTCTCATTTTCTAGAAATTTTCCTGAAGGATGACAATACGGGAAAATGGCGACAAAAACAACAATACTATTGTGTATATTCTAAGGGGGGCAAATATCTCATACGTATTGTCTCCATTTCGCTACGTCATCTCTAATGATAGGCTTTTCAGAGAATGAATACTGTTCCGAGCATTTACGCAATGCTCACAAAAGGTAAGCAGATTATGCCCTGTTTGCAGCCTTTGTGATACGAAAAATCTTACCCACCCTCTCCCAGGCAGCTTCACACTTCTTCAAAATTCCGACAAAGTCAGGCAACAAAAGGCTGCCATACTGAATTTCATGGAGATGAAAATCTAAAATAATCTTAATGAAGGCTCACATGAAGCCCACATTCAAAACCTCCTCGTCATAATGATGTCCGGCAGCACCCTTGCCTTACAATTCTTTTTAGCGAGTAAATGGTAGATAATCCTGTGTTGGCGTGGTACGGCACCTGATCCTGATACTCCATAAAAGTTTCATGCCATCTTCATGTCAAATTTTACATGAAGATCTACTTTGTGCTAATTATAGAAAGGAAGGTATTGTTTTTATGTTGTTATCTGTTGTGTTGATGACCTCGTAGCTCCTTTGAGCTGAGAGTTGTCCGTAGAACCAGTCCAATGACGACTCTTCTGGGAGGCTGTCCGAGAAGAGACATTTCTTCTCAAATCGAGAAAAGTTGACAATAACACGCGGAAACATATGTTTGATGTTTTTTCCATACATGTGTGTTTGTTGCACTAGTGTCCATCCGAGAAACAACCACAGGCCAAATTAAATGTCTGTTACCAAAGCGTTAAATCGAGAATCGCAGTCACCGTATGACCATGGCCTGAAGGCCGGTGTGCTGCTTGCCGTAATGTATGTAATCAGCGGCAAGCTTGGTATGATGCTGGCATTGCCACCTGGATATGCCTCCCCGATGTTCCCCCCTGCCGGAATTGCAGTTGCGGCAGTATTAATAGGCGGTAGGAAAACCTTACCCTGGATTTTCCTTGGGTCAATTTTCCTTAACGTATGGATAGCTTATTCGTCTAACCAGCAAATCAACGCCACAGCTTTTGCAGTGGCTGGCATTATTGCGTTTGCTTCGCTCTTGCAGGCCGCTGCTGGAGGCTGGTTACTGCGAAAGGCAATCGGCTACCCAACCCCTCTCGATAATGGTGTCGAGGTCTTACGCTTCCTGCTGCTGTCACCACTCATCTGCCTGATAAGCGCGAGCATCTCTAGTGGCGGATTGATGGGTCTAGGCATCTTTGAGACTGAGAGTTTTGTGACCAATTGGGTTGCCTGGTGGGGTGGTGACACGCTTGGCGTACTCGTGATGCTGCCATTAATTATGGCTGTTGCCGGCAGTCCACGTGCCTTGTGGCGAGATCGTATTAGTACTGTAGCAGTTCCTATGCTGGCGGTATTTTTATTTTTTGTGGTCATGTATCTCAAGGTCAATCAATGGGAATACTCTGAGTCACTTGCAGATTTTCGACAATACTCTCAGCAAACAGCAATACAGTTAGAGTCTAAGCTGAAAGAACAAGAATCCTTGTCTGAGCAATTGGCGGCTTTATTTATCCCGTCTGATGAAGATGGTGAGGTTTCCCGGGTTAAGTTTCGGCAGTTTGTACAAAAAATGCTGACACGATTTCCGATGATTCAAGCTTTGAGCTGGGTGCCTAAAGTCCGTGCGGAAAAACGTGTAATGTTCGAGTTGGCACAACACGATGATTTGCCGGGTTTTGAAATACGCGAGCGAAGTGAAAAAGGCCAAATGCAACGCGCTTCTGCGCGAGACTCCTATCGTCCGGTGACCTACATAGAGCCGATGGCTGGAAACGAGCCTGCAGTCGGGTTTGACCTCGCATCAAGTTCGCAACGGCGGGAGGCAATCGACAAGGCTATACAATCTGGAGATTTCGTCGCATCATCACCGCTGAAACTCGTCCAGGATCGTCAGGATCAGGTAGGTATTTTATTGCTAATGGCGATAACTCAACAAGATCCGGATTCCGGGATTGTCAGTACAGTCCTGCACATGGTTGATTTTATGGAAAAGTTGCTTCCGGAACTTAAGCCCATGCTCTTTACCAGGCTGATTGATCTGGATGCCCAGATGCCACTTTACGACAATTTTGAACCGGGATTTTCGGAGGTCTTTTATAAACATTCTTTCAATTTCGGTTCTCGACGTTATCGGCTGGAATGCTCACCGACTCCTGCTTACTTCAAGCAACACCGCGGGTGGCAAAGGTGGTGGGTTCTGGCTATTAGCATTTTGAGCACGGGTCTTTTGGGGTCATTGCTGTTGATAACCACGGGCTATACCGCCCGTGTAGAAAGAAAGGTAGAGGCCAGAACCAGCGAGCTTAAGGAAAGTGAATATCGCTGGAAATTTGCACTGGAAGGAGCCGGGAGCGGGGTCTGGGATTGGGATGTTACAAACAACACAGTGTTCTTCTCTAAACGCTGGAAAGAGATACTTGGTTTTACAGAAGGTGAAATAGGTAACAGCCTCGATGAATGGGATAAGCGTATACATCCTGACGACAAGGATGAAACGTTGATGGAATTACAATCATATCTTACCGGGGAAACAGATGCCTACGTCAGTGAGCACCGGGTTATATGCAAGGATGGTAGCTGGAAGTGGATACTTGACCGGGGCATGGTGGTCAGTCGTGATGCGGACGGCAAACCCGTACGTTTGATAGGAACACATACGGACATTACCGAACGCAAGCAAAACGAGCAACTTGTGCAGCGTCTGGCGCATTACGATGCACTCACCGGGCTGCCCAACCGGATATTGTTTAGTGACCGTCTGCGACAGGGGCTTGCGATAGCTGAACGGGAACAGACACAGCTGTCTCTGATGTTTATCGATCTGGACAAATTTAAGCCCGTCAATGATGATTACGGACATCATATAGGTGACTTGCTGCTGAAAGAGGTCGCTGGACGCATGCAGAATTGCCTGCGTAAATCCGACACTGTTGCGCGTATAGGCGGTGACGAGTTTGTTGTTTTGCTACCAGTTATCACAGCTGATAACGATGCTATGCTGGTCGCGGAAAAAATCCTTCATGTTCTCAACCAGCCTTTTCTGCTGGGTGAACATAGTGTGAATATTTCGTCAAGCATTGGGATTGCTATCTCTCCCAAACACGGCCAGGATGAGATATTGCTGATGAAGAATGCCGATGTCGCGATGTACCACGCTAAAGAAGCAGGACGCAACAACGTGAAACTTTATCAACGTGCTATGAAGGAAAAAAGTGAGGGCACAGCTTGGGAGGCTCTACGAGAATAGTCTTTCTCAAACTCGTCACAATTTCCAGGAAGTAATGCTCGCCAGTAAGCGAAGACTCGGATATGTGGTTTATGGCTGTGTGTAAGGGTATAACCATGTCTTAATTGAAAGAAGAAAAGTTCAATCGGACAATCTCGGACAAATTTGGCAGCAGTCGGGAACAGGGCCGAAGAAAAGATTGTTCCTGAAATTCTGCAAACCTTCGTCCCACCATATTTCCTCAACAGGCCTTGAAGTTATGTTGCCTGCCGAGGTTTCAGGAGTACAGTTGCAGTAATTGGTATCACCGTCGACGCGCACAACCAACGTGCGCAAAGGGGCGAGGCAATACCGATGTTTTGAGTGTATTTTTTTTATTATCTGTTCGGGTTTCTTTAGTATCGAGGTGGGCCAGTCTTCAGCCATGTTAACACTGTCGAGTATGTTTGGCCCCAGCAGGACTATTCCCTGTTTTGCCACTTCCCGCATCTGCTCGAGTATTTTTGTTAGCACAGTTTCTCTGTTTATATCTGAACGGATTGATTTGCTGCTGTTTTCCATGAAATTCAGGTCTGAAATTACAATGGCCGGGATGTTTACTGAGCGTGCGAATTTTGCGAGTGCACCCAGGCCGGGAAGCGTGTCTGCCTGCAGGACCGAGAATATACTCGCTGTCATTGTGGAGCCTTCGGATTTTCTCAGCGCCATAAATTCTCTGATATTATCCAGGATAATAGTAAGATCTGCTCCTTCTCTATACCATTCAAAACGTTCATGGTCTGTGCTATCGAGACTGAAGGTGATCGAACTCAGCCCACATTCAATAAGCATCCTGGCTTTTGTCGCGTTAAGCGCCATGGCGTTTGTGACGAGTGATGTACGTATCTTCCGCTTTTTGAGTTCGTTGAGAATCCTTTCAAGTTCCGGATGAAGCAGAGGTTCGCCAAGGCCTACCAGATTTATGGCAGCAACATTCGGGTTGGCAGCAAGAATCTCCCTGAATAGCTGAAAGGACATGTGCTTTGGGGAAACCTTCATAAAGGTTCTTGCACAATAGCGGCAGCTCAACTGACATGAGGTTGTAATTTCAAGGTCAAGAAAAAATGGTGGGACAGGGCGGATGATCTCAGCGTCTGTAAATATCGGAGCGGGAAGGCATAGTTTTCTTGAAATGGTTGCACGGACCGCTGCACTCTTTGTAAATTTGTCCAGAAATGTTGCAGGAATGGCGGGATAGAGTTGTCTGTATTTTTCTACTATTTCAGCTTCGGTCATAACCATAAATCATCCGTTATTGGCAAAGAATGCTACAAGTTTTTCCTGCAGATACCTGGCACCTGATGAGGAGTTGTTGGGGAAAAAATGATCAGCTTCAGAGTGAGTGTGTATAGAATGACAATGTATTCCAAGTTTTTCTGCTAGAGCTATACCCGATGACGGAGGGATATGCACATCACTGTCACCCTGGAGCACAAGGGATGGAATTGAAACATTCATGTATTTGGCATCACAACGCTGCAAAAATGAAAACATCTGTACCTGCAGGCTGAATGGCCAGTCGATTTGTTCAGAGGATGTTTCCCGCCAGTATGCGAGGAAGCGGTCGTCAACACCGGCAGGAGATGCAAGAAAGGCACACTTTGAGATACGACGAGTTAGATCATTACGGTCAGTTTCAGGATTGATTTGACCTAATAGATGCGCGCAGATAGCTCCTCCAAGGGAATGGCCGGCGATAGCTATATCTCCGCGTGTTGTGGTGACAAAGGTATTCAATAGTGATTGTGCATCTTCGAACCATTGCTGTGGCGCGCTGTGCTTTCCATTGTTCAACGAAAAGCTGGTCATAAAAGGTGCGGTAACCTGATGGCCTGCTTTTGTCAGACAATCGATTGATCTCTGTAAAGAGTCTGGATGCGAATCAAAACCATGGAAGAAAAGTATATTCATATAGCTTTTTCCATTGCTGAAATTCCCGAATTTGAAGGCATTGTTATCGTGTCGCCAGTAATGATTCGTTGTAATACCTGTACCGGATCGGGGAAGGAAAGCACTTCATTCAAAAACGCGCTTTTGGCAATACTAAGACGACTATCAGTTGATTGGTCATCTAATATGCGTTTGACCGTTTCCCGTAGGATTGAGGCCGGGGTATCAAAAAGTTTCTGCTTATAGCTGTCAATATTGCCACTGAAAGGATAGCTTGGCCAGAGGCGAAACCCTACTCCAAGGTGTTCAGCGAGCATACCGTTATGGTCCTGCTCCGGTTGTTGAGGAATGATCAAAGTAGGGATCGCGTATTGCAGTCCATCATAAATACTGCCCAGTCCTCCGTGGCAGACATAGAGGTCCAGACCGTTTTCGACCAGCTGGCCGATATTGAAAAAACTTGCAAATACCACATCCGGAAAATCTCTCTTCAACCGCTCAAGAAACAGGTTGTTCGTTCCGGAAATGCTGACATAGAGTTTCCATGGTCCGCTTTCAAGTGCTGAGATCAAGTGGACAAGAATCTCCTGAGAACGGCAGATGCTCCCTAGTGCCAGCAATACAGATTTTTCATTTGGGATTTTCTGCTGAACTGTTTGTCGTAAAGTGGCATCAACGGAAGGGGGAGAACAATCTCTTGGATATGTTTTGGGGGACCATTTCTGGAGTGTCTGTAACCACGGAGGTGTTTTCTTGAGTTGCAGGAAGTTGACCGGCTGATAGTGTTCTGGAAGGGAGGAAATTGCTCTTCCCTGGAAAAAAGGTGAATCAGGGACAAGAACCCAGTCACCGTCAAGATAATCAGACATTTTGCCAAGCGGCTTTAGGCCGACGCTTTTAGCTACTTTCTGTAGTGCAGCGCATGCAAAAGTATCAAAAAAATTCAGCTGTTTTTGTTGCTGTATGCTTTCCGCTGAATTGGCTTCTGGTAAATATCCAAAATTAGATTGTGTTTCCGGAAGCATGGAAAGGATGTTCATGGAGATCAGAGGAGTTTGGGCGGCACGCGCACTGATTCCTGATGTGTATTTAAAATTTGCCAGCACATAATCCGGTTGTACATCGTCAATGAGATCTATTTCATCCTGAACACATGTGGCCACATGGTCATGATCGATAAACCATGAGACATTCGGGTGGTCTGTCGGCCCCTTTTCCCATAGCTCTGAAATACACGAGTATCTGAGGTTTTTGTTTTCTGCCCAGCTAGCATAGTGTTTTGATATTCCGTAGAAAACATCATGGCCTAATAGGTCGAGTTTTTGACCTATTGCTTGACACTCAAGTATGTGTGTGAAGGTGTTTCCAGACGGAAATATGAGCAGGCGAGACATGTTTGGTATTTATAAAAAAAACAAGGAATAAGATAAACAGTTCAGCAGTTCATAAAGACTCTCATGCTTATAAAACAGGAGGGGTGAAATGCGTTGTTCGGTACGTAGATTGAGTGAGATAACCTGGCTTGAAATATCAGTCTACTCGCACACGAGTAAGGTTGGCTTCTGATGTAAATAATGGTGGATGAATTTTTCTGCAATCCATTTCGTTATCCTGTTGTCTTATGGCAACAGAGTAAAACGTCATAGGCTGCTTTGATAATAAAGGAAATATGTTGTGGTTTTGAGTTCGAAAAAAAACGAGATGCGTGACAAGGTTAAATTAATCTTTTTACAATGCTCTTTTTGATATTATAAAAAGGTTGGATTAAGCCTTTGAAACGCCTGTTTTGAAATAATTGACTGTCCGATTGTAGTGCATTAGCTTGGCCCCGCTCCTGAAGTTATAGTTGGCTATTTTTCCTGTAAACCATGCCGTTGAATCGTGCGATGATATCACCCTCTTCATCAGTTACCATCACATCATACGCTCCTAGCCTTCCAGGTTCTTTGACTTCAGTCGCGACAGCATAGAGGATTCCTGTAGAGGCAGCTTTCAGAAATGAAATGTTGACATTAATTGCAAGGGCAAGCTGGCCACGACTGTTAGAAGCAACAGCAAAAGCAAGATCTGCGAGAGTGAAGATCGCCCCACCCTGGACCACATTTGCTGCATTCATATGTTTGTCTTCAATAATCAGACGGGCCTTGCAATACCCTATTCTTACTTCGACTATTTCAACCCCTGTCAAAGCAGCAAATCTATCATCTGCAAAATATTTTTGTGCTGCCTCAGTGTTCATGATCCTCACCAATATGTTCTTTTTCGACCACTTTTCTGTTTGTTATAATGATCTATTCGTAAAATCATTAACAGGTAATCAAAAAAAAACGGAAATTATTTTTAAATATATTTTTTATAAGTTTGAACGATATTGGTAGGATAACGTGAAAGTACTGATTGATCAGGTGTTTTTTTTTGTTAGCACACTGGTTTTTCCACTCAAAAGGGAAAGCGTTAAGCTTGTGCAAACCATTCCATTCAACTGGGTTTGTTGGGTGCACGATGAGACTCTGATCCGTTTATCTGTGGGAAATCGGAAAACAGACTGGGTGTCATGAGCTGTAGAATTAGGCAATGCTTAGCTGCGAGCCGCTCAGCCCCGGTTGACTCATATATTTTGCTTAAGCTTAACGCCTTCTCAATAGGTGTTAAGCTTAAGCAGAAGTGGTTGATTTTAAATAACATATTCTTTAATTCAGAAATGTTAACTAGGTCCAACTCCTGATGTTCCCCCATGCGCATCTGATTTGTTATGCTTTTTCCTCATTTTCAAACCATCGATAAACAACACCTGCCAAAATAGCCCCTGCAATAGGAGCAAGCCAAAAAAGCCATAACTGGGATAATGCCCAACTTCCCTGAAAGATTGCGACACCCGTACTCCTTGCTGGATTGACAGAGGTGTTTGTAACAGGAATACTGATGAGGTGAATGAGAGTGAGACCAAGACCAATAGCTATAGGAGCAAACCCCTTAGGTGCTCGTTTATCTGTTGCACCTAAAATGATTATTAAAAACATAAACGTCATTACTATTTCAGTTACGAGTGCTGCCGTCAAGCTATACCCACCAGGTGAGTGCTCTGCATAACCATTCGATGCAAATCCGGCGGCAACATCAAAACCTGCTTGTCCAGAAGCGATAATATATAAAACCGCTGCTCCTGCTATACCACCAGTAACTTGTGCCGCAATATATGGTCCAAGTTCTGTTGTCGAGAACCTTCCACCCGACCAAAGACCAAATGAAACGGCAGGATTAAGATGGCAACCAGAAATATGACCAATAGCGAATGCCATTGTTAATACAGTAAGTCCGAAAGCAAAGGAAACCCCTAATAAACCAATTCCAACATCTGGAAACGCCGCGGCAAGAACAGCACTGCCGCATCCTCCAAGTACAAGCCAGAAAGTACCAATACATTCAGCGCCTAATTTTTTAGTTAATGTCATAGTGCTCTCCTCCTTTATTGTAATAAACGTTGATTAGTTATCTGTTATTTATACAGATCAGTCGGTTACTTCTGCTTTTTTCATCATCATAATTTCTCGATGGTATTTTTGAACAATTAACGTTAAAGCTCACCGGTTCTTGTGCAGCGCCTTGTTTGGGAACTTTTCAGATATTCATCAACTTCAAGTTCAGATTTCAACAGAATCTTCTCTTCTTGAAACAGATTATAAAGAGACTGATGTCCTTTGCGTGATCTTGTGTCTGTTCGATCGTAATAATGAGATGCCCAATCAAGTAACTTTCGCAAGCCTTCTTCAGTTTGTTCTCTTCCGAGATGTTTTTTGCTCTCAGAGCCACGTTGTTCAAGCCGGGAGCAACATAAATCCCAGGACATGTCCAGCCAAATTAGAGTTTGGGCAACATCAAAGTAATGTTCCGCCAATTCTCCGAATACCCCTTCAGCAACCCAGTTAAGATGCTCTTTGCTTTGGAAAATGAGTTGATTGACTTCTTCCCTGTCTCGCTTATTGTCAAAACCACCCGGCATCCAAAACAGGGCATCAAGGTGTATTATTTGAGCATTCGGAGTAGCCAACTTCTGTGACAGCCATGTTTTGCCGCTACCTGAATTTCCAATGATTACTGTTCTCATATTCTTATGGCCAACAAGTGATTATGTAGAAACTGCCTCACAGGAAATAATGAGTGTTATATTGGATGGTTAACCTTGAGATTCGTCTACATAGGCCTACAATAAGATACTCCATTGTTAGGCATGAGACATTATAAAACTCGATGTATAGCTTATTGTGGATTCAGCGAAATGGTTACCCGCCTAGCGGGTAGTGTGATCATCTGTATGGAATACAGCACTTATGGGACAAGCGAGGGAAGCCGGAGTTGTAGCCAAAAGTTTGCTGAAAGGAATATACCTACCCTGTCGATACAAGAGTAGACGGTCAGGTAGAAAAGATATGATGACGTAGGGGCGTGGCTTACCAAAAAATTGATGACCCGATAAGCCACACAATACGATTTACACCTGTTCTTCGATAAACTCCTGTATGGCCTTGCTTATTCCAAGCTTTCCTGCAAGCTGGTCCATCCATTGGCGTTCTGCATCTGTGTCGATTTCTATTGTGCTGGCGGCCAGCATATACATAGCTTTTGCTGTAGAGGGATCTGTGATTCCTGCTGTCAGCTGATCTATCGTTTGTGGGTTATGGAGTTCGGTCAGTAAGAACATGCGCTCTTCCTGGCTGAGTTCGTTACCTTTCATTCTCTCAATAATTGCCTTCTCTTCCTGTTCGTCCATGGTTCCATCGGCATGGGCTGCGGCTACCATGGTTCGAATAAGTTGTATTGCCAGAGCCTCAGTTGAGATACCCGTTATTTGCGGTTCTGGTGAGGGGGGTGCTGCCTGCGGTGGAACGGTTTGTGTTACAGAAGCTGCAGGAGGTGCCTGAGGCGCCTTATTCGGTAGTGGCGGCGGGGGTGGTGACATCTGCTGACCAGGTTGCGGTGGTCCAGGAGGTGAATACGTTTGACCAGCGGCTGGAGTCTGTGGTGCAGGTTTCGATGTGTTTTTCAGAATTTCATATGCCCCGATTCCCAGGCCGATGGCTGTCATCAGTCCGGCACCGGATTTCAGACCACTCAACAGGGGATTCGAGTGGCTCTTTTGACTCTTATGTCCTTTCTGTTTCTTATTATATTTCTTGTTCTTTTTTCCATAGCTTGAGCCTGTTACTTCACGGACAATCTTGCCCAACAGCTTTTCTGCATCAAACATATCGGCACCAGAGAGAGTGTAGATTGATAATGACTAAATATAACTAACGCGCATAACCTTAACCTGAAATTTTCACGAATCTGAAAGGACGTTACCACCTATTTATTAATAATTACAGGCAACGTATCAATTTGTTATGCTGTTTCAGCAGATGTTCAGGCTAGATATCAAATATCCGATAGTATAATGCTCAAGCAGGAAAAAAACACAACGAAACTCTCACTTAACTCTGTAGGCTATTGTAGAAGGCAAAATCTTATACTCCGTAACGTTTACGAAGGTTCTTTCCCAAAAAGGTACATGCGGATGCTGCTGTGAACAGGGCGACTCCGCCGATAATGAAGGCAAGACGTGTCCAGGGCATTCCTGCATCCTGGCGCAGATCGATCATGAAAAAGAGGGTTCGGAGCCATTCCACAGAGGAGATGAGAAGGAGTACCTGCACGACGCGAATACTCCAGGAACGTTTGACAAATAGCAGGCAGGGAGTGAGCAGGCAGAGTAGGGCCAGTGATGAGTATCCGGCACGTTGAAAATGCGCACCGATGAGTAAAAAACTGAGAATTACAGGAAGTATGCGAAGGATATTCATGGCAAGGCGACGTGTATAGTGTGTGTTGGTGTACTTTACTCCCCTTACAATAGATGGGCGTAAAGCTGTGTAATGTTTTTTAAGAAAAAACTACTAAACATTACAATTAACACACGTCTTTCGCATTGACCTGGGTCAAAAAAACCAATCCAGACGGGCCGGAGTTATCCTCAAATCGGGCAAAATGAAGAAGGAGCAAAAATCTTATCGGGTTTCCTGCCCGTCTAAATTGGTTAAGTACTACGAAGAGTGCGAAATAACTTTATTCGCTGTCAAGCGGGCCGGGCGCACACAGAGCACCCTGCTCATTTGATTGGGTGCCGCAGTTGCCGCAGACGTATTTTGGATCTTTTGAATACTTTTCAATTTCCTTATCACGTCCTGCAAGGCGAAGTTCGCACATATGTGCCTTGTGGTTTTCAGGATTTGTACAGAGGTTGTCTACTATAGGTAATCTATCGCTCATTGTGTTCCTCCTCCTGAAACTATCCTTTTACTCAATCTCAGCGTTACGTGTCGGGTTGTAATCCTCGCCATAGTATTAATATGGCAGTGGTAAAAACACGACTCGTGGTTCGATATTGAATAAAATGCTGAGTTTCAGGCTGAATGCTAAGGTTTTGCTTTTATACAAATAATCAATGCGATACAGGGTGGGGCTGCATCGCACTGTGCCAGTGGAAATGTATTACTTATCCAGTGCTTCAGCCATCAGTTCGACGGTATGTACGCAACGGATATTCGGATTGGCTTTACCCATTGCACCTTTAAGCATAATCATACAGCCCGGACAGTCCATAGCAACTGTCTTGACGTTGGTACCTTTAATCGCATCAACCTTGTCAGTGGTGATCTGTTTAGCGATCTGCGGATGACTGAGGAATGAGTAGGTACCACCGAAACCACAGCAGCGGTCACTGTTTTTCATCTCGGTAATTTCGAAGCCTGAAGCTTCAAGTAGAGCGCGTGGCTCTTTGTAGACATTGTTACCGCGCTTTAAGTGACAGGAATCATGGTAGGTGATCGCTCCCATCTCAGCTTTGCCTTCAATTTTTGTCGAAGCTCCGAGGACATTCTCCAGGAAGTCTGAAGCGTCCATGGTTTTATCGCTTAAGGCATGGGCTTTATCAGACCAATCATGCAGCTCGCCAAGCCGCTCGACAAAGTCGCGTTTGACAGCCATGGTACAGGTTGGGCAGATACTGAGGACGTAATCAACATTTGCTTCAGAGAAGGCCTCGACATTCTGTTTGGCGAGGTCAATGCCGGTGTCGGTGTCGCCGGAGTAGAGTGCCGGTATACCGCAGCAGTTCTGTTTCTGAGGGAAAACAACTTCGACTCCAAGAGAGTTAAGTACCTTGATAAGGCTGGTACCAACTTCAGGGTAGACGAAATCAGCGCCACAGCCGACAAAGAAGCCAACTTTATATTTAGGTTTAGTGACATTCTGCGGGATGTCCTTGAACATATCTCTAAACGATTTCTCAGCAACAGAAGGCAGATCACGCCATTCGGTGAAGTCTTTGTTCATGAAGTGCAGCGGCAGGTGACGGATGATGCGTTTCTCTGAATTAGCGCGGCCTGGATGCGTAACCGGGCGTTGCAGTTTAGACGCTGCACGGACCATAGTATGGAACAGGCCACGGTTTTTCATAACTGCTTTAAAGGCGACGTTCTTGATGAGTCCCATGCCATGCTTTTTGGTAACTTCATTACGCAGGTGCAGGATGATTTCTTCAAGGTCGATACCGGAAGGACATACCGCTGTACACGAACGACAGCCGATACAGGCGCGGGTGATCTCTTTTGCTGCATCAAGACCTTCGTAGAATGCGGTGAGAATTACACCGATTGCAGAGATATAGATAGAGCCGAAAACATGACCGCCAACAGACTGGTAAACCGGGCATACATTGGCACATGCGCCACACTGAATACAGCGCAGGGCATCGCGGCATGCTTTAGACTCGTAGAGTTCTTCACGACCACCATCTATAAGAATGATGTGCTGTTCTTTTTTCTTCTCTTCGCAAGGAACGGTTCCGCGAATCCAGGTCACATAGGAGGTGAGCAGCTGGCCGGTGGCGTTTCTCGGCAGAAGACGGGTAAGCTTGATCGCATCTTCGGTGTTTCGAACCAGTTTGTGGATACTGGCAAATACAATATGGGTGTCCGGAAGGGTCGCACAGAGTCTGGCGTTACCTTCGTTGGTCACAAGGCCGATTCCACCGGTGTTTGCTACCAGAAAGTTGGCACCGGTAAGGCCGATATCCGCATTAAAGTATTCCTGACGCAGTCGTTCGCGGGCAACATCAACAAGCTCTTTAATTTCAGGGGAAAGTTTTTTGCCAACCTCTTTACCGAAAAGCTCTGCAATTTCTTCTTTGAACATATGGATTGCAGGCATAACCATATGGCTTGGGCGCTGACCTGCAAGCTGAACAATCCATTCACCAAGATCAGTTTCAGAAGCGCGAATTCCAGCAGCTTCCATGGCTTTGTTGAAGTGAGCTTCCTCACTTACCATGGACTTGGATTTTGCGATCAGCTTGGCATCTTTAGATTTGGCAAGTTTGATGACATAGTCGTTAGCCTCTTTTACATCTTTAGCCAGGAAAACCTTAGAACCCGCTGCTTCAGCATTTTTGATAAATTCAGCAAGCAGCTCTTTACGATTTTTTCGTACCTCATCTTTAATCTCTGCCAGTTCATTACGCATGGCGTCAAAGTCGAGGCCGCGATAGGCATTTTCGCGAGCGATAAGATAGGCATCACCAAAGAGGTGGAGTGCTTTGCTTAATTTCGGGTCGTTTATAGCAGTATCAATGGACTTCTTATAATTTGGGGTAGTACCCATGACAACTCTCCGTAGTGTGTGATCCGTGAATTAGATTTCCATGAGGTTGCTGGAAATTCCCTCAATTACGAGAATATGCAGCTCTCTGGGGCCATGGCAGCCGATGGTCAGAACGCGCTCGATATCAGCGGTACGACTTGGGCCGGTGACATATGCAACAAAACGCGGCTCACTGCCGGTGTGCATCATGGTCATCGGGGCTGCTGCTGCGAGGTTGTCTTCAAGGATTGTTTCAGGATCGACAACTACAAAATGCTTTTCAGGAAGTGTGGTAGCTAATCGTACATTCTCCATCGTGGACTCGAGCACAACGGTACCGGTATCTGCCATGGCGAAGTTACTGAATGTTACTCCGGCGCCGGGAAAGTGGCCGGCCTTACGGAACTCGCCTTCATAGACATCTATACCGCCGCTTACGAGAATCTCTTTGAGATTGTGCTGCAGAGCAAGTGCTGTTTCCGGGACAAGAGTCTTACCGGTTGAATTTGCAGCAACATAGGCAGCTACATCCTGAAGTCCATCCAGCTGGGTTACATTAGCTCCAACACGGCGGGCAGTTTCCATGAAGCGGGAAAGGTGAGTGGTTTCGGTCATGAACGTACTCCATTGTTCGTTTTTGCCATTTTCCGGTCTGGCCCTTGGGGCAGGGCATTGGGGAAAACACGGATTAATCATTTCAGTGCGATACAGCCAAAGAAACGACCATATAACTCACTGATAATTCACTGTTCGCCGATCTGCTTATCTACATTCCGGCATGATGTCAGGAGGGTTCAGGCCTGACGGGGTGCAGGCCTGGTGGTAAGTGTGAATCACAACAACACCTGCAATTTTTAATGTGTGCCAATCTGGGGCCGAAGCAGAAAATTGATTTCTCTGGTCTGCCCAGGTGACCAGATTGCATCGCACATTCAATACATCATTGCATTATATGTACCATATTAAAAGGGATGATTTTAAATTGCTGAATATGTGTCGTAAAATAGAATTTATTTACGAGGGGAGAAATATGTGACGCTGAGAGTTCTGGAAAAACGGATGGATGCTGGACAGACCTGTTTGGAGGTTATGGTAGATAGATCAAGCCTTGGTGGCTTATGTATTTGAAAAATAATGATATATTGATTGATGCTGTCAATGATGCTGTAATGGTTCGACTGGTATGTTTCCTGGCGTTAGTCCGAAAAAAAAGACAGTGTGTCGGAAAACATACCAGTTCCGTATTGTCCGGTATTTTCTTATCGGTGAAGCTCGTGTATCAGAGTGACAAACCGTACTTTTTCAATAGAGAATAGAAGTGTGAACGGGAAAGTTCAGACTTTTTGAGAATCGGCGCTATGTCACCGTTACACTGACGTATCATCTCGCTAAGATAGATCTTTTCGGTCATGCCTTTAAATTCTTTCAACGGTGGCAACGGACGGTCGAAAATGTCATTAAAAATTTCGTGTCCGATTTTTCGGACTCCATCGTTCGTTGAAAAACCATCATTGCCTGTAACCTCCGATCCGGTCATCTGTTTTATCTGGGCTTTGGCGACCTGAATCCGCAGTTCGCGGGAGATATGGACACTGAACAAGGTGTTCTCATCTTCTGCATTCACCATGGCACGTTCGAGAATGTTGAAAAGCTCACGAACGTTGCCTGGCCAGTCGTAGCTGACAAGGGTTTTTACAAAGTCATCACCAAGCTTTTTAGGTGCCATCCCATAATTTTCTTTGAGGTACTTCATTCGGGCAAGAATGAGCGGCTTGATATCCTCAGTTCGCTTGCGTACTGGCGGCAGGCGGATATGCATGGTATTGATACGAAAGAGCAGATCGCTTCTGAAATCGCCCTCTTCAACCATCAAATCGAGGTCGCGGTTGGTAGCGGCGATAAGCCTGAAGTTACTTGTCTCTTCCTGGGCTGCACCCACTGGCCGGAAATGACGCTCCTGAAGAACGCGCAGGAAAACCTTTTGCAGAGAGAGCGGCATTTCACCGAGCTCATCGAGGAACAAGGTTCCTCCATCTGCAAGCTTGACCAGACCGAGTTGATCGCTCTGTGCTCCGGTAAATGATCCTTTTCTATGGCCGAAAAGGGTGGATTCCACAAGTGACTCTGTGAGTGATGCGCAATCGATAACTACAAATTTCTGGTCTGCACGCTGGCTGTTTTGATGGATGGTACGGGCAAAGAGTTCTTTACCTGTTCCTGTCTCACCGGTAATGAGTACGTTGGCATCGGCTCTGGCTGCCTTGGAGGTAAGTTGCAGGCAGGTCTTTATTCCAGGACTTATTCCGACAACAGAGCTGAGGTCAAGATGCTGCTGTTCGGATCGTGCAGTTTTTTCCTTTCGGTACTTGAGGGCACGATTCAGGGTCAGGGTGATTTCACGGACACTTGACGGTTTTAAAATATAGTCCCAAACTCCTCCCTTAATTGCCAGCTCAGCTCCGTCCGGGTCGCCCTTTCCTGTAAGGATAATAACCTCAGGGGGGTCTTCGAGAGCCATGATTGCCGGCAGAATATCCAGGCCGTTTCCATCCGGGAGGTGCACATCAAGAAAGACTACATCTATGTTGTTAGTATTGAGGTACTCCAATCCGACTTTTAAGGTGTTTGCCATAAAGCAGGCATGGGATTGCCTGGTAATCAGGCTCTCCATTGTTTCACATGCTTCAATATCATCATCGATGATGAGCATTTGGTTCATGGGTTACTCCTTATCTTGCAGGTACTGAGGGCCACCTTAAGGTCATGCCTGTCATACGGTTTGATGAGAATCTTTATGATATTAGTATGATGCTGAGCTGCGATTATAGCATCTTCACGCCCAGAAACCAGAATAAATGGAAAATTCGGTAGTTTGGCAGCAAGTTGTGTACCGTTCATTGACGGCATGTCGTAGTCGGAAATGATGATATCAATTGACTCATGTTCGTGTTTTGCAATTTCGATTGCTGTTATCGGATCGTGAATAGCTTCGACTGTATGCCCCATTTCTCTCAGTATGCGTGGAACACTGTTCAGCTGGTCTTCATCATCTTCTACAAAGAGTATGGAGAGGTTGGCAGACGGTGTCATGATCATATCGAGATCTGGATAAATATTGGTGGCACCACTTTTAGGAAGGAAGATTTCAAATGTTGTTCCTTCTCCCGGACGGCTCTTAACCTGTATACCACCTTTATGCCCCTTGATTATACCATGAACAACAGCAAGACCAAGTCCGGTTCCTTCAGTGATATCCTTGGTGGAGAAAAACGGATCGAAAATATTATCGATTATTTCAGGCCCTATACCGTGTCCTGTGTCCGAGACTATCATTTTTATATAATCACCCGGAGAAATGTTCATTACGGTTGCCTGCTCGTTGTCAACGATGTCATCAGTAAGGCGTACCTTGAGCAACCCACCTTCACCGCGCAAGGCATGAAAAGCGTTTGTGCAAAGATTGAGGATAACCTGATGAATCTGCGTCGGGTCACTGTCAACAATCATGTTATCATGGCTTATTTCCACATCGACACTGATATTGGCAGGCAGGGAAGCATCTATCAGGCTGACAACCTCGTAAATAATCTGGGAGATATCCGTTGGGCGAAAACCTTCACTTGATGGCCGGCTGAATGAGAGTATCTGCTTGACGACCCTGCCGCCACGACGAGCTGCTTTTAACACTCGCTGCAAGTCTTTTGCTGTCTGGGAGTCAGGTTCGACATCCCACATGGCAAGCTCCGTAGAGTTTATGATTGAAGTGAGAATGTTGTTGAAATCATGAGCGATACCTCCGGCAAGCGTACCTATAGCTTCCATTTTCTGGGACTGGATCAACTGCTTTTCGAGGTTCTGTTCTTTGGTTATGTTTTCAGCAGTGCTCAAGATTCCGACGATATTGCCGGCCTGATCAAGGAGTGGAACTTTATTTACCTCAAGCCAACCGGGTTTACCTGTATGGTCGATAATTTTTCTGCGAATTTTTCTGAAAGCCTTTCTCTGGTTAACGACCGCATTGTCTGTATTGGTTGACCAACGGCCGTATTCACCATCAGAGACCACATCTATAGCTGTTCTCGTCTTCATCTTTTCAGGGCTTTCGACGCCGAAAAATTCGGTGAATGAACGGTTGGCTCCCAGATATTTACCATGAATATCCTTCCAGGAGACAAGCTGGGGAATTGTATCCATCAGCGTTTCAAGAAAGGAGAGCTGCTCCAGTGCCTGTCGTTCCACCTTTCGGCGCTCAGTCATGGCGATCAGGAGTGAAAGCAGTGCTGTGAGCAGCAACAGAAAACTGACCATTATGGTCCAGAAGAGTTCTTTGGAGAGTTCGTAAAATATCTTAGGGCTATTGATAATAGAGGCATTGTCCGGCAGCAGCGACTGGTCGATATTGAGTCGCTCCATAACCTTATAATCAAACATATAGACGCCGGCTGGCTCCAGCTCAATGGGAATAGAGTCTGCAGGCTCCCCATCAAGAATTCGCAGGGCAATAGACGCAGCAGTTTCACCATGGTGAATGCCGGAAAGCAAACGCCCGCCCACAACACCATGGCCAAGCAGGAACTCCCAGGTGGTGTATAGGGGAACGGAAGAGAGGTCATAAATCTCTTTCATTACCTCTTCGGTGGTATAGAACCTGCCATCAACGGTCTGGTACCATGGAATAAAAAATAGAAAGGTATCGTCCGGGAGGTCGGAAATGCGCTTTTTGGTCTCTTCAAGTGAGAGGCTGAACCAGAATTCCACTTCAAGTTCCGGGTTAGACATCGTAACTTTTTTCTTCACCTGGCTTGCTATCGCGTGCCCTGTCACCGAGTCATCCCCGAAAACAATCATGCGCTTTTTGTCGGGGTGTAATTTTTTAGCTATCGCAAGGGTACTTGCCAGGTCAAAGTTCTCAATAACGCCGGTAATTTGGGGCATTGACAGGTCCACCGTGTCGATACCGTTTATACCGAAGAAAACAATGGGCACGTTCGGAAATAGATCATCTCTATACTCCTGAAGGAAATTAAGTGCGTCATTGTCTGATATCATAATGATATCAAAGTTTTCGTTCTTAAATTTGTCTTTATACAGCGTATAGAGTCTCGGCTTAATGAAATCATACTCATACTTTTTGCCGTCCATGTACTCTATCTGCAGGTCTATCTTGTATTTGCTGTTGTTGAGCACTTTACGCACTCCCTCCAGCATTTTGTCTGACCACTGGTAACCATCATGGTAGGAGTTGAGGTAGAGTATATTTTTCTTATCCTTTTGGGCAGTTGCAAGTCCGGGAAGAATAGCAAGGAGCAGAAGTAAAGGCAGAAAATATTTGAGAATCCGCATCGTGAAACACCGTGTATATATGTAACGCAGGATTGTGCTGTAGTTACCTGAGGATTAAAATTTGAGACCAACGAAGAAATAGGGAAAATTGGCGATTTTCTGTTGGGCATTAGTTATTACATTACGCCCAGAACTTATCAGATAACAGGTGAAGATGGTACCACGATATGCTTTGAGCCTTATTTTACTTCAGTCTACGCAGAATAGTGTCTAGAAACGCATATGTTGAATCGAGTTCGTGATTGTCGCGGACATGCTTTGCGGCCTGCAGACCAAGCTGTTTTCGTAAAGGGATATCATCGATAAGCGTTTTGATGTTTTTTGTGAACAGTTCCGGAGAGGCGGCGGGGGAGAGCAGACCGGTCTTCGTATCTACAGCGGCCTCACTTCCACCCCAGTCGCTATAGGCCACAACCGGCAAACCGCAGGACTGTGCTTCGGTGTAGACCATGCCAAACGATTCATCTATGCCGGGGAAGGCGAAAATATCAGCGCCACTATACAATTCATGCAATTGATCTCGCGGAATTTTACCGGCAAAGATGATGCTTTCACCAAGGCGCTCATTGCCGAGTTTGTGAAGTTCTGCTCTGCATGTACCGTCACCTGCAATGACTAGCCGGATGTTCTTTCCCTGCTTAACCAGTTCAGCACATGAGTTGATAACAATTTTAAGGCCTTCTGTCTTTACACCAGGGCGAAACATTGCCGCAGCCATAATTACTGTCTGATCAGTTATCTTCCACGTTTTTCTATATGTATCTCTGGCGCGAGCGTTAAACTGAAACGCTTTTGTATGAATTCCCGGTGCAATGTAACACACTTTCTCAGGGGGCAGGAGGCGAAGGAGGTTCAGTTCGTCCTGCCGTTTGTTGGTTATAACGAGCTTGGCCGAGGTGAGGGCCAACCTGTTCAGGTAGAAGCCGGGCATTGTTTTTATTGTACGCCGACGCTTTGTCGAATAGATGCCCTGAAATATCACATAAGGGATTCCAAGTTTTTTGGCGCAATATGGGCCGAGTAGATCGGGAGCTTTATAATAACAGTGATAGCTTAGCCAGATATCGGGGCGGGTGTTTTGTAGTTTTTGAATCACCCTATGCCGTTCACCTAAAAGTTTTACGAGCTTAACCGGATGCAGGTAGATCCAGCGGCATCGCAATCTACTCACCAGATTGCAGCTGTTTCCCGCATCGTTTAGATGGGTATACAGCTCTGTGCCGAATATCAGATCACCTGATGGGTTTAAGTGACCAAGTGGTTTGAACGGCATGTAATAGGCAATCTTCATTGATTTACTAATCGCTTGAAATTTAAGGAGTATGCTGGTGTCTATGAAAACAGAATTTTATGATTATTGCATGAGAAATGGTGCATAGAGCTTGTTCGCCAAAGTACATCCTGCTATATCAAGGATGATGGGCTCGTAAAAAGTACGATCTACTTCGTTTGTAACACTACGCCTCGTATATCGAACTTTTTCCAGACCCCATCTACGAATTTCAAATGACTTTTTACGAGATCACAAAGGATGTTCACTAATGATAACAGATATGCCGCGTCTTGATATACTTATTTATGCCCATGATGGCCGGGGGCTGGGCCATGCGAGCAGGTCTATCGGGATCGGTATGGCGCTCAGGCGGCTTTATCCATCATTACGGATTCTGTTTGTATCAGGCTGCAAAATCAGCCAGGAATTGATCGGCGATAAACCCCTCGACTGGTTGAAGCTGCCATCCTACGAGACAGAGGTGGTGGAAGGAAAGTCAAAAGGAATTACCGGCAACAGCATGTTCAGCGACAGCGATCTAGGTGAGCTGCGTGGCGCTCAAATTAACAAAATTGTTGAGCTTTATCGACCGAAAGTCGTTCTTTGCGATCATACGCCGCAGGGTAAACATCGTGAGCTTGTGCCCGCTCTTAAGGCAAGTGGCGGGTCTGATACACAATGGGTTCTCGGTGTTCGCGGGGTTGTCGGCGGTGTACCGCAGGCGAAATCGGGTCTGGCTCGTCAGCTCTTTGAAAGTCATTATTCCGAGCTGCTCTGGTATGGAGACTCTTTTGTACTTGGCCATGAGCACATGCACGAACTTCGGAAGCAATATGGTAAAGATCCTGTTGAATGCGGTTATGTCTCACGCCTTTCAGAGTTTGGTGATCATAGGGTTGCGACTGCGGGATCAGCAAAAGAACTTGCTGCAACGGTGGCAATCCCCTGGCTTGGTGAGAAAAGTCTTATGTTCGTAAAGAGACTGGCCCGGTCGATTGCCCGTATAGGGTCCGTGTATGGCGCATGGCATATATATGTTGAGGGTGCAGATTCTGCTGAGTTGAAATCGCTGTTCAGCGGTCTGGACTATTGTCGGCTTGAGCGTCCATCCGGTCGGAGATATGTTGACTCACTGCTCACCTCCCGTTCTGCCTTAATTTATGGCGGGTATAACAGCATCATGGATGTACTCTCGCTACATATTCCCGCCGTTGTGGTATTACGTAAAATGCAGGATAACGAACAGCAGATACATCTGCAGAAGTTGAGGTTGGCCGCAGGAAATCTTTTACTCTCTGTAGAGGAGTCTCAGGTTCAGGAGAACGAACTTACAGCGGCTCTGGAAGCGCAAATGAAAGGCGGTGTGACCGCTACTGCTACTGAACAATCTGAAATTAGTTTGGACGGTGCTGAACGGGCAGCTCAGCAGCTGTACAGGATATTGCAGGAGGCACATCGTTAGATGTTTTCTTATCTTCTGCTTTTTGGTGCATCGTTTCTTGCTGCGACCGTAATGCCGTTTTCTTCAGAAGTAATTCTGTATTCAATGCTGAACGGTGGTGCCTCACCCCTCATGTTGGTTCTTGTTGCCACAATCGGCAATACCCTCGGTTCAGCAGTGAACTGGTATCTGGGCAAGTATCTGCTCAACTATCAGGATCGGAAATGGTTCTACTTTAAAGATGATCAACTGCAAAGAATGCAGCATAGGTTCAGAAAATATGGCGTATGGAGTTTATTACTTGCCTGGCTACCGCTTGGTGGCGATGTTCTCACCTGCGTAGCCGGTATTATGCGTGTTCCTTTCCGAGTATTTTTACCGTTGGTGGCTATTGGTAAAGGTGGGCGGTACTTGGTGATCATGTATGTTGCTATGTAGACGGTTTGTTTCCATCAGCCTCCTAGTGTCATTAAAATGAGTCACGGGAGCTGCGCATATCATACAGTAATTTTTGATTACACTTTGGCGCATTGAGTAGCGCATCAGCAGGCATGTGAGATATTCTGGGTAACACTTTTGGGATGAAATCCAGTTCCTTTTTTTGGTCGTAAACTCCTTTTTTGCTTTGTGGTTTATCAGGCGCCCAGCCTTTTGCATAATTTGTATATTCATCTATATTTACCGTCCTGTTGTCAACATCAGTATCCAGCAATAGCAGGTGTTGCATTTGATTTTCCTGCATTCACGGGATAACCTGATTTTAACACGGCTTTTCAGTTATCAATCACGTTGAAATATCCTGAACTATTAAGTTGCCTACAGGTTACTGGCTTAGGAGATTGAAAAGTAGACGGCTTCGTTATGATGAGTTGTCATTTTCCATCCGAAAACGTTTTTGTTCGGCATATTTTGCAATATTTAGGAGAATATGCCTGTCGAATTATTGGAGAGAACACATATGAAAAACATGCTGCTTTTTGAACCTGCGTTTAAATCATTATTTCGTCATTTCAGTAAGACGGCGGCACTGATGTTTCTGGTAGTTTTTATACTAATAGTTCCAACATCATCTTTTTCAGCTGACTATGAGAAACCAATACCGCTCAAAGCTGAAGATATATTATCTGAAAAATTGCTGAGCAGTGACTATCACCAGGTTGAAGGTGAGGTAGAGAATGATGGTCTCTTCAATACCTATAAGGTCAGGTCTCCTTTTGGTAATTTTACCATTGAGACAACTCTCAGATTGAAGCAGCTCGTGCACGAACTCAGGGTAGTTGCCGAGATGAGAAAGGTTGAGACTGATGATACCGTTGTTGCTTCACTACAGGAGTCAGGAAAAAATGTTGCAAAGGGAATTGGCAACATTTTTAGCGATCCGCAGGGGGCATTTGACGGTGCTGTGAGTGGTGCCCAGAACATTTTTGGCAGAGCAAAAGAAACTGTGGGAAAACGCAAGTTGAGTGATGCAGAAGACAGCAGGTTTGAACAGTTGGTTGGGATTTCAAAATCAAAAGGAGAAATAGCCACTCAATTTGGGGTAAGCGTGTATTCGACCAATCCTGTTTTGCAGGAAGAACTGGATCGTCTGGGCCGTGCCGATTTTGCAGGTGGTATTGGGGTAGGAGTACTCCAGAGTGTAATCCCGGGGGTGGGAGGGATGCTGCTCACCGTCTCAGGCAGTACACGGTTACTTAACGAAGTGATAAACACTACGGCAGCTTCAGAGCTCTGGGTGAGGAATAAAAAGGCGTTGCTGGAATTGAAAATATCTGAGGGGACGGTTGAGTACTTTCTCAATAATCCTGCATATTCGCCTGCACAAAAAACAATTATAACAGAAGCACTGAAAAAATTACGTGACGTGGAAGGGAGTAATATACTGCTTGAGATCGGATTGCAGGCTTCTACCTTCAGAATGGCAAATGTAGTGACAGTTTTTGCAGGTATGGTCGCATCCTATCATAAAGAAGTTGCACCTCTTAAATCGCTAAAACCTGTTGCGCGATTTGCGTATGGTATAGATAAAAAGGGAAAAACAATTCTTTTACTGCCAACTGATTATCTGATATGGAGTGAACGTCTTTATGAGGTAACAAAGGATTTGCAGAGTAGGTCTGGTGAGATCTGGACTTTAGGTAATCTCAGCGAAATAGCGAAACGTGAACTTGAATCACATGGCTGGACGATTAAGACAAAGGTAGGTGAAAAATTAATCCAGTAATGTCTTGATCCGGTATTGGAAATATCCTTTTTAAGATTGGAGGTGAATAGCCTCAACAAAGCATAAACGAGATTTATTCAGTTATATCTCTAGGAGGTTTGAATTCAGCTCTTTAGGAGCTATCTGTATTTCTGTCGAGAAGATACGCGACTATCCTTTCATCTTTGCCTCATCCCCTGCAGTACATTCCTAAAACCTACCCTCCAGGAGGCTGTCCGACAATGGCCTTTTCGCCCATGTCTTCGTTAAACTCGAAAAATTATCCTCGGAATATTAAGTATATGCCTGCGGTAATTTTTCGAGTTTGCCTCAATTTGAACGAAAATTTCTATCGTCGGACAGCTTCCTGGTTTCCTGCGGATCATATAAATGTACTCATTGATTAACCCTCTGATGATGCTGAGTAATAATAATACATTATAATAATCGACTGCTTGCATCTACGTGTTAGGCGTAATATAACTACAGAAGTAATACGAATACAGAGTCTTATAACCATCAGGCAGATCGCATTGTCAGTTTGAATATCCGGCTCATTTTTTACACTCCTGTATATGATTTCCATCCCGGATTTTTAAAAAAGTTTCAGGGTAATCCGTGAAAACGGATATGTGTAACATGTACTGACATATGTATGAAAGGAGGTTGGTATGGGGGACCGCACCCTTGATTTTGTAGCACTCGGTGTACTGTGTTTTGTGGTTGTAACTATCATATACGGAGTGATTTATATTCACGATATACCATATGAGATAGCGAAAAAACGGAAGCATCCTCATCAGGATGCCATTCATACAGCGGGCTGGGTGAGCCTGTTTCTGATGCATACTATCTGGCCGTTTCTCTGGATCTGGGCGACACTCTACAAACCTGAAACCGGCTGGGGATTGCGGGTTAAGGAGCTGCAGGAGACTGCAGCAGCAACTGATGAGTTGAGAGCGAAACAGGTGGAGGAATTGAAGGCCAGAATTGCCGATATGGAGTTAGAGAGTAAAAAACAGCAGGCATTATACGCCAGGCATCTGCAGCAACTCAACAGCCGACTTGTAAAACTCGAAGCCCAGTCAGCCGAAAAACGGGAGGGGTAATATATGGAAACATTATTAATCCTGACCTATTCAACAGTCTGCTGGGTAATATTTAAAATCTTTAAAATTCCAGTAAATAAGTGGTCATTGACTACAGTGGTGCTTGGCGGCGTCATTATGATGGGAACGATTCTGGCAGGTATGGCGTATTTTCATCCCGCTTCGGTTTCTGCAAGATCATATTTTATCACAACACCTGTTGTCTCGAATGTAAGGGCTAAAGTGATCGAGGTGAACATTACGCCAAATGTCCCCATTAAAAAGGGTGACCTGCTATGCAGGCTTGATCCCACGCTCTATCAGGCACGAGTTGATGATATTGCTGCTCAACTTGCTTTAGCAAAAAGACGCTTGAAGGAATCAGAGGTTCTTGCTGAAGCTGAAGCAGGTTCGCAATTTGATGTGGAGCAATATGAATCAGATGTGAAAAGCCTGGAAGCAAAGCTGTCGGCAGCCGAGTTTGACCTGGAATCAACAGAGATTCATGCGGCAACAGACGGGTTTGTGGCTCAGTTACGCCTTCGACCGGGCATGATGGCTGTTCCCTTTCCCATGGCACCGATCATGACATTTGTGCACACTGATGAACCTATCTTTGTGGCAGGGTTCAGTCAGCAGCCTATGCAGAACATAAAAGTCGGTAACCATGCTGAGGTGATATTTCCAGGGATTCCAGGTCGCATTTTTCAGGGAAAGGTTAAGCTGATTCTGGGTGCACTTGCAGAGGGGCAACTGGCACCATCGGCGGCGATGGTTAAAGTGCAGACCAATTATCCAGAAGGTTTGATTCCTGTACTAATTGAGTTTGAGGATGATATGTCCGAGCTGTTTCTGCCCATTGGAACCATTGGAACCGTGGCGGTGTATAGTGAACGCTGGCATCATGTGACTATTATTCGAAAAATGTTAATGCGGATGAAAAGCTGGCAGAATTTTGCACGCTTTCATTGATGCTCTTAAGCCAAAGTCACAGGTATAACTATGAATCTACCTAAGATATCCGGATTAATATTGTTATCCACTACTCTTCTACTGGCAGGTTGTTCCGGAAAAGTGGCAACCCATGAAGAGGCTGTAAAGAGTATTAAAGAGAGTGAAAAGGCTGAAAAACTGGTTGCAACGAGCTGGTCGGCAGCTGATTCGGGCGGAATGGCCGATGATGGCTGGCTGAAAAGTTTTAACGATACGCAACTTGTTGTATTGGTGGAAGAAGCCCAGAAAAATAATTTCGGTCTGAAAATAGCAGAGGCGCAGGTTGATCGTGCAAATGGGCTGGCCAGGCAGGCCGGTGCCGCTTTGAAACCAACTGTCGGGCTATCCGGCGGGTACTCAGATAGAAATTCGGACAACATGAGTGAGCTGTATGGTGGTGGCCTGAAAATCTCCTGGGAGGCGGATGTCTGGGGTCGGATTCGTTCAGGCGTTACCGGTGCTGAAGAGTCTGCTGCGGCATCCAGGTCGGATTATGAGTTCGCACGACAGTCTCTCGCCGCCGCTACTGCAAACGGCTGGTTTATGGCAATCGGCAATAGGTTGCTCACCGATTACGCTGACGAGGTTGTCAGCCTTATGACGGAAACATTGCGTATTGTCGAAGTTAAGGAAAAGGTTGGCCGGGTTACCATGAAAGATGTTCATCTGGCTCGAGCTAATCTGGCTGGTGCAAAGGAAGCGGCAAGAAAAGCGCTTGCTGCACAGGAGAATACAAAGCGCAGCCTTGAACTCCTGCTTGGCAGGTATCCGGCGGCTGAGATAGAGACGACAGATTCCCTTGTCGCAGTGCCTCCTCAGATTGCCACGGGAATGCCTTCCGAGCTGCTTGAGCGCAGACCTGATCTTATAGCTGCAGAGCAGCAGGTAGCAGCAGCTTTTTATATGCAACGTGAGGCAGAGCTTATGCATTTACCCAGGTTTTCGTTCTCTTTGGGGGTTGGTCTTTTTAACCTGACAGATGCTGCAAGTAGTCTTGCTGCCGGTATCTTTGCCCCCCTTTATACAGGTGGGGCAATTGAAGCGCAGGTCGAAGTTGCGACAGCCGAGCAAAAGGCTTCAATTGCGCAATACGCTCAAAAAGCACTGACCGCCTTCAAAGAAGTTGAGACTGGCCTGAGTGCAGAGGAACATCTCTTTGAACAGGAACAATATTTGAAAATAGTAGTAGACGAGAACTATAAGGCATACCAGCTGACTAAGAAGCAATATGATGTAGGGCAAATAGATTTTCTTGATGTGCTTACTATCCAGAACAAATGGGTGCAGGCACAAATAGCCCTGATTGATGTCTCAACCAGAAGGTTGGTTAACAGGGTCGGGCTGCACCTGGCACTCGGGGGGAGTTTCGAGGTGGTAGAATGACGCAATTTTCCTACAAGTCGGACACTGTTCCGGCTGATTAGCAGTAACTGAATATTAGGGTCAGTTTCTGTAGCGTCTATCTCGGTCTGGTTGTGTGGTGGTGAGTTCGGGTGGCGGTATAATGACTCTAGTGTCGTCACCTTCTTCAAACCATGCGGTAACCCAATGATAGCGCGATAAAACGACTCCGATAGTGTCAGACTGCGGAGAGACAATTTCTTTGCCTTTATAGTATGACCCGTATCTGAAATGAGAATTTTCGATATGATATTGCCACTTCTGGCGATGAGTTTCATTGATGTCGATTATTGTCCAGAACTTACTGTTGATTGTGTAGGTTTTGTCCAGAGCCAGAAGTGCTATTGGTTGATCTATTCGCCCGTAATAATAATAGGTGTAATCCGGGCTTGGCTGTTCGCTTAGGAATAGATTTTCAGCGTTGCTGATATTTCGTGTGGTGGCAATTTTTCTTGAAACACTACAACTGCCTATCACCAAAAGCAGGATCATTATCAGTACTGCTGAACTGTATGTTTTCATGAGATTACCTCTGTATAATAGGGAGGTTGTAATCTTTTGTTAATCGTATGATGCAGGCAGATGAGCTACTATTATCTGATGCCTTGCCTAAATGTGTAGTATCGTAAAAAGATGACAAATTGCAATGGTGTTCTATTAGTTGAAGAAATAAGGTCAGAAGTTCATATAATCGGATCGTAATAATCTAAGGTGAATTTATGAGAAATATTGTTTTATTTATCGTTGTAGTAGTGATGATGTCCGGCTGTTCAACTGTCGAGGTGAAGCATAATGTTGCCAGTCCTTCTAAATTGTATGGTTTTCAGTATTTTGCCTGGGTGGAAAGTGGTGAAGCGAGTGGAGATGTCCGGGCCAAAAATCCTAAGATCGATAAATATGTGCGCACTGCGGTTGAGAAAGAGCTGATTATGAAGGGCTACTCTAAAGTAGAACCGGAGCATGCAAATTTTCTTGTATCCTGGTTTGGCCGTGTGGAAGAGAAGGTTAAAGAACAGACAATTTCCCATTTTTACAGATCATACGGTTATGGAGCACTTGCTGGCAAGATGAAGGATACTGTGGCCGAGGGCGCGATAAAAACCAGCTATGACGAAGGGACGCTGGTTTTGGATATTCTTGATAATAAAGACAAAGAAGTTGTCTGGCGTGGAGTTGGGACCGATACTATCGTTGATGGAATGAATGACAGCCAGATAGCGGCATATATCAATAAATCCGTCAGAATGATTGTCGCTGACTTTCCTGACCGGCAATAGTCTTTTTAGGTGAGCAGTTTAAATAAACATAGAAAGACTGTCTTTGACAGGGAGCGGTGATACGCATAGGTATCCGTATTACCGCTCTCCCCAAATGATGTATCCCTGCTTTTTAAAATCATCGACACACGTCTGCTGATTTTTGAAGTCGTTATCAAATCCGTATTTTCCCACATCACAATTCTGGAAATCCATGGTTTCTGGATGTTGCATGATAACTACTCTGGACTTGCCAGCCATAGACGCACAGGAAGCAAGTAGCGGAAGAATGAGTACAACTGGCAGAAGCTTTTTAATCATGAGCTGATTCCTGTAGGTGTTTGATAATTAGAAGGCTTTGATCAACGCTTAACCGTACATGTTCTTTCAGCTGAATTCAAGAAACGATATGGGTTGTTGGAATTATACTATCAAAGATGCGTATGCAGAAATATGCAAGGAAGTTCAGCTTGTTGCTGAGTTGGTCCGGTAAGATGTGGTTGAGGCGGATGAAATTTGCTTCTTTGTCTGTTTACACGTTAGAGATGTGGATGGGTTTCAGCTTTGTTGCAGAAGGTGAAGTTAGAGTTGACCATGTAATTGATACTGTATGCGCAGAGGATGCCGATGGCCTGTGCAGCGAGATATGCCAATTCAAGTCTGGTCAACACTGCAAAAATCGAGAGGTTTACAGCAAGACTAACGATTGAAGTTAGGTTGAAAAATATGAATCTGTTCAGCAGCGATTTCTCATAGGTTCGTGAAGAGAATGCCCAGTAGTTATTGAGTAGAAAATTATGCAGAATCGATATTTCAATGGCAACGAACGAGGCGTAAATTTTGGGCGCTTGAAACACTTCAATCAGCAGGGCAAGCACCAGCAGATTCAACAAGGTGCCAAGAAACCCCACTATTGAGAATCGCAAAAGTGGGTTTTCGATAGCAGAGTAGCATCTTGCGCTGAGTTCACACGTGGTGTTTCTCAGTCTCTGAAAAAAGGCCATTCCCGGATAGTCTCCTAGTTGTCGTAAAGGGTGATCGTCACGACAGTCATATTGTTTGCACTGGTTGTTGTAATGGTTCCTGCGTGCATCTCAACTATTTTACGGGCAATGGTCAGGCCGAGTCCGGTTCCGCCGTATGTCTGTGATCGTGATTTTTCTACCCTGTAAAATTGTTTGAAAATATGGGGAAGGTCTTTTTCAGGTATGGTCTTACCGCTGTTGGCAATACTGATAATAGCGGCTTTTTCACCCTTTCTTACCGCGATATTAATCATTCCGTTCTGCGGATCGTTGTACTTGATGGCATTGTCGATCAAGTTGACAAAAAGGCGCTGAAGTTTCTCATAATCAGCGTTGACCATCAGCGGAGGTAAATCAGTAGTGACCGTGATCTTTCTATGTGTGATAATTTCTGCATAGTCTTCCATGACCTCCTGTATAAGTTCCGATACTACGAATTCTTTACGTTGGAGGGCGTCACGCTGCTCAAATCTGGCGATGGAAAGCAGGTCGCGAATGAGTTTGTTTAACCGCTGCATGGTGCTCAATTGCTTTTCCAGTGCATGGCGGACTTTGCTGTCGGGATCGTTAGTCAGCATTTCCTCATGGCCAAGCATAAGAATTGTCAGCGGGCTTTTCATCTCATGCGCTGCATTGCCTATGAAGTCTCTCTGACGCTGAAAGGAATGCTCAAGGCGGTCAAACATCGAATTAAGGGAGGTTGAGAGAGTGTGCAACTCATCACGGCTTTTACCGATGGGGATTCGCTCGCTGAGTGATTGCTCACGGATCTCGGCAATTTTTTTGTTTATAGTGTTAAGGGGTTGTAGAAATCGTCCGGCAATTATGTAAGCCGTTGAGATTATAACTACTATTGTAAATAGAACACCTCGTATCAGCTCAAGTAGAATCTCCTGTAATTCAAAGTGGATAAGGGGGACAGGTTTGGCGATGTGGACGGTTATTGTTTCAGAACCTATCGATTTTTTAAACATTCTGACTAGTAATTTGACGTCACCCGGTGTCATCTCATCTTTTTCTGAAGGTGGGATGAAAAGAAATTCCTGCGCTATTTTTGCTTTTGTAAAGTACGGTTTATCTGAAGCTTCTGGCTGCGGTATTGCGGTATGTTCGCCAAGGGGAGTCGTAAGTAGCGTACGGCCCGAATCTGTAAATACTCGTAGCCAGTAGTTTTTGAGCAGATATCTGGGGTTTTCCAGATTAGCAAAAGAAGTATCTCTATGAATTTTCTCGCTCAACTGGTCATAGATGAGTGAGGCAGCTTCAGTAAGCTCAAAATCAATCTGTTCATAGAACTCTTCTTTCACCTCGTGGTAGGCGTAAGCTGAGAAAAATGCCACTGAGATAAAAGAGGCCAGAGATATAAAGATTGTAAATTTTGTTCGTACCTTCATGCTCCCTAACCCTCAATTCTATATCCAAAACCACGTACGGTTTTTATAATCTGCGGCTTCCCATCTACACGTATTTTTTTGCGCAGGTTTTTAATATGTACATCAATGAAGTTGGACATACTGAACGGGTCGAAATCATCGCCCCATACATGTTCAGCCAGAGTGAATCGTGATACCGCCCGGTTCTGGTTGTGCAGCAGAAATTCAAGTATCGAAAACTCCTTAGCGGTCAGGGTGAGTGTTTTTCCCTCACTTCTTACCTCACGGCTTATTGTATCCAACTGGATATGTCCTGCTTCGATTACAGGGCTTGCAGATGAACTGCGTCTGAGTAGTGCCCTTACACGTGCCAGCAGTTCAGCCAGAGAAAATGGTTTTGCCAGGTAATCATCTGCCCCAAGGTTTAAACCTGTTACTTTATCTTCGATATCTCCTTTTGCTGTTAGCATCAGGACCGGGGTGGAGATGCCTGCGGCCCGCATCTCTTTGAGTACCTCAAAACCATCAATATGGGGCAGCATGATATCAAGCATGATCAGATCGTAGCTGTCGTTCCAGAGCTTTTCCAGAGCCGCTTTGCCGTCTTCTGCGGTGACCACGCTATAATGCTCTTTGGTGAGGACACTGGAGAGCCGTTCGAGCAGCTCCGGTTCGTCATCGATAACGAGAATATTCATAAGGTGTCATGTTCCTCGTTGCTTGCCAGCCTGACCACGGTGCTATTGACAGGTCTGGTTAGAACGTTCTGAGTGGTGTCTGCAAGGTCTTTGTCCTTTTCAGGAGTGTACCATGTTAGTAAACGACAATAATAGCTACCAGCTTTTTTGCCTCGCTTATTTATTGAGATTTCATGAACTTTCCCATGAGGCTGATAGTGCTCATGGAATACTTCGGGAACCAGCCATTTTTTTTCAGGAGAAATAACAAGTATGTCTCTGTTTGCGACGGTAGCCAGGGGATGCCAGTAGTTGTACATCAATGCGCCACTGCCAAAGAGGTGGCGTCCCGTTGTTTCATCAATTGAATAGCTTGTAGAGTCCTCATCAATCTGTTTATTGCGATAGAATGCAAGGCCGCTTGCTATCTTGTATTTATCGAGCCCAACCACAATGGGTCGTTCTCCTTCTTCGAGTTCGGCGTCAGTTACCTCATGTTCAATCTGGGCTGCAAGATTATCCCAACCGAAGAGAAAATCGCCGCTGGCAAAAGAAACTCCCGGTAACCCTAAGGCACAGTAATGAAGTAGGGTTCCGTAGCAGAGCGTCAGTATCACAAGGGTTTGCGGCCACATACGGGTCACTAAGCCGGGCTGTGTTCTTGATTCGCTGACCAGCGCGTAAGCAATGAACGGTAGAATAGAAAGCCAGATTGGACCTGTCCAATTGAGCTTTATTTCTTTGGTCAGACTGAAGAGGGTGAAGATTGCCAGGGGAATCAGGGCCATGGTAAGGCAGAAAAGATGGCTGGAGCGCAACTTTTCGGTATCGTTTAGCTTAAGGCGTGCAAATAATCGGCGATGCGGACGCATAACGGCGATGGCAGCGAGAAACCCGGTTGGGGTCAGCAGCACAAGAATACTCGCAATAAGTTCATGCGTTGAGAACTCGGAAGATGCTGCAATGCGTCCACTGCTCTGGAATAAAAATGATGCCCAGCCATTGTGGTAATTCCACAGGATGACAGGTGAAAAGAGTATACATGCGATGATTGCAGCCAAGTATGGCTGTGGTTTGAACAGCCATTTTCGTGCAGATCTATCTATGACCATAAACAGCAGTATGGCTGGTAGAAGAAAGCCGATAGTGTATTTGGAGGCAAGTCCGAGGCCGACCATTATACCCGCCGCATACCATGAATTGCCCCTGCCTTCCACCAGGGCCCGGTAGAGATAATAGAGCGCTCCGGCCCAACAGGCAATAAGTGGTGCATCAGGAGTGATAACGAGTGCGACACCAAAAAAAATCGGCAGGGCTGCGACCAGAATAACTGAGATGAAAGCCGTGTTTTTATCAAAAAGCGAGTGGCTCAGCTTGTACGCAAAAAATGCTGTTATGAACCAGCAGATAAAGGCACCAAAGCGTACTCCGAATTCAGTGTTGCCAAAGAGCATTGTGGATAACTTGATGATGAGTGCAACTGCTGGCGGATGGTCAAGGTAACCTGAAGCCATATGCTGGGCATAGTTCCAGTAATAGGCTTCTTCCTGAATAAGTTCAATGCTGCCTATATAAATTAATCTCAGCAGAATGGTGTAACCGATAAGCAATGAACCATAGAGTTTCCAGTTGATGAGGTTTGGCTGTCGATTATTTTTTGCACTGTCGGATACGATCATTGCCAGCGGCCAGCTCATAGAGAAACTCGTGCCTATAAACAACAGAAGCGGCAGCGAATATTCAGGAGTTTGTGGTATTTCAAACAGCGAAACACCTCCACCACGTAGAAGGAGAAGCAGGAGAACCAGCGTGAGGTAGTGAAGGTAGTGTCTAAAATCTCGGGGTGGACTGTTTGTCTGGCTCAAAGCAGGCGTGATGAAATAGCCGAGATGAGTGGCAAAGAGAAAGCTCACGATATGGCTGGTATCAGAGCCGAACCCTAGATCGGCAAGCAGGTTGAACATCGATGCGTCAATAAAGCCGAGGACAAGCGTAAGAGTGAGAAGGGTTGAATATGGCTGGATGCCGGTTCGCTTGCTGGTGAGTGAAACAAGTTGTTTGAGATAATCCAGCACCACTGGCAGCCGCATTTTGGATACACCTGAACATCGATCTTTAAACGTAATGGGTACTTCTTTAACGCGCAGATCTGTCTCTTCGGCAGCCAACAGCTCAAGACCAATCTTGAATCCGGGTAAATTATCGTCCATCACAATGAGACGTTCTCTTGCGATAGCGAAAAAACCGGCCAGCGGATCGCTGACACCAGTTATTACACATGCAGGAAAGGATGCTATACGTGAAGCGACCAGACGTTGCAGGGGCCAGTCCGGGGTGCTTCCGCCATCGGTATACCTGCTGCCGATTACCATGTCGTGGCTGTTAGCGATCAGTGGATCAATGATTGCCGGGATTGAATCCGGGGGGTGACTCAAATCTCCATCCATTACCACAATCCACTGAGTTTTTGCAGCATGGGCACCGCAAATAACAGCGCCCGCAAGCCCACGTTTATTAGTTCTTCTGATGAGTTGAACATCCAGTTTACCGATATATTGGTTAATCCGTTGGCAGGTGGCATCGGATGATCCGTCATCAATAAAAATAATTTCAGGATGTAATTCATTTTCGGCCGCCATCTTTTCAATGCTGGCTAGCAGCGGATCTATATTATCTGCTTCATTCAGGGTAGGGATAAGTATTGAGAAATCGTTCATCCGTTCTTCACCTCTGCATGGTGTTAACAGTTTTTTTATGTTCAATGAGTACCTCTTAAAAAAATTCGATTCCGTTATAGGTAGCAGGTGTAGATGAAGAAAGGATGAAGCGGGGGATGAAAGACAAGCAACCCTCTGAAATTCTGGTAAAGAATTAGTGGGGAGCCTGCAATGCAAAGTGTTTGTGTGTCATGATGAGTACAATCTCTCTATGCACAGCGCATCATTTGAAGATGATCTTCATAAAGAAAAACTTCAGATTGTTCATGTGCAGATCCTGCCCGAATATGTCTTTTTTGTAACGCATCGAAATCGGCAACAACCGTCTCCAGATGAAGATCCGAAGCCATTCGAAAACGTACTGCCTCTTTCAGTAAGATAACAAAGATGTCAGCAGCCCCGCGCAATTGGTTTGTATTAGCATTTTTTGCTTCGAGATAACCTACGGGTTCCAATTCCCAAAGTATTGCTTCTCTTTGGCATTCAGGATCCGGGAGGGCGTTTGGTTCGACGACACTCACAGAGCAATCAAGAAGCCGTGACAGGGCTGTAACAATTCTTTGTATTTCCCTGGTAGAGAAAATCTCAAAAAGCTCTAATTGTTTGTCGAATGGGAGGTCGGGATCTGGTTTTATCTGGGAACCTTTAACGATCAGTCTCGGCAAAAGATACATCACCCATGATTCCTGTTAGAAAATCATCGCTACTTACTCCGTGTTCTTCTGCTAAATTGTAGTCTTTTTCGATGTCCGTGAATACTTGCAGCAACACCTGCCTGAAGGTCTCCATAACACCGGGCCCTGTAATTGCCACAGAGAAAACGACCGGCCATGGTGCCAGCCCCCAGCGAGACATAATTTCCTCCCGAGACAGGATGTTAGTAAGGTCTCTCTTGTTGAACTGAACGACTAATGGAAGCTTTTGGAAATCGAGACCTACACGTGCTTCATTTACGGCAACATTCTGAAACAATTCACTATTATTGATAGATTGATCATTTTGCGAATCCGCCACAAAGCTGACCCCGTCAGCTCTGGAGAGTACGGCTTTGCAGGCAGAGTCATGCTGTACCTGGCCAGGAACTATGAACAGTTTGATTTTATTAATAAACCTGATGGTGTTCTAAATCCCAGGGGGAGAAGATCAAAAAAGAGTGTCCTGTCATCCTTGATTTCCATAGTCATCAACTCACCGGAAAGTTCAGGCTGCAGATAATCGTGTAAATAGATGAGATTTGTAGTTTTGCCGCTTAAGGCAGGACCATAAAAAACAAGTTTGATCGTCAGACGAGAACTGTCAGCATCAAGCTGTGCCATTGTCTTTTTCCAATAGGAGTTGTGGAGAAAATTCCCAGCTCAATATGTGCAAATTCTTCCTCAGAATGAGTTGCAAGGGGTTGCGTAGAGTGCTGTCGATTGACAGTGTTATAGTCCATCTAACATTATACGTTTTCGTCTGTTGCCTGTCGATTTGTAGGATTGTCTTGCGATAATCGTGGGTTGAAAAACATAGGTATTGCAAAATTGACTTTGGAGAAAAATGAGTTGTGAACTGAGGGTCTATGACGGTCTTGTGGGAAGTATGTTTAATTACAGGTACTATAGTCTTGCCTCTCTTCTTTGTGGTTCATGAATTATTGCCAATGTTCGGAATCTGGGCCGCAAATTAATATTTATATATTTTATTCAGATGGATAGTCACGCTCTCCTTTTCTTTTTTCTTTTCCTTGGGTAAGTATTATTCAACTATTGATGCCTAGAGAGGGAGCAAAGGAAAGTATGACAGAGCAGATGAATAGTCATCCGGCCCAGATTTTTTCCGACCACTGGCAGGCCGCCGAAAAAGACGATGCCGGAGAGGGGCAGAAGCTTGCTTTCGAGACAGCTGGTCTTGCCAAAACACTTGCCCAGCTTGCCTGGAACCCGGATAACGCTACACCGTTTACGGTTGATGTGCGCGGTGGCTGGGGCAGAGGGAAAACTACCCTCTTAAAAGAGGCTGACAGGCTGCTAACAGAAAATGGTGGCAGAGCTGCAGGAAGCAGGCATGTAAAAACACTTTGGGTAAACGTCTGGAAATACCCATCCGAAGATACTGTACTGGCGGGTTTGCTTGGTGCTTTACTTGAGAAGTTTAAAACAGATGACTGGAAGACACAACTGACTGGGCTTATCAATGCTCATAAGGGTACCCTAGCAATAAGCGTGTTGCGGATGGCAGCACCGTGGCTACCAACGAAATTTGAAGAGATTTTCAAAGCTGATCCCGTTCAGGGCCTCTCAGATGCTATTACCAGAAAACGGGCCTTTCATGATGAGTTTGAGCCGCTCTTTTGTCACCTTGCCCATTTATATCTTTTTGAAACCGATGCCATAAAGCCCACTACCGATAAAAGCTGCAGAGCCCTCTGGGAAGAAAACAGCAGGGAGGCTGTTCTGGCCATATTCCTTGATGATCTCGATCGCTGTAATGAAGATCGTGTGATGCAGGTGTTGGAAGCGATTAACCTCTTTCTTGATATGCCTGGAGTCTGCTTCTATCTCGGAATCGATTTTGAAAGGCTTAGCGAGATCCTTAAACGAAAGCTAGACAATAATGAAGACCGCGCTGCAGCATTTATGGAGAAGATTATTCAGATATCACTTCCTCTGCCGCATGTTAGCAGTGAAGGGGCACGGGATTATCTTGAATCTCTGATTAAACGAAACAGTTCATTAAAAGAAGTGATTAATGACGATGTTAAAACCATCGGTGCAATACTGGAAAACCGTAACCCTCGCCATATCAAACGATTCTTAAACGATCTGTCAATGAGACTCTCCATCCTGGAGAATACTGGAAAGCTGGGAGAAGAAAGTCCGAAGATTCCATCGAAGGCAGTGCTTGCCTGGCATATCTTTCATGAAGCGATGCCACTGGAGGCCGAAAATGCGGCTAAGCTTCAAGGTAACCTTGATTCATTCCTGAGAAAGTGGGAGAGCAATCGTAAAATATATGCCGATTCTGAAAAGCGGACTAACATCGAAAAAGATCAGCTACGTCATCATGAAAAAGGTTTTCTGGCAGGTTATCTGCAGATTATTCATGAACTCAGTGATGAGCAGAAGAAGACACTCCTGCATTTAGCTTCACCAGATGTTGAGACGATTCGTGTAGCAAAGAGAAGCTCACGATCATCTCCAAAAGGAACTGAGTGGGTGGAGATTGAACCGGGCACCTTCATGATGGGTTCTGATCTGCACGATGATGAAAAACCGGTTCAACCGGTAGCTATAGATAAATCATTTAAAATTGCCAAATATCCTGTAACGAATATCCAGTATAAGAATTATCTTGAGGCTGTTGGCAGTGAGGATTTTCCGAAGCACTGGGAGAATGGAGAAATCCCTGACGGCAAAGAGAAACACCCTGTTGTATTTGTCTCCTGGGTGGATGCTATGCAATACTGCGAATGGTTGACATCTTCACTGGGCGGTAATGATACTGTAAGATTGCCGACAGAGGCAGAGTGGGAGTATGTGGCCGCAGGTGCAGGTGAAAAACCACGCAAATATCCTTGGGGTGATAAAGAGCCGGATAAGGACAGGGCAAATTATGAGAACAATGAGGGTAACACAACCGAAGTGGATGGTTATCCTGAAGGTGCAACACCTAAAGGTGTTTTCGATATGGCTGGTAATGTCTTTGAGTGGACGTTAAGTGAGTATAAGAAGTATCCCTATCAGGACGGCGATGGTAGAAATGGTATCAAGGGTGTTAAGCCCCGTGTTGTTCGCGGCGGGTGCTTCTACCTCAATTCTAACAACCTGCGCTCTGCGAGCCGCTTCTGGTTTCAACCGATTGACCGGGACGACCTCATAGGTTTTCGAGTTGTGTTGTCCTCATTCTCATACTCTGAAAACTGAACAACCGGGAAGCTGCATTACCACGATTTCAAGCTATGAAAAACAGGGGTGGCAATTATGGCGCAGTCCGATATGGTTATATTTAATCGAACGTTTGATTGTCTGGCATGGCTGATGAATATGACCAATCATTTTCCACGTGCTCATCGTCAGACCCTGACAAAACGTTTGCTCGATGCCGCTTTCGATCTTCGTGAAAGGCTTGAGGAGGCAAATCTGCGCCGGGGGCGAAATCGCTTTTCAAGTTTACAGGGCGCCGATGAGGCGCTGGCACGGGTCAGGTTGTATGTTCGACTCGCCCACAAAATGAAATGGATGACAGATGGTCAATACTTTCATGTTAGTAGCATGCTGGTGGAAATTGGTCGTCTACTGGGTGGCTGGAGAAAGGCGTAATTGCCTGTTCCTGTCGCAGTAAAGGGGAGGGTTCAAACTATCCCGTGTTGTTCGCGGCGGGTGCTTCAACAACAATACTAACAACCTGCGCTCTGCGAACCGCAACAGGAATCAACCGAATAACCGGAACAACAACATAGGTTTTCGAGTTGTGTTGTCCACACTCTTCGGGCCGGAATTCTCGGCGGCTACGGCTTACGGGACGAGGTGAAGAATGGCGGAACCCTTCCCCGGCCGCGCCTGAAAGTATCCAGGCCGGGCAAATAGCAACAGCCCTGCACCCTGAACACATCTCTGGTGCAGGGCACTCTTTATTTGTCGATGTTTAACCGACTATGCTCAATAGAAAACCTCTATGAGGCCTTTTGTAATGCTCGCTCTAATAAGCGTGGGCGTGATACGGTTGCATGTTTTGAATATCGGCTTGAAGAGTATTTGTTTGATCTTCAACAGGGTTTGTTGCGCAAAACATATGCTCCTGGTCATTATCACAGTTTTTACATACATGAGCCTAAAAGGAGATTGATTTCAGCGTCTCCATTCAGGGATAGAGTAGTTCATCACGCGTTATGCAAGTTGCTGGAACCACTATTTGAACCGTCATTTATTTTTGACACGTACGCAAACAGGGTTGGAAAAGGAACCCATAAAGCATTGAGCAGGGCGCAGTCATTTGCGCGGCGTTACCGCTATGTACTTCAATGCGATGTAAAAAAGTTTTTCCCATCGATTGATCATCAGGTGTTGTTGTATGAAATTAGCCGAAAAATATGTGACCTTGATGTGTTATGGCTGGTCAAAATAATCCTTGATGGAGGCAAGGGCGTTCTCGATGAAGAGTATTCTATGACATTTTTTCCGGGCGATGATCTGTTAGCAACATTTCGCCCACGTGGTCAGCCAATAGGAAACCTTACCAGTCAATTCTGGGCAAACGTCTATCTCAATCCATTCGATCATTGTGTAAAACGTGAATTAGGCTGTAAAGGTTACGTGAGATATGTCGATGATTTCCTATTATTTGCAAACAGCAAAAGAGAACTCTGGTTTTACCATCAGGAAATCATAAAGCGTCTGCAACAGTTCCGATTAGAAATCCATAAAGGAACTCACCCACGCCCAGTGACGGAGGGTTTCCCCTTTCTCGGATTTCACCTCTCTCCAAATAGCAGGCGTTTGAAACGACGCAAGGGAATCCACTATCAGCGAAAACTACGCCGGATGGCTGAAGATTACGCTGATGGCAAGCTACAACTTTCAGAGGTAGACGCCAAAGTCCGGGGCTGGATCAACCACGTACGGTATGGCAACACTGTCGGCTTGCGAAAGAAATTGCTGAGATGTACAGTGTTTAGAAGAAATAACGCATCATATCAAAAAGTTAACATTCGTGAGAGTGAGCCCTATGATAGACATCGTTGACATCGCCTCTAAAACTGCCGAATATTTGGCGCCCGCGCTGCCATTCCTGCTTGAAGAAGGAAAAAGAGCAGGGAATAAAGCCCTTGAAGGTTTATATCAAAAAATTGGTGCTGATGGTTTTGATAAGACAAAAAAGCTCTTGTCAAAATTGAGGAAAAAAGATGGGATTAAACAGGCTGCAGAGCAGGTTGTTGAAGGTGATGATACGCAAGCAGCTGTTAATAATCTGAAGATGCAACTTATTGCATGTTTGGCGCAGGATCAGGATCTCGCCCAAATGGCGGACGACTGGAACAAGCAAGTGCCATCGCAGGTGAAGAACTGGGAAACTCTATTCTCTGTAAAGAATCTTACCGGTATTTTGGCAGAGGAGGTACATGCTAATACAATTGTTACCGGGAACCAGACGACCAATATAACCCATATACACCATACTGTTCCTGACGCTATATTGGCCTCAGGTGAAGCGCAGGAGGAGCACACAACGCAGCAGCAGCCTAGGGAGTTACGAAGGTATTTAGAGAAACTTCGCAACTATTGCAATGTGTTGCCTTTGTCAGTGTTGTATGAGGATGGTGACCTGAAACTCGAGAGTATCTATACAGAACTGGATACAACAACAAATCGGGCAGATATAGAGAAAAAAGGCATGCAGTTGCCAACCAGACTATTTGATGAAAGAACAGAGGAAGACCCCGAAGACATACCACTTTCTGCCAGTGATGTTGCTGCCATCTCAGACCGTCTCGTTCTGCTTGGTGGTCCGGGTAGCGGAAAATCGAGCTTTGTAAAGCAATTGGCTTCACAACTTGCAGCTGCAACATTGGGTGAGACAGAATCTGTTGCTGGCTGGAGCAGCGATGTGGTGCCGGTATTTGTTGTACTGCATGAATTTGCAACGCTCATTGCGAAGTCTGGAGTGATTGAAACCCCAGCAAAAAATAAGAATACAATTTTTTACCAACTCTTTCTCGAGTACATCAAAACGTATTTAGAGAATGCACTCATCCTTGCTGAAGATGAATACTACACATTGGTAAAGCGATTACTTGAGGATGGAAAGGTTGTATTGATTTTCGATGGTCTGGATGAAGTGCCCGATAATCAGCGTAGGCTGATCCGTGATACGGTTTCTGCTGTTACCCATTCAATTGACAGTAAATGTAAAACTCTTGTTACCTGCCGGGTTCGATCCTATGGCGATGACGTACGTTTTAGTGGCTATAAAGAATTTACTTTGGCATCTCTCAATGTCGAGAAACGGAAACTCTTTATTCGTAGCTGGTATGAAGCGTATAGAGATTGCGGAAGTATGAGTAGCGATAAGGCAGAAAATCAGATTGCTGATCTTTGTCAGAAGGTTGCTGGGGACAATCTCGGTGAGATGTCAGAGAACCCGATGATGCTGACAAACATGATCATGCTGCATCGAAAGAAAACCAGGCTGCCTGAAGAGCGGGTTCGGCTATACAAAGAAGTTGTGCTGTTGCTATTGAGCCGTTGGCAGATGAGTAATGACATTCCCGTTGGCAGAGGGCTGAAGATTCTTCTGCAGGATGAGGACAAAATATTCCGGCTTGTTAAGCGGCTGGCATACGAAGCACAGAGCAGACAGGTCGACGCTGATGATGATTTGATGCGTAAAGACCTCGTGGACTGGCTCGGTGAAAAAAAATATCTGGGGTGTTCAGGACTTGCTGATCAATTTCTTGATTATGTAGATAAACGGGCCGGATTGCTTATGGGGCTTGGTGGGGGAGATGGCGATAAACCAAAAGTTTACACGTTTCCGCATCGAACCTTCAGGGAGTATCTTGCCGGTTGCTATTTGCTGGAAAATGACCGGACCGACAGAACTGTGAGTAAATTTCGGCCACTAGTTGAACTTGGAGAGTCTTGGGCATTAGCTGTACAGCTCGGTGCTGAAGAGATGCTCTATAACCTGGAAAGAAGAAATAGCCTGCTTGATTTAATGTATAGCCTCTGTAAGGATGGTGAAAAGGAGACTATTCAAGATTGGCGTGGAGTTGTAGCGTCGGCGCGGATGGCAATGCTGTTTGATAAAAATGAGATAATGGAAGATGAAGAGGGTGGTGATACATATCTCATGCGCTTGATACCACTGTCGGTTAATGGCCTGAGGTGTGGTCTGCTTACTCCTTTTGAGCGAAATGATCTTGCAAAGTTACTGGCAGCCTTTGGTGATCCACGGTTTGACCCTGAGTGTTGTTTTCTCCCTCGTGATGAGCATTGCGGTTTTGTAAAAATTGGAGCTGGGAAATTCTTAATGGGACCTGATAACAGGGACTCAGATGAAAAGCGATGTCACGAGGTTGGGTTGGGTGACTATTATATTGGCAAGCACGTTGTAACAGTTGATCAGTACAGGCTTTATCTCAAGCATATGAAAAAAGCAATTGACCCAGAGTTGAAAGAACAGGATGGTAACTTACCAATTACGAGAGTGAGCTTTATTGATGCGATAGGCTATTGCCAGTGGTTGACCGAACAGCTAAAGGTTTCTGCGAAAACCCCTGTCGAGCTACAAGAGAGACTCCGTGATGGATGGTCTGTGACATTACCGAGCGAAGCAGAGTGGGAAAAAGCGGCACGATGGACTGATGGCAGAACATATCCATGGGGAAGTAATTTTGATGCTGGTAAAGCAAACTTCCATGAAACAGGTTTGGGTTCTACCTCGGCTGTTGGATGTTTTTATTTTGGTCACAGCGTTTACGAAATAGAAGATATGGCAGGTAATGTTTGGGAGTGGACTCGTAGTCTCTATTCTAACGACTTCCCTTATCCATATAAGCCTGAAGAGAAAAGGCGGGAAGATATACATGCATCTGATAGTGTCTCCCGTGTTGTTCGCGGCGGGTGCTTCTACAACGATACTAACTACCTGCGCTCTGCGCTCCGCTACTGGTATCATCCGGGTGGCCGGAACCTCAACATAGGTTTTCGAGTTGTGTTGTCCCCATTCTCTCAGTCTGAACGCTGAGCAAACGGGAAGTACCCTTGCCACTGAGCCAAGCGATGAAAGAAAAAGGGTGGCAATTTAAAAAATCCGATATGCTTCAAACATTGAAATGCTGACAAGTAATATATTTTACAAATTTACATATAAGGATCGACATAGATGAAAACCTCAATACAAACCAGCTGGAAAAAGAACATGGCCTTCGATTCAAATGTCGGAGGTCACAACGTTCCAACTGATGCCCCAACCGAAGTCGGTGGCGATGATTCCGCAGCAAGCCCCAAGAAACTCATGATGGTTGCTCTTTCAGGTTGCACCGGTGTTGATGTCGTAGAGATCTTGAAAAAGATGCGGGTGGAGATTGATGATTTACGTATCACTGTCGACGGTGAGCTGACAGAAGATGTGCCTTCAGTCTATACCGCTATGCACATTACCTATGAGTTCAAAGGTAAAGACCTTGATAGGAAAAAGTTGCAGAAGGCTGTTGAGCTTTCGGAAGAGAAATATTGCGGAGTTTCCATGATGTATAAGAAGATCATGGATATAACCTGGGAGATTGTTTACGAAGGGTAGAAGTAAACTGAATAACACCTGAGAATGAAAAAGAGGTTAGCAGGAAAATCCCTGCTAACCCGAATGACAAGAGTTTGAGGTGCTTTTTATCTTTTGAAACTCTGAAAAAACTCCGCATATTGAGTGTGTTTGAGTGTGAGAAAACATACTCAAATCATGCCGATATTATCAGAGGGTCACCTGCCGAGTCGTGAGCGGAAGCCTTGATCACTTCAACAGGCAATCGCAGCCAAACTTGCTTCGATAAAGAATACGTCAATTGCGTAGGTAAGCGAAATATTTGAAAAAGAAATTCATGAATATGTCCACCTTTCACGTAGGATTCTTAAAGATCATATATTATTTTTTTTGAACAGTTTATGCGCATAATCCGGATACAATTCCTTCACACAGTCCGGGCAGATACCATGGGTGAATGATGCTTCAGAGTGCTGGTCTATATACGATTCAATCTGGTTCCAATACCCTTTGTCATCTCGTATCTTTTTACAGTTTGAGCATATAGGAAGTATTCCGCGAAGTGTTTTGATTTCATCAAGTGCGTTCTGTAGATCTGCAATCAATTCTTCACGCTCTCTTTCCATTTTCCTTCGAACAGAAACATCATGGATGATAGAGCATAAAAAAGATCTACCTTTTTCTTCTATAGGCCCTATAAATACTTCGACATCGCGAATAGAGCCATCGGCAAGGCGATGTTGAGAATTGAAATAGTTTTGTTGTTCGGAACGAGCCTGGTGCAATTGACGGCGCACTATATTTCTAGGCAAGATGCTGATATCATAAAGTTTGAGACGTTTGAATTGCTTTTGGGTATATCCATAAAAGGAACATGCTGCAGGGTTGGCATCAAAAATCCTGGACGATTCCGGGTCAATCAACATCATCATTGATATATTTTTTTTAAACAGGGACTGATAGAGCTGTTCTCGCTCTCTTAATGTCTCTTCGGCCTTTTTACGCTCGGTAATGTCACGGACAATGGCCAGAAAACATTCCTCACCTTTAAATTGAATCTTTGACCCTTTCACATCAGCGTAGAAGGTTGTGCCGTCTTTTCGCCGTTCTTTTGTCTGCCCTTCAAAATGATCCGATGCAACCAGATCTTGAAAGAATTTCTCTAAAACGTGGTGCGAGTCTGGGTGAACAATAATAGAGGCGTGCATTCCTGTGAACTCTTCTTTGGAATAACCATAGGTTCTACAGGCGCTTTCATTCATGTCCTTAAAGAAGCCATTTTGATCAGCGATGAAGATGATGTCAGATATTGACTTGAATATTTTCTTATAACCGGCCTCAGTTTCCTGATGTTCCAACTCTAAATTTTTTAACTCAGTGATATCTCTTGCGCTCGGTATCAGGTAAAGAATATCACCGTTATCATCTATTACAGATTGCAGTGAAAAATCGAGGACAAAAAGCCTGCCATCTGCATCACGATGGGTTGCTTCAAAGCAGACAAGACCTGTTTCTTTCACGGTTGCTACGGCATCCCTGAGCTTTTGCTGCAACGTTTTTGAATGACGCCACCAGGGTGTTTGCCAGAACGCTTTACCAATTACTTCATTTTCTTTTGCTGCAATAAATTTCAGGGAAGACGAACTGATTGCAACAACTATTCCTTCAGGGGTAAGTATTCCCGTAAATTGAGGTGGATGTCCGGAATTATGATGTGAAGAATTTGCCATATCTGCTAATGCTTGATCCATTTCGGACATATTCCCTTCCTCTGGCCTCATATAAGATTCTCGCCTGGAGTGTCAATTTAGCCTTAGATCCCTGATTAAATGCAATGTGCTACTTTTAGATTATCATTATTCCCCGTCATATTCCAAATGGTGGGATAATGTCAGAATAAAAGGCAGTGGAGCTTTAGCAGGAGAAATATTGCTGGTTTCCATGATGTATAAGAAGATCATGGAAACCCAGGAGATTGTTCATGAAGAGTGGAAGTGCATTGAATGACAGGTGAAAATAAAAAGAGGTTAGCAGGAACATCCCTGCTAACCTCTTTTGTCTTCATCTTACCAGCTTGGTATACTAAGCATACGTGTTGAAAGTTGTCGGTGCAGTTCACGCCTCACCCCTCTCACCTGACACCTCACTCTCTTTACTCCCCGTCAAACTCACAGAATGCGTGAACCGTAATTCCCGCCTCTTTAAGCTTGGCGGAACCACCAAGATCTGGCAGGTCAATAATTGCGGCAGCTTCAATAATCTCAACACCTAGACGATTCAGCAGGCTTGCTGCGGCCAGCATGGTGCCGCCGGTAGCAATAAGATCGTCAATGAGAATAACTTTGTCGCCTTTTTTCAGCCAGTCTGTCTGGATTTCAACTTCCGCTTCACCATATTCAAGACTATATGCCTCACAAATAGTATCACCTGGAAGCTTGCCTTTTTTCCGTACAGGAATAAAGCCAGCGTTTAATTCGTAGGCAAGTGGTGCGCCGATGATAAAACCACGGGCGTCAATGCCGACTACTGCATCTATTCTGGTGGTGAAATAGCGGTGAACAAAGAGGTCTATGGTCTTTCTGAACACCAGCCGGTCTTCAAGAAGTGAACTGATATCACGAAAAACTACGCCTTCTTTTGGCCAGTCGGTAATTGAACGGATATGTTGGGTCAGATCAAATGGAGTGTCTGTCATGATTTTTTTGATATTTTGCTGAAGAGTATGAACTCCTCAATTATTGGAATGGTTATATCTGACTGGCAGATGTCATATACAGCAGGACTGCCAGCGTAGTGAGCCAACACGCATCTTAACCAGCTGCAAATTGATGTGCAATATTTTCCGTTGCTTTTATGCGATTTGTTTCAGAAGCTAGGCCAGCAATACCTTTGAGTATACAGGGGCTTAGTTATACGTTTTGCACCTCTGCTACCAGTATAAGTCATTGCAAAAAACTGAAGAGCTGTTATGTGTTAGGTATTGATTGTTGTGATGATGTATACTGGTATAATGCATACGTTAGGTATCTGATGCTTTTTGTTATCCACGAAAATATTAGGAGGGCTGTACATGAACGTGTTCGAGTTTGCAATGCAGATGGAAAAAGATGGTGAAGCCTTTTATCGTGAAATTGCTGAGAAGACCAAGAATGCTGGGTTAAAGAAAATATTTTCAACTCTGGCTGATGAGGAGGTTATTCATTACAACACATTCAAGAAATTGTATGAGAAGACATCTGCCGAGGCCGTTGAGAGTAACATCCTTGAGAAAGCAAAAAATATATTTACCGAAATTAAAGATGCGGGCGGAATTAATATAGCCGAAGAGACACCACAGGTAGATGCCTACAAAAAGGCAATGGAAGCTGAGAAAGAGGCGTATACCTTTTACGAGAAGAAGGCGGAAGAGGCTAAAGATCCAGCTGAGAAAAAAGTGCTGATGACTTTTGCCCGCGAAGAACATCGTCACTACCGTCTGCTCGAAAATGTGATTGAGTTCGTAAACCGCCCTGATGAGTGGCTGGAAAATGCAGAATTTGCAAGAATGGAAGAGTATTGAACAGTTCAAATAGTATTGAACAGTAATTCCACAAATTGCTAAAACGAGAAATCCCCCTGCACTAAAGTAAAGTGCAGGGGGATTTTTTTTGTGAAACCTGAGCTTTCAAAGCGTGGCGCTTATTTCTTGCTCATTTGCTTCTCGGCCTGTGCCTGTACAGCGGTGATCGCCACAGTGTTGACGATATCCGGAACCAGGCAGCCACGGCTCAGATCGTTCACAGGTTTTCTCAAACCCTGAAGGATCGGTCCTACAGCCACAGCATTGGCAGAACGCTGAACCGCTTTGTAGGTGTTGTTACCGGTGTTGAGGTCCGGGAATACAAAAACAGTCGCTTTACCAGCAACTTTGCTGTCCGGCATCTTGGTTTTGGCAACCAAAGGATCAACAGCCGCATCGTATTGGATAGGGCCTTCAATCTCAAAGTGCGGGAAGAGTTCTCTTGCCCGTTCCTGGGCTATCTCAGTTGCTTTGCGAACTTTTTCTACCTGCTCACCTTTGCCGGATTTACCGGAAGAGTAGGAGAGCATTGCAACAAGAGGCTGGATGCCAAAAATTGCTGCTGTTTGCGCTGAAGAGATAGCTATCTCTGCGAGTTCCTCTGCAGTTGGGTTCGGGTTAACCGCACAGTCACCGTATGCCAGAACGCGATCGTTAAGGCACATCAGGAAAACACTGGAGACGATTGAGCACTCAGGTTTTGTTTTGATGAACTGAAACGCAGGGCGGATGGTATCTGCAGTGGTGTGCATTGCACCTGAAACCATACCGTCACAATGTCCTTTGTAGAGCATCATGGTACCGTAGTAATTCAGGTCGCGCATGAGGTCACGAGCGTTGTCGCGGGTGATTCCCTTTGCTTTACGGAGATCGTAGTAGGTCTCGGCATAGTCATCAAAGCGTGATGATATTCCTGGCTCGATAATCTGTGCGTTATCAAGATGGAGACCAAGGCTGCTGATACGTTCCTTAATCCTGTCTTCGTTACCGAGCAGGGTGAGGTCAACGACTTCACGACGAAGAAGAACTTCAGCTGCCTGAAGAATTCTGTCTGTCTCACCTTCAGGAAGCACGATGTGCTGCTTGTCGGCTTTAGCGCGTTGAAGCAACTGGGATTCGAACATTTTCGGAGTGACGATAGTCGTCTTCTTCTTAATGATCTTATCGCTCAGTTCATCCATATCAATGTTCCGCTCGAACACAGCAAGAGCCTGGGTGATCTTACGGGTGTTATCAGGAGTGATCGCAGCGTGAATATTATCTACCCTGATTGCAGCCTCGAAGGTGTTTTCACTTACTGCAATGATCGGCACAGTTTCCTGAAAACCTTCAATTACTGTTTGAATCGCACGCTCAGGGACAAGTCCACCAGTCAGCATGATACCTGAAATGTTCGGCATAGACATGGAGTGAACCGCTGCGAGGCAGGCAAGCACAACGTCTGAACGGTCACCAGGAGTGATAATGAGTGTACCGTAGTCGATACGTTCCAAGAGGTTTCTGAGCTGCATCGCCGCAATTGTAAAACTTCTTACGTGACGGGTCAGATTCTCTTCACCGTAAAGGATCTCAGCGTTCAAAAGCCGCGCAACCTCTCCTACAGAGGGGTTGCCAAGGTTTTCGTCGTTGGGGATAACGTAGCTGGTACCTTTTACAGATTTTTTCAGCTCTTCTTCAACTTCTTCGACATAACTTGGATCTAAACGGTTGGCGATGGTAGCAACCAGTTCACAGGAGCGGTCTTCAAGTGACTCGTGATAGAGCTTAATAGATCTGATAAGCTCATCCGGTGTCTTCATTTTGGCACCGGCAACGAGAATAACAGGACAACCGAGGTTGTTTGCTATCTCAACGTTGACATCAAAGTCAAACGATGCGGTGGCACCTTCAAGCTCTATACCTTCGCAGAGAATGAAATCAGATTTCGCGGCCAGAGAATTATACTTGGCCATGATTCCATCCATAAGTTCCGCCTGTCTGCCGAGCGAAATAAGGTGGCTCGCTTCGGTGACCGTGTAGGCGTACATCTCCTCGTAGTCGGTACAGAGATTGTACTGACTTTTAATTAGGTTGATGGTGTTGTCGCGTTCTCCAAGTCGGTGACTCGTCTGCACGAGCGGTTTAAAGAATAATACTTTTTTGATGTTACGAGTGAGCAATTCCATCAGTCCGAGACTGATAGCGGATTTGCCGCTTCGTGGCTCTGTTGCGGCCACATACAATTTGTTTGCCATGATACCCTCTAGTGCAACTACGCTACTCTGATGAGGTGTAACACTACGTTACCCTGCATCCATTATATATTGTGGTGGGGAATATTACTCTAATCCTTCTTTGAGTTCGTCGAATTTACAGGTGAGTTTGAGGCCGTCTTCCTCAAATGATGTTCTAACTTTGTAAGGCAGTGATTTGAATAGGTTGACCATTGCTTTGTTGGTGGGAACTGTATAGGCCAACAAGCCTGCTACTCCATTATCGCGGGCCGCAATTGCAATTTTGCGCAATAGCGCTTTGCCTAGGCCCAAACCCTGGTATTCTGTATTGACGGAAAAGGCAACCTCCGCCATATTTGTATCCGCCTCAAGGAGGTATTCACCTATGGCTATCACCTTCTCAAAACCAGTCTCACCGACCAGGGCGATAAGAGCAAGCTCTCTAATATAATCAATTTGCGATTTTGTTTCCACATCAGAGCGAATAAAACTTATCTTTTCGTGAAAAAACCTGCTTACGACGTCATCTTTTTCAAGGTTGTAGTAGTGCTCCTGAAGACGCCTTTCATCAACCGGTTTGGCAGGACGAATGAATATTTTCAAGTTATCACGATAAATAAATTCTTCTAAATGAACGGGATACACTCCTTTTCCGCCTGTGCCAAGTTTGCGTTGTCTGGCTACAAGGCCCATGTCTTTTGAGTTTTCAAGCAGCTCCTCTCTGAAATCAGGGTGCGAGATACTGATAAGTGCCATAGCTCTTTCCTGCAGACTTTTACCAAAAAGATTGATAACTCCGAACTCAGTAGCCACAAAATGCATGTCACCACGCGGAACAACCACTGTTTCCCCGTCTACAGACGGGACAATGTTGGAGATTTTGCCATCAGATGAAGTTGAAGGGAGAAATATAATAGATTTACCACCCTTAGAACCGCGGGCACCGCGGACAAAATCGGGGATACCGCTCACTCCCGCATACAGTGTCTGGGGCATTGCTTCTGCAATTACCTGCCCTGTGATATCGATAGTGCGTGCCCTGTTCATGGCGACCATCCGGTTATGACGGGCGATGGTAAAAGGGTCATTCACATAATCTGAAGGGTAGAATTCTATTCCCGGATTGTCGTGGAGAAATTCATAAAGGTTCTGATTACCGAGTGCTGCTGAAGCAACAAGTTTCCCATCGTTGTAGCCTTTACACCTGTTGGTGATTACTCCCTGCGAGTAGAGATGCATTACATCTTCGGTAAGGTATTGGGAGTGAAAACCGAGATCGTTTTTGCCCTCAAGCGCCTGGGCTGTGGCCTGTGAAGCAGCATCAAGCCCTACCTGCAGGGTGGAACCGTCTTCAATAAGTCGTGAGATATGTTTGCCTATTCGGGCGGCAGTTTCAGATTGCTCAGGCGGGGAGATGGTTAAAAGGTTCTCGGTATGTTCTACGACAATATCAACCTGGTTCAAATGAATAAAGCTGTGGCCCATAACACGCGGCATATTTTCGTTAACCTGTGCTATGACAAAGTCAGCTGCCGTGGCTGCTGCAAGGGTAACATCTACAGAAACCCCAAGGCTCATCCAGCCAAAATCATCGGGGGGAGATACCTGGATTAGCGCCACATTGACAGGGAGTCTTCGACTTGTAAAGAGTTTAGGCACATCAGACATATTCATCGGTGTGATGAACCGTTTATTACGGGTAAGCATCTCCGATCTGGTAGAGCCGAGGTAGATAGAGCGGATATTAAGGCTGGCATCGTGGGTTCTGTTGGCAATCTCCGTGAGTGATGAGGTTTCATGACTCATCATTCGGACAATTTCCAGCCCAGAGAACATTTGCGAGCGTTCAGCGAGTGCTTTTACCAGTTCCTGAGGTTCACCGCAGGCGGAACCAATAAATATGCGTTGCCCATGCCTGATCTTATCGATTGCTGTAAGAGGGTCACAGACCTTTTGCACATATGTGTCAGCCCAATAGATACTTTCTGCCATGATTCAATCTCCGTAAGAATGATGCTGTAGGTGTAATACAGCCTGACGTATGTCTATTTCTGGTAAACCTATGCTACGTTATACTCTTATTGTGCACGTATTGTTTGTCAAAGTTTCATGTCTGCCATGCCATGCGTATTCTGCTCAGGCGGGCAGGGTGATTGTGAACGTGGTACTTTTTCCGGGAACTGAAGCCACCGCAATTGTTCCGCGGTGATTGTCCACTATTATGCCGTGGGCGACAGAGAGTCCCTGGCCGCTTCCTTTTCCGACCGGTTTTGTGGTGAAGAACGGATCGAAAATTTTGTCTATGATATCATCTGGAATGCCGGTCCCGTTATCGTCAATGATCACTTTGACATGATTTTCTTCTGCCAGCGTTGCTATTCGTATCCGGCCTTCTGGGTGCAGATTATCACCATATTTTTCTTCAATACTCTGGGTGGCGTTGAGAATCATATCAAGCAGTATCTGCTTAAATTTATCAGCAAGAATAGGTACAGGCATGAGGTTGTCTGCAAGATCAAGTCTCATTTCGGCAAAGGGATACCAGGCACTGTGGGAAACAGTTACTGCTGAATTGATGAGATCATTGAGGTTATGAGGCTGCATGCTATGGCTGGTAGGCTGGGCGAAATCCTTTAACGCTCCCACGGTTGAGGAAATTCGCTGAATGCCTGTTAATGCCTGGTCTATAGCCTCATGGGTTTCTGTTAATAAATTCTCAATGTCGATATCCTCAGCAAGTTTTTTTATTGATGCAACCCTCGATTCAAACGAACCTGAAGAAGAAACTTCATCAGCAAGATTCTGATAAGCGTTCTGCATCTCAGTAAGTTCCTTCAGGGCTTCCTTGAAGAAGTGGGTGTTTGTCAAAACATACTGGATTGGAGTATTGATCTCATGTGCAACTCCTGCGGCGAGTACGCCAATAGACTCAAGTCGTTTAGCCTGGACAAGCTGTTGCTCAAGCTGCAGTTCCTTAGTTATGTCTTTTTTTACCGCTACGAAACTGATTACGGTGCCTTTTTCATCTTTTACAGGAGATATTGTTGAGTCCTCCTGGTATAATGTGCCATCTTTCTTCTTATTAGTGAGTCGTCCGAACCAGACATCCCCCCGGGTAATGGTCTCCCAGAGGTTTGTGTAAAACTGATTGTCATGATACCCGCTTTGGAGGATTTTCGGTGTTTTTCCGATAACCTCCTGTTGAGAATACCCCGTCAGCTTTTCAAAAGCCGGGTTGACATACATGATTTTTCCGTTCACAGAAGTGATGATGATAGATTCGACAGCACTTTCAATTGCGGTTATGAGTCGGCTTTGCTTTCGAAGGACTTTTGCTCTTTCTTGAATTTCTTTTGTAAGACGACTGTTTGCCTGACTGAGTGCTCTTGTCCGTTCGGTGACTTTTTGTTCCAGCTGATTTTGGTAGTCTTCCAGCTGTTTCTTTATCAGATTGAGTTCATCGGTCTGTATTTGGAGTAGTAACTCCTGATAAGCAATCTGGGACAGCTCATTGGCCATGAGTCCTAGAAATGTGAGCTTTTTTTCAAAATCTTCAAGACTGTGCTTCGGCATCTTGAGAAACTCATCGACCATGAGCTCAGGATCCGCGCCTATTTTCAGTGCATATTCACGCACGGATTGTTCATCAGCATCGCCTATATCGTATTGACCTATCAGCCAGTTTCCTATGTGGCGCCCATTAACAATAATGGGTGCAGCAGCATCTGTGAACCCAATGCTTTGGCATGTATAATGAATCGGTTTTTTTGATCTGGTTGCTGCCTGGCCAAGGATTTTTCCTGATTGTATACAGTTGGCCAGACCTTTGGCTGTGGAGCGAACCATTAAGCAGACTTTCGAGTGGTTACTTGGCTCGGTGATCGCGACTCCATCAAGCGTGACGATTGTTGACGCAACCTGGTTTGCTTCGGCAAAAGCGTCTTGCAGGGCCTGTAGCTTTGCCAGAGGGATAAGGTCTGTTATTGTGAAGTTATCGTCGGTGATCCGCTGTTGTTTTTTGGAGAAGCTGCTACTCATGATGTTTACTCCTATACATGAGAACATAGAGTGATATGAGAAACACAGAACATTATATCATAACTCTGTTAATTTTGTTTGCAGCCCTACAGAGAGTATGGTTTATGATAAGTTGTGCTGAGCCTAACAATTTATTGAAACAAAAAGTGCAATCTCAAAATGTTTTTCCGTGTCTAAATAATTACGGTATAAAAGGGCTGTAGGTCCTAAGATGAAATAGGTTTCCTTGATTATGTGATGCTCCATCGTGGTGCGTCGACATGGAAGCTTTTGTTATATTTACCAATATTTTACCATCAATGACTTGATTGTAAAATCAGTCTGATTATTCTTACTGTAACATTCGGAGAGCAGGCGCAACATAACTGAGAATGTGTTGAGTGACCATGTATTGACCTTAGTCGGAGATAAGTTAGGAAATACATTGTTAAATATCCGAACTCCGGTTGTATCTGATAAATTTATAGATAAAAATAGATTGACAGGCCGGACTATGACTAAAAATTGATTTTAATCATAGTTGTTTGTTATGGTTAAGTAATACAATAGAAAAACGTTATTTAATTGTTGTCGGTAACTATAGCTAGCTCAGACATGACTCGCTAGCCCCGACATGACTCGTTGTTAAAACCGATTTCGATTTAAGGAGAAAAACATGCTCAAAAAGACCGTATTTGCTTCCCTTGCTGTTCTTGCTCTCAGTTCACCTGCATTCGCTATTGAACTGCCTGAAGGTCAAGCTTCTGGGTTCAATACATTGTCCACCGCGTATCCATCAAGCTCTTTCAACACAATTCTTGAAGGTTACGGGCTGAGCCTGCCAGCAGAAAATGTTGCCGAGGTTCCAAAGCCTTATGCTAAAGTTGCAGGTGACAAACCAGTATTTAATAACGTTTTTAAAGCTTATAATCCTGTACAGTATGATGCAATTTTCAAAGCATATGGTCTTAAGCTTTCACCGGAAATGGTTAGTGAGAAACTTGCTATTAGCCATTATGCGACAGTCAAAGACGGTGTGGTAGTATTCGGAGCAGCCAAACTTGCATTCAACGGTGGTGAGTGGGAGAATATCCTTTCTGCTTATGAGCTTGCGAATCCTCCAGCGCCTGCGGTTGTACCTGCAGCAGCTGTTGCGCCAGCTAAGATGGCACCTAAAGATAGCGATGCCGATGGCGTTATTGATGCTAATGATGAATGTCCTGGTACCCCTAAAGGTGTAGTTGTTGATGATCGTGGATGCTGGGCACTTACTGCCGGATTACTTTTTGATTTAGACAGTTCTGAAATCAAAAGCGATTTTATTCCTGCACTTGAGAGAGCAAAGAAAGTTTTTGAGACCAAGCCAGGCCTTAAAGTTCAGGTTGAAGGCCATGCAGACAGCACAGGTGCTGCAGCATACAACCAGAAGCTTTCTGAAAAACGTGCAAATGCTGTTGTTGATTACCTTGTAAACGGTGGAGTGTCTGCTGATCGACTTACTGCTGTTGGCTACGGTGAAGAACGACCTGCTTACACTAATGACACCAAAGCTGGTCGTGCGAAAAACAGAAGAGTGGAGTTTTCTCCTGTAATGTAACACTGCTGGTTTAAGGGTATATCTCTTAATATTGTGTAGCTCAAAAGCTTCTGAGGTGTTTTTTGACACTTCAGGAGCTTTTTTTTTGTTCCCTCCTGCCGCTTGGATACACTATTAGGTGAAGCCGGTACTACCGATGCCTCAGCGGCATGAATTGAACAGGGAAACGATTATTGCATATTATACCAGGATTAAACAACAGAATGATGAGCAGGATATTCTGATAATCTGAGCATATTGGCAAGAGTGCACTAAATACAAGGCAGAGTCCCCCGGAAGAGTTTAATGGAAAATGAGGACCCTGCCCTGCAATAGTTGACCACACGTGTCTGATGAAAACTTTGTAGTTGTAACGTTAAGAAATTTAAAAATCAGGTTGCGTGGTGTTGACAATCAGCCGCAACCGCCGCCTGAGCCCATGCACTCTCCTGAAGCACACGATTTGCGTCTTCCTTTAAGGCCAGCTGTATGACCACCCTCGTATACTGTGGTCAGGGCTTCTTCGATAAAACCTGCGGCTTCGACGGGTTCCACGCCCGATTTCATCAGAATGTCGAGTGGGGTGTCACCTATGCCGCTGATAAGGACTGCACGACAATCGCCGAGAATTTTGGCGAGTTTATGCCAGCGCTTGATGCCTCCTCCAGCGGGGGGTGCATTTCTTTCTGTGACCTTTTTGAGTTCCCCCGATTCCATGGACCATATCTGAAATGATTTTGCCTCACCGAGATGTTGGTTAACCAGAATCCCTTCCTGGCTTGCCACGGCAATGTAGGGCCGTTCTACGCCTTCATGTATTTGAGTTGTTGAACAGTCACTGAGGCAACTGCGGAACTCCTCGGTCCTGTCTTCACCAAGCAATCCAACTGCATCAGCTCGACAACGTGTGCAGTGTCGCATTTGCGGAAGATATTCTTCCGCCTTTTTGCGTAGCTCATGCATGGTCTGTTTATCCGGTTGTTCAATTTTACCAAAGGGTGTGTTGACGTTTGGAAAAAGTGCCATGCAGTTGAACAGGTCTGCACCGAGTTCCTGCATTTTGGCGGCGACCTCTTCAATGTGGTGATCGTTGACGCCCGGGATAACGATACAATTGATTTTTACTGTGATGCCATGTTCTTTAAGCTTCTTAACAGCGTTAAGCTGTCGACCGAGCAGCAGTTTTGCTCCCTGAACTCCACGGTAAACAACATTATTATCACTGACCCATCCATATATTTTACTACCGATTTCAGGATCAACTGCACAGACAGTAATGGTTACATGACTAACCTCAAGATGCGCCAGCTCTTCGATGTAAGGGCCTATGCCCATGCCGTTTGATGATACACAGAGGAGTGTTTCAGGATAGTTTTCACGTATCATTCGGAGCGTTCCCATCGTCTCTTCGGCGTTGGCAAACGGATCGCCGGGGCCGGCAATGCCTGCAACTGTAATGCGAGGTTCTTTTTCGAGGACCTTGTCCATATAGAGCTTTGCCTGCTGCGGGCTGAGAATGGATGATGTGACGCCTGGCCGAGACTCATTGACACAGTCATATTTGCGATCGCAGAAGTTGCACTTGATATTGCATTTTGGTGCTACCGGCAAATGAACACGACCGAATTTACCTTTCGCTTCAGGGTTGAAGCATGGGTGACGATGGAAATCTTTTATTGTGATTTTTTTCATTATTTCGCCTCTTTGATTATGCGATCAGGTAGCCCGTATTAGAGGGCAAACGACAATTGTGTGTCTCTACATGTAGCTGTAGCCTACATCTGAGTCGTCCTGTTTCTTTGCGATCATGGTATTGGTGATGGTGTCAAAGAGCTGCTGGGCACCGTGATATCCTATGTGAAGCAAACGCTGACCGCCAACGCGGTCATGGATCGGGAAGCCGACACGAATAAGCGGGATGTTTTCAGCGCGGCTGAACGTGTATCCTTTCGAGTGGCCGATAAGTATATCGATTTCGAGTTCTGCGGCCCGCTCCTGAATGTCAAAAAAATCGACGTTTTCATGAACTTCCGGCATATCGCAGTCGATTCCTTCCAGAACGTGTTTAATAGACCTTTCGAACTTGCCACTTTTTCCGCCAGATGCGCATAGCACTGGTTTTACACCAATCTCCGCAAGCATTGAGGTGAGTCCGACAACCAGATCTTCTTCGCCATACACGATGGCCCGCTTACCGAAGATATATTTATGGCCATCAACCATGGCATCGATCAGTCTGCCGCGTGCTTTTGCGTATTTCTCTGGCATGGGGCTGCCGCTGGCTTTTTCGAGAGCACTCATGAATGCATCGGTTTCCCGGATACCTATGGGTAGACCGAACCGCTGCAGGGGAACCTCAAACATTTTCTTCAAGCTTGTTCCTGCCGTTTCATCAGGCAGGGTGCTGCCGCACTCAAGGGTAAGGCGTGATGAACCCATTTTCTGGATGTCGGCGATCGGTGTGCCGCCCTTTGGAATAAGCGGGTATTCGTTTAATGCTTCACCATCAAGTGTCTCTGAAATATCAGGAAGTATTGTTGCTGAGATACCGAAATCTTTTACCATTTCTTTGAGATAACGAAGATCTGCTGCGGAGATGAAACCGGGAAGGATATTAATTGTATCCTCACGATTTCCCCCCGTACTTAACTGCTCCACAACAGCTTTCAGGGCTGCATTGAACCCCTCCATATGTGTACCGGAATAGCTTGGGGTGGATACTGAAATTATATACGGGTCGTTAATTCCATTCTGAAACTCTTCCTGATATTCATGAAGGATCATCTTGACATCATCACCTATTGTCTCGGTAAGACAGGTTGTCGCCACACCGATCAGTTGCGGTGCATATTTGGAAATGACGTTATTTAATCCCAGCTTCAGGTTAGCGGAGCCACCGTAAACAGCATGTTTTTCACCGAGAGAAGATGAGGCTATATCGATCGGTTCATTGAAGTGGCTGATAATGTATCTGCGCATATAGGTCGCACAACCCTGAGATCCATGCAGGAAGGGTACTGCACCTTCAATGCCGCGAAAGGCGAGAGATGCGCCTAAGGGTTTGCAGAGTTTACAGGCGTTTGTGGTTGATACATAGTTGGGCATTTTAGACATTTTCAATCCTCCTCAGATCGCCGTGGTACGAATTGCCATACAGGGCTCATAACTGATCCGTAGACTTCACTGGCGAAGTTGAGCATGCCCTCAAAACCGGCAAGCATTTCTTTTCTTTCGTGGTTGTGGTCACAGAATGCGACGCCGAGTTTGTACGCGATTGGGCGTTCTTTGACGCCTCCCACAAAGATGTCGACATCTTTTTCTTTCATGATAGCGGAAAGTTCCAGAGGGTTGGCGTCATCAATAATGATGGTGCCGTCATCTGTTATTTCCTGAAGTTCTTCATAATCTTCGCGGGTACCAGTCTGGGAACCGACCATTACCACATCCATACCTATCAGGCGGAAAGCCTTGACGAGTGAAAAGGCCTTGAACGCACCACCCACATAAATTGCGGCTTTTTTCCCTTTGAGTGCTTTTTTGTACTTTTGCAGTTTAGGCAGCAGGGTTTGGAGTTCTTCCTTTACCAGTTCCCGGGCTTTCTCAAGCATCTCGTCATCTTCGAAGTAGCGTGCAACTTCATAGAGCGATTCAGCCATATCCTCGACACCGAAGTATGAGACCCGAATTGACGGTATGCCGAATTGTTCTTCCATCATATTGGCCAGATCCTGGGTAGCCCCTGAACACTGGACAACGTTGAGCGCCGCACCATGACACCGTTTGATGTCTTCAACACGACCGTCTCCGGTAATGTTGGCAACAACCTCAACACCGATGCGGTTGAAGTATTCGCGGATTAGCCAGATTTCCCCAGCCAGGTTAAAATCCCCAAGAATATTGATACTGCGCTTGGATATCCCGCTTATGTCACCGGTCCCCACGAGTCGCGACATTGCATTACATGCGGCTTGATAACCTGCACGTTTATTGCCTTTAAAGCCTTCGGACATTACGGGTAATACGGGAATGCCTTTTTCTTTTTCCACCCGTTTACATACCGCTTCAAGATCATCGCCAATGAGTCCGACGATACAGGTGGAGTAGACAAAGGCAGCTTTCGGATTATGGCGGTCGATAAGTTCGATAAGGGCTTTATAGAGTTTTGGTTCTCCACCAAAAATGACATCCATTTCCTGAAGATCTGTAGAAAAGGAGAGGCGATGAAGCTCCGGGCCTGACGATAAGGCTCCGCGGATATCCCAGGTATAGACAGCACAGCCGATCGGGCCATGTACCAGATGGACAGCATCTGCGATGGGGTAGAGTACAACCCGTGATCCGCAGAAAACACAGGCCCGCTGACTTACAGCGCCTGCGAGGCTGTCTTTGTCACACTCGATTTCAAAAGGTGTATTTCCTTTTCGATGTATCTGTGCTTCTCGTTCTTTTAAGGCATATGATGGTTGCATAACTCGCTCTGTAAGTTGAGACAGGGTTTAATTGCTATGCCTCTATATGAGCAACCATCGTGCCAATGTTGTATGTGTAATGTAAATGTAGTTAAAACGATTATTTGCGATGGGTGTCGGTTGATTTTTGAAGTTCGGACAATGAAAGGAATGTATGTAGGATGAGTGACAAAAGTGTAGGAATGTAGCAAAAATGTGTATTTTACAAACTGCAGGCTGGTGGGGGAGTTCTTACTGCTACGGTGAGACCTTGACTAATAACTCGTCGATTTTCTAGTAAGATATAACGGAATATGTTGACTTGTGTTTGAAATTGCAACATTCTCAGACTAATCAACCTGGCTGTAGCCTGTGGTGGTTGCGGTCGTTGAATTAATACGCATAGTATGAAGATGGCAACTGCTTGTTTTTATTGTTTTCTTTTATATTACACCGATTTGACATGACTTTTAGGTAAACAGGTCCCGTATGTACACAACATTTTATAATCTCAACTCTAAACCGTTTCAGATATCGTCGGACCCTGCGTTTATCTGGCTTGGTGAGAAACACAAAGAGGCTCTGGCTACGCTGAAATACGGCGTTCTTGATAACAAGGGGTTCATGCTGCTTACCGGAGATGTAGGAACCGGTAAAACTACACTTATCAATACCCTCATTCAGAGCCTTAGTGAAGATATTCTCTATGCTTCAGTGCCTGATCCCCGACTTGAACTCATGGATTTCCTGGAGTATATCGCCAGGGCTTTTAAAATTCAGGGTGAGTTTACCACCAAAGGCAAGTTTCTTTTTCATTTCCAGAATTTTTTAGAGAGAGCCGCTGAACAGGGCAGGAAAGTCCTGCTGCTGATTGATGAATCCCAACTGTTAACACAAGATCTGCTTGAAGAAATTCGCCTCCTTTCCAACATTCAGAAGGACGGTAATAATCTTTTAAATATCTTTTTTGTAGGCCAGGACGAGTTTAACGAAATCCTCGATAGTCCAGAGAACAGAGCTGTTGCCCAACGCCTGACCCTTAACTACCATCTGAATCCTCTGTCAGAAAATGAGACAGCAAACTATATACGTCACAGGTTGCTTGTGGCCGGGACTAAAGAACAGCTTTTTGACGAAGCTGCTGTCCGTGAGATTCAGGCGTATTCAGGAGGTTTTCCCCGTAGAATAAATGTTATTTGTGACCATTGCCTTTTAAATGGTTTTGTCAAAGAGATGAAGGTCATAAATATTGAAATGGTGAAGATGTGTGCAAAAGACCTGAAGCTTGAGCATTACAAATCTATGTCTCGGCAACCTCTCCCGCCACCACGCCCGATACCGCCGCAAATAAAGCTGGATACCACTCACCGGGTGGCACCAAATTCTGGAAAAAAGCGTGCTCCTGGTATTCCTGTAAAGAGTCGCTCTGACTTCTCCTGGTCGAAGGCTGTAATCACTTGTGCAGGGTTGCTGGTGATTTTCTTTTTTCTGTCACCTACAACCTTTGTTGCGAAATATAATGAACTTGGTGTGTATCTGTCATCGGTAAGGGATACGTTGACTGGCGGTAGCAGGCCACCTGTTTCGCTGATCAGCCAGCCAGTTACTGAAGAACAGGTTGAACAGAACGACAATGCAACAATTGAGAAGGTAGAGCCCTCTGATACCATTGAGAAACGGGCTGCTCCGAGCAACCCTGTTGCGGTGGAGGTTGAAAAGGTTGATGCGATTGAAAATTCTGGATTAGTAGTGAATCGTGAGCCTCCGACGTCAGTCATGCCTGTGTCGGTCTCTACAATGGAGAAGACTGGCGTGGCTTTGCAAAGTGCTGTTGCAGAGCAGGAACCGGTATCGGAGTTGGTGCCAGACGCTGGCAATGTGCCGGTTCTGGCGGGAAAGGATGGCAACTCTGCCATTCAGTTTGATGCAGGTGAGTCAGTGGATGAAAAGACAGTCTCTTTTGAGACAAAAGATGATACAGCAGTTGATAACACTGTTGATGATGATCCGCTGGCATTACTTGAACAGAATCCTCCATTACTCAATAAAAAGGTGACAGTCCGATTTGATCCTGGGTCCAGCGATTTTTATTTTGCAGACCTTGAACATGTGGATGGGTTTGTCGAAGCAATAAAACAGCATCCTGATCATGTGGTCTACATCTCAGGGCATACTGATTCATATGGTTCCGAGGTGTATAATTACAAACTTTCCCTGTTCAGGGCGAATATGCTGAAGAGCTTTTTTCTTGGTAAAGGTATTGATGCAGAGCAATTGAAGGTGAGAGGTTTTGGCAGCAGGCAACCTATCGCCTCAAATACAACCCCTGAGGGACGAACCCTCAATAGAAGAGTTGAGATTGATGTTGTGCAGGTTCAGTAAGTATCCAAATAGCCTGTTTTTGAAGTGTATCTGCTTTCGTGTATCCCTTCCTCATTACCCCTTACTCCTCACGCTTCCAGCCTTACTCAATTGTGTCCATGTCTGTGTGGTTGTTCACCATGCGGGTGTGCGTGGCTGTGATTATGCAGATGGTCTTTACCGCATTGTTTGACCTTGCCTGCATTCATTGCATAGATATCATCACAGGTATCGGCGAGAAAATCCCAATCGTGTGAAATTATAATATAGGCCAGGTCTAGATCGCGCAGGATATGTATGAGCTTGTGTCTGGTTTGCGGGTCCAGGTTGTTGGTGGGTTCATCAAGCAATAACGCCTTGGGCTGCATTGCCATGATCGTTGCAAGAGAAACGAGCTTTTTTTCTCCACCTGACAGCTGATGGGTGATGCGCTCGGCAAAATCAGTCAGCCCCAGTCTTTCCAGCGTTTGAAGGGCAATCTCTCTGGCTTCTTTGGGGCTTGCTCCCATATTGAGCGGTCCAAAGGCGATATCTTCAATAACTGTGGGGGAGAAGAGCTGATCATCCGCATCCTGAAAGAGCAGACCTATATCTTTTCGTAAATTCTTGAAATCGTCTTTTCCTCTTACTTCATTACCTTTAAATAGAATGACACCCGAATCCGGCTTGTGCAGCCCCATGATAATATGAAAAAGAGTAGTCTTTCCGCAGCCGTTTGGCCCGATAAGCCCGAGTTTCTGGCCGGAACTGAATGGCATACTAAACTGGTCAAGAATTGGTTGAGATCTATTGGGAAAAGTAAATGAAATGTCCCGAAGTTCAAGGATTGCGGTAGTGCTCATGATCACCTCAGCTGATTAAAAAATAAAGAGTTCTAAAATGCCAAGACCCGCTGCTGTGATGAGCATGGCTGTAACAAAAAACAGATCGGTGGTAGAAATGTGTGTATTGTTAAGGCTATAGAATCGGCCATGGAACCCGCGGAGCATCATTGCCTGGTTAACCCGCTCCGCACGGTGGTAACTCTTGACAAGTGTCATGCCAAAGAGATAGCCGTATGTTCTGTAGGTGTGCATGTTGGTACCGGGTTGAAAACAACGGAGTTGAGCTGCACGTGTTAAACGCTGGAACTCCTGATGGATAACAAATATATACCGGTATGAGAATAAGAGCAGCAGGCAGAGTTTTGTAGGAAATCGCAACTTCCCAAGTCCATGGCCTATATCGGCAATTGTGGAGGTGGCAAGCAGTGCAATGCAGAATATGATTATCGCATTGGTTTTAAGGGTAATCAGGGTTGCGAGGTCAACCCCCTCACGACTTACAGTGAGGGGGCCGAGAGCAATTAATGATTCTCCGGGATATGTCAGTGGCAGGGTGAGCCAGAGAAATAGTGTAAAACTGTTTACTACAAGCAGACGCATAAAAACGGCGCGAAAATTAAGCCTGGCAAAATGTGCAGTTATAATCGAAAATACCAGCCCGATAAGCGCTGTACGCCAATTCTGGCACAGTGCAATGACAAGGGTGACTGTCATTGCGCTTACCAGTTTAATTCTGGTGTCTGTTGTATGAAGCAGAGATGTTCCCTGGCTGAACCGTTCAAATATCACTTGGCTGTATACTCATCAAGATAGATCCACAGGACAGCGCCAAGCTCAACGCCTTTCTCTTCTCCCTGCGGGTTTTTGAGTGTGTAATCGGCTTCATTGAGTGCTGAAAATCCCCACCAGCCCGGTTTCGGGCAGGTGAAGCTGAATATACCTCTTTCGTCAGCCTTGACTACCTGGGTTATATGATAGTCGCTTGGAGCTGTGTATGTGCCTGCCTGATTGTAAAGTTCGACCTCAACCTCTGCAAAGGGGACGGGGTTGCCGTTTAGCAGCACTTTTCCGGTAAACGAGTTACCAGCGTAATTGCCGAATGGCCTGAGCTGAGGGATTATCTCAGTGGGTAATCCTGCGGGGGTATCCCAGCCCTGATCGTCACCAAATGCTGCGACGATGGTTTTAGTATAGTGGATGATTGATACATCTTCGGCCGGCTCCCAGTAAGGTTTGGGCTCCATGGCGAAGTGATAGACGCCGGGGCGCTTAAACCGGAAGGTGGTTTTCCAGCCTGTATGGTCCATGATCGAAGCTTTTTGCAAGGTCGGGAGCAGGTCAGTTTTCGTGTTGTCTGTAACAACAAAAAATGCTGCCGGACTTTCCATAGTCATACCAATCAGCTCAAACGGATGTGAAAAAGAAAGGTTTAGCTCAACCTGTTTCTGCTGCTGGTCAACGATATTACTGGAAGGGATAACCATGCCGAAATGGGCACTGGCCTGTCCGGCTAATGCAAAAAAGAGTAAAGCCAAACTATTACAAAAGAATACCTTTCGAATCATTTCCTGCCTCCTTTTCTTGCTTGCATGTATGCTGCCATTCCGAGGAGGCCAATGATATAGCCGATGCCTCCAAGAATATCCTTGAGAGAGGTTTTTTGTTCTCTACTTTCAGCAAGCATACGCTTAATGGGGGAGAGTTGTTTTGCAACAGACTCATCAATTATCAGCCGAAGCTGTTCACTATTTATTACACTGTATTCAGGTGAGGATAGTGGTGGGGTCGTATCCGTTGGAACCACCTCCGGGCTCGTAACTGTATTCACAGTTGTTTGTGCAGTCGTTGATGTCTGCACATCAGGCAGGTAGTCTGCGGCTTCAAGAAGCCATGAGTTTCGGTGTCCTTCCCCCACATTGACGATAATTTCCAGGTCGATGTGCTGTTCTCTGGCGAGTTCTGGAACCGGAAATGAAAATTTCCCGGTTGCATCAGTTCTGGTGGTCAGCAGTTGCTCGCCTGAGGCGGGATTCTCTACAAGTATTTCAACGTCTTTGGGAGATCTACCTCCACTGAAGGCAGTCTCGCCAATGATTGTGCCATTTTCTTCGTAAGCGAAAATACGAACTTTATGGGCAAAGGCTATGCTGCTGGTGAGCAGAATAACAAGCAGGGATATGAGGATCGATTGACGAATCATTGTTTTTTTCCCTCCAGCATTTCAGGAAGAACACGGGCAAGGAAAGAGACCGTAAACATGGTCACAAATCCTTCTATGAACATTACCGGCAGATGAGCAATTACTGATACCTGCGCTGCACGCATAAAGCCAATATCCGAGAGCGCAAGGGAGATTGCCATGAATATCGCTGCGAGAAATATTGCCAGGAAACCTCCGGCAAAACCGGCTATCGCCCGGGTTTTTGGTTTAGCCAGCCAGGGACGGACAAGGTAGAAGCAGATAAGGGCTGCGGCTGCCATATTAAAACAATTCACGCCAATAACCGTAATTCCACCAAATTGAAAAAAAACAGCCTGTAGCAGTAGGGCCACGAGGATGGCTGGGAAGCAGGCCCAGCCGAGCACCACTCCGAGAAGGCCGTTTAATACCAGGTGTACACTGCTCGGGCCTATTGGCACATGAATCAGAGAGGCTACAAAAAATGAAGCTGTCAGGATTGCGACCACCATAACGCGGTCGTAATCAAGTGACTTAAGGCCAATGGCTGTACCCACTGCTGTGAGCACACCTCCACCTATAAGCACGGGTGCCGATAATACGCCTTCAGATATATGCATGGGCTGAATCTTCCGGTAATTGACTTGAGAGAGAGTTACGGTTCAGGGATGTCGAAACAGGTGATATAAACGGGAGGAAAGATGAGCAGCAAACAGGTAGGCAGAGCAGGGCAACAGGACGCTTCCTGACTCGTATTATGTTCAGCATACAGCTACCATACGTCATCTTCATGGTGGTTATCCCTTTTAGATTTGTTTCGGTAACACTTTTTTGAAATGTGTATTACAGAACCACTTTTGCTAATCACTGTCAAGCATATTTAGCGCACTAACCAATGATGCGGTAAAGGCGGGGATAATGATGTGAAATGTAGAATCTTGATGAGGTTAAGGTGTCGTTAGTTTGAGTTAATATTTGTCGATCTACGCTCAAATGCTTACACTCTTGGTGTACATTCAACACCAAAAAAGCAGGAGGCTATTCATGTCGGTATTGTCAAAAGATTCAAATGCAAAAATGATTCTCACCGTAAAATACAGCAACAATTCTGCAACGCATATCGATCACTATTACTGTGGATCAGTTAATCTCTGGCGCGATGCTTTCACTCCTGTTCAGCAGGAGGCTTTACTCGGGATGGAAACAGGAGAGAGTCGTGTAGTAATTGAGAACGAGCTTGCCTGTTATGATAGTTCGAAAGTATTCAGAATCGGTCGTAATAAATGGCAGCCGGAGCGTGTCTCCAGAGCGGCCTCGGAGTATCAACCACGGGTGGGGCGCTGGTATCCACAAGGATTTGTTACCGGAGTAGGAATGATCTTTAAGGAGACGCTGGCACCGATGCTGATTTCAGCAATCGAAAGTGATGAGATCGTCATTGATTGTAATCATCCATTGGCCGGACATAGTGTGGATGCCAGTGTGAAACTTGAAGAGCTTTCCTCAAAAAATACGGAGCGGGGTGGAAGATGCGCAGGCTGGCTTGAAGATGCAGTTGCCGATGGGCCGGGTATGCAGATTCTACGCGCAGGTGTGGACCCTGATTACGAAGATGAGAACGCCTGTTTAAGAGCCGATGAAACTGTTGATACGACTTTTTACTCTACCAGTCGGATGGTAAATCATATCGATAAGCAAGCGCGAAAGCACCTGTTAGACAGCACGACAGCAATGGTTGATCCGGGGATGAAGGTGCTTGATTTGATGAGTAGTATGGAATCTCATCTTCCCATAGGTTTGAATGTAACAGGTCTGGGAATGAATGATGAGGAAATGCGTGGAAATCCGGCTCTGTCTGAGTATGTGCTTCACGACTTAAACAGCAACCCGAAAGTACCTTTTGCAGATGAAACATTTGATTGTATATGCTGTCATCTTTCCATCGAATATCTGCTCTGCCCGGCTCAGGTGATGGCAGAACTTGCACGAGTGTTGAGGCCTGAAGGTAAAATACTCATCAGTTTTTCAAATAGATGGTTTCCGCAGAAGGTTGTCAGGATCTGGCAAATGTTACACGAGTTTGAACGGATGAGATATGTGGTGGCAAAACTGGCAAATCATTTTACCGGATTTACCACAACCACATTTCGAAACTGGCCGCGCCCTGAAGATGACCCACACTATTTTGAAATTGATTCGAGTGATCCGCTGTATATTGTGACAGCGGGTAAGAGGTAATTGACTGGCTTGACTGAGAATGCGGCAATCCAATACATGGCGTAACATAGACGTTACTTTTTCGGTACAGTATCGATAACTGAAAATTGCCATTATTGATGCCGAACCAAAGTCGGCAAAGCTTTGTATCGTCTTTGGATTCATGATGTGGTTATGCAACCATAAAACTGTAGTCTATCTTTCCTTTCAGGTGCTTGCCAAAAATCACCAGGATAGCATCAGGAGACAGATTCGATGTAATGGTCTGTTTTATCCTGAACAATTCACCAGTCTCTTCGTGTAGCTTTTCTTGAAATAGTTCATTTGAATTTCCACTCCATGCAAATACCACCTTTCCGCTTGCTGCAGTCGTGAATGATTGTTGTTGAAGTATCAGTAATATGGATAAAAAATAACAATCGCACGAATTTTCTATAGCTGTTTTTCAAGTCTATTCGGGAGTAGTTGTGTTGCAATACGTTTCAGCAGTGTTGGAGAAAATAGTATAATCAGCCATATATGCCATATATAGCTCAACAGCTATTCTTTAACAGATATACATCGGAAGTCTGAATCCCCATCTGATGACAACACTTCAATTGTCCCATTAATTAATTCCTGATACATCAATTAGTTATATGTTGTGGATGAATTAAATTCGCCATTTTTATGATGTGCTGAAGAGTGCTGTAAAATGTAGACCTTTGTCGTAAATATCCTTGATATCATTAGAAGTATTGTGCTTTTCTCTGAATTGTTTAAATTGGAGCATGTCGGGCAAGTAGCTGTAATGGAATAACAAAACAGTAATATGTTCGTTAACTTGCTGTAATTAATGGATATTAGCAGAGGCGTGGGCGGGATGAGAATAGTCAGGGGGCTGGTGCGAAAAATTGCTGTTATTGCAACGGCATATGTCGCAGGTGTTTTTTTGATATTGGGAGTGTACACCGGAATAGCCGAGTGTAATGGTCTGGATTACTCATATACCTTTGTCTATACATTTTGTCCTGTATTGAAGATAAAAGATTCTGGTAACATAATCTTGCCTGAACCACATGGTGATGGCGATTATGATACTCCGGCCGGAAGTTATGGGCCTGTTGTTGTTATTGATGAGTTGTGTTGGGAGGACACGACGTTTGTGGAGCATGAAATAGTTCATGCACGTCAGAGATATCGTCTGTTCTTTATTGGATTTCAGTTGCTATATACCTATAGCGAGAGAGATCGGATTTATTTCGAATATGAAGCGTTTAAGGCTGAGAATAGACTTGTAAGTGATGAAGAAATTGCACTTCAGCTCAGTCTTGAAGTTTACGGTAATGGGTTGAGTAGAGAACAGATCCTTGTAGTGATTAATAGTTACAGGACTGAGCAGTTAAAGACCTGATAACGCAGATGTTAACGTGTTCAGTACATAAAGCAAACAGGAAGGGCAATGTGCTCCCCTTCCCGTATGTCCTATTGTATACGTCTATTTTTAAACGTGCAATTTTAGAGAACCAGCATTTGCTGCAACACTTTATAGTCAGTTTTTCCCGTTCCCAGTACAGGGATTGAATCAATCTGTACCAGTCTGCGGATATTATGCAGGGCTGAAAGCCCGGCATTTTTAAGCACTTTGTTGATTTTCTTCCGATCAAGATTTTCAGTAGTGAAAAGCACTATCTCCGGGTGGCTTTCAGTCTGAGTAGCTTCAACAGCCAGGATCGGGCCTGATTCACTCTGTTGATGTATTTCTTTCAGTAAGGTGGATTCGATGGCTGGTAGGGAAATCATTTCGCCGGCTATCTTGATGAACCGCTTTTTTCTGCCGCAGAATATCAGGTGACCGTCACTGTCAAGCCGAACATAATCGCCGGTTTGGTACCAGAGTTCACCTTCAAATTCACAAAACCCTTTCCCCGCATTACTATTAAGATAACCGCTGAAGATACTTTTCCCTTTTACCAGAAGTAACCCCTGCTCTCCCGGTTCTACTCGCACTGCTAGATCGTTACTGACTATAGCGTGTTCGATTGAAGGGAGAATACGGCCAATGGTTCCCGGGCGCGCTTCGCCCGGAAGGTTGATGCTCACCAACGGTGAACATTCGGTAATACCATACCCTTCGCAGAGTTCGGCATCGGGCACAGTCTGCGCAAGGTTTTCAAGAACATATTCAGGGCACTTTTCTGCACCGGTAAAGGCAAGGCGAAGGCTCTGTAACTGTTCTGATTCTCCAGCCTGGAGGATGCCGTTCAAAAAGGTCGGGGTCGCGACAACCATGGTCACCTTATATTTATCGATGATGCCCGCCATGATTCCCGGTTCGGTAGGGTTGGCATGGTAAACAGTACGGAGTCCAAGGCAGAGGGGCATAATCATCGTCCCAACCAGTCCAAGTGAATGGAATGGCGGTAACATGCCGAGCAGTCGTGTGTCATCGTTGAAATTCAACATCGTAGAAAAATCGCGAAGATTGGTCAAAATGTTACTATGGCTAAGCGGCACTGCTTTAGGTTTTGATTCAGATCCGCTGGTGAAAAGAATTGCGGCCGTTTCAGGTACAGTTGCGGATTGCAGTTTTCGGATTCTATAAAAAGACTGTAACAGTGCAGAAATTTTCTTAAATTTGCCAATATTTGCCACGACCTCATCAAGATATATCCAGTCTACAGAGAGCTGCTTCAGGCTGATATCTTGCTGTTCTTCAATTTTAGTACAAAGCGGTCCGGCGGTAATAATGGCATCTACACCAGTTTCCTTTATGCCATGCTCCATATTGGTAATGCCCACAGTCCAGTTGAACATAACCGGTGTTTTGCCGCTAAAGAGTGCTGCCAGATAAACAATTGCCGAGGAGACTGACGCAGGGAGCATTATCCCGACCCTGTCACCCTGAATTGTATTCATAGTTGGCATGAGGGCGAAAATTGCAGTGGTTAGCTGCCTGTAACTTTTTGTGCCGCTAATACGATCTGCCAACACTATCTTGCCTGGGGTCTTCTTAACCTGATGGAGGAAAACATCAGTTATTGTATTGGCATCGTGAAATGTAAGGGTTTTACCTGTGCTGTTAAACCACTTCTCAGTAGGTGGAAGTATGTCAACGCCATGAGGGTTGAGTAGTTGTCCGCCTGCAGCAAGGATGCAGTCATTGACAGTGTCGAGTACTGCCGGATCTTCTATCGGATGGCCAAATTCACTTTCCAGCCAGCTTGCCAATTCCATAATGGTAAGACTGTCCAGGCCGAGATCGTTGGCTAAACGCTGATCAGCTTCAGGTTGCTGGCCTGTGAGTTTTTCAATCCTGCCCACAACCTGATTCTTGAGGGATGCCGGTAAAGAAATTGAGGCGTTAGTGTTTTTGGGGAGTTGAGCTTCCGGGAGTGGTTGCGGGGTAGAGCCCTGCCACCAGTAATATGGAGTGTGAGTTCTCACTACAGGTTTTTCATTGTAATAATCTTCGAGATATCGATTGATACGGGTGCGCTCATTCAAACTTTTTATGCTATTGTCAGCCTTGATTTGCACCTTTACTATTCTTTTAGGACCAAAAAACAACCCATTACACATCAGGGCTTTCATATAATGAATAAGCTGGCGGGTGAGCGTCGGAGCTTTTCCGGATGCACAGCTGAAGCTACTGCCCCAGAGGCCGGTAGTGCGGACGAGAACAACCTGTACATCCGGAACATTCTGCAGGATAAACTCAACACCTGAATTTCCTGCAAGATCTTCCCTGGCGCTGCGGTTCAGTCGACCGGAAGGATAGAATAACATATTTTCACCCTTTTTGAGCGCGTTCACAACCTGGTCCATAGCCTTATGGACAGAGGCTTTGGTATCGCGTCCGCGTTTCGCTGCCTCCGGGATGAGGATGGGGTTGACCATACGCATAATCTGGCGAACAAATGGCTTGTTCACCTGTTCGGCGGCCGAGAGTGGACGCGGAGAAAACCGGTCGTGCAGAGTTGACATAACAATTACCGGGTCGATAAGTGCCGGGTGATTTGGAAGAAAGAGGATTCCTTTGTTTTCATTAAGTTGCAGCTCATCAAGCCCCTGTACTTCAATGGAATACCTCAGCGATAACATCATGCGCAGAGCTTTGCCTAAAAAGGATGTTTTTGATGTTGTATCGCGGGGAATAATCACGAAAAACACACACGAAGTAACGAGAGTAAAAAGGGCGAGAAGAGTCATGAATGTTGAAGGCATCATATGAGGCTCCAAAAGGTTGTAAATTGATCCTGAAAGAAGAATAGCTGAGAATGAACTAAAACCGGCAGCCGCCAGTACGCGACCTTTCTCAGATTTGTCCGGACGAATTTGAAGCAGACTGGTGACAGGGATAAGAAACAGGCCACCCGAGATTCCTGCCATAGCAAGCGATGCACCAAGCCACCAAAAACGGATTGCTTCGGGCAACGTGCTTGTCATCCCGGCAAGAAACAGCCCTGTGGTGATTCCAAAAGCTGAACGGGTGAGATATCTGGACCAGTATTCATTACGTACCAGTTTTGCAGCAAGGAAAGAACCGACACAAACCCCGAGCATCAGGCAGACCGAAAGAAGACTGGTCATGCTCTGACTAAAGCCAAACTGCTGAATCCCGATGGCGTTGATAACGAGAACCGTGATAGAAGCGATAAAGTAAAAAAACGTATCTGCAATAATGGCTAAAAACAGATGCTTATCCTTACAAATGTCTCGTAGGTCCAGTATTGAATTGATAGGCCCAAGCCATGGAAATGGTTTGGTTTGATCTGCTCGTCGGGAAGGTTCGCTACCCATTCCGAGGCTGGCTAAAAATCCACCTATTGCTACTAAAATAACAGTTGCTGCGACAAGCAAGACACCAAAAGGAATGTCACCGCTCTTGAACCAGTTTTGATCAAGAGAAATACCCGCAGTGGCAATACCGGCAAGAATTGCCAACGTTGTGGTTAGTTTCAAAATCGCATTGATTCGTGGAACAGATTCAGCCGGATATTGTTCCGGTATCGAGCCGTTAAGAGAAGGGCTGAAAAATGTGGACTGTAAGCCCATGCCAAATACCATGGCAAGGATACATGGCCAACTGCCGGCTAAGAGTCCATAGGCACCAATAGCCATTGCCACGACTTCAAGCCCTTTTGAGAACACAACAACCTTCTTTTTGGCAAAGCGATCAGCGCACCAGCCGCCATGTGCTGAAAATAGAATAAACGGAAGGGCGAAGAGTATTGCTGCCCAGCCCTGAAGCTGATTCAACCCTGCAGCAACCGCAAGAAGCATCGCCGCCTGCTTAAAGTAATTATCGTTAAAAACCCCAAGACAGTAGCTGGCTGCCATGGCAGGAAGAGAGTGTTTTTTATTCTGAGTGTTCATCTTCTGTGTGCTCCTTATAAAATACCGTAAGAGAGGTTTTACTGGTCGTTTTTAGTGTTGGAAGGTTCCGGTACTCAGGAAATGCGAAACGTGTTTAAGAACTTGTGGGTCAGTCATGATGAAGGTGTGTCCAACATCAAGTACGAGATGATCGGTCATCTCAGGCAGCATTGTGCTGGCAACGGATACTTTGCCGTCGTCTAACCCGTTAATAAAACACGAAGACAGCGGATTGAGTGATGAGGTTCCTGCGATAACGCCAATCTCTTGAGATAGTGCGGGGAGGCGATTTGGCAGAGAATTTTCGTTGGTTGAAAGTTGCTGTGCTGCAGGTCCGAGTGCAGACCTAAAGAGTGAGTAATCGCCAAATTCGTCTATAATCTCACTTCCCCCGTTTGGCGGGGCGAGCATTACGATTTTTTTAACTGATTCTTCACTATGAGTAGAAAGGTAATGGCGAACAAGTATCCCACCCATAGAGTGGGTGACGAAGTGTAAGGTGGTGCTGTTTGCTTTAGCTTTTTCGATAGCGGGTGCCAGATAGTTTTTAGTCAGATGTTCAATATCAAATCGGGTTGATGGGTAATCAAGATTCACAACTGTGTAGCCTTGAGCGGTGAGAGAACGTTCTAATGTGCGCATTGATCTGCTGGTTCGACCAAGTCCATGAATAAGAATGATTGTTTGATCGGTCGTGCGGATTGTTTCAGAATTGTCTGCTGAGGCAATGGCAAATGGTGAAGAATTCATTGTCATGAAAATGGTTAACGCGGCAAAGAGTGTTTGTTGCAGTCTGGATTGTTGATAGAATTTCATGCTCGTTCTCCTGTAGATAATGAGATTAACTGACAGAATAAAAGCATGAAGTATGCCAAAGATGTTTGCTGTATTTAGTTACCTGTAAATACAGGTAAAAATAAAAATATGCCAGAGGGGTTATGAATGTATGTTTTAGTCCTTGTTCATTCAATGTATATTGCAAATACAATTAATGAACAGGGAGGTGAGGAGTGAAGGCAAAAGAGAGAGAGTTTTTCTGCACTATTCGCGAGGCGATTTTTTCGAATCCCTTTGGCAGGACACGGCTGGAGTTGGATCGGATGGCTACAGGGCTGTCGGCTGGCACACCGCTTGAGCAGATCCTGAAAAATCTGGTTGAGAAAGCAGGGAAAATTATTGCAGCAGTCGAAGCGAGAGAAGGGATCAGGCTGTCAGCTGATGAGAACCAGCTATTGGAATACGGAAAGTTGTTCTACACCTTTCACCTTTTTTGTGATGATTATGATGCTCATATTCAGGCGCAGATCAAAAAAGGGGACGAGTGCTGCCCAGTCCCTTTTGCAGATGACGTACTCTCTATGCTTGGTGGATTCGGTTTTACCGAAAGTGATGCTGAGCGATTTCTAGCCCTTTTTTTTCAGATGCGCCGTGCCTATTTCTTTATCCGCACTATAGCGGGAAACAGCAGCAGCGTAATGAATCTGCGAAGAGTATTGTGGAACAATGTCTTCACTGGAGATATCCAACTCTACAACACCTACCTGTGGGACAGGATGGAAGATTTCTCCACCATGATTCTTGGCGAAACCGGTACCGGTAAAGGCATGGCTGCTGCAGCAATCGGCAGATCGGGATTTATCCCATACAATAAGAAAACCGGAACTTTCAGCGAGAGTTTTGCCCGCGCGTTTATTTCAATTAACCTCTCCCAGTTTCCTGAGCAACTCATTGAATCTGAACTCTTCGGTCATAAAAAAGGGTCATTTACCGGAGCTATCGAAGCACATCTCGGCGTTTTCTCAAGATGCAGCCCATGTGGTGCAATTTTCCTCGATGAGATAGGCGATGTTGATGTTCCTGTGCAGATTAAATTGCTACAGGTGTTACAGTCGCGAACCTTTACACCGGTTGGCAGTCATGCGTCGGAGAAATTTGCGGGCAGAGTTATCGCGGCCACCAATAAACCGCTCGATAAACTGAGGCAACAGGGCGAGTTTCGTGATGATTTTTACTACCGCCTCTGCTCTGATGTTATAGAGGTGCCGCCTCTTCGCCTGCGCCTGGCAGAAAATTCAGGGGAATTGCTCGATCTGCTTACAGTTGTTGTACGGCGAATTATCGGCCGACAATCGTCAGAACTGGTAGAGAAACTCCATTACTATATCACCACAAATCAGCCTCGTGATTACGCTTGGCCTGGTAATATCCGTGAACTTGAACAGTGTGCCCGACGCATATTGCTTAATAATCACTATTCATGGCATCAGGAAATCTGCGATGAAGAGACGATAAATTCACAGATGAAAAGTGGCGAGTTAACTGCACAGCAACTGCTGGCCAAATATTGCTCGCAGCTTTACAGCAACCTCGGAACATATGAAGCTGTTGCCAGGCTCACCGAGCTTGATCGAAGAACGGTAAAAAAATATATAGAGTCAGATGGATAGTGCTCTTTTGGCACTCGTTCAAGAACCCGCTATTTTTTGTTGAGCGTAATAATCGTAATTTCTCCGGGGCAGTTGAATCGTACCGGAATACCGGAAGGGCCAGCACCTCTGCTGGTGTATCCTTGCATTGGTCCGTATTCCCAGGCACCTTTAGCTGTGTAGCGTGGAGCCCGGCTGTTGGTAATAACCGGTGTACCGTCAGCAAAGCAGATCTGTCCGCCATGGGTATGACCGCATAGATACAAATCCGCATTAATTGCGGCTGCCTCCAAGTAGGCTTCGGGAGAGTGAGCGAGATAGATAGTAAAAGCTCCTGCTGGAACGTCTGCCACCGCTTTTTCAGTATCATCAAGCTGGTAATAATGTGGATCATCAACGCCTATAACCCAGATCTGCTCACTGCCACGCGCTATAGGGGCAGAATCGTTGACAAGCATGACAACACCAGCATCTTCAAGGTCCGGCAGCATTTCTATGCAGTCATGATTTCCAAGTACGCCAAATGTTCCATATTCAGCTGTTACTGCCTGCATCATGTCTTCAAGATTGTTGATTGATGCCTTGGTATCCCCATATATCTTCAGGCGAATATCTCCGCCGACAAGGCAGAGGTCAAACACATTTTCTGACAAGAGGGTCTTGAGTTTTGGTGTAATACCAGATAGTCCGTCAAGATGCAGGTCGGTGATAAACAGTATACGGAATCCTTCAAACTCTTTCGGAAGATTTTGAAAGTAATAGTTCTTTCTAACAGTTGTGATGTTAATGGCGTTTTCTTCACCTTTGCTATACAGCCCTGTGAGCTTAAAAAAAACAGTAAGTAAAATCTGATCAGAGAGAAAACTTGTGAGGTTGAACCATACCTGCCATTTAGCAAGCGGGGTGTGGCATGCTCTCCATTCCCGGTATCTCACACTGGATTTGATTACTCGCGGATAGGGGTCCGGTAATGGTCGCTGGGTAATATAGTGCCAGAGCTTTGAGCTTGAGTAGGCAAAGGTGATGAAAATGACAAGTACAGCAATGTTCTGTAATAGGTTGAGATGTAGGAAATAGTTGAGAAAAATCAATGGAAAGAGTGATTCAAAGAGTTGATCAATTATCGGTAGATCTTTACCGCTGGCAACGATAAACCGGCGCTTGATAAAGCTGGATAACAGATCGCCTGTCATTGCAAGAAAAGCTGTTATTCCGGCAATCCACCAGGCCTGGCCAATCAGTGGAAATGCTAGAGTGCCGCCACAGATGGCAGTAATTAAGCCGCGAACTGTCTTATTACTGCCGAAAAGAGGGTGGCCGTCAAACCAGGATTTTCCTCCGTCCACTCTGTAATTAAAGCGGTCATTGGTAAGGAGGGCGATAAAAGGTGGTATCCCGTTCACCAGAAGAAGAAAAACTATGATGTGTAGAGTTTCATTCATTGTTCACTCCGACCTTCGACGAACTGGGTTTAAAAGCTGTGGGGTGGGGCTCAGTGTTTGCTGAAGAAGGTCAGGCTTAGCCGGTTTCTCTTGAGTGTGCTGCAAAGGCTCGTGAGAAGACCATACCATAGTCTATGGCAGCGGCGAGGCTGCAAAACGAAGCAAAAATCAGTGCAGGGAAGACATTGTCACTGGTGAGGATGACTGTCATAAAAAGAACAAACTGGCCAGCTGTTGCAAGTTTTCCTGAAGCCCTGGCTCCCATCTTTTTAAATGCATCCCATCGTCGTATTGCAGCAACATAGATGGCTGTAAATGCGACAAGAATATCCCGGGATATGACCAGTGGAAACCAGAGGAATGAAAACTTTGCCCGTGTCACAAAAACGGCGAGAACTGCAAGTACGAAGAGTTTATCTGCGATAGCATCAATTAACCCTCCCTGCCAGCTTTCAACTTTCCAGCGTCTGGCAAGCCAGCCATCAAGAATATCCGTGGTACCTGCTCCAAGGATGAGCCACCCCCAGAAACTCTCAGGGCAGAATGGAAATGCCAGAGCTGCAATTAGTCGTAATGTCGAGAGAAAGCTGGGGATTATTTGTTTGAGAAAGTTCATGCTGTGAGTGACATAAAAGTTGCCTGAGTTAAATACCATAAAAAATATTAGGGAATATTAGAGAAATTTTCCTAATAATCTTCTGAGAAAACTAAGCGATACCATTATATACCCAACCTAGTGTCGGTGTCGAGAGATGGATGAAAAAAGAAGTAGGGGCATGAGATTTACCCGGTGTGATGCAGCATATGAAAGGGGCTGAAGTGATTCAGCCCCGAAATGAGAGTCTGTGATGGTCGTAAAAGCGTATCGAATATTATACTGCAACTGAATCAGCCGGCTGCGCCAGAATTCTGTCGCTTATGAGCCGTAGAACCACACCGTACATTGGTAGAAACAGCGCCAAGCTTACGATAAGTTTGAAGCAGTAGTCAACCATGGCTATCTCTGTCCAATTGGCGGCCATGAAGGCGTCAGAGCTGGCATAAAATGCAAAGGAAAAGAAGATCACTGTATCAATCAGGTTGCCGAGAACTGTTGAAGCTGAAGGTGCAATCCACCATTTTGTATTTTGCCTGAGTCTGGCGAAAACCTTAACGTCCGCAAGCTGGCCGATGACATAGGCTGCAAAACTGGCAAAAGCGATGCGGAAGACAAAAATGTTGATTGCAGCGAGACCGGCAATCCCCTGGTAGGCGCCTTCAAAAAAGAGAACTGAAACAACATACGAGATTATCAGCGCAGGCAGCATGGCTCCGAAAATAATCTTTCGAGCTTCTTTGGCGCCAAAAATGCGAACCGTTAAATCTGTTGCCAGATAAACAAATGGGAAACTGAATGCACCCCAGGTCGTATGGAATCCGAAAATCTGGAAAGGCAGCTGTACGAGGTAGTTGCTCGCAGCGATAATGATAATGTGAAAACTTACAAGAATGAACAGGGCGCGCTTTATTTGCGCATCAGAAAGAACCAGCATTTGTGGCATCCTTTTTGGTTGTCGGGGTGAGGGAACCCGAATTAACACGTTTGTCGAACCTATGATACTTCATACATGCTGTATAGACCATAGTCTATACGCCAATGTCGACGCTATATACAGAAAACGCGACATTATAACGACTTTTGGCAGTCTGACAACGTTTTTTGTCCTAGGAGGCTGCGAGCAATGTACATCCATCAAGTATGATCCGTAATAAAAACAGGTTAGCGGGCCACAATTTTGCTGACCCGATAACTGATCATATTGGATTAACGTTGCCTTACCTGAAAATTATTGTCTCCAGGCATCTCTTTCGACTCTGCCGAGAAAAATTTTTGTGCAGATCTCAACGTTACGTGGAGTGTCGCCAGCCTGGATACGCAGTAATCCTTCGCGGATGATGATTTTTTTTAGTAATTCTCGTCCATTAGAATGGTTGTAGTAGATGTCAGAATCAAGTATGTCGGTAACGTTTTCGGCTTCAACCCTGTCAATAATCAACTGCATTCCAAGATTAAGGAAGGGATCCTTGATGCTCGAAAGCTCATTTTCCAGTGCCAGAAGTCCGGATTTAAAGGCAACTTCTGAGAGTTCTTTGAGCTGTTTGACGATGGGGATAAGCGTTTCCTGATCTTCTTTACTGCATGAAGCTTTTGCTGCCAGTGATAAATCCCGTAACATGCCTGCTCCCATAAAAGTTGATTCATGATACTTGAGTGAAGTGTTGACAAGTTTTAGTTTCTCACATCAGCAGATGAAATACCAGTAAAAGCAGGAGCGGTTTTTTTATATGTGAAATTGCTTGTTACTATATGTAATTATGCAACTTGTATGGCGTTGAACTCAAGTTGGAAAGACTCTTTCTCATTACCTGAATTCATTGAGTAGGTGCCTTGTAATTCGACTTGGAGAGAGAGACCGGCTGCAGCTCCATGAAGACTGTGGAGTATTTGGGGCCGCTCTTCCACATTGCAGTCATCATTGAACCAGAGGGCGATGTTTTCTCCCTGCTCACCCATCTGCAGCAGAAATGCGTTGTGCTCAATAAAAATGAGATCGTCGTATACATAGGTCACATCAAGACCAACAGTCTCAATGAGTGTTTTAATAAGGCCTAGTGGTTTTACTGGAATAGTCATATCGTATCTCAACTCGGGGCTGTCAAAGAAAATTGATGAATATTTTGGCTACAGATCGCCATTTGAAATCAGGTGGGGAGTGAGTAGGCTCTGTATTTCTGTACCAATTTCGAGGATTGTCAGTATCTGTTCTTCATTTGGCTGGATGTAATGTGATTCCTCGAGGTCACATATGTCCTGGAAGGTATCAAGAAAATCGAGCTTTTCCCGTAAGCCGGGAAGTTCGCCAGTATGGCGTTCAAGTGCTGTAGCGAGATCTCCCATGGTGTGGTTTTCGGCGAGGTCACCGTTTTTCATGAGAAAGGCCATGATGTATTTTTCAATCGCCATGGCGGTGATGTTGTAGAGCGCCTCAGGCGTAAACGTCTTTTTCTGTTTTTTTACTGCACCTGTTACGACGCGCAAAAACTGTTCGCCGTCACGAAAATAGTCCTGCCAGTCACTTATCTGGATAATGTTTTCACGGGGTTGGATCTGAAAGTTAGGTATCATCTGCATTTCTCATTTGTATAGGTTCGCAGACAGACAAGCTCTGTGTGTTTCCAGCCGGTTGTAGTATAAAAAGATAACGCGTTAGTATTATTACGATCTGCTAGCAATTGCAGGCGGTGGATATTTTGCTGTTGTGCCCAGTTTTCCAGGGTGCTGAGTAATTGGCGTCCTACGCCTTGCCCCCGATAGGTTGACGTGACCACAACATCTTCTACGAGCAGACTGTAACCACCTTCTGCGGTGGAAATTACGGTTTGGCCTGTACACATACCGATTACCGTGTTGTGGTATTCAGCCACCAGTATTAGGCCGCGACCTGAGTTCAATAACATGGTGATCCCGGTTTTTTGCCGTTCATAATCGAAAATGAAGTCCTCCTCTATTTCAAAGAGAGACTTGAGCAACAGGATCATTTGATCAACATCGTTAAGAACTGCAGGCCGGATTGTAGCATTAAGTATGGTCATTCGAGTCTGTTACGAAATGAGATACTCTTCGGCCGGTTCACCATCTTCGATTCCATCAAGAATGGCATCAATAGCTTCTTCGCTGTCAACACTTTTAAACCACCAGTTTTCAGGTTGTACAACCATCACCGGGCCTGATTCGCACTGCTTCAGACAACCTGTGGCAACGACCTGCATGTCGAGACCGCGATCGAGAATCTCTTCTTCTATATATTGCAGAAAGCCGTCTGTCTGTTTGTGACAGATGCCTTTAGGGTCGCCTTTCATTCTGAAACTCTGACAGACAAGTATCTGTTTTTCCGGTGTAGCCATGTTAGTAATCCTTTTATGATGATTTTGAATGCATACCGCGTGATTTCTTTCCGCCACCGTATAGCTGATCAACGGTGCCGTTTATATTGTCCTGAGTAATTACTACCTGAATTCCGTGACCGTCCAGAATGCGTCGGGGACGCTCACCGGCGCTGGCTGTCAACAGGGCAAAACAATCGGGAATACTGCTGGCGAGTATTTCCCAGCGGTCTTTGCCAGCAGAAGATGCAGGCGCGGGACGGCACTCGAGCAGGCAGTTGAGACCGTCATCCCGTGGTCCGTAGACAAGGAGCTGCGGGGCCTGGCCAAGATGGAGATCCACATCCATGCCGTTTGAGCTTACTACGGCAATGTTTGGTCTGTTTTTATCTGGTTTTGGCAGGATGCTCGTGGTTAATTCCGGTGTTGCTGTTGAAGCAGGCCGGCCCTGTCGCGAGGGCAGGATTTCAGACAACTCATCTATCAGGCTGAGCACGTCTTTCTGCTCGGGCTCAGGCAGCACGATATCCGCTTCAGGTTCAGGTGAGTAGGGGTGCAGTATCAGTTCATCAGCCCCCAGTTCAGCAACCTTTTTTGCCATAACCAGCAAGTGATCATCATTAGCTGTCGGATAAAGGGTGCTGACTATCCGAACAAACATTCCGGCATCTTTAAATGCCTGTATGGATTGTGTTTGCTCTATATGTAATATTTCTGCAGCTTCAGAAAGTTTTAATGTTTTAAATCCCGGTCGTATCCAGGCGTACAGGTTTTCGAGCACCATCGGGTCCATGCCGTCAATCAGCAGCTCAACTTCTGTTACACCGGCCTTGCGAAGCTTATCTGCATACTGAAGCCCGCCAATTCCGAGGGTTCTGACAATGACGTTTATCTCAGGGAAATTCTCTTTAATGGCAAGGATAGACTCAAGGCTAAGCTCAATGTCAGCGAGTGGATCGCCAGGGCCGTAAATCAACACGCTATCTGATGCAGCGCCTTTAGAGCGGAGATCTGAAACCATTTTCACAGCAGCTTGTGGCAGGATGTGTGTTGGTTTTGTCGTGCCAAGCGCGCTGAAACGTATCCGGTGATTTATCCGCGGTGCTACCTGTAGCTGAACAATTGAGGCGTGCGGCTCAGGTCCGATGCAGCTTCGTTCAGTTGTTTTGGGGCTTGTATCCATAATTGCCTCGCTCCTGTCTGGAAGTATTTTTAACGCAGGTCAGGAAACTGGTGTGCAGGGTGATGGCGGCAACAGCAGCGAATTAACCATCACCCTGCACACCAGGGATTGTTTTACTTGTACTATTATCCGCAATTGCTGATGAGCGGTTTGGCTCTATAATTAGTAAACCAGCTCAAACTTCTCTTCCGGGTTGTCACGATCCAGTCGGTCAAGCAGTACGCCAAGGATTTTCTCAAGCATTCTGAGACCACCCTTGTACCCAACGGTCGGGAAGTACTGGTGACCCTGACGGTCAAGAATCGGGAAGCCCCAGCGAATCAAAGGAATGTCTTCATCCCGGGCAATGTATTTGCCGTAGGTGTTACCGATCAGAACATCGACAGGATCGTTCTTTATCCACTGGTGTAAGAGAAACATATCTCCGGCAGCTTTGACGTTCACTTCAAACGGCATGTCTTTGGTGATCTCTTTGATGCGTTTTTCAAACTTCTTGCCAGGGGTACCTGTGACGATATGGACAGGACACATATCGATGGAAACCAGGAACTCGGTCATGGCGATGAGCTGATCAGGGTCGCCAAAAATGGCTACCTTTTTGTGATAAAAATACTGGTGCATATCAGAGATCAGGTCGACGAGCTGACCACGTTCTTTAGCAACTTCGTCAGGTACTGTGGTTCCTGCAACTTTTCTAAGAGCGTCAACAAATCTATCTGTAGCCTGCAGACCAAAAGGCATATCAAGAATCGAGCAGGGGACTTTGCACTGAGTGTCGAGGGTACGTGCTGCATCGGCTGAACACCACTCGCCAAGTGCCAGGGTTCCTATTGCGTCACCACTTTTCTTGATGTCGTCAATCGGGGTTCCTGCATCAGGGAACATATTGTACTCGCCTGTAAGCGGGGCGTTAAGTACACCGCCGGTATCAGGGAACATGGTGATCTTGACGCCGACCATATCTGCAATACGTTTGATCTCTTCCATGTCGGCGGGTTCAACCCAGCCTGGAATGATGTTTACTTTGCCGTTTTTGGTGCCACTGCGTGTTGCCAGTTTGGCCATGGCTTTGACCATGTTTGAAAAACCGGTTACGTGTGAGCCGACATAACTTGGAGTTGGAGCACCGAGTACGGTTTTGCCTTCAGGGACTTTTTTGTCTTTGATCGCCTTATCGAAAATCTGAGGCAGATCGTCACCGATGGTCTCTGAGAGACAGGTGGTGTGTACGGCAATGACTTCCGGTTCGTACACGGTAAAAATATTGTTTATAGCCTGCAACAGGTTGGCCTGGCCGCCGAATACGGAAGCGCCCTCTGTAAAAGAACTGGTTGCGGCTGAAATCGGCTCTTTGTAATGCCTGGTGAGTGCAGATCTGTGATATGCACAGCAACCCTGGGAACCGTGACTATGTGGTAGGCATCCCTTGATTCCGAGTGCAGCGTACATTGCGCCGATCGGCTGGCAGGTCTTGGCCGGGTTAATCATCAGAGCCTTTCGCTCTGTTATTTCTTCTGGTGTATGTCTCAATAGCATGGCGATACCTTCTTAAGGCAACCTTTAGCGCTACCTCCTCCATCAATATCTATAATGTTGGAAGGTGCAGAACTGAAAGGTGCCTTTATACTTTTGAATTTATTCCCAAACATAGGTTGCAGATAGCTCGGGGTTTTCCTGCCATGGAGCTTTCATATAACCCCACACCCGGCTGTTGACCAATCTGTCGATTTCTTTATAAAAGTTGACTGCTCCAACAAAGCCCGCATATGGTCCGCCAGAATCGTAGCTGTGCAGCTGTTTCATCGGCACGCCAAGCTTCTGGATGGAAAATTTCTCCTTAATACCTGCACAGAAAAGATCCGGTTTCATCAGCTCAACCAGTTTTTCCGCTTCATACTGATTCGGGTCATCGAGAATAAGAGTGCCTTTGTCCATGTCCGGAATAAGTCCGTCGTAATCCCTGAATTCGAAGCCCTTGTCTTCAAGTGCTTTGATTTCTTCGGGAGTTTTACGAGGGTTGTATAATTCAGGATCGGCCTCGACGTGGATCTCTTCGATGTTACGGCTATCCGCGTCCACTTTCAGGTTGGGGATGACGTGACGACCTTCGTAGTCATCTCTGTGGCCGAACTCGTAACCGGCAGAGAGGGTTTTTATACCCATCTCGTTGAACAGCTCCTGGTAGTGATGCGCTCGGGAGCCACCAACAAAGAGCATTGCGGTTTTACCTGTGGTTCGGGGAAGCACATCCTGGATGACAGCGTCAACCGCAGGCATCTCTTCAGCTATAACTTTTTCGATTGTGGCAATAAGTTCGGCATCTCCGAAGTATTCACCAATCTTTCTAAGCGATTTAGCGGTTGCCTCGGCACCAATAAAGTTGACCTTAATCCATGGGATACCGTATTTGGTCTCCAGCATGTCGGCTACATAGTTGATGGAACGGTGACACATAACGCAGCTCAGATCAGCCTGGTTGGCAGAAGCAAACTGGTCGTAGGTCGCATTGCCGGAGAATGTCGCGATGTTGGTGATGCCGCATTTCTTCATTATGCGGTCAATCTCAAAACCATCACCACCGATGTTGTACTCTCCAAGCAGGTTTATCTTGAATTTCTCAGTTTTCTCAGTCTCGCTTTTGCCGACGAGATGAGTGAAAACCTGATTGTTAGCGATATGGTGACCAGCAGACTGGGATACACCTTTATAGCCCTCACAGCTGAAGGCAAAAACGTTACAGTCGCCAAACTTTTCTTTCATCTTTTTTGCAACAGCATGAATGTCATCACCAATCAGACCAACAGGGCATGTTGCAAATACTGCGATTGCCTTGGGGTGAAACAGGTCATATGCTTCCTGGATTGCTGCTTCTAATTTCTTCTCACCACCAAAAATGATGTCAGAGTCCTGCATATCTGTAGACATGCAGTAGTTGATGAAGTTGGCATTTTCATGGCCGGATGCATCCGACTGGTTACGTCGGGTTAACCAGGCGTAGAAGGAGCAGCCGATCGGTCCGTGAACCAGGTTGACGATATCACTGGTTGGACCCATGATAACGCCTTTACAGCCTGCGTAGGTGCAACCGCGCATTGTGATAATGCCTGGAATGGTTCGTACGTTGGCGGTGATCTCCGGGGTGGAGTTCTCCAGTGCTTCGTTTATAAGAATCTGCTTGGCACGTTTTCTGGCAACCTTGGGCGGATACTTCGCCAGCAGCTTTTCCTTAATGTCAGTGGGATCCCACTGCACAGTTTTCTGTGCTTTTCCCATGTCAATCTCCTTGAGGGGCAAGTTGATGTCCGTGACAGGAACTACCCCTCTCAAATATGTATTCGTATGGTACGTTTCAAACTCGAAATCAGCTGATCGATTTGGTTCCCTTCTCACCGGTGCGGACACGTACTGCATCCCCTAGAGGAAGGATGAAAATCTTGCCGTCACCAGGTTTGCCCGTCTTGTTAGCTTCTATGATCGCCTGAACAACATCGTCCACCTGGTCATCTTCGATTACAGCTGTGACCATACGTTTTGGATAGAGTTTGCCTTTTTCACCAAGCAGTTCTGCAGCTTCTTCGTAGCCCTGCTCCACACCTTCCAGCAATTTAGGATTAACAAATCCAAGTCCACGCCCTTGCGCTTCATGGGCGAAATATGCCGCTATACCGGCGTCGGAAAGAGCTGCTTTGGTGCGGTTCATCATATTCATCCGAACAACCGCAATTACCTCTTTCATGCTGCAACCTCCTCGGTGGCTTCCTTGACTCCTGAGCTAATGGTGTAGACATCCTCAACCTCAGTCACGAAAATCTTACCATCACCAAAAGCACCTTTCGTTCCTGATCGGGCTGCGTCCATGATGGTGTTGATGACAAAGTCTTTGTCTTCTGCTTTAACAACGCTCAGCAGCATGGTCTTAGGAATCTCATCGTAAGTAACTTCACCAATCTTGATACCGCGCTGTTTACCCCGGCCTGCTACGGAGTATTTGGTTACTGCTGGAAAACCCGCGTCCATAAGGGATGCAAGAACGTCGTCCGCTTTCTCTGGTCTGACAATGGCTCGAATCATGATCATCATTGTAAATCTCCTCAATTACCTGTAATTACCGTGTCTTTTTTGTTTTTTAAACGTTCGGGCTATGCCTGTTCCAGCAGACCGAAGTCGAGTAGCAGCTGTTCGAGTTCTTCAATTTCCAGAGGGGTTGGGATCGTAAAATCTGTGTTATCATCAATTGCCTTGGCAAGGCCGCGGTATTCGTTGGCCTGCGGTGCCTCAGGGTTCCATTCAATAACGGTTTTTCTATTGATCTCGGCACGCTGTACATCGTTGTCACGTGGAACAAAGTAGATCATCTGGGTGCCGAGTTTAGCAGCAAGCTCTTCGATCATCTCTTTCTCGTTGTCAACATTACGGGAGTTGCAGATAAGGCCACCCAGTCGAACACCACCGGATTGCGCGTACTTCATGATACCTTTACAGATGTTGTTTGCCGCATACATGGCCATCATCTCACCTGAACAGACGATGTAGATTTCTTCCGCCTTACCATCGCGAATCGGCATTGCGAAACCACCGCATACAACGTCACCAAGTACGTCGTAGAATGCATAATCAAGTCCTTCACACTCTTCATAGGCACCGAGGGACTCGAGCATGTTGATGGAAGTGATAATACCCCTGCCAGCGCAACCTACTCCAGGCTCAGGGCCACCTGATTCAACAGCCCATGATCCGCCGTAAGCTGCTTTGCGGATGTCATCAAGTTCAACGTCCTCACCTTCTTCGCGGAGAGTATCGAGAACCGATTTCTGAGCAAGACCACCGAGCAGAAGGCGGGTGGAATCCGCTTTAGGGTCACAGCCGACTACCATAACTTTGCGGCCCATTTCAGCAAGGCCGGCAACTGTGTTCTGTGTTGTTGTAGATTTTCCGATTCCGCCTTTTCCATAAATTGCAACTTTTCGCATTGTGATCTCCTTTTGCAGATATGTAGTGCTTCATTGCAGCTGTGATAAACCGCTTAAATTCTGTTTGTGAATTTCTTTGTAAGTAACGGTTTGCTGATTGTGCGATCTGTTGTCTCTTCTAAGGCAAAGGCTGTGCCACTTGTTGTTCAAAAAAAATAATAATAGTAATAACAGTAATATGAATTGTTAGTTTGTGGTGGGATGGGGAGTTTGCTGAACATGACACTCTGTAACAAAGAGACGCTGTTTTGTAGATATTCCTACAAAAATGTCGTTGTGTAACAGTGTTGCTTGAAGGCGGGGGCGAAAATAGCGAGTGTAACCAATTTAAAAATCTTACGAGAATGTAGAGAAAATTTACATTGGTGAGACGTTGTTTGTTTTCTAGATGCTGTGGACGTAATTTATTTAAGGTTCTAAGTAATTGAATAATTTGCTTAATATTTGTTCTGTTGGTCCTTTGTTAGAGGGGTGGATCGAAAATTGCTTGCTGGGATGGCAGAGCGTCAACTCTTGAAGGAGGTGTGCTCTGTAAGGGGGAATTCTTTTCTAGCTTTTAGAATATCATATATAAAACTCATCACAGTCACAGAGGAATACGCAATGGATAATGATATATCAGCTCTCTTGCAGAGAAAAGAGTCGACGCAGGGGCTTGAACTGCGTGCATTGCATAGAATAACTAAGCTCATAGGCCGGGCAGTTGATCTTGATCAAACATTGGCCTCGATCTTGAGAGTACTGCATGACACAATGCGAATGCAGCGGGCAACACTTTTGTTACTAGATAAAAACACTCAGCGCCTGACTATCAGAGCGAGTTGTGGCCTGACAGAAGAGGAGGAATTGCGAGGTGTGTATAAGCCAAACGAAGGTGTCTGCGGAAAAATATTTCTGACCAAATCTCCTTTCGTTGTCCCTGATATACACAGTGAACCGCTATTTCTGAATAGAACCGGTTCGCGGCCACCCTTAGGTAAAGAGCGGCTCTCCTTCCTCGGTGTACCTGTGCTTTTAAAAGATGTGCCTGTCGGGGTTTTGAGTGTTGATCGATTGTTTGGTCGTGATGTCTCCTTTGAAGAGGATGTTCGTTTTCTCACTGTTCTGGCGACGCTTATCGCCCAGTTTATAACTTTGCATGAAGAGATTAAGCGAAAGGAAGCGAAACTCCAGGAAGAAAACCGGTCTTTAAAGGCAAAGCTGCACAGTAGACATAAAGGTCACTTTATAATAGGGCACTCGAAACCGATGCGCGATGTCTACTCTATTATAGAAAAGATCGCGACCAGCGCGGTTACGGTGTTGCTTCTGGGAGAGTCCGGAACCGGAAAGGAGTTAGTTGCACGCGCCGTACATGAATCAGGTGGACGTCGGGATAAACCGTTTATTAAGGTAAACTGCGCAGCTCTGCCTGAAACTCTTCTTGAGAGTGAGTTGTTTGGTCATGAGCGCGGTGCATTTACGGGGGCGCATGCAACCAGGCCAGGCAGGTTTGAGCTGGCAGATAATGGTACAATATTTCTGGATGAGATTGGTGAAATGCCACTGGCGTTACAGGCCAAAATGCTTCGTGTTCTCCAGGAAAAGCAGTTTGAAAGGATTGGCGGTGGAAAAACCATGGATGTGGATGTCCGTATCATCGCAGCTACTAATGTCGGTCTCGAACAAGCGGTTGAGCAGGGTAATTTTCGAGCTGATTTGTATTACAGACTGAATGTTGTTCCTATAGTGCTTCCACCTCTGAGAGAGCGGTTGGAAGACATTCCCTTATTGTTAAATCATTTTTTAAGCACGAGTAACCAGCGGAATAGCAAGAACCTTCTGCTTACCTCGGATCTTCTTGATTTTTTGATGGATTATCCATGGCCGGGTAACGTTCGTGAGATGCAGAATATAGTAGAGCGTATGGTTATTCTTGCAGAAGGAGATCGGCTAACTTTGTCAGATCTGACTCCTGGTGTTCTTGCCTGGAGGAATGGCTCCGGCAGGCTGGCTGTTGAACAGGAGGTTCCATTGGCTTCTGCCCCTGCTGCCGCAATCGAAGTACAGCAGCCTGGAAGGAAATCCCTTCATGATATAGAAAAGGATGAAGTTGAAGCTGCCCTGCGTCGTCACGGCTGGGTGCAGGTAAGAGCTGCCAAAGAACTTGGTTTAACCCAGCGGCAGATAGGTTACCGGATAAAAAAGTACGGTCTTTCACGCCTTGATACTTATCGATAGTTTCCCATAGGTGTGACTGTGCTTTTAGCTACCACCTCCATTTTGAGTGTACCTCTTCTGCAGGAACGTGACTTTAACGTCTCCAGGCGTTGATTTCTTTATTGCCTGAGAAGAGGTGCGGATTTCTCAATGCTCAAAATCTTCTCAATATTGCAGATGTATCGTTGTAACTCATATAATTTCATTATTTCCAGTCTCCAGCTAGTCTCATGTCATGTGTCAGATGTCGTTATCATGTGAAGCTTTTTCTCTTCCTGCGAGGCACGATTGATGGAGCATAGCCGCGCTATGTAACAGAACGGGTAACGAAGTCAGGAAGTTAAAAAGGCGAACAGAATTATACATCTGAGGCTGTCCGAGAATCGGAATTAGGTTAAAAATCAAGATGTTTTCTTCGAAAAAGCAATCGCTTACTTGAGGTGATCATTTTTTCAATATGAAGTCATGTCGTAGAGTTTGGAATAAAAAAGCTCATGAAGTGAGAGCTAAGCCATACAGAGTCGTATGATTTTTATGTGCGTACGATAATTTCCCAGAGCTACACTCTCGATACATTGTCGTGAGACCTGCAAGACTCGTGAACTTGACGGGTCGTTTGCCTCCTCCTCTTTTCTGATCAGGAAAAACCTAAATATGACTATATGTGATCTTATGGTGAATCATACATACCAACGTCATAGGCTTGTCTTGTAAGTATTGCCAGTAAAATCGATGGTTTTTAAGGGTGGAGTGGTTTGCTCCATCCACCATGACGGTGATAGAATAGCATTTCTCCACTATGCAATATTGAGCCGAAAGATGTTCTGGTTGAATTCAGTGCCAAAGATAAAAATTACAAATCTGTAATAAAATATGTCATGAATTGACCAAAATGTAAGCATTGTGTAAAAGCTCAAATGGTCAGTTTTACAGTGTAATGTGCTGTTAAGCATCTGTAATCTATGTGGTAAATATTATTTAATGTCTGCTGGCACGAAGCTTGTAATAGAAATACAAATTTGTTGATCACCACTTCTGCTGCTTCACACTAATGGAAAAGGGCAGGTATTAACCACAAGGAGGATTGTCGTGAAATTGAGCTTAAAAATGAAGAAAAGAACGTACTGGGGGGGGGCAGCATTACTTGCTTCCCTGGCCATAGCTGGTCCGGCTCTAGCCGAGGAAGCCAGCGTTGGTGACACCCTGATTAACCTGGCCTACGCGGTAGACACATTTTACTTTCTGATGTCAGGTGCTCTGGTCATGTGGATGGCCGCAGGTTTTGCAATGCTTGAGGCTGGCCTTGTCCGCAGCAAGAATACTGTAGAGATTTTAACAAAGAACGTCGCGCTATACTCAATCGCATGTATTATGTACATGTTTGTTGGTTATAACATTATGTACGGTGACGGCAGTGGAATAATTCCAGGCTTTGGTTTCTTCCTCGGTGCTGACCATACGGCAGCTGATGTTCTGGCAAGCAATGGAGAGACGTATTACTCTAAAATGTCAGACTTTTTCTTCCAGGTGGTTTTCGTTGCGACCGCTATGTCAATCGTTTCGGGTGCTGTTGCTGAACGTATGAAACTCTGGGCATTCCTTGCATTTGCAGTTGTAATGTGTGGTTTTATTTATCCTGTGCAGGGTTACTGGAAGTGGGGCGGAGGTTTTCTTGACGCTCTTGGTTTCCTTGACTTTGCCGGTTCCGGTGTCGTTCATCTCTGTGGCGCCTCAGCAGCACTCGCCGGTGTTTTACTTCTTGGAGCACGTAAAGGTAAGTATGTTGGTGGAAAGATTCACGCAATTCCAGGTGCTAATCTTCCGATGGCAACACTTGGTACCTTCATCCTCTGGCTCGGTTGGTTCGGTTTTAACGGTGGTTCCGAGTTGAAAATCAGTAATATTGAAGAAGCAAACGCAGTATCGATGGTTTTTGTAAACACCAACACCGCAGCAGCTGGTGGCCTTGTAGCAGCACTGTTCTTCTCTCGAGCATGGTTCGGTAAAGCTGACCTTACCATGGCATTAAACGGCGCGCTTGCAGGTCTTGTAGCAATTACTGCTGAACCTCTTACTCCTACTCCGCTTATGGCGACTCTGGTTGGTGCGATCGGTGGTCTGATAGTTGTTGCTGCTATTGTTTTCATTGATAAAGCGAAAATTGACGACCCTGTCGGTGCAATCTCAGTTCATGGTGTTGTCGGAATCTGGGGACTGCTGGCGGTATCATTTACAAATCCTGAAGGATCTCTTATAGCACAGCTCACCGGTATCGCAGTGATATTCTCCTGGGTCTTCTCCACAAGCTTTGCAGTATGGTTGGTACTGAAAGCCGTAATGGGTATCCGTGTAACTGAAGAAGAAGAGCTTGAAGGTTGCGACATCTCTGAGTGTGGACTTGACGCATATCCGGAATTTACCAAAGACTGATACTAGGAGATCAATACAATGAAGAAAATCGAGGCAATATTCAAGCCCTTCAAGCTTGAGAGTGTAAAAGAGGCCCTAACGGACCTCGGCATAGCCGGAATGACAGTTTCAGAAGTAAAAGGTTATGGACGCCAGAAAGGGCACAAGGAAGTATATCGCGGTGCTGAATATAATGTAGAGTTTAACCCAAAGACAAAAATTGAACTGGTCGTAAACAGTGAAGTAGCAGAAAAGGTTGTAGAAGCTATCCGCAACGCTGCTAACTCCGGCAAAATAGGAGACGGAAAGATTTTTGTCCTGCCGGTTGAGGATGTGATGAGAATCCGAACCGGTGAAAGAGGTAAAGAAGCAATTTAGAAAAAGTACAACCAGCAAGCAAAACCTTCCAGCTGTAACAAAAAAGCCCCTGTCTTCGGACAGGGGCTTTTTTGTTGTGCAGTAATGTCTATTGGATCCGAAGTTAGGCGTTAGGAGGGTATACGCAAGTGAACGTTTTTCTAAGATAACACGATGTGTCAGGAGGTCATCCATAGACGATGCGAGGAATATTATTGAAGTGCTGACATGGATTTATTGATTGTAGAACTTCAGATACTCGTTGGTAACGTGTTCAGGTAAAACGAACACTATAGTTGGCTATAAAACTATTGGTCTGATCTGAGCTTTGAGATTGGTTCGCTGGAATGAGGTGGCGTGGTGGTTCTGTTCAAATCCGGATTTCTTATTAATTCAGTTTGTCGAAGGTTGAGGAAATTCCTGTCAGCCTTTGAAGCAACTGGCTGCGGGAAGCCTCACGATTTTGGTTGCACGAGTGATTTGCGGTGTGTATTCCAGCGAGGTCTTCAGGCTGATTCTAATGCTTATGTTATTATCCGGTCGTTTGACGTCACAGAAAGTAATACAGGGTGTTGAGTTCCAACTATTACTGGTGACGTTGAAATGTCGCTGCCAGTTCTGCATCGCTCACTGAACTGGCAGCGACCCCTGCTTTCTGACGCAGTATTTTAAGTTCTTCCACTACGATGTGTTCATCCACCTCAAAACCCAGAGAGTTAACATGATGCATCAGGGCTCTTTTGCCTGTTTTTGCACCAAAAAGTAGTTTTCTATGGCTACCGGTTTTTTCAGGACTAAACGGTTCGTAGGTTCTCGGATTTTTCTGAAGGCCCTGTATGTGTAATCCTGTTTCGCAGGTAAAAATATCCTGGCCTATTACCGGCCTGTTGCCGGCAATAGGCCTTGAGGTAAGGTGCGCAATATGTTGTGCCAGAGGCGAGAGCTCTCTGGTGTTAAATGCTGGGTGGCCTCCAATAAGGTGAAGGAACCCGGTCAGTTCTTCAAGGCTTGCGCAACCGCAGCGCTCTCCCAGCCCAAGAACTGTTGCATCTGCCCATATTGCGCCACTTTCAATTGCACTTATGGCGTTTGCGGTTGCCATGCCGAAATCATTATGAGTATGAACGCCTAGTTCACTGTTTGTAAGGTTTTCCTTAAGCTTCTTGATTAGGGCACTTATTGTGGCAGGTGTGGCTGAGCCTACAGTATCTGCAATCCGTATCCGAAATGCACCTTCAGCTTCTGCTGTTTTTGCCATGTTGAGTAAAAACATCGGCTCTGACCTGAGGCTGTCTTCAAAACCGACAGATATTTTTTCTATTCCCAGATTGCCAGCCAGCAGTATGCTTTCTTGTAAAGTAATGGCTGCCCAGTTCCTGTCCTTTGACATTTTGTCATAGAGGTGAAGATCTGAAGTCGGGATAGAAAGGGAGATGACGTCAGGTTTAAGTTGAGCACAATATCTAATGTCTTCATCCTTGCACCTCGACCAGACCGAGGTCTGGAGTTCGGGCCATGTAGTTTTGCAATGCTTTATTAACTCAGGCAGGCAACTGTTTAATGGACTGGCGATACCAAGTTCAACTTCCTGTATGCCTATTGCAGCAAGTTGATCAATAATAGCCTTTTTTTCTTCCACCTTAAATAGAACTCCGGGTGTCTGCTCACCTTCTCGTAAGGTTGTGTCAATAATTTTACAATTTTGTAGCATTTGAGACTCCATGTTGTGTTTAAATAAAACACAGCAATAATAATGCCTGGAAGGCTAACAATTTTAGCTTACTGGAGACAAATACTATTCTAACTGTAAATGATAATTATTATTGACGGCCTCTGGTCGGTAAGCTATATTACTCGAATTGCAAAATTAAACGAATCGCTTGATTTGTCAGGTTGTGAGTGGTTAATCTGCTGAAACACAAAATAATAGAGTGTTTAGTAACAGATTTTTTTCGGTTTCAGTGAGGCTGTGAGGAAAGTATATGATGCAGAATTATCCGGTAAAAATTTTCAGGTTTTACAAAGAAGGATTCTCCAGGATGACGTTGGGTAAAACGCTCTGGAAAATAATCATTATAAAACTTGTTGTTATGTTTGCCGTGCTCAAATTATTTTTCTTCCCAAACTATCTCAAAACAAATTTTTCGACAGATCAAGAGCGGGCGGATTATGTGATTGAACAAATCACCAAGCCCGGTAGAAATTAAACACTAACGGAGGACAGGTTTATGGGTGAGATTGATCTGGTCATGGTTAACTGGGCGAGAGCTCAGTTTGCGCTGACGGCAATGTATCACTGGATTTTTGTACCACTGACGCTGGGGCTGTCTTTTCTCTGCGCATTTTTTGAAACACTGTATGTACGTACAGGCAGGGAAGAGTGGAAGAGTATAACGAAATTCTGGATGACACTTTTTGGAATTAACTTTGCAATAGGTGTTGCGACAGGCATTATTCTGGAGTTTGAGTTTGGTACCAACTGGTCCAACTATTCCTGGATGGTTGGTGATATCTTTGGTGCACCACTGGCTATTGAAGGCATCGTCGCCTTCTTTTTAGAGGCAACCTTTTTTGCGGTTATGTTTTTTGGTTGGGATCGTGTCTCAAAGAATTTCCATTTGATGTCAACCTGGATGGTCGCTATTGGTTCTAACCTTTCTGCCCTCTGGATTCTGGTTGCCAACGGCTGGATGCAGTATCCTACCGGTATGGCTTTCAATCCTGACTCAGCGCGTTTTGAGATGCAGAATTTCTGGGAGGTTCTCTTTTCTCCAGTTGCTATTGCAAAGTTTACCCACACCACAAGCTCAAGCTTTATGGTCGGATCGCTTTTTGTTATCACTATTTCTTCCTGGTATCTCTTGAAAGGACGTCATATTGAGATGGCAAAAAAATCGATTCTTGTTGCTTCGGTCTTCGGTCTGCTCTCTACGCTTTATGTAGGGTTTAACGGAGATGAGTCTGCATATGCGACAGCAACTACTCAGCCTATGAAACTGGCGGCATACGAAGGACTGTGGGACGGTGAGGTCAATGCAGGCTTAGTGGCATTTGGCGTTCTAAATAGTGAAAAAAATCCGGGTGACGATCTTAAAGCGTTTGATTTTGAGATAAAAATACCGGGTGCGCTCGGTTTGCTTGCAAACCGTGAGTTCGGCTCTTTTGTCCCAGGTATTAATGACCTGGTATATGGTAACGAAGAGTACGGTATCATGGCAGTTGAAGACAAGATGGAGCGGGGTAAACTTGCGATAAACGATCTTGTTGCCTACAAGCAGGCGAAAAAAGCACTGGATGACACTGCCGCTGCTGAATCTCTCGAGAAATTTAAGATCAACCAGGATTATCTTGGTTATGGCTATCTGGAAAAACCGGAAGATACTGTTCCACCAGTTGGTTTAACATTTTATGCCTTTCATATAATGGTTTTTCTCGGAACACTGTTTGGTTTGATCTTCCTGCTGAATCTTATCTATTCTATCAAAGGTACGCTTGAGGATAAAAAATGGCTCCATATTCTTGGCTTCCCGTCGTTCTTTCTGGGCCTCATAGCTTCTCAGTCCGGTTGGGTTGTTGCTGAAGTGGGTCGCCAGCCTTGGGCAATTCAGGATCTATTGCCAGTAGGGGTTGCACCGACAAATATTGCTGCGAGCAATGTTCAGATAACCTTCTTCATGTTCCTGGCTGTTTTTACTCTTCTGCTGATTGCTGAGATTAGAATTATGCTGAAACAGATCAAAATCGGACCGGAGGGCATTTAACATGATAGGAAGCCTTGATACTGTACTTTTACAGCAGATATGGTGGATACTGGCCTCAGTGGTCGGATCGTTGTTTCTCTTTCTCACGTTTGTTCAGGGTGGTCAGACTCTGCTTTGGCAGGTCGCGAAGGAAGATACCGAAAAAGCACTCGTCATCAATTCACTGGGCATGAAATGGGAGTTGACGTTCACTACTCTGGTTCTTTTTGGTGGTGCGCTCTTTGCCGCTTTTCCCAAATTCTATGCAACAAGTTTTGGTGGTGCCTACTGGGTGTGGATGTTAATTTTGTTTACCTTCATCCTGCAGGCAGTAAGCTATGAGTTCCGTAAAAAACCGGGCAATACCTATGGCCCTAAAACCTATGAACTGTTTCTTTTAATTAACGGCTCAGTTGGTATCCTGCTGATTGGTGCTGCGGTTGGAACCTTTTTTACAGGCTCCAACTTTGTTCTTGATGATTTTAATCGGGTAAGCTGGACAACTCCATTTAGAGGACTTGAAGCAGCATTATCGCTCTTTAACCTTTCCATGGGACTGTTCCTGGTATTCAATGCCCGTGTACTCGGCTCTATGTATCTGATTAATAATATAGATTTTGCAGGTATGCCTCAGTTTGAAGCGCGTCTGCGAAGAGCATGTCTGACAAACCTTGTATGCGCTCTGCCATTCCTGCTTTACATCCTTGGTAGCCTGCTGCTAATGGACGGTTACGGTTTTAATGAAACAGGTGTTGTTTCGATGGTGGCAAACAAATACCTTGGCAACCTGCTTGCAATGCCGATTGTCCTGGGTTTGCTACTGGCTGGTCTTGTGCTTGTTATAGGTGGTGTTGTCTTGACCAGTTTCCTGTCGAGCAGAAGAGGTATCTGGCCTGCCGGTCTTGGAACAGTGCTTGTTGGTCTGGCAATATTTTTCACAGCCGGTTTTAACAACACGCCATTCTACCCATCAAAGGCTGATTTACAATCGAGCCTTACAATTTACAATGCTTCTTCAAGCCATTATACCCTGACAGCGATGACATATGTTGCGATGCTGATACCATTTGTCCTCGCCTACATTGTCTGGGTATGGCGTCAGATGGATGCACGACAGCTTACCGTTGCAGACATCACTAACAAGAAAGCGTATTAGTGACGAATCCATTGAAAATTCATATAAGGAGTGCACTATGATATCCGCATTACTCATTGGTTGGGTCGGAGTTGTGTTTTTTTCGTATAGAGGGGCAATTCTGGCGTTGCAGAAGGCCGATCAATTGTAAAACGATACTGAATAAAACGCATGAGCAGTAAAAAGAGCCGGTTCCTGAAAAGGAACCGGCTCTTTTGTTGTATTGCAATGCCTCCTTCCGCAGGTTTCCATAACCCAGTAGTAAAAATCGTTTAATTCTTGTGCCGTAATCAGATTCGGCAACAACTTTGTTGATAGATTTTCATAAAATATGCGGGCTAGGTTTGTGGTGATGGATTGAGCTGCCTGCCACAGGTATTGTCATGTCATGCCTCAGATGTCTAATTCTGCTCGTCCTTTTCACTATCCTGGCTTCGTTACTCCTTGAGTGACATAGCGCTGCTATGCTCTATCACAAGTTGTTAAGGATAAAGTACTCTCAGGCAAATAATTCTGGACATGTTTTGACGCTGTTGGTTTGATAGGTAAGGCGTTTGGTTATGGAGGAATACTTCGCTTAAACAGGTGCTTTATGAGAATTGTACAATTTATGGCTTCAGGGAATTTTGGTGGAGCTGAGAAGGTGTTTGTTGAATTGGCGAACTCCATGGCAGACCATCACAAGGTTGATGCTCTGGTGATACGAAACTGTCAATTTACTCATCGTTTTTCATCCGATGTTAATGTGGTGGAGTTGAAATCGAACCCCACTGTTAATAATCCATTCCTCCATTATGAAATTTTTAATACCTTGAATACGTTGCGTCCGGATCTGATACACACTCATTCCGCTAAAGCGACCCAGCTGGTGAACAGAGTAAACAGATTTTGTTCGTTAAAGCATCTTGGAACAAAACATAATGATAGAAAGGGTCGAATATTTAACAGAATAAAATGGGTTACTACAGTATCAGAAAAGGCGCGTGAGTCGATACGATCCAGTAGTGGTGGCAATGTCACGGTTATTCACAACGGAGTCATTGAAGAGCATGTCGAGACTTCCCTGAAGTCAGAAGTTTTTACGATGCTTGGTGTTGGCAGGTTGGATAAAATAAAGGGCTTTGATCTACTTTTAGAGCAGGTTGCCGGTTTGCGTTTTCCATTTCGTCTGCAAATAGCAGGTGAAGGCCCGGAGTATTCAGCTCTGCAGAGGGATATTCTTGCTCTTGGACTTGAGGATAAAGTGCAATTGCTTGGTTTCAGGGAGGATATTGCTCAAATGATGCATGATGCTCATGTAGTAGTAATTTCCTCACATAGAGAGGGTGGGCCAAAGGTCATGCTGGAAGCGTTGCTTTATGCACCTGTCCTGGTTTCTACACCGGTCGGAGCAGTTCCCGAAGTACTGCCAGAACAGTTCCAGACGTCACTACATAATCTCACAAGTAAAATTGAAGATGTATACCTGAACTATTCGGCCTACACAAAAGACTTTAGAGAAATTCGAGATAGGAAAAAATCGAACTTTGCTTTCTCTAAAATTGTCACTGAGTATGATCGCGCCTATCAGCAAATAGTTGCTGACTGATCATGTTGAGGAGTATCACTCATTGGTATCTTGTGCTGAGTGTCGGCAAGTTTGCTTCTATCCGAAAAGTCAGCAGGTGCTCCAATATCGAGGCGTGTGTTCGATTGTTTACGTATAGAATCGGGTGAAGACATCGACATTCTCCCTCGGGGTGCGATACGTATTTACAGGCGCTTCTTTGTCTTCATAACCAATTGCAATACCGCAAAGAAGTAGTGCAGTTTCAGGATACCCAAGGATACCCCGAACAATGTCAGGATATTCAGCAAGTGCAGCCTGCGGGCAAGTGGCAAGTCCCTCCTCGACAGCTGTTAGCATCAATGTCTGCAAAAACATTCCATAGTCCATGTATGATCCCGTGGCCAGCACAGAATCTATAAAGAACAGCAACATAACCGGGGCATCGAATGCTCGATAATTAGCTGCCCACTGTTCTTTGCGCCGTTCTTTGTCGTGTCGTTCTATTTCAAGTGCAGTGTATAACTGCATGCCACAACTGGTACGCCTGCCTTTATAAGGAGGGACCCATTTTTCGGGGTAATAGTGGTAATCCTTTTTTGTAGACGCACCTGTGTAGAATGCGTCTAGCATGCGAGATTGAAGTTTCTCTTTGGTGATGCCAGAAACAACTGCTACTTGCCATGGTTGGGTGTTTGCACCGGATGGAGAGTGGCGAGCAGTATCGAGGATACGAATCAGCTTTTCTTTCTCCACTTCTCTGTCAAGAAAGGCGCGAGTCGATTTGCGAAGAAGGATTGCATCGGTGATATTCATAGGCCGTATTTGTTTAAGTTTTGTGAATTTAGGTTAGTTTAACAGTATAGCTTCCATCAAGGATTTCAATCCATTTTGCGTAAGAATCTGTCCGGACGAAGATAATGCTTTTGGAAATTATACAGGTGTTCGAATTAGAGGGTACAGGTGCAAAAATGAACGTACTACCTGTGGGTCAAAATGTTTCCCCGACTGATCCCTGATAAATGCGAGCACTGCATCCTCATTCATTGCTGACCTGTATGGTCGATCGGAGCAAAGTGCATCCCAAACATCAACAACGGCAAATATCCGTGCAGGCAGTGGTATCTCATTCTTTTTGAGTCCCTGCGGATAACCGCTACTGTCCCAGCGTTCATGATGACAATATGGAATTTGAACAGCATTGCCAAGGTATTTGATAGGAGCAAGCATTCTGTAGGCATGAACCGGGTGTTGCCGCATTATTTTCCATTCATGTTCATCTAATGGACCAGGCTTGTTGAGTATGCTGTCAGGTATTCCGATTTTACCAATATCATGTAATAAAGCTCCTCTTCGAACGTTAATAATATCTTTTTGCGGAATGCCCATCGTGAGTGCCAGCTGTGTAGTAATGCCGGCAACTCTCTGGGTATGACCTTCTGTTTCCCTATCACGGAGATCCAGTGCTTTAACCCAGCCCTCCATTGTTACTTCATAGGCTCGTGTGAGGTCTCTATTAGTGCTCTCCAGGTCTGTAAACAGTGTTGCATTGTCAATGGCGATTGCGGTTTGTCCTGCAAGCGCTTCGAGGAAATTGTACCATTCCTTATTTGTCTGTTTTTCGGTGAAGGAATACAGTTCGAGAATTCCTTGAAAATTTCCTTTCGAGATCAAAGGTGCCTGGAAGCAGGAGGAAAATTTCTCCTCATAACATAATTTGTCCTTAGAAAATTGTGGACGAATGTGCATCTTTTTATTTGTAAAAAAATCTGAGCATGCTGAGGAATTATTAGCATAATCCTGTTCAAGATGTATCACAGTAGATTTGATAAGATTCGTTTTAAAACCTTTTCCTGTAAAATATTTAAGAGTTCCACTCTCTCTTTCGAAAAGTAGAATCGCGGATGCATCAATTGTGAGTTCAGAGTTCACGTGTTCGAGTACTACTGACAAAGTATGTTTAAGGTCGAAAGATTTTGAAATGGCAATATCGATAGCACGGAGTGCTTTGAGTTGAGAGACCCTGCGTACTGTTTTCTGCTGTGCCTTCTTTCTGTCAACTATTTCCTGCTGCAGTAGCCTGTTAGTGGTTGTAAGTTCCTCTGTGCGTAATTTAATCCTCGATTCGAGTTGAGTATTGTAATCCAGGATTGCCATTTTGCTCTGTTGTAATTCTCTGAATATGAGGTCAAATGGAGTGACAAGCCCGGTAACGATGATTGCCCTGTAGAGAGCATAAAATGATATCACCCTGAGGACATGACCGATTAGATTTCCATTCCCGTAGACACTCATATAAGAAGTGAAAGCAATTTCAGAGAAGCCGAAGAGAGTTGTCGAAAAAATCAAGAGGCCGAATATACCTGTTTCAAAAATCCTGCGGAGTCTAAAAAGTAGAATTGAGGATATTGCCAGCGTAAAAACAATGACATATTCGCTTGTTATTTTAAAATGAGTGAGTCCGGTTCCCTCAAGATAGCAATCTGGAAATATGTTCCAGACAAAGATTGATGCAAGGAGCGAAGTTGTTATTGTGGAAAAGCAGATAAGAAGGAAGGTAGGCCGAAAATTAAAACGGAGCAGGAAGGGTGCTGCCAGAAGTACTGCAACCTGTAAGTATCTTGCAGCAATCCATAGTTGGGTTGGTAGGTTAGCATCAAAGCCTGAGAACACTCCCATCCCTTTATATGCCAGCATATGGAGCATATCTATCAGGCCAATAAACAGCGAGGAAAGACCGACAATGAGGATATAGTTGTTTTTGAGAAATCGTTGGGAGTTCAAGGTGAGGATAAAAATACCTATAGCAGTAACCACACTGAAAAGTTCTACAAGACTGTGAAACAACAGATAACTATATCGACTGGTTAAGGTGACAAGGACGAGTAGCCCAATGCTTATCGTTAAACCGCCGGGTGTGAAGTGGTATCTGGATAGCAACTGCTTCATATAGATTCAGTATCTTTTAGAGCCATGTTAGCCAGGAGGCTACCCGACAATGGCCTTTTGCCCAAACTCTTCGGGATTTTCAAAAAATAATACTCGCAATATCATCTATATGGCTGTGCTTATTTTTTGTAAATGTCTCGATTTTAACCAAAATTCCTATTCTCGGACAGCCTCCTAGGGGCAGAAGGCGTTGTATATCAACAGAGAATGATAGATTATTCAGGTATAGGAGACTGGGAGTATTAAACTGAATTCAAAGTAGCAACACTATGGGTACTTTGCAAGCTGTATATATATGTTAGGCGTGCGGTTCGGATAAAACCTGAGTTTATAGAATTGACTGGATAATTATAGTGAAATGATGGTGAAAAATGACAGCTGGTTTGCGCAAAGAGTATTATGAAGCTGGTGTTTGCGCCTTAAGTGCTCCTCGGGATTTCTCATCATTCCCGGCGGTGTCAGGTTTAAAGCTTTTGGCAGGAAAGAGGTTGGCCGTTCTATTGACCAGGTCAATACGTGGTTAATTCCCGTCCGAAAACTGCCGATTGGCTTAATATCACCGTTGTGTGTTCGAATTTATCTTCCATTAATCAAGGAACGAGACTCCGAGATATTAGCTCTATGTCTCCAGAAAAAATCGAACACACGCCTTGATCTTGAACAACCTGCTTACTTTTCGGATGGAAACATGTCAGCAATTTTGAAATTATTCCCGCCAATAGTCGCTTAACCAAAGGCAAGGCTTAGTAAATTTGTAGAAAGCTTTCCAAAAAGGCTTACCGTCAAGGGGCCACTCCCCTTGGATCGCGTCTTCTGGCAGCGGGCGACCATGAAATGATAAAACCGAGGCACCTGGAGGTAGAGTTGGAACCTGCCACCAACGTTTTGGGAGTGCAGGAAGGCAGTGTTCTTTAAATGAAATGACCCAGTCGTTTGGCAAAAAATCCAATTTTCCAGCTGCAAATAGAGTCCGTGTTACGTATTCCTGTTCAGCTGTATAATACTTCTTATGTATCTCTAGTGGGTTCTTGAGGTAATCTTCAAAAATTTCCGGACAAGAACCCGCTTCAAAAACGTACATAGAGGTATTCCCGAAGGAGTCCTTTTCTTTACGTTTGTCGAATTCATGCCTGACTGCAAATTTATCTGAGAAATCAAAAAAGCGATCAAGAGGCCCAACAATTACGACATCAAGGTCAAGAAACATGGTCTTTCCTTCGATATCAAACAGCTCTCTTTGGAACATAAGTAACTTCCGCCATGGTCCGCGCGCAGATGGAGGAGGTGTGAACTCGGGGAGGTCACGAAGTAAAACTTCTTCACGAATACCTTCAGCATTGTCAGTAATACAATAAAATTTAAAGGGTCTTTTTAACTGTCGCTTCACCATCCCATAAAGTCGGTTGACGTATTCACTTCCATACAGCGTTCCCCATTTCATACAGACTATGTTTACAACTTTATCGGCCATTGTATCTCTGATTGATTTTACCTGACAGGCAGGTAGATGATAAATGTTAAGAAGTAATGTATATGTCTACAGCTTTTAGCGAGCTGCCTTTGCCTAAATGTTATTAATATAACGTGAAAAATAATCGTCAAACCTAAAAGGATGAACGCTAAAGCCCTTTAGGTTTGTTGCGGGTTTTGTAACTGAGACGGTGATAGGTTTTGGTCACAGCTTTTTCTGTTATGCTTCTAATACCTGCGAGAGGATTTTTAATTCGCATAGTTGAACGATTACGAATCACTTTTCTGTTTGTTTCTGAAGATATTGTTTTTTCCTGTTTACAGATTTCGCGGTTAAGAATTGCAAACAGATTTTCTTCTTCAAGTACTCGACGACGTGCTTCTATAATGTAGGGTAATCGATCTGCATATTCGTTATTTGCGATATGACTTTTAATGATCTCAATTGAACGTTTGCTATCGTTGATATCTATAGGGATAAAGCTGTCTTTTGGAAAGAAATCAGATGTATTCGGTGCACCGTGATAGAATGGCAGGCAATAACCGAGAAATGCATCCGGGAGTTTTTCGGTTAAATGATGTTGATACACGTGGTTTTCTACAGCAATATGATACATGTATGGGTCGAGCACTTCAGCTTTATCATTCATGGGATTTACACCATGTCCGAAAATATCCAGCTCTTTCAGTTCATCCTTGAGCTGCCATGTAAAATCAACACGGGCAGTATGCAGGGTGACTTTGTTTGTTCGTTCTGAACATACAGTTGAAATGAGTTGCGTCTTATCTGGAGGAGAAGTTGCAGCGATCTGATCCCACGTTATTCGGTCTTGACCATCTACTGGACTGCCGTAAAACCATGGTAGTCCAGGATGAGTGAATATGACATTTGGATGCCTCATCGCCCATGGTTCCTGAAAGGTGAGTACACAACCAAACTGACGTATGTAATCTGTACCGAATACAGTTATTGTCGATGGCTCCCCGGTGATAAGGATAGTCCGTTCACGTGGGCAGGCGAGTTTTTCTTCAACCAGAAAAGAGTCTTTTTTCGGAATGTCATGGTAAACAACCAGCCAGTCATATTCTTTGCAATCGATATCGAAATTGAAAAAGCAATTCCCCCATTGCGGATTGTTGCCGGGAAATTGTCGAAGATAATTAAGATTCTTGCTACCCCGCTTTTGTCCGCGGTGCATAAATTTGACTGTATATTTTGGTGCATCCCATTGAAGTGGCATGGAACACAGTTCTTTTATCTGCTCATCCATTGTGCTGGATGGGACCGTCCTATTAAGCAATTAGACCTCACAAAAAACTGGAAAATTAAAACTCGTATAATGTCAGTAACATAATATAAGTGCATAAATAACAGGCTCTGCACGAACACAGGCATATTAGTTGACCCACTTGAGGACAGCAAGTCATTTTTAGAGTCTGGTGATGTATAGATTTATGATTAATCACTTATTTATGATGGTTTGATAATAGGTGTTTTTTGAGGATAAACTGACAATTGTCGAAGAGCCTTGTCGAATTGTCTCGTGATTACATGCCATGAATTTTACCTATTACTATCTATCATCCTTTTAGCCACCTTATCGGAATACGCTTGTAGTTTTGATGATGGTTTAACTGGATATGGTTTGTTTAACAGTTCTAATGAAGGGAGTTGTTTCATTTGTTCTGCGAAATATTGTTGAGTTTCATCCAGGCTTGGCAATGTCTGTATGGACTTACCTTTTTCCATATATTGCTGCATTAATGGTTCGGCGGTTTGATGTTGTTCTGTTTCGAGGCTGAGAGAGTCACCGACCATAGTGTGGTTGGAGTCATAATGTCTAAAAATCTGTTTTCTTCCAGGCCAGGTTATTTTGCTGGTTGATAATTTTCTGCGTCCAAGATTCTTGTATTCGACGAGTTTGTAGGCACAGTCGAAATACGGCACGTCGGCCGAAGTTGTCATTTTACTCCCGATTCCGAAGCCGTCCACCGGGGCATTGTTTTCGCGGAATTCTGCAAGGGAATACTCATCAAGGTTACCGCTGGCAAAGATTTTGATATCTTTCAGGTCAGCGTCATCAAGTTTCTGTCGAACTCGTTTTGACAAACTGACCATATCACCGCTGTCCAGTCTCACGCCCTTGATTTTGATATTGTTGCTTTTAAATTCTGCAGCAAGTTCAACAACTTTTTGTGCCCCGTGTTCTGTGTCGTATGTATCAAGCAGAAGCACAGTGTTTTCAGGATGGCTTCGGGCAAAGTTTATAAATGCAGATTTTTCTGAATCATGAGCCTGGATAAAGGAATGAGCCATAGTGCCGTAAAGTGGGATTCCATAGAGTTTTCCGGCAAGCACTGTAGCTGTACCGTCAAATCCTGCTATATAACTTGCTCTGGCCGCCATAACACCGGCTTCGGCACCATGTGATCTTCGTAAACCATAATCTACCAGGATCTTATCCGGCATGACCTGCTTCATTCGTGCAGCTTTAGAACAGATCATAGTCTGGTACTGCAGGATGTTAATTATGCGTGTTTCCACCAGTTGAGCAATAGGAAGAGGGGCTGTGACCCGGATGAGAGGTTCGTCAGGGAAAAAAATTGTGCCTTCAGGCAGGGCGTGAATAGAGCCTGTGAATCGTAGATCTGCAAGGCTTGCAAGAAATTGACTGTTAAACCGGCCGTCCTGCCTGAGAAATTCTATATCGTCTTCACTAAAATGAAGCGTTTCCAGAAACTCAATTACCTGCTGCAGGCCGCAGGCAACCAGAAATGATCGTTCATCAGGAAGCTTCCTAAAAAAGAATTCAAATGCTGCTTCATCGTGCATGCCGTTGTCATTATATGCCTGCATCATTGTTAGCTGGTAAAGATCGGTAAGCAACGGGGAGATTGGATAGTTCATTATATCAGCTCATTCAGTGTTATTTCTATTGCACCTAGAGCTTTGAGTTCAGCTCTGGCCTTATCGCCATCCCCGGGAGCGAGGTCAACTGCCTTTATCGCGTCTGTTAATAGAAGAACGGTAAAGTCTTTTGCAATCAGCAGGTCTTTTACAGAAGCGTGGACGCAGTAATCAGTGGCTACCCCACATACAAAAACTCTATTGATCGCTTTATCATGTAATATTTTGATAAGGCCGGTTGAGTCGAAGGCCGAGTACGCATCTTTTTCGCGATCTGTTCCTTTCGAAATGATTATCGTACTGTCGGGAAATTGAAGACCTTTATGGAATTGAGCACCTGCTGTTTCAGCAACACAGTGAGGAGGCCATTGTCCCTGTTGATCTATAAAGCTGATATGATCAGCGGGATGGTAGTCTCTGCTGGCAAAAATCGGAAGTTCGGCACTGTTGAAGCGATGTATATATGTATTGATTACAGGAATGATAGTGTCACTCCCGGTTACTTCCAGGCTGCCGCCTGGCATAAAATCATTTTGCATATCTACAACAAGCAGAGCGTCATTGGCAGAAAGTGTAATATTCACTGGGATCTCAATTGAAAGAATGAACTACAACGGTTGCTGACTATACCATGTAATTACAGTGGCGAGTTTAGAGTTTGACATACTGTATTGTTCAAAAAGATGTGTGTCAATCAAGAGATAGAGATAGTGGCTTTTTGTTGTAGAAAATCAGCTAGGATTAATTGTCTAAAGGTGTTTTCCGGGAAAAAAAATGGCACTCACGATGAGATCGTGAGTGCCACAGCGAGATAATCAATTGATGTGAGGTATTGAAATCAGCTCTAATTGAAATTTGTTCTCATAACCTTTTTGTTGAGTTTACCCACACTCGTTTTGGGAAGTTCATCAACAATAAGAATAGTATCTGGAACCGCATAGCGTGGGATGGTTCCGTGTGTAGCAGCTTCTCGCATAAAGGCTTTAAGTCCTTCCTCGTCTATATTTTTTTCCTGGTCTGGTTTAAGTTTGACAATAAGTAACGGTCTCTCTCCCCATTTCTCGTCAGGGATTCCAATAGCGGCTGATTCGAGAACTGCAGGGTGCTGGCTTACACAATTTTCAAGATCAAGCGAAGAAATCCATTCACCGCCGGTCTTTATTACATCTTTTATCCTGTCAGTTACCTGCAGATAGCCATCACTGTCGATATGTCCTACATCACCACTGTGAAGCCAACCATCCTGCCAGAGTTCTTCTGATTTTTCAGGGGCTTTGAAGTAATCACGGGTGAGCCATGGGGCACGAAAAACGACCTCACCGACACTCTCTCCATCATGGGGTTGAGGTTTTCCTTCTATATCAACAACTTCAAATTCCACCAGCGGTATGGGAAGGCCGGTTTTAACAACAAGGTTCAACATCTCACTGTCGTCAATATTGCCGATCATGTCTGGTCGAGGGGCTGACAGACTGATCACCGGGCAGGTCTCGGACATTCCATATCCTGTAAAAACAGTTATTCCAAGCTTGTTGGCACTACTTGCAAGGCCTTTAGAGAGTTTTGATCCGCCAATGATCACTTTCCATGATGAAAGATCAATTTCAGTTACTGCAGGACTGTTAACTATCATCTGCAATACTGTCGGAACGCAGTGAGAGGCTGTCACTCCTTCTGTAGCTATAAGTTTAAGCAATACAGGTGGTTCATATTTACCAGGATAGACTTGTTTGGCTCCAAGAAGTGTTGCAACATAGGGAATCCCCCATGCATGGACATGAAACATTGGAGTGAGTGGCATATACACATCATTAGAACGGAATCTGCCTATGGTCTCATAACTTCCAAGCGCGATGGTGAGTGAAAGTGTGTGCAGAACGAGCTGTCGGTGAGTGAAGTGAACGCCTTTGGGGTCACCTGTGGTGCCTGTTGTGTAAAATGTTGTTGCCTTCGTGTTTTCATCGAGATCGGGAAAATCAAATTGAGCATCGGATCGCTCAAGCAACGCATCATAATCAGAATAAACTTCGAGCGAAGTTTCAGGGTAGTCCGGGTTTTCTGCAATGACGATGATGTTTTTAACATCTGGCAGGTATTCGCGGATTGATTCGAGCAGTGGCAGGAAATCTGAGTTGATAATGATCAACTTAGCTTCAGCATGATTGATGGTATAAACCATCTGTTTTGCAGATAGGCGCCAGTTCACCATCTGCATAACGCATCCCATCATCGGGATGGCAAAAAAGCACTCCAGATACCTGTTACTGTCATAATCAAATACGGCTACGGTGTCTCCATCCTCAATTCCGGCTTCCTGTAAACCCGATGCCAGTCGGTGGATTCTGTTTTGCAGATCTCGATAGGTATATCGGAGTTTGTCCCGATAGACAATTTCCTGATTAGGGGCGTAATTGAGCGCCGTTGTCAGGATTTTTTTTATGATTAGGGGATAATTGTAAAACTCGCCAGGCTGATATTTTTCATTGACCATGTACCGCTCCCTCCCAGAATTCTATGTAACTGGTTAAACGTACTGACGAAGCAAATTCCTAATATCCGTTATGGATTAACCGATGAGTGCTCAGCCTAAACTCACAGCTGATAACTAACATAAAAATAGATTAACAGATTAGATTCTGCCCAGCAATTACTTTTACGCTTACGGAAGATGCCGTTTATGGTCGTGTGATTGTGCGTTTGGCTTAACATGCTGAAATTATATCTATCTGTAGTCTGGTAAACAATGGTCAATTATTATGAGATAAATTGTAACGTAAATACAACAGGATTGGTAATTGATGTATTGTGAGAGCAATTCTGATTCATAGGTGGACATTAGCAATGTGGGGCCGTTTGTTTAAATAGTGGTAACAATAAACATGCTATATTAGTTTGTTATGGATTGTGTTAATGCCCAAAAAGATTGCAGCGCACATACTGAATGGTTGTTCTACGCCTGACTATCAATAGATTTGAACGGGAGGGTTTTATAACTATCAATTATGAAAAACTCATCTGATTTCGAGACTATGTTGGATAATATGCGTTCTACATCTTTAGCGATATTTGCAATATTGACAATGATCTTTGTACTGCAAGGTTGTGTCAGTACTTCCACTATTCGTGAAGAGTTGGGTGATCTGAAAAATCTTAACGTTCCGGCTTCATGGCGTAATTCGTCAGTGGTACTTCTGGAATATACCACGGATTTACAGTTTATAGTTGATTCGGAGGGAAATCGGGTCAAAGAAGTCGAAACCAAGTGGTATAGGGTCAATAATCTCAATGACACGGATGCTCAGTATATATCTGTACCCGAGCAGACCTTTTTCGAAACACCTGTAAAGATAGCGGCAGAGGCTTATTATCCGGACGGCAGTAGCTGGACATTGGTTCAGTCGAAGATTCGTCAGCATGAAATGAAGTTTTCAGATAATGTGATCCACCAGTTTTTTGTACCTAAATATCAGCAAGATACTCTTATCAAAGTAGAGGTGCAGCGGGAGTATACGCGTCCGGAATTTGTTGGACGTTACAACCTGGGAGATGTATTTCCTGTCGTTAAGAGGACTATAACCCTCTCATATCCTGACAATGTCACATTGGTTAACGGCGTTGAAAATATTGAGGATGCCGAATGTGAAACGTCGATTATCGTCGAAGACGGTTTTAGGACGCATTCGATTACAGCAAAGAATGTAGTTAATTTTCAAGAAAAAGACAGAACTCAATATCCCGAAGAATATTATGCACTGTTTCATGTGAGCTTTCCGCCCAAGGGGAAAGAATCCTACACATGGAAAGAGTTGGGAAACCATTACCTGAATCTTTCGAACGAACCATTTACCACCACGAAAGAGATTGATCAGTTAGCCAGTACAATTCCAGATAATACACCAACCGGAGAAAAGATTACCCAGGCGTTTTCAACTGTCATCAATAAAATCCGTTACCACTTCAATTCACGCGGTGGTTATGCATTTTATCCAAGAGAAGCATCCGAGGTGCTTAAAAACGGGTTTGGTGATTGTAAGGAGTTAACGACAATCCTGAAAAGCATGTTTGATGGGACAAATATCGCGAGTTATCCTGTACTGATATCAACCTGGGGAAATGAGCAGCTTGTGTTGAACTATCCGTCCCTGACAGGCTTTAACCATATGGTACTGGCAGTTGAAACGGGTGATGGAGATCTTCGAATACTGGATGGTACCCATAGCTGGGCTAATTCGCGCAGTTCATATTATGCTTCTGTCGGCAGGAAAGCATTTATTCTTGAGCCGGATAATTCACGGATAGATGTTATTGGGAGAGCAGAGGATTACGAAAACCGGGTTGTTACAAGTTCGACTATTGAAAAAGGCGAGGATGGCAGATGGGTTATACGAGGAGAAATTCACTTGCTGGGTTATCCAGCCCTAAGGTTTTATGAATCCCTGCAATCATCAAGCAGAAAAGATGAAATACACATGGCAGGGAAGATGTTGAAATCAGGCTTTGATATATTTGCTGAAGATATTGGGGTGAAAAAGGCTACTGCAGATGAAGCGGTTATCGTCTATTTGGCTGGTTTTGATGAAAATAATGTGTCTCTAGGTAAAGGCGGCTTCAAATTAAACACACCGGGTCTGTTTCAGCTTGATGTTGAGTATCAGGTCACTGACAAGCTGGGCAAGGTGTATCTGCCAGAGTTTCAGCAGGAAGATACGTGGATTATCCCGTTTGTCCCGTCAAAAACGGAACTTCCTCAAATTAACACTTCTTTAGCCATATCAGTATGGGAGGTCACAGGGAATTCAGTACAACGTAAATATTTTCAGAATGAGAGCAAAATGAGTATCAGTAGCGATACTGTCCTTAATTGGGATTCATATCTTGGCGAATTGAAAAATTCAGTTGTCTGGAGGTAATGGGGAAATGACGAAATATGCTGGAACATTTGTCCTGATATTGATCTTGCTTACTGGTTGTGTTGATCGTTCACCTTTACAACCATTGATGTCTGTAAGCCCGGGGGAAGGCATCGATGCATCGGATTGGGATGAGTATGGTGCCGTGTAACTTTAAATATACTGTTTGAAAATGATAACCTCAGTGAGGATCACGCAATAGATAAAGCGTTGTCTATAAAACATTTTTTAGAAACTACGTTACGGTTTTTATGGACTCAACTGATGCGCGCTTTAAAAATTATTTACAGATGGTTATCGAAGAGGAGGCAGATCTAAGGCTGGGAGGTGCAATGTCACTTTCGTTTTATGTAAAGCTCTTTAGTTACTCTGGCTACAACTTTACCCTTCTCGTTTTTAATCTCAATATCATAGGTGGGTTCGAAAACTTTACCATTACAGGTTTTTTCGATAACCTTCTCAATATCTTTTTTAGTTAGCATGAAGTCAGCGGTGACCTTTCCCTTTCCTGGACGGATAAAAGATATAGATGCAGCTTTATCCCAGACTATAAAGTCCTTTCCGAGAAGTTGCATGTGCATAAGCATCAGGTGTGGGTCAACCATTGAATAGAGGCTACCGCCAAAATGAACATGCACAGCATTTCTATTGTACCAGCGAAGTTTCATCGAAACCCGAATACCATACCAGTCTTCGTGTATCTGCTCGACTTTTATACCTGCCCCGAGATAGGGCGGATAAATATTTAACAGAAACTTGAACCATGCTGGTGAGAGATACACGTTATGCCTCCAAAATAGCGATATGTGTTGAATAACATGTCAGTGCCGGCGGTCTGTGTTAGCTAGACACACTAATATTGCAGAAGTGTTCAGGATAAATAGAACAAAATCAATCTGCAACACTGGTTTAATGCAATTACGCCCTATGTCGTTGAACAATCTCTGTGATATACTCAAAAGATAGTTAGCCAGCATGTCTTATTATCTTTTTGATTACATACCCAAATGGTTGAGTATGTGTTGAAAAAAATATCTCAAATAGCCGTGAGTTTATAGCTTGAAATCAAAAAGCTAACCAGGGTTGGCGATGGACATCTGGTAGCTATCCTGACCATATTTACGAGTTATACCCGAAAATTAGATATTCATCACGACAAGGAATCCGTATGCTGGAACAGGCAAATGGTATCGAATCCCGGGCAGCCAATGTGGATTATGACCGGGCTGCAGAGTTGTATCAGCGTATATCAGAAAATATTCAAAAGATCATCAAAGGAAAGGAGCAGACAGTAAAGTTGCTACTTGCCGCTTTTTTTGCTGGTGGACATGTCCTCTTAGAAGATGTTCCGGGGACGGGTAAGACTACTGTGGCCAAAACATTGGCAAAATCTGTCGATACCAGTTTCGGTAGGTTACAGTTTACCCCGGATCTATTGCCATCGGACATTGTCGGTATTTCTATATACAGACAGCATAGTGGTGAATTTGAATTTATCAAAGGCCCTGTTTTTACGAACATTCTCTTGGCGGATGAGATAAACAGAGCCAGCCCCAGGACTCAGTCTGCATTGCTGGAGGCGATGGAAGAACGGCAGGTCACGATGGAGGGAAAGAAGTTTACTCTAAGTGCGCTCTTTTTTGTTATAGCGACCCAAAACCCTGTGGAGTCTCACGGGACATATCCTCTACCTGAGTCGCAAATGGACAGATTCATGATAAAGCTCTCCCCTGGGTATCTTGACAGGGATTCCGAGGCCACAGTGCTGTTTGAACAACTTGAATCACATCCTTTAGAACATATTGAAGCTGTAACATCTGAAAACGAAGTTATAGAAATTGGCAGGGCTTTGACCACTATACGGATATCCGAAGAACTAAGGTACTATATTGTAGATATCGTCAGCGCCACCAGATTGGCGGAAAATGTTGTACTGGGGGCAAGCGTACGGGCATCTCTATCACTTATGCGCATTTCACAGGCGCTGGCACTTTTTGGAGGGCGTGAGTTTGTAATCCCTGAGGACATTGTGGAAGCGGCACCCTATGTGCTGTCGCATCGCCTTCAACTCACCTCACAGGCATTGTTTGCAGGTGTAACCCAGGATGCTGTCGTAAATTCAATAATTCAGGAGCTCCCAACTCCGAAATGAGCCCGAAACTTTATAAACTGTATATCATTATAACGCGCATCAAACGGCATCTGCATCGTAAGGTGAGTCAGGCCGGCAGGATGATGATAGCTTTTGCGGGGCTATCGGTATTGTTTGGTATAAATACACGACAGACGATGATCTATCAGCTGGCTGCGCTGGCAGTCATCCTTCTGCTTATTGCTTTTCCATTATCATTTCTGTTCAGGAACGTTTTTCGTGTAAGAAGGATTCTGCCTGAAACATGCACTGCAGGAGAAAAGCTGACCTACTTTCTGCATCTCGAAAACTCCAGCGATAAACGAACTTCAGGGTTGTTTTACACTGAGATTTCAGGTTCCCGCTTCCCTACCTTTGAGGAGTTCGACTCCATTCAGGAGGAAGGTGAGGGTGACCGGAACCTCTTTGATAGAAAATTTGGGTATTACCGCTGGTTGTGGTTGCTTAAGCGGAGTTCTGGGGCGCAATTCGAAACCTTTCCGTTACCCGCACTGGAGGCAGGGGAAAAACGGCAGGTGGAAGTTTTTTTCACGCCTACGCGGCGCGGCTACATCAGTCTTTCGGGATACTCTATATATCGGCTTGAACCCCTGGGGTTATTCAAAAAAGAGCTGTTTTTTCCTGATGCGGAAAAGATACTGGTCTTACCTAAAATGTTTCCTGTCGTCCAGGCTGAGATGGATGGTTCGAGAAAGTATCATCAGGGAGGGGTGAGTGGAGCGACTAGTTGCGGAGATTCTGGAGAATTTGTCTCGCTCCGTGAATACAGGCCTGGGGACCCTGTCAAACACATTGACTGGAAGGCAACAGCGAAATCTGGTGAAACAATAGTACGGCAATATCAGGATGAATATTTTTCACGATATGGAATACTTCTCGATACCTTCAATACGTCCGCTATCAACGAGGTGTTTGAAGATGCTGTATCAATAGCGGCTTCTGTTATTGTTCAACAAGACAGGGCAAATAACCTCATTGAGCTCCTCTTTGCAGGTGATAGCTGTATTTCTACACTATCCACCGGACGTGGGCAGTCGACAGAGCACCAGATGCTGGAGGTGCTGGCATGTATTGGTAGCTGCAATAAACGATCATTTTCTGAACTGTCAGAAACTGTTATGGCGCATACCGCAGTTCTGAGCGGACTTATTCTGATTTATATTGATCTTGATGATCAACGAAAAAAGCTTATTGAGTATTTAAAGAGCATACGGATACCTCACAAGGTGATTCTGGTGGTTGCTGATATTGAGGAAGGTGAACGCCTTATTACAGAAATGCAACTTCCTGAGGTGCGGATCTTTAATGTGAGAGATACTTTTAAAACTGTCGAGTTGAAATGAAAATCCCACCACTACTCATGTCGGTTACGCTGGTTTTCTGGGGAGTTGAATCAGGTAACCTGATAGTTTCAATTGTAATTGCCCTGCTTCTGGGCTCAGTGCTTGTGGTTCCAACCCGTCTGAACTTATCTGATGATGATTTTGTTCGTGTTTCAGATCTTACCTCGGTAATTTTTCTTTCTGCCGTTGTGCTGATCATGCTCAACGTGAAAAAAGTACTCTTCTTAAAGACACTTGTTCTTTGGATGCCCGTTATCTTATTGCCGCTGATTCTTGCGCAACTCTATACCGGTCGGGAGAAGATTATTATAGGAACCCGTCTGGGTTTTCGTAAAAAAGAGATCCATAAACATGATCCATTGGATTTTAGATTTTACTATTTTGCCTTAAGTCTTTTCTCTGCTGCAATTCCAAATAGCAGATCACCGCTATTTTTTCCTGTTGTCGGGCTCCTTGTGTTCTGGATATTGTTCGAAAACAGGAGTCGTTCATTTCCGCTGTGGGTTTTTATTACAGTTTTTGTAGGGGCTCTGGGATTTGGGTTTGTCACGTTTAAAGGGGCAGAAGTGGTTCATGAATATGTTCGTTATAAAACACGAATGTTTTTCAGAGGCTATTATTTTTCCCAGGATGCCGACCCCTTTAAATCCAAACTTTCTTTTGGCACCATTGGTAAACTCAAGTCTTCAGGCGATATCCTGCTCAGAGTTGAAGCATCAAATGCCGGGCCGACAATTCTCAGGCAGGCAAGCTATGAAATGTTTAACCAGTATACCTGGTATAGCAATGAGCCGTTTGCGCATGTAGGAGTTTCGAGGTTTGGCTGGGACCTGATGGCTTCACCCAAGGTGACAGGAAGCCGTGCCCGGATTGAATATTATCTGCCAAAAGAGCAGGGCTTACTGCCACAGCCATATGGCAGTTACCGTCTAACGGGGCCGACAATCTATGAAATCGAGCAGAAGAGAGACGGCATTACCAAGATAATTGATGGCGCGTCTCTTATTTCGTATGACATTTTTTATAACTCAAAATTGAGTAATGAAGATGTCCCTTCACATCGTAACGTATCAATACATCCTGAAGAAGATAAACTTATTGGGCAAGTTACGAGCGGATGGAAGGTCGATAATCTTTCTGAAGTCGAGAAAATTGCGCTCATCAGAAAATATTTCGCTGATGATTTCACGTATTCGATTGATGTGTCAGGGCAGGGCGATTTCGAAACACCCTTGGAGAACTTTTTGTTTGGCAACAAAAGTGGATATTGTGAACAATTTGCCACAGCAACAGCATTGTTGTTGAGGAAAATTGGAATACCAAGCAGGTATGTGACAGGCTTTGTGGTTGAAGAGAAAAGTAAGATTGAAAACAAATATATTGTAAGAGACAGACATGCACATGCGTGGAGTGAGGCCTACGTTGGTGGGCGTTGGGTAATGGTGGATACCACACCAGCGGATTGGTTTGCGCTGGAAACTGCAAATAGGCCAAGGCTTGAAATACTCAGTGATTTGTTTGCATATATTAAATTGAAAATAGATCACTTTCGTATTCGAACCGAACAAAATTATGAACTGGTACTCTCAATTCTGACGGTTTTGCTGGCACTTATTCTGGTTATTAAAATCTACAGGAGGATAAATTCTGAAAGAATAGATGCCGCGTCAATCGTAAAGGCACGAATATTTGATGAAATCGATTCGCCGCTTTATGCCATAGAGAAACAGTTAATGGAATTTGGCGTTCCCAGATATAGGAAGGAGCCATTTTTGACATGGGTTGAAAGAATTCAGCAGCGACATACCCTTGAAGTCGAGAAAATCAAACAGATCTACCGATTACACCAGAAGCTGCGGTTTGACCCTGTAGGGTTGGCTACACAAGATAGAAACTCGTTAAAAGCATTGTCAGAGAGTTGGCTGGCACGAGTGAAAGATCATCGTAAACCTTCCTGAGATGGTGGGTGGTGGCAGTATTCCAAATAGCCAGGCGTATCCGCTTAACTATCGTATAGTGCCTGTGCCCGTAACGTTTGAGCATTAACTGGATGCTTTTTAAAATTCTTTCTTGAAAAAGATCTGTGTCTGTTTTCTAGGTTTGTTTTCAAGCTCAGCGAAAATTGAGTAGCCGAGTTTCTTGTAAAAGCCAGGAGCCTGAAAAGTACTCGATTCGAGATGTACGCCTATACAGTCGGCCTTTTGTGCAATTGCTTCTGCTTTTAGAATCAGTTGTGTGCCGTAATCACTGTTTCTATATGATTCTTCTATCCAGAGCAGTTCAATATGGAGCCAGTCCCACGAGATTTTACCGAATAATCCACCAACTATGTCCTCCTTATCGGTAAGACTAAGTAGAACAGAAGATTTTGATAAGCCCGCTATAATCGAATTATTATAGCTGATTAACTCATCCCGGATTTGTTGAAAAAGTTCTTTGCATTCTGCGTTCGAAAAAGCTGAACAATCATGTATCTGAATATTGGTCATGGCAATATTGACTCCGTTAACTTGAAAAAGAAAGGTCCTCACTCTCTTCGACTCAAGAGTATGTAACAATAATTATCGATCTAATCTTCCGTAATTAATATAAAAAATGGAATTAAGGAATGGTTGATCATCCTAGAAATCTAAATAGAAGGAATGTGTATATTTTTAGCAATCAATCTGTTGGAAAGCAATCATTTGGCAAGTGAACGATCACCCCTTCTGTGTATATTGAGTATGTGTAGTGAGTAACATTTTTCAGGTCGAGGCATTCGATTTCGGCAATGAATATCGGTTAGCGTTTTAATTTCCTTAATTAATCCATATTTTCTCCCCATTTTCACATTATCTCTCCTTTAGCTGATATGTAATTCCATTACGTTATTTCGACACCTAAAGCCGGAGAACTCCACTACGATGAAAAAATCACGATCTACGTCAGGTTTTACATTGATTGAGCTTGTAGTGGTTATTTCGATTATTTCAATTATGGCGGTAATTGCCATTCCAAATTTTCTCTCCTGGCTTCCTAATGTGCATTTTCGTGATGCATCGGGAAATCTTCTTTTCGATACGAACCTGGCAAGGATGACCGCAATGAAAAGAAACCGGGAGGTCTCGATCCGTTTTGCAGATACCGGAAGCAGTTATTCTATCTACACAGAGAATGATAGCGGCGGTCAGGATGCAATCAAGGATGTAGAGATGCCTTCCTATGTCACACTCTATAGTTGCGATGCTGTTTTGCCAGAGGAGATTGTCTTTAAACCTAATGGACTACGCAGTAACGGTTCTGTGTCTGAAATGTGCATCCAGAATAGTAATGCGAGGGAGGCGACTCTTCAGGTCAATCTCACAGGTCATGTGAGTATGAACTAGATGAAGGGAATAACGAAGAGCAGAGACATGAAGAGTTTAAAGGTTATTGCCCCGGTTGGGAGATCATCAAATGGTTTTACTCTGGTTGAGCTTTTAGTCACGATGGCCATTTCGATGGTGATAGTTGCGGCCATATTTTCTACCTATCTGTCCCAGCAAAAGACTCAACTTGCCCAGCACCAGGTTGTCGAGATGCAGCAGAACCTGCGTGCCCTAATGACGTTTCTTTCATCGGAGATCCGTCTGGCGGGCTATGATCCTGATTCCGTTGACAATATAGGAATTATAGAGGCAACAAAGAATACCATCAGATTTACCTGGGATTCTGATGGTAACGGTATCACCTCCGGGAGCGGCGATAACGAGAAAGAAGAGGACATCGAGTATGGGTTTGCAGTGGCCGATGATGCTGATGGCGATGGACAGGCAGACAGCGGTGCCGCCTCGTTTTGCAGAAGACGGGCCAATGTTGATAGCAGTGACACTGGGTTTGAGTCTCTTGCTGATAATATCGTGGCAGTCGAATTCCTGTATGTCATGGAAGATACCAACTCCAATAGCATATATGACCCGGAAACTACACTTTCCCCTGCAGCATCTGAATTTGATGATATCCGTGCGGTAACTATTTCTCTTCTGGCGCGAGCGGGCAGGGCAGACAGTGATTTTCTCAATACTTTCTCTTACACGACCGCTTCAGGCGTAATTCTGGGGCCGTATAACGATAATTATCGACGAAGAATGTTGGTGACAAAGGTGAAATTGAGGAATTCGGGATTATGAAAATGTCGACCAGTTCCAACTTTTGTGAAGATGGGTTCACACTCATTGAAGCACTTATTGCCATGTGTATCCTCTCGATTGGGATCCTCTCTCTGTATTCAATGCATATTACCTCAATTGTTAACAATGCGAAGGCCTCAACGCTCACGATGGGTTCGAATCGGGCAATGGAAATGATCGAAGAACTGATCGAAGCCAACTACGACGATCTTGTCGATAGTGACAATGATGGCGAGGCTGGGTTGGACGATCTGGTCAGCGCTGATGATCAGGTAGATAGTAGTGATGGTAATTTCACTATTTACTGGAATGTGGCGGAGGACTATCCCATTGAAGGGTGCAAGATCCTGCGCGTCCATGTCGAGGATAAGGGTATGAGACTAAGTAATGTTCTTACGTATCAGTATATCAGAGAACGGAATATTTAGCCCATATCCTAATGGTATTTCAAAGGAAGATATGAAAACGAGATGTACTGCGAAAGAGTGCGAAGACGGCTTCGTTCTTGTAACCTCGATGATGATCATGCTGATTCTCACGCTGATTGGAATACTCGCTATCAAATCAACCGTCACGGAACTCATGATAAGTGGTGGCGATAAGGTGCGCAAACAGACATTCTATCAGGCAGATGGCGGAAGTGAACTGGCCCAGCACCTTATTTACCAGAATGCCATCTGCTCCACGACTTCAGGTGGCTTTTCATCAGAGATGATTACCAGCAGTATCAAGGTCGAGGACCTCGATTTTTCAGACAATGTTACAACCGATGACCTTTATGACTCAATATCCGATAGCAACAGATCGTTTGTTTACTACCCTGATGAAGTTATTGATGATGCAGTATTGCATACAAACTTTCTGAACACCTCAACTATTAAAAGCTCGGCAGGGAGTGGGATGTTGGCAGGCTCCGGGTACGACGGCACAGGTGTCAGTGTGACGAGCGCTACAGCCAAAGTGTTCACTATTGCCTCGCAGCATCGTGGAAAAGTGAACAGCGAATCTACAGTTGTAGTGAGGTGGCAGGTCGATACCTCTATCCTTACCAGTGCTTCGTCTTTTGACTGCAATTACTAAATGAGATTTTCTATGCCTGCTTTAACTGGATGTTCAAAGCCGTCCTCACTCAGGGTCGGTTCTCTTTTACTTATTTATATTGCATGTTCTTCAGTAGACGGCGTTGTGTTGGCAAGTGAAGAATATAGCATGACTGATTTTCAGACAATGCCGATCAGTATAGTTTCTGAAGGGGTTACCCCAAAGGTTATGATTGCGACGTCAAATGACCATCAACTCTATTATGCCGCGTACAATGACTACACTGATCTTGATGACGATGGTGTTGCAGATACAACGTATAGTAATGATATAGAATATTACGGCTATTTCGATTCGTATAAATGCTATGGATACTCGACATCAAATACACGATTTGAGCCTGCTGCTGTTACTGCCGATAAATATTGCAATGCTGGCGACTCAACAGGCCAGTGGAGCGGTAATTTTCTCAACTGGGTATCTATGTCCAGAATTGATACTATCCGCAAAATTCTATTCGGTGGCCATCGCCGGGTCGATTCTTCTGATACAACAGTACTGGAACGCGCGTATTTACCCCACGATGTGCATAGCTGGGCTAAGTTCTATGGAGGCATAGATTTGCCCCAATTGACACCGTTTACAAGAAGTGACTATTACTGCGATGAGGGTAACCTGTCTGCTGGATGCGCTGGTGATAAAACTCTAATGGGTATCACCTTTGGCAATACCACCGATGTGGATATGGGCCAGTACAATAATACGTTTTCTGAGGAATTTGAGGAACCACCGCTCATCAAGGTCGTGAAGGGCAACTACTCCCTTTGGGCGAGTAACGAAGGTTGGCAATGTACCTGGGCCAGCAATGCCGATTACGACAATCATTCTGCATCTAATGCTAATGATCCTGCCAAGTCAGGTATTTATGCACACTCAAGCAGTCCCTCGTTTACAGAGCATCTGGGCCAGGGAAATTATATTGCCAGAGTACAGGTCTGTGTGAAGGGGCTGCTCGGTGAGGAAAAATGCAAAAGCTACCCGGGCGTAGATGCTGCTGATGATTCAGATGATGTTTATAAACCTATAGGTTTACTACAGACCTATGGCGATAATGATCAAATGGAATTTGGAATGATAGCCGGTTCCTATAAAAAACACGCTTCCGGCGGGGTCTTAATCCGTAATACCGGTTCGATGACGGACGAGATAAATGTTGATACCGATGGTACTTTTTCACATGTTGCAGAGTTTGCTGTAGATGATGGCGTATCAAACAACAGTTCAAGTGCTCAAGGCCTGATTAACGCCTGGAGTCTCTATCGAATAACCGGGTATGATGGTGATGATGGTGACTATGAGGACTCAAGCGGAGACAATTGCCCATGGGGAACCACCACTGCCGCCTTTGAGACTTCTACTAATCGCTGCCATAACTGGGTTAATCCATTTTCAGAAATTTATTATCAGGCCATAAATTATTTTTCAGGTAATGGTGTTATTGGCGATTATCGAGATAATTCAAGTTCAACCAAAATACCGGGCTTACCTGTCCCACAAAACTTTGAGGACCCACTGGACAATGATAATTACTGCGCAGATCTCTATGTCATAAATCTCAATAGCAGCACATCTTCTTATGATTATGATGAGCTTGATGCCCAGAGCTATGGGCCTTCGACAATTTGGGATAGTGATGATCTTCCCGGCGACAAGTCAACCAGTTCGATGACAGATGTGGTCGGCAATGCAGAAGGTATTACAGGGAATTCCTATTTTGTCGGGGAAATTGATCTTGGTTCAGGAGATGATGATCAACTGTGTACACAGAAAACAATTACCAATTTCGGTGATGCAGGTGGAATGTGTCCTGAAGCTCCACGCATGGGAGGTTCCTATAGGATTGCCGGTTTGGCGTACTATGCTCATGTTAAGGACATACGACCTGAGAGTGCAACAGGAAACCGCGATATTGAAGGAACTCAGAGTATTGATACTTTTTCTGTAGCCTTGTCCCCTGGTACTGCTGTAATCGAAATACCGGATCCAGAGGGTTTAGTGTCAGGGCCGCTCGTTACGATTTTACCAGCTTGCAGAGATCAGAGGTCTAATCCGGATGGAAACTGCTCGCTGGTTGCCTTTAAAATTGTGTCTCAGGAAGTGAATCTCGACAGTAAGACTGCAAGCGGTAAGTTTTATATAAACTATGAGGTCTCTGAAATGGGTGGAGACTTCGATCAGGACATGTGGGGCACACTCACCTATAATTTTGATGCTGGAGCTGGCACTCTCTCTGTTACGACCCAGGTACATGCACAATCCAGTGGAGGCCTGATGGGATTCGGTTATGTTATCAGCGGGACTGATGATGACGGCTTTCATGCACATTCAGGTATTAACGGGTTCAGCTATACAGAGACAGTAGCTGTAGATACTGGCAGTCCTGATTGTTCTGACAGCAATGGTTGTAACTGTACTCCTTCCACAGGTGCACATGCAGCATGCAGTTCTTCAGATTCGGGTGCTTCCTCAAAAACCTATACATTAGGCACTTCGACTGCCAGCCTGTTGGAAGATCCTCTCTGGTATGCAGCCAAATATGGCGGTTTTAGTGACTCTAACGATAACGACCTGCCTGATCTCACCTCAGAATGGGATAGTGAAATAAACAGTACCGGTGAGTCCGGCTCTGATGGTATCCCAGACAATTATTTTTATGCAACAGACCCCCGAGAACTTGAAGACGCGCTAACCAGAGTGCTTGATGCCATCATGGACCGCACATCTTCCGGAACTTCAGCGGCGGTTGTATCTGCTAACGTAGAAGGGGAGGGGGCGTTGTATCAGGCATATTACGAGCCGTCACGCAACAGCGCTGCGGATAGTTCAGTTGAGGCCAGCTGGCTCGGTACGGTGAATGCGCTGTGGCTCGACAGTTATGGCAACAGCCGACAGGATTGTACTCCACCAGATGACAATGCGATTAACAGTGATGGTGCATGTGAAACCCTGACTGAATGTGTGCCCAATGGACAACTCGACAACTACTGTGTGGACCAGGTTGTTGCCTCGTATTATGACGAAGGAGAAGGTCGTACACGGATGCGCATTTACTCCAGCAACGATCCGGATATGTTCAGCGCTTACAGTATGCAGGGAGTAGTTACATCCTTTTCCGGCGGCTCAGTAACAATGCGGCCCAATTCTATGGAGGGAGTGGTAGAGTACAGCGGTACAACACTCACCATTTCACCCTATACACTCTCAGGAACCGTAACAGCCTATGATGCAACAACCGGTGAGGTAACCCTGTCAATAGCGGCAGACGATTGGAGTGGACCGGAAGGCGAAACCTTTAATCTATGGACAGTGATCTCCTCTGATGCTGCAGCAACAGGTTATAGCACTGATTCCATAACGATAGCGGCAGGTACGGTGGACTTTACACTATCTCCTTTCGGAACATGGGTCACTCTTGGTGACACCTTGACTTTGCAGACCAAAAATCTCACTGGCGCTTCGGGTGAGTCATTTAGTGGTTGGACAATAACCTGTCTGGAAGGTAGCGATGCAACAGGGACTATCTCATCAGGAAGTGCGAAATTAGATAATGACAGTTCTACAAGTGCATATATCACGACAACTGAGGGCGATTTTTCTAGTTGTGATCGTGCACTCTTTGCAACGTATGATCTGCAGGGTAACGCAGGTAGCAGCTATTCCAGCTGGCAGGTGTCAAATCTCGAAAATAGTTTGGTTGAGGGTACCAGCTCTACAACTATGACTCTGACTAATGATGGTGAGATTTCCTTTATCGTTGCGCCGATCGATGCCTGGCTGGAAGCCGGCGATCAGGTGCGTGTGGCAAACTATAGCACAACTACAGTTGAGCTCGACGAAGTCAGCTATATATGGAATGCGAGGGAACAACTGTACTTAAGCGCATTAACCGATACCGAACTGTCTGTTAACAGGGATTACGATCTGGATAGCGCTGACACAGGCAGATTTATCATTACCTGGGTAGACGATAATTTGGATGGGGTTGTTGATGATACTGAGTGCCGTGCCTTTGAGACGGGAATGCTGAGCCACTCGACCTATCCTGTAAGTTATAGCTTTTTTGATCTGTCCAGCCAAGCAGTGGCTGAGGATCTCATTGATTATATCAGAGGTATTGAAAAGGATGGAAGCCGAAACAGGACTATCCAATACTCCTCGGACGACACAGGGGACAATGTCATGCGTCTTGGGGATATAGTCAACTCAACCCCCACGGTGGTTTCTTCGCCTCAGGAGGGCTATGACATCATCTATAATGATGACAGTTATGGCACATTCAAGAAGCAATATATCAATCGGAGGGTGATGGTCTATGTTGGAGCTAATGATGGATTGATTCATGCGTTTAACGGCGGATTTTATAATGAAACCAACGATGATGATGGTGAAGAGATAATTGAGTATTCAACTTCAGGAAGCCAATATGACGGAACCACTGCAGTAGAACATCCACTAGGCAGTGAACTCTGGGCGTATGCTCCTATGAATCTGCTGCCGCATCTGCAGTGGCTGAAAGATGCCAATTATGATGACAGTCATGTAAGTTTTATTGACGGTAAGCCAAGGGTTTTCGAAGCAAAAATATTTGCTGAGGATGATGATCATCCCGGTGGCTGGGGAACCGTAATGGTTGTTGGCATGAACCTGGGAGGTGGGGAAATGGAGGTTGACGTCCAGCCTTTCGATCAGAATGAGACAGTAGGCCATAGCTTTCGATCTGCCTATGTCATCATTGATATCACCAATCCTGAGGTTGAACCAACGGTATTAGGGGAGATATCACCGCCTGATGGAAGTTTTGCGGCAGTCTATCCGGCCGTTGCCTATTTTCAGGATGTGGATACTGCAACAAACTGTAACGGGTATACAGAGGCATGTAATAGCTGGTATCTGGTTTTCGGTACAGGTCCTGATAATATAGATGCTGATATAGCCTCGGTTGAAAGTTCACAGACAACGAATGCATATCTCTTTGAACTGCAACAGCTCATTACGGGGAAGTCGTCTCCGACGGCTCCAGTAACGTTGGCAGATGGATGCGAAGTCACGGCGTTGAATGATTTTTACAATGTCATTGCCTGCGATACTGGTGTAGCCAGTACTTTTATGGGTACTCCGTCAACGGTTGATTGGGATCTGGATTTTAAGGTGAATACCATCTATTTCGGGCTGGTGAAAGACGCCGATGTGAGTGATGGAGATGAAAGTGGCAGGGTAATGCGTATGGCATTCAAAGATTATGCTGACCCTGCAGAGTGGACTGCACCAGTTACATTTTTCAATGCAGGAAGAGATCTCTCCCTGTATGCGCAACCGATGCTGGGCCTTGACGAAGATGATAATCACTGGCTCTATTTCGGTTCAGGTAGATATTTTTCCACTGCTGATAAATACACGATGGAGACCCAGGGTCTATTCGGAGTCAAGGATTATGAAGATGAAAATTATCCAATAACTACTGATGATCTACTCAATGTAAGTGATGCTGAGGTGTATACAGACGGAACACTCCAGAGTACGATTTCGGCTATTGATGGTTCCGATTTAGCAACCTTTACAGAAATTGAGGATGAAATCGATAGTGGAAGAGCTTCAGGGTGGCTTCTAAATCTGCCGCCCATCACCGGAGAAGCCGGCGCTGTTCCTTCAACGAGAAATGTCACACGATCCAGCCTCACTGGCGGAGTGCTTTTGACTACAGTATTTCAGCCCAGTGGAGATCTCTGCGAAGGTGAGGGAAACAGCAGGTTATATGGCGTATATTATACAACGGGAACCGGCTATCCGGATGTCTCAATTCTTGGTACCAGCACAGAAACTGTAGATGATGAAATCAAATATCTCACCTCAAGGTATATTGATCTTGGCGCTGGAATGGCAAGTGTTCCTGTAGTCCATACAGGTTCCGGGAGTGGCAACAGCAATGTGACAGTCTATAGCCAGATGTCGACTGGGACAACAATTCAGACTGAAGTTGATACTGTAGAAAACGTTCGGTCCGGAAGAATTTCCTGGACAGATCAGGACCCAACTCCGGAATAGGTGGTAACAATGTATATATGTTTCAATGAGTGAGAAAAATACATGACGACTGAGTTTAATCTGAGTTTCGATTATTCTTTGCAGTTGCGTGCTATCTCCTGTATCAGAAAGAAGCAGGAAACGTCTCGCAATGAATAGATTCCTGTACATGTCAGAATTCAGGATCTGGTACTGCAGCTGCAGAATCCTTAATAGTTTCATCTGCTCGTCCTGTCCTTATACGCTATTTCCACTTGTGGAGCAGTAATCCTATGAATATTGAAGTAGACACTCACACTCACACTGTAGCAAGTGGTCATGCTTACAGTACACTTGCCGAAAATATTGCGGTAGCATCCGCCAGAGGTTTAAAATTCCTTGCCATAACCGATCATGGTCCGCAGATGCCGGGGGCGGCGCATTTCTGGTATTTTTTGAATATGCGTGTTATTCCCCGCATAATGCATGGAGTAGGTATATTACGTGGTGTTGAGGCCAATATCATAAATTTCAAGGGTGAGTTGGATATCGACGAAGAGGTGCACCAACACATGGATATCGTTCTTGCCAGCTTCCATCAGCCTGTTATAGCCCCGGCAACGAAGAATCTGCACACCGATGGAATTGTGAGGGCTATGGCTACTGGTAAGATAGACGTCTTTGCCCATGGTGGTAATCCCGCTTTCCCTATTGATGTTGATGAAGTGGCAGGTGCTGCTGCGTCATATAATGTGCTGGTGGAGATCAATAACTCATCGTTTACTACCTCGCGTCCAGGGAGTATGAAAAACTGTGTTGCTCTTGCCGAGGCTGTTGCCCGTCATGATGGCTATCTAACCTTTGGCAGTGATGCCCATATCGCAAGCAAGGTTGGAGCTTTTGAAGAATGTATTCATCTGATTGACACTATTGGCTTTCCGAAAGACCGGATTCTAACACGTAGTGGCGAAAGTTTTCTGACATTTCTCAAAGGAAAAAATAAACAGGTTGATCTTTCGGAGTTTGATCTTCTGTTTACGCGTTAAAACTGATGTTTTTCCAAAGTGACACTGCCTTCAATACAAGAGGAGTTGCGGGCTCTTTACGATTGAGGTGTGAGTAATTCCACAATGAATTCTTGCTGTGATGTCTTTAAAA
>NZ_CP050698.1:4380000-5405000 GCF_005116655.2 Desulfosediminicola flagellatus | reverse complement strand
ATCTTTCGTGGTCACGTCTTCGTTGGCTGTAAAAAGGAAAAGCTTCATTGTCCTGAGTTCTTTGTTTTGGCGCAGACGTTCACAGATCTTCAGGCCGGAAATGTCGGGTAACTCATAGTCCACAATCGCAGCATCAGGTCTTTCGGCTACGGCCAATGAATAGCCCAGTTCCCCAGTAGATGCTGTTATCAAATGAAACCCTGCTTTTTGGAATAGTCTCGTATAGAGGTGGCGTATAACAGCATTGTCATCAATGAGAATAATCTTTTTTCGTGTTTGAGAATGATCTCTTACAGAAGGTTCTGTTACAATTGAGGTTGCATAGAGGAGCTGATCTCCTAAGTGTATTTTTTCCTCGGCATGAGGGAGAAGGATGTCTCCCTCATCACGACGGATGCCTATGATAGTGCCACCGATAAAACCACTTGCTGTCTCAACGACATGGCCAGCGAGATCCGACTGTTCAGTAACCTCCATCCATTGAGTCAGTGTGTCTTTTTCGAAATCATCAATTAACTGGCTTGATTCATCTGCGGTAGCCTCCAGAATTTTCTGGGCAACTTTTCTTCCGGCATATGCATAGGGCGATACTATTGAGTCGGCTCCAGCGCGAAGCATTCGTGACTCTGAGCTTGTTATTTCTGTTCTTGCTATGATATGTAGTGTCGGATTGAGTTCCCGTGCTGTCAGGACAGTAAATAAATTATCTGGGTCAGAGTCAAGTAGAGCAACCAGCGCCGAAGCCTGCTTAATACCAGCGGCTAAAAGGACGTCTTCCCTGGTTGCATCTCCTTCCATATATATATAGTTATACTCTTCAAGCAACTTTAACTGGTCTTCGGCAGATTCAATTACAACAAATTGAGATCCCGTCGAAGCAAAATATTCAGCTGCTGCTTCACCGACGCGTCCAAATCCGCATATTATTGCATGATCTTTAAGTTTACCGATTCTCTTCTGCATAGTTTTCTTACCGAGGTTTCTGCTTGCTGCCCGTTCTATTATGGCTTCTGTAAAGGCATGGGCGAGAAAGCCTATGCTGCCAAAACCAAAAAGTATAAGGAAGATGGTGAAAATACGCCCTTCCTGGGAGAGAGAATGAACTTCGCCAAATCCTACAGTGGTGATGGTGATCACCGTCATGTAGAAGGCATCTAGAACAGAGTAGTGCTCAATAAGTGTATACCCTGCAGTTCCAATGGCCAGAAACATAAGTGTGACCAGTAGGCCGAAGAGTATCTTTTTACGGTGAGCCATTCCGGTATCCCTGAAGAAGAAAACTCAAAGCGTGTATATTCTTATATCAAAACGATACCTTAAAAGGAAGGCTGCGGCGGTATGCAAGGAGAGGTGAGTGGACTCTGTAATTCAGAAATACGGAAAATAATTACCAGGGGAGTTTAGCCTGAACAATGTTGCCGATTATGAACCATAGTAAATGCAGAGATATAAGCGCATATATACCTGCGACAACATCATCCATCATAATGCCGATTCCTCCGTGGATTCGCTGATCGAACCATGACACGGGAAATGGTTTGGAGATATCAAAAATTCTAAAGAAAATGAAACCTAAAGCCCAGGCGACAGGGTGGTTCGGGGCAAGCGTGAGGGTGACGAACATGCCAAGAATTTCATCAATAACGATGGGTCCGGCATCTGCGCGATCAAGAATCTTTTCTGCAGATCCGGCGGCAAAAAAACCGATGATAAAAACGATAGCGAGGGTGAGCAGATAAAAAGGAAGGGTAAAGCCTTTGATAAGCAACCATGGCAGAAAGGCGACCAGGGAACCCCATGTTCCGGGAGCTTTGGGAAGATTACCGACCCAGCAGCCTGTGGCTATAGCCATAATGATTGTCCTCATTGCTACTGTTCCTCACTGAATGCATATATTGCTCTGTATACTTCGTCGAGCGATATGTTGTTTATTAAAGCGGTTTCTTTGCAAGACTCATACTCGGGATAAATAACCGTACCTCTGGGGGTAACAACGCTTTTGGCTTTAACATCACCCCACTTGGTGGGTACGGTAACAGATTCACGCGGAAGAGTTCTTCGTTGTTCCTTTCTGTATCTCAGTCCAATTGCTGTTGTTTGTGAAAGGAGTAGTTCCTGCTGACCTTGCTGAGCCACTGCAGGAGCTATAACCTGCAGATGAAATCCAGGTCGTCCCTTTTTTCCCTGGCATGGTGTTAGACTTACATCAAGTGCGCCATTTTTGAGAAGCAAGTCGCAAAGAAAAGGAAAACCTTCAGGGTTCCAGTCATCAAGGCGTGTTTCTATTACGGTAACTTCCTGTGCTTCTTTCACGTCATGTTCTGTGCCGATACAAAGCCGTAAAAGGTTGGGCTGCTTGTTTGGCAGTTCATGGCTGCCAGCTCCATATCCTGTAGCCATAACAGTCATGGCGGGGAAGGTGCCGAATTCATCTGCAAGAGTGATGGCGAGAGCTGCGCCTGTCGGAGTGACCAGTTCCTGGTCTATATCTACACCATAACTGGGGATATTTTGAATAAGTTCGCAGACTGCAGGAGCTGGAAGAGGGAGCCGGCCATGATCACACTGAACAAACCCTCTGCCAAGAGGAAGCGGGGAACAGATTACACGTGAGATATTTAAGAGATGCAGGCCGATAACAACACCCACTACATCAAAGATTGTATCAAGTGCACCGATCTCATGAAAATGGACCTTTTCAACAGAAATGCCGTGGACCTTGGCCTCGGCTTCAGCCAGCGCTTTGAAGACGGCTGCGGACGTTTGTTTAACTTCCGGGTTAAGATCTGAACTATCCAGGATTGCAATGAGGTTCGGAAGGGTGCGTAGCGCCTGCCTGCGTTTTTGTGAAATAGTGACTTTTTTACATCCAATCGATTGGTTTGAGCTATCACATACTTCTATCGTTGCATCTTCAAGTTTGAGTTTTGCCAACTCCGTGCGAAGCATTTCTTCATCAAGGCCGGCATGAAGTAATGCGCCAAGAAACATATCTCCGCTGATACCGGAAAAACAGTCTAAATAGGCTGTGCGGCCTGGTTGATGAATGGTGATATTTCTCACTGGTATATATCGCGCTGATCAGGAAGAAAAGCTTAAGCCCGGCTTAAGCGAATGACCGCATAAAAATGATTCGATAGCCATACGTTTTTTGCCTTCAGGTTGAACTTCTTTTATTAGCAGGCAGTCACGTCCCGTCGCAAAAAGCAAGCCGCGTTTGTCGGCTTTCAACAGTGTGCCTGGTTGAGCATCGCTGTCCTGATGAAGGACTTCCGGGGCAAAGAGACGAAAACGTTTACCATCCAAAAAGCAATATGCTGAAGGCCACGGGTCAAGGCCACGTATCAAACAATGGATTTCCCTGGCAGTTTTACTCCAATCGATCACCCCGTCTTCTTTTTTTAGCATGGGAGCGATAGTGGCTCGGGAGTGATCCTGAGGGGTGGCGGAAAGTTTGTCCTGTTTGAGAAGTGCAAGCGCTTCAAGAAGTGTTTTACCACCAAGTTCAGCAAGCTTTGGGAAAAGGGTGCCGGATGTGTCATGGTCATCGGGGGTAATACTTGCTGTGAGCAGCATGTCGCCGGTGTCCATTCCTTCGTCCATCTGCATAATAGTTACCCCGATCTCTTTATCGTCATTTATGAGTGCCCACTGAATCGGTGCAGCACCACGATGGGCAGGCAAAAGAGAGCCATGGACATTGATACAGCCATGGGGGGCAAGTTCAAGAATTGATGGTGGCAGAATTCTGCCATAGGCTGTAACCACGATCACATCAGGGGCGTAGTTGCTCAGCTCCTCAGCGAATTCTTCAGTTTTAATTTTGGTAGGTTGCAGGATTGGCAGGCCAGCCTGCTGGGCAAGCACCTTGACCGGTGGGGGGGTGAGTTTTTTACCTCGTCCTTTCGGTCTGTCCGGCTGGGTGACGACTGCAACTACAGTATCGGGACCACTCAGCAGCGCCTGCAGTGTTGCAGCCGCAAAATCCGGAGTTCCCATAAACAGAATACGAAGTGGTGGGTTTGTCATTGTTATCTTTAGCTAGTTGTCGAAATGAAAACCAGTGAGTTACAACCGGTTAATTAGTTAGTCTCAAACTGAAAACGGCACTTTTCTTCTAACTCTTCGTTGCTCTCAAAACTTTATCCTCCAAGGTAAGCGAAGACTTCGGCATCATGGTTACTGCTGTGGTGAAATTTTTCGAGCGCTTCTATTTAGATGAAAACTCGTGTCATGTCATGCCTCAGATGTCTAATTCTGTTCGCCCTTTTCACTTCCTGACTTCGTTGCTCCTTAAGCTACATGTTGCTATGCTCCAGCAGTCAAGCCTTGCAGGAAGAGAAAAAGCTTCACATTGTTACGACATCTGACACTAGCTACTATGTGCAAGCCACTTCTTAACTTTCTTTTTGTATAGATTTCTTTTGAGCGAACTCAGGTGATCTATAAAGAGGATACCGTTAAGGTGATCAATCTCATGTTGCAGCACGACGGCAAAACGATCCTCTGTTACCAGTTCCATGGCGTTTCCTTCAAGGTCCTGATACGATACGGTGATCTTTTTAAATCGCTTAACTTTTGCTGTCAGTTCAGGGACGCTCAGGCATCCTTCTTCATCTAGTTGTGAACCTTCATGCACTGTAATTTGCGGATTAACCATTGCCATGAACTCTTGCTTGTCTTCACGGTCTTCGGAAATATCTACAACTATCAGCTTTAAGGATTCTCCTATCTGCGGGGCGGCAAGGCCGATTCCGGGAGCGTCGTACATGGTTTCGGCCATGTCATCTACAAGCTGCCTGAGGCTGTCATCAAAGTTTGAAATCGGTAGGGTCTCGTCGCGGAGAACCTGCTCTGGGTATTGTAAAATCTTACGTATGCTCATCGGAGTAATCTTTCCGTAGTGGTTATTATGCGTGTATTGAGTGTACGACCCGCCAGTGTAACATGGCGGGGAACTTTTCGCCATGCATGAAATGTAATCACACATTTTCACTAAATACAGTGATTAATTTATGTAAATGTCTCGATTTTGACCCAAATCCCTATTCTCGGACAGCCTTCCAGTGTCCCGAATGTCCAAAAAAGTTGCGTTGTATGTTCAATTGTTATTGCTATGTAAGTGAGGATTAAAACCCGGACATATCAGCTATTTGTATGCTGGAAAAACGGGCACGCTTTTCGATATTGAACCACCTGCTGTTTTTTGGATTGAAACTCACTACCTGAGACGTAAAAACGGAATCAGATACTGAAGTTCGTTGAAAGTAGTATGTGTATTTTGATAATAATCCGGGAAGACAATTTCATGTAGACATCAATAATGAGGGGGCAGTGTAATTAGCGATGCTGGTTATATGCCGCCAGTCACTGGTTTATTTGAGAATCACAGGCAAGGCGTTGAGCTGGCTTTGATGGTGCAGAAAGGCATATGAGTACTTCTTTAAAATGGTTAAAAGAATATGCCCACGTTGACCTTTATTGTTTATAAGTTATGGTAAAAAACTACCGCTATTTATGGTTTGTATTCAAGACCAGATGTTTTTAGATTAGAGTAAAAATACCTACTCAATTCGTTTGAAAGATGCTGGAAACCCTGTGTAAAAAGTCGGAAAATGTAGGAAAAAATCTTGACTTATCTTCCGATATATTGTGACTTACGGGGTGAGGTTTTCTTTACGGAAACGTCCAAGTAGCGGGTGTCATGGCTTGAAAATATCTGGGCCGTGGGGCCCTTGCTTTGTTTTATGTGTATAGATGTCCTTGAATCTTCACGGTCGATAGAGGAGACCGCGAGGTGTTCTTAAACAAAAAAACGAGAGGAGAAGCCCAATGAAAAGAAATGTATCTTTACTGGCAGCTGTAGCATTTGGTTGTGTTACCGCTTTCAGTGCAATGACCGGAACTGCATCAGCTTCAGACCAGCGCTTCGTAACCATCGGAACCGGTGGTGTTACCGGTGTGTATTACCCTACCGGTGGCGCTATTGCCCGTCTGGTAAATAAGAATAAGAAAGAGCACGGAATTCGCGCTACTGTTGAGAGTACCGGTGGTTCCGTATACAATCTGAATGCAATTGCTTCAGGTGAACTCGATATGGGTGTAGCCCAGTCTGATACCCAGTACAAGGCATATAAGGGTACTGACCAGTTCGCAGATATCGGACCAAATGAAGACCTCCGTTCAGTTTTCTCTATCCACTCTGAGCCTTTTAATGTTGTTGCTCGTGCAGACGCTGGTGTTAAAAACTTTCAGGATCTGAAAGGTAAACGTGTAAATATCGGTAACCCTGGTTCTGGACAGCGCTTGACCACCGAGCTGCTCATGAGCAAACTTGGCTGGACCAAAGATGATTTCAAACTGGCTTCTGAACTGAAAGCTGCTGAGCAGTCAAAAGCTCTCTGTGATAACAAAATTGATGCTATGGTCTATGTTGTAGGTGTGCCAAATAGCTCAATTAAAGAAGCAAGCACCACCTGTGATGCAGTTATGGTTAATGTACAGGGACCAGAAGTTGACGGTCTCGTCGCCGAAAACAGCTACTACAAATATGCAACAATTCCTGGTGGAACCTATAATGGTTCACCTGAAGATGTTAAGACCTTTGGTGTAGCAGCAACTTTTGTATCTTCTGCAAAAGTACCTGAAGACGTTATCTACACTGTTGTAAAAGCTGTATTTGAGAATTTTGATGATTTCAAGAAATTCCATCCTGCATTTGCAACACTGAAGAAAGAAGAGATGATCAAAGATGGTCTCTCAGCTCCACTGCATGCAGGTGCAATCAAGTATTACAAAGAAGCAGGTTTGATGTAAATCTGGACGTTTCAGTTGTTGAAGCCGATTCTCAGTTCTTTCTAGAGTTGAGAATCGGCCTTTAAGTATCTGTATTCATATTTTGTTTCATAATACATATCCACCAAACCCGGATTCTCCGGTGACGTCAGGTCGCATTAAGGGTTGCTTCAGCAGTCCTGTAGGTCGCAGGCGTTTATATCTAACATGTATAGTCTGTACCCAACGTGATTAGTTCAATGGGCTGTGTAGTATGTCATTCGTGACGTGTTCGCTATTCAAAAAATCACGTGCCCTTTTCACATGTCTCCGGTGGAGGTTAAATTCCCGCCATTGGAAAAATCAACACATTGAGCCTGGAGGAGTTGCCGGGTTTTGTTCAGTGCATGTGAGGTGGGGAGAAGGTAATTGTACTTTACGTCTAAGTTTTGCTAAGAGGAGTCGTTAGTATGACAAAACCGACTGAAAAACCGTTATCCGATGATCAGCTCAATGAGATGATTGCTGAGGCGGATACGGGGGCACGTAATCCTCAAGGGATTATATCAAAAAGAATTATGTTTTTTGTCCCGCTCGCCTGGACGATTTTCCAGCTCTGGTATGCTTCACCGCTGCCATTCATGCTGAATTTTTTTGTCATCAACGACACTGAAGCAAGGGCTATTCACCTCGCTTTCGCAATGTTCCTGGCATATACTGCTTTTCCCACGTTCAAGTCGTCACCCAAAAGATCTATTCCTGTTCAGGATTGGATAATTGCAATAGTCGCTGCATTATCTTCAGGATATATCTATATTTTTTATGCGCAATTGGCAGACCGTCCCGGAGCTCCAATTGCAATGGATCTTGTGGTCGCTGTAGTGGGTCTTATTCTCCTGCTGGAAGCAACCCGACGAGCTCTTGGACCGCCACTGATGATTGTGGCTGCTGCCTTCATTACATACACTTTTGCCGGGCAATTTATGCCTGATGTTATTGCTCATAAAGGTGCAAGCCTTGTTAAGGGTATGACGCATTACTGGTTGACGACAGAGGGTGTTTTTGGCGTTGCGCTTGGTGTGTCGACCGGAATGGTTTTTATGTTTGTGCTCTTTGGCTCTTTGCTAGAGGCTGCAGGTGCAGGTAATTATTTTATTCGTACAGCCTTTGCCGGACTTGGTCACATGCGTGGAGGTCCAGCAAAAGCCGCAGTTATCTCTTCTGCAATGACAGGCCTGGTTTCGGGTTCTTCCATTGCTAACGTTGTAACAACTGGAACCTTTACTATACCCCTGATGAAAAAAGTTGGCTTTTCTGCAGAGAAAGCCGGGGCTGTTGAAGTTGCATCCTCTACCAATGGCCAGTTGACGCCACCGGTTATGGGGGCTGCTGCATTTCTCATGGTTGAATATGTCGGTATTTCTTATATTGAGGTAATCAAACATGCATTTTTACCAGCTGTAATTTCCTATATTGCGCTTGTTTATATCGTTCATCTGGAAGCATGTAAGATGAATTTGAAGGGGATGAAGAGACGAACACGTAAAAAGACTCTTCCTCAAAGTCTTCTGACATTTGTCATGACTGCCCTTGGCCTGATTATTGTCGGAGGGGCAACCTACTATGGCCTTGGCTGGATCAAGACCGTGGCTGGAGATGCGGCTATCTGGATAGTGACCGTCCTTCTGGTGGTAGCATACCTGTATCTTATTTATTTTGCCTGCAAGGTTCCCGAACTCGAAACAACGACAGATATAAAAGAGCTTCCTGACCTCGGCTCGACCGCTCAGGCGGGATATTACTTTCTGCTCCCCATTGTTGTTCTGATGTGGTGTTTGACTGTTGAGCGGCTTTCTCCGTCGTTATCTGCTTTTTGGGCCACAGTATTACTGGCCTTTATTGTAGTGACCCAGCACCCGTTGAAAGGTTTTTTCCGAAAGGCGATGGGTGCAGAGTATGCCGTTAAACGTGGTCTGAAGGATCTTATCGGCGGTCTGGTTACCGGTGGTAGAAACATGATTGGTATCGGCGTGGCGACAGCCGCAGCTGGTCTTGTGGTTGGTACTGTAACACTTACCGGTGTTGGTCTAGTTATGACCGAATTCGTTGAGTTTATTTCAGGCGGAAACCTCATGCTGATCCTGTTATTCACCGCATTTATCAGTTTACTTCTTGGTATGGGATTGCCGACCACAGCAAACTATATCGTCGTTTCCACGCTGATGGCACCGGTAATCGTAAATCTTGGTGCGCAGAATGGACTGATCGTACCCCTAATTGCTGTTCATCTCTTCGTCTTCTATTTTGGAATTCTGGCAGATGACACTCCGCCGGTAGGCCTTGCTGCTTTTGCAGCGGCAGGTATTTCGGGTGGTGATCCTATCCGGACAGGGCTTCAGGGGTTTGGGTATGATATTCGTACAGCGATCCTGCCGTTTATCTTTATCTTTAATACTGAATTGTTGATGATTGGTATTGGCAGTCCATTGCATTTTACCATTGTCGTTTCTGCTGCAGTTTTGGCTATGCTCATTTTTGCTGCGGCAACACAAGGGTACTTTTTGACGAAAAGTAAAATGTGGGAAACTGTAGCGTTATTACTGATAGCGTTTGTTTTGTTCAGACCTGGATATTTCTGGGATAAGGTCTTCCCTCCGTTAAATGAAGAACCACCTGCAGAACTGGCCCAGATTGTTGAAAAGATGAATCCGGGAAGTCAGTTGCGATTACAGATTAAAGGTGAAAAGTTTAACGGTGATGAGTTTGTCTCTACCATTATGCTACAGGTTGGTGATGAAGCAACCGGTACTGAGCGTCTTACCGCAATAGGACTTGAGACGCGGGAAGAGGATCAAAAAATTCTGGTAGACATGGTAGGCTTTGATAGTCTGGCACAGAAAGCAGGTATCGATTTTGATCAGGAGATTCTTAGCGTTCAGGTTCCAACCGATCGTCCACCCAAGCAGTTGATGTTTTTACCGGCATTACTCATGTTTATGTTTGTCTGGTATAATCAGCGGGGCAGGGCTCGCAGGGAAAAAGAATTGGATGATGCAGTTGAGAATGCATAGAATTTCAGGTGGTTTGAACTGTGTAAATGTCCAAAATGCCTGGTTTTCCAATGGATGAACACTGGCTGATTGCTAGACGTATTCCTCTTTCAGGAGCAGGAAATGATAAAAAAAATACTGGTACCTATTGCGTTTTCAGATTTCTCCAAGGGAATTCTGGATTATGCGGCTGAACTTGCTGCACCCATCGGTGCTGAACTGCTTATTGTTAATGTAATCAATGAGCGGGATCTAGAGGCAGTCGAGCGAATCGCCTCATTCGGTTATAAGGTTGATGGCGAGCACTATGTGCATATCATTCAGGAGGAACGTCGCAAGATCCTTGACGAGATAACTGAAAACCTCACCTTGCCGGATGATAAGGTTTCCTTTTCTTTTCTGGTTGGAGACCCGGCAGCAGAATTGTTGAAGATGGTCGTGGATGAAGAGATTGACATGGTTGTGATGGGTGTGAAGACAACAGATATCCGTCACATATTTACAGGGTCAGTCGCCGAAAGAATGTTTCGTCGCTGCCCCTGCATAGTTGTATCGTATCGTGATAATGAGACTGCCGAGCGATTGAAAAAACGGATTATGAAAAACAGAAGTAGAAAATAATCTTGTTGAGTAGCATATTGTAGTTGTAAAAAGGGCCCTGGGAATTTTCCCAGGGCCCTTTTTTTTGCCTTCGTTAAGCGTATTGTGTTTTATGAGTATGCTATTTATGTGTTGCTCGCATTGTTCTGGCCAGTTCTTTTATTTCACCAAGATCTTTAGTCATCTCATTCCAGCCATACCAGTAGGCATAGTCAGGGTTTACATGAAAAAATGCCTGATAGGCCCGCATCCTGTGTTTCATGTACATTTGTACAAGTACCTGATCGATGTAGGAGAGTTTATCAAGGTCTTTATCCCATCTTTCACCATTGGTATGCATAAAGGTGAGTAGAAATGGATAATTTGCCGGATAATTTGCAGGTTTCTTAATCAGTCCGTCTTTATAGAGAGCAGCTACAGTTTCAATGGCATCCGCCATCAATCTATCAGCTTTAGACATGATTGAGTCGCCCATATCAAGCTGTTCTTTAACATATTTCGGCGAATGGCATTGTGAACAGGTTTTCAGCATTTTATCCCGCTCTTTTTGCCAGGACTCCTGGTCAAGCTTTGCCATTCTTACGGCTTTTACTGCATCAAGAATAGGTGTAGGGTTACCGGTTTCAGGATCAAGAACACCAAGTGCTTTAAGGATAGTCACCCTGTCGGCGGCAGCTTGTTCGTTATCAGGTAGTGGTAATCTTACTCCAAGAAAGCCCCATGCCGTTTCGTTTTTGTGGCTGCCGTCCGGCAAATGACAATTCTGACACGTAGGAGCCGCTGCAGTTTCAGGAAGATCTCCATTCTGCTTTGCGAACCAGCGCATACCATGTTTGGAGCTTGACCACATTTCCCATTGAGGGTGATCGTATCCCATATGGCATTGCTGGCAGGCACGCGGATTCAATGCTTCTTTTTTGCTAAATGCATGACGTGTATGGCATTCGTCACAGGAGTTATTCTGATACCTATACCCTTTATCGGCCAGGACTTTTTTCTCCTCTTCTGATTTTATACCCATGTTATGACAACCGCCGCAACCTCGTCCGCCTTCGATCAGTTCATCTGGAGCCATATGTGTGGCGGGAATTGCGTTGAGCGATTTCCAGCCGAAGTTATGTTTGCCATGGGAGAATTGATCAAACTGATCCTGATGACATTCAGCGCATTTCTGTTCGGCAGGAAGAACTGCTTTCATAGCATCTTCTGCTGTAGAATGTGCCTCTCCATGACACTCAGCACAACCGACATCGTTTTCAGCATGTTTACTTACCTGCCAGTCCATCACCTGTCCAGGTGATAGCTTTGTGTGACAGTCGATACAGGCATCAGCAGCATATGTCATAAGTGGTGTACCAAGCATTATGAAGAGTGCACTGATTAAGGGGATTATCCGCTTTCTCATTCCTTACCTCTTTCGGTTGAGTTTATAAAAAACAGCACATGAACTAACGATTTCAATACAATAAACCTGATGTCAATTACTGTAGATGACAAGGCTGATGCTGTGAATTTCAACTCCAATCCTGATGGAAAAGTTGAGTTGCGAAAAGCTGGACCATGAATGTTACGGTTACCGATACTGACATATCAGTCGATGAGGTGCAGATACGACTGAGGGAAAGTGATTATAAAGACTATAGCACAAGCAGGTGCTTCACTTGAAGGATAGGTTTGGGCGATTGTGGGAGAAAGGTATGATAAATGAAAAATGTAAGAGTTAATCCATCCAGTCTTTTTTAATTGTGATTATTTCAGGGTAAATCTCCATGAATGCATCAATGATGTCAGGGTCAAAATGGTTGCCTGAACCTTCTATAAGAATTTGCTGACATTTCTCTTCTGAAAATGGTTTCTTATACGGGCGCTCACTACCCAAGGCGTCATAGACATCAACTACAGCAACAATTCTTGCCACTAAGGGAATGTTGGCGCCTGAAATTCTCATGGGGTAGCCGTTGCCATCCCAACGCTCATGGTGACAGAGAGCAATAACCATGGCTAGCTCCAGAATAGACAGTTCACTTCCACTGTTTGCCATTTTGATAATATGAGCATACAGCGATTCGTCACTTTGTTTCAGAGATGAGTGATGGCGAAGGATATCGCAGCCAATCTCACAGTGACGTTTCATTGTATTCCATTCATCCTGGGTGAGCTTTCCTGGTTTTAAAAGAATGAGGTCGGATATCCCAATTTTGCCAATATCATGAAGCGGTGCAGCCTCTTCGAATGTTTTTACAGCGGCTGCGCCAAGACCCATGGTTTGGCCGATGAGGCCACACATTTTTCCTACTCGTATTACGTGTCTACCCGTTTCGTTATCTCTGAATTCTGCAGCTTTACCAAGGCTGAAGAGCAACTGGCGTTTGATTTCCTCCAGTTCGTTTGTGCGCTGATCAACCATGCGCTCAAGATTGTGCTGATAATCACGGTTTTGACGAATAAGCTCAGCCGACTCGAGGGCTTTGTCGAGAGTATTTTTAACGAGAGAAAAACTTTCTATCGGTTTAGTAATGAAGTCACGTGCTCCCAGGCGTAAAGCTTCAACGGCCTGATCAACGGCATCTATTCCAGAGACAATAACGATCGGCAAATCAGGCCAGCGCTTAACGGCTTCCCTGATAAAACCCTGCCCATCCATTACAGGCATTTGGAGGTCAACTGTGACAAGATCTGCCGGCCACTGTTCGAGTAGAAACAGTCCTTCCTGACCATTTTCCGCAGTCAGTGTCTCATAGCCCAGGCTGGTGAGGAAACTTGAGAGAAGTTCTCTGAGCTCAGGCTGGTCATCTATTATTAGGATTTTATTGCCAATCACGTCATGGGTTTCCTGTCAAATACAAGCAGAAAGGTGTTGTTGATACGTAAGAAAAGGTTAGTGATATAACTCCATACTAGTATACATGAGAAAAAATGTGAAATAGAAGTAAAAAACCTGACATGTGGAGTGAAATTAAAAATATTTATCGTTAATAACGACCAGAAGGTATTTGGGTAAATAGTAATAATCTTCGGGAAACGACCGACTGCCCTGTTGTGTAGGGTAAATATTGTTATTGGAAAGAAAGTAAAGTAGGCTTATCGCGTGTGGTTTATATAAATAGTGAATTATTAAAAATTAATACATAACTAGAAAATATTATGAGCATAGTTCTTCTTGTTGCAAGCTATTTGATCGGGGCAATTCCGTTTGGTCTCGTAATTGGTAAATTTGCAGGTAAAGATGTCCGTGAAGAGGGGAGTAAAAATATTGGCGCAACAAATGTCAGCCGGTTGTTGGGCAAAAAACTTGGTTTTGCCACCCTTGTCTGTGACTGTTTGAAAGGCTTTTTGCCAATGCTGGCTGCAGAGATGGTGCTCGGAGATGCAGTCAATAAACAGCTTATCGTTTGCCTTTGCGGTCTGCTTGCAGTGGTTGGACACATGTTTCCTGTTTATCTCGGATTTAAAGGTGGAAAGGGTGTCGCGACAGGGCTTGGGGTCTTTTTGTATCTTTCTCCGATGGCAATTCTGATCAGCCTTGGTGTTTTTGCCGGATCGGTAGCCTTAAGCGGATTTGTTTCGGTGGGCTCGCTGCTTTCTTCAGGTTTGATGGTGCTCTGGTTGTGGTTACTTGGAGAATCGTCTGTAACCATTATAACTGCGGCTGCTATTGCAGCACTGATATGGATTAAGCACCACGAGAATATTGGCAGGTTACTCAAGGGCGAGGAAAAAAGCTGGAAGAAAAAGTAGTAAATCGTTTTTGCCTGAACACAGCCTTATCCCCTGACAGACTTCTGCTTCCTGATGTGTTGCAGCTCATAAAATTGCTTACAGTAGTCTTTTATGAGCTGCATGCGTTCTCGTATTCCCAGTGTATAATAAACCGGACTGAGCATCAGTATCTGTATTGCTTGCTGGTGTGTCATGGCGGACCTCCTGTCTGCATCACTATCCGTATGGTATTTATATCGGAAGATACTCTGAGAATCTTTATCAATACTTCCAGTTCTATTCTTCCTGCATGAGGTATATTCATTTTCCGATACAGCCATCTCGACAAATTTCTCCCAGGATTTACAGTGAAAGAGTAGGTTAACCCTCAATTTTCACTCATAACAACTCATGGTGTATCTATGCGTCTAATAGAAGTTCGTAATTTTGGAGGTCCTGAAGTTCTCGAATATGTCGAGCGATCTGTTCCTGAGGCTGGCGCTTTCCAAGTGGTGATCAAAGTCGAGGCAATTGGCATTAACCCTGTTGAAACATATATCAGAGCCGGTGAGTACCCTGTTCTTCCTGATCTGCCATATATACCTGGTGGGAATTGTGCTGGGTGTATACACGAAGTCGGAGAAGGTGTAACTGGGTTTACGGTGGGGCAGCGGGTATATACAGCTTCAAAAAAAGGTGCATATAGTGAATATTGTTTGTGCGATTTTCGTGAGATATATCCCCTTCCTGAAGAAATGTCATTCAACGAGGGTGCAGCTTTAGGCACCCCTGCCGCAACGGCTTACCGCGCACTTTTCACCAGAGGTTCAGGAAGGGCGGGAGAGCGTGTGCTGGTCCATGGGGCAAGTGGTTCAGTGGGGCTGGCAGCTATTCAGCTAGGTCATGCCGCAGGCATGAGAATGTATGGAACTGCCGGATCAGAAAAAGGCCTGCAATGTATTCTGGAATCTGGAGCTGATGGTGCACTATTGCACCACGGTAAATATATCAAAAAATTGCAGTCATTTGTTCCTAAAGGGTTTGATCTCATACTCGAAATGCTTGCCAATAAAAATTTGGAAATAGATTTGTCATTACTTGCACCCGGAGGCAGGGTTGTGATTATCGGCAGTCGGGGCCGGATAGAAATTGATCCTCGGGCCACTATGGGAAGGGAGACGGATATACGCGGGCTGGCACTGGCAAACGCAACACGAGAGGAACTGATGGCAACACATGCTGCTCTTTCTGTAGCCATGAAGTCCGGTCATCTAAAACCTGTAATCGCAGATGTCTTGCCGATGTCTCAAGCAGCAGAGGCACATAGAAGAGTTCTGGAGTCTGGAAACTGCGGTAAAATTGTACTGATACCGGAAAGTGATGGTTGATAGCTCTTTAAACAAAGAGAATTTGCACATCCGTTTTATTTTCTCCATTCTAACGTTATACTAAGCCAATGAGGATCACCTTAAGCGCGTGTGAAACTCGAAAAATCCCCCAAATGGATGACGTTTGACCTTCCTGAGGAGTTGATCTGTGGAAATTTTGAAATGGCGTGAGATGTATGAAACAGGTATCGTGTCGATGGATGATCAACATAAGGCACTGATTCAGCTGGTTAATAAACTCTATATGATGTTACGCGATAAAGAAGGGGTGGATGAGTTGGATGCCATCCTTCAGGAGATGTCAGATTATGCAGAGTATCATTTGCGCGATGAGGAAACCCTTCTTGAAACCCACGGATATCCGGGTCTCGATACTCAGAAAACATCTCACCAGGAATATTATGAAGTGATGGACCAGTTGCTGACCGAAATGGAGACCGATAAATATCAGGCGGCTCAGAAGATATATGTTTTTCTAAGAAAATGGTGGATTGACCATATTGTCGGGGAAGATAAAAAGTATAGTGAATTTCTCAAAGAAAAGGGTGTGCAATAACAGTTTCATCCTGAAGTGTTGCGGGCTCAATACGTTACAGGGCTATATCTGTTTATTCTGCATTGTCGTACTATTATGCGGCTTTCGATGGTCGTTAAGTTTTGGTGAGTTGACGTGGGAAAAAGTTAATGCAGCTATCAAAGCCGACTATCCGGGAGTAGCGCATATAGACACAAGTGATCTTCAGAAATTAATCAGAGAGCGGAGAGGGCTTGTGCTCATTGATGTACGTGAATCTGAGGAGTATCAAATAAGCCACATTCCCGGTGCTGTTCATGTCTCTTCTTTTAACACTATTGCCAGAAACAATACTGACCCTGCTGTCTTAATTGTTGCCTACTGTTCAGTAGGGCTCCGTTCTGCAAAATTTATTAGTGAATTGCAAAAATCCGGGTTTATAAACGCCTATAATCTTCGTGGTTCAGTGTTCGAATGGGCTAATCAGCACATGGAGTTGATTGGTGCAGGTGGTAGAACGAGAAAGGTCCACCCTTACAACACTCGCTGGGGGAGTCTGTTAAACACGGAATTGCATCAATATCCCCAATAATTCCGCTTCAGTCTTTTTTCTTCACGTAACATTTCATAACCTTATAGATATCAATAGCCTCATGTAGTATTGGATTGTTCTTTAATATCCTGAAACTCTTAGCTATTTACACATGAAGGATTTCCTCTGATTATTTTGTATTGTAAAAGTAATGCTTTCCGCCAACTTGACGATACATACTGATCTGATGTTTTTCTTGTAATTTGCCAAATGCGATGAAAGAATAATTTGAGGCAAAATGTTTGATAGGAAATATGGCTTTTGCCAATAATCATGTAGTTGTGTCATACCATATATCAGAAGGAGGAGAGATATGAAGTGGTCTACAACCACTGGTCTAGCTATTCTCTGCAGTACGCTTATCCTCAGTGGAGGCACGGCTTTAGGGGAGACACTGCAGGAAGCGGTAGGAGAAGTGTTGCAAACCAACCCGCAGGTAAGGACCCAGGCGTATAACAGGCTGGCTCGAGACGAAGAGGTAAAGCAGGCAAAATCTGCGTATTGGCCAACTGCAGATTTTACTGCAGGAACAGGTATTGAGGAAATAGATAAACCTGAAGAGAGCAGTCTTGATCCCGTAGAGATTCGACTCAGTTTGAGACAAAATGTCTTTGCGGGTTTCTCGACTAAAAATGAAGTTTCCAGACAGAAAGCAAGAGTACGGTCTTCCGCCTATCGGCTTCGAGGTGTAAGTGAGAACCTGGCACTTGAAACATCAAAGGTTTACCTCGATGTGTTGCGTAGAGAAGAACTCAAGGTGCTTGCCGAAGAAAATCTTCTGACACATGAGAGGATCGCTGATCAGATCAGGTTACGAAGTGAGTCAGGCGTTGGAACCGAGGTTGATTTGGATCAGGTTCAAGGGCGTCTGTCACTGGCTCAAGCCAATGTTGTAGTAACCGAAACTAATCTTTTGGATGCGCAGACCAATTATCTTGCAGTAGTCGGACATATGCCGGATTCCCTACTTCGGCCTGATTCTCCAGACGACATGATACCACCTAATCTTGATGCGGCGGCGAGTAATGCTTTAATAGGACACCCTACACTGAAGTCAGCGCAGGCTGATCTGGAGGCTCGTTATGAGCAGTATGAGGTCGCCAAGAGTCCTTTCTGGCCGAGGGTCGACCTTGAAGTTGATCAGAACTGGGATGAGGATGTCGATGGGGTTGAAGGAGAGCAGGAGTCAACTGTAGCTATGATACGTTTGCGTTACAATTTATTTCAGGGATTCAGTGATCAGGCACGTAAGGCAGAAACAAAGCAACTTATCGAAGAAGCTCGAGAAATAAAGAACAACACCCATAGACAGGTTGTTGAATCTATACGTTTATCATGGAGAGCATATCAGTCGGTGCTTGATCGGATGAAGTATCTGCAGCAGCATGTTGAATCAAGTACTGCGACTGTTGAATCGTATGCAAAGCAGTTTGATCTAGGCAAACGGACACTTCTGGATGTGTTGGATTCTGAGGCTGAGGTTGTTGAGGCAAAACGGGATCTTATCGACGCAACCTATGACGGATTATATGCCCAGTACCGTATTCTCAATGGTATGGGTGGACTTGTTGGAGCGCTTGGTCTTGAGTTGCCGGAAGAGAGTAAGGTTGAAAGTGAAGACGAGGCGGAAATGCAGGAGGTTGCCGCAGATTAATCCGACAGGTTCAGGTCGCTTGCGTAGTAATAGTAATACCTGTTTGTAAGCGTCTTTGGCTGCGCAGTGTACCTGTCTATTGTTGGATTGATTGCTGTGTAACTATCGCAAATTGCCTGTGGAATCTTATCGAATTTCACAGGCTTTTTTATGCGTATTTTTTACTCGTAAAACTATGCCCTTTGGTTGTTGGGGATTTCCAGAAGATACTATTCGCAATATCATTTATATGGCTGTGCATATTGTGTGAAAATACCCCGACTTTGATAAAAACACCTATTTTAGGACAGCCCCCTATACGTATTTGCCTGATGATGTGCAGATCGATACGTTCCTGGCATTAATGATAAGACAATCAACCCAAAAACTGCACTTTTGCATTGGAGAGTTTGGCTGGTGGTGGAAGAATCGCTACATCCTCGAAGGTAGTCCGTACCTTGAGGGAGTTGTTGCATCATGAGGATGGCAGGCCGTCTAAATATCGCCAGAGTGCAGGGGGCAGTTGCCCTGTTGTTGATATGGTTTGTGTTTTCTGCAATTGCAGGAGGAAATGCCTCGTTTGTACTGTCAACAAAACTGATAACCAGTGTTGAAAAACAGTATGGGGAATATGCCAAAAGGCGATTGATTTCGTGGCAGGAACTTATCCGGAACGACTCCAGTAAGACAGACAGCGAGAAGCTTGAAAAAGTTAACCGATTTTTCAACAGGATTCGCTTCATCGATGACATCGTGCACTGGAAACAAAAGGATTACTGGGCAACTCCTGTCGAATTTCTAGCGACTAACGGAGGGGATTGTGAAGATTTCTCGCTAGCGAAATATTTTACACTTATAGCACTGGGTGTTTCCGAACAGAAGCTCAACATGACATATGTAAAAGCGGTACGGCTGAATCAGGCGCATATGGTTGTCACCTATTATTCCGCTCCCAATGCTGAGCCACTGGTACTGGATAACCTGATTTCTGATATTAAATATGCGTCAAAACGTAATGACCTGCTTCCTGTTTACAGTTTCAACGGATCAGGGTTGTGGCTTGCAAAGGCACGTGGACGGGGGCAGAAGGTTGGCGGCAGCGAGAGATTGAAACGATGGCGTGACCTGCTTCAAAGAATGCCTGAAGGACTTTACTGAGATAGGGATGAAATTATGACACTATACAGGCAGCTGCTGTTTTTCACTCTGATCCTCTTTTTTGTTCTTTTTATAGGGATATGGGTCGAAAAGCTTCAGTCAACACGATCATTTCTAATCGACCAGCTGGAATCTCATGCACAGGATACAGCAACTTCGCTTGGGCTATCACTCTCGCCGGTTATAGCTGCGAATGATCTCCCCACGGCAGAGACGATGATGAACGCGGTATATGACCGTGGGTATTATCGCATAATCAGTCTTCGCGATGTAGAAGGGAAGGTGATTACTGAACGGGTTCAGGATGTGCAAATTGCCGGAGTGCCTTCGGTATTTGTTCAGCTTGTCCCAATCCGGGCTCCATCTGCAGAATCGCTGATTATGGCAGGCTGGGCCCACGCAGGAACATTGTTTGTCGAAAGTCATCCAGGATTTGCTTACAGGACACTTTGGGAAACGGTTGTGAAAGTCAGTATCTATTTTCTTATAACGGGTTCACTGGTGTTGATATTTGGCGGACTGGGGTTGCGTATGTTGCTGAGACCATTAAAGCGGGTTGAGTTACAGGCCGAAGCAATTTGCAGAAAAGAATATAAGGTGCAGAAGTATTTGCCGCGGACGAGGGAGTTGCGAAGGGTTGTCGATTCGATGAACCGAATGACAACACGTGTCCGGGATATGTTTGACGAGCAGGCACAGATTGCCGAGCGATTACGTAGAAATGCCTATAGTGATCAACTTACCGGGCTTGGCAATCGTAGGTATCTCAATGGCCAAGTAGAGGCTGGGCTTGATGTCTCTCAGGGAACAGTCAACGGTGCATTCATGATTGTTCAATTGCATGATTTGCAGAAGATTAACGAGGAAAAAGGTTTTGGTACCGGTGATGAGATACTTAAGAAAGCGGCAGGTATTATCCGTAGCGAGACGACCCTCATAAATAATGTTGCACTTGCGAGAGTGACGGGTGGTGATTTCGCAGTTTTCATGCCTGAAGTGAGCCCAGATGATGTACATGAAATTGCCGAGAGTCTAAGCAATAAACTGACCCGTCTCGCTGTTGAAGATGTAGGCGTTTCTGACAATGTGGCTCATATAGGGGGGGTTACGTATGATCTGTCACCAACCTTAGCCCAACTCTATGCCGAGGCTGATACTGCTTTGAGAGCAGCATATCAGCAGGGCCCTAATAAATGGGTTGTAACTGAGCTTACAGAGACATCAGCAGCGCAGGTTAAAGGGAAGAACTGGTGGAAAGAAACACTTGGGAATATTCTGGATAAAAAGGACATTATTTTATTTGGCCAGACAGTTGTCGCATGCTCGGATCGGACAAAAATTATACATAAAGAATTGCTTTCACGTATCACGCTGGCGCCAGGTGAAATTGTCAGTGCCGGGGTATTTGTTCCTCTTGCTGAACGGATGCGAATGGTGAGCCGTCTTGACAGGATTGTTCTTGAAAAGGCTTTACAGTTGCATTCGGATCAGGTTGGAACTGACTCAATAGCAGTCAATGTTTCGGCGTCATCGCTCAATGATCCTGAGTTTCAGACGTGGATTCTATCTGAGCTGGCGACCAAATCCGATAGCTCTATACAGTTCGTGTTCGAGTTCGCAGAGTTCACGGCAGTCCAGTATATGGATGTTTTGAAGGGGTTCTCAAGAGAGGTTCAGCGCCTTGGTCATGCCGTTGGCCTGGATCATTTTGGTCAGAGTTTTACTAATTTTGGCTATTTACGTTCGCTTAGGCCAGAGTATGTGAAAATTGACAGGGCATTTACCAATGAACTCATTCATGAGCAGAGTGATTCACATTTTTTCATAGGCTCGCTATGCGGTGTGGCACATAGTCTGGGTGTTAAAGTTGTTGCTGAAGGGGTAGAGCAGGAGGCACAGCTTGAGCTTTTGAAAGAGCTGAATATCGATGCGATTCAGGGATATCTCATCGATGAGCCGAAGCCGTTATGAGATATGACTTTCTTGAGATACAGGGTTAGGTGCGAACTCGTGAGCACACATCAGAGAATATCATCGACCATAAGTTCGTTACTTTCTTTCATCTGTTGACGAATACGTTTCCTCTCGGCAATTTTCTCGCGGGCTTCCTGCGGTAGATCGGTGAACATGATAACGTTTTTAGCAACAAGGATGTCAACGAGATCATCAAGTACTCTGATTATACCGGTATCAAGAATAGTTAGAAGGGTCTCATAGGTTCCGCTGTTTTCTGAATGAGATATGAACTCGATCAGTTCAGCCTCGGTAAGCTCTGTCTGGTTGTTTTCCGCAGGGCTGTTTGTAATGGCAATAATTTTGCCTTGGTCGTCTCTGCTGGCATAGAGCATACCGTGGTCTCCGAAATTTGAGTGGTTGCGATTATAAAATCCTTAACATTTCTAAATAATAAATAGTACCAGCTTGTCCGCCTCAGATTGACTCTCGATATATATCTGTGATTAACTACAAATACACTTCAGGTTGTGTTGAAGGCATCATTTATATGCATTGGTACTCTATTCTACAATAGTTCTTTTGGTTCATGAAAACAAAGATCACTTCAAATAAAGCAGACTCGTGGGAAATCAGTGGCGATAGTGATGTTATCGATGATCCACTTACTGATTGTTTGGTTGTCCTGGCAAAATTGCACGGGCGGCCCATATCCCGCACTTCATTACGGGCTGGCCTGCCGCTGGTCAATAATCGACTGACAGTAAAGCTTTCAGCGCGGGCGGCTCAGCGCGCAGGACTCTCTTCCAGAGTTCTGGAGAGGCCTTTGAATAGGCTTAGCAACCTCGAACTCCCCTGTATTTTGTTGCTAAAGGAAAAACGAGCAGTGGTTCTCGTCGATCTCAACCTGAAGTCTAAAGAGGCGACAATCCTGCTACCTGAAGCTGGTGCGGGTAGAGAGAAGATTCCTCTTGCAGATCTTGCAGAGATGTATGCCGGATATGCAATATTTGCTCATCCTGAATTTCATGAAGATAAACAAACCGCTTCAACAATTGCTGGTAAACGAAAGCACTGGTTCTGGGGAACACTTTTTGCCTCTTGGCGTATTTACCGGGATGTGTTGCTGGCATCATTTCTCATTAACGTTTTTGGTTTAACGACGCCGTTTTTCATTCTCAATGTCTACGATCGTGTTATTCCCAACAATGCTTTTGAGACGCTTTGGGTGCTGGCAATAGGTATTGGTGTGATATATCTTTTCTCCCTGCTCATGCGGGGATTACGTGGGTATTTTATTGATGAAGCAGGGAAGAAGGCAAGTATAGAAATGTCTTCGATGATTTTTGAAAAGATTCTTGGCCTGAAAATGTCTGCACGACCTGATTCTATTGGATCGTTTGCAAATAAAATTCAGCAGTTTGACAGTATACGGGATTTCATCACCTCACTGTCCATAACCGCTCTGGTAGATCTGCCATTCGTGGCGCTCGGCCTGTTGGCAATCTGGTATCTGGCAGGGCCGATTGTGGTGATTCATATTTCAGCGATTATAATTCTTTTAGTCTATGCCCTGTTTATCCAGGTGCCACTTAAACGCTCGGTGGAGCAGACATTCCATGCTTCAGCAAGAAAAAATGCAATTCTTGTGGAAGGGCTAAACGGTCTAGAGACATTAAAAATGCTTGGAGCCGAGAGCAAAATTCAGCACACATGGGAAGAAGCTGTAGCGCACATCTCTAAGTGGAGTGCGCAGTCCAGGTTTCTTTCCACTTCAGTGAACCATCTCGCAAATTTTGTACAGAGCATAACTGTGGTCGCCGTCGTTATTGCAGGTGTGTATACGATATCCAAGGGTGCAATGTCACAGGGTGGCTTGATCGCAATTGTCATACTTACCCGGCAGGCGGTTGCGCCTATGGCTCAGGTTGTGTCACTTGCCACTAGATATCACCGTGCAAGAACTGCGCTGGAAACCCTGCAGCAGGTTATGGCTATGCCGGTAGAGCGGCCCGCAAACAAAAACTTTTTGCATCGTGCCGAGTTGAAAGGTGCTGTGGAGTTTAAGGATGTAAATTTTACCTATCCCGGCCAGAACATGCTGGCGCTCAAAGATCTCTCGCTAACTATTGAATCAGGTGAACGGGTAGGTATTATTGGTACTGTTGGTTCTGGTAAAACAACGTTCGGTAAATTGATGCTTGGCTTATATGAACCGGATAGCGGCATGGTTGCGATTGATGGGACGGATATTCGGCAGATAGATCCAACTGAGTTGAGGCGTTTTATCGGTTGTGTGCCTCAGGATGTTACACTTTTTAGAGGTAGTGTGCGTGATAATATCGTCATGGGAAGTGATATTGCAAGCGATGCTGATATCCTTCGTGCATCTGACTTGTCTGGAACAAGTGAAATAATAAAGCGGCACCCGATGGGGTTTGATATGCCGGTCGGTGAGCAGGGCAGGGTTCTCTCCGGCGGACAACGTCAGATCGTCGCGATGGCCAGGGCCCTTTTACTCGACCCGCCTGTCCTCATTCTGGATGAACCCAGCAGCCATATGGATGCCAAAACAGAGGCACAGCTGCGAAAGAAATTAAGCCAGATAATGAGTGGTAAGACTCTTGTGCTGATAACGCATCGGGCCTCTCTGCTGTCGATGGTAGAACGTATCATCGTATTGGATAATGGGGTGATACGTGCTGACGGACCTAAAAATCATATCCTTGAGGCCTTAAAGAGCGGTCAGATAAATGTCTGATCATATCAGGTCGAAGAGATTGATGACTCCATCAGGAAACCCAAAACCTTATTATTACCGGTGGCGGTTGTGGTGAAAAGAAAGGACGAAAACGGCAAGGGATTAACTGGGCCTGACACCTCGTCAACCCAGATATTTGACTCCAGACAAACTGAAGAGTTCGACCAGATATCAGATATCCGAACAACTGTGCTGATTCAGTCTCCCAGAGGTGGCAGAATCATAGTCTGGATGACCTTGGTGCTGGTGATACTTATCATGGTGTGGATGTACGTCTCAGAGGTTGAAGAGGTGACACGAGGAATGGGCAAGGTCATCCCTTCGAGTCAGATTCAGGTCGTGCAAAATCTTGAAGGTGGTATTCTCGCGGAGTTATTTGTGCGAGAGGGCGATATTGTCCAGAAGGGACAAATGCTCATGCGACTTGATGAAACACGATTTTCTGCACCGTATAACGAATCACGACTCAAATATCTGGCGCTCATGGCACGTGCTGCACGATTACGGGCAGAGACCGAGGGAACAGAAATTGTAATTCCTGAGGTGGTAGAAAAGGAGCGTGCGGATCTTGCAGGCAGAGAGAGACAACTTTTTCGATCCAGAAACAATGAGCTGAAAGCGACACTGTCAGTTTTAGAAGAACAAATCGTTCAGAGGAAGCATGAACTGACAGAGTTGAATGCAAAACTTAATGAACTTAACCGAACTTTCCAGCTTCTGAATCGTGAAATCAACCTGACTAAACCGTTGATTGCCCAGGGGGCAGTTTCAGAGGTAGAAGTCTTACGCCTGGAGCGCGAGTCGTCAACAATGCGTGGCGATATTTCAGCGACAAAGCTTGCCATTCCACGAGTGCAATCAAAACTCACCGAAGCTCGTAATGTTTTGCAAGAAGAAAAAATCAAATTTACTAACGAAGCCAAGCAGCAACTGAATGAGGTCGAGGTCGAACTTGAGGCACTATCAACTACTGCGACTGCGTTGGCAGATAGGCTTACGAGGACATCGGTTCGGTCTCCTGTTTACGGTACGGTAAAACAGGTACTGCTTAATACTGTAGGTGGTGTGGTTCAGCCGGGTATGGCATTAGTGGAGATTGTTCCGTTAGAAGATTCACTACTTATTGAAACCCAGATAAAACCATCAGATATTGCTTTCCTGCGACCTAAGCAACGAGCCATGGTCAAATTTACAGCCTATGATTTCACAATTTATGGAGGGCTTGAAGCGGAACTCGAAAACATCAGTGCTGACTCTATTACAGACGAACAGGGAAACAGCTATTTTATGGTACGGGTGCGCACCAATAAAAATTATCTGGAAGGTAAGGATGGACAGCTGCCGATTATACCCGGCATGGTGACTATGGTGGATATTGTAACTGGTAAGAAAACTATTTTGTCTTACCTGCTAAAACCTGTACTACGAGCCAGGCAAATGGCACTTCGGGAACGATAGTACCTGAACTAAGAGGTGAATATATGGCACTTTTGCTATGCAGTAGAAATGATACTGTACGTAAAAAGTGGTTTTTGGCACTCTCGCCAAAATGGAAGGTGCATCAGGCTTCTTCGATTGAGGAGCTATTGTCGTTATGGAATCAGTTTCCGGTGGAGACCATTTTACTCCATCGGAGCTTGATTGATGAGCAGCAGCTCAGAGAAATCTGTGCCAAAAAAGCAGGAACGAAAATATTTATATTTTCAGATCGGCCTGACGACGATGAAGGAATATCCTGTCTGCAAATGGGGTGTGTCGGTTATGCGAATACATATACCTCGCCGGGGCGGCTGCAAGCGGCAATAGAGACTGTTGAATCGGGCCTTGTTTGGGTTGGCAGTACGTTAATGACTCGTCTGATAAACAGTTTGCCGGGAAACCGAAACAATGAAGAAACTGCAGATGAACAGCTTCCTGATCCATTGATTGGTAAATTATCCAAACGGGAATACCAGATTGCGCGTCTTGTGGCAGATGGTTTGAATAATAATCAGATTGCAGTTGAACTCGATATAACTGAAAGAACAGTGAAGGCGCATCTCAGCTCAATCTATACAAAAACGCAGACCAATGGGAGACTTAATCTTGCACTTCTTATGAAAACGGGATGATTTTGAATAGTGGTTTTTGTCTAAAGATAAAGGAAAAACGCTGCTTCAATTTTTGAGGCGGCGTTTTTTTCTCGCTTGATTGGAATGCTTGATGCCACTCAAAGGAAAAAAGCCATTCTCTTACAGTCTTCCAGGATTGTATTAAAGCCTGTTCGAAAGGTTGATCATGGGGAGATACGTTGAAATATTTCATGCAGGTCAGGTAAGCGTATAGAAAAAAACGAGTATACGAGTATTGCAGATAAGGGTAGTTGGTTGCTATCTGCGGTTATAGGTAATTAAAAAACTATGAAAAAATACTGCATACAACTCTCTCTATGAATGAAAGTTATAGATTTGGATTGTTTTGTGCCTGTAAGAATGAGAAGCTCATTGATTAACTCTAAGATAATGTAATATCGCTGTTCTACTGCTGTTTTGATTTGTTCGTTGATTCTCCCAATTTGTATGCTACAATGGACGGGATTTGTTGGTTTGAATGAAGCCGGTAAACACAACTAAGAGGTGAACCACAATGGCTAGTCTTAAGGGTACTCAAACAGAAAAAAATATCCTGACCGCATTTTGCGGCGAATCACAGGCACGGAACCGCTATACCTATTTTGCATCACAGGCAAAAAAGGATGGATACGTGCAAATACAACATATTTTTGAAGAGACTTCCGATCAGGAGAAAGAACACGCAAAACGCTTGTTTAAACTCCTTGAGGGTGGTGAGGTGGAGATTGCTGCCACTTTCCCTGCAGGTGTGGTTGGGACTACTGCTGAGAATCTTCAGGAAGCCGCGACAGGTGAGAATTACGAGCATACAACAATGTATCCGGAATTCGCAGTGACCGCTCGTGAAGAAGGTTTTGCAAATATTGCTGATATTTTTATGGCCATTGCTAATGCCGAAAAACAGCATGAAAAACGCTACAAGGATCTGTTGGCAAACATCGAAGCCGGCCGGGTGTTTAAGCGCGATGAAAAATCTACATGGAGATGCCGAAACTGTGGTTATCTGCATGAGGGCGAGGAAGCACCAGAAGTGTGTCCTGCCTGCGCCCATGCCATGGCGCACTTTGAGCTGCTAGGTGAAAACTGGTAAGTCTCATACTTTAGAGTAGACGTTGTTTTTAAAGCCTTCGTTTCGGTATATCCGGGCGGAGGCTTTTTTTTTGAGTGTGTACTTCCTGTAGAAGGAATGTTGGAGGCTGTCCGGGAATAGCCTTTTCGCTAAAACTCTTAGGAATCTTCAAAAAACAATATGGCTGGTTGTGAAATTTTCGCGATCATCTAGATGGCTGTGTATATTTTTTCCAAAACTTCTGGATTCTGACCGGAATTCTAATTTTCAGGCAGCTTCCTGAAGATTCTTTTGAGTCCTTTACCAATTCAAGTTGATATGGTGTCGGCATCTTGCCAACTTTGGTTTTTTTCACGAGGTATAATCTGATCTGTATGCTGTAAAAACTGGTTAATTATTTGAGATGTTATAAAGTTTATGAAAAGCCTGAATTTGTTCCTAACAAAAGGTTATCAGTAATTGGAGGATCTATGAAAAAACTATACCTGCTGTTCTGTGTGCTCTTGGGAGGCTGTACGCAACTGCCAGCCGGGGTCCAACCTGTGAAGAACTTTGATATCAGCAGGTATCTGGGTAAATGGTATGAAGTTGCTCGGCTCGACCATTCTTTTGAGCGTGGATTGTCAAACGTTACTGCAGAATATAGTCTTCGTGAAGATGGCATCGTACAGGTGATTAACCGCGGATATTCGGCAAAAGAGAAAAAATGGAAATCAGCAACTGGTAAAGCGAAATTTGTCCAAACCTCCGATGTGGGGTTTTTGAAGGTGAGTTTTTTTGGCCCATTTTACGGCTCGTATATAGTTTTTGAGCTGGATCATGAAGGGTATCAGTACGGATTGATAAGCGGGCCTGACAAAGATTATCTCTGGCTACTTTCGCGCCAGCCGGAACTTAATGATTTTACCAGGGACGAGTTGGTACAAAAGGCAAAAAATATAGGTTTTGCAACTGAAAAACTGATTTTTGTCAACCATGATACTATTGGCGAATAGCTAACAGAATCCGCATATAGAATAAAAACCGATGTTCAGCAAGAGTTACTAAATGGATTTTATCTCGTATACTCTGCTTACCACGGGCTGGATAGCCTGGTGTGGTCTGCATAGCCTACTCATTTCTAAAAGCATTAGCGGGTATTTACATGGGATGTTGGGAACGTACCGGTATTACTATCGGTTGTTGTATAACCTGATTGCTTTGTTTTCATTGATTCCCCTTTTACTCATAACGGATTCAATGCGGTTTGCGCCTGTGTTTACCTGGCAGGGAGGGTGGAATTTTTTGAGAGCCATGATGTTTGGGCTATCTATCTGGCTTTTTATTGATGGTGCCAGAAATTACGATTTCAGCTGTATGCTCGGTTTTCGGCAGATAAAAAGCAGACAGCAGATTATCCTTCTTGGCGATGATGAGCAATTTTGCAGAAAGGGTTCCCATGGTATTATACGGCACCCCTGGTATCTCGGAGGCCTCTTGATTATCTGGTCGAGATATCAAACATATTATGATTCAACTATGGTTGTTGCGATAGTGCTGTCAGTCTATCTTATTGTCGGTAGCTGGCTTGAAGAACGAAAGCTGGTTGCCGAGTATGGTGAGAAGTACCGTTGTTATCAACAGGATGTTTCCATGCTTTTTCCATGGAAATGGCTGGTGAAGAAATTTAGCAGGGAGAGGTAATGGGGCCACGCGAACAATTGCTGGAAGCCTGGTCACGGGTGAGAGGCTGGTATCCGGTAACCATGGCTGGCAGGAAATACAGGTGTGATCCGGACCATATTAGTTTCTGGGATAGGGTTAGCGAGGGGGATTGGGAACCGCAGACCTTTACTATCCTCGACAATTTATTAGATCAGGAAGCGGTCTACTGCGATATAGGAACCTGGATCGGACCGACCGTATTGCATGCAGCAATGCAGTGCCGAAAAGTCTACTGTATGGAGCCTGACCGGGTCGCCTACATGTACCTGCTCCAGAACCTGAAGCTTAACCAGTTGGAAAATGTCGTGCCTTTTAATATTGCACTATCCAGCTCAAATATGCTTAGCCGGATGGCAAGTCCACGAGGTAAACGCGGTGATTCTATGACAAGCTTGTTGCGACCGGAGGGCTCTGGTAATACCGAGGTTCCCTGTCTCAGCTGGTTGACCTGGTTCGACCTCGTTGGTCAACCGGAAATAACTGCCATAAAGATGGATATCGAAGGGGGAGAGTTCAAGCTCTTGCCAACCATGGAGAACTATCTTTGTGAGAGCAGGCCTGGTTTGTATCTTTCATTACACCCGCATTTGTTACGAATGCCTGAGCGATATGCGGCTATGCAAAGGGTGGTAGACGTGCTGCAGGTGTACAGTACATGTTATGACGATATGGGCAGGGAAATTTCGCTTGAAACACTGATGGAAGAGCAGGCGATTAATCGGGCAGGATCATACCTGCTACTTCCATAGTGAGAGGAGAGAACGTAAAACGGGATGAAAATTAAGCGCTTATAAACCGAGTTCGGCCAAATCCGGGCCCAGATAAGTGCGTTCGTTTTCACCAAGAATGCCAAGAGAAAGACAGATCAACGTCCAGAAATGGACAACATTGTATTTGCCGCCAAAATGGTGGCCAATATCTTCCATCTGTGAATGGCAGTTGTGGCACGGTGTCAGTACATATTCAGCCTGGGTTGCCATAATCTGATCAAATTTTCGCTTGCCGTATGTTCTGCGATGCTCGGTCATGCCGGCTTGCAGGAATCCGCCACCACCACCGCAACAGTAATTGGCGCTACGATTTGGCTGCATGTCGATAAAATTTTCCTCACCGACGAGCGCTTTGGTTACAAATCTAAGGTCATCGGCGATTGAGTCACCATAGGCCTTACGGACAATCTGACACGGATCCTGTACGGTGAATTTGATATTCTTTGTATTCCAGTCTGAGTTAACCGGTAACTTGCCTTCACGAATCCACTGTGCGTAGTAACTGACAAGGCTCTCAATGGTGAAGTTAGCTTTCATGTCGAACTTGTTTATCGCATTCCACATAGTGTAGTACGAATGGCCGCATTCTGTGTTCAGCCAGACTGCACAACCAAGCTCATTTGTCGCATCGACACGCGTCTTGATTACCTCATACCACGCTGCCTCATCGCCGGAAAACATACAGAAGTTTTCTGCAGCCCAACCTTTTGAGCTGTAGGTCCAGTCGGCACCGACGATGTCGAAAATTTTCCAGAGTGGAACCATCTCGTCGGGTTCACTCATCGGCTCGCGAGAGTTCTGGTTGACGAAGAAATGTGCTCCTTTTTTATCAATCGGAGCCTGCATATTTTTAAACTGCGGTTGCAGCTCTCGTACTTCTTCGAGGACGTCATTGACGACAAAGACAAAATCGTCAGGTGGAAGTCCCATGGCGCTGGTGCTTTCGGTAGAGCGAGTCAGTTCACACGATCGAACAATACCGCTGGGTTTTTTATCTTTTGGCCAGTTACCGCGAGCGAGAAAAACAAGCTGGGAGATGTCAATGTTCATGGGGCAGACATGCTGGCAGCGTTTACACTGGGTACAGGTCCATATCCATGGAGTGGTCGAGAGTTCTTTATCCATGCCAAGCATAGCCATGCGGATAAATTTTCTCGGGTCCATGTTCTCAATGCCGGAAGCAGGGCAACCGGAAGAGCAAAGGCCGCAGGTAAGGCAGGCATCAAAACTTGCGCCTTCAGGCAGAAGCTCAATCGCTTTTTCTTTGAAACTGATTGTGGGAGTGGTGTTTTCAATTTCAGACATGCTGTCGTCCTTATAATGAAACCGGGTGATTGAAGTATGCACCAGGTTTGGGTCTGTCATGCATGGTTGCTGTCACCATGTCAGCGTTTCTACTTATTTCCGTCAATGACCTGCTGCGCTTCTTCTACGGCCTTGAAAGCGGTAGCGATAGCGACGCCAGCGCCGCAACGACCACGAATCCAGTCCTGATGAGCGAGGATAACACCTGCGGCAAACAGGCGCGGATCAACAACGTTGCCCTCACTGTTGAGCGGGCGAAATGCATCATCAACTTCGATACCGCATTTATGAATTTCATGTCCCTTTTTATCCATGTACTGTGTCGAATACCAGTCATCACGGGATTCCGGCTGTGTTACGGGAAGATCGAGCAGCGGCTCTGAAATTCCATCCATCTCAGCTTCAAGTCCACCGCTCAAAAATCGACCTGTGGCAAGAATAACGGTTTTAGCGTGAATGATAATAGGACCATAGTTATCAGAGAGGGAGAGTTCTACTCTCTCTCCTGAAAAATCGATTTTTTTGACCTTCTGCTGAGGAACAAGTGTCAACCCTTTTTGTGGGAATACTTGTTCAAACATTTCACGAAGTCTGATACCGGGTACAGATGGCGGCATTGTCGGGATTTCAAAAACCGGGCAGCCGATAAGGCGGGTAAGGTCTTGCATCACAACATCAGGATTGTGCATTCCCATAATTGCCGGCATACCGATAAATTCGGCATCGCCACGAATCTGTCTGATAGCTTCGGCAAGTTTTTCACGGGTTGCCGGAACCTCAAGAGCGCGAGCCATAACTTCAGGGTAAATTTCACCATGTTCCATTTCTGGAAAGGTGATACGCTCAGCGCTTACAGCAGGCCATGCCTTCTTGAGATTAGCTACTACCTGGTGTCCACTGAACCCCCGGAGTCCCTTAAAATCAACAATGACACATTTGGCTCTTTGAGCATATGCGTCAACTCCGGCCTGCATGGTTGCGGGAACACTGAGTGTTGGTTTTACTGTTCCTGCAGGAGTCATGACGGATACATTATGATCAGTTGGAGCGCCGTACATGATGCCGCATTCACCAAGAAAGGAGGTGAATTCAACAAAGGCCTGTCGAATATCCGCTTCGGGAACTCTGGCAAGCGGATGTGATGGCTGCTCTTTTTGTAATTGTTTAATTCCGGACCACGGGTCACTCAGCAGCGCAGAAGAACTACCACCTGAAGCACCAAGTAGATCTAGATATCCGGTTGTGTAGGCGATGGCGCCTGTGTTTCCTGCCTGTGCTGTTGAAATCCCGCGCTTAAGCGCAAAGATAGAGGCAGCCATACCTGCAAGGCCAGAGCCTATTACTGCGAGGTCGGTTGTGAATTCTCGTTTTTCCTGAGTCATATCTGTTCTCCCAACCTATTTATTCTGCTCTGGTTCATTGTCTGATTCATCAAGGCGATCAAGCCCGAGAAGGCCGCAGTGTAATGCTTCAGCAAGCTCCATCTGGGCGGTTTGCTGGCCCCATATAACGGTTCGCATCCCTTTGAAACGCTCATTAAAAAAGTCGCGCATATGTGTAAGGCCGGTAGTATCCTGATAATAACCGCGATCATAGAGGTAGGAAGCGATTCGAATGCCGCAAAATGAACCCTGGCAGGGACCCTTACCAGCTCGCGATCTGAGGGCAATAGCTTCAAGCGTCATTTCTGCTTCAGCGCCCGGTGCGCATAGAACAATCTGATCAATGGCTGATTGTGGAACCATCTCACATTCGCACAGAATCATATCGTCGGAATTATTTGCCTCATACCAGTATTTAGGTGAAGCGCCCGGCTCGGTCCATTTGCATGCCTGGCCACCGGGAAGTGGTTCCGAAGTCGTGAGACAGGGATTGGTATTGCCGAGGCGTTTGGCTACAAGGTCTACGGTTTTTTCGGCCATAAGGCGGAATGTCGTCAGCTTACCACCAGTGATGGTACAGAAGTTCTCAAGATTTTGTTCTACGTGGTCTACAAGGGAAAACGATCGTGCAACACTGCGGTCATCGCTAGCATCGCCAGTCTGGACAAGTGGTCTCACTCTGGAAAATGCACGAATGTACCTGGCCTTTTCGAGTGCGGGGATCATTGCGGTCCCTTCAATAACATTTTTATTCACTTCATCAATTGTAGGGCGAATGTTTTCAAGCTGGTCGGTGCGCAATGAGGTGGTTCCAAGTACAGAAACTGTTCCGCCGGGTACGAGGATGTCACCATCGGAGGGTGGTCGTAGTCGATTGATGACACGGCTGGTTAATCTGTCATGGCTGATAAGCAGTGTGCCTTTGGAGTAGAGGAGATTGATATTCTCGCAACCTGCCATTTTGGCAATGTCCATTGCCCATGCTCCACCTGCATTAATATACTGGGTAGCTTCGATGCGGAGTGATTTGCCTGTGCGGTGATCTGTGCAAAGCGCAGCGGATATTCTACCGTCGTGTATTTCAAAGTGGCTAACACCAGTATGCGGATAATAGATTGAGTCGTTTAGTTCTCTTGCATGGTTGACGTTTTCGAGAGCCAACCTGAATGGATCGATTGTAGCGTCAGGGACAGCATACGCAGCAATAGTATCTTCTGAAAGATGTGGTTCGAGTTCTCTTGCCTTAGCAGGAGTTAGCGGTTCACATGGGATACCCGCTGCCTCGCAGAGTTGCGGGAACTTCGCAATGAAATCCTCATCATCTCCTTTGACTGCTACGTAGAGTCCACCGGTATCTTCAATACATTGTGAAGCGAGCTTTTTAAGTATTTTGCCCTCTTCACGACATTCAGCAGCAGAGTGTGGATCGCTCAGTACATATCGCGCACCGGAATGAAGGAGGCCATGGTTGCCACCTGAAGCACCTGCGCAGAGATCCTGTTTATCTATCAGGATTGAGTGTATACCGCGCAATGCAAGATCACGCATGATACCTGTTCCGGTTGCACCACCACCGATAACAAGTACTTCGGTAGTAACAGTTGTGCTATCGGGTGATATAGAAGGGTTGGAGGGGGAGGACGTCATTGTCTGAATCCTTTAGCTTGGACATTGTAGTGAACGGTTTCAGTGGCTCTTTGCAGATTGTTCTGAACTCCGTAGCCGGGAGAGATATGCTTTCTCCATTCAAACGCACAGTGTATTAGTATCCCTCTTTCAAGATATGTTCAAGTGAAATCGTTTAAAAGCGCAACCGAAAGTAAAAAACTTGAAAAGCGAAATTTGAAAATGGTATTTGCTATCCATTGATGTGACAGGATAACCGCCGAGTGGTGGATTGCCGGTATGTTGTAAGTATCTGTTAAAGCATATGTATAACGTGTCTTTGGTCGTCGCGCAGTTAAAACGATTGGTAAAGTTGCCGGAGTCAAGTCAACACGACGACTGGATTATTGAATTATGAATTAAAACGAAACCTGAATCTGGTTATTGGAATTCCTACGGTGTGATTTGCTACAGTATGCATCGCCATTTAGTGCGACTGGGAAGATGTCAGAGAATGGTTTTGTTCCCAAAGTCTTAGGAATAGAAAAAAACACATATACGAAATGTCAACTAAATGACGATGCTTGATTTTTCGATAATATATTGATTTGAGGTGAAAAGTACTCAAGCCGACGGCATTCAGTATGCCGGAGAACAACTGAGAGCTAATGCGTGTTAACTGGCAGATATGTCCAGTTGAATGAGTCGAATAAAGCAGGATAATGGAACGTATGGAGGTTCTGCAGAGTATCTTTGTCTGTTTGAGTGAAAACAGTCAATAGCCGTTATGTGTAGGGAAATCTAAGGAGGTTATACGGGTAACAAGTGAAATTCGACTTTGTCGATTTTTTACCTGATGTGCAATAGGGGAAGGCTGTGAGCAGAGAAATAAAAATGCCCCCCGGTAATATAACCGGGGGGCATTTATCTGGGGTATCTACTTGAGAAGTAGACTCATGCTGCTAATTATCCGATGAATGGGTCGAGTGAACCAAATGCGGTGATAGCAAACATGCCAAGAATACCAGCTGCAAGTACATAGTAGATGGTCGGAATAATGGTCATACGAAGGGTTTTACCTTCCTGTCCAAGAAGACCAACTGTTGCAGAAGCTGCAACAACGTTATGGATTGCAATCATGTTACCAGCAGCAGCACCGATAGCCTGAAGTGCTACAAGGATAGCACCGGAGATGGCAAGCTGATTAGCAACTTCAAACTGGAACTGGCTGAGCATCATGTTGGAAACAGTGTTTGAACCAGCGATGAATGCGCCAAGTGCACCTACAGTAGGAGCAAAAATTGGGTAAACCGAACCGAAACTCTCAGATACGAAGGTCGCCATTGCAACAGGCATTGAAGCAAGTTCAGCACCGTTAATACCGGAGTTGATCAGGATACGTACCATTGGGATGGTGAATACAAGAACAAAACCAGCACCAACCAGGGTCTTTCCAGCGTCAGTTGCAGCAGAAACCAGCTGAGCAGGCTTCATCTTGTGGAGGAACATGGTGAGAATACTAACAAACAGCAGAATTCCACCTGGAAGATAGAGAGGCTTGATTGTATAGCCCATTCCAGCTTCTCCAAGGATGTTGGAGAGACCGAAGCCAACACCAGCCAGCATACCTTTGAGATCTGGAGATACACGGCTTGCTACGAGGATAGCTGCAACGAGAACATATGGGAGCCATGCCATTGGCAGAGAAATTTTTCTCTCATCTGCGCTTGGAGCTTTTGGCTTAATGGTACCGAACCAACCTTTTGGCCACTCTTCTTCTGCTGGGAAATCCCAAGTGGTTTTAGGAAGGAGGAAACCAGCTTTTGCTGCAGGAACAACGATAGCCATACCAACGAGAGCACCAACAATAGATGGAAACTCTGGTCCGAGAAATACGCCGGTAAGTGCGTAAGGAATAGTAAAAGCAAGACCGGTGAAAAGAGCAAATGGAGCCATTGAAAAGCCTTCAGTCCAGCTCTTATTCTTGCCGAAGAAACGGCAAAGCATAACAACCATAAGGAAAGGCATAAGGGTACCAACGATTGCATGACCGATGGCAACTTCGGAGGTAATAAGCTGAAGGAAAGCTTCCCAGCTTGAACCCATACTGGTCAGCTGAGCGCCGATTGCTGCGTTATCAAGACCGTTTGTAACACCGATGATGATCGGGGTACCAACAGCACCGAAAGATACCGGGGTTGACTGAATCATCATGCCGATCATAACTGCGCCCATTGCTGGGAAGCCGATGGCAACGAGAAGTGGAGCGGCAATAGCTGCAGGAGTACCGAAGCCTGATGCACCCTCGATGAAACAGCCGAAGAGCCATGCGATGATCAGCGCCTGTACACGACGGTCCGGGCTGATGTTAACAAAGCCTGCGCGAATTGTGGTGATAGCACCAGAATTCTGAAGGGTGTTGAGAAGAAGAATTGCTCCGAAGATAATCCACAGAACTGCTACAGTGATAAGCACACCCTGTATGGTTGACGCCATAACACGGGTTGCACTCATGTCCCACACTGTGAGTGCAATTGCTGCTGCGGTAAGATAAACCACTGGCATTGCGCGGCGGGCAGGCCAGTTGAGACCCACCAGAAGTACTGCTGCAACGAAAATAGGTGTCGCAGCCAGAAGGGCTAAAATCGATGTTGACATAACTACCTCATTCAAAAGTGTTTGTTGTACAGAGAAAACCAATGGTTAAATTAGTTTTTCTCATTGCAGACAGTCTGTTCTCTTCCTGTCTCGTCTGCACAAACAGTACTGTGCTTAGTTGTACCTGCTATGGGAATGCTCAACAGCTGGACTATCTCGTACGGATGGGCCGACAGAATAACCTATGCTGGTTGTGGCTAAACCATAAGGTGAACATGCTAAACGTTCAGCACTTAATGTTCGGACAGGCAGACGAATCTGCGTTTTCAGTTCCTCCGAAAAAAAAACATGCTCGCCGCAACGAACCGCCTCTGGCATGACGATGAGTTGCAAAAAAACGGATCGTGCAATATGCATCAGGAATTGTATACCAGGTTTCCAAAATATGACGTGTTGCCTGAACTACACATTTCTAAATTGGTACCCTGGTCTGACTACAGATCCATGATGGGTGGGATATACCGCATAATCAACATTGTTAGCAACGATACGCGAAATCAAGGCGCCTTGTCAAGATTATTTGGAGCCTTATTCTCCTTATATATGGGGGGGTGTAGAAGAAAGTCGGTTTCTATTATTTGTATATGTCTGATTTTCTGACTAATGATGATGAAGGGTATTTTTAGAGGACCAGGTGATATTTAGAGTGCCACGATGTGGTGTGTGGTTTAGGTATTGGTATTTTGGTCGACATGTGGAAACACGGTTTCGTTGAGATGGGTAAGAGATTAAGATATCGAAATAAAATTCGCCTTGTAAGCTCGTTCATAGCGTTAGGCTGGTGCGAGGGGGAGTAAGTCTTTCGGGGAAGGATTTAAACAAATGACGGTGTCTGTTTAGAGAAATACACGTGACAATACGGTGAGTTGATAAGGTTGGTTTGGGTAGTGAGTGAAGAGTGTTTCGGCTGTGTATAGAAGAGGTCAAAGATGTACAAATGAGCTTGCCGGGTGGTTCCTTCTTAGGAAGTCTGGTTTCTATTTGTCTGGTGTATTAAGGGCTCTGGCTGATTGTAGTAAAGGCGGGAGGTGATTGAGAGGAGATATACACGCAAAGCAGTAACGTGTGCATTATAACTAACAGTTATCACGTGAGTGCTAAAAAATGAAAATACTATGTATACACTCGGGATGTTTGTGGAGCAAGCTGCTGGCAATGCACTGTTGAAGTACATTGCCAGCACGAAAAAATATCAGCGGGTGAGTGTCCTACGGACTGCGTCCTGCCATCCTTTATATTTCCTGATGCGAATGTCCTCCTCAAGTGATGGAGCGAAGCGTGCCTCTCGTCTCCACGATTGTGAAAATTCTTCAGGTGGTGGATAGATTCCTTCATAAAGGCCAGCGAGATATGCAGCCCCGAGTGCTGTGGTTTCAAGGATTTCAGGTTTATCTACAGGGGCATTGAGGATATCAGCAAGAAACTGCATGGTCCAGTTCGAGGCAACCATCCCGCCGTCTACGCGTAATATGGTATCTCCCATACCTTCCCAGTCTCCACGCATGGCATCGAGAAGATCGCGGGTCTGATAACAGACAGACTCTAGTGCTGCCCGGGAAAGCTCAGCAGGTCCGGTGGCACGTGTTATGCCAAAAATCGCTCCACGTGCATCAGGGTCCCAGTGTGGTGCACCGAGACCGGTAAAGGCCGGGACGAGATATACATCCTGATTTACATCCGCTTTTCTAGCAAGTTTTCCAGTTTCGTTTGCTGCTTCAATGAGTCCCATGGCATCGCGCATCCATTGAACTGCGGCCCCTGCAACAAAAATCGAACCTTCAAGGGCATATGTGGTCTTGCCATTAATTCTGTAGCCGATAGTGGTCAGTAGTCTGTTTTTTGAAGTAACAGTCTCTTCACCAGTGTTGAGAACGATAAAGCAGCCGGTTCCATAGGTAGACTTGATCATACCCGGCTCAAAACAGGCCTGGCCGACAAGTGCTGCCTGCTGGTCGCCGGCAACACCACGTAATGGAATGGAGCCACCGAAAATATTCGATTCAGTCATTCCGAAATCATCAGAGGAATCTTTTACTTCAGGAAGGAGGGAAGCCGGTACGCGAAGAAGCTTCAGAAGCTCTTCATCCCAGCAGTTCTCATGAATATTGAAGAGCATTGTCCGCGATGCATTGGTTGCGTCGGTTGCATGCACTTTGCCGCCTGTTAGCCGCCAGAGAAGAAAGGTGTCTACAGTTCCAAAAGCGAGTTTCCCAGCTTCGGCCTTTTCTCGTGCGCCTTCAACATTATCGAGCATCCAGGTAATTTTTGTTCCAGAGAAATAGGCATCCAGCAGCAGGCCGGTTTTCTCCTTGATCATTGGATCATGGCCGGCTTCGGCCAGTTCAAAACAGAAGTCAGCGGTACGCCTGTCTTGCCAGACAATTGCTTTATGGATTGGTTTTCCAGTTTCTCTATCCCATATCAGGGTAGTTTCGCGTTGATTGGTAATACCTATTGCCGCAATTTGTTCGGCTTTCAGGTTTGCTTTATCAAGCGCCTTGCGGCATGTTGAGAGCGTTGAACTCCAGATTTCTTCGGGATCATGTTCTACCCATCCGGATTGAGGGAAGAATTGTTCAAATTCCTGCTGGGCAACGGAGACTATTTCAAATTCCTGGTTGAAAATTATAGCTCTGCTGGAGGTCGTTCCCTGATCAATTGCGAGTACGTATGCGGCCATTGTTGTTCTCCTTCATCGAGCAGACTTGGCAATCCACCAGGGTTGCATCTACGAAGTCGGCTGAGAGAATGCTGAATTTTGTGTAATAAAATTTTAAGAATTGATGTGGGTTACATGAGCAATTGTAAGTACGGATAACCCTATCATTTATCTGGTTGTTAAAAACAGCTAAAAAAAATGCAGACTGAAGGAAATTCCTCCAGCCTGCATATTCAAAAGAACCCCGCCTTGGAGGCTGGTGCGGGGTTCTATGCTGGTTGCAGCTTACTTCTTTGCAGCTTCCCAGCTTTTGACGAGCTCATCGTAATCGATGGTCTGTCCCTGAGGTTTCTCATTAGCAAGTTTCGCTTTTGGAGAACCTGGCAGGTTGAGCCAGTATGATGCGTCCTGCTTCTTGTTCAGCTTAGGACCACATTCGCCCTGGATGCCAGCACGCTCAAGGCGTTGCATGACTTTATCCTGCTGATTAGCAAGAGAATCCATTGCTTCCTGAGGGGTTTTGTCGCCGGTTACTGCATCGGCTACGTTCTGCCACCAGAGCTGAGCAAGTTTCGGATAATCAGGTACGTTGGTACCGGTAGGAGTCCACTGTACACGAGCAGGGCTACGGTAGAATTCTACAAGACCACCAAGCTTAGGTGCGCGCTCGGTGAATGATTCGTGCTGGATGTCGCTTTCACGAATAGGGGTCAGACCAACGTGGGTCTTCTTAAGACTAACGGACTTGGAAATAACGAACTGCGCATAGAGCCATGCGGCTTTACGTCGATCAACCGGAGTAGATTTCATGAGGGTCCATGAACCTGCATCCTGATAACCAAGCTTCATGCCTTCGCTCCAGTAAGGACCGTGAGGGGAAGGAGCCATACGCCATTTAGGATTGTCGTTTTCATCAACAACAGGTGTTCCTGGCTCTGCCATGTTAGCAGTAAACGCTGTGTACCAGAAGATCTGCTGAGCAATGTGACCCTGAGCAGGAACTGGTCCAGCCTCGCCAAAAGTCATGCCTGCAGCTTCAGGTGGTGCGTATTTTTTCAACCAGTCGATGTACTTGGTAAGTGCGTAAACAGCGGCAGGACCATTGGTCGCACCACCACGTTCTACAGAAGAACCAACAGGGTTACAGCCATCGACACGAATACCCCATTCATCTACTGGAATACCGTTCGGGATACCTGCATCACCTGCACCAGCCATTGAGAGCCATGCATCAGTGAAGCGCCAGCCAAGAGAAGGATCTTTTTTACCGTAATCCATATGGCCGTAAACGCGCTTGCCATCGATCTCTTTTACTTTCTCAGAGAAGAATTCTGCGATATCTTCATAGGCAGACCAGTTTACAGGTACACCAAGGTCGTATCCGTAGATATCCTTGAATTTCTTCTGCAGGTCAGGACGTTTGAACCAGTCATAACGGAACCAGTACAGGTTGGCGAACTGCTGATCAGGAATCTGATAGAGTTCTCCATCTGGGCCTGTGGTGAATGATTTGCCAATGAAATCATCAAGGTCGAGCATTGGGTTGGTAACTGCTTTACCTTCGCCACTCATCCAGTCCATCAGTGGAACAACCTGCTGATAACGGAAATGGGTACCGATAAGGTCAGAGTCGTTGATGAACGCATCGTAGATATTCTTGCCTGACTGCATTTGAGTCTGCAGTTTCTCAATAACATCACCTTCACCGATCAGATCGTGGGTAAGTTTAATACCGGTGATCTCGGAAAAGGCTTTGGCAAGAGTCTTGGACTCGTACTCATGAGTCGTAATGGTCTCAGAAACAACGTTAATTTCCATGCCTTTAAAAGGCTCGGCAGCTTTAATGAACCATTCCATCTCTTTCAGCTGATCAGCTTTTGAAAGAGTTGACGGTTGGAATTCACTATCAACCCACTGCTTGGCTTCGTCCATGCCAGCCGAAGCGGGTCCTGCCATGATAGCTACTACCGCTGCTGCTGTTGCTAGCTTTTTGATCATGTTTTTCTCCTCTATTGTTTTGCCGATTAAGCTGCCAGGGCATTTGCGCTGGCAGTACAAAAACACCGTATTCTGATTAAACAAAACTAAAGACGCAAATAGCAAATACAATTGCCAGGGCAAGTGCCCCCCATATACTGAAGCTGGTGACCGCCAGCCAAAGGATATGAATGTAGGCTGAGCCGAGAAGCGATATAAACAAGCGATCGCCACGAGTAGTTTCAAAACGGAGTATACCCTTTCGAGGAGCACCTCCTGGTATTTTAATTTCCCAAACAGTAAGTGTTATGAGAAAAAACAGAATGGTTGAGAAAAATATTATTGTTGGTGTGGTCCATGCCATCCAGCTGAAATCCATAGTGTTCCTCCTTTAGACTCGTCCGAGGGCAAAACCCTTAGCTATATGATTTCTAACGAACCAGATGACAAGAGCACCCGGGACAATCGTCAGTGCGCCGGCTGCAGCAAGTACACCCCAGTCAAGACCTGATGCAGAAACAGTTCTGGTCATAATTGCTGAGATCGGTTTTGCGTTTACCGATGTAAGGGTACGGGCAAGAAGCAATTCAACCCAGGAGAACATGAAACAGAAGAAGGCTGTAACGCCGATTCCGGAAGCGATGTTCGGAATAAAAATCTTCACAAAGAACCTCGGCCATGAGTACCCGTCAACAAAAGCGGTCTCATCAATCTCTTTTGGAATACCTGACATGAAACCTTCAAGAATCCAGACAGCCAGCGGCAGGTTGAACAGGCAGTGTGCTAGCGCAACAGCCAGATGGGTATCAAACAGTCCTACTGAAGAGTAGAGCTGGAAGAATGGCAGGGCGAAAACCGCTGGTGGTGCCATTCTGTTGCTGAGCAGCCAGAAAAAGAGATGCTTGTCGCCTACAAAGCTGTAGCGGGAAAACGCATAGGCAGCTGGCAGAGCAAAAGATACTGAGATAACAACGTTTATACTGACGTAGATCATCGAGTTGATATAGCCGTTGTACCACGATGGATCGTTGAAAATTACCCGATAGTTATCAAGTGTCAGATTCTGGGGCCAGAGCGTAAATACTGAAAGTATTTCTGTATTGGTCTTCAGGCTCATGTTTACCAGCCAGTAAATCGGCAGCATGAGAAATATAATATAGAGTGTTGGAACTAACCATTTAAGTCGCATATCATGCACCTCCCTTACTTTCTTCTCCGACATTGGACATCACGGTATAGAAGACCCATGAGAGAAGCAGGATTACGAGGAAATAAATCAGGGACATTGCCGCAGCAGGACCGAGATCAAACTGTCCGATTGCCATCTTCACCAGATCAATGGAGAGGAACGTGGTTGAGTTACCCGGGCCACCACCTGTAATTACGAAAGGTTCAGTGTAGATCATGAACGAATCCATAAATCTGAGCAGTACAGCGATAAGCAGAACTCTCTGCATTTTCGGCAACTGAATATAACGGAAGACTGCTATACGGGACGCACCGTCAATTTTTGCCGCCTGATAATAGGCATCAGGGATTGAACAGAGACCTGCGTAGCAGAGCAGCACAACAAGGCTGGTCCAGTGCCATACATCCATAACAACAACAGTAATCCAGGCAGCAATAGGGTCCTGTGTGTAGTTGTAATCAATACCCATGGCAGCAAGAGTGTGGCCGAGAAGACCAATATCTACACGACCGAAAATCTGCCAGATTGTTCCGACTACGTTCCAGGGAATTAACAGCGGCAGAGCCATGGTTACCAGACAGACCGGAACGGCCCAGCCTTTTTTCGGCATTGCCAGTGCTATACAGATACCAAGTGGAATCTCAATAGCGAGAATGATGCCCGAGAACATGAGCTGCCTGAAGAAGGCATCATGAAAACGTTCTGAATGAATAATCTCTCTAAACCAGTCAAGACCAACCCAGAAGAACTGGTTATTCCCGAAAGTATCCTGAAGGGAATAGTTGACCACTGTCATGAGTGGAATGATAGCACTGAAGGCCACCAGTAAAAACACAGGCAGGACCATAAACCATGCCTTCTGATTCTCCTGTTTTTGTATCACAGCGCTTCTCCTGTCACACGAAGTTCATCGACGTAAATATTTATATTGTCACGGTTAATGATCAATGATCCTTTGTCGCCTGGAAGGGCTTTGAACTCAGACATAACCACATTAAGCAGGGACTCATTGAGGGCAACGCGTACAATCTTGTGCCGACCGATGTCATCAACGTTGATAATTTCGACCGGTAGTCCGTTTTGGTCTGGGCCCACGACAGAGAGATGCTCGGGGCGGATGCCAAATTTTACATTAGTTGATGATGGCTGCGCGTAGGTGCTGCCTAGTGCAATTTCGTGACCTTCTACAATCGCGGTGCTGCCTTTGAGCTGACAGGGAACTATGTTCATTCCCGGAGAACCGATAAAGTAGCCTACAAAGGTATGTGCAGGGCGTTCGAAGAGATCTTCCGGGGTACCGACCTGGACGATTTTACCTTCATACATGACCACAACTTCATCAGCAAAGGTGAGCGCTTCGGTCTGATCGTGGGTCACGTAGATCATGGTGAATCCAAAGAGCTTATGTAGATGCTTGAGCTGGGACCGAAGCTCCCATTTCATCTGAGGGTCAATTACGGTCAGAGGCTCATCAAACAGGATTGCATTAACGCTCTGGCGGATAAGTCCACGGCCTAAAGAAATCTTTTGCTTGGCATCAGCCGTAAGGTGCTGTGCCTTAGTGTGAAGATTCTCTTCTAGGCCGAGCATCTGAGCAAGCTCAATAACCCGAGGTTCGATCTCTTTAGCGGAGCGACCGCGGTTCTTGAGCGGGAATGCCAGATTCTCAAATACCGTCATGGTATCGTAGATAACTGGAAACTGGAATATCTGAGCGATATTTCTCTGCTCGGTTGGCAGCTGAGTGACATCTTCATCATTAAAATGAATCTCGCCCCTGGTTGGAACAAGCAGTCCAGAAATGATGTTTAGAAGAGTGGTCTTACCGCAACCGGAAGGACCGAGGAGTGCATATGCGCCGCCGTCACGCCAGGTGAGATCAAGACGCTTGAGTGCGAAATCGTCAGGATTATCGGACTCGCCTGTATATGAATGAGCAATTTCTTTTAGCCTAATATTTGCCATGGTGTTCTCCGTCTATGCCTCCGAAATTGTCTCTGGTGTAACAACGAGGTTGTCGTTTCTGTCGAAGACATAAAACTTGGAAGGATCCAGGTATACTTCGATGGTTGTGTCGATAGCGATGTTATGGATTCCATGTGCGAGTACACACCAGCGAAGACCGGCTACATCAATATGGATATAGCTCTCAGAACCGGTAATCTCGGTTACTGCGACCTTGGCCTTAACCTCTATATCCCGGTCAGATTGACGTTCAAGAAAGAGATGGTTTGGCTGAAAGGCGATTGTGTAGTCATCGTCAGGTAGATCTGGCAGTTTGCCGATAAGCGGGACATCGACATGACTCTTAAAGAGCATGGTGTTGTTAAGTTTAGTGACCGGAAGTTGGTTGAGTGGCGGATCGGAAAAGATCTGAGCTGTTATAAGATTATCCGGTTTTTTGAATACCTTGATTGTCTCGCCAAACTGAGTGACCTGACCCTGATGAAGGGGGGCTGTATGTCCACCGAGCAGTAGTGCTTCAGAAGGTTCCGTGGTGGCGTAGACAAAAATTGAACCGGTTGCAGCAAAAATACGCGGGAATTCCTCCCGGAGTTCTTCACGCAGCTTGTAATCAAGGTTAGCCAGCGGTTCATCAAGCAGTACAAGGTCAGCGCCTTTTACAAGTGCACGGGCAAGCGCAGTACGCTGCTGCTGGCCACCAGAGAGCTCTTGTGGGCTACGTTTGAGCATCTCTGTGAGCTTGAGCAGTTCGGCCATTTCCTGGACTTTGTCTTTGATGACATTGTTGGGTATTTTGGCGAGCCGCATTGGCGATGCGATATTTTCGTAAACACTCAGGTTTGGATAGTTGATGAACTGCTGATAGACCATCGCCACGTTTCGCTTCTGCACTGGAACACCTGTAACATCGACACCGTCAACAAGGACTTTACCTGAGGTCGGTTTATCGAGGCCTGCCATAAGTCGCATCAGGGATGTTTTTCCTGAAAGCGTTGGTCCGAGCAGGATGTTAAGAGTTCCAGCTTCCAAGGTCAGATTGACGTCACGAATGTGAAAGTCCCTGCCGACCTTTTTGCAGACATTTTGTAACTCAAGCTGCATTGTTTTGCCTTTTGTTAATGAGAGAGTTTTGTATCTAAACTCGTATTGTTATCCGTCCAGTCGGCTAGTGCTCCAGCTTTCCGGGTAGTAAACACCAGTCCAGGATTGGTCCGGCGCATAGTGTATCAGTTGCGGTCCTGGCAAATCTATTTCGGATGAGATAAGAGACCTCAACCTCATAGAGGTTTTCTCCAAAATAGTGATCTGTATCTTCTGTCTTCTGGATATTCCGGCACTCGTCAAGCTTTAGGTTTGTGGTGATCTTGCAGTTATGGATTGAGAGCAGAAAGGATGGGCTGAGTTTACCTTCACTGGCGGTGAGTGGATCCCGAACCGAATGAAACGTGCAATACCCACGATAACGAAGATCGCTCTGAATGAATTCTTTGGATGTTGACGAGGAACTGCCGGCGAGGTCGTTGTGTTCGCATAGATAAACTGAAAGGTTTCTGCCTGCAGTATCACACGCAATTCTGCCCCCATTTACACCTTCGCCAATAACTGCTATGTCGAATACAGGAGCTTTCATGACTGATCCCTCCGTGTTGAGTGTGGGTGCGTTTTTGATGAACTGAGTTTCATCTTGGCTTGAAAAAAGTTTCGAATAATACCTTGACAGATAATTAATCGAAATCAAATATCAATTCAAGTGAAAATATTAATCAATCGAAAAAATGGCAGACATGTTGTGACACAGTAAAAACATGCAAAAACAGAGTGATAGTGTGCAGTTTGTCACTCTGCAATTTAGTAGATTCAAGCTCCTTTCATTGTGCTGTTATGAAGGTGCAATTACAACATCAACACCGTGGTCCTGGCATATGGAGCGTAGCTTCTGTGGTAGTTCTCCATCTATAACCATAGTGTTTATTTGCGAAATATGTCCGATTCGAACAGGAGCATTGCGTTCAAGTTTGATCAGATCAGCCACGAGGATAACGTGACGGGCGTTGGCAATGATTGCCTGGGCAACCCGAACTTCCCTGAAGTCATAATCAAGCAATGAGCCGTCTTCATCAATAGCAGAGACTCCGATAACAGCATAATCAACCTTGAACTGGTTAATGAAATCGACTGCAGCAACACCGACAATACCACCGTCCGAACGCCTGACAAGTCCACCAGCTATGATAAGTTCGATTCCCATGAAGTTTTTCATGATATGAACTGCGTTGACGTTATTTGTAATTACCAGCAGTCCGTGGTGGTCTTTTAAGGCATGGGCCACCTGCTCAGTTGTTGTACCTATATTAATTAGGAGGGAGCTGTTGTCCGGGATGAGCTGAGCGGCCTTTTCACCGATTGATCTTTTACTTTCCGGAGCGAGCAGGCGTCGTGCCTCATAACTGACATTTTCAATTCCGGATCCGACTATGGCACCGCCATGGATGCGCTGGAGCATCTGTTTTTCGCAGAGTTCATTGAGATCCTTACGGATGGTCTGTGGAGAGACTTTAAACGACTGGGACAGTTCATCCACATCGACACGGCCATGTTCTCTGGCCAGTGTAAGGATTTTATTTTGTCTGGCGGAAAGATAATCCATAGTTGTTTCCTGCGGTAGATTCTTAAGGTTGCTAAGTGTTTCGGTGTATTATTCTGTAATTGCATAACAATGTCAATTTCAATTTCGTTCGAAACCTATGCTGCATAAAAACGAACGTGATTTGAGAGGTAAACGCTCCTTTGCAGCGACAGGCAAATGGGAAATTTTATCATTTTTTGCGCATGCTCTTGTAAAATAGATTTTTGACTGTATACTGCCGTGCGCAAATTTCGCCCAAATATTTGGTGAAAACTGCATAGAAAAGTGTAGTTAAATACATTACTGCAACTGCATAGCACGATTTTGCATACAACTGTTCAAACTTCTTGTATCTGGTACAGAGATATCCATTTTACTGTGGTTTACAAATTCTGGGGTTGCCGGGAGGACGGAATGGACGTTCTATCGAAAATCGTGAAAAAACGGGGTTAGCATGAGTCGTATCCAAGCGAATTTACTTCTTACACTTGCTGCAATAATCTGGGGTAGTGCCTTCGTGGCGCAGCAGGTAGGTACAGGGAACCTCGGGACGATCAGCTTTACAGGTGCCCGCTTCATGGTAGGTGGACTGGTGGTGCTGCCTTTTGCGATTCTGCAGTTTAAAAAAGTTAATACTGTTGAGCGTAAATTTGTTGGTTCGGACTGGGCTATCCTTGCTGTTACAGGCTCTGTGCTTTTTACCGCCGCAGCTTTGCAGCAATATGGCATATTGAACACAACGGTCACCAACGCAGGTTTTCTTACGGCGCTTTATGTGCCCATGGTGCCTGTCATCGGCTTGGTAGTGTTGCGTCGCCGGGTGCACTGGTCAGTCTGGCCTGCGTCGATCGGTTGTTTTGTCGGCACATATATAATGAGTGGTGCTGAGCAGGTTGCATTACGCCTTGGTGATTTCTGGGTAATTTCCAGCACATTGTTCTGGGCGACCCATGTACTTCTTGTCGGATATATCGCTTCACGTACTCGCGCACCGCTGGTTGTTGCAACCTTTCAGTTTTTCGTATGCGGATTTCTTGGGCTCATCTTTGGTGCCGTTATTGAACAACCCGGCTTAGCTGAATTTGAAAGCGCTCTTTTTGGCATCGGGTACGTCGGGGTGTTTTCGGTAGGCATGGCTTTTACACTACAGGTTGTGGGCCAGCGCTATACGCAGGCGGCTGATGCTGCGATTATTTTGAGCTCTGAAACAGTGTTTGCAGCGCTGGCAGGGTATCTTTTCCTCGCTGAGAGGCTTACTCTTTTTCAGATGTCAGGTGCCCTCCTGATTCTGAGCGGCATTGTGGCTGTTGAGCTTTTGCCGTTGACCCGGCTGGGAAGACCGAGAGCTCTCGACTGAGCCAGGAGCTCAATTCAACAATTGAAAAGCCTTGCTTTTTTCCGGTATGTTATATAACAGATGACCTGTCGTAACCGGAGAATAGCGTTTAGGGAGATTTTGGTCAGGTAGTGAAAACAGCGTGATTTTTGTTATCCGTGAAAGCCGTTGTGTGCTCACGTGTTGTACACATTGGTTCACCTGGGTTATTGCCTGCCATATTCTAAAATACTAAAGCCACCATCAGGAGAATACTATGGCTGTACATGTCCCGAATCACCCACTCATTAAACATAAGCTCGGCCTTATGCGCCAGCACGATATCTCCACCAAGGACTTCAGAGACCTCTCATCGGAAGTAGCCAGGTTGCTTACATATGAGGCATCCAAGGATATGGAGACCCAGAAGAAAACTATTCAGGGGTGGGCTGGTCCTGTTGAGGTTGAAGAAATTAAAGGTAAGAAAATTACTATCGTTCCTATCCTGCGCGCAGGTCTTGGAATGATGGACGGTGTTATCGACCTTATTCCTTCTGCCAAGGTAAGTGTTGTTGGGTATTATCGTGATGAAGATACGCTGATGCCGGTTGAGTATTATGTTAAAACTGCAACTCAGATGGAAGAGCGTACAGCGCTTATTCTCGACCCTATGCTTGCAACTGGTGGTACGCTTCTTGCGACCATAGAGACACTAAAGAAGGCTGGTTGTAAAGACATTAAGGGTTTATTCCTGGTTGCAGCCCCTGAAGGCCTTGCAAAAATCACCTCAGCTCATCCGGACGTTGATATTTTCGTCGCCTCCATTGATGAGAAGCTTAACGATGTGGGTTACATATTACCCGGGCTAGGGGATGCCGGAGATAAGATCTTCGGCACTAAGTAGCCAATTAAGTCATTACAGTTTCTGTAATGACTTTTTTTTTGCCTGCAATATCTGCAAGTAACTATTTAACAGCACTGCTGAAAGTTACTTCCTCGGACTGGAGGGATAGCGTTTGTGTTGCGTTATATAGTTTTACCTACAATTGCCTTTTTACAATTACTGTAACCAGGTGTGTACTTATAGAAATAGATTTCGAAAAAGGGAGGAAATGCATTATGTCTGTAGACGCACAAAACACTGAATACCGGTTCCGAATCGGTGACAGCTTACTTGGTGCTCAGATGCTCTTTGTGGCATTTGGCGCACTTGTCCTGGTTCCGATACTGACGGGTCTTGATCCTAATGTGGCCCTGTTTACTGCCGGTATTGGTACTCTGGTGTTTCAGGTAATTACAAAAGGAAAGGTTCCGGTTTTTCTGGCATCATCTTTTGCATTTATCGCACCAATTATTTACGGCGTTCAGACATGGGGTATTCCTGGAACCATGTGCGGCCTTGCTGCGGCCGGTATCTTTTATGTAATCCTGAGCTTTCTCATCAGAATTTTCGGTTCAGACATTCTGCATAAGGTGTTGCCACCGATAGTTACAGGCCCGGTTATTATGGTGATAGGACTGGTCCTGGCCCCCGTTGCTGTTCATATGGCAATGGGTCGAACCGGAGACGGCTCTGCCTGGTTGGTTCCTGAGAAAACTGCGATAATTATCGCGGGTGTTTCTCTTGTGACCACGGCTCTTGTTTCCCTGCTTGGTCGTGGATGGTTAAAACTTATTCCTATTCTTTGCGGAATTATAGCAGGGTATACCACTTCAGTAGTGCTTGATCTCACAGGTTTTACTGCCGCCACGCAGGCGGCTTTTGTTCCCGGTGATCTTCAGAACTGGACTGCACCAGCGCTCATCTCTCTGGCACCTGTTGCAGATAGGGCGTGGTTTGCTATGCCGGCATTCACTATGCCGGAGTGGAACTGGGAAGCGATATTCTTCATTATTCCAGTGGCTATTGCTCCGGCAATTGAGCACTTTGGTGATGTCCTGGCAGTTGGTTCCATCACCGGAAAAGATTATGTAAAAGACCCCGGTATCGAGAAGACCATGCTTGGTGATGGTATCGCGACATCAATTGCTTCTCTGCTCGGCGGTCCGCCAAACACCACCTATTCTGAAGTAAGTGGTGCGGTTGCCTTGACCAAAGCATTTAATCCTGCGATTATGACATGGGCGGCTCTTACTGCGATCACGCTCTCTTTTGTCGGTAAGGTTGGAGCTATCCTCGCGACCATTCCAACACCTGTTATGGGCGGAATTATGATTCTGCTTTTCGGTATGATTACAGTTGTTGGTATCAATACTCTGGTCCGGTCCGGAAAAGATCTGACAACCCCGCGTAACCTGATCATCGTTGCGGTGATTCTTGTTTGCGGTATAGGTGGAATGAAATTCACCGCAGGCGCATTTGCTATTGAGAAGATTGGTCTTGCCGGTATTCTCGGTCTGCTGCTTAATCTTATCCTGCCACAGGAAAAGAAATAGTTTATCACCTATTTCCCTTAAGGTAGTTGTTGTTGGTAACACTTTGCATCATCAGTTCTGTTCGTGGTGCAAAGTGTATATTTCCTGTGTGGTTCCCGAAGTGAAATGTTGATCAGCGTGTTTGATTTAACCGAATTTTGTTCTAAATACTTGACCTAAACGTCAAATCAGTTATAGCTCTATTTAGAGGATGTGTAACTGTATACAAAAGTAGAGCACAGTTTTTTCAAGACGAGTTTGTATCATCTTTTAAAACAACACATGAGGAGAGAAACACATGAGAAAAACGACAAAATTGTTTGCAGCATTTTGTGGTGTATCCCTATTAACAGTGGGAGCACTCGGTGCCCAGGCTAAAACTCTGGTTTACTGTTCAGAAGGTAGCCCCGAGGGATTTAACCCAGCATTTTATACTGCGGGAACAACCTTCGATGCAACATCCCGTCAGATCTTTAATAAACTCGTTGAATTCGAGCGTGGAGCAACCAAGATCGTACCGGGTTTGGCTGAGAGCTGGGAAATTTCTGATGACGGTTTGGTATATACCTTTCACTTACGCAAAGGTGTAAAATTTCATACCACTAAAAAATACGCACCGACCCGCGAATTTAACGCAGATGACGTTATCTTCACCTTTATGCGTCAGCTCGACAAAGAGCATCCGTTCCATAAAGTATCTGGTGGTAGCTATGAATATTTTGATGGTATGGGCATGCCCGACTTGATTCAGAAAATCGAGAAGGTAGATGATTATACTGTGAAATTTATGCTGAAGAAGCCAGAAGCACCGATGCTTGCCAACTTGGCAATGGATTTTGCTTCTATTTTTTCCGCAGAGTATGCAGACAAGTTAATGGCTGCCGGTACTCCTGAAGTTATTGACCAGGACCCCGTAGGCACCGGACCTTTCCAGCTTGTAGCATACCAGAAAGATGCTGTTATCCGTTATGCAGCCAATCCTGACTACTGGGCGGGAAAAGCAGCTATCGATAATCTTGTTTTCGCTATTACTCCAGATGCTTCAGTACGTTATCAGAAGCTTAAGGCTGGCGAGTGTCATGTTATGCCTTACCCGAATCCTGCCGATATCGAAGCGATGTCTAAAGATCCGGATGTTAACCTGATGCAGAAAGAAGGTTTGAATGTTGGGTATCTTGCCTACAACACCAAGATGGCTCCATTTGATAACCCTGTCGTACGTAAAGCGCTGAACAAGGCTGTAAACAAGCAGGCTATCCTTGATGCGGTTTTCCAAGGTGCCGGTAAAATTGCAAAGAATCCAATTCCTCCAACAATCTGGTCATATAATGATGCTGTTCAAGATGACAGCTATGATCCTGTTGCAGCACGAAAGATGCTCGAGGATGCTGGTATTAAAGATCTGACCACTAAGATCTGGGCTATGCCTGTACAGCGTCCGTATAACCCTAATGCACGTCGTATGGCTGAAGTTATTCAGGCTGATTGGGCTGAGGTTGGTGTAAAAGCTGAGATCGTATCTTACGAGTGGGGTGAGTACCTCAAACGTTCCAAAGATCAAGATCGTGATGGTGCCGTACTCCTTGGTTGGACCGGAGATAATGGAGATCCAGACAACTTCCTGGCAGTGCTTCTCGGCTGTGACGGTGTTGGTGGATCCAATCGTGCTCAATGGTGTTATCAGCCGTTCGAAGATCTGATTCAGAAAGCAAAAGTTGTTGCAGATCCTGCTGAGCGTACCAAACTTTACGAGCAGGCACAGGTTGTTTTCAAGGAGCAGGCTCCTTGGGCTACCATCGCACACTCTGTTGTATATGAGCCGATTCGTAAGGAAGTTGTCGATTATAAAATCGATCCTTTTGGCGGTCACATTTTTTATGGCGTTGACCTGAAATAGTACAGGCTCTGCGGGCCGGATAATCTCAACAATTATCCGGCCCGACTCCTTTGAGGGTACCTGTAATATACGTTTTAGTACCCTTATGAATTTTTTATGAAAAACCTCTTGAAGTAATTTCTAATGTTTAAATTCCTATTGAAGAAGCTGGGTATTCTACTGCCTACGTTCTTTGGGGTGACCGTGGTTGCGTTTATCTTTATTCGTATGCTTCCTGGTGACCCTGTTCTTCTGATGGCAGGAGAACGTGGTATGTCCGAAGAGCGACATGCTCAGATGATGAAGGAGTTCGGGTTTGATCGTCCTATCTGGGAGCAATACATCTCCTATGCTGATGGTCTTGTTCATGGTGACTTAGGTAATTCAATTATTACTAAAAGGCCTGTGACTGAAGAGTTTTTCACACTCTTTCCTGCGACACTTGAGCTTTCCCTGTGTGCAATTGTTATTGCCATTTTCTTCGGACTACCCGCAGGGATGATAGCCGCAACTAAGAGAGGGTCGGTATTCGACCACTCAGTCATGGCGGGTGCTCTAACAGGGTACTCTATGCCAATTTTCTGGTGGGGACTTCTACTCATTATTTTGTTTTCCGGTACGCTTGGATGGACACCTGTTTCTGGTAGAATATCGCTACTCTATTACTTTGATCCGGTCACCGGATTCATGTTGATAGACAGTCTGCTTTCCGGGCAGAAAGGGGCGTTTGCCTCAGCAGTCTCTCATCTGATCCTGCCTTCTATAGTGTTGGCCACCATTCCGCTTGCGGTTATTGCGCGCCAGACCCGCTCAGCCATGCTTGAAGTGCTTAGTGAAGATTATGTGCGAACAGCTAAGGCAAAAGGTATGGGACCTGGACGTGTAATAGGTTTACATGCGCTTCGTAATGCAATGATTCCGGTTATCACTGTTATTGGTCTACAGGTCGGCGTTTTATTTGCCGGAGCGATTCTTACAGAGACCATTTTTTCATGGCCGGGAATTGGCAAGTGGATGGTCGATTCAATCTTCAGACGTGACTATCCGTCTGTGCAGGGTGGTCTGTTACTTATCGCCGCGGTGGTAATGCTGGTCAACCTTGTTGTAGATATACTCTATGGCCTGATTAACCCACAAATTCGACACACAGATTAAATTATGTCAGAAGCTCCTACTATTTCGAATACATTAGATACCCGCACGGGAGGCCGGATGGCTTTGCTCGCGGAATTCTGGTCGTATTTCAGTGAGAATCGCGGAGCAGTCATCGGGATGGTCTTTTTCGTCTGCGTTGTACTGATTGCGATTTTTGCTGATTTTATTGCCCCTCATGCTCCCAATCACCAATACCGCGAAGCGTTTCTTCAACCACCATTCTGGCAGGATGGCGGTAGCCTGCGTTTTCCACTGGGTACTGATGCTGTTGGTCGGGATTTACTTTCTCGGTTGATTTACGGCTCAAGGTTTTCCCTTTTTATCGGCTGTATTGTCGTTTCTGTATCCCTTTTTGCCGGGATTTTTCTTGGGCTTTGTGCCGGCTTTTTCCGTGGCAAGGTGGATACTGCAATCATGCGTGTTATGGATGTCGTTTTGGCCTTTCCAAGTTTACTACTTGCTCTGGTACTTGTTGCCTTGCTCGGGCCGAGTTTAATAAACGCTATGATAGCTATCGCGATTGTCCAGCAGCCGCATTATGTCCGTCTTACCAGGGCTGCAGTTATGGGTGAGATGACGCGGGATTATGTTACGGCTGCTCAGGTGATCGGGGTAAAACGTTTACGACTGATGTTTGTTACAATTTTGCCGAACTGCATGGCTCCGTTGATTGTCCAGGCGGCACTCAGTTTCTCAACCGCAATTCTCGATGCTGCAGCGCTTGGTTTCCTTGGAATGGGGGCTCAGCCACCAACTCCTGAATGGGGAACCATGCTGGCCGAGGCCCGGGAGTTTATCTTGCGCGCCTGGTGGGTTGTAACATTTCCCGGTCTTTCGATTTTACTTACGGTGCTTGCCATCAATCTTATGGGTGACGGCCTGCGTGATGCCCTTGATCCGAAACTCAAACGGTCTTAGTAAAGATGTCATTACTTGAAATAGAAAATTTGTCAGTCTCATTCCTGACTGCCGGTGGACAGTTTAAGGCAGTGGATGGGGTGACGTTGAATGTTAACCCCGGCGAAATCGTCTCTATTGTAGGGGAATCCGGATCCGGTAAATCTGTGGCTATGCTGGCTCTGATGGGTCTTTTGCCCTGGACTGCAACCGTAACCGCCGATGTGTTGCGGTTTGATGGTCGCGACATGCTGACGATGGATACCAAGCAGATGCGGTCTATCATTGGTTGTGAGTTGACCATGATTTTCCAGGAACCGATGACCAGCCTTAATCCCTGCTTTACAGTTGGATTTCAACTGACTGAATCACTCAAGGTTCATAAAAATATGAATCGGAAAGATCGGTATGCACGGGCACTTGAATTGCTTGAATTGGTCGGCATTCCTGAACCTAAGAAACGGCTGTCAGCTTTTCCGCATCAACTCTCAGGCGGTATGAGTCAGAGAGTTATGATTGCTATGGCTATCAGTTGTAACCCCCGTCTTCTTATTGCTGATGAACCTACAACAGCTCTTGATGTGACGATTCAGGCTCAGATTCTTGATTTACTGTTAAAACTTCAGGACGAGCAGAATATGGCACTTATCCTGATTACTCATGATATGGGTGTTGTGGCAGAAACTGCAGAGAGGGTTGTTGTTCAGTATGCAGGTCAGCAGGTTGAAAAGCAGCATGTCAAAGGCCTTTTCACAGATCCGCATCATCCGTATACAGCCGCCTTGCTTGCATCTCTTCCTGAACGAAGTAATGCAAAAATTCTTCCATCAATTCTGGGCGTTGTTCCTGGTCAGTTTGACCGACCTGAAGGATGTTTGTTTTCCCCGCGGTGTTCATTTGTTACTGAGTTGTGTCGCACTACACCTCCAAAAGCAGCAGACGAGAAGGTTGGCAGGGCACTATGTCACTATCCTCTTCTTGATGGCAAACCAATAGGGCATCCAGAGAACAAGGGGGTTGCGGCATGAAACATGAAGTAGTTCTTGAAGCAGATAATATTGCGCGTCATTACTATGTGAGCAGGGGAACCTTCAAGGATCCTGCAGTGGTGAAGGCTCTGGATGGTGCCTCTTTCAGTCTTCAACGTGGCAAGACTCTTGCCGTAGTTGGAGAATCCGGGTGTGGTAAATCTACACTGGCGCGACTTGTCACGATGATTGAGGAGCCAACCTCGGGTGTATTGAAAATTGACGGTGTGGATATTGCAAATCTGAGCCCGGCAGAACGCAGAGGCTATCACTCCAAGGTGCAGATTGTTTTTCAAGATCCTTACGGCTCACTCAATCCACGACAGAAAATCGGACATGCGCTGGAAGAGCCGCTTTTAGTTAATACAGAAAAAACCAAAGCTGAACGTGAAAAGCTGGCTCGGGAAATGCTTGATATGGTTGGGCTGCGTCCTGAACATTATGATCGTTATCCACATATGTTTTCTGGTGGTCAGCGTCAGCGTATTGCGGTAGCGCGTGCTCTTATGCTTGAGCCAGAGATTCTCGTACTCGATGAACCTGTATCAGCCCTGGATGTTTCTATTCAGGCACAAATACTTAATCTGATTGCTGAATTGCAGGAGCGTCTTAATCTCGCGTATCTTTTTATTAGCCATGATCTCTCTGTTGTTCACCATATTGCTGATGATGTAATGGTTATGTACCTCGGGGTTCCTGTAGAGTCAGGCAGCAGGGACACTGTTTTTGAAAACCCTAAACATCCCTATACCCAGGCATTGCTTTCGGCAACGCCGGTTGCTGATCCTTTTAAAGAGAAAAAACGCATTGTACTTAAAGGGGAGTTGCCCTCACCGATGAACCCGCCTTCCGGGTGCACTTTTCATCCTCGTTGTCCGGTAGTGACTGATGTCTGCCCGAAAGAGGTACCGCTAATACGACCAGTTGGAGAAAGTATGGTTGCTTGCCATGTGGCAAAGCCTTGAAAACTGTAACAGTAATGGCGTGGAATGTAAAAATCGTAGGTGTCTGGGGGATCAGGAGGTAGTTTTATATTGACATAACGGCAAAGAAAGAGCATTTTCTAGATGTGGTTTCCTAAGTGAAACTTTAGAAGAAAGCTGTAATCAAACAGCAAAAGAAAACAGACTGCTGTTTCCTAAGTTATCGTGTTGAGTTATGCCAAAAAAATTCTATGCCGTTTCGGCACTTATCAAGGCCAACGAGATTCTCGAGTTTCTCCTTCAGCGTGGAGAAGCTTCATTTACCGAGATCCATACTACACTTGGTCACCCTAAAAGCAGTACTTATAAAACTATAAGCACCCTTGAATCCCTTGGATTTATTCGTGAAGTTGGTGAAAGTGCCAGGTATACCCTTGGCCTGCGCCTCATCGAACTTGGTGCAAAGGCAGCAGCTCATGTGGATATGACCACTGAAGCGCGGCCGCTTGTCAAAGCACTTTCAAATGACACACAACGAACTGTACATCTTGGTATCCTTGATGGTTCTGAGGTTATTTACCTTGTGAAAGAGAATGTACACGGTTCAATATCCATAGATACCTGGGCCGGCAAGCGAGTTGGTGTGCATTCTACCGCAATGGGCAAGGTTCTGTTAGCCTGGAAGCCGGATAAAGAAGTCGACAGGATTCTTAAAAAGGTTGATTTTGTCAAGCTTACACCAAATACCCGAGTTAACGCAGAAGAGGTCAAATCAAGTCTGCTTGAGGTACGTAAGCGCGGTTGGGCAACTGATGATGAAGAAAACTGGAAAATGGTCCGCTGCGTATCCGCACCTGTCCGGGATAATACCGGAGAAGTGTGTGCTGCACTGAGTGTATCAACGCTCACCGATCTCGACAGTTATGAGCAGATGCTTGGAATTACTAATAAAGTTATCGACACTGCCCAGGAACTTTCAAGACGTCTTGGCGCACCTGAATAAACAAACATTTATTTAATGAGATAAGGGCTTTAGCCTTATCCTAGATGTGTATGTATGGGTATCAACACCACTATGGTGTCGATACCCATGCCTGATTAATAGCTACATGTATTGGTTGTTGCCATAAAAATCTACTGAATACAGCCTATTACCGGGCTTTCTGTATAATAGACTTCAAACCCGTTATTACCATCTGAGTAGAATTTCCCCGGAGGAAAGAAATGAAATTCCCTATTGACCTTAGCGGTTATACCCCATTAAAGCTGGACCTGAACCAGACAGAGCTGACTGATGAGCAGCGCGTTACTCTTAAGGAGAATATCCGTATAGTGCGCGACAGCCTTATCTTTTTTACTGCACTGGCAAATGTTAAAGGGCTTGGCGGTCACACCGGTGGTGCTTTTGATATCGTACCTGAGTTGCTGATTGCTGACGGCTTTATGAAGGGTTCCGACAAGGTTCATCCAGTATACTTCGACGAAGCTGGACATCGCGTAGCTATTCAGTACATGATGGCAGTTCTTAATGGTCATCGTGATGAAGAGTCTCTGCTGCATTATCGCGAATTTGGTAAAGGGTACTATGGTCATCCTGAGCGTGACGATGCTGAAGGTGTTTTCTTCTCATCCGGTCGTCTTGGTCACATGTGGAGTTATATAAACGGTGTAGCTGAAGCTGACAAAGATAAAATCGTTGTCATGTTCGGCAGTGACGGTTCGCAAATGGAAGGTGATGATGCTGAAGCAGCCCGATATGCAGTTATGCGCGAGCTCAATGTTAAACTCTTTCTTGATGATAACGATGTAACCATCGCCGGTCACCCGACCAAGTATATGAAGGGTTACGACTTGGTTAAAACTCTTGCAGGTCACGGTCTTGAGGTTAATGCTGGAGACGGTGAAGATCTTGACGCGCTGTTTGCACGTATGCAGAAGGCAATGGTTACCGATGGTCCTGTTGCTCTTGTAAACAGAAGACTGATGGCTGTTGGTGTTCCGGGAATTGAAGGTCTGCCGAAAGGTCATGACGTTATTCCTGTCAATCTTGCGGTTGATTACCTTAAAGAACGCAACTACACAGAAGCTGTTGAGCTGCTTGAAAACTTTAAGGTAGACAAGGTAAAAGCTACTTATCAGGGATCAACACCTGAGATGGGCAAGTGCCGTGACGATTTCGGTAAAGTTGTCTGCGAAATCCTTGATGGCATGGATGATATTGAAAAGAAAGTTCTTGTAGTAGATTCTGATCTTGAAGGTTCATGTGGTCTGCATCACATCCGTAAAAATCACCCTGGCGTCTACGTAACCGCTGGTATAATGGAGCGTAACAACTACTCTGTTGCTGCCGGTTTTGGTTCAGAGGCAGGGCGTCAGGGGATTTTCGGTACATTTGCTGCATTCCAGGAAATGGTAATCTCAGAAGTCACCATGGCTCGTCTCAACAAGGCGAACGTTATTGCCCATTTCTCACACTCCGGTGTTGATGATATGGCGGATAACACTTGCCACTTCGGAATCAACAATTTCTTTGCAGATAACGCTCTTGCTGAAGGTGATGACACACGTCTCTATTTCCCTGCTGATACATTACAGTTGAAAGCAATGATGAATACAGTTTTCAATGATTCCGGTCTGCGTTTTGTTTACACCACCCGTTCTGCAACTCCATGGATCTTAAGCGAGCAAGGTAACAAAATGTACGACGAGGGATACACCTTCGTTCCAGGTAAAGACGAGGTTGTCCGTGAAGGTACTGTGGGATATATCGTCAGCTACGGTGAGATGCTCTATCGTTGCCTCGATGTTGTTATGCAGCTCAAAGCTGAAGGTATTGATGTAGGTCTTATCAATAAGCCGACACTGAATGTTATCGATGAAGATATGATGGAGAAGATTGGTACATCTCCTATGGCTCTTGTTGTCGAAACTCAGAACTCCAAAACTGGTCTCGGTTCTAAGTATGGAACCTGGTTGCTTGAGCGTGGTCTTGCACCGAAATTCGGTACCATGGGTACCTGTAAGATCGGCCAGGGTGGACTCAGTGAGCAGATTCCATTTCAGGGAATGGGCGCTGATGATATCAAGGCAAAGGTTAAGGCGCTTCTCGGTTGATAATTAATTGAGTTAGACTGTCTGATAAAGAGGGCCGATCGGGATTTCCGGTTCGCCCTCTTTTTTTGTTTAATACTCTCTGGAGCTGGTTATGTTACCGATTGAAACATTACTCGTGTTTTTCACTACCTCTATCCTGCTGGCATTGACGCCCGGACCTGATAATCTTTTTGTATTAGCCCAGTCAGCCCAGCATGGTAAGCGGGCAGGCCTTGTTGTAACGGTCGGCCTCTGCACCGGAATTCTCGTGCATACTGCTGCTGTGAGTCTTGGCGTTGCAGCCATATTTCAGACATCTGCACTGGCCTTTAATGCTCTGAAATATATCGGTGCTGCATATCTCATTTACCTTGCCTATCAGTCGTTTAAGGCTGGAGGTGGAGTGGATAGCACTGGTGCGGTTAAAAAATTACAATTAAACAAATTGTATTTCCGTGGTGTTATCATGAATGTGACTAACCCTAAAGTTTCAATATTTTTCCTGGCATTTTTACCGCAGTTTGTTAATCCAGAATATGGTCCTATCATTCCCCAGATGATGGTACTCGGTGCACTTTTTATTGTATCGACGATACTCATATTTGGAGGAGTGAGCCTGCTTGCCGGAACATTTGGTGAGTGGTTGGCAAAGTCTGAGCGAGCAACAAAGATACTCAACAGAATTGCAGGATCAGTTTTTGCGGGACTTGCGCTCAAGCTCATTATGGTAAAACGCTAGACAGGAAAACAAAGAATAAAGATAAACACTATTTATATATTTATGCCTGATAAGAACAGAATAGTTAGCCCTGGTTTTAAGATCGGAACAGTAATTTCTGAAAAACGTGAAGTGTTGACACCACCCGCAGATTGGGCCTTTTTGGCAGCTGGGGACGGGCCGCTTACCAGAAATGTAAAAAAGCTTGGTGTTTGCTGGCAGGTCCAGGTGCAGAAGGGCAGGCGTACAATGTCAAAAGGGATCTGGACCAAAGAAGAGTATATTCTTTCTGCAAAAGCAGAGCTTGAAGCAAAGCGAGCAACCCCGGAGTTCGAAAGAAAAAAAGCCGCTGACAAGCAACGCAGAGATCGAAAACATAGTCAGTATGTCGAGGAATTTTATCAGCAGACATTGCGCTTTTTGAATTTCCATACAGATCACCGGAAAGTCGCTGAACAACTTGCACGTTCTGTCACTGAACATGCAACTCCAGTTGGCTCAGGAACGGTTGCCCGAACCGAGCGAATCCCAGTTGAAGAACGTGCGCAGGCTGCTGTAATTGCCTGGATGCGTCATAATACCACTGCCTATGATCAGATGCATATTGCACGTATTAAAGGACGCCGCCGTGAGGTTCGCAGAATGCTGGCCGATCGTTCAAAAGAGTTGCTCAGAAGATATCGACAGGGGCTACCTATAGAGACTGAATGTCCATTGTATAAAGCACTTGTCTGAACTCTTTTGCCTATTAGATAAACGCACCTTTACAAATAATGAGGAGAGTGGATGGTTCGATTACGCGAGTTTGAGGAGCATGAGAGAGAACATTTACAGAATCTTCCCTGTCCGACCTATGCGGCCACCCCTCTGGTTCCGGGAGTAAAGGTTACGCAGTCGCGGGTGGCTATTGTCTCTACAGCTGGCCTTCACAGGCGGGGGGATCCTCCATTTGGAGTTGGTGATACCGGCTACAGGATTATCCCTTCTGATATCGATCCCAATGATCTGGTGATGAGCCATATTTCCACAAACTTTGATCGAACTGGTTTCCAGCTGGACATGAATCTCGTATTCCCGCTGGACCGACTTAAAGAGTTGGCTGCAAACAAGCAAATAGAATCAGTTGCCACATACCATTACTCGTTTATGGGAGCAACTGACCCTGTGAATATGGAGCAGGAGGCACGAATCGTTGCCTCGCTACTCAAAGATGACAAGGTGGATGCTGTTCTGCTGGTTCCAGTCTGACCTAATTGCACGCGCGCAGTTGGCGGGCTCTCACATTATCTAGAGGCTGAAGGTATGGCCACAACGCAGATTAGTCTGATTCGTGAACATACCTTAAAAATGTTGGCACCCCGTGCTCTCTGGGTCTCATTTCCACTTGGCCGTCCACTCGGAAAACCTGGTGATGCTAAATTTCAACAGGCTGTGATCGAAAAGGCACTTTCCTTGCTCGAGCGTGATCAGGGGCCGATTCTTGAAGATTTTCCGTGTGATGTAGAAAATGACACTTCTATACAATCTCTTCCGGCATGTCCTGTAGATTTTACACGTTTTAACGAATCTCCAGATCCAATTGATTCTCTGCTCAATCAACTCAGTGCCGAAATTAACTCTATGATGAGCTGGTTTACCGTATCAGGCAGCAAACGAAAGCGAACAACTTCCGATCTCTGTGGCGTGGGGCCGGATCAGTTGGCTTCTTTCCTGAGTGATTTTTTGCATGATAAATTGGTCAGCACAAACTGTGAAAGAGTTGATCTGGCTGATAAGCTCAGGATGGCAGCGGAGGATTTGAAAGCTTTCTACTTTGAGGCACTCTCCACCAGATCCGAAGATATTTCTGATCCTACGGATTTTTCTGACTGGTTTTGGCAAAAAACATGTGCAGCACAGGTCATTAATGAAGTGCGAAAGAAAGCCTTGTCATTAAAAGCCAAAGATATGCAACTGCTGGGTAATCTCTTACTCATTCCTCGCAATCAGATGTACCGCTTTAAGGGATGAAGTTTTACTGTAAAATCTATTGTTTTGCAGGCAAGAAGCGGATAGGTTGAAAGTTTCAAAAGGTTAAGGAAACCAGTCCCTTTTAAGGAAAACCTGTTTGCTTTAAGAGCATTGTATGGAAAAAACACCAGATAACACTTCGGCACAGGAGCGTTCAGCCCTGTTTGTGGCCACACTCACCTCGTTTATGGGGCCGTTTATGATCTCGTCGGTCAATGTGGCTCTGCCTGCAATACAGAATGAACTGCAGATGGATGCAGTTCAGCTCAGCTGGATATCAACAGCATATCTGCTGGCTGTTGCTGTAGGTCTGCTCCCTTCGGGCAAAATTGCTGATATCCACGGCCGAAAGAAAGTATTTGGTGCCGGGCTTGCAGTGTATACCGTTGGAGCTGTGGCAGCCGTCTTTGCCGAGAGTGGTGCCGTGCTCATATTCTGCAGGGTGCTTCAGGGGCTTGGGGCAGCAATGTTTGTCTCGACCGGTATGGCGATAATCACCTCCATTTTCCCACCCAGCCGACGGGGAAAAGTTATCGGGATTTATGTCGCAGCTGTCTATGTTGGTCTGTCAGTGGGGCCTTTTGCGGGTGGATATATAACGCATTATCTTGGCTGGCGGATGATCTTTCTGTTGATGTTACCCATGGGTGCTCTCTCAATCTGGTTAACCTTGAAATATCTGGTGGGTGAATGGTACGGAGATCGTGACCAACAGCTGGATATAGCTGGCTGCCTACTGTATGGATTTTCGATTATGGGCCTGGTTTATGGCGCGACACGATTGCCTTCTGCACTGGGTATCGTGCTCATCTGTTCAGGTTGTATCGGTTCTGTTTTTTTTATATGGCATCAAGGCAGGAGCAAGCATCCCGTTTTTGAGGTGGAGCTCTTTGCAGTGAATAAGGTCTTTGCCTATTCAAGCTATGCGGCTCTGCTCAACTATTCAGCAACCTTTGGTGTAACTTTTCTAGTCAGTTTATACCTGCAATTTATCAAAGGATTATCACCCCAGATGGCTGGTAGCGTACTTATGGCGCAACCTGTTGTTATGGCTACACTATCGCCATTGGCAGGCCGCCTTTCTGATCGTATTGAACCGCGATTACTGGCAACAAGCGGTATGGCAATTACAGTTCTTGGTGTTTTCCTATTCAGTAGACTTGATGCCGCGACACCGATTGGATTGATTATTGCTAATCTTATCTTGCTCGGAACCGGCTTTGCCCTGTTCAGCTCACCGAATATGAGCGCAATGATGGGCGCAGTTGAAAAGCGTCATTATGGCCTGGCCTCTGGACTGGTAGCTACGATGCGGCTTCTGGGACAGATGTTCAGTATGGCCGTGGCAACGGTGGCTTTATCATTACTGGTTGGCAGAGAAGCTATCGGACCAGACAACTACGATCGTTTTCTGCTGACAATTCGGGTGGTCTTTATGATATCTGCATCGTTTTGCTTAGTTGGAACCTATTTCTCATGGTATCGCGGCAGGATGTTGAAGTCATCAGCCAAAAACTCTGTTCAGTCGAGTTGATGGTGAATTTGTAGAAATCACTTTTTTGTAAGGAGGATTGCATGCAGAGCTTTATGGAGATTGTCACCACAAGAAGAAGTATCAGGCGTTTTGAGTCCCGGCCAATTGAAGACGATAAGATGATGAGAATCCTTGAAGCTGCACGTTGGACGCCTTCCTGGGCCAATAGTCAGTGTTGGGAGATTATAGCTGTAAAAGACGAGAAACGGTTACAGTCACTTGCTGAAATGGTCTCTCCCAAAAATCCGGCTACTTTGGCAATAGCTAAAGGGCCTGTCACTCTGGTTATCTGCGGGAAAAAGAAACAATCAGGTTATTATAAAGGCCAGCAGTCAACAAAATTTGATGACTGGCTGATGTTTGATCTGGGCCTGATCACCCAGACATTGTCTCTTACGGCACATGCCGAAGGGCTTGGTTCTGTTGTCGTTGGATTTTTTAACCATGAGAAGGCAGCGGAATTGCTTGAAGTGCCAGCAGAGTATGAAGTGGTTGCCCTCCTTCCGATGGGATATCCAGATCACGCCCCTTCACCACCTAAAAGGCGTGAAGTTCCAGATTTTCTTCATAACGAAACTTTCTCTAAAAAATAGAGCTTGCTATGCTTTTTCAGCAATAAAGTTTTTCGCAGGTAGAGGCGCAAACCCAGGCTCCGTAATAAATATAATGTGTTGAACGGGGCCTGGAAATTTTGCAGTTACCTGTATTCTCTGTGCATTAAACGTTCTCACTGATAGGCAATCGTTGTTTTACATATTCCCCAGGTGCGGGTGCGAGTATTTTATGAGTATTTGAACCTTGTGGATATGGTTCAACCATTTCACTGCTGGTGTTTCCGGTGAGCCAGTTTTTCCAGTGCGGCCACCATGAACCTTTGTGATTCTCTGCACCATCAAGCCATTCATCTGCGTTGTCACAGAGGTTATCGTTCACCCAGTACTCATATTTGTTTGTTGAGGGAGGATTGATTATTCCTGCTATGTGACCTGATCCTCCCAGCACAAACGTTGTGTCACCACGTGGTTTTAACGCACCTTTATAGGTTCCCTGCCAGAGCGCGATATGGTCATCAAGTGTTGAGATAAAATAGCTCGGGGTCATTATCTTTTTCAGGTCCATAAAGACGGTACCGATTTTAATGCCTTTAGGCTCCATCAATTTGTTGTTCAGGTAGAGTTCGCGTAGCAGGAAACTATGGGCTGCGGCAGTAATATTAGTGCTGTCACCGTTCCAATAGAGAATGTCAAAATCGTTGGGACAACTGCCTTTTAAGTAATTTTCGATGTAGTAGTTCCAGTAGAGCGAGTTTTCTCTCAGTAGGCTGAATATCACACTCAGTGTCCGCCCATCCATATACCCTTTCACCTCGTTTTGCATTTCCAGAGCATTGATGAGTGGTTCGTTGACATAGTTTCCTACTTCTCCGGGGAGGGAGAAATCAAGCAGGGTCGTAAAATATGAGGCGGATTTTATGCGTGGCTTCATCCTTTTTGCTGCGTAGTAAGCAACAGCGCAGCCAAGTACGGTTCCTCCAATACAATATCCAGCTGCATGGACCTGTTCCTGACCTGTTATATTTTCAATGACTGATACCGCCTTCACGACACCATCAAGCACATAGTCCTCAAAACCGATAGTTGCGTGTTCTTTGCCCGGATTTAGCCAGGATATTGTGAAAACACAATATCCCTGTTCAACCAGCCAGTTGATCATTGAGTTGTTTTCCCGGAGATCGAGAATGTAATATTTATTGATAAACGGCGGAACAATCAGTAGCGGTGTCTCGAATATCTGTGCTGTTTTCGGTCTGAACTGGATGAGTTCAAAAATTTCATTTTTAAAGATAACATCACCGGGAGTGGCGGCGATGTGTTCCCCTAACTGGAAGGCTTCATCGCTTGTCATACTGATGCGCAGCACGTCTGCACTCGTCTCCATATCTTTTCGTAACTGTTGCAGGCCGTTAACAAGATTTTCTCCGTCTTTTTCAAGCGTCAGTCTGAGCAGTTCGGGATTGGTGAGTACAAAATTACTCGGTGACATTGAGTTAATTGCCTGACGAGTGAAGAATACAAGTCGTTCTTTCACTTTGGGATCAAGACCCTCGATTGATTCAATCATTTCGAACATGGTCTTGCTATAAAGCAGGTAGGACTGTTTAATGAAATTAAAAAACATCTCCTTCTGCCAGGACTCGTCATCGAACCGTTTATCGGTTTTCTCTGTTTTCACTACCGGCTCGTCGTTTTCGGCCAGGGCAATATTCTGCCAGATTTTCAACTGACTTTCCCACCAGTTCATCTGAACCTTAAGGAGAGTGGCTGGCTGGTTGGCAGCTCCTTCAAAAAATCTGAAGAAATCTTCCATATTCATTTCGTAGATAGCTTTGTTGAGCGGGGTGTTGAATGCAGCCTTGTTGCGATCAAATTCCTGCAACCACAGATCATTGCACTTCTGAAATTGATCTACAAATCCTGATATATAATCTTGAAACATGAATCCTCCCATGAGACCGAAATTTGTATGATATTTTTCGGTTAAATGACCTGGCAGGCACGTGGGTAGAGGCGATTCTGCAGGCACAAGGTTATTTGTGTTATGTGTACATATTTAGAGATGGGTGATCGGAAAATCGCAAGACGGTCAGTTACACAGTGGTAAAGGACCGTCCGACGCCGGAGGAGACTGTGATATCATTTCGAATGAATGATTGTTCTCTGTCCATGTGGACTAGTGACCTGTCATGCCTCAGATGTCTAATTCTGTTCGCCCTTTTCACTTCCTGACTTCGTTACTCGTTCTGTTACATAGCGCTGCTATGCTCCATCACTCGTGCCTCGCAGGAAGAGAAAAAGCTTCACATGATTACGACATCTGACACATGATATGACACTAGGTCACTTTTTGTCAGTCGCTTTTGTGTTTTCAGATACCAGGGCGTCCAACTCGTCCTTGAACTCCTGAGCAATATCCTGAATTTTTTTGCTGTCTTCTGAAACCTGTTCAGAAATTTTTGCCAGGGTGGCGAGCTGACTACTGTTGAACGAGGCTAGGCTGGTTACATCTTTTATTTCTGTTGCGGCTTTTATCTGGTTGACACCCAGTTCGCTGTATGCACGAACTGCATTGACCTGAAGTTCAGTCATCTGCTCAATATTTTTAGCCATCATTTTGTTGAATAGGGTCATTGGAGACAGGCTTTTTTCTGCCTGTTCCGTAAATGTTTTAAACGCTTCTGTGTACATTAGGCATACTCTCCATGTTGGGTTAAAGGGAAACATCCGGTAAGCACAGAGTAAGTACTTGCCGAGAGCGCTCATACCAATCATATGGTTGTAATTTCATTGTACTGCAGTTCGCCAGGCAGTATCGCCTGAGAGCAAATCAATCGTTCGAGATAGTGAAGTGAAAATCCCGTAGGCCCTGAAGTGTAAATATGAAATTCGTATAAAGAATTGCTTTTTATTGATTCGAATGAATCCTATCACACAGTTGAATCAGTGTGCAAATGAGAAAAATATTTTTTAACGCAATCTGCATTGTACTTTCAAAAGGAATGATAATGAGAAGCATCTCTGGTTGAGATAGCGGGAATTCGACATATGAATACCTGTAAAATGTTAAAGTATATGATAGAGTTTTGGGGATGCTAATTACTTATCTCATTGCTGATTTCAGACCTGTCGGTAATTTAAAATGAAAAAAATGGAGCTATGAAATGACACCGGAGATTCTTCTGGTACTTGGTATTTTAGTTGTGGTGATAGGCGTATTGGTGACAGAGGTTATGCCTCTTGAGGTGTTGGCGCTCCTTGTGCTGGGAGTGCTTGCTGTCACAGGATTGGTAAGCCCGACCGATGCTTTGGCCGGTTTCAGTAATCCTGCGGTGGTTACTATCTGGGCGGTATTTATTTTAAGCGGAGGCCTGACCAGAACAGGTATTGCCAATATCCTGGGAAGGAATCTGTTAAAAGTCGCTGGAACGGGCGAAGCCAGGATTATTCTTCTAATTATGCTTATCGCTGGTGGGCTCTCTGCTTTTATGAATAATGTTGCAGTGGCTGCTCTAATGCTTCCTGTCGTTATGGATATTTCCAGAAAAACCGGGCATTCTCCATCAATTTTGCTTATGCCACTGGCTTACGGTTCATTGCTTGGCGGCTTGACCACCATGATTGGTACACCGCCCAATATTCTGGTGAGCGAGGCACTTCGTACAAATGGATTAACTCCTTTCGGTTTATTTGATTTCACACCAGTCGGAATAATCGTCATGACGGCAGGAATGCTATTTGTCACCTTTATCGGCATCAGACTGTTGCCACGCACCAATCCTCTTGATGCTGGTGTGAGCAACGAACAGCAAGTAATCCGGCAATATCGTATCCAGGAAAGACTATTCCGAATCAAAATACCTGAAAACTCTGCACTGATAGGGCATACCCTGGCTTCCAGCCATCTCGGTTCAAGGCTGGGGTTGAATGTTATCGGCATAAATAGAGACCGGAAAACTTTCCTTGCTCCAGAAATACAGGAAGAAATTCTGGCCGGAGATGAACTCATTGTTGAAGGGCGTCTGGATCGTATTCAAGAGATGAACAACTGGGGGCAGTTGCTTTCAGAGACCGGTGAAACTGAAGAACATGGCCTGCTCGGATTTGATCAGCAGATTGCTGAGGTGCAGCTCTCAGCAAAATGTGCCTGGGTCGGAAAGACCCTTTCGGAGCTGGGATTTCGAAATCAATATGGGTTGAATATTCTTGAGGTTATTCGTTATGACCGGAAAATAGTTAACCATATGAAGTCCGAGCAGTTGCGTGCCGGAGATGTGCTGGTAGTACATGGACCAATAACGAGCATTGACGAGTTGGCTGGGGTAAATGGCGTAATGCCGCCTGTAGTGCTTGATAAATCGGATGTTATCAATAAATACGAACATGGTCGAAAGGTACGCCTGTTTACTATTCCGGATCGCTCCCGTCTTCTTGGAATGACTGTCTCCGAGAGTTGTCTGGGCGATGCTCTCGATGTACAGATCCTCTCTGTCATACGTGAAGATGGTTCTGCATGTGTTGCTACCTCTGATGTGATCTTTGAACCGGGCGACAGGCTAATTGTTGCAGGGATGTCTGACCTGGTAGCTGTTTTGCTTATGCAGGGCCTTGAAGCAGTTTTTGAAAAAGGGCAGGGGGATATTGAAGATCTCTCCTTCCTCGAAGATGATAAGGTCGGCTTTGTTGAAGTTATCCTTTCACCTCACTCGGTGCTCACCGGACAGACACTCATGGAAATCTCCTTTAGGGAGAAATTCGGTCTGACAGTTCTTGCCGTTTGGCGAAAAGGTGAAGTCATTAGAACTGGGCTGCGCGATTTGCAGTTGCAGTTAGGTGATGCACTACTGCTTTTTGGTTCATGGAAGAAACTTGAAGTACTTGGCAGAGAGCCGGATTTTGTCGTCCTGACCGAGAATATGCAGGAAGTTGCCAGGGAAGAAAAGGCGAAAACGGCTCTGGCGATAATGGCTGCAGTTCTGCTGCCGGTTATTATGGGATGGGTGCCAATTTATATCGCTGTGGTGATTGGTGCGGCTTTTATGGTGCTGACCAAATGTCTTACCATGGAAGAGGCATATCGATATATTGAGTGGAAGGCGGTGTTTTTAATAGCGGGTATGCTGCCGCTCGGCGTGGCGCTTGATAAGAGCGGGGCAGCATCGCTTGTTGCTGAAAGTGTAATCGGATTGCTGGGGCCTATGGGGCCATACGGTGTATTATTTGGCCTGCTTGTTATAACATTCCTGGCTACCAGTATCATCCCTACAGCGGCTCTGGTCGTGCTCATGGTGCCGATTGCTCTTGAGACGTCTGCGGGGTTAGGGATATCCCCCTATCCGTTAATGATGGGTATCGCCATGGCGGCTTCATCGAGTTTCACCTCACCTATCTCGCACCCTGCAAATGTGCTGGTCATGGGGCCTGGTGGATATAAATTTTTAGATTATGTGAAGGTTGGTGTTCCGCTCACACTAGTTATTCTTGTGATCCTGATGGTGATAATTCCAATATTCTGGCCGCTGACAGCCTGATGTGAATTGTGTACTGAATTCCGAAGTCGCATTTGTTGCATATGATCTGTGTACGTTATACTCTAAAAGAGGACTGGGATGTTGGTTCTTATTACACGTTATCGTAAAAATGTTTTGGTCCGTTTAGTTAATGAATTCGGCTATTCGACATGTATGCGATGGGTCATATGGAAAAATCTGATAGTATAGACAATGAAAAAGAAAAAATCTTAAAGGCCATTCTCTTTTCTGAGGATCTGCCGACAATTCCTGCTGCAGCAGCACGACTTATCGGTCTACTCACAAAAGAAGATACTGAGATGTCGGAAATTGCCGATCTTATAGCGATGGACGTGAGTCTCTCCAGTAAACTTCTCAAAGTTGTTAATTCAGCATTTTATAGTTTTCCAAATGAGATCGCTTCTATTTCCCAGGCAGTTAATCTGCTCGGCTTAAATGCTGTCCAGAATCTGGTACTTTCTGTCGCATTTTTTTCATTAAAGGGTCGCGACGATGTAAATTTTGATTACAAGGAGTTCTGGCATAGTTCGCTTGCGCGCGCGGTTGCGGCAAAGCTGATTTACAAAACGCTTAAGACACCGCTTGCAATAGATGATGAACAGGTTTTTCTTAGCGGACTGCTTCAGAATCTTGGTAAACTCATTCTCGCCAACACTATGCATGAAGATTACCATAAAGTGCTGGAGATGCAGGAAGCACAGGGGAATGAACTTGAGGATGATGCAATTGAGACTGCATGTCTGGGGGTGGATCATCCGCTTACCAGTTATGTAATGGCCAAAGAATGGGGCTTTCCTGATTCTTTGGCACAGCCACTGAAGTATCATCATAGACCGGATTCATATGAGGGTGATGATGACGCAGTGGCGCTCAATGCCAAGGTGTGTCATCTTTCAGATATCCTGGCAAAAGTCCTTAGCGAAAAAGATCCTCAGAAATATCACAAACTCTTCAGAACCACGGCTAAGGACCATTTCTGCTTGCGACCGGTTGAAATAAATCAGATATTAAAAGAGATTCATGTGGAGGTGGACAGGGCGGCTGAGGGCTTTGGGTTGGAGGCTGAGCAAACCAAATCGGTTGAAGAAACCTTAATGGAGGCCAATATAAAATTGAGTCTTCTGAATATGTCGTATGACGAGATTAATCGAAAACTCCTTGAACAGCAGGTGCAGTTAGAAAAACTGACCAGAGAGCTAGAGGATAAAAATACGATTCTTGAAAATCTTGCATATATAGATGGCCTTACTGGCGTTAAGAACCATCGCTTTTTTCAGAATGCTCTTGATGAGGAGATCAGCAGAGCAAGTCGGGTGGATGATTGTAATCTCTCTTTACTGATGATTGATCTCGATAAATTCAAATCATTCAATGACACGTATGGTCACCAGGTGGGTGATTTCGTTCTTATAGAATTCTGTAAAGTGGTTGTGGGGCAGCTCAGAAAGTACGACCTGCTGGCACGATACGGAGGCGAAGAGTTTGTCGTGATTCTACCGGAAACCACGAAAGATGAGGCAAAACAGGTTGCGGAAAGAATGCGCCGTGCGGTGTCCGGGCATGATTTTAAAGATGGGGATAATTCTTATGCTGTAACGGTGAGTATCGGGATTGGCTGTGGTCAGCCGGCAAACCCCGATTTCAAAAAGGACGACCTTATAGGCAACGCTGATAGCGCACTCTACGAAGCTAAAAATGCAGGTCGTAACACAGTGATGGTATATACTCCCTTAGTTTCAAAGCCAAAAAAACGATGGTTTTCCAGGTAGATGATGTTTTGTGCGCAAATCTTGCAAAATTGGTTACACTATTTGCTTCTTTTCTTTTTCCATTCTCTTTTTTTCTTTCGCACGTTTTAATTTTGAAAATTCTACCTGACCAGTTATGCACTTTGGTTCAATATGGCTATGTTGTTCATCTTTATCGTAAGTGGAATTGACCTAAGTTTCTGTAAGTTGGATGGACTAATCGCTACACGGCATCGTTATCAGGAATAATGATGTGTTTTCACTCTCTCCAAAGCTCCTTTTTGCACATTGAGTGTGCAAAATATGTAACCTGTCATGAATGTGCGTGCTTCATAATACACGAACATACAGTTACTTGCCTCTTGTTTTGAATATTGGCATAGAACATGCTTTAAGGTGAATGTCAGCCTGAAGCATCACTCCCAAGCCGGCTGTTCGTATAATTGGTGTCACATATGTCAGAATAACATGTGACACCGATTGTCGAGGGATCCGGATAAGACATATGTTGATTTATAGAACTTGGGTAACAGGTATGGCTGATTCAGCATACCCTCTACCTGTAAAATACATGAAGCATAGGAGGTGAACAGACAGGTTAATACATTACAGGCTGTAGATACGTGACGGGATTGTTAGTCCTTAAGAGATTTGCATTGTGAGCAGCACACACTACCTACCAAATGCTGCGATAAAAAATGTGGAGAAAAATATGAAAAGATTAGCTTTTATCGTATCACTGTTTTCCGTTCTTTTAGTTGCATCTTATACTTTTGCAAGCGTTGATGAAGCTGCTATCAGCAAGAATGTTGACATGATTGTGGCCGGAATTGAAGGTGGCCAGGATATTCAAGAGATCAAAGCTGACGCATATCAGCCATATGCATTCGTCATGGAACCAGATGGGAAAATGCTGGTACATCCGTCACTTATGGGTGAAAGCCTGGCCGAGAAGGCGCCTCCTGTTTATGAAGCTTTAATGCAAGCTACCCCTGAGGGCGTGTGGGTTGAGTATGAGTGGCAAGGTAAAGTCAAGCATACCTATGCCAAGAAAACCAAAGATAACCTCATAGTTGGTAGTGGATATTAAGGATATTGCATTCCTCAAGTAAACGAAATAGACACATTACGGATGTGAGAGCCTGAAACGGGAAAACATCTCCGGTTCTACCCAGAATGTCAGTAGCTATGACCTCTTATTCTTCAATGTTTCACTAATGAACGTAAGGGATATAGTTCAGTGCTCAAACAATGGGCCTGACGTCATCTGAGTAGAAGATAAAATCGGGCTAAAGCGTCTGAAGTTGAAAGAGGATAATGGTGCACGAGTTAGAGCAGGGAGTCCTCAGTGGATTTCCCTGCTTTTTCTATGTGATGTATGGTGGTTCCGAGTGGCAACACTTTATCTGAATGTTGTTAATTAAGCTGGAAGAATTTTACCAATAACCTCTCCAAATCCAATTCTGTATCCATTGCCCTGACACCAGCCGGTCATGGCTACCGTGTCTCCGTCCTGCAGAAATTTTCGTATCTCACCATTTTTAAGTTGAATCTCTCGGGTACCTTTCCAGCATAATTCCAGTAGGCTGCCATATGAGTCAGGTGTGGGGCCGCTGATGGTGCCCGAGGCCATCATGTCACCGGGATTGATGTTGCAACCGGTCACTGTGTGATGAGCCAGTTGCTGGCAGATATTCCAGTAGAGATATTTAAAATTACTTCGTGAAATGCAGCTTTTTTCCAGGTATATCTCAAGATTGATGTCATAGGTCTGCTTACCTGTTGTCTGCAGGTAGGGCAGTGGAGTAGGTGATTGTTCAGGTCCCTGACAACGAAAGGGTTCAAGAGCCTCAAGCGGTACCACCCATGGGGAGATTGATGTGGCAAAATTTTTACCGTTAAATGGACCCAGAGGCTGATATTCCCACTTTTGAATATCACGGGCGGACCAGTCATTAACGAGCACCATACCAAATATATGTTCTGCAGCAGTGTTTATCGGTACTGGAGCACCAAGCTTTGAACCCGGACCTATAAAGAATCCCATCTCAAGTTCAAAATCAAGAAGTTTACATGGTGCAAAAACTGGTGTGTCCTGATCTGGCGGCAACATCTGGCCACTGGGACGTCGTATAGGAGTGGTGCTAACTACAATTGAGCTTGAGCGACCGTGGTAGGCAACAGGCAGATGTAGCCAGTTGGGCATCAGAGCGTTCTCTTTTCCTCTGAACATGATGCCGACGTTTGTCGCATGCTCTTTTGATGAATAAAAATCAGTGTAGTCTCCAATGGCCACAGGCATCTGCATAATGACCTGTGACACCGGGAGCAGGGCCCTGTTACGCAATTCTATATCATCGCGAAGTTCAGGTTCATCATAACTCAGTAGCCGTGATACAGTTTTACGTACCTCTGACCAAACTCTGCGGCCTTCCGAAAAAAATGGATTGAGAGTGGAGGTACCAAACAGTTTTGGTAATGAGAGCGGCTTGAATATATCCCGTTCTTCCAGCAGTGCCATATCGAGAACGTAGTCGCCGATTCGCACCCCGATACGACACTTTCCCTGTTCCTCGAACACTCCGAATGGGAGATTCTGAATAGGAAAGTGGGAGTCTGTATCGTATTCGATAAAAGACCGTAGATTTGGATCGGTAGTCGTACTCATCGTGTATGCTCCAAAAGGTACTGGGTTATAACAGCCCTAGTCCGGCAAGCCCTTCAAGCGGCTCCTCAAAAGAGCAGCTGCCAAAACTTACTATGCGGTTTTCCCGAAGAGTGTCTATTTCACTGGTTGAGAGCGTGTATGATTTCCATGAGAACTGTTCATCGGTAAAGTGTATGTTGGTAGCATCTTCATCCTCCAGGCATTCGATGATCTGATCTTCCGGGAGCCGGTTGGCTGCATATAGCAGGGAAGCACCGAAAACGTTAATAAAGCCATGTTGCATTATGGCCATTTCTGGGTGATAATATCTGAGTGGCTGATGTAGGCCACCCGTAAATTTAAACGGTATTTTACGGGTGCTGCAGGTGGTTATAACCTCTGCTACCCTTTCAACTGCAGGAAATGCCTTGCTGGTTGTCCCCCCGCATCGCAGTTTGTATCCTATCGCGCTTATGCTTCCACTGCCGGTTTGGGAACAATTATATTGCACTATAGCATCGACAACAGGGGCAATTTGATTTGCCTCAATAAAGAGTCTGATATTGGAAAGATTTGCCAGTTCAAGCCGTGAGATGATATGAGCTAACATCTCTGTGTATTGAGCCGAATTTCTGTCGGAATCTGCTATGCTGACTTCAATCATCGTTATATTTTTAGAGAATTTACTTAAGCTCTCTATTTCTTCTGCTGTTACTGCTGAGCTGACAATAACAGAGTAACGAAAATCGTAATCTTTCTGAATATTCTCCAGTTCGTTACAGGGGAGAATACATCTGCTCAACATCCAGCCGTAATCCTGGCTTAGGTAAAGGCCGAAATTATTCAGCGAAGTCTCCAGATTGAGTTGAGCAGGTGGGAAGAATCCTGCATAATCAATTAGCCCGGTCAGAAATGCATGTAATGATTTTTTCATTTTCTCATATCGTATTATTCAAGCCAGGAGGTCTGGTAATCGTCATCTTCGCAACCAAGGGCTGCTTTGGCAACATAGAGTGGCTTGAATGTGTCTATCATTACCGCTTCTTCTTTGGTCGATTTTTTGCCGATTGACTCTTCGGCTTTGCCGGGATGCGGGCCATGGGGCATTCCATCTGGGTGGAGAGTGATTGAGCCGAACTCGATACCTTTTCTGCTCATGAACTCATCACAGCAATAATAGAGCAGCTCGTCAGAGCCGACATTCGAGTGGTTATATGGAGCCGGGATGGCATCCGGATGATAATCAAAGAGCCGTGGAACAAATGAACAGATCACAAACCCGTCACTTTCAAATGTCTGGTGAACTGTTGGTGGCTGATGAATGCGGCCGGTTATCGGTTCGAAATCAGAAATATTAAATGCCCATGGATAATAAAAGCCGTCCCATCCTACAGTATCAAATGGATGGTGAGTAAGAATCATGCGTTGCAGTGCATTTCTGCTTTTGACAACTATTTCAAACTCGCCTTCAATGTCGCGTGTATTGAGCAGGGCGGGGGCGCGTATATCCCTCTCACAGAACGGGGCGTTTTCAAGAAGTTGACCATGTTCGTTTCGGTAGCGCTTTGGCGTACGCACATATCCTCTACTTTCAATAACGAGAAATATGTTCTGGTTGCCGGTTAATCTGTAGCGGTGAATGATCCCTCGTGGAATAACCAGATAATCACCACGACGAAAATCGAGTTCACCAAATTGTGACTCAAGAATTCCTTCACCTTCGGTAACAAAAACAACCTCATCCCCCTCGCCGTTACGATAAAAGAACTGGTCTTCAACAAACGGTTTGGCAATAGAAACCGCAATATCGTTGTTAAAAACAAGTGGTACTCTGTCTATCACCGCGCTTGCTCCGGTGTTCTGCAATCTGTGGGGGCGCAAATGTCGTAATCGGAGGGTAGGGTCCGGGTCTATATCCCAGTGAAGGCTTTTTATACGCTCAACACTTTTTAGAGCGGTTGGCGGACGCAGTGAGTAGAGCAACGACTTAATGCCGTTGAATCCCAGGTTGCCCATCAATTGTTCCTGGTAAATGGAGCCGTTTTTTTGGCGGAAAGCAGTGTGTCGTTTGGGTGGAATCTTGCCCAGCTTATGATAGTAGACCATGTGTTTTTCCTCGTAGGATGCCAGATAAGATGTGTGTTATTGAACCTCTATTTAGTTCCTGACCGAGAACCGCCAATTATCCCAATTTCTTCGTTGGTCTCAAATTCTAAACCTCAGGTAAACGAGGCACGAGACTCCCGGTAAGCGAGGTACGAGACTCCCGGTAAGCGAGGTACGAGACTCCCGGTAAGCGAGGTACGAGACTCCGAGATACTTTATGTATTCGTCCGGTTAATAGTATCGGCCGCCTTGAACCTCAGAAAAATTGCAGGTTTTCGCTCAGACAGTGTTTACTCATGAAATTGCGAAATAGTACACTTACAAATTCCCTCTGTTTCGCTGCTCAAGCTCAATGGATTCGAACAATGCTTTGAAGTTTCCTTTACCAAAACTCTCACAACCAGCCCGCTGGATAACCTCAAGAAACAATGTGGGGCGATCCTGAACCGGTTTGGTAAAGATCTGCAGCAGGTAGCCATTTTCGTCCCTGTCGACCAGAATGTTGAATTTACGGATCAGTTCCCGGTCCTCCTTTATCTTGCCTACCCTGTCCCATACAGTTTGGTAGTAGGTGTCAGGGATATTGAGAAACCTGACACCATTGTCACGCAGATTGCTTACGGTTGTGAGAATATCGGGAGTGTAGAGCGCGATATGCTGAACACCGGCTGAATAATTAAAGTCGATATATTCCTGAATCTGGCTCTTTCGTTTCCCCGAAGCCGGTTCATTGATGGGGAACTTGATATTACGCCTGTCATTTGCCATCACTTTAGAGCGTAGTGCTGTAAATTCGGTGGAGATATCTTTGTCATCATATGAGACAAACTGGTGGAAGCCGAAGACATATTTATAGTAATCGCACCATCTGTCCATCTGCCGGTCTTCTGCATTGGCTACAACATGATCAATCCGTGTGAAACCCACATCAATCCCTTTGCGTAATTCATCACGATAGCCTGGCAGAAATGGACCATCGTACTCCTGCAACGAGACAAAGCTGTGAATAACATCACCGTAAGTGCGTATCGCAGCTTTCCGAATTGTGCCGTTTTCATCGTGCATTTTAAACGGTTTTCTGGCTGATGGTGCTCCACGACGAATGGATTCCTGATAGATTTCTTCAACATCATCCACCTCAAAACAGATGTCTTTTACGCTGTCACCATGAAGCAGCAAAAAAACATTCCGGGGATCTTCATGATGAAGCGGTGTTGAGAAAACAAATCTTATCCTACCTTGTTGCAGCACATAGGAGGCGCAGTCGGGATACCCTGTTTCAGGCCCGAGATAGGCGATCTGGTCAAACCCCAGAGCTTTACGATAGAAAAATGCAGCCTGCAATGCATTGCCTACAAGGAATTCGATATGATGGATACGTTTGACAGGTAGAGACTTTTCCATAGCACCTTTTCCTCTGTTGAGTGTGAAGGTTTTGCAGAAATATGTACTCCCAAGCAATTACTGAGTTTGTACGGTAAATGATATCGCAAATAGCATGTGTAAAACAAGGGTGTTTTGGAGTGAAAACCTGATAGCGATCTGTATATTTTTACGGATTATCTGGAGGCTCGGTTAAAACAATTTCACACAGCAGCCCAAAACAGATAGGCTAAAGTATAGATCCTGATTCTACTTTTACGTCATGGCTACTTGGTACTGACGTAGACCGTAGAACCAATATGGAGGAAAATTATGATGGTTCGATGGCCAGTATTTGTCATTTTCTTTCTATGGATATCAATTTTTGGATATATAGTCTCTGCAGCTGCTGACGATGTCATCCTCGTAATTGAAGGCCCGGCGGGTGGTGAACCTGTAACATTTACAGAGAAGCAGATCCGGCTGATGCCAAAGAAAACCTTTCTAACATATGACCCCTGGGATAGGCGGGAGCGTAAATATACAGGGGTGCCTCTTGCCACATTGCTAAAGCATATCGGCAGGCTGGATGAGATTAGTGTGTTGGATGTGATCGGGCGTAATAAGTACAGCGTAAAAATTACGATGAACGATGTGACAAAGTACGATCATCTTATCTCCTACGAAATGAATGGTGAGGATTATTCGACGCTTAAGGATGATAATAAAGGTCCACTTGCCATAGCTTTAAAAATGGAGGATGTGGAACCGGATGATACCATACGGCTCAAAAATCAGTTTGTCTGGTGGGTTGAAAAGATCGTTATACGATAATGCAGTGTCATTATCTCGTTAGAAGCGGATAGAGGTATTGTGGTTTGCAGGTTGAAAAAGGCGTGAACTTTTAAGGTACTAAACGTTCACGTCTTTTTAATCTACTGCCGGTTAAAGTCCGCCAAGTAACATCCTGAAGCCGACAATATAGAGCAGCATTGCAAATATTTTTTTCAGCTTTGTCACCGGAAGATTATGCGCCAGCTTGGCACCTAGAGGGGCAGTGAACACACTCGCTGCTACAATTCCGAGTAAACCGGTAAGGTGGATAAAACCAATGCTTCCTGATGGCAGTCCTTCTGTTCCAAGGCCATTGAGGATATAGCCGCATGCTCCGGCAATGGCAATGGGTAAGCCGATGGCTGCTGAGGTGCCGATAGCTTGATGCATTGCGGTGTTATGAAAAACAAGAAAAGGAACAGAGAGTGTTCCCCCACCGATTCCCACAAGCGATGAGAAAATGCCGATAGTCCCGCCAGCCCCGAACATACCGGTATTTCCAGGGAGTTCTCGTGCCGCTTTGGGTTTAATGCCGAGCAGCATTTGAGTTGCCACCCAGATAAGGAAGACTGCGAAAAAAATCTTCAGAAAATTTGTGGAAAGTTGTGCCGCAACCCAGCTGCCGAAAAAGGTTCCTACAAGGATACCCGGTGTAATTCGCATAACCGCAGGCCATAGTACCGCACCGCGACTGTGATGCGCCCTGAGGCTTGAAATTGAAGTGAATATAATGCTGGCAAGAGATGTTCCAAGGGCCATGTGGAGTACATGTTCAACGGGGACACCCTGTGCGACAAATGAAAAGGTCAGCATGGGTACAATTACAAGGCCACCGCCAATGCCCAGAAGTCCAGCCAAAATTCCGGCTATTGCTCCAACAAGCATGTAAAGTAAAAAGAATGTCATACTTTTACCTTTCCTAAGGAAACCGGCCGGAATCAGCAGGCTATCCATGTTTACGCAAATTAGGGATGAAAAAAACGGAGAATGGATATCGAAAAGGGGGGGATCGATATTGATAAACCCGAGTATGTTTCTCTCACGTAGTTACAGGGCGATAGCGACAGCTTCTTCCGGCCGGGAACCAGCTTTGAAAAATGAAATTGTGAAAAACTTATCTGGTCAGAAGAATCTCCCTTCCAACTTCACGTACGTTAGCTGTTCCGGTCAATACCATGGTCTGGATCAGCTCACCTTTGATCTTCTCAAAGTACGCTTCAACGCCGGGCTGCAATCCACCCACGGCAGCAACAGAGACAGGACGTCCGATCATTACGATATCAGCACCAAGTGCCAGAAGCTTTAAAACATCGCCGCCGCTACGTACACCACCGTCTGCAATGATGGTGATTTTACCTTTAACCGCATCAGCGATTGAGGCAAGCACATCGGCAGCACCAGGTGCAGAATCAAGTACTCGTCCACCATGGTTGGAGACAACAATAGCGTCTGCACCTGCTTCAACTGCAAGAAGTGCCTCATCTACTGTCATCACGCCTTTAAGTATGAACTTCATGGAGCTGGATTCGATAATGCGCTTAAGTTGATCAACAGTCTTTGGGGTGACCGGACGACCCATTTTCCTGAGTGTGACCAAGCCGGCCGCGTCTATATCCATACCGAAAATGTTGGTACCTGAGTTTTCGGCTTTCTTCAGTTTGTCGAAAAATTCTTCATCTTCCCATGGCTTGATAAACGGAATACCTTCACCGTCATTTTTTTCAATAGCAGCATATCCGGAAGCATGGATAAACTCAGGAACACCGTCTCCGGTACATCCGATTGTACCCATTGCACGGCAACCGCCTACAACGGCATCGATGTACTCCTCTTCACTTACTTCACCGCCCATATTAAAGCTGACCCCGCCGATTGGTGCGGCCAGAACAGGCATAGAAAGCGATTTGCCAAGGAAATCAACTGTTGTATCAGGTTCGGTTACTCCATGAACTACGCGCATGTTGAACTGGTAGCAGCTTAATGCGTCGAGGTTTGCAGTAAATGATGAGCCGGTTCCAAGCCCTCCCATACCAGGTACTTCACCTGCGCAGGCCTTTCCATTACACACTGGACAGACTCTACAAAATCCTTTCATCTTTTCTTTGGCATTCTGATAAATCTCTTTCACGACGTGCTCCTGTAATGTGTTCTTGTGTTTCCGGTGGTAAGCTATGCTATTGCAGTTTGCCTTTTCACGTTAATTGTTTCTACCAAACGATTACTTCTGTGAAGTAATCACGATTTATTCTTTTTTGGGGCCGGGGCTTCAAGATTCTTTTCAACCTGCTCCATATGCTCCCGCATAAGTTCCTCGACGATATCCGGGGATCGCTGTTTTAGCGCCCACGCAAGGTTCTTGTGGCTTTCAAGTGAGAGTTTGTTACGTTCTGTGGTTTGTAATGTGTGGGCTCTACTCTCTGCGAGGACATCATGGAGTGTTTCATATATATCACTGAGCACACTGTTGCCTGTCGCTTTAACAATAAGCCTGTGAAACGTTTCATCCATTTCAGAGCTATTTTTTCCTGAAGCAAAAGCGGTCTGCTGCGCCTTGACTATCGTATCGATCTCTTTGATATGTTCATCCGAGATGCGTTCTGCAGCAAGTCGGGCAATTTGCGGTTCAAGAATTTTACGTAATTCAAAAATTTCTTTTAAACGAAGGTTCTGGCGGGTAACTGCCTCGATCATGCAGTTAAAAGCTCCCTCTGCGATATACGTTCCCGCACCTCTTCTACTTGTGACCACAGCCTTTTCAGTAAGAGATTTAATGGCTTCTCTGACTGTATTGCGCGAAACTTGAAATTTTTCGGCAAGAAAGCGCTCTGAAGGGATGCGATCCCCCACTTTAAAATTTCCGCTTTTAATGAACTCTTCGATCATGCCGACGATTTCATCATGTCGCTTGTTGTCTGCCATAACTCTCCCTGAAATTCGATATTGGCCCAACCAATAACAGTTGTGCCGTAAATTGTCAAAACATAATTGGCCCAACCAATATTTTAGGTGCCGGGTATCAGCGGCTGCGAATGGGAATATAAATCGTCACACTCTACTTTCAATTTTCCTCTTCCTTCTATATGGTTTTAAAAGAGAAATGGTTTTTTTAGTGAAAGACTGCGGACGATAGGAGTTATGCCTGACCAGCCAGTGTGCTTTAATTGGGACGTTGAGTATGTATAATACATGGAGAAGATAAAGAATACCCTTATACTACCTTTTGCCGCAAAGTAATTGAGGAACTGCCGGAAGACGTTTCTGGTGATGATAGAAATCAGGAGTCAACAGATCTATTAAGGAGAAGTATGATGCCCGATGTTTTTAATCGTCAGCGCTTAAGTTTATACATTATACGCTATATACCAATCATAATGCTGATGGCTCTGTGCCTTGCTGGTTGTCAATCAATTAACACTGGTGAAAAAGCCGGCGTGGACCGAGATTTTAGAGATGTAGGGTTTAATCTGCCGGCAACATTTTCAGGAAAGGTGAGTTGTGTTGATTGCCGGGGAGTGGATATTGTACTGACGTTGCGACCGGATGGACTGTATCAGCTACGCCTGTCTCATCGTACTGAGGACGGGGGCAGCAATATCGAATCAATGATGAATCGCTGGTGGTATAAGCGGAAAGAGAAGGTTGTGGTTCTCGCATCAGTGGATGGTGTGATGCAAACCTATTCAGTCAAAGACAATGATACCATTGAACTGCTCGACATTGAACATGTTCACCCGGAATCACAGCTCAATCGAGAATTGCACAAGGTAACTACTCTGGAGCAATTTGACGATATGGTTCATATGCGTGGAATGTTCAGTTTGGGGAACGGTCGTGCTGTTATAGAGGAATGTTCTACCGGGAATGTTTTTCCTGTTTCAAATTATGGCCTTTATACAGAAGCTGTAGGTCGCTATGCTGCAATACCGCATAGTTATGGTACTCCTGTGCTGCTTGAATTTGAGGGCGTGCTCGGAAGGGTTGATTACTTTGATGATCAGGCAGAAGAGGCTATTACTATTACCGGCTTCAAAAAGTTTTATCCACGCATTGACTGCGAGGGCAATATTATGCGGGTGACTCTCACAGAAACGTTATGGACTTTGCAGCAGTTAAACGGACGCCAATTAGAAAATTTTGTTGCAGAAAAAACACCATATTTCCTTCTTGAACAGGACTCTTCAATGGTAGGATTTGGAGGATGTCGCAACTTGACGGGCACATTCAGGCTTCAAGAAGATATGCTGCAGATAAACCGGACGCCGGTGCCGCGTTATGCCTGCTTTAAAGGGTTGGAGCTTGAAAATGCTTTTCTCGATGCCCTTCGTGAGACAGCATCGTTTGAGATAGAGGTGGATGAACTTAAACTCATAGATAGCGATGATACAGTACGGGCAGTCTTCAAGGCTGGAGCCAAGTAGTGCCTGAACGAAAGCCTGCAAATTTTTTCAAGCTCAAGGCGATCGATAAATTTAACCGGATGAATACATAAAGTATCTCGGAGTCTCGTGCCTCGCTTACCTGGAGTCTCGTGCCTCGCTTACCTGATGATTATACGTTGAGACCAACGATAAAGTTACAAAAAATTGGTGCTTTTCGGTCGGCCATGAAGGAACAGTCTCCTTTCTATAGCTGGTGTTTGAGTTGGAGACTGTTGCCTTAAATGCCAGTGTGCTGTCATGCCTCAGATGTCTAATTCTACTTGCCTTTTTCACTTCCTGACTTTGTTACTCCTTCAGTTACATAGCGTTGCTATGCTCCATCAGTCATGCCTTGCAGGAAGAGAAAAAGCTTCAGATTATTACGACATCATGACACGTGTAACGAAATCTGTAAATCAATCGACCTCAACAACCATTCCTTTAGCAACTTCCCGCTTTTTTTCGTCACCCATGAGGATGCCGAGAAGTTCCAGAGCAAAGTCAACTGAAGTGCCTGCTCCCCGACTGGTTACACAGTTCTGGTCGATGACCACTCTTGCCTCCTGAGCCTGACCAACATCACTCAGGTCGGCAATAAAGAGTGGATGAGAGGTAGCCTTTTTCCCGTCAAGCAAACCATGTGCTTTAAGTACAACAGCAGGAGAGGCGCAGATGGCACCGTAGAGTTTGTTTGCGGAATTTTGTTTTTTCAGGATCTCAATAAGCGCAGCTGAATTTTTCAGGTTGGTGGCTCCGGGGATTCCACCGGGAACTGCGACCAGATCGTACTCTTCATTCATACACTCATCAATCAGCTTATCCGCCTCGATTTTCACATTATGTGAGGAGGTGATGACTTTATCGTTTACTGATGCAATATCGACGGTGGCTCCCGCTCTTCTGAAAACATCGACGATACTGAGGGCTTCAATCATTTCTATACCGTCTGCAACAGGTACCAGGATTTTTTTTTCCATAGTGTGATCCTCGGTTGGAGTTTTGAGAGTGAGATGCTGCCTGGCAATCTAATGCTCCAGAGTAAATAAAACGGCTGGTTGAAGCAAGGTTGAATCGTGAAATTAAACGCTGAAATTCTTTTTACGCTCCTTTAACTCTTCGATCGCTTTTGCTATAGTGCTGCGGTAGTGGCAGACCGTCGTATTGCTGATATATATTGCATATGTGGTATGTCCTGGGGGAGAGGTGAAGCAAAACAGGTGGTTGGGGTTTGAAGCAGGGAGACGTAAATGGGAAAGATCAGGCTACTGTTACGGAAATCGTTTAATTCGGGTGAAAAAGTAGTAGTGAAAAGTGCTCTATATCTGCTGCTGGTGTGTATGATTGTGCTCGGAATGAGTGGCTCATATTTGTCTATTCCTATCTCTGGTGTTGCCTATGCAGCGGATGGTGATGATCCAGGTACAGATCCCGGTTCAGGTGGTGATGCCGGAAGTGGTGATACTTCAGGTGACCCCGGTGATTCAGGCGATTCAGGTGGGGACGGCCCTGATGACAGCGGTAATGACAACGGTGACGATGAAAGAGATGCTGACAGCGAAGGCAATGATCGCTCCGATGATGCCGATGATGAAGATACGGATGACCCGGATAACGACATCAATGATGGGATGGATAATCCCATGGCAATAGCTGCAACGCCGTATGGTGAACTGGATGGCCTTGGCAAAAGCAAATCCACTGAGTGGCTTTTACAGAAACTTGAAGCACTTGGTGAGCTCACTCCGGTTCAGTCAGGTGACAGCAAAAGCTCAAATGGAGAAAACTCTTCACCAACTGATGAACTTCTGCTTATGCCCACACCGCTTCCGAGCTATGCGATAGGTGATGCCTTTATTTATTCGGATGGCAGTTGGGAAAGGGTAAACGATATAAACTCAGAAACTATTACCTGGTCGAATCATCAGGGGAATTATTCCAGCGGCAGCGTGGATTTTACCTACAAACGTGCAGAATGGGAGACAAGCCGGAGCATGGGCGAGCGGAGTTTTAAACCCACTGAGTTCTTGTTTGACGAGCCTACCGGATCTCTATGGCCTCTTGGAGTAGGTAATAAAACCCGTTTTGATGAAAAAGGGCGTTGGATAGGAGTTGACGGGCTTGAACGGGTCTATGATTCATATTGGCGTTGTGATGTTGAAGCTGCTGAAAAAATACAGGTTGTGGCTGGAGAGTTTGATACCTGGCGTATCGGCTGTGCACGCTATGCCGATAGTTATTCATATCCTAAATACCGCGCCCGAGAGTATCGTACCTGGTACTATGCTCCGGAAATTCAACACTGGGTTCTGGAGATACAGGAAAAACGGGGTGCAGAAGCTGAACGTAGAAAAGAACTTGTGGCTATCGTGCCGGATCTCTCAATTCTTACAGCTGAGGCGGACGATTCCCGTCAGGTGCAGGAGCAGTTTCAGGAGGTGCTTGAAAGCAACGAAGACGGCGAGATGGATCTCTGGATGACTGCTTCCGGCAGGCTGACTATCAGCATGACAGCCCAGGATCGCTATGTGGCGGCTGATAATATCTCATGCCGCAAGTATGAGCAGCAGATACAGGCTGGTGAATTACATAAATCCTATCTGGGGATTGCCTGTCGCAGTGCTGACGGCATGTGGAGCATACCGCGCCTCTAGAGAGAGCTGCCTATTTATTACCCACATATACTGGAAGTGTGCATGAGGACTTGGCCCAAAGGCAAAAGGACTGAGTGCCTCAGAAGCTTATTACATTATCAATGCAATGTACTCAGTCCTATCCTCTTTAACCTCAGTCCTGTTGTTGTCCCTGGCGGATATTACGCTCTGCCATCTTCTCCTGTAGCGTGTTGCTGAGGTGTGCGGCAAGTACATTCCACTTCGGGGCGATAAGTAGGTTCGGGTGGGAGGTCGCCCAGAGCCTGTGAATAACTACGTTTTCCGGAATAAGAGGCAGGGCGAGAAGAAGAAAGTCGATATACTGCTTGAGTGAAAACAGGCGTATATTCCCCTCGTCGTACATTCTATGCAGTTCGGTATCGGCAATAACCTGAAGATGGTGCAGCTTAAGCGCATCGATACCGAGATTGCAGGTGGTTTGTACACTTTCAAGCATCATTGCATTACTTTCACCGGGTATGCCGAAGATAAGATGCGCACCGACCTCAAATTCCGGGAAAATTTTTATTCGTTGTATGGCATCGGTAAAGTCTGTGTAGCTGTGATTACGATTGAGTAGATGCAAGCTCTGCTCATGAATTGTTTGCAAACCTAATTCCCAGAGACATGCTTTCCCCGCTTGGCGGATCTGCTCTGCAATTGGTACCAGAAGTTCATCCGGCACATGATCAGGGCGGGTGGAGAGAATAAGACCCACACAATTGGCATCATTGAGTAGATATCGTACAGCGTGAAGCAACTCTTCAGCCGGAGAAGCAGTACAGGTTTCCTGCTGGAAGTAGGCAAAGTATTTTTTAAATCTGCCTTTTAATATATGCTTTTTACCTCGTTCTATCTGGTTGTCTAATGAATCTTCTTTACTCAGATAGTTTGGAGTGAAGCTTGCAGCCCTGCAGAAGATACAGCCGCCTTTCTCCCGGTTCGGGCAGAGAGTTCCTGTATCGATAGGTATTTTGCCAATCGACTCCCCATATATGCTTCGGTAATGATGACTAAATGTGTTGATACGGGGAGTGATCATCGAACTATTCTACTTCCAGATTACCTTCCATGAAATCAAACCACATGCCGTTGTTGGAAGCATGATCCAGTTCGATCTGTACTACATCCACATGACGGTCTTCGATTTCCTGAAACATTTCCATTATTATTTTGATATCTCCATCTGTTTTCTTGGAAGCTTCTCTATAATAGGCGGAGGTCTCTTTCTCAAGTTGCAGCGCGCTATTTAAAACAGTTTTGATATCTCCAAGCATCCGCTCGGGAATTTGAGCCTTCATCGATTCAATATTTGCTTCGATCTCCGTTTTAGAAGGGATCGGGCTGGTGAGGCGTTCATGATCAATTACACCGCTTTCTTCCAATTGTTTAATGGAATAGAGAAGAAAGTCCACATGTGACTGCTCATCATCAGCAAGAGCCTTGAAAATTGCTTTGCCCCGTTTATCATCAACTATCTTGTCGGCAGAGAGATAAAGATCACGTATTTTTTCCTCAAACGCGATTGCTGTCTTAAAAATCTCAATTGAATCCATTTTTTCACCCTTTATTATATGAATCTCTGTACAGATTTTTTGTGGTTGCTTCCAACGCAACTGGATACCAATACGATACCAACCTCACGTCCATTTGTCGATGTTCGGCTGTCAATACAATGGCTCCGGCGGGCAGGTGGTTGGTACACCACGCTGTTGTATACACTCTTGCCTGCACTTTTGCAGATGTATGAAAATTCAGACGATATTTGACAGAGAGTAAGGTTTTCTTATACTCTTTGTAAAGGAGTTTCTGCCCAGCCGTACGTATTCAGTAGTTGCAGATTTGCTGTCGCATCCGAATACAGTCATATCCAACAAAATGAGCACTGAAATTATCGGGTAATGCCTGACAGTTAAACAGATTAGTCCCCTTTTTAACGGTGGTAAAGGAGTCACTATGTCTGAGAAGCCGGTGTGGAATATCGTTCAACGATCATTTGTTATGCGTATGGGGCGAATCGCCCTGCTCAGCATGTTCGTTGTATTCATTATCTACAGTCTTATTGCTGCAGTATACGCCAGTAAAACGATTTTCAAGGTCAAGATGAATTATGCAGTGGTGCTGGAAAAGCTGGGAGGCAACCGGCTCGCTGTAACAGATGTGGGCTGGCATGTACGGTTGCCCTTCTTTACCAGAATTGAACAGGAAGTGACGCTGATGAATCAGACGCTCTTTCTTGGCGGAGGCGATGACCCCAAGCGAATAATTACCCGCGAAAACGTGGCGCTCTGGACCTCGGCGCTGCTCACTTATCGCATCAAAAATCTCGACACCTGGGCAATTGAGAATCTACAGCCGATGACACTACTGCAAGGTGATTACGACGGTATTGTCAAAGATCAGCTTCAGGCCGAAACAGTGGCTAATCTTATCAGTGACAGGCAACAGGTTAAAGAAACAATTTTCAGGTCTCTGAAATCGCGACCTATTAATGAAGGTGGACCAACACTTGAGCAGAAGTATGGCATCGAAGTTATCAGCTTTGTGCTTAAAGAGACACGATTTGGTGACAAGCTGGTAGCAGCATCGGATGAAAAAAAGCGTCGTGAGTTGATCGCAGAGGCAGAGAACTATGCAGCGGATCAGGAAGCGAGTCGGATTCGTAAACTCTACGCAGCCTATCTTGAGGGTATCAGCCTCTTGCAAAAAGAAGTTGGCCGCGCTGACGGAAGTTCAGATGATGCGCTGCTTAAATTTCTGGTACAGCAGAAGTGGGCGTCCGCATACGAAAAAAACCAGACGGGCCAGAATACTGTAGTGATTCAAAATACTGATAATGTGCCTCAGGTTACTCTGCCCTCACTGAGTAAAGAGACCCCTGTGCAAGCTAATCTGGAGGCAGTCCGATAATGACCTTGCTGCGGAGTCTTCGTTTAGCTGTCAAATTCTTCGGTATTTTTTTGCAATCTATCGATTTTGAGCAAGAAGTCTATTCTCGGATAGTCGCAGTATCACTATAATCACAATACAAATTCGGGAGCTGAACTGTTGGCTCAGGAAGGTTGGGGCTACTGGTGAATTCCCGAGGATCATAAGCCGGATGGTGTAATTTATGCCTCGCAGACTGACAAAGAAGATACAATACATCTGCCTGCCTGAAAAAAGGATCAGGGACATGGAGGAGATCGTCGCAGCCTGGCCGTTTGAGACCAAGGAGTTTATGCGGGCGCGTCTCAACCAGTACAGTCCGCCCAAAGGGTTCTGGTGGACATTGAACTCCATCATGAAATGGATGTTTATTACAGCTAAAAAGAAGGATGATTTCAGTATACTTCGCGATCCTGAAATGATCACTGACTGGCAGAAGCGGTTTGAAATGTCAGGCCAGGCATCACCCCGAAAGGCCTGGAACGCGATTCTGGAAAAAGAGATAACCGCCAAGGATAGAGCATTTCTACTTGCTCTGCTCGATAAGGAGATGAACGATGTACATCTGCCTGATGAGTTGGCGACACTTTTTCAGAAGGTATACAGGGCGCATATACGAAAGGAGTATATGTCTGATCCTGATGCGCCGCAGGCACCGCTGATACTCTTCATTGGCACGAGTGGTTCAGGTAAATCGGCCACGGCGATAAAAGCCATTGAGCAGGTGATCTTTGGCAGCGATGTACGACCTGAAATTGATCTTTCCCTCAAGAAAACACGGATCATGGCAAGCGTGCCATTCTGGAAGACGCTTGATGAGGTCTCTCCCGACCTTGCAGAGGAGATGGCGCGGAGAAAGCGTCTGCACTGGTATCAATCCTTGTCGCGTATACCTGGTATCAGCTGGATTTTGAAAAAACAGATTGCCCGGAACCTGAGTGATCTCGAAGAGCAGAGTCTGGTGGTCGACTACGCCAAAATTACCCCAAATGATTTTCAAACTTCTCTGGCCGGAGAACCTGGTAATTACCTTAAAAAAGCATTTGGTAATCCGCTTAAAACTTCAATCAGACACCTTGAAGAGGCACATAGCGCCTTTGCCCGTAAAGAAAGTACGGGTGGGGCAAGTGGTGGTGTTGAACGGCAGCAGGGAACACTTGTTGATACCTCAAATATCATACTCGATGAGATCATCAGCGGTAGCCGGGATTGTGTATTAATCGCAACTTCAGATCAGCCTGAAGTGTTTGATTCAGCAATTTATCGACGCTTTACAGAAAAAGGGCTGGTTATAGACGTTTCTGATTATTGGAAAAATAAAAAAAATATGCGGGAAATAGTCCGCATAGAGTTAATGCGCCATAATATCCGTGTGGCACCGAAGGAACAACATTTTCAGCATGAGTCAATACGGTGGATCACACCCGAGGACCTGATGATTGCTGTCGGCAAAGTGTATCATGTTTTTGCTGAGCGTTCGTTGCAGGTAACTCCAGCTTATGTGCGTAAGCTCGTTGGTTTTCTGGTGAATATCAAGGGATCGTTTAGTTCCGAGTTTATGGATGACAGTATGCTGGTACGAAACGCTTTTGAGATGGTGGCTCGAAATGCCTTTGGTGATCTGTTTAAAAAAGTGGTTAATCGTATCGATCGGACGGCCTATTGGGACGACTATGTAGGTGATATAAAAAATACCTTTTCAGAGATGGCAAACAATTGCCTGCTCTACCACGTGAACGAAGAAAAAGGTGTAGTTTTGAATGGGCCTCCGGGTAGCGGAAAAACATTTCTGGTACGTAGCTGGCTAAGCGAAAACAAGAAAATACATGATATAAGTGCAAGCCCGTCTACCTTGCATAATCCTGCTAATCCCATTGACGGTACTGTCGAAAACCTGATGAAAGTGTACGATATTGCAAAGATGATTGCACCTGCAGTGGTTTTCTTTGATGAGGGTGATGCACTGGCACCCAGGCGATCTGCAACCGGGGGAAATCCCTCAGATCGTCTGACCAATAAGTTTCTCTCAATAATCGATGGTGAAGTGCCGCTTTCAAATGTTTTGACGGTACTCACAACCAACAGGCTTGATCTGCTGGACCCTGCACTTATCCGTTCTAAACGTCTTAAGGTGATGGAGGTCTCAGGTCAGCTCGGCAGACGGGACATTAGCGGCATTATCGGCGCAGCGCTTCATAATATTCCTGTGGCGGACGGGTTTACAGCTGAGAATGTGATTGAGTCTGCAAAAGGTCTTTGTCATACCCCGGCTGATTATTCGGCATTTGTTGAAAAAGGATTATCACTGAGATCAACAGAACTCACGGTGCTGAAAAAATTCAGGACGATCACTTCATTACCACGGGAAAAACAGGAAAAGTTCCTTAAATTCAATGTGAAAACCATTATAGGGATACTTGAGGCACTGGGAAATAGTAATCAGCTTGTGCAGGTGTTGCGTGAATCTCCTGCGACGTTTTTAAATAAATATGATGAGGTGATAGCCCGTTTTGCTGAGATCAGTCGCGATAGTGATTACCCACTTTGTGAAGCCCATTTGCTGAATGCCAGAAAAGAACTCTCACAGAGCCCGACCAGAAAAGGTAAGGTTGAGCTTGACGATTTTCTTGAGACAGAACTCAGCAAAGAACCGCAAAAGGGCTTTATTGTTGGGGTTGGTGCAAATGATACCGAAGGCGTGTTGTTACCAATTGCCACAAGCCTTACCTATAGCCTGTCTGCGGATAAAGTGCTGGTGACAGGTGCTGTCTCGGCTTCAGGTGGTGAAGGTGCCCAGATGGAGATGGCGGTACAGATGACCCAGCAGTCGGCTCAGGAAGCGTTAACTCTGGTTAAAAATTACTTTCAGGCGCTTAGCCCGGAAGTTTCTATGGTGAAGCTGCTTGGTGAATTTCTGGCTAAATATACCATTCACCATCAACTCCTTTCAGCATCCTATAATGTTGGTGGACCTTCTGCGGGTTATGCGCTGGCACTCAACACGCTATCCGCTATCCTGCATATTCCGATCTATCACGATTTTGGTATCACCGGTGCACCATGGACCAAAGGAGTTACCAAAGCTGAGGTCGGTGGTTCGGTAATTATTGGTGGTCAGAAGAAGAAATCGGAGAAGGTTCTTCAATATCTGCGCAGGATGTATATGCCTCGGCAGAATTATAAAAGCCTGGAGCTCGATTTTCTGCTCGGTTACTGGAGCCAGAACAAAGATATTTTAGCGGTTACCTATTTTGGTGATCTGGTCCCGGAAACTATCTGGCTCAACGATGATTATGAAAAAACCCTGCTCGAACTGATTGATCTGCGCATAAAATACAAGCTCAAGAAATACCAGCATAACGAGCGGGATGAGGCGATTAAAGAAAAAATTATTCGTAATAGAGCAATACTCAGACAGCAGGCTGAAGCAGAGATAATTAGAAAACTCGGCGCAATCCGCGAGTATATCAGCGATCCCGATAATGATCCGTTCACCTCAATCGATGTTATCTTTGCGGAGCATGGGAAAAAGAAACCGAGAGTTATAAAGAAGGCTATGGGGGTATTTGAACCTATTAAATCAAAATTGTTTGGCAGTAAGGCGGTGGAGGTTGGTGCAGAATAGTATTCCGTGTAACGCAAGGTGATTAGATATCATAAGATAAGATGATTACCACTAATCCTCAGCCTGTTAAGGTGAGGGGAGAGGCGTAAGGTGTGAGGTGTGGGAAGTCGAGAAGTGGCTACCCGCTATAATTGGTAATATTTCTATCTATTTAAGTAGAGTGTTGTCGTTTTATGCAGTTACTCCTCACCCCTCACTCCTGACGCCTCACATCATTTAGCTGAGCTTTGGTGGTAATCAAATACGATAATGTAATGAAAAGCTAAGGGCGGAGGCGAGAATGGATCCCTTATGTTTTATTTTGATGCCTTTTGGTAAAAAACCGGGGGCGGGTGGCCGGACCATCGATTTTGATGCTGTATATAGAGAGATCATTGTTCCGGCGGTGAAACTCGCTGAGATGGAGCCGCTGCGTGCAGATGAGGAGCAGGATGGTGGTATAATACACAAGGCGATGTTCGAGCGACTGATTCTCTGCAAATATGCGATCGCCGATCTTACCACCGCCAACGCCAATGTTTTTTATGAGCTTGGGGTGCGTCATGCTGCGCGCCCTTCTGCAACGGTACTGATGTTTGCGACTGGAGTTGGACAGTTGCCTTTTGATGTCAACGGTCTGCGAGGTTTGCCGTATCAACTTGGGGCTGATGGTAAACCGGCAAATGTCGAAAGTGATATTCAAGCATTGGCCGGGCGGCTTAAAGCCTGTCTAGCAGATGTGGGTGGTCCTCCTAAGGACAGTCCTGTCTACCAGCTGGTTGAAGATTTCCCCGAAGTACAGCATCACAAGACCGATGTGTTCCGTGACCGGGTCCAGTATGAGAAAGAGATTAAAGCACAGTTGGCATTGGCTCGTGACCTGGCTCAGAATGACGAGGATGCTGCGCTTATTGCGCTGGATAAGGTTTGCAATACACAATGTACATGTTTCCCCGAGACTGATTTTGGCGTGCTTGTCGACCTGTTGCTTTCCTACAGGGCGGTGGATGGCTGGCACCGGATGATTGAGGTTGTGGAGGCTATGCCGCCGGAGCTGCGGGATACTGTACTTGTCCGCGAACAGTATGCCATGGCATTGAACCGTGACGGTCGCAGTGATGAGGCCGAACGGGTGTTAAACGAGTTGATAAAAGAACGGGGACCCTCAAGCGAAACCTACGGTATCCTTGGTCGGGTTTACAAAGACCGTTGGCAACAGGCGCTTAAGGCCGGAAAGAAAGCCAGGGCGCATGGTTTGCTTCAGCAGGCTATCAATTCGTATCTGTTAGGTTTTGAGACTGACTGGCGTGATTTTTATCCAGGAATCAATGTGCTTACCCTGATGGAGCACTGTGAGCCGCCAGACCCGCGTAAGATGGAGCTTTACCCCATTGTCCGTTATGCTGTCGAACGTCGTATTGCTGTGGCAAGTCCGGATTACTGGGACTATGCAACGCTACTTGAGCTTGCTGTGATTATAGAAGATAAAGCTGATGCTTTTACCCAGTTAAATCTGGCGTTGGGAAAAATGCGTGAGCCTTGGGAGGGTGCCACTACCGTAAATAACCTGAGGATGATTTGCACCTTGCGAAAAGACCGTAAGCAGGATGTCGACTGGCTTGAGGAGTTATTGGAGGAGTTCGAACGTGAGCTGAACTAAAGAAATATTTTCAAGTAGTGCTTGAACGAAAACCTGCAAAATTTTTCAAGTTCAAGGCAGGCGATAATTTGAAATACGTCTAATGTTATGAGACTCTTCATGTGGTGTGGAAAGGTTTTGCGCAGTGTGATGTGCAACGTACAGTAAGGATTGTAAAAGTGGAAAGCCAGCATGCCTCCACGGGGAGACATGCTGGAATGGTACCTTTGCTAAAACGTATTTACTCTATAAATATCTCTTGCATCCTTTGAGTCAGCAGATGACGATAGTCCTTAGTCCTTAGTCCTTAGTCCTTAGTCCTTAGTCCTTAGTCCTTAGTCCTTAGTCCTGTTTTTGGGTAACTATCAGCCAAATTTGGGTAAATTAACATTAACCTCTAACACCGAAATATCATCTTCAGCTTTATAGTTGCATTCACATTTGACATCGTCTGCAGAAATATCCATATACTTTCGAATTACTGTAACAATTTCCTGTTGCATCTGCGGCAAATAGGCTGGCTTGGCTGCACTTGAGTGCTCATGTGCGACGATTATCTGCAATCGATCTTTCGCTCGTTTCGCGCTTCCTTTTTTTGCCTTGGCAGGCATGAAGTATTGTAACAATCCCATGTTAGCCTCCAAATATTCGGCTGAAAAAGCCTTTTTTCTGATAGGTGACAAACCGAAGATCGCGTTCAATACCGATTAATCGATCAACTGCATCCTGATAGGCCTGGCCTGCATCACAGTCCTGATTCATGATTACAGGCTCGCCGAGGTTTGAGGCGCTGAGGACATCCTGAGATTCTGGAATTACCCCTAACAGATCTATTCCAAGCAGGTCATCAATGTCTTCAATACTCAGCATCTCCTCTCTTTCCACACGCTCAGGACAGTATCTGGTTATCAGTAAATGGACTTTTACCGGGCTGAGTTGCTGCTCTGAACGGTAGGATTTGCTGGATAACATTCCTGTAATACGGTCGGAGTCACGGACAGAAGATACCTCTGGGTTGGTTGTGACAATGGCTTCATCTGCAAAATAGAGTGCCATCATAGCACCTTGCTCAATACCTGCAGGAGAATCACAGATGATATATTCAAAGCCACTTGCTTTTAAATCATCAATAATCCGTTCAACGCCTTCTTTAGTTAAGGCGTCCTTGTTCTTGGTTTGAGACGCCGGGAGAATATACAAATTCTCAATATGCTTGTCTTTAACCAAGGCCTGCTGCAGATTTGCTTCCTGATTAATAACATTGATAAAATCATAAACTACACGCCTTTCGCAGCCCATAATTAAATCAAGATTTCGTAAGCCGATATCAAAATCGATTACAACCGTTTTGGCACCGGTGAGCGCAAGGCCGCATCCAATAGAAGCACTGCTTGTAGTTTTACCTACACCACCTTTTCCTGATGTTACGACTATTACTTTTGCCATAATTTTTCCTTAAATCAGTTAATTCTGAAGTAAATTTGCTAATTTAATGTGTTTGTCTACCAATGAAACAATACAACTCTTTCCTTGATATTCGGGTGGTAAATCTTCGCTGAGTGTATACACACCGGCTATTGACACTAATTCGGGGAGCATTGAGATGCAGAAAATCGAGGCGTTTTGTTCCCCCATTGCACCTGCCAGAGCCTTACCTCGTAGAGTGCCATAAATATGGATGTTTCCATCGGCAATCACCTCAGCACCAGCCCCGACATCACCATTTATGACAAGATCACCTTCTTTGGCATAAATTTGCTGGCCGGAACGAACCCTGCCGCTATGAATAATGGTTTTTACATAACTGGTTGGCATTTGCGGTGATTCGGATTCCACTGTTTCAATTTCTTTTGAAACCTGCGGTTCTTTTTTTCGGGGTTGTCGAATTGAGCTTGTTAAGGTCGCAATGCCATTGCGATGTATTGCTTCTGTTTGTTGTTCAGATAAATCACCTGAAATACCGGACAGCATAAACCCCTGCTCGCGAACAACGTTATGCAATGCGTTAAAATCGAATTCTAAAGAGCTATTTTCAATTTGAACAACTATCGGCGCATTACTAAAGAAATCAGGGGCCATCAGCCGTTTTTTATGGAGTTGTTCTGATAACAGGGACAAGTTTTCGCTTTCGACGCTTACGACAAGCATGGTGAAACTTAATGATTTCAGCATTGTTGGTGCAACCTCTTAACGACTCAGTGAAACAGTGTGACAATCAGCCGTATCCTGCACAACCAGAGTAGAGCATATCTGGTGATGAAGGTTTACCTTTGAAGAGGTACTTACAGCTGTCGTCGTATCAAATGTTGAGCTACAGGTAAAAAGGCTGGAGTTGATTTTTTCATGGGCCTGACTGAAGCTCAATAAGGGATCGATTTGAACATATGTTTTACGCTCTCGCACTACAAAAAAAGATCTAAGACCGAGATAGGCACTAAAAAATAATCAACAATACGACCTGAAATAAAGATACCAAATGTGTTGGTTTCGTAAAGTGCTGATATGGTGCCTGAAGGTTCGGTTGGTTAAAGGAGTTTTGAGTCGGGATGCAAAAAAGAAAACAGGAACAAAGATGAGATATCATCTGTGGGCCAGCAAAGGGGTAGGAGAGTGGTGGTCCTTAAGTTACTCTCCTGCCTGCCTGTCTGTACGTGTATTGTCAGGCAACAAAGGATTTTCCAAACTTTTCGCATAATCCTACTGCCAGGGCATAGACAATATCCAGTGCAAAGTGTTTTGGCAGGCTCGAGTCATACAGGATTTTAGCTTCAGCGGGAAAGTCTTCATCGCCTTGCCAGTAGAGAAGAGCCATCGGGATGCGTTCGGTAACCTTGAAGCTAAAGGCAGCATCACCCATATCGAGCTTTTGTCCGTTAAACTTCTGGCCTAGTGCGTTAAATTGCTCGAGTGAATTATTGACGTTATCTGAGATAAGTGCGGTTGGAATTTCGTGTGGGCCGCGAAAAAAGGTTACTCCTCCAACCATGTCTTTTTCGGAGATCCATTTACCGCTTGGACTGGTTTCAACGCATGTCAGGAGATAGTGGATGGCAAAAAGGGACAGGAAATCTTTTGGCGGGTCAGAATGGTCAGCACATTCTATTGTCTGTTTTTTGGGATAGATTACATAATCTGAACCAAGGACATTCAATGTGTAACAGTTATTCAAATCATCGTATATACATACGGCGCGTTTACATACATCTGCAGGATCGAGTTTAGCCAACTCATCATAATGCTTTGGATTAATGATCTCTGTCATGACTGCTCCTGTTCTGGTGATGGTGTGGAGTGAGCGAAATGGATGTAAGGATGGTCAGTCCTGCACGAGTCGTTTGCCCATACTCAGCACCTTGTCTTCTCCATAACCTAAGGACCTATAGAATTCGATTACTTCAGCGTTGGTAGATCTGACCTGCAGGTTAATTTTGGGTGAACCTTTGGTTGCGATGAGTTTTTCTACGGCAGCGACGATCTGTTGTCCGTAACCTTTGCGGCGGTGGTTCGGGCTGACAGCCAGGTAATTCAACCAGCCTCTGTGGCCTTCGTAGCCGCCCATCACAGAGGCGATTATTTCCCCATCTACTTCCCCGACCAGGAAAAGCTCGGGATTTACCTTGAGCTTTCGCTCGATATCTTTTCGGGGATCGTTATGGGAAACCACAAGGCCGCAAGCCTGCCAGAGAGTAATGACGGCATTGGCATCTTGGATTGTAATGGGTCGAATTTTCATTGTCTGAGCTTATTTGAGGCACTGGTGATTAACGTATAGGCGATCAGCATCAGGTAAGAGCATGATAAATCGCCAGAATCTGGGTTGATTCTCTATCTGTATCTATATCGATGTAATATGTTTTGTCGAAATAGTCACTCGTTATGGCTTAGCCCGAGTGGAAACCACGTTCAGATTCTGGCTTTGATGAAAAAACGGGTTAGTACAGTCTGTAAAATTACGCCTTTTTGACAAACTGGGTAAGGATTACAATTTGCTGACCGCTAACTCGTCCTTCAATATGCTCGGGATTGTCCGCAACAAGAGAAATGTTGCGTACGATGGTACCGCGTTTGGCAGTAAAGCCTCCACCTTTTACGTTTAGATCTTTGATAAGTGTTACGGAATCACCGGCTTCAAGCAGGGTGCCGTTGCTGTCGCGATGGGTAACTGTATCTTCTTCGCTCTGACCTTCACCGGTTGCCTGTGCCCATTGCAGTGTCTCTTCATCGAGGTAGAGCATTTCGAGTAGATCCTGAGGCCAGCCTTCAGTACGTAAGCGGGTGAGCATACGCCACACCATTACCTGCACTGCAGGTATTTGACTCCACATGGTATCGTTGAGACTGCGCCAATGGTTGACGTCCATCGTGTCAGGGTTCTCGATCTGGTTGAGGCAGGTGTCGCAAAGCAATACACACTGGTCGGCACTACCGTGAGAGGTAGGAGGTACCTCGTAGGGTTTAAGATCATCTGTTGCATTGCACAGTTCGCATTTTGATTCGCTACGTGCAAGTAGCTCGTTTTCTAAACTCATTTCTCACTTTTCCTTAAAATCTATACTAATGCGACTAATCGCAGAGAAAATTCTATTGTTATAATTCTTTTATCCGGTGAAATATCAAAAGCACTCTATTGGATGACTGTACGCTTGTCCAGCCTGGTGAATATTTATATTTTTCATATCTCTTAAGCCTAACAGGTTACACATCGCTTCCACTCGTGTTAGAGAAATAGTAAAAGGCACTTAAATATATTGACATACGTGCCGGGTACTAGTAGAAATATTACGTATATTCAGGTTCCACATTTGTGGATCAAAAGGGAATCCGGTGCAAATCCGGAACGGGCCCGCCGCTGTAATCCTGCCTCTGACAGAAATACCATTGTTAAACGTCAGAGGAACTCTCTCAGCCTTGTGTGTCACTGCTCTGTATCAGAGCGGGAAGGCCGCTGAAGGAGACGGAAAGTCAGAAGACCTACCTGAGACAATATAGACAGGAACTATTCGCGGACCAGATATTCCTGCATCAAATCTGAGTGGATAATAGGGCATCCCCGGATCAATTTTTACATTGGTTCGGGGTTTTTTTATGCCCATATCACCGCGCCTCCCTGCGGCCTTGCTTCTACGCCACCAGATACCACCCATACCTGAGGAGCAAGGCCGCGGTTCTTTTTGACACTTCACCATCTATCCCATGTAGTTAACAATGAATTTAAAAAAAATCTCTCTGTAACTATTCAGTCAAGACCTCATACGTACCCTTTTCTGTAGGCCGTAACTGTTTAGCAGTGCTCCAGCTGGTCTCAAGCGGGACGATTGGCTATAGTATGCCTATGCGAAGCGTCCCGATCGGGGGCAGGTGGGGTGCTGCTGAATAGTTACAAATCTCTTTACTCGCTTTATGCCCATTTGATTTGGGTGTAGTGGTATCAGAGAAAAAAGGACATGTTCAAAATGGCGTTTTTCTGGTGAGGGTGAGGTGGCTTCAATACGAGGTTTGAGGCTGTTATTTGTCACTTAAGGGACGATTATTTTCGTCCCAGGCCAATACTCCAAGTGCTGCCCATCGCCTACATCTAAATGAGCTTTCGCGAGTAATGTATAATTGAGCTTTTGGTAGAACTGTTTTGCCGGTAAAGAGGAATGGATTTCGATTTCAGAAACACCCATTTCTTTTGCAAGGTGCTCAAGCTCTGACATTATGCTTTGCCCAAGACCGCTTCCCTGATTTGCAGGAGCGACAAATACTCCTGAAATTTCATTCTCAACGATGGAACCGGTCGCGACAATCGAATCATTATTTTTAATGACGAGAACTTTACCTTTTTGATAACGATCTAAAATTTTCTTTTCAGAATGATATTCTTTAAAAAAAATGACGGCTCGACCAGGATAAACTGTGGGATAGGAATAATCGATTGTTGAATGAATCATTGTATTCAGATCACTAAGATCGGACACGTCGAAGGATGTTATCATTTATAGGGCCTCGATATTGATTATTATCAAATCTCCATAGCTCGTATTGTCGGCAAAACATATACAGAGTCAAATTTTTTGCTGATTACCGAAAAACTGCGATTTTAGACATTCAACACAACTTCTGCTTCATGCTTGGGCGTTTGCGAAGAATAGTTGGCAAGATAGACTGCAAGAACAACTATCACCCCTCCCAGGAATTGCAGGTTGGAGAGTGTTTCGCCAAGCAATATCCATGCGCCAAAAGCAGTCACAACCGGGATACCGTTAAGGAAAACTGCAGCACGTGCAGTTGGAATGAGGGTGAGGGCGTAATTATAGCAGAGGAATGCTCCTATTGTGGCAAAGACCGTGAGTGCTATAAGGGCGACGATACCTTCTCTGCTTACACCCGCCCAATTAACGTTTGGTAGATCATATAGAAAGGCCGGGAAAAAAATGATTGCCCCGAAGATAATCTGTATTCCTGTAATCTGAATGGGAGTTATGGTCTGCCCGATATGTCGAGTAAGAACCATATATACAGCCGCTGAAATAACCGCCCCGGCAATGAGAAGGTCTCCGAGAAGTGCTCCACCTAACGGTGCTTCATTGTCGCCGCCAAATATTAATAGTCCTACGCCTGCCATTGAAATAACAATACCAAGAGCATTAACCAACCGTACTTTTTCTTTAAGGAATACTATCGAGATAAGTAACACAACAATAGGTATCGTCGCGATAATGAGTGACGTTTTTGTGGCACTTGTATATTGGAGCCCCAGTGTTTCGAAGGTAAAATAAAGTCCAGGTTGAAATATGGCTAAGATACCGAGTTTTTTAAAGTTGCTGCGAGTGAATGAAGGAAACCCTGTTCGCATAAGCAGCCAGATAAAAAATGTTGCAGCTACAATAAAACGAAAGAATATAAGGCAGAAAGGAGTAAAGCTTTTTAGGGCAACTTTGGTTGCAACAAAAGAAAATCCCCAAAAGATTACAGCAAGTGCCAGAGCGATATAGGTTATGAGGCTGGAGTTGTGTTTCATGTGATAGTAGTTGGCCTTGTTAAAATTATTGCTGAAGGAGCAGGAAGGCACATAACTTGAGTTCTGTGGAGATTATCTGAGAGAAATCGACAAACCGTTATTTTTTGTAAAACGTCTGACTAAAATGACTTGAACGGTTTTCTGATCGTGACCACACAACTGAGAATGGCAGAGGATACGGCTATTTTACATCTTTGTCGAGTTCTTTGTTTTTCGTGTATTTGGAATATCTTTATACGCTTTACCACCATTTGTGCAGTATGATATGAGCAATGGTTTGGTCAATACTTACAAAAATGTGGTATGTTTTTTAGGCCAGGCGTTGGAAAACGCTGTTGTCCTGCCTGTTTTCCTATGTTAAAAAGAGCGACTGGATCACCAGTGTTTCGAGGTATAATCTGAACCTGTATGTGAGGTTAATCATGCGTGGTGAAAATGAACCTGTACTGCTTGTTTGCCCGAAATGCCGGGAGACTATGATTGTCTATCTTCCAATCGAGGACCTTCCACACTGCCCGAACCCTGAATGTGAAGGCACCAGAATGATAATCGAAGAGCTTCTGGACGAAGGGAAGTCGTATTGAGGAGATATTATAGAAAAAAGGGTCGTGGTGGACCCTTTTTTTATTCGTAACGTAAGAACACGAGGAGATTATGTATGAACAGATTTTTTAAAGTATGCGCAGCCATGATGGTTGCAATGGTTGTATCAACCGGTGTTGCAATGGCTGGTACCCTTGATGATATTGCAAAGCGCAAGACACTTCGAGTTGGTATGGAGCCAGGCTATATGCCTTTTGAGCTTACCAACCAGAAAGGTGAGATCATCGGTTTTGACGTTGATATGGCTAAGCGCATGGCTAAAGCTATGGGCGTTGAGCTTGAGCTGGTTTCTACCGCATGGGACGGAATCATCCCTGCGCTTCTTACCGACAAGTTTGATATCATCATGTCCGGTATGACCCTGACTCAGCAGCGTAACATGACTATCAACTTTGCATCTCCATACATCGAAATCGGTCAGTCCATTATTGTATCTAACAAAATTGCTGCTGATATCAAGTCTTACAAAGATCTTAACGATCCAAAATATACTGTTGCTTCCAAGCTTGGCACCACTGGTGAGCAGGCTACCAAGCGTATGATCTCTAAAGCTAAATACGTATCTTTTGAGACCGAGCAGGAAGGCGTACTTGAAGTAGTAAATGGTAAAGTAGATGCATTCATCTATGATATGCCTTACAACACTGTTGCTGTTGGTCAGCGTGGTCAGGGCAAAGTTACCCATCTTGATAAAGCGTTTACCTTTGAGCCGCTTGCATGGGGTATCCGTAAAGGTGATCCTGATTTCCTCAACTGGTTGAACAACTTCATGTACCAGGTGAAAAATGATGGAACCTATGACAAGATTTACCAGAAGTGGTTCCAGAGCGACACGTGGTTAAAAGAGATCCAGTAATCTGAAATTAAAGGAAGTCCAGTGAAAGCCACACAAAAGCTGTGGCCCCATCAGATTCTGCTGGCGGTCATCCTTATAGGGATGGCCGCCTCGATTTATGGGTCCGTAAAAAAGATTGATTATGAATGGCGGTGGTACCGGATCCCTCAGTACTTTTTTTATCTGGATCAGGAAGCACACAAAATTCCGTTTGACGGTATTATCTCTGCAATTAAGCAGGATGGCAAATCTGCCACTGTGACCATGACCTCTGAGTCAGGGGATGTGGAAACTCTTGTCGTAAATAGTAACGCGCTGGAAGTCGCTGAAGGTGATGACCTCTTTGAAGGTGATACTGTAGGGTTTACCAGTAAGTGGTATCTCGGTCCGCTGATGACCGGTTTGTGGACAACTATATGGCTGTCTGCAATATCCAGCGTAGTAGCGTTATTTTTAGGATTGCTCACAGGACTTGCCAGGATCTCGAAAAGTTATGTCGCCAGTTCGCTGGCAGCTATTTATATCGAGATTATTCGCGGCACTCCATTGCTTGTCCAGATCTTTATCGCCTATTTCTTTATAGGGACGGTATTTGACTTAAGTCGAAATGTTGCCGGTATTGGAGCACTTTCACTTTTTGCGGGTGCATATGTGGCCGAGATTGTCCGTGCAGGTATCCAGTCGATCCCGAAAGGTCAGATGGAAGCTGCAAGGTCACTCGGAATGACTATGCCGCAGGCGATGATTGATATTATTCTGCCTCAGGCATTCAAGCGCATCCTACCCCCGCTTTCGGGCCAGTTTATCAGCCTGGTCAAGGATTCTTCTCTGGTTTCTGTAATTGCCATTACTGATCTAACCAAATCAGGTCGGGAAATTATTACCAGTACGTTTGCACCGTTTGAGGTTTGGCTGGTTGTTGCCGCTATGTACCTGGTTGTTACTTCGGTGTTGTCACAACTGGTTTTCTATATGGAACGGAGGCTCGCGGTCAGTGATTAAAGCACAGAATGTTATGAAGGTGTTCACCGGCCGTGGATTCGAAGTCAGGGCGGTGGATGATGTTTCGGTGAATGTGGAACCGGGTGAGGTTGTTGTGGTCATCGGGCCGTCAGGTTCCGGCAAATCCACATTCTTGCGCTGTATAAATGGTCTGGAGATCTTTGATAGCGGGCATATCGTTATTGACGGTGTTGATCTTGCCAATAGGAAAACCAATATCAACCATGTAAGAGCCGAAGTTGGAATGGTGTTTCAGCAGTTCAATCTTTTCCCGCACATGACTGTTTTGGAGAATGTGACCCTTGCACAGATGCGGGTGCGTAAGCGCTCCAAAAGTCAAGCGGAAGAAAATTCGAAACGGTTGCTGAAAAAAGTAGGAATTTCTGAAAAAGCAGATGAATATCCATCTAGACTTTCGGGCGGGCAGCAGCAGCGTGTTGCCATTGCAAGAGCCCTGGCGATGGATCCGAAGATTATGCTGTTTGATGAACCGACATCCGCGCTCGACCCTGAAATGGTTGGCGAGGTTCTGGATGTTATGAAACAACTTGCTCGTGAAGGTATGACCATGGTTGTGGTCACTCACGAGATGGGCTTTGCCCGCGAGGTGGCCGACAGGGTTATCTTCATGGATGAAGGCAAGGTTGTGGAAGTTGGTACACCTGAACACTTTTTTACAGATCCGCAGGAAGAACGTGCAAAGCTGTTCTTGAAGCAGGTGCTGTAAAAAAAAAATCAGAGAGTATGGCAGTACACACAACGTGAGGCGTAAAGCGTGAGATGTGAAGAGCAAACACCTGTTGGTGAGATGCTCTAATACTCCTCACTCTTTACGCTTTGTTGTTTTCAGTGGTTGTGACTACTTTGAGATTGTTACATTTTTCCGCTAATGAGTTTCCATCCGAAAACGATGCTTTTCATCTAATTTTTCGTTGCTCTTAGAAAATTATCATCGCAGGTTAGTGTAGACTCCGATATCGAATATATGGCTGTGATACAATGTATTGAGCGTCTCGATTGAGATGAGAAATCTTCGTTTCGGGATGAAAACTCAATAGATGTATTTCTGCTATAAATTGTAGTTTTTCACAGTAAGTATGACTATTTTTTTTATTGATACGTTTTAGGCTTGGCATGGGAGCCAGCTACGGTTACCTTGCGGCGCCAATAGTAGAGAATACGATTTCCCTGAATTGCAAGGAATTGTAAATTGTCTGCCCGATTGTTCAGCTGCCGGCCTGCGCTGAATGATCGAATTGAACTGGCAAAATTTGAAAAACTGCGGTCCGGAGATATACAGGCATGCGTGCGACTGACCGGATCGAATCATGAGGAAGATATGGCAAAAAACGCAGATTATAAAAAAACATATCCGATAAGCTGGGAACAGTTGCATAGAGACTGCAAAGCACTTTCCTGGCGCTTACTCGACCGAGAATACTTCAAAGGTATTATTGCCATTACTCGTGGTGGTATGGTGCCCGCAGCAATCATAGCCCGTGAGCTTGATATTCACCTTGTAGATACCATTTGCATCTCAAGTTATGACTGGAAAGACAAGAAGGGTGATGCTGAGATGCTGAAAAAGTTCGATGGCAATGGTGAAGGATGGTTGCTGATTGACGACCTTGTTGATACCGGTCGTACCGCCAAGGTGGTTCGTGAGATGGTGCCTAAAGCACATTTTGCCACTGTATACGCAAAACCTGCAGGGAGACCTCTTGTCGATACCTATGTCACTGAAGTGAGCCAGGATACATGGATTCTTTTTCCATGGGATACTGAGTCACAGTTCGCAACTCCGCTTGTGGGACGGGAACGGTAAGCATGGCGGAAAAGTCGTTGCCGCCGCGCATACGCCTTGAGAAGATCTGCAAATCTTTTGGCGAGGTCCACGCTAATCTTAACGTGGACCTCGAGATTATACCCGGCAGGGTTCTTGCTTTGCTTGGCGAGAATGGTGCCGGGAAATCCACCCTAATGTCAATCCTTGCAGGTCAGCTCCAACCTACCTCTGGTACTATCTATCTTGACGATAGACAAACCGTTTTCACATCAACTGACAGTGCCCTCATGGCAGGTGTGGGAATGGTTTATCAGCATGCACAGCTGGTGGAGGCGATGACTGTCGCCGAAAATATATTTCTTGGTCGGAAGGGTGGTTTCTGGGTGAGGAAGAAGACTATGTTAACCAATGTACAGAACCTTGCCCTGCAGTATGGGATTGAAGTTGAACCATCGGCAAAAATCTGCGAACTTTCTATCGGCCAGAAGCAGCAGGTTGAAATTCTCAAGCTCCTTTACAGCAATTCACATATTCTTGTATTTGATGAGCCTTCAGCAGTACTTGGCTCTGAAGAATCCCAGATTCTGTTCAACACTATACGGGCTTTAGCTAATGAAGGTAAAGGCATAGTCCTGATCAGCCACAAGCTTGATGAAGTGATGGCCATAGCAGATGATATTATAATTTTGAAAGACGGAGAAGTTGTAGACCGACTTGCTTCGACGGATGTTGCATCTGCTGCTGATCTCGCAGAACGGATGACGGGGAGAAAGGGTCGTGTTCAGGTTGACCACCAGCCATCTAAACCTGGTCAGATTATATTGAAAATCACTGGACTAACAGGGGAAAAACTTAATGGCGTAGATCTGGACCTTAGAAAGGGTGAGATTCTTGCTCTGGTTGGGATAGCTGGAAGTGGCCAGAAAAATCTGGTTGAAAATATCTGTGGTCTCAAAAAACCACAAGGTGGGACGCTGAAAATCCTGGGTAGAGGATGGAGCGAATTTTATAATTCAAAATCATGGTATCATGATTTGAGTTATATTCCTGAAGACCGTCAGGGCCTTGCAACATGCCCGGGACTCGATTTACTCGACAATTTTCTACTCACCACCCGCGATGATTTTGCCAAAGGCCCATGGCTGCAAAAGGAAAAAGCACGGGAGAAGATGGAGCGGTTGTTTGCTGATTTTGATGTGCGTCTTCCCGGTGATGATGCTCTGGCTAAGCATCTTTCTGGTGGTAATCTGCAGAAAATGGTTCTTGCCCGTGAATTCTTCAGGAAACCGAAGCTCATTGTGGCAGAACAGCCTACTCAGGGACTCGATGTCTCTGCTGCTGAGGATGTCCGAAATCTTTTGCTCAAAGCACGGGAGCAGGCTGGTATCCTGCTTGTAACCGGTGATCTCAACGAAGCTCTCTTGCTTGCTGATAGAATTGCTGTGATGTATGACGGTCGTATCGTAGAGTGTTTTCAGCGTGGTGAAAGTGATAAAGTAGCAGCAATTCCCTGTATGATGGCCGGTATTTCTTCCTGAGCTTGTATATCCTGAAAGTTTTCTTACTATTTCCCTACATAGTTTCCTTCCGAAAATGACCTATCTGCTCAATCTAAGCATTGCGGATTAAATGTTTATCCTCCTGTTAGTGAGGAGCGAAACTCTTAGATATCAGTTATATGCGTGTGGTAACACATGATCTGCACCTCGGTCTTGAACAGAATGCTGAGTTTTCGGCCGAAACTCAATGATCGAGCAGTTTGAAAAAATCACCTATTTCCGGTAGCCTCTAAATAGAGTACTTCTCAGATTGATCGGTAATACAACGTAGCTACATGTATTGAGAAACATAATCAAACGTTTGCAAACGGTAATTCATGCAGAATCCCGGAAAAGTAGTCCCGCTACAGGAGTCCGAAACATTCTTAGCTCTTATTAACTCTCTCCCTCTGAAGATATTCGTCAAGGATAGTGACGGGAAATTCATTCATGCCAATGAATCGTATTGTACAAGTCTCGGACTGAAGCTTGAAGAGATTATTGGCCACGATGACTATGACATTCACCCACAAGATCTTGCCGAGAAATACCGCAAAGATGACTGTCGTATAATGGCTGGCGGTAAAACCGAAAGCATTGAAGAAAAATGGCAAACCCTTGAAGGCGATGAACATTGGGTGCAAGTGGTGAAAGCTCCCCTGAGAGGAGCTGATCAACAGATTCTGGGCACTATTGGAGTATTCTTTGATATTACGGAAAGAAAGGTCAGTGAGCTTAAACGTGCGGAAGAAAGGAATCTGCTCCGGACCTTAATAGATAATCTACCCGATTGGATCTATGTAAAAGATACTGAAAGCCGTTTTATGGTGGCAAATGAACCTGTTGCAAAATTGTTAGGACTCGATAATTCTGATATTCTTCTAGGGAAAACAGATCACGATTTTTTTGATAAGATTGAGGCTGATAAATTCAGAGCTGATGAGAAACAGGTAATTTCTTCCGGCAAGGCGATTATCAATGTTGAAGAACCAGTAACAGATTCAGCTGGAAATGTGCGATATGTAAAAACGACAAAAGTCCCACTTAAGAGTCTTAATGATGAGATTATAGGAATCATCGGGATCGGGCATGATATTACCGAGGAAAGGGCGGCGGGGCTTGCAAAATCACGACTTGAGCAGCAACTGTATCAGGCACAGAAAATGGAGACAATTGGGACTCTTACTGCCGGTATTGCCCATGACTTTAACAATCTGCTCTCTGTGATAAATGGTTATGCAGAGCTGATGTCGCTTACATCTCAGGATAATCCAAAGAACCAGGAGATAGTTGCTAAGATCCTTACGGCGGGGCGAAGTGCAGCCAAGCTTGTTAGTCAGTTATTGGCATTCAGTAGAAAACAGGCTGCTCAGTCGATGGTGATAGACATCAATCATGAACTGAATGCTCTATCCGAAACTATCAGAGGGAAAGTCGGCGAAAAAATACAGGTTGAGATGCGGCTTGCCACAGAACTTTGGGCTGTGCGAATTGATCCCGCCCAGTTTGAACAGGTTGTTTTTAATCTTGTTACTAATGCGCGTGAAGCGATGGCCGAAGGAGGCCATCTGATAATAGAAACTGCAAACGTAGCAGCTGATGAATCAGGGCATGGCAGATTTCAGGAAATACAGCCTGGGGAGTGGGTGCAGCTTGTCGTTACCGACACTGGATCCGGTATTGTGGAAGAGGCTAAAAATCATATTTTTGAACCCTTTTTCACAACAAAATCAAAACAGCAGGGAAGAGGGCTCGGGCTCGCCACGGTTTTTGGGATTGTGAAGCAGAATAAAGGGTATGTCTATGCAACTAACCACCCAGGTGGTGGAGCAGAATTTACTATATACCTCCCCAAAACGAACGATCCAATCAGCACGACATCCTCCCCTTCGTTTGACGACAGTATGGAAAGCCTCAATGGAGTCGAAACCATTTTGCTGGTTGAAGATGATCCAGAGGTGCGGAGCCTTACCCGAACAATTTTAATGGATTACGGATACACTGTTTATTCAGCTGGTAACGGTGCAGAAGCGCTATTTCTTGTGGAACAGAATGGTAAAGATATTAACCTGGTGCTAACTGATGTGGTAATGCCAGGCATGAATGGGAACATATTGGTCCGTGAAATTCTCAGAAAGTGGCCTGAGATGAAGGTGATTTACATGTCTGGCTATACTGATAATGCTCTGAGCGATCATGATGGCTTGCTAGAGGACAATATTGACTTTTTACAGAAGCCTTTTACCAAGCTTGAACTGGTCAGACTGGTTCGTGGAGTGATTGATAGAGAAGAGTAAATATCGGATATTTGAAGGCAGAACTTTTGTCAGGTGGCAGAGGGAATGAGCGTGGATGTATAAAGTGGATGAACTCATCCGGGAGGGTGAATTATGTTTTATGTGTATGATCTGGATGGGCTACGTTTTAAAGGACCGCTTGAGCAATTGGAGAGAGAAAGAAAAGTCGAGCGCCGTGCGCCTGTACCTCCGCTTGAGAGCGGAGGGCGGAGAACTCCTTTTGGTAAAGGGCCTGAATATACGGCTGTGACAGCATATCTTAACGCTACTAAAAAAGAAAACATGATAGAACCTCTGGTTCATATCTATCAGATCATGTCCAGCCCTGTTGATACGATTACAGCTGACCGATTGTTACTGGATGCGTGGGGAGAACTTGATAGAAAAGGTATCAGTCAGATGGTAGTAGTTTCAGATAGGATGGCTGTTACCGGCCTGTTGTCAGACAAGGACATCCTCCGGCGAATAAATATAGTTGATGATGAAATAGTTGTAGAACCAGGATTAACGGTTGGCGATGTTATGCAGAAAGAAGTTATCACTACTGATTACATGAGTGATATCAGAAGAGTAGCTCGTGTAATGGCGTACTATCATGTTGCTTCAATGCCGGTAATTGGCTCGAATGACACTCTGAGTGGAATCGTAACGCGAGGTGATATATTGCGTGGCTTTGCCGAGAACAGAAAGTTAAACCTCTGGGCTTAGCTCCTGTTGTCTCAGAAAGCGCATAGTTTTGATTTTTTTTAATGTAAAATGCTCAAACTTCTTCTATGTAGTTTCCTTCTCTTCAACCTCATATGAGTTGCGGATGCGATCTCGTTGCTTTCAACATCATTATTTATCAAGAGAACAATCACTCTGATTTAACGATGTCACGTGTAATTTTTTTTATCACCTAACTTGTTATATCTGTAGTGGCAAATTGTCTACGCTGTAGTTGGTAACTACTGGAAGATAAATATAGAAACCAGGTTTCTAATAATTATCTCGCTGTAGTTTTGTGATTAATTATTGTTTTTATTTCGATAAATATGTTGCTTAAGTGATTTTTTCTCTTGAGTTATTGTGAATCATTTGATAAATAAAATTGATAGAAAGTGATGACAGATTCCCACAGAGTGGTTATAGGTCGTCAGCTGACCTCAAATGCCTGGGCAGTGCATAGAGGTCGGTTACAGACAGCAAAGAGTTGTGCTTGTGATACGCTATATAATTACAGGGTGCTGTCATTTTTAGAGGGGCCGGGTTCTTCTTTTACCAGTTGGTTAAACTTCTTTTTGTAGAACATAGTGTACACGCTCCTGCGGAGTTGTACGTCCTGATTTTAAGCGAAGTGATCGTCATAAGAAAGACTATCACCACGAAGGATAAAACACTCCGCAAGTTTTTGCTGAACACCGATAGAAACCAGGTTTCGTATAGGAACTGGAGCGGCGGTGCAGGTGGATTGCTGTAATATGTAATAAAATTGATGAGGTAGAATTGTCTGGATAGGGTGTCATCGTATTGCATGGGCGGCTTGGGGCCGGTTGATAGCTACTGTTCAGATGTAACCATTCTAACTGCACGATCCTATTTTGAGATTTGGGCAGACAACACTGTTAAAGGAGGAGTGATACAGGAGCATATCCGGAAGGTAGAAGAGGTTATGGAAGTCGACGCATTTCCTGGTGAATCATTTCTTATCAGTATCCTGGTCGGCTGAGGAAGGTGGCTACTCATCCAAAATTATCTTTTTAAAGGAGATACAGATGATGCAACAGGATCAAAAAGTACCAATCCAAGCGTGGATCACAACATTTGCGGGGACATCTATCAATCTATGTCTCGGTATACTTTATGCCTGGAGTATTTGGAAATCCGCACTGGTGAACGTAGACCTGGCCGGGCAAAAGTTCCCGGCTGACAGCATGAATGCAGGCTGGACCTATCTGACAAACGCTCAGGCGGCAACTCCATTTACCCTTTGTGTAATTATCTTCGCGGTGTTCATGATCCCGGGTGGCAAAATTCAAGATAAGATCAGCCCTAAGTTTGGCGCAACACTGGGCGGCTTGTTGCTGGCGGCAGGTTGTATCCTCGCCGGGTTGATGAAAAGCTACACAGGCCTTCTTGTAGGCTTCGGTATTCTCGGTGGAATGGGCATGGGTATTGGTTATGCTGCTCCGACTCCTGCAGCTCTTAAATGGTTCGGACCGAAAAAACGTGGTCTGGTAGCCGGTCTGGTTGTTGGTGGCTACGGTGGTGCTGCACTCTATATCGGTTATCTGGGCCAGTACCTCATTGATAAATATGGTGTAACCGGAAGTTTCATCGGACTGGGTACATTCTTTGCTGTTGTTGTTATTATCGCAGGACAACTTCTTAAGACACCTGAAGAGGGCTATGTGCCTCCTGGTGTTGACAATACTCAAGACAAAGGTGCAGCGAGTTATGTTGCAAGTTGGACTACTGCTGAGATGAGCAAGACCTGGCAATGCTACGCACTTATATTCATGTTCATCCTAACCACCCAATCAGGTCTTCTCATCATCAGTAGTGCCAAAGGTATCCTTGCCTCGACAGCCAAAGATATTCCATTCTTCCTGGCCAACGCATGGATCCTTGTCTCTTTTGGCGGATTTGTTAACGCAGCAGGTCGTGTCGGAACAGGTGCATATTCGGATAAGATAGGTCGTACAAATGCCTACGCACTGAACTGCGGCATTTCTGCACTGTGTCTCTTCTCATTACCGATGGTTATTGCATCTAAGAATGTATTGTTACTGTTTGTTGTTGTTGGTATCGCATACTGGCAGTACGGCGGTGGCCTTGCGCTTATGCCTTCATTTACTGCAGATTTCTTTGGAGCGAAAAACCTGGGTGCAAATTACGGAATAGTCTTCATCGGTTGGGGTTGCGGTGTTTTCGTGGCTCGTCTTGGTGGCTGGATTCAGGATGTTACCGGAAGCCTGAACTATGCATTCTATCTCTCAGGCGCATTGCTTATTCTAGGAGTTATTCTGGCTAAGGTTGTAACGCGGCCCAATTATGAAGCATATCATGGCAAAGAGGATACTGAGTCGGTTCGAGTTTAAAGGACAGCCAACTCTATCCAAACACAGATCTGGGGAGGATATTCATCTCCAACGCGTATCGTACGCTGTTACATTCAAATCATATGAAGGAGTAACTAGATGAGTGACGAAACAAAAGTCGTAGAAACTTCTGAAGCCCAGATAGCCGTACATTGGAAAGAAGAAGAGTATATCAACCCGTCAGAAGAATTTATCGCTCAGGCAAACCTCACCGATAAGTCGATTTTCGAGCGTTTCAGCCTTGATAATTTTCCTGACTATTATACTGAATTTGCAGATATGCTTACCTGGTACAAAAAGTGGGACGAAGTGCTTGATACCAGTGATGCTCCCAGCTTTAAGTGGTTCAAAGGTGGGAAGTTAAACGCGAGCTACAACTGCATCGACAGACATCTTGCAGAAAATAAAAATAAGACAGCTATTCACTTTGTTGCGGAGCCTGAAGATGAGCGCGTTTGTCATATCACCTATCAGGAATTGTATACCAGAGTTAACGAGTTTGCAGCACTTTTGAAAAACACTGCAAAACTGAAGAAAGGCGACAGGGTTACAATACATATGCCTATGTCTGCTGAACTGCCGATCACTATGCTTGCCTGTGCAAGAATAGGTGTCATCCATTCGGTTGTTTTTGGTGGTTTTTCTGCCAGTGCATGTGCTGACAGGGTTATTGATTCCAATAGCCGTGTTCTTATTACAATGGATTCATACTATCGTTCAGGTAAACTGCTTGATCATAAATCTGTAGATGATGAAGCATGTACTCTTGCAGCAGACGGTGGTCAGAAAGTTGACACGTTACTTGTATGGCAGCGTTATCCAGGTAAAATGTCGTGTGAAGCACCATTAGTTGAAGGTCGGGATATTGTGGTCAACCAGGAGCTGAAAAAGTATTACGGTGCTCTTGTTGAGCCAGAGGAAATGCTCTCTGAAGACCCATTGTTCCTGATGTATACATCTGGAACAACTGGTAAGCCAAAAGGTTGTCAGCACGGAACAGGTGGTTATCTGTCATACGTTACAGCAATGTCAAAGTATATTCAGGATATTCATCCTGAGGATGTCTACTGGTGTATGGCTGATATCGGCTGGATTACCGGTCATTCCTTTATTGTTTACGGACCGTTGGCACTTTGTGCATCGTCAGTAATTTATGAGGGTGTACCAACGTATCCAGATGCAGGTCGCTCGTGGAGAATTGCTCAGGAGCTCGATGTTAATATTTTCCATACTGCTCCGACAGCCATTCGCGCACTCAGAAAAGTAGGGCCGGATGAGCCAGCCAAGTATAATTACAAGTTTAAGCATATGACAACGGTTGGTGAGCCAATCGAGCCTGAGGTTTGGAAGTGGTACTATAATGTAGTCGGTCGTGGTGAGGCTGCAATTGTTGATACCTATTGGCAGACAGAGACCGGTGGTTTCTTATGTTCAACTGTTCCCGGTATGCAGCCGATGAAAGCTGGTAGTGCAGGGCCTGGTGTTCCTGGTATACATCCTGTTGTTTTCGATGAGACTGGAGCTGAGCTTGCACCAGGTTGTGGCAAGGCTGGTAACATCTGCATCAAGAATCCATGGCCGGGTATGATGATGACAGTATGGGGCGATCGTGAGCGTTTTGTCGAGAGCTATTTCGGCATGTACAACAATGATCGTAGCAGTAAGGACTGGCGTGACTGGCCGTACATGACAGGTGATGCTGCTATGCTTGCAGCTGATGGGTATGTTCGTGTGCTTGGTAGAATTGATGATGTTATTAATGTATCCGGTCATCGTCTTGGAACCAAGGAAATCGAATCTGCAGCACTGACAGTACCTGAGGTCGCAGAAGCAGCTGTTGTGCCGGTTGCCCATGAGATCAAAGGTAAGGAGCCGGAGCTGTATGTATCGCTTAGACCAGGTATCGAAGCCACTCCGGAACTGCAGCAAAAGGTTGCAGACGCTATCACTTACCAGATCGGAAAGATCGCCAAGTGTAAGAATGTCTGGATAGTGCCCGATATGCCTAAGACCCGCTCAGGCAAACTGATGAGAAGGGTACTTGGCGCGATCTCAAATAAAGGCGACGTTGGTAATGTTATGACACTCGCGAATCCTGAGATCGTAGAAGAGATTAGAAAGATGGTTCAGGGATAAAAGCTATTGCACGATGTAACACTTTCGCAGTAGCAGGCACGGGCATCTGAGCAGACTGCCTGTGTGTGGAGGGGGATCCGGTTCTCGGGTTCCCCTCTTTTGTTTTTGGAGGAACGATTGCAGAGCCTGGAGATTCAAGCGTTCTTGATGAGGTGAGGGTGGGGTTGGCAATATATGATGTAGTAACCTGGGTGAAATGCATGAGGACGGAGTGGATTTGAGCCTCAAATTCTATTTTTATCCACTTGATAATAATTTTTTTAAAGTACTGAGTAAATCAAGATCTATACTTGGTGCTCTTTTGCATTTAGGGAATGAAAATCATCAGTTCTATGCTGGACTTGCCTGGGAATTTGAAACAGATGAAACTGTATTTTTCTCTATAGACTTTGGTGGAGCAAAACACACCGGTGAGTTGGAAAGTAGTGACCCTGATTGTCAACGATTAGGATCCAGGTTGCTGTTTAGAGGTGCAGTCAGCATGGGGTTCAGAATCAACGAAAACTGGAACTTTGCGCTTTCATTTGACCATATTTCGAATGCGGGTTTAGCAGAACCCAATAACGGTCTGGAGACATTTGGGTTACAGGTTGGTTATGTTTTTTAGCGCAAGAATGGTTGCGATGCTATAACTAACAATGTTTCTCGGAAGAAAAATCAGGGAATCTTCCATAGAAACCACCATTCAGCTGTGTGTGTATGATTACATAATTGCGAAACTTTCTAAACAATCTACGATCAGGCATAACGAATTGCGTCCAGAAATCATCTAGTTTCATGCCTTTGCACGTCAAACCTTCTATATCGTATATAGCTGTTCCAAGTGCAATAGTGGGAGTCCCGTGAAAAAGAGAAGACAATCCTACTGTAGAATTAATTGTTATAGTGCCAATAGCCTTTTTTAGGCATGTCGGTAGATGCACATCAAAAAGGGTAAAGACTCGATCTTCAACCCCATGTTTACTGGAAAGATCTGAGATGAGTTGTTTATAGTTGCTCATGCCGCGTTCCATGGGATGATGTTTGATTACAAGGTAAGTTTCTGGGGGGGCATACTTTGAGAAGGAAGTGATAACTTCTGTGATAAATTCTTCTATGCTTGAGAAATCTGAATATTCAGTGAGTTGAAAGTCTGTTCGTGTTTGTAGAGGAACAAAGTAATAAGTGTCATTTATTAGGGAGGTTAGCATCTTCTCGAAGTGTCTCTCTGTTATAGAGAGACTAAATTTTCGGATGAAATTTCTAAGTCCAGAAAAAAACTCTTTTCCAAGGTTAAGAGACCTGTGGTGAATGTAGTGAGGATAGACAGGCTTAAAGCTCGCAGTTGCGAGGTAATATATGGTGGCTAATAAAGCCATTTTTAAAAATCGGTTCTCTGCAGCACTCTCAGAACCAGTAGGCCTGATTTGCCACTTATTATAAAAAGAAGGATCTTTTGGCAAGCCACTGTCACCATTAACACCATTCTTTTCAAGGGTTATGTAGTTCGGCCTTATGTAACCCTCTTCGAAGACGTAAACCTCTATACCAGCTTCCTGAGCAATTTTGATTGCTGCTTTATGGTATTGACGGCAATTCCCGAATAGAAATATTTTACTAATAGCGAAATCTGAAATGAAATTAGTGAAGAATGGTTCCCATTCAGAGAGACTGGCAAAAAAGTTGTATCTGTTTTCGGAATCACTGAAAAGCCAGTCGCCAGCGTTAAAGCAAATTGTATGTGTTGTTGCTCCATGTGAAGAAAAATGACGACTGAGGTTACGGAAAAAATAACCCATTGGGCCTTGAAGAAATAGTATTTTTGATTGCGAAATCGGACCAATTATTTTCATGGGAGAAATATCAATTGAGAAGGAAAAGTCAATGTAGTTAGTGTGAAATTGAAGAGCAGGTTGATTGCTACTGAGACTTTTCGATTTGTAGCTGTGAAGAATTGAGTTCGCATGGGATTGTTTTTAAAAATTCACTCATCAATTCACATTGTTCGATCTTTAAATCATCTACCCTTGTTTCCCTATTAGCAATATGTGTAAATTCGAGATTGAAGAGTTCTACTGACTTTCCAGATATTCCTTTGGCACTGGCCATCACAAGAATGAGCCTACCTGGCTGTTTGTCGTTGATAACATACATGAACGATGAAGTTATGTCTGTCTTTGTTCCATCAGTATAGATGAGCAAGTCGGCAGGGTAGTTGAGTACGATCTTAAGGCCTGCCAATTGTTCGGCTTTATCAATTTCTATTGAGAATCGGGGAGAAGGTGCCGTATCGATACGTACAATTTCTATTTCTGCAGCACTTACCACAGTGCGTAAAGACAAGAGTCCAAGTGTAACTATTAATATTGACAGAAATTTGAGAGTTGATTCGCTTTGTGAAAACATAATACGATAAGAAAAATTGAGTGAATGAAGATGGTAGTAAGTACGGCATCGTTAATGATTATAAAAGGAAAATCGTAGTTGTTAGTCAAGGTGCTGGCTATCATCTGCATCTCTGTATAATCTTTTATTATTGAATTTTCCAGTATTGTGTCATGAAAGTATTCAAACAGCCTCTTGGTGCTAATAATGATATTAAATATCCTATTTAGCATTGAGGATATAGCTGATAGATGATGAGTAACAGTGGAGGGCATAGAAATAAAAAAAGGCGAATTCTAAGACTGAGTAGATGACAAACATCTTCCTGCTGTCGTTTTGTGCATTCCTTTAGATCTATTGATAATTCAGCAGTTTTGGCATAATTAGCAGTCTTTAAGATCTAGTAATTAGATATTATGTTGTTTGCTGGTGTGTAGTTATATGAGGGAACGGGTTGAAAATGCTTCGTACTTATTGTTGCACAGAATAATCGGAAATGATATATGTGCCTTAAATAATTTATTTAATCAAAGACTCAGATGGAACGCTGGCATGCGAGTTAGGATTATTCTCATTACTACTGTTTTTCTATATGCTATCTCTATGCAGGCATCATTGCGCTTGCCTGGTGAGAATCATAGTGACTTGAGAACTGTTGTCCAGCTTATGCAAAAGCTTTCAGACTCATCAATATCAGAACAGTTAGAGTTTCAGGCTGTATTTATTGCCTCACTCAATGCACTGCGTTCTACAGCAAGCAATGTAATTATTATTGAAGCTACTGATGGAGGTCCTTATCAGCAGCCTACGATTTTAATAGTAGAAACTAAATCTCCATATCTCTTGCCTGAAATAATACAGTTGTCAGCACCAGCAAGTGGTATTGTATTTAATTTCAGTGTAATAGGGTCACATGAGTCATTGATCATAAAACCACCCACTCCCCCCCCATTGATTAGCTGATATTATATTTAGGCATTGTATCCGAAGTAAATAGGTGAAAGCATTTTTTATATGCTCACTGGAAAGCAAGAATTTCACGATGTTTCTTAATGTTGATGTTGTTTTAATTTAGAATAGGAAAAATACATGCAGAGAAGAATTTGTAGCAGTTTGTTTGCTCTTCTATGTGTGACATCTCTGAGTTTTGGAGTTGCCCATGCTGAAGACAAGACGTTGTCTCTTGTCTCAACAACTGGGCAAAGTAAAATAACAGTGAATGAGGGCGACCCCATTGCAATTGAGGTTCGGATTGATAATGCTTCGATAGTTGCCGGGGCATCATTCACTGTTACTTACGATACAGCAAATTTAGCACTCACGAGTGTTGATAGTTCTTTTTTCGGAACGTTCGTAAGTCAGAATATCCCAACTCCATCAGGTCAGGGATATGTCACAGTAGATAATAAAGATTATGACCGACCCATTGTAGATAATACTGTCAGTGGACTCCAGAGTAGTGTTACCACAGGGAGTATGCTTGCAGCAGCAAAGGTTGAAAACGGGACGGGTTTAAACGTCAAACTTTTCACCTTGAATTTTACTCTTACTGGGAGTCCGGGAACGTATCCAGTCTCTATTATCCAGTCAAAAATCAGTAATACTGATGCTGGATATAGTGCCGATGGGGAGTTTATCCCATTTCTTGTAGGTATAGGCACGTCTGGTACCTACCCGGCACATAGTGTTTCTACTGTTAATCCCGCTTCACTTGTAATTAGTCCTGCAATTCTCGACGCGGATGGAGACAAAATCGATGATGATTGGGAGATTGCTAACGTACCGCTGGGTACTCCTGGTGATCCGTTAGATGTGTTCTCTGAAAATGGTGACTACGATGAGGATGGATACTCTGATTATCAAGAATATCTGAATCGTGATAGTCAAGATCCTGAAGGTAATGCATTTGATCCGACTGTGGTAAATGCTCCAGGTGGTGATGGCTATGGAATGCAATCAGATGGATCAGCAATAGTTCCAGCTCTTCTTATTATGCTCGATCTAGAAAACGAGTAATTATGAAGTATTACATTTTTTTGTTGTTTGTCATTTGGCCTCTAGCAGGGCATGCAGATGTTACTGGAGATTCATGGGTCAGTCAGCCTGTTTCGATTTTAGCCAAGAATGAAACACTTGGAAGTGTTCTTGGCAAAATTTCATTCAAAACAGGTGTTGTAATTGTATTTGATCAGGAACAGAGGGACATTCCGGTATCTATTGCGTATAAAAATATGCCGTTACGGACAGTATTATCTAGGCTATTTGCCCATCAAAATAAGAGCATGATTTTTAATGTTGAAGAGAAAATCATTACAGTTAAAACATTTGGTGCAAAGCAATATGTCTGGACTGCGCGAGATCGTAACCAGATGTCCTTCCCCCAGGAAATGACTGCTGAGGAAGTTGAAGAGTTGCATGATGAACAGTATCGTGAGTACCTGGCAGGCTTGAGTAATGATTATGAACTCATGGAGAATGGTATGACAAGAAGTGAGTTGACTGTCATGCATGATCAGCAATATGAAGACTATCAGAACTTGAAAGAGGATGGCGATAGTTTACTCGAAAACGATTTGACTAGAGACCAGCTTTACACCATGCATATCCAGCAGTATGAAGAGTACAAGTCAGAAACTGAAGATGACAGCGTGATTTTCGGTGATGACATGATGACGAGAGGAGAGCTTCGTGAAATGCACTATGGTCAGTATGAGAGCTATAAAAACAGCCTGGCTGACAGGGGTACATTTCTTGAGGATGGCATGTCTAAAAGTGCATTGAGCGAAATGCATGTTCAGCAATATAAAGAGTATAAAAATAACCAGCAAAACTAAACCTATTGATCTTCGTATTTAAAGATAGCCTACTCTTAGTAGGGGGGGGGCTTCTTCAAAGAAAATATGAAAATCACAAAATTGAGGAGAAATAAATATGAAACTGTCAAAATATGTAGTTGGATTAGTCGGAATAGTAGCCAGTGTACTTCTTTGGGGTGGTATGGTGTCTGCAGCAACTAGCTGTACTTCAGCGACAATCGAAAGTATTGTAATTGTACCTGAACTGGAAAGCGAAGCAGTAAGTAAATATGTTATTACTCCAGATTGTGATAATGCGTCTTGGGACTCTATTGAAGAAAGCAAGCTACGTGAATTTGTGCTTACCAAAGATATTGGCGCGGCGGGTTATGCTCTTGCTCTAACTGCTATGAGCACTGGAAAAAAGGTGTCATTTACGGTCCAAAGTACAAATTGGCGTTCTTTAGTTACACGGGTTAGAATTCTTAATTAAGCAGAGTATTGCTGGCTCCTAATAACAGAAGGGTCGGGTGAGTATGTTTTTTGGAAGACTCTTCTGTTATTTATTGCAACTGACTAAAACCGGTTTATGCCAGTTGCTCCCGTTTTGTGAATGGGACTGGTGGTGCTCCTCTCATTCTTGGTAGCAATCAAAACAAAGTTGTCTTGACTTGGCCTTGGCAACGATATAACCGCTGCCTACCACATCGGAATAAATGTGGTTTATGCCTCCAGATCCACCTTTTCATGACGTGTTGTTGTCGTGTAAAATCATCAAGTGTCATATTCGGCTGGGAATTATTGAATTTCCACAATCATTGCGTTCAAAAATCTTTCATAGCATTCAAGCGGGAAATGATATATTGACCGAGCCAATCATGTTGGACGAAACGGGAGCGTCCATTAAAATCCTACCACATCTGAACACCGTTCACTGATGCGGCAAGAACGGACTACTCTCGATGATACAGAATTATGGACACTCCCTTGAAATCCACTTAAAACGTCGAAGAACCAAAAAAAACGAGGTCGTTTATCGTTGTCAACTTCTTTTGACTCTAGATACCTCTGGTCTTTTTATAAGCCACGAGGTGAAATCAAGTGCAACTAACTTCACTAAAGTTCTCATAGCCGTTGAAGTAGGATTTCGCGGGTGGGTTAACTACTCTCTTAAGTAGTGAGTCCCCCTGTATCAGATTGGCGAAGGTAGGACTGTAACTCTTCATAGTTCACAAATGACTCTTCTAAAGGCTTAGTATGCTGTTTTATGTAATCAGATTTTAGAGATTCAACTGGCGTTTCTGAACCAAGAAATTTCAACATCTGTGCTAGTTTCTGAGAGTCGAATAATTCTTTGTAGTCAAGGGCGAAGCAACTCTCAGGATATGCACATCTTAACTTGTCATTGCGGGATAAATTATGCTGGTATGTCTTCATGTGATTCTCAAAACGTTCACGATTGAAAGTAACTAAAACCGGTTTCGCTGAATTATCTCTTTTCTTTTGATTTGCATGTAATGTCCAAATGTTGGTGATCCGTGCACGTTCAAGCGATGCATAGGTTTCTATCGGATTACGTACGAGGAAAATCTTTTTCCAGTCAGCAGAATTGATCACATTGTTGACCACTGGTTTGTGGCGTGAAACGTCCCGATAGAATGTTTTAAAACCCATAATTTTCTTCGGGGTTAGATTGCGCAATCTACGAACGAATTTGAGTGGAGCATCGTTTCTTTTCTCAATGTCAGAACGTTGTATATTAAGTTTATCTGAATACGATTTTTTCAATTCAACATTGTTTTTTTTAAAAATTTCACCATGGCACACTATGTCTGAGGCACTATCTAGTAAACCTGTTAGGTAGTAAGATCCTGACCTCGGTGAAGTAATTATTACAAATTGTGAAACCTGTTTCATGTCTTCCTCATAATGAGTTTTAATCCTCAAAAGGATCGATATTAAATAGTGTGTTAAGTTTAATGTTAGAAGCGAGTGGCTCCTCTTTTAGGACCACTAGTTGTACTTTTTAAGTTTACATCTTACAGCTCAGGTTGGTATTGCCCCTCTCTCCTTCAGGGAGAAAGGCTATTTGGTTTTAAGACGGCTTTGGGTAATTTATCGTAGTATGCCTCATTCGGTGTAGCATCGGAAAGCGACGAGTGTGGTCGGTTACTGTTGTATTGATACATATATGCAGCTATTCCCTTTGCTAGTTCTCTTGGATTGTCATACGATTTCATGTAAATATCCTCATACTTGAGACTTCTCCGGAATCACTCAATTGCTAGATTATCGAGCCATCGCCCCTTACCATCCATACAGATGGATATGTTTTGTTACTTCAGGCAATTATTTCATTCGTAAGAAGTGAACCGGCAACCTTGATCGCTATTAAGTATTTGAGGATTTGTATATTTATTTAGTGCTCTTCGAACATATCGCAAACAGATACATGAAACCTATGCCTCATAGGTATATACGTTATATCGAATACCAATACCTGATTGGCTCTATTAATAGCTAGCCCTTTCAAACGATATTGGTAAATTCCTGAGGGTCCACAAGGTCTCGTCGATCATTTTTTTGGATAAATACCGTCAATCCCCATTAGACGCAGCTGGATTTAAGTAATAATTGCAACACGCCTGCCAATAAAGGCTTCCAATGGGGTAATGCAACCTAATATTTTTTGTGGAGTTAAGTTTAACAACAAAATTGAGTCATCAATTTCTTTATCTGTGAGAGTTGCGCTGTTGAACTTTTGGGCAAGAAACGCCTGATTCTACTATTAGTATTTTTATTGTTTCCTCGTTGCCAACTAGCATAAGGCTTAGCAAAATATATTTTAGCACCTGTTGCCTCTGAAACACGAGTGTGGGCCGAAAATTCCTCGCCGTTATAGAGAGTTACAGTTATGATAGTGTGGACTTTACTAAATAACTCAAAAATGGCATCGGCAACGGCTTCCTTAGTATTTTTGAACACTCTCTTTACTAGCGTGAATCGACTTGATCGGTCTACAAGCGTCACCAGATGAGCATTTTGGCCATGCACGGTATCTCCCTCCCAATCGCCAATACGCTCTCTAGCCTCAACCAACTCAGGTCACTCCTTGATGTCAATTCTATCTGGGATTAGTTTTACTCCAGCTTTTTTGTTGCGTTTCCAACCTTTCCAGCGCTTTTTGCCAAATCGCGGGAGGCTACAGTAGAGCTTTCCGCCTTGGTCTCGATCCTCTTCTATTCGTCTATAAATCGTTGTGTGACAGAGCTAGTCAAGAGGTTGAGTTTCCATCTTTAATCGCTGAATAATGGTTTCTGGTGTCTAACCAAGAGTCAACGGCTCGCTGATGATAACGTCTGTTGAAACTCTTCGCTTGTTGGGTTTTAAGGCTGTTTTTCTCCGACGTTCACTCAGCTGGTGGGCAACTTGGGGGCTATAACCGTCAGCCGATGTGTTTCTCCGAAGTTCCCGACTTACTGTGCTATAGCTCTGAGTGACATCACTGCCTTACGAAGAGCGGAAAGCTGGTATCTTGGTTCTTGAGTGAGTTGCTGGTAGTGTTTGTTTTGCTTATTCATTAGAGGCCTGTTTTAAGTGTGAGAGCTGAGAACATGCCTTCAACTCACTCACTTTTCAAACTTCAGTCTGTTGCACTTATTCTACTAATCCAGCACTTTGCTTATTTTTGGTAATTTTTTTTAGCATATATGTGTTTTTTTATAAATAAGAAAGATATCAGACTTAAGAGGTTATCGGAAAAATATTGCACGTGATAGTAATGTGTATTGTAGCAAACATTCTAATCGACGTATTTTTAAACATCAGTCTTTGAAACGGAACGTACCACTCGAGATCTTAGATTATATTAAGGGACTTTTCTAATAAAGTAATGGTTCCTAAAATTGAAATATTTAAGACTTTCTTTTGGAGTAATAGTTGGTCTTCCAAGGTTGTCAAAATTGTAATATGTTAACGAGTGATTTGTTCTTTCTATTGCAGCAGTGTTTAGAATAATCAATGATTGAAAGAAGCATTCATCAGGGATCCAAACGCGTTTGAAGAAGTTAATAATGATTTTGTCTTTGGAGAGTTTGAAAATATGTGAGACTGAAGTTGCAGGTAAACACCACCATTGACTCCCAAAATATATTCGTTCTATTGGAGATGGTAGTTTGTGTTTAATACCAAAAAAACGCTGCAACCAATACGTGCGACGAAAAATCCACGGTTGTGTTTTGAAATTAAAAAAATGACGATATAAATATCTGTCCTCTCTCATTCCTCCTTTAATCCATTGAGCATCATTGCATTCTATAAAAGCTGTACCTAAATTTTTAGTAAGAAATGACTTGAGGTGGTGAAGAGGTCTTACCGGATAGCAAGATCCGCTTAGGAGGTAGTAGTAGTCACAATTACTTAAGTTGGTTAACCCATATTCCATCAAATTCAGTGTTGCCTGAACTATGCTAAATCCCCCCCAATTGCACTTAATTCTATTCTTTCCTTTTAGGATGTGTATGCGTTGCATTGAAATACAGGATTCTTGTAAATTTTGAAATTCTCCAGATGTCGAGTTGCGATCATAGTGAATAATTATATTACAGGTGGGATCTTCGGAATGTAGTCTAGTAATTAGTCGTAGTAATCTGGCAGGATTATTATGTGCTAATATCAAAAAACCAATTTTGATGCCTTGGGAGTTATGAGTCACGTTCCATTAACCGTTTTAATTTAGAAAAATTGCGTCGATGCTGATAATATCCCCACACCTTACGCTTTGGGTGATATAAATGTACGATCACGACCCCAGCTTTAAAAGCTTGTTCTCCGTAAAGTGCAAAATATGCTCTAAATCCACGATAAGAATGAATTGGTCCACTACCAGTGTTGATGCTATAATCTACAGGTTTTTTACTGATGGGGTAGAGTTCTCCCAAACGGTGTAATAACTCAAAATCCTCAGCACCGTGGCCATAATAGGACTCGTCATGACCACCAAGCTTAATAAGCTGCTGCTTATTGATGACTATGCAAGAACTTCCTTTAACGAAATGCAAAATATTTTCGTCTAGTTCTGGAGCACTATTTCTGAATGACCATTTGTTAAAGTTGAGCTGGTCACCAAAATCATTTAGATACCGTGTAGTGCCATGTTCATTTAAAAAAGCTACTGGGACACAGAAGAAATTCTCAGGTTTATCGGCTATATTTCTTTCTGCAATAAGGCTAGACAATTTTTGATATAGGATTGCTGTTCCGATAAAGTCAACATCGTGAAAAATTACAACCGAAGATTTAGCAGCAGCTGCACCTGAGTTCCGACTTCTTGAAAGCGAAAATCGGCGCCACCTAGTGTTAAGTGAAATGCACAAAGCATCAGGTCTTTTGGGAATATTTTCGTGAAGATATCTTCTAACGGCGGAAGAGCTACCATCATCTACAACAATAACTTCAAATATATCAGGAATAACTGTCATAAGACGATTCAGCCTTTGGAGGGAATCCTCGCTTGTTTTACGGGCTCGAATAGGAATGACAATGGTCGCTACTCTTTTTGGCTGTTGATCAAAAGGTGAAATGCACATATGAAAAGGCTATTGAGTATAATGTTGAAGTTGGGGAAAGTAGGGTGAAATGGACTCCTCCTATTCGTGGTAGCAGTCAAAAATATAGTTTTCTTAACGTGACTAAGCAACGATTTCAGCGTTGCCTACCAACGGCAATAGGCATTTTTTCATTTAGCATTTCCTTTTGCGAAATTGACAAGAGTGGTAACAGAAAAAATGGTGCTCATGTCCCCCACCCATTATCTGCCTCTTCATCTAGGTTTTTAGATAATAGGAGATATGACTTCTGACGAGTGTGCTTATTGGAGTCTTCCACTTGTATTTACTAAAATATTGGCTTCAATTTGTGAAGGAACTCTTAGCCTAAAAATGATATGTGTATACTCAAATTCAAAAGTAATAGTATTCGTGATCAATTTCTTTCAATGAAGTTAGAAATATGGTCTTGGATTAGATCTATATTTTCATTGTTTGATTTTTCATAGTGACAATTGCGATCAGATAAAATACTGTCGAGTTCTGGTTGATAATTATGGACATTATAATCAAGGCCATTTAAATTGAAGTAAAAATTATGTGATTCATTGTCTAATATCTCTGGGTTAATAGTGATGTCGAGAACTAGTAGGTCTTTTTTCCACCGGAGCGTTTCTAGGAAATGTAGATGTTTAATTCCCACGTGAATAAATAGAATATTGCATGGAGAGAGTTGAGAGCAAATATGTGCAACATCCGCCAATAAGTAATGCCAATCGAATGTATTGGAGTCAGTTGATAAAGCGTTAAAGAAATTTTCAATAATTTGGGTGTTGTAGTAATTCTCAATTTTATTTTTAATTGAATTGAGAACGGTATCTGTACAGGTGAGAACTACAATTTTACACTCAATTGATTTTATGAAATCATAATGGTCATGGCCATGTTTTAATAGTGATTGTTTTTTTTCGTTTTCTCTATGCATTGCTAAAGACATACGGATATGACGTAATTGATTTTTTTTACCGATGTTGCTATCTATTATATTTGTTAATTCGGTAATAGACAATCGTGTTAAGTCACAATGTCTTTTTATTGTCATGTTGAGTATTATACTTTGTAAATACAAATCAGAAAGGATTGATTTGTTGATTTTGTCGATGTTACTATGATCGAGTAGTATGATATTTAGGTTCTTTTTCCATCGTAAAATATCAAGATACTCTAAAGAATCTTCACCTATCGAGAAAACAATTACTTTACCTTGTTCCGTTAAGGAGATCTCACCTAATACTAACTGCCATTCATGTCGAATTAACTTAGGGTTGGACATGTCAATGGGTAAATTCTCATGGCAAGAATAGCCCTTGCAAACTTCACTAGAATCAAATAGATCTCCGTACACTACAGTTTTGTCTAACCGATCCAGTTGATTGAGTGCCTGATTCTTCAAAGAAGTATCATTACAGCAAACGACTACAATTCGGTTAGGAATAGATTTGACATAATCATAGCAGTTTTCATGTCTTGTAACTAATGAATGCCAGGATTTATCATTACAATGATTTTGTAATTTAATTCGCTCGACATAATCAGTATGTTCCATAACACTCTCATTAAGTAGTTCTGAGAACTGCCTAATATGCATCGAAGCTATTGATGTCAGTTTTTTTCTAAGTTCAAACGCACGATGGGACAATTTGCGAACAAAAAATTTATTTTCTGCTAGTAGTTCGGGATAATCATCATCGTAGTATACGCGCGGTATACCCCAGGAGTTAAATGTATAGCGTGTTAGAGGCCTTGAGACTATTTCATTCTTTGCTATTAAGTTGGCTACCAGGGTCTGAAAAAATAACTCATCTGGGACCCAGGTTTTTTTAAAGAAACGACATAAATTTGAATTGTCATCAATTAAAGAAAGTATTTTGTGTATTGTCCCTCTCCTTAAACACCACCATTGAGAGCCCATGTGAGCAATATGGTTCAATGGTAGCTTGCGTTTGATACCGATTTTTGACTGTAACTTAAGTGAGAGATCAAAGAGTGACTGATTGTAACGCCAGTTGAAGAAATGATATTTTTCCCATCTTGGTTCTTGAATACCATCCTTGACCCAGCGGTGCTCAAGAGCATTAACGGCCTCGATGTGATCATATGGGTTAGCCTCTAAGTGTTTTGCAAGCAGTGCTATAGGCTTAACAGGCATGCAAGAGCCAGAGATAAGCATATAAAAGTCACTGTCATCATTCTGCTTTCTGGCAAGATCGAGACAATTTAGGGTTGCTTCAATTATGGACCATTCTCCCCAGCGAACTTGAACCTTAGGTGCTATGAATAAATTACCTCCAAGGTCTGCTATTCCCCATTTTTCAAAAGATTTTTCAAGATCGCCTGTGCCATTAACATCATGATGTGCAAAAACATTAGCTCCTGCAGCCAGCAGACTGGTAATAAGTGGCCGTAACAAATCTGGTTCTTCGTGAGCGAGTAAAACAAATGCAACTTTCACAACTACCACTCTCCTTGGTTAATGAGTCCGATTTTTGTAAGTGTCCGCCAGTTTTCGAAATGAGTTGAAACTGCTGGATGGTAAAGACGGTCATTATTGTCAATAATCTGTCCATACTGTTTATATTCAGCTGAATCATTATAGTGTTGCTTTGCATGTAACTCATATTTAACTTTTTTATCAAGCTCACTAATGAATTTGAAATGTAATAAGGCGCCTGTTATGGTTCGAGCGTCAATACAGTTGTTCAATCGTCTAGGCAAAGCCATATGCATTGAAGAAGTATAAATATAATTCCATTTCCATTTTATTAACGGAATTTTGTTTAGGGCTGGGGCGCTATCTGGTGTATTACATGAGAAGATACGTCGACGAACTCCGCCTTGTACGTATAAGTTGCGCATATCAGGGTTGTACTTTTTTGTGTATCCATTTTTGTCAAAATACTGGCAGGTGTTTAAAGGATTAGTACCTGGAACATATACTGTTTCAGATACCGGTAATTTGCTGTACATGTCAGTCATTACCGTAAAGAAAGAATCTTGACGAATAGATGAGAGGTACTGCGTCAAATCATAAAGATCACGCGTTTCCATGTGTGGATATATGATGAATTCATCTGGATCGCAAGTTAAACACCAATGATCACGGCCATATGTGAATAGCAAATAATTAAGCCAGTGCATTCCGAAGTTAGAGTTTTTGTAACTGCCTTCAGTATGGAAACGGGTGACATCATTATAGGACTCAAGTAATTCTGCAGTGTTGTCGGTTGAATTGTTATCAACAAATAAAAAATGATTTACACCAAGCTTTCGATAATAATTTAAAAAATATTCTAATCGGTGAGCCTCATTTTTCATCGTACAGAATAATAAGATATCTGATGGTTTAATGTTTCTGCGATTATCCTGTTTTAATACCATTTCTTTGCTGGCACGGTAAGCTTCCTTGTAAAAAGGATATATTTCTTTCGCCCAATTGTATTTTTGTAAAATAAACTTGCGGATTGTTTTATACAAGGTTCTGTTTCCTTTTTACTCTGTGCACAATGTAGTAATATCCATTTTGTAGTTTTCTTTCAGTCGAAGAGAGAGCGCAGGGCTAAATGGAGTTATCGAATTTTGTTTTGAAATCTGCACATTATTATCCATCATATTTAGTATCTTTTTAGTCATACGGCGTGGATAATGTTGAGCGAGATGCTCTAGAATTTCATAAGACTCACGAGAAACCTTGGCGCGCTTTATTGATTGATTAGAATCTGCCTTTTCTAAAACAATATCAGGGATTCCGATTAACTTTTCAAAATATTCGTCTTCTCTATTGAATATAGATTCAAAACACTGGACTTTAATTGATTTTCCAGATACCTTTTCTATCAATCTAACCAATGGTTTCCATGAGAAATTCCGAATGAAGAACTCATCATAGTATTCATTGAATGACAAAAAAGAAAAATGTCTTAGATATTCAATATAACGCGAAACCATGTAGCTTTCAGGGTCTCGTATGGTCAAATATATATCGATGTTTTCATTGTTAAGTGACTCAATTAAATTTCTAAGTCTATGAGCTACATTAGGGTAAAGTCTGTTGTTTCTTAGCTTGTTGGTACCACCAATAAAATTTTCATCAGAAAGAATAAAACGTTCACAACCAGATATTTGTGAAGTTAACTCTGGGTCTAGTGTTAAATCTTTATCTAGTTTTGATGTAATTAGTCTACGAGTATCATTAAGTCCTAAGTAAAAAATGCCATTTGCAGCAAGAGTATCTTTTGAGTTTGAAAGACGTGATTGAATGTAAGTTGTTGCTGTTTTATGGACACCTAAATGGAGTGTTATTTTCATGAGGTATATATCCTGAATGCTTTTGCGGGAATAAATTATGTAAGAAAGAAAAGTAATAAATACGATTGGCTAATGGTTTGTAAAAACGAGATATTATTCACTTTTCTCTGCTAGAGAAATAGTAATTCGGGTAAAAGATAAAGGTGGTAATGTTGCATTTATTTGTTTTTCTTTAAAAAAGGCAGGAATATCTATGATTGTCCCCCAATGATCTTTAGTGTCAACCAAACTTTTTGCAGATGATATGTGGTTGATTTTCTCAGGTTCATGAATATTTAATATAAGAGAATTAGGTTTTCCAGTTTTATTCAATAGAAATATGTGCAACTCTTTTTCATTTATTGCCCCAAAACCATATGCTGATATACTTCCACCTTCAATTTGGATTAATTTCATACCTTGTGCAACTGAGATTAATTCAAAACCGTAATGAATTGGATTCATACGGTTTCCATTCTTTGTGTCAATTAGTCGTTTTTGCTCGCGATCTGTTCCACCTTTTCTGTTAGCAGGTACGTTTGACCAGAAAGAAGAAGTTTCGAAGCGACCAATAAATAAATCCTGAAGAATCTCGATTGCAACTAAACTATAAATGTAACGGTTATAATCAATAAAAGGATCACGTACAAATTGTGCTAAACCGTATTCATTGTTTGCTACTTTAAATTTCGGATATCCCATGGAGACGGCAGTTGCTCGAAGCAGTTCTGCTCTTTTACTAAAACTGCCATGTGGATCGGTCTGAATAGGGTATTGGTTTTGCCAATAATTAACATCTACTGAGTAATTACGTCTTTTTCCGCCAAATGGCCATTTAGTATGAAATTCAACACCATCAGCATAAATTCCGGCAATTCTAAGGAAATTTTCAAGTCTTTTTGGAGTAATATGATTGTCGTTCCAAAATAGAATTGCTTCGGGGTCAATCTTCTTTATTTCTTTTGCATGCATTACAAATGCCTTTGCAGCATTATCCCTGTTACCAAAAAAAGCAGGACCAAAATCCTCGTTACCTAAATAGTAGTAACAACCACGGTAACCTTTAGAAACAATATATTTTACTTGATTGACGGCACGTTTGATGCTTTCCCGTTCACGGCCAAATCGATGTCCTGAAAAAATATTTATACCGATAAGTGGTTTTATGCCACTTACATCAACAAAATGAAGATATTCATCAAGACTCATCCAATTTGCTGGATCGATCGGTTCGGGAACGTTTGGGTCCCATGGGTCCTCTTCCTGATAGCCGGTTGGGTTTTGCCAGTCCCAATATTTAATCGTATTTCCACCTGGAAATCGACCAGTACTGACGCCTGCTTTTTTGGCCCATTTTGCGATATCGTCGTTTGAATAGATGGCATCTGCCTCGTCATTATATACAAAGTGAATGCCCACCAAGTGCTTACTCAAATAACCTTTATCGTGAGTCAGTGAAAGGCTGAGTTCATTAGCGTTACTTGGGGTAACGAAAAAACAGGATATAATAATAGCAATATAGCAGGGAAGGTTAAGTGTGAATTTTGATCTAATAATTCCTTTACAGTTTGGCATGACAGATATCTAAAAATCCTTAATAAGTATTGACGCGATCTCTTGTTGATTAAAATATAAATTATATAGCTCTGAAATTGGATTCAATTATTATCAATTTAATTGATAATAATTGATGCGTCATATTGTGTTTGAAACGAATTCTTTGCCAAATCTATTTGTTAAGAAATTGTATTGAGTTACATGTTCTCTGGCAAGACTGGCAATAATCCAGTCGGGCAAATCTGTTCTTTTTGTTTTATGAACAATCTTTCTAGCAGATGGGTACTCTGCCTTATCTAATCCTAAGAAAACTTCTATTTCTCCGAGAGTTTCGAGCGGATTTGATTTGATGTTTCCAAAAGGTATATATAGGATGTTATCCTTGCCTGCTATATTTTCCCATAAAGGCAGAAACCTTTCCAAGTTTCCTCTTTCTGTGTATCTGACTTTTGCTACGAAATTAGACCAGTCTCTCTTGGTGAGAGGTTCTGGACCAATGGATCTATTGAGTACCATTTTTATCTGACTTATAGCTCGATCGATTGGGTCGCGAATTATCCAAATAATTTTCGGATATTTTAAGTAATCTATAGCATATTCTATTCCTTCTTGACTTATTGAAGAATACTCAGGCGTGATGTCGCCAGATATTTTATTGTATCTATCTTTATGATCAAAAATAGATTGATACCAATCATCTGTGAACCAAACATGATTTTTTATTTTTTCCAAATATTGAACTTGTTCTGCATTTGCTGATGATTTTCTTAATTCTCGTGCTAATGCATTATCTACGTGTCCTTTTCCCCAGATTTGCGTTCCGGTATTAATTCCATACGTATAGTCAAAATAATGTATTTCTTTAATTGGTGGTAACCAAACTGATTGGTTAAATCGTAAGTTGGATTCTAGCCAAGTAGTTCCGGCTTTTTGGGATCCTATGCATAGAAAATTTGGCAGTATCATGAATCTCTCTTGATAGTTAATTTAAGAATATATAATTTAGCAGGTTGTTTAGTATGATATTGAAATAGTTCTGTTTATTCAATAATTATCAAATTGTAAGGTTAGTGATTGATGACGGTGAAAAGTATTGAGTAACCCGTTGTGTGTTTATACATCCCGGTGCTCTCGAATTGTCGCAATTGTGATTTTGCAAAAACCATAGAACACAAGCAAAACTGCTAGAATATTAGTTAGATTGAAAAATCTTTTCGGAAATTCCGCTTCTTCAGCCAGGCTAGGGCTGTCAACTACTACAAGGTGCTTAAGTTTTCTGTATGCCTCGATTCGTGCTTGTTCTAGACTCATAAGAGATGCTTTGTAGAGATCGGTTGCGAATTCAAGGTCTAATAAGAGTTCTGCGTATTGAGAATTGATACCACTGAAGTTACTGTTGCCAGTACCCACCAGTTTTTTTCGTTCCACAGCCAATTGGGTTTCTAGAGCAGTTATCTGGGCATTTAGTGCCATAACATCGGCCGCACTATCGTTCATATAACTGCGTAGATTGTTTATTGCTGCTCGTTGCCGTGTCAGTTCTGCTTCCAGCTCGTTTACAACCTTCAATTTTGCACCGCTTTCCTGTTCAGGACTAAAAAGCTGATATTGTTCTTGAAAAAGTCGTATATGTTGCTTGCTTTGGCGAAGATGCTTCGAAGCTCTTTCAAGCTCAGTCTGTACAAAGTTAACCTGTTCGTTTGCAAGACGATGGCCTATCTGATTGATATATTCTTCGCTGTGTTTTTGGACTATCTTTACAATCTGTTGAGCAAAATCAGGATGGAAAGCCTGAGCACGTATAGAAAGCACACCTGAGACATCATCATAATCAACAGTGAGATGCTTACGATAAAATTTCAAGAAAGCTTCCTGCGAATCATTTTCCCAAAGTCTTGATAATATATCTGCTTCTTTGCTTTGGTAATGCTTGCGTAAAGCAATTGTCGTATCTAAGTGATGGAGCATGTCACGTGATAAGATAAATTCACGGATGAGTTGGGTGTCCTTCATGTCAGCTGAAGTACCAGACCCTAGTAGAGGGATATCAAAACTGCTGCTGCTACTGGTGTCAGCTTGTTTTATAATTACTTTGGATTCTCCAACATAGCGGTCAGAGGCAATAAAACCGTAATAACAGCAGCAAGTGAGAAATGGAAAAATCACACACCAGCCAAGGGAGTGTTTCCAAAATTTGGTGTAAAACTTAGTGCCTTCATCCCGTTCGGAGGTTGTCCTGTCAGAAATCAAAGCTGTGCCTAACGCTTTTAGTTCGTTTTGGGCCTGTATTGATTGAGGTTTCTGCTTTTTTCCCAATTTTGGTGGAACGGTGGGCGCTTTTCTTTTTTCAGAACCATCTGTCTGTGTTGCATTTTGTGTCATAGGGGCGCAATATAGATGTAATTATAGTTTTTGGTATATCGAAATGGCTTCTTCAAGGTCATCATAAACAACCATTTTCCCTTCGTTGACGACAATACCTAAATTACAATCGAACTGTCGTAACTGTTTTGCTGCATGGGATACCATGATGATATTCGCATTTTTACGCTTATATTCAAGGAGCGCGCGGGCCTTCTTTCGAAAGGTAGGATCACCTACAGATGTGATTTCATCTAGCAAGTAGATGTCAAAATCAAACGCCATGGACATGCCAAATGCAATGCGTGCTTTCTGGCCACTGGACAGTGTTTTGATTGGCAGATCAAATTTGACACCAAGATCAGAAAAATCCTGGACAAAAGATTCCATTTCCTTGAAATTTCTTTGACCGTGGATACGACAGACAAAACGACAGTTTTCACGGCCTGTCATGCTTCCCTGAAACCCTGATGAAAGACCAAGGGGCCAGGAGATCCGCTTGTTTGTTGTAATCTCTCCTCTATCCGGAAAATCTATTCCACCCAAAAGTTTTAAAAGAGTTGATTTGCCTGCCCCGTTACGTCCCAATATCGCGATATTGCGGGCCGAGGGTAGAGTGCATGTGACATTACGTATCACATATTGACGTCCAAGTTTGGTAGGGTATGATTTTGTGACATTTGTTAATTGGATCATGACGCCACCATTCGTTTCCAGTCCAGGCGGTACAGTGCAAGGCCTATAAATATAGTAACCAGGCTAGTGAAAGCGAGATATTCTAGAGATACCGAATCTGTATCGAAGTTTTGATAGCAGGAACCGCGAATTAATTCGATGGCATGTAGAATTGGATTCCAGAGTAGGTAATGTTGATATTGGCTGGGTATATCATTTATTGAAAAAAACAGTCCTGAAATAAAGAATAGTGGTCTAGTGAGCAACGGTACGACTTTTCCAAGTTCAGGAAAACGTAATTGTCCTACACATATAATGATTCCAACCCCTGCTCCCAATAATGTGAGTAACAGGAGCGTAACAATAAATTCTAAGGGATTTGCTATGTGAACATTAAACCCAAACCACCAGAAGAGTGTTAAAAAGAGAATTAATACACTGCAAAAAATAATTGTCTCGAGAACTGTGCGTGCTAGTAATGCATCAATGGGTCTAACCTGTCGGTATTTAAAAAGACCCTTATTGGCATTAACAGCTGCAGCTCCTTGACTTAAAAGTTTAGAGAACAATTGGTAAGGAATATATCCTAAGGTGAAAAAAAGTGGGTATGGTATCCCGTGACTTTCCCCCGCAAAGAGCGTTCCTGTTCTGCTGAGAGAGCGTATCCCTGTCAATAAGACAACGAATGTCATCGGCTCAAGAAAAGCCCATATAAGCCCAAGGCGGTATGCACCGAATCGGGTTTTTATCTCGCGGATAAAGAGGGCAAAAACCACATCTTTCAGTACCTCTAAGGAGTTGCGTTGTTGTCTTATGGTATTTAATAACATATGGTCTATTTCAGTTGGCTAATGAGTTTTCTTGAAGTAGTTAAAGTCCGATTTCTAAACTCTTTAGCGCGCCGGTATGCAGGGTGTTTTTTGTATCGTTCCTGCTCTTTTTTGATTTCTTCAAGAACCAGCTCAATCTCACACAATTCTTTTGTGACTGGGTGGATATAACGAGGATAAAGGAGAAGGGCACCTGCAATGAGCTCTTCCTTTGTAAGCATTCGTGCACGTCTAGGGCAAGTTCTGCTATCTGTAGTAAGCCCCCAACCTGCATAAAAGGGCATTCCGTAGGTGACAACCTTTTTATCACGTAATATTGCATCAAACCCGCTCAGTGATGTAATTGTATGTACTTCGTCGACGGAGTTGATACATGTGTCGATGCTGATATTGGTAATTGTGAGATTGCAATACTTTTGAACGATATGAGGAGGAACATTACCTTTTCTATTTCCCGCAACAACATCTGGGTGAGGTTTGTATATGATATACGAGTCTGGGTTATGGTTTCTTACTCTTTCAATAAGTGAACGATTTGTCATACCCAAACCACCGAGACGGATGGATGCGTCGTCTGCAACCTGACCAGGTATGAGGATCACCTTGTCAGAGGTAGATCTGTCAATATCCAGAACTCCATGGGGAGCGTTGTTGTATTTAGAGAGTTTGCTCTTAACTATATTCTTTCCGATTTTCCTAGCTCGCTCCAGGAGTCCAGTGTGGGATGGAAAATCATAGGTGTTATAAATATGCTCAAGATCACTTTCTGTGGATGGATCAAAATAGAGTCCTCTTGAATCGACGACCAGGGAATAGGGGGTTGTTAGGTCTGAGCCTAGAGAGACTGAACGAATGAATCCGTCTTCGACATGATAGGTCTCAAGATTATTCTTTGTGGCTGCCTTATTAAGATCTGAATCATCAGGTTTGCTCCAGACAAGCAATTTTAAATTTCTATTTTTTCTTTTTGTTTCCGTGTTTATTTTTTTTGGGGTTGAACAGAATATCAGCGCGTTTCTCTGATAAGATTTGAAAAAATGCAGATGACAGAAACGTTTCCAGGCAGGAAAACCATGAAGCAGTAAGACGTATCCATTGACGTGCTCAATTTCTCTATAGCGTTTTATTGTATACAGAGTGTCGATAATGTCTGATTCCCGGTTCAGATGCGGATTGTAATAACAGGAATATAGAATATATGCCCCTGCAAATACCTGCTGAACAGTTAGCTTTCTTTTTCTACGGCTACATGTCACTCGGTCATCCGTAAGTCCCCATCCGGCATAGAAAGGAAGGCCGAAGCAGACACATTCTTTACCAAGCAGGAGAGCTTCAAAACCCATTTGAGAGGTTTTTGTATATACTTTGTCAAATTTTTTGAGCAATGAAATTGGATTTACATCTTGGGTTATAACTCTACAACTACTGGGAACATTGTTGATATTAAGATCCGATTTCTTTTTACCGGCAATAACGTCGGGGTGGATTTTGAGGTACACTTTTGCGCCGGGGTTTTCATCAAGGGCAGCGTCAATAATCTGTCTGGTGGAAAATTTGTTGCCTGAGCCGAACTCAAGAGACATGTCCCCGAGAGTCTGGGCAATAACCAGTATGTTCTTACCGGGAGTATCTGCTATGTTGGTTGTGGTTATATCTTCGTTTGCAATATTGTATTTGGAGATATTGTATTGCCTGATCAGCATGATTGCCTGGTCAGCTTTTACCATCAAGTCTCTGTTCCCTTCAAAGTCATGAGTGCAAAGAATGTTTTCAAGTTTAGACGGGCGAGTAGCGTCATAATAAATGCCACAATTATCAACGACTAGTGAGAATGAGGGAGCACCCTTTATACCAAGGCCTACAGAGCGAATAAAGCCATCTTCAAGACTGAAGTATGGAAGATTATTTTCAGCTGCAATACGTCTGGCTTTTTTGGTGTTTCCTTTCTTGCCCCAGCCAATGATGCAGGTGCTGTTGTCAAATTTGCGCGAAGCAAAGCTGAGGCGATCACCCAAAAAATAATTGAGTGCTCTATGCTTCATTATCCCTCGGGAAAATGTAACAACTCTATTGAAATCCGTTAACATCATTAGGTTCTTATGCACACAAATTATTACAGGCCAACCAAAACGCCAACACTGACTGCGATCTGGTACATGATCTGCGTAATGCCTTTAGCCAGTTGGATATTTTTCCCTGTGACTTTAGGAAGTACGAGTATAGAGTCACCGTTACGAACAAGGGCATATTTCAATTGTGATTCTGAATCATAGCGTTTAACACTGCCATTTTGAGAAACAACGAGAATATTTTTATCATCAGCACGCTCTGTTAGGCCTCCTGATAGATCTATATAATCGAGTGCTGAAAACTCATCGACGTAAGTGTGTGTGCCTGGAATAGAGACTTCGCCCTGTACCATAGCGAGGTTAGTGATGGATGGTATGTAAATCTGGTCATCATCTTCCAGAAAAATTGTGAAGGGGTCAGTCTTCTTATTTATGATGATCTGCCCTTTGGGTTCTACGCGCTTTGCTCGGTCGATAAAGCTCATATAGGCTTTATTCTCCTGGCTTCTGATCTGGCTCTCTTCCGAAGTAACGGATGAAGACGTTAAGATGACAGATTCAAGCTTATTGAGATGAGCAAGCAATAATTCTTTTTGTTTATCTGCTACCGATTGCCTGAAGACCTGTACTGCAGCAGGGTTGGACCTGGAATTCAGCTTGAGCTTTTCCAAAACCCCTCCCAGAGTTTCATCCTTACCAACAAGAATGGAATCGAGTCCGTCGTGCTCCCCAGTAATAGATATTTTTTTCAAACGAGAAGTATGATCTGAGAAAAAATCAACAGTATCACCAGCCATTACATAGAGATCTTTGATGTTTTCTAAAGATCCTGAGATGAGCTGTTGCTTGTTGTCCCTTCTCCATCGTGTGATAGTGAAGTTGGTCGTCTCAGGTTTAAGCATTGCCAAAAACAGCAACTGCCGCATTGGCACTTTTGTTTCAGAAAACTCGAATTTGAAAGGGCGTTTTACGTCACCAGTTACGGTAACCTGATGCATAATGCTGTTTACTGAGATTACGTCTCCACCCTGGAATTGAAAAAGGTCGTTCTGCCCGCTCACCAAAAAAGAGTAAAGGTCAAATTTCTTGATTGTCTTGTTTCCTCTGACAATCTCAATGTTTCGGAAGCTCCCAAACTGTTGGGTAATGCCACCAGCTCTGTCTATGTATTGAAGAACAGAATCCGAAGACATCCCTTTATATAGGCCGGGAGAATCGACATTGCCGGTAACGAAGACTGTAATCGGCTGATAGCTCGCCACGTTAGCGTAGCAGAATACCATGTCTTTATAGGACTTTTTAATCTTGTTCTCAACAACCGAAACAAGGTCACTGTTTTTCACCCCGAGAACCTGTACTGTACCGACTTTGGGAAGAAATATGTTTCCTTGAGTGTCTACTGACATTTCCTGAGAAAACTCAAATGCACCCCAGATGCGGATGTGGATTATATCACCAATGTTGATGATGTAATCTTTATTGAATCCCGGTTGCTGGATGTCACGGAAATGCCCCCTGAATAAGTTGTTGCCGAATACAGGATTAAGCCCATCCTGGAGTTCTATGTCAGCAAGTTCTTTATCGGGGTCAGCCATTACAGACTCAGTAATGGATAATCCGGCCGCATGACAGAAGCCTGACACAAGAACCGCAAAAAGAAGAGCGAGGATAAATGGTTTTGTTGTTTTCATCTAAAATATGTATTGAGATACTATATTGATATTGCCCGTTGCGGGGCATGGTTTTCATTCATAAATCTGGTCATATACTGTCTGACTCGTGCCAGGTCCTCTGGTGTGTCAACCCCCTGCGCCATGCTGTCTATTTCAATAGCGTTGATTGCTATTCCAGCTTCGATAAGCCGTAATTGTTCCAGCTTTTCCATATTCTCGAGTTGAGAGAAGGGCAGCTTGTCATACTTTTTTAGAAGCTCAGCTGTATACCCATAGATACCCACATGTTTCAGGTAGATTGCCTGGTGGTTATCTTCACGGGCGAACGGGATCAGGTGGCGGCTGAAGTAGAGAGCCTTGCCATCCATCGAGCGAACAATTTTTACGACATTAGGATCAAGGGCATCTTCTTTTTGAACGGGATGGCAGAGCGTTGCGACCTGGCAGGACCGGTTACTAAGCATTTGATCTATAAGTGAATCAATGTCTTCTGGACGAATTAACGGCTCATCACCCTGCACATTAATAAAGATGTCAGCGTTGATTCTCTTTGAAACCTCGATAACTCTATCTGTACCTGTTTGATGTTCCGGCGATGTCATGAGAACATTTCCACCGAACTTCTTTACTGCTGTAAATATCCGCAGGTCATCTGTCGCAACTATAACTTTGTGCGCATTTTTCGCTAATAGCGCCCGCTCATACACATGCTGAACCATGGGTTTTCCGCATAGGTCTGCGAGTGGTTTCCCCGGAAGACGTGATGATTTATAACGAGCAGGAATTACAATTACAACTTTCATAGAATCGAATTGAAAAGGTGCTGTTAAGTTATAAGTGTTATATTCGGAAGGATATGCATCAACTGTGTCGAATATAGTTTTAAGAATACGTCTAGAAGTATAAAATAATCCTAACTGAATACTGTTGTAAATTGGGTGGGGGCCCATATGTTGTACTGCGATAAAATATACTGTTGCTGCTGCCACAAATAAACTACATGCCTATCATCTGTAGAGAGTATGTTTTCTAAGGGTTTGTAATGAGATGATATCGGTCCTTCTTGGCATATTCGGAGGCTACTCTAACTCAACTTGGTAGCCTAAGTAAATAGGTAATTCTACCTAAAGTGGTAACAAATTTAGTTTACTCGGATAGTGGGCAGTAAATTGAGAAGTCTAAAGGCTACCCGGACGAAAATGAGATAGTATGTATTTGTTTGAGTTGAGTCTCTCGATATCGAAAAAATAACTAATGTATTCCAGTGAACTATGGGCAATAGTTCATTTGCAGGAATGCAGAAACATAAAAAAAGCCTATCCTGTAGATGTCTTTGAATATTCAATCGATAAATGGTTAAGAATGAAAATAGTGGGGGGGACTATTATTTTAATTATTATGCTGATAAATATAGAAGAGGCTCAAAAAGTCCATTGAGATTAAATTTCACTTTCGGAATGCGTGAGCTAGATTGAAATTTACGCTATCGGTATTGATAAAATAAAAATAGCCCGAGTTCCTGAATAGGAACTCGGGCTATCTCGATAGGAGTGAGGCCGAACTGTTTCTTTATTTCCTTGAAATAACAGGCGTGGAGCTAAAGAGACAGTAAGTAGTCTGATTTTAGATGGTCTTTGCTGCTCTTAACGAATCAGCAAGGATCTCTATGACAAACTTGGATGTCTCTTTACTTTCGTGCTGAGCAAGGTTGTCATTGATGTGCATTACGCAGGTCGGACATGCGGTTGCAACGAGATCTACGTCAGCATCCTGAATATCTTTAACCTTGTGGTTATTGATCTTGATGGAGGTCTCGTAGTGAGTGATACAGTAACTTCCTGCAGAACCACAGCAGGTGTCAGCATTTTTCATCTCTTTGAACTCAACACCAGGAATTCTCTTTAAGATTTCACGAGGCTGGTCCTTAACGCCCTGGCCGCGAACCATATGGCATGGATCATGGTAGGTGATTTTGTAAGGAATACGTCCGAGCTCTTCAGGTTTGAACTCAATATTCTTTTCGATGAACTCATTGATATCGAAAACCTTACCCGTGAATTCACGGAGCTCAGGGCTGTCGTCTACGAATACCTTGATCTCTTTCTTTAAAGACATACCGCAGGATGAACAGGCAACCACAATCGCATCCAGGTCATATTTCTGGAAAAGATCAAAGTTGTACTGCATCAGCTTCTTTGCGCCTTCATAGTCACCGTTAGCAAGAACTGGGGTACCGTTACATTTCTGCTTTTTAGGGATAACAACTTCGTATCCGTATCCGGTCAGTACATCTACAACAGACTTTGCAACGTTGGTGTAGATAAGGTTACCTGCACAACCGGTGAAATAACCGATACGTGCTTTGCGAGGTCCCTTTTTAGGAGGACTTACTTCAGGTAACTGAGACTGTGCACTACGGATTGCAAGCTCAGGAAAATTCCTGCGTTTAGCGAATCCAAAGAGCGGAAACAGGTGACGAACAGGGTTTTTCGGACCAATGCCGAAAAGTACTCTCTGAGCGATAGCAACAACTGCACAGCCGAGAGTGATTGGCCATTTTCTCCAGAGGAGCTGACGGAAAATAAGCGCCTTGAAGAAGTGGAGACCTTTCTGGGTGGTGATGTACCAGCGAAGTCGAAGAACTACGTGCTCAGGGCTAACGCCGGCAGGGCAGTTGGCAGAACAGGTTTTACAGTTCAGACATTCGTTGATTGCATCTTCAACTCTCTGGGTGATCTGAAGATCTCCGGAGACGATTTTTTCGGCAAGCTTATTTTTACCACGAGCTACGAAAAGTTCGTTGCCGAACTCTTTGAATACCGGACATACACTACGGCATTTACCGCACTGCATACATTTCTGGAATTCTTTAGCAGCTTCGAGGAGATGATCTTCCGCGAGTTGTTTTTGGGATATTTTAGCATTCATTATATAACTCTCCTTCTCTTATGCTTCACCTGGCATGTCGAACATTTTGCCGGGATTGAGAAGGTTTTTAGGATCAAACATACGCTTTAAGTCCTGAAGCAGTTTAATGCCGGAAGCGCCGATCTGATTCTGCAGGTATGGTTTCTTCTCAAGGCCGATTCCGTGCTCACCAGAAATGGTTCCGTCAAGGTCAATAGCGAGTTGGAAGAGTTCATCAACAGCTTTGTGGCAACGAGCCATTTCTTCTTTATTGCTCTGATCGATGAGGAAGGTCGGGTGAAGGTTACCGTCTCCGGCATGACCGAAAATACCAACCTGGATGTCATGTTTCTCAGCGATTGCGATGATTCCGCGAACCATGTCAGGAAGTACGGAACGCTTTACAGTCGCATCTTCAAGAATGAGGTTTGGCTTAACGGAAGCAAGTGCATTAAGTGCTACACGGCGACCGGCAAAAAGTGCGTCACGCTCTGCACTGTTCTGAGCACGGGCAAAATTACGGAGGTCATTTTTCTGAACCTGCTCTTCAACAATGGCCATCTCAGCTTTTGCAGAGTTCTCTTCGCCATCAGTCTCAATAAGCAGTACAGCTGCTGCATCACGAGGAAGACCACAATCTTTAAAGTTCTGAACCGCGTTGATGGTAGCGTTATCCATGAACTCCATGGTTGATGGGGTTACACCTGCTGCAATGATATCGGAAACCGCCTGAGCAGCTCCGTCAAGGCTATTGAAGATTGCAAGAGCGGACTCGCGATGCTGTGGAACTGGCAGAAGCGCAAGGGTAACCTCGGTCATGATACCGAGAAGGCCTTCGCTACCTACGAACATAAGCTCGGAGTTGAAACCGGCAACGTGCTTAACACACTTGGAGCCGAGGGTCACGATGTCGCCTTGAGGCATAACAACTTTGAGCATCTTAACGTAGTCTTTGGTAACACCGTACTTTAGACCACGGAGGCCGCCAGCATTTTCAGCAACATTGCCACCGATAGTGGAGAATGCTACAGAACCTGGATCGGGAGGGTAGAAAAGATTTGCTTCAGCAACAATCGGGTCGATGTCTGCGGTTGTGAAACCCGCTTCAATGGTGATAAGGCGGTTATTTGGGTCGAACTCAATCAAATTCTTCATTCTATCCATAGCAAGAACAATTCCGCTCTTTAAAGGAATAGAACCGCCTGAAAGTCCGCTGCCCTGTCCACGTGGAGTGACTGGGATTTCTTCTCGGTAAGCGAGTTTCATCAGCTGGCTTATCTGCTCAGTGGTGGTAGCGAATACTACAGCTTCTGGTTCGATCTCTACCGGTGCAGCATCGTAGCTGTAGGCGATCATATCCTCGCGTTCTGTAAGGACGTTATCCTGGCCGAAGATTGAGACCAACTCATCGATAATACTTTTCTTCATAGTCGTTTAAACTCCATTAGCTGAAATATTCTGTGATGCAGTAGACCGTGTCACGTTGTATTTCACTCACCGTCTGCGTTTTGAGCCATTAAAATGGAGCCTGTGAACACCATTTGGCAATGCAGACATTTTAGAAACCCGATTTCTTTACGTAACTGTTTGCTCCGCACCTTTTAGACTCTAAAAGGTCAGACCAATATTAGGAGATACCAATGTTATTGTCAAGACGAAACTGGCTGGTATTGATTCTCAATAAGCTGTATTGTTCAGTATCAACGGCTATTCAGCTCATGAAAAGATCCTGGCAATTGGCAGGCTTTATCCAGAGAGGTTATTGGTACTACCAATACGCATTCAGTGATTTTGTATACTTAAAAGTCGCTAGAGGTGATTATTAGACAGAATGATCGACTCAAAATTATAATATTGTGGAGGTACAGGGGGATGGATAGAATCTGGGCTCAGCGGTGAAAAAAATAAATTTCAGTGTGTGACTTTCGGTTCACAATAGGAAACATTCGCTATTTGCGATTATGCATCTGAGCAATTATCTGCTCTGCTCCTTTCTTCTTTTTCCGAAATACACGGGAAAGCTCCTCTGCGGTTGATGGGAGAACTTTCTCAGAATCATATATGTCCATTAATTCGTTGTAATATTTGTAGAAAAAGAGAAAGAGGTCCTGGTAGCAGTCTTCCGAGAATGAATTGGTTATGACTTTTGTAAGTTTACCATCTTTATCGGCGATAATCTTTGTGGTCTGGAAAGGTTCAATTGTTTCCTGGAATAGTCTGGTGACATGCTCTACATCCCGATCAGTTTGGATGCGCTCAAATTCATCTTGAAACCTTGAGATGGTAGAGCAGACAAAACGGGTGATCTTGTTCTGATCGAATACTTTTTCTGACTTGAGAAGTGCGCTTTCAAATAACCCTTTACTGCTGGTGCTCTCTTTTTTAGCTTTCAGTTCTGCATCAGCAACCCGCTGGTGAATTATCTTTTCAAGATGCGCTTCTTTTGCTGTTAGTTCCTGTTCTTTTTCTTCAAGTGCTACGATACGCTCCTCAAGAGCACGAAAAATATTCGGAAATGCTTCTCTACTGACAGTTCTGTCGTAATAGTTGTCAAATTCAAGACCGATGGCAGCAATTTCTTTTATTTCCTCTGCCTGGCTGATTTTGAGTTCCTGTTCAAGTACTCCGTCGAGATGGTCTGTGGAATCAGAAATGCGTTCACGATTTTTTCGGATTACCTGTACCGATTGGTTTGCGGCGGCCTGGACGGTAGAGGTTATAGCCGCAACCGCATTTTTAACGGTGCTGTTTTCTGATTCAAGATATTCAGATATCTTTTTTGCGTCGATTAAGAGGTTGTTCATGCTCACACCGGCTTCCCAACTAGGTACTTAAAAGTAATTCTCATAAATACTGCCTAACGATGTTCATTAGCAGGGTACTTTGAAAAAGTAGATTGTTTGATCACGATCGAGGCCTGGAGTATGTTTTTCAACAGAACTATATTGTCTATTTCGGTCGATAATTTGCTTCATGGTAGAGATTCTTTTAGAAAAAACAGTTGATTCAGCCCTTCTGAATCCAGAAGGTATCATCTGCGTTTCTAAGGTATAGCATATTTCTTCTTTGTTGTACTGTGAACTATTTTTTCCTTTTCTACAATATCAGGTTTTTTTTCGGGAGCTTCCTTGAATAAGAAGCCCATCCTGCGATAACCTTGTTATGTATGGATACTGGGGCTGTCAGACCGGACCAGATCTATCAGGCTAAAGGTATTTGCTGATATATAGAGGGAAAAGAATGATCGGATATTTAAAAAAACGTCTTAGCGCCAAAATGCTGGTGGTGCTTGTTGTTATCCTGGCCATTTCGTTTGCAGGGTTGGGACTTTCTGTAATTAGGAAGCAGGGTGATCTGCTGACGGAGATGCGTGAAAGCGTCTATGCCAAGCTCAAACAAACGGGTGATGAGGCTCGTACGCAATTCGACTCACTTGAAAAAAGTGTCGGGAGTCAGCTGACGGCAATGGGGAAAGAAACAGCCTTAAACCTCTCTGAAGTGACGACTGAAGCCTTATCAACAGAAGAAGCCAACATTGGTAAAGGGATGGAGAAGTTGCTTGTAAGCAATGCCGAAGCTGTGGCTGCGGTACTTGCCAAGGTTGGTGAGAGCAGGATACTTGAAGAAAACTACAGTCAGCTTGTCGATTTCACCAGAGCCGTTGCTCAGACAGAAGAAATCGTTTTTGCGTTCTATCTGGATAAGGATGATGCATTTTTACCGAGCTACATAAATATTGTAGACGATCTGGTTATCTCCTATCTAAGAAAAGGAGACGGCGAAGATGAAGAGGATTTGCAGATCCGGGCAGGGATAATATTGAATGCAGCCCGGAACGATCCGTCTGTAATGCTTCATGAGCTTGTAATCGAATATTTTGGCCTGCCACTGGGCAAAGTGATCGTCTGTGTTAATAGAATTGCGGTAACCCGTGAGGTCGAAGCACTTGCTACTCGCTTTGAGGCGCTAAAAAATGCCAATGAAGAATCTATTAAAACCATTATTGAGCAAGAGTCGCAAAAGGTTATCGGCAGCATGAAAAACGATCTTGAACGGGTTGCTGTTCAGAATAATGCGGCGATTGATGAGACGGGTAGGATTCTTGAGACATCAGCTTTAGATGTAAAATCCGGAACTACCTGGGCAGTGCTTGTCATCGGTGCAATTTGCTGTTTGGGTGTAATTGTAGCAGTGGGAATGATGTTGAGGTTTATGGTGGTTAAGCCTATTTATGAAATTACGGAGGGGTTACGGGATGCCGCGGAAGGTGATGGAGACCTTACCAAACGGCTTAGTATATCACGGCCTGATGAAATAGGTATGCTGGCAAAGTGGTTTGACACCTTTGTGGCTAAACTCAACACTATCATTGTAGATATCGGGGCAAACTCAGAAACAGTAACTTCGTCTGCTTTTGAAGTGTTGTCGGCTTCGGATCAGATGCTTCAGCAATCGGATGGTCTGAAGAAAAAAGCCAGTGGCGTGGCGGCTTCTAGTGAGGAGATGGATGTCAGTATGACTTCAGTGGCAGCTGCAAGCGAAGAGGCTTCGACGAATATTGGTTTTGTGGCTGAAGCAGCGTCTGAGATGCGGGAGGCTCTTGATGGGGTTGTTCTTGAGTGCGACAGGGCCCAAGGGGTAAGCCAGACAGCATCCACTCAGGTTAAGAGCGCGACGGATAAGGTGGCTCAGCTAGGGGAAGCGGCCAGAGATATAAGCAAAGTAAGTGAGGTGATTACTGAGATTGCTGACCAGACCAACCTCCTGGCCTTAAACGCAACAATAGAAGCGGCACGTGCTGGAGACGCGGGTAAGGGGTTTGCTGTTGTCGCAGGAGAAATCAAGGAACTCGCAAATCAGACCCAGCAGGCAACTCAGCAAATTAAAGGACGAATTGAAGATATACAGGCATCGACAAACGATACAGTTCAGGAAGTCGGGTTGATTGCGGATGTGATTCGCGATGTTGACGCTATTATTTCGTCGATTGCCATTTCGATGGCCGAGCAGTCTGCAAGGGCAGCAGAGGTTGCCCAGAACATCGAGCAGGCATCTCAGGGAATCGCTGAAGTGAACCAGAATGTGGCCCAGAGTTCTCATGTATCAACCCTTATCGCAGAAAACATTGCGGAGGTAAATGAAGTTGCGGCGGATATGTCTTCACATAGTGCCGATATGCGGGCCAGTGCCGAGGGGCTTTCAGAACTTGCCACACAGCTTCGCCAAATGATCAGTATATTTAAAGTTTCTGTTGAGGAAGCTGACAAAAGCGGTGATAGGATCGTTGTCGAGCAAAAGCACATTGATGTGAAAGATCTCTTTGTCTGGAGTAAGCAGCTGGAGACCGGTTTTGAGTCGGTAGACACGCAGCATAAACGATTAGTCAAACTGGTAAATGAGCTGCATAGGGCAATGAAAAATAGGGCTGGAGCGAAAGAGGCAGGGAGGATACTTAACGAGCTGGCCACCTATACGAAAACTCACTTCGCTTTTGAAGAAGAGTTTTTTGAGAAATATAAATACCCTGCTATTGAGCAACATAAAAAAGCGCATAAAGATCTGGTTGATAAAGTGACAAGCTTCAGTAATGACTTTAATCAGGGGAAGGCCGGGTTATCCATGGATCTGATGAATTTTCTCTCTTCCTGGTTGCGGGATCATATAATGAAGACAGATATGGCCTACGTGAAATTCTTTGAGGGTAAGGATATCTAACAGCTCCCGTGCTCTTTCTGAGAGTGGCTTAAAAATAGTATGTTATACAAGAATATCCTGTGGTGTAGCGTATGAACGTTGGTTGTGTTAATGGCGGAATGTAGTGGCGTGGTCTCTCCCGATAACTGGATTGCTATAATCACTTGCGATTACATATAACTATATCGTTTAATAGTGTGCCCTTCGATATTTGAGTGTCTGTACGGTAAGTGTCCTTTGCTGATCATGTTTGATGCTCCAGCCGAAAGCAGTCTATCCTGAAACTTCATCAGTACCCTAGTGTGATGTATATTACCTACTCCAGTCAGGAGAAAACCTATGCCCGAAAAGTACAGAGTTGATGCCCGTCGAGTACGGGTGCTGCAGGATGGAATACGTGGTGATGGGCCGGTTATTTATTGGTTGAGCAGAGATCAGCGTCTGCATGATAACTGGGCATTATTACATGCTCAGGATCTTGCGATTCGTGATTCACGGGAGTTATATGTAGTTTTTTGTCTGCAGAAACTGTTTCTCAATGCAAGTGATCGTCATTTTGCCTTTATGATACAAGGCTTAAGGGAAATGGCCGAATGTCTGGCCGAAAATAATATCGGTTTTATTCTACTGAGGGGAGAGCCTCAGCGCGAGCTTACTGCATATATTACTGCAATAGATGCTCATTCTCTGGTTACCGATTTTAATCCTTTAAAAATCAAACAGCGTTGGCAGGAGCAGATTGCAGATTCGGTGAAGGTGCCATTTCTGGAAGTGGATGCGCATAATATTATTCCCTGTTGGTACGCATCTGAAAAACGGGAATATGCAGCATACACATTCAGGCCGAAGGTCAATCGTCTGCTGCCTGAGTTTTTGACGGAATTTCCAAGAGTAGAAATACATCCGTATCCTGAAAATCGACGGGTTTCACAAGTAGATTGGCAAGCAACATCCAGAGAAGTAACCGCAGAATATATTGAAGATCATCGCTGGCCCATACCTGGTGAGAAACAGGCAAAACGTGAGCTGGACAATTTTGTTCAAAACAAACTGTGCAATTACGACAACAAACGAAACGATCCGCTTGAATATGCGCAATCTGGGCTTAGCCCATATTTTCATTTCGGCCAGTTATCACCGCAGCGTGCAGCTCTTGCTGTTTCGGAAAGCAAAGATGTTCAGCCAAGCAAAGATGCCTATCTTGAAGAGTTGATAGTTCGAAGAGAATTGAGTGACAACTTTTGTTATTATTGTCATGATTACGATAGCTTTGATGGGTTTCCCGATTGGGCCAGGAAATCATTGGATATCCATAGGGCTGATACGCGGGATTATGTCTACTCCGAAGAACAGTTTGTATCATCTCTCACTCATGAACCGTTATGGAACTGCTGTCAGAAAATGCTTGTAGAGAGCGGTCGTCTGCATGGGTATCTCAGGATGTACTGGGCGAAAAAGATTCTCGAGTGGAGTGAATCCCCGGAAGAAGCCATGCGTATAGCAATTCTCTTAAATGATACATTTGCTTTCGACGGCCGTGATCCTAACGGGTATACAGGGATCGCCTGGTCAATAGGCGGGGTCCATGACCGTGCCTGGAAGGAGAGAAGTGTTTTCGGCAAAATCCGTTATATGAACGAGAAAGGCTGTCGAAGAAAATTTGATGTAAACAGATTGCTGGTAACAGCTCAAATGATTAACAGATTGCAGTGATGGACAACTGCTTAAAATTTCAGCACGGTTTCTCTGAGATGAGGTAGATAATGAAACAGTTAAAAGCACCACGAATGGACCAGTGTATCGGTTGTCATTCCTGTTCGCTTGCTTGTGCACGGTTTATTCATGGCAGGCTTTCGTGGTCCGCTGCAGGAATTCGTATTCAGTCGTCCGGTGGTTTATCCACTGGGTTTACTGCAATTCGATGCCTGGCATGTGACCCTGCTCCGTGTGCAACGGTATGTCCGACTTCTGCTTTCAGGCAAAGGCCTGGAGGTGGGGTTGTTGTACGTAAGAAATTGTGTATTCAATGCGGAAAATGTGTGCCGGTCTGCCCGGTTGACGCTGTTTACCAGAATCATCTGGGTGAGGTGTTTGTCTGCATCCATTGCGGTCGTTGTGTGCCGTATTGTCCACAAAACTGCCTTGAGATGGGAGATGGGCCAGAGGTTGATGGAGGGACACCATGATACGTGAAAATTTCAGGATTTTGCTCTTTGATCTACACGAAGGTAAAGGGGAAATTGTTGAGTTAGCCGGGAGGGAAGAGGTAGTCGGTGGAAGCGGCCTCGCGGCAATGCTCTATTCCCGTTACGGTGATGCGAAAAAGCGTTGGGATGATGACGGTCAGCCGCTGATTTTCACTATCGGTCCATTGACCGGGTATTTTCCGCTCATGAGCAAAACTGTCTGCGCATTTCGTTCATCCTATCACAATGAATATACCGAAAGTCACGGTGGCGGCAGGCTTGCGTTGGCTTTGCAGTTTTGTAATCTTGATGGTTTGGTGATAATCGGGAAAGCGGTACGTCTTTCATGTCTCTATGTGAGTCTTAGACGAATTGAGCTTAAAGATGTCGAGTTTATGCGGGGGATGGATGTGGATAAGGCGGGTAAGACTCTGCGCCGGATGTATCCCGGAGGTTCAGGTCACAGATCGATTTTGCGTATTGGACCATCCGGGGAAATTTGCTCTTCAATGGCCTGCATAAATGTTGATACGTACAGGCATTTCGGGCGTATGGGTGGTGGTGCGTCCATGGGAGCAAAAAATCTCAAAGGTATAGTTGTTTGTGGAGAGGGGGAATTGAACGTACCTGCTGAAATTCAAAAGACATATCTGAAGACATTTGAGGAGGTGTATAAAAAAGTTACCTCCACAGATATGATGAAAAAATATCATGATCTGGGAACGGCGGTAAATCTTCAGAGTCTCAATGATATAGAATCGCTCCCCTGGAGGAATCTGCAGCAGACAAGTGACCCTGCAATAACCAGTGTTACAGGTGCCGCTTTTGCTGATGAAACCCTACTCAGAAATGGTGCTTGTGCAGGTTGCCCTGTAGGCTGTGTCCATATCGGATATATTCGTGAGAAAGCAAAATCCGAAAACCGGTATCACTATCATCAGGTTGCTTACGATTATGAACCGATTTTTTCAGCAGGTACAATGCTTGGGATAACCCATGCATTCGGTGTGCTGCGTGTCCTTGATGTGATCGAAAAGGTGAGTCTTGATGCGATGTCAGCAGGCGTTGCCCTGGCCTGGGCAACAGAGGCGACCGAACGCGGCCTGGTGTCAGAGAAAGAAACTCTTATCCCACTGGCCTTTGGCGATGTTGAAGGGTATCAGCAGGCTGCAATGCATCTCGGGCGTGGAACAAACGAGTTTTATCGCTTACTCGGGCAGGGCACGTTAAAGGCTGCAGCAGTCTATGGCGGTGAAGAGTTTGGCTGTGTGCTTGGCCAGGAGATGGCTGGTTATGCAACTGGTGAACTGTTTTTTGCAGCGCAGACTCTCGGGTTTCGCCATTCACATCTCGATACCGGTGCCTACAGCTATGATCAGAAAAATAGCGAAAAAGATGTGAACACGGCAGTTGATTTCCTTATGGGCGATGAGCCGGGAAGGGCATATCTCACCTCAATGGTATCCTGCTTGTTTGCCCGTTCAATCTATACCGATGAGCAACTTGCTGAGTGCCTTAAAAGTATTGGTTATTCAAAACTTGCGGAATCAATTGGAGAAGCGGGCGAGCATATTCGAATCCTTCGATGGAAGGTGCGGGCTGATACTGGCTTTTCTCCGGAGAATTTTTCTATCCCCAAACGATTTTACTCAGTGAAGACATGGAAGGGGCCTGTCGATGCAACCTATCTTGATTCGCTTAAAGAAGAATATGGCAGGAGAATAGTTGAGCTGATTGATACGCAGGACAAAGCCAAATAGTTTCCAATAAAAAAAGGGTGAAACCGTAAGCATTACGGTTTCACCCTTTTTCTCTACACTATGTATAAAACAACCAGTTAAGAATTAGAGCATATCTGAGATAGCGTCACGCTCACCAGTCAATTCTTTTTCGGTATTACCCATCATCTCGCGGCTGAAGTCACTGATTTCAAGGCCTGGAATTTCTTTCCACTCACCGTTCTCGCAAGTGATAGGGAATGAGTAAACGATATCTTCATCGATTCCATAGGTGTTACCTTTAGAGTATACGCCCATGCTTACCCATTTGCCGTTGGTACCCAGAGCCCAGTCACGCATATGGTCGATAGCGGCAGAAGCGGCAGATGCAGCACTGGATGCGCCACGTGCCTTGATGATCGCTGCACCACGCTGCTGAACTGTTGGAATGAAATTCTCAACATACCACTCGTTATCAACACTATCCTTTACAGACTTACCCTCTGCAGTGGCATAGCTGATATCAGGATACTGGGTAGCTGAGTGGTTACCCCAGACAACCATCTGCTCAATGGCGGTGGTGGCACAACCTAACTTCTCGGAAACCTGAGAAAGTGAACGATTGTGGTCCAGACGCATCATTGCGGTGATGTTGCGCGGATTGAGATCAGGAGCGTTTTTCAGGGTGATAAGTGCGTTGGTGTTCGCAGGGTTACCTACAACCAGAACTTTTACGTTACGGCTGGCGTTATCGTTTAATGCCTTGCCCTGAACAGAGAAAATCTGAGCGTTTGCCATGAGCAAATCACTTCGTTCCATGCCAGGTCCGCGAGGACGTGCACCAACAAGCACTGCATAGTCGGTATCTTTGAATGCAACGTTAGGATCGTCGGTCGCAACGATGGAATCGACTAAAGGAAATGCGCAGTCATTCAGTTCCATGACAACACCTTCAAGGGCGCCCATGGCTGGTGGAATCTCAAGAAGCTGCAGGATTACCGGCTGGTCTTTGCCCAGCATATCGCCTGCGGCAATACGAAAAATAATAGAATAGCTGATCTGTCCTGCTGCACCGGTGACTGCTACGCGTACAGGTGTTTTCATCGTTGCCTCCGTGGAAATGTTTCGTGAAAGATTTTCACCTTGAAGCCTCATGGAAGAGGCATTCAGATTCCGGCCAGTAGGTAACCGTCCTCGTCAAAACGGCCGTTTGTGAAACCGGGTTTATGAAGTCGAGGTGAAACCTTAACATACTGTCCTGTAAGAATCTAGATAGAACCTGATTTTCTTACAGTAAAAATATAAATAAGAAAACATAAAATTATTGATTTGTAATCTTTCCGTAGCCGCCGCCGCCTGGAGTCAATATACAAAAAACATCACCGGGTTGCATGGTCACTTCATCGTTTCCTGCCACCTTTTCAACAACTCCGTTTTGTCGAGTAACACTGTTATCCCCGGTGCTTCCATCCATGCCTCCGGCTAAGCCATAAGGGGGCGTTTGCCTGTGTGATGAGAGGATGGTTGCGGTCATTTCTTCAAGAAAGCGTATTTTGCGAATGACTCCTTCGCCGCCTGAATAATTCCCTGCACCACCAGATCCACGGCGGATTGAGAATTCATCAATGCGTACCGGGAAGCGCCATTCTACAACTTCAGGGTCGGTCATTCTGGTGTTGGTCATATGGCTGTGGACCGCTGATGTACCATTGTGGTCGGGTCCTGCGCCTGTGCCACCGCAGATTGTTTCGTAATTCTGGTGTATCTCGTTGCCATAGACGAAATTATTCATCGTCCCCTGTGAGGAAGCGAGAATACCAAGTGCACCGTAGAGTGCGTCGGTTATCGCCTGACTCACCTCGGTATTGCCGGAGATAACGGCTGCAGGGTAGACCGGACTGATCATAGTGCCTTCAGGAATTTGAATGTTGAGTGGCTTGAGGCAACCCTGGTTTAAAGGGATGTTGTCTTCAACAAGTGTGCGGAAGACATACAGCACAGCTGCCTTGCAGACAGCTTTGGGCGCGTTGTAATTGCCTTCGTTCTGCAGGGAGGTTCCTGTAAAATCAATGGTGGCCTCTCGTTTATTACGGTCAACTGAGATAGCTACATTGATGTGAGCACCGCCATCAAGAGGATAGATGAAAGAGCCGTCCTGCAATACGTCGAGTACGCGGCGAACCGATTCCTCGGCGTTATCCTGCACGTGCTGCATATAGGCATGGACAACATCAAGGCTGAAATGATTGACCATCCTGCGCAGTTCCCGAACTCCTGTCTCATTGGCGGCGATCTGGGCAGCGAGATCTGCCATGTTTTGCTCTATGTTTCTGCAAGGATAGCGTCCGGATGTGAGAAGGTTTCGCGTTTCCTGTTCTCGTAATTTGCCGTTGTGTACCAGGAGGAAGTTATCGATAAGTACACCTTCTTCTTCTATGTGACGGCTGTCAGGTGGCGATGAACCGGGAGTGCGTCCACCAATATCAGCATGGTGGCCGCGTGAACCAACATAAAAGAGGATATCCTCGCCTTTTTCATCAAAAACAGGTGTTATGACCGTTACATCCGGCAGATGTGTACCGCCATTGTAGGGCGCATTCAGCATGTAGACATCGCCTGCCTGCATTGTGCCTCTATTTTCACGAATAACGGTCCTGACTGATTCCCCCATTGAGCCAAGGTGCACAGGTACATGCGGGGCATTGGCAACCAGATTTCCTTTAGCGTCAAAGAGCGCGCAGGAAAAATCGAGACGTTCCTTGATGTTTACTGAGTAGGCAGTGTTGGCAAGCGTTGCCCCCATCTGTTCGGCGATTGACATGAACAGGTTGTTGAATACCTCAAGCATAACGGGGTCAACACTGGTGCCGATAGCTTCAGTCTGCTTTCTGGCTATGTGCCTGTTGAGAATAAGGTGCTGGCGACTGTTGACCTTGGCCTGCCATCCTTCCTCAACAACAACGGTACCTGTCGATTCGACAATGACGGCAGGGCCGGTTACAAGATGTCCACATTCCATCTGGTCACGATCATAGAGCGGAGCGGTGTGGGAATCTCCACCACTAAAGAGAGTGATTGTGTCGATTGGCTGGATATCAGTTTGTGCACGTACTGAAGTTTCAGGATCAATAATTGGTTCGTTGATACCCACAGCCTCAACGGAGATTGCCTCAATTACGAGTGCACGGTTTTCTGCGATAAAACCAAAACGCTTTTTATGTGCCAGCTCAAAGTCACTCTGCATTGCAGAGTGCGATCCGGCGTCCACGAGCAGGGGAGTGTCGGTTCCTTCATAGCGAAGATGGGCTTTGCAGATGAGCTTGATGTGTGCTTCTTCAACGCCCTGGCTTTTTACTTCTTCAATGACTTCATAAGAAAGAGATGAAGATGCGTGTTCAATCAGTTTTTCAGCGTTAGCGTCAAAGGGTTGCTCGATCTGTTTTTCACGCATGGCTCGGATGTCGGCAAGCCCCATGCCGTAGGCAGAAAGAACCCCTGCAAACGGATGGAGAAAAACCTGTTTCATCCCCAGGGCATCTGCAACAAGACAGGCATGTTGACCGCCTGCACCGCCAAAACAATTCAGTGTATACTCAGTTATGTCGTATCCGCGTTGTACCGAGATCTTTTTGATGGCATTGGCCATATTCTCGACGGCGATTCGAAGAAAGCCTTCCGCGACTTTTTCAGGTGTTTGTAGTGGAGTATCGGTTGCCTGTGCTATATCTTTGGCAAGTTGCAGAAAGCCGGTTGTAACAGCTTCAGCATCAAGTGCTTCGTTGGCTTCTGGGCCGAAAACTTTAGGGAAGTGAATCGGATTAATTTTGCCAAGCATGACGTTACAGTCTGTAACAGTGAGAGGCCCACCACGTCTGTAACATGCAGGGCCCGGGTTGGCGCCAGCGGATTCGGGGCCGACACGGTAGCGTGAACCGTCAAACTGTAAAATTGAACCACCACCTGCGGCAACGGTATGAATATGCATCATCGGTGCGCGCATCCTGATCCCGGCCACAACTGTTTCAAAACTCCGCTCATATTCGCCGTCATAATGAGCGACGTCAGTGGATGTTCCGCCCATATCAAAACCGATCAACTTTGTAAATCCGCTCATTGCAGCAGTGCGGGTCATACCGACAACACCGCCAGCCGGGCCTGAGAGGATAGCATCTTTGCCCTGGAAGAAATTGGCATCAGTAAGGCCTCCGTTTGACTGCATAAACATGAGTCGAGGACCTTTTCCTGAGCTTGCGTTAAGCTGTCCGGCAACCTGATTTACATATCTGCGGAGGATCGGAGAGAGGTATGCATCAACGACAGTGGTATCTCCGCGGGCGACCAGCTTCATAAGCGGGCTGACTTTATGGCTGACAGAAATCTGTTCAAAGCCGATTTCAGCGGCAAGTTTTTCCAGCGCCACCTCATGGTCAGGGTAGCGATACCCATGCATAAAAACAATGGCGATTGAGCGAATTCCATTGGTATATGCTTGTGTAAGTCCTGCTCTGCATCCTTCAACATCAAGTGCAGTGATGACCTCGCCGCTGGCGCTGAGTCGCTCATCAATCTCCAGTACATCTTCGTAGAGCATCTCAGGTAATACAATATTTCTGGCGAAGAGATCGGGGCGACTTTGGTAACCTATCCTGAGTGCGTCGCCAAAACCTTTGGTTATAGCGAGGAGGGTGCGTTCACCTTTTCTTTCCAGCAGGGCATTGGTAGCAACGGTAGTGCCCATTTTTACATGCTCAATGGCTTCCTGCGGCAGAGCATCCTCAGAACCAAGTTCGAGCAGGTCACGTATTCCCTGAATTGCAGCATCAGTATAGTTTTCTGGGTTTTCGGACAAAAGCTTATGGCTGACCAGTGAGCCGTCCGGACGTTTTGCGACGATATCGGTAAAGGTTCCTCCGCGATCAACCCATATTTGCCATTTTCCCATTGCTCTGCTCCTGTTGCTGCATGAGGTTATGAAATTGAATATACGATGTTTTCGGTTTATTCGATTACATTTCTGTTATAGATAGATAATTTTTATCGACAAAATGTCAACGTTATGGAAGAATGTCAATATTGAGTTGAAAAGTCAATATCAATCTTGCAATAATGTGACATCAGTGTAGTCGCAGCAGTTATAACTGCACCTGAATCGCAGGTGTAAATCTTTAGAGGAGGAGATAACTATGAAGATGCGCAAGAACATGATGGCAGCTCTCAGCTGTGCAGCACTTACCGTAGGACTGGCAACTGCCGGCCAGGCAGCAACCTGGGATATGCCAACCCCCTATCCTGATAAAACTTTCCATACTCAGAATATTATAGAATTTGCCAAAGATGTGGAAACTGCAACCGGCGGGGCATTAACAATAAAGGTGCATTCTGCAGGGTCACTCTTTAAGCATCCTGAAATTAAGAATGCTGTACGTGGTGGGCAGGTACCTGTTGGTGAATTTTTTCTCTCGCGTCTCTCCAACGAGCATGCGGTTTTCGGCGCAGATTCCCAACCGTTTCTGGCAACGAATTATGATGATGCAGAAAACCTGTGGAATGCCCAGCGCGGCGTGGTTGCAAAACTTCTTGATAAGCAGGGGCTGATGCCGCTTTTTTCAGTGCCTTGGCCGCCACAGGGTTTGTATACCAAAAAAGAGATCAAGACTGTTGATGACTTAAAAGGCATCAAGTTCAGGGCCTACAATGCAACTCTTGAGACCTTTGCCAAGAAGATCGGAGCAGCACCGACACAGGTTGAGGTGCCGGATATCCCGCAGGCATTTGCTACTGGTCGTGTCGAAGCTATGATTACTTCACCATCAACAGGTGCTAACTCAAAAGCGTGGGATTTTGTAACCCATTTTACCGATATTCAGGCCTGGGTTCCTAAAAATATCGTTGTTGTCAGCAAAAAAGCTTTCCGTAAACTTGATAAAGCAACTCAGGATGCGGTTCTTGCTGCAGCAGCAACAGCAGAAAAGCGCGGTCTTGAGATGAGTAAGAAGGAGACTTCTGAAAAAATTCAGATCATGAAAGACAACGGTGTGATCATTGTCACTCCAAGCGCCGAGTTGATGACTGGATTAAAAGCAGTTGGTGCTGAGATGCTTGTGGACTGGCAGAAAGATGCAGGTGCAGAAGGTGAAGAACTCCTGAAGAATTACCAAAAATAACGTGTAAATTGTGGTTGGATTACAGTGTCGGGCCGCAGCTTGCCCGGCACGTTGTCCTTTTGCCTGATCCATTGTGTCAAAAATTGCTATGCCGGGAAGGGGGAACTATGGTTCGAGGCTGGTTAAACAAACTTTATGTGGTGAGTGGATATCTGGCTGCAATGTTTATTGCACTGATCTGTTTGCTGGTCGTCTCCCAGGTTGTCCTTAACCTGATTGACCGCATGAGCACCCTGATCACAGGCACTGCGGTGGGGCTAACCATTCCTTCTTATGCTGATTTTACAGGGTTTTTTCTCGCTGCTGCCTCGTTTCTGGCCCTTGCCTATACGTTGCGTGAAGGTGGTCATATTCGTGTAACGCTGGTGATAGGTAATCTTCCAACTGTAATCAGGCGATTTTTTGAGATCTGGTGTCTTGGCGTTGCAACATCCATCACCTGCTATTTCACGTACTATACTGCACGCCTTGTCTGGGAATCCTACAGCTACAACGACCTTTCTGCGGGCATGATTGCCGTACCTATCTGGATACCTCAATGCGCAATGCTAATGGGTCTTGTGATCCTGGCTATAGCGCTTCTGGATGAGCTTGTAGCAATTCTTTCGGGTAGACCAGCCAGTTATGCCGATAAAGGTGAGAAGCTGCTTGAAAGTGATAATGAATTAGAAGAATTACCAACGGAATCGGGGAGTTAAGGAGAGCGATATGTCTGAAGTTTCCATGACCATACTATTGTTATTGGTCCTGTTCGCTCTTTTGGGCAGCGGTATCTGGGTAGCTTTTTCTTTGCTGGCAGTTGGTATGACCGGCATGTTTCTCTTTACCGAGGCGCCTTTAGGGGATGTGCTTGCCACAACGGTCTGGGGTGCGAGTAACGGCTGGGCACTTGCGGCCTTACCACTGTTTATCTGGATGGGTGAGATACTGTTTCGTTCGCGGCTATCTGAAGATATGTTTACCGCGCTTTCTCCCTGGCTGACCAAACTGCCCGGCCGACTGCTGCACGTTAATATCCTCGGATGCGGCATCTTTGCAGCGGTCTCAGGATCTTCAGCTGCAACGGCTGCGACTATCGGCAAGATGTCCATCCCCGAACTGTCGAAAAGAGGCTATCCTGAAAAAATGATGATAGGGACTCTTGCAGGTTCTGCTACGCTGGGGTTATTGATCCCGCCTTCCATTATTCTGATTGTATACGGTGTAGCTACAGAGCAGTCGATTGCCAGATTGTTTATTGCAGGGCTACTGCCTGGTATATTGCTGGTGTCTCTTTTTATCGGCTATGTGGTGATCTGGTCATTGCTAAATAAAGATGCCATTCCCCGTGATTCCGACGAGCAGATCTCGTTTAAAGAAAAAATACATCGTTCCCGTGGTCTGATTCCTGTTGTTTTACTTATTGGTGGGGTGATCGGCTCGATCTATTCGGGAATCGCTTCTCCGACTGATGCTGCTGCGGTTGGTGTCGTTTTGGCGCTGGTGCTGTCATGGCACGGTGATTCGCTCAATAGAGAGACGTTTGTTGACGGGCTGCTTGGAGCCACGAAAACGTCCTGTATGATCGCGTTTATTCTGGCAGGCGCTGCCTTTTTAACAGTGGCAATGGGTTTTACCGGAATTCCAAAGATGCTGGCCGGCTGGATATCGACTATGGACCTGTCCCCATATGCTTTGCTCGGGGCATTGACTATATTTTTTATAGTTCTCGGTTGTTTTCTGGATGGTATTTCTGTCGTGGTGCTGACAACTTCAGTGATTATGCCCATGGTTGAGCAGGCGGGAATTGATCCGCTCTGGTTCGGTATTTTTGTGGTGATCGTGGTGGAGATGTCGCAGATTACACCACCTGTCGGCTTTAACCTTTTTGTTATACAGGGGCTGACTGGGATGAACATTCTGCGGGTTGCCTATGCGGCCATCCCATTTTTTCTGCTCCTGTTGCTGGCGCTGGCAATAATTGTGGTGGTTCCTGAAGTTGTAACAATCCTGCCTGAATTCATGGCGGGATAGTCTCCCTTGCCTCAATTTAGAGTGATGATGCCGCCCGTGATGCTTGGTCGTAAATACCGGACATCAGCCGCAACAGCGCTGCTGATTCACTCATCTCTGCACTCTCCTGATCCATGGCGCGATAGGATGATGTAAGGCATTTCTCACGTATTTCCCGGTATTGCGCACACGCTTCATCGCCTTGCTCTGTGGCTGAGTAGAATATTTCTTTGCCCCGTTTTTCCCTACCTACAAGTCCTGCCTTAACAAGCTTTTTCAGCGAATAATTTACTGTGTGTTGATCTTCGACATGGAGTACAAAGCATATGTCAATGAGCCGTTTTTCCCGCTTACGATGGTTGACATTGTGTAAGACGAGAATATCCAAGGGACTGAAATCAACATGGCCCGCTGCGCTCATACACCGCATCATCCAGCGTGAGAACGCATTGTAAGCAATGATAAGGCCATATTCAAACTCACTCAATTGCCAGCTGTCGGGTGAAGTCAAATGCTCTGAGGATACAATCGGGGTTATTTCTTTTTTCGGTGTTTTTGAGTCAGTCATAATTTTTGTCGGGTCTATGTTTGCTGAAAAAAATTCAAGTTAAGCAATTATGATCTCGTAAAAGTTAGCCTTGGCGTACGGAAGGGCTCTGGAAGACCTACAACGAAGTAGATCGGGCTTTTTACGAGTCCATCAAGCAATGTTACCACAATCATTACGAAAACTGTATGGATTACGGCTCAGTATAAAAATATCTTCAGATTTTCAGGTGGTTGGTGTTGGATGTATGAAAGAATTCCTGTCAATTGTCTGTTTCGATGAATAGAATTACCACATGTCTTTAAATGATTACCATCGAAACTCAGCGGAGTGAAGTGATGGGTGAGTAGTAATAACTCAAAGCTTCTGGTATCATTTTAAGTAATTGGATTTAAAAAAATATTTAACACAAAAGCTCACGCCTTTCTCCTCACCTTTGCAAGCTGAGAGTTAGTGCTAATCACATGACTTTATATGAAATAACGAATTCATAAAATCGCGGGGTGAAGATGGATAACGATGTGCATAACAGTGGGCAGCAGATTCGCCGGGATATTGCAGAGGCGCTCGCTTCACAGAAACTTGCGGTACTGGCAACAGAACGAGACGGACAGCCTTACACCAACCTGATGGCTTTTGCTTATACAGACGATCTTGCATCTATTGTTGTGGCAACAGGCAGGGCTACCAGAAAACATATGAATCTGCAGGCAGAATCACGGGTCTCTTTGCTGATTGATACCCGCAGTAACAGCGAAGCAGACTTCCATAAAGCGGTAGCTGTCACCGTGATAGGTGATGTTAGGAATGTTGACAGCGATGAAAGACCGGAATTGGAACACCTTTACTTATCTCGACATCCTTATCTCAACGACTTTATACAGTCGCCAACCACGGCATTGCTCAAGGTGGTGGTTCACCATTATGTCATGGTTAGTCGATTTCAACAGGTAATGGAGCTTCATTTATCAGATGAAATGGATCTTTTCGCTGCAAAACAGTCATGATCTTTCGGTTTCAGAGGTAGGAGGCAAGGCGAAAGCGCTCGCGCAACTTACCGGCAGTGGCGTTCTCGTACCGAAGGCTATCTGTCTTTCAACTCTGGCATATGATCATTTTCTTGATACTCGCGGCTTACGGGAAAAGCTGAACCTGGAGCTTAATCGAAAGCAATTCAGCGATATGCGATGGGAGGAGATCTGGGACGTTGCCCTGCGTATCCGGCATCTGTTTTTACGCACTTCGCTACCTGCTGATCTCGAATGTGAAATTGAGAGATGTATCAAGATTGAGTTTAATGAGGCGCCGCTGGCCATTCGCTCATCAGCCCCCGAAGAGGATCTGGCCGGAACTTCATTTGCGGGTCTGCATGATTCGTATCTGTATATTTCCGGAAAAGAACAGGTGGTTGATCATATAAAGATGGTGTGGGCATCACTCTGGTCTGACAGGGCATTACTTTACAGACAGGAACTTTCTCTTTCGGTGAAAGAAAGCTCCATGGCGGTTGTTTTACAGGAGATGATTGCTGGTGATGTCTCTGGAGTCGGGTTTACGCGAGCTCCCCTTAGTGAAGGAAAAATGATGATTGAGGCTGTGTATGGCCTTAATCAGGGACTGGTCGATGGAACTATTGCTCCAGACCGATACCTTATTGATCGTTTGAGTTCAGCAAAGTCTGTGAGCCATGATGCTCCTGATGAGCGTAAGCAAAAGTGTGTAGGAACAGAGCAGGGGACGCATATAGTTGAACTCGACACTCAACAGAAGGAAAAAGCACCTCTCAATTCTATGCAGTTGAAAGAGCTTGCCGACCGGATGGCAGTGCTTGAGAAATTTTTTGGTTACCCGTTAGATATCGAATGGACCTTTGCTGGGGAAAAGCTGTTTATACTTCAGGCTCGGCCGATAACTGCACTTGCGACAGGCAAAAGTGACGATAAGCGCTCCTGGTACCTGAGTCTGCACAGAAGTTACGAGAACCTTCTGCAACTCTGGGATGAAGTTGAAAACCATATGTTGCCTGAAATGGAGATCGAAGCCACCGCAATGGCGGCGGTTGATTTGCCATCGCTGGATAACGGTGCACTGGCCGGCGAGATACATTACAGATTCGAAAGATCGAGCCATTGGAGTCGAAAATATTGGGATGATTGCATTCCTTTTGCTCACGGAGTCAGGCTTTTTGGTGAAGTGTATAATGATCATATGGTGCCTGATGACCCGTATGAGTTTGTGCGCCTTTTAAGTGGCGGTAAAATGTTGAGCACTGAACGAAATTCCGAGCTGCTTCGATTAGCGAAAATTGTGCAGAATGACCAGAGGCTGCAACACGTGCTCGAAAATAAGGGGGCAGATGCTATAACAGATCCCGAGCTTAAGCATGGCCTGGCTGAGCTTGAACACCGGTTTGGTAATTTCTTTGCCGGCTTGAGTGAAGAGGGGATGAATCAGCGTGATATGATCGTCAAAATCCTGCTTGAATATTCACGTTTGCCTACGTCCCCGGCTAATGAGAAAGCTCGTGATTGCAGTAGTCTTGAAGTGCGTTTTTTAGAGCGTATGGCCGATTCCGGATCCGGGTTTGACGGGAAGCAGTTGCTTAGACTTGCAAGGGCGAGTTACAGGCTTCGCGATGATGATAATATTTATATTGGTAAGATAGAACAGGCATTATCTCAGGCAATGGTAGAAGGACGTAGTCGTCTGGACCATGCTGATACTGCACTGGCTCTCGCAACACCTGATGAAATCTGTAGATTACTTGTCGGGGAGACGGTTGCTCTGGCTACGGCAGCCTCAACCACCGTCGATAATTGCAAGGAAACGGTGGAGTATGAAAGGGCGCGTCAGCTTTTGGGGCAGCCAGCCTCGCATGGTTTTGCCAAAGGTAAGGCACGGGTCATCAGGAAAGCCGCAGAAATGGCAGAGTTTAAATCTGGTGAAGTACTTATAGTTCAATCCATCGACCCGAATATGACGTTTCTTGCTCCCCTTGCCGCTGCAATTGTCGAGACACGGGGTGGGATGCTTATCCACGGAGCGATAATAGCCAGGGAGTACGGCATTCCATGTGTCACGGGCGTGAGTAAAGTACTCTCTTATGTCAAAACCGGGGACACTGTTACAGTAGATGGTTACCTTGGAATAATCACCATAGATAAAACCTGATGAAACAGTATTTCCGATTATTTTTGTATATGCCTCACTCGTATGATTAAATTATATGTCAGCTGAAGTTGTGAAATTCTGAGATACCTTTTTCCAGCTATTTTGAAATGTCAGAAGAAAAAACTGTTATTCTCGTTATAGATGATGAGCCGATGATCCGGCAGATCTTATGTGCCTTTCTTGAGCAGTGGGGGTATTCAACCCTCGATGCGGAAAATGGCAGGGAAGGCATTGATTTGTTCGAAAAGGAAGATGTAGATTTGGTGTTAACTGATCTGGATATGCCTGTTGTCGGCGGGCTTGAGGTTCTTGCGCATATCCATAAAAATTCACCTGAAACGCCTGTGGTGATTATTTCAGGAGCCGGACAACTCGATGATGCGGTGCAGAGTGTAAAGCTCGGAGCGTGGGATTATCTCACCAAGCCGATCAGTAACATGGTTATTCTGGAAAACACTATCAGTAGATGTCTTGAAAAGGTATGGCTGGTTAAGGAGAATAAGCGTTATCAGGAACATCTTGAAGTTGAAGTCGCACGAAAAACTGATGAATTGCGACGAAAGAACATCGCCTTGCAGGAAGAAATTGCAGAAAGAAAGCAAAAAGAGGCGGAGGTTCGAAGGATTAACAGGAATCTCGAGTCGATCGTTGACGTTTCCGGGCAATTATTCAGGTACACAGCGTTACGTGAACTCATGCGGGGGGTCCTGCGCTCCATGCATCATCTGCTCAGGCATGATATGGGCAGGGTAGAACTTGAGGTCCTCCATTCTGAGGGGAATTCTTTTGTTCTTCTGGCAGAAGGAGGTCAGAAAAGCATATTCTGCGGTGAAGGGAGTTTTCGCGATTGTGATGATATGTTGCTGTCAGCAGCTTTACCCGAAGATCTTCATGGGCGGGTATTGAGGGTGCTGGCTAATAAGCAGAGTGAATACGGTGATACCGATTTTCTGGGGTATATACAAACACCGAATAATGTCGCCTGTATTATTTACCTTGATGGTTGTTGTCTTGAGTCCAGGTCGGATCGCAGGTTGGTGAAGATTTATAAAAATAATATCGCCAGCGCCATCGACTCACTGATGTTGCAGGAAGAAATCATTAATACCCAGAAAGAAGTGGTGATCACACTCGGTGAGGTTATCGAGTCGCGGTCCCACGAAACCGCAAATCACGTGAAGCGGGTTGCTGAGTACACCTACCTGCTGGCAATCAAATACGGTCTGAGTGAAAAGGAAGCAATGCTGCTGCGTTTTGCTTCGCCAATGCATGATGCAGGAAAAATAGGTATACCTGATGCTGTTCTCCATAAGCCGGGGAGGCTCACGGCTGAAGAAATTGAGGTGATGCACGATCACACTATTCTCGGTTTCGATATTCTTAAGAAATCACAGAGGCAGATTTTGCAGATGGCAGCTGTTGTGGCCCATGAACATCATGAACGCTGGGATGGAGAAGGTTACCCGCAGGGTCTGATGGAAGATAATATTCACATTTATGGCAGAATTGTGGCGCTCGCAGATGTTTTTGACGCGCTTGGTTCTGTGCGCTGCTACAAAAAGGCGTGGCCTTTGGATGAAGTCGTTGAGCAGGTGAAGAGTGAGCGGGGGAGCCATTTCGATCCAGTACTTGTGGACATCCTGATTGAAAACCTGCCGGAATTTATCCGAATACGCGAGCAGTACCCTGATAAATAATTACCTGACAAATAATTGCAATAAGGTGTTCGCTCACCTAACTCCTCACTTCATATGCTCCTTTACGCATGGTTACGAAGCTTTAGCTCGATAGGGTGCGGGTTGAGGTAATATTGCTTCGCAAGGTACTCCTGATCATATTTTCTCACATAATGGTTGATCATTGTTATCGGAACGATAAGCGGGATCATGCCATCTTTGAACCTGTCAATTATTTCGATAAGTTCCTGCTTCTCATCCGCAGAAATCTTCTTTTTGAAATAGCCGAGCAGGTGCAGTAAGACGTTAGTGTGTTTTTTAAGAGTACAGCGAAGTTTCAAGGCGGTCATCAGGTGTGATTCATACTGGCTGTACAGTTCATCTTCCGGGATATGTTTGGCGCTTGCGACCAGCCGCCCCATCTCTCTGTAAATTTTTTCGCTGTGTGAGAGTAGCAGAAGTTTGTGGTGGGTATGAAACTGTATCAGGGCACCGACGCTCTTTTTTTCAGTTAGCAGCTGTCTCCATCTCCGGTGTACAAAAATTCGCTCGATGAAATTTTCGCGTAGAACAGGGTCATGCAGTCGGCCGTCTTCTTCGACCGGAAGGTTGGGGAAATGTTCCATGAAAGCACGTGCAAACATTCCAACACCCTTTTTTTCGGCCATTCCTTTACCGCTGGCAGGGTAAACCTTTACCCGTTCCATGCCGCTGCTGGGAGAGCGATTCTTAAAAATGAAGCCATCAAGTTGCTCGGATTCCAGCTGCTTGACTCTTCCCGAAGCCCAATTCTGCATCTGTTCGGTATGATCAATGTTGCTGCGGGAGGTTACCAGTCGTGGCGATTCGGGATCTCCGACAAGTCGAAGGGATTCGCGTGGGATTGACATTCCGCATTCAACTTCAGGGCAGACAGGAACATATTCAACATAGACGCCAAGAGTACCTGTCAGGTATTTGTCATGTTGATGCCCACCGTCGAAACGGACCATGTTACCCATCAGGCAAGAACTGATGCCGAGACGAATCCTGTTATCCATATCTTTCTCCTGAAGTTGTTTGAGAGGCTGTATTGTAGGCAGCGTTTACTACTGTTTTTCCTTCATCAGCTTGTAGTTGATCGCATCGATCAGGGCCTGCCAGCTTGCCTCTATAATGTTAACTGAAACACCGACAGTTGACCAGCTGCATTTGCGGTCGCGGCTTTCAACAAGAACTCTGACTTTCGCTTCAGTGCCATGCTCTCCGGAAAGTACACGTACCTTGTAATCAGCAAGTTCCATTTCCTCAAGACATGGGTAAAAACGAACAAGCGCTTTTCTGATTGCCTTATCGAGTGCGTTGACAGGACCATCGCCCATTGCGGCGGTATGTACTTCGTCACCGTGTACATAGAGTCGGATGGTGGCCTCAGTGAGAGGTGGTTGCTCCATGCTGAACTTATGATTCATGACCCGGAAGGTCTCGAACTTGAAATACTGTTTTTGTAACCCCATGGCGCGTCGCATAAGGATTTCAAAGCTCGCTTCGGCTCCTTCAAAAGAAAAGCCGCGGTTTTCCAGGTCTTTCAGTTCACTTATAATAGAAGGCAGTACCGGATCTTTTGAGTCGAGGTTAAGACCCCAGAGCTTTGCCTTATGCAGAATATTTGAGCGTCCGGCCTGGTCAGATATAAGAATTCTGCGAATGTTGCCAACCTTATCCGGTTCGATATGCTCGTAGGTGAGTGGGTTACGTTTAACCGCGCTCACATGTATACCGCCCTTATGAGCAAATGCGGATTCACCGACATATGCCTGGTAGCGGTTATGAGGCAGGTTGGCCAGTTCGTTCACCAGTCGCGAAGTGGAGTAAAGCCTGTCTATATGTTGCTGCAGGTTGCAACTGAGACCCATCTTGAAAATGAGTGCCGGGATTATGGAGGTCAGGTTGGCATTACCGCATCTCTCGCCATATCCGTTGATTGTACCCTGAACATGGTCAGCGCCTGAATTAACGGCGAGTAATGCGTTAGCAACAGCAGATTCAGAGTCGTTATGAGAGTGGATGCCAATCTTTACATGATGATTGTTGTCAGCCAGATGCTGTTTTACATGCAGTATTATGGGTGCGATCTCGTGGGGCAGAGTGCCTCCATTAGTGTCACAGAGAACAAGTGTTTCAGCGCCGCCTTCCGCCGCTTTAAGCAGTGTCGCAAGTGCATACTCTTCGTTGTTCTTATAGCCGTCAAAGAAATGCTCTGCATCGTAGATGAGATGCTCAACGAACGGGCGAAGATACTCTAACGTGTCTTTTATGATCTGAAGATTGTCTTCCAGTTCGATATTCAGCGCCTCAATAACGTGAATATCCCAGCTCTTACCAAAAATGGTGATCGCTTGTGGTTTGGCATCAATCAGTGCCTGAAGGTTTGGATCTTCAGCAGGACTGTTTTTGAAATGACGGGTTGAACCGAAGGCTGCAAGTTTTGCATTCTTCAGTTTGATGTCCTGCATTTTTTCAAAATACTCAACAGAGACGGGATTTGATCCTGGCCAGCCGCCTTCAATGAAATCAATACCAAGTTGGTCCAGTGCCCGGGTAATTCGAATTTTATCTTCCACCGAAAGGTTGAAGTTCTCGGCCTGAGTACCGTCACGAAGCGTGGTATCGTAGATTTCTATTGATCTCCCCATCTGAGTATACGTCCTTTCTATGCTGGTGTTGATGAAAACATGATGTCTTCTGTAGGATTATAACGGATTATTCGCAGGAACCGAGCATAATAAAGAAAAAAGACCAAAATGCAAAGAAATATTAGTCTGAATAATCTGCGAGTCTGACTGGTTTGCACGTTTGAGCTCAAGGGTGCGGTTGTAGGCTGTAACCGCAAGCCCTTGATAATGCCGTATATGAATATGGCAGGTTGTTTTGTTGCGCTATCTCTTAGAAATCGAGGGTGAATTTGTAAACCCCTTCCTGGAGCGATGTGGTGACTTCATGGCCTGAGTGGTTGAATATTGTCTGCATCCTCTGGTTTTCTCTCAGGACGTTTGCCGTAAAACCATGAATACCGTTGATGATTGCACAGTTTGTGAGATGTTTGAACAGCGCCGAACCTATACCGCGGTTCTGCCAGGTATCACGCACCACAAAGGCAACCTCGGCACGGTTATCTTCCTCATCAAGGACGTATCTGCCTACACCGATGATACTCTCACCATGCGCTTCCGGCACAGTTGCCACAATGGTCACCTCTCGCCGGTGATCGACATAGACGAAGTCCTGAATCTGGCGTTGTGAGAAGTTTGACTGTCTACTCATAAACCGATAATAGACGGTTTCTTTGGATAGATCGTACATCAGGTCGCGCATACCAGGTTCGTCGGTTGGCTGTACGCCGCGCAGAGTGATTTGGGTGCCGTCTCTCAGCAGCATGGCATCGCGCATGTCGTCATCCTGATTCATGCTGAATTTGTAGCCGACTTCTGCCAGTTCCGGTCGTATAAAGTGAGCTTCTATAGCCTGGTTAAACAACTCTTCACGGAAATCCGGGTGGGCAATGGAAATGAGTGAGAGGACACGCTCCTGAATTGATTTGCCATGCAGGTAAGCAACTCCGTATTCGGTGACGATGTAATATATATCGCCTCTGGTTACAACCACTCCAGAGCCGGTGCTCAGGTGAGGAACGATGTTGGATCGCTTACCGTCCGGGTCGGTTGATGGCAGGGTGATGATAGATTTGCCATCTTTTGCACGGGCGGCCCCACGGTTGAAGTCGATAAATCCGCCGATTCCAGAATAGAGCTGGCCTAAATGTGAGTCTGTTGAAACCTGGCCGGTAAGGTCAATTTCACGGGCCGTGTTGATTGCGACCATCCTGGTCTGACTGCTGATTACCTGACTGTCGTTTACATACTCTGTCGGCCTGAAGCAGAAGAGCGGGTTGTTGTTAATTACATCGTAGAGCTTTCTGGTGCCAAGGCAAAAACTGGTGACTATTTTCCCGCGATCGCTGGATTTGCGGGCTCCTGTAACAGCGCCGGATGCTATTAGTGCCAGAACAGCATCAGTTATCATCTCACTGTGAATGCCTAGGTCCTTTTTGTCATGCAGAAATTCAAGAGTAGCGTGAGGAATGCGGCCGTAGTCGTCGAGGCGACCAAAGCCAAACTCGATTGTCGCGCCATCCGGAATGAGGGTGGCAACGCGTTTACCGATTTTTCTGGAGATAGGGTGTACCGGTTCATCCTCCCGCTCTAAAAGCGGAATATCTACCGGAACCAGAATGTCGAGATCGTGGACATTGATCAGGCTGTCGCCGAGTGTTTTCGGCATCTGTGGATTTACCTGAGCAATGACGAGTGAGGCATTATCAATAGCACTTTTAACGATATCAACCGAGATGCCGAGGCTGACCATGCCATTCTCGTTGGGTGGGCTTACCTGTATCAAGGCGACATCGATCGGCATCCGGCCTGAGTTGAAGAGTTGCGGGATATCTGAGAGCAACATGGGAGTGTAGCTGCCAAGCCCTTCCTGAATAATTGACCTGACATTTTTACCGATAAAAAACGAATTGAGTCGGAAACTGTTAGAATAATTCGGACGGGCATATGAGGCATCACCCTTGGTGAAAAGTTGAAGAACCTCAACGTCTGCAAGGCTATCCGCCCGAGCTGTGAGGGCGCTGACCAGTACTGTCGGTTCACCGCACCCGGTGCCTATAAAAACGCGCTGACCTGAGCGGACATTCCGCAGAGCCTTCCTCGGACTGTTGATCATTGCGCGATAGCTATCCTGCCAGTTGTAATCAAAATTCATCGTAATACCCTTTAGAAATAGTGCTTGAGCGAAAACCTGCAAATTTTTTCAAGTTCAAGGCGGCCGATACATTTTAACCAGAAGAATACTTTAAGTATTTTGAGGATTAAAATGTGAGACCAACGAAGAAATTGTCGGTTTTCAGTCGGGCACTAGATAGCGTTTGGTCTTCTTGGGCGGTTCCGACAACTGTATACGTACATCGGCAACAACCGGTTCTGTTCCATATTCTCCGACAAAAAACGGGTTGATCTCAAGCTCAGTGATCTCTTTGAAATCGGTAGTCAGCTGACTGACGCGCTGTAAGGCTGTTGCGATTGTGTCTATGTCTACGCCCTTTCGGCCGGCCTTGCCCTGAAGAACGTCATACGAGCGTGTAGATGTGAGCATCTGGATTGCTTCTTCATGGGTTATCGGGGCGAGGTTGAAAGTGACATCTTTCATCACTTCAACAAAGATACCGCCAAGCCCGAACATCAGCATAGGCCCGAATTGCGGGTCACGGGTCATGCCGAGTATCACTTCTATTCCATGATCTTCCATGCGCTCAAGATAAATTCCTTCAACCCGGGCTTCCGGCATTTTTTGACCTATACGGAGCATCATCAGGTCATAACTGTCTTTAACCTGTTGGACTGAGGTGATATTGAGGCGCACTCCTCCAATGGACGTTTTGTGAATGACATCAGGGGAGGCGATCTTCATTGCCAGCGGAAAGCCGATATGTCGTGCATGTTCAACTGCTTCGTCGCGGGAGGTTACGAGGCGGCCTTCCGGTATGGTGAAGCCGTACGCTTCCAGAACCTTTTTTGCCTTAACTTCGCTTAGCCTGAAGATACCGTTGGATCTACTTCTATTGATGGTCTGTCCGGCTCGTCTGCGGTTTACGCGAAAGCGGGTGATTACACGGGGAGGGCGCGATTTCCATTTGGCGTATTGGTGCATGGCTTTAAGTGCTGCAACTGCCCGTTCAGGTGATGGGAAATCTGGTAGGCCGGCGGCAATAAGTTGATCGCGACCGGTCATGATGCTTTTTCCGCCCATAAATGAAACAAAGACAGGTTTGGAGCCATCGATTACACGGGCAATGGTTTGAGCGGTTTCCTCTGGCGCGGTCATCGTCTGTGGAGTCAAAATGATGATTATGCTGTCAACAGCAGGGTCTTTCTGTGCTGCGGCAAGGGTTTCGCCATAGCGCTCAGGAGGTGCGTCACCCAGGACGTCGATAGGATTGTTGGTGGAGGCTGAAGATGGAAGTTTTTCTCTCAGGGAGGTGGCGGTGTTGCTTGCCAGTTCGGCTACAGTCATTCCTGAATGTTCTACAGCGTCAGCAGCCATTGTGCCGGGACCGCCGGCGTTGCTGATTATGAGTACCCTGTCTCCTGCCGGGAGAGGCTGCATGGAAAATGCGGTGGCATAATCAAAGAGTGCTTCGAAGGTGTCTGCGCGAATGACCCCTGATCGTTTAAAAGCTGCTGCGTATGCTGTATCGGTTCCGGCCATAACACCTGTGTGGCTGGCAGCTGCACGTCTGCCAACTTCGCTGGTGCCGGATTTGAGTATAATTACAGGTTTTCTATTGGCTGTTTCTGTTGCCACCTTGATGAAGCTGTCACCAGAGACGATATTTTCAAGGTAACCAACAATAACTGCGGTATCGGGGTCATTGCCAAGATATTCCAGAAGATCGTTTTCGCAGATGTCGGCTTTATTGCCGATGCTGATAAGTTTTGAAAGGCCGAGGTCGCGGTCGTTTGCAACATCAATAATTGAAGAGCAGAGGGCGCCGGACTGTGAGAAGACGCTGACATTACCTTTTTTAGGCATCTGTCCCGCAAAGGACGCGTTGAGATGATACTGAGAGTTTATCAGGCCGAGGCAGTTAGGGCCGAGAAGGCGGGCTCCGTTTCTGCGACACAGTTCAGCGACTTCTCTCTCGAGAATGACGCCATCCTGATCTGTTTCCTTGAATCCTGCGGTGATAACAATGATGGTTCTGGCGCCTTTTTTTAGACTCTGTCTGGCAGCGTGTATCACATCAGTTTTAGGAACAGCGATTATGGCCTGGTCTATGGTGCCGTCATATTCGTCGAGGTTGGTGAATACTTTTTGCTCAAAAAGCTCACCTCCTGCAGGGTTTACAGGAATTATAGTTCCTGTAAATCCGCCCTGTACGAGATTTGCGAGGATGTCATGGCCGACCTTGCCCGGGGATCTTGAAGCGCCGATCAGGGCTAACGTTTGAGGGAAAAATAGATGTGTCAGCATACGTTCGATTACCCGTCTGGTTCTGAGATAACTGGAGTTGTTTAGAATCGTCCGATCTGTTTCTCGGTTTGTCTGTATGAGTCAAGATAATGGGATTGTAAATGAAGTCCAGCATTATTGAATACTACTCATCCGAAAAGAACCTGACTGGTGAAAAATTCGGTGGGAGTACGTGCAATGATAATGTGACCGGATTCAGGCATAATGAGGATATGGATGGAGTTTGGGATATTGACGAAAGATTTACAATTAAAGGTATAGTCAGATGACCAGGAGTGCTTCTGGGCATAGGGGGATTGGTCGTACCAATTTTTGTGATGTTGGCTTTTGATCTTACTGCAAAAGCGAGTTGGTTGTTGCAATTCACTGATCTATCGGGCATAGTATATGGACTTTAAAACGTTGTTCAGGAGATGGATATTTGCCTATTGTCGTCGACTAAATGGTAGGACCAATAGTCGGTGTTGGGTGGCCTGATTACAGGTTGTCTAGATGTTTTATGATTAAGTTGTTGAAAATGCAAAACATATTGCGGTATGTAAAATAAACCGTGTGAAGTTGACAAAATTCAGAGACCAGTTTTCAGCGGGAGAACGATACCTGAACTGGTTAATCGCCTTTCAGGCGGGATCTATATTGTCAGATAAATAACATTGCAGGTGAGTGGTTCTGAACCATTAACGATTTTGATTCAGTCATTTACTTTGGCATGTAAAATTATAGTATTGAAGGTAATATGAAGCTTAAACCTATCAGGCCAAAACGGATATCAGACCAGGTCTTTGAACAGATCAGAGAATTAATATATAAAGGTGAATTCAAGCCGGGGCAGCAGATTCTGCCAGAACGTGAATTGGCTGTTTCCATGGCGGTCAGCCGTACTTCGGTTCGTAACGCGATTAATAAACTTGTGACTATGGGGTTGCTTGAGCATCGTCAGGGGCAGGGTACTTTTGTCAGTTCACCTGACAGTCGAAAAGGAAATCCTCTCGCTGCGGTGATGAATACCGAAGAGGCCACTCTTGATGATCTGCTCGAGGTTCGCATGGGGCTGGAAGCAAACGCCGCTGTTCTTGCTGCTCAACGGGCAACTGAAAACGATATCCTTTCCATGGAGCGTTCGCTCGAAGAAATGATAGATGATCTTGAAGCAACAGATAAGATAAATACTGAATCTGATGCTGCATTTCATATGGCAGTTGCCTTTGCTACCAAAAATCCTGTGCTCATTCATCTCATGCGTAATTTCTATGATTTTCTTTTTATCGGTATTAAGAAAAATCTCACGCATATGTATCAGGATTCCAATAGTTTGCATGACGCCTTAAGCCATCATAAAGAGGTGTTTGCAGCCATTCGTGATCGTGAGCCTGAAAAAGCAGGGCGGGCTATGCAAGAGCATATCCGATATGTCCAGAAATACTTCCGGTCCCGGTAGCGTTCACGTGGTATAACTCCGCTCTTCTCTATCATGTTATCTCCGGCACACGAATCAACTGTGTTTGGTGTGCCGGAACATTGTTCGGTTTTAAAATGCAAGGTCAGAACAATGTTAATCTTTTTTTTGTGGTTTCCTGAACAAAACTGTCTGTTATTTCAATGAAAGCCCCTTTTCTTATCTGAAACCATGTTTCATTTGTTGCCAATTCAGTGCTGCCGTATTAGATATCACGTGATGAATTGACTGTCATACCGGATCGTTCTGGCGTAAACCGGTGTGGTAGCGCCCTTAACAGGGGGCGATATGCAAATACAACAACAGGAGTTAAAATGAGACGTATAGGTAAGATAGCTTTAGTTGCTGCTGCATTTATGCTTGCTGCAACACCGGCAATGGCTGAAAAGAAGGTTCGCTGGAAATTGGCGATGAGCTGGCCAAGTACCCTTAGCCCGCTGGCGGATTCAGGGCCACGGATCGCTGAGCTGGTAAATGAAATGTCCGGTGGTAATTTTGAGATTCGGGTTGAAGGTGCAGAAAGACATAAGGCAGCACTTGGTATTCTCGATATGGTCAAAGGTGGTCAGTACGAAATGGGCCATTCCGCATCGTATTATTGGAAGGGCAAGGATATTTCCACCGTCTTCTTTACCACAGTGCCGTTTGGTATGACCGCAGCTGAGCAGTATGCATGGACGTATAATAATGACGGGCAGGCATTACAGCAGAAAGTATTCGATAAGTTTGATGTACTCTCGTACCCCGGCGGTAATACCGGTGTGCAGATGGGTGGCTGGTTCCGCAAGGAAATCAAAACACTTGATGACCTCAAAGGATTGAAGATGCGTATCCCGGGCATGGGTGGAGAAGTTTTCGCCAAGCTTGGTGTTGCAGTTACCAACATTCCTGCGGGTGAATTGTATACATCCCTGGATCGTGGTACCATTGATGCACTTGAGTGGGTAGGACCTGGTCTGGATATCAAAATGGGATTTCACAAGATCGCACCATTTTACTATACCGGATGGCAGGAACCTTCTGCTGAGACACAGTTCCTTGTAAATAAAAGTGAATTTGAAAAACTTTCGCCAGCAAATCAAGCGATACTCAAGTGCGCAATCAAGACTGTTGCCGCTGAGATGACATCGTTACATTTTGATACTAACGCCAAGGCATGGCAGGCAATGAAGGCTGAGTTCCCTGGTATTAAACTCAGAACCTTTCCGCCGGAAATCCTGAAAGAGATGAAGAAGGCTTCAGATGAAGTTATGGAAGCATATGCTGCAGAGAATGCAGAGTTTAATGAGGTTTATGAATCGTATAAGGCCTATATAGCTAAAGCGCGTGACTGGTCAAAGATGTCTGAGTATCTGTACATTCAGACAACAGAGCAGGTTAAGGAATAAACCGCAAACAGCAGTAGGTTCTATCTGAGCCGTCTGTCCACCGTCATCGGAGGACGGACGGTTTTTGTTTTGTAGCAGGAGTGTGAAATGTTGATCAGGGTGGAACAATTTTATCAGCGGATAAACAGGGTGGCGGGGAAAATCCTGTCAGGTGTACTGGTGCTGATGACGCTTAACGTCTTCTACGATGTTATTATGCGCTATTTCTTTCATAATAGCTCTGTCGGTATGCAGGAGATGGAATGGCACCTTTTTTCGGTGATCATCCTGTTCGGTGTGTCGGTAGCGCTACTGGATGAGGGGCATGTTCGTGTCGATTTTTTGTATGATCGATACAAGCCGCGCACTAAGGCGCTGATCAATATTATCGGTACCGTATTTTTCCTGCTTCCGCTGGCTATTCTTATTTTATCGGGATCGTTTAGTTTTGTATGGGATGCCTATTCTATCGGTGAGATATCAGAAGATCCGGGTGGATTGCACTATCGCTGGATAATTAAAGGCATGATTCCGCTGGCATTTGCGTATCTGATTTTCTCTGCTGTCGGTTATACTGTCAAGAATATCAATCTGTTTCGTCAGTTCAGTCAGAAAGACCCTCAAGCTGGGGATAGTGCAGGGGAGGTGAACTGATGGTTGGTATTATCATGTTTGGTGCCGCCTTAATGATGCTGGTAATCGGTTATCCCGTGGCGTTTACCTTTGGTTCTGTTTCCATCTTTTTCGGAATCCTCGCAGCGATTGTAGAACTTGCTCCTGATCTTACCACGATGTATGTGGTGGAAGAGTTTCTCTCAATGTTTTCCATGATGCCGTTTCGTATTTACTCCATCATGAATAACACGATCCTGATGGCGGTCCCGCTGTTTATCTTTATGGGTATAGTGCTGCAGAAATCTGATCTTGCAGAACGACTGCTTGAAGCTATGGGCACGTTGTTTGGCAAGGTAAGAGGTGGTGTCGCAGTAAGTACTGTACTTGTGGGAACTCTGCTTGCCGCCTCCACCGGTGTGGTTGGTGCGTCTGTTGTTGCTATGGGAGTTATCTCGCTGCCGGTAATGCTCAAATACGGTTACTCCAAAAGGCTGGCTACAGGAACCATCTGTGCTGCAGGTACCCTTGGACAGATTATTCCCCCGTCCATTGTGCTGATTATTCTGGGCGATGTCTTCCAGCAACCAGTGGGTGACCTTTTTCAGGCGGCACTAAAACCCGGCCTGATTCTTGTGGTTTGCTATATCGCTTTTATTCTGATCTGGGCATTTTTCGATAAGACTGTTGCCCCACCCATGCCACCTCAGACCGGCTCGAAGATTGGTAATTTACGACGTGCTTTCTTTGCTATTATCCCGCCGCTTACTCTCATCATAATGGTTCTGGGTTCTATTTTTGCCGGTATCGCGACACCTACAGAATCGGCTGCAGTAGGTAGTGTGGGTGCAATGGCACTTGCGGCGCTATACCGTAAACTCAGCTGGAAAATCGTTGAAGAGGCATCGCTTGAAACGGTTAAAATCACTGCGATGGTGTTTGCTATCCTCATTGGTGCAACAGCTTTCTCAATGGTTTTTGTCTATAGCGGCGCTGACTATATTGTAGAAGAGACGCTGACTAACCTGCCAGGCCAGAAGTGGACATTTTTAATACTCTCGATGCTGGCAATTATGGTGCTCGGATTCTTTATTGATTTTATCGAGATCAGCTACATTGTTGTGCCGATATTGTTGCCGATTGCAGAAATTATTGGAATCAATCCTTTATGGTATGCGATCCTTATAGCAATGAATTTGCAGACGTCATTTCTGACACCGCCGTTCGGGTTTTCACTCTTTTATCTCAAAGGAGTCTGTCCGCCCGATGTGCGAACGGTTGACCTCTATCGAGGTGTAATTCCGTTTATTGTTATTCAGATACTTGTGTTGATTTCAATTGTTATCTTCCCAGGATTTTACGGTTTTACCTGATAATACGCAGAACACATTTACCAACAAAAAAGCTGTTTACCTTCACAAGGTAAACAGCTTTTTTTGTTTATAGAATACGTATCTGATTGTTTTAGATGATAGATTTGCCAAATAGTGATGAGGCAAGCGAAACAGCCATCTCACCTGATCGGTTCCCCACATCGAGGATAGGGTTGATCTCCATGATATCCACAGAGTGAAGCTTGTTGGTATCTGCGATGATTTCCATGATGAGTTGGCCTTCACGGTAGGTAAGACCCCCGCGGGAAGGAGTCCCGACTCCAGGCGCTTCAATGGGGTCCATTACATCCATATCAAAGCTAACGTGGATTCTCGGCAGATACTCAAACTTCGCCAGGGCTTTGATGAGTACTGCGTGCATGCCGATTTCGTCAATGTCGCGCATTGTGAAAATCGTGCAGCCTGATTCTTTCAAGAGAACCTTCTCTTGAGCATCAAGATCACGAACACCAATCACCACTACCTGATCGGGTGAGACTTTGGGGCCGGGGCGTCCTACATCAACCAGTTTTGCAGGGCCGTACCCCAACAGCGCGGAGAGAGCCATACCGTGAACATTACAGCTCGACGATGTCTCGGGAGTGTTGAAATCGCCATGTGCATCAACCCAGATAAGACCAACCGGATCGTCGTGAGTAACGCCACCGACAGTACCGATAGAGGCAGAGTGATCGCCACCCAGAAAGATTGGGATCTCTCCTTTACGAACAGCTTTTTTACCCATATCATACGCAGTTTTACATGCCTGCCGAATAGGCACGAGGCGTTCTTTCAGGCTGCTGTCCTTTAAGCTGAAGACTCCAGGGATGCTGATGTTTCCACTGTCTCGTACAGAGTGGCCAAGGCCGGTAAGTTTCCTGGTGAGCCCGGCATAGCGGATGGCGCTCGGTCCCATGTCAACGCCGCGCTGGTTCTGGCCGAGATCCATGGGGACACCGATGATGCGTAATTTTTTATCTTTCATGGTATTTACCAGGCTGATAAATGATTCCAGAGATTGACGATAAAGTCCTGCACGTTGGTCAGTATCGCCTGGGCCTGTGCCGAACCACGATTTGCGAGCTTGTCGGCACTGAACTCTGACATATCTACAATATAAAAATAAACAGGGCGGATGGACCCGTCAGCCTCTATCCTGTAACTTGGTGTCATATTTCCAAAAGCAATAGAGTGAAGCTGGGTCGCCATGGTGATGACTATCGTCGCTTTTCGTGCGTGATCCCGCATGCGGTTCTGGGCTTCATATACGTTGCTGATGATTTCGGGTAACGGGCCGTCATCACGGATTGAACCAGCAAGAACGTATGGGATTCCCTTTTTTTCGCAGGCGTACATGATGCCATCTTTGATATTTAATATTTCAATAGCCTTCTTGATTGAACCGGCTTTTCGGACTTCGTTCAGTATATCGAGATGATTATAATGGCCTAGCGGCTGCAGGGCCTGGCTGTAAATATTCTGGCCAAGGCCAGTGCCGAAATGAGCGGCCTCGATATCATGGGTGGCAAGGGCATTTCCGGCCATGAGTGCATGACAATACCCATTTTCTATCAAGCCCTGCATGGCATCACGACTATCTTTGTCAAAGGCTACAGCGGGGCCGAGAACCCAGACGATATGTCCATGGTCTTTGTCATGCTTAAGGATTTCATAAAGGTTATCGTATGAATGAGAAAATGGTGTCTCGCGGGTGCCCCGTGAACGGAAGGTGAATTTATCTTCGCTTTCAACTTTATCGCTGAAACAGTTGTTATGTACAAAAATCCCTTCTTCTCCGTTTTCGGTTCTGCCGATAACTACCATATCACCTTTCTTTAAGCGTCGGGCCTCAGTAACTTCCAGTTCACCATCTTTATATACCAGCACTGCATCCATACGGCCTTCGGGGCCGAGTTTCCACTCTCCAGATTCAAGCTTCACATATTCTGGAAAGTTGGAAGTGGCATGATATTTTTCAGGTGCTATGCCGTCTGCTGGGGTCGATTCCATTTTTGCTGCCGGGGCATCAGTAAAACGCTTGTCATTGAAGTCAGGAGTATTGTACGAAAGGTTGAGAGCCATCTGTTTACCTCGGAGTGTAGGTTGCTGGTAAATGCAAAAATCCTGATACATATTCATTGAGATTACAGGGAGAAGAGTAATTTTACAAGTAAAGGCGCGATCGCAGCCTGGCTAGATTTTGTGTTTGGATACACATAGGTCTGGAACATGCCTGAATATTTACTGCGTTTAGGTATAAAATATCACGTGTTCAGCTGTAGTATGTTGTTGATGAAAGTCATGGCCCTGTCAGGTTAAAAAGCAAGATTGTGTTGCTGGTTATAGAACTCAGGGGGGATTGCCCAATAAGGTTGCCTGATATCGTTATTGAAAAAACTGTCGATCATCCTGGTGTTATTGATATTATGGATAAGCCACTAAGTCGCGCAACCCTGGTCAGGATGGTGAGAAAATATCTTGATGACGCGGCACGAAGGAGAGAACGGAAAAAGCGTGAGAGCTGATCTGGCGTAGTTGTGTTAACCAATTATTCCCGGCTTTGATTAAGAGTCTTGACCTGACAGTGGGGGCTGTATACACTTATGATATAACATAGTTTTTCAGCTGGATTGAATTTAGCACGGACATTCTATGAACCGATCCGCATATCTTACTACAGGCCTGGCCATTAAAGCTCTCGCCAACATGACAAAAGCTGATGTCGTGATCCACGGGCGTGAGAACATTCCCAACGGACCGATCATATTTGTTATTAACCACTTTACCCGCCTTGAAACCGTTCTTCTGCCATATCATATCTACAAACTGACTAATCTCCCAGTCTGGTCGCTTGCGCACTCAAGTCTTTTTCAGGGTGGACTCGGGACCTTTTTTGATATGGTCGGCGCCATCTCCACTACTGATCCGAAACGTGATGAATTGATTGTCCGCAGTCTGCTGACCGGTGAGGCAAACTGGATCATTTTCCCAGAGGGAAGTATGGTCAAGACCAAGGAGATCATGCATCGCGGCAAATATATGGTCAACTCTCCCAAGGGGCTGCGTAAGCCGCACACCGGTGCTGCTTCACTTGCGCTGCGAACGGAATTGTTCCGCAGATACCTGCTGCACAAAGGTGCGGGCAGTCAGGATGGCGCCAGGAGTATGCTGGATTTTCTGAATATCGAAACCCTTGACCAGGTGGGCGAGGCGAGCACCAGTATTGTGCCGGTTAACCTTACCTATTATCCAATCCGGGCTAAAGAGAATGTTCTTTCCAATCTTGCCGCCAAGTTGGTGAAGGATATCCCGGAACGCATGGTTGAGGAGATCATGACCGAAGGTACCATGTTGCTCTCGGGTGTCGATATCAGTGTTCGATTTGGTGAACCAATTGCGATTGCGCCCTACTTTGAGCGCGAGAAAATCAAAAGGGTGTTGGGTAAACAGGAGGTGTCGGGTTTCCTCATGTCGCCAGAGTTAAAAGATATCATGATGAAACTTGGCGAAGATATCATGCAACAGTATATGGCTGATATCTACTCCATGACAACGGTTAACCATGAACATTTATTCGCCTCATTTTTGCGGATGCATCCCTGGAAAAAGATTTGTGAAACGGAACTGAAAGAACGGGTGTTTCTGGCGGCAAATAAAATCAGTGATATGGATCAGGAAAATCTTTGTCTCCATAAGTCACTTTTAAAACCGCAGGGCCACTTGTTTACCGATGACAGATATAAAAAATTTCATAACTTCCTCCAGCTTGCATTGGATAAAGGGATACTTAAACGATCTGATGATGGGTGTCTCCTGCTCGATAGATCGCTGCTCTCGACCCCTGTAAATTTTCATCGAGGCAGAATCGATAATCCTATTGAGGTTATGGCTAATGAAGTTGAGCCGCTCGCATGGATACGTAAAGTTTTGATCTCCATTGCTCTTCAGCCACGGCCGATACTGCGTCTGTATCTGGCAAAGTATCTTCACAAACAAGAGAAGAGGAGGTACGAAAAAGACTATGAGGCGTATGGATACGGAGATGATCTTGAACGGAAGAGTTTTGGTAAACCCTTTCTGCTACCGGGTTATAGGAGAAAGATAGGGGTAGTTCTTGTTCATAGCTATCTAGCAGCACCTGAAGAGGTCAAGAGTCTGGCACATCATCTCTGGCAAAGCGGTGTGTGGATTTATGCGCCCCGTCTGCCTGGGCATGGCACATCATCGAAGGATCTTGCTCGGCACACGCAGGAAGAATGGCTTGAGGCTGTTGAAAATGCCTATGTTATGATGAGCAGTATCTGCGAAAAAGTGGTACTTGCGGGTGTTTCGATCGGGGCCAGTCTGGCGCTTGATGTTGCATCGAGAGCTCCAAATGTTGCCGGTGTCATCGCGATTTGTCCACCATTGAAATTGCAGGATTATTCTCATAATTTTATGCCGGCTATTGATGTGTGGAACAGGGTTGTGAAGAAAATACGGAGAACTGATAGTGATCCGTTTTTCGAGTTTGTTGCGGATAACCCGCATGTTAACTATCGGCGTAATCCTTTTGCCGGTATTCGCGAAGTCGGGAGGTTACTGGAAAGTGTAGAGGGACGTCTGTCAAAAGTAGAGGTGCCGGCGTTGATTATCCAGGCAGACAATGATCCGATAGTGAATGTGAAAAGTGGACGAAAGGTTTTCCAGAGGATTGGAAGCAAAGATAAGCAATACAGCCTGTTTAATTTTGACCGGCACGTTATCATTAATGGTGACGGTGCCGGTCGGGTGCACCGTAATATCAGCAATTTCATAAAACACCTGCTGACTAAGGTAACATCATAGGTTAGATAGAGTAGATCTTATCAATTTCTCCCTGCAGAAGACTTAATACTGACTTGCGGCGGATTTTGAGTGTAGGGGTCAACAAGCCTTCTTCCACAGTCCACGGTTCAAGGGTCAGCACAGCGTGTTTGATAAAGGCATAACCCGGCATGTTGTGCATCAGTTTTTCTACCCTGTCAAGTATTGCTTTTTCTACTTCTTCCTTGTTCAGTGAGGCTGGATCAGGCGAAACACCAAGTTCTTCAGCCAGTCTTTGCCAACGCTCTTTTGCCAGTACGGCCACTAATACGAGATAGGGCTTTCCTTCGCCAACCACCATTGATTGTTCAAAGAGCGGGTCGATGGAAATGGCCTGTTCAACTTCGTTTGGAGATACTTTTTCTCCGTTACTCAGTACAATGACCTCTTTTAGTCTGCCGGTTATTCGGATATGCCCGTCAATGAGTGCGGCTATATCTCCTGTATGCAGCCAGCCATCACCATCTATAACCTTTGCAGTTGCTTCAGGATTGTTCCAGTACCCCTTCATTACACAATTGCCCCGAACGAGCAGTTCATTATGTTTGCCAAGCATAACTTCTACACCGGGAATTGGGACACCGACGCCGTTCGGCTCGTTATTTTCGATACGGTTAACGCTTATTATAGGGCTGGTTTCCGTCAGCCCGAATCCCTGATAAATAGGAAGGCCGAGGCCAATGAAAACCTTGGCAATTTCAGGTGAGAGCGGAGCTCCGCCGCTTATGACTATTCGGAGTTTTCCGCCAAGTTTTGCCTGGATTTTTTTAGCCACTATCCTGTCCAGCAAAGGTTTGAGCAGCTGTGATGGACACCACGCAGTGCGTTTTTGGCTATGCAGAAACTGCTGCCATCCTACAGTGACAGAAGCATTAAAGAGTTTTTGCATAATAGCTGGTTTGTTACGGATTTTTTCCATCATTCCATTATGAATTCGCTCAAAAATTCTGGGTACAGCCACCAGTATAGTCGGTCTGATGGTCACCAGATCTTCAGCAAGTTCCGGGATTGAACGGGCAAAGGCAACTGATGCCCCAGCCATCATCGGAAGGTAGTATCCCACTGTGCGTTCCAGCATGTGTGAGAGCGGGAGGAAGGATAAAAAGGTGTCATGCTGGAAAATGTCCATGCATTGTAAGCCTGAGAAGGCATTACCGATGATGTTTCTATGGCTGAGCATAACCCCTTTTGGAGTGCCTGTGGTGCCTGAAGTGTAAACTATTGTTGCAGTGTCATCCGGAGACCCGTAATGATTCTTGTCTATGTCCGGTTCGTCAGGGATCCAATCGGAAATACAGGTGATGCGCGGATCTTCTTTAATTGCCTGGCAAAAATCAATTGTAACAATACGCTGAAGCCCGCTTAGCCTGTTAAAGACCGGTTCAAGATGCTCCCAGCATGTAACTCCCGGACAGAGAAATACTTTAGCACTGGTATCTTCAAGAATGTAGGCGACATTTTCGGGGCGATCATTTACATACAAAGGAACGACGATAAGCCCCTGCGCATGTGCTGCCATATCGAAATATACCCACTCCGGGCAGTTGGGCAGCATGATCGCAACCCTTGAACCTGGATCCAGATTTTCATTTTTTAAGGCGGTACTCCAGAGATTTACTTTTTGCTGTATACGTTCCCAGGTGAGAGTATACCATTCGCCTGTTATCTTGTTGCAATGTCGGTAGGCGATGCTGTCTGGTGATCTAAGTGCCCGCTCATGCAGGAGTTTGGATAGTGTTGGAGCTGCTTCAGGGGTAATGATGTCGAGTGTTGATTTCATCCTGGTTCTCCTCTACCGTTCAGGCCTGCTGCCTTCTATCCGGTCGTTATTGATAAAGGGGAGTATGGTTGCAGCTCCTGATATCTTGCCAAAACCATTGCCATGGAGCAATTCCTGAGGTTTATCTACTGTAAGTATACAATAAGCAGGAAATTATGAGTTGCATCATAACCGCTGAATAGTAATCATTATTCCTTAACATTTTCCTAGCGTATTGTTACCCCTTAGTTATACATTACTGAATTCAAGAGTGTAAAAACAATAGGTCTTTTTTTTCAGGAGAGATAAATGATAGATAAGTGCAGTTCTCTGTTTAAAAATATGAACAAAAAAGTGTTCTTAGGTCATTGTGCAATCTCACCGCTCTTTTCAGGTTCGCTGAAAGCTATAGAGGATTTTTCTGTAAACATGGCGGAAAATGGTGTGATTGGTTTGTTGAGTAATCTTGATCTGTTACCGAAATTTCATACAAGCGCTGCCAGGCTGATGAAAACTCAGCCTGAAAATATTTCCTTTGTTCAGAATACTGCAACGGCCATGTCCATGATAGCAGGGGGATATCCGTTTGAGCCGGGCGACCAGATTATCAGCTATCAACATGAATATCCGAGTAATCATTATCCATGGGTTATACAGAGAAGCCGTGGCGTTGAACTTGTTCTGCTCTCAGATGTTGCACAATCCGGCGAAGATACTCCTGAGGGCTGGTCATTTGAAGAACTCGAAGAGGTGGTGAGCGAGCGTACGCGAGTTGTGGCTATCAGTCATGTGCAGTTTGCTTCAGGCTTTGCTGCCGATCTTGCTCGCCTGGGAGCGTTCTGTAAAGAGCGAAATATTGACCTGATAGTTGATTGTGCCCAGAGCCTTGGCTGTTTGCCTGTCTATCCTGAAGAATATAATATAGCAGCTGTTGCTTCATCCGGTTGGAAGTGGCTTATGGGGCCGTTTGGAGCCGGTGTTATGTACACCAGTCAGGGCTTTCGTTCGAAGTTGAGCCTGACTATGGGGGGGCCGGGAATGATGAAGCAGGGGCTGAATTACCTCGATCACACGTGGGACCCACATACCGACGGGAGAATGTTTGAGTTCTCAGCGGCGCCATGGGATCATATTGCTGCTCTTGATGCTGTGATTTCTCAGGTTTTTCTGAAAAACAGTATGGAAGATATCAGGGATGAAATTTTCCGCTTACAAGACATTTTTCTTGACCAGCTGGACACCGATCTGGTGAGCTATCAACTTCCGCCAGCAGAGAATCGTTCGGGAATTATTACCATGAAGATCAGTAAAGATCCGCAGCACATCATGAAGGAGATGTATGAACGTGGGGTGGTCATTACAGGTCCCACTGGTGTTCTCAGGTTGGCCCCGCATTTTTACATGAAGGATGAGCAGATGGTAAAGGCCGCCAGCACCCTCAATAACGTTCTTTCAGCGTCTTGAAAAAAACATGAAATTCATCAATTACATAAATATAACCTGTTAATAGGGATTCAGCTAAAGCAACACGTGGATTGTAATGATTTGTTAAGAACCTCAGAGTATGAGGGAATCGTTGATACTACTCGAGTTACTAAAATTTTCGTTATCTGTTTCTGGATATTTGATTCTAATTTATTAAAACACTGGAGGTTGAAATGACGCTGAAAAAACTGGGTGTACTTTTTGCGCTTGTCCTGCTGTTGCCTGTTGTAGCCCATGCAAAAAAAGGCTTGTATCCCTGGGAAATGAAGATGCCGTTCAAGAGTGCGACTATTGCATACACGATAAACGGTATGGAAGAGGGGCAGGAGACTGTGTACATAAAAGATTGGGGGAAACGTACCGCCACACATAATAGTACGGTGACCAATGTGATGGGTATGCGCATGGAGAATAAAACCATTGTCATTGAAGACCCGGATTATATATACGATTTTGATTTAACCGAGGGCACGGGTAGTCGGGCCACTAATCCGATTAAGTATGCAAAAGAGGAATATGAGAAACTCTCGGCTGCAGAAAAGAAGCAGATGGATATCAATACAAAAAATCTTGGGGTTGATCTGCTGGGCGGGGTGCCTGATATAGTCGAAGAAAATGTAACGAAGATCCTTGGTCGTAAATGTGACAGAACGCAGATAATGGGGGCAACCGTTTATACTGATCATGAGTCAGGTATTCCCTTAAAGAGTGAAACTGAGATGATGGGTGTTAAGATCAGCAGCGTTGCTACGTCGTTTAAAGAGGGAAATGTTGATGATGCGTATTTTGCATTCCCAGCAGGTATAAAACCTATTCATGATCATGAGGCTGATGCTATGGCCAGTCAGATGATGAAGCAGACAATCAGCTGGCTTAAAGATCCTGAAGCGGCAAGCAAAAAATCACAGATGCAGTTACGTGCCGGAGCAATGTCTGCCGACGGAGAGGACCCGGCGGAGCTTGAAGAGGCAATGAGGCAGGCCCAGAAGATGATGGAAGCAATGCTCAATAATAAGTAAATTTGAATTTTGAGCCACTCCGGACTGTGTTGTGAGATAATAAAAGCAGAAATTTTTTTTCAGGGACGTTGATTTTCCATGTGTTTTCACCGTATCATTGAAAAGTGTAAAATATGTGGTAGAAAATCGTTGACACTACCCCGTCATCCGTTTATATTCTCGCGCTACAAGATTTGGACATGAAGATAAACATTGTTCTTCACTTGAATCTTTTAATCCTCGGTAGCTCAGCTGGTAGAGCAGGTGGCTGTTAACCACCTTGTCGGCGGTTCGAATCCGTCCCGGGGAGCCAATACATACCATTTCGATTTAACAGGTCGGGATGTTCGTTTGATACGTCGGGGCGTAGCGCAGCCTGGTTAGCGCGCCTGCCTTGGGAGCAGGAGGCCGTAGGTTCGAATCCTACCGCCCCGACCATCAAATTATAAAAAAGGCCGATCACTGATACAGTGATCGGCCTTTTTGCTTTTTGATCTCATCTGCTTATTTGGGACTATATCTGTCTGTGTAGTGTGAAAATGAGCTTTGGAGTTTGAGTATAGCAGTCTCTCCTGAAATCATTATTTTCAATGAGATTGGAGACTTTTTCTTGAAAGGGAAGGTTCCTTATCAAGGATTGAGGGTAAGAACTGCAGATCCTTTTGAGAAGACTGTTACAATAGAAGACGACTCTGATAAGGTAATGGCCAGCGCATCTATTGAGGAAGTGAAAGCGGCCGCGGACGTATGTCTGGCGCCTAACCCACGGGGGCGTTTAAGAGTATTACTTGTTGGTGGGCGGATATACACTCCTGCCCTCTCAAATGTCCCTTCATTGTTGACAACAAAAGCACCGTCAAGAGCAGCAAATTCTCTTATGGTCTCAAAAAAGTCTTCATTATGCATGTTTCTGAATTCTTCGGGGTGACCAGCAAAGGGATTGAGGATCATTTGTTCATAGTGTTCGCTAAATGAATGCGGGTTTCCAAGAACAAACATCGTGCCGATATTTTTTCCTTCTCGTCCCTCTTTTGCAAGGCGTAAAACGATATCAAGAAGCTTGATGAATTGCTTGGAAAGAAGCAGGTCTTTGGGGATACTCTCGTAATTGTGTTGTTTGAACCACTTATTATCACGTTTCAGGTTCGTTATCAGTAAATTGTCCAGCCTGAGCGACCCAACAAGGCCGGCCATACATAAGACAGTTTCATCTATTTCTACTTTATCGCTGAGTGTGGCAATTAATAAACCAAGTTGAAATTGTTCGGATCTGGACAGGTCATGATGCGGAAGAGTGAGAATATCACACGAATCGCGAAAATCCTCATGTATGTCGTGTGTGCGTTGCGATAAGAATATTATCTTTTCATGTTTTTTGGATTTGAGGATATACCTCTGATCCTGAACAGACTCAGCGTAAACGAGAATTGTTGAAATGCCTAGCTCGCGCGCCATCTCAAAACTGTGCCTGACGAGCAGTCTGGACTCACGATTTTCGGATACCTTTTTAGGTTTTCCTTTGTCGTTCATGCTGTTCTGTTTAACACTGGGATGGCTGTCCGGGACTGGTCTTTTTTTCAAACTGGTGTTTCCTTAAATGGTGGTCACGATGTTAACCGCAATGTGGGGTTGTTCCGCTTCCAGTTCAAATTTTGCTGGAGATTTATAGCCATTATGCGAATGTATTCTTCGCCTATTATAATATGCTTCTAAATACGTAGACTATGCGTGTTACGCTTGTCTTGGTCTGTAAATCGCTCATAACAAATTATCTGAGTGTCTCAACAATTCCCTTTGCGACTCATGCTTCGAACACAACCGTGCGCAGCAAGCAAATTCTGAAATCGATATTGTCATATTACCCACTACGATCGCTATCTACCCAAAGACATTTTTTAGGTAGAGGGTGCCACAGAGCTCTGTTAAATGAGTGGAATGACGCCTGAGAGAATAACGTAAATCCCAGCTAACAACAATACGAGAAAACATATCCATAAATACAGTTAAATAATGCCATTTCCGGCCGACCTTAAAATACCTGACATCACTTACCCCGGACTTTTCCTGGATGTGAAATTCAAAATTGCCGATTCACAATAGTTGGAACAATCGGTTACGGATTGAGTTCACATTAATCTTCCAGCCAATCCTTTACCCTCTCTGCTGCAAGCTGGCCGGATGAAGCAGCAGCCTCAAAGGTAGGATAAATCATATAGTCACCAGCAAAAAAGAGGCCTTCGCCGGTGATCGCATGCAGTCTGGTCATTCGCTGGTAACTGCCGGGTGTCATGACAGGGTAGGCATAGGGATGTCGTGTTATATTAAAGTCTTTTACACGATTTGATGAGCCTGGAAGAAGAGTGTCGAGCTCGGTCAAGACCCTTTTCATGAGTTCCTTATCCGTCATGTTGAGTAAGGATTTATCTTTATAGGAGAATGGAGCCGCATAGATGAGGGTGATTGAGGTTTCATGGTTGCGTGATTTTTCATGGTAATGTCGTGAAATCCAGGTGGCATCGTAGATGTCTGTGAAAATGAGTCCGTCAGGTACTGCCAGATCAAAACCAGTATTAAATATCGGTTCCTCACTGAACAACGCTATTGTTATGTAGGGAGCATAGTTTACGCTCTTCAGAAGTTTGCGTTGTTCGTCGCTCAGTATGTTTTCTGCAAGTTTCAGGGTAATAGGGGAGGGGGTGGCGAGGATGACCGATTCTGCCAGGTAGGTTCTTCGTGAACCGTCTGTCTGGATGCCGGTTACTGCAAAGATGTCTTCTTCCCGCTTGACCTCAACCACTGTGGTTCCGGTTCGCAGCCGGTTGCCAAGATGGTTGGCCAGGGCCAGGGGAATCTCTGCTATGCCACGATCAAACGAATACATTTCAGTAGAATTGGTGCTGTTAGCAAATTCTTCCGCCAAAGTATTTTCTTCGTCTATTTCTTCGAATCCCTCAAAATCAAAAGCTATTTCAGGGATTGCGCTCAGAGCAGAAATCTCGTCGCTGCCAGCACCGAACAACCCTCTGAAGGTAACATTGTAGATTTCGCTGTAAATTGGTGAAAAATGATTTTCTTGAAACCATTGACTGGCGGTGATGTCATCGAGCCTCTTAAGCTCTTTACTGAGTTCAAGGTCGGGGATATCGTCATACTTCTCATACACTGTCAGAGTCTGTCGGGCAAATCGGTTGAGTTCAGAGGCACTGCTTTTCTTTACCAGAAGTTGTGCCTTACCGTAATCCCCGAAGTACATTTTCCCTTCTGATAGGATGACATCGGCAGGAGCTGGGATTTCCCGGAGGCGAAGACTAAATTTTGAAATGATCTCTTTGAGCGGGCCTTCCGGTGTGCCGAGATATTCCGCACCCTTTGCATAGTATAGCCCCTTGTATTGGCCAGAAGTGGCACGGCCTCCAGCTTGTTGCTCTTTTTCCAGAAGTAGAAGATCGTAATCGTCAAGATAGAAGGCTGCGGTGAGGCCGGCAATCCCACCGCCGACAATGATCACGTCATAGGTTTTAGTGTGATTGTCTGCTGCAAGTGTCGGGACAGAGAAAATCAGAACGGAGAGGAGAAGAGTAATTTTTGTTGTTAGCATAAAGTCACCAAATCTCAAAATAGGGAAAGCCCTGATGCGTGCCACGTATAGCTTTTTATTTTTATCAAAGCATATATTGGCTACCGCTGGCTGAATAAACCTGGATATTACCTTTCAGTATAGTCATTTATGGGCGCCATGTTTTTCTGATTGACAATATTCGGGCAGTTCTGTGCGAATATTGCCCGGTTTCTCCCCATATCCTTTGCCTGGTAGAGTGCAGCGTCTGCCGCTGCCATAATAGTTTCAACGGTAGTGCCGTTGGCCGGTCCAAAAGCAATTCCAAGGCTAATCCCGATTTGTGCATGCTCACCATTTTCTATTTCTATCGGCAGGCGAATATCAGTAATAATCCGGGAAGTGCAGTCTTTAAGGCGGGAGTGATCAACACAATCGACTAAAAGGATGGCAAATTCATCCCCACCGATCCGTGCAACCAGACCAGCTAATCCAACTACCTGCATGAGTCGATCTGCCACAGTTTTTATTACAGTGTCTCCTGCGGCATGGCCAAGGGTGTCGTTCACCTGCTTGAATCTGTCCAGGTCACATTGGATGAGAGTGAATGGCGTGTCTGTTTGATTCTGAACAGCAGTCTCAAGTGCCCGGTTGAACTGCAACCGATTGGCAAGGCCTGAAAGATTGTCGTGCATTGCAAGGTAGAAATTATGCTCCTCGCTGGCTGCCAGCGAAATGGTCAGATTGCCTATTTTCCGTGCTATAGCAAAGGCGACTACTGAAAGCAAAATGCCGAGCAGGATGATAACAGGGATAACGGTATGCCAGATCTGCTGGCCTGGCATTGTGCTGTTCCAGGAAAAGAAACCGAGCTGTTCTCCTGTGATTGAATGTACCTGATGCAGGGAATGCTCTGGCAAAGAAGGTTGTAGCCGTAAAAATTGCAAATCAGAAAATGAGAGTTGATTGTTGAGGTCGCTAATGAGCTTTGGTCCTAGTTGCAGTGCTGACAGGAGGACAACGGGGTTGCCTTCCGGTAGGGAATAAGCACCGTCATCCGGAACTATCGCCATTGCACTTAGCATGACGACGTGGTCATCAAGCAATATATAGCCATGGGCTACGTCCGGTTCAGATTCAGTGTTTGCAATACGTCCCTTGTTATAGCCGCTCTCGACAATAGTTCTATATTTGAAAAAACTGTTTCGAGCCTTTTCGACAACCTGATATAGCGGTTCGGTTGGTAGTAATTTTCTGGTGTTGAATTGAACATTATCCTCGAAAGATTCAACCAGGACAGTGTTAGTCGGGCCAATGATCCAATTATAGTCAAGACCGAAATCGAACCAGAGCGAATCTATGAACTCGTCGGTGATAAAGTCCCGATCGATGTTTTGACTGATCTTTAAAACCGATTTGTCCCAGCGAGCGAGACTTAACTGATCCCGAGCCATTAAGGCAAATGTGTTTTTGAGTGCAATGCCCAGCAGGAATTTTTGATTGAATATAGCCTGTCTGTCGGCTTCTCTGGATGCTACGAGACCTGTAAAGGCAAGGGATATAGAGGTTAGAACAATCAGGACTGAAGTGAGCAGGGAAGCCAGGCGAGCAATATGCCCTTTAGAAAAACGGTCTGTATTGTCATTGTAGCGACTTCTAAAGGCAGTGGAGTATTTCAATTCGTAACCGGTGATCTTTCCCTCATCAAGTGGTGGGATTGAGTGTACGTAATGGAAGAACGGCTATCCACGAGATGGGGTGCGTGTATTGAATGATTTGAGCTTATCTGTTCAAACTACGTATTACAATTTTTTTCATTCGAATGCGTTCTCTCTCGATATTAAGGACTACGTTAAACAGTCGACATGGAAACAACAAGTGGTTGTCTTGAAGACGGGACTACGTCAGTTTGTGCTTTCTCACGTTGATTTCGTAAGAATTTAACGTTTGTTCGGTGTCGGTTAATCAGGTTTCGTCGTAATGCTATAGATTTCAGGATATCTGTGTACTGTATTTTGGGAGGTATATCTGGTGGCTTTCTTTGGGGTAAATTGATAGAAAACAGCTGGTTATATTTCTTGAGAGATTCTGCTAATAGCCTTTATTGCAAACAGTAGGTCATAGTTAAAATTAAAAATGCTCAGCTACCTATTGTAAGTCTTGACATCATACCTTCAGCCAGATATATTCTCGCGCTACAAGATTGCATTTAACAGCAAACAATGTTGCTGAATAGAGTCTTTTAATCCTCGGTAGCTCAGCTGGTAGAGCAGGTGGCTGTTAACCACCTTGTCGGCGGTTCGAATCCGTCCCGGGGAGCCAATACATACCATTTCGATTTAACAGGTCGGGATGTTTATTTGATATAGTCGGGGCGTAGCGCAGCCTGGTTAGCGCGCCTGCCTTGGGAGCAGGAGGCCGTAGGTTCGAATCCTACCGCCCCGACCATTCAATTCGTAAAAAAAGCCAATCACTTATAGTGATTGGCTTTTTTTTGCGTTTAACGCCTCTGTTACCTGCTTGCTTTTATTGATAATATCTGTATGTGTGGTGTGAAAGTGAACTCTTGATGCTGGAGAGCATTTTTAACGAACAGATAATATACCTTCGAGATAACTTGAAGAAATCGGGTAATCACTTTAAGGAGATTACCCGATTTTTCTTTACCATGTTTCTTCAGAGGTTTTCACTCTACTATTAGTTGTTTGTCGTGAGGGTTCGTTGGCTCATCGTTTTCATATATATCCACCATAGGAGCTATAACAGGTAGGTCTTGTTGCTTTTCAACCATATTTTCAGTTCTTTTTGTAACTTCCATATCTTTACTCATAGTTTCACCTCCATTAACTCATGATCTAAATAAAGGGGACTCATTAGTTGATAGATTAGTTGATAGTAACCTGTTTAGGTTTTGCAGATTCTGCTTTGGGCAGCACCAGTGTTAACAGGCCATCTTTCAAGACAGCTTCGATCTTGTCAGCATCAACGTCAGCGGCAAGGGTAAAACTACGCGAAAAGGTTGATTGGTCGCGCTCAACCCTATGAATTGTAAATCCTTCAGGAGCATCAGATTGTCGAGTACCGCTTAGTTCGAGGTAGTTACCTTGGACCTTAATACTAAGATCTTCTTTATTCACACCTGGAACCTCTGCAATAACCTGAAATGAATCTCCATTATCATACATGTTAGTTTTAGGGAAGCCGCCTGCAACCCTCGAGCCTGAACCTTCACCATAGGACCTGTCAGAGTTAATTGAACGAAGCAGATTCATTGCGGAAAACATACGATCAATCTCATTCATTCTTGTCCACATAACTGTACCTCCTTTGAGGCTTATTCAATACTCAGTAATCCAAAGAGCCAGAAAGTCATACGACCACTCATTGCGACCAAAATCGGCAGTTAGCAATCCTGTAAGGGACACGTATAAAGAGCGATATAGATATAAATATTGAGCCGCTTATTCCTGAGAGAGATACCACTTTAAGCAAGCTGGGATCTTATAATCGATCTTTTTGCCAGCAAAGGTTTCTTTTCGATAATATGTTTGGTCGATGGGGAGGGGGAATTAGCAAATCATTTAAATCCGAAATGATGCTACCGCAGGTGGTTTCCGTGGAAATATCTCTATCACCCATAAAAGCACAAGTTGGTGGCAATGCCCGTGTTGATCTTCCTTTTCAAGTAACTTGCCCATCATGTCACCGATATTCCAGATACGGCTTTGTGTTCGCGTTGCAATGGTACAGGTATTTTAAGGGGATAGAGGCCTGTGCTCATTAGTTATCCGGTAGGAGTAAGAGATAATCACGTTATTAAAATTGAACTAAATCCTAATGGTACTCATAAGATTTATATGAATGTGATTTTCAAAATCCTTTAGTGGATAAACAAAATGTCTATTTGTGAATAAACTTCAGAAGAGTTTGAGAAAAAGGCCATTCTCGGACACCCTCCTGGTATTTTTTATAGGAAGTTATCTCCTTATAGGAGAATCAAATCAGGTTAGCAATCGATTAGACGATTCTCAGGCGCAACCATCATTGGCTCTATCTCCGTTGAACTCATTGGTTCATAAATTGATCCACGTTCTTCTGTTTACAGTCGGCCACCTGTAAGGTTGAGTGGTGAGGTTAACTGCTTGTTATTATTGTGTTTGGTGGGGAGATGGAGCATTTTCAACGCTGACCATAGCATGAGCATACAGTTGTTCTTGCTTCAGATAGCTGCGACTTATCCTGGTGTTATGTAGATGAGCCTCCTGTTGAATTCTGAGTCGTATTTTGTCTTTGTCGAGTGCTCATCTTATCCTTTTATGAGTTCATAACAGTGGAGTAGCTGAGTGTCTACATTCTAGGGGAGGAGCAATATGCCGTAGTGGTGATCTTGTTAGGCGAAGAGTATATTATTACCTCCCACCTCTGAAAAACACGATAAGGAAAAATCGGGTAATCTCCATAAAAAAATTACCCGATTTTTTCAAGATATCTGACAGGTATATTGTCTGTCATGAAAAATACCCCAACGCATTACCCTTTTAAAATGAAATATCAAATAGAGTGTTGCTATAACAGGTACTTAGGGTTCGCTTGTTTTTTTCCACTAAAAAGGTTGACTTTAAAAATATCTTAGATATATTTGTCGAAAGTTGAGGGCGAAACTTTGTATTAATCCTCATGTAAACTGTAGCCAGCATTCAAGATTTTAGTTTGTTAGCTGAGAAAAATCTGTAAGATTGTAGTAGGACATTTGTACATTTGTAATACGAAACAGTAAGCAAGAAGTTTGTAGGTTTGCAGTACGAAGTAGTAGTAAGAAGTTTGTAGGTTTGTAGTACGAAGTAGTAGCACGAAGTTTGTAGGTTTGTAGTACGAAGTAGTAGTAAGCAGTTTGTAGGTTTGTAGTACGAAGTAGTCGCAGGAAGTTTGTAGGTTTGCAGTACGAAGTAGTAGCAGGAAGTTTGTAGGTTTGCAGTACGAAGTAGTAGCACGAAGTTTGTAAGTTTGCAGTACGAAGTAGTAGCACGAAGTTTGTAAGTTTGTAGTACGAAGTAGTAGTAGGAAGTTTGTAGGTTTGTAGTACGAAGCAGTAGCACGAAGTTTGTAGGTTTGTAGTACGAAGCAGTAGTAGGAAGTTTGTAGGTTTGCAGTACGAAGTAGTAGCACGAAGTTTGTAAGTTTGTAGTACGAAGTAGTAGTAGGAAGTTTGTAGGTTTGTAGTACGAAGTAGTAGCACGAAGTTTGTATGTTTGTAGTACGAAGCAGTAGCACGAAGTTTGTATGTTTGTAGCACGAAGCAGTAGTAAGAAGTTTGTATGTTTGTAGTACGAAGTAGTAGCAGGAAGTTTGTATGTTTGTAGTACGAAGTAGTAGCAGGAAGTTTGTAGGTTTGTAGTACGAAGTAGTAGCACGAAGTTTGTAAGTTTGTAGTACGAAGTAGTAGTAGGAAGTTTGTAGGTTTGTAGTACGAAGTTTGTAGGTTTGTAGTACGAAGTAGTAGCACGAAGTTTGTAGGTTTGCAGTACGAAGTAGTAGCACGAAGTTTGTAAGTTTGTAGTACGAAGTAGTAGTAAGAAGTTTGTAGGTTTGCAGTACGAAGTAGTAGCACGAAGTTTGTATGTTTGTAGTACGAAGTAGTAGTACGAAGTTTGTAGGTTTGTAGTACGAAGTAGTAGCACGAAGTTTGTAGGTTTGCAGTACGAAGTAGTAGTAAGAAGTTTGTATGTTTGTAGCACGAAGCAGTAGTAAGAAGTTTGTATGTTTGTAGCACGAAGCAGTAGTAAGAAGTTTGTATGTTTGTAGTACGAAGTAGTAGCACGAAGTTTGTATGTTTGTAGCACGAAGCAGTAGTAAGCAGTTTGTAGGTTTGTAGTACGAAGTAGTAGTAAGCAGTTTGTAGGTTTGTAGTACGAAGTAGTAGTAAGCAGTTTGTAGGTTTGTAGTACGAAGTAGTAGTAAGCAGTTTGTAGGTTTATAGTACGAAGTAGTAGTAAGCAGTTTGTATGTTTGTAGTACGAAGCAGTAGTAAGAAGTTTGTAGGTTTGCAGTACGAAGTAGTAGCACGAAGTTTGTAGGTTTGTAGTAAGCAGTTTATATGTTTGTAGTACGAAGTAATAGTAAGAAGTTTGTACGTTTGTAACAGGAAACGTTATAGAAACTAAAAGTTGTTTTGAAGAGGGTAATTTAGGAATAATTAGTGACTTTAACTGTAGTGTATACATAAACGAGACAGGATTGAAATTTTCCTGTCTCGTTTTTTTTTAGCCTGCGTGCAAAAAAACAGTCATAATAGGCCTGTTAATCCTAACAGGTAGAAGTGGACTCAACTTCAGGGCTTTTCGTTGTGGCTTTGACAGGTTTGAAACCGCAGCATCCGCAATTTCTTAATCTTATCCTTTTATATGCTGTTATTCATATTGTTCTTTGTTGATTATCTGTAGGTTTCAATATACTTTTTGCCAATTGGAAGCATTTGTAAAAGAATGAAATGGCATATGGGTATCACAATCAACTTCAGCCGACGAGCCCACTTAAGACCTATTCTCAGACTGTCTCTGACTTACGTTCGCTGTATCCTCGAATTTATGCCACCTGTTTCATCTCAAGATTACCTGTTTGCTCATTGACATGATTGAGCTCCATTTCAGTTTCATGATCCCCGTTTCTAGTCCTGCAAGACCAGCCTCCTGGGACTGATGTGGTAGGAAAGGGAAGTTGGTACTTGGTTGGGATCTCAGGGACAATAGCCCTGCTGAGTTGGTCGCAGTAACCGATTTATCCATAAACAGTGCTTGGTTGTTTACATTTGCTGAATATCAACAGTTTGCTCAGCAACACTCCTCAAAGTTTCAATTTGAAACTTTGTAAGTATGTTTATGAAACGATAAAGCCTAAGAAGAGGATGGCCCACTGAGGAGCCAGTTTGACAGTTACCTGCACAAAAATAGGATTGTTACATTCTTTTGATATTATGTGGACCTAAAAGCGGCCCCACTTCTTTTTAGCTGTCTGTAACGCTCGATGGTTCCTTGGCTGCGGGGAACATGAGATTTAGCAGCACTGCCAGCAGCAGTTACACCTTTGAAAAAATTTCAGGTAGGATTTCCTCTGCTGGATTCTCCGGCATCCGGTAACTGCAATCCCAAGGGATGTTTGTTCTAATAAAGGGTAGAAGGGAAAAATCTGTCAAAAAGCAATAAAGCTTAGAGTTCTGGACCTTCATTTCCTTTTCCCCATACAAAAATGCTATAATAGTAGTACCGGGAGCAGTTCAATAGAGCGGGACGTGGAACGTTTCCACTGATTGATACGGGACCGGAAACCGGATCCCGGAGACCTCCGGCCAAAGTTACCACGGTTCCAAATCCTACCAACATGAGGAGGTGTGATTATGTATCGCATTCGTTTTCATGGACGGGGGGGCCAAGGCATGAAAACTGCAAGCCGCATTCTCGGCCGGGCCTTTTTTCTTGCAGGATACGAGGTGCAGGACGCGCCACGCTACGGCGCTGAACGCCGCGGTGCACCTATCTTCGCCTATGTCCGGGCAGCAAGATCACCGATTAACGAACGGGGCATCATCCAGCACCCGGATCTCGTGGTCGTCGCTGACGACAGCCTTATCGGCCTGCCGGCTGCAGGAGTGCTAGCAGGTCTCACGGATCGGACTATTTTCCTGTTATACTCGGACACGGACGAAAAGAGCTGGCAACACAGGCTCAACCTGAAAAACAGACTGTTCACCATCCCTGTCGATCAACAGGCGGCCGATCCGTTGCAGCGCCGGTATGCGGGAGTGAGCTGCGTGGGTGGAGCGGCACGGTTGACGGGCGTCATCGATCAGGCCACTTTAAATACAGCCATCGAAGAGGAAATGGCGGACCGCTCCCCTCTTACAGTCTCCACCAATATCGATCACGCCAACACAACCTTTTCACTGCTGGTGCAGCATGACACTATCATTGAGGAGGGCGAGCCGATCAGTGCCGTAGAGTATACGTCACCGGAATGGCTTGAGCTGGCTGCAGAACCGGCAGCCATAAGCGCCCCGGCCATTTACGGCGGCGGCACCAGCTGCAAGGTTAAGACCGGACTCTGGCGAACTATGCGACCGGTTATTCAATATGAAAAATGCCGCCAATGCTGGTGGATCTGCTCCACCTTCTGCCCGGACAGCGCCATCTCGGTCACCGAGAACCGCTATACCAGGATTGATTACGACCACTGCAAGGGGTGCATGGTCTGCGTGATGCAGTGCCCTTCGCACGCCATTCTCGCCATAGCTGAGAAGGACGCGGATAAGGTAACGCTACAGGAGGTGCCATCATGAAACGAACCCTGTTAACCGGCAATGGTGCTGCGGCCTGGGGTGCCCGACTTGCCGCCATCGATTATATTCCCGCCTTTCCGATCACCCCGCAGACCGAGATCCTGGAGACCCTGGCCTATTGGGTGGACAACGGTGACCTTGACGCCCGGCTCGTCACGCTCGAATCTGAACATTCTATGATAACCGCGGCAGGGAGTTCCGCCGCAACCGGAGTCCGTACCTTCACCGCAACCTCAAGCCAGGGACTACTGCATGGCATGGAGATGATCTATACAGTGGCGGGCTGGCGTGTACCGTTTGTCATGGTCAACGTCTCCAGAGGGCTTGCCGCACCACTCACCCTGGAATCCGACCATAACGACATCATGGCCGTCCGGGATTCCGGCTGTCTTCAGTTGCATTGCGCCACCTGCCAGGAAGTGCTCGACTCCATCCTCATAGCCTACCGGCTGGCGGAACATCCAGATATCAGGCTGCCGGTCATTGTCAACCTTGATGGATTTTATCTTTCCTATACCCGGGAACCGGCTACCATTCCCGATAATGACACAAGCCGCACCTTCGTGGGTGAATTTGACTCCAGATCCATCAATTTCAAGGCCGGTGCACCGCTGAGTCACGCTTCGGCCGTGCTTGGCGGCTCTACCTATTCGTATTTCCGATACAGCCAGCATTTGGCGGCACAACGAGGGCTGCCCGTCTATGAAGAGATTGCCGAAGAATTTGCCCAGATCTTTGGCAGGCGTCACGATGCTGTTGAAGGATACCGTCACGAAGACGCTGAATATCTCTTTCTTATGATCGGTTCCTTCGCCACAAAAGGCAAGGAAGCGGTGAACAGCTTGCGTGAAGCGGGCTGGAAAATCGGACTCATTCGTCCACATATGCTGCGCCCGTTTCCCGCCGAGCGGATATATACGCTTGCCAGGGGCAAGAAAGCGATCGCTGTCATCGACCAGAACATCTCTATGGGCAAGGGCGGCGTCCTGCACACCGAACTGGCTTCCGCTCTTTACGGGAAACCTGGAGCCCCGCCGGTTCTGGCGAGCTTCATCGGCGGCCTGGGAGGCCGGGACTTACCGTTTGAGGAGCTTTTTGAAATTGCCAAAACGCTACGGGACAGTGCTGCCACCGGCACTACTCCATCGCCCCGGCTACTCTACACAGAAACAGAGATGTTGGAGATGCGCAAGCTCCAGGCAATAGCAGGAGTCCGCATTCCCTTTGAGGAGGTGCACCATGACTGAGACTGCATTTCAACGCCAGAAAGACCTTCCCGAAAACCACCTGCTCAGCGCAGGCACGCCGATGTGTGCCGGGTGCGGCGGGTTGGAGGCGATCCATATCGCGTATGATGTCCTTGGTGAAAATACGATCTTCGTCAACGCCGCAGGCTGTATGACCCTACTCTCGGTCTACCCGTTCACGCCATTTCGCGGTTCCTGGATCTACACCGCCATGGGCGCGGCCCCGGCAGGTGCCCAGGGGGTGCGCGACGCGCTGGATATCCTCATGGACAAAGGCCGAATCGAAGTCGCCGACGACCTCGACGTGGTGGTCCTCACTGGTGACGGCAGCGGCTATGGTATGGGCATTTCAGCGACCTCCGGCACCATAGACCGATGTCTTGATTACCTCTACATCATTTATGACAACGAAGGCTACGGCAACACGGGTCAACAGTACTCCGCGGCAACGCCTCACGCCGCACGGACCTCGACGAGTAGATGTGCATACGGCCACAAGGGGTTCAAAAAGGATCTGTTCTCGATCCTTGCAGCCAACGGCGCCGCCTATGTCGCAACGGCCATTGGTTCAGAACCTCTTGACCTGGCGAGGAAAATAGAAAAAGCCAAGTCGATTTCCGGACCGCGCTTTATCATCACTCTGGCCCCGTGCCCCACCGGCTGGGATTTCGATCCCAAGGAAACCATGAACATCGGCAAGCTGGCGGTACGCACCGGAGTCTGGCCACTGAAAGAATTTGCCGACGGCAAGGTCAGCCACACTAAAACCCACACTACGTTGTTACCGGTGGAGACGTATTTTGAAAAACAGGGCCGCTTCAGACACCTTTTTGAGCCGCAAAAAAAAGAGGCCGTTCTGAGGGATATTCAAAATGATATCGACAGGTATTGGCAGGAAGTTGCGACGAGCTGAGATGATTTGTGTTTTCGCCGCTACCATGTATGAGACATTTGCATCTGTTTTGTGAGCTGATCAATTGGCATTTTCTCTGAATCCTTGTAGCAGTAGTCGGATCATAGCGACACCTCGCTCAAGTCCTTCTTCATGGTTTTCTACTCCTGTGATTTCGAGATAATTGGGCCAGAAAAGTGTCAGCATCCAGCTCATCTCGGCAAGTAATTGTCTCTCCTCTTCATTGAGGGGACGTAGGGCACCACCGGAAACAGCCCCGTCAATCAGGATACGGATCAGCCCTAACGTCTCAATGTGAACGGAGTTGAAACGCGCTTTCAATCCAGGGTCGCGCATCAACAAGATTGGCAGTTCTCGCTTAAAGAAAATAAATCGTTGATTAAATTGTTGGATAAAACGAAATGTTTCCTCGAAGGCCTGTAGACCGAGGTCGTGTGCTCTTGCAGCGATTGGTCCGAATCCTTCTCTACTTTCGGCCTCCATCATGGTGAAAATATTTTGTATAATCTCTTCCCTGTTACGGAAGTGGTAGTAGAGGTTCCCCGGGCTTATACCCATTTCAGAGGCAATGTGGTTAGTAGTCACAGCTGCTGTCCCGCTTTCATTAAAGAGAGCAAGAGCTTTTGCTAGAATTTTATCTCGTGTTTTTAGTTTAGCTTTTACTGTCATAGATGACACAATAACGTATTTTCTAAATGTGGTCCATATGGGCTGAACGCATAGTTTTCATGGCTTTATTAAGGAGGCGAAAAACACCAGGGAGTCTTCTTAAGCCATAACGAGAAAAGGTTCGTAGTGCTCGATGTGGAGGGATTGCGCTTTGCCAGAGACGTGCGAACTCGATATAGAAGTCGTTTAAAGGCAAACGGGTTGGTAGTACCGTATGAAGAAAATCGAACATCTCTGGACGATACGGGAGTAAATCTTCACGACGATCTTGATACATTGCGGTGCCGGGCAGTGGTGTTAGAATTGAAAAAGAGGCGTGGTGAAGTTTAAGATGTCGCACGTAGCTGGTCAAAGAACGAAAATCTTTCTTAGAAAAGTCAGAGTCTACAACAAAGGAGGCATAGAGTAAAATTCCAAGCTCTTTCAAAATGCGTACAGCTTCTTCCTGCTGTGCAATTGTGACACCTTTATTCATCGAACGTAAATGAGTGTCTGAAAAGCTCTCCATGCCGACGAACACCTGTTTCAGCCCTATATCCCGCCATTTTTTAAAGAGTTGAGGGTGCCGGGCAATAGTATCGGCCCTGGCATAAAGGAAATAATTTTTGTGAATTCCTTTTTCAGCAATAAGGTCAGCCAACAGATCCATCCGTTTTACATCACACATTGACTCATCGTCACAGAAGAAAATATTTTCCTCCTGTATTCCTTTTAGCTCTTCAACCACTTTTTCAATGCTTCGTTTTAGATACTTACCACCAGTGAGCGACCATAAGGCGCAAAAATTACATCGGCCAACACATCCCAGAGAAGTACGAATTGAGGCTAGAGGTAGCAGCCATTCGCTGAAATAATATTTGCGATAACGAGCTGTAAGGGTTCGGTCAGGCAGAGGCAGGTCGTCCAGATCACAATGGGGGCGAACAGTGGTGAAATGCATAGTCTTTCCTGGGATGGCTAAGCCATCAATGGTGTCGAATCTCTTCTTCCCCTCCAGTTCACCTGCTATCTCTCTCAGTGCTGTAACTCCCTCACCGACTACGACCAGATCAATATCTGAAACGTTGAAGTCAATGGGACGTACTGTGGCATGATGCCCTCCAATGATTATAAAGGGTACAGGCTGAAGTGCCTTAAATTGTTTGGCAAGTTCTTTGAGGATATTGACCTGGCTTGTATACCCGGTAAGAGCGACTATGTCTGGTTGGAAGTTTTTGGCAAACGTCACTACGTCTGGATCAATACGGCTATCAAGCAGCAGGATATCATGACCATCCATTTTTAGCCCCGCCCCAAGGTATTCTAAAGCCAAAGGTTCATGCATATAAACACCATCAATAAATTCAATGGCACTGGGTGGCTGAACGAGCAAAATCCGCATAGCGTTCTCCTTTTATATTAATTATTGCTAGTTAATATGGCTTTGCATTAAAATAGAGTAATTACTCTAACTGGTCAAGTGGTTATTGAGAGATGATATTTGACCAAGCTGGGCGTAGGTTTTGGGCTACTGCCTGGTGACTACAACAGGTAATTGACAATGCATGTAATTTGAGCTTGTTGTTGAACACAAACAGATTTGTCTAAGAAACAATTTTCAGGGAAGCTTAGCTAATGAGGAGAACAAAAAGGTTGTGGTGAGGGAGGGCCAGACGTTTTGGGAGCAGGAGGCTCTACGTTAGAGTCCTACCGCCCTGAGCATCAAATTCAAGCTCGTATAGCTTTATGCTGTAGGTGCTTTTGGGTTTCGTGTTGGTTCATGTTGAAATTATAACTATTTGATTTAAATGAATATGGGTCTTCGCGGGGCGCAGGCTAATCATCTCATTAATTTCTTAGAGAGAAGGAAAAGCATGAAAGATACAAATTTTTCTGAACTCTCGTTTGTAGAACGTGTATAGTCTGCCTGGTGTTGGAGACCGGGAGGCGAAAAGATAATTCTTTGCCATTCTGTATATGTAGAAAGTAAAAGTTAGCTATTAGGTTGTTTTGTGAAAAAAGATGCCATACTCACTGAAGTCAGCAGAGAAGAGAGCAGCGTAGTTTATCAGATATCAGATAATCTTGAGACAACGGTGAACCGTTATATACTCTCAACCCCGGAAACACGAGCCATTTGTAATGATCCTCTGGTATTGGGTTATGAATACACGGAAAAGCTGGAAGCTGCCTGTGCGGCCTTTTTTCGACTCACTGCGCAAGCGACCCCTATTGCCCTGCAGGAAAAACGTTCTGTAGTGTTTAACATCCTGCGTGGTGGTTTAAATTTCGGTCTGCGTGGTGCGCTGGCGAAAGCCTTCGGCTGGAACACGCACAGTTCCTCCTTTGTCACAGCCCAGCGAGCAAGGAGCGATGAAGACTCTGAGCAATGGCATATCACGGAAGACGAGTATAAGAAAATCACATTTCCTGAGAGCGCCCAGATCATAATCGGTGATGTTGTTGCTACGGGCACAAGCTTGCGCCATGGTCTGGATATCATGATCAATGAAGCGATCCAACAGGGCACAGAGTTGGGTTCGATTCTTTTTTTCACCATCGGCGGCCCAATAAGCGAAGAACGACTGATAGAAGCAGATACTGCCTGTCGTAAACATTTCCCGAATTATAAGGGAACGTACGTCTGCTATATTGAAGGTCGCTTTTTCGTACCGACTGTTGAGTCCAAGGTCTCAATCAAAATTACCGGTACCGATCTTATGCGGTGCGACTCGCTCATGGCACCGGAGTTTATTGAATCTAATTTTTCTGCTCCCTCATACCCTCTGGAACGATGCACCATTTATGACGCAGGTTCCCGTGCCTTTCAGGTTACAGAGTATCTCGAAGATGTGATCGAGTACTGGCAGAGTGTGTTGGGGCTGGCACAAACAATGACGTTTGCCGAGATGATGGCTGAACGTTTTCCTGAGCTGGATATCTCCCGATTTGGAAACGTCTCTCTTGAGCAGGTTGCCAAAGAGAGGCTGCAGAAACTTTCCGCTCTTCGTTGACCCGATTATCCGTTTTAATTCAAAAGGTTGGCACAATCCGTTGCGCTCTGCAGCTGCAAAGGATTGTGCCAGGTTTCATGAACTGGTCTACGATATAGTTCCAGTTTCCTGCTGATTATGAAAATCGAGATATTCGTTCGAGTTCAGATCGGCTTGCTGAAACGTCACTTCCTGTACAGAGTTCCCCAGCTGAACAGTGCTTTTTACCTGTGGTGTTGAGGCTATAATTTTTCCTTTGCGGAATACATAGAGCCTGGCTGGTTTTAACCTGAGTGCCTCCAAAGCATCGGCAGCCTGCAGTACAACACAATCAGCCTGATTTCCCACTTCGATCCCATACCCCTTAAGGTTGAGCACTTCAGCACTTCGGGTGGTGACCATCTTAAGGAGGGTGGGGATCTGTGTTGCTCCCATCATCTGCAGACAGTGTCCACCCATATGGGCAACTTCCAGCATATCGTGACTTCCCATGGGATACCAGGGATCCATCACGCAGTCGTGACCAAAGGCCACATTCACGCCCGATTCGAGCAGTTCCGGAACCCGTGTGAGTCCCCGGCGTTTGGGGTAGGAATCGTGGCGGCCTTGAAGATGGATGTTGATTAGCGGATTACAGATCGCCTGAATACCGGATTCCGCCATAAGCGGCAGCAGTTTTGAAACATAATAGTCATCCATAGAATGCATGGATGTCAGATGCGAGGCCGCGACCCTGCCGCCAAGCCCCATGCGCTGGGTCTCGAAAGTAAGATGTTCTATATGTCTTGAGTGCGGGTCATCACTTTCGTCGCAGTGCATATCAACAAGCAGGCCGCGGGACTCGGCAATCTCCAGCAGCCAGCTGATCGACTTACTGCCCTCCTGCATTGTTCGCTCGAAGTGGGGAATACCACCAACGACATCGACACCTTTATCCAACGCTCTGATGAGAAGTTCTTTTCCGCCCGGTGTACGTAAAAGACCATCCTGAGGGAAGGCTGTCAGCTGGATATCTACCCATTCCGCCATCTCTTTACGTACTTCAAGCAGTACATCAACGGCCAGCAGGGAAGGGTCGGTTATATCTACATGAGTACGGATAACCAGCGTCCCTTTGGCGATGGACCAGTTGAGCAACTTCAGCGCACGTTGCCTGATCGCCTTGGCGGTCAGCTCTGGTTTGAGTTCGCTCCAGAGCTGTATGCCTTCCAGCAGTGTACCACTCTGGTTATGCCTTGGCATTCCGAGGGTCAAGGGGGCATCCAAATGAAAATGACTGTCAACAAAAGGCGGAGTGACCAGGCAACCACTTACATCCAACTCTTTTTTGGCTGGACCGTTTATGGTTTGCTCAATCGCGGCAAAGCATCCATCTTTTATTGCAATGTCTACGGCATTCTTTTGACCTGGTAGATTCGCGTTTTTTATAAGATAGTCAAACATTGTATCTCCTTACCGCTCTCCTTTTCTGAACGGAACGAGCAGGGCTTTAGGGTAGGCGGATCTGCGCGACATGATGATGAGTGCGACAATAGAGAAAACATATGGCATCATCAGGTAAAATTGATAGGGAATGACCATGCCCGACTGTTGTTGTACACGCATCTGCAAGGCATCAAACGCTGCGAAGATGAGTGTGCCAACCAGAGCTTTTCCGGGATTCCATGAGGCGAAAACCACCAGGGCTATGCATATCCACCCTCGTCCATTGACCATACCGATATAGAAGGCGTCAAAAGCGGACATGGTAAGAAATGCCCCACCCACAGCCATCAGGGCACTGCCCATCATAACAGCCCAGGTGCGAATGGCAAAAACCGAAAGCCCCTGTGATTCTACTGCCATCGGATTTTCACCTGTCATGCAGAGTGCGAGCCCTGCAGGAGTTTTCCTCAAGAAATAAGCAACTCCGACAACCGTGAAGAGCGCCAGAATGGTCATCGGCGACTGAGTGAACACCACTTTACCAAGAAAGGGAATGTCACTGAGAAATGGTATCTCCAGAGGTTGGAATGGTATGATTTTCGGGGGTGTTGTCACGTTTGGTAACAGCATACGGAACACGAAAGAGGAAATCGCGGTCGCCAACATGGTGATACCGAGGCCGGTAACATGCTGGGACAACCCGAGATGAACGGTAAAAACGGCGTGAAGCAGGCCAAACATTGCACCAACAACGGCCGCTACAAGTACCCCGGTCCAGAGATCACCGCCGAAATAGACCCAGGTCCAACCGGTCATGCAGCCTGCGGCCATGATACCTTCTATGCCGAGGTTGAGTACTCCGGCACGCTCACAGATCAGCTCACCAATGGTGCCAAATATAAGCGGGGTGGCCATACGAACGGTGGCGGCCCAGAAGCCGGCTTCAAAAAGCAGTTGTACAATATCCATTGGTTAGTTCCACCGTATTCTGTATTTGGTCAACATCATGCTGACAAGCACCGCAAGCAGCGACAAGGCTGTTGCGACATCAGCAATATAGTTGGATATATTGAGTGATCTGCTCATAGAATCAGCCCCGATAGACAGCACAGCGATAAACAACGAGGAGAGCAAAACACCAAGCGGATGCAGAGAAGCGAGCATGGCAACCACAATACCCGAATATCCGAAACCCGGTGAGAGATCGAGTGTCAGATACCCTTTTAGGCCACACAGCTCTGAAACGCCTGCAAATCCAGCGAGTCCCCCTGAGATGAGTGCGGTACGAATAACGACGCGGTTAACAGGAATGCCAGCAAAAGTACTCGCTTTAGGAGAATGACCGACAGCACGGATCTCAAATCCCCAGGTAGTGAAACGCATCAGCAACCAGACTCCGATTGCGGTAAGAACTGCAATGGCAAGGCCCCAGTGTAATCTGGTCTTCGCCAGCAGAGGGCCGATAATTGCCGAATCTACGACAGGTGCAGCCTGGGGCCACCCCATTGCCATGGGGTCTTTCCAGGGACCGAAAACGAGCCAGTTGACAAAAAGGAGCATAATGAAGTTGAGTAACAGGGTTGTAACAACTTCATCCACCGCAAATTTTGTTTTCAGAATAGTCGGTCCAAGAAGCAGAAGGCCGCCCGCCAAGGCTCCAGCGGCAAAAAGAAAAGGAATCATCAGCCAGGGTGGTAGGTCAATCATGCCTGTCCCAAGCCAGGTGGCCATGCAGGCACCTGCATAAAGCTGGCCTTCAGCGCCGATGTTCCATAATTTGGCGCGAAAAGCAACAGCCGCGGCAAGCCCGCAGAAGATGAGAGGGATTGCCCGGGTAAGGGTCTCAGAAATGGCAAAACGGGATCCCAATGATCCCTTGATCAGAAGTGCAAATGCCTCAATGGGTGATGCTCCTGCCCATATTATAAGGGCCGAGCAGCAGAGCAGGGCGATGAAGCCGGCGCTGAGGGGGCCTAGGGCCTTAAGCATCAAGGTTGTATCTTCACGTGGTTCAAGCCTCACTGGTGGCCTCCTTGAGCAGCATGGTATGAATGACGTCTCTATGGCCGCTCATGGCAAGCCCCAGTTCTGCAGCAGTTGTTTTGGCAGGATCTATTTGCGGTGAAAGACTGCCTTGATACATGACCTGGATTGTATCGGCAACGCTGAATAGCTCATCGAGATCTTCGGAGATAACTATGACACCAGCACCATTTTTGCAGGCTTCGATAAGCTGGCGATGGACGAAGGCGGTCGCTCCGACATCAAGTCCCCAGGTTGGTTGATTGGCTAATATGACCTGTGGGTTTTCAGACAGAACCCGTGAGAGGATAAGCTTTTGCATGTTGCCACCGGACATGGTCCTGGCGCTGGCGTTCAAGCCACCGCAGCGTACATCAAAGGTGGATGTTAGCTCTTTGGTGTGGTTGGTAAGTGCTGTGTTGTTCAACAAACCAAAACGACTGAATTCTTTTTTCCAGTACTTTTCGAGAGTTATGTTTTCAAGGACACTCATGTCACCAATGACGCCGGTTGCAATCCTGTCTTCTGGTATTCTGCCAATACCGTTTTGTACCATATACAAGGGGTGTGGTTTTTCTATCCGGTTTCCCTGAAGAATCATCTCCCCGGATGAAGGTGTCAGCAACCCTGAGACCAGATCGGCCAGATGGCTCTGGCCATTGCCGGATACACCGGCAATACCTACAATCTCGCTGCTTTTAAGGGTAAGAGAAAGATCACTTAAGAGCTGATGTCCCTTGCGGTCCGTTGCATGTACACCTTTCAGTTCAAACAGCGTTTTTCCCAGTGTAGATTCCTTTCGGGTGACTTTTGGCAATTCACCACCAACCATCTCTTTAGCGAGTATGTCGGCGGTTGTATCTGCTGTGTTGCACTGGTAGATCGTCTTCCCATGGCGCAGGACAAGACACCGGTCACTGACAGCCATGACTTCGCGCAGTTTATGGGTAATGAAGATGATTGCGAGTCCTTCCTGAACAAGGAGTTTGAGTGTAGCAAAGAGATGGTCACTTTCCTGCGGGGTCAAAACCGCTGTAGGTTCGTCAAGAATAAGAATGCTGGTATCCCTGTAGAGTGCCTTGAGTATTTCCACACGCTGTCGCTCACCAACGGATAGGTTTTTGACCTTGGTGTTTGGATTGACGCCGATTTCATACTGTTCTGAAAGGCGTTTAATCTTTTTGATAGCTTCGGTCTTCTTTCGATACAGGGAAAACAGTGGCTCTGTTCCCAACGTGATATTGTCGAGAACGGTCATGTTGTCGGCAAGGGTGAAATGCTGGTGTACCATGCCAAGACCGGCCTGCAGCGATTCTTTTGGCGAGCCTGGTGTAAGTGGAGAACCGTTGATCTCAATCGTTCCCTGATCTGAAACATAATGGCCAAACAGGATATTCATGAGTGTGGTTTTTCCTGCCCCGTTTTCTCCAAGCAGGGCGAGAATTTCACCACGGTTCAGTTCCAGATCTATGTTGTCATTGGCAACCAGGTTGCCAAACTTTTTTGTGATGCCGCCAAGGCGGAGAAGAGGATATTCCAGATTCATGCAATTTGCTCGCGGGAGTCGGCGGCACGATTTGTGCCGCCGACGAGGGTGGAATGACGTTAGAAGGTAGACTTCGGCTCGTTATCGTTAATCTCCACAACAAAAGAACCATCTTTGATCGCAGCCGCAGTTTCAGAAACCTTTGCTTTGATCTCTGTAGTCAGCGTGGTATCAAACTCGTAGTATGAGGAAAGTGAAGCACCACCTTTACCCATCATGGTCCACTCCTTGTAATCAGCAGCCGCAAACGTTCCAGCTTTTACCATCTCGATAGCATGGCTGATTGCTGGTTCCATATGCCACAGAGCTGAGGCAACGACGACATTGGTACCATTTTCTTCCTTGTTCATATCGTTAACGTTACCAAAGGCCACAATAGATTTCTCACGTGCAGCATCAACAACGCCAGCACGCTCGGCGTACAATACGTCTACTCCAGCTTCAACCTGGGCGTATGCAAATTCTTTCGCTTTTGGTGGATCGTACCAGGAGCCGATAAAGGATACCTTGAACTGAACGTCAGGATTAACTGCTATTGCACCAGCCATAAACGCATTGAACAGACGGTTAACTTCACCGATAGGATAACCGCCGACCATTCCAATCTTATTGGTCTTGGTCATGGTGCCGGCAAGCATACCCATCAGGTAACATGGCTCATGAATGTAATTATCAAAAACAGACATATTTTTACCATACGGTCCGAAGGAGTCCCCCATCAGGAAAGCGACCTCAGGATAATCATCTGCGACTTTGCGGACATCGCGAGAAATACCGAACGCTTCACCTACAACGAGTTGGACTCCGGACTCAGCATACTCGCGAAGAACACGAATATAGTCGGTGTTTGATACTTTCTCGGAAAAAACATATTCAATTTCTCCCTTTTCTGAGAGAGACTGCAGCGCTTTATGAAGGCAGGCATCCCATTTCTGTTGGATCGGCTGGGTATACACACCAGCTACTTTGATCTTGGCTGCCAAAATAGAGCCGGGCAGGCAGAGCAAGGCCGAAAGCAGGATGAAACAGACGAACGAAAACGGTTTTCTCATGATCACACTCCTGAAGTTTTGAGATAAGATTAACATTTTTTTCAATTTCATTGTGTGCCGCAGCATACATTGAATAAACCCGATATGCCAAGGCTGATCGCGAATACTTAAAATCATAAATCCAGTGATTTTACAATAGTCGTGTAAGGGTTCGATACTATACTCAAGAAAGGTGCCAGATTCCTTATGATACGAGAGAAGAGATTAAGGTGACCGATTTGATATAAGAAATTCATTGCAGGTGTAATACTGATATTAACGAAGCAGCTCCACACACGCATCGCCTAGTCAAAAACACGTTACATTAATGTCGTATATTTGTCTGGTATTTACAAAAGTGTATAAGCAGGCTTGGGAGAAAATTGAACCAGATTCGTAGTGATGAGGAAAATATGAAGGGGTAAAACCTATCTTGTCTCTTTATTAATGAGAAGTTCGGGCTCGCGGCAATGAAGTATGCCGAAATTTGTAATTGAAGGGTGTTTGCTGTAGACTTTAATAAGAAATTTTTCTAGACGTTGAATCCTTAAAACTATCTGCCGAACAGTGATTAATGATACGAATACAGTCGCTTGGTGCATTCTTAGTTCTCGTCGTGGTGTTAGTTAGCCACCCCTCCAATGCCACTTCTCCGGTAGACCTTTCAAGTGAAGAGCACGCATGGATTGCAAGAAACTCGAAGATCAGAGTAAGTGGGCCTCAGGCTTTCCCGCCCTTTCAATACTTTGATGAGGATGGTGTTTTCAAAGGAATGGCTTCCGATTATATCTTTTTCATAGCTGAAATGGTTGGCTTGGAAGTCGAAGTAGTAAAAAAGCAACCGTGGTCGGAAATACTTAAAAAAATCGAAAATAAAGAAATCGATATGCTGACCTGCGCTGCGGTAACACCTGAGCGAGAAGCATACTTGATGTATACAAAGCCGTATCTATCTTTTCCGTTGATAATAATAAGCAGGAAGGATGCACCTTTTATAAGTGGTGTCGATAGCCTGCATAAACTCAAGCTTGCAGCCATCCGGAAAAATGCATCAATTGAATGGCTTCGAAGAGATAACATCAATGTAGTGCCACATTATGTCGATTCACCTTTAGAAGCCTTAAAGCAAGTTTCTTTAGGGCATGCTGACGTTGCGATCGAAAACTTAGCTGCTGCAACGTACCTGATTGAGAAAAATGGACTGTCAAATTTGAAGATTGCGGCTCCAACTTCCTACGAAAATTACACATTATCAGTTGCTGTACGCAATGATTGGCCGGAATTGGTCAGCATCCTTAACAAAGGGTTTGCTGCGATCAGCCAGGAAAAGCACAATGAAATTCGACAAAAGTGGATTGCTGTACGATACGAACATGGTGTCAGGGCAAAAGATATCATTTTGTGGACAGTGTCTGTCGGTCTTATCGCATCGATTTTAATATTAATATATCATTTTTGGAACAAGAAACTCGTCAATGAAATTCAAGAGCGAAAACGAACTGAGCGTGAAAAGGAAAATCTCATTGTCGAACTTAAAGATGCTCTGGGTAATATAAAGACATTACACGGTATTCTGCCAATCTGTTGTGAATGCAAAAGCATCCGCGATGATAAAGGATACTGGAAGAAAATAGAGAGATACATAAGAGATCACTCTGAGGCAGACTTTAGTCACGGTCTTTGCCCTAACTGTATGATTAAGCTCTATGGGAAAGAAGAGTGGTTTGAAGCTTCAGTAGACAGTCAAAAAGGAAAAAGTGATTGAAATCGATATCGAGAGATGAGTTATTCTCTCGTCAGGTCGTTGGTGAGTATGTAGGTTATCATAGATCTGTGAAATAATTGAGAGGCTGGTTGGGCTTCTTTTTTATTCTCAGGCACTTAAACGGGAATGTAGGAAGAATTGAGCTGGAATAGTCAGGTGCAGACTCAACAAGAAAGTCTGACTATTCCAGCTCGAAATATTGGGGGGAAGCTATTTTATGAATGTGCCGAAGGTTGGGATAACGACACGACCAAATGTGTGGTTATTGACAATAGCGGCTACTAAATAAACACCGATGCCGCCTGTTGCAAATAACAGGTATCCGACAACTGGTTTAAGCTCTGGGCCAATAAGTTTCATGTCGAGTCCGACAATAATCCAGAGTGCAATGTCAAGCAGCAGGACGATCATGAATAACGGTTTCGGGCCTTTAAGGTAAGCCGGAGTGACCGCAGTAAGGAAAGCTGCACCAGCCATCCAGCAGAACCCTTCAACCATTGTGTCTGGTTTAACCGAGCCAATCATACCTGAAAGCATAAGGTATTTGGCGAGAACAGAGAGGGATGCACCAAACATAAAGAAGGCGCTGAAAAACAAAAAGACGTTACCACCTGTCATGTTATGGTCCTTGAGTTCCATGACAGCTACTGTGTACTGCACTATGCCGCCACCGATAAGCCATGCGGCCAGGAGGGGTAACCCGCCGAGCCCGACTTTACCTGTGAATACTGCACCAAATCCAAAGCAGGCTACTGCCAGTGCTCCGAGTCCAGCCGGGCCGGGTGATACAAATGTGTGGTCCTGTGACATTGCAATACTCCTTATACTATTGTTGTGAATACTTGAGGCAGTGCATTGGTGCTATTCTACCTCTCCTCGATTGCGCATCATTTCGCGACAGGAAATCGTTCTTCCTGTCACCTGTGTCAACGACTCACTTCTTAGTACTACCCGCCCATTGGAATACTAATTTATGCCTATATGAATTAAGCATCTACAGTTTAAAGAATATCCGAGCAAACGCTCGGTCGGTTCAGGGAGATTACAAAATTTTTTTACGTTATGCAATCGTTAGATTAAAAATCAGTGTATTTGAGGGAAGACAATGGATTATAGCTGGATATTCAGCAGGTAAGTCTTTGTCATTTCAATTAAATAGACAGTGCCTGATGTGTACGCGAAAAGACAAGGTAGTCTAGAGATACATAACTGTACTGGTGTTATGCTCACTTGGAGCACCGCAGAACAGTTATGGATTGAGGATACGTATAGATCAGTTTCACTACGGCGAATACTCGGAGACTGTCCGACAATGGCCTTTGTTCCAAACTCTTCGTTATTATCAAAAAACAATGCTCGCAGATAAGCGAACGAAGTGAGGCTTCGATATCATATATATGGCTTCGATTCTTTTTTGAAAATGCCTCGATTTTAACTATGGATATTTACTCACTAGTGTCCGGTTAAACTTTTCCAAGCACATCGCAACCTCTTGAATATAATGTAAATCGGCAACAATATGACCATAATCGACTTGAAATCACATCCCTTTCAGAGGAGGATATTCGGCAAAACCCTGTGGGGGTATACAGATGTTTGCCGGAAAATTGATTTTCAAACAAGTTATGGACTTCGTGCCGTTACCAACATTCCGCCGTTGCGTGTCCAGATACCAGGGCGATTTCAGAGTAAGAACCTTCTCATGCCTGGATCAGTTTTTATGCATGGCTTTCGCACAGATTACGCACAGAGAAAGTCTACGCGACATCGAAATCTGCTTACGATCTCAAAACAAAAAGCTCTATCACATGGGAATCCGTGGAACAGTTTCAAGGTCAACTCTTGCCGAAGCCAACGAAAAACGCGATTGGCGCATATATGCCGAGTTCGCTCAAAGCCTGATTACTACAGCCAGAGAGTTATACAAGGAAGACTCGTTTCTCGAAGAGCTGAACGAAACAGTATATGCTCTGGATGCAACCACGATCGATCTATGCCTGTCAATGTTTCCTTGGGCACCTTTTCGAAAGAACAAGGCCGCTGTCAAACTCCACACACTGCTGGACCTAAAAGGCAACATTCCCACGTTCATCCACATTTCAGACGGCAAGCTACACGATGTCAACACCCTCGATCTTCTACGTTTGGAAGCTGGCGCATATTACGTAATGGACCGAGGTTATCTGGACTTCGAAAGGCTTTATGCCTTCAACCAGATCCCTGCGTTTTTCGTTACCCGTGCGAAAACAAACATGAAATTCCAAAGACGTTACTCACATCCCGTCGACAAAGAGACGGGGCTTCGCTGCGATCAGACAATTGTGTTAACCGGTTTCTATACAGGCAAGCATTACCCAGACACTTTGCGTCGAGTAAAATTCCGGGACCCCAAGACCGGAAAAATTCTCGTGTTTCTCACCAACAATTTTACTTTGCCAGCATTAACAATAGCACAATTGTATCGCAGTCGATGGCAAGTCGAGCTGTTTTTCAAATGGATCAAACAACATTTGAGGATAAAAAGATTTTATGGAACTTCGGAGAACGCAGTCAAAACTCAGGTCTGGATAGCAGTCTCTGTTTATGTCATCGTAGCAATAATGAAAAAACGGCTCAACTTCGAAGAAAGCCTCTACACAATTTTACAGATTTTAAGCGTGTCAGCTTTCGAAAAGATCGATCTTTATCAGCTAGTTACAGAAAGAGATTGCAAACCTGTCAATACCGACACTCGTAACCAGTTGAAATTATTTTAAACTTAACCGGACACTAGTGATATTTACTGATTAGGCGACGTTATTCAGATGCTGATAGGCATGAGGAATTTTTAGGGCAAATAAAAGGGAATATTGGCTGTTATTTAAATCATATTGCAATCAGGGTGCGAAAGGATAGCATGCTGATGCTTTTATTTATATTGACAATAATGAAATATTTTTTCTTAATTGTATACCTAAAGGTAATAAAATTCAAAATTGCCGATTTTAATAAGGTCGGCATGTCAGCTTCTTAGAAGAAAGGGGATACTGTGGACGAATTTGTGACTCTGACTTACGATGGAAAAGAATTACAGCTTCCAGTTGTTATCGGAAGTGAAGGCGAAAAAGCTATTGATATTAGCAGACTGAGGGCTGAAACTGGATATATTACCCTTGACCCTGGCTATGGTAATACCGGTAGCTGTCTGAGCGCCATCACTTTCATGGATGGTGAAAAAGGGATTCTGCGTTATCGCGGTATTCCTGTAGAACAACTTGCCGAGAATGCGTCATTCAAAGAGACTGCTTACCTGCTTATTAACGGAAGGCTACCAAACAGGGATGAACTGACTCAGTTTTCGGTGATGCTTAACGACAACAGTCTTGTCCATACTGATTTAAAAGCCTTTTACCAGAATTTCCCACGAGCTTCACATCCTATGGGAATCCTGTCGTCAATGGTTAATGCTATGAAGAGCTTCTATCCGGGACTTGATACTCTGGAGGAAGAGATCAACATAACCATGACACGGTTGTTAGCAAAAGTGCGCACAATGGCTGCAATGTCGTATAAAATTTCCAGAGGGCATGAGCTGGTTTTACCAAGGCCGGATCTGACCTACTGCGAAAATTTTCTCAACATGATGTTTGATACACCGGTTACGCCTTATGAGATTAAGCGGGAAGCGGTTAATGCTCTGAGAGTTTTCTGGATTCTCCACGCAGATCATGAACAGAATTGTTCGACCTCCTCGGTTCGCATGGTAGGAAGTGCCAGAGTAAACCTTTATGCTGCTATTTCGGCAGGTATAGCCGCTTTATGGGGGCCGCTTCATGGAGGAGCTAATCAGGCGGTCATTGAAATGCTGACCAGAATCCAGAGTGAAGGTGGCAATTGCACCAAACTTGTTGAGCGGGCTAAAGATAAGAATGATCCGTTCCGACTTATGGGGTTTGGTCATCGGGTTTATAAAACCTATGATCCTCGGGCAAAAATAATGAAAAAAATGTGCGATGAGTTATTGGAATCAATGCATATTTCTGACCCTCTTCTGGATACGGCGAGGGAGCTCGAAGAAATTGCGCTGAAAGATCAATATTTCATCGATCACAATCTCTATCCTAATATTGATTTTTATAGTGGCATTGTTTTGCGGGCCATTGGGATTCCTACCAATATGTTTACAGTGATGTTTGCTCTTGGTCGCCTTCCAGGGTGGATTGCCCAATGGAAGGAAAGTACGGATGACCCCAAATGGAAGATCAGTCGTCCCCGTCAGATTTACACGGGTAGCAATAAATATGATTATGTTCCGCTTCACGCTCGTCAATAGCAAACGAAATACAGGGCCATTATGGCCCTGTATTTCGAAGTGTTAGATGTTGTGATTGATTACCGTATAACCCGTATCACCATGGCAATGCGGTTATACAATATGCCTGTTCGCGTTGTCCTGATGAAATTTTCATTCCCTCTGGTCGAAGTTCTCTGCTGTCCATTTTTAACCGGCGTGTTCTAGGAGGCTGTCCGAGAATGGCCTTTGTTCCAAACTCTTCGTTATTATCGAAAAACAATGCTCGCAATATCATTTATATGGCTGCGCTAGTTTTTTGATAATGCCTCGATTTTAGCCCAAATTCCTATTCTCGGACAGCCTCCTAGTGCTCTGTAAAACTTTACCTATCGGATATTGTTCTGAGTCTTCGCTATGCTCCGCTTACCTGCCCTTTTAGTACACTGACTTCGTTTCTCATTCAGTCACATATCGGTCGCTACAATTGTCACAATCAGAAAACGTATGATATAACTGTTAAGAGGAGCAATGTTTCAGGCGTGTTGATGTCTGCTAAGTTTGGAGCGCGAGCGATGTTACCATTTTTCCTGACCAGGAAGTCTCTTAAGGTGTTGGTATTAATTATAAATGCAGTTGTGTTTTTTTGGTATTTCCTCTTCGGTAATGTACCTCTAACGCACGCTTTGGATGTGGTTCGTTTACACGCACCGCACTCAGAGAAAGATGTGCGCCATATTTATCCCAGAGTTCTGTTGAAAGAAGCATTGCAGAAAACAGTTCCCACTTACGGACCGTATAGAATTGAACAATCAATTGAGGGAATGCAGAGGGATCGCGCACTGCAACAGATGGTTTACGGTAAAAAAATTAATGTGATAGTGGCTGTCACTCGCGCGGAATGGGAGACAGAGACAATCCCGGTTCGAATCCCGCTGCTCAAAGGGCTTTTGGGTTACCGACTCTTTTTGATACGGCAAGATAATCAATACCTTTTTGATGCGATACATGATATCGCACAGGTAAAAGTGCTTAAAGCCGGCCTCAGACAACAATGGAGTACGACCAAGGCACTGGACCAGCTTGGTTTTTTGATTGTTACAGGGAGCTCTTATGAAGGGCTCTTTCGAATGTTGAGCCAGAGGCGGTTTGATTATTTCCCGAGAGGCGTGAATGAAATATTTTCCGAGTTTGAGGCGCACAAGGCTGAATTCCCTGATCTTGCCATTGAGTCGTCACTTGCACTGTACCTGCCATCTCCATCCTACTTTTTTGTAAGCCCTGCAAATCCCGAACTCGCAAAGCGAATTGAAACAGGGCTTTTGATGATGATTGAAGATGGTACCTTTGATAAAATATTTTATGAATTTCAGGGTGATAATATTGAAAGGGCTGGGTTGAGCAAGAGGAAAATACTGAGGGTTGATAATCCTATCCTGCCCGAAAATACGCCATTTTCACATAAAGAATTTTGGTATATGCCGACAGGAGAATAAGCAATAGTGGTTAAACATGTGGAGGGGGGGATCGCGAGTAACTCGGGTTCTTGTCCTCATCCCGACAACGTGCCGCAGTGTTGAAAACAGGTAAAGCACTATTGGATATTATGAGAGGAACTGTGGCATGGCTGGGTCACATCATTCATCAGGAACGAAGCTAATAGCTTCAGTAACTTTACCAATAGAGATAGCACCCACTGCTAACAACGGAATCAGGACGGCAATACAACCGCCTACCACAAGCTTGAATGAGATTGACCGAATGTTGATTTTTTTCATACCGAATCCATCATTTTTTGCTGAGAAGTGAATATCCGCTAAAGCCTTGTGTTGAGTAAGACTTTTCTGCCTTTAGCCTGAGTGGTATTGTGGTTGGAGTTAGAAAAAACAAATATTGTTCTTATGATTTCGCAGACCATTTACTGATACCTTCGATATCGTGGCCTTCTAATATATAGCAGTGGTTGTGCGCTAAAGGTCGGATCGAGTAGTTCGCTCAATAATCAACCTGTGGGCGTAAACTCAATAGGTTCTTTTCTTAACCTGTACTATTCACGTATTCTCGAAACAGGTAAATAAACGTGAAATATCTTGAGAGGGACTGTGAAATTGATGTATCATTTTCAGTATTACGAACAAACAAAGGTGTACTGTTTTATGCCCCTCTTTTGTTCTACTCCTGCCCCCTGACCGGACCACTATATAGGCAATGACTTACCATCTTGACATACGGACAATTTCAGCGATAACCAGCTTTGTAGGCATAATGATGGGCATTATTATGCTGTATGTGTACCAGTCAAGGAAAACATATCCAGGATTTAAGCAGTGGATGTATGCGTCTCTCCTCTATTGTTTAGGAATGCTACTTTTGAGTACACGAGGTCTGTTTCCTGATCTTGTAACAATCATTTTTGCAAATACATGTATTGCTCTCTACTTTGTAATGGTGACCTACGGTATCGAATTGTTTTTGGTCAGAAAAATACGTGTGTGGATTTACATCGCGCCAATGGTTGTGTTGGTTCTCTCATTTTTCTATTTCACCTATGTGAGCCCAGACGTAAGTGTTAGAATTATTATAATATCCACTCTTGCCTTTCTTTTTTCCGCCATTGGCGCGTATCGCGTCCACGTGAACTCACCGGAAATTATCAATGGAAGAAACAATCTGGTCGTTCTCGCGCTATTTGTGCAAGCAGGTTATATGCTGTTTCGTATCTTTTATACGCTTCTTCTTGAGATGGGCATTCGAGATTTTATGTCAAGCTCATCGGTTCAGGCATTTACCTTTATGATGCTTATTGGATGCAATATATTGATATTTCTGAGCCTTATAATTTTCAACTCACAAAAGGTTGAGTTGGAATTGCAGGAAGCGATAACAGAAATCAAAACCCTGGAAGGCATTTTACCTCTGTGCATGCACTGCAAACAGATACGTGATGACAAGGGGTATTGGAATCAATTGGAAGCCTATATCTCAAAACATACAGAGGCACAATTCAGCCATTCAATTTGCGATAAATGTTTAGAAGAACATTATCCTGAATTAAAGAGTGACTGACGTATTACTGTAAGGAAGCGACACCTGAATACCAGTAATGAGCTGTAGGGAGTAGAGTATTATGGCCCCTGAAATTTCTGTATGTACTGTTGACGGATATGATATTGCTTATCATGTTGAAGGTGAAGGGCAGGCAGTTGTGCTTGTGCATGGAATTACGACGTATTCGTTCATATGGCGTAATATCGCACCACTGTTGAGTAAAAAATATAAAGTGATAAGCATTGACCTGCTTGGTTGCGGGGACTCTGACAAATCTCTTGATACAGACTATTCTCTTCCCCACCATGCCACCATTATTCATGAACTGCTCGATACACTTGATATCGAGCGGATACATCTGGTCGGCCATGATGTCGGCGGCGGAATCGCCCAGATATTTGCAGTCAACTCTCCTGAACGTGTATATGATTTGACGCTCATAAATACAGTAGGTCACGACTTCTGGCCAGTTCAGCCGATAATAGCCATGCGAACCCCAATAATACGGCAACTCGCTATGGCAACTCTTGATATAGGTGCCTTTCGTCTGATTGTGCGCAGAGGTATTCATTACAAAGATCGGCTCGATGACGAATTGATGCAGCTTTTCTGGAAACCTATGAGCACCAAAGAAGGGCGTAGAGCGTTTCTGCACTTTGCCGATTGCCTTAACAATGGGCATCTTGTTGAGATTGAAAACCAGCTTTGCAATCTTGCAGTCAAGTCACTTATCATTCGTGGTGAGGCAGATGTGTATTTGAGCGCTGCTATTTCCGAAAAACTTCATCGTGACATCCCTCGCAGCAGCCTGATACGAATAGCTACAGGGGGGCATTTTATTCAGGAAGATGAGCCGGAGATGATTGCCACAGAGATGCTTAAATTTTTTCAGAGTACCTGATGGATGATCCCCTTAAAAAGATAGAGGTTTTACAGGCCGCAATCGCAGTTCTTGAACAGGAAAATTCCCAACTTTCTGAAAGAGCGGAAGATGCTATGCTGCTTGGCCTGGTAGCTGAAGCAATCCAGGGAATGAAAGATCCTCTGGATGTTCTGACCAATGTGCTTGAAAGAGCCTCGATTCTGAAAAATTATCCTTTTGTAACCTGTGGCCAACTTGTAGAGGGTAATGTCGAGTGTATCAGCTCCTATTGCTCCTTTTCTGATGATGAGAACATCGGTTATCCTATCATTATCGGTCCGGAAATATGTGAGGAACTCGATGCCGGTCCGTTTGTCTCACATTCCATGGATGGGATTGCAACAACCCTTAATACGCAGGGCTTTACAGCAACCTCTGTTACAATTATTCCCTTCTCTTGTCATGATTATCACAATGGCATTTTTCTCTTCTTTGACAGGGAATCGAGTCAGAACTACCACACTTCCGGGTTATTTCTTCTTGATCAGATTGTAAACATGGCTGTCGGTCGGCTTAATAATCTCTATTTAACAAAAGAACTCGATATATTAAACACAAGCCTGGAAGGACGAATTCGAAAAAAGACGGCTGCTCTGCGGAGTGCAAATGAGCAACTACAGGAAGCCCATATACGATTTGAAGCAGTGCTTGATGGAATTGATGCCCATATCTATGTTGTCGATATGGAGACCTATGATATCTTGTATGTAAACAGAAAATCAGCAAGCTCTTTACCGTGCGCCACTACCGGCAAGCCCTGTTACAAATATCTACGACACGAAAATTTGCCCTGCCAAAACTGTAAAATTCCCGAATTTCTCACTTCCTCAATTACATCTGACAAGGTAATTGTCTGGGAATTCTGGGATCCCGCAATCAACAAATGGATTTTGAATCGAGAAAAAGTGGTGTCGTGGCCGAATGTCAATCGGGCAAAATTGACAATTTCAACAGATATCAGCGAAATTAAAAAGGCCGAGGAAGAGCGCGAAGAGATGCTGAAAAGTCTTCAGCAGGCGCAAAAAATGGAGGCGGTCGGAGTTCTTGCAGGAAGCGTTGCCCATGATCTGAACAACATCCTATCCGGGATCGTCAGTTACCCGGATCTTCTTCTTGCCAACCTTGCTGCCGATTCCGAAATGCGCAAACCTTTGGAAACTATCAGGACAGCTGGTCGAAAATCTGCTGCCATCGTCAGAGACCTGCTCACTCTTGCACGTCGTGGACTTAACATTGAGCAAACGGTGGATCTTGGAAATATCGTCAAGGAATATGTCGAGAGTGCTGAATGTAGAGCATTACTTAGAAGCCACAGTAATGTGAAAATAGTCAGTCCGGAAGATCCGATTTTTTTACCTGTACTGGGATCGGCTGTTCACCTCTCAAATGTTCTCATGAATATTGTTAACAATGGCATCGAGTCGATGCCGGATGGCGGGACAATTACTATCAGTCTTGAGGTAATCTCCTTGTTGAGTCATCCTCAGGGGTGGCCGGTCTGGCGTGCAGGTGATTATGTCGAGTTGACCATAGCAGATACCGGGGCCGGCATTCCTGAAGATATGCTGCAGAAGATATTCGATCCATTCTTTACAGGAAAGATGCTCGGGCGTAGTGGCACAGGTCTAGGACTGGCTATTGTCTGGGGAACTGTCATGGATCACAACGGGGCTGTACGTGTTGAAAGTACGGAAGGGAAAGGGACGAGCTTTCATATTTACCTTCCCTTGCAGGGAGGGGATAAAGCACAGCAGGCCGAAACGGGAAAGAAAGACCCGGTGAAAGGTAATGGAGAATCTATTCTTGTTGTTGATGATATAGAAAATCAGCGGCAGATAGCTTTAGAAATTCTCCAACATCTCAACTATACTGTCACGACAGCTGATAGCGGAGAGGCAGCGATAGAATATCTCAGAAAAAACAGGGCAGATTTGGTTTTGCTGGACATGATCATGCCAAATGGGATTGATGGACTTGAGACCTATAAACGGATTCTAGAGTTTCTTCCGAACCAGAGAGTCATAATAGTCAGCGGCTATTCCCAGAAGGAACGGATTGATGAGGCAGAGCGACTCGGTATCAGTCAATACGTTTCAAAACCCTACACGCTGCGTAATATAAGTGAAGCAATTCAAAAGGCTCTGGCTGACTCTATTTATAGACAATAGAAAAATATCTACTTACAAACACGGTTTCCGATAGACCCTTAGACTCAGCCGGATGGTAACAGCAACATGTGCTGGTCTGTCATATCTTTATCGGTCATGATATTTAATCCAATCTCTGGCTACCCTGATTTCATACGAGAGTGTATCAGATAATCACTCTGTATTAAAGAAAGCTTAGTCTGATAGTTTGTTAGGGTGTTGTCATGGAATCGTCATTTCTTTGCAGGCTGTAACTGTTTAGCAGTGCTCAAGATGGCCTCAAGCGGGGCGATTGGCTATAGTATGCCTATGCGAAGCGTCCCGATCGGGGGCAGATGGGGTGCTGCTGAATAGTTACTCGTTTCTTTACAATTTTCACAGTGGCTGTCAGATCAACAGTTTTATGCTGCATGAACACTTGATATTATTAACTATACGATTTTTCTGTAACCTTTTCCGGCTCCAAACGTTCTGTTAATAGCTGAGCAACTCTTAAAGTATTTTTAGCACGCATGGCAATTATGATGTCGGCGGCTGTGGACGTGGCGGTTTTAAACGTAACAATTATTGTGATCGAAGAGATGACGGAAAGGGTAATGATATTAGTGCCTGGTTTTGAATGGATCCCCGTTGTCTAGAAGGAAATGAAGATCATAGATGACGGCAGTCTTCAAAAAAAGACTAGTAAAAACCGAAACGATATGAAAGCTTATTAAGCTTCCTGGGTACACTCTTCTCCCCCCCCCCTTGAATGTAGTGTAACTCAGTGAAGAACGAGGTCTGCGCAGATGGTTCTTCTAATCTGCGCAGACCTTTTCTTTTATCTTTAATTACCAGCCTCCAAGTACACTGGCTAAACAGTCTCCCTGTCTCCCGTTTTTCCTTATCATTCTTATGTATTTCCATGTTCTTTTAAAATTGCCATATCAAGTTCAGCAGATCGTGATATGGAAAATTGAGGAGTGGTAGTAAGTAGTCATCTCATTGCAACAAATGGGATAGATCGTTATCCAATGAGGCTTTTATGAATGTGTATGGTTTTGTTTGGATCTCATCAGGTTATTATGTTAATTCCTCCCAGGTTCTCTTCGCTTACACCGGATTGCTGTAGGCGATCAATGAGCAGTAGAATGAGGTCGTCACCAGAGTTTACAGCGTAGGACGCGAGAACCTGATCAGGCGGTGGTGGCGGTTGCGAACCTGTCTCGCCATTTTCTCCATTTAGCATCTGCAAGGGGGGAGAAAATCCATTGCCGGTTAGCAGGTCCAGTAATTCTTCGCCGCTGAGACTTCCATTCTGATCAGCATCAAACTCGCTGAGAGCCTCATCTGCTTGTATTGTATTGCCGGTTAGTTCTTCTATTTCATTTGTCAGAGTTTCAAGTTCAGTAGCGGACACCTGACCATCACTGTCGGTGTCAGAAAGCTTGAAAACATCTTTGTCAGGTGGTGGCGGATGTCGCTGCGTCGCGCTGCGCATAGTCGCCATTATTTGGTTAGAACTATTGATAATACTGATCATGAGTTCCCTCCTTGTTTGAATGGCATTGAAAAGCCCTCCAATACATACGATACGAAATATCCCATAGTCATTTTCGCGCTTTTATAGAGGCAGGTGTGAATCTGGAGGTAATCTGATGAAAAGCTGGCTGTGTCAGTTCACCTGTCCATTCTCAGTGTAGAATGCAATTATGCAGGAAATATGGAGGAGAGTGTTTTTCTGTAGCTGTATATTCAGCTGATTTTTTTTTACCTACCATTTCAACAAGGATTGACCACATAAAAAGATATGAGAAAGTCATAAATGTATACAATTCATATTTCTTCCACATTTGTGCAGTATGCTGACTGAATTGATGTTAGGAGGTAATCTGGAAATGGTACCCCAAAGAATGCGATATGAGTATTTTCGATGAGAGATGTTCAGGACGATGTTGCTACGATATTTAAGGAGATCAGTTGAAAATCAAGATAAAACATAAGCTGTTCTTTACCTTACTGCTCACAAGTACAGTGGTCGCTGCCGGATTATTTGTCTTTTTGCAATGGAGCTTTGATCGCGGTTTTCTTAACTATGTTAAAAACCAGGAACTGGCTCAACTGGATCAGCTGGCAGATCGCCTCTCAGGGTATTATGCGGAACAGGGGAGCTGGGATTTTCTGGAAGACAATTACCCCCTGTGGTTTCGTATTCACAGCGAAGTCTTTTTGACACCCGGGAGGCCTATGCCGAGAATGGATTCAGGCCGAAAACCTTTCCCTGCAGGTCATATAGGACCTCCGCATGATCCAGAGGGCATAAGGGGGCGAATCGTTTTGTATAATGCAGACAAACACAAAATAATCGGTGGGCCTCCCGGCGATAGCAATGATCTCAAATTGCTGGATATTACCCGCCAGGGAAAAACGATTGGGTATCTGGGGCTGGCCCCGGTAATGGAGATATCTGCATCAGGTGATTTGCGATTTGTGGAGCAGCAGACTGAAACGTTTGCATTAGTTACGCTGGTTATGCTGGCTGTTTCCATTTTGCTTTCGTTTCCTGTAGCCATCCATTTGCTTAGACCGATACGACAGCTGACTGATGGAACACTCGGACTTATAGGCGGAAAATTCTCGACACGTATTCCTGTTACCACTGGAGATGAGCTGGGGCAGCTCTCAGAACATTTTAACATTCTTGCAATGACCCTTGAGAAAAACGAGAAATCCCGTCAGCAATGGGTTGCAGACATCTCGCATGAACTGCGAACGCCGCTTGCCGTGTTGCGGGGAGAAGTTGAGGCGCTGCAGGACGGAGTACGTGAGATGGGGCCAGCGACACTTGATCCTCTTCATAGTGAGATCATGCATTTGCAACGGTTGGTAAATGACCTGTATGAACTTTCTATGTCTGATATAGGTGCTTTGACATATAAACGCGTTGCTGTAAATCCGGTGGGTATTCTTGGAGGAACTGTTGAGTTGTTTGAACAGCGGTTTTTGACAAAAGGAATTGAGCTGGCTGCCGATTTACCAGAGAATTTTCCAGGTTCACTGCTCGGAGACCCGGACCGGTTGCATCAACTCTTCACCAACGTACTTGAAAACAGTTTACGCTATACGGATGTACCTGGAAAACTCGAAGTACGGATAACGCATGACAATGAATACGTTACGATAGTGTTCGAGGATTCGTCACCCGGAGTTGGTGAAGCACAACTGCCAAAACTTTTTGACAAACTTTTTCGGGCAGATCCGTCACGTAACCGTGAAGGTAATGGCGCCGGGCTCGGCCTGGCAATCTGTCTTAATATCGTAGAAGCACATTTAGGAAATATAACCGCCTATGCGTCACCATATGGTGGACTTGGAATTCGCATAGAGCTTCCTCTCAGTTGATAACATGGCTACAGAAATGGAAAAAACAATTCTCATTGTGGAAGATGAACAGCGGCTGGCTGATCTCCACCGGGACTATCTTCATCAGTCAGGCTATGCAACAGCCTGTCTCAGTGATGGTACATTAGTTGCCGACTGGGTGAAGAAGAACAAGCCGATACTCATTCTACTGGATCTGATGCTGCCCGGTAAAGACGGGCTGGATATATGTAAAGAGCTGCGCAGCTTTTCAAGTGTGCCGATTATTATGGTGACAGCACGGGTCGAAGAGATAGACCGGCTGCTCGGTCTTGAACTCGGAGCCGATGATTATATCTGTAAACCTTTTAGTCCTCGTGAAGTTATGGCGAGGGTCAAGGCGGTGCTTCGTCGGAGTAGTGGAACTGTACAGACAGGCCAGCTTATCGATCTGGATTCAGATCGTTATCTCGCAACCCTTCAGGGGCGTGAACTCGATCTCACCGCAGTAGAGTTTCAATTGCTGAAGATTCTCTATGAAAAGCCCGGACGAATTTTCACACGCGACCAGTTGATGGACAGTATTTACACCGATCGCCGCATAGTTTGTGACAGGACAATAGACAGCCACATCAAAAATCTACGTAAGAAAATATCGCAGGTTGCACCAGATATTGAGATGATTCGATCTGTGTATGGCGTGGGGTATAAGTACGAAGTTGCCTGAGCTGATTAGGGAGATTTGGCGGAATATTGACAGTGATCCCGATCAATAAGCCGACGATTCGTTGTCTCTGTCTTAGCGGGAAGTGCCTCATTCTGTTTACCTTGAACCGGCAAGGTAAAGCTTGATAAGCCGACCTGCAGATCTTCTACTCAGCAGGCCGGCTGAAATGCATATTGCAGGAGATGGCGACATTAATTGTAATCTTCTTTTCTAAGGCCATACTTTCGCATCTTATTATACAGGCTTCGGGTTGTAATTCCTGCGTGCTCGGCAGTGTGTTTGATTCGCCCCTGCTTTTTCTGCAAAATCATTTCCAGGTAACATTTTTCAGTTTGTTCCTGAACACGCTGTACCACTTCGACAAGTGTCTTCTGTTCCCAATCCTGCGGAAGGTGAGGGCCGTCCGGTTGTGTTCCAGATGTATCGCTTACCGTCTGAAAGGTGGATGGCAGGTCTTCAACCCTGATAGTTTTTCCCTGGCATAACAGCATGGAGCGTTCAATAACATTCATTAACTCACGGACGTTGCCAGGCCAGTCGTAACGACATAACGCTTCCATGGCCGAGTCTGAGATATGATGTACATCTCTTCGAATTTTCAATTTGAAGTCAGTCACAAATTTGCGTGCCAGATGAGGTATATCCACACTTCTCATGCTTAAGGGTGGTATCTGCAGCCGCACAACACTGAGTCGGTAATAAAGGTCTTTTCTGAAAATGCCATTCTCGACATCTTCTTCAAGATTACGATTGGTGGCGGCGATCACCCTGGTATCCACCCATGATGATTTTTCTGCTCCGAGTGGACGTATTTCATAGTCCTGCAGAACACGAAGTAACTTGGTTTGCAGGTGAAGTGGCATCTCTCCGATTTCATCAAGAAAGATTGTTCCGCCGTGTGCCTGTTCAAAAGCACCGCGGCGTGAGCGCGTTGCGCCGGTAAAGGCACCCTGCTTATGCCCGAAGAGTTCACTTTCGAGGAGTTGTTCAGGTAATGCCGCAGTATTTACCGCAACAAAAGGGCCTGATGCACGTGAACTTTCGGCATGAATTACCTTTGCCAGATGCTCTTTTCCTACCCCGGTTTCCCCGGTGATCAACAGCAGGGAATCACTCACAGCCACTTGCTGTACTTCCCGCATAAAAAGTTGCATCGTCTCGCTGCCCGAGGAGAAGTCCGCCATTTTGGGCTTTTGTTTTCTTCTATGTTCGTTCCATTCAAGCTGCATGAGCTGGCGTCGTGCTTCAACTGTTGCTTCCAGAGCGCTGGTAAGCCTCGTTTGCGAAATGCCTGAGTAGAGTGCCGAATGTGCTCCGGCCGCAATAAAACCTGCCTGAACATCGGTTGAATCATCATTGTGGAGAACTACTGTTGTAGGGCCTTCCGGAAGAGAGGTGAGAACTCCAATTCCGGATTCAACCGGTTCCGGGAAAACAGATTCACTTATTACGATGATATCAGCGCAACTGCGTACGACCCTCTGCCAGGAGTCGTCATATTTGCTGACCCCTTCTAACTCTATGTCTGCCATCGAAATCTCATGCTCAAGATATCGTTCCAGCGATTCATTTGCTAGGGCAAGCACCATTCGAATAAGCATGTCTGTTCCTGTTGTGAGTGGAAGAAAACGGAAATGTGTTTCTTGAATATCAGTAAATATAGCGACGTTGGCATAGAAAAGAAATCAATTTCCGATATCTGGGACGTTTCTATACAGATAAAATTAAATAACAGCATAATATCAGAGTGTTACGACTTTTGATTCGTTGGCATGAAACTTGATAGTGTAAAGCCGCCAACAGGTCAACAGGAGTGGATTATTAATTATTGTGGAGTGAATCGAATTAGAATGAAATCAGCAATTACCGAAGCAGCGCCCAAAATGGCAGAAGCAGGCCTTGCCGATATTGTAGCCTGTGAATCTGAAATCTGTTTTATCGACGGAACAGCGGGGCGGCTTATTTATCGAGGCTATGATGCACTGGAACTCGCAAAGAAAAGCAGCTTTGAAGAAGTGGCTTATCTGCTCTGGCATGGTTGTCTTCCACGAGAAAGGGAATACAAAGCCTTTCTTGACGGTTTTACCGGGTCAATGTCTCTGCCTGTTGAGACGATAATGATTTTACGTATGTTTCCTAAGGCTGCAACTCCAATGGAGGTGATCAGGACAGCGGTATCTTCGCTCGGCCACTGGGATCCGGAAAGCGGAAACACACGCCTCGATGCATGCCTGCGTAAAGCGCAGAGGCTCACACTCAGAATTCCATTGCTGATTGCAGCTCACCAGCGATTACGCAATGGTTTGGAGCCGATCAAACCCGTTCCCGGACACAGCATAGCCTATAACTTTCTTTATACATTGCTGGGGCAGGAACCTGAGCCACTTGTTGAAAGAGCATTCGATGCAGCCCTGATTCTCCATGCTGATCATGAATTGAATGCCTCAACGTTTGCCGCACGGGTCACTGCAGCAACAATGTCGGATATCTATTCTTCCGTCACTTCGGCCATCGGAACCCTCAAAGGTCCGCTGCATGGAGGTGCGAATATGGAAGTTATGCAATTGATAGAGGAGATCGGGCATCCGGAGAGGGCGGAAGAGGTTATTCTCGATAAGTTGGCTAATGGTGTCAAGATTCCGGGATTCGGGCATCGTGTCTATCGCTGTGAAGATCCACGGGTCGCACTTTTGAAAGCACACGCCGAGGAAGTAACACGCAGCATGAACAAGAGAAATACTTTTGAGATTACCCGTGAAATTGAGCGTGTTGTTTTAGAGAAGACCAAAGTATATGCAAATGTGGATCTCTACACAGCTTCTCTCTACGATGCCATGGGCTTGCAGAAAGAACTCTTTACACCGGTATTTGCGGTCAGCCGTATTGTCGGTTGGACTTCACATATTCTTGAACAATGGTCGGACAACAGGCTCATTCGACCCCGTGCCGAGTATTGCGGGCGTAAAGACCTGCAATATAATCAGATACACGACCGGACCTGATATCGATAACCGAGCCAATGTCTTTGTTGCACACAATACAACCTCATAATGGTACTTTTCCAAAGGCACAATGAATTCAACATTGATTGTTATTGATTCCCCGGAACAATGGGCACCGTATTTTAGATCGGAAAGTGTCGTCACTGCAGATGAATATCTGCAGGACGACCAATACAGCAAATCACACTTTTCGGTCATAAATCTCTGTTCCAACCTGAGTTATCTCTCAGAGGGGTATTACTGTTCTCTTTTGGGGCAGGCGCGAAAACACAAGGTTCTTCCATCTATTGAGACGCTCAATCAGCTAGAAGGTATCACGCTTCTCAAAATGAACCAGTCGTTGCAGCGTCACTGTAACTGCCGGCACAATCTTGATAAGGCATCAGGAAATGGAGGTTATCAGCTGGATCTGTTTTTCGGAAAATGCGAAGATGTCAGCCTGCAGAAATTGGCCAGAGCAGTATTTGATCAATACCCCGCACCACTTCTCAGGATCACTATAAGTGAGACACATCCGTTTCAGGTTACAGGAATTCAAACCCTTACACTGAATGCTCTGAATGATCAGCAACAGGATTTGTTTGCCGACAGCCTAGACGGGTTCAACAAAAAAGTCTGGAGAAAGCCGCGCAACAGAAAACCCGCCCGTTATGATCTGGCAATTTTTCATAACCCCGAGGAACAGTTTCCTCCGAGTAATAACAAAGCTCTGAAGCTCTTCATCAGTGAAGCGCGGAAGATGGAGATCCACGCAGAACTTATTACCGAAGCGGATTCCGGTCGCCTTATGGAGTTTGATGCCCTCTTTATCAGGGCAACGACTGCGGTGGATGATATTACCTATAAACTTGCTCAGGCAGCGGAGCAGGCGGATATGGTGGTTATAGATGACCCGTCTTCCATTATCCGTTGCACCAACAAGGTGTACTTGAAAGAGTTTCTCGATACCACCTCAATTCCGGCACCTCGTGCCAAACTTATTTTCAGCAGGAAACCTCTGTCCTATGATGAACTGGCCGAGGAATTAGGAAAAACAATGGTGCTGAAAATACCTGATGGATCATTTTCTGTCGGTATTGATAAAGTTGACAGCGCATCACTGTACAGGGAAAAAATCGATCGTCTTTTTCAGCGCTCTTCAGTTCTTCTGGCCCAGGAATTCATACCCACCGATTTTGACTGGAGGATAGGCGTTCTCAACGGTGAAGGTATCTATGCCTGTAAATATTATATGGCCAGGGGGCACTGGCAGATATATCGCCATACAGAAAACGGGAATACCCGTTCAGGAAAATTTGAGACTGTTCCCATTCATCTCACTCCCCGTCGAATTGTAAAGATGGCTGAGAGGGTTGCAAACTCTATTGGAAAAGGACTTTACGGGGTTGATCTGAAAGAGAGTGAAAAGGGAATGATGGTCATCGAGGTTAATGACAATCCATCAATCGACCATGGGGTGGAAGACGCAATATTGGGAACTGAGCTCTATCGTATCATTTTGCGTGAGTTTATTACACGACTGGATTTGAAGCGTACTAAGTAAATTTATTATGTTGAAATTATCAGAAGCCACTATTGAAGATGTTAATATCCTTGCGGATATCGAAAAAACAGTGTTTGAGTATGATCTCATCTCTATCAAACAAATGCGTTACCTGATTAAGAGCAGCACAGCTCAGGTGGTTAAGGCTCAATTGCCCGATGATACGACTGTCGGCTACATGGTGCTGCTGAGGCGAAGCAACAGCTCTATCCTGCGCCTGTATTCAATTGGTGTGTTGCAGGAGTACAGAAACTCAGGTGCCGGCCGTCATCTTCTGCAAAGTGCAGAGCAATTGTGTGACAACACAGGCTGTGACGCGCTTCATCTTGAAGTTCAGATGCAGAATAAAGAGGCGTTGGTTTTTTATCTGGCTGCCGGATTCAGCCTTTATGGCAGAAAAAACGGCTATTATACCGATGGTTCAACAGCACTGCTTTTGAGAAAGCATGTGTATTCAGAGGTCCGGGCATGATTCATCCTAAGACTGAAGTTCGATTTATCAGTGATGATATCGGGTATGGCCTTTTTGCAACTGATTATATTCCGCGTGGAACAATTACCTGGGCTCGGGATCAGCTCGACCGTGAGATCAGTCCGCAGGAATTTGAAAAATATGACCCACCGATACGCGAGGTCATCTTCCATTACAGCTATAGGAATAATACGGGGAATTACATTTTCTGCTGGGACAACACCCGATTCATTAACCACGCTTGCTCTCCGAACTGTTTCCCGACAGCGTACAATCTGGAGTTGGCTGTTCGTGATATCCATCCTGATGAAGAGATAACCAATCACTACGGGACCTTGAATATTGTAGAGCCCTTTACCATTTCGGGTCCAAACGAAGTTACAATTCATCCCGATGATCTGCTGCGTCATGGGGAAGAGTGGGATGCCTTGCTTTCTCAGGCGTTTCCTTTTTTTAAAGAAGTAAGCCAGCCTCTTCGCTCTTTGATTCCTGAAGATCGCTGGAGGCAACTAGAAGATATTAGCGCAGGAAACCAGCCAATGGCATCAATTACAAACTGTTATTTTTCAGGTGGACGTTATGCGAAGTGACAAATATGACGAATCAGACTCTTTTCTTGGGTATTTAGAATATGAACAGAGAAATATCTGGAGGAGCATCAATAAGGCCGATGATGAAGGCCTTCTTACAATTGATGAAAAAAATGATGTTATAACAATTACAAACAATCTATCACAAACCTATCCTGAGCTTCATCAGGTTATCAATATGCTCAATATGATGTGGAGTAGTAAGAGATCATCCATGCAGAGTGTGCAATGATCTTTAAAACCCATATGATGGTGTAAATATGTGTGGCTCCGTGATGCCTGAAAAGGACGTAATCAGGCATCTATGGAGATGGACTGTGCTTAGTGTTACAGGTATACAGTTTTTAAGAATAGTCTCGGATACTCTCGTTACGATGTCCTTCCTTGCCCGGCATGCTTCAGGGTGAAGCATGCGGGGGGAAGTCTTTCTTTCATGAGACGATGATTTAGTTGTCTTCTTCTGCTGTCTCAGCAGGTGCTGTTGACACCGCTGGCTCAGCAAATTCTGCCAATTGATCGTTAAACAGAGTATTCATTTTTTCCTGGATCAGCGAATCGATATCATTCATTGCTGTTTCGAGAGCACTATATATAGATCCGGAAGAGTCATCGTCTTTACCGATTTCATCAAGATGGTGCTTAAAAAGCGTATTAATAGGATCTTTGGCCAGCCCGATTTGTTTGTCTTCATGGGCTTCAAACTGCTTGATCATCTTTTTGAAGAACGTATCAAAGTCCATCAGGCCTCTCTTTTTTCCATTGAAAGGACTGAGTTCAGGTGAAGATTCTGCAACAGGTGCAGCGAGGCGTTGCTCTTCGGGCGCTTCTTCAGCTGCAGGTTGAAATTGTGTTGCGGTTGCTGCAACCGCTGAGCTCATTTCATACGATCGCTGGTAGCTGATATCGGCAGCATACGATGAGACCGTATCAAAGCTTCCAATATTGAGTGCTTTATCGAGAGCCCCGGACATATCGCCATCTTTCATTTCTGAAATGACTCCATCGAGCCCTTGAATTATTGAATCGATATCTTCAAGCTCATCCTCACTTAAATCGCCCTCAACAGTAAAAGAAAAGCTTTGGCCTGATGCCAGGGTGACTTCCCGAACATTGTGGCTGAATGCCGCTGAACCTGAGTCTGTCTGGACAACGCCTTTGCTGTCATACATATAGGCGTCCATCTCGGTAAAACTATTTGAAGTCAGGGTTACCTGATCACCATCTTTTGTCTGGATGACCAAACCTGTATTGAGGCTTTCCTGTGATCTGTAAGATTGTTCTTTTGCATAACCTGCAGAACGAAAGTCGGACAATGGGGCCTGCCTGGAAGAGAATCCTGCCAGTGGGAATTGACTGGTAATATTGTTCATGTGATTCCTCCTTGAATATAGAACATAAACAACTGCAGTAATTCTTATCGGCAACGCATTTAAAATCTTTAAAGAATTTTTAAAAAATCTCAAAATGTTTGTTGTTCCTAATAGTTGATGCAGGTTAGGCGTGACCATAAGGGATTGCAGGCTGGGGGGGGGAGCACGTAAAAATTGTATAATCGTGAAACTGATACTGGTTTTTCGGGGAGTGATATCAGAAGATTGATGGTTTTCTATTGCAGTGTGGGATATAGAGGTGTTTGTTAACCCGGCTGTATACTCAAGACTTTGAGAGTGTTATATGTGTTGCTGTAACTTCACTCATCTGAAAGGTGAGGGGGAGAGGACTGTAGAAACAATAGCAATTGATTCTGATCTATTTGAATTACAACAGTTTTACCTGATAGTATGTATTTATGATTCTTTACGAAGACGATAACTGGCTGGCAGTAGATAAACCCACAGGCCTTGCAACGCACGGTGCGCGGCAGGGTGATACCGGCGTAGTGGAGTGGCTTGCCCTGCACCAGGACCGACAACTGCATATCTGTTCCCGACTCGATAAAGGGACAAGTGGGGTTTTATTGCTCGCAAAAAGTGCGGCAGCAAGTGGGCGGGCACAGCAAATCCATGAGCAACAGATATCCAGTAAAACGTATCGGTTTATAAGTGATCGTCGACATAAAAAAGGTAAGAAAGCATGGCGGAAATCCGAACCACTGGCTGGTAAGGAATGTTCCACAGCGTTTCGACTGCTTGTTGAAGGGCACGGATTCTACTGCTACGAAGCTGTAATTGAACGGGGACGTACCCATCAAATTCGTCAGCACGCTGCGATGTCAGGTGTTCCCATTCTTGGTGACGATCAGTATGGCGGTAAGCAGTTTCCACGGCTTTGTCTCCATTGCTATTTGGTACAATGGCCGGATATTGCAGAGCCGATAACATCTCAGCAACCCGATTCGTTTGCTTTGCTGCTTGAAGGGCAAAAAGGAGTTGTCATAGATGGTGCAGTAGCCTGGGAACGTCGTCTGGGTTGGCCTGCACTGGTGAGTAACAGCTATCGTCTTGTTCAGCGTGGCGAGATCGAGTTGCCGGTAAGTATTGATCTATACGGTTCGTTTCTCTCTATCACCGGATTCAGTGATGAGTTAAACTCCACGAAATTGAAAAACGCCTTAGCACCTTTGCTCAAATATCTTTCAACCCGAGTTGCATGGCAGGGAGCGTTGCTGCGTCGCCATGCTCAGAATCCTCATCAGAAAAAACTGATTCATGACGTTATTCAGTGGGGAGAACCAATTCCTGAGCAAATTCTGGCCTTAGAGCATGACCTGGCTTTTGGAGTCAATATAAATGACTCACAGCATGTCGGATTGTTTCTCGATCAGCGCGATTCGCGTAGGCGAATCCGTAAGGTTGCATCCCGGCGCCGAGTAGCTAATCTTTTTTCGTTCACCTGTTCGTTTTCCGCAGCAGCCGTTGATGGCGGTGCTGAAATCGTTTTTTCAGTTGATCTGGCTGGTTCGACGCTGGCACGAGGCAAAGAAAATTTTGCAATTAATGGTCTGGGGCAGGACGGTCGCGGGAAATTTATTCAAGAAGATGTGTGTAAATGGCTGACGCGACAGGAGCGCAAGCAGGCAGCAAATCCGGAAGAGTTTGCTTACTGGGATCTGATTATCTGTGATCCTCCGGTCTTTGCTTCCGCTGGCAAGGGGAGAGGCTTTCATGTGGAAAAACAATGGCCGGAACTGGCCAGACAGATACGGACTATTCTTTCAGAGACCGGTATTGCCCTTTTTGCCAATAATCATCGCGGAGGCAATGCTTCGTATTATCTTAAAGAATTACAAAAACATTTCGGAACAGTTACACAGCTTTCTCCGCCTCTTGATTTTCCTGCACTTTCTGGGCAGCCGGAACATGTACGTATTTACTGGTGCGAGGTGTAAGTCTTCTTTCTATAGATTGGTGTTTGTATGTCTGGCTTTCTACTCATGTGTCACGTGTGGAGTATCAGAGAAGATGAGAAAAGCGACAGGCTCCTAAAGCGTTCTCTATCAAAAATACTTCGTGCACTTTCTTCAGCATAAACGCTGATCCTAAACTTTATTTTTCAAACGCTTACGTATGATTAAGTCTGCTTTTACCTTTTTCCAGAAGTGTGGTAAATGTAATAGACTATGTCCAGACCATTGCGTATAGAAGATCCAGGCACCTGGTATCCTGTGATGAATCGTAGGAGACGAAAGGAGGTTATCTTTCTCTCCCTCCAGGACTATGGAACAACTGCTACGGTTGTGCAGAAGTTCTCAGCACTCTCTAGTGTGCGGATTTCCGCGTATTTTTCTACTTCCTGTCATTGCCTTCTCCTTTTTCACCTTCCAGAAATATACATGTCTAGCTGCGTTTGCCACATAGGTGGGGCGCATAATCTGTTTAACCAACCCTTTTATTCATTCAGAAATCTTCAGTCGCTATCGGGATTTTTTACGGTTAAAGAGTCAATCGCCAAGAGAATTGGTCATGTACTTTTCAGCCGGGTGATCGGGGTACGTCTGGAATTGAGAGAAAAAATTACACTAAGATTGAAAGGACGATCTGCTTTCCTTGATGCCCTTTCGGTCTTATCAAAATATTGCATTTTAGAGTTACGAACTTTTACTCAAGGAGAATTGTATGGAGCAAACATGCGTTAAGGACCTTATGGTGCCTATTTCGGAATACGCTACGGTCAAGGTCGGCACCTCTTTGCTTGAAGCAACCCTGGCACTGGAGACAGCCCAGGAGGCCTTTACTACAAACAAGTATCAGCATAGAGCAATCCTGGTTCTCGATGACGATAATAAGGTTGTCGGTAAAATCGGTCAGTTGCGAATATTAAAAGCTGTTGAGACTCGCTTCGATCTGGAGAGCGAAACAGAAAATCTGAGTAAATTCAGGTTTAGTGAAAAATATATGGCGAGGCAGATGGAAAATGCCAGATTTCAAGGGCCTATATTAACAAATGAACCGCTTGGAGCAGCGGCCGCGAAGAAAGTAGAAGAGTTTATGCAAAAACCAACTCCAGGTGAATTTGTAGATGAAGAAAGTTCGCTGGATATTGCAATTCACAAGCTTGTGGCAGGCACACACCTCTCACTTTTAGTTACACGGAATGATGAAATAGTTGGAATTCTCAGGATAGCAGACGTTTTTGCCGCTGTATTTCATAAGATGAGAGCCACTAAGGCTACACCGGAGATGTGATTCTATCCCCTAAAGGATGACTTTCAACTATCTAGTTTCCATCCTAAAAAAAATCTAATGGGATAGCGATTCCTGTGAAAACAATTCTCTACTAAAGGACAGCGATGAACCAGTTACAAGAACTCTACGATAGAATCATTCAGCGGGTGAATATTAATCTTCGCGAACTCGACTTTGACGCTGAAGCATATTCCACCGGGCTTATTCAGCCAGAACAGATGCATAAGTTCTACGCGTTTTATGGCATCAGTACAGATCATCCGTTGAGTCTGGTTTTTAAAAATTCAGGTTTAGCCGGGAGCTATTTTCTAGGAAAATGTAGTGTTGTCGACTCATTGCTCTATAAGACCGATATCCGCGGTGATGAATTGAAACGGAAGGGGACAACGTTTCAATGTAATGATTTTACAATCCCTCTTATGCAGGACGAGTTAATTGACATTAAATCCAGTGCATTGGTAAAGACTCTCGTTCATTGTTTTTCCCACGACCCGGAGACACCTGAGGTGTTTTTTATCCGGGATACGCTTGCTATGGATTATGCAAACATCCACGGTGCTCCCTGCGACGGAACCTTCCTGGGGCCTTTTGCAACAGTTGATCTGACAACTATTCAGGATTGTGTTGTTGGGACGTATTCATATGTCCAGGCTGGTGAAATAAGTCATATGCGCATTGCACCGGGAACTATATGGGTAAATAGTCCGGGCAATTTTAATTTTTATTATCGACATGATCCTGCTCTGCTCAAAAAATATGCAGGCGTTGTAGCGGGTGATCTTCCACATGGTATGTTATTTGATTTTATTGAGCAGCATGAAGCAGCTTTTCAGCGTGTTTTTGATGCAGCAAAACTTGATGAAATTCAATCCATACCCAAAACAGCTTCTCTTGACCGCTATGCAGTAGTCCTTCCCAAAACTGTAATTTCAGACAATGTGCTGGTTTCTCAAAGGGCGTATATACAGAATTCAACCCTTGGCAAAGGATCTAATGCTCAGGAGAACTGTTACATCATCAACTCGACTCTCGAAGGTTTTAATGTAACGGCCCATGGTGCCAAAATAATCGAGGCTAATCTTGAAAAGGATGTGTTTGTCGGTTTCAACAGTTTTCTTCAGGGCAAGGAAGGCAGCAGGTTACATATAGGGAAAGGCTGCGTAGTAATGCCACACACCATTATTGATATCAGTGAACCCTTGGAAATCCCGCCGGGTCATCTTGTCTGGGGAATGATCAGAAACAAAGAAGATCTTAAAGAGCATAGTATTTCCCTTGTTGAACTCTCAGAGCAAAAGACAGGATTTAACACGGGGAGGTTGTATTTTGAAGGTGATGGCGAGCTCTTTGTAAAAGCCTTTAAGGACCGGATTTATCACATCCTTGAAGTTAACGGTGCTTTTTATGATGGTGAGAAGAATACCGGTCATGCTCAGAGAAATCAGAACTTGTCCCTTAACACCATACAGCCATTCCAGTTTGGTGAAATGGAGGGGTTGTATCCAAATATTACAATAGAACTCTAATTTTTTTCTTGTCTCAGCCCCATTCAATACGAGATGGGGTTGAGACAGGTACATCACGTGCTGTTCTCAGATAGTTCTAATTTCAAAACGTAAAATGTCGCTTTGTTACCAAATCCCCACACCTTCGTTTACCACAACGATCGGCTTGATGTTTTCGTTTTACGTCTGTCGATCATTTCACTCAAAGAGAAATAGCCTTATACGTCAATAAGTGAGACTTCCAGGCAGTTAGTGACAATGGTTTTGTGACATCTATCTGTGCCTGGTGAAAGTGCCCCTCGTACCATCAGAAAAGCCGGTAATTGAGAGTATGTATTTCGAAGTTCATAAATATTTTGCAACTGCAATGTTATGCGCCATGCGGAGTAGTTTACTACAACGGCGTGGCTTGTAGCTCGACCTGCAAAAATGTCTATTGATAAGAACGCATAACTACATGGGAGTTCTGAGAAGTGCAATTACTGCAATTGAGCAGGCTAGAACAATGCCAAATACAGAGACGTTGAGTACCATCTGCTGCATAGCAAACTTTTCAAAATCTTTAGATTTCATAACATCTCCAACGTTCTGGTTACGGATATAGATTTGTTCTGATCTGATGTGAACATACCATTTGCTGAACGTTTCAGGTTTTTGCGCATAATATCTGCAACTTATCACGCTAGTTGCTGAGGATGGACTCAGCAAACATTTCCGTGTGTCATTAACAGGTTACGTTAAAAAGCGTGGTGCTATTTGTTGAGTTTGAAATTGCGAATATTACCCGCTGATCTCCTTCCTTTAGTCAATTGTTCAGTGGTATGATCTTAACCAAAAAATGCTTTGATTCAAGATGTTTGTGTACCATTGCTGGTTCCTGTCAATCGTGTGGAGTGAGGTGTTTGTGATTTTTCTGATTCGTGCATGCGTTAGGGATCTGGCGATTGTGTCATGGTAATGTATTAAATATCAAAAACTTATTTGTTGGGAGGATGCGTTGCTTAGATGACATGTGTGTGTAACGTGTTTGCACAATTATTTTTTTCTATCGGGAATTGCTCGATAAGGATAATTATTATCTGCATAACGAGGGGTTAGAGAATATATGACTTGGCGAAGATCCTCTGTTTGACGTATTAAAAAAATTGGTTTTAATTGACGTTTTGAATGTTGAAACGTAGGTCAAAAAAACATTACCGTTATAATAGAATATCAGGGACGTATGAATTATGAGCCGAATTGACGAGTTGAAAGAGCAGATAGAAAAGACAAAAGTGATTCTTGCAGAGTCGAAAGAGAATTTTGAGAAGAACCCTGGTGAATACAGCGCTCAGCTTTTGCTGATGAGTACAGAGAATCACCTTGTTGATCTGCTTAAAAAACAGGAGGAGTTGGAAAATTTACACTCGGAAAATCAAAAAGGGTGAAAGGGAAGATTCTTTTTACACAATTCTAACCCGTACAGAGCAGGTCCGACTCAGAATATATTTGCACGTAAATGTATGGATAGGTATTTATTTTAAAAGGTTATGCGATAAGTGTCAGGTGGATTTGGTGTTTGCAATCATCATCTTTACCTATTAAGTATATTTAGCATTACAAAGAAATACTCATCAGGTGTGTCGAGAATTACCATTATACGTTTCCCACATTGGCCGGTGCAACAAGAGCCCTGATTGAGCAATAATTATTAGATGTTGTGTTAAAAACGGTAGTGCTACTGAAGGGACCTGCTGGTAATGGATAGTTGTCGTCTCAAGAATCGAGTATGTCGAGCGATATTAACTGCTCTGGTCTCTCTATCGCTCATGTCATGTTCTGTGGGGGAGGAGTATGCACCACCATACCTGCAGCAATCTAACAATTACTCGATTCCGGAAGGAAACGGTATTTCTTATCGAACACTCTCTATCGAAGATTTTCATGCCCCCGCACTCCCCAATAAACAGCGGGATGGCCGGCACAATATTCATGCTCAATCATGCATCCGGATGCATGTCTCAGAAGATTCGGTCATGGAGGTCTCTCCTGTTACAATCGGGGACCAGTCGCTCTATGAGGGGCGGATGGTGCGAGTTTTGTTTCAGGCATTATTCGAACCCTCCTGCTCCTGGTGGAATCCTGAAGTACCTGAAGAAAAGATGAATTATGTCCTGCAACATGAGCAGGTCCACTTTGCGTTGTCAGAACTCAGCGCACGTGTCTTAAGTCAAAATGTCGCCCGAAAAATGCAGGGATATGTGGTGACAGCTCACACCTATGATGAGGTCAACAGTAGACTTAATGCACAGTTTGAAAGCGTTGCAGCAGCTGCTATGCGGGATGAACTAAAGCATCATATTCAATTTGATGAAGACACGTCATTGGTATTTGATAGAAACGCCCAGGATGAATGGCTTGAGCGTGTTGAGTTGCGGTTGCTGGAAGAGATAAACTGATATTACTTGCCTTTTCACCTCCGCAACACTCACCAGGGACTGATTGATTTCTTGTTAAAAATCACCTTTTAGGCGAGCAGGCCGATTTTCTTCCGAAATCTCGCAGCTACCCCTTTGTGCAACTGTCCTTGGTGCTCTGCTACCTGTTGAGCGAGGTAATACCGGTCTCTATTACTTGAAAAAAATTGCAATTCAATACTTCTTTACGTTTTCGTCGCGATTCGTCATGTGATGTACATCTATGTGTATCCTGCTCATTCCTGTATCTCCCATTATGCCTATTTGAAGAGTATGCCTTTCCAAACGAAATTGTCGATTCAATAATAAATATTCCATTTTTGTATTGACAGGGGTTGGTAAAACACACTAGATGTGGCGTCATATAGTCAGCTATATACATGGATGTTCATGGATTTGTAGGATGTTTCTGCTTTTTTGATAACATTTACGTAAAGTGCAATGGTTTGGGTGTTTTGCCCAATAACCCCGGCAACGATCAACCACTGCTTCGTAGTTTTTTCAAGCAACTCAAAATGAGAGGGAATTGAAAAATGATGAAAAGAATCATGACGTTTGTACTGGCAGCCCTTTTTTCCGCAGGTGTAGCAACTGCTGCTGAAGAATGTAAAAATCGTGGTACTCTTGATGAGATGTATTGCGATGAAAACATGGACCTGGTTGCAGATACTCCAAAAGATGAAAACGACTGGAAAGACCCGCGAACACTTGTTTTCACCTATACTCCCGTAGAAGATCCCGCTGTTTATAAAGATGCGTTTGCAGACTTTCAGGAATATCTGGAAGAGAAAACCGGCAAAAAGGTAATTTATTACACAGTTCAGTCAAATGCTGCTGAGGTTGAAGCAATGCGTTCCGGAAGACTGCATATTGCCGGCTTTTCCACAGGGCCTACCGGCTTTGCTGTTAACCTGGCAGGATATGTACCTATTGCTGTAAAAGGTTACCCTGAGGGCTTTCAAGGTTACAACCTGATCGTAGTTACCAAAAAAGACAGTGGTATCAAAACGCTTGATGACATCAAAGGAAAGCGAATTGCTCATACCTCTGCATCATCAAACTCCGGTAACCTCGCTCCGCGCGCAATTTTTCCACAGTACGGGATCGTTCCTGATAAAGATTACACTGTTGTTTATTCAGGAAAACACGATCAGTCCATTCTTGGTGTAGCTCATGGTGATTACGATGCGGCACCAGTTGCATCTGATGTCTATAATCGAATGGCTGAAGCAGGCAGGATTAATCCTGATGAGTTCAATATTGTTTTTACAAGCCCTAAGTTCCCAACATCTTCATTCGGGTATGCCCATAACCTGCACCCTGACCTTGTGAAGAAAATTGTCGATGCCTTCCATTCGTATCGTTTTACCCCAGCCATGCAGGAAACCTTTGGTAAAGCTGATCGCTTCTATCCGGTAACGTATAAAGATGACTGGAAAGTTATCCGCGATATCGCTGCGTCAACAGGAACCTCCTACAACCAGGCCGGCCTGAAAAAAATGGCCGAGAAAGAAGCTGCAAAGGCTGCCGCAAAAAAAGCTAAGCAGTAATAGTTGGACCTTCTCTACCCGAATCCCCCCGTGATAATCTGTGGGGGGATTCGGGTTCTTTTTTATCTCTTTATCTATCCTGATGGAAGATTGAAACGCAGTACCGGTTGAAATGATATGACGACAGAGAACTATACAGACATGCAGCCAGAAAGATCGTTGCGGGTGGAGCACCTTGTCAAAGAATACACAGCGGGGAAACCTGTTCTTAAAGATATCAGTTTTGAGGTGAATGGAACGTCAAGTGTGGCGATTATCGGTCCTTCGGGAACTGGAAAAAGTACGCTGATACGTTGTGTGAATAAACTTATACCACCAACAAGTGGCAATGTGTATGTCAGTGGCGAGAATATTACTGCACTAAGAGGCAGTCAGTTGCGACTGGCGAGACGAAAGATCGGCATGGTCTTTCAGGAGTTCAACCTTGTAGAGCGCCTTTCCGTGATGGAAAATGTGCTGAGCGGGCGCCTGGGGTATGTTTCTTCCTGGCGGGCATGGCTCAGGAAATATCCGCAGGATGATGTCAACAGAGCTTTCGAATTACTTGAGGCTATTGGCCTGATAGACTTTGCTCATCAGCGTGCGGACAGTCTCTCTGGAGGCCAGCGTCAACGTGTCGGTATCGCCAGAGCAGTAATGCAGGAGCCTCATGTCCTGCTGGCTGATGAACCGACCTCCTCCTTAGATCCGAAGACCAGCGTAGAGATTATGGAATTGCTGGTTACGCTTTCAGAAGATAGAAATATTCCACTTATCATTAATATTCACGATGTTGAGCTGGCAAAGCGTTTTACTTCGCGGGTGATAGGGCTTTCAAAGGGCGGGATTGTTTTCGACGGCCCACCTTCAGAACTGACCAGAGAGAACCTGAAAGAGATCTATGGTGGGGAGGAATGGCTGCAATGACCCCGAATGGAGTAAAAAATTACGGTAACCCGTTTAAGGTTAACTGGTGGGCAAGAGCCGGTTGGATACTTGCCGCTGTGTATGTCGTGTATGCCGCCAACTATCTTGATGTTTCATTGAGCAGATTTATTGCCGGGCTTGGAAACGGTGGAGAATTCTTAAGTGAGATGGTGCCTGTCAATTTTTCACGCTGGAGACTGCTTGTTGGTAATCTCATAGAGACAGTAGAAATTGCCATCATCGCTTCGGCGTTCGGTGTGACAATTTCGTTGCCTGTCGGGCTCTGTGCTGCAAGAAATCTCATGCCTTTATGGGTTACATGGCCGTTTAGAGTCTTTATTGCTTTATGTCGCTCTTTTCATCCGGTTATTTTTGCGATTCTTTTTGTTAAGGCTGTAGGATTCGGACCACTAGCGGGAATTCTGACATTAATTTTCGCTTCCATTGGTTTTATCGGCAAGTTGTTTGCCGAGGCTATTGAAGAGATTTCACTGAAACCCCTGGAGGCTTTACGAGCTGCCGGTGCACCGTTTATCAGTGTTATTATCTATGGTGTGCTGCCTCAGGTGCTCAACCGTTTTATAGGTTTTGCTTCGTATCAGCTTGACGCTAATCTTCGTAACTCAACCATGGTTGGTATAGTTGGTGCTGGTGGAATCGGCGGAACGTTGTTTGCCGCATTTCAACGTTTTGACTACGATTTCCTGGCAGCGATTCTTATCTCAATTATTGCGCTTGTTATGGTGAGTGAATTCATTTCTGTTCAGGTTAAAAAGGTTTTCCAATGAGCAATACATACGACCACAAGTGGGAACGGTTCACCTCTGCGGAGAGGCTCGCCCGGTTTGCGGTGTTTCTGTTGTTTGCTCTTGCACTGTCAGTTTCTCTAAGGACGGTAGAGGTTATCCCGGAGTTTTTGTATGACGCGCCGACCCAGGTGGCTGATCTGTTGAGCAGAATGTGGCCTCTTGATGTGGCCTATTATCCGAAAGGCATTCATGATGCGATGGTTGAAACTCTGCATATTGCAACTCTCGGAACATTGCTGGCAATAGTTATGGCTATTCCGGTCGGTATAATGGGCGCGAACAATATCGTGCGGATGCCTCTTTTCAACTGGCTGGCCAAGCTTATTCTGGTGTCGTCACGTTCTGTCAATTCTCTGGTGTGGGCGCTCCTGTTTGTTGCCATTTTCGGACCAGGTGCTCTTGCAGGAACAGTCTGTATAGGTTTTCGTTCAGTGGGCTTTGTCGGCAAACTTTTTGCCGAAGCTCTTGAAGAGGTTAATCCAGGCCCGATAGAAGCACTGAAAGCTGCTGGTGCTCCCTGGCCTTCGATTTTTCTGAAAGGTTATTGGCCTCAGGTTGCCCCGGCATTCTGGGCAATATTTCTCTTTAGATGGGATATCAATGTGCGGGAATCTGCGGTAATCGGTCTGGTTGGTGCAGGCGGGATAGGCATGGTGCTTGATACAGCCCTTAACCTGTTCTTTTGGGATCGTGTTTCGGTTATTCTCGTTTCTATTTTTGTCGTTGTTATTCTGGCAGAGCTGTTAGTTACCAAAATACGAAATAATCTTATTTAAGAAGAGTCAGACACTATTGGAACGAAAACGGGACTATTGCTGAAAAGCAATAGTCCCGTTTTTTTTAGGGTGAAAAGGCTATGCGATGAATACTTGGTAGTCGTCGATTTTTTGCTGGAGTCTGTCTGATAACAGCCTATGGGATTTACCAAGATGTTTATGGATGAGGATTGCCTCATCTCTATAGTTCGTTATTTTTTCTTTATTCCAGTAATGGGGCGGAGGTTGCAGATTGGTGATTCTATCAGCGAGTTTTACCATCCAGACCTCTTTCGGTTGCAGCAGGATTCTGTTCAGGCTGTCTTCCATCTGCTCCGCTTTTGTCGGCAAATTGGTGTTTTTCGATAAACTCATTACCCCTGCAGCCACCTCCTCACCAAAAGTGGATCTGACCTGATCATAGGTGACATCTGTGTCTTCTATTACATCATGTAACAATGCACATTGAATGGATAAATTTGGAAATTCAACAGGGATTGCCGTAATTGCTGCCACTACTTCCATTGCCACATTACCAATATGGTTAATGTACGGAATTTCGCTACCAGGGAGTTTCTGATTAATATGAGCACTGGAAGAGAAATTCCACGCAGCTACAAACACATCTTGTGAGAATATTGAAATCATGATGTCGTTTTGTGTCATAATTTACCTGTAGTATATACTTCGCTTTCCATTCCCATAAACGAGTTCCAGGCAAACCAGAAGCTCATCCTCCCTGCTATGCGCGGAAGTCGTTCTCCGTTTGGCCCTGTAAGGAAATCTTCGTCGATTTGCCAGATACCGGACGGCGTTTTCAACTGATGATCGGCTTCTCCGGCTGTGAACTGCTCACTTTCGCGTTTGTAAGCCCGCACAGTCTGGGTTGCCGGATCACCGATAAGTACAAGCGGCAGAGATCCCAGCTGGTCATTAATTACAGGAGAAGAGGTGAATGCGTTTAGCGGCCATGCTTTCATTGCACCTGGTTGGACAATGCCGAAAATTCTGTCTTTTGGCTGTAAACCTTCACGTTCTGTAACCTGCACAGGGAACATGAGCTTAGGGCTGTCAAAATATTTTTTATAGGCTGCTCCTGAGTTGTAATCTCTCTTAAATCCAGTCTCCTCGCTGAGTACAGTGGTATCCGGGTGCTGCTTCTTCCACTCAGCCCAGGAGGTTACAACCAACGGTTGCATTGTAAGCTGCAGTCCGCTCTTTTGAAGTTTACCGCTGACAGGACGCCCGGTGAACTGATTCCAGAGACTGTCTGTCTGATGGTCAAACATCAACTTGTTTGATCTGTAAAGTAAACCGCTGGAGCCGAACGAGAATGGTTTTTCCTGCCCGTCAACCTGTCCTTCATACATAATCCCTGTGCCGCAAAGTGTGCAGTAGGTCAAAGAGACAGGGACTCCTCCAAGAATATCATTAGCCATCTCATGCCAGCCGAGAATGCGCAGCGGGTAGGCTCGCGCTTCATCGTTGATAACTGCACCATAGATCAGATCATCGTCAAGCAGGTAGTCAGCTTTTTCTGCGGCTATGGTCGGTGAATATTCGAGTGCCGGAATGCCTCCAACCTTCACTCCGCCCCAGGTGATTTCTTCAAGCCGAATATTCAGGTTGTCCGGGAATGCACGATCATCACCTAAAAAACGAAGGAACTGGATATCAATCTGGCTGTATAAAAACACCTTCAATGGTCTGTAGGTACTATGCGGCTTAATTTCCGGATGATCCTGCTGCCAGATCATAGCCTCATACCAGTTGTCTATTTTTTCTCCGGCAAGCTTGCTGATGACCTCAAGGATTGCCGGGTTATTTCCCCGAAAACGCAAAATGAGAATGAGTGAAGATATAAGATCCTGCTCGCCGCGGGCTTCAATTTTTTCAAGCGCGGCTTTACGACCTTCAGGAGTGTTCATCAGAACAGCCCGGACTAGCCCTTCAGGGTCTTCTGCCTGAGCGGGCAGCTGTGTTGAAAGAATGGACAGGGATAGGATGGCAAATAGAGACACAAAGAAAAAAATTCTGAACATAGCTCGTCCTGTCAGGATAAAGATAACAAACAAATAGCTTCAAATTGATGTGAAGTTGGCAATTGAGAGTCGGTATTGATCAACCTCTACTAATTAATAGTAGTGCAACTCATTATTATTGCCATATGTATTACAATCGCGATTTCATGAGGAGAAAGCTTGCAGTAGAGGAAATGCGCATGGAATTAGTCACCTCAAAATCAGCTGACTCTCCTTGAGCCTCAGTGAGGCTGTAAAGTTCTTGACTCAAATAGTATACGATTATATTATTTTACTTGATGCATTACAAATTTCAGGATAGGGGAAACGTTTGAATATGAGCTTTTTTTCCTGGTCGATTTACGAATAATATATTGCGGGAGCGCTAATGATATCAACTCATAAAAGCAATAAAATTGATATGGTACAGCAAAAGCGAATGGATAAGCGCATATCCAACCTTATAGAGCAATATGACAAGGCGACCCCTACGGTGTGTATCATTCGTGCTCAGGCTGTTACCGAATCACATCTTGAAAACTCGGGATCTTCAGCCATCATAAAAAAATCCCGGGCGTTTCAAAAAATCTGTGAACGCATACCTGTGAATATCTATCCTGATGAACTGATTGTTGGCGCTTCAGGTGCTCACAGGCGTTCAGCTGCTGTCAGCCCTGAACTCTCGTGGCAGTGGGTGAAAGACGAGATCGAAGATATAGAACATCGTGAGCAGGATCCGTATCAGATAGCAGAAGATGACAGGCAGGAACTGCTTAGCCAAATATTACCTTTCTGGAATGGAAAGTCGGTGGAGGAAGCATTTTTGGCGCGTCTTCCTGAAGAAACAGCAAATATTGCCGTTGATACCGGAATTGTCGATAATGATTCCAAATGGCGTTGTGCTGTTGGTGAAATCACTCCGGACTATACCGATATTCTTTTTACCAAAGGTTTTAACGGGATAATTGAAGAAGCGCAGGCGAAGCTGGAAAAACTTGATCTGACAGTAGCGGTGGATATTGGAAAAGCCGATTTTTATCAATCGATAATCATCTGTGCTCAGGCAATTATTCATCTAAGCAGGCGATATGAACAGGAAGCTCAAAGGCTTGCTTTTCAGGAAAGTGATAGTGTGCGAAAAAGCGAATTACTCGCTATTGCAGATAATTGCAAAAATGTCCCGGGTAATCCGCCTTCGACATGCTGGCAGGCAATACAAATGGTCTGGACAGTTCAGCTGGCAAACGGTCTCTTTGAAAATGCTGTTGCACTCAATATCGGCCGCTTTGATCAGTTTATCTATCCTTTTTATGCCACAGATCTTGAGCAGGGAATTATCAGCACGGGCGGAGCGCAGGAGCTCATCAATTGTCTCTGGATTAAGCTGTCTGAGTGGGTTTGGTTTGTTTCAAAGAATACAGCCAGTTTTTTCGCGGGATACAACGCATTTCAGAACCTTACCGTTGGTGGGAGAAAACCGGATGGAATCGATGGGACCAATGCTATCAGTTATATGTGCCTGAACGCCAGTAAGAGAGTAAAGAGTCATCAGCCTGGTTTAAGTGTTCGGATTCATCCTGACTCCCCAAACAGTTTTCTGCATGACGTCTGCAGTCTTGTAAAAGAGGGGACAGGGTTTCCTGCAATTCACAACGACAGGGTCGGAGTCCAGATGCTCAGTTCTGTGGGGCTTGCGCCCGAGCATGCAATGGATTGGAGCAATTGCGGATGCGTTGTACCTCACTCACCTAAAATTAGTGAATGGACTTCAGCCTGTAATATCAATCTTGCGGCACCCCTTGAGTTTCTTTTCACCGATGGAAAAAGCAGAGTATGGGATAGACAACTAAGTTGTAAAACTGGTGTTGTGAACAGTCTGATTAACTTTGATATGGTGAAAGAATGCTATTTCAAACATTTGCACTACATGATCAAGCATGGAGTTATTGCAACTATTGTTGCGCAGCAGGTACAGGCTGAGATGGCGCCGAGACCATTGTTTTCGTCATACACCGAAGGGTGTATGGAATCAGGACGTGATGTTAGCTGTGGAGGTGCCCTCTACAATGTCGGCCCTGTTTTGACAGGTATCGGTATTGCAGATGCAGCAAACGGGCTTGCAGCTATACAACATCTTGTGTTTGATAATCGTGAGATTGATATAACAACACTTGGTAAAGCACTTGAGAGCAACTGGTTCGGATATGAAGATTTGCATCAAAAAGCAAAGGCCGCTCCAAAATTTGGTAACGATAACGATTATGTTGATTGTATCGCAGTCGAAGTAAGTAATTGGTTCCACAAGGAGATAAGCAGGTATACAGATATCTACGGGAGCACGTTTAATTCAGCATTTATGGGGATCTCGAACTATATTCCAGCCGGAAAAGCTGTCGGTGCAACTCCCTGCGGAAGACGTTCGGGTGAACACCTTACAGAAGGCTGTTCAGCTCATGCAGGAACAGATGTTACAAGCCCCACGGCGGCAATGCGCTCAACCGCCAAGATCAATCATGGTCGTCATTCTGGTGGCACCCTGCTAAATATCAAACTCTCTCCTGATTCACTCAAAAAGAAAACTGATCTGAACAAGTTGGCTGGATTGATAAAAGGCTATTTTGAGCTTGATGCTTTTCATGTGCAGTTCAATGTTTTTGATAAAGAGACACTTCTTGAAGCGCAGGAGCAACCAGAAAAACATAGGAATTTATTAGTACGGGTTGCCGGTTACAGCGCACGATTTACAACCCTTTCACGAGAAGTTCAGAATGCGATCATAGAGCGAACCTCGTATTCTCTAACGTGATTTTCTGTCTATGTTTTAAGGAATTACAGGAAGGGAATGATGTATGATTTTTAATATTCAGCGCTGGAGCCTGCATGATGGGTCGGGCATACGATCCACCGTATTTTTTAAAGGATGTCCTTTACGTTGCAGGTGGTGCAGTAATCCGGAGTCCTGGGCTTTCGAACGACAGATTCTCTATTGGCATGAGAGATGTGCAGAATGCGGCAAGTGTGTAGAATCGTGTGGCGCAGGGGCCTGTCGCATGGAAGGCGGGCGGCTCATTTATGACCGTGATTGCTGCACTGGTTGTGGAACCTGCGTTAAGGTCTGCCCGAATTCTGCGAGAGAGTTGGTTGGTGAAGAACTGACTGTTGAGAAAATTGTCGATGTGTTAATCCGTGACGCTGTTTTTTACAGAAGCTCCGGAGGCGGTGTGACCTTTTCGGGCGGGGAACCAATGGCTCAGCCGGAACTGTTGAGAAAACTTGTGACCACCTGTTTTGATGCAGGAATATCCACCGCAGTAGAGACAAGCGGATTTTTCGACTATGAGAATGTTGCTGACATCTTCGAATATATTGATGAGGTCTATATTGATCTAAAACACACTCATGAGAGCACGCATAAAGACCTCACAGGTGTATCAAACCGGATAATCATCGAAAACATTCTCCGGATCGACAAGGCAGGCTATTCAGTATGTCTTCGAGTTCCTCTTGTTAAATTGTTAAACGACACAGAAGAAAATGTAGTGGGTATCATAAATCTCTGTCAAAATATGCAGAATTTGAAATCAGTTGAGTTGCTCTCTTACCACGATTTCGGCAGCAGTAAATATGCAGCATTAGGGCAACACTATGATTTTGCAATGGCTTCACCCGATCAGCCGAAAATAGAGCGAATAGCGAATAGTTTGCAGGCTGCAGGTATTGTATGCACACATTCCTGATATTGACATCTACTCTTTCCACGTATACTTTCGAGCCATGAATGCAAAATCAGCCGTATTCCTCAGTGGACAGACCAATACCCCGGATATTATAGCCAATCATCTCAGACAGGATATCCTGAATGGTAAATATAAGGCCAATCAACCTCTTCGGCAGGATCGCATTGCAGAGGAACTGGGGGTCAGTAAGATCCCGTTGCGAGAGGCCTTAGTACAGCTCAAAGCCGAAGGTCTGGTCTCTTTTTTTCCCAAACGGGGTGCAGTTGTCGCTGAGCTTTCGGCATCCGAGGTTGAGGAAATATATGCCATGCGTGTTGCTCTTGAGTTGGTGGCAATAGAGAGAGCTATTCCGCAGCTTGGCGTGTCTGATCTGATTCGATCACAGGGGATTCTTGAAATTATTGACAGTGGCTCCGAAAAAGAAAACTGGAGTGACCTCAACTGGGAATTTCACGCAATACTCTATAGCGCGGCGCAAATGCCGATGCTGCTCAATACAATACAGAGCCTGCATAATAATGTGGCTAGATATTTGGTGATTTATCTCGATCATCTGGCGGCGGCAAAAATATCGCAGAAAGAACATTGGCAATTGCTTGAAGCGTGCCGGGAGCAGAATATACCTGCAGCAAAGAAGGTGCTGAAGAGGCATCTTATTAAGGCATCTGACCACCTCACCCGATTTCTGGCTAACGAATAGCGACTTTTATCATCAAACTTCATCTCTGAAAGAGAGTCGTGATAAAATCCCCTTTTTCGCATCAACTGTACTTGTTCAATTTCTGAAAATCTGAATCTATATATCTATTACTCTATAGGGTATTGTTTTTCTTATCATGGATCAACTTACAACCTCGGAGTCTTGCGCTCTGATTGTCGAAATGCATCAACATGTTAGGCTTGTTTAAAAATCATGAAGACTGCATCACCTGAAATTGCATTAGCAAAATACTCAAGCCTCTATAGAGGGGCACTTGCAAATATCCCACTTGCAATCAGTGCAGTAACGTACGGCGGGGTGCTTGGCGTGTTGAGTGCTCAGAAAGGTGTTAGCTGGGCTGAAATGTCGGCCATGAATATTCTGATGTTTGCCGGATCTGCGCAATTTGTGATGGTGGATATGTGGCAGTCTCCGCTATCGGTTATCACTATTTCTATAGCTGTTTTCATCATTAACTTACGTTACCTGCTTATTGGCGCGTCTTTGCAACCTGTTTTCAGTGGTCATCCACTATGGAGAAAAGCTCTTTTTATGCACTTGGTAGCTGATGAAAACTGGGCGGTAACTATTGCCGAACATCGAAAAACAGGAACCAATCCCTTTTTTCTCTTAGGAGGTGGGCTATTACTGCTGTGTGCCTGGTCTTCGGGGACGTTGGGTGGGAATCTGCTTGGAAGTTTTATCAGTCAGCCAGAGAAATATGCACTCGATTTTGCCTTTACAGCAGTATTTGCAGCATTGACTCTCAGCTTATGGCGAGGGAAGGGTGATATGATCCCCTGGGGTGTTGCAATTGTGTTGGCACTTGTTTGCGAAACGTTCCTGCCCGGCAAATGGTATATAGTTATCGGCGGCGTTGGCGGTGCTTTAGCCGCTGCCCTGAGCGGCTTTAAAAACGAAGAAAACTAAAGAAGTACGATAATGGACAATAATCTTTTTCTGGAAAACGGCCTCATTGTTATATTGGCGGCCTCTGCTATTACCTATGCCTTTCGATTTGGTGGGTTATTGCTGGCGGATCGACTGCCGCAATCCGGACCGCTGAGGAGTTTTCTTGATGCATTACCGGGAACCATCCTGGTTTCATTAGTAGCACCCAGCGCAGCTAATGCCGGTTGGCAGGGGATTTTCGGAGTGATTGCATGTCTTGTAATCCATTATACAACCAAAAATCTTTTACTGACGATGATTGCCGGTGTACTGACTGTCTACCTGCTTAGGTTGTACAGTTGATAAAAACAGCAAACAGTGTCTGCAGAGTTGCAACCAACAGATTGATTGTGCGAAACAGGGACTCCCGTTCAGGAGTCCCCGCGAATAGCACTGAAAGACCTGTTTGCTATGCAACGCTACTACTATTTATGGACAACCAGCCAAAATCTTTTTTAATTCATCTGCCGCATATTTTTCTGGAATAGCAGCCAAAGGAGCCTCTGAAAAAGCTATCTCTGTGGGTGTGGGGATTGCCAGAACATGCCTTTGAAAACCAACAATCCCCGGCATTATTTCCTTATCCCTGTGCGAAATGATTTTTGCCACACCAAACTGTTTCTCCAATTTGGGTACTACGACCTCCCACATGTCATTGGGGCTCAATTCCCCATTCATGGTCTTGAGGCAATGTTCATTGTCGTCAAAAAAGGCGACAATAACCTCTAAATGATCAAGTGTTGGATTGATAATCTGAAGGGCTGTACCAACACCGAACCGACTCTCCCAGGAGCCTACGAGATATGCGCTGAATGACATGATGTTCCTCCCTGTGGTTACCTCATGTGGACATTAATGGCTGCCTCAAAATTTTGTGAAACTGTATGATGGCTATGATGGCATAAGGCAACCGCTGGCTAAATCCATCAACGTAATGTCACAATCTTCAGTATCAGTAGAAATAGAAAAGCCGGGCTACCTTGTCTCAAGGTAGCCCGGCTTTCTCAACAGACCCGTAGCTTTCCGTCCCTACCTTACGACAGGTTTGGCTTTATCGTCGACTAAAACATCTTCCTTTTGTAACAAAAGCTAGGACAGGTCGAGAGTAGATGCAATACGACAGAGTGGTGTGCGGTTAAGTTGCAAGTGGTGGAGTAACAGCGTATTCATTCTTCTTTGAGAAAAGCCAATAGCAGTGTTACCTTATTTCACCATGTATTTTAGATCAGATGTGTAGGTTGGATAGGCCCACATGAAATCAGCAAGATTTTTTGCTGTAATCTTGAATTTGATTGCCAGGGCGAACACATTTATTACTTCTGAACTATTGTGTCTGGCAATGTGAGCGCCAACAATGAGATCTGTGGAGTTATCAATAATGACTTTATACGAGGCGTGTTCTTCACCTATCCGTTTAGATGATGGCCACTGTGTCGTGGTTCCTTGGTTTACCCGTATATCGAGACCGTTTTCTTTGGCTTGCTCTTCCGTTAAGCCAACTGAACCAATGTTTGGGATAGTAAAGACTGCACTTGGAATTTCTGAATAATCTATGGTTGTGCTGTTGCCGTTTACAATGTTCTGAACAACTGTCTGCCCTTCTTTATCCGCGACCGGTGCCAGCATATATGGCGTAGCGGCGCAATCACCTATTGCATAGACTTTTGGGTTTGTAGTGCTTTGCAGAAAATCATTTACAATTACTCCCTTGGACGAGAAAGAAACATTGCCCTTTTCTCCGTCTAATACAGAAAGATTAGGTATACGGCCTGTAGCTTCGATAATAAGATCGGTCGTAATTACATCTCCTGTAGACGTGTGCAGCAGATATTCGTTACCATTTTTTATAACTTTTGATGGAGAAGTGTTAAGCAGAACATTGATGCCAGATGCTGCGCTGGCCTGCATAATCGTCGTCACAATGTCATTGTCAAAAGATCTGAGCGGGCGTGATGAGCGGTTCATAATGACAACTTCCTGGGCACCGGTTCTGGCTGCGACATGAGCAAATTCAAATGAGATATACCCGCCACCGATAAATACAATCCGTTTCGGAAGATCTGGCATGTCCAGAAAATATTCACTGTCGTGAAGGAACTCACTGCCTTCGATATCACTGTGCCGGGGTACTGCTCCGGTTGCCAGAATAATACGGTTGGCTTGCAAGAGATCATTGCCGACCTGTACCTCGTTATCAGCGGTCATTCGGGCTCTGCCATGATAGGTTGCTACGCCCTTCTTTTTCCAATGTTTGACATCGGCTTCTGATCGTCCTTTGAGGAATTCATTTTTCAAATCCTGTAAGGCTTTCCAGTCTGTTGTAGGGGTTGAGGTGATGCCACGACCATGTAAGTGGTTTGCCATGGCGACCGCCTCAGCATTACTTACCAGGTATTTCTTGGGCTGGCAGCCACGTAGGGCACAGGTTCCGCCATAGGGACGTTCATCGACAACGGCTATCTTAAAAGTAGAATTTTTGCTTAACCCATCAATTGCATAATAGGCTGAGGTACCAGATCCAATTACAATTACATCATATTCATATCGGTTCATACAGAGCCTCTGAGGTTAAAAGTTTTTTTGCGATGCGTGCTGATGATGAATGATAAGGTTAACCGAGCAGAAAGAGGAAATGGTTTGGGGGTTGTTAAGTTGTAAACTAGTCAGAAATAGCCGTCTAACTAGTTTCCGTCCTAAAACGACCTTGCTGCTCAATATCAGCGTTGTGGCCCGAATTTTATCCTCAGAATATCAGCTATATGCTTGCGGTAAAATTTGAGCCGCGCCTCGATCTTGAACAAAATGCTGAGTTTTAGGATGAAAACTAACTATATCGGGTGCGAAAATCTGAAGAGTGTACCTTCTCCGGGTGAAGAGCTGAATGTTACTTTTCCTCCAAGGATCCCTTCTCCAAACAGCTTCATTGAGTAGGTTCCTATGCCTCTGCCGGACTCGTTTTTTGTACTGAAGTTACGTTGGAAAATTCGCTTTTGTATTTCTTGCGGGATAAGTGCATCGTTCCAGACACAGAAAGTTAGGTACGTTTGAGTAGGTGGTGCAATCCAGATTTTTACTTCGTTGTCTATTTCAGTGGCTTCCAATGCGTTAACTATCATATTGATGAGGATGCGATAGAGTGCTGATATGTCCGTTGTGATTTCAAAATCTTCATCTGGTTCTTTAAATACCAGTTTTTTACCGACTGCTGCTTTGTGGTGTGAAAAAAACTGGTTGAGATCATTGAAAACCTTTGGGGCTTTTACCCGAGTCCATAGAGGTTGGTAGGTGGTATGTTGTTCTGTGGAGAGACAGCGTTGGATTTCGATTTCTTTATGTAGCCGCAGAGATGCCTGATGGATGATTTCTGCAAGCTGAGAAGGCGCTTGTATCTGAAGAAGTTCGCTTGCATGGACGAGCATGGTTAGTGCATTATTAACATCATGGAAAAATGTGCGTTCCAGAGCTGCCCGTTGCTCCTGGGCTGTAATATCTGTGGCAAAAAGGAGCTGATACTGTGAGTTGTTGATAGTTATCGGGTGACACCGGATTGATAGGGCGACATCGATGGTTTCTCCACCTCTGGAGGCTTGTATAGCACATGTACGTTCAACCGGAATGTTTTGCTCTTGACAGGTTACTATAGCAATAGCCGCACCGCAGGTTGAACAATATTTGCTCGTTCCGCACCCGGCTTCTTCCTCGTGAGCATGGATACACCCAACTGCTTCACCTGGTCTCAGCCCTAGAGCCTCTGACGGATCTGAGATACCAAGCATCTTTAGAAACGAATCGTTAATGGCAATTATCTGTCGATGTTCATTCAATACGGCAAGCAGGCCACCAACAGAATGGAGTACGCTTGAAACAATTGGGCTTTGGCTGACGATTTCAATTTCTGCGGCAAGTTGCTGCTTGTCTGATCGTTCCGGTGAAGCGAAATAGGTTTTCATCTAGATCTCCAAACGATTTCTCATAGAGTTCATGTGGCGCTTAATACCCATCAGAAGAGTGTAACATAATAGACTGGCTATACCAATGGTGGGGATGTGTCAGGCCTGTCATGCGTGCCTGAATGACTCCTTGCAAAATGTCAACTTTTGGATGATTACTGTTTTTATGCAGGTGTCATCTCAAATTTCGAGATAAACAGTAATCCCTCAACAGGGCGATAAAAAGGATACATCAAAGATACGTGATGGTCGTAAAACTATCGATAAACTACTTGTAATATTGTGTGTGCAAATCTTTGTGCTGCTCAGTTCAGTCGCCGGATTTACCTATTATTGTGATGGACAGATAGCTTTAACCGGCCAAGAAAACGAGTGTATTGCAATTGTCGTTAGTTGACCATCTCACTTAGCAATATTTAGGCTATCCAGAACTCTCAGCTGTTGAAGGTGTTTCAGGTCTAAAGAGTTCATTATAAGCGATTGAGTTACCAGGCTGTAAAAGCAATTCCTATTAATGACAGCTGTGATATTCTATGAGAGTCTATTGAGATTGCCTCAGCATTATTGAAAAATGTCATAATGGATCACAGTATTGGATTGAAAAGAGGATGAACACCTTCGTAATGAGATTTTAAAGACATCCCTATCGTGCTGGACGATGAGGGATGCACAATCAACACCAACGATAAAGGCAGTTGATTTTGATGGAAATGAATGGAAATCTGCTTGACCTGATTGGAAGTGAAAAGCTCAATCAGCTTCAGCAACGCTTTTACGATGCGACAGGTTTTGCTAATGCATGTCTTGATTCTGAGGGGCGCCTCCTCTGTTTTGCCGGTGAAACTGAACCTGCCTGTATGGACATTATCCGTGCAAGTTCTCTGGGATTGCAACGATGTCAGGCAATAGCAAATGAGAAGCCGTCCTTTGTGGGTGGTAGGAAATCAAAAGTCCTTCGTTGTCATGCAGGTATGCTGGATGGCAGAATCCCTATTGTTGTTGGGCAGAAAACAATGGGTTTTCTGGTCATGGGGCAGGTTTTTGACAGTCCTCCTGACAAAGAAGAGGCCATGAGTTATGCCAATGAACTGGGGCTCGACCCTGAAGTGTATTGGAATGCCCTGAAGAAGGTCAGGATTGTATCCAGAGATAAAGTAGAATCAGCGGCCATGTTGCTCGAGTTTATGGGGCGCGAAATCGCTACAATGGCTTCCGCAAATATACAGCTGCAAAAAGAGGTGGATTCCAGGAAGAAGACTGAGCAGCAACTTCTTCGCCTCAATAGTGAGTTGGTCAAAGCAAATGAGGAACTGCAGCAGGAGCGTAATCTCTTTGTCACTGGTAATGTTGTTGTATTTAAATATAGGAATACAGATGGTTGGCCGGTTGAGTATGTTTCACAAAATGTGCATGAGCTGCTCGGTTATGAAGTTGAAGATTTTCTCTCCGGCAAAGTTTCGTATATAGATCTGATTTATCCGCCTCATCTTGATCGTGTAATAGAGGAAGTTCGTGGTCATGAACACGAGGGAGCCAGTCGATTTTCGCAGACTCCTTACTGCCTGGTAGGTAAAAACGGACAGCTTATCTGGGTAGAAAATTTCACAACAGTCATTCGAGATACATATCAGAAGGTAACCCACTTTCAGGGATACCTTGTTGATATTACATCTCTTAAAGATAATGAAGAGCGGTTTCGACTACTTGTGGAAAATGCACGGGATGCAATCTTTCTTGCGGATTCTACTGGTCGATTTGTCATGGTCAATGAGCAGGCGTGTATCTCCACCGGATACAGCGAGCAGGAACTGCTCACTATGTTTACTAATGAAATTGAAGTTGGACATACTGATGATGAGATATTGGCAATTTTCAATGACCTCAACCAGGGATTACCGCATAGAAGTCAAGGGCTTCACAGAAAGAAAGATGGAACAACCTTTCCTGTGGAGGTAGCAATATGCAGCTACACCACCAGAGAACAAACCTATATACTGGGTGTTGCCCGTGATATCACTGAGCGCCAGCGAGCTGATCAGGCACTGGTTGAGAGCGAAAAAAGATACAGAAGCATATTTGATTTTACTCCGGCTTCCATTTGGTTAGAGGACTTTTCTGAGATCAAAAAAAGTATTGATGTCTTGCTGGCGACAGGAGTTACTGACCTTAAAGCCTACTTAGAGACTGACATTGGTTTTACCCGAAAAATAGCCTGCAAAGCAAACATTATAGATGTCAATTCCGCATGCCAGGCCTTGTTTGAGGCAGACGATCGTGATCAGCTGATGAACAGGCTGGATCGTGTGCTTAATGAAGATAGGGCATTACCTCTTTTCATTGAGGGATTGGTGGATTTGGCCAGTACCGGTAAATCTAAATCGCAACTATATACAATCAATACTTTGAAAGGAAACAGGAGGGTTATCCGAGTCAGTAGTGCTGTTGATCCAGGGTGTGAATCTGACTGGTCAAGAGTCTTAATCTCTCAGGTTGATGTTACTGAATTGCTGGATGCTCAACAACAGGCCGAGCTTGCCAATCATGCAAAATCTATTTTCCTGGCAAATATGAGTCATGATTTGCGAACACCCATAAATGGAATTATGGGTACGCTTCAATTACTTAGGTCGGAAAGTTTAGAAGAAAATCAGCAGCATTATGTGGATATGGGGATTACTTCATGTAAACGATTATCCGGTATAATTGCAGATATCCTCGATATTACCAAAATCGAGGCCGGGAAGTTGGACCTTCATCAGGAACCGTTTAATTTCAGTGAGGTCCTAAGCAGTGTGGATGACATGTTTTCTCTTGTTGCTGAAAGCAAGAAACTCTACCTTTCAATTCAGTATAATACGGACATTCCTGAGCTATTGATTGGAGATGAAAACAGATTATCCCAGATTCTGATGAATCTCGTAAGTAATGCAATAAAATTCAGCCGCGAAGGTGGGATAAAAATTGAAACAGATGTCTTACACCGCAATGGGACTCATGCTGTTCTTTTAATCACTATTGCAGATACCGGGATAGGGATTGCTGATGAGGATCAGGTTGCCCTTTTTGAGAGCTTTACTCAAGTGGCAAACAATTCTGAAAGGCAGGGGGCAGGCCTTGGTCTGGCTATTGTCAGACAGCTTGTTCTCTTGATGGGTGGCGGACTCTGCTTTGAGAGTCAGCAAGGTGTGGGATCTACATTTTATCTTCATTTGCCGTTTCATATTCAGGATAGGCCTGCACAAAATGGTATTTCGACTCATACGTTGCATCAGGTAATACCAATTACTTCGTTTAATGCTCTTGTTATTGAGGATGATAAAATCAGCCGGATAGTTATCTCTCGTATGTTGAAGGCAATAGGGGGACAGGTTGACCTGGCAGTCTCCGGCGAAGAAGGCTTAGAGATGTTGGTAATAAACGATTATGATATCATATTTACCGATGTACAGCTTCCCGGAATCGATGGTCTTGAAGTGACAAGGATTTTACGCCATAACAAAAAATATTCTCATAGAGCTGACATTCCGGTAGTTGCAATGACCGCTAACGCAATGGCCGGAGACAAAGAGAAGTGCATTGATGCCGGTATGAACGACTACATTTCAAAGCCTATCGAGGTTGGGTTATTGACTTCGGTTATTCAAAGGCAGGTAAGTAGTAAGAAATATTCTACGTAAAAGGAAAGGCAAGCAGAGCAAGTTGTTGCCCTGCTTCTCACCTTAATCCCTTAGACCTCACATCCTTGAGCTGATTCGTAGTTATGATCGGTTTCGTTTTTGAATAATACGGTTGAGGGAAAGATTATATTGCATACACATTTTCCTCAATTTTGACTTTCAGCTCTTCGTTATGTTTTTCCAGGGTATCGAGTTGTTTGTTATTTAGCGCACCTTTAAGTTTTTTCTGTAAATCTTTAGCCCATTCATCGTATCGAGTCTTAAATTCGCCAAGGCTTTCTGTGCCTTTTCTGGAAACATCATTTAGGAGATCAGCAAGCTGGTTAAAGCTATCGTCAAGCATCGGTTTAAGCTTTACGACCTGTTCTTCTGTCAGTTCAAGAAGTGCTGATACTTCGTCAATGATGGTTTCGTTTACCCGCTGAATCGCCTCCTTATCGATGTTTTTCAAATAATCTTGGAGCTGTTGCATTTCCTCGCTGGTCAGCACATCCTGTACTTTTTTCTCAGCATCTTTTGACAAGGTTTCAAAATTTTTTGAGAGCTTCTCAAGCTCTGCAAAACCCTTGTCTATAGATTCATGAATGGATTTTTTCAATTCAGTACTTTTCTCATCAAGTGCAGGCTTGAGTTTTTCCAGTTTTTCTTGTGACAGTTTAATTTTTTGCTCAAGATCAGTGATCATTTTTTCAGTATCGAATTCGTCTGTGCCATAAGCAGGTAGAACACTCAACATCAGAACAAAAGCAACGAGTATAATTTTGTACATTCTATCCTCCATGAAGTTTATCGAGTGTCTCGATTTAGATGAAAATTATTCGTCTCGGACAGCCTTCAAGTCAGGGGGCTCCGCCCACTCAGGTATCAACGGTTTTCCTCCATTAAAAGGGAGATAGCTGGCTGTGTTTTCCCGTGCGCGTTTTTTTACAGTGAGCCATTTTTGAAGTGTGCTGTTTTCCTTTTTTGCCAGCACTGAGCGATTACCATTGCCTTCATCTTTTATAACAAAGAGATCACCGTTGTTTTTAAATGCGTAAACGGCCATCAAATCTTTTCGTTCTTTTGCTGTAACCACATCGGGATGAAGGTTGTCCAAAATAAGAGATTCTTTGTCTGGGGCCGATTTATACACCATAACGATATGTCGTTCTTTCTTTGCTGTAATCACATAGGCAAAGCCCATGCTGTCATCATTAAATCCCATGAGGCGGAGTGCTGTATATTTGGCAATGGCTATATCCTCACAATCACCGCCGAAGGTGGTCATGGTCTCAAACGGTGTGGCCCAGTAGTCTTCCTGCTTCCAGAGATTTGAATCCGCGATCCACTGAAGACCATTCATATAATCATTTACAATCTCCAGCTGTTCCATTTCATTTTTATTGAGATTATTCCGGATAAGGTCGTATAGATCTCTGATCCTTTCAGAAGCTTTTAGTCCATGACGTTTTTCAACTTCAGCAAAAACCTGCTCATCCCATACAGGAAAGCGTTTTTCAGCAAAAGATAGAGAAGTGCAAATAGCTATTATGAATAGGTTGATAGAGATGAAAAATGAGAATATCAGACAATAATGCTGATATGTGTTGTGTTGTTTCATTGTTGTATCCACCTGATGATTCTGCCTAATATTGCAGATGATCTCGTTATGCCCAGTGTGTTGTAAACCTTAAGATGTCGTAATATTTCTGAGAATTGTGAAATCTTCGGGCTAACTTCACAAACATTGTGTTTTTAATTATGCACAAGTGCTGCACCAGAGTCAAAATGAGGTGATCTGTGAGAGATTTCTCCAGTTGTCTACCGCTTTCTTGACTCGTTCAGAAGCTGAATAGATAGACGGTCGTTTGATGCGGTCTGAAAGACGGCATCAAGGGGCAGGAGCAGGTCTAAAATCCTCGAGTGAGTTCTCATCCTGAAACACGTCAGTCAATACGATCAAGGTAAACGATCAATTAATCACACCAAAGCCTGGAAAACATCATAACTGTAGGTGTTCATAGAGCGCCTACCAATAAAATGCTCATTGTTGTCAGGAAGTAATGTTTTTCCTTCGATTTGCAACTCCGTGAATCAGTTTTCGTAATCCCCACTTTTTGGGACGCAGAAAGTGCTCAACCAACATCAGGCCCATGAGAGTAAATAACCCGGCGAAGAGAACCTGGGCAATACGCAGGTAGAAATTTGCTGCAGCAGTTTTATCAACGCCTGTTGAACTTCCCAGTAAAATCAGAAAGGTTGTATATCCTGATGTGAATGCTGCAGCATGCGTTCCGCCGCCATAGATTTGCTTGCAGAAAAAGAGCGAAAACACAAGGGTTAGCATGATAAGAAACAGGTAGACAGGTACTGCCACAAGCAGATTGAAAGCTATTATTATGGCAAAGCCACCAATACACGTCGCGGTGGCGTTTGCTTTCATGACGACAACAGATGCATTGGTGTTGGGCGTGCCTGCCATGAAACAGATATAGATCATTGCAAGAGCATGTTGGGATAAGTTCAGGGCAAAAAAGATGATGACTGCAGTAAGTGCAACAAGAGTACTGACCACTGCCAGGCGTGCTCTTTCTGCATTATCGGGTTGTGGTGGAGGCTGGGCTGCTTTTTTTTGCTGTGGTCCCTGTTCAGCCAGACTATTTGGACAAAGGCTATGGAATATCCATGCAAAGATCAGCCCCCCAACCATGTTGAGCAGAAGATAGGAGGCGATAACATGTGCTACTCCCTGACCTGAAAAACTTATGATCGGAATCATGGTGATTCCCATTGTCATGAACATGGCAGCCATAGGAGGGGCAGTTGGTGTATCGTTATAATAGATAAAAAAGAGAAGCAATCCATATACAGGAACACAGAGCAACGGATAATTGAGCAGAAATTCACTTATAGCAATACCCAACAGGAGCGAATAGCCAAGACGAAACACAAGCTGTCGTGCCATTCTTGCTCCAATCCAGACAGGCATGGCCAGAAACATAAAGGTGAAAATGGGCGTAAGAAATGAAAGGAACCAACTACCGCCGTAACTCACAGCGACAGCAGCGGTAACGCCGGTGGAAAGCCGAAATATTGAAAGATTTTGCAGAGTCAAGTCTAGCCACCAATCTAATAGACATGGGAGACAATACTGATCATCCTGATCCAGAATTTTCCGAGAAAGTTTAAAATTGAATTATCCCCAGTATAAATAATTACATTAACCTGACCGCCGACCCGTTTGAAATTTTTAGATGCATCATCAGAAAATTGTATCAATACTGGCATATGTTGGGCCTGTCTGAGCCATCCTTGTGTAGGTTGAACAGTTGTCAGTCCTCCGAGGGTGTTATTCACATTATCGGAAACACCATACCCTACACTCATTACCTCACCGTTAAACACTCTGCCGGGGGCTGCATCAAGTACCAGTTCTACAGGGTTTCCGGCTTTCATGTTCATTAAACAGTTTTCTCTCATATCTGCCTGAATCCAGACAAATCGGGTAGATATAAAAGTCATTAGCGGAGAACCAATACTGGCATAATGGCCGACATCAATAGTCAGATTGGTAATGATTCCATTAGAAGGTGCCTGAATTGAGCTGCGGGCAAGATCAAGCTGGGCTGTCTCCAGAGCTACCAGTGCCGATCGTACACGAGCGTTATCTTTGCCGGTATTGCCAAGATTACTCTTTGCCTTTTCAAGCTCGGAACGTGCACTCGCCAACTTGGCTTTGTTCGCTTCAATCCGCGAGCGGGCATCATCTGCTCTTGAGACAGATGCCGCGCCCTGTGTGGAGAGTTTAATTATACGTTTACCCTTCACCTCTGCATTTCTTAGGTTGGCTTCTGCCTCTGCGACCTTTGCCTGAGCGGTTGTAACAGAAGAAATATCCGCCTCAGATGATTGGGTCGCGAGTTGCAAATCAGCTTCTGCCCTACGAACTGCCAATTCATATTTTGTTGAATCTATTACTGCCAGTACCTCGTCGTTGGTAACCAGCTGGTTGTTGGTAACATTTACACGGTTTAACGTTCCGGATACTTCCGGAACAATAGGCACAACAAATGCTTCTATCCTTGCGTTACTGGTGTAGGGCGTGTATTTGTCAGCCATAATATGGCCGGTGAATATAGCGATACAGGCAATAATAATTGCAGTCGTCCATGATGTGACAGCACTACTTCCGCTACCTTTTTCCGGAGCTGTTGATGCGCTATTTTCAACAGCTGAATCGGGATTCTTTTTATCGTCAGACATAATGTGAAAACCTGTAATAGAAAATGAGTGGGTGCTTCAGTCTTTTTTTGGTCGATCCTGCCGGGCGACGAAGTTACCGACGTACCAGGCCACAATTACAGCGGTAAAAAATTGTCCAATTATTGCTTCAAACTGACACAGGGCTGCTGCACCCGGTGTCTGCGGGGTTATATCTCCGTAGCCGAGAGTGGTAAGTGTTACCATGCTGAAATAATTAAAAACAATAAGTTGTCTTCCCTTTGTATTTTCAAGCATTGCTCCGGAATAGGCTTCGGGATTTATCTCATAAAGCAGAGCGTATAAAGTTCCCCAGAAAAGACCGATTATCAGGTAGAGGCAGAGAGTTGCACAAAGAAGATTAAAGGTAATGTGTTTGGAACGGCTTATCTGAATGGCAAATGATATGACTAACAAGCAATAATAGAGGGCTATCAGACTATATGAACCCAGCCGGCTGAACGGAATCAGGTTATAAATATCGAGCCAGTATAAAATCAGGACAGGGAGCAACGCTGCCATTGCAAAAGATCGGTAGTTTTGTTGTTTTTGAACCGCCAGGACGCTAAAGCATAATGTGAGTGAAAGTAACGTATGGGCAACAAACGAGAGCGAGGGATACGAGCTGATAAACGGACTTCCGAAAATATAGATCAGTAGGAAGCATAATAGATTTCTAAAGCCGTATTCTCTGGAATTGAATTTATCTAAAAATTTAAACATATTTTACTCGGTGGCAGTGGGTACGGGTGAGAGCAGTGTACCCCAATCGGTTCTGCTCTCCATCTCATCTCTTACTTCATCCGGTAGATACGGTTCTTTCTCTGAAATATTCCAGCCACCACCAAATGCCTTGTAGAGGGCTATTGTAAAATTGGCTATTTTGCCTGTTGTCTGGGCATATTGATCTTCTTTCTGGGTGACGGCGCGAATCGAATCCAGTACCCGCTGATAGTCTGCGAGGCCTTCTGTATACTGCAACATCGATAGCTCGGCAGATCGTCTCGATGTTTCGACACTTTTTTTCAGAAGTTCAGCTTCTTTGCGAGAATGAACAAGACTCTGCATTGCATCTTCCACCTCTCTTGCGGCATTAAGTACGGTTTCCTGATACCTGATAACCGCTTGCTGAAAGCGGGCATCCTGAATGCGGACCTCGTTCTTTAATCGTCCATAATTGAAGACGCTCCAGGTAAATCCCGGCCCAAAATTATATGAAAAACTGTTTGAGTCAAAAAGATCATCAAGGCTGTTACTGCCTGCATCATCAGCACTCCAGCCGATGGAACCAAAGAGGGTAAAGCTCGGCAGCAGTTCTGTGCGGGCGATACCTATCTGCTCGCTTTGGGCGGCGGCCGCCATTTCAGATCGACGAATATCAGGCCTGCGACGCAGCAGTTGGGCAGGAATAGTCAGTGCTACCTGAGAGGTGAAATCGGGTACATTTCCTTCGGGCTGGATGAGTAGACTAACCTCTTCCGGCATCATACCCAGAAGCACCCCTAAGCTGTTTATATAGGTTGCGAGTGTGGCCTCAAATGAAGGAATTGTTGTCAGTGTGCTGTAGAGCAAAGTCTTGGCCTGGAGGATATCGAGTTCCGTTACTACTCCGGCCTCGAATTGCAGAGTTACAAGCCGCAGAGATTTTTCCTGAAGTTCTGCGTTTGTTTGTGCTAGCTTAATTCGCTCCTGCACCGTACGGATATCCACGTATGTTCTTGCTACTTCTGCTGTGAGACTGACAAGAAGATCTTCATAATCCGCCATAGAAACCATAAGGTTAGCATCGGCGGACTCTATCGAACGGCGGAATTTGCCCCAGAAGTCCATCTCCCAGGCAACATCAAACCCTGTGGAGATTGAATTGAAATATCTGTCGGCACCTGTCTCTGGTGTTCCTGTGGTGAAAATATTTCCGTTAATATTCTGGGATTGCGGGTAGATGTTTCCCCTGACCCTGGCAAGCTGGGCCCGCGATTCGAGAATTCGTATAGCAGCTGTACGCAAAGTGAGGTTTTGCTCGTACGCTGTTCGTATCAGGGTGTTGAGAAGAGGGTCATTAAAATGCTCCCACCATGCAACAGAGTCGGGCTGTGAAGGACTCTTAAAGAGATCATTTTCCTCTTGGCTCCATGTTGTCGGGGGGGATTGGACTGGCAGTTGAAAATCCGGTCCGACCTTTGTGCACCCACTCTGCCAGATAATTATCAATACGATAAAAATGCGGAACATGAATTGACTGAACGTTGTTGAATTACAGTGCTGTGTCATGCCGTCTCCGAAGAACCAGCATCTGTTTTTTCCGTTTCACTCTCATCTACCCAGGCCATGAAGAGTGTAAAACTGATGGCCAGTATTACAGCTCCGACAAAGAGGCCGATAATGCCTGATAGCATCATTCCGCCAAGCGCACCCAAAAGAATTACCAGCATCGGAGCATCGACGCCGCGCCCCATGAGTACAGGCTTTAAAAAACCATCACAGCCGCTTACAACCAGCGCCCAGATTAGAAATAATATTGCAGGGACCTGGTCAGCAAAAGTGAATACCCAGGCAGCAACAGGCCCGAGTATAAGAATTGGCGGTAATTGGATTATCGCCAGAATAAGCACAAGCACTGCCCATAACCCGGCAGCAGGAACACCCACAAGCAACATCCCGATAACAGAGAGAACAGACTGAATTACCGCAACTCCGATAACACCCTGCATTACACCTCTGATTGTTGCTGTTGCCAGTGTTACCAGTTCAGGGCCTTTTTCCCCTGCAAATCGTGTAATTATTTTGTTTATAGCGCGTACCCCGCCTTCACCTGTAATAAGCAGGGCGGTGGCTATCATGATGGATATTATGAACATAAAAAGACCTTTGGCACTTCCGCCGGCCTTAGCCAACAGCGTTGTACTGGCTTCTCTCAGTTGGGGGGAGTATTTGGTGATTACGGCATCCAGATTGGTAGAAGCAAGATTCCATGTCGCATTTACAGGAGTGCCGATGACCGGCCAATCGGCAACACCAGGTGGTGGAGGCGGGACCCGCAAAACATCATTTTCTAATTGCTCAGACAACTCCTGAACCGCATTTACAGAGGAGGAGAGTAACATGAAAGTAGGAACGACCAGAGCAGCTATAGCCACAAGAGCAAAAATGATGGCTGAAATTTTTTTTCTGCCGCCTAAACGCTTTGCAAGCATCTCAACAAACGGATGCACAGCAACCGCAATGATGATCCCCCAGACTGCTGGCATGATAAAAGGTTGAATAATGCGGAGTGAAGCGACAGCCATAATCCCCAGTAACGCAATGCGTATAGCCGCATCAACAATATTTTGCCCCGAAAATTGATCTTGTGCAGAGGTGTTCATAGCTGTCCCTTTTTTAGAGATACATATTCTAGTGTCCTGTCATGCCTCAGATGTCTAATTCTGCTTGCCCTTTTCACTTCCTGACTTCGTTACTCCTTCAGTTACATAGCGCTGCTATGCTCCATCAGTCATGCCTTGCAGGAAGAGAAAAAGCTTCACAGTATTACGACATCTGACACATGACATGACACTAGGAGGCTGTCCGAGAATAGGGGTTTTGGTCAAAATCGAGACATTTTCAAAAAATAAGCACAGCCATGTACATGATATTGCGAGCATTATTTTTTGAAAATTCCGAAGAGTTTGAGCGAAAGGCCATTGTCGGACACACTCCTAGTGTATTTATTTGGCTAAACCGATCTACAGAGCCTTATAAAAATACCGATTAAGGTCAAAAAGACCTGACTGAACAGGTTGGTCATCGTCAAAGCGGCTCTGGAACCAATCATATACCTCCCAGAAATTCGGGTTGGCCCGATTTACACCGTAACTGTTGAACCTTCTTCTGGCTTCATCCTCTTCAATTGTGTCAAGATTAGTCATGAGATCAAAGAAGTCTTCAAGTTTGTCCTGTGTGATATCAATGAAGTAGTTGGGGTATGAGCCATGAAAACCTTGGATGAAGTCAGCCCGATCTTTTTCAGGCTTTAAGGTGTCAGCTTCTTTAAAGAGATAGGCGACATTGTCATGCCACCTGTTCATAATCATAGAGATAACTACATCGTTTCCATCGTTTTTCCTTACCCTGATATAGACAACATTAGCGTTATAATCGTTAACCAGTGAGACAAATTTAGTACCGGGCTGGGAAACTGAGCGGAACGCCTGGAGGTAATCAGCAAGTGTGACGTATTGATCAGGCAAAGGGGGATATTCAACTCCCGCAGGGAGATAATTGACCGGATCAAAAGTGATGTGTGTTTCCGGTTTGATATGCTCTTTTACGACATATTCAATAAATTCCTGTCGTGGAGTATCTGTTGAAAATGCTATTCCGGAAGGCATACCCGCATCGTAGTACGGAACTTTTTCCGGTTTTACTCCAATGTACCAGGACTCCATCATCTCCCGTCTTTTTTCAGCAGGCATATAATTGAGGAAGTAGCTTTCTCCTTCTTCCCGCAACCCATCCATATAGAGCCGAATTGCAAGTTGATGACCGAGTGTGCCGTACACATCAAACCCGGCAACAAGAGCATAGTAGATTCGTTCAAATAACGGATAATCTATAACCCACATGGTGCGCGGTAATGAGCCGAGAACACCTTTATGTACCGAGGCACTGTTAAAATGTCTGTAAACAGTAAGAATTGGTGCATCTGCAGGGGAGTTACCCTTCCAGAGGGACTCATAGTTCATCCCACTGTAATTATGGGTCATGTAATATTCCTGCCGGGCACGATAATATTTGTCGAGAGCCTGGTCATATTTATTGCCGATGAGATCGACCACGGGAAATTTGCTGCCTTTCTCGATTGGCATCATCAAATTGTCTTTTTGAAGCTTAAGAAAGGCTGGATATTTGATGCTCAAATCATGGTCAGGATCCTTAAACATGATCCAGAAATGGTCGTTTATGACATTGAGTGCTACCTGCCCCCGGCATACAGGGCCTCTGATAAAGGTCATGATAATGTAATGGGCATTATCAAGAAGAAATTGATAGCGGGAGCGTGGTGGAATCTGCGCAAAAGAGGCAAAGGGGTTGGCTGCAAAAACCGGTTCATATCCGACAATGTGTGGCTGTTCCAACCATTCAGGTTCAATGAAGAGCTCTTTGAAGCGCACCATTTTTGCATCGTCAAAATTGAAGACCATATGGGTTTTATGGACAATGGTCGAATGAATTTTTCGAAACCGATAGTAGAAGACTTCTACTTCCGGATCATCGTAAGGCCGGACAGTATCAATAATATCTACCGGGGTTCCGGGAGCTGTTTTTGAGCGAAGGAGTTCATAATATTCGTTTGTATCGGTTCCAAATTTTATATGCGCCAGAAAGAGATGCTCATAGAGATAACGGGCGGTCATTACGTATTTCGGATCGGGATTATTGAAAAACATTTCCCATTTTTTAATTTCAGCGACATCAGGATCTTTGGGGCTCGTTAATTCATCCTGCTCTGCCGGTGAGGGCCCTTTGGCACCCTGAGCAAGCCAGCCGGCGATGAGTTCAAATTCTTTCTGCTGAAGTGGCGGGAAACCGAATGGCATTCCATTATTGGGATGTTTGGAGAGGTATTTATCCAGCTCAATTGAGGTTGCAGAGCAGGTCAGATTTTCCGCCTCTGAGTTGTACTCTCCTTTGACTTCAGGCTTTTCCATCTTGTGGGAAAGAATCTGCAGCATGAGTGAGTTATTCAACCCTGCTGGAGCACTGTTATCCGTAACAGAATGAAAGTTTTTCTGTCGCCACTCCTCAGTGGTCATCGCATCGGTGAATAGCCTCGTCGGGTCCATGGTTGTCAGGCGAGTCGCGTTATAGACCTTATCCTTGCTGCCACCACGATCTACGCCTTCATATGAGTTGAGTTTCAACTGGCAGGGAGAATTGTAACAGGAGTGGCACACTGCACATCGTTTATCGAGCAGAGGTTTTATCTCCTGCAGGTAATTGACTGGATGAGACGGAATCAGAACAGCTATGGGATCAGGCGCTTTTTTTGCGCAACCAACAAGGACGGATAGGATAAGCACACACAAAAGCGATGGATATCTCATGGGTTCTTCCTGTTTATTGAGTTAGTCAGATTCGTTAAACGGTCTTGTATACTAAGATTACATTGAAAGTGGAACGAGGTTATCTCCCACGCATAACCTCGAAATTGTGCTAGAAAGTTCCCTGCTTCGTTCAAAGCACAAAAAATAGAAAAATCTCTATCCCATTACAGTGATATACTGGAATGTTAAGGCTTAGGTAGTTGTTGGGGCTTTGATCGGGCTGGTGTTATTTCTATTCTGCTATATTGTAGAGATGATTTACAAGGAAGTAGGCATTTTTTTTGTAAAATTTTAATATGAGGTATTACGTTTTTTGTAATAGTCTTTGAACCAGTTAGGCATATTTTGTCGTTTTAAGGTATTCAACGTGTCACCGTCCCAAATAATCAGGTTTAGAATAACTTCCAATAGATTAGCTGTAGTACTACTCTCACTCCTGATGAGTGTAATGTTCAGCTGCTCATTTGTTCCCAGGCAGGAGCAGTTTGTAACCGCTGCGATGTCACCGATGTATACTCGAAGTGCAGGAGAATGTGATGACGCTGAAGGTAGAGCAGCTACCCTAAAAGCAATAACTGGTCTCAACCCTGACCATATCTCAGTGTTTGACTGGAATATTTACAAGAGCAGGAAACCTGGATTAATCGAGGATCTCGTTCACCTATCCAGTGAAGCGGATATAGTACTTTTGCAAGAAGTCTCATTTAATACACCACTACGGGATGTTCTCCAAAACTCTCAACCCTTTTGGGACTTCAACAGTGCTTTTACGTATAAAGGAGTTGAAACAGGTGTTCTGATAGCTTCTGTGATTGAACCTCTTACGCGATGCGGGATGCGACAGACAGAGCCTGTGATCGGATTACCAAAAACTGCGGTCATCACCAGTTACCGGATAGCTGGTTCATCAAAAAAGCTGGTTGTGGCTAATGTCCATGCCATAAATTTTACGCTCGGAACTCAATCGTATAAAGAGCAATTTGAAGAAATTCGGGAAGCTCTTCGAGGCCATGACGGACCGCTTATACTTGCCGGGGACTTCAATAACTGGAATGATAGACGAGCAGAAATAATAGAGAGTCTTGCTGCTGAACTCAACCTTTCTACACTCGGTTTTTCAGACGGAGCCCGCACTACATTTTGGGGTAAGGCTGTCGATCATATTCTCTATCGGGGACTTGAACCGGTTACCCGAACAGCATATCAGGTGGAGTCATCAGATCATAACCCTATTTCAGTGGTTTTCCGTTTTACGGGAGAGCAGAATCTGGCAATCATACCTCATGAGAATTGAGATGAAACACACCTGTATACTGTTATTGCTGAGTACAATAATGATATCAAGCCCTGCTCTGTGTAAAAATGCAGATGAAATTGATTATCTTTTGTCATTTATTTCCACAAGTGAATGCATGTTTATACGCAATGGGAAAGAGTATGACTCAGGAGAGGCGGCGGAGCATCTGGAGATGAAATACAATCATGTAAAAAAGAGGATAAATTCTGCAGACGTTTTCATAGAAAAAATAGCCTCTAAAAGCAGTCTGTCGAGAAAGGCGTATACGGTACGGTGCGAGGGAAAAGAAATATTATCTCAGCAGTGGCTGACTGAGGCTTTGCGGCAACACAGAACAACTGCTGTTAAGTGATTTACAGCAGTTTGTAATGCTGATTTTTCGTAACTGCTCACAGGGCACCAAATCTTTCCGCAAGCAGTCTGGTTTACGTATGAAATATACGCTTCACCAATCTGCTTGCGAAAATCTCCGGCACCCTGCAAGCAGCTACAAATACAGAGGTTTACAAAACCAAGTCGCTTACCCTGTAAGTAATTACGATTTCTCTATAATTGTCTCATTTATTGTCGCGATACCGTTTTTTTGTAAGCGATAAGTGAATCACTTTAAAGGTATATAAACGCTAAATTTGAGATTCGATCGGTAACCATCCGATTAGGCTAAGCAGTAATCTGCTCCAGATTCCCATGTTTGGTTCAGGGAAGAGGGCGATTGGCTCATCATCAACAAATCCGTGCCAGCGGATAAATTCTATATTGTCATTATCGTGGTGCAGCTCTAATCGAAAAGCTATTTTTTCGATATCCTTATCGAAAAAACTGACAAGACCATTCGCTATATCAGTGGAATCAACGATTACACCGATTTCAGTATTTTGAATGATTGATCTCGGGTCGAGATTCAGGGAACCGATAAAAACTGTTTCTCTGTCGAACACCATAGCTTTAGCGTGAAGACTCGACCGTGATTGGTACATTTTGCCTCCGCGGAAAACCTGCAGTTTTTTCTTTCCAAGATTTGTGTTGAGTTCATAGAGTTCAACACCTGCCCGTAACAGGTCATATCTGTATTTTGCATAACCAGCGTGTACGATAGGGACATCTGTAGAAGCATATGAATTTGTGAGAATTCTCACTCGAATACCTTTGCTGCGTAACTCACGCAGATAGTTCACACCAGATTTTCCGGGTACAAAATATGGCGAAATAATGATTAACTCATGTTGTATATTTTTAAAATACGGTTGCAGCTCTCTCGAAAGGTGCAATGTCGTGTCGGTAGTCGTTTGATTCAATTTGTCCGGGCTGTCTGCCACAACTTTCCCTTTTGCTACCAGGTATTCTATTGTGTTGGTGTGAATCGACTTTGCCAGACTCGAATCCCTCAGGCTTTTGAGATACCATGAGTCTTTTTTGCTTATCACAAAGTTATCAAGTTCTTCTCTCCCCCTGTCAATCGCCTCATCTGTAGCCTTGAAATCGGATAGATTCGTAATGGGGTAACTTAATTCGTGGTTCCAATATTCATCAAAGGCCACAGAGGCTTCACGGGCAATTGGGCCTATTGCAAGTATATCAATATCCAGAAAATCAAACTCAGGATCAGCAACAAAGTACTCATTCCCGATATTCCTTCCCCCGAGTATTGTTGCCACATTATCAATGGTGAATGATTTGTTGTGTGAGCGTCGTGTCTGTTTGCCAAACCCGGTAATAAACTGAATAGCTCGGTTGGTCCTTCTGTTGAACGGGTTGAATATTCGTACTTCAAAGTTTGGATGTGTATCAAGGAGTACACCCATATGATCCCTGCCGGCCATAGCAATATCATCCACCAATAACCTGACCCGGACACCCCTGTCTGCGGCCTTTAGCAACTGGTCAATAAAAAGTTTTCCGACAGTGTCATTGTGCAGCAGATAATATTGTGCATCAATTGTCTTTTCCGCATGTTGGGCAAGCGCACCACGTGCGACGAACGCATCAAGCCCGTCGTTAAGTAAAAAAAATGCGGATTTATCGGGATGATTTTGCAGTTCCTCAGCGGCAGACCTGCCCATAGTAGTCTGTTCTGGATTTGAGTAAGCAAAGGAGACTGATCTTCCTGAGTTATCCGGCATTCGCGCACAGCCTGCAATTAACGTTATCAACGATATCACCCATACGGATGAAACACGAAAAATTGCATTACATGACATGATGATATTCCTGAGTGAGAAGTTCATGGATAGAACTGTTAACCAGATAATTCGATGAACATCAGTTTGAAGAGCTATGTGTACTAAACGCTATTGAGTATATGGGACAGGTTCTTGTCGCAGCCATATGAGATATTCTGACTAAACGTCAATACGTCATTATATGTGCTGATGCTTATACGTCAAATAGAGATTTAGCATCTGCTGTACATTTTCATAGCTTCACATATTGAGTGAAGTTTTTTTTAAAAGACAATTTATTTGACATTTGACCTTCTGGTTCATGATAATGTTAGGCATGGGTGCGCTCTTTTTTACCTGCAAAAATCACATTATCAATCCATACAAAGAATTGAACGAATGACACTCATTGCCTAGGAGGCCTCCGAGAATGGCCTTTTGTCCAAACTCTTCGGAATTTTCAAAAAATAATGCTCGCAGATAAGCGAACGAAGTGAGACTTCGATATCATCTATATGACTGTGCTTATTTTTTTAAAATGTCTCGATTTTGACCAAAATCCCTATTCTCGGACAGTCTCCTAGGTGCAATGTTGTGATCGTAAAGCACGATGAAATAATCAGGAGGAGTAGATGAAAACTTTATTTCGTTGGCTATTTAGAACGTTTTTTGCATTGCTGCTGTGTGTCATTATTTTCGTCATAGCTGTAACATTTTTGCAGATTCCTGTAAATTTGACCAGGTTCAAAACTCCTATTGAGGATCTGGCGAGTAAAGCACTGAAACAGCCGGTACGAATTGATGATTCCATCATTATATCCACATCCCTCAAGCCTGTTTTTACCTTACGCGGGTTACGGGTTGAGAATACAGATAAATTTACCGAAAAAAACTTTGTATCTCTTGATCTTGCGCGGGTTCAGCTTGAGTTGCTTCCGTTGTTGCAGAAGAAAGTTCACATTGCAGAAATACACGTAACCGAACTGGATATCAACCTGGAAGAACTTGAGAATGGGGATGTTAACTGGATTTTTGCCTCCACTGAAAAGACTCCATCAGAAGCGACAGAAAAAAATGATCAGGAATCGGAACCTACTGCAAGTGATAAGAAAGCTAAGCTGACAAGCGATATGCTTGTCGTACGTAAGCTTACATTTGATAACATCATTGTTAATTACATAAGTCCCGAAGCAAAACTCTCCCGATTTGAGCTGACAAAATGTAATGGTATCATGCTGCCGGGGGAACCTATGAAAATGGATGCCAGCGGTATGTTGCAGTCTTTTCCGTATAACCTGGATCTTACAATATCTTCACTTGAGGAGTTTTTACTCAACAACCGCTCCGGGTTAGAATTGAATATCGAACTGGCAGAAACGCTTTTGAATTTTAAAGGTGATGTTAATCTCGAAAAAGCCCATCAAGAACTGGTAATGGAGGCTGCAATTTCCGGTGAAAATCTTAACAGTCTGGATAACCTGCTTCTTCTTGATCTTCCACCAATGAAAGCATATGGGGTTGAAGCCAGGGTACGCCTTAAAAAAGGTGTGGCTGAGCTGGAAAACCTGGCTGTCAAAACCGGATCAAGCAGCTTGAATGGAACTGCCCATATAAAAAAGGGAGATAAGGTTGAGGTTGCCCTGAATCTTCAATCTCCCATGATTCAACTCGATGATTTTGTCTTTGATGACTGGTCCTGGATCGGCGAAGAAAAAAAAGAAGAACAGGACGTTACAAAGGAGCAGGAGAAACAACCTGAAGAAGAAAAGGCAGGTGCGGGAGAGGAGAAAAAGCTGGGATTATTAGACCCTGAGGTGCTTGCGCAGCTGGATGTAAAACTCGATGTCCAGGCGGACGCTGTTCTATCCGGGAACGACGAACTTGGTAAAGGAACACTTGAAGCAACCCTTCTTGATGGAAGGTTAGCGGTGGATAAGCTTGATATCAGCATTCCGGGTGGTTTGATTCTGATGAAGGCATCTGTAAAACCGGGTAAGCAGCAGTCTGATGCATCTCTTGATGTTGAGATAGAAAATTTTGATATTGGTATTCTGGTAAGACGTTCTAAACCGGAAGCCAAGATGGGTGGCTTAGTTAATCTGGATATTGATTTAAAGTCAGTTGCAACCTCAGTCGACCAGATTTTGGCAAACGGTAATGGCTATTTTGATTTTTCCGGAGAATTAAACAATATCGCAGCAGGTATCATAGATTTATGGGCGGTAAACCTCATTACAGCGGTAGTCTCTTCAACTGAAGAGCAACAATCCGAAATCAACTGCGCTGTAGGCAGGTGGTCTGTAGTTGATGGCAAGCTTGTACCTGATGTCTTCTTTATCGATACCAGCAAAATTCGAATTTGCGGTGACGGTGAAGTTGATTTTAAGAACAATCGTGTTGATATAACCGTATCACCTACTCCAAAGCGACCTGAATTCTTTAATCTGGCAACTCCTGTTGAAATTCATGGTACCCTTGATGATATAAAATTTGGTGTTGGAGGAGTTACATCAGTCATCGGAACTGCGGTGAAGTTTATTGCAAGCCCGGTTACTACTCCAATCAAACGCCTTGTAAAAACAAACATTCCTGAAGATGGCAGTGATGCCTGTCAGGTAATCCTTGGTCCTGAAAATCGTACGGAAATCAAAATAGATGGGTGTAAATAGCGGGTTAGGTGGAGTTAAGCCTTTTCAATTACAACTTATACAGGTTTGTCCGGAAGTGTGGTTCTTTATAAAAAATCTGATCTTTTATTTTCTTAAAAGTCGTGCGATTATTTTAATGTATACAGCAGGTTTTTTAACTCGGAACAATCGGATAGTGGGCCTGTATTTCAGGTCAGGACAGTTGTATGATTATGAAAAAAAAATGTGAAAAAAATCTGCTGGAAACACATTTCAAGAGGACAATATCAGGTGAAATTCTTAAAGGTTAGTTACAAAAGTAGGAATTCGCCTTTTTCTGAGTTGCAACGCCCTCAATCTCAGTAACTTCAAATTCGCCAGGCAATCATGGCAGGTTATGTCACCAGAGCATTGTTCATCTATTCTACTGAAGGAGAACAATACAGAGAGCAGGTAGAAAACAATCCGGTTGGAACCCGCATTACTTCGATTGCCATTCAAGAACTGCCAGACAATCAGGAAACCGTTACACATGCAGACCATGCTGTAGTTTGCGGTGAACTTAATGAAATAAAGACAATTTTAGAGTTGGCGCAAAAATACGGATTCAGTGTAGGAATTCTCCCACTTTCTAGGCAAAAGAAACTTATCCGTAGTTATCGGCTTCCCGTAAAAACTGATGACGCTCTGCTTCTTGCTCTTCAGAGCAGTCCGCATTTGATGGACCTTGTTTTCTGTAACGATACAGTACTGTTGTTCACAGGAAGCTTTGGCCGGGTACCTTTGGTGGCCAATGCTCAACATACTCATCTTTCCAAAATTATTTTACGGGGTATAAAACGGCTTTTCTCGCTGAAATTGCTGCCGGTCACGATTACCACGCTTGGTACAAACGAAACCACTATCGATACTGCGGTGAGTGGAGTTCTGATATTTGAAAATAGTGAAAAAAGTTTTGCAACCGGTTTGATAGATCATGAATATTCATGTGTTGATGAGATGGTCTCCATGTTGCTGATCGCGCCATTTTCCATTATCGCGTATCTGCAATTAATGCTTTACAGGCTCTTTGCTCCTACCAAAGCAGGTCGTATTCTCCCTTCTGTCGGCTTTATTAAAAGTCGGCATTTCAGGTTGGATTCAAAAAAGGATATCAAGTTCATAATTGATGGTGAAATAAAGATATCCACCCCTCTTGAATGTCGCGTAGTTCCTGGCGCTGTCCGAATTAATCATGGATGTAAAACACCAGTTGAGCAGGCAAGTGATGTAGGTAAAGAAAAGACAATTATTAATTCACTGCCTGCGGGTAAAGAATTATTGAAGGCAAAGGATAAGCGGGTGCCATTTTTCACCTATGCCTCTGAAGATCGGTTCAGGGATCTTTTTAAGGCACTACGAGCCGATGCAAAAATTGATACGATTTATATTGTACTCATGCTGCTCAGCACAATGCTGGCCTCGGTCGGTCTTTACCTCAACAGCTCATCTGTTATTATAGGTGCAATGCTTCTGGCTCCACTCATGGCTCCGATCATTTCAATGGCCATGAGCCTGCTTCGCTATGAGCAGATACTCTTCAGAAATTCCTTCTACAAGATTGCCCTGGGGGTAGCGCTGGCCCTTTCAGTCGGAGCAATTCTTACACTTATCTTTCCATATCAGCCATTCACCCAGGAGATGGCAGCACGCTTGAACCCATCTGTTCTTGATCTGATGGTCGCAATTGTTGCCGGGATTGCCGGTGCCTATACCAAATCATATAAGGAAATATTGCAGAGTCTTGCCGGAGTCGCGATTGCTGTTGCACTTGTACCTCCGCTTGCTGTTGCCGGTATTGGTTTGGGCAGGGGGGATCTCTATTTCTTCGGACAGGCCTTCCTGCTCTTCTCCACAAATCTTATCGGTATTATAATATCGGCAACTATAACTTTCAGGGTACTTGGATTCTCTCCGGTTGTACGGCATAGGCGTGGAATATTAGTAGTGATTTTGTCACTTTTCCTTATCTCCATTCCGCTCTACCTCGCTTATGATGAAATTGTGTTTCAAGCACGATTTGAGAAGAGCTGGCAGAGAGAGCGATTTCTAGTCAATGAAAAGTATTTAATCGTAAAGCAGGCAAAACTAACTAAATTCAGAGATCGAAAGATACTTACTGTCGAGATTTATGCGCGTGAAACTCTCAACAGATTTGACCTGACTGAGTTTAGACGAAAGGTTGTGCAGAACTTTCCCTATGATCTTGAGATCAGGGCGAAGATAATATATATCCCTTGAGCTTTCAGATGAAAATACTCACCCGAATGCTGTGCATAATTATACTTGGCATCACTATACTTCAGGTCGCATGCAGCGAACAGAAGCAGCCTCAAGCAAGTGGTAAAATCATTAAAATTGGCATTGTCGGCCCGTTTAGCGGAGAAGATAAAGGGTGGGGCATAAATGGTCTTCTAGGAGTAAAGACTGCTCTTCAGCTTAAACCATATCTGGCAAATGGAGATACAATCAAGCTGGTCGAGGCTGATGACAGAAACACCCCGGCATTAACATTTTCAGCAGTGCAACGCTTGATATTGCAGGAAGAGGTATCAGCAATCCTGCTCTTTTCAAGCAGTACTGCCGCCTACACTGTGGCGGATTTAGCTGCCAAATATAAAACACCACTTATTGCAGTACTCGCATCTCATCCTGAGGTAGTAAAAAATGATTGGATCACTCAGGTGACAGTTGATGACAAAGTGATGGGAACTGTTGCTGCGCTTTATGTCATTGATGAATTACTTATTGATGAAGTGGGTGTTTTTAAAGATTCTACCAATCCGCATTCAAAATTTCTGGCTGATGAGTTTGAACGCAAGTACAGGGCAGCAGGTGGTCGTGTAACCGTTATAACTCTTAATGAGAAAGAAGACGATTATTCTGCAATTGCCGAGCGGCTGCAAAGAAATGGTGTTGAATTTCTCTATCTTCCTCTTGATGCAGAGCAGATTATCTCAATTGAGCAGGCAGCACAGGAAATAGACTGGCATCCCCAGAGAATGGTGACTGATAATCTGTTGAGTAGAATGATCGTCCAGTTTTCTGATAAATTAACCTATGTTCAGGGAGTACTTGCTACAGATATATACTCATCAAACCTGCCGATGACTGACTATGGAAAACGGGTAAAAGAAATTTTTGAAAGCTCTTTTGATGTACCCGGAACAACCTTTGCCGGTTTGGGATGCGAGGGTACATCTCTCGTTATGACGGCAATGGAACGCTGTGAAGACAGTGCGAGCAGATCATGCATAAATACAATGTTACGTAGCAGCATCCCGCTTACCGGGCTTTTTGGACGAATACGGATCAATCCTGATGGTAGAGCAGAGCGCCCGGTATTTATTAACATTATTGAAGGGACTGACATGCATTCTGTGGTGAAAATCTACTAGTGTCATGTCATGTGTCAGATATCGTAATATTGTGAAGCTTTTTCTCTTCCTGCAAGGCATGACTGATGGATCATAGCAGCGCTATGTAACTGAAGGACTAACGAAGTCAGGAAGTGAAAAGGGCAAGCAGAATTAGACATCTGAGGCATGACAGGACACAAGGATATGAAGATGAATAAAGCGAGGCTAACTTTTCTCATGACCGTCATCCTGACATGCTATTTTTTTCTGTGTCTTGACGGCATTGAAGCATATGCGGGTGAATATGTAACTCGATCGGGTAAATCTCTATTTATTGAGGAGAGTCATCCTTTGGGGCAAAGTCTGAGTAATATCCAACTGAGATCGTCAGGATTTGAGCATGACCTCTCTGAAAATCTTAAAGACATTGACCCGATCCACACAGTTCATGTAGCAGACCTTGACGGTAACGGGTTTGACGAATTTTATATAGTCACGATATCCAGTGGGTCTGGTAGTTACGGAAATATAGTAGCCTTTGCCTCTAACAAAGATAAAAGTCTATCGATGATATATTTCCCTGAAATTCAAGAAGATGATGAACGTTTTGATGGGTATATGGGACATGATGTGTTCCAATTTTCGAATAATACGCTCATTAGATCTTTCCCGGTATATTTGTCTACCGATAAAAATGCGTCCGCTAATGGTGGGACACGCAAGGTAACATACGGGCTATTCCAAGGAGAGGCTTCATGGCAGCTCAGAATTATAGACTCTGAGGAAATAAACTAGCTCCCGGCTATTTTACATTTTGAGATGTAGGCAGTAATCGTACATTCCGGTCTGAATTGATTACTCAAGAACAGCAATTCTATCCGCTATGATTGCTTTCCTTCCCTTAATCTTGACGGAATCAATGGTGATTAATTCACCCTCTACCTCGAACCACATTCCGTTGAGCCGAGTGAATTTGTCTTGATCGGCTGTTGTTAAAATCAGCTCGTAAGAGTCGCCTTCAGGAGTTTTTATTGAAAAACCAGTAGATTCTCCGCCTATAGCCATCATCCCAGCTATGATAGCTCCTTGCACCGTAATCTGCTCGATATTATCGCCTTGAAGGCACAGACCAGATCGTTCATTATAGACATCGCCGGTGGTGCAGGAGCATTGGCTCGCATTCCCCCAAAGGTTAAGATCACGAGTGCATATTCCCTCAGGTCTTTGCCCAACCCGAGGCAAGGCCATTGCACAGGAGGTGGTAACTAATACGACACAAATTGCTATGCCTGGTGCTAGCTTCATTTCATAATTCCTCATGTCATGTGAATAAGAAGGGGGAGCTGTCACTCAATACACTATTGCAAGTCCGATTTATCTTAGTGTCCTGTCATGCTTCATATGTCTAATTCTGCTCGCCCTTTTCACTTCCTGACTTCGTTACTCCTTCTGTTACATAGCGCTGCTATGCTCCATCAGTTGTGCCTTGCAGGAAGAGAAAAAAGCTTCGCAACATTAGGACATCTGACACATGATATGACATTAGTTTATGTGGATTACTTAGAGGCAAGTTCTGGTTTTCTTGATGAAGCATGCTCTTAGTATTACTACCAGTTTCTGAAGCCACAAGTATCAATGTGGAATCGTACTCCTGAGTACAAACCTAATCCCACATTATATTTTTGCCCGTGCTTTTTGTGAACAGCTTTCAACTTTTTATGTAGTGCTTCTCTGGTAATATCTTCCTTAGGCACCATATCCAGGGCACAGAAGCTGAGATGTTTGCTCTGGGCTGCCCCTCCGGCAGTGGAATTGTAAATGCCGCTTCTTTCCCCGGATACCGGAATAACTATACCTATCTCGGGCTCAATGTATGTTTGAATAAATTTGATCGTCTTGATCATGTTGGGGAGGTTTTTCTTATCCGGGAGGGTGAATAGGGATGTATTGTTCATTACCCAATCTGTACCCTGCAGCAGAATCAGATAGAGGGGCATCGTTACTGTTATGTCATTGGCTTTAAAATCATCTGCGATTGCCTGTACACGTTTTTCAGCGTGGTTTAGCATCATCCAGGCTCTGAATGATGCGCGGGTTGGAACGTTGTATCCTTTTACATCGACGACAAGATCGTCATAGGTGATTTTTGTTTCGTCTTCGTAGAGTTTTGAGAAGTTCTCAGCAGTAGCAAGACCGGGGGCGAGAAGTAAAAGAATTAAGAATATTCTGAACATTGTGTGACCTCTTTACAATATGCCTGTCAAGCAGAGGCAGTGTGTTGATGCGTGCCGCTTTTTGATAAAACGATAATAGCGCAATACATAATCAAATTAACCTTCTTATTATAATCACTACCACCAGTTGGTGCTGAAGAGATATAGGGAGGAACCTGGTAGTTTTCAGAGGTAGGGAAGGGGTTGCGACCTGATTTTACTTAAAGAAAATCCTAGCAAAAAAAGGCAGAAGGGTGCTGCCGTGTTTCTGGTGTATTCCCTGAGTCTTGTCTGGGCAAATTGTGCACTGCTGCCTATACTGTTCAATTTAATTGAGCTTCTATCAGAATATGGTCGAAAAGCTGTTTGCAAGGAGTGTTTATGATTGCTAAAGGGCATCTCCTTATACAAATTCCTGGCTTGAAATATAGGGTAGTTCATTACTTCAAGGGTTTAGGATGCTGCAGAAAATCATAAAGTTGTTTTATGTAATAACTGACCTACCCATCTTCGGTTAGACCCCCTGTTTGAGAGGGTTAAAACAGCCACCAATGACGGAGTTGAATTCAACAAATTCATTGTTCCATCTTGTGTTTAATTACAAAATCAAAGATACTAAGAGGCACGGGTAAAAAAGGAATTCTTCTGATATGCCTCAAAAAACAATTTTACGCACAAAGCTCTTTAAGCCACAGATCCCAAATGATTTTGTTGATCGTGTTGAGCTTTTCAAGCGGCTGGAAAAAAGCGCGAACAATCGTCTGATTCTCGTCTCTGCTTCAGCAGGTTACGGTAAAAGTCTCACTGTCAGCAGGTGGCTTGAACGCTCTGGTATCAACAGTACATGGCTCTCTCTTGGGGAAACCGACAGCGATTTAGTATCATTTTTCCATTATTTTATTGAGGCAATTCAACAAAATTCGCCTAACTCTTGCGTTCGGTCGAGGGCGCTGCTGAGTGCACCAGTTCCTTGTTCTCGTGAAGAGCTTGCCAAAGACCTCATCAATGATCTCTCAGAGATACGTCATCCATTGCACCTCGTGCTCGACGATTACGGATTTATCCACGATCCTGACATACATTATGTTCTGGACTGCATACTTGAATATCACCTCCCGGCACTTTCCCTGGTTCTCATTACCAGGAGGGATCCATCGCTGAGTTTAACAAAACTGCGTGGTAAGGGAGTTCTTGTCGAAATACGGCAAACCGATTTAAAATTTTCTCTTAGCGAGACAAGAGAGTTTCTCAGAACCGTTGTAGCTGGTGACATTACAGATGAAGACTGTATGGAGTTTTATGATAAACTCGAAGGATGGCCAGCCGGTACCCGTATGGTAGCTCTTGGTTTAAAGGGACATGCCAATATCAAAGAATTTGCACGGGAGATGCGGGGAGATACTCGAGACATTAGGGATTACCTGATGTCGGAGGTATTGTTACACCAACCCACAGCCATTCGGGAGTATCTTGTTAAAACATCCATTCTCAACAGGATGTGTGCGTCACTTTGTGAGGCCCTTTGTGACCAACCTGATGTTGATGGTTCGATGTTTCTCCAACAACTTGAGAGATCAAATCTGTTCTACATCCCTTTAGATGGACATCAAAATTGGTTCAGGTACCACCACCTCTTCCAATCTCTTCTCCAATATTCCCTTGAAAAACGATTCAGCTCAGACGAAATTTCGGTTCTTCATGAGCGGGCATACTTATGGCTCAGCGAAAACGGTTTTATCGAAGATGCAATGCGTCACGCCTTGCTGGCGGGGAACATGAGACTTGCCGTATCCCTTGTTGCAGCAAACAAATCCATACTCATGGAAAAAGAAGAATGGCAACAATTGCGTCGCTTGATCCTGCCTCTTCCTGCCGAGCTTCTTCAGAGCGAACCTGAGATTCTGATGATAGGAGCCTGGTCCCTGATAGGTTTTCCTGAGATGAACCCGATTCTTGACTCTATTGAAAGCATAATGCTTGGATCTCCACAGGATTACCCTCGGGGAGGTCGGATATGGGGAGAGTTTCTGGTGCTCAGAAGCTTGCAAAGTTACCTCGATAGCGATGGCGATAAAGCATTACAGCAGGCCTCAAAAGCTCTTGAATATCTCCCTGAGGAGAATGGAAGTGAGCGGGGATTTGGGGTAATTATTCAGGCCGTTTCGCTGCAGATGAAGGGTGAAACTCTGGACGCTCAGAAGCTGGTACTTCATGCTCTGAGCACAAATCAATCCAAAGATTGTACATATCATGCCCGACTACTGAGTGCTCTTTGCTTTGTTTATTGGATGGATGGAAGGTTGAGAGATCTGCAACAGATAGCAAAGGTATATTTGGAGCTTGGCCAAAGATTAGGGTTGTCAGAGACGGTGGCTCACGCCCATTTCTTTTTAGGAGTCAGTAGTTATGAAATGAACGATATAGAAACGGCTTTCTTTCATCTGTCACAAGTGGTGGAAAAAGACAAAACCCTCAAGCTCGTGAATCGTCATAATTACGTACACAGCGGATTTGCCCTGGCATACGTCTATCTCGAAATGGGAATGGTTGAAAAAGCTCGAACAGTTACGGAGGCGATTGTAAAACTTGCTCTTGATATCAGCAACCCGTATATCTTAAGTGTTGCCAAAGCGTTCGAAGCAGATTTGGCAGTGCGGTTAGGAGCATTGAATGATGCCATGGCCTGGAGTAAAACATACGATTCATCCATCATGCGCCCGGCTCTGCGTTTCTACACTCCCAGACTCACACTTGTCAGAACATACCTGGCTGAAGGCTCGGCTGACAGCCTGAGTAAAGCAGCATCATTTCTAACCACACTGGATCGATATTTTCACAAAATTTGCAATTTCCAGTTTCAGATCAAAGTTCTGGCACTGCAGGCCTTGCTTCATGAAAAATCTGGAGAAAAAGAAAAGGCCATTGAGAAACTGACTGACTCATTTACTCTCGCAGAGCCAAGGGGGTTTGTACGCACATTTGTCGATATGGGGCAAGAGATGGCAGGACTCCTGATCAACTTTCCCACTGAACATCGTTTTGATGGTTATGCCAGAATGTTGCTGTCGATTTTTCCTGAAGCCGTTACAAATCAACGTAGATCTCAAGAGTCAGTGAGCAAGTCAATATTTCCATCTTTTACCAATCGTGAGCATGAGGTAATTACATTGCTACATGAAAGACTCAGCAACCAGGAAATTGCTGATAATCTGTATATATCATACGGTACTGTGAAACGGCACACAGCAAACATCTATAAAAAACTGGAGGTCAAAAATCGACGTGAAGCTGTAGACAAGGCCAAGTCTCTCAATATTATCTCGTAGTCACACTCATCTATTTCCCTTATCATCTACACCTTTTTTACACCTTTTTGGCACATTTTAATTTCTGAGAATTGCTCCTACACTGATTTGTATGGGAACAGCAACCACGGAAAAAAAAGACAAAGGTCAAAAAGCTCTTATTACCTATCCTGCTGAATATCAGATACATATTCAGGGACGGCTTGATATTGGCTGGTCAGATAGGTTGGCTGGTATGTCAATCACCACAAGAGGGGGAAAAGACAGGGTAGCCCGGACAATTCTACAGGGTGAGATTATTGACCAGTCAGTATTGTTGGGAGTACTTAACACACTCCATGACCTGGGATATGCAGTGCTGCATTTGAAATATCTTACCGAGGACTCTCAAGCGGAGGGAAACTAAAGGATGCTTGCAGCACTCAACACATCAGCGCGATTACGATCCGCCGTCTCAGGTACAACTTCACAAAAGGGCAGCACTACCGTTGAGATCGAGAATGCCCAATTCTTCTGGCGCAAGGCAACATCACCCACCCTGGAAATACCAAGATTTACCGCAAACCATGGGGAAAAGCTATTTGTTGAAGGTCCAAGTGGTTGCGGTAAATCAACCTTTCTAGGCCTTCTGGCAGGAGTAAACAAAGCTGCATCTGGGACAGTCTCCATACTGGGGAATCAACTGGATTCCATGAGCGGGGCAGAGCGGGATTCTTTCCGGGCTGATCACATTGGCCTGATTTTCCAGATGTTTAATATATTACCGTATTTATCAGTTATAGAAAACGTAACCCTGCCTTGTCTGTTCTCAAAACATCGTCGAAAACGGGCCCTTTATAACGCAGAAAATATTACCACAGAGGCGATACGTATTCTTACTCGGCTTGGCCTTGGAGATTCATCAATCCTCAAACGAGCGGTAACAAACTTAAGTGTCGGGCAACAGCAACGGGTGGCTGCTGCACGCGCTCTCATGGGACAACCGGAACTGATCATTTGTGACGAACCTACCTCATCTCTTGATCCGGTAAACAGGGAGTCATTTCTCAATTTACTGTTCGAGGAATGCGAGAAAAGTGGCAGTTGTCTGATTTTTGCCAGTCACGACACCATACTCGCTCCCAGGTTTGACCGGGCTTTAATGTTTGATGAAATAAACGCAGTTCATGGTACGTCTTGCGCTACAAATAGAGAGGTGCAATGATGGCAGTTTTGCTCCTTGCGGTGAAAAGCCTCAAAAATCGATGGTTCACCACCTTTCTCACCATCGTTTCTATCAGTTTGAGCATTGCACTCTTCCTCTCTGTTGAGAGGATACGGCATGAGGCGCAGGCTGGATTTACCAATACCATTTCGGGAACGGACCTCATTGTAGGTGCTCGCACCGGTCAGGTTCAACTTCTGCTCGCCTCCGTCTTCAGGCTCAGTGATACATCTAATAACATCAGCTGGGAAAGCTACAAATCAATTGCCGGTACATCCCAGGTTAAATGGGCTATCCCCATCTCTCTGGGTGACACCCATAAAGGGTATCGGGTTCTTGGTACAAATGAAAATTATTACAAGCACCTGCAGTTTGGCAGTAAGCAGCATCTGAGCCTGGAAGAGGGAAAATGGTTTGCTGATGAACACGGAGCAGTTATTGGTGCCGAGATTGCAAAAGCCCTTGGATATTCAGTAGGCAGTGAGATTGTCGTTTCCCATGGCTCAGGTGATATAAGTTTTATCAATCATGAGCAGCACCCATTTCTTGTTTCCGGGATCCTTAAGAGGACCGGAACACCGGTTGACCAGACTGTCCATATCAGTCTCACAGGTATCGATGAAATTCATGCAGAAGTGACAATGGCAGAAGGCCACCAACACGATCCCCTTGCCGGCCATCTTGAATACGACGGTCATAGTGAGCTGGGTGGAGCTGAATCCCCCTCAATCAGTGCAATTTTTCTTGGGCTGCAATCCAGAAGAGATGTTTTGGCTGTCCAGAGATCAATTAATGAATACCAGGACGAACCGTTATCAGCAGTTATTCCCGCAGCAGCCCTGCAGGAACTCTGGAGAATAGTTGGGACAGTAGAAAAATCCCTGCTGGCAATATCAGGTTTTGTCGTCCTGGTTGGACTGATCGGTATGATGGTTGCCATTATGACCAGCCTCAACGAAAGACGGCGAGAAATGGCAATCCTCAGGGCGGTTGGTGCACGACCGGCACATATCCTTGGCCTTATCGTCGGGGAGGCGGCAATCATAGCGACGGTAGGTGTTATCCTGGGTATTGCAGCTCTCTATGGCCTGCTGATTGTTGTTCGGCCAATCATCGAGACCTATTTGGGATTGTTTATGACCATCTGTGCACCGTCCCTCAGTGAGGTAGCGGTGGTGCTGTCTATGTGTTTTGCAGGGGTGGTCATCGGCCTTGTACCGGGGTATCGAATCTACCGTTTTTCGCTGGCAGACGGTATGACGGTGCGGCTCTGAGGAAATTGATATGGGAAAAAGATCTTAATGTGGAGATAGGGGTATGACGAATAGGCTACTCAAATTGCTCGTTCTGATGGTGTTCTCACTATCGCTACTGGCGCCTGTTTTTGCCTCGACTGTAAGAGAGTTGACGTGGGATGACCTGATTCCCAGTTCAGTAAAGTTTGACGATCCATTTGCAGCATTGGACCGTGAGACCCTTGAGTACCTTGGATTCGTTGCCAGGGTGCGCAATATGATTGCCTCGGGCATAGAGATCAGCCCGGAAACGATGCAAGAGCTCGCAGAGATTGAAGCCATCCTGACCAGGGATGGCATTGATATCGATGGCCTGCTTGCTCGTCGTGGCAAAATTCGTGAACTTCGTAAAAAACGCGCAGGTGCGGTGGTGACCAACCTTGACGGTGCCTCAGTTAAAATGCCGGGGTACGTATTGCCGTTGGAATATTCCGATCATAAGATAACTGAATTTTTACTGGTACCATGGGTTGGGGCCTGCATCCATACTCCACCACCGCCGCCAAATCAAATTGTCCATGTGGTACTTGATAAAGGTAATGCGTTTGAAAGCAGAAGCAGGTACGAACCGGTTTGGGTTGCCGGTGAAATGATGACCCAAAACACAACCAAAAACCTCTTCCTCAAGGATGGGTCGAACGACATTAACGTCAATTACAAATTACAGGCCACCCTTGTTGAGAAATACAGGATGTAGAAACTTCCAGCCTGTAAGTCAACATTAGGCATGAAAACTATAGGAGGAAAACCATGCTGAAACAAATGAAGTCATATGCGTCTGTGGGAGTGATGGTCGCCAGTTTTGGACTTGCTGGTCTGTCTATGGCTGCAGACAAATATCCTGCAGAAGTCATACTTTTCAAGGATGTCAATATCTTTGACGGAGTCAGTGAACAGCTGAAAATGGACTACGATGTGCTGGTTGTCGGAAACAAGATCAAGAAGATAGGCAAGGACATCCCCACCGGCGGCACCTACGAAGTCGAGATAACCACTGGCGGCGAGAGAAAGGTGAAAGCTGTTTCTGATGTTGGTGGCAGCGTATATGATATCACTGTAATGGAACCTGGAGCAGAGACCACAAAACAAGAGGTTGAGGTCAAGGTTATCGATGGCGGTGGGCGTACGCTGACCCCGGGCTTCATCGAAGCCCATGCGCACCTGATGTTAATGGGGCCGTCGATTGGTGCGATGGAGACGAACTCGACCTGGGAGGATTTCGCCATCCACGGCGCGCGGATGGCCGAGATGTACCTGATGCAGGGCTTCACGACGGTGCGCGATGCGGGTGGTGCCAATGGTGGCCTGCAGCGGGCCATAGACTCGGGACAGATTGTGGGGCCGCGGTACTATCCGTCTGGAGCATTTCTGGGCACGCGGGGCGGGCATGCCGACTTCGGGACGTTCACGAACCCACCAGGTTCGCCAACGAATTTCAGCCGTTTAAATATGGCACAGGAAGTCCACGGTGTTGATGACGTCTACAAATACGGTCGCAACAATTTTCGCATGGGCGCCACACAGTTGAAGTTCATGCAGTCGGGCGGTGTGGTCTCAGCGTTCGACCCCTGGCAGCTACTCGCGGGTTCACCGGAAGAAATCAAAGCCGCGGTACATGTTGCCAACGAGTACGGCAGCTATGTGATGGCTCACTCCTATAGGAAAGAAGCCATCATGAATGCTCTGAATGCCGGCGTGAAGACCATTGAGCATGGCTTCAGCTTCGATTGCGAGATTGCAGAGGTCATGAACGAGAAGGGCGCCTACATCACCACGAACCTGACGGCCTTCGATCCTGGTTTGCTGACAATACCGGCTGTCGCCAACCAGCCCTCGAGCCTGGCCAAGGCGAAATCGGCATCAGCGACCTTCGCAAACTACATCCCAAATATGAAAAAATGCCCAGTGCCGCGCGCTTTCCAGACCGATTGCGTCGGTTCCGTCGAGGCCTGCAACATCCAGATCGCCTATGAAAAATACCTCAACAACGAGTTCTTCGGGCCCTACCAGTCGCTTGTTACGATGACGTCAATCGGTGGTGAGATCATGGCGCTATCCGGCGACTTCACGAACCCCTATCGCGAGGGCAAGCTCGGCGTGATCGAGGAAGGTGCCTATGCCGATATACTCATCCTCGATGGCAACCCGCTGGAGGATTTCTCAGTTATCGGCACCGGTGACAAATGGTTCGACGCCGAACCTCGTCCGGAAAGCCCCGAGACGATTCGGATCATCATGAAGGACGGTAAAATCTACAAGAACACACTTTAAACCTGAACCGTGTGGGCGGCAGCGTATGCTGCTGCCCCGTTACGTTTTTTCCTGGAGATAGAGACAGAGATATGCGTTCAATTACTCTTTATATTTCTGCCATTGTGATCATGCTTATTGCTTCGTCTGTCAATGCAGACGAAATCGTGCATATGGACTGGTCAAGACTCATTGACCAGTCAGTACAGGATTACGATGACCCTTACCGAGACCTGTCACAAGAGCAGCTGATTAATTTTGTTACGGTTGCCCAACTGCTTGAAAAGGCAGAACAAGGTGAATCAATCGATAAAGAGCAGCTCTCTCGGAAGACAGCTTCTCTGACCGAAGAAGGCATTGATGTTGATGATCTGATTGCCCAGCGCTGGATCGTGGCCGAGCGACGTGAACGTGCTGCAGTTTCAGGCAACAAGGCAGTCGATGGCCGCGAGGTTAGTTTGTTCGGTTTCGTGATTGCTGCACCCGTGGATGCTGACGGCACATCAACGGCCTACCTGGTCCCGGAACGTGGTATGTGCAGCCATACGCCGCCACCGCAGCCAAACCAGATTGTTCGACTGCGCTTGCCCAACAAGTGGCAGCCCAAGGCACTGTACCAGCCGGTGCGGGTTTCGGGACTACTTTCAATTGAACCCACCAATCGTACAATCCTGGTAGTCGACGGGCCGGTGCCAATGCATGCGACGTTTAGTATGGCTGTGTCGAATATCGAAAAGCTGGGTTTTTACAAAAAATAACCGGGAGGTTGTGTGATATTAAACGTATCAATAGTACAAGGCGCCGCCGCGCGACGGTGTGGAGACCATCAACCTGATCATGAAGGACGGCAAGATTTATAAGAATACGCTCTAGAACTAACGACATTGCAGAGCGCAGAAGCGTTCCGCAATTAACTCTACCCTGCATGTGAGGAAGAAAATGAAAAGACAAAGCCGGATAACATCGTTTGTGCTCGCCATTTTCTTCCTCATGGGCTGTGTTGCAACTAATGGACAACATAACCAATTATCGGATTACAAAAAACATACTGTCTGTTCTGACCCCCGGCCCCAGGTTTGCACCATGGATTATAATCCTGTCTGTGGAGAAAAGAAGGATGGCAGTCATCAAACGTATTCCAACGGCTGCACAGCATGCTCTGACCATGAGGTCATTGAATACGTAGATGGTGAATGTGAGAAGCAATAAACTGGAGAGAAGGATGAAAATGATAAAATTCGCATTGTGTACGTTTCTGCTGACAGCATTTGCTACTGCTACGCTGGCAGAAGAAGGCGAATCGGGAAGCAAAACAAGTCCGCTGCTGAGCCCGGATGAGGTTGAGAACCAGATCAACATGGACCAAGAGGTCAATCCTTTGTACGAATCAAAGCTTTTTGCTCCGATTCAGGAATGGAAAACCGGCGTGGCAGAGAGAACCGGCTTCAACTGGAGTCTCGACTATTCTGCTTTGTTCATGGGAGTCAGCGGAAGTCCGGGTGAGGATTCTGCAAGTAGTGGCATGGTTCGCTTCTTTGGGTTCTGGGATCTGGTCAATCGCGGCACTCCTAACAAGGGAAGCTTAAACTGGAAGGTTGAGAATCGCCACAAATATTCTGATATACCTCCGAGCGCATTAGGGTTTGAAAGCGGCTATGCCGGGATTTTTGAGCCGCCGTTCAGCGACCAGGGGACACGGCTGACCAACCTCTATTGGAAGCAATATTTAAGCAAAGGCACATGGGCTATCGTCGGAGGTTTTCTGGACGTTACCGATTTTGTGGATGTCTACCTGATGGCCAGTCCATGGACCGGGTTCAATAACTTTGTATTCTCGACAGGTTCGGCTGCTACCGACCTTCCCAACGATGCCACTCTAGGTATCGGTGCAGGTGGGATGGTGACAGACAAGATTTACATTCAGGCAGGAATTGCCGATGCCAACTCAGATCCGACCGAACCTTTTGATGGATTTGATTCAGTGGCCAGCGATAGTGATTTTTTCAAATGGGTTGAAATCGGTTTCACGCCAAATCAGGACAATCTCTATTTTGACAACATTCATCTAACCTTCTGGCAGATCGACGAGCGTACCAACGGCACACCCGATGGCTGGGGAATCAATGTTTCCTGGCAGAACTGGATAAACGACAAATGGCTTCCTTTTGTACGGGGCGGCTATACAGAAGACAGCGGCAGCCTTCTTGAAAAATCAGTAACAGTCGGTCTCGGGTATCAGCCCGTTCCCATGCGTGGCGTTATTGGCCTGGGATTCAACTGGGGCAAACCCAATCAGACATCATTTGCAGGTGCAGACGATCAGTATACAACAGAACTGTTCTGGAGACTTCAGCTGACAAAAGAACTCGCTGTGACACCTTCGATTCAATATATCAAAGACCCGGCGTTGAATGATGATGAAGATAATCTGTGGGCATTTGGGTTACGGCTTCGCGTAGCATTATAAATACTGCAATGATAAACAAAAACAGGAGATTAATCATGTCGATAAGCGAAGGCTTGGGCTTAAGAATCTTGAAGCCAATAGCAGTAGGCACTTTACTCATTTTCTGTTTCGTAGCACTTGCACATGCTAACGAGTGGATACCTGTTACCGGGAAAGAAAATCTGCATAAGTATATGAGTGGGAAAAAACTACAACGTACTTTACCCAATGGAAACCTCATCAGAGGTGAATATAACCATGACGGAACCGGAACATTGTTTGCCTGGGGCGCAACTATTCCAAGGACCTGGGAGGTGAAAGGAGACAATCAGGTTTGTATTAACGCGGAGCAGGAGATAGCCTGTTATCAATTTGAGCGTAATAGTGATAACGAAAAGCTATATCGGGCCCGTGAGGTTGTCTCAGGCAAGGTGACAGAATTTGAGGTGATTGGCGGTGCAGCAATAACCATCGGAGAACCCGAAACAGTTGATAATAAAGGTGGAGCAGCAAAACCTTCAGCTGCAGAGCTTGCTGCTGAGCTATCCAACCCCAATAGCGCCGTGGCTACCTTGACATTTAAAAACCAGTTACGCTGGTTTGAGGGAGACTTACCTGGTGCTGACGATCAATCGAGCTATACATTGCTTTTTCAGCCAGGTCTGCCTTTTGTCTTGGAGAATGGTGACAAGCTCATCTGGCGACCGGCCATCCCGTTCCTTGTTGATCAACCAGTATTTGCAGGAGGGTTCGGAGGAGAAACAGGCTTTGGTGACATTGCATTTGATCTTGCATATGCCCCCAAATTGAGTGACAGCAGCCTGATGTTTGCCTACGGGATAATCACCTCACTGCCCACTGCTACTAATGATCTGGGATCTGGTCAGTGGACTCTCGGCCCTGAACTTCTTATCGGGAAATTGAACCCGAAATGGGTTGCTGGATTATTCCCGAGTCATCAATGGGATGTCGCTGGCTGGACTGAAAACCAGATTAACATCACCTCAATTCAAGTGTTTTACACCTATCTACCTGGTGGAGGATGGAGTGTCGGCTCTGGTCCAACAATCACCTATGATTGGGAGAGTGAACAGTGGACTGTACCGTTGCAGATCAACGCAGGTAAGACTGTTGTCTGGCACGGTAGACCATGGAAACTCTCGGCAGAAGTGAATTATTATGTTGAGAAAGCTGACGACTTTGGTCCAGAGTGGATGATCAGTTTAAATATTGCTCCTGTTGTGAAAAATGGCCTTGCGAGCCTGATTGGCCTGGGGGATTAAAGTTTACAGTAACACTACGTATTATTGAGCAGCTACAACGTATATCTCCTCTCATTTTGATGAAGCATCGGTGTATTAATTTGGCACTTGAGGCATCAACATATGCGATTACATCGTGGTTTTATTCTCTGCATAATAGTCTTCTTTCTGGTCACAAATGGTTGTACGCGGGTTGGGCCGGACATGATGTACAAGGACCGATTCGATTATACAACTGCGGTTGGAGACTCATGGAAAGAACAGGTCTTGTTGAATATCGTCAGGATACGATATAGCGATTGGCCAACTTTTGTGACTGTAGACCAAATCATAACTGCATATACGATGGAACATACTGGTACTGCAAGGCTTATTGGTAAGCGTGGAATCTCAGATGTTCTGACAAATGACCAGGCAGAAGCCGGTTGGGTAGGAAAATTCGCTGAAAGACCAACAATTTTATACAAACCACTTTCAGGAGAAAATTATGTCAATGCTATGTTGACACCTGCTAAACCTGCTTCTGTATTTGCACTGATCGAGTCAGGTTGGCCAGCTGATCATCTTTCCCGTATCGCACTTCGATCAGTGAGTGGTAATTTCAACTCAAGCGCTCAATATGGAGTGATGCATCGAACAGATGTCGCGTTCGCACAGTTTATTACGATGCTCAAAGTCTTACAAGCCGCTGACGCGATGAGAGTTTCAATAAGGAAAAATGAAAAGAAACCAGAAACTGTCACTCTAAGAATATTTCCTGAAAAACTGACCATAAATCAGCGCAGCGACCTTCGAGACCTGAAACAAAGATTAGGATTGGATGTAAGTAAAAACTCATTTGGGATTGTTAATGATTCAGATTTCCACAATCAAGAGAATGTTTTTATTCAAGGCCGTTCTTTACTACAAGTTTTGGTGGCACTTTCAACAGGGGTGCAAATCCCTGAAACTCACATCAGTTCAAGGGTCGCACCACCTTTAAAGCCGATACCTGAGAAGGACATGTCTGGCTTATTGCCTCTCATGGAGATCCAAAGCGGTTCGGAAAATCCTGGAGATGCATATGTGGCGGTGAAATATCTCGGCATGTGGTTTTGGATTGATAAAACTGATCATTTCTCGAAAAGATCTCTTCAATACGCGCTAACGCTCATAACGCTACTTGACTCGAATAACAAACAAGGGGGGAGCGTTGTTATTCCAGTAAACTGAGTTTGCTTCTTTATGAGATCTCGTTTGAAAATATTCACTTGTTCTTCTGGCATGCAGTCCTGCCAGGACTTTCTTTTGTGTGAAACAGCGGTGACAAGTTTACATCTGGTATGTATTGATGGTGACACACTGCGTGAACCAAATGCTGTTTCATGGGGTCGATCTCGGTTTCAGATGTGTTCGCAAGTGGGAGTCATTGCGGTGTTCAGTAAAAAGGTGCTGCACGATGTTGGTTATTGGTCCCTTGATATGATAATCAATGATATCGATGTGATCCGGACGTTACAGAGCTCCGGCTGGTACGTCCTCTATAAATTTTGGTACTTCGTGATGAAGCTGGCAGAATTCTTGAAATGAATAGTGAGTGATCTCAGTCTGAAGATTTCCTCCCCCCACACAATTTTCATCAAAGATTCAGGTTAACTGGAAATAGTTTTGTTAGCATCTCTGCTGCTGGCCAGTACTTGACGAATCATCCCAGCGATTTCACTTTTAACCATAGGCTTATTGATAAAACCTCTAGTGCCCGCTTCAAGTGCCTGATCTTCCTTAATGACTCGATTATTCAAGGTTTTTAAAGAATGAAAAGCCGGATAATCCAGAAACGGCAGTCTTGTATTTCCTGGTTGATAGAGGACATACAGGTGACTAAAGAGATGATCGATATACATCTTGAGTTTTTTACAATCCTCCAGAAATCATAATAATTCAGAAATATTCATTCAGTGTACTACGAAATTTCTAGACTAGCTGGTATAGTGTGTTAGGTTTTTGTGCCGAGAAGCAAAAAACTCCTTCTGATACTTTTCGTTTTATAGCACTTTTATTACCCATATCAACCAAGGATAACTTTATGAAGACTCTATTGGGTTTAATAACTGGACTGTTTTTTCTGAATCTTGCCCAACCGATATTTGGTGCAGAATCTGTGGATGTTATTTTTCACAATGGTTCGATACTCACTATGAATGACAAACAGCCTGAAGTTGAGGCGATCGCGGTAAAAGAAGGCAGGATTGTCGCTATTGGAGATGAGGCAACTGTCTTACAGAAATCAGGGAGTACAACCACCCGAGTTGACCTCTTGGGAAAAACTATGCTTCCAGGGTTCTTTGATTCTCATGGTCATGCCTGGTTAGTGGGTTTCCAATCTCTCACCGCAAATTTACTTCCGCCTCCTGATGGAAATGGAAAGGATATTGAGTCACTTATAACGCTACTCCAGGACTGGGCAAAAGCTAACCAGGAAGGCATCGAGAAAATTGGCTGGATTATTGGGTTTGGTTATGACAATTCTCAATTAGCCGAAAATCGCCATCCGACTCGTCATGACCTTGACCTGGTATCTAAAGACATTCCGGTTCTCATTGTCCACCAGTCCGGCCATCTGGGAGTAGCAAACTCGAAAGCTCTGGAAATTGCCAAAATATCTGCCGCAACTGAAGACCCGGCAGGTGGAGTTTTTCAGCGTGAAGAAGATAGCAAAGAACCAAACGGTGTTGCTGAGGAGTACGCATTTTTCCAGTTAGCCGGTGCTTTCGCACAATCATTGAACACCAATATCAACGATATGTTTGTCGTCGAAGGGGTAAAAATGCTCGCCTCTTATGGCTATACCACTGGTCAGGAGGGCAGGGCAACTGCTCCGGCACTTGATGCAATGAAGCGTGTTGCTGACTCCGGTGCGCTGAAGATAGATCTGGTTGCGTATCCAGACATCCTTGAAGTTGAGAATATTGAACCAACAGGCACGTACACTAACCGCTATCGTATAGGCGGTGCCAAACTCACCATTGATGGATCTCCCCAGGGGAAAACAGCATGGCTGACAGAACCGTATTTTATACCACCTCCGGGAAGGGATAAAAATTATGTTGGTTATCCGGCAATCACTGAAGAGCAAACCTTAAAAGCGATTCAAAAGGCCTTTGCTCATAACTGGCAGATTCTCTGTCATGCTAATGGTGATGCGGCCATTGATCTGTTCATTAAGGCTGTTCAGATCGCCAGAGAAAAATTTCCGGATGTTCACAACAGACCGGTATTAATACATGGTCAGACTTTACGAGAAGATCAGGTCGATCAACTGAAAGAACTCGCAATTTTCCCATCTCTTTTTCCGATGCACACCTTCTATTGGGGTGATTATCATCGTGACTCAGTACTTGGACCTGTGCGCGCAGAAAATATTTCCCCAACGGGATGGCTGACAGAGCGCGGAATGATGTTCGGGACTCATCATGATGCTCCTGTAGCTCTTCCTGATTCAATGCGGGTATTGTCTTCAACAGTTACACGTCGTTCACGTACCGGTGATATATTGGGGGCGCATCAACGTGTTTCTGTTGATACTGCTCTGAAAGCAATGACTATATGGCCAGCCTGGCAACATTTCGAAGAAGACCGGAAAGGCTCCATTGAAGTTGGTAAACTTGCCGATCTGGTTGTTTTGTCTGGCAACCCGATGAAGGTTCCAGAGGACCAACTTGACGATTTGAAGGTGCTGGAAACGTTTAAAGAAGGCCGATCAGTTTACAAACGACCAGCTCATGCAGCATCACTCTCTGGTGCAGCATTATTCGGAGTGACAGTGAGTGACCCTGTGTGCATACTTCATGAACATACCGGGTTTAAACCTGTTTGCGGTGACGGCTGTTTTAACCATGGCTTGAGTGTATTTATCGGCGCAATACAAGCAGCTTCAGGACAGTGATCTTGGCGGCCGTATGATTAAGAACTTCAAAGAGTCACCTTCCCATGCCTCCTATCAATGAGGCACCGTATTTAAAGATAGTGACCCGTATAAATCGGGGATAATGGCCAGTGCATCTACGTTTCTCTGAAGAAGGATATGGCTATGGTCTGGTTTTCCAACGTCTATAATAAATCTCTGTGCCTGCTGATTTATGCGCGGGCCATTGTGCAAAGGTAATAGAGGTGAAATGAAAAGGTGCAAAAGTACATGGACACAACGGCAGGAGAGTATTGTGTAATAGATGCAGTCAGATAAGCAGATAGTAGACGCTCCCAGGTTATAAATGCTGCAGTGGTGCACGCTCCCAGGTTATAAATGCTGCAGTGGTGCAATGATCATCCTTAAAAGGAGAAAGAATGATCCTGAAAATTTTTCGAGTAATTACACTATTGATTTTTCACTTCGCCTTAATCTCAATATCCTTTGCACAGGATTATGATCTTGTGATTTTGAACGGTCGTGTCATGGACCCGGAGACTATGTTTGATGCAGTGAGCAATGTGGGCATAAAAAATGGCCGAATAGCAGTTATCACCACGGATAAAATTACCGGAACCGAAAAAATTGACGCAAAGGGTCTTGTGATCGCTCCCGGCTTTATCGACACCCATGTCCATGGAGTGGACCCCTTCACCATAAAGATGATCCTGCGTGACGGCGTGACCACTGCTATGGATCTTGAGGTCGGCGCAATCCATGTCGGAGAGTGGTACGACGGGAAAACGCAATCCGGATGGCAGGTCAATTATGGTACAACCACCAGCCATGCGCTGAACCGGATGAGGGTGCATGATCCGGAAATTGCCATGAACGAGCCAGTAGATATGGGCAACGCAGCCCATTACATGCATGCCGCAGGTGAAGACGGCGTTGTAGGTTGGGCCATGACAAAGGACACTGTTGAAACGATGAATAAGGTGTCTCGTTTCCTTGACGAAGATTTGCGGCAGGGAGCTCTTGGTCTTGCTGCAGTTCCCGCCTACATGGCCCGTGGATTGACAACCTATGCCCTTTTCGAGGCCCAGCGTGTTGCCTCTCGCTATGGACGCCTTACAGCAGTGCATACCCGTTTTCATCTCTCTTCCGAACCGCCTACGGAAGCTGCCCTCGGCTTTGACGAGGTATTTACCAATGCATATCTTCTCGATGCGCCGCTGCTGGTGCAACATAACAACGATTACGGGTGGTGGGAAATAGAAGAAAAACTTCAGCTCGCCCGAGCCAAGGGCCTTAACATGTGGTCCGAGCATTATCCATACGCTTCAGGTGCTACAGCAATTTCTGCGGATTTTCTTCGCTCTGAAGTATGGGAAGATATTCAGGGCAACCGCTACGAGGAGACCATCTTTGACCCTCAGACAGACAGCTTTTTTACTCGTGAGACTTTTCAGGAGACAGTTGCCAGTGATCCCAGCCGGTCTATCGTGATATTCATGCCATGGCGGGAGGAATGGATCAAGTACTGGCTTACCATGCCGCACATGGCCGTGGCTAATGACGGCCTGCCCGGGCATGAAGCAGACGGGAATCTTCTACCATGGGACGCCGATTACTCAGCATACGAAGGCAATCCACGCACGGCCGGTACACATGCCAGGACATTACGTCTGGGGCGCGAGCAGAGTGTGCCCCTGATGTTTCAACTTTCACAACTCAGCTACTGGTCGGCCCTGCATCTCGGTGACTCCGGGCTACAGGATATGAAAGACAGAGGGCGGGTGCAGGTAGGGAAAATTGCAGACCTGACGATCTTTGATCCAGAAACAGTTACCGACAACTCAACCTTTACGGCAGGTGAGAACGGCCTTCCCTCCACGGGCATTCCCTATGTGATCGTAAACGGCACCGTTGTAGTCAAAAAATCCAAAGTGCTGGCGGACGTGAAGCCCGGCCAGCCTATCCGGTATCCTGTAGAAGAAAATGGACGGTTCAAGCCGGTGGATGTGAATCGCTGGATCAGCGAGAAAACAATCATACCGGTTGCCTTGCCTGCGGTGGACAATTGCGGAGCGCATGTCTTTTCCGATGACGAAGTTGAAGAATAGTCCTTTCTGAAAAGGAGTATACAACAGATACGTAATCTCATTGAAAATTAGTAAGGGTAAAAAAATATGAAACTTTCCAGAATTGCTCCAATCGCTACTGCTGTACTTATATGTTGTGCTATCCCCACTGTTCTTCTAGCCAAAACCGAGGAAGAACTGGCCAAACAGCTCCAGAATCCGGTGGCGGCTTTGATCAGTGTACCGTTCCAGTTTAACTATGATAGGAATATTGGCGCAAATGACGATGGTGAAAGGTTGACCCTCAATATCCAGCCGGTAGTACCGGTTAGTATCAGTGAGGACTGGAACCTTATCTCTCGTACTATCCTGCCTGTTGTCTATCAGGATGACATTTTTGCTGGTGCGGGCAGTCAATCGGGTATTGGCGATATTGTACAAAGTGTGTTTTTCTCGCCAAAGAATCCAACAGAAAATGGCTGGATTTGGGGTGCCGGCCCGGTATTTCTTTTTCCCACCGGTTCAGATGACCTGCTGACTACCGACAAATGGGGAGTGGGCCCGACAGTAGTGGCACTCGCTCAGCGAGGCCCCTGGACCTATGGTGCTCTTATGAACCATATCTGGTCTTTTTCCGGTGATGACGACCGCGACGATATCAATGCAACATTTCTTCAGCCGTTTCTTTCCTATACAACGCCAACGGCATGGAGCTTTACATTGCAGGCAGAGAACACGTATGACTGGGAGAATGAGCAGTGGTCAATACCTATTGCTGGGATTGTTTCGAAAGTGACAAATATCGGTGGGCAGACCGTCAGTTTTTCAGGTGGCTTACGGTACTGGGCAGAATCACCAGACAGCGGACCAGAGGGCCTGGCCTTTCGCGCGGTTATCACCTTGCTGTTTCCAAAATAGTTTATTGCGGCAAATCTACTTGACCAGATGATGATGCTTCAACAATACATGTATTAAAATGGAAAGAGAAGTTTGCCCACTGGTATGTATAGCTGCATTGATACTCGTAATGGAATTTATTCTTGTCATCTCAACGTTACAAGAAATCAACATATCCATTCACCTATAGGTTCTTCCTGTCCCCTTCCTTTGTAGAGATACAGGAACTATAAGGTCAACCTGGTTTGGGATGCTACTGAATTAATTATGCGGAGCGTCGGCCATCAGGAACGAGATGCCGGGGGGAATGTTTATGTTGCTTATAGAGGCTTGTTCCTGATTAAAACGGAAATCTGACCTATGGCCCACCTGCCTGTAAAGCGATTACGTATCACCTTCTTTCTTTTTCATTGATGAATCAGGTTGCTGCATGAGTTGTTCTCAACCATGTCATGATATCATCATATGATGGTGGAGTGATTAGAAACACTTCTATATCTTTTGGAAATTCAAACTTAGCCCTTTCTTCGTCTTTCATTATTAACAGCCCTGCTTCTGCTTCGGAGAGGTTTTCCTCTATAGTATCAAACATGTGACGAAGTCTCTTTTCTGAATACTCTTTGTAGAATTCTAAAACTTTATTGAATACCTCGTTTGTAAACACAACACTTAAGCAGTTTCCCCAATCAGTATATGGTCCCAGTATTTCCCTACTTTCCAAAGGTAACAGTGCTGCACCTTCTTTCATCTTCTTCTCAATAATTCTTGAAAGGTGGATATTTATTTTCGATAATACACTAAGGGCCTCATCTCCATGCTGATAAATCGTTTCGCAAAAAATCTTCTCTATCTTCCCTGCTATTTCAATCTTTTCTATATGCTGAATCACCTCATACCAGTATTGTTCAATGAGCTTGTTAAATTCATCCGGCGCATCTTCAAAAGAATAAATATTCGCAATACAATAGAGTTTTCTTTTTCCAGTAAATTCAGATACATCTGGTTTTTGAATCTTTCCTAGTTGCACCATTTTAAAACTCCCCTGTTCTTTTGAAAATTAAAAAAACTTAACCTTTCAAGTTTTATGGTTGAGTTAACTGTTCAAAATTACGTAATATGTATACAACACCTTTTTCCCTGATTGTAGTATTATAGCAGCAACAGCGTTTGACCGGAATGAATAGAGAATAACAACCCGGATCATCTGAAATAGAGTGACTTTTCCGTAGAGTTTTTGCTTGAGGTAACGGTATCAGAGGGGCAGGGATACAGGAAGAAGCTCAAGCTAAAGGGAAAGGCAGTGTAAATCTTCAATCTGAGTTTGCACTATACTACACCTTTCAGGACAGACAAATTGTAGGCTTTCTGAGAGAACCCCGCCAAATCCTTGCCAACAAATCTCTGTGTCAACTCTTGCTCATTATATTCTGGTAAACTCTTGTCCTTCCTATTACAGAGTGGCCGCAGTTTCTGGAACAGGGACGACGTCAAGCAAACACTACGGCAACTTAATACGAACCAGCTTCGCCCCGGTATCTTCTCCAAAAATCAGGCCACCATCGGTGACGATATACAGGGATTGGCGATCACCCAGAGCAGTGCCAAATTGTGCAGCCGTACTGCCGGTTACATCGTGTTCCTTGCCAGCGATGGAGAATAATGGTGCCGTCCGGTTCGACCTTGAGGACATCATTACCGTGGGTAGTTGCATAGATGGTCTTGTTTTCATCGACCACAAAATCATCAACCACGATATCTTCATGTAAGATTGTAAGTCTTGCAGGTTTTCCTTGCGGGTCTATGCCCGCATGGAGAATTTGTGCTCGATCACCATTTGCTGCATAAAAATCGTCTCCGTAAATCTGGATTCCGTTGACACCGGGAATATGGCCACCAAGTGTCTGCTGAGTGAGGGCGTCACTTTTAAGCCATATACCAAAAGAGCCATCCTGTATATTGATTTTCCAAATAATCCCCTTGATAGCATCTCCAATGAGAAAAGTATGCTCATCCAGCATTGTCATCCCGTTGAGAAAGGATGCTTCAGGTACCTCTTTTAGAAATGAGATATCTCCTTGGATGGTGATCCGGTACAGTGCCATGGACTTCGTAAAGGAGGGACCGGCACGGATCGGTATTCTGTGAACAACAAGCAATCCATCGCCATCCTTATTAAAACGCAGGGAAACTGGATGACCATCAGTAGTCTTGAACAGTGTCAAGCCGCTCTCGGTTGTATACCGATAGATAGCTTTGCCAGTGTAATCAGTTAGGTAGAATGCTTCGTCAGGCCCTGAGGCTATGTTCTCGAAAAAATGTCCTTTAGGCATTGTAAAAATTGTTTGTGTCTGATGAATGTCGCTGGGTTGCGCCATTACTATCACCGGAAGTAGGGCGGCGAAACTTAAAAAGATCAGGTAGCGGTAAAAAGATCTCATCTTATTTTTCCTTTTCCCATGAATTCCAGTGAATTCGTGTAGGATCAAATTTTTCTAAATATTTGAGTGGAGTCACTGGATACCCAACAGGAATAAGATTCAGAGGTATGAGATGCTTTGGCAGAGCAAGTATTTCGGATACGATTTTAACTCGTTCTTCTGAAGGGTAAACTCCCGTCCAAACTGCTCCTAATCCAATGTCCTCTGCAGCCAGCAGAATGTTCTGGGTTGCCGCCGAACAGTCCTGAATCCAAAAGTCCTGCTCCCAGTCAGCCAATGCTCTGTTGATGTTACCGCAGACTACCATTGCAGCTGAAGCCTTCTTCGTCATTTTGGTATAGGGTAGCTTCTCTGCCAATTCATTCAGTTTCTCATGGTCTGTTATTATAATAAACTCCCATGGTTGTTTGTTGGCGGCAGATGGAGCGGCCATTGCTGCTCGCGCCAATAATTCCAATTGTTCAGCGTAAACAGTCTGTTCAGTATAATTTCTGACACTTCCCCGTTTCAGGATGACATTTATACACTCGTTCATTTTTTCTAGTCCTTGGGTGAATAAGTTGGATTCTTGATGGGATCACCCTAGTGTCCTGTCATGCCTCAGATGTCTAATCCTGTTCGCCCTTTTCACTTTCTGACTTCGTTACTGGTTCTGTTACATAGCGCTGCTATCCTCCATCACTCGTGCCTCGCAGGAAGAGAAAAAGCTTCACATGATTACGACATCTGACACATGACATGACACTAGGCATGGTCAGTTACCAGTCGGCAAGTATCAGGTTCTCTGCAGCTTTACGTGCGTTTTCTTTAGCTTCGGGTTGCTCATGTATATCATTGACATCCCGTAACCATCCGGCGACCAGCGGTTCCTGGGTTCTGAATCCCAGGAAGGAGAACATGGCATTCACATAATCAAAATACTGTTTGAATTTTTCCAGATCAGGTTGGCCTTGCGTATAAATGGATAACAATTTTTGGCCACTAAGCCTGGAAGAGTAATCGGGCTTTAGCAAAGGCATCAAGCGATCTGTGAAAATCTTTGTCTGGGCTGTCATTTGCCACATGTAAACAGGTGAGGCGAGTACCACAGCATTGGCTGAGAGGATCTCCTCAAGGATCTGGTTCATGTCATCTTTCAAAACACAGGTTCCTTCTCTGCCGATCTCACGACATTTATAACATCCTTGGCAACCTTTGAGATTCAACCGGTTAAGGTTATAGGTTGTGGTTGCGGCGCCATTATTCTCGGCTTGTTGTAAGGCTTCATCAAGCAACTGGGCGGTATTTCCTTTTAGACGTGGACTTCCGTTAATTCCTATTATCTTCATTAGGACCTCTTTGGGGGGTAGGTTAGCCATGTAAACGAGCTTTAATATCTGATACACTTTCTCCATTAACACCGAGATTTTCATCACTGAATTCCTGAATGATGACAGTGAAAAAATTGGAGGGAGTCTGTGTTATTTCAACTGCGGTAGCAGTTAGTTTTTCTATGAGTTCTTTTTTCATTTCTGTGCTGAGGTGAGCGCCTTGATACGTGATTACCGGCATTGTCGTCTTCTCCTGATTATTGTGTGTCGTGTTCTATTTTTTAAGTGATTTTCCATCTCTCCACGGTTTTCCCGTTCGTTTGCCGATTGACCAGTAGTCAATCATCATGAAGTCAAAGAGAAGGGGATCTATCTTGGCCAAGTCAGGTTTGCCGTCTGTCAGGCATGCTTCATCAATATATGTGTTTACCACCTCGCCGATGAAAATTTCATGTTGGCCTATATTGACGGTTTGTGAAAGTTTCAGCTCCATGGATACAGGGCAGTTGGCAATGAGCGGTGCATGGTTCAGGCTGCCGCTCTCCAATGGAAAGAGTTCGCTTTTATCAACCTTTTCTCCAGTTACAAGTCCGGCATAATCGGTAATCTGGAGCATTGCCTGGGAGGGAATGTTGATGCTGAACTCTCCATACTCGTGAATTCCCTTATTTGTATAATGTGATGAGTGAAGACCTATGGAAAGATACTGTGGTACTTCACCGTATGAGTGGTTCATGATCCCGACGTGGGCAATAGTAATCCAGTTCGGTTTTCCATCGACCTCGGCTCCGACTATTGTTGTTAACGAGGGATAGAGAGCGTTTTTTCCGCCAATAGCTACACGTTTCATTTGTATTCTCCTTTCATCAGTAAGTTGTGCATGCAAATATGGACATACATGCCGTTAGTTCTCGAATTATCTCCGTATTCATTTCTTAATGCTTACTTGTGTCTCTAGGAATGTTGAGTGTTAGTTGTGCATACAAGTGATGGTTCGGATAAATTACAACTATTCCTGTTGCAACTTTCTACTTGCCTCCAGGCAAAGACGGGTCAATTCATCCCCATTTTCCTTACCAAGGATGATACTGTATCGTTCGTAGAGGTTCTTCCAAACTTCCTTTATACTCTCTTGGAGTTGCAAACCTTTATCGGTAGGGTGGATAAAGGTCATACGCCCCTGCCCTTCCTTTTGCAAAATCCCTCTTTTCACCAAGGCATCAATAAACCGTGAGACCGTTGATGGTGCCATGTTCATCTTTTGAGAAATTTCCTTTTGCGAAATACCTGGAGATTCAATGGCAAGCATCATCAGAAAGGCATAGGACGGTGTCATGCCAATGCTTGCAAATTCCTCTTCTCCCATCCGTGTTATGTCACGGGCAAGGGAATTGGCTGTAAAAAAAAGACAACATTCTAACGGATTTGATTTAGTGCATTCCATACCTGACTCCTTAGTTGCACATACAAATATATTATGTTGTGGTGAACGTCAAGAAATATCTTTCCGATTGGCATCTATCAGGGAGCTATAGATGAGATGATCAGCTTACATTAAACAGTGTATATGAGAAGCATAGATCCAATAACCATTCAGGTTGGCTATTCTAATGTTCTAGAATTAGTCAACCTTATCAGTTTGATGCTACTACTGTTTATTTGCGGGAATATCATTTCATTGGAAATTCAATAGGATAGTATCGGAAATGTTAACCATTTAAGCAAATCTGAAATTTTACACTCGTCCTGTGAGGATGCGGTAGCTCCTGTCTGGTGAGTGGAGTTTCCCGAGGATGGTCCGGCTCTGAAGGTATACAGGAACAATCCTACCCTCTGTTCTTTGCACAATTGTTGAGGTTACCAGGAGAAATCCTTGCAAAGTCAACTTACTGTGTTATCTGACTTCTCATCCTGCTTGAACAATGGTCTAATATCAGCCAGCTTTTCCGGTGTGCCGACTACATAAAGAATATCGTCTACACAAAAAGGTGCATCCACTTCAGGATTGGAAAAGGTTTGAGAATCGTGTCGCACAGCGAGAACCGTCACACCATGTTTTTTCCGCAGTTCAAGATTGAGCAGTGTGTTGCCCACCACTGGTGAATTCTCTTCAATGCGGATGGCGGCAACTTCAACATCCGGGAGGTGAAGGTCTATTTTTGAGAGCAAAGATGATTTTCCTGGGAGCATACGGAACATCTCATATCCGTCAGATCTGAGATGAATGGCAAGCTTGTCTATTTCATCCCTTGGTACAAGATAATTAGCCAGGACACGTGAAAAAATTTCCACCGATGTTTCAAATTCTTCCGGGATTACTTCATTGGCGCCCAAATCATAGAGCGGCTTCATTTCCGTAAGATACCTGGTACGAACAATGAGATGGGCTTTTTCGGTCAGATTTCTGATAGTTTCGACAATTTCTCGGGTGGCGGTCGGGTCGTTAATGGCTACAACAACCACTCTCGCATCCTCAATATCGGCATGCTGCAGGACTTCTTTATGAATGGCATCGCCATAAAAAATTGGCTCTCCCTTTTCCCGTTCTGACCTAACGATATCAGATGACAATTCGATAATTTTGTATGGGATGCCCGACATTTTAGCTGCATAGGCAACATTTCGACCGTTTAAGCCAAAACCGATAATGGTCAGATGTTTCTCCAGTTTTGTAAGGTTATTATCTTCCGGTAAAGGCCATAGCCCGGTTTTTAGTTTTTGAGGAAGTGGAGCCTGGAGAAAATTATCAGCAAAACGTGGTGCAAATGCGATGATGAAGGGTGTGGCAGCCATCGTCAGGACAGCCACTGCCAGAAACAGTTGGTAATAGTTGGCAATAAGTCCGTGATTTACTCCGGTCCTAGATAGAATGAATGAAAATTCTCCCACCTGACAAATAGACAGGCCTGTCAGGATTCCACAGCGAAGAGGCATTCCCATGAGCATTACAGCAAAGCTGGCAATCACTGCTTTCAAAATCAGAGTTCCGCCAGCGGCCACCAGGATAATAGGCAAATTATTGAAAAGGTAACTGGTATCCAACAGCATACCGATCGAAACAAAGAAGAAACTGGTAAATACGTTTCGAAAAGGAAGGATATTGCCAAGTGCCTGGTGGCTGTACTCGGACTCAGAAATGATCAATCCCGCGATAAACGCTCCCAGTGCAAGCGACAGTCCGGCACTTGCAGTGAGCCAGGCTATGGCGAAGCATATGGCGACAATACTAAGCAGAAACAATTCTTTACTGCGTGTACGAACAACTTGGTGCAAGAGCCAGGGCATCAGCCATCTTGATGCAACCAGAATCAGAATGACTATTGAAATGCCTTTGGCGAAAACGGTAAGAACTTCAGAATCGATTGTGTTAGGTTTAATTCCCGCCAGCAGGGGAGTTATGAGGATCATCGGAACGATGATAACATCTTGAAAAAGCAGAATTCCCAGGCCAGTTTTGCCATGAGGGGTGTCAACTTCAGCCCTTTCCTGAATCAGTCTGAGAACGATAGCTGTACTGGATAATGCTATCAGGAAACCAATAAACACTGCATCGGCTGTTGATAGACCAAAGAGATTGGAAATCAAAAAAACTGCAACAATAGTCAGGCCTACCTGGAGAGATCCGCCAACAACAACCTGTTTTTTTATTTCAATGAGCTTTTTGAATGAAAACTCTATTCCAATAGAAAAGAGCAACAATATGACCCCTATTTCAGCAAGCATCTCGACTTCGTGAACTGCCCCAACTAGTCCGAAACTATGTGGACCTGCCAGGATACCGGTTAGAAGCAGTCCGACAATAGATGGAAGACTGAGATAATGGAATATCAGCAGGACGGTAACGGCTAACCCAAAAATAATGACAATATCAGTAAGCAAAAGTAGTTCCATGTGTTTTCCTTGGCTCTCATGCCATGCAGGGTACCGGCTTGGATATTAACTTAGTATAGCATCACCCTCTGTACATTTGAAAAATGGACGTATTTTATTGCTCAATTGCCTGCGGTTAAGGTTGCCAGTAGAAAACACATGTAAATGCAACCGGCCCTCCAACCTGACCTTGTTCCTGTTTCTAATCAGGAGCACCTTTTAACTTTTTAGAAAAGAAAGAGTTCTGATTTAATGATCATGATTGACCTTAAATAATGATTCTTAGACAACACCCCATCCACAACCCACTGTCCCTTGTTGCCAGGTAAATTGTAGCCAAGATAGTTTTGTGCAATGAAAAACACTACGTCAAGTTTATAAAAGAATTTGTTGACGGGCTTGTTCGACAAGGTTTATTACAACAGGTAAAGTCAGATCAACAAACGGTGAAGATTTGATACGATTAATTCTTGGTAAGAAAGAGAAATAGCAAAAATGTCCTGGCTAGATAAGATACCTTTTTCCGTACTTGTAATTCTGTCGTTAACTTTGGGGCTTGCTCCATTTACACCTGCACCGCATCTCATCGAAAAGCTAGGGATGCTTGTCAGTGGCAACCTGAACAAATCTATTGATATCTTTGATTTAGTTATGCATGCAAGCCCAATGGCACTTCTTGTTATGAAAATGGGACGCAGTAGCGTTCGATAGTAGTCATCCAGGCAATACTGCAACTGGTTTTCGAGAGATGATGGCCTTTTCTTTTCGCCGTCTCTTAGAGGAGTTTTATAGGCGCAATCTACGACTAAATAGATTTGGGCCAAAGCTGTCGTACCTACCCTATACTTTCAAATTTTAGGCAGAAGTATCCACTGAAGAGCTTAAATTTTGCTGCATAAGAAACGGGATTCTCATAATCTGCCCAACACAATCGCAGAATACTGCTATAAATTACACAGGATCATCGACCAATCGTCGGACCTTACAATTTGCAAGCTAAAACAAGTGTCTGTCAGGGCGAATTGATGTTAGTTCCTGTTAGCCCATCACCCCTCCTCCTGACATCAACCCTGCATCTGGAGTATCATTAAATGTGGCAATTTCTGCCCAATACTCACTCTATCAGGAGGTGCACTATGAAAGTTTCACAAGCAGTCGATTTCCATCTGCAGTATCACCGAGCTAACTCCAAAAAAAAATACCATTAAGACCTGCGAGTTTGTTCTTTCCCGTTTTACTGCACAGTTTGATAAACGTGATCTCGCTAGTATCTCACAGGAAGAGGTGATGGCGTTTCTTCTATCCCTGACCAAAAACAACAAACAGGCGACAAAGAGAAACCGCTATTCTGTTCTTTCTTCTTTCTACAACTTCAGCATCAACAACGCATTACCCGCCCTGATGAACCCCTGCAATACTGCGGTTATTTAAAAGATTTTCAAACGCTCCCAAACCATTCAATGGCAAATAATAGATAAAGAAACGATCGATGAGATTATCTTCCGGACCATGAACATCCGTAACAGGATTATGCTTGAGCTAATGGCCAGGGGAGGGATGAGAATAGGAGAAGTTCTAAACCTCAAACCAGCTGATATCCAGGAGAGAACTCTGGCCGTCCAGAACCCGAAAAGCGGTCGAGTTGGGGAGACAGTTTATGTTCCACGGAAATTATTGCTAAGGTTAAACGACTACGTGAGAGCCAATAATTACAATAGCAGTGAGAGAATTTTTCCGATTTCCTATGTCGCAGCATGGTCGATGGTCAAGAAAGCAGGCAAGCTCGTTGATATTGAATTACGACCTCATGATCTCAGGCGACATGCTGCAACCTATGCTTCCCGATCTGGTACTCCTCTTGAAATTGTCAGCAAAGTGATTTTGCGGCATGCTGATTTGTCGACAACACAGAAGTATCTGGGCAAGGTGAATGATTCTGAAGCAATCAGGTGGATCGAGACACTTTATGGTTAAATCCCGAGAAAATTGATGGGGAGCGGTAATAGGACCAACCTCCCCATCTGTAATCAATAATACTGCCAGGTTGAGAGCAACAGGGAGAATCTATACTTTCGAGGGTTGCAAAGAGTTAATATCTTGGAATTGGCAATGTTAAGAGTAAGCTCACGGACGCAGGATCACCCACGCCCGTGTTGAGCGCTTGGTTCTTTGGTTAGGTCTACTATTTACAGGGCTTTGGTGGAAGTTGATCCACATCAGGCTTGTAGTAACGAACCACAAAGTAATAAGGTTCGTCAGCATTCACAGGCATCCAGTAAGTGCCGTCTTTAGGGTCCTCGACACTGAATGTAACAGTAATGTTTCCATTTGCGTCCGGTTCGGTGTTGTATGCGTTAAAAAGATCGTTTTTTCCAGGAATGGTGTTTCGGGTCAAAGCACTGTAGCGGGTTACTGACCAAAACAGCTCAACTCCTTTGGGCTCGTAAGGAAAAACAAACACTTCGGGTTTGCTGCCGTTTAACACTTCCTCTTCGCAATTGGTGAAATAGGGCTTGTAAAATGCATGATGGATGGGAAATCCAAGGTGCCCAACAATACCTGCAGCTCGGTAGACTGGGTCATTAGATTTAGGCTCTGTGCTGTCGATAGGACCGAACATACCGGTATTACCGGTCACACTAAACTGAGGAGCAATCTCTCCGACATACTTGCTTACACGAAGGTAATCTTCTTTTGTAAATCCTACCGCAGACTCCAATAATGCTTTGTTTTGGGGATAAACATCATGGTTTTCCAAGGAGAATTTCACAGGGGCATCAGTAGACAGGGGTGCATTACTTTCTCCTATCAGTTTAATCTTTTCTTGGATAGGTGGGATATTGGCTCTGTCTGCGTCATCATAGACCTGAATACGGATTAAGAGGTGCGGATAGTCGCTTCGGCTCTCGATTACCCTTGCCTCTTTGGGAACTTTCATGTTTTTCCCTTTACGCACAAACACGTATTTCCCTGAAGGCTGTATTTCATCATAAATGGTGTAGTGCTCCTGATCCATAATTTGGATAGAGAAATAGCGCTCCTTTTCTACCACCGGTAGCTCCAATATCACCGGCCCTTCTGTCAAGTCTAAAACAGCTTTAGTATAAAGGTGATCCAGTGCGGGCGTCACCACAGGGTCCGTACCTTCAGTTGGAAGTTCGGTTGTGTGTAATAATTTATTAGTGCCCCCAACTTGTTTCGTGGTGGTCACCTTGTAAATGGTATGATGATATACTTTGAAGGCCATTAGGTCAGCATCACTTGGGCGCTGAGGAGCAGCAATAGCTGTTTTTGTGACTGTTGCCCCTCCCATTATGGCTGCAATAAGCGTGGCAATGATAATGCTGACTCGATATTGTTTTTCCAATTTGACCTCCATATTTACAAGTTAGAGATAATTAAATGAAAAAAAATGTCTGTGTTATCAGGGATATCAATCACTTCAATGTATCAGATGCTTGCTAATGAATCCAGTGGCAAGATTAATTACTGCATAAATCCAGTAAATAGAGATGTTTCCTGTACATCTACCGGTTGACAGTCAACATGCGATCCATTTAGTTAAAATTAGAGGTGTACAGGAAACATCTTCAACCACAGACCTATCATTTCGATTAATATTACCATCAGCAATCTGATGTTTGAAACTTAGAAACATCTCGCATTCCCACTTCCAATATGCATAATTGATAGAAAGATTCCATGTCTATAATCAATTGCGGTATTAAATCTTTACAGTCAACTTGCCATAGAGGTTTTGTTAAATGAAAAATGGGGCGAAGATTCTATTAGCGTTTTCCGCATTAGCTTTGATCGTTTTAGCAGCAACTAATATAAACGCCTCTGAAAAGCCCAATATTGTAGTAATGATGGTCGACAATCTTGGATGGGGAGAACTCGGTATTTATGGAGGTGGTGAACTTCGTGGAGCTGCTACGCCTCGCTTAGATAAAATGGCGAGCGAAGGTATGATGCTACAGAATTTCAATGTAGAGCCTCAATGTACACCCACTCGATCTGCATTTATGACTGGCCGTAGACCGATTCGGTCAGGTACCACCAAAGTCGTTTGGGGTATGCTTTATGGTTTGACGAGTTGGGAGATAACTATGGCAGAGCTTATGTCTGAAGCCGGTTATGCCACTGGGATGTTCGGCAAGTGGCATATTGGCGATGTACCCGGCCGCTTTCCTTCAGATCAAGGATTTGATGAGTGGTACGGAGTGGCCAATACAACAGATGAGTCCGATTACTCCTCACAGTTTCAGTTTGATCCTGAGGCTGGGACAAATCCTATGATAGTCGAAGCTCAAAAGGGGGAAATTCCCAAAGATGTGAAGCCGTACAATATCGAAAGTCGTCGCACAATAGACTCAGAACTCAATGACCGGGCTATCGAATTTATTCGGAAAAATGTCGAAGCAGAGAAACCTTTCCTTGCCTTTATACCCTATACACAGCCGCATCTTCCCACGTTGCCACATCCGGATTTTGATGGAAAAACTGGCAATGGTCATTATGCAGACGTTCTGGCAGAGATTGACTACAGAGCTGGTCAGGTCCTCGATGCCATTGACGAGTTGAATGTTCGAGATAATACGGTAGTCATTTGGCTGAGTGACAACGGGCCAGAATACTTCTACCCATATCACGGTACAGCCGGTCCCTGGAGAGGTAATTACTTTACTGCTTGGGAGGGTTCTATGCGCGCGCCCTGCTTGATACGCTGGCCGGGGAAAATACCGGCTGGAAGTATCAGTAACGAAATCATCCATGTTGTCGACTTACTACCTACATTGGGGAAAATCGCCGGTTACGAAGTACCAGATGACCGCATCATAGATGGTGTCGATCAACTTGATTTTTTCATGGGTAAGCAGGAGAAGTCAAACCGTAAGGGTTTTATCATTTACAACAATGATGATGTCTACGGGTACAAATGGCGCAATTGGAAGATGCATCTCGTTGAGCTGGAAAACATGAACAGCGAACCTAAACCTCTTAACGTGCCAAGGGTCTATAATCTAATAACGGACCCTAAAGAGGAATATAATATGGCTTCTGAAGCAACATGGGTGCTACCTGTGTTGTTTGAAAAGATTGTCTCATTCCAAAAAACGCTCGAACAGGAACCACCGATTCAATTAGGAACCCCTGATCCTTACGAGCCACAGAAGTAGGCAATAAGTACAATCAGAAGCCAAAGGCTACTAAGATGGCCCTGTCGAAGTTATAATATCGTACAGGACCATTAGCTGAAGATTCTTCCTGTTAAGTTAAAAAAAATCCTGCCTGAAAATCTTCGCCGAAAAGGAGCAATTTGTAGTCAAAGATAATCCCTGAGTTTTTACAATCCTCCAGAAATCATAAAAATTCACAAATACTCATCCCGTGTACTACGAAATTTCCATTCTAGATGTTATGGTGTGTTAGGTTTTGGGCAGAGAAGCAGAAAAAATTACTTCTGATACTTTTCGTGTTGTAGCACTTTTATTACCCATATCAACCAAGAATTAACTTCATGAAGACTATATTGGGTTAAACAACTTGATTGTTTTTCTGAATTTTGCCCAACCGATATTTGGTGCAGAACCTGTGGGTGTTATTTTTCACAATGGTTCAATACTTACTATGAATGACAAACAGCCTGAGGTTGAGGCGATCGCGGAAAAAGAAGGCAGGATTGTTGCTCTTAGAGATGAGGTTACTGTTTTACAGAAATCAGGGAGTGGAACCAGCACAATTGACCTCTAGGGAAAATCTATGCTTCCAGGGTTCTTTGATTCTCATGGTAAATCTGTTTGCGGTGACGCCAGTTCTAACCATGGCTTGAGTGTCTTTATCAGCGCAATACAAGTCGCTTCAGGACAGTGATCTGCATAACGATGATGGCAAAAAGATTGAGGTTGAAGGGGGCAGGGCTGAGCAAATTGCATTGAAAATGCAATAAGCTTCTGAAGGACTCAGTCCTTTTACCTTTGGCCCTAGGAGGCTGTCCGACAATGCCCTTTCCACCCATATCTTCGTTAAACTCGAAAAATTATCCTCCGGTAAGCGAGGGACGAGACTCCGAGATATCGACTATATGCCTCCGGTAATTTTTCGAGTTTGCCTTGATCTGAGTGAAAATTTCTATTCTCGGACAGCCTCCTAGTCCTTGTGCCCGCTTCCAGTCTATGCAGAATAACAGTCATCATAATATTGGTTATGAACCAATTATAGAGGTGTTCCCCATGTCATCATCAGAGGTGTTCAGCGAGCAAGCAGTTATTGAAACAGCAGAGCAGATTCGCAATGCTACAAAGCGATATGAACAGCTGTTTGTCGATCTGCAATCGCAAATCAGTCTGGATATTAAAGACCTGGATAGCCCAGTTCAAATCATGTCTGTCTGCAGAAAATGGACAGATGACGCGCTTATCTTCTTTTCCAATAATTTCCCTCTCCATCGAAAAACAGATTGTGAAAAGGGGTGCAGTCATTGTTGTTTTTTACCGGTTACCTGTCCTCCCCAAGTTATTGCCGATATTGCTATCTATCTCAAAAACACATTGTCACATCAAGAGTTGACTCAACTACAACAACTATTGCAGAAGTATGTGTTGAAACAAGAGAGTTCACAACATCGACTGAAATGCCCCTTTTTGAATCAACACGACCTCTGCAGTATTTATGAATACCGACCATTGGCGTGTAGATCTTTTACCTCTCCTGACCAACAGCTATGCTTAGCGTCTGTCAGAGATGGAAATACTGTAACTCAGGACCCTGTTCAGCATCGAATTTTTATGGCAGCGACATCAGCTTTGGTCAATCTTTGCAAACAGAATGGTTTGCCGTACCAGCAGGTAAAGTTTATTCCTTCACTTGCCAATGTCCTTGAATGAGGTGTGTGATTTTTTTTGGGAGAGGATAAACCTTTTTCGTTGTCTCTTAAAAGTGTTTTAAGAGACAACGAAAAGAGGATTGGAAGTGGAAAAGTGGTGTGTTTGCAGGCACCTCAGAGAGTATGGATGCACACGTGTTGGTCGCTTTTAAAACCTATCCTAAACAGGTCATAAATCCGGGGGCGCAGAAGCGTTGCCCCCGGAGGTTTGTGTCATTATTACGGACACTGTGTTGGCGCAGTGCATAGACCCGTGCCAGCATCATCAAGTGCCCCGTAAAAAGCCGAGCTTTCATCTGCCCCGCTGGCTGATTGGAAAAATACGAGCCTTCCGAGATCACCATACAGTGTTCGTCTTCCCGTGAAGCCAGATGCACCCGCACTTGATGCCGCATGAGAAGAACCTGCATATGCCGCCTTTCCAACAAACCCTATTTTTCCGGGTTCGACCAAAAATCTAAGCGCTTGTCTTCCTAAGCTGACTTTTGCATTACCGCCCGAGCCGAGAGATCCCAGGAACTTGCCTGCAACCTTCCCGCCGATCGCGCCAAGTATTCCTCCTACTACAACTCCTTGTGCTACCGGTAAAAACAGATTCTCGACACCGCCGCACCCTGTGGCACAGGCTACCGCCTGCTCTAACCCGCCGGCTGCAGCACCCACCAGCGCCCCGGCTGCGACCGGTCCTAGTGATATGGCGCCAAATGCAACCGGTAAGGCAGCACCTACAAGTCCACCAAGGACAGCACCTGTTCCGGCGGCCTGCCAAAATGCGCCGGTCGTTATATCATTCCCCTGGGATAGGGCGATCCCGCCAAAGGTTGCAAATCCTATTGCGGCCCCGGCGGCGGCATAGGCCAGCAAACCGCCTGCAGCTAAACCGCCTGTTGCAACTATGGCTACCACAACAACAACGACAACAATGACGATGACAACGACCGTTAGAATTTCAATGGCATGCTCTCCAACCCAATCAACTGCTGAGTTTATTGCATCACCGACGCTGCCGAAAAAATCTCCGACAGAAGACCAGAACGAGTTTCCGCTCGGGTCTACAAACTGGATCGGGTTTCCACCTGCAAATGCATAACGGTTTAAGGTTCTCGGGTCGCTCGAATCCGCGACTACGGTATCAGCACTGAGAAAACGCCCGATTTCAGAGTCATAATAACGTGCCTTGAAGTTATACAGCCCGGTTTGATCGTCAAACTGCTGTCCCTGGTATGTCTGGAGCAGTTCACGAGGACCCGCATTAGCGCCGGACCACTCGAAAGGTTCGCCATACGGCCGATAGTCTCGTCGTGACGTAACCTCACCATCATCATCGGTGATCACATTAATGCTGCCAAGATGATTGGCGTGATAATAATACCGCTTTTCGCTATCGCTATTTTTAAGAGGGCCGGCCTGGAGAGGTTGTGGCAAACCCGATATCACGAAGAATACAATCATCGTCATGGTAACCGGATGCTTACGAAACATTGCGACAAGACTTGCAAAACGGCTACGTATGCGCCAGCCAAACACGCTATTCAACCACAGGAGTAACATTGGTGCCCCGCCAAACAAGCCGGCAGATAATACCACATGATTGTTAGATGGGTGCGCATCTGTAATAAGCTCAACGTTGGCGCGTGGTATAACGAGGGTGGCAACAAGCATTGAGCCTGCGCGAATATGTCTGGAGACATGTGTCTTACCCTCTTCGTAAATGCCGTCGATATACACGGTTTTGTCGTTTCTGTGTTGTTTGACGATTAAACCGCCTGCCGCGTCATACACATTGATTTCAGTAAGCTTGCCATTTTCTCCATAGGCGCGAACAAGCTGGTTTTCACTATTGTATTCGTATTGTTGTGCGCCTTTTGAGATGACGTTACCCCGAGCATCATAGGCAATCTCAAACGCTCGTTTTGCCAGGTTGGGGTCAACCCCGGCAATATTTTGAACACAATTACTTTGTGTAGCAGATCGGGACTTTTTGCCACCCGATTTGCCATTAACTTCAACCCCGCAAGCAACGCGCTGAGGATGAGCCGGATCGAGACCAAAGTACAGATTACCCTTCTTTAAGAGGTTTCCCACTGCATCATACTCATAGGTCTCTTCGCCGTAGGGGCCCATTGCTCTGGTCAGGTGATTCGCCTCGTCATATTCGAAGCTCTGCGTCATGCCGGTTGCCAAGTCGTCGAGCTCAAGAACATTGTTTGCAGAATCGAAAACGTACGCAAGTTTCTGCAGGTTCACTCCATTTGCGGTTACGGTATCCGTTGAGGCCATACGCGCCAGGTCGTCATAGCTATATGACGTAGTGACCCCGTTACCAAAAGTAAACTCGGCTATACGTTCGGAAGCTGTATATTGAAAACCTTCCGCAATAGGACGACCTTTTTTGTCTGTAATTGCTGCCAGATTGTTGCCTGCGTCGTAGTCATAATTAGCGCTAAACCCATCAGGGTAAATAACCTGTCGTGTTCTGTTCATCGAATCATATACGTAGCCGGTAACATACGTACGACCATCAACTGTCCGTTTGCGCTCTATTACACGACCGCGCTTATCGTAGCCCAGCTTAAGCTTACCCGCACCATCCTGGACTTCTACAAGTTTCCCCGCGTCGTTTGGCTCAGCACCTGTCCCGTAACGAAAGGTATATGCTGTTCCATCGGGCAGTTGTTTTTTTATCAGTTCGCCGGCAGGAGAATAGTGTAATTGTGTATCTTTGCCATCAGGGCCGGTCTGTTTAATTAACCTCCCCTCTCCGTCATATGCATACTGGAATGTGCCGGCATTTGGGTCTTCCAGCTTAGTACGTCGACTAAGTGAGTCATACGTGATGCGCGTCTCACTTCCTAAAGCATCAACCAGATTGGTTAAGCGCCCCAGCGGATCATACGTATATTGCGTGTTTTGCAGTTCACCACTCACCTCCATGCTAAATGATTGAGGATCACCGTTTGCATTAGAGATTACGGTCGTGGTGTTACCACGAGCATCTTCAATGTTGAGTTTTAACCCCGAATAAGACATCCGGACTGTTTGGCCGAGCGGATCGGTCGTTGCCGTGATGCGACCGAGATCATCACGTTCCGTCATTATCGTAACGTACGAATCCCCTTCAAAAAATGGTAAGGTCACTACTGCTGGTTGGCCATCTTCACCAAAACCGATCAGTGTTACAATCGGATCCCCGGCTGCAGCTTCTTTACGCGTTTCATAGATTCTTCCGAACGCATCAAAATATGTCACCTCTTCAAAAACGTCACTGCTGCCGGCGTTTTCTGTTCGTTTCACTATATAGTATTGCTGTTGCGGATCACCAAGCCCGGAATATTCGTAGCTGACAGTACCAAACGGTGAAGCCTCATCACCGGGTGATACAACTTTCGTCTTGCGGCCAAATGCATCATATGCTGTGGTGGTAGCATTGCCGCTGGCATCTGCATCACGTGTTAATGTGCCAAAACGGTGGTCGTACTGACTGCGCGTGATTCTCCCCAATGGATCGGTTGCCTCTACGCGAAAGGTCGAAGTCACAGTATCATAAAAAAATGCCGTGGTGTTTCCGGTACGATTAACAACGCTTGTAACATTCCCATAATTGTCATAGTTCAAAGACCGGGTTACATAACTGCCCGGTTCAACCATTTCCCTGGTAGCTGTGGGCAGTCCGCGGGAGGCATTACCCTGTTCCAGGTTGTCATAGAGCGTAATAGTCTCAGAAAGCAGTGTCTCTTCGGAATCATATTCAGCGGCACGCACCAGCAAATCCCATATGCCGGCATTATCATTACGCGCCCAGCTAAACCGATTACTTTTTTCTTCGCCTGCTACTCCAACTTCGTCGTCATTGTAAACGCGTACAGCTTGCAATCGATCATTATATTCACGTAATACAAAAGATTGATTTACCGTGCCATCGGCGTCGATACGTTGCGTATCCGTCCGCATCAACAACACCTGAGTGACACCGGTTTCAGTGCCTGAGCCGTCAATCGTTAGAGCATCGATAACATCCGTCACCGAGGTGGTCAATGCACGTAGGTTGTGCAATGAGTCATAGGCACGGATCTCGAAAGGCTGACCTGATCGGTATTCGTCCTGGTAATACTTCGTGACGGTTTCCAAACCGGCTGACGGAATCTGGTATACAGTGCCAAAGCCCCGTAATCCTTCATCTGTGTATAAACCACCGGAGTAAACATAGTCTGTTACTAATTCCCCGCCAAGTCCGTCATATCGAGTGAGTTTATTCGCGAGTGACAGCGTAATAGGCAATGTCTGAATACCATTTGGCGCAGTGTTATCAAACTCCGTCGAAACTGACCATCCAACCTCTGTAATTTCACCAAGCGTATTCACCGATTGCAGAAATTTGTTAGATTGAACGCCGTAACCAAACAAGAAACGTCCCTGTTGACCGGCCTTGGAGGAAACGAGATCGATTGCACCATCGCCGTTGATATCCGCCATAGTGACGCCAGTTCCTTTACCTTCCCCATCAACAAAATCGACATCGGCACTTTCGAACACCGATACCATGGCAGGATAAGACAACCAGCCGTAACCGGTATTGACATACGCCTCGTAATATCCGTCATCAGCACGCACGTAATCCAGCAGGCCGTCGCCGTTAAAATCCATTGGCATTAAGCCCTGGCTTTTCAAATCAGCATCAAGAGTAAAAATACCCTGGCTGATCATAGACTGGGTAAAATCATCGGCAAACACCCAGCCGCTACCGTTACTTAAATAGACAGCTTGTTTGCCATCGATTGAGCGCACAATATCTGCAAGACCATCGCCATTCACGTCCATCAGGGAGTAACCCTGATATTTATTTTCAACAATGAAAGCGCCGGCTGCACCGTCCTGATTAGAGAGCACATCACCCAACGCGTTCGAAAGGCTGTCACTCTTGTACCAGCCGGGATTATCACTGCCGCCATTCAGAAAAACTGCACGAACAATCCGGGGCAGCTCAAGCAGGAATGTTGTTTGATCAAACATCAACGACCAGACAATATCGATTTTTCCATCTGCATTAACGTCTGCAAGCTCGACGCCTTTTGATTCTCCATCAGCTCCAATCAACGAAAACGATTCAGTACCCGGATCAGTGAAAATTGGTGCAACACAAAAAGGCAGCTCTGTTTCCTCCTCTTCCAGGGCGACGCAGTCTTCAGCATCTATCTCGGGATCTCCGGTACAATACTCGCCAGAGCAACCTGCAGGTGGATTTCCGCTAAATGAACTACAGGCGGGTGCCCGGCAATTAGTAGTTGCAGAGCCATCTGTTAATGCAATCTCCAATACCGACAGGCTGGCCAATTGCGTCGTCCAGGTGTCATCATACTCCCAGCCGGCTCCGGTATTCAGCCGAATTTCAGTACGGTCAGGTGTAGCAATAAAGATATCCGGGCGGGCATCTCCATTGACATCAAGCAGACGAACACCGGTATCAATACCCGAATCATTGACAATTTCTACATTTGCATCAGCAAGCGAGCCGGTCCATGATGAATCATAGGAAAACCCGCCAAAACCTGATCCCAGATACACCTCAGTGGCATTATTTACCAGGTCTGCATATCCATCGCCGTTGACATCCATCAACTGAACGCCAGTGCCTTTACCATCTTCTTCTGCCAAATCAACAGGTAGGGTTGTATTTACCGATGCCTGCCATCCCAGTGGACGTTCGCTATAATCAACGCTTCGCAAGACCACTTCTGACGTATCATCCGCACCGATAAGGGTGACCGATGTCAAGCGTGAAGGACCCGATTCGAATTGGTCATAGGCGAGTTGGTAGCGGCGTACCAAATCTGTTTGTGCATAATTAGAGACCCGGTTTAATCTCAGGTTCGCAGCCTCACGTACACCGCGCGTGTAGGAAACCTTCTGATCAGGCCGCTGTTCATAGGTAAACTCAACCAGGTTTTCGCCAAGATTCGCGCCGTATCCGGTGTAATGAATCGTGCTGATGTATTTTTTCTGACTTTCACTGTCGCAATACTGTCCGGATTGAACAAGCTCGCACCCCGTTTTATAGGAGTAGGTCATGGTATTTCCAGATGGATCGATAACTTGATTCAACAACCATAACTCGCCATCAATTCGACTGTTTGACGTACTGCCAAAATGATATGAGACGCCTCGGCCATCATACATTACCCAGCCATTGCCATTCTTTTCGAATGGTCTATAGACACTCTCAATACGCGCACGGTAAACGCCGTCACCATTCTCGTCATGCAACTCGCCGCCTGCACCGCCTAGAGAATACGAGTAACGATCATTTGCCGATTGTTCGACAATTGCCTTGACGCTCGGAATGCCATCACCGCTCCAACGCTGAATACTGCCGAGTCCGATGCTCCAACCCAATCCCAGATCGCCATTTCCTGCCATCGAATTATAAGATATCGACAAACGTGGCTTTATTCCACGGCGCCCTGGCGCTACTTCCAATGCGATGCTGTCTGACACCGCACCAGATGTTGAGGAAATGCTGACACTTCCCGAGCTACCAAACGCTTTAGGTAGAGGTACTTGCTCGTTACTCAGTGGATTGACAGTTGCATTTGCAGTCAATGCGGAAACAGCACATGCAATTATTAGTAAAATAATACGCATCATTCCCCTCCATCCAAAAGGCATGTATATGATTTCACAACAAATAAATACGATACTGCTGGACGCTTATAGTGTTTTGGGACTGGAATACTTACGCTAAAAGTTTGAAATATAGAATAAAGTTAGATAGGGCTAATTGAATGTAATGCTATGACCGGGATTGTCAATCTTGGTCAGGGGCTCCAAATCTTTCTATAATGCAATAAGAGTCTATAATTATATGGTTTTTATGGTGAAATATTTCCACAACGTGCTCCAGGAAAATTAGGGGGATATTCGAAGGCGGGTAGGGAGTCTTCTTTCTGCCGTTTAGAATTCAGACAACGTTATCAAAGAAAAAAATCAAGCAGATCATTCAACGGCAAACACTTAGAATTTCGTGCTGCCGGATCAATAAATGAATGGTAGATAGGCGTCTTACAACTGCTGGAACAACAGCATTGATCATGATTCCATGCATCTCTCTAGGTTACGCTTTTGCAGCATTGGCTGGCGGTTCTTTTGAGTAGTGTTAGGTTTTGTGCGTTTGTTGTTGCATATACGTAGGTCAAAACGTATTATTTCCTAATTTTAATAGGTGGGATTGGTTCGTTACTTTAATTTTAGGAGGATATGTGATGAAGAATGTATTGGGTTTACTCGTGACCTGTATGGTGGTTCTTGCTCTCGCTGGTGTGGTAACTGCAAGAAATCTCGATGAAGTTCTGGCTAGTGGAACATTAAAGGTTGGAACAACCGGTGATTATAAGCCGTTTTCATTTAACAATGCCGGAACCCATGAGGGGTTTGATATTGCGGTTGCAGAGAGTTTTGCTAAACAATTAGGTGTTACGCTCGAACTGGTTCCGACTACCTGGCCGACGCTGATGGAAGATCTCAAAGCAGGGAAGTATGACATTGGTATGAGCGGTATCACCCGTACCATCAGCCGCCAGAAAGATGCCTGTTTTTCTCAGGGGTATGTCATGTTTGGAAAAACACCACTTGTAGCCGCTGCAAAGAAAGATACATTCACTTCGCTTGCCGATATTGATACAAAGGGTGTTCGGATCGGCGTAAACCCGGGTGGCACAAACGAGAAATTTGTCCGGGCAAATATCATGAATGCTGAAGTGGTTCTCTTTGAGTCAAATCTTGCTATTCCTGTAGCTGTGGCATCAGGAGAAGTTGATGTGATGATCACCGATAGCGTCGAAGCTCTTTACTATGCAGCTACCGATACAAGGCTGGCTGCTCCGCTTGCCGATACCCCGTTTACCCGGTCCGAGCTTGGTTACTTGATGGCTCCAGATGCTTATCGGTTGCAGGATACCGTCAATTTTATGATGGACCAGATGATCTTAAAAGGGGAAATGGCTTCTCTGAAAAAAGAATATCTCCATATGGCTGAGTAAGCTCTTGTTTTGCTTATAGAAGGTAGTCGCTGTTTTGTAATAAAAAAAGGAGGTTGCCCCTATGCCGGGGCAACCTCCTTTTTGCTGCGTAATCACCTCGTTTTCATGCTGATGAACAGCTTACATATTAGACAGTTTCGTGTTCGGTTCGGGCGATCAGGTCATTCTGCAGATCGGGAGAAAGATCTACAAAGTATGCGGAGTAACCGGCAATTCGTACAATCAGGCTCTTGTACTTATCCGGGTCTTTCTGGGCAGCGATGAGCGTTGCTTTATTGATTACGTTAAACTGTACATGCCAGAGTTTGAGGTCGCAGAATGTACGGATAAACGATACCATCTTATCTGTACCGTCTTCACCCTCGAGGCATTTCGGAGTGAACTTGATGTTCAGCATTCGCGCTGCACGGTCCCTGTGACCATGATTTTTAGAATTGTAGTTTGAGAGCAATACAGATGTCGGACCACTCTTATCGGCACCATGTGACGCAGATGAACCATCAGAGAGTGGAGACCAGGCATAACGTCCGTTTGGAGTGGCACCAACAACTTTACCAAAAGGTACATGCGAAGTGAATGGTACGTAACGAATATCGTTATGCATACCAAGCTCCTGACTGTATTTCTTGCCGAAGAGTACATTCAGTTCATCAACCTTAACCGCGATATCGTCAGCATATGCATCATCGTTGCCATAGCAGGGTGCAGTCATAAGCAGGCTGCGTACATCTTCTTTACCTTCGAAGTTGGAGTCGCAGGCTTCGATGATCTCAGCCATGGTGATCTTCTTCTCTTCAAAGACAAATTTTTTGATTGCACTGAGAGAGTCAACGAGAGTACCAAGGCCCATGTGCTCGAAATACCCAAGGTTGATTCCTTCAGGGATCTGCGGGGTGTGCAGGTCGAGGCAATGCTTCATGCACAGGTCGTGCATAGCTGAACCCATTGGTTGAGCAAAGTGCTTTGCACGCAGATTGTTGATGATGTACTGCTGCTGGAAAGCTGTCTTTAAAAAGAGCTGATGCTGTGAAACATAAGCATTCCAGAACTGATCCCAGGTCTCAAAAGTGGTTGGATCACCGGACTCAAGACCGAGCTGTTCGTCGCCATGCTTCTGCATCTTGCCATTACGAAGCGTCATTTCGAGTGCTGCAACGAAGTTAATGTATGCACCACCGGAGGTATAGGTGTCGCGATTAGGCATACGCGCTTCAGTACAACCGGATACCGCATAATCATACGCTTCTTCAAAGGTTGCGCCTTTTGAGACATAGAGAGGTACAACTTCCTCATCGTTGATCAGCTTAGGGAATCCTGAACCGTCCTTGATTGTCTCAGCAACATCAGCAAGATATCGCTCAGGAGAGCGGGAGTGAATGCGGGCTGCAAGATCAGGGTAATGGAGCGGGAACTCTCTCTTGGACTTCAGGAACAGATACGTGAGTTCGTTCGTAGCATCACGACCTTCAGGGGTCTGGCCACCGATGGTGACAGCTTCCCAGTGAGCATAGCCTTCGTTAAATGCGCCACCGGTAGGGCTTACATAGAGGTCAATAAACTGCGCCATTCCAACCCAGAGGCATTCAAGTAACTCAAGAGCCTGGGCGTCATCAATGGTGCCAGCATCAGTATCCGCCTTGTAGTATGGATAGAGGTACTGATCCATACGACCATTAGATACAATAGTACCGGTTTTCTGCTCGATACGGGAGAACATCTGGGTAAACCACTGTGACTGAACTGCCTCGTGGAAAGTGCGTGCCGGGTGCTCAGGAACACGCTCGCAGATGTCTGCCATCTTGAAGAGTTCCATCTTTCGGTTCATATCTGTTTCTTTTTCTGCAGTCTCACGGGCAAGCACTGCGTGGCGTCGAGCCCATATAATTACTGCATCACAGACGATAATGATCGCTTCGAGGAATGGCTTCTTCTCAACGTTATCTTTTGGAGAAAGGGGATCAAGAGCCTCAATCTTCTCAATTGCTTCCTGTTTAATACCTCCAAAACCACGTTTTAAGATTTTCTCGTAGTCATGGACCCACTGGATGGATGAGCGGAATGAAGAAGTTTCATTGACGATGAAACGGGAGTTAAGTCCTTCAGGGTCATCGTAGGAAAGCTTATGTACATCTTCAGGGAAGGCTGCATTCAATGCTTCGTGGTACGTCTTACCTTTCCAATACGGTGCGATCTCCTCAACAACTATGCGGGCATCTTCTTTGGAGATAGAAAAAGGAGATTCAGTACGATTTGGCAGATCTTTAATTGCGATGTCAAGAAAGTCGCCGTCAAGCTCAGGGTAGAGCAGGCCATAACGACCCTTAACACCGCCACGACCGCAGATAAGGTTATCGTCATCTATATATACAGTGATGTTCTCAGCGATATGTTTGAGCGCTTTGGCCCAACGCAGACAGAGCATTTCTCCTTCTGTCTTTTTCATGGACTGGGTGAAGTACTGGGCACGTTCTACATCAATAACAGGCTTTAGGCCGTCAAATGTATCGAGGATTTTAAATACACGAGGATGGCTGGCACGATAGATATCTTCCTTACCTTCAATCTTGTCTAAGAGGCGCTGCTCGTGAGGGGATACACAACATTCCATAATATTCTCCTGATATATGATTGAACTTCTCTTGGCTGTAATCCAGAACCTGTAATGCTTCCACAACCGTTAGGGATAAATTCTTATCCATGAATGGTTCTCATTATTGCAAGTGGTGTGCCAACAGTTAAGCACGAGAGAAGTTTGTATAATTTTTTGGAACGAAGATGGAAAAATACGTTGAGTCGTACTCTTGAAAAATACAGAGACTGAAATGTTGTTTTCATTAAATATGTGTGTAATAACAATTTGTTGTGGTTGACTGTGCATGTGTCGGGCTACAAAGAAATTAACAGATGCAGACCATTTTATGTGAACGTTGATTGGTCTGTAGTTCTCCCAAATCAAGATGTTGTCAGCTAAAATTTAGAGAGCCATATCTCCTTTGCGGCTGCAAATTTGCAACAAAGGAATGAGGAGGGAATGGTAAATATCTAATGAATTTAATGTTATAATGTACTGTGTGCATGTTTGCACTCCAATATGCATCTGTGCAACTTCGAAGAGGGGTGGGATTAAAAGGCATGGCAGGTTAATCCACTGATCTGATGACTTTTCTATTTCCGTTAACTCGATAAAGTTAGGTGGAGGACACGAAAAGAACGTACATGACTAGGAGTTGATACAAACGAGTATAATTTAACCGCTCTAGATGATAGTATCGAAATACTATAGATATTCAGTAGCTGATACGATACGTTTGGTCGGAATAACATCATGATAAGAAGTGCTTGTCTCGGACAGCCTGCTAAGCATCTTCCTGAAAGTGTTGTTGTTGGTTTATTCACATATTCGATAGTATTCAAATACATACAGGTTTACACATGCACGTTCTAGATATTATCCTCAAAAAGAGAAACGGCGGGAGCCTATCAAAAGAGGAGATAGAATTTTTTATATCAGGGTATGTCGGCGGCAATATACCTGACTATCAGTTGGCAGCGCTGCTGATGGCCATCTGGTTTGAAAAAATGGATGAGCGTGAGACTGCTGAACTGACTTTTGCCATGCGGGACTCAGGCGATATTATAGATCTTTCCGATGTTCCAGGTCCTATAGTTGATAAGCATTCCACCGGAGGTGTGGCTGATACTACAACGCTTATCGCTGCTCCTATCGTAGCCGCTTGTGGTATAAAGGTGGCGAAACTGTCGGGTCGTGGATTGGGCCATACTGGTGGCACAATTGATAAGCTCGAATCGATCCCCGGATGCCGGACAGATATTGAAATGAGCCGCTTTAAGCAGATCGTTAGCGAATGCGGGATGTCAGTAGCGGGTCAGACCAACGAACTTGTGCCAGCCGACAAATTGCTTTATGCCCTTCGAGGAGCAACGGGAACCGTCGATAATCTTTCTCTCATTTCATCAAGCATCATGAGTAAAAAACTGGCCAGCGGCAGTGATACCATTGTTCTGGACGTGAAGGTCGGTAACGGTGCCTTCATGAAAGAACGGAAAAATGGGGAGGAACTCGCGGCAGCCATGGTGAGCATTGGTAAAATGGCAGATAAGAAAACTGTTGCCTTGGTCACAGACATGAATCAGCCTTTAGGTAATGCTGTGGGTAATGCGCTTGAGGTGCAGGAAGCAATAGAAATATTGCAGGGACAGCATGATGGTGACTTAAAAGATGTCTCCATCGCTCTTGCCTCTCAGATGATATTAATTTCAGAATTGGTAGAAGACGAGCCTGCGGCGATAGCTATGGTCAAAGAGGCGCTTGAATCCGGAAAAGCACTGGTCCAGCTTGCAAAAATGATTGAGGCACAGGGTGGGAATCCTGAAGTGTGTAATGACACAACGCTTCTACCTAAAGCCGATACGATACTGTCAATCACCTCGCAGAATGAGGGCTATATATCAGATGTCATGACTAATGAAATCGGGATGGCCGCATTATTGCTTGGTGCAGGGCGGGCGACCAAAGCTGATACAATAGATCCAGCTGTTGGTATCTGGATGAAAAAACGGCTCGGAGATCGTGTCGAAATCGGTGATGAACTTGCGATCTTTTATGTGAACGATACCAAAAAGCTTGAGCAGGCAAAGTCTCGATTTACACATGCACTGGTTCTCGGGGATCAGCCTCCAAAGAAGAACCCGCTTATATACGCTAAAATATCCTGAACCTGAGGGGAAATGATGAATCCAGCTACATTAGCTCAATACTTTGATCATACTATTCTTAAGCCTGCCGCAACTGCAGCTGAAGTGAAAAATATCTGCGAAGAAGCTGTTAAATATGGTTTTTTCAGCGTATGTGTAAACCCTGTCCATGTCAGTGCAGTAAAAGAGTTGCTGGCTGGTAGCGAGGTAAAGGTGTGTTCTGTTGTCGGCTTTCCTTTTGGGGCGCATACCAGTTTTATTAAAGCTGCCGAAACTGAACGGGCAATCGCAGATGGTGCGGATGAAGTTGATATGGTGATCAATGTCGGGGCGTTGAAAGATAAAAATTATACTCTGGTAGAGAACGATATTCGCACTGTGGTGGAAGCTGCACAGGGAAATACGGTCAAAGTCATTATTGAGACCTGTCTGCTTGATACAAATGAGATTATTGAGGCATGTAAACTCGCCAAAAAAGCCGGGGCTCATTTTGTCAAAACCTCAACAGGTTTTGCCGGAGGCGGTGCTACTGCTGAGGATGTTGCATTGATGAAAAAGACAGTTGGCGACGATCTTCAGGTAAAAGCTTCAGGCGGAATAAAAAACCTCGAAGATACAAAAAAGATGATTGATGCAGGGGCGGACCGTATTGGTGCGAGTGCTGGATTAGCGATAATGCAGGAATTACAAGCTGCGAAATAGGTTCATAAGATGAGAGCTATACTTGTAGTTATCGATAGCTTTGGTGTAGGTGCACTGCCCGATGCGGATGAGTACGGCGATGCTGGAGCCAATACCGCCCTGCATATCTGTGAAGGAGTGAAATCGAAAAATGTTCAATGGCCTAATCTACAAAAACTGGGATTGGGGAACTGCACTGAGCTTTTAGGGTATACACTTCCAGGTTGTGAAGCCGTTCAGCAACCGATGGCAAGTTACGGTGTAATGGCTGAAGCGTCCAGCGGTAAGGACACGACCACCGGTCACTGGGAGCTGGCAGGAATAGAATTGAAACAGCCTTTTCAGACCTTTCCATTGGGCTACCCCTCATTTCCTGACGAACTGATTGGGCACTTTCAGGAGCAGACCGGTTATACGGTACTTGGCAATAAAGGGAGTTCGGGGCTTGCCATCCTGGAAGAGTTGGGAGAAGCGCATCTGAATGGTGAGGGCATAATAATCTACACCTCGGCGGATTCCGTATTTCAGATTGCTGCCCATGAAGAGATTGTTCCAATTCAAGAGTTATATCGAGTTTGTGAGATAGCCAGAAAACTATGCGATGCGTATCGAATCGGCAGAGTTATAGCCAGGCCATTTGTCGGTACAGTCGGTAATTTTACCCGTACAGGTTTGCGAAGAGACTATTCCATGTTACCCCCCTCGACAACGATCCTTGATACCTTGCAGAAAAATGGTGTTGAGACTGTAGCCATTGGAAAGATAGGGGATATTTTTTGTGAGCAGGGGATAGACCGAAGTTATCATGATAGTGGCAATGAAGCCTGCCTTAACAGGCTTGTTGAATGTTTGGCTGATTGTTCGAAAAAACAACAATTTATATTTATAAATCTTGTGGATACCGATATGCTTTATGGTCATCGACGAGACATCGTTGGATATCACGATGCTGTTGCTCGGGTTGATGCACGACTTGCTGAAGTAATAGGCATGTTGAATGATGAAGATTTACTGGTGATTACTGCCGACCACGGATGTGATCCGGCATTTAAAGGCACGGATCATACCCGCGAATATGTGCCACTGCTCAGTTTTTCAAAGCAGCAGGCCGCAGTCGATCTAGGTATACGAAGGAGTTTTGCTGATGTTGCCAGGAGTCTGGCGGCATACTTTAAGATTTAAGTCATGTGTTTGGTCTATCTGCACGGTTAAGAATGTAAATACACACGTTAGTGAAAGACGTTAGAGAGTTTTTAGACTGATACTGGAAGAATATTGAACAATGTAACAACAAGGAGAGCATAAATGAAAAAGTTATTCATGGTATCGGCTGCAGTTGTTTTTGCAGCTATGTTGTGTGTCAGCGGCTCTGTAAGCGCCAAGAACCTTAAAGTAGGTATGGTTACAGACGTTGGTGGTGTGAATGACCAGTCGTTTAACCAGTCAGCGTGGGAAGGTTTGAAACGGGCCGAGGGCGAACTTGGTATAAAGGCTACCTATAAAGAGTCAAGGCAGGATGGTGATTACGCACCCAACCTGGAGACCCTCACCGATGCAGAATATGACCTTATTTGGGGTATCGGTTTCCTTATGGCTGATGCGGTAAAGTCCACCGCTCAGGTTAATCCTGATCAGAAGTATGCAATCATCGATTTCTTCTATGGTGATGAAACTCCAAAGAACGTTGCCTGTGCAGTTTTCCAGGAAGAGCAGCCTTCATTTCTGGTTGGCTATATTGCAGGAAAAATGACCAAATCCAATAAGGTTGGATTTGTCGGCGGAATCAAGTTCCCGTTGATTGAGAAATTTGAGTACGGATATATGGCTGGCGTAAAAACTGCTAATCCTGATGCTGAAATTGTCCGCCAGTATGCAGAATCCTTTGTTGACGCAGCTAAAGGAAAGGCGATCACCAACAATATGTACCAGCAGGGTGCAGACATTGTTTTCCATGCGGCAGGTGGTGTTGGCGACGGTGTTATCGAAGCGGCAAAAGAGAAAGGTCAATGGGCTATCGGCGTTGATAAAGACCAGAACGCTCTTGCACCGGATAACGTTCTTACCTCTGCTATGAAGCGCGTTGATAATGCCATGTTCGGTATCGTTAAAGAGCTTAAAGAAGGCACGTTTGAAGGCGGAAAATCTGTTGTATATAATCTCTCAAATGATGGTGTTGGTATTGCACCAACCAGCTCAAAGCATGTTCCTGCAGAGATCCTTGCTGAGGTTGATACCTTGATTGCAAAAATCAAAGCTGGCGAGATAGTTGTTCCTGCGACTGCAGTTGAGTATGAAAGCTATATAAAGAAATAAAGAAATCAATCAGCTGCTCAGACATTGTACTGGGCAGCTGATGCATTACTTCGGGTAATGATTTGAAAGCTATAGATTTTTCACATAAAGCTGTCGAAATGACAGGGATCACCAAAAAGTTTGGTGATTTTACTGCCAATGATGACATCAACCTGACAGTTCATAAAGGCGAAGTCCACGCATTGCTTGGTGAGAATGGTGCAGGTAAAACGACCTTGATGAATATCCTCTACGGCTTGCTACCGCCGACCTCCGGGGCCATTCGGATAAATGGCAAGCAGCTCAATATCGCTAATCCCAATATTGCCATCGCAAACGGTATCGGAATGGTTCACCAGCACTTTATGCTGGTTGATACATTTTCGGTTACTGAAAATATTGTGCTTGGCAAAGAAATTACCAAACGATTCGGGATCCTTGATCTTCAGACAGCAGAAGAAAAGGTGATATCAATCTCTGAGCAATATGGGTTGACGGTTGATCCGAAGGCGTTGATTCAGGATTTGTCTGTGGGCAGCCAGCAACGTGTCGAAATACTGAAGACTCTGTATCGGGGTGCTCAGATTCTTATTTTCGATGAACCTACCGCAGTACTTACTCCCAAGGAAATACAGGAACTCGTCGGGATTATCCGTAATCTGACTGCTGCCGGAAAGTCGATCATTATCATTACCCATAAATTGAACGAAATTAAGCAAGTCGCAGATTTCTGTACAATTATCAGAAGAGGTTGTCACATTGATACGGTTGATGTGAGTAACGTTTCTGAAGAGGATCTCGCCGCTAAGATGGTTGGCAGGGAGGTCAGCTTCAAGGTTGCAAAAGCAAAGCAGGAGCCAGGCGAAAAAGTCTTAGAAATTAAAAAACTCTGTGTTGAGGACAGCAGGGGGATAGTGGCAGTCGATAATCTTGATCTCGAGTTGCGTAAAGGTGAAATTCTTGGAATTGCCGGTGTGGATGGTAATGGGCAGTCAGAGTTGATTGAGGCGCTCACTGGTCTTAGAAAGGTCAAGAGCGGCAGCATAGAGGTTCTTGGCAGGAATATCACCAACCTCAGTCCGGGGAAGATCATCAACGAGCATAAAGTCAGCCATATTCCAGAAGACCGGCAGAAACGAGGTCTTGTCTTTGAGTTTAATGTTGCTGAAAATATGGTTCTCGAAACCTACTCTAATCCTGAGTTTTCTAAAGGATTCAGGTTGTTGTGGGATAAGATTTATCAAAATGCTGACAACCTGATTAAAAAGTTTGATATCCGCCCTGAACGATCAGATATTGAAGCGCGGGCACTCTCCGGCGGTAATCAGCAAAAAATGATTATTGCCCGTGAGGTTGCCAATGAGCCCGAAGTATTGATTGCGGCCCAGCCAACGCGCGGACTGGATGTCGGAGCCATCGAATATGTGCATAAAACTCTGGTGGCACAGCGCAATGAGGGACGGGCGGTTTTACTGATCTCGTTTGAGCTTGATGAAGTTATACATGTTTCAGACAGGATAGCGGTAATTTTTGAGGGGAAGATAGTGGGGATTCTTGATGCCGAAGGCGTTGATGAAACACAGATAGGAATGCTCATGGCGGGAGGATCAGCATGAAAATGACCCTCCAAAAACTCAAAGAGCTATTTATGAGAGGCCCCTTAGGGCTCACTCTTGTTTCTATATTGGTTGGGTTCTCGGTAGGCGCCATTGTGTTGCTAATCGCAGGCTTTAATCCGATTGATGCATACTGGGCAATCTTGCGCGGAACCTTTGCAAAGCCGAAATATGTTTCGTATGTCATCATTTATGCAACACCACTGATCATCACCGGTTTGTCGGTTGCTTTTGCGCTGCGGACAGGGCTTTTCAACATCGGAGCGGAAGGGCAGTTTATAGTTGGTGCGATGGTCGCGGCAATGGCCGGATATTATATTCATCTACCGCTTTTACTCCATGTTCCTGTATGTATCCTGCTTGCTGTCGGTGCATCAGCAATATGGGGTGGTCTTGCCGGGTATATCAAGGCAAAGTTTGGTGTTCATGAAGTAATTTCTACCATCATGCTCAACTGGACCGCCCTCTATTTATCTAACTGGTCACTCAGCCTGAAATCTTTTGGCAAGATGGGGACCGGTAAATCATATATAATTCAGGACACAGCTCGTATTGATCTCTTTGGTCAGTGGAAGATAACCGAAGCGGGAATCGATTTTATCAGGTCACATAAATATCTGGGTGATGTCCTTAAATCACCTGTGAATGCAGGCATTATAATCGCTATTATCCTGGCAATTCTGATGTGGTATGTCCTGAATAAAACGACTCTTGGATACGAGTTACGTGCAGTGGGCTATAACCAGCATGCGGCTGAATACGGGGGCATTAATGTCCAGAGAAGTATCGTAACTTCCATGTCCATCGCAGGCGGACTTGCAGGTTGTGCAGGTGCACTTCAGGTAATGGGAGTCAGCCATAAAATTGCTAAACTCGCCATCATGGAAGGCTATGGTTTTGATGGTATCGCTGTCTCGCTTATCGGCAATAATACCGGCCCCGGCTCTGTCTTTGCGGGTTTGCTCTTTGGAGGCCTAAAATATGGCGGTTCAAAAATTCAGGATGCGGTCGGTGCGCCGACTGAAGTGATCAACATCGTTGTGGGTACTATTATTTTATTTACTGCAATGCCTAAACTCATTCAGATGATTCTCAGGTCAAGAAGGGGTTAACATCATGGAACTTATTATTCAGGATATCGGATTTATCATCGGTACCACCCTGATGTACTCAACCCCGTTGATTTTTACTTCGCTGGGAGGCGTTATAACCGAGCGCTCAGGTGTTGTTAATATCGGCCTTGAAGGGATGATGTATTTCGGGGCTTTTGTTGGTGCGGCAGTCGCCTATTTTGCCGGTAATCCCTGGCTGGGGCTACTGTGTGCAGCGCTTGGCGGAGCATTTTGGGGGCTTATTCATGCAATCGCCTGTGTCTCTTTTTCTGCTGAGCAGATTGTTTCGGGTATCGCTATTAACTTTCTAGGAGCTGGTTCAGCGCTTTTTATCAGCCGCTTGCTCTTTGATGGCGCAACCCAGACGCTCACCGTTCTGAACAAGGTTCCGCAGCCGCTGGACTTTTTGTTTGGCGATGGCAAGTTGTTTGAATCTTCAGGTTTTATGGATCTGGTATTCAACCGTTTTGCCACGGTTTACCTTGCCTTTTTCATGGTGTTTGTCGTCTGGTTTGTACTTTACAAAACACGACTGGGCATGCGGGTCAGAGCTGTGGGAGAAAACCCTGAGGCAGCAAATACACTCGGGATAAGTGTGACCAGAATACGTTACGGCGCAGTTATTATGTCCGGATTCTTTGCAGGTCTTGGTGGAGCGGCAATGAGTATTGCGGTTGTTTCCCGTTTTTCTAATACCCTTATTTCAGGGCAGGGCTTTATAGCACTGGCAGCAATGATTTTCGGAAAATGGAAACCACAGGGTGCCCTGGCCGCCTGTTTGTTATTTGGTGCAGCGAAAGGGTTTGAAATATATCTCGGCTCAAAAGGTGTTCCGATTGCTGGCGATATCCTTGCTATGTTGCCGTATGTTTTGACGCTCGTTATTCTTGTTAGTGTTGTTGGTAAAACAACAGCCCCGGCAGCTATTGGGAAAATATTTGAGAAAGGTGGTCACTGATGATGCCGGAAATGAAACAGGTTGTTGAGGCTGCAGAATATATTGGCTCAAAAATCCAGGAAATCCCAAGGTTTTGTGTGGTGCTAGGTTCCGGCCTCGGCGCTTTAGCAGATCACCTTAAGGATCGGCGTGAAATAGAGTTTAAGGATATTCCATATTTTCCTGAATCCACTGTTGTTGGCCATAAGGGTAGCCTGGTTATTGGAAGACTTAACGATATTCCTGTTATTGCGCTGCAGGGTCGTTTTCATTATTACGAAGGCTACAGCATGGATGAGGTGGTTTTCCCGTTACGCTGTATGCTCTATCTCAAGGTTCCGAACCTTATTGTAACCAATGCAGCAGGTAGTGTAGACGTGAATTACAGACCTGGCGATCTGATGATAATCAGAGATCATATCAAGCTACATGGCGACAGCCCTCTACGTGGGCCAAATTTTGATAACTTCGGTCCACGCTTTAATGATATGTCGGACCCTTACTCAAAAGATATTCGGGAGCTTGCCAAAGAATGCGGTGAAGAGTTGGGAATATCTTTGAAAGAAGGTGTCTACTATTACATGCCCGGGCCGAGTTACGAGACAGCCAGTGAAATTAAGGCAATCAATATTCTTGGAGGCCATGCAGTTGGCATGTCTACAGTACCCGAGGTAATTGTTGCTGCCCATGGTGGCATGAAGGTAATGGGGCTTTCGTGTATCACCAATATGGGAACAGGTATTCTAGATCAGGTCGTCGGTCACGAAGAAGTAATTAAAGCAGGAGATGAGGTCAAAGAAAAATTTATTGCATTACTTGAACGTATAATTTCCCGCTGGAATCGATAGGGCTGTAATTGAATTGCCAATGGTAGTGCGGCATTCCGATATAATAAATATCTTGTCGAATTATCTGTAGAGAGGCCAATGACTCACTCCAGATAGTTCGACAACATTCTCCCTGGATGTTTTCTTTGACAAAATAGATACATCCAGATATTATCGATAATATGTGATGTGAATGACCGGGTGTTGGAAAGCTTAACGACATAGATCATGGCTATTCGTAATGATAGAATCATTGCTGGCTACAGCAACATCAGAACGAAATCATAGCGGGGATTTGCTCGTTTTTTTTTACAGATTACATAGAATCTTAGGGAATTACTGGAATAAATCCAGATAAGTATACGACAGTAACAGTATTGAAGAGGCTGTATATGATAAATTATCGATAATAGATAAAGGAGGATGTGATGAATCCCACCATTCAGAGCGTCGAAAAAAGCGAACAGTATGAAAGCAGTGACCTGATGACATTAGAAGAAGTGGATATTCTATGCCGAAAATGCAACCACTTGCATGATGAGGAAATTCTAAAAACACTTGGAAAATTATGGCATAAAATTATTGGAAATCATTCGCATGAGGAGGGTATATTGCATCATGATGGTGTAAAATAACCAGATCTTTTCTCTGCTAATACGTTGAATTTATTCGAATTTCCATTGTATGTTATGTGATTCTCGCCTTGGATTTTTTCTTACGATCTGAGATTACGCGAGATTAAGGAGGTCACATGATGTTCCCAAAAGTTGTGTCGTTCCTGTAGTGTTTGCGGGGCGGCTTGATTGATGGAAATGCGATGTTGTCGTATATAATTCCAATAGTTTTATACGTAGATCTTACGTTAGTTCAATAATCCGGCAGTTACTGTACTACGATGACTGCCGGATTTTTATGTATGTAATCAGGTGTTTGCTGGTTGCATCCTTGGCTGATTTCTTAGTACCAGATTGTGTTGGGCACTTTGCTGCTTTTCCAGTTTTTCCTACAACAGGTGTTCACAGATTTTGCCTGTCTTAATGTTGCATTTGTTTGGCTATAAGCAAGCTTCAGAACTCTGACACTTTTCTTTGCTCAATTTTGGTTGGAAATTTAACATTGCGACAGAATGGAGGCATTACTTTACGGTCCGATCACAATTTTTTTAAACAGATTAAACTCTTGTACCAGTTACCAGGTATTAGCGTGTTTGTGGCTGTTCAGTCCGGATGTCGAGTAACAACTTGATACGGCAATTATTATGTGAGGAATCGTTGGGTGTTGCAGTAATGTACCTGATATTAATACGAATAAAAACGAATGAGAAAAGGTCGTGTCAGGGTTATTGACACGTTTGGCGGCGTGGTTAATCTTAACCTTTACATGTATCTTTCTGTCCTAATGGTATTGTTATACTCCATAAAGATGTAATCGGTTTCACATAGCTATCTGATACGTAGTTTACACTAAGGCTGGTAATGCAGCCTTTGTCAGAGGAGCGTCATTCAAAAGGCGCATATTGCTGGATACCTACAAAGGAGGTCTGTCATGGCCAATACTCCTAATTACATCAATTTTGAAGTGGTTGTTACGCCTGAGAAGGGTAAAAAGTCTGTTTTTGATAAGAATGCCTTTCCTGGCGTATCCAATCTCGATCTTTACACTCCGCCAATGAATAAAAATATTGAGGTCGCCCAAAAATTACAGCGAAACGGTATAGAGGTTCATCATATTGGTGAATTCAGCATTTCAGCAGCTTGTGATAAAGATAAATTTGAGGCATTTTTCGGTACAGTAATCAAAAAGGTAAAACTGCCTTCTGCTGCAAATGTTCCAGCTGATTATGAAATGTATGCTCCAGACAAAAGTTCACCATGGGAACTGCCGAAAGTAGATAGCTTAGATACGCTCATTACTGGAGCATATGTGCAGCACGATCCAATTCTATTTGCGGATGAACGGCCATTACCGCCAATGTGGGCTGACAAATTTAGATTGCGTGTGCCTGTTGATATCGCACAACTGTTACAGGCATCTTCTGTGCACAAACGTGGTTTTACCGGTAAAGGCGTTAAGGTTGCAATGGTTGATACCGGATTTTACCGCCATCCGTACTTTATTGAACAGGGATATAACTTTCTTGCGGTGACTGCACCGGATGCTTTAGACCATACCTCAGATGACCATGGGCACGGTACCGGTGAATGCGCAAATGTTTTTGCAACAGCACCGGGTGTAAATTTTGTCGGGGTAAAGATGGGAAATGCTACCCTCGCGATCAAGACAGCAACTGAACTTAAACCGGACATTATAACGAACAGTTGGGGCTACAGCGTCGATCTGCCGAATACAAGCATGCCCAACTGGCTTAAACCTCTTCATTTGGCAATTCTTGGCGCTGTAAAGCGTGGTATAACAGTGGTCTTCTCAGCTGGAAACGGACATTATGGTTTCCCTGGGAGTATGCCTGAAGTAATTAGTGTCGGTGGTGTCGTGGTTGAGTCTGATTTGAGCTATTCTGCCACAAACTATACCAGTGGTTTCAAAAGCACCTGGTTTCCTGGCCGTAATGTTCCGGATGTTAGTGGTCTCTGCGGCACCCAACCGAGTGCAGATTATATCGTACTGCCTGTCCAAAAGGGTGCAGTTCTGGATAAGAGCGATGGGTGGGGTGCGTTTAGCGGAACTTCAGCTGCAGCTCCAATGGTTGCAGGAGTCTGCGCCCTGTTGAAAGAAGCCAATCCTCTCCTCAGACCGGAGGACATTAAAAATCTTCTTAAATATACTGCCAGAGACATTACTCAAGGTATGAATGCCCATAATGAGGAGGCCAGGCCGGGCCCGGACCTTGCGACAGGTTTCGGTCTCGTAGATGCGTGCCGGGCCATAGAGTCGCTCACGTAGAAGCCTCTCCGGGAATGGTCATGTTTTAATTTTTTTTGATGTTGCCCCAATACTTATTCTCGGACAACCTTCTGGAAGAAGTTCACCATGAGTAGCCTTTATGGATCGTATTAAAATCAATCGGGGGTGCCAGTGGCGTCCTCGATTGATGGTCAATTGTAAAGAAAAGAGAGCTTTCCATGAGCCCTTCAAGTGTACGTATACAATTTGATGTTCTTTTAAAAACAGACGGCAGCAGGAAGGTGGGTACTATTGATACCATTGAGTCATTTATACCGGATGCCGATGATGTTGAGTTTTGTCTTCGTTGGTTCCGTGAGAATGGTATGGAGGTATTCGCCACCGATTTCGGTCTGTCCGGTAACACTACGATTGAAACCTTTGAGGAACTATTTTGGGTCAAGCTGGTCCCCGCAGAAGGAGATGTCTTAAGCAAAGAGTGGCAAATCGAAGGTAGAATTCAAATTCCGGCTCCTATCGCTCCCTATATTGACCAGATTACAGTTAGCAGTGCCCCTGAATTGTTTTAGGAACAATCCTGATTAACCAGAGCGGAATCAGTTATTGGTGAAATGAGATCTGTTTTCTTTCGTGAATCACTAATGCGCTATGTAACTGAAGGAGTAACGAAGTCAGGAAGTGAAAAGGGCGAACAGAATTAGACACCTGATGCCTGGCAGCGCGCTGATTTTCCTTAAATAATCAGAGATTTTTTCAGGGGGAACTCCGACTGGTTCAGCTGATTGAGCTCCAGTCGTATAGAACAAAAGATAACTTTAAGCCGAGCATCTCATTTTTGGTTTCCGGGGCAAGGAGAAGTATGAAATACCCGGCTTAAAGTTGGTCATTCAGGGTGATCTATATAATGGTCATAATAACGTGTTACTTCTGCTCCAATGCTTCTGCCAGCAACTCCATTGTATGAGCACAACGGATTGACGGTGCAGCCTTGTTCATACTGCCTTTCAGCATGATCATGCAGCCGGGACAATCCATTGCAACCGTTTTGGTGCAGGTGTCTTTGATTGTTTCGACCTTGTCAGCGGTTATCTGTCTGGAAATCTGCGGATGGCTCAGGAATGAGTAGGTGCCGCCAAATCCGCAACATCTATCGCTGTTTTTCATCTCTTTAACCGAATAGCCGGACGCATTGAGCAGTGCTCGTGGTTCACGCCAGACATTGTTGCCGCGTTTTAAGTGGCATGAGTCATGGTAGGTGACTTCCTGTTGTGCATCAAGATCAGCCAGGTTAGTAGAACCATCAAGGTGTTTTTCGATAAATGCGGACGCATCCATGGTCTTACTGGAGAGATCTACAGCCTTTTTAGCCCAATCAGGATCATCTGCCAACCGTTCAACAAAATCCCGCTTAACGCCCATTGTACATGTGGGACAGATGCTCAATACATAGTCAACATCGGCTTCGTAAAAAGCCTTAACAGATTGCTTCGCCAGGTAAATACCAGTTTCTGTATCGCCGGAGTAGAGCGCTGGAATTCCGCAGCAATTCTGATCAGTCGGGAATACGACTTCAACTCCAAGATGGTTGAGGACCTTAACAAGAGAGATGCCTACTTCCGGGTAGACAAAGTCAGCACCACAACCAACAAAGAAGCCGACACGGTATTTCGGATTTTTCACATTCTGTTTAAATGTTTTGAACTGGTCACGAAAAGATGTTTCGGCAATCGAAGGCAGATCACGCCATTCAGTAAGATCTTTAGACATGAAATGCATCGGCAGATGCCGTATCACCTTAACGTCACCTGTGCCAGCCGAGTCAGCGGTTATCGGTCGTTGAAGCTTGGAGGCTGCTTTCACCATGCTGTGAAAGAGTCCACGGTTTTTCATCACACCTTTAAAGGCGATGTTTTTAACAATACCCATGCCGTGTTTTTCTGTTACCATGCCGCGAAGATGAAGAATAATCTCTTCAAGATCAATCCCTGAAGGACATACAGCAGTACACGATCTGCAACCGATACAGGCACGGGTTATTTCTTTTGCCTTGTCTAATCCTTCGTAAAATGCGGTCAGGATAATTCCGATAGCAGAAATGTAGATTGATCCGAAAACATGACCGCCAACAGTCTGGTAGACCGGGCAGACATTGGCACATGCACCGCATTGGATACATCTGAGTGCGTCACCGCATGCAGAAGATTCATAGAGCGCTTCTCTACCGCCGTCTATAAGAATTATATGCTGCTCTTTGCTCTCACCCTCACAAGGTACTGCACCTTTTATCCATGTTACATAAGATGTCAGCAACTGGCCGGTGGCATTTCTTGGCAGGAGGCGGGTGACCTTGATAGCATCTTCCATATTGCGAACCAGTTTATGAATACCGGCAAAGACAATGTGTGTTTTAGGGAGGGTGGCACAAAGTCTGGCATTACCTTCATTGGTTACAAGGCCGATACCGCCGGTATCAGCTATAAGAAAGTTGGCACCGGTGAGGCCGATATCCGCATTGAAATATTCTTTTCTCAGATTCTTTCTTGCCGCATCTACAAGAGTCCTGATTTCAGGTGAGAGTTTTTCACCAGTTTCTTTACTAAAGAGTTCTGCGACTTCTTCTTTAAACATATGAATGGCGGGCATAACCATATGCGAAGGCCTTTGCCCGGCCAACTGAACGATCCACTCACCAAGATCAGTTTCTGATGCGCGTATCCCTTCAGCCTCAAGCGCCTTATTAAGATGCGCTTCCTCAGAAACCATTGATTTGGATTTAGCGATCAGTTTGGCGTTTTTCTCTTTGGCCAGTTTGATCACATAGTCATTGGCTTCTTTGGTGTCTTTAGCGATAAAAACTACAGATCCTGCAGCTTCCGCATTTTTGATAAACTGCGCGAGTAACTCTTTGCGACGTGTGCGGACATCATTTTTAATTCCCGCCAACTCTGTTCGCATCTGTTCGAAATCCAGACCGCGAAAGGCATTCTCCCTGGCAATAAGATAGGCATCACCGAAAAGGTGCAGGGCTTTACTGAGTTTAGGGTTATTTATCGCTTTTTCAACACGCTGTTTGTAGTTGCTATTACTCATAGTCTTTTTTTACTCCTGGAATAAACCTGTTACATTTCCATAATGTCTTCAGAAACAGACTCGACTATGAGAATGTGAAGTTCTCGTGGTCCATGGCAACCTATGGTCAGCACTCTCTCGATATCGGCAGTTCTGCTGGGGCCTGTAATATATGCGATAAAGCGCGGTTCAGAGCCCTGATTGAGCTGGGTCATTGGTGCCACTGCAGCAAGATTGTCTGCAAGAATTGTTTCAGGATCAATAATGACGAAATGAACTTCAGGCAGGGTGGTCGCAAGGCGAATATTTTCATCGGTACTTTCAAGGACAACTGTGCCAGTATCCGCCATACCGAAATTGCAAAACGTCACACCCGCAGCAGGGACCTGACCTGCTTGTCGAAAATTACCTGTAAATACGTCAACACCTGCTTCCTGTAATGCACTTTTGAGTGAGTGTCTGATTGAAACCGCGGTGTCGGGAACGAGTGTGGTTCCACTACTTCTTGATGCTACGTATTCAGCAATTGCATCAACGCTTTCAAGTTCCACAACCTCTGCGCCAACTCTACGGGAAGCCTCTATGAAGGTTTTGAGATAACCGGAATTTGACATAAAACGTACTCCTATGGGTTAAGCAAAGAACGACTGCTATCCTTCCTGGTGTCCTGTCATGCCTCAGATGTCCAATTCTGTTCGCCCTTTTCACTTCCTGACTTCGTTACTCGTTCTGTTACATAGCGCTGCTATGCTCCATCACTCGTGTCTCGCAAGAAGAGAAAAAGCTTCACATGATTACGACATCTGACACATGACATGACACTAGTTGTTGAGAAAAATAAACATATCGTCAAATCATTTGACAGCATGGCTATTGTTCTCATAAGGGCTGGTTTGCAGCGCTTACGGTTTGTAAATCTGTACTGCATTCTGTTGTGCTCAATTCACTATCGAAAACTCAACTCTGCTAGATTTCGATAGTGAATTGTTTTCTTCGGCATCTGCCCCTTTAAAAGGTTATGGCGTAATCCTAAATGCATTGGTCAAAAAAACGGGTTTCACAGGTTTTTATGGAGCCATTATCAGCCGGAACCGAAGAAAATTGCAGGTAGCCAGGTCACTATTGGCGGACAAGCTGCCAGTATGATCAGGCCAAGAATCTGTAGCATGACAAACGGGAGAATACCTCGATAAATATGCCCCATGGTATAGCCCTCCGGAGCAACACCCTTGAAGTAGAAAAGAGCGTAACCAAATGGAGGTGTAAGAAACGAGGTCTGAAGATTCACACAGAGAAGAATCGAGAACCAGAGCGGATCAAACTCAAGCTCCATAGCGATAGGCATAAAGATTGGTACAGTTACTAATAGGATAGCTGCCCAGTCGATAAACATACCCATCAGGAAAACGATTCCCATCATGATAAGCAGAACCATCCATCTGTTCATGCCCGAACCCACCAGGACATCGGCAACAACATCACCGCCGCCCATCGACATGAAAACTGTTGAGAAGAATTTACCGCCAATAAAGAGCATCATAACCATGGAGGTCGTGCTCATTGTGGCATGGGCGGATTCTTTCAATACAGTCCAGTTTAATTTACCGTTGAAGGCTGCGAGTATGAGTGCACCGAGCGCACCGAGTGCCGCTGCTTCAGTTGGTGTGGCAACGCCGGCAAGGATCGTACCCATTACCGCCAGAATAAGAGCCATCGGCGGAATAAGACATTTCAGGGTAAGAACGATTTTCTGAGTTGGACTCCATTTGGATGCCTCATCTTTACTGATAGGCGGTCCAAGGGAAGGGTTGATGTTGCAACGAATCAGTATGTAAATAAAATACAGTGACGCCAGCAGTAATCCCGGAAGGATTGAAGCTGCAAAGAGATTACCAACAGAAGTCTCTTTAAGACCGGTAAGGCCGCCATATACAACCATCATGATCGATGGCGGAATCAGAATACCAAGGGTACCTGCAGCACAGATGATACCGCTTGAAAGCTCTTTCTGATAGCCTTTGCGCATAAGTGCAGGGGTTGCGAGCAGTCCCATTGCTACAACGGATGCTCCGATAATACCGGTGGTGGCCGCAAATACGGTACAGACAACAACTACGGCAAGTCCAAGTCCACCTTTGAGACCACCCAGTACAACAAAGAGGGTTTCAAAAAGTTTATCTGCCACTTTCGATCTGTCGAGCAACTGCGCCATGAGGATAAACAGCGGGATGGCAACCAGAACGTAGTTGTTCATCAGCCCCCAGGTGTTGTTGGCGAACATGTCGAAAAGTGCTGGAATATTGAAGCCGTTATCAATAAGTCCAAAGAGTGTAGCTACCGCGGCAAGAGTATATGCAAGCGGGTGACCAAGGGTAATGGCCAGAATCAGTGTGCCGAACATGGCCACTGTTAACATTTCCGGGCTCATATTATTTCTCCTCCTTACCAAATATTTCCTGCAGATCATGGATCAGGTTGGAGATACCTTGCAGCAGTAAAAAGAAAAAGCATAACGCCATAATTATCTTTACCGGATAAAGCGGCGGAGCCCAGCTTGTAGAGTTTAATTCACGACCGATAACAGAAGTGATTGCAAATTTTGTAGACCAGATAGTCATGCCCAACATTACAGGCAACATAAAGAATGATGTAGTTAATGCGCTGATTATAGCCCGGTTTTTCGGTGACATCATTGATGTAAATATATCTACCTGGACATGGCCTTTTCGTACATCGGTGTAGGAGATGCCGAACATGTAATGCATGCCATAGATGAACGCTGTCATCTCAAATCCCCACACCGTTGGGGAGTTGAAACCATAGCGCGCAAATACTTCGTAAATTACTACACCCAGCAAAGGAAGAATCAGCATTGAGCAGATCTCACCCTGGCGGGTATTGAACCTATCAATGCCTTGTGCAAGTTTAGAAAACATTTTTCAAATCCCTTTTTCTCAGGGTAGAAATACTAACCCGATCAGCTGCCCCTCCTCAATTTACTGAAGAGGGGCAAACGTGATAGATACTAATACAAGTACTTACTATTATTCGGTGATTCTGCCTGAAATGTAGGTCTCATATGGCCATGGGGTAGCGCCGGAGCGTGCGTCTCTCCATACTGAGTATTCTTCGATGAACGCTTCCTGGCTATCAAGTACTTTCTTTACATCCGGATGTTTAGCCTTAACAGAGTCGAGGTAAGTTTTTGCAACTTTACGGAACTCAATGAGGGTCTCTTTGTCCATCTTGACGATCTCAACTGACTTAGAAAAATTGTTGATCGCTTCAGCGTTCAGAGAGTTAATCCAGTTGTATGACCATGCCTGAGTTTCAGCAGCGGCAATTGTAACAATCCACTTCAGATCTTCAGGTAATTTATCATATGCTTCCTGGTTGAAGAACAGTGCGCACTGGATACCTGGCTGATGTACACCTGGTTGAATAGCGTACTTGGTAATCTCGTCAAAACCCATTGGGTAGTTGATTGCAGGTGAAGAAAACTCAGCGGCATCAATTACACCACGCTCAAGTGCAAGGTAAACCTCGCCACCAGGCAGAGGAGATACGGAAGCACCAAGGTTATTCATGATATCCATGTACCAGCCTGGGGTACGAAGGCGCATGCCTTTGAAATCTTCCATTTTGGTTGCGCGCTTGTTGGAGAAGAGTCCCATCTCCTGACCGAGCTGACCACCAGGAAGAGCGAAGAGACCGAACTGACCGTAGATCTCCTGCATCATTTTGGTGCCGCCTTTTTCCTGCAGCCAGATGTTATACCCTTCAGCATCAAGACCGAAAGGAACAGACGCAAAAGCTACGAAAGCCTCGTTCTTACCTTTCCAGTAACCCGGCCAGTCGTGACCAACCTGAGCAGAACCTTTTGAAACTGCATCAAAAGACTGCATCGCAGGAACGAGTTCGCCTGCAGAGAACGGTTTAATATCAAGACGACCAGCTGAAATAAGCCGAACGGTGTCAGCAAAGTGAACAGCGACATCGTAGAAAAGAAGACCTTTAGACCATGGCATAACCATTTTCCATTTAATCTTCTCTGTAGATGGTTCAAATTTTACGCGTTTAGCGATCTTGTGTCGATCGTCCTGACCGAATTTCTCACGTTTTGCATTCGCGGTACCGGCTGCGACGGTCACTGCCAGACCTACAGTCATTGCTACTGTTAGAATACGTTTCATTCAAACTCCTCCTAAAGGGTTTTTACTTTTGCGCCCACTTGTCAGGCGCACCTCATTACATGGTGAACAGATCTGTCTGCCCCGTTCAGACCATGGAACATCAGTTTGTATGGTGGGTGAAGATTGATACTTCGGTGAGGCGGTGGTTATAAAAAATGACCTGAATGGGTCGAGTGTAAAAAGTGAAGGAACTAAAAAGTTTGTAGAGGAACGCGTATCTGGGGTTCTGGAAAATATGGTAACCATCTGAATTGATACCGATGTGAATGATTTTTTATCGGTATGGATGATTTCAGCCTTCAAGGTGGCATTCTCCTGAGAACGATGCGAATCCGTGTTTAAGATATGAGCAAATAATCTAAAACATGGTTTCAATTTGTGTTCGTGTCAAGTGGTAATATTTTTTTACCATACCATTTCGTAAAAACTACGCAAGAATATTTTTTGTGTAACATTGTGGTTGTGGCTCGAAGTCTTGGTTTTGCAGGCTAAAAAATTGTATTTTTGTCGAAAATGGTACTTCAGTCCATTTTGTTATTGTACCGGTGGCAGGTGGTTTAGCCTGTTTGTCTGGTGAAGTGTTGCTAGGTGGTAAGTAAATGTGCGGGATGTGTTCAGTCGAGGATTGTGGTGCGACCTGTTGTGAGTGTTTGCGTAAGCCGTTGAAAGGCATGCTAAAGAAGTCTTTGTAGGAGAGAAATTCTTTAACATGCTGTATGTGTATCTTTTTGTTAGAAATGGTCTGCTGCTAGTACCATGTCGATATGTTGTGGTGGAGGCTGTGAAGCAGAGAGAAACTGAAATATGAAATGAGCTGTCTGGCTGAATCAGTTGAAAGAGCTGGTATAAAATATTTACCTGATGTCAGGTTGTTGCTGAGGTTTACGTTGAGAGAGGAGGTCGGGTGGAGCGTCGTTTCTGTGAGCAGTCGGCAGGGAAGGGGGAGCTAAAAAAGCAGCAGTTTTTCGGTGCTGAGGAGCAGAGCTTTACCTGCAGTTTTTCAGAAACCATGGTTTACAAATGGTTGTCGTTTGAGTGATCTTCTACAGAAGCCTGACTGCTCGAATATACATTGCAGCAGATTAGCATGAGTGACAAAAAACTATGACACCCTCCCTGATGAACGGGAGGTCAAAATGAAATTTCTGCCCCGGAATTGTTCGCAGTCTCCTGGCAGAAGATGAAAAAATTCCGGGTACAATACGTGGATTAATTAGTGATGCTAAGACTTATGGCTTGATTTCTCGTCTTTTTCCGTGATGGTAATTGCCTGCTTAAGCATTCGGCTTTCATCGCAAAGGAAAGTAATGAGGAAATTGATGTGTTCACGCATGGCATTGTAGGCAGAGCCTGCATCACGCAGGCGAATCGCATCAGTAATAGCCTGGTGGTGATCAAGAATCCGTTCGAGATTTTTCGGATCGAGATAGAGCTTTTTGGTGCTCTCTTCTATGCCAAAATGGAGTAGGTCATACATGTTTTTCATGAGCATGATCTGGACCTGATTCTTTGTGGCATATGCGAGCGTCATGTGAAAACGAACATCTTCGAGAATTCCGAGTTCACCCTTGGCAATTGTTGCACGCATCTCTTCAACATGTTTGTCGAGCAAATCGACATCTTCTGCGGTTGCCCTTAGTGCTGCGCTAGTTGCTGCGTGGCATTCTAACGCCATGCGAACTTCCAGGAGGTCACGCATGTTGGCTTCACCGAGGTCTATCATGTCTTTAAGGATGTTGTGTCCTTTGACTTCTTTGGGATTGGTAATAAATGTTCCCTGGCCCTGCGTGTTTTCAACCATTCCGAGTTCTATGAGCTTCTGGATAGCCTGACGGATTGTTGGTCTACTTACTGAAAGGATCTCAGAAAGTTCACGTTCTGATTTGAGTTGTTCACCCGGGCGCAAGTCGCCTTTGAAGATCATGTCTCGAATGCGTTCAAAGACCTGATCGGAAAGTTTTTTAGGTTTGAGCGTATTGGGAACCATTGTGGGCCGGTCTGCCATCGTATCTCCTGTTGCATGGTATGCATATCTTCGGCAAAGTCAGTTACGACGAGTTGCGAAAAGTGCTATGTATAAGTAATGCTTACGTAAATATATTCAAATCCCAGGGGTTACTCCAAGTGCAGAGGGAGTAGTGAATTACGATCTGCATGTTACCAGACTATAACCACGCAGGTCATGGTTGAGTCAACAATATTGCAAATAGAAGTAATGTGCTGGTGATGAATGGCGATATTTGAGGCGTAATAATCATGGCGCTTTTGCGGATAAAATGCCTAAAATCAAAGCGCTAAGATATCGTAGAATAGTTGTCTTTGCAATAGATTGCTTTGATTCGTCACATTGTTCGGGGGATGCGGAGCAGATGGTAAATATAATTATCTGATTACGTATAAAGCTCAGCTATTTTTTTAGGGGTATCACTATATGAGTACCCTGTCCTGTTACACTACCTCCATACCACTAAACAAATGGAGGTAAATATGGCGAAAAATTCAATCCAGTTCCAACCAGGTCTCAGCTTGCAAGAGTTTATCTCAAAATACGGTTCTGAAGAACAGTGCTATCAAGCACTTTTCAGATGGCGTTGGCCTAATGGATTTAAATGTCCAGAATGTGGCCACGATCGCTATTGCACCTTAAAATCAAGAAAACTCATGCAGTGTAACAGATGCCGATCTCAGGTTTCAGTGACTGCCAGAACGATTTTTGACTCGACTAAGTTGCCGTTGACTACTTGGTTTTTCAGTATTTATCTTGTCACACAATCTAAAATTAGCATCTCCGCTCTGAGTTTGAAGAGAACTGTTGGTGTCTCTTATAATACAGCCTTATTGATCAAGCATAAAATACAACAGGTTATGAAAGAACGAGACGATTCAAAACCTATTTCAGCAACCCTTGTACAAGTTGACGACGCTTATTGGGGCGGCAAAAAACGTGATGGTCGCAGAGGCCGCGGGGCAACAGACAAAATACCTTTTGTTGCTGCAGTTTCGACGAATGAGAATGGTCATCCACTTCATATGCGTTTTAGCCAAGTTGCCTCCTTTACAAAGAAAGCTATCATTGATTGGGCAGCTAAACATCTTTGTAATGGCAGCGAAGTTGTCACCGACGGCCTTCTCGGTTTTGAAGGCCTTGATGATGCAGGTTTTTCTCACAAAGTAATTATCACTGGAGGTGGACCTGAAAGTGTTAAAATTGCTGATTTCAAGTGGGTTAATACTATCATCGGCAACGTTAAGAGGTCATTCCATGGTACATTCCACGCAATCAGCAAAAAACACTTTGGGCGATACCTAGCTGAATTTTGTTATCGTTTCAATCGCAGGTTTGATCTGCGACAGCTGCTACCCAGATTCACTTACGTGGCTCTAAGAACTCCACCGATGCCACAAAAGCTTATAAGAGTGGCTGAGCTTTGTGGGTAATCAGATATAATTATCCAGTAAATCTGTCGGCTAGGGACTGCTGGGAGGGTAGTTTTTGGGTATGTGGTTTTTTATTGGTCAACCTGTGTACTTCGTATCCTGCCTGATGTTCTTATTCGTCGATATCTGGTTGGGCTGATTATTTCATCAGTATGCAGAGTGCACGACAGAAAAAAGGGGAGAGCTTCAAAGAATGAAGTTCTCCCCTTAAGCAGCTTTTTCAAGCTGCAAACGGCTGCCTTGATCTCTCCTCTCCAAATTCAACATTCAAGAGAGCCGTAATTTCGTTTTTTGCGTGGTATTATAGAATCTGGCTTAAAAATAGCTGTGTTCGTTCTGATTGCGGGTTCGAGAAGAACTCTTCCGGCTCGTTTTCTTCTACAATCTCACCACTATCCATGAATATTACCCGGTCTGCTACTGTTTTGGCAAACCCCATTTCATGTGTTACGCAAATCATTGTCATGCCTTCATCGGCCAGATCGATCATTACGTCGAGAACCTCTTTTATCATTTCAGGGTCCAGGGCCGAAGTCGGTTCGTCAAATAGCATAATTGACGGGTTCATGCATAAACTACGGGCAATAGCAACACGCTGCTGCTGACCACCTGAAAGCTGGCCGGGAAACTTATCCGCCTGATTACCGATCTGTACCCGTTCAAGAAATCGTCGGGCCATTTCTTCTGCTTCTTTTTTCGGTTTTTTCTGTACCCATAGAGGTGCCAGGCAGCAATTTTCCATAACTGTCAGGTGCGGGAAGAGGTTGAACTGTTGAAAAACCATGCCGATATTACGACGAACAGTATCAATACCTTTCAGGTCGTCTGTCAGTTCAATGCCATTAACAATGATTTCTCCCTGCTGATGCTGTTCAAGCCTGTTCATGCAACGGATCATTGTAGATTTACCGCAACCGGAAGGCCCGCAGATGATAATACGCTCACCTTTATAGACCTTCATATTAATATCTTTTAAGACATGAAAATCACCATACCACTTATTCATATCCTTCAGTTCAATGACGACTTCTCCGGATGCGGATGCTTTCTCTTGTACGTGTGCGTTGCTCATATTTTTATTCCTCTACTTCTTTGGAATTGATTATAAATGCCTTCTGATCGGTGTGGCAGAGAAAAGCAATTTTTTCAGATATCGAGGCATCGTAACGAAATTAAGCGGAGACATATATGAAATAAGTCGAGCATTAATTTTTAGTACGATAACGAAGATATATGGAAAAAGGGCATTCTCCTTTCGGCTTCCAGGAGGGTGTCCGAGAATAGGCATTTTGGTCAAAGTCGAGAAATTATCAAAAAATAAGCACAGCCATATAAATGATATTGCGAGCATTATTTTTTGATAATTCCGAAGAGTTTGGGCAAAAGGCCATTTTCTGACACAGCTCCTAGTGGCCGGTATGTAGCTTCCTTTCTAGATGCATCGAATATCGAGACATGGAAAAGCAGGATATCCAATAAATTGCAGCTACAAAAACAAATCCCTCTACGGAAAATCCAAGCCATTTCGGATCAGAAAAGGCGGATTGAACAACAGCCAACAGATCAAAAAGACCGATGATAAGAACCAGGGTCGTATCTTTAAAGAGGGCTATGAAAGTATTAACGATTCCGGGAATAACCATTTTCATGGCCTGCGGCAGAATGATCAGGTACATGGATTTCCAATATGGAAGCGCCAGTGCTTCAGCAGCTTCATACTGACCGCGTGGAATGGCCTGTAAGCCGCCACGGATGACTTCCGCCATATAGGCAGATTGGAAGAAGATGATACCGATCATGGCGCGTAGCAATTTGTCAAAGCTCATCTCTTCCGGCATGAATATCGGAAGCATTACCGATGACATAAAGAGTACCGTGATGAGCGGAACACCTCGCCAGAATTCAATAAATATTACCGAACATGATTTTGCGACCGGCATTGAAGAGCGACGCCCAAGAGCCAGAATTACCCCAAGTGGCAGTGCGCAGCACATGCCGACTGCAGCGAGGATAAGCGTAAGCATCAGGCCGCCCCATTTATGGGTCTCAATCACGTCCAGGCCAAATGATCCGCCATAAAAGAGAACGTAGGCAATGAGCGGGTAAATAAACACGGTAAAGAACGCAACTTTACCTTTCTGCGGTGTCTGTTCAATGAGCAGCCAGGCAACCAGAGCAGCAAATAGTGCAAAAGCAACAATTACCCGCCAGTATTCAGTGGCTGGATAAAAACCGAATAAGAACTGCTCGAATCGTACGGATATAAATACCCAGCAGGCCCCGTCTATTGAGCAGGCGTCACGTGTAGTGCCGATCCAGCTTGCCTTGAAAAAGAGCCAGTCGAAGACAGGTGGTAACGTGGTAAAGAGAAACCAGATAGCAAACAGAGTAAAGAGTGAGCTGATCCAGGAGGAAAAAAGGTTGGCTCTGAACCAGCCGACAATTCCTGCATTGGACACAGGCGGCATCCTGTCGAGTTTTGGAGTATGAGTTATTACAGCCATTTTATCTCTCCACCAGCATGATTTTTTTGTTATACCAGTTCATAATCATTGAGATTGTCAGACTGATAAAGAGGTAGACTCCCATGGTCATAGCAACGACTTCAATTGCCTGCCCTGTTTGGTTAAGCGTTGTTCCGGCAAAGACAGAAACAAGGTCCGGGTAACCTATGGCGGTAGCTAACGAGGAGTTTTTTACAAGGTTGAGGTACTGACTTGTCAGCTGCGGAATGATGACCCGTAATGCCTGCGGAATGACAACAAGCTTTAATACCATGCTCTGGTGGAGCCCGAGTGCAGAGGCCGCCTCAGTCTGGCCTTTATTGACTGCCAGTATGCCTGAGCGAACAGCTTCGGCGATAAAAGCGCCTGTGTATATGGATAAGGCAACAAGGAGTGCCGAGAATTCAGGGATTATGGATAGGCCGCCGCGGAAATTGAATCCTTTTAACGCCGGTAACTCCCAGCTGATAGGGCTTCCTGAGATAAAAAAGGCAACAAGGGGCGCAACAACAAGCAACAGCGCTACGGTTAGTGCAGTGTTAAACTGCTTTCCAGTTTCCAGCTGACGCTTACGTGCCCAGATATAGATCCAGACTGAAGCGATAAGAGCCATAGCAAATACCGCAACGACGATGCCGAAACCGCTCTCGAAAATTGGTCGCGGAATATAGAGACCGCGGATGTTAAGAAAAAAGGATTCACCTAAAGAAAGACTCTGGCGCGGTGAGGGGAGTGCACGAAGAACTGCAAAATACCAGAAGAATATCTGCAGCAATAATGGAATATTTCTGAACGTTTCGATATATACGCCGGCAAGCCTTGAAACCAGCCAGTTTTTAGAGAGCCTTGCCACACCGACTGTAAAACCGATGATGGTGGCAAAAAAGATACCGCATACAGAAACCATTAAGGTGTTCAGCAGGCCGACAATAAAGGTCCGGCCGAAGGTATACGATTCGTCGTAGGGAACAAGGCTCTGGATAATGCCGAAGCCCGATTCCTGTGATAGAAATTTAAAACCGGTGGAAATGCCGCGTTTCTCCAGGTTGACCATGGTGTTATTGGCCACACTCCAGGCAATAAGCCCTAATGCTGATATAAGCAGAATCTGGAAGAGTAGTGCACGGTGCTGGGCATTATTCCACCAGCGTGTGGTTTTTTTCTCTTGGTAAGGCATGGGCGCACGCAATTCGTAGAAAGTGGGGGAAAGGGGTAGTCCCGGTTTCCCATGATAAAAATCGTGTAGTAACTCTGACCGAAGCACGTGTGTAATGCTTCAGTCAGAGGATACGTAATTCAATGTTTTTCGATCGACTAATTGACTATCTATAGGCCATTCAGATAGGCGATAATGGTATAAAGTCGCTTATACTGATGGGGATTGATTATCCGATCGAAGGTCCAGGGGAGTGCCCTGACTATCGAATTGGAGGCGCATACTGCAGGCCACTCTGGGTCCAGAGTGCATTGAGACCACGACCGATTTTGAGCGGGGAGCTCTGGCCGACGGTACGTTCGAACATTTCGCCATAATTACCAACCTGCTTGATGATCTGATATGACCAGTCATCAGCAAGTCCGAGTCCTTCACCTTTAATACCTTCAAGGCCTAAGAAGCGTTTGATACCTGGATTGGTAGTGTCTTGCATAGATGCCACGTTTGCAGAAGTTACACCGAGTTCTTCACCGTTAATCATTGCGTAAAGAGACCATTTAACAATATTAAACCATGCATCATCACCCTGTCGAACAACTGGTCCGAGTGGCTCTTTGGAGATTACTTCCGGGAGAACAACTGCGTCTTCAGGTTTTGCAAGTTTGATACGTAATCCGTAAAGCTGTGACTGATCACTGGTAAGTACATCGCAACGTCCTGCCTCAAAACCTTTTACGGTCTGATCAGAGGTATCGAATACGATCGGTTTGTACTCCATCTTGTTCTGCTTGAAGTAGTCTGCAAGATTTAACTCAGATGTGGTTCCTGACTGGATACATACTGCTGCGCCGTCAAGTTCGAGAGCACTTTTCACGCCCAGACCTTTTGAGACCATGAAACCCTGTCCGTCATAATAACTGGTGCCGGCAAAGTTGAGTCCAAGAGATGAGTCGCGAGTGAGTGTCCAGGTTGTATTCCTTGAAAGGATATCAATCTCACCTGACTGCAGTGCGGTAAAACGCTCTTTTGCTGTCAGCGGCAAAAATTTTACTTTAGTAGCATCACCAAGGGTAGCTGCAGCAACTGCGCGGCAAACCTCTACATCGAGACCGCTCCATGCACCTTTTTCATCAGGGTTTGAGAATCCTGGAAGACCAGTAGAAACGCCACATTGCAGGTATCCGCGTTTAATTACTTCTTCTTTTGTATCGGCCTGTGCAAGGCCGGTAGTAAGGCAAACTGTGAGTGCAGCTGTGGCAATTGAGCAAGTTATTCTCTTCATTACAATCTCCTGAAATTTCAACATCTTTAATTCTAACGCCTCTAAAGCATGACTAAAACCGCATTTTTAATGAATCGATCTTCATAAAAATATGGGATAAACCTCATTCAATACACTTCCAGGAAATTTCCGGTCCCCCGTACGTTGCCGTATGTCATTCTGGAATTTTATCGAAAGCAAATATTCCAGCTAAGCGGATCAGGTAACGATGACCTCCTGAGGTGTACAGGAATGTCATAAAGCAAGTGGTGTGCCAGAGAGTCTTTTAAGAATATGTTTGGTGTTTTAGGGTCTGAGTGAGTTGTTGGAAATGTCGTAATAACAGTTGCTTGTAATTGTCTTTGTGGGTGGCTTGATTGTGCGGTCAGGCTGATTCCTGAAAGGTATTAATGTTACAAATCTGTATAATATTGGGATCGAGATGTTTCACAAATGTGTAGTGGTTGAACAAGAATGTTATCTTTTTGCTCACCATGGAGCACGCGATATTCCGTATAAAAAACGACATCGGTGGTACTTTGGCAGAACCAGAAGCATGGCTGGATGTCTGTTTATCACATATTTGTTGTAGATATGGTGGGTTCGAGAACAAAGGAATTCAGTATGTCTTGTAAGATACTGATTCTTTATAGTTTTGGGAGTTGATTGTGCTGAGCAGATAAACGATAGCCCGGAACAACAGATGATTATCCGATAGAGATAATTCTCTGTTGTTGCCGGGCTTGGAGGAGAAAATCTATATATTACAGCATTTCAAGATACGCATCGATGCGTACCCGGAGTTGTTCTGTATCACTTTCTGCATAATCGGTTTCAAGATGCAGAGTAGGTAAATCAAATTCTTTTTGTACAAATTCTTCAACAGTGAAAGATTCAATGTTGTAGGTATGACATGCCTGCCAGGTGAGATCAATAACACCATCAACCTGAAATTCTGTAATCATCTCTTTGAGCAGTTCAAGTCGATTGTTGTTTGGACTCATAACTGAACATGGGGTTGAGAGATACTGTTCGGCAAGGGCATCCATGGGTGCTTTGTTTTCATCAACCTGAAAGGCCTGCTTATAGCCGGTACAGTTTTCACAGACGACCACGTCGGCGCCGCTCTGTTCTACAATCTTTATTACTTTATCACTTCCAAGCCCTACAGGAACACCGGTCACTAAAATACGTTTGCGGTTAGGTGAGCGTTCTGCTTCCGGCCTGAGATTACCTTTCAGCGCCTCTGCAGCGACTTCTTCCATAAAGGTGATTCCTTTCATTTTATCGGCTAAAAAACCGACTTTAAAAAGAATCTCTATAACCTGGGAGCCAGCCAGTGGTGCGGGCTTTACCTTATTTACATCCATCAGCTGTTTGCGAGCACGGCGCTCGCGATTCATCAGGCTGATAGCATCTTTGAGACGTTCCTCTGTAATTTCCACACCTGTCTGTGTTTCAATACGTCCGCGAAAGTCATCTAACTCCTTGCGCCACATTGGCAGGGCTACATTGGTATCCTGATTTTGTGGTAACTGAAGGACGTGAGTTTTTTTATAGCGGGCAAGCAGTTCAAACATCTTTTTCTTGCCGTCACAGGTGGTGTCGCCAACGATAAGGTCAGAAGCCTCGACAAAAGGGCAGGTTTTCGAAACGGCAAAGCCAAAGCTGCTCTTGATGAGCGGACAAAGGTTGCGTGGCAGTGTTTCTTCGGCCTTTGCAATTGGATCATTACGCGTGCCGCATAAAGGCAGCGGAACGGCATTTGCCGCCACAGCTAATTCGGTGGGGGTAAATACACAGTAAAAACCAATAGCTGATCGGCCTTCGGCTTTTGCACTTTCGATGTCTTCCATGTTCTGTTCTGCAATGTGCTGCAGTTTGGTGCTGATATCTGTTCCCATATTAATCTCCGTTATATATCACTTTCTACCGCCAAAAGCGCTGCTCCGAGCGCACCGACGAGCTGTGGGTCTTGTGGGCGAAGCACGTTGCGGCCCAATTGTTTTTCTAAAAATTCTATCATGCACGGGTTTTTAGCTACCCCGCCTGTAAAGACGATATCTCCGGTAGGGGAGACTCTATTGATCATAGCAACAGCACGGCGGATGACACTGGCATGTAATCCGCGGGCAATTGCTTTGCGGTCGTGTCCTTTTGCGATAAGAGAAGTGACTTCAGATTCGGCAAAGACGGTACACATACTCGATATTTGCAGGTCTTCGGTTGCCTGCAGTGCAATATCACCAAATTGATCAATATCAAAACCAAGGGCGCGAGCCATGATTTCGATAAATTTGCCGGTTCCTGCAGCACAACGATCATTCATTTCGAATTTTTGCACTTTGCCTGAGTTGAGCAGGGAGATAGCTTTGCTGTCCTGACCACCGATATCAAGCACAGCTCTGGCCTCTGGGAAAAACGCCCGTGCACCTCTGGCATGGGCCTTTATTTCAGTAACAGTTGGTGCATCAAAAGAGATTTCAAACAGGTTTCTTCCGTATCCAGTAGCCATGATATGGTCAAACTTCACCTTGCTGGTGAGTGTCTTGGCAACGGCAATCGGTTCAAAGCCTGTATCGTCCTGAAGGCTATCGAGGATAGTGCCTGTCTCATCGACAACCACTAGTTCAATGGTTCTGGAGCCAATATCAATTCCGGCGTATCGCATATTTATTCAAATAAAAAAAGAGGTTGTATGAGTTAACCTGATGAGTTCTTAGGGCTGGCAGGTTTTTAGTTGATGAACATGCAGATAGCATGAATTGAAAGATGCGTCCAATTGGTAAACCCTATAATTGTGCAGAGATGTATCGGGTTTATTGAGGGGTAATTGATACGAATTCAAGTGGTTGAGTGGTGAATAAATATGACGTCGGCTGGAAGGCCTGGTTTTATAGGGATGATAGTGATGATAGCAGTCGAATTTTTATTGTACCTGTTTGTGGTTTAACTATGTTGGAAATTGGCTGCGGGATCATCTCAATCCAAATATCGATATGGACCAAACCATTTCTGAAGACCTATTACTTACGCAAAAAAAAATATTTAACCATTTTAAGTATTTCTTCACCTACTCAAACAGTTAGCAAATATACCCTTTGGCTATCCTCTTAAAGCACTTTTTTGCGGTAAAACATTTCTTGAAACAGAGCCTGTGTCGGCTGTACTATACTAGGCAGATAATGTTGTACAGTATGTATAGTCTATACTGTATATATGATATGTTGCGTGTATGTATGCGTGGAGGTTACGTATGAGTATTACGGTGTTTGGTGGAGAAAAAGGTGGTACGGGCAAGACGACATTAGCGACAAATATCGCGTCTATGCTGGCTATGGAAGGTAAAGATGTGTTGTTGCTTGATACGGATCGGCAGGGTACGGCATCGTTTTGGGCGACAGTTCGGGAAGAGGATGAGGTCGAGCCGCGAGTGTCATGTGTACAGAAATTTGGTAAAGGTCTGGCCGCACAGGTGCAGGATCTGGCAGAGCGTTATGATGAGATCATCATCGATGCGGGTGGGCGTGATTCACTTGAATTACGGTATGCGCTTGGCGTGGCTGATCAGGTCTATATTCCGGTTCAGCCGTTTCAGTTTGATATCTGGACAATCCGTCAGATGGACACTCTCGTTGAAATGGCGAAAACCTTTAACGAGGCACTTGTTGCCAACATTGTATTGAACAGAGTGTCGACCAATCCGGTTGTTCGTGAAGACAGAGATACGCGCGAATTTATCCTTCAGGAAAATTTTGAGAATCTCGGCCTGACAAATTCTATGGTGTATGACCGTATTGCTTTTCGTAAGGCTGCACGAGATGGCATCTCAGTAATGGAATATCGGCGAGACAAAAAAGCGATCAATGAAATGAATGGATTGTACGAGGAGATTTATGGTGACTAAGAAAAAGAGCAGCCCATTGCGCAGTGCTCCGGGAATTAAAGATAAAGAAGCAGCACTCGATGCATTTGCAGCAGGTGCGGGTAAACCACTGCCTAAAGATGATGAGACTGTCTACTCCTGGCAGCAACCATTTGTGCGTGAAGACATGATGAAGCAGGTTCTTCTCAAAATGCCGGAACCGCTCTATTTAAAGCTAAAACATGTAACAAGCTACACTCCCTATAATATGACATCATTTATCCTGGAGAAGATCGCTCCTGAGATCGAAAAAGAGATTGAGCGCCTAACTGGAAAAAAATAAAGTCGCCCAGGAAGTATGATAATCTATCAGGAGGTTGTTCGAGAATAGACATTTCTTCTCAAATCGGAGTGTTTTGATGCTAGGGCGGAGTCATCTGTCTGAGATCTCGTGTATTGATGTTGTCAAAATGACGAAGGGTTGGAAAGAGAGGGCATTATTCGACACTCTCCAAGTGTCATGTCATGTGTCAAATGTCGTAATAATGCGAAGCTTTTTTCTTTTCCTGCAAGGCACGACTGATGGAGCATAGCAGCGCTATGTAACAGAAGGCGTAACGAAGTCAGGAAGTGAAAAGGGCGAGCAGAATTAGACATCTGAGGCATGACAGGACACTAGGAGGGTGTCCGAGAATAGGAATTTTGGTTAAAATCGAGACATTTTCAAAAAATAAGCACAGCCATATAGATGATATTGCGAGCATTATTTTTTTAAAATTCCGAAGAGTTTGAGCAAAAGGCCATTGTCGGACACCCTCCTAGTTTATAAACGAGCGACAGAGGAATAGTATGCTTCCGAAAACCTGACTAATCATTAATGAACCTAATAACTACATACGATTGTACAGATATAGATTGGCAGACAATCTCCGAGACATTGAAGTCAGTAGGGATGGCCTATTATGAGCCTGAAAAGCATAAGAAAGCGTTTCAAGCCAGCCATACGACAGTCTTTGTTTATGACGCTAAAACTCTCATTGGGTTTGGCAGGGCGATCTCGGATGGTGCCTATCAAGCTGCTGTATACGATTGTGCAGTTGTGAAAGAATATCAGGGTCGAGGGATTGGCAGAATAATAGTCGAAAAGATTCTAGAAAAGATCGCGGATTGCAATGTAATACTCTATGCCGCACCAGGCAAAGAGGGCTTTTATGAAAAGCAGGGATTTAGAAAGATGAAAACTGGCATGGCATTATTCAATAATAGTGATTCAATGAAGGATCGTGGTTTTACGGAATAAATCGTAATTCACAGTGTTATCTCAGGTGTTTAACATCGTGTGAATGAAGTTCTAAGTAGATTTTACGTTCTGTACCAGCTAGGTGTTTATTATTTTCAGCTATACGTTTCAAAACTATTCAAGGTTCCAAGTTGTTAATGTGTTGGCTGTAGGATGTGAAGCGTTTGTGGTTGACAGCTTGTGGCTAATTCATTTAGTTGATAGGTGTGTAGGTTGTGAAAGTGATTTTATAAGAATTTTGGTGCATTGAGATGTTTATTGGTTACCTGAACAATGTCTTTGCATCAGAAGATTACTCTTCCGTAAAAATCCACAATCTATAGTTTGTATCTGAGTGATGCCTTTCTCAGAGATCAAGATATTGCACCAGGGCAATAGTGCCCGAAAACACCCTTAATATCATATTATCAGGGCAAATTGAGCTGATAATCAATGGTTATCTTATGAAAATATGAGAATGCAAGCCCACCATATAATTATAGACGAAAGAGCTATATCGTTTTGGGATTGGGAGTTGAAAAGTAAGAATATAGAGTTTCTAAAGGGCATTGATCCAGATTATTTCAACTTTATTGCACATAGCAATGTTTCTCAATTAGAAACAGATAACAAGCATAATGCGGCTACTGCAATACGAGTGGCTTATTCACATGCAACAGAAACTTTATTTGCACTCATCGCTTCAAGTATACAAGCTCCACATTGTCCTTTAGCCTGGATGCTAAACTACAAAAATTTCGAACTCATCAATGTGATTGGTAAAGTTGTAAATAGAGAGAATCTCAATACAAGATTTAAAAATAAAAATCTTACTTGGCACCTACTTTCTGAAACCGTCCATAAACACATAAACCCTGAAAAAGTTGATAAAAACAGAATCATTTCTGGCTTTGAAAACCTTTGGTCTAAGTTAGCCAAGGAGTTCATAGACATGAATTTCAGCTATGAATACAATGCCATAAAACATGGACTTAGAGTCTCACCGGGTGGTTTTAAGGTAGTGGTTTGTCCTGAGATTTCCCCCGGAGTTGCTGATTCACCTGATAAAGCTATAATCCTTGGTGAAAGTGCTTTTGGATCATCCTATTTCGTTAATGAGTCAATTAAAGGTACCCCTAAACATAATTTCAGACCTAAACGTCATGGTAGAAACTGGGATCCAATACATCTAGCAAACAGATTGCCATTTATTGCAATGTCTATAAGTAATATTTTAAGTTGGCTGTGTGTGATTAATGGCGAGCAGCCCAATAGTTGCAAATATCACTACCCTTCTGATCTTAATCTGTTTGAAGAGCCTTGGGGCAATGAAGTAAATTTAGAGCACACAACTTTTGATATAAATATAGAAAGTGAAGATATTTACCCCATAAGTAAAAAGGCAATAGTTAAAGACTATAATAAATAAAAGATAACAAACGAGTAAACACGGACTCGCTGAACCTCGCCGGTTACCCTACACGCTATACAAAAAACATTGAACATTATATAGACAATCCTATAAGAAAGAGATGATCAACTACTTAGGAAATAGTGCGTATTGCTTCAGCAATAGTTTAAAAATATGTCTTGAAAATGCTGGCATGGAAAACATACCCAATGTTGGACTCATTGAGGCTTTAACAGGCATGCCTTTTGGCGCGACATTTCTCGATCTACAAAACCCAGTATTCTTCCCAAGCCCATCAAAAATAGATCCGGAAAAAGGGTTAAGCCTAGCAATGGAATCATTGGGGTGGAGTTGCACAACCGAACAGATCGAAGAGGAAGCAAACGCAAAAAAATCACTGGTGAATGCAGTAAAGGCAGGCCCTGTTTTAGTGGGACCAATAGACATGGGAGGTTTATCGTATGATCCAAACAGAAGTATAAAACAGGGAGGGGACCATTTTGTAGTTGTAACCAACATAAACAATGGTTGGGTAGAATTGCACGATCCTCAATTATTTCCGTGTGCAATCTTGCCTATAAACGATTTTTTAGATACTTGGAATGCAAAAGAAATTAGTTATTCCACTCATCCTTATACTTTACGTTTTGATTTTCGAAAATTTCTGGATCTTTCTCTGGATGAAACAATAGCTAATCATCTTCATACTGTGCGCCACTTAATGAAGCACGAAGAAATAGGAGGTATTGTTTATTGTGGTTCTGAGGCGTTTTTAAAAGTAGCAGAACTAATTAATGGTACCACAAATCGTGATTTCACAAATACCCTTGTAAACTTTTGTTTCCCACTAGGAGCTAGACGCTGTATTGATGGTAGCAATTATTTCAGCAAAGCAAAAAATGATAATGCGGCAGTTCTTATGGAACAAAAAGCAAAACTTTTTGGTAATGCTCAATATTATGCTGTCCAGGAGAATTGGGAGTCTTTAGTGAGGGTAATGAATGAATTAGCACTTTTAGAACCTGAGATAGCCCAAATAATATAATTTTTTATATGTGAAATTAATGTATAACCTGGCGTTTAAAACCGCTCGCTCGGACGCGCTGATGGCGCACCGCTTAAATTAATTATTCTCTTTATTGATTCGCGAATATTATAATCTGAAGAGCTTAAAATGAAAATTTTTATAATTATCTTACTGTATATACAAATGAAACATGTCATTTAAATGAGTTTTTAGATGGATATGAGTGGGCAAGGTATTGTTTTAACTAAACAAGATTGACACTATAGAATTGTTGAAAATTAGAAATATTTAAAAATGAAGTTCTCTGGACATTCAGGGACTTTTTCTACAGACTTGTTAGCTATAAAAATCATGATTTCAAAACTATTCAAAGATCGTAAGGAATGGAGAACTTGGTTAGAGAATAACCATGACAAAGCATCTGAAATCTGGCTTGTGTTCTACAAAGTTAAGACGAAAAAGAAATCCATTAAATACGACGAGGCAGTGGAAGAAGCATTATGCTATGGCTGGATAGATTCGGTTGTAAGAAGAATTGATGATGAACAGCATATGCAAAAATATACACCAAGAAAGGATCGTAGCAATTGGTCCAACAAAAATAAATTGCGAGTTGAAAAGTTAATAAAAGACGGATCAATGACAGAGTATGGACTTAGAAAAATTGAAAGAGCAAAACAAAATGGATCATGGAATATTCTTGATAGTGTTGATATTAGGTTAGAGACACCCAAAGCACTTAAAGATGCCTTTGCACAGAATCAGAGAGCTGAGAAAAAATTTGAAGATTTAGCTCCATCTAGAAAAAAACAATTTCTTTGGTGGATTGAGAGTGCAAAACGCGATGAAACTAAAGAAAAAAGAGTCAGGGAAACAGTAAGATTGCTCATTGAAAATAAGAGTCTTGGTGAATAATGACCATTCTGGCTAACAACAAAATCAACATGGACAAAATAAAGCGTCGCTCGTGCCTCTCAACACTTTGTTTTGCAAGTAGTTAAAAAACGTTAAAATTTAATGCGCCTGATTTTTTTTTGTTCACCTGTTGTCAAAAAAAACAGAAATAGGAGGAACTGTAAATGCCAATTCATTTCGAAGATACAGATGTTATTTCTGAAGTTGAAGGTTTACGTTCTGCCTTAATCGTTCCCTGTAGAATGTGTCCCGCAGCGACTATTGCGGTGCGAGAGAAGAAGCCTTTTATGGAATTTTTCAGGAGTTTCTTCAAGTCTCAACCTTTCGAGCAATATCTCAAAACGCTCCAGGCCCGATTAAAAGAAAAGGCTGTTGAGTCAAAAGTTTTTGGGTGCGGTCTTTATCACCAATGGTTTATGTGTATGTGGACTTTGGGCACACGCAAGAAGTTATTAAAAGAAGCAAAACAGTATGATGCTGTGATAGTCCTAGGCTGTAGTTCTGCAACCGTAACCGTACAAGACACAGTTGAATCAATTGGTTGCAAAGTCGTCGAAGGCATGGAGGCCAGGGGCATTATGAATGCCAAACTGAGTTTCAATTTCCCATGCAGTATATCCTTTAAAGATTGCAAGGAAACTCCGCTGATCCAGCAGGAAATTAAAAAAGAATAGATGTATTTAATTTCTGGCCCCAACAAAAAAACATCGGCAATGATTGCCGAATCAGGGTCTCAAGTCTGACAAAAAACAGCGAGCCTAATCGGTATATCCAAATAAGCGTTAATGGAAAAGACAATCCTTCTGCCTTGTCTTTTCCATGCTTTTGCTGCTTAGCGAAATGTCATGAGAAAATGGATAAAAATAAATGACCGGATATAAAAAAGGTCTAAAAATCATTCTAATTATTGAAATTATTTACATATTTATTGCTGCCTGTCTTCTTGGTACTGTTGTGGCGATAATGATAACGGATTCACCAGCTACTACATCAAAGGATATGATTATTTGGGGTGGCACAACTTTTATGTTGCTATTTGTTCCATTCGAATTGCTTCCCATTTTTTCAATTATAGAACTTGAGTGTTACAATGAAAAGAAACGGTTATTGCTTAATATCATTAATTCAATCGTAACTACTATATTCATATTTTTTCCTTTAATGATAGTTCACTTTTATTTAATCTATAAAATAAAGAATGAAAAATAGAAGTCATTACAAATTGTTTGAGTATGTTCAGCTATGCTGAATCGGACACCCTGAACCGCGTTGCTTAACTTACCGTTGTCGTAAGGCATTTACTCATTTCATACCACCATAACAGCATCTGAATTTGAGGTATTCTAACGGAGCAGATGATGAAAAAAACGATAGTATTATTGAGGCTAAGTTATTGGATCGCCGCAATAGCAGATTTCGTTGTTGCAATCCTTGCATGGATACCGGAAAGAATGGGGGTAGAGGCAGTAGCTTATCCGATGGGGCTTTTTTCTGTAATTGCGTTCTCTTGGACCGTAATGTTGCTAATGGCCGATAGAAAACCAATTGAACGAAAGTGGGTTTTGATTCCTACAATTATTGTTGTTGCATTGATCACTATCGTAAGAGCCGTTTTTTCTCTGGGCGGAACTATTGAATTCAGTTTGGGCCTGCTTCTTTTTGGAATTGCTCTGATTATCCTAATGACGTACAGCTATTATTATGCGAGCAAACAGGAAAAAAGCAGGTAAGATTGTATTAAGTATGCCTGACTGAAACCTGCCGTTGTGGCAAGGTGCCAGCTACGCGCATCTTGCCACTGATGCTAGATGTTATGTTTCAAGGACAACAACTGTGCTATGATTCCAAAAGAAGAGCTTGAAAAAGGTGTAGAATTGCTGAGGCCGTTATTTCGAACTTCAGGGTTTGCGGCTTTGTTGGGAAAATGAAGCATAACCAGGCAAATCAACCCGAATCAAAAGCCGCGGGGCGTATCTCCTGCGTTCGACAACAAAAAGTATTGAGTGCACAAAAAATATAAAATTGGTTGTGAGATGTTAACAAGGCGTAAAATCGACAGATCAAAACATTTTTGAGAATCACTCATGACAAAAACACTCAGACTCGTACTTGATGTACTAAAACCACATAAACCAAATGCTTTGGACTTTTCTTCTGCCATTGCTGAGCTTGGGGCAGATTACCGAGTGAAATTAAAAGTCACTGAGGTGGATAAAAAAACGGAAAGCACAATTTTGATTATTGAAGGCGCTGATATAAATTTTGAGAATATTAAAAATGCTATCGAAAAAATGGGCGCATCTGTTCATAGCATTGATGAAGTTGAAGTGTGTGGTACTCATTCTGAATAATATTTTGATATTCTTGTACATGGCCTTTGAGAGCCCGAATGTTGTATCTGATTACATCTTTCTGCCTCGTTCACGTCACATGATCGTAAATAAAAAACAACTGCTATTACATATCCTTCGTGCCAGAAGTATTGCACGGCGCTATTTAATTACCAATGGCTTTGACGGTTCGTTAACCATGCTGGGCATGTTGACTGGTTTCTATGTAAGTGGGATGAAAGAACTGTCGGTGGCAATCAGTGCCTGCCTGGGTGCAACAGTTGCTCTGTTTATAAGCGGGCTAAGTAGCGCCTACCTGAGTGAGAAAGCTGAGCGTGAAAAAGAATTACGTGAGTTGGAACAGGCCTTGTTAATCGACCTGAAAGAGAGTGATTATGGGCAGGCAAGCCGGTATCTACCAGTAGTTGTGGCTCTGGTTAATGGACTCGCACCATTGCTGTTATCTCTGGTGATCCTCTTACCTTTGTTTTTTGCAGAACAACTCCGCTCACTTCCTTCATCACCTTTTATAAACTCAATTTTTGTAGCACTTATATGTATTTTTTTTCTTGGGGTATTTATTGGTCAAATCAGTAAAACATTTTGGTTATGGTCCGGGTTGAGGACATTGATAACCGCCATAGTAACGGTGGTAATTATACTACTTTTTGGCCTCTATATTTGAAATTACTTCAAAATTATCAGATCAACTAAAACCGTATGGGACCTAACGCAATGCTTGTGTGATGGCGGATAATCCGCACCTGGTGAGCAATGCGTTATGAGTATTTGCTATTTTCAATACAATGAGAGGGGAATACATGCAGAATCCATCAGTCATACTACTTGTAAAATTTACATCTACTCTCACTCCTGATGAAGTCAGAAAAGTAGTCAACAGTCGGAAGGAAGATTTTCGAGCACTCCAAGGTTTACAGCAAAAATATTATCTACAAGAACCGTCCACAGGAGAATACGCGGGATTGTATTTATGGAAATCTATAGAAGACTTCAATTCATATCGAGATTCGGAACTAAGAAAAACAATAGCAACTGCATATAAAACGATCGGTGAACCACGTATTGAGGTTTTCGAGGCTTTAGATGTACTAAGAGAATAATGAAATATTCAATTAATGAAAATTTCTCAGAACACGACGTCTCACAACGTTCCTCTACGCTCTACTCGAATTAGCTGAAACTCACGTGTGCCACAAAATCTTTATGAAAGATGAAGGAGGGGCAGTAGAATTCTGGTTACAGGATCCCGGATCAAATGGCCTATAGCTGATGTGGCAAAGAACCGTGGTAATGAGCGTGTAGAAGACAAAGGCAGTTGTTATGGCTGTAAGATGTGCACCAAGAAGATGAGCGTAAGTGAACCACTATTCTCCCCCTCGGGGGAGAGGAGTAATGCCAACCTGATCCGCAAAGAACACGGGAAAATGATTTCAACGTTATGTGTCGTAGGAGCACGATATGGAATTAAGTTCTGCTATTTCTGGATTCCTGGGAGCACTAATTGGGTCCTTAGCCTCAATTACAACCCTCTTAATCAAAGAACGTTACCAATATAAGAGGGAAAAAGACCAATACCGAAGGGAAATGAAAAAACTTGCAATAGGAATGGCGATGGAAGATTACAAGTTTAGAATAACCAACGAATCAGAAAAGGTAAGACCGGCAGCAGCCCCTATTCTTTTAGCTTATCATGCTAAAATGATAGAGCTTTTAAATGATGACAGGTTGAACCCGGAAAATGCAGACGAGCTTTTAAAAGTCCAAATGGAAATGCATAAAGCTTTATATAAAAACTATCCAACGTAAAAACATAACATCAGGTTCAACAAGGAATAGCTATGCCCTCTTGATATCTGGGCGTTTTTTTTCTCTCTCCCTTAACACGGTGACCATCGTATAAATAGCCCAGGAAAAACTCATGCCTGAAAATTTATTACTCGTTATTGCAGGGGTACTTATCACCTCGACTATGTGTCAGTGGCTTGCATGGCGTCTCAAGTTGCCTGGGATTGTTTTTTTGTTGATTGCCGGGATTATGGCAGGTCCGATCCTTGGTTTACTTGCCCCTGAAAAAATTATGGGTGCGTTCTTTTTCCCGTTTGTGTCCCTGTCTGTTGCTATCATCCTTTTTGAAGGAAGTCTGACGCTTAGATTTCAGGAAATTCGAGGCTTAGGGACTGTTGTTCAAAAAATGGTCTCCATCGGTATGCTTGTCACATGGGTCATTACAGCGTTAGCCGCGCGATATGCAGTTGGCTTATCGTGGGAAATCTCGCTGTTGTTTGGTGCCATAGCGACGGTGAGTGGTCCTACCGTAATTGTCCCCATGCTACGGACCATACGACCGACGTCTTCGATTTCTAACATCCTTCGCTGGGAAGGGATTATAATTGACCCTATTGGTGCAGGCTTTGCTGTATTGGTATATGAGTTTGTTATTTCCGGAACCGGTCAGGAGGCATTAGGGCATACGCTGTTAACCTTTGGAAAGATGCTGTTGGTTGGAGGTGCAGTCGGGGCTACCTGCGGATACCTTTTCGGCATTGTCATAAGGAATCACTGGCTGCCGATATTTCTCCATAACCTTGGCGCTCTGACACTGGTTATCGTTTCTTTTATTGCATCCAATGCCCTTCAACATGAATCAGGACTTATCACGGTGACAATCCTGGGGATCTGGCTGGCGAATATGAAAAACGTTGAAGTCCAGGAGATCCTTGATTTTAAGGAAAACATCAGTATCCTTCTAATATCAGTGCTCTTTATCATGCTCTCTGCCCGTCTTGATATTCAAGAATTGATAGGCCTTGGTTGGGGAGTGGTCTTTTTGTTCCTGGCCATCCAGTTTCTTGCCCGGCCGCTGAACATTATGATTTCTTCTTTAGGGTCAAAGCTCACCTGGCCAGAACGCCACATGCTTGCGTGGATTGCACCCCGTGGAATTGTAGCAGCCGCGATATCTGCTCTTTTTGCAGTTCAGCTCGAAAAAGCCGGTGTTGCCGATGCAAATCTGCTCGTGCCCCTCACGTTTTTTATTATTATTGTAACCGTTGTTCTGCAAAGTATGACAGCCCGTCCTATTGCACTGTGGTTAAAAGTTGCAGAACCCGACCCCAGAGGTTTTCTGATTATCGGCGCCAACAGTGTCGCCCGGGCAGTTGCTAGGGCCCTGACGGACAATAAGATCACAGTGCTGCTTGCTGATACGGAGTGGGAGAATGTATCCAAAGCCAAAATTGACGGATTGCCGGCTTATTTCGGCAACCCGATTTCAGAACATGCCAATCGTCATATCGATCTTGTCGGGATCGGCAGGGTTCTTACGATATGTCCCTATGAAAATATAAATGCAGCGGCTGTCATGCATTTCAGGATGGAACTGGGGAATGAGAATGTGTTCACCATGCCTAAATCGCAGACAAACGGACTGGAAGGGCAGCGGTTGTCGGTGCAAAGACAAGGCAGTCTCCTTTTTGGGAATGAACTCACCTATTCTCTCATGGCTTCTGCGCTCTCAAAAAATGGAGAGATTCGCACGACAACCCTGACCGAGAAATTTGATTTCAAGACATTTCTGGAAAGACACCAACAGCGGGGAGTTGTACCCCTTTTTGCACTTAGACCAGATGGGAAGATTCATGTCTTTTCAGACAATCGGCAAATATCCCCCAAACCGGAATGGACTATTATCTACCTGCTTGTCCAGGGCGACAAAGTGGAGGAAAAAATACATGAACAAATCACCGATGGAAACAGCGTTCGAAAAATTAGTAAATAATAAGTTTAACGTTTACAACAGCCTGTTTCTAAACCTTCCATTTCAAAAAATTAAAAGGATTGGGATGCTTATCCCCCTCCTGAGTCATGAGTCCAGGAAGGGACTTGAATCAGGAAAAGAGCCACTGGACATTCTGGATTCCTTTTTTACGGCTCACACTGAAATGGTATCAGAAGAAGATAAAATTGATTTCATGCTCAGGGTGATTCAGTATGTTGAACGGCAGATAGTTCTGTATGACAGCGTTGAAGACTCAGGCTTTGGTGAATTGCTCACCTTTGACAATCACATGTCTCTTAAAAATTGTATCGATATGGCTGTTAGTAGAAACCAGACACCTCAACTGCTCAAAAAAATATCTGATTTCAGTGTCCGGATTGTATTTACAGCCCACCCATCCCAGTTTTACCCACGTTCCGCCCTGGATATCATTACTAGCCTGCGGTCACTGATCCGCGAAAACAATCTCAATGAAATCGATCTTTCGCTTCAGCAGCTTGGATTGACATCCCTGTTGAATACAAAAAATCCGACCCCGTTTGATGAAGCCAAAAACATCATATATTTTCTTCGTAGTGTTTACTATGACGCATTGGGTGAGTTGTATTCCAATATTAAAAAAAATTTGCCGGGCAATGATTTTGATAACCCCGATCTTGTCCAGCTTGGGTTCTGGCCAGGCGGGGATCGGGACGGTAACCCTTTTGTGACAGCACAGACGACCGGGCAGGTAGCGGATGAACTTCGCATGACCTTAATGAAATGTTATTATCATGAAATTAAACGCTTAGAGCAGAAACTGACATTTAAGGGAATAGAAGATATTCTGGCTCATCTTAGATCACAGCTCTATTTGAGTATGTTTGATCCGTTAAAAACACTACCAGTAGAAGAACTCCTAACTCCGCTTAAACAGGTTAAAACAATACTGACAGAGAGTTACAATGACCTTTACGCAGAAGAACTGGATGCCTTTATTGATAAAATCAAAATATTCAGAACCCATTTTGCAACGATCGATATACGGCAGAATCATAACGAGCATAAAAAGACCATCGAAGCCATTTTTAAAAAGCACAATCTTATCAAAGACAGCCTGGATGAGCTTTCAAGGGATCAATTGATCGACATTCTTGTTCATGAAAAAATTTCTCTTCATGCAGATCAGTTTGAAGACGAAATTACACAGGATACCATTAAAACAATCGCACAGATGAAGGTAGTACAGGAAAAAAACGGAGAACAAGGCTGCAACCGATATATCATCAGTAATTCTGAAGACATTTTCTCGGTGCTGTTTGTCTATGCATTATTGCGCTGGTGCGACTGGGGACAAGAAGACCTTCCTGTGGATATTATTCCATTGTTTGAGTCGATGGAAGGCATGAAGAACGCAGAATCTATAATGCAGGAACTCTTTGAAATCCCTCATTACAGGAATCATGTCCGGCATCGAAAAGACAAACAAACCATGATGCTGGGGTTCTCTGACGGCACAAAAGATGGTGGATATCTTAATGCCAACTGGTCAATTTTAAAAACAAAAGAAACCTTATCGGCCACGTGTGATCAATACGATATCACGGCCATCTTTTTCGATGGTAGAGGCGGGCCTCCTGCACGGGGTGGCGGTAAATCTCATAAGTTCTATGCATCACAAAGTCATCAGATTGCTAATCATGCCATTCAATTAACCATCCAGGGACAGACCATTACCAGTTTGTATGGCACCCAGACCCATTTTGTCCATAATTGCGAACAACTGCTCACAGCCGGGCTCTCACACGGATTGTCAATGAGACCGCTTACTATTTCTGAAAAATCACGACAGGTTATAGAGCGATTAGGGCTTTTGAGTTATGAAAAATATAGTGCACTCAAGCACCACGAATTATTTCTTCCATATCTGGAAAATAGAAGCACATTGAAATATTACAGTGAAGCCAAGATCGGCAGCAGACCCGCTAAAAGAGGAAACAAAAAGAAGCTGGAACTGAGCGATCTGAGAGCCATTTCTTTTGTTGGGTCCTGGAGTCAGTTAAGGCAGAACGTACCGGGCTATTTTGGTATCGGCACTGCCTTAAAAACGATGGCGGATGAAATAGGCATTGAGGAATTGCAGAAGTTGTATAAAGAGGTCCCTTTCTTCAAGACCTTACTTTTGAACAGTATGATGTCCATGTCAAAATGTTATTTTGAATTAACCTCCTATACAGCAAAAGACCCTGTATATGGTGAATTCTGGAAAATTTTATTTGATGAATATCTGTTGTCAAAAGAGATGGTTCTACGTGTTTCTAACTGCCGTTATTTGATGGAAGAGGAACCTATATCACGACGTTCAATAAAGATAAGGGAAGACATTGTCTTACCATTACTGGTTATCCAGCAATACGCTTTTCAAAAAATTGAAAAAAAATCGGGCGATATTCAATCGTATGAAAAACTCATTCAACGATCATTGTACGGTAATATAAATGCCAGCAGGAATTCTGCCTGATGATGATTTCAAGCTGATACATGTATTGGAGGTCTTTACCTGCTCTTTAACCTCCAATCAAAGACCTCTTAAAGACGTGCGATAACGAAAAGGCCACCTGCAAAAGCTGTAAAAAGAGCCATCGGACGGAGTTCATTACGTGTTAGATGACGGACTTCAGGAAATTTGAATGACATTACAGCGAGGAAACACACAGCGATCATCGGTAAAGCCGGTAGATACATATCGAGTTCTCTGGCGGCCAGTATCGTAGCTACCAAACCCATTGCTGCCACAGGAAAATAGACTTTTCCAAATCGATGCAAGATGTTGTCATTCATGCCGAATTTGGCAGCAGCCGCCGAAAGCATGACAATCATAATCCAGTCGGAGACACCAAACACAGGCAGCAAAGAGGACTGTCCTGGTAGGGGCAACTTGATCAGGATATAATCCACCAGTGGCGGAGGTCCTGGTTGACCGCTGCCGTAATACCCCACAAGGTTGCTGGTTAATTCCCGCGTGGGACCCTGAAATACGCTAAAAATATCGATCAGTGACATGACCAGGCATAAAGGGATAAGTTCGGCAGGGCGTTTCAGGGGTTCAGTTAACCAACTCCCCAAAACGCAGGCAAAAAAGAGGAGGTTTGCAGTATGAATTGCGCTGATCAGGTTACCCTGAATTCCAAGCAACGTTACCATTGTGTATCCACTGCCAAAGATCAGAACGCAAACGGCGAGGACGAGCAGACGTTGCGGAAGGCGCTGCTTTAAAGACGGCTCAATACGCAACTGGTAATGACGGGACACGAAAGAGAGGCCAAGCAACATCATCAGGATAAACACATTGCCCATCCCCGCAGTCACTACAGAAGGAATCCACCGACCAGTTTGTAGCAGGAACAGACTCAAGAGGATCCAAGCCCCATAAAATACAAAGTAATTCAGCATTCTCATAAACGAAAACCTAGAATGGGCTAGTGTCCTGTCATGCCTCAGATGTCTAATTCTGTTCGCCCTTTTCACTTCCTGACTTCGTTACTCGTTCTGTTACATAGCGCTGCTATGCTCCATCGCTCGTGCCTCGCAGGAAGAGAAAAAGCTTCACATGATTACGACATCTGACACATGACATGACTAGTGTTTCAATTGGCTGTTTGATTAAAACGAAAGGTCAATGATAAGCAAACTTCTTCACCATTCCTACGTGTTTGTGGTTTTGAGCTGTCAAATCATGTTTAATCAGCAAGCATCCAGAACATCTCGTATAATTTTTGCAAAATCTGATCGTTTAAACGGTTTGAAAGCAAATGCGTTTATCCCAATCTGTCGAGCTCCCTCCTCATTAATTATATTACTATATCCAGTGCAGAGAATAATGGGGATATCTTGCCTGATTTTCCGAATTTCAATGGAGAGTTCATCTCCTGTTATGTAAGGCATGGTCATATCGCTGATAACCAGATCGAACGCATCCGGCTTTGCCTGAAATAACTGAAGAGCTTCAACACTGCTGGTTCGGACAGTCACCTTATAACCCAGACTCTCAAGTATACGGCTGGTCATTTTGGCTATGGGCGGTTCATCGTCGACAAAGAGGATATGCTCAGTCCCGAGCGAGTACGGTTCGGACTGAGGTGAACTGGCATGGTCTCTGCTTGTTGAGATCGGCAGAATTACGGTAAATGTCGTCTTTTTTTGGGGTTCACTCTTTACGGTAATTTGTCCGCCCCAGCTTTCTACAATACCTTTGACCATTGCTAAACCCATGCCTGTCCCTTCGCCAACTCCTTTGGTTGTATAGTAGGGTTCAAAAATCCTATTTATGATATCTGGTTCAACTCCCGGGCCATTATCTGAGACGGAGAATTCAATATATTTGTCACCAGTTAAGGGTGAGTTTTTCATTGTATTCTTTGCTGATAAAACAATGTCTCTCAAGCCAATCTCAAGAATTTCTCCATGACTTTGCATAGCATGAATTGAGTTGGTACATAAATTCAATACTACCTGATGCAACTGGGAGGGGTTGGCCATAGTATACGAACTGCTATCAATGCTGGTGATGATTTCGATTGATGATGGGGTTGAAGGACGCAGAAGTTTTAGCGTATCTGCAATGATATCGCGAAGTCGAACAGGTTTTAATTCCTCTTCGGACTGACGGGCAAATGCCAGAATTTGTTTTACCAACTCCTTTGCTCTATTTCCAGCGGCGTAAACCTCTTCAAGATCATTTTCTTGATTAGAACCTTTCTCGGCTCCCTCAAGAGCGAGTTCTGTAAATCCTATAATTGAAGTGAGAATATTGTTGAAATCATGAGCAATGCCTCCGGCTAAATTACCAATAGACTCCATTTTTTGAGCTTGGATAAGCTGTTGATCCTTTTTCCTGAGTTGATCCTGAGTTTTTCTCAGTTCCGTTATGTCCATGGATGAAACAATAATCTGCCTCAATTCCCCGTTTTGATCAAATTGAGGGTTAGCTTTGACTATCGCCCAGGTCGGTTCTGGTTGAGAAGGCTTTTCTATTCCAACAATGTAATCAATAAGTGGCTTCTTTGTTCTCTTGACAATATTTACGGGGAAATCAAACACATTCATTACTTTGCCATCTTCGGTAATGAAATTCCATCCTGGTTCTACTGTACTTTTTCCTAATATCTGCTCACCCGTCATCCCGAGAATTTTCAGAGCGGCTGAATTGAAATCAGTTACCTGATTCGTCTCAACATCGTGGACAATTACACCAGCCTGAATCGTCTGAAGCAAATTTTCAAGCTTAGCCTGACTGGCATGCAATGATTCTTCAGCGAGTTTTCGACTGACCGTTTCCCAAGCGAGATCTGACAATACCTGAACTATATCAACATCATTTTCATTGTAGTCATTCCCTTTGTTTCCAACACCTAATACGGCAACGACGTCACCATCGCGAATAACAGGAACCACAAGCTCACGGATAACTTTTGCATGGCCTTCCGGAACACCTTTTTTGTGAGGCAGCCTGTCATAATTATTGTGAACTACCGGTTTTTTGTTTCGGACACAGTCTGCCCAGACACCCGCTTTTTCAAGTGGGTAATGTGTGCGTGTTTTGTCAGCCTTGCACATGACGTTTACGGTATTTGACGACCAGGTTTGAAGTGAAAGTGTTTGCGTATTGTCATCATAAAAATGATAAAACCCAATTTTGCTGTCGGTGAGAACTTCCGCTTCATCTAAAAATTTATTCAGCAGTTCTAGTGATGTATGTGTAGAGGCATATTCAACAAGTTTTAATTGGGATTCTTGTACTCTCTCTTTATGCCTTCGAGCAGTAGTATCAAGTATGCCAGCTATAGCGCCATCATATCGGCCACTTGAGTCAAAAATAGGCGCTGTTTCCATTGTAGTATATATTCGGTCCCCATCTTTACGGATAAATTCAAAATCATGTTGTTCGGATATGCCCCTCTTTCGCTGTTCGATTTTATGGTGAGCAATTTTAATCCCTTGTTCATCCATAAAATCAAAAAGACTTTTCCCAATCATTTCCTCAGCTGTGTATCCAAGTATTCTTGCCATGCTCGGATTTACAAAACGTGTTTTATCCTCGTTATCAATGACCCAGATACCTTCCTGAGCAAGATCAAGTAACTCTCTGTATTTTAGCTCACTTTTTTCCAGAGCAATCTGTGTGTTCTTTTGATCAGTGATATCCTGGGCTACCCCATACAATTTCAATGGGGTACCGTCTTGAGCACGTTTTACCGTGCCATGAGCTCGAATATATCGTACCTCTCCAGAGTCTTGTCGAACAATTTTGTGCTCAATTTTATACGTCTCACCAGATTCGACGGCACTGTTAAAAGCCTCTTGAATCTGGTGCCTGTCATCCTCGTATGCAATAGCCAGGAGTTCTTCGCTATTAAGGTCTCTCTTTTTGCATCCATGAATTGCCAACCAATTGTCGGACATTGACCATTGATCCTCAACCATGTCCCATTCCCATCCCCCGACATTGGCGAGTTTTTCAGCTTCGATTAGAATTTTATGGTTTTTGTATTTTTCATTTTCGTTCACTTTTTGCTCGGTAATATCAAGTCCAATACCATCCCAGATAATGGCCCCATCAGGAAGTATTCTTGGAGTAGAAGAGGCATATATCCATATTCTCTCACCATTTTTTTTGATAAAACGATATTCAAGACTATAACGTGTTAAAGTGGAGGCGGATCTTTCTATTACCTGTATCACCTCGTCAGCATCCGGCTGAGGAATATTATCAAATATCAATTGAGCATCTTTTTTGATTTCTTCGGCGCTGTACCCAAAGAGATCGAGACAATTATCGCTTAGGTAGTCGAAGCGAAACTGACCATCTGCACTCATGACGACCTGATAGACAGTACCGGGTATATTGCCGACAAGATTTCTGTATCGTATTTCGCTTTCCTGCAGCTGATCTTCAGAGCGCTTCTTCTCTGTAATGTCAACAATTGTTGCCAGCGAACAGAGAAATGCACCCTCCTTGTCATAGATTGAATTGGCTGACAGCAACACATCAATTATTGCGTTATCTTTTCTTAAAAATTGATACGGAACGTTTTCTATGAAGCCTTTGGCAAAAAAGTCAGGCAGTGCTGTTTGTTCTGCATATTTCCTGGACTCTTCTGTCAAAAAAATAGTCGAGTGTTTACCTATAACTTCTTCTCGTTCATAGCCCAATTTTTCCAGCCAGAATTCACTGACATTTATCAAAATGCCATCTTTGTCTATTGCATGGATCATAGTCGGAAGTTTGGTTATGAATTCCATGTAACTGTCAAACTGCTGATAGTCTTTTCTTTTATTCATCAGGTAATTGTCTCATTTTATCGAACAGATTGGGAGTATTACATGAGTTTTTGTTGAGTACTAGTTTTTCCATGCCTAAGATCATTAAAGTTTATCACAGTTTCCTTGGGAAATTAAATTACTGCACGGATACTTATGCATAGCCAGGAAAAAATAGACTAACTCTTCTCATTCAATCTAAAATAGGGAGCATCCTTTAACCTGTGTCGGGATTTTACAGATTGTACTCAAGGGTGAAAAGCTATTGCTTTAAGTGACTTAGCGAAGTGTCGCAGACGGACGAATGTAAGAAGTGTATGTATATTCTTGCTAGGAGGCTGTCCGACAATGCCCTTTCCGCTCATATCATCGTTAAACTCGAAAAATTATCCTCCGGTAAGCGAGGGACGAGAATCCGAGATATTAACTATATGCCTCCGGTAATTTTTCGAGTTTGCCTCGATCTGAGCGAAAATCCCTATTCTCGGACAGCCTCCTAGGCGCTCCGTGAGATTTCAAAATGAAAAAATTCTGTTTTTCACTGATAGTGTGTTTTCTGATTAGTCCTCTTTTGTGATTTCCCCGGGTAAAGCCTTTGTAGATTATGGTGCTGGTGGTTGGGTTCAATAGAATAAATATCTCATTTCGCATACTACCTTCCTAAAGAATTTGTAACCTTCCTCCTACAGCGCAGTTAATAGTTATGAGGGGGGATTACCTGCCGTGGTCCCAAATTACAACCACACAACAAGGAGCGAAAATCATGATCAAACGGATTGGTGCGCTACTCTCACTGTACTTGATTCCTGTACTGGTGACGCATGTCATTGCTGCTGATAAGCAACCACCAGTTCTGCCTGGAGGAGAAAAAGCCGTTGTTCGGGTTCATTATTCTGACCAGCGAACTGGTAACAATGCCTTGAAATCTTTTGGAGCACAACTGCTGGAAACGAATTACGGCAAAGGCTATCATGTTATGCGGGTGAAGCAGGAGGATATCGACAAACTAACAGCTGCCGGTTTGCGGGTCGAGCTGGCACCTGATTGGGAAGAACCAGCGATTGAACCCTCAAGAAAAGACGAGACAGAGGAAGACACAATTCCCAGTTACCCATGCTATCGAACGGTTGAAGGAACCTTTGCCGCCGCTGAGCAGATAGTTGCGAATTACTCTTCCATCGCAAGCTGGAAAGATGTTGGGGATTCCTGGGTTAAAAGTAACTCATCTGATCCCGAGGGGAAAGCTGGTTATGATATGAAGGTTCTTGTACTCACCAATTCAAAAACAACAGGTGAAAAACCGGATCTCTTTCTAACAGCAGCTCTTCATGCCAGGGAGTATGCAACGGCAGAGTTGGTAACACGTTTTGCAGAGTATCTGGTCGGAAATTACGGAACCGATCCTGATGTTACCTGGATTCTTGATAACCATGAGATCCATATGATGCTTCATGGTAATCCCGATGGTCGTAAATTGGCAGAGGATCATGTCTTATGGCGGAAAAATACCGATGAGGACTATTGCCTGAGTGATTATGACAGCCGTGGCGCTGACCTCAACCGCAACTTCTCGTATGAGTGGAACTGTTGTGATGGATCAAGTGATGAACCGTGTGATCAAACGTATCACGGTGAAGAGGCTGCTTCTGAACCTGAAATAACAGCGATTCAAAATTATATGAATTCGATATTTTCTGATCAGAGGAATAAAGATAAAAGTAATCCCGCCCCGAATGATTCGAGCGGAATCTACATCGATGTGCATTCGTACGGTAAACTGGTTATGTGGCCTTGGGGCAGTACACACGACACCGCGCCAGACCATGTCCAGCTTCAGACCCTTGGCCGCAAATTTGCCTATTGGAATGGCTATTCCCCTGAACAGGCCATCGGCCTTTACCCAACAGATGGCACCAGTGATGATCATGCCTATGGTGAACTGGGGGTGGCCGCCTACTGTTTCGAACTTGGGACCAGTTTTTTCCAGTCATGTAAAACATTTGAATCCAGGGTTTATCCCGACAATCTTGAGTCTCTGCTCTATGCAGCAAAGGTGGTACGCACTCCATATGTGACACCATCCGGGCCTGACGCAGTGGGTGTAATGGTTGATATAGGGGAAGTCACGGCTGGAACTTTCGTTACCCTGTCAGCGACCATCGACGATACGCGTTATGCACGGATCAAGGGAAATGAAGAACAGGAACCGTACCAGAATATAGATGGAGCGGAGTATTATATCGATACACCTCCATGGAACGAAGGATTCGCTGAAAGCATGGATGCTGCGGACGGACTTTTTGATACAGCCAGTGAATTTGTACATGCACAGGTTGATACCACCGAACTCACAACAGGAACCCATTTACTGTATGTTCGGGGAAAGGATGCGGACGGCAATTGGGGCCCATTCAGCGCTGCTTTCCTTAAAATTACTGAATAACAGGAGTGGTTCAGGGCAAGTGAGTGGAGTTGTGATAAACAGGAAAGGAATAGACCTCTTCGTGACTTGTCTATTCATCCTTCCAACGCCACTACTTGCCTATTTCTCAAGTTTGCCAAGCGGATTGATAGCAGCCGATTGCCTATGAAATCAATCGGCTTTTAAAATATTTAATTAGGCTCGATTACTATCTGGTTTCCATCCGAAAACTATCCTTCTTGCCAATATCAGTGTTGCGACAAAAACTTTATCATCAGAATATCAGTTATATGCTTGTGGTAAAAATCTGAGCCGCACCTATATCTCAAACCACTCGCTGACTTTTCGAATCGAAGCTCGTGCTCTGTAACCTTTACATATCTGATCTTGTTCGGAGTTTTCGCTATGCTCCGCTTACCTGCCCTTTTAGCACATTGACTTCGTTTCTTATTCAGTTACAAATCGCTGCTATGCTCCTTCAGTCATGCCTTGCAGGAAGAGAAAAGGCTTCACATTATTACGACATTTGACATATGTCACTTGTTAGATGTTGTTGCTTCATTTTCCGAACATAATGCATTGTTAATAAAACGAACAATGTATGCCATCTTGATAGACCAAAAAATCCTTATCAATACAAAAACCACTGTATGAATCCGGTGAAAAACATATCTGTTTTATTGCTTTTACCTATCATTATTCTCAGAATAACTCGCGTTTAAGGAAAATATGTATCTGAAAAAATGAAGATCAGGAAGGGAGGTGATATGAAATTGGCTGTGGTAATTACCATGACCACGGGAATGATAACAATATCTTGAAATCTTTAGATGTATTGTGTTTACTCTTCTGCCGTGGCGTGGTTCGGGAAATGTCGTATTTTTGAACCCGACCTCAGGCAATTTATTAAACAAACCGGGTATAATTCCGGTCATATTTATACGATGAAAGCACTCAATATCTCTACGATTACTATGCGATACAGTATTATTTTTTCCTTTTTGCGAACAGTATGCACGACATCTATTCTTTGTCTTATTTTACATCAATCAGTCAGTGCCTCCCCAAGAACCAGTGAAGACGCTCTTCAACTCGCAACCCGTTGGCTTAGCATGAATTCATTGCCTCTGGGGAGCCGGTTATCGTCATCGATCAAATCCATTCAACCGCAGTCAAATGAGAATGGAGAAACAGTATATTATGTGGCTTTTTTAGAGCCTCAAGGCATTGTGCTTGTCTCAGCAAATGACCATATAGAACCGATTATCGGATTTTTCCCAGAAGCTGAATCGTTCTCCACGGAGAAGAACCTTCTTCTGGTGACGATGGTAAATGCTGATATGAAAGGAAGAGCTGCGAGGGTACAGGCCGGTGTGGTAGCTGCTAGTCAGAAGCGAGCTATTAATCAGGCAATACCAGAAGAGCAGCAGAAGGCACTCGACAAATGGAACCTTCTGTTGCCAATCGAGTATTCCAGAATTGCAGCAACGTCGTCGGCTTATGTAGCCGATGCAGTTGATGATATGCGAGTTGCTCCATTTATTGCATCACGCTGGTCGCAGAACAAGGCCGGGGGGGATAATTGTTATAATTACTACACGCCAAACAACTATCCAAGTGGCTGTGTTTCCACCGCGATGTCCCAGTTAATGCGATATCATCAGTACCCTTTGGTGGATGTCGGTACCCCTGAATTTACTATTATAATTAATGATGAGGCAGGAAGCATTTCTCAGGAAGTCAGCTTGCAGGGAGGTGACGGTAACGGCGGACCTTATGACTGGGGAAATATGCCGCTTGAGCCCGACTCTGAAACAGCTGAAGCTCAGTGCCAGCAAATTGGAGCTATCATCTCTGATGCCGGTGTATCCGTTGGCACAACATATTCGTCGGGTGCCTCTAGCGCGTCTACCCAGGAGGCAACTATCCAGCTGCGCGAGACCTTCAAATATACTAACAGTGTATTCGGCTCAAATCTCAACACCTGCGAAGGAACCTGGCAGAATCTTGACACTGATAGAATTGAAAAAATGATAAACACTAACCTGGATGCACGTCTTCCTGTGATTCTTAGCGTCAGTGGTCCGAGTGGTGGACATGCGCTGCTAGTGGATGGCTACGGTGAAAACATGGACACCTCCTATCACCACCTTAACCTTGGATGGGGAGGGTACGATGATGGGTGGTACAACTTGCCGGATATTGATACTTCTTCATATACCTTTGATATTGCCAGATCTGTGGTATACAACATTTTCCGCGAAGGAGATGGTGAGATAATAAGCGGGCACATTATAGACAACAGCGGTGACCCCGTGTCTGGAGTTTCTGTAACAGCGCAAAGTAATGGTATAATGTATCAGGCAACAACAGATTCTAATGGAGTGTATGCAATTCAAAATGTTCCATCCGAATCTGATTTTACGATAACTGCAGTAAAAGGGGGAATAGCAATTTCACCTTTCAACCGACAGGTGAGTACCGGTCTGTCAAAAAACAACTGGGATTATCAGTATTACCTTGAAGATTGCAGTTGCGACTGGAACACGGTTGGGAATGTCTGGGGAGTAGATTTTACCGGGACTCCTGTCGTTAGCGGCGACCTTGATGGTAGTGGAGAAACAACTTTACACGATGCTCTTCTCGGTTTGCAGCTGCTCAGCGGTAGTACCACTTTTGCCCCCGATATTTATGCGGATGTTGATGGCGATGCGCGCATAGGTCAGGCAGAGGTCCTCTATATATTAAAGACATTAGCCGAATAACACAGAATTTCTTTTTGGGGAGGCTAATGGACCCGGCAGCCTCTCTTTATAGAATTGAAATTACTACACAATGCATTAGGTGTATTCTGCCATCTATCGTATTCTTTTTTCTGCTTAGCCAATTTCTACAATTATCTATGACGGTCCCGTTGTAATTCCAGTTTTCGGAATAGGTATTGCCGTAATATCCCTATTTGGCTGTGAATAGCGATAACCTTGAGTAAATATCAAGTCGACCTGCCCCCAGTAGGCGCTTCCGTCCTTCCTGATTGGAGACCTTGCTGCGGCGTGGATTTCCAATGCTATGAGCTTGCTAAAATATCACTCGAGGTATAAACAGAATGCACAAAATGCTCTGCATAGCGAGAGAAGGCAAAGCATTGCAGCTTAGACAATTACATAGTTATTGGCCGGGAACTAAATAGGTGAGCCCGAGTGATATACGGTTTCTTTATTTAGAGCACAAAGCAAAGTTAAGGGTGGTATTCGCTTGATGATTCAGGATTATATGCATTTTTTCAGACGTTGCTGGCCGTTATTGGTTTTTGGCATGATGTCTGTTTTCTGGGGAAACTTTGGTCAGTCGTTTTTTGTGAGCTGGTATGGCGCAAGTTTTCAAGAATCGTTAGACCTTACCGCTATGAGTTATGGTACTGCGTATTCTATGGCAACCCTTTCCAGCGGGCTGCTTCTGATGTGGCTCGGTGCTGCCATCGATAGAATATCCCTCCGCTGGTTTGTCACTTTCAGTGCTTTGGGATTGTTCGCTGCCACCTTGATGTTGTGGCAGGTTCGCAGCTTTTTCATGCTGGTTGTCAGTCTGTTTTTACTGAGGTTTTTTGGACAGGGCCTGCTGCCGCATACGGCTGTAACCACAATGACCAGAGAATTTTCTATCAACCGTGGTAAAGCTACAAGTATTGCTACTACTGGTGTACCGATGGGTGAAATCATTTTACCTTCGCTGGCAGTGGTATTGATTTCAATGGTAGGCTGGCAGAATAGCTGGCTGGTTGTCGGTCTTTCTGTTCCGTTGCTCTATCTACCATGTGCGCTATGGCTACTTAGCCTGAGCCAACAAAAAAGATATGCTGAAGATGTTCGCACCTCCAATAAAAAGTCTCATCGTAGTGTATCAGTACAGGGCTCACGCAGGACAATGTTGAAAGACCACAGATTCTGGTTAGCGCTGCCTGCAATTCTGGCTGCACCGTTCATTGTTACCGGAGTATTTATACATCAGGGATTTTTTCTCCCTGAGATGGGTTGGTCGGTTTCATTGTTTGCCAAGTGTTTTGTCTTTTACGGATGTGCGCACTGGTTATCATCAATGTATTCAGGAGCGCTTGTGGATCGTTTTAGTGGCGTCCAACTCCTGAAGTTTTACCCTTTACCAATGGTGTTGGGTCTTTTGGTCCCTGCAATGACCTCAGGTGTCTGGGTTGCGTATATGCTCATGATCTCGCTTGGTATATCGATCGGGACAAGCAGCCCGATTATAGGAGCCCTATGGGTGGAGGTGTATGGTACCGAGCATCTTGGTGCAATCCGTGCCCTGATAACTTCGCTGGTTGTAATCAGTACCTCAGCTTCCCCAATATTATTCGGTTTTTTAATAGATAGCGGTATTTCCGGGCAGTCATTGTTTATGTGGTTGGCTCTGTATGTTTTTATCGCCGTAATGTTATCTCTTTTCTCATTTTCAGTAAAACAGGGACGATAGGTGTTGGGGAGAGAGATGAGCTTGAAATTGGCTCTATGTGAACAGTTTTTTGCCGCAACGTACTCTAATTGATATGTTTTCCAGGATTGTGGATAATACTCACCCGGTTCTCAATGTTTGATGGTTACATTTGTACGTTAAAATTAGAGGTATCAGTGTGTTTTTTAAACACAATAAAAGCCTTTAAGGAGTTATTCCTTAAAGGCTTTTAGGTGTAAACAACTCAGGTGATTGGGTGACTGTATAGACTTAAAAGCGAATGCAGTTCGGGCCCAGAATTACGTGATCAATGTGTACCAAATACTTTCTTCAGTAATGCTGTAGACTGTTTTATCGGGTTGCTTCTGATAGCAGCTTCTTCCTGAGCGATATAGTGGAAAATTCCATCCATACCTTTTTGTACCACATGGTCAGTGAGGTCGGCTTTTACATTGGGTACAAACGGTAAGTTCTTGTATTCGCCAATCATAGTGTCGTATGCCTGTACGGCTCCAACTGTTGAGAGACTGTTTTCAATAATCGGCCGCATTTCTGTACCCAGGGATGCGGACATTTTTTTCTTAAAATATTGTGTTGCAGAATCTTCCGGGCCTTCATAAATCGTTTGTACATCATCAAAGGTCATCTCGCTGATTGATTGAAGGAAAAGTGATTTAGCCATTGGTGTAGCAGTCTCGGCAGCCCGGTTAAGTTTAAGCTCAAGATCATCCACTATCCCTGACATACCAACCTTCTCAAGCACGTTTTTTACAGTGTTAAGTTCTTTTGGTAGTGGGATGTGTATAGCCGTATCCTTGTTAAAGCCATCAACTGTACCCAGTTTGTTTACCACATTTTCAGAGCCGATCTTCAGGGCCTCTTTAAATGCATCTCCTATCTCGCCAATACTGGCATCGCTAACCTGTGATTCTTTTTCAAATGTTTGCAGAATGTCCGCACCTTTTTTCCACCAACTATCTTCTGCAAATGCTTGCCCTGAGCCAACGAGTAGGGTGATAAGAAAGGGAATGGTCAGTTTTTGAATTATTGTCATGGAGTAATCCTGTTATTTATGTTGGACTGCCAATTGTTTTAGTGTTTTTAGGGGCTCTGAGGGATTGGTGAGTTTGTCGCATAACTCCTTTTCATTACATGGGAAAACGGTAATCAGGATGGTGGGAGTTATCAAGTTAGTTTCAGGTAAGCAATGAGGGGGCAGGCTGAAGGGAGTACTCTTTGATGTTTTAAAAGATTGTTCCGCTTAACATGAATCGAGTTATTGCCAGCATTCCCAAGACCCCGCCAATCACAATCGCAACTGCCAGTATTTTACGCCATAGTTCCAATGTATTGCCCTCTTTGTGTTGTGAGAAAAAATAAATTTGAGTGTGTGTCGTTAGGTATTCTGATCATTTTTGCCCGATCGTGTAGGTGATATTTACAGTTGTCTCGCGCTCACTGAAGAGAATTGGCAAAACCTCAAGTCAGTTGAGTCGCTTCTCTATAAGCAGGGCGAGTTTTTTCCGGGTCTGTTCCGGGATAGCTTCAGGTGAAGTCATAATCGCGCCTTGAAGACTGTTTTTGCACAAACACGTTCTTTGAACCACATTAAGTTCAGGGAGAACTTTGCTGAGTATTTCCTGGGCATTTGAACTGTTCTTTTTCATGTTTGCAACAACAGTCTGAACTGTGACTTCATCTTCTACACCATCCTTCCAGCAGTCATAATCGGTCACCATCGCAAGTGCCGCATAACAGATCTCTGCTTCTCGGGAGAGTTTAGCCTCCTGATAGGTGGTCATGCCAATAATGTCGCAACCCCATTGTTGATAAAGCCGTGACTCAGCTTTGGTGGAAAATGCCGGCCCTTCAATGGTGATGAGGGTGCCGCCTTTATGCACTCTGTCAGCGACAGTTTTTGCCGTTTGAAAGAGCTGCTCAGAAAGATCTGGGCAGAATGGCATGGCAAATGGGATATGGGCAGCGATGCCGTCTCCAAAAAATGTGGATTGCCTGCTAACTGTCCGGTCGAATAATTGGTCCGGTATGACCATGTCCAGAGGCGGTCTGCTTTCCTGCAGGCTACCAACAGCTGTGATGGCGATAATTTTTGTGACCCCAAGAGATTTGAAGCCATAAATATTGGCGCGATAGTTGAGTTCAGATGGCAACAAGCGATGTCCGGCGCCATGACGTGGGAGAAAAGCAACCCGAACCCCGTTCAATTCCCCAATTATATAGGCATCAGAAGGCTCGCCAAAAGGCGTTGAAATCTTCAACTTCTCAGTTTGTGAAAATCCCTCGATCTGATAGACTCCACTGCCGCCGATAATTCCTATCTCTAAATTTCCAGTATTCGACACGATATTATCCTTTAATGAACACAATTGGCAAAGTGGTAAAGCGCAGAGTGCGTAATCACATCTTCATGAAAAACGGTTCAGGCAGTAAATCATCCAGAGTAAAGACCTGCTCTGAGCCATTGGTGATTACCCAGGCTTTAGGGGCTAATTCCGCGATCCACTGTCGGCAGGCACCGCAGGGCATAGTCAGTCGTGTAATAATAGTATTGTTTTCATCTACAGGAGCATCCGAACAGCAGACAGCTATGCCGATTATGTTCGTGCTGCCATGCATTCGGGCGTGGGATATGGCTACCCGTTCTGCACATATTCCAAGGTTGGTACAGGCATTTTCAACGTTTGCCCCGATGAACACACCATTTTCAGTGAGGACTGCAGCTCCGACTTTAAATTTTGAGTAGGGCGCGTGAGCACTTTGTGCTGCTTTTTCAGCATCTTTCAACAGCTGAATTTGTTCGGGTGTCATTGTAGTAGTTTTCCTGTAATTTTGAGACTACTGTCCATTCAGATGAGCAAAGTAGCATTGGGCGCATAGTGGTTCATACTCAACACTATCCTTGCCATCAATGGCGACCTGATCACCCTGAAATACGAAACTACCATTAATTTTTCGGGCATTCGCCATCGCTTTTCGACCACATTGACAGATGGTCTTCAGCTCTTCAAGACTATGAGCAAGAAGCAGAAGCTGTTTGCTGCCTTCAAAACCGTTGAGCTGAAAATCGGTTCTCAGGCCATAGCATATTACGGGGATATTCAATAAAACAGCAACTTTGAAAAGTTGCGTTACCTGATCTTTTGTGAGAAACTGGGCTTCATCGACGAGAATACATTGTAGATTTTTCCGTTCGCTCTGCTGTTTCTCAATAATTACGAATAGATCATCTGAAGGTTCTGCCAGTATATCAACATCTCTATAAATGTTGAGTCGTGAAGAAATCTGAGTTATGCGCTTTGTGTCGACAACGGGTTTAACAAGGATGGTTTCCATACCTCTTTCTCTGTAATTATGAGCAACCTGGATGAGCGCTGTGGTTTTTCCAGAGTTCATTGCTCCATAACGAAAATATAATTTTGCCATCTACTTGCTATCCTGATCTGGTAAAGAGTGAGCTTCGTTGCATTGCAATTGATAGTATGCTTTGCCACTTCATATAACGTTGCTCGTCGTGTTGTTAGGTATGTCCGGGGATGTATGCTAAATCACTGTGGAACAAATTTCAATTTCTAAAGTGCTTTTGAATAATACCATAATTACTATGGCTGAAAACACCGGAGTTCTCATGTGAAATTTGGGAAACAGATCGCTAGCGATGTTGGGAAAAATGTGGAAAGTTAACTGATTGTCAATGTTTGAGTCTTGAATATGGTTACCAACCGGAGTGAAATACATGCTATACTGGTTCTGTTGTTATTAGCTGAAAATGTGAGGCCAACGCTTGAGATATTATCCAGGCTTTACAGGCTGTACGATCTTTGTTCTCTTTCTTGTTTATGTTCAAATACTTGTGCTCGGTTATTCTGTATCTGACTGGGCTATATATTTCGGCTGATCAATGAATGTATATCAGGCTTTTAAACAATTCATGTTACACAGTTCAGAAAATCCTCAATTCTCTTCGGAGGAGAGGACGCGTTTTCAACATTTTACCCTGTTTCTGCTCGTGGGTTTGCCGCTGATGATTTCTTTCGGGATTGTTAATTTTCTCGATGGTAATTATGCGGTTACCGGATTCTGTACAGTATCTGGTGTGGGCTTGAGTCTAGGCTGGGTCGTTATACGATTAATAGGAAAGGGAAAAATTGTTTATCGTATAAACACGCTGTTATTTGCCATATTAATATCATATCTCATTGTTTTTGGTGGTGAAGCAGGGTCAAAGATCTTGTGGGTCTACATTTTTCCACTCATCTCCTTTTTCCTGTTCGGTAAAAAGGAAGGGATATTCTGGAGTCTGTTTTCCATTCTGATTATTCTCATTCTTTTTTTAGTTCCTCCTGATGTTCTGTCCATTTATAACTATCACCCTGAATTCAAAGTTCGCTTTGTAGCATCCTATATCACAGTTACCGCTATAACCTACTGGCTGGAGTATTTCAGACATCACTATAGCCAGAAACTGGCTGTTCAAAATGAAGCGCTAAACAGGGAGATCGCTGAGAGAAAGGAAATCGAGTTGGAGCGTGAGCGACTCATTGCTGAAGTTCAGGACGCGAGTAAGGCAAAGAGTGAATTCCTTGCGAATATGAGTCATGAGATTCGCACGCCGTTAAACGGTGTTATTGGTATGACTACACTGCTTCTGGATACAGAACTGAATAATGAGCAAAAGCATCATGTACGAACACTTAAGAAAAGTGGCGAGTTTCTCCTGACAATTATTAACGATATCCTTGATGTCTCCAAAATAGAGGCAGGTAAACTCGAACTCGCCAGAACCTCTTTTAGCCTGCGGGAAATGCTTGATGGTTTTTGCGATATTGCCTCCCAGAAAGTCTATAACAGCGATGTCGAGCTTATTGTCGGTACTGCCCCTGATATTCATGATGACTTTTTTGGTGATCCTGACAGGCTCCAGCAGATTCTTCTTAATCTCACAAGCAATGCCCTGAAGTTTACCAGGAAAGGTTCGGTTTTCGTCTCGGTTGATAAAAAAGAAGAAACTCCGAACGATATCGTTTTGAGATTTTCTGTGAAGGATACCGGGATTGGTATCGATGATGCTGACAAATCCCGACTCTTCGAAAGCTTCAGCCAGATTGACGGATCCACTACACGAGAACATAGTGGAACAGGTCTTGGATTATCTATTTCAAAACAGCTGGCAGAACTTCTGGGAGGCGGGATTGGGGTTGAGAGTACCCCCGGGGTTGGATCTGACTTTTGGTTTACTGCACGTCTGGATAAAAACAATCTGGCTGAAGAAGGTCTCAAAAGAATTGTACCGGACCTGAAGGGACAGACTGTGCTGTTGATCACCCTGAATACTACTCTGAAGAGCGTTCTGTTGGATCAGTTACGCCATTGGGGAGCAAAGGTTGAGCAGGCTTCAGATGTAAAAACTGCCAGGAAAATCTTTGAGGATAGTGAGGGTGGTGGCGATTCAATAGATGTTTTTGTGGTTGATCAGTTTTTTCTGACAGGATCAAATGCCGACTTTAACAGTGTTGTCAGAAAACATATCAAAGAAACCAGGTCGCAACTTATTATTCTCACCAGTCACACTACCAAACAGGTATTTGATTCTACTTTTGTTACCAAAGCTATTGTTATTCTCGAAAAACCTGTCAAATATCGAGATTTTGAAAGGTGTTTTATTGATAAAAACGTTGAGAATGACTCAGCAGTTCCCTTTCCTGGAATAGTTGAGGATCATAAAGAAAACAGTGTAAGCCGTGAGGACTTCAGAATACTCCTGGCAGAAGATAATGCTATTAACCAGCAAGTGATGACAGGGGTACTCGCACGTTTGGGATTTTCGCATGTTGACACAGCCGATACCGGGTTGGATGCGCTGGCAGCTCTTGACCAGAATCATTATGATTTGATTCTTATGGATATCTCAATGCCGAAAATGGACGGATTAACCGCAACCCGGGAAGTTCGCTCCGGTACATTTACCAAGAATAGTTGCGATATTCCAATAATAGCACTTACCGCCCATGCTATCGTTGGAGACCGGGAAAAATGCATTGATGCTGGGATGAATGATTATCTGACGAAGCCGATTAAACCCGAACTTCTGGAGAAAAAAATTGATCAGTGGCTCGGAGGTAATAGTGAGAGAGATCCTGATGCAGTTCGTAAGTCTGCAGCTAAATCGGATAACAATGATACGTTATCTCTCGTGCGATTTGATTACGAAGGCACAGTAAAAAGGTTGATGGGTGATGTGGAGATGACCAAAGAAGTTATTCAGATATTTCTTGACGAGATGCCTTCTCAGCTGCAGTCGCTACGAGGCCATATTCAGGATTGGAATGTGTCAAAGATTGAAGAGCAGGCTCATAAAATGGTGGGCGTATCAGCAAATCTTGAGGCGAATATCTTTTGCTCCATAGCAAGGCAAATTGAAACACACTGCAGAAATAATACAGCAGAGCGCTCGAACGTTGCGGGGCTCTATTCTGAACTTGAATTTGAATTCCAGGCAGTCAAAGATGAGATGGCTGGGTATCTTTAGCGTAAAACCTCAATAATAGCTGGTCAGCGTATGGCCTGCGGTAATACCGTAAAGCTTTAAAATCTTCCGGTACTTTTTAGGGGTTATTGCGATGTACATTTCCTGCAGCTTGTTCTTTACAGCCTCCTGACTTCGTTACTCCTTCAGTTACATAGCGCTTACAAAGGTAAAAGGACTGAGTGTTTAATAGACCTAATCCATTTTCAATGCAATTTACTCAGTCCTGGCCCCTTTAACCTCAGTCCTGTCTTCAACTATTACCTTGCCTAAAATATTCTCATCATCTATGTTCATTTATCACAGCATAACAGCCGGTTGACTAGAAGGGGCTGCTTGCGGATTGAAATGTGATAACAGGTGTTTGCAACACTAATTGCGACATAGTCATGGATAATTGTCCGAGATAATCCGAAACTAGTACAGCGCATAATCGAACCGTTTTCTCTTTAACATCACTCATTGAATTTTATGTATAAACGAAAGAATCTGATAGTCGTCTTTTCATGTTTACTTCTGTTGCTTTTTCCGTGTTGGAGTATGGCGGAAGGTTCACCTGCCACTGATCAGGAGAAGGTTGAGCAGGAAGTTGTGCAGGTAGAGAATGGTCCTGCAGAAATGCTCGCTTCTTTACTTGATCTGCAAAAGAATCTGACTGCGCAGATCAACATGTCAAAGAAGAAGCTTAAGGCTTCTACTTCTGATGCAGAAAAGCAGGCTCTTGAGGATGAAATTGCTCAACTCGATAAGCAGCTCTCTGAAACTACATCAGACTTCGAGCGCATTGCAACCGGAGTTGAGCCTGCCTTATTCTTAGAAAAAAAGCCGCAATCGTTTAGTTGGAAGGATGAGATGGCCAGCCTGCTTGAGCCGGCAATTAAAGAGTTAAAGCGTTTTACGGTGAGGGCCAGACAGAAGTCTGATCTGAAAGAGAAAATCAGCGAACTTGAATTGCTTACTGCTGCAGCAAGCGAAGCTGTAAAGCATCTTGAATCGGTGATTGAGAAAACAACCGATAAGCGGGTTCTTAAAGAAGTTAAAGGACTGCTTCCCGAGTGGCGAAATGTCAACGACAGATTGAGCAATAAACTTGAACTGGCAAAAAGAGAGTTGGGAAATCTAGAGGAACAGGATGTCTCGCTTGTTGAAAGCTCGTCGAAGTCAGTAAAAGACTTTTTCAGGGCACGGGGACTTTACCTCATAGTCGCGGTGATCACCTTTTTTGCAATTCTTTTTGGTTGCCGCCTGTTTTATCGGCTCATAGCCGCGCTCTATTTGAAGATGGGTAGAAACGGTAAAAAATCGTTTAAAATGCGCCTGTTAAATATAGTATTTCAGGTGTTGTCGGTTGTTTTAGCGATTGTCGGTCTTTTCTTCGTGCTCTACCTGGCTGAAGACTGGTTTTTGCTGAGCATGGCAATAATCTTTTTTATTGGACTGTCCTGGACCATCAGGCAGGGGCTTCCACGCTTATGGCAGCAGGGGCGACTGATGCTCAATGTTGGTTCGGTGCGCGAAAAAGAACGTCTTCTATTGCACGGAGTTCCCTGGAGGGTTGATAATATCAATGTGTTCTGTAAGTTGGTTAATCCTGCACTCGATATGGAACTTCGAGTTCCTATTGAAGATCTTATAGGGCTGGTATCGCGACCATTCGATCATGATGAGCCGTGGTTCCCGTGCCGCAAAGGTGACTGGGTAACCGTCAATGGCTCTTCACGGGCCCGTGTTGTGAGTCTTTCCCATGAGCAGGTTGAATTGGTAGAGCGTGGCGGGCGCAGGGTAACGTATCCGACTGATGCGTTTCTTCAGGCCTGTCCTGCCAACCTTTCGCGCAATTACAGATTGCGGGTGCCGTTTGGTGTGAGTTACGGACTTCAGGACCAGGTAACCTCGACAATTCCTGCAGTTTTGAAAGAGTACATTGATAAACGTATGGAAGAAGAAGGCTACGCGAAGACCTGTCTTAACCTGCAGGTCGAGTTTCTGCAGGCAAACGCCTCTTCACTTGATCTTCTTGTAATAGCCGATTTCGAAGGCAGCGTGGCTGATATCCTTAAGCGGATTGAGCGGGCTATTCAGAGATGGTGCGTAGATTGTTGCACAATAAACGATTGGGAAATTCCATTCCCGCAGTTGACCGTACATAAGGTGGAATAACCTGAAGGTATTTACACTGAAAATGTTTGTCGATTGCATGTTCTTTACGTGTAATCGACAATCACTTCCTGATCCAACGGTATTTTAGCTCAGGCTTGCAGGTTAGGGACTATAGGCTAAATCGTTTTCAGCATGAAACTCACTACATAACTCGCTGTATGACGTTAATCAGAATATCAATGGCTAAAAAGACGAGATATTCGAGTTCCTGAAGTAATCCCATGTTGTGCCTCAATCAGTTGTAGATGTTGGATTTCAGACATGCACCCATAAAAGATATTTCTATTACATATTCGAAATCGATATTACCTGTTTTGAACCATATTACTCTCTGCCTGTTGTGCTTATCTGGAGTAATGGTTGAAAATTTAACAGGTTACATTGCAGGTGATGATCTAACCTATGGATGTAATAGCTAGAACTATGCCTGATCTACCCCGTATTTCTCATTATTGTTTTGATTGCAAACGTAACGTTCTAATTTCATAATAAAAATCTCCATCTCTAATCGTGGAGTATTTGTAATAGGTAAAAAAATCCTCAACCGGAGCAATAGATTTTGGGGCAGCTGGAGTGCAACAAACGTATTGCTGTAGTGTCCTGTAGTTACTTGGCCTGTACCTCGACCTGCGACAACTGGAACAGCTTCGACGACAGTATGCTGAATCGACTGCCATGAGGGGGGACGACGACAGCAATTTTTTTTTCAAAATCGAAACATTCTAAAATACCACGCACAGCCATATGCATGATATTGGAGTCTTTGCATTAATAATGCAGAGTGGGGGACAGGATATTACCAGATAGGATTCTACCGATTGGGTGCAGATCTGCCTTATGTTACTCGTAAGGGTAGAGGCATGAAGAATTGTTACAGCTGAAAGCAATACGGCCCAGACATATATTAAAAAATATGCCTGAGCCGTATTGTCTTTACAGGGATGCTTTGGAAGATCAGTGGCCGGTTATTTGTTTTTACCTTTTCCGTTGCCACCAGCGTTGCTATTACTGTTTCCGCTTTTTCCGTTATTTCCACTGTTACCACTATTACTGCTTCCACCCTTTACTTTGTCTGAGCTGTTGCCGCCAGCATTGCTGTTTGACGGTCCACCTGAGGAGTCACGGCTGCTTCCTGACTTGCCGGAGTTACCAGAGCTACTTGTCTTGGCGCCATTGCCCTGGCCACCTTTATTGCTTTTTGAATTGTTGGCTTTTGAGCTTGTTTCAGACAGCCCTAAACCTTTTTGTGAACTCTGGGATCCGGTTGTTGCCAGGCCATGGCCTTTATTCCAGCCAGTGGTCGTGTTGCGTTGGGTTGCTTCGGCAATTTCCGCATCCGGATCAAGGTCAGTGTCGGGGGCGGTGAGATCATCATCAAGATCAAACTTTCCTTTCTTTTTACCATGCCCAAGCCCAAGGGAACCTGGATGGACCCCAAGCTCGTGGGCAATCTGGCCCCAGCCCATTCCGCTATTGCGCATCTGGTAAATATCATCACCAAGGACTCCTGCAAGTTGACCGACTGCATCAGCATAGGATTCACTTGCGGCTTGCAGGTCTGCTTCAGCTTGAGCGAGGGCATCCTGAAGTTCAGTATTTTCCGGGTCTGCTGCTGCTGCGTCTTTTGCATCATCAAGTGCGTCTTTTGCATCGCTCAAGGTATTAGCGGCTTCTTCTGTGGCAGGATTTGGCCCGGCTGAAGCAGCAGCTGCAAGATTGGCAGCATGCATTGCCTGTGCGGCGTTTGAGAAAGACGGTTCTTCAACTGCTGCAGGCTCATCTTCTGTGGCAGGATCATCTGCCGGGTCTGCCGGGTCAGCCGGGTCAGCGGGGTCATCGGGATCAACGGGATCAGCCGGGTCATCAGAACCGCCCGTGTCTGCGGGCTGACTGATATCTTCAGAAGGGGCTGCAGGTTCATCGTCTGCTGTATCTGCAATTGCAATGGACATGGTGGTGAAACTCAGTGAAAGAGCAAGCACCCATACAGCAAAAAAACGGGAAAATGTCATATTGAGACCTCCTTGTTGGTCTGATGTGATGTTCTGCTAAAAATCAGCAAACTATTGGTAAGTGTGAATTTTTTTGATGCATTAACCGTGGATATCTCAGGGTTGTCGAGCCAGCTCAGTGCGATTCTGTCACCAAGTTCCTGCGAAGGTTCGCCGACAAGTATTTCCTTGATCTCAAGCGCTCTCTGCCAGGCCGAAGGACCATTGTTTTCCGAGAAAACTACTACTTCCAGATTGAGTGCGGGGTTGGCTTTAAGGATAGAAATTATCGGATTTAATTCCTGCTTTTTGTCCTGATATCGTGCTGAAGGATCAAGCAGTATTTCAGGCGAGAGGATGAGACTGCGTGCTCCTATTCTGTATGTTCGATACGAGAACACTCCGTAACTGTTGAGACGTTTTACTGCACGGAATGCGAGATTGCCTGTTCTGTAGTTTGCCAGATAGTTTTCCCAGGCGGCAATTTCCTCATCTACCATTTTCTGTTGTTTATAGATAAGGCCGACATTATAGAGGGCAATCTGTTCAGATGGAGAATGTTCCAGTACCGACTGGTAGGTGGTAAGTGCTTGCTCAAAATTGCCATCACTGAGATAGTTATGGCCGAGATTAATCAGCAGTGGAACTGAGTCAGGGGCGTTAGCAAGGCCTCGCAGGTAACTGTTGCGCTCTTTTTCCCGATCATCGTTTGCCCAGTAGCCGACACCTTCCCAGTATGCATATTCAGGGTTGTGCGGCTCAAGTGAGGCGGCGTTATGCAGCATATCCAGTGCTTCTTTCTGTTTATCCGCAGCAAGCAGACCTCTTCCCATAAGGTGGGCGGCTCTGGAATTATCTGTTGGGGGGAAACTATAGCTGGTGTTGTCCGCAACAATTTCAGGGGAAGAAACCACACTCTCTGTCGATATTCTTCCGAGCATGAATGATCCGCAGATGATGACTACCAGACTCATTGCGTAAAGTGGCTGTATTGAGATAACACGTGGACGATTGAAACGTCTCAATATACTGGTAAATAATCCCGACTGCGGCTGCGACTGCCGTTCTGCGACTGAACACATCACTTTCCGGGTCAGGTCTTCCGGGACCTTCTGCACAGGAAGATTGCGTAACTGTTTAATAAGTTCACGCTCTTCATTTTCGATGTTATCGTTGTTGATATCCATATTAATCACCTGTCAATACGGTTCGAACTTCTGCCAGTGAGCGGTGTAGTCGCATTTTAACTGCACTTTCCGAAAGGTTGAAAATCTCAGAAAGTTCCCTTATTGAATGATCGTGTTGGTACTTGAGCAGAACCATTTCCTTGTTATCAGGTGACAAAGTCTCAAGGGCTTTAAGCAGACTGGTGTTTTCCTGCTGGCTTTCCAGTTCGCCTGATGCGTGCTGTTCATTGGTTGATGAGTCATGTTTTAATCGTGCAAGTTTCTGCTCATTAGTCTGCCTTTTTCGGCTCCAGTCTTTAGCGTGATTGAGCGCAAGGGTATACAACCAGGAAAAAAAACGCTGTTCCCGGTAGCTCTCCAGTTTTTCAAAGCTTTTCAGGAAGACATCCTGTGTCATGTCGGCAGCTTCTTCTGTTGAACCGCTATAACGATACATCAGGTTGAAAATCTGAGAATTATACCGATCTACAAGAGTTGCAAAGGTGTTGGTATCGCCTTTGAGGATGCGGCTTACAAGCTGATTGTCGGATATCTCCATAAAGTGATTCAATAATTATAACTTTTTATTGGAATAAACGTGCTGGATGGAAAATGGTCACATAAAAGTGCAAAAAAAATGAAATTTCTTCTACAGGCAGGGCAGGTAATGGTTGACGTTGTATTGAGGACTCGACTGTCAATACAACGTCAGTGGCTAAAATGTCTGTTATTTCAGGAGTTATCACTTTTTCCCGGAGCCGATGAAAAAGCTTACAGACTCATCAATGTGCCGTTTTTTCTTTTTAACGATAATAGTCTGAGGTTTGTCAAACCAGCTGATACCTATATCCTGGGAATTCAGCTCTGGGAATTCTTTGAGTAGAAACGTTTTAATCGTGGTAGCTTTTTTACGTGCAAGCTCTGCGTTGTTTTTCTGAAATGCAATAATCTGCAGTCGTCCAGCTTTACGGTTTTTGATGACTGCACCTATCATCTTAAGCGATTCTTTACTGCCATCTGCGATGCGATTGGTTATTGGTTCAAACCAGATCTTTTCAATTGTCACGGTTCTTGCACCAATGTGATGATTGCGAAAAGAAAAATCCCCCATGTAGTTGAGGTGGTCTGTGGCTCTGCGTGCCAGCGCTCCGGATGGATAGAGGCCAAGGTAATTAAGCCAGGCGCTTTTTTCTTCAGGTGTTCTTCCCAGTTTTTTTAGAATCAGGGCACGATTGTAGAGTGAAGACGGGCTTTGCGGCCAGATTTTCAGTGCGTACTCATACTGGCCGAGACTGTCTGTGTATTTTTTTTGTTCAAGCAGGTTATGACCTAGATAAATACGGGACTGCAGATGTTTTTTATTGATGGTAAGAGCTGCGCGATAGCTTTTTTCTTCAGACTTTTTTTGATTAAGGGCCCCGTAAGCCACTCCGGTCCAGAACTGGTAGTCGACGTTGTCCGGCTCAAGCTCCCGTGCCTTTTTAAATTGAGTAAGTGCCGCCTTATTCTCATCACCCTGGAGCAGGAAACGCCCGTAGTAATATCGTGCTGACGGACTTGTCGGGTTTTCCTCCACCTCCTGCATGAAGGTTGCCCTGCCTTCACGATGATCCTTGTTCTGAAGGTAGTAGTCGCCCTTTATAGTATGCCCGACCTTATTGCCAATATCTTTGACTACACAGCCATTCAGCATCGGCATGAGAAATGTTGCGAAAGCGCAGAGGAAAAATATTTTTGAGAGGGGTGAAAATGGTTGTTTCATTTTGCTTCCTTTATGAGGTTGATTCAACAATCAGGATATCAGTCCGGTAAAGTCATGTTGGAGTATATCCTATTACAAGGTAGACCTGATAATTTGCATTTTCTACAAAAAAAAGGGTGAGTCATCAAATTATTGTACTGCGTCAATGGGCATCAGCTTATTCAAACAGATAATTTTTTGCTTTAGCTGAAGATGTGCTACACTTTTTTAAGATGAATTACGCCGCATGTGCTGAACCAATCATTTATGTCATAACCACTTGTCTCACAGGTTGGCTGGGTTACAGTTGAGTGTTGGAGGTGTAATGTACCCAGAGCTCATCGAGAAAGCTGACTATATGCTCTATGAGGCTAAACGGGCAGGGATTCCTGAAGAATTACAGATTTTCTATTTTCCAAAGAATACAGGTAAAACAGTACATGCGCGATCGAATGGTTCGTTATCTGCTGAGTGGCATATGTTTTATGATCTATCTGATTGTCACTTCAGTCTGCTATGCTGTGGTAGGCGAAGATGAACGGACAATCCTTGTTATTAACTCCTATCATAAGGGCTATGAGTGGTCGGATCAGATTGTAAGCGGAATTGAGAGTACACTTTTACTTACCTTCCCAAAGGCTGATATTCATGTGGAGTACATGGATACCAAGAGAAACAGTTCGCCGTGGTACATTGATAAGATCTCAAGCTTTTTTCAGGAAAAGTTTAAAAATCAACAGTTTGACCTTATTATTGGCGCTGATGATCATGCTATAGATTTTTTGCAGAAATTTGGTGCAACTGTTTTTCCGGGAGTGCCGGTTGTTTTTTGTGGTGCGAACGCTCTCGATGCCGGAAGGTTCCTTGATAATTCGAATTTTACTGGTGTGCTTGAATTCGCTGATATCAAAGGTACGCTGGATATTGCATTTCACCTGCAGCCCAATGTTCGAAAGATTGTTGTTATAAATGATGATACAACCACCGGCAGATACATTGCCAGGGAGTTTGATAATGTAGTGCCAAAGCTCAACAGAGATCTGGAAATTGAAATTCTAGATGATCTGCCGATAACCGAACTGGCGGACTTTATACGCAAGCTGCCACCTGACACAATTGTTCTGCTGCTTGCGTATTTGCGCGATGGCCGCGGAACCTTCTATGAACCACAGTATACTGCCTCTGTTCTGAGTGCGGCCTCTTCTGTACCGATATATTCGATTTGGGATTTCTACTTCAATTTTGGCATAACCGGAGGTGTTCTTACCTCAGGGTTTCGCCAGGGTGAGGTTGCTGCAGAGTTGGCAATCGAGATTCTTAAAGGATCTGCAGTCTCGGATATAGAGATAATAACAAGCGGGGCTAACAGGCTGTTGTTTGATTACAGGCAGATGGAGCGTTTTGGTTTGCCCGTTGAGAAATTGCCTCAAGATGTGGCAGTAAAAAACATTACCTATACCGACCAGAAAAACATCCTTATCCTTCATTCGTATTCGTCTGATAACCCATGGACAAGGGCTATCATGGAGGGACTGGATCAGCAGTTAAGTGATTCCGGCTTTCTGATTAACTCGTTTACAGAGTTTATGGATACCAAACGATTTACGGATAAGCCATATATGCATGCAATAACGCAACTATTAGTACTCAAATATAGTTACCAGGATCTTGATCTGGTAATTGTATCCGATGATAATGCCTTTAATTTTATTCAACGGCAGCGGGATCAGCTTTTTACCACTGTTCCTGTGGTTTTTTGCGGAGTCAATTATCTGCCTGAACCTGAAAAGGTGCCAAGCCGTGAAATCACAGGTGTGATGGAGTCCTATGATATTCCGGGCACATTGAAGTTGGGGATGTCGCTTTATCCTGAGACTGAGGTCCTCTATGTTATTAATGACGCGACAACAACAGGGGTTGCGAACCGACAGCGGTTTGATCAAATAGTTGCTGAATTGCCACAAGCTATTCGCATAGAACATTCCGGGTCTGTCTCAATGCAGCAGTTACAGCAAAAGGTTGCGGGACTAAATGAAAAGACACTTGTTCTTCTTATGTCGTTTACGATGGACAAGAACAATCATCAATTTTCCTATCAGCAGAGTGCGCGGCTTATAACGTCAAGTTCTGCGCGGCCTGTTCTGGGCTTTTGGGATTTTTATCTTGGTAACGGTATTTTAGGTGGGGTTATTACCAGAGGATGGGATCAGGGGAAAACAGCTGGCTTCCTGGCACGTTCAGTTCTGGCTGGTGAGAAGGCCAGTACTATCCCTATAGTGGAAAAGAGTCCTGTAACCAGCGTTGTAGACTATGATGTAGTTCATCGCTTTAATCTGGACCTTGAATCAATCCCTACAGACATTCAAGTGATCAACATGCCTGAAAGTTTTGTCGATCAATATCGGGTTGTTGTGTATGTAGCAGTTGGAGCTTTTGGCATTCTTCTCATTATTGTGGCTATTCAGACTGTAAAGATAATTCTGCAAACAAAAGATAAAAAGCTGCTTGCGGTTAAGGCAACAACCGACCCGATGACTGGAGTTAATAACCGGGATTACTTTGATGATCGTATTGATGGAATTATTGCCTCTGCTGTGGCAGCAGATGAACGGTTTGTGCTCTGTTATTTAGATCTTGATAATCTCAAAAGCATAAATGATACCTTTGGTCATAAAAGCGGAGATGAATATATTATGCTGGCTGTGGACTCATTACGTTCGCAGATAAGGAGAGCTGACCTGCTCTGTAGAGTCGGTGGAGATGAATTTATTGCAATTCTAACCGATTGTACAGCCAGCCAGGGAAAAGCTTTAGCCAGGCGTGCTGAAGAAGAATTGCTTGTACAGCTTGAACGGCGCGGCCACTCCTGGAATGCTGGAATCAGTTGTGGCAGCAGTGAGTTTAATCCGAGAGAACCTGTCTCTGTTGCAACACTTATAGAAGAGGCGGATCAGATGATGTACAGGCATAAACAGGACCGTAGGAAACGAACTCATCACTAAATAGATATCATTGTCATTAATACTAATCTTCGGCTGGTATAGTGAGGGGTATAGAAGATTGAAACAATCAACTATGTTATATCGTGCAAATACCAAGAGTTTTCCAGGGATTCGTTACTAATGCTGTTGACGCCTCACACCTCACTCCTGACACCTCACCTTTTCAAGCTGAGTTTCGGTGGTAATCAGATAGAGCTATAACGGTGTTTTTCATCAGTTTAGGCCGTTTTATAGGTAGAATGCTATCTACGCTGAAGGGTTACCGCCACTCCAGGCCCTATCGAGTTCTTCCATATCTTCTTCCAGGTCCATTGACATTAATTTTTCTAGATCTGCGTTATGCTGCTGATACATTGAGATGTAGTTTGCCTGATCTTCCCTGTGAATACTGTAAAGCTCGGGGAGGGTGTCTTCATCTTTTTTCCTGAAGATCCGCATGAGTTTATACGCTTCATAGGGATCGGTGCCGAGAAGTTTCAGTGCATCCTGGCCAAGGGCGAGAGCGCTGCCGAAAGTCTCTCTGCGGATGGTGGTAATTCCCAGGTCCATCAGTTCGTATGTTGCTGATCTGTCCTTAGCATTTACGGCAATTTTGAGATGAGGGTAGTGTTTTTTGATGAGTTCAATGAGTTCGCGCTTCTTGTCAATATTGCCCATTGTTATGATGATTAGTTCAGCTTCTGCTGCCCCGGCCGCTTCAAGCAGGTCAAGGCGGGTGATATCACCATAATACACCTCAAAACCGAATTTTCTGAGAATATCAACATTGGCAGCGTCATGATCGAGTATGACGGGCTTGATACCTGCTGAAATCAAAAATCTGCCAAGATCAGTGCCCAGACGGCCAAAACCGGCAAGGATAACCCTGTGCTCTTTATGGCTGATCTGATCAGCGTCTTTTGGAGGAACAGCATCACCCTGGCGTACAGCGATGACTTTTTCATGGAGTAGAAACAGCAGTGGTGCCAGAAACATTGAGATGGCCACAGCAGAAATGAGTGGCTCGATAGTTTCGGCGGGCAGTACACCGTTTACTTTTGAAACCTGGAATAATACGAAAGCGAACTCTCCTCCCTGGGCAAGTGCCAGACCAAAAAGCCATCGCTCACTTTTGGGCATTTTAAAGAACATTCCTGTAATCATCAGGACAAACAGTTTTATGGCGATGAGGCCGGTAACCAGCCCTGCAATCAGTAAAATTTTATCACCAATCAGGGTGAAGTTGAGACTGGCCCCGATTGATATAAAAAATATGCCAAGCAGCAGACCCTTGAATGGCTCTATATCGCTTTCGAGTTCGTGACGGTATTCGCTGTCTGCCAATACAACACCCGCAAGAAATGTTCCAAGTGCTGGTGAGAGACCGACGGCGCTCATCAAGAGAGATATGCCGACTACCAGGGCCAGTGCAGCTGCAACAAATATTTCGCGAACGCGGGTTGCGGCAATCGTTCTGAAAATTGGACGGCTGGCGAATTTACCAAGCAGGAAGACAAAGAGAATGGCCAGCAGGGTAACAAGAATACGCAGGTAACCGGGTAGGGTTGTTATATCAAAAAAAACGGATCCATGATGGCCGCTATCCTGCAATGTTAATGTTGCAAGCAGTGGCAATACAGCCAGCATGGGAATTACCGCAAGATCCTGAAAGAGCAGTACCGAAAAGACCGATCTCCCGGGAGAGGTGTTCATAAGTCCCTTTTCTCGAAGGGTTTGCAAGACGATTGCCGTGGACGAAAGAGATACCGTCAAGCCAACCGCAACGGCCTGTTGCCAGGGCAGAAACATGGATGCGATCCCGCCTATCAGTATACTTGTCAGCACAACCTGTGAACCGCCCATGCCGAGTATCGGGGTTTTCATCTTCCAGAGCAGGGATGGCTTAAGTTCGAGACCAACCAGAAACAGCATCATGACAACACCGAATTCTGTGAAATGCATCACCTCTTCAATGTCACCAATAAGGGAGAGGCAGAACGGCCCGATTATAATGCCCGCAATGAGGTATCCAAGGACTGACCCGAGACCACATTTTTTTGCAAGGGGCACGGCTATTGCCGCTGCGGTGAGAAAGATAAAGAGCTGAAGAAGAAAATGTTCCATGATTAATTTATTTTGCCTGAGGTGCTGAGGTCAATGTTAAGGTATGGTTGTTGTTGTATTGCGGATATGTCCAGGGTGTCATCCCGTAGTGCAATAACAGTATTGCGATACAGTCTGGCATGGTCGCGGATGGTCTTCTCAGGTAGGCCACGGTGAATACCCAAAATGGCAAATGGTGGTAGCCACTCCATTCTGCAAAGGTTTGCTGTGGCACGATACGGGCTGGTGAGTTCATTGATGGTGAATGTGTTTGAGCCATGCCGCTGGTATGCGGCATCATCACCTCCGGCTGTAAGTGCCTGAAGAAAGACTTTGCCTTCAAGGGCGTGACCATGTTTGCCGTAGGCCCAGCCATGCTCAAGTACCAGATCCATCCACTCTTTCATGATTGCAGGAGTAGAGTACCAGTAAAACGGATGCTGAAAGATAATGATATCATGAGCTTCGCACAGCTGTTGCTCATACGTAACATCAATTAAAAAATCTGGATAGCTGGCATAGAGATCATGGAATGTTACAGCTTCAAGATCTGTAACAGCATCCCTCATTGCGCTGTTGATCATTGAACGTGCAATAGCCGGATGAGCAAAGATGATAAGTATTTTCTTCATGGTAGCGCGTGAATTCTCCTGCAGCAGGAGTATGGTAAAAGGTGGGTATATATTGAATATCAATATGTTTGAAGACTGGTAAGCAAGCCTGTGCCTGAGAAATTATCTGCGAATATACTCTATTTAGTACCCGACTGAAAACCGCCAATTTCCCCAATTTCTTTGTTGGTCTCAAATTTTAACCCTCAGGTAAGCGAGGTACGAGACTCCCGGTAAGCGAGGTACGAGACTCCGAGATACGTAATGTATTCTTTCGGTTAAAATTATCGGCCGCCTTGAGATTGAAAAAATGCAGGTTTTCGTTCAGGCACTATTTATATGAAACGTTGCATCAATGCTTCGATAACATTATCCATATTTTCAACCGTCGCTCCAAGTTCAGAGCACATCTGCAGAGCATAGTCACGTTGAATCTCATTTTGCAGATCGGAAAAACGGGATATCCGGTGAGTACGTCTGCCGATGCAGAATATCATCTGATCTTCGGGGCTAAGAGTAAGAAAATCTTTTACAGGTTGAATGATTTTCTCTTTATCATCAGGGAGAGTTCCATCCACTTCCGGGAACAGGTTGAGCATGTGGTCGCTGCGAACTGTACTGGTTATACCTTCAAGTGATTCCAGAAAGAGCAGAAGTTCTTCGCTTGTTGCCACTTCACCCATCTTGTCAAATTTACCAGCGTTAAATTGTTCAGTGAGTGGCGTATTCCGTGGCAGTGCGAGGGTGCGCAGGCGAATAAAGTCTGGATTAATCTGGTTTAAGGCATCGGCTGTTTCAAGGGCATTTTCGCGGGAAAGGGCTTTGCCGCCAAGGCCGGGCATGTAATATTCTGAGAGCTCCATGCCGGCGCGCTTCACCTTTTGCCCGGCGACAATGTGGGTTGCTTTATCAACCCCCTTTTTCACCTGCTTGAGTACCGTGTCAGAGCCCGATTCCATGCCTATGTGAATACGGTTTAATCCGGCATCTGCCATTAATCCAAGATGTTCATCACTGATTTTGGCAATGGTGTGTGAGCGGGCATAGGAGGTTATTCGTTCCACCATCGGAAACGTGTGTTTAAGATGACGAAGGATACGGATAAGATTTTCCGGTTTGATGATCAGGCTGTTACCGTCCTGCAGAAAAATCGATTTCATGCCGCCAGCGATAAACTGGTAGGCGGCATGTAAGGCGTGAAGATCTTCCTCGTTACTACCAGATGGTGCGAGACTGTAAATATCACGTCTTGAGAATTTACGGCCTGACTCACGTGCTTCGGTGATCGCACGGACGTAGGCGTGAACGGTGTCGATATCTTTTAATACATGGTCAACAGGTCGCAGACTGAATTGCTGATCTTTGTAGACAGGGCAGAAAGTGCAGAAATTCCATGGGCAATTTCTGGTTATGCGGATTAGCAGGCTTTCTGCTTCACTGGGCGGGCGGATCGGCCCCTGCTCAAAACCGTTGTACGTTTCCTCAACCTTCATTTCGACATCCGTTAATTATTCCGGCAGGAGTTGCTATACATCAAATTAAAGTAAGATATAATACTATAAACTTTAGATATGATGTTTATCACAATAAATCTGTCAAGAGCAATCCTACGCCCAACCTGTTCACATACTCGTCGTAGTCTATCAGGCTCTCTCCATATCCAGAGAAATATTGGACATATCCCTTGAGGTAAGGAAAGTTGTAGATGGGGAAACTCCAGCCAAGTTCAACTGCGCCCTGGGAGAAGCCGGATTCAAGGTTGTTACGGCTCATAAGAGTGAAAACATGATCATTGTATTTGTATGCCATCCTGATTTCACCATGACCAAGAAAATCTGTGATATCAGGATTATCATCATCTTCGAAATCTTCTTCTATCCTGAACCAGGGTTTAAAGGCGATGACAAAGTTGCCTTTTTCCAGGACAAGGGAAGCATAGACCCTATTCCAACTGCGTGAGAGATTGCCGGCTTGACCATTGGATTGGTGAACAATTCCGACCGCTCCGGCAGTGGTGCTAAAACCTAATATATCAAAATCAGGAATAAACTGGACCCACGCTTCCGGTTCATGGTTGGTTTCCCTGAACGGTGATGAAATGTCATTGTTATATACCTGCCAGAAAGATCGTACTGTATAGGCAGACCAGAGGCTGATGCCATCTTTAAAGATATCAACAGCAAGCGGTGTTTTTATGCTCAGCTGAAATTGTGCTTCGATATCATCCAGATCGATCGAATCCTTGTCAAAGGCAGTTTCAAATTCCTCTGAATTGTATCCCTTAAAATTGTAGGCACCCAGGAGTATATAGTTTTGCTTGTGAGACATGATGGTAAAGGGTTTTAAGACGTTTTCCCTGTCCATCTGAATGCGTGTTTCAATAGCGCCGGGCTGTGTTGAATCTTCGGCTATTGGTTGTTGTTCTGCTGTTGCCTGTGATTGACATGCAGAGCGAATCTCACCCATGGTCATAGAGTCCGGTGCAGACTGGAACTTTTCCTCAATGCACGATTGAATAGAGTTCGGCGCTGCCAGTGCAGGTTGTACGGCAGGAATCAGAAAGCAGCTAATCAACAGAGTAGTTGAGATTTGCCTGAAAGCAGTGAGTGGTCGTATTGAATGTATCTGTTTCATGGTGGGGTCCTGTTAATAAAATTCAACCCTGTCACACACGTTGGGCGTGATGGATTTGCCTGTTGGGTGATATGATTGTCGTTTTAAAAGGAGACGTGTTACTTGCTGGTTTATTATAGAATAGTCTCATGATAGGTGTTCTTTTCGAAGTAGACAACTGTTTTTACAACTGGAAATGCGCATTATGCTGTATGCGGGTGGTTGGATTGAAAGGAGACTTGATAGATATATTTGTTATATGGCTGGAATGTAGACAAAATCCTCGCAAGGCGGATGCGGAGAAAACTAAAAGCACCAGGATAGAAGAACTGAAAAATAATCTATCCTGGTGGATTCACTATTGAGATAGGGGCGTTTTCTTAGGAAGCTTATGAAACCTGATGCATATGAACATCTTGCTGAGGATACGGGAAGGATATCCCTTTTTCATCAAAAGTAAGTTTGATGTTTTCAATTAGGGCGAGTCGAACATCCCAGTATTCTGGTGTTTTAACCCACGGACGAACAATCAGGTTTACGCTTGAATCACCCAGTTCAGCGACAGCTATGGTGGGTGCAGGATCAACAAGAATACGATCATCAGCCTGGATAATCGATTCGAGTGTAGTTTTTGCCAGGCGAATATCATCATCGTAGCCAATTCCTATAACCAGGTCAATTCGGCGGGTGGGTTCTGCGTTAACGTTAGTGATTACGCCGGAAGTAATCCCACTGTTAGGCACAATGATTTTCTGGTTGTCAGCGGTGAGTATAATTGTACTGAATATATCGATCTGCTGAACCTTTCCGGTCACTCCGCCAGCTGTTACTACATCGGCTACTTTAAACGGACGAAAGAGGATAAGCATAACTCCGGAGGCAAAGTTTGAAAGTGAGTCTTTCAGGGCCAGGCCTATAGCCAGACCTGCTGCACCGAAAATCGCGATAAAGGAAGTCGTTTTAATTCCTACCTGATCGGCTGCAGCAATTGCGACTGCTGCAAGCAGTGCATAGTAGATAAGCTTACTCAAGAAACTGGCTAAGGTTATATCAATTTTCCCTTTTACCATCGCTTTCTTTCCGACTGAGGCAAACCACATGGCAATCCAGCGTCCGACAATCAGAATAATGATTGCAATAATGATGCTGGGCCCGTTGGTTAGCAGCCACTCTTTGGCAGTGTCAAGGAGTTGTATGTATGTGTCAGGGTTGAGGGTCTTTTCAGGATCTGAAAGATCAATGATTTTTTTGGTGGGTTCAGTTGCCTCTGTTGCCTGAGCCGCATCTTCAGCTGTCTCTGCAGCAACAACAGGAAGCGCCAGCGCGGTGAAAAGAAAGACAGAAATTACTATGCATATAAATTTTTTAGACATGTAATCCTCCTGGATCGCCTGAGATGTGGAAAACAAAATAATAAAAAAAGATAAAATATTATAAAAAAGTGTGTAAAAACAAAAAATAATACATGAAAATACCGTATTGACAAGAGTGTTGCAAGGAAGAGAATGAATATTATTCTCGTGCTATTTGTGGTAAAATATACGTATACGGAGCGATCATAACCAGATCTGCTGAGGCATTGTGGGTTTACCAGGACACTCGAATGCTGCAGATGATAGTTTTGATCTATATGCCTGTATGATAAACTCTTATAATAGAATATTCAAAAAAACGCCTGACATTCTGGCGCATCGTTATGTTTTCGATTGCAGGAAGGAGGGTTTCAATACGCACACGATACAAAAGCCTTAAAGGGTCGAAGAGGTCTACATCTTGTTAGCACATGGGAAATTGCCCCGCTACTGGTCACGGGAAAAGGTCAGGTTAATGTGGGTCTGCAGAGCTATACTTGGGATGTAATTACTCCAACTTTAAGGGGTGGAGGCGTAGCGCGAGCCTTCCTGCAATATTATCCGACCGGGGCATGCTGTTCCCCGGTAATCAGGAGGTGAAAAATGGTAACTCTCGATGATATCAGGTTGCAGCAATACACGCTGGATACTCTGCCAAGACTGGCAAAACTGCGTAGCCGGGCATTCTCCTTACAACCTGAAATATGTATTGAAAGGGCTCGATATGTTACGAAATATCTGAAGTATCTCGACGATCAAAAGGACTCTCCAGAGGTAAGGCAGGCAAAGAAAGTGCGTCACTTTCTTAAGAAAAAACGCGCTGTTTTTCACGATGATAACCTTCTTGCCGGATCAACTACTTCAAAACCACTCGGTGCACCCTTATTCCCTGAATTCTTCGCTCTTACTCTCTGGCCTGAGCTGGAAACGGTCTCCACCAGAGAGAAAAATCCGCAAATTCTTTCACAAGCTGATGCAACTGAGCTGGACCGGGCTATTTTTCCTTTCTGGATGGATAGAAATGTACTTGAGGTCGCCCGCAAGCGGTTTAATAATCCTGATTGTATAAAGCTCTTTGAAAGCCTGGTCTTTTTCATTGCAGGTAAGGCGGGCTGTATCTCTCATTGCGTTCCCACATACGCTCCGATGCTCGAAAAAGGATTGACGCGCTTGATTCGCGAAGCGGCAGACCTGGAGACACGGGCATCACAGAGTGGTGATGATGAAAGTGAAGCGCAGGCGGATTTCTATAAAGCTGTGCAAATTTCATTAAAGGGAATCATCGAATACGCTGAAAATCTGGCAGCGGAAGCAGAATATCTGGCGCTATCAATAGAGGATCCTGAAAAGCAACAGGAGTATGCAGATATTGCAGCAGTTTGCCGCAGGATTCCAGCTTCTCCTGCCCGTACATTCAGAGAGGCAGTGAATGCCATTTGGATCTGCCAGGTAGGCATTCATGCAGAAAATATCAATATGGCTATGAGTCCCGGCAGGCTTGATCAGATCTTATATCCTTATTACAAAAAAGATATTGAGAACGGTACGCTTGATGTGGCTGGGGCCATAGAACTTATTGGTTGTCTGTGGCTGAAGCTTTCTGACAATGTGGCGATGGTTCCTGAGGCATCAGAAGAGATGTTCGGTGGGGCAGGGACAGTTCCGGCGATTACTCTTGGTGGAGTAGATAGCGCAGGTGAAGATGCCGTTAATGATTTGTCATATATTATGCTGCGGGTAACTGAGCTTCTCAAAACCCCTGATCCAAATGTTAACGCCCGCTATCACTACGAAAAGAATCCTCCAGAGTGGCGGCAGAGTGTTTCTGAAACTATCATAAACACGTGTGCTATCCCGGCCTTTTTTAATGATGTGAAAAATATTGAGGCGCTGATGGGGCAGGGGGAATCGCTTGAACATGCTCGTGATTATGCTGTTATCGGATGTGTGGAGTTGGCAAGCAGTGGCCGGGATTACCCGTCATCATCATCAATCATGCTGAACCTCACAGCACCGCTTGAAATGGCACTGTATGGGGGCAAACGACCAATAACCGGAAATAAACAGATCGGCCCCGAAACGGTGTTTGCCTCTGAAATGAAAAGCTTTGCAGAGTTCAAAGAAGCGTTTTTCACACAGGTGGACTGGCTTATTGAGCAGGCGGTTCAGACCAACGAATATCTGGGGCTGGTACATCAGGAGATGATGCCTTCCCCATTGCTCTCCGGATTTTTTGAAGGACCGATGGAAAAGGGGCGGGATCTTATTCGGGGTGGTGCTGTCTATAATTCCTCAGGAGCTACTCATATTGGTTTTGCCGATGTTGTAGATTCGCTGAGCGCCATCGAAACGGTAGTTTTCGCAGATAAACGAATGAGTCCGGCTGAAATGGTTGCTGCTTTAAAAAATGATTTCAGCGGAAATGAAGGTGAGCTTATCCGTTTGAAATTACGAAATAAGGGGCCGAAATTTGGTACAGAAGACCCGGTAGCTCAAAAAAATGCTGCAGATATTATTGAACATCTCTATCAGAAATACCAGTCATTTACCAATTATCGGGGGGGCAAATACCGTCCGGCTTACTGGACCATGACCAACCATGCAGGTTTGGGTAAAGTCACAGGTGCGACTCCCAATGGTCGTAGGAGCAATGAACTGTTTTCAAGTGGCATTACCCCGGTTTCCGGTGTGGCACCTGAACTTACTTCGTGTCTCAATTCTGTGGCAGAACTTGGTGGCGAGCAGGTACCCGGATGCTGGGCGTTGAATATCAAGTATTCGCCGGAAGCAGATACGGCGGCGATGGCAGTTCATTTCGGCCAGACGATTGATGCATATTTCAGAGCAGGCGGCCAGCAGGTGCAGTTTAATATCATGGATTATGCAATGCTTCGGGAGGCCAAAGAGAATCCAGATTTATATCCAGAGCTTATAGTGCGGGTCTCCGGGTATTCGGCAAAATTTAATGCGCTTAATCCGGCTATGAAAGAAGAGCTTATTACACGCACGCAATATAATCTCGGGTCCGGTCACGCTGTTCCCCTTCCTGAAAACAGATAGAGAGGTGGTCACATGACAATACATTTAGCAGAAAAAGGGTTGGAAGGACTCTGGGAGAATATACAGCAGGCCGTTGAAGGTGAGGCGGCGGAAGGATTTCTGGAAATGCTGCTTAAGGCAATGCGCATGGCCTTTATCATTCTGCCGGATTACCGGGAGTCAATCCGCAAATTTGATGGCAGTTACCAATTCACCAGTGCCGATGGAGTTATGTCTATGGCAGCGGTGTTTAGCAATGGCCGCATGCGGGTGACGGAAACCAAAATTACTCATCCGGATATTACTATTACCTTCCGGGATGGTAAGACCTTATTTAAATTTTTGCTGGCTCCGAAGCAGGACATTCTGGGATCAATGCTCGCCCAGGATGTAAAGACGGATGGTAATCTCAATTATCTGTATAGATTTGGTTATCTGGCCAAAAAGCTTCAACTCATGCTGCAGCCTGTTTAAACCCTGTCGTTGAAACAGAGCTGTTGTAAAACGAGTAGAAGTTGCTCCAAAAGAGGTGGGGGCAACACTTTGGGAGGATACGTCATGCAAATAGATTTTCATCATGGAACAACGTATGTGGTAGCACGACTTGCTGGTTTTTCTCAAGCAGAGGCCGATATTGTCGCCTACTCAGCTCAGTATGTTGATGATGCAATTAGTCGCGGAACGGTACATTTCGATAATAAAGCTATGTACAGTCGTATCAACTCGGCGCATAAAATGATTGATAAGCGTAACGCAAAAGAGCTGGCTAATCATCTTGTCTGGATTCCTTTTCATTTCCTGCCCGGCAACGGCGACAAAAAGGCCGGGGAAAACCCGAGAGGAGAATTTATTGAAAAAATTGTTTGTGTACATAACAGCCATATTGCCAGAGACATGGTGAGAAACACCATTGAAGAAAAGGGAAAGGCCTATGGTCTGCACAGGCTGGGGGTTGCTATGCATGTGTTTGCCGATACCTATGCCCATGAAGGATTTGCAGGAGTGCTGCATCCGGTGAATGAGGTTGAAAACGCGAATGAAATCAGTGATTCAAGGGTTTTTGGCAGTTGTTTGAAGACTCTGTTGCTTGAGGTGATGGATGATACCATCCCGCCATTAGGGCACGGTCGTGCAAATGTTCTCCCTGACATGCCATTTCTTGAATGGGAGTACAAAAATCATAAAAATGAGACAGTACGACGAAACAATACCGACCTGTTTTGCGACGCCGCGGATGAGATGTGTAAAGCGATGCAGAGATATCGTTTTGGTGACCCTGATGCTCAAGTTGATGGAATTGCATTAGGTGATATGGAAAAGATCCGAAAACTGTTCCTGCGTCATCCGGACAAAGATGGGAACAAACGTCATGTGATCTGGCTGCATGCAATTCGTGACGGTTATTTTAGTTTTGGCGGAGAAGATGTCGCATATACGGCAAAAGGAAAAAGCTCATGGAAGGAGCAGGCAATCGGCTCAAGCTTTGACATGCGGGTACATAGTTATAATGAGAATTTTCTTACTTCTAACTGGAAGCTTTTCCACGACGCTCTTCAAGCGCATAGATTTCATGTCATTCATGATTTGTTACCACGATACTCCATATGTGCTGCCTAACTAACCAGTATCCCGTGTGTGTAGCAGTGTTTCACCTGTAATAGAGGCCATGATGCCGTAGTTTACTACAGCATCATGGCCGTATATGTTTCGAAAGTAGAGTGGAATTGGGTTTTCTTTCTTCGCCTTTGCTTTGCAGGTGCTCACTTGCAAGGCCAGTCGACCATTTGATATCATGCATTTGTAGATATAATCAGCTCGTAAATATGTCTTGATCCTTTAGAGATCTGCTTGGGGGTGTCTATGCATTTGATCTTTCTCATTATGATGATTGCTTTATCAGGCTCCCCTTCCTTTTCAAAAGAAACTGCAGATTCACAGCCTGTTGCGAGCGAGCAACTGATAATCGGCGATGTTCGTGTGGTTGGGGACGAGCAGCCAACATCTTCAGAAGTGAACTCTGGCGAAAAAAAACGGCATACTGATTCGATACAAGAAACTCAGGAAATAACACATCGGATATATACAAAAGATGCGGAGGGAAAAACTACACGAATCATTGAGATAGACTATGATATTCTGGGAGAAGTAGTTGAAAAACGCACGTATCTGACATCTGAAAATATCCGCAGGGATAGGGTGGCGGAAAGCTATACTTCGCTCAAGGAATCCGACGTGGCGACTGAATCCACACCTGATGTAACTATTCAAGTCGAATCATCAGGCAGTCAATATCAACAGGAAAAAACGGTTTATACTGTTTCTGGACAAGTTGAACTGGCAACTGATAGCAGTGAGCCTGAAAATAATGATTACAGAGAGCGGGGGACCGAAAAGTAGCTGGGATTGACCCGCCTTTCTGATTAATACAATATCCGTAGGTTGAGGTAGAATCCATTTGAGGTAGTTTACTTCGGCAGTATGGCTTGTATCTCTATGAGTGAAAAATCACTTCATTTTCCTGATATCCATAAATTCACCGCTCTTCACCGTTTCAGGAAGGTTGCTAATGCGTTGTGCAATAGTTTTGGCAGCTTTATCCGGTTGCGGCATGGCATCTGTATTGCGACTGGATTTAATTCGGTTAAGTGTCGGATAGTGAGGGGAGTTATCCTGGCTGCATAGATCTTCCTGCATGGGGGAGTCGATTAGGCCTGGTGCAAGGGCTGTGAAATGTGTATCAGGAAGTTCCGCAGCATACAGTTTTATCATCATGTTCAACGCAGCTTTTGAAATACCATAGCCGTTCCAGCCACGTGCACCGCTGGTGGAAGCTCCTGAAGAGATGGCTACAATCTGTTGTACTGCAATTTCTTCCTGAACAAAAAAATCGATGATGAGTTTGTTCGACCAAAGATTAACGTCCATTACTTCGTGCAGGGTTTCCAGCGAAGCGTCAACCATATCTCCAAAACTTCCAAGAATGCCTGCATTGAGAATAACCAGATCAAGCGATTTTACATCGATCAGCTCTCTAATCCCGAGTACAACCGATTCAAATGCTGATAGATCAACGGAGACAAACCTGAAATTTTCATCATCTATGAGGCCTTTCGGTACTCTTCGACTCAGGCCGTAGACATACCAGCCGCGTTGCAGATAATATGTGGCCAACGCCTCACCTAAGCCGGAGCTTACACCTGTAATCAATACGCGCCTGCGAGTGGAATCTGCCATATGTCTCATCCTCTATGGTTGTGGTGATAAGTTGTTCTGATATCATAAACATTTGGGCGTCACTATGCCATGAGGGTGGTAGCTGGGAGGCTGTTTGAGATTGGCCTCTTGGTCAAACTCTTCGGGATTTTGAAAATACTAATTACCGCAGTCTCAGCTCTATGGTAGTGGTTGTATTATTTTTTTAATGTCTAAATTTTAACCAAAAAGCCTTTTCATACCTCTGGTGATTCTGGTTGTATAGAATCGATTAGCTGCATCATCTTTTTATGGTGTGAGCCTCGCCAGTAGACGTTATTGCAATGTCCGCACTGTTTGAATGTTGAATAATATTTCTTTGTCAGTGGCTCCAGTAAATGGAGAATATCGTTTTTATCTACATTTACTAGAGTTCCGTTACAATTGAGGCAGCGGCTGAATGGTTTGATCTGTGTGAACAGTCTATAGCGTTCGAGAACCTCAACGAGTTGCGTCTGATGGTCTTCTGAACGCAGTAATTGGCCATAATTGATTGCGTTGATTTTAAGTAACTCCCTGTTGCGGGTTAACACAATACGTTGCTCTTCAGTGGCTTGTTGTGCAATTGTTTGAAGGTTAGTGCCGGTAATATCGGTGGCATCAAAACCGATCATTCTGAGATCACGACCGAGTTTCAGTACGTTTATATCTATCAGAAATGTGTGGTCAGCAAATGGTGCCGGACGTAAGAGCGAGGGCATTGTGACAGAAATATCATCATTGAAGGGAGCAACCTGTATAACCGTATCTTTTTCCGGCAAATAATCAAAGCCCAGTTCAGTTTCTGCCCGGGTGATTCTGCCAACCTCTGTATGGGGTATACCAAGAGCTTCAATTATATCTTTTATTGAGGCCCTTCTGTTGAGTGGATAATAAACAATGCCTGTCTCTCGGGATTTGCGAAGCAACCCTTTGAGGTTACCTGTGAAATGTAGCTGTAGTATAGGTTCAGTCATATGCTATTACTACAGAGAGTCTTTGAGCCAGTTCCACGACACATCATTGTGGGAAGCGAACTCCGACTTTCTGCTGCCTATAATATGATATAATCGTTACCCATAACGGATGGATTGGCATCGAATCCATCTTCGGTATGGGCATCACTGTTATGATTCCTCTGAGTGTAGTATAGCATAGTATGGGTCTCTGAAATCTCGGATGGTGTAAAGTTAGTTGTGTTAGATCAGTAGACGGATAAGAATCGTAGCCAGACTTAGAAGAGTGAGAGTACCCAGTTTATAAGAGCGAGTAGAATCTTCACGATAGTAATGATGATGTTTTTTGCATAATCAAAAAGTGTAGCCGCGAGGGATTGTTCGTCTTCAGAATTTTCATAGCTGCCATCGGCTATACGTCTGGCTCGTTGTTCGGGGTCGGGGTGACTTGAAAGGAATGTGTGTCGTTTGGCGAGATCGGCTAATTTTCCGAGTGCGTTCACTGCACCATCTTTTCCGTAGCCCTCTGCTTCAAGGAACTGTACACCGTACGTATCAGCTTGGCGTTCTTCATGTTGTGAAAATTGTGCGCTGGTAAGCTGCTGTGCAAATGCCCCGACCACCGATCGGGCTATCTGACCAACCTCATTTTCCTGAGATGCCAAGCCCTTACGAATGGCACTTGAGGCATATGCAAGAACAACCTTTTTTCGTGAATGCTTTTTTACGACATGCCCCATCTCGTGGCCGATAACGAAGAGCAGTTCTTCATCGTTCATGAGATCCATAAGGCCGCTATAGACGCGAATGGTGCCGTCTGCCATGGCAAAGGCATTGATATCTTTTGTCAGGTATACCTTGAAATTGAACTGGTGGCCGTCTCTGGTCGTGTACGTGTCGATTAGTCTTCGTAAGCGTTTGTCATATTGATTAGATGTTGATGCCACCTGATGCGTACTGTCAGCCTCAATTGAGGCCTGCAAGGCAAGATCTCTTACACTCTCATCTGTGAGGGTTATGGCATTGACGGCATCTGAGGCGGCGTCAGTCAGGGTTAAAACATTGGTGTCTTCGCAGGAACTAAGCAACATGAATGACATCAGGATAAGTATAATTCGCTTCATGAAATGCTCCGGATTGTAAAGCACATTAGTGAATATGGTCTAAACGCAGGCACATAAGGTAGTGATGAAATATATACGGTGTATGGTGTTTGTAGTATTGTAGCCGAAGACATCTCTACTGGAAATAGTATACTATTCTGACTGGTTGCCTCAACCTCTCAGGTTAAGAATGTCTGTTTTAATCGAGTTGTGAACTGCAGATGTGGAAAATGACTGATGCCTGGTCGAAAAGTTACGTAATCACTTAAGGATAACTTTTCGAAATTAAGGTGTTTTGTGAGAATGCACTTTTTCGAGGTATACGATAGCAAGGTGACAAGGAGGCAGATATGAAAGAAGAGTACAACTACACTCTCACTGTGCCACTGCACGATCTGGAGAAAGTCCAGGAACTACTCGCCGAAGCACAATCTGAAAATCCGCAGATGAGAATGAGCAGAAAACCCAATACACGGGAGGCAGCTCGCTTTTATTTGAGCTTTCCGTATAAGGGCAGTCGGACTGATGAAAAATTTTATAAATGGCTTATAGCAATAAAACCGTTGGAATGGGATCTCTACGGACCCAATTACGGTATTTGGGGACTTTCATAAAGAGAGAGTTGTGGTCGTACAATGATGAGTTTGCGGATGACCAATAAACTGTTTGTATGGCACCCGAATTAAACTTCATTGAACATATTACGCGAAATGAGTGTGGGGTGTGTGTTACACGCCCCACACTCTTGCATGCATTATTCAGCTAAAAACTATGTTCAGTATTCGAGCCGTTTCTGCTCTTTTTCCTGCCGTATTGAGCATGCTCTGATAAATGCTTTTTTCTCTCCGTGCTTGTTTATGGATACTGAAGTTTTGCCCTGCTTGCCCTGATGGGTAACCCAGCTCACTTCATAACGATTAAGTTTTTCGTTCAGCCTGACACCGACGACCCCGGTTTTCGAAGAGGTCATAGTAACCATATGTTTATTGGTACGAACTTTACCAATTTTCACTTCTGTTTCGTTGCGCCATGAAATTGCGGAGAGAAGGCTTGAATAGTGGCCTCCACACTTGATATCAGAAAAGAATTTAGAGTGCGTCCTGCCTTTGAATCTGACACGAACGTACCAGCCATGAGTGCGCTTAGAGTCCTGATCGATTCGTGCTATGTCCTTATGCTTTTCTAGTAATATTTTTTGTTTATTTAGTTCTTTCATTTAATACCTTTTATTTATTGTAATAGTGTTAATCTTTGTCATTCGAAGGTCCGAATCCCCCGGCTATGGAACAACTATTGATGATCCTCATTATTTAGTGCAGCCTCCTATGGGTGATTGGTGTTATCCGAAAAGTGAAGACTCAGGATGATTTGAGTAATTCTTTATATTGCATAACGTATTGATGTAGTACTTGCAGTTTTGGTGCCAGTTATATAAATAAAAGCCATGGTGCTCTTATAGTTTGTTATAGTGAGCAGATGAGTCACACGTTGTGGTGCTGGGTATGGTGGTGGTGATTACATTGCTGAAATTCACATTTCGAATATGTAATTGGAATTCCATAATGTTCTGAATTTCATTGCAATAGGTAGGTGGTTACCTGCTGTGTTATTGGTAATCGGGGACAAGTAGTAAGCGTGTAACTGGCTTTTGGAATGAGAATAAATCGTGGTTATAAATCACGTTCTGAAGGTTAAGGAGATGTTTCTTTCTGCAGGGGTAGGATCTATTGTCTCATCTGTTCAGTTTAGTATTGAGATAGTGTAAGGATGGAAACTGGCCATCCTGCGAAGTGATACAATTTGTACGGTAATATCATTCTGTAACTGAGATACTGTCTGATTGAAGCGTGAAAACGCCTGAATTTGAGACGAATTTCGAGGGAATTAGGGCGGGAAAACAAGGTAATGATAACTACTCAGGGCTTGAAGTTGCGTGTTTTATATGAGTTACTTACAAGTGGAATGTTGAGGTTTTTGTAGATTTCTTATGGGAATTGAGTGAAAATTTATATCAACCACTTTAATATCGTAGCATTACGGCAATTTTGGCTATATTGTAGTGAAGTTCTTATCGTACAGGCAAATACCACAATAGTACCTTTTTCATGTTTTGACATGTGGTCGGTCGGGCGAAAGCCTGGTTTGAGCAAAGTACAGTGGTTGGCTTTCTTTTTTAAGTAACGGCCGTGTTTAAGGCGGCAACAATGAATAGTGAGGGAACAGTTATGTCAAAGATCAGCAAGATTATAGGCCGGGAAGTGATGGACTCAAGGGGTAACCCCACTGTGGAAGCAGATGTTTATCTCGAATCAGGAGCGTGGGGGCGTGCCTGTGCACCTTCTGGAGCATCTACAGGTTCACGCGAAGCACTGGAACTGCGGGATGGTGATAAAAGTCGTTATATGGGCAAAGGTGTACTAAAGGCAGTAGCCGCTGTAAATGATGAGATCCGACCTGCCCTGATTGGCCAAAATGCTTATGAACAGCAGGCTATCGATAAAATGATGATCGATCTTGATGGGACTGAGAACAAGGAAAAACTTGGTGCCAATGCTATTCTTGCTGTTTCGCTGGCCAATGCAAAAGCTGCGGCGATGGACAAAAACATTCCACTGTACCAGCATATTTCAGAGCTCAACGGAACTCCGGGTAAATATTCCATGCCTGTTCCGATGATGAATATCATTAATGGTGGTGAGCATGCCGATAATAACGTAGATATTCAGGAGTTTATGGTTCAGCCGGTAGGCGCCACAAATTTCCGTGAAGCATTACGCATGGGCGCTGAAATTTTCCATAATCTTAAAAAAGTATTGAGTGGCAAAGGGTTGAACACCGCCGTTGGTGATGAAGGTGGCTTTGCCCCGAATCTAGCTTCAAATGAAGAAGCGCTGGCCGTAATTACTCAGGCGGTTGAAGCTGCAGGGTACACAATGGGCAAAGACGTGACTCTGGCTCTTGATTGTGCTGCATCTGAGTTTTACGAGGATGGTAAATACGACCTTAAAGGTGAAGGAAAGGTTTTCAGTTCTGAAGAATTTGGTGATTATCTTGCAGAACTGGCCGAAAAATACCCTATTATTTCTATTGAAGATGGACTGGATGAGAGTGACTGGGAAGGCTGGGGGAGCCTAACCAATAAGATTGGCGGCAAAATTCAGTTGGTTGGTGACGATCTCTTTGTAACCAACACTAAAATCTTAAAGCGCGGTATTGAGACCAATGTTGCTAACTCCATTCTTATTAAGTTTAACCAGATCGGTTCCCTTACCGAGACTCTGGAAGCTATCAGGATGGCTAAAGAAGCTGGCTATACTGCTGTAATATCTCATCGAAGTGGTGAAACTGAAGATGCCACCATAGCTGACCTTGCCGTTGGTACAGCAGCGGGCCAGATAAAAACCGGATCGCTTTGTCGATCTGATCGTGTTGCCAAGTACAATCAGTTGCTCCGAATAGAAGAAGAGCTGGGCGGTGCAGCAGCATATAACGGTCGAAAAGAGATTAAAGGGCAGTAAGTGTATTAAACGATAAGGTATTTATCGATTTGTTGAAGTATCTCAGGTACCCCAGTTGTTGTTCTGCATTGAGCACATTTGGGGTGCCTGAGGAGTGGGGCATAGTGTGGTGGTCGCCAATTCTTCTTTATATGCTCGACTCCAAATCCTGTATGATTTTCACAGTGCATAGCCAGCAGAGGGAGAAAACTTCAAGGTCAGTTTGAATACATGCAGTGTATCAGCTTCCTATGAGGTTGTCCGATAAGGCTCTGAACCTCAAACTCTTCGAGATTTTAAAAAATTAATGCATTGCAATGTTTACTATATGATCGTGCTTATTTGTCCAGCAATGCTTTGATTTGCTGTGAATAATGTGCAATCAAACATATTCCTGAAGCATACCTCTTGCATCCAGAAAAGCCGCGATCAGATCTTTTTCTCAATATGTTTACGTGTCAACTTTTCAATCGGAGAGTGTTCAGTGGAGAGGGGGAAGAAAGAAAGAGCGAGCCGCCTTTTACTGATTGGCCGGGAGGGGTAGCCAGGCGGCTCTGTGCATCTGCATCTTTCTTGATACAGGATACTTTAAATTATCACGGACGAATTCAATCTGTCAAATCAATGAAATGATTATTAATTGTTGGATTTTGAGTATGTGTATCCAACGGATTGATAATACATTACTTGTCTGAAAATTCTGTCTGAAAAAAAATACACAAACATAATGTCAGTAATGAAAGAGGACGTAGGGGGGAAGGATTTCCTACAATAAAAACATCTTGGATGTGGTGTTGGTCTGGTAAGAGGTGAAACGGGATATAATACACGCTGGTCAACACAATGCTTAGTCCGGATTTTTCATGAGCTTTTTTATTTGAGAATAAAAAACAAACTGTTACTTGAGTTGGGGATTCTTTTAACATCAAATCAGGTGGTGGGTTTGTGAAAAAATACATATTAATTACGCGGGTGGGGTGAGGTATGACTCGTGCAGGTGCTGACAATGGATCAGAATACACTTCGGGAAAGTAAGATGCGCCTAACGAATAAATCCATTTAATTGTGTCTGGTTCATAAAAGGTCTGTTTTTTAGCCCTCGTTATGAAAAAAAATATCATTTTCATAAATAACTAATGTTCTGAGATTTCAACAGACAAGGTAGGTGCTTTCAGATTTTTCACTGCCCAAATAGTTGAAAAGCGTACTCGTCTTGAAAAATATATCTTGTGAAAAGAGTGACTATGACCTATATTCTCTTTCAGATAAATCATAGCACGAATTCCTCAGTTGCACTTTCACGATAGATACCTAAAAGTTTCCTGCTGAGTAAAGAAATACGGGGAGTATGCTAGAAACTTTTTTTTAGGGTAACACTTCTTTGCAAACAATATATTTTCCAGTGATTAAAATAACCAGAGATGCTGTCATGTTTTCGAACGGATTGGCAAGTTCTGGACAACCTTTGTTATTTAGTAAGGGAAACGGCTTATTCTAATATGCCGTACAGAATGACTCTTTATTTTAGTAAGTAAATCACGTGCCAGTTATACGATTCTCAAATAATAAATCTAGTTTCCAAAATACCTCAGCACAAATTGTGTTGTTGCTCTGGACTGTTTTGTTATCTCGTGACGTATCTATGTCAATATCCAAAGATCAATATACAGCGACCGGACCATTGGGTTCGGATGCGCTGACTAGAGGGCAGCATTGTAGTGATGATGCCCGAATAAAGGTGTCTGCCATACTTGACGCATTAATGCGAATGGCAGAACAATGTTGGGAAAGTCGAACTGCATTTTCAGATGCTATTGGTTTTCCCGCACAAGGCGGTACAGGTTTTCTGCGCCACCTTAAACGAACTTGCTGTGCTGTCTAAAAGATAGTATCAGCGTATTTCAACGGCTCCTAATGGAGTCGACCTACAACCGTGCAAGATTATAGCACAACGAACAAGGAGTAGTAACATGGCTGAAGGTACAGTTAAATGGTTTAATGATGCAAAAGGTTTTGGTTTCATCGAGCAGGATGGCGGAAAAGATGTATTCGTACATCACTCTGCTATTCAGTCTGAAGGCTTCAGATCTCTCCAGGAAGGCGAGAGAGTAAGCTTTGAGGTTGTTGATGGCGCTAAAGGTCCTGCTGCATCTAATGTACAGAAGATCTGATCGCTAGAATATCTCACGATATTCAAAAACCCCGCCCTTGTGGCGGGGTTTTTTTTGCTCTTTTTTTAGAATATCTTAAACAGGTAAGCGTGAAAACAGATTGTAATTCAATATATAAATACTATATATTGGATGTTATTACAGAATGCTTAAGTCGTTTAGATATTTAACAGGGTCCTCCACCATGTTGCAATCCAAGACATTGTCTTATGTGCTGGAAAGGTTGAAGCAGTCAACAATAGATTTGTTGCCTATAGTTGCTGTGATAGCCTTTTTTCAACTCGTTGTTATTCGACAACCGCTTCCACAACTCGGGGAAATGCTCGTAGGATTTCTGCTTGTGATTGCCGGTTTAAGTATGTTTATCCAGGGGCTTGAGATGGCGCTTTTTCCCATCGGGGAAACCATGGCTCAGGAGTTGTCCCGTAAAGGTAGTCTGTTCTGGTTACTGATTTTTGCTTTTGCACTCGGTTTTTCCACCACTGTAGCTGAACCCGCTCTGATTGCTATTTCCAAAGAGGCAGCACATATTGCCATGGAAGGCGGGCTTCTCGAAAATGAAGCCTCTGTCATGGCTAATTATGCGCTTGGTCTCAGAATGACAGTCGCCTTTTCTGTCGGTTTTGCAATTCTTCTCGGTGTGTTACGCATACTTCTGAACTGGCCGATTCATTTCATGATCATCAGTGGATATGTCCTGGTGATGCTCATTACCACCATTGCTCCTGATGAGATCATAGGTATCGCATACGATGCTGGTGGTGTAACGACCTCAACGATAACCGTACCGCTCGTTACCGCATTGGGAGTTGGCCTGGCAACAGTCATTCGGGGTCGAAATCCCCTGCTGGATGGTTTTGGCCTGATCGCTTTTGCTTCATTACTGCCAATGATGTTTGTTATGGTCTATGGCATCCTGTTTTTCGGTATTTGAAGAGGACTTGATGGAACTGTTAACGGATCTCCTGAAAACCCTTTTATTAACAAGCAGAGACCTTATTCCTATCGTTCTGTTATTTGGCTTTTTCCAACTTGTTGTCATAAAACAGCCGTTGGAAAATCTGACGAGGATTCTGGTTGGAAGTCTGTATGTATTAATTGGGTTAACTTTATTTTTAACCGGTCTTGAAGATGCCCTTTTTCCTCTTGGGAAAATCATGGCTGAGCAGTTGACCGACCCCGTTTTTCTGCAGGGCAGCGCTGCTTCGGTAGATCTGACAGACTGGAAAGTGTACTGGTGGATTTATGTGTTTGCAGCAGCAATTGGTTTTGCTACTACTGTCGCAGAACCGTCACTTATCGCCGTGGCTTACAAGGCCAAAGATGTCTCTGGTGGTGCTATTAACGAATGGGGACTGAGGATAACTGTCGCCATTGGTGTTGCGTTCGGCATTTGCCTCGGAACATTCAGGATCGTAACCGGAACACCGTTGTATATGTATATTATGGCGGGATATTGTGTTGTTATTGTTCAGACGTTTTTCTCACCAAAATCGTTGATCCCCTTGGCATATGATTCTGGTGGAGTTACCACCTCGACCGTAACAGTGCCCATCGTTGCAGCGCTAGGACTTGGTCTCTCTGCCTCGGTTCCCGGCAGAAATCCAGCTATTGACGGTTTCGGCCTGATCGCGTTTGCAAGCCTGTTTCCAATTATCACAGTTTTAGCTTATGCCCAGATTGCCCAGTGGCTTAGCACCAGAGAAGTTAAAGTAAAAACGACTAAAAAGGAGAAGTGAGATGAGGTTCAAGATTATCCTGGCTTCGGTCAAAACCACCTTGACCGACAAAATCGTTGACGCTGCCAAGGCGGCTGGTGCTACAGGCGCAACGATCATCCCGGCTCGCGGGACGGGAATTCGTGAGGCGAAAACCTTTTTCGGGTTAAGTCTTGAGGCGCAGACCGACATTATCATGTTCCTTTTAGAAGAACATATTGTTGATACTATACTTGAAACCATTGGCCGGGTCGGCGAGTTTGAAAAACCGGGTACAGGAATAGCTTTTGTGCTTCCTGTAGATCAGGTAATCGGTCTTGAGGCCCAGATGGACAGGTTTAAGAAATTTGCCGGAGAATGATGAGCACGGAGTTACTATTTTTCGTTACTATTCAGTGACTGACGAAAGTGGTGCGGTGTGGTAATTGGCTAAAATATATGGAGTAACTGGTGATCAACTATGGTTGTCAGACCTTCATATACTATGAGAGACGAAAAGAAACGAAAGCCGGATCCTCTTTAAGAAGATTCCGGCTTTTTTGTGCGTGATGGCAGGGGAACTTGTTACTTAGTGTAGAGTGCTGCTCCAAGTTCAAATGCACTTTCAAGGCTTTGGGTTTCACGTACAATTGCACCGTGATCAGCAACGCCCTTAACACTCAGGTGACCTATTACTTTTACACCGAGGAACGAGAGTATCTGACGAAGATCGTCACACACTTTTTCTGCAAGATCTTCCTGAGGATTACCACAGACTGCAGCGAGTACAGCGCGTTTTCCAGAAATTCTTGAGGTGTAATCAGGTCGCAGGAAAGCTCCCCAGTGATCGATAAATATTTTCAGATAACTTGATGAAGAAAGCCACCAGACGGGTGTGGCAATAACCAGACCATCAGCCTCTTTAATCATTTCGAGTTTTTCTGTTACCTTTGGAAACTGAAGGCATTGGCCGGCAGCCCTGCATCGACCACAGGCGCAACAGACATATTTCTGCATCTCAACCAGATCGATCTGCTCGACGATGTCATCCGGTGAACCAACCGATTTGATGCCTTCTACTATTTTGTTTGCTAATATATCTGTGTTGCTTTGCAATCTTGGGCTAGCCATCAGAACGATTGTTCTCTTCATTTTTTCTCCTTATCTGGAATTGCGCGGGGCAAAAAATAACTGAACTCTATTATGTACAGCTTTTTTGTGATTTCTGCAAAACGTTGCATATAGCAATAACGATTCTGATGAATTACTATTATGTACCATCATGCAGTACATTAAAAGATGCTCTCTTAATGGGTCTTGAAGACTTTGAAAGAAATTCCCTGAAAAGCATGATGTCTCAGGGAATACATTATTACGTACGGGATATACTATGGATCAATTTCCAAAATGTGATTTAAAAACAGGTGTGTGAAAACCCCCAGGACTTTCCGGCAGTTTGCCGGTAGCAGGAGTACAGATTCAGGAGACACCGCAGGCTACCCTTTCGAATGAACCGTTTACACAAGCACAGTTAGAAGCTATTCGATCGGCAATACAGAATAAATACAAAGATGTTGCAACAAAGTCCGCAGATGGGTTTTTTAAGTACACAGTCGGCAGGCAGGGAGCAATAGAGCTCGGCTACGACATGAGCATCATCAACGAAATGCCTGAAGATTTGCTGAGGTCATTTTGCGGGGTTGGCAACCCGTTCGGCATCGAACAAATTGCCGCAGGTAGCGTTGTACTTGACGTTGGTTGCGGTGCCGGGTTTGATATGATAGTGGCTCATTCACTCGTTGGTGAAACAGGTCGTGTTTGCGGTATTGATATGACTGCCGAGATGTTGGATAAGGCCGAGAGTAATTTCTCGAGGTTGGGAATTACGAAATGCGAAACTCAACTGGTCGATTCTGCGCGCATCCCTTATGAAGATGATACGTTTGATGTAGTTATCTCAAATGGAGTAATCAATCTCTCAGCTGAAAAACTTGAACTCTTCAAGGAAATTCGACGAGTATTGAAGCCGGGTGGGCGACTGCAGTTTGCCGATATGATCCTCAATAAGCCTCTTCCTCCGGGAATGTCCGGCAATCTTGATGCCTGGGCCCAGTGAATAGGTGGTGCGGTCTCCGTGCGAGATCAGATCGAACATATGCAGAAGGCTGGATTTGTTGATGTCGAGCATTTGGGAACAAGTGGTACGAGTACATCGCAATATACGGCGGGTGAATTGTTTAAAGCAAAAAAATAGCATACCGACTTTTGGTACTGCTGAATATGTCATCTCCTCTACCGGTGATGAGAGAGCTATGCTGAGGTTCAGGAGATGACGAGTATATGAATATTGACAGGCAGGAGAGTAAAGGGGATATTTCGGATAATACATCTCTCTTTGGCAGAACTATGCATCGCCCGGTTTGGGTGCTCTGGCTCTCCATCTTTACGCGGGCCCTTCATCAGGTTGGGGCTGCTCTTTTTCTCTGCCTCTATCTTTTTGCAGACAGGTTTACACTCCCTGATTTCTCTATCTACATGGCCGGTATAACCGGTGTGGTTTTATTCTTTGCTGAGGCCATGAGGCATCGTGAGGTGTATCGGGAAATTTCCGGCATGGTTACTTTGGCGAAATGTGTTTTACTCGGAGCTGGATTTCATGGTCTGCTACCCGCAGCTCCAGCAATACTGGCTGTATTTATTATTGCATCCATTGGATCACATGCTCCGAAAAATATCCGTCATCGGCGGATCTATTAAGCAGACGATTGTGAAATGACCATAACTCATGTAACACTGAGTCTGCTGGTTGTATTTCAGGGCAATGTGTTGTTAGTCACTCGTCACCGGCGGCAGGCTGGGGACGTTAGGTACCCGGATTAGAACTGAGGTAATTATGGACCCGAAAAGCGTAGATAAAAACGTTGTCGTTCAGACGATGATTCCCTGGCAGAACAGAGAGCAGTGGATGGAATTACAGCTTTCTATTGAGCGTATCTGTGACGGGATTGGTGAAGATACTCAGGCTATAACGGGATTGACTGAAAATATCCGCACAAGCTATTCTGCGGTTGATGCACAATTGCAGGAGCTTTGTGAGAAAACGTGTAGTTTGTGTAGCGATGTTTGCTGCATGCGGGCCACTGTCTGGTATGAGATACGGGATTTATTGTATCTGCAACTGGCAGGAAAGTCTTTTCAGGAAACTCAGGTGAGTCGTGAACCTGATGGAAGGTGCTGTTTTCTTTTAGATAACGGATGCAGCCTTCCTCGTGATGAACGACCATTTATCTGCACCTGGTATATATGTGCGGCTCAGAAAGCACTGTTGCAGGAGCAGGGCGAAGCTGGTGAATTACTTATTTCGCGTATTGGTGAAATACAGGAAAGTAGAAAAAATCTCGAAGAAAAATGCATTCAGGCTGTGCTGCCCGTATAGTAATATAACCGTAATACTATTTGATTAAGCGGTTTTGTCTGAGGAAAGAGCATGTTCCTCTATCTGGTCATATTCAGCATTGGAACTTTTGAACAACATGAACATGTATTTTTCTATCCGATTACCACTAATCCTCAGCTTCAAACGGTGAGGAGAAAGGCGTGAGGTGTAATGAACAGGAAAATGTTCACACACAGTAATTATCATATTTCACAACAGATTTGAGATTTTTTTGCCAAATGATGCCGTTGACTCCTCACACCTATCGCCTCACTCCATGTGGCTGAGTTTCGGTGGTAATATGATTTTTTTATACATGCGGTGTAATAGGCTCATTTGAATGCTCTTTACCTCAGATATTCCTGGAATGGCTTTTTCTCAAAATATTCGGAATTTTTAAGAAATAATGCTCTAAATATCAAGCATATGTTTCCGCTTGTTATTGTCAAATGTCCTCTACTTGAGAAGAAATTCCTATTCTCTGACAGCCTCCTGGTATGCATGGGAGATGTCTTTTCAAAAAATCTATAAAAAACTGTTGTGTTGTATTTCAAAATTGTACGGCTATATTGCGTACCAGCTGAAAAATGACCCGTTACTGAAGTGTTGAGACCTCAGAAGTTTCAATTGGCGGAAAAATTTTATTTTAGAATAAAAACGTTATATGGATTCACATCATGCTTGAGATGATGTGGCTGCCAGGTAGTAAATTGCGTATAGCACCCAGCATCCCCCATATTATATCATTTTACCTGTTCATTTCATGAAAACTACCTATAGACCAGATATTGACGGCCTGCGTGCCATAGCAGTTTTGGGAGTGCTTCTCTATCATCTGGATCATAACCTTTGCCCGGGAGGTTTCACTGGAGTAGATATTTTCTTTGTGATATCGGGATATTTGATCACTTCCATACTCGCACGGGAGATCAATGCGAAGGAATTCTCTTTAATACGATTTTACGAAAGGCGAATTCGCAGAATCTTACCAGCCTACTTTTTTCTCCTGCTGTTCACAACCATTCTTGGCTATCTTTTGCTAACCCCTGAGCCGTTGGAGCAATATGGCAAGGCAATGAGTAATAGCCTCGTTTTTATTTCAAATTTTCTGTTTGCAGGAAATGTGGATTATTTCGAAAAAACATTCGACTCCTCTCCTCTTCTTCATATGTGGAGCTTGTCGGTAGAGGAACAGTTTTACCTTCTCTGGCCATTGACCATGATTCTTTTGGCCAAATATTGTTCAAATCGAAGGTATGTGTATTTTTTCCTGATATTTCTGGGTAGCTCGTTGATTGCCAGTGAAATCCTTACTGTTTACTCGCCGAAGTTGGCATTTTTCATGATTTATTCGCGAGCATGGGAGTTGGGGGCCGGTGCGATGATAGCACTTCCTGTTCTCCCTAATATTTCATCGCAGAAAAAGGTCGAAATTCTCAGCGCAATCGGAATAGTGCTCATCTTCGCTTCCTTGATTTTTGTTAATGATACTTTGAGATTTCCCGGGATTTCCGCCACGCTTGCCGTCGTCGGTACTGTGCTGATTATATATTCGGGCAAATCAGGTGTATTGGGAGTTGTTCATCGATTTCTATCTCTGAAATTCATTGTTTTTATTGGTCTTATTTCCTATTCACTCTACCTGTGGCATTGGCCTGTAATTGCCTATGTAAAAAATTACCTGGGACGAGAGTTACGCTTTGGGGAAATTGTAGCCGTTGCACTATTTAGCATACTGGCAGCCTACGTTTCCTATAAATGGATAGAAACACCTTTCAGGCGAAAAGAACGGCCACGCCCTTTTACTCCACTCAATTTGCGATATCGCTTGATTAAGCGACCATTTGCCGGAGCGTTTGTTGTATCTATCATTTTACTTGCAGTGTCCATCTCAATAAGTCTCGATGGCCTCTCTTTTCGATTCACTCATCTCAATCAGCCCGATTTGTATAGTAAAAATCCATTTCGTGATGAATGCCATGTGTCTGGTTCAGAAACAGAACTACCCGGTTCAGAAAGCTGTGTGTATGATTATGGTAATAAAAAAGCAATTTTGTGGGGTGATTCTCATGCTGATCATTATATGCCAGCGCTTGAGACATGGGCTGAAAAAGATCACATCTCATTGCGGCAAATCTCCAAAAGTGCATGCCCTCCCTTAGTCGGAGATTTCACGGTGTACAGATCTTTCGATGGAATTAGCACAAAGTATGGAACATGTCTGAGCAGCAATGAAAAGGTGCTGGCAACAATCGATAATGAAAAGACTGAGGTGGTAGTTCTTGCCGGTCGGTGGGAAACATATTTTGCAAACGGCATGATCGAACCGCCTGAGACGTATTTTATTGACTCAGAAGCAGTCAGGCAGGATAGCGAAGAAACCGAACGGATATTCAAAAAATATTTTACCGAAATGGTTTTCAAACTCACAGAGAATGCTCATGAAGTGATAATCCTCGGGCAGATGCCTGAATTTCCTAACCATCCTCCTGAATGTTATTTAGAGGCGGAAACACCCTTCAAACGATGGGTGTATAATGATATTCATCCGTCAACGGATATATGTTCACTGGCTGTTGATATGATTGAACCTTCGCTATTACGATCCAGAGAGTTTCTTCAGCAATTGGGCAGCATGGAAAATGTCTTCTTTTTTGATCCTGTCCTCTATATGTGTAATGATTCTTCGTGCGAGGCAAAGCAGAATGAGAAGATTATATATCGGGACAGCAATCATCTAAACCTGGAGGGCGCACGATTTTTGCGTCCTATTCTGGCTGAAATTCTGCCATCAGCCTACCGCCTTTGATGCACATAAATTACACCCGACGTATTTATGCTTATGGTTGGAGAAGTGTCTCTTCATCTCTGTGTTGATTCATGGTACATAGGTGCGACGGAAAAACAGAAACACACTATAAAATCTATTGCTTACTCATCTCTTTAAGGGATTAAATATTTATTATGTCTAATGAAATTTCTACTATGTCTAATTATCGTATGACTGTTTCATATGACGGCCGCGCGTACCTTGGCTGGCAACGGCACGGCGACAAGCCGACCGTTCAATATGCCCTTGAGCAGGCGGTGGAGCAATTGTTTGGAGTTCGTGCGGCAGTAAGAGGATCTGGACGTACTGATCGAGGCGCACATGCTAATGGCCAGGTGGCGAGTGTCGAGCTTCCTGCAGGCTTACAGCCGGAAGATATCAAAGAACAGTTAAATAGTGTACTTGCAAAAGATCTTCGGGTAGTGGATGTGCGCGAAGTGCCGGATGATTTTCATGCCTGCGACAGCGCAATAGGGAAGCGCTATCGGTATGTGATCTGGAATGATAAAAAACTGCCGAAAGATCGTGATGGCAGGGTTTGGCATGTAACAAGCAGCCTCGACGTGCAGGCGATGATTGATGCCTGCTCTGTTTTTGAAGGCGAGCACGATTTTGCCTCTTTTGCTACTCGTCCAAACTTTAAACAGAAGATGACTCATCGTACCGTGACTATGGCGGTAATTAATCATGAGTTACCTGTTATTACCTTTGATATCTGTGCCGATGGCTTCCTCTATAAGATGGTGCGCAACATTGTCCGGGCAATTGTTAAAGTTGGTGAAGGGCGTTACACCCGCGAAGATTTGTGCCGTATCCTTGAGGCAAAGGACCGCAAGGCTGCACCGGGAACAGCTCCGGCATCAGGTTTATACCTTGAGTCAGTGTATTACAGTAAAGAAGAAATGAGTGAAGATGTTAACCGAGGTTTTTAAGGATGAGTAAATTCGAACACCTGCGCCACAAGCCAGGCTCTGAGCTTACCAGGCCGCGGGAGATAATAGTAGCATGTGCGCCGATGCGCAGTAATGTGAATGTTTCCAGTATTGCACGCACGGGAAGTGCATGCGCCATAGAACGGCTGGTCTTGACCGGTAATGCCAGTCTTATCTCAAAGATCGCCCGCGATGGTGAATCAGAACTTGATATCTCAACGCACCGAACTCTTCTTCCAGTGCTGAAACGGTTGAAAGATGATGGCTACCGGCTGGTAGGTCTTGAGCAGACAACGAATTCAGTGAGTATGCATTGCTACGAATTTTCGCGACGTACAGCCCTGGTGATTGGCAACGAACGTACAGGGTTAACTTCCGAAATTCTGGAAGTTTTAGATGATGTTGTTGAGATCCCTGTATATGGGTTACCCCATAGTTTTAATGCGGCTACTGCGACCAGTATTGCGCTTTATGAGTATTGTCGCCAATACCCGCAAGGATAGTGGCTCTTCAGGCTGAAACCCTATTGCAGCAATAACTTCCTCTCTTAATATTTTAAATACGAGATACCCCGATTTATGAGTGAAAAGAAAACACCTGATTTCCTGCACGGAGTGACTTTAGAGCAGATTTTGACAGCTCTGGTTGCTGATTATGGCTGGGAAAAACTCGGTAAATATATAAAGATTAAGTGTTTTACTACTAATCCTACAATAAATTCGAGTCTGAAGCTTTTACGCAAAACACCCTGGGCGCGGACAAAAGTAGAAAATCTCTATATCTCGATGAAAAAGAGAGAACAGAGGGTGTGGCCCAAAAGTAAAGACGTGTAACTATATGGGTAGGTGGAGTGCTATTGAATAGTTACAAAAAATATTAGCTCAGCAGTTGTACAATCTTATGATAGCATTCTTTTTCTTCAGCAGTAAAACGCTCGGTTAGTCCATAAGGGTAGGTTGTCACTGCGCTTGCTGCTATATCGAGACAGCCGTTAAGAATATCCAGTCGGATCTTCTCGACACTTTCAGGATCTTTGCTGCTCAGTCTTATTGCGGGGATGAGGTCATGAATCTCCTTGAGTAGCTTCTGGTCCGGACGATTATCGAGAAACGTTCTGACAAACTCTTTGGCACTTTTATGGCTGAGAACGTTACAGCCTGCCAGTCGATTGATACTGTCAACATGACAGTTGAGATGCCCAAAGAGTACGTCCCGTTCCGCGTCCTGAATTTTTCCATCAGCCCAGGCCATTTCACAGAGTAACACCAGATCGATCAGATAGATATACTGATCCTTAATACCGAAACTGGCCAATCTTTGAATTGCATCCGAAAACCTGATCTGCTGCATGTTCGCCTCTCTGACATTCTATTGCTGTTCATGGACATTTCAAAAAAACAGGTGAAACATAGGTGAACTATTACCATATGCGGGAGCTAATGTGTCTATACTTTTACACTTCTTAAGTGCAATACCGCAACGTCAGGCGGGCAAAATAATCGTAGAGGCAGGAGAAATGTCCCAACTCCTTTGCTAATAAAACTACGCCGTTGAGCGGTCTCAAAAATCAAGCCGGTTTTACCTGTGTATCGTGGTCCACAAGGAACCCAGGGAGCCCAGTGAGAGATTGGTGCCCGAATCTGCCCTCCGTGTGTATGTCCGGATATTACCAGGGATACGGAGCTGTCATGAATGAGATCTTCATTGATATCAGGATTGTGAGATAACATATTTATATGTTTTTCTGACTCAACTCCCCTGAGTGCTTTCCTGATATCCCCGGGGCCTTCCCATAAATCATCGACGCCTGCCAGAATCAGTCCATTTGCCAGCCTGATATTTCTGTTATTCAAAACGGGGATGTTTTTTGCTGTCAACAGTTCGGTTACATGCTTACTATCAGCCCAGTGGTCATGATTACCAAGAACTGCAAACACCCCAAATGGTGCATTGAGGGTTTCTAGTTCTTGAAAGAGGAACATGCTGTTGTGTATATTTTCAGCGTCATGACTGTTTGCCCCGTCAACAAAATCGCCAGCCAGAGTAATCATATCAGGTTTGAGTTCATGCATCGCCTGGATGGCATTCAGACACACTTCATTATTTCCTAAGGCACCGGCATGAAAATCAGACATCACGCCGATTGTAAAACCATCCAAGGCGGCAGGAAGCCCTTCTATTGGTACATCTGTATGAAGGATTTCGAGATTGTCAGACGTTGCATAAGCTGTTGAACCAGAGAGTGCGATGGTAGAATAGATTAAGGTTCTCAGCAGGGCACGGCGACTGAACGTTTTTTTGGTATTACTCATTCCGCTTTTTTCGTTTGAGTTGGGACTTAAGCATGCGTTGTTTGAGTATCATGTTTTTCTCTACTACCTCGCGTTTGTCACGGTGCCATGGCGGGATGTCATCATAATCAGGCACGCCGTCATCAATCATATATCTCGATTGCGGATTTTTGGGGAATCCTGCCGGGACTGCTCCAGCGCATATGGCAAATAGCCCATCACCTCCAGCTTTCAAGGCGCGTTTTGCATTGGGCGAGACCCGTATCACATCACCTGGAGTAAGGTCGAGTAACTCGTCATTAATAGCTATAGTTCCTGAACCCTCTATAACTATATACACTTCTTCCTGCTCTCTGTGCGTGTGAGTGAAGGTATAACCATCTTCTGGAGGGATTTTTATAAAACCCAGTGCAACACCTTGCAGTTGAAGAGCATTACGAGGGCTGGTAAGCCACGGAAGATTATCAAAGTCAAAATGTGCGATGGTATATGCGTCTACCATAGTCACCTCACTGATAGGGGAATATGCATGATGCTTTCCTGTTTCACATGAAAACTGTATGACGTAGATAATTGTATGCCATAATGAACGTGAAATATAAATAGGACCAGGAGGAGGTTTTTCAGCACTGCTCCTTGCTGCTGCAGAGAAATGGTTATTATATGCATAGTGTTAGCGTGAAAATGAAAAAATATCCGATTACGACAAATCTATCGCAATAAAAGCATCGGGAAAGGGAGCTGTTTTATGACCGGGATTTCATATATTCGTGCTGGGTGGTTGATTGACGGCAGCGGCGGGCCGATTCTGCGAGATGTTGTGATGACCATCACTGAAGGGAGTATTACACATATCGAAAAATACTCTGAACAGATTGTTCAGCACCGGAAACTGACAGCTGACTTTTCATTTGGTGCTGTTATGCCGCCGTTTATCGATAGTCATGTGCATCTGGCAATGTCTGGAAGTATGGACCAGCAAACGAGGGAGAACCAGCTTGTTGCAGGTTGTGAAGAGCTGGAGCCGTATATCGAAACACATCTTGAGCAGTTGTTTAATCATGGCGTGCTTACGGTGCGTGACGGTGGGGATAGGGATAACTGTGTGCACACATATCTGAACAGAGCAGCATCGCTAAAATTTCCCGTGCAGGTTATTACGCCCGGTCGTGCCTGGCACCGCAAAGGTAGATATGGGGGGTTAATCGGCAGATGTCCTGCGCAGGGAGAAACACTTGCAGAAGCCTATTTGCGGGAAGAGGGTCACACATCGTTTATTAAACTGGTAAATTCAGGCCTCAACAGTTTGAAGAATTACGGAAAAGAGACAGCGCCGCAGTTTAATGCTGAAGAAATACGTATGCTTGTTCGTGAGGCAGAGAAGGATGGTCGAAAGGTGATGGTGCATGCTAATGGAAAACTGCCGGTGCAGGAGGCGGTTGAGGCGGGTTGCCATTCTATTGAACATGGATTTTTCATGGGTCGAGAAAATCTTGAGTTAATGGCTCGAAAAGGCTGTTTTTGGGTACCTACAGTCTGTACCATGAAGGCCTATGCTGAAATACTTTCCTACCAGGGAAATGTAAATGGTGAAGTGGTTGCCCGTAAAAATCTTCAGCATCAACTTGACCAGTTGAGACTGGCAAGGGAGATCGGTGTGAAGGTTGTTCTTGGCACTGATTCCGGCAGTCCGGGCGTGTTGCATGGAGAAGGTGTTTTTGAAGAGATGAAGCTATTCACCAAGGCCGGTTATAGCCTTGAGGAGATCGTGCAGAGCGCAACTTCACTTGGTGCTGAGCTGCTGGGAATAACAGAAGCAGGGCTGTTGCAGAAAGGAAGACCTGCAGATTTTCTTGTTACCAGGGGGACTCCGGCCCAGTTGCCGCGGAAATTCTCATATCTGGAATCTATTTATCTTGCAGGAAAACCAAGTGAGATTTACCTGAAAAATCCAATGAAGCATGTTCAGGGCACTGATTGAATCCAAAAGATGTGTATGTTCTCACATTTCGGTATAACTCAACTGAAAAATGGAAAAAAACAATTGTATACTTGACCAAGCTGTAATTGACTTATAATTTGGCCACAATCAATATAGTGGAATCATAAAATTTGCCGGCTATTTACTCATGTAGACGTACTGAAAATACCGGTTCAGACCCGCCTATATCAAGCCGAGAGGACGTACGATGTTTTCCATTCTGAGAATTAACACCGCTACTGGTGAGTCAAGAAATGAGAGCTTCACCGCCAAAGAGTATCTGCTTGGCGCACGAACGCTTTCTTCCCGACTTGTAAGCCGGGAAGTAGACCCAACATGCGACCCGTTTGGTAAAAAGAATACTCTGTTTTTCTGTAATGGTGCCTTGAGCGGTACAACAGTTTCAAGCTCAAACAGGTTAAGCATCGGAGGCAAGAGTCCTCTGACGGGCGGTATAAAAGAGAGTAATGCCGGTGGTATTGTAGGATTACGAATGGCCGAACAGGGCTTGCGATGTATTGCGCTCGAAGATGCTCCTTCTGATAAAGCTGGTTGGAAAATAATTGTTATCGGTAAAGATTCCACCGAATTTATTGACGGCGAATTTATTGCCGGTAAAGGCGTTTATAAAAAATCCGAACTGTTGAGTGAGAGATTCGGTAAAAAAGCGGGCTGTATAACCATCGGCCCTGCCGCTGAAAAATTACTTCTTGCATCAGGTATTGCCTGTTCTGACCCGCATGGTGTGTGTTCCCGTTATGCAGGTCGCGGCGGCATGGGTGCTGTTATGGCCAGCAAGAAAATTGTCGCAATAGTAATTCTGAACGATGGAGAGGTAAAACCTGATTATATCGATCAGGATGGGTTTAAGGCAGGTACCAGAAAAATCGTTCAGTTGCTTAAAGAAAACCCGGTGTCATCTCAGTTTACCAAATACGGAACAGCCGCGATGGTTGACATCTGTCAGGCGCTCAAGGTGCTACCGACCAGAAATTTCACCCACGGTGAATTTGAAGGTGCAAAGGATATTAACGCCCAGACTATGTATGACACAATCAAGGCGCGGGGCGGTGAAGGGATGACTCAGCATGCCTGTCAGCATCCATGCGCGATTCAGTGTTCAAACGTTTATCCTGATAAAGACGGCAAGCTTCTCTGCTCGCCCGTAGAATATGAGACAATGGCTCTTATGGGTTCTAATCTTTGCCTTAAAAATCTTGATGCCATTGCTGAGATGAATCGTATTGCCAATGATGCTGGTGTCGATACTCTCGATTGCGGGGCTGCAATCGGTGTTGCCATGGAAGCAGGGCTTGCCGAATTTGGTGATAGCGATGCGGCCATTAGGTTGATGAACGAAGTCAAAGAACTCACACCGCTTGGCCGGATCATCGGGTCAGGTTGTAAGGTCGCTGCAAAAGTGCTTGGAGTACGCCATGCACCGCACGTGCTCGGTCAGGCCATTCCTGCCTATGAGCCTCGCGGTACTAAAGGAATGGCAATGACCTATCTTTCCTCACCAATGGGCGCGGATCATACCTTTGGTTTTACTCTGCGTGATGAGGATGATCCAATCAGCAAGGAAGGAAAGGTGGTTTTATCCAAGAAGTTTCAGGTTATCGGTTCACGTATGGATGCAATGGGAATGTGCAACTTCGTGCGCTACTCAGTGCGCAACGATATGACACCGTTGCTTGAGCTTATCAAGGCGCGTCATGGTGTTGATATTACCTCTGAAGAGTTTGACGATTTCGTCAAAGAGACGTTGCGGCTGGAGCATAAATTCAACACCGATGCAGGGATTACAGCGCTTGATTACCGTTTTGCTGAGACATTCTATGATGAAGCCCAGGTGGAAACCGGCGAGCGGATGGATATCACCGATGAAGAAAGTGCCGAGGCGCGTCGATGGTAAAGGTGAACTTCAAACTCAGCGATGCGGGTTCCGTTTCGCTGAGTATTGATAGACCTGAGTCTTTGGAATTAATTCTTACGCAGTGTGCCGCCAAAGCTGACATTGAACTTGGCGGCTATATTGCAGTCAGGGCTGGAAAGGTTTTGAAAAGAAACGATATTGTCGGCGAGCATGATGAGATCGATATCTTTCCAGCGATTTCCGGAGGCTGACCCTTGCTTGAACGAACGTCGTATGTATATAACAGAACCATTAAAAATCCTTTAGCTGTACGCTAATATCTCAAATTAAAACAGATGACATCTCCTCAACAACGAAACTCTTTTCTTTGCCCTGATTGCCAAAGGCTGATCAGTCGTAATACAACAACGTGCCCGTACTGTGGCTTGAATAATCCCGGTTCATTCTGGAAGGATAATATCTTCACGCGCAATAACGATGGAGCCGGAATACTGAAGATTATTCTTATTGCCAATGTAGTGATGTTTGTCCTTTCTCTTCTGATAGATCCGAGAGGTTTGGTATTCCGGGGGAGTCCGTTTAATTTTCTATCACCAACCAGCCCGGCTCTACAGGCACTTGGTTCTACAGGGTCTGTTCCTCTTTTCTACAACAAAGCGTGGTGGACGCTGATTACGGCCAATTACCTGCATGGCAGCCTGATGCATATCGTTTTTAATATGATTGCTCTGCATCAGCTTGGTCCGCTTTTGATAAAAGAGTATGGCACGAGCAGGTTTATCTCAATTTATACCTTGAGTGGAATTGGTGGGTTTCTTATATCGGCACTTTTCGGAGTGGCGTTTACCATCGGTGCATCTGCGGCTGTTTGCGGTTTGATAGGTGCTGCTTTGTATTACGGTAAAAGTCGAGGTGGAGCCTATGGCAATGCGGTTTATAGCCAGTTGAGTGGTTGGGCTATCGGAATATTTATCTTTGGATTTATGGTTCCCGGCATTAACAACTGGGGGCATGGCGGCGGTATGGCAGTTGGAGCATTGTGCGGCCTGTTGCTTGGTTATCAGGAGCGTAAGAAAGAAAATATGAGCCATAAATTCATCAGTATGGCCTGTATTATCTGTACAGGGCTGGTGCTGCTCTATTCTACTTTGAGAATAGCGGTATATCTGCTTTTTGGTGGGTGATTACTGCTGTTGACGTATGATTTTCCGGCGCTCTTTTCGGAGCGCCATCTGAAAGACATTTGATAGTAACGACTTCTGTGTGATAGAAATTATTAAGGGATGTGTTTTTCCTTTTGTTTTCAACGTTGAGGTCGGCTGCATACAATGACCTCTCTACTATCCACAGAGGTCACGATGAAACTCAAAGCCTATACTCCTGGCACTATTATTGAGCCGTTTCGTATCCGTTCTGTTGAGCCTCTTGATTTCACCACTGTTGAACATCGCGAAAAAGCGCTTGAGAGTGCGGGGTATAATCCATTCCTGCTAAAAGCTGAAGATATTCTGATCGATCTGCTGACCGACAGCGGTACAGGTGCGATGTCGTCAAAGCAGTGGGCCGGGATGATTGCCAGTGATGAATCGTATGCAGGGGCCAGATCATATTATCGTTTTGAGAAATCTGTTCGTGATATAACCGGTTTTAGCCACGTCATGCCTACTCATCAGGGGCGTGGCGCTGAACATATCCTTTTTCATAGTATTGCCGGCAGTGGCAAGATAATTCCGAATAACACGCATTTTGATACAACCAGAGCACATGTGGAAAATTGCGGAGCTGAAGCGCGCGATCTGGTGATTGATGAAGCGGCTGATCCTGCGCTTATCCATCCCTTTAAAGGGAATATGGATCTGGAAAAACTCGCAGATCTTATTCGCACTGAAGGCGCTGAATCGATACCTATCATCATGGTGACCGTTACCAATAATTCAGGTGGTGGACAGCCGGTCAGTATGGAGAATATCCGCAGGGTGAGTGAACTGGCAAAAGAGCATAATATTCCCTTCTTTCTTGATGCCTGCCGATTTGCAGAAAATTGCTGGTTTATTCATGAGCGGGAGGCCGGGTATGCAGATACACCTGTAATAGAAATTGCCAGGGAACTGTTCAGTTATGCCGATGGCTGCACCATGAGTGCCAAGAAAGATGGCATGGCTAATATCGGTGGTTTTCTGGCGATGAATGACGGTATCCTGGCTGCTCAGTGCAGGAGCTTTGAGATCCTGATGGAAGGTTTTCCAACGTATGGCGGGATGGCTGGTTATGACATGGAAGCTGTAGCTCTTGGCCTCTATGAGGCTATGGATGAGCGTTATCTTGCATATCGTGTGCGCTCAATAGAGTATCTCGGCGAAAAACTTCTGGCAGCAGGTGTACCGATAATCCAGCCAACCGGTGGGCATGCACTCTATATTGATGCGAAAAGTATGCTGCCCCATATTCCCTGGAATCAATATCCGGCATGGAGCCTTGCAAACGGATTGTATCTGCTGGGGGGAGTGCGTGGGGTAGAGATCGGCAGCGTGATGTTTGGTCTGCAACCTGACGGCACTGAAAAACCGGCTGCGAAGGAACTCGTCCGACTGGCTTTCCCACGTCGGGTTTATACCCAGAGCCATGTTGATTATCTGGCCGAAATAGTCATCGAACTTGCTGGGCAGCGCGATCGTCTTACTGGTTATACAATTATTGAACAGAGCCCTGTTCTCAGGCATTTTACTGCAAAATTTTTACCACGGGAATCAAGCTGATCCGATGAATCTAACACCTGTCATTAGATATGAACAGAACGGCCCCGGTAGGGCAGGAGACTTTTCACATGGTTAAAAAAAATTTGCCTAAAATATCAGCAGATATTCTCCTGGCTGAAGATAGCGTGGTGAATCAGGAAGTGGTTATCGCCACCCTGGAATTCTTTGGATGTAATGTTGACACTGTAGATAATGGCAAACGTGCAGTTCAAAGCTGGGAGGTCGGGACATACGACCTGATACTGATGGATTGTCTTATGCCGGAAATGGATGGATTTGAAGCTACCCGTAAGATTCGAAGTAGGGAGCAACAGGGGAACCGCATTCCGATCATTGCAATATCTGGACATAATAGCGATGATATGCAGGTGCAGATGGAGAGTGCCGGTATGGATGATTCGCTCGGTAAGCCGTTTACAACAGAAGAGCTATATGAGATGCTGAGGCGTTGGCTGGGGCTTGTAAAAGAATGATGTCGTAGGCAGACTCAAACGCTCTGCATGTCTTTGCAGCGAACATAAGTAGATGTACCCTTTCTCTGGTTGGTATTTTGACTTCAATCTGCTTTTCCTATAAAGTTTATAGTAGAAATGGCCAGAGAATAGAGTGGAGAATTCACATCTTGAAAAGATGTCACTGTTAGTGTGGGACAGAAACCACTCAAGAAATGACAGCTCTGTGGCAAATATCCTCATTTTACCTTAAATCGGCATCTCAAGGGAAGCCGCCGATTCTGAAGCCTAAGGGGCTGGTATGGACAAAGAACAGTTGGAATTAAGCCGGCAGCATATATGGATCCTGGCAGTGGACGACGAAGGTCCTCTCCGGCGCCTGGTTGCGCGTATGCTTGAACAGTCAGGTTACAACTGTGTTACAGCCTCCAGCTGCAAAGAGGCACGGGATATACTGAAAACCAGGCCCTTTGATCTTGTACTTGTAGATTTGAAGATGCCGGATGAGAGTGGGCTTTCTCTGATTCAGCATGTGAAAGAAAACCACCCAGAGACTGCACGGGTAATGCTCACGGCTACTACCGATCCTGATCTTGCTCGTGAGATTATGGATGTCGGTGTGTATGGGTATATTATAAAGCCTGTCACGCGGGACATGCTGATCATCACAGTCGAGAATGCTCTGAGGCACCATTTTCTTGCCATTCAGATGAAGGCGTATAAAGGGCAACTTGAGGAAAAGGCATGGAGCAGGAAGGAAAAGCTCGGTGTCATCATGGAAAATCTTTCCATCGGCGTGGCTATGATCGGACCGGATATGAAATTGCTTGAAATGAATCAGCAGATGCGCACCTGGTTTCCGAACGCACCCCGCGAGGGAGGGGACTGTTACCATTTACGTTTAAGCCCTGGAATTACCCCTGCCTGTAAGCACTGCCCTCTCCGGGAGGCATTGTTTAAAGGTAAAAACGGCAAGGGGGTGAGACAGCTCTATACCGCGGAAGGAAAAAAAGATTTCAGTATGCTTACTTCACCCGTTCGGGACAAAGCGGGTAAAATAATCGCTGCCGTTGAGCTTTTAGAGGATGTGACAGAACGGTTAACAAGTGAACGTGAAGCAAGCAGACGACAAAAGCTTGAGGCTGTTGGGCAACTCGCTTCAGGTATTGTCCATGAGATAAATACACCAGTCCAGTACGTAATGGATAATATGAATTTTCTCCAGGACAGTTTCACTGATTTATCTGATCTTTTGGATGAACATGAAAAGCTGTTTACCTCGATTATTTCCAGCGGTACTGTGAACGTGGAGGAGTTACAGAAAGCAATTGATGAAGCACGAGAAGACGCTGACCTTGATTACCTTCTGGAAGAACTTCCCAAAACACTTGAACAGTCACTTGAAGGAATTCAGAGAATAAACGCCATTGTTCGGGCAATGAAAGAATTTTCACATCCGGGAAGCGACGAAAAATCGCTTGTGGATATCAACGTGCTGCTGGAGAATGCGATCACCATTAGTAAGAATGAGTGGAAATATGTGGCAGATATAGAAACCAACTTCGATAAAGATTTGCCTCAAGTTTCGTGCCTTGCCAGTGAAATGAATCAGGTATTCCTGAATCTTATTGTCAATGCTGCTCATGCAATAGGCTCACTAACGGAACAGGGTATTAAAGGGCGCGGGCTTATCACTATTTCCAGTGAGCGGCTCAAGGACAATGTGCGCATTATGATAAAGGACACCGGTGGAGGGGTTCCTGAAGAATTTCGGGAAAAGATCTTTGAGCCGTTTTTCACAACCAAGGCCCGGGGAGAAGGGACCGGGCAGGGGCTTGCCATAGCGCGTCGGGTAGTGGAAGAAAAACATAGTGGTACGCTAGGTTTATTAACTACACCCGGTGAAGGTACGATGTTTACTATCGAACTTCCGATAATTTAAGAAATTTGAAGAAGTGAAAAAGTGCAGACCTTATCAATAGAGTAGCTTCTCGCACAGTGGATGTCTGAGTGTGTAATGATAAAAGCAGTCGCCAATAGGAAGCTATCCCGGTTGATAGCTATTGACATCGTATGATCTACTAAGGATCTATTCAGGTTAGGACAAGGATATTGTAAATAGAAGAGCTTTCTGTTACAAAGTCGACCGTTGCAGACAGGTGAAAGACACAGTCTGCCTGATTGTTTCATTACATCAGCTTTGTTGATTTAAGGAACTATTTAGGCTGGTTCTCATTCGAATGGTATGAGTGATGAGTGAGGCTTGGGGATTGTGTAAATATTTTTTGCTGACAAACAGCAGCGCCGATAGCATCGATGGCTGCCCGGATAGGCTTTGTGGTCAGATTATTCAAGTATACTTCTTTTATGGCAATTATTGCCTGCCTGCTCTGGTCTTCGGCATTTGCTGCTATAAAGATAGGCTTGCAATATACGACTCCCCTCCATTTTGCCGGTATTCGCTTTCTGCTCGCCGGTTTGCTGGTTCTCCCCTTTTGCGGTAGTCCTGAAAAATATATATGCCAGATTAAAGACAATTACCGAACAGTTCTGTTGGTTGCAGTGTTACAGACTACGTTGCTCTACACCCTTTTCTACCAGGGGCTGCAGTTGCTTCCAGGTGCCGTTGCGGCAATTATTATCGGCACACAGCCTTTGATAATAGCTTTTGTCGCCCATTTTGTCTCAGATGCTGAACGTATGACAATGCGAAAAGGTGTAAGTCTGGCGATGGGATTGACGGGCGTGGCGGTTATTGCTCTTGATCGTGGTGAATTGAGCGTCGAGGGAGGGATGGCTTTGGTAGGTATCGGTTTACTGTTGCTTTCCAATCTTTCCGCAGCCATGGGAAATCTCATGGTGTCGAAGAGAACAGCGAATATCTTTCCTCTGGTATTAAACTCCGCTCAACTCGTTGTCGGTGGTTTGTTATTGCTGCTGTTATCTTTTTTGGTCGAGGACGGTGTGGCAATTGTCTATCCAGCAGAATATTACTATTCACTTGCCTGGTTAAGCGTTTTGTCGGCACTGGCTCTTTCAATTTGGTTCAATCTGTTAAAAATTGAGGGTATTAATGTTTCTGACTTAAACATCTGGAAGTTTTTGATTCCACTTTCAGGTGCCTGTCTCAGCTGGTTGCTGTTGGATGGTGAGTCACCGGACACAGCAACACTTGCGGGTATGATTGCTATTGCATTCAGCTTACTGATTTTGAATATGCCCAGGAAAAAATTTAATAGATAGTCGGCTCTGCAGTTGCCACCAGTTGAAATGAAGTCGTGGTGTAAAAGAACTGGCTTGCATCTGTATCATGGATTCTGCAAAGAAAAAAATGTACCCATGAGCGTGGCAAACCTGCAATGTTGATTGTAGTTGAACAAGAGGAGGATAATCTTACTGCCGATATACCCGGACCCTGTTTCAGAACCTTTTGGAATATTCTGATTCAGATAGCCAGAAATACCAATGGCAGGGACTATCAAGAGGAAGAAGAGCACTACATTATTATCAACGGCACGTTTGCCAGGCTCGCCCATGGATACAAAAACGGCTGGCTTATATGCACTGCAACACCAATGAGTATATTAGCACCGGACATGTGACCGAACTTAATATCGGTCATAAGCGACAAATGTAAACGGCTGATTCTGACACCGCAAAGAACTACATTGGAAAATGCATACAATTTAACAATATGTCGGCGGGGGCGAGATGGTGCTTTTAAAGTTAGCTTGCAATGTGTATTTGTATTATTTAATTAGGCTGCTGTCAATAGGTGATTAATCGTATCTGTTGGGTTTAGGTGAAAGTTGCTAAATTTAATTAAGTATTTTGCTTGGAAGTATGAATAAAATTCAATACAATAGTTCTGCTCAATTGGGCGCCACAGCTTCATGTTAGTTAATTGAAGGGAAAATATATGGATAAAACAGATAGGAAAATACTGAATATATTGCAGCAACAGGGGCGTATAACCAATTCGAAACTGGCTGCAGAGATAGGTATCTCACCACCCGCCATGCTGGAGAGGGTGAAGCGTTTGGAAGCTTCAGGTATGATTCGTCAGTATGCTGCACTGATAGACCGCGAAAAGGCAGGGTTTGGTCTGTTGGCTATAATAATTATATCAGTGAGTCTGAGTGAAATTATATCGTTACCCAATGTTAAAGGGAAGCTCCTTGATCTTGAGGAAGTTCAGGAGTGCTACCAGCTGACGGGTGATGTGGATTTTCTCATGAAGGTCGCTGTAAGAGATATGCCGAGCTACACCACGTTTATCAATGAGAAACTTACAGCAATCCCCGGTATTCAGAATATCCGCACGTCATTTGTGCTGGAAACGATTAAAAGTACAACAGTTTTACCTTTAGATGAGGATTGAGACGAGTGAATGACATCGGACTACGAGAACTTTGATAATACTTAATTCATTATTTCCAGTATTTATATTGATTGTTCTCGGAGTCCTGTTGAGAGCGCGTGGGTTTACTGACACCTCTTTTCTGCAGCAATCGGACAGGCTCGTTTATTACATTTTTTTTCCGGTGATGCTGTTTTGGAAAATAGGTGGTGCGCCCTACGGCGCAGACATTAACTGGAGTTTCTGCCTCGTCACCCTGGCCGTGCTGATTTTCATGTTTGTGGTCAGCGCATTAGTCATTCGGTTTCTCCCTGTTCACAGTTTTCAGGCAGGTTCATTTTCACAGAGTTGTTACCGTTTTAATACGTATATAGGGGTGGCTGTTATCTTAAACAGCCTTGGTGAGCAGGGGATTGCCATTTTCGGCATTCTTATCGGTCTTGCCATTCCAATGGTTAACATCTACGCAGTATCAACGCTTATCTGGTTCTCGGGGGAAGAGCTCTCGATGGCCAGGCGGGTAAAGATGCTGGTGAGGGCACTTGCCGCAAATCCGCTGATAATTGGATGTGCATCCGGGTTGTTGTATTCACGGGCTTTTGGTGAATTTCCGGCATTTCTAAATAATTCTTTGCAGTTGCTCTCAATGGTTACCCTGCCGATGGCTCTCATTTCCATTGGTGGTTCACTCACATTTGCCGGAGTACAGCTCCATTTTTTCAATGCATTTGCAGCAGCATTTCTGAAGCTGATGCTTTTGCCCGGCGCTGGATATGTGGCATATACACTGGCCGGTATTGACGGGATACCGTTTAAAGTCGGGATGATTTTTCTCAGTCTGCCTGCTTCGACAGCCATTTATGTACTTTCATCACAACTCAACAGTGATACTGAACTGGCATCATCGTCGATTGTACTCTCAACCCTGTTATCGTTTGTTCCGCTCTCAATAGTGCTGCTTTTATAGATTTTCAGCTCGTTTTATTCTATTCGGCGCAGCCTGCGCCGTAAGTCAGGAACTTCAGGATAGCATTGAGCATCCCGGTTTATGGCGTGCCCATTCCGGGCGTTTACGATAATACTGTTTTTCCATTTCCGGTTGTTCGTCGTATGGTCTTCGCAACAATTCCAGTAATTCATGGACTCCTGAGTTGTCGCCATTTGCCGCTTTGTCTATAGCCTCCTGAGCGAGATAATTGCGTAAGACATATTTAGGATTGGTACGATCCATCAGGGCGGTCCGTGCTGAGTTTGTTATGCTCCCCGCTTGAAAGCGGTGTCTGTAATCCTTGAACCACTTATGCAGGCGGTTGAGGTATACCGGTGTCAGTTGCTCAGGACGGTAATAGGCTTGAATGAGCTGCTCGGGCACTTGGCTTATGTCGAGTGTTTCCGAGATATCAAGTTTTGCCAGTTGCCTGAAAAATATCGTCATGTCAGTTTCGGCTTCCTGTAGAATATCCGTCAGTTCTTTAATGAGGTGGGTGTCTGATTCGTCAATAAACCTGTCTAACCCTATTTTATTTGCCATCATGGTTTTCCAACCTGATGTGAATTCTCGGGTATACGCATTGTCGAGCGTAGACTGAAGGGCTGTGGCATCGTTGATGAGCGGATACAGGGTGTTGGCGAGTTGGACCAGATTCCACTGAGCTATGAGTCCCTGATTGCTGAAAGCGTAACGTTTGCCGACACTGTCTGTGGTATTTGGTGTCCATTCCGGATCATAATCTTCAAGCCAGCCGTATGGTCCGTAGTCGATAGTTAAGCCAAGTATCGACATGTTGTCGGTGTTCATTACACCATGTACAAAACCAACTCGCATCCAGTGGACAATGAGTCGAGCTGTTCTACTGCACACTTCTGAAAACCATTGTAGATATATATCTTCGGCGGTTTGGTCGAGGTGGGGAAAATCGGTTTTGATTGTATAATCCGCCAGTCGTTTCAGAAGTTCTTTATCACCACGCGAGGCAAGAATTTCGTAATTACCAAAGCGGAGAAATGACGGCGCAACTCTGCAGACAATTGCTCCCGGTTCTTCTTCAGGGTGTCCATCGTAAAACATATCACGAAGTACCGGTTCGCCAGTATCAATGAGACTGAGGGCGCGCGTTGTCGGGACACCGAGATGATACATTGCCTCGCTACAGAGAAATTCTCTTACAGATGAACGTAGTACAGCTAAGCCGTCTGCACGTCTGGAATAGGGGGTTGGCCCAGCACCTTTAAGCTGGAGAACCCAGCGTTCATCTCTGCTGTTAACTATTTCACCAAGATTGATTGCACGCCCGTCACCAAGTTGACCGGCCCAGTTACCAAACTGGTGGCCGCCGTAACACATTGCGAAAGGGTCCATACCCGTCAGTATGCTGTTGCCGGAAAATACCTCTGTGAAAAGTTCAGACATACAGCTATCTTTATCAAGGTCAAGTAGATCAGCTACTTCACGCGCATAGGCGATGAGTGAAGGTTGAGCGACTTTTGTCGGTTTAACCCGTGAGTAGCATGAACCGGTTACCTGACGACGCATGTTTTCAAGCAGTGGATCAGCGGGTAATTCACGGGTGAAAGCATTGTCGAAATGCAATTTGGCAAGGGGGAATTCAGGTGTGTTTTTAGTCATAGCTCTCTGCAAAATTGATTAGGTAGTGATCATGGTGGTACTGATAACTATTGTCACAGGTTAATCATACTTTATTGAGAGACAAGGGAATGAGACGGTATAAGGAGTGACACCCTCCTGGACGGGCCTCCTGCGATTTCTCATCAATACTGTTATTGCAATGAGAGCAGGTAGGTCCTGAGGTTTTGAGTACGACTCTCGAGACCGAGTTTGTTGCGAAGTTTTTTTCTGTGAAAACTGACTGTGGCGACCGCGATATTGAGTACGTCACTGATTTCCTGACTGCTTTTTCCCTGACGAACCAGGAGCGCTACTTCAAGCTCTTGCGGGGTAAGCATAAGATGCAGGGAGGAAAGGCGGTTAAGAAAAGGGCTGCTGATATCATTAAGATGTTCTTCCATGATGGATAGCAAAGCTTTTTCGCGTTGCTGCAATCGAGCTGTTTTAAGTTTTTCGAGATAGGGAAGAACAAGTTCACGAATATTGGCAAGAAAGCGATTTTCAAGTTCCTGGCGATCACGATTTCGATGATCGAGTAATACTTTCATCGCGATATTAGTTTCTTCGAGTTTTTCAGCCTTGTGTGAAAGAAGTTCTTCTTTTGCTCTGAGTTCCTCCTGGATGAGGATCATGTCGGTGATATTTTCATGTGTGATAATAACTCGTTGCTGCCCGGCTGATCTGTATGGAAGCACTTTGAGCGAATACCAGCGTTTTTCGGTTGGCGAATGGCAGGGATATTGAGTTGAATATTCCGAGACTGTACCGTCAATAACACCACGGATTGCTGTGCCGATAGTGGTAACGGTTATGTCTGTGCCTTTACTCTGGTCGCATATGTGCAGATAGTTCATCCCCACACAGTCAATCGCGCCCTGCATCCCGTTATCTCGGGCAAAATTCTGCCAGGCTGCATTTGTTTCGAGGATGTATCCCTCGCCATCAAGTACAGCTACATGGGTATCTAAAGAGTTAAGAATGACTTTATACATATCCGGTGTCTTCATAGTATTCCTCCAGCTGGTTGTATCTAAACAATAGTAGTTGTTGCTATCATTTTCCAGCTATTTCTTACCAATTGCTGTCTGCCTTGCACTGCTTAACGTAATGAACATAGGAAAAATCGTCTAAAAATAGGTTGAACAGGAAGCTGGCAATGTTGAAGCTGGTCAAACATAAAGCGGAGGATATAGATGTATAATGGGAAGCGAAACCGATTGGGACTGTGCTGTATTTTTCGGGACGAAGACATAACGTTTAAATCTCGTCAGGCCACATACATCGAACGCCTTGATAAAGAAAACAGGTTGGAGCAAATCTCGGTAACCGTATTGCATAATGCTTCTTCGCTGGTACGGGCAATCGACTATTGTGCTATGAACGGTATTGGATGTTTCCGGGTAAATTCGAGGATGCTGCCGTTAAAAACTCATCCGAAGTTACACTACGCCCTGACAGATCTTCCAGACTATGCGCTGATCATGGATTTGTTTGAGACAAGCAGAGGCTTTGCCAGAAAACACAACATTCGTCTTACTTTTCACCCAGATCAATTCACTTTGCTATCATCACCGCGTGAGCAGGTGACTGAAAAATCCATAGAAGAGTTGATCTATCACGCCGAAGTGGCAGAATTGATAGGTGCTGATGTTATTACACTGCACGGTGGCGGTGCTTATGGTGATAAAGCCGGTGCTCTGGGTCGTGTAATGGAAAACATAGATCGACTCCCTTATGCTGTCCGCTCAAGGCTGGCTTTGGAGAATGATGACAGGGTGTATTCGCCGATGGACCTGTTTCCTGTATGTGAAAAAATGGGCATCCCCCTCGTGTATGATGTGCATCATCATCGATGCCTGAAAGATGAATTGTCTATTGATGATGTCACAGGGCTCGCTCGAAAAACATGGGACAGAGAACCATTATTTCACCTTTCCAGCCCTAAATACGGGTGGAGTGGCAACGATATACGATCTCACCATGATTATATAAATCCAGATGATATGCCGGAGTCGTGGAAGGATCTTGAGGTAACAATAGAAATAGAAGCTAAAGCTAAGGAGCTTGCGGTGTCACAACTCCAACAGGAGCTGGCGCGTCTTGCCCGGGTTGCCTGAATTTGCAGTGTATACCACCTCTGCCATTGTTGAGCTTTCTACTATATCAGCTCTTTTCACCTGAAAAATCTGTAGAGATATACCAATTGCATCACAGAGATATTTTTTCATTTTTGACTCCAAGGACTGCGCTGATAGAATAAAGCTGTACCTTTTCACAGGAGAAGAAAATGGTCTACATGCTTTATGTTGATGCAGCGGTACTCTTTTTTTTCGTAACATTGTGGTATCTGGTCTCTCTGGCTATCAAACGCCAGGATATCGCTGATGTACTTTGGGGAGCAGGTTGTGTAATAATTGTGCTGACCTCACTCTGTACAATTGATCATGTGACGTTACGTTCCGTGGCTATGAGCTTTATGGTAATTGTCTGGGGAAGCAGGTTATCCACACGGATATTCTTAAAGAACAGAGGTAAACCTGAAGATTTCAGATATCGTGCGTTGCGGGAGGCGTGGGGCCGCTCTTTTGCCCTCCGCAGTTATTTTCAGGTTTTTCTATTTCAGGCTTTCCTGATGTTCGTGATTCTTACACCAGTCCTTTATGTGATTGGCAGGCAGCATGCGGGAGATATCTTTGTTCTAGATGTTCTGGGCGTATTATTGTGGCTTACAGGATTTGTTATCGAGTCTGTCGCCGACTATCAGTTGGATTCCTTCAAGCATAAAAGATATAATCGAGGCCAAATTCTCCAGAGTGGATTATGGCGATACAGTCGTCATCCCAACTATTTCGGTGAAGTAGTGATGTGGTGGGGGCTTTATTGTATCGCACTCTCAGTTCCGGGTGGCTCGTATACGGCAATCGGTCCTCTTGTTATTACCTTTCTTATTCTGAAAGTGTCGGGAATTCCGCTCATAGAGAAGCGCTATAAAGATAGCGAGAAATACCAGCGGTACAAAAAAATGACGAGTTCGTTTATCCCCTTACCGCCACGTACAAATACGAAGGAGGATTGAGGTCATGGCGAAGCTCAAGACATATCTTATTTTGCTGCCTGTTTTGTTTGTGATTGATTATATCTGGCTGGGACTGCTTATGGGGCCTTTTTATGTTGAGGAACTGGGAGCTCTGGCCCGTATTGGTGGTGACGGTTTTGCGCCTGTAGTATGGGCTGCTGTGATTGTTTATCTCATTATTCCACTTGGTATAGTTGTTTTCGTGTTACCACTGGTACCCGAAAGGAATCAGATTATGTCTGCTCTTGGCTATGGTCTTTTGTACGGACTGGTTCTCTATGGAGTATTCGATATGACCAACTATGCTTTGCTGGACGGTTACAGTTTGAAATTAGCTGTGGTTGATGTTTGCTGGGGAGGTTTCTTAAACAGCATAGCGGCACTTTGCGCAGTTAAGATTTATCGTTATGTTTCTGTTTGAGGAACCTGCAGGTTTCATGGCAGGACTGGGAACGTTCTTTTCTACATTCTCTTTGAGTCATAAACATAAATTTTCAGTAATTTTTCCTTAATATATTCCATCTACTACAAAAGTGTCGTATCCTAAAAGTATTATACGTAATGTGTATCTTATGCGAGTGTTATTCCCTTATAGCCTTAACGTAACTGATGAGTTTTCTCTCTTATGGTTCATAAATATCCTCAGGATCTGGTTGTCCAATTACTGGAAAAATGGCATAGACCCATGGGTACGCGAGACCCCAATGATGCCGGCCCGTTACCGTTACCCAGTAATAAGGTACTGGAAGAATTGCTATCCACCTGCTATCAGGTAAGCCAAATGCAGGAGGAGAGCCGGGATATCAGGTTCAGGTTAATTCTTGCTGAAGCTGAGCATTTTCGTTCTAAGGAAGGAGAGCAGCAGGGACTGTTTATTCTTAAACTTGCCGAGCCGCGCCCCTATAATACCTATGAATTGCTCAAGCTTGTTCCTTCAATCAATTTCAACAACTCTTTGGTTGGTATACGTTTCAGAGAGAATGAAGGGCTGCAGATATGGGGTGTAATCCATTCTGGTTCCCGCTGGACTCAGGTTATACACGGTGGAAGCAAGCAGGCTGCTCCATTACCGGTGGCACTCGGGATAAATGTTGTCGGAGCCGGAAGACTGACTGTTTTTCGTGGGCTTGAAATTCTTGTACAGCTGACCGGTGGCAAAATTATCGCTCCTTCCATTAACGTGTTTCAGGCGGACTGGATGAAAGAGCGTTTTTCAAAGATCCAGAGCCAGCTTGCTGCAGAGCATGCCCAGAATCCTTTAATGGTGAAAAATGAATGGGCAAGGATAGACCCATCTTTTGTGGGTAAGCTCTACCTGGAATTTTTCAAACATGTGATTAGCACTGTTCGTCGTTCAGGGCATGGAGGAACGATATTGTCCTTTCCAGCCGGTATGGAAAATATCATTTCAAAAGACAATCCCCACATATCCATTAAATACAGATTTGCAGAGAACGGAGCAAATGTTCAGTTGAAAACACTTGTTCTTGAAATAATGCAGGCGCTTGCGACAATCTGCGGCAGATTGTACGGCCATGATTATGTTGCGGGCTGGAAAGATTACGTTGCGCTGCAGGGGAAGAGGTTGTCACAACTCGATGAGCAGGTATTTAAATATGCACGATTCGTCGCTCGTTTAACTGGCGTTGACGGTGCCGTTGTAACCACTGAAGCACCTGAGCTAATTGGTTTTGGTGGAATCATTCAGGGGAATTATGAGATGGGGCAGCATGTGTCCAAAGCTCTGGACCCTGAAGGGATGAGTCGGCAGATTGAGCGTATCGAGAGCGTGGGTACACGTCATCGATCATGTTATTATCTCTGCAAAAAATTCCATAATGTACTTGGAATTGTTGTATCTCAGGATGGCAAGGTGAGAGCAGTAACCTGGGGAGATGATACGGTGTTGTACTGGGATGTGATTCCAATAGATTTTGCATTGTAATGTTATTGAGTTGGTTAACAGCCTCCTGGGCAACCGGGCATGCTGTTTACTTCTATAGGATGAACTGAATATTGCGGTTGTCCGCGGGCTGGAGGCGTGATATACTCTCGCTTTTTTTACCACTATCCCTCAAGGGAAATAGTGGATAGAGATTTATGGTGCATAGATAGAATGAAAAAACGTACTGCTGTTACTCCAATTATCGTCGGATCTGCTTTGCTTGCAGTTGTTGCAGTTATTGCTGTTACCGATGTTTTTCAGCCGCTCATCGAATTTATCCATACCGGTGAAATATCCCTGGTGCAGGCGCTGTGGTGCCTGGTGGCAACCGTTGTTGCCTTCGGCCTGACTCTCAAGCTGTTGATAATGCTTGGAGGCTATTTTCTCCCCAAGGCGGAAGAGCGCCGAGGTGATCTTGAAAAGAATGGGAAAAAATAGCCCGAGAGAGAACTTCCAGTACAATCAGGAAAGATCGAAATTGATCCCTTGGGCAAGTGGCAGCTCGCTTCCGTAATTAACCGTAACGGTCTGCCGCCGCATATAGCCTTTCCATGAATCAGATCCCGATTCCCTGCCGCCTCCCGTCTCTTTTTCACCTCCAAAAGCACCACCGATTTCAGCTCCTGAAGTACCGATATTCACGTTTGCAATTCCACAGTCAGAACCGACTGTTGATAAAAACATTTCAGATTCACGCATATCGGTTGTGAATATTGATGAGGACAAGCCCTGACGTACGCCATTCTGAATGGCGATTGCCTCATCGACACTACCTGAATAGCGAAGCAGGTAAAGAATCGGCGCAAAGGTTTCTTCCTGGACGATCAGACAGTTTGGTTGAACTGCAGCAAGTGTTGGTTCGACATAACAGCCTGATTCGTAATTCGGACCAAAGAGTACATTTCCTCCATAAATAATTTCACCGTCCTGTGCGGTAATAGCCTCGACTGCTTCACGATAGTCGTGGACACTCTGCAAATCTATGAGTGGACCGATATGGTTGATCTCGTTAAGTGGATTGCCGATATTCAGGCTTTCATAGGCTGTGCGTAATTTTTTTACAACCGTGTCATATATTGAATCGTGGATAATCAGTCTTCGGGTGGTGGTGCATCGTTGTCCGGTGGTGCCGACAGCACCGAAGACCACAGCAGGAATGGCGATTTTTAAATCTGCGCTCGGTGCTATGATTATTGCGTTATTACCCCCAAGTTCAAGGATGGTTCGGCCGAGTCGGCGCGATACCACTTCTGCAGCATGCTTGCCGGAGGCAACAGAACCGGTAAATGAGATCAGCGGAATTGACGTATCTTCAAGCATCGAGTTGCCTACTTCATCTCTGTTGCCGATGATCAGATTAAAAATTCCTTCGGGCAGATTATTTTCCAGGCAAACCTCTCCAATGATTTTTTGTAGTGCGATAGCTGTCCCGGGTACTTTAGAGGAAGGTTTCCAGATGACGACATCACCACAGATTGCAGCAAGCATAGTGTTCCAGCCGTAGACTGCGAGGGGGAAATTGAAGGCGGTAATTACCCCGACAATGCCGAGTGGGTGGTATTGCTCATAGAGCTTATGTTGTGGTCGTTCTGAAACGGTGGTCATGCCATAGAGCATTCTCGACTGGCCGACGGCGAAGTCACAGACGTCTATCATCTCCTGGACTTCTCCTAATCCTTCCTGAAGGGGTTTGCCGGTTTCGTAGCTTATTAAATGTCCGAGCGGCTGTTTGTATAGCCGAACCTTTTCACCTATTTGCCTGACTATTTCTCCCCGCCGTGGGGCAGGTAGAGAACGCCAGTAAATAAACGCGTCTTTAGCAGTAGCAACGACTTCTGTATATTGCTCGGATGTAGCCAAAGGGATCTCAAGATAATGCGAGCCATCTACCGGTGAAAATGGTTTGAGGAGATTAGTCGTTTTGGCAGTTTTCCAGTCTTTACCTGTGGAAACTGATGATAAAGGTGACTCCAGGCTGAGTTCTTTGAGAAATTTCATTTTGACCTCGCTGGCAAGTTCTATTGGTTATATGTTATACATTAGTATCGCATCAGTTATGTCCAGAGTCAAGATGCGCGAGTTAGGCATTTTCCTTATATTCCGGCAGCTGTAGAACTGATTTCTAATAAAGAAAAGACCTGCTGCGGTTCACCGTAATAATCTAACATATTATATCTGAGAATTGGCCAAGTAGAGAACATGTTATTACATCGTTATCGTATCGCGACCCGAATCGGCTTTGTTGTAGGAGTAATTTTGTTAATGATGCTGGTATTGGCAGTTGTGGAGATGAAGGGACTCAACAGTATCAGAAAAAGTCTTGATGATATTGTAGGCAAACACTATCAACGGCTTCAGATTGCACAGGAATTGCGTTTTCAGGCACGCAACAGTGCCGTAATTGTTCGTAATGTTCTTCTGGTAACAGAACCCGACGCAAAGGATCTTGAAAGAAAGCGCTTCGAAGATAGTGCCACTACCTATCTCTCATTACTGGAAAAGCTTACCAAGCAGGAACAGATTGAAGAAGAAAATACAATTATAAATTCTGTGGTAGAAATTGGGGAGGTAACATTTGGTTTATGGCGAACGATTGCCGCAGCTGAAAATGGTGCCAGTCCACGCCAGGGTATGGAGATTCTTAAGGCTGAAGTGCGAAGTCATCAGTGGGGATTGCTTGATAACCTCGATGCCCTGGTTGCAGTAGAGCAGCATCTCGCTGAAGAGACAATGGAAAGGGCTTTATATAATTACGAGAAAACCAAATCGGTTATGGCAATGATTAATATCCTGGCCATCGGTGCCGGGTTGTTTTCGGTAGCTGCAATTACTGCCAGTATTGTTAGCCCGTTGCGGGAAATTACAGGGAAAGTGGATTCTATAGCAAATGGAGATTTTTCCACGAGAATAGAACTGGACCAACAGGACGAAATTGGACGATTAGCGACCCATATAAACAGGATGGTGGAAAAACTCGACGCTAATGAGGAAGAACTCGAAAAATATAGATATCATTTGGAAGAACTGATCGAGTGGCGGACAGGGGAAATGAATGAGCAGAGAGAGCGGTTTATTTCAGTGCTTATTCATGATTTAAAAGGCCCGCTTGTACCGATAATCGGATTTTCAAGGTTACTTATCAACAAGAAGGAACTCGATAGAAGTAAATTGAACAGATATCTACAGGAGCTTCATGAATCGACAACAAAACTGGCGACAGTGATTGAAAAAACTTCTGAAGCCTTGAGGCAGAAACGGTCATCGTTCAGTTTTGATAAAGAACCTTTCGATATAGAGGAGCTGCTTCACTCAGTGAGTGTAAGTTGCAGACATGCTTTTAAAACTAATGCTGTCACCCTTGTTTTAAATGACAAAGAAATAGATGAGTATACAAGTTCGGGGGAAATCCTCTATTCAGGAGATATCAGTAAAATCAGATCCGTGCTGGAGAACCTTATTGGTAATGCAGGTAAGTATGCATCGTCACGGGTAGAAATTAGTTTGGGCAGCAACAACCAGAGCATCAGGCTGACCGTCGATGATGACGGCTGCGGTGTTGATGAATCGTACAGACAAAGAATATTTGAAGAGTATTATCAAGCTCCGGGGAGTAAATGCGGAACCGGAGTGGGGCTCTATAGTGTCAAAAAGATAGTGGATCACTATGGTGGAATGGTAAAGGTTGAAAAGGCACCGCTGGGCGGTGCGCGCTTTTCAGTTATCTTGCCGATTACATAACATGATAGTTATCATTATTTGAAAATGGCTCTATTTTGACCAAAATTCCTGGACTAGTTTGGTAGCCTAGATCCGTTGTATATGCGGGTCATATTTCTTTAAATAAATCTCTGAAAGAGTAAGGAACATTGTCACAATAAGTGGACCATAAATAATTCCCAATACACCGTATACACTCAGCCCGCCAATAATAGAAAGGAACACCAGTAAGGTGTGCATCTTAACCTGGCTTCCAACCATCTTGGGTTTTACCAGGTATTCCATAGAGAAAGACAGGACCAGATAAAAAACAAAAAGGAATACGCCTGATCCGACACTGTCGTTAATAGCAAGGAACAGTGCAGTCGGGATCATGACGAGACCTATACCGAAAATAGGTAGAAACGCGAGTATCGCCATAATACAACCCCAGAGCAAGGGTGAGTTGAGCCCCATGATTGAAAACATCACGCCTGCGCATATTCCCTGTATAAGTCCACAGATACCATTGCCTTTTAATATCGCATTGGCAATCTGTTCAAATTTTCTTAGTAATAGCCGGTCTTCGTCGTCTGGCAGAGGCGAGAGGCGAATGATGTATTCCATAAGTTTGGGTTGATCAATCAGCAGGAAGAAGATCACGAGAATCATCATACAGAATGAAAAAACAAACTGCATGATATTTGCTGCCCAGCCGCTTGCCTGGTTATACAGCAAAAGCCCGCTCTTTTTGGCCACGTAGGAAAAGAAGTCGATTATGGCTGTTGGTTTAAAATCAAAACCAAAATCGGCCAGATATATCTGTAACCTCACTACCTGTTCACTTTCCTGAAGATATTGCTGCACTTTCGTCCCGACCTGGCTGTCTCTGCCCCAGTTGTAGAGACTTAGCGCTTCACCTGTGAGCGAACCTATAAAAAAGATAAGCGGAATGAAGACAATAGCGATAATCAGCAGGCAGGTGAGCACCGAAGCCATATTTTCAGATGTCCATCGTGTGAAAAACAGATAAATAGGCCTGAAAAGGTTGGTGAGCAGGAATGACAGTACCAGGATGGACCAGAACGGCCACAGTACCTTACCAAGAAAGAATAATGATATAAGGAATACCAGTAAAAAATACTTAATTCGCATGGGGCTGGGAGTAGCACCTGCGTTGATCTGTGTTTGTGGATTGTTGCTCATACGATTATTGCTCGTGGTGTGACGATTTGATAGTTCAGTATTACAGTGGAATGCTAGAATTCGATGGCGTCTTTTGCAATATCGTCGTAATTTCAGTTGTAAAAAAGTTAGTTTAAAGCTGCTTTGAATAATTACGCGTGCAGGTATATGTTCGTAGATATAATGCTAATTTTTAAGCGCCCCTTTGTAAAGGTATGAATTACTGTTGCAATAGGTAAGACAACTGAGTTATCGTGAATGTTTATCGCATTTATCGCATTTATCGCATTTATCGCATTTATCGCGGTGCATCGTGTTTAGTCCCCAATTGCTCCGAAAGTATATATCCTCTCGGTAATTTAGAAAAGAAAAATAAGTGCAGGCTAGGAGAATGGTATAATGTGGGAAGATCTTGAAGTTACATTGGAAAAAATATCTGAGGATCAACGGAAGGTTAAGCCGGCTCAGGACAGTCTGGGCTTTGGTCAGCACTTTACTGATCATATGTTTCTGATGAAGTGGAATCAGGAACTGGGCTGGCATGATGCCAAGATCTGTCCCTACCAGAACTTCGTGCTCGATCCCGCTTCAGTCGTTTTTCATTACGGACAGGCAATTTTTGAAGGATTGAAAGCCTATAAAGGTAAGGATGGACAGGTTTATCTCTTTAGGCCTGAAGATAACATTGAACGCATGAACTCTTCAGCGGTACGAATGTGTATGCCGCGTCTTCCTGTCGACAAAGTTATGAAATCCCTGAAAGGTCTTCTATATTTAGAAAAAGACTGGATACCCACTTCAGAAGGCGCCACTCTCTATATTCGTCCGACAATGATAGGTACCGAACCGTTCCTCGGAGTTCGGCCATCTAAAGAATATTATTTCTTCATCATATTGAGTCCTGTCGGAGCGTATTATTCTGAAGGATTTAATCCTACAAAGATATTTGTAAGTGATGAGCATGTGCGTGCTGTAAAAGGTGGTGTTGGTCACGTAAAAACTGCCGGAAACTATGCTGCATCACTTTATACGTCTGAGATGGCTAAGAAAAAGGGGTATACCCAGGTTCTCTGGCTGGATGCCTGTGAACACAAATATATTGAAGAGGTGGGTACCAGTAATATTTTCTTCAAGATTGGCGACGAACTGATCACTCCTCCCCTGGAAGGGTCAATTCTCGGAGGTATTACCCGAAATTCAGTGTTGCAGCTGACTGAAAAATGGGGTGTTAAAACTGTTGAACGTAAGATCACTATTGATGAGGTTTTATCCGCGATTCGTGACGGCAGTCTGACTGAAGCCTTTGGTACCGGCACGGCTGCGGTAATTTCACCTGTTGGTGAACTGTACTTTAAAGAAGAATCTTACTTGATCAACAATGGCGTAACCGGTGAGCTGTCACAGCGTCTTTTTGATGAGTTGCAGAGTATCCAGGCCGGTCAGGCTGAAGACCCGTTTAATTGGGTTGTAAGGGTCGGTTGATTATTTCACGTTTAATATAAATTGTTGTAAACTCGGGCTGTTGCTTGTTGTGGTTATAATAGTAGAAGTCGTGTTGTTTTTTTTGAGATATGGCCTTGATTTTTAATTTTCCACGCTTACTGTTTTGCCGAGTTTATGATACCCGCCCGAAAAACGGGCGAAAATAACGAATTGGGGAACCATATACAACAATTCAATGGGCCCGTTCGATAAATAACACACAACACAAAATAGCTAGGAGGAAGTATGAAAATTCGTCCATTGAACGATCGTCTTTTGGTCAAGAGACTGGAAGAAGAAACGACAACATCTGGTGGTATCATCATCCCTGACAGTGCTAAAGAGAAGCCGGCTGAGGGCGAAGTCGTAGCAGTTGGACCAGGAAAACTTAACGATAAAGGTGAGCGTGTAGCACTTCAGGTGCAGGCAGGTGATCGTGTACTCTTTTCCAAATATGGTGGTACCGATGTGAAGCTTGATGGTGACGATTTCCTCATCATGCGCGAAGACGACATTCTTGGTGTTGTAGAATAATTGTAGTAAAAATCTTACTTCTTGCTACCGCCATGTGCGGGAGAATATATAAAGGGAGAATCTAATAATGGCTGGAAAAGACATTAAGTATGGTGTTAAAGCCCGTGAGTCAATTCTCGAGGGTGTTAATACTCTTGCCAATGCAGTTAAAGTTACCCTCGGACCAAAGGGTCGTAACGTTCTGATTGAAAAATCTTTCGGCGCACCTACCATCACTAAAGATGGTGTGACTGTTGCTAAAGAGATCGAAATCAAAGACAAGTTCGAAAACATGGGCGCACAGATGGTTAAGGAAGTTGCTTCCAAGACATCTGACGTTGCCGGTGACGGTACTACTACTGCAACCGTTCTTGCTCAGGCTATCTACACCGAAGGTGTTAAGCTTGTAGCAGCAGGTGGCAACCCAATGGAAATCAAGCGCGGAATCGACAAAGGTGTTGAAGTTGTCATCGGCGAGCTTGCTAAAATTGCTACCCCTACCAAAGAGCAGAAAGAGATCGCTCAGGTTGGTACCATTTCTGCTAACAGCGACGAGACCATCGGTAATATCATTGCCGAGGCTATGGACAAAGTTGGTAAAGAAGGTGTTATCACCGTTGAAGAAGCAAAGTCCATGGAGACCACTCTGGACGTTGTTGAGGGTATGCAGTTTGACCGCGGTTACCTCTCTCCATATTTCGTAACAGATCCGGATCGTATGGAAGTTTCTATGGAAGACCCATACATCCTTCTTGTTGAGAAAAAAGTTTCCAACATGAAAGATCTTCTTCCATGTCTTGAGTCAGTTGCCAAGATGGGTAAAGGCCTTTTCATTATCGCTGAAGATGTTGATGGCGAAGCACTTGCGACTCTCGTTGTAAACAAGCTTCGTGGTACCTTGAATGTTGCTGCAGTTAAAGCTCCAGGCTTTGGCGATCGTAGAAAAGCAATGCTCGAAGATATCGCAATCCTCACCGGTGGACAGGTTATCACCGAAGACCTCGGCATCAAGCTTGAGAACGTTACTGTAAACGACCTCGGAACCGCTAAGCGTGTTGTTATCGATAAAGATAATACCACCATCGTTGACGGTGCTGGCGATCCTGCTAAGCTCGAAGCGCGTGTTAAGCAGATCCGCACTCAGACCGAAGATACCACCTCTGATTATGATCGTGAGAAGCTCCAGGAGCGTCTTGCTAAGCTTATCGGCGGTGTTGCTGTAATTAATGTTGGTGCAGCTACCGAAGTTGAGATGAAAGAGAAGAAGGCACGTGTTGAAGATGCTCTGAACTCTACCCGCGCAGCTGTAGAGGAAGGTGTTGTTCCTGGTGGTGGTGTTGCATATATCCGTTGCCTCAAAGCTCTTGAAGCTCTTGAGCTTGTGGGTGAGCAGGGTCTTGGTAAGAACATTCTTCTTCGTGCACTCGAAGAGCCTGTACGTCAGATTGCTTCCAACGCTGGCCGTGAAGGTTCTGTGATCGTAGAGCATGTGAAAGAAATGACAGGAGCTATGGGATTCAACGCTGCAACAGAGCAGTATGAAGACCTCATTGCTGCCGGTGTTATTGATCCTGCAAAAGTTACCCGTACTGCACTCCAGAACGCAGCTTCCGTTTCAGGTATGCTGTTGACCACCGAATGCGTAATTGCTGATTCACCAGAAGATAGCGATGGCGGCGGTATGCCACCTATGGGTGGCATGGGCGGCATGGGTGGAATGGGCGGCATGGGCGGAATGATGTAATCTGATTTTCCGTCTGTTCGGAGTTGCTCCGTTCATCCCTTGAAGGGACGACAAAAGGTCTCGAAAGAGGCCTTTTGTCATTTTGTAAAAAAAGTAGTAAAAAAATGTTGACAGAGAAGGCCGATTACAGTAATTTGCCGCCTCGTTGGACGGCGATGTAGCTCAGATGGTTAGAGCATACGGCTCATATCCGTAGTGTCCGGGGTTCAATTCCCTGCATCGCCACCAAGTTGATACCGCCAGTATTTATACGGCGTTTAGATATAAAGCCCGTTACGATTTATCGTAACGGGCTTTTTTTGTTGTTGAGGACTTGGGGATTAAGGCTGAGTGTAAGCAGCTTGTAATGCTATCATCTTGCATGCCGGATGTGGTCGCTGCGGGAGATCTGCTATCTTTCGGATGGGAAGCTGGTGAGATGTTGTATTGATCGATTTTCTTTAACTGGTGGTGGACTATTGATTTGTAGTCGGGTTTATTCCATCTCCGGGTCACTACGCAGTGTATGGGAGTCCGAAGATGGAAATCGTATGATAAGAAATAGCGTGTACGGCGCCTGGTGAACGAGATCTCCTGGGCAGAATCGATTTTTCGAGTTTGGTAATAGGCTCAATACATACTGAGGTGGAGAAATTTCTTAAGATGATATAGGGCAAAGAATGTGTTGTTTCTCCAGTTGATCGCCTATTGCTTATTATCGATAGTGTTATTTGCTGTAGGCAGTAGAGGTTGTATCACCACCAGTTCCGGTCCAGTTGGTGTGGAACCATTCTCCGCGGGCTTTATCAATCCGCTCATACATATGCGCCCCAAAGTAATCTCGCTGTGCCTGTAGAAGGTTTGCAGGAAGATATGCAGTGCGTAGGCCGTCAAGATAGTTAATCCCTGCACTATGACAAGGCATCGGTACTCCCGCCATAACCGCTGCAACAATAACTCGTCTCAAACTTGCCTGGGCACCTGTCACCGTCGTATTGAAATACGGGTCCAAAAGCATATTAGCAAGTTTCATATCTTTGGTATAAGCGTCGGCAATTCTGTCGAGGAAGACAGACCTGATAATACATCCACCTCTCCAGATGCGCGCTATGTCGGCATAATTCAGATCCCAGCCAAGCTCTTCTGAAGCGGCTTGGAGTAGTCCAAATCCTTGGGTATAAGAAATGATTTTTGCCCCATATAATGCGCTGCCCAAATCTTTCAGTATCTCCTCTTTGTTACCTTCAAAGGCAGACACCTTCCCTTGAATCTGTTCTGAGGCTGCAACGCGAAGATCCTTGAAACTTGAAAGACAGCGGCCAAATACCGACTCACTTATCAATGAGAGAGGAACACCGAAATCAAGAGCTGCATTCACGGTCCACTTGCCTGTGCCTTTTTGTCCTGCGGCATCAAGGATTTTATCGACTAAGGGATTGCCATCTGTGTCGAGATAAGCCGTTATGTCGGCTGTAATCTCAATCAGGTAGCTGCTGAGCTCACCTTCATTCCAACGGACAAACACCGAGTGGATCTCATCTGGACTCATTTGAAGAATGACCTTCATGAAATGGTACGCTTCGCAGATAAGTTGCATATCGCCATATTCGATACCGTTATGGACCATTTTAACGAAATGTCCCGCACCACCAGGCCCCATCCAGGCACAACATGAGGAACCATCCTCAACTTTTGCTGCTGCAGCAGTAAAGACAGGCTCGATAAAAGGCCATGCTTCCAGGGAACCACCCGGCATAATGGAAGGTCCTTTAAGTGCACCTTCTTCACCGCCGGAAACACCTGTTCCTATAAAACGTAATCCTTTTTCCTCAAGATAGTTCTGTCGGCGGATAGTGTCGTGATAATTTGAGTTGCCGCCGTCAATGACAATGTCACCTTTTTCGAGATGCGGGAGCAACTGCTCAATGAACTGATCGACAGGGTTGCCGGCTTTGAGCATCATCAGTATTTTTCGTGGAGATTCAAGGGACTGCACAAAATCCTTAATCTCCTGAAAACCTGTGATTTCTTTTCCTTCAGCGCGGCCAGAAAGAAATCGCTCTGTCTTTTCGTATGTCCTGTTATACACAGCAACGGAAAAGCCTTTTGATGCCATGTTCAACACAAGGTTTTCACCCATTACGGCAAGGCCTGCCACCCCTATTGTATGTTTCATTTGTGTCTCTTTATGCCTCTAGTATTGTAGTTAGTGTCCGACCTAAAACCGCCAATTTTCCCAATTTCTTCGTAGGTCTCAAATTCTAATCCTTAAAATACTTTGTGTATTCCTCTGGTTAAAATTATCGGCCGCCTTGAACTTGAAAAAAATTGCAGGTTTTCGTTCAGGCACCAGTTAGTTATATTGCCGTCAGTCTCAGCCCTCAGCAACAGAAAGTGAGGCGAGAGGAGAGGAGGGGTGAGGAGTGAGGCGTTACTGCATAAACAAACGGCTTAAATGCGTGGTTTGCTCGCAATGGTGAGCAATTCAGGCTGATATGCTGTAGATAATTGAATCGACTATGGCCTCTGGGCTATCAGCAATACTGACAATCAAACCGCTCGTTGGTTCTTCTAGTGTGTTTAACTGGCTTTCAAGCAGGCCTTTATCCATATACAGATGTGTACGGGTTTCAATCCGTTCACGAAGCAGTTCCGGGCTGCCCTGTAAATAGACCGAAATTACAGATTGCTGGTTAATACCAAGCAGTTTCCTGTATTCCTGCTTCAAGGCAGAACAGGCAAGGATAAGATTGTCGTTGTCTGATACTGCTTTCTCAATAGCAGCATGAAGAATATGCAGCCATGGATATCGGTCTTCATCGCCAAGAGGTAATCCTGCCTTCATTTTCGCAATATTGGCAGGGGGGTGAAAATCATCTCCATCGGCAAACCGCCAACCAAGGCGGTTTGCGAGAAGCTTTCCGATAGTGGTTTTCCCGCACCCCATTGGGCCTGTGAGCACTATTACCATCATTTACCGGATTAAAGATTTACCAACCACAACGCAATGCCTGGGTTTAAGACAACCAGGGCAAGCGCGAGTAGCTGCATAAGAATAAATGGCCATACTGAAGAAAAGATGTCGATAAGTGTAATCTCAGGAGGCGCAACACTTTTAAGGTAGAACGCGGCTGGCCCGAACGGCGGGCTTAAAAACGATACCTGCATATTCATACAGAACACCACGCCAAACCAGACAGGGTCATATCCCAACCCTGTTACTATCGGGACAAAAATTGGCATAGTAAGAAGGGCAATGCCTATCCAGTCCATAAACATCCCTAGGAAAATAAGTATTCCCATCATGAGTAGGATAATCAGCAAAGGACTGACATCAAGGCCGAGGATCATTCCCTGGACAAACCTGCTTCCTCCCATGAGGTTATAGACACCAATCAGTGCGCTGGCGGAGATACCAATCCAGATGATCATGCCGCATGTCCGCATGGTCTGTACGAGAGACTCCTGCAGAACCGAAAATTTCAACTCACGTCTGACTGCTGCGAGCAGTAAAACTGCTGTGACGCCAACACTTGCTGCCTCAGTGACCGAGGCGATGCCGCCATAGATAGAACCGAGTACAAATACAATGATAATTCCCGGTGCGGCAATATCCATGATCACTTTGCCGATGCCACCAAAATCATCAAGCTCGTCGCCTGAAGCTGTAGGGGCAAGACTAGGTTGCAGATGGCATCTAACCAGGATGTAGACCAGGTAAAATCCGGCCAGCATAAGCGCTGGCATTACTGCCGCAGTAAACAGGTCACCGATTGATACATTTGCGGTAAGACCATAAATAATCAGTACGATACTGGGCGGGACCATCGTTCCTAAAGATCCACCGGCACAGACAGTACCAATTGCAAGTTTTTTATCATATCCGAGGCGCAACATCTGGGGCAGCGCCAGCATGCCGAGAAGTACAGTCTCCCCGCCAATGATTCCGCTCATAGCTGCGAGAAACACAGCCACAACCAGGGTCTGGACAGCTACGCCACCCTTGATTCGGCCACCGAAAAACTGCATGGCGTTATACAGATCTTTGGCTATATTTGTACGATCCAGCAGCGAAGCCATCAGTACAAACATCGGTACAGCAATAAGCGTATATTCGCCGACAAAGCTATATATTCTGCTCGTTAACAGAGGCAGGACATTTGGCCCGAACCAGCCGATTGCAAAAAACATAGCAACAAAACCGGTTAAATACGCCAGCGGTTTTCCCATCATTAATAGGACGATCATCATGCCGAACAGCAGAAAGGTTCCCCATTCGACACCGAGTGCAGATAATTCAAACATTCAGCGACTCCTTTGTGCGTATTATTCGGCTTTGTGCTCTTTTTCCGATTTCATCTGACGTAGTAGCGTAATTTTGGCCCAGAGTTGCTGTATTGCCTGCAGGGTCATAAGTGCTACAACTATAAATAGCACCGTTTTTACGACTGCTGGAGCCGGTGAGTTAAACGCTGAACCGGATCGCTGAGCGCGGAAAACGCCTGTCGGGTCAAATAATGCTTTCTGGGTCATCAAATATCCAGCCCAGGCAAGCCCTGCGCAGAACAGCAGATTTAGAACACCGACAATTACATCAACTATGCGACGGGTCTTTTTGCCCATGGCGTCTCGGATCACGGTAACCCTGATGTGCCGGTCTTCTGCCATGCAGTAAGAGCCACCCCAGAGCATGCCAATTCCGACCAGCATGAGAGTCGTCTCATGTGCCCAGGTTGTCGGGCGGTCAAATCCATAGCGCATAACCACCTCGAAAACGCTGATAACCACCGCAACAAAATAGAGCCAGCCAACCACGTTACCAAGTTTTACAATCCAGATATCCAGGCGTGACATCGGTTGCCCGGTAATTGTCCGCGGAATCTCAGTATTTGAGCTCATTTCTGCTCTCCTTGAAAAACTGTTTCAGGCAGCAACGCAGGCTGCCTGAAACAGCAGGGGACATTACATCAAACCCTGTGACTTCATAAACTTCACCAGCGCTTCTGCATACTCTTTAGCAATCGGCGACTGTTTGGTTACGCTTTCCCACTGGCCACGTGCTATATTTCTGAACTTTGCACGTTCTTCCAGTGACCAGTCAGAAATCTGAATGCCTTCGGCCCGAGCCTTGGCTGCAGCCTCCAGATCCTGCATTTCATACTGGAAGAACACCTCTGTAGCGAGACGCCAGACGCCGGTTTCCATCATGGTCTGAATGGACTTTGGCAGACCATCCCAGATATCCTTGTTGATGGTGACAACTTGTAGAGGCATGGAATGAAAGCCAGGGAATACGGGATACTTGCCAATCTTATGCATGCCCTGCTTATGATTTACTGAAAACAGTGTGTAATCAGCAGCATCAATGACGCCTTTCTCTAATGAAGTGTAGACCTCAGAGCCAGGCAGATTTACAGGAGCTGCGCCTGCTGCAGCAAATACCTTCTGTACCATTCCTTCAGGTGCACGCATCTTAAGGCCTTTGAGATCAGCTACACCGTTAAGTGGTTTGGAAGACACGAAAGCTTCAACACCGGTGATAACAACACCAATCAAATGCACGTTGTATTTGTCATAGAGCTTCTGGAAGATCTCCTTGCCGCCACCGTAATTGATAAACTTCAGTGCCTCAGATGGATGGCCGAACGCTCCAACAGTGTTCCCGATAAGACCAAAAGCGGGATCGTGACCCGCAAAGTAGGAAGGATCCGTGAACTCACCCTGCAGGATTCCTGCACTCACTGAGTCCAGAGTTTCGTTGTACTGCACTACAGAACCAGTAGAGGCAACAGAAATCTTGACCTGCCCGTCAGTCATCTCCTGCATCCATTTGCTGTAGTTCTCAGCCATCTGGAACATGAAAATGCCTGGCTGGTCAGAGGACTGGAAGGTCCACTCGTAGTTCTGCTTCGCCATCGCCGGACTGCATGCCAGTGCAAGTGCAACTACTGCGCTACCCAATACCTTTTTCAACATACTTTCCTCCTCGTTGTTTTGCATTCAGCCCTACTGGTTCAATTACCCGCAAGGCTCCTCAATTTTTCCTGACTACGGCTCTGGATTCAGGTGATCTGCTTACTTGCTTTCCGCTTCAAAGTACTGAAGAATGTCTCTTCGAAAGGGAATGTTGAGATCCTGCAGATCGTGAACAGTTTTGCATAAAACCCGCCGTGCTTCCTGTCTTGCAAGCTCTGGTTTTCGCGAGCGTATAGCCTCAAGAAGTCGTTGATGGTTATCAATACTTACTGATACCGATTCGACCTTCTCAAAGGTTAAGCGGACAATCAACTCGACAGAGACCATGCAGAGATCCCGTAATCTGGAAAGAAAAATATTGCCTGAAGACTCTAATATTATGTTGTGAAAATCAATATCGCCCTGGGTCGACTCCGGAGTGCGCAAACTTTCGCCCGTGCTCATTCTGCCTAGCGCTTCAGACATGGCCATAAATTGCTCCATACTCCCCCTGATAGAGGCAAGTGCAGCTGCCTCTGGCTCAATGATGAGTCGTATCTCCAGAAGGTGTTCAATGATAGAAATGGCCATGTCACTTTCGCGTAGCCAGCATAACACCTCCGGGTCGAGCAGCATCCATGATGAAAGAGGTTGAACTGTTGATCCCTCACCCTGTTTAGAAGAGACCATTCCTTTCGAGACCAGAACAGAAATTGCCTCACGGACAGCTGTTCTGCTAACGCCGAGAGCGCTGCAAAGATCTGTTGTTCCTGGTAATTGTTCTCCGACCTTTAATGACTGGGAGAGTACCTGATGCAACAGGTGTTCAATGACCTGCCACCGCACTTTCGGATGTTTTATATTTGCTGGACTGCTATATGTATATGGACGTAATTCTGTCATTAATTCACTCACGTTTTTTTTGCTACCATTCAGCTATTGAGCCGTCACGATGTCGCCATACTGGATTGCGCCATCGATGTCCTTCAACAGCACGTTCTTGTACTTTTTCTTCATTGATTTCTATACCAAGCCCAGGGCCGGAGGGGAGTTCTACATAGCCGTCTTTGCAGCTGAACACCTCTGGATCTACGAGATAATCAAGTAGATCATTTCCCTGATTGTAGTGTATGCCCAGGCTCTGCTCCTGAATGAACGCGTTATAACTCACTGCATCAAGTTGCAAACACGCTGCCAGAGCAATGGGGCCAAGTGGACAATGCGGTGCCAAAGCGACGTCATAAGCTTCAGCCATGGCTGCTATTTTACGGCATTCAGTAATACCACCAGCATGTGAAAGGTCTGGCTGGATGATGTCGACTGCGCCGGATTCAAACACCTTCTTGAAATCATAGCGGCTGAAAAGTCGCTCTCCGGCAGCAATAGGAATATTGCAGTGCCTTCGGATTTCGATCATTTCTTCGAGGTTTTCCGAGAGGACCGGCTCCTCTATAAACATCAGCTTAAACTGCTCAAGCTCTTTTGCTATAATTCTGGCCATGGGCTTATGGACCCGGCCGTGAAAATCTACTCCGATATCAAAATACGGCCCGCAGGATTGACGAATAGCAGCTACCCGCTCGACGAGTTCATCGATTTTCTTATGGCTGTCGACGATCTGCATTTCCTCTGTGCCATTCATCTTCACCGCTGTAGCACCACTGTCCATAGCTTCTTTTGCAGCTTTGCCGACATCAGATGGCCTGTCGCCTCCAATCCATTGATAAACTCGTATTTTATCGCGACAACGGCCCCCCAGCAGGTCGTAAACTGGTGTGTTGAAATGTTTGCCTTTTATATCCCAAAGAGCCTGGTCGATGCCTGCAAGTGCACTCATCAGGATAGGGCCACCCCGATAAAATGCGCCCCGGTAGAGTTCCTGCCAAATATCCTCAATCCGGGCAGGGTCTTTACCTATGAGATAATCCATCATTTCGTGGACAGCCGTTTCAACCGTATGGGCCTTACCTTCAATGACAGGTTCTCCCCAGCCGACAATACCTGTATTGGTCTCTATCTTTAAAAAGAGCCAACGAGGAGGGACGATCCAGGTTGAATATGAGTGTATTTTCATAGGTTATCTCTACAAAGTACTCTTCGTTATCAGTTGTGTATTTTATCTATGGTGAGAAAATACTATTTTTAAGTTGTATAAAATATGTGTACACTGGTTTGATTGTTGACGTCAATATTAATTATGAGGTGAATTGTGGCTAACCTGATCGCTCTTGACTGGGGTACAACCTCCTTCCGGGCCTACTTTTTAAATGAACATGGCAACATCCTCTGTAAGGTGAACAGCGAAGCTGGGATACTCTGTATTGAAAACGGAAAATTCTTACAAACTCTCTGTCAGCAACTCAAACAGCTAGGTACGATATCTCCGGGAACGCCGATCGTTGCTGCAGGAATGATTACCAGCAGGCAGGGTTGGGTTGAGACAGACTACGTGGAGTGTCCTGCCTCTCCAGAGGATCTCGCATTGAATTTGTCGCATCTTGATACAGAACCATTGGGCAGGATATGGTTTGTACCCGGTGTAAAACAGCTCACACCACACCCTGATATAATGCGGGGGGAGGAGACCCAGTTAGCAGGTATTACGCAATCAGGAGATCAGGTAGTCATACTACCGGGAACTCACTCCAAGTGGGTCAACCTTCATGACGGGATACTTACAAGTTTTTCAACCTTCATGACAGGCGATCTTTTTAATGCCGTTCGAAACCATACGATACTACGAGCCATTACAACAGCGAGCTGGTCTCCTGTTAGTTTCAGGAAAGGTGTTGATGAGGGCTACAATAGCATTGGAAAGGGTAAAGGATTACTTTCCAGTCTCTTTCAAACACGCGTAAAGGATATACTTGGATTATCGGAAGATGCTGGTACCGAGAGCTATCTTTCCGGCATTCTTATCGGCACAGAAATTGGTGAAGCTCTAAAGGCTGGCTATACTCCAACAGGGACGGTATGTGTACTGGCTGAACCACACCTGACAGAGCTGTATCTGTCCGCATTGGAACAGTTTGGAATTACAGCGCAATCTGCACCAGCTGATGTCTCAGCATATGGTCTTTTCCGAATTGCGCGCCTTAAACAACTCATCTGAGATATTATGAACTTTAAAACATCACTCCAATCATTTCCCTTTATCGCTATCACCCGTGGCATCGAACCGGATGAAGCTGTAGAATATGCTGGTTTGCTCATTGGTGAGGGCTTTCAAGTCATTGAGAACCCATTAAACTCTCCAGAGCCATATGAAACAATTCGTCGGATGGCAACTCACTTTGGTGAGTCAGCTATAATCGGCGCGGGAACTGTAACCAGGCCTGACCAGGTCATGCAGGTCAGGGATGCTGGGGGAAAACTCATAATTTCTCCACATTGCGATATCGAAGTGATTAAATCAACAAAAGAATGCGGGCTTATCTCCATTCCAGGAGTTGCCACACCTACCGAGGCGATGGCTGCCATCCATGCCGGAGCCGATGCCCTTAAGCTCTTTCCTGCAGAGCTTGTTACGCCTGCTGTTGTTAAAGCGATAAAGGCCATTTTGCCTAAGAATATACTTCTCATCCCTGTTGGTGGAATAGACAGTGCTAACTGGCAAGCTTACGTGCAGGCTGGTGCGCAAGGTTTCGGGCTAGGATCATCACTCTATAAAAAGGGCATGTCTTCGGAACAACTGGTTATAAATGCCAGAAAGTTTCGAAAGTCATTTGCTGAAAAAAACAACTCGTTTTGAAGTTATATGCAGATAACGGTCAATCAAACAGTCTGAGATTTTTGTAATCAATTCTAGTGATAGTGCCTGTCTGGTAAGTAGCGTTAATTGTGATCTGCTACAAGATCTACTATATCGCAAAGGGCAAATATGCTGTGGAGGTGTTTTTCTTCTTTGAGGTCTTTTATTTGTTCATTAAATCAATTGATTGTGATTGTGGTTGTAGTCGAAAGGGCGGTGAGAAATGCTGGTTAGCCTAATTTTTTACAGGGTGATACAATGACAACAATAACTGCTGTATAAAATAATCTCCCGGAAACACCTATCTCATAGGTATCAACAGTCACAAACAGGGATCAGTATGGTTGAAGAAAGAGTAAGAGAGATTCGCCTCAATCCAATTATCCCCATTGAATCAGTTTTGATAGCCTCAGCAAGGGGGGCACGACCTGTTACCAAGCACGAATCCTTTGAACCTGATAGACGCACACGAGTGGATGGCTGTCCTTTTTGTTCTGGTAATGAAGATCAAACTCCTGAGGAGTCCTTAAGGGAACCTGACTCAAAAGAGTGGCAGATTCGGGTCGTACGAAACCTGTATCCTGTATTAGATGATGATCACAATCTGCCGGGTTACGAGTTGGGCATGCATCGGGTCATTGAAGGGTATGGTCGGCATGAAGTGGTGATAGATCACCGCAATCACGGTATCCAAATCTATCAGATGGATGCTGCACATATAGGGGCCATTCTTGTCGTTTATCGAGAGCGAATGAAAAAGCTCTATCAATCAGCTGCCGGTCATAGCTATGTATTGATCTTTAAAAATTATGGTCCGGCATCAGGCGGCAGCATTGCCCATACACACAGCCAGATAATTGCCATGCCGATAATACCTGCCAATGTCGAGATTGAGATCAGTAGCAGCCGTAAGCTGTACAGCCAATATGAAAGATGTATCTTCTGTATGTTGATAGACGAGAATCTATCATATGAAACTACAGTATACGACCCCACGGACGGGCCTGTACATCGCAGTATTGAAGTTGGCAGGTACATCGTTGATAAGAATGAAAGTTTTGTTGCTATCAAACCGTTTGCAAGTAGATTCCCCTGGGAAATTCATATCCTGCCACGTATACATAGTCATGATTTTAGAAAAGTTACTGATGCTGAATGTATGGATTTTGCAATTCTTTTACAAAGGGTGATGGCACGTTTGCAGGTCTTACTCGGAGTGGTGCAGTATAACTTTTTCCTACATTCTGCTCCTGCGAAAATGACAGAAGCTGATCATCAAGCATGCTTCCATTGGCACCTTGAGATCTGCCCGCGAACAACTATTCCAAATGGTTTTGAACTCGGTTCAGGTCTGGCTATAAACACGCTCAGCCCGGAAGAGGCTGTACGTCGGTTGCGAGAAGCAGATTAGGGACTTCAAACAGGATAATTGGTCTACTACCTTGCCGATTCCTTGTGCTTTCAGTTATGTCATTTTCTTTACTGTATGAGCCTTTCAATCTTGTGATAATGGGCCCGATATTCACTTCAAGGTAGTTCACGGTGACGCAAAAACAAATTACTGCAATGAGTATAGCCCCTATTGGTCAGTTTCACATATTAGGGGGGATGGATAATTCTTGTGAAAAATAAACGACCCTGCGAGCACAGGAAGGTGTGATTGTGCTAAGCTCTTGTTGTGTAGAAGGAAATACTAAATACTACATGTTGGCCAGCGGAGAAATGATCAAAGATGAAAAGGACTTGATAGATAATTGATGTGAGCGATTATTCTTGCAGCATCTCTTTTGTTCATGCTAGTTTTATTTTTTTCGAGAAGTTTTAATCACAATATAACGAATAGTAAAAAAATTATATATACTATGACAAATCTCCCGCTGGAAAATTTTACGTATACTACCAAAAAACACGAACGTTCTCTTATCGCAAAACTGTTTCCTTCACTGCACTTCTACACACGTTTTGTTACAATTATTCTGCGCAGTTCCATGAAGGCAAGACGTGGAGAGTATGGTGATAAACAGTGGGGGGATAGCAGTCAGGCCGTGCTCCACTACCTTGAGGATATAGGTGTTCATATTCGTATATCCGGGCTTGAGCATCTGGAAAAAACAACAGGGCCTTGCGTGATAATCGGAAATCATATGAGTTTTATTGAAACACTCATTTTGCCTGCGATTATTTTGCCTCGTCGGGTGACCTTTGTTGTGAAGCAAAGTCTGGTTGAATATCCTGTTTTCAAACATATAATGCTGTCCCGTAATCCAATTGCAGTAAGCCGGACGAACCCACGGCAGGATCTCAAGGTTGTACTTGAAGAAGGAGTCAAGCGACTTGAAGACGGGATGTCTGTGGTTGTTTTTCCACAGTCCACACGATCTCATGTGTTTGACGCGAGTAAAATGAGCTCAATAGGAGTAAAGCTGGCCAAGAGGGCAGGGGTTCCGTTAGTACCACTTGCATTGCGGACAGATACTTTGAAAAATGGCCCATTAATAAAAGATTTCGGTAGAATTGACTGCAATCGCCCTATTCGTTTGGCCTTTGACACTCCGGCCGAGGTAGAGGGCCGTGGGAACGAAGAGGTGCAGTTGATAAACAGTTTTATTGAACGAAAGCTACAGGAGTGGGAGACAGAAACAGTTCCCTGGTGAATGAATAGAGTGTAATTGGAAAGGCAGAGCTAAAAAAAAGCGGGGGTATATCCCCGCTTTTTTTTAGTTGAAAATGTCATGTATTATTTGTCGAGATCAGGTTCTGCTTCAAAATCATCGTCATCATCATCATAAACGTCTTCTTCATCGTCGGTATCAGTATCGCTGTCCTTTTCCTCTTCCTCTTCGTCGTCCTCTTCAGCTTCACGTTCTGCAGCTTCATTCTGCATTCGCACTGCTTTAGGGATTTTCGATTCGGGAAGAATGAGTTCCGTGATTTTGGCAATCTCATCCTTGATGTCAGGATCATCCTGGCAGACAGGACATTCATCGACATGTTGTTCCATAAAAGAAATCATTCTGGCAGGAGCCATTGTTTCTTCTCTGACGCTTACAAACCAGGTCTTGGCAAGTTTTATGAGTCGTTCACACTGCATGTTATTGTAATTGAATATGTGGAATGGATATGGAAACTGTTCATTTGAGAGGCAATAGCCCACATATGGCAGTTCTTTTCGTTAAAATTGAATTGAAGAAAGTATTATAATAAAAACTTGTTTTCAAGGTCAATAATTATTAGTATGCTGGCTTTCCGTTAAAGCACTATGCGGAAGTGGACAGGGCACTGGTGGCCCTCCCGGACTTCAAATCCGGTGTAGCGGGTTAATAGCTCGCTAGGTGGGTTCGATTCCCATGCACTTCCGCCAGTCGATATATTAAGCGCCCTATGTATATAACATAGGGCCTTTTTTTTTGCCTCTATTTTCGTCCTGAATCAAGGCTGTCTAAAAACTGTTTCGTAATTAAGACTACATGGCTTTAGAAATAAAAGCCAGCAGGGCAGGTAACTTAAGATATTTTTGGATGTATTATTCAGGAAAACTGTCGTTCTGTTGCAACAAATGCAATCCAGTTATCGGGAGCATTTGTAATTGCGGCACCCATCGTTTTGGCATTGTCGTGAATTTGGTCCCATTTCCGGACCAGGTCAATAGTGAACGTTTGATAACCGGTATTGACCGTTGCGGTAAATTGATCTGAGTTGAACAGTTTTTCTGTTGGCAGGTCTTTTATACATATACCGGAATTAGAGATATTACATGTTGTTCCAGTAATTTTCCCTCCGTCACCAACTATGCTGACCAGAAGCATGTCGGTGTCAATTCGTTTATCTCTTCTTTGCTCCGATTCAGCCTCAGTTTCTTCAGTATGCTCTTGAACGGTATTAATCATGCTATAGATTCTTTGTAATATTCGTGCGATGGATATTACTATCAATGCTATGAGTGGTATCCCTACGAGTGCCATTATGGGTATGAGCAAAATGTAGGTAGTAAACCCGTTGTTTTCCATCATCCTATCCTCGTTATGTTTCGTAGCACGTATGTCTGGTATTGCTGGTTAATTTACCACGACGGGAAAATCTATGCATCCATGTGTGAGAGTGTTGTGAAGCATGGGGGAGGATGCACGTTGATGACCAAAAATATATAGATATAAAGAGTATTGATATTAGGTGGATACATGAATTTTGTATGTGAGAGTTCTGTAGTTCCCACCAGGGAAAAAAAATATCTAAAAGAATTTCAGGAAAAAGAAGACTGCCGAGATGCTGAATGAGTGAGTTTGAATTTCTGCCTAATGAGTTGGTTGAAGCTTAACACGTCAGTGAAGAGACATTGTGCTGAGGTAAGAAATTCAATTTTATCAGATAAAATTACTGAACAACTACGTCGTTGCTTGTCAGTTTATAGTTGGGTAATAAAAAGCCATCAGTCAGATTGACTACTAAGGTGAGAATGTAATGGAAGAGTTAACAAACGAGCACGAAAGCACAGGATAGAGGTTCATTTGGCCTTCCTGTGCTTCCGTATTTTGTCTATTACTTGATTAATGGATGTCCCATTTCTTCGCGCTGAGCAACATATTTTTCAGCGACTTTTCTGGCGATATTTCGAATGCGTCCAATATATCTGGTTCTTTCCGACACGCTGATAGCTTTTCGTGCATCTAACAGGTTGAAAGTATGGGAGCATTTCAGGCAATAGTCATAGGTTGGGAGTATGAGATTCTTTTCGATAAGCTTATGTGCTTCTTCCTCATAGGTGTTAAAAAATTCGACAAGCTTTTCAACATTTGCTTCTTCAAAATTGAAAGTTGAAAATTCTACTTCTGCCTGATGAAAGATTTCACCGTAGGTCACATTGTCATTCCAGGCAATGTCGTAAACACTTTCAACCCCCTGGAGGTACATGGCGATTCGCTCCAGACCATAGGTGATCTCAACGGTGGTCGGATGAAGCTCAATTGAACCAGCATGCTGAAAATAGGTAAACTGGGTAATTTCCATACCATCAAGCCAGACTTCCCAGCCGAGACCGGAAGCTCCGAGTGTAGGAGATTCCCAATCATCCTCTACAAAACGAATGTCGTGCTCAAGCAGATCAAGACCGAATCGCTTAAGGCTCTCAAGATAAAGCTCCTGAACATTCAGCGGGGATGGTTTAAGTACGACCTGATACTGATAATAGTGCTGAAGTCTGTTTGGGTTGTCTCCATAACGACCGTCTGTAGGGCGTCGTGAAGGTTGTGGGTATGCAGCTTTCCACGGCTCTGGGCCAAGTGCCCGTAAGAGGGTGGCAGGGTGGAAGGTGCCGGCGCCGACTTCCATATCGTATGGTTGCTGAATGACACAACCCTGGCCTGACCAATAGGTATCAAGCTCGAAGATGATATCCTGAAAGTTCATGGAATGTCCTCGTTATTTTAACTGGATAGTTGGATAGTTAAAGTGTGGATATACAGTTTATGGCTGATAATCAGACCATCGGAGTGTAATCACCGCACAAGTATAATTGTTCTCTTGACTTTTGTCTATGCGGTCATAATTTTATCTGCTTAAGCTACCATAGCATTTCACAGTGGTAAATGTTTTTTCTCCCATAGAAAATCCTTCACTTCTTATCATCTCAACTCTCCAGACGGGTAATAAATGCTGACCATAGAACGACTCTCTGATTATAAACCGCTTCTCAGCGAAACCAAAATAATTGCTGTTGTTGGATTGTCACCCAAGGAGAGCAGGCCAAGTAATCAGGTAGCAAGATATCTCATAGCAGCTGGTTACACGGTGATCCCGGTAAATCCCGGTCAGACTTCGATATTGGGCCTTCCATGTTATAGTACACTGCTGGACATTGATCGTAAAATCGATATGGTAAACATCTTTCGCAAGTCAGAAGACGTCTACCCCGTAGTGGAGGATGCTGTTGCAATTGGCGCCAAATTCGTCTGGATGCAGCAGGGTATTCGTAATATTGAGGCAGCGCAGTTGGCAGAGGCGAATGGGATCACTGTTGTAATGGATCGCTGCATCAAGATTGACCATATGAACGTGTTTCCTGCCGTTTCCTGATTCTCTATAGAATTATAATTAACTCTTATCACTACAATTCATGGAACCTAAAAAACTGAGCATACGTGGTGCGCGTATGCACAACCTGAAAAATATCAATGTAGATCTTCCGCGAAATCAGCTGGTCGTGTTTACCGGATTGTCTGGTTCTGGAAAATCCACGCTCGCTTTTGATACATTGTATGCTGAAGGGCAACGGCGATATGTAGAATCCCTTTCAACATATGCCAGGCAATTCCTTGGTCAGATGGATAAGCCTGATGTGGATTCTCTTGAGGGGCTTTCCCCTGCAGTGTCGATAGAGCAGAAAACCACCTCAAAAAATCCACGCTCAACTGTAGGTACCGTAACAGAAATATATGATCATCTACGTTTGCTTTTTGCACGTTGCGGGCGACCGCATTGCCCGGAATGCGGCAGTGAGATACAGGCACAGTCCATTGAGGATATGGTGAATGCTCTAATGTGTGAACCAGAAGGTAAGAAGGTCATTCTTCTGGCACCTGTAGTAACAGCACGCAAAGGTAGGCATGAACAAATTCTTGCTCGAATCCGCAAAGAGGGATTTGTGCGGGTCCGTGTCAATGGTGAAGTTTTCCATGCAGACGAAGTTGTTTCACTTGAGAAAAATAAACGTCACACTATTGAGGTGGTTATAGACCGTCTGGTTATTAAACCTTCTATACGCAGACGAATGTCTGATTCTGTGAGCACGGCCGTAAAGCTTACAGAGGGGTTTCTGCTAGTCAATTTCCCAGATGATAATATTGAACGATTATATAGTGAGCATGCAGCATGTCACGATTGCGGCATATCGATGCCGCAGACTTCGACCCAACTTTTTTCTTTTAACAACCCACAAGGGGCATGTGTTGAGTGTGGTGGGCTGGGAGTAAATCAGTTTTTTGACGACGGTCTTGTGGTTCCTGATCACAGTAAATCTATTATTGGGGGAGCTATTGCACCGTGGGGGTGGCGATCAGAATCGACGTATACCGGGCAGATGCTTTCTGCAGTAGGCAAACATTACGGCTTTACACTTGATACCCCATTTGGCGACCTTTCCAAAAAACATCAGGATGTCATTCTGTATGGTTCAGGTTCTGAGGAAATCCACTTTTATTATCAGAAAGGCCGGAGGGTAATGACATCTGAGAAAACATTTGAAGGTGTTATTCCTCAACTTGACAGGCGGTTTCATGAAACACAGTCTCCGATGATTCGTGATGAACTCGGAAAGTTTATGAACGAGCAGACCTGTTCGAAGTGTGGCGGTGCGCGATTAAAACCAGAAGCGCTATCCGTAAAGGTCGGCGAGTGGTCAATTTATCAATTAACGTGTTTCTCAATTGAAAAACTCTTGGCGGCATTACCGATATTGCCTTTCACAACTCGTGAGAGGGCCATAGGTGAGCCGATCTTAAAAGAGATAGTTGACAGGTTGTCTTTTCTCGAAGACGTTGGCTTGGGGTATCTTTCGCTTGATAGAAGGGCAGGAACTCTGTCGGGTGGAGAAGCCCAACGTATCAGGCTTGCGTCCCAGATTGGTTCAAGGCTTGCGGGAGTTCTCTATATTTTGGATGAACCAAGTATCGGTTTGCACCAGAGAGACAATCAGAAACTTATAAATACACTGATTGAGTTAAGAGATTTAGGTAATAGTGTGATTGTTGTTGAGCATGATACCGACACAATCCTTGCTGCTGATCATGTACTTGATATGGGAATTGGTGCCGGGGTGCATGGAGGCACTGTTGTTTACACCGGCAACGTTCAGGGGTTACTTGAAAGTGATGAGTCAATAACCGGTGCGTATCTGTCAAACAGGAAGAGGATAGAAATACCAGACAAGAGAAAGCGCGTTGCCAAATCAACTTCAAAAAAGTTGCAGATAAAAAAGGCAATTACCAATAATCTGAAAAACGTTTCTGCTTCCTTTCCTCTGAGTGTTATGACCTGTGTGACCGGTGTTTCCGGTTCTGGTAAAAGCTCATTAGTTATCGAGACTCTCTATCGCCTTGCAAAGAAAGGTTTATCGCTTAAAAAGAGCAGCTATGAAAGTCCGGCCGGAACCCTTTCCGGTCTAGAACACATTGATAAAATCGTCGATATTGATCAGAGCCCTATTGGTAGAACTCCCCGGTCAAATCCAGCAACATATACCGGCGTGTTTACACCGATCAGAGATCTTTTCTCGCGTCTTCCTGAGTCACGCGCGCGAGGGTATAAACCTGGTCGGTTTAGTTTTAATATTAAAGGTGGTAGATGTGAGGCGTGTGATGGCGAAGGTGTAATCAAGATTGCCATGCATTTTCTACCCGATATTTATGTTGTCTGTGAATCCTGCAACGGCAAGCGGTACAACATGGAGACGCTTGATATTCTTTACCGTGATAAAAACATCCATGATGTGCTTAATATGACGGTTGAGGAAGGACTGGAGTTTTTTCAGAATATTCCACCAATTAAAAATAGACTGCAAACTCTTACAGATGTAGGTCTTTCTTACATTAAACTTGGTCAGTCTTCGGTTACTCTTTCAGGCGGTGAGGCTCAGCGAGTTAAACTTGCCAGAGAGCTTTCCGGTAGACCCAGTGGAAAGACACTGTATATCCTTGATGAACCGACAACCGGTCTACACCCAGCTGATATCCAGCATCTGCTTAATGTTTTAAGAAGGTTGGTTGATCATGGTAACACGGTAGTAGTTATCGAGCATAACCTTGATGTTGTAAAAACTGCAGATTGGATTATTGACGTCGGGCCTGAGGGCGGTGATGGTGGTGGGCAGATTGTTGTGTGTGGTACGCCTGAAGATGTTGCAGAAGAAACTACTTCATACACCGGGACTTTCTTGAAACCTGTACTGACAGAGCAGATTAAAGGAAAAACCGCCGAAAAGCTTGCTTGATAAGACCAAGTACGGTTAAATGCCACCGATACTTTTTATTCTCTTTATGATGCTGTTAGCATCGTAATTGATAACTCATTTCAACGAGGAAAATAATGGCAGAGAACACAGAAAATCAGGAATCCGCTCCGCGTCCGGAGTTTCGTATGCAGAAGATGTTTATCAAAGATCTCTCCTTTGAGAATCCGAATGCTCCTGAAGTATATATTACTCCGGCGAAATCAGAGCCAAAGGTAGAACTGAACCTCAATCTGAATCACAAGTCGGTAGATGGCGATCATTATGAAGTTACCCTGCAGGTGTATGCAAAGGTTTCTACAAAAGATGATGACAAAGCATTGTTCATTCTTGAGATTGAGCATTCCGGCATTTTTCTTGTAAAAAATATTCCAGAAGAGCATTTAGAAATGGTTCTTGGTGTTGATTGTCCGACACTTCTTTTTCCATTCACCCGTCAGATTGTTAGCCAGGTTACCGTTGATGGTGGTTTCTCCCCATTCCTTATGGAACCAGTAAACTTCATGGCACTTTTCCAGAATGCTAAAGCGAAGAAAGAAGCAGGTAACTGATACTGCACGGATTCGTTTGATAGTAAAAATACAAAAAAGGGGGCTGGCTCATTTTGAGCCAGCCCCCTTTTTGCATAAATTGGAGAGGGTATCGTTGACAGCTTTTCTACATGAGTGTGTAGATTACGAAGTTATCAACCAGAGTGGTCACACCTTTTTCAATTGCTTTTGAAAACAGCAGGTCATATTGGTTGTCAGCCAGGAAGGATTCGGGAGAAACTTTCACGCTGATTCTATTTGTATATACTACGTTACCAGTTGACGCTTCCTGAATCCAGATTCTCAACTGGACTGCAGCCTGATCAACTCTTCCGCTTCGATGCAGGTTTTTACCGGCTGCATAGCCAACACCACCCCAGAGAATAGCGTTGGCGCTATCTCCGCCACTGATGCCGAGAATTTCATCGCCATCACCCCATGGGTAGTGAGCGCTTTCGTAGCCAATCCGAGCACCAAGGATACCGCCGGTAATCTGGTTGTTCCATTCGTCGTAGTAATCCGAATCAGCAAAACCAAAAAGAATCCTGTTTGTACCGTTGTTAATAAAAGGTAAAATACCCTTTTTCCAAGGAACCCATGCAGTGTCCTGACGGGTTTTGTATTCAAGAATACGACCTCGAACCACATAGTCGGCGTCGAAGTAACGGCCGATTTTAGCAATTGTTGTTTTGGTCAGACCGTGCGTCCCTGGGTTACCGGTTGCGCCATTAGCGAGTTCAGCCTTTTGCATACCGATATATCGCTGTATTTCGGACTTCATTGTATCAGACCAGTCCCCGGATAGTTCATGCTGAAGAGACGATGATTTCGAATTTTCATAAGGCATGAGACCAATGACATTTTCGGCTACAAGGTACTGGAAGACATCTTCTTGTACAGGAAGGCCGAAACCATTAGCAACTAAGCGGTCTGTGAGCGTTTCTGTTACAAGCATATTTCGCCGGTGTGCGGAGGCGATATTGTCACCGTTGGAATAGTCGGCGAATGGTAATATAACCGCTGTCTTACCGGTTCCAGGAGCATTGTAACCCGGGGTTTCAGGTACGTTCAGGGTCTCTATGACAGCCTGCCCGCAACCTGTTAAGGTCAGTGCCAGAACTCCTAAGAGTAAGTATTTCAGCCTCTCCATGATCATCTCCTGCCTAAGTGATGTGGGTTAAACGTTACTAAAAAAATAAATTAAATTATACGCGGTTTGAGAAGGATTATAAGCTCACGTTTTTGCGCTACTTTCTCCTCATAACCAAAGAGGTAGCGAAGTAACGGTATATCTCCAAGTACTGGTGCAAATTCTCCATTTGATTCATCCACGTTACTAATAAGACCACCAATAACGAGCATCTCACCGTCATTAACCTTTACGGTCGTACTCAGTTCTCTAACATTTACAATTGGAAGACCGACCTGAGCTCCGAGATTACCAACAGCGAGGTATTCAATTGGCTCAACGAGTTCAGAAGTTACAGGAACAAGATTCATGATAATTTGCTTATTATCAAGAACAGTCGCAGTTAAGGCCATTCCTATACCTGAAAGAATTCTTTCAGTTTCAACAGAGTAGGAAATTATGCCGGTTTCCGAATCCAGATCTGATTCAATTGAGTCTACATACGTTACATTTCGACCGACCGTGATCATTGCTGGTTGGCCATTCATTACACTAAGCTTAGGATTCGAGAGAATCTTTGTGTCGCCTTGTTCTTTTAAAGCATTCAGGAATACGTCAAAGTTTTTGGAACCAAGAGTGACTTTAGAGATGAATCTACCCGGGTCACTGAGAGAAGTATGAGCGCCTATGTCAGAATATGTGTCATAGTCTGACCCGGTGTCATTGAAAGCATATCCATTTCCATTGTCGTTCTCGTTTGCAGAAATAAATGGATAGACCTGTCCATTATATCCGAAAGCCACGGTACCGCTGACGTTGAAGTTCTTTAGGACGCTACTCCAATTAATTCCAACTGTTGAAGTATCGTTGAGTTGAACTTCAATGATTTTCGCCTCAATGGTGATCTGCTTATAGAGTTCTTCCTTGAGCGTCTTGAAGTATGTATCAAGGCGACTCAAAAGTGGACGAGGCGCTGTGACAGTAATCATGCCAATAGGCTTATCAATAATATACATCGACCCGCCAGCAGAAACTTGCCGGGTAGCTATTGATGTCTCACCTGTATCCGCTGCAGCGCCAGCCTCATCCCCTTCAGGTTCTTGCACAGGAGGTGTAGTTGTGGCAGTAGTGTTCCAAGTGTTTATGATTGCGTCCATATTGTCCTGGACGTTTTTCCAGATGTCGAATTCGTTGTTAGCACTTTTAATCTCTATAGTACCGTCAATATTATTCGAGGTCTCATCACTGCCTAGAAGGTTACCACCTGTGCCAGTGGAATAATTCTGTTTAGTGAAGGGCATTGCAACATGAAATCTTTTGGTTTCTTTGTATTTTACAACAATGGTGTTGCCCTGCATCTCGTGGAAAAAATCAACCTGACGAAGCAGGTTGTCTATTGATCCATAGAAATCATCATTAGCATTAATATCAACATCGACGAGCACATTCTGGTCAACATCACTTGCCCATGAGACATTCATTTTTTTCAGTGCCGCCAAGCGCTTAAGAATGTCCCAAAGTGGCTGAGGGCCACGGGTTGAACGAATGGAAGCACCAACTTTGAGAGTAGAGCTCTCTTCTTCAACAAAATCATCCCTACTGTTCATGTCTACCATATACGATGGGGTCTGATAACGGACCGGCAATGTAGCAGGGGATGACGGAACTTGTTGGATAGCCTCTTGTGCCACCATTTCCTGAGCTTTTTGAGGCTCAGTAGCAGGAGCTGCTGTTTCTGTGTCTGTAGGCGTGTGCTTACATGCAGAGAAACTAGCCAGAAAAAGCACGAGGCTACTGGAGATAAATATGTTTTTAATGGACATCATAAAAAACCTCTTGGAGCTGTCAATCAACCTTGATGGAGATGGACTGTAAAATTGCTGAACCTGTAACTCTATCAGTTTGAACCAGCGGCTATACGTCCCAGTATATACTTCTTCAAATCAGGACGTAGCTGAAAACCAGATGCCATTATTGCCTGATACTGCGAAGTCGCTTTTTCAGGTTGGCCCATTTTGTCAAAAATTCGTGCTTGCGCTAACATTGTATCGACGGTTTCACCATAATACTGATGATATTTATCAATAAGCTTAATGGCTGCAAGATGCTGATTATTTGTTTCGTTAAATGTGGCAAAACTAAACAGTGCCTCTTTCATTGGAGGTTCACCGCTGATAGCCTGGGTGAAGAATTCAGAGGCATCCTCAATGCGCTGCATATTAGCAGAAGCGATAGCAGCATAGAGTGCAGCTTTGTCATTGGCTGGATCAATTTTCAAACTCTTTTTTGCATTGAAAATCGCTTTGGCATTTAAACCCAGATGAACAAGGTATATGGTCGAAAGTCTGTTGTAGATGTTTACATTTGTGGGCCAAAGCTGTGCAGCATTTTCGTATAATCCAGCAGCTACTTCGAAGTTTTCATCTTTGTCAGCAACTCGTGCCATCCGAAGTAACTCTTTAGCCTGCATGACTTCTTCAGGTTGATTTGCAGATTGCTGAATGATAAGAGCCTCTTGCTCAACAACTTCAATGTCTGCTTCAAAAGAGAGATTGTCTTCTGCTCGTTCTGGCCATGCAAAAGCTTTTTTCTTTGGATATATGACAATAGTGTTATAGCGTTCTTCCTTCTCAAGATCCTGTAGGTTCAGGATAATATCAAGAGCAAAATCCCAAGGTACATCACTGAGAGCGAGGGTGAGCGTTCCCTGAACACCTTCATCTACAATAATATTTAAATCAGTAATTTGACGGAAGAGTCGGAAGACATTGTGGATGTCAATTTTGTAAAAATCAACGCTGATTCTTTTTTTGTTGTAACCGGAAAAAGCAAAGCTGTCTTGAAGAGAGCTTACGTTATCGCTTGGTACGACATCCCCTGTAGCTGCTGGTTGGCTTTTGGATAGTAGTGAAGTTGAGGATTCGATCAACTCATCTAATGTGCTGTCTGATACACCGTTCGTGTTTTTATTTGCAACCGGGCGAAGTTTAGCAGCAGAGAAGGGACTATTGCTTTCTTTAACTATTACTTCGAGCCCTCTTTGAGTACTGCGTATATCATAACTAAATAATTCGGATGATGCAGAGTCAAAAACAAACCGAGCGCCGCTGCCTCGTGGTGCTACACGAATTTTATCTATTGATGTACCTATCTGTTTTTCTCTAATCAGCTCACTAATAGAAACATCCGGTATATCTATATAGATTCTTGCAGGTTTTTCGCCGGATCCGTCAAGTGTGTTCACTTCATAATCACTGATTGCGGCTGTGGATGCTAGCAGGATACTGGTTGTTCCTGATTTTGTGGTGATATCTAAATCTGTAATAGAGGTAGTGCCGGTCATAGGTTTGCTAAGACTGGCACTTGCATTGACAGGTGCTATAACTATGCCGATATTATTACCGTTTTTATTGACTTTGTAGTCATGCGTGTCAGCAATTTCTATTTCAAAACGTGTTATTTCAGGTTGTTGCGCATCCAATTTAGAAATTGCTAATTTTCCAACCGGATTTGCAGGGATCAGCTGTTCACTGCTCTTTCCTGTGTCGTCAAAAACAACTCCGGCAATATCCAGGATCACCCTGAATGGAGCAAACCTTTCGGAAACAGTATATGCAGGCACCGAATTACCGAGTATATCAATTGAGAGAGTATCCTTCTCAAAATCGGACTTCAGTGCCGAGATGTGATAGACAGGACCGTTGACTTTCTTTGCTGTTTGCTGTGCCAAAACAGTTGAGTGACTAAACGCAACTAGAATTGACAGCACTGTAAGAATAGCCAGTTGGGAAATTGTAGACCTCGCGTACATTTTTTACTCTTCTCCCTCTTTCTTAAGAACCATCACTGTTTTGGATACTATCTTCTTTCCGGCTCGCGTTTGTGCGGTTTCTTCAATAATAACCTGATTTGGAACAATGTTTTTTACTAAGCCTCGCTTACCGATCTTGGTTCCGATGGTGATGATGTAGCCTTTGCCGGTAAAGTCTTCAACCATGGCAAAGTCCTTTCCCTCTTTTTTCATCAGTGCAACAAGTTTTAGCTGCCCTGGTTCAAATATCTGCATACCAGTCAACTCAGCTTGCGAGTCAACAATTTCATCCATGTTGACTTCGCTTGTAGTTGCTTTTTCGGTAATAAAAGGGACAAAAGGATCTTTCCTGTCTTCAATGACGTATTCGTATGGTACCTGTTCTTCTATAGTAGCAAGTGTATCACTGTTCGCCGTAGTTTCCTCGGCATTAATGCTGTGAACTGGGAACACGAACATCAGTGAAGCGATCGTACACAATACACATTTGTAACGGGTGCAACTGGGTCGCCAATTGATATTGTCAGCTGAATGTTTCATAAAATATATCTTCCGGTTAATCATTTTTTCTGTTTCGGAAGTTCTTTATTGGTAAACTTATAGGTTACCAGTCGGCAATCCGATTTAAGCAGCATTTCGCCACCTTCAAATTTCGGAGAACTCATTTTTACATTAGAGACAGAAACAATCCTTTCCAGTTTGCTTACCCTGTCAAAAAAGAATCCGACATTATGGTACGGTCCACGCACATTTATTGTCACGGGGATTTCATCATAAAAATCTCTTGGCACACTAGGCAGCGGTTTGAATTTAAGAAAATCAAGGCCGGCATTTCTGCCCAGAGATGATATGTCACGCAATAACTGTGGAATTTCTTTTTCTTTGGGGAGCAGCATTGCTTTCTCGTCAAATTCGGCCTGTGTTTGAGCAAGTTCAGCCTCAAGTCGTGGTTTGTCTGCGGCCCGTTTTTTTACTTTTTGAAGCTCTTTCTCAATTTGTGTTTTCGTTGATGTTAAACCGTCAAGAGTTTCCAGGTTGGGCTTCAGGAAAAAGAAGTAGTAGGCACCCACTGGCAGGGCGAAGATCAGGATGACCAGAAGAAGCTTTACCTTCAGCTCCATTGGGATATACTTCGTATCCAGAAAATTTGTGAATGCCTCGTTCTTTTTCATGCTGTCAGGTCTTCCGGGTTGTCCTATGAAATTATTAAACTATTTTGCTGTCGCGACTTGTTTTGGTTCTGGTTGTGCAACAGAAACGGTCATGGAAAAACTCTTTAAGTCTCTTCCGGCAATATTCTTAAGTGATGAATCCGTGAGGTCAACGTCCCTAACTATTGGCGAAACCTTCAGGTTGTCCATGAATTGGGCTACAGTCTGGTTATCAAGTGCTATACCACTCAACTGTAAAGAACCGCCCTGCTGATTGAGAGAGAGCAACCACATCCGGTCCGTATCTATAATGTTGGCTACTTCATCCATAACTCTGACAGTTAAAGATGAATCGGTTTTGAGCTTTTTAATGACATCTATTCTTCGCTCAAGTTCTTTTTTCTGCTGCTCCATTTTTTTGATCTGAGCAATAATTGGAGCATAACGCTGCTTTTCTTTATTTAGCGCTGAAATTTGATTTTCCAGAACGGTGACTTTACCGAGCTGGTAATAGGTTACCAAGCCAGCAACAGAAAACAGACACAAAAGGCCAACAAAGAGACCGATGAGCTGGTTCCGGGCCTTAGCCCGTTTTTTTAGCTGCCGAACAGGGAGCAGGTTGATTTTGATCATAACTCTTCCATTATCTGGCTTTCAGGCTCTTAAATAACAGATGGCCTGATAGCGATACCCGTAGCTATTGCCATTTCAGGTCCAATGCTGGCTAGATACTCGACATCGATCTTTTTAGCATTGGAACTCATTTGTTCAAAAGGATTAAATAGTTCTACTTCCAATTGTGTTTCTTGTTCCAGGAACTCACGTAATCCGAGAACTTTTGAGCCGCCCCCGCTTAAAACCAGACTTTGCAATGGTGCTTCCGGGTTGTTGGCGTGATACAGGTCAATAGCTTTTTTGATTTCAAGAACCCATTGGGTGCAGGTTGATGAAAAAATTTCTTCAATTTCCTGTTGGTGTTCTTTCGCAGGTACCTGCCCGAGTTTGATTGCTTCGGCTTCTTCGAATTCGATATCGAGAGTAGCCTGAATCTGCTCAGTGAGTTGTCTGCTTCCAACAACAATGTCTCTTGCCACAACCGACATTCCGTTTGACAGAATGTTTATATTCATTTTTGAGGCACCAATATCGACAAGTGCGACATTTACGCTTTTGGCTCCACTGTATTCATACGTATTTTCAAGAGCAAAGCCGTCGACGTCGACGAGAACTGGCTGTAAACCGATGCTTTCAAGCATCTCAAGGTAATCATCAACCACCTCTTTCTTGGCGGCAACAAGCATAACGTCTGTTCGATCAGAAGTATCTGTGTTGGTTTTTAAATTCTGGAAATCAAGATAGACATCTTCAATGTCGAAAGGGATGTATTGTTCAGCCTCGGTCATGATGTGTTCTTCTAATTGATCGTCGTCCATCACGGTGAGGTTAACTTTTTTTACGATGACAGAGTATCCTGAGATTGAAATGCCAACTTTTTTGTTTTTTATTTTAAGATTGCCGAATAAATCAGATATGGCTTTTGCCACTATTTCCGGCTCTACCAGCGTGCCGTCATCAACTGCTCCTTCGGGTAAAACTACGCTGCCGAGTGACAAAACAGCATAACCCTTGTCAGTTCGCTTGAGCTGGCACACTTTTACTGCATGGGAGCCGATATCGACACCCACAACGAGATTATTCTTTGACAGAAACGGCAAGTTCATAGTGGCTATGATGACAAAATTTTAAAAAACGATTTGGTTGAAATAAACGATATAAAGCTAAGCCTCAGATTTTTCATACTTAAACATTATTTAGGACACAATTAAATCAAATTGTCAAGGGAAAGGGATGAATGGAATCTTAATTCTTTTCTTTTTTTAACAGGAAGTTAATAGCTGTCTTGACGTGTTGTTGATCAGTTGTCTACAATATATTGTCACGCAATTCTTTGATTACTCTTTATATAGTATGTTGCTTCCTGTTTTCCTTGCAATAATGCGGTGCATGGCGATTTCTTCAATACGATTCAATGTGGCTTGTAATTAGATACAAGATAATGTAGCTTTGCTGTGTTTAATTTCTCGCATAAAACCAAATTTATAACTCGTAAGAGGTTCTGAATTGAATACAAATAAACAGAAAAAATCTGTTCTCAGGGAATATGCTGAGGCATTTATTATTGCAGTGCTACTTGCATTGTTTATTCGTACATTTGTTGTGCAGGCATTTAAGATTCCTTCAGGTTCAATGATACCCACATTAAAAATTGGAGATCATTTACTGGTAAATAAATTCATTTACGGTCTTAAAATGCCTTTCACCGGGACAACGTTGATCCCCTGGAAGGCTCCATCTCGCGGTGATGTTGTTGTCTTTCGTTATCCAAAAGATAGAAAAGTAGATTATATTAAACGCGTTATCGGTTTACCAGGCGATAATGTTGAGATAAAAAATAAAGTACTTTTTATTAATGGGCAAAAGGTTGATGATCCTCATGCACATTTTGCTTCCGATGTGATATTAAGTAGAAATGCTAGTGTCCGGGATAACTTTGGTCCCGTAATGGTTCCTAACGATTCAATCTTCGCTATGGGAGATAATAGGGATAACAGTTCTGATGGACGATTCTGGGGATTCGTGAAGCAGGAGGATATCCTTGGTAAGGCATTTATTCTTTACTGGTCTTGGGACCTTGAAAAACCTTTGTTCTCTGTTGCCAGGTTTACTTCTGTAAGATGGAGCCGAATCGGTGACATTATTCACTGAAATATTTTATCAGGCTAACGAGGGATTCCATTGCAGGTAGATTACACTTTCAGGCACAAACATATTCTTGGTCTTGAGCAGATGTCGGCGGATGATATTCTTCATGTCATCAACACAGCCCGATCGTTTAAAGAAATATCCACGCGGCCAATCAAGAAGGTACCAACGCTTCGTGGCAAGACCATAGTGAATTTTTTCTTTGAACCTTCAACCCGAACACGGCTTTCTTTTGAAATTGCAGCCAAAAGAATGAGTGCTGATACATTCAATATTTCAGCCTCTACGAGTTCTGCAACCAAGGGCGAAACACTCATCGATACAGCCCGAAATCTGCAGGCTATGCACCCTGATATTATTATTTTGCGGCACTCGAGTTCTGGCGCACCACTTTTGCTTACCAAGAATGTCGAAGCGTCGATTATCAATGCCGGTGATGGTACGAACGAGCATCCCAGTCAAGGTTTGTTAGATATCATGACTATTCTTGAGAAGAAGGGAAGTCTTGAAGGATTGAAAATTGCTATCGTCGGTGATATCGCTCATAGCCGTGTTGCCGGGTCGGATATTATAGGTTTCAATAAACTCGGGGCTCGTGTGTTTTTAAGCGGACCCGCAACGTTTATGCCTTCCGGAGTAGAGCAGCTTGGTGTTACGGTTTGCAGGGATGTGCGGGATGCAGTTGAGGATGCTGATGTGGTCATGGCACTCAGAATTCAAAAAGAAAGGCAAAATGATCCGCTGATTCCGAGTCTTCGGGAATATGCACGATTCTACGGTATCAATAATTCACGTCTTGCTCTGGCAAAAGACGATGTGATTGTGATGCATCCAGGGCCGATAAACAGAGGCGTAGAAATGAATCCAGATGTGGCTGATGGTAGTCGGTCAGTCATCCTTGATCAGGTAACAAATGGTGTTGCAGTCCGCATGGCGCTACTTTATCTCGTTAATGGCGGGGATAAGGCGGACGAAGAACAGGGAGGTAAGGGGTGAGCACTATAATCATTTTACACAATGGTCGGGTTATCGATCCTGTTAACGGGCGTGACGATATCGGTGATATCTGGGTCCAGGACGGAAGAATCATAAAACCGTTAAATGCGATTCCTGAAGGAAGTACGTTTATAGACCTTGCTGGTAAATGGGTTGTACCTGGACTTATTGATGTCCACGTGCATCTTCGTGAACCTGGGCATGAGTACAAAGAAAATATTGAATCCGGAACCAGGGCTGCTGCTGCTGGAGGATTTACTGCTGTAGCCTGTATGCCGAATACATCCCCTGTGAATGATTGTGCTTCTGTCACACAATTCATCGTTGAACGAGCACGCGGATGTGCAGCGCGTGTGTATCCGGTTGGGGCTGCGAGTAGAGGAAGTAAAGGGGAGAGCCTAGCTGAATATGGTGAGATGAAGGAGGCTGGTATTGTTGCTGTCACTGATGATGGACTACCTGTTTCTGACAGTCAGCTTATGCGCCGATCAATGGAGTACGCTTCCAGTCATGGGCTTGTGGTAATGTCCCATTCAGAAGAAACATCGTTAAGCCGAAATGGATGCATGAATGAAGGAATTACTGCTACCCGGCTCGGGTTACGCGGTATTCCCGCAGCGGCTGAATCAGTAATGGTTTACAGAGATGTGGCGATTGCTGAACTGACCGGGGCACATGTGCATATATCACATGTAAGCACAGAAGAATCTCTATCTGTTATCAGGCTTGCAAAGTCACGCGGAGTGAGAGTGACCGCAGAAACAGCCCCGCATTACTTTACACTTACAGAGGAGGCTGTATTTGGATACGACACACACGCAAAAATGAGTCCGCCACTACGAGGTGCTAAAGATCGTGATGCTATTCGTGCTGCATTGGAAGATGGCACTCTTGATGCTATTGCCACTGATCATGCGCCCCACTCGGTTCTTGAAAAGGATGTCGAATTCAATGAGGCTGCTAACGGGATAACCGGTCTTGAGACCGCCTTGCCATTAAGCCTGGCGCTCGTTCGTGAGGGTGTTATCAGTGTAAAACGTATGGTTGAGTTGATGAGTGTTGGTCCTGCCAGAATTCTTAGTGTTGAAGGCGGTTCACTTGGTGTTGGTGATGTTGCTGATATCACAGTCATTGATCCTGACGAGCATTTTGTTTTTTCAGCTGAAGAGAGTCTTTCAAAAGGTAAAAACTCACCATTCGATGGTTGGGAGTTGCAAGGTAAATCGGTTATGACGCTTGTTGCTGGAGAAATTCAGCATAACAAACTGTAGCAGTTTTTCCTCCAGTGATTCGGGAAAGTGATCCGGGTTTTCCGGGTCACTTTCTCTCTCTGCATAGATTTATCCAACATTAATAGGTAGTTTTCTCACAACTTCGATTTTTTCCGGTGATACTTCAGCCTGGTAAGCGAGCAGCATGACGCCTTTTGCTTCCGCTTCACGCAGGCTGTTTGCATATATAGGGTCAATCTGCTCAGCTGGTTTGAAGTGATCAGCATCCATTCTTTGAACTAAAAAGAAGATGCAGGCTTTGTGGCCTTTGTCTACCAGTTTCATAAGTTCCTGCAGGTGTTTTGTTCCTCGTGCGGTGACCGCATCAGGAAACATGGCGCAGTTTTCCTCTACAAGAGAACAGTTTTTGATTTCTACGTATGTCAGGCTATTTTCATGGGTTACTGCAAGATCAAGCCTGCTGCCTTTCGAAACTGTTACTTCCCGTTTGATTGACTCAACCTGTTGAAACTCAGCGATACGTCCCTGTTCAATAGCCTCTGCCACAAGACCATTCGTGCGTGAGGTATTAACACCAACCCAGGTCGAGTTATCCTGCACCATCTCAAGGGTGTGTGGATATTTTCGTTTTGGGTTGTCTGATTCTGAGATGGCTACAAGGCTACCTGGGGTAGAACATGAGCGCATAGATCCGGTATTAGGGCAATGGACTGTGAGAGTGGTGTTATCAAATAATTTTACATCAACCAGAAATCGTTTATACCGCTTTATGAGTGTAGCTGTTGTAAGGTCAGGAGTAAATATCATGATATTTCTTTCTGTATTTGGTAGTTATACAAGGTTATCTTGCAAGTAAGTAGGCATTATTAATGAATTTGTATTGCATACGACGATAACCGCTCTTGAGGAAAAGGCAAACAATCATAACCCCGCAGAGCTGCTGTTCAAAAATACCACTGAGATTTTCTGAGGGATGTCGATAGTTACAGGTTTGAAATTTTCATGATAATATGATGCTATCAATGGAGACACAATGACGATTTTTCCATTAAGAAGCTTCCTGTAGCAGTTTTTTTTAGGTTCGTGCAGGATGCCTGACGTGAGTCGGGCACGAGTAAATATACAGGCTCGTGAGATGTGGCACGAATGGAAATAGATAGAATATAGTTAAAAATAATTGATATATAATATAAATATGATATATGGATCGTCATGGAAAGACGTTAATTCCTGCCCATGAGATTTGTATGGTAGGAAGGTGGGCGGATCAAATTCAAAAATCTACTCTAATCTAAAAGGAGAGATACTGCCATGATTTTAGGCATAAACGGTCTTGGACGAATCGGAAAATTATCCCTGTGGCATCATGTGTCGCGTAAACATTTTTCCGAGCTTGTAATTAATACCGGTAGAAATGTCGGTGGCGGGCTTGAAGATCTTGCAGCCTCGATCGAACGCGATTCAACCTATGGTCGTTTGGGAACATACCTGCATGGCCATAAAGCCGGCCGCATGATTCAGGAACTCAATGAGGCCGCCGGTACCATGTTGATTAATGGTGTGCCGGTTAAGATCCTGCGAGAAGCTAGAAATCCAAAAGACATTGCCTGGCGCGATAACGGAGTGAAGCTTGTTGTAGATACCACAGGAGTCTTCAAAGACCCTACTGCTGACGTAAATGATGGGCGCGGAGCAATGCGCGGTCACCTTCAGGCAGGCGCCGAAAAAGTGCTGCTTTCCGCCCCGTTTAAAATTACATCTAAAGGGCTTGATATGCCCGAAGATGCAATTACAACTGTAATGGGCATCAATGATGAGATGTATGATTCTGAAAAACATTCTCTCATCTCGGCGGCTTCATGTACGACTACCTGCCTCTCTTACATGATCAAACCGCTCATGGAAAGACTGGGGGCCGATCGTATACTAAGTGCTTCAATGGTTACTGTTCATGCAGCCACAGGCAGTCAGGAGGTCCTAGACAGGCTTCCAGGGGCAGGCGCTTCAGATTTGAGAAAGAACAGGTCCATTCTAAATAATATTATCCTGACCACAACTGGAGCTGCAAAGGCTCTTGCACTGGTTATTCCTGAAATGGAATCAATCGGATTCATGGCTGAGTCTGTACGTATTCCAACTTCAAGTGGTTCACTTATTATTCTGGTTCTTAATCTTCAGGATGATATGGACTCGCCGACCAAACGAGCCGAAATAAATACGATCTATAAAGAGTTTGGTGAGATCAATACGTATCTGCAATACACTGAAAAGCAGAATGTCTCCTCAGATATTCTTGGGAATCCAGCAGCAGCGACAGTTATTGAGGCCTCTGAAACGCATACCCGCACCGCCTCAATTCCTGTTAATCTAGAGAAGGTGAAGGCGGCGAATATTACACCAGGCTCAGATCCTATTTTGAATGTGCCGGTAACTCAGGCCGTTGTCTATGGTTGGTATGATAATGAATTAGGAAGCTATACCAATATGCTCGGGGACCTGACAGTTCAGGTCGCTGAAAAAATGCTCTAGTGATAATTCGTGAGATGGGGCTGGGAGACCTGCCCCATATTTCACAAATTGAGCAGGATTATCCTTCTCCCTGGGCTCTAGCTCAATTGTCATCGGAGCTTACCTACGCCGATGGCATATCACTCGTTGCAGAAGATGAAAGTGGAATAATCATTGGATGGTGTTCAGCCCGCTTTGCTGCCCCTGAAGCAGAGCTTCTTAAAATTGCAGTTCACCATGATCGCAGGGGCGAAGGGATAGCCGGGCTGCTCCTTGGTCATTTGTTAGATGCTTTGTCTCATAAGAATGTTGAGACCCTTTTTCTAGAAGTTCGTTCCCAAAACAGGTCCGCATTACGATTCTATAGAAATCACGGATTTATTCAGGTAGGGGAACGGCCGGGATATTATGCTGACCCAAAAGATAATGCCTTGATCTTTAGCAAGGAATTACTAATTGCTGATAGGTAATCTAAGTGGTTACTAATTTTTTAATTCAAAGAGTAGAGCAGGTATCACCTGGAATGATTTTCTTGCATTTGGTTATAAAAGAAGCAGGTTATCGCAAGTAATGATTTTGAATGGGCTGATTAGTATGTAGTTGAGTTCAGCCTGTATCCTGGTCTGGTGTGACCCCAATGAACTTTGGGCGCAAAAGTGCTTGGGGTGAGATGTTCGGTTTTAGTCTTTGAATAGTAGATTAGAATAGGGACCAAATGTTGAGGTTGCTCAGTTGAAAAAAATGATTATAAAGTTTGAACTAGTTTGGGTTACATGCACATGAATGAATGCTGATGCGTTTATTCGAGGAATTATTGCTTTCATATATGAAAAAAACATTGCCGACAAAATTAGAATATTGTATGGTGGCTCGGTCAAACCAACCAACGTTGATGAACTTGTCGTTCAAGTAGATGCTGATGGTACCTTGGTTGGTGGAGCAGTGTTAAGCTCAGAGTTTTTTGGCCGAAATATTAATTTTGATAAGATTTAAAAGAAGGACTGAATGGATACATTACTCACAATAGCGCACGTTATCGTTTGCCTCTTTCTAGTAGGTATTGTCCTGCTTCAGCATGGCAAGGGAGCAGACATCGGTGCGACCTTCGGTGGGTCTAGTCAGTCACTTTTCGGCACCGAAGGACCGCTGCCTTTGCTCAATAAGATTACAACCGCGGCTGCTATCATTTTCATGCTGACATCAGTAACACTTGCGTTTCTCTCAACGCAAAAAAGTTCTAGCTCAGTAATGAAAAGTGTGGTAAAAGAGCAAGCCGCAGTAGTTGAAGAATTAAAGCCTCAACCTCTTGAAGAAACAGCGTTACAGGCTACTCAAGCCGCGCAGGAAGCTGTTGCAGAGGAAGTTGTTACTGAGGAAGAAAATAAGTAGTAAGTAGTATTTTTTCATAGTGCCGAAGTGGTGGAATTGGTAGACACGCTGTGTTGAGGGCGCAGTAGGCTGAGCCTGTACGAGTTCGACTCTCGTCTTCGGCACCATGAATTGTAAAAGGCTACAAGTAGAGTTTGCTTGCAGCCTTTTTGTTTTAACCTCAAACTCCGTGATGCAATCATCTTACAGTGTAGAAATACGTGGTGAGGGAAAAACGTGCTGAATGGAGAGTAGGATTGTAGTAAAAAAACGTTATCTATAGTGCCGAAGTGGTGGAATTGGTAGACACGCTGTGTTGAGGGCGCAGTAGGCTGAGCCTGTACGAGTTCGACTCTCGTCTTCGGCACCATTGATACGAGAAAAGGGCTGCAAGTATTATTACTTGCAGCCCTTTTTGTTTTTTATCCTGGGAAAGACTCAATCATCAAATATCTACTTGTATATGTCGATTATCTATTAGCCTTCTCTTAAGAGGCTGTCCGACAATGGCCTTGGTTCCAAACTCTTCGTTATTATCAAAAAACAATACATTGAATATCATATATATGGCTGTGCTCGTTTTTTGAGAACGCCTCGACTTTGACCCAAATTCCTATTCTCGGAGAACCTCCTAGGCAGAGATATCTAATTTCGAGATAATTGTCCTTTGCGTATTTGGGATTCTTGTCGATCATTGCCGGATTCTTTGAGCCTGCAACACGCTGCCACCTCGTTTGATATAATTCCTACATTTATACCAATAATGCCGAACTCCAGTGCTTAACCGATACATTAGGGGCGTCCAATGTCGCGTGTATGAAATAGTCAACAAGCCCCTATTCGGTGTCGTTGCATATGGAGATTCCTACATTTTGAAACCATTTGGCCCTGCACGGGTAGCATTGAGATCGGTATCGGCAAAAACAATGGATTTGGCATAATCTAATTATTTAACATACGTTTTTTTTAATAATTTGGGGCAGGTTGACACTCGTTCTACAATTGCCAGAGCAGATAGTATTGTTGTGTTAGCAGGTTGGTAAACAACGGTGCATCCGGTGAAGAGAGCAGGAGGGATTTTGCTTCTTCGGCAAACCATTCATTATCATATATTCCATAAGCAATTTCACAAGGTGCTTCGGTGAGTGGTTTTCTCATTTCTGCCGGAAGCATTTTGGCGGATTCTTCCTGATGTTCACCACTTCCGTAAAAGCCGGAACACTCATTGGATGAGAGGACGCAAGATAAACCTATGCAGCTTCAGCATTTTCGTTTGTAAGACGAGTTTCTGGGGGCTGTATTATGGTACCACGGCTAATATTTCGTCACCTGCATGGTTCTTTACACGGATAGTTGCATTGCTATCAGCTTTAATCGATACGCTATTTCTCAATGCATCTCTTTTGGAAGTGTAGACGTTTTTAATTTCTATATAACGATACGTCAGTGTTTTACACATTTGGGGAGGCTTTATTTTTATGGCTGAGGATCTGTATAAGGGAGTTGGACTGTGTTTAATCTCGCGTCGCAGGTAATTGTCTAAAACAAAAGCACATTGTGGATAGATCTTTTCACACGAGGAAGAACTGCTGTTTCGGTCATGTTTTTGTGTTCCTCAGCGATGTGAAAAGAACAACATAGTTGTGAAAAGTACAGCATCTTCCATGTTATGGTATGGATAACGATGTAGCTATCATACTGAAAAAGCATGTTAAAATATTGGCACGTTGTTTGCTATGTATAAGGTACATGACGGAGAGCGATGGTGACAGGCCAATTATTATTGAAAGCGTTAATGAGTCACATTCCATTTTGCAGACCCGTAATATCAAACTGAACGGAGAATCGTATGAAAGTCATAAAGCTCACTGAAACAAATGAATTCACCCCTGAGGCGATGAAACGATTTTTCCTTGTGGAAAATTCACCAAATTTCAAGATTGTTAATTTTAACCTCGATAAAGATGTCACTTTCCCAGTCCATTCCCATGATCTGGATGGTGAGCTCTCTATTCAGGTTATAGAGGGAGAAGGCTATTTTCTTGGAGATGCTGGTGCTGAGATACCTGCAACTCAAGGTGATATACTCATTTCTCAAATTCGAGAACCACACGGCGTGCGTGCCAGTACCAGAATGAGAATTCTGGTTACCATTGCACCTCCAATTTAACTCTCTATCAGCAGGTTAAATTAAAGTGCGTATCATATGGAAGTGACCGCCTGACAGACAAGGCAAAACAGGAGAATATTATGGCTAAGAAAGTAGTGATCCACCAGGACGAGTGTATTGGTTGCGAAGCGTGTGTTGAGATCTGCCCTTCGGTTTTTAATTTCGATGATGATGAGGGAAAAGCATATGTGGTAGAAGGTGCAAATGGGGATGAGGATTGTGTAGATGAGGCAATTGCTTCGTGTCCTGCGGAGTGCATCGAAAAAGAAGAGTAATCCATTATGAGTACAGTATCTTTAAGGCACCGCTGGTTATAGGCGGTGCCTTAAAATCAGGTAAAGAACTGTCGTGCGCCGATTGAAATCGTTGTCTAATAATTGAACCCAATTGTTTTTCTGTTCTGAAGTTGCCTTTTTCCCTCGTGTAAATATTCGAGCCAGACAGATTCAGGTACCATGCTACCACCTGTTGCCCAGACCACATGGGTAGTGTGCTGATTCGCTGTATTACTGATTCCAGTGTATTCACTGTTGTCAAAAATTCTCGCACAGCCAGAGAAACCTATAACTGCTGACGGTTCAAGATGAATATTCTCACTCTGTGCAAGGATAGCCAGCAGTGCAGACATTTCCTCGTCATTTACAGTGAAAATTCCAGAGAGCAGATGTTTCATTGCTCTGCATACACGTCCGGAAGGACGACTTACAGCGAGGCCGTCGGCAATGGTTGTGTTCTCTATTCCTAATTGTTTGGCTGATATTGAATCATGTAAGTCTGTAGAGAGACCGACCAGCATCGCTGGCGATTGTGTGGGTTCAGCGAAAAAGCAGTGAACATTATCACCAAAAACAAATTTAAGGCCAAGGGTTATACCTCCAGGTCCTCCACCTACACCGCAGGGCAGATAGACGTATAAAGGATGATTCTTATCGACTGGAATAGATTGTTCCTGTAATTGAACCTTTAGCCTCTGAGCAGCAACGGCATACCCTAAAAATAGATCCTGTGAATCCTCATCATCAACAAAATGACAATGAGGATTCTGCTTTGCCTGCTCCCGACCCTCTGCAACAGCTACGCTATAGTCTGCATCATGTTCAACTACGCGAACTCCTTTGTCACGGAGCATATCTTTTTTCCACTGTTTGGCATCTGAGGACATGTGTACGGTGACGCCGAATCCGAGTTTCGCACTTATAATTCCAATTGAAAGTCCGAGATTTCCCGTTGAACCTACAACAATAGAGTACTTGCTGAATAATTGATAAAAAGGCGCAGTGGCAATACTTACATAATTATCGGTAAGCTTGAGCAGGCCGTTTTCAATCGCTGTTGTTTCGGCAAACTTAAGAATTTCATAGATTCCACCTCTTGCCTTGATTGAGCCTGATATCGGTAAATGACTATCAAGTTTTACATAGAGGTTTCCGGTGATAATCGTGTTGTAGTAGGTGTTCAAACTCTGGTGCATTGCCGGGATTCTTTGCAGAGGCGATTCGATAATGCCTTGCGTTTGAGTAGTTTCTGGAAAAGCTAGAGCAATATACGGACGAAAACGTTCGAGTCGCCTGGCGGCATCTTCGACATGTTCTCTGGTGAACTCGAGTGTCGATTCAACTTTTTGGAATGGAATACTGTTAGGGTTTAGCCATAATGTCGGCTTTTTGTTTAGTACATCCGCGAGAACCGGTTGTCTTTTAATCAATTCTGCCACTGTTTTACCGCAAATCCGTGTCTCCATATTGGTCCTTTGCAGGTGATTTGAATGAACGGGCCGTGATTTCTAACAAAGCTTTCTGACAAGTGGAATGAAAAAAAATCAAGCCTCGCTGTATACAAAATCTCTCAATGTACATAAAGTGAAATAAGGTAGATATGAATCGATTATTGAAATTGTTTCATAGCGATTGAGCGATATGGTTAATGCGAATAGAATGAATCATTAAATTTTCTGTGCTTCCTGTCGATAAAGGATTTACAGCCCTAAAATTGATTATTGTAGCTTAAAGAACGCTTTTCAACACTACCCGGAGTTTATCATGGCACTATCAGCAATCTCAAATGTCCCTTTCACAAAAAATCCTGTAAGTCAGCAGAAATCTGAGACTGCCGCCGAACAATCAAACAACGGGTCCGGCCTTTCTTCTGGCAAAAACAATGCTGAAAAATCATTTGATGATACTGTAACTCTGAGCCCGGTGGCTGAAGTAGCAACCTCAGAAAAGACTGCAGATCTCTCTCAAACGATTGATACAATAGCAGCTGAAAAAATACTGCCGGAGACTATGAAGGCTATTCTCGCTGATAGCAGGACTGCGGTATCTGCCCAGGCAAATGTGAGCACACAGGCGGCACAGGAATTTCTCGGCGATAAGTAGTAAGAAAAGCTAATCCGGATAACTGTAACCTTTCAGCTCTGTTGCGGTTCAAGGTTTATAATGCCGAAATCTGCGTTAGGTGCTGGAGTTGGCAGAGCAGTGAAGGCGGATAGTAAATGTTGTCCCCTCTCCTATAACTGATTTTAAGCTTAATTCACCATTATGGCGTTCATGGATTATTGTCCGTGAAATGGCTAAACCCTGGCCAGAGCCCTTGCCAACCTCCTTGGTTGTGAAAAACGGGTCGAAGATTCGTTCTTTGAGATTTTCCGGAATACCGCCGCCAGTATCCTTTACACTAATATAGACAGAGTCACCCTGATGATAGCTTCGGATGTATATTTTACCCAGTGGCCCATTGGGCTCACGATGACCTTCAATGGCATGGGCTGCATTGACCACGAGGTTAACCAGCACCTGGCCGATGTCGCCGGCATATAGCGAAACGCTGGGTAACTCACCAAGATCTGTTTCCAACTCTGCAACAAACTTATAGGCATTTTTACAGACAGTGAGAGTGTTCCTAATAATTGTATTTACGTCTGCCGAGCATTTAGCATCACCTTCGCCTGAGCGTGCAAACCCTTTGAGTCCAAGGACTAGTTTGGTAACTCTGTCGACACCATGCCGAGTCTGTTCGAATGCACGCGGCCCTTCTTCTTTCAGGTATTCAATGTCTGCTTCATCTGCAGCCTCGTCAATCTCCTTAATAATATCGTGTAAATCAGCATTTGTCTCAACCGTTTTTTTGAGCTTTTCATACGCCTGCAATAATGTGAGCAGGTCATCGAAGCAATCTTGTAAGAATGAAATATTGTTGCCGATAAACTGAATTGGTGTGTTAATCTCGTGAGCAATTCCGGCCGAAAGTTCACCGATAGATTCCAGTTTCATTGAGTGGATACGCTTTGCTTCTTCTATGCGCACATCTGTAAGATTGCGAAAAGTGAGGACTGCTCCGGTGATTTCATTATTTTCATTGCGGGTAGGACATACAATGTAATCTGCCGAGAAGCTTGTACCCTTTTTATTCCAGAAAACATCACCATCAACATGATGTGAAGAGCCGTCTTCAATTGCAGCAAAGATCGGACAAAATTCCCATGGATATTCACTGCCGTTATCCTGGCTATGGTGAATTTTATCGTGCATATGTAACCCTATAAATTCCTCCAAATCCCAGCCAAGAGCACGCAATGCCGCTTCATTGGCAGAATTAACCAGTCCTTCTCTGTCGACGGTTACAACAGCGCCATTAACCCAGTTAAGCATCATCTGGTTCTGGTATCCGACCTGCTTCAGGGTTTCCCGCAGCCCGTCTATTTCTTTTTGTAATGATAGAAGATCTTCGCTGTCTGGCATCTATTAGGTCGTCCGCTATTCAGGGGGGACTTCTTACGAGGGTACAGAAATCTCTTTGCTATACAACAACTATTAGCTTTACGTAGTAAAAGGTCAAGGAGATCCATGGGCTGAGATTTATGGTTTTACACATGCAATACCTTGCAATTTCGCTTATTCCAATCCATCATCTTAGTATGTGGTTGTTGAGGATTCCTTCCGATATGGTTTGATCTTGCCTGACATGAGTTGCATGATGCTTTACACAACTTAACCAGCTTTAATATATGCAATATTTTTCACCTAATAGAATATTTATGATCATGATTTTGATCGTTCTGGCATCATGTTCGCCCAATAATGAGAAAATTATTGTAGCTGTTGTATTGCCTATGAATGGACCTGTTACTGAAACTCGATATGTTATTGAAGGGTTGGAGTTGGCATCACATGAAATAAATGAGAATGGTGGAGTTAATGGAAAACACATAGATCTTATCGTCTCAGAGTCTTACCTTGATGCAGCATCGATCAGGCGGGCATTTGTCGAGTTGGAAAGGAATGCTGAGCCATTATTTTACATAAGCGTCACTGACATCATTTCGCTGGAACTTGGTTCTGTTGCTGAGAAATATTCTGTGGTTATAGGTGGTCTGGCGTCATCCATTCAGCAGGAAGTACACAGGCAAAACTGGACGTTTAGCTATTTTTCCACTGTAGAGCAGGAGGTGTTGCCTATACACCAGATACTTGAGCAATTGAACGTGAAGAAACTAGGAATTATTTATCAGAATGACCAGCTGGGCAGGCTATACGAAAAAAAATTACGAACGTCCTTCACCGGGCCGGAACGAAAGATTCTTTCAGAGTCATTTGAATACAGTAGCCCGGGAAGTGTCAAATATTCCACTTTGACTGACCTGTGCGATGCAATATATGTAACTGGGTTTACAGATAATTTGGCAGAGATTTTGAGAGAGCTTCGGGCGAGGCACTATTCCGGTATCATTTTAGCTGATTCAGGTTTGGCAAGTCTTAATCTTTTATCGACCAAATACAACGACATCTACCTTCCTGCACCGGTATTATACAATTTCAACAACGCTTATGCTAACTCCACGAAGAAGCGCTATGAGGAGCGATACCTGAAAAAATTCACACATTTCGCTGCAAATGGATATGACTTTATTCACATTGTTGCAGGTTTACTCGAAAATAAACACCTGAGCAGAGATACTGTCCGGAGCAGATTGCTGAGCCAGTTTAGTTATCCCGGTGTGTTTGGTTATATAGAAAAGCAGGAAGGGGAACATTATTTGAATTTTTCTCTTTACCCTGCAAGAGTTGTAGGCGGTAAAATTCATTATCTTGAGTAGTTATGCATATACAACACAAATGTATTTCCCAGCTGTAAACCAATGTAATGAATAAAATAAAATTACCTATCAGGTTTAAACTAGCGAGTGCCTATCTGGTGCTCATGCTGCTTCTTGTTTTGATGTCATATTACGCGCTCCAGGTGCAAAAGAGGGTGTATGTTGATGAAATAGGTAAAAGTTCGGTTCTTCTTGCTGAAGAGTTGATTAAGCGCATGGATCACCGGATTTTTGATCTTTCGACTCAGCTGCAGATCTATACAGACAGCTCTATCTTTCAAGAGGTCTTGTCAGTCTCTAATATCAGATATTATCAGGTTCAAAATGTCAAACGGCATCTTGAGGAGAAAGACCTAGAGTGGCGATCTGTTGATAGAAATATTGTAACACCCGCTATGCAGAGACTTCTCTCAAGTGAACTCTCACAACAGCTTCGTGAGCTTTTCATTTCCAGTCCCGGTAAGTATTACGGGTATACGTTGATCAATGGAATCATAGTAACTAATCGTTTTGGTGGGGTTGTCGCTATCACCTCTAAAAGTGCTGATTATGATCAGAGCGATGAAGAATGGTGGCAACGTGCTCGGGACGATGGCATTTATCTCGGACAAATGAGTTACGATCAGAGCGCGTTGAACTATGAAGTCGACCTCGCTGTCAGGATTGATGATAGCTACGGGAAATTCGCCGGAGTTCTTCTTGCTGGCCTTGATGTGAAAGATATTATTAGATCTGCGGAGGTCAATTTTAGAAAATTTGATACTACCCAGATCCAGATATCAACCAGCCCGGGAAAGCTCATCTATTCTACCCGGCCACATCGTTTTCTTGATGATATCAACACCGAATATTACTTTCAGCAGGTCAAAAAAAATACAGGATCGTTTATTGTCGGAGAAGGCAATCAGAAGAGGATTTACTCATCATCCACAGCTGCAGGAGTTGGTTTTTTCAAGGGCTTTGACTGGATAATTATTATTTCTCATCAATTGAGTGAAGCTTTAAAACCCTACTCACGTCTTCAATCACAGGTGATCACTGTGTTTGTCATTCTTACTCTTGCCTGTGTCTTTCTTATATACAAACTAGATCAAATGGTGAGAGTACCGCTGAACAGTTTGAGCGAGGGGATATCTCGATTGAGTCAGGGTGATCTCGATCATAAGGTCGAGGTGGAGAACAATGACGAATTTGGGGAAGTCGCTTCAGTGTTCAACTCCATGCTCGAAAAACGAAAGGAGTCCGTAGACCTGCTCAAAAAAAGCGAAGAAAAGTACCGTGGTTTATTCGATGGTGCTTTGGATATGATCCATATCATAGATAAAGACGGTGTGATAATTGATGCAAATCCTAAAGAACTCGAGGTCATGGGATATGCCAGGGAAGAATTTGTAGGCAAAAAACTGCGGGATATTATTCACCCGGATAGTATGGACGTCGCAGAAAAGAATTTGCAGCAGATTTTTAGAGGTAAGCCTGTATATCTGTTCGAGACTGCATTAATAAGTAGGCATGGAGAAAAAATTGATGTGGAACTGAATTCCACCCCGCATTTTGAAAATGGCGTTGTTGTTTCGGGTCGAACAATGATGCGGGATATCCGACCAAGGAGAAAGGCTGAAGAAGAAAAAGCAGCAATGGAAATGCAACTCCGGCAAGCTCAAAAAATGGAGGCCATAGGCATACTTGCAGGAGGCATTGCTCATGATTTTAATAATATACTCGCTGTGATTATAGGGTATACCGAACTTGCAATAGCGACATCTGCTAAAGATTCGCCTCTGATGAACAATCTGGAAAAAATTCAGTCAGCAAGCTACCGTGCAAAATCTCTTGTCTATCAGATTTTGTCCTTTAGCAGAAACTCTAAAATAGAATGCATTCCCCGAAAATTGCAGCCGATTATCGAGGAAGTACTCACTATGCTTCGGTCATCTATTCCCACCACAATCAGTATAGAATCAGAACTTAGCCCGAAATGTGGTTTAGTACTGGCCGATACTACACATATCCACCAGATATTGATGAATCTGTGTACAAATGCCAATCACGCTATGGAGCAGACTGGTGGCATTTTGCGGATAGACCTGCGATCCACATTTATTAAAGAGGGGGATAGTCGGCTGCAGCCTAAAGGGATTGCTGGTAAATATGTTGAAGTCGTCGTTTCAGATACAGGTGCAGGTATTGAGCCGGAGGTACTTGAAAGAATATTTGATCCGTTTTTTACCACAAAGGAACATGGGAAAGGGACAGGAATGGGGCTCTCTATTATCCATGGTATTGTCGCAGAGTCTGGCGGTATGATCAATGTGAGAAGTGTAGTAGGAGAAGGGACGGAATTCCATATCTATCTTCCAGATTTAGGTGATGAAAAGTTTCATGTTGAAGACATTCGAGAAGAAATTCCCCGGGGCCATGGAGAGGTATTGTTTGTTGATGATGAAAAGATGCTTGCTGATATGGGCAAGGAAATGCTGGAGCGGTTGGGGTATAATGTCACTGTCGAGTATAGGGCGGAGGATGCTCTTCAGACCTTTAAAAAGTATCCTGAAAAGTTTGATGTGATTGTGACGGATCAGACGATGCCCGAAATGACAGGTACCGAGTTGGCACGTCAAATTTTGAAGATACGACCTGAACTTCCGATAGTTCTTTGTACCGGTTATAGCAGCCTCGTAAACAAAGAGTCTGCGCACAAGATGGGAATACAGGCGTTTGCCCTAAAGCCGCTCACCATGAAGGGTATTGCAAACATTCTCCATCAAAAAATAGGAGTAGAGTGATTTTCAGGACGTTGGCGCGTACTGACTCTGTTGACGACTTTAGTTGGATCAGGTAACGTGTTGGAGTTAGATTGTTTTAGAATGCCATGACGCTTAATTTTCATATCCCTTACAGATTCCAACTACTCATTTATCAGCTTTGGGAGGTATTATGGAAGCTCCGGAAAAACGTGATGTTGCAGCCGAAGTAAGTCAAAGGGCCAGGAAAAATTTTTCCAAAGGATTTAACTGTGCCGAATGTGTCGTTGAAGCTGTTTTGGGGCAAATTGATGTGGGATTACCGAAAGAAACATTGAAAATCGCAACTGGATTTGGTGGTGGGATCGGTTTGTTTGGAGATACCTGTGGCGCAATAACCGGTGCAATTATATCTGTGAGCGCTGTTCATGGTCGTAGCACACTCCCGGAAGGGGAGAATAAGATGGCTATAGCCAAAGAGGCGCTTTATGGCAAACCTGGTCTTTACAGACTGTTTAATAAGATTCCCAATATGGCGGAAGAAAAATATGGCCACACGCTTTGCAGGGAAATAGCAGCAGAATGGCGTGATGACTGGCTTTGCAGGGAACATGCACTATACTGTCGTGAAATTATCACCGATATGGCTCGGTATGCTGCAGAACTCATTACAGGTGACCAGAAAACCCTTAGCTCTGAACCTTTTGGCAAAAATGTCGAGAATTTGAAAGAGGGTGCCTGATATCGATTGCTGTTGATAAGATAATATGAAGAGTCAGTTATCCCTGCTAGCTGTAGTTCAGTTTACATGCTTACAGCAAGGGAGTAGGCGAGAAATCCTTATTGATCGACCTCCAGCTGACTTAGGCATGCTGCTTTTTGAGATTAAGTATTTTCTTATAATTAATTGCGTTTATAGCTTAGTCGTTGTGCATGGCCTGATTGCTAATCAGTCATTGTCTTATACGTTTCGCAGAAATTTTCCATTCTATTGATGGTTTCTCCATTTGAGTATAAGCATCTCTTTTCAGATACTTGTACTTCTGCAGCGGGTTGAAGAGGCAACTTTTCTTATTCATGGTTGTTTTCTCTATCCAGAATAAAATACCCGGCCACTATTAATTTGCCTTTATCATCTAATCTAGTGCCGACACTTTTGAGATGCGGGCGATGCAGTTCCTTGAGCGATTTACGAATTTCATCTTTATCCTTATGGTCCTTCAGCTGGATATGTACGGCATAACCATACTGATTCGTTGAGTTAAGAGATAGAGCATGACTGATAATTGGATGTGTTGAGGGATGGGGCTTTCGTTGAAAATCCCATCCAGGAGATAGATCAGAAATTTCAGTTATGAATCTGTGAGAGAACAGCTTTATCTATCTGAATTAACGTTTTGTGTTGTAATTGTTACTCCTCTGTGCAAGTTTTTTAAGTATTTAATTTCTTCTGTTTTTTTTGTCACTATTTTGTATGATGCTTATGTTAATTTTATGAATCTGTCGTTAGGGAAATTGGTTAGTGAGAAGAGAAATTGGTATACGTTAAGTAATAAATCAGGTGCAATTTATGGGCGAAAAAGTGAGTCTGTCCTTTGATGGAATGCCATTGAAAAAGGCTTTTGTGAGGGAAGACGGGAGAGCTATTATCGTTTGTCCCCATTGCGGAAAAGCAAAAGAGATTTCCGTGCTCTCAATGGCGAAACGAAAGTCGGTCGTCAATGTACGATGTTCATGTTCAACGATTTTTAAGACGTATCTGGATTATAGACAGTCGTATCGGAAATCAACTGACCTCATAGGCCGATACTCGATTGAAGTTGAGCTTAGAAACAGAGGCCAGGCAAAGGTTAAAAATATCTCATTTGGTGGAATTTGCTTTGAGGTTGCAACCAACCACACTATTAGGGAAGGCCAGAAAGGAAGTATTGATTTTGAGCTGGATGATAAGAACAGCACTCGTGTCAGAAAAAACTTTTCAGTTAAGGCTGTTACCGGGAACAATATAGGATGCAGTTTCATCCAGGATAGAGCGTATGATAAAAATCTTGGTTTCTATCTGCGTACCGGATTATAATGGGTAGCAGTTTCTGAATATCCCCCCCTCTAGTCTCTTCGGAGACGCACGTATCACTTTCTGATACCCGCATACCGTTTTTCTGAGATTGTACTTATTGGAAATTCCAGCTAATGAAGTTTTTTTCCGGTACTGCTCATAGCCAGGTTACCGTCCCGAATTCCCCGCAGGGCGATTAGTCTGTCAGCCAGATCCTGGACTTCTTTGGCTTTTCCTTTGACGATGATTACCTCCAGACAATTATCATGATCCATATGGACATGGGTGGTCGAGACGATGTGATGGTGGTAATCGTGCTGGACTTCTGTCACCTTTTCCTGGAGTTTGTGTTGATGATGGTCATACACCAGGCTGATTACCCCCATAACCTTCTTGTCCGCTTCCCATTCTGTTTTCACAAATGCTTTACGAATAAGGTCCCTGATAGCCTCGGAACGATTGTTGTAACTTCGCGCCTTGATATGCTTATCAAAGATCTCAAGTAAGTTTTCTTCAAGTGATATGGAAAACCTTTTCAGCATGGGATTCTATTCTCCTCTGATAATGTCGATTACGTAGAAAAAACGAACACTCTTCATATAAAAACACTGTAATCGTTAAGACGCACTATAGCACAAGAAACAATTGCTTACTAATGAGTTTCAATTGGCATTTCATCCTTTTATTAAACCTCAGTACTAGTGCTCTGTAAACCTTTACCTGTCGGATCTTGTTCGCCCTTTTAGCACACTGACTTCGTTTCTCACTCAGTCACATATCGCTGCTATGCTCCTTCATTCGTGCCTCGCAGTTCACTAAAATTGCGGAACAATCTTTGCGACATTTAAAGATTTACAGAGCACTAGCTTGTGGCTTTATCCTCTCACTTTATGATCTGAAACCTTGCAGAGCAATCTTCGGAAAAAGAGTAGGAGCAGGCAAAACATAAGCAATGTATACCAGGGAAACCACCCTACAGATGCTATAAAACTCTGTTGTTCGATGAGTTCCGCGTTCCACTGCGGGTTGATTTTCCCCTGATGGACACGCATCTGCTGCATAAGGACTGCAAAGAATACACCTATCAGACCATATCCAAGATTAAAGACCAGCCCTTTAAAACTGAGTACCGTTGCACGTTGATCAGAACTGGTGATACGGTTGAGGTAATGACTTGTAAAGAAGCTGACCATCATGATGCCTATATACACTGTACCCACAGGTACAAGCCCTATATACGGATAAAAACCGGATAACAGAAACAGTCCGGTCACGGTGATGGCAAAAAGAATCAGCATATTTTTTTGTGGACTGTTCTTTTCCACCATGTTCTCGCAGATTTTCGGGATTATAAGGCCGAGAAGTGATAGCGCAGCGCTGATAACACCAAAACTTGCTTCAGGTAACTGTATAAGCCTAAAGTACTGACTGGTCATGGTGATCAGCATCCGAAGAATATGGTCATAAAACATTCCGCAAACAATTATGGCCAGGGCAAAAGGTGTTTGCAGTATCCATCTTCCCGCCTTCATGGTCATTTTCATTGCGGTAACCATGTTAATATACAATCCTCTGCCATTATCTGCGGGGCGACTATTATTGCCGCTTTCAACAAACATCAGTGATGTGGCTGTAGAGAAAAATGCCAGAATAAGCGTAAGGTAGATTGGGAACCGCATACTCTGCTGCTGGTTTACTGTTGTCTCCAGATTCAACCAGTGCATGAATCTGTTGATCATATCTGGATCGTAGATCAGTGCACCAGTGGATGCTGTGATTATCCCGGCTATTGACTTTAACCGCATCTGGAGACTGAGAACCTTGGGCCACTGATCTTTTAATCCCAGATCGGCAAGGGAATCGTAGGCGATGGCTTCATCGGCTCCACTTGCCATTGCCTCAGCCAATCCACTTAAAACTCGGTTGATCAGAAAAGCCCAGAAAACGAGGCTGATATTGTCAAGTGGTATGAAGGCGATGATGCCCATTTCGACCACCATCAGTAGTGATGTCGCAACAATAAGCTGTTTTCTGCCAATGATATCTGCAAGCGCCCCTGAGGGAACCTCTGCGCAGACGATGGTGATGGCCCAGACGGTATTTAAAAGAGCGAATTGCTCAATAGTAAGACCATAATCGAGAAAGAGGATGGTGAAAACAGGGTAGTAGAACCTGGCATTAAAGAAAATCCGAAAGGCAATGAACAGTTTGATATTCCGGATTGAAAATGGTGATGGTACAGGCGACATCTGTGCCCCTTATGGTCACCCGGAATAATTGCAATTTCGAAGTGTATACGCGTGAATACTATCGGCCGGTTTCCAGCGTTTTGCCTGGACGAAATTACAGATTACCCAAGATACCTTTATATTGAATAAAACGAGATTTACGGTACCTGAACTTCAATAACCATAAGTACACCAGAGAGCATGGCAAAAGAATTAAAATTTCATTGAGGTGTGAAAAACTGATGTAAAGGGAGGCTTCAGGCAGGTGGTGCAACGTAGAACGATGTTATTGTTCAGTGATAGCCAGCCGGTTTTCCAGCTTCGATACAAGCAGTGAGAGGCAGAGACAGACTGCGAGATACATAACAGTAATGGTTATCCAGATTTCGATTGTGGCCTGGGTGGATGCCATTACCTGCATTCCCTGAAAAGTAAGTTCCTGAATGGATATAATTGAGACAATCGAAGAATATTTAATGGTGTTGATAAATTCATTAGCCAGAGGAGGAAGCATTATCCGGGTTGCCTGGGGCATAATGATATGACGCATCTGTTGAAATTTAGAGAACCCCTGAGCGCTTGACGCCTCCCATTGCCCGATATCGATTGACTGGATACCTGCGCGCACAATTTCAGTTATATAGGCACCCTGAAAAAGGCCAATAGTCAGCACACCTGAAAGAAAAGGTGATATTAACTCAGGACGGGCGGTAAAAAAGGCGAGCTTATTCTGCAGAGCAGGGCCAGCAGCGCGGTAGAATTCTTCGATCCCAAGTAGGGGCAAAATCTGATCGCTGACAAAATAGTAAAATATAAAGACCAGCACAAGTGGTGGGGTATTGCGAATCAGTTCTACATAACTGATTGCGATCATCTTGAACACAAGACGTTTTGTGATCCGCATGATACCCATAACTACACCGGCAATTACTGCCAGTATCATTCCCCAGACGCTCAATCTGAGAGTGGTGAAGAATCCTTCCAGCAGGATGTTGGCAGACCAGCTGCCCGTCTCTTCATTATAGCGGAACATATAGGTAGGGATAATTCCCCAGTTCCATTTGTAGTTCAGGGAATAGAATAGACGGAAAGCGATAAATCCAATAATGGCGATAACCGATGCAATAGCAAGCCAGTCAAGAAGAGTCAGACGTTTTTTCTGGTGATACATAATGATATTGGATAGGTGGCTGCGTTATGTTCGGATTTCAATGCTGGTAAGAGTAGCGGGCACGATGTAACCAAAAAGTAACGTCGTGCCCGCCAGGGTATAGAAACGTATTACAATGAAAGCGTAAAATTATTCCACTTGATCGATCCAGTTTTTTGTGCCGAACCAGTAGCTGTGTCGTTCCTGCAGCCAACCTTCAAGGGAAACAACAGTGATCCAGCTGTTGAAGTAGGCCAGTGTGTCAGAATCACCTTTGCGCAGGGCAAAACCAATAGGCTCTTTGGTAAAGGTCTCTTGCATCGGTAGGAAGAGGCTGTCGGCATAATCTACAGCCTCATAGGCAGGGCGTGGTGCAGAACCAACTACCGCATGGACCTTGCCGTTACGCAGTTCCTGATACGCCTGGGTCTCATTATCAAACATACGTAGCTGTGCATTCGGCATATATTTTTTTGCAGCCGCAGCAGCCGTGGTGCCAAGTTTAACAGCAATCTGGACATCTTTGTTGTTAAAGCTCTCGAGCGTGTTAAAACCTGCGGCAAGTTCTTTGTGGGCAACGATTGACATGCCTGAAAATTCATATGGCTGAGAGAAATTTACCTTGAGTGCACGTTTCGGGGTGATGCCCATTCCGCCAATAATTACATCGAATTTACCTGTCAAAAGAGCAGGAATAATTCCGGACCATGCAGTAGGGACAAATTCCACTTTTACGCCCATGTCTTCTGCAAGGCGGGTTGCGACATCAATCTCAAAACCGATCAGCTTGCCATTTTTGTCTTTCATGGCCCACGGTTGAAAAATATCCATGCCTACCCTGAGAACTCCACGCTTCATTACCTGCTCAATGGTGCTTTCCTGAACGAGTTTTTGCTGAGTGGTAGTTGCAGAGAATGCAGTGCCATGTATACAAAACAGAAAGGCCAGAGCGAATAGCAGTGTTGATACTACAGTCTTCTTCATGGGATTTCCTCCAATGTTGAATTTAGGTGTATTGCTTATCAAATACAAAAAGTACATGTTAGGTCATGGGAGCTTCATGCGTCGCTCCATCACACTCACAAGTGCTGATAGAAAAATGGTGACAACAAGGTACATTGCCGCAACTGTAAACCAGATCTCGAAGGTAAGATATGTTTCGGCGATGAGTGCCTGAGCCTGCATGGTTAGATCATATATGGCGATAGTGCTGACCAGCGCAGAGTCTTTAACGAGTGATATTGTCTGACTGGTTAGTGGCGGCAGCATTGTGCGCACGGCCTGTGGCATAATGATATAGCGATAGGTGTGAAAACTGCTGTGGCCCATGCTGTATGCCGCTTCGTATTGTCCTTTGGGTACAGAGAGAATACCGGAGCGGAAAATCTCTGATGCATAGGCACCTTCAAAGAGGCTGAGTGCAAGGATTGCTGAAGGCAGTCGTTCTAATCCAAGTACCGGTCCGAGCACAAAGTAGATGAAAAAAATCTGGATTAGCAGAGGAGTGTTCCTGCTGATCTCAAGGTACATACGCGCAAGTGTGCTGGCAACCGGCGATGAAGAAAGACGGAAAATTGCGGTCACTAGACCGATAATGAGTGAAAAAATGAGACTTATTGCGGAAATTTGCAGAGTGATCCAAAGTCCCTGTAGCAGCGGCCCGGCAGTGAATCCACTTTCATCGAAAGTATAAATATATCGAGGGATTTGATACCACTGCCAGTTGTAACCAATATTGTCTATGCTGATAGTTGCCAGCCAGTACAGTCCCCAGACAAGTAAAAGGAACTGGAGTACATCAATAAATGGCGAGCGCAAGATAGCCCGGATTCGACTTTTTTCCGGTGCAGAGTATGCTGGTGAGGGTGTCATCTGAGTTAAATTAAGATCTCAATAAGAATAGAAGTTTTTCTCAATATCCCCTTGAGCGTACCTGAATATTAATGAAATTGCTATGCGCAATTTATCTTTTCTTTTCGAAGAATGCTGACACCCAAAGTGAGAGGAAGAATGGTGCTAAAGTGGTTCTTGTATTTGATTTCACGTTAGCCAAACTATAAAATAGAAAGAGAGGCGGCTACTGGCATCGGGGAACACGGTTCCGGGTACTCAAATAAAAGAAGAATTTTTCGAAAACGGTTGTTCAACATCAATAAGGAGCACACATGAAAATTGTTATTGTTGGTGGCGGAGCAATTGGCAGGCTTTTTGGATCATATCTGGCAAAAAGCAAGAACGAGGTAACCCTTCTTGATATTGACAATGATGTCGTCGGGGCCATGCAGGATGATGGTATTGGTGTGCTGGTCAATGACATGGATGATCCGGATATGGTAACGCAGGTCGCGGTGACAGCCATAACTGATGGGAAGTTGATTTCAGAAAGTGATCTTGTGTTATTGATGGTTAAATCGTTTTCTACCAGAAAGGCTACAGAGTCTGTCGCACATCTTATAGGTCCGAATTGTCCGCTTCTTTGTGTCCAAACTGGGCTCGGTAATATTGAAGTCATGGAGCAGGTTGTGCCGCGGGATCATATCCTTGCCGGTTTTACCTTTATGTCAGGGACTGCGCTTGGCGGGGCAAAAGTCCGATATGGCCGTGAGGGCAAAACATATATTGGCGAACTGAACGGTGATATAACGGATCGGGTCCAAAAAATCGCCAACGTCTTTGAGGCCAGTGGCATAACAACTCAGGTAGTAAGTAGAATTATCGGACGTCTCTGGTGCAAAGTTATTGTGTTTTCCGCAATTAATCCGCTCTCTTCTCTGCTGAAAGTTCCTAATGGATGTCTGACCGGTAAGATGGAATCTATTACCCTTATGAAACGCTTACTGGATGAGGGGAAGGCGGTGGCGGATGCCAACGGCATCGATCTTGTTTATGGCGACCTGTATGAATTGCTTTTTGATGCCTGTCAGAGGAGTTCGAATAACCTCTCTTCAATGCTTCAGGATATCTTAAATGACAGGCTTACCGAGATTGATGCCCAGAATGGTGCGATATGCAGGTTTGCTGCTTTATCCGGAGTGCCGGTCCCGACACATCAGACAATGGTAGAGCTGATAAAACTTCTGGAAAAGTGGAGACCGGGTATGGAGCAGTTTTGATTTCACTCAGGGAACCACTATCGGATCACTATATGAAAACCTAAGATTTTGCTGAAAGAGGGTGACAATGAGCAACTGGGAAAAAATTTTGCTAGCGGTTGATGGCAGCGAGACATCGGCACGTGCTGTGCTTTATGTGAGCAAAATTGCGCCCCTGATTGAGAATGTGGAAATTTGTATCATAAATGTTTATCCCCAGCCCCCTCCCGATTATTACACGCAGGGGGGCAGGCTTAATAAATATATAGCAATGCGTGAGTCGCGTGCGACGGAAATGTTCAACGAAGCGACACAAATTCTTGTTCAGGCAGGGGTGTTAAAGGATCGTCTCAGTCAAAAGGCCATAATGGCTGAGGGCAGGACAATAAGTGAAGTGGTTCTCGATATGCAGTCTGAAGGAGATTATGGCACAGTTGTGGCAGGTAAGCGTGGAGTGTCGAAGGCGGAAGAGTTTTTATTCGGCTCTATATCGAATGCATTGGCTCGTCACAGCAAAAACTTCACTTCCTGGATAGTCGGTTAAGCCATGGTTGACTGGAGCCGTTTTCCCGAACATATTCTGCCTCGTTTGAAAAAGCATCCTGCTATGCGCTCACAGCGCCGGCAGCCGCGCCTTTGTGCTGACACAAGCGATTTTGTCAACATTGACTACGGCGATATTATCCATGTGGATAATCGCTATCTGCTGGTGGTTGGTTATACCAGAGAAGGGCGATTCGGCGTCGACGAGCAACCCAAACAATGGGTTCCCAAAGTCTATGATCTGGTGAGCGGGGAAAGAAATATTGTAAAACTGGTATTTCATGAGAGGTACATGATCCGGCTTGGCGATCTTGAGGTGACCTGCTACAGAAGCCCTGAAAAAGAAGCTCAGGTGATAGAGCTGACAAGGGGAAATCCTTCCTTTATGCAGGGATATGCGGCGCTTGATGCGGTCGGTAACCTGGTGCGGATTCTTGATATAGTTAATGGCAGACGATTAGATAAGGCCGTGTACAGTATGGGGGAGAGTCATCTTGATTACTTTGAAAATCATCTTCCGGATGTGCTTCGCCGTTTTCTGGTATCTGTTGAATCTATTGTGATGTTACACAGTCATGGATTAAAGCATGGTGATATTCGTCGCGACCATATTTTTGTGGATCGCAGTGATGGGCATTTCTGCTGGATAGATTTTGATTATGATTTCTACCTGCCGGAACGCCCGTATGCCATGGATTTGTTTGGGCTTGGCAATGTGCTGCTTTTTCTTCTTGGTCAGAATACATTTCGCCCGACTGCGCTCCTTGAAAATCCTCTTTTTGGAAGGAAGGTGTTTAATTCTCTGGATACAGGTGACTTGGCGTTGGTTGCTCAGGATAGGGTATTTAATCTGAAAAAGATATACCCTTATATTCCGGAACCGCTAAACGATATTCTGCTCTATTTTTCGACGGGCACCGATGTCATGTATGACACGGTTGATGAATTTTGCGAAGATCTGCATAGGGCTGTAGCCAAGATTTGGTGATTTTTTTTAATCTATTACTCTTCAGTTATTCCCAAAAACGTATTCCAAACGCCGTTCTGGTGCCAGCGCTTAATGATGACCACAGGCAGTGTTTCAAGGTGCTCAGCAATCATCTCAGCTTCACTGTTTAACAATCCTGACAGTATGAACCATTTCTGTTTAAGAAAACCCTCAGTTCGGACAATATCTTTCATCACGGCATAATGAATATTGGCAACAAGCAGATCGCTGGGCTGCGCAAGCAACTCTTCTGCTTTACCGCTGACAGTAAGAATGTTTTTCTCAAGACCGTTAATGACAACATTGGCATGGGTGGTCTGGGCTGCAAGATGGTTGAAGTCGATGGCCAGGCATTTGGGACAGCCAAGTTTCGCAGCCGCAAGTGCAAGTACCCCTGTACCGGTGCCTAGATCGATCATCGACTGCACCATATTACCGTGCATGGCTATTTCAATGGCTTCGAGGCAATCACGAGTAGTCGGATGGGTACCGTTGCCGAACACTACTCCAGAATTGAGTATGAGCGGAATGTATCCCTCTTCGACCGGATTATCCTCCCATGGTGGTTGAAGGACAAACCTGCCTATAGTTACCGGCTCAATAGAACCACCCTGCCATTCTGCATAGGTCATTTCATAGCTGTCGAGCAATTGCAGGTGAGTATATTTGTGCTGTATCAATTCCACTTCATCTATTACCGGCTCAAGATAAAAGAGAAATGAGAAACCGTCTTCCTCCCAGTTGCCGACAAAACTGTGGTGGCTGAATGAATGGGATTTCGGGATTGTTCCTTCTAGATAATAAATATGCAGGGTCGATTCGGGGTGTAATGTGTTTGTCTGCATTCTCGTGACCGGAAGTTTTTATATTAACAGCAAAAAAAACATGATAATGCTGGATTATACGTCCCTTCAACAGGTTATTGTATATACCCCTTTTCTTTGAGGGGGGCAAAGCTCAAATTCGTATTGTTGAAATCCTCCAGCCCGGATTTTTGGTTAGAGGTCTATGGCAGACGGGACTTCTAGTGTAATAATATTTGTTTGAACGGTATAAATACGCTAGGTTAAATGGCTGGTCAATGTGAAATGGGCATTTGAAGGTCGTAGCATTTTAGTATCAATTAATCGATTGCAGATTATTAAAAACTGTTAACTCGAAGGTTAATGACGCCGATGGACACCGTTAAGTTTGCAATACCAGAAATTATTTTTGGCAGAGGAAGTTTACAATACGCAGGGCAATGCGCTTTAAGGCTCGGTGGCAAAAAAGTTTTTCTCGTGAGTGATTCAGGAATCGAAGAGGCTGGCTGGCTTCAACGGTTAATGGACATCTTGAAAAAAGAAGGGATCGAATGGGTCTATTACCCCGGTGTCACCTCAAACCCCAGAGACTTTGAGATTGAACAGGGTGCTGAGCTTTATATGAAAAACGGTGCTGATGTGATCATCGCCATCGGTGGCGGCAGCCCTATGGACACAGCCAAGGGCATAGCTATTCTCGCTAATAACGGTGGCAGGATTCGGGATTATGAAGGTGCCAACAAGGTTGAACGACCCTTGCCTCCAATGGTGCTGATTACCACAACAGCAGGTAGCGGATCGGATATTTCCCAGTTTGCAATTATTACTGATATGGAACGATCGGTGAAGATGTCCATTATTACCCGGACTCTTGTCCCGAATATTTCTATTGTTGACCCGCTCATCCTTCGTACCAAAAGCGAAACCTTAATTATTCAAAGTGCAATAGATGCGCTGGCGCATGCCATTGAAGCCTATCTTTCTATAATTGCTTCACCATTTACCCAGATGCATTCACTCAAAGCCATTGAACTGATTCATAAGCATCTGCCGATTGCTGTTGAAACCAGATCACTTGATGCTCTTGAGCAGTTATCTATTGCTTCCGTCTCAGCTTCAATCGCTTTTAGTAACGCCGGGCTTGGTGCCGAGCATGCACTGGCTCATTCATTAGGTGGACAATTTGATATTCCTCATGGTGTCATTCATCCAATATTGCTTGCTTCAGTGATGCGTTTTAACCTCGACAGTTGTGTTGATAAAATGGCTGATATAGGCAGAATCATATTGGGTGGGCAAAAAGGCTCTGATCATAGAACGGCCCTTGAGGGAATTGATAAGCTTGTTGAGTTTTTCTCAATATTTGATGTGTCGACGCAGTTGCGTGATGAGGTAGGTGAAGAAGGGTACAAATTCCTTGAGCCCATTGCCAAGATGGCCATAAACGATGCATGTAACCTGACAAATCCGCGGGCTGCAACCAGTGAGCAGTTATTGCAGATCTGTAAAGAGGTATGGTGATGGCAGGAAAAACTACGCTCCACGACCTGATAGGGATAGAGCATACAAAACTCGGATTTTATCAGGAGCTGCAGCAAAAAGTTGAACTGTTAAAGAACTCAAACATCAAGCTTGAAGAAAAACGCAAAGAAAACCAGGCGTTACTTGACGGTATTACCGACATGATGGTTGTGCTTTCAGAAGATCTTATTGTGCAGCGGGTCAACCATGTTTTTTTTGAATGGTATCCAGGTATTGATCCTGTGGGCAAGGTTTGTCATCAGGTTTTGCGCAATTGTGATACACCGTGTGATGTTTGTCCTGCCCGCAAGGCGCTTGATAGAGATGAGGTCGTTAAAGATCTCTGTATTTATAAGGTGAACGGTAAATACAGGCAGTATGAAATTATTGCCTCTCCGCTCGATACAAAGCAGGGCTCAGTTCGGCAGGTTCTGGTTTTTAAACGTGATGTTTCTTTAGAAAAAGAATATCAGGCACAATTTTATCAGGCGGAAAAAATGGCTACTGTGGGCACCTTGGCAGCAGGCGTTGCCCATGAAATTAACAACCCGCTTACAGCGATAAATGGTTTTGCCGAAGGGCTGCAGAGACGAGTAAAAAAACTTGATGGTAAGATTGCTCCAGACCTTCTGGGAGAGTTTAAGGAGTATACCGATACCATAGTTAATGAATGTCTCCGCTGTAGGGATATTGTCCAGACATTGCTCACGTTTAGCCGTCCGATTGGCGGCAGCATGGGGCCGGTTAATATTAACGCGTGTGTTAATGACACACTTTTTATATTGAAACACCATTTCAAACGGCAGCAATCCATATCTGTTCAAACTGGTCTTATTGCAGGTTTACCTCTGATTCGCGGAGATGAATCACAGCTTAAACAGGTAATAATTAATTTGTTAACTAATGCATTTGATGCCACTAAGGATGGAGGAGTGATACGGGTTTCCACCTTTGCCAATGAGAGTAATGGAGTCGATTTGTTAATTAAAGACAGCGGTTGTGGTATCCCGCTTGAAGAGCAGGACAAACTGTTTGAACCGTTCTTCACCACAAAGCCGGTTGGCAAAGGAGTAGGGATCGGGCTTTCCACCTGCTATTCTATTGTCAAGAACCACAACGGAGAGATTACTGTTGAGAGTGCGCCCGGCAAAGGGTCAACGTTTACTGTTTCATTACCGGGTATAGAAGCATGAGAAAGAAATACAATATTCTGGTTATTGATGATGAGGAGCCGATACGCAGGCTTCTACAAAATGAATTGGCAACATCATCACGTGAAATTCATGTGGCTGAAGATGGTGCAACCGGTATCAGGATGGTGCGCGATTTTTGGTTTGATGTCGTTTTGCTTGACCTTCGTCTGCCTGATGTAGAGGGGCTTGAGTTGCTTATTGCTATCCGCGAATCTGTACCCGATTGTGAAGTGATCATGATTACGGGGCATGGTGATATTGATATTGCGGTGGAAGCGATGAAGCTGGGTGCATATGATTTTATCCGAAAGCCATTTAATCTCGACAGGCTGGATATGATCGTTGAAAAAGCACACCAGCGGGTTCTGCTTGCCCGTGAAAATGCTATGCTCAGGCATACAGCGGACAGCTCGAAAGCGACAATTCAGTTTATTGGTAATGCCAAAGTTATCGAGGATATCCAGTTTTTAGTTAATAAGGTTGGACCAGCGCGGATCCCAGTGCTCATTACCGGAGAATCAGGTGTTGGTAAAGATGTTGTGGCGCGATTAATCCATCAGCGTTCAGCCAGTGCCGGAAATCCGATGATTGCCAAGAACTGTGCATCTCTGCAAAAAGAACTGGCTCGCAGTGAGCTGTTTGGTCATATCAAAGGTGCTTTTACGGGTGCAACGGAATCACGTGAGGGACTGCTCGCGTACGCAAATGATTCAACCCTGTTTCTTGATGAAATAGGAGAATTGCCGCTTGAAGTGCAGGCGTCGCTTCTACGGGCGCTGGAATCTAAAACCTACAGGCGGATCGGGGAGAAAGAAGAACGTTCGGTTAATGTCCGGTTCCTCTTTGCGACCAATCGAAAATTGGCTGAAGAGGTAGAGCTGGGACAGTTCAATGAAGCATTCTTTCACCGGATTAATGCTTTTACTATTGAGATACCTCCTCTTCGAGAGCGAAAGGAGGATCTACCTTTACTGGTGAATTATTTTCTGGCTACGCTTAGCCCTGATAATACACTCTTCCAGATGGTTGATGATGCTATGGATTGTATATTGCGTTACGACTGGCCTGGAAATGTCAGGGAATTGCGAAACGTTATTGAGCGATCTATTATTCTGGCAGAAAATGGTTTGATTACAGAGCGATGCCTGCCTGCCGATCTGGTTGTTCAGGCTGAAGAGCAACTTGCCCCACTGAGTCTCGAGTCTGTAGAGCGGCAGCACATTATGAAAATGCTCGAGTATTGTGCAGGGAACAGACAAAAAACTGCAGATACTCTCGGAATAAGTAGAAAGACATTATATAGAAAGCTCTCACAATTCTCCGTCATTTGAATTTTACCCACCTGAAGTAAATCATCGTAACTCCCTATAACTCTGTGTGTATCAAAGTGACCCGAATGGAAAATGTTCGGGTCATTTTGTCCCTTCCGCGCGCTTCTCTCAGATTAGTCCTTTGTATTCAGTATGTTATAGATATCTTATTGCTGGTTGTAATCAGTCAAATTGATATTGAGATAGAGTGAAGGGGCATTATAGCACTTTTTAACTTTATTGAATGTCTATAAGTGATTGATAATGTTGTGATTGTATTTGTGGCACGCTGCTTGCTATATAAGAACCTGTATAAAGAATATACAACGAGTATTAGTAGGTTGGGACATAACAAACGATCAAATCTAACAAAGGACGGTGAAGTTATGGCTACAGTCGAGCAGGTTTACGGATATTTCATTCCAAGTGTTACCCTCATCGGTATTGGTGCAAGCAAAGAGATACCAGCTAAAATCAAGGCACTTGGTGGTGAGAAACCATTGATCGTTGCAGATAAAGGTATTACTGCAGCGGGAATTACCAAGCAGGTTAGCGACATGCTGGATGCAGCGGGCATGGGCTATGTTGTTTATGATGAGACTATTCCTAACCCTACTGATAAGAATGTTCATGAGGGTGTTGAGAGTTATAAGACCAATCGTTGTGATAGTATCATTACCCTCGGCGGCGGTAGCGCGCATGATTGTGGTAAGGGAATTGGCCTTGTAGTTGCTAATGGCGGAACAATTCATGATTATGAGGGTGTGGATCAGTCTAAAAATCCAATGCCTCCATATGTTGCTGTAAACACAACAGCTGGAACCGCATCTGAAATGACCCGTTTCTGTATTATTACAGACACCAGCCGCAAAGTGAAAATGGCCATCGTTGACTGGCGTGTAACTCCAGGCATTGCTATTGATGATCCAATGTTGATGGTTGGAATGCCACCTGCACTTACCGCAGCAACAGGCATGGATGCTCTGACTCATGCGGTTGAGGCATATGTTTCTACTATCGCTAACCCAATGACAGACTCTGCAGCTGAAAAAGCGATTGAACTGATTGCTACTCATCTGCGCCCAGCAGTTGCAAATGGAACGGATATCGTAGCACGTGAAGGTATGTGTTTTGCACAGTATCTTGCCGGTATGGCGTTTAACAATGCCAGTCTTGGTCATGTACATGCGATGGCCCATCAGCTTGGTGGTTTTTATGACCTGCCACATGGTGAGTGTAATGCTATCCTTCTTCCACATGTCAGCAGATTTAACCTCATCGCCAAGATGGACAGGTTTGTCAAAATTGCGGAACTGATGGGAGAAAACACAGAAGGCCTTTCCAAGCGGGAAGCAGCAGAATTGGCATTAACTGCAATTCAAAAGCTTTCAACAGATATCGGTATTCCTGCTGGTCTGGTAGAGCTTGGTAAGCGTTACGGTAAAGAAGTACGGGCTGAAGATATTGCTACCATGACCGGTAATGCTCAGAAAGATGCTTGTGGATTAACAAATCCACGTTTGCCGAAAGACGAAGACGTAGTTGCAATCTATACTGCAGCTCTGTAATCAGGCAATGTAGCGGATCGACCGGGAAGGTCTGATCCGCTGCAATACGAAATGGGATGCGGATGGGGAGAGTGAAATAAACTCATAATCAATTGGTGTGATTAGTTGCTATACCCGGCATGTAGTACCCGCCACTCTGCCTCGTCCCTTCTCGTTTGTACAGATGTACCATGCTTTAAAATTCACCTTGCCCACCTGTGTTTCATGTGCGTCTGGCTGCAAAGCGTTAGGACAGATGTGAAAAACATGAAACACGACTGCCCAATGAAGACTTTCTTCATCTCCTCTGTTGTCTCCTGAAAGAATGCGGAGAATTGGTGAAACTCCGTATTCTTTCAACCTTTTAACCCTCTCATCCACCTCTTCAATCATACATCAGTATGCATGTCGATACTGTTACCGTAAGGTAACGCGCGTTTGCATTGAGTTGTTACCTAATGGTAACGCCAAAGGTTAGCGTGTTCGTATTTATCTGAAATCGTTGAGTAAATAAACAGGTATGGCGCTTGCATATTGTATTGCGACATTGTAATACAACGCGCGATGAAATGATTGGGCTGTAAAATCGGCTCGAAAGGCGATGATGGCTGATGTTCTTTGGCGGGAGGGTCAGTCGGATAAAGAGTGTCTTTATCACACAAAATATTCATTTAAGGAGATGTTATGAAGAGATCACATTTGCTGCTTGCAGGGTCCCTTATTACAGTTGGAGTGATGGTTGGCAGTAGCCTTCCGGGAACTGTAATTGCAGGACAGGCTGGTGTAGCGGAGAAAGGGGTAGAGAGTAGAAATGAGAAGTGGGCGGAAAAGTTCCCTAATCAGTTCAAAACCTGGATGCAGACTTCTGAGAACGACACAATTACCGATATGCTTGAGAAGAAGCCGCAGCTCGCAGTTCTCTGGGCAGGATACGGTTTCGCAAAAGACTACAATGCACCGCGTGGTCACTTCTATGCGGTGCAGTCAAATATCAACAGTCTGCGTACCGGTGCACCGGTAGGACCTGCAACAGGCCCTATGCCTACAGCATGCTGGACCTGTAAATCTCCGGACGTACCTCGCCTTATTGAAGAGCAGGGCGAGCTTGAGTACTTCACAGGTAAGTGGGCAAAGTACGGCAACGAGATGGCTAACGCTATCGGCTGTGCAGATTGTCACAGCAGTCAGACTGCAGAGTTGACCATTTCACGCCCATATCTTGAGCGCGGACTTGAGGCAATCGGTGTTGATACTAAGAATATCGACAGTGAATCAATGAGATCTCTTGCTTGTGCTCAATGTCACTCAGAGTACTATTTCAAAGCAACTGAATGGACCGATAAAAAAGGCGAAAAAAAGGTTGCCAAGGTAGTTACCTTGCCATGGGATAACGGCCTTACCGCTGAAGACATGGAAAAATACTATGACGAGCTCGGTTTTAAAGACTGGACTCATAAGATCAGTAAAGCTCCAATGCTGAAAGCTCAGCATCCGGGTTATGAGATCTTTTCGACCGGTATTCACGCTAAGAGCGGCGTTTCCTGTGCTGACTGTCATATGCCAAGCACGACAGAAGGAGATGAGACCTTCTCTGATCATCATATTGCCAGCCCGATGGAGAACATCGAAACAGTTTGTCTCGGTTGTCATGATCAGGAAGCAGAAGAGCTTAAGGCTGTTATTGAGACCAAATTCGAGCGTAAAGAGCAGTTGATGGAAATCGCCATGGACAGCATTGCCAAGGCGCATCTTGAAGCGGGTAAAGCATGGGAAATTGGTGCCACTGAAACTGAGATGAAAGAGATCCTCACTGATATTCGTCACGCTCAGTGGAAATGGGATTATGCAATCGCAAGTCACGGGTCATTCTTCCACGCTCCTGAAGAGACGCTGCGTCTCCTTGCTGTTGCTAATGAGACTGCTCAGACTGCACGTTTAAAGCTTGTTCAGGTTCTTGCAAAGCATGGTGCCGTAGATTTTATTGCACCTGATTTCTCAGACAAAACCAAAGCTCAGGCGCTTGCACAAGTACCTCTGGCAAAACTGGTAGAAGAAAAAGAGAACTTTCGAGCAACTTTACTTAAAGAATGGGAAAAGCAGGCAACTGCAAAGGGGCTTCTTGATCCGGCCACCCGCAAGGGCATGTCTGACAAAACCTCGTACATGAAGTAATCCATTCTACTCCTTGCCCGATTTAATCTCCCTCTGGAAGTACTGGTGATTAAATCGGGATTCGGATTACTCCTCTGGGCACCCCGGACCGGCAACGGTTCGGGGTGTTTTTGTTTGCGCTATAGGAGTCTGTCTGGTTATGGCATTTTTTTCACAGATCAAGGCATTTTCGAAAAATAAAGCACAGCCATATAATTGATATCGGAGTCTTCGCTTACCTGCAGCATTGAATTTTTGAAAATAACGCCGAGATGGGGAATAGGGGTATAATCCGACAGGTTCCTATAGAGCAAACCGGGCTTTGCATCATCATGTTTCTCCAGATACTGTATATGCGGTATTCTCAAGGTAGCCTGAAGGCTTGGAGAGTGTAATTCGGTGAAAAGGAGGAGTCAGCCGCTGCTAAAAAAAACGTAAACAGAATATTCGCAGCGGCTTCACATGTTGGGGAGATAAGCGCAGGCTTCGAGAGAGGAATTCTCGGACAGCTTCCCCGGAAATTGCTCGTATTTTATTGGCGGAGCAACTCAAGGCGGGCAATTTCGGTAATCGCGCGAAAGTCTATTTTGCCGCTTCCCATTTTGGGTAGATTTTCCATGATGAGAAAGGTTTTCGGGATTGCGATTGCGGGCAAATGTTCAGCCATTTTTTTCATAACAGATTTTTTATCTACAGGGTGGGTCGTTACCGCAACAATCCTGGCACCTTTGATCGAATCGGGAATTTCGACAACAGAGCAATGCGCATCTTCGGGAAGAAGTTTTTCAAGGATGTCCTCTATTTTAACCAGTGACACCATCTCCCCACCGACTTTTACAAAGCGCTTTAAGCGACCAACATGCCAGAGATAGCCGTCTGCGTCGATATTTCCCATATCTCCGGTATCATACCAGCCACGGCGAATGTGCAGAGATGTCTGCTCGAAGTCATTGAAATAGCCTTTCATGACGTTATCGCCTTTAATGAGAATTCTTCCATCCTCACCCGGGCCTGATTCTTCACCTGTCTCATAATTTTCAATACGTACCTGAACGCCTAATACAGGCTTGCCTACACTGCCGGCGCGGTTGTCCTCCGGGCAGTTCGCGGCAATAACAGGGGAGCACTCAGTTGCGCCATATCCTTCATAGAGCACCTTTTCATGTTTTTCAAAAAAGGCGTCACGCAGAGAGTCCGGACATTTGTCGGCGCCGCAGAGGGCAACTCGCAGTGAGTCAAAGTCACCTGCTTCCGATTTTCGTAAATAGCCCCAGAAAAAGCTCGGTGTGCCAACCATGAGTGACGGTTTGTGATCCCGGGCGATGGTGCAGACTTTTCTATACTCGAGCGGGTTGGCAAAAGTAAGGATGGTATTGCCGTGATGGATTGGAATCCACATATTGACGGTGAGACCGAATACGTGAAAGTACGGCAGCGTAGAAAGGAATACATCATCCCTGGTGAATTTGAATCTATCAGTACAGGAGACAACATTTGAACCGATATTTTTATGAGAAAGTTGGACAGCCTTCGGGTCTTTTTCACTGCCACTGGTAAAGAGAATTGCGCAGTTGGTCTCTTCACTGCCGCAAAAGACGAGCTTTTTAATTACCGGTGCAGGCAATTTGGAAATCAGCGCGGCGCGAGCTTTTTGCAGGCCGGTGATCTTATCCATGATGTCTTCAATGTAGATCATGCCTTCAACGAATGGGCACTCGATTTTTTCCAACAGCGCTTTGGAGGTGATTATAGTTCTGAAATCACATTTGTTCTGAGCGTACCTGGCGTTATTTTCTGCGCCGGTGGAGTAGTTGATCATCACAGGTGTGCGACCACTCATCAGAATAGCAATTTTTGAGAGAATACAGCCTGCCGTAGTCGGGAGCATCAGACCTATATTGCCTTTCTCGTATTTTCTAAAAATAGAGGAAAGAATGAGTGAGGCTATCAGTGCACGGTCGTAGGTGACTTTTTTGTTGGTGGTGAAATCATGAATCGCCAGTTTGTCGCCCAATTCTTTCGCTGTATCTATAAACCTATGGTGTAAAAGCACAAATTCCTCCTGATGTTCTGTTAATGCTCCGCTAAAAACAACAGTTTTCCCATTGAGGTGATTATATCGTTATGTACGGAATTATCTGAGATTTCCAAGTACCATTTTTTGAGAGGTTTAGCAATGTCAGGAGATGATAGGGATTGTTTAGCGCTCGTTGTCAGAAGTGCAAAAAGCAGTGAACGGTTCGACAGATTTGTCGAGGGAAGTAAAGTATTGTCGCATAATTCTTGAGAGTGTTTACGTTCGGAATGGTAAGATGTGATGTTATTACAGGAGGATATGTATTTTGGGTGGAATGGCATAAATATTGATCTATAAAAACAAACACTATTGGACGTGGTACCTACAAACTTGAACACACTCAAGGAGAATTACAATGAATATGCGAAAAATAACATCAATGACGATGCTGGTGTCTCTGCTTTTATTACTCATCAACTCTGTAGTACTTTATATTGTACCGGAAGGCCGGGTTGCTTATTGGGCTGACTGGCATTTAGTTGGGTTATCTAAAACCGAGTGGGGCGATCAGCATATAACTATTGGTGTACTGTTTCTGGTGGCAAGTGTTCTGCACATATATTTCAATTGGGCGCCAATTGTCGCATATATGAAAAATAAGGCTCGCGAAATTAAGGTCTTTACGGGTGCGTTTAATGTAGCAGTACTGATAACAGTGCTTGTTGCCGTTGGAACCTATTATCAGATTCCGCCAATGAGCACTGTCCTTACGCTGGGCGAAACGTTTAAGCATAAAGGTTCAATAAAATACGGTGAGCCGCCATACGGACATGCTGAACTTTCTTCGATAAAACTGTTTTCGAAAAAAGAAGGCCTTGATGCTGAAAAGGCGGTTGCTCTCATGAAAGAGGCAGGTCTGCAGGTTGAAGGTGATAAAGATACAATTAAGAAAATTGCTAATAATAACAAATTGACCCCACAGCAAGTATATGAGATTATTAAACCCGCAAAAAAAGAATCGGCACCTGCAGCAGCTACTGTTGCTAAGGTAGAGTCGCTGGCTTCTACATTTCCTGATCACCCTCGACCTGGGTTTGGTAAGAAAAGTCTGGATGAGGTATGCACCGAGCTTGGTCTGAATAAGCAAATGATAGTTACAGGCCTCAATGGTATGGGGATTACCTGCGACAGCTCTATGGCCATAAAAGAGATAGGAAGTGCGAATGGACAGGAGCCTATGGAAATATTTGAAGCTATCCGTTCACTGGTTGTAAAAGACTGAAGACAATGATGAAGAACGTTTTCCTCATATTTTCAGTAGTCGTACTTTTTGCCAGCCTGAGCTTTGCGAGTGACCAGGACTTTCTTCATGGGAAAGTCCTGGAGGTTGATTCGGATGGATTAGTGATGATAGTTCAACCTGATCAGGATGCGGGCGAGATGGTTACGGTAATGCTCTCATCTGCGCTGTTGGTTGAATCCGGTTCCGGCGAATTGAGACTTCCTGGGTGTATCACTTCCGGAAATCATGTACGGGTATGGGGAAAGGTTGCTGATGTCGGAAGGGCAACTTTTCAGGCTTTTGAAGTGCGTGGTTGTGGAATGGCTTCATGTAACGATCCAACCGGGGTCCGTGCACGGTTATCCCGTAAACGAAAGGGAGCAAAAAAGGAGGTACAGTGTCAATAACGAAATTGCTGATAATTGCCATAACTAATGGGTACAGTTGCATTGGAGAAATCTAGAATTATGCGAAACAACCCTATATGGAAAACTAACCTGGCAATCTGTGTCATCATTGTGGCACTGGTTGGCGGGTATTTTTTTTATCAGGTACATAAGGCTTCGGAGCAGTTTCGAAAGAACTCGCGAGAGCACTCCAAGGTACTCGCTGCAGCAGTGGAATTAAATATTCGCAATGCCATTTTGAGTAATGATGGTTTTGAGGCGATTATTACCAGCTTTCTTCAAAATAGTGCCAGGTTTATTGCCTATCTCAATATCATTGAATCATTCAGCTCTTCAGAACTTACAGCTTTTGCAAAAGAGACAGGCCTTGCCGGAGTGACCATCATTCCAGCCGGGAATTCAGGCAGGGTAGACGGGCCGGTGAACTGGGGGCCTGATATTACCTGCAAAGATTTACCCGGCCTGAACATACACAGCAGTGAACATTTGTATACTCTCATAGACGGGGTGGAAGAGGGGACTCTGAATGGCGGTTGCGTAATAGTCGGGTTCTCGACCAAAGATGTTGAAGCTATTCAAAAGGATGTGTCGGTAGAACATCTGATTGCAAGTTTGAGTAAATTACACGGTATTGCCGGGGTTCAGCTGGTAGCTGCAGATGAAGGTGCCATTGAATCGGATCTGCAACTTGCGAAACTGGTAGAACGGGATGGGGAGCGATTCACCGAAACCAGATTACGCATGAACGACCAGGTGTTGATTGTTACGCAGCGGGCATCACATTTCGCTAAGAGACTGCGACAGATGTATCTTGAGTTTACTGTTTTTGTTAGTATCCTGATAGTTTTGGGTGCAGTTTCGAGCTGGTGGCTTTTTTATACTGAAAAATTACGAATAAACGCGGCACGTGAATACGAACAGGAAATGGCCCGTCAGCATGAGGAAGCCGCCCTGGGGCGTGCTGCTGCGACAATTGCCCATGAGATTCGTAATCCGTTGAATGCTATTGGCATGGGGTTGCAGCGATTACAGCTCGAAGCCGAAGGGCTTGATGAAGATCATAGTGGCTTGATCATATCCATGCGTGAAGCGGTCAGGCGCTCAAATAACATTGTCACAAGTCTGCAGCAGTATGTGCGGGATTTTGAAGTCGGAACTGAAAGCGTCGATTTGACCGCGCTCTTAAAAAACACAATTGCCTTGTATTCGCCGGGTTGTGAGGACCAGGGGATTGATATTGTCCTGTCTCCTGAAGATGGATATATTGTACCCGGTGATGGTCACCTGCTCGGGCAGCTATTCGAAAACGTGATTAAAAATGCGGTAGAAGCCCAACCGCATGGCGGTTACTGCCGTGTTGCTGTTAAAAATGTCGGCAAGTATTGCAGAGTAACTATTATTAATGGTGGTTATACTCTATCGAGCAATGCGATTGATACCATTTTTGAGCCGTACTTCACTTCGAAAACACAAGGCACAGGACTGGGACTTGCCATAAGCAGGAAGATCGTTGAAGCACATGGCGGAACAATTACGGCCGTTGGCGATGATAACGAACAGAAACTTACCATGACCATCGAACTTCCTCGACAGAGTGTTTGATACATATCCCTCAAGGACCGAATATACATGCAAATCCTGATAGTTGATGATGAGAAAATGCAACGTGATATGTTGCAGGGATTTCTCGAAAAACAGGGGTATGATGTGTTGAGCGCATCAGGTGGCAGTGAAGCTTTACATCTTTTTCGGAATAATCCTGTGCAGTTGGTTCTTGTTGATCACCGTATGGAGGATATGAATGGAGATGAGGTGCTGGCCCGTATTCGTCAGGAATCTCCCATTGTTCGCGCAATCATGATAACCGCTTACGGCAGTGTTTCTACTGCTGTAAAGGTCATGCAGCTTGGAGCAGATGATTTCCTCGAGAAACCGGTCGATTTACTCGAGCTGCTCGAAAAAATTCGCAGAATAGAACAGGATGTGGTTGCCTCCGAAGAGGCGGAGGATGTGACCACTGCTTTGAGTAACCAGAAATTGCCCATGAATATTATCGGTAGCAGCAGGGAAATGCAGGATTTGCTTTCGCTCGTCCATCGTGCTGCTCCTGTCGAATGGCCTGTTTTGATTCGTGGCGAGACCGGAACCGGTAAGGAGATGGTTGCGAAATGCATACATCTGCTTGGCGAGAGAAAGAACGGTCCTTTTGTTGAGGTTAACTGTGCTGCTGTGCCTGAATCGCTTTTTGAGTCGGAACTGTTCGGGCATGAGAAAGGTTCGTTTACCGGGGCCTCATCCCGGAGACGAGGCAGATTTGAGTTAGCGGAAAAAGGTACGCTGTTTCTTGATGAGGTTGGTGAATTACCGCTGCAACTGCAGGCAAAGCTGCTGCGTGCCCTGCAGGATAAATCAATCAGCCGGGTAGGTAGCGAAAATCAGATTTTTGTTGATGTGCGGGTTATTGCCGCTACAAATAGAGATCTCAAGCAGATGGTAGCAGATGGTACTTTTCGTGAAGATTTGTATTTTAGGTTAAACGTACTCGAACTCTTTATACCACCGCTTCGTGAACGCCGTGGAGATATCGTTGAGCTGGTAGATTTTTTTCTGCAAAAATATAGCGCTGCAACATCATTTGACAGTGATGCACAATCTGTCTTTGTTAAATATGATTTCCCAGGAAATGTCCGTGAGCTTGAGCATATAATTCAGCGCCTGGTTACTTTTGTTCGGGGTAAGGTTATCCGCCTGACCGATCTCCCGATTGAACTGCGTGAGCAACCAGAAGGCGGAGGGATTCTCAGCGACCGCCTTGCAAGGGTAGAGCGACAGATGCTGCTTTCAGCACTGGACCAGTATGATTGGGTGCAGACTCGGGCGGCAGATTCTCTGGGGATCAGTGAGCGTGTATTGCGTTATAAAATGAAAAAATTTGGTATTAGTAGCGCGTCCCAGTCGAAGTAACGCACTGGTAGATTAACGATATCCGCTCATCAAAGTAGTTCTTGACCGGGCAATTGGTAGTTTTCGAAAGGGAGCGCCATTTGAAAATCAGGTTATATATTCATCTGGTAGCGTTTAAGTTTTTGCGCTAGTCCCTGGCGTGTCAGTTTAAGCAGTTTGGCGGCCTGGGATTTGTTGCCTGAAGTTTTTTTCAGTGCCTTTCTGATAAGTTCTTTTTCAAGCTTTTGAACCTGGTCGGGGATGGAAAGCATCATTTTAGAAGATATTTTCTCTGGAATCTCTTTTTTATATTGTTGCAGGCCTGGCGAGCATTTAGTTACTGGTATTATGTTATAATTTGGAGTGAGAGCTACCAGTCGTTCTACCTCCCGCAGGAGTTGTCGAACATTTCCGGGCCATGGATACTCCTCAAAGAGATCCATAAGTTCAGGTGAGAAGCCTGCGACCTGTTTGCCAAAGCGATGGTTGGTTTGATCTAAAAAATGCAGGGAAAGAGGCAGGATATCCTCAGGTCTCTCACGTAGAGGGGGGATCACTATCTCTACGGAAAAAAGCCGGAAATATAAATCTTCTCTGAACGTTCCGTTTTTTACCTCTTCAGTAATGTCCTTATTGGTTGCACATATAATCCGAAGATCATACGAGATAGTTTTTCCACTTCCAAGCCTGCTACCTTCCTGCTCTTCTAGGGCGCGAAGGAATTTCGGTTGAACGGTGATCGGCATTTCTGCAACTTCATCCAGGAATAATGTACCACCACCTGATTCTTCAAACCTGCCTATTCGTGTTGTGTCAGCTCCAGTAAATGCACCCTTTTCGTGGCCGAAAAATTCACTTTCGACGAGACTTTCAGGGATGCAGGCGCAGTTTACCGGCACGAATGACTTATCTTTGCGTTGGCCTCGTTCATGAATCATTCTGGCGATGACATCCTTACCCGTACCGTTTTCTCCCAGCAGCATGACATTGATCGGAGTATTACTGACAACGTTTACCAGATTAAGTACTTCCTGCATGGCTGGGCTTTCAGCGATGAAAATTTGGCCACGTACAGAATTCTGTTCAAGCCTGTCTACCTCTTGTTCCAGGTAGCCTGCGATTCGTATGATTTCCTGATTGAGAACAATTGACTCGATTGAGATAGAAAGAAAGTGCGCGGCCTCCTCAAGCAGGAGCTGGTCTTCTACTGTGAAAGGTTTGTTATCCTTCTTGTTGAGTAATTGAACAGCCCCTGAAACGTTGTGACTGTCGACACCTTTGATTGGAGAGCAGAGCATGTTATGGCAGACAAAACCTGTCTGTTCAGCGACATCTTCATGGAAGCCGCTATGGCTGGTAAGGTCGTTATCGATAACACTGTTGCCGGTGGAAATTGCCTTGCCGGCAATGCTGCCCTCCATTGGAGGTTCAATAGAAATTTCCTGCAACCCGGTTCCGAACATTGAGCAGATTTGATTACTGCCAATATCCATTATGAAAATTGTGCACCGCTCAGCGCCCATCAATTTGGGTAATATTCTCGTGTAGAAAACGACAAATGCTTTGTAGTCATCAAGAGCCCAGGACCGGGTTACATGGGAAAGACGCTGTCTTAGCAGGGTGAGATCTTTATGTGAGGTCAGGTGTGTATCGGGCATATTCTATTGGTAAGTAAGTTTACATGCAGTTTGTTTGATGTTGTAATGTATTTGCTATTTCTCATTATGTCAATTGTTTGAGCTTTAATGTGATGTAAACAAAATTTACATGTTCTCGAGTTTTGAACCTCTGTAGTGACAACGAAGTTGTCATGTGTGTAGGCCTTGCTCAGGTTGCCTGACAACCAGTATTGGTAAACATTTTAGAGCACTCATCCGGAGATTCGGTGAAAGTATGGGGTTCTATCGAAATTTTGAGATTGTTTATCCGGTAAGTGTATGAAAAAATAGAAAATGGCATGACTCATGCTATAGAGTACCCAGAATATATGATAAAAAATCAGGTAAAGAACAATGAAACATTCATTATTTTTTTCTATCCGTGAAGAAATTAACGTCCTGGGTATTCAGAAATGAAAAAACAGACTGCTGTAGCTAAGAAAAAAGAAGCACTGCGTTTTCGAAAGGCTGGAAAATGTTTTGTTATAGGTAAAGCTGCGGGTGACTTTCTTCCTGGCCGAAAACTGCTTGAATCCTACGAGGATCAGTTCAATCGGAGATATATTAAAATAGATGGGCAATTAGAGATGGTCAAAGATGAACACGGCTTTCTGGCTGCCTGATATTAAAGGATAATCCTTGATGATGTAAAATGATCTGTGTTGGAGGGTTGTAGAGAAATTGTGATTAGCCAATGTGAGTCCCCCTCCACTGGTTTGCTACGATCAATGCACACCCTTCAGCGCAGATCGTTTTTTTATAGAAGGGCAGCTTAAATTTATCAGTGTGTGCTTCTAGTGTCATGTCATGTGTCAGATGTCGTAATCATGTGAAGCTTTTTCTCTTCCTGCGAGGCACGAGTGATGGAGCATAGCAGCGCTATGTAACAGAACGAGTAACGAAGTCAGGAAGTGAAAAGGGCGAACAGAATTAGACATCTGAGGCATGACAGGACACTAGTTTCTTAACTCTTCATCTGCCATCTCAGTAACTGCTTTCGGCAGTTCTTTTTTGACCTGTACTCCGAGCTGAGTTAAATGTTGTGCCTGGGCAATCAGGTTTCCCCGACCCTGTGTGAGTTTGTTCATAGCGCTGTCGTATGTCTGATGGCATGTATCAATCTGTTTGCCGATTTTTTCCATATCCTCTACAAATCCTCTGAACTTATCATAGAGGGTGCCGGCTTTTTGAGCGATTTCCAGCGAGTTTCGGCTCTGGTGTTCGTAACGCCAAATATTCTCGATGGTGCGTAAAGTAGCGATCAGGGTGGTTGGAGTAACGACGACAATTTTCTGATTGAGAGCGTCTGAAAAGAGTTTCTCATCATGATTGAAAGCAGCCATAAATGCAGCTTCAATAGGCATGAACATCAGAACCAGATCAAGCGATCGAATGCCTTTGAGTTCTTCATATTTTTTGCCGCCGAGTGATTGGATGTGGTTGCGGATGGCCAGTACCAGATCGGACATTGCTTTATGTTGCTTCTCGCTGTTTTCCGTACTGCAGTATCTTTCCCAGGCGGACAATGAAACCTTGGAATCTATGATAACATCTTTTCCTTCGGGTAGATGAATGATTACATCGGGTTTGAAAAGTCTGTTGTTTTCATCCCTGTATCCTTGTTGAGTCTGGTATTCATGGCCACGTCGCAGGCCGGATTGCTCAAGAACACGCTCAAGTACAAGTTCCCCCCAGTTGCCTTGTAATTTTTTGTCTCCTTTTAACGCACGGGTCAGGTTTATTGCCTCTTCACCCATCTGTCGATTCAGATCCTGAAGTTGCATGAGCTCCTGCTTGAGAGAAGCCCGTTCCCTGGTATCATTCAAATAGGTTTGCCGTATCTCCTGTTTTAATGAATGTAATTGAAGGTGAAAAGGCTGGAGTAGAGCGTCGAGACGTTCTTTCGATTGATTGGTAAAAGTTTGGCTTTTGTCGTCAAAAATCTCTTGAGCAAGAGAGCTGAATTGCAGTTTAAGCTGATCCCGCGCATCTTCGAGTAGAGCGAGTTTTTCTGAAGAATTCCTTCTCTCAGTTTTGAGAAGGGTGATAAGGCGTGCTTCACGAATTTTGTGGTTAGTTATCACATCTTTCAGTTGCTCGTGAGTTTCCTTGGCCAGTTCAAGTTCGTCTTCGCTCTTCATGAGGAGATCATTGAGTTGCTGAATTTTTCGATAGCTGATAGCAAAAATTACTAACAGGATTGCAAAAAAAGCAAAAAAAACAATTGCCTGCGTTGGGTGTGTCGTCAGTGTCTGGCTAAGTTTTTGTAATATTTCCTGGAGCTGTGAAGATTCAAATGGATTCATAGAGTGGCGGATTAGCGCAAGGTCAGGGTTGAAAGTGTGCTTTGGTAGAAATCGTAATCAGCAAATATTTCCTGTTCATAATTGATTACAGGAACATAAAGGTATTGCTATAGCAAGCTGAAATAGGGAGAGAACCTAGCAGTCCGGATAATGACCTGTAGAGTATTGGTATGCATTTGCTCTATTTTTGTTGGATATGTTTTTTAAATCAGTGCCTTATCTGTGGGCTGTGTATCGTTGTGTTATGGTGTGTGAGCTGAAGTCCTGATTTACTTGACTTTGGTGTGAACTCCGTTACAGTATAGCCTGTCTGGCGCTCATGCTGATACTGTTAGGGTGTGGTTTTGAGGTCATACACATATTGGCGCGCATAGTGTGGAGAGTATGTCTTACACATATCTCTGCGGACTGTGCGCAATCTATTCTCAGGGCGGGGTGAAATTCCCCACCGGCGGTGATTTCTATAATAGAAAAGCCCGCGAGCGCCTGCCCAATATAGCAGGGTCAAGCAGATCTGGCGAAATTCCAGAGCCGACGGTTACAGTCCGGAAGGGAGAGGATAGCACAGTGGAGCGATATCGAAATGCTGCTTCACTGGTACGGCTGTGTGTTCACACAGCTGTTCTGTGCTCTTGTACGCCCTGGTTCTGGTAAAAGTAAAAAGGAGAATTACCATGAATCAGTCTTTACTTTCGCAGTTTGGTGATCCGCGTGAGCGGGTTGAAAAAGCACTTGCAGCCTTACAGGCTGGTGAGGGTGTATTGGTCGTAGATGATGAGGATCGTGAGAATGAAGGCGATCTGATCTACTCGGTTGAGCACCTGACCAATGAGCAAATGGCACTTATGATCCGTGAGTGTAGCGGAATAGTGTGCCTCTGCCTGACCGATGAAAAGATACAATCTCTCGGTCTTTCGCCGATGGTTGTCAATAATAGCAGTGCTAATCAGACTGCCTTTACTGTCTCTATTGAAGCAAAAAATGGCGTGACAACAGGTGTTTCTGCTGCTGACAGAGTGACAACGATTAAAACTGCTGCCGCACTGGATGCGAAACCTGAAGATCTTTGTCATCCAGGTCACGTGTTTCCTTTACGGGCGCAACCTGATGGCGTGCTTGCACGTCGTGGTCACACTGAAGGTACCGTTGATCTGATGACGCTTGCCGGACTTCAGCCTGCTGGAATTCTTTGTGAAGTAACAAATGTTGATGGCACCATGGCGCGACTCCCCGAGATTGTTGATTTCGGTAGAAAGCATAATATGGTGGTGCTCACTATAGAAGATATCGTGCAGTATAGAGAAGCGGTTGCTTTAGCTGCGTGATACTTGTAAGTAGTCTGCTTAAAGTACCTGAGGGGATATACTGTCTGGTTAGATAGTATATCCCCTCAGCAGTTTTGAAAGGTAGATTTTTATCCAATCAGCCCGGAGGCCACCCCATCGGTCGTCCGCCAAGTACATGCATGTGCAGGTGGAAAACAAGCTGACCTGAATCGGCGCCGTTATTAATCACCGTCCTGTACCCTTCCTTGATCCCATATTCATCTGCGACTTGTGCCGCTACGCGCATCATTTTGCCGACGAGCGCATCATCACCTTCAGTCATATCCGAAAGATTGATAATATGTTTTTTAGGGATGACCAGAAAATGTTGAGGAGCCTGCGGGGAAATATCCCTGAAGGCGATGACATCGTCATCATCATACAATTTTTCTGCCGGGATATCTCCCGCGATAATTTTACAAAACAGGCAGTCACTCATGGTTATTTCCTCCTGGTGGCTGTTAACCGTGTATCGTGTTTGGGTTGTCCTATGAGGCTGTCCGACAATAGAAAATTTGGCAAAAAGCGAGACATTTTCAAAAAATAAGCACAGCTATGTGGTCGATATTGCGCGCACTGGTTTTCGAGAATTCCGAAGAGTTTGGGCAAAAGGCCATTGTCGGGCAGTCTCCTAGTACTGCTTGGGGTCGAGCAAAGCAGAAAATCGTATACCTACAGACGAATTATCTCTGTTTTTCCTGCTACTTTCTTGAATGTTTACCAGCGTTATATACTACAATCAAGGTTTTACGTAATTTGGCGGCAACTGAGTCAACCAGCGAACCAAAGAGGATACGTGCCATATTGCTTGTTTGTCTGGAACCCATTACAACCAGATCCGCCTCTTCTGCGGACTCAATGATCATGTCAAGTCTGGAATCTGTCGGCACAGCCATAATGGAAACTGTGGGTTGGTGCTGCTGTTTGCTGAGCCACTCTTCAATTTCTCTCTCCCTGGCTATAATATCCTTAGGTTCAGCCTCAGAAGACATCATGTAGAGCAGGTTGAGTCTGTGTTCACCAACCGACGCCAGAGCAGCGATGATTTCGAACATATCATCAAGTTCATCAATATCTGTTAGTGGAACCAGTATCCGCTCTGTATGTAGTTCACCATAGAAGCGTACCACAGTCACAGGACAGTGCACATGTCGTGCGACAGTGTCAAAAAGCTCCTGGAAAGCTGCAATATCGCCTTTGAGTGGGTAGGCCAGTACAAGTGCTTTTGTATTGTGGCATTCAACAGCAGCGACCAGTCCGGCGGCAAGGTCCGGGCCGGGAGCTAGCTCTGTTACGAGATTAGAACCCATGTTTTGTACTTCTGCATGTTCATCATAAAAGAGGTGGTCAAGATCCTTGTGGTCTTTTTCTGTCGGCAACAACCGCACAGACATAGGCAGGCATTTATTGTAATAAGCAAGAATTGTAGCTGTTCTGGCAAGTCCTCTTGCTGTGGTTTGTTCGACAGCATGAAAGATGATGAAACCTTCAGGGTCTTTAGTCATTTTAAGCTTACGCCATTTCCAGGGAATGATCCTGAAAGTTTCATCAAGTGAGCAGATGGAGGCTCCGGTTTCATCAAGTTTTTCCTCCTGGCTTTTATGTACTTCTCCTGCTCGGGTGAGTGCAAATCTCGCACTAACGGGACCTATAAGTTCTGAGAGGAATACACCTGTAAGTACTATGGGAGTGATCACTTCGGCGTAGGGCATGAGTATTTCATCAGACGACAGAAGAAAGATGAGCCCAATGGCAACTCCTGCCTGCGGGACCATTGCAAATCCAAGATATTTCCTGACCTCTGCAGGTGAGTTGGCCAACTGAGCCCCGATATTAACGCCACAGATTTTTCCGCTCACAGTGGACAGAAAGTAAATGATTCCAAGGATACCGGCGTTTCGAAGTGATTGAATATCCAGATGAGTCCCTGCCAGGGTGAAAAAAAGTACATAAATAGGTGGTTCAAAACTATTTAATGCTCTGAATACCCGCACGTCACGTTCAGCCTTGTTTACAAGGCAGAAACCTGCGGCCATTCCTGCAAGCAGGGGAGAAAGATGCAGAAATAAGGCGATCTCTCCACAGAGGAGGAGTGTAGCCAGGCCTGCAGTCATGATTTCGCTCAGTTCCTGCAATTTCCCAAGAATCATGACGAGAATAGTGCCTGTGAGGAGGCCTAGTAGCAGGGAGCCGATAATTTCTATTGCACTGCCACCGATAGATATTAATAGCGGATTTCCTGAAAATCCAAGAACTTGATGAGCGATTGAGACTATGAGACCGAAAATAATGATTGCCAGTCCGTCATCAATTGCAACTATAGCCATGAGTGTTGATGTAAGCGGGCCTTTGGCCTTTAATTCCCTGATTACCAGGAGGGTTGCTGCGGGGGCAGTGGCTATACCGATAGAACCCAGAAGCATTGATAACACAATGTAATCACGGGGAGCCCAGCCGACAACTTCAAACCCTGTGAGGTAGATGGTGCTATATATCGCGGTTGTAACAACGGTAAATGCTGCTGCAGCCTCAAAAAAGCCAATCCATTTCAGACTACGGGTATGTTCTTTGAGCTTTTTAAGCTCGATATGCTCACCAATACCAAAGGCGATGAGCATGAGGGCGATTTGGGTGAAATGGGTCAGGTTGTCGCCGATTCTATCTTCAGAGATGATGTCGAAACCTGTGGGGCCCAGGAGCATGCCCGCAAGAATGTACCCTGTAACTGTGGGGAGATGAAAACGTTGACAGATTTTACTTACTGCGAGGCCTGAAGCAAGGAGAATGGCGATACTGAATGTTACCATAGTCTTAATGTCCTTGAAATCCGGTTGCGTTTACCTCTATGCAGGATGAGGCTGATAGTTTCAGTGAACTGTAGTTATCAAAGCATACTCCAAGTATAAGTCCCTATTTCGGGAAGTGTCAAACGAGTGGTAAAGCGGGTACGTAGATAGAATAATGCCGGAAAAGGAAAACTCCTTTTCCGGCATTATGTTGGAAGAGTTCGGATATTATTTGGTGTAAGCGAAAGTCAACTTGTCGTCTTTTAGACCGACGCTTGCTTCACCACCGCGGGTCAGTTCGCCAAAAAGAATTTCTTCGGTCATTACATCGCCGATCTCTTTCATTATGAGGCGACGTAGTGGGCGTGCACCAAAATCGGGATCGTATCCGTTAGTAGCTAACCAGGTGCGTGCTTCATTGCTGAGTTTAATACTGACTTTCTTTTCAGCAAGTTGCTCTTGAAGTTCGACGATAAGTTTTTCGACAACCTTCTCTACAACCAAAGGTTCGAGTTTTGAGAATGAAACAATTGCGTCCAGCCTGTTTCTGAACTCAGGTGCAAAGAGTTTATTGATAACTGTTTTATCTTTGCCTTTTTCGTTTGTAACAAAGCCTATGGATTTGGTTGTCATTTCACGGGCCCCCGCATTTGTCGTCATAATAATGATAACGTTGCGAAAGTCTGCCTTACGGCCGGAGTTGTCTGTAAGGGTGGAATGATCCATCACCTGCAGAAGGATAGAAAAAATATCGGGATGAGCCTTTTCTATTTCGTCAAGCAGCAGGATGGAATACGGGTGTTTACGAATAGCCTCTGTGAGCAGACCACCCTGGTCAAAACCAACATAACCTGGAGGAGAACCGATGAGTCGGGCAACTGCATGTTTCTCCATGTACTCACTCATGTCAAAACGTTCAAAATGTATATTGAGCACCTGGCTGAGTTGACGCGCCACCTCTGTTTTACCTACACCGGTAGGGCCGGCAAAGAGAAAACTGCCTGTTGGTGAGTCAGGGTTACCAAGACCTGCCCGTGAACGCTTCACTGCAGAAACAACGGCATCAATAGCTTCATCCTGGCCAAAAATGACCTTTTGCAATTTCGGGGTAAGTTCTTTAAGTGAACTCACATCCGAACTCGCTCCGGTTTTTGCAGGAATTCTGGCAATGCGGGAAACAACTTTTTCAACATCACCTACTTTGACCATGGAATTAAGTCTACCCTCAAGCCTGAACATGGAACCGACCTCGTCCATAATATCAATAGCTTTATCGGGGAGAAAGCGCTCGTTGATGTAACGTTTACTCAGTTCAGCCATCGCCTTGATCGAGTTTTTTGAGTACCTGATCTGATGGTGTTCTTCATATTTGCCCTGCAGTCCTCTCAGGATCAAAACGGTGTCATCAACTGCGGGCTCCTCTATATCTATTTTTTGGAATCGGCGTGATAAGGCGCGATCTTTTTCAATCTGGTTTTTGTACTCTTCATAGGTCGTTGAACCTATGCAGCGCAGAATTCCTGCCTGCAGTGCAGGTTTCAGCAGGTTGGATGCATCCATGGAGCCGCCTGAAGTCGCGCCGGCACCGACTATAGTGTGCATTTCATCAATAAAGAGAATCGCGTTCTGTTTCTTTTCAATTGCAGAAACAACAGATTTGAGTCGTTTTTCAAAGTCGCCTCTGTACTTGGTTCCGGCAACGAGTGTCCCCATATCCAGCAGGTGAATTTCAATATCCTGTAATAGATCGGGCACAATCGCCTTCTCGTTACGCTTGCGGGCTTCTTTATCCTCATGGATGCGAAGGGCAAGACCTTCAGCCATCGCTGTTTTACCAACACCAGGCTCACCAACCAGCAGGGGATTATTCTTCTTTCTGCGGCACAGTACCTGCATTATCCTGCTTATCTCTTTTTCACGGCCTATAAGCGGGTCAAGGCGACCTTCTGCAGCATATCTGGAAAGATTGATGGTGAATTCATTAAGGGCTTTATCGTCTTTGGGCTGGTCCTTGGAATCGTCCTCTTCCGGGGGATTCGGTAGCGGCTCCTGTTGAAGTCCATCTGGAATTTCATGGGAGATAAAATTGACGACAGCCATTCGACCGACGCCGACTGAGCTCAGAAAAAATACTGCATGAGATTCGGCTTCAGAGAATATTGAAACCAGAACATCACCGCTATCCACTTCTTTTTTGCCGCAACTCTGGACATGAGCCACAGCGCGCTGGAGTACCCTGTTAAATGCCAGGGTTTGTGTGGGCTCCTGCTGGCTGGGCTGCGAAAGTGTGGGGATATCACCTAAAAAGAACTTTTCAAGTCGCTCTTTAAGTATTTCAATAGAGCCACCACACTCGTTAATTATGTAACTGGCAAGGTCATCGTTTAGAAGGCCATAGAGCAGATGCTCAACGGTTACATATTCGTGGTTGTGGTTTTTTGCCTCTCTGATTGCTCTAATCAGGGATTTTTCAAGTGTCTTGCTCAGCATAATATTCTCTATCCTGGGGTTGCCACCCCGGCTGATCTAGGCTTTTTCCATAGAGCAGCGCAGGGGAAACTCATTTTTTCGGGCCAGTTCATGAACCAGGGCTATTTTGGTTTCACATATCTCTCGAGTATAGATGCCCGCTATACCGGTTCCTTTCTCGTGCACATTTAACATAATGCGTGTTGCTTCCGGTGGTGACTTGTGAAAAATGTTTTCAAGGATCATAACGACAAATTCCATAGAGGTGTAGTCGTCATTATGTAATAGTGCTTTGTAGAGAGGTGGCTCCTGAACTTCAATCCAATCTTTGGTAGCCACCGAACTCTGATGGTCGTCTTTTCTCTCGGGCATGGTTGACGCTTCGTGTTATGATAGAAATTTTAAATTGTTACTCAATGGTTTCTGATAAGTCTTAATTTAAGGTAATTCATAACCAGACATTTTCAATACACAAAAAACATTGATGTTAAGGGCTTCAAAAGAAACGCTCAGAACCTTCAGATTATAATACATAACCAATCTGAACACTGTGTCAGCGTTTCAACATTGCAAGAAACAGTTCTTCAAGGACAATGTGTTGAGGCAGTGGCGAGCCTTTCAGCCTGAACTCTGCCTCTAATAGAAGTGTAAGCCAAATTTTTAACTGATTACAGGAAAATTCGCTGGCTTTGGTGAAACTCATAAAAAGAGCATAGGGATGACCGCCTAAAAGGTCGGTCCATTCTCCTTGCGCTTTGATCGCAGGCAAGTAGCCGGATTGGAATTGTTTGGCGCTCATTCCGTTATGCCATGTCGGTGAATGCTGCATTTGGAAAGAACGGAATATTAGTAGCTTTCTTATGAAATTACGCATTGTTGCGAGAATTGCAAGGGCGTGTGTTCCGTTGTCCTGCAGACGATTAAGAATGGTCAGCGTTTTGCCTGTCTGGCGTTTGCTGAAAGCATCTGTTAGTTCAAAGAGCGCGTCTTCTCTGCTTCGCCCAACCATCTCTTCAAGGTCATTACAGGTGATTTGCGGTCTATCGCCCACATACAGAGCGAGTTTTTCTGTTTCGGTGACAACGGCTACCGGATGAAATCCAACCCTATCAAAAAAAAGTTCAAGTGCACGTGGTTCTATTCTTTTGCCAAGAGCTGCAAGGGTTTTCTGCATCATCTCCAGCAAAACTTCTTTTTGTTCTTTTTGCGCTGCTGAACCAGCACCTGCAGCGACGGAACAATCTACAGCTAAAAATTTATCTTTGATGAACTTGAAGAACTTCTGCCGCTTGTCAAAGGTTTCGGCTGTGAGAATGAGTACATTTTGCGATGGAATTCCTGAACTGAATGTATCTATATAGCGGTCTACGATGTTCGTTGCACCACCTTTGGGCATCCTGCCTGTTCCTACAGCCTGAGACAGTAGGCTGTCAGCCCAGCTGAGGTCTCCCGACGGTTTACCAAAGGAATATATTTTTTCCCATTGGGAGCCTGAAATCTCAGAAAATGGAGTCGGGCTTTCTATATCTATGGAGCCAAGTTTGGCAAAAGCGGAAATATGACGCATTGCAGCAGCATGCTTACCTGAATCATTGTTCTGTTTTGCTTTTTCCCAGATTTTCCCGGCAACGGTTTTACTGTGGAATATACGACTGTCAGATACGCGATACACCTGGCGCCCGGGGAGCAGGCTGAAGCTGAGTAGTTTTGATAAGGTCTGCCCGGGGTCTTCATTGTCACCGTCAATTGGATTAACCGCACCTTTTCCAGCCTTGAGCAGTGCTGTCTGCAGTTGATCTGCAGCTTCCTTACACAGATAACGCTCCCCAAAAAATAAAAATATCGGCGTGTTGTTGAGCTGTTTGGGGTCAGCTAAAAGTTTTGTAAGGTCGTTACGTTTGATCTGCGGCATAATGATAATCTGGGATGACTCTCGCGTGGTAGTGGTGCGTTATTTCTGACTGATTTAGTATCTTACATCTTTACTCGTTTTTCACAGCCACTGACAAGAGTGTATATAAAAAAACCGGTATTCCAGATGAATTATTATAAGCAATATGCCGATTTGATTCCTTGCACTACATATTAAATTTTAAATTTACCCACAAGTTCATTTAGCTGACGGGCAAGTGATAGCAGATCAGTCGAGCTTTCACTGACTTTAGTGGCATTGCCTGTCATGCTCGCGGCAATATCATCTACCTGCATTATCGAGGCAGCAATATCGCCAGCTACTGTGGAGTTATCCGCTACGCGTTCATTTACTTCTGCGATACCAAGGGCAGCCTGAGAAACATTGTTGGAAATTTCCTGGGTGGTTACTGCCTGCTCTTCAACGGCAGTTGCGATGGTTGTCACCAGATCGTTTACAGAGTGGATTACTTCTGTGATATTTTCAATCTCTGTGACGGTGGTATCTGTTGAGTTCTGGATTCCCTGAATACGCGTTTTGATATCCTGGGTAGCTGAGGCTGTTTGCTTTGCGAGTTCTTTTATCTCATTTGCAACTACTGCAAATCCTCGGCCTGCATCACCTGCGCGAGCTGCTTCGATGGTCGCATTCAGGGCAAGTAGATTGGTCTGTTCTGATATTTCTGTGATAACTTCTGTTACCTTGCTGATTTCCTGCGCGGCACTGCCAAGTTCGTCTACCTGTTGGGAGGTGATTTTTGCTTTTTGAACTGCTTCACTGGTTACAACACGAGCTTTTTCAGAATTTTTGGCTATTTCATTAACTGTTGCTGTCATCTCTTCAGTTGCCGTAGCAACCATACTGACATTGGTAGCTGCTTCTTCGCTTGCAGCCGCTACTGAATTCATCTGGTTACTGAGCTGATTTGAGGCGTCTGCAGCTTCTTTGGATTGCTCGGAAACGCGGCCTGCTCCGCTGGAGACTGATTCAGAGACGTCTGACATATCAGCTGAAGCGTTTTGTAGAGTCTTGGCATTTCCTGTAATATCGCCAACCAGGTTCTGCATCCGCTCGATAAAACGATTAAATACTGATGCCAGCTTACCGAGTTCGTCTCGGCTTTTCAATTCAAGTCTTTTGGTAAGATCACCTTCACCCTCAACCAGATCTGTCACCATGGCGGTTAACGCATTGAGTGGTCGGATTGCCACGATGTTTAGTATGATAATTATCGCGGCAATGAGCAAGGCGACGACCGCTACCGCAATGCCTATCTGGATGAGGACTGCATTGCGTTTTGAGCTTTCCACATTTTCGCTGAACTCGGTTATCCTTTTTTGGCTTGAAGACTTTTCTTTTTCCATCGCCTCAATAACGATTCGGTCTGTATAATATATTGTCACTGAACCAACTTTTTCATCTGTGACGAAACTGTCGGCTGAAACTGCAAGGTCGTTATTGAGCTGCAAATTGTCTGGCAGCTCGGTAGCGTTAGTGATTTCTGGATTTTTCCAGATAGCAAAAAAAGGCGAATCTCCGTCATCGAGGACTTTCACAGCTAACACGCCCGGTGATTTCATGTATCCTGATAACATCCGCTCCATTGAAACAGCGTCAAAGTTATAAAGTAAGGTTGCGGATGCGCCGGCTAGCATATCTATATTGTTGGCGATATTTTCTTGTAATTCCGATTTCTTCAATTTGCCCTGGTTCTCGATGAGTGATTCAACTTCCTCGCTGTATTGATCGAAGATTGAGGTTACAAGCTGATTTTCGAGATAACTCGTAATGCCTGTGTTTAGTCCAAGAAGGATGAGGATAAGGATGCCGCAACTGACTGAAGTTTTAAGGGCAATACTTACAGAGCGGGATGAAGTCGAACTATCCTTAGAGCTAGGCAGCATAAGAGCGCCTCCGATTGTGGAAAAAGTGTTTTAAGTGGGGTCTTCAAGAAGTATAGCACTCTGTGAATTAATCCCCAAAAAAAATCAGGATTTTCGTAATGCTGTTTGATGTGATGAGAAATCCGGGCTAACACGGATGAAATGCACGAGTCTGCGATGGTGAGTATATCTCATACTTTGGAATATGAGGCTGGATAATTGGATCTTGTGATTTCGGGGTGCTTTGATCTGTGTTGATGAAGACGTTGGAGTAAGAAAAAGGTCAGGGAGGTCAGCAACTATCCGACTAAATCGGCTGGTCGAATTCCGACCTCCCGTCGCATGGCAATTACCAGTAATTACTAAGGCCTGATAATTTCACAATCACAGGCGGGATCGGTGATATCAAGAAGTAAAAATTTAACATCATAGCCATGTTTTTTCAGTTCCTGATAGGCCAGGTCCGCCCTGGCACCTGTTGAGCAATGGATAAATATTCGTTTATCACGAGGAATTGAAGAAATACGTTTGGGTACTTCATCAAGAGGTATATTTACGGTGTTTTCAAATTTACCGAATTCTGCAATCTCTTCGACTGTTCGGGCATCGATAACATAGGTGTCCGGTAGTTTACCTGATACGGCTTGTTTGAATTCTGCAACAGATACCTCGCCCTTACCCAGTTTTCTGACCCAGCGTATTTCGTTTGAGAATATTGGTCCTTCCTCTATGGCTCCACCAGCTGCAACCCAGCCTTCATAGTTGCCTTTTACGAGTGAAACTTTCCGGAAACCTTCATCCTTTAGGTCTTCATAGGCGTCCATTACGTCTTCTACACTGTTACTGTAGAGCACCACAGGGGCATTGTGGGGGATATCGTCAACTCTATCATCAAGTTCTTCATATGGGACAACCACTGCTCTCGGGATTCTTCCCTTAACAGGGCTGCCATCCTTTCGTAAATCAAGGAGAACAATATTGCCATTTTCGACAAATGTGTTGGAAGCAAAGAGCGGATATCCTTCCTTGGACCAGGCAGGTTCTCCAGCAAGGAATACGCGAACATTGTTATAGCCAAGTTTTTTCGCCAGACCGGCGTTTGCTGTGGACATGCCTCAGGTGGGGCCTCCACAATAAAAAATCAGCAGCTTGTCTTTATCGTCAGGCAGGATTGCTGATTGCTGTTTTTTGAGTTTTGCTACCGGAATGGAGATAGAGCCGGGAATATGTGCTTCGTCATATCTTGAGGTTGGGCGAGCATCGACCAGTGTCATCTCTGTATTTGTTTCTATGAGTGCGTGCATCTCATCTACGTTGATTTCGGTAACACCCGGTGGAAGCTTGGCAAGTTTTGGTTTGATAACTGTTGCGAATTTGTCTTCGCCCCGCTGCTCCCAGGCAATTATTGCCGCTTCACCTTTTTTTGCAAATTCGATACCTTGAGTTTGATCATCAAACTTAACCAGCATAGTTTTTGCTGAGTCGCCTTTGCCTACTTGTATTGAGATTGCTTTTGCTTTATTGGATTTGCCGACCACTGAACCTTTGTAGACGTTTTGCTTTTGTACCTGTTCAATCTGCGTTTGAGTCGTAACGGATTGTGCTGTCTGGGTTGTTGTAGAACACCCATAGGAAAAGATGGCCAGAGAGATCGCGACGATGGCGAATCTTGTGTTGAGCTTTTTCTTCATTGATAACCTCCTGTTAGCTGCATGCATTTGATGTGATACTTTTAAAGTTACAGTACGACAGAAATTAATAATTAAATTAAACACTGTAATGATCCTATGCACAATATATTATTTGCAGTTGCAAGGTGTGAAGAGTAGGAAACGGACGATTCATTATGAACGTTAAGGGATGCTCCTTGCTGGGATAGCGTCTGTTGCTGTATCAGCGATGAATAAATGCAGTCGCCTTCAATATGCTCTCAACGTATCTATTAATCATTATTGCCTTTGGCGAGAATGGCAAGGAGAAGTACAAAAAAACACTGAACAAGATTGTAGAGAGGAACCTGAAGGTTTGGGGGCATCATGTAAATCACCACGATTGCCGGCAACCAGACAAACCAATTGGAGATAATGATGGTAGGAAGTGTCATAAAGACAAATGTACGGTTGATCTGATTGCGGAATTCCTTGAAGTCAAAATTGCACTCTTTCCAAAGATAGGCGAGCGAAATAGACGGTACCATCCAGAGCGATCCGTAAAACACCTGATCGAACCCTGTCTTTATCAGTGCCGTCTGCCAGTCGTTGCTTATTCCGAATATATGTCCCTGAAGTCTATAAAACAGATCGACTTCTGCCCCTTTAATACACCAGAAGAGTACATAAAAAAGGAGTTGGCCCCGAGGGTTAAATGTGATTTTACCAGTGAGGTACAGAATACAAAACGGAATGAGGCCGCCAAAAAGCGCGGTTGAAATCATGGCAAAAAAAATACCGTATTCAGCCTTGAGATTGGCGAAAAAAGAAAATGCCGGCATCGCAGCCGGCCAGAAATAATATGAAATCCCCAGAGAGATCGCGATAATCTGGAGGATTACACCGGGGATGAGATTTTTCTTAAATGCATGTGTTGCATTGGCAAGAACAGAGCGAATATTCATGAAGTGGAATATGAAAAGAAGTAAAAAACAGTAGAATCAGAAAGGAAAAACTCCATTTTCGTAGAGAATATTCAGCCCAATACCCCAAAGCACAACACCGCCCATTAATTCAGCATAGGTGCTCAGCTTTTGAAAGGAAGAAACTTTTTTGCCAAGATGCATACCAGTTATAGTAAAAGCGGCTGCAACAATGCCTATTATGATCGCAGGAGTAATAATAGAGATAGACAGCATTGACATGCTGAAACCTACCGCCAGAGCATCAATGCTGGTGGCGATAGAAAGAATAACCATGGTCATTCCTTTTGTTGAATCTTTTCGTGGTTCATCACTCTCCTGATCAAACTGGAGGGCTTCTCTCAGCATATTGGAGCCGACGGCAGCGAGCAGCGCAAAGGCTATCCAATGTGCATAGTTCTCCACAAACGTGTGTATTGCATTGCCCAGCCACCAGCCGAGAACTGGCATCAGAGCCTGGAACAAGCCAAAGTGCCAGGAGAGGCGGAAGGTCTGTCTGGCACTTATCTTTTTTAGGCTGATGCCAACGGCGATGGAAACGGCAAAGGCGTCCATTGCCAAGGCGACAGCAATTCCGAGAATGCTTAATAATGACATAAGTATATATGAGTTAACGCTGCACGACATGGTCGATGCAGCGTTTTTGTTTATCGAAGGCTTTCGTTGATTTTTTCAAGAGCGGCACTGCCGGGGCAGAGGTCTTTCTCTGTGAGAGAGTTAAGCGGGCGGCGGGTTGTTTCTATAATATCATGAGTATCCTGACTTTCAGGATTAACATAAATTACACCGGTCAGCAGCCTGTCGTTCTCCTTCGCTTCTTCAAGCTTGTCCACTGAGCGTCTTTGATCGGTTACATCAAAAGATTTATCCAGCTTTTCAAGTTTTAAAATACTGCCGTCGTGCATTGCTATGGTTTGTTTGGTTCCTTCTTCATAACGTGTCAGAATTTCCCGTTGCAATGGGATAAAGTCAAATGTGCCGGTTGCCTCACTATGTTCACGCACGTACTGATAGCTCTTGGTTGAGGTTGCAGTATTGTTAAAGGTAACGCAAGGCGAGATTACGTCAAGAAAGGCAAGGCCGTTATGGCTGATTGCCGCCTTAATGAGCGGTACGAGCTGCTGTTTATCACCTGAAAAACTTCTGGCGACAAAGCTGGCACCAAGTTGGATCGCGAGTTGGCAGAGGTCGATAGATTCGAAAGGGTTAACTTTCCCTTTTTTCCCCGCACTGCCCTTATCTGTTGTTGCGGAGTCCTGCCCTTTAGTCAGGCCGTAACATCCGTTGTTCATGACAATATAGTTCATGTTCAGATTACGGCGAAGCGCATGGGCGAATTGACCCATGCCTATGGAGGCCGTATCACCATCACCGGATACACCTATATATAGGAGGTCGCGATTGGCCATATTAGCGCCGGTTGCAATTGAGGGCATTCTACCATGCACAGAGTTGAACCCGTGTGATTTACCCAGGAAATAGGCAGGCGTTTTTGATGAACAGCCGATGCCGGAAAGTTTGGCAACGCGGTGTGGTTCAACTTCCATCTCAAAACAGGCTTGAATGATGGAGTTGCTTATGGAGTCGTGACCGCAGCCGGCACACAGAGTTGAAATAGCACCTTCGTAATCGCGCCGGTGGTATCCTTTGGAATTTTTCTGTTGTTCCGGGTGGCGGAAAGTTGGACGTGTGTAACTCATGCTATACCTCCCGTTGCAACGTTCTCTACGGTGGTTGCGTTAAATTTCTCCGCAAGTCGCTTTTCAAGTCTGTCGGTTATGAAATCTGCTGTAATTGGCATGCCGTCATAATGGAGTATGGAAACAAGTTTATCAGGCTGAAAGTTGCATTCGGTCATGAGCAGGGTACGTATTTGTGCGTCTCTGTTCTGCTCAATAACACATACAATCTCGTGCTGGTCGATAAAGTCAATGACGTCTTTACTGAACGGAAAAGCTCGTAGGCGCATGGTGTTGATTGCAGTCCCGTGTTTTTCGAGACGGTCAATTGCCTCGTAGGAAGCATGGGTACTTGTGCCGTAGAAAATGGCCCCGATTTTGGATTGTGGATCACGTATTTTTATGTGTGGTTCGGGTAAGAGCGTTTTGGCAGTATCCCACTTGACAAGCAGTCGTATCATACCACGCTCGTAGGCGCTGCTATCTTCTGTGTAGGCTGCATATTCATCATGCGAGGTGCCGCGAGTAAAGTATGAACCTTTGGTTGGATGTGCTCCTGGAATCGTGCGATAACAGATACCGTCACCATCCACATCGAGATAGCGCCCCCATTTTTGCTCAATAGTATCCAGTTGTTCAGCTGTCATTATTTTTCCGCGATCATACCGTCGATTGTCATCCCATTTAAGCGGCCTGCTGAGATGCTCATTCATGCCGAGGTCCAGATCGCTCATGAGGATAATCGGGGTCTGCAAGCGGTCAGCAAGATCCAGTGCCTGCGCTGTAAACTCAAAACATTCAGCCGGGTCACAGGGGATGAGCAGGACGTTACGGGTATCGCCATGGGATGCATAGGCCGTAGCGATGAAGTCGGACTGCTGAGTTCTGGTCGGCATGCCTGTGCTGGGTCCGGTACGTTGAACATCCACAAGTACTACCGGAACTTCCGAGAAGTAGGCAAGCCCGAGAAATTCGCTCATGAGCGATATTCCGGGGCCGGATGTTGCGGTGAACGCACGGGCACCGTTCCATGATGCTCCGATTACCATACCTATTGCCGCCAGTTCATCTTCCGCCTGGACAATGGCAACTTTTTTCAAACCAGTCTCTTCTTCAATTCGGTAGATGTTGCTGTACCGCTCAAATGCTTCTATCACAGAGGTGGATGGAGTAATAGGGTACCAGCCAGCAACGGTAGCACCTCCGTAAACAGCACCTAACCCTGTGGCGGTGTTGCCGTCCATCAGGATGCCATCACCGGTGATATCGCGAAGTTCCAGTGAAAGACCGCATGCGTCCGGGTAATGCTCCCGAGCGTATTCAAGTCCGATCTCCAGCGCTTTGATGTTGGGTTCGGCGAGTTTTGGCTTCTTTTTGAACTGAAGTTCGATGGAGCTTGTGAGCACTGAAAAATCAATATCAAGAAGGTGAGACAGGGCACCAACGTAGATGATATTTTTTAATAATTGCCTGAGTTTCGGGTTCTCAAACGCCTCATTACACAATCTGGTCAGCGGTACCCCGATGACGGTGATATCCTCGCGTTTACATTCATCGGGAAGGGCGCGTGTTGAGTCGTAGAAAAAATAGCCTCCGCTGGCGACATCAATAAAATCTTTGACGATTGTCTGGCTATTGACAGCAACGATCATATCCGTACCGCCGCGTCTTCCCAGGTAGCCTTTCTCGTTAACCCGCACCTCGTACCATGTTGGCAGCCCTTGAATATTCGAAGGGAATATATTTTTCGGGCTGACCGGTATTCCCATGCGAAAAATCGCACGGGCAAAGAGGTTGTTGGCGCTTGCAGAGCCGGAGCCATTAACATTGGCAAACCGGATTACAAAATCATTTACTCGTTCTATCCTGTTCATTTGATACCCGCCTGAGGTGATTTATAGATAAATTTAACCATTTCCCATGCCGCAGTCGGACATCTCTCTGCGCAGAGACCGCAGTGCAGGCAGACATTTTCATCCTTGACCATAACTCTTCCGGTGGGAAGTTCGGAGGAGACGTAAAGGTCTTGCGTAAGGTTTTGCGCCGGTATTGTAAGGCGGGCCCGCAGACCATCCTCCTCACCGTTTTCAATAAAATTAATACAGGTGACAGGGCAGATATCTACGCAGGCATCACATTCAATGCAACTTTCAACTATAAAGACTGTCTGGATATCGCAATTAAGACATCGTTTTGCTTCCTTTTGGCCGAGGTCATGATCAAATCCGAGTTCGACCTCAATAAGACGATCCTGAATTGATTTAACCTTATCCACCATAGGGACAATCTGTCGGTCTTCTTCGGTGACATGGCTGTCGTAAATCCAGTCATGAATGCCCATTTTTTGCCCGGTAAGATTTACAGACGGGTGTGGGCGATCATTAAGATCTTTACCCTGGCAAAGCATGTCAATGGAGATTGCTGCATGATGGCCGTGGGCCACAGCGGTTATGACGTTTCGTGGGCCGAATGCCGCATCGCCACCGAAAAACACTTTAGGTATGGTAGACTGGAAGGTGACTTCGTTTACCACCGGCATATCCCATTCATTAAATTCAAGACCGATATCACGTTCTATCCAGGGGTAGGCGTTTTGCTGGCCTACTGCGAGCAGTACTTCATCGCACTCGATAAATACAGGTTCCTCTCCGGTTGAGACCAGGCTGCGTTTTCCCTTGTCATCATATTTGGCTTCGACTCGATCAAATTTCATGCCGATAAGTTTGCCGTTTTCAATGACAAACTCAAGTGGGGCGTGGTTGTCGATAATCTCTATATCTTCCCGCTCAGCATCTTCGATTTCCCACGGGGAAGCTTTCATTTCTTCCCGAGGACTGCGCACCATAACTTTAACACTCTCACCATCTAGTCTTCTGGCTGTTCTGCAGCAGTCCATGGCAGTATTGCCACCGCCTAGTACCAGAACTTTATTGCCTACTTTTTTAACATGGCGGTAAAGTACTGCAGCAAGCCATTCGATACCTATATGGATGAACTCATCTCCTTCCTGGCGCCCTGGAAGATCGGGAAGATCGCGACCGCGCGGAGAACCTGTCCCGACGAATATCGCATCGTAATCCTTGTCGATGATCTCTTTGAGACTTGAGACATAGTGATTGAAAATCGTATTAACGCCGAAGTCGAGGATATAGTTAATTTCTTCGTTAAGCACCTTTTCAGGTAAACGGAACGAGGGAACCTGGGTCCGAATAAATCCGCCGGCTCTGTCCTGATCGTCATAGAGATCAACTTCGTAGCCTAGCGGCATAAGATCGCGTGCGACGGTCAGCGAGGCAGGACCTCCACCGATGAGGGCAATTCTTTTGCCATTTTTTTTCTTCGGGATTTCTGGCAACCGGTCAGCGATTGATGTCTTATTGTCAGCAGTCACTCGTTTGAGTCGACAAATAGCCACAGGTTCTTCATCGATTCTGCCACGTCGACAGGCTGGTTCGCACGGACGGTCACATATACGGCCGAGAATTCCAGGAAATACATTCGAGACCCAGTTGACCATATAGGCGTCTTCGTATTCTTCGTTGTCGATCATCCTAATGTATTCCGGCACCGGAGTGTGTGCCGGGCAGGCGTATTGGCAGTCAATAACTTTGTGAAAATATTCTGAATTATGTATGTCGGTAGGTTTCAAGGGGTCGCCTCATGGAATGAATGAGCAAATTTATACAGCCACGAAAACTCATCGCACAATTGTATCCTATTATATTTATTCAATGAGATCTAAAAAAAAAGTCCAATTATAAGGTTTAAGACAGATTATTTTAAGAGGTGGCCAATGTCAGAAAATCTTTGGTAATGTTATGACTGCAATGTGGCCAGGCTAATGAGTTCGAATATTCGTAGAGAATTCCATTCATCAGCAGACGACAGATTATGTCTGCTGATGAATGGATAGTACTGGAATGGTTATTTTTTAGGTAACTCCCTTACGGCGCCTTTGTCGGCAGATGATGCCAGAAGGGCGTAAGCCTGGAGTGCCGGGGAAACAACTCTGTCCCTGTCTGCCGGAGTGAAAGCTGCTACTCCCTTTGCAGCTTCTTTTTCTTTACGGGCTGCGAGGATTTCATCTGAAACTGCAACGCCGATAGTTCTGTTAGGGATATCAATCTCAATAGTATCGCCGTCTTCAACAAGAGCAATAGCTCCTCCTGCTGCAGCTTCAGGGCTGACGTGGCCAATTGAGAGACCGGAAGTTCCTCCAGAGAACCGACCATCGGTTATCAAAGCACATTCAGCACCAAGATGAACTGATTTGAGGTATGACGTCGGATAAAGCATCTCCTGCATCCCCGGTCCACCTTTAGGCCCTTCGTAACGGATGATGAGGGCGTCTTTGGCCTGAATTTTTCCATCAAGAATCGCATCGCAGGCAGCGTCCTGAGAAGAAAATACTCTGGCGGTCCCTGTGAATTTCAGAATTGATTCGTCAACACCTGCAGTTTTAACGATGCAGCCGTTCTCTGCAATATTGCCAAAGAGTACTGCGAGTCCGCCATCCTTGCTGTAGCAGTTGTCAAGATTGCGGATACAACCGGCTTTTCTGTCCAGGTCCGCCTCGCTGTACATGGTGCTCTGGGAACCCATGACAAGGTTAAGGCCGGTTGACGCAGGGGATGCTCTGTAAAAATCCTGTATTTCAGAACTGCAGTTCTCTCCCATAACGTCATAAGTGGCAAGCGTGGCGGCGAGTGTAGGGCTGTCAACACGGCTGACGCTGCTGTCAATCAGGTTGGCTCTCTCAAGCTCGGCAAGGATGCCCATGATACCGCCTGCACGGTGAACGTCTTCCATGTGATAGGATGAAGATGGAGAGACTTTACAGAGTACCGGTACCTTTCTCGAGAGACCGTCAATGTCGTTCATATTGAAATCGACACCGGCCTCGTTTGCAATTGCCAGCAGATGCAGCACTGTATTAGTAGATCCGCCCATTGCGATATCAAGTGTCATCGAGTTCATGAATGCGGCTTTACTGGCGATGGAGCGCGGAAGCACTGAGGCGTCTTCGTTTTCGTACCAGGCTTCGGCCATTTCAACAATGCGTTCGGCTGCGGTCTCAAAGAGTTTTGTTCGTCCTGCGTGAGTTGCAACCAGTGTGCCGTTACCTGGGAGGGCCAGTCCCAGCGCTTCATTGAGGCTGTTCATGGAGTTAGCGGTAAACATACCTGAGCAGGACCCGCAGGTTGGGCAGGCGCTGCGCTCCACCCGCTCAACCTCGGAATCGCTCACGTTCTGGTCGGCAGCCATTACCATGGCATCAACGAGATCATACCGTTTATCTCCGTCGACACCTGCTTCCATCGGGCCGCCTGAAACAAAGATTGTCGGGACGTTGAGGCGCATCGCTGCCATGAGCATTCCAGGTGTGATTTTATCACAGTTGGAGATGCAGATGAGCGCATCAACTGTGTGAGCATTACTCATATACTCAACGCTGTCGGCGATCAGTTCACGCGATGGCAGGGAATAGAGCATGCCGGAATGGCCCATGGCGATACCATCATCAATGGCGATGGTATTGAATTCTGCGGCGAAACATCCTTTTTCGGCAATAATTTTTTTAATATGCTGACCGATTTCGTGCAAATGAACGTGGCCTGGGACAAACTGGGTAAAAGAGTTGACAATACCAATTATCGGTTTGCCGAAATGCTCTTCTTTCATGCCGTTTGCCCGCCAGAGGCTGCGTGCCCCTGCCATTCTTCTACCCTGGGTTGTAGTTGCGCTGCGAAGTGGAATTGCCATTGGTTACACCTTGTTTGTAGAGAAAGGGAGACCTGGGGTGGTCGTAAGATTGTGGTTATAGGAAAAAAGTTATTGAAATTCTTGTTACTTTATAGACAATATACTATGAAAATAGAGGGTATTGCACATCTTTTCAGGAGACTGTTATGAAAAAGACAGAAATAGATTACTGGATTACAGCTATGCTGGAATCTTATCCCAATGCTTCCGATCTTAATGTAACAGTCGGTAAAACATTGCAGGTTGAATCCGCAGGAAAGCTTGTTCCTGTAAGCGTTCAGCCACCGGTGGAGACACTGACACCTTTCCAGACCGAGGCCTTTGCCTTGAATCTTATTGGCAATAACCGACGTCTGTTGCGGGATTTGCTGGAAAACGGATCATGTGATCTGTCCTACTCACTTGGTGAAAAGGCTCGTTTCAGGGTCAATGTTTTCACTCAAAAGGGCTACTTTACCACAATTTTGAGAAAGTTGGAAACGCAGGTTCCCTCCATTGAGTCCATGCAGTTTCCTGATTGTTTCGGCAAGATGGCAGCGGAATTGAACGGGTTGGTGCTTTTTACAGGGGCCACAGGTTCGGGTAAGACGACGTCGCTTGCTGCGCTTCTTAACAGGATTAATGATACACGCCCTGTTCATGCTGTTACACTTGAAGATCCGATAGAATATGTTCATGAACAGCGTCTGGCTACATTTAACCAGCGTGAGTTAGGTAACGATTTCAGCACATTTTCTGTCGGGCTTCGCGCCGCACTTCGTCAGGCACCCAAAGTTATTCTGGTTGGCGAGATGCGTGACCGGGAAAGCATGGAGATCGGTTTGTCTGCAGCAGAAACCGGCCATCTTGTGTTTTCTACACTCCATACCATTGACGCAGGCCAGACAATAAATCGAATACTCGGTATGTTTGAGCAGGAAGAGCAGCCGCAGATTCGCCACAGGCTTGTAGATACTCTTAAGTGGGTGGTTGGCCAGCGATTGCTTCCGAAGGTGGGAGGCGGCCGTATAGCGGCAATGGAGATTCTTCGCAGTAGTTTGCGGATAAAAGATATTATTCTCAATGGAGAGACTGAGGAGAAAACCTTCTATAACGTAATTAAAGAAGGTGCTACTCTTGATATGCGGACGTTCGATCAGGACATTTTGGAATTATTCAGTCGAGGATTAATAACAGAGAAGACTGCATTGACATACTGCTCACAGAGAAATGAAGTGACCCGCGGGATGGATAAACTGAAAGCTGAGCGTGGAGAAGCGACGTCAACACTGAGCGGTCTTGCGATGGAAGAAGAGGAAGAACAGGATGGGTACTTTCGGTAATTCCCCGCAGCGATGAGTAGGTAGGACTAAACTTCTCTGTTAAATGTCATATACTATGAGGGTATCATGAATGTAAGCTGTCCCAATTGTGGGAAACAACTTAGGCTGAGCGACAAATTCAGGGCGAATTTGCAGAATCTTAAAGCAGACCAGAAGGCCCGCGTCAAGTGCACGCAATGTGCTCAGCCGTTTCAGATAGATGGAAGTGTTTTGCAAAAGGGAGCACCATCGCCAGCTAGAAGAAAGATTTTGCCGCAGTCCGGTGTCAAAATTAAACCACCGAGTCCACCGGATGTGTCGTGGTTGAAGGATGGAGTGTTCGAAGGGCAGGAAGTGGTCGAAGAAATACCTCTGGCGCTGGTTCTCATGCCTGAAGGTGAAGCTCGGAAAAACGTTGTAAAAGCGGTAGAAGGGTTGGGCTATCGAGCTGAACTGTCCGACTCTGTAGATGCGGCTATCGAAAAGATGGAGTTTGTCAACTATTCAAGTGTGATCCTTCATGCCGATTTCGAGCCTGAAGGGCTGGGGAAAGGTAAATTTCATACGTTCATGTGCACTATGAGCATGACCCGAAGACGATATATTTTCTTTGCTATAATAGGAAAGGATCTACATACATTGTTTGATCTTGAAGCCCTTGCATATTCAGCTAATATCGTTGTGAATGATCAGGATGTGCCGTATTTCGGAACAATTCTGCGTAAAGCGATTCCTGATTATGAAAGCCTTTTCGGTCCATTGATGGAAGAGCTGAGAGTTTTGGGCAAATAGCAGCTGTTTACCGTTTGTGTTTTTTAGAGTATTCATCCTGCCTGCATCAAACCTGCCACGAACCCTGGCCGGGAAAGTTTCCTGATCAGGGCATTATGTATCTGCCGGTAGAGGCAGATATGAAAACCTATTTCAATATTAGACCTTATAGCTTTTCAGGGAAGGAGTGTTTCTTTCTGCAAAAGCAGTTTTCTGGTTAAGGTCAGAGTCAGGATTATCCCATGATGAAAAAGTTTATAGCCAGCGCTGGCCAGAAAATCAAAAAATTCGCCCGCGCAGGCTTTCTCGGGAAAAAGAAAACCCGGGATCTGGAGCTTGAGAATGAACAGTTGTCTGCTCCTGAAAAGAAGATCGCTCCTATTAAGGAAGCTCCCGTTAAGGTTGAGCCCGCGAGTACAAAAATGAAGGACGATGCAGTAGTACCCAATGCATCGGATGTAAAAGCCGAGGTCAGTAAACGTCCCCCCAGAAAAAGAAAACCACGCTGGACCGTTGATAATTTCAAGGTTTCCCCAAGAGAAGGGTTGTCAAGATTTCATGATTTTGAACTGCCGATTTCTGTGATGCATGGTATTGCCGATTTAAAATTCGAATATTGTACGGCGATCCAGGCGAAGGCTTTGCCTCAAGTGCTTGAAGGGAAAGATCTGGTTGGAAAAGCTAATACCGGAACAGGGAAGAGTGCTGTCTTTCTCATTGCAATCTTCGCACGGTTGTTAAAAAATCGTGAAAAGCGAACCAAGAAAGGATCGCCGCGAGCACTGATCATCGCTCCTACCCGTGAGTTGGTTGGACAGATTGCTAAAGATGGAAAGAAGCTTGGTCAATATACCGGCTTACGGATTCATGCAGTGTATGGCGGCACGAATTACGAAGCTCAGATGAAAGCTGTTGGTGACCAGGTGATTGATGTTATTGTTGCAACACCTGGTAGGCTTCTTGATTTTGCCAATAAGAATATCATCTCATTTAAGGAATGCAATATCATGGTGATCGATGAAGGTGATCGAATGCTTGATATGGGCTTTATTCCTGATGTACGGCGAATTATTGGCAGGATTCCTCCTAAGGAACAGCGCCAGACCCTATTGTTTTCAGCTACCGTTTCAGATGATGTGAAAAGGCTTGCCTACCAGTGGTGTGTCAAGCCGGTATACCTCGAGGCAGAGACAGAACAGGTCTCTGTTGACAGTATAGACCAGAAGGTCTATCTGGTGACGACTGAAGAGAAATACTTTGTGTTATATAACCTCATCAAGCAAAAGACTGATGAGCGAATCATGGTCTTTGCCAACATGAAAAGCGAAGTTCGGAAATTGAGCGAACGGCTTCAGCGTGATGGTATTGAGTGTGCACTGCTGTCAGGCGATGTGCCGCAGTCAAAGCGTGAAAGCAGGCTTGAAAGGTTCAGGGCAGGTAAGGTTAAGGTGCTTGTGGCAACTGATGTAGCCGGGCGTGGAATTCATATTGAAGGCATAAGCTATGTGGTTAATTTTACACTGCCTTATGAACCGGAAGATTATGTGCATCGAATTGGGCGTACAGGAAGAGCTGGCGCTGAAGGCGTTTCGATTAGCTTTGCCTGTGAAGAAGGTGCGTTCGTTTTGCCTGAAATTGAAGAATATATTGAACGTTCACTGGAGTGCACCGTGCCACCTGAAGAGCTGTTGGTGCCACCTCCAGAGAGAGCAAAGGGCGCGCCTGATCCCAAAAAAGCAGCGAGAAGACCTGCGAAAGGGCGCCGCCCTCAGGGATCTCACACATCGAGAAAGCCACGGCCGCAGAAGAGTAAAAGCAGTGAATAGTTTGGATTCTATGAGGAAATGTTTGCACTCCTGCGTTCTACTGATTTTCCTGGCAGGATTTATCGGTGGTTGCTCCGACGAGCAGTCTGAGCAACCACCTGCTCAGGAACAGGTTAATACCCTTTTAGACCGTGATCCTGAGTTTACCTCGGTGTTGCCTCAAAGGGCGCAGGAACTCGTATTGAATGATGCGAATATATTGATTGTAGACGTGCGTACACCAGCCGAACGCGAACAGGTTCGTATAGCTGATTCGGTTCCGGTTTCGCTTGGAGATATATTGGGAGGCCGTGCCGATTTGCCGCGTGACAAGCCCTTAATGCTTGTTTGTGCTGTTGGTGGCAGGAGTTATGCGGCTGGGTTGTACCTCATGAAGCAGGATTATCGGCTGGTGTATAATCTCCGTGGTGGGATCTCTGCCTGGGAAAAGGCCGGACTGCCGCTGGAATACACGCAGAAATAAGAATGTGTGTTGCCCCTTGACGCGTTTGTTGTTTTGGCGTGTCAGTCAGGTTTGTGATGGTTCTGTTTTTGCAATATATCATTTTCCCAACAATCAAATTGCTCTGTGCCCCTTGTAATTTCCGGCGCAAGAATTATTAGTGCACAATGCTTGCTTAAAACGAAGCTGCTGTATTACCGCCACTTCTTCATTTACATTGACAAAGATAACATTGGCTCTGTGTAGTAATTATTTTCCTTTTCAGTGAGTTTGTTTTGCTGACTGTGCAGACAGTTGCAATCTTTCTAGGATAGAGGCTGTTAGCCTCTATCCTGATAATACTGGGTTTTTTTTCACGGATGAGAGGGGAAATAAAATTTTCATTAATAGTTAATGAAGTTCTTGTCCTTTGGTGGAAATGTTGGTATAAAGTAATGTTCAAGAATTGATAAGTGCTGACTCCTGGGAGCAGCAAAAATCGTAAAAGTGGTGGTGTTAACCTCCACACAACAACCTTAACCGCGTAGCCTTTTTTTTTAGGTCTACTGCACTAAGAGTAAATCCACATGACAGAAGAATTGAAACAAGCAAATCAGGACAGCGGCGAAGAGCTGAGCTTTGCAGAGCTCTTTGAAATGGAAGAAAACAGCACAGTTGTTGCTGTTGGTGATGTCGCCATCGGTACCATTATCGGAACCGAGGATGACTACTTCCTTGTAGATGTAGGTGATAAGGCTGAAAGCTACATCGCGAAGTCTGAGTTCCGCCTGGAAGAAGATCATGAAGTAGTAGTGGGTGACACCTTTGAGGTGTTTGTTGAGCGCCGTAAAGATGAAGGCGGTCTCCTGCTCTCCAGAGAGAAGGCTATTGCAATTAAGGTTTGGGAAGATATTGCCAAAATTCAGGAAGACGACGGAACCATCGAAGGTAAAATTGAAAGCCGCGTTAAGGGCGGTATGTCAGTTGATATCGGCGTTCCTGCATTCCTGCCGTACTCACAGATTGATCTTCGTCCTGTAAAAGATCTGGACGCACTGATCGGTGAGACATACGAATTCAAGATCCTCAAGTTCAACAAAAAGAGAAACAACGTTGTTATCTCCCGCCGTGCTATCCTCGAAGAGGAACGCAACAAGCTGCGTGAGGAAATGCGTTCAAAACTTCAGGAAGGTCAGATGATCACCGGTGCTATTACCAATATCACCGATTACGGTCTGTTTATTGACATGGGTGGTATGGACGGTCTCTGTCACATCACCGATCTTTCCTGGGGCCGCGTTTCTCATCCTGCCAAAATGTACAAAGTTGGGCAGGAAGTTGAAGTTAAGGTTCTCAAGTATGACAAAGACAACGATCGTGTATCCCTCGGTATCAAGCAGCTTCGCGAAGATCCATGGGCAACCGTTGTTGACAGATATCCTCTCAGCGAGAAGACCGTTGGTAAAGTTGTATCCATTACCGACTACGGTGTATTCGTAGAGCTTGAAGAAGGTGTTGAAGGTCTTATCCACGTTTCAGAAATGACCTGGTCCAAGAAGCCGCGTCACCCATCCAAGATGGTTTCCGTTGGTGATGAGGTTGAGGTAATGGTACTGAACATCGAGCCAGAGACCAAGCGTATCTCTCTCGGTATGAAGCAGCTCCAGCCTAACCCATGGGATCTCGTTACCGAGAACTACCCAGTTGGATCCATCATCGAAGGCAAGATCAAGAACATCACCGATTTCGGTGTATTCATTGGTATCGAGGAAGGCATTGACGGCCTCATCCACGTTTCCGATCTTTCCTGGACCGAGCGCATCAAGCATCCTTCCGAGAAGTATGCTAAAGGCGAGACAATTCAGGCAGTTGTTCTGAAGATCGATCGTGAGAACGAGAGATTCTCCCTTGGTGTTAAGCAGCTGGTTCCTGATCCATGGCAGGCAGCCTACAACAACTACCCATCCGGTACTGTTGTAGAGGGTGAAATCACCAACGTTACCGATTTTGGTGTATTTGTTAAACTTGAGGAAGGAATCGAAGGACTCGTTCACGTTTCTGAACTCAGCAAAGACAAAGTTAAGACACCAGTCGGAATGTACGAAGTTGGTAACACCTTGAAGGCAATCGTCATCAACGTAAGCTCTAAAGATCGTAAGATCGGTTTGTCTGTTAAGACACTTGAAGGCGACGGAGAGAAAGAGGGTGGTCAATCTTACAGCCAGGCCGATAGCGGTGGTGCTTCTGAGAGCGCACCTTCCACTTTTGGTGATCTCCTCAAAGCTGCTGCAGAGAGCGGTGGCGGGACTGACGAAGAATAAGTCACTCCGGTAATATAGAACGTTGCAGTGCCTAGGTTGTTTTGCCGGTAACCATCCGGCAAAACAACCTTTTTTTATACACAATTACATACCGGATACTTATCGGTAACCCGGTTTTACATAGAAGACGAAGAGATGCTGAAAAAAGATATTGTAAATAAGGTAAGTGATCACTTGTCCATGCAGAAGCAGGATGTAAGTGTGGCGGTGGATATCATTCTTGAAACAATGGCTGAAGCGTTGCAGGAAGAGCGTCGAATTGAATTGAGAGGATATGGCAGCTTTTCAGTAAGACAGCGTAAGCCGAGATGTACTAAGAACCCGCGCACCGGAAAAATGATGGATATTCCGGTACGCAATACACTTCATTTCACTATGAGCAAGTCCTTGAAAGAGGCATTGATTATAGAAAAGGAGTAACGTCTCCTTTTCCTTCGCGGAGGATTTCCGGATACTCACCTGTCAAATCAATAACTGTTGAAGGGTCAGGGTAAATTGGACCTCCGTCGATGACGAGATCAACCCTGTTGCCAATGAACAGGTCTATATCAAACGGGTCTGCCGGCGGAAGTTCATCTTCAGCCGGCAGACTGGTTGTAACAATGGGATTGCCGAGTGTCTTGATCAGTAACTGGCTTATTTCATTGTCTGGTACACGTATACCTACAGTCTTCTGTTTGGTCGTCATCACCTTAGGAACAACTTTCGTGCCGGGAAGGACAAACGTGTACGGACCAGGAAGTCGTTTTCTGAGCAGTCGGTAGGCAGTGTTTGATACGTGTGCATAATTGGCAATATGTGTGAGGTCTGAACACATAAATGAAAAAGGCTTGTGCTTAGGACGATTTTTTATCTGTGTGACCCGCTTGATTGCCTTAGGGTTGAAGATGTCGCAGCCAATACCATAGCCAGTGTCGGTGGGGTAGCAGATTACAGCACCGTTTTTCATTTTTTCAACGACCTGTTGTATAAGGCGAGGCTGTGGGTTGTATGGATTTATTTCCAGTATCATTTTCAGGTGATCCTTCATCGGATGGCGGAACGCTCTATGTGGCCTGAACAGCTGTTGCCAACAATCGGATCTATTCCGGTTTATATTAAGAAATTTTGCAAATCGTCTGCAGAATGCTTTACCATTATATTTTAAAACATTTGGCAGAAAAAGGTATGCGGTACTGCATTCCAGCCAGGAAAAAATGCCAAATTGAGCTTTCATACTTTAAGCGGCTATACTTCCTGCACCACAAACCATTCTCCATATGCCACTATTCCTGACAAGGAGGGACTATGTTACCAGATAATATTGAAACAGCACTAACATTTGATGATTTACTTCTCGTTCCCGCTGCATCCGAGGTCCTTCCTAATGAGGTATCGCTCAAGACAAAATTGACAGATACAATTAGCCTGAATACACCCCTGGTGAGTTCGGCTATGGATACCGTTACCGAGTACCGCACTGCTATAGCAATGGCACGCGAAGGTGGAATCGGTATTATCCATAAAAACATGTCGATTGATCAGCAGGTGCTGGAAGTTGAGCGCGTAAAGAAATCTGAATCAGGTATGATAATCGACCCGATCACAGTGAACAAAAACCAGTCTGTCAATGAAGTTCAGGAGATCATGGCTACCTACAAGATTTCCGGTCTGCCTGTCCTGCACGAGGGGAAATTGGTAGGAATTGTAACCAACCGTGACTTACGTTTTGTCTCTGACAATGATCTTCGCGTATCTGACGTGATGACAAGTAAAAAACTTGTAACAGCCAAAGTTGGTATTACTCTTGAGCAATCAAAGGCATTGTTGCATGAGCATCGAATCGAGAAGCTACTCGTTGTCGATGACCATGGGGGACTAACGGGGCTGATCACCATAAAAGATCTTGAAAAAATAAAGAAATACCCATTGGCGGCCAAGGATAACTTCGGCCGCCTTCTTGTAGGTGCAGCACTTGGAGTTGGTGAGGAAATCGAGGCACATGCCGAAAGGCTGTTGAAGGTTGGTGCTGATGTTGTTGTTATCGATTCCGCCCACGGACACTCCGCTGGCGTTATACGTGGGGTTGAAAGGGTCAGATCAGCCTTTCCGAATTTGCAGATAATAGCAGGAAATGTGGCTACGGAAGAGGCGACAGAAGCACTTATTAAAGCCGGTGCCAACGCTGTAAAAGTTGGTGTAGGGCCTGGTTCTATCTGTACAACACGTATTGTCGCAGGCATTGGTGTTCCACAGATGACTGCTATCAGGAACTGCGTTAAAGCAGGCAGCAGGTATGGTATTCCGATCATTGCGGATGGTGGTATTAAGCACTCGGGTGAGCTTGCCAAAGCTATCGGTGCAGGTGCGTCCACCATCATGATCGGTAGCCTTTTTGCCGGTACTGACGAAACCCCCGGGGAAACCTTTCTCTATCAGGGCCGGACATACAAAGGGTACAGAGGTATGGGGTCTCTTGGCGCAATGAGTCAGGGATCATCAGACAGGTATTTCCAGTCTAATATCAACACTACTTCAAAACTTGTTCCAGAAGGTATTGAAGGAAAGGTTCCATATCGGGGACCGATCACTACGGTTATTTATCAGCTTCTTGGTGGTCTCCGCTCAGGAATGGGCTATGTCGGTGCTGCAACAATTGAAGACCTTCAGCAGAAGGCGCAGTTTGTTCGCATATCACCTGCAGGTTTGCGTGAGTCCCACGTCCATGATGTAATCATTACCAAGGAAGCACCGAATTACCGAACAGCATAGCAGAATATCGGAGCACGGCAGAAACTGTGTCGTGCTTTCGCCCAAAAATCAGTAATTGAGAAGAGAAGACATGGATATCCACAGCGAAAAAATACTCATCCTGGATTTCGGCTCACAGACTACTCAGCTTATTGCACGACGCATACGAGAGCAGAAAGTCTATAGTGAGATTCACCCGTTTAATGTTGCGCTTGATAAAATTAAAGAGCTTAAACCGACAGGAATCGTGCTGTCAGGCGGACCGTGTTCAGTTTATGACGAAGATGCTCCCCATTGTGATGAAGGGGTCTTCGAGCTTGGCGTACCGATTCTCGGTATTTGCTATGGCGCTCAGCTTATGGTGCAGCAACAGGGTGGAAAAGTTGAAAAAGCTACCAAGCGTGAATTTGGTAAAGCTGATCTGAGTATTGATTACACTGAAGGGCTTTTTGCCGGTCTTGAGACCGGAGATTTTCATCATCAGGTGTGGATGAGTCATGGTGACAGGATCGAAGTTCTTCCTGAAAGCTTTCAGGTTACTGCCACCAGTGAACATTCTCCATATGCTGCGATTCGCCATAAGAGCAAGCCGTTTACGGCTGTGCAGTTTCATCCTGAAGTGGCACATACACTGATCGGAAACGATGTATTGCGCAATTTTGTTTTCGGTATCTGTGGTTGCAGTCCAAGCTGGACAATGCACTCGTTTATCGAGGCCAATGTAGAGGCTATTCGTGAAAAAGTTGGCAATAATCACGTGATTTGTGCTCTTTCTGGTGGTGTTGATTCATCTGTTGTAGCAGCAATGGTCCATAAGGCTATTGGCGATCAGCTTACCTGTATCTATGTTAACAACGGTCTGATGCGCACCGGTGAGTCCGAATCTATTCTCAGATTTTTCAGAGAGAAAACAAAACTCAACGTCATTGATGTTAATGCTACTGAGTTTTTCCTGAGTGAACTCGATGGGGTTTTAGATCCTGAAATCAAGCGTAAGCGTATCGGGCTTGGCTTTATCAAAATCTTTGAGGAAGAAGCGCATAAGATCGGTAAGGTCGAATTTCTTGCTCAGGGCACACTCTACCCGGATGTGATCGAGTCTGTCTCCTTCAGAGGGGAAGCGCCAATCAAGTCACATCATAATGTCGGTGGACTGCCGGATGTGATGAAACTCGAGCTGATTGAACCCCTGCGTGAGCTTTTTAAAGATGAGGTTCGTGAACTTGGTCTTGAGCTTGGGTTGCCTGAAGAGGCAATCTATCGTCAACCATTTCCTGGTCCGGGTCTTGGAATTCGAATCATGGGTGAAGTTACCCGCGATCGTCTTGACATCCTTCGCAAGGCTGATGTTATTGTCCTTGAGGAGATGCGTAAGGCTGGATGGTACCGCAAGGTATGGCAGTCATTTGCTGTTTTGCTGCCGATTCAGACAGTCGGTGTCATGGGTGATGGCCGTACGTATGAGAACGTTATCGCACTTCGCGCTGTCGACTCTCGTGATGCCATGACCGCAGACTGGTCTAAGCTGCCGTATGAGCTACTCGGAAATATCTCAAGCCGAATCATTAATGAGGTTCGCGGTGTAAACCGGGTATGTTATGATATCTCCTCCAAGCCACCAGCCACAATTGAGTGGGAATAGGCGAGTGCTAATCTTTATGGAGAATAACTAATGCTTAAAACTGGTATCTATGTTGATGCCGAGAATATCCGGCTCTGCGGCGGCTACGGCATGAGGTATGATGTCCTGGTCGATCTTGCCAGCGCCGGAGATTCTGTGATGCTACGGGCAAATTCATATCTGGCCGAAGACCGTGAACGAACGAAAGATGATCCGGACTATCGCCAGAAACTTTACCGTTATCACAATGTTCTTCGTCAGTGCGGATTTAAGGTAATCAAGAAATACGTCAAGCATTTCGTGGATGATGAAGGAATAATCACCACTAAGGCAAATGCTGACATGGATCTGGCTATCGATGCTTTGCTGCAGGCGAGAAATCTTGATCGTATTATACTCCTGACCGGTGACGGTGATTTTATCAGGTTGGTACTTGCTTTGCAGAATATGGGGTGCAGGGTTGAGGTGCTCGCATTTAAACATGTAAGCCATGAATTGAAAGAAGCTGCAGATTCCTTTTTGTCAGGATTTCTGGTTCCAGGACTTCTACCGATTCACGGTAATGGTGAGACTAACCGTCAGCGTGGTTTTCCAATAAACTACAATCCAGATAGAGGGTTCGGGTTTATGCGCTATTATACGCTTAGTTCTGAAGGCCTGACACCTGAGTCAGTGTTTTTTCATTGCTCCAAAGCACCCGAAATTAATGACAATCTCTTTGTTGACTCTTCTAATATCTTTGAGTTTGACGTTGTCACTAACCCGGATAATGGTAATCGTACTGAAGCCTGGGATATTCGTTCTCTGGATGATTAAGAACCTCCGACATCATCAGTTATCTGTACGAATAGGTGTGGCGTGTCTGTTGTAGATGTATATTATCCAAAATGCGACAGGGAGACCTGAGTGAGAGCAACACTTCTCGCCGTAGATGTCGGTGGAACAAAATGCGAACTGGCACTATTTGACGCAACCTCTACGAGCTATCAGTCGATAGCTCGTAAGCGTTATCCGAGTGGTAATTATGAGCGACTTGAAGACATAATCCACGAGTTTCTTCAGGAGTTTAGTGCAACTCCTTCGTACAGCTGTATGGGCATTGCCGGTGTCGTTAGCGGTGGTGTTGCCAGAGTAACAAACCTTCCATGGGTTATTGATGAGCAGAGCGTTGCCCGTGAGTTCCACTTGAGCGGATTGCACCTGATCAATGACCTCACCGCCGTTTGTGCATCACTTTCATTACTGACTGGTGATGAACTCTTCGAAATACAACGTGGAGATGTCCAACAGGGCCAATTGATTGGCGTCGTTGCTCCGGGAACGGGCCTTGGTGAAGGAGTACTTGTCCAGGGAGAAAATTTCTTCTTTCCACGGGGAAGTGAAGGCGGGCACACAGACTTTGGGCCTGTAGATGAAGAGCAGACAGAGCTATTAAAATGGATGCTCAGAAGACGTGAGCGGGTGAGTTATGAGAGTCTTATAGCTGGCCCGGGTATTCCAAATCTCTATGACTTCTACCGTGAGCAGATAGGCATGGCAGAGATGGAGCACGTACGCGACCAGATGTCTCGTGCAGCTGATCGCACCCCGATTATTTTTGATAATGCATTTGGAGATAACCCCTGCCCGCTGTGCGGAAAGGTAGTTGATCTTTTTTTGAATATTCTCGGGGCTGAGGCGGGTAATCTTGCCTTAAAACTTTACGCCAGAGGCGGTATATATATCGGTGGTGGAATTGTGCCCCGCATTGCTGACCGGGTCTCATTTGATGGTTTCCTTGCTAATTTCCTGGCTAAAGGGAAGATGGCGCAGCTCATGACAACGATCCCTGTCAATCTTATCAGAAAAAAAGATGCAGCACTTATCGGCGCAGCCAGATATGGGTTGGAAATGCTGGCACGATAAAAAATGCAGAAAATAGCGGGAAAAATATCTCCGGAAGTGCTGTCCGCTTTTGGAATAGACCGACAGCAGGTCTCTCTACACCCCTTAGGTGAGGGGAACATCAACTATACTTACCTTGTCAGGGATCAGAAAAGGCAATTTGTTCTCCAGAAAATAAATAGTTCAGTATTCCCGGATCTTCCACTCGTTGCCCAAAATTTTCTTTCAGTTACCCGGCATATAGCAACCCGTGCTTCTGCTGCAGGCATCGATTTTCAATGTCCTCAACTTATCCCCACAAAAGACAATGAGTTGTCTTTTCTTGATTCTCATGGCGGATTCTGGCGGGCTCAGACTTTCATAGAGCACATACAACTTGGTGGCATAGCGGTTACTACAACTCTCGGGTCGCAGCTAGGGAGGATTCTCGGAGAGTTTCATCTGTTGACTGATGATCTTAATGTCGATGAAGTTCCCGTTTCAATCCCTGGTTTTCATAATACACCAAGCTATCTCAGTGAACTTGATACCGCAATGTGCTGCACTCAGAATAGAGCAGATACAGATGATTGTCTTTTGCACACGTGTCTTGAAATAGTCGAGAGATATCGAGCTGGCGCAGGTGTTCTCGAGGATATGAAAAATTCTGGCAGCTTAAAACCGCGAATCATACATGGTGATCCCAAATTAGATAATATGATTATTTCAGTTCAAGGTAAGGCTGTCGGAATGTTTGATCTTGATACTGTCGGGGCCGGATTAATTCATTACGATATTGGTGATTGCCTTCGCTCTCTTTGTAATCGAGCTGGTGAAAATATACATACTGAAGCAGATGTCAGATTTGATATAAATATCTGTGAGGCAGTGTTGGGTGGATATTTTGAGTCGGTTGGTGATCGCTTAAGGCACGATGAAGTTTCTGTTATTTATGATTCAATTCGTATTATTTCTCTAGAGCTGGGTGTACGTTTCCTCACCGACCATCTGAATGGGGATCTGTATTTTAAAGTAGATCAGCGAGGGGATAATCTCAGAAAGGCAAATATTCAGTTACGTCTAGCAGAGTCGATTGTACTTCAGGAAAAGCAGATCCGGGCCTCTATTGCAAACCTAGCGAGTTGAACTGGCGATAAAGTGATCAAGCCGTATAGAACAGTCTGGCTATGGAGATTAGCACACCACAGGTTATGAGCTATCATGGCTACACCTAACTGGTGATGGATTCAACCGAATATATATACTTTTCAATTATTTCCTTCAAATATTGCTGAAGCTCTGTAAATTCTATTCCTATCCGTGTTTCTGCTGAGCTTTTCTTAATGTTCTTTACGACTCCTGTCAGTTCCTGATCTTCTTTTAAGCCGGGAAGCAGGCAACGCAATTGTACTTTGGTCTCGATATCTATAGGGGGTAACGGAGCATTTCCTTTTGACTTGAGCTGGCATAGACAGCCCAGGCCGCTAAGATCGACCAGAACACCATAGAATTCAGGCCCATTGGGTAGGTGGAAGGTGCAGGGAATAAAAATAGCAGTTCGTTTAGCTCTTCGTAATTCATGGTAGTGGATTACTGGAGGGTAATCGAGAAAAAGCAGTTGGTGCGGGTCTTGAATTGCTTTAAGAAGTTGGGTCTTAAACATGCAAAGCCTACCCATATGCAGATACTTAATTGCGATCCTGCTACCCGTTTCTAGTGCAGTTTTTACAGCAGCAAATGGGGCAGGAGTTGTCACAATAAGATACTCATCCGGGATCATGCCGACCATGGTGCTTACAAGCGGGGTATCGACAGTATCGAATTCCATTTTAATTTTGGAACCGATATCAAGGGAAATACGATTCCCGGCGGTAGAGATATGCTTAAGTTCGAGTTTAGGCTTTTTCTGGGATTCCTGTTTTTCACGTATGGAGTCTCGTTCGTCTTTTAAACGGAAAGCCTCCATGATAAGCGAGATCAAGGGTTTGTTAATGGTTTGCTGGCGTTGGCAATTATAGTAGCGGATTTCAACGGAGGCATCTTCCCAGGTGATAATCGAGTAGATAGCTTCTTCACCTTCTTTGTCTCCGGCCTCGGCACCGATTACAGCCCCTTTTTCTACGAAGATCATGCCTGAAACCTGCTTGCTCGCTACTTTTAAAGTGCATGTTTTTTCATCACTTTCAAGCATCTGAAGGAGGCTGTGGATAGGAATTCCTCGAACTTGTCCGCTGGTTGCAAGTTCTATGAGGTCGGTACAGTTTTTGTGGAGTTGTTTGATTTGGAGCGGCCGTGTTATGGAACGGCTGACACCTGCGGTGTTAACCTCTTCTGCTAACAAGCCTTCTTCACCAAGAATTGCCATGCAGGGAATATACGGGAGTTTCTTTGTCAGTCGCGCCAACCCCTTGATTTGCGGAGATTGCATTGTTGAGAGATCGTAAATAATTAGATCCGGAGTTTCCTGTTTAGCAATAACGATTGCTGCCTGGTCATTCTGGGCATAGAGGAAAGTGAAATCTTCAGGAGCCTGTCTCAGTAAATCTGTTACCGGTTCCTGCTCGACATCGTCGTTTTCGATGATGATAATAGTTTTCATATGAAGCAGTCTGTAGTAGTGCTTCACCCGATGCCGCGAAGGACGGGTGTTTATCATGATTAAATGGCTGGATAGTTACGTTTGCAAAACAAAAATCAGCAATGAATATTTTGACTCATACTCCTAGTATGCAGAAAACATGCATAAAAAGTAAAGTTATTTTTGTTAGGCATATTGCCGAATCAGCACACTATGCAGCGGATTGAGTTGGCCAGTCATCAGCAGCAATATGTCTGGTATGAATTGTCTGTCGCTTAGACAGAAAAGAACAAATGGTGAATAGAACCTGAAAAGAGTTTACGCTGCCAAGCCTCTAAGGTAATATCTACGGCTGTTTTGCGATCGGAAAACTGCGTTGACTCCAGTGGTTCATTAAAATGTTAATTGTATCACGATAGATGGATTAACCATACAGACATTACGTGCAGTTGTTCCTGCGGTCGTGCTCAAGAAATTTATTGAAATTCCAAAATATAATGCAAAATAATACACCTTACACTCTGCACTGCAGTTCCTCAGAGTGTGCAGCTCGTCGTGGTCAGGTAACTACCCGGCAAGGAACGATTCAGACACCTGTATTTATGCCGGTGGGGACCCAGGCTACTGTAAAAGCGGTAACGCCTGAAAATCTTTATGAAATGAATGCTGAGATAATTCTCGGTAATACCTATCATCTTTTTATCAGACCCGGACATAAACTCATTGAACGTTTCGGCGGGCTTCATAACTTCATGAACTGGAAAGGCTCTATCCTCACCGATAGTGGCGGCTTTCAGATTTTCAGTCTCAAAGATCTGGCGACTATAACCGAAGAAGGTGCTGCTTTTCGCTCTCATCTTGATGGTTCAAAACTGTTTTTAAGCCCTGAAGATGCGGTTCAGGTTCAGCAGAGCCTTGGTTCTGATATAATGATGTGTCTTGATACCTGCATACCATATCCTGCGACCAAGGATGAGGTGATCAATTCAACAAATCTTACAACTCGCTGGGCAAAACGTTGCAGGGACGCTCATACTAAAAGAGAACAACTGCTTTTCGGAATTATCCAAGGTGGTATGCATGAAGAATTGCGTAAAATGCATGCCGAGCAACTTATAGATATAGGGTTTGACGGTTATGCTATCGGCGGGCTGAGCGTGGGTGAAGAGCCGCAGGTTATGTATGATATGACCGAGGCGACTACTCCGCATATGCCGAAAGAGTATGCCCGGTACTTGATGGGTGTTGGAACTCCGCAGGACCTCATAGAGGGTGTCTGGCGCGGCATAGACATGTTTGACTGTGTTATGCCGACAAGAAATGCCAGAAATGGCTATCTGTTTACTTCTACCGGGAGGGTTGTGATTAAAAATTCCAGGTATCGCGATGATATGCTTCCCCTTGATGAAAATTGCACCTGCTACACCTGTCGAAACTATTCACGCGCCTATTTACGGCATCTGTTTGTGAGTCGCGAAATTCTCAGTTATCACCTGAACACTATTCATAACCTGCATTATTATCTAAACCTGATGGCTGGAGTTCGTAAGTCAATTGAGGAAGACAACTTTGCTCAGTTCCGTAAAGATTTTTATGGCAGGCTTGAGTGCAAGTGATTACTTTAGGACGAAATTTATTTTAGAGTATCCGGAGATTTCATTCGTGTACCTATCTGGATATATTTGTTATTTCAACTCTCTGGAGGAGACATTATGACCGGCATTGCTTATGCTGCAGATGCTGCACCAGCTGCGGGACCACTCGGAGCTATGGGCCAGTTTATTCCTATAATCCTGATTTTTGTTGTTTTTTACTTTTTATTGATCCGACCTCAGCAGAAGCAGGCTAAACAGCATCAGCAGTTTTTGTCTGAACTGAAAAAGGGAACACGGATACTGACCAAGGGTGGTATTCACGGTATCATTACTGATATTAATGACAATATCATCAACCTTGAGATCGCGCGTGATATCACTATCAAGATCTCACGTGATGCCGTTGCAGGCGCTATCAATAAAGATGGTACTTCTGCTGGTGCTGCAGGCAAGGACGTTAAAAAAGCAGGAGGCTGAGGCATCAAAGGATGCTAAATTTCTGCAGGTTGTAGAGTAAGACAAAAAAGCCGCTTTGTTCGTTGAACAAAGTGGCTTTTTTTGTGCTTTGAGTGGCAATTTTGAATACACCAAAACTGGAGGTTGATATGGCTATTTATCTTGTGCAGCATGGAGTGTCGCTTCCCAAAGAAACAGATCCTGATCGTGGACTTTCTGAAGAAGGAAAAGATACGGTTAAGCTGATTGCCGGGGTCGCTGCAAATTATACGATCCAGGTTAAACAGATATTTCATAGTGGTAAAAAGCGGGCCAGAGAGACTGCCGAAATCTTTGGTGAACATCTTAAACCGCGAGATGGTATTGCTGAAAAGAATGGCATCAATCCTATGGATGATGTCGTGGCATTTGCGGCATCGCTTGATCCTGCCACGGATATAATGTTTGTAGGTCATCTGCCCTTTATGGAGAGACTGGTTTCACAGCTTATAACCGGATCTCCTGAGTATAGACCTTTTAAATTTCAAAACGGTGGAATTGTTTGTCTCGACAGAGACGACACCGACGGGTTGTATTCTGTGAAATGGGCTTTAATGCCTAATATCAATTAGGGTCCGAAATCATTCAGGAACGGAATAAAAGTACATGGCGAAGAAGAAATTTTATGCAGTAGCGGCCGGAAGAAGCACCGGGATTTTCACGGACTGGGCGACAGCCGAAAAACAGGTTAAGGGATTTGCCGGGGCAAAGTTCAAGAGTTTTCCTTCGGAGGCCGAAGCAAAAGCCTGGATGAATGATCCTGTTTACGCAAAAAATGCCGGACCTAAAAAGAGTTCTTCCTCACGGAAAGAACCACCTGCGAAGCATCCTGATAATGCTATTGTCATTTATACAGATGGAGGGGCTATTAATAATCCTGGGCCGGGAGGGTACGGGATTGTTATCTGTCTTGATGGCAGACAGCACGAGATCTCAGGTGGTTTTCGAATGACCACTAATAACAGAATGGAAATGACAGCATGTATTGTCGCTTTAAAAGAGGTCGCTGGAAGTGGAAGACCCATTGTGCTCTATTCTGATTCCAGCTATCTGGTTAACGGTATAAACAAGGGCTGGGCAAAAAAGTGGCGAGCAAAGGGATGGCGTAAATCAGATGGTACACCGGCCCTGAATCCCGATCTCTGGGGAGAACTTCTGGATATTCTTGAAACAGAAAATGTTACCTTTAAATGGGTAAAGGGACATGCAGGAAACCCACTTAACGAAAGATGTGATCAACTTGCTGTGGCTACTTCCCGTAGTGAAGGGTTGCCAGTTGACCATGAGTATGAGATGACAAGGTAAGCGCAGCCTGTACGAGCCAGAAAATTTCACGAAAATATTCTGCTTAATATGGTAATCGATTTATGACAACTCTCAGACAGCGGATGATTGAGCTATTAAGGGAAGAAGAGCTTGACGCCCTGGACCTCTCTCAAATCCTTTCAATACGCGAAAAAGAAGTATACGAGCATCTTCCGCATATTGCCAAATCAGTTGCTGCGGCAGGTGAAACACTAGTGATACATCCGTATGTCTGCTTGAATTGTGAGTATACCTTCAAGGAACGCTCACGATTCAACCGGCCTGGTCGATGCCCACGATGTCGGGAAGGGCATATACGCATGGCAACGTACATAATTCGCTAAATTTTCGTAAATGCATGAAATTAATACGCTGAAGATAATAACGCTATCACAGGTATACCTTCAGCTTCGAGATATAGTCGCGTTTTACTGCAGAGTGGAGCATTTGTTTTGAGCACAATAGTAGCTTTAGGTTGATGTTTTTTTACAACACGTACCTTTTCTAAAATTTTCTTCCCGTCAGCCATAATGATCCTGCTTTTTCGGTTTATAACAATGGCGATGGTAGTCTCATCGAGTTGTTCGAGGACTGTTCTTGCTGTAAGGCCATAGGTCTTGGGAGACAGTTGTTGGGACACAATGCACCTGTTAATGGTAAATAGTTAATGGTGGAGATGTAATCAGTCTTTCAGGTTGTCGGCCAGAGGTGTTGGCGTGCCTATAGAATAATTATTGTCGATAATACGTTTGTTAATTTCATCTATGCGATCCTGCGGGTGTGGATGAGAAGCGAGAAGATAGGGCAGGCGGTTTGTGTTATCTGCTTGTGTTGCGAGTCTGCTGAAAAAATCTGTCGCCCCTCCTGCATGACCATAGTGGGCAACAAGCATGTCCAGGCCAAACGTATCCGCTGCCGATTCCTGAGACTGAGAATAATTTGCCTGAAAGGTAAGAAGGGTTTTTGAAACTACCTCACTGGCTGCACTGTCGCTGCCAAACAGCAGCACCGAAGCTAATGTAAGGCTTAACCCCCGCCCAAGTCCTCGCAGATGGTCACGATGTTCAAAATGCCCAAGTTCATGATACAGCACCATGGCCAGTTCATTTTCTGATTTAATTTCCCGCAGAAGGCCTGAATAGACAACAATATTACCACCGGGCAATGCTATGGCGTTTACAGCATCTGTTTCTGAGAGAAAAATCTTGAAGTCGTAATCATGGAGAAGAGAATCTTCGGGAAGGCTGGCGAGCAGTGTGTTCAGACGTTGTTGCAATGGAGGATTGGTTGTACTGGTAAAACGTTTGAGCGCTTGCTTTCCTAACCAGTTCTCAATGTTGACAGGTGTTTTGGAGACAGCTAGATCAGTTGCTAAACCGAGAGCAAGGAATATCAACCCAGCTATTAGTACGAGACCGCCTGTTAACCAGAACAGGTCGACAAGCGGGTGGCTCTTTGAGACGTTTACGTTATCTTCAAGCTGCTTTGGTGTGTATTTCATTTCTGGCTGAAGGTAAGAGCAGTTCCGTAGGCAATTGCTTCAACACTGCCGATTTGTCTTTTGCGATTGGCCGATTGTCCGATTGCAGCGGTTTCAAGCCGCATGTTGACAACGATATCAGCACCATTATCTCTGGCGGATTCTTTAAGGCGCAGGATTGCTTCGCGCCGTGCACGATCAACCAGGGATTCATATGATTTGACACGACCTCCAAAGATGTTTCGTAGAATGGCAAGTAACCGTTTGAAATAATCAATCGAGATAACAGCACTGCCGGTAACGAGTTCTGCATGCTCAATCGGTTTGCTGCTGAAATCTATACCGCCTGTCACTACGGGCATCTTTAGTAGTTCAGCTTCACGCTGTCGGATAGATGCGTAATGGCGTTTTTCGGTCCAGGTTCCGGCCCCGTATCCGAGACATGCTAGAAATAGAAAAATAAACAGATCAGGGTACTGAAGGAAGATCTCCATATCGTCTCCTATTCAACCCGGACCGCTGTTCCATAAACAAAAAGCTCAGCTGCGCCCTGGGCGACAGAAGAGGTGGCAAAGCGGATATTAACAACTGCGTTTGCGCCCATCTGGCTTGCCTGTTCGGACATACGCTGCATTGCCTCCTCCCGCGAATCCTGGAGGAGCTCGGTATAGCCCTTTAACTCTCCACCCACCAGGTTTTTAAGGGAGGCCATAAAATCACGCCCGAGATGCTTGGCACGAACCGTTGATCCCTGAACAATACCCATATGTTCAACAATCTGTTTTCCGGGAACGGTTTCAACATTTGTAAGAATCATGCTTTTGCTCCGTATTTATTGATAATTAGGAATGTGGAGATATATGTAAAAGTGTTTGAAATGTATATGTATATTTAATGGGAGTTGGCCGGCCTGTCAAAGAAAAGCTGTTAGTCGCGCTATTTTCCTGCACTGAGATAGCTATGCCAGAGTAGCCGAGCGGCTACAGACCTGTATGGCTTCCACTGATTACTGATTATTACCATTTCATCATTTGTAGGCCGTTTATCGAGATTCTTTATCTGTTTATAGGCCGCGGCCAGAGCAATGTCGCCTTTGGGCCAGATGTCAGCACGTTGCATGGCCATGAGGAGGTAGATGTTTGCGGTCCATATACCGATCCCTTTAACCTGTGTAAGGGTTTGGCGTATTTCATCATCTGTAAGGTGATCCAGGTTTTCAAGTTCTACACTGCCCCCTATGATTGATCGTGAAAGGTGTCTGCCGTATGCGGTTTTCTGGCGGCTGAAACCGATCGCTTTTAACTCGTCATCAGTGAATTCAAGAAAACGAGTTGGAGTGACTGTACCTGAAGAAATAACCAGACGATCAAACGCTGCTTTTGCAGAGGCCAGACTCACTTGCTGTTCAAGGATTATCCTGATCAGGGTTGGAAAGCCTTCTTTCCTCTTCCATAGAGGAGGTGGGCCATGAAGGGCAAGTATTTCGGCGAAAGATGGTTCTATACGGGTAAGTTTTGTTATGACCTCTTCCTGATTTATCTTTGTAATAGTCATTGCACTATGAGTTTTGCGCTAGGAGGCTGTCCGAGAATGGCCATTATTCCAAACTCTTCGTTATTATCAAAACACAATGCTCGCAATATCAATTATATGGCTGCGCTTGTTTTTTGAAAATGCCTCGATTTTGGCCCAAAATCCTATTATCGGACAAGCCTCCTGGGAGACTGAGTCATAAAGGCAACAATGTCCTGTTCAAATTCCGGAGAGGTGCAGATAGAGTTGTGATCGGTGTCATTAATAACCTGAACGTTTGTTATGTTGGGGTTGAGTGCAGCGACAAAGTTATCAGTCCGTTTTCTGGGGACTAATTCATCATGTTCGGCAATGAGAATGAGCACGGGGTTTTTGAGTTTATCTGCGTGACTGACAGAATCAAAAGTGTCTTTTAGTAGAGCATGTACAGGGATGAATTTATAAATCCCTGCGGCAACATTTACGATACTGTCGTAAGGGGTTACAAGAATAAGTCGTTCAATCTTTTTTATTGAAGCAAGATTAACCGCAACGCCGGTGCCGAGGCTTCTTCCCATCAATGTTATATTATTGTGCTCTTTTTGTACAAGCGAATAGAGCGCCTGCGCATCACTGTGCAGCCCTGCCTCAGTAGGCTTGCCACTGCTGCCACCATAGCCGCGGTAGTTGAGCAGATAGAGAGAGTGGTTTGGGAAGAGTCGTTTAAATTGAGGGATGTTAACCGCTACATCTTCTGCATTTCCACCAAAATAGATAAGCGCATCCTGGCCTGGCCGTTCAACATGCCAGACGCGTAATAGTTCCTCGCCGTTGTGCATGAGGAATGGTTCTGCTTCAGGTGTCGTGACCGGCAGGGTCGGGTAATAGAGTAGTGACCGTTGCATGGAGTAGAGCAGGGTACACAGGGCAATGTACCCAATGAGAACAACCACTAAAAAGACAATAACAAGTTTTATCATTTTCGACTGTGTAGACTTCAGGGTTCGGTTGAGCCCGTAGGTGTTAACGAGCGGTATACTCCATGTGATAAGGCAATATGAGATGATACCAAAAATAATACGGAAAATCTGTGCCTATCTCGTTGAAAAATACAGGGTATCCTTAGACACTTCTGTTTATGACCAATGAATTCATATGCACTGCTTAACGAAATCTCTTGTAGAGATCCAGTTGTCTCGGAAGGGGTGCGTTGAAAAGAGGTATGAAAATCCGGAGCTGCAAAGACCAACTGCTCCGGATTTTTTTGAGTTACTCGGAAATAGAGAAAATAGAGAAAAGATCAGATGCTGAAGGATTGAGCCTGGGCAACCTCGATTGCAAGTTGTGATCGTGCTTCACTGTTAAGCGGAAGGCCTTTTTGCTCACACCATTCCGGAAAAGTTTCCGGGTCAATAAACACTTTGATTACAGCATCTCCTGCAGTCTCGATTTCTGTCTTCATAGCCTCGGCTCGTGTAAGCCAATCCTGATAGCTGAGGGGAAGCATATGTCCGTCGGCAAACATTTCCTTTAAGGTATCCCAGTGGTCTTCCTTATACCAGACCAGAGCCTGAATGGAGGGTTGGTGATCAGCGGCGGCTTGGGTTGGTTCAGTTGTTTTGGTAGCTTTCTGTTGTGCTCGTTGAAACTTTCTTTGCGACATGTGAATCTCCACTATGAAAAAGCGTTTAATAGCATGGGTTGCGTTATCAGACAGGAGCAATATACCTGAACTCATAAAAACCTTCAAACCTCTCCTTTGCGGATCTGTCTTACAAACGTAACCAGTACCCCGAAGGTGGCAAAGCGATAGGCTGTGCTTATACTATAAGCTGTATAAATAAACTTCTACTACGCTGTTTCCTTTAAATACGTATAACTGCGACGCCCATGAAAGATTATAAAACGAGAGTTTCTTTCGGTTCTGAATCATTCATGATTCAGGCAGGAGCAGAGAAATGTTCAGAATGCGCTTGTGACTTAGACCAGTTACATGTTGCAGGTTGCGCGGGAGAAGAATGTCCCCAATGCGCTAAAGCACTGATTGGATGTTGCTGTGAGTGTTTATCACCTTATGACGGGGAAAAAGTCATTCAGGGTATATACCGCCAGTTTGCTAGCCTCGAGAGTGCCTTACAGGCGGCGGGAGAAGAACGTTGCCAGTCAGCGGTGAACTCTTCCTATCTGCAACATGCTGCGATGCGCTATATTTTTGATAATGTTCCCGATACGGCAAAAACTGAAATTGCGCGTGCTTTTCATTTACGCTTTCCCGGGCTTGTTCCGCGAATGCAGGATGATGAGGGGCGAGGTTATTATACTGCTGAGCAACTGTCAGAGGCGCTGGATATCCCTTTAAATGAAGTTAATGAACGAATCGATGCAATGATGTCAGCCAGTAATGGTATCGCTGTTGCTCAAGGGAAAAAAATGCGGAAAATTCATTGATCGAAAATATATGGCTGCTGTTGGCTTGGCGGTATTGTTCTTGCCTTTTCGCTTATTGCAGCAGTCTTTCTGATAACTTGATCAGAATGATTTATCGGTGGAATTTTTTTTGCTTTGAAAAAATATCATGCACGTTCCCAGAGTACCTGTCAGTTTTCTAAACCAGAAGTATGTTCCGAAAGCCCCGAAAAGCAGAGCGCTTATCCCGAAAGCTATCACTGCGTTTACCTCTTTATCCCGTATAGCAACACATAATGTTAGAATACTGAAAAACGCAGGTACGAAAAGTAAGCTGGCCATCATCCGTTGCCAGGCGAGGTGTATGCGTAGTTCTGTTCGATGTTTTTTTTGGGGCTTATTATTTTTAGGAGAAACAGTCATTTTTTTGTGGTGTAATTCGTGTAAATCTAGAGGATTATCAGTCTGATATGGTTTGGTGTCTGTGAAGTTGTTTCCCGGCATTGATAGCTGATTGGGGTGGATCCTGGTATCAACTGCACACCTTCCTGATTGCAAATCCAAAGTTTATCTCAAAATAGTATGAGATTCTAGTAGGGTATCCGATATGCATCAGTTGAACAACCTTAAACTGTCAGGCTTATCGTAAGGTGTCTCTTTGGGCGCCGATCGTATAACGAGTTTTTGCCTAATAATTCACACGAACCCATCTTCCCATCCCCACCTTACTGGAAACCTGTTAGATGCATAGCAATGGGACAACCTCCTGGTTTTCTATCCTGGTACATATCATCAATGATGGCTCTTTAGCTCTTTGCTGGTAAGACGCATGTTGAGGTATGGCGATCGCTGCGATAATGCCGATAATAGCTGCAATAATCAAAAAGCTGCCTGTGTTTGCCCCCATTCCTGTCCAGGGAATAAAGACTGCGAAGATCCAGGCAAAAAATGCCTCGGAGATGATTCATAGACTTTACCGCTGGCTTTGGCTTTGAGGTGGGACACTCTTTTTACCAACCACGGGTAATCTGAAAGTAGTTATTAAATGACATCCAGAATTCACCGCAGGTATCAGCCTGCGCAGTATAGTGTGAAATTTTAAGCGTCTTCAGGCGGTTGGCTCCAGCGGCAAGTGGTGCGAGTGCAAAGATTGCATCTTTTGGGTTTGGGCAGCATACAAAACCGTTATTATCACAGGTGTATTCTCGCGCACGGGCTATACGCTGGACCAAGGAGAGGTAATAGCATCGCAGGAAACAGCACGGGTGCCCGTAACAGGTGTTTGCGATGAACATGGCCATGTTTCATGGCCTATATAAAAAAACAATGAATTCGGGTTGTCCTGCAAGGTGTCAACCACATCAGAAAAAAGCACCATAAAATTCCTGCCAAGAAATCTGGTGGTAAATGCGTTGAATGCCCCGTCAGCAAGCATCAGGTAGGTCTCTGGGATTTCCGTGATTTTAATTTTTTCGCAGCAGTGTTTGAGCTGTGCATAAATATCAGGGAAATGTTCCGGTGTAACCTTTACTGCTGTCCCTTTAAGGTAGGAGATCATTGCCGAATGGGCAAATAGGTAAAAAAATATAGAAGATTAAACAGTAGAAAAGTGCTACACAAAGTGTCCCTAATATAAGAACGGCCTAGATGAAAATCGAAAATATTGCAGGAATCATAAAGAGTGATTTCGCATTTTTGTATAACAGTTCCTGTTTTATGATAAACGCTGATGCTCCTCGGGTAAAGATGACGTCTTTGGGGTAGGTTCCGCAGACTGCTCTTTAGTGCCCGACCGAAAACCGCCAATTTCTCCAATTTCTTTGTTGGTCTCAAATTTTAATCCTCAAAATACTTTGTGTATTCATCCGGTTAAAATTATCGCCCGCCTTGAACTTGAAAAAAATTGCAGGTTTTCGTTCAAGCACTATTTAGCATTTCCAGGACCATGATGAGAATTTCATTGTATAGCAAGATCTTACATGACTATTCTCAAAAACATGAAACACTCAAGCCGGATGATCTAACAGAAGAGGACTATTCGTTATGTTTACGCATATATCCTGAGACTATTGCAACACATTGCTCTTTATGAGAGGAACTCATGCCCTTTTTAGGAGAGGTAATCGCGGTCACCACAGTTTTATGCTGGACTGTAAGTGTGCAGTTTTTCGGTGCAGCCTCTAAAGCAGTAGGATCAACTTCTGTTAATATCATACGCATATTCGTAGCACTGATCCTTTTCAGTGTATTTCTCTTTATTCGTGACGGGGTAGTGTTACCCTTGCATTTTCCTGCAAAGGCATGGATTTATCTCAGCCTCTCAGGAATCGTCGGATTTTTTATCGGAGATATTTTTCTATTTAAGGCACTGGTAGAGCTTGGGCCAAGAGTAGCGATGTTAATGCATAGCCTTGCAGCACCGACAGCTGCAGTGATTGGCTGGTTGTTTTTATCGGAGATGTATTCGATGCATCAGTGGCTGGGAATCATTGTAACCCTTGCAGGTGTCGGGATAGTGATTCTTGAACGGGATAACAGGAAGGCACGGAAAGCAAAACGGGAAGTCTCACAGATTTCGCTCAAAGGGATAGGTTACGGAATCGGTGCTATGGCAGGCCAGGCTGGTGGTTTTGTTTTGAGCAAGGTTGGAATGCAGTCTGGTGGGGTGTATCTTGATGCGTTTTCGGCAACACAGATACGGGCTGTTGCCGCATTTATCTGTTTTGTTCTCTTTTTTACATGTACGCATAAATGGCGAAATGTGAGAGCTGCCATAGGCAACACGAGGGCGGTTACCTATACGGTAGTTGGTGCCTTTATAGGCCCATTTATCGGGGTGTCACTTTCACTTATGACACTGCATTATCTGACCACCGGAGTGGCTTCAACAATTCTGTCACTGGTGCCTATCTGCATAATACCGTTTTCGATTTTCCTGCATAATGAGCATGTATCTTTGAGAGCAATCTGTGGAGCAGTTATCGCAATATTCGGCGTATATCTGCTTGTTGCATAAGACGTGTTGGGATTAGAAGCCTTAGCCAAGCAGAATAGGCAATCTCCTGGCTAAGCTGGTTGTAACCTGCTATTCACTCATTTTCTTTTTTAACTGCTTTTCAAGATCTGCAAACATGCTCTGTTTTTTTGCCTCAAGCTCGGCCTGAATGGTCTCAACCTTTTTATCCATGTTCTTTTTCTTGGCCATAAATTGCTCCAACTCACTAGCCAGGCTGTTCTCCGGTTTGGCTTCTTTCGAAATATTTTCAATTTCGAGGTGGTTTCCAACCCCCACCCTGACTGAAAACGGATCTTTATAGATCTCAATAATGCCAATTTTTTCCAGCTTCCTGGAAATAGAATGGCCTGCCTCATCAGAGATACCCAGCATGGCACAGACATCTTCAATAGGAGGAGAAGCTTGCTTCTGGTGGAAGAGTATCCGTGTGGCGGCTACAAAGAGGTGGGCTTCATCGTATGGGTTCATCATCAACCTTTTTGTATTTTTCAAGTATAATATTTTAAGAGTGTACTGTTTTTATCCATGTAATCAGTATTGCAAAAATCGGTCGAACATTTATACGCTAATTGAAGAAATCTATGCAATTTTGTCAAAACAATTTTACAATCACCTCAATGCTTCCTAACAGTGTATAGTTGAGAAGACAATGTATACATACAGTTCGATTACATGAGGTGAAGGTCGGAGCAGGAACATATCGAAATTTCTGCCCATTCCCTGGAAAACTATGAAAGACTATTACCAGATACTTGAAGTTACACCCGAATCTGATGAAAATGAGATACGCAAGAGGTATCGAAAGCTTGCGATGCAGTTTCATCCTGATAGAAATCCTGATAATCCTGAAGCTGAAGCACGATTTAAAGAGGTTGCTGAGGCCTATGGAGTTCTGACCGATCCGGTTAAGAAAAAGCAATATGATCGTGCCAGAAAAATGGGCGGAGGCTTTTCGCCAAACGGCCAGCAGGGCGGCTTTGATTATAGTCAGGAAGATATTTTGCGTGATCTTTTTAAAGATCCACGATTCCAGCAGATGTTTAACGGGCTGTTACAGGAGTTTGCCCGCAAAGGTTTCAGGGCGAACCAGCATTTTATCAAGCAGTCATTTTTTGGTGGTAAGGGCGGTATTCTGTTTGGTGGTCTCGTTTTCTTTGGTTCAATCGCAGGGCCTGCAATAATGAACAGTGCCAGAAAGAATCTTCCTGGGCCAAAAGGCTTACTGCGTTCACTTGGAAGTGCTGTCGGGAGCCTGCTATCTGGTCCGAAGCAGCAACCTGCTGTCGAACAGGCAGCGGCGACTCCTCAGCCGGATACTACCTATACAGCAACATTGACCGCAGATGAGTTTGCCAGAGGAAAGACAATCCAACTGATAACTCAGGGACCGAATGGACAGGAAAAACTTAAGGTAAACATTCCTGCTGGCAGTAGGGCAGGGCAGAAATTACGGCTTAAAGGAAAAGGGCGGATCGGGCCAGGGGGAAGAGGCGATCTGTACCTCAAACTTGAGTCATAGAAATTGAGCGTAGATATAGCAAAATAAAAAGGTCCTGATTATCAAATACGGATAATCAGGACCTTTTAAGTTCTATAGCAAGTGGTTGTGCAGGTAGTTGATTTGTATCCTAAAACTCAGCATTCTGTTCAAGATCGAGGCGCAACGCTAATATTGGGCAGAATGGTAGTTTTAGGATGCAAACGAGTTAATTCTTATGAACCTGGGTATTGATATACTCTTTAAGTGTGTCTCGTATTTCAGGATGTTCGAGGGCAAAAGCCAGATTGGCCATTTGGAATCCTGCTTTATCACCGCAATCAAACCGTGTTCCTTTAAAGCGGTAACCGAAGATTGGTTGGTCTTCAAGCAGTGCAACCATTGCATCGGTGAGCTGTATCTCACCACCTGCACCTTTTTTATGCATTCCGAGATAATCGAAAATCTTAGGAGTGAAAATGTAACGCCCGATGGCTGCCAGGTTAGACGGGGCTTCAGCCGGATCAGGTTTTTCGATCATTGACTTAATTCTGACTGTGCCATTGTGGGCGGGCTCTGCTTCAAGAATTCCGTATTTTGATGTTTCCTCTTTGGGAACTTCGAATATGGCGACCATAGAAGCACGTAATCTGTCAAATTCATTGATCATCTGGTGCAGGACAGGTACATCGTTCTGAATAAGGTCATCAGCCAGTAAAACTGCAAAAGGCTCATCTCCGACAATATCGCGAGCACACCAGATAGCATGACCAAGACCGAGTGGTTCACTCTGGCGGGTGTAGACGATTGTTCCGGATTTTGGCACCAGAGATTCTATAGTCTGCAAAAGATCATCTTTGCCACGTTTTCTGAGGGTGTCTTCAAGTTCATAACTTCGGTCGAAATGGTTTTCAAGCGCAGTTTTACCACCACCCGTGACAAAAATAAGCTGCTCGATTCCTGAAGCCAGTGCTTCTTCAACAGCGTATTGAATTATAGGCTTATCGACAACTGGTAACATCTCTTTGGGCATTGCTTTGGTGGCTGGAAGAAAACGTGTTCCTAGTCCGGCAACAGGAAAAATGGCTTTTTTGATTTTCATGTGAAGTATTCCTAGGGCTTTGAGCTATTCAAATTTGCACACCTGACTGCTTTATGGTGTTGGTTGTACGGGGCTTATATAACAGAAATATATTGTAATTAATGGACTTTCATGTAGATACGTGGTCGTAGTATAGTGAGATGGAAACGAAAAGTAAATAGGGAAGAATACCTAATTTTACAGGGTAGACAGGTTTGGTTATCCACAACTGTTCTGAATTGAATAATTTCGTACAATTGCATTTATTGGAGAATGTGATATTGATTGTCCACCCAGCTGTAAGGATCGGGTTTGTTATCATTTTAGCACGTATTTACGTATTTAGAGTCGAATAATTATGCAGCATAAATCAGTACCGGCAGGAACAACTGCCGGTTATATATATACCCTTATTGGTAATATGAATGTTGGGAAAACGCAGATTTTCTCTGCGCTTACCAATAAGAAGGTCAAATCTGTAAACTTGCCGGGCTCTACTGTCAGCCTCGATAGCGCGCCTATCAGGGGAGAGAAAGGGGTGCTCTACGATACCCCGGGTAATGTATCCATTTTCTCTGATAATGAGGATGAACGTGCAGTCCGAACGGTACTGCTCTCCGACGCACATGTTGGTCAGGTAAATGGGATTGTTCTTGTCGCCGATGCTAAAAATCTGGGCCGTTCACTAGCGATTGCTTTGCAATACAGTGAATTTGGTCTGCCCATGATTCTCAATATAAATATGATGGATGAGGCAGTTTCGCGTGGAATCGATATCAACGCAACAATGCTCTCCGAAATGCTTGGCATAGAAGTTACGACAACCATCGCTCCTGAAGGTATGGGGATAAGGGAACTGGCCGGGAAATTTTCTCAGCTTCGGCCATTAGGGTATCGCATAGCATATTCTCCTGCTATTGAAGAACTGCTGGAACGTATAGGCGATCTACTGACGGGGAGCAGGGTTTCTCCACGTGGGCTCGGGCTGTTGTTGATGCATGGTGATACCGAAGCGCGAAAACATATCCGCGACAATTATGGAGCGGATATTCTGGTAGCACTTGAAAAACTCATTGAGCAGTATCACCAGGAAAACCCCTCCCATTCCAGAAATGTACTCACTGAGTATTATAACTCGGCTGCCAGGAGTATAGCAGATGAAGTCCAGACCATAGAGCAGGTATCAAAAAGCTCATGGTTGATGAAATTTGGCGACATGTGCACCACTTTTTCAACAGGAATACCAATAGCCCTGATTGTGCTTATAGCTATGTACTATTTTATTGGTGCATTCGGGGCAACATTTCTGGTGGATAACCTTAACTCGAAAATTTTTGAGGGAATGCTGTTTCCTCTGGTGAAAAGCTTTACAGATCAGCTGTCCAGTGAGTTTTGGCGTGACATGATCATGGACCCTGATTTTGGCATATTGCCAACGGGTGTCTTTCTGGCGATGGGGCTAGTGTTGCCGGTAATATTCTGTTTTTATATAGCTTTCGGGATTCTTGAGGATTCCGGATACCTGCCGCGGATTTCAATTCTCCTTGATAATATCTTTCAGAAACTCGGATTGAACGGCAAAGGTGTTATTCCGCTTGTTATGGGCTTTTCCTGTGTAACGATGGCCCTGCTTACCACCCGGATACTCAATACCGAAAAAGAAAAAATTATTGCGTCGTTTCTACTCTATTTATGTTTGCCCTGTGCGCCGCTCATTGCAGTAATGCTGATTATTCTGGAAAAGATGCCGATCTCAGCGTCAATTGTGGTTTTTGGCGTTATTGGCAGCCAGGTACTTATTGCCGGATATCTGGCAAATAAGATTTTGCCGGGATCACGTTCGCCGCTTTTTCTGGAAATTCCACCGATGCGACTTCCCAAACCATTGCCGGTGTTAAAAATGGCTGTGGCAAAGACCTGGTTCTTTATGCTTGAGGCGTTGCCAATATTCATTGTAGCATCAATGGGAGTGTTTTTATTTGAACGAATCGGCGGGCTTAAACTTTTGGAGCATACACTTGGGCCAATGATTCATTATGTCATGGGTTTGCCTGAGAAGAGTGTCCAGGTGTTTATAAAAACCATGATACGGCGCGAGAGCGGAGCGACAGAGCTTGAACACCTGAGCCTTATCTATACCAATTTGCAATTGGTCGTGAATCTGCTGGTGATGACCTTTGTAGCCCCCTGTATCAACTCGTTTATAGTCCTTTTTAAGGAGCGGGGTGCGACGGTAGGGCTGGCGATAAATGTCGCTGTTTTTTTATACGCAATTTTACTTGGAAGTATTGTAAATCATGTTTGCCTGATGTTTGGCGTGACATTTAACTGAAGGTAAAGGAATACATAATGTTAAACGAGCGACTCGAAGAAATTCTTGAGGCAATCTGGGTGGCGAGGGAAAAGAAAAAATCCTCTGTCCAGGCGGTACAGGATAACTGCGCTATACAATTTACCGATAGTGAACTGGCCGATCTGGAAAAGAGTAAAATGGTCATGATCAGTGGTAAAGATGTGTATTTTACTCATGAAGGTGAACGCCTTGGTGAAATTATCATTCGAAGGCATAGACTGGCGGAAGTTCTGGTTACCTCAATTCTGAAAGTCAAAAAGAGCAAGATGGATGAGATCGCCTGCGAGGTTGAGCATTCATTGCAGGAAGAGGTTGAGGAGTCTATTTGTACGTTGCTTGGACATCCTGAGATGTGTCCTGATGGTAAGCCGATACCACCTGGGAATTGCTGCAAAAGCCACTCGCGCGAAGTCCTGAATACCGTCACAAGTCTGATTGAGCTAAAACCGGGGGAGCAGGGGAGAATAACCTATATTAAACCTGACAGTCATTCCAGCCTGCATCAACTGCTCTCATTCGGCCTCAGCCCGGGAGTAACCGTCACAGTTCACAGAACATCACCAGCCTTCTGTGTGAAATTTGAAAATACAGAACTTGCTTTAGACCCTGTGATTGTCAAAAATATATTTGTCTGGAAAATGAGCTGTATGATAAAATAGGCAGTTTTTGTAATCACACCTCACGCTTCACCATATACACCCTTTCCGGTCGCCCCTGGGTGCCATAGAAAAGGTCAGCTGTAAGGTGGTCGATAGCTACGAGGTACTCAAGATAACGCCTCGAAGTTGTTCTGCTCACCCCTATCTCTAATCCTGCCTTCTCTGCACTGATTCCATTTTCTCCAACATCTTTTAGCATGTTGGAGATTTTTTCCAGAGTGATTGGATCAATGCCTTTAGGCATATCTGCTTCGTTCACTGCAGTTTTACTTTTCTGGTGCAGTAACCGGTCTACATCGTGTTGACTTACTGTGCTGATGGTGTCCAGTTTTTTTCTGTGTGCCCGAAATTTTTCAAGAGTCGCAGCAAATCGATTGAAGACGAGAGGCTTGAGGATGTAATCAAAGACACCGCCTCGGAGTGCCTCCTCAAAGAATTCAACCTCTTTTGCGGCGGTAATAAGAACAATATCTGTCTTTTTCTGATTCGCCCGAATCTTCCAGAGCAGGTCGAGACCATTACCATCAGGAAAAAAAATATCCAGAAGCACAAGATCCGGCTCCAGTACCGGGACTATTTGTTCAGCCTCTTCAATGGTGTGTGCAATTCCGACAACAGTATATCCCTCTATTTTCTCGGTAAATATCCGCTGAATTTCAGCAATTTTCACATCGTCTTCAATGATCAATACTGAAATAGAATTCATATCCATATCGTTATCCATATACTATGCCTTCTGTTTTGGGATAATTACCGTAAATGCAAGGCCACCAAGCTCAGAACTGTTTACACTGATGGTGCCACCCATTCTTGCGATTGCTTTCTCCACCAGATAGAGGCCCATGCCATGACCTTCTTCGTCCTTCGTTGTATAGCCTTTAATGAATATTGTGTCCCAGAGTTCTTCGGGCAATCCAGGGCCGGAATCATCAAAGTCGAAGATCAGATCATTACCGAGATCAGTCATGGAGAGCTTGACCTCTCGTTGTCCTGCTGGCTTGTTGAGAACAGCCTCAAATCCATTATCAAGAATATTGCCGATAATTGTAACAAGATTAACTCTCTTGATGGATTCGGGGATATCACGCATGCTGCTATCCGGATCAATGGAAAGCTCAATTTTCAATTCTCTTCCCTTGTTGTACTTGCCAAGGATAGTTCCTGCAATCACCGGGTCCGAGACAATCGCCATAAGTGCATTGATCAGTTTCTGGTAGCCGGATGCTTCGCTGCCGATAAGTTCAATGGCCTCCTGATGGGCACCAATTTGGATAAGCCCTGAGATCGTGTGAAGTTTGTTTGAATATTCATGGGTCTGAGCGCGAAGCATCTCTGAATATTTTTGCACCTGGGAAAGTTTTTTTGCCACAATATCCAACTCGTTTTTATCCCGAAAACTAGAAACAACCCCTGTAACTGTACCATTGGTAATAATTGGTATCCGGTTGACAATGATCTCTCGTTCTTCAAGTGTGAGCAGTTTATCCAACTGGCTTTCACCTGATTGCAATACTTCAAGAATCCGGGTTTCCGGGAATATTTCTTTAACAGGTTTTCCGACCACATCCGGGACTGGTTCTATGCCGAGTGTAACAAAGGCGGCCTGGTTGATTGTGGTAATATTTCCTTTTCCGTCAACAGCCATAATTCCTTCGCGAATAGCTTCGAGAGTAGCTGTTCTTTCCTGGAGCAGAGAGGCGATTTCATGGGGTTCAAGTCCGAAGATCGCCTTTTTGAAATCATTGGTGATTCTGATGGTGATGGCAATGCCCAAAAGCATTACAGCGGTTAAGGCCGAAAGAATTTTCAGGTGATAGCCACGAATAGTGTTGTTGATGTTTTCCATCAGGTAGCCTACCGAAACAATCCCGATTATCTCATTCTGATCATTAAATACCGGTACTTTGCCTCTGATTGATGGTCCAAGGGTTCCTGTGGCTTTAGAGATATATGATTTGCCGCCCTCAAGAGCCAGGGCGTTGTCGCCACCGACCATATATTTTCCCAACCGCTCGATAACAGGATGCGAATAACGTTTTCCTTCCCTGTCTCCTACAACGATAAATTGTGCTTCTGTTTCCTGCCTGATCCGTTCTGCAATCTCCTGTATCCGTGACGCTTCTATCTCGCCTCGCTGAAGATCCTCTCTGATTTGTGGGATTGTCGCAACGGTCTGCGAAACACGCAGCGCGCGCTGACCGATTTGTTCTTCGAGGATTGATGAGATCAGCCTAATAGAAAAAGCCCCACCCGCCACGACGACAAAGGTGAGCAGAGCAACGATAAGCAAAATCATCTTGGTCTGCAGTTTCATTGATTGGAGCATAATTTGAAGAGTATTTTTCTTTTGCATGGATGTTTTGAAGGGTTCCTGACCTTTTGATGGCTCGTGAACTTTATGAACAAAACGTTCTTAAAGAATTAATTACTCATAAATTTCCTATTGTTTACTTTTAGTTATGATCCGTTAAGTATGTCAACAACGTTTTGCGCTCCATGATTCATTAAAAAAGCCCAAACGACCGGTTTCGACAGTTCTGTCGCGTCCGCTCACTATCAGTCTGTTTCCAACAGGTTAGGCATGTCATCTGTAGAGTTTTCGATGATTGATTCTACTCCTGTGGATATCGGTCTGCAGTTCCATTCATCACAACCATGCAAGGAGAACATTCATGAAAAAGAACTCTTTTGGAATTTCCCGGCTCGGAGCCACTATTGCGGCTTGTTCACTCGCCCTGATGATGTTTGCTACACCGGCATCAAGTTCAGATGTAAAAGAATTGCATTTTCTGATACCGGGCGGTGCCGGAGGTGGTTGGGATGGTACAGCACGAGGAGTCGGCAAAGCATTGCTTGATTCTAAATTAGTTGAGCAGGCTTCTTTTGAAAACATGTCCGGTGGTGGTGGCGGTAAGGCCTTAAATCACCTTATTTCCACAAAAGAACGCCAGGAACATACGCTGCTGGTGAATTCTACACCAATCATTATCCGCTCATTGACCGGTGTTTTTCCTCAATCTTTTCGTGATCTGACGCCTATCGCATCAGTTATTGCAGATTATGCTGCTTTTGTTGTGCCAAAGAACTCTAAATATACCTCTTTTGATCAGGTGATCGCTGATTTTAAAAAGGATCCCAAATCCGTAAAAGTGGCTGGTGGTTCTGTAAAAGGCAGCATGGATCATCTCGTTCCTGCGATGGTTATTCAGGCTGCAGGTGGCGATCCATTGAAACTCAAGTACATACCCTATGATGCTGGTGGAAAGGCTATGGCCGGTTTGCTTTCCGGTGATACTCAAGTCCTCTCCACCGGATTTGGCGAAGCACTTGGGCTAGCAAAGCAGGGTGAAGTGCGGATTCTGGCGGTGACCTCTGCCGAGCGCCTCTCTCAGGCCCCGGAGGTTCCAACTGTTAAAGAACTTGGTATGGATGTCACCTTTGCAAACTGGCGCGGATTTTTCGGAATTCCCGGCCTCTCTGATGAAAAGGCAGAGGCATATCGCGCCCTGTTGAAAGAGATGTACACAACAGAGGACTGGGAAAAGATTCGTCAGCAGCGCGGTTGGCAGAATCTCTATCAGCCTGGTGATGAGTTCTACGCATTCCTCGAAGAGCAGGAAAAAGCTATTGGCTCAATGATGAAGCAGTTGGGGTTTCTGCAGTAACTTTTGAGTGATTATACGGGCCAATTCTGAAATGGATTGGCCCTTTTAAAATAGATTTTCCTGAGGGAGGAACCTTATGGCACGTGAAAAAATAGGGGCTCTTGCAATACTACTTTTTTCTATTTCCTATGGTTTGCTGGCCACAAGGATTCAGCTCACATTTCTTGCCCAGCAGGAAATATTCACCGCCCGTACAATGCCGTACGCTTTGGCTGTTATGGGCGTGATTCTTTCATTGGCGATCCTCATCCTGCCCACAGTTGATCCTGCCGGTAAGCGAAGTCTTGGTGAGGAAACACGGGGAATGGAGTGGCCTAAGGCCATCCTGCTCGTTGTGCTGATGCTGGTGTTTGGCTTGACCATGAAATGGCTTGGCTTCATTATTGCCTCTATCTTCTTTCTTCTTGTTGGGTTCTGGATTCTTGGTGAACGACGAAAACGAATGATGCTACTGACTGCAATTCCTCTGGTAATTGTACTTTGGGCAATTATGTCGTTGCTGCTCGGTGTCTATATTGCACCTGGTGAAATCTTCTATCAGTTGGGGATACTCTAATGTGGGATGGAATGATAGGCGGCATGATGATGGGTATTTCTACAACAATGATACCTATAAATATTGCAATGGTCCTGTTTGGTTGTTTTGCCGGTAGCCTGATTGGTATGCTTCCAGGTCTTGGCCCGATTACAGCAGTGGCGCTGATGATCCCCGTAACGTATGGCCTGGATCCAGCCACAGGCATGGTGTTACTGTCAGGAGTCTATTACGGAGCAATTTTTGGTGGGTCAACCTCTTCAATTTTGATCAATGCACCAGGTGAGGCGGCAACTGTAGCCACAGCACTTGACGGTTACCCGCTGGCACGACAGGGACATCCTGGAAAAGCACTCGCCATTGCAGCCTATTCATCATTTGCAGGTGGAACGATTGCGGTAATTCTGCTCATGTTTTTTGCGCCGATGCTGGCGAGTGTGGCGACCAGTTTTCAGTCTGCTGATTATTTTGCTCTGATGATTCTTGGCTTAACAGCCGTATCGGCTTTTTCAGGTAGGGGCGGGGTTTTAAAGGCACTTTTAATGGTGGTACTCGGGTTAATGCTGGCAACAGTCGGTACTGATCAGACTTCCGGAGTGCAGCGTTACACCTTTGGATCTCTTGAACTACTTGACGGTATTGAATTTCTATTGCTCGCTATGGCGACCTTCGCACTTACTGAAGCGTTAATGATTGTTTTGAAGCGAGATGCCTCTTCAGACAGTCTGAATCCTAAAATGATCGGCTTTAAAAGCCTGAAGGTGACAAAGAAAGAATTTAAACTGATTACCCCGTCTATACTCCGTTCATCGATTCTTGGTTTTTTCGTTGGTGTATTACCCGGTGCTGGTGCAACATTGGGCTCTTTTATGTCGTATGGTATGGAGCGAAATCTGGCCCCGCCTGAAGAACAGAAAAAATTCGGTAAAGGCAGTCTTCGCGGTCTTGCCGCTCCGGAGACCGGTAATAATGCAGCCAGTTCTGGCTCGTTTGTGCCGCTGCTTACTCTGGGAATCCCTGGCTCCGGAACAACAGCAGTTATGCTTGGCGCCCTTATCGCCTACGGAATTGAGCCCGGCCCACGTATGTTCATCGAGCGTCCGGATGTTTTCTGGGGCGTGATTATGTCGATGTATCTCGGCAATGTATTTTTGCTTATTCTGAACCTGCCGTTAATCCCATATTTTGCAAGATTGCTTGCAATACCACGAAATCTGATGGTGCCGATTATCCTCTTTTTCTCTCTCATGGGAGTCTATCTGGTTACCTTCAATGATTTCGACATCATGATGATGGTCTTTTTCTGTCTTGCGGCAATGGCTTTGAGGTTAATGAATTTCCCGATGGCGCCGCTCCTGCTCGGATTTATCCTTGGTGGGCTGATGGAAGATAATCTCCGTCGTTCGCTGATGATTTATGATGATTCAATGTCCTTTATGTGGGAAAGGCCGATAACAGCAACAATTAATGTATTTACCATTTTTATTATCAGTCTTCCTTTAATCAGGTCACTCATTGCCAGGATGAAGGCGCGACGTAATACACCACTGAAACCGAAGCGGGCGGCATCTGTTTTGTAGAGAGCTTTGGAGTTGTTATCAGGTTGTATTAGGGGCATTGCAGATTGGTGGTTTTCTGTAGTGCTTTCAGATGCGTGAGGCATGAGAAAGAAACCCATATCCATTCATATTGAGGATAAAAATCATGGTGGAAAGATATGTTCTGGTAGTAGCTGCGGGTGTATGTGGCGGACTTTCTGCACAACATTTTAACGTTCCTGGGGGTGCGGTAGTTGGCGCAATGATTTTTTCTGGTATAATGTCGCTGATTTTGCCAAATGGGATCACCCTACCACCGCAGTTGGGAACTGCTATCCAGATTATGCTTGGAATTTCTCTGGGGCTTACTTTTGACCGTTCCTTTCTTTCCCTGGGCGCGAAGGCATTGCCGCTTGCTATCCTCAGCACCATAGTCTTATTAATGGTTGCTGTAGGCATGGCTCTGCTGGCAAGCCGTTTTGGTTTCGTTGATTTTGGGACCGCGCTGTTTGGTTTCTCACCTGGAGGAATGTCCGGCATGGCTGTCCTTGCCCAGAGCGAGGGGCATAAAACACCTGTCGTGGCCTTTTTTCACCTCGTGAGAATATTTACACTCTTTCTGGTTGTTCCGTTGCTTGTCAAGCTATTCGTTCTGTTCAGACAGCCTACCTGACAGCGTTTACCCCAAGCACATCAACGAGTTTCTGATTGTTGCAGGCGCAGCATTGTTACATATGCAATGCTAGTGGTGGCAATCTGACTTCAGACACCGTAACGAGTCGTGGCAGAATTAACATTGGCTGGAATGTTTAGCCTGTTTTTAGATGTATGTGTCTAGATATAATGGAAATTGTTGTCAGGTATTACTGCTTTTTCTTCATCATTGTGGATTGTGTGATCACCTGATTTGTTATCATTGATTTTATGAGAGAGGGATATTCAATGTTGGAAAAGTATACTTCTGCTGAACTAGAGCGGCAGGCTATCGGTTTGCCTGCACTGGCGCTTACTGCAGAGCAGACCGCAGATCTTACAGAGCTACTTATTAAAGGGGAAGGGGACGCTGATAGACTTCTTCAGCTCTTAGAGAACAGGGTTGATCCCGGTGTGAGCAAAGCTGCCAAAGTAAAAGCAGCCTGGTTGGAAAAGGTTGGCGCAGCAGAGATTACAGTATCCGCTCTTTCTGCTGAAAAGGCGATTGCGATGCTGGCACAGATGGGTGGCGGCTATAACGTTGCCGCACTTATCCGTTTATTGCAGAACGAAGCCACAGCAAAATTTGCGGCTGCCGGATTGAAAGGGCTGACGAAAATCTATGAGTCTTTTGATGATGTTGCTTCTCTGGCCAAAGATAATGCGCAAGCCAAAGATGTGTTGGAGTCCTGGGCCCGCGCTGATTGGTTTAATAACGCTCCGGCTGTTCCCGAGACTATTACGCTGAGTGTCTATAAAGTTGAAGGCGAGATAAATACCGATGATTTCTCACCCGGCAATCAGGCTCAATCACGGGCTGATATCCCATTGCATGCAACTTTTTTTGGTACAACCCGATTCCCTGATGGCGTACAAGCAATTCAGGATTTTCGTGCAGCGGGCAAAACAGTAGGTTTTGCAGGTGACGTGGTTGGTACCGGATCTTCACGTAAATCCGCAATTAACTCTCTTGTCTGGCATATTGGTGATGATATTCCTGCTGTACCCAATAAGCGCACAGGTGGTGTTGTTATTGGCGGCATTATTGCCCCGATCTTTTATGCAACCGCACGCGATGCAGGTGTATTACCAATCCAATGTGACGTGACCAAACTTGAGACCGGTGATGAAATCACCATTAACCTCAAAGAGTGGACACTGACCAAACAGGATGGCGAACAGGTTCCTATGGCACCTGCACCGACAACATTGCTTGATGAATACCGTGCAGGAGGCAGGTTAAACCTGATTATCGGCCGCAACCTGACGACAGCCGCATGTGACGAACTTTCCATGCCGTATCCTGAATTTCAGGAAGTAGAGAATCCGCAACCCAAAGAAGGCCAGGGATACACGCTTGCTCAGAAGATGGTCGGCAAGGCCTGCGGTGTTGACGGGGTATTGCCGGGTACAGTTTGTGAACCGAAAATAACCACAGTCGGCTCTCAGGATACAACCGGGCCGATGACCATGCAGGAAATTGCTGAACTGGCCTGTCTCAGATTTAAGACCGATCTCTTCATGCAGTCTTTTTGTCATACTGCTGCCTACCCGAAGGAATCCGATCCGGTACGTTGGCAGATCATGACAGAAACCACCCAGAGTTGTGGTGGTGTAGCCTTAAAGCCGGGTGATGGTGTTATCCACTCCTGGATTAACAAGATGCTTGTTCCGGATACTGTAGGAACCGGCGGCGATTCCCATACCCGTTTCCCGCTTGGTATATCTTTTCCGGCTGGTTCTGGTCTTGTTGCCTTTGCAGGTGCGCTTGGTTTTATGCCTCTTGAGATGCCGCAGTCTGTGTTGGTGCGATTTACAGGTAAGCGTAAAGATGGCATTACGGTCAGGGATATGGTCAACGCTATCACCTATGAAGCTATCAAGAAAGGATTGGTCACGGTTGATAAGAAGGGTAAGAAAAATATCTTTGCAGGCACTGTGCTGGAGATTGAAGGTATTGATGATTTAACCGTTGAAGAGGCTTTTGAATTAAGCGATGCCTCAGCAGAGAGAAGCGCGGCAGCATCAACGCTGAAGCTGCCGCTCGAAGCAGTCATTGAAAACGTCAAAGAAAACGTCGAACTGCTGAAGTCTCTGGTTGCTGACGGCTATTCTGATCAGGACTGTCTCAATCGCAGAATCGCAGCACTTGAAGAATGGCTTAAAAAACCGGCCCTGCTTACAGCTGATAAAAATGCCGAGTATCTTGAAGTGATCGAGATAGACCTGAGCGAACTGAACGAGCCACTGCTTGCCTGTCCAAATGACCCTGATGATGTTCGTCCGCTAAGTGAAGTTGCGGGTACAAAGATTGATGATGCATTTGTCGGTTCCTGCATGGTGCATATCGGACATCTGCAAAGGGCAGCACAGCTTGTTGCAGGAAAAGAGTATGCAAAGAGCCAGCTTTGGGTGGCACCTCCAACCAGAATGGCGCGGGATATTCTGCAGCAGGAAGGAAGCCTCAGCAATTTCTCACAGGTTGGTGGTAGGGTCGAAATCCCGGGATGCAGCCTTTGCATGGGTAACCAGGCACGGGTCCGACCAGGTTCTACTGTAATGTCTACATCAACTCGTAATTTCGATAACCGTCTTGGCGATGGTGCGCAGGTGTACCTCGGCTCAACAGAACTTGCAGTATATGCGGCATTGTATGGTGCATTACCGACAGTTGAAGAATATTTCCAGTTTGTTTCTGAATAAATTCTTTATCAACCGTGACCAGGCAATAGCTCCCGGTCACGGTTGATTGTCTACCTGCTGAGTTTTCGGATGGGAACTATCTATGGCTTTTGGTATGAGTGGACATTGTTGAATAGCCCGTATTCCTCATTACACTATTCTGCCGTATATACAGAATTACGAATATTTTCTAAAACTGTTTGTAATAATTCAATTTCCACAGGTTTTTCTATGTAATCGTCCATACCTGCTGCAAGGAGCATTTCTTTATCACCGGTCATGGCAAAAGCGGTCATGGCAATAATCGGGGTGTTCCGGGCATTATCTCCGGACTCACCGCTACGAATGGCACGGGTGGCTGTTACACCATTCATGACCGGCATCTGCACATCCATGAAAATTACATCGAAGGACTGTTCCTGCAGGGCCTGAATTGCCTGTTTACCATCATCGGCTATATGGACTTTGCATCCGTCGTATTCGAGTAATTTTTGAAACACCATCTGGCTTATTAAATCGTCTTCAACGAGAAGTGCCTTCAAGTGGGAAGAATTATACAGTGAGTGATGAGGAACTGTTGTTGCTTTGGCTTCATTGAGGTTTTCCAGAGAGAAGGGCAGGGAGAAGTAAAAAGTCGTTCCTTCGCCGAGATTGCTGTCAACCGACATGTTGCCGCCCATAAGTGAAACCAACTGCTTTACTATGGAGAGCCCAAGCCCTGCTCCCTGATGGCTGCGTGTAAACCCTTCATCTCCCTGAGTGAATGACTGAAAGATTGATTTCTGCGTCTCATCGGATATTCCGGTACCTGTATCTGAAACCGAAAAGAGTAAAGTGCAATCACGGTCTTTGCTTATGGGTAAGGGATAAACGTTAACGTCGATTGTACCGGTTTGGGTGAATTTGAGAGCATTTCCCACAAGGTTATTGAGAATCTGTTGCAGTCGTGCAGGGTCTCCGACAAGGTTTGACGGGATTGCCTGATCAGCGTGGAATCTGCACGTGACACCTTCCTGACTGCTCGACGCTTTAAATAGCTGCTCAATGTCTTTAAGCGTATCGATAATATTGAACTGTCGTGTTTTAAGCTCCATTCGCCCTGCTTCAACTCGTGTCAGGTCAAGGATGTCATTGAGGAGATTGGTCAGGCGCTGTGCTGATGTCTGGGCAAGATCCAGGTATTGCTGTTGTTGTTTGTCAAGTGTAGTGCGTTCCAAGACATGATGCATCCCCATAATACCATTAAGCGGTGTACGAAGTTCATGGCTCATATTGGCCAAAAACATCGATTTGGCGTTGCTTGCCGCCTCTGCCTGCTCTTTGGCTTCAATGAGCTGAGAATATGCCATGTTAATTTCTGTCAGGTCGACATCGATAAAATATATTTCTCTGTTCCCCTGAGAGTTTATCTGCATGGCATTAGAGGAATAGACAGAGCGGAGAGATCCATCTTTGTGGAGGAACGTAAACTCCCCGGTTGGAAACGGAATGTTATCAGTGATCCAGGAGTTTATCATGTGGACAATTGTTTCCCGGTGGTCTTCCTGAATGATAAGGTGTTCTGTTCCCTGTTCCAGAATTTCATCTTGTGTATAACCGTAGAGGTCTTCACAGGCTTTGTTCCAGAATATAACCTGTTGCTTGTCGTTATATCCGCGTACAGCAACCATTTCGACATTTTCCAGGAGATTTCGAAAGCGTTGTTCGCTTTCCTTAAGGGCATGCATCGCTTGAATTCGATTGCTGATATCAATGTGCGTACCGATCATTCGGGTTGCTTTTCCGGATTTGTCAACTTCAACGACCATTCCCCTGGCGAGTATCCAGCACCACTGGTCGTCTTTAGTCCGCATGCGCATCTCAATCCTGAAGGATTCACCACTTTCCAAATGACGCTGAACTTCTCCTGTAGCCCAGGACCTGTCTTCAGGGTGTAGCAGATTTTTCCAGACTTCGAAATTTTGAGGGAATTCATAGGGCTCGTATCCGAGCATGGTGTACCAGCGCGGGCTGAAGTAGACTTCGTCGGTATCTATTTTCCAGTCCCAGACAGCGTCGTTTACGGCATTCAACGCAAGTTTCAACCGCTGCTCACTGGCTTCGAGTGCTTGATTGGCTTGGATACGCTCTGTTACATCATCAAAAAGAGCAACAACTTCACCGGTAGGAAGCTTATAAATGCGGTTCTCCTTCCAGCCTTCACTCATATGATCCTTGTACAGGAAAGGAGGGATATTTTCAGGTAGACCGGTTCTCCAAACCCTTCCTAATGCACGAACAAATTCAGTCTGTGCAAGATTTGGGAACATACGTAAAAGGCTGCTTCCCAGAGCCTGCTTACGATCTATCAGGGTTGTCTCTTCAGCAGCGGGGTTGAATTCTTTGAAGATAAAGTCGGCTCCGTCATCAATAGCCTCATACACAGCCATGCCGCTGCTCATGCTATTGACGATGGCTCGATAACGTTGTTCACTTGATCGTGCAGCTTTCTCAGCTTTTTTGTATTTGGAAATATCTGTGATGACACCAAGCAGAGACTCCACTTCCCCATTGCTATTTTTTAGGGCAGAGGCCGAAAGGTCGCCCCAGAGAATCGAGCCGTCTTTACGTATAAATCGTTTTTCCTGACGATAACCGGATATTTCACCCTTGATAAGGGAGGCAACATTTCGTCCACCTTCATCAAGATCGTCGGTGTGAGTAACGTCAAAGGCATTAAGTGCAGGCATTTCCTCATGGGTATATCCGAGCATATCGCACCATACCGAATTCCATGATGTATACGTTCCCTGTAGATTTATGGTGACGATTGCCGATGACGCAGTTTCAAAAAGGCTGTGGAAGAGATCATCCGATATTTTAAGTTGAGTGATATCCGTATGGGTACCGACTAAACGCAGGGCTTGGCCGTTGCTGTCTCTTAGAACCGCTTGGCCGCGTCCCAGAATCCACAGCCATTTCCCTGATTGTGTCTTCATCCTGAACTCGACACTGAAGCTGTCGATGCGGTTTTCGATACAGTCCCGATTTGCTGTCAGTACTGCCTCTTTGTCATCAGGATGCACGAGGTCACTCCAAATCGATACGTGGGCGGGAAATGTGCCGTCCATATATCCGAGCATGGCAGTATATCCGGGGCTATAGTACATGTGGCCTGTCTCAAAGTTAGTATCCCAGACCCCATCTTTGCAGGCTTCCATGGCGAGCCTGAAACGTTCCTCAATTACTGCATGCGCATCGGTATTTGATTGTTGTTCATCAAGGCGTATCTTAAGCGTTTCCAACTCTGCAATGAGCTGCTCTCGTGATTTTCCCTCGTAACTCATACAGCTACTCCATAAAGCACAGAAAATGTATCATTCACCAATTGATCAGCAAGAGGCCGTATTGGGAGAATGTCGAAGTAATAGTGTGTAGATTCTTCAGGACTCTGAGACATTGTATATTTATAAAAATCATAGCACGTTCACTATGACTTGAAGATCACTCCGCATCTATAGATTTGGGCTGGATGTGCAGAGTAAGCCAGCCTTGTCCCTAAAAGGTGAAAACTGGTGTTTGATTAAGCCAAGTCATTCATACCATTCATGTTGTTGATGTTGTGCTTGTAAGTCTTGTAACATTGTAAACTTATAAAGTTTTTGCTCATTAGGTTATACATGAATATTACTCAGAGAGCAATCTCACTCAAATAGAAAATATGCTGGCTTCTATCGCAAAATATAAAGCTGACTTGAGCCCAATATGCAATGCTTAAAGACAATCCGGCTGAGATAATCCATAGGCAGTCGGTCTATGAGGCTCTCCGATAATGGCCTTTGTTCCAAATTCTTCGTTATTATCAAAAAATGATGCTCGAAATATCATATATATGGTTGTGGTGTTTTGTTCGTGTAAGTATTTGTAAATATATAATAAAAAAACTCCTTATCTTGCCGGTGCCGGCAACGGCAGTGGACAATGTTACACGTTATTGACCTAGGTCAAACCCTTTGCTGGTTAGTCGTGATAGTTTCCTTTACAGAATGAAACGGGAGCTGGGCAAACCTGTCTGCATCTCCCGATAAATTGAATGTATGAGTTGATAAAAATCACTCTTTAAAGGGAGGCTATATGCTTTGTAATCAGTGTGAACAGACAGCAAAAGGAACCGGTTGTGTAAAGGTAGGTGTATGTGGAAAAGATTCAGAGGTTGCTGCGCTGCAGGATCTGCTGGTTCATTCCCTGAAAGGCCTTTCTCGTCTCGCCGTAGAGGGTAGAAAAGTAAATATCGTTGATCAGGCAGTAAATAGATTTGTTGCTGAGGGCGTATTCTCAACTCTTACTAATGTTGATTTTGATCCTGCACGTTTTGTACAGCGCATTCGTACCTGTGAAGAGCTGAAAGTTTCCATGAAACAAAAGGTTGCAGCTGTAGGCGGAAAAACCAATTTCCAGGAAAGCAGCAACGACTCCTTTTTGGGTGGACTGCTCAAAAAAATCTTTGGCGGCGCAGAAGCTGGAGGTGACTTCACTCAATTCCCTGAGCTTGCCATACCGGTAACCAGTGTAACCAGCTTAGTTGCTGATGGTGAGAAAGTTGCCCTCGATGCAGATCCTGATGTTGATCCTGATATCAACTCATTACGCCAGATTCTCACCTACGGTATTAAAGGTGTTGCAGCATATGCTGATCATGCCCGTATCCTTGGGCAAACTGACGATGCGATTGATGCATTCATTCAGGAAGCACTTGCAGCTACCCTCGACGACACTCTCGTTCTTGACGACATGGTCGGTCTTGTGTTGAAATGTGGTGAGGTTAACCTTCGTGCGATGGAACTCCTTGATGCAGGTAATACCGGAACCTATGGCCACCCTGTACCTACTCCAGTTCCCCTCGGAGCAAAAGCAGGTAAGGCGATTCTTGTTTCAGGTCATGATCTGAAAGATCTTCACGATATTCTTGTTCAGTCTGAAGGAAAAGGCATCAACATTTACACTCATGGTGAGATGCTTCCGTGCCATGGTTATCCTGAACTGAAAAAATTTGCACATTTCCATGGTCACTACGGTACTGCATGGCAGAATCAGGATAAAGAGTTTGACGCTTTTCCGGGCGCAATTCTGATGACGACCAACTGCATCCAGAAGCCAAAACCTTCCTATAAAGATAACCTGTTCACTACCGGTCTTGTTGGCTGGCCTGGAGTTGCTCACATTGCTGATAAGGATTTCACTCCTGTTATTGAGCGAGCACTTGCTCTCCCTGGTTTCACCGAAGACGGAACAGACAAAACTGTTCTGACCGGATTTGGCCGCAATGCAGTTCTTGGTGTAGCAGATAAAGTAATCGAGGGTGTTAAAGCCGGTGCTATCCGCAGGTTCTTCCTGGTAGCAGGTTGTGATGGTGCAAAGCCCGGCCGTAACTACTACACCGAGCTCGTAGAGAAAATTCCTGAAGATTGTGTAGTACTTACCCTTGCTTGCGGTAAATTCCGTTTCTTCGATAAAGACCTCGGCGATATCGGTGGCATTCCACGCCTGCTCGACATCGGACAGTGCAACGATGCATATTCAGCGGTTCAGATTGCTGTAGCGCTTGCTAACGCCTTTGAGTGCGGTGTAAATGATCTGCCACTCTCTTTTGTTCTCTCATGGTACGAGCAGAAAGCTGTCGCGATTCTTTTGAGCCTGTTTCACCTGGGCATCAAAGATATCCGCCTCGGACCCAGCCTGCCGGCGTTTATAACCCCAAATGTACTTAATGTACTTGTTGAGAACTTCAACATCATGCCAATCTCCACACCAGATGAAGATCTGAAAGCGATCCTCGGGTAATGGCATAACGTAATACTACCAATTTGCAGGGCTTTCCCCAAGGTCCTGCAATTTTTCCCTCTCTTGGTTAAACAGTTCGTATGCAAGGGTTCTCTTCAATTTCCCTTGAGTTTAACTAAGAAACCTCTAGCTCTACCCCGATAAAGCAGTATCCTTTTGTGTTCCTGCTTGTACAAACAAAAAAGGGTTACAACTCATATGAGCTGTAACCCTTTTTGTATTGAACCGACCTTTATCGTAGCACTATCAGATACCGGTAATAATTCCCTGTACCCGTCTGTTAAGAGCTCGTCCCTCTTCAGTGCTGTTGTTGGCTACCGGCGAGCTAAATCCAAAACCGCTTAATGTTATGCGGGTGGCATCAATGCCTTCTTGAGTCACCAGATAATCGCGAACACTTGCAGCCCTGCGATGGGAGAGCTTGATATTATATTCCTTGCTGCCAATCGAATCTGTATAACCTTCAAGCACTACGCGCGCTTTCGGGTTTTTGCGTAAGAAGTCTCCTGCATTGGCAAGCGTATCCCTATATTCCGGTTTAACATTTGATTTGTCGAAATCAAAATGAATGTTCTGCCACACATACCCAACCATGACATCTTTATTCAATTCCGGCTTTTTCTCTACCACTTCAAATAGAGCATTGGTCATCCATTCAGGATTTCCAAGTAGGCCGCTGAAAGGGATTTTGTATGAACAGGCAGTTGCCGAGGCAATATCATTGATAGTGATGATCTCATCATCTTCAGCGCCGGTATCCATTACGACAAAACAGGCATTGTGGTTCTTGCCGATTTTTCTGGCAAGATTACCAGGGCTGGGAATATAATCAACCGGGCTGTACTGACCGTCGGTGAAAAGAAATACAACGGTTTTGCCGGTCATTTGAGCAAGTATTGAATCGAGTTCCTGCAAACCTTGCTGAAGCATGGTCGGACCTTCAGCTGTGAGCGGCATCTTGATAAGTCTGTAGCTGAACCATTTCTTTTCGTATTGCTGAACTGGGTGGTGAACAATAATATTTTCCAGGCTGTTGCCGGGAGTGAATGAAAAAATTCCAGCCTGCCAGTTCATATCTGGAAGGGTTGCATTTTTCTCGAGCAGGATTTTACGTTCAGCCTGCAGTTTAGTCATGATTGTTCCATTATACTTCTCAGCCATGGAACCTGACCTGTCATAAAGGATGAGGAAGTTGTCCGCCTTCCTGACGAGGTATACCTGCTTCCCGCCCTTAATCCCTTTGACCATATTTGCCTGGACTGATACTACGCTTACAAGACATAGTGCAGCAATCCACAGCAAAGCTAATGCAACTCTTCCAATACGCATGAGATTCTCCTCCACAGCGTGACGTTTTGCGAGGCTAAGGGTACCAGGAGAGATAGCACCTTCCTCCATTAAACTCTATTTACAGATGGTTACTCACAGAAGCTGGCGGCTAATGGTTGCAGGATTATAAAACCTGTCAGCCAAGCTGCCGCATGTAATATGCTAAATTATTTCAAAAAAATAAATATATATCACCAAGTATACCAGAATGGAATTTTTTTCCAACGTGTTGAATTGTCAGATAAGACGAGTCGTCGGTATGGCCAAAAAGGGTAATAGTCGAACGTGGATGGAGTTGAATGATTTTAAGTTGTTGTATTAATTGATTTTATAGAGAGATTGGGTCTTGAGATTTCACAGGGGAGGTGGCGCGAGACTTTCGAAAAGATATCAGGTGATGAAGTGCAATCAATGGATGTCATTCAGCTAAACAACTCAACTTTCTTCAGATATTCAAGACAACATCCAAATCCAGGGAAAAGTTAGCGCCTTCTTCGACACCTTTTGCATTGGTAAACTATTGCATCGATGTGGAGTTCGTAAACGCCGTGGTTATGGACCTCGATTTCTAATAGAAGCGATTTTCAAATTACCGTTCATCGGTATGAACCTCTACCGTGGAATAGTAATTAACGAAGAGTGTACAGTTGGCAAAGATGTAGTTTATGAGATTCTCAAAGGTACAACTTACAACTGGCGACGTTTATTGCTCCAGCTTGGGGTTAAATTACATGCATTCTTCAGCCGCCAACTCACGAGCGTGTTTTAGAGCACAATTGGTGTCGCGGTAAAGTTCGCTATCTTTTTGGTTGAGCTGGGTATGGCTTTTAAAGCGTTCCCTGATTCGATCCTGTTTTCTTTCTTTGTAAGTCATTTTAAGCAACTGCGACCAAATAATCAGTATTATAGCATAAAGCTGAGTTTGAAAAGCAGTGGGAAATGATCTGATACACCTGCAGGCTTATCTTTTGAAAACGATAGCGGAAAACCTGAACGACTTGTCATCTGAACCGGCTTCTGCTCGCTGCCGAGTATCTCTTGTGTGCGAAATATTGTTGTCGAATCATGGCAATATCTGACATGTGCATCAGATGTAACTGCACCATGGCTCAATAACAGTTGATCATAGGTCCGCCACTCTGAACGATAGTAAGTGCCGCCTGGTTCCTGATTGTCCGAAAAACTGAGATTCCAGCATGGATTAAACAGCGAAAAGCTTTTGTCGAGATAATTGTCTGCTTTGGCGAGAGCTGCTCCCTGCAATCGGCCGCGTTTCTTTACGAGTGTATCGAATCGTGTTGAATTGAGTGCAACCCTGATTGAGGGGTCAAACGGCTCGTCATTGAAATCGCCCATGATGAAACATGGTGTATTCCAACGCTGATAAAGACGAGCTTCGTCAGGCATAGAAATGGTGCCCCTTGAATCGACTATGTCGGCTTTAGAGTATTTTAATATTGAGCTGATAATGCGATACAAAAAAACAGAATATGAAAACCGTAAAGGTTCACCCTCAGAAATGAGGCGCGAAGGCCAATGAGCGACAGCTATTACAACATCCTGCTGGGTTGCTTTGTGCGGCACACGTGCGATTAACAGGTCACGGGTAGAAAAACGATTATCAAGGGATAGAGAACGAACATGCAGGGATGACACATCGAACAATTCTTCGTTCAGTAACAATGCGACATCAAGCCCGTCAAGGGTGGTGTTGGGGACACGTTCGTCAACTATTGCCAGTTGGTTCCAGCCTGTTGCTTCACGCAAGCCTGCAAGGATCTGTACCGATTCGACCTCAGAAAATGCGAGTATTGCAGGCGGCTCTCCGCCAGTCATTTCGTTTAAGCAAGTGGAGATGTTATAGAGTTTTCTATCGTATTCTGCTTTTGACCAGACGGAGCCTATCGGCTGAAGCGAACGTGCAACCGGTAAACCTGCATGGTCGAAAAAACGTTGCAGATTCCATGAAATACAGTGTTTATCTGTTCTCATTTTTTTGCCGTGTTTTTTCTGTGATCTACATTGCAACAATTACGCTGTCATTGAGACGACAACAGTAGTCGGACTCTGCATGAGGCTGTCTGGGTTTATGACTTTGCCGTATTGCTGCAGAAGAGACTCAACTTGAATAGTAACTCATCTTTATAGAATAGTGTGGTTTCTTGCAATCATTGTTTTGCCTGTTTCTACATAACAGGCAAAACGGTGTTGGTGGGTTAGGTGTGTGGGCTGAATTTCGATGGTGACAGAAGAAATCAGGTGACATTAACCTTTTTACCACCGGTTATTTCCAGTAAATATTCAGGTTGTAATGGCACGCCTGTAGCATCTGTACCTGCGGCCGGGTAAACGGTTGTGTATTGATCCAGAGATGAATCCAGCAGAATCTCTACTTCTGTAGCCTCAAGGCCGAATGGACAGACTCCACCAGGCAAAAATCCTGTTACCGCTTCGGTTTCTTCGGCACTGGCCATCTTGTGTTTTACTCCTGTGGCACGTTTGAGTTGCCCGCTGTTAATTCTCCTGTCACCTGCTGCCACAACAAGTCTGAATGCGTTATCCTTACCCTTGAAAAGGATTGATTTTGCTATCTGACCAACCGGTACACCGATACGCTTGCCTGCGGATTCTGCTGTCGGGGTGGAACCAGGTTCAAACTCAAGTGGCTGTAGATTATGTTTTTCCAGGAATTCCTGCACCTTCTTTGGAATATTGCTCATGAGTTTTCGTAGTAAATATGGTTGATTGATGATCTGTAATATCTAAATATTCAATTCGTTTTTGCCAGGAGTCTGGCGGATCATATCATTTTTTTCACAGATCAAGGCATTTTTGAAAATAACGCCGAGATGGGGAATACGAGTGTAATCCGAAAGGCTCCTGGAAGAACAGTATCTATGGGTGACATGTTCTCATTCAAGTCTATTTACGTTTTCCCAGCCCCACATGTTGAAAAAATGAACGTTTCGTCAGTGGTAGCGGATATATCTGATTAACATATCGCATGTCCTCAATGGTGTAAAAGGCATTGGGATTGTAATGTTTTATAATGGAAATAATTTTATTGAGGTTTCGCCTTTTGCTTATCGTGAAGATGAGGTTCACAGGGCCTGCTGCCCCCATTGCATCAACACTTGTTACCCCATATCCCGCCTCCCTGAGCACCTGCACGAGTTCGTGTGCTTTTTTCTGGGTTATCACTCTGATCAGCAGATTGCCAAGAGCAATCCTTTCCTCAAGAACCACTCCGACATAATTCCCGGCAGCGAATCCTGCAGCAAAGGCTATGTAGGTCTGCCATGAATTAAGGTTCTGCATGACCTGAGTTACAGCTATCAACCAGATGAGAGATTCAAAAAAACCAAGCATTGCAGCAAAATTTTTCAGGCCTTTTGACACAAAAATAATTCGCAGGGTGCCTATAGATACGTCTAGAATACGGGCCAAAAATACCAGAACAGGAAGAATAATGTATGCAAACGTCGTACTGTCACCCAGAAAAGTCATGTGTATTTCCCTTGAAATTCGTTACATCGTGCCGGTATAGGCCATGGTTTATCCAGTATTTTATTCAGCGTAATATACACTGCTCTCGAGTAATCACAGAAAACGTAGAAAGACTATAATCACAAATCTTTATTTTTAGCAAACAGGTTATCGTGAGTTTTTACTGGTGTATATTCAAAGTAATAGCTCTGCCTGTTTAGGGCGATTGCCTTATGGTTTGCCTCTCGTTATGTATGATAAAGATTGATACACCATAAAGTTTTGACCTGAGTAGTCGGGGCGTTGTGTAGACATGTAAAGGATACAAGGTAAGGAAACGCAGGATGCAATATTGGGCAACGCAGCCACGATGAGATAGTAAAACACTACTCAAGCTTAATGACGTGCCAGATAGTCAGTAATTGTGGCAATTCTATAAGTTAGGGTATTGGTAGACTCTGCAAGTGTTCAACGACAATTATACTTCCCGGTTAGTCATTAGAAACGAGCTTTTTGATCTGCAATCCTTCAAGAACGGCGGCTTGGTTTGACAGGATGCCGGCTGAAGTGCCGCGTATAAAGCATTAGTTGTTAGCAAAGAACCGTTGCAACTCCTCAGTTACCTGAACCGGGACTTCTTCAGGTAGAAAATGTCCACAATTCAATCCGTTGCCTTCTACCTTTTCTGCACGTTCTCGCCAGACAGCGAGTACATCATAGGTGCGATGTACGAATCCTTTCGTACCCCACAGCACAAGCAGAGGGCATGAAACCTTCTTGTGCATATCTTCCTCGTCATGCCGGAGGTCAATACTTGCGGCAGCACGATAATCTTCACAGGAGGCATGAATTGTTTCTGGGTTGCTGAAGCACCGTATGTACTCCGACACTGCTTCGTTGTCGAATTCTGTACCCGGTGCACTCCATCGTCGTAGTTTTTCTGTAAGATAGTAGGCGGGATCAGCGCCAATTAAATGTTCGGGCAGTCCATCAGGCTGAATGAGAAAAAACCAGTGATAATACGCGGTAGCAAAGTTTTGGTCAGTTGTCTTAAACATGTGATGGGTTGGTGCAATATCCATCACGCAGGCTTTGCTAATTCTCGCTGGATAATCCAGGGCCATCCGATGCGCAACTCTGGCTCCTCGATCGTGACCAGCCACAAAGAATTCACTATATCCAAGAAACGCCATTAATTCGATCATATCCTGGGCCATTACACGCTTAGAATATGTAGAATGATCCTGGTCGCTTGGTGGCTTAGAGCTATCGCCATAGCCTCGAAGGTCGGGGCAAACCACTCTATAATTGGCAGTAAGACGTGGCGCTACTTTATGCCACATAATGTGAGTTTGTGGATAGCCATGCAAAAGCAGTAGGGGGCTACCAGATCCACCTTGTCGTAATTTGATTTGGACCCCGTTGATATCCAAAACCTTTTGATCAAAATAGTTTCCGAAAAGCATGATGTATACTCTATTCCTGTTTCAACCCGCCAAGGGTAACTGGCGAGTTTGAGCGAGTCCAGATTGATGGACTGGTTATGTATATATATATATGTGTGATTACCACCGAAACTCAGCTTGGTTTTAACAGGGCCATTTTATCATGGAAAAATTATTGATAACACGGACCCTCTTGAGATGTGAGGTCTTTATATTGGATGGAATATCAGGTGCTTGGGAGGTTTTGATTGCTTGTGTCGTTTCCGCCTCATACCTCACACCTTACGCCTCTCACCTCACCTTCCGTTGCTGAAGATTAGTGGTAATAAGATATATTTTTTTCTAGAACGTTATACGTTTATTACGCATTTAATTATATTAAAAGCCAAGCAATACATGTAATAAATAAATATCGACACATCTTTCGAGTTAGTTTAAGTGAAATTTCGTCTTGAATAGTTCCGTATTGAGTTTTACATATCAAGTCAAATATTTTTGATCTGAGTCCGAATGAAGTGAATCTTTTGTTACAATGTGGGGGGACTTGGTTGATGCGATACAATATGTCACCTTCTAAGACAAATGTCGTAAATATAGTAAAAAAATCAAGTTATTTATATTGTATTTGTAGTCAGAAAGAAATTCTATAGCCTGGGTGTCAATGAAAAATGTGGAGTTAAGTGTTGCCTGAAGAAATATAGTAATTTGATGAGCTTATAGGGGGGGCATTGAATTTTGTAAATTACATGACTTATTTTGCCTAAAGGTGGCGATTTGTTAACTTAAATTTTATATTTTTTGAGTAATATATTTATTCCATCTGTTATTTCACTCTCTACATCATTGGAACCCGTATTTATTCTTTTATTGGCATTGCTTCTATATCTTTCAATTTTTTGTAAAAGTTCTTCGTACATATTTGAATTTTCTTCTCTATTATTTACTAATTGATCTAAGACAACAATGTTTCCGTTTTGAAGCATTTCTATATTATTTCTCGCAATTTCTATGTTTTGCCTATCAATTTCTTCTATAATTATTTGAAAACTTAACGCTTGACCATGGTTTTGCATTCCTAAGGATGGAACATGTTCTTTCCAACCATATCTTTCTGAAAATAAGGCGCCAGCTCCAAATGATGCTGCGAGCATGATAACTATTGTTGGTATTAATATTTTCTTATTACAAACCGACATGATATTTTTTGTAAAAGTTAACGTGGAACTAACAGGTTGCTGGCTGCCGTGATATTTCAAACAACCTCTACATGTGAATAACCACTAAAGGTTTTAAGAACGATTCGCTAGCCTGACAGCAATCCTTGTTGAGTGTTTTGTTAAAAGATTTAATTTATTTTAATAGATTACCGACAATTTCTTTTAGTTCTTCAATTAGCTCTGGGTCCATATAAGCATATTCATCTGGTATGTTTAGTACATAGATTGGCTTATATTCCAACATGCGAGTGAATTTTGCTACCAGACGATTTTTGTGCTTTTTTTCCATTACAAATATCTTGTCAGCCCAACGGATGTCCGATGGGCTGACAGTCTTTTTTGCATTAGGGCTAGTGCCACTTGACCTTGTGTTATATTCTGGGTGTTTTTTCCAGATGTTTTCGGCTGTTGGGCTTCGCCACTGATTTCTACTGCATATGAATAGCAGATTAATCTTCTTTGTCATTCAATGTACTTGCTTGCTCTATGAGTTGACGTGAGTTTTTTCTTGGATAATCAATGCCTAGCTGCTTTGCTCTAGCGAGCTTTTCAGAACGTAGATATAGAAATTTCCATTTTTTTTCTGGCTTCCACTTTTCTTCAGTGCCTTGGCCTTTTCCTTTTTTGACGTGAGTCTTGAACCTTCTCCAGGCTCTATTTCTATTTTCTTCCATTTTTTCCTCTATGTATATCGGGTTAAGCAGCCGCGATAATACGGTGAGGTTTTTTGTACTTTTAACGTGGAGCTAACAGGTTGCTGGCACCCGTGAGTTACGCAATAAAATATTTCATTTTGCATAACATTAATGGTTTTAAGAACGAATCGCTCGCCTGCCAGCAATCCTTGTTGAGCATTTTGTTAAGTTATTTTTTAATATATATTTTCATTGCAATAGCAATTGCTGATATTAAGAGACCAAGCGCAACTATGATGGGTTCATAATTACCATTTGGATATTTAAACCACATACCTGATATGAAAACCGAGATAGCTAAAAGCAACCCTTCAAGACACCATAAACTTTTTTCAAGAGTAGACATCGTACGATTATGCTTTAGATTCAAAGAGTATACATTTAAAGAATTTTCAAAATTTTTCCAATCATGAACCATTGAGGCTTCGACCTCAGGCAACATTCTCTCATAGAGTTTCGGGTTGCGTGCTATTTCAGTACTTTTTTGAAGCAATTCTAGGCAGGTAACTTTGTATTTGTTTTGAACTTCAACTACGATCTTTTTAATATCTTCTTCTAAATTGGAATAATATTTTAAATTTAATATCTCAACATGCGCAATGACAGATGAATATAATATTTCATTTCTTGTTGATATGAAATTCATTGTCTTTTTGATTGTAGCACCTGACCCTAACATTCCATCTCTCGAATGTTCAGCAAGCATTTTCTTAAAATCTTGCTCAAGAGCATCAACTGTCTCTACTAGATAGAGATCTAGTTTTTTAGAAATGTTTTCTGAAAGATCAGATTTCATCATAGTGTTTTTGTAAACTTAACGTGGAGCTAACAGGTTGCTGGCACCCGTGAGTTACGCAAAAAAATATAACATTTTGCATAACATCATGGGTTTTAAGAACGAATCGCTAGCCTGACAGCAATCCTAGTTGAGCGTTTTGTTAGCAGAATTATTTTATTTTTTAAACAAGCACCACTTCAATTCATGGCCTAAATCATTAACAACAGGTTGTACGATAGATAAAAAATTCTTCCCTTCATCGTTGGGTTCAAATTTACATCTGAGGTCAATACGTATCTTTTTGCCTTTTGATGCAGGATACTCTTCTATTAATTGACCTGATTCTATGAATTCTAGATATGAATTCAACTTATCCTGAAGTATTAATAGTTTCTCATTTTTATCGTCCCAAGCAAGATGATCAGAGATCGTTAGATCTATATACTGCTCATCTTTAGCAGCACTAATAAAATCTATTACTTCGGTCTGTTCGATACTCATTTATTATATTTTTTTGATTGCTAACGTGAAGCTAACCGGACCCGCGCTGTTTGCGGGGTCCGTGTTTAGCGATTTGTTATCTAAAAATTAATCATACAATTATAGTTAAATTCTTAATTCGTACATAGATCACCAGTAATCCCATCTTCTCTCATTATGGAGCAAAGTCTTGTTTTTTCAGCGGCTAAGGTTGTCTTTTCTGCTAATATCATTTGTTTCTCTTTTAGAAGGTTGTCAAAATAATCATCACCTACACTCTGGATGAATTTCTTTTCTTTTTTAGATAAACTTCTATAGGTAAGAGGCGTATCTCCAGAGTTTTTCAGTAGCCCTATTTCCTCTATAGTGAAAATAAGTTTTACTGACTCGAGAAGAGATGTTAGTTCTTTATCTTGTCTGTATTTCAGGTTACCATTCAAGTACGGTCTTAGTTCAATTAATTTTTTCTCACCAGGAGCTATCATTGATGGAATATAATCTGTATCATCCCCGGAAATAACGGGTATTTTTCTTGTTCCTTTCATGCCATCTATTCTTATTTTAACACTAGAGAATGCAACTGAACTTTTGTTGTTAATCGTGACAGGGAATGTTATTTCATCATAATCTCTTGATTTACCTAACTCGTATGATTTGCTCTTCTTAAATACGGGTTTGCCAGGTGACAGAAATACAAATCTTGATTCGAACACCGCTCTGCCTTCGTTGGAGTTATACAACGTGGAAATCTCCTGCATCTGCTCTAACTTCAATTTTGCATCTGCATTAATTTTATTGATTTCAGCCACACGATCTATGTTCCCTTGGTGCTTGGACAATAATTCTTGCTTTCTTTTATTTGCCAAATCTATTTCTTTCTGCTTTGCCTCTTTTTTCTTCCTTTCTTCTTCTTGATGTATTTTTCGTTCTTCAACTCGTTCGACCGCAATTTTTATTAGCTCGTCAAACTTCATGCCATGCAAAGAAGCCATGTATTCTGGAGAACGTTCACTTGAATCCATATAATTCATTGCAAGTGTTCTATTATTGTAGATGAAATTTTGGTGTCGTTCTTCAAGTACCCCTACCACTTCTTCTCGTAATTCAACGGGAGTAGTAGAAATAAGAGCAGCTATAGATTTCTGATATCTTTCCTTGGAGCTCGCATCAATTTCTTTTCTTTCCAGTAATTCACAACTGGCAATACATACAGTAAGGAATGATAAAAATACAACTTTCTTTACAACAGACATTGCAACCAATTCTCTCTCTTGCTGAGGTTTAATATTAGGCTATTTAACTCGCCGCTAGTTTGGATAGGTCTTTGATAATCTATGGATCAAACATTTATTTACATATCAAAGGCATACTAAAAGAAACATTTATCAATATGAAAAAGATAACGTGGAATTAAGGGGCGGCAAAATTTCTAGTAATTCACAGCTTGATATAGAAATTTAACATTTACCCAGAATTTTATAAATGCCTTGGCCTTTTGCCGTCCCTCTTGAATGATTTGTTATCTGAATTTTGATTTATTTTCTTTTTCGTTTCTTTAGTTCTTTTCCATATTTTTTAATCTTTTCTGATATCTCATATGAATCATCACTGCTTAGAACACGTTTGGCCTCAGGATTAAGGCCATGCTTTGGTGGTGGATCCCACAAACCAACAAATAGAAATAATAAAATACCGCCAATCAATAATGTTAATTCAATATTTTTATCGAATACGATCTGTATTGTTACAATTACACATAATGAAATAAGTATAATCGTAATGATTTTAAACTTGTTACTTTTCATTTATTGAGCAAAGATAACGTGGAGTTAAGGGGCGCCAAAAGTTTCTAGAATATCGCTACTTGATATAGAGAAATTCCATTAAAGGTTGAGTGTTGAAAATGCCGTAACCTTTTGGGGTCCCTCTTGAACGCTTTGTTAAATTTTTATAATATATTTCTTAACAATGTTTTTTATGATTTTATGATGAGTTTTAATTCAACTAAATATTATTATAAGCTTTAGTACCACCACCAAGTTTTGATGATCTTTGATGCTTTAAAATATAGAATATTTGATATTATAAATGTAATAATTGTTACCCACCCTGATATAGTCGTAAAAATTCGATGTGGTTCAAATATGCCAAATATCTGTGAACTCCATTGGCCTGAAAATAATGCAAATATACTAACTGCCATTGAGACAGATGCGAAAAAATACATAGACATTTTCAGATTGAAAAAATCCTTTCGCTCTCTACTACAAGATGGACATATGACTGCTTCTTCATGCATTTTTCCTTTACACCAATCACAATTCATTATTTGTACCTATTAATTTAACGTGGAGCTAACAGGTTGCTGGCACCCGTGAATTATCCAAAATCTTAGATCTTTTGGTAAACCACAAAAGGTTTTAAGAACGGATTCGTAGCCTGACAGCAATCCTTGTTGAGCAATTTGTTATACTAATATACAAAACCTTTGAAATCTTCTATTAGGGTTTATATTTTATAGACTACTATATGCGATCTCGAAAACACTCTTAACTCTATCACGTAATATCTCCACAAATTTCGCATCAGCCAAATAATCTTTATCTAACTGATATTCTAGCGTTTTCAAGGGAGGGGTGTCGACAATGTAAGTAATACCCCCTGTGTATGAATATTTAACTCTTGGACCTTTTATTGTAAACAACTGTTTGCTTTGACTATTTTTTGAAGCAATGAAATAGATATACGGATGTTCACTTAATATTCCTTTACTTATTATACGACTATTAACGAATATAGAGATATTTATATCATTTGCGAATGTTGACTCAATAATTTTGATTTTTCTATTTCCTGAAAATCGTAATGTATTAAAAAAATCATCAACATATATTTCTGTATCCTTAATTATATGTTGTTTTGAAAGATGATTTGCATTTTCGATAAATAGCTTTTGAATAAATTCCAGCATTATAGCCAAGTTTGGCAAAGACCTATCAGACACCTCCATCATATTAGAATGCTCAACTTGAATTTGGTTATTTGTTATGCTAATACGGTTTAAAAAATTTACTGCCCATTCTTCTGCACTTTCTTCATCAGAGGTAAACTTAGCTTGATGTTGCTTTTTGATAGAGTCTATTAGACTTTTTTGGTCAGCAAGACAATCATTAGAAATCTCCAACATTAATTTTTGACCAAAATCTGTCAATATTGCTGAATTTTCTAGACTGATTTTTCTAATTTCTTCCGAAAGTGATTTGTTAGCAAGGCCTAAAGCGTTGTTTTTCTCTACAAGGACATGGTTGGCATTGGATGATTTTACTAAATCGCTATGTGATTTTTTTGATTCGGATTTAAGGCTGGTGCTAATTTTATGATCCTTGTATGTTAGAAACCCCATTGATATTACACAAAGGAACCATATAAACAAGAACATGTAAGTTGATACTGCCTTGTTTTTTATCAAAAACCTATCATCTTTGCAAAGAATAGGTATTAATGGCAGTAAGGAAAAACATATTTGAATTAATATTTTAAATGTGAGCATTAGGATTAATTGTATAATTGAATGTTTATCAGATATTTTGCAGATACAATTCCAATAATTCCTTACCTGGTTTTTCAGCTTCCTTAAATCATTAAATTACATAGAAATGTATAACGAGGCTGTAGAAAAAGCCAATTTTCATATTTAAAAGCAGAAAATATCACACAAGAGAGCTTAGAATATATTCTTTAAGCGTTATCTCGGAGCTATCTTGTAATTAGATTCTCTGCCTCAAACAAACATTCCAGGTAACTCTTTGAAGAATTGAACCTTTTACCATATCCTACATTACGTTTCTTACAACTTATGCGAAAGATCCGCCATAGTTATGAAGTTTTTTAATGTTATGTACAATGCAGAAAAGGTTCCATTGAGAGTTGACTTTCTCCTTCCCTCGTAAGGAGAAACGATCCAATCTCAGATTTGAGCGAATATTACCGAAAGGCGGTTCACCTACTGCTAGTCGCATACCGTAGATAGCTCTTCCAAGTTCAGTATCGATTTTGGCTTTCATTTTTTCTGTGTAACTTGATGAATTATTGCTGATTTTGCCTAATAGATAGGATACCTGTCTAGCTTCTGTAACAGCCGGTTTTCTCAAACACTGTCCCCGCATGGTACATGGTCCACATGAAGCCTTGGTACCTTTGAATTTATATGCACGGTAGTGCTTTATTTTGGCATTGTTACCATTTCTATACAAGCGTTGACCTGCAGGGCAGATGCAGTGACTTAGGTCTTTTGCAAAATGAAAGTCATCAGGGGTAAATTTCTTTTTTTGAGACGTCTTCTTGTTGCTTACTTTATCTTTATGGTGATCCCTGTTAGCAAAGCGTGGATCGCGACTGCGAAACTTATTATCTGGAATATAGGCGTCAATATTCTCTGCGTAGATAAATGACAAATTATCTTCAGAGTGGTAGCCGTTGTCAGCTGTTAATCTGACTCCTGAAAAAATGTCTCCCTGGTAACCTATGGCTGTAAAGTTTGCTCGGATGTCCTCAACTGTCGGCCGAAGAAGGTCCTGTTCGTAACCTTGACCAAACGCTTCTGCATTAATAATTACCTGGTACTTGCTATCCACTGCTGCAACACCAACATAACCTTGAGTTACACCTTTTGAGGTATGCATTTTCGCAGATTCGTTATCGGTAATGTTACTTTTAACAGGCTTTCCTGATAGACCAATCTTTTCCTCGTTGCTTTCCAGAAAGATCGATATTTTGGCTACATCCCTTCTTAGAGATTTGAGATATTTTTCATCAGATTCCTGACAGAACGTATTGCTTTTTGATCCGTCCTGCTGTGTATGCTTATCAACGATTCGTTCAATGGCTATCTGAAGCTTTTCCTTCTTTTTGCGTAATTCCTTGATAGTCCCACTCCATTCCTTAGATGCATTGCTTGGTAATTTACAGCCATCTATGGCAAACATTTCTCTACCGATTAGGTCTCTGTTGAGGCATACAAGCAAAACCTGCAGGAATAGGTCTTTGATCTCTTCATGGGAACCGGAAACGAATCTGGCTATTGTTGTGTAATGAGGTCTGGAGTTGGCAGACATCGCCATGAAGAGGGTGTTGTATTGACAGAATTCTGCAATCACTCGACTGGAAGTAACACCCCTGGAATATGCAAGAAATATGATCTTTAACAGGACACGGGGATCGTAGGCAGAAGCTCCTGTTTCTTCATTTCTGTATCTTGAATAAAATGCGGAAAGATCAAGGGCCTCATCAATAAGAATTTTGAGTGTGTATTCAAAGGTCCCTTTCTGTATTTGTTGGCAAAGAAAGATTGGAGAGAATATTCCCTGAGGATAAGAAGTTGGCTTGAATTTAGGCATGATAACAGATATTTGCTTAGGTTAAGGGGTCATCAGCTAAAAGATGACTCCATTTTACACCTAAATGCCTGTTTTTACTAGTGCAAATATCTTTTTCTACAGCTTCAACGTGAAGTTAAGGGGCGCCAAAGGTTTCTAGTAAATCACTACTTGAAATAGAGAATTACCATTAACTGTTAAATATTATAAATGCCGCGACCTTTTGGCGTCCCTCTTGAACGCTTTGTTAACTATTTTTTTTATTTTAATTCTAGTAATACCAATAATAAACAAACCTATTGCAGTATAGCTAGTACCCCAAAAAATAGAATCTAGGCTAAATATTCTTCCGTCAGGGCCTCCCAAGAAGCATAGCACTCCCCACAAGCAGAATAGAGTTCCTATTGTTAGTAAGATGAACTTTAATATCTTTAATATATAATTCATTTCTTCAATAACAATTTCAGAGAGGTAGTTGTTTAGCTTTTTTATAAATTATTTATTCATCATGCCGCATCAGCGGCATTAAAGTTAACGTTTTAATAACCGGCCCGCGCTGTTTGCGGGTCCGCGTTTATTTTCTTGTTAAGCTAATTTTTATTTTCGTTTTGGATTGTAGAAATTGTTTCACCAAAAGAAGGATTGTACTTTTTCGCCTCGCTCAGAGGAACTGTTGGAATGTTTACAACCTCATAGTGTTTTTTTCCAAGGCTATCTTCAATTTTTATTTTCACCTTTGTCCTATTTTTCGAAGACATAGGCTTAAAAGAACCCCATGAATCACCTTGTTCGAAGTAAGCTACACCGTTAGTACTTTTACCGACCTCTAAATATGTTTCAGCAGTTTGGAAAGTAATTGAATTACCCTGTATTAATGATGGGTAGACTTTAACTTTACCTGAGAATGAATATTGAAATGGTTCAAAGGTGATATATTGATCATTAAGCCAGAACCAAAAGAACCGATACTTAATATGGTTCATATGGTAAGCAACAGATATTTTCTCAATATTTGCAGGCTGATGACCTTTGTTGATAACATTTAGATAAAGTGAGATAGCTGTGCGCTGGACCTCATGATTATTAAACTTGAAGCCTAAATTAAATGTCGTGGCAAGTGTAGGTCCATCTATAACTGAAATTTTGAAATCTGGCTTTTTCTTGGTAGATTTAATCACCCAGACTACAAAGCCAACTACTAGAGTAGCTATAAAAATTAAAATACTTACAAAGCCAGCATTATGGTTACACCATTGTATTATATAATTTATGTTCATTTTGGTGTTGTAAGCTTAACGTTGCGATAACCGGCCGCAAAATGCGATAGGTTAACACTGAATTTTTATTGATTTATATGCGTACGAAATAACTTTCAAAGCCGCTATGTTTTGCGGTCCGTGTTTATTGGCTGGTTAGATTATATTTTTGACTTTTTAGCACTTTCTACGGCATTTATAAAATGAGGAACTAATGATTGAACTAAATCAAGTGCTTTGTTCATTGATAATTCAATGTCATCAACTGAATTATAGCCATTACAGTAATGTGATTGGTGTGAAGCAAAAAATGTTGAAACATCAATGCAGAATTTTGGTTGCTCAAAACCAATCATAATGCTGATAGAACTACGCCAAGAACCAGTATCAGCTATTATATAGATTTTATTTTCTCCAACTACTTTTGAGTAACCAATTGAACCAAAAGCCTTATTGTCTAATTTGCAGTCTTGATTTCTGTTTTTTATAACTGTTTTTACACACTTATTAATTTCGTTCTTTTTTAAAGAACTTTCAACAGTACCGCCTTTATAGAACAAGTGTTTCAAATTGGAATCAAGCCATTGATAATACTCGTTTCTAGTTTCTGCATTTTCTGGGTATCTCTTATCAAATGGTAGACCGCTGTGACCAAGTAATTTCCTTTCACAAAAGAATTTCCCATAAGCTATTAACGACTTTAGGTAACGTGATTTTAGATCACTCGGTATCTGAGACTCATATTTACAGTAGAGATAAAAGTTCCTTGAAGCCTCTTCATGTATAGGGGTATTACTATATTTAGCATTTCTGGTTAAAATACCTTCAATCAAACAACCTAAATTAATTGATATTTCTTTTCTTAATAAGGTTTCATTTTCATCCATAGTTTTCATAAGGAATCTAACGTGGATATAACCGGCGCGCGCTGTTTGCGCGTCCGTGTTTATAGGTTTGTTGTGCGATTATATCATTCTGTATTTTATTGTTCTTTATAAAAGCCATTTAATGGCTCCATGTCGATTTTGCATTTCTGACATTTAGGCATTTTATTAATGTGTAGTTCAACCATTTCTTCACATTTGGGGCAAATCGCAAATTCTTTCTCTTTCAATTTGAACGAATACCATATGAATAATAAACCGTTGACGATAAAAACTAGTGCAACAGGATATTTAAATTCACCATAGGATATGAACATGCCGCTTTTTTTCCACTCAAACCCTCCTTGAGTAATCTTGTAACCTGCCCAGCAGCTAGCTGTGCCGCCCAAGAAAAACATAATTTTCTGAACGAGGATGGAGGTTTTATCAATACTAAACATTCATATTCAACGAAGATTGGAAGTTTTGGGTAAACAATACATATAATTATTATTACTTAGATCTTGTATGTCCTGTTCTTTTTTTGCACAACGTGGAGCTAACAGGTTGCTGGCACCCGTGAATTACGCGACAAAGAATAAACTTTAGCATAAAACAATAGGTTTTAAGAACGATTCGCTAGCCTGACAGCAATCCTTGTTGAGCGTTTTGTTACACGATTTTATTTATTTATATTTAACAGCATATTTTTCACAAAGCGAAATAACTTTTTCGTATATGCCTTTGTTTTTTAGATCTGATACTCTAAACCAAAAGGTAGGACAATGGTCACTACTGATTCTCAACCAACCAGCTTGCTCGTCCCAAACCTTTGCATACTCCCAGTCTAAATTTACTTTTAGATGACTGGCATAAACCCATAACTGTTTTTCATTAATTCCATAGGTTAGTTCTTCTTTAATGTACTTCACTTCACTAAATATTGAGTGGATACCAAGTTTTAATAATCTAGGTGCAAAAAACCTTATGCAAGAAAAAAGCAGCAGTGATACGCCTAAAACTATTGTGTACTTTGAATACAACATGCAAACTGCTATTAGAATAAATAGAGCATACCTCAAATTCTTTGAGTCTTTTTTGAACAATGAATTTAAATCAGTATATGTTTTTTCATCAAATTGAAACTTATGTTCAAACGAAAATGGTTCCATATAGGTTTTAATGTGTAACGAGGCTGTAGAAAAAGCCAATTTTCATATTTAAAAGCAGAAAATATCACACAAGAGAGCTTAGAATATATTCTTTAAGCGTTATCTCGGAGCTATCTTGTAATTAGATTCTCTGCCTCAAACAAACATTCCAGGTAACTCTTTGAAGAATTGAACCTTTTACCATATCCTACATTACGTTTCTTACAACTTATGCGAAAGATCCGCCATAGTTATGAAGTTTTTTAATGTTATGTACAATGCAGAAAAGGTTCCATTGAGAGTTGACTTTCTCCTTCCCTCGTAAGGAGAAACGATCCAATCTCAGATTTGAGCGAATATTACCGAAAGGCGGTTCACCTACTGCTAGTCGCATACCGTAGATAGCTCTTCCAAGTTCAGTATCGATTTTGGCTTTCATTTTTTCTGTGTAACTTGATGAATTATTGCTGATTTTGCCTAATAGATAGGATACCTGTCTAGCTTCTGTAACAGCCGGTTTTCTCAAACACTGTCCCCGCATGGTACATGGTCCACATGAAGCCTTGGTACCTTTGAATTTATATGCACGGTAGTGCTTTATTTTGGCATTGTTACCATTTCTATACAAGCGTTGACCTGCAGGGCAGATGCAGTGACTTAGGTCTTTTGCAAAATGAAAGTCATCAGGGGTAAATTTCTTTTTTTGAGACGTCTTCTTGTTGCTTACTTTATCTTTATGGTGATCCCTGTTAGCAAAGCGTGGATCGCGACTGCGAAACTTATTATCTGGAATATAGGCGTCAATATTCTCTGCGTAGATAAATGACAAATTATCTTCAGAGTGGTAGCCGTTGTCAGCTGTTAATCTGACTCCTGAAAAAATGTCTCCCTGGTAACCTATGGCTGTAAAGTTTGCTCGGATGTCCTCAACTGTCGGCCGAAGAAGGTCCTGTTCGTAACCTTGACCAAACGCTTCTGCATTAATAATTACCTGGTACTTGCTATCCACTGCTGCAACACCAACATAACCTTGAGTTACACCTTTTGAGGTATGCATTTTCGCAGATTCGTTATCGGTAATGTTACTTTTAACAGGCTTTCCTGATAGACCAATCTTTTCCTCGTTGCTTTCCAGAAAGATCGATATTTTGGCTACATCCCTTCTTAGAGATTTGAGATATTTTTCATCAGATTCCTGACAGAACGTATTGCTTTTTGATCCGTCCTGCTGTGTATGCTTATCAACGATTCGTTCAATGGCTATCTGAAGCTTTTCCTTCTTTTTGCGTAATTCCTTGATAGTCCCACTCCATTCCTTAGATGCATTGCTTGGTAATTTACAGCCATCTATGGCAAACATTTCTCTACCGATTAGGTCTCTGTTGAGGCATACAAGCAAAACCTGCAGGAATAGGTCTTTGATCTCTTCATGGGAACCGGAAACGAATCTGGCTATTGTTGTGTAATGAGGTCTGGAGTTGGCAGACATCGCCATGAAGAGGGTGTTGTATTGACAGAATTCTGCAATCACTCGACTGGAAGTAACACCCCTGGAATATGCAAGAAATATGATCTTTAACAGGACACGGGGATCGTAGGCAGAAGCTCCTGTTTCTTCATTTCTGTATCTTGAATAAAATGCGGAAAGATCAAGGGCCTCATCAATAAGAATTTTGAGTGTGTATTCAAAGGTCCCTTTCTGTATTTGTTGGCAAAGAAAGATTGGAGAGAATATTCCCTGAGGATAAGAAGTTGGCTTGAATTTAGGCATGATAACAGATATTTGCTTAGGTTAAGGGGTCATCAGCTAAAAGATGACTCCATTTTACACCTAAATGCCTGTTTTTACTAGTGCAAATATCTTTTTCTACAGCTTCAACGTGGAGTTAAGGGGCGCCAAAAGTTTCTAGTATATCGCTACTTGATATAGAGAAATACTATTAAGGGTTGAGTATTGAAAATACCGTAACCTTTTGGTGTCCCTCTTGAACGTTTGGTTAACTCTATTTTATATTTCTTTTATATAGTTTCCATAATGAGTAAGCGGAAGCAGATAACGCAATCATACCGGATGTAAGCAATGAGTTTTTTATTGTTATTATTCCTTCATTAAACTCAGAAGAACCTTTTATGTAACGAATCCCTTCAACGGATATTGAATCAAAACTTTCGACATTTAAATAGAAATATATGTTGAATCCAATTGCTAATATTGAAATGATAGCGAATAAATAATAACACCAAGTTGGAATGTGGAACAAAGCTTTTAATGTTGAGTTCAAAATATTATTACTTCTAAAGTAAATGTGTTTTTTATCAAGGGATTAGCCCTTTAAAAGTTAACATGAAGTTAACGGGCTGCTGTAACCCGTGATATTTCAAAATAGCAAATAGCTCAATTAAGTAATAAGGTTTTAAGAACGATTCGCTGGCCTTACAGCAGTCCGGTTGAACGCCTGGTTATTCAAAATTTAATATTATCAAACACTTCAGTAATTAAACTATTTAAAAGTTCTTCTCCTGCAAGGAGTGGGGCTAATGCATCAATCATGAAATCTTTTTTTTGTTCATAACTTTTAATTAACTTGAAATCCCGACCTAGAAGAGATTTTTTTAAATTTGTTAATTTCTTTGGGTGGTTTTCAGCTTGTCGCCATTCGAGCCATTTTTCACCTTCGATAACTGATAACTCCTCAATCACTTGATTTGCAATTTTTGCAGCGATTGGACTAGCGACTATATCAAGGTCATCTGGGTTGGCAGAGAACTTTGCTTCTAGTAAGCATCGATGAAGTGCTATTAATTCATATTTATTTTCAATTATCATTGCTTAGATAAATTGGTATTTTGAGGATTTTATTTTTTACATGAATAACGTTTTGATAACCGGCCCGCGCTGTTTGCGGGTCCGTGTTTATTGACTGGTTAAATTAATGTTTATTTATTATACCTTGTGGCTGCCTTGTTTTCATTAAGGGGTGCGTTACATTACAGCGTAATTAGCACCAACGTTGAAGATATCACGATTCCCCATTGTTTAATGATATTTTTGCATGTTCAATTAACTTTTTAGCTAAGCCTTTTTCTAATTTACTTTCGAATGTTTTACCTACAGAGGTGAATGCTTGAACTCGTATTGTTTTTACTACTAGTTTTGGGCATTTGCTTAAAAAGTCGGTTACAAAACTATCTATCCAATCATTTTCATTTGAAGAATTGTGGAGTGGGATTAAATATTTTGCTTCTTGACCATCTTTAAGCTCAATAGGCATTGGACTTGAATACTGACTGGGATCTAGTTGCTGGATGGCATATCGTTTTTTTAATAGACCAACACGCCAACCTATATTTGTAATAGTTGCTTTGCGAAACCCTTGGTTAACCACATAAATTGAGCAGTAATCTTTTTGACCTTGAATGCCACCACCTATCATTACTCTATGACCAGCACTTACAGATAAATTTATCTTAGATTCACGGCGAGCTAAATATAATGAAGTAATAACTGCACTGATTGTACCAAGCGATGCTAACCATGTACCAATCAAGCTGAGTATTTTGAATTTTGTTTCATCCATAATGTTTACTACTTATCATGTCTAATAGTGGTGGTGATTGTTATTTGTGGCTCTTGTAGGGTGGATTCTGTTATTTTAAAATTTAACGTTGAGTTAACCAGCACCAAAAAGAATCTAAGATTCTCTTAATTGCTGCAAATTTCTTACATCTATTATCACGCTAAATTAAAGCCGCGATCTTTTGGTGTCTGCGTTGAACGCCTTGTTCGAAGTTTTATTAATCCTTCCACTGCTATGGGTAAAAGCACAGGCTTTCTCTCTATCAAATGACTTTTCTGTTGTCTGTGTTTTGTCATTTTGTGCGCTCGTCCATTTACTGTAATGGAAAGAGTGGTCTGTTGCACGTACATTGTTGCTTTTATTATGTATATTTATGGTAGAAAAACGCACTTTCCCTATGGATCCCGTCAAATCACACCTGCTTACTCCATATAGTCGATTAAGAACTATTGAATAATGGACTGTTTTGCAGAGTTATCAGGTGTCCCGTAGCTGTGATCATTTTCAACACCACCATGATTCCTGCTCCGCAATTCTTACAAATACATCCAGTCTGAGTCTTTTCTGCCGATTTTCCTGACTTTTTAGCACCTATTTGATTTATGATTTTTGCTACAGATTTTTCTGCAATTCCGTTTGCAAGGAAACCATAATGGCGAATCCTATGAAATTTCTCAGGCAATACATGCCATAGAAATCTCTGAAGAAAGTGGTGCGCATCTAGATGCATTATCTTCTTGCATCTGTTTTCCTTATAATCCCGATACGCAAAAGTAACTTTCCCTCCAGACATTGAGAGCAGTCTATTGTTGCTGATAGCGACCCTATGTGTGTATCTGCCAATGTATTTAATGACCTGATCTGCTTTTTTAAAGGGAGACTTGCAGTAGACAATCCAGTCTTTTTTAGTCAGGGACCTAAGAAATTTCTCTGAGTTCCAAGTCTTCTTTGATACTGACATCTCATCGGGCAACACAAAGTTATCTTTCTTGATTTCATCTTCTAAGTTCTTCATGAACTTGCCGCGAAAGACATCTGAGACAGCATGAACCGGAAAAAGGAATTTTCCATCATGCTTCGGTTTTATCCATTGCCCTTTATCTCCAATTGCACCTCCCGGAACGATAAAATGAACATGCGGATGATGCCATAAAGTCTGACCCCAAGTATGTAAAATACCAAAAAAGCCAATCTTGCCACCTAGCCATTTCGGGTCTGCGCCAAACTGTTTCAAAGTGGATGCCGCTGCATCAAACAGCAAATTATAGATCAGTTTCTTGTTATAAATGCCGAAGGGGAAAAGGCCGGCAGGAAGAGTGAATACGACGTGATAATAGGGGACAGGCAGGAGTTGATTAGTTCTTTTTTCTACCCATTGTCTTTGGGCTATTCCCTGGCATTTGGGACAGTGACGATCTCGACAGGAATTATAACTGATTTCTTTGTGGTTACATTCGGGACATTGATCCAGATGGTAACCCAATCGTTCTGTTCGGCAATATTGAATGGCACTCAAAACTCGCTTCTGTTTTGTAGATAGACTTCTCCCTTCGGAAAAACTATCTCCGTGGTTTCTTATTATACCTGCCAGTTCGAGTCCGTTTCGCCCCATAGAAAGGAATGATTTGAAATTTATTTCAGATTTGCACTGGGGGCGGTTGGTGCAACTGATTGTTTTTATTTGATTCTATCTTACTCGAACGTGTAATATACGACTAGTCGCATTTCGGGGAGAATTGACCTGTTTTTCGTCTTTTGACAGTTAGTCGAGGTCAACGGAGGATCTGTCACTAATCCCGATGAAGTCGCTTCTCTTAAATGTATGTCTCAGTAATGTTTCAATAATTCAATATAGTATCTTAATGAAATCATTGTTGCAAGGTGAATGCTTGAGATTTCAATGAGGTCGGAATAACTGAAATAGACCTTGATATACAACTAGTCGTATAACTGGCAATTCTGATATTTTCCTTACAGTTTTGTGTGCTTTTAGGGGGAAGTTTACTGAAATCAGAGGTTGGGATATCTGCAATAGCCCAAGATATACGACTAGTCGTAATAAGTCGCGATATTGAGATTATTTCATGAATAGTGATAGATAACAGTATGATTGGGAACACACATTTCGGGAAGATTTCCTTGAATTTCCTCTTTTTCCATATGGTAAGGACAATTTTATCGTCAATTGAGTTTAAGACAATTTAACAATACGTATCACGCAGTGGTAATTTCGGATGTTTTAGCGGTTATAATCGATATCATTTTTATTACAGAATATTGTTGTTGGGGGGAGGGTGATGATTGGTGGATACGACGTCCTGGTTTGTACTTTGTTCGTACTTTGTCCACGTATTAGAAATCGTCGTCGATTGATTGGATAGTGCCGTTTGTCCAACATATTTCCCAATGCAATTGAGATGTCTTGATGGTATCTGTCAGTCAACTGTTTACGTTTATGTTTTAATCCTGGGTAGATAACGGTTTTTAAGCTCAATTGTTGATAGACCGTTATCTACCCAGAATGATTGTCTCAGTTGAAAGTCGTCCGTTTTCAATGCAGCAAGGAACTACATGGGCTCATCAATCGCGAAATTGTTTAAAACTCACCTCTAAAACAACTTCAGCAACAGGATTCAACCAACGATGAATGGTACTGTCTAAATCGCTTATTCCTCCTGTGGAGTCTGTATCGCCCACAACTCCGCGATGTATATGAACTGTTGCATTTGCATCTGCATCAGCGACACCGGTGCCATTGTTTCCGCCATCCCCACCGGGTGCGGCAGGGATTCCTGGGATGCCGGGAGCTCCACCACCTGTAATCTGTTCGTCATTGGCTTCGGTTCCTGCATCATATCCATAGAGGTGATAGCGATACGTTCCTGGGACACGTGGAATACGGAGTGAATTGAGTCCTACAAAACCATCATTTGTTGGGAGCATCATTGCTACTAGCGATAGATATGTATTTCGGGTTCGTGTTGTATCTAAGTAGATATCAGTGACCATTTCTCCTGGTCCCAGTAGACCCGCAGCAGGGTTTACTGCTGTGTCGCTGTCTTCTCCTCCAACAAGTTCAGTGAGTGAGTCAATATTTCCTCCTTCAGCCATTGCCTGCAAAGCTGGAGAAGCTCCGTAACCGACTTCAAAAAGGATCGTGTCACCATCGTGGGCTGTGACAAGTAATGGTGTAAAATATATTCCGTTAGTCAGATTTTTAACTGTGACGTTAACCCGTGCTGCCATAGCTTGTCCAATTGTCAGGAATGTTCCTGCAAGAGCTATTACCAGCGTTTTTGTCAGAAAATGTGTCATGATTTTCACCCCATTGATACATGATTAGTAATGATGAGCAGGTTAGTGAATAATTAAAATTCACAGTGCCTGCCCTGACTCTGTATCGAAGTTAATCACGGTTTTATTGGGTTAGATGAAGGTGAAGTGAAGATTATATGAAGATTATGTAAAGAGAATCTAGTGTCTCCTGCCTTGATAATTCAATGTCCCGATTGCTCTGCGTGTATACCTAGCATCTGTTCATTATAGATATGAACTATCAACCATCTACTTGAAAACCAGGTCGTTTAAATTGCCGGTTTAAATGAAATATTGTATATTTGTTTCAGACATTACAGATATATCAGATATCAGTGAGTGGCGTGGTGTTTGCTGCTTTTATCCTTCATCTCAAATACTGAACGTCACCTGGAGCAAGAGTGAATCTCTCATTTTTTAATAGTGCACTAAGTAGTCTGTCAACATCTCAGATCTGTATTGCAGGTGCAGTGTTATTCCTCGCTTCAATTATTCGAGGTCTTACCGGTTTTGGTTTTTCTGCAATTCTTGTTACAGGCTTAACGTTCATTCTGCCTCCGGCTACAACCGTTGTGATGGCCTTGTTGTTGGAAATTACTGCAAGTGCACATTTGCTTAGATCTGTATGGCGATCTATTGACTGGATGCTGGTTGCTTCTTTGGGAGTAGGGATCAGCTTTGGGACACCGATAGGTATGTCGCTGCTAGCTTTGCTTGACCCGCAATTAATGCGATTGCTTATCTCATGTCTGGTGCTGGTGTTTGCTCTGCTCATCCTGCGTGGCTTTTGCTACAAAGGTCCCCAGACATTTTCGGTACATGCAGGGCTTGGTTTTGTCTCTGGGGTATGTAACGGAACTGCAGCATTAGGAGGTTTGCCTGTTGTAACGTTTCTACTTTCAACAGGTATGAGTGTTGCTGTTACTCGGGCAACGCTCATTGCAATATTTTTCGGCACCGATGTTTATGCGCTTATATTTGCTGGAGGACATGGAATACTCGATAGCACTGTTATTGCTTATTCGATTCTCTCTTTACCGCTTTTGCTGGTTGGGGTAACAGTTGGAAAGAAACTGTTTCATGTAGCCAGGCCTGAGTTGTTTCGAAAGCTTTCGCTGATCCTGTTGCTTGGATTATCCTCAGTCGGAATTATTCGATCAATCAGTATCTATTTCTATAGTTGAATAGTTTACCAGAGAGTGGCTGCGATGGTGTTTTTTTGATTTGGGCAGGGGAGATTGAGCATCAAGAATATAGACTCTATTACAAGCCGTTGGAATGATAGCTGACACAGGGAATTGCGATCACGTTTAGATCGATAAAACAGGCCATAGAGCGAAACATCTAGGGGGACTCTATGACCTGTCAGGAGAACTCTATTATCAGAATTCTGTGGCTGCAAAACTGTAAAAAACAGATTACTCGCCGTCGAGATCCTTGGCGGATACAAAGATCTTCTTCGCGTAGTCTTCAACTATCCAGGTAACGCGGGTGCCTTTGGGCACAACAAACGAATCACCAACATTGAACGTGTGGGTAACACCACTGTCTTCTTCAACAATTTTCACACTGCCTTCAACGATGTAGCAGAACTCAAGTTTTGGGTGGTTATGCTCCCAGCTGCCTTTGGTACAATCCCAGGTGCCAACCTTAAAATTGTCAGAACTGTGCTGGAAATAAGTCAGGTTGTTGGCAAAAGGCTCACCTGATTTTGGGTTTACTTTTGGTTGAGAGGTTTTTGAAACCGGCTCTGATTTTTCGAGAACTACAATTTTTCCTTCAGACATATCGTATCTCCAGTTATGGATAATAGTATAATTTCAAGTGTTACGCTGCATCTTCAAAACGGTCAGGGCGGAAGTCTGTCAGCGGGATATCAGGAGTCTTGCCCAGAACAATCTGAGACATCACACGTCCCATCATTGGAGCGAGCTGAAAACCGTGTGCTGAGAAACCACAGACATGAAACAGTCCGGGAACCTTGGTGGATTCTCCAACCACAGGCACTTTGTCTTTGATACATCCCTCAAAGGCTGTCCAGCAGCGAATCATCTGTGCTTGCTTAAGACCTGGAAGAATCTCGGTCATAAGCTTGGATGCCTTTGCCATCTGCATCGGGTCGACCCAGATTTTCTCTTTCTCAAGATCACAAGGTGAACGGTAACCGCCACCCACAACAATCGTACCGTTCTTAGCTGCCATCAGGCCAAGCAGGCGACCTGTCAGGCCAAGAGAGGTGCCGTTAAGCATTCCCGGCATGCGGTCAGTAACCATCATGGTCGGTGCAGCTGCAAATACCGGAAGCGGATCACCAAGCATCTCAGAGAATCTTCCGGCCCATGCGCCGGTACCGTTAACCAGTGTTTCGCCTTCGTACTCTTTGCCGGAACTGGTACGTACCTTAAAGCCGCTGGAGGTGGTCTTTGCTTCTACAACACGGGTGTGAGAAAGAATAGTTACACCTGCATTTATTGCAGCTGTAGCGTATACTTTCGAGGTGAGCATCGGGTTGGCAAGACCATCGGTGTAGCATGCAAGGCCGCCCACGATATGATCGGAGACGTTTGGCGACATGCGCTTTACTTCTTCGAGATCTACGATAACCTCATGGTCATAGCCCATGCTTTTGAGAAGTTTCTCGCGCTTAACTAGAACTTCCATATCCGCATCACTTTCAGCGAGTCGAAGGCGTGGTGAAACAAAAAAACCACAGTCAGAACCAAGAGAAGATTCGTGATGATCCCACATTTTACGTGCTTCGACAGCAAAGGAGATCTCACGGACATCACGACCCTGGCAGCGTACACCACCGGAGTTATTACCGGAAGCATGTCGGCCGGGTACATCTTTTTCAAAAATTATGACCGATTTACCCGTGCGGGCAAGTTCAATGGCAGTGGCACAGCCCATGATACCGCCGCCCACTATCAATACATCAGCTTTCATCGGTTTCTCCCAGTTTTGCGTTGGCAAGTTCCTGCAGACTTACGGGTTTGATCGGTGGCCTCAAACGATGTGGTCTCGCCTTGTAAGGTGGGATGCCGGAGGTTTCTACAATCAGTTCGAGCACAGCAGAGCCGCACATGCGCCCCTGACATGGGCCCATGCCGCAGCGGATAATGGCCTTGATTTCGTTATGATCTGTGTATCCATCCTGCACGAGATCACGAATACGACCGGCGGTAACTCCTTCACAGCGACAGACAATGGTAGAGTCTGACATTGTGTAGAGAGTTTCCCGTGGTGCATAAAGTGCATCGATAAACGGACGAGGCAGCAGTTCCTGTTTCAGGTTTTCGCGAACCGGGGCAGCCTGCTCTTCATATTCAGCGTCACTTAAGCGATGGAGTTCCTTAGCGATGGTAAGACCGGTAAGCTGGCCCTTATATTCAGCGGATTTGGCGCCATGAACAAACTGGCCGTCACCTGCAACAAACACATTCGGAAAGTTGGTGCGTCCTTCTTCACTCACATCAGGATGCCAGAAGCGCTGAACCGGATCCCATGTGTGGTCAACACCAACCTGGCGAAGAAGTGAGGTGTTCGGGATTATTCCTTCGTTAACGAGCAGGGTGGTAGCTTCAAAAGAAATCTCTTTGCTGCCGCACCTGGCTTTTACGCTTTCAAGTCGATCTTTACCAACAGCCCGCAGATCGGTAACATTTCTGTGAATCGGCACTTTTCTCTTCATGGCGGTGATATGAACATCGGCAATCATCTTGACGCCTTTCATCATATATCCGAAACGTTGTAACGCCATTGGGAGATGCTTCATCGCCGGGAAAATCTGACCAAGCGGAGTTGTATCAAGAATTGCCTTAACCGGTGCATCGAGCGTGAAAAGATGCTCTGCAATAAGCCAGAGCAAAGGGCCGCTGCCTGCTAGAACTACAGGCTCAACCGGTGAAAGGCTCGAATCCTTAAAAAGGTTGGACATACCGCCGCAGGTCATAACACCCGGCAGGGTCCAGCCGGGAAAAGGAACGGGGCGTTCCATGGCGCCGGTTGCCAGCACGAGATAGTCGGCACTGATTTTTCGTGATGCTCCACCATGAGAGAGGAACACATCGCCGTTAGATTCCGCCTGCCAGATTCTGGCCTGAGGAAGGTAATCGGGTGCCGCCTTTTTAAAGGTGTCAATGACGTCCATGCCATCGGTGTAATCTTTACCGAGGATGGTATGTTGTCGTGCTGAAGCCTTTGTGATGTTTCTATATATCTGGCCTCCGGGCGTTGCCTGTTCATCAACAATGGCTACTTGAAGCCCCTTGTCGGCCAGTTCGGCACTGCAGGCAAGACCGGCAGGGCCGGCGCCAATAACTATGGCATCATATCTATTCTTCATTTTATCTCATCAACCAGTGCATGCTGCCTTTTTACGTGCATGCCTTCATATACAGGTTCCAGGCACGCCTGGCGGTTAAGAAGGCCATCAATTTCAACCAGACACTCAAAGCAGACGCCCATGAGGCAATACGGAGAACGCTTGTCTCCTTCTGCTGCTGACTGGCAGATATGGTCGTCATCATGTCCAAGCAGAGCCGCTGCAACTGTAACTCCGGCAGGAACCTTGCGGGACTCACCTTCAAAGTTGATGGTTACGGTGTTGTCGTCTGCTGGAAGATTGTTCCAGGTAAATTTACTCTTGCCTATACTCATTAGTTACTCATTTGTTAAACCAAGTACTTATTGGTGTTTCGTATGATTGTCAGAAAACTTATACGCGATATGGTTGATCCCACATTACGAGATCCTGGCCGATACCTTTTTCTACTGCGTTCTCATAAACATGCATTGCCCAGGCGATATCCTGAAGGATCATACCGTTGGAGATAAAGTATCTGCGCTTGTCACTTGCTCTGTCTATTTTGGCAATGCCTGCAGCGATTTTGCCAAGGTCGTGGATGTCGCTCTCTTGGATGTCACCGCTGTCAACAAGGTTATGCAGCTGAATATGCGGGATGGCACGCTCATCTTCAGGGAGCATGAGGCCTTCGATTTTGTAGGTCTTCTGCATTTCCCAGCTGTCTGGAACAATGTAGGCGCTGCGCAGGTAGGATTCTTCTACGTTGGCGCGGCCGGGAAGGGTGAGAAGAGAACCTTCTTTTAACATTATGTCTTCAAAGAGCGGGGTGTGATCACCTGAAATGGCTGATGTGATGACATCCTGGCCTTTGACTGCATCTTCGAAGCTGTCGACTACTGTCATGTCGATATTATGTCGTTCGCCAAGTTCTTCACAGAACGTGCTGGCAGCTTCTTTATTGATATCAAAGACGGAAACTTTCTTAAGGGACGGTACAGCTTTTACGATGGCATCGGTGCAGAACTTAGAGATAGGGCCTGCTGCAATGACACCAAGGGTTTCACTGTCTTCACGTGCGAGGTAGCGTGCGCTTAAACCAACAACAGCGCCGGTTCTCATGCCGCTTAAGATGTTGGCTTCCATGAGTGCCAGAGGGCGTGCCGTTTCCGCATCGTTAATGGTCATAGTAAGGATAGAGCGGGGAAGGCCGTGGTTCTTCGGGTTGTTAACATTGGAACCGTACCATTTGTTTCCGCAAACCTTGAAACGTCCGCCAAGATAACCGGGCAGAGACATAAAGCGTTGATCAGGGCCGCCTTTAGGCATGCCCTCAAATTTCGGTTCTTTAGGGAACCAAACACGCTGACCATGGGAATTTCTGGTGGATCCGCCCATCACATAGTCACCAACACCGAGCAGCTTAAATGCTTCATCCATAAGGTCAATACACTGACTCATATCGGTGACACCTGCTTCGATCATGTCTTTTTGGGAGAGAAACTTCATTGCGAGTCTGGAAGATGACATCAAGACCTCCTGGAGAAAAAAAAAGGATATATTCAAGCGTATAAAAACCAAATCACTGTATCTGATATATCACATATTAGACATCTGTCAAGAAGATAGAATGTGCCAAAAATGATGATGATTAAGCACATTTCAAAAAGTTAGCGGGAAATGCGCTGAGTTTACGAGACGAGTAAAACAAAACTGTAAGATCTGAAAACAGTGATTGGGCATCTGGTTGAAGTCATCACAACATAGTTAGGAGGGGAGTACGTGGAAAACGTTATAAAACGGAGTGGCAGTAGTAATGTAAGCGAATGTAATAGTGTGCTAAACGTGTTGGTCGGTGGGGGGGATTACACTAATGTGTGGTAAATACTCCTCCGTTTTCACGAAAATGTAAAAGATGCAATCAGGGCTGAAGCAATAAAAAAACGTAAGTGACTTAATCGCTGTTAATTATGCAAAAAAAATCACACTGGCATGACATTTGATATGGTGTTTTCAGCTGCAGTTTGATGAATTGATTACCTGCAAGAGTGCGTTGTATCGGAATGAAGTTCGGAAAAAAGCAGTATTATTGAGAGGTTTGTAGAATGTCTGTGAAAGAGGGGTGGGGATCTTGGTGATGAAATCTGTAATGAAAAAATAACGGATTAATAATGAGCCATTTTCATGGTAGTTGTTGCAGGAAAGCATCACAGTGTAGCATAGTCGATCAGGTAAGGAAATAGAGATCGCATTTCGCTGGTATTTTTTTTATTTTTCCAGCTGAAATAACGTTTCTTTAACCAATTAGCAGGCATTTGTGTTGACAATTTCCCCGTGGTATTATAGCCCTCATACGTCCGCAACTGATATTTCAGACATCAGGTATCAGACGTCAGGGTGCTGGTTGCAGGTGGATGTATAATGTTATTCTACTCTCGGCAGTGAGTTTATTCGGTCTGGTGATTAGGGTCTGAGGAGGATCGTAATCACCGAAAGTGTGTAGGTGCACACAACAAAAAACAAAGAGGTTTTAGCATGGCAGTCAAAATGAAAAGCATTAAACCAGTAATTGTAGCAGCCGCAATGTTTCTTGCATTCAGTACCCAGGTAGTGCAGGCAAAAACATTTAAGATGGCTCTTGGCGATGCTCAGGGCGGTACACAGTATGCAATGGGTGAGAAATTCGCTGAACTGTTTACGGCCAAAACTGGCGGAAAGCACAAAATAAGCATGTTCCCTAATGGCCAGCTTGGTAGCGAGCAGGACACAATTAACGATGCTTCAATGGGAACGCTTGATTTTTCTGTCCTGGCAATTAATAACATCACTCCGTTTTCCCCAACAGTAGGTGTTCTGACTCTCCCGTATGTTATCCAGAGTCTTGATGAGGCTGTAACACTCACACGAGGTGATGTTGGTAAAGAACTTATTGAGAACACTATTCGTGATTCTGGCGTGCGTATTGTAGGCTGGGCATACTCAGGTTTTCGCGTACTCACCAACTCCAAAAAGCCCGTTAAAACAGTTGAAGACCTCCAGGGCCTTGTAATTCGTGTACCTAAAAATGAGATAATGATCGCGACTTACCAGGCGTGGGGAGTAAACCCTACCCCTATGGCATGGTCTGAGACCTTCACCGGTCTGCAGCAGGGTGTTGTCCACGGTCAGGACAACCCATATATCACCAACGCTGCAATGAAGTTTTACGAAGTGCAGAAATACATCACCAACATCCGTTATATCTTCTCTCTTGAGCCGCTTGTAGTCAGTGAGTCTGTATTCCAGGACCAGAAGCCAGCGGTACAGAAAGCTATTCTTGAAGCAGGTCATGAGGCTACACTGTTCGCTGAGCAGTACCTGAGAGACACTGAAGATAAAATTAAGGTAGACCTGGCTGCAAAGGGTATGGAGATTTCCGATCCTGCAGATGGCGAGAAAGAATGGATCGAAAAAGCCACAACAGCAGTATGGCCAAAATACTACGACAGTATTGGTGGTAAAGAGAAACTTGATCATATATTGCAGCTGCTTGGTAGATAAGTTGGCCAGTTGCAGGAAATATGCAGGTTCGCCTGGATTTCTCATCAGTAGAATTTCTCGCAGGTCTAGGCATAAGTCATGCTGCTGTAGTAAACTACCGCAAATGACGTGTAACGTTGTAACTGCCTAAAGAGCTGATGAGAAATCTGGGTTAGAGAATAACCTGCATAAGGGAAGACTATCAGGGAATAGGTCCTCCCAGGCGTGAGTTTTACGAGTCTCCTTGTCTTTGCGGCGTGAGTCAAACATCCCGGAAGTGGTTGCATTAAAAGTGTGACGACTTCCGGTTGCCTGTAATAAACGATCATCTGCACAACTGGTATACTGAGAACTTTCATCTGGCCTGCTACAGATAAAACGAATTACCTCCCACGATTGAGGAGCCTTGCATGAAGCTGCAATCACTGTTCAAAAAGCTATTCAACAACATCGAAAGTTATATTTGCCGTTTGCTTTTGGTGATGTTCGTAACCCTTTTATTTGTGCAGATCATACTGCGCGGTGTATTTGGTTATTCGGTATCATGGATAGAAGAGTTATCCACCTATATGTTTGTCTGGTTTGCGTATTTTGGCGCAAGTCATGCTGCAAAAATGTCTGCCCATAACCGGGTGACTTTTCAGTTTAAACCATTTCCCAAGATTGTCGCGACTATATGTGAGTTCATCGCAGACATGATCTGGGTAGCATTCAATCTCTACTTTGTATACCTCAGTTACGATTTCGTTTTCAATAAGATGAACCTGTTCTGGAAATCCCAGACTCTCGGAGTACCAATGAAGTATTTTTATGTGGTATTGCCGATAGCTTTTGCACTCATGACTGTTCGGGTCCTGCAGGTCAATTATCTCAAATTATTTAAAGGTGTTGATATCCGTGATCCTGACTCATGTGAGTTGGAAGGTACTATGGAGATCATGGCGGATGATAAGCCGTCGGCACCAATCGGAAACAACAAATAAAATTGATCTGAGGACTTTCTCATGGATACGAATGTAGTCTGGATTTTATTCGGCGCTTTCCTGGGTCTCTTGTTACTCGGGTCGCCTATTACGGTTTCGCTTGGTGTGTCGGCTATGGCAGCCTTCATGTACCTCGACGAGAACCCTATTAAACTTGTTCAAATTGCCTTTCGGTCAGTTGGTTCTTTCCCTTTGATGGCGCTTCCTGCTTTTATTCTGGCTGGTGCGTTAATGGAGGCGTCCGGCGTATCGCGAAGGCTTGTTAAGATTGCTGAAACTTTTGCAGGGCCGGTGACTGGTGGTCTTGGTGCTGCAACTGTATTTGCCTGTATCTTTTTCGGCGCAATCTCAGGGTCAGGACCGGCTACCACCGCAGCAGTTGGTATGTTAATGATTCCTGCTATGGTGAATCGTGGGTATGATCGTGGTTATGCATCGGCAATTACGGCATCATCAGGTGGCTTGGGCGTTATTGTTCCGCCTTCAATCCCGATGGTCATTTTCGGTATTTCCGGAATGGGCATGCAGGCTCCGGCTGAGGCAGTGGCAAAATATGGTGAGTTTCAGTCGCTATCAATCCCTAAACTGTTTATCGCCGGTTTCCTGCCCGCATTACTGATTGCAACGTGTGTACTTGTCGTCAATTACTTTCGTAGTAAAAAACGCGGATACACTGGTATTACAGACAAATGGTCCTTTGGTGAAATGGCTGGGGCCATGAAAAGCGGTATCTGGTCTGTGCTTGCACCGCTTATTATTCTCGGTGGCATCTACACAGGTTTGTTTACGCCGACAGAATCTGCAGTAGTTGCAATTTTCTACACGATGTTCGTTGGTATTTTTCTGCATAAAGAGCTTAAACTTAAAGAGTTCTTTCATTCGCTGGAAACAACAACCTGGATTACCGGTCGAGTTTTGCTCATTCTGTTTACCGCGACCGTTTTCGGCAGACTGCTTGTTGAGAACGAAATTCCAGCTATCGTTGCTGAGCAGTTGCTTGCCTTTACAGATAATATGTATCTTATCTGGGCGCTTATTATCGGCTTTTTGCTCTTTGTCGGTATGTTCATGGAGACGCTTGCAACCATTATGATTCTTACCCCGGTTCTTCTGCCAATCATGTATTCTCTTGGTGTTGATCCAGTTCACTTCGGTGTAGTCATGGTTGCAACGCTGGCTATCGGCTTTCAGACACCGCCGCTGGGTGAGAATTTATTTGTCGCTTCAGGTATTGGCGGGGCCTCGATCGAGAGAATATCGGTTAACGCAATTCCGTTTGCCATATTGTCGACGGTGGCTATCTTCCTGATTGCATTTTTTCCACAGATTTCCCTCTTTTTACCGGGACTCCTTGGGTATTGATAGAATCCTGACAGGCTCTCGATAGTGCATACCCTGAAGAGGTTGAGCAGCAACTTCTTCAGGGAAATGTGCTAAGCAGTTACGGGATAAAAACCTAGGAGGCTGTCCGAGAATAGGAATTTTGGTTAAAATCGAGACATTTTCTAAAAATAAGCACAGCCATATAGATGATATTGCGAGCATTATTTTTTGAAAATTCCGAAGAGTTTGGGCAGATAGCGTAGACTTCGAAAGGCCATTGTCGGACAGCCTCCTAGGAGTTATTGCAGCTCTGAGTTCTTTTACAGCTTGATTGGTAATGAACTTTTCAAGCGAAAAACAACACCATTCAGCCTCGTTTTTCACCTGAGAAAAGTCGCGAATAAACAACGACATGTGTAGGGTAGAAAAATAATTTCCAGTGAGAGTATAAATAGAGGCGGATTTTACTTGACTGTATCCTGATATCTGATATATCAGACACCAGAAGGACACGATTTGTACTCATTAACAGGTTGGACCAGATTAGGCTCTGAACAGTCCAACCTATTTAAAGACGTGGATGAGAAAACTGATCAAACACATTCGAGATCATTACGACTCATTCAACATGTAAAACATTAGGAGGTAGCAAATGGCCACTATGAAGATGACCACAGAAGAGGCTTTCATCAAAGTTCTTCAGATGCACGGTATTGAGCATGCTTTCGGTATTATCGGTTCTGCAATGATGCCGATCTCTGATCTTTTCCCTAAAGCTGGTATCAAGTTTTGGGACTGCGCTCACGAAGGTAACGCAGGTATGATGTCTGACGGTTACACCCGCGCATCCGGCAAAATGTCCATGATGATCGCTCAGAACGGCCCTGGTATCACTAACTTTGTTACTCCTGTAAAAACTGCATACTGGAACCATACTCCACTTCTGCTTGTTACCCCTCAGGCTGCTAACGCAACCATGGGTCAGGGTGGTTTTCAGGAAGTTGAGCAGATGGCATGCTTTAAAGATATGGTTGCATATCAGGAAGAAGTTCGCGACCCTCGTCGTGTAGCTGAGGTTCTGAACCGTGTAATCATGCAGGCTAAGCGCGCATCAGCTCCTGCACAGATCAACGTTCCTCGTGACTTCTGGACCCAGGTTATTGAGATTGAGCTTCCTGCAATCGTAGACTTCGAGCTTCCTTCCGGTGGCGAACAGGCACTTGAAAAAGCAGCTGAGCTTCTCTCTAATGCTAAATTCCCGGTTATCCTTAACGGTGCCGGTGTTGTAATCGGTGGCGCAATCAAAGATTCCATGGAACTCGCCGAGCGTCTTGATGCTCCGGTATGTTGCGGTTACCAGCACAACGATGCATTCCCTGGTAGCCATCCTCTTTCAACCGGACCTCTTGGTTACAACGGTTCTAAGGCAGGTATGGAGCTTATCGCTCAGGCTGATGTTGTTTTGGCACTCGGAACCCGTCTGAACCCATTCTCTACCCTTCCCGGTTACGGTATCGATTACTGGCCAAAGGACGCTGCTATCATCCAGGTTGACATCAACCCTGATCGTATCGGTCTCACCAAGCCTGTAACCGTTGGTATCGTTGGTGATGCGAAGAAAGTTGCTCAGGGAATCCTGGGACGTCTCTCCGCTACTGCAGGTGACACCAACCGTGAAGAGCGTAAAGCGACTATCGTTAAGACCAAAGCCAGCTGGGTTGAAGAACTTGCAACTCTGGTACACGAAGAAGATGATCCAGGTACCACCTGGAACGAGCGTGCACGTGATCGTGAGACCGAAAAAATGTCTCCACGTCAGGCCTGGCAGGCAATTAAAGCTGCAATGCCAGAAGGTGTAATTATTTCTGGTGATATCGGCAACAACTGCGCGATCGGTAACGCATACCCAACCTTCGAAGAAGGACGTAAGTACCTCGGACCTGGCCTTTTCGGACCATGCGGTTACGGTTTCCCCGCAATCTGTGGTGCTAAAGTTGCACAGCCTGACGTACCGGTAATAGGTATGGCTGGCGACGGCGCTTTCGGTATCTCCATGAACGAGATGGTTTCCTGCGGACGTGAAGACTGGCCAGCAGTTACCATGATCATTTTCCGTAACTACCAGTGGGGTGCTGAGAAGCGTAACACCACACTCTGGTACGCTGATAACTTCGTAGGTACAGAGCTTGACAAGAATGTAAGCTACGCTGGAATTGCTGAAGCTTGTGGTGTTAAAGGTGTTCAGGCTATCACCATGGACGAATTGACCACCAAACTGAAGCAGGCAGTTAAAGATCAGATGGAAAATGGAATCACCACCTTCGTTGAGGTTCTCCTGAATCAGGAGCTTGGCGAGCCTTTCCGTCGTGATGCTATGAAGGCACCGGTTGTTGTTGCTGGAATCAGCATCGACGATATGCGTCCTCAGAAAGGTGCATAAGGGATAGAATCATCCCTGCAATGCAGCTAGGAGGGTGTCGGGACGCGACACCCGATACCCTGCCTAGCACTTGAAGTCGCATAAACGTCGCGAAGCAGTAACACAACACATAACAGTTGAGTGGACCGAGGATGAATTCCGGTTGGACTGAACTGATTCATTACATGGCATTGAGTTAAAGGCTTGTTCGCATTGTTTATGGCGGCTCGGCTCTCTGTCTTCAAAAAAGAAACACGGTTTATGAATGGTGGTGGTAGTCGATTTGTAAGCATGATATCGGTTCGTTAATCGACTCTTACAGGCACTATCCGACACCGACATATAAGGGATCATGGTCATGGAAAAATATGATTGGCTAGCTTACGATGCAGACGAAATTGTTAAAGGCGATAAAGAGTACTTGTGGCATCACTTAAAGCCGCACAAAGTATTCGAATCCCAGGAACAGTTAATCATAGTTGAAGGTGAAGGCATCATGGTGAAAGATATCCGCGGACGTGAGTTCATGGATGTCACCTCCGGTGGTGTGTGGAGCATCATGGTTGGTTATGGTCGTGATTCCATAGCTGAAGCGGTTTGCGAGCAGTTAAAGAAAATGCCGTATTTTGCTGGTGTTTTTGGAAATGTACCAGCCATTAAGTTTGCTGAGAAGTTGCTTGAGAAACTGCCTCGCATGGATAAGGTTTACTTTTCCAATAGTGGTTCAGAAGCTAACGAGAAAGCATTCAAAATTGTTCGCCAGGCTTCCCGTATCGTTCCTGAGCGTGAAGGCAAATTCAAGATAATGTATCGCGATCGCGATTATCACGGTACTACCATCGGCGCAATGAGTGCCACAGGTCAACACGAGCGCAGGCATGACTTCGGTCCATTTCTGGATGGCTTTGTCGAATTTCCTCATTGCTCATGTTACCGCTGCCCATTTGATAAGACCTACCCAGAATGTAACATTGATTGTGCCCGTGTAATTGAAGATGTTATCGCTAAAGAGGGCGCAGATACCATCGGCGGCCTGATTGTTGAGCCAATCACTGCAGGCGGTGGCATCATTCCACCGGTACCAGAGTATTTCCCGATTGTTCAGGAAATCTGCAAAAAACACGACATCTGGTTGATTATGGATGAGGTCGTTTGTGGATTTGGCCGAACCGGTAAGTTCTGGGGACATGAGCAGTATGATGTTGACCCAGACATCATCACCATGGCTAAAGGTCTTGCAAGCTCATACGAGCCGCTTTCCGCCACTGTGGTTAAGCAACATGTATATGACTGCTTCCTCAATGATCCATCAGATCCTGAAAGACGATTGAATTATTTTCGAGACATCAGCACCTACGGTGGTTGCGCCGGTCCTATGGCTGCAGCACTTGAGTCGACCCGCATTATCGAGGAAGAAAATCTTGTCGAGAATTGCGAGGAAGTTGGTGCGTATCTGCTCGAAAAACTCATGGAATTAAAAGAATTACCGATTGTTGGTGATGTGCGCGGTAAAGGTCTGTTCTGCGGTATTGAATTTGTCCGCGACAAAGCCACCAAAGAACCTATTTCTGAAGCAGAAATGGCGAAACTCATGGGGAGTGTCATGGCCGAGAATGTTATTGTCGGCAGGACCAATTCAAGTTTCTCAGGCCTGAATACAGTTATGAATTTTGCGCCATCCCTCATCATCACCAAAGAGCAGGTGGATAGAGTGGTAGCAGCAGTACGTAAAGCAATCGAAAAGGGTATCTAAGTCAGGCACCTATTGCTATTGACTTACATCGCCAGGCAACCAGACAATCTGATCAGGGCTGTACAACCTGAAAGACAGCTCTGATCAACGAACGCAGTATCTATGGAGACAGTAAAATGAAAGTTGGAATCTTAAAAGAAATCAAAGTACTCGAAAAACGTGTGTGTATGGTTCCTTCCGGTGCTGCAACAATGATTGCAAACGGACACCAGGTTGTAGTTGAAACCAATGCAGGCGCTGGCGCAGGTTATCCTGATGCTGATTATGTAGCCGCGGGAGCTACCGTTGCTGAGACTGCTGCACAGGTATATGCTGATTGCGACATGGTAATGCATGTTAAAGAGCCGCAGCCTTCAGAATACGACATGATCCGTGAAGATCAGATTGTTTTTACTTACCTGCACCTTGCAGCGGATGAGCAGCAGACCCGCGGTCTGATAAAAGCTAAATCCATCAACATCGCTTACGAAACCATCGAGAAAGAAGACGGATCCCTGCCACTGCTCGTGCCTATGAGTGAAGTAGCAGGCCGTATGGCTGCTCAGGAAGGTGCAAAGTATCTTGAGATGCCTGAAGGCGGTCGTGGTGTTCTGCTTGGTGGTGTAAAAGGTGTTGCACCAGCTACCGTGGTTGTAATCGGTGGTGGTGTTGTAGGTATCAATGCAGCAAAAATGGCGTGTGGACTCGGCGCTCAGGTGTACATGCTCGATACCAACCTTGAAAGACTTGCATACCTTGATGATGTTATGCCTGCTAACTGCTTCCCGGTTATGTCCAATCCTGCAATCCTGAAAGAGTATGTAACCAAAGCAGACGTAGTTATCGGCGCTGTTCTCATCCCGGGTGCGAAGGCTCCAAAGCTTGTTACCAGAGAGATGATTGCAGAAATGAAAGAAGGCGCTGTTGTAGTTGATGTTGCTATCGATCAGGGCGGTTGTTTCGAGACCTCAAAAGCTACCACACACGCTGATCCTACCTACGTTGTAGACGGCGTTGTTCACTACTGTGTTGCTAACATGCCTGGTGCAGTTGCACGTACATCTACCGCAGCACTCACCAATGCAACCCTCCCTTATGCTGTAGAGATTGCAAACAAGGGCTGGAAAAAAGCAATGCAGGAAAATACAGAAATTGCGCTGGGTGCAAATGTTATCCAGGGTAAGGTTACCTATGAAGCAGTTGCAGAGGCGTTCGGGCTTGAATATGTTCCAGTGAGTAATTTCCTCTAATAGAGACCATTTCAGGGTAGCGGTCTCCGGCTACCCTGAAAATTTCATTAGTAGAATCTTCACTTCTGTGTCAGATTTCTCTCCCTGAATTTCGGCATCGCCCTGCTGCCATTCTGCAAAAACACCCTGTCCGTTACTCATAACGGTGCAGGGTGTTTTTGTGTGCAGGCATAAGAATAGCTGCTGAGTTTCAGTGGTAATTACCTAATAGAAAGAGGGGCAGATAACGTGTGTTATCTGCCCCTCTTTAATGTCAATGTAATGGCTGGATGAGCTGCTATTTGACTGGCTCACCTTCCATGTTATAGAATTTCCGGATGAAATCTTCCTGGAATTCGAATGACCAATGTTGTTCCTGCATAATTTTACCTGCAAGTTCCCCATTGCCGTCTTTAAGATAAGCGATAAACTGACTGTGCTCCTCGCAGTTTCTCAGTTCCCAGTCACGAATATAATTCTGTCGGGGGAAGTCATATAATCTGTGCTTGATTGGAAGAATAAACTTTTTCAGCGGTTCGTTATCAGAGATGTCCAGGTAGGTATGGTGGAATTCAAGGTTGGCTTCAAACAGGTCTGAGAAGTCATCTTTCTCGATATCCAAGATCATCTTCTTATTAAGTTTTTCAAGCTGCCTGATATGGGCGGATGTGAATTTGTCTATACAGTCTTTGACGATAAATGCTTCAACCAGGCCAATGGCATCGTAGGCATTTTTCACATCCTGGATGTGTAGTGGATTTACCCGAACGCCTCTCCGTGGAAGGATGGTTACAAAACCTTCTAATTCCAGGTGGATGAGTGCATCCCGCAAAGGGGTCTTGCTTATACCTAACTGTTTAGCGATCTCGCCGATATTGATGGTTGAACCGGGAAGTAAATCGCCAAGGTTCATCTGTTTGCGCAAATATGTGTATACTTGTTCACTAAGAGATGAAACCTGTAATTCTCCTGCCATTATATTCCTCTTAAATTATCCTGTATTGGTGAATTTTTGGGTGTGAACCATTTTTATTAAACTATTCAATCGCTACTGTCAAGCAACAGAAATTCTTCTGAATCGCTGTAATAGCGGGAGATTGAAGAGGATGTGCAGTGATGTTTTGCCGAAGTTACATGATAGATTGCCTGTAAGGTTTATGCTGACGTTTTACCATAGTGTGAGTAGATGTATTTTATGGCGAGAATCTGGTTGGTTATGTAGGGAAATTGTCACATCCTCGCTTGGGTATTACATGATTATTGCTGTTTAACTGCCATGTCGGCATTTTTTCCTCTATCTATGAGAAAATTCTTATTATCGGACAAGCGATCCTGGATGGTCAAACATATTGTTAATGGTATTCGGGGAAATGAGGAAACCTTGGTAGTGGATGTGATTTCGAAGGCAAGGCCCTTAAGTCAGTCCATTACTGAAAAGTACACGTTTAATCATATGAAGCCAGGGGCTAAGGCCATATATGAAAAGGCCCTAGGAGGCTGTCCGACAATGGCCTTTTGCCCAAACTCTTCGGAATTTTCAAAAAATAATGCTCGCAGATAAGCGAATGAAATGAGACTTCGATATCATCTATATGGCTGTGCTTATTTTTTGTAAATGTCTCGATTTTAACCAAAATTCCTATTCTCGGACAGCCTCCTAGACAAAAGCCCGCGACATACTAAAAAACTCAAACCGACGCCATTGTTTGATGAAGTATGCTCTCAATTGAGAGGAATTGTTTCAGATGAAGAAGCGGAGATTGAAGAAGATACGCTGCGCTCAAAATTAGATGAAAAGTAACAGATTTTCAGGAGGAGTTGTTGATAGTTTTTCATAACAACTGGTATGAAAAGCGTTCTAAGGAAGGTTCGTGGATCATTTTTTGTGCAAATTGTGATTTTTCAGTTTGAGTTTGAAAAAAAGAATATGCACTTATTTTTGTAAATACAGTAATATAGTTGCCTGTCATGTTCTCTTTCTCAGAAAAAGAGGGCAAAAAATCTCTTTAAGACGTATAATTTAAAAGTTATCACTAAGCTCAAATAGCTCGTTTCCATTCTCAAACCAATCTTTTGCTCAAGCTCAATGTTGTGTGTCATATTTTATCTTCAAAGACAACTCAAGACTTTTGAGTCGACTAAATGTCCGAGGTAAAATCACTCCACATATCGAATTTGAACACATATTTTGTTTGAAGAATGCAAACTCATGTTGAGCGATTTCTTATCAAAGACCGCAAACTCTTTATCTTTTTTTTATTTTTGTCTTTATCAGGACAATTCCATACAGTAAATACAATCGCGAATTGTACTGTCATTTCAGTTGTCTGAATCTTTCAGTCGTGTTGTATCTGAAGATGAGTAGCGGTCGCACATTTTCCCAAGACAGTTTGTTAAATATTTCCAGGAGGTTACGATGGCAATAGCTATTTTACGTGCAGGCGAAAACGTTCGACACAATAAAAAGGCGGAGTGGGGAATAGGAAAAATTATCTCGATAGAAAAGGGCGGCGCAATTAGAGTCGTCTTTGAAGGGAATAAAAACGTGTCGATAGCTAAAGGTGCGAATTTTTTAGTTAAAGCATCTTGATCCTGGGGCAGTAGGCGTTATCCTGATTCAACATATAGATATCAAACAGATGATTTGTTTAGCCTTCATGTGTTGAACAGGAAGTTGTATTGAGTATTTTCAGAGATATTCTCGACAGTCAATATGTCTCATTACTATAAAGAAAAACGATAATTGGAGGTGTTTTTTGGAAACTGTAGTTAAGAAGTGGTTTCGCGATAAGGAATCAGGATTTCTCGAGAATGGTGGTGGAGGAGATATACTTGTTCGCAAAGCTGACCTTGTCGGCTGTCAGTTTTTAAAAGTTGGAGTGACTGTCGAATTTGAATGTCATCGTCACAAAGACGGTTTAATTGCCAAGAAAGTAAAACTTTCAAGACAGAATAAAACAAACAGGCAGAACCAAGGCAATAAGAGCACTAAAGAATTTCGTTTTGGTGTTATGACATAAAGAGAAATATCCCTGAATAGTTTTTATTGTGATCTCTTCCTCATCACATGGCTATGAATCTGTAATACACTCTGTTGAAATCAGAACTGATATTTGCCTTCTCATGAATGTGTAAACGTCGTCGTGTTTGGACCGGTTTCTCACGAGACCGCATGACACAACATCGCGGCGGTTTTTCTGTTTTTGACGGTTCGGCGTATGGATCCCGTATCTACATGTATTTGAATATCTTGCAGATGAACATGATGGAAATCTACTTCGTCATGGTTGTCTAAGCTCGCTTTGCAGATGTCCATGGGATCGTTACATCTATGACGATTCCATTATAAAATGGATCTGCTAAAGGGCATTGTCGCTCATTTTTTTATAGAATCAGTTATCACCGGGTCGATTTTTTTTCACTCGTAATAATAGCACTTAATTCTATCTAACTTCTCCAATCTTTTATTATAGTTCCCTCCTGCCGGTAGCCGATAGTCTTCGTACATAATAGACTACCTTGACTGCCATACTTCGCCATACTTCGATCACTACGTGTTATCCAGCTGAAATCTCTTTACTCATTGTTGTTTGATATATGACGTTGTTGTCATTTAAACAACGTGCTTGAGTTGTATAAATGACTCTTCGCCGCATAATTGTCTGAAAATATACACTAATATATTTGGCATTATGATTGCTATACCCAGTGTGCAGGGATGAAAACCTTCACTGACAACAGGTCTGGTAGTCGTATTTTCGGAAAGCAGATACGTTTGCCGGCACCACGGGGCATGCACATTCATACCTTTACTTTTTATCTCGGGTCCGTTGCGTATAATACAAGAGACTGCTTCGGATTGATTCAGGTCAAAAGTAACCCGTAATAGTTCGTGAGATGCAGTGGGAATCTAAAGTATGAATCTTGTGTCTCTTTCGGCTGTTGTGTTGAATCAGCATAAAACTATACAAGGAGAATAGGATAATGAGTTTTAAAGTAAAAAATAATATCCATTGGGTGGGAAAGATCGACTGGGAGCTGCGGAAGTTCCATGGTGACGAATATTCAACCCATAAGGGCTCTTCGTATAACTCATACCTGATCAAAGAAGAAAAAACAGTCCTGATAGATACTGTCTGGGGGCCATATGCAAAAGAGTTTGTGGATAATCTCCGGCAGGAAATTGATTTGAACAAAATTGATTATATCATTTCAAGCCATGCCGAAAATGATCACAGCGGAGGATTGCCTGAATTGATGCAGCATATTCCTGATGTTCCTGTTTACTGCACAGGAAACGGCGTAAAGTCACTTAAAGGGATTTACAATCAGGATTGGAATTTTCATGTCGTTAAAACAGGAGACAAACTGAGTCTTGGTGACAAAGAGCTGATTTTTGTTGAGGCTCCAATGCTGCATTGGCCTGACAGTATGTTTACCTACCTGACTGGAGACGAGATCTTGTTTTCGAATGACGGTTTTGGCCAGCATTATGCTTCAGAGCATATGTTTAATGATCGTGTTGATCAGGCTGAGTTGTATGCAGAATGCATTAAATATTATGCCAATATCCTTACACCGTTCAGCCCTATGGTCATTCGTAAAATCAAGGAAGTGCTGGGTTTTAACCTGCCACTTGATATGATTTGTACAAGCCATGGTGTTATCTGGCGGGACAACCCGGCACAAATAGTTCATAAATATCTCGAATGGGCAGACAGTTACCAGGAAAACCAGATCACTATCCTTTACGACACAATGTGGGAAAACACACGGGTTATGGCCGAGCAGATCGCTGAAGGCATAATTCGGGAAGATGATGCGGTAACGGTTAAGCTCTTTAATCTTGCCAAGACCGACAAGAATGACGTGATCACTGAGATTTTTAAATCAAAGGCGATATTGCTGGGTTCTTCAACAGTGAATAATGGCATACTCGTCGCAGTTGCCGGGCTTATTGAAGAAGTGAAGGGGATGAAGTTCAAAAATAAGAAAGCCGGTGCTTTTGGTAGCTATGGCTGGAGTGGTGAGTCTGTAAAAATCCTCTCTGAAAGACTGGTTGACTGTGGCTTTGAGGTTGTTGATAAAGGGCTGCGTGTCAATTGGGCACCAAACGACGAAAGCAAGAAAGAATGTCGGGAGTATGGACGAAACTTTGTGCAGAGTGTGTAGAATTATCCTTACCAGTACACCATCTGCTCAAACGTTAAAGGCGTGGTAGTGAAAATGAAAAAATCTGCTCCATTTAATGGTGCGGAAAAAACTTCAAAGAGTAGTTGACGGTGATGTGAATCGACGATAGGATAATACATATGTAGAAAATGTATTACTGCTTAATTCCTGAAGTGCGCCGATCCGGCAATGTGGCAGTACCTCCTCTACCTGGTTTCTGCCAACTGTCACATTGCCGATGTTCTTTTGTTTTTGACCAGATCAAAGCTAAGATTGCAAAAACTCAGATCTCGGAGTTGTGTTCCTCACTTATTCAGTGATAGAAATGAACACCCAGTCGTTTCCGCTTCCCCTCTAAAAAACACATATTGTTTGATTTCAATATATTAATCGTATTTCGCGGTGTTTGTGGGTACGTCTTTTTTCTTACGGTTTTCCGTTTGAAAGCTTTGTGCTTTTGAGGCACTAATCTCTGTTGTATCATCAGATTAAATCATGGTATCCTTTGAGGAAAGTACGTAATTCATCCCGTTATTTCAGAAGAGTACTACAGGTTACATATTGACAGAATAACCTGTTCCCTGTGGCAGAATCGCGCTAATTCACGAAGGAGAATAAAATGGTTCAGTGGTTTCTTGAGCTTTCACCAATTATGCAGGCTTTGCTCGGTACGTGTTTTACCTGGTTTATGACAGCTCTGGGGGCCGGGTTGGTCTTCTTTTTTAAAGAGATCGATAGAAAAGTAATGGATGGCATGCTTGGTTGTGCAGCCGGGGTTATGATAGCTGCAAGTTTCTGGTCTTTGCTTGCACCGGCGATCAGTATGGTAGAAGCATCGGGCGGTATTCCCTGGGTTCCGCCGCTTATCGGTTTTTTAGGTGGTGGATTTTTCCTCTGGGGTGTTGATAAAATTTTGCCTCATGTGCATCCCGGGTTTCCAACCAGTGAAGCAGAAGGTGTTAAAACGAGTTGGCAGCGCTCTATTTTACTGGTGCTAGCTATAACCTTACATAATATCCCTGAGGGGCTGGCAGTGGGTGTGGCCTTTGGTGCTGCTGCATCGGGTAATTCTGCCGCAACAATTGGAGCGGCAATTGCTTTGGCTGTTGGTATTGGATTGCAGAACTTTCCTGAAGGTGCTGCCGTGTCCGTGCCCCTGAGGCGCGAGGGGTTGTCTCGTAGAAAAAGTTTTATGTATGGCCAGCTTTCAGGAGCGGTCGAGCCTATTGCCGGTGTTATTGGCGCTGCGCTGGTTATTGTCATGCAGCCAATTTTGCCGTATGCACTTTCTTTTGCAGCGGGCGCAATGATCTATGTAGTTGCTGAAGAACTCATCCCTGAGTCGCAGGCAATGAAACACTCTGATATAGCGACAATAGGTGTTATGGGTGGTTTTGCCCTCATGATGACACTGGATGTCGCGCTCGGTTGAGATGGTAATAATGAGCGACACACTGATTGAAGACGAGGAATTTGAACAAATAGCGTTCACCAGAACAGATGTATTGGCTTCAGAGTATGAAAGCTGCACTTTCCGTGGATGTGATTTCAGTAGGTGTGATCTCTCAAATATCGTGTTTATAGATTGTCAGTTTGAGACCTGTAACTTTAGCAATTCCACCATTAGCAATACCTCGCTCAATGACGTGAGATTTCATAGCTGCAAACTTCTCGGGGTTGCATTCTCGCAATGTAACCCCTTTGTTGTTTCACTCTATTTTCAAGAGTGTGATTTGAGTATGGCATCCTTTTACGACCTTAAGCTGAAAGGTACCGAGTTCAGGGAGTGCAGGCTCCATGATGTCGATTTCATTCAGGCCGATCTTACGCGTGCGGTGTTTGATAATTGTGATCTGCGTGGTGCCACGTTCGGGAGAACCACTCTGATATCTGCTGATTTCAGAACGTCGATAAACTACTCCATAGATCCTGAAGGAAACCGGGTAAAGAATGCCAGGTTTTCAATTTTCGGTCTTGCCGGTCTGCTCGAAAAGTACAACATTCGTATTGAGTGAATTTTCATCTCTATCTGTATATTCATCAGGCAATTTCATTTCTGCACACTATTTTCCCGACTATGTAGCTGTTTCAGTAAATCGTGTATTTCTTACTATGTTCTAAATATCAGGATGTTCTGCGTTCTTCCTGGGGGTAAATTCGTAGCTGAGTATAGTATATAGTCTATACGGTATATACTATATTGTTCATGCTGAAATATCTGATGAATGGTACCTGGAATGGGTTCTTTTGAGCTATTTATGCTTGAATTCGCGAAATGCCAGAAAAACGAATTAAGAGTATTTTTGAACTGCCCAAATAGCGAAAAAACATTTTGAAATTGTAGAACAAATACCCAAGTACAGCCTAATGAGTCAAACGGCTCATTTGAAATAGTGTCGAAGAGCGAGTATAGTTACTCCTGAATTTGTAAAATTACTTGAGAACGAGATTACCTTCAACGTTGTTCCGCAAGCAGATATTCCCTGTTCTTCGTAGACATTATTTTCCACTCTCTTCCACTATTTTCGATTCTTATGAAAATTCAATGTGTCATTGTTGACGATGAGCAACCTGCTCGTGATGAGTTACGTTATCTCCTGTCACGCTATGATGATGTACAGGTAACAGGTGAAGCGGACTCAGCCGGTAAAGCGGTTTCGTTGATTAAAAAGATAACTCCTGATCTGGTCTTTCTTGATATACAGATGCCTGGTAAAAACGGTTTTGATGTAATTGCCGAACTTGCAGGCCATACACCAATGCCGCTCTTTGTTTTTGCCACAGCCTATGACAACTACGCTGTGAAGGCGTTTGAAGAGAGCGCAGTGGACTATATTATGAAGCCATTTTCTGAAAAGCGGCTTGATATTACGCTGGGGCGCATTCGCAATCTTCTTATTGAAGAGCCGAAAGAGTCAGGTGATCTGCAAACTACTCTTCAGGAATTGCTTAACAAGATGGGTACACCGCGGGAGACAGTAAAAGTATCGGTTGAGAAAAATGGTCGCATCCAGTTGCTGGCACCTCAGGAGATTGTGTTCTGCTCGTGTGAGTCAAACGGCATATGTATTCATACTCATGATGAAGTGTTCACAATGTATGGCATTGCCACCATGGATAAACTGGCAGAGCATCTTGCGGGAGCGCCATTTTTCAGAACGCATAGAGCAGTACTTGTTAACCTCGATTGTATTCGCGAATTCAGCCCCTGGTTTAACGGCAAATATAACCTGATCATGAACGATAGTAAGAGCACAGAACTTACCGTAAGCAGAACCCGGGTAAAAGCGTTTAAGCAGAGATTGGGAATATAACAGTATGGGCATCTATGCATTAGTAACAGTTCTGTTAAAACATGTGGGACTGCTGGTCGCGGGTGCGTTTGTTTTACTCACGATTTCACCGGTCCAGGAATTGAATTTTAAGCGAAATACCATCTATAACACGATGTTCCTGATCCTGTTCTTTGGTTTTTTTGGAATTCTCGGTACATACAGTGGCAATGCCATATTTCATTCGATTGCTAATCTGCGGGCAATGGCAGTGATTACGGCTGGTTTGTATGGTGGACCGGTTGTCGGGCTGGGTGCAGGTCTGATTGCCGGAGGGCATCGATTTCTCATAGATCCTTGGGGATTCAGTGCATTTCCCTGTTCGTTGGCAACGATTGTTGAAGGGCTTATTGCCGGATACGTCCACTATAGATATGCAGAAAAGCACATGGACTGGAATATCGCGATGGTGCTCGCGTTTCTTGGAGAAGCAATGCATATGGGTTTTGTTTTGCTGATATCCCGTCCTTTTGACCATGCCGTGGAACTGGTCAAGGTTATAGCCTTGCCGATGCTGATTTGTAATACCCTGGGGGCAGGTCTGTTTATACATGTTATCAAAACACTCTTTGAATTCAGGGACAAAAAGGATTCAACCCAGGCGCAGAGAATATTTGATATTGCCAACAAAACGGTAGGGCATTTGCGTGATGGCCTTAACAGCGAGACGGCTCTAGCTACATCACGGATAATCTATCAACGCCTGCCGGTTGCGGCAGTTTCCATTACCAATGCAACGCATGTACTGGCCCATGTCGGGCAGGGGGATGACCACCATTTGGCAGGGAGACCAATCGCAACCAGTGCTACACGTAAAGTGATTGCAACGGGGAATCCGATTTTTTTGAGAAAGCGCGTCAATATCGGCTGTAACCACGAAAAATGTCCGTTCTATTCAGCGATAATTGTGCCGCTCAAAAAAGGCGGATCTATTGTAGGAACGCTAAAATTATATGGTTCAAGAAGCCAGACATTGAACCGGATTCAGTTTGAGATAGTCAAGGGTCTTACAGATCTGTTTTCTATCCAACTGGAACTTGAGGATATCCAGGTAAAGGACAGACTGCTGGCCCATGCTGAGATAAAACATCTTCAGGCACAGATAAATCCACATTTTCTCTTTAATTCACTCAATACCATTGCCTCGTTTTGCCGCACAGCGCCGGAAAAGGCACGGGATCTGATACTTGATCTGTCGCTGTATATGCGGAAAAACCTCGATTCAAGCAGAGGGTTTATTCCTCTTGCGGATGAGCTTGAGCAGATACATTCCTATCTTGCCATTGAGAAAGCGAGGTTTGGTGACTTGATACAGGTTAATATCGATGTTGAACCGGGATGTGAAAACTGGCCAATTCCTTCTCTTATTATTCAACCTCTTGTTGAGAATGCGATTAAACACGGCATCAAAACCAGGGAAGGTGGTGGTACCGTGGGTTTACGAATATACAGAAACCTCGATGTATTGGAAGTGACTGTTGAAGATGATGGTGCCGGTATTCCAGAAAATATTCGGGCTTCATTGCTTGCCAGAAATGATCTTGAATCGCATAAAGAGGGTGTTGGGTTACGCAACTCAAACCATCGGCTTGAACAGATCTACGGACCTGATTATGCGATAGAGATTGCCGGTTCACGACGCGGTGGAACGTCGATCTCATTTCGTATACCGGCAATGCATGATGTTGGCCTGGTTGCCGAAAACTCGTGATACATCATTTGTGTAGAATCATATTGAACCTCGACCTATCTGCTTTACACCATCCGGAATTGTCGGAGTAACAATGGCTTCAAGGGTGTTCCCACCCTTGAAGCACGAATGCATTTCAACTCCGTTCACCGACATTTCAACATCTCAAAACGACCTCTCATCCCCAATCAGTGGGCAGTGCTCATTCTGCAGGCTACTCTGTGCCCGGAATTAACAGGAAATTAGCGGCATAGAGTTTGAAATTTTTACTTGGAGGATGTAGCAAATGGTGTTTTTTTTAACATGTGTGGCATTGCTGATACTCGGCTATTTCACCTACGGAGTGTTCGTTGAAAAAGTTTTTGGGATTGATGCTAATCGTAAAACCCCATGTTTGACCCAGGAGGATGGTGTTGATTACATATCCATGCCGACCTGGAAAGTATTTTTCATTCAGCTTCTCGATATTGCTGGACTCGGACCGATCTTCGGACCAATTCTTGGCGCGCTCTACGGGCCTTCTGCGCTTATCTGGATTGTTGTTGGCTGTATCTTTGCCGGTGCTGTCCATGACTATTTCAGCGGTATGCTTTCTGTTCGTAGTGGTGGCAAGTCTATTCCTGAGGTTGTCGGCGATATCATGGGAATGCCTGCACGCCAGACACTTCGCATCTTCTCTGTCATCCTGTTGCTGCTGGTTGGTGTTGTCTTCATCCTCGGACCTGCAAAACTCCTGAGCAACCTTACTGGCTTTAACCTGCAACTGCTTATCGGCTGTATCTTCTTCTACTATTTCATAGCGACTATTCTGCCAATTGATAAGGTAATCGGTCGACTCTATCCGATATTCGGTGCACTCTTACTGTTCATGACCATCGGCATCATGTTTGGTCTGGTTTATCATGGGTATGAGATTCTGCCGAACCTCGACTTTGCAGCCAACACCCATCCTGGTGAAAAGCCTATCTGGCCACTGCTGTTCATCACTCTTTCCTGTGGCGCTATCAGCGGATTTCATTCTACGCAGTCGCCGCTTATGGCGCGTTGTATCAGAAATGAGAATCGCGGTCGTCAGGTGTTTTACGGTTCAATGATTATGGAAGGTATCATTGCCATGATCTGGGCAACAGTTGGTATGTCGTTTTACGAGAATGCGGGAGCGATGAACGCTGTTATCGCATCTGGTTCCCCTGCTGCAGTTGTTAATGAAGCATGTAATACACTTCTTGGCCCGCTTGGTGGGTTCCTGGCAATTATGGGTGTGGTAATTCTTCCCATTTCCAGTGGTGATACAGCATTCCGATCAACCCGTCTTATTATTGCTGAAACCTTTAAGATGGATCAATCCAAAGCTACAAAGCGTCTGCTGATTGCTATTCCGCTCTTCATTGCTGCCTTTTTTATTACTCAGGTAGATTTCAAAATTATCTGGCGTTACTTCGGTTGGTCAAATCAGATGCTCTCTATGATGGTTCTCTGGAGTGCTGCAATTTATCTTGCCAGAAAAGGGAAATGTCACTGGATCTGTTCACTTCCGGCAACCTTTATGACAGCAGTGGATGCAGCCTTCATTCTGCAGGCAAAGATAGGTTTGGGTCTGCCTGCGGCACCATCTAACGTGGCTAGTGTGGCGATTGCTATCGTCGTGTTTGCCCTCTTCCTGTTTTATGCTAAACCTGAGGTGCAGACGGATAAACAGATAGAAGCTGAGCAATCAGCCTAACCTGATTTTCGCTACGTCGTTAGAGTACCCAAAAGCCGTAAATGATGCTGCCGCTGCATCATTTACGGCTTTTTGTATGTAGGTGCCTTTGCTATTTTTCAGTCGAATTATCTTTTCGTGCTCCGTGTCCTTCGGTGGCGCTGGCAAATATTTCAAAAGAAAAAATACCATGTTTAAAATTAAGAAGTTCGCGGAGAGGTGCTACTGCCGAACTGCCGGGCCCAGTGAACAGTAGTTTGCTGATATCGAGGCAGTGAATTTATTTTGAGATAATCCGTTTGATCCTTTTTACTTATAGTAGAAAATATAAGAGCTGATTTGTTGTGGTAATTTTGGTTTTAACTGCTATCCAATTCTTTATTGGTGTTGATTGTAAAAAAAGCACTTATGTTCATGCAAGTGACTGAATTTAGTTGTTAACGTGCTGTTTCGTTGTCAGGAGAACCTATCAGGAAATACGATAGAGAAAGTGGAGTGTCGTTAAGAGATGTTGTGTCGCAATCGCTGTATCACAATAAATGGCGATAGCAAAATGTCCACGTATGTAATAGATCGGTACAAGTAAGGCATATCCGAGACATTTACAGCAAGGAATGCCCCATGTTTGCATGCGGGTTGGCAACTGTAAGGAAGAGCAGAGGAAGCTGTATTCGAAGGTTCTTTATATATTTTTTACATCACATCATGTCATCAACATCAAGGGTGCGGGAGTTCCTGCATCGCCCATATCGAAATTTTTTTCTTCTCTGGATTCCTGTGTTGTTCTCAATACTGGCTGAACCATTAACCGGACTAGTTGATACCGCATTTGTTGCAAAGCTTGGAGCGGAATCACTAGCGGCCCTTGGTGTCGGCACAGTAGTACTTACCAGCGGTATGTGGTTGTTTAATTTTTTGAGTGTAGGAAGCCAAACTGAAGTTTCCCAGGCATTTGGTAGCCAGGATATGGATAGGGGCAGGCGGTTCGGCAGTCTCGCACTCATCTTTGCTGTTACTATCGGATTGCTGATGGCAGTCCTGCTTGTACTATTGGCTCCAGTGCTGACCATAGCCATGGGAGCAACCGATCTGTTGAGTGAACATGCAGTTATCTATATACGCTTTCGTGCACTCGGCAGCCCTGCCATACTGGTGACCATGACATCATTTGGTATTCTTTATGGTTTAACGGACATGCGCTCACCACTGGTGATTGCTGTAGCAGTTAATGTGCTTAATATCCTGCTCGATGCGCTACTCATATTTGGTTTTGGACCAATACCGGCACTGGGTATTGCTGGTGCAGCGATAGCCAGTGCCATAAGCCAATGGATTGGTGCATTATGGTGCGGATACATCATCTATAAAAGGATTGGATTTACAAAAAATATCGATCTGGCAGATGTGAAAAAACTATTGGCTATCGGTCGGGATATGTTTGTACGTACCGGATCGCTCATCCTCTTTATGCTTCTTGCTACCAGATCTGCAACCATGCTTGGCGCTGAGAGCGGTGCGGCACATCAGGCTATTCGGCAGGTGTGGGTATTTACAAGTCTATTTCTCGATGCATCGGCAATTACTGCCCAGAGTATTATCGGCTATTTCTTTGGATCAGGCCATATTGATAATGCCAGGAAGGTAGCTCGCCTGGTCTGCTATATAAGTATATGGGTAGGCCTGTTTCTTATGGCTGTTATGTTAGCCGGAGCATCTACCGTTGCAGCCATCCTTGTGCCAGCATCAGGTGTAGTGCTCTTTTATCCAGCCTGGACAATCTCAGCAATTCTTCAGCCAGTTGCAGCTATCGCTTTTGTAACAGACGGCATTCACTGGGGGACAGGAGATTTTACGTATTTACGAAATGTGGTGATCTCCGCCACTCTAAGTGGTGTGGTGGCAATTATACTGCTGGAAGTGACTTCTACAGTAAGTCTGTCATTAATCTGGTGGATAACCGGTGGCTGGGTGTTGATCAGAGCTATATTGGGAGTGTTTCGTATCTGGCCCGGGATGAGTACAAGTCGCTTGAATAGTCCAGTAATTGATAAAAGCGAGTGTTGATTGTAAATCATTTTGTAACACATCACGTTAATACGGTTACTATTATCGTCTTTTTAGTCATATCAAAGGGCAAAAAAAAAGGACGTAAAGCGTATTGCTTTACGTCCTTTTTTATCACTTTGGTAGCGGGGGCAGGATTTGAACCTACGACCTTCGGGTTATGAGCCCGACGAGCTACCAGACTGCTCCACCCCGCGTTGGAAGGGCCCACTATACACGCTTAAAAAAGTGTGTCAATCATAATAGTGGTGCTATTTGATCATAGGTGTCTGGATCTTTAGAGGTACCATGATAAAACGATGAAATAATAGGGAGTAGGCTGATTGAATGTTTATTGTTTGTCGCGCAGTTAATATTACAAATCAACTCATTCTTGTTCTGGAGTGGTACAGAGGAGTCTGTTCATCATGAGACTCTCATCAGATTCCTTTAGTATATTGAGAATTCGTTGTGTTTTGAAATATTTCAAAAATTTCTGCTTGAGAACAGGAATCTCCATTGATAAGACGTTCAAAATTTTTCAGTATTCCCTGTTTGTCCGTTGTTACTGTTGTCTCGGTCTCTATCTCTCGCAGGTCAATGAAAAAGCTTGAGAATGTATTCGGTGGGTTAGTGACAACATCTGTGTTGAGATAATTTTCACTATTGTAGATACAGTTCAAGTTGCCTGCTGATTTATTAATGTAAAGAGGGGTATCGTTTAAACGAGTAATCGACGTAGATTGATCACAGTTCGTAAGACAATCATCATCCATGGAAGGCTTAGTACATCCAATAACCTGATGGAACAGACATTGCCTGCTCTTCATAAGTAAGATCGGATGGTAGATACTGTAGTACAGGTTAAAACCTTCAGGTTTCTTAATGATTTTCACCTGAAATCGATTGAGTTCATTTGAAATAAAGGCACCGGAACAATTTGGAAGCTTTTGCAGGTATAGCAGACTGTAGGAATTAGCTATGTTGAGGTAAGGGCCGGCTATCCAGGATATTCTGCGCTTAGAAGCTTCATAAGCTATTCCGGTATTGTTCGTGACAATCCGTTTGGGCTCAACCTGCCTGAGTAATTCAACAGCATTGGTGTATTCGTTTCCGATAAGAATGGATGGGAACCAGGGGGTAAGATGTGTGGTGCTCCTGAAGAGTTCAACAAAGCTGGAAAGCTCTTTTCCTATATAGTTGGGCAGCTGGTAGTAGAAATCCGCAGAGGTTGTCTTGCAAAGCTCTAGATCCTTTCGAGATGAAATCAATACAGCCAGAGTTGGTTTAATCTTCGGATCTTCATGAGTTTTGATCTGAGGTAACTCAACTGGTGGAATCGGCTTTTTTGAGCCATTCAGATAGAAGGCTATTCGTTTTTTTATGGCGGTGAGATCTGCAAACGGCAGCGAAAGATTACTGTCAAGATTCTCTACCTCAAGATCACTGATGTAATAGTCGGTGTTGCCAGCGTAGGCGAGGTGCTCTAGTAAACTTACATGGTTCAGGCATATGGAAAGGTGTTTTTTCTCTTTTTTAGATAGGGCCTCGTTACCCATTTTGCCTAATTTCTGCTCATCGGGTCGTTGGTTATCTGTGTAAGGCAGAACTCCTGGTGTTGCTGATTCTACAAGATTACTTTTGGAAACAACGGAAAATGAATCGTTGGGAGTCTGAACATAGAGTTTTAGACGTGAACCATGTTGCCCTGAAATGCTATAGAGTAACGGTACCTTTTCAATAGTGAGTGATTCGATTTTATCTCTTACGGATTCTATGAGTTCAGTTCTTTCGTCATAAATTTCTCGTTTAGCTCTGGCTACGTTTTTTTCGTTGATGCCACCATGTGATTCAGAGCGGTGTATTGCTGAGTTATCTCTGGGGTTATCTATGAACATACTTTTATTGATATCACCTTTCAAAAATGCGTTGGTGAAATCCCTGTTGAACACCGAATGCAGGACGGTCTTATCTGTGTTCAGCGGTCTGTAGTTGTAAAGGTTGTTAAGCTGTTCATTCCAGGACTTTACGATCGTGTAGACATAGTGAAATTTTTTTATTCTCCCTTCTATCTTTATCGAATCAACCCCGGCATCAGCTAGCTCAGCTAAATCTGAGTATGCAGTATTGTCTTTGAGATTGAGCGGGTACGATTTGCCTTGAGGAGTAGTGAGGTATTCGTCCCTGCAGGGCTGGCTGCACCTGCCGCGATTTCCAGATTTTCCATCAAATACCGAACTCATATAGCAGAGGCCTGAAAACGAGATGCAGTTTGACCCATGGACGAACACCTCGGTTAAGATACCTTTACTGTGTCCTACTGCGGCCAGGTTTTTGATCTCACCAAGGTTTAACTCTCGTGAGAGATTGACACGGGTAACTGCGAGATTGCTTAAAAAGTGTATTTGGCCGGAGTTATGGGTGGTAAGCTGAGTGGAAGCATGGATTTTTAGACTTTTGAAGTAGGTGGATACGAGGTAAAGCATCCCTAAATCCTGCAGAATTATGCCATCAATGCCTGTGTTGACTAATTTGTTCAGCAATCCTACAAAAGACCGAATTTCATCTTCAACAATGATGATGTTTAACGTGAGAAAAACCTGGCAATTGTTTGCATGGGCCAGCCGCAAAACCTCATGTAAATCTTCTATAGAGATATTGGCAGCCCGGTTCCGGGCATTAAATCTATTCAGACCACAGTATATAGCATCGGCCCCTGCAGCAATTGCAGCCTTGATAGAGTCGAGATCGCCACCGGGGGCCAGTAATTCAATTTTCTTTATCATAGTTAGGAGTGTAGTTATGCGTAATTCGCTCACACTGGAAAATCAATCGCAGGTGATTCCGAGGGATTGTCTCCTCGTGCTATCTACCTATGGTGAAGACAGGTAACAGTGTTATGTCGATTATAAGCGTATGTCGAATGGATGTGATCTCTGAGTCTCAGCGGGAAAGATTGTTACCGGTAATTGCGGGCTTGCTTATAGCAGATTGTCGGGGACATATCTTGACGTATCAACTACTGAATATTCACTGAATCATATTCGTATTGTTTGGCGTTTGTTATAGCCAACAGATTAACATACTCTAATCCATTTAAAGCAATTTTTCCATCTCATCATCTATGTTAGAGAGTAAGGTAATTATTCAGGTGGGAAAAGGTCAGCAGAAACAAAAAAAAAGGACTTACAGATAAATCTGTAAGTCCTTTTTTTTACTTTGGTAGCGGGGGCAGGATTTGAACCTACGACCTTCGGGTTATGAGCCCGACGAGCTACCAGACTGCTCCACCCCGCGTTGGAAGGGTCCACTATACACGCTTAAAAATATGTGTCAATACTAATAGTGATGGTGTTTGAATATATATAGCCCGGATTTCTAATCAATACAGTTCATGAGAAATGCGGGGAAAGGAGGTTCATGGGCACATGCAGGTTTGGCAACGAAAAAAAATAGCTACCAATGGGGTTTTGCAAAAATCCTTGGACAGGAAATGGTTGTATAAATCACATGGAAAGCAGCTTTGTATGGGGAGTGGCGCACCTTTTAAATTGAAATGAAAGTAATATACTTCTCTGTTTTGAGTTTATGATATCATGATAACTGGATCACTTGCATCATGCAGGATGATACGCGTAAACGCTGTTGTTTAGCTGGAAACACTACACTCTGTTACGCGTAATGAGGTCAACTCTGATTGGCTCAATATCCAGAAGCGTGTCGAATTCAGGAACGAATCTACGACGAAAATGGTGAGGCGGTTAAGATTGCAAAAATATTTCGTAACGATCCGTTGACCCCGACAGACTTCTAGCCACAATAAACAGACAGGAGGGTTAAATGAAAAGGATGCTTGTTGCCGTGATGGTATTGCTTGTTGCTGGTGCAGCCATGGCCGAAGGGCCTGTTATAACAACTGGCAGTAAAACTGGTTCATATGTAAAGGTGGGTCATAATCTAAAAAATATGCTCGGCACAGGTGAAGTGATCACCAGTAAAGGATCAGTAGAAAATCTCGAACGTCTAATGAAGGGTGAGGCTCAGATTGGACTTGTTCAGATGGATGCATTTGCCTGGTATGCCTTGAAGCATCCTGAAGTCTCGACGGAACTTGAGATCATTGGCGGATTATATGAAGAATGCGCATACCTGGCTGTACGCAAAGAAGGTAAGGTGCAAAGTGAAGATGATCTTCAGTCCGTTAAAGATGCAACTATCGCCGTGGGCAGTAAAGGTTCCGGCACAGCAGTAACCTGGGATTATATGCTGAAGCTTGAGCCTAAATATAAAAACAGCCGGGTTGAATTTACCGGAGGTTCCAGAGCACTGAGCAAACTCATTGCCAAGCAGGTTGATGCCGTGATGTGGGTTACTCAACCGAATCTGGATGGTCAGATGGCGAAGACTGTTCTGAAAAACGAAGATTTAGAACTCGTAGGTTTTAATGACAAAGATCTCAACGATAAGCTTCCCTCTACAGGAAAACCTGTATATCAATTTAGAAAAATCGACACTCAAAAAGGCTTCTTTAATGACAAAGAGATTACAACGGCATGTGTTGAGGCAGTGATTGTTGCACGAAAAGATACGAATGAAGATATTCTTGAGTCTGTATCTGATGCGCTGTTGAACTACAAACAGACCCTGCTAAAATAATGGAAGTCTCAATTTCGACTTAGCTCTAATCGGTTGCAGATGTCGATTGTGGATAAAAAAGTAAAAAAAAAGGACTTACAGATTAGATCTGTAAGTCCTTACCCTGGCATTGGTAGCGGGGAAGGGATTTGAACCCCTGACCTTCGGGTTATGAGCCCGACGAGCTACCAGACTGCTCCACCCCGCGTTGAGACAACTAATATACTGCGTGAGGAAAAACTGTCAATGAAATTGTAGTTTATTGCTTATGTTTCAACCTTTCCAGGCGTGTATTTAGCAATTTTGGTTATGATATCAGATGGTAATCTGGTGAGTTTTCCCTCACGGGTAACGGCAGCATGTACCGTATAGCCTTTAACCAGAAGTTTGGGCTTTTTTCCATTGCCTTCATCACGACAGATTCTGTAGCTGAATTTGCATGTGATCTTCGTCAGTTCACTTATCTCGGTTTCGATGATCAGCAGATCGTCATAGACTGCAGGCGCTTTGAAGCGGGTCCAGCATTCGGTGACCGGGAGGATGAATCCCATCTTTTCAATTTCGCTGTAGGCACATACCCATTCACGCATGAGTTCTGTTCTGCCGTGTTCAAAGTATCTCAGGTAATTGGCGTTATAGACGACACCACCTGCATCTGTATCGCCATAAAGCACCCGGACTGTTGTTTGGTAGACATGTTTTTCCATAATTTACCTTTCCAGCAGTTTTTCGATCATGGTGTGTCCGTCGACTATACCATTGTGCATTTGTTGATCATGGGCATTGGCCTCGCGTTCATTGAAATTCCGGCCACTGCCATTTTCGATATTCCGTGAGTCAAAGAGGATAGTCGGCACATGTTCAAGTGTATGGGTGCGGACGGCGAGTGGGGTGAAGTGATCCATGGTGATCACCATCCTGAACGCTTCGCCTGATGCTTGTAGAGCCTCGTATATCGGTTTGACGATACGTGAGTCGAAGTCTTCTATAGCGGTCAGTTTATCTTCAAGGCTGCCTTTATGACCAGCTTCGTCAGGGCCTTCAAGATGTACAAAAGTAAAATCCTGAGTTTTCAGGCTGTCGATCGCTGCCTGGGCTTTACCTTCGTAATTGGTATCAATATATCCGGTTGCACCGGGCACATCGATTACAGACAGGCCACCAACAACGCCCAGACCTTTTAAAAGATCAACAGCGCTTATCATTGAGCCGCTGATATCAAATCGTTTAACCAGCGTCGGGGCACTGGGCATCTTGCCTTCTCCCCAGAGCCAGATCATATTGGCCGGGGCCTTGCCCTCTTCAATCCGTTTGAGGTTTACCGGATGGTTGGCGAGTATCTTTTCTACTTTCTCAAGAAGCGCCTTCCATTGAGGATTTTTGAAGTAATTCAGGTAGTGTTCAGTGACATCCTTTTCGATATAATCGTGTGGTGGGACTGTCGTAATACCAGGTAACTCACCATTCAATACCATCAGATGACGATAGCTCACGCCCGGATGGAAATGAAACATCTCAGACGAGCACTCAGCTTCCAGGGCAGCAATAAGTTCGTGTGATTCCTGATTGGTGATATGACCGGCACTGAAGTCAACCATAGTCACCTTGCCGTCAGCGGATTTATCGAGAGTCACCATGTTACAGCGAAAGGCGGTCTCGTCAGGACTCAGTTCAACACCCATTGACGCGGCTTCAAGTGGAGACCTCCCTGTATAATAGAGTGCAGGGCTGTACCCCAGAAGCGACATGTTCGCCACATCGCTCCCTGGCGGGTAGCCGTCCGGGATGGTGTTGTTCAAAAACAGCTCGCCTTTTTGGCAGAGCTCATCCATCATCGGAGTTTTGGCAGCTTCGAGAGGGGTTTTTCCGCCGAGTTCAGCGACGGGATGGTCACCCATACCGTCGCCTACAAGAATGAGATATTTCATTATATATTATAGGTATCTATTATTCAGGATTGAGGAGTCTGATTTTGACTGTTGGCGCGGTGCAGAGTTCAAGCGCGTCAATTTCTTTGATGGCGTCTTTAACTGATCCTTCTGGCGCGCGATGAGTCCTGAAAACTATATGGACAGGCTCGTTTGCATCCTGGCCCGGCTGGATCATTGAGCGGATAGATATGTCATGCTTGCCAAATATTCCGGTAATTGTGGAGAGAACACCGGGCTTGTCGAGTGCAGTAACCCGGAAGTAATATGGACAAACCAGATCGCTCATTGGAGTGATGGTCGGTTTGCCGATATGCTCAGGCAGGTAGGAAAGAGCCGGTACGCGATTGATTGAGCCGGTAAGTATGTTACGGCTGATATCAACAACATCGGCAGCAACAGCGCTACCTGTAGGCATCATTCCTGCACCCGCTCCATAAAGCAGGACATCACCGACTGTATCGCCGTTAATGAGGATGCCGTTGAACGCTCCGCCGATAGTAGCCAGCATATGATTTTCGGGAACCATTGTCGGATGGACTCGAGCCTCTACATGATCACCATGGTTGCGGCTGATTGCCAGCAACTTGATGCGATAACCGAATTTTCTGGCGTAATCGATGTCAATCGGCTCAATAGAGGAGATGCCTTCAACGCTGATATCGTCAAGCTTAACATCAAGCCCGTAAGCGATGGTCATGAGAATTGCCAGCTTATGCGCGGTGTCGATTCCTTCAACATCATAGGTCGGATCCGCTTCTGCAAAGCCTAGCTCCTGTGCTGTTTTCAGCACCTCGGTAAATGGCAGGCCATGGTCGGTCATCTGGCTGAGTATATAGTTGGCTGTGCCGTTCATTATCCCCTTAATGAAATTGATCCTGTTGGCAACAAGACTTTCTTTCAAGGACTTGATGATTGGTATTCCGCCGCCTACACTTGCCTCAAATCCAACTTCAACATTGTTTTTGACCGCAGCATCGAAGATCTCTTTACCATGTATAGAGAGCAGTGCTTTATTGGCGGTAACGACATGCTTACCTTTGGAGATGGCTTTGAGCATAAAGGTTTTGGCCGGTTCCATGCCACCTATGAGTTCAACGACTATATCGACATCAGGGTCGTTGAATATATCATTGGCATCCTGGCTGAATGTAACGTCACTGAACTGCTCGGGAAGCTCAGTTATACTGATGTCTGCAACCCGGGAAAGAGTAATGTCCGCTCCAACTTTCTGTTGAAGTCGTTCACGTTGTTCGAGCAATGCCTGTGCAAGACCTTTGCCAACGGTACCAAAGCCAATAAGACCTATTCGGATGTGTTTCATAACTGGTATTGAAATGTATAAATTTATAAGAGTGTTTGCGCTGGGGCAGGGAAGTACACAATTAGAAGGGCTGAATGGTGGAGCGCCCTGACTATCTCCATGGAACAATGATGCTGAAAAAATACCCGCTTTCAGGTTGAAAGTCAAAAAGTTCGGGCAGATATTTTTCTGGCCTCGTAGATAAAATTCGGCTATATTTACGCCTTGCCTTGCTACCGGCACTCCTGGTTTTACGTTTACCGGAGATTGTATAGCATGCTTCACCCGTATTATATTGATGCAGAAACCGCCTTTACAGGGCAGCGGTGGAGGAGAGCACATTTACTTTAATGTATAACCGTGTGCATCAGGCACATGGTCTTTGTTTTATATAATTCTATTAAGGAGAAATGCTATGGGTAAGAATATCCTGGTTTTCGGACCAAACGGAAGCGGTAAAGGTACTCAGGGCGCGATCGTACAGAAAAAATACGATATTCCGCATATTGAGTCCGGCGCTATCTTCAGAGAGCACATTGGTGGCGGTACCGAGCTTGGCAAGCAGGCGAAAGAGTATATCGATCGCGGCGACCTTGTTCCTGATGACATCACCATCCCTATGATGATTGCACGTCTGCAGAAAGATGATTGTAAAGCCGGTTGGATTCTTGACGGTTTCCCACGTTCAAAAGATCAGGCAATTACCCTTGCTGAGACTCTTGAGAAAGAAGGTCTGGCACTTGATTACGTAATCGAGATCGAACTTGACCGTAAAATCGCTGCAGAGCGTATCATGGGTCGTCGTCTTTGTGTTAACGACAACAACCATCCAAACCATATCGCTTTTGAGGCTATCAAGCCTGTAGAGAAAGACGGTAAACTGGTTTGTCGTGTTTGTGGCGGAGACCTCAACACCCGCGCTGATGATCAGGACGTAGATGCAATTGATAAACGTCATGGTATCTACTACGATGACGTCACCGGTACCATGGCTGCTGTTAATTATTTCAAAAACGGCAGCGGACCAAAAGTAATTTCTGTTGACGGTTCCAAGTCTATCGGTGAAGTTACTGAAGCCATCATGAGCGAGCTGTAATATACTTTATGTGAAATCCCGGTAGAATCATTGGATTTCATGTTTATAGTAAGCTCAAGGGCATACCCTCACTTGTAAGGTGTGCCCTTTTTTTTGCCTTTGAATCAAGGGCTTTACGAAAGTCGTACCCCCCGGATACGGGGAGACAGGTCATTAGGGTGTGTGCTTTATGAGTAGACTCCTACTGGCCTTTTATGGTTTTTAGCCTGGTACGAATTAATTACTCAAGGCCGATCCTGTCGGCGTATGATAACCTCTATGATGTAAGGCGGTTATCAAGAAAATGCTATGGAAGAATTGACGAAAACGAACAGAAGCGGAAAGGTGTATCTCGTAGGAGCAGGACCCGGTGATCCAGGCCTTATCACTGTACGTGGTAAATATCTTCTGGAGAAGGCGGAAGTACTGGTCTACGATTACCTGGCGAGCAAAAAACTGCTCAAGCATGTTCCCAAAGATGCTATCCTCATTTATGCCGGAAAGCGTGGCGGTGTTAAGCACACTCACACCCAGGAAGAGATTAACCAGATGTTGGTGGATCATGCTAAAAGCGGAAAAGTCGTTGTTCGCTTAAAAGGTGGGGATCCATTCATCTTCGGCCGTGGCGGAGAAGAAGTGCAGGAGTTGTACAAGGCGGGAGTCCCTTTTGAGGTTGTTCCCGGTGTTACCTCTGCTACAGCAGCTGCAACCTATGCCGGTATTCCTATTACCCATAGGGATTTTACCGCTTCTGTTGCATTTTTGACAGGCCATGAAGACCCAACAAAAGCAGATTCAAATATCGACTGGTCCAAGCTTGCTACAGGTGCAGGTACCCTTGTTATATACATGGGCATCAAGAATCTGCCAATCATTGTCAAGAACCTGTTAAAGCATGGACGCGATCCTAAAACTCCTGTTGCTGTCGTACGCTGGGCCTCAACTCCGGAGCAGCGCTCAGTTGTTGGAACCCTTGAAACTATAGCTGATGTGGTAAAAGATGCAGGAATCACTCCTCCATCGCTTATCATTGTCGGTGAGGTTGTCAGTCTTAAAGAGTCTGTTGACTGGTTTGAGAAGCGTCCGTTGTTTGGTCGCAAGATCATTGTGACCCGTACCCGTGAGCAGGCAAGTGAATTGATGGCAGGGCTTGAGGAAGCAGGAGCAAACTGCATAGAATGCTCTACAATCAACATAACACCGGTGGAGAATTATACTGTTCTCGATGGAGAGTTGGAGCGACTTGATGAGTACCACTGGATACTCTTTACATCACTTAACGGTGTAAAGTATTTCTTTGAGCGTCTTTTTGCAAAAGGAATGGATGCCAGGGACCTTAAAGGGCCTGATATCGGTGTTGTAGGAAAAAGCACTGCAGACTACCTGCTTCAATACGGACTTAACGCAGATCTTATTCCGAGTGTTTTCACCGGCGAAGGGCTTGCCGAAAGTCTTCTTGACCAGGGAATTGAAGGACGTAATATACTTATTCCGAGGGCACAGCAGGCCCGTGAGATTCTTCCGGAGACTCTTCGCGGAGCCGGAGCACAGGTAACTATAGCGCCTGTCTATCAGAATGTACCACCTGCCGGTCGTAAAGAAGCATTGCGTGAAGAACTTGAAGCTGGCAACGTGGATATGCTAACATTCACTAGTTCCTCTACAGTACGCAACTTCCTCACCATGGTAGATGCAGCGAATGAGGAAGAGTTGTTGAGTCTGCTTAATGGTGTGAAAATTGCCGCAATAGGTCCTATTACTGCAAAGACAGTGACCGATAACGGTTTGCAGGTTGATATTCAACCTGAAGAGTACACAATTCCTGCAATGGTTGAGGCGATTGTGGATTATTTCACTAAGCAGTAGCCCAAATAATGCTTAATGGTGACCGGCGATTACGATGATTGCCGGTTGCCGGGGGAATCCGCTTATGAGAGATGGACTTCCTGATATACCGGCAGGCCCTGCTATCCCCGGCCTGCCGTACCTTTACACATCCGGCCTACTTCTTTTTAAAGAGGAGGTTGGTGATCTGCAGAAGATAATCGAGGCTGAGTCTCAGGACGATTCGAACCCTGAGAAGCATCCAGTTCTGATTTGCCGTAGTTGTAATCACAAGATCACATCTGAAGACCGAAAAATTGAGATTTCGGGTACACATCGCCATACCTTTTTTAATCCAGCCGGGATTGTTTATGAATTGGGGTGTTTTAGTAACGCTCCGGGATGTGCAGTGCTTGGCGAATCAAGTGCTGAATTTTCGTGGTTCCCTGGGTTTCTCTGGAAGGTAGCACTTTGTTCAAAGTGCGGAGTGCATATGGGGTGGCAGTTTCAGTCCGGCGATCTATATTTTTATGGTTTGATACTGCTTCAATTACAATCGGGATTTTAAGCGTCTGTTTTGGTAGGGCAGGTATTTGGCCTGACGATATGGCAGAGTATGGGCCAGGTGGTTTTCAGGCCAATACTCTGATTGAACGGTGCTAGGAGGCTGTCCGAGAATGGCTTTGGCCCAAAATCTCCGGATTTTTTAGAAAATAATGCTCGCAATATTAGGTATATGGCTGTGCTTATTTTCTGAAAACTTCTCGATTTTGACCAAAACCCTAATTCTCGGACAGCCTCCTAGGAGCCTGTCGGATTATACCCTTATTCCCCATCTCGGCGTTATTTACAAAAAAAACAATGCTCGCAATATCAAATATATGGCTGTGCTTGATTATTCGAAAATGCCTTGATCTGTGAAAAAAATGCTATAACCCGACAGACTCCTTGTGTGTTATTTTTCTTTAATCAGGTCAAGCAGGTCGTCCGAACTCATTTTCGCACTCATGTCACTACCTTCAAGAAGGCTACCGGCGAGATCACGTTTCTCCTGATGGAGTCTGACGATTTTTTCCTCAATGGTGTTTTTGCAGACAAGTCTGTAAATGGTGACAGGTCTGGTCTGCCCGATTCTATGGGCTCTATCGGAAGCCTGGTCTTCAATGGCAGGGTTCCACCACGGATCCATATGAATAACGTAATCTGCAGCTGTCAGGTTGAGGCCGAGTCCCCCAGCTTTGAGGCTGATAAGGAAAACATCACCTTGGCCGGCCTGGAAGTTTTCAACACGTTCTTTACGAAGTTTAGAACTCGTTGCTCCATCCAGATACTGGTAGGATATACCTTTTTCTACAAGGTATTCGCGAATGATCTGTAGATGTCCAATGAACTGGCTGAACACCAGAACCTTATGTCGACTCTCAATAAGTTCTTCTACAACAGCAGAAAATACTTCGAGCTTGGCACTTGGTATTGAACTGTTCTGATCAAGTAGGCGCGAGTTACAGCAGGCCTGACGGAGTTTCATGATTTCTGTCAGAATCTGTAGATGGCGGCCTTTCTTCTCCTTATTACTCTCAAGTATATCGATGGCATTTTGTCGAAGCGCTTCATAGAAATGCGTCTCTTCAGGGCTCATCTCAACATCAAGAGTGACTTCTGTCCTGGAAGGCAGCTCATCAAGTACCTGCGATTTAATACGCCTGAGGATGAAAGGACGAATCAGCTTTTTAAGCTTCATGCGTGCATCGCGGTCCTGGAAACGTTCAATAGGTATAGCATAACGTTCATTAAAGTCGTTGAGCGTCCCAAGAAGACCTGGATTAATAAAATGGAACAGGTTCCACAACTCACCAAGGTGGTTCTCAATAGGGGTACCTGTGGTAATCAGCTTGAATTTTGCCTGTAGAGACATTGCCGCTCGACTGCGTTTTGTTGCAGCGTTCTTTATCGCTTGCGCTTCATCGAGAATGACTGTCTGCCACTTCACATCCTTAAGCCTGTCCTCTTCCTGTTGCAAAAGAGTGTATGTGGTGATTAGCAGGTCAAACGGACCGAGACTATTGATAATAGATTCACGATCTTTTCCGATCAGAGTCTTGATTGTAAGCGTTGGAGTAAACTTGACAACCTCACTCATCCAGTTGGTAGAAACAGATGTAGGCGCGACTACCAATGATGGTCCTTCTGTGGCATGCTTTAGAATGATAGCTAGAGATTGAAGGGTCTTACCCAGTCCCATATCATCTGCCAGACAACCACCTACGCCCCAGAATGAAAGACGGGCAAGCCACTCAAATCCTTCCTGCTGATAATCTCGCAGTTCGGCTTGCAAAGTAGAAGGGATATCCGGCTTGAAATCCTGTGCATCACGAATTCGGGTGAGCTGACTTTCCCAGCCGCTATCCGTCAATGTTTTTGCACGCATTGTAAGTTTTTCAAGGGGCATCGCTGCAAGAGGGTGAATAAGAATTTCGTTATCATCCTCGTCATCTTTGCCAAGTCCGCCCATAGTGCCCGAATAGGCATTCATGTCCTCAAGTCGTCGTCTAAACTCCTGAGTGAGAGCCAGGAACTGACCGTCACCAAGTTCGATAAATCTACCTGAGGAGGTTTTCATTTTGGCCAGCAGATCTTTGAGTTCGATTACTGTGTTTTGATCAAGTTGAATCTGGCCGCTCATGGCAAACCAGTTGTGACGATTTGTGCGGATTTTCAGGTTGAGGTTATCCATGGAGGCCTGGTGAGTGATATTAAGCTTCTCACCCTCCGGCCATTCGATAACAACTTTTTCTCGAATTTCCTGAAGCTCGTGCAATGCCTGAAGGCAATCATCCGGGTCTTGAAGATGCCATTCACGGTCATTTTCCTGCTCAAGATCCATCGCTAGATCAAAGATCGGACAGAGTTCTTCAATGTCTCGTGCTTTCTCTTCTTCAAGTGCGAGATTTCGTCGTGTTTGTAATCGTTTGCCGTTTACCTCGGCCATGATATTCTCAACACCCTGGCCCGGTTTAAGGTAATGCCCACCCTCGGTGAATGGTTTTACAAACATTTCCAGTCTGAAACCTGTGCCATAAGGGAGGAGGTGCATGTAGATGGTCGAGTCGGCTTCAACAAAGGTTATGTTGTTTTTCTCTCCACTTTTTCGGTCTGCAGCAATAGCCGAATGGACAGTCATGAAAGATGAAATGTTACCAATGGCGGTAAGTACGTGCTCACTTGCTGATTTGGGGACAGTAAGCCCATCTTTGCCGGTAATCTGTGCTATTCGACGATGGTTGTCGCTGATTTTTATAACTTTAATTCTCGTCGGGGTTTCCTGATAGATGGTGATATTGTCTGAGGTGATTGGCTGCGCAAAACGAATATGCAGCAGTTCACCACGTTCTTCCACCAGAAGTTCAGGTTCTCCGGAGATCAGTTCGACGGGGGTACTGGGTGATTCAAGGAGAAAGAGTAGTGGATGCCCGATCATGGCAACAAGGGCTTTATCCATCACGAAGTTATAATTGACGCCCTGGGTTTCGACATTGTGAGTCTTCTTAATCGCTGTACATATTTTGCGATCCTGAGGCGAAAGAAACGTGAGCTTACTACTCTGATATAACCTGGAAAGCGAAACAGGCCTACCTTTCGACCAGCCCCCTGAAGGAAGGAGTTTCTGTTCCCTCGGCCCCAGGTTTATTGTGCTGTTTTGTACATCAAGTAACCAGATGAGACGGACTTTTTTCTGTGGCTCCTCTGACTCAAGAGAGGTCGCATGGATAAGGGCTTCAAGGCTTCTTTTCCAAGGTTCTTCAGGCTCCATAAGCGGCAACAACGGAATAAGGCCTGTCGTGTCGTGAATGGCGTCCACTGTGATCTGGTACTGCTCTTCGTCATGTTGGGCTTTTGCAAGAAGCTCAGCAAGAATTCCGGCGAAAAGGTTGTAATGATCTTTTGTTGCCTGTTTGTAGGCTTTTTCAAGCAGTATTACCAGATCGGGTTGAATAGTGCTGTTGAGCCAAAACTGGCACAATCCTGCAAATATTGCCGACAAACCTGAGAGTTGTTTATCTTCAGGCAGGATGATTTCGTTATCTTGTGTAGCTTTATTCAGGTGAGAGTTGAGTACCCGGGCAAGATATTCATATGCAACGTTTTCTGGTGCTGTCTGGAACAGAGACAGAGCATTGCTGATCTGATCGGCAACAATACCGTAGTCTTCTTTGTCACATTCTTTCAGGAGTGCGAGGATGTAAAAGAGCCCTGTCGGACCAAAAAATGCAACACGATCGGTACCTGTGAGTTCCTGGAGAAAGGCAAGGTCTTCGTTGAACGATTTTTGAGCTTCTTCCTGTTTGTCCTGAAGAAAGGCAATTGTACCAAGAGCGCCGGTTCCCTGGAAAGCTTCCGGATGGCTAATAACAAGTTCCCGTGCTGAATGGAGTTCTCCCTGGAAGAGTAACTGGTTGAAGAGCAGCCTTCTAAAAGGAAGCACTTCGTCAGCAGTCAGATGAGAGAACGCTGAATCATCCTGCAGGTAATTGAACAGATCAGGGCATTTTTCGAGGCGCGACTGAAAATGCTGAAGAACTGTGCTGAACAGGTAGAACTGAAACGACGTAGGAAGGCTGCGAATCCAATCTACATCAAATGGGGATGTAGTCACCTGTACAGCAGGAGGGTGTTCAGCAATCATTTCCTGGCATTGATTATTTAAGAATTCTGCGGCGTCGTCAATGAGGTCAAAATCCTGCATGTAGATACCGATTCGCATTTCGCGGATTGCGCGCCAGCATCGGGTGGTCCATTTCCCGTAATAGTAGGAAACAGGTGCTTCTTCGCGAATGGTATCTGCGTAGGTTGCAAAAGTACCGTCTGCCACAGAGCGCTTGCTGAGAATCTCGACAATCTGGGGGTCGCATTGCCGATCCTCTGTCAGCAAACCTAATTGCTCAAACTTTGAAAAGTAATGATTGAGGTTGGCAGCGGTAGGACGGTTTCCCCGTGGGTTCTTGAATTCAAGTTTACGCAGGCAATTCACTATAAGAGTGGTATGGGCCGGTTCGTAAACGATGGACAAAAATTGGAGGAGTGACTGCTCGAATGGGGGTAACTTATCTAATTGCTCAAGGGGAGTTGTTTCAGTTGGCATGATGTTAAGGGATGTTTGAAACTACACGTTCCAGTTGTGTTTTGGCCTGTCACCGACGCATACGTTGAATCGGGAGAAGAAACATTGGATTATATCATTCTCGCGACTTCAAGAGAATCAAAAAAAGGTGTAAGAGGCTATTTAATACGGATTATGCTTACTAAGCTGTGCCCAGGCCTGTTGTTTTCGAATAATTCTTTCAGACAGTTGTGACCATTTGTACATTCAAAGGTGCAGTCGTAAAAAAATATTCATCCTGGCTTCGAGAAAGCAAAATACATTTGATTGTGTTGTGTTGCAGATTGGCGTTGTAAAATACATACCCTTAAGGTGTGGCATGTAGACTATAAAAGCAACACGAAAAAGCCCCTCCAGCTTGCAAAATGCAGACTGGAGGGGCTATGAAAATATGCTAAAGCAGGTGATTGTTACAAATTAGAATGTATCGTTACCTCGGCATTTTTTTCAAGATTACTGATGTACGCCGCGAGTAGTTCCTGCTGTTTGCTGTTTAAAAGAGCCTGACGGTATTTCTCAAGATTCTCTTTAGCAACAATTTCTGGAATTTGTCTTTCCTGAAAAGCAAATACATAGAAGTCTCCGGATACCGGTGCTGGCTGCTGTGGAAGCGGCTCCTTTTGAGTTAAGCGGAACACCTGGTCCAGAAGTGAAGCTGGAAAGGTTGACTCTGTGTTATCTCTTCTACCAAGAAATCCGGAATCCTTAACTTCTGTACCGAGTGAAAGTGCTGCATCAGCAAATGATTTGCCGCCCTGAAGTTCTTCAAGCATTGTTTCAGCAGCTTTCTTCGCAGCTTCCTCTGCTTTGCCTGCTATAAAGTCCTTAGTGGCTTGTTCGAGTACTGCTTCGAGTGCCGGAGTTTCAGGCTCCTTAAGATCATCGGCGAATATGATGAAATAGCCGCTGGAAGTTTTAATCAGAGAGCTTAATTCACCTGCGTTGAGTGAGAATGCTTTATCGAGGAATTCACCATCGAGTGATAACCCGGCAGGTGGTTGGCTTTTTGGGAAATAGTCAGTGACTGTAACCTGCTGATCTGTGTTTGCCTCAGCATAAGCATTAAGGCTGCCTGCTCCGATAATACCCTCATAGGCAGCGTTGGCAAGCTGGAAGGCGAGTGGCTGTGCCTCTTTATTCTGCAGAAGGGATAGGATGACATCTTTTACGTCGTTCAATTCCGAGGTCGAAGCCGGGGTGATGTCTTCAAGTTTTATGATGTGATAACCAAAGTCGGTTTTTACAACATCGCTTATTTGACCAACTTCCATAGCATAAACAGCATCTGAAAAAGTTGGAACCATCTGTTCCTTGGTAAAGTAGCCGAGTTCACCGCCATTTGTTTTGCTTGGTCCTTCAGAATACTCAGTAGCCAGGCTTGCAAAGTCATCTGTCGTATTGGCAAGAGTTACAAGTTCCTGAGCACGCTGTCTTTTTTCCTTGTGCACTTCCTCTGAATCTTCAGCTCCGGCTTTTATGAGGATATGACGGGCCCGACGCTTTTCAGGGGTTGTGAACTGAGCAATGTTCGCGTCGTAGTAGGCCTGAACCTGTGCATCGTCAATTGATATTTTTTTACCAACTTCAGCAAATGAAAAATCGAGGAAACGCAGCTTCATCTGGGCTTCACTCTTATAATTGTCTTTGGCTGTTTCAAACCATGTGGCGAGTTCCTCATCGTCAACAACCACTGATTCAGTGAAATTCTCAGGACTGAATACGGAGTAGATTACAGAGACTTTCTCGTTGTCTTGTCTATATAGTTCTTCAACTTCAAAATCACTGGTGAGTGCGGCAAATTTACCGATGTCTTTGATTGTTTTTTCAGAAAGCATTTCAAAGCGCATATTGGTTTCAAACTTATGAGGAGTAAGCCTGTTTGCTGCAAGGAGAGCTTTATACTTATCCATGCTGAAGCCAGGGCCATCCTGAAACTGAACCATCGTATTGATGGTGTTCTGGATTTCTTCCTGACTGACAATTATGCCCATTGCATTTGCGCCTTGTCTGAGCAAAGCATTCTGAACAAGCTGATTGATAACGGACTGCTTGAGGCCGAGCGTTTCTGCAAGACCTTTTGGCAGCGTACCTCCAAACTGGCTGGCTGTCCTCTCGTATGTTCTGTCATAGGCGAGCTGATAATCCTGAAATGATATTTCCTCGCCGTTGACTGTTATCGCAGCTTCGCGTTTGTTCATCATGTTGGCACCGACTCCCCAGAATACAAAAACAAGGGCGATGACGACAACAATTGCCTGAATGACGGTTGATTGTGCTTTATTACGGAGTATCTGCAGCATGAGTTTATCGAGTTGGAGTTATTTTGAAAAGCGCTCTGTTTCGACAGCGCAACGGTTGCTCTTTCGCTAATCGGTAAATAGGTAAACGTTCGATTTACTCTTTCTTTTTCTTATCTGCAAGGAAAAAACCGGAAATGCCCATAGCTGGTGGTATCGCGGAGGTATAGCACAAGCAGTTTTCGAGCCCTTATCACCTGGTAAAAAATCACCACAAAAAGATAAAAAATATGGACATATGCCAGAAAAGGAGTATTATCGCGTTTTGATGATTCTGTTACCTGCTCGGGAGATAAAACTGTGATGTTGCAAAGGTGAAACCTGACAGGCTATAAGGAGTAAAAAAAATTTTTCAATGATTTTTTTTGCTTGGATAAGTGTCAAATTAGCCTTAACATTACAGCACGTTGGGTCAAGTGGCAAATGTTGGGTCGAAATGATTGGTCATTCACTTGACAAACCCTTTTGCCTATAGTAATAACCCATATTAGTTTTCAGCAGAGCCTAATAACGGTGTATAAGCCATAACATAAAATTTCAAGGAGGTATCAAAATGCCAACAATCGAACATAATGGAAGTAGCTTCACAGTAGACGAGGACGGCTTCCTGCTCAAGGGAATGGAAGAGTGGAACGAGAATTGGATTGATTACGTTAAGAGTGCAGAAGGAATTTCTGACCTCACCGACGAGCATCAGAAAGTTATTGACGCACTTCAGGAATACTACAAGAAGAACGGTATCGCTCCTATGGTACGTATTCTTTCCAAAACCACCGGTTTTCCTCTTAAGAGAATTTACGAGTTGTTCCCATCAGGACCAGGAAAGGGAGCTTGTAAAATGGCTGGCCTTCCAAAGCCTACCGGTTGTGTTTAATCCTTAAGCGATTAAACGTTGAGTTTAAAAAAGGGAGATGCCTTCTAGGTGTCTCCCTTTTTTTTTGTTTACTGTGACCTGCATCAATATGGGTTGAGCATGCCTAACTTTTTTGCGGGGTGAGGGAGTCTGCATGTATTTGCTTCAAGATGTATTGGTTTACATCAGGAGTATTGCTGCAAGTTGCAGATGTCTGCGATGTTCAGTATTGCTCCGAAAAAGTCTTTGGATTTAGTGTGGAGTAGCTGCAGTAAGCAAACGACGAGTCGTCGGTGAAAGAAGTTTACAGCGTAATTTTAGCTGTAAGTGAAGTGATCATCCGCTTGTGTATGTCATCAATCAATTGCTGGTACCTGCCCGAATTGATCTTTGCGCCTTTCAGGCCGCCTCGCAGGTTTATCTCTGTAAGATAGTGCCGCCCGTCCGGCATCTCCATTATGTCAATGTGTGCATACGGAAATACACCTCGTTGCAACACGTTTTGACAAAATCCCAACAAGTCATCAGATATTTCTACTGGTTTGCTGCTGCCACCACAGTGCAGGTTTTTACGGAAGTTATTTGGATTGTTTCTCTCATATGCCTCGGTATAATCACCAAGTACCAGCAAGCGAATATCTTTAAATGATCGTATCAGCGGTTGGATGACGAAGGGATAGGCTAGACTTCCCAATTCTGCAAGGTTGTAAACATCTTCAATCGAAGCGAATCGATGAATACCGATTCCGCCGTTTTTCCTGTCGCGCTTTATTACAACATCGCGTATGTCGTTTGCGTTGAATGTGGATATAGAGCCGAGCAGGGAATTAACGTCGTAGGCAACGACAGTGTTGGGCAGCATAAATTCGGAAAAAATTCGTGCCTGATGCACTTTAGACCTGCTGCAAAGTTGCGCAGTTGCGGATGGTATTAGCGGTACGCCGCGTTCAAGAAGGTCAACAAGCAGATGCTCTTCACCCGGAATCAGGCGAAGGCGGCAATTGATAATTGTTCTGGTGGTAAGCGTATGGAATGATTGAAGGAGGTGATCGTTGTTATCTATGATGACGATTGGGGAATCTGTCAAAAGATCATCTCCGAGAATCGCTGATGGAAAAGTGTCAGGTCTTCATCACAGTTTCCACAAAAAAGTTTGACGTCTCCCATTGATTGAGAGCTTCTGTCCTCAATGGTGAAACTTCCGTCCGGATTCTGGACATAGTGAGTTGTGGTGATGACGTCATCAGTGATTTCGAAGAAATCCTTGTCGTTACCACAACTTGGACATTTAAATCTATTTGCAACTTTAGGTTTTGAAAATGGCATAAAAAAGAGCAGATTGCACGCTAAGGATTATTTATCTTTCTTGTCCGTGTTTTCTTTTTTCACAGGGGACGAAATCGATGATGTTGTTTGATTCGTTCCGTTTATCATATCTTCTGTAGCAGCTTTTATCTCACCGTCAATGCTCGCTCCAGGTTCTACAGTCAGGCTTCCTGCTTGAAGTTTGCCGTGTATGGAGCAATCTTTTCTCGCAGTAATAATTTTTGCTATAACATTGCCTTCAAGGGTGCCGAAGCAATTAAATGAAGAAGCAATGATATCACCAACTATTTTTCCGGTTTCGCTAAGGACGAGATGCTCACCATTAATATTGCCATGGATTGTTCCATCAACACGTGTTTTCCCTTTGAAGGAAACCTCGCCTGTGATAGTCATGCTGGTATCTATAATTGATGCGATAGCCTCACTTTCAGCTTTCTGCATCTCTTCCTGAACATCGTTTTTCTTTCCGAACATTCCCATACTACAGTTTCTCCACAGCGGATGCTTATTATTTTACAACTTTTGCCGGGGTGGCAGATTTACGAATTTTTACAGGCGCTTTAGATTCAGTCAACTTCGCAGTCTGTATATACTTCTGCGGATTAACAGGTTTTCCCTTATATAGCAACTCGTAGTGGAGGTGTGGTCCGGTTGAACGACCGGTGTTTCCAACCTGGCCGATAAGCTGGCCACGTTTAACTCTGTCGCCTTTCTTTACAACATATTTTTGCATATGGGCAAACGATGTAGTGTAACCATTCAGGTGATCGATAACTACATAGTTGCCATAGCTGCCATTCTTGAATGCTTTTTTGACAATACCATCAGCAGTTGCGTAGATTTTATCTCCGCGTTTGCCTCTGAAGTCAATGCCTTCGTGAAAACTGGACTTTCCGTTGAGTGGATCTTTTCTACTGCCGAATCTTGAGGTAATCTGGCCGTAAACGGGAAGGCCTAGCGGGATTTGCTGTATGGTTTTCAAGTATGTGTCGGCCTTGTAAAGCAGTGCATCATGCTCCGCGGGTTGTTTTTCAATAAAAGGTCCGCCGCTGCTTTGGCTTTTACTGTTTTCCTTGTCGGAAACCTTTACACCGATATTGTCCATAATGGTCTCAATAAGGCCGCTTCGCTCATTGAGTTCACTTACAGCAGTCGAGATGAGAAGCTCTTTTTCCTCTTTGAATGCTGCCGCCTGTGTTTCATTATGCTCTCGTAAGCTGGCAACCTCGACGTTGAGTTTTTCCCGTTCTTCATCTGCTTTGCGTTTAATCTCTGCAATTACTTCGTCGCTATTCTCAACTTTTGATTGCAGGGATGCGAGTTCTTTTGCTATAGACCGGTTTCGACTGATGAGTGATACAGAAAAAACACTGGTGATAGAAAGGATTACAATTAGGAGAACGGCAGAAATCGAATAGACCAATAGCTTCTTTTTTGCAAGCGGGAGCCTTACCGTCTTGCCGCTATTCCCTGTGATGATGATATGCAACTGTTCGTTCATTGCAAAATTAGTCTAAAGTGATTATCAAATAGGTCGGCACAAAGTACTCTATCCAAAAGAGAATACGTAACTAAGTGGCTGAAAATTACTGTGAATCGAATATAGCTTATACCCAGCAGATGAGATTTTATCAACAGTAAATCTGAACGATAATGAACAGATCACTGATGATAATTTGACCAGTTTCAGATGTTGCTCCAGTGATTCCGCGATGTTGATGCATATAGCAGAATCCCGGCTGCTCCCTTTTTGTAGTACTTTTAGTTTTCCTTTATCCTTGAATCTCATATTTTACGGCAAATAATGGCAAATATTCTTAGCTGTCACTCTCTTAGCAAAGCGTTTGGCGCACAGCAATTGTTCAATGACATCGACCTGGTAATCAATGCCGGAGATCGAATAGGTTTAATAGGTCCGAATGGATCAGGCAAGTCAACACTTCTGAAAATCATATGCGGCCTCGAGGACCGGGATTCCGGGCAAATTCAGCGGCAGAAACATGTTCGCTTATCATATCTGGCACAGTCAGATGACTTCGATGATTCCCTGGGAGCTGCAGAAAATCTTCTTCAGGCGCTTAATGGCACCGAGTACGACCAGACCGAGCGGATGCACAGAGTGCAGTCACTGTTGAGTCGTGCTGAATTTATCGATAGCGAGATACCTGTAGGGCAATTATCAGGCGGTTGGCGTAAACGACTTTCCATCTGTAGATCTCTGCTGACCAGTCCGGATATTCTCGTGATGGATGAGCCGACTAACCATCTTGATATCGAAGGGATTTTATGGCTTGAAAATATACTTGGAGGCGGCGTTGCAGATGGTCCCCAGGCATGGCTGCTCGTCAGTCATGACCGACGGTTTCTTGAAAACTGTACAAACAGGGTTATCGAGCTTTCCCGCGTATATCCAAACGGCTCACTGCAGGTTAACGGAAGATACTCCGAATTTCTTGAAGCGCGTGAGACATTTCTTGAAAATCAGGAAGTCGAGGAATTACGATTATCCAATAAGGTTCGTCGAGAGACCGAGTGGCTACGTCGAGGACCCAAGGCACGGGCTACCAAAGCAAAATATCGTATTGACGAGGCGTATAAGCTTAAAGATGAACTGTCTGAGGTAAAAAGCCGAAACAGGGCATCCGGTGCAGTACAGATCGATTTCGATGCCACAGGTAGAAAAACCAAAAAACTCCTTGAAGCTGAAGGTATCGGGAAAGGATACGAGGGGAGAACACTCTTTTCAGGCCTTGATGTGCTTCTTTCGCCAGGATCGCGGCTCGGTCTCCTTGGTAGAAACGGTTGCGGTAAATCGACACTCATGCAGATTCTTGAAGCTGCCGGAAGAGAAGACGGCCTCAAACCGGATGAGGGTACTGTGCGGGTTGCCGATAATGTTCAGATTGTCAGTTTTGATCAGAAAAGAGAAGACATTGACCCGAATATAACCCTGCGGAGGGCGCTGGCTCCTGAGGGGGACTCTATTGTTTTCAGAGACAGATCTCTTCATGTCGTTTCATGGGCTAAGAAGTTTCTTTTCCGTACAGACCAGTTGGAAACACCCGTTGGACAACTTTCGGGTGGTGAGCAGGCCCGTATCCTGATCGCTAACCTTATGCGGCGACCTGCAGATATTCTGTTACTTGATGAGCCGACAAATGACCTGGATATTGCTTCTCTTGATATGCTTGAAGAGAGCTTGCTTGAATTTCCGGGTGCACTCGTTCTGGTAACCCATGATCGTTTCCTGCTTGATAGAGTTTGCGAACGGTTACTGGGGTTTGACGGCACTGGTAAAGTCGCCTATTATGCTGAGTATAGCCAGTGGCTTAAAGATCTGACGGGTAAAGCGAAGGCTGTCGAGAATACATCCGCAACAGATAAAAAAAGTCGCGAAAAACAGCCTGCAAAGAAAAAAGGCAAACTCTCCTATATGGATCAGCGGGAATATGATCAAATGGAAGAGAAAATTCTCGATGCTGAGATGAGGCTTGAAGAGTTGCAGCAGAAGATGGCTCTGCCGGAGATAGTATCCAGCCCTTCAGATGCTGCTGCCTGCTGGGAAGAGTTGGAGCAGACTCAGATCATCGTAGATACGCTTTACTCTCGTTGGGATGAGCTTGAGGAGAAGAAGAACGGATAAGCTGCCTTCATCTGAAAAACATTTCATACACGTTACGTAGCCTGTTAATTCACATGTTGAGGGATCTATGAGAATAGCTGTTCTATCTGATATTCACGGCAACCTTGAGGCTTTGAATGCTGTTGCACGTGACCTTGGTACATGTATAGTTGATGAGGTTATATGCCTTGGTGATCTTGTCGGCTATGGTCCTGACCCTGAAGGTGTGGTTCTCAAGGTTATTCAACTAGGGTACACCGCCATACTGGGAAACCACGAAGCTGCCCTTGCCAGCAAGCGGGCGCGTGACTGGCTGAATTTTCAGGCTAAAGAAAACAATATTTCCACTGAAGGTCTGCTTTCAGAGGATTGCCTCAACTATTGCTGTGAATTACCAACCTCTGTCAGACGAGGTGAGGCTGTTTTTGTTCATGGGGCACCACCCGATTCTGTCACGATCTATCTCTATATGATGAAACAGCAGCATATAGAAAAAGTTTTGGCAAACAGTTCCGACAAACTCTTTTTTGTAGGCCATACGCATCAATTGAAGCTGGTGTCGCTGGTGGATGGAGAAGTTATTCGTAAAAAACTGGTCCCGGGTATACAATTGCTCGATAGAGACAGAAGGTACTTTGTTAATTGCGGTAGTGTCGGGCAGCCCAGGGATGGAGATAACAGAGCTAAGTATTTGATCTGGGATAGTGACGCGTGGAGTCTTGAGGTTCGTGCCGTTGCGTATGATATAGAATCGACAGCAAAAAAAATTGTTTCACGGGGATTTCCACAGGCATATGCAGATCGCTTACGGTGAAGTATGAATAGAGCAGGCAGATATGAAATAATCGGTCGTCTTGGGCGCGGGGGGATGAGCACGGTTTATAAAGCGCTGGCACCGATAACCGGCAGGGTAGTTGCGCTGAAAATTCTACAACCCCGTGATGACATTTTTGCCGATCTGGTTGGTGAAGAGCGTCTTAAAGAAATATTTGTCGAAGAGGCCAGAATCATGGGGGCCATCTCCCATGATCACATAGCAAAAATCATTGATTGCGATGAGTTTGAAGGTTCTCCGTTTATCGTACTTGAATATTTTTCTCACTCCATTGGCGAATTGATAGGGGAAGGCTACAAGGTAGAAGAGGAATCACGCCCAGTAAGTGTGTCTCGAACATTTCTCTATATGACCCAAACCTTAAAAGGTCTGGAGCGATTGCATTTTTCAGGAATTGTCCATCGTGATATCAAGCCGTACAACCTGATGATCACTAATGACGATCGTGTCAAGATTATCGATTTCGGACTGTCCAGAGTGCGTGGTGAAGAGAAAATGTCAATCCCCGGAATGCAGGTCGGCTCACCTTACTATGCAGCTCCTGAGCAGGAGAAAAATCCGAAAACAGCTGATGCCAGGGCAGACTTGTTTAGTGTCGGAGTTATGATGTACCGGATGCTTACAGGTTGTCTGGTCGAACCGCGCAGGATAAAGGTGGAGCCTGCCAGCAGTCTTAACAGCGATCTGAATAGTGAATGGGATGCTTTTTTGGAAAAAGCTCTGGAGATAGATCCTGCTAACAGGTTTTCAAGCGCACTGCAAATGCGTATCGCTCTTGAAAAGGTGTATCTTAGCTGGAAAATTCTCTCGGAGAAAGAGTGCTCATTGCCCGGCATGGCGCAACCATTATCTGTACCGAAAGATACACTGATTTCGACTGAACCTGCCAGGATCATGTATAAAGAGATCAGGGAACTATTGGGGCTGGACGAGTTGTTCAGGCCTATCGCTTTCTATCAACATCAGCTTAAAGCCACAAGTGCATTAGTACTGTTTGATCCGGTTACCCGAAAGCACTGGCAGAGAACTGGGACCGGTTTTTTGCTTAACTGGCAGCAGGCCAAGGAGTACGTTGTGTATCTCAACGAGGTGCAGTTTGAAGGTCAAGACAACTGGCGACTGCCGACCACAGCAGAACTGGTGACGGTATTGCGTGCACCGTCAGCGCATCGGGATTTCTGTATAGACCCACATTTTGATCCGGCAATTCACTGGCTCTGGTCAAGCGATCATTGTACCAAAAAGGCAGCATGGATGGCCGATATTGTGGAGAGCAATATCGGTAAACTCGATATGGACGGCATGGCTTCAGTGTGTGCTGTCAGCAGCACCCTGAGTGCACACCTGGATGACTGCTGAACGCGTAAGGATTACTTTTTCTGAGTACCACTACCCTCAGTTAATAGAGTGAGGCGATAGCAGGGGTATGAAACTTTTTAAAATCTGACCACTGAGTATTGATGCAGGTACAGTAAGTTACCAATTTTTTCTGGACTGATGTAGTTGTCACCTTACATCTTATACCTCACTATCTACAACTGATTTTCGGTGGTAATTAAATTACTTTTTGTAAAATTGCTTAAAGGCATGGATGGTCGTTTCGATATCCTCTCGTGTGATATCAAGGTGAGTAACAAGGCGTAGCTGCCTTCCTGGAGTTATCGTGATGTTCTTTTTTTTGAGCTTTTTGTTCAGTGGTTTGACATCATCTTTAGGGATTGTGACAAAAACCATGTTGGTCTGGCTCTCTTCAAACTGCACGTCCAGCGGGGTGACCTTTTTTAATCCATTTGCAAGGAACCACGCATTTTCATGATCATCTGCCAGTCGTGAAACATTATTGTTGAGGGCGCAGAGTCCGGCGGCCGCCAATATTCCTGCCTGACGCATTCCGCCCCCGGTAACCTTACGCCAGCGGCGGGCCGTGTCGATAAATTCTTTTTTCCCGCAGAGAACAGAGCCGACAGGTGCCCCCAGCCCCTTTGACAGGCAAACAGAGACTGAATCGAAATAGTGGGTTATTTCGCTTACGTTGACTTTGCAGGCGATTGCTGCATTAAATACCCGTGCGCCATCAAGGTGGAGGGCCAATTCGTGCTTGCGTGCCAGTCGTCTGGCATTTTCCAGGTATTCCATTGGAAGTGCACGTCCATTCTGGGTGTTTTCAAGACAGAGCAGGCGGGTTTTGGCGAAATGAAAATCGTCAGGTTTAATTTTTGCTTCAACAGTATCAAGGTTGAGAGTGCCGTCGGGCTCAAACTCGATAGGTTGTGGTTGAATAGAGCCGAGCGCTGCTGCGCCACCACCTTCGTATCTGTAGGTGTGGGCCTGCTGGCCAACGATATACTCATCTCCACGTTCACAGTGCGCCATTAAGGCCACTAAATTTGCTTGTGTACCACTGCAGGTAAACAGGGCGCTCTCAAAGCCAAGCAGGTTTGCTACGTAATCCTGAAGGTTGTTTACGGTTGGATCATCGCCGTATACATCGTCACCTACTTCAGCCTCAATCATGGCCTCACGCATTGCCTGAGTGGGGCGTGTGACTGTATCGCTTCTGAAATCTATCGTCCGCATAGTTGGGTATCCGCTAAGAGGGTAAATATGATATACTTCTTTTCAGCACCATAACCGAATGAAGATATATGATTTCATGTTTTTTGTCGACCCGTACAACATGAGGATCTATTATGGAGAGTGGATATCTTGTCGCATGGCGCTCCGGGCTGCTTGAAAAGCGAATACGACAGAGCGAGAAACTGCTCGCTGATTGCTCGCTTTGTCCCCGTAAATGCGGAGTAAATCGCCTGGCGAATGAGAAAGGAATGTGTCGTACAGGCTTACTCGCAGAGGTGGCAAGTTACTGTCCACATTTCGGCGAAGAATCTGTGCTTGTAGGTGAGCAGGGATCAGGCACGATATTTTTCTGTGGATGTAATCTCTTGTGCGTATTTTGTCAGAATTACGATATCAGTCATCCTGAACACAATAGTTGCGATGTGCTCAGTGATGAGCAACTGGGGTCAATGATGGTTGGCCTGCAGCAGCAGGGGTGTCATAACATAAACTTTGTAACGCCAAGCCACGTTGTTCCACAGATTCTGTCGGCTTTACCTCATGCTATCGAAAAAGGATTAACGGTCCCGCTGGTTTTTAACAGCAGCGGGTATGATGAAGTAGAAACGCTCACTTTGCTTGAAGGCATAGTTGATATCTACATGCCCGATTTTAAATTCTGGAACAGTGAGACAGCGAGACGATATGCCCGGGCAGGTAATTATCCCGAGAAAGCGCGTGCAGCGTTGCTGGAGATGCAGCGGCAGGTTGGTGATCTTCAGGTAAACAGTAAAGGCCGAGCGGAAAGGGGGATGTTGGTTCGTCATTTGCTGATGCCCGGCCTGATGGAAGAGACTGTAGAAGTTTTGAAATTCATTGCATATAGCATCTCAACGAACTGCTATGTCAATATAATGGATCAATATCGCCCTGAAGGTATGGCCGGAAATTTTCCTGAACTCAACGCAACTATTGATACTCAGGAGTATAAGAAAGCGAAAAAAATTGCCAGGGAGGTTGGTTTGTTGCGCCTGGAGGAAAAAGAGCTGTCAGTCCTGGTCAAGCGACTGTTCAAAGGGTGAATCTGGTGTCATAAAGATTCATACGAAGAGGTATGATGGTTTTTGCCGGGAATCCAGAGAAATGTTGCAAAGTCTATTTTGTTATACTCGTCGAAAGAAACGCCTTCCTCCTCAAGTAGCTCGCGCTGTAACTCATATCCATTTCCCTGCGGTAACGAGATTTTTCCTAGACGGTTAACGACCCTGTGCCAGGGTAAGTCATACTTGTCAGAACTTGAATGAAGAATTCGGGCAACCTGGCGCGCGCCGCTTTTATTGCCTGCATGTCTGGCAATAATACCATATGTTGAAACCTTGCCTTCCGGGATGTTGCTTATAATTTCCCGTGCCCGACTCATAAATATATCTGCCATCTCTATACAACCTCATTGGATGAATTTGTCCGGAACTTTGAAAAAATTACGACCATTTCAGGAAAAAACTGTTAGAAAAATGTAACTATCGCTGGCCAATATTTTATGTTTTAAAAGGTATGATGTGCAGCAACATTTTCAATATTGCAAGTTAGGAGGAAATGTACATCTGTGATTTGGAGAGGGGCAAGGCCTCACGATATTACCAGGCAGTGCGCAGAATATGGATGAAAAAAATATTCCGCCGGATGGTTACTATTGCCTTCTCCGGCGGAATATCTGATTGAGCTGTGCTGAAAAAAAGCTATTTCTTGATCAACTGCAAAAATTCATTTTCGGTGAGTACTGTCTTGCCAAGCTCCTGGGCTTTTTTCAACTTGGAACCGGCTTTTTCACCAACAACGACATGGGTAGTTTTCTTGGTAACAGTGGTGGCGATCTGTCCACCATTATCTTTGACCAGTTTTTTTCCTTCACTTCGTGAGATTGTCTGTAGGCTTCCGGTAAATAGAATAACCTGGCCAGCAAGCGGAAGACCATCTGCGTTAGGCTGCGCCACCATCGGTTTGACACCGGCTTCCTGCAGTCGGACAAGCATTTCCCTTACCTGCGCATCACTGAAATACTCGACGATGGAAGCGGCAGCCTGTTCTCCGATCCCTTCAATTTCGAGCAACTCCTCATGGCTTGCGGAGGCGAGTGTGTCAAGGTCTGTAAAGTGACTCTCAAGAACTGTGGCGGTAACTTCACCGATAAAGCGGATGCCAAGGGCGGCAAGCAGTCTACCGAGTGGCGGGGTCATTCGCTCATTGACAGCGGCGATTACCTTGTCTGCAGATTTAGGACCCCAGCCATCAAGGCTCGCCAGTTTATTGCGAGGCAGGGTGAAGATGTCGGGAATGTCCTGAATGATCTTCAACTCATAGAGTTGTTCAACATATTTTTTGCCAAGTCCTTCAATGTCGAGCCCGGCCTTCGAGGTGAAATGCGCCAGGTTGCGTAATCGCTGAGCATCACAGTGCGGGTTGTGGCAGCGGGTTACCGCTTCACCCTCTGGTTTTTCGAGTGGATGTTCACAAACAGGGCAATTTGCAGGCATCGTGATCGCTTCTTCTTTACCCGTACGATTCTCTGTCACTGCTTTAACGATCTCGGGGATAACATCTCCGGCACGCTGGATGAGCACTGTGTCACCGTAGCGCAGATCCTTTCGTTCGAGTTCGTCCTGGTTGTGTAGAGTGGCTCTGCTAACAGTGACTCCACCCACATTGACCGGATCAAGGATCGCCACAGGAGTAATAGCACCGGTTCTGCCCACCTGAAATTCGACTCGTTGAATTGTGGTCGTAGCCTGTGTTGCCGCGAATTTACAGGCAATGGCCCAGCGCGGGGCACGTGCTTTGTTGCCAAGTCTTTCCTGTACACTGAAGGTGTCGACTTTTACCACCATGCCGTCAATCTCATATGGCAGATCATGGCGCTTATCTGTAAGTGAATTAAAGGCGGCGATAACCTCATCGATCGAGTCGCATTTTCGGATTAAATTATTAATCGGCAGGCCGAGCGTTCCAAGATAGTTGAGCATCTCGAATTGGCCGGTCTGTCCTGTGTCTGCAGGGGTAGAGACCCCGTAGGCAAAAAAATCGAGAGGTCTTGACGCGGTAACTTTGGGATCGAGTTGCCTGAGCGATCCGGCTGCAGCATTTCTCGGATTGGCAAAAGGCTGTTTGCCTACACGAAGATATTTGTCATTAAGCTTTTTAAGACCGTTTAAGCCCATAAACACCTCGCCGCGAACCTCAAGCAGCGCTGGCGGATTATTTTTTAATCGCAGCGGAATGGCTTTTACGGTACGTAACTGGGCAGTAATATCTTCACCTGTTTTGCCGTCCCCGCGGGTGGAACCTAAAACAAACAGACCGTTCTCATAAACCAGCTCGACGGCGAGGCCATCGAGCTTTGGTTCTGCTATATAGGAAAGTGTTAAACCCCTGCTTAAAAATCTGTGCAGTTTGGCTTCGAACTCACGCAGATCGTCATCGTTAAAAGCATTCTCCAGACTGAGCATCGGAACTCTATGCTCGACCTGGCTGAATTTATCCAGCGGTGGTCCGCCAACTCGCTGAGTGGGCGAATCTTCTGTAACCAATCCAGGGTGAGCCTTTTCAAGAGCAAGAAGCTCCTGAAACATGGCATCATACTCTCCATCGGAGATGACGGGGGCATCGAGCACATAGTATTTATGGGCATGCTCGTGCAGTAATTCACGAAGTTCGGTAATTCTTTCCTCTGGGCGCATAGTATTATTCTGGTGGATCAAGCAGAATTCCTTTTTTGGCGATATTTTCTTTTGCAACTTCATCAATAAAGATAAGGATGGCTTCGGGCGGTTTATTCGCTTCTTTAGCGATCACGTCGGTAACGCCGGCAGCAATCTTTGCTTTTTGTTCTTTGGTAAGAGTTCCAGCTACTCTGATGTTTACGTAAGGCATAGTTTTTCCTCATTATTGTTTGATTATATGTGTTGTTGAGGTGGGGTGAAGCCTGCGTCACTATACCCGTTTTCGTTATCAAGACAAAGTGTAATCTCCGACCGTTAAACTGCTCTTGCAAGATGTTCTGTATGAAGGGAAATATGACTCTTGGCAAGATGGTTAAGCGTCTTGTATTAAGGAAGATTTACGATTTTTTCAGTACAAACCTTATTCCGGCTGAATACCATATTTTTTCAGTTTTCTATAAATAGTTGGTCGGCTGATTCCAAGTATTTGTGCGGTCTTGCAGATATTGCCTCCAAACTCTTCCAGAGCGTTGAGTAGTGCATGTTTTTCAATGTCTTCAAGGGTACGTGAAGTTGTGCGTTCACTGAGCGAAATAGGTGAGGCTGGTGCGGCAAAATCAGAGATGCCGAAATGTTCGGGCTGAAGAAGATTGCCTTCAGAAAGATGTACGGCCCGTTCAACTGCATTTTCAAGCTGTCTGATATTGCCTGGCCAGGGGTACTGGCGAATGGCGTCTTCTGTATGCGGTTTTTTAAGAGCAATTGTTCTATTTTGTTGAACTTCATGGCGACCTATAAAATATTTGGCCAGTTGCAGAATATCCTCGCATCGCTCACGCAGAGGTGGAATTTTAATTTTTAAAGTACAGATGCGATAGTAAAGATCTTCCCTGAATTTTCGTTCATTAATGGCGTGTTTTAAATCTGTATGCGTTGCTGAGATGATACGCAGATTTACCGGTATGCTGCGTAGGCCTCCCACCCGTTGAATTTCGCCGGATTGCAATACCCGCAGGAGTTTGACCTGCATATCAAATGGCATATCACCGATTTCATCGAGAAACAGCGTGCCATTGTCTGCCAGTTCAAGTTTGCCTGGTCTACCACCTTTCTGGGCTCCTGTAAAAGAACCTTCCTCATAGCCGAAGAGTTCACTTTCGAGCAGTTCTTTAGGAATTGCCCCGCAATTGATGGCAACGAAAGGATGGGTACGCCTGTCACTTTCATTATGAATTGCCTGAGCGAAAAGCTCCTTGCCGGTTCCTGTCTCACCGGATAGCAATACCGTGGTCGAACTCCCGGCAGAAATACGAGCCATGTGAAGAGCTTTTTTTAGACTTTCGCTTGTTCCAATGATGGAGTCAAAGGTGAAATGAGCGTGACTTCCTGTCATTTCTGCAGCGACCAGAATCAATTCTTTTTTCTCAATAACAGTGATTAAGCCTCCGACCAGTTCACCCGTTTCAAGTCTGATAGGGTCCAGCGAGGCGTAATGTGCAGGCCCACTATGTTTGGTCAGAAGTTCTCTTGCTCTGAACCCTTTGCCATTTTTCAGATGATCAGATATCCGGAAGTTTTCTCCGACGAATTCTGTAAAAGGTTTTCCTACTGCACTTTGGGGAATATTAAGAAATGAGCGTGCCCGGTGATTGGTTTGAACAATACGTCCGGTCTGGTCAACTGTTACCATTCCCCGTGAAGTCGACTCGATCAGGGCCGTCATGTATTGATTTTGAATATCCAGTTCGCGGGTATTGGCATTTTCACGCAGATGTGCGGTAACGGTTTCTGCTGACTGACGGACTAGTCCCAGTGTGTGGACGTGCATCTTTTCTGAGTAACCACTCAGGCTGATAACCCCTAAGACCTCCTTGCCGTCAGGTGAGAAGACCGGAGCGCCGGCATTACTTATCTTCTGGGCGAGTGCTGCAAACATCCGGTCACCTGGTAAAAAAATCGGAATTTTTTCCTCAAGTACCAAGCCAATTGCACAGGTACCCATGTCTTTTTCGGTCCAGCGGTATCCAGGAATACACCGACGACGTTTGAAGTGTTCAACAAGATCCGCATCACCAACGACATAAATCACGTAGCCGTCTTTATCGGCCAGAGCCATACAGAATCCCGTATCCTGAAGCAGTCTGTAGAGATTGTCCAGCTGTTCACGGGCAATTGTGAAAAATTCGTTTTGATCGGCGATACGGTGTTTAAGCTGCTCGGGTGTTAATCGACTCGATTCAGGTGCTCCAAGCTGGTTAGGGTCTATTCCATAGCCGGCAGATCGCTCGAGTGAACGTTCGATAATACGATTGAGATTAGGCATTCCTTGCAATAGTGGGATCATAGCAAACCGTGTTTCAAAATATTACAGTGTAAATATTTGTTACATTTGCTGCAAGCAGTGGGGGATGTTCAGAGTTTGCAGGATTTTGAGGCGAATAGTCAAACCTTAATAGTAATTATGTAAAAAAATGTTACACATGTGTTGTTTGGTTCAATAATGTAGAATGTTTGGTTAAGGTTCTGTTTTTAATGTGTAAGTAAATAAAAAAGCTGTGTTGGCATAAGCCCTGCAATGCTACAGGCAGCTGTGAATGCCGGTTATCAGGTTGATGGACCAATAAATAGCATATGTAATGTTTTGTGACAATGTGCTATTTCCGTTTACCTGTTAAGGGGTTTAGGAAAACACGCAGCATCTTGATAAATACAGCAGGCACTTGAGCGCAGCATGTCTGGTTTTGTGCATAGCCCGGTTGTCTGTATATTCAATATTCGTTAAGTGATTTTTTGGAGATAGGGATGTCGATTGAACGTTATGGAACACCGAAGGCGGGAGGTCTGCCGTTTGCAAAAGCTGCAGGTGCGGATGGCTGGTTATATGTGAGTGGACAGGTTCCGCGTGATGGTGAAGGGCAGATAGTTTGTGGCAACATGACCACCCAGGCTCGTGTAACTCTCGATAACCTCAAGCAGGTTCTGGAGTCAGCCGGTTATTCCGTAAATGATGTCGTCCGTGTTGGTGTCTGGATAGATGATCCGCGTGATTTTCAAGAGTTTAATAAGGTGTACGCTGAGTATTTTTCCAGTGAGCATGCTCCTGCGCGGGTGACTGTGCAGGCAATGATGATGAGTGATCTCAGGGTGGAAGTGGATTGTATCGCCTATAAAAAAGATCAGACGGCTGGTTGAGGCTGGGAGAATTGCATTGAACATGTTCATTAAGAAAATCATGCAACCCAAACCGACTGAGCATGAGATTATTGTAGCCGGCGGGGGGATTAGTGGTGCCGCTGTAGCATATGGTCTGGCGAAAAAAGGCCATAAGGTAACTATGATCGATGCACCCACTGAGACCAATAAGGCATCTCGAACGAATGTGGGATTGCTCTGGTGCCAGTCGAAGTTTGCGCATCTGCCTGATTATGCCAAATGGGGTTTTCATTCTTGCCGATTATTTCCTGAACTCACAAAAGAACTCGAAGAGGTCTCAGGTGTCGAAATTCCGGTGAACTATACCGGTGGTCTGATCGCTTGCCTCGGTGATGATGAATTCAATACCAGGCAGGATTATATCGGTAAGCTTAAAGAAGAACTTGGCGAATATAACGGCTCAATGATTGATCGGGCTGAACTTGAGAGAAAACTTCCTAAAGTACCGTTCGGACCTGAAGTAACTGGTGCCGCCTGGTGTGAAGAGGATGGCATTGTTGAACCGCTGGCTCTACTGCGCGCATATCTTGTCGGATTTGAAAGGGCCGGAGGTATAATCAAAAACACATTAATTCATGATGTTCAACCTGTGGGTGGTGGCTATCGTGTAATTACAGAAGATGGCCCGATGGATTGTGAGCGTTTGGTACTTGCTGCGGGGCTGGCTAATCGTCGTCTGGCCCAGTTTGCCATAGCTGACCTTCCTGTCTCTGCTGATAAAGGCCAGGTGCTGTTGGTAGAGCGAATGCCTTACGTAATGCCAATCCCTATGCTCGGCGTCACCCAGACCTTTGGCGGGACAATTATTATCGGGTTCAGGCATGAGTTTGTCGGACATGACACCAGAATAATACCAGAAGATATCGCTACTGAAGGCAAATGGGCAATTCGTGTCTGGCCTGAGCTTGGTCGGCAGAGGCTCATTCGTGCCTGGAGCGGTTTGCGGGTTATGCCGGATGATAAGCAGGCGATTTACAGTAAATTGCCGGGTCACCCGAATGCGACCATAATTAACACCCATAGTGCAGTGACCCTGGCGGCTGTTCATACACGATATATTCCCGATTTTATTATTAATGAGGATCTGCCGGAGCTTGCTCGGGGGATGACCCTTAAACGCTTTGGTTACACATGTTGAAGAAGGATTATACGATGAAAGATGCACCTGCTGCCGGGAGTGTGACCATCACCGTCGATGACCGAGAGCTTCAGGTTCCGGAAGGAATCACTGTAGCTGCGGCGGTGCTTGGTCACGCCCATGCCGGACGCACATATATACACCCCGTGGATAACAGTCCCCGTGCACCTTACTGTTTAATGGGGGTTTGTTTTGAATGTCTTATGGAAATCAACGGTGAACCCGATGTGCAGTCATGCCTGATAAGCGTAGAAGAGGGCATGATTATAAAGAGACAACTTCAACATGAGGAGGTGAACTGATGGATGTCCAGACAGATCTCCTGGTTGTCGGAGCAGGGCCTGCCGGTCTTGCCGCTGCCTGTGCCGCGCGATCATGCGGGCTTGAGGTTACTGTTGTTGATGAGCAGGCGGCACCTGGCGGCCAGCTTTTCAGAAATATTGAGACCCCTCTTGGTCAGTCGATGCTTGAACCTAAAGAACGCGAGCAGGGAATGAACCTTGCTGCGGATTTTAGGAAATCAGGCGTGAAGTATTATCCCGGAACTACTGTCTGGGGGCTTGAACCACGCAAGGTATCCTGCAATATAAACGGGAAGCCAGTGATTTTAAAACCTTCCACCACGGTTATAGCACCGGGTGCAATGGAGAGGCCGGTACCATTTCCCGGCTGGACTCTTCCCGGTGTTCTGGGTGCTGGTGCTGGAGATATCATACTCAGGTCAGGCGGAACGCTTACCGAGAATCCGGATGATCCTGTTGTTCTGGCAGGTAATGGCCCTTTGTTACTGCTACTTGCATGTCATCTGATCCATTCAGGGGTAAAGGTTGCCGCATGGCTCGATACCGGATATTGGTCTCGGCGGCTTATGGCTGCTCCACTCATGCCTGCATCACTGCTTGACTCACCTTATCTTGGTAAGGGCTTAGGAATGGCCCTGCAGATAGTTAAAGGAAAAATCCCGATAGTGAGTGGTGTTAAAAATATACGAGCTGTGGGAAAAGATCGTCTTGAAAAAGTTGTGTATGAAGTCCTTGGCAAGCAGAAAGAATTATACACCGGGACACTCATGCGCCATGAAGGTGTGATTCCACGCACGCATATTCTCAACTCAATGAAGGTGGAACATGCCTGGGATTCTGTACAGCGGTATTGGTACCCGGTGGTGAGCGAATGTGGGGCAACCAGCATTGATGGTATCTATCTGGCGGGTGACGCGGGCTATGTGCATGGCGGAGATGCAAGCATACTAAAAGGTAGGTTGTCAGGGATTGATGCTGCCAGAAGCCTTGGCGTGATTTCAGATAGCGAAGCACGATTTCGCAGTGCTGAACCGTTAGCAGTACTTCGCCGTATGCGCATTGCCCGCGGATTTTTACGGTATGTGTTCGCTCCGAATCCTGGAATATTCGATGTGAGCGATGACACAATGGTTTGCCGCTGTGAATGTGTAACGGCTGGTGATATCCGTCGTGCGGTTCGAGAAGGGCATACTGATGTTAATGAAGTAAAGCTGTATACCCGTTGCGGCATGGGGCAATGTCAGGGGCGAATGTGTGGCCCTGCACTTGCCGAAATTACAGCAGCTGAAGTCTCAAGGTCGCCGAAAAAAGTGGGAACACTCAAAATTCAGCAGCCATTTCGGCCTGTAGCACTACGTAGTTATTGTGACGTTAATTCACTCAAATAATTTTTCGGTTAACCTTACGCATTACCTGACCCAAACGGATGTGTGAAATAATTAGCGGGGGGCAACAATGAACAGAAGAAAAGTGGACGTGGTGTTATCGGCGGTACTTATAATCACCTCGCTCATTATCCTGACAAAAGACAATCTGGTCGAAGGTGGTATGGAGTCAGAGCTGGGCTCTATGTTTATACCACGAGTTATCGCGGTATGTATCCTCTTTTTGGCCGGGACCATTGGTGTCCAGTCGATGCTGAAAATGCACAAAGGGGAAAAACTCGGCCTTGCCGAACATATAGATACCACAGGTTTTTTGGGCGTCGGACTCTATTTTGCTATATTCATTCTGTACTGGCTGGTGGTTCCCCATGTTGGCTTCATAGTCGCTACTCCCTTCACGATTTTTGCCATCGCCTATCTGCTTGGTGGACGAAATTGGCTCCCAATCGGGGCCATCTCCATTGTGACACCGATTCTTGTTTATTATGGTTGCAGCCTATACCTACGGGTATTTCTGCCAACCTGGTCCTTATCGTGATGGAGGTTGGCAATGTTTGATAATATTCTACAAGGTTTTGCAACCGTATTTGCCGTTGGGCCGATTGTCGGCATTATTGTTGGCGTTGTCGTTGGTATCGTCTTTGGTGCCATTCCCGGAGTATCAGCGATCATGGCTATCGCCATCATGATGCCGCTTACATTTTATGTCGACCCGGTTGTCGGTATAACTATGCTGCTGGCTGTGTACAAAGCCGGTATTTATGGTGGATCAATTTCCGCTATACTCATCAATACACCAGGGGCGGCGGCAGCTTTTCTTACCGCCCAGGATGGTTACTCCCTTACTAAAGCAGGTAAGTCAGGTAAAGCCCTGTGTATGTCACTGTACGCTTCTGTGACCGGTGAGATGTTGAGTACCCTGATCCTGATTTTTGTTGCAGCACCGATTTCACTCATCTCCCTTAAGGCCGGCCCCATAGAGCGTGTTTATCTCTTGCTGTTTGCTTTTACAGTTATCGGCTCTGTAACCGGTGAGTCAATCTCCCGTGGTCTACTCTCTACCTGTCTCGGTATGCTTTTTGCGACAGTCGGCATGTCTTCGATTACCGGAGCAACCCGCTTCACTTTTGGTATCCCTGAGTTGATGAGTGGTTTTACCTTTATACCGATGTTGATGGGGGTACTTGTCATGCCTGAGGTTATTATGGCTATTCGGCAGCGAAATGACAAGCAAGCCAGTATGAAGCTTGTGATCTCTCCCAACCCGGAAGACAACCGTATCAGTTGGAAAGAATACCGTTCTGTTCTTGCCACTATAATCAAATCCTCCGGCATCGGCACCTTTATCGGTTCGCTACCTGGCCTAGGCTCTACCCCTGCAGCTTTTCTTGCATATGGTGAGGCAAAACGAACTGCGAAAAATCCTGAGGAGTTCGGTAAAGGTTCTATTCGTGGTATTGCTGCAGCAGAATCTGCAAACAACGCAGTCTGCGGTGCGGCCATGATTCCAATGCTTACGCTGAGTATTCCCGGTGATGATGTAACAGCACTCCTGTTCGGTGCTTTTCTTATTCAGGGTATTACTCCCGGACCAACGATTTTCTTTGAACATACTCAGGTTATATATGGCATTTTTGCGGGTTTTTTACTTACTGACCTGTTTTTACTTTTTCTGGCCCGTATCGGTTTCAAATTCTGGACTAAAGTAGCATCGGTGCCGCGCCATTACATCTTTCCCTGCGTCACTATTTTTGCCTTTGCAGGGTCGTTTACCGCAAACCAGAACCTCAATGACGTACTGCTGCTTATCCTGTTCACCATGTTCGGGTTCGGCATGCGACTGGTAGGTCTCAATCCGGCAGCATATCTCATAGGTTTTATCCTTACCCCAATGCTTGAGCAGAATCTCGATCAGGCAGTGGCCATTGTCGGGGATGACTATTCAAAGTATTTCACCACCCCGTTTGCATGGATTTTTACTGCACTGGCAGTCGTTTCTGTCTACTCCACCATGCGGCAGAAGAAAAAATCCAAACTGAAAGAAGAAGTCTCTGCCACCTGGAAGCAGGAAGAGGTTGCAGGAGAAAAAGTGTAGGAAGACCTAGCCAAAGATCAGTTTTCGTTCAAAAAAAGAGAATTGTTTTGAGATCGGGATATCGGCAGGAACATCTTAGGTCACACGAATCAACATCGAAATAACGAGGAGAAGAAGTCATGATTAAATGGAGTAAGAACCTGGTAAAAGTTGCAGCAGTACTGGCAGTATCTCTTGTAGCAGCATCTGCAAGCGCCGAGTACCCGAAAAAGCCTATTAATGTCATTGTACCCTGGGGTGCAGGTGGAGACTCTGATCTCAGTACCCGAGTATGGGCCGATGCTATGGAAAAAGAGCTCGGCACGCCGGTTGTCGTTATCAACAAGGCCGGTGGTGGTGGTGTTGTTGGTACAACCTATGTTGCCAACTCTAAAAAAGATGGCTATACCCTGATCAATGCCGGTTTATCCAATGTGCTGGTCACCCCGAACTTCAGCAAGACTCCGTACGCCTTCGACAGTTTTACGCCTATCGTCAAGTTTACCGCCGTGCCGCTTGGTGTTCTTGTCAAGACCGACAGCCCATATAAAACCTTCGACGATTTCATCGCAGCGGCTAAAGAGAAACCTGTAACCCAGGGCTCCTGGGGTGCAGCTTCTTCTGGAACCATTCTGGCAAGAATCATTGCTGATCAGGCTGGTTACAAGCCAAGATTCGTCCATGCTAACACCACCGCGGCATCCATGGTATCTGTTATTGGTGGTCATATTGACTCCGCAGTTTCCTTCCCGCCAGCTTTTGGTCCGCACATTAAGGCCGGACGCGCCCGTGCCCTTGTCATGAACAAAAAAATGGATGCCTACCCTGGCGTGCCTACTTTTGCTGATTACGGAATCAAAGGGAGTTTTGAAGGTTGGTCAGGTATCTTCGCTCCTAAGGGAGTACCGGAGGAAGTTGTCAACAGGCTGGTTGAAGCTACCAAGAAGGTTATGCAAGATCCGAAAGTCCTCAAGGCCTATGAGAACATGGGCGCAGTTGTTGATTTCCGCTACGGAGATGATTGGGTTAAAGATCTGAAGGAAACCTACGATATCATGGCTGATGCTGCAGTTAAAATGAAGAAGTAATAGGATCAGCTGTTATGAGGCGTAACGCGCACCTCATAAAAAAGAGGGGCTGCCCCAATGCTGTCAAATGGACAGCCCCTTGAATTGTTACTACAAAAAACGTTGTGTTCTCTTAATACTCAATCTTATAGGCGTCCCCATGAATGAACAAATACTCAAGGGCGGTTATCTCTATTAGGATACCCACATCAGTGTATTTTGCCTCGAAAGCCTGTTGCCAAAATTGTGAGGCGATATACGACCCCCTCACAACTTTAACTTTCCAGTTGTCTGCTCTGTTGTTGAAGAGATCAATGTGCAGGAGGTCCTGTTTGATTCACTGCAGGAATTACTTTAGCCGTGTATTGATGTTGCAATACAGTTTGAGAAAGATGGTGCGAAAGCGATTGCCAGCAGTTGTGGCTTCCTGGCCAGATACCATTGTTTGATCGTTGAGATGGTATATGTTCCAGTTTTTTGTCGAGCCTTTTACAGGTTCCTCTGATACCTATGATGTATGGGAAGAACGTAAAAAAAAGGTGTGTTGACGGCTAGTGGTGCAGCGCTTAAGAGTGAACATTTTCTTAATGTTGGATTAGGTATTAACGATGTCTTTATCCCCGGGGGGGGAATCCCGAGTTCTGGGAGGCTATCATTCCAGGAGGCTGTCAGAGAATGGCCCTTTGACTAAACTCTTCGGAATTTTTAAAAATAATTCTCGGAATATCGTGTATGAATGGTTGTGCTTGTTTTTTTTTTGAAAATGTCTCGATTTTGAACAAACCCCTTATTCTCGGACAGGCTGCTATGTAAACGTCACGACTTCACTATGGTGAAGATTGAAGCTGAAATCTGCGGCGTGGCAAAAGAGCTTAGAGCAACCAACTCTCTAGATGCCCTGATACTCGAGTGCACCGATCTCTTCGCTTTTTCCAGGCCTCTTCAAGAGGTTACCGGTATACCCATGTACGATATTAATTCATTGGTTGAGTATGTGAATTATTCTGTGTGTCGTAAAGACTATTAGTTGTCGTGTCGATTTGCGGTGGTGGTAACGTATTGAATTTTTCTTATATTGATTGGTTTGTGAAGCATGGGTTGCCGATACTGATGCATCACGTTCTGCTAGAATCGTATGAGGATTGGACTGTTAATAGTGTGTTAGTGATTATATTTTTCTTGATCTCTAACTATACTGGATTACTATATTCCTGATAAAAATCAAGATGCATTCGTGGTGGTGGTTACCACCAAATCCCAAATATTCTGCACAGAGAGAGGACTAATTCATCATGCATATTCTGGTAACAGGAGGCGCAGGCTATATAGGTAGTCATACCTGCATTGAACTATTAAATGCAGGGCATCAAGTGACAGTTGTTGATAATCTCTCAAATGCAAAAAAAGAGTCGCTCAAGCGCGTTGAGGAAATTGCCGGAGAATCTGTAACTTTTCATCAGGTTGATCTGCTGGATCAGGAAAAACTGGATAAGGTGTTTGCAGAAACCCCGGAACCCTTTGATGCAGTGATTCATTTTGCCGGGTTAAAAGCTGTTGGTGAATCGGTTGAGAAACCGCTCTGGTACTACCATAATAATATAACAGGAACACTCGTGCTGGCTCAGGTGATGGCCAAGTATGGTGTGAAAAATATTGTTTTCAGTTCTTCAGCAACGGTATATGGCGATCCGGCAACAGTTCCGATTCTCGAAGATTTTCCTCTCTCATGTACCAACCCGTATGGTCGAACTAAACTCATGATTGAGGAAATTTTACGGGACATCAATATTGCCGACCCGAGCTGGAATGTTGCACTGCTCAGGTACTTTAATCCGGTTGGTGCTCATTTAAGCGGAAGGATTGGCGAAGATCCTAACGGTATTCCCAATAATCTTATGCCCTATATTTCACAGGTTGCTGTCGGTAAGCTTAAGCAGTTAACCGTGTACGGTAACGATTATCCGACAAGTGATGGAACAGGGGTGCGTGATTATATACATGTCGTCGATCTGGCCGTAGGTCACGTTAAGGCAATTGAGCGACTGCAGAGAAAGCCGGGAGTGGTTACGTATAATCTCGGTACAGGGCATGGGTATAGCGTGCTGGAAATGGTTGATGCTTTCAAGAGTGTCAGCGGTCGCGACGTGCCATATATTATTGCAGGAAGGCGGTCGGGTGATATCGCAGCCTGTTATGCCGATCCGGGGAAAGCTTTGGCCGAACTAGGCTGGCAGGCTACGCGGGGGATTGAACAGATGTGCGAAGATACCTGGCGTTGGCAGACTCAGAACCCTGATGGCTATCCTGATTAATACACACGCGCTGGCAGTGATTGTGTAGCCGCCTGCATGTGACGTTGACTTGAGCCTCTATACCTTATTGGTATAGAGGCTTTTTTTGTTTGGGATGGGCGTGTGTATATATTTTTTTGCACAAAGGGAACCTGGTTTATAGATGTTTGTGCTGGAAATCATATTTAACAGATTGGTAAAACCTATTGACCGATCAGGTTGTGTGATAGTGACGTTTTAATAGGTAGATGCAAAGCAGGTGTACTTAATACAAAATGTGTGCCACTCTGTAGGTGTTTACCCTGTGGTAGTTTTTTCGAAACGTGGTTTCCGGAATAGTAAAAAATATTATTGAATAATATTAATTACATCCGTCATATGCGAAGAGTCGTTGGTAAATTACATGTTGAAGTTGGCAAGGTCGAGTGGTAGTTTGCGAAAAATTTAACAACATAAGCACACTTTGCACAACGGGAACAACGATGCACTCGACGATGATTTTTGGTTGCGGTAACGCGATTATGGGAGACGACGGATTCGGACCCGCCGTTGTTGAAAAACTACAAATAGACCGCATTTTACCCGAAGGCGTTCAGGCTGTCGATGCCGGAACCGGGGTGCGGGAGTATCTGTTTGATTATCTGTTAACGGATGAAGGACGTCCTGATACAGTGGTCATTCTTGATGCTGTCGATTTTACCGGTAAAAAACCGGGGGATGTGTTTAGAATCGACCCGAAAGAAATTCCTGCCAAGAAAATTCATGATTTTTCTCTACATCAATTCCCAACTGTAAATCTGTTGCTTGAGCTTCAACAGCATACTGGAATCCGCGTGATCATTCTTGCGGCTCAGGTTGAATATATCCCGGAGGAAATTGCTCCGGGTCTGACACCTGCCATGTCTGCTGCCGTTTCTGTAGCATGTGATGAGATTTTCGACATTCTTTCTGAACAAAGCTAATCGAGGTGAGAGTTTATGATGTACGAATTTAAAGTCAGTGAGCTGGCGGAGGAATTTGGAGTACATCGGAACACTATAAGAAACTGGATTAACGCCGGAACACTTCCCGCAAAGGAAGGACCCGGCCGTAAGTATCTTATGAAGTTCCAGGAATACCAAGCCCTTTGCGACAAGTTCGGTCGCGAGCCGCTCGTTCGTCCAACCAGCCATGTAGATCTGAAAGCAGTAAAGCCGATTGAAAAGATCGAGAGTGACCCGATTCTGCTGTCCGATACAGCAAGCAATCTTGTCCTTGATCCTTCCTGGGCTGATTCCTGCCTGACCTGTGGGTCATGTGCCAGTGCGTGTCCGATTTCGGGAGTGGATGGTCTTGATCCACGTAAAATTGTCCGTATGGGTGTTTTTGGTATGGACAAGGAACTGATTGACTCCAGTTGGCCATGGAAATGCACCATGTGCGCCAAGTGCGAGGAAGCCTGTCCTGCAAATATCAAGATTACAGCTCTTATGCGCCAGATTCGCGGGGCTAGAGATAGAAACCTGGTTCCCGGCCCAATTCACAAAGGTGTTCAAATGTGTCTTGAGCGTGGTAACAATCTCGGAATTCCAAAAGATGACTTCGTTTTTCTCCTTGAGGATCTTGGGGAAGAGCTTGCCGAAGATGAATGTCCGGGTTTCAAAACACCTGTCGACGTTCATGGAGCCAGGATTCTTGTAACGGTAAATTCAAAAGAACCGTTTGCAGAGCCCGACGACATGAAATGGTGGTGGAAGATTTTCTACGCTGCCGGTGAGTCCTGGACAATAGCCTCGGAACACTGGGAAGGCGTAAACTGGGGGTTGTTCTCCGGTGATGATGAATCGATGAAGATAGTTGTCGGCAGGATCGTCGATAACATGCGGAGGTTGAACTGCAAAGCTCTCCTCCTGCCCGAGTGAGGCCACGCATACTTTGCAACCCGGTCTGGGTTGAACAGATGGTTTCCAGAGGCACTCAAAGAGTTCAAAATTCTCACAGTATTCGATCTGCTGCTCGAATATATCCGCGATGGGCGAATTCAGCTCGACAAGTCGATTCATGACTTACCGGGTGTGTATCATGACCCATGCAACTATGGTCGCAAATCTCTGAAGGCTTTTGGTCAGGCATATTTCGAAGAAGGACGTGAAGTTGCCGGGTCATGTATTGAAGACCTGCGCGAACTTTTCCCTAACCGAAACGGCGCATATTGCTGTGGAGCCGGTGGTGGAGCATGGGCAATGCCATATGGTGAAGAGCGGGTTTTTTATGGTCGTACCAAAGCACGACAGATTACTGAATCGGGCGCAAAGTTGATTGTTGCACCATGTCATAACTGTCGTGACCAGATAATGAAATCGCTTACCAAGGAATATGATCTGGATATAGAGGTGAAATACCTCTGGGAGCTGGTGGCTGATTCACTGATTCTCCCCAACAAGCAGTAGCATAAGAGTATGCGTCAAAAGATCTGCAGGGCAGACAGCAGATAACGCAGCTTGAGAGAATGGCAGAATTAATGCTTTTTCCCGATGGTCAGGGGGGGGAGGCATGAAAAATATACGAGAGGAGATACCTGTCATGCTGGACAACAACAGGATTGGGTCGGTGATGATCGTGGGTGGCGGAGTAACAGGGATGCAGTCAGCCCTGGATCTCGCCGACTCCGGATACTATGTCTACCTGATTGAGAAGTCGGGGGCCATCGGCGGAGCAATGGCTCAGCTGGATAAGACATTCCCCACCAATGATTGCTCGATGTGAATCATCGCGCCAAAATTGGTAGAGTGCGGTCGGCACTTAAATATAAAATTGATGACACTCAGTGAAGTAACCGCAATCGATGGTGATATCGGTAACTTTACTGTGACTGTAAAAGAAGCTCCACGTTATGTGGATGTGGATAAATGTATTGCCTGCGGTGCGTGTACTGAAAAGTGTCCTAAAAAAGTGGACAGCGAATATGAAGCTGATACCGGTAAACGCAAAGCAATATATGTAAAGTACGCACAGGCTGTTCCTCTAAAATACCAGATAGACGCCGAAAGCTGTATCCGACTGAAAAAACCGGGTGCATGCGGATTTTGTGAGAAGGTCTGTGATGCTGGTGCCATTAATTTCGATGACACTGAAAAGATCCATGAAGTCAATGTCGGCGCGGTAATTCTCGCTCCGGGTTTTGAAGCCTATGATCCAACTGATGCGGCTGTATGGGGTTATGGTGAATTCCCTAACGTTATAACTTCGCTCCAGCTTGAGAGATATCTCTCCGCTTCCGGCCCCACCGAAGGGCATCTTGTCCGTCCATCTGATGGTAAGTCGGTTAATAAGGTGGCATTCTTACAGTGTGTAGGCTCACGAGATGAGAATCTTTGCAACAACGGTTACTGCTCTTCTGTTTGCTGTATGTATGCAATAAAAGAGGCGGTTATTGCCAAAGATCATGCTCCCGGCCTTTCCACATCCATATTCTATATGGATATGCGGACCCACGGTAAGGAATTTGACCGCTATATGGAACGGGCTAAATCAGATTCCGGTGTACGTTTTGTACGCTGTAAGGTTAACGGTGTTGAGCCTGATGGCAAGTCCGGTGATCTGCGCCTGTCTTACGTGAATGAGCAGGGACGACAGATTGAGGAATACTATGATCTGGTTGTGCTTTCAGTCGGTCTCCAGACTTCAAAGCAGGTGCTTCAACTTTCCGATACCGCTGGTATCAGGCTGACTGCCGATAAGTTTGCGGCAACTTCAGATTTTGCTCCTGTCACAACTTCCCGTGAAGGTATCTATACCTGTGGTGCTTTTTCAGGTCCTAAAGATATTCCGCAATCTGTTGTTGAAGGTTCGGCTGCAGCAGCGGCAGTTGCTCAGGTGCTGGCACCTTCAAGGCATCAGCTTTCCACTGAACCGGTATTCCCTGTAGAAAAGGATGTAAGCAGTGAAGATCCGCGTCTTGGAATCTTTGTCTGTCATTGTGGCTCTAATATTGCCGGAGTTGTTGATGTTGCAGCAGTCGAAGAATACGCGGCAACACTTCCCAATGTGGTTTACGTCGAAAGGAATCTGTTCTCCTGTTCCCAGGATACTCAGGATATGATCATGAAGCGTATCCAGGAACAGAATCTGAATAGAATAGTTATCGCAGCCTGTACGCCACGTACTCATGAACCGCTTTTCAGAGAAACCCTGAAGTCAGCAGGGCTCAATGAATATCTAGTTGAGATGGCCAATATCCGAAACCATAACTCATGGGTTCACTCAGGCGATCCGAAGATGGCAACTGCCAAAGCTAAAGATCTGGTTCGTATGGCAGCCGCGAAGGTAACCTATGGTACCTCGTTACATCCGATCAGTGTGCCGATTACCCAGAAAGGGTTGATTATAGGCGGTGGTGTTGCAGGTATGACTGCTGCGCTGAACATGGCTGAACAGGGGTTTGAAGTTCATATAGTAGAGCGGACTGATATCCTGGGTGGTAACGCTCTGCATCTAAAAGATACCTGGTCAGGAGAGCATATCCCAGGTCGTTTGGCCAAACTGATAGATGCAGTGGTTTGGAATGACAAGATCGTCATTCACAGAGAATGCGAGGTGACCGCGGGTGAAGGTTTTGTCGGCAACTTCAAGACAACGATCAAAGGCAAGGATGGTGTTTCGAAGGTCATTGAGCATGGTGTTGCAATCATTGCAACCGGTGGCTCGATTTACTCACCGACTGAGTATGGTTATCGAAGGATAAAGAAGGTTGTTACCTCTATCGAGTTCGATAAGCTCCATGAGCTTAAGGAAAAACATGTAAGTGCATCAAACACCTTTGTTTTCATTCAGTGTGTCGGCTCCCGTGAGGGAGATGATATGTACTGCTCTAAGGTCTGTTGTACACATTCTGTCCAGACTGCGATCGAGCTGAAGAAAGAAGATCCGAAGCGAAACATCTTTATCCTGTATCGTGATATGCGTACGTACGGACAGCGTGAGGCTCTTTATCGGCAGGCACGTAAAATGGGTGTGGTGTTCATTAATTATGAGCTGCACGGCAAGCCTGAGGTTGAGGATAATGGTCAGACAATTGGAGTTAAAGTCTGGGATCATGTTCTCCATCGTCCTCTGAAGATAGAGGCTGATATGGTTATTCTCGCATCTGCAATCAGACCGAAGGATAATGCAAGGGATCTTGCAAAAATCTTCAAGGTTCCTGTCGATAACGATGGATTTTTTCTTGAGGCCCATGCAAAGCTACGACCTGTAGATTTCTCTACGGACGGACTGTTTGTAGCCGGTCTGGCGCACTATCCTAAACCGATTGAAGAGTCAGTAGCTCAGGCGCTCGCCGCTGCATCGCGGGCTGCGACCCTGCTGTCAAAAGTGGATATCTCCCTTGATGCTATAAAGGCGACTGTTGATAAAGAGAACTGTGACGGTTGCGCTCTCTGTATCGATGTCTGCCCATACAATGCTATCTCACTGGTTACAAACGGCGGTGAAGGATCGTCTGAGAAACTTGTCGCTATTAACAAGGCGCAGTGTAAGGGATGCGGACTTTGTCAGGGAACCTGTCCTAAACGGGGTGTACATGTTGCCGGCTTTACCATGAAGCAGATCAGTAGTCAGATTCGGGCGGCACTTGCTGTCTGAGCCAGTTGATGCTGAATAAAACAGTGAAAGTAATAAGGAGTAGATCAAATGAGTTTTGAGCCGAAGATCATTGCATTTTGCTGCAACTGGTGCTCCTATGCCGCTGCTGATCTCGCGGGTATTTCCAGAATGCAGTATCCACATAATGTGCGGATAATACGGGTTATGTGTTCAGGGATGGTTCATTCCGAACACATCCTTGATGCCCTGGGACAGGGTGCCGACGGTGTCATCGTACTTGGTTGACACCTCGGTGAATGTCATTACCTGGATGGTAATTATAAAGCGTTAAGCCGGTCTGATATGGTCAGTGAGTTACTGGAAGATTTCGGATATGACAGTGATCGATTTAAGATCGCCTGGGTATCTTCTGCAGAACCGGACAAATTTGTTGCAGCTGTTTCTGATATGACGAAACGTATCAAGCAGTTGGGTCCTATTAACAGTCAAAGTGTCGAGGCGGCATAAGGAGGTTGTGATGGGAGTTACTACTGCTATGGAATGGTTGGGGTCATGCTCCGGCTGTGAGATCGCGATTCTGAATATCGGTGAGGATTTAATCCCGCTTATCACCGAAGCACTTGATATAGTTCACGCTCCGGTGTTGATGGATCACAAGTATTTTGGTCAGCTGGGTGAGGGGTTAATCCTTGAAATCCCCAAGGCCACTGTAGGTATTGTAACAGGTAGCGTCAGCAACCATGAGCATCTTGAAGTGCTGGAAGAGATGCGTAAACAGTGTGATGTGCTTATCGCGCTTGGGTCCTGTGCGACCCATGGCGGTATACCTGCATTGATGAACGGTCAGGATCAGCAGAAAAGCTGGGAGGAAATCTTTCAGACGCATACAACTGATGAGGGTGCTGTAGTTCCTACTGTTGAAGTACCTGCTCCTCTTGATCGGGTATATGCCTGTGATGAAAAAGTAAAGATTGATCTGCAATTGCCGGGTTGCCCACCTAACCCGGCGCAGATCGTTGAAGTGCTCACTTCGCTGCTTGAAAATCGTGCCCCTGTGTTATCTGGAAAAAGTGTCTGTGACACGTGTCCTGCAAAGCGGGAAGGTAAGGGCGAAGTAACTAAAATTAAGCGGTTTATCACTAATGCTAAATTTAAGGCAGATGAACCGATCAGTGAGATGCGATGCCTGCTTGAGCAGGGGTATCTCTGCCTCGGACCGGTAACAGCTTCAGGTTGTTCCCGTAACGGCGCGCCGAGCTGTATTACTGCACGTGTTCCATGTCGTGGTTGTTTCGGGCCTGTCCGTAAGGATGGTAACCAGCTGCTTGATATGATGAATGCTCTTGCAAGTAACGGCATTGATTTCAAATCGGTGATAGATAGACGATCCATGCTCCGTTTTTCTGGGGCACATGGTCTTTTAAAACCGATCAAGAAGAAAGTAAAGGAGGAAGCATAATATGGGAACTGTTCTGAACATAGCCCCAGTTTCCCGCATTGAAGGACACGCGAAGATTGCCATTCATCTCAATGATGCTGGCAATGTGGAAGACGCATTCCTCCACATTCAGTCCCTACGCGGTTTTGAAAAATTTATTGAGGGGCGTCCTGCCGAGGAAGTTCCCCGTATTGTTAATAGAATTTGTGGAATCTGTCCGTGGATGCATCATCTTGCCTCCAATAAAGCAGTTGATAATGCTTTTGGTGTTACGCCGACACCAACTGGTCATAAGCTGCGTGAGATGTGTCAGGTTATGGCGCATATCAATGATAAGATTCTCCATTTCTTCTTCCTGGCGTCTCCTGATTTTGTTCTCGGGCCTGATGCGGATTATTCGGTAAGAAATGTTATCGGTGTGGCCAAAGCTAATCCTGAACTGGCTAGTAAGGTTGTTAAAATGCGCCAGCTTGGTCAGATGATGCTTGAGCGTTTTGCAGGCAAGGCTATCCATCCTATCGCAGGTGTTGTTGGCGGATTTGCCAAGCCACTGCTTGAGTCCGAGCGACAGGAGTTGTTACGGGATGCCCAGACGCTTCTTGATTTTTCTCTGTACTCCCTTGATTTCGCAATCAATAATGTGTTTGCGAAATACATGGATGTCATCAGTGAGCTGGGTAACATCACCACAGGATTTTTAGGAACTGTTGACCGTGAAGACGGTTCGCTCAGAATCTATGATGGTATACAGCGCTTGATGAAGCCGGATGGAACTTATGTCGATTTTGAGGGTGAGGATTATGCAAATTATCTTGGTGAGCATGTAGAACCATGGGCGTACTCCAAGATGCCATATGCTAAATCCTGGAATGAAGGCTTTGATCTCAATCTTGCGGCCCCTAAAGGAATATATCGCTCAAACACACTGGCGCGCATAAATGTTTGTGATAAGATCTCCACTCCTGAAGCACATGCTGCTCTTGAGCAGTTCCGCAGCCAGTTTGGACGACCTGCCCAGCAGACCCTCTTGTACCATTATGCTCGTCTCATCGAAATGGTTTATGCCTGTGAGCGAACCATTGAGATACTTAAGTGGGACGGTATTACTGATGAGAATGTACGTGCTAAAGTTGAGCCGAAAGCCGGACGCGGAGTCGGTATTGTTGAGGCACCGCGCGGAACACTGATCCACGACTATGTAACTGATAAGAATGGCTGTATCGAAAGCGCCAACCTGATAGTGGGAACCACCCATAATATCGCGCCAATGAATATGAGCGTGAAGCAGGCTGCAACATCACTGATCAAAGATGGTATTTATAACGAAGGGTTGCTTAACCAGGTGGAGATGGCCGTCCGGGCCTACGACCCCTGAATGTCATGTGCAACCCACCGCCTGGATGGCGGTGTACCTGTAGCGCTTAGCATCATCGACTCTAAAGGTGAGGAGGTGGATCGGATAATAAGCTAGCCTTTCTATCCTGTTTTATGAAAAGTTCGGGTTTCGGGATTTTTACTCCCTACCTGCTCATGTAAGAGCAAGTAAAAATTCCGAAATCTCGTCAAGAGGCGGATGATAACCATAGAAGATCGAAAAAAGTTTTGCTCTATAAAATCATCCTGTTATTGGTAAGTTGCATATGCTCGTTAGACTGTTGGTGCATCTAACACCGTTTTTTTGATGATGAAATGGTGGAGAGTGTTATATTAAGAACGCACATGTGGACAGTTTCTAATGGACAGCTCTCGTGTTCTTGAAAAGGAGACCATAATGCCACAACGAAGTGAGCGGGGGAAACGCCTTCAGGTAAGAGCTGAAAATCCCTCAGGTGTCTGCGGTTATGTGGATCACATGACCATTGATGAACTGAAAGCACGCGCAGTAGGTGAAGAGTTTGATGCCACCTGTCCGGCGTGTGGAATGTTTCATCTGACCAAAGAAGAAATCAATATTCTGAATAAAGAAAAGATTACACGATCGAAAGATTATGCAGATATGAAGAAAGAGGCGGAAGAAGACAGTCTCTGATATTTGCTTTTGGAAGAGTCACCCTTGAAGAATTCGAAATCTAAAGGGTTTTTTCCAGTGTTATATGCTTGACCACAACGGGGCCGATATTGGCCCCGTAATTTGTATGATCTATTTTTTTAGATCCCTGGATGAGAAGGTGATGACTTGAGAGATTCGGAACAGTTGCTCAAGAGGCTGCATGAGATTGTTGATCGACCAATCAGAATTATGGTTGTGTGTGGTGCTCATAATCAGGCAATAATGCGCTATCATTTGCGTGATGAACTTCCGGATAAACTGGAGCTTGTTGCCGGGCCTGGATGCTCGGTTTGTGTAATGCCTGCGGGTCATGTCGATGCATTTGTTAAAGTGGCTTTGCAACCTGATGTTATAACAGCAACGTGTCATGATCTCCTGCTTGTGCAGGGGAGTCGTGAATCGCTGGCGTCCATCCGTAAGCGCGGTGCTCGAGTCGAGGTAATATCAACTCCGCGCGATTGCCTGGAACTCGCACGGCTTGAGCCGGATAAAGTTATCGTCTATACAGCCGTAGGGTTTGAGGCCACTGCGCCTTCTGTTGCTGAAACAATCCTTGAAGCAGCACGGGAAGGCATTGATAATTTCTGCGTCATTCCTTCTATTCGCTTACTGCCGCCCACTATCGATTCTATCATGCGTGATCCGGAGATTGGTATTCATGGTCTGTTGTGTTCCGATCACGTGACCACTATTTCCGATACTGAAGCGTATACAAGCCTCGCTAAAAAATATGATTTATCCTGCTGTATAGCTGGATTTCAGAAAGATGATATAGTTCGCGGTCTGATCAGTATGGTTATGCAGATCAGGCACGGTGTTTCACTTTTTGATGACAGCTCGGCGATCATTTATTCGTCTGAGGACAGTAAGAAGGCACGTCAGATGGTTTCTGAAGTCTTTTTTGCAGTGGATACAGCGTGGCGTGGACTTGGAACAATTGCTGAGAGTGGTTTCGTAATACGGGACGAACTCTCTCTCTATGATGCTACAAAGCGTTTTAATGTCCGTTTCATGGAAGGTGAAGAGCGTTGCTCATGCCATTGCGACATGATTATTTCAGGGCGCGGCCTGCCGCCTGATTGCCCATCTTTTGGCATGGCTTGTACGCCTCAAAATCCAATTGGTCCCTGCATGATCTCGAGCGAAGGAATATGCGCCTCATATTTTAAATATAATCTGTAATGGCTGTATCAGATTTACTCAGCGTTAGCTGGGAATAGTCTGCAGTTTTACGTCTTACGTCATAAAAGAATAACGAAATACGAAAACCGGTAACAGATATACTCTGTTACCGGTTTTTTTTATGCTGTGTTTATTGCGTCATAGCCCAGCAGGAGCCGCAGGGCCTATCCCCAGATGTCGTCTTGTCCTGGCTCCAGTTGCATTACAAACTCAGTCCAGTCCCATGGACTGTTTTCAATCTGACCGCCAATCACTTTTACTACGCCTGCATCAGTTTCCCATTTCTGTTTAACCAGCAGCTTAAAATGTGAGCCCTGGCCGTCTACGATAACCGATAGGATATCTGCATCAGGATCCAGGTTTTTGGGAATGCGATCCAGTGACATTCCGTATCTTGAAATATCAGTTACAATTCCTGTGAAAAAACCCTTACCATCAGAAATATCTGCATTGAGACCTCGTATAGGTATCCGTGGATGTCTGCGTTTGTCCATATGCTTCACCTGCCGCTGAATTGATATAACCAGTTCCCCGGAGATATCCGGACAATTGGCGCATGCATTTTTACTCTTCCCCAGATCATCTTTGTCACGTGCCTTTTCTCGAGCTCCTTCTTTATATTGTAGGCATAGCCAGGAAAAAGCCAAGAGGAAAAAACGAAGTGAAAATGCTGGAGACTGCATAAATAAAGAGTTTTATCTGGATATGTCAGAAGGATATGAATGTGCCTAACCCAATAAAAAAGAGTAGCAGTGAGACTATTATAGCAAGGTTTCCAATGGTGCACGGGTTTCTCTCGCGATGGAGAATTCTATATGATCTCGCACCTGCTTTTCTATTGGGTTCTAAACGAAATTGTGCAGGATGATTAATGAGTTCACCGACGCCGAAAAGCAAAAGACTACCTGAGATTTTCAAAAGACCTGTAATACTCTCAGGTTCCGGTCTGAATATCACTATCGAGAGTGCTACGAGGATGGAAAACAGCAGAGCGATATAGGCAGCAACGAGGAGAGGGTGATAACGTTTCACGATGGTTAAACTCCTTTATAGAAGTTTTTTATTCAATTGTATCACATCGAATTTGTATCAATTACCGCTAAATTTGAAAATGTACAGAGCGGTTAACAATAAAGTGGAATGTATTGAAATGTCGGATAAGTAGGGCTCTTATGTATAGGATATACCAATTTGACAAACGTATAAATCTTGTGGATAGTGTCAGGCGCAGGGGAAACCTGAAAATATATAGTTTGGTATTTCAGGTAGATCATTTAATCGAGATTTTTGCTGAGCAAAAAAGAACACGAGAAAAGCAATAATGGGTTGTCGTCACTGGTTTATCTGGACTGATCGCGTCTGTCGATGGATGCTGGCTGCTGTGTTTCTATTTGCGGGCTTACCAAAGATCGTTAATCCTCAGGAATTTGCACTTATAATAGATGCCTACGGGCTGCTGCCTGATGCAGCAATTTTGCCTGTTGCGCGAATGCTTCCGGTAGCAGAAGTTGTTGCTGCTCTCGCCCTTTTGAGAGGAAGGATTGAAGGTCTCTGGTCGGTCGCTTTGATGATGATCTGCTTTATCGCAGTCCTGAGTTACGGCATACATATCGGCCTGGATATTGATTGTGGTTGTTTCGGACCTGAGGACCCTGAGTACAAGGCATTTTCAGGTCTCAGAATCGCACTGATACGTGATTTATTACTCTGTGTCCCATTGGGGTACGGTTTTTGGTATGCATATGGATATACATCAAAATGAGATGGAGAAAAAAATGAAAAAGACACTGGTTGCGTTGATGATTGCAGTACCACTCTGCCTTGGTTCCAATGCCTTCGGATTTGGAGACTCAAAGTTTGAAAAAGAAGTAACTGTGGAAGCAGCAGCAGTTAAGCTCGTTCGCGAAGTTACTCGCGGAGATTATGGAGTAATTACGACTGAAGAATTACACAAAGCGATGCAAGCCGGAGAAGATATGCTGGTGATTGACACCATGCCCTATGAAGCGAGCTATAAGAAAAATCACATACCTGGTGCCAAGCAGTTCTTATTCCCTATCCCGGAAATGAATGAGTGGGACAGTAACGAGACCGACGGCAAGTCGAAAGAAGATTTTATCGCTCTTTTAGGAGATGATACAAACAAAAAAATTGTGGTCTATTGCGGCTTTGTTAAATGCACACGGAGTCACAATGGTGCCATGTGGGCACGCAAGCTTGGATATACAAACGTTATGAGACATCCCGGTGGGATTTTTGCCTGGAAAGGTGCCGACTATGAGGTGAGTTCGGTAGAGTAAAAACGTATGATTTTCTGATCCTGCCATTCTACGTCTCCTGAAGTACTATTCAGGAGACGTTTCCTGTTGGTTAGACATGTAACGATTCATAATGGTAAGATTACAAGTGTTCACTGAGAATGTCAGTGACGATAATTTTTCCTGATATAATGTCATTTTTAAGTACGTTTAATATGTCGTGGGTATCACTACCTACTATCTGGTGTGTGTATTTCATCTCTGTGAGTGAGATTCCTCCATTTTTAAAGCCGTACTGGATGACGCCGGGCTCGAACTGCTGTCTGCATGCCTGCAACGTTTCTGTAAAGAGTGCTTTATCAAGATGTTTCATCACTGAGGTCAGTACGTGTCCTCTAGCCATGTGATCCTGGTCTGCATCGACACCTATGACGAATGTGTTGTTTGCGCTGGCAGCCAGTATGACTCCATTACCACTTAGTCCCGCCACGGCAAAAATAACATCAATACCTTGATTATACAGATCTGTGGCAATGGAATACGCTTTGCCTGGATTGTTAAATCCGCTATAGTCGGGCAATTGTGAGATGTGTTCGACAGATATAGTGGTTGATGGAGAGACATGTCGCACACCCTCAATAAACCCAACCTTGAATGATTCGATTATCGGTATATCAATGGCGCCTATGAAACCTACCTTCCCTGATTCAGAATGAAGAGCGGCGAGAGCTCCGGCAAGAAAAGCACCTTCGTGCTGACTATAGATAATAGATTTCAGATTGGGGAGCTCCCCACCATTAAAATCGTTGGCTATAAACTGTACTTCCGGATGAAGGGGAGCGTATTTATGAAGGGTAGGGATAAACTGATCACCGTTTAGAACTATAAGGTTTGCCCCGTCATCAATTAGTTCCTCCATAAGGGTGTCCATTACCAACTCCTGTTCCCATTCCCGGTATATGATATTGAATCTGCATTCTTCACGGGCTTTAGCTATTCCTTTCCATGTCATATCATTAAATGATTCATCCCCAAGGCCACCGGAACCTGTGAGAAAGCCAACTGTCCATGCAGAGCAGCAGGAAGGGAATAGTACAAGATGAAGGAGTGATAAAATGAGGAAAAAATTATTCATGAAGTGAGATGCGTTTTTATCTATAACACTATGTTTGTAATGGTTTAATTTTTTTCCAGAGGGTTGGGTACCTTAACTTCACCGGCAATAATCTGTTGTTGTAAAGATTCAATCTTTTTTTGTACATCCTCTGGTATAAGGTGTTTTGTATAGGTCATCGGGCTCAATGATACACCGGCCTCTTTGAGTCCGAAGGAATAGACTCCCTGAACGTGTTTTCCATTGAAGATATTATCTAATATGTTGATTGTAGCCATATCCAGTCGTTTTATGACACTTGTCAGGACAAATCCTTTAGCCATATGATCCTGATCTGCATCAACTCCAATTACAAATTTTTGTTGCTGTCTTGCAGCCTGGATGATCCCGTTACCTGAAAGGCCTGCTGCCCCAAAGATTATGTCGATACCATCGTTGTACATTCTATTGGCAGTTTTAAACCCGAGTTTAGGATTGTTAAATCCCGAATCACCACTTTCCGGTGTTGATAAAAACATTTCAGAGACCTGAATCTCAGAAGTGACGTATTCTGCTCCGGCTCTGAAACCGACTTGAAAAGCGCGAATAACCGGCATATCCATTCCACCAATAAAACCGATTTTTTTGGATTTACTCATCCAGCCGGCAAGTGCTCCAGCAAGAAAAGAACCTTCATGCTGCCCGTAGATAGTCGAGATTACATTGGGGAGTCCTTCCAATGGAAAGTCGTGGATAATAAATATGCGCTTTGGGTATTTTCGGGAGTACTCTGCCACCACATCTCTGTACTCCCAGCCATTTGCCACTATGATATCTGCATCACGGTCGATTAAGCGATCCATTGCGTGTTTTCTGGACTTTTCGGTGAATCCTTCAGATTGTTCCCTGATAAGTCTGAAATCATGACTTGCCCGTGCCTGGATCAGGCCGGCGTAGGTCATATCGTTAAACGACTGGTCCCCGAGTCCTGAAACAGGGACAAGAAATCCAACTGTGCGATCGGCCCATGAGGCAGTTGAAAACAGCAGACAAAAAAGAACGAAAAAGAATGTAGTAGTGTGTTTTTTCAAAATCTTACCTGATTTTCATGATATGAATTAATATCATGTAAGGGATGTTTATCCTTAAGAAGGCCTGATACACGTAATTCAGTATAGCATTAGCTTCAATCTTACGCCAGATTACTGCTTAACAATCATCGGGAGCTGTTTATGATTGATAGCAGCAGCTTTACTCTGCTAACCTGTAGAATAAGTATCGGGACAGTTAAAGAATATTTTCTTGCCGTTTTACGGTAACCATCTTGAATGGAGGCAGTAAATGGCCATTTATGACAGTGCCCTTGAAAAAGACAACTGCGGTTTTGGGCTTATCGCAAATATGGATGGGGAGGCAAGCCACAAAATTGTTCGCACGGGGATCTATTCTCTGGCCCGTATGGCTCATCGCGGTGGAATAGCTGCGGACGGTAAAACCGGGGATGGTTGCGGTCTTCTATTGCAAAAGCCTGATAGCTTTTTTCAATCTGTAGCAAAAGAGATGAATATCAAACTGGGCAACCGGTATGCTGTGGGCATGCTGTTTCTAAGCCAAGACCAAGGCCTTGCAGCTGCTGCAAAAAAACTGATTGATACCGAACTTTCCCGCGAAACGTTAACCGTTGTCGGCTGGCGGGACGTCCCGATTGACCCTGATGTCCTTGGTGATTTGGCACGTGCGACGCTTCCACAAATATGCCAGGTAATAATTAATGCTCCTTTTGCCTGGGGGGCCACTGATCTTGAGCGTCGCCTCTATATGGTGCGTAGGCGGGTGGAAAAATTATTGGCAGATGATCCGGATTTTTATGTAGTCTCTCTTTCAAACCTTGTGGTTATCTATAAAGGATTGTGTCAGCCTGCTGATTTGCCCAAATTCTTCCCTGACCTTGCGGATCTTCGCATGCAGAGTTCGATCTGTCTTTTCCATCAGCGATTCTCAACCAATACTCTGCCCAGGTGGGAGCTGGCCCAGCCATTCAGGTTCCTGGCACATAATGGTGAGATAAATACTATTACCGGCAACAGGCAGTGGGCCAGAGCCCGGAGTTATAAGTTTCATTCCCCCCTTATTCCGGATCTTCAGGATGCCGCGCCTTTTGTGAATGAACATGGATCAGATTCCTCGGCACTCGATAATATGCTGGAACTCTTTCTGGCAGGTGGAATGGGACTTTTCAGGGCGTTCAGATTGCTGATTCCGCCAGCGTGGCAAAAACATCCGGACATGGGTGATGACCTGCGTGCTTTTTATGATTTCAACTCCATGCACATGGAACCCTGGGATGGTCCTGCAGGGGTTGTCATGAGTGATGGCCGCTTTGCAGCTTGTGGGCTTGACCGTAATGGCCTGAGGCCTGCGCGATATGTAGTCACCCGGGACAGGTTGATCACTCTTGCCTCTGAGGTCGGGATCTGGGATTACGATCCTGATGAGGTTATCGAAAAGGGACGGGTGGGGCCAGGTGAACTGTTTGTAATTGATACCCACACAGGCAAACGATGGGCATCATGGGATATAGACAATGAACTGAAATCACAACATCCTTATGTTGAATGGATGAAGAGTTCCTGTGAGAGACTTGTGCCATTTGACCTGATCGCAGATTTTAGCATGGAACCGGTTGGTGAGAGTGATGAATTAATAATCTTCCAGAAGATATTCGGGTACAGTCGTGAGGAAATCGAACAGGTCGTCCGTGTTTTGGGTGAGACCGGCAAGGAAGCAATGGCTTCAATGGGAGATGACACCCCGGTTGCTGTTCTTTCTAAGAAACATCGTAATCTTTACGACTACTTTCGACAGAAGTTTGCTCAGGTGACGAATCCGCCGATCGACCCTCTTCGCGAAAGCCATGTTATGTCGCTTGCTACCTGCATAGGTTGCGAACAAAATGTTTTTAACGAAACAAAAAGTCATGCACACAGGGTGTTGTTTGATTCGCCTGTTCTTGTGCCGAGCGACTTTCAGCAGCTTAAAGAGTTATCGGAAGAACATTATCGTAATGTGGTGCTGAGTCTCAATTATCCTGAGAAAGAGGATCTTGGTGCAGTCCTTGTCAAGCTCTGTGACAAAGCGCTTGAGGAGGCACGAAATGGTGCAGTGCTGCTCATTCTCTCAGATCGAGATGTGAGTGAGAATACCATACCAATCCCGGCAGCGATGGCTGTTGGTGCAGTGCAGCGGAGTCTCGTGGATAACAACCTGCGGTGTGACACAAACATTATCATCGAGACCGGCAGCGCCCGTGATTCCCACCATTTTGCAGTGCTGACAGGGGTAGGGGCGACGGCTGTTTATCCTTGGCTTGCGTACGTGACCCTTGCAGAGCTTGTGAATAAAGCTGTTATCAAAAAGCCACTGAAAGAGGTTGTCGGGAACTATCGTACAGGAATAAACAAAGGCTTATTGAAAATTCTCTCAAAGATGGGAATTTCAACGATTGCCTCCTACAGGAGTTCTAAGCTTTTTGAGGCTGTGGGGTTGTCAGACAGTGTGGTTGATCTCTGTTTCAGGGGTGTTGCCAGCAGGATTGGTGGTGCGGAGTTCAGTGACTTCCATGAAGATCAGCTGGCACAATCTCATTACGGCTGGCGATCCCGGCACAGGCCACTGCCTCCTGGAGGACTTATCAGATATGTGTACGGAGGAGAATACCACGCCTTTAACCCTGATGTTGTCCAGTCTTTGCAAAAGGCGGTGCGTTCTGGTGAATATGATGACTATCGTATATTTTCTAAACATGTGAACGAACGGCCTGTTTCAAGCCTCAGAGATCTTTTGCAGATTAAAGGATCAGGAGCTACTGTTTCGCTGAGCGAAGTCGAGCCCGCCGAGAATCTTTATCAACGATTTGATTCTGCCGCCATGTCAATCGGGGCTTTGAGTCAGGAAGCCCATGAGGCTCTGGCTATAGCTATGAACAGGCTTGGGGGATATTCAAACAGTGGCGAGGGGGGGGAAGACCCGAACAGGTTCGGCACTGAACGTGTGTCACGAATTAAGCAGGTAGCTTCCGGCAGGTTTGGGGTCACTCCTACATATCTGGTTAATGCAGATGTCCTCCAGATTAAGATGGCTCAGGGTGCAAAGCCCGGTGAAGGCGGTCAGTTACCCGGGCATAAGGTGACACCGCAAATAGCTAAACTTCGTCATTCTATTGTAGGCGTTACGCTCATCTCTCCGCCACCGCACCATGATATTTATTCCATTGAGGATCTTGCTCAGCTCATTTTCGACCTCAAACAGGTTAATCCCAATGCCCTGGTGAGTGTCAAACTTGTTTCAGAGCCGGGAGTCGGCACAATAGCCACCGGTGTAGCGAAGGCATATGCGGATATGATTACCATTTCAGGTTACGACGGAGGAACTGGTGCCAGCCCGCTTACATCGGTGAAATACGCAGGCAGTCCATGGGAAATTGGATTGGCCGAGACCCAGCAGGCGCTGGTGGCAAATGGTTTGCGTCATAAGGTTCGATTGCAGGTTGATGGGGGATTGAAATCCGGGCTTGATATCGTTAAGGCAGCAATTCTTGGCGCAGAAAGTTTTGGTTTCGGCACTGCACCGCTTATTTCGCTTGGCTGCAAATATTTGCGGATATGCCATCTGAATAACTGTGCAACCGGAGTTGCGACTCAGGATGAGACCTTGCGGCGTGAGTTCTTTACCGGTCTTCCCGAGATGGCGATGAACTATTTTAAATTCGTAGCGCGGGAAACCCGGGAGATCATGGCAGAGCTGGGCGTCACGAGAATAGTTGACCTTATCGGCAGAACTGACCTGCTCACAGAACTGGACGGTTTCACGACAAAGCAGCAGCGGTTAAACCTGAGTGATATTCTTGCACCCGTAAAGGCGGGGAAGGGTACCGGTTTATATCAATCAGAATCCAATGATCCTGTCGATCCGGGCAACCTGAATATCAGACTGCTCGAAGAACATGAAGAATCTGTAATTGAGAATAAAAAAGGGAGAGGCTCCTATCGGATTCGCAACACGGATCGTTCAGTTGGAGCAAAACTTTCAGGGTGTATATCGACGCATCACGGTGATGCGGGGATGGGGCAAACGCCGTTTGAACTGGAATTTGAAGGTACAGCAGGGCAGAGTTTCGGGGCGTGGAATGCGGCTGGAATGAATATGGTGCTGACCGGAGATGCCAATGATTATGTAGGTAAGGGTATGGCCGGAGGAAAACTCGTGGTCAGGCCGCCTTCAGGTGTATCGTATCTGTCTCATGAAGCAACGATCATCGGTAATACCTGTCTGTATGGAGCAACAGGAGGCAGGTTGTATGCGGCTGGAAAGGCTGGAGAGCGTTTTGCTGTGAGAAATTCAGGTGCCAAAGCAGTGGTGGAAGGTATCGGTGATAATGGTTGTGAATATATGACCGGAGGAGTCGTAACAATTCTTGGCCAGACGGGGGTGAATTTCGGGGCAGGTATGACTGGAGGTTTTGCGTATGTGCTTGATCAGGATGGAGCTTTGGCAGGCCGAATGAATTCTGAGCTTGTTGAGCTGCTTGATCTCAATGACCGGGAAGTGCTGCTTGAGCATCTTCGGGGAATTATCAGTGCACACTTAGAAGAAACAGGCAGCTCACGTGCTGAAAGTATTCTTACTGATTTTGATACCTTTGTACCGATGTTCAAATTGGTGAAACCGAAAACCAGTGATCTTGAGACATTGCTTGGTCACAGAGGTGGTTCGCCTGTTGAAATGATGGCAAATACACATTAAGTGAGGAACTCATGAATCAAAACCTCTTTCAATTTATAGAAGTTGACCGTGTTGATCCTCCTAAGAAAAAAATTGATGATCGAAAAAACACGTTTAAAGAGATTTATAAACCGTTTCAAAAACATCAGTTAAAAATGCAGGCGGATCGATGCATTGAGTGCGGAAACCCATATTGCGAGTGGAAATGTCCTGTACATAACTACATTCCGGACTGGCTGAAGCTCGCCAATGAAGGACGTATCGAAGAAGCCGCAGAGCTGTGTCACCAGACCAACAGCCTGCCGGAAGTGTGCGGTAGAGTCTGCCCACAGGATCGTTTATGTGAGGGGGCCTGCACCTTGAATCCTGATTTTGGTGCAGTAACTATCGGGGCGATTGAAAAGCACATTGTTGATACAGCCTTTGCTCGCGGTTGGCGTCCTGATCTGAGCAAAGTTGTGAAGCAGGACTTGAGAGTGGCTGTAATCGGTGCCGGACCGGCAGGCCTGGCCTGTGCTGATGTACTTATCAGAAATGGTATTACGCCTGTGGTTTTTGATCGTAATCCTGAGATAGGCGGCTTACTCACATTTGGTATCCCTCCGTTTAAACTTGATAAGCAGGTGATGGAACTCAGAAGAGAGATTTTCACCGATATGGGCATTGAGTTCCGATTGAGTGTTGAAGTTGGGCAGGATGTTGAATTTGATGAATTACTTAGCAGTTTTGACGCGATTTTTGTCGGTATAGGCACCTATGAAAATATCAGAGCCGGATTTCCAGGTGAGGACCTCGAAGGAGTCTATGACGCTTTGCCGTACCTTATTGGCAATATCGACATGCTTATGGGCTTTAACAGAAAAGAGCATCCGCAACTCGACTTCGCAGGACTGCGGGTTGTCGTACTGGGTGGCGGTGATACAGCCATGGACTGCGTACGGACAGCTATTCGCCAGGGAGCAAAATCAGTAACCTGTGCGTATAGGCGGGATGAAAAAAATATGCCCGGCTCCGCAAGAGAGGTACATAATGCCAGAGATGAGGGAGTGCAGTTTCTCTGGAACCTTCAGCCACTCAGCCTGCAGGAAGGAAGCAATTCCAAAGTCCGGGGGGTTGAAGTTGTTACCACGCGGCTCGGAGAACCTGACGATCAGGGGCGTAGAAGGCCTGAGCCTGTGATTGGAACTCAGCAGGTACTACCGGCAGATGCGGTGATAATGGCCTTTGGGTATAGGCCAAGTCCTCCGCCATGGCTTGAGGAGCAAGGCATTTCACTGAATGAATGGCGGTTAATAAAGGCAAAACCTGACAGTCAATTTCCGTTTCAGACCAGTAATACAAAAGTTTTTGCAGGTGGTGATGCAGTGAGGGGATCAGATCTGGTGGTGACGGCAATTGCAGAAGGGCGTAGCGCAGCAGAAGGGATAATGGCGTATCTCGGGTTGCCAGTTTAGGAAACCCGAGATAATTTTGTCCGAAAACGAGGTACCACAACCTCAATATGCTATTGAGGTTGTGGTATCTGGCAGCTGTTGAGGATATCTTTTAATCTTCCGATATCTGCTGTTTTGCCATATACAGTTACCACGTCCCCTATTTCAAGATAGGTAGATCCTCGAGGGATAATGATCTGCCCGGCACGTTTTATGGAAACGAGATTGACCGTGTCCGGCAGCTGCATGTCTTTAACCATAGAATTGTTACAGGCATCGCTGTCTTTCAAAACAAATTCCGCAAAGCCGTTATCTGCAGGTTTTCTCAGCTCAACATCATCCTGGATAATCTGTCCACGCTGCTTTCTTACAACACCCACATCATAGGCCCGAAGGATATCAGAGCGACTGATAAGACCGGCGAGGCGGCCGGAATTGCCACGCCGTACAACAGGCAGGCGGGCAAGATCACGCGGTGACATTTTCTGGATCGCGACCCAGATAGGTTCGTCGGGAAATACAGTGATCGGATCTTCAACCGCGACATCTGAGACGCGCAACCCTTTTGTTGAAAAATTCTCCTGCATCTGGGCACGATTGATATCATTTAATGTGACAATACCCCACACCTTACCACCATCTTTCATTACCGGGAATCCGTGGAGATTCGTTTCCTGAAAGAGAGCCATCAGGTCAGACAGTGGTTGATCTTTATGGATTGTTACCGGCTGAACTTTCATCACCTCGCTTATCTTCACACCCTGCATGATATCCATGTCACGGCCTTCAGAGAAGCGTACGCCACGTTTTGCCAGCTTCAACGTGTAGATCGATTCTGGGTGGAGCCACTGGGCAAAATAACAGGCGGCGATGCCGGCAATCATCAGTGGCAGGATCATGTAATAATCATTGCTCATTTCAAAGACGATGAGCATTGCTGTGAGCGGGGCGCGGGCAGTGGCCGAGAAAAGGGCTGCCATTCCGACCAGAGCATAGGAGCCTGGACTGCCAGCGATATCAGGGAACAGGTATTGAAAGAGATGCCCCATTGCGCCACCAAGCATGGCACCGGTGAAAAGGGATGGTGCGAAAACACCACCAGAATTACCTGAACCAAGAGTAAAGGAGGTCGCAAGTGGCTTGAGGATTACAAGAATTGCAAGAATCCAGAGGCTGGCTTTGCCCTGAATAGCAAGCTCAATAAACGGAAAGCCTGATCCGTACATATGCGGGATGATAGCTCCCGAGCCACCGTGTGCTCCGCCGCTCATGGGCTGGGCAACTTCAGGGAGGTGCATATAGGCAAAACCAAGAATTCCTAGAAATACAGCACCTACGGCTGGTTTAAAGATTTGCGGGAAGTCCCAGTTATCAAATAGATTCTCACTGAAATTGAGCATCCGTATGAACATGATACCAATAATGGCGGCGGATAAACCGAGCACAAGGTAGAGAACCAACTCTACCGGTGTGTTCATAGTGTATACTGGAACCTCAAATGCAACACGATTACCAAAGAAGAAGTGACTGACAATAGAGGCGGAGACGGCAGCTATGACAACATTGCCGAAATGACGAACCTGAAGGCCGCACATCAATACTTCGATGGCAAAGGCGACACCTGCAATAGGGGCATTAAAGGTGGCGGCAATACCAGCTGCAGCGCCACAGGCGACAAGATTACGTATACGTTCATCAGAGAGTCTCAGAATCTGCCCGAGGCTTGAGCCGAGAGCAGAGCCAACCTGTACAATCGGACCTTCACGACCGGCAGAACCACCGGTTCCTATACAAAGTGCTGATGCGGCAATTTTTGCAGCGGCTACTCTGGCGCGGATACGACCGCCCCGCAGGATGAGTGCCTGCATTACTTCAGGTACACCGTGTCCTTTGGCTTCCTGCGCGAAAAGAATCAGCGGACCGACAAGCAAGCCACCAACTATCGGAACAATGACATAGACCCATTTACCAAGTATCGGAACGGCTGCTGAGAAGGAGGTGTATGAAAGATGTTGAATGGCATGGATTAATTTGATGAACAGCACTGCAGCTAAACCGGTACCGGCGCCGACAATAACTGAAAGAATAAGTAGGAGCAGACCTTCGGGAGGTCCGAGCCTATCCAGATAATAACTGAGAGTGCTTCGTTTAGGAGTCATGCGAATGATATGGCTGCCGGTTAAACGACACTCCTGGAAATATTGCCGAGATACAGAGGATTTGGTGGGGAAATATCCAATGCCTCTTTGAGGGTACAGTGCAAACAGCAACAGCGACACCATCACGGGGCATAGCCAGGTACTATGTCACGTCGGTATCGCAAGCACATTTCGGTATAAAGTTATCGTCAGTTTAGTGCGTGACAACAACATCACATTTTTTCTACAGTGTTCAGACCATAGATTCAAGCACTATTTTTTTAGGTAAGAGGGCTTTCCTCCATAATTATTAAAATTTGCCTCTCCTGAAAGGCAAAGCATTGTCCCCATATCCTTGATTACGATGAAGACAATGCTGCAGTTAATGATACCTAAGTGTTTTTAATATGTTACTTGTCAGCCTATCATGCTCTTTCTGGCTTCCTGTCTGAGTGCCATATCGAGCAGGACAAGTGAAGACATTGACTCGACAATCGGTATCGCCCGCGGGACAACACACGGGTCATGCCGTCCTTTGGCTTCCAGCAGGGTGCTGACTCCCCGGAAATCTACTGTTTTTTGCGGAAGTGCAATGGTTGCAGGTGGTTTGAAGGCGACTCGGAAGTAAATAGCTTCGCCGTTTGAAATTCCACCCTGGATGCCGCCGGAGTTGTTGGTAACAGTTCCAAGATGTGAACCTTTTTGGATGAACGGGTCATTATGGATAGACCCGCGAAGCTTTGTGCCGGCAAAGCCTGAGCCTATTTCAAACCCCTTGGTTGCCGGAATGGCCAGCATAGCCTGGGCAAGTTTTGCTTCGAGCTTCTCGTAGGTGGGTTCGCCAAGGCCGACAGGGACGTTACGGATAACGCATGAAACGACGCCACCTACAGAATCTCCGGCATCTTTTAGTTCGCTGATCAGGTCCTGCATTTTGGCAGCTGCTTCCTGGTCAGGGCATCGGACAATATTGCTGTCAACCATTTCGCGGGAAATGCTGTTATGGTCCACTTTAGTCGCAACAAGTTCACCGACACTCTCAACCCACGCTATAATTTCAATGTTGTACCGTTCTTTCAGCACCTTCTCGGCTACGGCACCGGCAGCGACTGTGCCGATAGTTTCTCTGGCGCTCGATCTGCCGCCTCCTGAAGATGCGCGCAGGCCATATTTCATTTGATAGGTATAATCCGCGTGCGACGGCCTCGGGATTTGGGCCATCTCACCATAGTCAGAAGGGCGTTGATCCCTGTTTGCGACTTGCAGTGCGATAGGTGTTCCCAGTGTTTTGCCGTGCTCTGTACCTGAGATGATGGTTACTGCATCCTTCTCCTGCCGGTCGGTTGAAAGATGCGACTGGCCTGGGCGCCTGCGGTCAAGTTGCACCTGTATATCCGATTCTGTAAGCTCAAGACCCGGAGGGCATCCGTCAATAACCACACCAACTGCTTTACAATGTGATTCTCCGAAGGTACTTACCTTATATAGCGTTCCAAAACTACTTGACATATCAATCCTTTTTATTCTGGTTACGTGGGAATCAATCGATGCTGTATACATCTACAAAGTGAAACAATGTACACAGCATGATGGTTTGTAAAGATCTGTATTTAGGAGAATAGGTTTTGTGCAGTTTGCTACATTTTGATTATTCTGGTAAATATTAATCCGTTATTTGGATAATGACTCGCACATCGTTGTAGGATTGAGCATAAAATGGAAAGGTTTACTCCCCCATGGATATAGAAAGATTTGTATATCAGCCGATGCCCTATTTTGAGAAAAAGCTTAATAGTGTCGAGCGTTCAGATCCATCTGGTTTTGCTCGTATACATAAGATAATCGACAGATTACTTGATGATCCATCGAATGCGGATGGAAAAATGAACGGGTTGTATAACGGTAGGTTCAAGAAGTACGTCGGCCGTAAAGATTACAGGTTGATATATTATTGGTGTCGTCTCTGCCGCAAAGAAAATAAACGACTTGAAGATCGATGCGATGGTTGTGATGCTATCCCTGATAACAGCGTAATATTTTTCGATCTCTATCATAAAAAAGATAAAAAGAAATTTAAGGAAATGGAATAGATTAGTCAGTCGGTTGGCCACTGAGCATTCAGCATTGTGACCCCTGTCCCTGCCTTTCCCTCCCATAGCGTTAACTTCAATGAAAATATCCCGGACCGCATTTTTGTCCCTGTATACAGCTGTTTCTGTGCTTTTCTGCCTTTCGCTTCGGTATGGTGTCGCTCCCCTGCTTTTTCCGGAAACTTACGGAGGGCGATTCAGTGGTGGTGTGCACGAGTTGGCAGGTGCAGGCCATTATACCCAAATACTCGATGAGTATGATGGTCACCTTGATGAGATACGCAAGAGTAAGCTCGCACCGCCTGTATACTCTGAAAATCTTCCAATAAATCTTGGGCGGCTTCCTGTCCCTGATAAAACATCAATCTTTATCTCACTTGTATTACCAAATATTTTACGGGTGAATAATGAGATCAGCGCCACACGGGGCCGCTTGAAAGGATTATTTGAGAAAAGAAGACAATTTAAGCGGCTCACTCAAAAAGAGCAGTGGTGGTTGAACAGGTTGGCATGGGGGTATGGATGCAACCCTGAGGATACCAAAGAGTTGCTGCTCAGGGTTGATGTTGTACCTGTAGCATTAGCGCTGGCCCAGGCTATTAATGAATCTGGCTGGGGGACTTCGCGGTTTGCGTTGGAAGGGAACGCCTTGTATGGCCAGCATTTTTCTAAGGGAAATAAAGGCCAGTACATTGTCTCCAGACGTGGCAATGTTAAAGTTGCAGCGTTTGATTCGATCTATGAGGCGACCCGGAGTTATATTCACAATCTTAACAGTGTCTGGGCGTATTCAGGTTTACGCGAAATACGCGCAGAATTGAAAAAACACGAGTTGGCATTAACCGGGCATGATCTTGCCATCGGGCTTGAACGCTATTCGGAACTGGGTGTCCGGTACGTCCATGATCTTCGCTATATCATAAAACGGTATGAACTTGAAAAGCTCAATACTGTCCAACTCAAAAGTTCAACGAAAGATCTCACTGTGCAATTCTCAAGGTAAACTCCCCTCGTGTGAACGATATTTCAGTGTGACGAACCATAATCGAATGTGGTTCGTTACGTTGAAAATTCTCTCTTCAAATTGTAATTCTCCGTTATTCTCTCATATAAATCTGAAACCATGATTAATGTTTGAAACCAGTTACGAGGGAAACATTGTATGGGAGTCCCTCACTGTGGATAGTCTGACCGCATTACTATAATGCCATAAGGAGCGTGAGAATGAGGCGTCGAACTTTTCTGAAACATGGTGCAGTGAGCCTGGGTCTGCTTGGCGCTCATTCGTTGTTTGCAATTCCACCTGCCGTATGGGCTGGAGAGTACGAGCGATTTAAACGTGACCTGCCTGTTCCACCCCTCCTCGAAAGCCTGGCTGATGATAAAGGTACTGCCAGATTTTCTCTTAAAGCAACGCGTGGAGAGAGCCAACTCATAGACGATTTCACCACTCCAACTATGGGGTATAATGGTAACTATCTCGGTCCAACTATCCGTGTCAGGAATGGTCAGAAAGTTCATGTTGAGGTTACCAATGAGCTGGGAGAGAAAACTACAGTTCATTGGCACGGTTTACATGTCCCTGCCGAGTTTGATGGTGGTCCACGCCAGATCATTTTGCCTGATGCTGTCTGGAATCCTCAATTTACCATTAAGCAACCCGCCGCCACGCTATGGTACCATCCGCACGCTATGGGGTTAACGGGTGAGCATGTATATATGGGGCTTGCCGGCATGTTCTATATTGATGATGCTGTCTCTGATTCTCTCGATATTCCGAAAAAATATGGTGTGGATGACTTCCCTGTAATTTTGCAGGACCGTCGTTTTTTTCAGGACGGTAATCTGGCCTATGTGCAATCAATGATGGATGTCATGCACGGGGTAATTGGTAATATCATGCTGGTTAATGGGGTTGAATGGCCAAACCTGAATGTTGCAGGTGGTATGGTGAGGCTTAGGTTGCTTAATGGTTCCAATGGATCTTTATACCGTATACGGTTTTCAGATAATCGTGCATTCAACCAGATAGCAACCGATGGCGGCTTTATGGAAGCGCCTGTTTCGTTGACTGAAGTTGAACTTTCTCCGGGGGAGCGCTCAGAGATACTTGTAGATTTTTCCAACGATTCAGCTGCTTCGACAGTAATGCTTGTAGTGGATCAACTGCCTGGTGGTCAGTATGAGGCAATGCAGTTTACAATAGGAGAGCCGGTAGCGAAATATCATAACATCCCTGAAAAACTCACCGAGATAGAATGGCTTAATGAAAAAGACGCTGTCCGCACCAGACAAATGCAGATGCAAACTTTTTCTGAGGGAGGACGCCTGACCATCAATGGCAAGCATATGGATATGAATCGCATTGATGAAAAAATACAGTTGGGGAGCACCGAAATATGGGAAGTGAGCAATTATTCAGGCGGGATGATGCAAATGATCCATTCAATGCATCTTCATGATGTCCAGTTTCAGATTCTTGATAGAAATGGCAGAAAACCCGATCCACGAGAGCGTGGCCGAAAAGATACTGTGCTGATATATCCGAATGAAACAGTGCGGATAATTGCCCGGTTTGAGGATTATACCGGGATATATATGTATCATTGTCATCTATTGGAACATGAAGATGGCGGGATGATGGGTCAATTCGAAGTTGTTAAATAGTTTCCAGCCGAAAACGACCCTTCTGGCCAATATCAGCGTTGCAGCCTAGATTTTTATCCTCAGAATATCAGCTATATGCTTGCGGTAAAAATCCGAACTGCGCTTCGATCTTGAACATAATGCTGAGTTTTAGGATGAAAACTCAATAGTTCATTGTTTTTTCGCACCTCGCTTAGTTCTCGTGCCCAAACGAGGTAGAGATAATTCACCGGTCATGTTCTTCAAGCCAGAGATCAATAAGCTTACGGGCAATACTGATTTTTGTCGGCAGGCGGGGAAGGTCGGCTGGTGTAAACCAGTTTGCATCTTCAATTTCTCTTCCGTCCACCTGGATTTCTCCGCCTGCGTACCGTGCGGTAAAGGCAACCATCAGTGAGTGTGGGAAAGGCCAGGGCTGACTTCCTATGTATTGTATATCGCAGATATCGATATCCACTTCTTCCTTAACTTCGCGGGCCACGGCTTCTTCTAAGGTCTCGCCTGCTTCAACAAAGCCCGCAAGTACACTGAACATTCCGTTGGGAAAACGAGGAGAACGGCCAAGCAGAATTGCATCGTCTTTAATAACCGACATTATCACTGCGGGCGAGATACGAGGGTAGGTGAAGAAACCGCATTGTGGACATTTTCTAATAAGTTCACTGTGCTCTTCCTCCATCTCCGTTCCACATCTGCCACAATGTTTATGATCATTTTTCCAGCGTAGTATCTGGCTTGCTCTTCCGGCAATTGTCCAGAAATCACTTCCTATATGAGCATGGGACTCACGCAGGCTGACAGGTACCAGGTGGGTATCAGGAGATGTGTTAAGTTCCAGAACCATGCAGGCTGATTTCCCGAATGTACCTATGCATCTGGTATAGGCAATAGTATTTGCAGCAATAGGAGGCTCTAAAAAATGGGGGACGTGAAGTTGTTCGCCATTTTCAAAAAGATATATTGAATCCTTGTGTAATAAAAACCAGAAACAGGGCTGGTTATCGGGGAGAGCCTGGTTGCAGTTAAGTTGAAACTGGCTGTTGGATAGTAAGAAGTCTTGCACTGTATATCTATTAAGTATTTTTTTGGGGTTGTGTTAACACTTCAGGATAATTGCTGATTATTTTTTCGTGTCACTTTTTCTATAATTGTCCCAATATTCTGCCGATTCATTGGTGACGTCTTTTGCCCACTTGATCGCCCAGTCGCCAAACGGCGTGAGAATTTGAAAAAGCTCTTCGCCCATGGGAGTTAGAATATAACCATCATCAGAGCGATCGATAAGCCCAGCTTCCCGAAGATCTTTTAACCTGCTGTTGAGAATAGACGGGGAGATGGTTTCACAGGCGCTCTGCAAACTGCGAAATGTTGCGGCGCCGCTACTGAGATTCCAGATAATGCCCATGGCCCATCTTCTGCCAAGAAGGTCAAATGCTGCCATAATTGGGGCTCCCGTTTGAGAGCCGCGGACCGGTTTGCCCGGACAGGGGATTGCCATGGTGTTTCCTTGTGTTGAGTTTGCCTGTGGTGCTACGAATACTGTAGCGCCACAGGCAAAAAAAGGAAAGGCAAAAAGGTTAGCTGGTTGCGTACTTCTCCTCCAGAGTTATCCCTCCAACACCTATGGCGTCTGCGTTCAGTTCATTGATAAGGATAGTGAAAGCCTGAGCTGGCAGTCGGGTGATCTCTACAGCCTGTGTAGTAAATTGTTCAATAATTTGTTTTTTCTGCTCTTTGCTGGCCTGGCCTTTTCCCATAGTGATTGTAATAACCGGCATCTATTTCTCCATATTTTTTTTCGATTGGATGGCCTCGAAGAAGTTCATAGATTAAAAACACGTTGAACTGGTTCGTTGACTGAAAATGCGTGTTGCTCTGACTGTCTGAAAGTGCGCTATTAAAAACGTAGCGCGCTACTAAAAGAATAGCAAGGAGAAAATGAAAAAGGTACCATTGCAATACGATTGCGATGGTACCTTTTCTGTTATTCGTAGGTGATTACTTTGGGTTGTTGCCAGTTTGTGGAAAATCCGTACTCAGCAAGAGTGGCGATAGCCTGATCCATATTGATCTGAATATTGGCGAGACCATGTGAGTCATCACCTGGGACTACAGCGATATCCATTTCACGGGCAATTTTCAGAATAGGTCCCGAGATATATGGCTCTGTGGCACCTTTTAACAGGGAGCGAAGATTAAAATCCATTATCAGGTCAAGCTCTTTAATGAGTTCGAGATTTCTCACAATGCGCTTCATGATTTCCGGTTTCATCAGCCGGGTAGGATAATCTTCGTCAAAAATTCTGATAAGATCAAAATGTCCGACGACCGCAGGTTGCAGGGTTTTGATCATATTGTACTGAATATCAAAGTAGCGACAGTATAATTCATCATACCCACCAATTGCTTCTGCAGTATTATCATACTGTTGTTTCGAATAATCAAAGCCTAAATCGTCGACATAATGGACGGAACCGACAATATAATCTGGCTTAAACCTGGTAATGAGTGCGGGAATGAAGCTGTCGTAGTCGGTGTAGGTTTCGATCTCCATGGCGGCGTAGATCTTTATCTGATCAGCGTACTTTACCTGTAATTGTTTGCATTTCTGCATATAACGATCAAAGCGCTCCAAAAGAAACTCAGGGGTAAAGCCGGCTTCCTGCTGATCTGGGTACAAGAGTTCCTGACTGAAGCCGGGAACGTGCTCGGTGATTCCAACCCATGAAAATCCATGATTAATATATGAGAGTATTATCTTTTCTAGCTGGTCTTTTGCATGGTGGCAGAATTCTCCGCTGTGACCACCATGGACAGATACATACTTCGCGTTTGCCATTGTTTACAAGCCTTATAAGTATCGATTGTGCACGCCTTCCGAAGGCGTTGACAGGGGTGAGAATACCTGAGTCATTTCTGCCTTATGGTGGGAGGAGTGTGGTGCGTAATAGGGGTGAGTTGTCCGATTATTTACCAAAACCGTAGGTTTTTCACAATGCTGCTTTTTGTAAATAATATTTAATAATTTATTTCAGTATGATGCGGCACTGCTGAAAACGTAGTTTATAAATATCACCCAATTTTAATGGTGAGGTTGTCCCTGGCTATTGTAATAGTTTCAGGCAGGTCATTTCCATGCAGCTTCAGCCATTGATCAAGCTCATGATCTATGTGTGTGAAATATGTCTTACCCGGATGAATCTTTTCATGTATTTCAATTGCAGTGCGGATGTCATTATGGTTTGGATGAGGGCAATCAAGGGGAGGGAATGAGCAATCAATAACCATTACATGGGGTTGCCATTCTTTCAGGAAATCTGCAGAGTGATCGGGTAAACCGCTTGTATCAGCAAGCCAGGCCAGTCGGCAGCCGTTGTCTGATGAAATTGCGTAGCCTAGTGTGAGCTTAGAATGATTCAGCGGTAGTGGTGTTATTTCAATATCTGCAAATTTTCGTCTGACAAAAGGTGCGAGAGTATCGCTGAAATCAAGAATTCCGTGATGTTTGAGTAAATCGTCACAGCCATTTTTATCATCGGGACCATGAACCGGCAACTGGTGTTCGCAATGTCCCCAACGCATTGGAAAGAGACCATATACATGATCGATATGGTAATGGCTGAGTATGATTCTGTCGATGCTGCTTCGGGGAAAGCGATCACCAAGTTCGGTTATGCCGGCATCAATGAGGATTGTCTGCTCTATAGTAGCAATCTTGGCACAGGTCGATAAGCGGCGTAGTTTCGGATTGACCCGGGCTTCACTGCAGATTTCGCATTCGCAGCCGTAAACGGGGACCCCTGCACAGTTACCTGTACCAAGAAACTCCAGATCCATACCCTCTCTCCTGAACAGCTCTGAAAGTGATACTCATGTTGGCTGTTATTGTTATCAATATGAAGTGACTACACGTTCTGCTTGCGTCTATATACTATTACTCCACATGCTGACGAATTGCGTATAGGAATACCCGGTATTGTTTTCCAGCCCTTCAGCAAAGTTCATCCCGGTTGCCATATCTGCTAAAATATTTCGGGTGGTGATGATAGAAAATCGATCTATAAGAAAGTCTGTTGCTGATAAACCAAGTGCATAGGCGAGTTTTGCATCGCTTGTGGCGCGTATATTCCCTGGAAGTTTATCAGGATCAACGTTGGGATTACTCCTCAAATAATTTCGTGCGAATTGAAGGCTCTGTTGTTGAGTGTTTTTGTCCATGGAAAAGTATTGAGCGAGTCCTTCATTGAGCCACCAGGGACAGCGATTTGCCATACTGTCGTAGAGCAGGGCATGAGTATATTCATGAGTTATAACTTCTTTGTGTAGCTCAGGTGTAAAGTTTGCGACCGGAATTTTTATCTGGCCTTCATACACTCCTCCAGACCAGCCGGGCGCATTGGTAATAGCCTGATATTTTTCTCTGGTGAGGAGTAGAACAGGTATTTGTCGTTTCGGATACAGCTGAAGTTCCAGGCCAATTTCATACCAGCTGTTTTCGAGGATTTTCCATACATCATCGTAAATTTCCTTTTTCATGCCCTGATCAAAAGTGATGCGGAAGATATGGCTTAATTCTGTGGTTCCCTGTTGCTCGGTGAGTGTTTGTTCATGTATCCGGCTGAGTTTTTTTCGGAGTTGATCGTTGTCCGGGAAAATGTCGAGTGCCTGCTGCCAATATGTGGCAGCATCCTGCAGATTACCTTTGAGGTAGCTTATCTGACCGAGCATTTCCGGATAATGGTGATTGCTTTGATCCAGCTCCATGGCAGAGTAGAAGCTGCTTTCCGCTTCATCGTAACGGGAAAGCTGATAGAATACCATGCCCAATTCACTGTGGATAACAGCATTTGTGTCATCGTATGATAGCGCCTGTTCGAGATATTCAGCCGCCAGCGGATAATTTTTATCGAGCAGTGCTTCCCGGGCCTGGCCTACAAATCCATAAGCAATGTAGTATTGTAGATTCGAGTCAGTTCCCTGCTCATAGTATTGGGGGATCAGTATGTCGATGGCACATTGCCAATCAGCCTTTTGCAGACAGGAAATTGTGGTTCCATCAAGCTTGGCTGGTGGTAAGGTTTCTGCAGCTGTCCCGTCGATCTGTTGTGATAACAGAATAATCAGGACCAGGTTTACGACGCTCAAACGTTTTATCATAGTGGACATACGATGTTGGAGGGTGTGGGATCAGATTAAATAGTACACCTGATGAATATGCGTATAAATTAAGACCTGGGCTAGTGACTGTAAACAGATTTAAACGTAAAATATGAAGAGTGAGAAGTGAGGATGTGGAATAAGGAATAAAAAAAGAGGAGACAGAATATCTGTCTCCTCTTTGTGTATGTACTGAATTATGTCTGGTTGCTGATCATCTGTAGTAGAGGCTTGGGCTACCCATGGTGAGCAGTGCCTTATGCAGATTGCGGCGGAATTCACGCCTGTCCCAGATACCCTGAATATGACCACGTCTTAAGGCATTTCGTGCAGAGTGGTAATCGGGCGGTATGTCGATTCCGGTTGTCTCCCTGATTACACGAGGGCCTGCGAATCCGACCCGGCTGGAGCGAATGGCAAACTGGTAAGGGGAACAACCAAGGAACGATGCAACCGGTCCGGCGTAACTGTTGTTATCATAGACAACAATATAGAGCCCGCCTGAGTCGATATACTCGCGAACTGCCATGGTACACTTGGGCATCTGAACAACACCCAGAGTACCTTCCTGGATGCGGATACCGCCAGTTGTATGCACATACGCAAGCAGCGGACGTTTCTTGCGCTTGGCAAGGGCACAGGCCTGAGCAAATTTCTCGCCTTCAGCACTACCGACTGTTCCATTACGGAAGTCAGAATAGAGCATGGTGGTGACAATTTTTATGTCATTCACTTTGGCATGGAAAGTCAGGTTACCTGCATTTTTACCGGTTTTCTGCTTTGCACCTTCAAGACGCTTGGTGAAACCGGTGTACTCCAGCGGGTTTCCTGAGGAAATGTTGGAGTTAAAGAAGCGGATGGAGTTCTTGTCAAAGATGTTCTGCAGATACCACTGATACTCCAGCGGGAAGTGATGCCCACAGGTCTCGCAGACACCTGCAAACTCGCCATAGAGATCAGGAATCCACAGATCCTTGCAACCCCGTTTTTCATGATTGGGGCAGGTGACCGTACGGTCCTCATTTGCCAGCGGACTGGTGTAGGTGTCAGTCAGCTCAAGTGGGTCAACAGGTCGTGATTCCTCAACCTGCTGTGGAGTATAGGTGATAAGTCGTGTAGGCTTTTTATCTTTCTTCTTGGCCCACAGGTCCATCACAGCAGTGATCGGCTCGGTAAGGCGCTTGATCATTACAGAACCTTCACCTGATACATCCTTGATCACTTTACGAACTTCCTTTTTATGATTCTTAAGGATGTCGTAGCGCAGGTTGTAGTAAATCTTCTCTGTCTTGACTCTGGCAAGGTTATAGGCGTTAAGAGTTGCTTCCGGCTCACCTGTGTAACCACCAATACCCATTGCCCAATATTTCTTAGAGCGCAGTGCGAGAAGACGTTTGATCTCTTCTTTATTGAGATCCCAGGAAACCATTACCTGGTCTTCCTGTTCGACATTGGTCTTTTTGCGACGGATTTCCCATGAACGGAATGCTTTGAAGTTCTTGGTAGTGAGTACAACTTTATCAGTTGCGCGGATCATCTCATTTCGCAATAAGGCAAAAAAAGCAAAATCGTCCCTGCGTGCTCCAAGAGGCGGCTCATGAATTACACGATCGATGGTGCCGTTTTTAATGTTATCATACGCGGTCAGCCTGAGACGGTCTGCACACACTTCGATAAGCTCTTTGGGTACCTTGGAGCCTTCACGAATCTTACCCTCAATAGCCGCAGCACCTTCAGGAGATATTACTGAATAGTATCCGTGGCTGGTCATAAGGCGGTAGTCAGAAAGGCCGATGGCTTCTGCACCACCTGATCCACCTTCTGAGGTCATGGAGATTACCGGTACCCTGAGTTTTGTCAGAGCATAGATATTTCTGGCAATCTGCTGAGCTGCACCCGGATATTCTTCAACCGGATAGGACCCCGGAGTGAAAATATAGCTGTGAACAGGAATACCTTCAGTTTCAGCAACTTTTAAAAATCTAAGTGCCTTTTCATTACCTTCGGGCTTACAGGAACCGCCGTTCCTGAATTCCTCTCCGTGGCCGCTTTCCTGGCCGATGACCATAACAGAGGAGGTGTAGGTCTTGTTTTTTACCCTGCGGACGATAGTCGCTTTGGCACATACCATTGCCGGGTCGACGTTGGCATCTTCTTCACCGCCGAGCTCTGTGTAATCCTCATAGACATTTTCAAGAATGTCCTTGAGGCTGAAACGCTGGATGGAGCGCACAATGCGGACGCGTTCCATTGGCGTGAGGTGCTCTTCTGCCCGTTCTTCAAGAAAGGTAATTGAATCGTGAAGCTTTCGAATTTCACCGCAAAGTTCCTCTTCGGTGTGATCATAGACGGTCTGCTTCAGTTTTTCGCAGGTTGTCTTGAAGCCTTCGAGGTTCCCCCAGTTTGTATAGTCTTTAATCTGGAGCAGATAGTTAATCCGCTCCTCGATTTTGAGAAGTTTTTTCAGTTGATCATTCATATTGTGTTCCGTCTGTTTGGTGTCAGTCTAGAATGCCAGCAGACGATCCAGGTTATTTTTCAAGTAGTCCAGATTCGTGATAATCGGGTTACCGCTTGAATCTTCACCATTGATAACCGTCTCGTCGATGAACTGGGCTGCCCGTGCCTTGGCTTCATCCATGTCTTTTCCCCAGACAAGCGCCAGGGCAAGGTTTGGATCGAAGTCACTGGGGATGGGGTATGCTCGGTCAAAAGGCACGTGGGTATATACTACCGACCAGTCATGTTGCGGAAAGGAGAATTCTGTGATGGTACCGATCCATGGTGCAAAACCACGGCGGGTATCTTCGGCTACGATTCGCAGCTCGATAGATGCACCTCTGAATTCGATGGCATTCTGCTTGTAGCCGATTTTATCACCAAGAGCGAGACGGATCTGCTCACGAATAAGGTTCGGCTGCTCGTCATTGAGATAACTGATTCGGGCTGAAATATCATTTTCAACCTGAATTCGTGTATTCACCTCAAGAAGATATGGCTGGCCTGATCTGGTCACGATCCATTCCCAGGTACCGACGTTGTCATATTTCACAGCGTTGGCAAGTTTAAGGGAATATTCGATGATTTTGTCCATGACCTTTTGTTCATCGAAATCATAATCAAAACACGAATTATGAAAGCCCGGTGCAGCCTCAACCCGTTTCTGACGACCTGTTGACTGGATTGTGCAGTTTCGGGAACTGAAATGCATCCGATCTCCGTGTCGAGAACAGACTAGCTGTACTTCGAGATGATTGAAGTCCCTGATACATTGCTCAATCAGTACGCCACCATCACCAAACTGACGTTTGGCATAGTTTTGTAGTTGTCTATAAGTGCGACGGAACTGTTCAATCTCGGTAACTTCCTCAATTCCCATGCCACCGCCACCAGCTGCTGCTTTTACCAGAATGGAGGGATCTTGTATTCCCTGCTCAACCTGGTCATCAAGAAGCCGCTGTGCGATCTCTTCAGCTTCCATTTCATTATAAATGGGAGCGTCTGTTCCGGGGATTGTCGGGATGCCGAGTTTATTGGCAACACGTTTGGTGTTGATCTTGTCGCCAAGATCTCGTATCACTTCCCAGTTCGGTCCGATAAATGTCAATGCACGGTCGCGAATGGTTGCCCTGCGGGCGAAGCGAAAGTCTTCTGAAAAAAAGCCGTAGCCAGGGTGAATGGCTGTACATCCCGAATAATCGGCGACGGCAAGAATATCGTTGGGGTCTGTATAACTGGTGATTCGCCAGGCGTTCTGGCCTGGTCCGCTGGTAATGTTACGCTGCACATGCTCGGAGTCTTTGTCTGCCTCGGTGTACACGACGGCGTAGTCGAGCCCGAGGTCTATGCAGGCGTTCATTATACGGATGGCGATCTCACCACGATTTGCTATGAGTACCTTTCCTTCCAAGTTTTCCCTCGTAATTTGCAATTGTTGATCTGTGGTTGGGGGGTATTAGCCGATACTAAAAAAACTCCGATCTTCCGTAAAAATTGAAGTATCAGAGCTCGGAGAAATGAAAATCGAGACTACTATAGTCACGCAACGTCAAATAGAAAAGAGATATTATGCACTTTTTCAGACCCATTTGTCAATGCTGGCGTCTATGAGGTGAATTGGACTTTTCTTCTTGACAAGAGTTTTGATTATCCATAGAAGCTAAGCTAGCTGGATTGTTACCAACCAATATAGTTTATTGCTTTTTCATTTCCTCGTGACAATTGTTTGTTTATACAAAAGAATAAATGAGGGATGCTACCGTTTGTAACGGGGGCGTCTGGGGCTTCCCGCCTCAGGCTAAATATTAATTAAAAGTAGACGATGAACACAGAAATAGAATCTGACCAACAGGAGCCCCCTGAACGTAAGGGCTTACTTAAACTGCTGTTATCCAAGGTGCCGTTCGGCCGCCCGGAAACTACCGAAGATCTTGAAAACGAAATACTTGAGTTGCTTGAAGAAGGCGAAGAGCACGGATTGATATCTTCTCTAGAAGAGAAGATGATCAACTCAATTTTTGATTTTCGGGATACACTTGCTGCAGAAATCATGACACCGGCAGCTGAGGTGATAAGCCTTGAAGCATCTACGCCGATGTCTGAAATTATTGATTCGGTCGTTGAAAACGGGTTTACCCGTATTCCCATCCATCAGGAAATCCCCGACAGAGTTATAGGCGTTCTGCATGCTAAAGATCTGTTAAGACTCTGTGCAAAAAAAGATGAGGAGCAGGGGCGAATTGAGGATGTTTTGCGTCCTGTTTTTTTCGTTCCGGAAAATAAGCCTATTGTTGACCTGTTACGCGAATTTCAGATGCGTAAAAATCATATGGCAATGGTAACGGATGAATTCGGCACCGTGCGTGGTCTGATCACGCTTGAAGATATCCTGGAGGAAATCGTCGGCGAGATTGACGATGAATATGATGAAGAACAGGATGCCATAGAAATAATAGATGTGGATACGATTCTTGCTCACGCCCGTCTCGATATCGAAAAAATAGAAGAATATTTCGATGTGGAATTGCCTGAGGGACCGTTTGAGTCCATTGGTGGCCTGGTTATTCATCTGCTTGGTCGTCTTGGTGAAACTGGCGACATAGTGAAAACGGATGATTTGTGTTTTGAAGTACAGAGTGCTTCAGCGCGCCATATAAAGATAGTGAAAGTGCAGCGTATTGGTGCCGGAGAAAACACGGAATGACCGCATTTTTGCGGCGTAGGCCGCTTTTGCTCTCACTGCTGACCGCGGTTTTGCTTTGGTCTGCGTATCCGGGGGGCGGCGAAATCTGGCCGCTTCTGTCCGTAGCGCTTGTGCCGATGCTGGTTGCTTTACCGGAGATGAGCAGCAGGCGGTCAGTTATTGGTGGTCTGGCAACCGGGACTCTGCTTTATCTGCTTCTTTTGTACTGGATAGTAATCGTTCTCGGGCGTTACGGCGGCCTTCCGTTTTTTGTTTCAATACCTGCACTTGTTCTGCTTGCCGTATACATGTCAGTGTATCTGGCCGGTTTTGCCTATGTGGCCAGAATCCTGCTGACCGCTACTCATCCTATGATTTCATTGTTTGCAATTCCTGCGTTGTGGGTCGGTCTTGATTGGTTACGCAGTGTGATGTTCAGTGGTTTTCCGTGGATGGATATCGGTTATGCACTTGCAGGAAATCCGAAAATTATCCAGATTGCAGATCTCTTCGGGCATGGTGGTGTTTCTTTTGTCGTTGTTTTTGTAAATACCCTTGTCGCGCTTATTCTACTGAGCAACAATCGTTTACGATGTACTCTTCAGCTTGGTTTGCCGGCAGCACTTTTACTTGTCCTGACTGCTGTTTATTCAGTTAATCGCTGGGCGTCGGTCCAGGAAACTCTTGCTGCCGAATTGACAGATTCAATTGTGATTGGGGTGGTCCAGGGCAATATTGACCAGAGTGTGAAGTGGGCACCACTTTTTCAGCACCATACCATCACTACTTATGTCGAGAATTCAAAAGCGCTCTTTGCTGATGATCATCCTGATTTATTAGTTTGGCCGGAAACTGCATTGCCTTTGTATTTACAGACCTACAGGGATGTTGCAATTTTTAGTGATTTGGTGAAAGAGCATGATACAGCGCTGTTAACCGGTGCTCCATGGTTTGAAATAATTGACCGAAGCAAGAAAAAAATAAAATATTTCAATAGTGCCCAATTGCTGAACGCTGATGGTTCTTTTGGGGGAAGTTATTATAAATCTCATCTGGTGCCTTTTGGTGAGTATGTACCTCTAAAAAAACTCTTACCGTTTCTTGCACCACTGGTGGAAGCTGTGGGTGATTTCAGTCCGGGCGTGGTAGGTACTCCGCTTGAATGGCGTGGAGCTAAGGCCGGTGTACTTGTCTGTTTTGAATCGATTTTTCCAGATATAGCGAGGGAGTGGGTTCTAAATGGAGCTAATGTCCTGGTCAATTTGACCAATGATGCCTGGTATGGTAAGTCGAGTGCCCCGTATCACAGTATGGCAATGACTGTGTTTCGGGCAGTAGAAACTCGAAGAAGCGTGGTGCGTTCTGCCAACACAGGTATTTCAGGATTTATTGATCCGCTCGGTCGGGTGGAAGCACCAAGTGAAATATTTACCATTTGGGCAGGGGCTGAGAGGGTTGCATTACTCAATGGGAAAACGCATTATGTACGCTGGGGTCACTGGTTTGCTCCTGGCTGTTTCGCAGGCAGCATGTTACTGCTAACAGTCTTTCTGATAAGAAGAAAAAAGACAACACCAGTCGATTAACGTATTATAAAGGACGTATTATAGTAGGGTTGGGTGGTGCTTAGAGGCAACAGAGTTGCCGGGTACCACTCTATATATAAACAACACAGGTTTTGGATAGTAATTATGTCTATAGATACAGGTGCTGGAGTTTCAAAGCAGATTATTAGCGATCTGAAAGGCCGTTTACTGGCCTTGAAGGAGCATCTTTGACTTACCCCGCAAAAAAGAAGAACTGGAAAAACTCGAACGACTGACATTGGCTCCCGATTTTTGGAATGATGCGGCCAATGCCCAGAATGTGCAGAAGGAGCACGGCCAGATTCAGGATGTAATAAAAGAGTGGGAAGCGCGCTGGGACGATCTTGAAGAGATTGAACTCTTGCTGGAAATGGCAGTTGAAGAAGGTGATGCTGATTCAGAAATTGAGGTCGCTGAGAGACTCCGGGCAATGCGGGAAGAGATTTCTGTGGCTGAGGTTGAGTGCATGTTCAGTGGTGAACATGATAGCAACAACGCTATAATATCCATTCATGCAGGTGCCGGTGGTACCGAAGCTCAGGACTGGACGGATATTCTGTTGCGCATGTACCTGCGATGGGCTGAGGATAAAGCTTTCAAAACAGATATTCTTGACTATCTTCCAGGTGATGAGGCCGGTGTTAAGGGCGTTACCCTGCTGATCAAGGGACGTAATGCATATGGGTATATGCGTTCGGAGTTGGGTATTCACCGCCTGGTTCGAATATCGCCATTTGATTCAAGTGGTAGAAGGCATACATCGTTTGCATCAGTCATGGTTATGCCCGAGCTTGATGATAGTGTAAATATTGATATTGATGACAAAGATCTGCGCGTTGACACCTACAGGGCAAGTGGTGCCGGTGGGCAGCATGTCAATAAGACCGATTCCGCTATTCGACTGACGCATTTGCCTACAGGTGTTGTGGTACAGTGCCAGAATGAACGGTCGCAGCATCGTAATAAAGATATGGCTATGAAGATGCTTGCAGCACGGCTCTATGAACTGGAAAAACAGCGACAGGCTGAACAGCAGCAGGGCTTGAGCGGGGACAAGAAAGAAATCGCCTGGGGGAGTCAGATCAGGTCGTATGTCCTGCAGCCGTATAGGATGATAAAGGATCACCGGACAGACCAAGAGGCTGGTAATGTTGATGCTGTTCTTGATGGTAAAATAGATCCGTTTATCAAGGCGTACTTGTTGTGGAAGAAATAGTTTACTGTTTTAGCTGGAAATTCAGGGTTATGTGAGGCATCGTTATTATAAAAATCACAAAAGAAACCCAGCGTTGTGCTAAATGTGGTTCCTGTACTGTTGTCTGCCCGGTTTACCTGGCAAGCGGCGGAAAAGAGTTCTACTCCGGCCGAGGCAAAAAATATCTGCTCGAAACTGTAGGAAAAACGGGAGAGGGGAGTCCCTCTCCCGTTTTTGAAGACATATTCTCTAAATGTCTGCTTTGTGGAGCATGTGTCAAGGCCTGCCCGCGTGATGTTGATATTACAGGTGAGGTGCGTCAAGCCCGGGCCGGTTTCAGTGCCTTTTACGGCGAACACGGCTACAAGAAATTTCTGGCCAGAAAAGTTCTTGAAAAGGCTGGATTGCTGAGTGTAGTAAGAAAATTCGGCAGATCATTTTCACCACTCCTGGAAAAAACTCTTCCGGCTGAAAGCGGCCTCAGATTACAGCTGGCAATTTTTGACCATAATATTACTTCAAGAAATCTCCCCGAGATGAAGTCTGAAACTGAGGTTGATGTCGCTTTGGAACCTCTGGTCTATTTCCCCGGTTGCAGTGCGAGCCACCTCTATCCGGAGATTGTTGGTTCCTGCAAATCCCTATGTAAATCTATTGGTTATTCTCTCGTTGTCCCCAGGGACCTTGCCTGTTGCGGTGTGGCGATGGATGCGGCGGGTGATCCGGAGACGGCAGAAAAGCTTGCAAAGAAAAATGTCCTCGCTCTTGAAAGAACCTCAGGTAGCATTCTCGTTTCGTGTGGCTCCTGCTTTGCCCATCTGAAACGATATGTTGAGATCCTGTCTCAAGAACCGTTATGGAAGGAGAGGGCAGAATATGTCTGTGAGAGGCTCGTTGAAATAAATCAGTTTCTAGATCAATGGATGCCCCGAAATACTACGGGTACTCATAATGCTACTGATATCCAGAAAACAAAAGTATTCTATCACGACCCGTGTCATTTGCGAAATGAACTCAATATTACCCGTGAACCACGAAATATTCTGAAGAGGTTTGAGGCAATTGAACTCATTGAACTTGATGACGGCCCGCAATGCTGCGGTCAGGGAGGGTTGTTTCACCTTGGTGCACCTGAACTGTCAGCAATAATACGTGACGATCTTGCAGACAAAGTCCTGGCAAAGGAACCGGAGATTATTACTAGCAGTTGTTCAGGTTGTCTGATGCAGTGGAAAACTGCTATAGCTGCAAAAGGACGTAATATACCCGTGCTGCATCTGGCAGAACTCGTCGGCCGCGCGCAAGCCGATGACCTTTCTTTTTAAAAAACAGTCAGGCGATTACCCTGTTTCTTCATCTCATTGACACTGTGGAAAAAGATGATTCTGATGGTAACTCCAAGGTTTCCCCTGATGTTTCAGCACTCCCCGATCTGATAAAAAATGCTCAATTTCTGGTTAAACCTTTAATTTGAGCCTAGAACCGGTTTTGCTTCCAGCCCGCCTGCATTCATTTTTATCCCCTTCCATAATGATCGCCCAACAAGCGATATGCCCCGAATTACCATCAAAGTTAACGGAAGAACGAGAGTCATAGTTACCGGAATGAGCCAGATGATGACGATGTATTCGGATATATTCAACATGGTATTCTCCGTTGTGGATTTGAATGTATGATATTGTTAACAAATCGATAGATTGTGCTAATTACTCGTGGCTGATAATGAAGGTTCTTCGTTGATATGCAGCTTTTCTGCCTCTTTCTTTACTGTGTGACGTCTGCCCGGACGTATTGCATAATCAATGGTCCAAACAAAAAGAACAACCATTGGAAGAATGAGGTTCAGTGCAACCGGTATAAGCCAGATAAAAATGATGTACTCTGTTAACCATGACATAATCTACCTCCCCGTCGATTATTAGATTTCAGGCATGAATCCATGAAGGCCCTTATATTACAAGGGCTGTTGAAATAGTTTTATGTATGAGGTTAGTGTATCAAGCGGGCCTGACATATATCTTGAGTTGTTGCTGCGCGAAAGGATGGTGTTTTCTCTATAAGAAAGTTATGGACGGATGTAGGATATTAATCGTTGTATTCTCGGTTGATTAGTGTGGACTGAGAAATATTAAATTATTTGCAGATAATTCTAAAATCATTATCCAGAAAGGGAGCAGATTACCGGAGTAAGAAAAATGTCAGACGATTGGGGCAGGTCAATGGCGTATTTCCAGGAAAACGTGATCCATCAAACATGTGTAGAATAGTGAATTGATTGAGCGTTCATAAAGTAAATATGACGCACTGTTTTTTTAAAAAAGAGGTGCTTGAGTGTGAAATTAATTGCAATATCCACTGTTATCTGTTCGAAGTTCTGTTCTTCCTGTAAATGGAATATTGCTTTCACTTTTTGAATCTGGTATATCACTGCGTGGCATTTTGACGTGGGGTTTATAATGTCAGCTGATGGGTCTCAGGAGCCCTGGAAATTGTAATACTGTTTTAGATAGGAAATACGAAGTGGATTTAGATACTGTTATTTTGTTAGTACTGACAGCATGTGCTTTTGGTTGGTATATGTCGTTTAGCATAGGTGAAGGAAGAAATGAAATTAAGGCGCGTGATCAGTATGATTTGGAACGTTTGAAGCGCGCTGAACGTTTACGAAATATGTATGGGAAGTCCAAGTAGTGCCTGTTGGGGGGGGAGCATCTCTAAACAGTAACACCAATCTTCGAATTCTATAGCTTAGGTGTCATTTGTGATTCATCTATCTGCTTAGCTTGCAGATGAGTGATTATGCCTCTGGAAAAAGCAAAAAAAAAGCCGATGCTTCATATCTTGAAGCATCGGCTTTTTAAGCTGTATATCGATGACTAGTGAATTAGTCCTGAAGTACTGACTCAACAGCTACGTAATCAAAACCGAAAGCTTCAGCTACTGCTTTGCAGGTGATCTTGCCGTTGACTACGTTCAGGCCAGGAACGATTTCTGCATTGTCCTGACATGCTTTTTTCCAGCCTTTGTTGGCGATCTGTACTGCGTATGGGAGGGTAGCATTTGTAAGTGCCAGAGTAGAGGTCTTGGCGTAAGCGCCAGGCATATTGGCAACACAGTAGTGAACGATACCATCAACGACGTAGGTAGGCTCTGCGTGGGTGGTAGCTTTAGAGGTCTCAAAACAACCGCCCTGATCAATAGCAACGTCTACAAGCACAGAACCTGGCTTCATAACCTGAAGCATTTCGCGAGTAACAAGCTTAGGAGCTTTAGCGCCTGGAATGAGAACTGCACCGACCACGATATCTGCTTGCGCCATTAACTCACGAAGTTTTGGAGTGCTGCTCATTACTGGGATGCAGTTTGCAGGCATTACATCGTCAAGGTAACGGAGTCTGTCAAGGTTGGTGTCCATCAGATATACTTTTGCACCAAGACCGCATGCCATTTTAGCAGCGTTGATACCAACGATACCACCACCGATTACAACTACGGTTGCAGGCTCAACTCCAGGTACGCCACCAAGAAGGATACCGCGTCCGCCGGTAGGCATTGACAGGTGATGTGCACCCTGCATGGTTGCCATACGGCCGGCAACTTCACTCATTGGGGTGAGCAGTGGCAGGGAACCGTCAGCTTTCTGGATGGTTTCGTAAGCAATGTTGATGGAGTTAGCTTTAACGAGAGCATTGGTCTGTGGCTCATCAGCTGCGAGGTGAAGATAGGTGAAAACGATCTGATCTTCACGGATCATATCATACTCAGATGGCTGAGGCTCTTTGACATGCATTACCATGTCTGACTCTTTGTAGATTTCTGCAGGTGTTTCAACAATGGTAGCGCCGGCTGCAACATACTCTTCGTTTGCAAATCCGCTTCCTAATCCAGCGTTGTTTTCTACGATAACCTTGTGCTTGTTGGCAATCATAACTTCAACGCCAGCAGGGGTCATTGCAACACGATTTTCCAGTACTTTTATTTCCTTAAGAATTCCAACGATCATTCTGTCACCTTTTCTGAGTAATAATGATGAGTGTATACATCCTGGTGCGACTCCACATCCGGAGGAGAGGGTGGACATGAAGCCACACCAGGAAATTTCCTGCCTATAAAATGTACGGGACTTTCAGGTTAAAGCCCTCGTAGACAATAAAGCTTTCAACAGTTTGTACGTCTTCGATTTTGGTAACCTGACCGGTGATGAATTCCAGGAGGTCATAATCGTCATTAAGCAGTACTTGCAGAATCAGGTCATATCTTCCTGTTACGATTCCTGCTGAAACCACTCCTTTTAGCTTGCTGAACTCCTGAGCTTTTTTTTGTAACTCCATGGTCTTGAGCTTAACCCCGAGGTACAGCAGGTTGTGACCGGGAAGAACATCAATCCGAATGTTGCCGGATATATCAAGAAGACCCTCTTCGATCATCTTGTTGACCCGACTACGAACCGTGTTTTCGGTAATAGAAAGGTCTTGAGCTATCAGCTTATAGGATTTGCGACCATCTTTAAGGTGCCGGATAATCGCCATGTTGGTTACATCAAGTTTCATTATCTGTCTTCGGCTGGGTGTTTACGTTCGAGCAATTCTTTACCCGTCTGGAATCTTTGTTTACGCTGAAGCCTGTATACGTTTAATTTTGCAAAAAGTCAAAATAAAATATTTATTTTTATGTAAAGCTAAAAAATAAAGATGATTAGTGAGGTAAAGGTAAGTTGTGTTTTCTTGGGTGTCAACTTGAGGAAACCGAATTTTATCAGGATTCCTGGCGGATCAGGATAAAAAAATCTATGCCTTCTCCGAAACTGATCTGTTGCTAAAAATTTTGTGAAGAACATGCCGACTGACGATCGTTTGAGAGATAGGAACACGGTTATGAACGATTGGCATGCGAGTCACAACTGGTCATCGGTTATTTCACGATAGCACAAGTGGAGAGCAAATTACAAAGTGGTGAAGTAAGGTTTTTATCGTGATTCATGTTTCAAATTGACGAAAAACGCAGGACTGTTGATGAACATTGACGTAAACAGTGTATATTTTTGCCGGGGATAGGTGATATGAGTGGAGGTGAGCTACAGGAGGGTGGTCGCTTGTGACGATGAGCTCTTCTTTACAGTGTGAAAGGCCATAAAATGATGATCAGTTCATGACCTTTGTGTTTGTTCGCTATGTTCACTGGTTTCTATTTAGGAACTCAAGCATTACTCGTTGATTTTTCATTTCCCGATTGAAGCTGACTTGCGCAGCTTGAGCACATCACACCTGCACTTTTATGGCATAATCCGGTTAAGCCGTGCCGGGTAAGATTCGCCCGTTGTTTACTATAGTTAATAATGAGAGCTGAAGTACCCACTATAAAAAAGGTTATTGTAAAGAGCAGTAAAAAGGCAGTCATCTGTCTCCCTTATAATAAAATCTGAACGCTCGTCGGTTAACCACCAAAATCATCACAGTGTATATTATCTGTTTCTACACCAAGATTCTCGAGCATGCTAATAACTGAAGTATTCATAATAGGCGGGCCGCAGATATAATAATTAATATCTTCCGGGGCCGGATGATCTTTTAAGTATTTTTCATACAGCACATTATGGATAAATCCACTATCTCCGTCCCAGTTATCTTCAGGGAGAGGATCTGATAAAGCGAGATGGAATTTGAAGTTGCTGTTATTATTTTCAATTTCGGCAAAATCCTCGAGATAAAAACACTCCTTGAGGCTTCTTCCTCCATACCAGAATGAAACCTTGCGATCAGTATTCTTAGCCTTAAACAGATCAAAAACATGACTTCTGAGTGGAGCCATACCCGCGCCACCACCTATGATGATAACTTCTGAGTCACTATCATCCATGAAGAACTCACCAAAAGGCCCTGAAATTATGACTTCATCACCTTCTTTGAGGTTGAAGATGTATGAAGAAACCTGACCAGGCGGGATGGGTTTTGTCGCTCCCGGCGGAGGGCTTGCGATTCGGACATTAAGCTTAATCACCCCTATTTCACCAGGGTAGTTGGCCATAGAGTAGGCACGGGTAACCGGAGTGTGAACGTGTGACTGGTATTGAAACATCTGAAACTTGGTCCAGTCACTCAGATAGCTTTCGCCAATATCAAAGTTGGCATATGAAAGCGTATGGGCGGGAACTTCTATCTGAATATAGCCGCCAGCTTTAAAATCAACATTCTCACCTGGAGGAAGTTCTAGCACCAGTTCTTTAATAAAGGTTGCAACATTCTCGTTAGAGACGACTTTGCACTTCCATTTTCGGGCATCCAGCATAGACGGCGGAACTTCTATCTTCAGGTCTCGCTTGACAGGTACCTGACATGAAAGCCGCATTCCTTCACGAGCTTCACGGTTATTAATCTTTCCTTTCTCGGTGGGCAGGATTGAACCTCCCCCTTCTTCGACTATGCAGCGACACTGGCCGCAGGTGCCACCACCACCACAGGCGGATGAGAGAATGATGCCATTATCCGCTAAAGATGTGAGCAGCTTACCACCTGGTTTGGTGGTAAAAACTTTATCCTCGTTTATGGAGATCGTAATGTCTCCACTGGGAAGCAGTGTTTTCTTGGTGACAACGATAAGCGTAACCAGAATAAACTGGAGTGAGAGAAAACAGAGTACACCGTAAATAATTTCATTCATAATCTGCCTCCAATAGTCTTCTTATCTTTTCTTATAAGCATTTTTTCTATTCGGCTCCACGGCAGATAAATTACAGTTCCATTCCGGCCAGTCCCATAAAGGCGATGGCCATGAGTCCTGCAGTAATAAAGGTCATTCCAAGGCCTCTGAGGCCGGCTGGCGGGTCGGCGTATTCACTTCGTTCACGAATGCCTGCCAATGCAACAACAGCAAGAAAAAAGCCTGCTCCGGCTCCAATTCCGTAGGAGACACTCTCGCCGAAGGTGTAATCACGCTCAACCATAAAGAGCGAAGCACCAAGGATTGCGCAGTTTACAGTAAGCAGCGGCAGGAAAATGCCCAGCGTGTTGTAGAGGGCTGGCAGAAATTTATCGAGCACCATTTCCAAGATCTGAACAACCGCTGCAATGATTGCAATATAGGTGAGCAGCCCGAGAAAAGTGAGGTCGAGATCAGGTTGACCTGCCCAAGCCAGAGCACCCGGTTTTAGAAAAGTGTTAAGAATCAGGTTGTTTATCGGAACCGTGATGATCTGCAGAAAAAGAACCGCAGCACCAAGGCCGATTGCAGTTTTAACCTGTTTTGAGATCGCCAGAAAGGTACACATCCCCAGGAAAAAACTGAGTGGCAGATTTTCCAGGAACGTTGAGCGAAGTATTATATCGAGATAGTGACCCATCAGTCTTTCTCCTGTTGATCCGTATCGATAGAGCGAATTGCCCAGATGATGAGCGCGATAATAAAAAAGGCGCTGGCGGGCAGTACTAAAAAACCATTTCGTACATACCAGCCGCCGTTGGTGGTGAGTGTCATGATCTCGTAGCCAAAAAGCGACCCTGATCCGAAAAGCTCACGGATGAACGCGACCGTCATGAGTATGACGGAGTAGCCGAGCCCGTTACCGATACCATCCATAAACGATGCGACCGGAGGATTACTCATGGCAAAGCCTTCAGCGCGTCCCATAACGATACAGTTTGTGATAATCAGGCCGACGTAGATAGAGAGCTGTTTCGAGAGTTCAAAAACATACGCTTTCAGTATCTGATCAACAAGGATAACAAGTGTAGCGATAACCATAATCTGTATGCCGATTCTCACAGAGTTCGGGATCTGGAAACGAACTATACTGATGGTAAGGCTCGAAAAAGCTACAACCAGTGTAACACAGATAGACATGACAAAGGCTGTGGACATCTGTCCGGTTACAGCAAGAGCTGAACAGATACCGAGAATCAGCAGCGCAATGGGGTTACGCTTAAATATCGAGAGCGTTAACAGCTCTTTATTGGTTTCAGCCATTAGTACTCTCCTTACTTTGGAGTTGCGCAAAAAACGGTTTAAAACCGTGATCACCAAACCAGAATTCCAGCAGATCACTTACGCCGATTGAGGTGAGGGTTGCACCTGAGAGGCCGTCAATCTGATAGTCCGCATCAGGATTTGCGCTATCAACACTGCCCTTGATAAGGCTCAGTGAAAGCGAGTTGTCTTTATAGAGTTGTTTGCCTTGCCAGCTATCCTGCCATTTGCGGTTTTCTATTTCACCACCAAGGCCGGGAGTTTCACCGTGCTCATAAAAAGAGACTCCCCGGATAGTCGTGAGATCAGCGTCTATTGCTACATAAGCATACATGGTAGACCACAATCCTTTACCGCGAACCGGTAGTATGATCTGCGATAATTTGCCGTCTTTGTTCACCATATAGACAAGAGAGTATTTCTCCTGTCTGCCGAGTTTGGCTACATCTGAATCAGCGGGTATTTCGCGGCCAAAATCGTCGGTGAAAGCAGCTCTACGTTGATTGAATGTCCGTGGATTGACAGTGTCGTCGCTAACGAATTTTCCGGTTTCAAGTTCGACAATACGGGTATCAATATCAGCAAAGAGCTCTTCAACAGGAGTGTTCTCCTGATAGAGACCGGCCGCGTAGAGGATGTTTTTCTGGCGGTCAAGCTGGCGGTTGGCTTCCTGTTTCGGCCTCAGTCCGACAGCTGCACCGGCAACAAGGGCAGAGCAGGCAAAGGCCAGAATCAGTACAGAATAAAATGGCTTTGCAGGAGTAATATCAACCATGACGAAGCATCCTCCTCTTGATGTTGGCCTGGAGAACAAAATAATCTATGAGCGGGGCGAAGACATTGCCGAGCAGAATTGCCAGCATAACTCCTTCCGGGTACGCCGGGTTGGCCACCCGAATAAGGATGCATAAAAACCCGATCAGTCCTCCGTAAAACCACTGCCCCATGCGGGTGTGAGCTGCGGAAACCGGATCAGTAGCCATGAAGACCATGCCAAAGGCAAAACTACCAAGTACAAGATGGTAATGGGGTGGAATGGTGTAGAGTGCATTAGCAGGTTCGGCCTGCAGCATAAAAAAGAGCGAAGCGATTAAGCCGCCTATCAACATCGATACAATAACTCTCCAGGGTGCAACCCGCGTTGCCAGGAGGACGATCGCACCAAGCAGGCAGGCCAGTGTGGAGGTTTCTCCCATTGACCCTGGGAAATTTCCGATAAAGAGTTGGGTCCAGCTATAACCGAGACTGGCAATACCTGTTGATGGATCGGCAACTGCAATAGCTCCAAGCGGTGTTGCGCTGGTTACGCCGTCAACTGCTGTCCAGATAGCATCGCCTGTTATCTGAGCCGGGTAGGCAAAATAGATAAAGGCTCGAGAAGCAAGCGCCGGATTCATAAAGTTCCTGCCAACCCCGCCAAACACCTCTTTTGCGAAAACCAGGCCAAAGCTGATGCCCACAGCGACCTGCCACAGCGGAATTGTCGGCGGCAGGGTAAGGGTAAAGAGCAGACCGGTTACCAGAAAGGCTTCTGAGAATTCATGGCCGCGTATAATGTTGAAAACTCCTTCCCAGAACGAGCCGACCAGCATGGTAACGATATAGATCGGAAGGAAATAGAGTGCACCATGCAGCAGGTTAGACAAAAGGCTTGCAGGGTCACAACCAACCATCATCATGATAGAACCGCGCCAGCCTTCAGGGGCTGTTAAGCCCAGTGCGGCGAGTGCGGCGTTGGCCTGATAACCGGTATTCCACAGTGCCATGAAGGTGCAGGGAATAAGTGCAATGAGCACCGTTGTCATGATCCGTTTCAGGTCTATGCCGTCCCGGACATGGGGTGCCGTTTTGGTAGTGGTGTTGCTGCCAAAGAGGAAGGAGTCAAATGCCTCATAAAGCGGGTACCACCGCTCAAGGCTACCGCCGGATTCAAAATGGCGGCCAAGATCTTCCATATATTTACTGAGTTTTTTCATGGTGTCTCGTTGTGTGGTAGAACCGGGATCAGCCTTCCAGTTCGATGGTTGTCAACACGTTGCGCAAATTCTCACCGAATTCACCTTTTCCCGGACAGGTGAAGGAGCAGAGCGCGAGATCTTCTTCTATAAGCTCAAGACAGCCGAGTGCCTTGGATTTTTCCGAATCTTCCACTTCCAGAGCTTTTAACAGATAGATGGGGATGATATCCAGTGGCATCACATCCTCGTATGTGCCAAGCGGGTAAAGTGCCCGCTTTCCGCCCCAGGTTGCTGTGTTCATAGGAAGTTTAAGCATCTTGTTCAGTGCCGAAATAAATACCGGCTTAACCGAGAAACGGTCACTTCCGGGCATTGCCCAGTTAAAGATACTGCGGCCGCTGTTATCAGGCAGAACAGTCACCTGATTGTGGTAGCGTCCGAGAAAGCCGTGAACATCAGTTCCTGTGCGTCCGCTAAGAGCAGATCCTGATATAATACGAAGCCTATCGTCGATCAGTTCACCGCGACAGAGTTCTTCTAGATCTGCACCTGTTCGTGTTTCAACAAGCGAAGGTTCTTTTACACCGGGACCGGCAAGCGAGATGATTCTCTCGGTCATCAGTTCACCGGTTCGAAAAAGGTAACCAATGGCGATAATATCCTGATACCCTATCTGCCAGACTGTTTTATTTTCATGAACCGGGTCAATCAGATGAATATGGGTAGAAGGCAACCCGGAAGGATGAGGGCCGGTGAATGACCAGTAGGTTAGCCCTTCCGCTAATTCATGGTTCAGGATTTCCCGATTTTCAGTACAGTAATGAAAAGGAATATCGAGAATTTTTTTGAGAATGTGCAGGCCGCTTTTATAATCTTCGCCCGATCTCTTGATGATAATTTCGGGGTTTGGTGAAAGCGGCTCACTGTCAATCGCGGTGATAAAAAGTGAGACAGGAGTGGTGCCGATAGCAGGCACCTTGCCATACGGGCGTGTTCGAAAGCTTGTCCAGAGGCCCGAATCGATGAGTGCAGTGATAATCTGTTCGTTGCTGTAATATTCAAGCGGCTGAGCAGGATTGGTCATGAAGGAGACTGAATCTTCTCCGTTCAATTCGATTATCAGTGACTCAAACTTTCTCTTTTTCCCCCTGTTTATAGCGATAACTTTACCGCATCCCGGGGCTGTGTATTTAATTCCCGGCGATTTTTTATCGGTAAAGAGCAGCTGACCGGTTTTCACCATGTCGCCAACATTTACCTCCATCGTCGGTTTCATGCCAATGGAGTCGTCGCCGACTATTGCAACCTGACTGACCGGCGAACCGGGCCTGATTGTAGAGGCAGGAGCACCGGTAATTGGCAGGTCCAACCCTTTTTTAATATCAAAGTGTTTCATATCAGCCAAAGAAATTTGAGGTGTGATAACTGTTGAGTTTCTTGTCGATCAGATATCCTGCGCAGCCGTCCATGGGGTTGAGCAGGGTGAGTCCGTTCTCTTTATCAAGTACCATGACAATAGTTGCAAGACCATCAGCCTTTGCAACAATCTGAAGAAAATTTCTGCGGTTATCTTTTTTGCTCGTCATCTATCACCTGTATATGGATCGTGTCAGGCTGGCCGAAAATGTTCAGCCCCCTGGAGCAAGGCATCTTCTGAAATTGCAGGTAATGAGTATTTGTTAAGAATCAGTAAAAATCTCCATCATTATAATAGGAATAAGCCAGTGAATCAAATCTAATTCTGAAAGTAGGAATTATCCTCCCCATTGAAAATTCAGTAAAAAACTCTAAACAGAGACTGATTTTGATACAGCTTGTGGCAGAGTAAATAGATTCCGTTTGTACATTGCATGCAAATACGGATACTTTTGCGGAAATTCGTGTGTAATGACATTGTGATTTTTTTTGATTGTGCTCACAGGTTATTGTTTCTACCTGAAATTATTTACACGCTTGTGAAAATTTTGTACCAGGTGATTGTGCGAAAAGCATAAAATCGAATATGCTCCAGGTAGTTGTTGGGTTTGCTGTGAATTATAGGCAGAAAGTATACAGATGAATTCTTATGAAGGGAGTTGAAACATGGGGATTGGCAAGGCATACGAGAAATTAGGACTTTTTTATCTGGGCCGTGAGCTTGATCTTACAGATATGACTCCAACACCAACCCCACTGCTGTATAGAAACCGGAATCTTACAACTCATGGAGCAATAATCGGCATGACCGGCAGTGGTAAGACGGGGCTGGGGATCGGCCTGATTGAGGAAGCTATAATGGATAATATTCCCTCAATCATCATTGACCCTAAAGGAGACATGGGAAACCTGCTGTTGAATTTCAGCGATCTGAAACCTGAAGATTTCAAACCCTGGATTGATCCAGCAGAGGCCGCCGCCAAGGGTGAATCTGTTGATGAATATGCAACGAGGATAGCAGAAACCTGGAAAAAAGGACTTGCTTCCTGGGATCAGGACACATCACGAATTGCTGAACTGAGTTCAAAGACCACAATGACTATCTATACCCCGGGCTCAAGTGCCGGGGTAGCTGTTTCAGTGTTAAGCGGGTTTGATGCTCCTGATGCAGAAGTAGTTGAGGACACTGACACCTTCAATAGCCTGGTTAATTCCACAGCAACAAGCCTTCTGGCCTTAATCAATATTAAAGGCGATCCTCTGCAGAGCAGAGAACATATCCTGATCAGCTCACTCCTGCTGTATTGCTGGCGAAACGGTCAAAATCTTACACTTGAGCAGCTGATAGGTCAAATTGTCAGTCCTCCTTTTGATACAATCGGTGTTTTCCCTCTTGATACATTTTTCGCTCAGCCTGATAGAATGAAACTTGCGATGTTGCTTAATAATATTCTGGCCAGTCCAGGCTTCAGTGCCTGGACGCAGGGAAATCCCTTGGATATTCAGCACATTCTTTACAGTCCGGAAGGTAAACCCCAAACTGCGATTTTTTCTTTGGCACATTTGAGTGAATCTGAGCGAATGTTTTTTGTAACCACGCTGCTTACCCGGTTTATCACCTGGATGAGGTCCCAACCTGGAAGTTCTTCGCTTAAAGCGCTTCTCTATATGGATGAAATTTTCGGATACTTCCCGCCTACAGCGAATCCTCCTTCAAAAAAGCCGATGCTGTTACTGCTTAAGCAGGCGAGAGCCTATGGCTGCGGAGTTGTTCTTGCCACCCAGAACCCGGTGGATCTTGATTATAAGGGGCTGTCAAATATAGGTTCCTGGTTTATCGGACGATTACAAACCGAGCAGGATCAGCAACGTGTTGCATCCGGTATTGCAGGAGCGAGTGGCGGGCGGCTCGAGGAAGGACAGGTAAAAGCGTTGCTCAATAATCTGAAATCCAGACAATTTTTACTCAATAGCGCGAACCTTGATGAGCCTGTGTTATTTGAAAGTCGATGGGTTATGTCTTATCTCAAGGGACCGATCTCGTCGAAAGATATTTCTGTACTCATGGCGCACCGTAAAAAGGGTGAGAATGCGACCGATATAAAGCATCCACATACCCAAAGCACGAGAAAGCCGCCGCAATTTACTGATTCTGCAGTTAGCCAAAAACCAGTACTTTCTGCTGAGATCGAACAGCTGTATTTTATGCAGAATATCACTGAAGACCGGATGACATTTGAACCATATCTTGCAGCAGTCAGCAAGGTACGCTTTTTCAAAGCTACATGTGGCGTTGATGAGGTTAAAACTGTTGCCGGCAAAATCCCTATCGACGAACACTTTAACCATCCCAAATGGGATGAAGCCGAGATGCTTTCGTATGAATTAGCTGATTGTACTTCTTCTCCTCCATCGGAGAGCTGGTACATGCCGCTTCCGTCATCCATAAGTAGTTTAAAAAATCTGCGAACGTTGACCAAGTCATTTTCAGATTATCTCTATCAATCACAAAGGCTTGAGCTGTTCAGGTGCCGCTTGCTCAAACTTGAATCGAGACCGGATGAAGAATTGGGCAATTTTAAGGTGCGCATAAGTGATGAGTTACGAGGCAGGAAAGAAGAAGCGGTTGAAAAGCTGCGTAGCAAATATGCGGTAAAACAACAGCGCCTTGAACAGCGTTTGATGAAGGCGCTGCAGAAAGTTGAAAAAGAAGAGTACGATGTGAAATCGCGGACAACGGACACACTTCTATCGATTGGTGTTGCAGTTGTTGGTGCTTTTTTTGGCAGAAAATCCTTTTCCACGACGAGTGTATCGAGAGCGGCGACAGGAATGCGCAAGGCAAGCAGAGTGGTAAAGGAGAAAGGTGATGTGAAACGGGCAGAAGAGGATGTGGAGCTTGTGCAGCAGGATCTTGAGGACCTCGCTGTTCAAATTGAAGAGGAAATTGAAACAATAACCGAATCATTTGAACCAGAGCAGTATGAGATTGAGACTTTCGCAATTAAGCCGCGAAGAAGCGACATATTCGACGTACAGGTCTGTCTGGTATGGGAGACTATGTAGTTTGTCGATTAAGGCTACGATATGACAGGTTTAATGCTGTTGTTTGCTGGTGGGTTTAAGCAACTGCTTTAACAACTCATATTGGTGGAAGTTAAGATAGTGGTGAAAAAGTGTCATTAGTGCTGGAAATTCTATCTGGATGTGGTAATGCAAAGTTAGGAGATGCATGTTTATGAAACCAGGTTTACAGATACTGTTCCTCCTATACTTCTTTTTGCATTAAACGGGGCCCAAATATGATTTGGAAAAGCGTTGCAGAAGTTGGGCTGGATGAATGTCATGGTCGATAGGCATGTGTTGTTAAACTGAAGACAACTTATCCATAAAGATCAGAAAATGAGAGACAAAAAATACCCCAGCAGAACTTATTATGAGGTCTCAAAGTGTTACCCCAATGTTATGGGATCGCTAAAAGAACTTGGCGTAACTGTGAGAAATGCGGGTCCGCTTGATGAGAAAACAACTCATCTTATCCAGCTTGCAGCAGCGGCAGCCAACAATTCCGAGGGTGCAGTGCATTCGCACGCACGTAGAGCTCTTGAAGCTGGTGCCAACACGCAAGAAATCTATCATAGTCTGATTCTGCTGATCCCCACTTGTGGCTTTCCACGAGCTATGGCAGCAATCTCCTGGTGCCGAGACATACTCGAAGGAGAGTGCGGAGAATAGCGGGATCGTTATGTAATTTGGTATATAGTACAACACCGGTTAAATAACTGCATAGCGTAAAAAAATCCGGTGTTGTTATACTATTCTTTTTGCCTGGGCAGGCAACGTATTTAGTTGTTATCTCATCTCTTTGTCCTGCAATATCTGCTCTCTCGTCTGTTCTTTTTTCCACTGTTTCTAATCCCTCAATGATACTGTAAATACTCATTGTAATGTTTTTTCGATTCACTCTTGAAAATATATTGCTTCATATACTTTGTAGTAGTTGACACGTATAAGGTTTACACGTTAATAGTTGCCGCATTAACTAATAACGTGTTTATTTGCACAGAACTCTACGTGGTGTTTATGAAACAGTGTAATCCTGAGCCAATAGGTCGTGTCATTTATATGACTACGATGGCTCTGAAGAAGTATCTTGAAAGCAGGTTGAAGCCGTACGATCTCACCGTTGAACAATACCAGGTACTAAAATCGCTTTCAGAAGAAGATGGTGCTGTGCAGTCCAGATTGTGTGAGCTTGTGGCAAAAAGTCCTGCCAATATCACTAGAATTTTAGATCGACTTGCTAAAAAAGAGTATGTCGAGCGCAGGGATAACCCCGAAGATCGCCGCTCTACGCTCGTATATTTAACTGCTACCGGTGAAGGTCTGTTATCCCAGGTAATAGAGAGATTGGCGAATTGTGAAAGTAAAGTAACGGCAGGTATCAGCCAGCAGGAGATTGAACAGATGCGGCGAAACCTGAAGATGATATGCAGTAATATCGATGAAATAACGGGAGAAAACGCGAGATGAAATCACGGAAAATTCAGAGTAGCTGGTTACTGTTTTTGTTGATTCCTATACTCTGTGCCGGACAGACTGTCTGGGCAGCAGGGCCGCCACCGGCAAGGGTGGTACTTGGTAAGGTCGTACAGCAGGAGGTGGCACAGAATCGTTCGGTTATAGGTGTTCTCTACTATGAGCGCACAAGTGATATTTCGACTGAAGTGGCCGGTCTTGTAGATAACGTAAAGGTTGATCAGGGTGACAGGGTAAAACAGGGTGATACTCTGGTAGAGTTGAACACTGAAATTCTTGATCAGGAAATTTCCCTTACCAAAACCCGTATCAGTCAGGCACAGCTTCGCATTGATAATACGCTTAAGAATTTCAAAAGATTAGAAAAACTCTATAAAGAGGCTGGCGTTAGCGAAAAAGATTTTGATGATGCTGAATATGCCTTTCAGGATGCTCAGATGGAGAAGAAGGCGAGTCAGGATACCCTGAAAAAGCTTATGATCCAGAAAAAACGCAGCATCATTACTGCACCATATGGTGGGATTATTCTTACTAAAGATGTCGATTCGGGTGGCTGGGTACAGCAGGGGAAGCAGCTTGTAAGTCTAGGATCGAGTGAAGATCTTTACGTAAGGGCACCTATTGCCGAAAATCTGCTTCAATATATTGAGATAGGTGGCAAGGTTCCGGTTACAGTGACCGCTTTCGGAAATGAAACGGAAGGTACCGTTATTGATATTGATCCTGTTGCGGATGTGAAAACAAAAAATATTTTCTTGAAAATTAAGATAGCACCACTTCCGCTGGTTGCCCAGAATATGTCAGCAACTGTCCATGTCCCTTCAAGTTCTAAGCAACAGTTAAAAGTACTTCCACGAGCGGCAATCGTTAAGTTCAAGGGCAGTGATTTTGTCTATACCGTTAAAGACGGCAAAGCGGCAATTCTGCCAGTAAACATCGTCACATTCATGGGCGAGAGCGTAGCGGTTGATAATCCATACATCGTTCCCGGTATGGGAGTGGTGATCGAGGGTAACGAGCGTTTACGTCCTGATCAGGCTGTTACTGTAGCAGGAGAATAACGATGAATATTGTTGAATATGCACTTAAAAAACCGGTCTCGGTGGCGGTCGCGGTAATATTGATTACGACCTTTGGTCTGATCGGATTGAACAAGCTGCCGGTACAGCTGACACCGGATGTTGAGACTCCACAGATAACGGTACAGACTACCTGGGGTGGGGCTACCCCTTACGAGATAGAAAAAGATATCATCGAAAAACAGGAAGAGGCCTTAAAGGGATTGCAGGGCCTGACGAAAATGGAGAGCGCCAGTTATAATAACTTTGGCGAAGTGACGCTCTCTTTTGCTCTGGACACCAAACTTGATGATGCGCTGCTACGCGTTTCCAATAAAATGAATGAGGTGTCGGGATATCCAGATTCTGCAGAAAAACCTGTGATTGAAGCAGCTGGTGCAAACAGCTCACCAGTTATCTGGTCGATGCTTAAAACGCGGGATGGTAACCCCAATCACATAAATAATTTTAGAACGTACTTTGAAGATAATGTGCGCCAGCATCTTGAGCGTGTTGAGGGGGTTGGTTCACTGCTGATTTTCGGTGGAACAGAAGCCGAACTGCATGTAACACTCGATATGCAGGAGATGGCGAGGCATAATATCTCGATTAATCAGATTTCCGGTGCCATAAAAAATGCCAACGCAACCACTTCTGCAGGTGTGTTAGGCATTGGTCGAAAGAATTATCGTATTCGAACTCTTGGCCAATTTCAGAACCCTGAAGATGCACTTAATGTCGTGGTGTTCGATGATGGCCTCAAACGTGTCTACCTGCGTGATATTGCCAAAGTGACTCCTGGTTATGACAAGGAGTCGGGAGGTGTTTTTCATAACGGTACTCAGGTTATCGTGGTCGGAGTTCGTAAAGAGCCGGGAGCCAACGTGCTTGCCATGACAGATCGTGTTGAAGAGGCTGTTCAGAAGCTTAATGACGGAATTCTTGCAGAAAAACAGCTTTATATCGACATGGTCTATGACCAGCGGCCATATATTAATACCGCTATCGGTCTGGTGAAAAAGAATGTAATGCTTGGTGGTGCACTTGCGATTCTGGTGCTGCTGGTTTTCCTCCGCAGTATCCGTTCAACGCTAACTACCGCCGTTGCTATTCCTGTGTCGGTTATCGGATGTTTTATATTTCTCTGGTTGACGGGTAGAAGTTTAAACGTTGTCAGTCTTGCCGGAATTTCATTCGCAGTCGGTATGCTTGTTGATAACTCCATCGTTGTGCTGGAAAATATCGACAGGCATAGGAAAATGGGAAAAAATGCCTTCAAGGCAGCACTCGAAGGGGCTAATGAGGTATGGGGCGCAGTTTTTGCTTCAACTGCCACAACCGTTGCGGTTTTCCTGCCTGTAATCTTTATGCAGGAAGAGGCGGGCCAGCTCTTTCGCGATATCGCTATCGCCATCACCTTCTCAATTATGCTGAGTCTGTTGGTGTCGATTACTGTTATCCCGACATTAATTAATCTCCTCTACAGGAAAAAAACCTCAGGTGAGGAAAAAAAGAACTGGATACAGCGCTCTGTTGCCGGACCGGCAATTGCCGGTGCTCTTATGTGGTTTTCAGACCTCTGTTTGAAAAATGTTTTCACCCGATTGCTGACCGTAGTTCTATTTACTACCCTCTCTGTGGGTATGATTTTAAAGTTGCAGCCAAGTGCAGAATATCTGCCACAGGGTAACCGTAACCTGATTCTAAATATCCTGATTCCGCCTCCGGGCTATTCGGTAGATAAGCTTAAAGAGATCGGGGCATATGTTTTTGAATCAACAAAACCGTATTTTGAAGAAGATGGAAAGGATGGTTTCCCGCAGATAAAACAGATGTTTTATGTCGGTTCCGATCGTTTTACTCTCTTTGGCGGCATTAGCACCCACGAGACCCGGGCCGCTGAACTGATTCCGCTTTTCAGTAGAATTATGAACGCAATTCCCGGTTTCTTTGGTGTATCACTGCAGGCTGGTATCTTTGAGACGGGTCTTGGTCAGGGGCGAACGGTGGAAGTCAATATTTCCGGTGAGAATATCGAAGAGATTGCCGGATCAGCCATGATGCTCTATGGGGCAACAATGCAGGCAGTACCAGGTTCGCAGGTGAGGCCTGTGCCATCTTTTGAGACAAGCTATCCTGAAATCAGGGTCATTGCCAATAGAGAGATGCTGGCGGCAAACGGCCTTACTGAGCGTGATCTGGGAGTCTATGTGGACATCCTGATGGATGGACGCAAGGTCGATGATTTTAGACCGGAAGGTGTAAAACAGATAGATCTGGTAGTAAAAGGTAATGACGAGCTATACGACACACCTGAGAAGATTCTTAAGGCGACAATCGTTAATGCCCATGGGGATCTTATTCAGCTTGGTGATGTAGCGGATCTTGAATACAGTCAGGGAATGCCCCAGATTAATCATCTTGAGAGAAAACGGACCATTACTCTACAGGTTACTCCACCCAAAAATGTGGCTATTCAGGATGCGATGATCACCATTCAGAAAGGTCTTATTGAGCCAATGCAGAAAGAAGGTAAGCTGCAGGGACTGGATATCAGCATTGGCGGTAATGCCGATAAGCTCGAAGAGACTGGTCAGGCATTGAAGTGGAACTTATTGCTGGCGCTGCTGATAACCTATCTGCTCATGGCAGCATTATTTGAGAATTTCCTCTATCCGCTTATCATTCTTTTTAGCGTGCCGATGGCTGCAGCTGGAGGTTTTGTGGGGCTGGTTGCGGTAAATACGTTTGTCGCACCGCAGGGATTTGATGTATTGGCAATGCTTGGTTTCATTATTCTTATTGGAACTGTTGTAAATAATGCTATTCTTATTGTACACCAGTCACTTAATAACGTTCGTTATAATAGCATGGTTGGGATCGCCGCAGTTTCAGATGCGGTTCGCACCCGTATTCGTCCGATTTTTATGAGTGCTACAACCAGCTTGCTTGCCATGACACCACTTGTTTTATCAACTGGTTCGGGCAGTGAGTTGTATCGAGGTCTTGGTTCTATCCTTCTGGGTGGACTTGCACTCTCAACGGTGTTGACGTTGTTTGTTATTCCATCACTTTTAGCTTTTGTTATTCGATTTGAAAGGAGCAGAGTCAATGAATAGTCGAATTTTATCAGCAGTTTGTGTCGCCGGATTGTTATGTCTGGGTACATCTGCGCAGGCAACAGATTTGGTAACCATGCAGCAGACAGCACTTGGCAATCGTGCGGTCGTACAGCGCTTTATGACTAATGTTGAAAAGAGCGCAAAAGATGTGCAACGGGCAAAGGGTGGGTATTATCCATCCGTGGATGTTTTCTATACCGTTAATGGCCTTGATGAATCAAATTTGACTGGAGAAGATTCTGAGAATTCCGTGTTTGCCGGCAAGGTCAGTTACAACATCTTTTCAGGTTATAGAGACAAGTATGGTCTTGCCTCAGCTGAACAGCTTAGCGAGGTGGAAAAGTACAGACTTCAGGGTACTCGACAGGATATTCAGTTGATAGTTGCACTCAGTTATCTCAATGTCTACGATCGCAAGGCTAACCTCAAGGTAACAGAAGATGCATTTAAGACTCTGACCCGAGTGTATCGTGATGGTGAGAATCGTTATGATGTCGGTTTGATAGGAAAAAACGAATTGTTGAAATTCCGGGTCGATTACGATAATGCCGATATCACCATGAAGGCAGCGAAGGCTGGGTTAGATAAAAGTGTCAACAGTCTCTCACGGCAGGTAGGTGCGCAAATGATGTTGGCTGATCTTGATTTTGCCGAGTTCACAATGCTCCCGGCTCCTCTTAATGAAGACGAATATCTGCAGAATATGCTCAACTCGCGAAGTGAGATCAAGGCGCTTGAAACACTTGTTGAAGCCACAGAGTATCAGGTACAGGTTGCTTACAGTGACTACTATCCGAATGTGGATCTGATTGGCAGTTACAGTCGCTATGACGATAATTTCATAAACGGAGCGGGCGATAATGATGAAGATGAATTTCGCGCCCAGCTTCAGGTGTCAATGAATCTTTTTCGTGGTTTCACCAAGGAGGCCAATACTGGAAAGGCAAAACTTGAAAAACGTGGCCTCCAATATGACCTGCAAGAGCTTAAAGAAACGCTTGAGAACGATCTGCAAAACCTCTTTATCGATTACCGGGTAAGCCTTGAAAACGTCGAAGTGGCAAAACGTTCAATTGAGCAGGCGGAAGAAAACCTGCGTATAACTCAGCTTAAATATGACGAAGGTCTTGAGCGTGAGTCCGATCTTCTGGATGCTATTGCCAGCCTCTCGCGCGCCCAGGCGAATGAGGTTGCTGTTACACGAACGGTATTTGCTAACTATTTTCAGATCCAGCGTATGGTAGGTGGTTTCTGATCATCAAAAAATTTACATGACCAGCCTGACGACTGTTTTTTTCAGGCTAAATTCTTGTTTGCCCCGGCACTTCATCTCAGGAAAATGCCGGGGCTTTTTTTCTTTGTAGAGTTTATGGAACGCCAGACCCTCATTACATTATTACTCTCGGTCTTTATTGCACTTCTGGGAATTGGAATAATCATTCCGGTTATGCCCGTGTTTGCAGCAGAACTGGGCGCAAGCGGATTTTCCCTTGGGATGATTATCGCAGCATTTTCAGTAACCCGCGGACTGTTGCAGCCGGTTGTCGGAAATCTCTCTGATATTTTCGGTCGAAAATGGTTTCTCGTGGCAGGGCTTTTTATCTATGGTCTTGTAGGTCTCCTTATTCCCCATGCCGAGTCGGTATTTGACCTTATTACCATCCGTGGTTTCCATGGTGTCGGGTCTGCAATGATTGTCCCTATCGCCATGGCATATATGAGTTTTATGGCTCCTCCCGGCGAGGAGGGCAAGTATATGGGGTATCTCAATATTGCGGTGTTTTGCGGTATTGGCTGCGGCCCTATTCTTGGCGGACTTGTCTCTGATGCCTGGGGTTTTGCTTCTGTTTTCTATGTGATGGCCGGGTTTTCCTTTGTGGCCTTTGTTCTGGTAGTTAAACATATGCCGGTTTATGTACCGACAAAATCAAAAGATCAGAAAGGTTTACTTCTCAGTATGAAACTGATGATGCAGCGGAGGCGAACAGTAGGAATTCTACTGGCCCGCTATGCAACCATGATTGTCATGGTGCCGACAATGGCATTTTTACCACTGCTAATGTCGGGGTGGGATAATGTAAACGGGCTTCAGATAGGTTTGGTTATAGCCGGACGAACTCTTGTTAATGCCGTCTTGCAAGTGCCTTTCGGGAAGTTAGCTGATCGTTATCCTAAGATTCCGCTGCTTCTGGCGGGGACGGTCTGCATGGGGATTGCAATGCTGCTTGTGCCATCAGTTTCCGTAACAACGCAGATGGTTCTGCTTTATATGCTGCTAGGTACTGGTGAAGCAATAATCTGGCCCGTACTCGGTGCATACGCTTCAGAAGAAGGCCGAAATCATTTCGGGCATGGAACAATGATGGGTGTGTTCAGTCTGGCAATGAGTGGTGGTGTATTTACCGGTGCAATATTTTCAGGCTATTTCATGGATAATTTTGGCATGGCATGGGCCTACTATGTTACATCAGGGATGGTGGTATTTATAACTATTTTATCCGCAGGGCTTATTTATAGTGGAGAAAAGCTGATCGCGTTGAAAACAGTTTAAGAGTGTGAGTGGTTGCTTGTAAATGTTCACTGCTTTGGCTATTTATGATAATTCTTCTGTAGTCTTAATGGTGACCCTCTTCTGATTGTTTTATTTTGATTATCGTTCATTGTATGTACATCATTTGCCGATTGCTGCGTGATGGCATGCAACAGGCTCTGTCGAAATTATCTGTATTATGTCGCGGTCAATTTGGCCCTTGTTCGCCAGATTTGAGAGATAGTCCATAATTGTTTCGGTCGAGAAAGCTTTACGATAGGGGCGGTGTTGGGCGAGTGCCTGATATATATCTGCGACCATGATAATTCTGGACTCAATGTCGAGCTCGTCGCTATTCTTCTTAAAAGGGTATCCTTCACCATCAAGCTTTTCGTGATGGTTGGCTGCCCACTCACATATATCTTCCAAGCCTTCAATTCGGTGAAGTATACTAAAGGTCACATAACTGTGGTGACGCATAATTGCAAGGTCATGGTCGCTGAGTTTTGTTTCACATTCAAGCAGATTATCTGGCATTTGCAGTTTACCCAGATCATGAAGCAGGCCTGCAATTTCAATCCTGTTAATGAGATCCTCCGGGAGTTCACATTTTTCTGCAAGGTAACCAGCTAGTCGGCTGACTCCTACGGAGTGCTCAGCTGTGTACGGACTTTTAGCGTCTACAATATGAGCAAAGAGCATAGCCATACTTTTCATATCCGCACTATCAAGATAGACTGAATTGCCGTTAGTGGCCTTTTCACTCAAATGGGACATGAGGTAGTTGTGTTCCTGGGTTATCCAGAAAGCTTCTTTTTTAGCTATGGTCAAAAAAGCATCGACAAGTTTCTCTTTAAAGTATGTTTTCTTCATCGATGAAATCGTTGCGCAAATAGCCTCGCGTGTTTCAAGCCGGTTTTGCGTTTTTTGCTGTGCTGCCAGAGCATCCACCCGGTCAACAAGATAAATAAGATTTGCCTGGGTTTTAATTTTGTCATCGATTTTGAGCTTTTGCAGGTCTTTCCAAGGGGTGTGGTGGTATTTAATAGTGTCGCTATAATTGCGCAGCGGGGCGAAATGCCGTATCCGTTCGGCTCCAACATCACAATGGACAGTTGAGCCTACCCAATCGAGTTGATTGATAAGGTTTTTATGCACACGTGTTGAAGAGACACCACAATCGTGAAGAAGTCCTGCCCGATAATAAAAGGTAAGTTCCGGCTCTTTCTTTCCAAGCATTTTAGCACATTCGCGGGCCATAAATGCGACGCGTTTACCATGCTGTGTCTCATCAACACCAACAAGGTCAAGCGTGTCTGAAAGGGCATCAATGTATTGCTCTAAGTCTATTTGCATGGTTGTCCGCTTTGTAAGAGGGGTGGTGGTGCATTTCCTGGAGTAAATGAAATGTCAACCTGACTCGTCATTGTAGCACCTTGGGTGTCTCATCTTTAAGTAGAATTTGCAGTGACCAGCAAAATGTGATGAACTATGAGAAGCAGGGTGTCTCAGGGTGGTGTTGACCATTACGCTAATCACCTTGTGGTACCTGGAAAAACAACCTGGATTTATTTTAAGCGAGGGAAGTAACTGTTCGTCTCAGCTATTATTATTGATATATCGAGAAGAAAATCCGTTGAGAATGAACGCGAGTTGCTCATTAGCGAATAGAAATCTGCGCTGGATACAGTTAAGCGGCTTGGTGGACTTTTGCCTATTTGTACAAATTGGAAGATAATACGTGATGATAGCGGGTATTGGAATCAGATAGAATTGTACATTCGCGATCATTCTGAGGCTGAGTTTTCTCATTCCATTTGTCCGGAATGTGAGAAAATACCGTATCCTGATCTTTGATTACAGGAGATATAATGGCCAATGTAACAATTAAAAATTTAGGAGTAACCATTGCAGCGCAACCAGGTCAGAGTCTCCTGAACTCTTTGCTCTATGAAGATGTGCCAATTCATACAGTATGCGGCGGCCGTGCACGTTGTGGGTGTTGTAGAGTGAGGTTGATAGATGGGCAAAAAGGTGTCTCTCCGGTTAATAAATACGAGACTGTCAGATTGAGTGAACACGTTATTGAACAAGGCTGGCGTCTGGCCTGCCAGGTGCACATATTGAGGGATATTACCATTTATCTCCCAACTGCTGATGAACTGGATCGGGACTGCTCAAAAAAGAATAGTTAAAAGGACGTAAGCAGGTCCGCTCGGTATTCGCTTCTGTTTCAACAGTAGAGTGAGCTAGTATGAGAAATGCCACGATGTAGGAAATGTGTTGCTTATTCAGGTGTTTGCGGCTACATTGGCGTCGGATGACCCGAAATGATTCCCATCCCAAACGGTGTTTTCCATTTAACTCTTCCTGGCCTTCAAGATTTTATCATCGCAATATCCAATATATGGTTGTGGTGAAATGTGTCGAGTGCCTCTATGTAGATGAAAATCCCTCGTTTCTGGGGGAGAACTGAAAAGGAAGTGGCTGGTAAGCAAATAACGATAAATTTGAGAATAGTATTGTAGTATCAAAAATGTATACGTTGTTGTTCTGTTTAGAGTTGCCAATCGAGTGTATTGGTGTTGCGATGCGTTACCTCTGTTTCATTCTCCCCGCGATTTTATCTGCTAGGTGAAGGCTATTCTGAGTGCTGTACGCATGTCTTTGAATTAAAATAATATGAATAATTGTAGGGTTTTAGAATGAGCAAATCAGTAGACCTTTCCCACCTTGTGTTTGTAGATTTATTGCGTAATCTTGTAGATACCACCGGTGTCAAAGTTGCCAAAGGAAATCTTATGAGAATAGCAATGAACACTGGCGATAACGTTGAGGCCAAGGATTTCCCCTCGTTTGATGCGTTTGTAGAGGCACTGGATAAAGGTGAGACTCCACTGGCAAACCTGGAAGGTCGTGCGGTTCATATAGGTGATGGTGTTTTCGGACTTGAGCATTGCCCGTTTGGTGAGCTTACAGGTAACTATAAAGAATTCTTCTCATCTGAGCCTACCGGTTTTAAGGAAATTACTGAAGAGTTCAACGCGGAGAGCAGGATGGCAAAGGAACTTAACGTCGGGCAAGGTGCCGGTGTCGGACCGTTTTGCATTTTTCATCAGCCGATGCGCAGTCAGGCCGCAGCAAAGATAACTATTGCCGGAGAGCCCATTGAGATAATCCAGCTTGCCTGCAAAAGCGGCAAGGGGGATAAAGCCTATGCAGAATCTCTTATTTCCGGCTTCGGTTGTGAAAAGTCTAAGGTGGAGACAGTGGTCGATAACCACATGTGTTGCTATGGAATACGAATGAAGGATGGCAGTGCTGTCTGCTAACACTTCGTGTTAATAGAATTTTTATCAGTTGAAGCGGTGTGAACCACTTGTAGCACTTTTTTACATCGGCACGGATTGTAACTCGATTTTCGAATAAAAATCTCTTAATGAGAAATCCGTGCTACGTTCAAAATACCAATCTAATGACGTCTTTATAAAGGAGCTATGAGTGCTGTGTACTCATAGCCTCCATAATCTTTTCTGAGAGATTTCTAAAAGGGTTTTATTTTTTGACCACTCCGTGCTGAAGCATTAACCCCTGAAGGTTGGCATAATTCTGAGCACCGACAAGTCGGGATTCTTCAATAATAAATGTTGGTACTGCAGTTATCTGCATCTTTCGGGATCTTTCCCAGTCGCGGTCAACTGCGTCTTTATAGGAACGGTTAGCGATAACATCCAGAGCTTCATTGCGCGGAAGATTGCAGCTCTCAACTATTTTCAGCAATTCATCATGCTTTGCAAGGTTACAGCTTTCGGCAAAATATCGGGTGAAGGCTTCCATATGAAAAGCGTGCCCGTAGCCCTTATCTTCAGCCCATAAACCAAGCTCCTGAGCAAGTCTGCTGTTGAAGGTCATGTGACGATCACCAAAAGGTAGACCGAGTTGATCTGCGTGCTGTTTCAACTGGCTGATGATGCGCGATATATGAGTGGTGTCAGTCTTAAAAAGTTCTTCAAGGGTGCGACCTTCTTCAGGTGTTTCCGGATGAAGGGGAAATGCACGCCAGATAACATTGACCCGATATTCTGACTGCAGTTTTTCAATACTCCCGGTAATGAAATAGCAGTAAGGTCAGATGTAATCCGAAAATATTTCCAGCACATGCTCTGATTTCATAGATTACTCTTTCTGAGGCTTTACACTTCCTTTGGCACCATTTACGACTCTGCCGCAGTTTTGACAGGTAAGTATCAATCTCGCATTAGAAAAACCTGCACCGTATTCTGCATTCATGGTTCCATTAGATCCACAAAGATCACACTGGGCAGGCAGCGTCCCGTTATTAATCCTGATTGTTATATAAATAGCTATAAATGCAATGCAACCGAAGCCGATAAGAGAGATTCCTTCGAAACCTGTAAGATAAAGCAGGGCAAGGGTCAGGGCGAAAACTGCACCAAAAAGGCGCAACCAGTAGAAACGTATAAAGTTAATGTACATTAGTGATATCTGCATCCTTGAAGGAGAACCCGCATTTCTCAGTAGTATTTAAATCATTGACGAATCAATAATCTTCTAAAGAGAAAACAGGTGCTAAGTGATTTCAACCGAAACATCCTGTATGCTCCGGATCATGTTACGCAGATATCCTGACATATTGCTTTTGAATCTTCAATATGTGAGATAAAAAAATTACTTTTACTTTGACGAGTGCTCTGTAAAACAGACTAAATAGAAAAGATCACTGCCGGAAGTTTAGCTTCCTGCAGTGATCTTAGAGCTGTTTATTCTTCGTAACCTTTACCGTTGCAGGTTGGGCAGTCCTGATCCGGAGTACATTGCATATCGTCAAGAATATCGTCGTTTTGATTGCCGCGCCATTCTGAACTCACTTCACAAACGCCTTCAATAACTTTGTTTCCCTGACAGGTTGGACATGGTTTTCTGGTCTTTTCTGACATAACTCGCTCCTTGGTTTAAATATTGGGGCAGTGTCGTTTTTCACGTAGTGGCCGACAAAATTAAGAATTATCGGGCGCCAGATAATCTTTCAATTTTTCCAGCAGGCTTTCCGGTAATTCCCGGTTATACATAAATGCTTCAGCTTCTTCTCCGGTGATCTGTTGCTTTATCTCCAGGGGAAGAGAGCGGAGCACGGCTACTCGATCTGCATCAGGTTTTGCTTTCGTATTTTTAAGATCGCTCAAGTTGTCACCTTGGGTGGATTGAGTAACTGGAACCATAGTTCTCGTTTTTCCTCTCATGTTCTTAACGTTGTGTCTGCGACCCTTGATGTCAAGTAGTTGTGCTATAATTAATGATATTGATTATCATTTGCATATAAAATACACATAATATATATGTGACGCAAGAAGAAAATGATAATTAATCCCAAATATGCAAAGGAGAATGACTTAATGCAAGAATTATTGGTTTTGGACGAGGTGTATGTGTATGAATGTATTATCTAAATCTATTATCAGAACGCTTTTTTACAACGTCATTTTCTGAACTTTTCATCCAGCCACTTTTGGCATCGGTAACCTGATCGAATGCTGGAATAAATGGTTTAATATCAAGAAGTGGAGTGCCATTGAGTACATCAACACCTTGTATATTAACGATATTTTTATCTACAGAGACCACTTGAACCAGTGATAGTCCAATATGATTTGGGCGGATGGGAGATCGGGTGGAATAAACGCCACGCTTTACTGTATCCATAAATGGAGTTACCAGCAGTTCTGTACGGGTGGCTTTATGGAATTGGTAAATGAGATAGATATGACTGAAGCCATCCAGATCCTGGAGACCGACGGAGTATTCTGGGAGTAATTCGATATGCCCGGTAATATCTTTTGCGCATTTGGGTTGAATCGGCATATTTTCAAGGGTATCAAATGGTGTGTGGATTGTTCCTATGGTGATCATGTGCGGCCTGTTTAGCAGTAGAAAAAATGATTAATTACAACGTGAAAAGCAGTAGACACCTACCTGTTAAGGCAGTACATGGCTACTGCTTTTATACGCTTATTTGCGTCCGAGAATTCGTACAATTCGAAGGAAAAGATTGATAATATCCATATAGAGAGCGGCTGCACTGTCAATAGCGTTATCAACGGTTTTGGGAATTTGGTTGGCCCTTCCCCAATCGTATCCAATGTAACCACAGAACAGGCATACCACTATCCAATCGATAATTCCATGATGGATGCCGAATACGTAAAGTTCAATCAACTCAACTACGATGACGATGAGTAATGCGATTGTAATCGGGCCAACGATCTTTTCAAAAAATGAAGGAAAGATTGAACTAAGACACATCATGGCCACGGTCACCATACCTGTTATCCGAATCGCCTCACTAACCAGTGACGCATCGTATCGACTTACGACAATATTAATAATCAGGCCAAAGGGAACAACAACGAAATTGTAGCCTATAAAGCTGACGATGGGGTTGCTTGATCCATTGAACAGGTAAATGCCGAAAAAACACGAAGCAAAATATCCAATAAAAAATATCAATGGATGAATATCGCTGATTGCTTCTGTGGGTATAGCGGTAACCATATACCAGTTGATGGCAAATCCCCAGCAAAGGGTTAAGCCAATGATCATGTTGTATGTGGCTGCACTGATTACCTGATCAGTGCTGCTTGTTCGCTCAAATACATCTACATCCATGTTTAATATCTCCTTGCTGTGTGGCAGACTTAACGGATAGGGGTTATATGAAGAGGATTGTAATGATAATTGTTGAAATGTCTACAATATTAATGTGTTAAATGCATTGTTCACTGCGGCTGTGTGGGGCATGATGATGAAGTTCATGACTTTGATAAACTATGCTGTTCTGGTCAATGAAAGATATTGAAAATCGACAAACACCAGATCAGTGGTGCTTGTTCGCTGTCTTAGGCTGCCTTATCGGTTTAACTGGCATCTACTCCGAACGCGCATGTACAATGTTCTGAAGGAGTAACTTTAAAATTTGTGGATGTCATGACTTGACTGTTAATATAGATATCTGTGGTCCAGACATCTGGAGGATCACCTTTGTCGAATCTAAGCCTGTGGGCTATGCTTCCTTGTATGGATTTATCACTTGGAACTCTGATCCCGTTGCGTTTTTGTCGGCCTTTTTCACTTCATAACCGACAACACCGGCTGTTGGTGGATAAGATATCGAATATTTCACGAAGTCACTTATGGCTTTTGCAAAAATACTATATCCACAAGAAAAGCCGCTATCTTTAGACTTCATCAGTGTTGTGGTAGTTTCCTCGTACAGGGTGCAACTGTCTGGCTCAGAAATACCGGACTTAGCGATATAGGTATTTCTGTCAATTGCTGAAGTGGTGTTCTGTGAGGCCTACCCCTAAAGTATATTGAGCAACAGCAAGCGATCAAGCCAGTCGTAAATAGAGCTCATGAGTCTCATTTTTATGCAGAATCTGATTGAGAAAAAGGGATCAGTCCGACAGTCTACTATCTGTAAGATTGGATCTACATAACTTTAGTAAATATTTTCTGATCTTTTACTGATGAGTATCCCAATGATTCGTAGAAATTATGTGCATCAGAGCGAACAGTATTGGCTCTGACGCGAATTTTTGTAACCCGCGCTTTTAGCCAGCTCTCTGCATGTTTGACCAGTTTTTTCCCAATGCCTTGGCTTCTTGAGTTTTCAGAAACAACCAGACTAACGATTTCTCCGTATAATCCTTCCGCTAAACGTGCGTCGATCATGGCACATACGCAACCGATGATAGTATCGCCTGATTGTGCTAAAAAAATTCTGCCGCCACGTTCCTGTACATTCTTAATATTTTCGATGATATCGTGTTTTGGGAGGTGGTATCCAAGTTCAATCATCAGTGTTTGCAGAGCATGAGCATCTGTATTGGTATATTCGCGAATTAGTAACTGTGACATGATTACGGTCCGTTATCGTATGTGTATGAAAAAGTGTATGTGGTTCTTTAAATTGGTGGACTGCGAAGAAAAATTTCATAGTGTCGAGAGTGAATATGTTAAATGTGATACTTTGCGCCGGCTTTAAGAACTATTGTCTCTGCATTGAGTTCTTTCTCTAATCGATCAATAGCATAGTCACATGTGTCGTGGGCGGAGAGGAAAACACGGGCGGGATTAACACAATTAAGATTGTTTATTGTGGTTTGAAGGTCATGGTCATTAATCTGTTTCCAGGGTGGTTTGCCGGTTCCCCAGATCATTTGTACTTTTAGACCCGGCTTACGCAACGGGCTATCTGTTATTGGGAAATGTAATCCTCCACCTATCGCGTATATTTTCTCATCAGATATCTTTCTGACCATGTCTACTATTGTCTCGATTGTTGGATGCCCGCACCCTGTAAAGATCACCAGGCCCTTACCTTTAATCCTGGCTACAATTGCCTGCTCTTCTGTCCACCCCATCAAAAAGAGACTTCGCGCCAGTGGTCCTGTTGAGGCTATTCCAGCAGAGAGTAATTGTGGAAACTCAACTACTGTTGTTTTCAGACAATTTGTACCTGCTTTAGCTGGCAGGAAACATTGGCGCACGGGTGGTTTCTCAGTCTTCAGGGGGATTGCAATATGATTGTCGCGAACGGCCTTGAAGCCACCCATATGATCGGGATGGAGGTGAGAGATCGTAATTGCATCAACATCAGAAGCTGAAAATCCAACCTTTGCAGCGTTTGAAGCAAAGGTGTCATCCTCAGGGCCATAACCTAAATCGAAAAGCAAAGAACCCTGATCGGTTTTGATGAGATACGAAACACCGGGTGCATGTTTAAAACCGTGTTCAGCTTTTTGCTCTACCAGAACCGTCAGTTCAAATTGTGTGAGTTCTGGGAGTTCTATTTTTCCAGCGTTCCGGATTCGTTTTGCATTCTCCAGTTGTGCTCTTTGAACGTTTCGTTTGTATTGATGATTCTTACGAAGAAGATGCGGGATAAGTACGGGTGAAGATACAGCTAAGACTGGCCACCACATTGGAGAAATTCGAAAAGACATTTTGAAATATCCTTTTTTTTAAACGAGTAGTTGGCGCAGGGTATATAGCATGCCCTGCACCATTAAACCGCATTTCTCATTATCGTATTTATAAAATACTCATATTGTAGCTATTTCGTTAGATGTTGTATTTTCTTGAGAAACAACGACTGTTATTGTAACAGGCTAACCTTTCGAAGAGTTTCGAGAGCAGTTTCCAGGCTGTGGATAATAAGTTTGCGCTCTAATGGAGTTATTGTATCTGTGTCTATCTGCGCCTGATTTATTACTATTTTGTTGTTACTCAGCTGAATATATTTGTCAATCAGTAGAGTGGATTGGATAGTATTAAAAACGTCCTTTATCTCAGAATTCTCAATGTTTAAATCTGCTATCTTCCACATGCCATTTTCTCTTTTCACGCTCACAAAGGCTGCTAAAGGTTCAGGACTTTTAAACGTAGGAAGGGGGAAGTTCGCGTCGTTTGAAACGAGTGCAACACTCAAATCAATCCTATCACTACCCAAAAATGGAAGCCACATGTTGTCTCTGGTTATTTTTACCTGATAATCGTTTGAATCTGTTAAGCCAAAATGCTGGAGCAAACTGAGTTCCAGGATGAAATGGAATTTCATGGATTCATCCAGGGTCGTAAATTTTCTTGAGGAGTCAGTCGCATACGTCCGCTCTGCGAGAGCATAATTATTTTCTTTGATATTGGTTATAAGGTTATCGACAACTGATTTGGATTTATCGTTTTCTCCCAAAACAGATACATAGAGCAGGAGAATAAGCATGAAGAAGCCGACGGTTGAAATGATTTTGTTAAATGAAAATTTTGACGCAGTCATTCGTTTTCCTTGTGTAAAAAAAGCACCACATAGGTGCAGGGGAGTTCTTGGGGAAGTGTTTGTTACTTAAAAATTAGTGATTGTAAGTGGTTGTGTGCGTAATCACTGTTTTTTGTGCGCTGATTCGAAATAGATAGCGTGAATTTAATCGGCAAGCCTCAACGAGTCAATCTCAAACCCATGGAGGACAATTGGAATTGGTGTGGCTCTATAATGAGTTATTTGAGTTCAACTAGAGGGCTGCCCGAGAATAGGGGGAAGAAATATATCGATTGTGAACTTGAACAAAGGTCATTGTCCGATAGTCATTATGTCTAGGAGGGTGTCCGAGAATGGCTTTCTGCAGAGTCTCGCTTTGTTTGCTTACCTGTCAAACTCTTCGGAATCTACAAGAGATAATGCTCGCAATATCAAATGCATGGCTGTGATTAGTTTTTGAAAATATCTCGATTTTGACCAAAACCTTTATTCCCGGACAGCCTCCCAGGTAAGTTGTAAGATGTGATATGAAAGGAGAAGGGCAAGAAATATGCTTATGGCCAGTCGCATCTATGTGTCTTTTACTAAGGTTTTCCGATATCGTTACTTTGTCGGAAAGCCTCATAGCCAAAGAATGGAACCACTCAATACCTTGATGAACCTCATTATTCTGCTTCTTTTTATACTGACAAGGTTTCAATATATACAATTGACCTCTATTAAAATCTTGTCAGTACATGCTTTAGAAAATTCCTTTACTGTATTCTATCCCAGCAAATCGCTCACGAGCTGAACGGCTTGTTTAGCTTTTTTCTTCTCAATTGCCGTTATCGGGATGAGTTCACTTTTCCGCTGCTCTCTTTCGTGCCAGCTTTTACTCACCATGCCTGCTATATGCTCGACATTGACATCTTCAAACTCAATCATCCAATCATCCTGAGCGATACTTCGCATAAAACCGGCATTTTTGGGGTAGGAGTTTATCGAAATCATTGGGGTGTTGATTGCTGCGCAGAATATGAGCGAATGAGTTCTTAAGCCGATATGTGTATCAACTTTATCGAGGATTCCTACGATATCATTACAGGTATATTTCTCGTTGGTGATTATTCGTATTTTATCCTGATTGCGGATGAACTGTTTTACCTCATTGGTAATTGTGATATCCATTACCTGGGTTACTGTCAGCAGAACATTCACATCGAGATCATCAATGACTTTATCTATGGAGGCTGCAATTATCTGGCAAAACTGCTCTCGCGTCAGCTTGCCGGTATTGCTCCAGTTATCGATATAGGCGTTAACGTTAAAACTGATAGTTCCCGCATCCCCGTTAGGGAAAAGATCTTCATCACGGATAATTTGTTCAAGCCGTGAATCCGGTGAAGGTTTGGTGTTAATCGCTGCATCTGCCAGTAGGTGAATTTCAGGCGATTTGAGATTAAGTTCTTCAAAAATCTCCTGAGTTTTTTTGTCGCGCAGGGTCACAAGCTTGGAGGCATCAAGGATAGTCTGCAGTATCTCAGCACCTTTTGGAGTGTCGATCGGGCCTACGCTGGCATTGTAAAAAACTATAGGGATATTGCGTTTCTTACAGAGCGGTGCCATCAAGCCAACGCTGAACATGGTATTGACCAGGGGGTTGTAGAGTTTACGATCAAACAGTGCATTATCGGTAATTAACACCATGTCAGTATTCGTCATAGAGCGATAGGTGGCAAGCCCCAGTGCTTTAAGCGAGAGATGCCATGGCATCATACCCATCGGCTTGACGTTATGGTGGCCGTAATGATCTCTGACAAAACTCGGTTTTAACGTTGGAATAAGAAACTGAATATCTGAGCGAACCTCTGCAAAATCATCGAGAATGTTTGCCAATATGGCGATATCACCGGCATTACGCCCGGAAAAACTACCAATAAGCGTGACTTTCTTCATGAAAAATCCTTCCTGTAAAAGTAGTAAAAAGCGTCCTTCTATTGAGTGCTTTACTTCAGAAAACCTGTCTCACCATACCGAAAAAAACGGAAAGTATATCGGCTGGAATTGCCCCTAAGTCACGTATCCCTTTTGTCGGGGTAAAACTTAAAGCAGATGTTGTTCCTTGTACCATTCAGCGGTTACGGCGAGGCCTCGCGCGTAGTTGAATTTAGGATCGTAGCCAAGTAGACGGCGTGATTTTTCAATGGTAAATGAACGACTTTTGGTGAAGAAATCGACTCTTCTGCGATATATTGGTGGCTCGATACCCAGTGGTATGCATACCTTTTCGCACAGATCTCCAGCAAGTTGGAAAGGTGCCGCCGGCAAGTGAATTTTACGCTTTGGTTTGTTGAGAATCCCGGCAATAGTATCGACTATATCATTGAGCCGCATATTCTCAGGCCCGGCACCGAGAAAGACCTGGCCTATGGCTTCTTCTTTTTGCGAGGCAAGAATAAAGATATCAGCAAGGTCTTCGACATACACCATATTGAAAAAGATGTTACCATCACCAAGAATCGGTGTTACGGATTTGGCGGCAAGTTTAAAGAGTTTGAGTAACCGAAGATCACCAACACCATAGATCGGGCCAGGACGAACAACGGATACTGGAAAACCGGTCTCTTTATAATAGTCCAAAGCCTTCTGCTCACCAGCCAGTTTGGTAATCTGGTAGATATCACCAGGCGAAAATCTGTAATTTTCGTCAGCAGGCGGGTTTTCTATATGCCCATGTACACCAACGGTCGAACAATGGACAAATCGCTTCACGCCGGCTTCATGAGAGAGCTTTAACAGATTCTCCGTAGCTGTAACATTAACGTCCCAGTAGACCTGATCCGGCACACCGGCCTGACGGAAGAGGGCCGCTATATGATAAACTATTTCTATGCCCTCAACGGCGCGTTTCATTGCCTCGGTGTCAGTGATATCACTTTCAATCACTTCCATACGGTGTGCGTTGGGGGACTTCATTTTGGATTTATTACGAACAAAGGCACGAACTTCGTGTCCCTGTTCGAGGAGTTTTTCCGCCAGCACACTTCCAGTAAAACCACTTGCACCTGTAACCAGTACTTTCATTGGTTCTCCATTCTATTGTCGCTCGTTCGGATATTGCTCGATGGCTAGGTTGTAGATAGTAACCCCAGGAGGCTGTCCGACAATGGCCTTTTGCCCAAACTCTTCGTTATTTGCGAAAAAAACAATGCTGCAGGTAAGCGAAGACTCCGATATCAAATATATGGCTACGCTTTTTTGCAAATGTCTCAATTTTAGCCCCTATTCCTATTCTCGGGCAGCCTCCTGGGAAGGATAAAAAATCTCATAAACACAATAATAGAGTAAAGAGGCCGTTTCCGGACAAAACTACTTAGGTGCAATCTCCTGCTCAACCCGTTTATAAAACGATATCAACTTCAAGTTAAAAGCCTCTCGATTGTACTCTTCTGCAACACGCTGTCTGGCATTGGCGGCCAGTTCATTGCGAAGTTCTGCGTCTCGAACCAGTCGGGTAATGCCTGCAGCCATTTCTGTATCGACAGCATCCACCAGCATGGCTGTTGAATTGTCGAGTACCTGAGTATGCGTTTCGAGGCGTGTGGCGAGCACCGGCTTGCCTGAGTCCATATACGAGTAAATTTTCATCGGGGTGTTGTAGCCTTTGGTCCTCGGAGAGACGAGGATATCCGCCTGGGCAAGATAACAGTTCAGATCTTCTACAGGTTTGGGCCCTGTGAAAATGACCCCGTCAGCTATACCCAGATCTTTGGCCTTCCGCTTATATTTTGCAATATCCGATTTGGCACCACCGATGATAACAAGTCTGGTCTCTTCTTTTTCGAGGTAGCTTAGCGAAAAAGATTCAAGCAGCAGATCAATACCCTGATAACTTTCCAGGTTACCTACATACATGATGTGAATGGTATTTCTCTTTAAACCGAGTTTGGTCTTTTTGCGTTTTTCTTCAGGGATGTCGGAAGAAAGAAGCGTTACATCTTCAAGTCGCTGAATGAGTTTGCTGCCATCGTATGAGCGGGCAAGCTTTTCCAGATGTTTGCAAACAGCAAGGACGCCGGTGCTGTCAGTTACAGCATTTTTTTCAAATTTTTGAAAGAATGAGAGGAGCGGGGACAGAAATCCCATCTTTTCGCAGAGCTGCTGCGGCAAAGAAGAATCCATATCATAGACATACGGGATGTTCATTTTTTTGCTGAAATATCGAGCAAGAAAAACGGCCTCTTCGCCAGCATGGATAAGATCGAACCGCTCATGTTTAAGTAGCCGTCCCGCCATCTGAAACATGACAATATCGCAGGCGATTTTCTTTAACGAAAACCCAGGCTTAATGTTTTTAACCAAAGGAGGTCGTTTGACCCGCAAAAATCTGCAGCCCGGAATAGAGATATTCTCACCTTCCGGATATACCATAACCGTTAACTCGTGCCCTTCAACTGACAATGTTTCCAGCAGCATCTTCAGAGCTATAGGTGTCCCGCGATCCTGAAAAAACGGATGGGGTGCAAGAACCAGTATTTTCATAATTCTATATTCAGCCTGTTTCTGTAATGGAAGAGGACCTGATCGATTTCTTTTTCGATGTTTTCTTCATCCCAGTTTAATTCGTTTGCCATGATTTCGGCAATCTGCCTGAGCCCGGCTTCAGGGGGGCAGCCCGAAGTGCCGCATTCAGTTCTGCGCAATACAACATCGGACATTTTTACAGCCATCTCCTCGCGCACTGAGTAGATAATCTCAGCTTTAGTAAGCGGTTGTTTTGAAGGGATAAAATTCCCAGCGCCGCCTTCCTGGGCAATGATGGAATAGACTGATCGGGAATCATTGCCATAATTTTGCTCTATATGCGGATATCTGCGTTGGAAACCCGCAAAACGTCCTTGATCTTTTTCTGTGTCAGGTGTGGGCGCGAATGAATAGTGAGGTGTGTTGCCGTTTTTAATGACTTTTTTCTTTCTGAGTAGCTTTTCCACTTGCCTGGCGATTGCCGGTGCTGTCGTGTATTTTACACCCTCAATTGTAAGCAGCCCCTGCAACCCTTCGAGATCAGCATGATCGATTACTCTTGAGTGCTTAACGAGTTGTGGTGTGCCGTTTCGAGGTGCTTTGTCCGGCTTATGGGCAGGCATCAGGCCCGCATGAGAAAAGACAACATCTTTAGAGTTGAGTGCAGCGCACGGGTAGATTGCATTTACCTCATTCAAGATCTCATTAATAGCTTCTTCACCAACATGGAGATCATCGCGCTTACCATCGTAATAGGTGTATGTTGTTCCTATAATCGTATTATTTTTCCACGGAACGAAAAAGAACAGCCGCTTGGACCGCTTGAGTTTAGCATCTTTGTCGGTGAACTCTTCTGTTCCTTCAAGACCAAATCCGTGGCCACGGAAAATTGGCTTATTAATTACAATATTCACTGCTTTTGCAAGATCTTCGGTGGTGCTTGCCTGATGTGATTCCTTGCGGATTTCATCAATCCAGGGGCCGGCGGCGTTGATGACAAGATCAGCCTTTATTATAAAGGCTCTACCACTTATACAGTCTGTAACTTCTGCGCCGTTAATTGTATTTTTTATGCGCGAGAGCTTGCGAACACGAACATAGTTAGCAGCAATGCCACCGCAATGGACACCAGCCTTGATAAATGAGAGTGCCATTCGTTCAGTGTTGGTGATCAAATCGTCGTACCAGAGGGCACCGCCGGTCAGCCCTTCGGGGTTGAGTCCTGGTCCGATTTTAAGACATTGTTTTTTGCTGAGCAGGCGTCCGCGCCCGACCTTGTTATCTGCAGGGCTGTTTTTATTACGGTCCCAACCGATCAAGTCGAAAAGTTTCATGGCCACAGCCATTATCGGTTTCCCCTTCATGCCGAGACCGAAGGTAGGAATGACGCAGGGAAGTGGCGTAATCAGGTGGGGAGCCATCTCCATATAGTATTTGCGGGAGTTTATTGATTCGCGCATACGCTTGATATTGAGGTGTTGAAGATAGCGAAGGCCGCCATGCAGGATTTTAAGGCTGTTTGCAGAAGTACCAGCTCCGAAATCATCTTTTTCAACAAGGCAGACTTTCAGCCCAGCGGCTGCCAATTGATAAAAAACCGTAGCCCCATGAATGCCACCTCCGATAACAATGGCTTCAAAACTATTCTCAGCAAGATAGTGGGTGTCTCGTTGCATAGTTATTGATGTCCTTCTATTCTCAGGGGAGTCTCAGGGAAATCTGATCGATAACAAAGGCAGCAGGTGCCTCTAATTCGCCATATCCGATTCGCTCACAGGATTTGTCATTGAGTGCTGCCAGCAGTGAAGCGGCAGGTCTGGTTGTGTCAAAAGCATAGCAAATAATAGTTCCGTAACTTCCTGCCATACGCTTAGTGCTCTTTGCTGGTAGTGGGTCAGTACCGTTTAGAATAGGTAAATCGTAAAGCTTAGCAGCGTCGAAATGGCTTACTGAACTCCAGAATGTGGGTCTTCCACCGTTATCGCCTAATGCAAGCGGTTTGCCATGGTTTGCCTTGATAAGTCGGGTGATGTGTTTCCCTCGCGCAAACAGCCATTTTCCTACAGCCCAGGGCAGCACAGGGTATCCGTCTATGTCGCGAATCCTGGAAATGGTTTCTTCAAGACTCATTTTATCCGGGATTGATTGTTCTGTTGCAATTGATAGTACTTCGAGCGACTCACGGGTAATCACCTGCTGTCCGGAAATGAGAAAGAGTGTTGCTCCATTTGCGTGAACTGCTGCAAGTGAAACTGATTCTCCGGTTTTTTCAAGAGTCCAGTCACTGCTGAGGCGACACGATTGCTCTGTTTGAAGCTGAGCTCTCAGTTTAGGAAAGGTATCGCGGTCCCTGGGTTCTGTGAGAACAAGCACACCGTAAAATGGTTGCCCTTCTTTTTTTTCTTGCACCGCTTTTTTAAATGATGAAAGTGCTTCATCAAGCATGGGAACAAGATTCACCCAGTTGTAGAGGTGAACGTGGCTGTCTACTGCAAGAATATCCGTAGAGGATGATGTTAATTCTGACATGAAAAATTTAAAAAAAATAAAACCTCATGGTTGTCAGAAAAGATGAACCGGGTGCAAAATAGATCCTGATTGTTAACAGGACTGCATTCGTTGGGTTGCCTTTCTGAACAGGTAAATACGATTATGCGAAAACATGAGAAAAAAAGGACTCCTGACAGTGAATTTTTTAGTCAATAGGGTGGAGTCTGTCAAGTATTTTCCAAAGGTTTCCTGACATACTGATTAACTCACGCGCAGGTGGCAGCTAATGATGAGACGAGATTTAATCAGTGCATAACCAATTTCTAATGATCGATTATTTTGTCGCAATAAGCTGAACCACCGCTCCAGGCCCGGTGTGCAGTCGTCCTTCTATGATATCCCGTTCAAGTTCGATAGCATGGAGGATGTTGAGTGAGGCGAAATCATTTTTCAGTATTTCAAGAGTCAACAACAGTTCTTTACTAGGCGGACCACCGGTGTTGTTCTTAAGCTGGGCAGGTGTGTACCCTTCAAGTAACAGGACGCCGTCTTTTTTGAGTCCTTTGACCACCTGAGCGTAAGCAAATTGACGAACTGGTGACGGGAGATGACAGAATATTGAGATGACAGCATCATAGAATGCTTCTTCAACGGTAAATTCGGCGAGATCTGCAACAATAGTTGTTATCTGCACCTTCTCAGATCGGGCTAACTCCTGTGCTTTTTGAAGGCCGACTGCAGAACTGTCGACTGCAACAACCTCAAAACCCTGTTTGGCGAGGAACACGCTGTTTCTTCCTTCACCCTCTGCCAGGCACAGTACGCGTCCGCCCACTGGCAATTGATGAAGGTTCTGGCGTAGAAAATCATTTGGCTGTGTACCATATGCGAAACCTTCCTCACTATATTTGAGATCCCATTTGTTTTCGGTAGTCATGATTTTTTATCTTTTTCAGGAATGTTGAGAGCACCAGAGATGTGCTGATTGTTTGTTTCAGTTCGGGCCACATGTCTTTAGCTGATTAATGTACGCATTAAATAGATCAATAACTATGCATAAACGTTGAAGGTGAAAATAATCTGCAAAATACGCGTAGAATAAAAATTGACATAAGTGAATGAACGTTTATTATAGAATGCATGAGAACGAAAGATGATAAAAAACAGGAAGCGCTTTTTCTGGCAACGATAAAATGTGTTAATACTATTGGTTTCGCTGCAAGTTCCGTCTCCAAAATAGCCAAAGAAGCAGGTGTTTCGCCAGCTACGCTCTATATCTATTTCAAAAACAAGGAAGATCTTCTGGTCTCAACCTATGTTGAAATAAAGCAGGGCATGGGGGCAGCGATGCTTGAGGGCTTTGATGAAGAGTTGCCTGTGCGCGACATCTTTCACCGGGTCTGGAATAATACCTTTGTTTATGTGGCTAAAAATCGTGAAGAGTTTCGATATGCTGAGCAGTTTGCAAACTCTCCCTACAGTGAACTGGTAGATAAATTACGGATTCAGGAAACCTTCGAGCCGCTGATACGGGTTATTCAGAGGGGCATTGATCAGAAAATAATCAAGAATGTCGATCTGGATATATTTGGAGCCTTTATGATTCATCCCATCATGGTTCTCGCCAACCCTAATCATTGTAAATGTTTTGAATCTTCTGAAGAGAATATTGAAATAGCATTTCGCATGGCTTGGGATGCATTGAGACTGTAGTTTTTTTTGAGTATAAATTAAATGAACGTTCATTTATGTAATGAAGAAGATCATAGTAGTAATCGTCCTATTATTGGCAGGAGTTCAATTCATGGTACATGCAAGAGAAAACAGTTCTACCAAATTACTATCATCAGCATCTGAAAATGGTATTCACGATAATACAAAGAATCGAAAATTTGAGAGTGTAACCGTTATGAATAAAGGGAGTTTTAAAAAGAGTATGAACATGTACTGGAAATTCTTTTTTGAAAAAGGGGAAAAGGTTCCAAAGAGCCCATTACCACAACAGATTCTGCAACCTGCAGAGCTTTTTGCTGATAGCAAACAAACGCTTAAAGCTTCGTGGCTTGGACATTCTTCGATGCTCATCAACATTGACGGTTACTCAATCCTGACCGACCCGGTTTTTGAGCGTAAAGTATCCATTGTCGGTCCAAGCCGGTTCAACACGAAGTTGCCATTGAAGGTCGAAGATCTGGTATCAGTAGATGTGGTGATAATCTCGCATGATCACTATGACCATCTGAATAAATATTCTGTGAAAAGGTTGATTGAAAAGACTTCTGTTTTTGTGGTGCCTCTGAGAGTTGGAGAGCGATTGTTGAAGTGGGGAGTTCCCCAAGAGAAGATTGTAGAACTGAACTGGTGGGATGAATTCAATCCATTAGGTAATCTTATTATAGCAGCAACACCATCCCAGCATTTTTCCGGCAGGGGACTTACCGATAGAAACAGCACGCTCTGGGCCTCATGGGTAATTAAAACTCCAAATCACAATGTGTTTTTCAGTGGTGATACTGGCTATTTTGAGGGCTTTAAGGATATTGGTGAAAAGTATGGACCATTTGACATAACTTTTCTGGAATGTGGTGCCTATAACGAGAGCTGGTCGAACATTCATATGTTTCCCGAACAGACTGTCCAGGCATTTATCGATCTGAAAGGAAAAATTCTGCAACCTATTCATTGGGCTACATTTAATCTCGCTCTTCATGCCTGGTATGAACCGATTGATCGACTTATCTCTGAAGCATGGATTAAAAATGTTCATCTTTCTGTGCCGGTGATTGGCCAGGTTGTTGATTATGAGAAGCCACTGACGGTCGAGTTGTGGTGGGCACCGTTGAGGGATGAGAATATGGAGAGTGTTAAGTCTGAAGTGGCAGGTGTATATCGTTAAGGATTTTTTCATCAGGTAGTCGAATGAAAGTGTACTGAGGTCATTAAGGTGAGTCGTTAATGTCTTTAATCTCAGCAGTCTTGCCCACAAATTTGGGAAGATTGATCTTGCTGATTCACTTTGGGAAACTCAAAAATATAAGAAATGGCATGCTTACGGAGCAAGCAAAATTGCCAATCTCTATTTCACCTATGAGCTTCAGAAGCGATATGGCGGTGACGGCTACGGTATACTATTTGTAGCAGCTCATCCAGGTTGGACGGATACTGAATTGCAGCGTCATACCCCGTTAACTTCATTTCTTAATCACTTCTTTGCGCAGTCAATACCCATGGGTGCCTTGCCTACACTCTACGCAGCGACAGCTGGCGAGGTACAGGGAGGAGATTATTTCGGCTATGAAGGCTTCCGTGAGATACGTGGTTACCCTAAAAAAGTAAAGTCCAGTGAGCTATCTCATGATGCATCAATTACTGAAGAGCTTTGGCGTAAATCTGAGCAGCTTACAGGCGTGACATTCCCTGAACTCGACTCTATACAGATATCCTCTCCCCGGAACTGAGGTTCAGGCAAATGGATCGTGGTAATGCTTTTGCTGAGATCCATTTGCGATGTTACTTAAAAGAAAGCAATATGTAGGGTTTTATGAGAGGCTGTCGGTGAACGGCTATTCTTCGATGAGCTTGTCGAGTTCACCTTTGCTGTCGAGCAGATAAATGTCATCGCAGCCACCGACATGCTTGTCCCCAATGAATATTTGGGGGACTGTGCGCAATCCGTTTGCTTTCTTGATAAGCTCAGATCGTGCCTCGTCATCACCCGTTACATCGATTTCTTCATAGCTCAGGTTTTTACGATCAAACAGAGCTTTGGCTTTTATGCAGTATGGACAGCGGGTTGTTGAATAAATTGTTATATTTTTCATATTTTTTATTTGATTGAATACTCTTATTATAGGGTAAAATATCTATACACACCCTGAGAAACCAAAAGGGCGACTGCGTAACGTGTGATGGTGATAGTATGACCAAAACAGTGCAATATCTTTTTTATTAATCAAAACATAAGAGCACCTGGAAATATTTGCGATATATTTTATGTGTTGAGTCATCTGATGGACGTTCAGTAGATGATACTCTGCTCTACAGTACCAACTTCTAAAAGGAATAGTTATGGGGAAAACGGCAATAGTTATTGGTGCAACAGGTGTGGTTGGACGTGAAGTTGTAAATCAGCTCGCTGAGGCTGATCACATTGATACAATCATCACCTTAACCAGACGGGTTGCGGAGCATCCCAGCAGCAAGGTAGAAAACTCGATTGTCGATTTTGATGATCTGGATTCGTACTCTTTGTTATTCGAAGGGGATATGCTCTTCTCGTGTCTCGGAACGACGCGTCGTGCTGCAGGTTCAGTAGCAGCGCAACGAATAGTCGATCTTGATTACCAACTTAAAGTTGCTCAACTTGCATCGCAGAACGGTGTGCACCATTATCTGCTGGTATCTTCATCAGGTGCTAACGAAAAAAGTTCTAACGCATATTTGCAGATGAAAGGTGAGCTTGAGCAAAAGGTGCTTCAGTTGGGCTTTCCGCGTGTAAGTATTTTTCAGCCATCATTGCTTGTTGGAGAAAGGTCTAAAGTGAGATTAGGTGAAAAAATTGCTTCGGCTGTTCTGCCAGCTGTATGCTGCATTCCCGGTCTGGAGCGGTATCGACCAATTAAAGGAAAACAGGTTGCGGAAAAGATGGTTCAGGTGAGTAGCCAGGTGGGTAATGCTGTTGAAAAGTTTGTTTTGGATGAGATTTTTATCTCAAAATAGCTGTTGAACTTGCCTGCTGTTTTTTAAGCTTGCCCAAAATACATAAAGCATATTGGCATTACCAGCCTGTCACCTTCGCCAGTATGGCTCATACATCCTTTCCGGTGAAAATTTGCCGGTCTCAGAGAGGTTTCCAAAGGTAAGAATGGATGGCTGATAGCGATTGGTTGCACTGGCATATCTTGCGGGATCGTACAATACACCCCCATTGTCAGGATTGACGGCCAGGTTGATTTGTCCACTGTTTTCACGTTTGAGCTGTAAACCGTCAAACGATAGCGACGCGGGATCAAAAGTCTCCGCATAATCATGTTCCCTTAACAGCTCATTAACAATACTTATCCAGGTGGGCAATGCGCCCGTAGCACCGCTGATCTTGATGCTTGATTTGCGCATTGACGAGTTATCATCATAACCAACATAGGCTCCTACTGCATATCCGCCTTTGGCTGCCATCGCATTTGCCTCTGCAGTCATCCCGGGTAAATACCCAAAAAATGAAGCATTAGTATAGCGGTTGGCTGTTCCTGTCTTACCAAGTAGCGGTACCGAAAGTTTGAAAGTGTCTAAATTCTTGTCCTGTATAGCACCCAGGCTGACCATTTTATCTGCCCTGCGCCCTGTACCGAATTTCACTACATTTTCAAGGATATGCCCAACACCCATTCTCCCTTTCTCACTCAAAATCTGTTTTTCATACCGTTCAGGTCGATATAGTACCTTTCCTTCTTCGGATTCAATTCGATCAATAATCAGCAGACTGTCAATATTCTCGCTTTTCGCATTCCCGCCATAGGTTGTCAACTTTCCTGTGATTATAGCCTCGTACATACGGGTGGCTTCCAGTAAACTCACGACATTTGATCCAAGCGGAAACGACAGGACTGGCTCGAGCTTGCTTTTAATGCCCATCTCCTTTGCCAACGCAATGAGATATTCTAAGCCAACATAGATCCTGAAATCTTTAACCTCAGAAAGAACTTCAAAACTATAGGGCAATTCATCCTGTAATCGCTGCAATTCAGCTTCCATCTGACGTCCCAGCAGGTCAAAAGCCTGGACAGAGACCTCACCGTTGAGTAGCACATCCTGCCAGAATCCGTTTTGTTCCTGCTCACTCAGACTGGCGAGCCCAGTATTCAGTTTTCCTCTATTGACCATATCCAAGCCGGAACTGATACTATCTGTCAGTTGAAAAACATATCTTTTTTTTGCATGATCATAATAGAGTTCAGCCCCCTCCGTATCATCAGAATACAGAGATGGTCTGAAAGAGCCGAGTGGGTGATCGATCAAATTGCGGTACAAAAGAAGCTGGCCTCGTAGCTCCTCAAGTACCAGAAAGTTTTTGCTGAGCAGTTGTTTTCTGAGTAGCAGTTCCCTGCGTTCATGATCTTTAAGTTGGGTCGCGGCAGCAAGATCTTCGTCGATTTGTTCGCTGAATGATTCAAAACCCAGACCATAATGAAGAGAGGTGAAAAACGTATATTCTTCGGCCATGTCCTCCTGCATGAAGTCCGCTTCACTGTTTCGCACCACTGCCTCATATGCAGCTTTGCGGAGGACATCACTGTTCACGACTATTCCGTAGCGATCACGGATGCGGCTGCGGTAGGCACTATATGGCTCCGCCTGGCCGTCAATATTTCTCGGCGTCAGGCCAAGGTGATCGGCCAGGTCGCGAAACTGAACAGGGTCTATTTGATCACAAAGATGCGTGAGAAGCCAGACAGATGCAAGGTTTTCCGATTTGACTCCGGCCCAGTTCATGGAAACTTTTTCATACGGGCTGATATGGTCAGGTCTTGGGAAATAGGGCTGATTGTGGAACACAAAGACGTCACGGGAATTCCGCAGAAGGTCACTGCTGCTCCAGCCCAACTGCATGGCTGCCGCAAAGACAAACGGTTTAAAAGAGGAGCCCATACTGCGCTTGGCATAAACCGCACGGTTATAGAATCTGTTTTCTGTACCACCGACCATTGCACGTATTGCACCGTCTTTCATAACCATGGCGGCGCCCTGAACTTGCGGGTATTTCTCTAACTCGAGGAAGACCTTGCCACTAGATGTTACCTCACGTACACTTACCCAGATACGATCTCCAACCCGCAATTGCTTCACCAGGTGGTCGGAGTCTTTCTTCGCTGCTTGTGCCCACAGGTTTTTCAGCCACTTGACCCGTGCCGCAACAATCCTGGCAAGCCCTGTATTGTCGATGGTAGCCGAGCTTTGTATTTTCGCGAAATCTACCGTCACTTCCACCTCGTCCCCTTTGCCGCTGACACAGGTTATAGTGCCAAAAAGAAATGCTCCGGGCACGAGTTTGTTGTCTCCCGTATAATCTATTTCGGCATACTCAGCCTGAACCTCTTCACGTTCATAGCCGCGCAGCATGACATCAAGACGCGAGAGATCGTGACGGAGCGCGTACAGCGCATTTTCCTGGGTATTTTTATCGACAGTAGTGACAATCCTGATACCGGAAGTGGAGACGTTGTCGATCCCGTTTTTTTTAAGCTCGGCCAGAACCTCTGTGGAGGAGACGGCATCTTTAACCATTTCCATCACGTAATCGAGCGAATAACCGACCTGGCCCTGTTTGAATGAGAGGGGGGCGGATAGTGCTTCACTGTAGAGCTGCTGATCAATCATCTCCAGCTCCAGCATTTTGTTAAGCACATACCGCATCCTGCCTGCGCCCCTATCCCTGGCAAGCTCCTCGTCCTCCTTACTCTTCTTAGTGAATGGGTTGTAATAATTCGGCCGCTTGACACTGCCGGCTATAAACGCACATTCGACGAGATTCAGTTCACTCGGATTTTTGTCAAAATAATAGCGTGCAGCCACCCCGAGCCCATGTCCGTTACCGCTTACATAGAACTGATTGGCATAAAATTCGAAAATTTTTTCTTTGGGGTAGCGATATTCGAGCCTGAGGGCAAACAGCAGTTCCCTGGCCTTGGCCTTAAACGACCGGCCTGTACGTTTAAACAGGTTTTTGGCAGCCTGCTGAGTCAGGGTACTACCTCCCTGAACTACCTTGCCTGCCTCGATGTTTTTTAACGCGGCCCGGGCAATGCCAAACACATCAAAGCCAAAATGTTTAAAAAAGCTGTTATCTTCAGCGGCAATCAGAGCATCTACGAAAGAGACAGGTATATCGCCATACCTTACATACTGACGATGTGCCTGGTCAAAAAAGACTCCTAATTTAGTCACGTTGTCTCTATAAAATACAGGGCTTTCCTTGCCGAGAATATTTTCAATATTGCTGATCTCTATTTCGGTTCCAGGGTTCACCACGATAAGCCAGTAGAGACTTCCACAAGTAGCCAGAGCTGCAGCACAACCAAGACATAGAAAAAAAGTGAATATCTGTCTGATCATTTCCGTTATCTCTTGGTTATTTCAGACATGATTTCTAGATAAATTCAGGTTTTATTTGACGATAGGGATGAGTATTGCAGGAGAGCTGTTGCAAGCGATTATTTACCTTATTGGGCGATTATTTCTGTCGATAACACAAGCTCGACTACTCAAGGGGAAACGCCGGAAGATGACGGTGACTCTTGCAGAGTAAAAACTTGTGATCAGAATTTGCCCTATACGAAGCTATGTAGAGCATTACATTCGGTTTTGAATGTTGCCAGTGAACTCTTTTCTGGCAATAGTAAGGTTTTTATCGGCAGCAATATAATATTTTGGGTTTAAATCAATTGCCCGCTCAAATGCTTCTATTGCCCGTACAAATTGCTTGCTCACCAGAAACTGGTAGCCAATGCTATTATAAGCCTCCGCCTCGCTCTCAGAGCCGCGCTTAAACGAAGCCATTGCTTCCTCATAGTAGCCCAACTTGAAGTATACGAGGGCAAGATTGTTGTGTACTTTTCGGGTACGGGAGCTTTTTGCCAACTCACTGAGCAAACGAAGAGCTTCGTCAATATCCCCGTCAATATAGTAGCTTACAGCCAGGTTGTTGATATATCCATCATTTTCAGGTTGAAGTTCGAGCGCTTGTTCAAAACAGGCTATTGCCCGCTTGAGATCCTGCTGCTGACTGGCGATAAGGCCGAGATATTCATGCGTCTTCCACCGATTTGGTGAAATAGCCAGTGCTGCCCGAAAATTATCCTCCGCCTCGTTCAGTTTTCCGAGCCCGAAATAGGCCCTGCCTTGCCCCTCCAGAGCCTCGGAATTGGCACTGTTAATGTTCAGCAACTTCTGGTAAACAATTCCAGCTTCAAAATATTTATTTTTTGCCAATAGCAGCGAAGCCTGTTTTTCAAGCAGCGAAACACTTTCGGGTTCGATCTCAAGGCCCCGCATGTAATTCAGGTAGGCACGATTGATATCTTTTCGCAGCATATAGCGGTCGCCCATATTTTCATAGTCCCGGGCAGTATGCTCTTCATTTGAAGATGGCTTCATTTTCATTTCCCGAGCAGCCTGCTGACGCTGTATCTGGCGCTCCAGGTTGAATGAAGTATCCTTTTGGAAAGATGAACAGCCACTCATGAGAAACCCACAAATCAGGCTGATACCCAAACCACTTCTGAAAAAATCGCTTAAACGTGTGTTCCTGGTATCCTGAAGACATGCATGCGCTGTTGCATCATTGGTAATTCTCATTACGGTCTCGCTCTATTAATTATCCATCGAAAGTCTTGGGAGATCTCTCCATTTTCCTGCCTGCCCATTCTCAAGCTTTATGTAACTCAGGTGGGCATATCGTTCTGGAAAATCAAGCACCACCAGGTCGTTGCCAAGTAGAACCCTGACCCCTATAGAACTTCTGCCTAGAGAATCGACTTTCTGTATGTGCTGATCTCCCGGTAGAAAATCTGCCAGATCGCGTGCTTCTTTTTGATACCCTTCCCGGTAAAATACTGAACTCTCACTGAACTGAAAACTTCGGGCATTGGTGATTCGGCGAACACTGAAGCCATAGTCGCGTAGCAGCTCCGCACTTCTTCCAGCCATTCCTGTTACACCGTTTCCGTTAGATACCTCCACATATGTTTTTTTCAGGTTGGTTTTTTCCAGGCTGCCCATCTTCTGAAACTTTTCCTCGAGTCTCTTATGTTTGGAGGCTCTCGCCTGCCATTCAGGTGCAACTTCCTTCGTGTCACCTTCTTCAGGCAATGGAGGCTTTGTCTCAACATGTTTTACGGGTAATGGTACGGGGGGATGCTCAACACCGCTCGTTTCTGGTGTTTTGGGATGTTGTGACTGAATTTCTTTTAATTTTGCCTGTTTTAGAACCGGGATAACAGTATCTCGGGTATTTGCTGTAGCAGCGGCACCAGTTCTTATGGGTAAGGCCTGCTCCGCATTTTCCGGGGCTTCAAAATTGTCAACAAGCAGATGTGGCTGCAAAAGAGGACTGACAGATGGAACCAGCAGGGCAGGTTGATCTGGCGAAGCAGCTGCTTCGTGGCTCTTCGCGTTCACTGAAGTAATATCTGCCTGCGGTTTAACCTTCGGCTGCTGCTTTTCTGCAGCCTTTGCCATATATGCTGCCAGTTCTCTGGGAGTTGCCAAAGCCAGATCAAAGTGAGTATCATCAGCCAGCGGTATTTCACAATCCGGGCCCGGTATTTTGGTCAGAGCGAGACGGGCAAACTCCAGGTTCTTTTTAACCTGGGTGCTGTCAGCAGACAGTTCCTCAGCCTTGCGCAGCAGCGCTATTCCCTGCTCAAACTGGTTGCATAGAATTCTCGAATATCCATAGTTATTATAAATATATGCCTTTTCAGGTTCACAGCGGAGGGCAAGTTCATATGCCTTGCGAGCCAGTTCGCACTGTTTAAGCGCGTCGTACGACATACCGATGCCGTTGTACGCTTTACAGAGCCCGGCATCCATATCAATAGTTTTGGAGAATTCTTCTATTGCCTGCTCGTATTTTCCCTGTTTCTGGTAATGACGCCCCAGCTTGTAATGTGATGCTGACAGGGTAGAGATCGGTCGTACCGATTCCCAGAATGTGTTGGCCGCTCGTTTATTTTGCTGTGTCTGCTTCTCGTCATCCAACATATTAAAGTATGAGAGACGATCATCATGGGTGCTGCAGCCGCCAACAAACAGCAGCGCCAGCAGCTGGAAAGAAAAGAAAACGACCGGATACCTTCGTTTACCTCTACACATTGTTGTGTTCATTTGCTTTACCCCTGTATTATCACTCGCAGCACCTGTATTGCTGCAGGACCGGCAATAACGACAAACAGTGCCGGGAATATAAAGAGCGTTAATGGTACCACGAGCTTTACCGGCAGCTTGGCGGCCATTTCCTCAAGTCGGCTGTATCGTTTCTGGCGCATCTCTTCGGCATGAATACGCAGAGCATTTGCTACTCCTGTTCCGTACTTTTCCGCCTGGATGAGCAGGCTTACTAGATTATCAATATCGGGTAGGTCTGTTCTGCGGGCCAGATTTTTCAGGCAGGCATTGCGTGACATGCCGGTCTTCAACTCAAGCGAGAGAATTTTCAACTCTTTACCCAGTTCTGGGCAGGTCACATGAATTTCCCGGGACACCCTGCTAATGGCTGAATCGAGTCCCAGTCCGGCCTCCATGCACACCATCAGCAGATCAAGCGCATCGGGGAAACTCCTGTTCAACTCTTTTTTACGGGCACGGGCCACCAGACGCAGCCAGAGTACAGGAAGGTAATATCCGACACATCCAACTACAAACGTCCGCATGATCATCATCCTGCCGACTGGTTGCTGAAGGATGAAATGTGAAAAGAGTGGGTAGCAAAATGGTGCTACCAGCAAAAAATATCGAATGCCTTGATAGGTCTTTATAACTCCAGGGTTATAGAGGCCGGCACGCTGGTAGAACAGCGGTGTATTGGCATAAATACCGCTCTCACTGATTGGCCCTTTCTGAGACGAACGACCAAACGGCAGCAGCGACTTCCCAGATTTACGGCCAGGTGTTGAAGCGGGGAAATTATTTTTTTGTACGGCTTGACCGCCCCATTGTTGTGTCCTGCTGAGCAGTTGATCCCGTTTCTTCTGGCCGGAGACCAGTGAGGCAACCGCACCATACAATAGAATCAATACCACAAATGTCGCAACGGAAAGTATCAACGGCGTATTCAGTGCAAACATTTTTTCATCTCCTTACCACCCCTTTAAAAATCTTCGGATAATACTTCCGGCAATAGAATTTTTTTGTTTACTGATTGTTTCCCTTACATATCCAACTGTACCAGTTTGTACATAACAAAGGTACCAAACGACATCATCGCGATAGCGATACCTATGACGTAGGGGCCAATGGGGTCATTGACCAGCACTGTCAGATATTCAGGGTTGGTAATAAGCAGTGCCGCCCCGGTCAAAAAGGGCAGTGCCAGTAAAATACCTCCTGAAAGTTTACCTTCTGCGCTCAGAGCCTTCACTTTCTCCCTGAAACGGAATTTTCTGCGAACCACCTCGGAGATTTTTTCGATCATTTCAACAAGATTCCCGCCGGTCTCCCGCTGAATGATCACTGAGGTGGCAAAAAAACGTAGCTCTGGGGAGTCTATCCGGCGAGAAAAGTTTCGTAGAGACGCGTCCAGCTCCAGGCCGAAGTTCAGTTCCTCAACCACTCTGCCAAACTCTTCACCTACCGGCCCCGCCATCTCTTCAGCCACCATCCTGAAACTTGCTCCGATGGAGTGTCCTGCTTTGAGAGAGTAGCCCATCAGGTCTAAGGCGTCTGGGAAAAGGGCTTCAAAGCGGCTGCGCCTGCGCGCCCTCTGTAAACGCAGAAAGAGGTAGGGTACCGTCATGGCAAATAAGGATACTGCTCCACTTAAAAGATAAGGAAACGGAATCATGGAGCAGAGGAGGAAAACTACCGAACCTATGGTCAGAGTCAAAAGGAGAAAGACCCCGACCAGCATCTTCACCCCGCCTTGCTGCATCAGGCTGTCGAGACGACGGGCAATGGGGCTTACTCTCAAGAGAGCATCAAAAAATTTAATATCGCTGAATTTTCTATAATAAAGAATATTCAGTTCCTGCTCCTCTGAGATTCCGCCCTGGCTGTAACGCTCAACTACACGCTCCACAGGCCGGCTCGACTCTTTTTTCAGGAGCGAATAGAGCAACTCAAAAATAATCAGGAGTAGACAAAAAAGTGCACCGGTAAAAGCATATTCCATAGGTTACCTCTTCATCCTGTCAGCATCATCGACCTCAAGGTCAGGAATACTCAACCCCATTTTCAGGAAACGATCAAAAAATCTCGGTCTGATGCCATGGGTTCTGAAGTGACCGACAACTCCTCCTTCGGCATCCACCCCCTGCTGATTAAAGGAGATAATCTCCTGCATGGTGATAACGTTGCCCTCCATGCCGGTGATTTCCTGAAGGCTGACAACCTTTCGCGTACCATCCATCAGCCGCTCTACCTGAATCACTACATCAATCGCCGAGGCTATATATTTTTTGATATATTCACTGGGCAGGTTGAAACCTGCCATAGTTACCATGGTCTCGATGCGCATAAGCGCGTCTACCGGAGTGTTGGCATGAACGGTAGTGAGCGAGCCGTCATGACCTGTGTTCATGGCCTGGAGCATATCTACGGATTCTGCACCGCGCACCTCGCCGATAATGATCCGGTCCGGTCTCATTCGCAGACTGTTGCGTACCAGATTCCGTTGGGTAATCTGGCCTTTGCCCTCTATATTCGGAGGTCGCGTCTCCAGGCGAACAACGTGTTCCTGTTTGAGTTGCAGTTCTGCTGAATCCTCAATAGTGACTATGCGCTCTTTGGAAGAGATAAACTGAGACATAACGTTGAGCATTGTGGTTTTACCCGAACCGGTTCCACCGGAAATCAGCACATTCAGCCTGGCCCCGACTATTGACTTCAGTAATTCGCCAAGGGGGGCGGTGATGGTCTTGAGCAGAATCATATCTTTAAGGGTGAGCGGGTCGACTGAAAAACGCCTGATTGAGAGTGATGGACCATCAAGGGCCAAAGGAGGGATGATGGCGTTCACGCGAGATCCGTCAGCGAGGCGCGCGTCCACCATGGGTGAGATCTCATCGATACGTCTGCCAACAGCAGAGACGATTTTTTCTATGATGCGCATCAGATGTGCATCATCCTTAAAACGAACCCTGCTCTTTTCTAATTTGCCGAATCGTTCAACATAGACCGAATTATAGGAGTTGACGAGGATATCAGAGACAGAGTTGTCACTCATCAGGTCTTCCAGGGGGCCGAGACCGATAACCTCGTTTTCAATTTCCTTCAACAGGCGTGCATGTTCCCTGGCGTTGAGAGGTATAACCTCGATAGCATCATCTTTGAGAATAGCCTCTGTCGCCTTGTTAATCTCGCGACGCAGGCGGTGTTCTTCGATCTCATCGAGCAGGGAAAGATCAATGACCTTGGCCAACTGGTCATGGATTGTGGCCTTCAGTTCGAAGTAATCATCGGAGAGATCTACCTCTTCCAACAGCACAGTATGGTTTGCCCCGATGCTGTCTGGAGTGCCATGCTCCTCAAGATTTCTGAGAATTTCCCGTAATTCCACGATTGAATTTCCTTTTTGCTTAATACGTGATTATCTGAACAGCCCGAAGAACCTACTCTTTTGAACTTGCTGAGTAGTACAGACAGACTCGGCTAGCTTACGGTATGCTTTGGCGACCTGCGATCTCTTTGCCACCTCCGCCACCGTTTTACCGCTGCTGACCGCCGACATGGTGAGTGAATAGTCATTGGGAATAGTGTTGACGATTTCACTGCCAATCACCTTGCTCGCCTCAGCAAGGCTCAGCTGAGATTTTTTTTCAAAACGGTTAGCCACCACCTGCAGCCTGCCGTTAGTTACCCCCGCAGTAGAGGCAAGCGATTGCTGCAGTTTGCGGACATTAATGATACAGGGCATACTCATGGTGGAGATAAGATATATGGATTCAGAGTCACGACAGATCTTGACTGCATCTTCAGAGAAAGACGTGCCGCAGTCGACAATAATATCGTCAAAGAACTCTCGCATGGTTCTGATCAATTTATACAGGAAGTCTTTTTGCAACTTCATCTCAGAATCAAGTTTACAGGGAGCTGGAAGCACAAATACGCCGGATGAATGACGAACCATGGCACTTTGCAGATACGAGGCATCCAGCCTACTCAGGTTTCTACCGATCTCCTCCCAGTTGATATCCGTCTCGAGATCGAGAAAAAGCGGAATCTCACCGATAAAACGATTCATGTCAATCAGTGCCACAAGTCGGTCTTTATTCACCGCCTGAATTGAGGTGGCAAAATTTACCGCAAATGTTGTGGCGCCGACACCTCCCTTTGCACCTACCACACTCAGGACTCTGCCTTTCTCAGCCTTGGCTACATCAGGCTTCAGATCCTGAAGCTGTTTCTGTAGAACAGTATTGAATGCTTCCCGAACCTCAACTTTATCTATAGGTTGCTGGAAAAATTCCCGCGCTCCGGCCCGCATAGCGGGAAGCAGAATATCGGTGGTGGTTTGGGTGGATGTGAGAAAGAGTGTTCCAACCACTTTTTCTTTCACAAGTAGACGAATAGTTTCAAACTCCGTAGCAGGATCATTACCGATTTCAAGCACCAGAATGTCTGCCCATGCCGCATTTTCCTCATCCTGCAGGGTGAACGACTCCATCTCCTTGACTATGGACATCAGATCACGATGGACATCCGGTGTTTTTATTGCAAGTTGGACTGAAAGTGTGGTTTCGTTATTGCTCATGGAATTTCCTGACATTCAATTGTCATGCTATTGCAGGTATCCGTATTACGGATTACCCGGTATTACTCAACCAGCACAGGCACATCTGCCAGTATGCCGAAATTATTACCACCGCTCGTACCGCGTGGTTCTAACTTTGTACACTCGGTCAGAAAGAATATATTTTTCTTCTGATACATTTCCTCATAATCGGCCTGTGTTTGAGGAGGGCCTGATACATTTTCCAGCCCGAAGTTATCGACGAAACTCTTCCAGCAGGTATACGGGTCTGTATCGTCACAACTCCAGTCTCCCATCTTGCGGGGCACCTCATCCATAAGTGGATCATTTTTATGTATGATCCAGACAATATTTACCTGTACCGCACCAACAAGTGGAGAGCAGGTGTTGTCCTCGAAACAATCAATTACCGGCAAGACCATTGACCAGGTTACGTCAGGGACACCATCTTCATCCGTGTCGGCATTTTTTATCCAGCAGTCAACGAGGTTGCCGAGGATGTTATCCTGCACACCGTTCTGGGTGCCCATACCCTCTCCAAAGATCAGGGTTTGGTCGTTTCCTGCATTACAGCCGCCTGTCAATCCCTTCATATCACTGTTATTGGCAGTCTGGCATGGCCCCTGGGTGTAGTTGGACCACATGGCGGTCATAGATGTATTGGTATTGCCACCGCTATTAAGCATCCTGCCCATATTACAGCGAAACGTGTTCCCGTCGGTAATGGCTTCCTGGCAAATTGCAATCGGCCAGTCGACATCGTCAACAAAGAGACTTCCTGCAAACCCAATCCAGGCCACCGCATCATTGGCCACGGCAAGCTGATTGATTCCGAAAACTTTAGCGAAAAAGGAAGGAGTGTCGTCCCGTCTGGCCTCCACCCTGACCGCATTAATAAAATCAATATCTGTATCGAGTTCCTGAGCTGTTCTACCCAGCCAATCCACCTGGGTTGTATTGGAGCTAGGGGTAAAAACCTTGTCAGCAAAGGACCAATGCCCTGTTTCCACTGTGGGGGTTCCTACCTGTACATTACCAGTGCCGTTTGCTGTGGTGAGATTACGCGCAGCAGCTTCCGCGTTGGTAACGGTTAGTTCTCCTGCGCTGTCAAACAAGTCGGATGCTCCTGCCAGCGCACCGGCATCTGCTGCATTCTGCAGCTCATTGCGTACTCCATAGACATGGTTTACATCGATAGCTATGGCAGCTATCATCACTAGCAAAGGCAGCAGTAGGGCGACATAGATCGCAACTGCACCCCGATTGTTTCTCAATGCATTGATTCGCTGAATTATCATTTTTTGCTCTCTGCTTATTACTCCATGCGCATTACAGTAGTGCCAACCAGACTAATAGTACCATCGAAGGAACCGCCAATGAGCTCTGCCAGGTTAGGAAATACCAGAAAGTCATAGGTATATTGCACATCAACTGTTACCCTTCCCCCTATTTCAGGGGCATTCCCTCCTGATGACCCGAGATAAGTTATGGTTATGTCATCACTGGTAAGGTCATTGTCTCCGGCCACTCCAAGGTTGATAAGATAATTGTTGGCATAGGCGGTGACTACGTCTTCTATCTCTGTTTCACTTAACGGTGAATAGGTAGTGGTGTTATCGGCATTTACCGCAAAGTTTCTGATAATTGCGGCCCTGGCTCCTTCGCGTGAGGCATTGGTGAGCACAGCCTTGTCAAAGAGCAGTAGGCCAAACTCAATGATACCAAAGGTGAGGACAAAGAGCAGGGGGGCAATCAGCGCAAATTCTATGGCTGAAACACCGGATTCAGACCTGAGCATAGCAATCACTCTTTTCATCCGTCTATTTACTCCCTTCAATATTTAACGTGTAGGTTTCTGTTTTAGCTGCTTTTTTATCAAAACCTTCCAGGTGTCGCTCAACTACCATGACAGCCACCTCTCCCTCAAGTCCTTCGGGCGGACCACTTTCCATGCCGGCACCGGGGTTAGCAATCTGGCTTTCCATGGCCAGCTTAAAGGAGGTACCGTAGAACTGTTCTACAGGCGTTGGATGAGTTGTGCATCCTGCCAGAAGAAACACTATAGTTACAGCCTGAATCAAAAAGACAATGCGTGTATTCATTTCTTACTCCCATATTCAACCAGGCAGCCAGGCTGCCAGGTAATGGTGTTATAACGCTCTTATTCCGGCAGCATGTAACCAAAATCTTGAGGTGATGGTCCGGCATCAGGCAGGTAGCTGGTTGCCTGAGCCTCAGGAACACCTGTTTCCTCGTGTTGCTTACGTTTTTCCATCATGCCGAGCATCATCAGTTCAAAGGTGCTTGGCTCCTGAAATGAATCAGTAGGCAGAGCCAACTCATCGCCATCGACAGGGGTTACCAGATGTGGGGTAACAATCACTACCAGTTCAGTCTCATCTTTTTGATATCTGGTGCTGCGAAACAATGCGCCCAGGATGGGGATATCGCCAAGAATAGGAAATTTAGATATTGACTCATGGACGTAGTCTTTCAACAAGCCAGCGATGGCAAAGCTCTGCCCATCTTTTAACTCTACTACCGTGGACATGCGCCTGGTATCTATGGCAGGCACCACATATCCGGCATAGGAAACAGTGGTTGAAAAATCGAGATCGGAGACTTCAGGGGTAACAACCATAGAGATGGTGTCGTTACCCAGAACGGTTGGCGTGAAGTTCAGACCAATACCAAACGGCTTCCATTCAAAGGAAATGCTGTCTATACCATCGGCCACAGGGTATGGAAATTCCCCTCCTGCAAGAAAGCTTGCATTCTGACCGCTCTGGGCAATGAGAGTGGGTTTTGCCAGAATCTGCATCAGCCCATCTTCCTGCAGAGCGTCGATCGCAACAATCAGGCTGTCTCCGGTCATAAAACCGAGCACACTATTAATTGAGCTTGAAACACTGAGTGGATTCCCAGGCCAGCCATCTTCGGGTATGGCTGTCAGGTTATCAAGCAAACTCAGGGCAAAATTATCATCGCCCGCCCAGGCAAAGTTGACCCCAAGCTCTTTACCCGTGGTTTTGGAAATTTCGGCAATACGTACCTCAAGCATAACCTGTTGGAGGCCACCGACCTGAAGTAAATTGATCACTTTTTCGGGGGCATAGCTTTCTGCAAGGGTCAGCACCTTGGAGAGCTTCACGGAATCTGTAACCGTCCCGGTAAGGGTGAGGTAAGCGCCTGAGGAACGGACGGCGATATTTTCTTCTGGGAAAATGTCAAAGAGGCTTTTTTTCAGGCCGGTGGCATCTGCGCTGACAATAACTTCATAGGTGCCGAGCATACGGTTTTTTTCACCCCAGAGGGTGAGCTGAGTGGTGCCAGCCGATTTACCGCTGACAAACACCCAGTAGGGGGATTGGGTCTTGGAATAAATCAACTCGGCCACTTCTGGGTTGACTACGTGGGCTCTTTTAATGACCCATGGGGATTTAATCTTGCCAAGCTTGTTGACCTGAAGGTTGATATGCTTGCCGTTCTGGGTATCCACCGTGATTTCCGCCGGAGCAGCAGAGACAGGGAAAGGCCGGATAATGGTAGAAACAGCTACGACAGATAGAAAAGAAATAATACTACAAATCACAACCGGGGGGACAACCCACGTACTTTTCACAATTCCTCTCCCTTTCATTAACGCTTGATATTAATTCTATTGATGGCATTGCCATTCATTACCTCAACCGTCAAGGGACGGCTGACCTGACGTACAGGCCTTGCCGAGGCAACCTTTTGATTCACCTTCACCGGGGTACTGTTTACTGTAGCATAGGATTTCAGCAGGGCATCTACAGTGATTCCCTTGGTGAGGATATGATCATCATCGGAGTAGCCGCGCAGGGCCAACTGGATCCGACCTTCGTTCACGGCCAGTGCCAGTTTTTCCCCCTCTTCCAAATCAACTTCAAGGGTGACCACGGTGACCCGCTTGGCAGCTTTATCATCGCTCTCCTGGGCCTGGGTGCCTATGGAGAGGACAGGAATATTTTCTAGCACAGTCTTGGTAATCTGGCTCCGTTTTTCACCCGGTTTATCAATGGAGACTAGAACATCCACCATATGCCCGGGATGGAGAAAGCCGGCAACTCCGACCACATCGTCTACCTTCACCGCCATGGCGCGCTTCTGCGAGGTAATCACAGCTGCCATTCCGCCTTTAGTAAGATTGGTCGAGGCCAGGGCCGATTCCAGTACAGGTTCTGTTACCCGGATAGGTTTGATAACGATTCGACCTATGGCATCGCTCAAATTCTTGAAATGACCGGCAGGAAGAGACTCGGCTAGATATGGAGCCATGCGTAAGTCCTGAGTTGTGATCTTGGCACCTCGTTTCAGATCACGTTCCACCACGGCAATTTTAACCGTCTCCTGTTTAGTCTCAGGAGTCAATACCGTTTGCTGGCCGGCCATACGTTGATAGACAACAAAGCTAATAAAAGCAGCACCGGCAAGTGCCACCATAAGAAACATCACTCGAATAGACCTATTCATCTAGCCTCCTTTTCATAACCCCTCCCTCACCAATTTTACTGCCGATTCTCTAAGGCTCTCAGCCCGGGCTTAAAAGCGGGAACATTCCTGTAGTTATCCAGATGTATATGACATACAGGAATACACCTGCTGCAATTGCCACAGCTAAAGGCATGCCTTCCTCAGCTAGTTCACTATTTGCTTCTTTAAAAAAGGATGAATTTTGTTGTGTTGCAAAAAGAAATATGATCATCCAAAGACGAGAAAGTGACTTCTTAATAACACCACGATGCCACATTAAGAACAATGCAAGCACACCGCTCATAACCATTATAAACAGTAGAACAGTTAAAGTGTTTTTAGGGCCAAACACAGCACCTACTACACTCATTAACTTGACGTCTCCGGCCCCCATAACACCAATTGCGTAAAGCATAATGAATAGAAAGAAACCAACAGCAATCCCTTGAAAACTAAATATTAATCCTTGCCAACCATCTGAGAAAATGTGACATAGAATAGCGATGATAGCTGATGGCAGTGTAATCAAGTTTGGTATTTTTCTCTCTTTCACATCTCTTATCGCTGATATCAGTAGTACGCAGAATAATCCAAAAAACAGCACAAGATATGAAATTGATTTTATATCCAACGAAAAATCTTCTATATTCAAACATTAATCCTTAAGAAAGCTATTGTGTATCAGTCAAAATCGAATTTGCATAGTTAACGAACAAATACGATTTTGACTGATTATTTGGTCGACTAGCTGCCGCTACTTTCGCTTGCTGCGTTATCCTCCACTAGTGCATCACCAATTTGTCATCCTCCAGTACCGCTTTTTGCGTTTCCGTCCACTAGTGCATCACCAATTTTATCAAATATACTTTCAATTGCTGGTTGTCCTACAGTGATACCACCTATTATCATGACAGAAATAAATGCAGCAATTAATCCATACTCAATAGCCGTAACACCATCTTCTTCCTTAATAAAATCAATTGTCTTTGCCATTAACCATTTCATAGCTGTCCCCCTTATTTTGGGTTGAATGTTTAATGCCAAGCTTTTCGAAAATAATCTGCTTGAGCATTGTTAAAAAAATGAAGCGTATTTATTGCCAATTCCCGAAAAAACAGGTCGGGATACCTGTTGTGCAGAACGAACTATTTTCTCCGGAGTGTTCCGGCTTTTTATGCATGGTCAATCTGTGCAGTTTTCTGAGTAAACTGTTCACCATCCATCACAGAGAAATAGAGTTGTACCGCCCGGTCAAGGTCGGCAGTGGTCATTACCGGTGGTCTATTCTCGTAACGGGCAATATGTATTAACTGCTGAAGAATATCCCTTGGATGGCAGCCACGCATGGAGCGGATATTTCGAAAATGCTTTTCCAGCAAATATTCTACACAGTCGGCCTCATAGGCGATGTCGTATTGTTCTGTCATCTGACGAAAGATTTGAACAAACGCTCGCTCGTCCGGATCATCCATAAATATCTTATAGGGGATCTTTCGCAGGAACGCTTCTTCCAGAATGCGCCCAGGATCAAAGTTAGAGCAGAAGACCAGAAAAGCGTTAAAAGGCACCTGCACCTTGGAGCCATCAGGCAGAGTGAGAAAATCGATGCTCTTTTCCAGTGGCAGTATCCAGCGATTGAGCAGCTTATCCGGACCAATTCGTTGCCGTCCGAAATCATCCACCACAAATACACCGCTATTGCCTTTGAGCTGTAACGAAGCCTCACAGATGCCGGTATGGGCGTTAAAGCCTACCTCCAGCGAGTCGAGATCCATCTCGCCGCCCACCACGACGGCGGGTCGCTTGATGCGCAGCCAACGTTTGTCCGGCAGTGTTGTCAACGCTTTATCAGCTTCCTCTTCGACCTCAAAATGACAACGGGGATCGTAGAGTTGAATAAGATGCCCACCCACCAGCAGGGTACGGGGAATAAAGACGGTATCGGTATAGCAGTCGGCGATGCGGGTAGCAACTTCGGTTTTCCCATTTCCGGGGGCTCCGTAAATAAACAGTCCTTTAGCGGAGTTAATAGCCGGCCCGAGGAGCTGGAAAAAATCATCCGGCAATACCAGTCCTTTTAAAGCAGCTTCAAGCTGGGCTTTACCAGGATGTTCGCTGCGGATTGTCTGGCGCTCTACACTTTCGAGATAATCGGCAAAGGGAACCGGAGCCGCACCGATATAGGCGGACTGTTCACGGGCCGACAATCCTTTTTCTCTACCTGTCTCAGTGAGGATATAGTCAAAGTCGTTCACTCCTGCAGTATCTTGATAGGCAAGAATCAACCGTTGTTTCAGGTCGTAGAGCAGATCGCTTATAATTTTCAAGGGCAAAGCAAGCAGACGGGCAATTTCCCGCCCACTCAGTGAGCCATGGGCCAGCAAGAGTTTACAGATCAGATCTTCAACGAGAATGCGGTTTAACCCCGTTTCCTCCAGACTCACAGGAGTCATAGGGAGAAACGGAGTGATTGCATCACTCTCTGATTTCACCTTTTGTGAATTCAGTATATCTCTGAGCGTAAGACTCATATCTCACCACGTATGATACGTTACAGGGCTGCCATCGCATATGTGTTTTCGTCCGAAAGCTAGTCAGTTGGGCCAATATTAGCGGTGCGTGTAACGTTTGTATCTTCATGATATAAACGTTATGCTTTCGTTAAAATTCTTACACGCGCATCAATATTGAACCATCTGCTGACTTTTTGGATTGAAACAGATTAGCTATTAGGTCTACCCCCCCCAATGGAGCAGAAAGTACTCCTTCACCCAGGAGGGTGATGGAGTTTATTTAAACACTTATCTTTAGCAATCAAAAGTAGAACAGGAATCTATATATGAGAAAGAATATATTATCTCTCTATAGCCTTACAAACAATAAGAGTCAATCAAAAAGTGATGAAACTCAACCGATTTTTATTGTCAGGTTTATGTAAGAATTTCAAACATTCGCCTGATAAGTAGTTGATTTTTAACCTAACAAACACGTGTCCTGCCGTCAATCCGTATATATACGCAAATTGAATATTATTTAGAGGTACGTGCTAAACCAACTGCATCATATTGAATCCTTCAAAAGCTTGTTCCTGTTATCTCAGAGTAACTAGTAAATATATGAAATACAGCATATTGGTGCGTTGTGTATGCGTGAGTCGATGAATAGCCAATCTGTGTTTTTAGCAAGATCAGGTAAATTATTTTTCCGGTATTTTTTTTGCTTTTTGTAACCGAAGAAGAGACATAATGAACTTTTTATACAGAGCTGATAGTGCTTTTTGTATCAGGCATAGGTGCTACAAATAAAATATTTTCCATTGAATAGATTCATTGGAAGGGAGCCTGAAGATAAACATGCCAGCTCCAGCTTGGCTGTTCGATACTCTTGATTTACAAAGCGCATACGTTATTCCCGTACTGTATGTTCGGATAGGTAATTTTGAAAAATTTATGAATCTGTAACTATTTATTTGGTTGAGTATAGTTGTATGATTGCTGATAGTATAAATTACTGATGCCCCTGAGGAGCTAAAGAAAATTATTCTCAGTTCGTAGATTGATTATGGTTGTCTTGAGCAGGAAAGTAATCGTGTTGCACGAAAGGAACCGCTTCCTGTATATGAGATTATGCTGGAATAATTAAAGTGTCGTAAGGTTTTGAAATGTGCTGAAAATTGTGCGCCGTGTAATGGTGATACTATTTGTTTTCGTTTCCTCTTTTCGATATGCTCTATATGAAGATCACCTGATCGAAGAGCCAGGAGGATGCTCGATAATAACCTTTCTGCGGGGGCTCGCTTCGCTTGCTTACCTGTCAAACTCTTCGGAATTTTCAAAAAATAGTGCTACAGGTAACGAAGACTTCGATATTAATTATATGGGTTGTGCGTATTCTGTGAAAAACACCTCGATTTTGAAAAAAGAATCCTATTCTCGGACAGCCTCCCAGGCGCTTTTCATTTTCTACTCACCACCCAACGAGTTGTCGTATACCTGAAACACTGAATTACTGAGTTATAGTAAACCGATTTTCAATAATTTTTTTCGAGCAATAAATCAGCATCCCCAAAAGAGCATCAAGAATGTTGAGATTGTTAACAGGCTGCTAAGCATAAATATAGACTGATCATTCATTTCAATTCCCCCAAATTTGAAATTTATACCTTCTCTATTTCTGGCCAACTGACGAAGTCTGTGATGTGTTTATCGTACATTCAATGTACTGCTCTAGCAAAAGTAGGAAATACCACGTATGGCTGGAAATGCAATAAGTAAAAACGCTTTATTACGGTGGCTTAAGTGGTTTGTTGACCTCGATTGGAATAGAGAAATAAAAAAATCCTGAAAAATGGAAATGATAATATGGAATTGCATTTCATGGGGAATTCTCATGATTGTGGAAAAAATCTCAAGTTCTGTCCAGAATAAATTGAGAATATAACGACCCATGTTCAGATAATTCTGGAAGAAGGAATACTTCTGAACTCTTCTGAACTAACGCAGACTCTTGTCTGGTGACAGCATATGTGTCAATATGTTGTTAGGTGATGTTTGTGCATTCAAACAGGTCTTGGAGGCTCTTGTATGTCGATGTACTTCATGGACGGAAATGAAGCTGTTGCCAGGGCAGCTCTGGCTGCGGGATGTTCCTTTTTTGCCGGATACCCTATAACGCCGGCGACCTCTATCTATCAGCATATGCTGAATCTGTTACCACCCGCTGGTGGAGTTTGCCTGCAGGGCGAGGATGAAATCGCTTCAATCGGTTTTTGTCTCGGCGCTTCCATGACAGGGAAAAAGGTAATGACCGCCACTTCAGGGCCTGGAATAAGTCTCTTTAGTGAGCAGATCTCTTTTGCTGTCGGTGGGGAAATCCCTATCGTCATAGTAGATGTTCAACGTCTTGGACCATCGACCGGTTCTGCGACCAAAGGTGCAGATGGTGATATTCAGTTCCTGCGCTGGGGGAACAGTGGTGGATTACCGGTGATAGTTCTTGCTCCGGTAGATGCTGCTGATTGTTATTTGCTCACTTTACATGCTTTCAATCTGGCGGAGCGTTATCGCTGTCCTGTCTTTATTGCCTCTAATAAAGAAATTGCCATGACGAGAGAAAGTATTGATCTTGATTCTCTTCAAATCCCAGAAACTTTGCATCGGGAATATTGGCCTGATGGTGATGTGTATCAGCCATTTACGCCGTCACCAAAAACGCAAACCCCATATTTCTTACCGATTGGTGGTGATCAGCCGGTTCGTCAGACGTCTTCGACCCATGGTCCTGATGGATATATCACAATCGATACCGCAATCATTGGTGATTCTATTGAGCGAATGGCTGGAAAGCTCGAAGAATCGATAGATCAATACACCTATTATGACCTTGATGAGGTCGACGATGCTGAGTTGCTGTTGATTGTCTATGGTGTGACTGCAAGGGCAGCAAAGGAGTGCTTGAGTGAATTGCGAGCCGCTGGGCATGCCGTTTCTTTGCTGATTCTGAAAACGCTCTATCCTGTTGCTGAAAATCTTATCAGATCACATATTGTTAAGGTGCACGAAGTGATGGTGATTGAGATGAATCTTGGACAATATGTATTGGAGATCGAGCGTCTTGCCGGCAATATCCCGGTACTTCATTACGGCCGCATGGATGGTGAGCTGATCAGTCCTGAAAAAATTATGGAGGTTGTGAGTAAATGAACAGCCTGTTAAATGATAGCCGACCTCTGGTGTTCTGTCCCGGCTGTGCTCACGAGAAAGTGGTCCGTGCTCTCGATACGGCTCTGTGTGAAATGGGACTGGCTGCCAATCGTGTTGCTCTTGTAACCGATATCGGTTGCTCCGGACTTTTCGATACGTTTTTCAATACACATGCCATGCACGGCTTACATGGCAGGGCACTTACGTATGCCACTGGCTTAAAGATGGCTGATCCCGATCTTACGGTAATTACTGTGATGGGCGATGGCGGTATGGGGATCGGTGGGGCGCATGTCTTGAGTAGTTGCAGGCGAAACCTCGATATTACTCTTCTGGTGTTGAACAATTTCAATTATGGCATGACCGGTGGCCAGTTTTCTGCCACGACTCCTGAAGCAGCAATTACGGCTTCCGGATTTCTCAATCAGCTTGAACCTCCGCTTGATATTTGCGCAGTTGCGGCTGCTGCCGGAGCTCCATGGGTGGCAAGGGCTGATACCCAGGATAGAGAACTTACACGTCTGTTACGGGATGCTGTAAATTATGAGGGGTTTTCATTGCTTGAAATGCAAGGGTTTTGCACCGGTCGGTACACTAAAAGAAATGCAGCTCTGGTAAAAGCGGGCAATACTAAAAAAACGGATGATGCGTATAAACATTCAGGGCCGATTGGGCAGAATCAGCGGGACGAGTTCGGAGCTAATTATCGAAAACTCGCCTCACAACAGAAATCAGTAAATACCCCTGCTGTGATAGCGGCGGAATATCCGTTGCACGAGAAAAAACGGCTTGAAATTCTTTTGCTCGGAGCCGCAGGTCAGCGCATTAATACTGCCGGTGAACTGCTCTGTATCGCTGCAATGTCTGCAGGAATGCAGGTAACCCAGAAAAACGACTATCCAATAACCGTGCTGCGTGGCCATTCGGTCTGTGAAGTAATTATCTCACCTTCTCCGGTCGGTTATACTGGGATCAGGAACCCTGATATTATAGTAGCTCTTGATCAGGCTGGTGTTAATCGGCGAAAGTCAGCTTTTACCAAAATGAACGATTCCGGACTGGTGATATGCGCCAGTGACGTTGCTCTGCCTGAGACAGTTGCAAAGGTTATTACAGTCGACTTTGCCAAAGAATACCGCGTTTCTTCAGCCAACAGGGCACTGTTTTCTCTTGTCGCTCTGGCACAAGAAAGTGGAGCTGTCTCAGTGGAAATGCTTGAGACAGCGCTTGCTCACAGGTTTGCAGGCAAGACACTGTCCGAAGCGAAAGAGCTTATGAATCGCAACTATAAATAAAAGGTTGGAAGATAATCGATGTCGATATCAGACAGCCTCCTAGTATCGACAATGCTCCCGTGCTCTGGCGGTAATGTCTCCAGGCCATATTTTTGAACCTGGCTTTTCCGGGTCTTCTCTCCATACAGAATCTATTGACGGGTAGCCTTTTGCCTCGGCTTTATGTGTGAGTCCGTATTTCTTGCCGTCAATTTTAACCAGTGCTATCCCTCCATCGCAGGTAAGCCGTGCTACCGGATAAGTAAATGGCCATTTGGTGCCATACTCCTGCATTGTAACCTTGATCCCGTAGCGATCTACCCAACAAAGAACGATCGCCGCGAGTATAATGGTTCCAAAGACTGAACAAAAGTTAATCAGCTTCTTCTTATTGCTCTCGACAACATGCTGTTCCTGAATATTGATCACGACACGCCTCATTGAATGTCCCGACTCACCCATAGGAGGTTGTCAGATAATAGGAGTTTGGACCAAAATCGAGGCATTATCTAAAAACAAGCGCTGCCATATAACTGATATTGCGAGCATTGTTTTTTTGAAAATAACGAAGAGTTTGGAACAAAGGCCATTGTCGGACAGCCTCCTGGAGGAGGATAAATGTTTTCGCAAACGGTTTACCTCCCCATAACCTTTACCTCTTACATATTCAGCATCTTGCGGCCTTTGTCTACTCTCTCATAAAGTTTTTCGTCTTCCAGATCTGTTACCACCTCTTCAAGGACAGAGGGGATGTCTATCTGCTGTGGACACTTTTCTAGACATTCGCCGCATTGGATACAGCGAGAAGCATATCCTTCTTCGTCGCCGGAAAGGATACCACTGCAGCGAATAGCATACATAAATTTTGCTTCTTGAACATTCTTAAATAGATGGAGCTTGTTGAACACTTCAAAAGCAGCAGGAATGTTTACTCCTTCGGGGCATGGCTTGCAGTATTCACAGCCCGTACAGTTGACTTTCATCAGCTTTTTATACGTGGCTGCTACATTGCTGACGATGGATATATCTGTTTCAGTCAGAGAGTTGGCTGTAGCCTCACTGGCAATGCGTAAATTTTCTTCAATATGTGCTTCCTGATTCATGCCGGACAGCACTACGGTTACCTCGGGGTGGTTCCATATCCAGCGCAATGCCCACTCAACCGGCGTTCTTTTCTGCTCAGCCGAGTTCCACAGTGCACCGATTTCAGGAGGTGGTTCAGGTATTCCCAGATTGCCTCCGCGTAAGCCCTCCATGATGATGATACCAAGATCTTTGCTGGCAGCATATTCAAGGCCTTCACGACCTGCCTGGTGTTCTTCATCAAGATAGTTGTATTGGATCTGGCAGAACTCCCAGTCATAGTCATCAATAATTTTTTTGAAGTCGGCAACGTGACCATGGAAAGAAAAACCGGCATATTTTATATGGCCGCTGGCTTTGGCCTTATCTATAAAGTCAAGAACCTGTTTTGCTTTCAGGTTGTCCCACATAGGACCGTTCAGGTTGTGGATGAGGTAGAAATCAATAGATTCTGTTTTAAGCAGTTCAAGCTGTTTATTCAGGTAAACATCCATGTCGGCCCGGTCTTTCACCATCCAGGACGGGAGTTTGGTTGCGATGTTGACCTTGTCGCGATAGCCGCCCTTAAGCGCTTCACCAAGCAGCGGTTCGCTCTTGCCGCCATGATAGGGCCAGGCTGTATCAAGATAGTTCACCCCCTGATCAATGGCATAACGTATCTGGCTTATGGCACGTGGGGAATCAATGGTACCGTTTTGCTCGGTTGGCAGACGCATACAGCCAAACCCCAGAATGGAGAGTTCCTTGGAAACTTTCGGCATTTTTCGATATAGCATCGTGATCGCCTCCTGTAGTGTATGTGTTTAGCCTGTCGCTCTGCTGATTAAGGGGAAAACGACACGACCGTCTATGAGCAGGATGGTGTGGTCAGAGATATCTCTGTCCATAGAACGCGTATTGATCGCTTCTGAGAAAAATACAAAGGATTTATACCAATAGCCAGCAGATAACAGAGGGGACCTGATATTTGAGACCTGATATTTGCTGGTGGGATGTTTTCTGCAGAAATTTCAGGAACAGAAAACGGTTATGTGTTTTGTAGAGGCGTCGAGACAGCAGAACAGTGTGCTGAGTACCTGATTAAAGAATCTGGAAATCAGTCCTTGAGGGTCAGCCATTTATGGCCGACTTCGAGCATTCTGTTGGCAAAACCCCATTCATTATCAAACCAGCAGATCAGCTTGACCATTGTCTTGCCGCTTACCCTGGTCTGTGTGGCATCAATAATTCCTGAATGAGGATCGGTGTTAAAATCAACTGAAGCATGGGGCTCCCGGGTGTAGCCCAGCAGTCCGTGTAGATATCCTTTGGCTGCCTCTGCGAAAATGGTGTTGACTTCGTCCGCTGTCGTTTCCGTTCGGACGTTTACCGAGAGATCCATAAGAGAGACATTTATAGTCGGTACTCTCAGGTGCAGACACTCAAAGCGGTCAGTTAAATTAGGTAAGATGCGCTGAATGCCACGGCTTAAACCTGTATCGACAGGGATTATAGAATGCAGGGCGCTGCGGGTCAGTCTGAGATCGGTCTGGTGGTAGCTGTCAATTACCGGCTGGTCATTCATGGCTGAATGGATTGTGGTGATAACTCCATGCTCGATGCCGAGTTGCTTATCGAGTAGATCCAGCACAGGTACTATACAGTTGGTTGTGCAGGAGGCGTTTGATACAACACGGTGCTCCGACTTTAATTGATCGTCATTAACGCCGAACACCACGGTGGCATCCATGTCGGGATTGCCGGGATGCGAAATAAGGATACGTTTTGCACCACTTGAAAGATGAAGGCTGGCGGTATCACGATCGCCGAAAGATCCTGAACATTCAAAAACAAGATCGATGCCTAGTTCTTTCCACGGAAGGTTAATCGGGTTTTGTTCTCTGAGGATTTTGATGCTGTCACTACCGACATAAAGGGTGTGCTGATCGTTATGAACGGGTAGGGGGAAACGGCCATGAGTAGTGTCATAACGGGTCAGATACGTGAGTGTCTCGATATCCGCCAGTTCATTTATTGCCACCACATCAAAATGGCGTTTCAAAGGGCTTGTGTAGAGTGCACGCAGAACACATTGCCCGATTCTGCCATATCCGTTGATTGCCACTTTAAAACTCATAATGCCATTATACCCCGTTGCTCAGTGATGGTTTGATTGATCCCGAAGGTCCTTATGAGACCGTTGTGAGCTACGTATTAAATAAACCGCGGGGTAAAGACAATCATTTTTTCCTAAATAGGCAAAGATCGAAGCTGGATTGATAGGTATTGAATTATGCTGATGCGCTACCTGTTTTCATTGAAACAGGGCGTAACTCATCGATTTGGGAATAGATAGGGTACAGATTGTGGAAAGTCTGTGGAGAGCCTGTGGCTTCCCGAAACCATTGTTGAGTTTCGAGAAGCTCGAAGGGAGATGGAACTATTGACTACAATCAGTCAAGCTGGGCGAGTGCTGCATCGTAATCTGGTTCCTGAGCGATCTCGGGAACCTGTTCTGTGTATTTTACCTTACCTTCTTTATCGACAATAACGATTGCGCGGGAAAGCAGGCCGACGAGTGGACCGGTGGTTATTGTTACTCCGTAATCCTTGCCGAATTCAGCGGCACGAAAAACTGAGCAACTTACCACATTTTTAAGTCCGTCAGTTTCACAGAAACGGGTGTGGGCAAATGGCAGATCGGCAGAAACGCAAAGAACAACAGTGTCCGCTTTATTGCCTGCTGTCTCATTAAATTTACGAACAGAGGTGGCGCAAACCGGTGTATCGATGCTTGGGAAAATATTGAGTACGACATTTTTTCCCTTAAAGTCGCCGAGACTCACTTCTGACAGGTCGGTTTTGGTTATTTTAAAATCTGGTGCTTTGCTCCCTGTTGCCGGGAGTGCACCAACGGTTTGTATCTCGTTACCTTTGAGTGTAATTGTAGCCATTATAATCTCCTTTTTTGTCTGGTTTCAGATGCTAAAGGGTAGTATCTGTTATCGTAATTATGAGCTGGTGATAATAGTTATTACTGTCGATGGAAGTGTCAAGTATTAAAAGAGAAAGATTGAGCAGGAATTCAAATCATGACCTCTCTGCATGTTGTATGCTAAACGGTTTACTTTTTACAAGACAAAAACGCAGTTACACTCGTGAATCATTCGGGCTGAATCTGTGAATATCTGTTCTTTTCATCAAAAAAAGTGATGTCTGCATAGCCTGCATGAATTTTTCCTGAATGGAGGACGCCGGCCGGAATGTAGTAGCGATCCCCCTCTGTGAATGTGTGTTCTTTACCATGAATGACTAAATCAATCCGGCCGCGAAGCACAAAGCCGACTTGAGCCTCATGACAGTGCTCAGGCAGAAGGGTTTCTTCTGCAAATTCCATAAAAAGAATCTGGTGCGTTTCTCCCTGGGAAAGATGAGCGGTACAGCCGGGCAGAGGTATATCTGCCCGGGGAAGGTCGGTTATGGGTAGAGGAAATATCGATGACATTGTGACAGTATTACTCCCATCCTGTTTTTTCTAAGCACATCGGTCAAATAAAGTAACGTCGCGAATTATCCGTTTTGCTTTGCAACAACAAGCAGTTCAATGGAGATGTCATCAAATACAGCATGCATTCCCAAATGTTCAAAAAAACGACTTGAACCATACGAAATGCCCCACAGGGTTCTATCCATATCAAAATGAGCGGAGAGGTGCAGGTGGTTGTCCATACCTTTTACCACCGTAGCCTGAAAGGTGAGGTCATTCTGCAGGCCGCGCATATCAAGGGTGCTGGTTATCTCACAATTGGGTTGTGTGGGAAATGCCTGGTGAGTGAATCGACCTCCGCGGATATCAAGCCGGGCCGCAGGGAATGCATCAACAAAAAAGAAATCATCAGATTTAAGGTGAGAAATAAGAAGCTGTTGGAGTTCATTTCCTGCAAGGTTGATATTTTCAATAGAGTCCATATCAATAGTGAGGCTGCCCTGGATTGATGACTCCCGCAGAACTATATTCCCACCGGAAACGTTTACAGTACCGAAATGGCTGCTATTCGCATTCCTGCCGGTCCAACCGATTCTGCACTCTTCAGGGAGTATTGCATACTTACCATCTGTGAGCAGTCGCTCAGGATCTTCATTGCTTCCATGTTCTGTGTTGGTACCTTCAAGTGGGTAATTGCTTTGGCGCCAGCGTTCAATACCGCCGTCTAAAACAGAAACGTCAGAATAACCTGCCATCGAGAGTTTCTCAGCTGCGGTTCGTGAATCAAGAGAATTGTTACTGGCTCCGTAGACAATAATGGGCCTGCTGATTTCTACTGCCAGGGCTTTTACCTGATCGAGAAAAGTCATTTCGAATACACAGGCATTTTTTGATCCCGGAAGATGCACTTTTGAGAAGTGATCGTTGGGGAGGGTGTCTATGATGAGGAGAGCATGTTCTTTATTGTCAACGAGTAGAGTGTGTAAATCTTCAGGTGAGAGCTTTTTAAAAGAGTGAGCGTGTCTCATATCTTTCTCCCTGCAATAGTCAATAGTAATTGTAATTTCGCCATATTTTCGAGCAACAAACCGGTCAATGTACAATAGTGCATAATTCGAGAAAAAATAGTGGTGCAGGTTGTAATGATAGCTTAAAAGGCGATTTATGAGGTCACTCTGTTTCGACCGTTACGCTTGGAGATGTAGGTTGCTCTCAGCATTTTAACCTGTGGCTCCGTCATGGTGAGGGAGTTCATAAAGTACTGTTTCTGTTTGGCTATAAGGGTTTCAATATGCTGCTGGTCTTTAAAAAAAATAGCAAAATCTTTATTTGAGAGCATCTGCGAGTAGAAGGTATTGAAGATCGCATCAAGGTCTTTTTCGATCATCTTAAGAACGCGTATCATGCTCATGTTGTATCTTTAAGCCTCCCTCTCATTATGTTTATTTAGCAATACTGATGGCGAATCCTGCTTTCTGTTTGGCTAAATACATGGCGTTATCTGCTGCTTTTACCAGTGCACCGGAATCCAGCAGGTGGTTAGGGCTGGAGGTTGCGATTCCTATGCTGCATGCAATTTCGTAGCCGGATAATTTGATTTTCATAACCTCTACTATGCGATCAGCAACGGCTTTGGCATCCTGTGCATCCCCTTCAGGAATAATAATGCAAAACTCATCCCCACCATATCTTGCGATAGGCTCATCTCTACGAATTGACTCTTTTAATACAGCGGCTACTTCTTTAAGTAGTTCATCGCCCATGCGATGCCCGTGTGTGTCATTTAAAGCTTTAAAGCCATCAAGGTCGCAGTAAATCAGTGATGTGGTATGGCCTCTGCGCTGGCTTCTTGAAAGTTCTTTTCTCAAGTCTTCATAAAAGTGGCTTTGATTAATCAGCCCGGTAAGTCCGTCTACTCTGGCCTGTTGTTTTAATAACTCGGTTCTCTCATTGATTACGTGTTCAAGAGATTCTGTATACTTTTCGAGTTCTTCCCGGCTACGACGTACCTCATCCATTAAACTATGAATATATGTGTCGAAAATCAATGAGAGGTCGAATAAGAGTATTTTGTCGATGGAAGAGGTGAGAATGAAACACTCGTCTCTATTGTTTTTTTCATGAAGTGAAATGACCAGATTTTTGAGAATCTCTCCAAGATTTTGAACGGCTGAAACATAATATTTCGGTTCAACACCAATTCTTTTGTGTACTACACCTATTCGTAGTCGTGTGTGTACATATTCCTCATCATATACTCCCTGGAAGAGGGACAGGATGTACATGCGTTGGTGGTTGCGGAGTTTTTTAAGTGTTTCCGCATCTCCGATGAGTCTGTCAATTTCTGTGAACGGGAGAATGTGTTCATAGAACCTGTCTACAACTTCCTGAACACGTTCTGAGATGTCTCCATGAAATGTTTTGAGTGCCTGGCTATTCACACTGGTGAATCCGAAAAATTCCTTGCGACGCTGGATCTCTCTGCTGCTTATCCGTAGTTGTTTGAGTAACGACTGGTTTGCAGTTCCCATATGATTAATAGTGGATGAGTTTGGTTTGACGGGAGGATCGGTAAGTATGGTTCTGGCTCAGACCGTCGATATATAAAGAATACTCTATAATTTTTAAATTTTATATATTTTTGCGATTATTGTGAACGCTATGTGACTAACATTCCAGAGTAGTTCTGTTTTCCTGCTTGCACTTAACGTAAGTGAGGTGTAAACAAAAAGTTGAATATATTGAAATAGAAAGGTTTGAAGGCCCTTTCAGGACTGGTTTTCGATGCTTCCGGTGTTTTTTATAGTCAGGCAGGTGGCGCTAATTGGTCCGGTGTTCTGAAGTTGAGTATAAACAGTCGTTGAGATAATCCGGTGAGTGACCGGAAAGTGAATATATAAAATGGGATTTGTACCAGTATACGGCACATCGATTATTAAGCAGCTGGAAGACAGGGAAGAGGAATATCTTTCACCCTATGCCACCTTGAGTAAAAAATCTCAGGGACGGATGGCTAAGGAAACGGAAGACATGTTTGATATCCGCCTTCCGTTTCAGAAAGATCGCGACCGTATCACCCACTCCAAGACCTTTCGTAGATTAAAACACAAAACTCAAGTTTTTCTTGCCCCCATGGGGGATCACTATCGAACACGTCTTACTCATGTGCTTGAAGTTTCTCAGATCGCACGTACTGTGGCGGCAGGTCTCTGTTTAAATGAGCCGCTGACTGAAGCGATAGCACTTGGCCACGATCTAGGCCATACACCTTTCGGGCATGCTGGTGAAGCAACCTTAAACGAATTGCATCCCGGCGGGTTCAGGCACTACGTGCATAGCCTACGGGTGGTGGATAAACTGGAAAACAACGGCAAAGGCCTCAACCTCACCTTTGAAGTGCGTAACGGAATTGTCCGTCATTCAAAAGGTAATTCCGACATTCTGCCTAAAAACAGGAATGAGTTGGCAATAACTCTTGAAGGACAGGTGGTGCGCATTGCGGATATCATTGCCTACGTCAACCATGATCTCGATGATGCTCTACGGGCTGGAATACTTCGTGAGGGCGATCTGCCCAATGATATAAAAAGGGTAGTCGGTGCCCGCCATTCACAGCGGATAGGAACAATGGTCAGGGATCTTATTGTTGAGACTCTCCAGGCGGATGACGGTGGTCTTCATATCAGCGACAGAATGCTTGAAACCATTACTGATCTGCGTGGCTTTTTATATGAAAACGTGTATCGGTATTATCGGGTTCATAACGAGTTTGAAAAAGCCCAGAGGATTATCCGCCACCTATACAGTTATTTTATGGAAAACGGGCTTGTGCGTCAGCGGGGGCGTGAATGGGTTTCTGATGGACGACCTGCTGAATGGTCCAATGAAAAACAGGCGCATCGCGAGGTGTGCGATTTTATAGCAGGTATGACAGACCGTTATGCTATGGGGCTTTATGAACATCTGTACCTGCCAAAACCCTGGAACGTCCGCTGATGTCTGAGGCCAGATCGTTATAGAGTTTTTGTCAGACGCCTGCCCGTTGTATCCGGTATCTGCAGGTAAATCCATTTTTCATTGAAACATCAATAAAAACAGTTGAACTAAAGCTGTTTCATAGTTAGTTTCTGAAGGGTTCGGCCGGCTGTAACCACTTTGAATGGCTCCGCATGTTAGGCATTCTTGTGGCGTAGCTGAACCGCTACGCATACAGATTTATCAGAAAGTGGATTTTGTAGTGCATTCATTTGATAGACGTAACGAGAAGTAATAACGAGTTTCCAACCGAAAAGACAGCAGGTGGTTCAAAATTGAGGCGTGTGTCCGATTTGTAATGCAGACAAGTTGAAGACATAATGCTGAGACTGAGGCATCTGGTAGTTTTCGGATGGGAATTAACTACTTTGATATCAATATAAACGTGTAGAACATCACCTATAGACACCTATTATGGCACAGAAAGAAGAGAAGTTGTTAAGCAAGGGATATGAGTTTGCAGAAGTTGAAAATAAATGGCTTGAGAAATGGAACGAGCAGGACTGTTTCGCAGCCAAAATGGAAGATGGCAAGCCTGCATTTTCCGTTGTGATCCCTCCGCCAAATGTCACAGGTGTTCTGCATGTCGGTCATGCACTGAATAACACTCTGCAGGATATTCTTGTCCGTTACCACCGTATGTGCGGCGACAACACCGTCTGGGTCCCCGGCACTGATCATGCCGGTATTGCCACTCAGAACGTTGTCGAGCGTCAGATTGCGCTTGAAGGCAAAGGGCGCCACGATCTTGGCCGCGATGCCTTTATCGAAAAAGTATGGGAGTGGCGTAAAGAGAAGGGTGGCACCATTATTAACCAGCTTAAAAAACTGGGTGCTTCCTGCGATTGGGACCGTGAACGTTTTACGATGGATGAGGGGCTGTCTGAGTCCGTGCGTGAGGTGTTTGTCCGGTTGTATAAAGAAGACCTGATTTACAAGGGTGACTATATTGTCAACTGGTGCCCGCGTTGTCAGACTGCACTAGCTGATGATGAAGTTGAGCATGAGGATACCAAGGGTAAGCTTTACCACATCAGATACCCGTATGCTGACGGTTCCGGCTCTGTAGTGGTTGCAACCACCAGACCTGAGACTATGCTTGGTGATACCGCAGTTGCCGTACATCCTGATGATGAGCGATATGCTCACCTTGGCGAAATCGGAATTAAACTGCCTATTACCGGTCGCGTTGTGCCTGTAGTTTTCGACCATCATGTACAAAAAGATTTTGGAACCGGTGCGCTGAAAGTTACACCATCTCATGACCGTGATGACTACGAGATAGGTGTTCGTCATAACCTGCCTCGTCTGAAGGTCATGGATGAGAAAGGCTTTATGAACGAGGAAGCCGGTGAATATCAGGGGCTCGAACGTTTTGCCTGCCGAAAAAAGATTGTAGAAGATTTAAAAGAGCAGGGCTTTCTTGTTGAGATTGAAGAGTACGATCACGCTGTTGGTCATTGCTATCGCTGTAAGACCGTGAGCGAGCCGACCACCTCACTGCAGTGGTTTGTTTCGGTTCGTCCGCTGGCTGATAAGGCGGTTGCCGCGGTTAAAGACGGCAATATAAATATTTATCCAAAAACCTGGTACAACACCTTTTACAGCTGGATGGACAATATCCGCGACTGGTGTATCTCACGCCAGATCTGGTGGGGGCATCGTATCCCGGCCTGGACCTGTGAAGATTGTGGTGAGTTGATTGTTGAATCAACCGACCCGACAAGCTGCCCGAAATGCTCTTCTTCAAAGCTTATCCAGGAAACCGATGTTCTTGATACCTGGTTCTCCTCTGCGCTCTGGCCGTTTTCTACAATGGGTTGGCCTGAAAACACAAAAGAGCTGCAAACCTTCTACCCGACCTCTGTACTTATTACCAGTTTCGACATCCTCTTCTTCTGGGTTGCCCGCATGATGATGATGGGGATCCACTTTATGGATGAGATACCGTTTAAGGATGTGTATCTCCACGCGCTGGTTCGTGATAAGCATGGCAAGAAGATGTCCAAGTCTACCGGTAACGTTATTGATCCGCTGGAAGTTATGGCAGAGTACGGTACCGATGCGATGCGTTTCACGCTTACCGCTTTTGCAGCGCAGGGACGTGAGATCAAGCTCGATGAAGACCGTATTGAAGGATATCGTCATTTTATCAACAAGATCTGGAACGCGGCGCGTTTTGTCCTGATGCATGTAGGCGATTGTGATGAGTCTATAAAAGATGTTGTTGCCAATCCAAAAGAGCTGCCTTTTGTTCATCAGTGGATATTAAGCCGGACAGCGACCACTATTGAAGCAGTTCGCAAGGGTCTTGATGAGTACCTCTTTAACGAGGTTGCCTCTGCCAATTACCAGTTTATCTGGGGTGAATTCTGCGACTGGTACCTCGAGTGGATTAAAGCGGATCTGTTCAGTGATGACCTGCAAGCCAAAAGGCAGGCGCAGGGCGTATTGCTGACCGTGCTTGAGACCATCCTTAAGCTTATCCATCCGGTGACTCCGTTTGTAACAGAAGAGATCTGGAGCGTATTACCTGGCGAGCGCAGCCCGCTGATGACCAGCGAGTTCCCGCAACTTCAACCTGACTGGAAAGATGAGAAAGTTGAGGAGCAGATGACACTGATTATGGGTGTAATTACCGGTATCAGAAATATCCGTTCTGAGGCTGAGGTTCATCCATCAAATAAGATTGATGCATTTTTAAATTGTCCGAATGCAGCACAGCGTGAGTTCATTACCGGTTTTAGCTCTGCTATCTCGGATATGACGAGACTGAGCTCGTTTACTGTTCAGGAGAGCGGCGATAAGCCTGATGATGCCGGTACCTATATTTACAACGATCTTGAGATTTACGTACCGCTTGCCGGCTTGGTTGATGTAGAGGCAGAGTTTGAAAAACTTGCACGCGAGCGTAAAAAGGTCGAAGGCAAACTCAAGCAGGTAAACGGCAAGCTTGGTAATGAAAAATTCCTCTCAAATGCACCGGATGCTGTAGTTGCCAAGGTGCAGGATGAGAAAGATCAGCTGGATGCAAAACTTGCCAAGATAGATGAAGCGGAAGAACGCTTGAAAAAAATCGCTTAGTGTAGAGGGAAGAAATGGATAAAAACCTTTTACACGATCAGATAAGAGACTTTCTGCGTGAAGATATCGGCAGAGGTGATCTGACAAGCGAGTCGATTTTCAGCAACACCCAGATGGGCAGTGCCCGTCTGGTGGCACGTGAACCTTTTATTGTAGCGGGTGTTTCAACCGTTGCCGCTGAGGTCTTTAAGGTACAGAACCCGGAAATTGTCCTATCTGAAATGGTTGATGAAGGGAGCCGGGTGCAGGTGGGTGATGTGTTAATGGCTGTATCCGGTCCTGTTGTCGATTTGCTGAAAGCAGAACGGGTCGCACTCAATCTTGCTCAGCGGATGTCCGGTATCGCCAGCTTTACCTCCATGTTTGTCGAAGCTGTTGGTGACGCTAACGTGCGGGTTACCGATACACGCAAGACGACTCCGGGTTTGAGAATATTTGAGAAATACGCTGTTCAGGTGGGTGGAGGGGCAAATCATCGTTTCAACCTCACCGACGGTGTGCTGATTAAAGATAATCATATCGCTGCTTGCGGCTCAATACGTGAGGCTGTTAAGAGAGTGCGAGCGAAAATACCGCACACTATCAAAATTGAGGTTGAGACTGATACTCTTCTACAGGTAGATGAATGCATCGCTTGCGGTGTAGATATTATTATGCTCGATAATATGTCCTGTGATACGATAACTCAAGCTGTACAAACGATAGCGGGTCGTGCTCTGGTTGAGGCATCAGGAGGAGTTAACCTCAATACGGTAGCCGAAATAGCACGCTGTGGCGTTGATATTATTTCTATTGGGGCATTGACCCATTCCGCCCCTTCATGTGACATCGGAATGGACTGGTTGCTGTAATAGTTGTGATTCATTGCAAATTCGCTCTATCTATCTGAGAATATTACTTGATTATTTCCGGAAAAGTGTGCGATAGTAGAAAAAATCCTATTGTCAGGAGTTTGTGCCCGGTAGGAAATTACTACACGCCTATATGGTGGTAATAGAAGAGGGAAGATCTCATGCGTTGTCCAAAATGTGGTTATATATCGTTTGATCATCTGGAAAATTGTTTGAAATGCAAAAAGGATATTGCAGACGTATCAAACAATCTACACGGATCAGTCTATAATGTTGGTGCCCCCAGCTTTCTGGTATTCAACAGGGAACCGGATGATTCAGAAGCCGATGACATGTTTGATGCTGACGTTGTTGATGACGCCTTTGACGAAGACCAGATCAGCGATCCCGATCTGGACATTCTCCTTGACGATGCTGGAACTGACGATAGCCCGGATATCGATCTCGATCTTAACGATGAGCCGACTGATATTGAACTGAATCTCGGCGACGATGATGACGATGATATTGATATCAGCTTGTCCGATGATGATGATGGTGAGATATCTTTCAACTTTGACAGTGATGATGACAGTGATGAGTTGCCAGGTATAGGAAATATTCCGGGAGGGAGTCATTCAGATGATAAAGAACGGCCTGCTCCGCCGATAGAAATGCCTGATGAGCTTAATGACATATCTGATCTTGAAGCGCCATCATTAGAAGAAGTCAAGGATGAGGCAGACGCAACTGGTGATGATTTTGACCTTGATCTTGACTTTGATCTCGACCTTGGTGACGATGATCTGGAGCCATCAGCGCCGTCAGTTGCCAAAGTCAAAGAAGCACCGGTTGAAACAGGTGGGATGGACGACCTTTCTCTGGAAGATCTCTCTCTGGATTTTGAAGAGGATACCCCGGCACCCAAGAAAAAACCTGCTTCCAGTGATATAGATATTGATGACGAAATGAACTTCGATCTTGATCTTGGAGACCTTGGTCTCGACGATAAATAATATTTTAAGGAAACTGAGAAAAGGGGCAAAAAGCTGTTGACACCCTCTCTGATTCTGTGTAAAAAAACCTCTCTTCACACCGTGCTAAACACGGTGCCGGGATAGCTCAGTCGGTAGAGCAACGGACTGAAAATCCGTGTGTCCCTGGTTCGATTCCTGGTCCCGGCACCATTTAGATATAAGCCCTGATAGCGTAATTGCTGTCAGGGCTTTTTTTTTTGCTTTCTGGTCGGTCATTGTTGTAGTTCATCGTATATCTATTCCTTTTTTTCATCATGTTCCCATGACAAACGATTGGGTTTGAGGCGTGAAGATGTTCAAGGGCGCGCCAGCTTTTATAGGCTTCAACCCCCAGGATAAGAGATAGCATGTACATTGGTGTGTATCGACTTGAGTGCGAAATGTAATCATAAGTATGAGAATCTATACCTTATTATCTCATTTTTTAGCTGTCAGAGTGAGACTGTAGGTGAATAGGGAGGAAGCGTATTCAGCCAAATAAAGCTCAGATATCCAGTTTTAAGAAATCTGTTGATTCAGCAAGTGGCTGAGTTCATCTCGACCAGTGTTATAAACTCATCAATCCTTTCACCTCACTCCTTCCATGTAAATTTTCCAGGCTGGGGTAGGTGGTTATTGGAATTGTCTATATACTTCAGGTACTTGATGGTGAGGCGGGAGTGTGTCTGTATTTATGCTCACCGCCTTGTTGTGGAACTGGATATTTCAATGTTTTCATTGAGCAAATATTAGTCCGGATTGACATCGGTTCTGTTGCCTGCTACGATTTTGGTAATCTTCAATTTACCATCCCCTCAACTCAGAAAATGGTATGAACCTGCCTTCTCTAGGGATTCGTAAACAAATCCTGATTATTATCCTCATCATTCTGATACCCGTTTTCTGTCACCTCTGGTACTCGGGATATATGCTTCGTCAACAGGCAATGGCGTATGTTGAATTGCAGGTGGAGCATGGAATCCGTTTATTCTCTGAAAGGCAGGAACGATTCATTGAGGAAACGAGGCAGACCCTCTCTGTAATGGCACATCTCCCTGGTGTTCAGGATATGAAAGGTGATGCCTGCAATGCTTCTCTGAAGAACATGCATGCCGAGAGGCCAAATTATTCCACGATGGTCGTTGTTAACCCTGAGGGTGTTATCGAGTGCTGCTCCCTTCCGTTGAAGGCCCCCCTTAATGTGGCAGATCGCGGATGGTATAAACGCATTCTTCAGACTGAGGACTTTGTCGTTGGAGACTTTATAATCAGCAGAACATCGGGAAAGGCATCCCTGCCATTTGCTTATCCTGTGAAAGCTGCCGATGGTAATTTACGGTATATCATTGGGGCGGCATTGAATCTTGGGGCGTACGACAGGTTATTCGCGGAGCTGTCGTTGCCTGAGGGGGCGCATATTCTTATAGCCGACAGGCAGGGCGCTATTCTTTACAACTCTTCACCACAACACAATCTCATAGGTAAGCATATTTCATCCTTTCGCAGTCTGGCAATCCCTGAAAATGAGCAGGAGGGCAGAATCCAGCGAAGGCCGGAGCATGCCGGTAACACTTACTGGTTGCACAAGGTCACTGTGGGTCACGAGAACAACGATGTTTTCGTGTTTGTCGGTATACCCCGTCATATCATATTTTCTCGGGTGAACAATACTATGTTTGTGTATGTTTCTGTTCTCGCGGGAATTATCATAATAACTGGTTATCTCTGCTGGTATTATGGCGGTCGCTATATAGCTGATCCTCTGCAGGCGCTGGTCAGGAAGACAGTACATGTGGCGGCCGGGGAGCTTGATTATGACGAAGATCTTCCAAGTTATTCCAAAGAAGTAACAATTCTTGCTTCTGCTTTTAATGAAATGACCAAACAGCTCGCACAGCGGGAAAGTGACAGAATTTTTGCCGAGCAGGCCTTACGGGAGAGTGAGCAACGATATCGTTCTCTTTTTGAACACAATCCACTCTCGTTATGGGAGCAGGATTTCTCGGCAATCAGGAAGCATCTGAACACGCTTCAAGCGGATGGAGTGAGTGATCTCCGCGAATATTTTCGTGAGCATCCTGAAGAGATCGGCTATTCCCTGAGTCTGGTAAAGGCACTTCATGTCAACCAGGCCAGTGTTGATCTGTATAATGCTGCAAGCAAAGAAGAGCTTCTCCTTTCTTTAGATAAGCTTGTACCGGAAAAGTGCCAGCATCTGATGCTCGAAGAGCTTGTCTCCATTGCCGAAGGGCGTCCTTTTACGGTCGAAGTTGAAAACTGTACTCTTGACGGGAAAATTTTTCCTGTTTTGGTACATTCCTCGCTCCCTTATGGTTATGAGGAAAGTTGGAGTAAGGTATTTATTTCCGTACTTGATCTCAGCGAAAGATATGAGATGGAAAGAAAACAGAGAGAGCTTCAGCAGCAGCTTGTTGTCGCACAAAAACTTGAGACTGTTGGCACCCTTGCTGGTGGGATCGCACATGATTTCAATAACATACTTTCTCCAATAATTGGTTATGCGGAAATAATCTTAAGTGACCAGTCGCTTGACTCAGTGACACATTCGCATTTGAGTAGAATTCTGATGGCTGCTCATAGAGCTAAGGAGATGGTGCACCAGATTTTGGCTTTCAGTCGTCGCCGAGAGAGTTCCAAAGAAGCTGTCGATCTCAGTAATCTTGCCAGGGAAGCTTTAGATCTGCTCCGTTCCTCTATTCCTTCAACTATAGAAATTCGAGACAAGATAGAATCGAACCTTTCTCCGGTATATGCTGATGCGGGGAGAATTCATCAAGTTATAATGAACCTCTGCACCAATAGTTACCAGGCCATGAAAAGCAGCGGAGGAATCATTACAGTTGGTGTTCAGCAAGCTGGAATTGTTCGTGATGGAGTACCGGTCCGTCGTATACCGCATTTACTCCTTTTTGTTGAAGATACAGGGCAGGGGATATCTGAAGAAATCGTATCGAAAATATTTGAGCCATTTTTTACGACAAAACCTGCCGGAGAAGGCTCTGGTATGGGGTTGTCTGTTGTGCATGGAATAATCAAGGAGCATGAAGGCGAAATCGAGTTGACGAGTACTCCAGGGATTGGCACACGTTTTACAATATATTTACCGTGTACGGATAAAGATCAGCAGACTTTACCCGAAGAAGATTACATTGATCTTCCTCGGGGGAATGAACATATCCTGGTTGTTGATGATGAAGAACAGTTGTCAGAAATGATCCGCATTATGTTGCAGGGTCTTGGGTATACGGTAAGTGTGTTTACTGATCCTCTGGATGGTTTGGCTGCCTTCCGGGACGATCCGATGGCTTTCAACCTGCTTTTAACAGATCAGACAATGCCAACAATGACTGGAATTCAGCTGACTCAGGAATTTTTGTCTATCAGGAGTGATTTTCCAATCATCCTTTATACAGGGTTTAGTGAAACTGTTACTTTGGAAGATGCCCTAAAACAGGGCGTAAAGAAATTTCTTTACAAGCCGGTAAGCTCAAACCAGCTGGCAGTTGCCATCCGTTCGAGTCTCGATGAATAGCGTCAGGATGTGGATACGTTGAGGGTGAACTCGGCTGGTTGTTTAACCCGCATGTTACTAGTGTCCTGTCATGCCTCAGATGTCTAATGCTGTTTGCCCTTTTCACTTCCTGACTTCATTACTCCTTCAGTTACATAGCGCTGCTATGCTCCATCAGTCATGCCTTGCAGGAAGAGAAAAAGCTTCACATTATTACGACATCTGACACATGACATGACAATAGGCATTCTGGTATGAACATTTTTCACGAAGATAAACTGGTTGAGCATAATGCACTAAAGATGAACATTCAAGACGTGTATGTGCTGTAAGGCGCCAGTATTAAACGGGGTGTTTGTGTCAGTTCGCTCGAAAAAATATTGTTTTTCAGTATTCTTTTTTTGAGCTTTTTATCAAAGCTGTTGACACCCTTTTCGATTCTGTGTAAATAAGCCTCTCCAAAACGCGCTAGACGCGGTGCCGGGATAGCTCAGTCGGTAGAGCAACGGACTGAAAATCCGTGTGTCCCTGGTTCGATTCCTGGTCCCGGCACCATTTAGATATAAGCCCTTACAGTATTTTTCTGTAAGGGCTTTTTTTTGTTCTGGTTTCTCTCTGGTCTTTTTGAAGACATTTCCCAAGTTACTGCAGTTTTCGTAAATTAGGATACATGGGTATGAAGCTTATGTATAATTCCATTAGGTATAACAACTCTCATCACCATTGACAGTGATATACATATGAGATTCGTTCATATGTTGACTCATAAATGTGTCTTATCTGCTCTGTCTATACTGTTGATGTTACATGTGAAGACCAATCGACATTGGCCTGTCGAGCGGATCGCTTATTGAAATATGTCAACTGCACCCGGTCAGTCTCTGGGGCTTGGCTACGGCCCGTAGGGCTTTACATCTAGTAGGCCACGGTAAACTGGAGCCAGAATTTCTCGGTATCTGTTTTATATTCGTCGGCATTGTAGTTTGCATAGGCTGCCTGGAGTGTATAGTGGCTGCCGAACTTCTTTGTCAGCATCATATCGAATTCCGTTCCATACTTGCTGTCCCCTTTGTCGGATTGGAGATCATGATAGATCAGATCCACTTTGATTCCGGCAATGATGCTACTCAGGCTGGCGTAGATGTCGTTCAACCCTTCAGGGGGCACGGTCAGAAACTGGTCGGCCCAGCCGTTAAAGACATGATTGGTTCCCAGAGGCGTCTTGAACGATACCCCATTGTCCGAACCCAAGACTTCGTAGCCGATCTTGCCAGTGATATCAGTTACGAGGGAGTTACTTTTAGGGACCGTGATGCCGCCGATTAGGTGGTAGTAATTGGTGGTGTAATCTTCAGGATTGTCACTGTAGTCTGATTGGCTTGCGTATTCTGCTGTGTACAGGAGTTTGAGTGAATTTTCAGCCACCATGGTTTGGCCGTTAAAACGCAGGCCGAAAGTCTGGGTAGAGAAGGCATATGGAAAGGGACCCGAGTTATCAGGATCGTCGTAGTCGAGCCAGTAGCCGTATCCGGTAAGGGAACCAATACCCTTGAAGGTGTATTTCAGGTTAAGCAGTGGAGACTGCATGCGGACGTCTGCACTTATTATATTGCGAACATTCCAGATAAAACTAGCGTCTGCGGCGAAATTCCCGATAGATGTGTTGAAGATGTTCACCGCGTCAAAGGTTTGCTCCATCTGCCGCCAGCCTACCGCGCCAACAAAGCGCTGGTTGTCCAGGAGAAGCCGCTGGCGGCCGGCCTTGACCATGGAGTCCGGAATGGATTCATAGGAGAGCCACCCCTGGTTGATTTCACCCTCGGATGGATCGGCAATCACCGCGTATTCCGTCTTGTCGTTCGTAGTATCATTGTAATCATCGGCAAACACAGGAGTATTACCCTCAAACTCGGCAAATGCCTGGAATCCTGAAAATTTCGGTGTTAAGTATCCAAGACGCAAACGGATGGGATCAGCGCTTGTGGATTTGAGACCCTTTTGGTCAACATATTCATAGCGATAGCGCAGGTTGAAGGTTATCTGTCCCCAGTCGCCCTTGAGGGTTTCCTCAATTTTATCCTTGTCTGCGACGTTCTCGGTAGAGGCATAGCTTGCTCCTGTCAAAATTGCTATCGTTCCTCCAATAAAAAGTAAACAACCTAAGCTGCGCTTTATCTTTGAGTTTCCAGAAAGATCATATCTTTTCATCATCATTACTCCGTGTTTGAATTGTTGGATTCAGCAAAAGACTTAGGTTGATTGGCTTATGTATTTGTAGGTTATATGTAGCCCTCTGGTAAATTACAGAAAAAGATTCTGTGAAATACTGAAGAAACAGCGTTGAAGTCCGTATCAGCACTATCTTGAAAACAGCTGAAGTCACCTGTGGCTAGTGTCATGTCATGCCTCAGGTGTCTAATTCTACTCGATAGGAATTTTGGTTAAAATCGAGACGTTTTTAAAAAATAAGCACAGCCATATAGATGATATTGAGAGCATTGTTTTTTTGAAAATTCCGAAGAGTTTGGGCAGATAGCGTAGACTTCGAAAGGCCCTTGTTGGACAGCCTCCTGGGTGCAACGCGCAAAGAGCTGACAGTCGAGTATTACCTGATTATCAGGGCAGGGCTGGAAATTTGCAACCTCCAGCCATCAAAAATGGAGGAGCAGAGCAATCTCACGAGGATATCTTTGTGGGCTGTGAGGTAGTATTGGGATTTTCTTTTAGTAAATCAGAACCCTTGTCAGGTTTTTCGTGCGATGCCGAAAATTCATTGCTATACAGAGTATGTTTTTCATAGATCTCCGTAATCATAGATCAACCGATCTACAGAGATACTGTTTTGGGGAGATCGGCTGCATTGATCTCTTGGTTGGCCTACTAAGAGATCAATATAAAGTGAGAGCTGCACTTAATGGTGAAATAGCATTGACGATATAGCTCGCTCGCCTTTACCATCCGATCTGATTCTTCCCGACATTGTTATGCCGGGTATGGATGGCCTTGAAGTGTGTGAGGATGATATGGAAATAGGAGGTGAAGCTTACCTGCAGAAACCTATTGAACCGGAAAGTTTATTTTCAATATTAGAAATCACTCTCCCGCAAAGAAAATCTACTATAAACCCTGAGATGTAAATTGTCTTTGTTGTTGAAGATACTCCGGAGAACATTGATATCCTGCTGACACTGTCTATGTATTGGAAGAAAAATCAATATTTACATTATTCTTCCAATTAGCAAAGATCATCCATAGCATTGTCGGTTTTTAGGAAGAATCAGGCATTTTAACTTGTTCCTGAAAGGTTTTGCTCAATTCTGGTGATTTTTTCTTCATTACAGCCATGAACTCTTCCAACATATTGATAGTCGGACCCTTCCGCTGTTGTAGCAAATAGCTTGAGCCATTATGGGGTAGCCAGTGCAGCATGAGGTTTATCACTGTAGTTATTCGCTACGATGTATTACGGCCCTCCTAACGGAAGAGTGAGTAATGGGGCCTGGGATCGGTCGGAACCGACGAGGGATAACCGATATATCTCAGAGAGCACTAGAAATGTTGATTTAGATGTGAGATCAGTTTCATCAATATAAAACCAGTATCCGCGATATTGCACAGCGAGACTTGCCTGTGGTCTAGATGGTGAGGCTTGAACGTTGAAGACCTGATTAATGTTGTCGTTATCAGGTCCAGGGAATGGCCAGGTGCTGAAAGTGAGATTCCTGTCAATGTGCGATTGTGGAGGGGTTACCCCTTGGGTAAGGTAGACGATGGCACCTAATACGGAGCGTGTGCGCAAATAAATATTATTATAACTTGAGGAGTGGAGCTGGCGCTTGCTACCGGCACGCAGTTCGATTGGCTCATCGTCAGTCTTTGTAACCCTCAATTGCTTTAGTATATGCCGCCCTTCCGGAGCAGTGGTTCGCAAGAACATAATCGGTTGAGGGTTGGGCTGAGAGAGCCTGAGGTAAAGGCCATCTTCATCAGGTATGAAGGTGTAGCCAGCCTTCGCAGCGGAGATGAGATCTGATGCTTTGAGGAGGCTTTTTTCAATTGGTGCGGATATCGGTTTCTGGTTTTCAGTGAAAGCGATGAGTAGCTTATGCTTTTTCTGCAAATCGCCAAGAGTGTCCGCGATTTTGTAAAAACTCGCGATATCCCCGTGCGACTCGTTGACGACGCCATTGATTTCTTTGACCAGCAACTGCATCAAAATCTTGATGGGCCAGTCCGACGCGGCGAGGTAAGCCAGGGTGTCGATCTTTATAGGTTCAACAAGACGTTTGGCGAATTGTGTTCCGCGTTGCGGGCTAAAAGAAAATGTAGGTCGATCGGAATAGTTCAGTTCTGGGATGACTAACGTGGAATCAGAATCTTTGATGGTTAATTCTGCCCCCAACGATACATTATATGAGGCCTGGGCGCTGATGGAGTTGATAGCGAGAAACTCTATGGTATCGAGGTAACGTAATCGAACAATGTTTAACAACAATTCCTCATCGGCTGTTGCCCTTACTCGGTCATTGTAGTTTAGATATACGCCCTGCAGCATTTGAGGGCCAGCAGAACAGCCAGAAACGAACAGGAGTAACATGCATGAGGCTAGGATATAGTAATAAACAGTATCAGGTTTCATAGGTTTCTCTTGCTTGATAAAAAGAATGATGCTGATTTTTCAATGGCCTTCCGTCTTAGCCCACAGGATAGGGCTCCTCTGGTGCAATTCAGCACGACGGGCAATTGTCTCCCTCGAAAATGGTGTTATTTCTTTTGCAGTGATGCTGGATTCAAGTAATAAGCGCAACATACCTACCGATAAAAGCTTCCAGAGGTGTTAAACCTTCTACGACTTTTCTTGGTGTTAAATTTAATAGCAAAATATTGCTCTCAATTTCTTTATCTGTGAGGGTGGCCATATCTCGGCAATTGTCGATGAAGCGTCCCTCCTTGCAGTTTATCCTCTTCTGTTCGTTTTATCAGTCCGTTTATAGGCTTTTTTTTCTTTTATCGGCTTTTGCTGATTTGATCCTCAAGTGTCAAGCTTGTGGCATGTCTGACAGATTATGGTCGTGTTGTATAAAAAATCCTTCTTCCTTGTACATGCTTTTCCCAAGCTGTTCGTTTCGAGATAGTGAGGCTGCTGAACTGATCCCGGCAGAATCAGATATCAGCAGCGCGTGCATACATACTGTTTTGTTTTTCCGTGTGAAGCCCCGTGAAGGAAGAGGCAACTCCTTAGGTAAATTGCCGTGTCGAAAGACCGGACAGAGATATTCAACGTGCTCCTGTGTTCTTTGCTGAGTACCGTCATTGCTACTGTCACAATCTTCACTGCAGGCTCCATCATTGCCACCATTGCTGCCGCCCCTGTTATACCTCCACCGGCTAAGAGTATTGTGTAGTCTGTCGTGAATTCCAAGCTGGTCAGATCATCGCTTCCAGGGGTTGGACCGTTTGTATAGATTGTTCAAGCACCTGGTCCCTGACTCTCATTTGTTTCATCACCATAACCTTAGCTTTTACCGGTAGTATCGACTGGTCTTTGTCCGTTGCAGGCTACGTGTGCCTTGCCATGAAAAGGAGTGACGCTGCTGCTGTCAGGTATGCGTATCGATTTATCGATTTAAATGATTCCCGGTAGTATCGACTGTACATTCCCTCTTCAATTCAACTGTATTTTGAGGGAATCCAGGAAAAGAATTTCAACCTGTTCTCAGGGAGGTTGGGCCGGAGATAGTTGAAAGGGACAGTGGCTTACACGTGGAGAGGGTTCATTTCCCTTATCGGGAGAAAAATCTACTATTTGGTACAGCAAATAAAATGCCTGTGATAGGATTAAGCAGATGTGTAGTCATATTAATAGAAAAGTAACAACCTTAATACGACTAGATATACGTATGGGCAAGAAAGGAATATGCCTTGAATCATTTTTCACGCGCAGAAACAAACGTAAGATCCTGCGTATATTTTTACCTCTCGTTATACGCTGCCGTTGTTGATCGGGGGTAGTTGTTGTGTGGTGTAGAATTTGCAATTGTGCTAACGGAAACAGACAGTAAAGGTGCTGCCCAACGTGCTGAGCGTTTGCGGGTATGAGTGCACAACTTGAAGTTAGGGTTGATGAATATCCGATTCATTTTACGGTAAGCGTTTGTAGCAGCACATGGCAGGAAGACGACGCTGGTATTGACTCAATTCTAAAGCTAGCAGGTCAGGCACTTTATATGGCTAAGAAAAGTGGTCGAACCACGGTGGAAATTATCTGAGAGCGGGGATATACATAGAGCATGTCATCATGCTGGTAAAACTATAATCAAGGTGTATTATGAACAGGTTTTGCTTGGCTTTCATTACCCTTCTTGTTGCTAATCTATTTTTTTCAATACCATCGGCTGTTTCTGGCGATGACTCTCCACGATTCAAAGTTGCTATTGCGCATTGGCCGCCCTGGAAAATGGTTGCCGTGAGCGGTTTCGAAGGTATTGATATCGATATACTGGCTGAAGTCGGCAGGCGTGCGAATGTGAACTGGGAGTATATTGAGTGCCCTTGGCGGCGATGCCTTGAGATGCTGAAAACAGGGGCAGTTGATATTATCACATCAATTGGCAAGACTGAGGAGCGTGAGGCGTATCTGGAGTATCTGGGACCATACTATAACAAAGAAAAGATAGTGTTTTACAGGTTGAAGGGAAGTGATGTGCAGGTCTCGAAATATAACGATATTTACGACCACACTATCGGTTTAGTAAAGGGGTCTGTGTATTTTGAACAATTTGACAACGACTGGAAGGTACAAAGGGAAGCGGTTACAAGCGACTTCCAGCATTTGCAGATGTTGCTGGCAAAGCGGGTTGATCTTGTAATCTCCTACGAAACGATCATGGCATACTCCATTGCAAATCTGGGCTGGCAGGACAAAGTGGAAAAAGTTGATTTCAGCCATGATGGAATTCCGTCATATTTTGCAATTTCAAAATATTCTCCATTGTTGAACTACAGTAATACATTGGCTGATACCATTCAGGAGATGGTTGAGAGTGGTACGGTCGAGGAGATTAAACAGCAGTTCATGAAGAGTATTCCTGCTTCTTCGAAGTAAAGAGGTTGTATGCAGAAGAAAAGCTCATTAAAGGGTAACCGCTTATACAAACTGCTGATGATTCGCCTGATTGCGGTCGTTACCCTTACCATGCTTATCTCCTCAGGTGGGCTGATCTGGTATATGACCAGATCATTAGAGCAGGGGTTGAACGAGCAGATGGAGCGACTTGTCTCTTTTTATGAAGGAGTACTTTCGACTGCACTCTGGCAGTATAACAACTCTTATGTTGATGATTTTGTCGATTTTATACTGCTTGCAGAAGATGTGGTTCTGGTTCGGGTCGAATCTGAGAATGGAATAATTGGTGAGAAATCACGTAATGGAGCTGCTCAGCTTGGGAGCTTGGCTTCAATAGACGAGGCTCAGTATCTGGTTCAAGAGAGAGAGATTTTCCACAAAAGCACTCAGGTTGGAAAAGTCACTATTGTTATTTCGAAAAAGCGTGAAAACAGGCAATTTGTAGTGAGTATGGTGATTGCCATATTGCTCCTTCTACTCATTATTTCAGTTATATCATCCACCATATTTTTTAGTATCAGAAAACATTTTTTCATTCCGTTACATCAACTTGAAGATGCGGCACAACAGGTAGCCAAGGGGGATCTGGATACGCCCATCGTGGTGCAAAGTGATGATGAGATTGGCCAGTTAGCAAAAACTTTGCGTTATATGATGAGTACGTTGAAAGCAATAACCACATCTCGGGATGACCTCAATGCCGAGATTGAGGCACGAATTTCAGTAGAGCAGGCTCTTCTTGAAAGAGAACGTCAACTCGCCAGCCTGATGGGTAACCTTCCGGGAATGGTTTACAGGTGTAAAAATACCCCTGACTGGACGATGCTGTTTGTCAGCGACGGTTGCAAACAACTCACTGGTTACGAGAGTGATGACCTGCTGGGTAATAAAAAAATATCATTTGGTGACCTGATCCATCCTGACGATAGGGACCAGGTCTGGAACTGTGTGCAGAATGGAATTGAGCAGAAGAAAACGTTTAAGATGACCTACCGTATCAACACTGCCCAAAATGAAGAGAAATGGGTATTTGAACAGGGAATGGGAGTGTATTCTGAGAGTGGTGAGCTTATCATGCTCGAAGGGTTTCTTCAGGATATAACTGAGCAGAAAAGGGCTGAAGAAAGGCTGCAATTAACCACGTTCAGTGTTGATAATTCGTCTGAAGATGCATTCTGGCTGCAACCAGATGGGCGTTTCATTTCTGTAAATACAACTGCGTGCAAAAGCCTGGGTTATACTGAGGAGGAACTCTTGTCCATGGGAGTATATGATATCTCCACAAACATAACCAGGGAGTTATGGCAGCAGAGATGGAATATGCTGAAAAATCAGGGAAGATCGCTTTTTGAGACGTATCACCAGACTAAAGACGGTGTTATCTTTCCTGTTGAGATTAGTACGAGCTATCTGAATTATAACGGGCGCGAATATATCTGTGCTTTCGCACGAGATCTTACCGAACGTCGAAAATCTGAAGAAGTGCTTAAAGCAAGTGAGAGTCGTTTCAGGGCTCTTTTTGAACAGGCTGCGGTAGGGGTGGCATTGTTGGAGCCTCTAACGGGTAAGGTTGTCAGGGTTAACCAGAAGTGTGCTGATATCTTGAAATACAGTCGCGAAGAAATGGAAACGCTTGGTTATCAGGATCTTTCTGTCGCTGAAGATTATGCACACGATACTGCGAGAATGCAGCAGCTTGTCTCAGGAGAGCTGCATGAGTATTCAACTGAGAAGCGATTACTCACTAAGAATGGTGAGGCTGTCTGGGTACATCTCACCATTTCACCAATGTGGGTTACCGGAGATGAACCTGATTATCATATCGTTGTGGTGGAAGATATCACAACTCGTCGAAAGGCTGATGATACCCTGCGGCGTCAGCAACGTGCAATCACGCTGAGTAGTCGGGTTGCAAATGTCTTTTTGAGATCATCAAAAGAGGAAATGTATGATGGTGTGTTAACAATTATACTTGCAGAGTTATCAAGTCAGTTTGGCTTCTTCGGATTTGTTGATGATAGCGGTAATCTCGTATGTCCTTCGATGACTAGAGATGTCTGGGGAAATCATTTGATGGATGATGATAACGTTGTCTTTCCACGAGAATCCTGGGCAGGGATCTGGGGTGATTCTCTCATTAACTGTAAGACGTGTATCGAAAATGGATCTTTAAAGCTTCCCGAGGGGCATGTTGTGCTTGATAACGCAATGGCTGTACCGATTATTCATCGGGACAATTTGATCGGACAAATTGTTGTAGCCAACAAATCAGATGGCTATTCAGCGGAAGATCAGGAGTTGCTTGAGAACTGTGCAGCACAGACCGCTCCGGTGCTGGCTGCTCATCGTGAGGAAATACGCCAGAAAAGAGAACGTGATAAACTCGAAGAACAGTATCTGCAGGCACAAAAACTCGAGTCAATTGGGCGGCTTGCCGGTGGCGTGGCGCATGACCTGAATAATATGCTCTCACCGATTCTTGGTTTTGGCGAAATGCTGATGGAAGAGACCGAGAAAACAGACGATCGTTATGAGATGATGGAGGAAATTGTTAATGCTGGTACACGGGCACGGGATATGGTGCGTCAACTTCTTGCTTTTAGTCGCAGGCAAACCCTTGAATTCAAAATTATTGATCTCAATGACCTGTTGATAAACTTTGAAAAACTCCTGGCACGAACTATTACCGAAAATGTCATTATAAACCTCGATCTTGCACCTGATCTGCCGAGGGTGGTTGGCGATATTGGTCAGCTTGAACAGGTGGTCATGAATCTGGCTGTAAATGCCCAGCATGCCATGGCCGCAACGGGTGGCACGATGACGATATCATCCAGCAGCCAGCAAATCGATGAAGATCAGATTATTGATCAGGAAGACTTCAAGCCCGGCTTGTACGTGATACTCCGTATACATGATACCGGAGAAGGGATTTCCAGTGATGTGGTGGAACATATCTTTGAACCGTTTTTCACCACCAAGGCGATGGATGAAGGATCCGGTCTTGGACTTGCCACAGCATATGGGATTATCAAGCAGCATGGCGGTGGGATTGATGTTGAGAGTGAGCAGGGGAAAGGGACAACGTTTACGATCTATCTTCCAGCCGGTAATGAGCCTGTGGAAACGGATGGTGAACGTACTGGAATGACAGTTGGGGCAGAAGGACATGAAACGATTCTTGTGGTCGAAGATAATCCGATGGTGAGCAACCTGGTAATGTCAATATTGAGGCGAAAAGGTTATCAACCCCTGTTTGCCGAGAACGGGAAGGAGGCACTGGACCTTCTTGAAAATTACGAGGGCAATGTTGACATGCTCCTGACCGATATCGTTATGCCGCAGATGGATGGCAAGGAGTTGTCTGAGTTGGTCAAAGTGAAATATCCCGATATTAAAATACTTTATATGTCGGGATACACAAATCAGGTGATATTGCGTCATGGGGTAATGGCAGAGGACTTCAACTTTATACAAAAACCATTTTTAATAAATGATCTTACCAATAAAATACGGAACGTTCTCGACGGTCAGTACGAATAACTGATTGTGCTGCAATTGCCTGATCGTTTCGGCAGATCGAAAGCGGGGAGGTAACATGCAAAAGCGAAGATTTTTGGCAGCTGTTGATGGTTCTGAGTATTCGTTGAGAGTGCTTGAGAAGGCAATCGAATTTGCCCGTATACTTGATGCCGAGATAATACTTGTCTATTGCCATAAAAAGTTTCCTAAACTCCTTGGGCGACCATATCGGGATCAGGTGATTTCAGATATTATGGATAATACGCAGGAGGTCACTGCGCCATTTGTGGAAACGTTGACGAAGAGTGGTGTCAATTATCTGGAGCGATTCATGGAAGGGCCTGCCGGCACAATGATTCCGATAGTGGCGGAGCATGAGCATTGTGAGATGATCATTATGGGTTCCCGTGGTCTGTCGAACATTGAAGGATTAATCATTGGCAGTACAACGCATAAGGTGCTGCATACGGCAAAATGCCCGGTGCTGGTTGTTAAATAATTGTCGATGCCGACTTAGCCCGCATTTCTCAATTTCTTTTTGATTCCCCCTGGAAGTGAGGGGCGAGGTGCTACTCCTTACCCCTCACTTCATTCAACTATCGTTTGCCACGCCCCAATCATATTCACGTTTGAGGTAATTCAGGATGAGGGAGGTTTCTGCGCTCAATACTCCGTCAATTTTGTAAATCTGTTCAAATATTAGCGAATTTAAAGCTTCGATTGAAGGGGCGACAAATTCTGCATGGATATCAGATTCGCCTGTTGTCTGCACCACAAACCATACCGGTTTGATATCCTGAAGTGCCTCAATTACCAAATCAATCTTTTTTATGTCGGTGCTTATCTTCAATATCCCCACGGCCTCATATCCAAGCTTAAGCGGGTTGCTGACAGCAACTATTTGAATATAATCCTCGTTGATAAGTCGGTTTAACCGATTTCGGACAGTTGCCTCCGAGATGCCGAGCTTCTTGCCTATGAAGGTGTTTGAGAGTCTTCCATCTTTTTGAAGTAATTCAATTATTTGCCGATCAGTATTGTCTATTCTGTCTTTCTTGCTCATGAGGTCACATCAGTTTGGTATTTTGTATTTTTGTATATGAGGGTTAGCCTGGATTGTGCGTGTTGACAAACACCGTAATGCAAGAAGTAAACAGATCGCATGTTTTTGTCAATATGTTCGAAATGCGCATTGTAAATCAACCTCAAAGTCGAAATTCGTAATTAATGGATTAATTAATACGAAAATCGATTTTCGCCAAACGTATTTATTGCATTTTTGTAATAAATCGCAAAAATATTTTACAAATTAGTAAACAACTGTCTTTCCTTTCATTTCACGGATTTTTGGCGGTGAAGTTGTGTTGTAAATAATTTCTTTTATAACATGGTGTTATGTCGTAAATGTCAGGCTGTTTTTAGATGTGGCATCCTTTTTGATATAGGTCATGCAGTGTGTGACAGTAATCCTCCTTCATATGCAACAGTGGAAGGGGGGCTGCTGAGGCAACAGACAATGAACGAATATGAAAGGATTGGGAATAATGACCACAGAAATAGCAACAGCAGAAGCACAGACAGCAGAATCTATCCTGGCTAAACAGAACGAGTATCTCTGGCCCAGTCATATCCTCTACTATAAAGAGCCAATGCCCCTTGATCACGGTAAAGGCTCCTATGTCACTGATGTGGGTGGTACAGAATACCTTGACTATTTTGGAGGTATCCTGACCACAAGCGTTGGTCATAATCATCCGAAGATTGTTGAGAGGGTAAGCGGTCAGGTGGCAAAACTGATTCACTCTTCAACTCTGTATCCGCATGCCAATCATGTGAATCTTGCCGAAAAGATGGCATCTATCACTCCGGGAAATCTGCAGAAATCATACTTTACAAATTCAGGTACCGAGGCTGATGAACTGGCAGTTATGGCTGCCCGGGCCTATACCGGCAACTACGATATACTTGCGCTTCGCCACGGTTACAGCGGTAACTCTGCACTGGGGAAAACACTGACTGCTCAGGCTGCGTGGCGTATTGAGAGCAGTATCGTACCGGGTGTTAAACATGCAATTAACCCGTATTGCTATCGCTGCCCGTTCAAGATGTCCTATCCTGATTGCGATATCGCCTGTGCCCAGGATGTTGAAGACGTCATCAAAACCACAACCTGCGGCAGGGTAGCGGGAATGCTGGTTGAACCGATTCAGGGTGTTGGAGGTTTTATTACTCCGCCACCAGAGTATTTCTCAATAGTAGCCGAGATAGTCAGGAATCATGGCGGTGTAATGATCGCCGATGAGGTGCAGACAGGTTTTGGCCGAACTGGTGGAAAATGGTTCGGTATTGAACAGTGGAACGTTGAGCCTGAAATAATGACCATGGCCAAAGGTATCGCCAATGGTTTTCCGATGGGAAACACTATCACCACTCCTGAAGTCGCTGATGCGATGATGGGCAAAGGCGGCCTTATCTGTACCTTTGGCGGTAATCCAGTATCTACCATAGCCTCACTTACCACAATCGAAATAATGGAAGAAGAAGCCCCACTTGATGTCATTGAGGCAAAGGGTGTCAAACTTCGATCTGCGCTTGAGGGAATGGCCGATAACTCACCAGTCATCGGTGACGTTCGTGGCATGGGCCTTATGCAGGGGCTTGAGATTGTCACTGATAAAAAGAGCAAAACCCCTGCACCTGAACTGGTCAATTCTATTTTTGAGGCAACACGAGCCAAGGGATTACTCATAGGAAAAGGCGGAATGTATAACAACACCGTCCGTCTCACCCCACCATTAAATACAACAGATGACGAACTCGATACAGCAATCGGAATTTTGACCGAGGTTTTTGCAGAGCTAAAGTGATACGTCCCTTGAGTTCGCACAAGGGATCTGAATACCTGATAAGGAAAGGAGAATTACCATGAGTTACACAGCTGGTCAGCCTACATCGAAGGTGAAGAAGGTTGGGGAAATGTATGAGATGGAAGCGGGAGCGGATGTAATCGACAGCCCCCTCTACAATGAAGATATTGCCCCGACAACAACAAAACAACGTACCTGGCATAAATGGAATGTCGCGGCGCTTTGGGTGGGCATGTCTGTTTGTGTTCCTACCTATACCCTTGGTGGTGTGCTGACCGCATATTTTGGCCTGGATGTTACCGAGGCGTTACTCACTATTTTTCTTGCCAATGTTATTGTACTGATTCCTCTGGTACTGAACGCGTTTGCCGGCACCAAATATGGTATTCCTTTCCCGGTACTGCTCCGTTCGTCATTTGGAACTCTCGGCTCAAATATTCCGGCAGTTATACGGGCACTGGTTGCCTGTGGCTGGTTTGGAATCCAGACGATGTTTGGTGGAATGGCAATCAGCCTGTTACTCTCTGAGCTTTCCACAAGCTGGGCGGCGTTGGGCGATAAAGGCGTTGTTATCGGCTTTTTCATCTTCTGGTCGATGAATATGTACATTGTCCTGAAAGGTTCGGACTCTATCAAGAAGCTTGAGACCTTTGCAGCACCTCTGCTGCTTCTGGTAGGTTTTGGTTTACTGATGTGGGCCTCACCAAAGATTGATGCTACTGCGCTGTTGAGTGCTGCCCCTAGCAGACCTGAAGGTGCCTCTGTCTGGAGTTACTTCTTCGGTGGATTGACAGCAATGGTTGGTTTTTGGGCGACACTTTCACTTAATATTCCGGATTTCAGCCGCTATGTGAAATCGCAGAAAGATCAGATTGTCGGCCAGATTGTTGGTCTTCCATTGACCATGCTCCTTTTCGCTGCTCTTGGTGTTGTCTTAACCGCAGCATCCCCGGCACTTGTCGGTGAGAGCATCTCAGATCCGATTACCCTTATCGGTAAGATCGACAGTCCATTCTGGGTTGTAATTTCCATGATACTTATCATCATTGCTACCATTTCAACAAATACTGCAGCAAATATCGTTTCACCGACCAACGATTTTCAGAATGTTTTTCCTAAAATGATTAACTTCAAGCGCGGAACCCTGCTTACCGGTTTTACCGGTATCCTGCTGATGAGCTGGGAGTTACTGAGAAAGATGGGTTGGGTTGTATCTGATGTGAGTGTTGAGTCAATGTACTCCAACTGGTTGCTCGGATACTCATCTCTGCTCGGACCGATTGCCGGTATTATGATTGTGGACTACTTTATCATCAAGAAACAGGAACTCAGTCTGCCTGATCTCTATCTGCCAAATGGCTGTTACCAGGCATTTAATCCTGCAGGAATCCTGGCATTCCTGGTGCCGGCGGGTTTAACTGTTTTTTCCATCGTAACCGGATACCTGCCATGGTTTTATAGTTACGGCTGGTTTACAGGATCAGCTCTTGGTGGAATCCTCTATTTTGGCTTAATGTCAGCAAAACAAGCAGAAGCAACAGTACCTGCTTCCGCAGCATAAGCAGTATCACGATCATTTAACATGGTCGCACGGTGAGTTTGACGTGCGATCATAATACAAAGCAACAGCAGCTTTCAATTTTTACGAATCGAAAATTACATGATTGATAAAATCCAAATAACTACAAACGGTAAGATCAGCAACTGGATTAACGGGAGCTACGTACCGTCAGAGACGACAGAATATATCCCTATTGTGACTCCGTATACTGGCGCTGTTATCGGCGAATGTCCGCTGGGAGGCAGTGCCGATCTTGATAAAGCTGTCGCTGCTGCGTCCGCTGCTTTCCCCGCATGGGAAAAGACCCATATTAAAGAGCGGGTTCAGGTAATGTTTCGCCTGAAAACCCTGCTTGAAGAAAATATTGATGAGCTGGCCAACCTCGCTTCTCTTGAATGCGGCAAGCTTATCGATGAGGCAAAGGCCGGGATAATGAAGGGCGTTGAGATTTTAGAATATGCCTGTTCTGTTCCTAATAAAATTGCCGGTGAGTATCAGGAAGTCAGCAATGGTATCAGTTGCCGAATCAGTCGTGAACCGCAGGGCGTAATCGCATGTATAGCACCATTTAATTTTCCAAACATGGTGCCGATGTGGTCACTGCCGATCGCTCTGGTTTGTGGTAACACCGCCGTATTAAAACCATCTGAGCAGGTGCCGCTCTCGGCGCTGAAGTTAGCAGAACTCTTTACCAAAGCAGGTTTGCCGGACGGTGTGTTGAATGTGGTGAATGGTGGCGTGGAGATGGTTGAAGCGATTTGCGATCATCCTGAAATTAAGGCACTCAGCTTTGTCGGCTCAAGTACGGTTGCAAAGATTGTTTATAGTCGTGGTGCCGCTGCAGGAAAGCCTGTTCTTGCTCTTGGTGGCGCAAAAAATCACCTGATAGTAATGGACGATGCCGACCCTGATTTTTCACCGGAGCAGATTGTTAATTCAGTTATAGGCTGTGCCGGCCAGCGTTGCATGGCTGCCTCTGCAGTTATTGCGGTAGGCGATTGTGATCACCTGATTGAGAAAATGGTGAGCTACGCGAAAGGCATTGATATCGGTCGTGAAATTGGCGGTATAATCAATGCACAAAGTGTCGAACGCATAAACGGTTATATCACTGGTGCTGAAGAGCAGGGAGCAAAGATACTGGTTGATGGTCGCGGAGTGAAGCCACAGGCTGATCTGGCCGGTTGCGAAGACGGGTATTGGGTCGGACCGACAATTATAGATCAGGTAAACCCGCAGATGCCTGCAGCTTGTGAAGAGATCTTCGGGCCGGTAATGACCATTATCAGAGTGAAGACCATTGAAGAGGCGTTGGAGATTGAAAATGCCAGCCCATATGGCAATGCTGCTTCGATTTTCACTTCATCAGGTGCTCCGGCAGATTACCTCATTGAGCACGCAAGTGCGGGTATGGTTGGGGTGAACATTGGTGTCCCTGTTCCTCGTGAGCCGTTTTCTTTTGGTGGTTGGAACGATTCTAAGTTTGGTAGTGGCGATATTACCGGTGAAGATGGAATCGATTTCTGGACTAAGAAGAAGAAAGTGACGACGAAATGGGTATACCCACTCCACTCTAACTGGATGTCCTAATGCAATGCGGGTGGGGCTATATTCACCAAACTCAGCGTTGTGTAAAGAATGTAATCCTCGACGTATTAACTATACGTCTGCGGTTACATTCTCCACACGCCTCGATTTTGGCGAATCTATCTCCCACCCGCAAGAGCATTAGCTTGCCAATTATGTATTAGCTAGCCAGAAATCACTCAGTTTTTTATTACAGACGACATACTGAACAGCGATCGGAGAAGATTATGGGATCATTATTGATTAAGAACGGAGAGATTGTCAGCCCGTTGGACAATGTTTGCCAGGATATATATGTAGAGGACGGTAAGATTGTGGCCATTGGCAGGGATCTTGATGTTGTTGCCGATCGTACAATTGATGCAGCTGGGCAGTATGTGCTGCCTGGTGGGATTGATGTTCACACCCATCTGGATATGCCGTTTATGGGTGAAGTTTCTGCTGATGATTTTGAGTCGGGTACTGCGGCGGCGCTGGCGGGTGGAACTACCTCTATTATTGATTATATCGTGCCGGCTAAAGAACAGTCGCTGCTTGAAGCGCTTGGTACCTGGAAAGAGAAGGCAAAGACCGCTGTTGCCGATTATGGTTTTCACATGGCAGTCACCTGGTATAGCGATCAGGTGGCAAAAGAGATGGAAGTTTGTGTGCGGGATGAAGGTATTCCGAGCTTTAAGGCATTTCTTGCCTATAAAGGCGCAATCATGGTGGATGATCAGGAACTGTTTTCCATGCTCAAGCGTTCTAAAGATCTGAATGCCTTGATTATGGCGCATTGTGAAAATGGTGAGATTGTTGCAGAACTTCAGGAAAAACTCTTTGCCGAAGGAAAAGTAGCGCCAAAGTATCACGGGTTTTCAAGGCCATCATATGCTGAAGGTGAATCTGCCTCTCGTCTGGCGACACTTGCGCGGGCACTGGGCGTGCCGGCCTATTTTGTTCATATGAGTTGTAAAGAGTCAACACAGGTGCTTATTGATTCGCGTGCTCAAGGGCTTGATATTTATGGTGAAACATGCCCGCAATATCTGCTGCTTGATGATTCTGTATATGAAAAGCCGGATTTTCTTGGTGCCGCATATGTTATGAGCCCGCCTATCAGGCCTAAAGGGCATGCAGATGCGCTTTGGGGTGCTATTCGTGCAGGTCAGATTCAGGTTGTCGGTACAGACCACTGTCCATTCAATCTCAGAGGCCAGAAAGAACTTGGTCGTGAAGATTTTCGTAAGATTCCAAACGGCGCTGCGGGTATAGAGGACAGACTGAAACTGCTCTATACCTATGGTGTTATGAAGGGCAGAATCAGTTTAAACCAGATGGTTGCCATAACCAGCACCAACCCTGCACAGATCTTCGGTATGTATCCACGTAAAGGTATTGTTGCAGTGGGTGCGGATGCGGATCTTGTTATCTGGCAGCCGGAAGGTAAAGGCGTTATTTCGGCCCGAACCCATTATCACAATGTCGATACCTCAATCTTTGAGGGATTTAAGACTATCGGTGGACCATGCATGGTTATTGCCGATGGCCGAGTACAATATGAAGAAGGAAAACTCAATGTTGAGCCGGGTGCAGGACGTTATATACCTCGAAAACTCTCGTAGAGAGTTGCACCACAGGTAGCATTTAGAGAATAGATCAGGAGTAATATCATGCCAAATTTATCCATAGATTTTTGCGGAATTAAAAGCCCGAACCCATTCTGGCTGGCCTCAGCGCCACCGACTAACAGCGGTGATCAGATTATGCGGGCCTTTGATACAGGTTGGGGCGGAGCAGTCTGGAAGACCCTCGGTAATCCTGTGAAGAATGTCAACAGCCGCTATGCAGCCCTTAGCCATGGCAAAAACAGGATTGTTGGCCTCAATAATATCGAGCTGATCTCCGACCGTGGCCTCAGCATAAACCTCAAGGAAATGGCGGAGGTAAAAAAACTCTACCCGGATCATGCTGTTTTAGCTTCAATAATGGCAGGGGAGATGGAGGAATGGCAGGAACTTATCCGACGTGTTGAAGATACCGGTGCCGACGGTCTGGAATTAAACTTTAGTTGTCCTCATGGTATGTGCGAGCGTGGTCTTGGTTCTGCTATTGGCCAGGAACCTGAGATTGCAGAAAAGATTACCCGTTGGGCGCGTGAAGCAACTTCATTGCCGGTGCTCGTAAAGTTTACCCCTAACGTTGCGGATATCCGCGATCAGGGGCGTGCAGCAGTTACTGGTGATGCCAGTGGTGTGGCGCTGATTAATACCATAAAAAGTATTATCGGGGTTGATCTTGAAGATTTTATACCTTTTCCAAAACTGAGAAACGGTTCGACCAACGGCGGCTATTGCGGGCCGGCGGTAAAGCCAATAGCCTTGCACATGGTTGCATCACTCGCCAGAGAAGACTGGTTTGATCTGCCCATGTCCGGAATTGGCGGAATTAATACCTGGCAGGATGCTGCCGAATTTATAGCACTTGGCTGTACCTCTGTTCAGGTGTGTACAGCAGTAATGCACCATGGTTTTGGTATTGTGACCGAAATGATTGACGGCCTCTCTGGTTATATGAAAGAGAAGGGCATAAACGATATATCAGAACTCCGGGGCCGGGCGATTGGCAACTATAAAGACTGGGGTGAGTTGGATATGAACTACAAAGTCGTTGCTGAAATAGACAAGGAAAAGTGCACAGGCTGTAAGAAATGTTACACGGCGTGCAATGACGGTGCATATCAGGCGATTGAACTTTCCAGCGAGGTTACCCGGGCAGGTAAACCGATTCCTGCCATAGTCGCAGATAAATGTAAGGGATGTAATCTCTGCTCACTTGTTTGCCCTGTAGATTGTGTCTCTATGGTCGATGTTTCGGTTACCGATGAAGTGGAGAGCTGGCAGGATATTGTTGATCGCGGTGGTTACACAATTGTTGATGGGATCGCCAGCACTGCTTCCTGAATATGATTTTCTTAATTTTTTTTGAGCAAGAGATAGAGAGGATACCTGATGAGCATTAAAGACTTACGCGTGAACGGCAAGAGGCTGCAGGAGTCACTTGAAGCAATGGGAAAGATCGGAGCAACTCCGGGTGGAGGTGTTCAGCGCCTGGCTCTCTCCGATGAGGATAAAGAGGCCCGTGATCTCTTTTGCAGTTGGTTAAAAGAGATTGACTGTGAAGTAACGATAGATGAGATGGGCAACATTTTTGGCAGACGTCCGGGAAAAAATCGTGATCTTCCTGTGGTAATGAGTGGGTCGCACGTAGATTCACAACCCAAAGGCGGCCGTTTTGATGGTATTCTTGGTGTTATGGGGCCGCTTGAAGTATTGCGGACGTTGCATGAGAATAACGTCGAAACAGAGCGTGATATCGTTATTGTTGACTGGACTAATGAAGAAGGTTCACGCTTTGCTCCTGCAATGGTTTCATCCGGCGTATGGGTTGGTAAGCTTGAGCTTGATTGGGCCTATAACCGTACTGACATAAATGGTAAAACCCAGGGCGAAGAACTTGAGCGCATTGGCTATAAAGGTGATGCTCCGGCAAAAGCTTTTCCTATTCATGCCAACTATGAACTGCATATTGAGCAGGGACCAATGCTTGAAGCGGAGGGCAAAACAATCGGTGCTCCAAAAGGAGTGCTTTGCCTCCACTGGTACGATATCTATCTGACCGGTACAGCAAATCAGGTAGGACCTACCCCCATGGCGGGTCGTAATGATTGTTTGCTCGCTGCAGCTGAAATGATTCAGACAGTAAATAAGGTAGCTCACATAAAGGGAGATATGGTCGCCACCGTTGGTGAATTGCATAATTACCCGAATTCGCGAAATATCATTCCTGATGGCGTGCATTTCACCGTTGATATCCGCTCGTGGGAAGATGAGCATGCCCTGGGCGCATGGGATCTGATGGAAACAGAATTTCAGACCATCGCTGACCGCCATGGAACCCCGATAAAAATGGAAACTACCTGGCGAGTCGAGCGGGCACCATTTAATGACGCGCTGGTTAACAACGTGCTTGATGCCTCTGAAGAGCTTGGCTATTCCTCACTCTATATGGTGAGCGGGGCTGGGCATGATTGTTCGTATATTAACCAGATTGCGCCTGCAGCTATGATCTTTGTTCCGTCGAAAGGTGGTAGAAGTCATGTTGAAGTCGAAGAGTCGAGCTGGGATGATTGTGAGAAGGGCGCTAATGTGCTGCTGCAGTGCATGTTGAAATCAGCAAACGAAGTATAGTTTTTATTGCTATAAATCTGCTATGACTGATAAGGCCGGTAACTGAATACATATTGGCCTTGTCAGCTCTTCATAAACAGCATGTTGCAAATGATCTTTTGTTCTTTATAGGTGAGGATCATGCAAGGAAAAGCCTGCCTCCAATAACCTAGTTTCAAGATGTTTGAACATTCTTAATTTTTTAATTTCAGAATTATAGCTACATTTACCCAAGCTCTGATCCATAGCAAGTGCTTTCATATCTGTGATAAAGGGGAAAAGCACTCGATCCAACCTGATCTGCCTGGGAGACTGTCCGGGAATGTCCTTTCTGCTAGTCTCACTTTTCTTGTCTACCTGTCAAGCTCTTCGGAATTTTCAAAAAATGATGCGTGCAAAATCGGATATATGAATGCGCGTGTTTTTTTGAATGTCTCTCATCATTGCAAGATAATTCAGGGCCTCGTGATGGAATAGGGTCATGTTTATGTGCCACTTCATCTATTTTCTTGAATTCACAAGATCTGCAAAAGTAATCCTCTGACGTTATTTTAATTCGTAAATATCTGAAAAGTACCACAATGTGGTTGATAATAGGACATTTTGCTGTATAGTAATAATTATCATTGGTAGCGGCGATTCCTGTAGGGATAGTGGAATGCCGGCTATGAGTTACTTTGTAAACTATCTGCATAACGTTTTGATGCAGTTTGGGGGGGATATATGTTCAAGAAATTTAGAATGTTCATTTTATTGTCAGTACTTAGCTTTTCCTGTTCAACTGTTTGGGCAATACCAACCTTGCAACTTGATATTGGTGGAGGTTCTTACGATTCGAGTACAGAGACTGTTTTTTCAAACGGAGATATTTTCACTCTGTATGCGTATCTCATACCTGATTCAAATAATGCACTGGATGACATCTACTATATCTCTGCGGCATTGACCCCGAAAACCTCTGTTGCCGCAGATTACGGTACATTTACTTTTGATGGTGACATCGTTGATGTGACTGATGATATGGTTTTCGGCAAACCTCCGGTTAATGTTTTGTCACCTGACCTGGGTTCGCATGGAATATATGAAACCTTCTATAAAGAGATTTCGTTTACCTTTGATTCTTCAGATACAGCAGCGCAGGCAAATTCTGAAGATACTGCCGGAGCAGGACCACAAGCAGGAACCGGGATGTATTTTAAGGCATTTTCAATAGATACTTCATCTTTAGCAGATGGTTATGAAATCCATTTTGATTTATACAGTATCTATATGCATTCTAACGAAAGCCTTAAAATCGAGCATGTACCCTACTCACATGATGCACAGAGCTATGGGAATACCCCGGTTCCTGAACCTGCAACTATGTTTTTATTTGTTCTCGGCATGGCCAGTTTGCTTGGAGTATCGGCTTTTAAGGATAGGAAACGGATGATACGCAGAAAAGTGCGTAATATTAGTTTGTAGAAAAAAGCCTCAATGCGGGTAGTGCTTTTGATTACCCGCATTGAGTTTTGGTAGATAGTTTTTGAAGTATATTTTCCTAAGAATGCTCAGAATCCTGAGGCACTCAGAATCTGTTACAACTCCTATCTTCTCATTACTTTCGAAATTTCATACAGCAATTGGCCGTTATCGCGATGGCTTTCATGTACATTTCCAGTTAAAATAATCCTGATGCGCAAAAAACATTCTCTGAGAATTTCCGATATAGCAGCCTGCGTATTAATATCGACGGGTACTGCTGTTTTTCACGTGCGAGTGGACGAGTGAAGTTTAGCCCTTTCATTTGATTACAGCAGAGATGAAGCGGTTTACGTGTAATCACTTCTTTTCTCACTATTGGATTATGATCAGAAAACAATAAACCCGGGATAATCATGTCAATAGAGCTTAGAGCAGCGACGGAATCTTTAACCTACGGAATGGTTGGTGGTGGTCAGGGAGCGTTTATTGGTGAAGTTCATAGAAAAGCAATCGGGTTTGACAGTAGCGCAGAACTGACATGCGGCTGTTTTTCAAGAGATTACAAGAACACGCTTGCTACCGGTACCTCACTTGGGATCGCACAGGACAGGCTCTATAAAAATTATAAGGAAATGGCAGAAGTTGAGGGGCGGCGAAGTGATAGTATAGATTTTGTCGTTATTGTAACGCCTAACGCTTCTCATTACCCGATAGCTAAACTCTTTTTAGAGCGGGGGATTAACGTTGTCTGCGATAAACCGTTCACGGTCACTACAGCTCAGGCCGAAGAATTAGTTGAGCTGGCAGAAAGAAACAATCTGACCATCTGCCTAACCTACACGTACACCGGATACCCGATAGCAAAACATGTCAGAGATCTGGTGGTAGCAGGTGAGCTTGGCGATATACGTTTTGTGAATGCGGAGTATCCACAGGAGTGGCTCTCTACACTGCTTGAGGAAACCGATCATAAGCAGGCCTCATGGCGCGGTGATCCTGATATAACCGGCTTAACTAACAGCGTTGGTGATATTGGCAGTCATATTGAAAATATGGTCTCGTTTATGACAGGACTTAAGATAGAACGACTTTCAGCCAGACTGGATACGCTGGTTGCAGGCAGAAAACTCGATGACAATGTAACGGTAATGGTGGATTACCACGGCGGTGCTAGAGGTCTTTACTGGTGTTCACAAATAGCGGTAGGTAACGATAACGGCTTACGCGTCCGGATATTCGGCTCGAAAGGATCGATTGACTGGGCGCAGGAGAATCCTAACTACTTCAATCTCTGTTATCTCGACAAACCGCTGCAACGCATCTCCAGGGGCAGGGATGCTCTTTCTCCACTTGCCCAAAGTTTCTCGCGGGTTCCGGCTGGTCATCCTGAAGGATATTTCGAAGCTTTTGCTAATATCTATAAAGCCTTTACATCATACTTAAGAAAACTCAAATCAGGTGCAGCAATTGAAGTTGAAGACAAAGAATTCCCGACAGCTGCAGATGGCTTAGCCGGAGTGCATTTTATTGAAAAATGTGTCGAAAGTTCACGCTCTGATTCTGCCTGGGTGAAGATGTGAAATCAGAGGTAGTGTATTTAATCTGGCCCAGAGGCACCCAGATCCTACAGGTTCAAATATCAATCCCCAATCAGCTTTGACGTCAGACCCCGGATAATAACGGAGGAGATGTTCAGCAAATATGTGCTCCTCTGAATACGGTAAAATAACAAAAGATCAAAGCCAATACTGATGACAGGTTGTCAGTACAACTCCAAATTACTATATACAGTAACAGGGCTTTAATTTGTTAGGGATTGGGCTCGTCACAATCTTAGTGTACTAAAGCCCTTTAGAACGAGCCTGGAAGGCTCATGTACGCCGCTATCATGGGATTGTGGTAGAGGGGGGGAACCACGACCTCACCCTTGATGCCTTGTACATGAACCTCCCATGCTCGTGAATTTTTTTGGTTAAACCTTCCTACTTCGAAGGTAATGAGCAACATTGGTTGGCTTACCAGCTTAACAAATCAGCTTGATTCTGATTGAATACCTTAACGATTAACAACTCTGACCTGGGCAAATTGTCTATGCCCTTCAGGCGATCCATGGAATCCGAAGCCACTGTGTTTTGCACCAACCCATGGAACATCGCCACTACCACCAACACCCTGATTTACACCTATCATGCCAGCTTCGAGTTGATCTGCTACCGTGTGTGCATCTATGCCACCAAAGACCACTGCTCCCAGACCGTAACTGCTGTTGTTGGAACGGGCAATAGCCTGATTGATATCAGAATATCTGCTTATGCATACCACCGGGCCAAAGGTTTCTTCCTGTTCGATACGCATATCTGAGGTCATGTCTGCGATGACTGTGGGCTTGATATAGAATTTGGGATTATCGGTGTTGCCCAGAAGAAGTCTGGACCCTTTTTCTATCGCATCTCTGATGTGTTCGATAATCTTTGCATGTTGCCTGGAGTTAATGATAGGTCCGATATTTACGCCATCCATATTCCAGGGACCGATTGTGTATTGAGCTGCAATGGTAACTACTGCTTGCTCAAATTCATCGGCGATTGTCTCGTCAACGTAAATCCGTTCGGTTGAGATGCACATCTGCCCTGCATTTTCAAAACTGCTTGCGACAGCAAATCTTGCAGCAGCTTCGATATTTGCATCTTTCATCACTATCATAGGATCATTGCCACCAAGCTCCATGACAAGTCTTTTTAGTGAAGATGCAGCTCTTGACATAATGTCCTTCCCTGTAGCCTGAGAGCCTGTGAACCCTATTATATTGATATCACTTTCAACAAGAATCCGGCCTTGTTCGCCATCTCCGTGAATAAGTTGCAGTAGCCCTGTAGGGAGTCCTGTTTTGATGATGTCAAAAAACGCTTGTGCAATAAGCGGAGTTTCTTCAGATGGCTTCCATATAACACTATTTCCAGCTAAGAGAGCTGGTATGATAAGGTTATTGGCCATCGCTAATGGATAGTTCCATGGTGATATAATCGCAGCCACACCAAGAGCTTTGTATTCGAGAGTTGATCCATCAATTGTTTTACTGCGCAATGCCGCCACAACATTACTAGCAATATACGGCCCCCCCAAAATGGTGCCCTGCACTTCAGAGGTCGACCTGCGTATGTCTTTACCCATTTCTTTACTGAGAAGCTCGGCAAGATTGTGTACAGATTTTTCAGCTGCTGAATAGGCGTTTTGAATCGTGGACAGGCGATTGTTGAGCGAGAGTCCTCTCCAATGTTTAGCAGCTGTTTTAGCTTTTAAGACGGTGAGCTCGATATCTTCTGCACTTGTTGCCGGAACTTCTCCGATGAGGTCTCCGTTACTTGGGTCATACGATTTAACTTTCTGAATCATTGTGACATCCTTGTGGCTGTTAAATAAATCGCTTCATTATCGAATCGATAATCATGTCGAAATTTTCTTGTGTTGCACCGAGCTTAGTGCACATCTTCATGGCACTTTCACGCTTGACAGAGTCGTTGAAGTCGCTGAACTGTTCAATCACATGTGTTCGTCTTCCGATGCAAAATATCGTTTGTGCGTAAGGTTTTAGCTCAAGAAAATTTCTAACAGGCTGCAACATTTTTTCTTTGTCACCGGGAAGTACTCCATCAACTTCCGGAAAAAGATTCAGTATATGATCGCTTCGAACAGCACTGGTAATACCACCCAATTGCTCGAGGAAAAGAAGCAGTTCTTTAGCAGTATCGACTTCGCCCATTTTTGCAAAGTCTCTATTGTGGAATTCGTTTGCAAGAGGAGCTGATGGGGGGAGAGCAAGTGTTCTCAAACGTATATAATCCGGATTTATCTGATTAATGGCATCAGCTGTTTCTAATGCGTTTTCACGTGTGAGCTCTTTTCCTCCAAGCCCGGGCATAACGTATTCAGATAACTCGATACCGGCTCTTTTGACTTTTTTTCCGGCGACAATCTGAGTTGCTTTGTCAGTGCCTTTTTTTACCCTTTTAAGGACAGTGTCCGAACCGGACTCCATACCGATATGGATTCTATTTAGTCCTGCAGAGGCCATAATACTCAGGTTCTCATCGCTTATTTTGGCAATGGTCTGTGAACGTGCGTAGGAAGTTATTCGTTTAATATTGGGGAACGCTTGCTTGAGATGGCGCAAGATTAGAATGATATCTGCTGGTTTGATAACCAGACTGTTTCCGTCTTGAATGAAAATTGACTCCATACCATTCGCCAGAAAACTGGCAGCTGCGTGAATGGTTTGCGGGTCACTTTTTTGGCCATTAGGGGAGAGAGCGTATAGCTCTGATTTGGAAAGTGTACCCCCTGATTTCCAAACAGTTTCAATGGTATCAACGTAAAATCGTATTGTATCAATGTCATGCAACACATGGTCAACAGGGCGCATGCTGAACGTTGTATCTTTGTATAAGCCGCAAAATGTACAGCGATTCCATGGACAATTACGACTGATTCTAATCAGTAAGCTTTGGGCCTCGCTGGGAGGGCGGATAGGACCTTGCTCAAAACCTTTATATGGCTCAATTATTCTCATAGTTTTATTACGTGTAATGTATTTTCAATCCCTGCAAGGTTGGTCAAATTGTTCATTCAACCTATTAGTAGGTAGGTGAGAAGGTTAAGAAATGACCCGAGATAACCTTTTTATCAATCTCCAACATCCTGCTAGACGATAAATCCTTCTATAAAAAGTTCAGTGGCCTGATGGAAGGAATTAATCCCACCGTGTGAGCGTGCTAAAGATTGTGCACCAATCAGAAAAGAAAAGAAGGTAAACGCCGCTTCAGCGTTAGTTCCTGTAAATGTTAGAGATCTCTCTTCTCTTCCCTGTTCAAATACTGTGGAATAAATAGACAACGTGTTTTCTATGGTGCCTTGAAGAAGCTTAGATGAACTCTCGTGGAGAGTGTTGCAGTCGGTGTTGATTGATGCAACCAGGCAGAGTTTATTGTTACTCAGACCTTCTTCAAATAATGCAGCAATTTTCCGTAGTTTTTCAGGTGCTTGTCCGCACCCGTTTACTATCTGCCTGTATCTGTCGCTATAGGAGGTTTCGCAACGCTCAAGCATTCCATCAATCAAATCTCCTTTTTTAGGAAAATGGTGATGAATACTGGCTTTGCGGATTCCTATTGCTTCACTGATGTGCTTGTAACTCATAGCGTTCAACCCTACTCGTTGCACGAGATCATCAGCTACATCTAAAATTTTTGTTCGTGTATCATTCATGTCGGTAACCTACCTGTAGGTAGGCTGGCAGTCAAGGGGAATGTGATTTGGGAAATGATCTGGAGTAGAAATGAAGAAATATGTCTTCCAACGATCCTGAGCTGCTAAGTTGTGACCCTTTAATTTGAGTAGAGGGTGCTTAGCAGCTTTTTATTGTCACCAGAGTTTTCAATCTTCGATTAAGCTATAATAGTGATATCCCCATTGTGCTGTTTTTTGGGTGGAGTTGCCTATAGCTTCGTCACTGCATATCCCGTCGATGCTCATAAACGTATTGCCCATAGATAGGATTGAAAAAATATGGATAACGATTTTAAAAATCCGAGTGTCAAAGGTTTTTGGTGGAAACGTTTTTTTTATACAGTCACAGGTGCAACCAATGACTATGAATTAGGCCCCAACTGGTTTGCCTCGGTAATGGGTACAGGGATTATTGCCAATGCAGCGGCATCGCTACCACTATTGTCTGATAAGCTTCACGGTTTTGCCTTGATTGTCTGGTGCTTTGCTTCCTGCATGTTGGTTGGTCTTGTTCTTGCCACTTGTGTCCTCTTACTTAAGAGGTCAAATGTTTGGAAAAAGCATTTTAGAGATCCTATGATGGCACAGTTTTATGGTGCCCCACCAATGGCCATGCTTACTGTTGCAGGTGGGACATTGTTGCTGGGGGATAGTGTTTTGGGCCAGGAGTTAGCCCTTAAAATTACCTGGATCCTCTGGTTTATTGGCACTATTGCCGGTCTTGGTTCAGCTATTATTATACCCTTTCGTTTGTTTACCACATTTAAGGTTCGACCAGACTCTGCCTTTGGAGGGTGGCTTATGCCCGTTGTTCCTCCGATGGTATCGGCGGCTATCGGTGCAATGCTGGTTCCCTATACTCCCGTTGGTGTACTTAGAGAGACAATGTTTTATCTCTGTTTTTCTATGTTCGGCTTAAGTCTTGTGGCTGCATTGATTATTATTTCAATGATCTGGAGCAGGTTAGCTCATCATGGAACATCAGGTACCTCCCGAGTCCCCACTCTATGGATTGTTTTAGGCCCTTTAGGGCAATCTATGACCGCTGCCGGAATATTGGGAACGGTTGCAGAAGGGGCTGTTTCCTCTAAGATTGCGTATGGATTTGAATTGTTTGCGGTGCTGTATAGTGTGCCTGTATTTGGGTTTGTGCTTCTCTGGACTTGTCTGGCAACTCTATTGACCCTTCGGGCCCGTCGCAGACAGATGAGATTTGCCCTGACCTATTGGGCATTTACCTTCCCTGTAGGTACATGTGTTACAGGAATTGCGCAATTAGCACATCATACCGGTTTGCCCCTGTTTAAATGGATTAGTATTTTTTACTATATTGGTTTGCTCACAGCATGGACTGTGGCCGCATTTGGTACAACGAAAGGTATGATAACAGGACACCTGTTTCGGCCACCGCCACCGACTGTAAATCCTATTGTATCAGTCAAGGAACCCCTGGAAATAGGAGAGTAGGAAGATACTGGGTAATTGTAAATCATTACTCAGCTTTATTTTCGAATTTGAATTTCCTATGAACGATTGCTTCAGAGTATCCACGAATGTAGATAACCAAAAATACACTTTATAAAGAAGGGAAGCTGATCACTCAAGTGACATCAAAGAGTGGCACTGTCAATATTCGCGGAGATTCTGTATTTTCCTGGAGAAGTCCCCATCCACCGTTTAAATGAACGGGAAAAAGTGGATTGCTCTGCAAAGCCAAGTAGAAAGGCAATTTCGGCAAGATCCATCGAGTCGTCTCTAAGATACTCCCGGGCGATCTGTTTCCGCGTCTCATCCAGTAAACCGAGAAAGGTTATTCCTTCAGCTTGTAATTGACGTTGAAGACTTCGGGGCCCAAGCTTTAAAAGTGATGCGACGCTCTGAAGGTTTGCCTCTGCTGATGGTAGGAGTTCGACAATAGCTTTTTTCGTTTTGGAGATGATTTCATTATCATCAAGACTAACAAGATACTGGCTGCTTAAACGATCATGTATACCTGAAAACTGCTCATTACCACCAGGAAGTGGCTCATCAACAAGCGCGATTGGGAGCACTATTGAACAATGGTCTGCTGCGAAATTGACAGGGCAGCGAAAAAATTCATAATATTTCCCGCTACAACTTGGTTCTTTGTGAATCAGATTCACTTCGACGGGGGCAAAGTCACGATGATAATTCACCCGCAGTACACTCAGCAACCAGGCTATTGCGCCATCTTCGCGTGGCTGGCAGTAAACCGGCTCATCGACATGACAGAATCTAAACACAAGTCTGTCACCATCCTCCAACAGTTCTCCAAAACGGGCATCAGAGATTACCCTGTGAAATCTTATTAGCCGTCTCAGTGTCATGCGTAAACTCGTGGAGGTCAATAGGCCATAGCCTAACGCCCCAAAGTTTGACGGATGCCAATGAACAGCCGTAGTCAGACCAAAACACGGGTCATCAATCCTCCGGGCCATCTCCTGCCAAAGGGCGGCTATTTTCAGCAACGGATAACGGGCACCCTCGTTATACATGAGGGCTGGGTCTAGACCAACTGCCTGAAAAGTTGCTTCTGCATCCTGATTGTATGCTTTTAAGATTTTCCAAAGCACTATCTGGATACTGGCAAGCTTTGTCTGATACAACGCTTTCTCCTCATACTGTATTTGCAATTATAAAATACGACATGGTTTCGGTTCACTATTAGAAGTTTACGTTATCTGGCGTAAAGTGCAAAAAAAAATGTCGTATGTGATCAATACCAAAATGTACTGAAAGGATACTCTGTTGCTATAAAAGTTTGGTAGATAGCTTTGCTCTTTGAAGCTGTCAAAAGATGGAAGGAATGGAGTTCGGCATGAATTACGGCCTTGGTGCACAGAAATACGTTTCATGTTTTCCCGAAATTGCCTGTGAGATCATCAACTGTATTCTGAAACGAGATCCACGTGCGAATTCTACTGTTAGGTTAGAGTCTTTGGCTACAACTTCATTGAAAGTGGATAGGAATGCTATTTCAGTAGATATCAGTGAGATGGCCGAAGAAAAATACTTTACAGAAATTACGTGCACTGGCGAACTGATTGAGGATGTAGGAAGAAGCTGCAATTTTTCCTTGTACTTAAGGGTAGCAGGAGCGACTCAAGATAATGGCAATCCAGGTGTGAGTTTCCGAATGGGTCGTATCCATGGCGATCTTGCAGTTATCATAACAGATTTGCAGGGGAACAGTATGGATATGCTGTTCGAAGCAGAGTTTATGGATTGTTATAGTTCTGATTACACGAAGAAAATTGGTAAAGGAAAAGGCTATCTGTTTCTAGAGACGGATGACGTAGATTATAATTATTGAATTAAGGAGAGGTTAATTTCCCTCCAGGAGATGATAGAAAGGTATTGGTATGACTGAAAAAACCATAGATCAGCTCATAGATGAGGCACACGATTATTTTAATTTGTCCTCTATATACGAAGTGATGGACTGTGAGGAAAGCCAGGCGCGAGCTTTTCTCAATCAAAAATACGATAATCCTGACACGAAGCGTGTTGACGCTTATCTTCAGGTAGTTCAACAGGTAAAGCAAATGCTGTAAATAGTAGGCTCATAGCCCTGCTTATTACCCATAAGTCAAAACCTCAGCCTTACAGATTGCGTGGGATCCTTGAAAACACAACAAAAGGACTGAGTAAAATACAATACGCTTCTGAAACACTCAGTCCTTATGCACGCTTCCAGTCTGTGCAGAATGCTGGAAAAGCAACAGATTTGGCAAAAAATGAAAAGATATGGGTACTGGGTAGTCCTGGCCCTGCACCACAATCTTCCCCCTCCTGGTGCGGGGCCTTTTCCCTTCTTTTCATATCTCAAAATTGGACAGAGTAGTTTGGCTTATCTATCGTCGAAAAAATATTAGGACTCTCCTTATTATGCAATCTATAGTTGTTCACTCAGTATTGACAGTCTCTGAACACCAGATGGTTTCTTCTCTTAGCTAGGTTGTTCTCTATGACCATCTCACCACAAACATTACAGGCGACCGATTATGCACGGGGAGCTTTAGCTTGCAGGATCATTTTTCCTTTCCATTCAATATCACAAAACGCCTTTGGTCTCAGGGGAAAGAGTTCTTCTCTCCCTGTTATATTGGTATGCAATTTCAAGTTAGGTGGAGGTTACTCAATGGCAAGTTTGTGGCAGAACCCATGATATTGCGGTTCATGTTTTATAATTAAAAAAAGAAACCTGCTCAGGGAAAGAAAAATTTGCTTCAATGATACTGATTAGCTAGGATTGAATTAATTCATGAAGAGCATATGTTAACCTGTTGGTTTAAGGGGATTGAATTGAATTACAACGACTTAATGTGTAATTGGCCTCTGAGAGGCTATCTGCTGAGGAAACTCTATGAGTGATGAGGATCGGACTAGAGAGGATCTTATTGCAGAACTTCATGAGCTACGCCACCGCATCGCGTTGCTCGAGGGTTCGATGCATACGGATCGAGTTGTAACGAGGTCGGATAAAGAGGTAGAGACTCAAGGGACCAATGATAGTGCCATTTTGGTGGATTCGATGTTGTTCCAACAGGTTTTTAAGAATCATAGTGCTGTGATGTATGTGGTCGACTTATCAACATTTGCAATCATCGACGCAAATAAATCGGCCTTGGACTTCTACGGCTATGACCTGGAGACTATGCTGACAAAGAGGATTCCCGACCTTAACATCACTCCGGAGGCAGAGATCCGTGCCGAGGTTAAGCGGGCGGTGGCAGAGAGACGGTCGTATTACATGTATCAGCACCAGCTTGCCAATGGCGAGATCCGCGACATAGAGGTGTACGCCAACCCTATCTCGATGCAGGGAAAGGAGTATTCGTTCTCTATAGTCCACGACATCACTGCCCGGAAGCAGGCGGAGCAGAGCCTGAAGGAGAGTGAGTGGCGACTACGGGAATCACAACGCATCGCCCGCGTGGGCTCCTACAACTACGATATTGCTACCGGCCAATGGTCTTCTACTGAGGTGTTGGACGAGATTTTTGGTATAGATGCCGGATACACAAAGGACGCCGAAGGCTGGTGCAACCTTTTCCATATTGAGGATCGGGAGGAGTTAGCAGTCCTCTTGAAGCGGGTCCTCGAAGAGGGACTTCCATTCGACAGGGAGTATCGGATTAAGCGGATTTCCGATGGTGTGGAGCGCTGGCTCTATGGGCGAGCCGAGGTCCTTCATGACACTGCTTCCGGGGCAGTAACTCTCCTCGGAACTGTTCAGGATATAACAGAAAGAAAGAAGGCAGATGAGGAGCGGGAGCGGTTGATTATCGAGTTACAGACTGCATTGGAAGAGGTAAAGACGCTGCGCGGTATAATCCCTATCTGCTCCTACTGTAAAAAGATACGTGATGACAAGGGGTTCTGGAACCAGGTAGATGTCTACATAAAGGAACACATGGAAGTGAATTTCAGCCACGGCATGTGTCCGGACTGCGCTCACAAGCATTACCCGGAAGTTTTCGATAAGTGATTCCAAACGCTGACACGGTGGTGCTCATGAGCAATAGGAATAAGTGGCAGGGTGTTTGGGGTGTTTGGAATCTGACCAAGTCAAATTTTTTGAATTACAGTTGATTCGTATCGTGAAGTGGTTGTTTTAGTTTTTGGAATGCTCTTTTTATAGATAAAAGCGACCTCTTAGGAAAGTGGCAGCAACTTTGTTACCTAAAATACCGCACGAATTTTTCTCACTATTACCTGATACTTTCTTGCCTTAGATTTCTCTTTTTGATACGCACAAGGGCCTTTTAAGCTTCAAAAACACCAGTTTTCTAGTAATAAAGTCATGAAATGTGGTGTGTTGGCGCGGTCCGACCCTAATGTTTTAGCGGGGCGAAGTTGCGATCTGTTAGGTCGAAAGTAATCTCCAAAGTCCTCCCAAGATAGCTACCAAAGCTAAAATGTACGGGAACAGGTAACTTGAATTTGGCTTTTTTATCATGCAGTCAACTGTGATTCTCGTAGTTAGAACCCACCCTTTAAAATTATTTAGTAGCAGACGTGGTGTTTCCTTGTGAGCTGAAGTAGGGGTGCCAAATACTATTCTTCCGTTAGGATCACGATTTACGGTTAGATAGTACCTGCATTGTATAGTCACGCAGTTTTTCCACCAAGCAAGTCCACTCACTCGGTAGCCTTCTTCATCATCTTGTATAGGACTTTGACCAATACATTGATTCATGAAGTTTGTTAGGTACTGTTTGCCTGTAATATTATGAAATTCTTCTCTAAATGATTTTGAGAAGTCACCATTATGAGCCAGCCAATATCGATAGATGAACCAAAAGAGGACCAGCCATCCAATTAAAGCCAAAACTCCTGGAATAGAGAATGTGGCATTAATGAACTGTAGTCGAATACTCGGTTCGGCTATACTTCCTCCAGCATAACAGTATGCACTTAAGGCAATAGAAGTAACTATTAGATTGCGACGTTCAGGGTTAGAGTCTTGATATGCCATATTTTGTTTTGATGATTAAGTTTATGCTGAGTATGCCTTCATACAGAGGTGTTAAGTTTAAGTGATTAGAATATAATCTTGTGCGACTACGGCAAGGCCACAAAGTGTTTAAATATAGTATTTGGGGTTGGACCATGTCAAGTTATTTGAATTACGGTTGATTTGTATCGAAAAGTGGTTGTTTTAGTCCTCGGAGTGCTATTTTTATGGGTAAAAATCGAAAGCGTTAAGCTTCTGTGTTTCCAGTTACCTATGAGGTAAATTCTCGCATATTGCCGGCCTATATTTCAGTTGAATAGTGAAAGCGGCAATACTGAAGAAGTTACTTGGAGGAAAATTACCTGTAATGTTGGAAGGATACAAGTATAGGTAGATGTCAATCCCAAGCTTAATGCTTTCTAAAAATCGACTTCTAAGGAAAGTGGCAGCACCTTTGTTACCTAAAATGCGGCACGGATTTCTCACCATCATCTGATAGCTTCTTGCCTTAGGTTACTCTTTTTGATACCCAAAAGGGCCTTTTAAGCTTCAAAACACCTGTTACTAAAAAATAAAGTCATAAAATTTAATGTGTTGGCGTTGTCCGACTCCAATAGAAGGTGGTTTGTTGAGGAAGTTGAGAACATCTTCCTCAGAAACCGAAGCCAAATCTCTCTCGTTAAAGTGATTGTGGAATTTACCCAGGACATACTCGACGCACCGTTGGGTATTAAGTTGTGAATTTGCCTTGTGATACTGCAGGTGATAAGAAATAGCCTGACTGACTTTCATCATTGCACCTCCTCTGGTTGATTAAAATCCAGTTCTTTGAGGATTATATGATGATGTTTGGTCAACAGTGTTCAGGAGACATCTTCATCCTGAATCACCTTGAACAAGGCTCCTGTGATTTGCACGATAGTGTTGTGTAATCTTTCGTGTTACCTAACACGCAGCATGCCTGTATCATATCATTGTTTCACGCAGTCTATTAGGTGTAACATCGTAATATACTCTAAAACACAAAACTGAACGTATGAGGTGAATAATGCCTAATTTTCGCTACATAACAAGTTCAATCTTTACACTAGTAATACTAGCCATGTCAGGCTGTATGGTTCCAACTTATAATAGCAACAGTCATCTAGCTGATATATCCTCTACCGAGGACGCACGCTCATAAATTAAGCCAGGAATGAGCATGAGCGAAGTACTTTCAAAATTGGGTGAACGTGGTAGGCGAAAAATTTCAAAAACAGTCGGCATAAAATTTGAAAATGATCGTGTTTCCCAAGTTGATTATTCAGAGTATCAAAAAAATTAAATAATAGGTGGTCCTGTTAATCCGGCGTTTGTTATCTGTTTTGATTCATTTGGTGTTGTTTTTGCACGCCGGGTTTACTGGCCTTCCCGCGGATCTGCAATTGGCACCACTGGGCGCTTGACAGATTACAAATGGAACGTGATCACTGACGACCAATAGTGTTGTGGTTTCGGGCATGGTGCCCGACAACTTTGAAACTAACAAAGGCGAGTAATCTGAACCCGAACTCTAGCTGTGTGCCAGTTTGGGCGAACAGGAAGAAACCTTTCAGGGGGGTGCTCATTTTCTAGCTATTATCCAACAGAAAGTGGAGGGAACCAATGAAAAATCGGTATTGGGCAGGTTTGGCATTATTGGGTTTGTTAACTTTGAGCGGTCAAGCACACGCTGATTTGGTGGTTTCAGGTATGGGTACGATAGCGGGGATTGACGGTAATTATAAATTGATTCACGACACCGATCTGGATATCACTTGGTTGGATTATACCTCTCCCGAGGATTTAAATAGATGGGATAATCATATGACTTGGGCGGCAAATCTTGTCGTCACGGTTAACGGCGTGACATATGACAACTGGCGCCTGCCCTCAACGGTGGATGATTCCGAAACCTTGTTTGAACAAATCCAAATCACTTATGACGGCTCGGCTTCATTTGGATATAACAACCCTGACACATCAGAATTAAGCCATCTATTTTACACCGAGCTTGGTAATAATGGGTATTTCACCACCGACGCAAAGTTGGAACTTGATCCTTATGGACTGAACAACACAGGACCTTTTGATAATTTAGTTTCGGCTACTTACTGGTCCAGTACACTTGATCAGTTTCACTATAATGAAGCTTGGGTCTTCAACATGGACTTAGGTCTTCAGGGTGTTGCAGACTACTACCTCAGCAACCCTAGAGGCTTGGCAATCTTTACTGGGCATATTCAGACTCAGCCTCTACCAGAGCCTGCCAGTCTACTTGTTTTTGGCATCGGCTTGGCCGGGTTTATTGGATTGAAGCGTCGGAAGAATTAAGCAAAAGCAGCAATCAAAGTTTAGATGGCTCCCCTGAAAACGGATTGGCATTTTTTGTTGAGTTTAATGTATGAAATGAAGTTAAAACAAAAAAGCAGAGTCAAGGATGCTCTGCTTTTAACTCTATGGCTGGAGGTGCTTTCCTTAACGATAGCATTACCGCCGATTTGAACCAACCAGTTCAAGAGCCAGCCACACTGCTTTTGTTTGGCACGGGCTTAGCTGGTCTTGCTGGCTTCAGGCTCAAACGCAGAAAGAAATGGTAATTCTGCATTTCGTAGTTTGAAGGCAAGGTCGGAATTGGCTATGTCTTTTAGTTTTTCCCGTGGCTCAAGAAGATTTCAAAAACAACCAAAAAAGTTGCTCCATTTCCGGACAGTCTAGGCGTTGATACTACTATCTAATCATGTATTGAGGTTGGCAGGGTAAATGAAGCATGAAAAGAGCTTACTCCCGCATAGTTCAGAGAGCGGTAGTGAGGTTGACGAGGATTGCTGGATGCGAAAACTTGAGAAGTGAAGATGTCTATCTGATCCGTAATTTAAGCACAATTCATAGTATAATCGTGGGAATGAAAATTCTACTGAAGCATCTGACGAAGGTTAACAAGTCCTTCTCCCAATATGCTGCTTGTGAGGTAGAACTCTTTAACCCCGGCATTTTGCAAAAAGAGTTGAGCGCGTTCTATGTTGGCTTCTGGATGGTCAATCTTGGAAACAATACCGATGACTTTGCGGTTGAACATTGAGGCGAATAGGGGAGGGAGTAGACTGCTTTTACGACTTGCATCCTGAACAAAGGCAATAATGTCGCAGTCGGCAGAAGATGTGATGAGTGCGTGGTAAAAACGTCTGTTCTCTATAAACTCTCCGGGAGTGTTGATATACTGCCCAAAGTATTCTACTGCCATCGCTCGACGGGATGTGTATTCCTTCCCGGAAAGCTCACGAATCAAAGAGCTTTTTCCCACGAGGGCTTCCCCTATAAACATCATTTTCTTCATAGTGGCATTGCTCGCTTGAGATACTATTCGCTTAAGAGCGGGTCATTTCCGCAATGGAATAGTGCAGTACATCATTAAAATAATTGAGCACTTCACTGACTGCTGCTTCAACGCTGGCAACATCACCTACGAGAAGTAACGAACCACCAAAACGATCAAGAAAGCCGATCTCAACCGATGCTGATTTCGTAGCTACATCGGCAGCGATGATCACGCCTTCATATGGGGTGATAGTCAAGATACCTATGGCACCAGCGGTTTCGTCATCCAATCCCAGCTTTAGGTAAATTGATCGATGCGGATTCGCGATAACATGCGCGAGGGTCACCTGCTTACCCGGCACATATTCTTGAATAATGCGCTGTTTTTGATCTGTGTTGTTTTCGGACATAGCTTTTCTCATGAAAAAGCTGCATGCGCGGGGTGGGGCCGCGCACATAGCTAAATGGTTAGCTTTCCATCCTGAAAAGAAGAGTTAGATGGAAGACACTGTTTTCGGACCGGAACTGGTTACAGTAAATGCGCCTTAAGTTCTTCGCTAGGCGATGGTATAACTACATGGCTGTGGACCGGACCGGCATCACCGACACCGGCAACACCAGCATCAACAGCAGCCTGCACAGAACCGACATCTCCTGTCATAGTAACAAAGGCCTTGCCGCCAAGTCCTGCCGCCATCCGTATCTCGACGAGCTGAACGTCAGCTGCTTTAGCTGCTGCGTCGGCTGCAAGAATACAGGAAGCTGTGGTGCAGGTTTCGATAACACCAAGAGAATCAATCTTTGGTAGTATCGAGGTTCCGCTTAAGGCCGGGAACACATCCATATGCACACTTGCGATGGTGAACCAGTCAACCGCCATATCTGCAGCGATCTCACGACCCACTTCTACTGAACTTTGTACAGATCCGGTGTCTCCGCAAACAACAACAATATATCTTCCCGGGCAGGTCGGGCGAGCCACTACCAGCTCTACACTTGCTGCCTTGACCATTTCATCTGCGACACGCATCCCGAGGGCAACGCTATTGAGTTCGACGCAACCGATAGTTCGTAAATCCATAATTATATCTCCAGTATCAAGACTTGATGGTTACTTTGCCATCAGCAATTGATTCTATAACGCCGTCAATACTGGCGTGTACTCTTGCACCCATAGCGCCTTCAGGGATTTCTCCAATCAAGTCGCCGGTAACAACCGTATCGCCAACCGAAACTACACATGTGGCGGGTGCCCCGATATGCTGGCTCAGTGGCAGAATTACTTTGGTGGCGGTCATTTCGCCGCCGTAACCTGCATGCGCTTCGTATTTTCCAAGGTTCAGGCGCTGAATAAGTCGGCTGGTGGGAACTGCACGAATTTTCCTGAACGGATTGGTTGTAAGTTCTTTTCCTGAACTTTCCCAGCTGATCTTTTCGCTCATCAGTACCTTCTTGATTTGCGCATTGACCTCTCTGGGAGAAACCTGCATTGGACAGGCGAATTTCTCACAGATTCCACATTCTGAACAGAGGAGTGCTTCCCGTGCGATATTGCTGTCGAGTACCTGAGAATCCAGAACCCGCATCAGTTTATGTGGATGCAGTGAGTGGCCCAGAAGGTTTCGTGGGCAAAGATCTGTACACCGGCTGCACTGGCAACAAACCGTGTTGGTAATGCGGCGAAGTCTCTCGGGGTTCATGATCTTACCTGCAACGACTGTATGCTCAGGTGGCAGCACTATAAGACCACTGGTGGTTTTGGTAATCGGCTGGTTGATATCCGGAAGTACGCGACCCATCATAGGGCCACCATCTACAACTTTGTAGTCAGCAATGGTGGGGCCGCCTGCAAAAGCAAGAACATCGGAAACCAGAGTGCCAACCGGGGCTTTTACCACCATGGGGTTCTTTATATCACCAGTAACAGTCAGGTAGCGGTGGGTTACCGGGGTGCCTTCCATTGCCTGGGCGATATTGAAAAGAGACTCAACATTACTGACCACACTCCCGACCTGAAGCGGAATCCCGCGCTCGGGAACAGTCTTACCCAGCACTTCGTGAACAAGCACCTGTTCATCACCTGCCGGATAAAAATCTTTCAGTTCAAATGCTTCGAGACGACCGGTGGCGTCTTTGGCTACAGCTGCTTTAACAGTGGCCAGAGCTTTACTGTGTTTGCCCTTAAGGCAGATAATGCCCTTGCTTGCTCCGGTACAGTCCATGACTATATGCAGGCCGCGGATAACCGTATCTATTTCGGCTTCCATAAGATACGGATCACTCATCAGGAGCGGCTCACAGGAGGCCCCATTGACCAGAACGGTATCTACGGTGGCGCTTGCTTTCACGTGTGTGGGTAACCCTGCACCGCCAGCACCGACAACACCGGTTTCGCGAATTTTTTCTATTACTTGTTCTCTCATTACTTCCTCTTTCCTGATCGAAAAACGCACCAATTTGTCTGATAATTTACCAGGCTTCTTTTAAGAGTTTGAGAATATCACTATGGGAAGGCCTTCGTGGATTGCCTCCTGTGCAGATATCTTCAAGCACGTTGCGGGCAATCACATCAGCGTGGTTGGTGAAGGCATCTTCTTCAATCTTCAGGGAGCCAATTCTGGTGGGAATACCCATAGATTCGTTCATGTCGAATATGGCCTGGATGAGACTTGCGCTTCCTTCTTCAACTGTAGCTGCAGGAAGAGAGAGCATCTGGGCGATTTCCTGATAACGAAGCCCTACGTCAAAGCTGTTGAAGCGAATGACATACGGCAGGATCACGGCATTGGCAAGTCCATGAGGCACGTGGAAAATTCCGCCAAGACTGTGAGCGATTGAATGGGTGATTCCAAGTCCGCTGTTATTAAAGGCCATACCCGCCATGCAGGAGCCAAGAAGCATGTTCTCTCTGGCTTCCATGTCATCGCCGTTGCGATAAGCCCGTAACAGGTAATCGAACACGTAGCGGATAGCGTACTTTGCATAGATAGAGGTGAATGCGTTGGCCTGCCTTGAGGTGTAGGCCTCGATAGCATGCGTTAAAACATCCATGCCTGTTGCTGCAGTAATGGCTGGCGGAAGTGAACGGGTAAAGCGGGCATCAAGAATAGCCATATCCGGAATCAACAACTCATCACGGAGTGGAATCTTGATTTCCTTGACCTTGTCAGTCACCACGGAAATATCTGTTACTTCAGATCCTGTGCCGCTGGTGGTGGGGATGGCGACCAGTGTCGGTTTGAGAACATCATCAGAGGCCTTATGCGCAAAGTATATCATGGCTTTCGCCGCATCAATTGGTGACCCGCCGCCCAGGGCAATCACGAGGTCAGCCTTGTTTTGCAGCAGCAATCGTGTACCATTGGTAACAGTATCCAGGGAAGGATCTGATTCCACATCGGCAAAGACAATGTTGGGGATATTGTTACGGTCAAGATGGCTTTTCACTCGATCGACAAACCCGGTTTTAACCATAAAATGGTCGGTAACTATTAAAGCCTGCCGGGCGGTCAGCTGCTCAAGAGAGTCCATAGCATCCTCGCCGTAGCAGATTTTTGTTTTGCCGTAAAACTGTGTCACCTGATTCTCCAATACGTCTAATATCTAAAAGTACTACTGTTATTGCGTAAATAAAAAAGACGGGGCACAGACCCAAAAGGGGGAAACGATCTGCACCCCTAAGGACTCTTACTTATTGATCTGCTTCGGCAAAATAACTTCCACTTCGCTGTGAGGGCGTGGAATTACATGAACACTTCTCAGTTCGCCAACACGATCAGCAGCGGCTGCGCCTGCATCGGTAGCAGCTTTAACTGCACCAACATCACCACGAACCATAACGGTCACAAGACCACCACCAACCTGCTCACGACCAACGAGTTCCACATTGGCAGCTTTAACCATTGCATCAGCTGCTTCAATTGCGCCAACCAGACCTTTAGTTTCGATCATTCCAAGTGCATTCATCATATTATCTCCATGTTGTATGTATGCTGAGGGTTTTGAAAAATGAGTTTTTCAAATGTCCTTTATAGTGTTTCTTTCAGGGCCTTGACGATTTTGCAGCTGATATCTTTCAGTTGCTGATGATCTTCAATGCCAAACTCTTCTTTTACCATCGCGGCTACGCCAAAGAACAATCGTTCTATGTCAGCGTCATCGCTACTTTGTGTACTCTTTGTATCAGGAGTGTCATTCGTCATTTCCACGCCATCCGCACAGAGTCGTGCTGGGCAGGAAGCGGCACCGCAACTTGCGAATTCAGGTACAGTATCGCGAATGATCGCTATTTTTCTCTTGCTCAGTTCGTCTTTGGCACCCGGAGTCAGGATCATGGTTGTATCAACGAAGATTCTGGAATTGGCCTCACAGATGTAGGACTTCAGGGTGCTTACTTCTACAAGTTTCTTTTTCATGGTTTATCTCAATCCTTTAATGAGCGATGCTACTACCGTGGCGTCGGGTCTGGGAATGACAACCGCGTCCACCAGATTTTTACCGAGAATAGATTCGGCAGTCTGTGCAGCTTCTTCTACAGAGGCAACATCGCCGCCAATTACGAAATATGATTTTCCATTGATGCCCTGTCCGGCAACAAGACGTAGGAGCTGAATGTCAGAACCTTTAACTGTGCTATCGGCTGCAACAACTCCGGATGAGACATTGCGACATTCGATAACGCCCAGTGCTCCGCCTTTGTGGGTCACGATGTCTCTCTGTAACACTGCCATCAGCTGCGAAGAGACATTGGAAATAACAAAACTGCCAACCAGTGAGCGGCCTGAATCCTGCGCAAATTGCACAGAAGTAGCCACAGCTGCGCGGTCACCTGCTACAAAAATGAGGTACCTGCCGGAGCATATGGTAGAAGCCCGGACAAGTTCGACATCCGCCTCTTTCACCATCGCATCCGCCAGCCAGACACCGCCCGCAATACCTTTTGCTTCTACAATTCCCAGGGTATCCATGAGAGACATACCTTTAGCTTTCGCTGCCATCAATGATACCGACAATTGCAGCATCAACCGGAGAGTTCTGATTTCTCATAGCCATACGTGCAGAACTGCCTGTAACCACAAGAACAGGTTCGCCCATGCCTGCACCTACGCAGTCAACCGCAACGAAGGTTTCATGCTCTTCGTCAGTGTTCAGGTCTGTTCGTCGAACAATCATCAGTTTCAGACCATTCAGAGTTTCCTCTTTCCTGGTTGCCCAGACATTGCCAACAACTTTGCAGATAATCATACGATCTCAATCCTTAGAGAGATTTCTGAATGGTAATTTTCAGATTTTTGGCGGTTTCAGCCGCCAGAGGGGTTATCTGCGCTGCGACAGGAACCTGCAGAAGAGATGCTCCCTGTTGCTGTGCTTCATTGACCACCTTTTCGGTTACAAGAGTCTGCCACAAGCGGATGTAATCAGGTCTTTTCGGCTGAAACGGTTTAAGGCCGAAACCCGCTAAGGTGGTCAGGTACGATTCGTATAAGGTAAACAACGGGCCGGGTGCAGTTTCGCTGTACTCTGTATATTCAAACTCAAGAGTTTCAATTTCAGTTCCCTTAAGCAGCAAATTCAACACTTCTGTCATATATGGTCCGTGAGCACGTCCGGCTGCAAGATCAGCCATATCTGTGCAGGTGAGGTAGGGCAATATATACCTGCAAATTGTTGTGTTCGGGATCTTCTCGCCGAAATAGCAGATCTCGATCTCATCTCCCAAACAGTCATGCAGGCTATTGGCGAGAATGTCGTTTTTTTCCGCTAAAACCATAATGCAGTCCTTGGTACTTCCAGCTTGCATTTGCTTAAGGACTTCCTGGGTAATGGTTCGAACTAATTCATTTACATCCATAGAGAGACTCTTATGCATGACAATTCAGGGCTATGCCCAACGGAGTAACAAGAAACGGGTTAGCCGGCTTATAGACAGGTTTGCCGATCTCTTTTTCCATCACCAGTTCCATATCCTTTAGGCAGCAGGTGCCGCCTACCAGATGGATTGCAGAAATATCATATCCTGCTATGTGCTTTTTGACGATTGAGGCCATTTTCTGGACAACAGGGCGAACAATCGGCAGGATATCGTCATGGCGTTCAGTCTGTTTTTTTAACTCTTCAGCCTCGATAAAGCTGATACGCTGATTACCTGCCAGAACAAGAGAAAGATGGGTGCCGCCGGTTGCTTCATCGGCAACGTAGACCACCTTGCCATTTTCAATAATTGAAAGACCGGTGGTGCCGCCGCCGATATCAACAATGACGCCGTTTTCAAGACCAAGCACTGCGTTGGCTGCGGTCGGCTCATCAAGAGTGCCGGTGACTTCGAGCCCTGTGCCTTCAACCACATAGCTATGGGTGAGGCAGTCTTTTGCATTGGTTCCGGGAGGAACAGCAATGGCTGCATGAGTCAGTTTGCGACCCAGACGATCTTGTAACTGGTTGACCAGCTTGCGGACAATTTGTGTGGCTCCCATGTAATCAACGACCAGACCGTCTTTTATTACCTGGGCAAATTCCATTGCACAGGCAACAGGTTCTTTCTCGCTGTTTAAAACCACCACAACGATATATGCGGTTCCGAGGTCAACACCTACATAGAGTTTCTCATCGTGGCGCACCGATATGGTCGTCTCGATGCAGCTCTCAAGGGCGCGAATTTTTTGGTCAATAGCTGTAAAGTCCACAACTGGCTCCATGTAATCGTGTTAGCAACCGTGAATTCTACCGGAAACTGTTTTGTCCCAGCCTGCACTGTTGCCCTCGTCCGGATCTATGTGCATTGCGAGTTTGAAGCTCTCGTGAACGCGGACAAGTACATCTCTAAGGGTTAAGGGGCGATCGCTGTCAAAGTGGACACTCACCTTATCCTTGTCGGACACACCAAATTTTTTAGCGTCTTCAGGAGACATGTGAATATGACGGGAGGCAATGATTACGCCTTCTTCAAGTCCTACGATGCCGGTCTGAGATGCCAGAACAATCCCTGGAGTTCCTGCTGTATCACCTGACTGCCGAACTGGAGCATCAATACCGAGAATCCGCGCATCAGTTTTGGAAATTTCAATCTGCGAGCTGCTGCGGGCAGGGCCCAGTACGGCGACGTTGTCCATAACACCTTTCGGACCGATAAGGCGAACGCGCTCTTTACAGAGATACTGACCCGGTTGCGACAGTTCACGCACATGCGTCAGAGGACCGCCGAACAAAGCGAGACAATCTTCTTCACTCAGATGCGCATGTCGTGCGGAAAGTTCAACAGGGATAGCTTCGCAGCTGGAATTACCAGCAGAGAGTTCCTGCTTTTTGTCACCCAATTGGTCAATGACGTTTTTGAGCACTTCTTCCAGAATGTCGTTAATGGCTTTTTCGTTCATGTTTGCTTCGATCTCAGGTCTAAAAAAACAAAATATTCTAAAGCGTTTTGCTTGTTACAGGGGTGCGATTCGCATAGTGAAGCGGAGCCAGATAAATAGTGCCGAGGGAGAGGTGGGGTTCCCCCGGCACTATACCTGCTTCACTTATCCTTCAGTGCGTGGAAGGATGATTTCAACTTCGCTGTGAGGACGTGGAATCACGTGAACACTTACGAGTTCGCCAACATTCTTGGCAGCTGCAGCACCTGCATCGGTAGCAGCTTTAACAGCACCAACATCGCCGCGAACCATAACGGTCACAAGACCGCCACCAACCTGAGATTTACCAACGAGAGTTACGTTGGCTGCTTTAACCATGGCATCAGCTGCTTCAATTGCTCCAACGAGGCCTTTTGTTTCGATCATTCCGAGTGCGTTTGCAGAGGACATGGGATTCTCCTTAAAATTTTGTGTAACTCTTTTGAATTGTGCTTATCGAGCGGTCAAAAATTAGCTATTTCAGACAAGATCGAGGCGCGTATGTAATTTTTACCCCAGGCATATACATGATATCCCGAGGATAAAAATTACGTACGCAACGCTGAGATTGGGTGAAATGGCAATTTTTGATAGGTGGCTAAGCCATCTTTTTTAACTGCTCAACAATCATCGCTGTAATAGCGTTAATATCCAGCTCTTCGGACTTCTGTTGCGCAGGAGCTGCCTGACAGATCGTATTGCCGAGATCATATGCAACTCTTCTGACGTTCATCAGGTTGAGCGGAGTGACATTGTCGGAAGTGGAGCTTCCGCCAATTGTGCCGCAACCAAGAGTGAATGCAGGGAAAAGGGATGTTGAAATACCCACAGCACCATGAGTGGAAGGGGTATTAACCAGCATTCTGGATACCTGCTTTTTCATGCCGAATTCGCGAATGACTTCTTCATTCTGCGAATGGATAGCCAGAGAGTGACCGACACCACCATTCTTCAGCAATGCATGGCAAATATCGCAAGCTTCCTGCCAGTCTTCGACAACATAGAAGCCGAGAAGGGCGGTGAGCTTTTCTTTAGAGAAAGGATATTGAGGGCCTACACCTTTTTCATCTGAAACCAACAGGCGAACATTGCCAGGGATAGTGATGCCTGCAAGCTTTGCTATATACGCTGCATCACGACCAACAATATCCGGGTTCATGCTGCCGTTAGAACGTTCCATGACCCGCTTAACTTTCTCAAGTTCTTCGCCTTGCAGGAAGTAACCGCCATGAGCGATCACGGTTGCTTTAACCTTATCCGCAATGACGGATTCAGTGACGATGGCCTGTTCTGAAGCACAAACTGTTCCGTTATCGAAGGTCTTACTTGCGAAAATTTTGGTGATCGCATCTTCAATGTTGGCGCTTCTTTCGATATAGGCAGGCACATTACCGGCACCAACTCCAAGAGCAGGAGTTCCGGAACTGTAGGCAGCTTTCACCATTCCCGGACCGCCGGTCGCAAGAATAAGGTCTGCAACCTTCATCAGTTCAGTACTACCCTGAAGAGTAGGGACGGCCATGACGTTGACCATATCTGCGGGAGCACCACATTCGTGCAGGGTTTTACGTATCATGGCAACAGTTTCGCCAATGCACTTTTTAGCACTTGGGTGCGGAGTGAAGACGATGGCGTTACCTGATTTCAGCGCGATGATAGACTTGTAAATAGTTGTGGAGGTGGGGTTGGTGGAAGGAATGATCCCTGCAATAACGCCCATGGACACCGCAATTTCAGTGATCTTCTTCTCTTTGTCATCGCTCAGGACACCGATGGTTTTCATGTCCTTAATCGCTTCATACAGTTTTTCACTGGCAAGAACGTTCTTTGCTTTCTTATCCTGTACGATACCGAAACCGGTCTCTTCAACTGCAAGTCTTGCAAGAGATTCAGCCTGTTCCATAGCTGCGTCAGCAATCGCTTTTACAATGCAGTCAACCTGCTCCTGATCGTATTGAGCGAATTCAGCATGTGCAGTTTTAGCTGTACGAACCAGAGAGCGGGCTTCCTGTATTGATAATAAATCCTTGTCTATCATGTGATGGTTCCTCTATTTTTTTGTTGCTATCCAAGGAGCCATTCGGATAATGCCCTTTTTTCCTAATATCTTCGTTATTTGCTGAAAATTAATGCTCGCAATATTATGTATATAGCTCCGCTTAATTTTCAGCAAATGCCTCGATCTGAGAAAAAAATGCCTATAATCCGGAAGGCTCCAAGATAGCTTCAATCAGTTTCTTCTTGGTTGCGGTCTTGATCTCTGCACTGGTAAGTGAAATTTCACTGAGTCCAAGAGCAATCTGTCGCAATTTGCTGACTGTTAATTTCTTTAATTCTACAACTCTATACTGTTTCTCAGTCGGTCCGGTTTCTGTAGTTGGTATGTCTTCGACAACTGGTCCCGGGTCCTGTTTGCCAGCAGTCAGAACTTCTTTGACTGCTGGAGCCGTGATAGACTCTTCCTGAACTTCGATAGTTGTGGTGTCTTTCTCAGTGTGTTGTGCTTCTGGTTCCACAGAAGCTTCGACCTCACCCTCAATGACCGGACGAGTTGCGGGTTCGGCCGAAGGTCCTTCTGTCGCGATTATATGTGAGATTTCATCGTATGGTCGTGCAATGACATGGTGTGAGATAAGCGCTGCTCTATCAATGCGTTCAACAGCAGTGATACCTGCATCAACCGCCGCATTCACTGCCGATACTTCACCGCCAACCGTGATTGTTACCAGCCCGGCACCAATGAGATTTTTCTCAATCAGTTGTACATCAGCGGCTTTTACCATGGCGTCTGCTGCCTCAATGGCTGCCAGCAGTCCTTGTGTTTCAATGAATCCAAGTGCCATCATAGTGTTAAATCCCATGTGAATTTCGGATTAGTGGCGAACCACTGAAACCGGGAAATTGTACTTTTTGATGAAGCTTTCAATACGCTCAAGGTCAGCATCGCTCAGTTTAGGATCTCCCTCGATAGGATACTTCCAGTCAAGCTGGTTGTATTTGTTGACGCCCATCTTGTGGTAGGGGAGAAGATCCACTCCTTTAAAGTTCTTCAAATCCTGATATGGCTTTAAAAATTCGATAAGCTGAAGAATCTCCTGCTCACCGTCATTGCATCCCTTTAAAAGCGGCATCCTGATTTTTACGTTGTAGCGGTTTTCAAGAAGCCACTGCAGATTGGTAAGAATCATTTCATTGCGCACGCCGGTGAGTTCCTGATGACGTTCGGAATTCATATGCTTTACATCAAAGAGGAAAAGGTCGGTAAACTCAGCGACCTTTTCAATCACTTTTGCGCGCGCATAGCCACAGGTCTCTATGGCAGTGTTGATACCCCGTTGCTTACATACCTGAAGCAGGTTTGTAGCGGCTTCGGGCTGCATAAGGGCTTCGCCACCACCAAGGGTGACGCCACCACCGGATGTGTCGTAGAAGAGTGAATCTTCTTCGACAATATCTACGAGTTCGGAGATGGTTTTCGTCTCTCCGACAATCGCCAGTGCAGATTCAGGACACGCTCTTTCACATGCACGACAGCCAACACATTCAATATTCCTGTCAACCTTGTGTTTCCCGTCGCTTGAGATGGTGTGGATTCCCGCAGGACAAACCGGTACACAGGCACCGCAGTCAACACACTGGTTCTGTTTAAACATTACCTGTGATTGTCGGTGTTGACTTTCGGGGTTTGAGCACCACTTACAACGCAATGGACACCCTTGAAAGAACACGAGGGTTCGTATACCTGGTCCATCATACATATTGTATTTCTGTATGTTGAAAATCCGTGCTTTTCTTTCAATTATGGTGCCCATAATGCTCTAGCCTCTACCTTACCTATCTCTGGTCTCGACAATATGTGTTTAGATCTCGTGCAGCGTGGTGCGGCTGATGATCTCATCCTGAACATCCTTGCAAAGCTCAACAAAGAATGCACTGTAGCCTGCAACGCGAACAACGAGATCGCGGTACTTTTCTGGATGTCTTTGAGCATCGAGCAGCGTCTCGTTATCAAGGTAGTTGAACTGCATCTCACCATTACCCATCATGCTGGCAGTACGGATCAGGGTGATGATGCCGGCTTCACCTTCAGCAGTATCTAAAAGGCCGGACATAAGCTTGAAGTTGTGAACCATACCGATGTTCATGCTGTCGGTTGGCATCTTCGATACAGACTTGATTATGGCTGTCGGTCCCTTGTAATCAGCACCCTGGGTTGGGCTGATACCGTCGGAGAGCGGCATCCACGCATCACGGCCGTTGGCCGAAGCACCGAGGAGCTGACCGAAAGGGGTGTTGTTTGAGATAGAGAGTGTGCCGTGGCTCAAAACCGAATAGAGAGTTTTGAACTTGCGGTGCTCACGCTCGGTGAAGTTTACGAGGTCATTAACAATGAGGTCGGCGTAATCGTCGTCATTGCCGTATTTTGGTGCGGCAAGACAATCGGCTTTTATCTGCTCGTAACCCTTAAACTCTGCCTTCAACGCTTCGTTGAGCTGGGCAAGCGTGTATTTCTTATCGTCGTAGACAAGTTTTTTGATTGCAGCCATGGAGTCAGCATGGGTAGCCAGGCCACTCCATACAACGCCGGGACCAAAGTTGTACATTGCGCCGCCTGCGGAAACATCGCGACCGGACTCCATACATCCTTCATACATCATGGACATAAGTGGTTTAGGAGCCAGTTCTCTATGCACACGCTGAGAAATAACTGTACCTACGCTGGACCACTTGGTGACGTATTTAATCAGCTCTTTGACTGCCGCATCAAATTTCTCATAGGTGTCGAAGGACTCCAGCGGACCCATATCAGGGCAAACCTGCTTGCCGTACCAGAGAGGCACTCCGTTATTGAGTACCATTTCAATGCAGATCGGCCACTGGGTATAGGCGGTGGAGGTCCACTGATAAAGGCGACCTGATTTCTGTGGCTCTACACAACCCATGAGGCAGTAGTCACGGGAGTCTTCGATAGAGCATCCCTTAGCCAACATCATCTTGATATGGGCGTCATCGAAGTGAATGGCAGGGAAGCCCATGCCAGCGCGAATAACTTCTACAATTTTCTTCAGATATTTCTGAGGAGACTTGTTGTGAACTCGAGCTGATGGAGACGGCTGGTATACCTTGACGTGACGAATGGCGTCCATGAGAAGGTAGGTGAGATCGTTGGTGGCATCTACGCCGTCACGGGTGACACCGCCGAGGCACATATTGACGAATGGCTGGTAACCGGCGAAGAATTTCGATGCACCTTCACTGGTGAGCCACATCATCTCAGACATCTTAACGAGCATACAACCGGCCAGATCAAAGGCCTCGTACTCATTCATGCGGCCTGCTTTCATGTCTGCCTCAAAAAGAGGATACATGTACTGATCTACACGGCCGATGGACATGCCGGTCTGGTTCTCCTCAACAATAAGGAGGGATTCAACGGTCCAGACAGCCTGGATCGCTTCCCAGAAGGTCTCGGGTTTGTGAGCGGGAACACGGGCGTTGATAGCCGAGATCTTTTCGAGCTCAGCTTTACGCTTAGGATCGGTCTCTTTTGCAGCCAGTTCACACGCATAATCAGAAAGACGCTTGGCGTAGATCATCACGCCTTCAGCAGTGTCGATGAGAGACTTGTAGAAGTAGATCTTGTCCATGTCATCGGGGTTTTCGTAATCCAGTTCGGCAAGATGCTCTTCGGCTTCTTTGACTATGTCGAGCATGCCTTTTTTCATCAGGATAACGTCGTAGCCGGGGTTGGAGTCGCCACCGCCGTTTGTCGCGTGGTAGGAGCAATCAGTGACATACGACTCACCGGAAAGTTCCCACATACCTGCTTCACGGTACTGCTGTTCACAATACTCGTCTACAGACTGTCCTTCCCAGAAAGGGAACAACTCTTCGCGCATGATCTTTTTATCTTCTTCTGAAATATAGAAGGGATCCTGAGCACGGGTAGCGATTGTGTCAAGTTCGTCTCTAACCCATCGCCAGGCGATATCGGGCGAGAAAGCACCAGCGCGTGGAGCGCCGCATGGAGAACCGACGATGAGCTCATTATCCTGAATTACCAGCGGTGCAGTCTCGCAGCAATACTTAAAGCACTTACCGCGAAGCACTGCTTTGGGCAGGCCCGGGTTTTCTTTGGCAATCTTGGTGATGGCACGTGCACGATGGATGGTCACAGCAGGAACATGCGTTAAGAATTTCTCTTTGAGCTTTACGTGGCGCTCGGTCGGACCATCTGGCATATGGCTTGTCTCTGCTGCGACTGGTGCGCTTGCTTTAACAGGCTTTTTGAATACCTCAGCAGAAACGCCTTCGAAGATTTTCTTCAAAGAGGCTCGCTCTTCGGCAGTCAGGTTCTTTGTAGCTTCTGCAAGCTTATTTGAAAAATCGCTAAGATCCACTGTGCTTCCTCCATGTATAGAGATACTTTTCATCTATCGATCTGCAGGGTCAGATAAGGCTTTTATCGCCTCATTCAGGATGTTTTGTATTACCTGCGCTTTGCTCGAATCAATACCGTGTGTGTTTGTGTTGTCTTTGTGGTGTGAGTTTTCCTGGTTCACAACAGTCTCTTCAGGCCGTTCCAACTGTTCCAGCCTATCCATGTTCCTGACCCCGTAACCAATTTTTCTTCTGTAAATCAGGTTCATGGGAGAGACGTTGTCGGAAGTGATTCCACGTCCGGCAGAGCCGCTGCCAAGGGTCATTGAAGGGAAGAGATTTGTGGTTGCTCCAATACCGCCAAAAGAAGCGGGAGTATTTACCAGAAGCCTGCCCACAGGCTTTTTTAAAGCAAATTGCTCAATCACAGCTTCGTCAGTTGAATGGATCACCATGGTGTGTGAATTCCGTTCATGAAGCAGCAATTCGATACATTTTTCACAGGCGTGCAGCCAGTCTGTCTCTACGTAAAGCGCAAGAACCGGAGCGAGGAGTTCTCTGGAATATGGGTCATCCTCAGAGACATATTTCCGTTCTGCAACCAGTACGCGTGTACCAGCGGGGATTGTAATCCCTGCTCTTTTGGCAAGTACTTCGGCGGATTGTCCGACCAGTCCTTTTCGCCGCTTACCACTCGGGCAGAAAAAGAGCGCAGCAAGCTTGTGAGACTCGTCGTCAGACAGGAAATAGGCTGTATTTTCCTGTAATGTGCGTTTGACATCGCCTGCTATGCAGGAATCCACAACAATAGACTGTTCAGCTGAGGGAGCGATACCATTGTCAAAGGTTTTACTGGCAATGATATCTTTAACTGCCTGCTCTATGTTGGCTGTACGTTCAATGAATGCAGGTCCGTTACCTGTTCCCCCGTAGATAACCGGCTTACCTGAACCTTGCGCGCTACCAAGCATTCCCGGTACGCCTGTCACCAGAATCAGTGAAGCAGCCGGATGGTTCATCAGCTCTCGGGTACCGCTTTTCGTCGCAGGGGAAAGGTATGCAAGACATCCTTCCGGTAATCCGTTTGCCTCGGCGGTTTCGATCATTACATCTAAAACTTTACCAATGGATTTAACGGCGCCGGGGTGAGGAGAAAAAAGAATGGCGTTGCCTGATTTGATAGCAAGAAGGGTCTTATAGATGGTGGTAGAAACCGGGCTGGTCACCGGGCAAAGAGCAACGATAACGCCAACAGGAACGCCGATGTCCCTGGTCTGTGCATCTCGGTCTTCTTCGATAACACCAACGCAGCGCATGGATCGAAGTTGGTTCAGCACATGGGTACAGACAAATTGATTCTTGGTACATTTGTCCTGCCACTTGCCGCTATCGGTTTCCTCGTGAGAAATGAAGGCAAGATCCTGAATATGCTTTTTGACAGCAATTGCAACATTCTCAACTATTTTATCCAGTTGCTCCTGGGAAAATGTCGCTAGCTTCTTTTGCGCTAAAAAAGCATTTTCAGCCAGGATTCTGGCATGCTGTATAGAGAGCAGGTCATTGTCGACTATCATTGCTTCCCCTTTTTACCCTGTTCCTGATCCGTGTGTTTGGTTACCTGAAGGTTCACAACCGCCAAAAAAAATGCCAATTATGCCAGCAGTGTTTCGATGTCGTAAACTCTGGTAATCTTCTTCAAATCGGGATGGGGGGTCGGGATAACGAGTGAGCAGTGCACTTCAGCGCCCATTTGTTCAACAGCTGTCACGCCTGCTTCAACAGCAGCCTGGCATGCTGAAACATCGCCCTCGACGAGAACCGATATATATCCGGACGCAACGTTTTCGTAGCCAATGAGTTGAACGCCTGCAGATTTGACCATTGCATCAGCAGCTTCAAGAACATAGACAATGCCGAAGGTTTCGATAAAGCCCATTGCTTTAGGTCTGGCAGTGTTATTATCGTCTTCGCTATCTTCTACTGCGTGTACAGAGACGACATCACCAACCGCGCGAATAGGGCGGGGCATAACGTTATGGGCAGTTACTTTACCAATTCGGGAGGCGGCTGCGGTGCCAGCCTCAACAGCTGCCTTAACAGCACCGACATCACCTTTAACCATAACGGCAACGAGGGTAGAGCCAACGTTTTCATACGAGATCAACTGTACATCGGCAGTTTTCAACATACTGTCTGCGCCACTAATGGCCGGAACCATTCCAAGAGTTTCGATAAGGCCGAGTGCCTCTTCGCCGTGATATCTCAATGTGCTCTCCAACTCTGTGTTACATTAGTAATTAGGATTGTCTTCTGTCAGTTAGTGCAGGAAGGGGATACTACTTCCTCACACCGGATTGCACTTTACCCTCTCCCCTTAGGGGGAAAGTCAATATACTTTTTAAAATTTGTGTTTTTGTTTTGTAATGTGTCGAAATTGCAATATTTACTCATGAAACATGGTTTCATATTTGCAATGTAATGGCAAAATCACCTCTAAACGTATTGCAAAAGGATGTCTTTCATCGTAAATGCACAATTCTCGCTTCATAAAGTTGCTAGTAATTGAGTTGCATTACTGGATGAATGATGCTGGAAGGGATATGTGTCGATATTTACTAAGTGTCAGATATGTATGGTTTATGTTTAAGTGTTGTTGTTTGGGTATATAGATAACTTCTCTTGTTTACGACACTTTTAGGCAAGGGGCTATGGTTTGATAAAGTTATGAGCAGGGTATGTTGGTCTGGTTATTTTTTTATACCAGTTTGCATGTTGCCTAATGCTCAGATATTACGGGATTAAATATTGAAGTCTTCTTGTATGTTATTGAACTTTCCTCCAATGACGTCAAAAATGACATTGACCTTCCCCCTAAGGGTAAGGAGTACAATCCACCTCGACCTTCCCCTTAAGGGTAAGGGGTTTGGTTACAGGAGTGGAGAGTGTTTCTGCAGATCAGCAAGGCACTTTGTACGTGAGTTATTTCAAATCATCTTTAAACGTGTGAGGAGACGACAATGGGCCGAGCAACAGTTATGGTTAACCCGGCAGCCGTCGCTGCAAAAAGGAAACTGGCTTCCAGCTTCCGTCGTAAGGGCATTATGGTTGCCCTATTTTCAGGCCTGGCATATGGCTTTTACACAGCATTTATGACGCTTGGCATGTCCAAGGGCGTATGGGTTGAGTGGTATGGTGAAAATTCCGGCCTCTCAAGTTTTGCGGTGCTGTATCTGCTTGGTGCTCTCGGTGCTGCTACCACTGATAGTTGTAGTGCTATATGGGCAATGAGTATTGCCACAGTTCGCGGACGCTTTGGCGATTTCCTCCGCTGTATAAAGACTAAACCCGGCATGGTTATGGTTTGTGCGGCTATTATTGGTGGTCCACTGGCCAGCACCGCGTATGTAGTCGGCCTGCAGATGGCTGGCTCCCTTGTGGTACCTATCGCAGCACTTTGTCCTGCCATCGGTGCGATCCTTGGTAGAGTCTGGTTCAAACAGGAACTGAATCCCCGTATGTTACTGGGTATTGCTATCTGCTTTCTCGCAAGTTTCATGATCGGTAGTACAGGTCTTGGTGACAATGTTCCTGACAACCTGCTCTTAGGGCTGTTCTTTGGTTTTATTGCTGCTCTTGCCTGGGGTATTGAAGGTTGCGTTTGCGGCTATGGTACTTCCATGATCGATCCTGAAATCGGTATCACCATCCGCCAGGTCACCGCAGGTATCTCCAACCTCTTCATTCTTGTACCTGTCTTTGCCATTATCGCAAAAGTTGATGCTGTGGGTATGGTTATTCAGTCTTTCACTGACCCGTCAATAATCTGGTTCGCTCTTGCCGGCCTGAGCGCTTACGCCGCATTTATGTACTGGTATAAAGGCAACGCAATGTGCGGTGCAGCCCTTGGTATGTCTTGTAACGGTACATTCTCCTTCTGGGGACCATTCGTCTGCTGGATTGTTCTGGGAGTTGTATTTGGTTTCGAAGGTTGGAATATGCCGGCTATCGCCTGGGCAGCAGCTGTTGTAATGGTCATCGGTATCTTTATTATTGCAATGAATCCGATGGAACTGTTTAAAAAGACAAATGAGGAGGTAGCATAATATGATCCCTCTTAACTACGCTATTTTGAAACTGTTCACCAAGATTGATGAAGGTTGTGCAGATACGGTTATGGAAACGTTGAAAGATCAGTACGGCAGCTTTAACGCCTTTAAAAAAGACGCAATTATTAATGCGTTGATGACCGCAGAAGCTAACGGTCTGCTCGAAGAGACCCGTTTTGATCTGGACCTGAACAATGAGTTGAGAGTGTACTACCGTGCGCATGAAGAAGGTGCGGCAACCATCAATCAGTATATCAAAGATTGACGGGAGTACTACTCACGGCTATAAAGGGGGGCTGTCTCTATTGAGACCGTCCCTCTTTCGGGGACATAGCATGTTGAGTGCTCATTCTAAGTCGAATCAGTAGACCACGTATTGATGAGGACCGGATGAGCATAGCTTAATGGTATCAGCTTCCGCGTTTTAGGTGAGGCGGGAGAATAGCAAGGATATGGCAGGGGAGGATAAAACGATGAAGAAAAAGAACCAGTATTTCATCGGAGACATGAGCCGCATTTGCAATCTGTCCAAGAAAGCATTGCGTTATTATGATCAAATCAACCTTATCCCTTCACACAGGGATGACTGCAATAATTACCGGTTTTATACTGACGAAGCTGTTTTGGCTGTCCCGGTAATTAAGTATTACAAACAGATGGGCTTTACCCTTGAAGAGATGAAAGAATTCATCGAAGGGAATAACGCCAATGTTTTCCGGTCTATTCAACATTCCTTTCAGGATAAAATTAAAGAGCTGGGAAAAGATCAGGAAGAGATACGTCGAAAATATGTTTCAGTAAAAGACTGGTATGAACTGATCATGGAAGCAGAAACCGTGATAGATAATGACATTCGTGAAGTGTCTGTCAAGTTTGTTGAACCAGCCAATATCCTCTTTCAAAACCAGGTTTTTGATAATGATATTAAGTCCTCGATTATAAACCTTGAATTCACCAGACATGTTGAGAAACTCAATAATGAGATCACAGGTCCTGTCATTATTAACTATTCCTCATCAAAAGATCGTATCAACAATATAGAACAAAATGTCAGAATATTGCAGAGAACCATTATGCCATGTCCTGATGAGAATCAGTATGAGTTTGGCGGACAGTTAATGGCATCCTGCTACCACATCGGTTCTCATGACAACATTCATGAAACATATGTAAAGATCGAGCGCTGGGCTCGAGATAACAGATATGTTCTTGGTGAAGAGTCATTTGAACGCTACGTCACTGACTACTGGACGACTAGCAACACCTCAAAATTTGTTACAGAAATTTTGATAAAAGCATCCCGACCTGACTTAACCATTCCATAAGGTTGATAACCACATTGGAAGTGCTGGTTAATTTGTAGAGACTTCGGGCATAGGAGGCTTACGCCCGAAGTCACAGTCATTCATACATATCAATGTAGTATCTTCTTTCCATGAAGCAGCGCCTGATAGTAATCAGGTACTGGAGCCAATACCGCATCAACTGACTTTTATATACTCGTCTTTTGAGATTCCACATGATGGGCAGTCTTCAAAGTCAATATTGGCGACAGTCAGGCCACAGACAGTACATACAAAATAGTCCTTAGCTGCACTTCCTTTAAGTGTGTCAAGGTTGACTAGAGCCTCTGTATACATTGCGGCGTGTCCTGCCTCAGCTTCCATTGCGAAGGTAAAGGACGAGAGAGCTGCATCGTTCTCTTCATCTAAAGCCGCTGTTCAACGACAATTATAACTCCGGGTTGACGACAATTATAATTCCGGACTCATCTCGCTTTTAACACTTTGTTTTAACGGTAAAATATCACTTTTCTTCTTGCTAAAACAAATTTCCATAAGTAACATTTCAATACTCATCCGGAGGATAGGGCAACGCTGAGGAGCGACCTGAGCGCCGAGATGAATGCCGTAAGGATGGAGACCGAGCGTTACTGCTCGGTCTTTGTTTTTTTCTCCATCCATATGGCCTCAATGCGTTAAACCTCGGGGGTTTGGGGGCAGAGCCCCCGGTACTGAGGAGCATTAACCTGCCTCCAAGTTCTGTTTTGCCTTTTTTAGCCTGTAACTATCGAGGTTGAGCTCCAGGATGACACTGTGATGAACCAGGCGATCTATAGCAGCAGCAGTGGTCATCGGATCTTTAAAAATCTTTTCCCATTGTGAAAAAGGTAGATTGCTGGTGAGCATGATGCTGCTTCGTTCATAGCAGTATGCCAGTAGAGTGAACAGCACCTCCATCTCTTCCCGGCTTTGCTGGACGTAACCGATATCATCGATAAGTAACGCGTCATATTTCACCATTTTTTTGAGCATTCGGGGTAGCACAAGTTCTCTTTTGGCCACCAATAAATCTTGAACAAGCAAGCTGCAGGACGTGAAGAGAATTCGCTTGTCGTTGTTAATCAGCTCTTGCGCAATCGCGCAAAGCAAATGGGTTTTGCCACTACCGGGATTTCCAAAGGCCAATATGTTTTCAGATCGTTCAAGGAAAGAACCTTCCAACAGGCTATTCACCAAGCCACGAAGTTTAGCAGGAAGGCGAGTCTGGTCAAACGAGGCCAGGCTTTTTTCCAGAGGCAGCCTGGATTCCCGTAAATATCTCGCAATGCGTTTGTGCCGACGTTCTTCGCATTCTCGAACAACCAACTCCTGGAGATACGCTTCATAGCTCAGTGATTCCTGCCTGGCTAACTCAGCCTCGCCCCGATAACAGGCTCGAACAGTTGATAGATAGAGCTGCTTTAACGACCTCTCCAGAGTAACCACATTATCTGCTTGATTCATCCGTGGACCTCCTCTAAGAGTTGATCATAACCAGCAAGGGTAACAGTCTGCACCGATACGTCAGTGACAGGTTCAGCCGGCTGTTTCAAGGAAAGAAATTTGTGTACCTCAGTAGCATTTATTGGTTCTTCTTCTGCAATCAAGTAACGCAGAGCATCATCGACAGCTGTCTCGTTTTTCTGAGCAGCAAGTTGTAAAATTGACAAGTATTCTTTGGCAGCATTGGTAACACAGTGCTGTTGAGCAAGAGTATCATAGGCCATCCGGAATCTGCTGGTTGGAAACAGATCATTCAGATACCTGTAGTTTTCAAACGCCCGAGGTTTGCGAACCAGCCAGTCAATGATATGACGGTATTGAATATAATGCTTGTTGCTGCCTCTTATCCTCGGAATATTTTCAATATGACTTTGTCCATACCAGATCTCCAGATGCCCTGAATACAGGCGAACGTTGACCTTTTCTTTTATCAGACGACTGTTAACTGAATAGACTTTGTGTTTTATTCTGATAGTGCTGCTCGGTCCGACTCTCACTTCAAAACGCGTACATGTATCAAGCTTACTCGAAGGTAAGGGTTTCAAGGCTGCCTGTTCTTCGAGAAATCGTGATTGACGATTGCGATTAAGTTGTGCAAACAGCTTCTGCAAAAACAGTTCATACTCTTGTCGCGTAGTAAAATCCCGACTACCTCGCAGCATTAGTGCTTGATCAACTGCTTTCTTAAAACGATAATGGCGCTGTTCAATGTCTCCGTTTTCATGAGGGCTGGAAGGATTTGTTTTACGCCCCTGCATATTGTAGTGGTCCAATAACCCTTGATATGCACGAGTAAACTCTTCAAGATTTTCCGGTTTATTTACCGCAGCTGACAACCTATCCGTTTGGTGTTGCTCGGGAGCACCGCCAAGTTGCCAAAGACATTGTTGCAGTCCTTCGCTTAAACTCTCAAAACTTTCTGAAAAACATATTGTCCCCGTTTCCCAGTTTGAATAGGTCAGAACAAAATGAAATACCAGGTGATCAAATGGCTGGCCTGCAATAGTAATTTGCAATTTATCCATATGGGTGAAATCTGATTGGCCTAATCTGCCAGGGTGATGCTTTTGCGGAAAATAAATTTCATTACCAGGGCCTGCTGTAGCACGCCAGTTTTTTACTCGACGTTGAAAAGTCCGAAGCTGACCATCGCTGAAACGGCCAGGGTGAAGTCGTTGCAGGTGACAGAAAAGTGTTTTGGCCTCAAGGGCGTCATTGCTTTCTAAAAATGGTGTAACCGAGGACCATACATCATCAAAAGGGTCGTCTCGAGTTCGCCAATCTCGTATTCGTTCAGCGTTAATTTCACTTGGTAACTTTTCAAGATCACGATACTTGCGGCCAGTTTTTTCATCCATGCCAGCCTTCAGTGATGCGACCTCTAATGTTTTTCCCTGACTTAAATATTTCTTCAATTTTCTCACCTGAAAGTCTGTGACCATTCATATCCCTCCTTTGAGAGATATGAATAATCGGATCACAATTTTCCGGGAAAAATAATTGTCGTTAGGGGGGAATTATAATTGTCGCTGATCAGCCGCTGATATAAATTCCGGATACATCATTGTTTTCTCATAGGTTTCACCCTCGATTGCAGCTTGCAGATTTTCCTTCGTTGTCAACACCTGTGCTTCTTTGATTTTAGCAATAGGAACAGCTCCCATTTCCTGTATTACTTTGGCATGGCTTGCCATATGGATTTGTTCGGCTTTAGCAGCAGCTCTGAACAGGCTTGCTACCTCGCCGTACCCTTCCTCATCAGCCTTGGCGGCAAATGCCAGATACTTAGCATTGGCATTGCTCTCACCATCATATGCAGCCTGGAGATTATCGAGTGTCTTTCCTGTGCTTGCAAATGATGAACTGCTGATTGTGAAAATAGAACAGACGAGAAATACCAGAGAGAAAAAGACACATGTTGTAGCTAATCCTTTTTGCATTTTTTTCATTATTGGCCTCATTCGGGATAGTTGATGAAACGTTTCTCGATTTTGCCGGATTGTAAAATCGTACGGTTCATCGTTAAAAAAATCTCCCCCCGTGGTGTTTCGAGTTGCTGTAATTTCACCTCCTTGTATGGAAAAAATGTAATATAGTAATAGGTATGATTTCCGTATGTAATGTCTACAACTGTCAATGTCATCCTCAGTCAGGACTCCTAACCACACATATCGTATCATCTTTGATGGGGACCATTAAAGGGGAAATTGGTAGAATTGTATAGAGATAGCACGTAGTGGTACTTCCTTTTGACGTTTCATATTCAACCATGAAAAACGGGCTTGACAATAACATTTGGTCGTTTTACCATGTGTGCAATTAAGGGGGATGTAATGAAAGGAAAACAGAAGGCACTCATCGAAGCAAAAGCTAATGTACTCAAGGCTCTTGGGCATCCGACACGCTTATGGATGGCTGAGCAGTTGGAAGATGGGGAAAAATGTGTCTGTGAGCTGGCTGAATTTATTGATGCTGATTTCTCCACAATCTCAAAGCACCTTTCTGTCCTTAAAGCGGCTGGAGTTGTTACTGACGAAAAACGGGGCAAGCAGGTTTATTACAAGCTTAAGGTTCCATGTATTTTAAAGTATATGTCGTGTATTGAAGCAGTAATAAAGACACAGGCTGAAGAACAGGCAGAGTTGTTATAATATATTTTTTTGGTTTAATGTTTGGTCATATTGCCAAATAACACATTGTGAGACAAGAACCATGAATTGGAAAAATGAGTGGAAGTATCTGGTATGGATTATAGCGATATTTGTGGGGTGTTTTTATTTACCAGTAGGGACAGAGCGTTTTGACCTCGCAGTGCTGGAGGCGTTTCATTTGGTTAAGTGGTATGCCCGTGAGCATGTGTTGTTGTGCCTCGTTCCCGCTTTTTTTATTGCCGGAGCGATTGGTGTTTTCGTCAGCAAAAATTCAGTGATGAAATACCTCGGTGCCGGTGCTAATAAGATCCTTGCCTATAGCGTTGCATCAGTATCCGGAACTATCCTGGCTGTTTGCTCGTGTACCATTCTTCCTCTTTTTGCCGGAATCTACAAAATGGGTGCGGGTCTAGGTCCTGCAACCGCATTTCTCTATTCAGGGCCTGCTATTAATGCGTTGGCTATTATCTTGACAGCGCGTATTCTCGGGCCGCAAATGGGAATTGCACGAGCTGTGGGAGCTGTAGTTTTCAGTATAGTTATCGGAGTATTAATGGCATTTATCTTCCGTAAGGAAGAGCAGGCTAAGATGGCGGTTCAGATGGCAATGCCTGAAGAACCTGCTACCCGTCCTCTGTGGCAGACAGGCCTCTACTTCTTTTCAATGGTGGGGATTCTGGTATTTGCCAACTGGGGAAAACCTGAAGCCACATCCGGCATCTGGGCTGCACTATTTAACGGTAAATGGATCATTACTTCAGTATTCGCCATACTTTTCGGTCTGATGCTCATCTTCTGGTTTAAGATGCGTGCCTGGAAAGTTGCTGCTGTTGCACTTCCTGTGGCTCTACTTGCCTACGTTTTTAACGATCAACCGCTTATACCTTTCACAGCAGGTTTTGTTGGACTTTCTGTCATTACGAGCATTGATAAGGGCGAAAATGGTGAGTGGTTTTCGTCATCATGGACCTTTGCCAAACAGATTCTCCCTCTCTTGCTCTTTGGTGTATTGATTGCAGGTATATTGCTTGGCCGCGTCGGTCATGAAGGGTTGATTCCTTCAGAATGGGTTGCCCGGGCGGTTGGTGGTAATTCCTTATTTTCTAATTTCTTTGCTTCTTTCGCCGGTGCATTTATGTATTTTGCCACCTTGACAGAAGTACCTATATTGCAAGGCCTTATGGCAAACGGTATGGGTAATGGTCCAGCACTTGCCTTGCTGCTTGCCGGGCCTGCTCTCAGCCTTCCCAATATGTTGGTAATTAACTCAGTGCTGGGAACAAAGAAGACAGCTGTTTTTGTAAGCCTTGTTATCGTTATGGCCACTATAAGCGGAATGCTTTTCGGATTAATTGCCGGATAAATTTACTTTTGGAGAAAACAATGAAAATTCATGTTCTAGGACCCGGATGTGCTAAATGCAATCAACTGGCAGAGTCTGCAGCCCAGGCCGCAGACGAACTCGGTATTGAATACGAACTGGAAAAGGTAACAGATTTTAATGATATCATGGCATTCGGAGTAATGATGACCCCCGGTTTAGTAATTGGCGGCGAGGTTAAAAGTGTCGGGCGCGTACCTTCCCTGAATGAAATAAAGGACATGCTGAAATAGTCGTGACATAAATCAAAAGAGGAGAATGGTAATGAGTTCAACATTAACCACCTGTGGATGTTCATGTAGTTCAGGACCCAATCTTATCTTTTCATGTTCCGGTGCTGCTGATGTTGGTGAACTAGCCGATCAGGCTGCCCGTAAACTAAACCGTGAAGGACGCGGCAAAATGTTCTGCCTTGCTGGGATTGGAGGTCAGGTGAGTGGCATAGTCAAGACAACTGAAGCCGCCTCCTCTATTCTGGCAATTGACGGGTGTTCACTCGTCTGTGCGAAAAAGTCGCTTGAGGTGGCAGGTTTCACAAAATTTAATCATATCGTCATCAGTGAGTTGGGATTTGAAAAAGGCAATACTGATGTTTCCCCGAAAGCCATCGATAGCGTGGTGAACGACGCTATGAAATTTTTACAATTAGAGTGCCAATAAGGATGCATATGTTGAATCGTTCTCTCAAAAACTATTACATTAAATTCTGGGTCATACTCTCATCGATCCTCTTGCTGACCACTTTCGCATCTGCAGGAACTGTTAAACATGAAAAACAGATTCCAGTGCCGGGAATGGTGACAATGGTCGATTTGGGTGCCGGGACGTGTATCCCCTGTAAAATGATGGCACCGATTCTGGACGAACTGGAGAAAGAGTATAAAGACCGTGCTGCAATTGTCTTTATAGATGTCTGGGAAAACCCTGATGCAGGAAAGAACTATGGTGTAAAAATGATACCGACACAGATTTTCTACGATACTCATGGAAAAGAGGTGTCCAGACATGTTGGTTTTCTTGATAAAGCCAGCATCGTCGATGAATTAGAGAAGAATGGGGTTGAATAGTCAATGGATCAGCTTTTTCTGACTATACATTCCTTGATAGGCCAAGGTCTCCTTATAGGAGGTCTTGGCTGTTTTTTATGGGGAGTAGTGAGCGTTCTTTTCAGCCCATGCCATCTCGCTTCCATTCCGTTGATTGTGAGTTATGTCGCGGGTCAGAATCATGCTGTCGAAGGGCGAAAAGCTGTATTGTATGCGGCCGTTTTCACCTTCGGCCTGTTTATTACGATTGCAGTTATTGGAGTTGTCTGTGCATTGCTTGGCAGAATGCTGGGGGATGTCGGGCCGTATATGAGTATAGCTGTCGGGGCAATTCTTGTGTGGGTATCTCTTGATTTTCTCGGCTTAGCCCAATGTTCAATGTCATCGGGGATGATGGCAAAGATTCAGGTTAAAGGGGTGGCCGGTGCACTTGTTCTTGGGTTGGCCTATGGCGTCCTTTCCGGTTCATGTACCTTTGGCTTTATTGCTCCTATTCTTGCAATCATCACTATCCAGAACCACCTGTTTACCGGAGTGGTTTTAATAGTTCTCTTCGGGTTAGGTCACTGTGTCCCGATTGCTTTGGCTGGCAGTTCTACAGCTCTTATTAAGAGATTTTTAGAAAACAAAGCCTGGAATAGAGGGAGTAGCATCTTTCGAAAACTTGCTGGAGTGTGTATCGGTGCGCTTGGGCTGTATTTCATTTTTCAGCCATTTATAACCTAATTCTAGAGGACTGGGCGTTTGTCGGATTCCTACTGTTCAGCTACAGCGTTCTATTTTTTTTCTCAATTATTCTGAAGCGTTTTTGCAATTTCAATAATGTAATGTGCGTGAGGTAAGCAAAGATGCTTTAAGCTTTTCAGTTACCTGCACCAGCATGGTGTTAATAGCACTGGAGGCTTTTCTGATATCCTTGTGCTCTCTGCAATAATTGCATCTTTAACAAGTTGTAACTCTTCATCGATTATTCCTTCCTCACATTCCTTCTCTATTGCAAGATCTGCCAGTGAAAGATGAAATTCGAATGCACAGCCGTGCGATTCAAAATATTTCCTACCGCACTCCAGATGGCAGCCATCCACGATAATAAAGGGGCGACCATTAATCGTTCTGGCTACAATATCGTTTAACGCTTCTCCAGGCTGAGCAATAAACCATTCTGCTTTACCCTGAAGAATAAGCTCCTGCGTTGCACGGGAAGTCAACCTGCCTGCGTTGCATTTGCCACGGCAGGGATAAATGAAAATTTTGTCTAATGAGCGCTTTTCACTGATCATCGGTTGTCGTCCCTGTAGTTCTGAAGGGTTAAGTATATCATTTATATGAGTGTTCAGACGTATCTTCTATCCAGTCTTTTTGACTCTCAAATATAGCTCAAAAATCGAGAAGGGGCTATGTCGGTTTTACTGCCACCTTCTCTGTCTTCTTCTTATCCGGAATGTGGGGATAATCTGGATGTGTTTATTGTTGAAGTGCATAGAGCGGTTATCAAAAATGGTGGAAGACATTTTCATTAGCTGTCTTACTTTTAGTATTGCAGTACGAACTTGATCGATGTGTATAAATAACGTACTTGAATGAAACATACAGGGAGATACCATGCTGGCATCAGATAAAATCGCCAAAGCTTTTCTGGCAATCGTTGAAGAAGCTGAAAAATTGTAAAAAGCAGGGCTCACCGCTGAAGCAGAGAGCGGGCTGAAAACTATTATTTCCATCGCCAAACACCAGAGTGATATTCGCGATGCGAAAGATGGAACCTGTACAGGTTCGCATTCTGCGTGTAAAAAGTAACGAAATGATAATCTACATTGTTACTTGCTAATCTTTTCTCATTATCAAGATGATTACAGTGCGAGTAGTCTGAGGTACGACCCCAAAATCGTACTTCAGACTGCTTAATGCTATTTCCATACGTTCGCAAGCAATTGAGATCTGACCATTTCAATGCCCGTAGAACGTGCAGTTAACACGTATGTTATATCCCAACTGAGAATGGAATTATGGATAAACTCGAAAGTTTAGGTTACGGCGAATGGTTTCGTACTCAAGTTGACACTGATATGACAGTTATTCATGAAGTTGCGCGTGTCGTTTCAGTGCACAAAGATAGCTATGTTGTGACGAAAGGGGATGGGGACGTGTTTGCCGAGTTAGCAGGGAATGTGTTGTATACGGCAAGTTCTTCGGCAGATCTTCCAACAACTGGTGACTGGATATATGTTGATTTTTATGATGACGATTCGCTTGCAATAATCCATGGAGTGATACCTCGAAAAACGTTGTTGAAAAGAAAAACGGCAGGGAAAAAAGTCGAGTTTCAGCTCATCGCAGCAAACATTGACGTTGCCTTTATCATTCAATCTATAGATTACAATCTGAATCTGAGAAGATTAGAGCGATATCTCGTGATGGTAAACGAAAGTAAGATTACCCCGGTAATACTGCTGAGCAAGTGTGATCTTATTTCTCAGGATGAGGTTGAGGAAATAACGGCGAACATTCTAAGCATAACTCCCGAGACTACTGTATTGGCTTTTAGCAATTTGAGCGGGAAAAATATTGATGAGATTAAACGTTCTTTATTGCCTGGCCATACCTACTGTCTGCTCGGTTCATCCGGTGTCGGGAAAACCACTCTTCTAAACAGAATCGTAGGCCGCGCACAATTTGAAACACAATCTGTGAGTAAAAAAGAGAGCAAAGGCAGGCACACCACTACAAGCAGGGAACTCATACAGTTAGAGAATGGCGCGTTGGTAATTGACACTCCTGGAATGAGAGAACTCGGAAATATCTCTGTCGATATTGGGCTTGATGAAACATTTTCAGAAATATCAGAGTTGGCCCAGCATTGCAAATTTGGTAATTGCTCGCATACTACTGAAAAAGGCTGCGCAATATTAGCAGCTATAGAGGATGGTGAATTGTCTGAACAACGTCTTAAAAACTTTTTGAAAATGCAAAGTGAATCAGCTTTTTACGAAATGTCCTATTCCGAAAAAAGAAAGAAAGATAAGGCTTTTGGAAAGCTCATTAAATCGACCTTGAAAAGTAAAGATAGACGATAGCAGCTACCTGAAGCTCGATCGAATTTTAAACGGTTTAGGCTCTTTCTCCTTGTTCAGTGAGTTGTACATGGCGATACGCTGATTTTTACCGGCAAACAGACGCAGTTGGGTAAGCCTCTCCCAAAGAAGAGCCATCCGTGTGTCTTTCTTCCATGTCTTTTTGAAAAGGTATTTCGTCGCTGCAATTGCGTCCGGGCTTTTTTCACATATTGTACGTGCCAGTTCTTCGGCCTCCGCCAGCGGGTTCTCGCTGATTCTGCTGATCAACCCGTATTCTGCGCCTTCCAGGCCGGAAAAGAATCGACCAGTCATGGTGAGTTCCTGGGCAATATCCACTCTGGCAAGTCGTGACAGTGTCACCATTCCGCTCATGTCCGGTATCAGTCCCCATTTCATTTCAAGAATAGAAAGGGTTGTCGTCGGTTCAGCAATCCGGTAATCGCAGGCCAGAATAATCTGCATACCGCCACCAAAACAGTTGCCGTGGACCACTGCGATCACAGGCACCGGCAGATCCCGCCAGATATGGGCAACCCGTTGAAACGTGTTCTCTTTTGACCAGGGAAGTTTGGCGAAAAACTTCGGGACCATGTACGGATGTTTTGCGACGTAGCCAAAGTCAAGACCTGCGCAAAATGAAGGTCCGTTCCCTTTAAGAATGACACATCGGATGGACCTGTCTTTGCGGATAGATCGAGCTGTTCGAATAAGAGAGGTCAACATTTCTTCATCTAAGCCGTTGTGCTTGTCCGGCCGATTCAAGGTCACATATGCTATATTGTCGCGTACTTCAAGATGAACTCTGGCTGTAGTTGTCATAATATTCAAAAAAGTATGAGTATATTGATCAGGCTTACGTTAACGTTCACGTAATTAGAATACCAGAATAAATTGTTAATGCCTATTATTTTTTGGTAACTATTCAGCAGCACCCCACCTGCCCCCGATCGAGAGGCTTCGCATAGGCATACTATAGCCAATCGTCCCGCTTGAGGCCATCTGGATCACTGCTAAACAGTTACGGCCTGCAAAAAAGGGTACGTATTAGGTCTTGACTGAATAGTTACATTTTTTGTTTTCTAAAAGAGTAGAGATCGGGAGAACGACTGTAGTCTGGACTTGATGTCCGAAGAGGACGTCTTAAGCATTGGAAAATGAAAAAATGAACATACTGGTATCTATCCTTTTATACATGTGAGGAGGTGAGCAAGGAGCTGCTAGATGTGTTCATACTCAATATTGATTCTAAACTAAAAGGCTTTATAGATCCGCTTTGTGCGCAGTTTTAGTATTGCTGCCTAGGAGGCTGTCCGACAATGGCCTTTCGAAGTCTACGCTATCTGCCCAAACTCTTCGGGATTTTCAAAAAATAATGCTCGCAGATAAGCGAACGAAGTGAGACTTCGATATCATCTATATGGCTGTGCTTATTTTTTGTAAATGTCTCGATTTTAACCAAAATTCCTATTCTCGGACAGCCTCCTAGTGCTCTATAAACCCTTAACTGTCGGATCTTGTCCGCCCTTTTAGCACACTGACTTCGTTTCTCATTCAGTCACATAGCCCTGTTATGCTCCTTCACTCGTGCCTCGCAGTGCACTAAAATTGCAGAACAATCTTTACGACATTTAAAGATCTACAGAGCATTAGCTTACTGTCGCATCAGGAAAGGAATCCATTTTGTGGTAGTGGCCTGCAATTGACCATTTTGACTCTTTGTCGTGATAAACCGGTTAATATTCTCGAGCAGGGTGGTGTCGTCTTTGCTGACTGCCCAGGCGAGGTATTCTTCAGTTCCCATTTTTAGAATCGGTACCAGCTTATTGGCCTCGTTAATTGCAGCAAAATGGCAAATGATCGGTGCATCATGGACGAAAACATCGATCTGACCTTCAAGCAGCGCATTTACCGCTTTGGTCGATGTGGAGAAGTTTTTGATATCTGCTTTGGCAACTGTTTTTGATATATAATAATCACCAACTGTACCAGAAATTGTTCCTATAACCGGATTGCTACCCATGATAGAGTAGATGCCGTCCGAATATTTTTTAGCATCATCAAGTCGAACAAGAAACACCTGACCCGAACGGAGGTAGGGCTTGCTGAAAGCAACCCTGTAGGATCGTGATGAAGTAATGGTCATTCCAGACATGATGATATCAATATTACCGTTTTCCAGCGCCGCAATCTGATCATCCCATTTCAGTTCGACAAAGTGGATATCTTTATCCAGAAAAGCACCGAGCTGTCCGGCAAAATCTATCTCAAGCCCAGTGAGTGTATCTCCTTGCTTGTAGGCTAGGGGAGGTGCATTAGTCGAGACACCTACCCGAAGGATTTTGTCAGATTTGGCTATCATCTGTTTTGTAGAATGGTTTTGAGTCTGAACACATCCTGAAAATACAACACAAAGTAAGGCTAATACTAATGCGGTAAACAGCGTTCTTCCGATAATTGAATTCACGATATCCTCTTTTGATTTATCTGAATGGTTATCTATTGTATATCGGAATTATTATATAAATCAAGCGATTTGGCACACCTTTTAAAAGTTAGGTTTCTTTGCCTGAGGTATAAACACTATGACATGATCAGAATAGAAGTTGGTGTAGATAAAAAGGGACATCGCGAAAAGGCAGAATACTATCTGCCTTTTTTCGTATTTATGGACGAGGGAATATTATTGTCGGACAAGTCTCCTGGCCAAATGTTTATGATCAATCTTTGGTACCTTCCAAAGCTTCTGAGCTATAAAATCAGCAATATGTGTGACCATTCATACCTGTGTCTATTTAAATATTCCAGAGGGCCGGAAACAGCTTGAATGCATTAGTCTGAAAGCAGTTGGGATGAGGAGTGATCGACAGTCTTTTCCCTTGACAGCCTTCGTTGTTGGTGGCACTACAATATGTATGTAGTTTACATATGCACAAAATGTGACTGAGTCGTACTTCTTGATTTGACGTGAAAAAATCAGACTCCCAAACGATGGTTTGTAAAACATCCTGAGCCTACAGTTGAAGGAAAATACTTGGAGGAGATTGAATAATGTTTACGATGGCGAAAACGCATAGGCAGATTTTATTAGCAACCAGCATGCTATTTTTTGCAGTCCCTATGGTAGCATGTGGAAGTTCTACTGGTCATGACTGGTATTGCCCGGATCAGGAAGCGCATAAAGACTATGAGGAACATTTTAAAGAACATCATCTTAAGGATACTGCTGTAATAGCTGATATCTTGGAAACGATTTATGCCGATGGATCACTCAATGTTGAACAAAGAAAAGAGAAAACCACAGAGGTCCTGAATAACTATTTAGCGAAATCTAAATTAGGGATAGGTGATTAACCGACTGCGATGTTAAAAAATGCATCACAGTAATGTGAGATCGGAGAGAAGGGGTGTTTGTTAGGCTGGTTGATGATTGTTTTCTAAATTTCTGTATTTGCAGGAGTATTTGATGGCCGAATTGAGGATGATTGAATACTCCTCACCCCTCACGCTTATCGCCTCACCTTGATTACTGAAGTTCAGAGGTGAGCAGATGATTTTTTAAGACTAAGCGGGTTCGACGGAATCGTGGGATGTTTTTACCTTCTGCGTTAATCCGTACAGTTTCATTTTACGCCAGAGGGTGGTTCTGCCCCAGCCAAGAATTTCTGCGGCCTTTGAGCGGTTGCCGCTTGTCTGGAGCATGGTTTTTACAATCAATTCTTTTTCAAGTTTGGCCCAGTCTTTATCATCGGTATTTTGCATCATTGATGCAACTGGTATTACTTTCGCGTCAGGTTCTGTTTGTATAGACTGCCTGATTTTTGATTGGTGTTGTGTGTCGTGTTCTTGGGAGTTGAGAAGGTATCGGGGCAGATGCTCGATATTCACCTCCGCCTGTTGACATATACAGACACCATATTCAACTATGTTTCGCAATTCTCTGATATTTCCGGGATAACTATAGCCTGTAAGTCGGGCAAGAGATTCATCTGAAAATGAACCGATATTTTTCCCATTCTTTTTAGCAAATATCTTCAAATAATGATGGAGCAGATAGCGAACATCCTCCCCACGTTCCCGCAAAGGCGGTAGGTGTAATTGCAGGACATTCAGTCTATAAAAGAGATCTTCTCTGAACAGGCCGGACTCAACTCTGTTATGCAGGGATCTATGGGTTGCGGCGATGACACGAACATTCACATTAAGTTTCTTTTCACCGCCAAGCGGGTAAAAGGATTTGTCATCGAGCACCGAAAGCAACTTTACCTGGAGTGGCAGAGGCATATCACCTATCTCTGTTAAGAAGAGTGTTCCACCGTCAGCCATTTTAAATCTGCCAGCCTTATCCCTGATTGCACCGGTAAATGCCCCTTTTATGTGACCGAAAAGTTCAGATTCAAGCAGGTTCTCGGGTAGTGCTCCGCAATTGATTTTTATAAATGGCTTCTTTCTGCGTTCAGAGTGCTTGTGGATAATTTCGGCAATGATGTCTTTGCCGGTACCGGTTTCACCGGTAATAAGTACAGAGGCATCAGTCTGGGCAATGAGTGGGATCAGCTCAAAAACAGCCTGCATTTTATCGCTCTGGCCGATAATGCCATCGGTCTCACAGTAATTTTCCAATTGGGGTGTGCATGCCGGTATCGTCACCATTTCTTCAATAACCATCACTAAGCCGACGAGCAGCTTCGATTGATTCCAGAGAGGTGAGATAATAAATTGAACGGGGATTTTTTTTCGATCTCGACTGATGATATCGCCTTCAACAGCGAGAGTTTCGCCGCCGGAAATCACATCTCTAAGCACCTGGCCGCGCCTGCCAAGACTGCTATGTATAATGTAATCAACATAGACTCCCTTGGCTTCAGCCAGATGGTAACCGGTCTGAACCTCAAGGTGGTGATTCATGCTCACCACCCGGAGTTCCCTGTCGATGATGGCAATCCCGAGTGGAATGCCATCGAGAAGATTACCGGCGCTTATGCCGGGCAGCGTCACAGATATGTCGTTTTTCATCGTTTTCCTGTGATGGAACGTTAACTCCTCAGAAAACTTCGCTCTTCTTGCAGTATACTCCTTTCTCAAGAGAGGCGAATCAATATTCTTGCTACACCTCGATATGCGATCATTAACAAGATAACATACTGAAACGTGATATTATGTTCAAGATCGAGGATCGTGTCATTTTAAAATCGCAGGCATATGTTTGATATCCCTGAGTCTCGTTCTTCGCTTACCAGATGAAAAAAATGGCGCCTAACGCTGAGAGTGAACATAATGGGTAGTCTCAGGCTGAAGCTTAACCAATACGAAAAAGGCTGCTGTTAACAAGAAAATGTACATAAATGGCGGCTGCATATCCAAGCGCAATGACTGGTGACCATTTAAGATGACTAAAAAATGTATATTTTCCTCTGGCCTGCCCCATAAGTGCCACTCCGGCGGCAGAGCCAATGGAGAGCAGGCTGCCTCCTGTACCCGCGGTAAGAGCAACCAGCAACCATTGCCCCTGTGACATATCTGGCAGCATGGTGAGAACTGCAAACATTACCGGAATATTATCAACAACAGCGGATAATAATCCGACTGCAATATTTGCAGTAGTTGGTCCCCAGTCGAGATACATTATCTGTGAGGCCATTGCAAGATAGCCCATAAAACCAAGGCCTCCGACACAGAGAATAACTCCGTAAAAAAACAATAGAGTATCCCATTCCGCCCTGGCTACTTTACGAAATATATCAAAGGGTACTACGTCACCGATTTGTTCTTCCTCTCCGAAGGCGCTTGGTCCATTGTGGTTATGCGTCCTGTTGAGATAATATCCATAGAGTTTTAATAACGAGAGTCCGGCCATCATGCCGACCATCGGAGGAAGCTGAAGGAAATTATGGAAGCTGACTGCTGTTATAATTGTCCAGAGAAAGAGACCTATGATAACCAGTGCTCCACGTTTGAGATGCAGATTCTCCACTGTTGCCTTTGGATATTTTGGGGGTACCGCAAAACTCATAATGATTGCCGGGACCAGCCAGTTGACTGCTGATGGAAGAAAAAGCGTGAGAAACTCGTGAAACTGCACCAACCCTTTCTGCCAGACCATAAGTGTTGTGATATCGCCAAATGGGCTGAAAGCCCCTCCAGCATTAGCAGCAACCACGATATTTATACAGGATAGACAGACAAAGCGATTATCCTCCTTACCGATTGCCATTACGACTGCACACATCAACAGAGCTGTAGTGAGATTGTCGGCAACCGGCGAGATGAAAAAAGCCAGCGCTCCTGTTATCCAGAACAGTTTTCTAAATGAATAGCCGGCACCAACCAGCCTGACCCGAAGCACTTCAAATACCAGTCGTTCATCCATGGCATTAATAAAGGTCATGGCAACGAGCAGGAATAATAAAAGCTCGGCATACTCAAGAATGTTATGGCGAATTGCTGCCTCCGCCACATGGTCAATACCATTGCTGGCGTAAACAAAACCAATCAGGCCCCAGATAAGTCCTGCTGCCAGCAGCACCGGTTTTGATTTACGAAGATGGGTGACTTCTTCCACCATCACCACAGCATAGGCCAGTAAGAATATTATCAGACTGATGAATCCAACCATGTGACCAGTCAGATCCAGCTGCACACCACCTGCTTCTAAAGCCGCACTGCTTATGCCACAAAAACCGGAAAACAGGAAAAATGCGGTAAGGCAAAAGAGGCTTAAAGTACGCATTGTATTTCTCCTTTCGTGAATGGTCGATAAAAGCGATACAGCTGTAAACTTGCCAGCCCGTATTACCCATATGTCAAAATCTCAGTCCTCAGTCCTTTTACCTCAGTCCTTAGGCCCGCTTCCAGTCTATGCAGAATGCTGGAAAAGCATCAGATTACGGGGAAAAAAGATAACATGAGTAATGGGTAGGGCCTACTGGCCTACTGTATCGCTCATCGAACTGTGTTTTATGAAACCGGTATTTGTGTCGTCATTCCCATAAGCGGCCAGATTACGGTTATCGCCAGCCAGGTAACCAGCATCAGCAATATACTGGCAGGAATGCCGTACATCACAAATTCACCTGTTGAGAACTGTTTTGAATTATAGGCAATGGCATTGGGCGCAGCTCCAACCAGCAGTAAAAAAGGCATACCTGCGGTAACGAGTGATGAGAATAAAATAACTTCGCCCGTCACTCCGAGATACGGAGCGATAACAAGCGCTACCGGCAGTGATATAGCGATTGCAGCAACGTTCATAATGAAGTTGGTCATAATCATGACAAAAAATGCCATTCCGAGAATGAAAATGATGCCGGGGGAATCCTTGAAGAGTTGAAGCCAGTTTACTGCCAGCCATTTCGCAGCACCTGTCTCCCATAAACAGAATCCGATAGACATGGCTCCGGCAAAGAGCAGAATGATATTCCACGGAATCTCTTCAAGATCTTCAAGATTCAGTATATTGAAGACAAAGAACGCGATGGTTGAACAGAGCATAATGCCGGTTTTGTCAAAGCCGGAAAGGGCAGGGATAAAGTTTTTAAGTGCAATGATCAGGATAGTCGCCAATACAATCACCACAGTCGCTATCTCGTTACGGCTCCAGGCACCGAGTTCTTTATACATACGCTTTGCCCGGTCTTTGAGTCCTTCAATTCGGACCTTTTCCGGCTTGCAGAACACCATAAAGAAGGCCCAGAGCAAAAAGACCATCAACCAGCCTATCGGAAACATATACATGGTGAGTTGAAAGAAACTGATATCCACATCCATAATATCTTTGTAAAAACCAAGTGCCACTGCACCACGTGCGGCTCCAAGCAGGGTGATAATACTGCCAGCACCGGCAACGTAGGCCATGCCGATAAAGAGCCCCTTACCAAAGCGTGTGGGGCCTTCATCTTCTGAATAGAGCGCGTGAATTGCCATCAACAGCGGAAACATGGTGGCAGCAACTGCGGTATGGGCCATGACATGGGTGAGTGCTGCGGTCATTACAAAGCAGCCAAGATAGATCATGCTGGTTTTTTCACCGACAATCGAAAGCATTTTATAGGCGAGTCGCTTGGTAAGACCTGTCTTGGTAAAGACCATACCGATAACGATGGAACCAAAAATAAAGAGCACTGATGGATCCATGAAATCCTTGAAGGCCACTGACGGTTTTCTGATTAAAAACAGCGCCTGCAGAGTGCCGATTGCGATACTGGTGATACCGATCGGCACGACTTCAAAAACCCACCAGACTGCGGCCAGTCCAAAGACTGCCAGTGCCCCCTTGGCCTGCTGGCTCAGGACAAAATGCTCGCCCATCGGGTCGATGGCATCCGGCCAGGGCGGGCACCAGTAGATGAGAGCAAAAAGACCTATACCAAGAAGTATGAAAAAGATGCGTTTCCAGTCTATATGTATGACCTTTCCAAGGCCACGTTTTGCAACAGCCAGCTCACTGTTTTCCACAGTCGTATTATGCGTTTGAGACATGATTTTCACCGGAGTAGAGAGATTCCTTTGACGAGACAGAACTATCCTTTCACACATATGGAGAGTCATACGTGGCCTATATCGCATTTAAGGCAGTCTGTCTGGTAGCGGGAATCTACGGGATGTTTTTAAATAACCCTCATTAATTACCAGGCTTTACTTTTGAGGATCTCCTCAATCTCAGCTTTTGACTGCTTTTGCAGAATCAGAATGCGTTTCTCGCGTGCTTCACTGATTTTTTTGAGCAGCTCACCGATATCAACAGGCTTTTCGAGGTAGTCTTCTGCACCTAGCTTCATTGCTTCGATGCTCGATTTAATTGAGGCGTGTCCGGTGAGCATGATTATCTCGGCGTCCGGGTTGTGTTCCCGTATTCTGCGAAGAGTCTCCAATCCGTCCATGCCCGGCATTGCCAGATCGAGGATTATGGCGTCAAACTGAATATCATCCGCCAGGTTTACGGCATCGGCACCTCTGGTTGCGGCGGTGACTTTTAAACCGCGCATCTCTAGCCGCTTTGACAGGTTTGCTACAAAATCTTCTTCATCGTCGACCAGTAATACTTTCGCTTTGAGTTGTTGTTCCATATCTGCCCTCCTCCAAATTCATGGATGAGTGTTTTTAAAATGTATAATTAAGCGGCTTTGGCCTGTACCTTAGAATTGGCTTCCTTGATGGTTGCAGACAGCTCTTCAATGTCCACCGGTTTATTCATATACGCGAAAGCGCCCAGTTCCATACACTCCTGCATATCTCTGCTGGTACCATGACCAGTCAGGATGATAACCTCAACTTCAGGGGCAAGTTCTTTGGTGCGACGCAGAACTTCGACTCCATGCAGTCCCGGCATTTTTAGATCAAGCACCATTACATCAGGGCGATCCTCTGAGACAAGCTCAAGCGCATCTTCACCGTTGTAGACACCGTAGGTGCCGACATCGCGACTTATCAGCCGTTCTGAAACGGTGCGCACAAATTCCTTTTCATCATCAACAAACAGCACCTTAGAAGGGAGTTCGAATTTCTGCCTGCGATAGATTGATTCTGTATAATCTTTGCTTTTCTCTACGTGTATAGCTTCTACATCTTTCATCTGGTGAGCAAGAATACTCAGTTCTCTGGCGAGTTTGGTGAAACTCATTACCGTATTGCCGACTACCAGAGTGATATCACCTCCACTTGCCTTCACTTCGACTTTATGACCATGTATCAGAAGGTGTTCCTCAACTTCTGTTGCAAGCTTCATGTCGGTAATTGCCTGCTGCGATTTTGCTGTATGGAGCACGCAGGTTTTACGATAGGCCCCGATGATCTCTGTAACCAGTTCACTCTGTGATCTGCCGGAAACGGGAATGACCAGGTCGTAAAGAGACTTGTCATAGGCTTCTTTACGAAAGAGAAAATCGGTCCATCCGTATGCGCTTACATCCTTAGCCCGTAGTATTCTTTTCGCTTCACGTTGTGATAGTCCCTGCTCCATTGCGTGGTTTATTCGTTCTTTTTTACTCTCTGCCACCAGCACCCGGAGCACATGGCTGACACTAGCAGGGATGAGTGAAGCAACCAGACCGTCGAAAAGATAGCGACCCGGGATAGCCAACCGGTCGGCCAGAACGGCACGAAAATGGTTGATGGTCATTTCCCGCTCCAGAGTGAACTGGTTAAACACCGATGTTCCTCCATACATCATTTTTTCTAACCTCTGTGGGGCAGTGCCAAACCTGGCGGAAGTATCAGCGATAAGCTCCTGATCGCTATAGACACGTAACTCAAGAACTCGGGACAACTCGTCGATTATCTCGGTGACAGGGGTGAAGGTACATGGGAACAATGCAATTGATGACATGGTAGACCTCCTTGATAATGTTTTAACAACGCGTTCTGTTGCTCTGTGTATCAAACTGTCTTTGGTATCTATACTGCACACCCTGTGCCTGGTGATTGGAGTTGTTTTAAGTCAGGTGAAATCAAAGATTTATAATTGCTTTTCTGGGTATGTTTTCACATGTATTATCCTGTAACACCGGCTCGTGGCGTATCGATCGGTATCATCTCGTATCGTGAGAGGGGACAGCCTCCTAGAAGAGGAATTTCTCTCGAATCGAGGCATTGTCGGAAAATTAGGCACCGCGATATAGTTAATATTGCCAACATTAATTTGTTCGACAACAACCCCGAGCTGGGGGAAGGGGTTCAGTCCGACAGTCTCCTATCCATTGTGCTCATTTTTCTCAGCTATCAGACTCGACCGACACAATATGGAACACTCTGATACGGCATGGTGCGTTTCGATATGTTTCATTGTGTTTCATTGCGTTGATGAGCATATGATGGTGTATGAGTGGGTGTGGTCTAGTATTTTGTTTTTATTGTGAAAAATTCTGGCGCGGATTACTGGCATGCCTGTTGCTCTGTTTATCACTGTGGGCTTGTTTACGTTTTTATTTAAAAATTCCGTGAACATTACTTTGGAGACAGCAATGACTTCTGATATCTCAGTAACAGGCGAAATATTCATCCCGGTGGGCAATTATCCATGTGTATACGAAGGTGATTCATTACGAACTTGCGTTGAACGGTTGCTGGAGAAAAGTTCCGATGACGGCCGACATCTTTATTATGAATGGTTGCTGGTAATAGATCTGGCAAACGTGGTGGTTGGTAGTGTCAACTATATCGATATCCTCAAGACACTTTTCCCTTTTCTTTTGACTCCTGACGAATCTCATGTGTTTTCAGGCAAAAGTCAGCGTTTTAGTGATTTGTCTGTATTGCTTGAAGGACGCTTTGAAAAAGCATGTCGTCGTCAGGCTAAAATGACTGCCGGTGGGAGTATGTCTGCTCCCCCCCCGTCAATTTCCACAGATACGCATCTTCTTCATGCCCTTGAGATTATGGTCAGTAGCGGCAATTCAATTTTGACTGTTACCGAAAATCAGGTGTTGGCTGGAGTCGTGCGCATGAGCGATGTGTTTAAACATTTGGGTAGCTATTGCACATTACCGCGCGCTGATAGTAGTCAGTCTGTGCCCGTGCTCTGAAAATGCGATCCAATAGCATAGAAATGAAACAACCGTTTCATCCAGACATTTCGATGTTGCTTGAGGGCATTCCACATCCGGCAATGCTGCTCAATATCGGCTTTAAAATCATGGCGATGAACCGGTTGATGGAAGCAATGACAGGCTATGCCAGGCAACGTGTCACCGGTATTTATGGTGAGTTTGTGGTGCGCAGCAACACTGGTAATGCACGAGGCCAACTCTACAGCAGTGTTTTGCAAAGCGGTGAGGCAACAACAGTAACAGGGGATATTCTTAACTGCTATCGTCGAAAAATTCCTGTGCAGTATACAGTATCTATGTTGCGGGAAGAGGCAGGAGACAGATGTGGCCTGTTGGTTATCGCTGAAAATATTGCCAGCAGAAAAGAGCATGCCACTACCGGTAAACACGACTTTAATGCTATTGAGTTGATCGGTTACAGCCCGAAGATGCAGAAGGTTTTCGATATGATCCCGCTGCTGGCCCAAACCGATGCGTCGGTGTTACTAACAGGAGAAACAGGTACAGGTAAAGACAAGATTGCAGAAGTTGTGCACCAGCAATCTTCACGGGCGCGCTTTCCGTTTATCAAAGTCAACTGCGGTGCCCTGCCGCTGGGCTTACTGGAGTCTGAACTGTTTGGTCATGTAAAAGGCGCATTTACCGGGGCTTCGCGCAATAAGCCGGGCATGTTCAAGCTGGCTGACAAGGGGACGCTCTTCCTTACAGAGATCGGGGATATGCCGTTACCGCTGCAGGTTAAGCTGCTCTCTGTGCTTGATGATAAAAAATTTGTGCCTGTGGGCGGCGAAGAGACGGTCTCTGTTGATGTGCGAATCATTGCTGCTACCCACAGGCCGCTCAGGCAGCAGGTGAGGAGCAACACTTTTCGCGAAGATCTGTTTTATCGGCTCAATGTATTGCATGTGCATCTTCCTCCACTGCGGGAACGCGAGAGCGATGTGCGCTATCTGCTCGATCATTTTCTACAGAAATTTACCGGCGCGCTCGGTAAAAACATTGTTGGATTTACTCCGGCGGCGATGCAAAGCCTTCTGGGGTATCAGTTCCCGGGCAATATACGTGAATTAAGCAATATTGTTGAATATGCTGTGAACATCTGCAAACGAAAGAAGATCAGTAAAGACCAACTTCCGCCGTATATCTTCGAAAAGCAGCAAAGGTTGCAGCCGGACAAATCGCATCAGGACAATTTCCTTGTCGACCACGAAAATACAGATGAACCTCAGTCTGTTGTCAGTAGATCCGACACCAGCAATAGACCGGATACCAGCAATCGCTGGCTCGATATCGAACGCCAGATGATTATTGACGCTCTCAAAGAGCAGGGCGGCAATCGAACGAGAGCTGCTCAAAACCTAGGCTGGGGAAGGATGAAGTTATGGCGGAAAATGAAACAGAACGGCTTACTCGAATGAGGTGGAACCTGTGAGAAAACTCCTGATACCTATCCAGGGTGATTATGTCGCACCACGTTTCGATCTTGCCACTGAGATACTGATCGTTCGGTTCGAAAATCATACACTGGTTGGAGAACCAAAAACTATCATCATGGAAAGGCCTTCAGAAGAGGGGTTGTGTCAGATGGCAGTCGAGGAAAACATCACTGATATGGTTTGTGGTGGTATCGAAGAGTTGCATTATAACTTTCTGGTCTGGAAGAAAGTGCATGTGCTCGACGGTGTCATCGGAGAATGGCAGACCGTGATTGATAAGACAATCGCGGGAACCCTGAGCCAGGGCGAGATTCTTATTAACCGTGATAGCGAACAGGTACTGTCATGAACGCAGCTCACTCCTTTACTGATCATATGATCCCTGATGCTCTGAAAAGCTCAATTGATCTGGGGTTGAAGAGAAGAAGCTACAAACAGTTTCATGTTATTTTATTTTCAATCATGATTGTTATCGCTGTGGCTCCGGTACTGATGGTAGCCGCACTCGGCTACCAGAACTATGATGAACTCGTCAAAAAAGAGGAGCGTGAACAACTTGAGTGGCGGCTGGATGGTTCGATAAAATCCATTGAACAAATGGTCGAGAACCTTAAGTCTGTGGTGCAGTTTGCTGCCCGCAGAGATAGATATACAGAGCTCATCACCGAAAATAACCTCGAAGACCTCTTTGTGCGTATCAAGCGTCAGTATACGTTTTTTGCTGATCTTGGTGTTATCGATCAGTTTGGAGTTCAGCAAGCATATTTCGGGCCCTATGATTTGCAGCATGCTGATTATTCTAAAGAAGAATGGTTTCAGCAAGCACTTGAGCGCGGTGTCTACATCAGCCATGTTTACACAGGTTATCGACAGGTTCCGCATTTTGCCGTGGCGGTCAGCAATCTCGATCCTAAAACCAGAAAACTCTGGGTGTTGAGAGCGACAATCGACGCGGAAACTTTGCAGCATTTTGTCAACACCATCACAACGAACGCTTCTGATGATCTTTTCTTAGTCGATGAAAAGGGGGCGCTGCAGACCTCGTCAAAACTTTACGGCAAAACGTTGTCACAATTTGACTCAGGTGTGGTTACCGGGGTGCGCAACAGTTTGTCGAGTGACGGGGAAAACTTTTTCCATGCCATTGGCCCCATCGTGAATACCCCATGGTCGCTAGTATTACTGAAAAAACGATATATTCATAATACCGACTGGCAGACGTTTCGCCACAACCTCTATCTTATAGTTTTCAGCTGTATGTTGATAAGTGTTCTGGTGGTTTACAGTCTTGTGACTATCCTCACAAGCCTTATCCGTAAGGCGGATGAGGTGCAGCTCGGCATGTTAAAAGATGCTGAACATACGGATAAACTTGCTTCTATAGGCCGACTGGCCGCGGGGGTTGGTCATGAGATCAATAACCCGCTGGCGATTATTAACCAGAAGACCGGGTTGATTGAAGACCTGCTGCTCATGACCAAAGACTTTGAGCATAAAAAAACAATTGAACAGAGTTTACAGGTTGTGAACCAGAGCGTTGAGCGCTGCAAGGCGATCACTCACCGGCTGCTGGGATTCGCCAGGCGCACTGATATTAAGTCTGAAAATGTTCATATCAATGAGATAATCCGTGAGGTTTTGCAATTTCTTGATAACTCGATGATCTATAACCGAATCAAGATCGAGCTGCAATTGCAGCATGACCTGCCGGATATCATCAGTGATCGACTCCAGTTGCAGCAGATTTTTTTAAACATCATCAATAATGCCATTGATGCCATCGGCAAGGGCGGGGAGATTTCTATCCTCAGCCATCTGGTGGCTGGTGAAATCCGGGTTGTTATTCAGGATAATGGCCCCGGTATCGAAAAAGATGTCCTTCCTCATATCTTTGAACCTTTTTACACCACAAAAGAGACAGGTAAAGGCACAGGCCTGGGGTTATCCATTACTTACGGGCTAATAAAAAAACTTGGCGGCGATATTACTGTCAGATCTAATATCGGCCAGGGCACTGCCTTCACCATAACCCTGCCACTGGAGACTCTACCGCAATGATTGAATCTAATAATGACAATATAAAAGTGCTGATTGCCGACGATGAGATGGAATTTGCTTCAACGCTTGTCGCTCGGCTGCAGATCAGAAAGTTCAAGACCGCCATGGTTACAACCGGTGAGGCGGCACTGACGGCTGTGGCGGAATATCAGCCCGATGTTTTGCTGCTGGATCTGAAGATGCCGGATCTGGATGGGCTTGAAGTGCTGGCGCGAGTGAAACATGAATTTCCTGAGTTGAAAGTGATCATCCTGACAGGACATGGTTCATTTGAAATAGGCCATGAAGGCATGAGGCTGGGCGCCTTCGATTACATTATGAAACCGGTGGATCTCAATCTGTTGATTGAAAAGATTGTCGAGGCGTATGAGGCCACATGTGAAAGCAAAAACAGAGCAAGAAAGGCAACTGCCTGATCTGCTGGGAAAAGGTATCTCTATAGATTCAATACGCACGGTTAGCGTCGAGACTATTAACGAAAGTAATGAAATTACTATTACATTTGTATTGATTGATAGCAGGGCACAGCTGTCGTGGGAATCCTGAAGAAGAGGATTCTTTTCTTGCTAACCAGTTACATGGTCGGGTTGGGAATAGGGGAGAGCAGCTGATTGTGAGTCAGCGGAGATTACTGAAGGAGTAGGTAAGTCATGTTTCCTCTCCATTCTGCTTTTTACTGATTGCAGAATAGAGAGGTGTATATATGCTAATTATTTATCAGATTTAACATGCCGGGAGGTTTTCCAGGCATTTGACATGTCAGTTGATTTCTCTCTGCCAAAGACCCAGATCGGAAATGATCGTCCCTTAATCCTGCCTTTTTTTAGATGTGCAAACGCTTTATCGATCATGGTCTTGTCTATTGCGACGTAGCTTTGGCGATCGTAAATATCAATTTTTCCGACAAATTTACCATTGATCCCTGCAGTTCCTGTGAGGGCCCCAAGCAGATCACCCGGACGCATTTTATCTTTCTTTCCCGCTTCGATCACAAGTGTACTGTTTGGTGAAGGGAGGGTGAAATTCTCAATTGGTTCTAAGGTGTCGGCTTCAATAAATTCTCGGGTTTCATTGTGATACTCTTTTATTACCCTGGTTTGCTGACGAGTGTAGATTGTGGTTGCCACCCCTTTCTTTCCAGCTCTGCCGGTTCGGCCTATGCGATGAACATAGATCTCCTGATTATGTGGGACATCGTAATTCACCACCATCTCAAGATCTTCAATATCGATTCCTCTGGCAGCGACATCTGTTGCCACAAGCACGGAGCAACTTCGGTTGGAAAAACGTACCAGAACATCGGTCCGCTCAAATTGTTCAAGATCACCATGGATGGCGAGCGCATCGATACCGGCGTCACATAATTTATCTGCGACGTCCTGGGTTTCTATTTTTGTGTTACAAAATACCAGAACATTGGCCGGATTGTGATGGGCGATCGTGTTGACAAGCAGAGACATTTTATTGGCTTCGTCAGCACCTGCATCATAGAAATATTCTTTAATAGCCTGAGGCTTTTCAGCTTCTAATGATTGAATGTTAACCGCGTTTTCCTGGATGGTCGAACTCAAATCAAGAATTTTATCCGGATACGTTGCCGAGAAAAGCAGGGTCTGACGTTTATTCGGGGCATGGGCGATAACTTTTTCGATATCTTCAATAAAACCCATATCAAGCATTCGATCCGCTTCATCGAGCACCAGGGTGTCGAGATCTTCTAAAGAAAGATTTTTCTTATCAAGATGTTTTATAACCCGGCCCGGTGTTCCCACAATAATATGGGCTCCATGTTGCAATGATCCGTATTGCGGTCCAAATGCTACTCCACCGCAGAGGGTCAGGATTTTTACGTTATGGGTGGCTCGCGCTAATCGTCTCAACTCTTTGGCGACCTGATCTGCTAACTCACGGGTTGGGCATAAAACCAGAGATTGAACCCTGAATTTTTTGACATCCAGCTTATGCAGCAGGCCTATACCAAACGCTGCCGTCTTACCACTACCTGTTTGGGCTTTAGCAATAACGTCACAGTTGTTGAGAATATGCGGCAGGCTTTCGGCCTGAACGGGAGTCATCGCAGAGAAGCCGATTTCTTTAAGGTTGTGAAGCATCTCTTTGGAAAGAGGGAGACGCGAAAAGGAAGTGGTGTTCATAGGTATTTATTGGTGAGCTTACAAAGCTGTTGTTTTGAGAAACGCCTGTTTGACAGGAGAAGTTTCAGAGAAGGTATATAGGAAGTGGGAATGTTACTCATTAGAAACAATGGTAAAACACACTACAATAGTTATTTACGCATATTCATGGTTGTTATATATCTGATGGATTTTCAGAATATACGGTTGCGCACACCATAGCAACTACGTAGCCATAGAGCAAGTCTGAGTAGTGTACGAATCAAAGTTGTTTGCAATGATCTCATTCAACGAAACGAAGTATATATATAATATATATAGTATATATTATGCAATTATTGCTAGAGCTGATATTGTTAAACTAAATCAATTTTATAGGGTGATATTGCAGCCACAGACTAATGAGCGCTATGCGTTTAAACTGTGGCTGTTAAATGAGATAGGGCTTCTAAAATTTCTGCAACGGTTTGATACATTCGATCCGCTACGTCGCTATATAATCATACAATTGCATCAGTCGAATCAACAAGCGGCACACGTGTAGATACGCCATTAAGCGCAATATTGTGGATCATCTCATCAACTGTGGTGCAGCAATCAGGGAGAATTTTTACGGTATACTTTTCTGCTGATTTCGAAATAGCTGTATGGGTGACACAGTTCTGGGTCATCATGCCGCAAACGAGCAATTCGTTAATTCCCATTTCTTCCAGAGTTTTCTCAAGATCAGTATTTAGAAAACTATCAGCAAACTGTTTAACAATTACAGGCGCGTCAGGCGCAGCGGCAAGAATACGCGGATGAATAGCAACACCTTCGGTGCCCTGGTTAAAGAAAGGGGATATTCCCTTTTCAGGATTTGCGATGTGCTGGATGTGGATGATTGGAATGTTTTTCGATTGAGCAGTGTGGATAGCTTTCTCAATATTGGAGAGTGTAGCTTCTGTGTTCCAGAGAGGGTAGTTGCCTTTGGGGAAATAGTCGTTTTGAATATCTATAATGAGTAATGCTTTCATTGCTGCTCCTTGTGATTTTTTTTCAACAAATTGATCTGATGTCTATGTTTTAATTGTAGTGATGGACGATGTTTCTGATTCTATGAAATACAAATACACCATGTAGATAGTTTGAGTAAGTGTCTGGGTGGACATAAAAGGTGTGGTGTTAGACATGAAGGGGGAGGTGTGTTAACTTGACTGGGAGTATACTTTCTATCCTCAGACAGCCTCCTGGTAACCACTATCACTTAAGGACATCCCGCCAAATGTTAAACATTGCCATACTTGCACTTGATAACTGTATACACTCAACGGTGAGCGGACCGTTTGATATCTTTTCTATAGCAGCAATGCATTCCAGAGAATCTGATAATGACAATGGTGGATTTTGTTCAGTGCAGATAGTTTTGCCGGATGAAAATCCGGTACACTCATTTAACGGCTTAATAATAGATGGGACGAAAACTACAAAAGACACTGACCGATATGATCTTATTATGACGCCGGCTCTTATGGGTGACTTGTCACCACTGCTGGAAAACAGTGAAGTCATCGACTGGATTATTGACCAGCACGAAGAAGGTGCGTGTATTTGCAGTGTGTGTGCTGGCGCCTTTTTAGTTGCCAAGGCTGGTCTTTTAAACGGAAAACAGGCGACGACTCATTGGGCATTAGCCGATGATTTCAAGAGTAAATTCCCTGAAGTGAATCTCAAAATTGAAAAAATGCTGGTGGATGAAGGGGATATAATCAGTGCAGGCGGGGTGACAGCGTATCTTGATCTCTGTATCTATATCATCAACAGATTCGGGACGCCTGAACTCGCATCCTCAATTTCGAAAACATTGTTAATTGATACCACTCGACAAACCCAGACACCATATAGCTCGTATACTTTCCGAAAAAGTCATGGTGATGAAGCTGTACTAAAAGCTCAGACCCATCTGGAAAAGATGTGTAAATCTCCTGTGAAAATTCCTGATCTTGCAGCAGTAGCAGGGCTCGAAGAACGAACATTCAACCGACGATTTAAAAAGGCTACAGGTGAAACCCCTACCGAATACATTCAGGGCTTGAGAATAGAAAATGCCAGAAAGCTGTTGGAGACTACCCAAGAACCGGTTGATCGTGTTACGCAGGCTGTAGGATATGAAGATGTAAGTTCATTTCGAAGGTTATTTAAACAGCATACCGGTCTAAGCCCGTCAGATTATAGAAAGCGATTTTCTGTTTTTTATAGAGGAGAGCATAATTAAACTGAGCACCGTAAATGACATACGACAAGGCAGGGATTGCCCATGCCTTGTCGTAATCGATGTTCAATTCATACGATAGAAATATTCCAATCAGTACTTATCCTGGCAAGCATGATTTGTCATGCTGTTGATCCTTAATTTCATCGCCATTACCGGCGATTGTATTAACCCTGTTGTTCTCAATAGCGGGTAGACATGATCCATCGCGTAATTGATCCTGGTCCCCTGAACTGTCTGAGGTGCTACCATCAGGACTGCCGCCACCCGTACCATCGCAGTCACCTCTTCCTCTGCCATTTCCGTTACCAGCGAGTGTTATAACACCGTTGTCCACCTCAATAACGGGTAGACATGATCCATCGCGTAATTGATCCTGGTCCCCTGAGCTGTCTGAGGTGCTACCATCAGGACTGCCGCCACCAGTACCGTCGCAGTCGCCTCTTCCCCTACCATTTCCATTGCCAGCGAGTGTTATAACACTGTTATCCATCTCAATCGCAGGCAGGCAGGAACCATCACGTGTTTGGCCTTTACTCCCGTCACCGTCACCGTCACCGTCACCGTCGCCATCCTTATCCCGGACCTGATCTTGATCGCCAGTACAACCATCAACACTGACAAGACTCATAACGGTATTTCCTATTTGTATTGCGGAAATGCCAGAGCCATCCTTAAGTTTATCTAGAGTTTTATCTTTCGTCGCGTCCTTATCTTTGTCACCTGTACATGTGCTGTCAGCTGCAATAATAATCATATCGTTATTTCGTGAGAGGGCCTTGCCGGAGTTAGCATTTGCTGCCATACCTGTTGCTGGAACTGCCATACCTGCCATTACGGATATTAAGACTGCTGCATAAAATTTTTTCATCCTGTCACCTCAATATTCTTTTTGATTTTTAACGTTTTCCGTCAACATTTTTTTTAAAAAAAAAGTACACTTCACATTCATAGCTTTCTTGATTTAACCACCTCCATACGAAACGTTATCTGCCGGTATTGACCGGTAGAAATACAAGCACCTGGATGCTTATTGTTATAGACTGTTCTGGAATTTCCGTATATCAGCGGTAGGATGAAATTTTTGTAAGACTGGATAGGTAGTGGGTTGTAGTCGCTTGTCCTACAACCCGTTTGGGAGAGAGGTGATTTGAATTTAATGAACAAGTCCTTCTTTAACGGCGTAATAAGTGAATTCCGCATTGGTTTTCATACTCATTTTGTGCAGAGCGCGGCAACGGTTTGTGCTGATAGTCTTAACGCTTAGCGTGAGGTCATCAGCTATTTCTGACACAGTTTTGCCGGAAGCTATCATGAGCATTACTTGGTATTCACGGTCAGACAGGGTCTGGTGGGGGCTTTTGTTCGTATCAGTTCCCAGGTGGCAGGCCAATTTTTCAGCAACAGAAATGCTTATATATCGTCCTCCCTCAGAAACTTTCCGGATAGCGGAGATCAATTCGCACGGTACACTTTCTTTTGTAAGATAGCCCCTTGCCCCGGCTTTTAATGCCCTGATTGCATATTGTTCTTCAGGATACATACTGAGCATAAGTATTGGCAGGATCTCATTGTCTCTTTGCATCTCTTTTAAGACTTCCAACCCATTCATATCAGGCATGGAAATATCCAACAGCACAAGATCAAAGTGGCTATTTGCTACCTGTTTAAGTGCTTCAGTTCCGGATTCAGCCTCTCCGGCAACCTTCATGCCTTCTTCTTCTGCCAAAATCTGTTTTAAACCTGCTCGCACAATCGCATGATCATCAACTGTTAATATTTTCAGCATAGCTCTACCTCCTGCATTTCTGATAAGGTATGTTCAGGAGAACCGTAGTTCCCTGTCCGGGTTCGCTCTGGATTTCTAACAGACCATCCAGCAAACAGGCTCGCTCATGCATTCCGAGTAGCCCCAGTGAATTAGCATTGCTCATTGCCCCCCGGCTGATTCCTTTACCATTATCGCTGACGGTAAGAGTTACCTGCCCCTCATTTTGGTTCAGAACGATTTCAACCCGCGTTGCTTCTGCATGACGGGCTATATTGGTTAATGCCTCCTGAAAAATTCGAAATATGGTTATACTGCACGCTTCGCTTAAATTGATATTTTCGGGTTCAGATATGATTTCAATAGTAATCCCAAGCCTGTCCCTAAGTCTTCCTGCCTGCCACTCGATTGCTGCTGAAAGCCCTAGGTCATCGAGCAGGCGAGGTCGTAACTCAGAAGAAATTCGTTGAACAGTATGGACCGTGGCATCAATCTGTTGATTAACAATGTGGAGTTTTTCATAAATATTTTCATCCTCATTGCTTAGATGGCCGGTAAGCCAATGAACATCCATTTTCAGACAGGTAAGCGCCTGCCCCAGTTCGTCATGGATTTCTCGTGCCATGCCTCTTCGCTCTTCTTCGCGAACCATCTCAATATGAGAGATCACGTTGCGAAGTTGTTCATGAGAACGGCGCAGAGCCTGTTCGGTACTCTTTCGTTCAGAGATATCCTTGAAGTCCTCAACAATACCTACGAGCTTCCCTTCACTGTCGCGAAAGGGCGTTGCTGTAATAATGCAGGGAATCTGACGGCCATTCTGACAAATCTTAATGCCGTCGTATTCAACACGGCCTTCTCCTCTCTGAATACGAACCATCGGGCAATCCTTCGTCTGACAGCTCTCCCCTTTGAACACTTCATAGCATTTACGACCTTGAATTCCTGTTCTGCTCACACCGGCAAGCTCCAAAAAGGTGCTGTTTGCCCGAAGTATGTTAAAATTTTTATCAATTACCCTCATGCCATCGGCAGAGGTATCAAATATCTGGGTCAACTCCATATTAATCTGTGTCACTGTCATCTCAGCTGCTCGTAAGGCTTTTACTATGCGCTGGGCATAGAACGCAAAGGAGATAAACAGCACAACAATGATCAGTCGCATCCACAATTCATGAATATCCGGAAAGAGGATATTGGACATAAAATCCAGATGCTGGTCATAAAAGAAATGGGAGTGAATAAACGACTCAACCAGCCAGGAGAGCGCACCCAGAGCAATGCCAATAGCAATAAGCCTTGAGGAAATGCTCCTCGAAAACCTTTCTATAAAGCCCATAAACACTTTTTGATAAGAAAAAAATGGTCTTAACCTGGGAAATTGACGACGCAGAATTCCCCGCGCATGAGAGAAGCAGCTGGCACCTGGGGTAGGATAGGAAGAATACACGTTTAAAGGCTCCTTTATTAATAAATGAAAAGAAGTGCCTCCCAATGTATTCCAGAACTATCCTATCTTGTTGATGGTGTCGGCGCAAGTGGTTTTATATTATGATGAGAAGAATTTTTCCGCCGGAAGCGGCAAAAATCGGAGAGGATTCTGAAAAAAATGATATAAATCGGAGTACTATTTTAAGGCAAAGGAAAGGTTGTTGGGAACAATGAATTCTCAACAAAGTAGTAGGAGGCTATGAGGCTGTCAGAGAATAGGAATTTTGGTTAAAATCGAGACATTTACAAAAAATAAGCACAGCCATATAGATGATATCGAAGTCTCATTTCATTCGCTTATCTGCGAGCATTATTTTTTGAAAATTCCGAAGAGTTTGGGCCGATAGCGTAGACTTCGAAAGACCATTGTCAGACAGCCTCCTCGTGTCACGCCAATGATGGAATGTCTTTATATTGCTCCGTAATTTTATGTTCCAGTGGAGAACAATTGTTCTACGGACAGCACCATAATGAAACCTTTTCAGTTTTATTAATCAAGGTTGAGGCGGTACTACCGGCGAGATTAATACGGTTTAAAAGCCCTTTGTTTAGACCATGCAAACCAACAGCAACCGCTGCAAACCCAAATTCTTCTGCATAATTCAGGATGGTTCGAGCAGCATTTAAGCCCCAAGTCGACACCCGTGTAATCCTTTCAGGTGAAATGTGATGTTTATTGAGAACTTCAATGGCTGTCTCAAATATGGTATCTGAATCAAGACCGGCTCCATTTTCAACATAGAAAAGAGTAATTGAATGCTGATCTTGCCGGGATAGAATATATCCTACGTGATCTACAGCTCGGAGAGAATCTTCCGAACCATCAACGCAGACAAGCACATTTTTCCTTCCTGTCTCAAACTCTGGACATATCCACAGAGGTGAAGACAAAAGGTTGTCTCGAAGGATCGACTGGGCAGTCTCATCGGAGGGACGTTCAAAGAACCATTGCAAGGTGTATGATGCTCTTTTTCCAAGGATAATAGCGTCATATAGCCCTTGTGAGCCATGACTGAGAATATCTTTTACTTTACCATATCGTTCAGCACAGGTTATTGTAATCATCTGATCTACAGACATGTGACTTTGACTGAGTAATTCTGTAGCTTTATCAAGCGCTTTTCTAGCACCAACTGTAAGGGTCCCATTGACCTTCTCGTCGGGACTAGACCACAATTCCATTAGAGCTTTATTCATATCGCTGGCATCACGCCTACAGACATGTAGCAGCGTTATTTCATGTTCTGACAGTTTCTTGAAAAATGAACATATGAATTCTACGCCTGTAAGATGTTCATAATCGTCACTTACAGTAACCAAAAAATTTTTTTTCATTATTTTCCCTCGGTGCTTAGGTAAATGAAGTTGTAGTGTACAGTAGTGACTAAAACGATTCTTCTGTATTTTCAGCTGACTCTATTTGTTCCTTATCCGGAAGTTTATAAACAACGTAATAGGTTATACCAGTCGCTAGTAGTACGACGCCAGTTGCCAAAATATACATAGGCTCCAGTTCATCGTAATCGAGAATGATGACCTTTCGGGCGATCGCCATCAGAGCGGTTGCCAGCACGATTTTGACATGAATAACATCATCCCGGAGATAGAGAATGATATTCTGGAAAATCTCAATGGCAATAAGCACGACCATAAAAGCGCCAAATGTTGCCAAAATATCGCCCATGGTAAGAATAAAGCGAGGTTCGGCAGCAAAACGCAAATAAATAGTCCAGGCAACATCAACAACACCGGAAATGATAACGACAACCATCAGTATTCCCAATATTTTCAAGCTTATGTGGATAATTCGCTTGAGAAGCCAGAGAAAACGATCTTCTTCTTTTGTTACGAGTTTCATAAGCTTAAGGAAGGGTTACCGGTGAGATAAAACCATCAGGTTTTACAGTGAGTACAGTGCAATTAATCGAATTAAGTATTTCTTCTGCTTTATTGCCAATCAGCAACCCAGGGACTCCGGAACGACCAACTGAACCCATGACAATTACATCAACACCTAATTCATCTATGGACTTCTTTATCACTTCTTCACTTCTCCCCTCTCTGCAGTGGGTATTGTCATCCTTGCGAGGAATGTGATTTGAATCTAGCAAAGAATGTAATTGCGCCAAACTTTCTTCACTGATTTTCTTTTTCATAGCAGCGATTTCTTCTGAGGAAACGTTAAACCGGGGGCCACGCAGCGTTACCTCATGTGCGAGTCGCCAGACGTGTAGATAGTGTGCTTCACCCTGTTCCCTCTGGGCCAGTGAATGCGCCAATTCGACAATTTTTTTATTCAATGCTTTTGTCTCAGGATAATCTGAACCAACATCCACTGCTGCAAGAATTCGCTTAAAATCACCTGAGTCGCGCTTTACCACCCATACAGGACATGGACATTTCCGTATAAGGCGCATGGCAAGTTGATCAATACCGCGGTCGAGAGTTTCTTCCTTAATCACCAGATCATGACCCTCTCGCAATACCTTGTGAATAATTGCAATGAAACTGCCCGATTCGCTGTGGTCGGCACTGATATCGATATCACTCCACCGTTTATGACGTATAAAGCGATTGAGATCTTCAGTGTTTTGGCGGAGGATAGCCTGTTTTATTTCAGCATACCTGCCACTTATTTTTAGGCTCAGGTCATCAATGAGGGTCGTTTCATCAACTATTATGGCGGATACACGCGCGCCGTTAAGCCTGGCAAGAGTAGCAACCTTATCAGCACTGTCTTGCTGAGCAAGTGTTTTTCCGTCCATGACATAGAGTATGTTCTTGAATCTTTTCATTCGGACACTTCCCAATGTTTTGACTTTTTATTATTAGCCTCAGAAATTTTATAACGTATTATGTCACAACTACGATAAGAATTAAATCAAGTCGTGCAATGAGTGCATGGTGGGGGGGGATTGATAGTTGAGACTATTATTTGTTTGTCTTGATTGTTTAATTCCAGAATTAACTCCTGATTTGATCAAGGATATTAAGGACGAGTGAGAGAAACACCGCTTAACTTTGAGTTTTTAATGTATTCCGGTTTTGACCTGAATTTTGATAGCGTATATGCCGCTACGTGGTAAAATGCGCGACGATTTAGAGGGTTTAGGTCGTCAGTTCTGATTGCCATAAAATCATCCCATAGCAGCATCTCTACTCCGGACTTTCCGGTAAGTGTATTATTGGCAATTGCCTTACCGAGTTGTTCAATGGGGATTCCTCGAAATTTTCGTAATCCACCAATTAGGATCGGTTGTAAAGTAGTGTTAAGCGCTCAAGTTGTGGAAACGTGGCGAAGGTGGGAGCTGTGTGTCCTCCGACTGCGCCGGTGACACCAATCATAATAACAGACCAAAGAGACGTATTAGCATTGTTCATAAGCGACCCATGGAGTTTTCTGCAGGTGATTCCTGATGCTTGAAAGAGCAGAACGATTTATCCAACCGTTACATTTCATTATATTTCTTTCTCAGCGTGTTATATCGCTCTCTGTTAAGCCCCATGTCGGAGTAACCGACTCTTGAGCCTGAACGAAAATGGACAACATTTTCGGATTCGTCTATGAAAAACTCAAGATCGTCACGATAACGCATCTTGCCTGAAACACTGATGGCATGAATATAGTTCTCGGTCTCTGTCTGTATCGTAATAGTCTCAATAGCTGAGAGTAGTTTGAGGAGCTTAGCCTTTGTTATTGTAGTGTTTGTTGTGATTGGCCATGGTTCTACATAGCGCTCTTTATCTTCAGTCTGGCTGGAGACAGCATTTGGCGTGCTCGGTAAAGGTGCCAGTTTACCGTTTGTAACGCCTAATTCTTTGGGAGTTTTCAGGTTTTGCATGATCATGAATGATAGAGCAATTAGAGCTATAGTTAGGAGTAAGCCAATGATTTTCATAGTTAACGTCCTGGGAGTTGATGAGAAAGAAGTAAACGTAATATGTATTTTGTCAGTATGCTAAAAGTGTGTGCTCCGTAGGCAATATGGCGATTACTGCTGTACAGCTTGTAGTATACTGTTCTCACCTGATATGTGTAGAGTATATAACTATTTCTGATTACCCGTCTAATCATTAGGAAAAAAGGTGAGGCGAGAGAGGATAGGTGTGAGGCGTAAAGCTATTCATGAAATGACATATGTAATAGCTTGATATTATAACTAAACTTCCTGCTGCCATTTAAAGAAATCGAATAGAAAGTTTGCAAGAAATATCGGTTCAAATATACGCAGGCTGAGATAACGCCTTTTGTGAGCCGCTATTCTTTTGGGTTGAGTTTTTTTCTTCGTATATACATTCATACGAAATGGGTAGGAAGATTGTTGTAAGGTGTATCGGTTGTGTATATAACTGTATCTATTTGATTGTATTTTTATTTAGCTGAATTACAGATTCCTTCTATTTTGAGCAAGCATGAAAATGAGCCCCAAAATCAGCCCCGGTACTGCACAAAGTTTGAAAAATTATTTCCAGGTTTATGGCGCTGGTATTGTGCTGGCTGCTATTGTGCTGTTTGTGGCATATCAGTTCGTCGAACCGGCTCCACCGTATACCCTGAAAATCGCAACGGCCAGTGAGTCTGGTGCCTACCATAAATTTGGGCTTACATATAAACGTATGCTTGCCAGGAAGGGGATTGATCTTGAGGTCGTGCCTACTTCCGGATCAGTCGAGAACCTTGAGCTTTTACGCGAGAAAAAAGTTGATGCCGCATTTGTGCAGGGTGGTGTGGGGAATGCCCATCAGAATCAGGAGGTGTTGGGACTAGCCAGCCTGTATCTGGAGCCTCTATGGATTTTCACCCGTAATACCGATGCGCCTGAGCGGATAGCTGATCTGGCTGGAATGACGCTGGCAGTGGGGCCTGAAGGAAGCGGGACAAGAACTATAGCAAAGCAACTTCTTGCGGATAGTAATCTGGATGAAGGTTCTGTCACCCTACTTCCACTTTCTGCAACTGATGGGGAGGAAGCGTTAAAATCCGGTACTATTGATGCTCTTTTCATCGTTACGCAGGCAGAAACGTCAATTATTGCCGAACTGGTTGCTGTTCCTGATTTTAAACTGATGAACATAAAGAGAGCCGAAGCCTATAGCAGATTGCATCCATATCTTACCCATGTGATCATTCCGGAAGGTGTCGTTGATATGGTAAGAAATGTGCCGGAAAGTGACATACACCTGATAGCGCCGTCGGCAACGCTGGTTATTCATGAAAGTCTGCATCCCGCATTGATTGACCAATTAATGCAGGTAGCAGATACTGTCCATACCACAGGCTCATTGCTCACAGGTTATGGAGTGTTTCCTAATCCGGCAAATCTCGACTATCCATTAAGTAGTGAGGCGGAACGGTATTATGAAAACGGTCCTCCGTTTTTACAAAAATACCTGCCGTTCTGGGCAGCAACGCTGGTGGACCGCTTAAAGGTCATGTTGCTTCCTCTTTTGGCACTGATTATCCCATTGGCTAAAGTGCTTCCTCCTGTTTATACCTGGCGGGTACGATCACGTATCTATCGTTGGTATGAGGAGTTGCATGGGCTGGAAGCAGCCGCCAAAGACGATGAAAGTCGGCAGGTCAGCCTGGATGAATTGGATAGAATGGAGAACGAGGTACGCAAGGTTGAAGTGCCCCTCTCCTATGACCAGGAGCTTTACAGCTTGCGATTACATATTGATCTCCTACGGAAACAGCTCAGAGAAAAACGATAACCGTCCTGAGCGTTGATCAGATAGGGTGCTTGCAGATGTAGGAGTGAGGGAAACTACTATTTTGCGATATCAGTTGTATTCTAATCGAGATTGCCGCAGAATATTTGCAGCCTGTTTTTAACAAAGCTATTGATAAAGCCTGAGCGCAGGCGCTAGAATTTATATATACTGAACACTTCGGTCGGGTTTGGTCGAAGAATGAAAAGATCTCAGCTGGTTTAACGGTTGAGCATAAACGAACCTTCAGATTACAAAATTGATGTTGTTTTTATGGAATTGAAAGAACTCGGAATGGATAGCTGGTTTACTGAAAAAGTTGCTGAATTGCGTAAGCCCGGACAGGAAGTTGCCAGAGTAATGATTGTTGATCGTGGCCAGTATAGTGTCCAGAATGAGCAGGGTGAAGTTCCTGCCAAGGCAACACGCAAATTCATTAAGAAGATCAATAAAACCAAAGCAGATATGCCCTGCGTAGGTGACTGGGTCTGCATGGACTATCAGGAATCCAGCACGTACGCGAGCATCCATACAATCCTTCCACGAAAGTCTTTTTTGCGTCGCAAATCTGCAGGTAAAAGCAACAGGCTGCAAATGATCGCGGCTAATATCGATTTGGTTTTTATCGTTCAGTCATGTCATTACGATTTCAATATAAGCAGACTTGAGCGCTATCTGGTGATGGCTAATGAAGGAAACGTAGAACCTGTACTGATTCTGACCAAAACCGATTTGATCTCTGAAGACCAGCTAACTGAACTGATAGCCGAAATTCGCAATGAAGGGATTACCACCAAAATTATTGCGCTAAGCAATGTGACCGGTTCCGGCCTGGACCAGATCAGCGAAATAATGGAGCCGGGAAATACCTACTGTCTTGTCGGTTCTTCAGGAGTTGGCAAAAGTACCCTCATTAATCGCCTCACCGGCGAAGATACAATGCGAACACAATCGGTAAGCAACTCAGGCGAAGGCAGGCATACAACTGTTCGTCGTCAGCTTTTTGCATTAAGCGATGGCGCATTGTTAATAGACACGCCGGGGATGCGGGAAGTCGGTATCATTGCTACTGCGAGTGACGTCATGGATGATAACTTTGATGACATCAATGATCTCGCTTTGTCTTGTCGCTTTGCCAATTGCGGCCACAGTAATGAGCCCGGATGTGCAATTCAGCAGGCGATTGAGGATGGAGAGCTGACAAACGAACGATTTTTTAATTATATGAAATTAAAAACAGAATCAGAACAAAGCGAAATGTCCTATTCTGATCGTCGTAAAAAAGGCAAAAAAATTGAAAGTGGTGTGTCACAGGTAATCAGACAGAAGAAAAGATCATAGGCTATAGGCGTGAGGTATGAGGCGAAAACTACACAAGTTGCTCGCTTTAAATTGGCTCCAGTTAAATGCCTTTTCAATACAAACTCTTTGATGAATTATTCCAGATTGTGAGTGTTTTTCCCCCTCACTCCTAACACCTCACGCCTCACTTTTTTCTACTCTCCTTAAATCAGCTCATAGAGTGAGAGCATCAGCGGAATAGAAAATATCGAAATTACCGTTGATAAAAGTACAGCAAATGCCGCTTTCTCGGGCTGTGCCTTAAGAAGAACCGCAAGTGTAACCGTATTCCCGGCAAGGGGGACGATGGCAAAGAGAAACATCACTCTGTAGAGATCATCATTCAGTAACTGGGTAATTGATTTGTCCAGAAGAATGAGTGACAATATGGCTAAAGGCCAGAATATAAATTTTGCGATAAGGGATATAGAGAGAAACTTCAAATCAATCCCTTTACTTTTCTTCCACTGGTCAAAGCCCATCCCGAGCAGCATCATTCCGAGAATTGAAAAAACTACCTTAAACTGACCTGTATAGCTCTGTAATACTTCAGGCAGTTTCACATCCGCCACATTGAGAACCAGCGCCAATATAAATGCATAAAGAGCAGGGAGTCGCAGCACTTTTTGTAAACTCTCGGCGCCTGTAAAACTCCCTTTTGCAGTGACATAATAGCCTGTTGTTGTCTCATAAAAGAGCGAGGCAAGCATTGCAAAAATAAAAATATCAGCAACCTGAGGTTCAAACAGAATGAGTGCCAGGACTATACCAAAATACCCGGTATTGCCTGTACCGGTCGCAAACGCCAGGATATTGCCGGTGGCATCAGGCCATTGTTTACCCCAGATATATAAGGTGATAAAGGCGATTGCAGAGCTGAACAGATAAAAGAAGATTGGCAGGAAAAGCACGCCGGGCGTTATCTCGACAGATAAGGTGGCACTGAAAACCACCACAGGCCCGATTATATAGAACAGGAGCGCTGCGATAACACCTTTATCAACTTTTAGGAATCGAACAGACAGGAAGCCTAATAAAATGCTGATATACAGCGGTAAAATTTTCCCCAGTAAAACAAAAAAAAGGCTCAACATAGTACAACCCCGGCATGTATCAGATAAACCACTGACAAAGAGCAAAATAAAGCAGTGGAAGGAAAATAGCCGGAATCATATTGCCGACACGTATCGTTGTAATCTTAAGCATGTTAAGGCCAATGGCCACGATTAGCAGACCACCGACAGAGGTCATCTGGGCAATGGTCTCGGGTACCAGAAAGCTTTTCATGAATATTGCGGTCATGGTGATCATGCCCTGGTATAGAAAAACAGCAAGGCTTGAAAACATTACTCCGAGCCCCATAGTGGAGGCGAATACGATAGAGGTAAATCCATCAAGTACAGATTTGGCCAGTAAGGTTTGATGGTTGCCGGTGAGCCCGCTTTCAAGGGAGCCGACAATTGCCATGGAACCAACACAGAACACAAGGCTGGCTGTTACAAAGCCGCGACCGAATGAACTTGAATCGCTGGATGCACCGACGATTTTTCGCTCCAGAAACCTGCCGAAAGCTTCCAGTCGTCTTTCAATGGCCAGAGCCTCACCCAACAGTGCTCCGAAAATCATCGAAAATATAACGATCATCAACTCGTTTGAAACCAGAGCACTTTTTACACCAATGAGAATGACCGACAAGCCTACGGCGCTGAGGATAATCTCTTTATATTTATCCGGTATGCCTTTGCTGAGCAGCAGCCCGACAAGGCTGCCGATAATTATGGCCAGTGAATTTACTATTGTCCCAAACACCTTATATTCCCTGTTAAAATTAATGGTTACAGAAAAGGATATACTCTATCAGGATAAAGTTGGCCTTAGGAGTTTGTCGGATTGAGCAAATTTCTCTTCAGGTCAAGGCAATGTTGTGAAATTAAGCACAGCCATATGCCATATGCCGAATACTGGAGCCTTCGTTTACCTGCGAGAAGTATTCTTTGAAAATTCCTAAAAGCTTGGGCAGATAGCGTAGACTTCGAAAGGTTATTGTCAGAATGCCTCCTGGTTAAGCACCCTTTTAAAAAAAAGAGAGCTTTAGCTGGGGGTTACTCGTGTTGACATATTTCTGCGAATGTGGCGCGCGTAAGGGTTGCCAGATCCTGAGGTGCCAGTTCTATCTCTAATCCACGTTTGCCACCGCTGACAAACATTGAGGATAATTCAGCGGCTGAAGCGTCTATATAGGTTTTAAGTTGTTTCTTCTGGCCAAGAGGACTGACTCCACCGAGTACATATCCGGTCGTTTTTTCGACAATCGCTTTATCTGCCATGGCCGCTTTTTTTGACCCGGCCGCTTTGGCGAGCAGTTTCATATTCAGTTTATGTGCAACAGGGATAATGGCGACTGCAAGACTGCCGTCATCAAGACTTGCAACCAGAGTTTTAAACACCTGATCAGGGTTTAATGCTAGTTTCTCTACTGCTTCCAAGCCATACGATGCGTGGTCACTGTCATGCTGATAGGAATGAACTGTATACGTAACTTTCTTTTTCTTGAGGATGTTTATTGCTGGTGTCATAGGTCGTTATTAGAGGAATTTCAAGGATACAGTAATAGATTGAATGTGGAGTGTCTGGATTTTTACTACACGTTATACACCTGTGTCCATAAATATAACAGTCTCAGGATAATTGAAGGGATTAGTAGATTAGCTGGTTTTGCAATCGAAATGAGCTTGTCATATGGAACCCAGCCAGCGAAGCAGCAGCTCTTCGAGTTGCTCCTGGGTGAAGGGTTTACTGAGATAGTCGTTCATACCCGATGCAAGACAGCGGTCTTTTTCTCCTAGAATTGCATGGGCTGTAAGCGCGATTATCGGGATAGGTGCAGCACCGGAATTGGCTTCATATTTCCGTATTTTTCGAGTTGCCAGATAGCCATCCATGACGGGCATCTGACAATCCATAAGGATGATGTCAAAAGCTTCCGTTTCACGTTTTTCAACAGCAAGCCTGCCATTTTCAACTAAAGTTGCCTGTAGTCCAAGCTTTCGCAATATTCCTTCGACAACGATCTGGTTAACTTCATTATCTTCAGCTACCAGCACCCGGCCGGACAGTTGCTGAGTATGGTGTGCAGGAAGGTTGCGCTGCTCGATTTCCTGAGGGGCTTCGGCTATTGGCAAAGACACTGTAAACCAGAACGTTGAACCACTACCCAATATGCTCTTAACGCCGATTTCTCCGCCCATCATTTTTACGAGTTGTTGTGTGATTGTGAGACCTAAGCCTGTACCTCCAAACTGGCGGGTCATGGTTGAATCGGCCTGTGCGAAAGGTGAGAAAATATCGTTAAGTTTCTCTGTGGCTATACCTATCCCTGAATCTGTAATGTCAAAGCGCAGGTCAACTGAATCAGCCGACTGTTTTTCGAGTCGAATTCGTAACGCCACACCTCCTATTGAAGTAAATTTAATGGCGTTACCCAGTAAATTAACGAGAATTTGACGAAGGCGATCACTATCACCCAGTACATATTCAGGGAGTTCCGGGGGGATTGATTGAGTCAGTGCGAGATTTTTTTTGCGAGCATTTCCTGAAAGCATATCGATGGTATCTTGTATTAATCCAGACAATGGAAACGGCTCATGGACGAGTTCGAGCTTTCCAGCTTCAATCTTAGAGAAATCAAGAATGTCGTTAATTATGGTAAGCAGGGCATTTCCTGATTGTTCTATCGTATCAAGAAGGGCCAACTGGTTTGTGGACAGGCTGGTGTCTCGTAATAATGATGCAATACCCAGCACTCCATTCATCGGGGTGCGAATTTCGTGGCTCATCTGAGCGATGAATTGTGATTTCGCTGTATTTGCCGCTTGAGCTTCATTCATTGCTATCTGGAGTTCTCTGGTCCTGTCCTGAACCTTATGTTCAAGATCCTGGCGATGTTGGTGCACCTCCAGGCGATAGGCTGCCAGCCGTTCTGTCATCGAGGTAAAACTTCCGGCCAGTTCACCAAATTCATCTTTAGATTTGATGTCCAGTTCCTTAACTACAATATGTTCGCTGCCGATAGAGGTCGCAGCATTGCTCAGTATCGATATCGGCTTGAGAACGAGGTACCTGATTACCACCAGGAGCAGAATGCAACTAACCAGTCCTGTCAGTAAGGTGAGAGTAAGAATGATCTTTCCAAGCGAAAGGCTCTCAGAAATGATATCTCCAGAGTGCAATACACTCACAATAATAAGATCCCGGTGTACACGCCTGAACTGGTAGTAAACCTTGCCATCCTCTTCTTCCTTGATACGCAATCTGTTGAGTTCCTCATCTTTTAGTCGTTTAATATTGTCTATAGAGGAGTAGAAGTGATTTGCAATCTTAGCATCGTTAGAAACGACTGATCCGGATGGTAGAATAAAGAAAACGTGCCCTCGTGTAGTAGGGCTGAGTTTCTTGATGGTCCTTGATAGAAAATCTGTATTTACTGTTAAGACCAGATAACCGCGTAACTTGGGTGCAGTCGTCTTTTCATGAGAGCTTGCGTCTATGAGGAGTATTCGTTTACTCGATAAAAACGCTGGCTCTCCTGTATCACTGTTTTCAAAAAATGTTGAATAGGTGTCTTCATTATGAGCAACGATATCTTTAAAATAGCTGCTTTCAGCTTCATCATCAGAGATGTTGACAGTCGTGTTAGTTGTTACACGACAATCTTCGTAACCATCCGGTAGTAGAATTCTGATCTCAAAGTATTCCGGATAAACAACCTGGTAGTTTTGGAACACTGCTGTCAGTGATGGAAGAAACAGTGTATATCTTTCCCAATCATCTTCTATGAGCAAATACTTATGTAAGATCTTGGAGCCGGAAAATAACTGCGTGTTGGACTCAATGGTCTGAATAGTACGTTCAACCTGATCAGTCATCTGGGCGAGAAGGTTGGCTCTTTCGCTGAGGATAGAATCTCTTACACCCTCTTGCAGTTTAATGTAACTGACTGCCCCCAGTAGTAGGAGTGGAATGATAATAACCGGAAGACAAAATATGATGATTTTAGTACTGATTTTCATTAGATCTTGCCGCGGGTTATTTCAGAAAAAATTGATGAACGAAGTTTTTCTATTCGTGGTGGGAGTTTTTCATCAATCTCATAACGTTGTAGAATTTCTTTTGGTGGGTAGATTGCCGTGTCTTTCAGGAATTCTTTAGGGAGCAATTTCTCTGCTGCCTTGTTAGGCGTTGCGTAATGAGTATACTGAGCGAGCTCAGCAGCAATCTCCGGTTCATTGAGAAAATTTATGAATTCCCAAGCCAGTTTCTTTTTGTTGCTTTTGGCAAGTACAACAAGATAATCAGCCCAGAGCACTCCTCCTTCTTCAGGAGCGGTGTATACGATATTTTCATTGATGTCTCTGAGCATGAGTGCATCACCATTATAGGTCATAGCAGCGACTACTGATCCGTCGATTAATGCGGATTTCTCATGGACAGCCGGCACGTCGTATTTTTTTACATGAGGCTTTTGGGACTGGAGTAATTTATGAACCTGTTTATATGCTTCTTTATCTGTGCTGTTTATCGAATGTCCTAGTGTTTTTAAGGTAATATCTATCAACTCCCGGGTTTGCGGAAGCATAAATATTTTTCCCTGAAGTTCGTTGGCCGGATTATACAACTGCATCCATTTGGTAATAGGTGTTTTTACAAGATCTGCCCGGTAGGCAATACCGGTCGTGCCCCAGAAATAGGGTACTGCAAATTCAGCAGAACCTGTGTATGCCGTCTGCCACTGTGGATATAACTTATTTAAATTCGGTAAACTATCTTTGTCGATTGGTGCTAGCCATTTTCGGCGTGAGTACGCTTCAAGACTGTTGCCATCGACAAGCACGACATCAAAATTTTCTCCATCGGTTGAGAGGATCATCTGGGTGCGAATATCATCACTTTCAAAGGTGATTATCCGTAAATTCACATTAAACTTTTTCTCAAAATTTTCTACAATCTCAGGAGCGATGTAGTCTGCCCAGTTGAGGAATGTCAGTTCCTGTACCGGTGTTTGCGTTTCTGCATACAGTGATGCTGACAAAATAGTGAGCAGTGCAGTCGGCAACAGGACTAACCGAAATATTAAGGAGAACACAATGTTCCTCATGAAATTATCCTTGGTTATTTGTGAGTAATAACAGCAGGATTAATTGAATAATTATGGGGTAGTTATTTGTCCTGACAGGATTTTAATGTGTAGTTGAACGGATAGTTACCAGATTGTAGATTATGTGTTGATTCAGATTTATACCTATTCATTGGTTACAGTATATCTTTGCAAGATTGAGGAAACAAGTAACGAACTGCAAAATAGGTCAGTGATATTTTGCAGAGAAATAGATATCTGGAAGAGAAAAAAACTAGTGTCATGTCATGTGTCAGATGTCGTAATACTGTGAAGCTTTTTCTCTTCCTGCAAGGCATGACTGATGGAGCATAGCAGCGCTATGTAACAGAAGACGTAACGAAGTCAGGAAGTGAAAAGGGCGAGCAGAATTAGACATCTGAGGTATGACAGGACATAAAGGTCGGGTCGATAGCCTGATTGTTGAATCAGGCTATCGACCCCTGTGCAGGAGTTGATCAGATTCTTTCAATCAGCATTGCCATGCCCATACCTCCGCCAATGCACATTGAGATGAGTCCATTCGCATAGTCATGCCTCTGCATCTGATGAATCGCCGTAACCATCTGGCGGGCTCCTGTGCAGCCGATGGGGTGCCCGAGAGAAATTCCGCTGCCAAGCTGATTGGGTTTTTCTGTATCTATACCAAGCTCACGCATGCAGCCGATTGCCTGTGAGGCGAACGCTTCGTTAAGCTCAATCATCTCGATATCAGAGATCGACATCTTTTTTAATGCCAGAATTTTGCGGATTGCCGGGACCGGTCCAAGGCCCATATATGCAGGGTCTAAACCACCAGATGCCCAGGTTGAAATTTTTGCAAGTGGTGTGAGGCCGAGCTGTTTGGCTTTATCGCGACTCATCAGCACAACAGCAGCCGCGCCATCATTGATGCCTGAGGCATTACCGGCGGTGACGGTACCATCACGGTCAAAGGCGGGGCGAAGTTTTGCCATTTTTTCAAGGCTGGTCTCCATAGGGCGCTCATCTGTGTCGACAACTATATCGCCTTTTCTGTGGGGAATGGTGACAGCAGAAATTTCTTCAGCAAAGATTCCATTTTCGATTGCGGTGCGTGCGCGTTTATGGCTGAGGACAGCAAGTTCATCTTGGGCTTGCCGGCTGATATCATACATCTTTGCGATGTTTTCAGCGGTTACACCCATATGATAGCCGTAAAATATTTCATATAAGCCGTCAAATACCATCAGGTCGTGAATATCTCCAACTCCTGTCAATTCCATCCGGTGTCCCCAGCGGGCTTTAGAGAGAGCCATCGGGGTATTGCTCATGCTTTCCTGACCACCTGCAACTACAACCTCCGATTCACCTGTCATTATTGATGAGGCGGCAAGAGCAATGGCTTTAAGGCCTGATCCACAAACTTTATTCATGGTAAAGGCGGGGGTTTCAAAATTGAGACCGGATCGTATTGTAGACTGTCGTGCAGGGTTCTGACCAAGGCCTGCTTGCAGGACATTACCCATGATGACTTCATCTACATGTACGGGGGAGTGATTCTGATCCCAGTTGTCATAGCGTATTTCCAGCTCAGTTTTCTCTAAATTTTTTAGAGTGTTTGGACCATTTTCCAGTGTCTGTTTGTCAGGGTGAGGACGAAGCTTGACTTTACGTAAAGCATCTCCAATCACTAGAGAACCAAGATCAACAGCTGATACATTTTTTAATGATCCACCAAATGATCCGATAGGCGTTCGAGTTCCGCTAACTATAACTACTTCCTTCATAATAATAGCCTCCAGTTGGTTGGGTATGTCTGTCTAACTAACATTGATTTCTTTGAGTAGAAAGTATAAACCCGGTTTATAAAATGGTTGACTTAAACGTAAAGGTACGCTATGTAGGAATTAATGCAAGAGTTTTCCGCGTAAGAGTGGGCAATAGTGTCGGTCCGAAAATTAGTTTGGAGCAGATGACTTATGAACTTTTTGTCATATCAATCGATTCCTGCAATTCTCAAGGATAACGCAAGGAAATTCGCCGGCAGGACGGCGATCAGTTACAAGAAACGTGGGGTATTTCTATCCCTGACCTATGAAGAGTTTTATGAGCGTGTCTTAATGCTCGCCCGAGGGTTGAAAAAATCGGGGGTAAAACCGGGAGACAGGGTAGCAATTTTCTCCGAAAACAGGCTGGGGTGGGCTATCTCGGATTTTGGCGTCCAGTCGGCCGGAGCAATCACCGTTCCAATTTATGCAACCAATACCGGCACGCAGGCGGCGTATGTAATCAATCATAGCGAAGCCAAGGTTGTCTTTGTTTCAACCAAGTCACAATATGAGAAGCTTTTTTCAATTCGTGACCAGATTCCAAATGTAGAGTTGATAATATCGTACGAACGGTTCATGGGCGACAGGTCCTTCCCCGTCTACACCCAGTACCAGTTGTCAGAAGTTTCTACCCCTCTGGCGGAAAGCGAACGGGAAGAGATCGAGGCAGAGATTGAGCGCATCAAACAGGAAGATATCCTGACCATTATTTACACATCAGGAACAACAGGTGTGCCAAAAGGTGTATTGCTTACCCAGCGAAATATCATGGTGAACGCCGAGCATGGCGTTGCCAGGATTGGACAGCTTAAGACTCAACAAACATTTTTAAGTTTTCTTCCATTAAGTCATGTGCTTGAGAGAACAGGCGGGTATTATACCAACCTGCTCAGCGGCAACCATGTGGCCTTTGCCGAGAACGTGCAGAAAGTAATGGAGAATATGGTTGAGATCAGGCCAACCAATATGGTGAGTGTGCCGCGTCTGTTCGAGAAAATTTACTCAAGAGTTTACGAAAACGTTCACCAGTCTACAGCGTTCAAACGCAATCTGTTTCATCGTGCCGTGGAAGTGGGTCGGAGATATGTCCAAAAAAAATATGTCACCCATGAACCACTTGGTATATTGGAATTACAGTATAAATTCTTTGATCGACTGGTTTTTAGGAAAGTGCGGGAGCGATTTGGTGGAAAGATTAAATATTTCATCTGTGGTGGCGCGCCGCTTGACAAAACTATCAACGAATTCATGTGGATTATCGGACTACCGGTCTTTAATGGTTATGGTTTAACTGAGACAAGCCCGGCGATTACACTCTCAAGCCTGGATGTTATTCGTTTCGACTCGGTGGGGAAACCACTGAAAGATACAGAGGTGAAACTGGCTGCAGACGGTGAGCTTTACGTAAAGGGACCACAGGTAATGGGCCAATATTATAAAAATGATGATGCTACCCGTGAGACGATTGAAGATGGCTGGTTTAAGACCGGTGACATCGCTCGTATCGACGAGCAGGGCTACGTCTATATTATTGACCGCAAAAAAGAGATCATCGTTACAGCCGGTGGAAAAAACATAGCACCACAGCCAATCGAAAATGAACTCAAGCTCGATAAGTATATCTCTCAAGCTTATGTCTATGGTGACAAAAAGCCGTACCTGGTTGCGGTACTTACCCCTAACCTTGAGCGATTAATTGATCTGGGCCGTGAGCTGGAGCTTGACTACATCGATATGGAAGAACTGGTTACACATAACAAGGTAATGGAACTCTACACACAACGTGTTGAGATGCTGAATGCGACATTACCGCCTTATGAAACGATAAAACGATTTGTCCTCCTTCCACGGGAATTCACGATAGAAGGTGGAGAACTAACACCAACTTTAAAACTCAAACGTAAAGAAATCTACAACAAGTACAAAGACGGCATCGAAGAGTTGTATATGAAAGCTGGTAACGGTTTAGTAGGCCGGCCGAAAACCAATAATGGAGAGACAAAATGAGGCAGATAAATCGCGTAGGTGTACTTGGCGCCGGAGTTATGGGAGCAACCATCGCAGCCCATCTGGCCAATGCTGGACTTGAAGTTCTTTTGCTGGATATCGTCCCTAAGGAACTTACCGAGCAAGAGCAGGCAAAGGGACTGACCCTAGAGAGCCCTCAGGTACGTAATCGTATAGCTCAGGCTGGTCGAGACGCTCTGATAAAGATGAAACCGGCTCCGTTTTTCTTAACAAATTACGTAGCACAGATTGATGTTGGTAACCTGGAAGACGATCTGCCAAAACTCACAAAGTGTGACTGGATTGTCGAAGTTGTTGTTGAATATATGCCGATCAAACTTGATCTGCTCAAAAAATTGGTTCCTCATCTGGCACCGGGTGCAATCCTTTCCACAAACACCAGTGGACTCTCTGCAAACGAGATGGCTGAGGTGCTTCCTGCCGAGGTTCGTAAAAACTTCCTGGTTACCCATTTCTTCAATCCGCCACGTTACATGCGCTTGATGGAACTCGTTGCAACCACGGGAACCGACCCTGAAGTTATGACCGGTATGGCTGATTTTATCGGCACTCGTCTTGGTAAAGGAATTGTTTTTGCCAAAGACACACCAAACTTTATCGGCAACCGTATCGGTGTCTACGCCATCTATAAGGCCATGCAGCATATGGTTGAGATGGACATGACGGTTGAAGAAGTTGATACAATTGCCGGCCCTGCCACTGCACGACCAAAGAGTGCAGCCTTTAGAACTGCTGATCTTGTTGGTCTTGATACTCTGGCCCATGTAGGAACAAACTCCTACGATCTGCTTCCTGACGATGAAGAGCGTGATGTATTCAAGAAGCCTGATTTCATGGCCAAGCTTATCGAGAACGGCTGGTTGGGTAATAAGAGCAAGCAGGGATTTTATAAGAAGGCGATGGTCGATGGTAAACGTCAGATCTTCTATTACGACTATAAAGAAGGCGACTACAAACCTATTCAAAAACCAAAATTCGCTTCTGTCGGTATGGTGAAGCAGGTTGATGATCCTGCCCAGAAAATCAAAATGATCATTGGCGGCGCTGATAAAGGTGCAGAGTTTGCCTGGAAATCAATTCGCGACACCCTGATCTACGCATTCAACCGAATTCCTGAAATTGCTGATGACGTGGTCAATATCGACAACGCCATGAAGTGGGGCTTTAACTGGGAAATCGGTCCATTCGAGATGCTTGATGCCATCGGCGTTCAAAAATTTATCAAACGTTCAGAAAAAGATGGTGTTGCCGTACCTGAAAAGATGAAAGCGGTTGAGTCTTTTTACAGATTTGCCCCTTCAGGTTCTCAGGAATACTGGGATGTTATTAAGGGCGAGTATGTAGCTGTACCGACCAAAGAAGGTCAGATCAAGCTTGATATCTTAAAGAGAGCAGGCAAGGTTGTTGAAAAGAACTCCAACTGTTCAATCATCGATCTGGGCGACGGTGTCTTCGGATTTGAGTTCCACTCAAAGATGAACGCCATCAGTGGCGACATCCTGGCAATGACCCATAAAGCGGTCAAGCGAGCAGAAGAAGAAGGTGTTGGCCTCGTAGTCGGTAATCAAGGACAGAACTTCTCGGTTGGTGCTAACCTGATGATGCTGGCAGTAGCCATGGCTGAAGGCGCGTACGATGACATCAACATGGTGCTCCGTTCTTTTCAGAACGCAACCATGGCAATTAAATATGCAAAGGTCCCTGTTGTATCAGCACCTTTTGGCATGGCACTTGGCGGCGGTTGTGAGTTCTCCATCCACGCTGATGCGGTTAACGCTTATGCCGAGACCTATATGGGGCTGGTTGAGATCGGTGTTGGTCTACTGCCTGCTGGTGGTGGTACTAAGGAATTGTGTCTACGTGCGGTTGATCTTGCATCTAAATACAATACCGATGTTCAGCCATTTATCATCAAGCATTTCGAGCAGATTGCCATGGCAAAAGTGTCCATGGGCGCAGCCGAACTCTACGGCATGAGCTATATGCGTGAGGGTGACTCCATCACAATGGACATCGATAAGCTTATCGGTGATGCCAAGCAGAAGGTGCTCGGACTTGCTGTGAATTATCGGCCAAAGACTCCTCGTACAGACATAGCAGCACCGGGACGTGGCACCGCGGCATCTATCAAGAGCCAGCTCTGGAACATGAAGATGGGTAATTTCATAACAGAGTATGAGTATGAAATGGCAACTATAATCGCTCAGGTTATCTGTGGTGGTGATGTTAATCCTGGAACAATCGTCAGTGAAGAATATCTCCTACAACTTGAGAGAGAGAACTTCCTTAAACTCTGTGGCAACAAGAAGACTGGCGAGCGTGTTCAGCATATGCTGAAAACCGGCAAGCCTTTGAGAAACTAGTACCGCCATAAAAGATAAAACACACTTACTGGTTAATACGTTTATCCATAGAGAGGACCATGATGAAAAAAGCATATATACTGGCAAGCTACAGGACTCCAGGCTGCCGAGCAAATAAAGGAAAATTCAAAGATATGAGGCCGGATGATCTGGCCGCGATAGCGATCAAGGGACTTGTTGAAAGAACCGAGATCGACCCGATGACTGTCAGTGATGTCGTACTCGGTTGTTCGTTCCCCGAAGCAGAGCAGGGAATGAATGTCGGACGAATTGCTGCAATGAAAGCAGGACTGCCCATTGAGGTTCCAGGGCTGACCGTCAACCGTTTCTGTTCTTCTGGTTTAAATAGTATTGCCATTGCCGCTGAACGTGTCATGGCAGGTTTTACCGACTGTATCATCGCAGGTGGTGTTGAGTCCATGTCCAGCGTACCGATGGGTGGCCTTAAGTATGCTGCCAACCCGGGTATGATGGTGGACTGGCCTGAGGCGTTCGCCTCCATGGGAACCACAGCAGAACTGGTTGCCGAGAAATACGGCATCAACCGTGAAATGATGGATACCTTTGCAGCCGCAAGTAACGCCAAAGCTGTAGCAGCTATTCAGAACGGTACCTTTGCTGATGAGATCATCCCTGTTGAGATCGAAAATACATTTCTGGACGGTAATAAAATTAAACGAGTGAAAGAAATGGTGACAGTGGATGACGGTGTTCGTCCCGGAACCACCGTTGAATCACTTTCCAGACTCCGCTCAGTATTCAAAGTTGGTGGGCCGGTTACTGCGGGTAACTCCTCACAGATGACTGATGGCGCAGCCGCCACCCTGATCGTCTCTGAAGACTATCTCAAGAAAATCAAGAAAGACCCGTTTGGCAGATTCCTTTCATTTTCAGTCAATGGCGTACCTCCTGAGCTTATGGGTATTGGTCCTATTGCAGCAATTCCAGAGGCTCTTCGTCTGGCAGGTCTCTCACTTGCTGACATCGATCTGATCGAGCTGAACGAAGCGTTTGCTGCCCAGGCATTGGCGGTAATGCAGGAACTGAAGATCAGTCCTGAAATTGTCAACGTAAATGGCGGTGCAATTGCTCTCGGTCATCCACTTGGATGTACCGGTGCTAAGCTTACCGCGACCCTTCTGCATGAGATGGGACGTCGTAAGGCGAAGTACGGAATGGTTTCCATGTGCATCGGCGGTGGTATGGGAGCAGCCGGTATTTTTGAAAAACTGTAAGCGCAATTGAAGAGCCTATTGGTAAAAGGCTTTCTCCAATAGGCTCTCAGAGAAGAGATGATAGCGCATAACATTATAAGGTGAGAATATGTCTAAAAATATGTTGAAAGGTGGGGAATACCTGGTAGCTGAAACGCCATGTGCTGATGTTTTTACTCCGGAAGATTTTACCGATGAACATCGCCAGATGGCTGAAACCACAGAGCAGTTTGTACAAAATGAGATCTTCCCGCATCTCGAAGAAATAGAGAAGCAGGATTTTGATATCGTGGTTAAAGGCCTGCGCCAGTGCGGTGAGCTTGGTCTGCTGATGATGGACGCTCCTGAAGAGTATGGCGGCCTTGAGCTGGACAAAGCGTCTTCAATGCTTGTAGCAGAAAAGATCTCACAGGCAGGATCATTCTCAGTTGCCTATACCTGCCATACTGGTATTGGAACTCTTCCCCTTGTTTATTACGGAACTCCTGCTCAGAAAGAACAATATCTGGGAAAAATTATATCTGGAGAATGGCCTGCAGCATATTGTCTGACAGAGCCTGGTTCTGGTAGTGACGCGCTTGGCGCAGCCGCAACCGCGACACTTTCTGCAGACGGAAAACACTATATCTTAAATGGAACCAAGCAATTCATTACCAATGGTGGTTTTGCTGAGTTGTTCACCGTATTCGCCAAGATTGACAAAGAGCATTTCACCGCATTTCTTGTAGAGAAGAGCTTTGAAGGTCTTGTAGTCGGAGCTGAAGAGAAGAAGCTTGGTATCAAAGGGTCATCCACCACTCAGATTATTCTTGATAACTGTAAGGTACCGGTTGAAAATTTACTTGGTGAGATTGGAAAAGGTCATAAAATTGCCTTTAACGTTCTGAATATTGGACGTTTCAAGCTTGGTGCAGGTGTTTGCGGTGCATCCAAAATGGCAATGGTAGATGGCATCAAATATGCCAATGAGCGGACTCAGTTTGGTAAGAAGATCAGTAGCTTTGGTGCAATCGGTGAGAAGGTCGCCAACATGACTGCTGAGATCTACGCCTCTGAGTCGCTGGTTTATCGGATGGCCGGTGTGTTTGATGAGAAAATTGAAAAGATCGATAGATCTGCCGATAACTATTACGAACTGTACCTGAAGGCCATTGAAGATTATGCTCCGGAGTGCGGTATTGCCAAAGTGTATTGTAGTGAAGTTCTGGCAAGAACAGTTGACGAGGTTCTGCAGATTCATGGCGGATATGGGTTTGTAAGCGATTATCCTGCAGAACGATACTATCGTGATGAACGTATCAATAGAATCTTCGAAGGTACCAACGAGATTAACCGTCTGCTTATTCCTGGCATGATCCTCAGAAAAGCGATGACAGGTCAGCTTCCACTCCAGGCCGAAGCAATGAAAGCCTTTGAGAAGCTGATGACTCCAAGCTTTGAAGAGATTGATGATTCAGTACCGTTTGCTGCTGAGAAAGCGCTTATCGGTAACCTGAAAACCATCTTCCTCATCCTTGCTGGTGCCGGCGTTCAGAAGTTTATGGACAAAATCGCCGATGAGCAGGAGATCCTGATGGCCGCTGCTGACATCGCAATCCAGATCTACGCACTTGAAAGTGCTGTACTTCGCGCAGAGAAGGTACTGCCGACATCAAGCGAGCGTAAGCAGGAACTGCTCAAAGCCGCAGTGAAAGTATGTGCTTTCACCATGACAGAGGAAGTGAGCCGTGCAGCCAAGCAGGGCGCCTTCTATGTAGAAGAAGGTGATACGCTTACAATGATCCTGTCCGGTATCAGAAGATTTGCTAAGTATGATGCATCCGGCCTGCTTCAGGCTAAGCGTCTGCTGGCTAAAACTGCCTGTGAAGAAGAGAAATATCTCTTCTAACAGCTCCGCGCTCTCCGGGGAATTGTTTTTTAAACCTCGCGCCCCGGAGAGTGCTCTTTTAAAATGAGGATTTTCGCCTAATATCTTTGTTATGTGCCGGTAAATTATCCTCGGCGTATTAAATATACGCCTGTGGTAATTTCCCGACCCATGCCTCAATCTTAGACGAAACTTCTCATTTTTCCTGTCGAGGGCAGTCTGTAGCAGAACCTTTTTGAGACTTTTTCTAATTACGAGACAGCTGATTATGGAGAGTAAACCTGTTCAACACACCATTGATACTCCGTACTTAGTTGGTCCTGTTCATTGTTACACTGTTGAGCGGGATGGGGAATTGTGTTTGTTTGATACCGGGCCGCCCATCAGGGAGGCAAAGAATTATCTCCAAGATTCAGTCGACCTGGCCCGGGTCAAACATGTTTTTATTACCCATTGTCATATCGATCATTACGGGCTTGCACATTGGCTTGAGCAGGAAACTGAAGCGGCGGTTTATCTGCCGTACCGCGATTCGTTAAAGATCACCCAGCATGACTACCGAATGCAACAGATGTACACCTTGTTGCTGGCTATAGGGTTCTCGAAAAAATATCTTGATGAGCTGCGGGAAATCTTTGATAGCGGGGTGCTTTTTCCGGCTTTTCCGGAGAATTATAAAATAGCAGAGGAAGATATCCCGGAAGAGATTGGTATAGAGGTTATAAACTGCCCCGGGCACTCTCAGAGTGATGTTGTCTATGTGTTTGATGATTTTGTAGTATCAGGTGACACATTGTTGCGGGGGATTTTTCAATCTCCGCTGCTTGATGTTGATCTGATTACCGGTGAACGTTTTAACAACTATGATGCATATTGCCAATCGATCGTAAAACTCTCGTCTCTGAATGGCAAGACAGTGTTGCCGGGTCATCGAAAATCGGTTGAGAGCATCAATGATACGTTGCTTTTTTATATAAGCAAAATGCTTATTCGGGTAGAGCAGATGAAGCCGTATGCGGATGAGCGCAATGTGGCAAAAATTATTGAGACACTCTTTAACAACTCCATGACCGATGTCTTTCACATTTATCTCAAGGGTTCAGAGATCCTGTTTATGCAGGACTTTCTTGCAGCGCCTGAGAAACTCAGTGATTCCCTCCATGCAACAGGCCTGTTCGACAGCGTCGCTGATCAATTTAATCATGTAACCGGGAGGTAATATATGTACGACCCATTGTTTCAGCCCTGGACTATCGGGACGCTGACGCTAAAAAACCGCATTTTTATGCCTGCCATGCATATGAACATGTGCCGAAATTTTCAGGTTACAGATCAGCTGATCGATTTTTACCGCAAACGAGCCGAAGGGGGAGCCGCGCTTATCAGTGTGGGCTACGCCACTGTTGATGAGTTATCCGGAACACCCCTAAATATTGGGGCGCATGACGATGCGTTTGTTCCGGGGCTTGCCCGTCTTGCTTCAGCGATAAAAGAGGGTGGTGCCAAAGCGGCTATCCAGCTCAACCATGCCGGACGCTATAACGCCTCGTTCTTTCTTGGCGGCAAAAAGCCGGTTGCTCCGTCTCCGGTGCCTTCGCGTCTGACAAAAGAAACGCCTCGCGAGCTTGCTGTTGAGGAAATTAAGGAAACCATTATCCGTTTTGCAGATGCTGCAGAACGATCGCGGGAAGCAGGGTTTGACGTTGTTGAGATCCTTGCTGGTACAGGCTATCTGATCAGTGCTTTTCTCTCACCCTTTACCAATCAGCGAACTGATCAGTATGGCGGCAGCCTGGAAAACCGTATGCGGTTTGGCTGCGAGGTGATTGAAGCTGTAAAAGATCGACTTGGTAAAGATTTTCCGGTGCTTGTCCGTATTAATGGTAATGATTTTATGAAAGGCGGAATCGGTGCTAAAGATCTGCAGACCTTTGCGTTGGCTCTCACAGAATCGGGTGCTGATGCTCTTTGTATCAATGTCGGCTGGCATGAGGCACAGGTGCCTCAGATCGTCACTAAAGTGCCACGCGGGGTTTTCGCTTATATGGCGCGGGAAATCAGGGATAAAGTGATGGTACCTGTTATTGCCTCCCATCGAATAAATGATCCTGAAACCGCACGAAGACTTCTCTCACTCGGCTACTGCGATGCAGTTGCAATTGGCAGGGCGCTGATTACAGATCCTGATTTTCCGGCAAAAGCTGAACGTGGTGAAGAGGACCGGATTGTTCACTGTGTTGCCTGCGGCCAGGGTTGCTTTGACAATATCTTTAAGATGAAAGCTGTTGAGTGTGTCTGTAATCCTCGGGCTGGTCATGAACGTGAGTTGAAACAGGATAACCCTGAAGTGCTGAAGCAGGTGATGGTGGTTGGGGGCGGTGTCGCCGGTATGTCTGCTGCTATAGCTGCAGCTGAGCGAGGTCATCGTGTGAAATTATATGAGAAGTCCATGCGGCTTGGCGGTCAGTTACATCTGGCTGGAGCACCTCCAGGTCGTGGTGAGTTTCTTGTATTCGCAAATGATATGACCAGGCAACTGGCAGAGGCTGGTGTTCAGGTTGTTTTGAATACCGAAGTGACAAGAGAAACACTGGCTGAACTCAACCCGGATACACTTATTATTGCAACAGGTGGTAGCCCTGTAACTCCTTCAATTTCTGGTGTCGATCTACCCAATGTTGTGCAGGCGTGGGATGTGCTTGCCGGCAAAACACAGGCTGGCCGAAAAGTTGCAGTTATCGGTGGAGGTGCCGTTGGTGTTGAGACTGCACTGATGCTGGCTGAAGAAGGTACTCTTTCGGGTGAAGAATTAAAGTTTTTGTTGGTTAATCAGGCCGAAGATCCTGCAGAACTTGCACGGCTGGCAACGGATGGTGGCAGGGAAGTTTTTCTGATCGAATTGATAGACAAACTCGGCACCAATTTTGGTAAATCCACTCGCTGGGGAATGTTGCAGGATGTCAGTCGTTTTGGTGTCAAACCATGTGTTGGTGCCAAAGTTATTGAGATAACACCGGCAGGAATACGGTTTGAAATCGGTGGCGAAATTCGTGAAATTTCTGCTGACACTATTGTACTGGCAGTCGGCACCAGATCTGAAAATTCTTTGAAAAAAGCAGCGGCTGAATTGGGAATCCACTTTCAGGTTGTCGGTGATGCTAATGAACCGGGAACTGTCTTTGAAGCGAATCATCAGGGTTTTTCCAGTGGAAGGAGTATCTGATGAACGTCTTTAACCTGCTTACACCGCTAACTACCAGAGCAAGACAATCACAAGGTTGGCTCTGGGTCTTAAACACTGTTATCGGACGAGTAATTCCGTTTAACAGGCCTCATGGTTTTGGCATTGAGGCGATAGGTGAGGATTTCATCCGCACCAGAAGCAGGTACAAAAAGAGCAACTTTAATCATATACGTGGAATCCATGCCTGTGCGATAGCGACTATTGCTGAGTTTTCGGCAGGCTTTCTGTTGATGACAAAGCTTCATCCGGCCCAGTACCGACTGATCATGTCAAATATGGAGGTGGAATATCTCTATCAGGCAAAAGATGACATTTTTTCAGAATCCAGGTGCAGTAGTGAGCGTCTTGATCAGGAAGTCGTTGAGCCGCTGAATGATCAGGAACTTGTCACTGTAATTATGGAAAGCAAGGTGGTCGATGCAGCTGGCAATGACATTGCTCTGGCGAAAACGACATGGCAGATTAAGAGGTGGGATGTAGTGAGGACGAAGGTTTAAAAGACAGATTAAAGGAAATAGGACTGAGTTGTGAGGTGTCAGAGGGAAGAGCGTGGTTGAAATGTCCCTTTTTATATAATCCAGGAGATTGTGATGCTGCTGAATCCGAAGAAATATGATCGTCCACATATAGATGACCGTTATCGTGAGCTTGTCGAAAAGACTGTTAACTTCTTTGAGGAGAAAGGTCTCAAGAGCATTAAAGAAGATGATCAGTCGATGGTCTGGTATGAGGATTTTCTTGAGTTTATAAAGAACGAACGTGTCTTTTCACAGCTGTTGACTCCGGCGAAATACGGGAAGAATGAGACGCGTTGGGATATGTACCGTATTAGCGAATATAATGAAATCCTTGCATTCTACGGGCTGTGTTATTGGTACGCATGGCAGGTGACCATTCTTGGGCTTGGCCCGATCTGGATGGGGAAAAATGAAGAGCAGAAGCATCTTACCGCGAAGCTGCTTGCAGATGGCGGGGTCTTTGCTTTTGGTCTTTCTGAGAAAACCCATGGTGCAGATCTGTATTCTTCAGAGATGATACTTTCTCCACAGGATAATGGCACTTATCTGGCGAATGGTTCAAAATATTATATCGGCAATGGTAATTGTGCGGCGCTTGTTTCAACGTTTGCCAAGATTGAGGGCACGGGTGAGTATGTGTTTTTCACTGTTAAGCCTGATCATCCCCAATATTCGTGTGACAAGAAAATCGACACGTCAGGTGTGCGGCAGGCGTATGTTGCTGAGTATTCCCTTAAAGATTATCCAATCACAGAGGCAGATATCCTTTCACGAGGTGATCATGCCTGGAACTCGTCACTCAATACCATTAATGTGGGTAAATTTGAGCTAGGCTGTGCTTCAATTGGTATTACCACCCATACGTTTTATGAGGCACTAAATCATGCAGCAGCGCGTAATTTATATGGGCGCTACGTTACAGACTTCCCTCATGTTAAAAAAATGTTTGTTGAGAGTTATGCTCGTCTTTGCGCAATGAAGCTTGTAGCATACCGCTCGGCCGATTATCTGCGTTGCGCTTCTGACGACGATCGCAGATATCTGCTCTTTAACCCTATTGTTAAAATGAAGGTTACCGGGCAGGGCGAGAAGGTGGTTGCTTTGTTGCATGAGGTCATCGCTGCAAAAGGATTTGAGCAGGACACCTATTTTGAGATGGCTATCCGCGATATCGGTATGCTTCCCAAATTAGAAGGCACCGAGCATGTGAACATGGCGCTAATCATCAAGTTTGTGAAAAATTATTTCTTTGAGCCAGCAAATTATCCTGCAATACCACAGCAGCATGAAGCACGAGATGATGAGTATCTCTTTAATCAGATGACCGGGAAACTGGCTAGTGTACGATTCCCTGATTACCGACTTGCCTATAAAGACATAGATTCTCCAAATGTTAAGCTCTTCAGGACTCAGATGGAGTTGTTCAGAAAGCTGTTGGTAACAGCGCCACCGACAAAAGAGCAGGCTGCAAATATCGATTATATGTTGAGTGCCGGTGAACTTTTTACTCTCTCAGTGTATGCACAGTTAATTCTGGAGAATGCTAAAATTCAAGGCACAGATGAAGCGCTGCTGGAACAGATCTTTACCTTCCTCATTCAGGATTACGCACGAGCAGCTTTGCAGATGATTGTTGGTTTTGACAACACTGATGAACAGGAAGAGATTTATAGGGAAATGCTAAAAAAACCGGTTGTTGATACGAATGGTTTTGAGGCTGTCTGGAAGGAGCAGGTCTATGCTTTGCGTGATACATATGTTATGAACAGCTGAAACTACAAGTTGACACAAGCTCAGCGTTGCGTGTGAATTTTTCATCCTCATGTAAGCGAGGAACGAGACTCAGACATATGTACTATATGTTTGCGGTAAAAACCTAACACGTGCCTCGATCTTGACTCAATTGATGAGTTTCAATTGAAAAAATAGAAACACAAAAAAGCAGCTAACGCGCATCCGACTACACCCCGGAGGTCTAAATGGGTCATCATATAAACGGTAAAGGCAGCATTGTTCCACTGATTGACAGGTTGAATAAATACCCGATCGGTCTACCGGATAATGAGAAGTTGCGGGAGATTCTGGCAATTCTTTTCTCTGAAGATGAGGCCTTTGTTGCTTCGCGCTTTCCGCTTCAGGAAGCGACAATGAAAGAGCTCGTTCGGGCTACAGGCTGGGAGGAAGAAAAACTTGCACCAGTGCTCGATATGATGGCCGAGAAAGGTCTGGTCATGGACATGAAATATGGTCGAAGGACCTATTGGCTACTGATGCCCGGACTGATCGGTTTTTTCGAGCTGACCTTTATGAAACAGCGTCAGGATCTGCCGGTTAAAGAGCTTGCGCAACTGATGCACGAATACCTCTTTGAAGATCCCGATGACTCCATGGGCAATGAGATGTTTGCGAGCAAGACACCGCTTACCAGATCTCTTGCTTACGAAGAGCATATTCCGGTTCATTCAGAAGTTACCCCATACGAGAGTGCCAGAGAGATTATTAAAAAGGCAGGTTATGGCGCGGTTGGTATGTGCTATTGCCGTCACAAAAAAGAACATCTCAACCAAACGTGCGATAAAAATGCTCCCACCGAAGGTATTTGCATCTCTTTAGGTAGTGGTGCCAAGTTTATGGTTCGTCGAGGCTTTGCCGAAGAAAAGAGTGTTGATGAATTGCTCGCGGTAATTGATAAAGCGCGCGATTTAAACCTTACTCACATTACAGACAATATTCGCCATAAGCCGTCCTTTATCTGTAACTGTTGTTCATGTTGTTGTGAACTGCTTGGTGGTGTGCTGCGTGGTTTTCCAAACGGTGTTGCTAAGGCGGGATTTACTCTAAAGATTGATGCCGAGAGCTGCAATGGATGCGGTCTTTGCCAGAAGGCGTGTAACGTTGAAGCTTTGACAAAGGTTGATAATCCGGCTGGCAAGCCAAAATACACAATGACAGTTGACCCTGAACGGTGTCTTGGTTGTGGCGCCTGCGTCTCTGCATGTAAGACTGAGTCTCTGAGTATGTTACCAGTAGAGAAACCTGAGACGCCTGAAAAGAAAAAAGACCTCTTTAAGCAGATCCTAAAAGAAAAGAAGCGTCTCACTCCGCACGTTATTCAGGGTGTCAAAAATACCGTAATGCGGAAGATAGGCATGAGCTGATAAAATTTCAGGAAGAGTAATGCAAGAGTAGACAGGGCCGTGTGAGGTTGAGAAACACGACCCTGCCTACAGAGAGATGGGATTTTTCACATCGCAGCGGGTTTAATTATTCTGCTCATAGCGTTGTTCGATGATAAGCGCAGCCCGGATCAAAAAGGTTACCACGCTGATACCAAGACATAACACTCCTAACGTCACAGACAATTCCACCCAGCTCGGCAGATAATCCACCACTTCGCCAAGAGGTGAGGGGATAAGGCCGGGTACAATGAGCCCAATTCCTTTTTCCATCCAGATCGCAATAAACAATAAACCGGCAGCAGGCAGTAACACGCGTGGATTATTTTTGCCGGGATTTATGGCCAGCACAAGTGTTGCAAAGATGTTTAGAGCGATTGAGGTCCATATCCATGGAACCAGTGCGTCATGTCCGTCCAGTCCAAAGAACAGATAAACGGCGGAAATGGAATGGTGAGTAGTAAAATAAAACTCTTTAAATATTTCTGAAAAGAGCATTATCAGGTTGATAATGGCTGAAATGACAATAATCAGTCGCAGCTTGTTGAATACCTGCCTTTCGATCTTATAACTGGTCACATTATGGATAACCGCCAGGATAAGGGTAATAAGCGCAGGCCCTGCAGCAAAGGCAGAGGCGAGAAAGCGTGGTCCCATCAGCGGATTGTTCCAGAATGGTCGTGCCGGTAATCCTTCATATAGAAAGGCTGTGATCATATGGATAGAAAATGCCCAGAAGATCGACAGGAAAACAAATGGCCGGTACTTTTTCTCATCAGCAGGACGACCATGATAGTGATTGTATAAAATATACATCGGTACGAAAGCGTTGAGCAGGAGATAGCCATTTATTACAAGAACATCCCAGGCCAGAATTGATGACGGAAAGTTAAACAAACCAATTCCGGGAATAAGATGCCAGGCCTGCAGTGGACCGCCAAGATCCGCCATAATAAATGTCAGGCACATAATCAGCGCACCTACCGCAACACCTTCACCGATAATTACCACCCGATGAAAGCCCGGATCATGAAAAACGTATGCAGGCAGAATGAGCATTACTGCAGCCGCGGCAACACCTACCAGAAACGTGAAGTTGGATATATATAAACCCCAACTGACAATGTCATTCATGCCACTTGTTGCAAGGCCGTAACGCGCCTGAAACGAGTAGGCATAGATGCCGACACCTATACCGGCAAGTAATAGAAGCCTGAAAAACTGTAAGCCGAATCCGCCCTGAATGTTCCAGCGAAAAACATCAAATAGAAATGCGCGAAAACCTGTGCGAGAGGTCGTTTGCATAGTAAACCTCGTAGAGTTAACCTGAATATTTCATGAAAAACGTCCAAAAAAAGTTAAGCACAATATCAGTGTGTTATAGAAATGATTGATAATCAATATTACAGGTACAGTTTGAAACTTTAAAAGAATTCCATAATCTTTTTCACCCTTCGGGCGAGCCTGCTGAGGTCATATTCTTCGTTATCAAAGACTTGCGGTAAATTACTACAGCAGCGTCTCTGATGCCTCGACTATGCCCTCACCTGACTCGTGAAATATCCAGGTTAATCAATGAAATACCAAAACTTCGGATCGGTCCCCAGCTCTTCTTTCATCCTGAACACTTTCTTGTGTTTCAGCACAAAACGAATTTCGCTGTCGGGGTCGAGCAGGTTTCCAAACACTCTGGACCCTGTCGGGCAGGCCTCAACACAGGCAGGCAATTTCCCTTTACGGGTTCGTTGCAGACAGAATGTACATTTTTCCATCTTACCTTTAGGACGTACCCGGTTGCTGAGATAATGCTGATTCGGATTGACCTCTTCTTTCGGGATCTCAGGTTTGCCCCAGTTGAACCTTCGGCCATAATACGGGCAGGCAGCCTGGCAATAACGACAGCCGATACACCAGTCGTAATCAACGACAACAATTCCATCCGGCTCCCTCCAGGTTGCCTTGGTCGGGCAGGCCTTGATACAGGGGGCGTTCTCGCAATGAAAACACTGGGTGCCCATGTAGAATTTATTTTCTACAGGAACCTCATGATAGAACTTGCCGTCACCGGTACTTGGATCGAGCTTGCCCGGTTCCATTTCGAAGATACGGATGTATTGGGTATCGGTCTTGCGATCGAGGTTGTTTTCTTTGGTGCAGGCGGTGACGCATTCCATAAAGCCTTCACAGCGACTGATGTTGAAGGCGTAACCGTATAATACATTTTCCTGCGGTGGGGTGGTGTCCATCTGGACGTCGAGGTCATCACGTATCTTGGCTAATTGTTCGAGCCTGGCAACTGTGGCTTCCTTTTCTTCCTGTGTCATCAACCGGTAATGCTCTTTAAAATATTCCTGCCATTTGAGTTTGAGTTCTTCACTCGAGGCGGAACTGACGTCAGGAATACAGCCTGTCATAAGCGTAGCACTACCTGCTGCAGCGACAAGGGACAGCCCTTTTATAAAATTCCTGCGGCTTGTCTTATTATTCACAATATCGTCCTTTCCCTTGGGTTCTTCACATTTGCGGTGAGTCATACGATTCCCTCCAGGGAGGCTGTCCGAGAATAGGGGTTTTGGTCAAAATCGAGAAGTTTTCAAAAAATAAGTACAGCCATATGTTTGATATTGCGAGCATTGTTTTTTTTTAAATCCGAAGAGTTTGGGCAAAAGCCATTGTCGGACAGCCTCCTAGTTAATTGGTGGGGAATACGTTGCCGGGAAACGCTTTTCAAATCGGGGTGAGTGTGGATCGTGACAGGTTGTACAGTTAAAAATCACCCGTTCGCCTGCCCAGTATTTTGTTCGCTTACCATGTGCACCACCTAACCAGTCACTTTTCTGTCGAAAATGACATTGACCACAAAGTTGATAACTATGATCGAGGTCAATGGTGTTTCCTTTTTTGTCTTCAAGAAAATCACGTTTTTCAGGATGGTGGCAATCAATACATGAAAGGGCACCCGGTTGCCCATGGCTGAGATTGATATCGCCATGGGTCAGTTCGACACCTTTGTTAACCGTAACCGGTTTTTCGTTATGGCAACTGCTGCAGCGAAAACGTTTAATTTCCTGTTTACGCGCCAGAACTCGAAATGTTCCTCCCTGATAGCGCTCTTTTGAAAGGACGGTTTCATCCGGGAGTGGCTGAACAGCTTTGACTGCATAGCTATCGTATTTTTCAGTTGCATGCCCAATGCGATCAAGCACACTTTCACCGCCTGAAGCGTTGGCTGTATCCGGCTGGTAGATAAGCCAGACCGTAAGCAGCATGACAACATTCAGCACCCTCAGAACATCACCAGAACAGTGGCTGCGGCTGAATAGAGTAATCAGTTTCATAGGCAGACCTGTTAGTTGCTGGTTCTGGTGAAATTTTTCACCGGTTCTGTACTCACTAGCGGTACATGACATTGTCGACAGTTGCCTCGGGCAGAATGCTCTACGCGGATTTCAATAACCGCACCGGGGCCTGTATGACAGGCAATACAGTTCTCACGAAGTTGCAGACTATGTGGGATTGTCGGTGGTGAGCCGCCAAGTGCAGATCTGCCGAGACGAGGAGGTTGAATCGATTCCCAGTCATGCTCAACAAAAGGTTTATCTGTTTCCGGTAGCGGCACATGGCACTGGTAACATGCCGTTTTTTCAGGATGCGGTGTTACCGGAATAAACTTTTCATCTACCGGGCTGAACCCGCCTTTTTCATGGCAGGAAAGGCAATTTTGATCAATATCACTAAACGATGGTTCAACCGAATGCGGGATGCGTGGTGGCGAACCGGGATACTGGCGAAGTTCGTAATAGCTGTTCAGGTTACGATCACCTGAATCTGCAGCCATATACGAATCCGGAGTGTTATCGTAGCTTTTGAAAATTTCCTGGCCTTTTGAGTCAAAATCCATGTCTGTTGCATGTGAATCAGAGTCTGCAGACAGGAGGATTCCGGCACCAAGAAAACAGGCGGCAGCTACGCTCAAGAGGCTGGAAGCTGTAAATGTTTTCTTAGTTTTCATCATGCTTTCTCCACCTTGACGGCACATTTTTTGTAATCAGGCTGCTTGGAAATCGGGCAGAACGCGTCGAGTGTCACCTCGTTGATGAGATACTTTTCATCAAAGAATGGCACGAAGACCATGCCGCGTGGTGGTACACCGCGACCTTTGATTTGGGCAGGCATCTCGATAGAACCACGTCGTGAGGTGATTTTGACCATCTCACCGTTGACGACACCGAGATCGGCAGCATCATCAGGGTTGAGTTCTACATACGATGAAGGTACAGCATTGTGCAGTACAGGAACGCGTCTGGTCATGGAGCCTGTATGCCAGTGCTCAATAACACGACCGGTGTTGAGCCAGAAATTGTATTCGTTATCCGGAGATTCGGCTGCCGGCTCGTAAGGGCGGGCCCAGATCCATGCTGTGTTGTCTTTCTTGCCATAAAAGTGGAAGTCTTCACCACTCTTACAGGCCGGATCATATTTAGAGTTAAAGCGCCAGCGGGTCTCTTTACCGTTAACAAAAGGCCACTGCACACCAGACCGCTTTTGCAATACGGAATATGGTGCCATCTCATGCTTTGGTCCTGAATGGAAACGTCTGTACTCTTCCCAGATATGTTCAATATAGTTTTCTTCAGACCATGGGAACTGTTTTTCAAAACCAAGTCTTCTGGCAACTTCAATAATCTGCCAGGTGTCAGACATTGCCTCTCCCGGTGGTTGCAGGATCTGCTCAAAGTGCTGGGTTCTGCGCTCTGAGTTACCGTACATTCCCTCCTGTTCAACCCACATAGCTGCAGGCAGAATAACGTCTGCGACATCGGTGGTCGGGGTTGGGTAGACATCTGAAACGACGATAAATCGATCTTCTTTTAAGGAGCCATCACGATACCGTTTGAGTTTTGGCATGGTAACCATCGGGTTGGTAACCTGAATCCACATAAACCGGATATCACCGCGATCAAGAGCACGAAACATCTCAACGGTATGATAGGTCGGCTTAGGATCGATTGATCCTGCAGGAAGATCCCAGATATCCTCAGCCATTTTTCTGTCCCCTTCATTCATAACTACACCGTGTGGCAGCTTATGGGTGAGGGTGCCTACTTCGCGAACAGTACCGCAGGCGCTTGGCTGGCCGGTCAGGGAGAACGGGCTGTTGCCGGGAGTGGAAATCTTACCAGTCAGAAGATGGATATTGTAGACAAGGTTATTAATCCAGGTGCCACGGGTGTGCTGGTTCATACCCATACACCAGAATGAGGTGACTTTCTTGGATGGATCTCCATAGAGAGATGCGAGATACTTAATGTCCTGGGCAGAAACGCCGGAAATTTTCTCTACTTTTTCCGGAGTGTAATCATCAAGGAAAAGCTTGAACTCTCCAAACGACATATCTTCAGCTTTATCCGTGAAAGAAAAATGATCTTCAGTACCATATCCGATATTCGTTTTGCCTGAGTGGAACGAGACATGCTTATTAACGAAATCCCAGTTAACCTGGCCGTTGTGGATAATTTCGTAGCAAATAGCATTGGCTACTGCGAGATCGGTTTGAGGACGGAAAAGGATGGATTTATCTGCAGCCTGGCTGGTGCGGGTGATACGGGTGGCGAAATCGATGATCTTTACATCTTTTCTACGCTTTCTGTTGGCAAGCATGCGTGAAAACAATACCGGATGCATCTCGGCCATATTGTTACCCCAGGTTACAAAGACATTGGCATGATCCATATCTTCGTAACAGCCCATTGGCTCATCAATGCCAAATGAGGTCATAAAGCCGGTGACGGCGCTTGACATACAGAGTCGGGCGTTGGCTTCAACGTTGTTGGTGCCAAGACAGCCCTTGAATAGTTTCGACGCCACATATCCGTCAGGTATTGTCCACTGGCCGGAACCATACATAGCCACAGAACTCTTACCGTGCTTTTCGATGGTATCCTTCATTTTTTCTGCGATAATATCGAGTGCTTCCTGAATGGGCACATCAACCATCTCGCCATTTCTTCGAACCTGAGCTGTTGTCAGTCGGTCTTTACCGTAGAGTGCCTGGATAGAATGATATCCCTTAACACAGCATAAACCTTTGTTAACGCTACAGTTAGGGTCGCCTTTTACAGCGACAGCCCGGCCATTTGACACACCAATCAACACACCACAACCGGTACCACAGAATCGACAGGGAGATTTCTTCCAGTCAATCATTCCGGAAGCACCTTCCTGATTGTTCCAGCTACCAAATGAAATACCAGGAAACATTGAGCCTGCGGTTGCTATTGCACTACTTGCAGCAGCAGCTTTAATAAACGATCTTCTGTTAACTTTCATAGTTGTCTCACTCACTTTCAGGTTGCTGTTCATCGTTTTGGCCAAAGGTCATGCTCAGGGATTGTAATGAGCTGAGACCTTTCAGCTGCTGCTGAAGTGCTATCTCTGTTGGATCATCCGGTGTGTCGGTAACCAGAACAAGAATATCTCTGTTGTCTGCCGGAATGATTTCGCAATAAGGTATGGAGCGTAAATCATCGCATAATGTAGCTATTGCTCCCTTTGTGGGAATAGCCAGATAACCGAAAACAGGCATTTTTTATCTCTCCTCAATTCAGATATTCACAAACGATAGACTGATGTGTCGGGGCGTTTAGAAAGCTCATGTCACATTGTGGCATTTTGGAAGACCCTCTTCCTTGACTTAGGTCAATATTTGTCCTTTGCAGGTATTTAGTGATGAAATGAGAGGATATGAGAATAGTAGTATTATTTAGGCAAGAATCGTGCGGAGGAGAGTTGTTCAGCAGTGTGTAATGTGTAATGTGCAAATGAATTAGATTCCTTGGGATAGCAACGTCCTACCCCGATTTTAAAAAGACGGAAAAATCAAAAACTATTCACACCGGTTTACTATCAAGAATTTCTCTGACTGTAGCTGCCAGCACGCGCTTGCTATAGGGTTTGTCGATATATCTTGATATACCGCTTTGTTCAATGTTGTCTTTTGATACTTTTGAGCTGAAACCACTGCAGATTATTGAAGGGAAATTCGGTTTGATTTTAAGGATCTCACTGATCAGTTCAGTACCGGCCATTTCCGGCATAGTCTGGTCTGATAATATCAGATCAAATTTGTCAGGAGTCGCAGTAAATATTTTCAGTGCTTTTAAGCTGCTATTTGTCGACGTAACTGTGTACCCGAGGCTATGCAACAGTCGTTTAGTCAACTCGAGTATCTGCTCTTCATCATCAACGAGGAGTATATGTTCTGATCCTCCCTGGAAGGGAAATTCTTCCTGCTTTTCGGTGTCTTCAAGATCTTTTACTATCGGGAAAAATATATGAAATGCGCTTCCTATGCCGGGGGTGCTGTCAACGGTAATAAAACCATCATGGCTATTGACGATTCCATGGACTACTGAGAGCCCCATTCCTGACCCCTGACCAAACTCTTTGGTTGTAAAGAACGGATCAAAGATCCGATCAATTGTTTCCTGGGTCATGCCGGTTCCATTGTCGATAACAGAGAGTTGTGCATAGGAACTTGAGGCGTTGTTATTGAGTAGGCCCGACTTTTCATAGGTCTTCAGGTCATCCCGGCTCAGTTCCACTTCATCCAGGCTCACCGTGATAACACCTTTTTCATCAATGCTGTGAACCGCATTTGAGAATAGATTCATGATGATTTGATGGAGCTGGGTCGGATCAGCCTTTATCGATCTGCATTCACTTGAAACACGGTCGATTATTTGAACGGTGGTTGGAGTTGTTGAGCGAAGCATTTTGAGTGATTCTTTGAGCAGCGTGTACGGGCTAATGGGGACTTTCTCAACATGTTTTTTTCGACTGAAAGTCAGTATTTGCTGAACAAGATCTTTGGCTCGACGCGAAGCTTTAAGGATATCGCCCAAGCACTCTTTACTGAAATTATTTGGTTGTAAATCTTGCAGCACCAGTTCGGTATTACCTTGTATTATTGTGAGTATATTGTTGAAGTCGTGAGCTATGCCACCTGCAAGTGTACCAATTGCCTCCATTTTTTGGGCTTGTCTGAGTTGTTCCTGCAGTTTTTCCTTTTCCTCTTCAGCTGCGCGCTGGCTGGTAATGTCATGTAGAACGCAATGCGTTTGTCTGAAACTACCATCGGCATTTTTGCCTATTTTGCCATTGATGGACATCAAGACATGCGAACCGTCTTTCCTGATTATTTCGAATTCAACGCCTAGAATTTCACCAATGGTTTTGAAGCGTGGAAAGTTTTCCTTGAAGTGTGACTTCCACTCCGGGTCGAGGAAATCGCCGAAAGATTTGCCAATTACTTCCTGGCGGGTGTAGCCAAGCTGTTCAAGCCAGTTGTCATTAACGTCTATAAAATTGCCATTTTCATCAAGAGACTGATAACCGACGGGTGCCTGTTGGAAGAGCATTTTAAATCGATCTTCACTCTCTTTGAGTTCGTGCTGCGCCTGTAGGCTTTCTGTCATAGCCTTTTCGATATCTGCAGTTCGTTCTTTTATCATATCTTCCAGGTTTTCCTTGTGTTTGTTGAGTTCTTGTTCAACCCGTTTTCGTTTTTGGACGTTTTGAAACAGGAAGATGTTGAAAACAACAAGGACAAGTATAGTTACGCTGATTGACCATATCGCCTTAAGGTTTTTGTAGTAAAAAGATTGCGGCTCATATTGGATATAACTCCCGTCAGGAAGCTGATTTGTGTCAATTCCATGGCTGCTTAACTGACGGTAGTCGAACATCGGGGTGTTGGGGCTTTGAATCATCACTGGAATATCATCAGCTGATGTCCCTTTCAAGATGTGTGTTGCCATTTCCGAAGCTGAGCTACCCTGCCGCTCGCCGTTTGTAACCAGGCCGCCGATTGCACCGTATCCTATCTGAAAATCCCAGGCGGTATAGACCGGAATTTTTCTGTTAATGGTTGAAGCGGCAAAGGATTCTCTAACTGAGAGTGACTTCCCACTGCCTTTGTCAGTGTAATAATGCAGATGCAAAATAATGGTATGTGCTGGTAGGTCTATAAGCGCTTTTGTTAAATCGAGGACCGACAGGTCAAACAGTTCAATAGTTGTGAGAGATGCAAACTGGTTTATAGCTGTTTTAGCCTGGTTCATCATTAGGGTTCCTGTTGATGTTCCATCAGATATTACAGCAATGTTTTTTGTTGTCGGGTGTAACGATAGGGCAAGCTGAATGGTCCCTGTAATATCGGTATTTTCAACAACACCTGTTATGCCTGATTGCCCAAGCAGCCGGGTGGGAGTGTAGGTGTTTATACCGCAAAAAATAACCGGAACGTTGCTGAACAATTTCTCACGGTATTGTAGAACAAAATCGAGGGCAAAATCATCTGAGACAATTACAGCATCCAGTTCTATGTCACGATATCTGTAGCGGTAAAGGGATTCAAGGTACGGTAAGGTTTCAGCTGCCAGATGACGCTTTACATCCATGTATTCAACATACAGTTCTATCGTTTCATCACTGCTGTTAATTACCGTGTTGATCCCTCTCATAATACTGTCGGTCCATGGGAAATTCTGATGGTAGGAATGCAGGACGAGAATGTTTTTCTGGTTTGCTCCTTGAGTATATGCAGGTAATCCCAAGAGAATTACAAAGGTGCATAGTATGAATATTTTGATGGACTGGATCATAACCTGGGAATTAAAGAGTTCGTTGTGCACATCGTCATACCCGTATCCAAAGCGATTGCTCTAGAGTTGTAATGATAGCGTAATGACCAATGCGTGAAAGTAGTTGTATTAACGAGAAAAAGAACTTGTAAAATATGGTATCACAAAACTTCCATAAGCTCCAAAAGCTACTGTCAGTTTTTTTTTGAATGTGTTATGGCACTGTCGGGCAGATTGTAAATATGCTGAGAGGTTAGCCTTAATCTTTCATGCAAATTATGTGATGAAAAATGTTTAATTGCGATAGCACGCTCTTAATGAAGAGAATTACGAGGGAACTTTTGTGATCTATTATCTTGGGATGATTGGGATAGCTGCATTTTCAATTACCGGAGTGCTTGCTGCCGGTAAGAAGGATATGGATATTTTCAGTATCGTTCTGCTGGGGTTTGTTACTGCAATAGGCGGCGGAACCGTGAGGGATATTATCCTTGATACGAGCCCGGTCTTCTGGATTGCGGACACCTCGTACCTTTGGGTATCGGTAATTGCAGCGGTTATAACCTTTTTTTGTGTCAGGTTGATTTCCAGGCTTTATACGCTGCTCCTTTATATTGATGGATTTGGTCTTGCCCTGTTCACAATACTTGCCACAGAAAATACTATCAAACTTGGGTTTGACAGCACTATCGCTGTTTTGATGGGTTTAATTACCGGTATTACAGGAGGGATGATACGTGATATCCTCACCGCTCGAATGCCAATGCTTTTACGAAAGGAGTTTTATGCAACTCCGGCACTGATAGGGGCGATAGCGTATGTAATCCTCAATAACATTCTTCCGGAACATGAGTTTAACAGGATTTATGCTGTTGGTATCATTTTGCTGCTGAGGATCATGGCGATCCATTGGGGGATATATTATCCGGGATGGCTTACGTATAGTGGAGAAAATACGAAGTAGAAATGACGAACGATATAGTCAAATACTTAATATGAAGTGAAATTCAAGCTTTTAATAGTTCCATCTCTGTAACTCTTGAAATGTTCCAGAAAGCTGCGCCCAGCCCTTCATAGAGCACAGCGAGTTCAGCCTGTTGAACAGCGATCAGTTCATTGTTTTCGGGATCGGTTGTAAAGAAGGTGACATCGCCATCCTGAGAAACCACAATAGCCACCGAACCCGGCTGGGCATGGGCGAAAAGTGCTGCAGACTGGTGGCGGGTGCCACCAATATCCGTGAAGTTGACAACACTGCTGACATGGCCTTCCACAGGTTTGAGTATCCGGATGGTCGCAGGGCGTTCCTGACCTTCAGCCGCAATAATCTTTGCACCGAAACAGAAAACGAAACGGTCAAACGTCATTGCCAGTGCCCCATCAACGGCAGTTAGTCGGGCAATATGTCGGCATTGCTGCTCGAGCTGAGCCCTCATTTTTGAGTATTTCTCTCTTTGGCTCCCTTCTTTTGTTTTAATCAGGGCTGATATGAAATCTGTAACAGGTGCAAGTAGCGTCGGCTTTTTGGTAACATCATAGTCGCTTTCCAGAAAGCTGGCTCCGCCAGTGTATGGAACGGGAGAATCAACTGATTTTCGCCATGCTTCAGAATCCGGTACCACCAGAAGTGTGCCGCCACGGCCATGCCCGCGCATTGCCCGTGCCGTTGTAAGCAATGAAGTGTAGCGAAGCATATTCATTGTTTTATCTGTTTGTAAATCCGTCGGGAGCTCTAATTGAGGAATGATAGTTCGCATCAGGTTTGAATGATCAACAAAAACAGCTCTGTTACTGATTAAGGCACCGAGGCTTTTGCCACCAAAGGTTATCAGGACTCTACCAGGCCCTAAAGCCTGTATCCAGAGGTTGGCAATGATCACATTCTCGGAGCGGGTTTTAAAACCCCATATTTTCAGTTCCCCATTTTCATCAGGCCAGACACCGATATCAGCTCGCGGATTCTCAAGTGCTGCACCGAGTTTGACTAAGGTTTTTACATCGAACGGGATGGGATTATCAAACAGGAAGGCATCAAATGATTGTTCAGCCTGGGTATAAAAAAGTGAAACAGTAACCTCATTGCCTTCATCTTTTGAGAAACTGGTCCAGAAAGCACTGTCTATAATCGCTTCAAGATGTCCGCTGGCAGGAACGGCTTCATGTCCGCTGAACAAATCACCGAATATTTTGGCGAGAGTATCCGATTCGATCAGGCGGTTCATGCGCTGCAGCAGCTCATCAATAAAACCGGATCTCAGTTTGTAGGCGTGGTTAGACATAGTGTTACGATGGTCAAGTGTTGAGGATAATTACGGTACTTTAGTGATGTTGTCGGATATATAATCGAAACATCCGTTTAGTGTCCACATCAAAGGGGTGGTGCCGGTGTATTCACGTCTGAAGTGGTTTGGTAGCTTCGTTGCTGTCAGGTTCTTGACCGTGGATAACGTGTGTGGTCTGAAAAAAACTCATGCTGCCATTGTGAATTGATTCCAGCAGTTCTTCGGGGTTGTTTACAAACCTATCTTTAAACGCATGATCAATTGTGACTTCTTCCTCAAAGGTGGAAATCAGATTCTCGTGACTCCAGCGTTGCAGATAGTAAATGATTAATTCAGGCAGTCTGCTGTAAATGGTTTCATCAGGAAATGGATCGACAAAACTTGAATTATGTAATTTGTCACAATTAAGGGTCTGTGTGACATAAAACTGTTTCAGGAAAACAAGCTCAGACGGCAGGTTAGCCTTGAGGCCAAACTTACGGAGCAGTTTTAAAATGACGGCTACGCTTCTTTTTCCAGCTTTTGCCAAAGGGTAGGGAATATATATTTCTTTTGGATAGTTAAGCTGAAGATATGACTTAATTGTCATGATTAAATCGGCCAGTTCAACTCCATATTTATCCACAAAGTTATAATCTTCGCCAGTAAATTCCTCTCTGTTATTGAGTATGTGGTGAATGAAGTAGGGGAGTTTTCTGCAGTTTGAGTAAGAGTGCAGAACTCCCTTTTTGGTAAAGAGTACAGGCATCGACTCATCGGCAATTGAAAAAAGCATGCGATGAATACCCTGGATCTTATGATCGTGATTGCCGTATACCGCAGCCAACCTGATAAGTGTATAGTCGAGGCCTTCATTCTGAGACAAATGGCGAAGCGTTTTCTCTGCCATCAGCTTGGAGCGTGTATAGTTACTCAGGCCGGGAGTGAATTGTTTGTGTTGTTTTTCTGTGATGTCGGGGCCAAGCTCAAGGGTTGCTGCTGAACTGATATGAATGTACGGGATGTTGAGTTCGGCCGCAATTTTAGCAATGTTAATTGGCCCGAGGTAATTCACCTCAAACGAGAGCTGTTCGTCAGCGTTGATGTTGGCAATGGCAGCATTGATGACGAAATCGGGCTTACTCGCAAGAAGATAATTGCGGATATCTGTAGGCTCGCGGATGGAAAGTTTTTTACTGCTCGGTGCGCGGACTTCAATAGGAGCGGTAGTTCTGGATTTGAAGTAGTTGACAATTGTTCCACCAACCAGCCCCGAACCACCTATAACTATACCAAGACGACCTGTCTCACCTGCTGATTTTCTGATGCTCATGTGTTTCCCCGTCTGTCAAGTTTGTCTCGCAAAAGCCGGAGTTCATGATGCAATCTAATACAAAAATGGTGTGTTTGTCCATATTGCTCGATATAACTGATGAATGTTCGTGGGGAATTTTTTCATATTGAGGTGTTTGTATTCCCCCTTCTAAAGAAACTATTACATGATACATAGTCTCTATTAGAAGGGTAATGTTTTGAATTAACTACTCTATTGTGACGCCAGCATCACCATCTCCCAGCAATGGCAGGATTTTGGTTATTTTGAAATAGACAAGAAATTTCGGGCTCTGATCTTCGCTGTTGCTACTTTTCATTCTCCGGAGTTCGTTGAGTCGTGCAGAGTCCTGCTCTTCGCCCGTTTTTTCGAGATATAGACGAATACCGTTTACACCATCTCCATTTGCTATGAACAGATATGCAGCTTTCGGGTTTTCGGTGATATTCTTATGGGTCAGCCTGTCTCGCATGATAAAGGCTATTTGACCTTCTTCCAGAAAGTGAGGCGTTGCGTATACCGCAGCGTTTACATTCCCGTTGTTGTCTGCGGTGGATACAATGCCGCGTCCCTGATTATTTTCAAAATATTCTTTTAATGTCATTATTCATATCTCCGTAGTTGCATGTGAAACTGCAAATTATAGGTAGTGTTTCAGTTGCTATCAATCTGATATGTTCATGTTTATGTGTATTTGTAAGATACTAAGACACAACACATCTAAAGCAACCGATGGTATGTATTGATCGGATGATATGATCTGAATGAGAACTCAGGAGTGATATCTTTTCAGATAATTGGGGCTGCCTGCACGAGCAAAACGTTCAGAAAATCAGCTTTCAATATTTAGGAGCAGCCCCATAGTGTGCCTGAGTAGTACAAGCTATCTGACAACGAGTACAGGGATTCCGCAATGGGCAAGTACTCTGTGGGTCACGCTACCCATTACCAATCCTTCCATGTCATTGAGACCTCGGGAGCCGATAACAATCAGGTCGCAATTCTCTGTTCTGGCGATTTTACAAATTTCATTGCCTGGGTTAAAAGCAGGAGTTACAATCTCGTTGAAATTGATTTTATGCTCAATCAAATACTTGCGATATGGAGCCAAGACAACATCCGCTTCTTCCTGTTGCGATTTGACTGCTTCTTCACGTGGTTTACCTGTAATGATTGCGGGTATTGCTCCAGTGATATAGACGAGTAATATTTCCGCATCCATTGCGCTTGCCAGGGCTATAGCATTTCGTTTGGCGAGTAAAGAGTGTTTGGAACCGTCGACGGGGAGAAGAATTTTTTTGAATTTTTTCATAACACAACCTCCTTTTGGTGTGCGTAATTTCGCAATGGAGCTGGGAACAACCCGCTTCCTGCTTCAAACCAGTTTGTCATCTATGATATCGACTACCCTAACCTCTAAAAGCACCTTATGTCTCAGGTTCAGGTGGGCATCGTAAACTTTCGAAAAACCGGAGGTGAGCAACACGAAAGATATCTTCCACTCCGCCTACTACTATTTTACGGCAGGGCTGGAGTTAATGTCAAACGAGTCAGGCTTTTCACTGGAGAAAAAACCTGTATTTATTGCAGAGGTAGAAGCACTTGTCAGGTGATGTGACATGGATAATTTTCTTCTGTCAAAGCGGAGTTCGTAGCTCCTTCATTTTCACAGATATTTATGAGACTGATTAACTGAGAGTCTATGGAGAGCATGAAGCATGAGCTAAACGTTCTCGTAGGCACTCAGTATGTACATTGAATCTGTTGCGGGCAGACGATCGGTACTGCCATTTTTTCCTTATGAATGCTGATCACGTAAAGATGCTAGTGCTGTGTAAATCTTTAAATGTCGCAAAGATTGTTCGGCAATTTTAGTGCACTGCGAGGCACGAATGAAGGAGCATAGCAGCGCTATGTGACTGAATGAGAAACGAAGTCAGTGTGCTAAAAGGGCGAACAAGATCCGATAGGTAAAGGTTTACAGAGCACTAGTACGCATTTACTCTATTGCAGATATATACTCTTCATCACGGTGGATTAATTCATACTGCAATTTGTGATGCTGATGTTCTTCGAGGAAACGTTCAATTACGCCGCTATCATCATCAACAACGTCCTCAAGCTCATGTATCATGCGGTATGAGAGGGTTTGGTCTTTTAATTCAGCTTCAATCCTGAACGTATTGAAGTTATGCTTAGCATTGTCATTCATATTTTTAAGGTTTCGCGCTATGTATACTATGGTGTCTTTACCACCGGTAAAATTCCCATCGTTTACAACTTCTTCACCTTTGGGTTGAATATCCTCCGGTGCAGTTAATGGGTCCATCCCTTTAGGCAATAACCTGTTATCTTTTATAAACATTGAAGCTTGTAGCAAGGTATAGGTTACGATTGGGATCTCACCCTCAATTCTGCCCATAATACCTTCATATATCTGCACTTGTTCTTCATTTGTGATCTGATCATAATGCGGTTCATAGGCGAGGTTGTTGTCATCTGCTTCGACACCAACTATCCGTCCTTCCTCATCCGTATTGCCGGAACTGAATACCTCTACTTCATTACCATTGTCCTGAACGCCATATACCGCAAAATGAATAAAAACCCTTCGGATGGGGATGCTTGTGGGTAATTTATGACCCGAATTATTTATTACCTCGAGGGTAACTGTAAGATCGTTCTTCAAGCCATCCATATCAAAATCCTGCCAACCTGATTGGGTTATTTCAATTTCTCCAGCACCTTCCAGATAATCGCGACCATCATCCACTGCATCTGTTATGTCGGGTATGTCAAGTCCCTCTTCCTCAGCTAGAGAGGTGATGATGTCAAGCATCATGGTGTTTTCTGTAAAGAAGGTGTGGACAAAAACGTCTTCTCGCTGTGTAACTTGATCCGGTAATTTTGATATTACTGAGCTCGGAACTTTCTGCATATGACAGCTTTGACACGTTTCCCCTCCTTCCTCGGAATATGAACTTGCCAGCCACTCGCCGTAGGGGGTCTGCTCAGGAAAAGGATCATCTGTGATGAAATTACCATCCTCATCAAAATATGGAGTGTATAGTTCGTGGCAGGCAGCACAAAATCCGGGTCCGTTCAGATGAGATGATTGCTCAGGGGTAAATCCGCTTAATCGATTCATCATATTTTGATAATCGGGATTGTATGGGCCCCAAGCAACCCTGTTTTCGGCAATAGAGTAAGAGCCTGAATGAGTTTCGTCCTCCATGATTTGATGGCAGAGAGTGCAGCTGATTCCCTCCATTGCCAGATTGTGGTATGGGTTGGTGCTGTCTATGAGCCCACCAGAATCAAATAGACTTTGCGGCGAGTCATCCACTTCCATTTGCTTATACGCCATAGGTGCGTGGCATGGTAAACATTTTTTTTCAATTTGCTCCTGGTATTCCGGGTTCTGTATCGTTTCACTCCGGACCTTGGCTCTCCAGAAAGGATCATAGAAGCTGAATCTCATCATAGTTGTTTCCCAGCGACTTACATATGATGTATCAACTTCCTCGTCAGCAGAGAACAGATCATTGTGACATTTTGAACAGGATTGCGATGATGTGAAAAGCTGGTCATCCTGTACATTTCCAGGGCCGAATCTGCTGTATCCTTCGGATGCGGAAAAAAATACTGATATCATAACAAGTGGGTATATCAGCTTGTGAGTTTTTCTGTATGTGTAAGTTGTCATATCTTCGCCATTTTGCTGTCATGATTAGTTGTTGTAAGAGATGATAAATCGATGCAGATTGATTTGTTACCCCCAGGCATGCCATGAAACAAACAGATATCAATGAAGAAAATAGTATGGAAATACGATAAATATTTTAACATTTGACTTTTAAGAAAATCATTGCCTAATTTGCACAAAAACGAAGCGAAAGCGCATGGCCAAAACAGGAGTTTGTAGCCATTAATACTTGTAAATTGTAGGTCTTCGCCTGATGATAAGCAATGCTACCGTGTGGTAGAGAGTCGGTGCGAGGACAATCCTGGCGTAATGAATTGCTGAGTGTATTGCTAAGCAACTATAGAACGTAATGGGATATTTTTTAGTTCAATTGTGAAGGGAATTATCATCAAGCGGGATAAAATAATGAAAAGGTGCTTGAATCAATATACGGACTAGGAGGTTGTCCGAGAATAGGAGTTTTGGTCAAAATCGAGATATTTAAAACGCCATATAGATGATATCGAAGTCTCACTTCGTTCGCTTATCTGCGAGCATTATTTGTTGAAAATTCCGAAGAGTTTGAGAAAAGGCCATTGTTGGGCTGAACCCTTTCTGCTGAGTTTTCGCTTGCCTATCCAATCCATCATTATTGCGTTGAAAAATAACTCTCGAAGGTAGGCGAAAACTGCGATATGAGGTATACGGCAGTGCTCAATTTTCCAGCAGTGTCTTGATTGGAGCTGAAAGATGTTCAACCCGACAGACTCCTTGCTTCTAAAAACTTTCGAAACGTATTGAAACAAAAAATGGCTGTGTCTACTAAGAGTATGTGTTGCTAATCGCCAGATATTATCAGTAAATTTAAGAAAAGATACATTTCATCGACTTCATCTGTAACCTATTATCTACTTGAGCGTTTAGATAAACAACGAGGGGATTATTATAGAATTAGTCAAAAAAAGTAGGTTTGCCTCCCAATCATTCCGCTTTAGCCGGGCTGTTTAACCCCTCGAACAGCCCGGTTTTTTGTTCACATTGTACTTTTGAGTTGTGAGTAGGATTATTCACCCTTCATGCTCTGCTGCTGACCAAATATTCCTCATTATATGTAACCTACTGCATATTGTTGAGGTTGCGCCTTTTATACCTCGATTGTGGATTCAACAAACACGTGAAATACACGGACTAGATTTCTCGTTTTGCTTCAAAAACGAGACATTGCCAGAGATCTTTTTTACGATCATCTGAAAGAACAGTGAATTCGCAGGTGATAATTTCGTCCTTTACACCGGTAACTTGTGCCTGCATTGCGAATTTTATCGGCATGTCTTACGTTTGCAGCAATTCGAACTGGATGGATAACTGTTCGTCAATAGCTGGTGTGATGCTCCCTGTTTTTATTGCACAGCAATCTGTTGATAACTCGTGGAGTGTTCCGGTGCTTTCAGTACCATGAATTGCATAGTTGACGCTGAGGTTTTGAAATCCTATCCGGGTCCGGTTATCCCTGTCTGAATTTTCCAGATATTGTTCGGCTTCTTCAAATGTTGCAACATAGACAGGTTTGTAGCCCTGGCGTCTTGCTGAAAAATTCAAGATCTGCCTGTGAACACGACTCTTTCTTTTTGTTATACGTATTACTTCACCTACCTTACTTTCGATAAGAAAATTCAGAATATTAGATAAGGTCGGGAGGCAGTTCCGATGGCCGATTCTGCAGTCTGAGAGATCAGTGATTACATGGAATCCTGGTTTCAGGTCGGCCACGCAAAAGCGAATGTCAGTATAAATACTATTGAGTTGCTTCTTGTCTATCTTGCCGGAAAATTGAAAAAGTATTCTGTTTTTAGGTATATCGACTTTAACTTTCGAAGTTGAATTTACAGCAACCATAAGTGAAGGCACAGCTTTGAGTGATGAGACAGTATGCTACGTTTAGTTTGGCAGAATTCTATCACTTCGTGAATAATTGTTGAAGGGGATGGTGTACTGAAGGGCTACAATACACAGTGTGATCTGCCATTGTGTTAGATGAAAGACTGGAATTCAGATTCATCTCCACATTCATGAATTGTTGCGAAATAGATATGTTTTGTGCTCAGGACTTCTTGTTCCTTGGATAAATGCGGTTATAATTAGTTAGGGTGTTTGGTTTCAGTTTCCAGGAGTCTGTCGGAGCGATGTCATTTCCTCCACCCGACGCTATTGTCGAAAAGTTACTACTCGCAGGTACGACAAGGACCCCTGGCGACTCCAATCCTGCAACCAGATATGCATGGGGAGCTTGTAGCGTATGTCTGGTTGTGCACTTCCAATCAACGAAAAATTGGAGCTGGCAGTGAAGAAAAAAATACTTGTTGCAAACAGGGGCGAGATTGCAATTCGGCTGATTCGTGCAATACATGAGCTAGGCTGCACGGCAGTTGCAGTCTATGAAAAGACTGATGACAAATCACGGCATATTCGTCTGGCTGATGAAGCGATTCTGCTGGGTGATGGTCCTCGAGTTGATTATCTCAATATAGCAAAGGTTATTGCAGCCGCCAAAAAAAGTGGAGCAGAGGCTATCCATCCCGGGTATGGATTTTTGGCTGAGAATCCTGATTTTGCAAAGGCATGTGAAGATGCCGGGATTATTTTTATCGGCCCTTCATCAAAGGTTATTGCGGATCTTGGCAATAAGGTTGTGGCCAGATCGATCATGGCTGAAGCTGGTATCCCGATGGTTCCCGGAACTGAGGATCTGCCCCCGGGAAATGAAGGGTTCAAACGTGCCAAAAAATTTGGACGTGAATATGGATATCCCGTGATGCTGAAAGCAACATGCGGTGGCGGAGGCAGGGGGATCAGATGTATAGACGACGAAGTCCAGCTCGTGGAAGAAATTCCTGCGGCACGAGCAGAAGCACTGGCAGCTTTTAATGATGACTCTGTCTATCTCGAAAAAGTGGTGTTGAAACCGAAACACGTTGAAGTACAGGTTATTGCTGATAAAACCGGTAAAACACTTCATCTCGGAACCCGTGATTGTTCAATCCAGCGCAGAAATCAGAAGCTGATTGAGATTGCACCATCCCGTGTAGCTAACCCTGAACTGCTGGAGGAAATCTGCCAAACCGCGGTACGAGCTGCTAAAGCGGCCAACTATTTTAATGCAGGTACTGTTGAATTTCTGATTGATCACGATTTCAATTATTATTTTATGGAGATCAACACTCGAATCCAGGTTGAGCATACTGTTACTGAGATGATTACCGGAATCGACATCGTACGTAACCAGATAAAACTTGCATTCGGCTACGAGCTTTCCTTTGGTCAGAGCGATGTGCAGATACGTGGACATGCAATCGAAATGCGGATTAATGCCGAAGATCCGAAGAATAATTTCATGCCTGAAGGTGGGAAGCAGGTACGTGTGTATCGTTCAACCGGTGGATTTGGTGTTCGTCTTGATGGTTTTGTTTACCAGGGCTATGATATTCCTGAAGTATATGACAGTTTGCTGGTAAAACTTACCGTACACGGTTTTACATGGGATGAAACAGTAGAACGGGTGAAAAGATGTTTAAAAGATTTTGCCATTGTAGGCCCTAAAACCACAATCCCCTTTTATCTCAACATTGCCGACGACCCGGATTTCATAAGCGGCGACTTCAATACTTCATATTTAGATACACATCCGCATCTCTTTCATTACGACGAAGAGATCGGCGAGGCCGGAAAACTTGCCCGATTGATTGCCGAGATTCATCACTGTGGGGAAAATCCGTTTGCATCGTAATGGATTACAAATCCAGGACTGAATAGTGTCTGAACGAAAATCTGCAAATAGTTTCAAGTTCAAGGCGGTCGATAATTTTAAACGAAAGAATACATTAAGTATTTTTAGGATTAAAATTTGAGACCAACGAAGAACATGAGGAAAATGGCGGTTTCCGGTCGGCTACTACATACGATTAAGGATACATTATGGAACGTATTTACCAGGGAACAGCAGCAGCTGATGTAATTGCACAACTTCGTCAGGCGGATGGCTATTATATAACAAACACCGCTCGTGATTTGTCTCAATCTGACTTCAAAAACAGGATTCTGCTGCATACAGATTTACTGGCGGCTGAGAAACGGGATAAGGTCGGGTACTATTCACTTGAGATTACCGGAGGAGCTTCGGTGCACGTGGATATGATGCGAAAGCAGGTTGATCCTTTTTTGAAGTTGAAACTCCTGCGAGAAAAAATGCCGCATACGATGTTCCAGACCTTGTGCAGAGGAGTAAACCTTTTCGGTTATCGGCCGTACCCGCAAAACGTGATCCGTTTTACTGTACGCGAATTTGCACCATATGTTGATGTCTGGCGAACGTTCGATTTTCTTAATCATGTACCCAATATGCAGGCGGTTTTAGAAGAGGTGGCACTGGCCGGGAAGATCAATGAACCGTGCATTTGTTTCTCTACAGGGCCGGAGCATAGCGACACATTCTACCTTGGAAAGGTGCAGGAAATTATAGATGTTACCGGGAAGGATATAGTTCTCTGCATCAAAAATCATGGTGGTCTTGGTACGCCGCGCCGGATAGGTCGACTGGTAAATGCTATCAAGCAGCGGTTTCCTGATCTGGTTATCCATTATCATGGGCATAATACTGATGGTAATGATGTGGGACGTATTACAGAAGCGGTACTCAACGGGGCAACTATTGTTGATGCAGCTGACTCCGCTTTTACAGGTTTTTATGGTCCGCCGCCAGTATTGACAGTCGTTCAGGTTTTGAAAGAGCATGGTATTGAGGCAATTGGCATTGACGAAGAAGCTATAATTGAAACCTCAGACGTGCTACGGGACGAGCGACAGTATTACAGCCAATTTGAATCGCAGATAAAGGGTTTTCAACCTACAGTGCAGATTCATAAGTTGCCGGGTGGCGCCATGGGATCAAGTCTTGAGCAGGCGGCAAAGGGTGGCTTTCTGGATAGAGTGTCAGAGATTCTCCATAAAGAATTGCCACGGGTACAACAGGAGCTTGGAAATTTCTGGTCTGTTACACCCGGATCACAGATACTCTGGACAACCGCTGTTTCTAATGTCCTTGGGGGGGAGAGATATGGTACTCCTTCTGGTGATCTGAGGAACCTGATGCTTGGTAAATATGGGCCATTCCCCTTTTATCGCCCAGAAGAATGGATTTATGAAAAAGTTCTGGGAGAGGATTGGCGGCAGGTGCTGGAGGATGAAGGTGGTATTGAAGATATTCCTGATATTGATCTAGCCCAGGAGAAAGCGGATCTACATGAAAAAATTGGTAGAGAGCCGGACAGTCAGCAACTGGTGCTGTATCTGCAACACCCTAAAGATGCCGTAGATTTTATTAAGTTTGAAGAAGATTATGGTATGGCCCATGTGCTTCCTCCATCAATTTTTTATCGTCAAGGAGGCTTTGAGATAGGGGACACACTTAATTTTACAGACATGCTGGGCAAGGAGCATATTGTAGAGATAGGACCTTCACCGGTTGTGGATACCGGAGAGACGGTAGTCTATCTGACTGTTGATCATTATCCCCGGATGTATAGGTTTGCCCCTGAAAATATAATTGGTGGTGAGGCTGTTGCCGCGATACTGGATAAAGAAGAAATAATGGATTTGGCGATGGCAGGTGATATCCGTGCTTCTTTTTCAGGCAATCTTGTAAAAATATCAGTAGATGAAGGTCAGGAGGTAAAGGCGGGAGACAGGGTAGCCGTAATGGAAGCTATGAAGATGCAGACTCCGGTGGTGACAGAGATCGACGGTATTGTAACTGCTATTTCCGCAAAGGAAGGAGCGGCTTTACGTCCTGGGGATAAAATCCTCAAAGTAGATAAAGACATATAGAACGACATTTCTGCAATTCATTAGTGGATTGAGATATGTTTTAGGTTCTGCAGAGAAGAAGCAAAGGACGGCGGAACTGGCTACTACGACACTATACACTGGTATAAGAGATTGTTGGTTTTCCGTTTTTAAATGCCTTAGGTGTCAAGAAGGCCCCGGATCGCCGTGTTTAATTGTTTGAGTGTAACTGGCTTCATGAGGTATCTGGATAAACCTAATGCTTCGGTGTTTTCCGTATTCATAAATTCACTGAAGCCGGTGCAGAGAATGACCGGAATTTCCGGGCAGATCTGGCGCACACTTTTGATTAATTCGGCACCATTCATGTTTGGCATATTCATATCAGTGATAAGCAGGTCAAAACTCTCCGGTGCGTTGCAGAATATCGAAAGCGCTTCATCCGGGGATGATGACGTGGTGACAACGTAGTGCAGGTTACCCAGTAATCCTTTCAGGATTTCAAGAATCTGGACTTCGTCATCTACTACAAGAATTCGTTCGCTGCCTATCTGCAGTTTTGCTGATTCTTCTGTTGGATTGTCTGATATCTCTGTGTTCTGCATGGTTGGCAAATAGATCCAGAAAGTGCTGCCTTTACCTGGCTCGCTATACACTGAAATGTGACCTTTATGCTGAGTGATAATTCCATGCACTACAGACAGGCCCAGCCCTGTGCCTCCCTCTTTTCTCTTTGTGCTGAAATACGGGTCGAAAATTTTATCAACGGTCTTTTTATTCATACCGCAGCCGGTATCTGTTACGCGTAAAATGATATAGGGGCCGGGACGCAATCCCAGATGGGAATAGAAAATGTCATCGTGTTGAATTGCAGTTTCCATTAATTCAAACAGCAATGTGCCACCTGTGTTGCGCATGGCCTGATATGCATTTGTACCAAGGTTCATGATAACCTGGCTGAGCTGGATTTCATCAGCCAGGATTGTGCTGTTAGCAATTTGAAAGTCGTGTTCGATTGAAATCGTTGTCGGGATGAGGGCGCGTAGCATTTTAGATGTTTCAACAATGAGACTCTTGATATCGACCGGAGCCAGTTCTCCGGTCTTTTTGCTGCTGAATGAGAGTATCTGTTGAACCAGTTGTTTAGCTCTGTCTGCACTTCGCAGAATACCTTCAAGATCATGTGTTACGGTAGGCTTCTTAGATTTGTCATATTGTTGCAGATGGATTCCAGCTAGTTCGGTGTACCCGATTATGGCCGAGAGAATATTATTGAAATCATGCGCGATGCCACCGGCCAGGGAGCCGATCGCTTCCATTTTTTGTGCTTGTCGAAGTTGAGATTCAAGCTTGGTTCTGATAGCCTCAGATTTTTTTCGTTTTGCTATCTGCTTTTTTAATTCTTCGTTTGTTTTCTCCAGCTCTCTGATCTGTTTCTGCAATTCAGGGTAGTAACTCTTTTTCAGAGATCTTTCACCTAACCCTATGATGCGCTGACGCAGTTGTTCTCGCTGCAGATCATCAGAGGGCTTCTTCATAAATAACCTCTATATCGCGTTGCACCGGCATTCTGGGATTGGTAACCATGCAGGGGTCATGTATTGCTTTTCCTGCAAGTTGAGGAATGTCTGATATTGAGGTACCTCGTTCTTTTAACGTTCTGGTTATTCCGGCAGTATTTTTGAGCCGTATTATTTCATTAAGTATTGAATTTTTTACCTCTTTTTTGTTTCTTTTGCCCGGGTCCAGTCCCAGGGCTCTGCCTATGTCAGCATATCGTTCATACGTCTGCTGATAATTGAACTCCATGACGTGATTGAGCAGAATTGCATTGCATTCTCCATGTGGCAGATCAAGATATCCGCCAAGACTGTGAGCCATTGCGTGAACAGCACCCAGGCTGGCGTTTGAGAATGCGAGGCCTGCCTGGAGACTGCCATGCATAATTCTGCTACGTAGTTCAAGGTCGTCAGGTGATTGAAGTACTTTTTCAAGATTTGATGAAATCAACCGTATTGCTTCAAGTGCGTGTAGATCAAACATCGGAGCGTTGGCAGTTGAAGTGTAGGCCTCAATAGCATGTACGAGAGCGTCTATGGCTGTGCAGGATGTAAGATAGGGATCCATAGTGAGGCTTGTGGCAGGATCAATGAGAGCAATATCCGGAACTGTGGTTTTACTTATGATTGCTTTCTTTACTCGATTCTGTGTGTCGTTGATGATTGCGAACTGTGAGACATCGGCTGATGTTCCTGCAGTGGTAGGGATGCAAATAAGCGGAGGCCCGGGGATAGGCACCATATCAATCCCTTCAAATGTGAGGATATGCTTTCGGTTATTTACGACAATGCCTATACCTTTAGCGCAGTCCATTGGACTTCCTCCTCCAACGGAAACGATAACGTCACAATTCTCGGCAGCATACCTTTCTGCACCGGCCATTACTTCTTCTGCCCGTGGATTAGGTGATATGTCTGAGAAAATGCAGCACCGAATATTTTCGGCTTCTATACGTGTCTGGACTTTCTCAAGCCAGCCAGCCTTAATAACACCCGGATCTGTGACTATGAAAACTTTTCTTGCACCAAAATTATGAGCATATTGACCCACCAGATCGATAGCGCCTGCACCGAATATATATTCAGGTGCTACAAATTTACGAAGTTCCAGCACAAAATAGCTCCAATCTTTCGATTAACGTAGAGGGATGATGATAAATCTATAAGTAGTACTTAATTATCAGCTTCCAGATAGGGTTTGTCAAATGAGAGACGTTGGAAGCTAAGGCGTGTAGTAATTGTTAAGACTAAAATGATAAGAGAAAAGGTAAGGCAAAAAGCGACGGAACGACAAAGGAACGTAAAGGTTACAGCTGTCAAAAGATCATTAATACAACATAAGCAGGTAGTAATATTTATGACTGATAAACACTGGTAGTGGTGGGGACTACCGGGTTTGTAAGTTGTGCTTGTAATGTACGATGTTCGGGCTACTGCTGTCTGCTCGCGAGCATATCAGTGATTCGTACACGATATTCAACAATATCCTGCCTAAGAGACGATAGGCTGGCCATTTTAGCGTCTACTTTTGAGATATGCTGGTCGAGAATCTCAATCAGTTTGGGGGTTATGGTCTTGAAGTTTTGGGCGTTAATATCGAATATATCAGAGAGTTCCTGGATTTCTTTTAAAGAAATTCCAAGCTGTTTGAGCTTGAGAATGAATTTCAAGCGTAATACATCGTTTACATTATATGTTCTGGTACCGCCTCCCAGTCGTTCTGTCGCTCCCATTAACCCGATCTCTTCATAGTAGCGAATTGTCCGGGTAGTGATATTTAGCTGTTTGGCGAGTTCTCCTATTTGGGTCGATGCTTCGTTTTTACTGGTCATGCTGTTTTCCTTTATGGGCAGGGACAATTCTACTCTGCCGTATTGGTGTAACCTGATGAGGACTTTCCCGCGTAAGTGAGGGCATCACAGTCAGTTCAAACCGGATTTCTGAGTAGAACTGGCAGGATTCTCTGGTAAGATCAAAAGTGATGATTGACCTTTACGTAATTCACGAGTTCAAAGTAGCATAAGCTTTCTGTTGATGTCAAACAAAAATGGATAATCGAATTGTTTTATATACATTAAGCGATCTTATGCAAAAAGAGGTACAAAGAAAAACACTTGACCTTTACGTAAGCCTTGTTTATATAGGTCAATAAGATGGACAGAATAGGCTTGGAAGCTCTTATTACTCTCAGGAGAAAGATATGATCTTCGATTTAACTGAAGAACAGGCGCTAATACGCAGCATGGTTCGGGAGTTTGCCGAAAAAGAAGTCGCACCGTCTGCCAGAGAGCGCGATGAGCTGGAACGATTTGACCGCGAGCTGATGTTTGGCAGGCTGGCTGAATTGGGGTTGACCGGAATTGTTTTCCCAGAAGAATATGGCGGGGCGGGTGCAGACTATATAAGCTATGCCATTGCTGTTGAAGAGCTCTCAAGGGTGTGTGCATCAACCGGAGTCACCCTCTCTGCCCATCTTTCTCTTGGAGCAAATCCTATTTTTCTGTTTGGCACAGAAGATCAGAAAAAGAAATATCTTGTTCCCCTGGCTGCGGGCGATAAAATGGGGGCTTTCGGCCTTACTGAGCCAGCTGCAGGATCTGATGCCGGTGGCACTAAAACCACAGCAGTGCGTGATAATGACTCGTGGATTCTGAACGGCACCAAAATATTCATTACCAACGGCGGAGAAGCCGATACATACATCGTTTTTGCCAGAACAGATAAAGAGGCGAAAAAACATCACGGTATCAGTGCCTTTATTGTTGAGAAAGGAACACCGGGATTTACCTTTGGCAAAAAAGAAGAGAAGATGGGCATCCGCTCCTCTCCAACTCTTGAACTTGTATTTGAAAATTGCCGGATACCGTTTGAGAACCTTCTCGGTGACGAGGGCGATGGATTCAGGGTGGCAATGAAGACACTTGATGGCGGACGTATAGGTATTGCCTCTCAAGCTCTGGGAATTGCCCAGGGAGCTCTTGATGCTGCAGTCGATTATGCCAAAGAGCGTAAGCAGTTTGACAGCCCGATTGCCCGTTTTCAGGGCGTACAGTTTCAACTTGCTGACATGGCAACCCAGATAGAGGCTGCACGATTGATGGTGTATAACGCGGCCTATCGGGCAAGCAGCGGTCAGAGTTATTCACAGCAGTCAGCCATGGCAAAACTGATGGCAAGCGAAACCGCCATGAAGGTAACAACACAGGCTGTGCAGATATTCGGCGGGTATGGATACACGAGAGAATTTCCAGTGGAACGTATGATGCGGGATGCGAAAATCACTGAAATTTATGAAGGAACGAGTGAGGTTCAGAGGCTTGTTATAGGCTCCGCACTTACTCGATAGTATTTTTTAAGCTGTTAACCTGAAGAAATGGAAAGTGCTTTTGTCTTCAGGAGTACTGGCGGGCGTTTGCGAGGCGTCCGTGTGGCAAAGAGAGTGGGCGGAAGAGTTAACGGAGCTGAATGGAGAATATAATGGAATTTACACGCGAGATATACTGGAATGTAGGCCACGGAGCCGGGACCTTAGTCCCTATGTATCTTCTTGTGATCGTTGCAATCGGAGTTGTTGTAAAAATGTTTTTGCAACGTCGTGAAGTGTACAGACAGGGATTGCCTCTTAATCGGATCGATCAACCGGCTGAACGTGTTCGTGATATGCTGGTCAATGCTTTACTGCAGAAAAAGGTAACGAATGTAAAAGTTCCGGGAATGTTTCATGGCCTCTTTTTCTGGGGATTTTTTGCGTTGCTCATAGGTACGACCCTGATTGTTCTTCAGGCTGATTTTACCGACCTGCTTTTTGGTTATAAGTTTCTGGTAGGTAATTTTTATAAAGTATTTTCGATAACTCTTGATATTGCAGGAGTTGTCTCGATTGTCATGCTCAGCGCCCTGTTTGTGCGGCGCTATTTCTTCAGGCCCGAAGGGCTTGAGACTAAAACTGATGACGCAATAATGCATGGTTTGATGACCATCATTTTGCTTACCGGTTTTGTCATCGAGGGAAGCCGTATGGCAGTTACCGAACTCGGCACCCCTGTGGCAGCCTGGTCTCCGGTCGGGCATTTGCTGGCACAGTCTATATCCTGGATGGGAGAAGACAGTCTGAGGTTGATGCATAAGCTGACCTGGTGGTTCCATCTCTTGTTGGTGATGGGATTTATAGCGCTTATCCCGTTTACAAAGTTCCGCCACATCCTCACCACCAGTGCAAACTACTTCTTTGCCGATCGTGGACCAAAGGGCAAGCTCACTTCACTTGACCTTGAAGATGAGGATGCTGAGACATTCGGTGCCACATCCGTTGCAGAATTGACCTGGAAAGATATTTTTGACGCCGATGCATGTACGCTCTGTAAGCGTTGCCAGGATCGTTGCCCTGCATGGGCTACAGATAAACCGCTCTCACCGATGAAGGTTGTCAATCAGATTGGTGAGGTGGCGTTTAATACACCTGATGCAAATTTGATAGATACCATCTCTAAAGATGTTCTCTGGTCATGTACAACCTGTAGGGCTTGTCAGGAGATATGTCCGGCCTCAATTGAACATGTAAGCAAAATTGTAGAATTGCGCCGATCCATGGTGCTTATGGAAGGTGAGTTCCCGGGTGAAGAGGTCATGGCAGCCATGGAAGCCACTGAGGTGAACGGTAACCCACTCGGAATCGGCTATGCCACACGTGGTGACTGGGCTGAGGAGATGGGAGTTAAAACACTCGCTGAAGATCCAGACGTGGACATTCTCTACTTTGTTGGTTGTTACGGTTCTTTTGATAAACGCAATATAGCTATAGCCAAAAGCTTTGTGAAGCTTTGTCAGGCTGCTGGTGTGAAGGTTGGTATTCTCGGTAAAGAAGAAAAATGCTGCGGAGAGCCGATGCGTAAAATGGGTAACGAATATCTGTATCAGAGTCTCGCCATGGAAAACGTCGAGCTGATCAACGGATACGGGGTCAAAAAGATCGTTACAACCTGCCCGCATTGCTACAACACGCTTGAAAAAGATTACCGTGATTTCGAACTCAATGCAGAAATTGAGACGTATACAGTATTTCTTGAGCAACTTATTACGTCCGGCAAATTGAAGATCAAGAGTGAAGGACTGTCATGCACCTATCATGACTCTTGTTATCTTGGCAGGCATAATGATATTTACGATGCTCCACGAGCATTGATAAAAGCAGCAGGTGGAACAATCACCGAGATGGAAAAAAATCGCAGTGAGGGTTTTTGTTGCAGTGCCGGTGGTGGACGCATCATGGCGGAAGAGAAAATTGGTGAACGAATTAATATTAAACGTGTCAACATGGCGGTCGAGACCGGAGCAGATGTACTTGTCTCTAACTGTCCGTTCTGTCTGACAATGTTTGAGGATGGTGTGAAAGGTGCAGAAGTCGAAGAACAATTGAAACCGAAAGATATTGCTGAGCTGTTGGCTGAACGACTCTAGGACTTTCCTGGACGGCCACATGTGAAGTAGACTCCCATACTTGCTACTGGAGGAAGAATATGAAGATTCTGGTTTGTATAAAGCAGGTTCCAGATATGGAATCAAAGTTTAAAGTAGCTGATGGCGGTACCTGGTACAACGATCAGGACCTGGCCTGGAGAATGAATGAGTATGATGAATATGGTGTTGAGCAGGCAGTTCGTCTTAAAGAGCAGGTTAAAGACGCTGATGTAACTGTTCTCTGTATCGGCTCGGATAAAGTCAAAGAAACGATGAAAAAAGCGCTGGCTATGGGTTGTGACCGTGGTGCTCATATTGGTGATGATGAATCGTGGAATAAAGAACCGTATCAAATAGCCGGTGTGATCGCTGAATATGCAGGCGATAAAGGTTTTGATGTTATTTTTACGGGTATGCAGTCACAGGACAGAGGTAGTGGACAGGTTGGCGTGCTGGTTGCAGAGATGCTCGGGTTGCCAAGCGTATCCACCATCGTTGATTTCGTCTACGAAGATGGTGCCATTAAAGCAAAGCGGGAACTTGAAGGCGGTATTAAGGCCAATGTAACAGTTAAGGCCCCTGCGGTTGTTACCTGCCAACTTGGATTGAATACTCCACGTTACCCGACCTTGCCAAACATCATGAAGGCTAAGAAAAAAGAGCTGCTTACCATTCCGGTAGCAGATTTATTGAAAGTGGATGCGCGTCAGCAGACTGCGGAAATGTACTTTCCGGAGAAGAAGGGCGGTGGCCTGGTGCTGGAAGGTGAGGCGGGAGAGCTGGCAGATAAACTGATCAGTATTCTCAAAGACAAAACCACCGTACTGAAATAGGAGGAGATCATGAAATTATTGCTGATTGCTGAATATAGGGACGGAAAGTTACTCTCGGGTTACACAGAGTTACTCGGATTTGCGGAGAAGATGGGTGCTGAATCGGTGATGTTTCTCGCTGGTAACGACGGTGCCTTACCCAAGTATGACGGGAAACTTTATCTCGCTGATGCAGCAGTATGCGGCGAATATAATCCTGACCTGCACAAGAAACTGATTATGGAGATTGTGGCGAAAGAGCAACCGGATATGGTTGTTGTATCGCACTCCTCATACGGATGGGACCTTGCGCCACGCGTTGCTTATGCAATGAAAGCGGCTCAGGTATCTGAAGTTGTAGAGGTTAAAGATAATATGATGGTTGTCCCTGTATGTAACTCTAAGTTGAGACGTACAGTGAAATGTAACACTGGGCAGACCGTGGTAACACTTCAGGCTGGTGCTTTCAGTACGGTTGAATCAGGCGGCTCACCTGCTGTTGAGAATATAGTCGTTGATGGTGAAGGGCGCATCGTCTTTACCGGTTATGAAGAAGCTGAGAGTGGTGGTGTCGATCTCTCCAAAGCAGAGATCATTGTCAGTGCTGGTCGCGGTATTGGTAAGCCTGAGAACGTTGCTATGATTGCCGATCTTGCCAAAGCTCTTGGTGGCGAATATGGCGCCAGTCGCCCTGTTGTCGATAGTGAATGGGTCGAGCATAATCGTCAAGTCGGTACAACCGGCCAGACTGTTGCACCTAAACTCTATGTTGCTTGCGGTATTTCCGGTGCTATCCAGCATCTGGCAGGTATGAAAAAATCTGAGTTTGTTGTAGCGGTCAATACCGATAAAGATGCGCCAATTGGTGAGGTTGCCGATGTACTGGTGGTTGCTGACCTGAAACTGTTCATTCCTTTGTTAAAGGAAAAAGTCGCGGCGTTATAAACCAGAAGGGTACCTTGAAATACTATTCAAGGTACCCATAAGAGGATAATGCACAATGATAAATGATATCTTTCAAGAGTTGCCGGAAGCCTTTGTTGCTGGTGCAACTCAGGAACCTGTGAGTTTCTATTTTTCGCTTGGTGATACCAAAAAGACCGTGATGATTTCGCCTGACAACTGTTCTGTGTCAGATGGTAAAACAATCGACAGTGCTGACTGTGTTTGTAAGACTAGTCCTGAATTTTTTGTGAAGATATGGCAGGACGGGTATCGCCCGGGTATGAAGGATTTTCTTTCAGGGACAATCAAATCGAACAATCCCGGTTCACTGCAGACTTTTTTGAAATGTTTCGGGAAAGAGGGGTGAACTTCAAATAACTACTGTAAATGTTAATATTCCCGATTTGTGAAATTTTGCGGAGGGAAGGTGTTTGTTCGTGTTGATATGTTACGCGAATTAGATGCGCGAATCTAATTCGCGCAAGTGTTGTTGGATATCTACTAATGTTTATTCACGATCGTCTGGAAGTGGAATTATAGAGCCACTGATAGAAACCTGGTTTCCGTATTGTGGTTAATGCTTCTCTGGAATTATTAAAATTTGATTATTATTTGAAGTAGTTATTTGAAACAACGTTTTTTGTTTGGGAATTTTCAGATTTAAAATACAGGAATTTCTGTGGGAGAATTGTGTACATGGAAAAGGAAACTGAAATAAAAATTCGCGGTTATCATGCCGATTTTTATGGTCATGTTAATAACGCGCGATATCTTGAATTTTTTGAAGAAGATCGTTGGGCGAAGATGGAATCAAAGATCGATCTCCGGGATTGGGCAGCCAGGGGGTTGGGCTTTCTTGTTGTTAATATAAACGTTAATTACCGTAAAGCGGTTCAGGTTGGTGAAACTGTTGTTGTCACAACTGAAATAGAAAAGATTAATACTAAAAGTGCTGTGCTAAAGCAGGAAATCCTCTTTAAGGAAACCCGCGAGGTGGCGGCAGATGCATCTATCACCTTTGTAATTATTGATAAAAGCGGCAAGTCGGTTGTGCTTGAAGGTGATATTCGTAATGAGCTTGAATTTTTAGGAAAGTAACAATCCCTTGGTTAGGTATTAACGTCAAAGGCGGCGGAAACGCAAAAAAACCTTGACGATCCAATAGGTTTACTCAAATTTCAGCGTTGTTTATGGTTGACATTTGTGAGATTTATATTACACAAATGTAAGAGCAAAATTAGGCGTTTATGTATCCAGTGTATTGACTCGTACGTAAAGGTTAGGTTTTGTTGTTTTTCTGCTGGAATGAGAGAGACAGCAGAAGTCGGGAGTGTCCGTATACATATGATACGGATATACGAAAACAAATGATTTAAGGGAGATGAGAATGAGGAAAATTATTTCTGTAGCAGCCGTAGCTTCATTGTTTGTTGCTGGCTCAGCAATGGCATCTGGGTATCGTATACCTGAGCAGTCTGTGGATTCAACAGCTAAGGCCGGTGCGAACATTGCTTCAGCTGACAAAGCTGATGTTACATATTACAACCCTGCAGGTATGTCCCTTCTTGAGGATACCTGGCATTTTGAGGGTACCGCTACTTATCTTCGCCTATCAGAAATTGAATATGATGACACCCGTCCCGGGTTTGATGCTACTGGAGAAAAAGAGGATTTTCTCCTGCCGACCTTCTTTGTTGTTTCGCCCGATTACAACAATTTTAGATTTGGTTTCTCTTTGACAGAATCTTATGGATTACAAAAACGCTGGAAAGAGGGATACCCAAAAGCTTTTGCTGAAAAGTTTTCTTTAAAAGTTTTTGAATTCAATCCGACGGTTTCTTATAAAATTAATGATATGTTCTCGATTGGTGGTGGTGTCCGCTTTTTGTATAACGAGGCGACTGTCGCTAGTGATGCTACTGGCTTAGCCCCAGTAGCTCCTGGACGATTCATTGATGGCGATACAACAGAATGGGGATATAACCTCGCAGTAGACGTTAAACCAAATGATAATTTAAATTTTGCTATTACGTATCGTTCTAACATCGATCTTGATTTTGAGGGTGATGTAGAATTGAATGCAAATGGTGCGACAATTATTGACACAACAGGGACTGTTTCTGTTCCAGCACCTGCTGTCTTAGCATTTTCAGCAGCGTACACATGGGAGCAATGGACCTTCGATTTAACCATTGATAGGACTTTCTGGTCTGAATATGAATCGCTTGATTTCGATTATGCGGTTGGTGACCTCACTGATCCTTCCAATCCGTACTTTGCGGGTGGTTTATTTGCAGCATTTGACGCTCCTGTAGCCAAAGACTGGGATGACACCACCTGTATTCGCCTTGGTGTTGAATATCGCTTAAATCCAACCATTACTTTGCTTGGTGGTATTGCTTATGATGAGAATCCTGTCCCCGATGAAAACTTGAGCTTTGAACTTCCAGACTCTGATGCATGGTTGTTTTCTGCAGGTGTTCGTTACAAGTACAGCGAGCAGATGGAATTCGGTGTAGCTGTATTATATGATTATAAGGAAGAACGAACGGTTACAAATGATGTCGTCAGTGGTGAATTCAGCAATGCATCTGCATTCCTGATCAGTCTTGGAGCTAGCTATAAGTTCTAGAGAAAGAGGAAGAGAGCTTTATAGTAAAAGCCCCTTGGTACTTGTACCAAGGGGCTTTTTTGGTGATTGGTTGGAGTGAATAAACTATAACGCCCGCATATACTCAGGTTTCAAATTAACCTTGCCTTTAAGAGCTTTACTAATCAGTTCGAGAGTCTTTGCTTTATCCTGAGGCATTTTAGCCTTAATTGGTAGATAGTTTGATGCGTGGTTGGCATGAAAATAGCCGTTGGTTAATTCAGTTGAAGCCAGCATGACTCCGAGCTCTTCAAGCATTTCCTCCGGGCCGGGCACATACCAGTTTCCTTTTTTATGCTCCTGGAATGCAGGAGTGTTAGGTGTCAGCATCAAAGAGAGTGCACCTACAAATTCAGGATCAATCGCCGAAAGCACCCTGCCTGTTTCTTGTGCGTGTATAAGAGAACGCTCTTTTTGCGCAATTCCGAGTAGTACAGTTATTGAGAGTTTAATTCCTGCGGATCTGATTTTTTTACCCATCTCGATCATTCTCGCTGAGTCAGCACCTTTTTGTATCTTCTTGAGAGTTACATCATCACCAGACTCCAGCCCCATATACGCAATGGTCAGGCCGAGATCACGTAATTCACGAAGCTGCTCGACTGATTTCATTTTGATACTTTTTGAGTTAGCGTAAGAACCAACCCGTTCAACCCACGGCAGTTTTTTACGAATTGTGGTAAGTATTTTCACGAGTCGTTCGTGCGGGATAATAAGTGCATCTCCGTCGCAGAGAAAGAGCCTGTTCTGGTGTTTGCAGTGAAGGGACGCAAATTCGATATCCGCCATTATGGCGGAATCGTCTTTGATGGAGAAGCGACTTCCTTTATACATACCGCAGAAGGTGCATTTATTATGAGAGCAGCCTGTCGTTACCTGCAGCAGAATGCTGTATGCTTCGCTTGGTGGCCTGAAGATATTTCCTTCATATTGCATGAGTAGCTCCTTGTCGTGTACGTAATGGTAAAGTCTTTTACATTTTATATATTACCAGTTACATTGAAGCGCAACAAGAATTCCTGTCTGATGAAGGATCACCGTACAAGGAAAAGCAGATTACGGTGGTCAGTGGAATGATAAAGAAAAAGATGAGAGAGTGTACGAATGAATGATGCAACCTCGCGTTATCCCCATCTGTTTCAACCGCTTGATCTTGGTTTCACTTCGCTTAAAAATCGCATATTGATGGGATCGATGCATACCGGTCTCGAAGAAGAAAAAGACGGCTTTCACCGTATGGCTGAATATTATGGTCAACGGGCGGCAGGCGGTGTCGGCCTTATCGTGACCGGTGGTGTTGCCCCAAACCGGGCCGGATGGGTCGCTCCTTTTTCGCTTCGCCTTCATAGCTCTACCCAACTGCCCAACCACAGATTGATAACTGACCGTGTTCATAATGAGGGTGGAAAAATCTGCATGCAGATCCTCCACTCAGGGAGGTATGGTTACCATCCGCTATGTGTTGCCCCATCCCGTCTTAAAGCACCTGTTAATAGGTTCAGACCATGGGCGCTTTCTGAAAAAGGTATACGGTCTACTATTGATGATTTCACTCAGTGTGCTCTGCTTGCCAGAGAATCCGGATATGACGGTGTTGAGGTGATGGGTTCTGAGGGGTATCTTATCAACGAGTTTATTGCGCAAAAGACTAACAAGCGTGAAGATGACTGGGGTGGTTCGTTTGAAAACAGGATACGTTTTCCGCTCGAGATTGTTCGTTCAATACGCGAAAAAGCAGGTCAGGATTTTATCATCATTTACCGTTTATCAATGCTCGATTTGGTAAAGGATGGTTCCACATGGGATGAGGTAGTTCTGCTTGCTAAAGAAATTGAGAAAGTTGGAGCGACTATAATAAATACCGGAATCGGCTGGCATGAAGCGCGAGTTCCAACGATCGCAACAATGGTTCCGCGCGCAGGATTTACCTGGGTCACCAAAAGAATGATGGGTGAGGTGAACATTCCACTCGTCACCACAAATCGTATAAACATGCCTGAGGTCGCCGAAAAGGCACTGGCGGAAGGATGTGCCGATATGGTGAGTATGGCGCGACCGTTTCTGGCCGATCCCGATTGGGTTGTAAAAGCTGCTACAGGCAGGGACGCTGAAATTAACACCTGCATAGGCTGTAACCAGGCATGTCTGGACCATATCTTTAAAAGAAAATCTGCAACCTGTCTGGTTAATCCCCGTGCCTGTCGAGAAACTGAAATTCCCTTTACTCCTGCTGAGATTACAAAAAAAGTAGCTGTTGTTGGTGCTGGTCCGGCTGGTATGGCGTGTGCGGTGACAGCTGCAGCCCGGGGGCATCAGGTTACTCTTTTTGAGGCAAACGATCAGCTCGGCGGGCAGTTTCTGCTGGCTCGAAATATTCCGGGAAAAGATGAGTTTAGTGAAACGCTCAGATATTATCGTCACGAGATTGAGCGTCATGGTGTTGATCTCCGTATCGGATATCGTGCAACTAAAGATGATCTCAGTGATTATGATGAGATTGTTATGGCGTCAGGAGTAGTTCCACGAAACGTGTCTATTCCCGGGGCAGAGTTAAATCATGTTGTTCTATACAGTGATGTTCTGACTGGAGCTGAAACTGTTGGCGATAGAGTGGCAGTAATCGGAGCCGGAGGTATCGGTTTTGATATGGCTGCCTTCCTGCTGCATCAGGAAAGCAATCAGGATCCTATTTCTGAATTTCTGTCGGAGTGGGGCGTTGACAGAGAATATACCCAGCGAGGAGGCCTTAGAGTACCCCTGATACCGGCAGCACCGCGCGAAGTACATCTGTTTCAGCGGAAAAAAACAAAACCGGGTGCTAATCTGGGAAAAACTACAGGTTGGATTCATCGGTTGGAGCTTAAGAAAAACGGGGTGAAATTCTGGACCGGTGTTGAGTACTTAAGCATTGATGAGAACGGATTGTGGATAAGCCAGAATAATGAAGATCGTCTGGTGGCAGTCGATAGCATAGTTATCTGTGCGGGGCAGGAATCGGAATTGAGCCTGGCAAATGAACTTGAAGAGGCCGGAATAGCCTATCATATAATCGGCGGGGCAAAAGAGGCTGCAGAGTTGGACGCACAGCGAGCTATCGCTCAAGGGACAGAGGTAGCTGATTCGCTGTAATACGCGTTTGGGACTTTCTGATTACCATGCTTAGCGGGCAGTGGGGTTCGGTGCTGATAACGAATAGTAAAATTATCAGTAATAAATTGAAATGATTGGAGTTATAAAGATATATGAACACAGTATCTTTTGAAGGCAAAGTAGTAACACCCTCAAAAATTATCTGCGTGGGTCGCAATTACGTAGAACATATAACTGAACTGGGTAATGAAATTCCAGAGAGTATGGTGGTGTTCAGCAAACCAAATTCTGCAATCAGCAATGTATTGAAGGCTGTCCATCATGAACCGTTACATTATGAGGCGGAACTCTGTTTTATGATTGAGAATGGAGGTCTTGCGGGTGTAGGGTGCGGGCTTGACCTCACCAAAAGAGCGTTGCAGACCAAACTCAAAAAACAGGGACTTCCCTGGGAGAGAGCTAAAGGTTTTGACGGTGCAGCACTGTTCAGCTCTTTTGTACGGCTACCGAAAAATCGTGACAACCTCATTATTGAGCTTGATGTGAATGGCGACTTGCGACAACGCGGTACAATAGACAAGATGATGTATAAGCCCGATCAAATTCTTAAAGAGCTACAGGAATTTATGACATTGGTTGATGGTGATATTATTATGACGGGTACCCCGGCAGGAGTAGGCGAGGTGGTTGCGGGCGCAACGTATGCGTGCCGGGTTCTGCTTGATGATCAGGTCTTAACACATACACGTTGGGTAGCTGAGTAGAGGGTTGGTCAGCTAAGGCATTAATACGAAAAAATATTGTTCTTGGGGCTTGGGAGGTTGCGCCCAAACAGACGCAACTTCCTCTAAAGCAATCTATTATCTAAATCACATCTTCGGTAATTTCCCTGTCATGGATTCCAAGCAGATAGAGTAAACCGTCAAGACCGACACTTGATATGGCATTGGAGGCTTCTTGCCGTACTATTGGCTTGGCATTAAATGCAACTCCCAGGCCTGCAATGCCGATCATGGGAAGATCATTCGCCCCATCTCCAACGGCAATGGTTTGTTCGAGGGAAATTTTCTCTTTTTGGGCCAGGTGCCGTAATAATTGCGCTTTTTTCTCGCCATCAACAATCTCACCAACTACCTCACCTGTTACTACACCATCTTTAATGTCGAGCTCATTTGCATAGACATAATCAAAGCCGAGCTGATCCTTTAAATACTCTCCCACAAAACTGAACCCACCAGACAAAATACCCAGCTTATAGCCAAGACCTTTCAGCGTTTTGGCAACCAGATCGGCACCATCAGTTAATGGTAGTTTCTTGGGTAATCCCTGAAGCTGTTCTTCCGGTATGCCCTTTAAAAGTGCAACTCGTTGCCGAAAGCTCTCCTTGAAATCAATCTCCCCTCGCATTGCGGATTCTGTAATATGGTCTACCTGCTCACCAACACCGGCTAATTTGGCTAATTCGACGATCACCTCTGCCTGGATCAGGGTGGAGTCCATGTCAAATACAACTAATTTTCTGTTCTTACGATAGATGTTGTCGACATGAAATGAGATGTCAATTCCGGTTTCCTGGGAAATCTCCATAAATCTCTTTCGCATATCAAGAATATTGACTGGATTTCCACTCACAGCCATCTGTACACAGGCTCTTGGGTTCTTTTGAGGTGTCTTGAGGGAAATTCTTCCGGTTAATCGTGTTATACCATCAATGTTTAATTGGTTTTCAGCAATGACAGAGGACACGGCGGAAATCTGTTGAGCGGAAAGAGTTCTGCCCAATAGCGTGATAATCCTGCGCTCCTTACCCTGTGCGTGGACCCACTTTTCATATGCATCCGGGGAAATCGACTCAATGTCAACTTTCAACCCCATGTTGTGACCCTCAAACAACATGTCTTTGAAAATTGATGAAAAGTCTTTTGAATTCGGGATTTCTGCCAGAATTCCTAAAGAGATGTGTTCATGGATTACAGATTGACCAATATCGAGAATGTTGACGGAGTGTTGTGCCAAAATATTTGTAAATCTCTCGTTAAGTCCTTTTCGGTCTTTTCCTGTAATACTTATCAGTATAACTTCACTCATTATATATCCTTCAGGTCGTTTAATAATCTATGAGATTACCTGGGAGTTATTCATATTGTAACGGGATGCCGGATTATTCGTATGCGGCCTGAAATGTAGCAATTATCTCTATATATTTCAAATTAATGATATGCATTGAGACTGGAAAGTCTGTTTGTGGTTCCGGCGAAGTCCTCTGGCATATCATTTGAGATTCTCGTGCATGATGCAGGGCAATTTTCCCTTCCTTGTGCAACAACAGCCCCCAACCATCAAACAGACCTTCAAAACAAGAGAGACCAAATAGCTCTTGTACAGTCGTGGTGTTGTGAGCATAAAGGTGCTTTGTAACTCTTTACTTGCTTGATATTGTATGTGAATGTAGTGGGAATGACTTCGTCTCTTATTTTGTCGAATAGTGCTGTTATACCTCTTCATTCACAATTTGCAGTGTATTAAAATTGCATTTTACAACAAATATACTGTCTTGGTTGATAAACGGGCAATTAACGCTATACTATCTTATGAAGCCTATCTGTTAAGTGCAGTTTCTATTGGTGCGGAAAATGAAAGGCGGAGAAAAAACGTAGCTGGAATTCAGCTGTTATTCGATACGCTTTGATCTTTAACGTTCTGTATTCTTAAGGGTTAACGAGAATTACAGCATATCTGATGGAATACCTTACTGAATGCTTACTTGGCTTTATCTTACAAAATACTCATAAAGCCATGATGCGTAATAACAGAAGATGTTTATTATTTCGTATCATTCTATTTAAAAATGCATCCCGTGACATTCTGGAGGAAGTGAAATGACTAGTAAACCGCTTTTGGGAGAATTGCTCGTCGAGAAATATGACGTTTCACAGGGATTAGTGGATAAAGCTCTTCAGATCCAAAGAACCGGAAAACAACAGCTTGGCGATATACTTGTTAGTATGAATATTATCAGCAAGGATACGTTAGATAAAGTTATTGCAGATCAGTTAGACATACCGAGTGCACGGATAGCTGACAGACATACGCCAGAAGTTGTCAAATTGCTTCCACGATACCTGTGTTGGAAATACAAAGTTTTGCCACTCAGGCTCCAGAGCAATAACATTCTGGAGTTGGCTATGGCTAATCCCTCTGACAATGATGCCATAGCTGATATTTCGCATTATACTGGGAAAATCATTGAACCTCTGTGGGTGAACAGGGGAGAGGTCGAAAAGGAAATTCGGCAACGTGTTCCAATCGGGATCAAAGATATATTTTCCCCAAAAGCCAGCAGCATGATGACAAAAATTGTTGTTTTGCTTGCTGTAGTTTTTGCTATTGTTGTGGCATATGATACGTACAATTATCTAAAAACAGCACGTGAAGGCACTATCTCTGTCTCAGAAGACTTCACGTGGTATCGAAATCATGACATCGCTATTGGTGTTGACAAAAATGGAAGTTATTCTCTGCGAGGACGTGGCGCATTTTCTGAAGGTTCCTACAACGTGAGTTTTTCAAATATCAATAATCTTTCTTCATTTATTGAAGCAAGAACGAATGATTTATCTGATAAACAGAAAACCTGGTTGACCTGGGCTCTGGATAAAGCCGGCAAAAAGTAAGCATAGCATTGATCGGATACAAAATGCATGATGTCGGTTCGACAGAGAACTGTAGATAACCAGAATCTTCTTGCTGCTAAGCTAACAACAGTAGATCTGTAAGCAGAGTTGTGATCCTTTTGGGAAGATTACCCTGGTGATGTGTAGAGAAACGAAAAATGGGCTTCAGCAACATTGCTGAAGCCCATTTTTTTATGCTATTTGCAGGAAGTTTTGTTGAAGACTAATCACAATGGATTATCGGCATGGGTAAATAAGGGCGAGTAACCTGAAAAACACTATCTAATTTGACTCTCTCCCGCAATTCCCCTGAAACCCTCAAGTCATTTAAGGTCAGTTTTCGTTTGTATTTGTGCTCCTGTACCCTTTGATCTCCTTGCCTGTTATTATTGTGTTTTTTTCTATTCAAAACCAATACCCTACCAAGGAGCAAAGATGAGAAATACAAGAAAATCTTCATGGCTGATCCGTTTCGGATGTGCACTTTTACTCACGCTTTTTGCGGCGATGGCTCATGCGGGACCGCAGGGCGATCTGACCATTTATCATGCTGGCAGTCTGACAGTCCCGCTCAAGCAGATGATTAAAGAGTTTAACCAGATCTACCCTGAGGTTAATGTTATCACAAAAGCGGGTGGCAGCACTAAGATGGCGCGACTGATATCCGAAAAAGGTGAGATGGCCGATATCATGGCTTCTGCTGACTATATGGTTATCGACAATAACCTGATCCCTGCTTTTGCAGATTGGAACATCCGTTTTGCATCTAACCGGCTTGTTCTCTGTTATACCGATAAAAGCAAGAACAGCGACACGCTTACAAAAGACAACTGGTATGATATTTTACGCACCCCGGAGGTACAATGGGGGCATTCAGATCCGAACCTGGACCCATGTGGCTACAGGAGTCTGATGGTTATGCAGCTCGCAGAAAGATACTATGGAATAGATGGACTGTATGACCAATTACTGGCCAACAGGCCACTGAAGAATGTTAAAGCGAAAGCGATTCAACTGGTGGAGATGTTACAATCCGGAGATCTTGATTACGGTTGGGAATATCTCTCTGTAGCAGTTCAACATAAGCTCAATTACCTGGAACTAAGTGATGAAGTGAATCTCGGTAATTATGCCTACGATACCCTCTATTCAACTGCCAAAGTTACTGTAACAGGCAAAAAGCCAGGTACCTTTATCGACAAAAAAGGCAAATCAATCACCTATGGCGTCACCATGCTCAAACATGCTCCGAACAAAGAAGCGGCAGAAGCCTTTTTGCAATTTATGCTCTCTGGTGACAATGGTCTCAAAGTGTTGGATGAAATGGGACAACCAGCCTTTAACCCGGCTCGGGTACCTACTGAAATGATGCAACGACAGTTGCCTGAAAAACTGGCAAAGCTGGTTGAAGTGAAGTCGTAGTGGGATATAGGGGTTGTGCTTGCGTTTTGGCAATTCGATGCTCAACAGAGCAAGCACAATCCCTAATTGCTTCTATACTTCTTAGTGTTTTGAAATGTATGTGTCGATTTGAGGGATTGTCGTTGAACCCTTTGCAGTCTTGCATTCTCGGATAGGTCTCCTGGAACTGCCCTTGGTTTCGAAGCTCCATCGTAATGGTAGATATCTTGCTATAACGAAGGAGATGACGAATTTTACGACGCCATCAAGTCAAAAGAAGCCGTATTCTTTGCCTTCCGTTTTTCGGCAGAAGTTGCAACGTACGGATGTCTCCAGCAAAGCGATCTGCCACTATATGCACTCCCTGAAAACGTAACGGTGTTGTCTGGCAGCCCTGTATTTTAACAAAGAACGACCCATTGCTATTCGGCATGTCTTTTGGAAGTGCACGTAGATCAACAACAATAGCCCCAGCATCAAGAGAGAGTCTGCCGAAATAGGAGATTGCCGCCTGACGCCAGCAGATATCATAATTTTCGGCCAAAATGAACTCTGGACCGGCTGTCCCGGCAAGCAACATTTCTGCCCAACCATCAATGATATCAGTGTTTTGTTCAGGATTAGGGTGGAGTAAGTTTCCCCAATGTAGAGGTAGGATTGGCCCGGAAAAATCCCAACTTGGCGGACAGGCAGACATATTCCAGGGGACAGGTGAAAGTCCACGTTCCAAGAGACCGACGCCGCACTCCCAGGTGATCTTTTCATGATGCGCTGGAGCAAAGCGTCGTGCTCTGGAAAAGCGGGTTATCACATAGCGAATACCGTAATTGCACAGGAGTGCTTGTATTGATTCTTGACCGTTGCCGAAACTGTGGTTCAGAGCCGGAGGGAAAAATAGACGAGGAAACTCTGAAAATCCGTTGTGTTCGAGGATGCTCCCGAAAGCATTAAGGTGAGATTTGATCACCTGACTTGATCGCATAAAACCGTGCCGGTCGTGAAATTCGGAGCGTTCCATTTTCCCCTCGTTCCAGAATTCATGGCAAAGCGCGTGTAAGCCCAATTCAAGGGAATCCTGATTGTGGAGCAGATAGTCGGCCGTTTCATCGAGCCACGGACCCTGATTGATGTGGTTGTTCCAATGGCGGCCCATCCAGGTGGCACCGGGTATGTCTTTGAGCGAATTGTTTCTGTCCCATTCACAGAGCACCATACCTAAGCCAATACGTACCCCCAGTCTGCTGGCTAACCGGACGAGGGCCTGGTAATCTGCCAGACAGTGTCGTCTGGGAAATGCGTTACGATACGGTTGCTGAAAGGCTGAGCCATCTTCCCCACGCCACCAGCCAACATCCTCAATAATCGGAAAAATCGGTAGAGGTAAAAAGACTTCGACATTTTTATACGCGAGATAATTCATCTCCTGCCTCACAAGCTGATCCATCGCCTGATTGCTGGCCCGTCCTGCCGGGAACGTTCAAGATCAATACTTTTCCAGTTGTCGTATTCCAGAGATTCCCTTCGGGGATCCCAGTCGTGTGGTTTTCGTGAAAAAACATGCCAGCCAAGTGGTTCCATCTTTGCTCCCCATTGGAGTTTAAACCGACAGGCGGGTGCATCGGGAGAGGAACGACCAAAATCGAACCACGTGCAGTAATTATTGACCGCATATTCGAGCATTGACAAGTAAAGCAGCATATTAGGGCAAAATTGCCGGTACCTTCGCAGGGATGAAGCCCAGGGATTGTAGAGAGTCTCATTATGCAACAGGACGAAAGCTGCTGCAGCAGGTTTGGCATGCAAATAGATGACAATTATTGCGGTTCGCAGAGACTCGCTGTCTATAAGGCTTTGAAAGAGTTCAGGTGCATGAACGGGTGAGCCGAGATCACGCATGTTTTCTGAGAAAACAGCATAAAAATCAGCAAGGAGTTCGACACCACCTGCTTTTGCGATACAACCACATCGTTCAGCCTTACGGATTTGATTGCGAACTTTTGAGGAAAGATCAGCCCATAGTGTATCCACTGATGCCGGAAGCGGTCGGAGGAGCCCCGTCTTGAAATGATGGGGTGCATAGCACCATGAATCAATTGTCTTTTGCTGCTGAAAAAAAGACTGAAGTGCTCTATCCTGACGTAATTCCACATGGTCTGCTCCAAGTTTGTCGGCGAGCGTAAGGGCTGCCAGGAGAAGACTACGTCCACTCTCCGAATCGTCTGCCAGTATGCCTGCCGCATCAGTATAAGGAAGTGAAATCAATCGTTTGTCTTTGCCAGGCGGGTCGAAAAGAACGAGAGGAAGGATGCCGCATATTTGGTTGGTCTGGGTGTTTATTGCTGCCAGCCGGAAGATTCGCACGCTATAAGTCGTAGCAAGACATTCACCCCAATCGAATAGATGGGAATATTTGGCCGCAACATTTTCAGCTGCGTATTGATTCCATTGTTTCTTTTCTGTATTTGTTGAAATCTCGATCATGTTTGCAGTTTTTACCGAAAAACGCAGTGAGTTATATTTCAGTCTAGGAGCTTGTCGGATTATAGGCATTTTACCCAAGATTGAGGAAATTGAGCGGAGCCATATAGTTGATACCTGAGTCTACGCTACCTGCGAGCATCAATTTTCTTGTTGTGAATCTGAGGTTGGGAAAAGTGCATAATCCGATCAGTAAATAGAATCACTTCCATCTAAACATATAATATGTATCTGCCTGCCTAACAACTCGAGTCTGTAAGTTTTAGCCGTCCTCCTGATAGACACAAAGTAAGATCCTTTCTGGAAAAATGCAGTGGTGGCGAATTTAATGAGGACGTCGTGTAAGACGTGAGCAAGCAGGGTGGGAGGATGTTGACCAGATCTGGCTAAAGATAACGTTAAACTGATTTTTCTATTGAAACCCGGGTACTACTGAAGTTAGGTATCCCTGTCACGCCAACACATCGACTAGGGGGGGGCATGTTGGCGTCCAGTCTGCGAACTATGTTAGGGTTAGTCCCGGTACCCAATGCGGAAAGGCCAGAATCCCCTTTGTTATCAAACACCTCAGGTCCAACAGGGAAGACATCCTTTGCACCGGCCACCTGAACGGGACTGGTGCCAAGTTGGCTGTTGCCATGATGAAAGAAAATTATGGGTGACCCCTTTTCTTCCCTTTTCTTGTTGCGACCCAAAGAGTTTTTGGCACATGCTGTGGGCTGCAAATTTGAAATTTATGTGGCCAAAATTAAAGGCGGAGGAAACTAGGAGGCTGTCCGACAATGGCTTTTACCCAAACTCTTCGGAATTTTCAAAAAATAATGCTCGCAATATCATCTATATGGCTGTGCTTATTTTTTGAAAATCTCTCGATTTTGACCAAAACCCCTATTCTCGGACAGCACTCCTAGTGCTCTGTAAACCTTTACCTATCGGATATTCTTCGCCCTTTGAACACACTGACTTCGTTTCTCATTCAGTCACATATCGCTGCTATGTTCCTTCATTCGTGCCTCGCAGTGAACTAAAATTGCCGAACAATCTTTGCGACATTTAAAGATTTACAGAGCATTAGGCCAGCTGGAAAAATCAGTATTCCAATCAAATAGGTTTGGGTGTATCCTCTAATTATTCCGATGAAACTTGAAACCTTGAGTTATAATTTATCAACCCTGATATTTCCGGAAAAAGCTATGGATCCTCTTATTCTCACAAACGAAATGATAATGGCCTTTTCTTTGCTTGGTCTGGTCGTTATTCTCCTGGTATTTAATCTTCTCCGTGTGGATGTTGTCGGACTGTTGGTTATGACATTACTCCCGCTGACCGGTCTACTTTCCGGAAAGGAGGCGATTTCCGGGCTAGGGTCCAATGCCGTTGTTGTTCTCATCTGCGTCATGGTACTTGGCACATCATTAGAGAAGACCGGAGTTGTAGGAAAAATTGCCCAAAAAATAATGCAGGTAGCCGGAACCAGTGAATCCAGAGTGGTTACTCTGCTGAGTCTCACCGTGGCTATTCCTTCTGCTATCATGTCCAATGTAGGGGCTGTTGCCCTTATGCTTCCTGCCGCTCTTAAAGTCAGTAGATTAAGCAAAATCCCAGCCTCGAAGATCATTATGCCCCTTGGTTTTTGCGCTAATATGGGTGGAAATCTTACCTTAGTTGGCTCGACCCCACTCATTATTCTCAACGATGTGATGGCTAAGTGGTGGACAGGAAATGGTGCAACAGAAGGGGACTTTGTTCCTCTTGGCCTGTTTTATATTACCCCCATCGGTATTGCCATGGTGTTTGGCGGCCTTGTCTTTTTTCTGTTGATCGGTTGCCGGCTGCTTCCAACCCTGTCAGCAGAGGAGGAAGGCGGTGTCGTCAGTGCCAAACTTCGTGCACTCTATGGGGAAGAAGTAGGAAAAGGGTTCGAGTGTATTGTGCCCGAAAACTTTCCTGAACAGACTTTTGAACAGCTCGATCTACGTGCAAGATACAAGGCCACTGCGTTGGCAGTAGCCAAGAATAAGGGACGCAACAAAATTATGGTTCCTTTGGGTACAACAGTCGTGGGTCCGGGAGATATTATTGTTGTTGCCTGCCGTGAAGACTCCCTGCAAAAAATCACCAGTGATCTTGGCTGGCAGCCAAGGGAGAATTTTCAGACCTTTGCAGCAGAATCGTCACCAGAAAGATACGGTGTAGTTGAGGCTATTATTTCCTCTCGCTCAGCTCTGAATGGACATACAATGAAAGAGCTGGCCGTGAGAAATCTCTATCTCATCAATCCATTGGCCATTATGCGCGGCAATAAAATTTATATTAAAGAGCTGGTTGATATTGCACTGAAACCCGGTGATGCAATCCTTCTTCATGGCGAATGGGCTCACCTCCGCACCCTGCAGGAGAAGACCGATATAATCTATACCGAAAATCTGCGAGGCGAAGAGGTCAGAGAAGGCAAGGCAACTATGGCGCTTATTGCCCTGGCCGTCTTCCTTGCCCTTGCCCTTGGAACAGGTCTCTCACTGTCTGTAGCCGGCCTGGTTTCGCTCATGGTCATATTGATCGGTAAAGTAATGCACATTGACGAGGTATACAAAGCTGTTGAGTGGAAGACCATCTTTCTGGTTGCAGGTCTTATCCCCTTGGGAGCAGCTTTTGAAAAAACAGGGGCGGCAGATTTTCTGGCAAAAACTGTTTTGCTGCATATTGATAATCTAACACCCATGTTGCTCTATTTCATTCTGATCGTGCTTACTTCTTTTTTTGGTATGTTTGTATCCAATGTCGGAACTACGGTTCTGCTAGTACCTCTGGCCATGAATATGGCATCTCAGGTAGGTGCTGACCCAAGAATTGCCGGTATGGTTGTGGCTGTTGCCTCCATCAATACCTTTATCCTGCCTACGCACCAGGTTAATGCCCTGATCATGCAGCCAGGTGGCTACAAAACCACTGATTATATCCGCGTGGGCAGTGGTTTTATGCTACTCTTTATTGTAATTCTCATGACCATGCTTGCAGTCTTTTACTGATCAGGTTCACACTGTTTATTTTTTAAATATTTTTCTTATTACCCCTGAATTTCAGCTAGCAAAAAAAAGTCGGAGGGTCGTCACCATATGATTCCTCACGTATGTCGTACTCCTTAGAAACATAACATCAGGAGGAAATGACATGGTAAAGACTGTGGTTCAATTCCAAAAAGGGTACAGCTTGCCAAAGTTTCTTAAAGCATACGGCTCAGAAGAGCAGTGTAGAGAAAATAGGAAATGAGGGGTCAACTCCGCTTTTGACTTTTGATAACTTTTCTTTCAATAATGCTCAGTTCTTTTACCAAGGTGCTGTCTTTCTCAATGCGTCTTTTCACTCTCTGAATCACACTACTCACGGTACTGTAATTAGCGATGCCGAATGCTGCGCCCACATTTGGTAATGTTTTACAGCATAGACGCCGGGCAAGATAAATTGCGTTATCCCTTGCAGTATTCGCAGTACCTCTTTTTGAATACAGCAGATCTTGTTGTGCCACGCTGTAATGTTCACAAACACAAGCTATCACTTTGTCAATGTCTGGTGCCAGCGCTTTCGATTCAGGTATCTCTACGCTATTAGCCAGGGACATGAACTTTTCTTTGATGTACTCTTTGAAAGAGGAACTTCCCAACATCGATGGCAGGTTTTTCAGTGAGTAAAATCTCTCAAGTTCTTTAGACTCTCCCAGTGAAACGAAATCTAGATATGCTGCTTTTTGTCTGGAAACGATAGGAGTAATCTGCGCTAAGAGTGGTTCTTTTTGCAACCAGGACCATTTCTTTGCCTTTGATAAATATGCCTTGTGACTACTCCATGAAAATTGATCCAGTGTCTTCACAAGTCCAGCTTTAAGAGGATTCCTATGGATATATCTTAGAACTTCCAATAGGTAATTATCCTTATCCACAAGAACAGCTTTATAGCGCCCTCTAAACAATTGCCCTTCTTTGTGATGTTGACGATTAAATCGTTGGGTATAAACGCCGTTTATGTGGCGCATGCAACGTGATAGGTTACCTTTGGGAGTGTGGACTAAAAGATGGTAATGGTTAGGCATTAAACAATAGGCTGATATCCTGAGATCCCATAACTCACCCGCTTCTTGTAGCACTTTCAGAAACTCTTCACGATCACCGTCAGTGAAAAAAATCTGCTCACCCCTCCTGCAACGATTCATGACATGGTACCAAGCATCTGGGTATTCTATTCGTAATGGTCTAGACATAGTGATTACTCTAACGCCTAAAAGGATAAAAGTCAAAAGCGGACTTGACCCCTTTTCTTTTCCCATGCAGACAATGTTCTCTGGAAATCACAAAAGTTGTAATAAATCAACGTGTAACCCTCCTTTCTTGTTATTATTTCTTGTTTTGCTTAAATTGATGGTTTAAGTTGTTAGTATCCGATATCTTCGGAATTATTATTATTCCTGCCTACTGCTTGATGATCAAGGGGGTGGATGTAGTTGAATGTTAGTTATGAATTTAAGAAATGATTATTAATGGGGGGGAGTTGCAAGTTATGAGTATTCGCATTCGTTTTATTGTGGTGATAGCCGCACTCAGTTTTATCGCTATAGGTGGGTTTGCGTGGTTAAGTTATAGCTTTACCTATAAAAATTCTCTTCAGGAAGCCAGAAACAAAGGTGAGATTGTTTCGACCTTTCTAGAGGCATCACGAAGTTTCTATAGAACAAAACAGCGTCCATTGATTATGGACATTGTTGATAAGGAGCGGTTCTATCCTGAGATTATGTCAGGTTTTACAGTAACCAGGGGAGTCTGGGAAGAATTCAGTGGTAAACTCCCTGATTATAAATTTAAGCAGGCATCCATCGATCCGCTTTATCCACTCAACAAGGCTGATTCTGATGAACTGAAACTCATTCAGGAATTTGATGCGAATAAAATATTGAAGAAAAAAGAAGGGATCATTGAAAAAAAAGGTGCAAAGTTTTTCTATTATGCTCAACCAATAACAGTTAAAGAGAAATGTCTCAGGTGTCACGGGGACCCTAAGGATGCACCGGAGGAACAACGTAAATTGTATGGAACAACAAACGGATATCACTGGGTTGATGGGGCGACAGTTGCAACATACATCACTTATGTGCCAATAAAGACAGCAGTAGATGCGGCTAAAAAATCAGCACTGACCCTGTTTGGCTATGGTCTTGCTGGTATCGTTTGTCTTTCTGGGGTTATCTGGTTTTTCTTTGAAAAAAGGATCATTGCACCGATTGTACGTCTTGAAAAGAGAACCTCGGAAATCAGTTTGGGAAAAAAACTTGAGGAAAAAATTATTGTTACTTCAGGCGATGAAATCGGTTCGCTAGGGAATGCAATTGAACGATTGCGGATTAGTGTGCTTAAACTGATGGAGCATTATAAAAAGAATTCGTAGTATTTCTTTTAACTCACAACCCGCCTGAGAAATTTTCAATATTTTCAGGCGGATTTGCCTGCCTGCTAATTGATATAAAAGGATATTGTTTCAGGAGTTGATGCGAAACGATGAGTTTGAGAAAAAAATCGTTTTCGGATGAGAACTACCGATGTTCTTTAGATTATCCCTGAAGCTTTGAGCGAATTGAGAAAGGTCTCTCTAGCATCTGTGCTTTCAATTTCCATGCTTGCTCTATTTATAATCTTTTGTTTATCACTTGGTAATATGATTGGGGCTGTAAACGAACTCATGGCTACAGTTGCAAATGGGCCGATATATTCAGCAAGAGTTTCTGTGACTTCTTGAATAAAATTATGATTTTTATCATTGGCAGTGAAATGGGGAGAGTTTTGGTTTGTATCTAATTTCTCGAGACTGATAAAATTACCATCTACCATGTCTTGCAATTTGTCGAGAGCTTTTTCCTCAGACATTCCTGAGAGTTTTATGATTTCTTGTAGAGACCGCTTGCCGTCAGCGAGAATGAAAAGTCTTCTCGTCTTAACGTCCTTGATTGGGAGATCCGTGATATTAATGCATTTGGTTGGTAGAGCAGAACTATCCATTTTCTTACCTGTTTTTTGAAAATCCATGTTTAGATATGATTTATAAGATAACTGCTATGGAGCCGGTGGTTAGAATTTCCTTTGAATCTCAGTCGACTTTCTTCAGCATCCTAACAGTGTTAATACCTCTATTTTTTTTAAAGGTCAACTTGTTTACCTAACAAGGATGGTTGGGTAAGTTGTTATAAACTATATGTAAAAGTAGAATAAACTGATTGCAGATAAAGACCGGTTAGTATTTTTCAGTGTAATAAAAATGGTAATATAAGAGGCCAGAGTAAAAGTAAATAGTGGGTTTAAATTTACAGTGACCGCTTATACATTTTGCTGTAACCAATTCTGCTTAGAGTGTCATTGCTGGCTTATCTGCTGCGGAGAGTTCTGATATAAAAGCTTGCGGTCGCTCATTGTCTGTTGTTTTAAAGTCGCTCAAAAGTAATATTATTCTGTTCAAATCGTCATTATCGACGATAATCTCGGCCTTAATTTTGCTGCTGTAGCGGATGGTACGTTCCACCCCACGGTATTTTTCGGTTTTCGCTGGCCCTTGGTTAAGTACACGCATTTCCACCAGAGATAGTGACCTGGCGCCTACAGGATAGAGTTTGTCTTCGAGTTTGTCAGTGTTTATTTGTGAGGGGAAAAACACTTCTATTTTCTTCATGGTTATATCCTTGTAAGTTTTTGTCGCAAAGCCTCTGCCAATTCAGGGGGAAGCAGTTGACTTGATATTGGTTTTAGATGGTAGACATCTTCAATTGTGTTATTTCTGGTAGACATTCTGGCAAGTGGGATATCGATTTTGAATGATGCCAGATGACTGAGGAGCTGGTACCTGAAAGAAGGAGTCGGTCTATCACATAACACTCTCATAGCTGTCATGGGTCCTTTTTGCTGCAGGCTGATTTGAAGGTCGTTAGTTAGAACAAACTGCGAAAATATCTCGGAATCGTTTGGAATATAGAATGGTTTGATGGCAAGGTTAAACCTGTCTTTGATTTGCTTTTGCAATGCCTGATTGACCCCTTTAAAGGAGAGCATGGCGAAATCACGTTGTCCTTGCCTCAACTTGCGTCCGCTTGTCAAGATGATGTCAAATTGGCAGACTGCTGCAAATACCCTGTTGAGTAAGATTGGGGTCGCTTGAGCTTCCACCTTAAGGTGCATGACGTCTGGATGGGTAAAGTCAATCGAAGAACTTAGCCCATCTTCCACTATAGCTTGTGGCTGTTGTTCGACTGCTCTTACCGGAAGTTCATTATTTTTATGAATGCTATCTGGACGTGTCTCCAAAGTAAGGCTGGAACATTTCGAAATGCTAACAGTTCGGCTGTTTGTGAAGATGGAGAGCTTTTTGAGCAGTATCTCCGGCGGTGTGGAGGTGAATAATTCGACTTTGACCGGTTGATCAGAATCATCTTGTGCTAATCCGGTTGAACCATCTCCAGGCGATGATGAAAAACGCTGCTGGCTGATGCCACCAATAATTGCTACTCCGGAATCCTCAAGTAAACGTAGTTTGTCGAAATCAGACTCTGAGGTTTGAATCTCAAATTTGTGTAGTTCCATAATGGGTAAGTAGGCCTCTATTTGTTGAAATTAGCTAGTTGTTATGCGACACGCAAATAGAGTGCCTGTTTGTAAAAAAATATCCAATACGTATGGAGGTGGCAGTACGATCTTGTCAGATCAGTCTTTGATAGTGATATTTAGTTACAAAGGCGAAGGTGATTAAGTGGTATGTGACATATTTGTTTGTAGATATTACAAGAATGGAAAATGGGTTGCTTTGTAACTGCTCCAAATCCAATCTTTGCAGACGTGTTTTTTAACAGTACTGGTTAGCGGAATAGGGGGGCGAAAAAGTTTAGGTGAAGCTGGGGAGGTTGACTTTGGCCTCATTTTTATTGAGAGACTCCAGCAGGAAACTGAAGAGTAATTGTACAACCTGAATCGCGGTTATTAGCAGCTTTAACACTCCCACCCATAGCATTCATAAATTTCTTAACTAGGGCAAGACCAATACCTGTGCCGCCGGTAGATCTAGTCAGATCGTTATCCACCCGATAAAAATCATCGAATACTTTTTTGAGAGCATGTTGCGGGATGCCGGGGCCTGTGTCGGAAACATCAACACGGACGGAGCCATCGTGCGAGGTGGTTCTTATTGTGATTTTTTTCAAATCAGCATGTTGACCAAATTTGATGCTGTTTTCGATAAGATTGGTAAGAATCTGAATGACTACTTCACGGTCAAAATTGCATTCAGGAATGTTTTCATTATCTTTCCCTGGCTCAATAGCTAATGTGAATCCTGTCTGTTTGAGTTTTTCTGCCATTATTGCTGCTACTTCAGTATATACATCATCAAGATATCCGGGCTGTATATGGAACTGTCGCTGTTTCTTCTCAAGTTTTGCCAGTTCCAGAACATTATTGATAAGACCGGAAAGTCGTGTGCTCTCAGATCCGACAATGGCCAGATATTCCTGTTCGCGTTCGGGTGTTGCCGCGATCCCCTGTTCAAGCATTTCAATATACATACGGATATTGGTGAGAGGAGTTTTCAGCTCATGCGTGACAGAAGAGACGAATTGTGAGCGGCGCTCAGACATTGCCACTATTGTATAGGCGCTCTGATAGATGGCGATCAGGCCAATGCACATAAAAAGAGTAAGGACGATAATCGCGATATTAAGCGATCCTCTGGCCGGAGAAGCCGGAACGGTGGAAGCATTAAGGCTGACTTTTAAAAAATTAAATGGCGGAGGGAACACCCGCTCATTCGAAAAATCTGCAGAACCATCAATTGAACCAATCTGCATGATAGTATTATTGTCACCACTATCTCTTCGTTGAAGAGTAAGCGCTGCATATTGGGCGAGAGGTTGCTGTTCAAAATGTTTTGAGGCCAGATACTGCAACAGCGGCTCAACTTTCAGGATAAATCCCTGGCGATAGATCTGATTGTTTATAGCGATCCGTCTGAATATATATACAAGCTCTTCATTTATAGAAACAGATTGAAATGGCGCGACCTCAACCTGAAACCCTGTTGTATCTGGTTGTAGCGCTTCTTCTTTACGATCTGGCTCTTGCTCCGATCTATCGCGGCGGAGAGAGCTCAAAATCCCTTTACTGTCTGAAATTTTGTCACGATATGTCGAGCTGTCTTCAACTTCATAATCAGCGGCAGAACCGGTCTCCCCAATAGCTCTGTTCTCTGCCTGGGTTTGTTGTATCTTTTGTTGTTCGTAGGTGTACTTTTTAAGGCCTTCATCAGCAGGCATAATGTTGATTACCTGTTCAGCTGTCACCTCTTCGATTCGTTGCTGTTTTTTACCAAGATATATTTTGCTCGGCGCTGTTTTGGATTGTGTCAGATAGCGTTCTGAAAAACTGTCTTTTTTAGCCTCTTTTTCAATTGGTTTTGCCGCAGTAGCAACAGCCGGCGAGACTGGTTTGATAACGGTCAATTTCTTCTGGTTGAATATCCTGTTCGCTTCTTCGAGCTGTGAAATAAGTTCTATTCGGGAGGGTTGAATTGTGTCGCTATTTCTATCTGTATCAGCAACAAGTGGCGTCTGAAAGGAGCCATCAGGATTGTTCTGCATATAGCCGAGGATATAATTCTGATACTCCTGCGTAGCCAGTGGCGACAGCTTTGTGTTGCCGTCGGATCCTGTTGATGATGCAAGAAAATATCCATACTCATCAACCGCACGGTTTTCTTCAACCTGTACAAGATCTGCAAGCTCTGCTTCCATCCGGTCAAACATCGCTTCTGAGAAAAAGCGTAGTTGTCCCTTTTCTTCCTGTTCCAAACCTGAGTATGTCTGCCAGATAACAAAAGCTAAAGGAATAGAGACTGTAACAAAGAAGAGAACTATAAAAAGCTTAAGCCTGCTCATATTCTAACCTGTAACCTTCGCCGCGAATTGTCTGAATCAGATCTGTTGTAGCATCCAGCGAATGGAGTTTTTTTCTTAGCTTCAGCATATGGATATCTACTGTTCGGGTTTCGATATCCGCATCGGCATAGTGCCACACTTCGATGAGCAGTTCCTTTTTTGAAACAATTCTATCCTGATGGCGATAGAGATAGACGATTATATCCATCTCACGACGGGTAAGATCAACAACATGTTGATTACAACTGGCGCGGAGATTTTTCCCATCAAATACCAGAGAGCTTAACTCAATTCGTTCATCTCCCAGATGCTTACCACTTCTGCGAAGTACAGCCTCTACGCGAACAATCAGTTCACGCAGGGAGAACGGTTTAGAAATATAGTCATCAACCCCTGCGGTAAATCCGGTGACGATATCATCTTCAGATCCCTTAGCGGTGAGCATCACGATCGGTTGAGCAGGTTTTTTCCGCCGCACTTCTTTACAGATAGAAAAACCATCCATGGTTGGCAACATCACATCAAGCAGGACAAGGTCGAACTGATTATTCAATATCATTTCAAGCCCTTTACCACCATCTTCAGCAGCTTCAACAGAGTACCCGTTAAATACAAGCACATCACTTAAGCCGCGTAATATGGCCTGATCATCTTCAACGATAAGTATATGTGCTTTGGCGTGTTTCATTTGTGCTTCCCTTGTTCGGATTATCCTGCATGGCGTGTTCGACTGAGTTGTGGCTGATTCCTGTTCTAAACCTTACATCACACCAGGCTGCAGTCAAAGTAAAAGTTATGTAAAAAAATACGCTTAACCATTTGCATTTGTTTGAATTGTCCTATTTCAGAGAAACCGTATCATAGAGGAAAGGGGGAAGCAATACCGCGATTAAATCTCGAATAGGGAGTAGGCAAATGAAACCATTGAATAAAGGCTTTTTGACAATTGTGATGTTGATCGGAGTTACCACACTGGCGCTGGTCTATGTAGAGAATAAGAACCAGGCAGTGGCCACGGTTATACCTGTACCGGCCGTATCAAACGATGAACTTGTGGTGATAGATACCAAATTGATTCAGGATAAAGTGCTTCAGGGGTCGGATGGCACGGTCTCGGTTGCCCTGACCCTTACGGGGGCAAATATTGAGAATGCGATTGATGTTCAGCAGCAACCGGTTGATCTGGTGGTTGTACTCGATCGTAGTGGTTCAATGGAGGGACAGAAAATAGTTGATGCGAGGCAGGCGGTAATAGGCTTGATGGAGCGATTATCACCACGTGATCGTATGGCGGTAATAACGTACTCCAATGGAGTAGAGCGTGTTTCACCCCTTACCTATATGACGAATGCCAACAGGCAAAATCTTGCAGCACGAGTACGGATGATTCGACCCGGCGGCGGAACAAATCTTGGAGCCGGACTTGATTTTGGTATTTCATCATTTTCTTCACTTTCATCAGTTAAATCTTCCGATGACGCAGGCAGACAACGAAAAATCATCCTCATATCAGATGGTCTTGCTAATCAGGGTGTTACCGATCCGTATTCACTTGGACGCATGGCAGCAAACGGAACAGAATCTCGTCTTGCCGTAAGCACGGTGGGGGTTGGTAATGAGTTTAACGAACTGCTGATGACGACCATTGCCGATCACGGTGCAGGAAACTATTACTTTCTTGAAAATCCTATAGCCTTTGCTCGAGTGTTCGAAAAAGAATTTGAAATGACACGCAATATCGTAGCGGGTGGTTTGGAAATACGGATTCCTCTTGGTGATGGTGTGCAGCTGATTGATGCAGGTGGTTATCCTATTTCACGTGAAGGAAATTACGCAGTTATTAAACCGGGTGATCTTCTCGCGGGTCAGCAACGCAAAATATTTCTCACCTATCAGGTGCCCAGCCACAAGGCAGCGAGTTACACATTAGGAAGCGTGCACGTTAACTACCTTCATAATGGAGTGAAACAGGGCGTCAGCAATAATCAACTGTTAACAGTATTTTGCGTGCAGGATCAGAAAGCGGTAGTAGCAAGTATCGATGAAGAGGCGTGGTCTGAGCAGGTTGTTAAAGAAGACTATAACAAGCTTAAAGACAATGTGGCGTCCTCTATCCGTAAAGGGAGAAAAGAAGAAGCTCTGAAAACTATTGAAGAATATGAAGTAAGAAATCGAAGCCTGAATAGCAGTGTTGGGTCCCGGGCTGTAGCCGAAAATCTTGAAGGTGAGGTTCAGTCGCTCAAACAGAGTGTTGAAGACACCTTTACCGGTGCACCGGCCGCAGTTGCCGAGAAGAAAAAGAATCAGGCAAAAATACTGCAGTACGAGAGCTACCAGATTCGACGGGATAAGAAATAACCAGTGATAATGACGCAGTGATTTTGACTGATAACCAACACATTCAGGTGAAAGAATGGCAATAATGACACGCATACTCAGGCTTTGGAAAGCGGATATTCATGGAGTCATGGATCAACTCGAAGATAAGGAACTACTTTTAAAACAGTATTTACGGGAGATGGAATCGTCGCTTGATGAGAAAGAAAATAGAGTTCAAAGTATAACTGCATCACTTAAACGAATCGAAAATGCTCATAACCAATGCGCGCTTGAGATAGAAAAGCTGGAGAAAGATCTCGAGTTGGCTCTTAGAAAAGAAAATGATGAGATCGCCAGGCTGCTGATTCGTAAGCAACGGAGCCAGCAAGTCTACCTGCAGGAAATGCAACGGCAGCAACAGGATCTGGACCAGGATCGGACAAGCCTGCTTGAATGTCTAAAAGAACAGCGCCTGCAATACGAGACTATGAGAGCCAAAACCGAGGCATATTGTCGAGATGCGGAGATGAGAAAGCAGAACGATTCTTTCTCAAATACTCATAATAGTCTTGTAGGTGGTCGAATAGATGATAACGAGATAGAGCTTGAACTTATGCGCAGAAAAGAGGCGATGAGCGGGGAGGCTAATTATGAGTAAGCAAGTACGAACAACACTGATCTTTGGCGTCATCAGTGCACTTGGCGCAGCATTACTTGATTCATTGCCTGTATCGAATATGAGCTGGTCAATGGTGTCAATACTGTATATATGGGGAGTTCTTGTTCTCTACTCTATATTGCTTTGTCGCTGGTCTCAAACTGCTCTGATTAAGGTACTCTTTCCCTTGGCACTGGTGCCGGTGATGATGGTAATGCCAATCTATTATACTGGATATTTTCTTGGTATCGTTTTTATCTTATTGATATTTTGTTGGATTCGCAGCGGAATATGTTTTACCGATACACCTCTCAGGTCAATCCTGGCTGAGGGACTGATCTTTACGATATTCGTGCTAATAATCGGTTTGATGATTCCTCATACGACATATGGCCTGTCTATTGGAATCTGGTTGTTTTTTCTGATGCAGACGCTCTATTTCTATCTTGTCCCTGCCTGTGTACCATCCTGTAAAAAGCACATACGCGAAGAACCTTTTGAGCATGCTTTTAAAGAGATGGAGAAAATATTTTCAAATGGATTTGGAAGGTAATGGTATAACAAGAAAATGCAGTTTACAGTTTTGCTGCTTGATATCATTAGGTACAGGAGGGTTAAAACCCTCCTGTTTGTCTTCTTGGAATCTGCGATCAGCGATGATTGTAGATTTTTCTTTTTCAACTGTTGAGGATGTTACACTTTTATCGTAACTCTGTGTTAGAGTTGAAAGTTACAGGTATTGTTAGGGGTATTTGGTCTTAACATGCCGATGTGATTTAGCATCGAGTGATTATGTTTGATGTTCGAAAAGAAAGGTATTTATGAAAAGATTGCTACTTCTCCTGGTAATTCTGTTTACATGTGTGTCATGTACGTCTTCAGGTGAAAAAATCCCGAGCGGCAGATTCAGCTTTGAAGGTTCCAGATTATCCCTCACTCCGCCTGAAAACTGGCTCATGACTAAAATACCGGGCAATGATTATGTCACGTTGTTTACTGATATCGATTATGGAATTAAGCCGAATATTCAACTGGAACGTATAAGTGCTAATACCGATTACAGAAGCGTCTTTAAAGACTATCTGAAAGAAAAAAAACGGGTCTATCCAGATTACCTGGTCAAGCAGGAAGAACTGCTTCTTCGCTCAGGAAAAGTAAATATTTCGAAGAGTATGGCGGGGAGGGTAAATGTTGAAAAAATTCCGGTCATACATTTCACCTATATGCTGGCTGAATCTGATGACGTCTACATCCTCACTGCAACCTGTGCTGAGCCAAGCGTTGGCAAGTATGAAAAAATATTTGATACAGTGATTCGCTCTGCTGAAATTAATTGATAAATATCTCTGATTACCCCTAATCCTCAGCTAGTACAGTGAGGTGTGAGGTGTGAGGTGTGAGGAGTATAAAACCTTTCAAAATCTGACCACTGAGTATTGATGCAGGCACAGCGAGTTGCCAATTTTTTCTGGACTGATGTCGTTGTCAGCAGTTGTTACCTCACGCCTCACTCCTTACACCTCTCTATCTACGATTGAGTTGAGGTGGTATAAAGCAATGATTTTTTGACTCGTACCGTCCTGCCATTTAACCTATTAGTTTCGTAATGTTGCTCGCAGTCTGTCCGGAAAACGCAGCAGATCTAGAGCATCACAAATATCATTGCATAGTACATCTGATGACTGGCTAACTGCTGCAGCACACCCTTCCTTTTGCATAAGACCGACTCCGATTGCTGCGGCGCTCAGCATATGTATATCATTTCGGCCATTTCCCATTGCGATTACCGAATCTACACCAAGCTGCTTAACAAATTCTTCTTTGTGTTTGTCCTGCGTTCCCTCTCCGATCACTGTGGTTTTGACAGGTAGACCAGCAAGTTTAGCCATAACAGTCCCATGGGTGTCAGCGGTAATTACATGAATGGTGAGTGAATTGCTGAGATCTATCAAACGGCTGGAAACGCCGATGATAAGTTCACCATCTTCAGCAATAGTGCCATTGTAATCAAGAACAAGGTGTTTCAATATGAATGTGTTTTGGCCCGGGATGTCAATCTGAAGCATTGTGATTTCTCATTGAGTTATTAGGTGAATTGCTAACCGTCTATTAGAACACAATCTACAGACTACCTGCAATCAAGATACACTGAAAAAACCACATACGTCTTTGAAAAGAAAATAGATCCGCCGCTTGCATCTTGACCTCATTCGGTTGTAGTATTACTTAGTATTACATTATGAGTGACGGAGGAAAAATGAAGAAAAAAGAACGGGTTTTCACCTTTAAGACAGATGAGGAACTCGCAGAAATACTCGATATGATACCGAACAAGTCGGAATTTATCCGTAAGGCCATTGAGATCGCTCTCGATAATAAATGTCCTCTCTGTAATGGCACCGGGTCGCTTACGCCGGCCCAGCATAGACACATGCAGCATTTTCTTACGGTCCATCCACTGCAGAAATGTCAACAGTGTGATGCTGTCCACTTTATTTGCAAAACTGCAGAAGATGACTCGCTGCACTGATGTATTGACCAAAGGAGTAACGATGAAAAAAATTCTATTATTATTATTGATATCGCTCTGTTTTTTAGCAGGAAGCAGCAGTTATGCCGCAGTAGAAGTCTTTGTATCAATACCACCTCAGAAATGGCTTGTGGATAAAGTCGGAGGTGAGCAGGTTACCAGTCGGGTTTTGGTCGGTGAAGGGCAGGATCCACATACTTTCTCGCCGACGCCACGACAGATGGCTGCTCTCAGCAGGGCGAAAATCTGGTTCATTATGGAGATGGAATTCGAAGAGCAGCTGGTAAAAAAGGTGAAACAGGTGGCACCTGATCTGCAAATTATAGATATCGCTCATCATGTCCAAAAAATAAGCGCGGTAGAAGATGAGCATGGGGAGGAACACCACGGTCATGATGATCATAATGACCATGAAGCTAAGGATCCACATGTCTGGCTTTCGCCTCCTAATCTGATGATTATGGCAGAAGAGATATCAGAAACACTTGCTCAAGTAGATACTGCCAATAGGTCTGTCTATTCTGCAAATCTTGCAGACGTGAAAGCGGAACTTTTACTGTTGCATAAAGAAAACAGCAAAAAACTCGCACCATACAGCGGTAATTCTTTTTATGTCTTTCATCCTTCCTTTGGCTATTTCGCATCTGCATACGGTTTGAAGCAGGAAGCGGTAGAGACAGGCGGGAAATCGCCAGGGCCACGCCAGCTTTCAAAACTTATAGCACAGGCGCGGGCGGAAAAGGTGAAGGTGATTTTCGTACAACCACAGTTTGATCCTAAGAGTGCTCGGGCTGTTGCAGCTGCCATTGGCGGTGAAGTTGTTCCGCTTAATGCGTTGGCGGCTGATGTGGCAGGTAACCTCAAAATCATGGCAACAAAAATAGAGGCGGCGCTGGCAAAGTGATGGCTGGAAATACAATGGAAAAAGAACAGGCTGCAATTACCATTAGCGATCTTGCATTTAATTATGGCGGCAGGGAGATTCTGACAGATGTTAATCTGACTATCCGACCGTTTGACTCTATTTGCATTGTCGGCCCGAATGGTGGTGGTAAAACGACCCTCATGAAGCTCATTATCGGGTTGCTTAATCCGGTTAGAGGTGAGGTGCTAATCTTTGGTGATAAGCCTGAAGATGCTAAGCAAAAGATCGGCTATGTGCCCCAGTATGCGGAGTACGATAAGCAATTTCCTATCTCGGTGAAAGAAGTTGTATGTATGGGGCGATTAGGTAATTCGTTTACTGGTCGTTATAGCAAAGTGGATTGGGAGCACACAATGAATGCCTTGGCAGAGGTAGGACTTGAGTCGTTTGCGGAGAGTCCTTTTTCTGCACTTTCCGGCGGGCAACGTCAACGCGTACTTATTGCCAGGGCACTGGCTTCAGGCGGGGAGTTACTCATTCTTGATGAACCGACCGCCAATATAGATCAGGAATCTGAATCTCAATTTTTTGAACTGCTACGAGAACTGAACGAGCGGATGACTATCCTGATGGTAACTCATGATGTGGGCTTTGCTTCCAAGTTTTTCAAGAGAATAGCATGCGTAAATAGACGTGTTGTGATCCATCCGACCAGTGAACTGACCGGGCAGCTTATTAAAGAAATGTATGGTGGTGACTTTCAGATGATCCGCCATGATCACACATGCAGTGAGGAGGGGCATCATCATGATTGAGTTTTTTGCGGCCCTCACAGATCCGAACCTGCCGTTTGTTCGCTATGCAGTAATTACCGGACTGCTTTCAGCCATTCCCTTTGGCATTATCGGAACGTTCGTCGTTGTACGCCGTATCAGTTATATTGCCGGAGCAATTTCCCACTGTATACTCGGTGGAGTCGGTGCTGGGCTTTATGTGCAGAACGCCATGGGAGTAACGTGGTTCGGCCCACTGCACGGGGCTATTATCGTGGCCCTTCTGGCTGCGGTGATTCTCTCTTTAGTGAGTCTTTTTGCCAAGCAGCGTGAAGACAGTGTAATAGGTGCATTATGGGCTGCAGGAATGGGTATTGGTTTGCTCTTTCTTGCGAAAACTCCGGGCTATGTTGATCCGATGAGTTATCTGTTTGGCAATATCCTGTTGATTACAAAGTCAGATATCTATTTTGTGCTGGCTCTTGATGTACTGGTGGTAGGCGTGATCGCGATCTTCTACAACACCTTTCTGGGGGTCTGCTTCGATGAAGAGTATGCAGGACTTCGTGGCATTCACACCCACTGGTTTTACCTGATTCTACTGTGTTTGACTGCACTGACTATTGTGTTGCTTGTGAGGGTGGTAGGGATCGTCATGGTTATTGCGCTGCTTACGCTACCTGCAGCCATTGCCGGGAATTTTGCAAACAGTGTCAAGCAGATGATGGTACTGGCAACACTCCTGTGCGGAATTTTTATCCTGGCAGGACTTAGCACCAGCTATTCAATGGATCTTCCCAGCGGACCTGTAATAATTGTTATTGCAGCAGCGGTTTATCTTTGCGTGGTTGTGGGAATGAAATTTCTACCTGCCAGGTCTTCATGAATAATTACGCTCAAGAATACGGCGTGTTACAATAAAGAAAAAGCGATTGAACTGTTTATATGTTCAATCGCTTTTTCTTTTTTTTAGTGTCCTGTCATGCCTTGCAGGAAGAGAAAAAGCTTCACATTATTACGACATTTGACACATGACATGACACTAGTCTGAGGCGGATTAAAACAATGCAAAGAAGTGTTTCTTACGCTTCGCTCTCTGTTTACCATCGACCACGTTGTGTTCGCCAATAGAATAGTCGCGAATCCCACCGCGAATAGTTCCGCGCTCATGCCCACGATTCATAAAGTCATCACTTTTGGAGTAATAGACATAATGAATATCCCTGCCGCTCTCAATATGGGCAATAAGGGCAGATTCCTTATCGATTGTCCGACTATGAAATCGCGTGGTTTCAGGTGGGACATCAATTAAACCCACTCTCAGCATATCGTCGTATGAGCATAACGGACCACCATCGGCAAATCTGCCTTTTACCAGAACGTAGGTGTTATCCTCCTCATACTGCAGAAGCGTATACTTTTTTCCTGCAATTTCGATTGCCTGACTAGTGTTGCATGTGGCTAAAAACAATACACAAAATGACGCCATAAGAAATACATTACTTTTAAAAATATACATCTGACACTATTTACAATCACTGGAACATCCCCACGTAAATGTCCTGAGAGGTTGTTCAAGAATAACCTTATCCTCAATCTCTTCGGGATTTTCAATAAATACTGCTCGCCAATATGCCATGACTCCGATAGCCAGTATGGCTGTGCGTATTTTGTGAAAATGTCCCGATTATGATTGTAATTGCTATTCTCCTACACCCTGCTGGCAAACATCTTTCTCGCCTGACGCGATGAACGTCCACAATTTACAACTGTAACAAAAGAGAAACGAGAGAAGAGACGACTGGGTCAGTACACACTGGTCCAGTAAGCCTGTTAGACTCCTTTGCTGACTCCTTAGAAAATGGTTTTACAATTTCCTGATTTACTTTTTTAAAACGGATGAATCCCAGCCCCCCGGCAAAGGAATCCCGGCAAAGCTACTTTAAGATTTCCTGCTGTTCAACCTCAAAAAAAACGCAATATCAGTGGTTCTGAAAGAAATTTTGAAATAACAAAAAATTAATAAAAGCATGTCAATTGGTTGTGGACCCTGAGGGAGGTGTAACTTTTTTTGTGAGTACAAGGCTGACGATCATAGGTGACTAAAAAAAGGCCGGAAAGATAGCTGTATTAGTAGTGGTAATCATTGCTGATTTGAATAGTTGATCATTAAATCCTCATATTGGCAAACAGAATGTAATGCTTATTGGTGTTAGGAAATACTGGTGTTTATAAAGACGAAAAAAAGTTTATTGTGACTAGAAATTTGCGCTTAAATAAGGTAATCAGGCTTAGTGTTGACGTTTTGTTAAGCAAAAGTGTCTAGAATTGACGTGTTGATAAACTATTAAGGGCATAATATGGAAGATTTACAAAAAAAATATGGAATCTGGACAGCCACTGCTATGGTTGTTGGTATCGTCATTGGTTCCGGTGTGTTTTTTAAGGCTGATGATGTACTGAAGGCATCGGGTGGCAGTTTGCCCACTGCACTTCTTGCCTGGTTGATTGGTGGTTCAATTATGGTGGTAACCGCCTTTGTTTTTGCTAAAATTGCTACAAAAATCCAGAAGGTTAATGGTCTGGTTGATTATTTTGAAGAAGCATATGGCTGGCGTGCCGGTTATCTGGTCGCCTGGTTTATGACTTTTATATATTATCCGACCCTGGTTGCTGTACTGGCTTGGGTTTCTGCCAGATATTCGATCGGCTTGCTTGGTTTGGAAAATGGTGTCTGGCTGCTTTCCTGCATCTATATGGTTTTCTTCTTCCTGTTGAATGTCTATTCTCCAGTCCTCGCAGGGAAATGGCAGGTATCAGCCACGGTAATCAAACTGATTCCGTTGGGACTTGTGGCGATTGTTGGTCTGTTCAGCGGACTGGCCAGTGGACAGACAATGTCCAGTTTTGCCAATTCCGCCCAGATGGTATCAAGTGGTGGCGGACTGGCTGTAGCCACGCTTGCAACAGCATTTGCTTATGAGGGTTGGATTATTGCCACCTCTATCAACGCTGAGTTGAAAGATGCTAAACGTACATTGCCAAAGGCGCTGTTTTTTGGTTCCGGTGCTGTGGTGATCATCTATATGCTGTATTATCTCGGTATTTCCGGTGTGCTCTCAAATGATGAGATCATTGCTGCCGGTGATGCGGCCCCAGTAAAAGTTATCTCCGTTATTTTTGGAAATATGGGCGGAACATTACTTACTGTTTTCGTAATTATTTCCTGCCTTGGGACGTTGAACGGTCTTGTCATGGGCTCATCACGCGGGATGTTTTCTATCGCTTCCCGTGGACTTGGTCCGAATCCAGAATTTTTTGGTAAAATTGATCCGAAAACCAACAGCACCAAAAACTCAGCACTGCTTGGTGCGATTCTGTCCGCATTCTGGTTGCTGGTCTGGTACGGTAATTTTGCAGGCTGGTTCGGCAAATTCATGGATATTTCCGAGTTACCGATTGCCTTTCTGTATGTGATTTATATCTCGTTATATATCTGGGTAATGATGAAATTCGTTACTCTTGGCCCAATTAGTCGCTATGGTGCGCCGTTCTTTGCAGGTCTCGGTTCTCTCTATATTATCTGGGGTGCTATTCAGAAGGATATGTTCATTCATTTCTTCCTGCTGTCGCTGGTGATAGTTGCTGTGGGACTGCCGTTCATGAAGACTGCAAGAAAATAGTCCAGACCAGTATTCGGCTTTAATACGTTGTAAACATTAAGGGTTATGGCCGGTTACCGGTCATAACCCTTTTTTTTATCTTATTAACATTAATCTTCAGCTTATAAAGGTGAGGAGAGAGGCGTGAGGTGTTACTCCTCCCCCCTCACTTCACTCTGCTGAGTTTCAGTGGTAATCGGATTTTTTTATACATTCTCGGCAATGAGTTGATAACTCAGAGAATCACTGGTAACAAAAAAGGAGGGCCAATCGAATAACGGGAAGAAACTCCACTTTGGAATGTAATCTGGAAAACAGACAATGAACTTTACAGATACCTTGAAAAACAGTCCGGCAATCTTGACAGAAGCCGCCATCGCTGAGCGACTCAGAAGAAGAGATGATGTGGCGTTGGATCCAGTTTTGTTTAATACTCCCCTCATCTACGACGAACATGGAAGAGGCTGCTTAGAAGAAATTTACGGCCAGTATCTTGGGATAGCTCAACGTGCACGACTGCCAATGCTTATCTGCGCGCCAACCTGGAGAGTAGATCGCAGCCGGATTACCCTTGCACGGCAGAAGACATCTATCAACAGGGATGCTGTCAGCTTTATGCGTGGATTACAGAAGAGCTGGCAGAATACTGATTCGCAGGTCTTTGTGGGTGGCTTGGTAGGGCCGGCCAATGATTGTTATTCACCATCAGAAGCCTTATCTGCTGAAGACTCAGAAAAATATCACGCATGGCAGATTGGAGAATTGGCAGAGGCGGGTGTCGATGTGGTAGTCGCCCAGACCTTCCCTGCAATTTCAGAAGCACTTGGTGTTATCAGGGCGTGTGCCAGCGCAGGCGTGATCTGTATAATGAGCTTTGTCATAAATAGAGACGGTAAGGTTCTTGATGGAACATCCATTGCCGAGGCGATAGCAATGGTTGATGCAGAAACGGATAAATACCCTGTAGGATATATGGTTAATTGTGTCTATCCTACATTTATATCAGCCGAGACTCAGTCCAAATCACTTTTTGAAAGGCTGGTAGGAATCCAGGCTAATGCGTCTTCGCTCAATCATGCAGAACTTGATGGCTCGATCGATCTGAGGCAGGATAAACTTGAGGATTGGGGCGATTTCATGGTCTCTTTAAACCGCCAATATGGTGTGAAAATTCTTGGAGGGTGCTGCGGAACAGATGATAGATATCTAGAATATGTGGCACAACGATTAGTATAATATTTGCACTATCATCTGTTCTGCATATTGGAAAGTGGTGCGGAGTAACAGTAGCGATGCTGCTGTTACGGCCGTAAAATTGTCTCTATTTCGGAGTGAAGCATATCCGAATTAATTGGTTTGGAGATATATCCGTCAACTCCCGCTTCAAAGCATCTTTCCCGATCTCCCTTAACGGCATAGGCTGTCATGGCGATTATAGGGATACGTTTACCAGAGTTTTTTTCACGTTCGCGAATTGTTCGCGTGGTTGCAAAACCGTCGAGTTTGGGCATCTGAATATCCATCAGGATAAGGTCGAATTTGTCGTGATTATCTGACAGAATATCGAGAACTTCGAGGCCGTTTTCTACAGTTGTTACCTGGCATGAAGCGCGTTCGAGAACAGTCGTTGCCAGGGTTCGATTAATATACTCGTCTTCAGCAAGCAGGATTCTAAGAGAATTGCTTAATTGCGGGTAATATGTGCCGACATGAATCGGGGCCATCGGCAGGGCCGCTGTAAATGGTGCCAATTCAAAGCGGGCGGTGAAGTGAAAGGTTGTTCCGCTTTCGGGAGTGGATTCTACCCAGATTCTGCCACCCATCTTTTCAACCAGTTCGGCTGCTATTACAAGGCCGAGACCTGTTCCCCTGTTGGTGTGGTCAAGGGTGGTCCCCAGTTGGCTGAAAGCCTGAAAAACCGTATCAATCTTGTCTTGAGGGATACCAACTCCGGTATCTTTGACCTGAAAATAGAGGATAGCGTAATTGGAATCGACTAATTTGGTCCGATTTTTTTTCACTGATAGCGAAACGGTTCCCGTGTCTGTGAACTTTATGGCGTTGCCGACCAGATTAGTGATGATTTGACAGAGTCGGCTTGAGTCTCCAATTAAACATTCCGGCAAATCGTGGCAATTGACCTCTAATGCAATATTTTTTTCAGCAGCAGAGATCCTGAGTAATCCGATAGTTTCACGAATATCATCTTCAGGTCGAAATGGTGCTGAAATCATATCGAGTTTTCCTGCTTCAATTTTGGAAAAATCGAGAATGTCATTTATAAGAGAGAGGAGTCTGTTTGAAGAGGTTCGCACCATATTGAGATAGCCTGACAATTCAGCAGGCGGGTCCATGGCCAATGCCAGATTGGTCATCCCTATGATGCCGTTCATCGGTGTGCGGATCTCATGACTCATGTTGGCCAGGAAACTGCTTTTGTTTTGTTCTGCCTGCTCGGCTCTCTCCTTTGCTTGTCGCAGTTGATCCATTGCTCTTCTTTTAGCAAGAGCATCGCCAACATGACGGGCAACAAAAGACATCAACAGTTTGTCTTTTTCTGTATAGATGACGTCTTCATAGCTTTGGGTGATTACCGCACCTGATATATGATCCAGATAGAATGGTGCTCCGAGCCATGAATACGGAAGAGTACCTTCAAACTTGATATTTTCCTTTTTGCAGACACTGTTGAATGTTTTCTGATTCAGTAAAATCGATTTCCTGCTTTCAAGCAGATAGCCAGTTAGCGTTTTTCTGTCCGGGTCGAGTTTGATTTCCCGTCCCTGAAAATGGGAGTCATACTGGTCGTCAAAATATGGGAAACTGTAGAATGTACCGTCGTGGCGTTTTTCAACGAGAGCAATAATGAAATTTCTGGCATGAATCAGTTTCGCTACTTTTTGGTGCATGGATGCATAGAGTTCAGTCATAGACGCAGAACTCTGTGCCGTTTCATTTATTTCATAGAGTGCTTTGCGAATCTGTTCTGATTTTTCGAGCGCTCGCATGGAATGTTTGAGTTTTTGTATGGTCTCCATACTTTTAAGTCTGGAGCCGATTATTGTTGTGAGCGTCTTGAGGCCATTGAGATAATCAGCATCAAAAAAGTGCGGTTCTTCAGAACCAACATAGAGTGCCCCGACAAGAGAACCACGGTCCAGTATCGGGATGAGGAGGTGGGTCGAGTTGCCGGTGTTGAGCAGAAACCATGGGAGTGTATCTGATTTATGCAAAACAACCAGCTGGCTTGTTCCTGAAATGCCGAGGAAGAGTTTACTGTATAGTGGTAGAGATACAGGAACTCCTGAATGAAAATGCAGTTCAGCTCCTTTGGGAGGACAAAAAATTCCTCCTTCATCATTGCGGATGTAAAGTTCAATAGAAAATTTCCCGAGTTTTGGGAAAATACGTCTGTGCAAAAAAGCATGGAGACGGGCCGGTGAGTCTGCAGAGCGCTGGCCAATGGTTAGCTCTTGGGTGAGCTCCAGAAATGTTGAAAGGGCAATTGTTGATTGAGCGTGGCTACATTCAGGCATGTAATCTCAATAGGTTATGTTAATTGTAATTATATCAATACATTGAAAATACGTACAGTCAATCTGATCGAATCACAACTGAATAATCATATCAAAAATGCGAGAGAGGTAGAAGGAAGCAAAATAAAAAACTCGACAAAAATGCATAGCTTGTCGAAATTGCAGAACTATCGTGTATGTAATTCACCCGCCATGTGTTACACTTTTAGCAAATTGATTGAACGTGTTGCTTATACAGGCAATTTTGTCAAAGAGGATACTATGAAAACAATGAAAGCTCTGGTTAAGGCAGAAAAGAGACCAGGTTTGTGGTTGCAGGATGTTCCGATTCCTGAACCAGGTAAAAGTGATGTCCTGATAAAAATCATGCGAACAGCTGTTTGCGGTACTGATGTTCATATTTATAACTGGGACGCCTGGGCAGAAAAAACAATCCCTGTACCTATGGCTGTCGGTCATGAATTTGTTGGTCGTATCGAGGCTATAGGTGAAAATGTGCCTGATTTCAAACCGGGTGATCTTGTTTCCGGTGAAGGGCATCTGGTTTGCGGGCATTGTCGAAACTGTCTTGCCGGTAGAAGACATCTCTGTGCAAACACCAGTGGTGTAGGTGTAAATCGTGCTGGGTGTTTTGCTGAATATCTCTCAATTCCACAAACTAATGTCTGGTATTGTGAGCCCTCCATACCGCTTGATATACTGACTTGTTTTGATCCGCTGGGCAATGCAGTTCATACAGCTTTATCCTTTGATGTGTTAGGCGAAGATGTGCTGATTACCGGGGCCGGGCCTATCGGCTGTATGGCTGCAGCGATTGCCAGGCATGCGGGTGCGAGATATGTGGTGGTGACAGATATCAATCCATATCGACTCGAACTGGCTAAGAAACTGGGAGCAACCAGGGTTGTGAACGCCGCTAATGAAAATTTAGAGGATGTGCAAAAAGAACTCGGAATGAAGGAAGGCTTTGATGTGGCAATGGAGATGTCAGGCAGCCCGGCAGCTCTGAATTCAATTCTCGAAAACATGTGTCATGGTGGCAAGATTGCAATGCTTGGTATTATTCCGGAAAATACAGCAATAAACTGGGATAAGGTTATCTTTAATATGCTGACCATTAAGGGGATTTATGGCCGTGAGATGTTTGAGACCTGGTACAAAATGACTACCATGATTCAGAGTGGTCTGAATATCTCGGAGATAATAACCCACCGTTTTCATTATACTGAATTTGAAAAAGCTTTTGAGATAATGCGATCCGGGAATTCTGGAAAAATTGTGCTTAATTGGGAGGAAAAATGAAGTTAACATTGGCTAAACTCGATATGGCACTTTTTCAGGAGTTGGCGACTTTGCAGATTGAGGGTCGTACGAAACCCAAAGAGAGGGTGATCAACAGGTATATACCGCCATCAGGTGATCGCGGACCGCGCTATTCAATTGAAGGGTGCGAAGGTGAATTCATACGTCTTAATTCAAATTCCTATCTTTCCCTTTCTAATCATCCTGCACTCATTGAAGCAGCTGATGAGGCGACTCATAGTTGCGGGGTCGGTCCCGGAGCGGTTCGGTTTATTGATGGAACCTACCATTATCACACTTCTCTCGAAGATCGTATTGCCCGTTTTGTCAATAAACCGGCAGCAAAGATATTTAACTCTGCCTACACATCAAACTGCGGATTGGCTCTCGCAATCGGCAGCAAACAGACACACTGGATTGGCGATCAGCTCAACCACAATTCCATAATCAGGGCCATGCGTATTTCCGGGGTTCCCAGCAACCATAAAGGAATATACAAACATAATGATATGGATGATCTTCGTCGCTGCCTCGATGAGGTTGGTGAGGATATCGAGCGGGTTGTGGTGATCTTTGACGGCATCTTCAGCATGCGTGGAGATTATGCTCCTATCGATAAGATTCTTGAGATCTGTGCCGAGTATAATGACAGGTTCAGAGACGGGGTGATAACCGTGGTGGATGATTCACACGGAATCGGTGCATATGGCCGAACAGGCCGTGGTACCCCTGAGTTCGCGGGAGGCGTACCGGATATCATTGTAGGGACATTCGGTAAGGCATTCGGAGTGAACGGAGGTTTTATCGCAGCCAGTGAAACGGTTATCGAGGCGGTGCGTCAGAAAGCTGATACCTACATCTACACCAATCCTTTGAGTGTTGCGGATTGCGCAGCGGCGACCAGGGCGCTGGATATTTGTGACAGCAGTGAAGGGGAGCAACTGCTGGCCAACCTCAAGGCGCGAACCAACCAGTTCAGAAAAGGATTAGCGGAACTTGGTCTTGAATCTATTGACGGACCTCATCCTGTGGTTCCACTTATGGTGCGAGACACAGAAAAGACCCACGCAATGGTGAATCGTCTTTTTGAAAAGGGGGTTCTGGTGGTAGGACTCACCTTTCCGGTGGTACCAAAAGGCGACGAGTCAATTCGTTTTCAGATAAATGCAGCACATACGGAATCTGATATCAATTATGTTCTTGGTGTGTTGAGTGAGGCAATTTAGCCTGAGTTGGAAGCTGTGGCTTTGAAATGTCTGATTTTTGAATTTTGAAACCCGTTTAATGCGTTAGGAGAGGGCTTTTCGTGTCAAATGAGAAACTTGGTTTCGTTGATTTGGGATAATTTCTTAACCAAATTCCTATTGTATGGCTAATAAAACGTGGTTGTTTTTTGTGGTCTGCTAAAAAAAATACTGCAAGGTGTCAGTCTGCCTGATTTTCCGTTGCTCAGATACGCGCGTTTTGTTAGTAATGGCTGTGTTCGTTTATTGTATACTATCAATCGGGGGTAATAGTGATTTCGTTTAATAAGGTCAACAAGTGGTATGGGGACTTCAATGTCCTCAAAAATATTGATCTTGAGATACAACAAGGTGAAGTTGTCGTTGTCTGTGGGCCGTCCGGCTCGGGTAAGAGTACGCTGATCAGATGTATAAACAGACTGGAGCCAATTCAGGAAGGGAATATCGTTGTTGATGGTATGGATGTAAATGATCCACGCACCAACATGACTCATCTTCGGGCTGAAGTCGGGTTTGTTTTTCAGCAGTTCAACCTGTACCCGCACATGACTGTTCTTGAAAATATCATGCTGGCTCCGACTCTGGTACGCCGCATGAATAAAAGTGAAGCCAAAGAAGTTGCGATGGAATTGCTGCAGAAGGTCGACATCCCTGATAAAGCGGATTCATATCCTTCACAGCTTTCCGGTGGACAGCAGCAGCGTGTGGCCATTGCCCGCGGGCTTGCCATGAGACCAAAGATCATGCTTTTTGATGAGCCGACCAGTGCTCTTGATCCTGAAATGATCAATGAGGTTCTGGATGTTATGAAGTCGTTGGCTCTCGAAGGAATGACCATGGTTTGCGTTACCCATGAAATGGGTTTCGCCCGTGAAGTTGCTGATCGTGTCATCTTTATGGATGAAGGTAATCTGGTAGAGCAGAACACGCCTGAAGAGTTTTTCAATAATCCGCAGAATCGACGTACCAAAGATTTCTTAAGTAAAATTCTTAGCCATTAGGACATGTTCCTTGGCAGGGATCAAGAGGAAGAGTTCGCTGGAGAGGATCGGCAGGATTCGCAAAACATCATATCAAGAGGAGAGTATATGAAGGTATTTAAAGTAAGCGCAATTGCGGCAGCATTCTGTATGGCTTCCGCAACTATGGCAATTGCAGGACCAACCTATGACCGTGTTATGACAGACAAGGTTGTTAAAGCTGGTATTACCAACAAAGGTAAGCCTTTCGGTTTCATCAATGCTGAGAACGAATGGGTTGGTTTTGATATGGACGTGGCAAAAGAGATTGCCAAGCGTCTTGGTGCCAAGTTTGAGCCGGTTGTTGTTAACAACAAAACCCGTATCTCTTTTGTACAGACCAATCCACCTAAGGTTGATATGGTTCTGTCCAACATGACCCACAAGCGCGTACGTGATGAGAAAATCGATTTTTCTATCACCTATTTCTTTGATGGTCAGAAGTTTCTTGCGAAGACTGGTGTTATTAAAGAGTCTAAAGATCTCGCAGGTAAGAAAATTGGTTCTATGCAGGGAACCACTTCTATCGTAAACGCTAAAGCATATCTCGAGAAGCTGGGTGATGCTGAGCCTAAAGTAACTGGTTACCAGAACGAAGTTGAGATGTTCGAAGCACTCCGTTCAGGTCGTGTTCAGGCGATCTCCACTGACTCTACCTTGCTCATCGCTCTTGCAGCTAAAGAGCCTGGAACATATGAGCTTGTTGGTGAGTTCATTTCTGATGAGCCGTATGGTATTGGTATGCCTCAGGACGATTCTGCATGGCGTGACATTATCAACTTCACCGTTCAGGATATGTGGAAAGACGGCACCTACATGGAGATTTACAACAAGTGGTTCGGACCTGATACAGAGACTCCGTTCCCGATGACCGAAAAAATCGAAATGTGGCCTTAATTCTTTATAGGCACTGATACTTTTCTTTTACTTATCCCGGGGTCAACGCTCCGGGATTTGTGCGTTATTGGATAACAATGCTGAATCATTATTTTAATAAGACCTGGGTACAGAATCTGGTCCTGGCCTCAATGCTTGGGCTGATCACCTATTATTTCAGTTTCATCTTCCACTTTGACTACAAGTTTAACTGGAGTGTTCTCTATTCGGAAACCGAATACGGCAACATGGGGAAGATGCTGCTGCAGGGCTTGAATCTCACTGTAAGTATTTCGGTATATTCGGCAATACTTGCCTTAAGTCTAGGAACCTTGTTCGGGCTCGCACGACTTTCGACCTTTAAACCTGTATACGGTTTTGCCACGGCGTATGTGGAATTTTTCAGGAATACACCGCTACTTGTACAGCTGTTTTTCTGGAACTTTGCTCTGCCTGCCGGTTTGCCTGAAGAACTGAAAATGAAGCTTTTTGAGCTGGATTTCGAGTTCTGGGTAGCGACCCTCGGGCTTGGTATTTATACCAGTTCCTTTATGGCCGAGATTATCCGTGCAGGTATTCAGTCTGTACCGAAAGGCTTACTTGAGGCGTCCTATTCTTCAGGTCTCACCTTTAATCAGTCGCTTCGTAAAGTCATCTTACCGTTAGCTTTCAGAGAGATTATCCCACCGCTTGGCAGTGAGTTTTTGAACAATATGAAAAACTCTTCGCTTGCTATGACTGTGGGTGTAGCTGAGGTGTGCTGGTCGGCTCAGGAAGTTGAAGCGCTTACCTATTCCGGTTTTGAGGCGACTGCCGCTGCAACCGCTATTTACCTGACTCTGTCGCTGATTATCGCCGGTTTTTTGAATCTGGTGAATGCGAGATTGAAGATCATTGGTAATGACGGTATCACCATGACACGCCGTGTTGCTGATATTGTCTTTTTCCCGTTTCTGAAGATATCCGGGATGCTTTCAGATATCTTCTGGCATTTGGGCAAAGCACCGGTAGATTCGCGTACTCTCTCGCCTTCTGCTGCCGCCTGGCTGAAGGTGCGCACCAATCTCTGGTCTGCTGCGACTCTTGCATCAAAGACTGTTTTTGTTCTTTTTCTGGTTGGCCTGGGTTATCAGGTGTTTAAAGGGCTTTCGTCCTTTAACTATCAGATTATATGGGATAATCTGTTTGCATTGCTTGTCTGGAGATTCCCTAAAGGTGGATCGTCAGAAGTGTTTATGGGGCTTGGCGGCCTTTCGATGTCAATTGTTATGGCGACAATCTGTATCTCGGTGAGTTTTTTCATTGGTATGATTGTAGGGATTGGTCGCACGTCGAAAAATCGCGCGATTAACATCCCGTGCCTGTTCTATATTGAGCTTATCCGCGGTAACCCGCTGATCATGGTAATCTTCTGGGTCTATTTCTTTGTACCCCCGATGCTGAAAATACAGCTTGATGTGTTCTGGTCAGCAACACTTGCAATGACAGTTTTCTTCGGTGCGTATATTGCCGAGATTGTTCGTGGAGGTATTGAAAACATTCCTCCTGGACAGGTTGAAGCAGCTAAGTCCACAGGGCTCAGTTACTATCAGACCATGCGAAGAATTATCCTGCCGCAGGCACTCAAGCAGATGTTACCTGCGCTTGTCGGTCTCTTTATTGCGGCATTCAAGGATACCTCGCTTGCGTATATTATCGGCGTTATGGAACTGACAACAGCGGCATACTCTATTAACAATCGCCTGATGCTGTACCCATTTGAGATCTACACCACCATTGCTGTATTGTATTTCATCTGTTGTTATATGATGAGTCTGTATGCACGAAGGCTTGAGAGAAAACTCAGTCCGGAAAGTGTTCGACTGGCAATGTAGAGATTGCTGAATATTGCGAAGATAAAAAGCGGGCAGGGGATTTTCCCTCGGCCCGCTTTTGTTTTTTTACGACTGTGTCATATTTTCAGGATGCTGGATTTTGTGAAGACAGTGTCACCTGATTTCTTCCACCATCCTTTGATTCATAGAGTAGTTCATCGGCATTGGCAATCATCGCATCAAGAGAGTCCAGTTGCTGACAGCAGACACCGATACTTGCGGTAATTGAGAGAATTACTCCACCGCAGTTGATGGTCATGTCTTCTATCTCCTGACGTAAGGTCTCAAAAAGAGCAATGATCTTAATTCTGCTCATGCCTGTTATTAGCATGGCAAACTCCTCTCCACCCATTCTAGCGATAATATCTACGTCACTCGTGTATTTCTTTAATAGTTCACAAAAGGCAATCAGTGTTGTATCGCCAGCGTCGTGTCCGTATGTGTCATTTACCTTCTTGAAGTGATCAATGTCCAGCATAGCAACAGCTAGTGGTGTGTTCTTCTTTATTGCTGAAGCAAAGAGTTTTTGTCCAAGATCGAAAAAATACCGACGATTATGCAAGCCAGTCATGTAATCGCGAATTACCGCCTCGTTGAGCGCATTAATGTGTGAAATGTATTGAACATTCTGGTTTACCCGGCAGTTGAACTCCTCGACAGAAAACGGCTTGGAAATAAAATCAGAGGCACCGTGCTTCATGAACTTAGCTGAAAGGTTCGAATCGTCATGGGCCGAGATACCGATGACAGCAAGTTTATTTCGGCTATATTCGCGGCGTATAGCTTTGGTTAGCTCAAACCCGTCCATTTCCGGCATCATGTAATCTGTCAGAACGACTTTGATATCATCATTTTTCTTTAGTACCTCAAGTGCTTCGACACCATTTATTGCACTCAATACTTGATACTTTTGGCGTTCAAGAAGATTGGATATCATCATGATTGAGGTTTTCGAGTCATCAACAGCAAGTATTTTTGTATGCCGGTTCTCAAGAATGCGGGAGGCCAGACTGATAACGTAATCGATACTTGAAGGATCATCTTTTACGACATAATCGACCACCTTCTTGTTCAATATCATCTCTCGTATTTCATCACTGAAAAGACCGGTAAAAACGATGACAGGTATATGAAGATCAAGCACATAATCGACTACTTCTCCATTGGGAGCGTCTGGTAAATTAAGGTCGAGGATAGCGAGAAAATATCTGTTGGGTTCTGAAGAGGTGAGTTCTTTTGCTTCCTGCATCGATTCAGCAACATTTACCGAAAAGCCCTGCTGTTCTAGGCGATTTTTCATAATACGTGAAAACATTTTTGCATCTTCAACGATAAGGATTCGACCTTCCATGTTTCAGCCTGGTAAAGGTTCAATGCATAGTGTGAGAGGGAGTGAAGCATACGACTTGGAACCTGTCAGAGAATTGGCAAAAGGCTATTCTCGGACAGGTCCCTAACACGATTATAGACGTAAAGATATGATTGAGTCAAATGAGCCTGGTATCTATAAAACCTGCATATTTTCGAGGCGATACCTTTTCATTTGTAAATATCTGCTATACTCTTGAATGATAACCTTGAATTGCTGTGTTGAAATCTTGTTTGAAAATACCATTATAGGAGAGTCAGATGAGAAGAACCGTTTTGCTTTTGCTGGTGTGCTATATTGCTTTTACTGTAGCTGGATCTGCTATGGCAATGGCTGATAAGACTAGGATCAAGGTTGTTGCCTCAACAACACAGATAGCTGACTTTGCAAGACAGATAATGGGAGATACTGCTGAGGTTGTTTCTATTCTGGCACCGGGTGCCGACCCCCACACCTACCAACCGACACCTGATGATGTGCAAATTGTTTTACAGGCAGACATTTGTATCGAAAATGGAATCCATCTAGAGGGTAAAAGCTGGATGGCAACATTGGCCAAGGATGCAGAGAAACCACTTATTACAGCTACAACCGGTCTTCAACCACTCGAAATAGGCGATGACGATCAGAAGGTTCTTGATCCGCATGCCTGGTTTTCGCCCAAGAACGTTGCGCTCTATGTGAATAATATCACAAAAGCCATGGCCGGATATTACCCAGATTATAAAGCTGAATATCAAGCCCGGTCCAAGCTTTATCTTCAGCAATTACGTGTGCTTGATGCCTGGATACGTGAACAGGTGAATCGTATTCCGCCTCAGCGACGTATTCTCGTTACCACTCATGATGCGTTTAATTACTTTTGCAGGGAATATAAGTTTAACGCGAGCAACGATTTTTTAAGTATAGCTCCGGTAGGCTGGTCCACAGGTGCTGAGGTTGGGGCAGGTATTACACCGGAACGCAGGAAGATGGTTGTTAAATCCATTAAAGAATCCGGTTCTCCTGCAATTTTTGTTGAGACAACGATTAACCCTAAACAGATTAGGGAGATTGCTCAGGAAACAGGAGTTGCAATCGGTGGTGAACTGTATTCTGACTCGATGGGGCCGAAAGGGAGTGCTGGTGAAACATACATAGGCATGATGAGAGAGAACGTTCTTTTGATTGTCAATGCGCTCAAATAAGGGGACGCGATGAGATTTATTCTGACTATTCTGATCTGGGTGATCATTGTCGGTGGTCTTTGGTCCTACAGCAAAAAACGAATGGAAGCCGAGGCAAATATTGTTCGCAACGTTCCTGAGATTGCACTGGTTGAAGAACGCTATTCACTCAGAGTGACTCCGACGTTTTCAATAGAGCCGGATCCATTTGCGCTGCAGACCGATGATAGTGCTTCAGCAGGAATTGAACTGCGTCTGAACGGTACTGATATTCAGATTGAAAGCGACAGTATGCAACGAGGTAAAGCGTGGGTTCTGGAAAAAGTTGATGGTTTGGCTGTCGGCAATAACGAGATATATGTGCAGGCGAGTCCGCCAATAGCTGAAAGCGATCTGGAGCATGGTGTTCGGGTTCAGCTTGTGAAGGCAGGGGTTGCAACCGTTGACGATACGGTCTGGGGGCAGGGGGGGCTGGTATCTGGAACCATTCATTTCGAACTTGAGACAAAAGACGAAAAGCATGACCACTAAAGATAATAGACCAAATGCAATTGATGTGCGCCATCTCACCGTCAGCTACCATGCCCGTGCAGCGTTACTGGATGTGTCGGTATCTATTGAGCGGGATCAACTCGTAGGTGTTATTGGCCCGAACGGTGCTGGGAAATCGACGTTTATCAAGGCGGTGCTGGGTTTTGTAAAGCCGGATATCGGTACAGTTCAGATAAATGGTATGAATGTACAGAAAGTTAAAGGGCAGGTGGCCTATGTCCCCCAACGTGGCTCTGTTGACTGGGATTTTCCTATCACGGTGAAAGAAGTTGCCCTTATGGGGCGCTATCAGAAAATACCCTGGTACACAAGCCCTGGAAAAAAAGATAGGCAAGCGGCCATGGAAGCTTTGGATATGGTTCGGATGACCGAATTTGCCGATCGACAGATTGGTGAACTTTCCGGAGGGCAGCAACAACGTGTATTCCTTGCCAGAGCATTATCGCAGGGAAGCGAAATTCTCCTGCTTGATGAACCATTTGCCGGTGTTGACGCTGCGACAGAGCGGGCAATTCTCGAAGTTCTGGGAAGAGCAAAAGAATCAGGGAAAACTCTCGTTGTAGTTCATCATGACCTTGCGACCGCCGCAGAATATTTTGATAAACTGTTACTGATTAAACAGCGACTCTATGCGTATGGAACCCCGGAAATGGTTTTGCAGGAAGAGCTCCTTAGCAAAGTCTATGAAGGACGTCTGCGTATATTCAGTGATCTTGTAAAGAAGGGGGCAAGCTGATGTTTGAAGCCATTATCGCTCCACTGACAGAAACATATTTCCAGAAAGCCCTGATCGGCGGTTCTATCGTTGCTGTTGTCGCCGGTGTTGTCGGCTGCCTTGTTGTGCTTAAGCGCATGGCATTTTTAGGCGATGCGCTATCGCATGCAATGATTGCAGGAGTAGCCGGTGGTTACCTGGTAATGAAAATGCTCTTTGGCTATGAAGCCCATGCACCCGGAATGCTGCTTGGTTCGCTTATAGCAGCCATTACCACTGTGGCGCTCATCAGTTTTGTATCACGAGTGTCGCGGATTAAAGAGGATACTACCATCGGCATTATGTACACCGGTATCTTTGCTCTTGGTGTCGTGGCTGTATCGATATTTCGACACTACATCCATATTGACCTGATGCATTTTATTATGGGCGATATCCTTGGTGTGGCTGATAGTGATCTTTGGGTCAGTGCTTTTACAGCGGCCATTGTCTTGACTATCCTGATTCTCTTTTTCAGACATTTCCAGATTGCTACCTTTGATCCGGTAATGGCGGCTTCAATTGGCTTGCCGGTTTTGTTACTTGATTATGTGCTTACCACCTGTGTTTCACTGGTGGTGGTTAGTGCTGTGAGCATGGTTGGTGTAATTTTGGTGGTTGGGTTACTTATTACTCCTGCTGCCACTGCCTATCTGCTTTGCGACAGGCTTGACCGGATGATGATGCTTGCAGGCGTTTTTGGTGTAACAAGTGTTGTCGGGGGTCTTTATTTGTGTGTGTGGCTCGATTCCGCTGGTGGCGGGGCGATTATGCTTTTTTGTACTTTGCAGTTTTTAGTGGTTTTGGCTGTTGCCCCTAAGTACGGTTTAATGGCTCGGTGGCTTCGTTTAAAACGTCTTATCCCGCAACAGGTTGTAGAAGATATTCTGACAACTATTCTTAGAAATGACACTGTAACGCCGATTTCTATTATCCAGAAATATGTGGAACAAGAGCCGAAGAAACTCGCGAAAGCATTACAACGAATCGTCCATGATGGTTTTCTGATTGAATCCGAAGAGGGGTATCAACTTACAGAAGACGGAAGAAAAGAAGCCGACAAGGTACTGCGAGCTCATCGTCTATGGGAAGCGTATCTTGAACAGATAGGAACACCTGAAGATGAGTTGCATAAAACAGCCCATCAGCTTGAACATATCCGTGAAGGTGGCACTGTTGATTATCTTGATGAGAAACTTGGTAATCCGAGTACAGACCCCCATGGAAAGGTGATACCTTGAGATAGGGCTGGCTTCAAGTGGCCGATTGTTATTAATTGTTATACTTTTTTCAAAAAGCTTGAGAATAGAGCGTGTTTTTTGTCCAGGCTCAGGGTGAAAATTTCGTGTGTGGCATGGCGACGAAGGAAAATAGAATAACATAAATCGAATAAATCAGGATTGGGGATACGCACACATTCAAAGAATCGCTAGGAGTCTGTCGGATTATGCCCTTTTTCGCCATATCTGCGTTATTTTCTAAAAATCAATGCTCGCATTATCAACAATATGGCTCTGCTTGATTTTTTAAAAATGCCTTGATCTGTGAAAAAATAGCTATAACCCGGCAGACTCCTAGAGACTGACGAGAAAAGGGCTGCCGGAGAGGCAGCCCATTTTGTATATCTTATGAAAGGTCTAGGAGCCTGTCGGATTATACTCTTTTTCTCCATCTCGGCGTTATTTTCAAAAAATCAATACTCGCAATATCAACTATATGGCTGTGTTTGATTTTTCGTAAATGCCTTGATCTGTGGAAAAAATGCTATACCCCGACAGACTCCTAGCAGAATTATTTCTTTTTCTTGTCCTTTTTTTCTTTCTTCGAATCTTTTTTCTTACCTTTTTCGAGATCTTTCTTTTTGGCTTTTTTCAAATCCTTCTTCTTGTCCTTCTTCTTCTTTTCTTTCTTCAGATCTTTTTTCTTGCTGTCTTCCTTATCGCCCTTTTTCTTCTTGTCCTTAGCCATTACAGCCTCCAGTCATCGAATAATTTATGGCATTACGCCAAATTAAGTAGCAAAAAAAATGAGTAATATTCATATAATATTACTATTTTTAGCACGTCGTAAAAGAAGATGTCAAGGTGATGATATGTATAATGGTTATATAATATTGCCTTATGTGGGAATTTGCTGTAGCTCATGTTCGAAAATGCTATCTCATGATTGAGATATCCCAAAATGTTGCGAGAGTCGAAGAAAATGACATTACGCCTGGGCTGGTATTCTAGCCAGAGCCTTCTAATAGCTATGCTCACCTAATTGCACCTTCCCCCGAAACGTCCAGTAAATCAAGGCTGTATACGAAACAACCATAGGCATGCCTATAGCGACGATGATAAGGCCGATTTTTTGCGTGAGTGGGCTGGAGGCACCATTGAAAATAGTGATACTGTATTCCGGGTTATTGGTAGCCGGCAAAAGGTCCGGATAGAGCGCAGCACTAAAAAGAAAAACGAGTGCTGCTATAGTGCAGCAACTGCTTAAGAATGCATATAACGGACGGCGCTGATTTATTGCCCGGGGGATATTAGCTATTGCTGCAACGTTGAGAAGGGGCACGAGCCACAGAATTGGATAATCACCAAAGTGTTGTAATGATGCAGGAACAAAGAGTGTAGACCAGCCTGAAACCAGGATGAAAAGTCCGAGATATACATAATACGTAAGTTTCATCCAGCCAAAGAGGCGGTCCTGCAACTCACTTTCTGTTTTCATATAGAGATATATTGAACCGTGCATTGCTAGAAGAGAAACTGTAAATACACCGACACAGAGGCTAAAACCATTGAGCATATCAAGCATTGTTCCTTGATAATCACCGAGGGCGGATACTTCTAATCCCTGCATAAGGGCACCGACTGCAATGCCAAATAGTAAGGCTGCTAAGGTTGAGCCGATAAAAAACGTAATATCCCAGAATGACCGCCAGGCGGGGTGGATGCGTTTTGAGCGAAATTCAAGTGAGACAGCGCGAAAGATGAGAGCGAAAAGCAGGAAAACGAAAGGTAGATAAAACGCACTGAAAATAGAAGCATAACCATTTGGAAACATGGCAAAGAGTGCTCCTCCGAAAGTGACAAGCCATACCTCATTTCCATCCCAGAGGGGGCCTATGCTATTCATAACAAGACGGCGTTCTTCGTCAGTTTTTGCAACGAAGGGGTGGAGTATTCCCACGCCCAGATCAAAACCATCCAATATTGCGTAACCGATAAGAAGGACATTGAGCAGTATAAACCAGATAATAGAGAGTATTTCCGGACTCATATTGCACCTCCACGAGAATTGTGTTCTTCGCTGAGTTTCGCATGCTGTCGATCAATTGTCGATTGTCGAAAGCCATGCTCTTCCTTTCCACTCTCAGAGAGTGGTTTGGGACCTTGACGTATTTTTCTGTCGAGTACCAATATCCAGACGGCAGCTAAAGAAAGGTAAAGAAGCATAAATAATATAAGCGATGTTTTTGCTTCTGATACACTGACAGCAACACTTATGGAATCGCTGGTTCGCAACCCCTCCTTTTCATCGTATTGATATAAACCATCTTCGGCAGTTTTAAGATCTGAACCGTCTTCATTCCAGACAATGGGCGGATGAACAGTCCACGGCTGGCGACCGACTTCCGCTGCAATCCAACCGGATTGATTGGCGATCATTACAAAGCCGATGGCAAAAACAAAAGTCCAGAGTAACCAGCGCTTTTCATCTAGCTGATTACGAACCCTGAAATAGAGGCCGAGTCCGCAGATGGCGATCATTAAGCCGCCAAGGCCGACCATTGAACGCCAGGAAAGGTATGGAATTACAAGTGGTGGCTGATCTTCATCTTTAAACCGATCCAACCCTACTACCTGTTTGCTGAAGGTGAGGTCATCAAAGACCATAAAGCTCAGTCCACCAGGGATATACAACCCGAAATCAATACGTTCTTCTTTGGCGTTTGGCCAGCCGATAAGGTTAAGATCTCCCCGTCCGGTTTCGAAATGCCCCTCAAAGGCTGCAAGTTTTGCCGGCTGATATTTGTAGACATTCTGTGCTTGTGTATGGCCGTTAATGCCAAGCCCTAGAGAGGCGGCCAACCCAAAAAGAAGGGCACCGTTAAAAGAGTGACGGGCAAATTCTTTATGTGTGTTAGTGAGCAGGTAATATGCGGATATTGAGAGCACGAAGAATGCACCGACAGCACAGCAACCCAGCAATACATGGCTAAGACGCTGAACAGTGCTCGGGTTGAAAACCAAATCGAGAAAGTTGACGATTTCGGCTCGTCGCTGGACTACCCCGTCGACAACCCATGGGACCATGCCGGTGGTACCGTCTGCAAGCGTACCTGAACGCAGAATATCAACAATATGATGACCGGCAGGAGTCTGTTGCCAGCTATTTGCGACCACGATCCAGACAGAAGAAAACACTGAACCAATAGCCACCATATACACACTGAAGAGATACAAACCTGCGCTGACGCGTTCTCGGCCAAAAGCAACTACTGCTAAAAAACCTGATTCGAGAAAGAATGCAAAAATACCCTCTGCAGCAAGAGCACTACCGAAAACATCACCGACAAAACGGGAGTACGTCGCCCAATTAGTTCCAAACTGAAATTCCATGACAATGCCAGTCGATACCCCAATGGCGAAGTTCAGAACGAAAATTTTGGTCCAGAACTGGCAGGCAACTGCAAATATAGGTTTTTTCGTAAAATAATGGCGGGTCTGGAGGTAAGCAAGAATGATCCCAAGTCCGATGGTCAGGGGAGGGAAGATGTAGTGAAACATAATGGTGAAAGCAAATTGCAATCGTGACAAGAGAACAACGTCCATAACGATTCCTCCAAAGTGGTATATCAGTTACGAAAAATATGAAACGCTGAAATTGCTTATGAATTGTAAGTAGTATATCCTATCTGATTGTAGGTGCATGTGTAAAGGTTTCCGTATTACCAATAAAAATCTGATTAGGTATGTATATTCAGATATATAGTTAGTTTTCATCCCGAAACGCGGGATTTTCTTCTAAATCAAGGTGCTTGATAAATTTTACCACAGCCATATGCATGATATTGAAAGGATAAGATTTTGAGAGTAACGAAGAGTTGGGTGTAACGCACTGTTTTCGGATGAGAACTAGTTAGGGACTGTTGCTGAAACGTCGTAGTATATCGGTTGTATTGTTGACGCGTAAGTTCTCCCTACAATCTCAAATACAGACATACTACTTGCAGTAATAAAGTATTCTCTAGAGCAGTTTTTCGGTAATCACTTGCTTAGGGGAAAATTATAGTCAACGCTACTTAGGCTTCACATGACCTGAAATCGAGGTGATGAAGAAGGGTAGTGGTAGATAAGAAAGGAAGGGTCGGCGCTGACCCTTCCTTTAAGAAGAAACAGGGGGGGATATGGCCTTATGTATTCCCTTATTCTTCAATTCTGAATGTAATATGGAGCTGTGGTTGTTTTTGTGATCTCGTTGTCGGACATATCTGAAGACAAATACTGTAGATAGATATTAACTCACTATTATTACGTTTTTATTACAGTTACTATGCATGTCTTCAAATGATTATCCCTCCAATAGCTGGTTGAATAGTTCCTGTGGTGCCGATACCTGTTGTCTATGTGGCTAAGAATATGATGATTTTACAGAAGAGGAATGTACGTAAATGCGACAGTGTATTGTCAGTGGAATAGATATTTATGTTGAGTTTCTCAGTTGCGATTATCAAATTTTGTTCAAATCGGTGTTGTTTGTTTCGAAGATAGATTTGATTTTTCAGATGCCATTTTGTTAGCTTTAAAGAGTAGGAAAAATCAACGAGATGTCTGGCTGCTCTCTGATTTTTTTAACTATCTGTTATCGTTAGTAAATTGACATTCCGAGGAGATTTGTCTCTTAGGTTTGAGCTATGTGATTGTGGTGAAGATTTGAACAATACCTTGATTGGAATCGAAAAATTGATCAATCCGGCAGGCTCCTATACGTAACTCAAAAAGTAGAAGGGAGAGTCTCGTCTGTTAATAATTTGGCAGGTATTTCAATGATACCTGAAAAAAATATGTCATCAGAAGAATCATCTCAGAAATATTCTACGTTTCAGATCGGTCTTGCACTTCTACAACCTGATGGTTGTGTTAGCTGGTGTGATTCTCAGATGACCAAGATTGTTTCGGCTGATATCAATGGACTTTATTGGGGGCAGCTTGGGCAAGATATCTGGCAGTTGCAGAATAGTGTGATTGCAGAACAGCTATTTTCTGAATTGGTTTCAAATTTATCGCAACCAATCTTTATCGATATCCGGTTGAAAAACGGGAACGATGGGCAAAAACAATTTCAGCTCGTGCTGGAACCTGTTTTAAATTCGGAAAATGGCAATCTTGATAGGATGGTTATGTCCTTATACCCGAGGATAGCAATTAACACAGGCTTGGGAGGAAAAGAAAAATCACTAGTAGCCAATCACGAGAATTCACTAAAAATTTCTGGAGATAATGAGACGGATCTGTTGCTGCAAGCTGTTAAGCAGTCAAACGACAGCGTGATGATAACCGATCGTGATGGTCTGCTTGTCTATGTGAACCCGCAGTTTTGCAAGACAACAGGCTATAGCAGGGATGAGGCTATAGGCAGAAACTCGAATATCCTCAAGAGCGGTGCTCATAATAGCGAATTCTATCAGGAAATATGGACTGCAATACTCGCAGGTAAAGTCTGGCATGGCCAGTTTACCAATCGAAAGAAAGATGGAATGTTATTTCGAGAAGAAGCTACGATCAGCCCACTGGTAAATAATGCGGGTGAAGTGACCAATTTTTTTGCAACTAAACGGGATGTAACACGAGAAGATACTTTAGAACGTCAGTTGCAACAGGCCATGAAAATGGAGGCTATCGGCACACTTGCAGGAGGCATCGCGCATGACT
>NZ_CP050698.1:3557500-4357500 GCF_005116655.2 Desulfosediminicola flagellatus | reverse complement strand
CTGGTGGACCTGAATGGATCTCTTGAGTTTCATGCCATAATTCATCAAACAACCTATTAGTTAGACATGGGGATCCATTTATCTTTTCCCAAAGAATTAATGGAGGAGATTCCAGTGAGAGGAGCTTTTCAATAAAATCATGTTGCAGGCCAAGCGCATGAGAGGCTGATTCCATTTCCAGAAAACCCGTTGAGATATCTGGTGCTAACCGTCTACAAGAATTGGCCTGTTGAGTATCAAGGTGGGATGGAATTGTGTGGTACAGTCGATCCAGATCGTTGTGTAACTGCCTGTCTAACGAATCTACCTGCCTGAAAACCTGTGTTGTTAGTAGAATAACATGAATTAATAGATGGAACATGTAACTGGATATAAGAAGTATCAGTGGTGTTACAATATCGATGACAGCATCGTGATAGAAAAGGAGAATTGCTAATGAAAAGACGAGTAATATTGCAATAGAATTTATTGCAATATTAAGCTGCTCACTATGATTTGGCCATAATCCTAAAGCAAGCACAATAGGTATAGATAAAAGGAGCCAGTTCAACCAGTTCAGTGATTGTAGAAAATTATGTGATAACAGGTTGTGAAGGATGTTCGCTTGAATTTCCACTCCCGGAGAGCCGGACTTAATGCTGTAAGGTGTTGTATGTGTATCTCCTAATGCGGGATCGTCTGCTCCTACGAGGATAAAACTGTCGGTAAAAAATGCTCCGTTTTCGCTATTATATTTTCCTGCGATGACATCTGCGTAGGAAATAGTGAGAAAGGTCTTTTGAGGTCCAAGATAATTAATTCGAAGTGGAGTTGAGTAGGCTGATTGTATTTCGGCTAAACCTGCCTCGCGATATAAAGCGAGCGCGAGCGACGGTGTCTTTGAATTCTCTTCAAGAATCACTTCTCTTACAATACCGTCACGACCACGAAGTGTCTCCACGTGTCCGATCTGGCTATAACCAGATAGAGACAGGGACGGGACCTGATATGTATCACCAGTTGTACGGGCGATGGCAAGAATTACTGGAGGATCACTTTTCATTGCCGATGAGAACGGTCTGTCATGGTGTGTTTCGGCAGTGAAAAGGAAATCAAAACCAATGGCGGCAGCCTGAGATACTCGAGCCAGAAGCGCTGCATGTAGATCTCGGGGAAAAGGCCAGGAGCCTAACATGTCCTGACTCTTTTGATCTACACCGATGACGATTATGGAATGAGATGGTGTCCGTGGACCGCGCAACTCAAAAAGCAGATCCTCAATATTGCTCTGCAACCCATTGATCAAACCACTTTGTTGCAACACCAGAATAAAAAGTATCCCGGCAAGCATAGGAAGGAATCGTCGTGTCATGTCGCTGACAGAAATCAGAGAGCGATGAGAGCTAGAAAAGAAAGGCCCATCACAGCATGTTTCCAGGTTAGCGGTTCAGGCTTTATGTAGAGTTTTTGTGCTGGCGCCCATTGACTCTGCAAACCATTCTCGAGAGTGGCCCTGATTCGTACGTAATATGTACCATGGGCAACATAACTATCTAGGGTAAAACTGTTTTCTGTAAGAGCCGCTTCACTCGTAAAAATATCAGCAAAGTGTATATCTTTAGCAATTTGCATATCGTATGTACAGTTTTTCATAATTACCGGCCATTGCAGGTGGATACCCTCAGTGGTTGAACCTTCGACCTTGCCCATCGCTGGCTGAGCTACTTTAGAGAATTGAACATGCTGCGAGTAGTTACTGTTAAAGCCGTCAGCTGCAATTGCCTTTACACGAAAATAATAGGTTCCCTGCTCAAGTCTTGGAGTGAGATAGGCGGGATTATCTGTAACTAAATTTTCAATAATGTCATTGAAATGCTCATCTTTTGCGAGTTCTGTATGATATTTCTCAGCCTGATCCGATCGTAGCCAACGCATCTCAAGTTTTTCGTCCCAGCTTGTGTAAGCATTTTTGGGAGATGAAATCACCGGTGCGGCAGGAACTGTTCTCACTGTAAGTGAAACAGGTTGTGCTGCAGGACTCTCAAAACCTTCGTGGTTCACTGCAGTGAAAAATGCGCTATATTTGCCATCTTCCAGCGACATGATTAAGAGTTCTTCATCAGGTGCAGCAAGTTGTTCAATAACAGATCGATTGCCTTCAGTATCTTTTGCTACCCGCAGCCGAATATATTTAACGTCCTGCATGGCTGGGAGCTTGATACTAATTGGCAGGGTACGATAAACATCTGCCAATTGAGGTGGTACAGGTGAAGAAGGGAGTGGCTTGGGTGGTGCTATACTTTCACCTTGCTTTACCCGTGAGCCTTCACCCTTTTTAAGTAATACCTGCTGGCTGTCGCTATTTTTCAGTTGTACCAAGCCTCTTAGGGTTTCCACGACGTTTGTCGAGTCGTCTTCCATTTTCATCCGGAATTCAGTACCTCGAATTCCGGTTATGGAAACGGCTGTTCGCGTGTTGAAGGAATCACTTTTTTTAAGTTTTTTCTTAACGTTGTGAACAAGGCGTCCCTGCTCGAGATATAACTCAGCTTTAACAGCACCATCAAGGAGCTTGAAAAGGTAGGTGATAGTTAACTGACTGTCGGGTTCTATCCTGGTGAACTTCTTGTCTGGGAAGATCAGTTGTATATAGCCATCAGATCCTGTCACAACAGACTGCCCGGTATAGATATGTTCACCTGACTTGAGGGTCCGGCGATGACCGGAAGTTTCCAGAAGTTCTACTGAACCACTTACATACGCCACCTGGGCAGAAAGGCCTTCAGTAAGGAGCAGACGTAATGGAATGAGGAGTGTACTATTTTCTTGGATTATATAGGGTTCTTTCAGTTGGTTGGCTTGAGCGATTTCTTTCCAGGCTGTGCGGCTGGTACAATAATCCCGCGCCAGATGAATAAGATTAGTTCCTTTCTTTACGTGTACAGATATCAGCTCATCAGCGTTTACCTGAGGTAACAATATGAGTGAGCAGGTCAGGAAGAGGGTAAAAACTAGAAAAGTTTTGCAACAAAGAGACCGAGAGGCACAGAGAGACCGAATTGTAAATTTCATGATGTAGCTAAGTGTATTAAGGTTTAATTCGGCCTCCGTGATGTTATGCGTCGCTATGCGTAGTGAATCTGTATCCAACACCTGGGACAGCCGTTATTTCGACGTCATCTATATCATGTTTTCTGAATTTTTTCCTTAAATTCATGACATGCATGGTAAGGGCTTTGGTTTCGACGCCCGGATTATAACCAAGAACCTTGGAAAACAATTCTTCATGAGCAATCACTTCAGGATGCTTTTTCGCAAGATAATACAGCACATCAAATTCTGTTTTGGTTACAGTTACTAGACTGCTTTTGTTGTAAACTTCACGTGTTAATGGATTGATACGTAACGTGTTGAATTGTAGAGTTTTAGCGGTTTTATCTGATGAGGCAGGTAAACGGCGCAATTGCGCTTTTACGCGAGCAAATAATTCTTTGGGGCTGAAAGGTTTGCACAGGTAATCGTCTGCTCCGGAATCAAGCCCGAGAACCCTGTCGTCGATACTACTCTTTTCCGTCATGAGGATTACAGGAACGTCCAGTGAGTTATCCCTGATGTCTTTGACAATGGAAATCCCATCTTGATTTGGCAGCACTACATCGAGCAAGACAATATCAGGACGGCTTGATTTAATGAGCTCGAGTGCTTTTCCACCATCGGATGTGGAAATTATTTTTGCTCCAAGATCGCTAAAATAGTCAGTCAGCATATCTAAAATGGATATATCATCTTCACAGATAAGAAGCGTACACTTCAGCTCTTGGTTTGTCATATTCGTTTACTCCCGCTCGCTCAAATAGTTAAGAGTGAGGCTAATGAACCGCTACTCTCTAAAATATTACTGACTGGATGTGGTAATGATATCGTACAAGGTCAACCACTTCTTTATAAATACGCCCCATGTCATAATCCTTCAGGATTTAGGTGACCAGTAATTATATGGTAAGTACGAGTCTTTTGCCTTTACCGGTTACTTACTGGACATTTATTATGTCTATAGATATTTTTGTATATTATTCGTAATGTGAATTTGTAACCAGATTTATTCACATTGCTTAATGAATAAAAACGCTTAGATTGACAACCCGGCGGCATGCAATAATAGAAGTGGGGGGGGGCTTGTGGTCGGGTTGTCAATTTTTCACCGTGAGACATATTCTTCTCAGAATGCTACACTGCTATTCTTGGCACTATCCCTTTCTGTATTCACGATATTAAAGAATAATTACGCGCTGATCATCCTGACTCTCTTACCGTAAATCCGAGAATTCAAAATATTTGCCTAACGTATATCGGTGTTAAAAATCGCAGCTGCAGGCAGTTTGGGAGATCGTGGTAAAAAAAGAGTGAGCATAGACTCTTCTGTCTGAAACTACGTATTTTTGCTTGAAGTTGAATTGTAAAATGCTTACCTGATACTTCAGACTTCCACTGGCGTATTAGGACCGTAAATACTTGTGCGTGGATTTTTTGATGGTAACGTGTTGAATTCAATATGTATAAGTTCAGTATTTGTTTGAGAATAATTGACTCCACACGATTATTATGTCTTTTCGGCGAAGGAAATTACGAAAAAACAGGAGCTGAAGCTATGCGCAAAAGTAACAGAGCCCCTTTTTTTTATAGCTTTAATGTTAGGTTTGATGTAATCTTCTTGGTTTTTTGAACAGATTTTCGCTGGTCTCGCAGTTCAAGCTGCCTGATTAAGCGTGTTTTTTTGTAGATTACTTGTTCCCTTTCCTGAAGGTATAGCTGATAAACGTATATTTGCAGGTACCGATGTTGGGAACCCTATGCCCCATAGGTAACGAGAGGGGCGATAATGACAGAGTACAATTCCTGATTTGAAATGAATCATATCATCCAAATACGGAGTTGCAGGGAGCTTTAGCTCCTTATTTTATTTCATTACCCAAACGATTTACAGTGGGGCCGGAGATTTTCCGGTGTGCAGAGTTGGTAAAGGATAGCAGCCATGAACACAGATTTAACTAAAGTACGCAATATTGGTATTAGTGCCCATATCGATTCAGGAAAAACAACCCTGACCGAGCGTATCCTGTTTTACACCGACAGGATCCATGCAATTCATGAGGTTCGCGGCAAGGATGGTGTAGGCGCGAAGATGGACTCCATGGAACTGGAGAAAGAGCGTGGAATTACGATTCAATCCGCAGCTACTTACTGTTCCTGGAAAGATATTGATATTAACATTATCGATACTCCGGGCCACGTTGATTTTACCGTTGAGGTTGAGCGTGCATTGAGGGTTCTTGATGGTGCTATTCTGGTTCTTTGCTCCGTTGGTGGTGTACAGTCCCAGTCGATTACCGTTAATCGTCAGATGACCCGTTACAACGTTCCACGTATTGCATTCATCAACAAATGTGACCGTACCGGTGCTAATCCAGAAAAAGTCACCGGTCAGCTTCGGGATAAACTTGCTCTTAACGCCCATATGATGCAGATGCCGATCGGCCTCGAGAATGATCTCCAAGGTGTTGTTGATCTGGTAATCATGAAGGCGGTTTACTTCGATGGCGAAAACGGTGAGATAATTCGCGAAGAAGAGATTCCTGCAAATATGCTCGCTGAAGCAGAAGAGCGCCGTGAAGCTCTGCTTGAAGAGATTTCAATGTTCTCTGAAGAGTTGATGGAAGCGTTGCTCGAAGGTGGAGACATTCCACACAATCTGATTTGGGACGCAGTCCGTAAGGGTACCCTTGCACTTGAGTTCACCCCTGTTCTTATGGGTTCTGCTTACAAGAATAAAGGTGTTCAGAAGCTTCTTGATGCGGTAGAACAGTACCTTCCAGCTCCAACTGATGTCATTAATAATGCACTTGATCTCAAGAATAATGAGCAGGAAATACAGGTGACTAACGATCCAGCTGATCCGCTTGTAGCGCTTGCTTTCAAACTTGAAGATGGTCGTTACGGTCAGCTCACCTATATTCGTACCTATCAAGGTACTCTGAATAAAGGTGACACCGTATTCAACAGCCGTACCGGTAAGAAAGTAAAGATCGGTCGTCTCTGCCGTATGCATTCTGACGAGATGGAAGAGATTGATTCATGTGGATCTGGTGATATCGTAGCACTCTTTGGTATTGATTGTGCTTCCGGTGACACCTTCTGTGACGACAAGATTTCATGCTCTATGACTTCTATGCATATTCCTGAGCCGGTTATCTCCCTTGCTATCATTCCTGTTGATAACAAGGCGCAGGTTAACATGTCCAAGGCGCTGAACAGATTTACCAAAGAAGATCCTACCTTCCGCTCCTACGTTGACAAAGAAACCAACGAGACAATCATTTCCGGTATGGGTGAGCTTCACCTTGAGGTTTACACTGAGCGTATGAAGCGTGAGTACAAGGCTGAAGTTGAGGTCGGTGCTCCACAGGTTGCATACCGTGAGGCTATCTCTCAGCGTGCTGATTTCAACTACACACACAAGAAGCAGACTGGTGGTTCCGGTCAATTTGGTCGTGTTGCTGGTTTCCTTGAGCCACTTGAAGAAGGTGATTACCAATTCGAAGACAAGATTGTTGGTGGTGTTATTCCACGTGAATTCATCAGCTCCTGTGACAAAGGTTTCCAGAAGGCAATTGCTAAAGGTTCCCTCATCGGCGCTCCTATCACCGGTGTTAAATGTACCATCAACGATGGTGCTTACCACGCAGTTGACTCCTCTGACGTTGCTTTCCAGCTCGCTTCTGTAGGCGCTTTCAAAGAAGGTTACATGAAAGCTAAGCCGCAGATCCTTGAGCCGATCATGAAGGTTGCTGTTGAGGGTCCTTCCGAGTTTCAGGGTGCTGTTATGGGCTCTATCAATCAGCGTCGCGGTATGATTATCGGTTCTATGGAAGAAGGCCTCTATACTGTAATTGAAGCCGAAGTACCACTCTCTGAAATGTTTGGTTACTCAACCGTACTCCGTTCCCTTACCCAGGGTAAAGCAGAGTTTACCATGGAGTTCGCAAGCTTCAAACCTGTACCGAAGACAGTTAGTGAAGAACTGATCAAGGCGTATCAGGATGAGAAGAAGAAAGGTTGATTCTAAAATCATAACGTACTAGAAAGAGATTATATCAGGTGTACTTGAGTGCACCTGACTGTTGGCTGCATAGGAAAGTAGTGCACGCAAACACGAAAAATATAGAGGTGATTTGCCATGGCAAACAACGATTTAGTAGTGAATAATCCCCTTAAGGCCTTAGGCCTTGAGGAGAAGGCCAAAGACGGAATCCGTAATATGGGTCTGGTTATGTCCAGAGCCGGACTTGGAAAGACCGCTATTCTGGTACAGTTCGCACTCGACTGCATGCTTGTTGGTAATAAAGTATTGCACGTTTCTATCGGCGAGACGGTAGACAAGACAAGAAGCTGGTACGACGATATTCTCTCTCTTCTGACCGAGGGTGAGACTGTAGAGTCAATTCCAGAAGTTATGAAGAACAGAATGATCATGACCTTCAAAGAAAGCTCTTTTTCTAAAGCAATTCTCGAAGAGCGTCTCGATGATCTTGTAGAGCAGAACATCTATAAGCCAGAGTGTCTCATCATTGATGGTTTTGATTTCACTTCAGCAGATCGCGAAACCGTTCAGGAAATGCGCGAGTTCATGGAACAGCGTGGTCTGAAAATGATCTGGTTTTCCGCTGTACGTCATCGTGAAGACGATCGCGTTAGTACAGATGGCGTTCCTGCACCTTGCCACGAAATTGATGACCTGTTTGACACAGTTCTGCTTATCAACCCAGAGGGTGATGAGATCAACCTGGACATTCTCAAATGTGAAGAATGTACAGTTGATCCCGGCACTACCCTCAAGCTTGATCCTTCTACCATGCTTATCCAGAAAGGCTAAGCTGCAGAAGTATATTATCAGAGCTGCTGAGTAGTGATAGTTTGATCTTAAAACGGGATGTCCGCAAAAGCGGGTATCCCGTTTTTTTTTATTTGTTTTTTACGTGTTGAGGGGACCATGAGATTCAGACCTTGTATAGATCTGCATAACGGGAAGGTGAAACAGATAGTTGGATCATCTCTAAATGATGAAAGTCCTGAGGCGCTGAAAACAAATTTCACCGCAGATAAACCTTCTTCCTGGTATGCTGAGTTGTATCGTGCAGACAATCTCACTGGTGGCCATATCATTAAGCTTGGTTCTGGAAATGACGGAGCAGCAAAAGATGCTCTGGCGGCCTGGCCTGGTGGTATGCAGATAGGTGGTGGTATTACCGCCGAGAATGCGCCTGAATGGCTCGATTTCGGTGCATCACATGTTATCGTGACCTCTTATGTGTTCCAGGATGGCAAGATTGACAGACAGCGTCTGGCAAAGTTAGTACGCACAGTAGGAAAAAAGCGACTCGTGCTTGATTTGAGCTGTCGAAGACGCGGTGACGACTATCTCATAGTTACCGACAGATGGCAGAAGTTTACTGACGTAATCATTTCTCCTGAAATTCTCGAAGATCTGGCTGCCTCCTGTGATGAGTTTTTAATTCATGCGGCAGACGTTGAAGGTAAATGCTCCGGAATTGAGATAGATCTGGTAAGCAAGCTGGCCAAATGGTCACCGATACCCACTACGTATGCGGGGGGAATTCGTAATATTAGTGATATGCAACTGATACGGGAAATTGGTAAAGGGAAGATGGATGCTACCGTCGGGAGTGCACTTGATATCTTTGGAGGAACCACCTTTGCTTATGCTGATGCTGTAAAGTTCTCTGATATTTCCTGACTCATAGACACTTTGTAATCAGGTCTCTCAATTTGTTTAGTGAGTTAGCTGAGGCAGTTTCTTGACCTGACCTGTTTCTTTCGATACAATGCTTTAGAAGGCTGGTATTTACGCTGTATTACATTGAAATTTTAGGCTCTTCAAGGACCTGAGCTTATGAGCTTGGATAAAGATAAACAGAGAAAAGATATCGAGCGGTTCATAAAAAAGATGCCGAGCCTGTCAACTACGGTTGGGAAGGTTATGGAAATCTGTAGCCGCACTGATGCCTCACCTAATGAGTTGAACAAAGTTATATCACTGGATCCAGTTTTAACCGGTCAGGTGCTAAAACTTATTAACTCTGCCTATTATTCACTTGTCACAAAGATTACCTCACTTACTCGTGCAATTACTATGCTGGGTATGAACACGGTTAAGAACATGGCTCTAAGTACTGCTATCATCCGTACTGTCGCCGGAGCCAAGAAGTCTAAAGCTCTACCCACTTCACGATTCTGGGCCCATACTATCGGAGCCGGGGTAAGCGCCAAGATGCTAGCCGCCATAAAGGATGTACCGGTTATGGAGCGGGAGGAACTTTTTGTTGCCGGCCTTTTGCATGATCTTGGTAAAATTCCTTTTGGTGATGAATATATAGATGTATTGAGAATTGCCAAAGAGGAACAACTTCCGCTTATTGAAGTTGAGAGAGAGGTGCTTGGAATAGATCATCAGGAAGTTGGATTTATGATTGCAGAGAAGTGGAAACTCAACGAAGTAATCACAACCTGTATCTCACGTCATCATGATGTTGATGGCCTCGAGGGAAAACTTGCTGAACAGGTGGCGTTCGTTGCGCTTGGTAATTCGTACACGAATATCCTTGATATCGGTTATGCGGGTAACTCATTCCCGAGTGAAGTAGACGTTTTACATCTGCTGAGTCTTCTCAATATAAGCGTTGAGGATTTTGGTACAATCAGTGAGGATGTGCAGGAAGAAATTCGAAAAGCCGAAGTGTTTTTACAAATATAAGATAGATGCCTGTTACGAAAGTGTGTTCAGGACTGACCGGCACACCTGGTTGCCGAACCCGTCGAAATCGTTTTTTGACCCTTTCAGTATGTAATACATTATACCTATCACTTACACAGGAGCGCGATGAAAGTCCGGTTTTGGGGTGTCCGCGGATCTATTCCCTGTCCGGGACCCAATACCCAGAAATACGGTGGGAACAGTGCGTGCATCGAATTACGAGTTGGTGCCGATGAGCGCTTAATAATTGTAGATGCCGGTTCGGGCATTCGCGAACTCGGTACCTATCTGCTGCAAAATGACCTTCCAAAAGGACCGATTGATACGGCCATATTTCTTTCCCACACACATTGGGATCACATCATGGGTTTTCCGTATTTCACACCCATATATATTCCCGGCACAAAGCTTAAGGTTTTTGGTCCGGTGACCTTTGAGGATGATCCTCTTGAGGATGTTGTCGGTGGTCAGATGAAATACCGCTATTTTCCAGTAAATATGGGTGAGCTTGCTTCAGACATTGAGTATGTCCGGTTGAAGGAAAACCCTGGTATTGATTTGGGAGATGGGCTCAATGTGGTAACAAAGCTGCTGAATCACCCTATCACTGCGTTGGGGTATAGATTCGAGTACAAGGATAAAAAAGTCTGCACCTGTTATGATACCGAGCCGTTTCGCAATCTTTTTATAACTGATCCCGAGCATCCTGATTATGATGAGGCTATGGCCTATGAAGGGGAAGAGGTCGCAAAGGAACAAAATGAAGTGATTGAAGAATTTTATGCCGGTGCTGACCTGCTGATCCATGATAGTCAATACACAGCCGATGAGTATGCAAACGGCAGAGTTGGCTGGGGCCATTCAACGGTTGAACATGTCATTGAATCGGCAAACAGGGTTGGGGTAAAAAAACTGGCACTGTTTCATCATGATCCAGACAGAACTGACGCCCAGATAGATGAAATGGCAAAAGAGTATTGCGATCCTGGAAAATATGGTGGAGATACTGAAGTATTTTTTGCCAAAGAAGGTGATATAGTAACTGTTTAAACTTTCTCAGGCTTGGTTGTTTTTTAGAAAAACAAACTACTACCTGTGCAGCCTAAGTGTATATATTCCATAAGCACTTAGGCTGCGCAGGTATATCACAATGCGTAGCGACGTTTTACCCGTTGTACACAGGCGAGATCAGCCTGAAACGGTAGTTGTGGTTGTATCGGAGCCGGTATTTTCAATTCTTTAGCAAAAGGTGTCTGGGAGATATTGCGATTATAGGCTTCAATCATCAATTGCTCCAGATTCACTGTATCCTCAATATTATAGGCAAGCAGTGTTTCGAGTGCGCTCTCATCGTTGTAGTTTTCATACTCTTTCCAAAGCAATACCGCAAAATACCCATCAACACCATCAAGGCCGCCACGGTCAATACCAAGCATTTTCTCACAGCCTTTTAAACCACCCTTAAATCCGAGACGGGCAAGGATATAACGCAGGTCTATCTGCGCATGGTTCAGGGTTATTCTGAAATATCTTTCTAAAAACGGGATATCGAAAACTTTACCGTTGTAGGTGACGAGGACCTTGTATTTCCAGATATCTTCCAGAAATTGGTCAAGGTTTTTCCCATTAACATAATATTTAACCTCGTTGCCATCGTAGAGCGCAATTGTAGTGAGGTCGGCATCATCGCCAAGACCTGTGGTTTCAATATCTATGTAGGCGGTCAGATGTCTGTATTGCGGGAAAATTCGCCATACTTCGTGTGAGGCGAGTTGATTAGTGAAATAGGAAGGGTCGTCGTCCAGTGCGTTACAGGAGTGCTCAAGGATGTCCACAATCTCTATTTTGCTGCTGTTTGGCAATCGGACTGGAGAAGGTTCCTGCCATTGTCCCCAGTTAGTGATACCTGCGCTCCATAACCGTTTTTCAGTAGCCGGGCCTATTCCGGGTATATGGCAAAATGTATTCTGTAGCATGACTCGATATGTATAAAATGACTAAGGCGGTAACCCTTACATATGTAAGAGATACCGCCCAGTGTAGTAATATTTTCTTGATCGGACGTTAAGCCGATGGCTGCAATTTACTTTGCAGCAGGTGCAGCGAATGATTTGTTTCGGGTCTGAGTTTTACGGCGGGAACCTTTGAAGTTCTTTCCGTTTCCATAACCTGAACCTGGCTTACCGCTGCGTCCACTCGGACGAGCTGGAGCGGTAGCAACTGGAGAATCATCCTTTTTGGCCTTCATCGGGCGTCCGTTAATACGTACACCCTGCAGAAGTTTAAGAACCTCATTGGGCATACCGTAGGGCAGGTCAACTGTACTGTAATCGTCAAAAATTGCAATACGTCCTATGTAATCGCTGCTTATGTCCGCTTCATTGGCGATAGCACCAACGATGTTGCCCGGCTTTACGCCATGTGCCTCACCGAGTTCGATGCGGTATCTGTCCATGCCGTCTTCAACAGGTCCAGCTACTGGTCGTGGTTTTCGTGGGCTGCGTTCTCTGGTGTTTTTTCTGGTGTCATCATTTCTGGTACGTCGCTGATCGCGATCACGAGAAAATTCTTTTCGTGGCTCTTCTTTTAACAGCAGCGGGGTCTTACCCTGCGCCATTTTAGCAAGAGCAGCAGCGACGACCTCTGGGGGGGTATCATTTTCCTGGCAAAACTCTTCTATAAGTTTTGTGAAAAATGAACAGTCAGTAGCGAGTGTCTCTGTAATCTGGTTTTTGTATTTGGCTATTCGCTTGGTGTTGATAGCCGAAATTGATGGCAACTGCATTGAATCGATTTTTTGCTTGGTAGCACGTTCGATAGCTTTCAGCATAGAGCGCTCACGTGGAGTGAGGAAAAGAATTGCCTGGCCTGTACGACCTGCGCGACCGGTTCTGCCGATTCTATGGATGTATGCTTCTGTATCAAAAGGAATATCAAAGTTCAGTACATGGCTGACGCGTTCAACATCAAGGCCGCGGGCAGCAACGTCTGTTGCAATCAATATATCAAGCTTACCTGCTTTTAACTGCTCAACAGTACGAAGGCGTTGGTTCTGAACCATGTCACCGTTAAGTGCGGAACATGAGTATCCAAGTTCGGAAATATATTCTGCTAATTCAACGGTCTGAATCTTGGTTCGAACAAATATAAGCATGCCGTCAAAATCCTCAGCTTCAAGGATACGGGCAAGTGCCACACGTTTTGCATTAAAACCGCTAGTAGTAATAAAGCTCTGTGTAATAGTAGAAGCAGTAACTGTCTTGCTCTTAATGGTAATCTCTACAGGTTCGTTGAGATATGTTCCTGCGATCTTACGAATAGAACTCGGCATGGTTGCGGAGAAAAGCGCTATCTGGCGCTCTTTCGGAGCCTGCTCAAGAATCCATTCAACATCGTCGAGGAATCCCATTTTCAGCATTTCATCAGCTTCGTCAAGAACAAGAGTCTGAATGGTGCTGAGATTCAAGCTGCCTCTGCGCATATGGTCCATAACTCTGCCTGGAGTTCCTACAACAATATGCACACCACGTTCAAGAGCCTGAAGTTGTCCGGAATAGTCCTGCCCACCAAAAATTGGTAGAACACGAAGATGGCTCATGTTGGCGCCATATGTTTTAAACGCTTCACATACCTGGATGGCCAGTTCTCGTGTCGGAGTAAGTACAAGTACAGTTGGGCGTGCTTTCTTGTTGGGGCGGAGCTGGTTGAGCAAAGGAAGTGCAAAAGCGGCTGTTTTACCAGTACCGGTTTGGGCTTGACCGACAACATCCTGTCCCGCCATTACGTGGGGGATCATTTTAGCCTGAATTGGAGTAGGCTCTGTGTAACCAGATTTTTCGAGAGATTTTAAGAGTGGTTCGATAAGTCCGAGGTCGGAAAAAGTCTGCGGCATAACGGTAAGAAAATCATTAGACATGGTACATCCTGTAATACTAATTGGGTTAATCCCAAAGGAGAGGCGGTCAAACGTCATCTGCAATGGAAGGAATAGGCGGTAAATCGAAAATATAATAACCAAGCAGGGACAACGATACCCCTACAGACCGCCTGAATGTGCCTCTCCAGTTCCTTGCAATGTACTGTCATTTCATTTCCTGGTACGGCACGCACGTAAAAAGAGCACTGTATCTAACAGGTCTCGGCTGTTAATGCAACAAATATCTGTTAATTATTATTCATTATCAAACAGGAATGCTTCTGTTCTCGCTGTAACTGATTGTTATAATACTTCAATGCATCAGATGAGTGAAATACTGATAGAGTATCTTGTTTATTGCTCATACAATTCGAGTGGGAGGTCATCAGGATCCTTAAAAAACGTATATTTTTTTCCTGTGTACTCATCTATGCGGATAGGCTCAACGTCTATGCCCGCAGATTCCAGGTAAGTGACAAACGTTTTAATTGACGCAACACTAAAGGCCAAATGGCGAAGTCCCCGTGCTTCAGGATAGCTGGGTCTTGCTGGCCGATCCGGAAACGAAAAAATCTCAATCTGGCTGCCATCAGGAAGTTTGAGGTCGAGTTTATACGAATCTCTGCTGTCTCTATAATTTTCTGCGGCAATTTCCAGCCCTAATATAGAAACGTAGAAAAATTTGGTCTTCTCATAATTCGAGCAGATAATTGCGGCATGATGAATTCCTTTGAGCATTAATTACCTCAAATAATGACCGTATTTGGTTGTCAGGATGAATATTGGCGAAAATTATGTTCAGCATCGGATGCTTATTCTGACAAGAATAGATTGAGAAGATGCTACGCAGCTATATGGTCGCAAACAGTTGAGGAAAGGTACAGGACTTTTTATATCCAATTGCATGTGTCAGTATTGACACGCGCCTTGATCTTGAACAAAATGACGATTTTTCGGATGGAAACAAAATAAAATGACTTTATCCGTATGATGATATTGGATTGCATGTGTTAAATTACCTGAATTCACATGACTATTAATAGGTTTAGAAAATGACCATTAAGAAAAAACAGTTTATTTGAAGACTTAGCTTTTTTTTAAATTAATTTATTTTAAATGAAAAGTTGCCATTTTGACTAGCAAAAAGGAATAGGAATGGGTTCTGCAATAGTAATTATAGATGTGCAATGCGGGCTATTTGATGTTGTCCCGAGACCATTTGAGGCGGATGAGGTGATTTCTCGCATTAATGAGTTGAGTGAACGTGCGAGAAAAGAAGGTGTTCCTGTTATCTTCATCCAGCATGAGCAGGCTCAGGGGATTCTTGAGCATGGAAGCCAAGGGTGGGAATTGGTACCTGGGTTGATTGCAAAACAATCTGATTACATTGTACGTAAGAGCACACCTGATTCTTTTCAGAAAACCGGGCTTGATGAATTATTACAGTCTCTCAAAGTCAGCGATGTAATTGTTTGTGGATATGCCACTGAATTTTGTGTCGATACCACTGTTCGGCGTAGTGCGGCATTAGGGTATTCTGTGCAACTTGCTGCTGATGCTCACACCACTCACGATAAGGAGCATGCTACCGCATCTGTTATTCGTCTCCATCATAATGAAACCCTTTCGCATATACGAAGTTTTGGTCCAGTAATACAGGCGGTAAAGGCGAAGGATATACGAATTACGACCTAAGCTTTCATCTTAAAATATCAATTATATCAACAGAAAAACCTGTCTCACTGCTTGATCTTGAGCAACATACTGCGTTTGAGGATGACAACATAATAGAGTTACATGAAAATTCTTATACTTACTTTTGGGTCACTTGGTGACGTTCTTCCGTACATTGCTCTAGGTAAGGGGCTTATAAACGCCGGGCATGATGTTACAATCTGCACAGCCTGTCGTTTTAAATTGCTCATTGAAGAGCATGGCCTGGCGTATGGCTATATGACAGACGAACTGTTACAGATGTTTGAAACAGATGCAGGCCGTGAAACGATTAAAGGAGTGTCCGGTGTTGTCAGATCGTTCGGAACGATATCTCGCTTGATGAAACAGACACATCCTTCAAACTGGAAAATGATGCAGGACTCATGGGCGGTAGCGAACAACGTTCAGCCAGATCTGATTTTCTATCATCCCAAAGCTCTTGCCGCAGTTTCTATTGCTGAAAAAATGGGCATTCCATCAGTAATGGGATGTTTACAACCGATGATTGTCCCAACTGCTGATTTTGCCGTCCCTGGTCTCCCTGATTGGCGAATGGGTGGTTGGCTAAACAGGCTCAGTTATACTCTGGTAAAGCTGGGGTATTGGTCATATCGTGGGCTGGTAAATGATTTTCGCCATGATGTTCTTGGATTAGCAGGCCAGAAGTCTCTATCTTTTCTTGATTTCACATCGGAGTTCGGGCCAAAGGCTATATTACACGGTTTTAGTTCACATGTAGTTTCAAAACCTTCAGACTGGCCTGCCGAGGCAGAAATATGCGGTTATTGGATTTTGGATCAGGAGACAAAATGGTCTGCTCCACGAGAGTTGAAGGATTTTCTGGACACTGGAGATCCACCTGTTTATATCGGTTTTGGCAGCATGACCGGAAAAAATGTAAAAAAGCGTACCGAAATAGTCATCGAAGCACTGCAGAGAGCAAATCTTCGTGGGATACTTGCAACCGGTTGGGGTGGACTTGTAATTACAAAGTTGCCCAAGAGTATTTTACATGTTGATACTATTCCGCATGGATGGTTGTTTCCACGAATCGCTGGGGTTATTCATCATGGAGGTGCAGGAACAACTGCTGCAGCTTTACTGGCTGGGAAACCGTCACTGATCTGCCCATTTATGGGAGATCAATCTTTCTGGGCTAATACGGTTTATGAGCTTGGTGCCGGTCCTCTACCAATTCCACAACGGAATATTCGGGTAGAAAATCTGGTGCAGTCGTTAAATCAGTTGACTCAAAACAGGCAGATGCATGTAGCTGCGGAAGATATCGGCGAGAAATTACGTCATGAAAATGGTGTTGAGCACACTGTCTCTATTCTTGAAAAGTTGATTTGATGGTTTGGGTGATAAACAGGGTTTGTGTTTTTTTGATAAGTTGTTCAAGTGGTTAAGGCTAATCGATTTAGCCTCTCTGCTGTGTCCTCTCCTGAAATTCAGAAAAATACCATGAGGGCAGTACTGATTAGAAACTGTGGTTTCTCTTAAAGGTCTAGAGGAGCCTCGTAGTTGAGAATTACCGATATGGCAGGTAAAGAAAATTTTCATTTTTTTTGCAATCTGGTTTGTTCTCAGGTCCAGGTCGTTGAGAATTTTAACAACCACCCTATTTTACGGAATAAATATGGTTTTAACCTGACAATATAATGGTGATTTTCATGAGGTGGGCTAATAGAAAACCATTATGGGGCTGTATAACTTGATGGTATATATCAGTGTAAGTGAAACTGAGGTGATGGGGAATATATCTATCATTAAGGACGTGTGTGGCAGGTTGGAAACCATGTTTACCTTATGTTTTTCTGGACTGAAAAGAATGGAGATGAGAATCAGGGTTAAAGAATTTCAGTTATCTCTCGGTAATTGAGGTTTGGAAATCGCAGCAGGGGGACTGATATATGAGTGTTAAACGTCTTAAGCATCATGCACAAAATCTTGGACAAATGTTCTGCGGTTGGGAGTTAATGTTTGATTATAAGCGGTTGGCGGAAATGGAGAAGGGTACCCTGCGAATTGATATGCTCACTGAAGAATGCTTTCATGATGGAAATGCCATAGACCCTCTCGGAATTGTAGATCGTTTAAGGGATTGGATGATAAGAGATCTTGATGATCATAATCTGGATCCTGGGAGACTAGAATGTGTTGAACTTAATATTGATTTCAAAACCCAGAGACAATTAGGCCAAAAGAATAAACGTTCAAGCTGGAAAGACGTAACACCGCACTTCATTCATTGCACCTTGAATTGTACCAGTAAAGTAATCACCAGCACGAGACAGTTTAGCTCAAAATACCAGGATGAAGAGGAATGGCCGGAGAGCTATTCCTGGATACGATAAGTTGAGTACTGTCAGATATCGGTCATCTGATTTGTCTTAGGATTCGGTGAGGCGAGAGGTGTTAGGACTGAGAAGTGGTAGGTTGTATTACCAGAAAGGCGGATCAGCAGGATCTTGACGTTCTTGATACCCTGTATTGCCAAAACATGAAAAACCACGTTGAGAAGCACTGTCAGTGGGATCCTCATATTTTCGTACCAATTTTGATCCGGATACTACTCAGGTGATAGAGATTGGCAGAGTATTGGCCGGATTCATAAAGCTAGTCTATCAACACGATGAAATCTATCTCGCCGAAATACAGCTTGATAAAAAGTATCGAAATCTTGGGATAGGTACCGCTCTTATTCGCACCATTATTGATCAATCTGAGAAATCATGTAAGTTGATAACCCTTAAAGTTGTAAAGGGCAATCCCGCTGAATTTCTTTATAAACGGCTCGGCTTCAAAGTGTATGAAACTACTTCAATGCATGTGGAAATGAGTAGGATGCTACGATAATACTTGCAAGGATCACCACTTTTTCCTGTTATCTGCTGCATTACCTGGAAGCTGATTATATGGGATATGCTGCTCAATTCAACTGCTACTGCGTAAAAGATTATGCAGATCCGACAACCAGTTCCAGAAGATCATCAGCGTATTGTTAAGGTCGTCAAAGAATGGTGGGGAGGCCGTGATCTTAGCAGTGGCGTCTTGAAAATATTTTTCTACCATTTTCGGGAAACATGCTTTATCGCTGAGGATAATGGCAAATTAGCAGGATTCCTTTTAGGTTTTTTATCACAGACCTACAGCGATGAAGGCTATATTCAGTTGGCCGGTGTGCATCCAGAGTTTCGTGAAATAGGAGTTGGTCGGTCTTTGTATGCTGAGTTTTTTGATGTCTGCAGGGCAAACTCAAGGTCAATCGTGCGTTCATGTACATCTCCTGTAAATACCTTATCCATAGCGTTTCATGCATCTATGGGTTTTTCGATTGAAGATGGAGATGATATTGTGGCTGAAATTCCTGTAACCCACAATTATCTCAGCGAAGGGCAGCCGAAAGTCCTTTTTATGCGAAAACTGTAACTTGCCAAGAATTGTGAATCTATGAATTGCCCCCTATGTGCCCAAAACGTCATCCAACACTATCATACAGATTCGGTAAGAGAGTATTACCAGTGTGAGAATTGTAAACTGGTTTTTGTTCCAGAAAAATTCAGGTTGTCTCTAGAAGAGGAGAAAGCTGTCTATGATCTGCATCGTAACGACCCGGATGACCAAGGGTACCGTGATTTTTTATCACGCCTGAGTATCCCGCTGCTTGAACGGCTGACATCAGGAAGCACGGGGCTTGATTTTGGTTGCGGGCCGGGACCGACGCTTTCTCTTATGCTCCAGGAAGCTGGTTGTGAAATGGATGTCTATGATCCAGTCTATTATAATGATCGCTCTGTATTTACGAAGCAGTACGATTTTATATGTGCAACCGAAGTGGTAGAACATCTCTATAGTCCGGGCAGCGAGCTGGATCAGATCTTTAGCATGCTGAAAACCGGTGGTTGGCTGGGGATAATGACAAAACTGGTGAAAAATCGGCAGGCATTTGCAAACTGGCACTATATACGTGATTTGACCCATGTCTGCTTTTTCTCAAAAGAAACATTTTACCATATCGCATCACAATACAATGCTGAACCTTCATTTTATGGTTATGATGTCATGCTGTTGCGCTCAGTTTAGTGCTATTGCCTGATATGAATAGACGCGCAGCTCATATCTGTATTAATCCCGTTAAAGCAATTTGTCTGATCTGAAAATAATTTTCGTTACGTTCTCCTGCTCTATAAATATATCATTTTTATGATGTGAATTGAGCGGAAGTAATGGTTCATTGAGTTGTTATCACGTAGTGTCGCATGTTTATTGGCATATTCACCAGTGATCGCCTGAATGTATTGATAAGTAAAGGCTAAAGGTATCAAGCTTGTAGAGTATATGCTGTAACATTCAGCTATTCTGAATATAATTTCTTTGGTTGAGTGAAAATTATGCTTGCAATCAAAATCCTAACATGGAAATGTTCTTGATGAAAACAGAGTGAAACAGAATTGATGCCGTATATAGTTGACTCTGTCGAGATGATCATACGCGTATAGGCAGAGGAAATACGTACCGTTTTACAGATGGTTTTTATTCTATTACGCCTGAGAATTATTCTTTATCTGTTGATGTAAGAATCCTGAAATCAGAACTTTATGTGGTTCTCCTGGAAGTAGCGTAAGCTGCAGAGTCTATTAATTTCGCCAATTGTATGGTTGCCGAATGATACTCCTTATAACTGGCATAGGAAATAGTGTATAATCAAAAGCAGTAGTGAAACATTGGTGTTCGGTAAAAGTGTTGGAGTCTCAAAAGAAGCAGGTGCATGACTTGGTAGTCCAGACGTATACAGACTGCCAGAAAAGCCACTTGTGATAAAAGTATCTGAAATCATCAGAAAAGTATTTAACCAGTGTCTGTGTAAAGAAATAGCCGGTAGCATCGATTGATATAGGTGTCTTTTATGCACTGCCTGCCTGGAAAACGGACAGCTCAGATATCGAGCAATATAGCGGATAATGAGCAGATAGGTAACCTGACTGGTCGATAAGAGTCTTCGGCAAATATTCATTCAGATGGGCAGAAGGTGAGCCTCAGTGGAATCTCTCAGGGACAAACTGATCACAACATTTGCCTTACTCTCACTTGCTTCGGCTAGAAAGAACATCTATGCCAGGCGGGCAGCACTATCAGAACATATAGAAATCAGCCGTTTATTACGGGTCATCGGAGAATCCGAATCTGTACAAGCTCGCAGATTGTTTAACTCTCTTAGAGGTAAGGTGGATATGACTGATAGGTATATTCAAACGCTTTTCGATAAAGAAATTGAACAAATCATTGAGAGGTTGTCGGAAGATCTCATTAGTGCCGCTCAGGAAGACGATACACCGATGATTCAGGTTTTGTCACAGTTACGCTCTGTAGAGCGTCGTAATAAGGCATTTTATTTGTCTGAAAATAATGAAATCAAGATTGAAGATGGGCAGAACTATTATGTCTGTCAGTTTTGTGGATTTGTAAGTAGTGGGAGTTTGCCGGACTGTTGCCCTATCTGCGGTGCGGATCGTAAAGCTTTTAACGAAAGTAGTGTGAATGTATAACTAAAAAAAGCAGTTATTACTAAAGTGTACCTGCTCAATTCGACTGTGCTGGGGCGTTTAATAGATTAAATGAGCTAATACGGTTCATACCTGCAAAGCCAGTCTGGATTTGAAGATTCAACGTTCCGGTATACTTAGGAAAAAACACCAAAGGATCAGAATGATGCCTTCTGCTATTCAAGATTATCTAAAGCATGAGTTGAATACTCCAAAAATTGGAGGGCGACATATGAATACAGAGGAGAAACAGGATTTTATATCTGATTTTATTCATGCATATAACGGATTTGACATCGAGGCGATGCTCTCAATGCTTCATCCGGAGATCGAATTCAAGAGTGTCACTGATGGTGAGGTTAAGGTCTATATTCAGGGGAAAAATGAGTATCGCATATTAGCCGAACAAAGTAGAAACCTGTATTCTTCGAGAAAGCAGACGGTTATGGAATTTCATGAGAAAGAGGACCAGGCTTTTGTTGAAATTTTCTATACAAGCGTTCTTGCCATTGATCTTTCAGAAGAAATGAAAGCCGGTGATACCCTTAACCTCAGAGGGTTGACCGAATTTGTTTTTCGGGACGAAAAAATATATCGGTTAACTGATATTATTCTTGGAGGGATTGATTGGAATTACTAAATACAAACGTCTTTCTATCATAAGTTTCTATATTCCCGCCTTTATCAGTGATGATGTATGTCTAATGAGGCTATAACTGTCTCGACAGATGATTTCGCTGTCTCTTCTGCAATATTTTCAATCGTGTACTACGCCAGATCTGTCGGTTGAAATTTCACGTGTACCTTGTACGAGTTGATGAGTATTCCTGGAAATTCCTGTTCGATCGCATCCTGAAAAAATTACGTTGTTCACAACTATCAGTGCGGGCGAGGAATTTATGTAATTCCCTCTGACAGTTACTACGAGGAAAATGTGAATCTACTGGAGGATAATGTTTCATTAGGTAAATCTCAATTTAAGAATTTTTCTCTACTATCTTTTTGTGATATTGTTAGATCGTATGCAGAACGTCTTTTTGAAGCCTTACACTATGCAGATATTGAGTTGGCAGAGTGGATTTTTCAATACTCTCCGACCACATTACTTTTCTCCATGGTTAACTTTCGTCTGATATTGAGCTAAGAGTGAATGCTGATGACTGAGCACAAACCTATATATCTTGACTACAATGGAACCACACCCCACGCTCCTGAAGTGATTGAGGCGATGCGTCCATATTTCGAAGGCGAATTTGGTAACCCGTCAAGTTCACACTGGTATGGGCGGCGACCGCGGATGGCGGTAAGTACGGCGAGAGATCAGGTGGCTGGCATTCTAAAGTGCTTACCCGAAGAGGTCATTTTTACAAGTGGCGGTACCGAGTCTAATAATCATGCTATTAAAAGCATCGCTGGTTCCCGCTTTGAAAGAGGGAATCATATTATTACAAGTCAGATCGAGCATCCAGCGGTGATTGAGGTGTGCAGATTTCTCGAAAGGCATGGCTTTGATGTGACGTATGTACCTGTAGGAGAGTATGGGGTTGTTAACGTGGATGATGTGATGTCCTCAATACGACCTTCAACCATTCTGATAACGATCATGCATGCCAATAATGAGGTGGGAACTCTTCAACCCGTCGCTGAAATATCAAGTCTTGTCAAAAAAAAAGAAATATTACTTCATACCGATGCCGCACAATCTCTTGGGAAAGTGCCTGTGTCAGTCGATGAGCTTGGAATCGATCTGCTCTCTGTCGCTGGGCATAAAATTTATGCACCTAAGGGAGTGGGTGCTTTGTATATTCGGCAATCTGTTGAACCCGAAATTTTCTGTCATGGTGCGGGGCAGGAGAGGGGTATTCGGGGGGGCACCGAAAATGTGATGGAGATTGTCGGACTTGGGGCAGGATGCGCGGTAGCAGAGAAAAATCTTGAGGAAAATGCCACACACATGAGAACTATGCGTGATCGTCTTGAGTCAGGATTACGTCGTTCAGTGGATGATATACGATTTAACGGTCATCGAGAAAAGCGTCTTCCTAATACCGCGAGTGTTTCGTTTTATGGAATTGATGCCAATAGGCTACTGGATGAAATAGGTTCGGAGGTTGCGGCTTCTGCCGGTGCAGCCTGTCATTCAGATTGTGTCCAGATATCACATGTGCTCGAAGCCATGGCAGTCCCACGTCAATGGGCGAGAGGAACTGTTCGCTTCACGACCGGAAGGATGACTACTGCTTCAGAAATAGACAGGACACTTGAGGTTGTTTCCGCTGCGGTGAAAAAGCTGCGGGGGTGACAGGTGGGCAATTGTGACTGTTAATGATCAGCGTACCTTTTTTCTCAGCGATTTGACTTGTCCCCGTTTGGTTTTGCTTTCGAGACGACGTGTGCGCGAAGCTTTACTCGGACGGGTCGCTTTGCGATTTTTTCTGACAATTGTTGCTGATCGAATTACCTCTGCAAGACGCGTGATTCCATCTTCTTTATTTTTTTCCTGACTACGAAACTGCTGTGCTTTAATTACCAGACAACCATCAGTGGTAATTCTGCTGTCGCTATATGAAAGTAATTTATCTTTAATATTCTGTGGAAGAGAAGACGCTGCTATGTCAAAACGCAGATGAACAGCACTTGATACTTTATTGACATTCTGCCCTCCTGACCCTTGAGCCCGGATTGCTGAGAATTCTATTTCATTTTCAGAAATAGAGATATTGGGTGTTATTTGAATAACTGACATGGTCTGAGTGTTAGAAATGATTATTGTAATGAATAACTCAATATTGAAGTAATTCAGTATGTTTGTTATCGTAATGTCAGCTACTCAACAACCAATCGGAATGTCAGGTGACTAACGTTTGACATCTGTATTGTACACTATTTTGAAGATTATTCGCGTTTGATTTACGTTTGAACAAATAGTAATTTACCGGAGGCGATGATGGTGAAAAGAGTTATTCGGTGTCCGAAGTGTTCTTATGAGCAAATACTCGGCACTGAATGTGAGTCCTGTGGCGTTATTTTTGCTAAATATATACAATATGAGAAAAAAAGGCAGGAGCGCCAGGAAGCCCAGGAAGTCAAACGCCAAAACAGTTCAAAGAGAATTAGTACCGCATTGCAGGTACTAGTGCTTATTGCTATTACTGCAGGTGCCACATATTGGTTCGTTAAACCGGTAACTGCTCCTGCTCCTACTCCTGTTGCAAATGTACAAGAGACCACTCCAGGTGTAGTAAAAGAGAGAAAAGTCTCACCACCAAAATCGACAGTCCAATCGGTTCAAAGTCCCACAACGCCAACAGTACCAGCACGAGGTAGTTCAATTGAGCAGGCGCGCAAGGCAACTGTCTCAATTGAGACTCCTTGGGGAACCGGTTCAGGCTTTTTTGTTAATGACAATTATATAGTAACTAATCGCCATGTTCTTGAAATAGATCAAAAAGAACTCGCTGAATTTAAACGAAATGTTGAGTCTACGCGGGAACTTGTCGATTTGGAAAAAGAGAAGCTGAGAGATTTACGGGCTAGAGCGCGCTCTTTGTCAAAAGGTCCGACACGCAGTCAGTTGAATATAGTTATAGAAGAGCGTGAACGTGAACTCAACAAGGTCCTCCCTAATCTGGAAGATGCAGAGCGCAGACTTGCACGCATGGAGGAGAGGGTAGATCCATCAGACATCAAGATCATTCTTGCTGACGGTAGCTCACATGTTGCTGATTATCTGCTGTTGAGCGACAATCACGACCTTGCCTTAATGTCGTTATTTTCAAACGACATTAGTTATCTGAAGCGACCGCCTGCAAATTACAGAATCAGGCAGGGAGACAAGGTGTTTACTATCGGCAGTCCGGTAGGTTTGAGAAATACCGTTACTTCAGGGGTGTTTTCCGGATACCGTCGGGACGATACTGACGGCAAGGTTTTTCTCCAGACAGATGCAGCGATTAACCCGGGTAATAGTGGCGGGCCGCTTATTGATGAGAAGGGGTATGTTCACGGTGTGAATACAATGATACTGCAGAATACCGAAGGCATTGGTTTTGCCATCCCGATAGAGACTGTTTTTGAAGAATTCGGCTCATCATTATTCTGATAGTCAAACGTCTATTATACCTAATCCTTAGCAACACCAGGTGAGGCATTAGGAGTTAGGTGCAAGGTGTAAAAAACACTACAACCTGAACAAATAGAACTATTGAATATTTATGTCAGATTAACGTTACTTACAATCATGAGAAATGTAGTCATTAGATAGTTGGTAACGAAGACTCTTCTAATAGAGCCAAGCTGACATGTAGGAGTCGGCAGATAAATAGGACATTAACGGTTTGAATTTTTCAGCGAGCCGACAATTCTTACATACGAAAACAATAAAGCCGTAAAGGGGAGTTTATACTAACCTTTACGGCTTTATTGCATATTATGTTTTTTGTAAATTACGTCTTCGTGCGTCAGTAAGATCAGGTGATCGCTTTTACTGACCGCGAAGGCTTCCGTAACAAATTTGACCGGTATTGCCATCTATTGTTACGGTCTGATCATTTTCGAATAGCTTGGTCGCGTTGGTAACGTTACAGATTACAGGGATCTCAAGTTCACGCCCGATAATGGCTGCGTGCGAGGTCAGGCCTGGCTGTTCTGCTATTATTCCCCGTACACCGGTCAGTTTATCCAGCATTGTGTGATCGGTAGCTGTGATAACAACGATAACGTCCTGCGGAAGATCCTGCCAGTCCTCTTCGCTGTTAATAACTCGTACATGACCATCAAGTACCTGCGTGCCGATTCCCTGACCTGTAAAGCAGACGTCTGCAACGGTGTGGACTTTCAGCATATTGGTTGTACCTATTGTTTGTATTGGAAAACCTGCTGTAATAACAACAAGATCTCCGTTGTGTACAAGCTGTGCCTGGGTTGCAGCATGAATAGACATGTCAATCTGCTCGTCCATGCTGCTGGCAGGTGCGCTAAGAAGCGGTTCTACGCCGCGTATTAATTGTAGTTGACGAATGGTTTCCTGATGCGGACTTACAGCAATAATCGGCGCTTTAGGGCGATAGCGGGCAACCATACGTGCAGTTGAGCCTGAGGTTGTTGTGGCGATAATAGCTGCTGCTTCAAGATCAGCTGCGGTGGCGCAACTTGCATAGGATATTGCGTCTGTTACAACCGCTCTTCTGTGTCTAAGGCCGGCAGCAAGGATGTCTTCGTAGTCGAGTGAATTCTCAGAAATATGCGCGCATCGGGTCAGGAACCTGATAGCATCCAGCGGATTGCTGCCAACCGCCGTTTCTGCTGACAACATTACCGCATCCGTCCCGTCAAAAATGGCGTTGGTTACATCGCTGGCTTCAGCTCTTGTCGGAGTAGGGTTGCTGATCATCGATTCAAGCATCTGGGTGGCGGTGATAACCGGTTTACCTGCAAGATTTGCTGCTTTGATCAGTTTTTTCTGAATAACAGGAACTTCTTCTGCCGGCATTTCTACACCAAGATCACCGCGCGCAACCATCAAACCTTCAGCTGCCTTAATTATTTTATCTATATTTTCGACACCCTGGCGATTTTCAATCTTGGCGATAATTGCCTGTCGACCTCCGCAATTTTCTATAACCTTCCTAACGGCCCATACATCATTAGCCTGCCGGACAAATGAGGCGGCGATAAAATCGACACCCTGTTCGACACCAAATATAATGTCAGCTTCGTCTTCTTCTGAGAGTGATGGCAGGTTAACAACCATGCCTGGTAGTGCAACGCGTTTTCTGCTGCTGAGCTTACCGCCGACCAGTACCTCTGTATAGACCTCATCACCGGAGATGCGGATAACTTTTAGCAGGATTTTTCCGTCATCAAGGAGAACTTTACAGCCGACCTCAACATCTTCTGCAAAGTGGGCGTAATTGATGCCAACACGATTGGTGGGATCGGTTACAGGAGTTGGTCCGAGAATAATTTCCTGACCTTTGAGCAGGACTATATCTTTTTCCAGTTCCTGAATTCGCATTTCAGGTCCGCGAGTATCGAGGAGAATAGCGGTGTCGGTGCCGGCTTTAGTTCTCGCCCCTTTAACCATGTTAATCAACTTCAAATGACTTTCACGGTTGCCATGTGAGAGGTTGATACGAGCAACGTTCATTCCCGCCTGAATGAATTCTACAAGCTGATCGACGGACTGGCTGTTGGGGCCAAGGGTGGCAATAATCTTAGTCTTATTCATGATTCTTCGGCATCTCAAACATATGGATTAAACTGCGTACGCAACTGCTTCTTTTTCCCGGCAGGGCGAAATCACTGATCACCCTTAAAAATTACTACAGTGACTGCAAAAGAAAAAGGGTAAAAATCCAAAAAGAACCATTGTTTCGATAGAGTTGCCCGGAAAACACACACAAGATAACTGCTACCCCGAAAATTACACGTAGTTATATAGGCTTTGACTTTGTCAGGCTTTGAGGGCGCCACTGGTTTAAACTACATTATCTGCCTATTAAGAGCAGAAGATTACTTCTGTATGAAAATCAAATTATGTGAGAGGGTATAATAATTTAATGTGTTTAAATGTATGAAAACGTTCAGGTTTATATTCTGGCATCTGAATTGAGATGTTTTTCATAGCAGTAAAAAATCCCTTTACGGAAAGTGACCGAACCTGCGTAGTGATAACCACGTTTTTCGTAGAGACTATTGGCAGCTGGATTTTGACTGTAGGCGTCAAGCCGTATGATTTCTGTGCCGGATTGTCTGGCCATATTTTCCGCATGATCCATCATTCTGAAGGCCAGCCCTTTTCCCTGGTGAGTCGGCTCAATGGTAAGACGATGGATAACCATGATTCTGCCTCGTTGCTTCCAGTTAACTGATGCATATTCGGGAGACTGTTTGTTATTGAGCGTAAGAAAACCGACAGTTATCCCATCACATTCGACGAGTACCATTTCCTGTTTTTTTATATCGTTGAGGAGGATGGTCTGGTCCGGATATCGGTCATCCCATTGGTCGATCCCGTTGTCCTGCATGTAAGCAATGGCATTGCATGTGATTGAGACAACAATTTGGAGATCTTCAGTTTTTGCCTGTCGAAAACGTATCATAACTCAACATTGGAGTGGAGGGATGTGAAAATCCGGTTGAATTCAAGAGAGGTGCTGATGGTTGATTCGTTACCGGGAAATTACAACGAAGTTACTCAATTCTTGGCCGAATGAAAAGCGAAGATGGACATCCTACGCCGTGGTAACTGTAGAAGATACAGGGGCTCAGCGTACTGGTTCGTGTTGCTTTTTTCTTAAAAAAGATATTGGTCGTCTAGGGCATTGATAATGTAGCTGAAATGGATTCTGTTGTGAAAAATCGTGTGATTGTAGTGCACTGGCCTGAAAGAGGTAGTAATGTGAGCGAATCCGCTTTGTTCCCAAAACAATACATTGACTGGTGAATCTGGCCGAGTTGGTCGAGCATAATGTTTTAATCTTTAGGTTTAATCAAATGAGGATTTCTGTCGGCTTTTGCAAAACAAACGAACGTGTTCAGCTATAGTCTGTGTTGGAGAATTTTATGGTTAGTGCAATATCACATCCTTTGCGAGCAGTATGGGTTATAGTCGCAGGGGTCATAATTCTTTCCCTGACAATCTGCTTGTTGCCAGTTGAAATGATGGAAGACATTGTCGAAGAGTATGGTGTAGTCGAAAATATTACCGTGGCCGGATATTTTACTGCAGCGATTCTTTTATTGATGGATAGTTGGCGTGAGGTTCACAGGCAGGGAATGTTGGCCGCTCTTGTTGTTTTTATGCTTGGCTTGAGAGAGTTGGACTTTCATGAGATTTTTACGACGATGGGTATATTTAAAACTCGTTTCTACATCAGTCCTGATGTGCCGATAGTTGAGAAATGTATTGTGACAGTAATAGTTTTGGTGCTTTTGGTCAGTTTAGGGCTGTTTTTAATAAAGAATTTTGAAGCCTTTGTGAGATCGTGGCGAAGAAAAGACCCCTGGGCTGTCACGCTCTGTGCTGCTTTCGTGTTCATTGTTATGAGCAAAATGATCGATAGTATGTCAGGGCCACTCGTATGGCTTTTTTCTTTGGTTTTAATCGAGCCTGAAACATATTCTCAGGTAATTGAAGAAGTGATGGAACTAGCTATTCCTTTATTTATTTTACTTAGTGTATATAATTTTTATCCCTCAAGAAGTCATGCTGATAGCATTCATCTTCAGAGCGGTGTGCACTCGTCTGCAACACACGGGTAGCCGATGATGTAGATTGTAGACTACATTTCCTTGCTGTTTTTTTCCTCAAGTAGTTTCCCTGTGAAACCCCGAGTAGTCAATTCGTCTATGGGAAGATTTCGATGCCTGTGCTATAATGTCTGCCGAGTTTAATCTACATGATAATTATGGCCGGGTGAATGTCTCGACTGGCCCACGAATAAAAAACTGTCGTAAAGCGGCAAGAGGAGTTGTAATGCAGCAGGCAAAAAATGGTGACAAGGTTAAGGTACATTATACAGGATCTCTCGAAGATGGTTCAATCTTTGATAGTTCTGAAGGACATGAGCCTCTTGAGTTCGAAATTGGCAGCGGCCAGGTTATCGTAGGTTTTGATGAAGCGCTGACCGGTATGACCGTCGGAGAAAAAAAGACAGTAAAGATCCCATGTGCAAAAGCATATGGCGATATTCAGAATGAACTGGTGCTTCAGGTTCCTCTTGCTCAGGTTCCAGCGGATCTTAATCCTGAGATCGGTATGCATTTAGAGGTTGGTGGCGCACAAGGCGAAGTGATGAGGGTGACTATTATTGATATCAACGAAACAGTAGTTACACTTGACGCTAATCCGCCACTGGCTGGTAAAGATCTTACTTTTGCTCTGGAGTTGGTTGCTATCGCCTAACTGATTTCCAGTTCACATAGGAGTCTGGTCGTTAATAAAGATCATAAAAATACCCCGGATGTGGCATGGCCAAATCCGGGGTATTTGGATTTTTTCCTCACTCTCAACCTCTCTTCATGGTTTACAGAAAAACGGCGCGTGGTTGGAAGTGAATATTAGTGGGTCATTTTGCATAATACTGTGAATCACCGGTTCACGTTTAAACTCACTATCCAGAAAACGTCGTATCTCCTTTCGGCCCCAACCGTGAGGATGTATAAAATCAGTATAGATTGAAAGGTCGCCTTCATAGAAATTGCGTATTTCAAGTTCTTTGGTTTGAGCACTGCATGTGGGCAGGTTGAAAATTGCAAGATTCAGGAAAGTAATTTGCGTGTGATGATCGGCCACAAATCGTAGTGTTTGTTGTGCCTCTACGTGTGTTTCAGCAGGTGTTCCAAACAGCAGATAAACATAGGTTCTGATCCCTGCCTGGTGGAGTGACAGCAATGCTTTTCTGACAAGTTGCAGATCTATTCCTTTACGCATCTGATCCAGCACCTTCTGGCTGCCGGATTCGAGACCGAGTTTTAGCATGACACAGCCCGAGTCGCGCAGCTGTTTGCAGAAATCCGGATCGGTTAACTGAGATGTGAAACGGACAAAGCCATACCAAGGTACATTCAGCGGCTGGCGCGTGAGTGATTTCAACACGGCAGGGCTGATTGCATTATCGAGGAAATGAACCATTGACGGGCTGTTTCTTTTGATCAGATCATGAATCTCTGACAGCACAGTCTCGGCCTTAACAGGTATGTACGGATTTTTTTCACTGGTTTCCGGACAAAATGAACATTTACGCCAGAAACAGCCGATGGAGGTTGCATAAGGAAGAATCCAGCCCGGGGCGAGGTAGGCACTATCTCTAAGATCTCTATAGTCAGGCGGACAGCGCTTTCCACTATTCTCAATACCAATAATTTCAAGTAGTGCGTGTTCACCAGGGCCGCAGACCATGTGATCAAACAATCTATCAAATGGATTGACCCAGTTCGGGTTTTGCATCCAGGTAGTAACAAGTCCTCCACCGAGGATGATACTGATTGAAGGGAACTCTTTTTTTATAAAACCGGCTATGGCAAACGTCGTTTGGGCCTGACTCAGGTAATTTAGGGAAAGACCTATATAGTGAGGATTATGCTTTGTAATGAGTGCGTGTAATCGTGTAGAGAAATGCGGAAAAAAGAGGTTATTTTCAAAATCGGCCCCGCACTGAAGCAGATCTACGCTCTTTAGCGGGGAATGTTCTGTGTCCTGATAGTTGGCAAGACTTAACGATATTCCACTTTCTTTTCCACGATTTTCGATAACCCGGTTCAGGTCGGCAACTGCGCGTTTGTATTTGTCCTGGTTGGTATAGGTCTTTGTGGATTGCAGGTTTTGAAGTTGCTGATGGCGATTTTTAAACGCTCGCTTACTCCAAGTGTCTTCAGCCTGTGAATCTAAAGAAAGAAGATAATATAACCCTTCAAGATTAAGATCACATACTGCGCACGAGACGCCGTTTTCACGGAGAGTACCTGCCAGAAGGGGGATGCCGGCCGGTGGTTCCGCAGGTTTTGCCTGTGGTGGATGGAGTAAAAGTACGGTCATAGATAATCGTGGTTGTATATTAGAGGGACAGTTCCACTTTAATCATCAGGTAAGGAACTGAAAACAGCCTCCATAGGTAGCATGTTGTGTGCTCAATGGGCAAGACAATTACTGACTGTGCCTACACGGCTGGGAACGACCCGTCAACGATACGAGATTGTATAAATAGTCCCAATCATTGAAATGACAGTGCTTTGGGATGGTATAGAAATAGAGTAAGAAGTTTGACAATCATTCAGGCTGGAAGATATACTTAACTAGTTTATATCCCAAAAGTCAGCAGGTGGTTCACGATTGAGGTGTGTGTTCGATTTTATCTCAGGCATATAATTGATATCTCGGAGTTTCGTTCCTCGCTTACCTGAGGGTAATAATTGAATACACAACGATGATATTGAGCCAGCTGGTAGTTTTTGGAAGGGAACTAATTATGGATGTTCTTCAGAGTGGTTTCTTTAAACACACATTGTCACAGAAATAGTATTTTACTCATCCTCAGTTTTCGGGGCGTCCAGATATGCGGCTAAGTCCGGTTGACAACACGAGCAGTTACAGAAAATGATAGCCTGTCGGAGTAGTATGAAATGAGTCAAACTCATCAGCAGGTTATCCTGACTATTGATGACCAGCCTGTTTTCCGGAGAAGCTTGCGGATTTATCTGGAGGATAAGGGGTATGTCGTTCTTGAGGCAGAGAATGGTGAGGTCGGGTTGCGTCTATATGCAACTGAGAGGATTGACCTTATTCTGCTTGATCTGCGTATGCCTGAAGTCAGTGGCCTGGAAGTATTGTCAGAAATCCGCAAAACAAATGATGAACTACCTGTCATCGTTATTTCAGGTGCCGGCGAGATTAAAGATGTTGTAGAAGCGTTACGTCTGGGTGCTATTGATTTCATCCAGAAACCGATTGATGATATGTCTATTCTGGGATATTCGATCGAAAAAGCGTTGGAGCGGGCAAAACTCATTTGTGAAAATAAAAGTTGTCAGGTCAGGCTCGAAGCTGAAGTTGCCAGCAAAACAGAAGAACTCAGAACTCTCAATTCGAGACTGAAAGGGGTTGTCGAGTCTGCTAAAAAGTTTCTTGATTGCAAGGAAATACATGAAAGCGGAGCGATGATTCTTGAGGAGTTCGGCCGGCAGTTGAATGCGAATGGCGGTTCCTTCTATGAGGTTTCTGAAAATCGGTTGAAATTGATCCACAGCCTGGATACAGGGCATGCTGCTAACTCTCTGGCACTACCATTGCAGCCGGGAACAGTGTTCGCCCGTGCTCTTTACTCAAACGAATCATTTGTAATTGATAACATTTACAGAGAAGGCTGGCCAATGAGTGGTTGGCCGGGGTACTCAAGTGATTCGTGTGTTGTTTTCCCATTCGTCGACCACGATAATCATATCTTCGCTATTTTATCGCTGCATAATCCTAAATCAGTTGCTTTTGCACCACACGACAGAGAGATCGGTGCAATTCTGGCTTCGTATGCATCTGAGGCGCTACAGACAGCACGAGCGGTCGCCGGGTTGAAACATAATGAAGACATGATGCTTCAATCGCAGAAACTTGAAGCGGTTGGTACCTTAGCGGGAGGGGTTGCACACGATTTCAATAACATTCTTTCTGCAATTGTAGGGTACACCGATCTGAGTCTTTTCTCTGAGGAACTATCCCCATCGATAAAGAATAATCTTGAGCAGATTAAAAAAGCAAGTCAGCGGGCGCGCGATCTTGTTCGCCAGATTTTATCTTTTAGCAGGATCGAGGAGGCCAAAGTTAGTTCAATAGATATTTGTCCGATTATCAAAGAAGCGTTGAAGCTTTTACGGGCTAGTATACCCTCTTCCATCACCATCGAACAAGTTGTCCCCGGGCAGCTTGGTCTTATTAAGGCTGATCCCGGAAGAATCCATCAGGTACTGGTCAACTTATGTACCAACGCATCACACGCGATGCAGGCGCATGGTGGAGTGTTGCGCGTTGAATACACAAAAGTCGAACCTGACCCTAATGACCCAAGATTATTCCAACTTGGAGGCCGGACATGCCTCAAGCTCAGCGTAGCTGATACAGGTTCAGGGATTAAGCCTGAAATGATGGCGCGTATTTTCGAACCATATTACACAACCAAGGAAAAGAGCGAGGGGACCGGTCTCGGACTTGCGATGGTACATGGTATTGTTCGTGCTAGTGGAGGGGTAGTAACTGTAGACAGTCAGGTCGGAAAGGGAACGATATTTGATGTGTATTTTCCATGTGTGGAGGATGCTCCGGAATCTCCGCGGCAAAAAACGGATTATGAGATGCCTCAGGGCAATGAGCGTATCATGTTTGTCGACGATGAAGAGACGCTTGCCGAGATGGCTGGAGAGATGCTCAAAAGGCTTGGTTACACAGTACAGATAATGACCAGCAGTGTTGATGCCGCAGATACGCTTCTGGCTAATGCTGGAGAGTATGACCTTATAATTACAGATCAGACAATGCCGACTATTTCCGGCCTGGAGTTGGCCCGCAAGGTGATGGAAGTACGATCGGATATACCAATAATACTCTACACCGGATATTCCGCTGCAATCAGCGAGGATGAGGCAAAGCAGATAGGAATTTGCAAAGTGCTGATGAAACCTCTCAGTATGACCTTACTTTCGCAAGTCGTCCGGCAGGTGCTGGATGGTGCCGGGTCAAGATCCCGACCTCAATAGAGCAGAGCAACCTGAAATACATGTGTGATGTTGTGATGCATCCTGCTAAATAGACCAGAGTCAGAAAATCCGACCTCAATATATCACCGCCATTTTTCTCCAAACCTTGCTCTCTACTTTTTCATACTTATACTACTCTGCGTTTGGTGAAATTTCGGATCGTGATATTTCATCTATGCCTGTATGTGTTGAACTGGAAAAAGAGGCTTGCCCAAATATAAGAGTATACTACTGTGTGGCTAACAATTTGTTTGGGAGAGAGCACATACATTTCCCGGGTATGTTGAAATTACTTTAACTGAAGCGGATATCAGGAAATACGCCTGAGTAGATATAAAGAGTTTTTCATAAATGATAACAAAAGAGAGGATCATGAGTCTGTATCAGAAATTTACCCCGATTCTGGTTGTGCTGGTTGCCCTATTTCTTGCTGGCGGAACAGTATTAACCGAAAATGCCGATGCCCGTTCAAAAATTGGCGGAAAATCTTTTAGATCCGCACCAAAAGCGGCTCCGACAACGGGCACTGCGACAACGCAAACTGCACAAAAGTCCAAGAGTGGCAGTTTTGGTAAAGGCCTTGCAGGTGGACTGTTGGGTGGTGCTATTGGTGGAATGCTCTTTGGTTCAATGTTCGGTGCTGGTGGAAGTGGTATGGGTATACTGCCTATTTTGCTGCTTGGTGGTGTCGGGTATTTTCTCTATCGAAAGATGATGAGAGGAAATCAGCCGGGCTACTCTCAGGGACCTGGAGGATACAGCGGTCAACAGGGGCAACCCGGAGGCTTCGGACAGGCTTCAGCGGCATCTCCGTCACCTACGCCTGGTTCTGTTATGGGTGTGGAAGCAGGTCTTGATGCGATTCGCAGCACAGATAGAAATTTTGATCCTAACTATTTCAAGGAAATCGCATCCGATGTATTCTTTCAGGTACAGGCGGGCTGGATGAGAAGGGATCTTGAGTCATATCGTCATCTTCTCGGAGAGCAACTTGCCTCAGAATACGAGGGACATTTTGCTGAGATGCGTGAGAAAGGTGTAATTAATAAACTTGAATCCATTGCGGTACGAAAGGTTGAAATCTCTGATGCCGGAAACACCGGTAGCGAAGATTTCGTCACTGTACTTTTTACGGCTAACCTGCTTGATTATACGGTGAGTGACACTACCGGTGACCTCGTAGAAGGCAGCATGACCGAACCGGTCAAGTTTGCAGAAGAGTGGACCTGGTCAAGACCGGTAGGCACAGAAAACTGGAAGCTTGAGGGCATAAAGCTTGCCGATTGATACTCTTCCCATATTACCGTTGGTTTATGCGGCAATAAAGGTTCATATTTTACTAGGTGATATACGTGGATTTAAGTCAGTTTCGCAGGGATTATCTTAAAGGTGGGTTGACTCGTAAAGAGCTCGATCCAGATCCCCAAAAACAGTTTGCTTCATGGTTTGAGCAGGCTCGAAAGACTAATATAGCAGATCCTACGGCAATGATATTGGCAACAGTTGGTCCCAATGGCCAGCCGAGCCAACGTACTGTACTGCTAAAATATTACGATGAAAAAGGGTATGTGTTTTTTACCAACTTCGAAAGTCGTAAATCGCGGGAAATTGCAGGGAATTCCAAGGTAAGTCTGCTTTTTGTCTGGCTGGAGCTGGAGCGTCAGGTGCAGATTAACGGTACTGCCGAGAAAATTTCGGCGGCTGAGTCTGCCAAATATTTCATGACGCGCCCTAAAGAAAGTCAGATCGCAGCCTGGGTGTCAAGTCAGAGCCATAAACTTTCTTCCAGGCAGATCCTGTTGCAGAAGTTTCAGGAAATGAAGACGAAGATAGGTGAAGGCAAAGTGCCGCTACCCTCGTTCTGGGGAGGATACCGTGTGGTGCCTACAGAAATTGAATTCTGGCAGGGAAGGAAAAGTAGATTACATGATCGCTTTCTCTACACCCCGACAGAGAGTACAGATTCGGGCTGGTCAATAGAACGACTTGCACCGTAATTCCTTTTTTCTGCTCAACCCGTAGCGAAAAGAGTGCAAAAGGCCGTACACTGCTTACCAGTGTGCGGCCTTTTTTTTATCCTTTTATCACAGCAAGCGGTTTTAGTCTGGTAATCGGAGTGATTAGATCCTTCTGACGTGATATAACCTCTTCGATATCCTTGTATGCTCCGGCAGCCTCCTCAAGATCTCTTCGTGATCGAATGGCGTGGATAATGTTCTGCTTCTCCAGCATTTCAATCTCCTGATGCAGATCGAGTGTCTTCTGCGCCTGCTTACGGCCGAGCCTGCGGCCTGCACCGTGGGAGCATGAAGCAAAACTATCTGGATTGCCTTTACCTTTTACTATATAGCTTGTTGTTCCTTGAGATCCTGGAATTATCCCTGTCTCGCCTTTGCCGGCTCGCGTGGCACCTTTACGATGGACCATGACGACCTTTCCAAAATGGTACTCTTCGGCAGCATAATTGTGTGCCACGTTAATTATCTCTGAAAAGCTGACAGGCGAGCAATATTGCTGAAAAACATCAATAACCCGATCCATCATCAATGCCCGGTTTGCACGTGCAAATTCAACACAATATTTCATTTCGGCAAGATAGAGTTTGCCCTGTTTTGAATCTATAGGCAGATAGGAAAGCTGCCACCCGGGCGGGATCGCCATTCCATGTTTTGCATTGAAATCACCAGCTACCTTATTGTAGTGGTTGGCAACCTTGTAACCCATGTTTCTGCTGCCTGAGTGTATCATTATCCAGATAAATTCTTCTTCATCCTGCTGGATTTCGATAAAGTGGTTACCTCCGCCGAGTGTGCCCACCTGACACCTGCCGCTGGCAAATTCGCGTGAGACGATAGGGAGTTCTTTTAATGTCATGCCTTGTGGTGGTTTGGGCATATATTTGGGATCCTGGGCACGAGTATGATGTTTGAATCCTCGTGGGACGAGTGCTTTGACACCTGCAAGAATGTTTTTCAGGGTTTTCTTCTCTACCTGTTGCAGGGAAGTCTGGATTGCGCACATACCGCAGCCGATATCCACTCCGACAGCATTGGGGATAACAATACCTTCTGTGGCAGCGACTCCTCCTATCGGCATACCATATCCTACATGGGCATCGGGCATAATCGCTACGTGATCGTGCAAACCCGGGAGGTTTGCCAGATTCTTTGCCTGCTGCAGGGTGTCAATATCAATATCCGATAACCACAGTTTTATCGGCTTTTTTTCGGTTGTAATAGTCTTTTCCATGGCCAATAATTCCTCCATTTCTACCTTATTCGGACTGTTGGGGATTTTTAAGGAATGGGCTGAATAGGTGGCGGATTTCCTCAAGGGAATCTTCGATTACATAGGGGAGGGTCTGGGCGAACATATCGAGCATAATAATCGCATTTACATAAGAATCTGCTTTACTGGAATTTCGCAGACGATTGACAAGATAGGCATTAACCGTTTGCAGATGTGTGTATATTTGATCAAGCCCGTCAAGAGAGAAGTCGACTTCGTTATTTTCCTGATGACGAAAATATTGGGCCAGCAAATACATCGAGGTGGAGCGGTAGATAGTTTCCTCTTCACTTGAGAGTGGTAGGTGAAAACGGGCCATCGGTTTGAAAAATTCAGTGTGGGGGCATCCACTGCAGGCCATGATTATCCCTATGAATGAGCCGAGCGCCCTCTGGGCAGTTGTTTCCTGGCTCACGATCCGCTCTCTGGTAATTACTTGAAGATACGTGGATTGATACGAGAGGATTGCTTGAAATTCCTGGACAACAGGGACCAGGCTTGCAGTGAGCGGGCAATGGGGAAGTGTTTTGCTTGGTAGTGGACAGTGAGGAAATTTATGGTAATCGAGTTCTGCCCAGAACGGCATTTCGACCTCAGGTGTATTGACCAGGTTGAGAGTGGATTCATCAAGAGTCAGCGAAAAAAACTTTTCAGAGGTGTCTGATAGTTTGAAGAGATAGGTTATGTCAAAATGGCTCATGCGAAGCTCCCAAGGGCTGTTTCGTCCAGCTCACTCAATACCATAATTTCATGGTACACCATAAGAGAAGGTGACAAAAATATTTTAAGCCGGAGGTATTCAGATCAGAGGATAAAATACTGCCTAAGGGTGAAAAGGCAGAGCTGGCAGTTATTCGTGTTTGGAGATTTCAGCCAATGTCTCAGTGAGCAGAGTGGTAAGCTTTTCACCAGACTCAACAATCTGATCTTCCTGATTTTCAGTGACTGCTTTGAAGTACGATTTACATATTCGAAGCTGATCCGAAGTCCAGTTGTTTGTCAAACCTGCTGAGCCTGCAGTATCGACTGGTTCAGGTAAAGTGGTTGTGTAATCCCGTCGGCCGTGAGCCCAGTTGATGGTATGCTGGTAAAATAAAAAGGCACGATTAAGTAAAATGAGCATCAGATTGATATTGGTGGCTGGGCCTATTTTAAGTTCTTCACCACCAAATTGCAGACCCAGAATATTACTGGTCGAGCTCAATTTTTTGCCGCCGAACATGGCCCCGAAAGCACCTGCAGCACTGCCAATTCCAGTAAATAGCCCAAGTGAAGCACCACCCGTAAGCAGGTCAAGTTTAGCGCCAACTACTGCACCACCAACCAGCCCGGCCAGGGCCACCTGTTTTTTGCTGAGCCCAAGCAGATGCCAGGTCCTTTCACTAAAGAGATCTTCATTGAGCATGGAATGGGGCGGTAACTGATATTTGAAGATGTTATGTTTGAACAATGTCCTGATTTGCTCATGAGCTTTACGCTCTTTTTCTTCGATGGTTTTCTGGTAACTGTTTTTGAGCCGATCCTTTAAAATAGCTGAGTCTGTACCTTCGCTAATGGTCCCGCTTACGTGATATTGCAAACACTCTGTGAGCAGGGAGAGCAGTATGTCGGCTGTGGCATGATTTCTGGCGGCCCAGTCGGCTTTAAATGCACGGACAACAATATCCAGCGTTGGCTGCCAGTCCTGATCTATTGATTTAAGGGCTTCGAGCAAAAGGATGCGTTCGGCGTAGGTTGCCCTGTGAGCGTTGAAAACTCTGTTGGTATTGAAATTTTTGCGAAACTCATTTTTCCAGTTATCGAGGTGACCGAAATCGTCGTCTTTGCAATTAATTATGGCCATGCGCGGGCGTCCGGTGAGGCGAAGGATTTCCATCTCGGCCCTATCCACATTTCTTACAGGTCGTGAACCGTCAACTACATAGATAATTCCGGCTCCACGTTCTACAGGCAGCATAAGCTCTACATCATCGTGGAGTTCTTCATTGTCTTTAAACATGGCCCGAAATCGTGCAACACTGTCACCACCAGCTTCGGCAATTTTACGCATTTCCACAACGACACGGGAAGGATTCTGAAAACCCGGGGTGTCGGTAAATCTGAGCACTTCCTGGCCGTCAATTATTACAGGAAAGGTACGGCACTCAGTCGTTTCGCCGGGAGTGGCACTTACCTTAACAGAGTCATCTTCTGAGAGCGTTGACAGAACCGATGATTTTCCTTCGTTGGGGTGCCCAAGAATAGCAATTTCAGGTGATGTGCGGGCAGGTATCATACGTTTTCCTCATCAATCAATGCGGATATTTCAAGATATGGATCACCAATACTTTCGATTTTTTGTCGCCATACCTGCAGGAGTGTCTCATCCTGTATCGGGGTGAGAGTGGTGATTGCGGTAGGTTTACCCACTAATCGAAGTATGATTGAAAGTGAACTGCCGACCTGCTTGCGGAGTTCTTTCAGGTAGCTTTGAAAACTGACGAGTGGCGGCATCCAGGCTTCCATCAGGATAATGATCCCTGCGGAGTTACTCCAGTCTTCAGTATTGAAAGCTGCCAGGAGTTTCTGGTCGGACTCATAATCAACCATAAACCTGTGTGTGCAGGTAACATCAAAACCTTCCCTGGCTAATAGAATGGAGAGTTGATGCATATCGCATGAGTCATGAATTTCATCCGGTATCAGCAGGTGTATCGGATTCGTTTGAATTGTATATAGTTCTTCAGCAGGCGTATCTGCAGGTTGTATTTCTTTAGAAGCTTTCGTTTCAACAGCGTCGGGGATTGCCTGAGTTGTTAACACTGGTGTCTGCATTCTCCGGATTACCTGCCTGGCTGATGGGCTGTCCGGCTGAAATGCTGATGACACCCGGTAGGCTCGATATTTTCCAAAAAGATAGAGAGCACACCGAAAAAATAAGCCATAGAAAACAACACATAACAGGAGAAATGGCCACCAGGAAACAAGATCAGGGGTAAAGAGGTTACTGATACCTTCTTTAAGGATGATTCTGCTGCCCTCAACCTCTTCAAGGCTTGGGTAGCCTGCACCTTCGCCAAAAAGCCAGGACCAGGGCAGGGCGATATAGCCGACGATAGAATGGAGTTTCTGGCTGGTGAGTTGCAGGGTTGATTGCCAACCGAAGGCAAGGTCACTTACTGAAACCTTGAAAAAAGTGGAGCTGAGTAAACCGAGATTGAAAAAGATTGAACCAAGCTGGATAAGCAGAAATATCGGCCAGAAAAACAGTTCTCCGTACCTGGCTCTGCCGACACTGAATCTGCCGAGGTTTGCCTGTAGTGTGAGTCGTCGCTTGGCGCTCAGTTGTTTGTTTCCCTCGCGCTGGAGATACCGGGCCGTTCGGGTAAAAAGGCTGCTTAATATGCTCGTGGTGAGGGAATGAGGGATTGAACGCAGGCCAAGTGTAATAAGGCCTCCGCGCAAAAAGAGTATAAGGGTTAATGCGACCTGGGTAACAACAAAGAGCGCCAGAAAGTGCAGCACATTTACAGGGGTTGAACCGGTATAGCTAAAAAAGAGCATCCCTGCGGTACTACCGGTGACTAAGCCTGTAACTATCAGCGCCAGACGGAGCAGGTTGTATGCTTCTCTGGCGATTGTTCCTGGTAGAGGGTCGTCTTCAGTCCTGTTGTCTTTTCGGTCCTGCAGCCATACTTTAAGGAACGAAGTCGTAGAATGTGGTGATTTTGCATCTGCTGCGGAGATGTGTTCCAGATAGATATTTCTATCCCGTTCATGCAACTCGGAAGTGCTGCAGTCTGTATCCTGCTGGAAAAAATATTCCAGATCAATAATGTCGTGATAATTCCAGTTACTGTTCATGGTTTTACTATACCAGAAGCGGAAAATCCTTTCTGCTGTTAATGAGATAATTGTGTTTTCGTTAACCCGGACAGCGTCTTGATTGATTGAGCTGTGTTAAGGTTTTTTTTATACGTGTCGTATGACTATTGGTCGTGCGTAATTACAGACCAATATTTTCTATCATATGGATTCGCATGCCCATTAAAAAGGCGCAGCTGATGTAAAGTTCAGAACGTGCCCGGTGTCAGGATGGCTGAATTCAAGATAGCTTGCGTGGAGCATCATTTGATCCCCATCTTTTCCTGATCCGTAGAGGCTGTCTCCCACAATTGGGCAGCCAAGTCCAAGTGTATGCGCTGCATGGACACGGAGCTGATGGGTTCTGCCTGTTATGGGGGTGAATTTTACGCGGGTACGAGTTTTTTGACAGCGTATCTTTTGCCAAAAGGTTATTCCCATCTTGCCATGAATCGGGTCATGAATCTGAATCGGACGATTATCCAGATCAACTCTGAAAGGAAGCTGGATTTCTCCCGAGGCGCCTGTAGGTTTCCCCTCAAGAACTGCAGTGTACTCTTTTTTTACACTGCGGTTTTCAAACTGAATGGAGAGGTGGCGATGGGCTTCTTTAGTGATTGCAACCACCATGAGTCCTGAAGTGTACATGTCCAGCCGATGCACAGATGGTTGGGCGATCATCTTGGGAAAAAGCGCTTGCAGCCGTGTAGTTACACAGTCCTGTTTGTCAGCTCCCCGACCAGGCACAGAAAGCAGGCCACCCGGTTTGGTAATCACTACAAGACTGGTATCCTCATAGAGAATCTGAATATGTTTATTGTTGGTGTCTGTCATTGTCTCTTGAGGCCACAGAGCATATAGCCCAGGATAGGTTCACATTTTTCTCTGCATGAAGGGTAGAATCGACCATGTTTTTTGCTACCTGATTTATTATCGAGACCCCAGTAAAATTCTGCAAGTGCAATGGGGGTGAGATTGTTGACTGCCGCATAGTTCAACAGCTTCGGGCCGCAACAATCACCAGTTCCGGTAGGGATACCATTGGTGCCGGAATAGGCTTCAAATAGAGAGGCTTCATTGTTGTGAAAGTTTTTTAGCCGGTATATGGCATGCAGTTTTTGCATCAATTCACGCGAGAGCTGTTTTCTTTGTATACGTATGGCTCGCCATTCATCCGATTTGGGTGTACAGGCTTCAAGTTGAGTGCCCAGCGCTTTTATTGTTTTTTCGCCGGGCACGTTTGTGCTGTTAAAGGTGTCGAGATCAAATAAGGGCGGCATCCAGCCTTCGACCATCCATAACCCATTATATTGCCCGGAGAAGGCACGAAGAATTTTTGTGTTATTTGAGAGGTCTTTGCATACGAGGACGCCGAACATCTTGCCACGAGCCTTGCCAAAGAGGTACTCTGTCGATAAGCGGGGGTCAGAATCACTGCCCGGTTGCAGATCAATGGTTTTGTTTTGCTGGAAATGATGTATCAGTTCCCGGCCGTAATGAATAGCCTCATCCATAGGCAGGCCATGAATAGTCCGGCAACTCAGGCAGTACCCTGAGACTGAATAAATTCCCTTTTTGGGGATTATGGTAGTATGTTTAGAGGCGTGTTGCATGTGCATAGTTAAAGTAAAGGCAATGTCGAATTTATCGGCATTGTGTACACTTTTCGGCAGCTATTGGCCAGAAGAAGTACTATTTGTTTGGAAACTAAATAGCTATTAACGTTAAATCAGAGGCGGTAAAATGCAGGAAAGTGTGAATGAAAACGATAATGTCTTCCAGGATCTGGGCCCTAATAATGTGCTTGGGCTTGTAGAGCGTACGCTTGATCTCTATCTGACTAACCTGTTCAGACCGCTTAACAGCTACATCAACAGAGTGTACGAACTCGAACAGGAAGATGGAACCGGGTTGATTATCAAGTTTTACCGGCCAGGGCGATGGACCGGTGATGCACTGCGGGAAGAACATGAGTTTTTGATTGAGTTGGCAGAACAGGAGATTCCGGTGATTGCGCCGATGAGATTTCCTGATGGTCAGACACTTGGCACCTTTGAAGGAGTACATTTTTCTATATTTCCAAAGCGGGGCGGCCGCAGTCTCGATGAGTTCGATGATGATCAGTGGCTGCAGCTAGGAAGGTTACTCGGGCGCGTCCATTCAATCGGCATGCAGAAAGAAACCATCCATAGGCCGGTAATGTCACCGACACATTCAACCCGCCAGCAACTCGATTATTTATTGAATGGATCTGTTGTACCGGATGATGTGAAAGGTGGGTTGCAGCAGATTGTCGAAGATATTATTGCCGAAATCACCCCAATGTTTGAGGGTGTCAAACCGATCAGAATTCATGGTGATTGCCATTTTGCCAATATAATCCACCGTCCGGGTGAGTCGTTTTATCTGATAGATTTTGATGATATGGTGATGGGCCCTGCCGTTCAGGATATCTGGATGTTACTGCCTGGAACTCTTGAAGAGGCATTTGTCGAAACTGATATTTTGCTTGAAGGGTATGAAATGTTTAATCATTTCGATAGAAGAACCTTACGGCTTATAGAGCCGCTTAGAGCCATGCGCTTTGTTCATTATATGGCATGGTGTGCCCATCAGGTAGCGGCGGATGGTATGACTCGTGTCCTTGAAGATTTTGGAACCAGCAGCTACTGGCAGAAGGAGATTGGCGATCTGCACGACCAGCTTGAACGAATTCGTGATGGGTACGAGATTGGAGGGAACTGTTAAAAGACATGCATAGTTGCCGTTTTTTAAGACTCACTGTGCAGAGACATGAGCTTATCTGAAAGTTTCTGCACATTTGGGTGGTCAGCTCCAAGCTCATTAGTGAGCATTTCCTCTGCGCGCTTATAAAGCAGTTCGGCTTGATCCATGTCGCCAAGTTGCTGATAATTGTCTGCTAGCAGGTCCAGTGCTTCAGCGACTTCGGGATGTTGTTTCCCAAAAGTTTTTTCGGTTATCGAGAGTATACGCTTATAATGTGGTTCTGCTTCATGAAAGTCTTTCTCGGAGCTATACAAATCTGCCAGACTTTTCAGGTTGGCAAGTACCGCAGGGTGCTCAATGCCGAACACTTTTTCACTCAACATCAATGAGCGTTTAAGTAGAGGTAAGGCACGCTTAGGACGCCCCATCATGATGTATGTTTCAGAGAGGGCAGTGAGACTTGGTACTAATTTCTGATGCTCAGAGCCGTATTCTTCTTCAATAATGGCTATAGCTCGCTGGTTGAATGGTTTCGCCTCTTTGTAAAGTTCTTTTGCCAAGTAAACCCGGGCGAGTTGTTGCAGATTGTCAACGAGGTCCGTATGATTTTCGCCAAGAGATTTTTCAAGGATTTTCAACGAGCGCCTGTAAAGAGGTTCCGCCTGATCGAAAACCCCCTGTAGCAGATATGTGCCGGCAAGATGTGTCAATACTTTTGCAATACTCACCTGATCGGTGTTCTCGGATTTTTCCAACACTTCCAGTGATTGTTTGTAGATTGCCTGGGCGTTCTGATACAAATTTTGTTTGAGGTATACTTTGGCAAGATTGTTTAACCCTTTAGCTACCTCGGGAGAGTCCGGGCCATAAAGTTTTTGCCGGGTCTCAAGGGATCTTTTGAAATAGTTCTCAGCAGATAAATACTGTTTTTGAGCCATGTGCATGCGTGCTAACAGATCCGAAGAAACGATTATTCCATAATATTTCGGGACCCGTGGTTTTTCGGCAGCTTCCAGGGCTTTTTTTGCCAGCTCTTCGGCCTGGGGGTACAGCTCTCGTTTATACGGTTCGATGGCCTGCTGGTAAAATTCTTCCCAGGAAGGCTCGAGGAAATGCAAATAGAGAATTCCCCCGAAGATGATTATGGCCAGAATCAATGAGGTGACAAGCAGGTACAATGGCGTTTCTCGGATTATATGAAAATATACAAAGGCCTCCTGCAATGTGATTCAGGCGACTATCAACAATGATCGTTCAACCACAGCTACGCGGGAGAAAATCTGCTCTACATATGGTATCAGGAGAGAGAAAAGAATGGCAAAGTGTTTTTTGATTATTGATATATGTCATTGAATTAAATGAACTTAGTGGAGAGAGAAGTTTGAGAACAATTGCATCATGCGCTGGCCCAGGTTGAGGTTGTGTTTTTCTGCAACATTGACCATTTGAGGGAAATTCATATTGAATTTTTCGAGGAGGGTAAGGAGTTCCTGTCTACTGCGATGAATATCTGACCAGTCAACTGACTGCTTCCTTAGATGGTTTATAACATTCCCCCGTTTCGGCACCGGAAGAACAACCCGACCGGTAAAGCAGGTATTTAATATAGAGGATATCTCCGACAGATATTGTGTATTGCCGCTCCACATGTTGCAGGTCAATGTTCCGGACGGATGCAGGACGTTAGCGCACATTGAAAAAAAATCTTCTGAATAAATTTGAGCAGACATTCCCTGTTCATCAAATGCATCAATAAGAATCAGGTCATATGCTTTGCTTATCTTTGTATTAGCAAGGAATCTAAAGCCGTCACAGCAGTGGATGTGAATATTACTGCTTTCCGGCAGTTGAAAATATCCACGTGCCAGATTTATAATATGTGGTGAGTGATCAACGGCATCTATACTGCACATCGGGAAGTGGTGATGTAGAAATCGCACAAGCGAGCCTGCTCCGAGTCCAACCAGGAGAATATTTCTTAATTCCTGCCTGAAAAGCAGAGCAAACATCATGTAATGCGTATATAGCAGAGACAGAAGATGCGGTGAACTGAGTGACATGCGGCTTTGCAGGTACCTGCCTCCAAAATAGAGGGAACGGGTATCACCTTCGTCAAAAATTTCGACCAGACGATTCTCCCAGAATTCCCTGTGTATGGTTTTTCCTGTTCTGTTTATCATTGCAGTGTATCGGGATATGTTGACGATAGTAGTAATAGGATATCATATGCTTATCGCATTGCAAAGTGGAGTGAAAAGAACATCACTGTACAACTTGGGTAAATCACTTGACTGTACTTTGTTTCATCTGGCATACTTGAACGAGTAACTATTTGTAGTTACAGGAAGCTAAATATCCTGTCGGAGGTTGAGACGAGTGACTGACAATACAATGAAACAATCTGTCCTCATTATGGATGATGAGGAGATGGTTGGCGAGATCGCCTGCCAGTTAATTGCCCATTTGGGATATGAGGCTACTCATGTAAAGGATGGTCAGGAAGCAGTAACTGAGTACATTAGCCGGTTTGAAGCCGGAAATCCCTACAGCGTGGTCATAATGGATTTGACCATCCCCGGTGGTATGGGGGGGAAAGAGGCGGTGGGTGAAATCCTTAAGATTGATCCCGAGGCTAAGGTTCTGGTTTCCAGTGGCTACTCAACCGACCCGATTATGGCAAATTTCAGTGATTATGGTTTTTCAGGAGTAATCAATAAACCGTTTGACCTGATGGCGATAAAAAGCGCACTTGAATCCATGTGCAAGTAAGGTACGTGTTTGTATATTTGGCTGATAATCAGCCTGGACCTGTAGTAATGAATTTGTAAATTAATGATATTCAATGTCTTTGTGCTTCTTTTTCGATAACCAGCATTTTTTGCCATTTTCCTGTTCTGTATCGACCGGCTGAAAGCAAAAAGAGTACAACTATAAAGAGCAGTACGCACATCCACGCTCCACCAATGCCCATTGAATAACGGGTAATTCCTAAATAGACAGGCAGTACAAGAAAGAGTATCGACGATATTCCCACACTCCACATGAGAAATCGGGTGTCACCGGCACCTTTTAATACTCCACTGAACACCATGTAGAGTGCGTCGAGAAAGAGATATGCTGAAATAATTCTGAGTAATGTTGTGCCTGTCTCAGTAATGGCAGCTATCGACGCGCTATCTCTTCCTGCATGAATAAATGGTTTAAGTACCATCTCTGGAAAGAATATAAAAAGAAGATCAATGGCCAGAATGTAAAGGAGCAGGAGGTGAATGCTGCTCCAGACTGCCCGTTTTGCAGCGACTTCTTTTCCTTTGCCGAGTGCCTGACCGACCATTACACTGATTCCCTGCGAAACTCCCATTGAAGGCATAAAGGCCACTGCATTAATTGAAAGCACAATATTTGTAGCGGCAAGTTCAATCTTACCAATCCTGCCGACCAGAAGTACAAACAGGGTGAAAGCCAGGATGTCGAGGGTGAACTGTAATGAACCGGGAACGCCAAATCGCAGCAATCGCTTAAACACGTCATAATCAAAGGCGAAGTTTGATAATACGCCGTATAATTTGTTGTTACGCTCAGTAAATATCAGTATAACGAGAAACAGCACATTAACCCCCCATGCGCTCACTGTTGCAATGCCGGCACCGGTTATGCCAAGTTCAGGAAATCCCCATTTGCCAAAGATAAGTGCATAATCCAGAGGGATATTAATAAGTACAGCAGCTATAGTGATAAGCATTACCGGCCTGGTAATTCCTCTGCCGGTAAAAAACGCAGAGAGGGTGCTCATTGCTACATGGAGCATTCCCCCTTTACATAATATTGAGAAATAGATTTCTTCGAGTTCTCGTACCTCAACAGGGTGTCCTGCCAGATTAAATATTGGTGTTGTGGCAAAGATAGCGAGCAGCCAGAAGATTATACCCGAAAAAATAGTAAAGTAGATGCCCTGCCAGAGAACGCGACCAACCCGGTCCATTGCTCCGCTTCCGTAATACTGGGCGATGAATACACCCACGTACCCACCCACACCTCCGAAAAATGCCATGAACAAAAACGAGGTAATAGATGCAGGAACAGCAGCAGAGATAGCCTCTATACTGTAATTGCTCAAAAAAGCTCGGTCAGTAAATTCCATAACTGTTGTGGCAGACATGCTGAGCACCAGAGGCAGGCAAACCCTGAGGACATCATCATACACATATTTTCTTTTAAACTGAGTCAGGGTGTTACGCATGAGTATCTTTTTTTCGTCTCTGTAGTTGGGGAGTTGGTGCTTGGCTGTATGGACACTTGTTAATACTTCAGAGGCTGAGTATTTTGTACCATTTTTTGTAACTATTCAGTCAAAACCTAATACGTACCCTTTTTTGCAGGCCGTAACTGTTTAGCAGTGCTCCAGATGGCCCCGATCGGGACGATTGGCTATAGTATGCCTATGCGAAGCGTCTCGATCGGGGGCAGGTGGGGTGCTGTTGAATAGTTACCATTTTTTTACCATTAGTATGGATAAGTGCTTAGCTTACCGGTATCATACCTGTAATTGCTGATGCAAAAGATACAGAAAGCAAGTCCCCTAAAAAAGTGATGAATTGATGAATAAGGTAGTAATAGACAACACAGCATGTAACGGTTGCGGATTATGTGAAAAGGTATGTCCTCACCGATTGTTTCAGATTGAGAACGATAAGGCTTCAGTCCTGCTAGACGGATGTATGGGATGCGGCCATTGCCAGGCAGTCTGTTCAACGGGTGCTGTTCAGGTAGATGGCATAATAGACCGTCTTGAATTTGAAAATTTTCCTGAACTTCTGGAATCTCTACGCCCCGGTAGTTCTGATTGTGGTAAACTGGTGCAGTTGATGCGCTCCAGAAGATCGTGTAGAAATTATAGTTCTCAGGATGTCTCTCTTACCATTCTGGAAGATTTGGTGAAAATCGGAACCACCGCACCTTCAGGAACCAATAGCCAGTCATGGAATTTTGTTATTCTTCCTCAACGAACGGATGTCGAGGTACTGGGTAATCTGACTGCGGAATTTTATCGGCAACTTAACTCTCAGGCGGCTAACCCATTGTATAGGTTTATTGCCAGGCTAGTGGCAGGTGACAAACTCGGAGAATATTACCGAGGCCATTATGAGTCTGTAGCAAAAGCCCTGCAAGAGTGGGATGTGGACGGTATTGATCGGCTCTTTCATGGTGCGACAGCAGCTATTCTCATTACAGGCAAAAAAGATGCAAGTTGTCCGGCTGAGGATGCAATGCTGGCCACCCAAAATATTTTGCTGGCTGCACACGCCCTTGGGCTTGGGACCTGTCTGATCGGTTTTGTAGTCGAGGCCATGCGGCGCTCTGTAAAATCGAGAAGAGCAATGGCAATCCCGGCTGATGAAGAGATCTATAGCGTAATCGGCCTTGGATATCCGGCGATACATTATCAACGTGTCGCGGGGAGGCGGGCTGTCAGGCCGCGGGTATTACATCTTGGGACCAAGTAAGAAAAACGTTCCCAGGAGGGTGTCAGAGAATAGCAATTTTTGCTCAAGTCAAGACAAACTCGCAAAAATATCGGAGGCATATAATCGATATCTCGGAGTCTCGTCCCTCGCTTAACTGAGGATAATTTTTCGAGTTTAACGAAGATATGGGTGGAAAGGGCATTGTCGGACAGCCTCCTAATATTGAATAGAGGCATCACCCCTAAACATAAAAAGGTTTAAAAATGACTACAGCTGATATAGAAGAGCCGTTTAAGGTTAATGTCTTCTCATTCGGTTTCAAATATGGCAGCCCTGAGGATGTAACTATTATGCTCGATGTCCGATTTCTCCCAAACCCCTATTGGGAGGAAGGAATGCGTCATTTGACAGGGCTTGAAAGCGCTGTGGCGGATTATGTTCTCAAGAGTACGAGTGGTAAGGAGTTTATGGAGAGGCTTATTCCGTTATTCACTTTTTTAGTAGAGCAGAATAAAGCAGTTGGCAAATCTGAAATGCGGATTGGTGTCGGCTGCACAGGTGGCCATCATCGCTCTGTTGCTGTTGTTGAAAAGCTCAGTTCCTTACTGGATGATACCAGTGTTAGTCTGACCACCTACCATCGGGATCTTGGAAAGGAATAATTTTGTTCTCCCGGCAGTATTGTAGATGTTATGGCAAGCTTACTGCTCCAAGAGTGATAATGCTCAGGATTGCCAGCAATACGACGCTGCAGATAAATACTGTTCCCAGTAGCATATATACAATGCACCTGAAAGAAAGACGGGTAATCAGTATAATAGATCCTCGAATAAGGTGATAGGTAATACTGATACATGTAAAGAGTAGAGCGATACACCAGGTTGCCAATGTGATGATGGTCCCGGTGAGTAACCGCAGGGACATCTGCCCTATTTCAATACCTGCATGTATTGGCATACGAATATAGTTCATGCTGCACATCTCTGTAATGTAAGAGTTATCCCGTCTAGATATCCGGGTCAGGTTCTGATCTTCCAGCTTGTTAAATACATTGCAAATTCTAAACCATAACGTGATTATCAGATGATGTTATGGTGTTTTTGGCCTGTGTTTCCTCTCTAATAACTTGATATGTTATTGAATATTCGTTTAGAAAATCGCGGGTTCCTTGCTCTTTTTCACAATGTAATGCCAGCTATCCTGTCTTCAGTTTGATTGTTTCAAGCCGGTTATGTGTCATTTCTCACACACTAGGAGGGGGGGAGAGAATGATCTTCCGTCTCATATCGTCGTTATGCTGGAGAAATAATTACCGCAATATTAGACATATGGCCGAGCTTGTTTTCCAGCATGTCTAATCTGAGACGAAATATTTATTCTTGGACGGCCTCCTGGATATATGACGTTTTTACCAGTTCAGGGAAATCGAGACGCTGGAGGCGGTCATTCTTTAAAGCTGAAAATCGGGGTGGCGGTAAAATGTATCCAGCAGGGTTGGTGTTCCTGGGTAAAATCTATACACATTGGTGAAATGTTCGTCGTTGTGTGTTTGTTATGGAATGTTTAAAGTAACAATATATCAGTACTTTACTGTTGTTCTTTGAAGGGTGGCACGTCCTTTGCTATAAAACTTACAAGTAAAGCAGTCAAGCTCAGTGACAAGGCAGAAGTAATTACCCCAGCCTGTCATAGATAGATAAAAACAGATAAGGAGTCCTCAAATGAAAAAGAAAATTATAGCATTGGTTCTGGTATCAGGTCTGGCAATTTCCACAGTGGCATCAGCAAACTGGGGTCGTGGTGGTGGCGGTTACAACTGCGGTACCTGCATTCAGGGACAGGCTTACCAGCAGGTAGATCCGGCAATTCAGACAAAAATTGATAACTTCTTTACCGATACTCAGGCTATTCGAAGGGATATGGCTGTTAAGCAGGCTGAGAAAATGGCTTTGATGCGGGCTACTAATCCTGATCCTGCGGCTCTCTCACAAGTAACAGGTGAGTTATTTGACCTGCGTGCAACCATGCAGGCAAAGGCAAAAGAAGCCGGTGTTGATAAGTATATCGGTCCAATGGGCGGTCGCGGACCTGGTGGTATGGGTTTTAATGGTAAAGGTGGCGGCCCTCGTGGCGGTGGCCGTATGATGATGCAGAATTACCAGCAGTAAAGAAGTAAAGAAGTAAAGCAGTACAACGTACAATTGTAGTCTCCTCTTCTCCTCCCTTCCCCTCCCGGCGCTTCCCCCTGTGCCGGGAGGGGATTTTTTTTTATGAAATATTTGGGTTACAGTGATTCACTCGTATTGGTCAGCAATTTGTGAAAATCATGGAGTTCACTGAGCAGTTCACCGGTTATGGCCGGATATTTCTTGTGTATTTCGCTAAAATCTACCAGATCTATTGCCGCACTATTATTCCCCTGTACCCATTCACTTCCTGAACTGAGCATATTGTAGCGGGTTTTTGCATATTCATGTAAATGCCATCCCTTGACGAGATTTGCGAACCAGTTTATCAGTTGTAGGTTTATGGTACCAGGACACTGTCCCCATGGTGGCAATTCATTCCAGTTCCCTTCAGGACGCCTGAAACCGGTAGCTATTTCCATCTGATTTTCCAGCTTTGTGACAATAGCAGATATTTTTTCATGGCACTCAGGTGCCATCAGAATATCGAGTGCTTTCAGATGTTCGTCAAAATCTGAGAGTTGAGCTGCACCGACACTGATGCTGGAAACACCTGGTTGGCTGAGGCAATAGGTGTCATTAAATAGAATTGGTGAGAGGGGGGCGCATAGATCTTCCATTATGGCTGGCGGGTTATAGAGCATCCCGCCTTTATCGGTAGGACTAATAATATATACTCCAAGATCCCGTTCAGTAGCGCGCTCAATTGCAGGCCGGTTTATATCATAAATGTAATACCAGTGAAGGTTGACAAAGTCGAAGCCGCCATTCTCCGTATGGTTAATGGCTTCAAGGATAACATCAACCGGTCCATGGCCGGAAAATCCGATATGCTGGACTTTACCTTCTTTTTGCAATCTGCGGGCAGCCTCAAGGCAACCACCTTTTCGACAACTGTGCCAGAGGCTTTTGTAGTCATTGATTCCATGGATAGCCAGCAGCTCAACACTATCCTGCTGCAGGCGTGCAAGTGATTCTTGAAATTTCCGAACGAAAATCTGGGGGTCAGGATGTGGAGCTACTTTTGTCTGGAGTGTAATTTTACTGCGGTCAATATTTTGCAGAACAACACCCATCTGTCTTTCTGACGAGCCATAGGCATGCGCGGTTTCCATATGGTTTATACCATAGGAAAGGGCTGTTTGAAGTAAGTCTTCCAGAGTGAGGTTTGAACCTGAAGGGATTTCAGAAAGCGGTGTATCATCCCAGTTGTGCATTGAGCGCATGCAACCGAAGCTGATTACGGGAATTTGTAATTCTGTTTTACCAAAACGGCGATATATCATTGGTGAATCCTTGTCGAAACAGCAGAGGTTGTTTACACTTTTACCTGTCGCTTATACACTGTATGGTCCTTTACAGGACAGAGCTATTGTCAGTTTTAATCAGCTATAGAGAAGAGTCATTGTATGAAAATTATTCCTATCCCATGTGCATTTGATAATTTTGCCTACCTGCTGATCTGCGAAAGCACATCTCAGGCCGCGGTAATAGATCCAACAGAAGCGTATCCTGTCTGGCGTGAGGTAGAGGCAGCAGGAGTACAACTTACATCAGTTTTATGTACCCATCATCACCAGGACCATATCAGCGGACTTGGTGATCTGATTGCTGAGCAACCTGATTTGCAGGTATATGGTTTTGCTGCTGATAAAAACCGTATTTCCGGTATGACCCATCCGCTTGCTGATGGAGATCTGGTTCTCATCGGTGAACTGCAGGGAAAGGTAATACATACTCCCGGACATACAACAGGCAGTGTCTGTTACCATGTTAATTCTGCACTTTTTACAGGTGATACTGTTTTTGGTGGTGGATGCGGGCGTCTTTTCGAGGGAACTGCTGCAGAAATGTTTGTTTCAATTAACGAGCGAATAGGTCTATTGCCCGATACAACCAGCTTCTATTTCGGCCATGAATACACTGAGCACAATCTACTCTTTGCAGCTCAGCTTGAACCTGAAAATTCAGCAATACGAGCACGGCTTGAAAAGGTGAGAAGAATAAAGACTGATGGTGGACACAGTTCTCCATCCACGCTGGCAGAAGAGCGGGCTACAAATCCTTTTTTTCGCAGTGGTGAAAAGGATATTAGAAAGAACTTTATTACCGTCGGATTGGGAGCAGATGATGCACAGATTTTCGCTCTGGTGCGTGAGGCGAGAAATTCGTTCTAATTGGGTTCAACGATTTAGCGAAATCTTATTAAAGATAAACGGTTAGGCGATCACCACTTGCGGGCAGGTTGACAGAATCGTTACCGGTTGCATCGCAATCACGTTTTCTCAATGCTGCCAACGTTTCCGATTTCCTGACTGAATCTTCCTGTCCCGATATGTTACGGAGCCTGTTTGCCCAGCTATTTCATAAGGAAAAGCAACATTGACCTGTGGCCTATAATAGGCTAGATGTTTGTCGTTGGAAATATGTGATTTGGTAAGTGGCGGCTGCTTTGTCATTATTGCCGGATTCTAGTGAGTAACATAGATAGTGCCCGACCGAAAATCGCCAATTTTTCCAATTTCTTCGTAGGTCTCAAATTTTAATCCTCAAAATACGTAATGTATTAATTCGGTTAAAATTATCGCCCACTTTGAACTTGAAAAATTGCAGGTTGTCGTTCTGGCCCTAGGAGGCTGTCCTGGATAGTCACCCCGTTTTTATCCAAAAGGAGATAACTATGAAACGAATCGTAATTGCAGCCATAATGCTTGTGGGTATGGTTGTGCAGAGTGTATCAGCTCAATCGTATACTATTTCAGTAAACCAGTTCGTTGAGCATCCTGCACTCGATGCTGTTTTGAAAGGCTTTCAGGATTACCTCAAAGATAACAATGTCGAGGTAAAATATAATGTACACAATGCCCAGGCGAATATGGGAACCGCAACCCAGATTGCCAAACAGATGATCGGTGAAAACCCTGATATGCTAATGGCAATTGCTACCCCGTCCGCTCAGGCTGTAGCTCAGGCAAACTCTAAAGCGCCGGAAGATATGAAACGTCCTTTCCTCTTTACCGCAGTAACTGATCCGGTTGCAGCAGGTCTTGTAAAAGATATCGTTAAGCCGGGCGGAATGACCACTGGTGTTTCCGATCTCCTGCCACTTGATAAGCACATCGAGATGGTAACCACCTATATGCCTAATCTTAAAAAACTTGGTCTTCTGTACAATGCCGGCGAGGCAAACTCCAAGGCTAATGTTATGGGAATTAAGGCACTTGGTGAGAAGATGGGTTTTGAGGTGGTAGAAGCTACAGCTTCCAAAACCGCTGATGTCTATCAGGCTGCCAAGAGTCTTGTGGGTCGTGTTGATGCGGTTTTTATTCCTACTGATAACACCATCATCTCTGCACTTGAGTCTGTTCTAAAGGTTGGCGTTCAGGCACAGATGCCGATCTTTGCAGCTGATGTTGATTCTGTTAAGCGTGGCGCCATTGCTGCAATGGGATTTGATTACTACAAACACGGTTACCAGACAGGTGCGGTTGCCCAGAGAATTATCAACGGTGAAAAACCTGCTGATATTTCTGTAGAGTTCCAGAAAGATCTCCAGCTTCATATCAATACAAAATATTCTAAGATGATGGGCGTTGCCGCTCCTGCCGAGCTTCTTGAAAAAGCTACCAAGATCTACGAATAAGCGGGACGGTAATAGGTAATTCGTTATGACATTATATGCAGCGCTTGGTGCCGTAGAGCAGGGACTTGTCTACGGTATCATGGTAATCGGGGTGTATCTGACCTTTAGAATTCTCGATTTTCCTGATCTTACAGTTGATGGCAGCCTGCCGCTGGGAGCTTCGATTTCAGCGGTGGCCATCACCAGTGGTATGAATCCTTTTCTTTCGCTTTTGCTTGCTCTTCTGGGTGGCTTTATTGCCGGGGCAATTACAGCTATCCTGAATACAAAGTTTAAGATCCTGCATCTGCTTGCATCGATCCTGACGATGATTGCGTTGTATTCAATCAATATACGTATCATGTCCGGGCCGAATGTGGCGCTGCTGGGGGTTGATACGGTTTTTGATTCGGTGATTAATATCGGGGTTCCCGCACAATATGCTGGAATCCTTGTGTTTGGTGCGTTTGCGCTCTCTGTGGTTGCGTTTATTGTCTGGTTTCTGAGTACCGAAATCGGCCAGGCGGTGCTGGCAACCGGTGATAACCCGCAGATGATCACCAGTCTTGGTGTCAATACTCATCACATAATCATTCTTGGTGTTGGCATGTCCAATGCCTTGGTGGCGCTTTCAGGAGCACTTGTCGCTCAGAATCAGGGCGCGGCTGATGTCGGTATGGGAATTGGTACTATCGTGGCGGGTCTGGCCTCTGTCATTATTGGTGAGACAGTATTTGGTGACAAGTCGATTACGCGGGCATTTATTGCTGCACTGCTTGGTTCTGTTCTATATCGTCTGGCAATTGCTTTGGCCCTTGGCATGGAATTCGGTTCATTCAGATTCAATCCGAGTGATCTTAACCTGATTACCGCTGTGCTGGTTATCTGTGCTCTGATCGCCCCAAATATCAAGAAGAGAGTTGTCGAGCGGTGATTACTTTAAAGAACATAATAAAATACTTCCACAAAGGGAGTGTGAATGAGGTGTTCGCCCTCAACGACATCAGTCTCCAGATTGACGAGGGCGATTTTATTACGGTCATCGGATCTAACGGTGCGGGTAAATCCACGTTGTTAAACTGTATTGCGGGTTCGTTTTTTCCTGATTCAGGTTCTATCCGTATCAATAATTGCGATGTAACAGCCTGGCCGGAATATAAACGGGCGAAGTTTATATCGAGAGTCTTTCAGGACCCGCTGCTTGGAACCTGTCCGTCAGCGACAATTCAGCAGAATATGGCGCTGGCTATCCGCCGTGGTAAAAAACGGGGATTAGCACCTGGGGTGAAGGCTAAAGATAAAGAGATCTTCAGGGAGAAGCTCAAACATCTGGGCCTGGGTCTTGAAGAGCGTGTTATGGATATAGTAGGTCTCTTATCCGGTGGGCAGCGGCAGGCACTGACCATGTTAATGGCTACAATGCTTAAACCTGAAGTTCTGTTGCTGGATGAACATATTGCCGCCCTTGATCCTAAAACAGCAACACAGATACTGAACCTTACCCGCGATATCGTACGTGAGCAGAATTTGACAACGCTGATGATAACTCACAATATGAAACATGCCATTGCCTTTGGCAACAGGCTGATCATGCTGCATCAGGGGAAGATCATTCTAGATCTTAAAGGAAAAGAAAAAGAGAACCTGACAGTTGAAGATCTGCTTACTCAGTTTTATAAGTCACAGGGTGAAGAGTTGGCAAACGATTCATTATTGCTTGGCTGATTGCTTTTCAAAGCTCTGAGGTTTACTCCCCGTTATCCGTATCGAGCATTTCTCATACGGGAAACGGGGATTTTTTTTAGAATCGTGATTACCTGATTAATTAAACCCTTCCGGTGACGAACTCTGTATAATGTATAATCGGAATGGACATGAGCACGGATAACACAAGATAATTTCCGGAGAACTGAGTGGATAATAACGACATACTGCGACGCATACGCTTCATCTTTAATCTCAACGACACCAAGATGATGAGCATTTTTGCCTCAACTGGCTACAAGGCGACACGTGCGCAGATAAGTGACTGGTTAAAAAAAGACGACGATCCGGCATTTAAAAAGTGCAACGACAGTCAGCTGGCAATTTTTCTAAACGGCTTTATCAATGAGAGGCGGGGGAAGAAAGAGGGAGCCCAACCTGAACCTGAGAATCGTCTGAACAACAATCTCATTTTCAGAAAACTGCGAATAGCCTTAAACCTCAAAGATGAAGATATTCTACAACTTCTTGAAATGGCAGATTTTCAGATGAGCAAGCCTGAGCTCAGCGCATTTTTTAGAAAGGTTGGCCATAAGCATTACCGGCCTTGTAAAGATCAGGTCTTGCGGAATTTCCTGCAAGGGTTGCAGGAGAAGCACAGGAAGAAGAGTTGATTCTGAAATAGCCTGATTGACAGTATATGAATTGTGTTTTGCACAAAACAGAAAAACCCGTCACAACATAACGCTGTGACGGGTTTTCTTTTTTAGTACGGAGTCTTTATCAATCGAGGGCATCTACCGCCAAATGCCATTCAAGATCTTCAACAACACTCAGTTCGACAATATTTTCAGCTTTGCCAAGGAGCATACGGCTTTCTTTACTGAGGTTTAATAAATGGAGTTTCTTGCCATTCTGGCTGTATCTATCTGTGACATTTTTCAACGCCTCGAGGCCAGAGTGGTCCCAGACACGTGATTGAGCAAAATCGATAACCACATGCTCCTGATCATTCTTGAAATCAAAGATTCCCTTAAATGAAGTGATAGATCCAAAGAACAATGGACCTTTAAGTTTGTAGATCGTTTGTTCTTCCTCTTCACGTTTATCAGCGCGCATTTCCTTGCCATGCTGCCAGGCAAAGACCAAGGCAGAAACAACAATTCCAACCAGTACGGCAATTGCCAAATCGGCAAAGACGGTAACGGCTGATACAATGACGATAACGAGTAAATCGGAAGCCGGGATTTTATTCGCCAGTCGCAGACTTGACCACTCAAAGGTACCGATAACGACGAGAAACATTACGCCAACAAGTGCCGCAAGAGGAATTTGCTCAATAAATTTTGCACCCACAACAACAAAGCCGAGCAGGCAGATTGCAGAGGTAAACCCTGATAGTCTGCTGCGTCCACCACCGCGAATGTTGATCATACTCTGACCAATCATTGCGCAGCCGCCCATGCCGCCAAAGAATCCGTTAACCATGTTGGCAATGCCTTGGCCAATACATTCCTTATTACCTTTACCGCGTGTTTCAGTTAATTCGTCGATCAGTGTCAGTGTCATTAGTGACTCAATCAGGCCGACTGCAGCTGCAAGAAAAGCATATGGCAGGATGAATTTGAACGCCTCAAAGGTCAAAGGGATATGAGGTAGACTAAATGTGGGCAATCCTGCTGCAATAGTTGTAATTGTCGGGTTGCCATCCTGGACAAAATCAAGAACTGTTCGAACCATGCCCGGGTTGAAATGATTGATAGCCGCACCGATAAGGGAAATGGTTACAATGCCGACAAGTGTTGCCGGCACTCCACGCGTCAGTTTCGGGATAAAAATACCGATGGCCATGGTGAGAGCGATCAAGCTGACCATTATAGCAAGAGGTAGCGGATCGAGCAGTTTTCCACCGACAGTGAACTGCTCGAGCTGTGACATAAAAATAATGATAGCAAGTCCGTTCACAAACCCCAACATTACGGGGTGGGGAACCAATCTGATGAATTTACCCAATTTAAGTAATCCGCAGACAATTTGAATAAGCCCCATAAGGATAACTGCAGCAAACAGGTAGCCCAGAGCACTTTCAAGGATCATGTCTGAACTCAGGCCTGAAGTTTGCCCGGCTTCAACAACTTTTGCCACAAGAGGGGCAAAGATTACTGCAACTGCACCGGTAGCCCCTGAGATCATTCCCGGACGTCCACCAATAATTGAAGTGATAAGGCCCATCATGAAGGCAGCGTAAAGACCTACCTTTGGGTCAACACCAGCGACAAAAGCGAAAGCGATAGCTTCAGGTACGAGGGCGAGTGATACTGTTAAACCGGAAAGAATGTCGTTCTTTAAATTCTTGTGTCGCTTAATTCTCAACGAGACAAATTTGTTTCTCGCAGAGCTAAGCTCCATTGTGCGTTTTGTTTGTTGCAAAGCTTGTGATCCTTCTTGTTTTGATGCGTCTCGAATTAATAGTGCATACGGTTGGACGCAATTGCGGGCGAACGGGTATAGAGTTCCTGCTATAATTGTTGAATATTACGAATATCTATTGAGACATTTGGGCGCGGTGATGTACTTCCTGGTTACCTGAATTCCGAAAAGTCACAATGAACTGTACTCCACTTGACCATTTTGGACGGGTGGCGTGAAAATTTACTGCGCAGTGCTGTCGATGTCTTCAATTATGCAGATTGTTACGGCAGGTTGAATCTACTTGCAGATACTCTTGGCGAAAAAAAAAGCGACCCTGAATTCAGGGTCGCTTTTTTATATATGGAGCGGGAAACGAGATTCGAACTCGCGACGTCAACCTTGGCAAGGTTGCACTCTACCACTGAGTTATTCCCGCGATGTTGTGCTGCTGTGGGACGAGTATTTACCAAACCCCGGAATTGAAGTCAACACTTCTTTTGAATGTTTTGTTGTTGTAGAGGTGCAGCTACTTTCTGGCATAACAGGTGTCGGGGCAATCGCGAACACGTTGGGATGCAGTTGGATATTCGTTTACTTTGAGTGATAATCAATACTCAGGACAAAATGTTAGTCGATATGGCCATTGTTACGATCTTTTTGAAGGCTGAGGTGGTGCAGTTGGAGAAAGTGATTTGTTGTCAATTTTCTTGAAATTCAAGCGACAGGTTGAAGGACATCGTATCACGTCGGGTGGAAAATGTACTATATGTCTATCTTTTCTTCGAATAGTAAAATAAGTAGATTAATTTGGCATCTTGGTCAATTTTGATCAAGACGTAGTCATTTCTTTTTTTTCTGCCTTGTCCTAAATCTGTCACGTCCACGAATGTTAGAGAGTGCCTGAGTTCTCCTGAATGGGCTGCAAACTATATTGAGACCACTGAACTGATAAAACAGCTCAGTCTCCAATTAAAAGTAGTATTTACTGATGCAGGTGAAGAAGTGGTCACAATTAAATTGTTCTGATAATGAGGTTCTGTGTTACCTGCGAGCTGGTCTGGTCAACGTAGAAAAACTGAAATAGTTGGTTTGACCATCTCCGCTGTAGGTCGATTGGGCAAAAAAAAAAGCGATCCTGAAATTCAGGATCGCTTTTTTCGTATATGGAGCGGGAAACGAGATTCGAACTCGCGACGTCAACCTTGGCAAGGTTGCACTCTACCACTGAGTTATTCCCGCGATGTTGTGCTGCTGTGGGACGAGTATTTACCAAACCCCGATATTGAAGTCAACACTTCTTTTGGTCGTATATTTCATTTAATTACCACGTGATTTGGATGTTTTTGTAATTGCGAAGAAATTGATTTTTAAAAAAATAAGTATCCTGGAAACGGTTGGATAGGCTATGGATTGTCATTGGATATAAACGATAAAACTGTAGTTGCGATACTTTTCGCAGTTACGGTGTTTTAAGTTTATCCGACTGGTATTTAAACGCGGTTGAGTAATGACTTGTCAACTTTGAGGCATGAACATAATTTTTAGATGAAGCAGGTGTGAAAGGGTCTATTTCTGATGTTTGGCTGTTCATTCTGGTTGGCTATGGTCATATTTTTCCTAAATTTTTATCGAAATTGACATCGTAAGCTATACACACTATTTCTGGCTCTTATGCTTGTCAGGCCTGGCGGGCATTCGACGTGAATACAGGCGTATAGCTTTTTTCGACTCAAACTAAGGGGAGATTATGAAAAAGATTGTGATGTTGGTCATGTTGTTTTTTCAGGTGTTGTTGGTGTCCGCATATGGTGCATATCACCACGGTGGTGATACGGATTCAGATATTGCTCTACAAGCGTATCCTGCAATAGAAGGAACTAAACTTGATAGTTGTGCCCTTTGCCATACTGGTGGAGAATATGAAAAAAAACCGGGAGTAGTTGTTGAACTCGGGAGTTGTCAGTGGTGTCATTATTCCTATGGTTATAACGGGGAAGGAGATATTGCCAGCACAATGAATGAGTATGGTGAGGAATATAGTATTCATGGCAAAAATCTTAACGCGTTTGCTGAAATCGATCAGCTTGACTCAGATCAGGACGGCTTCTCAAACGCAGAAGAAATCGGAGCACTGCGCTACCCTGGTAATGAAAACGATGACCCGACAAAGGTACCCGCACCATTTCGAGTAGTCTCAATGGACGAATTGGCGAATTTGGTACCCCATACCCAGTTTATGTTGATGAACACCCATAAATCCGGCGATTTTTATGCGGAGTATACCGGCGTCACTCTTGCGGATCTGCTTGATGACAGTGGAGTCCTCGACTCTGCCACAGGGCTTACAGCCTTTGCACCTGATGGGTTTGCTCAATATCACCCCATGGAGCCTGACGAAGATCCTTTGCTGTACCATATTTATGGAGAGTATCCGGAGGCCATTTTCTATTATGACACGGAGGCGAATGAGAGCCTCACTGAATATGGCTGGTGCGATTATTCATCGCCTGCTTCAGCAGGTTGGACTGCAGGAGAAGGTATTCAGGTAGACAATGGTTTGCAGGTACTCATTGCCTATGCGCGGGATTGGGTTTTTCTTGAGCAGGGTCACCTGACTGAATCAAACAAGCTTGATGGGGAAGGGCCGTTCAGAGTTGTGCCGCCGCAGAAGTTGCCGGGACCTCCGGATCAGAGTGTGAAGTCTGATAATCAGGATGTTATCTGGCCGTTTGATGATGATGCCGATCATAACGCGGGCTTTTCAAGTCGTTCCGCCACAATCCTTCGTGTTGAGCCGTTGCCGGAAGGTACTACTGATGTTGACACCCTTGAGGCTGGCTGGAACTATGTTGATGAAGGAAAAATCCTGATTTATGGTGCTATTGACCCATATAACACAATAATGGCAAAACTTGATGAACTACAACAGGCAGTAGGCGAAATGCCCACATCCGATTTTAAATTTCTGCCTGTCAAGCGTATTATTACGAAGCATGTGAACATCATGAAATACCATTTGCAGTCCGGGCGTAAACGGCCTGTGGAAAGATATCTCGACAAGCTTGCAGCAAAGGTTGATGGCTGTGTGGAAAGTGGTGAGCCGGATAAGAATGACTGGTTGGTAGAGTGCCAGAGCCAGGTTGCAGTGTACTGGGCTCTGCATGAGTTGAACGTGCTGATGACTATCGAGAAACAAATCAGCTTCGATTGATGAGAAATGCGGTTTAGAGCATCAGGTTATCCAACTGATGCTCTAACTGTAAAATGAGAGGTATACGGTCAAAAAGGGTTCAGTCTGACGGCCTTTTAATCAATTTCAAAGGCATATACGGTCTTGTGTGTATATTCTTCACCGGGGCGAACAAGCGGTGACGGGAATCCAGGTTGATTAATGGCATCCGGGAAATGCTGGGTTTCCAGGCAGAGCCCGGCGCATTGCGAATATTCGGTGCTTCCTTTGCCGAGCATCGGTCTGCTGCCCAGGTGGTTGCCATCGTAAAATTGGAGCGCGGGTTTAGTGGTGAAAACTTTCATGCTGCGTAATGAAACCGGGTCTGAAAGAATTGCAGCAGGAGTTATCAGATCTGAATCCTGATTAAGTACATAGTTGATGTCAAATCCGTTTCCTGTTGCCCGTTGTTTCGGACCAAGCTGCTGACTTTCACGGAGGTCGTAGGGTGTACCTGTAACGTCTCGTATCTCACCTGTTGGAATAAGATCGGGACCTACCGGGGTAATCGAATCGGCGTTGACATAGAGCTCATGCTCGCATATATCCCCGGAGTTATGTCCCCTGAGATTGAAGTAACTGTGCTGGGCGAGGCTTACAATGGTTGTTTTATCCGTGGTCGCGGATATCTCAAACGAGAGGGCATTTTCTGTGGTTAAGCGATACACCACAGTAACATCAAGGTTGCCTGGGTAGCCGCATTCCATATTAGGGGAAAGGCGATGTAGTCTGAGACAAAGATCGCCATTCTCTGTATATGACTCGCTTTGCCAATAATGTCGGTGAAATCCCATCAGTCCGCCATGAATATGATGTGGCGGTTCGTTGATGTCGAGCTGGTAGGTGAGGGCATTCAGTTTGAATCTGCCGAATCGTATTCGGTTGGCAAATCTGCCGACAATTGTACCGACAAAGGCTATGTCGTTTAGATAGCCTTCAAGAGAGTCAAATCCTAGAACAACATCCGCGATGTCGTACTTTCCCGGGACGTGCATCTGGTTGATGATGCCGCCGTAATCAAGAATTTTGACAACCATATCGTTGCCGTTGTCAAGAGTGTATTCTGAAATGGTATTTTCCTGAATAGTTCCAAACTTAACTTTCTCGATTGGCATGGCGTTATATTATATTTGTCAGCTAGTTAATGGTCTGAGCTGTTGCTCCAGTCTGAGGTATTTTTCGTATTGTGCACCATACACTGTTGTGCGTGATAAATCAGGCACTTTTCTACTGTTTGGATCAAGAATTACATAACTGTCACATATGTTATTGATAGTTACGTCTCCTTCATGGGCGTTGCAGTAACACCACATAGCCTGTAATGCTGCTCCTAGCGCACCTGCTTCTGTGGTTACCGGAGATATTACCTCCATGTTAAAAATATCTGCGACCATCTGGCACCAGATATCACTTTTTGCTCCTCCGCCGACAAGTCTGATCTCACCCGGTTGCATGCCATTTCGTTCAAGTACCTCTACTCCGTAGCGAAGGCCCAGAGTAACACCTTCCATGGCGGCGCGGCAGATATTGGTGGGTGTTGTGTTAGTGGTGGTCATGCCGTGCAGGCTTGCTGTTGCTTCAGGCAGGGCAGGCGTGCGTTCGCCATTGAAAAATGGGAGCAACACTATTCCGCCACTTCCAGGTTCTGAAGCTGAGACAGCGTTGTTGAAATCATCAAGCGAGAGCTGAAAAAGGTTACGAACAAGCTCTGTTGCTACGGTTACGTTCATTGTGCAGACCAGTGGCAGCCATCCGCCACTGCTCGAACAGAAAGCAGCAAGTTCGCCTTGCGGGTCAATAACCGGAGAATCGCTATAACCGTAAATTGTACCGGATGTGCCAAGACTGGCGGTGATGATTCCTTCACGTACATTGCCTGTACCTATGGCGGCGATCATATTGTCACCGCCACCTGAGGCAATAAGCACATCCTGAGGCATGCCAAATTTTTCAGCCAGTTCAGGTCGGATTGTTCCACATGGCTGCACAGCTTCACGAAGAGGAGGCAGGCATTGGCTGAGGTCACGGTCCGGATCAATTGCCTGCAAGGCCTCTGTTGACCACTTTCTGCTGTGTACATCGTAAAAGGCAGTGCCAGAAGCATCGCCATGTTCGGCCCAGCATTCACCACTTAACCAGAAGTTCAGGTAATCGTGGGGCAGGAGGATAGTTGCGAGTTTTGCGTAATTCTCCGGTTCGTTTTCTTTTAGCCAGAGGATTTTCGATGCCGTAAATCCGGCAGCAACGGCATTGCCGATACGCTCGATGGTGGTTTTCTCACCACCCAGTCTCTTGGTGATTGAGTGACACTGCGCAACGGTTTCTGTATCGCACCAGAGTTTTGCTGCGCGGATGACCTTGCCGTCCTGGTCAAGCGGTACAAATCCATGTTGCTGTCCCGAGACACTGATAGCACATATCTCTTTAGTATTTACCGATTTTAATGCTTCGGAGAGTGCAGATTCAAGTGCGGTGATCCAGGTTTGAGGGTCCTGTTCTCGTCCACCCCTGTTGTTTTCAATGAGGGAGTGCGGGCTGCTGGATTCAGACAGTACTCTTCCGAGTTGACGACTGAAAACGATAACCTTGCAACCCTGGGTCCCTGAATCGATACCTATATATAATTGATCTTTCATCCTGTACTCTCCGCAATTAATTGCTCAACGGTAACTACCCCCAGGGCACCAAATCTCTTCGGAGTCTTCGCTGACCTCCGCGATCAGTCTGGTTTACGTATGACATAGGCTTCACCAGTCTGGTTGCGAAAATCTCCGGCACCCTGTAACTAGCTACAAATACCAAGGTTTGTAAGGTCAAGTCGCTTACCCTGTAGGTAGTTACGATTAACGAATATAGCTGTTGAACAGATTTTCCAGATACTCCTGCTTGCCGCTTTGCATCTTCGGTTCCCCATTTTCACGAACCCATTTGTCCAGGCTGTCAAAATCCGCTTCGCCACTAACAATTGATTGACCAATTTCTGATGAGTAACTGCTGTATCTGTTACTTAGCACTTCGTTAATTTTGCCGTCTTCAATGATATCTGAGGCAATAAGCAGGCCGCGTGCGAAGGTGTCCATGCCGCCGATATGCGCATAAAAAAGATCTTCTACATCTGTGGAGCCCCTGCGTAATTTGGCGTCAAAGTTAAGCCCGCCTTTGCCGATACCGCCATGTTGTAAAAGAACCAGCATTGCCTGAGTGGTATCATAGAGATCTGTCGGGAATTGATCAGTGTCCCAGCCGAGGAGCAAGTCGCCTCTGTTAACATCTATCGAACCAAGTTTTCCGGCTGATGCTGCAACTGTAAGCTCGTGGGCGAAGGTGTGGCCGGCGAGTGTTGCATGGTTTGCTTCGATGTTGAGCTTGAAATGATCAATGAGTTCGTAACTACGTAGAAAATTCAATACAGTTGCGGCATCAAAATCGTACTGATGTTTGGTAGGCTCTTTAGGTTTTGGTTCAATCAGAAACTGGCCGGTAAAGCCAATTTTCTTGGCATAATCAACCGCCATGTGAAAGAATTTCGCCATATTTTCCTGTTCTTGTTGCATGTCTGTGTTGAGCAGGGTCTCGTATCCTTCCCTGCCGCCCCAGAATACATAGCCTTCACCACCAAGCTGTTTGGTTGCATCCATGGCGTGTTTTACCTGGGCCGCGGCATAGGCAAAAACATGGGCGTCCGGGTTGGTTGACGCGCCATGGGTGAAACGTGGATTGCTGAATAGGTTTGCAGTACCCCAGAGCAGTTTTACTCCGGTTTCTTTCTGGAGGTCATCGGCAAGGTTGACGATTTCTTCTAAGTTTTTGCAGGATTCAGCAAATGTCTCACCTTCCGGAGCAATATCTCTGTCGTGGAAACAGTAATATTCCATCCCAAGTTTCTGGCAAAATTCAAAGGCAGCATGCATAGTTGATTTTGCGCGGCTCATTGGATCTGAATCGCCACTCCATGACCTGGAATGGACAGCAGAGCCAAAAATATCCTGGCCTGTTCCTAAAAACGTATGCCAGCAGGAAACAGCAAAGCGTAAATGTTCAGCCATGGTTTTTCCAGCTACAACCCTGGTTGCGTCATAGTATTTAAAGCTGAGTGGGTTGGTGGAATCTGAGCCTTCATATTTGATGATCGGTATGTTGTTAAAATGTGTCATTGTTTCTCCAGAGTGGGGTTGAAACGCTATTCTGTCAGCCAACATGTTGACCAATAGGCAGCATGCTTACAGGGGATTTGTATAGTTCCTGGAGCACGAGTGATCCAGCGCCTCTGGCCCATTGTTTGTCTGACCATTCCTGGACGAAAATCAGGTCTTCGACTGGGCCGCACATATTGGCTGTGTGGTCTGCTAGTGAATCTTTGAGTGGTTGAATGAGGTACTCGCCTGCGCGAACCGCTGTTCCTGTTACGATGATTCGTGAAGGATTAAAGAGCGCGACAAGGTTGGAAATGCCCTGTCCCAGGACTTTGCCGGCTTCAGAAAAGATCTCATGAATTACCGGGGTGTCGTTTTTCAACTCTTCAATCAGGTCGTCGAAGGTGATGTTTTCAGGATTTTTTGCCTGCCATTTACCTGCTTTGGCAGCGATTTTTGCATCGCGTAAGAGCGAAATCATTCCTGCATACGATTCGATGCAGCCGTTTTTGCCACAGCGGCATAACGGCCCGTTCTTGGCAAATGTTGTGTGTCCGAACTCGCCGGCTATTCCAGCGGCACCTCTGTAGAGATGACCGTTAATTACAATTCCGAGGCCGACCCCGTTTAACAGAGTGACAACAAGAAAATTATCAACACCTTTACCTTCACCGTACCAGCGCTCAGCAGCGGCAAGGGTGTTCGAGCTGTTATCGATATAGCAGGGGAGGCCGAGTTTTTCTTCAATGTGGTCCTTGAGATTAACGTTTTCCCAGCCGTAGTTTGGCAGAAACCGAATTACTCCGCTATTCCCGTAAACAGGACCGGGGACTGCAATGCCCACCCCAGAAATCTTATCTTTAGAAAAACTGCCGTCCCACATACAGGATTGCACCGTTTTTATCATCAGGTCAGTGATTTCTTCGACACTGTAGCACTGCTCTTTTAACGGCTGGTTTGCTGTGGCGAGAATATCGGCTGCGAGGTTCATAATCACAACGCTGATCTCAGAAATCGATAAATTGACACCAATAACATATGCGCCATCAGGATTAAGGCTGAGGAGCATAGGGCGGCGCCCGCCTTCGTATTCACCTGATTTTTTTTCGATGATAAGTCCTTCCTTGATCAGGTCGGAGGTGACACCTGTTACAGAGGCTTTACTTAAACCGGAACTTGCTGCGAGGTCCACTCGTGAGATCAATCCTGATGTACGGATGATTTCAATGACTTTTGCTCGATTGATGGCCCGCATGAGGTCCCGTACCGGCATAGGCATGCATGCTCTCCTTAACTTCATTAATTGTGGTGCCAGGTATTGAATGGGTGTGAAAATGGCACCGAGTTGATTTATTCAATAAATGAAATAATAAGTCAAAGTCAACAGAAAAAAATATTTACTGTAATAATTTACATATGAGAAGAACTGATAAATACTTACTATTTCGCTGGTGAAACAGGGTTTATTGTACCGAAAATCCTGATCTACTGTAATAAAATGCATTATCGCAGGGGTGTCATGTGATAAAAAAGTTGACATGAATGAAATGTTATGGCATTTGAATTTAGATAATTCATAGATTGAATTAATTGGTTTTGAATACTGGCTGAGGTTAAGATATTTCATTTGAATCAAGCTGAGGAGGAGAATCACATGAAAAAAAGACTGTTACATTTGATGTTGTGCCCGCTGATGGTTGTTGCACTTGCTTTACCTGTAGTTGCTAAAGAGAAGCCGATTAAGATCGGGCTGTCGATTTCAGACTTTGAAACCGAACGTTGGCCGGTAGAAGAAGCAAACATGAAAAGACTTGCAGAAGAGCGTGGTGCAGTGCTCATTTCTCAACAGGCTAATCATGACCCGAAATTGCAGAATGACCAGATTGAGAACATGATTCTGCAGGGTGTTGATGTTATCATCATTATCGCTGAAGATGGCGCGGCAGCAGCTTCCGCAGTTGCAGAGGCGGCAAGAGACGGTATCCCGAGCATCGCGTATGATCGTCTTGTAAAAAGTGATAAACTTGCAGCGTATATCTCTTTTGACAACGTAGAGGTTGGCAGAACCCAGGCACGTGGTGTTCTGGATAAGGTGGATAAGGGACGTTTTGTTATGCTTGGCGGCAGCCCGACAGACAATAACGCCATCCTGTTCCGTAAAGGCCAGATGGAAGTTTTACAGCCACTCATTGATAAAGGTGATATTGAAGTTGTTGCAGACCAGTGGGTAGAAAACTGGGCACCTGCGAATGCTACCAAAATCATGGAAAATATCCTTACAGCTCAACAGAACAAGGTTGATGCAATTGTTGCCTCCAATGACGGAACTGCTCTTGGTGCTCTTCAGGCCATGAAAGCGCAGGGTTTAGCTGGAAAGGTGCCCATTTCAGGTCAGGATGCAACTGCCGCCGGTTGTAAGTCTATCGTTGAAAACGAGTTAACCATGTCTGTGTATAAAGATGGTCGTCTGCTTTCTCCGATGGCAATTGATATGGCAATTAAACTCGCCAAAAAAGAGAAAATTGAAGGTCTTAAGGATTTCAGCCTCGAAGAACTCACGCTCGACAAGAAACTCAAAGGTTCTGTTCCGTGTAAATTCCTCGAGGTTATCGGTGTTACCAAGGACAACGTGTATGATGTCGTAGTTAAGTCAGGTTTCCAGTCATATGACGATGTATACAAAGACATTCCTGCCGACCAGAGACCACCAAAGATTTAAGTTGGACAGTAACAGACTTGAGCTAACAAGCTAAATGCAGGGACGGGTGGTTTACCTGCCCTGCATCATATACGATATCAGGACAAGTCATTGGATACCGCAATACTGCAATTTCGGGAAGTGACCAAAACTTTCCCTGGAGTAACCGCACTTAATAAGATCTCTTTTTCTGTGGAGAAGGGAGAAATACATGGCATTTGCGGCGAAAACGGGGCAGGCAAGTCGACTCTCATGAAGATTTTGGCCGGTGTGCATCCACGCGATACATACACTGGTGAGGTTATCTTTGAGGGTGAACCACTTAATTTTGCCCAGGGCGCGATCCAGCAGGCTCGCGAAATGGGTATTGCAATCGTTCATCAGGAACTGGCGCTTGTTCAGGAAATGACGGTTGGAGAGAATATTTATCTTGGTCGTGAGCCGGGTGGGAAGAGTGTTATTAACTGGCATCAACTCTATTCCGAAACTCAGCAGATACTGAACCGCTACCAGATTGATCTGCCGATAGGCAAGCCTGTCTCTACCTTAAGTGTCGGCAGACAACAGATGGTAGAGATAGTACGGGCGCTGTCTGAAGATGCAAAAATTCTCATTTTGGATGAACCTACATCTGCATTAGCTGACCAGGAAGTGAAAGTGCTGATGCAAATCCTGCAGACACTCAAAGAACAGGGCGTTACCTGTCTGTACATCTCCCATAAATTAGAAGAAGTCTTTGATATTACTGATCGGGTCACGGTGTTTCGTGATGGTGAGGTTGTCGGCACCAAAAAAACGTCAGAGACTTCAACGAACGAAATCATTGCAATGATGGTCGGTCGTGAAATGACCGAACGTTTTCCAGTAGCAAAGCGATCTCCTAAAGAGGTTGTTCTTGAGGTGGAAGGGTTGTCAGCCGATTGGTCCGATGCCCCAGGTAAAGAGATGCTTTCAGATATCTCATTTTCTGTTCGGGCTGGAGAAATTCTCGGCATTGCCGGGCTTATGGGCTCGGGGCGAAGCGAACTGGTAACGATGCTCTTTGGAGAATGCGGACGCATACAGAGTGGCACAATCCGTATATGCGGAGAAGCTGTGAAGATCTGTTCCGCCAGAGAAGCAATGAAACACGGGATAAGTCTGATTCCTGAAGATCGTAAGCAACAGGGATTGGTGCTGGGGCAGTCAATATTAAAAAACATTTCGCTTGCTAATATGGACAGGTTTGCCGGTTTCGGTTCGATCAACAAGCATGAAGAACTGAACGCAAGTGAGAAAATGGCGAAGGAACTCGCAGTAAAAGCCCCGACACTTCATGCCATAGTCAACTCGCTTAGCGGCGGCAATCAGCAAAAGGTAGTTATCGGTAAGTGGCTGATGTCAGAACCGAAAGTGTTGATACTTGATGAACCGACCCGTGGAATTGATGTGGGTGCCAAGTATGAAATATATAAACTGATGAATAAACTGGCCGCAGAAGGTGTGGCGATCATCATGGTGAGTTCGGAGTTGCCTGAAATACTGGGTATGAGTGACCGGATTCTTGTCATGCATGAGGGACGTGTGGGCGGCATTGTGGATCGGGAAAATGCGACACAGGAAAATTTGATGGCCCTTGCAACGGGCATGACTGCAGGTGGGGGAATGTAATGCTTTCAAAAACACTATCGAACATGATCCGCAATAATATCCAGACCTACACCATGATTTTGGCGTTGGTATTTATCTGGGTGTTGTTTGGCTTTTTAACCGATTGGATTTTCTTCTCACCGCGGAATCTTTCGAACCTTTTCCGTCAGATGACCATAGTTTCGTTTCTCTCTATCGGCATGGTCATGGTCATTGTTACTGGTAATATTGATCTTTCGGTAGGCTCCTGTGTGGGGCTGGTGAGCGCAATAACAGCCTGGTTACAGGCAATATTTCTGCCACCGTTGTTTGAGCAGTATCTGCCGGGTATGTCCATGCTGTCGCAAGGCGGAATCATTACCGTAATTACAATATTCTTCGGATTATGTGTTGGTGGATTGATCGGTGTGATACAGGGCTCGGTGATAGCCTACCTGGGGGTTCCCGCATTTATCGTTACGCTGGGCGGAATGCTGATCTTCCGCGGTGGTGTGCTCGGTATCACCCAGGGTAAAACAATCGTACCCATAGAAGACAGTTTCAGGTTGATTGCGCAGGGCTATTTGCCTAAGAATCTGGGCTGGATTCTGGGAGCACTGGCGATATTGTATCTGTTTTTCTGGCTGTTCTATAACCGTAAACAAAAGATGTCCTATGGTATTAACGTTCGGCCTTTTGGTGTAGATCTTGCCCAGACAATGTTCTTTTCTGCAATCATTCTTGTATTCGTCTACGTGATGAACAACTACCGTGGCATTCCTAATCCTGTTTTGCTGATGGTTTTTGTCGCTCTGCTTTTCACCTATATTACCCAGAATACCCGACTTGGCCGTTACGCCTACGCTCTCGGTGGTAATGCCGAGGCGACACGTCTTTCAGGTGTAAACACAAAGGCCAATGTCTTTCAGGTGTTTGTACTGATGGGTCTACTTACCGGTGTCAGTGGCATTGTTCTCACCGGGTATGTTGCAGCAGGCACAACCAGTGGCGGTGTGAACTACGAACTTGAAGCGATTGCCGCCTGTGTAATCGGCGGTACTTCGCTTATGGGCGGTAGTGGCTCAATTGCCGGTGCTCTTGTCGGTTCGCTTATCATGGCCAGTCTTTTAAACGGTATGAGTGTAATGAATATGCCGGCATTCTGGCAGTTTATCATTCGCGGACTTGTGCTGGTACTGGCAGTGTATATGGATGTTGCCACGAAGCGACGTCGCAGCTGATTAGGCAAGGCCGTACACTACCTTAGAAGTATGGGCGGGGTGGATGATACAACATCTTATCCCGCCTTTTTTCTGTAACAGTAGGTGGTTGAAACGTTTCCCTACTTTCTTGAATTTTCCGTATCTCGTGACAAAATTGCGGCTAGAATTGCTGTTTTGATTTATCGTCAATGCCTAACACACAATATGTTCTTCTTTGAGTTGTGTTCACGTATTTTGTATAATGAACAAATGATGTGTTTTGAGTCGAGTGACCAATGATAGAATGCCCTGGTAGATTCCTAAGTAAATGACGGGATATCATTTCTAAAAATGATTAGGAAAAATGAGTTCTTATACCTGCTTTTTCTGGTTTCTATCTATTCTGTAGTACACTGTTACTTAATCAAATGGATTATTACTCCAGAGCAACAGCATCTTGAGAGTCAATTAGCCAGGAAAGAGTCTGAGCGTGTTACTGCAGCATTGCAGAGGGAGTTGAAAGTTCTTGATACCATGGCGCATGACTGGGGTGTCTGGAATGATACGTACACCTTTGCCCAGAACGCTAATGAGGCCTATATCACGTCTAATCTCAATGACTATACACTGATTGGTTGCGAGATCAATTTACTGTATATCTACGATCAGAAAGGATCACTTCTCTGGAGTCGCCTGATTAATCTTGATACTCAGGAGGTGTTGACCCTCAATGAACTGCCTGCAAGCGATTTCCCGCCTGACCATCCGCTTCTGCATCATTCTTCTTTAAGTAGCTCCATAACCGGTTTGAAAAAGACTGATTCTGGACTACTTTTACTCGCATCTCACCCTATTCTGACGAATTCCCACAATGGCCCGATAAGGGGCACTATGGTTTTTGGAAGACTCTTGACCGAAAATGTGAAGAACAGGTTGAGAGAGCAGACTAAAGTCAGCTCGCATATAATAGATCGGGATGATACAGAGGCGATTGCCGATATACCGATTGATTTTAAGTCAATTGGAGCGGACAGGCCATATGTGTTGAACTATACAGACGATGAAATTCTGATCTACAGTCAACTTATTGATTATCACGGGAACCCTCAATGGTTGCTGGAAGTCAAGGTCGATCGATCAATCACTTTACAATCCAGACATATTCTTCGTTACGTCTTGATTTCAAATGGTTTACTAGGATTATTCACTCTCTCGTTTATGTTGATTTTCTACAGGAAGCGTCTTCATGCGGAAACTTCAGCGTTTCGAAATCTTATTCCACGAACTCGATTTTCAGATACTCAGATACCTCATGTTGATAAGGAATGGAAAATTTTTACTAAGAATGAATTCTCTCAATTGAGTCAAGATCTTCGCTTGATGATTGACCGGTACGAAAAGGCCAGGCACCGAGATGAAAATGTAATTACTCAACAAGCCCTGTCGTTATTTGAACTTAATGAGTTACTCGTCAATGAAGTTAAAAAACGACTGATGATTGAGGAGAATCTCAACAAAAACCAGATGGATCTTGAAAGGCAGGTCTCAATCAGGACCGGGGAACTGAACGCAATGAATATTGCCCTGCATGAAGAGATCGACGAGCGTAAAATAGATCAGGAAGAGTTAAGGGCTCAGCGAAAACGGCTTCAGAATCTCTCATCAGAATTGATGGAAATGGAGGATAATGAACGGCACCAGCTTGCTGTGATTCTTCATGATAAAATCGGTCAATCTCTGTCTGTTGTGAAGATGTATCTAGATGCTATGATTGATTATATGCCTGATACTGCCTCCAGAATCAATATGCAGCAGGTTGTTTCAATTGTTGATCAGACCATTGATGATACCCGGTCACTGACGTTTGACCTGAGCCCGCCGATTCTTTACGAACTCGGGCTTGAGGCCGCTTTGGAATGGCTTGCTGAAGAATTGCAGGAGAGTTACCCGATTGAGATAAGAACGCAATGTGCTGTTAAACGTAAACATGCTTCCTCTGCTTTTCTTGCGCTTCTCTTTCGAACTATACGTGAATTGTTGATGAACGTAATACAGCATGCATCTGCAGAGAGTGCCGAGGTACAGGTACGTTGTAAAGGAAAAATGCTGCATATTATCGTTTCGGATAATGGGTGCGGAATTACACGTGACAAAGAAAATACTACGGGCTTTGGTTTATTCAGTATCCGGGAACGAATAACCAATATTGGAGGTACAGTGATCATTGATTCTAAACTAGATGTTGGCACAAAAGTATATTTAACGATTCCGATCGAGCAGAATATGCCGGAGACGCAGCAGGTGCTATGTCATGACAGTTGAAATAGTGGTTGTGGACGACCATAAGATTGTTCAGGACGGCCTCTGCTCACTTATTGAAGGACTCAACGGGTATACTGTTACCGGTCGTGCAGACAATGGCAGGGATGCTATTGCTATTGCGCTGAGGTTGGCACCGGATATAGTCATCATGGATCTTAGCATGCCGGAAATGAACGGTATTGACGCGACCAGTTCAATCATACGGGAAATGCCGGATTGCAAAGTCATCATACTGTCAATGTATTCAGACAAGCGTTTTATTATTGGTGCATTACAGGCTGGTGCCAGCGGTTTCCTGCTGAAGGAGTGCGCTTTCGGCGAACTCAGCCAGGCTTTGGAGGCTGTTGGTAATAACCAGACGTATCTCAGCCCGAAAATTGCTGGTACAGTAGTACACGATTACCGGAGACGTTTGGTCGCACAAAACAATGGAAATTCGCTCACAACAAAAGAACGTGAGGTGCTCCAGTTGATAGCGGAAGGATATTCAACAAGGGAAATAGCTGATAAACTCTTTGTTTCTGTTAAGGCTATAGAAGGGAGAAGGAAAAAAATTACGACCAAACTCAAAATTAGCAGCCTGGCTGGTCTTGTTAAGTATGCAATTCGTGAAAAATTGACTGAGTTGTAGAAATAGACAGAGAGGAGAGATCGTTCAATATCGATCGAAGCTATGAGGCTGTTATTTTTTATCGAAATCAGATAGTTAGTGATGTTGTTGAGGGGGCGAGAAATTCGCGCTATTTACACCATTGCCGTTCACATGGAACGCCATCTCTGTCTCCATCCATTTTTGTGTTTGGGCAGTTTTGTAGAAAAAATAGTGCTTCTTTACACGATCTCATTTCAGTGCAACGTGTTCTGCCATCACACCTGAAGTTTGAAACGGACTGTTGTTTTTGCGGTGCCTTTTTTGCGATCTTCACACCGGAAATCGATAGCAGCGTTGTGCCGCTTTCTATTCTGGTAAAGGCGAAGCCGCCAATTCCTATGATGAGAAGCATGATCATAAAAGTCGATTTAAGACTATTTTTCCGATTACGCTTGTTGAGTTTTCTTTTTTGATGGGAATATGTCGTTTCGTCAAGCAATGAAACCCCTTCGATTACCGCATCGACTGCCTGTATCTTCCCTTCGGCATCAGTTTGAGAATAATAAAAAATTGTATCTCCGACTTTTGGGCGTCTTGAGATGTTTTTATCAAATGATGAAATATGGATGAAGATAGTGGTATTGGTGTGCTCGGATGTTATGAATCCGAATCCTTTGTCTTCAAACCATTTTTCAAGGATTCCTTTTGATCGTATGTCAGCCAAGTCAGCTCCTGAATTGCTTGATTGAAAGTTGAGGTAGTAGTCGGACCGGGACCTGAGTAAGAAAACAGCTTAAATGTGCGAAAGAAATACCCGCTATCAATAGTAATAACAATACTTTTGTAGCATGTTTCGAGCTGTGAAGGGGAGACGTAAGGTGCCGATTGGTGTTAACTCATTTCATTCATGAAACTACCTCGGCTTTGTGGCAAGCCATATGGTATGTCTGCGGCCTTTACCCGGTTTGCGTGATCGAACAGTGACTGTTTCAGTTTGAAATCGGCATTTCTTAAGACGTCGTGTAAAACCTTCATCCGGGCCATATGACCATACCGCAAGAATACCTCCGGGGCGAAGCGCGTAAAACACGTTCTTTAATCCGGACATGCCATAGAGGCGATCATTTGATTCCCGTGTAAGTCCATCTGGGCCGTTATCTACATCGAGAAGTATTGCATCCCACTCAGATTTGTTACTCATGATAGTTTTCACCACATCTCCCTGCTGAACAGATACCCGTGGATCATTTAATGGAAATCCTGCAAGATGTCCGAGATGTTCGCGGTTCCAGCTGATAACTGCCGGAACAAGTTCTGATACCGTAACGTGTGTATCGCTACTTGAGTGTTCAAGCGCCGCGGCAAGCGTATAGCCCATGCCGAGTCCACCAACGAGAATATTTAATGCTGATGTGTTTTGGAGGCGCTTGCATGTAAGCTCCGCCAGAGCATCCTCAGAGCCGTGAACGCGGCTGTTCATCAGCTCTGTAGCTGCAAAACGGATTGAGTATTCGGTATCACGCTTTCGGAGAATGAGTTCGCCGTTTTCCCCGGGGATATGTGCTTTACCGAGTTCTTGCCATGGAATCATAGTGTTACTCTTTATCTTCAGGTAAATTTAATATACCCGAGTTGTTGCCTGTTTTAGATATGGAGGACAATATTCTGTTCCACGGTGAACCTGTGAATTGGCAGAAATACAATACTCTGGAGAGTTTGCTAAGCAGTCGACCGACTGCAGATCATCTTCAACGCCTTTTGCGGTTAGTTCTGTTCTTGCGCGAGCCAAGGCTACACGATTTGGCTGGTGCACTAGCATCTGATGATTTTCGATTTCTTCTCCCGCCTGATTTTTCCTGCGATGCCCCAGTCGTTTGTGACCTGCTTCCTCTACGTGACTTCTGGGCACTTTTTTCCCTGGAACCTGCAGGCTTTCGCGAGTCATCCGGAGACTTAGCCTGACTGTTTGTTGTGTTCTTTTTTGGCTTTTTGGGTTTCTTCGGGCGCGGCTTCTGCAACTGGGTGAGAGGAACTCCATGCTTCGGAACATAGCCGGTTGCAACTTCGCGTACCAAAAGATGGCGAATCAGGGTTTCGATTGCGGTAAGCAACTCGACTTCATCAGCACTCACCAGAGAAATTGCTACCCCTTCCATACCTGCACGACCTGTTCTGCCGATGCGATGAATATAATCTTCCGCGACTTTGGGAAGATCCAGATTGATGACATGACTAAGCTCAGAAATATCAATCCCTCGTGAAGCGATATCTGTGGCAACCAGAACCCGGATTGCACCGGCCTTAAACTCAGTGAGAGCATGAGTACGCGCACCCTGACTTTTATCTCCATGAATAGCGAGGGCGGAGATACCGATGCCTGTCAGTTTTCTAACAATCTGGTCAGCTCCCTTTTTGGTGCGACAAAAGACCAGTACCTGCTGCCAGTCGTTATTGCGCAGGAGATGGCAGAGCAAATCGGGTTTTTTGCTTTTGTCTACTTCGTAGAGCCATTGTTTAACGCTTTTGGCGGCTGAATTCTGCGGGTTGACTTCTATCCGCACCGGTCGTCGCAGGAGTTTGTCTGTGAGCGTACGGATTTCGCTGGAAAATGTGGCTGAAAAGAGCAGGTTCTGGCGAATAGCTGGTAACAGCGCAAGAATCTCACGAATCTCGTCTTCAAATCCGAGATTGAGCATCTTGTCGGCTTCATCAAGCACCAGAGTCTGAATCTGATCAAAGTTCACGGCGTTTTGCCGATGAAGATCAAGCAGGCGGCCAGGTGTGGCAACGAGAATATCTATGCCTCGTCGAAGTTGCATCATCTGTGGATTAATTTTTACCCCACCGTATACAGCAATTGAGCTGGTGGGCAGAAATTTTCCGTAGCTGGTAACTGCGTCCGTAACCTGTATGGCAAGTTCCCGTGTCGGAACAAGCACTAAGGCACGGATGTGGTTTGATCGTACGCGGGGGCCAATGCTCAGGCGCTGCAAAAGCGGGAGGGTGAATCCTGCAGTTTTGCCTGTGCCGGTTTGTGCTGCGGCCATAACATCTTTACCTGAAAGAACAGCCGGAATTGCTTTAGTCTGAATCGGAAAGGGCGTTGTATACCCTTTCTCATTAATGGCGCGCAGCAGAGGTTCAGATAACCCGAGTTTAGAAAATGACATAGTGTTCACACAAAAAAAGTAATAGATAGCAGTACGCTGTGCCTGATGTACGCTGGTGTATTAAACAACTCGCTGAGGGGTTGACATTGATACGCTATTTCTCTGTGAAGAGTTTACTGAATTTTGCCGGAATGGGAGTCTCAAAACTGCACAGTTCATTGGTCTTCGGATGGGTGAAAACCAGCCCCTGGGCGTGCAGGCCGAGGCGGCCGATTGGCTTGATTTTAGACCCATATTTTACATCACCGACAACCGGATGCCCGATATCCTGCATATGTACACGAATCTGGTGTTTTCTGCCTGTTTCAAGATTAATCTGCAGCAGAGAAAAATCCTTATTGGTCTTCAGCGTTTTATAATGGGTGACAGCTTTCTTGCCTACATTCGGGTTTTGCGAAGAATAGACGATGAACGCCTTGCTTTCGTGCAAAAAGGAGGTAATTGTTCCACCTTCCCGCTCGATCTTGCCTTCAACTACCGCTATGTACGTACGTTCTTTAATAGTTGTAATCCATGTTTCCTGGATCTTATGCTTTATCTCTTCATTTTTTGCAAAAAGTAGAAGGCCGGAGGTTTCCCGGTCAATTCGATGAACAATAAATATTTTATTATCAGGATCTTCTGTCTTTACGTAATCACTTAAAATGGCATAAGCCGTTCTGCGTTTTTCTTTGTCTGTGGCAACAGTGAGAAGACCTGCAGGTTTATTGACTACGATGATCTGATCGTCTTCAAAAACGATATTGAGACCATGCGGACGTTTTCTAGGCGATGTTTTCTCCCAGCAAACTTCTATTGTCTGACCGGCTTTGATTACTTGATCAAACTGGGTTACTGCTCTTTTGTTCACTATTACCTGCTGGTCCCGCAAGATAGCTTTCAGGAGTTTGCGGCTCTTGCCAGGGAAGGCGGCGATGAGTGTGTCGAGCAACTGACCGCTTTGTTTAACAGTAAATGTGTCAGCTGTTTTTTTATTTTTACTCGAATTCTTGTTGGTACGGCTTTGTGGTCTGGTTTTTTTCATCTTTCTCTCGATGGGAATGGATGTACAGCTATTTGATCATACTATGATGCATGTGCAGGGCGTCGGCAATCTACCTTTTTTTGCGTCTAAAGTCCCAACTATTTCAAAACCTGATATACGGGATTTGGCAAACTTCACTTTAAGGAGTCGAATCGTATTGTCTATCTCGTTATTTCATCTTTATGGTAGTTCTTATTATCTTGCGACTTTTAATGGATATGTTCCAAAATTATATTCAGGAAATGGTCTGCCTTCAGTCAGATGCGAACACGGTAAAAGTTAGTGTCCGGTTGTCCGTTCAGGTGAATGGAACGGTATATTGTTATTGCAGAAATGGAGTGCATGATAGTTTTTCAAGAAAAGTAAATCTTTATTACCTATTCTGATTGCAGGATGTTTATCTATCATCTTTTCGATTTTAAAAAGGATTACTGTTATCTTTTGCAACGTGATCACTTTAACCCGATTATTACGCAAAAAAAAAATATGGAACGATATGCCTAACTCATATATGCTCTTTCTTTAGGGGCTTTCATTTGCGTAGACTCAGGGGGACATGGAAGCAGATAATACAGGTATTTCAACACTACAATGTGATATCTGTTCTGTGTAAAGGGGAAAGTGGTTCCGCTCAGATTTATTCAAAGCTATCTGAGATAAAAACGTTCAATATACAATCGGTAAACATGCTTCTACCGTGCACCTTTAATATGTGTACAGAGTGATGAGATTACGGATTGTGTAGCATTGACATGTACGGCAGATTGAATTGATCTCCAGAGTGCAATCATCTATTCTCCTTCAGCATATCTTTCTCTCGACGCATTCTATTTTTCGAGAATGCTCCTCCAAAACCTGATGTTTCGTATTTTATACTATTTCTTGTGTTGCATTACCATGTGCTCAAAGTTGATGCGTGTAATTCCACCTCTAAATACGTAGTAACAACAATAAGAAAGGATAGGGCGGGTACGATATGAAGTGTAAAAGAACGTTGTGTCGACTTACGGTGTATCTATTGATATCAGTCCTGACAGTCCAGGTCTGTTGGGCAGCAGAGAAATCAACGGTAGCAATCAGGGAAGCAAGGGTTGCGGAGAATGTTTCTGAATCTGTGAGGAAATACCTGGATCTTGATAAGCTGCTTGCAGAAATGGAGGCCTCTTTTCTGGCCACCAGGAAATTTAAAGTGGTAACCCGTAATAAAGCCTCAATGGAAGCAATTCTTGATGAGCAGAAATTTGCTGATTCAGAGGTTGCGGCAGGCGATAGTGCCGAATCGGGTAATATGCAGAATGCAGATTATCTGATCCTGCCTGAAGTCTACCGGTTTGCCTTTTATGCCAGTACCAATAAAGTCCCCAATCTTCAAAACAAGTATTTCAGGCGTGACCATGGCACGCTTGAAATCAACACCCAGATCGTCGATACCACCACAGGTCAGGTAACTGCCACCTTCTACATGAAAGACAGCTTCTCCACACAAGAGAGAATGGTGAACGGCGGTGGCGGGGTTCCGAATACTAAACACTTTAGTGATCTGGCTAAAGGAGTATCGGCCCAGATGGCAGATCAGTTTCTTGCGATGGTGTTCCCTGTTGAAGTGATCAGCGTAAAAGGGGAAACCGTCTATCTCAATCGTGGCCAGGATGGCGGCTTTAAGAAAGGGGACGTTTTGAATGTCTACTTTAAAGGGGAAGCCCTGATTGATCCTCACACTGGAGAGCAGCTTGGCTCTGCCGAGGAGTATATAGGCAAAATCACGGTAGATAGAATTAACCCCAAATTTACCATAGCAAAAGCTGTGAAAGATAAGCTGGAAGGTGAACTGTCGGTAGGATGTATCGTTCGAAAACCCTGACATCTGAGTGGAGATAGAGATGGAGAAAAATATTCATTTGGCAGCAGAAGTCATGGTGGTGCTTTGCATTCTTGTGCTGAATCTATGTATGAGTGTGGAAAATGTCAGCGCGGCATCATCGAAAGAAAACAACACACAGGCGACAATTGCTGTGCTGAGTCATACGGATTTCCTACCTGACGCGACAGGAGTCTATGATCGAAGGTCATGGGATGGCAGGGATAAACATCCTGGTTATGCTGGTGCAAAGCCAAATACGACTCAAGATCAGGCCTACAACAATGTTGATAGACCTCATGGGTATGACCCTGAAGCAGTTGGTTTACCTGAAATACTTGGCGATGCAATCCTTGAGAAGCTGACACAGAGCAAGCGCTTTCTACCTGTTGAACGTAAAGCTCTACGCACTTCCATACTCGAACAGCGTTTCGGTGAGAAACTTGCTGCAAGTTATATGGATCGCACACTTGATAAGGCTATTGAGGATATGGGCAGTCTCGAGATCGGTGTCGAAGCAACATTACCTGCTATACTGAAAGGGGCAAAATATAATGATTTGCTGCATGATTTTAAGGATCTGGGTACTGCAGTGGGGGCGGATTATCTGGTAGTTGGCAATATCCATCAACTCGGAAGCAGCATAACGACACAAAAAATCCCTTTGAGTGAAAGCGGCAGGACCTTACATCGGAAAATGTCTGAAGCACGTTTGCGCCTTAGGGTCATCAATGCTGCAAACAGCACTGTGGTTGGAGCAGACAGTCTGAACATTACTGTCTCATCCATGTTGTTTTCTGGTGGCCCGGAGAATAGAGGTGATTTTGAATTTATGGATTCGGTAGCAAGCAGTGCGGCTGCTAAAATCCTTGATATGATTTTTCCGGCAACTGTTATCAGTGTTCAACCCCTTATTATTTCACGCGGTGCAAATGACGGAGTAGTGGAGGGAAATCGTTTTCAAATTGTACGTGATGGAAAAGCGTTGAAGGAGTCTTCCGGGGTTGTTATCGGCCATCTCAAAAAAACTATTGGTGAGGTGGAGGTTACAGATGTTCAGGGAAATTTTGCTGTTGTAACTCCGATTACCGGAGAAGATTTTAAAACCGGTGATCTGGCTCTGTCGGGGCTAAAAGAAAAAAGTAGAGGCAATGAAAATGCAACATTTTGGCAGGCTGTTGCAACCCCTCTTAACAATGCGGGCGGCAGTCTGGCATCGAATCTTCCACGAATTGCTGTTGGTCTGGTCAAGACCGGCTCTACCGCCAAAACAGGCAAAGAAGCAGATAAACACATCCCGATATTTACAGATACGCTTATAACCAGACTCGTTCAAACGAGGCGATTTACCATTATCGACCGTCAGGAACTCGATCAATTGCTCGATGAGCAAATGGCTCAGGCAATAGCTGCAAATCGTGATATGCCAAGTGGTATGGGGGCATTACACGGATGTGACTACCTCGTACTTGGTTCATTGCAGAATTTTTCCATGGACGAGCAGTCGATACAGCTCCCGGGATCAACACGGGTGATGCAGGTATTTGATGGATTTGCTGAAGGCAATATGCGGCTGGTGGATGCCAGAAGCGGGGACGTTATGGAGTCCAGAAAAATTATTGTCCAGAAGCAGCTTGATAATCAGGCAAGTGAAAACCATCTGATCGCTGAGCTTGCGGATCAATATGCTTCCGAGGTGGTTGCTGATCTGGTAAATGCGGTCTATCCGATTAAAGTCGCTGCCGTAAGTGATGACGGAGTGATTTATCTTAACAGAGGTAATGATGGGTTGCTGAATGCGGGATCTGTACTTGATGTTTTTCGGACCGGTCAGAAGATTATTGACCCGGATACCGGTGTTGAACTCGGCAGTATGGAGCATCTGTTAGGGCAGATACAGTTGACTTCAGTTGAAGAAAACCGGAGCATGGGCAGAATGATTTACGGTGAGGAAGCGATTGAGGGAAATGTGCTAAAACTTGTCAGGAAAGGGGTTCCGCAGGATAACGAGGACGTGGCAGGATATACAGGTGCTCTATTGCCGGGAACTGTTGCCGTAACTGGTGATAGTCAAATATCGCCGCTCACTGCTGTCTCCAGTGGAAAGCCAAGCGTTGCGCTTACGACAATTCGATTGAATACAGGTTTGGTTCCGGCAGGTACAGTAAAAGCACTTTTTGCCCAGCAGGCTATGATGGACAAACTCACAGATAATCTGGTTGATGCTCTGGCTAAATCCAATCGCTTTACCATGATGGAACGCCGGGAAACAGATCAGCTTATTGATGAGAAGAGTTATGTGGCAATTGCAAAGGGTGGCGACATTCGTGATTACCTCAAGGAGCTCGAAGGCAGTGATTATCTGGTGATTGGAGAGCTGACCAGCGCCTACCTGCTAAAAACAAGTAAAGATGTGCCGTACATTGATCAAAAAGAAGTGACACAAAACGGTATCATGGAGGGGAATCTACGTATTGTTGATGCCCATTCCAGCAGGATCATTGCTACTGATACCTTTCGTATTAAAGAACAGTTCAAAAATCTGGCAATGCCCGAGATACGTACCCGGATGATCGATGCCTATGTAAAAGAAGCGGCGGCAGGAATTGTGCAGCGCCTCTACCCTATAAAAATCCTTGAAGTACTATCCGGCGGTCAGATATTCCTTAACCGTGGGGCCGATGCGGATATAGCAGTAGGCTCAACATTTACTGTCCAGCGGCCGGGTGAGGAACTGATTGATCCGGATACCGGAATATCTTTCGGTGTTGCAGAGACACCCATTGGCATGCTGCGCATAACCCAGGTTGAAACAGCGAGATCACGAGCAGAAATGGTAACAGGGAGCATGCCGGCACGAGGAGATATACTCCGCAACAGCGCGCCCCCTTCGGTCCCGAAGCCCAAGGAGAAAATGAAGATCTCCTGGTAGTATTTTCGGATGGTCTCCTGGCGTATTGCAATCACTAACCCTTGCCAAAGTATGAATGATATGCAGAAAAAGACAGTGTTGAGACGTAAAGGTTCAGGCAGAAATTTTGTGTTTTGTCTGATGGCAGGTGTAATCCTTTCGGGTTGCGTTCCGACCCAGGGAGGACGGAGTGCCCAGCATCTCGGAAATGATGGTAATGTCAGGCCAGCTGAATCATATTACACCGGCTATTCAAAGCAGTTTCTGCCGTATCGCGAACAACTGGCCGCAGGCAAGGTTGAAGACGTCCAGCTCTCCCTGGCTTCTGAAGAGGAGCTATTGCAAAAATCTTGCAAAAATGATGCTGCTCTTGCCGATAAGCTGCGGTTAATCGGATTGATGGAGAGGGCTTCCCTGGCATTGCAGACCGGAGACGCCGATAAGTCCCTGCGCTATTGTCAGATGGGGCAGGAACTTATTGAAGAACGGGAATCGGAATCGTATGTAAGTGAGGGACTCAGCACTGTTGGTGGCTGGTTCACCGGTTTTATGGGTGCTGGCGAACTCGGGCGCTATGATGCACCAGGCTATGAAAAGGTGCTTCTGCTTGATTTTGCATCCATGTCCTATCTGTTAAAAGGTGATGATCGGGCTTTTAATGTGGCCCGACTTGCTGTGCAATGGCAGGATGAGGAAAAAGAGCGCTTTGAGGCAGAACTTGATGAACTGCAGAAAAAAGAAGCAAAAAACACAAATGAAATACAAAAGCAGGATGAACAGACCCGGCATCGTTCAGACAGATTACTGGCAACTATTGATGCGGAATTTTCCAAATATGATGATGTAGCCCTGGAAGTCCCCAATGCTTTTGTAAACCCGTTTGGTGACTATGTCACAGGGATGGTAAATGAATTTAAAAGCGTCGACCTAAAGTCACTCCTCAGTAATGCGCATATTGCCTACTCCCAGGCCTTAAAACTGAATCCTGAGAGCAAGGTGCTTCAGCAGGCTGTCAAAGATACTAAAAAGAAAAAATCAGCATCCCGCCTTATCCATGTGGTAGCCCTTGATGGTTTTGTACCTGAGAAAAAAGTGTTTTCAATTCCGCTTGATCGGGATCTGGATGTGGAACTACCCACCTATGAACCGATCAGCAGTAAGGTTGCTAAGATTAAGGTGTTAACTGCTGGTGGTAAACTACTTGCGACACTCTCACCTGTGGCCAATGTTGAGGCTCTGGCAATGCGACATCAGAAAGATTCACTTCCGGCCATTCAGGCGATGATGGTTGCTTCAACGGTTCGGGATGCAGCGATTGTGACACTTGGAGATATGTTTTTGGGTATTGGCGGGGTCGTGAGAAAGTATACAGACGAGTATCAGGAACCTGATACCACCAGTTGGATGAGTTTACCTTCAAAGATAATGGCTGCGCGGATTTATCCACCGAAAGGCTTAAAGACGCTCAGAATCTGTTCATATGATAAGAAAGGGCGAAAAGTCGCTGAACAAACAATTAAACTCAGCCAGGGCGACCGGCATTTTGTGCTGGTGAGAAGTCTTGATAACACTATGTACGCGTATCCGAGTAAGAAAATATGGTCTCCCAAGGCATAAGGAAACCTTGAACAAATTTATTCAGTCAGGAGTAGAACATGGGAAATAGAAAACGGGAGGCAATCGGTCTGCTGGCGTTTGCACTTGTCGTGTCAGGATGCACACCTGCTGCCCAACCAGTGTATGAATCTCAAGTTGAGTATCAGGAAGTTGCTCAGTTGCCAGCGGTTGATAATAGTTTCCCGGGGATTAAGAGAGTAATAGCATCAGACACCCTTCTCGGAAATATTGAGGTTACTAACCCCAAGTTGCGGGTCTCAGGCAGGTATGCCACGGCTCAGGTGACGCTGCAGAACTTGACCCAGAATCGTTATGAACTGGAATATCAATATGAGTGGGAAGATGCTGATGCTTTTTCTGTAGCCGAACCTCGTCCCTGGAAACGTCTGGTACTTGGGCCTCAAGAGTTGAAAAATTATTCAGAGACCTCGCTTCGACAGGAGGCAACGCAGGCAGTTTTTACCATCCGATTAGTCGATGATACCTTTATAGAATTGAACAAACAGTTGAAATCATCAAATTAACAGGGGGAAGGGATGAGGGAAGGTCTTGCTAAGAGATTGGTATGTTGCGTTGTGTTGTCATTGGTTGCGACAGTGGCCGGTTGCGCCCAGAATTCTACACGTCAGTACGATGATGTGACGATCATGTCAGAGCCGGATTCGCAGTATGGTGAATCTGTGGGCGGCCAGAGCAATGTCGGTCTGGTCCCGGACGGAGAGCGGATTCATCTTGATGATAAGATCACCGCAGAAGATATGATCGCTCTTGCTAGCAGGGTAACGGAAAAAATGCTGATTTCCAGCGAAGTCCAGTCGTGGGATGGTAAGAAAAGTAAACCACTACTGGTTGTAGCCGTCCCAGAAAATACCACCCACGATGCGAACATTATAACAGAAGATCTGCAGGATGAGATCATCTCGAAGGTTCTAGATTCCGGTATTGCCAGGGTAATTGACGAGAGCAGCCTTTCTTCGAGCTATAATTATATTATCAAGACAACTATCACATCGACCCGTCAACGTGGTCCAAAGGGCGGGAAAATAACCTACTACACTTGCAAATTGCAACTTTTCTCCCTCCGCGGGGAACGGCTTGGCCAGTGGCATGATAAAGTGGGGATGGTGAAGGCTCCACGCAGTTTCTTTTGAAAAGTTACATATAGAAGTGGGCTGACGAATATTTCTATCGTGCTAGGGAATCCAGAAAAACTGGTTCTGTTGCGATTGGCTTCTCTGCATATTCAGAGGACCTCTACCTGGAGGTGTCCGACAATGGCCTTTGTTCCAAACTCTTCGTTATTATCAAAAAACAATGCTCGCAATATCGAATATATGGCTGTGCTTGTTTTTTTAGAACGCCTCGACTTTGACCCAAATTCCTATTCTCGGACAACCTCTTAAGTATAGGGAGAATGTGAGATATGTTGAAAATCACTCTATTGGCAGTTGTATTGCTGTGTATTCCAAGTGTGCTGTTGGCGGAGTCGGGGAAGGTGAGGATAGGAGATCCAAAAGAACTATTCCTGACCGAGAGGGCAGGGAAAGAAGCACTCAAGGCACAACAGGAGCGGGGAGAGCCGCAGAATATTGATGAATTTCTGGTGATGCTCAAAAAAGATTTTGGCCAGATTGGTGGCGCATTAAAAGAGTTCGAACGAGACTTAAAAGCGGAGATTATAAAACAGAATAGAAACACCTTCAGCGACCCTGATTTTATCCAGCCCGAACGCCCTGATTGGCGTTGAGCATGAGGAGAACCACATGGGGATCAGAATACAAACCATTATTCAACATATCGCATACCCGATAATGGTGTTTGGTGTTCTATGTGGTTTGGTCGGATGCATGATGGTTGCGGGTCGAACTGCCCGGCAGGGGTTAGATGAGTTACAGGCTTTAGATGCGATTGGTCAATTGGCTAATAAATATCCCTATGTTGATTATAAACAAATATTTTCAGATACCTACAGGTATGAACTTTCCTACGGGCAAACCTATGACAAAATCCTCCGTCTGCTCTCTGCCAATGGGGAGGTTGTGATCGAGAAGGACAGGGCGAAAGGGTTTATATTTACTGCAGCAAAAGAAGTTTTTATAGAGCAGGCAGAAAGTACAGAGACAGATAAGCCGACAAAAATCTATTATCAGCATTCTATTTATATCACCAAAAAAAGTGGCAGGATAACTTATGTTACTGACTATCCGACAGTGCTGGTGGGCGATTATCAGGAGGTCATGATTCCGGTTGCACGTAATATGCTGCGTGGCGCGTTCTTTGGAGCATTGGCGGCGGAACTCTATCCGGCGAAAAGAAGAGAAGGTATCAGGATTGCACGTAAAATGAGCAGAAGTAAACCGGGGATACCAAACGGAAATAGTCAGTCAGGGGTAGTGCATATCATAAAACCGGGAGAGACCTTAGGGGATGTAGCCAGACAATACTCGGGCAAAGTGATGAACTATACACTCCTTGCTGAGTATAATGACATTAAGGATGTTAAAAAAATACGGGTTGGGCAGAAAATCAGGATACCTGATAGTTGGTAAGGTGAGTGTGGTGTAAAACTTTGCTACGTAGATGTTTTCTCAACCTATGAAGCGTTGGTTTGCTTTTTCAGTTGGTTTGATTCCTTCTTTGCTCAAAATCACTTTCAACCTGTTGTTTACTAATGATCCATGAGGGTTGCAGGACGAGTTTTAACATTTCCATCCTTCCTTGAACTATCAAAATAATACGGCCAGGAGTATTTTTTTCTTGTCAGTCGTAAATGGATAGAGTAATTGGCTGTATATTGTCGACAATCGACCACTGTTTTATTACATCACAGGTAATTAGTTATGCCAATTGTAAAGCGCACATATAAAGATCAGGCTATTGAACACATCTATGACCTGATCCTTAACGGAACACTCTCTCCTGGAGAACAGGTCAAAGAGAGTTGGTTGGCAGCAGAGATGGGAATTAGCCGTGCGCCGATACGTGAAGCCCTTAAAGAATTGATTACCAATGGTATTGTTGAGTATCAACCCCAGGTTGGAAATTTTATTACTCAGCTCTCTCCAAAGGAAATAGTGGACGCGTATACTACACGCGGTGTTCTCGAAGGCTATGCCGTTATGACTACGTACACACAATTTTCTGAAGATGAGATTGAAGAACTGGAAGATATGACGTTGCTGATGGAAAAATATGCTAAAAAAGATAATCGTAAAAAGGTTGTTAAAATCGGTGATGATTTTCACAGTATGTTAATTGGCAAAAGCGATAATGTCCAACTGCTCGATTACACAGTGCGACTTAGTCAGAAACTCCACATCATGTTCTATAAATTCTGGAGCAGACTCTATACTCCTGAAGAAATTGGTAATCGACACAAGCGAATTATCGATGGTCTGAAATCAAACGATCCGGTCAGGATTGAACAGGTCGTTAGAGAGCACTACACTGAGACCGGTACCAAGATATCAAAATTGCAGGAAAATTAATAAACACATTCAGAATCTCCGAAGATGTTTCGGAGATTTTTTTATAACTATATATATTGTCGACAATCGACTGTCATCATTATACATTGAGGATGCCATGATCATTCAAACTCTTATTTCCCCGGAAACAACGATGGAAATGGATTGTGATGATGTTCTTTTTTCAAACTTCAGTTACAACCCGGAAGCCTACTATTTCCTCTATGTGGGAGATTTAAAGAATTACAGCCTCAATTGTTTTGTCAAAGAATGTCTGGAGAGACGCCTCAATAAACGGGAAGTGAGATTTATTGCCATCGTTCCCGACGTGTGTATTCAATATAACTATACAAACATTATTGTTATCAATCCGGTGGCTACCCAAGACATGATAGAAAATCATGCTATTAGCCATATGGATACCCAACCCCGCATGAGTTGCCGTCTGAAATCTTCTATATTCATGAAGGCTGTTTCAGAGTCGAAGACGGTCAGGAATCTTATCGAAACCATTCTTGCCAATCAGAATCAGCTCTATGTCAATCTTTATGAGAGCATGGTTGAGATGACCCTCGATTCCATCGATAGGGTATCAGTTTTAGGGCCGGACAAACAGATTGCCAGGAAATACAACGACAAGGTTTTTCAGTATAATCTGCTAAAAGGCAGAGTTCCATGTATTGATGGCTTGTGTTGTGAAGGCCGGGAGCACCTGCTGCAGACTACCTCAACTCTCTGGGAAAAATGGCCGGATGGTATATTTGTCAGCGCTGCATATTCGGCTGGTGGTGCTAACTCAGCCGTTACCTATTGTCAGGAAGATGTTGTTAGAAAATTCAAAGATGATGACAACTGCTATTACCTGGTAACCCGATATATCCCCCATGATCTTGACCCCACTGTACTGGCTGTAGTTGCAAATGAAAACGATGTGTATATCGCGGGCATTGCCGATCAGGTAATTCAGGATGGTAATCGTTTTGTCGGTTCAACCTTTCCTTCGGTCGCAAATACAGAACAGCAACGACAGCTTCGTGAGCATACGGTTACCATTGGCAGGATACTTGGTGAAGCAGGTTATCGTGGAATCTTTGGTTGTGATTATCTTATAGACAGAAAAGGGGACATTCACTTTCTGGAGATTAATGCCCGAAAGCAGGGAACAACCCTGGAATTCTGTTTCACGCTAGAGCAGACGCTACCGGAGGGGTCTCCAATGCTACCTGAACTGGAGTATTATGCTGTCACCGAAAACCGTTTTCCAGCCCACACAGTTGAGATGAATGATAATCATCATGGTATTCATTGGGGCACCCACAATTACAAGATCACGGCCGCTCAGCTTACCAAAGGATATATCCCTCAGAATCCCTATGAACGGGAAACGTTCAAAAAAATTGCCCGCAAAGAACTGATAAAAGACTTCGTAATTCTTGAGCATCTGGGGACGAATTTTCTCGTTTCCCCGGGGACATTTTTGGCACGTGTGGTCTCGGTCGCGCGCTGTGCCGAAGATGTGGCCGAAGGGCTTTGCCAGGGAGTCGGATTTATACAACAAACCATACACGAGGCGTAATTCCCATGAATGCACCAATACACGAGAATACTGATTCACCGGTTGAACTCGATAGCTATACAGAAGAGTTGCTGGAAAAACTTTACTCATCAATAGACGAACCAACTGTGCCGGACGAGGAGCTGCAAAAGGAAGTTGCCAGTTTGTTTGAAATTGCAATTGATTCTGAACTCACTGCTCCCATCGTGGCTCTTTTTGCAAAACTTCTTGAGATACGTGAGAGCAACACTGCAACGCCCGGGAGTTTTGGTGTTTCACTAGAGCAACTCGTTCAGCTTGCAGATAAACATCAGCAGATTGATGAACATATGGTTTCGCTTGGTGGTCGCTTAACACGGGCGCTACCTATTGCCAATACAGCAAATAATCGCGTGCAGGAATATCTGGATCAAAAAGATAGTGTTGCCCCAAGCGGAATTGAGCTCTGGGATCAGATTAAGGAAAATCAGGCAAAGATAAAGCGTGAACTGAAAATGAGTGATGACGACTGGAATTCATTTTCCGGTCAGATAAGGTTTGCAGTTGATTCCGTTGAGACCCTGGCAAAGCTTATTGATTTACCAGCCGATGTGCTTGAGTCAATTGCCCGTGTAACACAATCGTACAGAATGCGGCTTACTCCATATTACACCAGCCTTATAATGCCTGGCGTAATAAATGACCCGATTATGCTGCAGTCTGTACCCACAGGCGAGATGATCGAAAACGCAGGTGTTGAAATTCCTCCTGTGGCAGCAGATCATTCACCGGCGCGCCTTATTGACCAGTTTTACCCGCGCGTGCTTACTATTAAAGCGACCAATATGTGTGCTATGTATTGCACGCATTGTCTACGACTTGCCCATATCGGCAGAAAAGATCATGTATATGGCAAAGATGCCTACAATGAAGCGCTCGAATACATACGAAATAACAAACGGGTGCGTGACGTTCTTGTAACCGGTGGTGATGCTTTTCTGCTTCCAAATTCTTTACTTGAGTGGCTACTGGGAGAACTCGATAGCATAGAGCATATCAAGGTCAAACGATTAGGAACCCGAATCCCGGTAACTGCTCCAATGAGGGTCGACGCAGAATTACTTGATATCCTGGAGAAGAGTAACGACAAAAAGCCCATACGAGTGGTTACTCAAATTAACACCCCTCAGGAAATCACTCCGGTTTCCCGTGAAGTCTTTAAACAGATCTCTAAACGGACATTTACTGTATTGAACCAGGCTGTGCTTTTAAAAGGTATTAACGACAGTAGGGTGAAAATGTGGAAGCTTTGTGAAACGATACACGAGTCGTATGTGCGTCCATATTACCTGTTTAACTGCAGTTATCGGAACCCGCAATTCTCACATTTCCGGGTGCCGCTGGAGGTGGGGCGTGACCTGATCGAATCCATGTATGGCAATATCTCAGGAGATGCGATTCCGCGTTACATTGCCACTGCCGGAGGGAAAATTCCGCTTCATCGATCCAATGTCGTTTCAAATGAAGATGGCAATATTACCCTTCGAAAACCATGGAGCGGTGAAGAAGTGAGCTACCCTGATGCAGATCAGGCAGTTTACAATCAGGATACATTTGCCTTCCGTCTAAATGATTGACCATGCAGACAGCACTCGCAGAAATTCATACAATCCCGGGAATCTTAGAGGTCGCAGAAATCTCTGCGATTTCGAACTATCTGAAAAACAATGAGCAGGAATTGTTCAGGTTTCTGCGTGAACTTGTTTTGCAGCCGAGTTACACCCGTGACAAGTCGGGTGTCGATGCGGTCGGTCATATCATCACAAGAGAGTTAGCCTCTCTGCCGATGACCCGTACATGTATAGAGCAGGGTGAGATGGGTAATCACCTTGTATTTCAATCGCCTGCCTGCACAAATAGCAACCTGAAGCCTATTCTGCTTGTTGGTCACATGGATACGGTATTTCCGCCTGACAGTGGTTTTGATTCGTATACAGAATCAGGGGACCGTGTGATGGGGCCGGGTGTGATCGATATGAAGGGTGGGCTTGTAACAGCTATTTTTGCAATAAAGGCGTTGAACAGTTGTAGTTTGCTGGAACACATCCCCATTACATTACTGTGTAATTCAGACGAGGAAGTGGGGTCACCTACTTCGAAAGAACATATCGCCGCTGTAGCAAGAGAGAGTCTTCTGGCAATGGTGTTTGAATGTGGTGGACTTGGTGGCGAAGTTGTCACTGGTCGCAAAGGGAAGACCGGTTTTGTTCTTAATGTAAAGGGGAGAGCCGGGCATGCGGCTTTCTCTGGCCTGGATAAAGCGAGTGCCATACTTGAGCTCTCCCGAAAGATTATCGAGATCGAAAAACTCAATAATCCTGAAAAACAGTTGGTTGTCAATGTGGGAGTGGTCAATGGAGGAATCGGCCCGAATACTGTGCCCGAACATGCCTCGGCACTAATAGATACTCGTTATCTCACAGAATATGATGGGCAGTGTTGTGCTGCTGAGATAACAAGACTCTCAAATGAGTGTCTTGTACCACATACCCATGCAACTCTGGAAATATCCTCATCCCGCCCCTCAATGGAACAATCCTCTAAGAATTCAGAACTCTATAACCATATTCTCCAGGTAGCCGATCGTTTGAATATTTTAATCAAAGATGAATTACGAAGTGGTGTCTCAGATGCGAATGTAATAGCAGCGGCAGGTATTCCTGTGATCGATGGTCTCGGCCCTATAGGAGATTGTGATCATAGTGACAGGGAATATATGCTGAAACATACCCTGCCGGAGCGAACTCTTCTTGCTGCAAACGGTATATTTTCATGCTGGCGGGAGTTTAATCGTTGAGCATAATCCATTGCACAGGAAACCTCTGGGAGCCATGAGAGACTACTGCGCAGATGTTTGATATTGTATGTTATGTAGGAATATCAGGGGCTAACTTGATGTGTTCTTGACAAAAATGTTGAGAACAATTTAGTTTATCTTGGAAAATGTATTTAATTTTTCAAGTAACAAACATCATATATTTTAGCAGGATAAACGCATTAGCTAATGCTCATTGATATAGAATAGGGGAAAGCAACAAACATGGCTCTCTTTCGGTGTAACAAATGTGGTCATCTTCGTGAAGTCGTTAAAGATTATATTGGAAAGTCAGTAGTATGCCCTAAATGTAAGGAAAACGCATCCGTGTATGACACCGTGGGGTTTGTTAGAAATGTAATCGAAAGATATCGACAGAAAAGCAAAGAGCTCCATGATCTAAAAAAGCAATTTGTAGTTGAGGAAATTACGGAATTTGAAGTCTTCGAAGAGCCATCGTGGGAAAATATAGACATATATAATACGACAGCTTTGGCCCAGGGAGATCAATACGAAGCGATAGTCCAATGGTTTAAGAAAAATCAGATACTAGCTGATGTTAATCCGAAATCAATTGATACAACGGGCTTTTTTGATGAAGTGGCTCTTCATTTAGGAAACCATTATGATTCTCTGAAAGAGGTGATTGACCAGATTAAATGGGTTCAACGAAAGGGTTATACCAATGTAAAGCTTTCAGTTTCCTCGAAAAATCAAAAACAGGTTAAAGAGATTACACGATTTTGTCAGCAACTTTATGAGTATTCTTTTGTAGCCAAATACTTTTATCTTAAACAAGATAAAATAATTCGCCTCACTTTGCAGACCGCACCGGCAATAGTAAACTTTTTTAATGGTGAGTGGATGGAGTGGTTTGTGTTTATGAAGTTGTTAGAATATTCAAGAGATAATCAGCTACAGGCATCTTTTTCAAGAAACCTGGTCGTGAAGTTTCCAAATGAAGACTCACATGAATTAGATGTGTTATTGCTTGTCAATAATCAGATTCCTATTTGTTTGGAGTGTAAATCTGGTGAGTTCAGGCAGGATATTGATAAATATTGTAAGTTAAGAAAACGACTGAAGATTGATAAAGAACAGTTTCTGTTTTGCGTTGTGGGATTAAGCACGGAGCAGGCTCAGGGATTAACGTCTATGTATGATGTGACTTTTGTGAACGAGAAGAACTTCATTGAGCATATAAGCTATCTACTAGAGTGAGCTATCGGTAATTATTTCAGGCATTATGGGAATTGCACTGGCTTTAGGATGTAGGTGCAATTCCCTGAGGTCGCTGATGGGTTGTGGTTACCTTGTCGCAATTTCCGCAAAATAGAAGCTGCAGAAGAACTAAAGTCAGATGCACATAGCAGCAATTTGCTCTTTTCTCTCGATAACTTCACTTCGTGAATTCCCGAGTATAAGGCCGCCGATTCGAGGTGGAAGATCTTTGATCCCATCAGCAAGCGGGTTGTAACTCCATAGTGGCAGAAAAATGTTTTGGTCAAGCAGATTGTGGGTCGTCTTTACAAGTTGCTGAAAGTCGCCTTTGCCGTTCCAGCTAGTTAAAAGCATTGTCGATGTTTTGGTCCTTTCCAGAATGCTATCTTTAAAATTCAGGGCAGTCGTAACGTTAGTCGCTCGGAAATTGAGATCGAACAGGCGGATCTCATCGTTTTCCAATACGCCGATATCCATATGTAAAAAACCATGATAGCCCATTTCAATGCAGTGAGTGGCGATCATGACACCAATGTTCATTGCGGCTGGTGGTAATGGAGGTTCAGCTTCAAGCCAGTAGCTGTTCTGATTACCTGATGCATCAAGATTTCGTTCTGCTGCGCCTGAGTACATGATCGAACCATCATGGGAGAGAGCGAAACTCAAGGTAAAGGTAACAGGTGTGCCCAGATATTCTTCAATAACCACTTCATCAGCACCATCTAGTTTCTTAAGCACATTGGGTAGCTGAGAGGTTTCTTTAGCAATGAATGTGGCAAGTCCATCGGTGGTCGATTCATCTGTTACTGCTTTAAATACTGCTGTGCCTTCCATCCAGTCAATACGTTCGCGTAATTCCTCTATTGGCATTATTGTGCGATGCGGGAGTATTTCGGTTGGAGCAAGTCTATCGAGGTTCTTTGTGTTATTTATCGCTTGAAGGAAATCTTTAGGGATCCAGTAACTTTCAGGGTTCAGCTCTGAGGTACTTAGCGAGTGATTGACGACAACTTTATCACCTGTTTTGCTAAGTTTTCCAAGAAGGGCAGTGTATTCTTGTTGGGTGCTGAATCTGAACAGATTTTCGGGAATGGTAAAACCAGCAGCGGCCAAAAGTTGAAGGCCTTCAGGTGTGGATGCTCCTCGTGAGCAGATTACAGATGTATTCAGAGCAAGAGGCAACTCATAACCTGAAATGGCATTAAGGGTTGCAGCACTTTCAGGCAGCCAGCGATTGGAGACAAATGACGGACGTGGGGAGTATACAATTGAACCGAAGAGTTCGTGTAGGTATGTTTTTCCCTGTAAATGCGGCATTGTCGTTTGGTCCGTAACTTCTTTATTTACAGTATATTTGTCTGGTTATACTGTATTCCGGTGGCTTGTTAGCCCGAATTTCTTATGAGCATTTTTGTTTTGAGTGCTCATAAGAGGTCAGTTTATGTGGCGCCACCTTCTGCAGTTTCTGGGCAGTGGACATCGCCGACAATGGTTTCATTGTAAAAAACTTTTAACCTGGCACCACCGTAACTGATAAGAAATGCGGCTTAGGGCACATCACTGTACGCTGGAACGTGTTTTTTGCAGGTTCGTATTTTCCAAGAACATTGATGTGCGCGGCATGTCCAATAAGGACTTTCCGGAGGGGGGGGACCGGTGTTGCATCGCGCAACAATCATTGCAACCGAGCCAAAGTACCATCAGTGAACATGAAATTCAATGGGGATGGTTGTTTATGTAGGGGTATTTGCAAATAAAAATGCTTGCTGGGAGACTGCAATATGCTCTGGATGAGGGGAATTTACGACTAATTCAGCTGATTCATCTATCTGTTTTTTCGATTGTGTATGGAGTTGTTTGATTTTAAAACCTAGCAAGCTTTTATTCCGAAACAAAGAGTTCGATAGAAAGCACATTTTTCGTATTGAAACTCGCAAACGTATTGGTTCGCCTGATGTCTATGCATCAATTTTAAGTGTCTCTGTTATTTTGCGTATTCTGCATCAGAATTCATTGGATGGCCATAGTGTTTTCTGCTGTAAAGGTTAATGATTATATGGCCTTTGACTGATACGCATAATTGAAAATAATTGATTTGGCAGTTTGCCCGGTGATGGTTTGCAAAGGCGGGCAGATGTCTGATTTTTCTTTTACTCTAACTGTATCTGCTATGTCACTTAAAAGGATGGGTGAGATTGTCTATCATTACAGGTGAATAGATTTGGTACGTACTCTATTTAGTTTGTAGGGAAAAGAACTGATGGTGTGAAACAGGGTGGAGCGAAAGAAAAAAGTGTATTCTTTGAAAAGGGATGCCTATCTTTTGCTGGAAGAGTGAGGATGGGCTGATTTTACCAGCTGGCTCAATATCAGCGTTGCATGTTCAATTGTTATACTCAGGTAAGTGAGTAACGAGACTCCGAGCGGTCAACTACATGTCTGTGGTAAAAATCGAACGCATGCCTTGATCTTGAACCACCTGATGACTTTTCGGATGGAAACATAAATACTGTCGAAGCGGAAAAGAAGTCAATTTATCCACTGTCGTTTTTTAAGGAGAACAGGAATATATGAAACCTCCTGTGCGAACCCTCACATTGTTGAGTCGAACCCCGCTAAAAATACGATTCCCGAATTTGCATAAGCGAGCATCAACGAAAAGGCAGGTGAGCCGGAGTCTCTTGAAAAGGCATTTCAGGCTTATACGTTGAAATTGTAATACATAACTTTATCTCGAAACTCATAATTGAGTTTAAGGTCGAGGTGCGTGAGATTTTCCCGTAATACCTTGGTTTGAGATGAAAAAAAACTTAATCCGGCAGGCTACTAGATCCCGGGTATCTCAAGAGTGTTTTCTAAATGGGTAACTGCTTCCTGTGGCAGGTTGAGTGCCTTTGCCAGATCCTGAAGATAGAATCTTTCGGCCTGTGTATCTACGTCGATTGCTAGTAGTGATGCTGCATACACCTGCATTGCCAATTCCTGATCATCCTGAGTTGCTGAAATCAGAGGTGTGATGTCCAGTGGTTTTTGGGATTCGGTCAGGAAGTATTGCCGTTCATCTTCGGTAAGGCCGTCTTCGCCCATTTTTCCGACAATTTTCTGAACCTCTTCCGAGTCGATACGCCCATCTGCTTTGGCTGCACAGATCATCGCCTGAACAATTATCTCCGCGTCATGCTCCAGATTATCAGTGTCATGCTGTGTTGGGGTCTCAAGGAGAGCGCGAGGTGTATGGTCGGGGCGCTTCCCAGCTTTGGATAGCGCAGCAAAAGCAAGCGAGGCGAGCATTGCAAGACCACCGGTTCCAACACTCCTTCTGGAAGTTTGTTTTCCACCGCCAAGTACGGCGCCAGCAAGCGCGCCAAGCCCCGCTAAGGCAGCTTTGTTATTACTTAGCCCTCCAAGGACATCTCCAAGTACACCTCCTAACCCACTTTTTTTACTCGTTGAACGGGATGATGAACCACTAGACTGGTTCATCATGCTGCCGATACTGCCGAGCAGATCATTGAGGTCAGCTCCTGATTGCCCACCGAGGCCTTTGGTAATACGACTGCCGCTTGAACGAGACATTCCCTGCTGTAATACAGTACCTAATATGTCCATGAATCCAGCCATTGTATACTCCTGTGTCTGAGTAACCGGTTAACCGGTGTGGAAAGGTGCGGGATAATTTGGGTGAAAAGGAACGTTCAACTGCTCAGCTTCATCATATGACCAGAAAAATGGTGTGTCAAATACATGGAGTAGATCCTTCAATCTATAATAGGCGTGCCTTGCTACGATTAGGGCAGGTTAATGATGCTGTAATGATTGATCGATTGCTGCTTGCTATCTTATATAGCCTGTGGGGCGAATGATGTTCGCAGTTGTAGGCGAGCGACGAAAAAAGCATGTGCAGTTTTCGTTGGTGCAGAGCCAGGGACGATTAAGCAGTCGTTCAGAAGTTGATGGTGTCTGTACTGTAATGCGACCAATTCTATCGGTCAGCTGGAATTCAGCCGGGCAAAAAATTTGTTTTTTTCACTGGGTAGCATTTGACAGGGAAAGTTTTGGTCGGGAAGAAACTATTATCAGACGAAAGGAGCTGGTTGCTATAATGCCTTCGATTAACAATCTGGGTTTGAGCGGTGCAAACAAAATGCTGCGCAACACCATTTTCAGTCGGTGCTTGAAAAAAAAAATCAGGTGAACCATCTGTTTGGTAAGCAAAGAATATTTAGATCGTAATGACTATGATGCCAGTCCAAACGTCTAAAAGAAGTAAAAACAGTGTGGTTCGCAGGCAGTACAGTCAGGAGTTTCAAGTAGAAGACGAGCAAACAACCTATTATGGAATTGCCTGACGCAATGATGGGGGGGAATTGGTCAGTGCCGCGCAGAGGGAAATAAACTTTTCTTTCTCACTACCAAGCCTAAATCAGATAAACCGATATCGAAGAACGTCCCTGAATTAAATCATTCAGGGCTCGTCCAACGGTATCAATTCCAGAGAAGTTGATATTTGCAAGTACATAATCAATCATAAAAACAAGCATCATGGATGTCTGAATTAGGTCTTAGCTTGTTCTTGCCAGTAGTGATTGTAAATTGCAGATTAGAAGGGACGTTGATGACATCATAAGTGAAATAAATCCGTCTCCTTTTCTCTTTATTTTGCGCTAGAAAAACAAAAAGACGAGGCCATTGCTGACATCCCTGCTTTACGAAGCCCAGAAATCTGGTATCTTGGTTCTTGAGTGAGTTGATTGTAGTGTTTGTTTTGTTTGTTCATAACAGACCTTGGTTAAGTGTGAGAGCTGACACCATACTTTCAACTCACTCACTTTTCAATTTCAGTCTGTTGCACTTATTGTACTACTTCAGCTTTACTTTTTCTTTCTTCTATTTATTCCGGCAAGCCCTGCAAGCCCAGTACCGAAGAGGAACATGGTAGTTGGTTCGGGGATCTCGTTGTTTGTCCCTCCCCCATCATCGATAAATTGTGTAACATGGCTAACTGTATAATCACCTGGAATATTCATAGTTGTTGGGAGATCTTTGCTAGAAAAAACACCCCAATTGAAGTAACTGCTATTTTCAAACAATGCCCAATATTTAGCATTCTTAACAATGAAATAATCAGGGGTAGGACTCGAGGCCAGTGCGACTGCAAACACTTCATCCGAACTGGTATCATAAATCGGCAGATCCTCCTCCAACTTAATCTCAAATTTTACAGTGATGGGGGAAAGGATCTTATTGACCCATTCCGTTTCAGTTGTCTCATTGCTGTTTGCTAGTTCGGTCCAATCTTTAAGTGGGTCTATTTCGCCTACCTCAGTATCATCATTAGATCCGCCTGAATTAACAATAGTTAAACCCCATCCAATCTTAGATATACCGAGACAGAGAAACAAAACGGCTAATATTAATTTATAGTTTTTCATAAATATATCCATTAAGAATGTTTTTATTATCAGATTCTCAGGCATTTTTTTGGAAATTATCTCCAGCGTTGATTATTTTTCAATCACAAGAGACATTGCATCCCTATCTGGCTGCGTTTAGTTTTCGTTTCAACATACTTTTAAACCTAAACGACTATTGGAATCTGTTATTTACTCTTCATCAAAATTAGGACAATCCCAGAGCGTCAACTTAAGCTTGCTGGGGATTGATGGAAATTATATTTTGTATACACCTCCCCTGGGTGTTTGTTTATCAGCTATTTTTCTTTAACTGTATAGAGTATAATTAAATAAGATATTAGAGATTTACCTTGTTATGTTACAACTATAAATCACGAGATAACTTTTTGTATTCTAGTACTGTCAAAATAATCAAAATCAACTGTGCGAGATAATCTCTCCAACAGAGAAGTTTTGTCCTGCTTCATTGTCGACAAAAGTCTATGGTTTAAAACGTTGTCTTTATTTGGTAAGGTTTTGATATTAGAGGGAATTGCATGTTTGGTCAGAGCTGAGAAGCTAATCCCAGTAACCAAAAAAAACGCAAGAAAAGCATTCGGAATGTGTTTTTCATAAATCCCCCCGGAACTATATGATAGGAAACTGGACACTATTTATACGCGATAAATATTATGAGACATAAAACATACCTAACATGAAAAAGAGCTGGCTTCAAGATATTCCTGTCCTGTTGATGGAGTTTTTTCTTGCTTTGAATAGATAAAATACCCCAGTAGGTTAATGAGAAATCTAGTCCTGTTGAATAATAGAAATGATAAATTTCAGGCGCCGGAGAATTTAACAGGTATAGGATCAGTTTTAGAAGCGGTATTTCAGCTTCTAAGGAGGTATGTTATGCTAATGAAACGATACAGTTAATCGTCAGATAGGAGTGAGCAGGCAACCTCTTATGAGGCTGCCTCCCGAAATGTTAAGGAGAACTGGCCGGTCCCACGCAGTGAAAAGTAGTTCTATTTGAATACTAAAATTTTCTCTTCCTGGTTATAAAGCCCAATCCTGTTAGACCAATTCCAAAAAGCAGCATTGTGGCAGGTTCTGGAATTTCATTTGGTGGTCTTCCCACAAGGAACAGGCTAGTAACCTCCTGGTTGTCGATTATGGTACTGAAACTTTGAAAACGAACACCTACAGCTGTAATATCACTAACTGAGGTATCTGCATCAAAGTCCAAATAGAAAATGTCGTAATCTCCTACCTCAATCCCTGGAGGGTTTAGGTTGTTACTATTACCTTCTGTTACGCCAAATGTGAAATCGCCTTTTACCAAGCTGGAATTCTGTGGGTTTGGTATTGGATTAAGATTGCCAAGTACAATCCAGTTAAGATCGTTTTGATCATCCCCGAATGTAGTATCTAGTGGATTGCCAACCCCAAAAGTTCCAAGATAAGGTGCGAAAGCAAAACCCGTTGCTTGTGTACCGCTAGGAGCAGTTGCAGATGTGAAAAAACTCACTGACAATGTGTCTGGATCTGCTTGATTAAGGTCCATAGTACCCCAATTGATACCACCGTAATCAAAACTCAATGTTAAGGCATTTGCAGAACCTGCTAAAAGGAATAGCAATCCACCTACTAGCATTACATTTTTCATATTTACTCCCAATCTGTTCATCAGCTATTTTTCTCTTACTGTGTAGAATTCAATTGCCTGATACGTTTACTGGTAACCTGTCGTGTTCCTATCATAGAGGACGAATCTCTGTGCGGTGTGTATTGCAAAAAACAATCCATATGTGTTGCTGCAGTAAATTGATCTGTAAATTCGTTGGGCTACCTGTATAGTTTTGATAAATTTAGACCTTTGATTAGAAATAGAACGCATGGGAAAAATTCCAGATTTCTGGAAAAACGGAAAGCTTTTACGAAGATGACTTCGCTCTATTTAACCTATCTGTTCTCTGGATTGCATTTAGTGCTGATTAGAAACATGAACATTGCCAAAACTCTGTTGCTCACTTCTTGTCACTTTTATCGTGTGTTGTCCTTATTGACGGTGTCTGGTGGTAATTCCTGGCAAAAGAAGCGCATGTTTTTTTCGCGAAATGCATACCAACAAAGAAGGTTATGGATTTTCGAGTTCAGGTTGCATACTATACAAGTATATTAAACACCTATGACTGGTTGGGGCTTGTGGATAACATAGCAACCTCTTGTGACAGCAGCGATTTCCGGCAATGGATCCATCTCATTCGGTACCAATAAAGGAATCATGTATGGGCAGTGAAGCACATTCAGCGAAACAGGGTGGTACACTCGGCACCTTTGCCGGTGTCTTTACTCCCAGCATATTGACAATCCTCGGTATTATTCTCTTTCTGCGTCTTGGCTATGTGGTGGGCAGTGCAGGGTTGATGTATACTCTTGTGATCGTTGCCATTGCCAATGTTATTTCGGTATTGACCAGCTTTTCTCTTGCGGCCATCGCCACCAATCTGAAAGTAAAGGGTGGTGGTGACTATTATCTGATTTCCCGCACCCTCGGGCTTGAATATGGCGGTGCATTGGGGCTTGTGCTCTTTCTTGCGCAGTCAGTCTCCATAGCCTTTTATTCTATCGGTTTCGGTGAGGCTGTATCTGCATTTTTTCCTGGTTCTTCCGCTATTCTTCCTCAGCTTATTGCAGGTGTTGCGGTCTGTTTTCTTTTTGCTCTGGCATGGTTCGGGTCTGATTTAGCTACCAAGTTTCAATATCTGGTCATGACTTTTCTGGTGCTTGCTTTGTTCTCTTTTTATGTAGGCGGTTTTGAGCATTGGGACGGCAACCAGCTTATTCAAAACTGGAACAGGCCGGAGGATGGTCCGCCGTTCTGGGTACTTTTTGCGATTTTTTTCCCGGCGGTCACTGGATTTACGCAGGGTGTCAGTATGTCAGGTGATCTGAAGAATCCTGGGAAGAGCCTTCCTACCGGTACATTTATGGCTGTCGGTCTTTCTATTCTTGTCTATTTTTCCGTTGCAGTGATCTTTGCAGGAGGCAAGCCACTTGAAATCCTCAGAACAGATTATGGGGCAATGGGGGAAATATCCCGATGGGGATATCTTATTGATGCCGGCGTGATTGCAGCAACGCTCTCATCAGCAATGGCCTCATTTCTCGGTGCACCACGGATTCTACAATCTCTTGCAACTGACAAAATATTTTCTTTTCTCAATCCTTTTGCTCATGGAGCAGGGCCTTTAAATAACCCACGGCGTGGTGTCTTACTTTCAGCTGTAATTGCCGCAATCACCATAGCTCTCGGGCAACTGGATATGATAGCCAGGCTGGTTTCCATGTTTTTTCTTATCTCCTATGGGTTGCTCAATTATGCTACATATTTTGAGGCGAAAGCTGCGAGCCCTTCGTTTCGACCACGCTTTCAGTGGTATCACCCAAACCTCAGCCTTATAGGATTTCTCGCCTGCCTTGGTGTGATGCTTGCTATCGACCTGACAACCGGCGTCGTGGCAATATCGATTATTTTTGCTATTCATCAGTATCTCAAGCGTACGACCCGACCGGCACGTTGGGCAGATAGTCAGCGTTCACACCGGTTGCAGCGGGTTCGCTCGGATCTGCTCTCAGCCGGATCTGAGGCAGATCATCCCAGAGACTGGCGTCCTTACATTCTTGCATTTTCCAATGATGCGGAACGGCGCGAAACTCTCTTGAAATTTGCATCCTGGCTTGAGGGCGGCAGTGGTATTACGACCGTAGTCCGCTTTCTAGCCGGTGATGGACTGCGCATGAGGCATCTTCGCCGTAAAGCTGCGGAGGAACTGGAACAGGAGATCCAACTCCATCGGAATGATGTTTTTTCACGTGTCATATCCGGGACGGACCCGAATGTATCTCTTGAAAATATGATCCAGTCTTTCGGGCTTGGCCCGATTAAGGCAAACACGATTCTGGTGAACTGGTTGAGCGAAGATGTAGACGCTGAGCAGAGAAGAGTACTTCGTTATGGAAAATATCTACGGACAGCCAATCGGATGGGATGTCACATCGTTATTCTTTCCATGTCAGAAAAAAGTTGGGCGAAAATGACATCCACTCCACCGGAAGAGCGGCGTATCGATGTGTGGTGGCGTGGAGATGCTGCAAGCCGGCTCATGTTACTACTTGCCTATCTTATCACTCGCGATGAAGAATGGAGTGATGCACATATCCGGGTGCTGGCAACGAACTATCCAGATGCATCGATTGAAAATTCTGCGATACTGAAAGAAGTTCTTGAAGAAACCCGAATATCAGCCGAGCCGTTGTTATTTCCTGATGCTGTTGCCCAAACCGTAATTGAAACCTCACAGGATGCTGCTCTCACGTTTATGCCTTTTGACTTGAAGCACAGCATGCCTGCCGATATGTTCGGAAACAACGTTGAAGATCTTCTCCAGGATCTTGGAGTTGTAGCCCTCGTTCAGGCCGGGCAGGAGGTAGATCTCGGAGCAGAGCCTGAAGAAGGTGCTGCTGGTATTCTTGCTAATGCTCTGGACGCTTTGGAACAGGCAAACAAACGCACAGAAAAGGCAATAGAAAATGCAGAGAAGGCAGCACTGCATGCTAGCGAGAAGATGAATGAAATCGAGATTTCGGGCGGAACATTTGACGACGCTATCCTGACTAAACTGAAAGCTGCGCTTAAAGCCCGTGAAAAGGCAGAAGCTGCCGCGAAAAAGGTTGTCAGGGAGCAGGCAAAAACGGAAGAAGCCGAAAAAGATTTGGAATCACAGGGTGGGCTGGCAGATAAGAAACCGGAATAAGATGTTTTTCATAGCCGGGCTTTACGCTTCAGAGTCAACATTGTTACCACCGCGATGTTTTGCACGGTAAAGTGATGCGTCGGCTCTGGAGAGGATATCACTAAGAGTATCTCCTTCAGTGTACATAGCAATACCGCATGATACCGTTACATTAACACCTGCACCTACTTTTTTATTGAGTATGTTTACCCAGTCGATTTCTTCAATCGCTTTGCGTATCCTCTCTGCCATAAGCGATGCATCTTCGGGAGAACTGATTGCAAGAATGGCAAACTCATCACCACCCCAGCGGGCCAGAACATCCGTCGGTCGAATAACTTGTGTAATCTCCCTGCAAACAGACTTCAGTATAACATCTCCGTAGAGATGTCCCAGTTGGTCATTGACGACCTTGAACCTGTCAAGATCCATAAGGATCAGGCTGCAATTTTGGTGGTTACGTGAAAATGTATACGCTGCTTTCGAGAACTCCTCTTCAAGCTTTCGTCTGTTGCCGACACCAGTCAGTTCATCCGATACTGCAATTTCTTCTAACCGACTCTGGTAGCTGTTTATAGTTGCCAGGGTCAGGCTGATGACGATAATTGACGAGATGAGGCCTATGGCTAGCGTCCTGAAAAAATTCATTTTTGCGATGTGCAGGGCGCCGGTTTCATTCTGCTCTACAAAGAGTAGCCAGTCCAGTTCCGCGATGTATCGTACATTAAGTAATATGGTTTCACCGTTACGGATAAACTCAAAGTTTTCAGGTTCCTCTCCAGTTGCCAGAATCTTGTCAGCAAATGGTCGCAAGCCAGGCATCTCTGCTACCCTCAGCTTTTCGATCATTTCAGGGTTCTGATGGACCTGCACCACTCCTGTTTTATCCGTCAGATACACGTCGCGATCGTATAAGATTTTGTAATATTTGACTAAATTGGCGATGCTGTCTACTTTCAAGCCGACTCCGGTAACGCCGAGAAGCTGCCCATGTATATCTTCAACACGGAAATTGATAAAAATTGTCAGAATATTTCCAGAGGCCTCGTCGCTGTCAACATCCAGCTCATATTCCTTTTTCGAATCGATAAAGTCGTAGTACCAAAGGTCATGTTCATTCGCTGTATTGATCTTTTTGTGTATCCCTTGGAAATGGTAATAATTAGAAGTACGTGATGAAACAAAGAAGGTTGAGAAAAAGCCGTATTTCTCTTTTATCTCGATGAGGTATTTTTTAACCTTTACGACGTCACGCTCTCCATCCATAACCCAGTCTTTTAGAAATGTATCCGCAGCCATGCTGGATGCGACAACAATGGGTCTGTTGAGTTCAGAGGTGAGGTCAGAGAATATATTGTTCATCGTCAGGGGAAGATCATTCTGCATAATCTCTCTATGCACAGAACTTCTGGTGAAGAGATAGTTGATCGCACTGCTACCTGTAAATGCCAGGGTAAGTATGACTCCCAAGGCAAGGAGAAGTTTGTTTCTATGTGTCATTTCATCTTTGTCGCATATGAAAAGTTACAGAGTAGTCAAGCTCACCAGTGTATCCTGATGTACGAGTTTTTTTATTTCATACATCAATATATCAAGAGACAGTGACTGGTCGTGTATCCTATTTACAGGCACATCGGCTAATATAGGAAAGTAACTGACATCGAACTGCTTATGTTGGATAGGGATCTTTGATTACTGTATCAAAACAACACGCAATATAAAAGGTGTAAGAGGCATATGGGTGTAAGTGGGGAAGTGAGTTGCCGCCTCTAAAAATCTGATTCATTTTGACAACTGGACAGGTTAAAATACAGACACAATTTTATTGCGGCGCATCTGCGATAAATCCTTATGCTGCATCGCTCGCATATCAAATGATGATATGCTCAATAACTTCTCCTCAGTGATGCGGGGATTTCTGGTCTGCGTATCAAACAGTTGTCTTCTTGCTGGTATCTTTTACATAACCACCATTACTGCCGGATGTATTTGCCAATTCATAGTTATATGCACATTTAACATGGAGGAATGGGTTATGAAAAAACGCACACTTTTACGGATGACCCTTCTGGTAATTGTTTCACTGTTCTTGAAGCCTGTAACTGTTTCAGCCGTTGCCGGGTTTGATGATGACCGCATTATGCTGCAGGGCTTTTACTGGGAGTCGTATCGCCATGGTTACGAAGATCGCTTTCCTGGCTATGGTGGGAAAGTATGGTATGAGATAGTAAAAGAAAACGCAGCTGATATACGTAATGGTCGGTTTGATCTGATCTGGTTGCCTCCGCCATCCTTCGCCGGTAAATATAGCGCCGGTTACAACCCCAAGGAGTATTTTAATCTCAATAACAGTTATGGCAGTTTTACCCAGCAACGCGCGATGCTTGAAGAATTGCTGCATAAAGGGGTTGAGCCGGTCGCTGATATCGTTATTAACCATCGTGATGGCACCCACGGCTGGGCGGATTTCTCTAATCCGGCCTGGGACACACGAGCTATAACGCGGGAAGACGAAGCTTTTACTAATGAAGAGTCCGAAGTGTATGGCACTCCTAAGGAAATGCGGGGAGCATATGAAGAAAAACCGATAGAATATACCCGGCATGGAGGCACAACCTACGGCTATGGTTCATTTAGGGATATTGATCATACCAACCCTGATGTACGAAAAGATATAATCAGGTATTTGCTTCAGTTAAAATCACTGGGGTATCGAGGCTGGCGTTATGATATGGTTCACGGATTCCATGCGCACTGGATCGGAGTGTACAACAAGGCGACCGCCCCGACCTTTTCTGTTGGAGAATATGACTGGGATAAACATGCGGCCCAGAGAGGATGGATCTGGCACAGCAGTGTCAATACAGATGACATTCGAACCGCCAGCAACGTTTTTGATTTCACCACTCAGTTTGCCCTTAAAGATAACAAAGGCAATTATCTGGCACTTTACGGGCCGTTTGACAACGGAATAGGACTCGTCGGTGACAATACAGATGGCATTGACTGGAAGAACCGAGCTGTCACCTTTCTGGAAAATCACGACACCGGTTATCGCACCGCTGATGACGGGAAGCCCGAAAAGAATCATGAGCATGATAGCTTTATGAATGACTGGCAGGTGGAGCAGGCCTACGCTTACATTCTCACGCATCCCGGGATTCCTACAGTTTACTGGAAACATTACTTTGATTGGGGAAGCACGCTTAAAACGAGAATCCAGGCGCTGATTAATGCCCGCAAAGTCGCTGATGTGCACAGCGGCAGCAGAGTGTTTCAGCAGGACAATGCGCGTTCCAGGGGTGTATATGCAGCTTTTGTTAAAGGCAGGAAAGGGGCGCTTTATATACGAATCGGCGGGAGTGATGTGGAGTGGAATCCATCTCACTCTGATTATCATGATTATACGGAATATGCAGGAGGGTCTGGTTGGAAAGTCTGGGTAGGGCTGCCGGGCAATCCCCCTGTGCAGCAGGCGGCACTCAACGATGGATTACCTGTTCCTGAATACCGGGAAGCGGCAGATATAGTCGTTGAAGATTAGATGTAAACAGTACACCCTGTATATTTTTTCTGTATAGGAGCGTGTGTGTGCTCACAAACATTCTGCCAATAAGAGGGCTGGCTTTTATTGACGACACTCTGTGTATTTGACTAACAAAAAAAGTGCCTGCGTATTTATGTCGCAGGCACTTTTTATATCTATACGATTCGCTATCAGCTTTTCGGAATTATTTCATTCCAACTCAATTCCTGAAATGTATTGTGCAGCATATGGTCGTCATCTGCCAGCACAACTTCCAGGTTACTGAATGTTCTTTCAGCTTTTGGCAGAACGAGTTCAGCGGGTGTTACAGTATCTTCCTCACCTATAACCAGAAGTGTAGGAATTTCAATCATGTTCTCAGGAACTGTATAGCCTTCAAAGTTCAGGGCGGGTGCCAGCAGAACAAGTCGGGTTACTCTGGTCGGATTGCTGACGGCAAAACAGGTAGCCATCAGGCCGCCAAAACTTGAGCCGATCAGCAGCAGATTATCCTTTCCTTCACATAGAACGCTGAGCTGATTGAGCCGCTCTTTGAGATTTCCGAAAAAATCGGGGCAGAGAACGTCCGGAAAATGTTTGGTAAGATAGGTCCCCTTGGTCCCTTTACCGGAGGACTCAAGCCCATGTAGAAATATTGTGGTCATAATATTCAATACTGTTAATGTTTACGCAGCAAATTAAAGTCATCAAATACCGAATATAGTGCAGGAATTACGAGTAGCACCAATACGGTAGTAGCTAATAACCCAAATACGATTGAACATGCAAGAGGAATCAGGATTTGTGCCTGCATTGATCGTTCAGCCATCAGCGGCATGAGGCCCATGATGGTTGTAAGTGATGTGAGCAGCACGGCGCGAAATCTGTCACGGCTGGCGAGTCGTGCCGCATCGTAGGCTGATTCGCCTTTATCCATATGGGTACGGATGAATGTTACAAGAAGGATTGAGTCGTTTACAACAATTCCGGCAAGGGAGATAAAGCCCATAATGGACGGCATGCTGAGATCAAGTCCGAGAAGAATGTGCCCCCAGATTACCCCGATCAGAGCAAAAGGGATCAGCACCATGACAATTATCGGTTCCAGATAGCTTTTAAACTGGAGGCTGAGGATGATAAACACTCCGAAGATACCGATCAGGAATGCTTTGACCATTCCGGCCATTGCTGTTTTGCCTTCTTTTTCCTGACCTTCAAGGAGCACAGAAACATCAGGAAACTCTTTGTGTAATTGCGGTAGGAAGTGTATTCGGGTGTGGCCGATAACCTCATTCGCGTTTGCTATGTTGGTATCGATGTCACCGGTTACAGTGACTGTTCTCAGTGAGTTGATCCGGTTGATTGATGCGTAGCCGCGACCTTGTTCAACAGTAGCCACGGACTGTAGCGGAACCATTTTTCCTTGCGGGCTGACCACCTGAAACAGTGAGAGGTCAGTAACGAACGTGCGATCCTTTTCTGCGAGTTTGACCACAATTTCATATGACTCTCCGCCATACTGAACTTCACTTGCCACACTGCCGTAAAATGCCGCTCGCAACTGGTTGGCAATATTGGCAGAGGTAAAGCCCATGGCAAGAGCACCTTTGTTCATTTTAATTCTGAACTCAGGTTTGCCTGGACGCAGATCATCACTCAGATCCACAACCCCGTCATACTTGCTGAGCCAGTTTATAAGCTCGACTGAAGCCAGTTTTAAACGGTCCAGATCGCGGCCCTGAAGCTGGATTTCAATAGCCAGGCCGCCGGGGCCGATACTCGGTTCTTTATAGGCGATATTGATTACATCCGGCATTTCCCCAATAGATTCACGCCAGAGAGCGGTAATTGTATCTATATCTGTGTTGCGTTCTTCAGCACTTAATAGGTCAAGTGAGACTGTCGCAACGTGTGGGCCGGATTCTCCGGCATCTGCGTTTGTGTTGAACAGTACACTGTAGTTTTCAACCAGAGGACGCTGGTCAGGCTGCTCCGGTGTCAGTTTCGTGTTAATTTTGAGGATTGAACCGACAATGATATTGACTACTTCTTCTGTTCTGTTAAACGATGTTCCCTGCGGCATGAGAATTCGCGCCTGTAGCACATCACCTTCGGTATCGGGGAAGGCTTTTACTTTGAGTATTCCTCCGGCAATCATGGCGATGGAGGAGATAAAGAGAAAAATCACGCAGCCGAGCATCAGATAACGCCAGTTGACCACAAAGTCGACAGCGCGGCCCAGCCAATTTTCGCGAATACCATCAATAATCGTATCGAATTTTTTTCTAAAACCTTTCGACGCGGCCCGGTTGTACCCTTCAAGTGAGTGGGAAAGGTGATTCGGCAGAATGGCAAAGGCTTCGACGATACTGACCGTAATGGTAAGGATAAGCATCACAGGGATGGCGTAGAGAACCTTGCCGATATCTCCCTGCATGCTGAGAGCCAGCGCGCCAAAAACAAATATGGTGGTGAGAAACGAAGAAAATACGCCTGATGACACCTCTGCAACACCATCAATGGTTGCCTGTAGACCGGTCTTACCTTTTTCGAGATGGGCGGCAACATTCTCGGCGATAACTATCGCATCATCCATCAGGATACCAATGGCAATCAGCAATCCAACCATGGTCAGCATATTAAACGAGAAGCCGATCTGTTTCATAAAGAAGAAGGTCAGACAAAAGGAGATCGGCAGACCCATCGCAACCCAGAATGACATGCGAAAATTAAAAAACAGCCAGAGTGTCAAAAAGACCAGAAACAGCCCCTCAAGGCCATTTATGGTCAGCATGTCGAGCCTGTCCCGGACGATTTTTGAAATATTCTGGGTGACAACAAACTCCACACCGGGAGCAGCAATCTTTTCTTCATTTTCGATAAATGCCTTGATCTCATCCATGATACTGAGGGCATCTTCAGACTTGTTTTTGTTGATCTGCAACAGGCCAGCCCGCTTACCGTTGAAGCGGATGGAATTCTCTTTATCTTCAAAGGTGTCTGTAATTGTTGCTATGTCACGGAGCTTTACCTCACCGCCTTTATCGCTGGAGACTATTACCAGTTCACCCAACTCATATGGCGTGCGGCGTTCCTCGGTAAACCGAATAAGATAATCGGTCTGATCTGTTTCGATAGTCCCGGCGGGCATATCAATGGACTGATTCTGTAGTACAGTCTGGATATCGCTTACCGAGAGCCCCAGCTGCAGAAGAGTATAATATGGGATTTCCACCTGCAACTGATGTTCTGAAAATCCGAGGATATCAACCTGAGACACCAAGGGCAGGAGTTTGATTTTGTCTTTCAACTGCTCGCAGTAGAGCTTTAAATGCGGCTCGCTCATGGGGCCGGTAACGGCGATTGATAGTACCTGATCTGTGCGGTTAAGTCGTTTTACGATGACGTCCTCAACCTCAGGAGGGAAATTGGAAATTGCCTCAACTTCAGTTTTGATATCATTTAAGAATTCGGTTGCATCAGCACCATCACGCATTTCAAGCGTAACAGTTGCTCTGCCCTCAGCAGCTTTTGATGTTACTTTTACAAGATTTGAGACGCTTTCAACCGCTTCTTCAATACGCTCACAAACCGAAGATTCTACATCTTCTGCGGTTGCGCCCGGATACACTGCGGTAACCGAAACCTCGGTAGAGGCAAAGTCCGGAAAGGTCTCGCGCCGGATGTCACCCATATGCATAAGGCCGAGCAATACAAACAGCACCATAAGCAGGTTGGCTGCTGTGGGATGTTCAGCCAGCGGGGCGATCCATGATTTCATTATTTTCATAGGTATCCCCTTAATTGCCGGTGCCGACAGCGCTAATCCTGTTGGAAAGCTCTTCGTTAATCAATGGCTTAACCAGCATGCCTTCAATTGCAGGGACAATATCGGTGGTGATTACCATGCTTCCTGCTTCGATTCCTTCATGAATAACAGCCATATCTCCCATGACCATCTCAATGTTCACCCGGTGCTTTTTCAGCCTCTTATCTGCGTCAACGATATACACTGTGTCATTATGAATTGCCTGGAAGGGAATCACGTAGCGATTTTCTCGCGGACTGCCCTGTAATTCAACTTCGGCATAAAGATTTGGCAGTAGGGGGGGCCTCTCGGAAGGGATCACTTTCTTATAGGGCTGGTCGACGGTTACAAACACGGTGATTGCGCCTGTTTGTATATCAATCGATTCGGCCGTACGCATAAAGGTGCCGGACCATTCAGCGTTTTTGTTAAACAGCGGTACCCTTACAGTTGCGGATATGCCGATCAGTTTTCGGATAGCATCCATGTTAAATTGAGTAGCTTCAAACGGTGATTGCTCACCAAACTCCGGGGAAATGAGGTTGGCAAAACTGGTTGGTGAAAGTTGCACAGGAATCTCGACTTGAGAGATATTTACCGCTTTCAGTGCCAGTGATCCTGCAGGAGCAAATTGGTTGAGTTCAATATTTACCTCTGAGATGCGGCAGTCAAATGGTGCCCGTATAACAGTTTTCTCAATGTCGAGGCGTCGCTCGCTAAGACTCGAAACATCAGATTTTTTCTGTGCCTGTAATGCATTAAGTTGCGAGGGGATGAGTTTTAAGGTGTTAAGCAGATTATCAACACTTCCCTGTTGAGCAAGGAGATTCTTCTCTTCCAACTCAAGATCTGAGGCGGAAATATACCCTTTTTCGTAGAGTTTTTTCTTTCGTTCGAGCTCCTGAGTAGTAAGTTGCAATTTCTGGCGCTCAATTTTCAGCAGCTTTTCCGTATTGGCTTTTTGTTGAGAGAGTTCTTTTAACTGCGCATCAGCGCTCATGACACTAGCAACACTTCTGGTTTCTGCAAAGTCGTATGATTGCGGATCAATGCGAATAAGCAGTTCTCCCTTGGTAATGAATGCTCCTTTTTTTAGCTCCGGATGGACTTCGATGATCTTGCCACTTACTTCAGGTAGTGCATCCCAGATCTCGGTTGGCTGCACATAACCATAGCCTGTTATTCGGGGGATGATGCTCATTGGGTTCGCAGCAATGACGCTTACAGTACGGGCTTGTTCAGCAACTTCAGGTCTGGATGGTCCTTTTTTGCTGTTCACCATATTGAACATCAGCAGCGCTCCGGCAGCCACAGGTATAAAAAAGAGCAGTTTCTTAGGGAATTTCATTTGATCGCCTCAGCTATATTGATGTTGTTGTGCTCAAGAGTGGTGCCTGCAGGTTTCTGCAGGTTGATCATCACTGCCTGATAATCATCGGTGTCCAACTGGCGTATTACTACGCTATCCACTTCGCTATCATTTACACAGAGTTTGATCTGCTCAGCCTGTGATGTTGAAATCGTGACCAGTAACAGTGCAATGGTAGAAACACAATGGTGTAGTTGCGGTTTGCTAATCATCTTTTTGGGTAGGTAGTTGTTTAATAATTGTGTGGGAGTAAACACTCCGTAATTTATCGGCGAATAGCGTCCCAGCATGCTTTAGCAAGACCGACGATGATAGTTTCATCGAGTTCCATAAAGCCCTGAGCTGAATGTTTCAGCACAAATGCCATTGGTCCCATGCTTAGAGCAACGAGAAACTGCAGAGGGAAATCTTTTACAATTTCATGTTCATGGGCACGTATCAGGATGCGGTTGAGTGGATAGAATATTGGTTTAAAGTCAGGGTCCTGCATAATGGTAGCGATGATCTTTTTTCTATAAGCAACACCGATAGGGGAATTAAGATACTGTTCCATAAACTGGTGATGCAATTGCAATTTCTGTCCGGTGGTAAGAAAGTCTGTGGCGAATTGGATAAACTGGGAATGTACAGACGCATCCGGGTTAAAGTTTTCTCTGGCCGGCCCGAAAACAAGGGTTGATGTATAGATGGCAGAGACGCTTACAAGATCATCTTTATTTTTGAAATGTCTATATATTGTTCCTTCACCAACTCCGGCGTTGCGGGCGATATTTGCAGTGGTTGCACGATCAAAACCTTCTGTGGCGATAGTGGAAATAGTTGCTTCGACAATTTCCATTTTCTTTTGCGGCCAGTTTGAATATTGGGTAGTCATAGGTATCTCTCAAAAAGGAGTGAGTAATCACTCCGCATTGTAGGGGAGATACGTTTTAATGTCAATATTTGTAGGTAATGTATTGAAAGTGCGATTTTGTAAGAATGAAAAACAGATAATAGAGCGACTGAAGATATTGCCAGGAGGTGATTGTATATGCTGATCTCTAGAAATGATATCGGCATTGGAGTAAAAATCCGCTACTATGCTGGATGGGTATCTTTTTGCGATAAAATTGAATAACGATCCAAGATATTTATACATAATTACGGACGATTTCATCGTATAATTGACAGTATTGACTGCAAAAACGATTGTCATACTACATCGGCTATACAAATGAATGCAATTTAGGAGAATGCGAAATTGAAATATTCAGAAGCGAAGCAGGGAAGGGTGTTTGTGCTCAGACTTGAAAATGGTGAGATAGTTCATGAGGTGATAGAGCAGTTTGCTGTTGATCATCATATTGAGGCAGCCTCCCTCATTATTATAGGTGGAGCGGATGATGGCAGCCGAATAGTGGTGGGGCCTAAAGAAGACAGAAAACTACCTCTTGAACCAATGGAGTTCACGCTTGAAAATGCCCATGAAGTAACAGGTACAGGCACACTATTTAGAGACGATGAAGGTACTCCGCTACTGCATATGCATATGGCCTGTGGCCGAAGCGGCAAGACAAGCACAGGCTGTATTCGACCGGGAGTTAAAGTGTGGCATGTAATGGAGGTTGTTCTTCACGAAATAGTTGGCTCAACGGCAAAACGAGTGCATGAGGAACCGCTTGGGCTGAAGTTGCTTCGCCCATGATTCCTTTCTGTCCGAACACGGTGCTTTCCATCTAACTCTTCGTTACTCTCAAAATTTTATCCTCGCAATATCATGTGAATGGCTGTGGTGAAATTTATCGGGTGCCTTGATTTAGATGAAAATCCTAGGTTTCGGGATGAAAACTAACTCATCTATTGCTCATGAGTATTCTGAAACTCATGAGCAACATCAATAAGAATGTCAGCTGGTAAATGGTCTGATTGTAGCCTCTTTCACAAACTCGGGGGCCATGATGATCTCATCTTCACGACTCCGTTTGATATAGATCAGTACATTTGAGCTATCGATATCCATTTCATAAATGTCACCGCTGCCAAGGTTTGGATCCTGCCAGCGCACTGCGAACTTTTCAGCGCGTGATTTATTGGGTGTCCAGCTCAGGCTGCGTGAAAATCCAGAGACTGAACCACGGTAGACTGTGGCGGATTTGAAAGGGACAGGGGAACCCAATTGGGCAAGAGCTTCCCTGTCGCAGGACATGAACAGGGCGCTCCATTCTTCGGCATCACCCCCGGACCCGAAAGGGGCGTTAAGCTTTCCATAGAGTGTGAGGACAGTTTTTTCAAACTCTCCAGCATTTCTGAAAGCCTCAATATTATTCTGAAAAAAACGGAGGTGATCATTTTTGTGAAGCAACTGCATGGCAGCAAACGGGTTATTTTCATTTGCAACGGCTGATTTCAGTGCAGTGAGTTTTTTCAGCACTTTCTCATCATGTCGTTCCTGCATTATTTTGCTGTCGAATGAGCCGGTAAAGACATCAGGGCGATATAAAAACCCGAGACCATCAACATTCCATTGCATATTCATCCTCGTTGCGTGCTGGTTCAGGCGTTGTCGCCTGTAAAGTTAACCTGAAATTTCATAGAAATGGTATGACCTTCCAGGATAATCGTCGAGTAATAAAGCGAACCAAAACACAATAAACGATGTGATAATGAAATGCGATGATCAGATGAACTGCTTATGTGTAATAGTCATTCCCTGAACCAATGCGGGATTAATGTAGCTTGAGTTCCGAGAATTTCTCCAATTCTCTGGTAAGAGAAGATAAACCGGAACCACGCATCATCAGGTAGGGTTTCTGTGATTGTTTGCAATATTTTTTTACACTTAAGCAGGCATCATGGCTTACACAGTCAATAGGGCAGACAACTGCATCGGCTTGATATATCATTCCCGGTAAGCGTGATTTAGCAATCTCTTTACCACCATCATGGTGCATAAACTCGCCGCCTCGCTCTTCAATGATTTTTCGATAATGCTGAACCATCTTATGCATACCACCTACGTAGAGGATACGTTTGCCGCAAAGATCTTCGCCTGGACATTCAGGACTATCCTTATCACTACAGTTCTGACAGTCACTCTCACCTTTACGTAGAAGTGCTTCTTTGAGGCGCTGAATCTGTTGATCTTTTCGTTCATTATCGTTTTGCAATCTGGCACATTTCTGCTCAAGGTCAAGGGTAATGGAATCCGCCAGAGCCAGAAGATCCTCGGCATCCTGCAGTTGAGTTTCCAGATCTTCAAGTTGTTCCTGGATAATTATCATTTGGCTGAGGAGATTTATACGTTGATCGCGTGGTTGTGTTTCCATTTCGTGATACTCGTTTTGAATTTTGGGTATCAGGTACCCGGGTATGTCAAGATTGATAAATAAGTTAGATACGCATAAGAATATGAGCATAGCTATTCCATAGATTGAAATATCGGTCAAGTTGTAAAGTTGCAACTATGTTAGAATATTCTAACATGTGTTTTGCATTGTAGATGGGTAACTAACCGAAGTGGTAAGGAATTAAGGGTGGGCTGGTTGGGTGTAAAATAATGTGATTATTGTAACCGTACATTACACGTTATGTACAAGATCGGTGGGATGAGATTACGTTTTAGTGAATCGGTAAAGCAGTGTAAAAGCCATGGGCGGTTGCAGACCCATGCAGAGTTACATGAGTAATAAAAATACGTTATGAGGCATCAGATGGCAGGATAATCTGCACTTTGGTGCTGCATTTTCTTATGTTCCCTTTACGGATTAGTTTATACGTGGTCATAACGTATCAATGAACGTATTGTGATCATGGCATATGTGGATCATAAGAGATCAACAACGGTATACTTCTTCGTATGCAGGAGTTGGAGATGTTGAAATAGCAACAGTGTTTAACACGTGGATCATTGTATCGAGGAGTATAGTCCATGAAGGTTGATGCAGATAAATCAGAAGAGCACCTCTATCAGGAACGTGCTGAGCTTCGGCGGTTGGTGGTTGAAACGGATACTCTGAAGCAGGAGCTGAAAGAGGCCAAAGCTGAAATAGCCAGCTTAAAGGCCAATGCTGAAAAGCGGGAAAAACAGCTTTCGCGTGAGTGCATCGAGCATAGCAATGTGTTGGAGGAATTGCACATGTCCCGCCTGATTGTTGAACGCAGCCCGGTAATTCTGTTTCGCCGATTGGCAGGAGATAATCCACGGCTCGAATATATATCAGAAAATCTCAGTCAGTTTGGCTATAGCCCTGAGGAATTTATCCGGGGTGATATACATTTTAAAGATATTATTCATCCGGATGATTTTGACAGGGTCAAGCATGAAATTGATACTCACGCAGAAACGGATGTCGAAGAATATTCAATGATCTATAGATGTCTGACTAAAGATGGTGAAGTCCGTTGGGTGGAGGATCAAACATCAGTGGTCAGAGATGAGCAGGGTAATAAAACCCATAACCAGGGTGTGCTTTTCGATATTACCGAGCGAAAGCAGGCGGAAGACGAGTTGAAAAAGAGTGAAGAGAAATTCCGTCGCATTGTCGAAACAGCTGGAGAAGGTTTTTTGTTGGTCAACGAAGATCTTCAGATTGTTGAGGTGAACGATGCCTATTGCCGGATGATCGGGTACTCAGCCGAAGAGATCAAAGGGAAAAGGCCGTTTGATTTCGCTACTGATGAATTCAACGAGTACATGCACTTTAATAAAGAAACTATTCTCGCACAGGAATACAGGGAATTTGAAGGCGAGGTGATAGCAAAAGATGGTCATGCTGTACCTGTGCTTATCCATGGGAATACGCTCAGGGATGATACTGGCAATTTTATCGGCAATATGTCGTTTATAACCGACATGACTGAGCATAAAAAAGCGTTGCTATTGGCAGGCGAAGTACAAAAAAGCCTGTTACCTCAGGATCGGCCCGATGTGAAAGGACTGGATATCGCCGGGCGTAATGTTTCATGTGATGAGATTGGCGGTGATTACTATGACTTTCTCTGGCGGCACGAAGTGGGAAAAGGTCCGTTTAGCGTAGTTGTGGGTGATATCTCAGGTCATGGTGTAGAATCTGCGCTGCTCATGACAACTGCCCGCGCCTTTTTGCGTATGCGGACTTCACAACCAGGAACAATCTCTGAAATTATCACTGCAATGAACAGTCATCTGGCTGGTGATGTTCTGGAGAGCGGCAGTTTCATGACACTTTTCTTCCTCTCTATTGATCCGGAGAAAAGCCACATCGACTGGGTCCGGGCAGGCCATGACCCTGCATTATTATATGATCCGGTACATGACAGCTTTGAGGAACTTAAAGGCAGAGGGATTGCTCTGGGGGTAATGAGTGATGTTGATTACACCGAAAATCGAAGAAGCGGACTGGTAGATGGGCAGATTATCGCTATCGGAACTGATGGCATCTGGGAAGCGTTTAATCGAGATGGAGAGATGTTCGGAAAAGAGAGGCTTCGCAAAATCATACGCGAACATTCAGGGGAAGATGCGACCGCTATTCTTGCATCTGTATACGCCGAACTCAAACTGTTTACTACAGGTCGTAAAAGTGAAGATGATATTACGCTGGTGATAATAAAAATTTCGGGATTAGATTCATGCAGGAAAGGCTAGCCCGGATATCTCATTAATAACGTGTGTAATCAAAGAAATTAAGATTTTATCTTAATATTCCGGTAAGATGTGATTGCTGAACTCAGCTTCTGATCGCTGACCAATAGAGGTTTCTATCCGGTTCCAATATTCACTGTCATCCCTGATTTTCTTATATGAAGAACAAATGGGTAAAAAAACGCTGAGTATTTTCACCTCTGACAGTGCTTTTTCAGTGAGTAATCCTGGGTAACTGTATCGAAATGGATGAAGGTGTGCCAATATGACGCTGTTCCAGCTTGATAGATCTGATTGAAAAGTTAAATGATACTCGTCGCTTTAATAAAGATATTTTTTGCCAATTCTAGTGAGGTATGAATACGCTTTCGGAAAAATAGCTGTAATACACGACTCATATATAGTAGACAACAGTTGAAGGTGATGTGTAAATGATAGAGGAATCGTGTTCACCGGGCTGGAAATATAGTACGCGTTGACCCGGGCAATACCTTGAAAAGGAGAGCAGAACCATGTCCAAAACATTTCGTGGGTATCAGATTACAAAAGATGACGAGGGGCAGAAGGTTGCCCTGACGACCCTCTCAGAGAGTGATCTCATGGAGGGTGATGTTACTGTGCAGGTAGAGTATTCCACCGTAAATTATAAGGATGGCCTGGCACTTACCGGGAAAGCTCCTGTCGTACGCCGTTTTCCGCTCACACCGGGAATTGATTTTGCCGGCACCGTAACTGGCTCAGATAATGCTGATTTTAAGATCGGCGATAAGGTGGTGCTTAACGGGTGGGGTGTTGGTGAGGTACATAGCGGTGGTTTTGCAGAAATCGCAAGAGTTAAGGGTGATTGGCTGGTCCCGCTTCCTGATGGTATAAGCACTCGCCAGGCCATGGCAGTGGGTACGGCAGGTTACACCTCTATGTTGTGTGTGTTGGCTCTCCAGAATCATGGCTTGAATCCTGAAACTGATACCATTCTGGTAACCGGTGCCGCTGGCGGCGTCGGCAGTGTTGCCGTTTTGCTGCTAAGTAACCTGGGGTACAAGGTTGTGGCTGTGACTGGCAGAATGAATGAAGCCGATTTTCTGCACGGGCTTGGTGCATCGGAAATTATTGACAGGCAGCAGTTCTCTGAAAAGGCAAAACCACTGGGAAGAGAGCTTTGGGCAGGGGCTGTTGATGTCGCAGGTGGTAATACACTGGCAAACGTTATCAGCCAGATGAAATATGGCGGAGCGGTGGCGGCATGCGGCCTGGCTGATTCTCTGGCTCTGCCGGGTTCTGTAGCACCATTTATTTTGCGTGGTGTAACCCTCTATGGAATCGATTCGGTTATGGCGCCGATGGCTAAACGCATGAAGGCGTGGCAGCATCTGGTGAGCGATCTTGATTTCAATAAACTCGATACACTCTGTACTGAGATACCACTTGAGGATATACCGACTGCAGCTGAGAATATTATGGCAGGCAAAGTTCGTGGTCGGACCATAGTTAAGGTGAGGTGATTTTCAACAACTCAAACAGGTGTGATGCGATTCTGGTACCCGGTAGGTGGCTGTAGCCGCTGCCGGGCTTTTGGTTACAAAAGAAACGTATTATTTGCCTGGCCATATTTAGAAGTAGACTACGTATGAAACATCGGCCAGGCCGGATATTACCGGTAATAATTCTCTCACTTTTCGCCTGTGGGTCTCTCTGGTTTTCAACCAATGCTATTCTCGGTGATCTTGTCACAGAGTGGTCAATAGGCAAAAATGCAACAGGCTATATCACCTCGGCTGTCCAGTTCGGTTTTATTATAGGTACGCTGATATTTTCATGGTTTACGCTTTCTGACAGATATTCACCCGCAAAGATATTTTGTCTCTGCTCATTTGCAGGAGCGCTTGCTAATAGCTTAATTCTTATTGTGCCGGGAAAACTCATCACGCTTGTTGTGTTGCGGTTCTTCACCGGTTTTTTTCTGGCCGGTATTTATCCTATCGGTATGAAAATAGCTTCAGGCTGGTATAGAGAAGGGCTCGGCAAAGCATTGGGATTTCTGGTCGGTGCACTTGTGTTGGGTACAGCTTTTCCCCATGTATTGAAAGCAACGGGGTATGTACTGGAGTGGAAAGTTGTACTTCTCACGACATCATTGTTGGCTGTTACGGGTGGGCTGGCGATGTATGTATGTGTTCCTGACGGACCGTTTATAGAAAAGAGCACGGTATTTAACGGCAGGGCACTTGTAACGCTTTTTAAGATTAAAGGATTCAGATCAGCAGCGTGTGGGTATTTTGGCCACATGTGGGAGCTCTATACCTTTTGGGCATTTTTACCATTTTTTCTCATGGCTTATGCGCAACAGCACCCTGAAGCCGGTTTTAATGTACCGCTATGGGCATTTCTGGTGATTGGTTCAGGAAGTCTGGGCTGTGTAGCTGGAGGGATTATTTCCCGAAATGTGGGGAGTGCACTGGTTGCCACAACTCAGCTTGCCATTTCAGGGGTGTGTTGCCTGCTTTCTCCTGCGTTTATTTCCCTGCCTCCTTTTCTGTTTGTTTCCGTCATGTTGATATGGGGGATTACTGTAGCCGGGGATTCCCCGCAATATTCAGCGATTATCGCTCATACAACACCAGGGCATCTTGTCGGCTCAGCATTGACACTGGTAAATTGCATCGGGTTTTTTATAACAATCATCAGTATCCAGCTTTTAGATATGTTGATCGCCTATATTGAGATCGAAAATCTCCTGCTATTCCTGTTTCCTGGGCCTTTGCTTGGAGTCTACTCCATGCAGTTTCTGAAAAGGTAATATACCGTTTATACTAGTGTCCTGTCATGCCTCAAATGTTTAATTTAGCTCGCTCTTTTCACTTCCTGACTTCGTTACTCCTTCAGTTACATAGCGCTGCTATGCTCCATCAGTCATGCCTTGCAGGAAGAGAAAAAGCTTCACAGTATTACGACATCTGACACATGACATGACACTACGACAGAGCATAGGTGGCTTTTTTCTGTTACGTTTCTTTTTGTTTGTATCTGTATTCGGCTATAAAGTTTTTAGATAATAGGTGTTTGGGCAAAAAGGTTACTATCCAGATGAGCGGCGGCAATACTTCGGGTGTGGAATTGCAGGCAGCTATGGAGAAACGATGTCTTTTTAGCGGAATAGTCGAGTAAGATAAATGTTCAGGAGATCAGGGCGAAATGGCCATCAAAAAGGATAGTATTACAGACTTTTCAGACAGCGATTTTTGTATATTGGGTTGCGGACGATTTGGCAGGATTGCCCTCGCTGAGTTGACCAGACCCTACCCGACTGCACATATCCGTGTAATCGATTGTAAACCTCTTAAAGATATTCCTGAAAATATCGAGGTCATTACCTGCGATGCGGTTGAATGGCTGGCACGGTTTTGTACTTCTGATGTGGCGGATACGGTAATTATTCCTGCCCTGCCGATTCATCTTGCCGCTGAATGGCTAAAGAAAAAACTCACGGAGCAACAGGCTGAAGTAAATACTATCAACATTTCACCTGACCTGCTGGGGGGATTGCCGAATCCTTTGCATCTTAAAGAAGGGCAGATAGCCATTTCGTATGCTGATTTTATCTGTCCCTCAAATTGCCCCGAGCCTGAATCAACATGTACCTATACCGGTAAGCCAAGGCCAACACCACTGTATACAGTCCTGCAAAAGGCTGATGTTGGGGCGGACAAAACATATGTTATCAGAAGTCAACAGATCGCACCCGGTGTGGGGGGATTTCGAGCTGAAGTTCTGCTAAATCTTTTTAATGATATAAAGAAAATTTCTGAAGGAACGCTGTATATCGGGACTACATGCAAATGCCACGGCATTGTCGATAGACTGTATTATTCACTAATGTCATAATTCATTATCGCGGTTATGTGAGTTTGCACAAACCCTTGTGAGGGGGGGAGGCCTATTTACCTAATTGTATTCAGAAAATTAATCTGTCTGATTTGTATGCGAAGTGCTTATGATTGTAAACTCTCCAGCTTAATCCCTCTGCCAGTTTCTTTGGAATCTCTGTAACCTTTTCCATCCTCACCGTTATAACTATAGCACGTGCGATTATGTGTCCGGACCCAGTTCATACGCAATAACAAGGAAGAAAATTCAACTGATGGAGACTGGTATGAAAACCCGGAAAATTATGAGCTTATTTGCTGTCATGGCACTGTTGTTGACCTGGTTGACACTCCCTGTGGTGGCTGGAAGCAATTTTGAGCCGGGGGGGGAACCAGCAGCAGGAATTGGCTTTGGAACTGACACCGAGTATATCCCCTTTGACACAGGTTTTACCGTTATCCGCGCGGGGGGGGAAGAGAATGGCATACTCTTAGCATCTAGCGGCAAAGGCTATGGAAGGAGTGGAAACACGCGAGGTTATGATGATGACTCGTTTGACGGCTATCACGAGAGTAATCATCAGAGCAATCAGGAGGGCAATCAGGAGAGCAATCAGGAGAACAACCAGGAAGATAATGGGGATGATGACGACGACGATGACGACGATGACGACGACAATGACGACAATGACGACAATGACGACAATGACGACGATGATGACGACGATGATGACGACGATTAAATTAATGTAATGAGTATATTTATCTAATCATTTTCGTTGGTCAGGATCTTGGCCCTTTGGACTCTCTCTTGTGGAGGGGACTCCAAAGGGCCGCATTTGATGCAGGGGAGTTTCTTTACCTCATATCATTTCGAGTATTATAGGCACTACAAAATTTCAATTGCTTCCGACATCTCTTCCACAGCATCTGCAAAGGTTTCTGCCTCCACCGCAGATATCCAATAGAGGCCGAATCGTTCTTTTTCGAAACCAAGGTCTTCCATTAGTTCAACGATCATATCATAGCGATCTGCGGCTTTAACATTACCATCAATATAATGACATTCACCAATATGACAGCCGACCACCATTACGCCATCAGCACCGTTGGTAAGCGCCTCAACAACAAATTCAGGGTGTACCATTCCTGAACACATCACTCGAATAATTCGTACATCACAGGGGTACTGCAACCTGCGGGTGCCTGCCAGATCTGCAGCAGCATAACCACACCAGTTGCAACAAAAGGCAATGATTTTTTTTTCCTGATTAATCAATGTGTTCTCTCTTTTATCATGCAAAACTGAACGTTTTTTCGTTGGAACTATCGTGTCTTGCGCGGTGGAACGCTTCTCCTGAGAGCCAACTTGGGTGCAGGCTTTACTTAATCGCAGTTGTTAGAAGTTGCAAGAGATGTCTTGGTGATTATCGGAATCGCGTATTCAAACTGTTCTGGAAAGCTGCTGTCCATACTATCGCGCAATTTAGAGAGGATAGTCAATGCTTCCTTTCGTATACTTCTTTGGCATAACTATATGATGTCTTGTTTTTCGGGCGGAAAATACATTAAAATACACCTATACATCTCAAGAATACGATAATGCCCTACTGTAAACAGGCAGGCAGGTATAGATTGCTATTTGAGCTGAACAGCACGGTTGCCAGCATTATGGCAATCTGTCGTTTTAATACACAGTTTAACTCTTCCTCTCGTGATAGCAGTTCTATTTGCAATATTCACATCAAGACCATTCGTAAAATAAATAGCCTCACTATGGTGCGACTATGGAAAATGAAAAGGAAAAGCATAACGGTGATGACAGATACGATGTCTTCATCAGCTACGCCCATGTAGACAATAAGGTCAGCAAAGGAAAAGGCTGGGTGACGTTATTGCATGATGCCCTTAAGATCCGGCTGGATATGCTGCTGGGCGAAGAGTCAAAGATATGGCGTGATGAAGAGTTACAGGGCAGTGATAAACTCACTGAAAGGATAAAAGAGGCGTTAGAACGCACTAATGTATTAATTTCCGTATTAACGCCACGATATACAAAGTCTGAATGGTGCAATAACGAACTGCAATATTTTTTACAAAAAAACATCAATGAAAAGAAGTTAGAAAACTTCCATAAGTTCAATGTCTGCAAAGTTATTAAAACACCTGTTGATGATGAACCTCAGGCAATGAAACAGCTCGACCTGTTGGGGTTTCCTTTTGTAAAAGCAGACACAACTCCACCGAAAGAACTCTTTCCCGGGTGGGGCGAAGAGGCCGATCAGGAGGCCATTAAAAAGATCAATGACCTTGCCTATGAAATAAAAATCTTGCTCAAGATTATTAAAGAGAGCAGTGGGGACGACCAGGCTCAATCAAAAGGGTCTGTGTATCTGGCAGATACCTCACAAGACGTTTTGGAAAACAGAAATGAGATCAGGAGAGAGTTGGAAGCACAGGGCTATACAGTTCTTCCGAGGGGTGATCTTCCCCGGTCATTTTCTGAAATTCAGGATCAGGTTCAATGCCACTTGAGCCAGTCCATATGTTCTATTCACCTTATAGGCAGATGTTATGGATTCATTCCTGAAATGGATCTTCCTCAACGTTCAGAAGAAGGCAATATTTCTGCGGTAGAACTTCAGGTTGAACTGGCTGCAAAATATAAGAACAACAATCCTGATTTCTATCAGCTCATCTGGCTCTCGGGAGATAAAGAATTTTCACTACCTCAGGAAAAATTCAGGAAAAAAATAGATAGCATGGAACTTGGCCCTAACGATGAAATGCTTGATAAGTCTCTGCATGATTTTAAAGAGGAGATTATTGATAAACTGAATGCGACTCTGCAGAAGCAGACTGGAAGGGCCAAATCTGTTTCAAAACCAAAAGTTTACCTTTTATACTCAAAAGAAGATCGGGTTGATGTAAAAGAAATTAAACAGTTCTTGCGAGTTAACGGATGCGAGCGATTAAAGCCCGTCTTTAATGCCAAGGACCAGAATGAAATTGAAATTCTTCATAGGAAACGGCTTGCAGAGGCTGATGGAGTAATACTGTTTTGGGGGCAAGCAGATGAAGCATGGTTTGAAAGTAATAGAGATGACATCCGTAGCACAGAAGGCAATAGGCAACTCTCAACCTGTGTAATCATTTCATCCCCAATGAATGATGAAAAAGAGGAATTTATAGAGGATTACGAGGAGAGTGCTTCATATACGATATGTGATTTCTCCGAAGGGTTTCAGCCTTCTCGTGTGTTGAACTGGTTGTCTGCTCTTATACAACCCGGTGAGGGTAATCAAAATCATGAATAGTGAATTGAAAAATCCTTTTCCTGGACTTCGGCCGTTTGAAGAGAACGAGACTCATCTCTTTTTCGGGCGTGACAAGCAGATTTTGCAGTTAGTAGAGCGTTTGCGCAATACCCGCTTTCTGGCTGTAATTGGTTCTTCCGGATGCGGTAAATCCTCACTTATACGGGCTGGCCTTTTTCCCTCACTCAGGGGGCAGCAGGAATCACCTCTATTACGATCAGGATTGTCGCCCAGTACCTATAGCGACATGATACAGGGGGAAACCGTTGAATGGCGGCCGGTGGTTCTCCGGCCTGGAGATTCTCCTATCAAATCATTGGCGCATGGGTTGAGTCGTTCCGGATCAATTGATGATCACTGGCAGGATGGTCAGCATGATATTTACACCAGTATCATTGAAACCACGTTGAGGCATAGTTCTTTAGGCTTGCAGGAAGTTGTAGATGAAGCACGACTGCCCGCGAAGGCCAGATTGCTGATTCTTGTCGACCAGTTTGAAGAACTTTTCCGCTTCAGAAAACATGGTAAAGAGACACATATAAGTGATGATGCCAAGGCATTTGTACAATTGCTTCTCCATTCCATCAATGATAGCGCCGGGCGGATTTATGTTATCCTGACGATGCGTTCAGATTATCTTGGCCAGGCGGCGGCACTCTCTGGCTTACCCGAAGCGATAAGTGAAAGTCAGTATCTTGTTCCCCGCCTCAGCAGAAGAGAACTCCGCAGCAGTATAACCGGCCCCGTTGAGAGTGAAGGAGCAGAAATAACGCCCCGTCTGGTGACCCGTCTGTTAAATCAGCTCGGAGATGATCAGGATCAGCTGCCGGTACTCCAGCATGCTCTTATGCGACTATGGGATAACTGGCAACAGAATTATCAGGGGCGTGGTCAGCTTGATATTGAGCATTTACAGAAGGACCATACCATCGGGGATCTTCTTGGCCAGCACGCTGACGAGGTATATTCACGCCTGATTTCTCAGGAAAGAAAAGATATAGCAAAAAAGATTTTTAAGGTGCTGACAACAACAAACGCCGACGGAGAGGGCATACGTCGTCCTGTCACCTTAGAAATGCTTGTGAAGATCACAGGTCATGACGAACAGGATATTGTAACGGTAATTAACAATTTCAGAGCGAAGGATTGCTGTTTTTTAATGCCGCCAATAGATACAGACAGTGTTCTCAGCAAGGGCCATACAATTGACATTTCCCATGAAAGCCTGATGCGTAAATGGACTCGTCTTGCAGCCTGGGTGGCGGAGGAAGAGCAATGCGCAAGGGATTACAGGCGTATCCTGATTGCAGCCCAGGCATGGAGTGAAAACAAAGGAGCGCTTTGGAGCAGTCTGGATGGACGGGCACTCGGTTTTGCCCAGGCATGGAAAAATGAGAATAATCCCAATGCATACTGGGCAATGTTGTATACCGTTGGGCATAATTTTTCTTTAGCTGAGAGTGATTTTGCAATAGTTAACTCTTTCCTTGAGTTAAGTGCAGCTGAACGAGAAGCTGCAATTCGGAAGAAGAAGATCGATACCATTGTAAAAAGGGGTACAGGTGTAGCTTTGCTTCTAACAGGTGTAATGGTAGCCGGGTATCTGTTTTTTGCCTCTTTAGAGAAAATTAAATCTGCAGAACAGCTTGCCCGAAGTAAAATTACTGCAATGAATTTTCAGCCGGACCCTTTGACGCAAGCACTCTTTCTTATATCCACGATCGACTCTAATGACACAGGTTACCCATGCTATAAAAAGCTTGCACTCAAGGTTGCTCCGGAATGTATTCCTAAAGCGGTTTATGACTTTGAAGATTCTGGGAAAATTAAAATTAGCAGGATGGCAATTCAGTCGGATGGTCCTCAGATAGCTATTGCCGATGAAAACGGAGCTATTTATGTCTGGAGCGGTAATTCTTTTGACGAGCCGAAGCCGATAGTTAAAGGAGAGGGTGGTTTTCCCTCCCACATTGCATTTACTCCGGATGGAAACGGACTGATAACCAGTGATTATTTGGGATCTCTCCGCTATTTACCACTGAAAAATGCCTCTGAATCATGCACTATTTCTAATGCTTTTCCGCGTGTAGATACATTTTTAATAGATCCTGAGAATGAAAAAATCATATTCAGCGTATTTAACGAGGAAGGTCGAGGAACTGTTGAAGAGATACCCTTTTCACCAGACAACCCTTGTGGTGGGGATCCACGACATACAGAGATATTGAACTTTTCAACTCCAGTTAAAGATCTATCAGTTAACAGCGAAAAGATTGTCACAGCTTCTCAAGATGGAACCATCACAGTTTCCCCATTAGCAGGGAAAAGCGAATTTGAGCCGATTCCTTTTAAGCTCCCCGGAAAATATGGCTATTCACGTGAAAACTCTGTAGCACTCAGTGCTTCTGGTTTACTTGCAGTGGGGACTGATCTTGGATTGATTTATGTATACACACCTGATGTAAACTCCAATGCTGGTGATAACAATAACTTTGGATCAATTGCCTGCCCTAAAGAAATAGCCGGGTATACCTGTGCACTTATCGACCCTGAGAAAGCGTATGGTGCGGTAAGAGGGGTAGGTTTTATAGGTGACAAAATATATGGTGGTTATGCTGACGGAGCAGTGCGTATTTGGCATATATCTGAGGACGAGCAATATGCAAAATATCAAAATTTTATGGTTCTAAGAGGTCATGCATACCCAATACTCGATATTGCAGTTAAAGCAGATAAAAAGACTCTTGTGAGTGTGGATAGCGATAAAGAGCTACGTGTATGGGATCTCGAGCAATTCAGGAATCATACGGAAATTAAAAAGCCATCCAATGTAGTCGATAATCATATATCAGGTAATGGTGATGTCCTCTCTGTTTCAGAAAATGGTCGAATTACGGTGTTGTATAGTGAAAATGCTGATCAGGAAAAAACTGTAATCGAATCTGCCGGTACAGATATTACACGTATTGCTTACTGCAGGAAAAAGCAGATAATTGCAACAGGTTCACAAAACGGCATAGTGACTCTCTGGGCAGAAAATAACTTCGGGAAAGTTCTTGATACGCTATCAACAGGGGCTGAAGTTCACGCAATCCTATTTAACTCATCCTGTGAAAACCTCTATATCGGTAATCAGACAAATATTTTGAAATGGAGTCCCGAGAGTGATAATCCTACAAAAAAGTTAGCCAATGTTATTAAGGAGAAGGCTGGTGTATGGGCACTTGCACTCAATGAGGCTGAAACTAAGCTCACAGCAGGACTGGGCAATGGAGAGATTCTTTTATACGATGAATCAGAGCAACCCAAATGGAAGTTACTTGGAAAGCACCAGAGTCTGGGCAGCGCTAATGCTGTGACCGGTGTCGTCTTTATGGGTAATGATGAGGTATTAAGTGCTGGGAGGGATTGGCTGGTACGTCGCTGGGACATTCCTAAAATTAAAGCTAACAGTAATGAAGTATTTGATGATCGGGTTTTTGAGGGTAACACAGCTCCGCTTTCAATAGCAGCTCTAAAAAGAGAAGAGACAGAGTTTACAGCTATAGGCAATGAAGACGGTTCTATCTGGCTGAACTGGATAAAAAAAGAAGATGATGATTTGATACGTGTTGCTAAAGGTCAAACGCCGATAACACATGTCACGTTCAGTGATGATGGCAAGCACATTTTTGCTACAGGAAGAGACGGGTCGGCGATCAAAGTTACACTCGACCATGAAGAAATTCTTCAACAGTTGGAAATCACAACCGATGCGTGCTTTTCGGTAGTAAATAGAGAAAAATACCTTGATGAAGAAAGTGATGAGGCAGAAAAAAATTATAATACGTGTAAAAAGCAAAAAATGTAAGTGACGGATCTCAGGAATAACATTTTAGCCTAATCTGAATGTGGTGTAGCAGGGGGCGGGAGCACATTGTATGTATTCCACATCATATGATTGCTCTTATTGAAAATTAAAGGGTGCAGGTTGCTAAAAAAATGCTGCTCTTATCGCAAATGTACCAACAGCTAAAGAGGACACTTTAATGAAAAAAAATTCTCGATGCTCATTCCTCTTACTCTCTGCAGGCATACTCATTCTATTTTTATTAATAAGTGAAAACGCGTTTGCAGCCGGTTGCTGCAAACAGATACTTGATCCGAATAATCCAGGTCAGGACAGGATTATAAACCGAAATTTCAATCAATGTTCAGATCTGAATAACGCAAACGATTACGGTGACAACATTTATACCCGAATTGGTAGAATATGGTGGGATCCACGTTGTTAGTCTGTATTTGAGGGAGATATGTATATCCTCAAAAGTATAGATGGTTAATAACGACAGGTCTTGTTGATAGAAATTTTTCTGTTTCTTTTATAGGTTCTTGCACCGAGAGAATCTGGAATTGGTTGTCTGGCGTTCCTGGTCTTTGCTATTCTGTATTTAAGTATGCGGGCTTTCCCCAATCTTTTCTTCTGTAGTCTTCTTCAAGGTGATTTTGATTTCCGGGTGCTGTAGTATGTTGAAATTAAAACGTGAATCACCACGTATTCGCCTTTCTTAAACATCAGTTCCGGAGCAGGATATGGGTTTATTCGATATTTTCACCGCACTTGTGGTGTTGGCTGCGCTTTTTAGCTACATCAATCATCGTTATCTGAAGATGCCGCGAACCATAGGATTGATGGCTCTTTCGCTTGTCGGTTCATTGAGTCTGTTACTGCTTGGGGCATTCGAGATAGTGGCATTTGATGATCAAGTGGCCGGTATTCTTTCAGGACTGAATTTTTACGATACTCTGATGCATGGTATGCTTGGCTTTTTGCTGTTTGCGGGGGCCCTGCATGTAAATCTCCAGGATTTGCGGGAGATGGGATGGATTATCGGTTTGCTGGCAACATTTGGGGTTATTGTTTCGACAGCGCTTGTTGGCGGAATGACCTGGGGGATTCTGTACCTGCTGGGAATGAAAATTTCTTTTATCTATTGTCTGCTTTTCGGGGCGCTGATTTCACCTACTGACCCCATCGCGGTGCTCGGTATTCTGAAAAAAGCCCATGCGCCGAAACGGCTTGAGATAAAAATTACAGGAGAATCTCTCTTTAATGACGGTATCGGTGTTGTGGTATTTTTAACCCTGCTGGCATTTATAAAAGGTGGTGACCATCCACCTGAACCGATTGCGGTTGCACAACTATTTGCAGTCGAAGCTGGTGGCGGAATTCTTTACGGGCTGGTTCTCGGCTATTTCTCCTACTCGCTCATCAGGCGGATTGACAATTACCATGTAGAAATTCTGCTGACCCTCGCTACGGTAATGGGCGGCTACAGGCTGGCAGAATTACTACACGTTTCTGCTCCGTTGGCCATTGTTATTGCAGGACTGATGATTGGTAACCATGGCCGTTATCTGGGAATGTCCGACCTTACCCGTGAACATCTTGATACATTCTGGGAACTCGTTGATGAAATATTAAACGCTGTACTGTTTGTACTTATCGGCTTGGAACTTCTGGTGATCACCCATACCGTGAGCATGATTACCGCCGGTTTGATATTGATCCCGTGCGTGCTATTGGCAAGATTTTTAAGTGTCGGTGTAATCGTCAACCTAATGCGTAAGATTGCTGATTTCCCTAATGGCACCGTGCGGGTATTAACCTGGGCAGGATTGCGTGGCGGTATCTCCGTAGCTCTCGCACTCTCACTGCCACAGGGGCCGGAACGGGATATGCTGGTAACAATAACCTATTGCATAATGGCATTTTCAATTCTGGTGCAGGGAATGACTGTCGGAAGGCTGGTAGTGCACTTTTTTGGTGTTAAGACAGAAGAGGTTACTTAAACAGCGAGATGAAAGGCTCAAACTGAGGGATGGCGGCGAATGTGTAATTATAATGAATACGTTTGCTTGACCTGGTTTATCTCTACATTTTTGGCTAAAAATGCTTCTACTACCATAGGGTCAAATTTTAAGCCGCTGAGTTCACTGAGATGGTTAATTGCTGCACCATGGCTCATCATGGCTTCCTTTTTAGAGGAAGATGTCATGGCCTCATATGCATCAGCAATGGTCATGATCCGTGCTGCAAGAGGTATCTCCCGCGCTATAAGTCCGTAGGGATAACCTTTGCCATCCCAACGTTCATGGTGAAAATAGGCTATATGTTTCGCCATTGCTAAAAAGCCGCTTCCCTTGCTTTCTTCTTCCATCTCTTTAATGACGTCACCGCCAATGATCGTATGTCTCCTGACTGTATCTCTCTCTCGTTCAGTTAACTGCTTTTTATTAAAGATAAGCGTATCAGGTATCGCTACCTTACCAATATCATGAAGGATAGAAGCGTGATAGATATCTTCGATATATGTAGATGTCATTACATCACCCAGAGTTGAGCGATGTGAGAGTTCGGTTGCGATAAGTTTGCAGTATTCCCGTATACGTTCCAGATGGTTGGTCGTGGAGATATCTCTGAATTCAGAAAGCTTGGCAAGCGCCATAATCGCAGCTGTTTCAGTTTTTTTCTTTATCTCAAGAGATCTGAACAGTTTTCTTTCCAGCTCCTTTCGTGTGCTGGTATCACGAATCATCAGTAGAATTCCAGATGATGACTGGCCCCGGACTAATTGACTTGCGTTGATTTCTGCTTCTATAAAGGTATGGTCATTTTTACAAAGCAGAACCTTATGGCCGGAAAGGGATGAGTTATCCCTGAACATTCTGTTGATTGTTTGCTGAAAATCTTTTTGCTGGTGTCTCACTACCAGGTCAAATAGCGATTTTCCTGTTATGGACCCACCATTTCCAAAGTGCTTCTCAAACATGACGTTGGCCTGAAGTATTTCACCCCGAGGGCCGAGGACTATGGCATCATCTGCAATCTGATCAAATAACAATTGGTAGCTTTTTTCGGTGGCACGATGCTCTTTCGAACGCTTTTCCACCTCTTTTTGCAGTACATAGGCTAGCTCCTGAAGTTCTTCAGCAGCATTGTTTTCCAGCATCCGTAGTTGGAATTCCCGTTTGCGTGCCCTTGTATCTGCCCAGCTCTGGGTTGCGATAATGAAAATAAAACTGATCATGAAGAACAGATTGTTGAAAAAGTCCATCAGATAAGCTTTGTGAAGTGAGTGTGTGTAGAAAATAGTAATTGAGTAAAAAGTAACGACTGAAAAACAGGCGACAAGGCATTGCACAGTAGTAAGGGGGGCGAGGGAAGAATAAACTGCCATGCATACTATCAGGCCGACGAAATATGGTGAAGTGACCCCGCCCATTCGGTAAATCATAAAAATAATTACGAGTGATACCAGAATGAAAAAGAGAAAACCGATGGTATGCGGATGTTTGTGGGCTTTGTCCGAATAATTGAGAATCAGCAGAAGTAATGTGATTACTATAAGGACCTGCCTATAGATAAAAAACTCGGTAAAGAGTTCAGGTATCATCAGATAGTCAAGGGAGGCAAAAAGCAGAATCAGAAAACCACCGGCAAGCAGTATGTAGTTTACCCGCCGGTGATGAAGCTCTTGTAATTCGATTATATATTCTTCCTGATTAATCATTTGCCATTTCCGGTTGCTGAAGCACCAGTTGGATTCTGGTTTCTTTAAAATCGTGCTCTCTGCGTAAGAATGCCTCAATGATGCGTGGATCAAACTGTTTGTTGCTTTGCTCCAATATTATTTCTTTACTCTCTTCATGGCTGAAAGGGGGCTTGTAAACCCTTGCCGAGGTGAGTGCATCATATACATCTGCTAAAGAAATAATACGGGCAGCGAGCGGAATATCATCTCCTTGCAGCCCGTCCGGGTAGCCTGTGGAATCCCATTTTTCATGATGGGATCGGGCAATTTCCTGACCAATGTAAAGAAATGAGAGTGAATCAAGACTTCGTTCTGCAGCAAACAGTACACTACAGCCAAACACTGTGTGTAGTTTCATCTTTTCAAATTCTTCTACCGTCAGTTTTCCAGGCTTTAACAGAATCGAATCTGGAATCCCCACTTTGCCGATGTCATGCAGTACCGATGAGTGGTAGAGATCTTCAATAAATATATCAGTGATGACGTCTTTAAAATCGTCGAAGTGAGCTAATTCTTCAGCCAGAATGCGTGAATAGGTCCGAATCCTACTGAGGTGAGCACCTGTGTCATTGTCCCTGCATTCCGCAAGCTTTGCCAGTCCGAAGATCGCAGCATGTCGTGATGTGTCAATAAGCCGTTGTGAATCAATGAGTTTTCTTTCCATAGACTTTGTGCTTGAGATATCTCGAAGCACCAACTGAAAGTTTGCTCGACCATCAATCTCTATCATGCTGGCGCTCATCTCAACCTCAAGTCTGGAGTCGGGTGCTGTCTGCAAATTGAGCTGTATACCTCCGGCAGCCGCTCTTAGTTTGAGTTGTGAAAGAAGGTTTTCAAACCATTCTTCATCGTTTTCTGCACTGATGATCTGTCTGATATCAGTGGAAAATAACTCCTCTTGAGAACGGTTGAGCAGAGTACGTGTGTGCGAATTGACTTTTGTTATTAGACCGTCTGAATCAACTAAAAAAACCAGATCCTGAATTGATTCATAAAGATCCTGATATTTTAGATGTGATTGTTCGAGTTTTTCAAGTCGCCGCTGAACATCCTCTTCGAGTCCTTCAGTCTGTCGGACAAGCTTTTCCCGCAGATTCTGAAGACTGGTTTTTGCACGTAACTCTCGTATCCTGGTATTGAAATCATCATAGCTTTGAACAGCGGTAACACCGATAAGCGATAGAAAGAAAAACGAATTATTAGCCCCGTAAATCAGGTGTGCTTTGTCTGTGTTGCCAGTTCCGAGCAGTACGGTCGCGATGTAGATGTAATACATAAAGACACCTAAGGTGCAGGCGTGTGTTGCCCGAAGCGGCAGCACGGAAAATGCTCCGGCTATCATCAGCAGGATACCAACATAATAACCGGAATAGAATCCGCCAAGCGAGATACACATGAGCGCAATGGTGAATGCTCCAAACAACAGACACGCCATGATGATATGCGGCGTTAGCTGTTTTACTAGCGGGAATCGAAGGATGTTCATAACACCGAGAAGGAGTGTCACATATACCATTCTGTAAAGCAGGAACAGTTTAAAGTGCTCCTTGGCATACAGGAAATCCAATATAGAAAATAACGAAAAAAAGACCACAGCCAGCCAGAGGCAGATATGGGAGCGCAGAAAAAAAAGTTCCCGGATCTCCTCTTTAAAATCATCGGCTGTGGCTTGAGGTTTTGAATAAAACATACCTTGCTGACTCATATTAATTACCGTGCAAACTATCAATCAGCGGTCGTTCATTTGGTGATGATCGCTTGTACGCGTAAAATAGCATGGTGCTGAGCTATACTTTGGTTGCCAGGGCAAAGAGATTTACATGCTCACTCTCTGAGAGGATTTCTACATTGCTGCCAAATGGTGTGGCACTGAAGATGTCTTGCAGTTCCTCTTCATTCCTATAAATCAGTTCCCACTTGAGGAGTTTGTCGAGGAACAATGAATCCGGATATTGTGTGAAATTGCCCAGCAGCAAGGTACCGCCAGGATTAAGGTGCTCGAAACATCGGGTTATGAGCGCCTTAAAGAGCCGTTCATCCAGATAATCACAGAGTCCGGCGGAGTATATGAGATCCAGGTTGCCGATCTGCTGTGATGCTTTGCCAAGTGACCACCTGATTACATTTTCACTCATTAGCCGTATAGCGGCTTTATGAGGTATGATGTTGACGAATTGATTGGTGTATTGAAGGGCTTCGGGGTCGATGTCCACACAAAGCGCATCAATCATCTGGCTGTATTTGCATTCTCCTAAAAAGTCAAATAGCTCACGATTAGGGCCGCAGGCGAGATTCATAATTCTGGTGTTTTCACCTAATTCCGCTTTTTTGCCGCTAATTCTGGCAATCTCTTTTTTCAGCAGTTTTCTTCTACCGTGTATCGCCAGTGAGCCAGGGCGCTGGAGGCAGAAATCGTCTATAATTTCACCAAGTCTGCCTTCTCCTTTAGGTACATTCGCATAGATGTGTTCCATCATGAGAAAGTCACCGGCATAACCTTTAGGTTTGAAATAAGCACGTTCGGCAAATTTACTGCGCATAAAGTATGGGAAGATTTCCTTAAAGACATACCCCCACATGATCTCCTCGTAGCCGGTTCCAGCCATGGTTTGCTGGAAATCAGAGAGGGAGCTGTTTAATTCTGTCAGCAGTTTTGTGCAGCGAACCTCTATTTTGCTATCCTGATTGCCTGTTGCTTCGTTTTTTTGAAGCTGATGCGATATATCAAAAAGCTCGGCTCTGCACATTTCCATTCGTGAACTGATTGAATGCCATTCACCTGAGTGTAATAAGGTTGCTGGTAGAGGGCTGGATTCTGTGTAGGTGCTGGTGTTTTTGATCGAGAGCGATTTTGCGTAACTGGTTACGGGTTGTCTTTCACCAGCAATTCTTCTGAATTTATGGCAGATGTTTCTGGTGATAAATAACATGAAATCCATAAACAGGTCTGGACTCTCGGTGCGCATTGAATGTAATGCAGATGCATTAAAAATCCCGACCTTGACGTCTCCGTTGGCTTTAATGTCGCGTACTCTGGTTTCTCCATCAAAAAAACCGACCTCACCAAAAAAATCACCTTTACCAATAAGGGCAACGGTAATTCTGGTGCCTGCTTTTTCCGTATAGCTCACTTCAACAACACCATCTACGACATAGTAAAATGCCATTGGATCATCATCATGCGACATGATCTGTTCACCTGTTGCGAAAGAACAGGGGTTGCTGAAAGGAACAACCATATCCAGGAGTGCGTTTGTGTTTTGATATGTAGCTTGTAAAGATTCGTTACCCATGGTTTTCCCCAATGATATCTGATGTGAAGAAGAGTCAGCCTATAATATTGATGAGAGAATATGGAATGTCCTGTCAGTCATTGGCTTGATTAGCCTGCTACTGGAAGATTACAGATTCTTCACGTTCAGGTTTGGATTAGAGGCCGGTTACAATGATTGCCGGCCGTATCAAAATGTTGCGATTAAACCAACATTAACAGCGTGGGCTCCACCACCAGTGAATTCCCCATCAATGCCGGGAAGTCCTGCCGTCGGTAGTGTTGTTACTGACCGGGATGTGGTGTGATGGTACATATATGAAATGCCCAGAGTGAGCGTGTCGCTTGTTTTATATTGCAGCCCAAGGCCATACATATAGGAATCCGAGTCAGGCAGTTCAAAACCAAGGGTAGCATCGGGTACCGGTGTGTTGTCTATGGCAAATCCGGCTGTTGATACAAGCCTGTCATTGATCTGATAGGTAACTCCTAGCCTGAATGCATCTGTATCATCCCAGTTCTTGGTTTGTGGGCGGTCAAATGGATCAAATATCGTCCCGAGAAAAGACCCCGAATAGTTGAAATCAAGTTCTTCAATAGACGACCAGAAGGTGCGATTCCAGGCAAGTTCAACCGTAACGTCTCCGAATGTGTACGATGTTGCCAGGCTGAAGACTGCCGGCAGAGTGATCGGCAGTGCCCCGGTTCCCAGGTATTGTGCTACTGGAACCTGGCCTGCAAGAGCGAGCAGATGAGCATCTCCCTCAAGATCAAGGTCAATTTCTGATCGGTATGTGGCAGAAAGCCTCCAGGCTTCAGTGGCGTTAAAAGTAGCGGCAAGATTGTAGCCGACTTGAAAATCATTACTTGAGTCGAGATCCCTGGTGACAGCGGTTACTGGTGATAGTGCGGAAAATGGCGGATTATTGACGCTGTTTTTCACTTCACCCTCACTGTAGACAAATCGTATTCCTCCAGCGATACTTGTACGACTATTTATTGCGTATGAAAGAGATGGATTGGCTTCAACAACAAAGAGCGAAAAATTGTTTGCGGTAGCTGCCTGAAAGGGCTGTTGCCACTCTTTTGTTAATCCAAACGGGTAGGTGAGGGCAAAGCCGAAACGGAAATTATTATAATCCTTAGAGCTGAGGTGGATTTGTGGAAGAAGGAAGAGTTCTGATTCCGATTCACCATTAAAAAAAGGAGAGCGGTTGTCCGTATATGAAATTTCAGGAAGCCATAAGGCTGTCAGGCTGAGTTCTACGCTCCATGTATCATCGAGAAAGCTCATGTTGGCAGGATTATAATATGCAGCATCAGGACCGGGAGTATAGGCGATGTTCGCTCCCGCAATACCAACGGCCCTAATTGACTGATTCGGGATCTGAAATCCTGCACCATTACATGAACCCAAGAAAATGCAAACTGATAGCACACACGTCATGCATAGCAGTACCATTCTCACGAGAGTGGATGTTCGTGGTCGCAATGTATACAACATAACGTTCAATGAGTTAGAGTTTGCGGTTGGTCATTCCCGATTGTCCAGAGTACCCATCGGGTGTAGTTTTCTCATGTCTAGAAACATATGGATAATGTGTATGCTTTGATTATGCGTTAGGAATTTGTGTTAAACAAGGTAAAAATCAGGGCCGGCTAATTTGTTGGTGGCGCATCTCACCGATTTTTTAACTTCACTGGATGATAGTGAAGGGTAATGTTGTTTAGTCAGGTGGAGATGGATAGCTCATTCATTAAAACCAAAAGGGCTACAAGAGTTGTATCGTATACGTGTTTAAGCAGACAGAGAGAGTGTAAACAAAGGTGGTTGAATAGGAGGTTGTCAGTGAATAACCTTGCTTTCAAACTATGCGAATTTTTAAGGAATTAATGCTCGCAGGGGAGCGTGGACTTCGATTCCATTTATATGGCTGTACGTGTTTGTGAAAATGTTTCGATTTTGACCAAAATTCATCTACTTGGACAATTTCCTGGGTACGGTCTATTTTAACGTGCTGATTTCAGCTTCCAGGTAGCTGATAAAAACATCTCTCGCGTCATTTTCTTTTTGTTCATCAATGATAAGACCTATCGAGTACATCGGCAATTCAGGTAAATTCAAATGGACTGGCGCTCTTTTCAAACCTTCCTTGAGTGCCCCCTGTGGCAAAATTGATAATCCCAGTCCAGCCTGAACAGCGGCCTGAATGCTCGTAATAGAGGTTCCGGTAAATTGCAGATCCCACTTTTGCTTCATATGGTTCAGGCCATCAGTGGCAATTTTCCTAAATGCGCACGGTTGTGGTAACAGAACGAGGGGTATTGTTTTCTGAAAAGAAATATCTGTATCCTTGCCGACTACCCAGACCAAAGGTTCCTGAATCAGGATACGGCTTTTTCCATGGTAGGAATCTTTACCAGCCACCACCAAATCCAACTCACCTTTTTCAAAGAGTGGTATGAGGTGAATACCAATATCAGTGTGTATTTTAAGATGAATGTTGGGATATTGTTTCCTGAATTTACTCAGAAGAACCGGTAGGATTTCAGGTAAAAAATAGTCTATCAGCCCTACTCGTAATTCTCCGGAAGCTTTAGGTTGGGTTAATCGACTCACAGCTTCATCATGCACTGCCAGTATACGTCCTGCATAATCGAGCAAAATTTCACCCTCATGGGTGAGCGAAAGGCTTTTACTCGTCCTGTTGAAAATTTGAGAGCTTAATCGTTCTTCGAGCCGACGAATTTTTACGCTTACACCGGACTGGGTTAAGCCAATATTTTCACCGGCTTTTGTAAAGCTTCCTGTCTTTGCAACTTCAGAAAAGCAACGCAGCATGTCTATGTCGAGATCTATGTTTATCATAATTATGCATGATAAACAGTCATGATTTGTATGACAACTATTAATTTGCATTATGTTTGCTTTGTCATACAATAGAATCAGATGACAACATGCTTGACCATATAACGGGGTGTTAACATCCCTGTTCTGAGAACCTGAATCAGCCAAAAATAACATTGGAGTAACCTATGAAAGCTATAGTAGCAAAAGGAAGTAGCGCGGCGAAAGACGCTGGAGCCTTTATTTTACAAGAGCAGTCCATACCAGAACCGGAAGCACAAGACCTCCTGGTTCGAGTTATTGCCATCGGGATGAACCCGGTAGACACAAAGGTCCGTCAACGGGAAGAGGTAGACAAAGTGCTTGGTTGGGATGCCTATGGGGTTGTAGAAACAACAGGCAAAGGCGTAACCGGATTTAAAGCGGGTGATAAGGTCTATTATGCTGGTGACATTACCCGTCCAGGGTGCAATAGTGAATACCATTTGGTCGATTATCGGATAGCAGCGATCGCACCTGAAAAACTCTCTCCTGAAGATGCTGCGGCAATGCCGTTGACATCAATAACAGCCTGGGAAGGGTTATTCGTACGATTGGGTTTTGTACCTCAAGCAAATGGTAATTCCGGTAAATCTATTCTGATAATCGGTGGTGCTGGAGGTGTTGGATCAGTCGCAATACAATTAGCGCGTTGGGCCGGGTTGAAGGTGTTTGCAACAGCATCACGGCCGGAAACAGTCGACTGGTGCAAGAATTTAGGTGCGGACACTATCCTGAACCACAGGAATAGCCTCTCTGAAGAATTGAAAGCATCCGGGACCGACACAGTCGACGCCATTTTTTGTACTACACAAATGGAAACCCATTGGCAGGCGATGTCTGAAGCCATTCGCCCTCAAGGCAGTATAGTTTTTATCGATGATCCCGAGCAAACACCTGACATCCGGATTTTTAAACTGAAAAGCGTCACTCTTGCCTGGGAATTGATGTATACCAGATCAATATTTCAGACAGCGGATATGGACGAGCAGGGTAAATTACTTGCAAAAGTAGCGGACCTATTGAATGACGGCACTCTCGTTACAACACGACAGAAGACCTTGACCGGCCTGACAGCTGAAAACATCCAGGCAATGCACATAAAGCAAGAGAGCGGAACAATGATGGGTAAACAGGTTCTTGTTTTTTAAGCTACGTATCACCTCACCTCATCAATCCACATAAGATAAACAGTGTACTCCGAAGGGTACGCTGTTTGTCCATATCTACACCACCTGATTATCTAGTTTCCATCCGAAAATAGTGCTTTCCTTCTAACTCTTCGTTGCTCTCAAGATTTTATCCTCGCAATATCAAATGTATGGCTGAGGTGAAATTTATCGAGCGTCTCGATTTAGACAAAAATCTCTCGTTTTAGGATGGAAACTATCTAGTAGTTCAGACATGTTTTCATGGTTTTGACGATGCAAATTTTCAACCTGATATTACATGATGCAGCTGTGTGTTTGCCATTGCTATTCTCTTGATTTGAAATGTTGTCAGGGGATACACTAAAGATAAAGGCCATCTGCAAAACGAGTATTTTATTTCAGCAGCAAGGATGAAACGTGAGACATTTCATACTGATGATATCGTTTTTTGTGACGCTGTTTTTCGTGAACATCGCTCAGGCTGAAACATGTACTTTCTTGACCCACTTCATCAAACCATTCACGTTCCAGGAAGAAGGGAATATTAAAGGTCTTGCAGTTGATATCGTAAAAGAGATGATGGACATTATGGAACATCCGAAGCAGTTTACTATGCTTCCTTTTAAACGAGCTCTACTGACTGTACAAAGCTCAGATAACCATGCCCTTTTCATTGTTGCCAGACGGCCAGAGCGAGAAGAAACTGTTAAGTGGGTAGGGCCTCTTGTATCCAGCAGTGTCTACTTTTACAAAAAGAAAGGGACAAATTTAGACCTGAAAACCTTATCTGATATCAAAGAACTATGGAGAGTTGGGGTAGGTCGGGGGAATGCTGATCACACCTATCTCGAGGCACAAGGGTTTACAAACCTCCAAAAAACAAACAATCAGGTTCAATCACTCCAGATGTTACAGCTGGGAAGAGTCGACGTAACTCCTATGAGTGAACTGGTAATGCCTGAGATGGCAAAACATGCAGGGATTGATTTGGATAGCATTGAAAGAACTGCTGTAAAATTATATGACTCCATCCTCTTCCTTGCTTTTTCTATAGATACACCCGATGACGTTGTAGATGGATGGCAACGAGCCCTGGACACTGTGAAAATATCAGGGAAATATCAGGATATTTACGATCGGTATATACAGTAAGAATTTTTATCTGACTCCCCTTAAACCTCAGTTCTTAAACCTCAGTTATTATGGTGAGGCGACAGGCGTGAGGAGAAAGGCGTATACAACTTTTACACTCAATTTTATAATTATTATTGTAAATACAATAGCTTAACATTGAAGCTCTTGGCGGGATTGTTGCGCCATTCACTCCTCACTTACAGGAGAATAAAAACTTAAGCACCAACAGAAAAACCGGAATCGGATATGCTGAATAATTTCAGAATAGCCGATTCCGGTTTGTACATTTATAGGTAGCGTTAACCCGGATTTATCATCAATCTATTTGATATAATACAAGATAATTATGTTAGGGAAGGGTGGATTGATAACATCGATTCACCCTTTTTTGTGTGAGGAGGGAGAGTAGCCTCCTAGGAGGCTGTCCGAGAATAGAAATTTTCGCTCAGATCAAGGCAAACTCGAAAAATTACCGGAGGCATATAGTCGATATTCCGAGGATAATTTTTCTAGTTTAACGAAGATATGGGTGGAAAGGGCATTGTCGGACAGCCTCCTAGGAGGCTGTCCGAGAATAGGAATTTTGGTTAAAATCGAGACATTTACAAAAAATAAGCACAGCCATATAGATGATATTGCGAGCATTATTTTTTGAAAATTCCGAAGAGTTTGGGCAAAGGGCCATTGTCGGACAGCCTCCTAGGAGGCTGTCCGACAATAATTAAAGAGAATAGTTAAATTGTTTTTATCGTAGCTGAATTTCCTAGCAAATGGCAAACAGGTTGAGATGGAATGCTTATATATAACAGCATGATAAGCTGCATATTCTTGTTTTTTGTGTTAATTTGTATTCAATAAAACAAGAGAGGTTTCCTTATGTCACCCCCATTCAAAAATCTGCCATTAGAATTCAAACAACGGCAAATGTTTCCGAGCAATATCTTTGATCTGCTCCCTGACAATCATGAATGTTATCTGTATAACGATATTTTTCAGCAGCTTGACACCTCAAGTATTGAAAAACAGTATAGCATGCAAGGACAGCGTGCCTATCATCCCAAGTTGATTATCTCGATTCTCATATACGCATACAGTCATGGCCTTTTCAGCTCAAGACAGATAGAAGGACGGTGCCATGTAGACCTTGCTTATATGTATATATCAGGGATGTCATGCCCAAATTTCCGAGTGTTAAGTGACTTTAGGAAAAATAATGCTGAATTTTTTCATGAATGTTTCAAGCAGAGTGTCCTGATAGCCATGCAATTGGGACTTGCGTCTCTTGGCCATGTAAGCTTAGACGGTTCAAAATTTAAGGCTGACACTTCTAAGCATAAGGCCATGAGTTACAAGAGACTCAAAGAAAAAGAACATGAATTACTAGCGGAAATTGAGAGCCTTATAGCGAAAGCAAAAAACTGCGATGAAGAAGAGGACAGGGAGTATAAGGAACCTACCGGATATGGTATTCCCGAAGATTTACAGTTCAAAGAAAAGCGATTAGCAAAAATACAGGCAGCCAAAAAAGCCTTAGAACAACGGGAGCAAGAACTACACCCCGGCAAAACCATTGAGGACAAAAAGCAAATTAGCTTTGCAGATACGGATGCCCGTATTATGGGAAAAAATAACGTCTTTGATTATCAGTACAATGGGCAAATATGTGTAGATGAGGATAAGCAAGTGATTGTTGCCCAACATCTGAGTCTAAATGCAAATGACAAGAACGAGGTTGAACCTGCGTTAGAAAATATACGGGAAACGACTGGCAGTTTTCCTTCAAAGATGAGCTTTGATAATGGTTACATGTCAGGTGATAATCTTGAGGCAATAAGATCGGCAAAACTCGATGCTTATGTAGCAACAGATAAAGCTGAGAAGAGAAGTGAAATTCCGTTAAATGATTCGGACCGCAAGCTCATAAAGGCTGATTTTATTTACAACGAGCGGGGTGATTTTTTCACCTGTCCTGGAGACCAATCCCTCGTTTTAATACGTACATCAAAATCGGGCAGGAAAACATATCAAGGCGACTCTGATGTGTGTGTTGAGTGCGATTATAAAAGCAGATGTTGCAAATCAACTCAGGGTAATGCTCGAACAATTAACACGGATGACAAAGAGCCCTTACGGCAACAGATGAATGAGAAAATGGAGAGGGTAAGCTCTAAAGAAATATATGGAAGACGAAAAGTTATCGTTGAACCAGTATTCGGACAGATAAAAAATATCGGTTTCAGAAGATTCAGTGTCAGAGGGTATGAGAAAGCAAGTGGTGAATTTTCCCTTGCATGCACTGCTCACAACATGAGGAAGTTACTGAGAGCGATCATAAATGGGGTAGTACGTTCAGAGGACGGCAAATTGTTGGCAAATCCTGCATAGTAATGATGGAGAGCCCTGATTCTCAGTATAATTGCATTATTCAGGCGTTTTTCAGGTGCATATTATAAGATTTACCTTTGCGCAGAGATATAAAGCTCCAGCGATTGCTAGGCTTTATGATTTGTCCGATTTAAAATTCCTGTTCTCGGACAGCCTCCTAGTCATTATGACTAGGTAATAATCATCATCCGACCTATTGATTACATGGAGTAACTCGAATATATCTCATTAAGTACCATAAGGAATGAAAGGATTTATTTGTGTTTCAGGCTGATACCCTGGTATCAATCAGGCGTCAGCACACTATTTTTAACAGCTCGAAAAAGGCAAGCCTTCTGAAAAGAAGGAAACGCAAAACCACCGGCCTACGTCTTTCATCTGATCGATACGGCAGCGGAGTTACCCGGCTGGGAAGTATCTACTGATACTTGTTCCGCCATTACTTCAGAAAAATACTGGGGAACTGGAACATGACCACAACGTACCGCACCATCACCCGAGTGCTGCTATTTAGCGTTATCACCTGCAGTCTGCTTACAGCAAGTATGTATCGTGAATTTGATCTTGAAATTGAGGGAAACTCTCTCAGCCTTAGCGCCGAAAATGTGCCTCTAAGAAATATTCTTCATGATCTACAGAAACAGACTAATATCCGAATTCGTTTTCTTTTCCCTATCAGCGAGAGCATTTCTACTCGGCTTGAGAAAATCCCGCTGGATCATGCTATTCACGAATTGTTACGTAATTTCAACCATGAAATCTATTACAGTGATAAAGAGAATGATAGAAAGACCAAGGTGTCGGAGATAGTTGTCATATCGGATAAGTTTGCTTTACCTACTGAAAAACTGTTTGCCTTAATACCACAGTATACAGAAATGGCTGTAGCAACTCTAGATAGGTTATAAGTGAATGTGCTGAAATATCAGGTCCGAATCAGACAAATATATTGTGTACCGTATTGTACCAATCGACAGGATAGCTGTAAAAGGATTGTCAGGTAGTGTGTAAATGCAGAGGGCTGTTCAGTCTCAGAACATTATTTGAGCAATGAACAAATGCGATTATCAGGAGCAGAACACGAATCATGGTAGCAGTAAGCTAAATCGAAGGCAGCGAGTGATATTGCATTTCCAGTTCCGCATATCGTAATTTTTGATCATCCAGTGAAGGAAGTACCTGGATAGCTGTTTGCAGATTTTCCTGACTGAATGATTCTGCCGTTATCGCTCTCTTCCTGGAGATAAACGGGAACCCGTTTTTCTGTAACCGTTCAAACAGGCACCTGCTGGAAAACGGTTTCAACAGATAGCCTGAAGCCCCACAACGAAATGCGGTGATTGCATATTCGAGCTGATGGCAGCTTGTCATCATAAAGACAAGTGTATCCGGGGCTACCTCTTTTGCCTTTCTGATAACTTCAAAGCCGCTGGTCTTACCCATTTCCAGGTCAGTTAGTACAAGATCAAACCTTGAATTTTCAAGGAGTTGTATCGCCTTTTCACCATCAGAGACAGTTGTTATGGCGCAACCGTGATTATTCAGCAGTGTTTCCAACATAGAGCGGATTATCATATCGTCATCAACTACCAGAACTTTTGCAGGCGTCATCTGTTTTTACTCCATCGTGTAAATTGAGGAATTCATGCGGGTAACTACAGGATACTTGCATAATGTGTTCCACATACAGGATAACGGCGAAAATGGGGGATACACTCGTGCCGGATTCAATTTGTAATGAATGTTTTAGCCCTCTACATCCTATGTAATACAAATAGGAGGTTGTCTGAGAAGGCCCTTTCCGCGCATATCTTCGTTAAACTCGAAAAAATATCCTAGGAATAGTAAATATATGACTGCGGTGATTTTTCGAGTTTGCCTTGATCTGAGCGAATATTGCTATTATCAGACAGCCTCCTGATATGGCTGCGCGATAATAGGGATTTGGGTTAAAATCGAGCCATTTTCAAATAACAAGCGCAGCCATATATGATATTGCCAGCATCGGTTTTTGATAATCACGAAGAGTTTGAGAAACGGTCATTCTCAGTCAGCCTCCTGGTCTCTTGCGGATAGGAGATGTCGATACTCTATCGCGCACTGTATATGCGTCATCAGGAGCTAAATGCGTAACCGGAGTGTGCAGAATTTGCACAGTTGATTGAAATAGTGATGGATTGACAGTTTATGTTTCTATACCCTGAAGGCCAACTCTGGGGCCCCGGTTGACAGGCGGCAAAAGGGCAACGTTTTAATGCCCGGTTTGCCAGCCTTTTTAAGACACGAACGATAGCATTGAGCTAAGTCGAATATTTGTTGCTGGAAGGAGTACGGTTTTTCACTTTTAACCGAAAGTATTCGTTTTTTTTCTGTTCGTTCAGGTGTTCCTGCGACAACTCCCCTTTCTCGTGGCAGAGTGTTTCAAACAGTTTTTCTATCATCATGTCGTAACGGTTTCTTACCAAAGGTAAAAGCTTGCACGCTTCCCAAGTATATTGAGCTGGAAGGAATCACGGCTTGCACATCTGTTTAGGCCATAGCAAACATGGAGTGGCAACAGGTGTTCTTCTCTTGGATGGCAGAATCTGGCATGTGGGGCTTGGTCCCAGTTGATGAGCAATTCCTTCCGCACAGTTTCATCTATATCTTTTGCACTGCATGTTTCAATGAGCCAGGACTCAAACGCCTCGTTCATCTCGTTGTTGTGTGTGTTACCGGGAGCAAAAAATGCCTTCATGTTGTGAAATGAAAATCCGGACCCGATAATAAGTAAACCTTCATGCTGAATACCAGCAAGCGCCTCTCCCATCCGGATGTGCATGGCAGGATCCAGAGTATTGACAAGGGAGAGCTGTATGCAGGGAATGTCTGCATCCGGGTACATAATCTTCAACGGGATGAACATACCATGATCAAAGCCTCTGGAATCATCAAGCACAGGCTGTAGTCCTTTGCTCTCCAGAAGCTTAAACACGTTCTTGGCCAGATGAGGTTCGCCGGGTGCGGGGTAGCTGATGCTATAGGCTTCTTCCGGGAACCCATAGTAGTCGTAAATTAACCCCGGATTTGCGTTTCCGGTAATTGTAGGCCGCTTCTCTTCCCAATGGGCACTGATGAGAAGGATGGCGGAAGGTTTTGGCAATTCCGAAGCAATTCTCTGGAGGTGGTTCACCATTTCAGTATGTCCGGTATCGCCCAGTAAGGGGAGTGGTCCACCTCCGTGGGAAATATATAACGTTCTATGTTGGTGTGGAATTTTCATTATTCAGATCCTTGTATGATATAAAAAGGGTGTGGCACGTCTCGAATATGCATGCTTACTGTCAGATCATTTGAGTTGTGATATGACACGTGCATATGGTTTTACGAAACTGTGCCGGACATTGCCCCGTATGTTTCTTGAAGTATTTGACGAAATTCGTTGGCTCGTCAAACCCGAATTCATCGGAAATTTTCTGTACCAAATCATCGGAGGTGGCCAAAGCTCTCTTTATTTCTGTAACCATGAAAGTGTCGATGTACTGTTTTGCAGTTACACCTGAAAATGATTTACAGATGATGTTGAGATGTTTCGGAGAAATGTTCAACATTAAGGCGTAATCTTTTACACTTTTAGTTGCTGTGTGGTGTTCTACAAGATGTTTCTTGAAATACTCGAACAGGATAAACCATTCCTCGTTTTTATTCTCAGCAGTAAGGGCCCGCGTGGTACTCCTCTTTTCATCAACAATGATGTCGCCTGAAACTATACTGATTTCTGATTGTCGTTTGTACGTTTGCATTCGTTAGAACTTCGATGAGAGCGACTAACCAATTCTTCGTTATATTAAACCTTTCAATCGTATAAGATTACCCTTCACTAACGACTTCTATAGCGTTGGACGGACAAACTGTAGTCCAATCTCCACAGACATCGTATTTTGAGTGGTTGATCCTGTATTTCTTTTGGGGATTAAAACAGCCAGGCTCCGCACACTCAATGTGACGGCACCTGGCAGGGAAAGTGACCTTAGTTGAATATCCGATTTAATTGAGTCGGATATAGTCCAATGTTAGAATTTGCCGTTACTATTCTTCCACTCGCTTTTTGCTGGAATTTGCTCAATAGTGTCCCAGTGTTCGACAATCTTGCCTGACTCGACCCTGAACAGGTCGTAGAAAGCTGAATGCTTACCAAGGAACTGTCCTTCAGAAACGGCGAGTACAAAGTTTCCTTCGCCAAGAATCATATGGTTTTTGGTATACACCATTGGAGTTCCCGCTTTTGCCATTGCTTCAAGAGCTTCTCCGAGTGGTCCAAGTCCGTCAGGTACTGCCGGATTGTGCTGCAGGTATTCTGACGTAGAAATGTACTCGGTAATCTTACCGGGATTTGCTCCCATAAAAACATCAGCCATCAGTCCTGCCACCAGTTCCTTGTTAGCATCTGTCTTCGCAAGATCGGTTACCTGAGTGGTCCCGCCGGTCTGAGTCCTTCCTGAAGCGGATGTGGTTGCAGTCTCCTGCAGGTTGTCCCAATGCTCTACAATCTGACCATTTTCGAATCTGAAGATATCAAAACCAATTTTAGGGCCGAAGAAATTGTACTCGGTGTGAGTGAAGCCATAATCGCCATCCTTGAAAGCGCGTACCACGTTTGCACGTGCGCTACCTTTAGGCAATTGCGCCATAACTTCGCCAAATCCGGCCAAGCCATCTCCAACAGCCAGATTGTGCTGGATGTATGTGTTTGGGTTGATATATCCAATCGGTTCCGGGTTGCCAGTCTCGATACTCTCAACAAGCGCTTTGGCTTTTGCTTTGTTGCTGAGTTCAATTTTATCAGATTCTGTACCGTTAACCGCTGCACAGGCGCTGGTCAGAAATAATACCGAAGCAATAAGTACAAGTTTCTTCATGTTTTTCTCCATAATAAATAGTAATTTTAACAGGATATTTTTCACGCTTTTAGTCAGTTCGACAACGTGGCTTTGAGAAATCCGTGTTATGTGTCTGAACTGCGGAGGAAGATAACTGAAGAGGGTAGGTGGGCAAAGGTTGATACACCCCTAAAAATGGTAAAAATGGAACCTGTCTGCATTTCTCACGAGTATTTTGGGGTGAAAGCTCATGAGAATATCAGGCTTGGTGCTAGTGTCATGTCATCAGAGGCATGACAGGACACTGGTAAGAGTAGACGGAAAAGGGTTGAGTTTGACAGCTTCCGCGTTAGTTTTCTTCTCGAAACTAGTTGGTGAATGTTTTGCGGAACTGTGATGGTGACTGACCTGCATGTTTCTTGAAATACTTGACGAAGTTGGTTGGTTCGTCAAATCCGAAATCAAAAGATATTTCCTGAACCGAACTATCCGATGTTGCCAGAAGTCTTTTGATTTCCAAAATCATGAAGCTATCAATGTTTTGCTTGGCTGTAGCACCCGAAACAGCTTTGCATATAGTGTTGAGGTGTTTGGGAGATATTTTTAGCATCTCAGCAAAATCCTGCACACTTCGTGTCGATGCAATGTGTTTTTCAAGAAGTTCCTTAAGCTGGCCAAATCGAATAAGCCACTCCGTTTTTTTCTGGTCAGCGGTTACGGTTCGCTTGATACGCTCTGCCTTCAGTAACAGCACTTTGAGCAAAAGTCGTAGTATGTCTTCTTTGGCAAACACATCAGGGTTGGAATACTCCGCCGTGATTCCTCTAAAGAGATCGTGAAACCCTTCGTTTTGTGTTTCTTCTGGTTGCATTACTGGTGAATGCAGGTGGTAATTGTATAAGCGATACAGTGAGAGAACATCTGAGTGGATAAGATGTTTTTCCAGATACTCTGTTGTAAATAATATCAGGTACCCTCGCATATCCGGCTGGACATTAAATGCATTTACCTGACCTTTTGAGATAAAAATAAGGCTTCCCTGGCTGATTTTATGGGGCTGGAAGTCAATGTGATGTGTACCTTCACCAGCAGTTATATACATGATGTTATGGAATGCTATCCTATGTGGATGATCAATCGGCGGGACCATTTCAGCCCGCTTGGAAAACAGGTCTTCAAGAGCCAGTATTTCAAACTCTATAGTGAGTTTTTGTTTCTTTGAGAATTCTACTTGTGGGATAGTGGAAACTTCCATTGCAGGTGTATTGTCTGAAAAATCAAAAGGTTATTGTGGAGTTCGTGTGTGAAAAGTACGTGTTCATTATACAGTAGAACTTTCCGTTTAGGTAGTACTCCTCACCGTCTCTCCTTACTCCTCACTTCACTTCAAGTACGTGTTCTCCAGCAGCGATTACAGCGTATGAACAAGATCAGGGATATGGCATATCTGCTCCTTGAAGTGCTGTTGAAAACAGCTCTCGGTAATGGTGTCCGCTTTATTTTTAAAACGAACACAGGCTATAGTATTTTGCAGTTTCTCTGTTGTTGCCCGTATAGGGATGATGGAGCCATCGCCAATCTGTTTATTGATGAGATGGCTGACGATAATTCCCAGCCCAAGATCTTCTTCCATGCCTGAAATTATTGCTCCGGCACTATCAACTATCATCGACATGTTCAGTGATGCAGGTTCCTGCCCAAAGTGCAGGGAGAACCAACTGCGAAAAAGTGCGATATCAGATTTATACCCTATAAAATCGAGTTTAATCAGATCCTCATAGCTGGAATCTGATGCATGCTTTTCATAATAATTTCTTGAGCAGGCTAGAACAAACTCTTCATTAATAAGTGGTTCTATTTCATAAGCCGGCAATCCGCCCGGAGTAGCCAAAAAGATCGGCAGGATATCAATATAACCAAAGTCCAGACCACCGTTAGAGATCAGCGTGAAAAGACTATTGGGATCACCCAGATGCAATTCGAGTGAAACCTCTGGGTATCTCTGCCTGAACGATGCGAAGATTTTTGGCATATACGTTTTGCCAAATTCAGATGGCGCACCAATGCGCAACGGTCCTGAAGGAATTGCTGAATTCGCGTTAATGCTTCTTACTCCGTCTTCAAGCTCAGCGACAAAGCCCTGCACTATCTGATAGAGTTTGTGACCTGCTGCTGTTGGAACAAGATGACGATTTACGCGACTGAACAGCGGTGTCTGCATTTCATCTTCAAGCTTTTTAAGATGCTGGCTCACTCCGGACTGGGTTATGTGCAAAACATTGGCTGCGCCGGTGCTGCTCTGTTCATTATAGATGTGATAGAAGACTTTTAATCGGTTGAAATCTGGGAGCATTTAGATATCTCAAAGCGAATGGTTAGTTTTACTAACTATTTTTAGTAAATATATTAACTTTACTAACTAATCCACTATCACGTATTTTGCAATCGATCTCGAAGAAGATATGAATCAAAATTGAATAACGGATAATAGATTGAAGATCGGAATTATTGCAGCAATGGAAGAGGAGCTTACGTTACTCCTGGACAAGTTGGACAACGCTACAACAACATATTTAGGCCAATTTGCGTATCACACAGGGCAGATCGGTGGAGTGGATGTTGCACTGTTTCAGTGCGGTATCGGCAAGGTGAATGCAGCGGTCGGCGCGACCTTGCTGCTGGATAAATTCACGCCCGACTATCTTATTAATACAGGTGTTGCCGGTGGTTTTCCTGCCGGGGTGCAGATTGGTGATGTCGTCATCTCTTCAGAAGTACGCCACTACGATGCCGATGCAACAGCCTTTGAATATGAGATAGGACAGATTCCTCAAATGCCGGCGGCCTATGTGGCCGATGGTGTTCTCTCTACCATGGCTCGTAAGGCCGGTCTCTCCTGCAGTGGGATATCTGTCCATCATGGGCCTATACTATCGGGTGATTCTTTTGTGCATACATCCCGCCAGGTCGAATATATCGAAGAGCACTTTCCTGATGTCATGGCTGTTGAAATGGAAGGCGCAGCAATAGCCCAGACCGGTTTTCTCTTTAATGTCCCTTTCGTCCTTATCCGGTCTATTTCCGATAAGGTATGCGAAACAGGAAACACTGCTACCTATTCAAAATGCATGATAAAAGCGGCTGAGAATTCGATAAAGATCGTTCTCGGCATAATCGACGATGTACGGAGTGAAGCATGAAAAAGATAGAAAGTTTTACTATAGATCATACCCGGTTAAAGCGTGGTGTTTATGTTTCCCGTAGAGATGCGGTGGGAGACTCAATGGTAACAACCTTTGATTTGCGTATGAAAGAACCAAACAATGAACCGGCTTTAAGCTCAGCAGCAGCTCACACCCTGGAGCATATCGGAGCAACATTCCTGCGAAACCATGCCGCGTTTAGTAGCAGAATTGTCTACTTTGGCCCGATGGGCTGTCTGACCGGTTTTTATCTGCTTGTGAGTGGCAATACCGATTCAAAAACGATTGCACCGCTCATTCAGGAACTGTTCAAATATACCAGTGAGTTTGAGGGTACTGTGCCAGGTGCATCCCCCGTCGAATGCGGCAATTATATGTTGATGGATCTTCTTTCAGCCCGTCTTGAAGCACTCAAGTATTATAACGAAGTGCTGGATGGAATTGGTGAAGAGAATCTTGTGTATCCTGCATAGTATCAAGGATAAAACTAAGCATTTAGTTCAAGAGCGAGACACGTTTGGGAGTTTGAGAAAAGATCATTGTCGGACAGCCTCACTAGGATAGTATTTTAAACGTAATGCTAATATTGAGTTAAAGGGTAGTTTGGGGACGGAAACTAAATAGTTGTGATCTTCAACTCAACAGGTCATTCATAAAAGTACCCGTAACCTTTGGCGTAGTCGTGATTCTGCGAACCATTTGCTGCGCACTATCCCCTCGTTTAAAAGTTATTTCCTGTCTTATATACCCATTATAGAGTATCCTATGTGTATAGGTTATTTTCGTTAAAGGTTTAGGTTCGGTCATTCCTGAGTTTTTTACGCACTGGTTTGTTCGTCAATTCTTCTTTTCTATTTCCTTCGTCTTGATGACAATTTTAGAACTCCTTGAGTAAGGAGTTAATTTCCAGAATGCTGTAGTCATAGAAATATTCATCGCACATATTGGTTATTTCTATGAGAGTCATAGCCTCTTCGGAGTTTGTCCCAGAATAGACATTTTTTCTCATATTGAGGAGCTTTGATACCAACAAGCACAGTCATGTGTGTGTTATCGGAGCCTTCGTTTAACTTTGAGCGTTGTTTGGTCAAAATGACGATGAGTTGGGGAAAAAGGGCATTCTCGGACAGCCTCCCAGGCTAAGACACAAGCAATCGAAGTAAAAAAAATATTGGGGAGAGGGGGCGAAATATTACCCTCTGTAAAAGTCTGTTTTAAAAAAAAAATCTCAGTGAGCTATTGTTGTAATGACCATTTAACTGCAGTTTTATCAAATTAACTGCCTGTAACTCTGCTGAAATTGTGATACACTGTTGTGTGTCAAGCCTTCTCCTCGGGCTATAATAATTATTCGTGGTGCGGGATGTTCGACTGTAATCTCACGCCGCTCAACCAGGAGGCTATTATGGACAATAAGTACGCACAATACAGAATTGATGGAAGTCAGGTCGGTAAATGTAAAATGTGCCAGGCAAACATTCCAGTTGAATACCAGCATATGGAGGGCGATCTTCTTTCCTGTTACGATTGTGAAGCCCAATATACTCTGGTTTCAAGACGCCCGGTGATACTTACCGCTCTCAAACAGAGGTATAACGATAGTTTCATCCGTGAGACTCGGTTTAGAGGTTAACAAATAGACGTAGATTCTTACATGGCATGCGAGATTTGACCAGTAAAATGGCCGGGAATTATTCAGAATAATCCCGGCCATTTTTGTGTTTCGTCATCTACCTGCAGCACATTGAATATATGTGTAACGAATGATTTTATCCTCGCTGGTAATCGTAGACTCCAATTGTATATATGGTTGAGGTAAAATATATCAAGCACCTTTATTCGGATATACATCCCTCGTTTCGTAATGAATGCCGGATAATTACGATGCACCTTTATTGGACAACCTATTTCTTTGTCTAATTACACTATGACCTGACTGCCTGATGGGGTTGGCTTGTTGCCCCTTTTGACCGATGGCGAATGAAATGCAAGATCTCTCGTTCTCAAATCTCATTGACCTTGTATCTGCTAACAGGATGATAGGGTCCATCAGTTGTGCCACCCGGATTCCTGACAGTATTTATGGAGCAGAAGGCGATTCTGCAATGCCCGGAGTAGGTTGGCAGAATGTCTGTACTGTATTTCATCGTGTCAATTCGAAATCAGTTAAGTGGTTATGGTGACTCTGCAATCCTGAGAATTATAGCATTTTGTTCAAAATCGAGGCATATAACCCGAGGGTGAGCAAAAGGCTATAATTCAGCATGACAGCAGTGTGTTTTTTGCTAAATGGTAATCAGCATTTGGACCAGACATCAGGTTCGAATGGTCCCTGAGTGCAATACTCTATTCTATATGGCTCGACGATGACTACGCAATAGTTTGGATCGTCAGGGCCTTCAAACACAGATCCCAGTTTATCATTCCAGAAAGCGTGCCGGTCAGCCTCATTGGTGGATATACGGGCGCGTCCCTGTATCTGGAGATAATTGTTCATATCATTCAGACTGTTGACACCGCAAGTCATATGGATTTCAGAATTATGCCTGATTTGTTCAGCTTTACGTGATTCCAGCAGGGTGGCAAAACGAATATTCATATCAGCATCAGCCACTGTGACCACATAACGGACCCATGGTTTACCTTCCAGGGTCACTGTGGCACAGGACGTGAGTTGAGGAACACTCAGGATGTCCATTATACGTTGTTTCAGATCAGGCATGCGCAATTCTCCTTGATAGGTCATAAAAATATGATTTTCGGTGTGCTGGGATAATACAAAAAACGAATAGCATATATTACCAGAAATTTCAGGTAGAGCCAGAGACAATCACTTGAGTCGATGTGGGCAGTGTGGGCAAATAGCAAATGCTGATAACCGTGCTGCTATCGATAATGGGTATGGAACGGGTGGATGACAGGCGTTGAAATGGTAGGCTTTGGCTTAGTTAAGTTTTTTGAAAATAATATTACAATCAATTTGAATTCGTAGCGTAGTAAAATTGCACAATTTTACTACATTGAGAAACTTACAGAGCACACGGTTGGCATTTTATGTCTTTTACGCCTCACGCGTAACTCTTTTACGCCTCACGCGTAACACTTCCACGCTGAGGTTTGGTGATAATTGAATAAAAAAATACCGGAGCAAAGTGCTCCGGTAATCTACATCTATATGTTCGTAACGTTAGTCTTTCAGCGACATTTCATTTTGAGATTCTCTGCAGTGCTGATCTCGATATAGCTCGCTCCCTGTTTTGCACCGAAACTGCCTGCAAGCACGATAATTAAGTCATCGTCTCTAAAATGTTTGTCACTAATAAGCCTGCAGATGGAGTTTTTAAGTGGTTCTGCAGAAGTGATATCCAATGGTGCATAGTCGGCATAGACTCCGAAAGAAAGAGAGAGCTGGCGCATAACCCGTTTATCATAAATCTGTGCGTATATAGTATTACCACCTCGGTAGGCAGCGAGAGCCAGAATCGATTTTCCGGTGACGGAATCGGCAATAATTGCCTTGGTGCCAAGACGCAGGGCGGCTTTAACTGCGGCTTTTGCCAGGTAAGCAGTTATTTTATTCTGGTGCCCGTAAGGAACATCCATATAGGCGCCGTTTTTACCTTCTACTTCCTCAATGATTTTGGTCATGGTGCGAACTGCTACCTCAGGGTATTTACCATTGGCAGTTTCGCCTGAGAGCATAAGCGCGTCGGCATGATCAAGGCAGGCGTTGGCAACATCTGAAACTTCTGCCCGAGTCGGACGAGGAGAATCAATCATAGAGTGCAGCATCTGGGTGGCGACTATTACCGGGCGTCGCTTTTCTATGCAGGTCTTAATGATTTTTTTCTGAATAAGAGGAATCTGCTCTGTCGGTATTTCGACCGCAAGATCACCACGGGCGATCATCACGCCATATGCATAGTCGAGAATTTCATCGAGGTTGGCGACACCTTCGGCGTTCTCAATTTTGGCGATAATTTTAATCGGTGATTGAGTTTCATTGAGAATATCCTGTACGGCAATCACGTCCTCTTTATACCGCACAAAAGAGTGGGCGATGAAGTCCAGGTCGTTCTCTGCGGCAAATCTAATGAAATCCTTGTCTTTTTGGCTAAGGGCCGGAAGTTTGACATGAACTGCCGGAATGTTGATACTCTTTCGCTCTTTGATGGCACCATCATTTTCAACAATACATTTCAGGAATTCATCATCTTTTTCAACGACAGCAAGGGCAAGGGTGCCATCATCAATGAGGATTGAACTGCCTACCGGGACATCGTTTACAAAATTTCCGTGAGATACACAAATAACATCGTCATATGATTTTTGCCCGGGAGCACCCTTTATTCTAACAGTGTCGCCAAATTTGACATTGAGCGGCTCATCAGCTTCGCAGGTTCTGATCTCAGGACCTTTTGTGTCGAGTAGAATACCAATTTTTTTAGAAACAGCTCTGGTGTTGTTGATAACCTCCAGAGCATCTTCATGGCTCATATGAGCGGTATTGAGGCGGACAACATTCATGCCGGCTTCATGTAGACTTTGTATAAACGGTACTGAACAATTAAGGCTTGAAATGGTTGCGACTATTTTTGTGTTTTTTGGCATGAGATGTTCTTCCTCAACAGCTGAATTTTTGTAGCGTGCAGATGATTAGGGCCGGATCTAAAGAAATACCTGCAATAACGTGGGGAAGGTGGTGGCGATTGGACTCGTGTAGCACCAGCCTTCAATGTTTCAGGTAATCTCTGAAAGGTATTATTGGCGCAGACCGCCTGTAGAGGTCGGAGATATCTGCAGAAGTAGGTCTTTAATTCCTTGAAATACAGTTGATTTGTCGAATTTCGCTTGATCCGTTACGGATATTCGCGAGAACTGCTAATAAAATACGCTTCTTTGCCAATTGTAGCAACTGAAACTGTGTTTCATGCAATCAAAGTGAAAGTCAAAACGAAACAATAACGATCAATAGAGTCGATGTTCTGGTTCTGGTTTTTGAAAATATAGAAATTTTCATGCTGTGATTATATGTCATAAATAACGTTAATACAGGTTGATAATGCATTTATTGGTGCTCCTGTAGGTAAGTGTGAAAACCATTTTTCAAAACGAAACATGTGAGATGGTGCTGCAAATTATCAATATTTTTGAAAATATTATTCAGCATTAATGTTTGTTCATTGGCCGATCTGTATCTCTGCATAAATGGACCATTCAACATACCTATATCAGTGTGGTTTCTACAGGTAGCAGTACTTCCATGTAAAATTAGCAGAATATGGTGATAAGACCGTAATCACATCTCATGTTACAGAAATGTTGCGCAGGCAGTGTTGATCTGGTATCAATTTTGTACCAATTATGAGTGAGTGGTCATTCATTTTATGTTCGAAGATAATTGTAATAGTAGTTGGTTCATTGATTTCAGTGGGCGTTGATTGTCAGGAATTAACAACATTAATCATCCGGAGGAGGGAAGTAAATAACAGGCATATATTAAGTAGAGCAAGATGCAGCCAGGGATAGAATTGACCGGTTCCCGATGGGAAAAGCATACGGTTGATGAAAAGCCAATCTAGGAGGAGGAGCGACTATGTCGTCAGCAGTTTGGGACAGATTATGGCAGATGCACGATGAAACTAAGGCTCTTGTGTTATTCAGGCCACGAGAAATATTTAAGCAATTCAAAACAGACCATGTCTTTGAAAACAGGGCAGTAGATGATTCGCCGTCGGTAGAACGTCTTGACGAAGCACCGGCTGAGCATAATCAGCGCTTGAAGACAGGTCCGGACGGTGTAAAGGAAGATGAGCCGCGAGAATACACATCGAGGCAGAAATTTGGCCTTGCTCTGGGGCCTCTGTTATTTATTCTTATGCTTGTAGTGCCGGCACCCTCAGGAATGGGGCCTGATGCGCAGAAAATGGCAGCAGTTGCCCTGCTTATGGCAACATGGTGGATGACTGAAGCTATTCCTATTCCTGCCACCAGTCTGCTTCCCATTACTCTCTTTCCTCTTCTTGGTATCATGCACACTAAGGCGGCGGCTGCACCGTATGCCAGTCACCTTATCTTTTTGTTTATGGGCGGTTTTATTATTGCTCTTTCCATGCAACGCTGGAATCTGCATCGGCGCGTGGCGATGAATATTGTCAAGGTTGTCGGGTTTTCACCGAGCAGACTTATCTTTGGCTTTATGACTGCCACTGCAGTGCTCTCCGCCTTTGTCTCAAACACCGCAACAACCGTTATGATGATGCCTATTGGTTTGGCTATTATTCATCATGTTATTGCTGAAGGAAAAAAAGAAGGGCTTGATGCAGAGATCGACTTTTCCCCTGAAAAATTTGCATTTGGTCTGAACCTGATGCTCGGTATTGCCTATGCGGCATCAATTGGCGGTATTGCAACCTTGATTGGTACTCCGCCAAACACAGTTCTTGCAGGCTATCTGACTAAAACGTATGGATACGAAATTACCTTCGCTAACTGGATGCTTGTTGGTGTGCCGCTTGTTGTGATTATGCTGCCACTCTGCTGGTTGTGGCTGATCCGTTTTGCTAATCCGATGAAACTGAAGAAAGTTCCGGGTGGCCGCGACCTTATCGATAGAGAGCTTAAAGAGATGGGTTCGATGAGCAGCGGGGAACGCTGGACATCATTGATCTTCATGTTTACCGCTCTTGGCTGGATCTTCAGAAAGCAGATCGGCTTCATGTTCCCGGATCCAAAGCTTATCACCGATGCAACAATTGCCATGACCGGTGCGCTTATTCTCTTTGCAATTCCGATCAACCTGAAGAAAAATGAGTTCGTTATGAATTGGACCTGGGCGTCAAAGATGCCGTGGGGGGTTCTGATTCTTTTTGGTGGCGGTCTTTCGATGGCAGCTGGTTTCAAAGCGACAAAACTTGCCAATTGGATTGGCAGCCAGGTCGGCTTGCTGGACACGGCCCCCGTCATTGTCATGGTGCTGGCTGTTGCAACCCTGATCATCTTCCTGACAGAGTTGACTTCCAATACTGCAACTTCTGCGATGGTAATGCCGATTCTTTCTGCAATTGCTATTGGTCTGGGTCAGAATCCTCTGTTGCTTGTAGTTCCGGCTGCAATAGCTGCTTCCTGTGCGTTCATGCTTCCGGTTGCAACGCCTCCAAATGCTATTGTTTTTGGCTCGGGGTATGTATCCATTCCGCAGATGGTTAAAAGTGGATTTGGCTTGAATGTTCTGGGAATTCTCATCACAGTTGCTTTGACCTATGCTATTGTTATCCCGCTCTTTGGTATTGAAATCGGGGTCGTGCCTGATTGGGCTATGATAGTCAAATAGGCTGGAGAGGTTTAGTTCAATAGCTCTTTTTAAAAAAACGTGTCGCAGACCAGTTTGCTGATTACGACTGGTTTGCGGCACTCCTGTCTACAATGTGTGTACTACAGATAGATTGATCTGCTCGTTTTACATCTCCTCTCAGAAAAAAAGCCTGACATCATAGTGCCGTCTGTTGTTATCCTGTAAAAGTTGGTTTATATTGGACTCAACTATTCCCCCAGGTGTAGAATCTGCACAGCCTTCAGGAGAAATGGCGTGTGCATAATACGTTTATAGGAGAGTCCCCCCCATGAAGAGGTTATGCGTAGTGTGTTTACTTGTGTTCCTCGGAGTTTTTACTTCACAGGCGCAGGCAGCAGATCATCGTTTAGGTGGTGGTATCAATTACTGGGTCGCAGTCGATGATATTGACGTATCTGATGTTGATGATGACGGTTTTTCGTATCTTGCCAGTTATCAATATTGGCCAGGCCTTATAGGTCTTGAATTGGATCTGGAAATTTTACCGGATAAATATGGTGAAACCGCATTTGCACCGCAGGCTTTCGTCCTTGTGGGCCAAGGTTTATATGCCGGTGCAGGAATCGGAATTGAATATCGTGACAGCGATTTTGCCGACGAACCGTTTTTTGCTCTGAAAGCAGGTGTTAATCTCGAAATGTTGCCGGGAATTTATTGGGATATCTATGCAACCTATCGTTTTAATGATTCGGCTGACCTTGATAACGAAGCCACTGATATTGATTCGGATACGGTGTTTTTAGGTACTGTAGTTCGTATTGCTCTATAGTAAAACAGCTTCAATTACAAAAAACAGAAACGCCGGATTCTCCACTTTGGAAAATCCGGCGTTTCTGTTTTTTGTGCTATTCGACTCATTAACCGAATAGAAGACTTACTGAACAATAACACGGGCATTTACAGGTTGAACCGGGCGATTGGTGGCTCCACCCATGGTTTGAGTAAACCTGTCAATTTGCTCTTTGGATGCAGTCGAAGCAGTTTTCATCACAAACCAGTTAACTCCCTCCGAACATGGTGGAGTTGTGAGAGAACCGTTAAATCGGTAATAACCCTGATCAGTGGGAAGAATGGCAGATGCGTCGACAATATCGGTAAGTGCTGCTTTATCACCACCTTTCATAGGCATCTTTGACCAGGCTTTTTCAAGTTCCTTACTGCTTTCACCCTGCTTGAACATTACCCCGATAACTGCAAGAGTTCCATCTGCGGCTGCATGAACAAAATGTGCCTCCATAGGAAAAGACTCACCTTCTATTGTGTTTTCGCTTGGTGTGTGAAAATGGAACTGCTTGAGTTCAAACTCAATGTCTCCAAGGGTTAATGTGCTTCCGGCAGCGTAATTAACTTGTATGGTGTGTCCATTGTTGACTACTTCGTTTCCGCCCGGTGCATAGTCAATCATGAGTTTGGGAAGTTCAGCTTCGATTGTTGAAGTGATGTTGATAGGCGATTGATTTTTACCTGATGAACATGTTGCAAATTCCGGAGATAGTTTTCCCCAGTTCTCCGGACTTTCATGACCGGTATATCCCCAATGTGCCTTCCCTGAGGCCATAGCGCTACCGGATAAGAGGGCTCCTGCAAAAATAAGATGTACCGCAATTGCTGTTTTTTTCATTATCAAATTCTCCTTTTAAGTGTGTGGAAAATATTTGAAACGATATGGCAATTTGGTATGTAAAAAAAGTGTGATTTATTGTGGATTAACGAGAAGACATTTGCAATGTCTTTATGAGGTTGCTATCGGGGTGTTGGTGTGTGGCGGTCTTTCCAGGAAGAAGCCGGCAACTATTTAACGGAGAATAGTTGCCGGCAGAGGTAAAGCAGAACGTGGTATAATGATCGGATGTTGATCGATTAAATCGTTTTTTTACCATCCATATGAAGAATAAGGTCGAGCATTCGGTTTGAGTAGCCCCATTCATTATCATACCAACTCATTATTTTAACACTGTTGCCAACTACTTTGGTGGATTGTGCATCAATAATTGAAGAGTGGCTATCCGCCTGAAAATCTATAGATACTAAGGGAAGCTCTGTATAACCGAGATATCTGTTTGAAGCTTCTTTTAAGGCTGCATTCACTTCTTCAACAGTTGTGGTTTTTTCAACTTCCATAACAACGTCTACAAGAGAGACGTTTGGTGTGGGAACGCGAACAGCAAGACCGTCAAATTTGCCTTTCAGCTCCGGAATAACAAGAGCAACCGCTGCAGCCGCACCAGTCTTTGTAGGAATCATAGAAAGTGCAGCAGCTCTAGCCCTGCGAAGATCAGAATGCGGGAAATCAAGAAGACGTTGATCGCCGGTATAGGCATGAATAGTAGTCATCAAACCGCTTTTTATTCCGAAATTATCAAGGATAACTTTGGCAAAAGGTGCAAGGCAGTTGGTGGTGCATGAAGCATTGGAAACAATGGGATGAGAGCTGGGGTCATAATCGTCCTCGTTGACACCCATAACAAATGTCTTCACATCACCTTGTGCAGGAGCAGAGATGACAACTTTCTTTGCGCCTGCATCAAGATGCGCTCCGGCAGACGCGAGGTCACGGAAGAGGCCTGTGCATTCTGCAACATATTCAACACCCAGATCAGCCCATGGAATCTCGGCAGGTGACCTGTGACTTGTAACGGAAATTTCTTTTCCGTTTACCAGGATGCCTTTATCAGAATTGACAATATCACCCTTGTAAACACCCATTACCGAGTCATATTTGAGCAGATGGGCAAGCGTAGCGGTGTCGGTTAAGTCATTAATTGCTACAACTTCAATATCTTTGAAGGCAGGATCAGTGTCGATTGCTCTGAATATACTTCTACCAATTCGTCCAAAACCGTTGATACCTATTTTAACAGTCATATTATTTATTCCTTTGTAGTTTTAGATGTATTGTTGTGTCTCTTGCGAGTGATTTTTAGTGGTACTTATCTAATTTTAGTGTCTGGAGAAAATGCCAAACATTAAAACCAAAAATTATTGTAACTATTCAGTCAAGACCTGATACGTACCCTTTTTTGCAGGCCGTAACTGTCTAGCAGTGCTCCAGATGGCCTCAAGCGGGACGATTGGCTATAGTATGCCTATGCGAAGCGTCCCGATCGGGGGCAGGTGGGATAGTTACAAATTACTTTGCTGTTGCTGCAACTGGCTTAGGGGGACAATTCCCAGAACAGAGGGTTCGCCGTACAGCATTGTTCCAGCCTTCATATTTTCGAGCACGGATATCTTCGGCTAGCATCGGTTCGAACCGTTTGTCGCGCTTCCATGATTCGGCAAATTCTTCAGGTTGCGGGTAGATTCCCTCACGCAGACCTGCAAGGTAGGCAGCGCCAACTGCAGTTGTCTCAAGGAGTTGCGGACGATCAACGGGAGCAGCGAGAATATCTGCCAGAAACTGCATTGTGTAGTTGGAGGCAACCATTCCACCGTCAACCCGTAAAACAGTTTCCCCCATGTTTTCCCAGTCACCCCGCATAGCTTCAAGAAGGTCACGGGTCTGGAAGCATACCGATTCAAGGGCAGCTTTCGAGAGTTCTGCAGGGCCGGTGGCGCGCGTAATTCCAAAGATTGTTCCACGGGCGTCGCCATCCCAGTGTGGAGCTCCAAGGCCTGTAAATGCAGGTACGAGATAGACATCCTGATTGATGTCGGCCTGGCGGGCGAGTTTTCCGGTTTCTGAGGCATCTTCTATAAGTCCCATTGCATCGCGCATCCATTGCACTGCAGAGCCTGCAACAAATATTGAGCCCTCCAGCGCGTAGGTGGTTTTTCCATTAATGCGATAGCCGATGGTGGTGAGTAATCTATTCTTAGAACAGACAGCCTGATCACCGGTATTGAGTACAGCAAAGCAGCCGGTACCGTAGGTTGATTTCATCATGCCAGGCTTAAAACATGCCTGTCCGACAAGAGCAGCCTGCTGGTCACCCGCTATACCGCTTACCTGAATTGCGCCGCCAAGAATTTCAGGATCTGTCATGCCGAAATCATCGGATGAATCTTTAACTTCAGGGAGCATAGACGCAGGTACGCGGAGAAGCTCCAGCATATCTGCATCCCATTCATTTGTGTGGATATTGAAAAGCAGTGTTCGTGAGGCATTAGTTGCATCTGTTGCATGCATTTTGCCACCAGTAAGGCGCCACAGTAAAAACGTATCAACAGTTCCGAAAGCGAGCTTGCCTGCTTCAGCTTTTTCACGTGCTCCTTCAACATTATCAAGTATCCAGGCGATCTTGGTGCCTGAGAAATACGAATCAAGAAGCAGACCTGTTTTTTTGCTGATAATCGGGTCGTGTCCCTGCTGCGATAAAACATTGCAGATATCAGTTGTTCTTCTGTCCTGCCAGACGATTGCGCGATGGATGGGTACACCGGTCTCTCTATCCCATACGAGGGTTGTTTCACGCTGGTTTGTAATGCCGATTGCAGCAATGTCTGAAGCCTTTAATGAAGCCTTTTCAAGGGCCTGTCGGCAGGTTGTGACTGTAGAGTTCCAGATATCTTCAGGATCATGTTCAACCCAGCCGGAGTCCGGGAAAAATTGTTGAAATTCCTGCTGCGATGAAGCGACAATTTCAAAATCATCGTTAAAAATAATAGCCCTGCTTGAAGTGGTACCCTGATCAATCGCCAAGATATACGATGACATCTTCTTCTCCTTAGAATCCCGATTAGGGATTAAACACTGAACAAAAAAAACTGGTTGAATGGGGCGTAATTATTAAAATTCCTAACTATTCAGTCAAGACCTAATACGTACCCTTTTTTGCAGGCCGTAACTGTTTAGCAGTGCTCCAGATGCCTATGCGAAGCGTCCCGATCGGGGGCAGGTGGGGTGCTGCTGAATAGTTACTGGAATTCTACCATGAAATAGAGGCAGATCTGCATCGCGAGGTGATACAGATCTGCCCGATCAGATAAACACACTTAGGTGTTTACCTTTTGCAGCTTACTTCTTTGCAGCTTCCCAGCTTTTGACGAGCTCATCGTAATCGATGGTCTGTCCCTGAGGCTTCTCATTAGCAAGTTTCGCTTTAGGAGAACCTGGCAGGTTGAGCCAGTATGATGCGTCCTGCTTCTTGTTCAGCTTAGGACCACATTCGCCCTGGATGCCAGCACGCTCAAGGCGTTGCATAACTTTATCCTGCTGATTAGCAAGAGAATCCATTGCTTCCTGAGGGGTTTTGTCGCCGGTTACTGCATCGGCTACGTTCTGCCACCAGAGCTGAGCAAGTTTAGGATAATCAGGTACGTTGGTACCGGTAGGAGTCCACTGTACACGAGCAGGGCTACGGTAGAATTCTACAAGACCACCAAGCTTAGGTGCGCGCTCGGTGAATGATTCGTGCTGGATGTCGCTTTCACGAATAGGGGTCAGACCAACGTGGGTCTTCTTAAGACTAACGGACTTGGAAATAACGAACTGCGCATAGAGCCATGCAGCTTTACGTCGATCAACCGGAGTAGATTTCATGAGGGTCCATGAACCTGCATCCTGATAACCAAGCTTCATGCCTTCGCTCCAGTAAGGACCGTGAGGGGAAGGAGCCATACGCCATTTAGGATTGTCGTTTTCATCAACAACAGGTGTTCCTGGCTCTGCCATGTTAGCAGTAAACGCTGTGTACCAGAAGATCTGCTGAGCAATGTGACCCTGAGCAGGAACTGGTCCAGCCTCGCCAAAAGTCATGCCTGCAGCTTCAGGTGGTGCGTATTTTTTCAACCAGTCGATGTACTTGGTAAGTGCGTAAACAGCGGCAGGACCATTGGTCGCACCACCACGTTCTACAGAAGAACCGACAGGGTTACAGCCATCGACACGAATACCCCATTCATCTACTGGAATACCGTTCGGGATACCTGCATCACCTGCACCAGCCATTGAAAGCCATGCATCAGTGAAGCGCCAGCCAAGAGAAGGATCTTTTTTACCGTAATCCATATGGCCGTAAACGCGCTTGCCATCGATCTCTTTTACTTTCTCAGAGAAGAATTCAGCGATATCTTCATAGGCAGACCAGTTTACAGGTACACCAAGATCGTATCCGTAGATATCCTTGAATTTCTTCTGCAGGTCAGGACGTTTGAACCAGTCATAACGGAACCAGTACAGGTTAGCGAACTGCTGATCAGGAATCTGATAGAGTTCTCCATCTGGGCCTGTGGTGAATGATTTGCCAATGAAATCATCAAGGTCGAGCATTGGGTTGGTAACTGCTTTACCTTCGCCACTCATCCAGTCCATCAGTGGAACAACCTGCTGATAACGGAAATGGGTACCGATAAGGTCAGAGTCGTTGATGAACGCATCGTAGATATTCTTGCCTGACTGCATTTGAGTCTGCAGTTTCTCAATAACATCACCTTCACCGATCAGATCGTGGGTAAGTTTAATACCGGTGATCTCGGAAAAGGCTTTGGCAAGAGTCTTGGACTCGTACTCATGAGTCGTAATGGTCTCAGAAACAACGTTAATTTCCATGCCTTTAAAAGGCTCGGCAGCTTTAATGAACCATTCCATCTCTTTCAGCTGATCAGCTTTTGAAAGAGTTGACGGTTGGAATTCACTATCAACCCACTGCTTGGCTTCGTCCATGCCAGCCGAGGCGGGTCCTGCCATGATAGCTACTACCGCTGCTGCTGTTGCTAACTTTTTGATCATGTTTTTCTCCTCAATTGTGGTGCGGGGATGCTGCCGGAATTACCTTCCCGGTAGCACAAAAAAAACATCAAGGTAAAGCTGTACTGCTGTTTCACTGGTTGGCAGATTCTGCTGCCAGCCAGTAACCCGTTTAGACAAATGTAAAAACACAAATGGCAAAAATTATTGCCAGAACCAAAGCAAACCAGACACTCAGGCTGGTCAAGGCTAACCAGAGTATGTGGATATAGGCTGAGCCGAGCAGCGAAATGAACAGTCGATCGCCTCGGGTGGTTTCAAAACGAAGGATGCCGTTACGCGGCGCTCCACCGGGAACTCTGATTTCCCAAACAGTAAGCGTGATCAGAAAAAACAATATAGTTGAGAAAAATATTATTGTTGGTGTGGTCCATGCCATCCAGCTGAAATCCATGGTGTTCCTCCTTTAGACTCGTCCGAGGGCAAAACCCTTAGCTATGTGATTTCTAACGAACCAGATGACAAGAGCACCCGGGACAATTGTCAGTGCGCCGGCTGCAGCAAGTACACCCCAGTCCAGGCCTGAAGCGGAAACCGTTCTGGTCATAATTGCTGAGATCGGCTTTGCGTGTACCGATGTAAGGGTACGGGCAAGAAGCAGTTCAACCCAGGAGAACATGAAACAGAAGAAGGCTGTAACGCCGATTCCGGAAGCGATGTTCGGAATGAAAATCTTCACAAAGAACCTCGGCCATGAGTACCCGTCAACAAAAGCGGTTTCATCAATCTCTTTTGGAATACCTGACATGAAACCTTCAAGAATCCAGACAGCCAGCGGCAGGTTGAACAGGCAGTGTGCTAGCGCAACAGCCAGATGGGTATCAAACAGTCCTACTGAAGAGTAGAGCTGGAAGAATGGCAGGGCGAAAACCGCTGGTGGTGCCATTCTGTTGCTGAGCAGCCAGAAAAAGAGATGCTTGTCGCCTACAAAGCTGTAGCGGGAAAACGCATAGGCAGCTGGCAGAGCAAAAGATACTGAGATGACAACGTTTATACTGACGTAGATCATCGAGTTGATATAGCCGTTGTACCACGATGGATCGTTGAAAATTACCCGATAGTTATCAAGTGTCAGATTCTGCGGCCAGAGCGTAAATACTGAAAGTATTTCTGTATTGGTCTTCAGGCTCATGTTTACCAGCCAGTAAATCGGCAGCATGAGAAATATAATATAGAGTGTTGGAACTAACCATTTAAGTCGCATATCATGCACCTCCCTTACTTTCTTCTCCGACATTGGACATCACGGTATAGAAGACCCATGAGAGAAGCAGGATTACGAGGAAATAAATCAGGGACATTGCCGCAGCAGGACCGAGATCAAACTGTCCGATTGCCATCTTCACCAGATCGATGGAGAGGAACGTGGTTGAGTTACCCGGGCCACCACCTGTAATTACGAAAGGTTCAGTGTAGATCATGAACGAATCCATAAATCTGAGCAGTACAGCGATAAGCAGAACTCTCTGCATTTTTGGCAACTGAATATAACGAAAGACTGCTATACGGGACGCACCGTCAATTTTTGCTGCCTGATAATAGGCATCAGGGATTGAACAGAGACCTGCGTAGCAGAGCAGCACAACAAGGCTGGTCCAGTGCCATACATCCATAACAACAACAGTAATCCAGGCAGCAATAGGGTCCTGTGTGTAGTTGTAATCAATACCCATGGCAGCAAGAGTGTGGCCGAGAAGACCAATATCTACACGACCGAAAATCTGCCAGATTGTTCCGACAACGTTCCAGGGAATTAACAGCGGCAGAGCCATGGTTACCAGACAGACCGGAACGGCCCAGCCTTTTTTCGGCATTGCCAGTGCTATACAGATACCAAGTGGAATCTCAATAGCGAGAATGATGCCCGAGAACATGAGCTGCCTGAAGAAGGCATCATGAAAACGTTCTGAATGAATAATCTCTCTAAACCAGTCAAGACCAACCCAGAAGAACTGGTTATTCCCGAAAGTATCCTGAAGGGAATAGTTGACCACTGTCATAAGTGGAATGATAGCACTGAAGGCCACCAGTAAAAACACAGGCAGGACCATAAACCATGCCTTCTGATTCTCCTGTTTTTGTATCACAGCGCTTCTCCTGTTACACGATGTTCATCGACGTAGATGTTGATGAAATCAGTATTAATAATCAGGGATCCCATGTCACCTGTCATGCCGCTGACTTCTGGCATGACGACATTAAACACAGCATCATCTTTTGCGACCTTGACGATCTTATATCGACCGATATCGTCGACATTAAGAATTTTTACAGACATGCCCTCCTGGTTTGGCGATGCTAGCGAAAGGTGCTCCGGACGAATGCCGAGTTTGATATTGCTTGAGGTTGGCCGGGAGTAGCTGCTGGTGAGGGCTATTTCATGGCCCTGAACAACCGCATTGTTTCCTTTGAGTTCACAAGGAATAATGTTCATACCAGGAGAACCGATAAAATATCCGACAAAGGTATGTGCCGGTTTTTCAAACAGATCTTTCGGCGTCCCTACCTGAACAATCTCACCTTCATACATGACTACAACTTCATCTGCAAAGGTGAGGGCTTCGGTTTGATCGTGAGTTACATAGATCATTGTAAAGCCGAATTGCTTGTGAAGATGTTTCAACTGCGAGCGTAACTCCCACTTCATCTGCGGATCAATTACTGTGAGCGGCTCATCAAAGAGGATCGCGTTGACACTCTGACGGATAAGGCCCCGACCCAGAGAAATCTTTTGTTTGAGATCGGCAGTAAGGTGCTGAGCTTTTGTATAGAGTTCATGATCCAATCCCAGCATATGTGCGAGTTCTACAACCCGAGGCTCGATCTCTTTTGACGAACGTCCTCTGTTTTTAAGCGGGAACGCCAGGTTTTCAAACACCGTCATGGTATCGTAGATAACTGGAAACTGGAATATCTGAGCGATATTACGTTGTTCTGTTGGGAGCTTAGTTACGTTTTCTCCATTGAAATGGATTTCGCCTCGGGTGGGATGTAGTAGTCCTGAAATAATATTTAAAAGGGTACTTTTACCGCAGCCGGACGGGCCAAGAAGGGCGTAGGCACCTCCATCCCTCCAGGTGAGATCAAGCCGTTTAAGGGCAAAATCATCCGGATTGTCCGATTCACCTGTATAGGAGTGGGCAATTTCTTTTAGTCTAATATTGGCCATGCTGATCTCCTTCTAAGCCGCCGAAATGGACTCTGGTGTTACTACCAGATCCTGATTTCTGTCGAATACATAAAATTTGGATGGGTCCAGGTACATCTCGATGGTTGTATCGATATCGATATTATGGATACCATGGGCGAGACTGCACCAACGCAAACCGGCCAGATCAACATGAACGTAACTCTCGGAACCTGTAATTTCGGTGACGGCAACTTTAGCTTTAACAGCAATATTACTATCTGACTGCCGCTTGAGGTACAGATCGTTCGGCCTGAAGGCGATTGTGTAGTCGTCATCCGGTAGATCTGGCAGTTTGCCAACAAGCGGAACATCGACATGACTCTTAAACAGCATGGTGTTGTTCAGCTTAGTTACCGGCAGCAGGTTGAGCGGTGGATCAGAAAACGTTTGAGCGGATATAAGGTTATTCGGCTTTTTGAAGACATCAATTGTTGAACCAAACTGCGTAAGCATTCCTTCGTGAAGCGGGGCTGTATAGCCACCCAAAAGAAGTGCTTCAGAAGGCTCTGTGGTGGCGTAGACAAAAATAGCACCGGTTTGGGCAAAGATTCTCGGGAATTCCTCGCGCAGTTCTTCACGCAACTTGTAATCAAGGTTGGCAAGTGGTTCATCAAGCAGCACCAGATCTGCGCCTTTAGCCAGTGCGCGGGCAAGAGCTGTACGCTGTTGCTGTCCACCAGAGAGCTCTTGAGGGCTGCGTTTTAACATCGGTGTCAATTTGAGAATTTCAGCAAACTCCATTACTTTCTCTTTAATGACACTCTCCGGCTCTTTTGCTATGCGCAAAGGGGAGGCGATGTTTTCGTATACAGTAAGGTTCGGATAATTGATGAATTGCTGATAGACCATTGCCACGTTTCGCTTCTGCACGGGAATGCCGACAACATCTTTTCCATCTACGAGAATACGACCTGATGTCGGTTTGTCGAGCCCGGCCATCAGACGCATCAACGAGGTTTTCCCCGAGAGCGTTGGTCCGAGAAGAATGTTGAGACTTCCTGCTTCCAAGGTCAGGTTTATATCCCGAATATGAAATTCGTTTCCGACCTTTTTGCAGACGTTTTGTAACTCAAGCTGCATCTTATCTCCTTTCTATGTGTGTGGAGGTTTACTGGCTGTTTATTTTCATCCAATTACGCAGGGATTCAACCTCCCGGGAGCTGAGCACAAGGCCCGTGTTTGTACGACGCCAGAGGACATCTTCAGCTGTTTGCGCCCACTCGTGTCGGATTAAATACTTTACTTCGAACTCATAGAGATTTGAGCCGAAGCACTCACCCATATCACTGGGTTCTTTAAGGTCGTTTATCATGTCGCGAGCCCTGGTGCCGTATGTCCGCATCAGGCGGGTCGCGTGTTCTTTGGTGAGAAAGGGGCAGGTGGTTCCGAGCTTGGTTACTTCCCGGTCAAAATCGGCAGGATCAAAGTCACCACCGGGCATTACTGCGGCTGAAGTCCATGGTTGGCCCATGGTCGGTAGAAACGGGTTGAGCTTAGCCAGCACAGATTCTGCGAGTTTACGGTAGGTTGTTATTTTTCCGCCATAAATTGATAGCAGTGGTGTCGTGTTGTTATCTGTATCAAGTTTTAATACGTAGTCTCGTGTTGCGGCCTTGGCTTCACTTTTTCCGTCATCAAATAACGGACGGATTCCGGAGTAGCTGCTGACAACATCCTGGGGGCCAATCTGTTTGGTGAAATATTCGCTTGCCGCTTTGCAGAGATAGTCGATTTCTTCCTGAGTGATATTAACCTCGGAAGGATCGCCGCTGAAGTCAACATCAGTTGTGCCGATCAGAGTGAAGTCGTTTTCGTAAGGGATGGAGAATATTATCCGTCCATCTGCATTTTGAAAGATGTAGGCACGTTTGTGATTGAAGAGTTTGTTGACAATAATATGGCTGCCTTTAACCATTCTGACGCTTTCAGGAGATGCAGAGTGGTCAATATTAGCAAGGGTGGTGTCCATCCAGGGGCCGGCGGCGTTAACCAGTGCTTTGGACTGGATCTCGCGTTTTTCGCCGGTGTTGCTGTCGGTAATGGTAAGGTTCCACAAATTATCTTTGCGGCGGGCGGAGGTGCAGTTTGCCCGGGTCTGAATTTCGGCACCTTTAGCTGCCGCATCCATCGCGTTCAGCACTACTAGCCTGCTGTCGATTACCCAGCAGTCAGAGTATTCGAAACCTTTGGTATAGCCACCTTTAAGTGGGGTGCCGGCTTCGTCAGTGGTGAGGTCGACTGTGGATGTTGGAGGAAGCAGTTTTCTGCCGCCGAGATGGTCGTAGAGAAACAGGCCCAGACGAATGAGCCAGGCAGGGCGTAGACCTTTATGATGTGGAAGGATAAATCTGAGCGGCCAGATAATATGTGGTGCGCTGTTCAGCAGCACTTCGCGTTCGGTTAATGCTTCTCTGACTAAGCGAAATTCGTAATATTCAAGGTAGCGGAGGCCACCGTGGATAAGTTTAGTGGAAGTGGAAGAGGTGCCGCTGGCAAGATCATTCTGTTCGCAGAGGAATACGGAAAGGCCACGGCCGGCGGCGTCACGGGCAATACCTGCACCGTTAATACCACCACCAATAATTGCCAAATCATATACTAAGTCTTTCATGTGCAATCTCCAAAATGGGTTGGTTCAAAAAATGAACCACTAGGTTTCGGATGGCTAGCTTTTGAGTTTCATTTAAAAGCTAAAAATACGATAAACGAAAGATTTACGGAGCACAAGCGAAAATGTTCATTTGGTAAAAAACACGGTTTCTATGGGTTGTGCTCTGGAAAACCATTGAATACCAAGATGATGAATGCATTATGAACGCGTGGTTGCAGAGAGGTTAGAGGGCTGCTTACGTGCTAAAAAGGGAAGAAAAACTGGGGCATGCAGCTTGAGGAGGTGAAATATGTAAAAAGTTTGGGGGTATGTTCGATATGCACGACAAGTCATTTCAAACGAAATATTTTTTTGTTTCGCTTGAACTTTGCTGGTGATGGCTCTATGCTGATTGCGTCGATAGTTTTCCATGATCTACTCGTTAAAAATGCAATTGAAACCCGAATGCATGTTTCCCATCAATGTATTCATTAGTGTGTAATTGTCACTCAGGGATACCGAGTAGGGGGTAACTGAGTTCGCGTCCCGAATCTTGGTGGTCAGTATCAATCTTCATACTCAAGGCCATGGGCTATGTTAGCAACTCACAACTGAATCAATTGGCAGCAGGTGTCTCGCATATTTGCCGAATTAAGTGATACATTGGTGTAGGAAGGTTTTGAAACCGGGTTTCGGTGCATTGTGCTTGATGGTGTCCATCAAAATTCGGCATTTTCCTTGAGATCAAGGAAGGTTGCAAATTTTACCACAGCCATATATATGATATCTGGGAGTCGTATTCTTCGCTTACCGGGATGTGAAGTTTTCAGCTTAACGCCGGGATCTGGTAAAAAAAGCCGTTTTCTAACGGGAACAATAGCGTTTTCATCCCGAAACTGAGCATGTTGATTGTATCGACCAAACCACAGACAATGTTGGAGGAATAGCATGACGTATGACAAAAAGACGATTGAAGATATTCAGGTAGCAGGCAGGAAGGTTCTGGTTCGGTGTGATTTCAATGTGCCGATGAAGGACTTTGTAATCACAGATGAAAATCGATTGGTAGGGGCACTGCCGACAATCACCTATCTTGTAAAGAATGGAGCTAAAGTTATTTTATGCTCGCATCTGGGAAAACCAAAAGGGCAGCCTAAGCCGGAACTTTCTTTAGAGCCTGTTGCTAAGCGGCTATCTGAATTGTTGAAAAAAACGGTTCTTTTTGCAGCAGACGATAATGTCGTAGGAAATACTGCCAGAAAAGCTGTTGAGGCAATGGCTGATGGCGACGTCATCCTTTTGCAGAACGTTCGCTACCGTGAAGAAGAAACCCAAAACGGAGACGTGTTTTCTAAAGAGTTAGCATCACTTGCCGAGATCTTCGTGAATGATGCGTTTGGTACCGCTCACCGCGCTCATTCTTCAACAGTTGGTGTAACGCAGTTTGTTGAGACCAGCGTTTGCGGATATCTCATAGAAAAAGAGCTTCGATATCTTGGTGAAGCTGTTGCAAACCCAAAGAGACCAATGGTGGCCATTCTGGGCGGTGCGAAGATTTCAGATAAAATACAGGTGATTAATAACCTGCTCGATAAGGTTGACGGCCTGGTTATTGGCGGCGGTATGGCCTATACCTTCATGAAAGCCCAAGGCTATGAGATCGGTACCTCGTTACTGGAAGAAGAAAAGATCGATTATGCTCTTGAGATGATCAACAAGGCAAAAGAGAAGGGGGTCAAGCTTCTTCTTCCGGTTGATAATGTGTGTGGAAAGACGTTTGCTGCTGATACGGAATGTGTTGTCACAGAAAATCAGAACATCAGTGCCGGCTTCATGGGCTTGGATATCGGGCCAAAATCTATTCAACTTTTCAAAAGCGAACTTGAGCAGGCAAAAACAGTTGTCTGGAACGGGCCGATGGGTGTGTTCGAATTTGATAATTTTGCCAAAGGTACACTGGCAATAGCTGAAACCCTGGCTGCGCTCGACGCTACAACAATTATTGGTGGTGGCGATAGTGCTGCGGCTGTTAACCAACTTGGATTCGGCGATAAGATGTCGCACATATCAACTGGAGGCGGTGCTTCTCTCGAATTTCTTGAAGGTAAAGTGCTCCCAGGAATTGATGCATGTGACGACAAATGACCCGCAACGTCATATCTTGAAATGATGTGTTTGGTGTAATCTCAAGACAATAAGAGAGGAAAATATGAGAAAGCCTATTATTGCAGGAAACTGGAAAATGACCATGAGCATTGCCGAAGCGAAAGATTTCGTAGCGGCAATAAAAGACAAGGTCTCAGGGAAGGATGTTGAAGCAGTTATTTGCGCACCATTCACCATGCTTAAAGATTTGAAAGAGGCCACCGCAGGTACCGCAATTAAGGTGGGAGCCCAAAATATGCATTATGAAGAGAGCGGTGCATATACCGGAGAAATCTCCCCGCTGATGCTGAAAGAACTCGCTATTGATTATGTGATTATTGGCCATTCTGAGCGGAGACAATATTTTAACGAAACAGATGATAGCGTGAACAAAAAGGTGCTTAAAGCTCTTGAGCACGCAATCCTGCCTATCCTGTGTTGCGGCGAAACTCTTGAGCAGAGAGAAGCTGACGAAACCAAAGCAGTGGTAAAAGTTCAGATCGAAAAAGGCCTTGCCGGTGTTGATAAAAAGGCACTCGCAGATGTCGTTATTGCCTACGAACCGATCTGGGCTATTGGTACCGGTAAAACCGCAACCAGCCAGCAGGCAAACGAAGTTATCGCCTATATTCGTGAAGTTGTTGCTGCAATGTTTGATGGTGATGTTGCTGCAAAGGTTCGTATTCAATACGGTGGTAGTGTAAAGCCTGCTAATGTTGCAGAGATTATGAACGAGTCAGATATCGATGGCGCACTGGTTGGTGGTGCCAGCCTTCAACCAGACAGCTATTTGGGATTAGTGAATTTCTAAAAGCTATTTTTTTCATATTTTTATCTGATTACCCCTGAAACTCCGCTAGCCTGGCATAGAGGAAGACAGCAAGAGGAGTTTTTATGCTGTCATGATCCGTTATCATTTGTGGGTCAATCTCTAATGAATCGTTAGACCTTCACTTACTATAAATTCCGTAATGGAATTTATAGTAAGTGTCGTTTTCGCCTCACGCTTTCCATTTCGAAGCTGATACTTAGTGTTAATCAGATATTTTTATTTTGGCCAAAGAATTGTATTTCCAGCCTCATCGAATGGGACAAAAAGTGTGAAATTTTTAACTACACCATCCATTACCCAGAAAGAAATTTCTTTTTCAAGATATTCATAATTATTACCGGATTCGCCAAGGTCTTCGTCTAGATATACTTGTGGGAAGTGTTTCACTAATTCTTCTTCATTTTTTCCGATAATACAGATTCCATCAAGCTCAGCATTTTTAGAATGGAATGTGATTCTGGAAAGTCTAAATTTTTCATCGGAATCAAAGTTTAACTCAATATTTAACTTTTCATAGATCCAGCTGTCTGTGGAAGACCCATCAGGGAAGTCTACTTTTTCAGTAGTGCTAGCCTTGCCCAATATTTCCTTAACTTTCTCTCTTGTGAAACCAAATTTAATATTGTCGAATCCAACGAGAGGTTTGATGTTCATGATATTTTACCTGGTTGATGCTGAATATGTTAGCTTTACGGCTCCATGATATATGGAGTGTTCATGTAGATTATGTGAAAAACTATAACCAGCGATATAGCTGAGACAATATCTGATGAGTAGTATGTCAGTTAATCCATGTATGCAATTAAAATATACACAATATAATCTGAAGCAATATGCACCTGGTTTGTGTCACTGTGTATCCTGAAAGTTGGCGAAGTGGCTATGCTGACTTTTATGATATATATCAATGTGATAGTGGGTGAAATTCAGCAAGTAAATGTTTGCTCAGTTGTTATATTGTTTAAGTCTAATTAATGTTAACACTACATTGAAGTGATTCATCATGCAAATAAACACCGTCACCATCATCGAATGAAAACTTGATTACAGTTGTATCACCATTCTTGAATTCCAATACTTGCTTAGGGAACTCAATATCAATAGAAGTAACATAATCCCAATGATACTCTGCTCTTAATGTATTATGTTTTGTAAATGTGCTTCCGAGAGGAATGTCTGGTATCATTTCAGCAATGCCAAAAATATTAATATTTGAGAAGCTCACACTGTTAATTGAAGGAGTTAGCGTAAATATCAACTCCGGGCAAGTAAAAGTTACCTTATGCAGTTCATCACTGTTTACATTAGAACTTAAAGATGTTGTCAAAATAAAAAGTAAGAAGAGTTTTTTCATAATATGATTTTAAAATTTTTACGTAAATGTTCCTCAACTACAGAAATCCCTTAATTTTGCATGTATTAACTATTGCTCATTAGTGGACATTTTGCGAATATCAGTGATCCATCCTGATGGTCTTTACAATGCAATGAGGATTTATTGAGGATCTATATCTTGCCTGAGGTAATGGATGCTGAATTCAAGTAAACGTATGTTTTTGGTGTAATTTAATCATAAACCCCGCAGCGAGTTCGTGTTGACCGCTTGGGTAAATTAAATTTTAATAGTATTTTACTTGCACCATTCTTGTGGCCAATGCTCCAGCCTCCTTTCAAAATAAAGCTCCAATCCATCCTCGTCATCAACATGTGAACCAACCTCTTTGAAACCCATCGAACGGGCCATCGCCAATGACGCTACATTATCTGGTGCGATTGAGAGTATGAAGCATTGTTGCTTATGGTTCTCAAATGCCCATTTCATCAATGTAAACACAGCCTCCTTCGCATACCCGTGTTTGCGGAAACGTTCAGTTACCGAATAACCAAGTTCTACTCCATCTGCAGCAATAAGCTGTAGGTCTTCAGGTCCAGGATCTGAATGGAAACCTACATGTCCGCACATCGTTTTTGATTGCTTGATAACAATTGCCCGAGTTAACCAAGGGAGTACCTTGGAGTCGACTTGAAGCTGCTCCAATCTCATTCTAAGCAATGACTTGCTAAGCAGGAGATCGTCCGGAACATGAAACCCACCAATTTGTTCGGCTTTAGTATGATCACCATCTAACAAGGCTTCAAGTAATGCTGGTTTCATCGAAACCAATTCCAGACGATTTGATCTCAGAATATTCAAATTTCTTCATCTCCTTTTTCTGTAATAACCCATAAACCCAGCGGTAAGCTTCAGCGAGTCAGTGTTGATATATTTGTTATCGTAAATATCTATTTAATTATACGTTTTTCCATGAAATGAATTTAAGCAAGATATGCACCACTTTTCATTGTTGAAACCTTTGGGAGCATCTAAAGCTTGATGACCTTTAATCGTTTTACTGCACCTGGCACAAAAAGTGCCATAATCACCGGCATCGAAGCAATCAGCAGCTCGCTCATACCTTCGTTGGGCGAATATGCCTTGAATGAGAATATTCAACGCCTTTATTATCTTTGAAAGCATAGATTTATATTTTGAATTTAATGTTATGTGACTAGCCTAATTACATTAGGTCATGCATGTAATTGTAGACAAGTAATAAATTTCATTAACCGGAAAACTTGATATGTAATTGAGTACACCGTGTATATATACTTTATTATATCTTAGATATAGATCAGTAAATTTTAAATCGATAACGTGGCGTTCTAAGGCCCGCACTGTTTGCGGGTCCAGTGGAACAGTTGGTTATCGAAATTTTTTTGTTGTTTTTATAGAAAAAAAGATAGATCTTGATTCACCGTCTACAGCGCATTCTTCTTTTTTGCAGCAGGAAAATCAGGGTACTGATATATATAACCATTTGTGATTCAATAGAATCTGGATAAACGATTGTGGATTAGTCATCTGAGTCAGATGGAGATATGATTTCACTGCAAAAGCTGTAGGATTGAACCCCATGTAAGTAACGCTTATTTCATCTCCAGGCTCCCAATGGCCTGTATTTTCAGAATTAATGATATATTCTCGTCTTTGTGCCGATAAAACACCGAGCTGGGTGGCATGAGCAAGATATTCTTGCGCTGCATTGTTCCATTTCTCCTCTATGTTTATTGAGTTGTGGTGGAAGATTGCATGAGTGATTTCATGAGCTAAAGCTCCAATATAGTGTTCCTCGTCAAATGGCATATTATACATTTTTGGAGATGTACTGCTTTGTAATAATGCTGGTAATGACATCATTAGAATACGGTCACTTTGCCGGTCATAACTTCCAAATGCATCATAACCATCTTGATTGATGACCTCTTCTGTAATTTCTATATATATTGCTCTTGTGGGCTTCAACTCATATTTCCCAAGAAATCTTATAGCCTGGTCAGCTCCATTGCAAACATGATCGACCATTTTGTCATTTGGTGCAGATATTAAAACTCCCGGTGTCACCTCACAACTATACTGAATTGCGACAGCTGGAGACACAAAATATGCAGGGACTATAATGAGAGAGAGTAGAGATATTATGGAAAGCTTAAGGTGATTTTTCTTCATATGCTCATGTCCATTTCTTCTAAATCGAAACGTCAAGATCACTGGCGAGCTTCAGAGAGTACAGCAGGACGCAGTGAAGCGATGATGGACGCTTTGTTGTGCAAAGTATTACATTTGATTTTATTCGATCAATTCATCGGTAAAACGATCGCGCCCGTCCCAAAAAGGACATTGAGGACAGCTTTCACCTTCGGGGTAATCGATGCCTGCCTCATGGGGACAACCAAGAATTTTATTACCCATTACTACAGAGCGAACTTTGTTTTTTGTGATGTAATTATTAATGGCATTTAGAATTTTTATGTCAGTTCGTATTTCGTTATTTGAAAACCACTTTTCCATTTGAACTGGATTTTTTTGATTTTCATTTTCAAATACTCCAACTACTACCTTTGTTGCTTTTTTGTTATCTGGTCCATAGAATGCAATAGTTGCAATTGGATAGCCTCGAAAACCGGCTTTGATTTTTTTCGCCAAAGGACTTTTGAATTGTATTATCTTTGCCATATTATCTTTGCACAATTGTCTATGGTTAACGTTTTGATAACCGGCCCGCGCGCTGTTTGCGGGTCCGTGTTTATTAGCTGGTTATGCCAATTTATATTTTTTATTGTTTTCCACGGGCTATTTTATGATGCTCTTTCTTAATTTCAGGTTCAAAAATATCTAGAAAAATCTTTGAGTAATATGCGGCTTCAGTACAGAATGATTCAAGACAATCTACTTGCAATACTTTTATGCAAGTTGCTGGTTCTTTGTCTAGGTGGTTATGATAAAAAAGATAGCTTTCAGATATTTCTTCCACAATAACTTCATTAGTTTCAGACAAGTAACACTCAAACAATGGACAATCGACCACAATTACCGGAAAGGTGACGTTAAAAACTCTTGAAGATGATGATAGTTCATTTTTTCTACCAACCGCTGCTTTTATCGCAGACATTGATGCTTTATATGCAGTGTCTTGTCCGTTTGTAAATGCAACAGTAGCTCCATAAGCTATACGGCCAGATTTTTTAAATAATGCTGACTTGAATAGATTCTCGGATTTATCTTGAACAAGAACGTCTCTAGCTTTTTCCGAGGTAATACCTAACGCAAAAAGTCTATTGTAACCGGAGATTGTGTTGTCAGAGGTGAAGAGTATCCATGGTTTTTTACTTATTTTACATTCAATCAAAAATGAAACTTCTGCGTAACCAAGGAAATCAGAACTAGTAGCAAGGATGTCAATTTCTCGATGTTCCTTAGTTTGAAAATCTTCATAATAGTGAGATTGCCTAACTTCAAAATTATGATTTTGAAATTCTTTGGAGACTACCATTTCCAATGAATATCCTTGGCTAGATAACCATTCTTGAACCTTGTTTTTGACTGACGTCTCTTTTGACATATTATTTTAGACTACAACTCTCGATATTTTATTCTGTTGCATAACGTTGTGATAACCGGCCCGCGCGCTGTTTGCGGGTCCGCGTTTATTGGCTTGATATGCAAATCTATATTTTTTTAAATTTTAGGAATAGATTTTTATTACACTTATAGGGTTGATATAGATCTATTTGATGTGATGCCATTTCTACCATACCTTTGACTTTTTGTAAGACTGTGTCATCTGACTTAATGCCCAAATATATTGCATCTACCAATTCACTATTAAAATTTTGGATTCCGGTTGCATCATCAGCCTTTAAATGGCTGGGCACATTGAATACTCTATATTCATTTTCATAACTCCAGCAACGAGCTTTTCTGCCTAATTTTTCTAAAATTCCGTAATTGTCATTAAATACTGACTCATCTTTAAATATTATCTCGTCACCATAATCTACTTTAACTACTCGACCTTCAGTGCCTATTGAATAAAATGGATCAGGTACACACTTAAATCTTAGAGCAACACCTCGATGGGCATCTGCATAATGTGACCACATTAACGTATTTCTAACTTGGCTACTAAAACAGATTATTCCACATCGGCTCAAAATATTATAACCAACCTGTTTCTTTTGGTCATCTTGTCCTGAATTTAACATTACACCATCAAATTCAAATGGATCATTAAATGATGCTGCTTCAGAGTAAAATATTTTATTATCTACAACTATCTCTTTTAAAGCATCGAAACCATTCTTTTGCCTTGATTTACCGCCATTCTCGACAACTGATACTTCAAACTTAATATCTAGAGGTAAAAATTTGTATATATTTTCTGGCAGGATGATGTTCATATTTTTAGTGCATATCGTGTAATATACGACTAGTCGCATTTTGGGGGAAATAGACCGAATTTCCTGTTTTGATTCTTGGTTCTAGTCAGAGAAAATTCTTTCACAAATCTGCTTTTTATCTCTCTGTTCACTTGTATGTCATAGAAATGTTAGGACATTTCGTTATACTATCTTAAGCAATTCATTAATGCAAGGTGAATGCTCTGGATTGTGAAGAGGTCGGAATAACTGAAATAGACCTTGATATACAACCCGTCGTATAACTTGCAAATCTGATATTTTTCTTACAGTTATGTGCGTTTTTGGGCAATTTATAGTGACTGTTGAGGTCGGGATATCTGCAATAGCCCATGATATACGACTAGTCGGAATAAGTCGTGATATCGGTGAGAATAGAATAAAAATGAAAGATAACAAAGAGTTTTACGACACACATTTCGGGGAGTTTTTGTTGAAAAGTCCCATTGTGCCGCCAGGTAAGGAAAAATTTATTGTGACTTGGGTTCGAAAGTTTTTCAATGCACGGGGGGATTGGCAAAATCTTTCATGGCCTGAACAGCTTCCTGTATTCATTAAACTGCTTGATGATTCGGGATTCGAAGATTGGCAGTTACGGCAGGCCGATCAGGCTGTCCGTTTATATTTTGTGAATTTTCTTAAATCTCGTGGTCTAGGTGGAGAGACTGTAAATACATCTGTAAACAAAGAAGCTTCTACTATCTCCATGGAAGATGCATTGTGTATGATTCGGGAGAATATACGCCTTAAGCATTATGCTCGTAGTACAGAGAAAACGTATCTGAAATGGGCAGAACAATTTTTAGGGTATTGTAAAAATACTGATCCGCGTTTGAGTGATATATCTTTAATTACTCCCGCACATGCTAAAGATTTTCTCGCATACCTTGCAGTAAAACGAAGGGTGTCTGGATCAACACAGAACCAGGCCTTCAATGCACTTATAATGTTCTATCGGGTTGTTTTAAATCTTGAACTGACAGACATGAAAGATGCTGTCAGGGCGCGGTCTACAACCAGGCTACCTGTAGTCTTTTCAGTTGAAGAGGTTAAAAATATTTTGTGCCTCTTGCAAGGCTCTACCGGACTCATGCTGAAGATGATCTATGGTGGCGGGTTGCGCGTGAATGAGTGTTGTCGTCTCAGGCTTCAGGATATAGATTTTGATCAGAAACTCATCTATGTTCGTGCAGGAAAAGGGAACAAGGATCGAACGACGATACTACCAGAAATCATTATTCCCGAACTTAAGGAGAACATTGCACGTGTTATCTTGTTACACAACGAAGATCTGTCTCAAGGGTATGGTGAAACCTGGTTACCCAATGCATTGAGTCGTAAATATCCAAATGCTCCCAAAGAAAAAGCATGGCAATGGATCTTTCCTTCAACAAAGTTATCTGTAGACCCGGAATCGGGTAAAGTGCGGCGACATCATGTAATTGCTGATGTGCTTCAGAGAACTCTCAAAAGAACGCTTAAAAAGTCTGGCATCAGTAAGAATGCATCCGTTCATACTCTAAGACATTCATTTGCCACACATCTTTTGCTAAATGGTGTTGATTTGCGTCAGATACAGGAATATCTCGGCCACTCCAGAGTCGAAACTACCATGATCTACACCCATGTGGTGAAAGATATGCGGGACCCGACTACCAGTCCGCTTGATTTACTCATGTAAGCTGTCACGCCAATGTGATGCAGTGATATTTCGATAATAATCACATTGTGTTTGATATGAGCGAATATTGAAATACGGTGTATTGCTTAGAATTGTAATGAGTTTTCGGATGTGAAATACATATGTAATTGAATCAAAATTACACACTGTGTTAAGGCAGGTTGTGGTTATCCAGATACTCCTCTCGTAGTAATCCGTAAACACTGTGGTCCTGATAGCTTTCATACACCTTTGCTGTTCTGCGGATCGTACCTTCGTTTTGAAAGCCTAATTTTTCAGGAATTGCCCGGCTTTTCAGGTTGTCTACTGCGCAATGGATTTCAATCTTCTGGAGAGGCCAGTTTGTGAAGCCCAGGTCGATCACTTCCCGAACAGACTTTGTCATTATGCCTTTACCGACATACTCTTCACCCAGCCAGTATCCCAGATGGCCAATGCCATTAAGGTGATCAAGTTTATTGTAAGCAAGAACACCTGCCAGATCGTTCTTAAAGAAAATTGACAGATGCATAGCTTCTCCGTCCGCGAACCGTTTTAACTGTAATTGTATAAACGATTTTGTGTCTTCAGGTTTCTGGATTGAATCAAGCCAGGGTAGCCATGCTCTGAGGTGTCTGCGATTTCTATCGGTCAGCGCAAACATCTCTTCCGCATATTGAGGAAGAGACAAACCAATTTTTAAATCATTATCAATTTTTCTATAGAACATGTCTCTTTGTAAAAAAGTAACGGTAAGGTGACTATTGCCAGGATGTTGCCGTGCCCATGCTGACATTTCTGTGGTGCGCGTAGGGTTGTTCACTCAAAAATTGATTGATTATGTGCTGAACAACAATCGAATCGGTTCTCAGCTGAGTCTAAATGCCGAATACATCCAGAATTACTCTGGTATCGTTCATGATTCGTATTACTCTGTCTTCGATTCGTAATATTGATGTTCCTGCCTTTGGTTCCATAGGATAATGCCCGGGCTTAATTGTATACGGTTTTGCACTTTTGTAGAGATCTATATCCAGAACTTCTCCTTTGACCAATTTCTTTTGCCATCCAGGGGGTAATTCACCTGTTCGTTCATATTTTTTTTGTAGGCCGGGAGGCAGGTTCTTCTGCTTATTTTCGTTTTTAGCAAATGCTGGAAATGCCATGGCTAATACGAGTAGAAATGCTAAAAAATATTTCATCATGTCCTCTTTTCTTAAATGAAGTGTGCCCAACACGCTTTACTCAGCGAATGTGCCTGTCGGGCTGGGTGGTGATTTTATACGGTAATCCTGAAAATCAGATGAGCTTTTCCAGAATCTCAATTCCATCGGGTGTGACCGGCCCTTGCAATGTGTTGTTGAAGATATCTTCGACCGGTATAAACATCCCACTCTCAATTTCTTCCTTTTGCAGGATAAAGGGGCCTTCATGCCGGCAACGGTAAACACCGCCCCAAACTTTGTTTGTGCCATCATCGAAGTAGTGATGAAAGAGAAATTCGATCGGTATATCTTTGACTCCTAATTCTTCAAAGAGTTCCCGTCTGGCCGATTCGTCATACGTTTCTCCTGCCAAAACGACACCGCCGGCAGCAATATCCCAAAATCCCGGAAAGATGTCTTTTATCATTGTCCGTTTCTGGATGAAGAGTTCATTCGCACCATTGAAGACCAGAATATAACTTGCCCTGTGTATCAGTCCCTGCTGCCTCATGATTTTGCGAGGGACAGCATCTGTCGGGGTATTATCGCGGTCAACGATCTGAACAATTTCTTCGGCTGCTAATTGGGTCATATGAGTTTCTTTAATTTGAGGATCTACATCTCAACTGAACTAATCAATCGGTTCGATAAGGCTAACGGGCTGCTGTGTTTCCGGATGAAAATTATTGTACTGCAAAACAGTTGAACTACAAATACTGTGCGACATTACTGCTTCCACTTTAACAGCATTTCATCCTCTACTGAAACCAGGCGGTCATCTACCTGCCCCCGGTTAAAGAGGAGTTTGTGTAACAGCAGGCCATAGGAAATTACGGCAATAATAGCGATGGCTGGTACGAAAAATCCGATAGGGCAGAGGATCAGTACCGTAAGCCAGTGAAGAAAAATAACCTTCTGGGAGTGCAGCTTGATGGGGAAATCTCCATGTCTGCTAATCACTGCCAGCCCACTGAGGTTCCAGCCATAAAGTGCAGTAAACGCATGCAGCCTGAGCAGCGGCAGAGTTTCTTGTGGGTCATACCCTTCAGAAAAAGCAAAGAGGATATAGAGAATGCCGGTTATCGAGGTAAAGAGCAGAAACAATATGCCTGAAGTCAGAAAAGCCTTTTGCTGCAGCTGGATTCCCTGATGATAATACAGGTACAACACAAGGGTAATTGCCACAAAAAGAGTGGTGGCAATCATTACCTGCGGCACAAACCATTTTGCCAGAATAAAGAGGAAAAAGACGATTACCCCGAGATTAATAGTCCAGAATAACGCCTCTTTCAAATGTACAGTTACCTCCATCTCATGCTTTTTCATCAGTGAAAAAATCACCGACATACTTATCAGTGACACGGGGAATGAAAAACCAAGAAAGAAAGTATCCAGTTTGAGTTTTTCTAAGGTAAACCAATGCATGTAGACATCATTTAAAATGACAGGGCTGGAGATAAAGAGCGCAAGCGAGAGACAGAGCAACGCTGCCTGATGAAATTTACGTGCCACATCCTCTTTCGTAGAAAACAGTGCATAGGGGATGATCGATCCGAAGTGCGTGATGCGAACCTTTTCTACGATAACACCAAGAATCAATGGAATGATGAGTGTTGGCAGATACCACCCCTCAAAGGAGAACAGAGCAAAACAGATTGAGAGCAGGAAGAAGGCACGTCCTGTCCGGGTGAGGTGCTTTTTATCTTCGGTAAAGTAAATCAGCAACGTCCCGCCGCTGCACAGGTTAAACAAAAAGATATGCAGTCGTTCAAAATTAAGTACGGAAGTCGGGATTAAATGATGAAGAAAGCCGCAACCGAGGGCAATGGTCATGATAACAAGAAATGTCGTTTTTAATTGCCTGCTCACCGTGAAGGTCCTTATGTGTTAGTTTGGTTGTTCTCGAGCTTACCCAATAGTGTTTGAAGCGCTTCTGGTAGTGTGGGGTGTCTAAATGTGAAACCGGATTCTTTGAGTTTTCCTGACGATACCCGGCAGCCTGACAATAGTATTTCTGTTGCCATCTGTCCATAAAGGATCTTTAAAAACCACGCTGGAATATCTAGCGCCTGGGGCAGGGATGATGTTTTTGCCAGGGTTTGCAAAAGCTCGATATTTGTTACTGGTTCGGGTGCAGCAATATTTATCGGCCCTTCAATGGCTGGAGTGACCAGGCAGTGGAGCATCGCCGAGACCATATCATCAATGCTCATCCAGCTGATATACTGGTTGCCGATGCCGAAACGCTTGAAAAATCCTAAAGGTGTGGTGACCAGAAGCCTTTGCAGTGCTCCACCCCGTGGCGTCAAGGCCACCCCGAGCCGCATGAGCACGGTACGAATTCCGGCTTCTTTCGCGGGTGCCGCAGCGCCTTCCCAGAGTGAGCAGACCTCAGAGATGAAATCATTGCCTTCAGGGTGGTCTTCATAGATGATCTGCGGCCCGCAGTCTCCATAGTAGCCGACTGCTGAGGCGGAAAGAAAGACATCCGGCTTTTTAGGCAGGGCGGCAATGGCGGAGGCAAGGAGATGTGTACCTCTGGTTCTACTTTCGATCACACTGCGTTTTTTTGCCGGGGACCAGCGGCCAAGGCCGATATATTCACCCGCCAGATGGATTACTCCATCAAGATCGGGAAGCGAACTAAGATCGAGAATTTCATTTTGTGGATCCCACTGGATTTCGTTTTTATGAGGGTCGGCACGACGACGAACCAGTGTCCATACTTCGTGACCTCCTGTTGTAAGCAATGGCACCAGGACGCTGCCCAACACACCGCTTGCGCCCGAAATAAGAATACGAAGCGGTTTTTTGCTGCAACGGGCATGGAGTTTCAGGTCTTCAGTGAGGGTGTGCTCACGGTAAGTAAAAATACTGGTGAGCATTTTGTATACCTGTCTGGTGGCGATTGCGGGCATCAGTGATTGAAAAGGCAGGGCAAATTCAATCTCATCTTCCAGCAATGCACCTTCAGGGGTATCCGAGAATCTATGGACATGACTGAATTGTGCAAATGGCCCTTTATGTTGAACATCCTGAAACATAACACCGGGTATTTCTTCTATATGGTGTGCTTCCCATGGAAAAGAAATCGGCCCCTGTTTGAGCTTCATCAGCACTTTGCCACCGGGAGCCAGCGAACCTTTTTTCCACACAACTTCGGAGCCATCCCAGGGGGGAAGTAATCGCTCAAGTGCTCCGGGTCTGGAGTGGAAATCGTACAACTCCCTTGCTGTGCATGGGAACACGGACCTGTAGATAAATTTTTGTGTTTTGCTCAATGCGCATCCTGTCTCAGTGCACGATCAAAAAAATGGTCGCGCTGGTGAATAAATGTTTGCTAACTAGTATGAATTGCAGGTTTTTGAGAAACCATTTTTTTACGCTAAGCATGATCGCAGGTAAAGACAAACACTGACCAAAACGATGTGATGATTTATACGGATTATGCACCAAATATAAAGATTGACAACCTTGATGAGCGTATTATTTATAACAATGAAAATGTGCATATGAACATATCACCTTGTGGTATGACTTCATCATCAATAGAAGTGTTTTAGTTTACGCGACCATTTCTGTCGCAATTCAAAGGAGTCTTCAGTGCAGAATAAAAAAATTGTGGTAATTGGCGGCTCGGCTGCGGGTGCCAAAGCAGCGGCAAAGGCTCGTCGACTTGATCAACATGCCGAAATTACAATAATCCAGAAAGATCCGGATCTGTCGATGGCAAGTTGTGGCTATCCATATTATGTGGGCGGAACGTTTTCCGATAGAAATCAGTTGATTGCTACACCCACTGGAGTGGTTCGCGACCCGTTCTTTTTCGAAAAGACAAAAAACATCAAAGCACTCACCGAGACAGAGTGTAATGCAATCGATCGCAAGAACAAAACTATTGCCTGTAAAGACCTCAAGAGCGACGAAGAATGTACTATCGAATATGATAAACTTGTCTTGGCTATGGGAGCAAGTGCGCGAAATATTCCGGTGGCTGGACGAGAGCTTGAAGGCATCACAACCTTACTTTCCATGCAGGATACAGATTATCTGCATGATGCCTGCAAGTCCGGCGCGGTAAAGCGTGCAGTAATCATCGGTGGCGGCCTTATAGGTGTAGAGGCAAGTGAAGCGCTCGTGGCATGCGGCATTGCTGTAACACTTATCGAAATGGAAGAGCAGGTGCTGACCTTTCTTGATAAACAACTGGCGATGCTGGTTGGTAATCATATGGCGGCCAAATCGGTTGACCTGCGAACCGGCATGAAGCTTGAAAACTTTGTAGGTAAAGATGGCAAGCTCATCGGAGTGCAACTGGCAAATGGTGAGACTCTGGAGTGTGAGCTGGCGGTTCTGGCAACAGGGGTCAGCCCTAATTCTGCACTGGCATCAACGGCAGGATTAGAGATTGGCACTTTTGGCGGTATCACTGTAAATGAATACATGCAGACGTCTGACGCGGATATCTATGCAGCAGGGGACTGTGTTGAGTGTGAAAATCGTCTTACCGGCAAGAAGGTCTACGCGCCGATGGGCGATATGGCAAATCTGCAGGGCAGGGTAGTTGGCGAAAATGTGGTGAGCGGCAACAGCGCAGTGTTTGGCGGCACCATCGGCACAGCAATATGCAAGGTTTTTGATTTTACTGCCGGTGCTACAGGGCTCACTGAAACAGAGGCCAAACGTCAGGGCATGACTGATTTTGAGACAGTCGTTAATGCAAGCCCGGATAAGCCTGGATTTATGGGAGCAAAACTTCTCATAAGTAAAATCCTGGTTGATAAGAAATCTGAGAAGATCCTTGGCTACCAGTGTGTAGGCAATGGCGATGTTTCACGACAGATTGCCACAGCAGCAATGGCTGTTAGTGGCGGCTTAACCATTGATCAGTTGAGTTGCGCTGATTTACCTTATGCACCGCCATACTCTCTTGCAATTGATCATTTTATTGCTTCAGCACATATTGTTCAGAATAAAATGAAGGGTCGCTTAACCACAATCAGCGCAGAAGAGGTGTATAATAGGATTCAGGCTGGTGATTCTCCGTATTTTGTTGATGGTCGTGGTCCTGATGAACATGAAGTCTTGCGTCTTGGTATCGGTGAGCAGTATATTCCCGTTGGAAAATTACGAAGCGTGCTGGCCGATTTACCTCAGGATAAGTCCACCGAGATTGTCTGTTTTTGCAAAATTTCCCTTCGCGGATACGAAATTGCGCTTATACTTGAGGCAAACGGTTATACCAATGTAAAAGTTATGGAAGGCGGAATTATGGCTTGGCCCTATACAAGGGAGAAGTAATCGCCTGAAAATTATATACAATAATTAAGGGGGCAGGGCAGTGACTAAGAATATGAACGGAGAATTTCTCGACGGCCACGATAATTGCATAATCTGTGGCAGGAATAATCCGTTTTCCCTTGGGTTGAAGTTTCAGCCTGTTAGCGGCATTGGCGGTAATGGCGGCAATGCGGTTGAGGCGGCATTTACAGGAGGTCCGCACCTACAGGGGTATGAGGGTATTCTTCATGGAGGAGTAATTTCAGCGGTGCTGGATTCCGCCATGGCGCATTGCCTGCTCGTTCAGGATATAAAAGCGGTCACAGGAGATCTGCGTGTACGTTTTCTGCACGCGATTCCCTGCACCAGCAAAGTGATTATCCGTGCCTGGCTCACATGTGCAGTCTCAACCTTGTACGAATTAAAGGCTGAGGCGAGGGTGGATGGTAAACTTGTTGCCAGGGCAAAAGCAAAATTCATGCAAAAGGAAGGTGTAAAGTGAGCAATTGTCGACTGACAGTTGTTGTTGATAACAAGGCTGCTGAAGGGCTGGTGGCCGAGCATGGGTTTTCGTTGTTAATAGAAACCGATGAGCAGACCATCCTCTTTGATACAGGCGAAAAGAAGGCTTTGCTTTCGAATATGGAGGCCTTAAAAATCAAGCCGGAGAAGATCTCAACGCTTGTGCTGAGTCATGGCCATTATGATCACACTGGTGGTGTTGCTGAGATGCTCAAACGCAACAGAAAACTGGAAATTTATCTTCATGCGGGGGTATTTCAGCCTCGCTATAGTCTGGATGAAGAAAAGCCGGTCATTGTCAAAATGCCGCTCGCAGCGATGGAAGCGGTTATGCATCATCCAGATAATAAAACTCATTGGCTCACAAAACCTATGGAGCTGTCTTCCAAGGTGGGCATAAGTGGACCGATACCACGCGTTAACGATTATGAAGATACCGGCGGCTCATTCTATCTTGATCCGGAAGGGCGGGAGACTGATACTTTAAAAGATGATGTCGCTATGTGGTTTAAGGGTGATGAGGGGCTTGTGGTTTGCCTGGGGTGCTGCCACTCCGGACTGGTTAACACGCTTACCCGTGTAACAGAGATTACCGGAGAAAAGCGAATTGCCCTGGTTCTTGGCGGCTTGCATCTGCTTAATGCATCAAGCCAGCGTTTGGAGAAAACTGTTAAACAGTTGGCCGATTTTGATATTAAACGCATCATCGCCTGCCATTGCTCAGGTGAGAGCGCTGTAGAATACCTCAATGCGCATCTCAGTGCTGATATCTCTATGGGCCAAGCCGGAATGGTCATAGAAGCCTGAAAACAACACTGCTGAGTTTCTCCACACTAATTCCAAATTAGCACAGAAACTCAGCAGTAATTTTCTACCTCCCCTCACTCCTCACTCCTGACGCCTCACTAATTAGTTTTCATCTCGAAACGAGGGGTTTTCATCTAAATCGAGGCGCTCGATAAATTTTACCACAGCCATATATATAATATTGCGAGGATAAAATTTTGAGAGCAACGAAGAGTTAGATGAAAAGCACCGTTTTCGGATGGAAACTATTTAAGATTCAACTCCCCCTCGGACTCAAACGGCACATTACGGGTCAACGTACCTGTGCTCACATGAACTTTTCCGACAAGCCGATACGTAAGACTTTCCATAGGCGCATTCGGTTTGTTCGCTGATTGAATTAAACCGATAACAGAGTTGACCATATCAAGAACAGAGGCATATACCTCAACCGGAACAAGTGCAGATCCGTAAGGTTCGATTGCCTGAACATTTCCTTGCAGGCCTGAAGCAAACTGTCGGCCGTCAACTTCAAGATCACAGCTCAGCCCCTTTATTTCCAGCGGGAAATCGTTTGGATTCATAACACGAAGCTGAACAAGAAAAGATGTCTCAAGAGTTTTTATCTCACGAACATTAATGTCAGCCAGTGTAACCTTCGGTGTCTCAAATGATGAGTTCAGCCCGGCACAACCGGAAAGTAGAAAAAGAACGCTGAGGCAGAGTAGCTGTATTGGTCTAAAGAAAGGAAGTTTTTTCATGATTGTATACGTGTATAATTTTTTTTGATTACCTCTGGAAATCAGCACGTCTGACATAAAAGAAGACAGCAAGAGGAGTTTTTATGCTGTCGTTTCCGCCTCACACCTTACACCTTACGCCTCACTCCTCACAATTCGAAGCTGAGATGTATGGGGAATCAGATAGTTTCTTATGTACATCATTGCTACCAGAGGATTCACTCATATAGATGAATTGCTATCCATCTGTTTAATTTCGTTTTTTCGTGCTTCGGCGATTTTTCTGAAAATCTCTATGATTACAGGGAGCTTACTGAAATCTTTGGTGCTAATCCTTCTGACCACCACATCACTGTCTGCGATAACTGTAGCTGTTCTCTTGCGGCCGTCGCCAAAGTACGCCATCTCACCGAAAATGGCCCCTTCCTCCATGGTGGAGAGTAGCTCGGAATTGTTGTTATAGGTTTTTGCCCTGCCGGTATCGAGATAATAGATACCATCGGGTTCATCGCCTATCTGAATAATCACCGTGCCTTTTTTATGCCACTCAAGCTTAAAGAAATGTTCCCAGGCGGTATCTACTACAAGTGTATGGTAGATGTCGTGATTCATCGCTTTCAGGAGCTGCTTGGACAGGTGAAAGAGTCTGTCGCCCAGAGTATCTCGTTTTTTCTCCATCAGTTTCATGCCGCGGGTGTTAAAGTCACTGGCAGGGTGCGGAGTTTCTCTGATGTATTCGAGGATACGGGAAATGGACAAGTCCTCCCGACCTGTCAGGTCAATAAAGAACGTTTGTGCGTCAATGAGCTTGTTTCTTACCGTTGGGAAGTCAGGAAGGATACCAAGAAGCAGGTTGCCACTGAAGAGATCCATTGCCTCATTCTTCATGCGGATAAATTCAAGTAGCATTTTCTCATCGATATCCCAGGGGCAGGTGTGCACACCCGGCCTGTATATCGTAAAGGTATTCATCGGGTGCAGAACGCTCGTGAGGCTGAATTTACCGACACTTACAAGGTATTGTTGATCCATTGTCTGATTACGGGCTACCTCCCGGTCCATCAGCATCGTCGTACCAAAATGGCCACAGAGCTCTTCCAGTCTGTTGGCAACTGCGAAGCATGTGCTGAATTTTGCAATTTTTCCACAGAGCTCAGCTTCAATCAGTGTACCGAGAAAAATTCCCATTCGGGTAGGGGGGATACGTTCGTCAGTGATTGCATATGCTATCTTCGTCGCTGTCTGCACTGCACGTGTGCATATCATTGCGTCATCTTCCCCGAAACGTTGCTTGAAGACGATAAGTGAGCCGTCCCCGGCTGAGGGTTCTATTTCAACAGGTTGATTTTCAACAGTGTCAACGATACTGCGCAATGTCTGGTGGTAGTCTATGATGAAGTCTTTTAACTCTTCCGGTGACATGGCAGAGGTACGCTGTGAGTACTGAACCATATCGGACATCAGCACTACAACACGTTCCTCGGGTACAGGTTGCCGGTTAGGATGGTCGTTCGTTTTTGTCTTCATTGCGTATCGTTTAAATGACTTTCTAATAACTGGTATCCTGAAAGGTAGCATTTGGAGTCTGCACTTACCTGATTCAAACGTAATACTGAGATTGAGCCAAAAAGTAGTTTTCGGATGGAAACTACCAACATCGTGCAGGTATCACTGTTATTGCAAGGTAATTTCTTTCTAATACTATCGTAGCATTTAGAGAGAAACAATAGAAATAAAGAATAAACTGTTGAGATACCGGCAATATGGTGGATAGGCCGTTTGCCTGTAACTTCGATTTGAGGGTTCTGTTTGGGCTGGAGTGTGCTTCAAATATAGCCTGAGGCCTGCATGAATGCCTGAGTTTTTTCAGATAGCAACTTTTTCGGGATCACTTGGCTTTTAATGTATATTTGTATGGTTACCGGATGAACATGACTATATGTTTTTTTTATCGGGTAATGATCGTGTTGTATAACTTCCTGTAATTACTTTTTTGACCGATCCTGTGATAAACTACGCTGATGAAGTGGAAGTAGAGATATTCATACTTTTTTGTAGACGTATAACCCCTTTAAAAGGGCGTAAAAATCACTCACCCAGTTCGTTAATCCGGGTAAAATCTCACAACCTTCAAGGAGGTGAGCATGGCACGGTTTGCGGGACTTGAATTTCATTTAGGCGAGACAGTCAATTTGTTGAGGGAATCGGTGAACGATTTTGTTCAGCAGGAGATCGCCCCTCTAGCGGTAGATATCGATAAGCAGGACGCCTTTCCACGAGAACTCTGGCAGAAGATGGGACAACTCGGTTTGCTCGGCATAACGGCACCAGAACAGTTTGGTGGCGCTGAGATGGGCTATCTCGAACACGTCGTTGCAATGGAAGAGCTCAGCAGAGGGTCTGCCTCTGTTGGTCTGGCGTACGGTGCACACAGTAATTTATGTGTTAACCAGCTTTGCCTCAATGGCAACAGCGAACAGCAAGCAAAATACCTTCCACGACTTATTAGCGGGGAGCATATCGGGGCACTCGCCATGAGCGAGGCAGGCTCAGGCTCTGATGTCATCAGCATGCAGTTGAAAGCTGAACGCCGGGGTGATGTTTTTGTACTCAACGGTACAAAGATGTGGATTACCAACGGTCCCAATGCGGATGTGCTGATAGTGTATGCTAAAACCTCCCCCGAACTTCGTCAGCGTGGCATTTCCGCATTTATCATAGAAAAAAAGATGGCAGGTTTCTCTACAGGGCCAAAGCTGGATAAGCTTGGAATGCGCGGTTCGCCAACCTGTGAACTGATTTTTCAGGATTGCGAAGTACCTGCAGAAAATCTGCTGGGCGAGCTGAACAGCGGCGTAAGGGTACTGATGAGCGGGCTCGATTATGAGCGTCTTGTCTTATCAGGGGGGCCGCTTGGCATAATGGCAGCATGCATGGATCAGGTTGTTCCCTATATTCATGAGCGGAAGCAGTTTAATACGTCCATTGGCGAGTTCCAGCTGATTCAGGGTAAGATCGCCGATATGTATTCAACCTGGAGTGCCTGTCGGTCATATACCTATGCAGTAGCGCGGGCAGCGGACAACGGTGCCAATATCAGAAAAGACGGGGCCGGAGTGATACTGTATGCAGCTGAGAAAGCAACGAAGCTCGCTCTTGATACAATCCAGATCTTTGGCGGTAACGGCTATATCAATGAGTTCCCGGCAGGCCGGTTATTACGTGATGCAAAACTCTATGAGATAGGAGCCGGAACCAGTGAAATACGCAGAATGCTTATTGGCCGGGAGATCTTTCGGCAAACAACTCCCTGACGGTAACAATTCGATGCGAAACAGCGTGCTCAATACCTGAGGTCAGATGACAACACTTAAAACGAATATCAGAACAGACTCACCTGAGTTCATTGAGAACAGTAGAGTGATGCAGAATTTGATTACTGATCTTGAAACGAATGTGAGTACAATTCGGCTGGGCGGTAGTGATGCTGCCCGCAATAAGCATCAGGGCAGAGGCAAGTTGCTGGTTCGTGATCGCATACGGGAACTCTTGGATCCGGGCTCGCCATTTCTGGAATTTTCACAGTTTGCCGCCTGGGACATGTATGGCGGTGGAATCCATGCAGCAGGAATCATTACAGGCATCGGCAGCGTCCGGGGCCGCGAATGCATGGTCGTCGCCAATGATGCTACAGTAAAGGGTGGTAGTTATTTTCCTCTGACAGTCAAAAAACATTTACGGGCTCAGGAGATTGCTCAGCAGAATAATCTCCCCTGTATTTATCTGGTTGATTCAGGCGGAGCGTTTTTGCCTGAACAGGATAATGTGTTTCCCGATCGCGATCATTTTGGCCGGATTTTCTATAACCAGGCGATGATGTCGGCCCATGGGATTGCCCAGGTGGCTGTGGTTATGGGGTCATGTACCGCTGGCGGAGCGTATATTCCTGCTATGGCAGATGAATCAATCATTGTTCGGAAGCAGGGAACAATTTTTCTCGGCGGTCCACCGCTCGTAAAAGCTGCAACGGGTGAAATTATCAGCGCGGAAGATCTCGGCGGGGCGGATGTGCATTGCCGTGAGTCAGGTGTAACCGACCATTATGCCGAAAATGATCATCATGCGCTGGGGTTGGCCCGGCGGATAATGGCCACCATGTGTTCTAAAAAACAGATCGATATCCAGCTGCGAAAACCAATCTCCCCATTGTACGATCCACGTGAACTCGCAGGGGTAGTGCCGAAAAATATACGTACCCCGTATGATGTGAGAGAGGTTCTCTGCAGGTTGGTTGATGGTAGTGAATTTGATGAGTTTAAAACCCTGTTCGGGCCGACTCTGGTGTGTGGGTTTGCCCATATTATGGGGTACCCCGTCGGCATTATCGCCAATAACGGGGTGCTCTTTTCTGAGTCAGCAGAGAAGGGCTGCCATTTTATTGAGTTGTGTTGCAAGCGACATATCCCAATAGTATTTTTACAGAATATCAGCGGATTTATGGTCGGCGGTCGCTATGAACAGGGTGGTATCGCCAAAAATGGTGCCAAGATGGTCATGGCAACCTCATGTGCCCGGGTACCAAAATTCACCGTAATAATCGGTGGAAGTTTCGGTGCCGGAAATTATGCAATGTGTGGCAGGGCTTACGAACCACGATTTGTCTGGAGTTGGCCCAATAGCAGAATTTCAGTTATGGGCGGTGAGCAGGCGGCCAATGTGCTTGCAGAGGTCAGAGGCGGAAGTGACTCCGAAGAGGAACTTGAGGAGTACAGACAACAGATCAGAACGCAGTATGATCATCAGGGGCATCCTTATTATGCCAGTGCCAGGCTGTGGGATGACGGAATAATAAACCCTGCTGATACCCGTATGGTGCTTGGTTTATCGATTTCGGCCAGTTTGAACGCACCGATTGAAGATACGCGTTTTGGTGTATTTCGAATGTAATCTCAACAGGTGACCAAAATCTATGAAAGCAATTCTGACAGAATGTGATTCTCGAGGTGTGGCAACTATTACCATGAATCGCCCGGAGAGCCACAATGCTTTTGACTATGAGATGTTAAAGCAATTCCATGAGGTGATTGCTGAGTATGATGCCGATCCCGTAGTCCGCGTTGTGGTGTTGAAGGCAAGTGGCGGGAGCTTTTCGGCAGGTGCTGATCTGAACTGGATGAAACGGATGGTGGGCTATTCGAAGTATGAAAATTATCAGGACGCGTTGGCGCTCGCTGATTTTTTTCATGACCTTTCTGTTTTACCGAAACCGACCATCGCTGTTGTCCATGGACCAGCTCTGGGCGGCGGTGTCGGTCTGGTCGCTGCGTGTGATATTGCAATTGCAGCTGATGTTGCATCCTTTGCTTTGACAGAAGTTAAGCTCGGCCTCATTCCCGCTGTAATCTCACCGTACCTCAGTCGTGCAATCGGTGAGCGTAATGCTCAGCGTTACGCGCTCACTGGTGAGCGGTTCAGCAGTGCAGTCGCACGGGAGATTGGCCTGGTGCACGAACTGGTCAGTGCAGATGATCTTGATGATGTGTGCGGGAGAATATGTGACCAGTTACTGGCGAATGGGCCGGAGGCTATGGCTGCGATTAAAGGTAAACTGTTCGGCAACAGTGATGTGAGCAGGCAGAAAAACACCGAGTTTATGGCTGAAGTAATCGCAGCCATCAGGGTGTCTGATGAGGGGCAGGAAGGGCTTGCGGCCTTTCTGGAGAAGAGACAACCGTCGTGGAGGGATGGAAACTAAATCACAGGGAACATCCATGTTTAAAAAAATCCTGATTGCTAATCGTGGTGAAATAGCCTGTCGAATTATCCGCACGGCCCGTGATATGGGGATAGCGACCGTTGCTGTCTATTCTGAAGTGGATACCAATGCTCTTCATACCGAATTGGCGGATGAAGCCTTTTGTATTGGGCCTGCACCTGCAATTTCAAGTTATCTGCATGGTGAAAATATTTTGAAGGTGGCAAAGCAGGCAAGGGTTGAGGCCATACATCCCGGTTATGGTTTTCTCTCTGAAAACCCGGACTTTGCCGCAGCATGTGAAGCCGCCGGGCTGATATTTATAGGGCCGCCGGCAAACGTTATCACTGAGATGGGTATAAAAGGCCGGGCCAAGGAGATAATGGAGAAGGCTGGAATTCCGATCATTCCCGGAGGCTATGTTGAAACCGATAAGCTGAAAGATCTTGAACAGCAGGCGGATCGAGCCGGTTATCCTCTACTCATTAAAGCTGATCGGGGTGGCGGCGGAAAAGGTATCCGAATGGTTGAGGGCCGAGAAGATTTGCAGGAGGCAATAGGCACAGCAGGGCGCGAGGCTGCCAGCGCCTTTGGCGATAGCAGTCTGCTCTGGGAAAAGCATATACATGGTGCCCGTCATATTGAGGTGCAGATTTTTCGGGACAGTCATGGAAAAACACTTCACCTGTTTGAGCGGGACTGTTCACTGCAGAGGCGGCATCAGAAAATTATTGAAGAGGCACCAGCCCCCGGGCTTGGCAGAGAACTGCTCGATAGTCTCTATGATGCCGCTGTTACCGCTGCCGATGCGGTGGGGTATATCGGGGCCGGAACAGTTGAGTTTTTAGTCGACTGCAATGGCCAATTCTATTTTCTTGAGATAAATACCCGTTTGCAGGTAGAGCATCCGGTAACAGAGATGATCACCAATAGAGATCTGGTGAGCTGGCAATTACTTGTGGCGGCTGGCGAGCCTCTGCCATGCAATCAGGACGATGTGCAATTGTCCGGTCACGCCATCGAGGCAAGGATCTATGCGGAAGACCCGGCCCGGGATTTTATGCCGTCGTCTGGTCGGATCGATTATCTTCGGGAACCTGCCTGCGTTTCAGGTTTGCGTATAGATGGAGGGATTCGGGAAGGGGATAGTGTTACGCCATTCTACGATCCGATTCTTTCAAAACTTATTGTTCACGGCCGGGATAGAGCTGAAGCTATCGAAAAATTACTCCATGGCCTTGCCGCCTATCATCTTGCAGGGGTTACCACAAATATCGATTTTTTGAGCAGGATGGCTTCGGATACTGCATTTATAACAGCCGCACATACAACCCAATATGTAGATAATACACTGGAAAGTATGGTTGCAGACCAGTTGGTACCTGATGTGATGATCGCGTATGCGGCTCTCGGTCATATGGGTGTTTTACAGGAAGAGGCGAAGCGAAAATTCACTGAGACTGCAGATAGTTTTTCGCCTTGGGGCAGTTGTCTGGGTTTCAGGTTGAATGAACCGAACAGGTTTTGTGTACATTTTCAAAATCGCGGAAAGGACCATGAAGTTTCTGTAATCTCAGATGATGTCTATACCATAGCGGTCGGCGAGGAAACCTTTACGATGAGTGAAGTGACATGTATCAACCATGCTCTTCGTTGTCGGGTAAACGGCCGCAATGTATCCGCTGAAGTGGTGCACCATGGAGATATGCTGACCCTTTTTTGTGAGGGGAGGACAATCCAGTTTACCCTCATTGATAAAGGGATAGGAGAAGGTTCAGGTGATGGTGAAGGGAACTCACTTCGAGCACCTATCCCCGGTAATGTCACCGGAGTTATGGCGAAGAATGGGCAGGTAGTAAAAAAGGGCGACACCATCATGGTGCTTGAAGCGATGAAGATGGAATATGTAATTAAGGCACCGGGCGATGGCAGGGTGATCAAGCTTCTCTACGCAGCAGGTGACTCAGTTGAGGAGCGTGATCGTTTGTTGGAGTTTGAACTGGATACCGGGAGTGAAAATGCAACTGGTTGAGCGTGTAAAAATAGTAGAGGTATCCGCTCGGGACGGACTGCAGAATGAGCCGACTGTTGTGTCGACTGAAGATAAAATCACGTTTATCAATATGCTCAGTTCTGCCGGATTACCGGTGATAGAAGTCTCAAGCTGTGTATCACCCAAATGGGTTCCCCAGCTTGCTGATTTCAGGGAAGTCTTTGCTGGAATCGCCATGCGTAATACTGTCAGCTACCCGTTGCTGGTTCCTAATGTGCGCGGGTTTGAGGATGGTCTTGGTGCAGGCGCTGAAGCTGTGAGTATTATTGCATCTGCTTCAGAGTCCTTTTCACAAAAGAACAACAACTGTTCTATCGATGAAGGGCTTGAGCGTTGCAAAGAGATTATCGAACAGTCCGTGCAGCATAATATCTCAATTCGTGGATATGTCTCCTGCACTATGGGGTGTCCGTATGAAGGCCCGATATCATTCTCCGAGGTGACCCGGGTAACGGAAGCGCTTTACAGGATGGGCTGCACTGAGATTGCTCTATCCGACACCATCGGAGTTGGTACTCCTGGAATGGTGCAGGCAATGATCAGGAGGGTAATGGAAAAGGTGCCGGTTGAGACTCTGGCAGTACACTTTCATGATACCTACGGTCAGGCGCTTGTAAACATCTTTGCCGCCCTGCAGATAGGCGTGCAGACGGTGGACAGTTCAGTGGCAGGACTTGGTGGTTGTCCATACGCAAGCGGGGCAAGCGGGAATGTTGCCAGTGAAGATCTGCTTTATATGCTCATTGGTTTGGGGATAAAGACCGATGTGGATCTGACTGAACTTGTTGCTGCCGGTGAGTTTATCTGCTCGGTTCTGGGGCGGGAGAACAGGTCCCGAGTGGCAGTTGCTCTACGATAATACTAAATGATTATCACTAAAACTCAGCTGAATGACGTGAGGAGTGAGGAGTGAGGGGTAAAACTGCAAAAAACAATGAAACCATCATCAACTATATGAAAATATACGTGATTCAAACGGTTGTCATTTATCGGCTACCCACGCCTCACGCCTCACACCTCACACCTTTCTCCTCACTTTAATACGCTGAGGAGAAGGAGTAATTAGAAAATACTAAGTGAATCCTCATGGCTAAGGTCAAAGGTGCCTGAGGATTTACCTGAAGATAAGGAAAATATTTATTAGTAGCTGTCCTGACGCTTCTTAAACTCTTCCTGAGTAAAGCTGTACACCTGGGTGCCCTGACGCTCGACTGCAAATGAAGCACATACGCTTCCCATTTTTGCGCTTTCAACCAGATCTTTCCCCGCTGCAAGTCCACTCAGCAGAGCACCGCGATATGCATCACCGCAACCGGTAGGATCGACAACGTTATCAGCTTTTGCGACAGCTATTTTGGTTTCTGTGCCGTTGGTGAATAGACTGGAGCCATGCTCACCGAGAGTGATAATGGTTGAGTCCCCAAGTGCCAGCAGTTCTTCTCTGCTCAGTCCGGTTTTATTGAGGATCATGTCGAACTCATAATCGTTAACGATCAGCAGGAAGCAACCGGTGATAACCTCAATGAGATCAGCCGCATCAAGCACAGGTAATGCCTGGCCAGGATCGACAATGTATCGAATACCTTTCTCCTTGCAGATGCGCGGGTAGTTGATCATGTCATCAAGATTACCCGGAGAGGCAATGAGAATGGTGTTTTCAGGGTCCAGCCCATCAAAATCAAGATTTGAAGAATACTTCATGGCGCCGGGGTTAAAACCGGTGATCTGGTTATCACCTTTATCGGTGGTGATGTAGGCACCAGCAGTAAATTCTTCTTCTACGATTACTACTCCATCTGCAGGAATATTGTTTTTTTCAAGCCATTTGAAATATCTGCGATGGTCATGGCCAATGGTCGCAGTGATGGTTGGCGTGCTCTGCATGAGTTGTAATGCGTAGGCGATGTTTCCTGCGGTGCCGCCAAAATGTTCGGTTACGCCATCTACCTGAAAACAGACATTAAGCACGTGGATTTTGTCCGGGAGGATATGATCTGCAAAGTTTTCAGGGAAGGTCATAATTCTGTCATAGGCCATAGAGCCTGAGACTATAAGTTTCATGTGAGTACCTGTTTTATAGGAAATGTTACGTGATACAAGCGGATTATAAAATGACTCGATGGTTCACTATAATTCGGCGACAGTGGTGTGGCAAAAGCTTTTTCGGAAAGTGTGCAATAATATAATGTTTGCGTGCAATCTACTGAAAAGTATATGCAGGATTTGGTGGTTGTTTTTTTTGTGGTATGTATTGATAACAGTTAGTTGTGTTGGGTCTTGTAGATTGAGTCACGGGAGATTCTATGTGATTTGTCAGGAAGTTGCTGAATTTTTCTGTAAAAAAAATGTCAAAAACATTGTCTATACTCACGTAAATGGATAGGCTTAGTTATGGTTTGCTTAGATTTGTGATTTGTTGTAGCAGCTATTTTAACTCACTATTATTCTGAAATTTGGAAACGAAATCGTTTTTCTCCCGAGATGAACTCACGACATTATTATCGAAGTGTACAGGCGAAAGAATTATGGAAAATATGATTATATGGTTGGTTGCGGGTGTTGCGGTAATTGTCGCGGCAATATCTCTGTTACTTCTATTCAAGAAAAATAGAGATGTGCAGCAACTCACAGAAGAGCTTGCGGTGGTGAGGCAGGACAGAGATGAAAAGTCGGCTGCCTACGACGCTCTGCAAAAAGATTTTGAGGGGCAAATGGATGAAGTAGTCCAGGCATCCATTGAGAAAATTAGTCATGCCGAGCACGCTCGTGAAGAGGCGGTTCAGGCTGCTCAGGATAACTATGAGGCTGCGGCCGAAGTTCATGCTCTGCTGAAAGAGAAAGAAGAACTTATAAACAAAATGAAACAAAAGACTACCGGCTGATACTACCGTAATAGTGATTCATTCGACGATTTAAATCATGCTGTTTCGTCACATGTTGATACGTAACTCCTATTTATGACATGATATCATTGCCGGCGCAGGAGCATGCTGCTTCGGCTGATTGCTGTCTGTTTTGATGTAACTCCTTCCTGTAATATTCCTGATTAACTCACTCCTTTTTTACCATTTTCTCTGATGATGTTGAGAACCTGGTTTCCGGTGTTGTTAGCTGCCAAAAATGACATTAACTCAGGTGGAAACAGTTATCACTGTCTTTAATTGAACGTGTCTAAGTGATTAATCTGTCTTCCTCTTAAGAAAACACCGCCTTTATGTGGTGTTTGTAATTAATTGAAAACATTGAGATAAAAACAAATCGCTATTCATTTATCAGAATGTGTGAATATGCATATCAAAATTTATCATGAATGATGTGTCGTTTTCTCTTCTTTGAAGGTATATAATCAATTACTACTATGTGGTATGTGTGGGTGGTGTGGTATCGGTCTGCAGGGTAAAACAACGTACGCATAGGGTGATAGTGTTTTTTTGTCATGCACGCGATTGTTTACAGCATTTTCAGGAAACCACGTTTCCTTGAAATGTTAGAAAAACTGCATGCCTTGAAAGATTTGGGACTATGTTTCCCAAAGATATTAATAAGGAGATGGTTCTGTGATACGCAATTTCAATGATGATATTTCAACACCGGAGAAATTTGTAGTGACTCTCGAGCTGGTTCCCGGCCGGGAATTCAGCGGTGGTGCAATTGATACTATAAAACAGATTTCAAAGGACGCGTTTGATGATGGTCGTATCACTGCTGTTTCAATAACAGATAACCCGGGTGGTAATCCGGCTCTCAGCCCTGATGCGATTGGTCGTGAGATACTTGATTATGGCATGGACGTAATCGTTCATTTCACCTGTCGGGATACAAACCGAATGGGGATGGAGAGCAGGGCGCTTCAACTTGCCAGACTTGGAATGAAAAACATTCTTGCCCTTACCGGTGATTACTCGGGTAAAGGTTTTGGCGGTCGTGGCACACCGGTTTTTGATTTCGATTCAGTCATCCTCACTTCCATGCTCAACGATTTGAATAAACGATTAATAAAGACAGGCCATTCAGAAGTCTTTGTTACCGGTTGTGCAGTATCACCATTTAAATACACTGAAGCCGAAGCCTGGGTTCAGTATAGAAAGTTGCAGCGCAAGATAGAGGCAGGGTCCTCCTTTACCATAACGCAGCTTGGCTATGATATTGACAAGTATGAAGAACTGCTGATTTTCAATAAACACAACAACATCACCATTCCAACTCTTGCTTCTCTCTACCTTCTCGGCAAAGGACCTGCACGTGCAATGCACAATGGCAGAGTACCGGGCGTCTATGTCTCAAAGAAACTCTTTGAGCAGATTTCACAAGATTACGAGGTGAAGGGCGAAGGTATGAAACATGCTATCGAGCGTACTGCACGATTGGGTGTTGTTCTCAAAGGAATCGGCTACAAAGGTATCCATATCGGTGGAGTACATAAAAGTTTCGATACTGTAGCAACAATCCTGGATCGCATGGAGGCTATCGAGCATAACTGGCAGGATTATGTTGAAGAGTTCCGCGAAGACGCACCAAACAAATTCTATCTCTACAAGAATGCAGATAAGCAGGGAGAGAGCACTCCGGTAAAAGACGAGATTTCCTTTAATGTGGCAGATGATGCACATTACCTGTTCCTGCGTACAGCGCACGATCTGTTCTTTGATAAAAAGGCTTCGCTTGCCCCAATCTATAAAAAGATTTCTACAAAGCTTGATAAGAGCAACGCATCCTGGATGTTGAAAGCATTTCTTGAAGATCCTTTCAAGAAGCTGATGCTCTCATGCCAGAGTTGCGGTGATTGCGGGATTCAGCATGTCGGTTTCCTCTGTCCTGAGTCAGGTTGCCCTAAGCATACGAGAAACGGTGCATGTGGCGGTAGCCGTGACGGTTATTGTGAGGTGCATGAGGATAAATACTGCGTATGGGTCAGAGCATATCACAGGATGAAGAAACATAATGAAACAGATGAACTTACAGGTCATTTTGTGCCGCCACGGCTTTGGGAGCTAAAAGACACTTCGTCATGGATTAATTTCCACCTCGATAGAGATCACCAGAAAGACGAAAAAGCTGCCTGATTCTAAAAAAAAACTGTTCCAGAACATCCTGCGCCGGTCTGCCTTTTATGGTAGACCGGCGTTTTTTTTTAGATACGTGTAACCTGGTATATGATTTGTTTAACCGCTTATACCTGTATTACCAATAATTTTGGTTCACTTTTTTACCTGTAAACTTTAGTATCACTATCACGAAAACCTCTGAGATCGCTAACGTGGTTCTATTTGCAACCTGTTTACACTATGTGCTGGTAGAGTATGTAGCAGAGAGATGAGGCAATACCGATGATATATGAATGGCGTATACATGGTGAACCCGTGAATGTATTTACCCGTCTATTACTGATATGTAGCGTTTTGTTTGTGATTGTGCTCCGACAGGCTGATGCAGTTGCTGATGCATCAGGAACCCACACGGAACCTGAGCCGATAACTATTGGTGCAATCTTTTCGGTAACCGGTATCGCAGCACCTCACAACAGATCTCTCCTGGAGATGATTGCAGTTGTTGCGGAGAGAGTTAACGAAAACGGCGGTGTTTTAGGGCGTCCTGTTGAAGTGCTTGTGTTTGATAATAACAGCACCTCTATCGGTGCTCTTGAAGCAGCACATGCAGCGAGGGACGCCGGGGTAACTGCTGTTATCGGTGCTCACTGGAGTTCGCACTCTCTTGCCATCGCGCCGGTACTCAATGAAGCCGGTATACCTATGATCAGTCCCGCCTCAACTCACCCCGGTGTAACCCTTAATAAGGACTATGTATTTCGTGTCAGCTTCACAGACGTCACTCAGGGCCGGGCAATGGCCCATTTTGCGATTGAAAGCCTTAAAGCAAAGACAAGTATAGTCCTGAGTAATATCGATGAACAATACTCTGCAACATTAGCTCACTATTACAGTGAAGCTTTCCAGGCTGCTGGTGGTAAAGTAATACTTGATTATGGATACCGCGGTGCTGCTGCAGATTTTACACCGCTCATTGAAACCATCTCCCGTTTAGACACGGATGTAATCTACATTCCCGGATATTCTCGTGATACTGCCTTATTAATGAAGCAGGCCCGAAAACATGGGGTTACAGCTACATTTTTAGGTGGAGACGGCTGGGATATGCTGGAAAGGCTTATCCCTGAGGATGTTGAAGGGAGCTATCAGACGGCGCAATGGCATCCGGATATACCAAATAGGGTGAGCCATTTCGCCCAGAAACTGTTTGATGAATCAACGATTGATACCATCACTAATTATTCAACTCCTCTTGTGTATGATGCGTTTATGGTGCTTGTTAAGGCAATTGAAAACGCGGGAAGTACGGATCGAAAAGCAATCAGAGATGCAATTGCCGCAACTGACAACTATTTGGGCGCGACCGGAAGCATTTCCTTTGATGAGCATGGTGATCTTCGTGATACGAATGTTATTATCATGAAATATGTACATGGTAAGAGAGTCTTTAATTCCACGGTGAGCCCGTAACGTGCTGGCGCAAAGGGTATTTTAACTCCATCAACACTGTAAAAGATGATTAGAAGACTGCCCCTCAAAATAAATGTTGCATTGATAATGGCTATGCTGGGCATAGCGTTGGCTTTTGCCGCCTTCATTTATCCCCTTGAAACACGTCGAACAAAAGACCAGGTCGATCGTGTAAGAGTTCTTTTAGAGACTATTTATAAGCAGAAACAGAATGAATTTGCCAATGCTCTCTTTGCCGGCAGGGATCTGGCACAACTTGTGTCGCTCAGAGAAATTGAAGAGATCGTCGAAGAGATAGAAAATGCCTGCCTCCATAATGCTGATGGCTCATTACAATACTGTGCGGCTGTTTTGCGGCCAGTTCCTCATGAAATAATGACGTATTCAAAAGAACATGACAATACCACTTTCTGGGAATTTACAGAGGATGGGCAGGATTATTGCGTCTACATCAACAGCATTAATATTATTGGAGAGCGAGCAGCGTATCTGGCTATATATTACAACCTCAGCACTATAAAAAAAGATAATGCCCAGTTGATGTTGTTGTCTGTTGGGCTCTTTTTTACTGGGTTGCTGCTGATAATTCTGCTGCTAAATATTTTCCTGGAAAAGGCAATTATAGCCCCTTTAAATGTCTTGCGAAGAGGGATGCGCAGGGTAACAGAGGGCAACCTTGGGGAGACGGTTTTCCTCCCTGCGAAAGATGAAATTGGCGATATGGGAGCGACGTTTAATGAGATGTCACAAACCCTGTTGCACAACAGAGATGAGATTCGCCAATATCATAGCCACCTTGAGGATCTGGTTGCGGAACGGACCAGTGAACTTTTTGCATCGAAAGAAATTGCAGAGATTGCAGAAGCCGAGCAGCGTAAGCAGTGGGAGATTCTTCGTATTGTTATGGAGACTATCCCTAATCCCATGTTTTATAAAGATACAGAAGGGAGATATGTAGGATGTAATCGTGCTTTTGAGGAGTTTCTTGGTGCAACTCGTGAAGAGATACTGGGTAAAACCCTATTTGATTTTGCCCGACCGGAGATAGCTGAAAAGCTTTCACTCAAAGACCAGGAACTGCTGGAGGAGGCTGGCAGTGAATCCTACGATTGGTGTGTATTTGATAAAAACAGGAACAAACGCGAGATAACGTTTTCTAAAGCAGCCATCACAGATAGCAATAACACTGTGACTGGTCTGGTCGGCATAATGTCTGATATCACAGACCTTGTGCGGGCGCGTGAACAGGCAGAGCTTGCCAGCAGGGCAAAGAGCCAGTTTCTTGCCAATATGAGCCATGAGATCAGAACTCCCATGAATGGTGTTCTGGGGATGACGACGCTTTTAAGTGGTACTGATCTCGATATACGACAGCGTGAATTTGTCGAGACAATCGAAACGAGTGCTGACTCACTGTTGCATGTCATTAATGACATTCTTGACTACTCGAAAATTGAAGCAGGAAAGCTTGTTCTTCAGGAGCGGGAATTCGGGCTCTGTGAACTGCTGGATGATTGCATGGATATCCTGAAGGTCAAGGCGCTGGAGAAGCAGCTGGATCTGTTATGTGTGCCACATCCTGACCTGCCTGAGAGTGTTACAGGTGATCGCGGTCGATTAAAACAGATCCTTATTAATCTTGTTGGAAACGCGATCAAGTTTACCGAGAATGGTGAGGTGGTGGTGGGTATCCAGCCACTTGATATGGCGAATGGTCAGGTAGTGCTGAAATTTTCGGTCAGAGATACCGGGATCGGTATTGCAGCTGATCATCAGAATCTGTTGTTTGAGAGCTTCTCTCAGGTTGATGGTTCATATACTAGAAAATTCGGTGGAACCGGGCTTGGTCTTGCCATATCAAAGCAGCTTGTCAACCTGCTGGGTGGTGAAATTGAGGTGATGAGTGAAGAGAATCACGGTTCTGAATTCAGCTTTACTGTAAAAATGTCGTATGTAGAGAGTGGTAGTGCTAACGAGAAGAGTCAATTGTTACGCGATAAAAACATTCTTGTGGCAATAGAAAATGAAACACTCCGGAAGATGCTGGCTGAACAGTTGTGCAGCAGGGGGGCTCATGTGCAGGAGCGCAGTTATTCAGAATTACTGGGCGATTTTACTGCTAACGGAAAACTTGATATCCCGGATGCTATCTATGTCCAGGCTTCTCTGCTTACCGATGGGGCTTTGGCGAGTTATATTAAGGGTGAGCTTGCAGCCAGTGAGAATGCACCATGTATTTTTATAACAGGGGCGTCTGATTTAATCAGGGATGCTCTTGGCGGTGCGTGGGTATCCGGATGTCTTCCTGCGCCGGTACGCATCTGCGATCTCAAAAAGAGCATTGCAATCCTACGAGGTGAAAAGGAAGAGGACGTTGCGGTAAATGTATCACCGTTAGCTGTTGACTTCAGGAGTGAGCTGGACACTTCGCTGAGGGTTTTGATCGTTGAAGACAATCATATCAATATGCAGGTGGCAAGAGGGATTTTAAACAGGCTGGGGATTGGAGATATACATACAGCGGAGAATGGTGAAGAGGCGCTTACATTGCTCGAATCCAAACCGTTTGATCTGGTTCTTATGGATCTTTCTATGCCGGTTCTTGATGGATTCGCCACAGCTGAACGTATCCGTTCCGGTAAAACTACTCTTCTGAATCCTAATGTGCAGATAGTCGCCCTGACTGCTCATGCAATGCAGACTGACAGGGAGCGATGCCTTGCTGCAGGAATGAATGGCTACTTAAGTAAGCCGATTGAGTATGAAGAGTTGCTGCAGGTGCTGATTGAAGTGAGTCAGAGTTTAGAACAGGGAGGGCAAAAAAACATGCAGAAATCAGTAGTGGCGAGTGCAGTGTCTGCAGAAACTGATGCCCAGATTCTAGATATGCCTGATTTGGTTGACAGACTTATGGATGACAGGGAGACTGCTGTCATGATTCTTAATGAAGTGAAAAAAATGCTGCCTGAGCAATTGGATGAATTACATGACTCCATTGAGGCAGATGACTGTTATCAGGCTGGCAGGCAGGCGCATAAGATGAAAGGAGCTGCGGCAAATATTAGTGCTCCTGCGCTTTTTTCGATTTTCCGGGATATGGAAGTTGCTGGCAAAGAAGATAATATCGAACAGTTACACGAACTTTATCCGAATGCGGTTGCCGGATTGCATGATCTTATAGATGAGATTGAACGACTGGAAGAGTAGTTAGTGCCTGCCGAAACCTTACCATCCTTCTGAGAATATGCGATGTTCTCAGAAGGATGGTGAATAAAATAGCGTAAGGTTATGCACTCTTTCCCAAAGTGATGTTGCGAAGAGGTTGCCTTTGTTCCACCATTAAATAACTTTCATCACCGCAGAAAAATCCTCATCTTCACTGCCGTTATCCCGGGCCTTAATATATGAGTTGTTTGCTGCTGCGGCTGTATACATAGGCTGACTGTGTTTATCACCAAGCTGCAGGGCGAGACGCATATCTTTTTGCATATGTTTGAGCGGGAAGGCAGGGGCAAATTTCCCATCCGCCATAAGCGGCCCTTTCAGTTGAAACATAGGGTTGTTGATGGCACCTTGAGCAAGCACATCGATCACATCTTCCATTTTGAGGCCAATCTTATCGCCTAAGGCCAACCCTTCAGCAAAGGCTGTCATCATTGTGCCCATAACCATGTTGATTACCAGTTTCATCTGCGCTCCCTGACCTGTCTCAGAGAAATAATACGATTTCTTGCCCATTATATCTAAAGCAGGTTTGGCCAGGGTGTAGAGCGCTTCATCACCTGAACAGAGGAATACCAGTGTGCCGTCTTCCGCAGGTTTTTTACTCCCGGAAACAGGTGCTTCAAGAAACATCCCGCCTTTCTCTTTGATGGCTGCAGATATTTTTTGTGAAGTCTCAGGGGCTACTGTTGAAACATCAACATATGATTTGCCAGCTGACATCCCGGCAAGTACACCGTGCTCCCCAAAGCAGAGAGCTTCTGCTGCCTCGGGATCAGAGACCATGGCAAAGGTGATATCGCACTTTTCAATTACCGCTGCCGGGCTATCAGCATGTGAGGCACCCATATCGATGAGGCTGTCACATCGTGACGCGGTTCTGTTCCATACTGTGACGTCAAGACCAGCTTGTAGTAGGTTTGCCACCATAGCTTTGCCCATAATACCAATCCCGAGAAATCCATATTTTGTCATCGTGTGCTCCTTTGAGAGTCGTATGGTTATTTATATTGCGTTTATTTGAATCATTTAAACGTAAGCCGTGAGGTGCAAACTGCAGTATTTGTAAACAAAATATAACAAACGTAACTACTAACAATATTTAATGATTCTATATTGTAAAGTTGTATACGCTTCAATCCTGATGCCTCACCGTTCACGCTTCACCTCGTACCATCTTATCTAATCAGTATTGAGTATTCGAATAGATTTCTGATTTCCGATAAGCTCATAGGAGGCTGTCCGACAATAGGGTTTTTCGCTCAGATCGAGGCAAACTCGCAAAATTACCGGAGGCATATAGTTAATATTCCGAGGATAATTTTTCGAGTTTAACGAAGATATGGGTGAAAAGAGCATTGTCGGACACCCTCCTAGTCCAATTGCTGATAGTTCATTTTAATCATAGTAGTAGCAGGTGGCCTCTTTTTCAATATTGATTCAACTCTATGAGAGTCCAGTGTCCCGTCAACGCTGATCTGTCAGTATCTTGCTTGTCCTTTTTCGCTCCAGTGCTGTTGTGTATGTGTTACATAGCACAACTATGCGCCACATACACCGACAGCACTGGAACATAAAAATACGGTGCAATATACCGACATTCCATCATTGACGTGACACTAGCAGCAAGACCATGAATTGAGGAGCTTTTATTCGCGTCTGCTCACTGGTAGGTCGCGAAACTACAGGCTCTCAGTGATAATATTCTGTATATGCATATTAACGGATATTGCAATGAAACCTGTTTTCATGTAGATATTTCAAGACACATTCAATGCCTGTGCATAATGTGTAAGAGATGCGAAAATTAAAATAACTCCGAGCCAAAAGACCTACCTTTCCTAGTGAAGTATGGTTTGCGGCCGATAGGGTAATGCTGGAAACGGTATTGCCTTCCGAACCTTGAAAAGGAGTCTGCATGAATGCACGATCCTGCGCTATTGGCGCAACCGGTGTTTCAAAATTGGTCGATACTTTTGGCCGTCAGGTAACATATCTACGTCTTTCCATTACAGATCGATGCAACCTTCGTTGTCGCTATTGCATGCCTGAAGAAGGTGTTGATTTCCTTGATCATCAATCTATTCTCTCCTATGAAGAGATGGAAAGAATTGCCCGCATTTTTTTCAGACTCGGAGTTAATAAGATACGGATAACCGGTGGCGAACCATTTGTTCGCAAAGGCTGTCTCGGTTTCATGCAGCGTATATGCGAGCAGAATCCGGGGTTGAAGCTGCACCTCACCACCAACGGTGTCGCTGTTCTGCCGTATCTTTCGGACCTTAAAAAGTTAGACCTCAAAGGTATGAACCTCAGTCTTGATACCCTTGATGAAAAACGTTTTGAAGAGATTACCCGCCGCAATAAACTTGAAACAGTTCTCTCGGTTTTTCACGAGACACTTCGGCTTGGTATTCCACTTAAAGTTAACGCGGTGATCCAGACTGACACCAGCGATGATGAACTTGTCCGTATGGCAGGGCTCATTAAAGATAAGCCTGTAGCGCTTCGCTTTATTGAGTTGATGCCGTTTTCAGGTAAAGAGCATGTAGAGCGCTCCATGGAGCTGCCTCTTGAAACACGATTGTTCAGACTCTTTCCAGGATTAAAAGAAATATCCTCCAATAACATCGAAACCGCACGTCGCTTTTCAGCAACAGGCTATCAGGGAACGCTGGGGATAATTGAAGGCGAATCACGAAAGTTCTGTGGTTCCTGTAACAAGCTCCGCATCACCTCAAGCGGTATGATGAAAAACTGCCTTTACGATAAAGGGGTTCTAAATCTGCGTGAGCTGCTCAGGACTGATATTACCGATAGTGAACTGGCCGAAGAGATTGCCTCAAGTGTCAGCAAAAAGCTCGTTAACGGTAAAGAAGCTGCGCGGTTAAACGAAAAAGACAGTGAAGAATCGATGGCATCAATCGGGGGATGAACATGATTACAGTAGCAGAAGCTATTCGGATTCTGCAGGATAACCTGCCTGAGCCGCGAATCATCAACATCTCTCTTGAAGACGCATTTGGCAGGCGCCTTGCTGAAGATATCAACGCCCCGGAACCATCTCCCAGATATACAAGTTCTGCTATGGATGGGTATGCATTGCGCTGGGATGATGTACACGGTGTATCAGTCAACGAACCCGCAAAACTTAGCATTGTCGGTGAAAGTCAGGCCGGTGTACCGTATGAAAATAGTGTAGGTGCAGGTGAGGCAATACGTATCAGTACCGGCGCTATGGTGCCTGAGGGTGCGGATACGGTTGTACGAGTCGAGGACACCGAAGAAACTGATGGCAAGGTGGCGGTTTTTGCCTGTAAAAAACAGGGCCAGGACGTTCGTTATGCCGGTGAGGAGTTTGCTGCCGGAACACAACTCATGGAACAGGGGCTGGTGTTGAAATCACGGCAGATCGCTCAGCTTTCGTCTGTAGGTGTAAAGACTGTCGCTGTTTATGATACTCCTCTCGTCTCACTGTTTATTACAGGTACAGAGCTTGCCCATTATGGTGATGGTGAGATAAAGCCGTTTCAGGTGCGCGACTCGAATGCTCCGATGCTAAAGGCGGCCATTCTTGAAGCTGGCGGGCGCATTGCCGAGTGTATGCATGTTGAAGATGATTTTGAGGTGACCGTTGAGTCAATGCGTAAAGCGTTGCAGCAGGATTGTGATATCATTCTTTGTTCAGGTGGAGTTTCAGTTGGCCGCCATGATCATGTAAAAGAAGCGGCAGAGCAGGTAGGCTTTGAACAGCTGTTCTGGAAGATCCGTCAGAAGCCGGGGAAACCGCTTTTTGTGGCAAAAAAGGGCAGGACATTACTCTTTGGTTTGCCGGGCAATCCCGTTTCCGCCTTTATGTGTTTTCAGAATTATGTCATCCCAAGTCTTGCCGCTCTGCAGGGTGTGAGTCATCTGAAAAAAACCATCTCTGCAAAGGCTGAGGTTGCTATTGAAAATAGTGGTAAACGCACCGATTTTATTCGGGTGGTTATTACCGATGAACCGAATTCAATTCCTACGATTAAACCAATCTCACAGCAGGGCTCGCATATGTTGAGTTCAATAGTGAAGGCCGATGGTTATATTGCTGTTGAAGCGGCTACTACCCTGGCTAAAGGGGAGCTGACCGACGTTTTTGTGTTCTAAGCGAGTTTTACGCCTGATATCATGTGAGATGATGTCTGAAACCTGTATCATCTCACATGCACTTCCTCCCCCGCGATATCAAATGTGTCTCAATGTTCCCAGTTTTCTCGTGTGAGCTATTACTCATCACCCCTCAGCCCTCTCTGCTCACCTTCGCTGGTAAGCCATGTTGGTCAAACCAATTTCCCCAGCTGACACTAAGGCTCTAACAACTGAAAATCTTCATGTTGTGATATAGATAATCCGGTGTTAAAAAGAGTACCTGTGATTGTAGAGGCCAATTCTGTTTCGATCCTGTCCGGGAGTGGCCTTTCTGCGGAGTCTCGCTTTGCTTGCTTACCTGTAAAACTCTTCAGAATTTCCTGAAAATACACTTTCGCTTCATCACTATGTAGCTCTACTTTTAATACGTTATGAAATTATGAAACTTTTTTACCACCTGTTTGGCTATCTCATGCTCGGCATGATTGTTTTGATCGGAACTGATGAATATTTGAGTTTTCGTGCTGAGATAGAACAGTTTGAAACCGATATGGTCACCAATGCCATACAAAATGGTAACAGCATTTCAGGTATGATTGCACATACCTGGAAGGAAAGTGGCGAGGAGAAAGCTCTTCAGCTTATCCGCGATGCAAGTGAATCCGGAAAAATCGGCATTCGCTGGGTTTGGGCCGACAGTTTTCCCAATGCTGCCAGGCTGGCAGGTAGTGACAAAGAGCAATTTAAAGAGCTGCACTTAGAGGAAATTACCACACTGAAGATTCATGATCAAAATGGAGAAATCCTTCTTAATACCTATATTCCTGTAGATATTGGTCAGGAAAAGACAGGGGCCCTGGAGTTGACCCAGTCGTTTTCTGCGCTGCAACTCTATTCGAGCAGAATGCTGATCCGGGCATGTATTATCACTGCTCTTCTTGCCACATTTTGCGGTGTGATCCTCTATTTCTTTATTAATCAGAAAATACGTGTGCCACTCAACAGATTGGCAGGGCAGGCGAAGCGTATTGGCCAGGGCGATCTTCAGGTCAACAGAGTTGTGGGCAATGATGAACTGGCAGATCTGGCACAGACCATGAATGATATGTGTTCAAGTCTTATCATCGCCAAAGAAAAGATAAAATTTGAGTATGATGCCCGCCTCAAAACTCTCGATCAGTTACGGCATACAGAACGCCTCTCGACTTTTGGCCTTATCTCAGCAGGAATCGCCCACGAGATTGGAACCCCGCTGAATGTTGTGGATGGCAGGGCAAAAATGATCATCGCAGAAGACTTGAACGCTGAGGAAACAAAAGAGTGCGCGACCATTATTAAGAGTCAGGCCGAGCGAATGACCCTTATCATCCGACAGCTCCTCGATTTTACCCGACGTCCTGAACAGAATATATCATCAGAAAATATTGCCTTTCTGGTAAAACAAATATTCCAGCTCCTTCATCCCATGGCGAGCAGACAGCGTGTGGGCTTTTTGCTGAACAGGGCCGAAGATGCTGAAGTGGTGATGAGTGTTGATGGTTCACAGATTCAGCAAGTGCTGATTAATGTGCTCATGAATAGTGTTCAGGCCATGCCCGATGGTGGAACCGTATCTGTGAGTCTCACAAATGAAATGTTATCGAGCCCTCACGCCGGAGATCAGCAATTACAAAAATATCTTAAAATACGGATTGTCGATGAGGGCGAAGGTATCTGCCAGGAAGATCTTGAACATATTTTCACACCTTTTTATACAACCAAGACTATCGGCACAGGCACAGGCTTAGGTCTTTCGATTGCCCATGGAATTGTAGAGGAACACGGTGGTTGGATTGATGTTGAGAGCAGCGTCCTAAACGGTGCATGTTTTTCTGTGTACCTCCCCATGAAGGAGAACGAGTAATGAGTGGGAACATTCTTGTCATTGAGGATGATCAGGATATGTGCGATCTGCTGACTGCAGGGTTGAGTCGGCGGGATTTTTCAGTCACAACATTCATCTCAGGAAAAGAAGGGCTTGCCGCAGTAGATCTGCATGCAACCGACGTCGTGCTTGCCGATATCAACCTTCCGGATATGAACGGCCTTGATATCTGTAACGCAATTGTTGAGAACTTACCGGATATCCCGGTAATTATCATGACAGCCTTTGGGAGTATGGATACGGCGATTGCAGCGATCAGGGCAGGGGCTTATGATTTTGTTACCAAACCGCTCGATCTCGATATTCTGGCAATGTCACTTGAACGTGCGGTGCGCTATAGAAACCTGCAGCAAACAGTTAAAAAGCTCAGCAACGCCGTTAAGCAACCACTGCATTTCGATAATCTTCTGGGCGAAAGCCAGGCAATGGAGGAGTTGTTCTCGCAATTGAGCAGAATTGCAGACTCTGAAGCATCGCTGCTTATTACAGGTGAAAGTGGTTCGGGCAAGGAGCTTACCGCCAGAGCTGTGCACACCCATAGCCGCAGAAAAGATCATCCTTTGGTGACCATTAACTGTGCAGCCATGCCTGCTCAGCTGCTTGAAAGTGAACTTTTTGGACATAAAAAAGGCGCATTTACAGATGCTAGAGAACATAACAAAGGGTTATTTCTTGAGGCGGATGGTGGCACTCTTTTTCTGGACGAGGTTGGTGAGATTCCCATTGATCTGCAACCAAAGCTCTTACGTGCCTTAGAGGAACGATGCGTCAGGCCGGTAGGAGGAACAACAGAGCGCCCCTTTAATGTACGGATTATTGCTGCAACCAACCGTGATCTTGAAACTGCTGTTGAAGATGGACTCTTCAGAGAAGATCTGTTTTACAGACTCAACGTAATACAAATAGAGATGCCGCCACTGCGTTCACGGGGGGCGGATATTCTTTTACTGGCTAGAAAATTTGTCGAAAACTTTGCAACCAGACAAAATAAACCAGTAACAGGTATTTCCGATGGAGCAGCAGAAAAACTGCTCGATTACTCATGGCCTGGAAATGTCCGCGAACTGCGGAATGCAATAGAGCATGCGGTAGCGTTGACTCATTTCGATAAAATCGTGCCGGAAGATCTGCCTGAAAAAATCCGGGTCTTCAGAAATGACTATTTTCTTGTAGGAGATCAGGACCCCATGGAACTCATCTCAATGGAGGAAATGGAGCGGAGATATATTATGCATGTCCTCAAGACCACAGGCGGTAACCGAACCCTAACCGCGCGGATATTGCAGGTAGATCGAAAAACACTGTACCGAAAATTGCAGCGCTATGAAGAACAGTAACGTGTAGATATGTGTCAGCATTATCGGGCAGCACTCGTGTTGCCAATCCGGTAATGCTGTAGATGTTTTACTATTCGCTATAGTGTAGGTAAATCCTGCTACTGTTACTAAGGTTCTATCCTTGATTTACTGCTATTTTGACCACTACTTTGTGGATCGGACCTGATGATATCAGTGGCATGTGTGCATCGTCCGGAAAAAAAATGGCAAAATATCCGTTCGTAGTAGGAAGCCATAGTTCCGGCACATCATTGAAAAACTGTATATCTTCATCCTTGTCATATTCTCCACAGGGATTTTCACATAACTTTTTTGTCTTCCAACCCATATTGTCGATTCCAGCGAGAACCAGTTGGATATCGATGTATTGCTCATGCGCTTCAAGAAGTGCACCGGTTTTGCTGCGCCCTGTTTCCCGGGCAATCGAAGCATACACCTGACGACCGTCAATTTCGTAATCTCCGACAGGAAGTTCAGAGAGATCTGGCCGCAGGAGGAACTCAAATCCCTTTTGAAAACCTTGTGTCAGGTTGGTGTAACGATGTGCATTTTCCAGTACATCAAAAATCATAGATCCCCCCGAAGCTGATGCCTTACGCACCAAACATCTTTTGTCTGAAAATGAAAAATACTGCCCCGAGTATACAGAGTCCGGCCCATAGGAAATCCAGGCGCATTTCCTCTTTCATAAAGAAGACTGAAAACGGGACAAAAATTGAAAGGGTAATTACTTCCTGAAGAATTTTTAGCTGCCCCAGGTTCATTACCTGATAACCTACTCTATTGGCAGGGACTTGAAGCATATATTCAAACAGGGCAATTCCCCAGCTGACTAAGGCTGCCACAATCCAGGGCTTACTCGAATAGTTTTTCAAATGATCATACTGGGAGTTTGTCCGAGAATAGGGATTTTCGCTCAGATCGAGGCAAACTCGAAAAATTACCGCAGGTATATAGTTAATATTCTGAGGATAATTTTTCGATTTTAACGAAGATATGAGCGAAAAGGGCATTCTCAGACAAACTCCTAGGCAAAGGTCATAAAAATTTACTGCAACACAACAAACCAACAGAAATCAATATCGCGCGCATTGCCTTTATATTCCTACACAAATTATCTGCAGATAGTGTCAGGTCAGAGGGTGTAATCTTTAACTCAGGCCTGCAATGTTTTCGCTCACATCTATAATGCTAATTACGCTGAACAGCAATCTCATTTAGTGTGAAAATGCGCTTGAGCTGTCGAATAGATGATTAATGAAATGTGTTCATTAGAGGTCACCTTTAGTGAAAGCAAAAAATATTGTCTTTAGATTAGTTTGTTAGATTTATCTCTTTGCAGTTGCGTGTGTTTTGTGTAAACTTTCTGGGCGAAAGTCAGAAGGTTTTTTCTATAGAAGTGGTGTTAGGTTGATGTTTAACAATCTTAACTATCGTATAGAAATATGAATCTTTTAAAGACAATCATCTCAAAATTTCTCAGTCATCGCTGCTGGTCTGGCGTTTGTGGTCTGGTTGCAATTGCCGGGTTAGGCATTTCTTTATTACAGTCTCCAGAAAAAGAACCCATTGTCGTAGAAAAGGATGTAGTTGTCCACGTGTCTGATTTGTCACCACAAGATCAGGATAAGGTCAGTCTCTTATATTGGCGAGCAGAGAATTTCTATACACAAGCACTGTACGCGCAGTCAGCGCACCAATATATCGTAATTATTCAGGCACTTTCCCCAACACACGTTGCAATATTTGACACGCATGTAATAGAGCAGGCCAGGCAAAATTATGAGCTCGGCAAGTTCAAATTATCTGCGGATATCTTCAGGAAGGCACTTCAACCGCTCGCAATCAATGGGGTATTTGGTTCAAAAATACTTAAGTAGAGGAGGCAAGACAGTGAAAAAATGTAATGTCCGGCTAAGTATTATGCAAGTAGTGGTACTGAGTGTATTTCTGTTTTCCGGAAACGTAGTACGAGCTGAGTACGTTGAAATAACGTCACCTTCAAATGGAGATGGTGTAAAGGATTCTGTGCTTATTGAAGGAAAAGCAGAATTATCTCCGGGCCACCATTTATGGGTGCTGGCTGGAATTGACGGCACAAAGGATTGGTGGCCGCAAGGTGGCGGAGAAGTGGAACTAACTGCAGACACATGGAAAGTCCTTTCTCGTATTGGAAAGGAGGGCGGAGATTGGGAGATGCAATTTCGCGTTGCAGCTATCGCCGTTGATGAAAGAGCGCACAATGATTTACAGAAGTGGGTGACCAGCTCTGCAGCTTTAGGTCGCTGGGACCCTATCACAATGCCAAACACTTCAAAAGAGTGTGAGATCGAAATTGTTACGTTGACTAAGCAACGATAAGAGCAACCCATTCAAGTCTGCTTTGCGTCGGACTGAACAACGTGCTTAAAGTACGTTGTCCAGTCCGGGAAGAATCTTCTGTCCCAAGCGATAACATGCCGATGCAGTGACCGCTCTCGTCAGTTACGATTGTATGTCTAATCTGAGATAGTGATATTCAGCAATACGTATATAACTGGAAGCAGATATAAAAGAATACGAATCAACGTGTTATCACAAAATCTTTTCAGGAATACAATACAGAAAAGACCTGCAAAAACCGCTGATCCCCGTAATCCCATAGACATATAGCTCCACTTAAGGATTGTTGAATCAAGTCCGGTAAACACCAGCAAGGCGGCTAAACAGAGAACCAGCAATGTTATTATGCGTAAAAGCCTTACAGGTTGAATTCGACTGAACAGGTCATCCCTTTGCGAAAGAAAATCGGTATACAGGTTAGTTGTAACTCCCAGAACCAGGCCGGCCCCGGTCCCGAGGACTATCAATAATATCCCTGCAGAAAACACCGCAGCAATTATCGGCGGGAAATGATGAAAGATAAAGAATGGCAGAGCTTGGGCGGCATTATCAGCCACTTCGGGGAAATTTGCTCTGAGATAGAGGCCGATGATTATGCCAAGCACACCTATTGGCGGGATTACAGCTGCACTTAAAAATGCACCGTTTCGCGCCTCTTTCACATCTTTTGCCGAGAATATTGCCTGAAGGTAAATCTGTGTGGAGAGCACACCAACAATCATCGAAAGCATATCGATAGCTGCAGGTTTGTAACCGTAATCGACAAAACTCAGCAAATTTGCATCCTGCGGGAGGCTGCTGATAATGGTATTTAAGCCGCCGCCTTTGGTGATGGCTACTGCCGCCGAAACAAGCATAATCAGGTAAAGCATGAAAAATTTTATTTTACCAAGTAAACCCGCCCCTGAGATACCTCCGGAAATGACAAACATGCCGATTAACACAAGTGTCAGCAACACCGAGAGTACATCTCCAAAACCGAATACAGATTGTAAGATCGCAATAGATGCCAGAAACTGGCCGACAACATGGATGAACATTCCTGTCGAATTAAACACACTGCTATAATATCTGAATCGTTTGCCGAAGACTTTCCCCAGGTATTCCGAAACGGTCACCACGCCTTCTTCACGAAGTGCTTTGGCAAAAAAACATCCCAGCAGAAAACATGAAATACCGCTGCCAAAGGTGAAAATGCAGGCTGAGATTCCATGGGTATATGCTGCTTGTACAGTTCCGATGGTTGATATCCCACCCACCAGCGTGCCTATAATAATCCAGGAGACACCGGTGAATGGCAGAGAGCGATCCGCAAGAGAAAAGTCAGAGGCAGAACTGACCTGGCTTGTTCGCCTGATGGCAATGAGAGCAACGATGCCAAAGGTGAGAATGAACGAAATTTGATAGAGAAAGCTGTTCATAAGAATGTCGTAATCCCTGAAAGCAGAATAGTGCTGGACTATAGTTAAAATGGTGATTGAGGCTAGTTTGCAGGTTGTATCGAACGAGCAAGAGGAGAGTATAACTAAATGAAACGATTGGCAAGTAAGACTGTTTAACATTGATCAGGTTATGGGCGAATACTCACTTTTTTTTTTAATGTAATGGATCGGTTTACGATTTAAGGCTTTTGGCACAGAGTTTGGAATTATTGCATCACGTTCGTGAACCTGTGTGGTCTAAAGGTACACAAAGGAATTTGTGGTAAGAAAATGAATGATTAAGACGGTTGGAGGGGGGAGAGGAGTTAAACTTTGCAAGATCCCGACGGAGAGGTGTGCTGGTCTCTTTTTCAAGAACATGACATTATGAAACCTATCAAGCAGATTCAGTATATTTGTGGTTGACAGGCGTGTCTAATGAATTTAAGTGTTAGGGTGCGCCAGCATTATCCTGAATATATTATACTTTGTAGGATGGTCAGTAGGTCTCGAAACGTTAAGTCGGATATGGATATATTTATACAATTTTTCTTCTTGTGAACCATTAACAGCGTGTAATGGTATTGAGATTTCTTTGCAAGAAGTCAAGCATATGAACAGGCATTTATGCCTGATAACTTAGCTAATACCTTTATGTCAGGGCAAATTGACCTGATAATCAATGGTTAGCTGGATATTAACACCGGCGTAAGACCGGATAGAGGCATGGATATTTAACAAAACGAAGACCAAAAAAACAAATAGGAGGGAGGAAAACAAATGGTGAAAAGAACACTCATGACCATGGTTTTAGCGTTTGGATTGATGGCAATACTGACCTTGATAGGGCCAGCATATGCCGACAAGCAGGTGGCGGACACTCCGTCGGTTGAATACCTTCATGCCTTTAAAGCAGTATTCCATGCAAAGTATTTAAAGAGAGTAGCCAGTGATGCAGGTGGTACGAACAAGTTTATCCATACAACTGTCTTGCCAACAGAAGGCACCGATTCAATGGTGACTCCTGCCCTTGACCATCTTTACTCAAAAGCAGTGCTTGACCTGTCTCATGGTCCTGTCTACTTCCATGCTCCTATACTTGATATGAGTCGTTATTACTCTATAAGTGTCGCGGACCAAGAACATTATATGATATATGACAAAATTCGGCCAACTGGAGTTTATGCTTTTATTCGCACAGGATATAAAGGTCCTATTGCTGACAAGGTAACGGTAATTGAGTGCCCAGGTGATCACCCGCATTTATTTGTTCGTACCCAAGTGTTTGATAAAGCTGATCTACCAAACACCATAGCTATACAGAATCAACTTAAAATAGTTGGAAAGGTGGGTAAAATTGAATTTGCTAATCCAGTGCAATTTACATTAGATACACACACTGTGCATCCTGCAAATAAAGGTTTGTTAGCTAAGGCTTTAAACTATTCAGAGGGAGACCATGCTGCTATGACTCAATGGTTAACTAAAAAAGCACAATCTGGCTATGCTCCAAACAATATTGGACTGTATGATGCCATTGGCAAAGGCAATGAAGATCCTGTTGCTCGTGCTGTTGCTATGTTTGGCCATTTAGCTCTAACTGGTGACCATGCCTTATACGGGACAACAACTCTTGACTGTGATGTTTCTCCTTTGCATGGCAGCAAAGTAAGCGTCTTTACTATTCCTTATAAAAATCCTGGTGTTGGCGAGTTCTGGTCAATTACTCGCTACAGTTTGATAACAAAAAACACATATCCAAACACTAATGATATTTTCAATGCATACAACACTAAGCCTGATGTTAATGGCAATGTAACAGTCACTTTCAGTTCCAAAGACCCTGAAGACGGTACCTACTGGATGCCCGTAAAGGCTGATGAACCATACTATATTATCACTCGTTATTACCTGCCGGATTATGACAAGTTAGTTAAGTTAAAAGCTGTATGTAAATAGCTCTTGAATACAAGGGGATTTCAATAAAATATGAGAAACAGGAAAAAAGCTAACAAAAGATTGCACCAGATGGCTAACAGCGGCGACATTTTCGAAAGTTTGTTTTTAGACCAATTCGTTTGCATTATGAACATTTTTTACAAACAACTCACCACTGGTGAATCTTACCGTTAAAGATAATCTTATGAATCTTAGGAATAAGTCCGTATGAGTGACCCTAAGTATCACCACATAACAATCGCATAACAATCGGGGACAGACCACGATAAAATGAAACATCGAACAAACGCATACACTCTGACCGACTCACACACGTAGTTTTTGTTTGTAAACCAGGAATTTTGTCACGCTCAAAGTGCACCGTAATTCCAAGGCTGGCAGATGATGTAAAACGTTATATGCATAAAAATATGAATACTCAATATATTTAAAAAACCACGGTGCAATGCAATGGATAAAGTACTAGTCGCTGGAGCAACAGGGTATCTTGGAAAGTATATTGTTAAAAATCTAGTAAAGCGAAATTTTAATACCACAGTCCTAGTTCGAAATTCTACAAAATTTGAGACCTTTGGTACACCTGTTGATAGAATAGTACAAGCTGAAGTTACAAAAAAAACAACCCTGGTAAACTGCTGTGATGCTATTGACATTGTAATCTCAACACTTGGAATAACGAGGCAAAATGATGGTCTTTCCTACATGGATGTTGATTATCAAGCAAACTTGAATTTACTCAATGAAGCAAAGAAGAGTGGTGTTAGAAAATTCGTTTATGTTTCTGTCCTGAACGGAGAAAAACTCAAAAAACTAAAAATTTGTGAAGCCAAAGAAAAGTTTGTTGATGAACTCAAAAAGTCAGGTCTAGAATACTGCATAATCCGTCCCAATGGTTTCTTTTCTGATATGACCGAGTTTTACAATATGGCTAAAAATGGTCGAATTTACCTGTTTGGTGACGGTAAATTGAAATCAAACCCAATTCATGGGGAAGATCTTGCTCAAGTATGCGTAGATGCGATTAGCCAGAAAGAAAATGAAATAGACGTTGGTGGTCCATCCACTTTAAGCCAAATTGAAATAGCAACAATCGCCTTTGAGGCAGCCGGAAAGCCTGTCAAAATCACTCACATTCCAGACTGGATTAGACGCCTGGTGTTGAGGTCTTTAAAGCTAATATTGAGTGCGAATAAGTTTGGGCCCATCGAATTTTTCATGAATGTCATGGCAATAGAAATGATAGCTCCCGAGTATGGCGTCCACACTTTGACAAACTATTTTAATTCTTTGAATAATGAAAAAAATATATAACCAGAACGTTAACACATCTTCACTGCGTCGATTCGGACTCATTGAGACTCGTTGGTGAGCTCACCGTTATCCTATGAATAAAGGAAAACTATGTCGTCAAAACAAAAGGGGAATAGAATGAGACTATTTACAAAAACTAAAAAAGCCTTGAGTTTGACATTATGCACTGCCCTCAGTATTCCGTTTTTTTTATCGCTTTCACAAGCCGAAATGAGAGAGTCAAGCGTCGGGCCGGTTGAATATATCGGTGGATACCCCACGAAAGAAACTGCACAGAAGTTTTACGACGAACTGGATTTACAGCGAGCCGTGGAGGCATACTTATGGGCGTTACCGATGGCTTCTTACGGTGCCATGGCAGATGCTCATCAGAAGCTGGGGGCTGGCGATCATGCGGTCATCGTGGCTGACAATTCGGCAGAGCCTCAACAATTGGTCCTCACAGCTAACCAGGACACGATTTACATGTCCGGAGTGCTCGACCTCACCAAAGGACCAATGGTTATTGATGTCCCTGCAGGTTTGCTCGGCACTATGAACAATATCTGGCAACAACCGTTGGTTGATATAGGCGGCCCTTTTTCTCCCGAGCAAAACAAGGGTGGCCGCTTTCTCATTCTTCCTCCACGATACAACGGTCCTATGCCTGCAATTTCTTATCACGTGGTCAAATCGGATACGAATACTGTGGTTTTCTACCTGCGGGCGATTCCCCAGTCTAAGGATGATTTACCGAGACTACAGAAACTGGTTCGCACCTACAAACAATACCGTTTAGCTGAAGCGAAAAATCCTCCTCAAATGACATTTGTATCGATGACTGGGAAGAATGCTGATTTTCTAACACACGAGGGCTTCGAGTTTTTCGAATCGCTTTCCCGTTATGTCAACAATAACCCTCCGCGTCCTCAGGATATGGCCATGCTGGGCATGCTGGAGACCCTTGGGATTGCACATGGTCGTGAATTCAATCCGGACAAGCGTATGGAGGGGATTTTGACTGAGGCGGCCAAGAAGGGACGTGCCCTGGCAGAAGTTGTGGCCTGGCATCCGCGCGTACCACAAAAGAGCCTCCATCCCTATGATGGAAGTCCGTGGAAAAAAATCTTTATATCCGAGGACCCAACGTTTCACTCACCGGATTACCTCTTAATCGATCAGCGGACTCGATATGCATTTGAAGCGATTGGAACATCGAAATCCATGACGGTCGCGGCTCCTGGACAGGGGTCACAATACATTGGCGTCTATCAAGATGATAATGGTCAGTGGCTTACTGGAGATAACACGTTTAGTATTCGGCTTCCAAAGGATATCCCCGCAGCTAATTTCTGGTCACTTTCTGTCTATGATAACCACTCTCGTTCTCTCATCCAAAATGATCAGGGGCGTGCCACTGTCGGCAGTGTACACGGGACGGTTCCCAACGCCGACGGATCAGTTGACACGTATTATGGACCTGAACGTCCTGATGGTGTTCCTGAAGAAAATTGGATTCAGACAAAGCCTGGCGTGGGTTTCTTCGTATATCTCCGACTCTACGGACCATTGAAGAGTTTTTTTGATAAAACCTGGAGGCCCGGAGATCCCAAGCTTGTAAAATGATCTGGATAAGAAAATAATGTAGGTTATTACAAAGACGTTAACGACCATGCTGTTAACGTCTTTGGCTAGTGCCAAAGAGCCTCCTAGGCCGAAATACTCCGCCAATGTAACTGAATTTTTGTTTACTTATCGAGATGAGTAGAAACGTTTTTTAACGGAATGCATTTGAAATCCTGACGATAAAACAATGAATGTGGATACTTTCAAAATCACGTTAATGGAACTAAATGACATCCACGAATCAGCAAGAGTGCTCAGTATTGCCATGCTGAACAACCCACTACATATAGCCGTTCTTAAGGGTAAAGGTGAAAGTCAAAGAGTGATAATCGAGAATATGTTTATCGATGTATTTAATAAACTTCCTGGCATAACATTCATCGCCAAAGAAGATAAAAATATTGTCGGTGTCATGAGAATGAAGTCTTGCTGTGGTTCAAATTATGAAGATAATTTTGAAAAGCAAAAGGCAGAAAACTCAATAGATTACCGGATAGCTTTCTGGCATAGAGAGTGGGCTCTTAGAGATCCTGTGAAACAACATTGGCATCTTGGTCCTATAGGAGTTCTTCCATCTCATAGAGGACTAGGGATTGGAACCACGTTCATGAAACTGTTTTGCAAAGAAGTAGATAAGTGTTCAGCAAACGCCTTTCTAGAAACAGATTTTGATGAAAATGTACTCTTCTATAATACATTCGGATTCGAAGTTGTTTCCAAATCAACTATTTTCGATGTTGAAAGTAGGTATATGGTACGAGCTGCTCAAAATTGAAACGGGATATGCTGCCTGGCTTTTAGGTGGAGTCGTTCGGGCAAGCGACATTAGGAAAGTCTGCAATACTAAGCATAACCAAACCATAAACACTGAATCGCTAAAACTCACCGCTGTCCTCTGGGCCACGCCAAAGCCTGGCATCAGTTCCTACGATAAGCCCGATGTAAACCTGGATGGTTCCATTGATGTTTGGTTTGCACCGAACGCGCCGGAGGGCAAAGATAATAATCGGATCAAGACCATCACCCGGTGAGGGCCGGTCTAACTTCATTCGGCTCTATGATCCACTGGAACCGTATTTAGACGATGAGTGGAAGCCAGATGATATCGTCCAAGTAAATTAGCGTGCTATATCAGAAGGTAAGATGGCTATTCAGCCGATCCTAAAAGGCGGGCGGCTGGATAGCCACGTTATGTACTGAAAATCGTTTAATGGAGGTAGATTATGTCTATAACTGCTCCTGCTTTTCATTGTAAAAAATGTTTATCGAAAAATTTTGTCTGGTATGAAAGCTGTCTCGTATGCAATCATACATTCAGTGATGATGATATAGACTTTAAGGTAACTCAAGAAAGCAGTGTCAGAGGTATATCAACGTTTCATTATTCCCCATACGGCTTCCCTGTCGAGAATAGAGAATTTCATGTACTTGAAAAATATAAACCAGAGAATGATAAAATATTAGTAAAAAATGTATGCGTTGAATTTCCAGCTATTGATAGATTTTCTAAAAATGAACAACTTAAATATGATTTGCATAATGAAAGAGAGAAAAATGAGAAGTTGAAAAGGTATCTATCTTGGTTAAGTTTTACTGTTTTGTTAGGCATTATGTATATCTACAATAGATAGAAACACAATGTATTAAATTTACATAGCCATACGTTACACCATCGCTACACTGCGTTCCGCTGGACTCGCTAAAGTTCGCCGGTTATCTCTCATACGAGCTTGATATGGAGAAGCATGAATTTGTCTCAAAAACAATGTGGTGTACTTAAAGGAATTATAGCTGGGTTGTTAGTCACAATTTCAGTGATAATTTACGGAATCATATTTGACCCATTTTCACTGAAGACGTTGAGTGGCATAGAGCCAAAACTTAATTTATTGGCTATAAGCTTAATTCTTCCAACAGTTTTTCTCATAATATCAATTGGTCGTTTAGCCAAACATCGTTTTTTTACCCCGGAAGATATTGATGGTAGCGCTCTGACTAAAGGGACAAACAAGGCCACACTACTTCAAAGCGTATTACAAAACACTCTTGAACAACTTGTAATCACCGTATGTGTTTATTCTATGTGGTGTTTTTTAATGCCAATGGGTTGGTTGTCAGTCTTGCCTTTATGTTCAATGCTGTTCGCAGTAGGTCGAATAGCATTTTATTTTGGCTACCAAAAAGGAGCACCTTCCAGAGCTTTTGGTTTTTCACTCACTTTTTATCCAACAGTGTTATTGTTCTTCATATTGGTCGTTTATAAGCTGCTTATGCTGTTGAGCTAATCCACTGTTTTGCCTGGCTCGGTGGAGCTCACGTAAGCAACGAAAACGTTGTTAAAGATGAAGAAGTGCTCATTGAACTCGGGTTACCGAATCAGGTTTGAAATCAACTACTGCTACAATGGTAAAGAGCCATGCTAATCAGCGATTAGGAAAAAGCGAGCATCCGTCTGTAGTTGGAGAGTAAGGGCCGTATGGAGCGAGAGTTTCACGTACGGTTCTGTGAGGGCTCAGGGGTTACTCTGGGCTAATCGACCGATTATGTTTACAGTATGTGCACCAAAATAAAACTACCCAATAACAGCGTCTTCACTGGACTCACAAACAGCAGGGACCAGTGAATGTTACGTTTGGCTTTCTTTGTTTCATTTAAACCGATATAGGAATAAAAGTGTATTATATCAAAATGATAGTGCTGATGATCTTTCTTTCTGTGTTTGTGTCAAATGCAAATGCAGAATTGAAAGAAATTGATATAATATGTGATGTTTGGCCTCCGTATCAGATTATAGAAAACAATCATGTAAGCGGGTTCAGCACCAAGGTTATCGAAACAGTTTTTCAAAGAATGAAAGTTAAGATTAGAAGCATTAAGGCGTATCCGTGGAAACGTGCCATAATAATGATTGAAAAGGGTGAGGCTGATGCACTTTTCTCAGCAAACTTTACAAAGGATAGAACCGAATTCGCATTTTACCCTGCTGAACACATTGTTAATTCTCCCTGGGTAATGTGGGTTCGTGAAGAAGATGAACTTAAATTCGAATCACTTGATGATTTGTTAGGGAGAAGAATCGGTCTTGTGCGAGGATACAGTTATACACCTGAGCTTTGGAGTTTTGTGAAAAAGCATAAAAATTATCAAGAAGTTACAAATGATGAACAGAACTTCAAAAAGCTGGATGCAGGCCGTGTTGACTTTATTTCAGCAGAATTAGGAAACGGCTTATACCTTGTCAAAAAAACAGGTGTTAATACAATTATACCACTCAAGGATAATCCTATAAAATCTGATGGATTATACATTATTTTTAATAAAAATAATGTATCAAGAACATTTGTTGATACGTTTTCTGCTGAACTTAAAAAATTAAAACAAGAACCTTTGTATAAATCACTTTATGAGGAATATTTTGATTTGTGATTGTAGTAAAATATGAAAAGATATTGAATTAATCAAACTATGGATGTATTTATTTTAACACGTCAAATTTTTCAATACTATCTAGCTGCATTGTTTTTTTTAAAAAAACATTAGTTCAGTGTTGAGCACAGGCCCAAATGGTTCCAGTTAGCTTAACACTATTTTGTAAATTACTGAGTCATTGCAATGAATGAAATAGAGTGTCAAAAAGAAAAAATCGGTTGTTTGCCCTATGTACTTGGTGGACTGTCATTTATACCGTTGATCGGCGTTCTTTTTGGTGTAATTGTAATAATCGTTGGAATAACCAAAAGAAAAATTGGTGGATGGAAACTCATAACTCTTGGTTCAATGGGTATTGCCTTAACAGTTTTACTGTATGGAAGCCTTTTCTACAAAGGTTTTATTGAGCGCGGAGGTGTTTTTGATGACCTCAGTAAGCAGTTGGCCGAAAGCCAATTAACAGATCTTGTAAAACATATTGAGTATTACAGAATACAAAATGGTTCCTACCCAGAAACTTTAGAAGACCTCCAGCCTAAGGATAAAACAGATATACAATCATTCGTTTTTATTTATGACCCAATGAATAAAGGGCTTAAGTTGAATAGCCAAAATAAATATTATTATACGTTGTTCAATGAAGGTCAAAAATATTACCTCTTCTCCTCCGGAATAGACGGTATTCCCTTTACACAAGACGATATATATCCAATAGTACAACACAATGAATTAAGCAAAATTGGATATATGAAAAAATAAGATCCGAAACTTGTCAACACGGAATAGTTGAAGTTTGTCGATCAATGAATCGAACGTTTGCCAGAAACGAACTCATTAATAATCGGCTGAATATCTTACTAACATAAAATACTACAGAGGAAAATAATGGTTACTTCATTGATTTTAATGAACATAGAGAGGAAAGAGATTAACAATGTTGCTGAGCAGTTAGCAGCTACTGAAGGGATATCTGAAGTATACTCAGTAAGTGGCAAATATGACCTTGTTGCTATAGCACGAGTAAAGACGAGTGATGATTTGGCTAGCCTAGTAACGCAGAAACTATCACACATTGATGCGATAACTAAAACTGAAACAATGCTTGCATTTAAGGCGTATTCAAAGCATGACCTTGATTCTATGTTTAATATAGGAATGTGATATTGGGCGACTGCTAAAAAAACAAAAAAATTGCACACAAGGCGTTCAGCACTGCTCCGTGTCACTCCACCAGGGCTTGTTCAACTTTGGCGGTCACCGACATAGGAGGCTGAACTCCTGAATTCTTTCTGATTACCCCTGATCCTCAACTATTACGTGTCAGGAGAAAGGGGTAAGGTGTAAATTCTACCATTTTCATTCTCGGCGTGCACGTAGTACATTCTGTATAAGATAGGCTATAGCAATGTTACTTTTGCAGTATTTATTGAGTTTCCAAAAGATTGCTCTACATGTCGACTCTCAAGCCAAAGTTGAGATAAGCCTGCCAAATTATATGATCATTCCTGTCGTTTTCGGGGCATTATGCCACTATGGGGTAAAATGCCCCGCAGTATCTTCCTCCTAATCCTGAACGTATACGACTATAACAACAGGCATCAGAGAATACATCCAGCCCGTGTATACCCGCCTGCCTGGTATCTATCCGGATAATTGCTCTTTTAATAGTATGTTCGACAACCTGTTTTAGCACTCCCAATGACCTTCTCATGATCGGGGCATCCTGCCCCATGCTCTCGACCCTTCATCCCGATAATCACTGTTTATACACGTCAAATCCCTAAGATATGTGAGGATTGGCCTCTACTGTGTCCTGTGTCATATGTTGAATGTGTCGGTACATTAGGGTGATAGCGAAAATCGCTCTGTGATGGCACGCATGTTGCTCAAGATGTCTGGAAGCTCCACTTTAAAACTTGCTGTCTGTAAAGGTTGAATGTGAAAATTATCATCGGCATTACTCAGGAACCGACAAAGCTCAAAGAATTCATTTTTCTACATCATGGCAAATCAGGGTCACTGACAGAAGTTGGTCCATTTCTATCGAAGATGGATGCGCTTAACTGGTTAGTTTACCTGAAAAGTGTGATTGGAGATTTTGAAGAAGTTATCCCTGAATTACAAACGGGAAAAGAGGCAATCTGGTACGGATTTACCTACGAGCGTGTTGATGCGATTTGAATAAATAGGTGCGCGGTTAATGCGCATTATGTGTGACGTTTTTTTTTCAATATTGTTTGCAATTGAAACGACTATATAGCTGTTTAACCATATCTTTGCCCAAGGAAACTATCATGACAGTTCTTATCGGAATCACTCAGGCCCCTGAAGAAACAGAACAACATATCTTCAACGATTTTGAAGGAGTGAGCACAACAGCAGTAGTTGGCCCCTTCAATTCTTCTGATGAGGCTTCAAGCTGGATGAAATTCATGATGGCGCGTACCGGTGGGTATAAGCGTGTTCAAGATCCCTCAACAACCACTCAGGGTGAAAACTGGTATGGCTTCACCTGCGAATGTACTGAGGCAGAAGCACACTGCCATCAGCCAGCGCTCTAATTTTATCTAAGCACCGTTAAGATTTTTTTTGGAACTTCCTGTGTATGCCACATTGCATGCAGCGGGACAGCTATGCGCATTACTACGACATCGATAGTATTTTAAATATCTTAGGCAATTTATAGAGATTATGACATTTTCAGAAATTACAACATGGAGGGTAAATGATACCAATATGCTGACACAATGGGCCGCACAGGCAACACAACATTCACCATAGCGATTCACGAATTATTAATACGAGGAACGATGGACACCTTTTTACTTTCACTTACTGTTTTATTCGCCGGCGGACTATTTGCTTTAGTAACCAGCCGACTGTTCAGCCTGATGAAAGCCGGTTATATCGCTATCACAGCCGCTGGCTGCATGATAGGATTATACGCGATCTTTGGGCCTCTGCAAGGTGCTGAGGTCGTTACGTATTCCAGATCATGGCTGCAGATTTTTACACTATCTTTTTCGCTGGATTCACTTTCAGCCTTCTTTCTCATACCCATTTTCGCGGTTTGTCCGCTTGCCGCATTGTACAGCTTCCACTACATGAGGAACCCTGCACATTATAAACGGATAGGTGTGAATAATTTCTTTTTCACATTGCTTATAATCTCCATGGTACTGGTGGCTACCGCTGATAATATTGTCAGTTTTGCCCTTGTCTGGGAGTGTATGTCTCTCTCTTCCTTTTTTCTGGTTATGCATGAATATAAAAAGGAAGCAACCCGTAAAGCCGGCTATATCTATTTCATTTTTACCCAATCCGGTGCCATGTTCATCTTCGCAGCAATGGCCCTGGCGTACAGCTATACAGGATCATATGATTTTGCCTCATTTGCGGAGATGCCAGCCAACATCAAGGTAATTGTATTTTTTCTTGCTATGGTCGGTTTCGGCTCAAAGGCAGGTATTTTTCCTTTGCACATGTGGTTACCTCATGCACATCCGGCAGCTCCCAGTCATATTTCGGGAGTAATGTCGGGAGTAATGATCAAAATGGGTATTTACGGCATTCTTCGTTTGTACACCATTCTTGATGTTACAGAGCTTGTGTTTGGTCAGGCTGTCCTCAGTTTAGGTATGATTTCAGGTGTTCTTGGGGTCGTCTATGCTCTTGGTAAGGTTGACTTTAAAAAAATACTGGCCTATAGCAGTGTCGAAAATATAGGCATCATACTGATCGGTTCAGGTATCGGCATGATCGGTATTGCTTCAGGCGATATGGTCATGGCCAGTTTTGGTTTTGCCGGAAGTCTTCTGCATGTACTCAATCACTCTCTCTTTAAGACCCTGTTATTTTTAGGCGCAGGAGCAGTTCTTCAGAAGACGGGTACCGGGAATATCAATAAACTGGGTGGTATTCTGAAACGTATGCCTACTACAGGAAAAAGCTTCCTGGTAGGTTCCGTATCTATCTCAGGTTTACCTCCGTTCAATGGTTTTATCAGCGAATTTCTCATTTATTACGGCGCATTTCACGGTCTTACTCTGAATGGTTCATCGTTTCTGTTCGTCATGCTTGGGATTATTTCTTTGGCACTTATCGGCGGGCTTGCAGTCTCATGTTTTTCACGGGTCGTGGGCCTTGTTTTTCTTGGCGAGCCACGATCTCCAGAAGCTGCAGGTGTGGTTGAGTCAGGTTCTACCATTACCCTGCCAATGATAGTGTTGTCCTGTGGCTGCCTTGTTATAGGCATGTTCCCTGAGCCATTTGTTCAGGTTGTCTTCATGGGTTTGAAGAGTATCAAAGTGCTTATCCCTGTCGGGGCGGAAGAGGTCGCATTAGTCGCTGGTAACCTTGCACTGGCAGCACGTGTATTTATGGGAGTAGTTCTTTTCAGCGTAGTGCTTCGGAAACTCTTTTATCGTCGTAAGCAGATAGATCGCGGGCCGACCTGGGGTTGTGGTTTCACCCAGCCGACCGTCCGTATGCAATATACAGGCACATCGTATGCGATGAGTATTGTCGATTTTTTCAGGCCTTTTGTTCAGATCAGGACCAGGTATTCAGGTATCAACAGGATCTTTCCCGGCAGGACCGGTTATGAAACGCGTGTTGATGATATTGCCGAGACAACTTTGGTTGATCGGATTGTCACACCGATGGTCTACATGCTGAGTAAGCTTCGTTGGATACAGCATGGCCATATCCAACTGTATATTGGCTATATCATTGTGACAATAATCGCGCTTCTCCTGTTTGTCTGATAGCGACAAAGAATACGTATCCCATACGAGGTAACGGATGGAAACATATATATCACTCGCCATAGCGATTCTGGCGGCGCCGCTCTTTCCTGGTATCATTTTGAAAGTGAAGGCTTTTTTTGCGGGTAAGCAGGGTCCGCCACTGCTTATTAAATATTACACTTTGGCAAAATTGCTCCGAAAGGGCTCTGTATACAGTACGAGCACATCGTTTGTTTTTAAAATGGGACCGATTGTTTCATTTGCTTCTGCATTGATCGTGTTGTTCTTTTTCCCGATTGCAGGTACGACACCGCTCCTGTCCTTTCATGGAGACGTTATTGTCCTTTTCTACCTTATGGGAATGGGCAGGTTTTTCACTGTCGTTGCGGCACTTGATACTGCCTCGCCATTTGAAGGAATGGGCGCAGCACGAGAAGTATTTTTCTCATGTCTGGCAGAAATCACAATATTTACAGTGCTGATATTGTTTTATCGCCTGACCGGCTCCCTGAGCTTTGGTGAGTATTTTACAGGTGAAAACACACTCTCTCTTCTCGGTGCATCGGGATCACTGTTGTTTTTCGTAATAGTATCGATGTTCATGGTCCTGCTGACTGAAAACTCACGAGTTCCTGTTGATGATCCTGCAACACATCTTGAGCTCACCATGATACATGAGGTTATGATTTTAGATCATAGCGGGCCTGATCTCGCACTTATAGAACTCGGATCGTTCTATAAGTTGTTTTTCTACTCAGCATTCATCAGTCATCTCATCTATCCTATTTCAACGTCGAGTGGTTTGGTTGGCGGCTTGATATTTTATGCCGTGATGGTCTGTGTTTATGCTGCTATAGGCTGCACTGAGTCAATAATGGCGCGATTCAAGATGAACCTTGTTCCGAAATTTATTCTTACATCATTTGCTCTGGTCTTCTTTGCCGCCATTTTAACCATGGGAGTCTTGCAATGATAGATTTTACTGAATTAATTCTGGTTATTATCCTTCTTTCGGTTCTGCTGTCACTAGGGTCAACCAGACTGAGTGCGCTCGTTAAGATTATGGCTTTGCAAGGGGTTATGGTGTCGCTTACTCCGTTATTCCTGCAAGATCACGCAACGCTGGGAAGCGGTGCGATCATATTTTTCCAGATAATGATCATTATCAAGGGAATATTGATTCCGGGTTTGCTGTACATGGCGGTCAAAAAGGTGGCCATTAAACGCGAAATCGAACCATTCATTGGCTACCATGCCTCGATTCTGATGGGGCTGGCTATCATTCTTATCTCAGTTTTCATCACCAATGACCTGCGACTGTCACTGCCGGAAGGCAGGGACATGGTACTGATCACTGCTATCACGACGATGGCATCCGGATTCTTTCTGATGATGGCCAGAAGCAAGGCCATTACTCAGGTTATCGGTTACCTGGCGCTTGAGAATGGTATTTACCTTATTGGTACAGCGTTGACTAAGCACAGCCACACGATATATGTCGTCGAGTTTGGAGTGCTGCTTGATCTACTGGTTGGTGTGATGATTATGGGGATTATTCTGCATAACATAAACAGCGCCTTTGATGATGTTGATACTACTTTACTTGGACGTTTAAAGGATTGATACAATGATTGAATTTGTATTTTTACTCCCGCTTATGACGGGGCTAACTGCGCTGGGTCTGCCGGCAAATCTGGGCAGGATTTTACTCCTTGTCACGGCACTCCTGCACATGCAGTTGAGTGTAATGAGCTGGCTTGGCAAGCTGACCCCTGCATTCCCTAATTTTTTCAATGCGTCGCCGGAAGGATTATTGATTCTACTGGTCACTTCGTTCATTTTTGTCTGTATTTCAGTGTATTCATTTTCGTACATGAATGAGGGCAGGGTCGAGAATAAGCCGGTTTTCAGCTGCTGTATGATGCTTTTCCTCGGTACTATGTCAATGGTGACTCTTTCTGATCACCCGATCGTGCTCTGGATTGCCATTGAGGCCACAACCCTGGTGAGTGCACCGCTGATTTTTATTCATCGATCCAAAGAAGCACTTGAAGCAACCTGGAAATATATTCTTATCTGTTCGGTAGGAATTGCCCTTGCTCTGCTCGGTTGTTTCTTTATTACTCTTGCTATGGACATTGGTAATATTGATGGTCCCCTGACTTTCAGTGCGCTTAATGTTATCGCCACCCAACTCGACCCTCTCTGGTTGAAGGTAGGGTTTATCTTTGTAGTTATTGGTTTTGGTACGAAAATGGGACTTGCTCCCATGCATACCTGGCTTCCTGATGCGCATAGTCAGGCACCCAGCCCAGCATCGGCTCTGCTCTCGGGAGCGCTGCTCAATTGCGCTTTCCTTGGGATCTATAAGGCCCATGTGTTGATGAATGTTGCAGGCCTCGGAGATTTTTCCGGAAATGTACTTATCTGCCTGGGGCTTCTCTCTATGCTGGTCGGAGCGATTTTTATTATCGGTCAGCCGGATTACAAAAGGATGCTTGCCTATTCCAGTATTGAGAATATGGGAGTTATTGCTTTTGGCGTCGGAATAGGTGGATACGCCATGTATGGTGCCTTCATTCACCTGATCCATCACTCACTGTTAAAGTCTTCACTCTTTCTTTCGGCAGGTAATATCCTGCTTGGTTTCGGTACGAAGCGAGTGCAGAGAATCGGTGGCTTGATAGAGCATCTGCCTAAAACATTTGTGTCGTTTTTCTCAGGCTTTATCGGCATCTCCGGTATGCCTCCCTTTGGTATGTTTATCAGTGAGTTGATCATCATCATAGGAGCATTTCAGAAGCACAGATATATAAGCGTTGCAGTGTTTATTTTTGCTCTGATTCTGGTATTCGCAGGTGCAGGTCGTGTCTTTATGTCTATGACATTTGGCGATACCGGCGAGAAGCTTATGGTCAGAGAGCATACATTACGACTTATTGCTCCGTACGCGCTGCTGCTGGCTTCAATAACTCTGTGTTTCTGGATGCCTGACGTCATTTATAGCACAATTATCAATGCCATTGAAACGATTGGAGGTGGTATTCATGGATAACCTCCTGAAAATACACAACGGTCAGGCAATTCTTCGCTCTGAAATTCCTCATGTTTCGTATGATGTTTTTTTTAAAACACTCTCCAGCTTTGTGAAAGATGAGGGCTTTATTGTTCAGTTTTTTGCCTATGAGGATAACAACGTCTACAAGCTTATTGCAGTGGTACGCAATAGTGAGTTGTTTGTTATTGGAACCGAAACGGGTACTTCGTTTAAATCATTAACCAGCTCGGCCAGTGAAAAATTTCATATGTTCGAGCGTGAGATTGCAGAACAGTTCGGCTTGAAACCAGACGGACATCCCTGGTTGAAGATGGTTCGGTACCATAAGAACTACTCAGGTGAAACCGATGTTTTTGAAAACGATTATGATGTCGAAATACCTGGTAACTATCCATATTTCACCGTTGATGGCGAGTCTATCCACGAAGTAGCAGTAGGCCCGGTTCATGCGGGTATTATTGAGCCCGGACATTTTCGTTTCCAGTGTGCAGGTGAAGAAGTTCTCCATCTTGAAATTCAGCTTGGATATCAGCACAGGGGCATTGAAAAGATGCTGCCGACTGTGCCGCAGAAACGGTATCCGATAATCTGTGAATCAATTGCAGGTGATACCACTGTCGCTCATAGTCTCTGTTTCAGTCAGGCCTTTGAGGGATTAAGTGGCCGAAAAGTTGATAAGGGAGCGAGTGTTATTCGTTCTATTGCTCTGGAGCTGGAGCGTATATCCAACCATATCGGTGATCTCGGAGCGCTGAGTGGAGATGTGGCATTTAACCCACCGGCGGCCTATTTCGGCAGAATACGTGGCGAGTTTCTTAACCTTCTGCAGGTTTTGAGTGGTAACCGTTTTGGAAAGGGACTTGTTCGTCCTGGTGGTGTTACCCATGTAATGGGTGATGAACAGCGCCAATTGATACGTGAGAAGCTTGCAGAAATAACTCCTGAGATAGAACATGTCTGCGATCTGCTTTTTACTGCACATACAGTTCAGGCACGATTTGAATATACCGGCACAGTAAAGCATGAAATGGCCAAAGATCTTGGATTGGTTGGTTATGCCGGCAGAGCCTGCGGCATAGCTTATGACGCCAGGGTGTCCTTCCCGACAGAGTGCTATGCTGAACTGCCCGCCAATATCAACAATGTTACTAATGGCGATGTGAACAGCAGAGCAGAGGTCAGGCGTGAAGAAATCATGCATTCGTTGAAAATCATCAATATGCTGCTTGATAAATCTGAGACAACAGCCGGGCCTGTTCATATGCAGGACTCCAGTCTCTGTCCTGATTCGTTTGTCGTTACGATCAACGAAGGCTGGCGCGGGGAAGTGTCCCATTGCATACTTACTGATGGTGATGGCAAGGTTCAGCGCTACAAGATCAAGGATCCATCATTCCATAACTGGACCGGATTGGCTATGTCGTTGCGCAACCAGGAGATATCTGACTTCCCGCTCTGCAATAAGAGCTACAATCTTTCGTACTGCGGATTCGATCTCTAATGAAATCCAGTATACTGAGTGATATAGAAGGTTTAAACCATGCTTAAAATACTAAAGAATAAACTGGAGCAGGGGAACAAGACGTCAAAGTACCCTAAAGAGCCGATTGCTCTCTATCACCGCTACAGAGGTTTGCCCGTTATTAATGACCAGTGCAGCGCTGAGATCATCATGCAATGTGTTAATATCTGTCCGCAGGACGCAATCGATGTTACCACAAAGACCATTGATCTCGGCCGGTGTACCTTCTGCGGGCAATGCGAATCGGTGGGAGATGGTGCATTTGTCAGATTCAGCGAGAATTTTGAATTGGGAACAGCTAACAGGGATGACCTTGTTACAGGTGGAACTCTGCCTGATCTGGCAGAGCATTCGAAACAACATTTCAAGAAACTCTTTGGTCGGTCTCTGCAACTTCGCCAGGTTTCGGCTGCAGGCTGTAACTCATGTGAGGCGGATACAAACGTACTCAATACACCGTTTTTTGATCTCTCCCGGTTTGGTATCGATTTTGTGGCTTCACCACGCCATGCTGACGGTATTCATGTGACAGGGCCGATTTCCCTCAACATGAGGCAGGCGCTTCTCGACACATATGATGCTGTACCATCACCGAAAATTGTTATTGCCAGCGGTTGCTGCTCTATTTCCGGCGGGCCTTTTGTTGGTAGTGAGGAGGTCATAGGTGATCTTAACAGCCTTGTGCCGGTCGATCTGTATATTCCGGGTTGTCCACCGCATCCGCTTACAACACTGCACGCTCTGCTGAGTTATTTCAAATAGCGCCTTTTTAGCCCGAAAATCTCGTAATAATCCTGGTTGTTAATGAGATTTTCGGGCTAAATCCTATTCGTCTGTAGCGGCAGCATTAGACACTGAAAAGGGTTCTCTGCCTCCACGTGCAATGAATTGCCTGGGGTAATCGTACGTAATTCTCAAAATTCAAAATTTTATCTGATTACCACCGAAACTCAGCTTGGTTTTAACAGTGCCATTTTGTCATGGGAAAACTATTGATAGCACGGACCCTCTTGAGAGGTGATTTCTTAATATTAGATTGGATATCAAATTTTTGGGCTGTGTTGATTGCTTGTGTCGTTTACGCCTCACACCTTACGCCTCTCGCCTCACCTTTAGCTGCTGAAGATGAGTGGTAATCAGGAAATATTATGTCTAAAGACAGCACCTTCCTTAGCTCGCATTTCTCAATGTTTTTAAGATTACAAAAGCAACTCGATTTTTCTGCAACTGCTGTTTTAGATGCCTGCTGAGGTACTTTACTACAGAGGCTATTGGGCTCGATCTGCCAAAAAACGTTGTTGCCAAGAAAGATGGGGTTAGGTGTTTCATGCTGGTCGATAGTACTATTGGATAGTAGGCTTGAAATATCAGAAGCTTGGGTGTAAGAACGAATTACCCGTGGAGAATACTGATTCAACGCACTGACTTTTCAAGAGTGTTCTCCAGATTTTCAATATACCTTGACACGCAAGAAGGAAAAAGGAGTTCTCTAATGCAGATACTCATCTACGGGGCAACCGATATTGGTTATATGATCGCCGCCCGACTGTATCTGGACCATGATATTACACTTATTGATGAGCTGGACAGATTGCCTGAGAAATTCAACGATCTGGACATCAGTTTTGTCTCGGGTAGTGGTACTGATATTGCTGCACTGGAGTCAGCCAGAACCAAAAAGACCAAACTGTTTATTGCCTGTTCACAGCTAGATGAAGCCAATATAGTTGCCTGCTGGACCACCAAAAAAATTGCAGAGGTAGAAACGGTCTGCTTTGTGAGTAAAGGGGAGATCTATAATAATCTCGTTTCCCCTGTACATCATCGCTATCAGACCAAATATGATATCGACAGAGTTATCTGGCCGGAACACTTGCTGACTCAGGATATTTTCAGAATCATTCTGGTACCTGAAGCGATAGATGTAGAATATTTTGATGGCGGACGGGCAAAGCTGTTCGAATATCGGATAAAAGCCGATTCTGCTCTCTGTGATTGCCGTATCATGGATTATGACTTTCCTGCCAATGTATTGATCGTTGGCATTACCCGAAATAATATCCTGTTTATCCCCAACGGTACTACAAAGATAGAAAGTGATGACAAGGTTATTTTTATGGGCACGGGCCCGGCTTTGGATGTTCTTGCTGCCACGTTGTTTCAGGTAAAAAACAGGATAAAGACAGCAGTAGTCATTGGCGGAGGCAACGTCGGTTTTTATCTGGCAAAACAGATGGAAAAGGCGAAAATAAAGGTAAAAATAATCGAGAAGGATGAAAAGCGCTGTAATTACCTGACAGATAATCTCAAATCAACTCTGGTGTTGCAGGGCGATGGTACGGATCTTGAGATGTTGGAAGATGAGTACATCGGTGATATGGATGTTGTCATCTGTGTAACCAATAATGACGAAAAGAACCTGCTCTGTTCACTGCTGGTAAAACAACTGGGTGCCGGACGTATTGTTACACGTGTCAATAATGCAGGAAATGCCCAGCTGTTTGATCGCGTAGGGATTGATGTTATTGTTTCCCCTCGTGAATCAGCAATGAAAGAACTGCTTAACCAGATTCAGGCTAAAGATGTTAATCTCCTTGCCCTGGTGGAAGGTGGTCAGGGGGAAGTGTTGCGTATAGTCGTTTCTGAGGATTTTGTTGATACCCGGGTGATGGATCTCAGCTTGCCGAACAATGCAATTATTGGAGTTATTAAACGCGGCAGGGGAATAATTATTCCCGATGGCCACACGATAGTCTCTGCCAAGGACCAGCTCAAGATCTTTACTGTCGCTGAAAATACAGAAGTACTGAATACACTTTTTGCAAAATGAATACGCGCACTATTGTCAATGCACTTGGCCTTATCCTCATAGGCTTCGGGGTGATTATTCTTACACCTATTATTGTGGCCTTGCTGGAGAAGGAATACAACTCGATTTTACCATTCATTGTTGCCTCCATTTGTGGCATCGGGGTAGGGCTGATCTGTCAGTGGCGGGGCGGTTGGGGCCATAACTTTGATGATGTCAAGCGATCGGAGGGGATGCTGATAGTAACACTTGCCTGGGTAGTAACTGCTGCTGTCGGTGCTATCCCGTATCTTTTCTATGATCTTAGCCCCTTGGATGCCTATTTTGAATCAGTCTCGGGAATTACTACAACCGGGGCAACCATCCTGACAGATTTTTCTCTCTACCCGAAAGATTTCTTTTTTTGGCGTAGTCTTACTCAATGGCTGGGAGGTATGGGAATTATCGTGCTTTTTGTTGCGATTCTCCCGCAGTTTGCCGTTGCCGGGCGTCGCATGTTTTTTGCCGAAGCACCAGGCCCCACTGAAGAAAAAATAACTCCGCGTATTACACATACTGCCAAGGCTCTCTGGCTGATTTATGTATTGCTTACGGTTGTGGAAATTGCCTTACTCTATTGGGCGAAAATGCCGATTTTTGATGCTGTATGTAATGGTCTGACAACTATGGCTGCAGGTGGATTTTCACCGCACCCACTCTCTATCATGGGATACCAGAACCCGACTGCCACCTGGATAATTACCGCGTTTATGTTTCTGGCAGGGAGCAACTTTGCTTTGCAATACCGGTTCATTGTACAGAGAAAACCCAACTCACTTTTACGGAGCGAAGAGTTTCGCCTCTACGTTACCATTGTTCTAACGCTTTCCGGTTGCCTTTGTGCTCTCTTGTATTTTTATCATGACCTTTCGTTTCAGGTGAGTTTGCGGGATAGTTTTTTCCAGATTGTTTCTATAATAACAACTGCGGGATTCTCATCTGCGGATTTTGCCTTATGGCTTGTTCCTGCCCAGGCAGTCCTGTTAATCGTTATGTTTGTAGGTGGCTGTGCCGGTTCGGCAGGTGGTGGAATTAAGGTTGTGCGGATACTTTTTGTCGGCAAATACCTGAAGCGGGAGATTGCACAAGTGCTTCATCCGCGGGCAATATTGCCGGTGAAAATTGATCGGGGAACCGTGCCGGATGACATCCAGAGGCAGATGATCGGTTTTCTACTTTTCTATATTGTTCTGATGGTGGCTTCCGGCCTGTTGGTAACAATGATAGAAGGCAATGCCGCAATCGGTTTTGTCGGTACAGCAGCAACTATCGGTAATATAGGGCCGGGCTTTGGCGAGATTGGGCCTATGGGTACATTCGGCCTGCTCTCAATCCCCACCAAGATTATCTTTATCATCAATATGGTAGTCGGCAGGTTGGAACTGATACCATTTCTGGTGATGTTGCATCCTGATTTCTGGGTGTTTAAATCGGGCAGTTAGTAAGAAAATACTTCATCCCCTGGTTGGCGTGATGGGCGTTATTAGGTGTGAGGAGTAAAAAAAATCAAAATCTGACCACTGAGTATTGATCCTGGTACAGTACGTTGTCAATTTTTTCTGGAATGATGTAGTTGTCACCTCACTCCTCACTCCTCACTCCTCACTCCTCACACCTCACACCTCACTAAATTTAAATATTGTGATACGGATTTATATAGTGAGATTTTTCGATCGGTGATTCATGAAGTGTAACGGTGTTTATTCCGTCGATAGCCATGACACGTTTTTCGACAGTATCCCTGAGGTCTTTACTGACGTTGCCGATAATGGCAGCATCGTTTGTCACTGCAACCGTAATCTTGTGTGAAAGATTGATCAGCATGGCTTTTATTTTTGCCGATTTTTCCATATCCCTGATAATTTGCAATGACTCAGGGGTTGTTTGGAATTGCGGCTTTTTCACAAGATCGTAGAGAATTTGAACTGCATCATCAATAGTAAGCGTATTTATATGCAGAACAATATCATATAACCTGCTGTCCCAGGTGTCCGTGCCGTAAACCTGGATTCCCCATTTTCTGCGTTCTTCGTCATCCTTTTTCAATAGGTAGCGCGCTTCAGTCGGCGATATATTCTCCCGTCGAACTTCTTCCTTAACGCGATCCTCCATATTAGAAAGAATTCTAACTTTTAAAACGTGTGGGACATCTCTAAGTATATAATGCCCTGCAAGGCCGTGATATACGATATTATCGACTGCAGTGTGTTTAATTAGCGAATAGCGAAAGTACGCAAGATATTTTTCTTTTCCATACTTAAAACGTTCCAGCACTGTTGTTGGATCGTGCAAAGCCCGGATCAATTTTATTTCAGGAATGTTGAACTCAGCACATGCTTCCAGAATAATATCCCGGGAAACACATTCATAGTTGAGTTTTTCAGCAAGTTTTTCAGCTACTTCTTTTCCGCGACTGTACGATCCTCTTGATATTGTGACAATACTCATGACATCTTCCTACGAGAGAAATTACCCACGTAATAGTACAAAGCCAGATGTTTCATCATTATGGCGTTGTTGTAGTATTAGTGAGGTTTAAAAGACAACTTTTGAAAATCAGCACGGTATAAGCCAATGCAACTGTTATGCTGATCAGAAGTTGTTATAAAGGGTTTAACTGAAGTATTTATGGCCCTGGGATCTTTTAGGCTTGAGCAGTTTCTCTTTTCAGCGACGATACTGTCGAATTGAGAGAAAAAGTTCAGTCCGATAGACTCCTGGACACTGCAGGGCGAAGCCTAAGGGGAAAGATCATGAGCAAGACATAAATGTCGCTCTTTAATAATCTCGGAAGATTGGTGCATGATTATTGAAATGTAGCGTTAGGGTTGTTGATATTTTACGGAAGGAATTTCTTTCCTCTGTGAGGGGTGACAATCAACCTCACAGTGTAGTGTAATACTGCAAATGTATTTTTCAACTCAATAGAATGAAATGAAGATAATATTTCATATTCATCTATTTTCATGCAGTTTTGTCAGTCTCATAACAGGCTCTACCTGAATAGGCAAGTGTAGAATTGCAGCCATTACTCTTAATGCGATATCCATCTATAAGAGCCGATTACAGCTGCTGTTCGTTTCATATGTCTTACCAGTTGGCCAGACACCGTTTGAAGGTGCAGAGTTGCTGGTAAAAAAGGACCATACTCTATATAGCAGGTTCAACATTGTAGGGATAACGGCGCTAAATGATGTTACTGCAACACAAGCTCTCATCAGCTTTCAGGTGCATTAACCTTTTTTGTAGAGATACGGCTGGTCGTGAAAATCATCGAAAGAGAGGAAGGATTGCTTCATAATCCGGGTGCTTTCGTTCTCTACTTCGTGGTCTTTAATTATATCAAAAAATGTGTCGTTTGCAGTGCATCCGTTTTTGCCCTCGCCTATATAGAGTAGATGCTGTCCGGGAATCAATGACTGCCAGATTCTGGTCGCCAGATCATCTTCTGCAGGCCAGGCCAAAATGTACAAATGAACTTCAGGATGGCGCAATACATACTCTAAAGAATCCATCTGCTGGACGAGATCAAGGTAGCGGTTCTGCGGAAAATCAGACCAGCTTTTATTGTCGATGGATGTCTGGAGCGTGATCCCGTATTTTCCGAGCCAATGCCCAAGCCAGCCGATACCTGCTCCGAGTTCAACTATGTTCTCGAAATTTAGGCAGAGTTGCTGGAGGGATAGTAGGAAATCCTCAGTGAGAAGCACAAAGGACTGTCCGACGTATGTCTCCCTGACCTCCATGGTAAGTTGATGCTTATCCCGGTTGAATTCTCCGGCTTCGATCCATTTACGGTCGGTATAAATATGGTGCTTTACCTCTGAAGTCGTCGGCAATCGTTCACTGCTGCGTGAAAATGTTTGGCTGAGTAGAGGATGGATGCTGTTGCATGTGTAGTTTATGATTTCTTAATCCCCTGCGGTGATGTTTGTCTGCAGCAAGAGTCTATCAGTTCTTTTCGTTGCAGAACCGATAGACTCTTGAATTACAGTATAATGTGGGGAAGGTATCTGCTCATGTCCTGAGTAATTGGTCCGCTGTCTTCACGCACAGAGATTCCTGCCGCCTGGTCGTCGACCAGCCAGCTGCCGATCAGCGTATAGTGTTCACCAAATCTGGGCAGCATATATGTAGCTTGATAGATAAACCCTTCAGCGCCATATGGGCCGGATGAGGCCGCGATTTCCGATGCGTTCCGAACGATTGAGATGTTAGAGCCTTCCCGGGAAAATAGTGGTTTTTTTACCATAGAGTCGGAATTACCCGCCAGATGCAGCTCATCTTCAAAAAATGTAGGGAGGAGATTTGGGTGATTAGGGTACATTTTCCAAAGCATAGGTAATAGCGCTTTATTGGAAATGATGCTTTTCCAGGGAGGTTCAATCCAGCGAATGTTGTTTTTACCAAGATAATCGCCAAACTCTTCCTCAAGCATGAATTCCCATGGGTAGAGTTTGAACATCCAGCTGATTACCTGATCTTTAAGGTCACTGAAGTTGCCGTGCTTGTCACGACCGATATCTTCTATATAAACAAAATGCGTGTCAATACCGGCAGCCTGAGCGCAGTCTTCAAGGTATTGCACCGTGCCGCGATCTTCTTCGGTATCTTTACAGCTGGCGAAGTGCAGTTCACGATCAGGTGTCAGGAACTGTAGATCTTTAAAACGGTTAACCAGCTTTTCCTGCAGGCTGTTGAACTGATCTGCTTTTCGGGGCAAAATACCGGCATCAACATTGTCTTTGAGCCATAGCCATTGCCAGAATCCGGTCTCATAGACACTGGTAGGCGTATCTGCATTGTTTTCGTAGAGCTTTGCATGCCCTTTACCAGAGTATGCCAGATCTATGCGGGAATAGAGGCTCGGATCACCGTTGAGCCATGAGTTTCGAAGAAAATCCCAATGGCGCTCAGGAATACAGAACCGCCGCATAAGCTGCTCGTCGGAAACAACCTTGTCAACGACAGCGAGGCACATCTGATGGATTTCTTCAGTAGGTGCTTCGATGCCTTCTTCGATCTGCTGCAATGAGAATTGATAATAGGCTCGCTCATCCCAGTAACGTTCGCCGTACATTGAGTGAAACTTAAAGCCGAATTCATCAGCTCGAGCTTCCCAGTCCGGGCGCTCCTTTATGGGCATGCGCAGCATAGAATCAGCCTCCCCAGCCTTTGGACTTGCTGCCACCACCCCAGCTCGATTTTGCTGAAGCAACTGCCCCGAAACCACCACGGGAAACAGTTCGTGTGACTGCCGGTTTGGTTTTCATCGCAGATTTGTCGACTTTGTACGACTTTTGCCCTGGTTTACCAATTACAGAGCCATCCGCGGTCATGATCTGGTTGTGATGCGAAGAATATGGTCGGTTGTATCGGTAGACGGGGTTATATCCGTAACCATTATATGAGCTACTTCCGGATAACATCCGGCCGATCATAAAACCGGTCATCATCGGCATAAACATGCCGCCACTTCTGGTTTGTACGCACTGACCATCGCCAAATTCAGATTCACACTGGGAGGCGGATGAGTATTTGGGGCCGGTACGTTCTGCTTCTTCCTGAGCCTGTTGATAGGCTGCCTGGCATTCTTCCAGGGAGAGTTCAGAGTTAGAGACACACTCTGCGGCTGAATTGACAACCATAACCTCTTCCTGGCTACTGCATGAGGCCAATGTGACAGCAGCAATTCCTAATGCCAGCGGGCCGCGGAAAGATCGTTTTTTCGGCTCTTTCCTCATCATGTTCAGGTCGATATGTTTGGTTCGCTTCATTGTTGCCCCCTCAATAGGTCATGCAGGCTGCGTTTAACAGGCCGACGGCGATAGTAGTTGCAGCTAACATGATACCCGCGCTGACTTCATTTGCTTCGATGCGTGTAATGATGGTGCGCATAAAACCAAAGCGAAAAAGTGCAAAGGCGAGTGATTGGGCAATAAAAGCAACTATGCCCCAGGTGGCAAAATCGATCAGCGATATAGAATTGCTGGCGGCACCGCCGAGAGCAATGGCAAAACCCACTATTGCACCGCCAAATCCTATGGCTGCAGCAGTATTTTTTTCTTCTTTGATGAGCTTCCACTCATCGTGCGGGGTGATAAACTTGTACACATATTTAAAGAGCACAAGAAAAACTAGTGACATTCCAAAATACAAACCGAAATGCATGACGCTAGAGAATAAACTTGGGTTTTCCATGGGTTATCCGTGTATTGTTAATTGGGCGGGAGTTAAGGTGATCCCAGTGCTGAGAACAAAACAGCGACTCAAATTACCTGATTCTTCGACTTTCTCTTCAGCAGAGAGTAACAGAGATTCTGTCTGATCATTTGAGATGGGCCTCTCAAAAAGCATGGTAAACTGATCAGTAACAGAGAAATCTCCATCATCATCGTACGTTTTCTCAGCCATGTGCACCGGGTTGTGATAGTCACTGGCAGAAGTCCAGACGCGACTATAGGTATAGCCATCAAGCTCGTATGTAGAAGCACCAATTTCTGTTTTTAGAAGCTGGTCCCAGATAGCTTGAGAACTGATATCCCTGGTGTCATAGAAGTGAAATAATTTTACATCCACCACATGTTCATCGGATTTTCCGCCTTCGGCAACCACTTGCAGAAAAGCATCGTCGTCGGTGTAGAAACGAAATACCCAGGTACCATCAAGATCAACAACACCGGCTGCCTTAATAATCTGGGTTGGAGAACACTCGTCAATCATCAGGTCGTCTACTATGAGTCTCAGATGAAGGGAGTCAATCTCAAAACTGCAGCCTAAGCGGAGTCCCATAATGGATGGCGCATCGGCTCGTGGATCATGTTGTGGTTTTTTTCCGAATAATTTTTTGAACATGGCGGTCGTATTCCAAGTGGCTTGGCAGGTAATGAAATACCTGTTCATGAGGGCTGTTACGGCCGCTCATGAACAGGTACGTTGCAACTTACGGTGTAACGTTAACCTTTTTTGGCAGCAAGAATCTGTGCCAGCTTATCGTTACCCTTCACCTGGCCACCAGGCTGAATGCCGGCAGCCTTCAGTTTGGCGTCAAGGCTGGAACCGCTCTCTTCGTTAGCAAGTTCATCTGCTGCTGCGAGTTCGGCGTTACGTTGTTCCTGCTTGGCTTTAATGCGCTCGAGACTGTCCAGAGCTGTTTTTACTTTACTGTTGGCCCCCATGTGGCGTGTTGAAACTGCTACCTGGGCCTTCTGAACAGATTCAGTTGCTTTTACCTGATCGATCTGCTGTTCCATACGGCGAACATTAGTTTTGGCTTTGCTGATGTTGGCTTTCAGAGCAGTTTCAGAGGAGAGGAAACCGTCAAGAAGACTTTGTTCTGTTTCAAGAGTTGCTTCCAGATCTGCAACGCGCTCAGCACATTCGATAGCAAGTGTATCGTCGCCTTTTTCACTCGCGGCAATGGCGTGATTCGTATAGGTCTCGATATCACCTTTCAAGGAATTAACCTTGTTATCGGCGAGTTTACGTTTTGCCATGATCTTTGTCAGATTGTGATCACAGGCCTGCAGTTCTTTTTTTGCTTCACGTAATTCCTGATCAAGGATACGGATTGACTGCGTGTCGGCTGCTGCTTCAAGGCCATCGTTTGTGGCTCCTTTCAGAGCGCTCCAAAGTTTTTTAAGACTCATGTTGTGGTCTCCTATTTAAGGTGATCTTTATATAATTCCAGAAACTCACCAACATTGGCAAAGAGAGTCTCAATTTCTTCTACAATCGCGCTACCATTACTGTCAACAGACAGTGAGCCAAAGGCTGAGTAAAACTCTTCTTCGCCTATAGTATTGATACAGACAGTGGTCAAAGGCAGCAGGTTGTGTGTCCGTAGAATCAGATCGTTTAATGCTGTCTTGTCTGCAACCATGCTTGCAGGAAAGAGTGTTGTTTCAGCGATAATCTGCTGGTCGCCAACATAAATAAACGCATCTATTCCATCATCATTTGTGATACTGAGGCAGTCACCTTTTGTATCGACGGCCCAGGAAGGCTGAGAATCAGCGAGTTCCTTGAGTTTATCATTGTTCCAATTCATTAGCATTTCTCCTTTTGCTTAGTTGTCATACATATACAACTGAACACAAATATGCATCGGGACATAGTGTGTCAATCTTTTGTTACATTAGTTGCTTATCTATGATTCTCTGTGTAGCATGCACTCAATTAATCAGCCGTATAAAAAACTACTATATCATGCAATCGTGACATAATTCACTACACGAAGGTACATGAGAAAAAGAAGGCTGAATGTAGCTTTTGACTTTATACGATTTAGACATTGTATACGTAATTTAATACATTGCATGTCTATTGTTCGTTACATTGATGTAATTATCAAAAAAAGATCAGTCAATTAAGGATATATATGATGCTTAAGCGAATCATCCCTCAAGAGGCGCTGTTTCTCGTTGCTGTTATGTGGGTCGTTTTCATTGTTGATATGGTGCTTCCAGGTATATCGTTTGATCATCTGGGTATTCGACCGCGCAGACTTGATGGTCTGACAGGGATATTGCTGTCTCCCTTCCTGCATGGAGGGCTGTCTCACATTATATCAAACACGATACCATTGCTGGTGCTGTCTGCATTTATACGCATGTCCATAGGTTCAAAACGGATGCTCATCGTTTTAGTCTGCGGAGTTGTCGGTTCCGGTCTTGGTACCTGGGCTTTCAGCTCGGGTGGAGTTGTGATTGGTGCATCCGGTCTTGTTTTTTCGCTTATAGGCTTTCTTTTAGCTGATGCGTATTTTAGTCCGAGTCTGCGCAGCTGGTCAGTTGCAATTCTCTCGTTTGTCTTATACGGAGGCGCATTACTCTCAATATTCAGCTTTTTACCCTTTATCTCGTGGGCTGCTCACTTCTGGGGCCTTGTTTCAGGTATATTCATCGCCTCATTACTGAAAGTGAAATCTAAACCCGTAGGATGAGTAGAGTACTATATTTATGGTAGAAAATGGTGATGGGTTTTCTGGTATTTGGGTTCTCACGATCTTGCCATATGCATTATGGCAAGATCTGGAAAATAGGAGCCTATCCGAGAATAGGAATTTGGGTCAAAATCGAGATGTTTTCAAAAAATAAGCACAGCCATATATATGATATCGGAGTCTTCGCTTACCTGCAGCATTATATTTTTGAAAAGCCCGAAGATTTTGAACAAGAAGTCATTCTCGGACGGCCTCATAGGTGGTCAAAAATACAGACTAACTGTTAAGTATTTCTATCAGACGTTTTGCCGCTGCTTCTGATGATGCAGGGTTTTGACCTGTTACAAGGTTCTTATCCACCTCAACATAACTGCCCCAATCGTCACCTTTGCAATACACGCCTTCATTCTCTTTCAGCATGTCTTCGACCAGAAATGGAACAACCTCTGTCAGCTGAACGGCTTCTTCTTCAGTATTGCTAAAACCTGTGACTCTTTTTCCTTTAACAAGAGGTTTTCCATCGGTATCCTTTACATGGCGAAGGACTCCCGGAGCATGACAGACAAGCCCTACAGGTTTTCCCTGTTTATAGAACTCCTCAATTAATGAAATGGATTTTTTATTCTCAGCGAGATCCCAAAGAGGTCCATGTCCGCCAGGGTAGAAGATAGCATTAAATTGGGTCGGGTCAATGGAGTCCAAACGAACTGTATTGGTAAGTTCCTTTTGCGCCTGATCATCCTGCTTAAAGCGAGCAGTAGCCGCAGTCTGAAAGTCGGGTTCATCACTTTTGGGGTCAAGCGGAGGCTGTCCACCGAGTGGAGAGGCCAGGGTTACTTCGAAATTTTGATCTTTAAAAAGAAAGTATGGAGAGGCAAATTCTTCTAGCCAGAAACCGGTCTTTAAGCCTGTATCACCAAGTGTGTCGTGGGATGTGAGAACCATTAAAATTTTCATGAAATATCCTTTAATGTGGTTGTTTATAGCGGATTGTTGACCCGGATTACAAGCTTGCCAAAGTTATGACCTTCCAGCATGCCGATAAATGCGTCAGGCGCATTTGCCAGACCATCAACAATCTGTTCACGGTAGTGAATATTTCCTTCACTCAACATTTTTGACATCTCTGTGGCAAATTCATCGTAACGATGACCGTAATCATCAAAGATGATAAATCCCTTTACCGTGATTCGTTTCACCAGAATTGTCCCCATAAGAACCGACATGCGATCCGGGCCATCAGGAAGTTTTGTGGCATTATATCGTGAGACAAGACCGCAGACCGGAATCCGGGCTCCGACATTGAGTAGTGGCAATACAGCATCAAATACTTTGCCGCCAACATTCTCGTAGTAAATGTCTATCCCCTTCGGGCATGCTTCTTTCAATTGTTCGGCAAAATCTGAGGACTTATGGTCCAGACACTCATCAAATCCTAGAGTTTCTTTGGCATAAGTGCATTTTTCTGCACCTCCGGCAACACCAACAACACGACAACCTTTGAGTTTACCGATCTGGCCTACAGTCGCTCCAACCGGGCCAGTTGCTGCGGCCACCACCAGAGTGTCTCCTGATTGTGGTTTGCCAATGTCCAGCAAGCCCATATACGCAGTAAAGCCGGGCATGCCCAGAATGCCAAGAGCATATGAAGGGGTTGCAGGATTTTTCCCGAGCGGGGTCAGGTCCGATCCGTCTGATACTGCATATGATTGCCAGCCGCTATAGGCAAGAACCCATTCTCCCACTTTAAAATCAGGATGGTGGGACTCTTCAATCTGGCAGACAGTGGCACCCACCATCACCTCATCAATATTGACTGGTGGCGCGTAGGAAGGAGCATCGCTCATACGGCCGCGCATATATGGATCAAGCGATAAGTAAATACTGCGCAAGAGTACCTGGCCTTCGCCCGGGATAGGTTGCAAGACTTCTTCTAAGCGGAAGTTGTCTTTCGTCGGAGCACCGACGGGGCGTGATGCAAGCACAATACGACGATTTCTTTCAGCCATTTGTCCCATGTTCTTTTCACCTTTTTGATTGTGGGGTGTTTAGGTGTATCGGTTTGTCGAACTGTCTCGGTTGTCTGACTTTTTTTTACAATGTGTTGATCAGTCGTTTAAACAGACTGCATTGTACAGGTTAAGAGGATATTCCGTTTATGCAACTGTGTTGCTGGTTATTATTGAAGTGGTTGTTTTGTGAGCCCTTTAAAGAGTTTTAGTGCTATGGTGTAATCTGTTTGTCAGGCACATGTTAAGCCACATCGAATAGAACAATTCAGCAGGTTGCTGTTATGTGTTTATTTTCCATCATTACAGCGTACTGGAGTACGTCGTAATGATGGGGAAATTATAACAACGAAGTTTGTAAAGAAGTGTTACTTATGCCGTTATGTAAGAGCAGCAATAGTCAGTAATGCTTTTGACTTTAACACCGAATTTTGAATTGGCGGCCACTTCAAATTCTTCTCCGCCCGAAATCGTTTTCCATCCTGCCTCGGGTGTGAGTAACACTTCGAGTTCTCCGGAAAGGATTTCCATGATTTCTTTGGCGGCGGTATTGAATTCATACTCACCAGGAAGCATAATCCCGAGGGTTTTGCGGGAGCCATCAGGAAAAACAACTGTGCGACTGGTGACCTGCCCATCAAAGTAAACACTTGCTGCTTTAATAACTGTTACATCCTTGAATTCTGACATACATCTATCCTTTCGAGTCGTAAATTTATAAAATATTGCGGGTATGATAAACAGTGGGAACATGCCTGGGTGGCTACTACAGACCCGTCTGGCAAGTGCATAAGTAATATATACCTCGTTCTGCTCAATCAGGCACCTTGACTTTTCACGTTTAGAGCGAATTTGGTATCGGTTATTCTATATGTAATGTTCGACTATTACCTCAACAGTTTTACATCCGACGAAGCTGAAAGCAACCTTTGCAGATTGCTCATGATAGACATGTGTAGTACTTGTGATACTATCCTGTTGCTCTTGATATGATCGTATCCAGACAGCATTTATGCAGATTCAATGCGAGTTTTCTGAAGTTTCAAGGGAGATAACGAGTGAAAGTATTGTTGGATTCAATCCTGGAGGAGATGGACACGTTCCTTGTGAAGTGGACTGAGTACATGGAACAGGCAGGATATCTTGAGCATACAACTGCCAAGAAAGAGGATTGCATTCTCAGTCTTCGCGGCCTTATTGAACCCATCCAGGCACTTCTGTCTCAGGGGAAGTCTTTACGCTTCCCATCAATTCTGAAAAACAACAGGGAGATGGCGGATTTTCTTGTGCAGACAGGCAGGAGGCACCAGGCCCGGGGCTTGAAGGCAGAGATGTTCTTCGGTTGTTTCAAGACATTGCTCCATGCTGTTGAGGATATCATTCTACTGTCCGATCTGCCTGATCACGAAAAACTCCAACACCATATCGAATTTCGTCGGATTGTAGATGCAATTGAAACGATTACTGTTGCGGATTGGGATGATCCGACCCACGATACTAAGCTCAGTATGCTTGCTGAAAAGAACCGCAGCTTGACGTTAGAGAAAAATAAGTATGAAAACATTTTTGAGTCAACCTCTGATATTGTCCTGGTAATAAACGATACCGGGGGAATTCTTGAGATGAATGGCGTCGCAAGAGAGCATTTCGGTATTAATGCTCTTGGAGATAGCGTCTTCAGGCATATTGATCATGAGGACTATTCGGTACCAACATTTCTTGAACGCTATCCGCATGGGCAAAGTCATGAAATCAGGATGAATGACGGTATCGAAATTTATTCTATGGTTATCGTACCACTGAAAAAGGTGTCTCTGGCCTCAGCCGGGTATGTCATCATTCTAAGTGATATCACGTCTCTTATCGATCAGAGGGTGCAGCTTGAACACCAGGTTCTGGAACGCACGGAAGCATTAACACAATCCGAACAACTCTTCCGCTCACTATTCACTTCAGCAGGTGAAGGTATCCTGCTGGTAGACAATTCGTTAATGATTACCCAGGCCAATCAGAAAGCGGCTGACATGTTTGGAATGACAAGTCAGTGGCTTGAAGGAGCAAATTGCGTAAAAATAATTCATCCGGACAGCATAGATAACCTGCGTCAGGCCGCATTGATAAACGAGGGGGATGTCTGGCATGGCGAGGTCAATGGTATTACCGGAAGCGGCGATGCATTTCCTGCGAGTATCACGGTTAATAAATTTCGCCTTGGTGGAGAAGATTTTCTTCACCTGATTGTGCGCAATATCACTCAGCAAAAAGCGATGGAGAGATATTTACGCGAGGAGAAAACAAAAGCTGAAGAGATGAATGTTACTCTCAGAAATGTCATGAAGGCCATAGACCGGGACAAGGAAGATCTTGAGGTTTCAATAGCCCAGAAGGTGACAACAAGTATTATTCCGTCATTGCAGAAACTGGCGGCTGAAGATAACCGCGATGTTCGCGACATGTATATGAAAATACTTCGTGACCAGTTGGCAGGTCTGACCAGGTCTTCAGGTGCTATAAGTAATGAAGACATTATCCGATTAACTAAATCTGAAGTGCATGTGTGTCAGATGATTCAGGCAGGTTCGACCTCAAAGGATATCGCTGATGCCATGGCAATATCCATAGAAACAGTGCAGACACATCGTAAAAATATCAGGCGAAAGCTCGGCCTGAGTGGAAAAGATGTAAATCTTTTTGCCTACTTGAACAAGTAAATTAAATGTTTTCAGTGTATTAGCCTTGTAGTCAGTTTTCTTTCTCTCAAATCATCTCATTTAATGGGTATGTTTTCATACCCATTAAATGCCCAATACCTCCCATTTACTCCCATTTCATACCCGTTTATCATCTTTGAAACACAACAAAAGGGTATTGAACATGGATAGACCACAACTCCTCGAAGCTTTCAGGGACTTTTTTCATTACGGCAGAAAAGAGCATCTGAGACAAGCCTACCTCAAAATTTCAGCTCTTAGTGATCCTGGCAGTGATCCTCAAAAGATTGACTGGGATCTGGAAGAGTTCACCTTCAACAAGCTTTTTACTGGCCCTATGGCACCGCTGGCACCTGCTGTAGCCTCGGTATACCTCGATCCCGAAGGGTTGATACAGGGGAACGTAACGGCCGAAATACGCACATTTTATGAATCCATCGGGCTTAGAATTGATGAGATAGGAAGCGAACCTGAAGACAGTCTCGCCTACGAACTTGATGCATGCAGACATCTGTTGCTTCTCGCCGACAAGTTGCCTGAAGCGGCAGATGCGTATGCCGGTTTTATTCATGAACATATCGCATTATGGGTTCCGGAATTTTCCACCAGAGCAATGGAGCATTGCCAGGAATCTGTGGCAGTAAAGAATGTACTGATGCTGTTGTCAGAGTGGGTTGAGAACGAGACCGGTAATACTACGCAAGATAAGGAGATGGAATGAAAAAAGAGCTGGATAAAACCGATAAGGCAGTTGTCTGTCCTTTCAGCAGACGTGGTTTTCTGAAAGGTATGGTTGCAGCAGGAGTTATGGCATCGATACCTGCCGGAATCCTGCGGGCAAATGCCTGGGAGCGTATTCAATATGAAGGGGAATATGACATATTCCGTAATGCCTGCCCCCGAAACTGTTATGACACATGCAGCATAAAATCCTATGTACGCAATGGTGTTCTGGAATTTATTGAGGGTGCGCAGGAGTCCACATTTACTGACGGTGCCCTGTGTGTAAAGGGATATGCTTATCCGCGAAGGGTATACAGCCCTGACAGGATTAAGTACCCGATGAAGCAGATCGGCAGAGGTACCGGCAACTGGAAGCGAATCAGTTGGGATGAGGCACTGACAGAAATTGCTGATAAGATCTTTGAACTGAAGAAAAAAGACGGCAGTCTGCTGGGTATGGCGCTTGATAAATACTCCGGCAACTTCGGCATTACCCATTACGGTGTTGAGGGAATGATGAGTTCTCTCGGTTATACCAGTCGTTTTGTTGGCACACCATGTTGGCCTGCAGGTATTGATGCCCAGAATTTTGATATGGGTAATATGTGGTGCAACGACCCTGAAGATTTTGTCAAAGCCAAATACATCATTATCTGGGGCGGTAATCCTGCCTGGAACTCCATGCACACCATGAAGTTTATCTACGAGGCGCAGGAGAGAGGGGCCAAGTTGGTTGTTATCGATCCGCTCCTGACCCAGACAGCGGCGAAGGCGGATCTTTATGTACGGGTCAAGACCTCCCAGGATGGTGTTCTGGCTCTCGGAATGGCGCGTCACATCGTGGATAAGGGATTGTATAATACTGAATTTGTCGAGAAGTTCAGCAAAGGATTCGATGAGTTTGTCAGTTATCTCAAAGAGAATGTGACTGTTGAGTGGGCAGCCGAGGAGAGTGGGGTGTCTGCAGAAGTAATTCGCGAGATTGCTGAAGAGTACGCGAAAGCAGAGCCGGGTACGATCTGGGCAGGATACGGTTTGCAGAGGCATATGAACGGTGGTGTCAATGTTCGGGCAATTGATGCCCTGGCGGCAATGACCGGCAACATTGGCAAAGAAGGTGGCGGTGTTCGATACGGTCATCTCCAGACCTGGGGCTTTAATTATAATGCCATGGTCCAGAAACAACCAGAGGGTTCGCTTGGTTATCTTGGTAAAGACACGATCAAGAGTGAGTTCACCAAAGAGCAGGAAGGTGGTGCACAGTATTCTGATAGAACCATCAATATCAATAAGCTGGCCGAGTCGATCCTGACCACTGACGAACCGCCCATCAGGTTGTTATGGGTAGCCTGTAAGAATCCTTTTGGTCAGGATTTTGACAGACCGAAACTGCAGAGGGCATTTGAGAAACTTGAGATGGTAGTTGTTGTAGACCAGTTCTTCAATGAGACAGTGCAAAATGCCGATATCGTGTTGCCGGCAACCACTCTGTTTGAAGAGTACACCGTCAACGTCTCCTACTGGCACTATTGGCTCAGCATCAACGAGAAGGCTATTCCAGAACAGTATGAGGCAAGAAGTGATCTTCAGATCGCTGCCATGCTCTCAAAGAAGATGAATGAGCTAGAGGCAGGTTCTTGTACCTTCCCACAGATTATGGACACCAAGGTCTGGATGGAAAAAGAGTTTAACGAGGGAATCCACAAGTTTTTCGGTATTAAGAGCTGGGAGGATTTGCGAAGTGGACCGAAAAAAGCAAAGCTTCCCTCCAGTGCTTCATGGCATGACAGAAAATTTGCTACACCTTCAGGTAAATATGAATTCAGTTCAGATCTCGCAGCTGAATATGGTCATACCAAACTACCAGAGCACAAGGTCAGAAGAAAGGCGTATGACAAGTTCAGGGTACTCACCCCGCATACCCAGTTTGGTTTGCATTCGCAGTTTATAAATATTGATTACATGGAAGACTTCAACAAAGAACCGTTTGTCTATATCAACCCCGTTTCAGCGAAAGCCAAAAACATTGCTGATGGCGATATGGTGAAGGTCTTTAACAAAGTAGGAAATGTAACCGTGAAAGCAAAACTTACTGATAATGTGGCCGAAGATGTCATTCTGATGTACGAGGCCTGGTTCAGAAAGGCTGACTACAACGTCCAGAATCTGGTCGATGACGAATCTTCTGATATGGGCAGCTTCAAGACCGGAGCCCCGGGTGTTGCCATTCATGATCAGTTTGCAGATATAGCCAAGGCATAGGGAGAACATAATGAAAAAACAACTGGCCTTTATGGTCAATTCCAAAAAATGTATTGGTTGCTACTCATGTGCATTGGCATGCAAAAATCAATATCATCAAGAGCCTGGCGTAGTATGGCGCGACCTGACACCTCTTTCTGAAGAGCATTATCCTCACCGTGAGAGAGCATTTTATTCACTTGCCTGTAATCATTGTGCCAAGCCTGTTTGTGTCGAAGTGTGTCCGGTTCAGGCGCATGAGAAGAGGGCAAAGGATGGCATCGTCGTGCATAGTGCCGAGAAGTGTGTCTATTGTCATGCCTGTATTGATGAATGTCCGTATGGTGCTGCAAAAGATAACGTGGTTCTTGAGCGAGCGGAAAAGTGCAGCATGTGTGTTGAGCGTGTTGATGCCGGTTTAAAGCCTGCATGTGTATTGGGATGCCCGACCAAAGCACTTACCATTGTCGATCTGGCAACGCTCAAGGATTCGAAGGCTGAGCAATATCCGCCGGGATTTGATAAGCACGAAAAGCTTAACCCTTCCACCAGGTTTATCAGGCCGACAGCACCTCAGTTGGCCCTGGCAAAAAAGGATTCTTAACAGAGATGCCCGGGCCTTCCAGCCCGGGCATGAAGAATAATGAAAAAATATATATTGCTAAGTATTATGTTGTTGATGGCTCTACCTGTTTCCGGTACTGAGCATGCCTATACAGCTCAAAAAGGAGAGTGGCTCTTTATCCCGGTTTCCTTGCCAGAAGCTAAAATCGGTGGTGGTGATTTTTATAACCTTAAGGTAGAGCTTGATGCTCATGACGAAAGAACAGAATATACTCTGGTAAATGGCGGGGTAAAAGTCAGGTCAGAAAATACTGGAATATTCAAAGTGTTACTCAGCGTTAATCATGTCACGAAATCCAGCTGTGCAGGCGTTGAGGTCAAGCAATACTCAGATGATGAAATTCAGATTCATGTAATTGAATGATAGTGGTTGGACCACGTTAAATTCTGCAATGTAAACACTCTTGCATCCCACCTGACAGCGCTTTTCTTTATTCGGGTTCATTATATCAATATAGTGCGACTGATGATCTCGCCCTGCACCTCCCTGCACCTCCCGGCACAGTTCGACCCCCAATGACAGCTGCCAGCTATACACCTCATTGAATAATTGTCATAATTCTTCATGATTATTATGAACGTTTTTGTATATTGACATTTACTTTTGGCGTCTGAATATCGGTTTGTTCTATACAATTTACGGTCACAGAATTTCAGGTGAGGCTATTATCTCTGTCTGGAATTGTTTCTGCTGATACTCAATATCAATTACCTGTGTTGACGCAGGTACGCTCATCGCTACAACAGGCATCCTGTTAGTATCTTGGTATATTTATTGTTACCATTTGATATTCCTTTAATTATTGACGGGTCTGGCAATTTCTTCTATGATCCTAACCAACGTTTTTTTGTGTTGATCTAACTATTTTTTATCTCATCCCACTCACTTGGAGGTACCATGTTCAAACGAATGTCTGTTGTTTTTGTTGTTGCCTTGCTCGCGCTTGTTTCCCCTTCTTTTGTGTTTGCCGGTAGCAAATATAAAAAAGAATATAAAATGAGCGTTGTAGTTGGTCCGAAACTCCCATGGGGAGCAGGAGCAACCCATTTTGCCGATCTCGTACGTGAGAGAACTGATGGTCGCATCAATATCAAGGTGTATACATCCTCTTCACTTATGGCTGGTAAACAGACCAATGAATTTCTTATCCATCGCCAGGGTGTGGCTGAATTCTGTTTTGCATCCACCATCAACTGGTCGACCACCATTAAGCCGCTGAATGTCTTTAACCTGCCGTTCTTTTTCCCGGATTACAAAGCACTTGATGCTGTCATCCAGGGGGAGGTAGGTAAGGAACTGGGGGAAGAGCTCAAATCCAAAGGTGTTACTGTTCTGGCATGGGGTGAAAATGGCTTCCGTGAAATCACTAACTCCAAGCGCGCTATCACTCAACCACAGGATCTGGAAGGAATGAAGGTACGTGTTGTTGGTACCCCTATCTTTATTGATACTATGAAAGCGTTGGGTGCAAACCCGGTGAATATGAACTGGGGTGATGCTCAGGTAGCTTTTCAGCAGGGTGTTGTTGATGGGCAGGAAAACCCGGTTGTAGCTATCGAGATCCCTGTTAAAATCTGGCAGTTCCATAAATATGCGACTATCTGGCGTTATGTTATCGACCCGCTGATGCTGACTGTTAACAATAAAACTATGGCTAGTTTCACTCCTGAAGATCAGGAAATCATCCGTCAGGCTGCTATAGAAGCGGCTGAGCAGCAACGTGGAATCGTTCGTAAGGGACTTATTGCCCCTGATCTGAGTGCTCTTGAAACATTGCGTGCAAACGGGATGGAAGTAACGGAACTTGATAACGCCGCCCGTGCCGAGTTCAGAGCCAAAACTGCTTCTGTTTACGATAAGTGGACAAAAGTTATCGGCGAGGATCTTGTTAATAAGGCAGCAGCAGCAATTGATGCAGCTAACTAGTTTTCATCCTAAAACTGCCTTTTAGCTCAATCTTTGTGTTGCGTGTCAGGTTTATATCCTTGGAACATCAGCAGTATGCCTGCGGTAAAAAACTGATACGCACCTCGATCTTGAACAGGTAAGCGCAGTCCCCGAAATGATGAGTTTTCTGTAAATCTTTACATGTCGTAAAGATTGTTCTGCAAATTTAGCGCACTGCGAGGCACGAATGAAGGAGCGTAGCAGCGCTATATGACTGATTAAGAAACGAAGTCAGTGTGCTAAAAGGGCAGGTAAGCGGAGCATAGCGAAGACTCCGAACAATATTCGATAGATAAAGGTTTATAGCTTATTGTTTTTATGATGGAAACTAACTGTTTTTCGGGAGAATAAGGAGGTTCAGGTGTTGTCTAAGTTTCGCTGGATCATCGAGCACTTTGAAGAAGTGCTCGGTGCATCCCTTTTGTGTTGCATGGCCTGTCTGGCTTTTGCCAATGTAATTACCCGATATGTGTTTCAGTACCCGCTTGCCTTTACCGAGGAGCTTGAAGTCAATTCTCTGGTATGGCTGACGATGTTTGGAACAGCCGCAGCATTCAGGCGGCGTTCCCATTTACGGATGCTGTTTTTCCTGGATAAATTTTCTCTGCCAGTCCAGAAAATATTTAATCTGTCAATCTCGGCCCTGAGTATCGGGCTCTTTGCTGCCCTTGGTTATCTCGGGTATATGCAGTTGCTCGATGAACGTCTGCTCGAAATCACCTCAGAGTCGTTAAATCTGCCACAATGGATTTACACGACATGTATCCCGATTGGCTGCGGCCTCGTTGTCATTCGTATTATTGAAGCGACAATCAAAGAGAACAGGAGGGCTGGCTGATGGGTATTGTCCTCTTTCTCGGATTTTTCCTTCTTCTGCTGCTCGGTGCTCCTATAGCCACTGCTATTGGTGTTCCAACCTTTTTCGTTATCTGGGCAGCTGATCTGGGCACACCGGTTATCGCGCCAAATTTCTTTGCGGGAGTTGCGAAATTTCCGCTGCTCGCGATTCCGCTTTTTATTTTGGCCGGATTCATTCTTGAACGTTGCGGTATCTCAAAGAGAATAATCCACTTCGCCAATCTTCTGGTTGGCAGGCGGCGGGGTGGGCTTGCAATTGTTGCTATCGGTGTCTGTGTATTTTTCGGTGGAGTATCCGGGTCCGGCCCTGCAGACTCTGCAGCTATCGGAGCAATATTAATCCCTGCAATGTATGCCCAGGGGTATAGCAGGGGCTATAGCGCCGCGCTCATTGCAGCAGCTGGTTCGACAGCCATTATCGTACCGCCAAGCATTGCTCTTATTATCTATGGGGCGATTACCAACACCTCAGTTCCTGCACTTTTTGCAGCAGGTGCTATCCCGGGATTTCTGGCCGGTATGTCACTGCTGATTCCGGCTATCTGGATAGCCAGGAAAAAGGGATATGGTTCTATTACTGATGACAGTGCTGAGAAGGAGTCGCTGTGGAAGGCGTTTACCGAGGCGTTCTGGGGGCTGCTCGCTCCGGTAATCATCCTTGGTGGTCTTTACGGAGGTATCTTCACACCCACCGAGGCGGCTGTTGTCGCAGTTTTTTACAGCCTGTTTCTCGGGTTTATCATCTACCGTAGCCTTACGCTGCGTACAGCCTATAATATTCTGGTTGAAGCAAGCGAGGCATCCGCCATAGTTATGCTGATTGTTGCCTTTGCCGGGCTCTTTTCCTGGGCTGGTTCGACAGTTGGTATTCTTGATACCCTTGCTGAAATGCTGATGGGAGTAAGTTCCAATGAATGGGTCGTTCTGGTTCTTATCCAGCTCCTGATCTTTATTGGCGGAATGTTGATTGATGCTATCTCAATCTTCTATATATTTCTGCCGATTTTCCTGCCGATTATGAGCCATTTCGGCTGGGATCCTGTCTGGTTCGGTGTGGTTATGACCCTGAACCTGGCAATTGGTCAGTTTACACCACCGGTTGCGGTGAATCTGTATGTTACAACACAGTTGGCCAATATCAGACTTGAGCAGACATTTATGGCTGTCTGGCCGATGGTGCTTGCCATGCTGGTTGCACTTGTTGTGGTTATTGCATTTCCGCAGCTGTCTCTCTTCATCCCTGCCTTTTTCAATCTTATGTGATACGTACGATGCTCTCACTGAAGATATATTCCTGCAACCCTTCTCCAAATATCAGGTAAATTGGAAACGCAAGGGCAATAGGGTCAGAGTGAAATGTCGATTGTTATATTTTTGCTCTGACCCTGTACGCGTTGATATTCAAAACCAGATAATTGGTATAGAAGGGACTAAAGATAGAAAAAATTCTTATCACTATTTCATAGACGTTGCGCGCTGACAGCGAAATGGCTACTATGCCATTTGAGGTTGATGCTGGTACTACCAGCAAACTATGAAGATCTGATGTTTCACCTATGGTTGTATTAGTCACAATCTTCAAGCTGTACTCTCTTAAAAAATATTCCCCCACATATGCTTTTCTTCCTGTAGAACTGTCTGTGGTGAAGTGCGTCCGCTTTATGAAAAAAATGATTGCTTTACTTGCCCTCCTTGCTGCCTTTCCTCCGCTTTCCACTGATATGTATCTGGCCGCTATTCCACTGCTGGTCAAGTCGTGGCAAATGCCTCTGGCAACAGTTAATCTGACCCTGATTGGTTTTTTTATTACCTATTGCGGATTCTTGCTGGTCTATGGGCCTATGTCTGATCGTTATGGCAGACGTCCTCCTTTACTTATAGGCCTCGGTCTTTATGTGATTGCCAGCTTGCTCTGCGCCGTTTCAGATAACGTGTACTATCTGATTATTGCCAGAGTGATGCAGGGTGCCGGGGCTGCCAGTGCCTCTTCAATTGCCTTTGCTATCTGTAAGGACACGTTTGAAGGTAACCTGCGTCAACGTATTTTCCTTCAGCTTGGCGTAATTGTAGCCGCTGCCCCGATGATAGCTCCTATTATCGGTGGCTGGATCATTGAGTCACATTCATGGCGTTGGGTATTCGTGCTTCAAGCTGTACTCGGCCTTGTTGCCGCGGTTGGTGTATGGATGATGAACGAGTCGCTGCAGGAGTTGAGTACAGAGCCGTTACGCAGGGTGTTCAGAAGTTATGGCCGGCTGGTTAGAAACACACCGTTCTTACTGCTTACCCTGGCTTTAGCCTGTATCGGGATTCCGTTTTTTGCCTTTATTGCTGTATCTTCAGATATCTATATCAGTATTTTGGGATATTCAGAACGAGAGTATGGATACTTCTTTGCCTGTAATGCTTCGGCATTTATGTTAGCGCCCCTGGTCTTTTCACGAATTGCCAGGAAGGTAAAACTTACACGTCTGCTTCCGATCAGTTATATCGGCGTGTTGTTGTCTGCTATACCAATGATATTCTCAACCATTCCGCAGCCATTAAGGTTGGCTGTACCAATGTGGTTCCTCACCTTCTTTTTCGCATTTGGAAGGCCGCCGGGCAACAACCTTTTACTCGAGCAGGTCGAGCAGGATGTAGGTGCTGCCTCATCGTTTATGGTTTTTGTCTTCTTTATGACTGGCGCATGCTCGATGTGGTTTATATCACTTGGCTGGAAGGATAGTATTCAGCTTATAGGTTTGCTGGGTGTTTGCTCGGCTACTGTCACTGCGCTCAGCTGGTTGGCAATCAATAAATTGTTTTCATTGAAAATGCCGTGATTGCTCTTTGGTGTCGACATGCAGGGGAGAGAAGGTAATTGCTGTAATTATTGTATTCCTAAAATAAAAAAGGCAGATCCCGTTTATCTAACGAGATCTGCCTGGTGATTAAAAACATTCAATTGATTTTATTTGAATTGCAATTGAAGTGTTTCAGTATGGAAAAGATGGTTGATCTGAGAGTTATCGAACACAGCAATACCAAATGGGTAACTCTTAGACATGTCGGTGAACTGAACATCCTGAGTATCTGCATTTTCACCTTCAGTTTTGAGTGATCGCATTACTTCGAGTGTCCACACACCGTCTTTATATTCATTCCGTGAAAGAATATCTGCACGACCGCCCATCATTGGTGCAATGCTGATACCGGGAACGACATCACCAGCTTTGAAGTTGTCAACAAATGGAACCTTTTTACTCGGAATGACGTAATACATTTCATCTGCGGTTGGGTTAAGATTCATGAATGCTGGTTTGGATTTGTCGGCGCTGTCGTTATTTGAGTAACCGCCTTTGCCGGTATCACCTTTTCTTCCCCACCCTGCATTCTTTTTTGGATCGGTGTTGTTGTCGACATATTGGTCATCCCACATTCCCATCGGTAAAGAGCGAACATATTTTGCGTGCCACATATCGATGGTCTGGTCTGCAGACTCTGTATATTTACGTCCGGCAGAGGTATCTCCAGGCTCATTGAGGTGACAGGCAATCATACAACCGTCTTCCTCGAATCCTTTTGTATTGATATTCCAAAACACTGCAAACTTATCTTCATAATAGGTATTGTCGTGTCCGGTATCGTCTTTATTGGAGAGTTTCTTCCAGCTTCCATCCGCCTGTTTTACCCAAGGGAAACGCTCAAGGCTTTTTGTTGGATCTTTGTAGGTAAATAGAAAGTAGACATAGTTGTCATCATAGAGGGATTTGATTGTGACGTCGGTAGCCTGCATTCCTTTGTAACCGTTATTCGGCTCATAAGGAAGCTCATCGACTTTTACAGTAATCCCTTTTGCACCATCCCAGGCCTTGTCTGCCATGCCATCAAGGACAATAGCTGAGCTTGCTCTGGTGCTGATGAGTGTCTGATCAGCTGCGATGGCTGAAGTGGCAAAAGCAACCATTCCTGCTACGGTAATAAGCCCTAAATTTTTCATGATCTTCTCCTGTCTGAGATTGACAAACCATTCTCGTAATTACTGTTGCATTATTATTGTAGGGGCTGGAAGGCAAGATCTCAAGATAAAGCTAACACACAAGGAGAGCATTTCTGTGAACTGGAGTTCACAAGTACATAGTTATAGTATTGATCATTTATGAAATATTTTTGGAAAGCATCGATAGGCAATCAATCATTTTATTGCCTTGAAGGGTTATGCCGTAAAATTTTTCTTTGTCGTGAGAGACCAGATGGTTCATTTTGAGGTTTTTAAGATGAAAATTTACCTTTGTGTGGTCACTGATTTTTAGGTGGCGGGTAATATCCATAAACTTCATCTTTCCTTTACTTGATAACAGCATCAGGATTTGTCTTCTTATCTGGTTTGACAGACAGGAAAGGGCATTATCAATACCTGGTGCTGCCAACTGCTGTTCGAATTTCAGCTCCTCAAGATTACGTCGAACAGTGACCAGGAGATCATCTCTTTTAAACGGTTTGGCCAGATAATCATCTACCCCGATTCTCATTGCGGAGACGGCATTTTCAACTGTCGAAAACGCAGTGATCATGACAATTTTCACTTGAGGGTGTTCTTTTTTCAGGATAGGAATAAATGCCATACCTCCCATTCCGGGCATCATGTTATCCACGATAGCCAAAGATGGGACGTGAGATTGAAATTCCAAAAGGGCAGCTTCAGCGTTCTCAAAAGAAATGACTCTGAAGCCATTAGCCTCAAGTATCTCTGAAATGGACTCACGGAGGTCCTGATCATCATCGATGACACAAATTGTTTCATTCATAATTTTCTGCCACTGGAAATGTAATGGTAACAACTGCACCGCCGTGCTCACTGCTGACCAGAGAAATATCCCCGCGATGCTGTTTTATTATGTTGTAGCACACAGACAGGCCGAGTCCCGTACCTTTGCCGATCTCCTTGGTAGTGAAAAAGGGATCAAATACCTGCATGATATGATCGGCGTCTATGCCATGACCGGTATCTGTTATCTCCACTATAACCTGATTTGAGCGCTGAAACGTTTCGATTTCTATAAAATCCCCCTCTTCACAGGCATCAATACTGTTCATCATAAGGTTGATAAATACCTCTTCAAGCTTGTATGGAATCCCCATGATATCAGGAGTTTTACTGAGTTGCAGGGTGATTATGGAACTCAGTTGCTGATTTTTTATCAGGTTATAGCTGCTCCTGATCACCTCGTTGATGTTTAAGGACTCACAAGATGTTTCTTTTTCTCTTGAGAAGTGAAGTAATTCCTTGGCAATGGTGGAAGCTCGCATGATGTTGCGGTCAATGGATTCTAATTTCCGATCGACTCTCTCTTCACCGCTAACCAAATCCTTTAACATTTCAAGATTCAGCGAGGCATTAGTGAGAGGATTATTGATTTCGTGCGCAATTCCTGCCGCCAGGATTCCCATTGATGTCAGTTTCTCTGACTGAGCAAAGCGCTGTAGTTGTTCATCGATGAGTTTTCTCTGTTCAAGACTGAACACCGAAAGAGCTTTTATGGTGAAGAACATAATCAGGAAGGCACAACCGCCTCTTAACATGATTATCTGGATATCAAATCCGGGAATGACATAATCGGAAGGGATGATCCCTGTGAAAACTGCATAGCAGATCATGAATACGCCAGCAAAAATAAAATTGGCTGCTACCTTTTTTGAGAAGGGCTTAACAGTCCGTGAATAAAAAATAAGGCCGATACCTGAGAGCAATCCACCCGGGAATGCTACCATTCGTCTGACGTTAATATCAGTTCCACCTTTAAGATCAATGGAGATGGCGAGTAGTATCAGTGCAGTTGCTGCAATTCCGATTATGATTTTTGCAACCTTTGGAGTGGTGTTGAGGGCTTGATCTCCCTGCAGGGATATTATGTTCAGGAAAATGCCAAAGAAGAGAAGGAAGAGAAAAGAGCTACTCACCAGCAGCAGACGAAATAGAGAAAAACCAGGGGAGATAACATCAGGGTAGAGTTGTTCCAGTAACTCAAGCCATTCGTGAAAACCGTGGATAATACCAAAGACTGCTACCAACCAGAGTATTCTTGCGATCCCAAGCTCACTCAGACGGGTGTCCCTTGAAAGGATAGCAACACCGATAGTGAAAAAAGCGAGACCGTATAGTTGGTAAAGTATGAAGTTCCAGATCATGCATTATCCCGAAGTGATGAATGTCTGTCTACTATAGTTACTCCTGTTGTATATGTGAAATATTATAAAATATTCCCTTGTTAAATGGATATATTTCCATTTAACAAGGGACATAATGCTATACGAAATGGGGTTAGTTCAACATTGTACGGCTGATGATCTCATCTTGTACGTCTTTGCACAGTTCAACAAAGAAGGCGCTGTAGCCGGCTACACGCATCATGAGGTCACGATATTCCTCTGGGTTCTCCTGGGCGAGTTTGAGGGTTTCGTTATCGATGTAGTTGAACTGCATCTGCGCATTTCCAAGAATTGAGGCCGTGCGAAGCAGTGCTATTAACCCATTTTCTCCTTCAGGAGTCTCCAGAGTTCCGTGCAGCAGTTTAAAGTTATGTGACATGCCGAGACTCATTGATTCAACATTGAGTTTACCAATCGATTTGATGATTGCGGTAGGTCCTTTAGTGTCGGCACCTTGTGATGGACTCATTCCATCTGACAGCGGAGTTCCGGATAGCCGACCGTTTGGAGTAGCACTGACCATTTCTCCAAGAGGAGTGTTGAACGATTGAGATAAGGTGCCATGGATCATTCGTGCATAGAGTGATTGGTGCTGATTAATCGTTTTTTCGGTGTAATCGATCACATCGGCGGCAATATGATCAGCGTAGTCATCATCATTGCCGAATTTGGGCGCATTGAGACATTCCCTTCGCATTTCTTCATAACCTTGCCAGTTAGCATCAAGAGCGTTCTTTATTTCCGTAAGAGTGTATTTCTTCTCATCGAAAACCAGCCTTTTTATGGCAGCCATACTGTCTGTATAGGTTCCCAGACCGGCAAAGATGGTACCCGGCCCTTCATAGAGCACCGCACCACCGGCGGTGACGTCTTTTCCGCTCTGCATGCAACCATCAACGAAGAGGGACATGTATGGCGTTGGAGTCATGTCTCTAACAAGGCGCTGGTTGATTACCGTTCCTTTTGCGGTGAGTTCCATGATGTAATCAAGCTGCTTTTTGACGGCTGCTGCAAACTCTTCGTAGGTCGAAAGGCTCTCCAGTTCTCCGGTATCTATTCCCTGTTTGCTGCCATATGACTTTAATACGCCGCGATTGAAAACAAATTCAATTGCGATGGGCCATTGGGTAAATCCACCTGCTGTCCACTGGTGAATTCGCCCTGATTTCTGTGGCTCAACACAACCCATAAGGCAGTAATCGCGGGCATCATCGAAATCGAATCCTTTACGCAGCATCATTTTGATGTGTGCATCGTCGAAGTGGCAGGCAGGCATGCCTCCGCCAGCCTTGACGACTTCCACAATCTTTTTCAGGTACTTTTGTGGGGATTGGTTATGAATTCGACAGGCAAGGGAAGGCTGATAAACACCAACTTTTCGGACAGCGTCCATTATCAGATAGGTCAGATCATTAGTACCATCACCACCTTCTCGCTTCAACCCGCCGACACACATGTTAATGAATGGCATATACCCTGCAAAATATTTTGCGGTACCTCCGGGTGTATACCAGACCATCTCTGAACACTTGATGATAAAACAGCTCATCAGTTCAAGGGCTTGGTCTTTATCGATAATGCCAGCTTGTATATCCGCTTCATAGAGAGGGAACAGGTATTGGTCGAGGCGTCCGAGGGATGTGCTACACTGATTTTCCTCTAACAGGAACAACGACTGGATAGTCCAGATAGCTTGCAGAGCTTCCTGGAAACTCTCTGGTGGGTTGGCCGGTACACGGACGTTGATTTTAGCAATCTTTATCAGTTCTGCTTTGCGATTGAGATCCTGTTCCCGGGCAGCGAGTTCCAACGCGAAATCACTAAGCCTGTTGGCATACGAGATGACACCTTCACAGGTTTTTATCGTGGCCTGATAGAAATTGATTTTATTTGTGTTCAGTGCATCATTTATTGCCAACTCTGTAAGATGAGCTTCTGCCTCAGCCTTGATGCCGCGTATTCCCTTTTTAAAGAGAATAATATCATAACCAGGGCTGGTATCTCCTCCTCCGCTCGTATGATGATAGGTTAAATCACTTACGCATGCTTCCGCGGAGAACTCCCATAGCCCTTCTTGACGAAAGATTTCTTCGCACGCTTCATCGAGAGACCTGCCTTCCCAAAACGGGAAGATTTTTTCACGCATGATCTTTTTGTCGTTATCGCTGACCTCATACGGGTCTTGAGATCGTGTTCCGATGGTGTCCAGTTCGTCACGAACCCATTTCCAGGCGATATCAGGCGAGAAGGAACCTGCACGAGGTTTCCCGCAGGGGTGACCTACAATGAGTTCCTCATTTTGTATCAGCAACGGTGCAGTTTCGCAGGCCCTTTTGAAACTCAATGCTCTTCTGACATTGTTGGCTAACTCAGGGTGTTGTTTTGTCACCTCGGTAAAAGCCAGAGCGCGACCAATGACAATGCTCGGTTTGACTTTCAGGTATGCTTCCTTGAGTCGCTGGATACGATTCGGGAGTTCTGATCTGGCATCACATCCTTTATTAACTGCTCCATCATCACCTGATTGATCGACAATTTCCATCGCTTAACTCCCTGTCATTCTATTAATAATAGTTGCGAAATGCGGATATCCCATTGTCGTTCCAATATCTGAACGATTTCCTGTACGGGCTATGACCGATCCGTCATGTAATACAGTCACTAATTATTAACAGCTTAAAGGGGTCCCCTTGGGGGAAGGTCAATGACTTTTGGAAGAAATGTTGGAAGAATTCTCGAAAAATAATTTAAGAATTACAACGTTGCGCTGTGGGGGCCAGCGATAGTCACTATCTGCTGGATTGTGAAAGAATCCGGTGAGCATTAATTTGTTGCAACAGGCTACGTTAATCTCGGTACTGGTGCTTTCTTTGATAGGCCAGTAGGCAATTGCGGCCATCATACTAAAGACAACACACGTCTATCAAACGCTATTGTACCTACCGCTCATATCGTATAGCCAGGCACCGCTGAAGTTGCCGAGCTGATGGTCCATAAGGACACTACCATATAAGAGAGTCATATAGCGGGTGCCAAACATTACTGCAAAAGACGTGTGATGGTGTGCAGGTTTTCTCAATCAACTCGTAACAGAAATTATATGTTGTTGAGCAGGATTCTATGATCTTCCTGAAAGTTTGTTGATACGCTCTACTCTTTGTTTGCGGTTCATTTCTTCTTTTTCACTATCCTCATTTTTTTTACTATTTTCAAAAAGTTTAATCGAAACATACACACCGAAAGCAAATGATGTCAGGACTAATAATATTCCAGTATTTATATCCATCTTTTCCACCTTATTTGAAAGTTATCTAAACGTAATGCCAGTTAACCCAAGATGTTAAGAGAGGTTTTTGTGTCACACACCACACATTGTGGTGCTATACAATATAATATTGAACACAATGAGAATATTTCAATGGAAAATGTTCTGATTCGAGAGAGAAAACTGTTGGGGAATGAAGGGCCTTGGGCTAGAACTGGTTATTTCGTAACAGTCGACGAAAGAATGATGCAGGTGGTGAAGGAGGTTTGCTGGGAGGTTCTCTGGTCAATGAAAAGAGAAATTTGAGTGAGCCTGGGAAGCTAGTTAAATTTTCGAGTCAAAGGGAATTATGTCTAAGGAGTGTTTTGTATGCGATGATAGCGGCTATAGGTGAGGAGTACTGTATTGTTTTAATGGAAATAAGTTAGACGAAACGGAACAGGTAAATCTGGGTATGTGTAGATCTGCTGGTGGAGACTATACAAGAGAATTGGGTAAATCTTCTTCACCGACAAGTATCTTGAATCTGTATTTTGGTACAAACACTATGTGATATTGGCAGTGCCAAATTGTTTGTGATAGTTTCTTAAAGCAACTCATTGCCAACTCCTTCTGCACTGTTGTGGGGACAACATCGTTGAAGTTGTAGTAATGAGTCGTTCACACGGCAAAACCTATGAGCTCTGGCCTTGGCCTGAGGCCAAGGATTTCCATGCTGAATTAAAGTTTGGTTAACTTCGTAATTACAAGCTTGTCTTTCAGGTTTAAAGGCCGCGATCCTTTGCTCAGCCCTAAAAGCGCGTTTACTTTTCCCAGTTTTACGTTGTCATACGGAGTTTGATAAAATTCGAAGAGCCAATTGTATAGCTCTTGATTATCCACAAATTCCCATTCAGTGTAAAAGACCTCCGTGCAAGCGATCTTGAATATGCTTGCATCAATAGCTTTAATAGCATTTTCGAGCACAGGTGTTTCATCATGAAAGACATTACAAATAATTGATATTTCGCTATCTACAGCAGGTTCAATAACTAAGATTTTACCGCTATCTTTTAGTACCCGTGCTGCCTCGCCCAGCGCCATGTCGCATTGTTGATGATGCAATGACAAGGTAAACAATACCATATCGAAAGAGGCATCATTGAATTCAAGAGTCTCGCCCGATCCTATTCTGAAATCAGCATTGGGGATGCGTTTTTTTGCAGTAGCAATTGCATTTGGATTAGGATCAATGGCAATCAATGATTCCGACTTTCCAATGAGTCCCTGAGTTATTCGACCATCACCACATCCTATCTCAAGCACTGCCTGGCTTTCAAGATTCGCGAAGTTGACGATTTTCTCAACTGTTAAATGACCTTTGTCATTAATCATTCGGGGAGCCTTATAATATTGTTTGGAGTGATATTCATTAACAAATTTTTAAATATTCCATGAATATTATGTCATAATCGAATTGATACTTTATTACAGCGTAACGAATTTTTTTATCCAAAAGAGACCCAGACCGATTTTTCTTTGGTGTATGAAGCGAGGGAGTGAATTGCCATTTCCTTTCCCCAGCCACTTTGCTTGAAGCCTCCGAAAGGGCTACTGAGTCCGTAGCAACCGTACCGGTTTATAAAGAGCATTCCGGCATTAATCTCTTCGGCAAGTCTATGCGCACGACTGATATTGCCTGTGTAGATTCCGGCAGCCAGGCCGTATATTGTGTTGTTTGCGAGAGCAATAGCTTCATCGTCAGATTGAAATCGTGTGCAGGTAAGTACAGGTCCGAAAATTTCTTCCTGAAAGATGCGACAACTCGCCTGAACATTAGAGAAAATGGTTGGTCGTATAAAAAAGCCTTTTTCGTTCGTACCGGAAATATCTGCATTGCCGCCTGCAACCAGTTCAGCCTCAGCTTTACCGATTTCGATATAACTCAATATTTTATCATATTGCGCCCTGTTACATTGTGCCCCTTGAGTGCTGGTCACTGCAAATGGATCACCGCAGCGTATTGCCGCGGCTTTTAAGGCCAGTGCTGATACAACACGGTCATAAATCGCATCCTGTATGAGGAAGCGGGTGGGTTCAGAACATTTTTCGCCTTTATGCGAAAACATAACTGTAAAGGCTCTGTCAATAGCTCCATCAAGGTCTGGAGTGTCTTCAAAAAAAATGCAGGGGGATTTCCCACCAAGTTCCAGCGTCACCGCTTTGAGATTAGATGCTCCCGAATTCTGAACCAGTTTTTTCCCAATCACTGTCGATCCGGTAAAGGATACTTTGTGCACATCATCACTTGTTGTAAGGCTATTTGCCGCCTCGCCATCTGTTATGAGGAGATTTATTACCCCCGGTGGAATATCCAGATGTTTATCAATGAGTTCAACAAGAAAGAGAGCGGTGAATGGGGTAAACTCAGAAGGTTTAATAATGATAGTATTGCCCATTGCCAGTGCTGGAGCAATTTTAAGAGCAGCCTGATAAAGAGGAAAATTCCAGGGTGCAATCAGACCGCAAACCCCGACAGGTTCGATAAGACTGTAGTTGAGATAACCACTTTCTACCGGGCTTGATATTCCATAATATTTATCAACCCAACCTGCATAGTAATCAAATATTTCAGCGCAGGTTGGGATATCATCAACACATGATTCCTTATACAATTTACCATTGGCCAGAGTTTCAAGTGCGGCAAGCATGTGCAGATTGCTCCGAATAAGATCAGCAATCTTATGAAGCAGATCTCCACGCTCGCCGCGACTTTTTTTTGACCAGATACCGGAGAAAAATGTTTCGTGGGCAATTGCGGCAGTCATTTCCACTTGTTCTTTTGATGCAAGCGGAAACGCCGTAAGTCGAGAGCCATCGGCTGGATTCCGTACTTCCCAATCCTGCCCATTTCCCTCAATCCATTCCCCGTTAATGTATTGTTTTATAGGGGAGTTCAGCCATTGTAAAGCCCACTTTTTCACATCTTCCATAACGGTATCCTTTTCAGGTTAAATTCTACATCCCGAGTTCTTCCGCTACCCATTCAATACCCAATCTTTCGTAGGTTTTTTTCGTAGGATTGCCACTTTCAGAATCCCATCCGGCTTGCAGATAATATTCGGTTATAGCTGCCTGAAGCTGTTCGCGGTCAATTTTCACACCATCGGTTGGACCACCTTTCAACCCTTTGGTAATGAACTTTTCCGGTACAGTGTCGAGTTTATAATCTGCTCCTTCTCTGGCATTAAACGCACGCATTAGATTGACACGACGTTCGCCAATAGTCAGGAGTTCTTCAATATCGAAATCTTCCCACCCTGAAGCAGCGCGCATCATTTTTACGGCATGGTCAGGCCCATACACATGCCAAGCTGGTCCCCAGACAAACTGGCACCAAGACATGGTGTCGTCAAAAGAGTAAAAATACTGGGTGCGCCGTGCGAAACGAACTTTTTCGGGGTTTAAACTCATATATGGCTGAGGAGTGGTTAGCCCTATAGATGTCAACCGATCTTCATATGGTTCATACCCACCCTCTTCATAAACAGGGTCATGTTCGTGGCTCTGATGATCGCATCCGAAAGGGTTCACGGCATATATTAACCCGCATGTGAGCTTAATATGAGGCATGTGTCCGGGCGTCTCTTGTTTTTTAGTGGTCGTCAGGTACTCATGACCTTTGCCCCAATGATCAGCCGCCCGCTCACTTCCCAGCGCAAGGATATCTCCAACGCCATCACGCTGTGCAATTTTTGTCACCATCTCAATCATCGCATCCGCATTGCCAAAGCGCAGGTCAATACCGTCAAGCTGGTCGACAGTCAGTAACCCCTCTTCAATACATTCCATCGCCCATGCAAGTGTGCCGCCTAACGAGAGTGTATCCATGCCATAGCGGTTACAGAGTTCGTTGCACTTGACTACTGCTGACAGGTCGTCGACTCCGCAGTAGGAACCAAAGCTCGCCAGACTTTCATATTCGGGCCCACCATACTGCGGATCAACCGTGTACTTACCTTCTTTAACCTCTACCACACGTTTGCATCTAACATTACAGCCGTAACAGGTAGCGCGACCTTCCTTATTTTGATTATCGCTTTCTCTGCCTTTGAGATAATCATTCCACAGTTGCATTCCGTTTATCGCGTTTGCACCTTCGAAGACCCCGCTGTTAAAGTTGCGTGTTGGCAGGGTACCGGTATCATGTTTGCCGATGAGAGAGGAAGGGGTGCCGTATTTCGCAAGCCCTCCAAGGCGGGGCAACAACTCTGCACTTTCTCTCGAAAGTGCCTTGATTGCTTCCTTGTCGAAAACCTCAGGACGCTGTTTGCCACGAACGCAGATAGCGCGAAGGTTTTTTGAACCCATGACTGCCCCCATACCGTTGCGGGCGTTGGCTCGTGATCGCATGGAGATAAGCGCAGCAAAACGAACCAGTTTTTCACCGGCTATGCCGCATTGCAAAACCATAGCCTTTGGTTCGCCAACCTCTTTTTGAATCTCGCTTTCAACTTCTCCTGTGTCTTTTCCCCAAAGATGAACTGCCTCGTGGAGCTTGGGAGTGCCGTTGATAATAGAAAGGTAGAGAGGGCGGTCAGCCTTGCCTTTGATGATAATTGCATCAAAACCGGAAAACTTCAGCTCTGCCGGGAAAAAACCACCGGATTGGCTGTCCCCGGCGAGTCCGGTCAATGGTGATTTTGCCGAAACAACAAGTCGGGAAAGACCCGGTGCGGCAATGCCTGTTGTAACACCTGTTGAGAAACAGAGCAGATTATCCGGCCCCAGTGGATCAACGCCACCTTTCATTTCTTTTAACAGGTAATACATGTTGAGAGCACTGCCCCCACCGTATTTCCTGTAGAAGTTTTCATCCTGATGCTCAACAGTCAATTTTTCGTTTGTCAGATCCACTCGTAGAATGTTTCCGGTATATCCGTAGCCCATATGTTTCTCCCTGGATAGATTTTTAGATAACGCGACAACTATATGAACCGACATGGAAAAGTACAAATGACATTACTGCATGGACACGATGCAAAAGATTCATTTGCTGAAATTGTTCATCAAAAGCTAAAAGGAGCAAAACTAAAACCCCAATGGAGGCTTTGCTATGGAGTACATTCGATTAGGAAATTCAGGACTGAACGTTTCAAAAGTTTGTTTAGGTACCATGAACATGGGCAGTAAAGAGTGGAAACCATGGATTTACAACGAGGAAGAGAGTGAGCCGATTGTACGCCACGCGATCGAAAGCGGGATAAATTTCATTGATCTGGCTGATTTTTACTCGAGCGGTGTCAATGAGGAGGTTGTCTGTAATATCGTAAACCGTATGGGCGTAAGGGACGAGATTGTTCTCTGCACCAAAGTTGGTTACCCGATCGGTAAAGGGCAAAATAATGGTGGTCATTCGCGGGTTCACATTATGGACGCTGTTCACGGTTCGTTAAAGCGCATGAACACTGACCATATAGACCTCTATATGCTCCATTATTACGACACCAATACGCCTGTAGAAGAGACCATGTCTACAATGAATGAGCTGGTAAAATCCGGCAAAGTCAGGTATCTGGCCTGCTCTACCATGTACTCCTGGCAATTTGCAAAAATACTGCACGTTTGTGATAAAAACGGTTGGGAAAAACCGATCAACATGCAGCTCCAATATTCAGCAGCCTACCGTGAAGAAGAGCGTGAGATGATTCCACTTTGTCGGGACGAGAATATCGCAGTTTCAGTATTTAGCCCCCTTGCTCGAGGCCTTCTCACCTGCGACGTTGACTCGGTTCGTAACACAACTGATTTCTTCACCCATGAGATGTTCAGTGATGAGGTCTCACTGGAGATTGCCAAGTCAGTATTACGTGTCGCCAAGCACAGAGATGTGAGCCCGGCACAGATTGCTCAGGCCTACGTTCTGCAAAACTCAAACATAAATGTAATGCTGGCAGGGGCCGACTCCGCAGAGCAACTCAATACAGCAATCAAGGCGTTAGAGATGGAACCGTTTAGCGAAGATGAAATTTATGAACTTGAACGGAACTATACACCGCGAGATCATATCAACGATTATAACGCGGATTGTCGTATCCCACGGGATCGAAGGTCTGCCAAAGCTCCCTTTACTCAGGAATAGTTGTTGGTTCGACGAGTAGAAGCGATGCGCTAAAATATAGATAACTTGTAACTATTCAGCGAATATCAAACATCCTTGCCTTAACTGGGACCTGTAGCTGTTCAGCAGTGCTCTAAATGCACACAAGCAGGCTGGGTAACTATACACCTGTATGCAGGACGGCCTGATCGTGAGCAGTTGGAGTGCTGCTGAATAGTTACGATAACTTTACGCTAAGAAAAGTAATGACGATAGAACTTGTAAGTGACCAGTATCTAGACCAGATTCACCAGGATGGTGTCAGAATTCTGGAAGAAGTTGGTATCCGGTGTGCTCATCCGGAAATCAGACAAATCTTTGAAGAAACCGGAATGGCGGCTTTTGATGACAGTTCCGGTCATCTTCATATCCTTTCACCACTTGTCGAGCAGGCCCTTTCTACTGCTCCAAAGCGTGGTCAGTTCTGGGTCGAGGACAATTCGTTCGGTATAGGTGGTACAGCACCTTTTATCTACGATGACCAAACAGGGGAGCTGATACTGCCAACCCTGGAACATGTGGCTAGAATAGCACGAATTGCAGATAAAGCTGACGCCGTTAGTTTTATGCATCGTGGAGTTCTTGTTAAAGGGCAGGAGGTTAAAACAATTGAGCTTATTGCAGAACATTGCAGAAAACCGATCTATATCTCTGGCGTAGAAACGGATGAAGGGCTCGCGCTTGCAAAGAAACTGCACCAGGCAAGGGGAAACTTCACCTTGCAGTTCGCTATCATAAACAGTCCACTTAATATTATTAACGGGATGGTTGCTCCATTCTTAAAAGCAGTCAGGGAGGGAGTGCCGGTCTCTCTCTCTACCATGCCGATGGCTGGCCTTTCTGCACCGTACTCGCTTTCAGGTCTTCTTGCTCTAACACATGCCGAAGCTCTTTTCGGTATAGTACTGGCCCAGGTAATGAACCCGGGGATCACCGTGGTTCACGCAGGGTTGCCGTCAATTGCAAACATCCAGAAAAACTACTCAGTGGATCTGGGACTTATCTCTCATAATATTGCAAACTTGCTTATGGCTAAAGTTTGTGCCCGCCTTGATTTGCCATCAATTCACAGTGGCTGCACGACAAGCGCCGCAGAGCCGGGCCCTGTGGCAGAGCACGATGCAATGATAGGCTATGCCCTTATGAAGAAACACGGATTTCATCAGATGCGCCACGCTTTTGGATTTTTAAAAGAGCTTGTCAGTTTTTCCATAGAAAAACTTGAAAGGCATGCTGCACTGTGTAGTGAAACTGGTCCGGATCAAGCGCCTGAAGTAGTTGTGGACCCATATGATAATGAAGGGTTTGAGGCAATACTGAGAAACTCCAGCAATCCGAACTATATGAGAGATGACCATACCCTGAAAAATACAGGGAAGGTGTTCATTCAGTAATTACTGCAGTACTATTATAGGATTTCAATTTACCATGACAGAAAACGCACAGAAATATCGCACAGAACATGATCTTCTGGGTGAAGTTTTGGTTCCGGCAAAAGCAGCATATGGAGCCCAGACACAACGTGCCCTCGACAACTTCCCGCTCTGTGGAGAAAAGAAGTTTTCAGAATATCCTGAACTTCTTACTGCAATGCTGCAGGTGAAAAAGGCGACGGCTATTGCTAATGTGAAAGCCGGTACAATGGAAGAAAATCTGGCAACTGCAATAGTGGCAACTATCGATACGCTGCTTGCCGATATACCGCAAGATGAATTCCCTGTGCATTCCTTTCATGGTGGCGGAGGGATCTCTTTTAATATGAATATAAATGAGGTTATTGCCAATCTTGCTAACCGCACTCATTTTGATTCATCATTCGGTAGTTACGGCCCGGTTCATCCAAATGATCATGTTAATCTTAATCAATCAACCAACGATGTGTTCGCATCCGCATGTCATCTGGCAATTATTGTCAAATGGAACATATTGGAAAATGAGCTCGGATCTCTCACTGATTCTTTAACAGCTCTGGGAGAAAAATATAAAGATGTACAGAAGATCTCAAGAACCTGTCTGCAGGATGCGGTGGAGATTACATTTTTTGACTTTTTCAGCGGATATAGTGCGTTTGTAAACAGGTCTGCATTGCGGACAGCAGAAGCGGTGAATGCACTCTATTCTGTAAACATGGGTGGAACCATGGTTGGAAGGCTGGTTGATGCTGATAGTGGATATCTTGATGAAATCATACCGGCACTTCAGAAAGTCATTGGGGAGAATCGCTTAAAAAGAAGTAGCAACCTCTTTGACAGTTCGCAGAATCTCGATGATATGGTGCATGTCGGTAGTCAATTGAAGCTCCTTGCAAAAGGTCTCATAAAAATCGGCAAAGATTTACGTTTGCTTGCTTCAGGTCCGCAAACCGGATTCGGTGAGATTGAGTTGCCTGCTGTGCAGCCCGGTTCTTCTGCTATGCCAGGGAAGGTGAATCCTTCTGTACCTGAATTTCTCATCCAGAGTTGTTTTCAGGCTATAGGGCGTTGTCATGCTGGGGAAATGGTTCTGGAACATGGGGAACTCGATCTGAATGTATGGGAGGCGACAGTCGTCATAAATATTCTCGATGCGATAACATGTCTTGAAAATGCCGTTCGGATTTTCAGAACGAAATGCATAGAGGGAGTGACTGTAAATCTTCAAAAAAACAGAGAGAACATTAACTCGATTATCCCGCTCATGACCCGAATTAAAATGGAAAGAGGCTACTCTTTTGCAACACGGGTATATAAAGAGACAGGGGGAGACTTTTTGAAATTATCAGAATATGTCAATCAAAATGCTCCCAAATAACTCTCAATGACCAGCGATAACAAATAGCGGTATAAAAACTACCATTGTGGTATCATCCTTTCCGATTTCAGGGCTGACGTTTTTGTAGATGAGTGCGAAACTGATGGGAAGGGTGATGTAATGCTTAAAAACATGCCAAGCGCCAAGGTGTTGCAGACATTTGAGTGTTCTGCCCGCCTTGGCAGCTTTACTCTTGCTGCACGAGAACTTTTTCTTACCCAGAGTGCTATTAGTAGACAGATTAAAGGTCTTGAGGAGACCCTTGGGTTTGAAGTTTTTATACGTGACAACAATCGACTGACTCTCACCGAGGAAGGACAGGTTTTTCAACAAGTTGTCAGCAAGGCATTGAGTGAGGTTTCATCTGCAGTAGAACGATTGCGAAAAGGTGAATCACGAAGAAGACTCTTTATAGCCTTGCCGCCAACTTTTGCATCCAGATGGCTCGCTCCCCGACTTCTGTCGTTTCGTGATATTTGTCCCGCGACTCTCTCAATCTCCACCCATACTAATCTAAACTATAGCAGTTTTGGTGAATATGATTGTCAGGTTGGTTTTGGTTCTGAAGAACTCGGTAAAATTGGTGGCAAGGTTCTGTTTCCCGAAATTATCATTCCTGCCTGCGCGCCTTCCATTAAAGAAAAAATTCTTGCTACTGGATCTCTGAAAGGGATTCCATTGCTTCATACCCTTACAGGTACGAGCAGATTACCTTATTGGGAGCAATGGATAGATCGTTGTAGTGACCCGGTAATTACACCGACAGCTGAAAAGATTGCTGAGGGTATTGAATTTTCTACCCAGGATCAAACCATCATTGCGGCGATCCACGGCATGGGAGTGGCTATGGTCGATATCACCGTAGCTTCAACGATATTACGAGATGGTTTTCTTGAGACCCTTGGAGACCCGGTAAATACGATCTATGGCTACTGGGTCTTTTCCTCTTCAGCTCGACATAAAGAAAACGACCCAGCTCGTATTTTCTATGAGTGGATTCAGGACGAGGCCATGAAAAGCATAATTGATCTTTAACAGGTCACTTCTGGTTATAGCTTTTTGCCCATTCCAATTGTTTATCACCTCAGATTATCAATAATCTTCCATGCATTTCTTGCATGCAAAACCTGCAAAACTCTCAGCGGCGTTATTAGGTTTTTTTGTTATTATTACGCCTACTCAAGATCTTGCATCACAAGTAACCGTTATTGCTGTGTGGATTAAATATGAATAGTGGTTTCCCCTTACTGGCCAGAAAGGATGAGACCATGTATTGGCAGATATTCATTTTTTCGACACGCTTTCCAGATCCCCTGATTAGATATTGAATTTTCAGGGCTAATTGAAGGAGGAAAGAAATAAGGCAATTTTCACGTTCTTTACGGTTGTAAACTGTTCATCCATAGTGCGACATATGACACCAGTTTGTGAAACGGATGTGGAAGCACGTGAAGAAAACCTGCACGCACGATAAACCATTCGGCTTGTAGCCAGATTATCTGGCGAAAGCAAATGAACCTGTCACCGTTCTAAATATATATCTTCGATTCAGGAGGAGGATTCGAATGCTAGGTATTAAAGAAGGTCAAAAGTTGCGATATGGGGTTATTGCTGCACCCCTCGTTATATTTGGCGCTATTCTGATTTTGGGATTTATTGATCAGAAAGCATTTCATGCGTTGTTATGGGATTTTTTCAAATTGCTCATGCAGAATTTCGGTTGGATGCTCAGCCTCGGCTGTCTGAGTTTTGTTTTTTTTGCTATTTTCTTGTTGGTACACCCCATTGGTAGCACACGATTCGGGGGCAAAGATGCCAAACCTGAATTTTCTACCTGGAACTGGTGGGCGATGTCTCTCTGTGCCGGGATGGCTATGGGAATAGTCTTTTGGCCTGCTCCTGAAGCGCTTAAACATTCACTTGCTCCGGCAGGCGGGATGCTTCTGGAACCTGGTAGTCAACAAGCCATGCTCTGGGCAATGCGCACCAGTTTCCTGCACTGGACGTTTACTCCGTATTCAATCTATGTCGTTTGTGGTGTACTTATCGCCTACGCTCACTACAATCTCAAGAAACCTTTCGCTGTCAGTTCTGCACTCTATCCGCTTCTTGGTGACAGGGCTTTTGGTAAGACTGCCACTGTTGTCGATGGCTTAACGCTATTTGCAATTGTTGGAGGTGTGGCCGGTTCACTTGGTTACGGGTTGCTCCAGCTTGGCAGCGGGATGGATTTTCTTTTTGGTATTGTACCGGGACCGGTGGTCTGGACAGCTCTTTGTATACTCATTGTTGCAACTTACACTACCTCAAGCGCAACAGGGTTGAATAAAGGGATCCGCTGGTTAAGTGATAAAAATGCGATCCTTTTTATTGGTCTCCTGGTTTTTGCGATACTCTTCGGGCCGACAAAATTCTCTATGAACCTCACAGTTCAGGCAACTGGTGACTTTGTAAATAACTTTGTCTCGGCGATGACCTTTACCGACCCATTTCCTGGTGGTGATCTTTGGCCTCAATGGTGGGATATGTATTGGTGGGCGGACTGGCTCTCTTTTGCCCCGATTACCGGAATGTTCCTGGCGCGCCTCTGTTATGGTCGGACTATTCGTGAATTTATTGTTGTGAATTTGATCCTGCCGGCGCTTTTTGCCTTGATATGGTTCGGAATCTTTGGTGGATTGACACTTCATACCCATTTCCTGGAAGGTGTTGACCTTAAAGTCCTTATGGATACGAAGGGTTATGAAGTGCTGATGTTGAGGTTGTTTGACTTTCTGCCAGCTGCTGAAATTGTTCGTCCAATTATGCTTTTCACTATCTTTATTTCTTTCGTAACCCTTGCCGATTCAATGACATCTACCGTTTCCATGCTGAGCATCGATAATCCAGATGTTGAACAAAGCTCACATACAGAAGCTCCAATTGGTATGAAACTTTTCTGGGGTCTGCTCATTGGAACGACGTCTCTGGTCTTCATGTTTATTGGTGGGCTGGATGGTATTAAGGTTGTGAAAACTATTGCCGGTGTTCCGATCCTGTTACTTGAGGTCGCAATGCTTGTAGGTTTTATCATGTTCATGGTGAAACAGAGCAGAAAAAATAGCGAGTTAGTTCATAATATCTACGAAGTAGAATATGTAACTGATCTTAAAAATTAATATGTAAACATTCTATCAGGCCAACACGACCTCCAGCGGGGTGTTGGCCTGATAGATGCTATGTACTAAGAGTTTGAAAAGATGGGTAAAGATAAACATGTCATAAAAATACGCCTTTTGGCCGGTCTTGAAAAATACGGCCCCAAGGATGGGGAGATATCGGTAGCAAAGGATGAGACAATTCTGGATATTGTCCATCATCTTAATCTTAATAGTGACCTTGTACAAATGGCCTTTGTTGACGGCAGGTTCATCGAATTTGACACTCCTGTCGGCCGGGCTGAAAAAATTCTACTTCTACCTGCAATTGGCGGAGGGTGAACCTGGAGATGAGTCAGTATTCTTAAACTTTTGCCATTCACTGTCAGAGCTTCATCTCTGAGCTTCAGTAACTACAAATGAAACTCTACACGATGTTTAATCCTTGATATTTAGGCCCTCGCGACAGTAAGAGTCTATTGATATGGAGTGCTACATGTGAGGGACTGTTTTCTGTTGATGAAGTTCCGAGTCAACGGTTCGTTGTGATATGAGCGTTGAGAAAATTTTAGTGATCTGATAATGAGTTTGAGATTTTCGTTCCCGGGAATATCTTGCCGGGATTCATGATGTTGTTGGGATCCAGCGCCTTTTTTATTTGTTGCATAAAGTTTCGTGTGGCCTCGTCGAGTTCCATGCTGATATATGGTGCTTTGGTTATGCCTATGCCATGTTCACCACTTACAGAGCCGCCAAGATCTAGGGTGGCCTGAAAGATATCGTCAAGTGCGTTGTCAACTTTTTGCTGCATTCCGACAACACTCAAATCTACCATGACATTCACGTGAATATTGCCGTCTCCTGCGTGCCCGAAATTGACGATGGGGATGTCGTATATTTTTGAGATGGATTCGAGAGCACGAATCATATCAGGAACTTTTGAGCGTGGTACAACGATATCCTCATTGAATTTATCTGGTGCTACATTTCGAAGACTGGGGCTGACAGACCGCCGTAGCTTCCAGATATCGTCAGATTCCTGTGCTGTTTCTGCAATGCGGGTTGTCAGCACTCCCAGCGGTTGGATGATATCAGCAATTCGCTGGGTCTGTTTATCGAGTATATCGAGATCACCATCAACTTCGATTATAAGCACTGCACGGCATTCAACGGGTATATCAAGGCCTGAACCTTTGCGCAGACACTCTATTGTGGTCGCGTCAAGAAACTCAAGCGTTGTTGGTATAATCTTGCCGCGAATAATTGCTGATACGGCCTCTGCAGCGCCATCAATACTGGTAAACTGGGCCAGCATCGTTTTTTTGCCTTCAGGTTTTGGCAGAAGCTTCAGGGTGATTTCTGTAATGATGCCGAGGGTTCCTTCCGAGCCGGTAAAGAGCTTGGTGAGATCGTAACCGACTACGTTTTTCATGGTCGTGCCACCTGCATGAATAATCTCTCCGGTGGGAGTGACAACCTCCATGCCGATGACATAATCCTTGGTGACACCATATTTTACGCAGCGCGGTCCACCTGCACATTCGGCGACGTTGCCACCAAGTGTACTGAAATCAAGTGATGCCGGATCGGGCGGGTAGAAGAGGCCGAGTTTCTCTACCTCTTCCTGAAGCTTTGCGGTAATCACTCCGGGTTGTACGATAGCAACGAGATTATCTTCGTCTATAGAAATAATCCTGTCCATACCGGTGAGCACCAGCACAATTCCGCCTTCAACAGGTAAGGTGCCGCCGCTGAAACCACTGCCGGCTCCACGTGGGATGACCGGGATTTTTTCAGCATTTGCCAGCTTTACTATCTGCGCGATTTGAGCAGTTGTCTCAGCATGAACGACAACATCGGGTAGATATTCCTGGCCGGTGGCGTCGTAGGAATGGCATATCCTGTCGGCAAGGTCTGCAAATACATTGGTACTACCGACAATAGTTTCAAGAGATTGGAGTATCCGGTTATTCATGATTTCAGTTCGTTACTCCGGTAGCTGGTTTTGAAGCGCTTGCAAACCCGGATTTTCCTTTCATATTAGCGATGAAAAACATCACGAATATGACGGCAACGACACTATGAATTGCAAATGCAGCCGGTTTGAGCAGGAAAAAAGCCAGCACCAGTATCAGGATGCGTGCGATCCACGATAATGGTTTCTCCATATGGCCTTGAATCGCTGCAGTAAATCCATAAAGACCAAGCAGGGCAAAAAATGAAATAGAGAGTATTTCAACGAGAGAACCGCCAAGCAGCGGTGTATAGGCAAAGAGCAGTGGAATAATATACAGCCCCTTGGCAACTTTCCATGCCTGAAAACCTGTGGCCATTGGCGGGGTGCCTGCAATAGCTGCACCGGTAAAGGCGGCCAGGCAAACAGGCGGGGTGACATTACTGTCCTGACTCAACCAGAAAATTATCATATGAGCTGAGAGCAGGGCAAAGGTTGCAGCCTCTGGCTGCATTATCATGCCACGCAGGGTGTCGCTGAGTTCAATTGGCACGGAGCCAAAGAGTTCTTTGGCCTGCGTCAGTGGCATGGCCTGGCCGATGAGTTCCATTTTGTCAGGCACGGCCATCATAAAGACCGCCTTTGCTTCTTCACTTAACAGGCCTCTGGCTATAATCTCGGCCACCTGACCATCGACGATAAGATTATAGAGTGCAGGCGCAGATAATGTACCAAGCACGATATATGAGGCTGTAACAGGTAACCCCATGCCGAGAACCAGCGAGGCCAGGGCAATGAGGACGATAGCGATGACCAGATTATCACCCGACCAGTTGGTGATCATAAGCGAAAAGGTGTTGCCGATACCAGCTGTAGCGATCACGTTTACTATAAGGCCGACAGCGCAGAGAAGAATTGCGGTCATAATCATGTTTCTCGCGCCAAGAGCAAGGGCTTCTAAAACCGCTCGCACGCCCATTTTGTTCGGGGTCATCCATGAACTGATGATTACAGAAATGATTGCATAGCCAGCCGCATAGGTCGGGGTGAAGCCATAGATGAGCATGCCGATTAATATCGAAACCGGGAGAAGAAAGGGTAATCCACCTTGTTTCAAGATTGCAAGAACGCTTAACTCATCATCTTTGACGACCTCGATATTGGTCTTTTTCGCCTCAATACGCACAAAAAATCCAACGGTTGCAAAATAGAGAACTGCTGGAAGAACTGAGTAGAGCACTATTGTGGTGTAGGGAATCTGGGTATAGCTTGCCATGACGAACGCACCGGCACCCATGATCGGTGGCATAAGCTGTCCACCTGTGGATGCCGCAGCTTCAACTCCTGCAGCAAAACGTCCTTCAAACCCGGCTTTTTTCATAAGTGGGATAGTGATAACACCTGTAGATGCGGTGTTTGCCACTGCTGAACCTGAAATAGTACCGGTAAGACCCGAGGCAAATACCGCAACGAGTCCCGGCCCGCCCACTGTTTTACCTGCCACTGCCCGCGCAAGGTTGATAACAAAATCACCTGCGCCGGATCGTAGCAGAAACGCTCCGAAAAGAATAAACATGAAGACGAAAGTCGATGAAATCAAGGCGATATTGCCAAAGAGACTGTCATCACCATAGACGGAGCGAAAGAGAATAGTTTCTGCGCTTAAACCACTGAATCTGAAAACACCGCCGACATACTGGCCCCACCAGCCGACATAACTGAGCGCCAGGACAATCAGTACCGGGATTATCCAGCCTGTTGCACGGCGGGTAAACTCTATAGCTGTGAGGATAAGCACGATGCCGGCGATCCACTCAAGATTGCTTAAGTGTACACCACGCTCATATATAGCATCCTCCATACTGATCATATAAGCAGCGCAGAATGCAGCTGTAATGCCGAGAATGCAATCGAGACACAAACCCAGTTTGCCACGTTTTTTCATGCTGCCTCTAAACGGGTACAAGAGTGCAGCGAGCAGCGCAAAACCTGAATAATGAATGGCATTTTGGGTAAGTGAAGGGAGCACCCCGAAAATGTTGAAATAGATATGAACCAATGAGACCAGTATGCCTATGGTAAACAGGGCTTGTTCTACAAAAGTCTCCCCGGGTTTGATCATTTCATCTGCTTTCATGCTGTGCTCCCAATGCGATTGCGTTTTGCCGGAATTGTCGAATTTAGATCGTAAATATTGAGGGTCTCTTAAATAACTTCATAGTTTCATTTCGAAACGAGGGATTATCTTCTAAATCGAGGCGCTCGATAAATTTTACCGCAACCATATGTACGATATGTTGAGGATAAAATTTTGAGAGCAACGACGAGTTAGAAGAAAATCACCGTTTTCGGATTGAAACTATTTGGCAACAAGACGCTCTGGAATAACCAATCCGGCTTCTTTGAAATACCTCATTGCGCCGGGATGCAGTGGCATCGGCAGACCTGCGATAGCTTTTTCAAGCTTCATAACTGCGGTTGCCTTATGAATAGCATTCAGGAATGGGAGGTTTTCATAGATGGTTTTGGTGATTTTGTAGACAGCTTCTTCATCAACGTCAGCGCGTACGGCAAGAAAGTTTGGCTGAGCGATGGTTTTGATATCTTTTTCCTGACCTGGATAGGTGCCCGCCTTGATGATGTATTCAGTCCACAATCCGAGACCACCATCAGCTTGTTTTGCCTGCTCTTCAGTGAACTCAAGCAGCTTAACCTTGTTACCCATGGAGGCGATTGCGCGGGTAACTGCACCGGTAGGAGTTCCGGCAGGGGTAGACATTCCGTCGATCTGACCGTTTTGCAGTGCATCGGCGCTAGGACCGTATCCGACATATACCAGGTCAAAGTCTTTATCCGGAGCCATGCCGAGGTTGCTCAAAAGAACGGTGTTGGAGCCAAGTGTTCCGCTGTTCTTTTTACCAAGTGACATGCGACCGCCTTTCAAACCGCTGATGTCAGCTATGGTTCCGGTTGGTGCTTTATCTGCCTGGACTGTAAACTGCTCAACATTCTGCCAGAGCATGGTCACGGAACGGAGATCGGTCTGTGGGCCGTCTTTTTCAAGCGGTCCTTTACCGTTCCATGCATAGTATCCATAGAGGCCTTGAAGAATTGCAAACTGCGCTTCATTGTCGCGCAGGAGTTTGATATTTTCTCCGGATCCTGCTGAGTTAATGGCAGACATCCCAATTTTTTCTGTTGGCTGCAGTTTGACTTTGGTCACTGTTGAAATAGCGACGCCGACAGGATAGTAGGTTCCACCAGTGCTTGCTGTGGCAAGCAGATAACTGCGCTCTTCTACAGCGCTGACTGACCCTGCAGCAAATATACTCAGAGCAAAAGCACACAGGGCTATACGGGCTACTACTGATTTCATGTTCATGTCTCCACCTTGAATGAAGTAAGCAAATGACCTCAAATCTTCAATTATAGATTTGAGATTTCCTGTAAGATGAAAAGCAAAAAACGGGCCATATATACTGTTGTGAGACGTGTTGTTATCTTCTTGGTATTGATATGAATTTTTAATACGTTTTATCTTTACGCACGCAGGATGAGCAATATCTTGCTCATCCTGCGTTGTTAATAAGCAAGATATTGCCGATACCTTGCTGTATATTTGAGAAAGATATTGAAATTATGTTATGAAAAGAGGCTGATACTGTTTGACTGTATTAACCTTCCGCGTGGAATGTTTCTTGATAGGTGAGAAGTAGAACAAGAGTATTCAATAGTAATCACGATATTCCACAGAAATGGAGTCATTATGGATAGAATATCCTTAAAATATGGAAGCGAAAAAATTGAATTGGATGTTCCTGAAGCAGCTGATCTGCTGCGTGTAAAAGAGCCTGCATACAATATCAGTCATGAGGATTTCACTGCCCGCCTGAATAGTCTCATCGGAGAGCGAACAATCAGCGGATCTGTGGCGATTGTGGTTGCAGATAAAACGCGGTTATGCGGTTATAACCAGATCCTGCCGTGGGTTGTGGATGTATTGCAGAAACGACATGTCGATCAGAGTGATATTACCTTTTATATCGCTTACGGTACACACCCGCCGCAATCGGATGAAGAGTGTCTTCACGCTTACGGGGATGTTTACGATCACTACACATTTGTCCATCATGACTGCCATGATATAAATGATTTCAGAAAATTGGGTGAAACCAAACGTGGCACACCCGTGCTGGTACGGCATGAACTTTGTGATGCAGCACTCATCCTTACTATCGGAGCTGTTTCCCATCACTATTTTGCCGGGTATGGAGGTGGTAGAAAGCTTATTTTTCCCGGCCTTGGTGAGCGTTCATCGATCTATACAAATCATCGGCTTTTTCTTGACGCGGAGAATGGCACGCTTGCACCTGGTTGTCAGCCGGGAAATTTGCAGGGGAATCCTCTCGCGGATGATCTTGAGGAAGTACACGGAATGTTGCCACCATATATATCAATACACGGTATTCTCGATAGCAAGGGGAAGGTTGCTACCTTCTCATTTGGCAGCTCCTATGATGATTTCAGAGAAGTCTGCAAGGAACTTGATGCGTGTTACAAGATCAAAGCACAGCAGTCGTATGATGTGGTAGTTGCTTCAGCAGGTGGCTTCCCCAAAGATATTAATTTTATTCAGGCGCATAAGTCGGTGCATAATGCAGCAAAGCTTGTAGGTGATGGTGGAACGCTGATTGTCCTGACTGAGTGCCGTGATGGAATCGGTTCACAAACATTTCTGCCCTATTTTGAGATGGGCGGCTGGCAGCAGACATTTGCCCATCTGGCAAACGATTATGCAGGAAACGGCGGCACAGCACTGGCAATGATGGAAAAAACAGGACGAATTACTATCAAGCTGGTAACCGAGCTTACCACTGAATTATGTGAAAAGATCGGGGCCTCAAAAATATCTGCAACAGAGGCTGGGGAACTCGTCAGTACCACTATCGGCAAGATCGCTGTGATTGATAATGCATCCCTTCTGGTAGCTGAATAAACCATGACCGGTCAGGGCACCAGAAAAACCTTTTCAGATACGACACAGCGTATGCTTGTTGGCTGTGCAACCCTTATTTTTGTTGCTCTTACAGTCTGGAATCTTGCAATCTTTGTTGAGCAGAGAGCAAAGCAGGAGCTGTATCAGAGTGGCCATTCCCGTGCTATTTTCTATGCTAAATCGTTAAAAGACAGTCTCGAGAAATATCGCCATCTTCCCTATGTACTTGCCCGGGACTCGCGTATTAGAGCGTTGTTGCGGGGCGAGGTAGATGAAATCAAGGTAAACCCGCATCTTGAAGACTTTGCCAATGCAACAGGGGCGTTGATTTTTGTTCTTGATAAGGGGGGCAGCTCTGTGGCAGCAAGTAACTGGCGGACAGAGCAATCCCTGCTTGGACATAATTACGGTTTTCGCCCGTACTTTATTGATGCCAGAAATGGCAGGGCAGGGGGCTACTATGCTGTTGGTTTACAGACGGGAAAGCCGGGGTTCTTTATTTCGTATCCTGTACTGGATGTTGGCGAACTGCTCGGGGTTGTGGTGGTCAAGGTTGACCTGGAACCAATACAGTCAAGCTGGACCGGCGGGGATGAAACAATCATGGTCAGCGATGCCTATGGTGTTATTATTCTTTCAAGTTCCAGCGACTGGAAATATAAAACGCTTCAGCCATTGTCTGAAGGAACGACCAGGACCTTACGGATAAATCAATACCCAGGTACTTCGCTTGAAGTGCTGACCATACGTCGGAATAATACGAAATACGGCAACATTTTGTTTGTGGATGAAAAGCCCTATCTCGAAGTTTCACAACAATTGCCCGACTACGGCTGGCGGTTGCATTATCTCCTGGATATCCAGAATGTAAAGCATATCGTCAGGCTGACAATATTTGCCTCTGTAACCTTTTTTATTATGGTATTTCTGGCACTTCTCTATTACCGGGAAAGAAGGCAGAAACTGATATCAAGGCAGGAAGCACGTGGTGCCAGAGAAATACATGAGCTTAACCTACGGTTGCAGGAAGAGATTACAGAACATGAACGAACTGAGCAAAGTCTGCGTGATACTCAGAAAGAGTTGATTCAGACAAGCAAACTGGCGGCGCTCGGGCGCATGTCTGCAGCTCTCGCCCATGAGCTTAATCAACCTGTAACCGCTATCCGTACATTTCTTGCCAGTTGCAGGATATTTATCGAGCGGGGCCAGATCGACAATGTTGAGAAGAACCTCTCACTCATCGCTGATCTGACGGATCGTATGGCAGGCATTACCGGCCAACTGAAAACGTTCTCAAGAAAATCGAAAGGGCGCAGTGAAGATGTTGATCTTGCCGAGCGGGTGCAACGGGTGCTGGAGTTTACACGGCCACAGCTGGATAAACACAACATAATCGTTGAAACGATACTGCCGGATTTAGGGACAGCAAGAATTCCTGGTGGCACGGTGCGGGTCGAGCAGGTGCTGAGTAATGTGCTGAAAAACGCAATGGATGCTGTAAAAAACGCTCCGGTAAGAGAGATCATAATCTCTGTTTCTGTGCAGGCGGATAAGGTGCTTGCTGTGTTTGAGGATAGCGGAAAAGGTATCAGTGCTGATGTGCTTGAGAATATCTTCGAGCCGTTCTTCACAACCAAAGAGAGTGGCGAGGGGTTGGGGCTTGGACTTTCAATAAGCTACGGGATCCTTCAGGATATTGGTGGTAATATCCGGGCAATAAATCGGAAGGAGGGAGGAGCACGTTTTGAGCTTGAATTTCCTCTGTCTCAGTCGGAATCAATAACACGAAGTGGAAAAGATCTATGAAACCTGCAGGAAGGGTATACCTGGTTGATGATGAAGAATCCATGCGGGTGGCAATGGGCCAGTGGCTGGAACTGGCCGACTTCAAAGTGGACTGCTTTGCTGACAGTCGTGGCGTTCTCGATACCATTGACCGTTCGTTTGACGGAGTTCTGGTTACTGACATCCGCATGCCCGGAATAGACGGGCTTGAACTCATGCGGCGGGTGCTTGCTATAGACAGAAAAATACCTGTCGTGCTGATCACTGCCCATGGTGATATTCCCATGGCGGTGACAGCAATCCGTAAAGGTGCGTATGATTTTATCGAGAAACCGTTTGAGCCGGACATTTTGCTTGAGACGATTCGCAGAGCCGAAGAGCAACGGGCACTGGTACTGGAAAATCGGGCCTTGAAAAAACGTTTGCAGGATACGAGTGCGATCGAGAGCAAGTTGCTCGGCACCGGTGATGCTATCCAGTTTTTGCGGCAGGAAATTCAGGACCTGGCACCGACGGATGCAAGTGTCTTTTTATTCGGAGAGACTGGTGCCGGTAAAGAGGTCTCAGCCCGTTGTCTGCATGAGGCAAGTGACAGAGCCGATCGTGAATTTGTGGCTATTAACTGCGGGGCAATTCCAGAAGGGCTTTTTGAAAGCGAACTCTTCGGTCATGAATCGGGTGCATTTACGGGAGCAATAGGCAGGCGTATAGGTAAATTTGAACGCGCTGATGGTGGTACCTTATTTCTTGATGAAATTAACAATATGCCCTTGAACATGCAGGCCAAGGTGTTGCGGGTATTGCAGGAAAAAGAGATTGAGCGGCTCGGCGGAAATAAGCCAATCCCCATCAATATCAGGGTGATAAGTGCAACGAATGTCGACCCTGAGCAGGCGTGCGCAGATGGCGTTTTGAGAAAAGATCTCTATTATCGTCTTAATGTTGCCCGTATCACTATTCCGCCTCTTAGAAAACGCGGTAGAGATATTGTACTTCTCTTCGACTATTTTACCGCACAGGCCGCTAAGCGATATAATCGCGAACCAATACCGCTTAAACCATCGGATATTACAGCACTTATGGCGTATTCATGGCCTGGTAATGTGCGTGAGTTGAAAAATCTTGCCGAGCGTTATGTGCTTTCCTCGCATAGAATGGAAAATCGCATTTCCTATCTGCTCAATCAGTCAGATCCGCTTGGCAGCGAAGAGGTTCATCATTCTCTGGCCGAACAGGCGGAGATATTTGAACGGTGTGTTGTAGAGCAGTCTCTCAGGAAACACGGCGGTAATATTGCAGCAGTAATGGAAGAGCTGGATTTGCCGAGGCGCACGCTCAACCAGAAGATGCAGAATCACGGTTTATGTAGAAAGGATTTTCTTAGCAGTTGAACGGATGGTGAGGGATTATTGTATGTATTTGAACATCAGATGTTTTCACCGCAAGACGGTTTGTAGTTTTACCCGCCTGGTAATGGTTGTACTATTTTGTATTATTGGCATCAGTTCGATTGCGCAGGGAATGCAAGGAGTTAATGGGCGCAAATACCAACTGGCAACTGCCAATATATCCGGGACCTATTATCCGGTAGGGGTGGCGCTTGCTACTCTCACAAAAGTGAAGCTTGAGCCCGATCATAAACTATCGCTTACAGCCCTAAGCTCGGCGGGATCAGCTGAGAATCTGCTGCAACTCAGTAATAACGAAGTGCAGTTTGCGATTCTCCAGGGGCTGTATGGTTACTGGGCATGGAACGGTGTTGGCCCATTTGCATCAAACGGCCCGCAGAAGCATCTGCGCTCTATTACCATGCTGTGGCAGAATGTCGAGCACTTCGCTGTAAATTCTGATTATGTCAAAACAGGTACCATATCAGATTTGTTGGAAATGCAGGGCAAGACACTCTCCCTTGGCGATAAACACTCCGGCAGTGCAGGTTCAGGCAGGTATATTCTGCAGAGTCTTGGCTTGAACCCAGAGAGCGATTTTCATACTGTTCATCTGAATTATGGTGATAGCGCTGCTGCCATGCAGAAGGGTGATATTGAAGTGATGAACATCCCGGGCGGCCCGCCGGTTGCAGCTGTCGACCGTGTTTTTACTGCACTTGGTAAAGATGTCACCATTCTGGGATTTACTGAGCAGCAGAAAGCAGCGGTGAATGCAGAGCATCAACTCTGGTCAAGCTTTACCATCCAGCCGAATACGTATCCGGGGCAGGATAAAGCCGTTACCACCATCGCCCAGCCAAATTTTCTTGCTGTGCGCTCGGATGTTCCTGATGAGGATGTCTACCTGATTCTTAAATCAATATATGATAACCTCACGTTCTTAAATAATATTCATCCCATTACCAGTGTTATGAAGATGGGGGCAGCGATTGATGGGCTGCCTATTCCTCTGCACCCCGGAGCAGCACGTTTTTACAGAGAACATGGTGTTGAAATTCCGGATGAACTGATAATTCGCTGATGTTTTAAAATGATGAGGGTGTTACTTGCTGCTGTCTGTAGGTTTGCCAGTTGTAAACTGGTGTTTCTCCAAAGCGGTAGCCATTTGGTTAATCCAAGTATTGTAATTATTTAGCGTCCAAATCAAATCCCTCATGGAATTGATAAAAGTCAAAGGGATATTTGAGCCATTGCTTCTAGCTCCTGATATCGTGAAAGATATTGCACCTAACGACAGAAAGGGCTAGGATGTCCTTCGCGAAATCGAGGATACAGAATAAAACTCTGAACGTCCCTGATTGACTTGGTTTTTTTCAGTAAACCAGATTTCCAGAATTCGCCTTATTTGATGTATCTATCAATTTCCCATATCTTGAGGAGAGTAATCATGAAAAACGTGTTTCAACTCGCTACCGTCGTATTCTTTTGTGTTTTTGCCATGATGGCTACCAGTGCATTTGCCAGTAAAAAAGTTATTAAGCTTTCACATGTTGTAAACGAAAAAGATGGCTTCCATATCGCCGCTCTCAAATTCAAGGAGCTGGTTGAAGCGAAATCGGATTACACCATAGAAATTCATCCTAACGCTGAACTTGGTGATGAGCGCACCCTGCTTGAAGGTATGCAGTTTGGTACTATCGACATGGGTGTTATCACCAACGGTCCGGTAAGTAACTTCTCACCTGAGATAGCTGTCCTCGAACTTCCATTTCTCTTTAGCAGCAACGAAGAAGCGTACAAGGTTATGGATGGACCTATTGGCCAGGAACTTCTCGACAATCTCAGCAAAGTTGGTCTTAAAGGACTTGCCTATGCTGAACGTGGTTTTCGTAACCTCACCAACTCAAAGCGTGAAGTTCTTACTCCTGCTGACATGAAAGGACTTAAAATTCGGGTTATGGAAAACCCGGTATACATCGACACGTTCAAGTCACTCGGTGCTAACGCTGTACCGATGGCATGGACAGAAGCGTTGACTGCAATGCAACAGGGAACCATTGATGGTCAGGAAAATCCTGTAAATGTTATTTATTCTTTCAAGCTTGCTGAAACGCAGAAGTTTATGACATTTACCCGTCATGCTTACGCACCAGCCCTCTTTGTTATGAGTCAAAATCTTTTTGGAACTTTTGATGCTGAGACAAAGAAACTCTTTAAAGAGAGTGCACAGGCTGCAGCAGAACACGAGCGTAACTGGAACATGGAAAAAGAGTCAGAGCAGCTCGCAGCTATCAAAGAGCTTGGTATGAAAGTTTCAGAGGCTGATCTAACGCCGTTTCAGGAAGCAGTAGCCCCTGTATATGCGAAATATGGTAAAAAGTTTGGTAAATATCTGGAAGCAATTCAAGCAGACCTCGGCAAGTAAGATTGTGAGTCCCCGACTCCGCTCATAGAGCGTGTCGGGGATTTTACACATTCAGGATAATCCCCTACTATCATATTCTTCTTAGAATTGTCATCTCTACCGATTCATGTTTTCTGGTTTATCTATGACCTTCTTTACATACCACTTGCAAAAGATCAGCGACAGGCTTGACAGCTTTTTTCGTTTCGCACTATTTATCACCCTGAGTGCCATGATCGTTCTGATCACCGCCCAGATTATTTTTCGCGTATTTTTTACGGCGCTGAGTTGGAGTGAGGAACTCTCACGGTATCTGCTTGTCTGGAGTAGTTTTATCGGTACTACAGTAGCTTTTAAAAAAGGCGCTCATATTGCGGTCACCTTTCTGGTCGATCTACTGCCTGCTCGAATGCAAAAAATCGTGCAAACACTTTCCTGTATTCTCATGGCCATCTTTTTCGGGGTCACAATCTGGTACAGTATATTCCTTTTTAACGTACAGATATTCCAGGTGTCTCCAGCAATGGGAATAAAGATGCGGTACATATACATGATCATCCCGATCAGTTTTTCAGTGTTGTGCGTGCATCTTCTCAACCAGTTTGTACATATCTGGTTACCAGCAGCAAAAAAGGAGGCATGATATGGGCTGGATTCTTTTCTTATCGCTCTTTGCTTTGATTCTCACAGGCATGCCAATTGCTCTTGCCATTGGATTCTCGTCGCTCATTATCCTTAGCATGAACGATTTAAATCTGGTGCTGTTGCCACAGCGAATGTTTGTAGGTACCGATTCGTTTCCGATGATAGCAATTCCCTTCTTTATTTTAGCAGGGGATTTACTTGCCAAAGGAAACGTTTCTAAAAGGCTTGTCGATTTTGCTGATGCCTGTATTGGCTGGATTCGTGGAGGCCTGGCACTTGTAGCTGTACTTGGTTCTATGTTTTTTGCAGCTATCTCCGGTTCATCTGCAGCCACAACTGCAGCTATAGGTACTCCACTTATTCCTGAGATGAAAAAGAAGGGCTATGACGTTCCTTTTGCTGCTGCGCTTATCGCGGCATCCGGCACAATCGGTGTAATTATTCCACCCAGTGTGCCAATGATTCTCTATGCAATAATTGCTGATGTCTCGGTTGCTCAACTTTTTCTTAACGGATTTCTGCCAGGTGTGCTCATGGGTGGAATTCTGATGATCTATTCGGTCTATGTTGCCAAGAAAAAGAATTACCCTATCGGTGGTAAATTCAGTCTCAAAAATATCTTTAATCATTTCAAGATTGCCTTCTTTGGTCTGCTTACACCGATCATTATATTAGGCGGTATTTTCTCAGGTTTTTTCACGCCATCTGAGTCCGCGGTCATTGCTGTTGACTACGCAATTTTCGTCGCTCTTTTTGTTTACCGCGATATCAACCTGAAACAGCTTTATTCCGTCATTATCAACTCAGGCATTACAATGGCGATGATCATGTTTCTTATTGCCACATCGAAGATTTTCAGCTGGGTGCTTGCCAACTGGTCGATACCTTCAGAGATTGCCAATGCAGTGCTTTCGATTACAGAAAATCCATTGCTCATTCTGCTACTTATAAATGTGGTTATTCTGATCGCTGGTATTTTTATGGAAACAGCTTCAGCACTTATCATTCTGACCCCTGTGTTTCTCCCGGTAGTTGAGCAACTTGGAATCAATCTGGTCCATTTCGGTATCGTCATTGTTATGGGGCTTGCCATCGGCATGATAACACCACCTGTTGCCATCAACTTGTATGTTGCAAGTTCGATTACGGGTGAGAGTCTTGAAAGACTCAGTAAGCAAATTCTTCCTATGCTATTGCTACTTATTTCGGTGCTTCTCATGACAACATTTGTACCATTGCTGTTTTACTAGAAAAAATCGATATAGATGAGATTAGATATATACTATCAGATTCTTAGATTTTATGTTTCAGGTTGTGAATCACAACGGATTGGCTATGCGTTGAGCAGAAGGTTCCATCTGAAAAAATGAAAAATAAAAAAAGGGTCTCTTCTATAAGAGACCCTTTTTTTATCGTGTAGTTAGGATAGATGTTTTTAATCGGACGATTACGGCGGAATCGAGGAACTGGAGCAATTCTTACACTTGGTTTAGTATTCCAGTTATTTGGAAGATGCTCCTGCCACCGCTATTTCAGCACTGGTTCGTTACGGTTATGCCTTCCGTCTTCGCCAGAACCCTAAGCCGCCGAGTCCTAGAGCAAATAGAACCCCTGTGCCAGGTTCCGGAACCGGAGCGACATAGACACCAGACCAATTTGATTCACCATCTGTCATGCTGGCAGTAATTGCCAAGTTACCATTACGGAACCCATCACGCTCAATACCTAAGGAAGCTATTGGCAAGCCTTCAGCCATCTCATCCAGTAAGCCGCCGTCCATACCAAGAGTGAGAATGGTGAACAGATTGTCATAGTCAAATTGATCAGTTACATCTACATTCAATGCACCATAAAGACCTTCCTCGCCATTCGCCTTAAGCCCCTTAAAGACAATGTCATTGCCATCAACTGCGAGAAACGCTGATGATCTCCATTTGGCAGACTCAAGACCTTCTTCCCCGTCAGGATTACCTGAAAAATTCCAAAACAGAAAGTCTTCAAAGTAATCGGTCTGCCCCTCAAAGGTGGGTCCTGTCTCCGCGACAAGAAAGAGCTTATCCGCTTCTGTATCAGCAAGGAAAATACCCTGATTTTTAGAAACGTATTTAGTCTCCCCTGCGCATCCCTTGTCCTTGCCATCTGATTTGCATGTGAGATCCCGCTTAATTGTATCGTCCCCCCAACCGGCCCAGAAACCGACGTATCGTCCATCGAACGACAGCCCTTCGCCAAATGCATTGAGTGTAGGTGGATTATTTTCCAGGCTGGATGTCTCAACCGAAGAAAAAGGGATGAAATTGGAAGGAACTTCTGTCTTGAAGCCAGCTATAGTTTTCAGCGACGCATCTTCTTTGAGATCCGCCATGAAGATACCGCCAGCTGTCGGAGCATCTTCGTTATCTAAGCCGGTAAAGACCATTTTTCCTGCTGCTGCGCTCGGCGGCGCAGTAGAGCCGAACGTAAAAGATTCATTTCCTGCTGGAAGAGCACCCTTCGGGATGTCATCACCCCGTTCGGCGATCTTCACGACGTTTCCGTTTGCCAGTATGTCGCGGTAATAGACTCCGGTCTGCCCATTGCCTTCGGTATCAGTCCAGTTGCCCTTGAATGCGATGAGGTTATTACCAGTATCGGGATCAGTGGTTGGAGAAGGCGCACCAGGAAACTGTTCAAAGCGGCCTCCCTCCCCAGGAACAAGATATTCTGATATTCCACCATCTGGATCAATGTTACGGATTCCTGTTATCAATTCATCGGTATTGTCAAGGATAGCGTAGAGCCCTGATGTCCCGCTGTTTATTACATCATTCTTATAATCAATTGCGACATAAGAGGGTGATGATTGTCCACGGAAAGCCAACGTATCGGAAGATGCGTCTATCCGTGGGAAAGAAGGAAAACTATTAAAGGTTCCTACAGGTTTTTTGCTCTCTTCTTCAAGGCCATTAGGTGTCGGGACATTCTGACGTCTCACGGCAACAGCAAGGATCGACGAGTCACCAACCGAAATGTCGCGAGTGAAGATGCCCTCTATCGTTCCGCCACCTTTGCCACTACCACTGCCGCCACTGCCACTACTGCTACTGCCGCTACTCTCTAGTGTTTCTTCAATTGAGTCACTGGCCGATGTGCTTTTTTTCTCACCTCCGTGACCCCCTTCACCTCCTTCATCTTCGTGACCTTCTTCGCCTCCGTGACTCCCTTTAGCCCGAGCCCGAAAGACCACTAACCCTTCGTCGTTAATCGACGGCTGATTGTAGCTAAAAAAAGTTTTGGTCGCAGACCCCGGTAAATAGTCTCCGTTGTTTACGACGGTCGTCCAACTGCTGAAGGGAGTAGCATACGCTGTACCAATGGATATAGCGGTAACCGCAGTGGTTGACAAAACCATAAAACATAATTTTTGTAATGGCCGGATGTGCTGCACTACTCTGCTAGACTCCCGTAATACACCTTTCATAGTCTTTCCCCTTTAAAAATTCGTACGTTGATAAAGATAAAAAATACATTTCAAAAAACTATGCTACATGTCTGATTTGGAATCAGATCGGACTAACCTAACAATAAATAAGATCAGTATCAATGGGTTTTTAGTTTTTCAACGTAGGGGATTTGTTGTTTGGGAACAGATGGATATGCTTTTTTTATGTCACCTGTTTTTTTCGGTTACGTTCACTCTGGAGTGGCTGCAGGTAAGTGAGACAATCGTCGTAATTTATACCGTAGAAGCATCAGTGCTGTAGCTCCATAAAGAACTGTAAGCAGGATGAGCTGAGTAATATGTGGCAAGATCTGATGGAAATCAGCACCCATCTGGTTTAAAAGCACAAATGCCTGAATAGCCGGAGCCACAGGAATAAACTGGATTGCTGCAACCAGAGGAGCCGGAATTGCAGATATTGGCCAGACAAAACCACATAAAAACACCAGTGGCATTGAGGAGAGCAGAACCAGTAAGGTGGCAAGTTCCCGACGAGGTAGTATACAGCCGAGAGATATACCTAAAAAGGTTGCCGAAAGCAAAAAGGGCAGGTTAAGCAGAGCTAACTCACTTATATGTGCAAGACGCGGAATATCGTAGATCGCAAATGCAGGACCATAGTAGTAGAGCGAAAGCAGCGTATAGATAATGAAAAAGAGCGTTGTTCTCACTATCAGTAACACAGAGGGAGAGGCATCTCGCCAATAGAGATATTCGCCATCCCTTTGCTGCTCATTCTGTCTGCCACCGAGAATTCCTGCTCCCATGATCAGTGTCTGATGCAGGATCAGTACAAATACTGCAGGAATAACGTAATTCACATACCCGCCAGCCTCGTTGAACATGGAATGAAGCTCCAGAGACACTGCAGTATGCTGTTCTCTGGCCAGTTCCATCGCCTGCCCGGACATCAGTAATCGGCTGACCTTCACTTCAGCCGCGAGTGTGCCACCTGCCGATGCCATGCCCTCAAGTACAGTGCTGAAAACCAGGAAGTAGCTGGCATCTCCGGCATACGATAATGTCGGTCGTCTTCCCTGCAGCAGGTCTCTGTAGAAATGTTCTGGAATAACGAGGATCCCAGCAAGCTTTTCAGCTATCATCCTATCCTTTGCCTCTGCCAGTGAATGGGCCTGGCTGATGATTCGAACCTGCGGAGTGGCATCAACCATCCGCATAAGGCGTCGGGAGAGTTGACTGTCATCGAGGTTGACAGCAATAATTTGCTGCTCTCGCGGAATCTGGGCCGCATAAGGGAGCGGATAGAGAAAACTATAAAATAATACCCCGCCGAAAACGGTGAGCAGCAGGGCAGGGTTGGTGAAAATAGCCCGGATCTCGTGTCGGATAAGTTGAATAAGAGTCATGCTGTAGCCTCATGTTTTTGCAGTAAACGACTATTCTTTACCGCAAGCAGCAGAACAAGCAGTGCTGGAACTATAAAAAACGCCAGGTTGCGCAACTGTGGAAGGGAAAGCACCAGCGCTGCACCATAATTGGCCTGAGCAATCTGAATATCGATATAGTGACTGACAGGGAGAAGACTCCGCCAGATTCTGGCAGGTAGAGTCATATCTGTGGCAGGAAAGGTCACACCCATAAAAGCAAGGCCCGGCGCTGAGTAGGCAGCAGCCATACCAAGGCCGCGGGCAGCATCTCTAGTTACAAAGAAGAGCAGTGCTCCGACTGCCTGACAGGCGCAGACTGTAAGCAGCTGACTGAAAATAAGAAAACTCAGGTTACCGTGCATCGGCCAGCCGGCGTAGACAAACATGCCAAGTAAAAAAATTATGCCATGTAACCAGAAGAGCAGAGTGTATGGTACTATCTTCGCCAGCAGAGAGCGAACCGGGGTTGTACCTAACCATAAGCCAAGACCTCCCCGCCGCAGTTCAGCTGCCAGAGCAAGAACGGTGGTGACTACCACGAGTATCTGCCAGAGAGCCGGGATAATCGCAGATACAAGAAATTGAGCATAGTTCCTGCTTATATTATAGAGTGATGTCATCTGACTACCGACTGGCATAGCGGCAGCCATTGCCTGGCCGATCTCCGGGGTGCTTGAACTGAGGTGCTTTAAAGTATCGATTTTCGCTACAGCCGTACCGTGTGCTTCAAGAATTGCACTTTTTACCAGTTTGCCGATTAATAGAAACTGACTGTTATAATACGCTTCGATCTCTGGAGGATGCCCTAGTATCGCATCTTTTTCCATATCGGCGCTGATGATAACCAGACCATAGATATCACCGCCACGCATGGCAGCACTTCCCTCCAGCGGAGACGAATAATGTGCTTGCACCGCAAGTGTCGGACTGGCGTCATAGTAGCGTATCATTGAACGCGACAGCCTGCTCTGGTCGAGATCAACCACGCCAATCGGTAAATCCCGCGTTAACCCCTGCGAGAAAATTGCATAGATAAGCAGAAAGAGTACAGGCGGAACCCAGCTGACAAGCGATAACAGCCAAGGGTCAGCTGCAAGCAGGCGCCATTCGGATGGGCGCTGTGTAGTGGAGTGGTCAGCGGTCATCATTCAGCTATCAGAACACTCATACCAACTCTGAGACCCTTGATCGGCTCTACAGGTCGCGCCTCAATCTCAAAGGTCCGCATGTCAAAACCCTTGCTGGTGTTTGTCGCGCGCCAGGTGGCAAAGTCTCCCATCACCGAAACATGATTCACTTTAAGGGTATACTGTTCTTCGCCCAGCGCGGGAATAGTCGCTTTGAACTCCTGCCCTTTGTTGTATTTACTCAGCATATCTTCACGTATGTGAAAGACCGCCCAGCTGTCATCCATATCGACAATGGTTACCACCGGAAACCCCTGCGGGGCAAGCTCACCGCTTTGCAAAAGCAGCTGGGAAACTTCACCGTTATGCCAGCTTTCAATGCGCGTATCGGCTGCATAAGCTTCAACTTCTGCTACTGCGCCTGCCGCCATTCGGGCCTTGCCAGCCGCTGCTTTTTTGGTCTCTTCCCGTGCACCTTCCTGAGCCATCTGATAGAGCTGCAAGGCCGAATTCTCGGTATACCTGGCAGCCTTTAACTGGGTGTAGACTTCATCCCGTTTCTGTTCGGGGACTACACCGCTATTGTAGAGGTTCTCAATACGGGTGTAGGTCTTCTCCAGTAAATCTACGGCGGCCCCAGCCTGCTTCCATTGATCACGGGCGGCTGCGATTTCCTGGGACCGTGCACCTTGTTCTGCCTGTTCTACCATAGCATCGGCTGTATCCTGACCCGCTTTTGCCTGACTCAGTTTGGCCTCTATCTCGGGGCTGTAAATGGTAAATATCAGTTGCCCTTTGCTAACCACATCTCCCTTTTTCACCAGGATCTGATCTACCCGTCCGGGAACCTTGGAAGATATATTATACTGCTGGGCCTCAATCTGCCCCTGAAGGACTGTGGGCACCGGCTGATAAGCCAGCCAAAAACTATAGCAGAGCCAGCCTGTGACTACTGCCGCAACCAGAAATAACAATAATGTCTTTATTACACGCATAGCAGATCCTTTACTGATCACTCTGTTGGTAGGTGATAAATTCATCCATTCCGCCGCTGATAGCAAGCAGTCTGGCAAGTCTGGTGACATAGGTGTAGGCGGCATATGAACGCTGACTTTTTACACCTGCCACATACAATCTTGAGTCGATAACATCAAGCGAAGTGGCCAACCCCTGATTAAAGGCTTTTTCCCGCAGCTCAACTGTTTTTTCGGCGAGTCTGAGACTTGAAGCAAGGCCGTCATGCTCGGCTATAGCCTGTTCAGCCTCGCGATAGGTCTTCTCAACCAGGAGGGCAAGATCTTCTCTGGCCTGGTTGCGCAGAGCTTCCACCCGTGTTGTGAGACTCCTGGCAGCCTGAAGTTTGCCGCCTCTGCCGGATCGATCGAGCAAATGGACGCTGACAGTAACACCGACAAACCAGTCGGGGGTAAGTTCCATTGCCAGACTATCCTCTTCATACAGACTGTAGTGACCGAGAAGCGCGACCTCCGGGTAATATTTGCCTTTTTCCGCCCGGGTAAGCCCCTTGGCCATATCCTCTTTAGCATCAAGAATTGCCAGACCCGGATAACCGGCCAGGGTCTGGTCGATAAACGTCTGCACCGGTGGCAGGTTACGGTAGATAAAAAGCGGGCTTGCAGGTTGTAGCGATTCCTCATGTTGCAGAATGCTATCTAAAGCCGCCTCTGCAATCCGTAAATCCTGTTCTGATTTTTCCCGATCAACCTTAGCCCTGTCGTAAGAAGCTTCGGCCTGTAATCGTTCTACTTCTGCGATCTGGCCGTTCTCGACCATAAGTTTCGAATGTTCGAGATGGATTCTCAGGCTTTTTTCAACTTCCTTTCGGGTCTCGACAATCTGCCCGGCAAATGCCACCCCAAAGTAACGTTTGCAGAGATCCTCAAAAACGTCATTACGCTTTAAATTTCTCTGCTGCTTCGCTTCAGCGACACTTGCAGCAGCTATATCCTGGGCGGCAGTTATTCGGCCACCGGTATACAAAGGCCAGAGAAGGTTAAGCGAACCTGTCCAAACCTCACTCTCACTGATGGTCGAGGTAAGACCATCTCCTATAGCTGCAAGCGACAACCCCATGCTTTGAGCCAGCGTATCAAGAACACTTCCAACCAGAGCTCCGGCAGGCATGCTATCCAGTATATCCTGCGCGCCCAGTTCGATATCATCATCAAGATGGATATATCCTGCAGTGAGATCAAGCTGGGGGAGATACAGTGATTTAGCCGATTCTCTTTTATGTTGCGCTTCATCAATGCCGGCCTGTTCCGCAAGTAATGCATTGCTTTTTTCCTGCACCTGTTGCCAGGCTGCACTGAAGTCTATGGGCTCGGCACACGATGCCGAAACCAGTGTTACAGAAGCCAGGAGGCACACTCCACAGGCTATCTGTCGCAGGTGCTGCTCTGCCACAAGCTTCAATTTGTATGTTTTCACCACATTCATCTCATGTATGGAAGGTTAGCCGCTTATGCTGCGTGTTATAATTTTCAGTGGCCGACTATATGTTTACGCAAACGATAAATCAAGAAAGAAGATTGATATATCACGTTTTCACAGATACTGGTTAAAAAAAGTTATTGAGAAAGAGGTAGTTCTGATCGATTGACTGTTGTTTTAACTGGTTCTGCTCATTAACCAGATTTTTCAGTTCTTGCGAAATCTGTTGTTTTACCTATCTTCTGCATAGACTTGCAGTGTGCGTAAGGAATTAGACCAGAGGCAAAAGACTGAGTGTTTGAGAAGCGTATTGCATTGTCAATGCAATTTACTCAGCCCTAAACCCTTTAACCTCAGTCCTAACTTGCTATATGCATCAGGCTACAATTAATTCTTTTTCCGGTAAAAGATGCCTCAGTATATTCGTTCGATGAATGGCAGCCGCCTGGTAATATCTAAAAACGGGAACGGCAGGGGCCTTTCGTGAATCCTTCTCCCTTTTCAAATTCTCTCTGTGATTATGCCAGATATGTTGATTATATAGAGGGATGTCTTCTGGCCCAATCCCAAAGAGTTCCCCTTCTTTTGCTGCATTCAGCCAGGCATCAATCCTGCCCTGTTCCGGAGCCTGCACATTCAGAATTCGTTTAATAACTGGTTCTATTTGGGAAAAATCGATAAACGCATTGCTATCAGAAAGGTTATTGCCTTCTCTGGCCACTCGTTGAAACATCTCATGAAGTTTTAAACAACATTCAAGAAATGTCTCAGAATTATTTCGCATCGTGCATCTCTGCTCAGTTGTTTCGTAGATAAAGTCCCATTTGAGATATGGTCTATCAGGATAGGTCATCACTGCCCCATGCCCTAAAGCACCTGACAAACCTTCTGCAAACCAGGACTTAATATTTTGAAAAAGACCACTTTCAGGATAATTGTTTTTAAAGTCTTTTGCTTTGTCTGTTATGTATTTCTCCATATCCGGCTCTACGTCGTAGTGCCTGATATCACTGACCTTGTTTTCTCTTGAACTCACCCCTGAAAAACCATAGTGAGAGAATGTATCAGCATACACATGAGCAGTTATTCCGATTAAGGGTATTGCATAGGACTGATCAAGTAGAGAAAGATTGAAATCGATCATTTCTCTTGCTATCTCACTATCTTTAATGCAGGTCAGTCTTTGGGTATAACCTGCACCTTCATTTCCTGGGAGGAAATGAAACGGAACCCAGATCTGTCTTTGATCTGCTCTATCTATGTTTTTGATATTAAACGCATGATGGGCTGTAGCCTCAACATCTAATCTGCCGCCATCTCTAAATTCGACACTTCCTTTTTCAGCATTGTCATCAACAAACTGAGCTGCTGTTGCAATGACTCGACATACCTCCTTTTTTAGACCAGCAGCCCTCGCCATTGCGTACGTTCCATAATAATGCATATCAAGTTGCATGCTGTGCTCCCTTGTTCTGTTATTAATTTAGTCCGTATTTCTCAGTGTCTTTTGTGTTTCAAAATCAACTACTAGATATCATATGAAAAATAATGCTCGCAATATCATATGTATGGCTGTGCTTGTTTTTTGAAAATGTCTCGATTTTGACCAGAATCCTTATTCTCGCACAGCCTCCTATGGTTAGTAGAGCAACCATTTAGGTTGTCTGCTCATGAACTGCGTGTTGGCGTGAGTCTTGGTGTTGCGCGTTGTCCTGGCGATGCACCAAATGTATTCACTTTCTTTCAAATGGCTGATAAGGCGCTTTACCAATCTGAAAAGCGGGGAGGGGAGTGCTGGAGTTTTACTGAAGGTAGATTGGTCGTGCCAGTCACAAAGCGCCTGTACAATGTAATCTGAAAGATATCATAGAGTTTGTGGTAAAAAAATCAAAGAGAAAAGCCTGACTTCGTGTCCTCCTGCCTCGGGCAGGAATTTATGATATTATTGCAGACATACGCTTCAATTCTGCATTCTTACCAATAACAACAATTGTATCTCCGGCATCAAACACTTCAGCGGGCCCTGGATTAAAGACCATTTCGCCGGATTTTCGTTTGATGGCTATAATTATGACACCGAAATCCTGTCTGAGCTTGCTGCTTACAACTGTTTTGCCAGTTATTGGTGAACCTGTTGGTATAATTGCTTCCTCCATTTGTAAACCAAGCTCGTCGTGAACCATGGTCTGGTCGAGGAAATCGACAACCGTTGGTTTGTGAAGGATTTCAGCCATTCTTTTCCCCCCCATCTGGTAGGGGCAGACGACCCGGGATGCTCCGGCACGAATGAGCTTGCTTTCGTTTTTTACATCTGAAGCACGGGCAAGAATAAATATATCCGGACGTATTCCTTTTGCAGAGAGGGCAATGAAAACATTATCGGCATCAGAACTCACAGCTGTAACAAGCCCCTTAGCACGGTCAAGACGGGCAGCGGTGAGTGCATCATCAGAAGTTGCATCCATATTGAGATACAAGATTCCGTCTGCTTCCAACATGGCTATACTTGCGGGATCCTGTTCAATGACTACCAACGGGATCTTAGCTGCTTGTAATTCTTTGACAATGATAGCGCCGATTCTGCCGTAACCACAAATGATGTAATGGTTTTCAAGCATTGAAATGTGTTTTTCCAATTTTCTTCTCCCTAAAACTCTACGTAATTCACCCTCAATAAAAATTCGGGCGACCTGCCCGAGGGTATACGTTAGAAGGCTGATTCCTAGTATAATTATTACTATAGTTATCCCTCTGCCTATATCTGAAAGAGGTCTGACTTCTGAGAAACCAACGGTACTAATTGTAATAAGCGTCATATAGAATGCCTCGAAAGGAGGCATATGCTCAAATACGACATATCCAGTTGTACCGAATGCAATGGTAAGCAACAGGAGTAATAATGAAATTGTGAGTTTAAAATAATCCATTCGTTTTCAACTCGTTGCCTGTCTTGAAGATCGGTAAAATATGGCCTTTTCAATTTGAAATATTAGTCGGAAAACAATGCGTTAATACTGTTTTACCTGTTTAGTGAAAAGCAAACAACGTTCAATATAATCGTGAGTTGCAGTAGTATGACATTGTTTAATATCAAACCGGGTAAAATGGGAAGAGATAAATATTGCAGACAGTAATTGCATCCTTATGATACTGGTTAGCCTGAATATTTAACGAATCGATTGGTCTGCATTGTATGTGACGATAAATAGCAAAAAATTGGAATTTATCAGCAGGCTGCTAAGGTGAGAAATATATATCAACTATTTGTTATTAAATGAAAAATACTCACATGTAAGTGCAGTCTTCGATCTGTCGCCCGAATTGGTTGCTGAGCTTTAGTATCCTGTCATGCCTTGCAGGAAGAGAAAAATCTTCACATTATTACGACATATGACACAGGACATGACATTAGTGGTAATCGGATAATATGTTGAGTTGAAGCAAATGGTTCATTCGACAAACAGTTAGGAGTCTGTCTCGAGTGGTAACGAGATGAAGAATGTAGTTCCCCTCCCTGGTTGTGACTCAAAATATATATTTCCGCCATGTTTGATCTGTATGATCTGGTAGGAAATAGCTAAGCCCTGGCCCGTTCCTTTATGCACTTCTTTGGTGGTAAAGAATGGATCAAATATCTTACCCTCTAATTCAGATGGAATACCACATCCGTTATCTTGCACTGAGATATGCACATCGTGCTCTGATAAATATGTTTTTATCGTAATTAATCCCTTTTGGTTATCGCTGTCACCGCGGCTGTATTTGTCAGTAATAGCATGCACGCTATTGATGACAAGATTCAACAGCACTTGTTTAAGTTCACCAATAAAGCATGGGACTGGCGGAAGCGACTCATCGAGATCGAGATTGAGTTCAGCAACATATTTCCATTCATTTTTTGATATAATTGCAGTGGATCTGACGGCCTGGTTGATATCTTCGGCTGTTTTGACATTTTCAGTTCCCATGTAGGAAAAATCTTTCATTGCTGCAACAATTCCACTGACGTGTTGAACTCCATCAATGGTCTGTTGCAGGGCCGCAGGCAGTTCTTCCGCAAGAAAATCAAATTCAGTATCAGCAAGGATTTTATCACTCGTATTTTTGAGAGTCTCAACCATTACGTCCTGAGTCACGTTCTCTATCAGTGTTCTGTACTGTGCAACGATTGCGCACAGATCAGTGAAAGCCTCCCTGGTAAAACGTATATTATCTCCGATGAACTGAATTGGAGTATTTATTTCGTGGGCTATCCCTGCAGCAAGAGTACCAATAGATTCAAGTTTTTGCGCTCGATGGAGGTCACGTTCCAGCTGAATCTTTTCCTCCGCGTCTTTTTTTCTATCAGAGATATCAATACACGAGATAACAACTTGCAATATATTGGAATAACGGTCAAAAATAGGAAATGCATGCACTTCAACTGACTGTGGTTGATCGTGTTTGTCAGTATACGTGTACTCTTCCATAATTGTGGCTTTGGTCTCCTGAACTTTCTTGAGGATACTTGTCAGCCGATTCGGAACGTTTGGGTTTATGTTTGTGTCAGGCTGCGTGTGTGTATCCATCCATGCCAACGGCCAATACCCCTTTAAGGCCTGGGCGGCACTATTCATGATTGCCACGCTGCCGTCCAGATTAATGACATAAAGAGGATAAGCGATTGCAGATAGGACCGAATTGAGTTGTTCAGTTTGCTCTGCTAGAATTCTGTTACTTTCTGCCAGGTTACTGGTACGCTCCCGGATCAGGGTTTCGAGGTTAATATTCTGTTGTTCGAGCTTATGGTGAGCGGCTTGGATATTTGTACGCATTTTCTCAAATGCCTGTCCCAGTCTGCCTATTTCATCGTGAGATGAGACCTGTACCTCGACATCAAATTCTCCGTTACTCAATCGAATGGCATTTTCCTCAAGACGTGTCAGCGATGCTGTGATCACGGCGCTGGTTGCAAAGACCAGTGCTAAACTGATCAGTGCCAGAATCCCTGCTATTATCAAGGTAAGGGATGACGCTTTTTGCAAAGGAGATGCAAATTCGCTAATAAAACTGTAGCGAATCCCTACGTGTAGAGATCCGACCTGAAGGATTCCCTCTCTGATAGGTACGGTGATGTCATAGACTGATAAATGAGCTGTTGCTATCTTGGTTATACGATAGTGTTCGTCCTGCTCAAAATGACAGGGTAATACATGTATTTCTTTTGGCATTTCTGACAGAAATGTGTGTGCGACGAAATGTTCATTGAGGTCAGATACCGCAAGATATGCGATCTTTTCTGATCTAAGGTTTTTTTCATGAAAAAGTATAGCTGTGATCTGATCGATATCCTTTTCAATGAGCATACGATATATGGAGTGAGCCAGACTCCTGCCAAGAATTACTTCTGCAGATTCGAGTCGTTTGATCTGAACCTGGTGAACCGTGCGGCTGATCAGAAGATAGTTCGCAGCAGTTGTCAGTAGGAGCAATAAGGATATGAGGATGGTGATTTTATATTTAAGTTTCATTTCAGGGTCTTCTCTTTGGGGTCAAACATCTCAAAGCGATCGTACTGAGATAGGTATGAATAGTAAATCCCCTTAATCCCCTGATGGTCTGTTTCAGTAAAACTCAGCATCTTGCCAATGCCTATATCGAAATCGTGTAATTGCTCAAGGGTCGTGAGCAGTTTAGAGCGTGTAAGATTCCGGCCAGCTTGCTGTAAAGCATACGTGAGTACTTTAGCATTGAGAAAACCTTCCAGAGCTACATAATTTGGAGGGTCTTCCGGAAAGTATCTGGCACTGATTTGCAGGTATTCTATTACGCTCTTTATATGAGCAGAAAGCGGTGACGGAACGACCTGAGTTATCATGATTTTCTCATTCTGCGTATGGCTTACTCGATGCACTACATTAATTTCATGTGCAAAATCAGCAGATCCAACAAATGATACGGTACCAAAGTGAGGATATACATTACGTTGGTGGGTTTGTTTGATAAATGACGCAAGAGGGCCGGAAGTTCCTACAAGCATAATGACGTCCAGCTCTGCCTGGTGGATATAGTCCAGACTCTCCTTTAGATCCAGGGATCCACGAGGGTAGGTATCTGTGACGACTGGTTGCAACCCTCTTTTCTGAAGTGCTTTCTGTATTCCGATAAGAACTGACAGACCAAATTCATCATCCTGATAAAGGACACCTATTCGCTTCAGCTCCAGGATATCAACATAATAGGATATTGCACCTTCGGCTTCAGCATTATAGGAATCACGTAGATGAAAGAGGTAACTGCTGAAGGGTTGGCGTAAACTTTCGGCTCCGGTGAGGAACCCAAAGGCGGGTATCTTTGCGCTTTCGATAATTTTCCGAACTGCAAGAGACGTGGGGGTGCCGACATAATTAAACAATGCAAAAACGTTGTCTGTATAGATCAGTTGCTGGGTATTGGTGACCGTCCTTATGGGCTCGTACTGATCATCATATGCGATTATGTGTATTTTTCTATCCCATATGCCCCCATCTTCATTCACAGCAAAAAAATACGCCTGTGCTCCATGTAAATATTGGGTCCCCAGAAATCCTGCATGGCCGCTTTGAGCCAGAGAGGTACCCAGAAGGATACCTGTACCACTTATGCCGTTGGTATCGTTTTCTTGTTCAGTCTCTGACGGTCTGTTGCAGCCGATCATGAGCTGGATCAAAAAAACACAGTATACGATTTTAGGCAGTAGGTGCATTGTACTTTTCTCTTTCGGGGCAGGAGATATGCATCGCATCCATCGTATAATATTATTGCACTTACAACTCATGTTTACCAGAAAGCTGGTGAATTTCCTTTGACGTCAGCGTTGAGTAATCTCATAGGTTATTAATAACCTGAAGAGTAAAGATTTGAAGGATACCTCAAAGATTTCGGTACTATAATTATTTGACTGGCAGTGGATATTTTTTAAAATGTCTCGATTTTGACCAGAATTCTTATTTTTGGACATCCTCTCAGGAGTCTATCAGGTTGCACATTTTTTATCTTAAATCAAAGCATGCATGGTCAACATGATAGGTGCTTTGTGTGATAAAAATTATCAGTATCACTTGTGCTTAAAAAAATTGTGCTCATTGTGTAGGTAACTGTTTACGCAACGATTAACTGAGAGGCTGTACTGAAACTCACTATTTTCAATGGGGGGGGGGGGAGATAGCAATTTTTATAATCGCTACGGCTCATTTTGTTTTGTCTGATTTCTAGATGATTGCATCGGTTGTCAATGATGAGACGTGTTGTGGTGAGCTGCTATATTGTTGTTAAAGTGCGCAGATTTGAGCGTGTATTCTAATTTTTTCGCTAAAATGGGCCGTTTGAAATAGCGAATAATAGGGGATTTATGAGTAAAACTTCGATGAGTTTGTTTGCTGGAATAGCTATGGTTGCACTTACAAGTTGTGCGAGTGCACCTCCGAATACTGCTGATGTAATGAGATCACATGCTCAGAATGTACAAACTGAGGCAGATGTGAAGAATAAACTTGCCAATGACTGGGAACGGGGGGCGGAATTGGTAAAGACTGGTGAGGGACGAATTCAAAAAGGCAAAAAGCAAATTAAGACTGCAGAAAAAAATCTCAAAGAAGGCCGCGCACAAGTAGAGCGAGGGAACAAAGAGGTTGCTGAAGGTAAAAAACTCATTCGTAATAGTGAGATGCAGTTCAAAAACAGTTATCCAAATGTAAAGCTGGATAATGACTATTAATTAACATCGTTTTGTAGTGCTCTCCAGCGGTCGGTTTATGCCTGCCGCTGGAGTTTTTTGTCTCCATCTGCAGTTAGTACATGTCCTGAGTACGAATTTCTTTTAAAATCGAACACGACTTATTGAAGGTGTTTTTTGGTCGTGTGTAATTTGTTAGGATCGAGCCCTGATAATAACTGATTCCTTTGTGCTATGTATTGAAATTTAATTTATTGCTCAATTCGATGAATGGATACAATTGAAACATTTCTATGTCTCTTGAGACTGACCACACCTTGCTGAGGTTATTGTAATTCGGGCAACAGGCTACCTCGTTTTTTAAATTCTTCCATAAATTCTCATAAGGTGGTTATCTACTGTTTCCTGATGCTGTTTCATCCATTTGCTGGTCGAATATCGGCTGGATCTGTTGCAGCGTATTCGGGTATATCATACTGAATGCTAGGTGTGGAAAGCTTATCCAATGATAGCGATGCCTTTTGTATTATTATATAGGGACGTGAAGTTAGCACGGTCTTAAAAACTGTTTCACCCTCTCCGGGAGGTTGTTAACAGAGCAATGACAGGAAATAGCCGATATGAAATCTATTCAATTGTACACAGATATTTTTTTAAGCTGGCAGACACTTTTGGATATTGCATTGATTACCGCAGGTCTCTTCTTTCTGTATCATACATTCTTGAGGCTGGGGACCTGGAAAATCATAGTAGGTATGCTGGCAGCTTTTGTCTTGTTCATTATAGCCAGTCTGTTAAATCTTGAAGGCATAGAATGGATCTATAAAAATGTCAGCCATGTAGCCCTACTGGCGCTCATTGTCATCTTTCAGCCGGAACTACGCAAAATATTTGAGAAAGTTGTTTCTATTACCGTTTCCAGGAAAAAAAGTCAGGCCAGTCAGACAACTACGATTATCGCTGACAGTTTGTGGATGCTTGCACAGCAGAAGCGCGGAGCAATACTTGTTTTTCCCGGTAAGGAGCATATCCAGGATAAGATTTCAGGTGGCTACACGCTTAATGCTTCAGCCAGCATGCCGCTTATCATGAGTATTTTCGATCCTAACTCCCCTGGACACGATGGCGCAGTCATAATTATAGATAATCTGCTTGCCAGTTTCGGAGTTCGGTTACCTATGTCGAAAAGCAACAGGCTATCCGAAGAATTTGGTACACGACACCATGCAGCAATGGGTATGGCAGAAGAGTCAGACGCTTTAGTACTTCTTGTTTCAGAAGAGAGGGGCTGGGTCTCTGCATTTGTCAATGGAAAGATGACCCGACTGAATTCGCCTGATGATATAATATTGGTAATTGAGAAGCATTTCTCAAAATCCGGTATCCTTGATTTTGCAAGAAACACTACTTTTAATCGCAGAACAATATTGCAGGCCTCCTGCTGTCTGCTCATGGCGATAGTCTTTTGGTCGACACTTATACTCGGCCAGAAACAAATGGTTGAGCGAACCCTGAAAATACCGATAGAATACACTTCTCATGCGGAAGGTCTTGTGCTTATCGGCAACAGGGTCAATGAACTTGTTGTCCACGTCATGGGGCCGAAATCTGCCTTAACCGATTTTGTTTTATCAGAACCAAACGCTCAGGTAAATCTTTCTAAAATGTCTGAAGGCAGTCATACGCTGTTGATTACCAATGAGAATGTAAAACACCCCAAAAACATTACAGTTCTAGATATTACCCCTGCGGAGGTGGAGTTGAATTTATCGGCAATCGTACAGAAGACTGTACCGATTGTCCCCCAGCTTATAGGGCAACTGCCGGAAGGACTGAAAATTAAAAAAATTCAGATTTCACCACCAGATCTACAAATCTTTTCTCCACCGGTACGTGCGGATAATAAAGCGTTGACCGTTTCTACAACGCCTATATATCTTGGATCCATCCATTCGGACAGCAGGATACTGTGTAAAATCATAGCTCCTCCTTCCTTCCAGCCTGTAGATAAACGCTGGCCGGATGTGGAAGTGTTGATTTCACTTGAGCAATGATCAATGGGAAAGAATACTAACAAGCTATATTGTATATTCACCTGACTCTCTTATTACCTTTAAGAGAGTATCAGAGATGCGCTTCTTTTAAATCCGTTGAAGCAGTGATTAGGAGAGGGGATTTCTAGGCCCGGGAAGCAGTGTCTGCTTCCCGGGAAAACGTGATACGTTGGAATCTGTTTTTGTAACTTAAAAAATAAATCCAAGACCCAAAGATACTACATGGTTACCATCGCTTCTGGTGTCTTTAATATCATCAATTGTGAGATCGTCGAAAAACCATTCATAGCGATATTTGAAAAGTATAAATGTCTTGTCATTGATAAATGATTTGAAACCGAGCTGAGGCCCAATGGTTCCGGTTGCATCATCCTCATTGTAACTGGCACCAATAAATGCACCAAGAAAGGGCTGGAAAGCATTATCGGTAGAGAGCCCGGTGAAATAGTAGTTGATGAATGGAATTGTTGAGGCAACCCATTGATCATCAGCATCATCAATAAAGCTGTAACCTAATGATTGTAAAATTCCGACCTCCCAGTTTTCAGTGAGATAATAGCCATATCCTATATCAACGTTGAGAGTTCCGCTGTCGGCACCATCTGCGTGGAAAAAGCCTCCACTGAATTGAAGTGACTGGTCGCCTTTGCTCTGGGCTGCGTTTACGTTAGTCGATAATCCGGCTAGGAGAACTGAAAGACCAATTACACATGCTGCAAAGCGATATTTCTTAATCATTTACCTTCCTCCTGTGGAAGTGACTGCTTATGAGATGAGGCCTCAGGCAATCGTTGTTAAGGTTAACCTGTCTACCATGTTATCGAGTCAGGCATGCTACAATTGCTTGTGTAATTGTAGGTCGTTCAGTGTAACCTGGCAAACAATAAGTGCATCGCATGCGTTTTTTATGGTAGACAATTCATTAACCAGAGCGTTTAGTGACTCAAATATCAGAAGCGTAGTATGCTCTCCATGTATTTATTGATTCACGCTCTTCGGGAGTGCAGTAATATGGACGGAGAGATATAGGTTTGAGACATCTTTCCCGAAAACCTTCCAGTCCATCTGTGAGAATATAAACAGATGAATATCCTGATCTGGCGAGAGAATCCCTGGCTTGGGCGGCATGGGTCATACCATTTGAATACAGGACGATAACATGGTCACTCTTATAGGGGTCCAACTCTTCTGCCAGGTTCTGTAGTTCAATATTGCGGGCCTTACGAATATGAAAGGTATTGAACTCAGCAGGCGGGCGCAGATCCACGAGTATCAGGGATGTATCTTCTGCCATGATTCTGTCCGCAAGCTCTTCAGGCTCAATATGATCTTTTGCCTCGGCAATCATGGCGAGCAATTGCTTTTCAGAGTCAGGAAGACCACTTGCTGTGCGCTGTTGCTCGATATCTTCAGGAAGGGCTATGAGGATGATTGCCAGGGCAACGAGTGTGCTGCTGAACCCAAGAATGAATGTGTTTGTGATCCCTGAAGGTTTTCCGAATTGGTTTTCAAGATATTCACACAGAGCAAAGCACGACACTCCAATAATTATAAGGATGGTAGTAAACGCGCTTGCGGAGATACCAAGCGTGTCATAGATGTACAACACGCCCTGATTACCAGCATTACTCAGTGGTTTAATAAGGAAATAGAGTTCATTATAGAATACACTGCCGAGGATGCCTCCGACGAGGAAAAGAGCAGCATCCGCCTTGCCGCATGCCATGCCTGCTGCGGCTGTACCGGGACACCACCCGCCAATAACGAAACCTGCACCGAATAACAGTCCTCCGATTATCTGAGCACCGTAAATAGTAGGAAGATGATATATATTCTGTTGACTGACAACTCCTGCCTTTGCGAGAAATGCCAGACCGAGCATGCAGGTAACGACGGCTGTGAGCATAACTTTTATAACCGTCATGTCCCGAAAATAAAAAACTCCAGCAAGCTTACGGCTGCTTGAAAAGCCTGCGCGCTCAAGTATACCACCAAAGCAGAGGCCAAGGACAAGAGACAATACAAAACCGAGAGGTGAGTTGAGAGTATCCTGCAGAAACAGTGTATTAATCATGCCATTGTCTCCTTACCAGGTATGCAGTTGCATAACCTCCGATAAACACACACGCCAGAAAGAAATAACTGCCAGTGGCAAATTGTGCGGCTCCGGTCAATGCCTGGCCGGAAGTGCAGCCTCCAGCAAGTCGGCTTGCGAAACCAACGAGAATTCCACCCGCAACGGCAAGGCCAATACGCCCTGAAACCGAAAATGATTTTCCTTTCTCAAGGGTTGGCTCGATGCGTCCAGAGAGTAGTGCAGAGAAGAACGCTCCTATAACTATCCCGGCAAACATATACACCAGATAATATTGCATCGGATTCTTACCGTAGGCACCGAAATATTCCCCTGCAAGGGTATGTTGCTCAGCAAGGAAAAGTTCTGCGGTCGCGCCGACTCTGGCGAGAAAGGCAGAAGCGCCAAGTCCTACGCCAAGAAGGAGAAATGAGGCAAGCAGTAGTATACCAAGCAGGAAGCCTGCAAGATATGGGTTCATATACGGAGTATGTTGTGATGTTTCCATAATCAGCATCCTGCACTTTTTCTAGTCGGAGGTTGTGGCTGCTGCACCGGTGCTGCTGGTTTGGGCGCCTGTGAAGGAACGGTTTTCATTGCTGGTTTGGCGCTCGGTACGTTTCCGGGAATAGGCTGTGTTGCAGCGTGAGAACCTGAGGCTAAATTCCAGTATGCTTCAAGTCCACCATAGAGTGCTTTGATGGGGCGCTGGGTTTTCTGGGAAAGAATCCCCGCCAAAGCCATAGCCAGGGTACCGTCCCGGTCAACAACAATCAGGGGGCCGGCACCGGTGAGGAATGCAGGGTTGTTTATGAGGTCGGCGACATGTACATTTGTTGAGCCGGGAAGGTTGAAATCTGAGAAGCTTTCAGGAGGGCGAATATCCACAAGATCATAGGTGTTGGGTAGATCAATTATTAATCGCTGCAGTTCGCTTCCGCAGATACGTTCAGGAAGAGGTACTATTTTTCGGGGGGCATTTGCCACTACTGCTTGTGTCTGTGAACCGTAAACCGGGTAGCCTGCATGGATCCACGCTTCAGAGCCACCATCCAGACTCGTTACCTTTGAAAACCCATTTCTCTCAAAGATTCCTATGGCCATGGTGGAGCGGTATGCAGAGTTGCAGACTGCGACAATTGCATTGTCGTGATCGAGTTTTGCCGAAAGCTCCGCAAGTTTGTTAAGTGGAAGATTGAGTACGGTACCTATGCGAAGCCCCATCCATTCGTTCGGCAAACGGACATCAACAATTATAGGTTCAGTACCTGCCTGCATTGCAGAATAAAGATTTTCAGGGGATATGAGTTCATTATGAAGTTGCGGCAGTCCTGCCTTTTGCCAATCACTGTACAGGATATGTTTTCCTGTATACCCAACCCGATGAAGGCGCTGAAATGCTTCGATGAGATCATTTTCCTCACCACATAACACAAGATGAGAATCCCATGGGATCATTATACCCGTCCAGGTTTCAAAGCGACCTCTGATAGCTATATTGATAGAATTGGGGATATGCCCTTGTGCGAAAGATTTGGCATCCCTGATGTCGACTACAATGTACTTGTCGATATCGGTAAACGATACGTCAGGCAGTAATTTTTCGGGTAGACTGAGTTGCTGGTCGATAAGCTCAGGCCCCTGCATATTCATGGCTGCATTATGGGCAAAATACTGGGGCGGCTCAGAGAGTTCAGAGAGTACTGCGGTGATAAATTCTGATCGTGAGCTATGTTGGAGGTACGGGTTGGATGTTCGTTCTTCGCCTATGGTAGTAAATGGCGCATCGCGAAGATGGGCACCACACAGGGACCCTGCACCGTGGGCGGGAAATACTTTAACTGCATCGGGAAGCTTGGATATTTTTTGATGCCAGGTATCAAACAGCGCACCGGCCAGGGCTGCCGACGTCGTGCCTTTAACTAAATCCGGGCGACCGACACTGCCTACAAACAGGTAGTCTCCGGAGAGCATAAGTTCCGGTTCCTGTTTATCAGGGCTGTAGACCAGAGCACTCGATCCGTCGATTACGTGACCGGGTGTATCACGTATTACCAGCCTGGCTTTACCGATTTTCAGTTCGGCACCGTCGTCGACCGGACTGATTGTATATTGCGCATTGCTTTTACTGCTTTGGTAGATGGGGCACCCGGTTGCTTTTACAAGCTCCATGTGTCCGGCAACAAAATCAGCATGTGAATGGCTGAGAAACACACCTACTATTTTCAAATTTCTTGATTGAGCCGTATCGAGGTAAAACTGCACATCTCTGCCAGGGTCAACGATGAGAGCCTGTCCTTCACTTTCAAGAATATACGAATAATGAGAGAGCACACCGAGAGTGGCCTGGATCAGCTTGAATCCTTCGAAATCATAAATGTTTACGATGTCGTAAATTGCAGCTTTATCAGCATGTGTTGCTGATTCTGTGTCTTTTAGAGTTGCAGCAGGAGATTGCACTGTCCATATAACCACGCTAAAGAACGCAACTACCAGAGGATGAAGAAACGTTTTGAGTCTCATTGCAATCTCCAAAATTGTTGAATTATGATTGTTGCTAACGCAAGGTGTTGTAATTAAGAGATAAGTAAAGCTCGATAAGCGCGACAACACTCTCCCTATTGATTAAACGGAAATATGGAAAGATAGTTACAAAATGATTTATTTCGGCGTGTTAAATAGCATGATACTTTTCTCTGTGTCTGTTTAGAACTGAAAGACCAATAATGCATGATGCACGACGATATTTCTTAATAATGTACCTTCCCGTTTGGAAGTTGCTGTTGCTGAGTTGAAGGCCCAGGTAATTGTTGTTGAGGTCAGTCAACCTGTCATGTCGTCTGGTTCGGAAGGACACAGTTTTCTATAGGATTATAGGCCGCACAAAAAAGCCTGACAAGCAGTAAGTGTTGTTTGTGGTGTGGTTTCTGACGTAAATATCAGGTGCATTATGCTCTCCCTGTATTAATTCATGGGGGGAAGAAGTATCGGGTTGAGACGTTTTTCCCAAAAATCTTTCTGTCCCTCTAAGGAAATGCAGATTGATGAATACCCGACGTGGTGCGTGAGTGCCCTGTTTGCAAGGTATGGGGTATACTGTTGGAGCACAGGAAGATAATATGACCATTTGTATACGGTTGTAATCCTAATGTAAGGCTCTGAGAATTAGAGAGAAGGTAGCGAAAAAATGAAAGTCTATTCCGCTACCTGGTTGATGAATAATTTTGGAATGTTGTCAGGATTTCAGCTAAAGGATGTCAGCATTTAGTATGACCGGGAAGTACTGATTTACAACCATCCCTTTCGCCTGAAAAAGCGGAGCATTATTCCTGCCACAGTGAGCATGATTCCCCAGAAGACGAAGTAACTGTATTTAAAGTGGAGTTCCGGCAAATACTCAAAATTGGTACCATATATTCCGGCGATAAATGTAAGAGGAATGAATATTGCCGCGAATATGGTCAATATCTTCATTATTTCGTTGAGTTTGTTGCTGGTTGAGGTGTTGTAGATATTCAGATGGTCGGAGAGCATTTCCCGATACGAGTCAATCACCTCTGTTGCCTGGGTTGATAGGCCGAGAAGATCTTTCCAGAAAGGAAGAGTGTTTTCTTGGATGAGGTCGGAATCATTTTTGGTGATTTGCACGATCAATTCCCGGGCAGGGCGTATTGATTTACGCAAAAAATTCATTTCACGTTTGTAGCGGGTTATACGGTTCAGCACTTCCTGATCAGGATTTTCCAAAACTGTAACTTCCAGATCTTCAATTCTGCTACCAATACCTTCTATGGCAATCATGTAATTATCAACAATGACATCAAGAAGGGCGTACGCAAGGTAATCAGGACCGCTTTTTCTGATTCGCCCCTTATGCCTGCGAATCCTCTCTCTGACAGGATGAAAGAGATCGACAGGTTTTTCGTGGAAAGAAATGAGGAAATTTTTGCCAAAAACTATGGAGAGCTGATCAGATCGTATGACTTCTGTTTCTTCATCGAACAGTAAGAGTTTCAATACCAGATAGAGTGTGTCTTCATACTCTTCAAATTTTGGGCGCTGACCTGTATTGGCTATATCTTCAAGAGCCAGTGTATGAATCCCGAAATTTCTACCTATTTCCTTGATAACACTCAGGTCATGCAATCCATAAACACTTATCCATGTTACGGTTTCAGTATTTATAAAGCGGGAGCAATCAGCAGGACTGTCAGCTTCGAATTCTTCGAGTGTTTCAGAATCAAAATCCATTACTCGAATAACCGAGTTTTCGATCTTCTGTTTCCCTATAAAAACAATGTCATCTGGTGCTTTTCCTGCATTTTTCTCTGAGCTTTTTAGATAACGTGACATGTGAACTCCACGAATTTAAGATTAAATTGCCGTTACAATTTTTTTTAAACACATATCTGCAAACGGAGATATAACGATTATATCGTATAATATCAGTGGAGTTTATTTTTTATTTGGTTTCGGGTAACAGATTAATGTTGCATTCCGCTGCCCTTCATCTGCCAGCGAGCATTGAGCCAGGGTTATAACATTCGCCTTTTCTGCAGATGATTCCGTGATAACATTTTTCCAGTCAAGCCGGAGTGACTTTACGTGAACATTCATCATGTTTTCTGGATGTCTGAGGAGCTCTATGAGGCAGTTCAGCCAATCTTCCGGAGTTTCATAGCCTTTGCGTTCCTGAGATAGTTCATCCTTTGTCTCTTTGAGCATTTTTTCGACTTTAAGCAGTTTTTCAGGATCACTCGGGGTGACATGCCCAAAAAAAGTCTTGGCATGATTGTCGCCTGAAAAGATATTTGACATGGCCTGTAGTCGTTTGAGATGTTCATGCAACTCACCGATATCTGTTCTTTTGGCAGCAATCTCGCTTGAGATAGATTCAAGAATCATCTCAAAACAAAAATGTGTCAGTTGCTCTCGTGAAGACTCGAGTGATGTGGCAAGGCTTACAAGCTTATGGTCGGAAAAGGTTACTGATTGCATTTGAGCATCTTGAATGAGTACATCGCCCTGAAGTTTTGGTCCGAAAACGGTTGTTTCCCGCTTACTCATGGTGAGGAGAGCAAACATCTCATGCTCTGCAGACTCGGGTGAAATGAGTGTGCTATCCTGTTTTTCGATTAATTCTTTTAGGCTGACAGGTGATCCAATGAAGGCGGCATGAATAAGTGGGTCTGCATCGTAATCAGAGGGGTTCAGATAGATAGGGCCGGGAATTGATGCAACCATAGATTCCGAATGTTGCAAACAGACCTCAATCGGTTCAAGGAGTTGACTTCGATATCCGCTTGCGAGCCGTATTTTCGGATCAACAGTCTCAACCACATGCTCAACTAACTTCTTTTCCAACTGGCGCTCATTGTACCAGGTCTTAATCCATGAAAGGGGCGATAGTGACCAATCTGATGATGTACTCATTTGGGGCTCCCAGAAAAAGGTGATCATTTACGACAGAAAACAGTCTGATAATTCTCCAGAATACGTAGCCAGTCTGAATGCATTATATCAGCAGGTTAATTGACGGAGCTGTGTCGGCTGAGATTTTCATAGCTTGAATATGTGTTAAGATTTTCCCACGACGGCCAATGATTTGAAGCACAGGTTATATTGTCTGCGGTTGATCGATATACTCAAGATTTACCTGTTCTTTCATTCCTGATACAGGCACTGTTCTGCATTCAAGAAATATCCGGGAAGTACACTGGGCACATATAGATTTATCAAGACGATTGAAAATCTCTGAGATTGCCTCCTTTTTGGAGACGAAAATATTATCGGTGCCTATATCAAGAAGGTATTCAAGGAATTTAAAATGACTGCATATCCCTTCTTTCATATCGTAAAAATAGAGATGTCCACCATCGTGTTCTCTTTCCTTTGCCAGCTGAACCAGAAATTCGGCACCTGCCATATCAATAAAATTAATGCCACTTCCTACCAGCAGCAAATTTTTCTGATCAGGATTGACCTGTTGCAGCTCCTTCAGGTTGGCTCTGACATGATTTACCGCCCCGAAATAGAGTGAACCATCAATTCGCACTATCTTGAGTTGCAAACATTCCGGTAGTGTCGGGTCTGTTATAAAAGACCGTGATTCCTGGCGGGGATCCGGAACTCGTGTAAGTGTTCTTGGGTGAGATGTGCGGTTGAGGTAGATAGCCAGCGACAACATTATGCCGAGTAGTATGGCAAACTGCAGTTCAAGAAACAGGGTGGCCAGAAAGGTCGACCCGAGGATAACGGATTCGGTAACGCTGGTCTGGGCTATTTTTTTGATATGATGGGGATCTATCAGTTTCCAGGCAACAAGAAACAGGATTGCAGCCATCGCAGAGTTAGGCAGGTAGATCGCAAGCGGTGCGACAAACAACACAGCAAAAATCAGCAGTCCTCCTGCGAATACTGCAGCCAGCGGAGTTTTCGCGCCAGCCTCGTAGTTCATGCCGCTTCTGTTGAATGAACCGGTTGCTACATAACTGCTAAAAAAGGGACCTATGATATTAGATAATCCCTGGCCGATAAATTCCTGATTACCATCAATACTCTGATCCGTTTTGTCTGCAAGGGATCTGGCTATTGAAATAGCTTCCGTCAAAGCAAAGAGCGTCATTGCAAGTGCCGTGGGAGCCAGGAGTTTAATGTTTTCCATTGTCAAATGCGGTAGAGATAGCGGCGGGAGTGTTGACGGCAAAGCACCGACAGTTGCAATACCAGCAGTCTCCTTACCAGCAAAGGCAATTATACCCGCTGCAGCTAGACTACCAAAGAGCATTGATACGATCATATATGGCCAGCTCGGCCGATACCGTTTTACCAGAATTCCCACAACAATTGTCGACACACCAACTGCTGTTGTATATGGGTTGATTTCACGTATATGCATACTGAAGTTATAAATGGAATCCTGAAAGTGAATAGCTCGTGGATATGCCAGTCCGAAAAAATGCTTTAACTGGCTGGTAATAATCAAAATAGCCGCACCTGCAGTGAAGCCGACAACAACAGAATGCGAAATGAAATTGACCAGCGAGCCGAAACGAACCAACCCCATGCTGAGTTGGATCAATCCAACCATCAGCGTCAGGGTCAATGCCAGTTGAACAAATTCAGGACTGCCGGGAGCGGCATGCAGACTTAATGAAGAAAAGAGTACAATGGAAGCAGCTGTAGTAGGCCCGGAGACAAGTAACCAGGATGAACCGAACAGGGCGGCAATTATAGCCGGTAGCATACCTGTATATAAGCCGTATTCAGGAGGCATTCCCGCAATAGTTGCAAATGCGACACCCTGCGGCAGCGCAACAACAGCTCCCGTTAGTCCGGCGATGATATCTGCGCGCAGAGTTATTCTGGAAACTTTTGGCCACCACAACAGAAAGGGTAGAAAACGATATTTCCAGTCATCCTTCCCCGTGGATATTCTGCTTACAGTTTTTCGGTCCATAATGATCTCCTGAGCCAGGAATGCGTCGTAAATATATCAAATATTTTGTCGTATGTATTATGAAATCGATGTGTTAGCCGTGGTGGTAATAGTTTGCTTTTTAACCAGGTGTTCCAACTCAGAGTGGAATACATTTCTCTCCGAGGCTATCAGTGCTTCTTTAATAAGAAAATCAGAATTTAACAGATTTTACCAGCATCAAACGCAAGGGAAAGATTGAGCTTCTTTCCCGTACAACATTCAAATTTGAGAAGGAAGGCCTGCTTATGGTATTTGCAAGTATGTTGAGGTGGTCCGGCTCCAATCGGATCTTCCGGGCAAGCCGCAGCAGGAAACATTTGGTGAGCGGAGGCAGCAATATTTCCATAAGAAAACCATTTTAATCCAGATGATTGACAGCAGGCGAAGCTATTTTTACCAGCCGATTATAGCGCCTGCGGGTAAACCACATGCCGAGCAGCAGAAAACCGACCAGCACAAATGCAAACACCTTTCCCTGAAAGAGGTAATACAAAACATACCTCACTTGATGTCCACCGTCTGTGAAAGCGGTGATCAGCCCCATGTTTTCCATATTAAAGGCAGTTGTCTGCCTGGCCAATTCCGTATATTTCGGCGCTAGATGTGTCGCTACCAGCATGAACGTAATAATTATCGGAATTCCGGCAAGAACAGCCCTGAACACATTGCCGTTAAAAATCAGCACAGAGATAGACATTACAGAAATTAGATTGGGCAGATCGCCAAGCGGAAGGACTTTATTACCTGGAAGTATCAGGGCAATGAGTATTGCCAGTGCCATTAAAATAAGCCCGGTAACAATTACAGATCTGTGACTCATTAAAAATCCGGTGTCCAGTGCTACCACCAGATTTGTCCGGTGTGGAAATCGCTTTTCGACCTGTGTCCGTAATGCAGAGGTTACGGGAACCATTGCTTCACCAATTAAACCTGCACTTTTGGGTAGAATAAACATTACAGCAGCAATATGGACACTCAATTCAAGAGTATCTTTCAGGTTGTAACCTGCTGCTATCGCGAGCAGCAACCCCATAAGGGTACCAATAACCATGGGCTCGCTTATCAAGCTGAGCAGACTTCTATTCCCATCGAGTGTGCCATGATCGGAATGATTTTTTTCCGGATTGTAGACGATTGTGTTGAGCAGCGGAATCCGATCTATAATCCAATCGACGACAACGGTGTATGGCACAATCCCGTTTACAGAAACGGGTGATGCCGACACTCCTTTCAAACCAAGCTCACGTTCCACATCAGGTGCAGTCCACTCGGTAAGCTTGAAACAGTAGACTGCCAGAACAGCTGTTGCCGTCAGCCCCCACCACATACTGCCGGTAGCGTTCATTACCAGTGCTCCGAGAAAGGCAAAATGCCAGTAGTTCCAGATGTCGATGTAGATGGCTCTGGTAAAACCCACGGCGATTAACACCAGGTTCAACAACAACACCATGGGAATAGAAACAGCCGCCAACGGAGAAGCCCAGGTTATTGCCGCCAAAGGTGGCCAACCAACATCCAGAATCGGAAAATCAAGGCCTCTGGCGATTGATAGTTGTTCGACAGCCGGCTTGATATTGGCCACAAAAAAATCAAAGGCAATAAAGACACCGGCAAAACCCACGGCCAGCTCAATTGCACTGATAAATGATTTTCTCAACGAAAGCCGCACAGCGACAGCCACGAAAAAAATGATGATAGGGAGCATCACATATGCTTTAAAGCTAAAGAATGTATCAAGAATGGTCTGCAGCATTACGACCTCACAAATCACATGTTATCTCGTAACATAGAGTGTTTTTGGTGCTTTTTCTAACGAGGTTGCCTTGACATGGCTGGTTGGTACTCATCGAAGGTACCATCAACGATCACAGGCGTTCATTTCGGCAAATCATTATACAACGAGGCTTCGTAAAGTCATTGAGTTTAACACCAGGCAGATATACGACGAAATGGATGTGTTGATATTATTAGTAGTGTTTTTAAGTATATATTTTATTTGATTCAAGTGTTTGAATTACTCAGGTTCTCAGTGTTTGGCTGAGCTGACACTACTCAGGACGATGCTATCGATTTTCATCTCATCCTGTGATTTGACGAATAAATTGTGCCATGCGATCGAGGACAAACGGTTGAGCTTCAAGATGAGGTGTATGTCCGCAATTCGGGACCATCTCTCCCCAGGCTTCTCCTGAAGCACTTGAAACAATCGTGTTCACCTGCTTCTTAGTACCGTATTGATCATCTGCTCCCTGTAAAACAAGGAGGGGAACTTGCAGGCGTGGCAACAACTCATCAATGCTCCAGTTCCGGAACCATTCTGCCAGCCAGGTTTCTGCCCACGCGTTGAACAGGGTGACTGTTTTGCTTCCATGATATTTGTGTAAGCCGGCGAGTTGCCCCTTATCCCAAGCTGCTACCGCATCGTGTATGCCTGCGAGTGTTTCCTGTTCGACAAAGACATGTGCAGCCTCGGTGATAATACCTTTCAGACGCGCAGGATGTTCAGCCCCATAAATCAAACTGATACTGCCACCATCCGAGTGACCGATCAAAATATAATCTTTTTCAGGGATGAGCATTTTAAGCAGCAACGGTAGTTCCTGCAAAGCACATTCGTGCATATACCTGATCGAGCGCTTATGTTCCAGGGAGGAAGATTTTCCGTGACCCAAACGATCATATACTAGGCCGGGATGACCAGTAGCAGTGCATAATGATGCAGGAAAATCTTTCCACAATGCCACACTTCCCAATCCTTCATGCAGGAAAACCAGGTACGGTTTGTTTTGCTGGCCTGGTATCAACTGATAATGAACCTGGTGCTTGTTGCCTAACTCAAGTAGGGGCACGTGTATTACTCCTGTGAATCCTGAGTGTATTGTTTTCGCGATATATAATATTGTGCGGGAAAAGACGAAAATCCGCACAATGGTCACTTTTGCCAGCAGAGACATGAATCTCTTAGGCGAATTCGTAACCATGACACGGATTTTCTGTTTTGGCTCGTGTTAACTTGCTACATGGCATTTGCAGGTATCACGAGGCCTCTCACCATCAATGTCCCGATTTATCTGCTGTTTAATATCTATAGCGGCTATGGAGTATATCCACCTCATCTTTCGGTTTGTAGCCGGTTTTCATACTCTCCAGCGAGCCGGCAATTGCGAAGACCGACATATACACATGCGTCAGGTAAAATGCGAGTATTCCCATGCCGAGGATATTATGGATAATGGCATACAAACGCACAGTTTCAACATCTGCACCCATCCCCCATATGATATAACCGGTGTAGGCCATGACACAACCACCGACGGTGGCAAACCAGAAGTACATTTTCTGCCCGGCATTAAATTTGCCTGCGGGTACGGGTTTCTTTTCTTTGCTCAGGTATCCGCCGAGTATGAACATCCATTTAATATCATAAACTTTTGGCAGCATATCCATCAGCCACGTAACAAGCATGAGCAGTGCCGGGAGAACAAAAACAATGGCCGACCCGAGATGGATGTATCTGGCAATTCGGATTAATGTACCACCTCCGAGATATTTCCCGAAAATTATCATGAGCCCGGTAATAACCAGCAAAGAAAAAGATACTGCTGCAATGAAATGGACAATGCGGATGAAATATGGAAAAAACAATATCTGTTCACCGTCATGATCAAAATGTTTTGCCCCGACAATCACATAATGTAGCAAAAATACCCCCGGAATTCCAATGATGATGGCAAGAAAAACTTTCCAGAACCAATGTCCCTGAAGGGTAGTGAACAGCTGACCGTACTCTCGCCAGTCTCCAGTAATTACGCCAATCAGCGTATGGTAATAATCCGATGAAGATCCCGCCGGCAGGTTTGCCAGAGCCTGGCTTTCCTGGGCGGAAACACCTGAGACTACTCCTGCCACAAGGAAAATCGTGAATAGAAGCACAGGTTTAAAAATGCTCTGCATGGTGCCCTCCTGATTGCGGATGACATTGTCCAGCCCCTCATTTTCCAGTGAAAGGCCGGACTGATCGCAAATTAGCGGTGAAGCTTTTTTACGCGCTAGTTACTATTTTTTGTCGTATGCCTTGGACCATCCCCAGGCGTTAACGCCGGACCCCCGCCTGAAAACGCGCTCACGATACACATCAGCAACAATATCCGCATCACCGGCCAGAAGTGCCTTGGTTGCACACATTCCTGAGCAGAGAGGTACTTTCCCTTCCGCTATACGGTTCTGGCCATAGAGCTTGTGTTCTTCGGCACTGAAATTTTCCTCCGGGCCACCAGCACAGAATGTGCATTTATCCATAGCACCTCTGGCTCCAAAGACATTGCCGGCAGGAAACTGTGGAGCACCAAATGGGCATGCCATAAAACAGTAACCGCAGCCGATACAGGTTTTTTTGCTTACCAGAACGACACCGTCAAGGCGTTGATAGATTGCATCAACAGGACAAACAGCGATGCAGGGAGCATCAGCGCAGTGCATACAAGAAACGGAAATTGATTTTTCTCCAGGTTCACCCTCATTGAGCGTGATAACACGGCGACGGTTGACACCCACAGGAATATGGTGCCCTTCTTTACAGGCCACAACGCAGCCACCGCAATCTATACAGCGCTCAACGTCACATAAGAATTTCACTCTTGCCATTGTTTATTCCTCCTCATCCGTGTTGCTTACGCACGAGTGACTTTGCACAGACCGTCTTTGGTAGCCTGAATCTGGGTTATAATGTCATATCCATAGTTCGTTACGACATTGCCTGGGTCGCCAAGAACAAACGGCGCATGCCCTTCCGGATAATCCTTCTCGTAGGATTCGCCCATCAAGGTCCCGGCAAAATGGTATGGCAGGAAGATTGTTTTCTCATCAACTCGAGGAGTGAGTTTGGCTTTTACTTTTATCTTTGCACCTTCCGGTGATTCTATAATCACCATGTCACCTTTACGGATTCCAAGATTATTTGCCAGACGTGGATTGATCTCAACATACATTTCAGGCTGAAGTTCAGCGAGATATTGGTTGCTTCGCGTTTCAGCACCACCACCCATGTGCTCAACCATACGTCCGGTTGTTATGACATATGGATATTCTTTGACAAGATCTGGATTTTGTTCGCTCTTATATCTGGTTTTTACCCGGAAGTGATTTGGCTTATCTTCATAGGTAGGATATTTTGCGATCAGATCAGGACGTGGTGAATGCAGTGGTTCGCGATGGATCGGAACTTTGTCAGGGAAGTTCCAGACAACGCAGCGGGCTCGGGCGTTACCAAATGGAGCCATTCCCCGGGCTATTGCATCTTTAATAGTTTTCTGTGAAAGATCAGTTTTCCAGTTGGTACCGGGAACAACCTCCTTGAATTCCACGTACCCACCTTGAACCTCGCTGCCTGGATTGCAAATACCTTCTGCTGCAAGTTGATTTTCAGTACGGCCACTACTTTCATATGTTCTCTCTTCGCCGAATCGGTTACGGAAGGGCAATCCACCCTCAGCAACAGATTTGGAGATATCATAAAGTATCGGGGTCCCCGGATGATCTGTCGTCCAGCATGGCCACGGCATACCATAGTAATCACCATCACATGGGCCTCCTTTGGCCTGCAGATCATCAATATCAAAGGTGTGCCAGTTGGCCATATGACTCTTTATACGATCAGGTGTCTGGCCGTTGTAGCCGATGGTCAATGAACCTGAACCAAGCTCCAGGGTTATGTCCTCTGGAATCTGCTTGATATTTTTGTAGAATTTATCGGCAAATCCAAGCTTATTCACTAACAGTTCCATGACTTGATAGTCATCTTTACTGTCGTAAACGGGATCAACAACCCTATGCCGCCACTGAATTTGACGAGAGGTGGATGTCACTGAACCGGATGTCTCATACTGGCTGGCACCTGGCAGTATATACACGTTATCGGTTTTGGTAACTGCTGCAGCAATAGTCGGGAAAGGATCCACTATTACCAGTAATTCAAGTTTATTTAATGCCTGGACGACTCTGTTATACTGTGAGTTGGAGTTAGATCCACAGCCCCATTGAATCATGGCTTTAATTGGTGTCGGAGTCTCAAGCTCCTCCTCGTTCAAGACACCTTCATACCAACGCGCCAGGGAGAAACCTTTCTTGTTCATCCACTCTTTTTCAGGAAAACGCCCAACAATCCAGTCGTAATCAACATCCCACACGCGGCACCAGTGTTTCCATGCCCCGTCTGAAAGACCATAGTACGCTGGCAGATTGTCGGCCAGAACACACATATCAGTTGCGCCCTGCACGTTGTCATGGCCGCGGAAAATATTCGTTCCGCCGCCTGACTTACCCATGTTGCCGAGAACAAGCTGCAGAATACAGAAGGCTCTGGTAATGGAGGAACCTATTGAATGCTGCGTACCACCCATACACCATGTCAGACTTGTAGGCCTGTTAGTGGCAAGCAGTTCAGCAATCCTGGTTACTTCTGACGCGGGAATACCGGTGATATCTTCTACAATCTCAGGAGTATAATGGGCAGCAACTTCAACCATTTCTTCATAGCCCGAAACACGTGTTCTGATGAACTCCTTCTCTTCCCAGCCGTTGGTAATAACCGCGTTGATGAGTCCCATTATGAATGCTGCATCTGAACCCGGACGAATGCGTACGAAATCGGTTCCTTTAGCTGCGAGTTTGGTAAAGCGTGGATCCACTACGATAAGAGGTGCATTATTGACCTCTTTTGCATGCAGAATATGCTGCATTGAGACGGGATGTGCTTCAGTAGCATTTGATCCGATAAAGATCATGCTTTTTGCGTGCCTGATGTCATTCAGACTGTTAGTCATCGCACCGTAGCCCCACGTATTGGCGACACCTGCCACCGTTGTTGAGTGTCAGATACGAGCCTGGTGGTCAATGTTATTCGACCCCCAAAATGCTGCAAATTTCCTCTGCAGGTACGCCATTTCTGTTGAGACCTTGGCGCTACCATTAAAATGCAGAGCATCAGGACCATTCTTTTCGCGAAGATCTAGCAGTTTAGCGCTGATCTCATCCATAGCCTGGTCCCAGGAAAGGGTAGTCCATTTCCCGTTTACCCGCTTCATCGGCTTTTTCATGCGCTTTTCGCTGGTAACCATGTCGATAGCTCCAGCACCTTTACAACAGTGGGCTCCTCGCGAAACTGGATGATCAGTAGCTATTTCCTGGCGAACCCATACGCCGTTATGTACCTCTGCTTCAATGCCGCAACCCACTGCGCAATAAGTACATATCGTTCTGATCTTTTCTGATCCGATGTATGGTGCACTCTGTCCGGCTGCCGCATTTACTTTTCTGGTCATGCGGGTGGTCATCGCAACACCCGTAAGTGCCGCAGAGGCAGCAGAAAGTTTAAGGAAAGATCTTCTGGCGACCTTGGGATTCATGGTCACTCGGCGACCAGCACTCACTGCGCCAGTGCTGGAACCCTTTTTGATTTTACTTCGTGCCATTGCTGTTTCTCCTTTTTGAGTAAAGCAATCTTTCGTGGCTCGTAATGGTACCTGTAGCCAGTTCCATACCCCTTACAGATGCTGGACTACCGCAATGTTTTGTAGTATTTTTTAAAATTGTCGCTGTTATGATAAAGCGTTTCATCAGAATCGTTAATGAGTTGTTCAGGTTGTGATTTGGCAGGCTTGGCAATGGCGGCAGTCCCAATTACCGCACCAGTGCCTATAATAATCTGCTTGAGAAACGAACGTCGTTCATCCTTTTCTTTTTTCATCATAATTCCTCCTTGAGCCACATTATTTCTATGTGATGCCCATAGCATTAAGTTGTGTTGCGCACACAAAGAGAAGAGATAGAAGAAATGAACCTTGATAAACTATCTTTGAATTGCTCTCTATACTCTTCAGGCTTGAGTTTTTTCTACTTCACTCTCAATAATTACGGCGTGGATAATGATGTGAAAATTTTGATTCTATAATCAGAGAACAAATGCGTAACAGCGGTTTGCACCATTGTTACGCATGAAATATGTTGACGAAGTGCATGTGGTAACGTTTTGAATTCGCATTAAATTCATTTTTTCACGTGTGAATTCTTGTTTCCGGGTGATCGGTTAAGCCGTTACATCGGTTAAAAGAAGTATGGAGAATGCAGCCACTTCAACGATGAAATATGTACTGAAGTTGCTTCTCTGAAATATCGATAGAAACATTGAAATGACACGAATTGTTCATGTCATTTTTAATTATACCGATTGGAAAAAAATAATAAAGAAGCGGAAAAAATATTGATACTGCAATTCACCTGCAGGAATCATGTGTGCGACAGCTTTTTTGTGTCAGGTACTGGGGCACAGATCAGATTGGTTACGATTTTCTGGGATTTGCATGTAGATCCAATCCGTCGTATTTTTTTAGTTAATTCTATTTCACTTTCTGTTTTCTTATGGAACTCGGATATAACAATTACGAGTCGTTCTCAAAGAACAGTTTTAGATCAAAAGGATGTAAGAAACATAAACGCTGTATTCAGATTAAAAATGTCCTTAGTAATAAGTGATTAGACAGCTTTAGTGTGGTAGACTCTGTCAGCAAAAACTGTGATCCTGTGTACCCTTTCTGACTATTTACTTTTGCCAATAGAACAAGTAGAAAATGTTGAAAGGTCGATATTGCAACTGTCTGGTTTTCAAGCCTTAAGGTCAGGAGAAAAAGCTTGTCGAAATCGTCTCATTTCAGCCTTTCGTTTAAAATCCTCTTTTTTGTTGTTTGCTATGTTTTAGGAATTTCTGTTATGTGGTTCATGTCTAACGATGACATGCATACTGCAGGAAAAAAATTCACTATCATGGAACGTGCTTACCTGCTCGATAACATTATTTTAGAGGTGAGACGATACGAGAAAAACTACCTCCTCTATGATACGCCGGAAGCTCTCAAAGAACATCGTGAATACATTGCCAAAGCTGAGCAAACAGCTGATTACATTCATGCTCAGATAAAAAACCTTAAAGCTACTCCACTGCTTAACGAGCTTGAGCTATTGATAAAAAGCTACAAAGAAAATTTTAGTGGACTAGAGAAAAGTAGGGTTGAAGGTTCTAGTGAATATGACCAGTTACTCCATATTACAAGAGATCTCGGTAAGCAGATGACAGAAAAAAGTGCTCAGCTATTGGAGTTTGAACGGGTTCAGTTACACGTTATATTTCAAGAACTGAAAACTCGCATGAGTCTCTTGTCTGCAGTGGCTATTATCCTGGGCATCATAATGCCGTTCGTGACATTTTTTAAGATTTTCAGGCCTCTTAATATTATAAAAAAGACCACCGGCGCTATTGCTCAGGGGCATTTTAAAAGAGTTGAGGTGTTGAACACCCGTGATGAAATGCAACAGGTCATGGAGGCATTCAATACGATGGTCCAGGAGCTGGAGCTTCGCCAGGATCAGCTCGTTCAATCCCAAAAACTGTCATCAATCGGGACTCTTACTGCCGGGGTTGCACACCAGTTGAATAACCCGCTCAATAATATTTCGACTTCATGCCAGATCGCACTTGCTGAAATTGATGCAGGGGATAAGGATCTATTCCTTAAGATGCTGAATAATATTGATCAGGAGACACTCCGGGCGCGTGATGTCGTCAAAGGACTTCTTGAATTTTCACGTTCAGAAAAATTCAGTATACGCACAGCTTCTTTACTGGATATTGTTAATAGGGCTGTACGATTGGCAAGGAGCGAAGTTGCGGCTGATATCCAGGTCAAAATAGATGTTCCTGACAGTCTTATGGTTCCTATGGATGTGCAGCGAATGCAGGAGGTTTTTTTAAATCTCATATTAAATGCTGCCCAGGCAATTGAGCAGAAAGGTGTTATTACTCTCAGCTCTGAAATAGATGAAAAAGAAGATGCTGTGATCATTATTGTTCATGATACAGGGCCAGGAATTCCCAAAGAAATACAGGGCCAGTTATTTGATCCTTTCTATACAACCAAAGAGGAAGGGAAGGGTACCGGCCTCGGGCTTTCCGTGGTTTACGGTATTATCCAAAAACATCATGGCGAAATCAGCGTCAGTAGCGAACCTGGTCAGGGAGCGTCATTTTATTTACGATTACCCCTTTCTCCCGGAAAAGAGTCGTCGATATCATGACACGTTCTCTTCTTAACACAACTATTCTTGTCGTGGATGATGAAGCTATTGCCCGTGACAACCTTGCACATATTCTGGAGAAATCGGGCTATCGGGTTCTTCTTGCAGCAGATGGTAATGAAGCTGTTGCCGTCATGGAAGATCAGGAAGTGAATCTGGTTATCACTGATCTGCGTATGAAAGGAAGAGATGGCATGGCCGTACTGGCAGAGACAAAGCGTCTCTGGCCGGCCGCCGAGGTGCTGGTGGTAACCGGATATGCGAGTCTCGATACAGCTATTGAAGCGATGAAAAAAGGAGCTTACCACTATCTGGCAAAGCCTTTAAATGTGCAGGAACTTCAGGCTATGGTGGTTAAGGCTCTTGAACGCAGTGCAATGCAGCAGGAGTTGTATCAGTTGCGACAACAGGTTGCAGACAACACTGAATTCTCAAAAATTATCGGACAAAGTTCAAAAACAGTAGCGCTTCGGGAACAGATTTCACAGGTGGCACAGCTTGATTGTAACGTGCTTATTCTTGGTGAAACCGGTACCGGTAAAGAATTAGTTGCCCGCACAATTCATGATTTGAGCAGGAGGGCCGGAAAACGAATCGTCTCACTCAACTGTGGTGCTTTCAGCGAAGATCTTATGAGTACAGAGCTTTTTGGCCATGAGCAGGGCGCTTTCACCGGGGCTGAGAAACTGAAGAAGGGGTTGCTGGAGTACGCTAAAGGCGGAACTGTCTTTTTTGATGAGATTGGTGAGCTGCCATTGCAGATGCAGGTTAAACTTTTGCGAGTCCTCCAGGAACGGACACTTATGCGCGTAGGAGGCTCGGAGGAGATTCCTATCGATATCAGGGTGCTGGCTGCGACCAACAGAAATTTGAAGGAAGCCTCTGACGAAGGGACGTTTCGAAAAGATCTCTATTATCGACTTGATGTTATCACCATCCTGATACCACCACTGGTTGAACGTCGAAATGATATCCCGCTGCTTGCCAGCCATTTTCTGCAAAAACACGCCGAACCGGGAAGAACTGTCCCCCATTTATCAGAAATGGCGGCTGAGCGATTAAAGAGCTACGAGTACCCGGGAAACATCAGAGAGCTTGAAAACATAATTCAACGTGTGTTGATCACATGTCGTGAAGATGTTATCGAACCGCATCACCTTGAAGACGATATTGGGGCAGAATCTGTAGCCACCTCTATATCTCAGGAACAATCATGGCCAACACTTGAAGATCATGAAAAACAGTACATCCTGAAAGTTCTTGATGAAGTAGAGGGGAAACGGTCGAAAGCGGCCGAAATCCTCGGGATTGACCGGGTTTCCCTCTGGCGCAAAATAAAACGATATAGGCTGGATGATCCGGATTTCTAACCCGTGTTATGAGGTCTCCCTTCCTGAGGCATGACAGGACACTAGTTCTTTGGCAGGGGAAGCAATGCCATGTCGATCATCTCATCTATATTTTTTACCATATTCACTTGAAGTCCTGCGCTCACATCTTCCGGTAAGGCTAATACTTCGTCACGATTGGCCTCTGGAACCACCACCAGTGATATTCCCGCTCGCTGAGCTGCCAGCATTTTTTCACGAATACCGCTTACCGGCAGGACCCTACCGCTGAGTGTCATTTCTCCGGTAAGTGCAACACTGCGCCGTGCGTGTCTGCCGGTCAGTAAAGAGAGTAGAGCTGCAAATATAGTTATGCCGGCAGATGGACCGTCTTTTGAAATGCTGCCTGCGGGGATATGGATATGAATATCGTAGTTTTGGAAATCATCATGTGAGATAGCAAATTCATCGGCTCTGCTGCGGATTAGGCTTAGAGCCGTCTGGGCTGACTCCTGGAGAACTTCTCCGAGGGAACCGGTCATCGTGAGTACACCATTTCCCTGCATCTTCACTGTTTCAATAGAGATTATTTCGCCCCCTGTCTCAGACCAGACAAGGCCGGTTGTAATGCCAATGCTGTCCTTTTCTTCCGCCACTTCACGGTAATATTTTTTGGGTCCCAGAAAAGACGTTATTGCCGCAGAATCAATAGTTGTGATCGGAGATGATTCATTATCGTCAAGCTTTAGAAGTGCTATTTTTCTGCAGACATTGGAGATTTCGCGCTCAAGGTTACGTAACCCTGACTCACGGGTATACTGGTTAATGACACTGACCACGGCGTCATTGGCAAACGTGATATCTTCTCTGTGCAGTCCTGTAGCTTTCAGTTGTCTGGGGATAATAAATTGTTGTGCTATGCTCAGTTTTTCCTTTTCGGTATATCCCGTAAAGTTGACAATTTCCATACGGTCAAGCAGTGGTCGTGGCAATTTTGAGAGGTCATTGGCTGTGGCCATAAACATGACATGGGAGAGATCGAAGGGGATATCCAGGTAGTGGTCCACATAGGTGCTGTTCTGTTCAGGGTCGAGAACTTCGAGTAGAACTGATGCTGGATCACCTCGAAAATCCTGACCGATTTTGTCCAATTCGTCCAACATGAAGACCGGGTTATTTACTCCGGTTCGTTTAATCTCTGTCAGGACCCGGCCGGGCATTGCTCCCACGTAGGTTCGTCGGTGTCCTCGTAACTCCGCTTCGTCACGCAGGCCTGCAACAGAGACTCTGATAAAATGACGATTGAGTGATTCTGCGATAGCCTTACCTACCGAGGTTTTACCTGTACCTGGTGGGCCGGCGAAACAGAGAATTGGTCCCTTGCCGATATCGCTGGAGAGTTTCTGGTCTAATACCTCTTTGACAGTTTTTCGTAATTCATCGAGATTAACAGGTTTGCCCAGATAGTGGGCTGCACCTTTTTTAAGGGCCTCTACGGCTGAACTGACTGTTGCAAAACCGGTTACCATGATAACCTGGGTGTCGGGATATAACCGGTTTACGTGACTCAGTAGCTCAATGCCATCCATCTGGTCCATCTTTAAGTCAGTGATGACCAGATCAATATCATTATTTGCAAAGACTTCAAGGGCCTCAATGCCATTTGACGCGGTCAGGCAGTGATAGCCGTCTTTGACCAGAACATGTTGCATATTATTGCGGGCAATTTCTTCATCATCCACAATAAGTATATGTGACTGAACATTCCCCCGCAGGGTCTTAGATGCAAGAAATTCAAGGATACGTTGTTTGACCTGATCAAGCCCACAGTGCCTTGAATTAAGAATCTCCCTGGCCCGCTGAAGATCAAAGTTTCCTGAAGAACTTACCCGCCAGGGCAAGTCAAGAAGCATATCGATATAGTTAATGCCTACTGTAAATTCGGCCATAGCAGGATCTGTTTTTTCGAGCTTCTCCAATTCCCTGACAGCTGCCTCTAAAGCATGGGATGGCAGATCGGTCTGTTCAATCCTGGCTCGTAACTTTGCTAACAGTGATTGCTCTTCATCTGGCTTTTCTTCCTGAACTACCTCCGACCGTCTCTTAAATAACATGTTCTCATTCCTTAGGAGTCTGTTCTCTTGTCAATGCATTGGTGATTTTTCAGGTATGGTAGCGGCGTAGTGCAGGGCGGGAATCGCGCTGCTTATTCTTCACGGGAGACGATCTGGTTATCGTGTTTCCCTTCGTAGTTCGTATTTTTTTCTTCGCTTCACCTGTCAGGTCTGAACGGTGAAAAAACATATACCAGTCATCTCTGTGGGCGGGTAGTTTGTTGGATTCATCTGGCCTTTTAGCAGAGGCCGTATGGAAACTACTGACATAGTGTATCACGTTGTTAAGCAGATGCAGAGCTGATACTGTGATAACCAGTGCCGTCAAATACATTCCGGGTTCCATAACTGTCCCTCCTCGTTAATTGTATCTTTACTCTTGGGATCGTCAGCTGGGCTTCTAGTACTTTCAGCCCTTGCAGAATAATTTCGTGTTTATGACAAGAAATTATTCTGCATAAAGGCTCATTTCCCTTCAGCGAGGTACGAAGAACCTCATTTCGATCCAATGAAAAGAATTACAGGTTTAATTTATGTTAACGGGGTATTACGTCGTTTGTGAGGATTCTGCTTGTCAGCCAGCTGCCTCTTGTACGGTATGGACCTGTTTTTCTGCGCGATCCTGAAGCATTCCATTAATCATGGCAACAGAAATGATGATCGCGGCCACTCCCAGAGCGGCGATTAATGCCCAGAAACTTATACTATTGAGGACAACAGAGAATTGATGTTGTAAATGAGGAATAAGATCCAGATCGGCGAGATAGCCTGGTACTTTGGCCCCACGTGAAACAGCAACAATCAACATTACCGCGGCCATTACCAATTTTATTGTATGATCTTTGACATAGGTTGTTCCCAGTGCGCCTAATTGTACACCGATCAGAGATCCCGCGAGGATAAGCAAGGTCATGCGAATATCGATCAGGCCGGCCATACCCCACTGGACAGAGCCCCAAGCACCCATAATAAAGGCGACAAGAAGTTCGGTAGCACTGGCAACCATGGCCGATGCACCAACTACATAAATCATCCCGGGAACGCCTATAAAACCGCCCACCGCGATGGTTGCTGCCAGCATTCCGGTAAAGAGACCTACCGGAACAGTCACCCATGCAGAGATGCGTACGTTGGCAACTTTAAACTCCATCATAGGCCACACTTCAATTTTTTGGAGATATAAAGCGAGCTTCGATGTTTTTGCTTCAATATTTCCCTTAGATGATTTTAAGGCATCTCGTAGAACGTATGCCCCAACTACGACCAGGACGAGAACAAAGACCACACTTACATAAAGATTAGAGCCTGCATTGCCCCAATGATCGAGAATGATTTTTTGAACCTTAATTCCGATTTGCACACCAACAATCGCTGTTGCTGCCATCACCAGGCCGAGCTTTATATCGACTTGCCCGTACTTCCAGCGCTTATAGGTGCCGACCATGGCTTTGGGAAACTTATGGCACATATTGCTGGCCACAGCTACTGCACCCGGGGCTCCTAGGGACATCATCGCAGGAGTGAGAACAAAAGCTCCACCAGAGCCAATAAACCCTGATAGCAGGCCACCAATAAGTCCGACGATAAGGAGGGCAACAACCTTGGTGATGGTCATGTCAAAAAACATCAACGACACTTCTTTAATCACATTTGGCCCAGCATGCGGATCAAGGCTGACCATGACTTTCTTATCAAGAATTATGTCGTCGATGGTCATACCCTCACCTAGAGCCAGGGTTCTTAACTCATCGTGCCCATCAACGTGTATTTTTGCAGTGTTGGTCGCCGGGTCAAGTTGGGTGAAAATACCTTTTATTACGTTTTTGGGTGGAGGACCACCTGCATAGGCATTGTGCACCAGTAGCGTGCCTATCAATACTGTCAGTAATAGAGTTAGAAATTTTTTCATGATTGCTCCTGCCTGGAGTGATAAGTTGAGTGCCTGCTATAATTACGATTTTTTGGGCTCAAGCCCGAGCACGTCGAGAAAATTACTGGCAAACGCTCCATGCATAAAAGAAAACGCAAATGCGGTGCCGACTGGAAGCACTGCATACCAGCCACCAAGCGTATAGGTATTGGTAACCAGCGCCTCATTTGAAAACAGCAGGGTGTATGCGCCCAGAGATAAGGCTCCAAAAATAACCATTTTGGCAATTGGCTTTTTCTTGCGATAGGTCGTTTGGATCGCTTTTGTTGTTGCAGGAGTTTTGCTGACACTGCCGGTTGTTGATTTGCGAGTGGTTCGCTGGACCGACAGCTGAGTTTGGTAGGGATCATTCTGTCTCATTTCCATTTCTCCTTTAAAGATGAATAGTGAACTACATAGGTATATTTTTCAGCCAAGAGGCAAGTGTGGTTATATGAGATGATGCCGAACCGTCATTTGCGTTAATATTTGCAAACTTAATGCCATCCTGCGTATTTGTTAAAACGTCGTGATTACAGGTGTATGGGTTGTTTTAGGCGTGGCTGCAATTTGTTGCAATATGCAACGGGATAATTGCAGCTAATGAGATAAAAAATTTTTAAATCATAGGTTTATGCCTGTTATTTTGGCGTCGTTCTGTGGTGTTGCAAAAAGCAACATGCTTGTATATTTCAGATCTGGCAGGGAGTAGAGATAAACGTATCACCCATGGGATATGTTGATGAAGTTATATATCTGTTATTGTGGGGTAAATTTTGGATATTGCTGGGGTCGATCTTTCGGGGAGAATATGATTTCAGGTTGGTTACTGATCATTTGATAGAAAACATGTTTCATTCTGCAACAAGGAATCGTTTGTTCACTACTTGGTTGGGTGGAATAAGTGATATGAAAACAAATGCATAAATGAATAATAGAGCGGTTGGAATATGTTTTGCTTTGAATCCTAGGAGGCTGTCCGACAATAATTAAAGAGAATAGTTAAATTGTTTTTATCGTAGCTGAATTTCCTAGCAAATGGCAAACAGGTTGAGATGGAATGCTTATATATAACAGCATGATAAGCTGCATATTCTTGTTTTTTGTGTTAATTTGTATTCAATAAAACAAGAGAGGTTTCCTTATGTCACCCCCATTCAAAAATCTGCCATTAGAATTCAAACAACGGCAAATGTTTCCGAGCAATATCTTTGATCTGCTCCCTGACAATCATGAATGTTATCTGTATAACGATATTTTTCAGCAGCTTGACACCTCAAGTATTGAAAAACAGTATAGCATGCAAGGACAGCGTGCCTATCATCCCAAGTTGATTATCTCGATTCTCATATACGCATACAGTCATGGCCTTTTCAGCTCAAGACAGATAGAAGGACGGTGCCATGTAGACCTTGCTTATATGTATATATCAGGGATGTCATGCCCAAATTTCCGAGTGTTAAGTGACTTTAGGAAAAATAATGCTGAATTTTTTCATGAATGTTTCAAGCAGAGTGTCCTGATAGCCATGCAATTGGGACTTGCGTCTCTTGGCCATGTAAGCTTAGACGGTTCAAAATTTAAGGCTGACACTTCTAAGCATAAGGCCATGAGTTACAAGAGACTCAAAGAAAAAGAACATGAATTACTAGCGGAAATTGAGAGCCTTATAGCGAAAGCAAAAAACTGCGATGAAGAAGAGGACAGGGAGTATAAGGAACCTACCGGATATGGTATTCCCGAAGATTTACAGTTCAAAGAAAAGCGATTAGCAAAAATACAGGCAGCCAAAAAAGCCTTAGAACAACGGGAGCAAGAACTACACCCCGGCAAAACCATTGAGGACAAAAAGCAAATTAGCTTTGCAGATACGGATGCCCGTATTATGGGAAAAAATAACGTCTTTGATTATCAGTACAATGGGCAAATATGTGTAGATGAGGATAAGCAAGTGATTGTTGCCCAACATCTGAGTCTAAATGCAAATGACAAGAACGAGGTTGAACCTGCGTTAGAAAATATACGGGAAACGACTGGCAGTTTTCCTTCAAAGATGAGCTTTGATAATGGTTACATGTCAGGTGATAATCTTGAGGCAATAAGATCGGCAAAACTCGATGCTTATGTAGCAACAGATAAAGCTGAGAAGAGAAGTGAAATTCCGTTAAATGATTCGGACCGCAAGCTCATAAAGGCTGATTTTATTTACAACGAGCGGGGTGATTTTTTCACCTGTCCTGGAGACCAATCCCTCGTTTTAATACGTACATCAAAATCGGGCAGGAAAACATATCAAGGCGACTCTGATGTGTGTGTTGAGTGCGATTATAAAAGCAGATGTTGCAAATCAACTCAGGGTAATGCTCGAACAATTAACACGGATGACAAAGAGCCCTTACGGCAACAGATGAATGAGAAAATGGAGAGGGTAAGCTCTAAAGAAATATATGGAAGACGAAAAGTTATCGTTGAACCAGTATTCGGACAGATAAAAAATATCGGTTTCAGAAGATTCAGTGTCAGAGGGTATGAGAAAGCAAGTGGTGAATTTTCCCTTGCATGCACTGCTCACAACATGAGGAAGTTACTGAGAGCGATCATAAATGGGGTAGTACGTTCAGAGGACGGCAAATTGTTGGCAAATCCTGCATAGTAATGATGGAGAGCCCTGATTCTCAGTATAATTGCATTATTCAGGCGTTTTTCAGGTGCATATTATAAGATTTACCTTTGCGCAGAGATATAAAGCTCCAGCGATTGCTAGGCTTTATGATTTGTCCGATTTAAAATTCCTGTTCTCGGACAGCCTCCTAGGAGGCCCGCTATCTAATGCTATATGAAAAAGCGTTCTTACTGATACGCGATAAAAGAAATTACAGGGGGGTGATTCAACTGGATCCAGATAAAGTTCTAGTGACAAGGTTCTTTCAAGACCAACCGGTAATTCTTGTGGTGACGTGTAACGGTCATCTGACGGAATCGGTGATGGGGTATAGTTTGAATGTGGCGGGAAGGCTCAATCACCGGCTTCTTGTAGCATATGTCAATACGATGCCATTTCTTTGGGAAGGTGGCTTTCGAAGTCGACGTTTTGCTCTCGCTGTAAAAGATAATTTCAGTATCATGCAAGAACGAAGTCAAAAGCGAGGGATCATCGTTAACCATATCAAAGAGAGTGGAAATATAGGCAGAGTTGTGAGTAGACTCTGTCGTATCGTGAAAAAAATTGAATTTATCATTGTTGACGACGGTGTAAGCGTGGAAAAAGTTGTTTCTCGGGCATGTGTTCCTGTCTTTAATGTTGATAAACTTGTAAAAGCAAAACCTTAGGGTGAGTCGGGCATCATCCTGGAGCATATTTTCGAGGCTATCAACTTATCTTAACGAGCTTTCAGGCTATGATAACTCATACAGTTAAAACCATACTTGCAGCGATGAATACCTCGCACGAAAACCGCTCTCTCTATAAAGAGGCGTTGGCTCTGGCATCTTCGATGAGAGCACGGGTTGTTGTGGTTTCCGTAACGCCTGATTATGAAGGTAATATGAATAGATTTTTCCTTAACGATGCAGAGCAGCAGTTTAAAGCACCGTTTCAGGAAATTCTGAGAGAAGCTGATGAGTATGCAACCTCACTCGGACTTTCGATGGAGACCGTCCACCGCATAGGGAAACCAGATGAGGAAATTTGTGCAGTTGCATATGAAGTGAACGCCGATATCATTCTGCTCGGATGTGTCAAGCGCATGCAGGTGGAAAGAATGCTGCTGGGGCGCACGACGGTTGAAGTAATCACCAATAGTCCGTGTGATGTTCTGATTATCCCTGAAGACGGAGAATTGCGATTCGACAAAATCCTGGCAGGCCTTAATGGGTCTGCTGCAAGCATTGAGGCCGGCTTACGCGCTATTGATATCGCAAAAAGCTATGGGAGTGAGATCCATGCACTCTATGCGACAAATATCCCTACGGATCTATCGCTGCGTCACAGCATCGTGCGGGATGCTGAACAAAAGGGCTGGAAGATATTGAAAGAGTTCGTTTTGCAGGGAAAAGAACACGATGTCTCAGTTATTACAGCTATCCGGGCAAATATACCTGAAGATTGTCTAGCTGCGTACGCACAAGAAAAACATATTCATCTCATTATTCTGGGAGCCCGGAAGGAATCATTGGGATTGGATATGTTTTGCGGGAGTGTAGTTGAACGAATTGCAGCACTGACCCCCTGTCCTGTTCTGGTGGCAAAGAATCGATGATACTAACTTCAGGGCATTATATAGATCTAAAAGAAACGACCTTTTCCTCATGCGATCTGCCCTTTCTGCCAAAAAGAGCAGATAGACAGCAGTAACAACCGACGGCCAGAAAAATGAGCGGAAGCACGACATAATAGAAGAGATTATCAACAATTGCTTTCTGCGGATCACTCTTGTGAATGAAAATTTTGATTTTTTCACCTTTTTTAGGTGTTTGAAATATATGGGCCTTAGCCCTGCTCTTGAACTCATGTGTACTACCAGCCATATCCACATATTGGATTAACGGTCTACCACCAAAATCTCTTCCAGAAGAAGGGTGGTCTATTACGCCGTAGGTCATGCTACCAAGGAACCGATAATTGGAATACTTGGAGAGTGTGTTTAACGCTGGTAGAGCAACTATCAATCCGAGGATGAACATAAAAACCCGTACAAACAATGTACCGAAGCTTGTTGACTTCATAACCGTTACCCCTTGTAAGGTTACATAGGCTATCAGACTGCCCGTTGAAAAATATCCTGACTGAATGGTGATAGTAGTGGTTAGGTAAGTTTTGTGGAAGGAATTTTAGGGTATTCCTGAAAATTATTGAGAGAAGGGTGAGAAAACTTCAATATTTCAGCCCCCTCTCTCGTAGGTACGCTATAAATGATAGTCAGCTGTTCCGTATGTCAGTGCTATAGACCTGCATACACTAGTTACGGTATTCTTCGTCTTCTTTTTTCAACAGATAGAGCGCCTTAGTGGTTGATATATTATCGTGGCGCACTTCCTCATTTATACGATCTTCTATATCAGAAATTATTCTCACTTTGACTACTCTAACTTCATTGTTCAATTCAATAAAATGGATGGGAGTGGATTGACTCCAATGTTTGATCATTTGTCGTTAGTGTTAGGGCGTGATCTGGGTAAAAAGTATACAGAAACAGATCACGCTCACCCTGGTCCATGTCAAAAAAATAGACAGCCGGCATGAGTGTTCGATTGTTTGTGATATCTCCTTTTGTGCGGGAAAACACTCCACTAGAAAATACTACATCGTGGTCTAGTGCGACTGGCATAGCACTTGCTACATTCTTATTATCTTTTGCAGGAGATCGAGAGATCTCAATGACATGTTTACGTTAACCAGGGCAAGTGCCCATATGGAGAAAATAATGAAAAAAGTTTTATTGTCTACAATAGCTATTATAGGAATCGTATCTGGTACAGCTTTTGCGCAACAGGCGGTTCCAGAAGAGCAGGCTGTTCATTCACCAGCTGATGGAGCTCATCATGTTGAAGCTGCAGTCTCAAATAGTGATGTTACTACCGCTTCAACCGGAATGGTGCACACGCAGGGCGGTCATATGATGGGGATGAAAGGTCATGGCAAAATGGCAGATACATCCGGCATGATGTCCGGCAAGATGAATTGCGGTAAGTCCGGAATGATGATGCATAAGAAAGGCATAATGCACGGTATGTCAGGTGGCATGGATCACGGGAAAATGCGCGGCATGAAAGACCATGGTATGAAAGGCCACGGAATGATGGCGCTTGGGTTCTATATGCCTGGACATGAGCAATGGACTCCTGAGCAGCACCAGCAGTTTTTAGATGCAACAGCGGATCTACGTAAAGATCTCGTGGTAAAGCGTTTTGAAATTGCTGAAGCTAAACGTAATACCGCTTCTACTCCTGAGCAATTCGGTCAGCTGGATAAAGATCTTATCGATATTCGGACCAATCTTCAGGTCAAAGCTTTAGAAATTAATGCAGTAGCAGCAGAGTAGTTTACATATTCCTGGCATTGTATATTTATACGACGCCAGGTATTTCGATATTTAGAGTCCACCTTGTCTATGATGAGGTGGACTTTTTTTTGATGTGTTTTCCTGGCGATTGTGCGGAGAGATGTAATCGTTTGCCGAGGAGACTGTCCTGGAATGGCCTTTTCTCAAACTCTTCGGAATTTTCGGACGGCCTCCTCGGTGCATTCTGCTCCTGCAAACGATTTTAAAGTAGTAGTATCTCTTTCAAGGCTTGTGTTTATTGTCTATTACAGGATGAGTCCAATGCAAATATCGTATTTGACAAATCAGTCTCTCCAAGATATTATCGATAATCTTTAAACAGAATAATGGAAGGGAAATATGGGTAAAATGGTTGTAAAACGAGAGAGTCTGACCGAGCAGATTAAATCTATACTTATCGATAGAATTGTCGATGGTACACTGGTGCCTGGTGACAGGTTGAAAGAGTTGCAGATCGCGAGTGAATTTGGCACCAGTCAGGCTCCGGTTCGTGAGGCAATTCGGAGTTTGCAGGCGCTGGGATATGTCGAACATAAACCACATGTGGGTGCTCTGGTCAAAACCTTTACTAAAAAAGAAATTGAAGAAGCATACCAGGTGAGAGAAGCCTTAGAGGGGCACTGCCTGATTCTTGCAGATCTTAATACTGAACAGCTTGTGCAGCAGCTGAATATTCATCTCGAAAGTATGCACCAGGCTGTTATTCATAACGATGTACGACGTTTTACCAAGGCGGATAATCGGTTTCACCAGGCAATTGTAGAATTTTCAGGCAATGAAACCATGTTAAAAATATGGGGTTCTTTGCGGATGCAGTTGCAGGTTATTGCGACATTGGTAGAGGCTTCAATGCCACTTGAGAGTCTGTACGCGCTTCACCCTCCAATCATAGCGGTCCTTGAACGAAATCATCGTGAAGGTGCCGCCCGCTTTCTAGCAGATCATTATCGGCAAATAGGGAACTACTGGAAATAATCCACGTTATTACAGGAAAGTCTAAGCATCTCTATAAGTATTCTGATGTAGCAATAATCGATAATAGCTCAACGTGAGAGGGGTGCTCCTCCTTTCTCAAAAAAAAAGCACAGAAAATCGAACATTGTAACAACAATACGTCGTCTGAGTTTATCATGAGCATTTTGTCGAAATTGATAAATACTCTGCAAAATCAAAAGGATGTTTCCCGCTTGTTCAATCCGTTACCTACATGTCGTGCTGTTGCGCGTCTACATGGAAATTCTACAGTATGACCTCAATTGAATCAGTGTTGACTGAGTTTCTGAAAATCAGGAACTGAGGGAGTGGGGTTTAATACACAGATAGTCTTAAAACTCCCCGAAATATATTGGTATTCAATAATAATTAAAAAATGAACTAAAGATTGAGTCCGAGGCTGACGATACAAAGTGGCATAAATAGTTTTGGACTAAATAGTAGAGATGGTGGGTAGGCGTTACGAAAGTAGGTATCCATCAATTTTTTTTGCTTGTCACTCTTTGCAAGAATGAGGTTCCAATAGCAGGCGAATTTGCTTTTTTAAAGCAGTTCTCAACTCATTAATATATTTTGATATATCTGTGATAAAGCTTTAAACGATTAGATCTAGAACGTTAGCAGCCATCGGTCATTGGACGACCTGAAGTATGAATGCCAGGAGGGCATTATGTTGACGATCAACACAAATACCAGTGCTATGTTTGCCAATCGGACATTCGATTCAGGGCAGACAAAGCTTGAAGACAGCATGAAAAGGCTTTCTTCAGGGCTGCGTATCAATTCAGCATCCGATGATGCTTCTGGTTTGGCTATAACCGACCGAATGACCTCCCAGATCCGGGGACTCAATCAGGCTGTAAGAAATATGAATGATGGCATATCTCTTCTGCAAACTGCAGAAGGTGCCATGCAGGAAGCCACCAATCTTCTGCAGAGAGGGCGCGAACTTGCTGTGCAAGCTGGCTCTGCAGCTTTAAGTGTTAATGATAAACAGTCATTACAGGCTGAAGTTAATCAGATTAATCAAGAAATTAATAGGATTGGTAGTGCGACATCGTTTAACGGTCAATTCATTTTACGTGATTCAGGCAGTAGTGGTGGATCGCTTGACAATGACAAACTCGACGTCCAGAACGGGCTGCGAACAGGATGGTTGCGCAATACCGAACAGCTCATTACAGACCAGTTTGGCTTAACAGGTATAGGTTCTGATTTAAATATTGTTTACGAAACGGATTCAGGTGATGGATTTGTTGCCTGGGTCACGAACACATATAGCGGCCTGACAAAAGAAGCCGTTGCACAGGAACTCCACATAGATCTTTCGGACTTTACCCCGGTTACAGATCAGGACGGCGGTACCGGTCCATATTTCAATGACAGAATAATCGCCCATGAGATGGTTCATGCCGTCATGGGGGTAACGATGAACAGCCTTGACCTGAGTACATGGTTTCAGGAAGGTTCCGCCGAACTTATTCAGGGTGGTGATGAGAGGCTTGCCGGTGCGATTAATACAGTTCTTGCCGGAAATGGTAATGATGTCGATGCCGCGATAAATGGATTGGTAGCCACTATCGGAGGAGCATGGAATGATGGAAGCGATCCAACCCTGTTAAATCAACAGTATGCAACTGCCTATGTGGCAACCAGGTTTATCCATGACGCCATCAAAGATGCAGGCGGGACAGGGATCGACGAACTGATGGGCTTGTTGAGTACCAATAAGGACGATAACACTTACGGATTGGACGAAGCATTTGCCGATATCAAAACCAATCATTCAGATTTTGCATATAACGACGAAACAGCATTAATTACCGCTTTTACAGCCGCAAATGGAGTTGGCTTTGATTACATGAAAGATATGTACACAAGCGGAGATTTAAGTAACAGCGATACCGGTGCTATAGGCGGACTTGATGCAGATGAAGGCGAAGTCAAAACAGCAAGCAGTGTTGTGCCCAATGGTGCTCCGTATGATGAAAATCCTTTAGAAGGTTTTACAGCTATCTGGGAGGATGTGAGTCTTAAAGCTACAACTGCCTCTAACCTTACTCTTCAGGCAGGCGCCGGGTCAGGTGAAGTTATAACTGTTTCGACAATTGGTATAAGTGCAAATGCCTTAAATGTTGAGGATGTGGATCTTGAAGAAAATTATGATATCGCTATCGTAAAATATGATGACGCGTTAGGGATAATTAATGAAAACCGTGGTCAGCTGGGCGCGCAGATGAATCGTCTTGAACACTCAATACGCGTAAGCTCGAACACCATTGAAAACCTGAGTACAGCCCGATCCCGAATCCTTGATGTAGATATTGCGCAAGAGACATCTGCACTGACCAGGCAGAATATCATTCAACAGGCATCTGTTTCTATGCTGTCACAGGCCGGGATTAATCCGCAACTCGCATTGCAGTTACTCTCATAATAGCAGCACTCATCATAATGACATCGAGAATAGCTCGAGTCCGGTATCCGGATTCGAGCTATTTTTTTATGTACATGCGCCTAAACTGACCCCGGAGACTAAACTGATTGGTGTGTTATTTTTTTGAGATATTGTCTGCTTAGTTCATTGCTGGCAGCCCAATACATATATTTCTCATATCGTTATGACGTTGTGGTACTGGCAAGGGCGTTGATTCGAATATAGAATAGAATTAAAAGCGTTTAAATGAAGTGTTTAAACAGATCAGTATCTGGCGAAAATCATAAAGATAACAATCAAGCTCTTTCAAAACTATATAACGGATCTGAAGTCTAAGTCCTTAGTGTCCCGTAAACGCTGATCTGTCAGTATCTTACTTGTCCTTTTTCGCTCCAGTGCTGTTGGTGTATGTGTTACATAGCACAACTATGCGCCACATACACCGACAGCACTGGAACATAAAATTACGGTGCAATATACCGACATTCCATCATTGACGTGACACTAGTATCATATGTATCACGCTGCTGATCAAGATAATTACCGGGCAGCTAAAGCAGTATTTGTAGTGATATCGTATTAACGCGATGAGGGCTGTAAATTCACTATGAACAGTCACTCCAGTAAGATGCTTCACATATGAGTAAGCTATACAGATATATCCTTGTAAATCCGGGAAAGAAATACAGTCATATTGCATAAAAAAATTCAGTTTCTCCTGGCGGGATGAGGAGGAATGTGGCGCAGGCTGTAATGTACATTCAAGGGAGGTAGTGCAATGGGATATTTAAATACTGCTATGAATAGTGGTGCGGCGTGGGGAGAGATACAACAAAAATTGCATCAAAGAGTTGAAGTCGATTTGAATGAGGTCAGCAGGGTGATTGAGCTTGCCAGACGCACTCCCGGACTTGCTCAATATGAAAAAGAGTTCCATGAGCTATCAATATTTTTTGAGATAGCAACACAGTACTATCAACAGAATGATCCAGCCGGGTTATCCGGATTAGTGGAGTTCTGGGATAAATATCGTGCCGGTGTCATGCAACGCTATACCGCAATAACACCAGTGGAATTGCGTGCTGCTGATAGTATTGTAGCTGATATTTTCAAACATTTTTTAACTGGTGTTCCAAATGAAAGGGTTGCGTATTCCATCAATGCAACTCCTCTTGTTTATGGTGGTGAGGGTGGACTGGGAGGCTATTACACTCATCCTCCGGGTTGGAACAGACCGTTTGCAATTATTAATCTGCCTCATTCTGCATTTGATAATGTCTGGCAATGGCTGGCACTACCTCATGAGACAGGCCATGACACCTATGTCACAGTAGAGGGGCTTCAGCACGATATTGAAACAGCCTTGGAAAACAGAATGACCGCTGCCGTTCAGGGCGGAGAACTGGAGATGTCTGAGGTGGTAATTGATCTGAGACCTTTGGGATTGGATTATACCCATACGTATACAGGGGCGGAATTTATCTCAACGATTTGGAAGAGGTGGGCAAATGAAGCACAGGCGGATATGCTTGGACTTCTCAGTTGCGGCGGTGCAGCTATCGTAGCCTTACAACAAATAATAGGATTTGGAGTCAAGGATTACTGGAGTGTATTTCTTGCTGAGGGAGGGGGGATTGGAGACGCACCGGAAGAACATCCCACATCCTATGTCAGAAATGCCTTGAACATAGCAGCTCTTAGAAGGATAAGCGCAGGGCACAATGCACTTGCTGACGAGATTCAGACGCGTTTTGAAGCATTGCGCCCAGTAGCCGATTTCGTTGAATGGCATATTACTGATGAGCATGTGCTGGCCAGATGCCCTGTCAAAGAGATGGTGAAGTCGGCTGAAATTGCGGCGGACGTTATTTTAACCAACGCCATGCCTTCCCTTGGCAATAAAACATATCAGAAGTTGATAGATTTCAGCGTGGCCGATCAGACTATTGTTGATCAAATGGCAGAGCTTCTGGTCGCTGGTAATCCTACCTTTTCGCAGGTAGCGGGTGGTTCACCAAGGCATTGCCTTGCAGCTACAATGTTTGCTTTTGAAAAGGATACAAATAGGGCGGATGTTATCAATCGAACATTTAAGCATTTTATCTGAAATAGATTGTGTGATTCAGGTGAGCAATGATGAAATTATGGCATGATGTTTGTAAATGAAACAGGAGTAGATTATTTACTTTACTTAGCAAGCAGATACATCCTGGGCATACTGTAATACTGGTGTTCAGGATGTATTGTTTGATGGGAGATTCAACGTGATGATGTCAAATTATCAGCCTAAACGGATTCGAAAAGGACGTAATTAGCAATCCTAAGAGAATCCTGGGTTTATTCCTTTTGATTCCGAGTCAGGGAAAGTAGAAAATGTTATCATAATCTACAACTGAGAATTTCTATTAGTTCAGGTTGCTGAAATTAAGGTGTCTTTTAAAAGAAATTAGTATTATTGCAAAAAACAGATAGCATTAATTAAAGAATAGTGTATAATAGTAATCCTACATCCAGTAAAGTAGAAGTAACCTTCCTTTCTGTAGTCCTTAAACTTCGTTGTGGTCCAGCGCCTAACATCGCTATAGAAGTTCATACTGCATACTGCAATACTTACATTGGAAAGCGGTGTGAATGTGAAAACTGATAGTCGGCCCACAAGTCATACCAGCAGCTATCATATACGGTGTTCGTGTATTTGATCAAAAATAAGCTAAAGTATTTGGAAACAGGCTCACTCTTTAGTGCGCATTTCCAAAGTACAATGGAGTTTTAATGGGTTTTAAGAAGTTTAATTTTTCTAAGCAGATACATGAGAATATTGGTCTTTGTGGATATTCCAAACCTACACCGATTCAGGAACAAGCTATTTCCCCTATTCTTGCCGGTCGTGATTGCGTAGGCCTTGCTCAAACCGGTACAGGGAAAACCGCCGCTTTTGTTTTACCTATTCTTGAAAAGTTATTAAGCGGACGACGAAATGGCACACGGGCGGTAATTATCGCTCCGACCCGAGAGCTTGCTGAACAGATTCACCAGAATGTAAAGAGCATGGCCCGAAAGACCTCACTACGCAGTGCAGTCATTTACGGCGGTGTTGGTAAACAATCCCAGTTAAAAGAGTTGCGTTCCGGTGCTGACATTGTTGTCGCCTGTCCTGGAAGGTTGCTTGATCTACTTGGTGAACCCGGTGTTTCCTTGAGAAATGCAGGAATCCTGGTTCTTGATGAGGCCGATCACATGTTCGACCATGGATTTCTCCCGGATATTAAGAGGATAATCCAGAAGTTGCCAAAAAAGAGGCAGAATCTTATCTTTTCTGCCACCATGCCTAAAGAGATAATTCGCCTTATTGATAATATCCTGACTAATCCGGTAAGGGTGCAAGTAAACCATACCGCTCCTGCAAGTACAATATCACATGCCTGGTATAAAATATCGCAGGCCAAGAAGACAGTTCTATTAAAAGAATTACTTTCTAATCAGGATATCACCAGTGCAGTAGTTTTCACTCGCACAAAGTTTAAGGCAAAAAATCTGGCTATACAGCTCGACAAGAAAGGTTATAGTGCTGTCGCTCTGCAGGGAAACATGTCCCAGCTGCAGCGAACGAGAGCTATGGAAGGTTTTCGTGACGGCACCTTCAGAGTTCTGGTTGCAACCGATATCGCAGCACGAGGTATTGACGTGTCTGATATTTCCCATGTAATCAACTATGATCTACCTGATACAGCTGAATCATACACACATCGGACCGGTCGAACCGGCAGGGCTGAAAAGCACGGTCATGCTATCTCTTTTGCTGATAAGGGAGATATGTCGATGATAGCCCTTGTTGAACGCAATCTCGGCATGAAAATGTCCCTTGAAACAATAGAATTACCGCAGGTGATAGAAACTCCCAATAGACGGCCGGCAAGTAAAAGGCCTATGGAGAACTCACCAGGCAGTAAACAAAAAAGATATGCCGGCAAAAGGAAGAATAGTCGTAGTAATGCTGTTTCCCCTGTTGCCAGATAAATGTAATAGAAACGAATTAATGGTAATTCCGTATTCTTTAAATGCGGAATTTCCGATCAAATTGGAAAAGTCTTCGGTTTGATCGTATACCAAACCAGCCCCCAATTAGGGGCGTCCCAAAAAGGAGTAGTACAAAATGGTTGAAGGAACAGTTAAGTGGTTTAATGATGCAAAAGGTTTCGGTTTTATTGAGCAGGATGGTGGTAAGGATGTTTTTGTTCACCACACCGCAATACAATCTGAAGGATTCAAATCACTCGAAGAAAACGCTCGCGTAAGCTTCGACGTGGTTGACGGTCCTAAAGGACCTTCTGCAGCAAATGTTGTTCAGTTATAAGAACTGCATTTACTAACTGCTTTAAGCCCCGCATTTTTGCGGGGCTTTTTTTTTGCTTTTTTTTTTAAGAACCCTTAAAAAGACAAATCCTCCAGGTATTTCGACTTCCCAAAGTCGTGATAAGGAGGCTCATGAACAACATGAGAAGCATACATAGTTTAATGAATAGTTTATAAGTTCGCTAGGTAGAGATGGACAAAGGGGGGTAGGTTTGCTTGTGCCTTTTGAGAATTTAGGAATTCCGAGTAACAAACTCTGCTTTTTTCATTTATTATTAGTTTGTTACCTGTCTTGCTTTCTCATGTTGATAGGTGGAAAGTCAAGGTCTACCGAGGTGGCAGCTCCGCCAGTTGTCACCTTAGTTACTACTCAATTCTGCCCAGACGAGAAAGTCCGCTTCTTCATTGCTTGACGTCTGCAACCAAGCTAACAGGCCGGAAGCACAGGGGTGATCTTCCGACCTGTGTTTGCTCAATATCTAAGCTCTAACGAATGTATTGATTCCTCGCGTTATCTTCTTATCATTCTTGAATTAATGCCCGCCACCACCGCCGGAGGAAGTGACAGTAGTTATTTCCTCTACCATGTTGTTTGACGAATTTACGTCGGGGTTAGTCTCGTCAAGCAGCAAGTCGGCCACCACCTCTGCCTTCCAGTACAGGGTGCATTCTATTTCCACTTTGGGGACAAAGCGAGCCCAGGTATAGCTGAGGCCAGCTGGCAGAGGAGGTTCCAGATCGTCTGGATCGTCCGAAAAGCAGAAGTTCTCATTGTAATGAACTACACCGTCTACACCGTCAATATGTGCATCAACATAAACACAACCGCTTGCCGCAGCCGGGCCGGCGTTCTGGACAGTTACGATGACCTCTCGGTCCTCCGCGCCTACAATCATCCGTTTCGGAACCTGCAGACCGGATTGTTCACTGATGCTGAGATCAAACCAGTCACTAGCCGCAACCTCACATCTCACCGGGGTCGCAAGGATTTCAGGCACCTCCCATGTATGCACAAACTCGATGGTGGCGCGGGTATCATCAGCAGCCTGGATAAAGCCGCTTATCCCTTCAGCGACCAGATCCTGCCCAGCTTTCAATTCAGGCACGGCCTCCAGTATCGGTCCTTGAGTCACCACAAGGCTCGAGTCATCCAGCGCGAGATACTCAAACCAGCCATCTTGGACTTCACCAGAACTGTTAGGGATGTAGGCCGGCGAGGGTAAAAAGCTGAAGTTATTTCCCCTGTCATATGAAAAGGTATCAAATTCCAGGTAACATTTAGGTACAACCTCCATCAGCCCTTGGACCTCTTGCCGAACATCGATGCAACTGTAACCGAACAAGGCATTGCCGCCTTCCTTGGCAAAATCCAGAATTTCGTTCAAGTATGAAAGCAGGTCCACGGTGATCTCACCCTCTTTATCCGAGGACGCGCCAAGACCGCGCGCAGCTGTCATTGCGACTTCATAGGCTGTTTCACCAATATAAACGTTATTGTCCAACTCGCCGTCCTTCATTATTTTCCAGAATATTGCCAGATTCTGCAGAGGAGAGTCTATGGCGTGGCTCTCCACCACACCTTCGCTGAGCTGGGTGCTGTATACGAACCTGCCAGCTGCATCTCTGGAGAGGCAGCCTGCCGTGGTAAGGCTATACAGCGCCTCCTGCAACTGCTCCTCAAGTACATCCTCCGGTGAGCGGACGAGGTTGATCCGACCAAACTCAACTTCCATCAGCAGAGATTCGTAGCCGGCCTTGGGGGCGCAGGTAACCGGGTCCACCGGCACCAGGCAAGCAGAAACCTCGCCGCTAAGATTTGGATTCGTGAGTTCACAGTCATCAAACATCTGGGAGGCAATGGGTTGCAGGCAGAGACCGCCGATTGCATCATCCGGAGTACACTCTACATCGAGGACTTCAGGGCAGACCGCAGCGCTGGTCACAGGAAAGCCATCACTGTAGCGGTACAGAACAACCTGGTCACCATAGTCCGGCTGGTCAGTATTGCCTCCACCGCCTCCACCGCCTCCACCGCTACCTGCAGCCATAACAGAGACGCCTCCGGATAGAGTCATAATGATCGTTAGGCATATTGCCAAAATGTAGCATCTTTGTTTTCTCATGAGTTACCTCCATAATACGTTTGGCAGTGCTTGAATGAGACAGCGTCGTACACATTTGCAGACTCTCTGTCCCCCATATTCAACCAACGAGGAAGCGTCAACCTGTTCATTAAACCGCACGGTTATGAAATATTCTTCCTCGTTTGAGAGCACAGCAGCATCGTTATGGCATGTATCAACATAAAAGGAGGTAATCCCCCCCCCCGTTCTTGGCAGACGGCAACACACCGTACGCAAGGTCAATTGGTCCAGAATGTGGAGCCGTTGAATTAAGCGTTCTGTATACGCTTTCACCTCAAAGCCCCGCGAACTCCTTGGCCGATTGAGTTATTGGTGTAGCCAAACATTGTATATCTATCTTTCAAACATCACCTTTTGCTCAAAACTCCTTCTGAGTTTGAACTCCAGCGCATACTAAAGGTTGTGCTGGTATTCGATCTGTAGTGGCCTGGCAAGGTGCCACTCCATTTATATTTCTGATTACAACCAATCCTCAGCAAGCCTAAGTTGATGTTCTGGGATTTGGCAAATATTTGATGAATAGTAGATACGTGACTCCAATAATCGTTTGAGTTTGAAACGTCTATTGAAGCGAAAACAGAATCCCCCTAGATAGCGGAGTAAGTGCATGTGATCTATTCCATTATAGGTACCTTTGATCGTGTTTTTCACGTTACCTATAATGGTATTAAGCCAGTCAAATACCGTGAAATCGGGAGAGTTGTATCGGTCACTAGTTAGCATAGAGTAATGAAAGTAATGGATATCCTGAAGGATTGTAACCCGAGCAAGACCATCGGAAACAACTATAGTGCTGGGTTTCAGATGCAACTGACCCCACCGAAGTATTTCTAAGGAGCTGAAACCTTCAATACGACTGAATCGTATAAAATAGTATTGCCTGTAACCATATTTGGGGCAACTGTACCCCTTAGGGCACTTGAGTTTAAACAGATGGTCGCTGCATTGATTTTCTGAGCCGAACTGTAATTGAAAATCAAACAAACTGACACCTTGTTGAAAGTGAATGTCGCTTCTTCTTGACATGACATACCTTCTAGTTGGGTTTGGGTAAGTATGACATTGGTGGGTACTCATATAGTGACAACCCCCCTAGGAAAAATTGCCAAACTGAGCTTTAGTGGTAATCAGAAAAAAAAAGCCGGACTGCCTTGTAAATAAAGGCAGCCCGGCTATCATCTGGTGAAGATCCGTGGCTTTCCGTCCCTGCCTCTCAGCAGGTTTGGCGTTTACTTATTTAGTTCGGATCAAAAGAGTGACCATATAATAATTATATAAAGGAACCGCGTAGTCGCAATAAGACTGCGTCGTACATAGGGTGTTTTAATTGGAGGATACTAACTATCCGTTCTCTATTGTATTGAAATGTATTTTGAAAAACGCTCAGCTGACAGATAAAAAAATGTGATTTTTTCTATAAAAGCATAAACCAAATAGTGAAAATGTAATGGTCTATTTAGACAGATCTCAATGTAGTTTTATAGGGATGGTGTTGTTTCCAAAGAGATCACTTTTGCTTAATCTTCTTGACGTATAGCTCGAGTTCGAGATGCGGTGTCGAGCTATACGTAAATTCAGTAGTTGGTTTTATACAGAGGCAGCGCCAGAAATTGAGGAATGCGTATTAACGAATGTTAGCTCTTTTGCTTACTCAATACCTCAATACAGCCAATACAAAAATCAGGGAGATCGTCTGGTTTGCGGCTAGAGACGAAGTGGCGATCAACGATTACAGAGGCATCTTCCCAGATTGCGCCTGCATTTACAAGATCGTCCTTAATGCCGGGTGATCCTGTCACCCGAACGTTTTTATACACGCCTGCAGATATCGGCATCCAGCCACCATGGCAAATTGCTGCGACAAGCTTACCGCTTTCATGAAAATCTTTGATAAGCTGCAAAACTTTAGGGTCACGCCGAAGTTTATCCGGCATAAAGCCACCGGGGCAGAGCAGTCCATCAAAATCTGCAGCATCCATATCATCGATCCTGGCGTCGGATTTGCACGGGTAACCGTTTTTTCCTGCATAGACGACATTGGCATTTTGACCGGCCACAACCACCTCAGCACCTGCTTCAATGAAACGAAGCTTTGGATACCAGAGTTCAAGATCTTCGTAGATATCTCCGACAAAACACAAAATTTTCATGCCTGATAAGGGCTTAGGACCTGTCATGATTAACTCCTTGTTTGTGAATAGTATGTAAATTTTTTATGTCGTTACCTCGGAGCCTGTCGGATTATACCCTTTCTGCGGACTCTTCGCTTACCTGCCCATCTCGGGGGGATTTCCTGAAAATCAATGCTGCAGGTAAGCGAAGACTCCGATATCAAATATATGGCTGTGCTTGATTTGTTGAAAATCCCTTGAACTGAGAAAAAATGCTATAGCCCGACAGACTCCTAGAATAACAATAAAGAAGTGCTTTGCAATAGTTCAAAGGTGCAGATGGTATAGAGTATGAATTGTAAGGCACTTTGAAGTATTCCTCTTAGGATACGTTGACTTTTAGGGCGATTTTAAGGTTTTAACTGTCAGCTATCGATCTTGGCATAACTAACTATGTTTTTTGCAGTTGGAGTAGTATAAATATGTAATTTTGGCGGTCTAGAATTCGGCTGAAGTGGAGTCACTCACTTGGTTGTTAAGGATTCGACTTCTTTAACCATCTGGACATTTCCTGTGCCCGTCTGATAAGCTTGTGTTGGTCGTCGCATCCTCGAAAGCGTAACTCCATAATCATAGCTTCCAGTAGTTCTTTTGTTTCATTGAGCTTATGTTGAAGTTCTTCGTTTTTTGCATGCATTAGATTTGCCATTATTACTAGGAGGTTGTCCGGGAATCCCCTTTCTTGCCAACTCTACATATCACGAGGCAGGGATTAGGTATTTTATCCCTAAACATTATGGTTTCTTTTCATTGTATTACACTATGGGGCAAAGCATGAAATTGCATATTCCTGTTTATGAGCTCGTTGAGCGTTTTACCCGCTACGTTAAAATAGATACACAGGCAGCAGAGCATTCAGATACATATCCCAGCACTCTGAAACAGCTGGAACTCTCTAAGATGCTGGTGAGTGAGCTGAAAGCTATGGGGCTCAGTGATGCGGAGATTACAGAGCATGGTTATGTGTTTGCAACTCTTCCGGCCAATACGGATAAGAGGGTGCCGGTGATCGGATTTATCGCCCATGTGGATACGTCTCCTGATGTGAGTGGGGCCGGGGTGCAACCGGTGATCCACAAAAACTATCAGGGAGGAGACATTGTTCTGCCTAAAGACAACACTTTGATACTTACTCCATCAGAGAATCCTGCGCTGGTTGATTGCATTGGCCATGATATTATCACTACAGATGGAACCACGCTACTCGGAGCTGATAATAAGGCGGGAGTAGCAGAAATAATGACAGCGGTTGATTATCTGCAAAAGCACCCTGAGATTGTTCATGGCCCAATTCGTATAGGCTTTACTGTTGATGAAGAGGTGGGGACAGGCACCTTGCATTTTGATGTAAAGCAGTTCGGGGCGGATTATGCCTATACCATTGATGGTGGTCCTGCAGGTGAAATAGAAGATGAGACCTTCTGCGCAGATTCTGTCACCCTTGTGATGGACGGCATAAACATGCACCCGGGTTATGCTAAAGGAAAGATGCTTAACTCTCAGCGAATCGCGGCAGAGTTAATTGAGATGCTGCCGAAAGATTCGATGACTCCTGAGACTACAGAGAAACGCGAAGGGTATATCCACCTGCATAGCATTACGGGTACTGTTGAACATACAGAAATGAAATTTCTCATTCGTGATTTCAGTGTGGATGGCCTTAAAGAAAAAAAGGATATGATTGCCGCTTTTCTTAAGGCGCTTAAACTCAAATATCCGCGTCTGGATTTTGCGATGGTGATTGAAGAAAGTTATCGCAATATGAAGTATGTGCTTGATGAACACGCTCTGGTGACACAGTATGCTTTTGAGGCGGTAAAACGAACGGGGCTGGAGCCTAAGCAGGGCCTGATACGAGGTGGCACTGATGGTGCCAGGCTATCGTATATGGGCCTGCCTACACCAAATATCTTCACTGGTGGGCATAACTTTCATTCAAAGAAAGAGTGGGCTTCAGCACAGGTAATGGAAAAGACCGTCGAGACTATAATCCATCTCGCAACTATCTGGGAAAATCCGGGTAACTAATCTGCTATCCAGAAAGGGGTGGGGATAGCAGAATATTCCCGGCCTTGAATCACTGTTTTTATTATTCGCCACAGTGGCTGTTTTGAACTGTTGTAATACTGTCTTCAGAATTCTGAAAATTATGAGCCCTGGCAGGATACCTGTGCGGGATTAATAAATTCGCTTAAACGCAGAAGCTTTTATTGCAGCAACAACAGTGCTGCCGGGCTGAATGCATAATTCTTTAACAGACTGCGGAACAACCTGTGCAACTAACTCATTATTTCCGCAAATCAGCTCAACCCTGACCCTGTTACCTAACTGGTAGACATTTTTTACGCGGCATTTTAGCAGATTGCGGGCGCTTGTCGCTTCCGGATGGCGTTTAAAAAGAATAATCTCGCTGGCTTCAAGTTCAAAGAGGTTTTCTTCCATCTCACCGGCTTCACAAAGAATCAGGTTCGTATCGTTCCAGTTATAGGCAAACAGGTCATGATGCTCTGTAGATCTGCCAAGGCTGAGCAGGTTAACATATCCTCTTCGACCGTTATCCCAACTCGATCTCGCAAGGGATTCTGTAGCGATATGCTGTTGTATCCCGCCTTTATCTATAACAAGTACTTCGGATGTCATCATCCGCATTTCAAGCATGGAGTGGCTGATAAAGAGCAGCGGAATTTTAAACTCTGAAAAGACACGGTTAAGGTAGGGAATGATCTGAAATTTAAGATCCTCGTCGAGTCCGCTCAGTGGTTCATCCATTAAAATAAGTCGGGGGCAGGTGAGTACGGTCCTGGCAAGTGCGACCCGCTGGCGCTCACCACCGGATAAAGAATTGACCTCACGTTTAAGCAGAGAAGCAATGCCCAGCACTTCAAAAATATCATCAGGCTGAATACGCCGTTCTGTTGCAGCTGTTCGTTTGTATCCATACATAACGTTTTTCTGAACGCTCATATGGGGAAATAAATGAGCATGCTGAAACACCACACCTATTCGGCGTTTATCAGGCTTGATGTTAATGTTTTCAGCGCTGTCAAAGAGGGTTTGGTTATCGAGCCGGATGTGCCCTGAATCTGCAACATCAAGACCCGCGATAAGTCCCATGAGTGTAGATTTTCCGCTGCCTGAAGGGCCAAAGATGCCTGTTTTATCAGCTGTAAGGGTAAAGGCGGTGTTCAGGCTGAAGTTGCCGACCCGCTTTTGCAGATTGATATCGAGTTCCATGACCTATCTCCTTCTGATCTTTCTGGTGGCAGCTTCACTAACCAGCAGAACAGTGAACGATAAGCCGATTGATACCATACACAGCGCCAGCGCCTTTGCGTCACCTCCGGGTACACTGGTGTACTCATAGATGGCAAGAGGGATAGTCTGGGTGACTCCGGGAATATTACCTGCAAGAATGACGGTCGCGCCGAATTCGCCGAGGCTGCGGGCAAACATCAGTGACATCCCGCCCAGAATTGCCCGCGAACATAGCGGCATGGTGATGGTGAAAAAACTGTCCCACCAGCTCGAACCAAGTGTTCTTGCAACATTGAAATATGCAGGATCGATAGATTCCATACCGATTCGGATGGATCGTACAAGCAGTGGGAAACCAACAACCGCCGAGGCGATCACAGCGCCTGTGAGCGTAAATACAATCTGTATGTTGAAGTAGTTGAGGAATTTTCCAATCACCCCATGTTGACCAAAACCCAGCAACAGTAAATACCCTACAACGACCGGAGGAAGCACCAGAGGAAGATTGATAATCCCTTCGATGACCGATTTACCCCGCATTTTTCCAAATGCCAGCATATAGGCCATGGCAATCCCGAGCGGAGTAGAAAGAAGTGTGGCGGTAGAGGCCACCTTAAGTGATAGCCCGACTGCCTGAATTTCCTGGGGTGATAATGTAAACATAAACGCGTATCAGATCCTACCTGGCATCAGGAATGGTAAATCCGTATCTGGTCATAATTGCCTTTGCTTTATCCGAGAGTACAAATGTATAAAATTCGTGCGCATCTGTTTTCTCTGTTCCTTTTTTGGTAAGCGCAACCGGATACGCGATTTGAGTATGCAGTTCTGGCGGGACCTCAAAAAGAATTACCGCATTTTTGGCCAGAAGGGCATCAGTCCTGTAAACAAATGCTCCATCAGCTTCACCGCGATCGGCGTAGATCAGCGCCTGCCGAACATCTTTAGCCATGACAAGTTTACCAGCCTTAAGAAGGCTGTCATACATGCCCGATGCAGTCAATACCTGCATGGTATACTGACCAGCAGGAACGCTTGCCGGGCTACCGATACTAATGCGCTTAAGGGTTGATAAATCACTGATCGAAGTGGCCTTTGTGGTTTCCCAGCCGACAAAGACCAGGCTGTTATGAGCAAATATCTTCAGCGACTGATCATCAATCACCTTTTGCTCAACAAGGTATTGCATCCAATTGGGATTGGCTGAAACATAGAGATCCGAAGGTGCTCCCTGATTAATCTGTTTGGCGAGTGCTCCTGAGCCTGCAAAATTTGGCGATATGACAATTTCAGGGTGGTCGACGCTAAATTCTTTAATCAGTTCACGAAACACTTCTGTCATACTGGCGGCAACGGATATTCGAATATCCCCAGCCCATACATGAGATTGACAGGATACCAGAATAATCATGGAAAAAAGCAGAATGATAAATGCTTTGTTGAGGTTCATTGCCTGTTCCTTCTTCAGTGATGATTCAGATTAACGAAGTAGGTAGTGTTTGCGCACCGTAACTAAGAGTTCAAACAAATGAAAGCATAAATAATGCCAGAAATGGTGCGTTTCTCATAGGATCGATATGAATAGCGCATGGCTGTGATTTCAGGTGGTTGTCTTTGGGTGTACTCTGTGGTGTATCAAGACGTTAGGTCGTGTCGGAACAGTACAATACGTCAATTTTGTATAAAGTCTACAATTTTGTATGCCGGGAATAAAAGAGACGATGACGGTGTGGGAGAGCCGGGCTGCCAGGAATGACAGCCCGTTAAGCTACAGCTGGTCGGGGTGGTTATGCCCGGTATGTTTCCTGAAGTTCCTGTACACCTTTATCTTCGAGATAATCGTTGTAAGGAACCATCTTGTCGACAACTCCGCCAGGCATTATCTCGATAATTCTATTCGCAACTGTGGCCATCAGCTCATGATCATGAGAGGAGAAGAGCACAATCTCAGGATATGTACTTAATCCGTTGTTGAGTGATGTGATCGATTCAAGATCAAGATGGTTTGTAGGCTCATCAAGGATAAGGGCGTTAGCATCACTCAGCATCATTCTGGAGAGCATACATCGTACTTTCTCACCACCGGACAGGACGCTGGTCTTTTTCATCGCCTCATCACCGGAGAAGAGCATCTTGCCAAGGAAACCACGGGCAAAACTCTCTCCTTCAGTTACAGGAGTATATTCGCTCAGCCAATCTACCAGAGTTTTATCTTTTGCAAAGAAGGCACTGTTTTCTTTAGGGAAATACGAGGTACTCATAGTGAGGCCCCAGCGGAATGTGCCGCTGTCCGGCTCAAGTTCACCAGCGAGAATCTGAAAGAGGGTTGTGATTGCTACGTTGTTGGTTCCGATAAAACCTATTTTTTCGTTTTTGTTGACTACCATAGAGAAATTATCGAGCACCTTAACGCCGTCAATTTCTTTTGAGATAGAGTCGACTTCAAGAATCACGTCGCCACATGCACGGCCGGGTTTGAAAAGGATATACGGGTATTTTCGTGAAGAGGCCGGCATATCTTCCATCTCAAGTTTATCGAGCAGTTTCTTTCTTGAAGTTGCCTGTCGTGCTTTAGAAGCGTTTGAGGAGAAGCGGGCGATAAATTCTTTTAAATCTTTTGCTTTAGCATCAGCTTTGCGGCTGGCATCCTGGCGTTGTACTTTTATCAGCTCACTTGCCTGGTACCAGAAATCGTAGTTACCGACATAGACTCTAATCTGGCCGTAATCGATATCGGCCATATGAGTACATACCTGATTCAGGAAATGTCTATCATGGGATACAATGATAACGGTATTCTGAAAGCGTTCGAGAAAGCCTTCAAGCCAGGCGATAGATTTTCTATCAAGGTTGTTTGTAGGCTCATCAAGAAGGAGGATATCAGGGTTACCGAAAAGTGCCTGTGCCAGTAGGACACGCACCTTCTCACCACCTTCAAGTTCCTTCATCTTTTTATCACGCAATTCTTCGCCGATACCAAGACCACTCAACAGAACTGCAGCTTCGGATTCGATCTCGTAGCCGTTCATCTCTGCAAATTCAGCCTCAAGTTCACCACTGCGGATACCATCTTCTTCGGTAAATTCAGTTTTGGCATACAGCGCGTCACGCTCAGCCATAACCTCATGAAGCCGCGCATGGGCCATAAGTACAGTTTCAGCTACGGTGTAATCATCGAACGCGAATTGATCCTGGTTAAGGAAAGCAATTCGCTGTCTTGCAGCAACAAATACTTCACCATTATCCGGATCTTTCTGGCCTGCAAGAATTTTCAGGAAAGTTGATTTACCGGCACCATTGGCACCAATCAGACCGTAACAGTTACCCGGAGTGAATTTAATATTTACATCTTTAAAAATAACGCGCTTGCCATATGCAAGCGCGATGTTGGAGGCATGAATCATGGTGTATCTCTATATAAAATGAGGAATATTGTCCCTGACTGCAGAGACAATAAATAGTTAATCAGCGTTTCAGCGTATTAGCAATAATGGGCCGGAATATTAATGGTCAGTGACCTGGCGAAGGTAATAGTCGTAGTCGCCTTCGAAGGTGCGCATTTCGCCGTGATCTATTTCGAATACGCGGTTAACGAGGGAGCGAAGGAAGTGACGGTCATGGCTTACCATAAGCACGGTTCCTTCAAATTTCTGTAGAGCTTCCAGTAATACTTCCCGCGAGAGAATATCAAGATGGTTTGTAGGCTCATCAAGAACCAGAAAGTTGAGTGGTCTTGCAAGGAGTTTTGCGAGAACTACCCGGCTTTTTTCACCACCTGAAAGATTTTCAATGCGTTTGTCGACATCATCACCCTGAAATAGAAAGGCAGCGCAGAGATTACGGATGGTACCGATATTCTCAAGGGGCAGAACTTCTTGTACAGCTTCAAAGACTGTGTGGCTTGGGTGAAGGATGTCCATAGAGTGCTGGCTGAAATAGCCGGTGGTAACACCTGCACCGATTGCAACATCACCATCGGTTGGCTCAGTCTGGCCGGTAATGACCTTAAGCAGGGTGGATTTACCTGCACCGTTTATACCGACAAGAGCAATTTTTTCAAGTCGTCTGATAGTGCCGGAGAGTCCGCTGAAAACCGGCTTTATATCGCCATTCTGGGTTTCCCACTCTTTACTGAGGTTTCTCAGGTGCAGAACGTCATCTCCACTGCGCGGAGGAACCGGGAAATCGAATTTCATCACCTTTTGTTCAGGCGGCAGAACGATTCGCTCAATTTTCTCCAGCTTCTTGATGCGAGACTGTACCTGGGCTGCGTGGGAGACACGGGCTGCAAAGCGAGCGATAAAATCTTCTTCTTTAGCGAGCATTTCCTGCTGACGTCGGAAACTTGCAAACAGCTGGTCTCTGCGGATTTCACGTTCACGCAGGTAGAAGTCATAGTCGCCGTTATAGGTGGTGGCCTGTCCGTTGGCAATCTCGATAATACGCGAGACGATGCGGTTCATGAAGTCCCTGTCATGACAGGTCATCAGCAGAGCACCCTTGTAATCGGATATCAGCCACTCTTCGAGCCATAGAATAGATTCTATATCAAGATGGTTTGTCGGTTCGTCAAGAAGAAGTACATCAGGATTGATCGTCAGAATCTTGGCAAGAGCAATTCGCATTTTCCAGCCACCGCTGTAAGTTTCTACAGGTAAGGTGAAATCTTCATCAGCAAAGCCAAGACCGCTCAGGACAGCTTTAGCACGCGAGTCGAGGTCGTAACCGCCGCGATGCTCAAATATCTCTGTAATTGTACCGTATTTTTCAAGTAAATCAGCAAGAGCATCATCATCCATCGGCTCACTCATCAGCGCTTCCATCTCGCGCATCTGGCGGGCCATTTCGACAACTTCGCCCGCTGCAGACATTACTTCTTCGAGTACCGTACAGCCGGACATTTCACCAACGTCCTGCGAAAAGTACCCGATTACGGTCTTCTTCGAGCAGCTGACCTCACCTTTGTCAGCGTGTTCTTCGCCAGTGATCAAACGGAAAACGGAAGTCTTTCCTGCGCCGTTGGGGCCAACTAAACCTGTTCTGGTCTGGGGGAGAATCTGCAGGCTGGCATCCCGAAAGAGAATCTGGGAGCCGTACTGTTTATGGATGCTATTTAAATGTATCATTATCGCTCAAGCTGCATATTGGAAAAATGGAGCGGAAAGTACCACAGGCATGATATGGATGCAAGGATATTGTGTGTAGAGCTATCTTGTTGATTATCTGTCTCTCCCTACGTGTCAAATAGAGCGTTGGGAATATGGATAATCGATCACTTTATTGCACAAATGAAAGAGGGTTTGTATTGGATAGGATCTACTTTGTTCAACAGGGGGATAGGTATGTTGTAGTACACAAAAAAGCGCAGCAAGAAGGGGATTTGTTGACTTCACCCGTCTACGCTGCGCTGGGTAAATATTCCACTGTAGTTTTTTAATAAATAATTATCTGGGGTTACAGTGGAACCGTATGGCTATGTTATTAGCCGGCTAATTCCAGATTACTTGAGTTTTCATATAAGCCAGTTGTTCTGTCCAATTAAGTTTTGCAGTATTCGCGGACTTTGCCTTCCTGTTCAGTGCACAGACAAATTGCCTGCCGTCTTTTACTTTCACAAGGATATATGCTTCGTATGTGCCTCTCATAGAATACTCCTTTTAGTAGTCTGAACTTCTTTCGGGTTATTTTTGGTACATCGTTTAATGAACTGCACCTTCATGTGGAACCCTTGTTCATGTAGACAACGGAGTAACTTTCAACTACCTCTTTTCATCCTGTTATGGATTCTGACATATACAACAGCACAAGAATACTTCCCCAATGTTTCGCTCTGGAATTATAGTGAAACATGACTGTATTATAAGGCTTTCAGGCGATCAACACCAGTGCGAAAGGAGAGAATTTACCGCTTTCTTACTTGTGAAGATCCTTGACTGTGGCGGGATGTAGTTTGTTTACCTTTGTAAGAAAAATCTTTGGACGGAAAAACGAGCACCTACTACATTTGTCCCGATTTGGTTGAGGAAAAGAAGGTGCTGAAAAAAAAATCATTATTTGGAAGGTGCAGTTCGAATAATACGTAGAGAAGTTGGAAATCGTATATGACCAGGTTGGGGCTTGAGGTCAATGTACCTAGGAGGCTGTCCGACAATGGCCTTTCGAAGTCTACGCTATCTGCCCAAACTCCTTCTGCTGGAGGTTTATGCTGAGTAGATATTATTAATTGAAATTACAGTAGATTTGTTTTCGAAATGATTGGTTCATTTTTGAAATGACTAATTCTATTGTATTACTAAGGTATTACCAATGATTTCAGGTACAGTATTGAAAATATGAAGGTCCAAAATTGATGTAATTCCAGCGAATTTTTCTCATAGATTCAAATCATGTTTTCAATTTAAGAAAATCACCATCGATTATCATCAATTTAACACCATCTTTGGTGACTGAACGATGCGAACTTAATTCATCTGAGACGACATAGGACATTCCCTGTGTCAAAATTGAAGACGTACCGTCTTCCTGTTCATTGATTACTTCTCCCTCCAAACAATGCACTATATGTCCCTTTTTGCACCAGTGATCTGCGACATATCCAGAAGAATATTCGACAATTCTAATTCTCAATCCATCAAATTGCAGGGTTTGCCAATAGGCGACACCTGTTTCACCGTGATGTTCAGTTTTAGGGATCTTCGTCCAGTCAACGGTCTGAAATGGTATGTTTTTATCATTCATTGTGAATCAACCTTGAAGATGTTTACGCAAGGTATGAATCCAGCGGATTGGAGAGTTTTCCGTAAGCCTTGCTGGAATCTGAATAATTACATTTTTGTTCGTGTTACTGAAGGTAATGCAACAGCTTACGCGGCGATTACTTTTTCTCCGTTATATGCGATTGCCGGATAACCGTAAAGAACATATCCCTCCTTGATAAGCTTTGAGATTCTTTTACAATATGTTGAGTCATCTTTTTCTGTGATTAAGCGATGAATCCCACCTTGTACGAGGTCATCACGAGGCAAAAAAAAGACAACCTCTTTCAAAATTAAAAGAGGCTGCCTTAAATGATTTATTATGTAGAATATGCCTTAAAAGCGAATTCGCACTCCACCACCGATACGACCGTAAAGATCAAATTCATCAAGTTCGTCAACAGCTGATCGTACCTCTACAAAGAGTTGAACGTTATACGATTCAGGGGCTTCGTAGATCTGACGACCGAAGTTAAGGATAATGTCGAGATCGGTGTCTTCATGGTCTACATCGCTATCGCCATCAGTAATCCAGCCACCCAGTCCAGCTGCAGCAAACCAGGCGTTGTTGAAGGTATAGTTGGCGAGCATGTCGATCACCAAGGCACTGGTACTTTCGGTGCCATCCAGTTTGGGGCTTACGCCAATCAGGCCGATAACTGAAAAGTTATCGGTATATGCATGCTCAATACCAAAACGAAAAAGCAGGTGATTTGCTGGGTCCAGCTGATGCAGATATCCTATATCAGCAACCAGAGCAAAACCGGACTGGCCTTTCTTGGTGTCATCTTCCATAGTATCTGCAGGTGCAGCTGCCGGGTCCTTAACAACTGGAGTTGCAACAGGAGTCGGCGGTGTTGGTGATTTCAGCGCAGATTTAGGCATGAGCGGGGCCGGTGCAACTGTTTTCAGGGTAAGGTTACCGCAAACCGGCGGTACTACAAAGGTGTAGCGTTTTCCATCTTTATCAACATGAAATTCATAGACTGAAAAGTTTGAATCGGATTCCCAGACAACGTCTTTATCTATACGAACCGGTCCTTTGCCGCCTTTACGATAAAACATCCATGGAAAACGTTGTCCTTTACCGTATTCGGCCATGGTGACTTCCATTTTCGTCAATTGCATATAGAGAGCATCGGATACATTACCAATGCCCGCCTTTTTCATACCAGCCCTGATGTCAGTTTCCTGAGCCATGAGCATAGTTTTAAGCTCGTCAGCAGAATTAATTGACGTGTGGTTGAAAGGATTTTGCCCAAATTCAGTAAGAGCATGAGCTGAGTGGGCAATGCAGACGATGAACATAAACAGGAAGGTAATGTGGAAAAACGTTTTTTGTTTCATGGCGGGCTCTCTCCTTGGCTATGTGAAACATTCGAAACGCTACAAATACATAGATTTATTATCTTGTGACTATCCGAAATTCTCAACGATTGAGGCTTTCGGGGGCGGACAGCGTTGCGATATCCTATTGTTTTCGCATTGCAAGACAATGACCATCCCCCGCTCGCAATTCTGTCCTGAGTATCTCTGTAAATTCTACCTCTCTGGTAAATCCTGTCAATAAAAGAGTTTATTAGTTTGTTAGGTATTTGGTCCATAGTTTTATAACTACAGAGGATTATTCAATTGTGATGCTGATCTTCTGAGATTATAATTTGTTACACCATTTTTCTGTAACTCCCACCGGCATTTTTCAGGCATTCAGTTATCTCTCCCAGAGTGGCATAGCGTACAGTCTGTAGAAGTTCGCTGAAGATGTTACCTCCGGAGACAGCTGTCTGTTCAAGTTGTTGGAGGTATTTTTGACTGATATCACGATGTTTTTCCCTGAACTTTTGGGTTCGTGCGATTTGTCTTTCCCAGTCCTCCTCCTGGGGGCGCATCAGTTGAGCCGTATTTGGGATGTTTTCGGGGCTATCGACCTGCTGTAGGTAGGTGTTGAAGCCGATAATTTTCCTTCGGGGTGAATCGTCTTTGCCACCACCATATTTCTCCCATTCATATCGGGCTGAGCTTTCGGCAATAGAATTACGCTGATAGCCAAGTTCTGTTGCCGGGCCTACACCGCCAAGCTGATCAATCCGCTCAAGCTCTTCGAGAACCTGTTGTTGTAACTGTCGGCTCAGGTTCTGCATTGCATAGGAGCCGGAGAGCAGGTTCTGGATAAGAAAACCTTCGGCTTCTTCACGCAAAAAATTGGGGATGAGTGTTGCTTGGCGAACATACTTTTCGCTTGGCGTGGTCATCGGCTCATCAGCGGAGTCAACGTGGAGTGAGTTGGTGTTATTGAGTAAGCCGACATAGGCGTGATAGGTTTGGCGGATCGGGTTAAGGGTGTCCCATTCATTGGCTTGCAAAGCTCTTCCTGAGGTCTGGGTGTGGAACTTAAAGCGTTGACTGCGGTTGTCGGCCTTATAGCGATCCCGCATGGCGATTGCCCATATTCTGCGACACACAGGGCCATATGCAAGCCATTCGGCCTCATGGGAAACCCTGAAAAAGAAACTGAGGCTTGGTGCGAATGCATTAATATCCATGCCGCGCTTGAGGAAATATTCGACATAGGTGAAACCATTGGCCAGGGTAAAGGCAAGTTCCTGCACAGGGGTTGCTCCGGCTTCACCTATATGATAGCCGGAAATCGAGAGTGAATAGTACGAATTAATCTGTTCGGCGATAAAGTGAGCCTGAATATCGCCTAGAATCTTCATGGAAAAATCGGTCTGGAAAATACATTCATTCTGGGCCTGTACTTCTTTGAGTATATCAGCCTGAACTGTGCCGCGAAGGCTTCGACATGTCTCTTTAAAGAAGGTTTCGTATTCTTCGGGGCTGAGCCTTTTACCTGATTCCTTTTCTTCACGTTCACGCTCAATTTCGCAGGCGGCAACCATATACATGGCAAGTATTACCGGTGCTGGACCGTTAATAGTGAGTGAAGTTGAAATGGTTCGTATATCAAAGCCTTTGAGGATGAGTTTCATATCTTCATAGCTATCGACTGATACTCCGCCTTCACCGATTTTTCCCCGGCTACCAGAGTCATCATCACTGTCATCGCCATAGAGGGTGATGCCGTCGAAGGCGATACTCAGGCGCGGGTTGGCAACGCCACGATTGAGCAGATGCAGCCGCTCGTTAGTCTCTTCCGGGCCGCGTAATCCTGCAAATTGGCGCGTAGTCTCGCCCGCTGTGGGCAAACGGAAAGGAAAGATTCCAGTCGCATAGGGAAATGCTCCGGGAAGCCCATCTTCCAAAAGAAAACGTAACGTTTCAGGCCTATCTTCGGGATTTGGTAAGGCAACATTTGGCAAGGTGAAATCGTTGGTTGAAATATGATTTTCTGAAATGCAGAGTTTTTCTGCTGCATCCTGTGACATCTTTTGCCACTCAGTCTGCCAATTCTTAAGCAGATCCCTGCAGGTTGGATCAAGTCGGTCAACATTATCAGGGTTCTGACGAATAAGGGCAATCTGTTCCCGGCTCCAGTCGTCATATTCTCTGACCGTGCGGACAACTTCAGCAAGATAGTTGCGACGGGCGTAAGGAACGAGTTCCATTTTCTTTGCATGCTTGAAAATGTCCACCGTTTCAGTTGCAGGCGGTTGCCAGCCTATTTGGCGGCATAGGGCAGCAAAGAGATTGTCCATACCCTGATCGCGATGAACTTTTGCCAGCACTCCATAGAGGCGGTCCTTTTTGCCTGCCTGTTCAAGCATGATCTTGATTTCCTGGTACGCAGCCTCCGAACCTGCCAGATCAATTTTGTTAAGCACAACCAGATCAGCTTCCTGCAGCATTTGGTCTTTAGCAAGTTGTAAAGTTGTGCCGTATTCGCGGGTTTTGACACAGAGAGTTATATCCGGTGAGAGTGTCTTCAGATCAATACCTGTCTGGCCTACCCCAGGAGTTTCGACGATGACTATATCGTAGCCCGCCTTATGGCAATGGCACACCATCTCGGGTAGCGCTGTATTGAGTGATCTGTATGCATCGGCAGTTGAGATTGAGCGCATGAAAACATTGGGATGGTAGATATAATTCATGCGCACGCGGTCAGCCAGAAATGCTGAAGTGGACTCTTTGGTTACCGTAGTCGGATCGTTGGAGAGGATGGCGATTTTTTTATCGGGAAAGTGCTCAAGGATTCTGAAGGTTAACTCGTCAATGATTGTAGACTTTCCTGCGCCGCCATCTCCGGTTACTACAAGGGTTTTCCCGGAATCGTGGCGGGTAGTCTGGATAGCTCTATCTGCATTTCTGTGAGCAATATCTGCAAGAGTTAATTGAATCGGTAGCTGCGAATCTTCCTGTTCAATGTGATTGTCCAGACTCATTTTCATGCGTGTGACCATATCGTCACACACTTCGGTAAGCGGGATACCTGCCCGGTAGATCTTTGCAACACCAAGCTTTTCAAGTTCTAAAGCTTCTTCTGCGCTTATAGTTGCGCCACCGCCGCCAAGGAGCTGCACCTCCCGCTGGCAGTGTTCCCGCAGTTGATTCAAAAGATGCGGGAAAAACTGCATATGCCCCCCGTTATACGAGGCAATGGCTACCCCGTTTGCATCTTCTTGACTGGCGGCGGCGCAGATCGCTTCAGCCGACATATTAAAGCCCATATAAATGACTTCCACACCATATGGATGTTGAAGAAGTGATCGATTGATAGCCAGAATAGAAGCATCATGACCATCGTAATGGGCTACAGCTGTAAGTATTCGAAGTATTGGTTTAGGCATGGCTGCTGTATTATGTAGTGTATGAGTGTATATATTTAGGTTTTGCTATTTTGTTACTCTAGGGAGTAGTGTAACAATATGATTTCTCACCTATTAAAATATTCACCTTTAAACGTTCAGGAGGTGTTATGTCTGACAAGTCTTTTCAGGATTATTACCCCGATTCGCTTCAACATTGTTATGGTTGCGGTCCCAAAAACGATAAAGGGTTACATATCAGAAGCTTTTGGGATGATGATGAATCTGTGGCACACTTTTCGCCCAAAGAATATCATCTCGCATTTCCGGGCTATGTTTATGGTGGCCTTGTGGCGTCACTGGTTGACTGCCATTGCGTTGGTACTGCCGCTGCAGCGGCCTATCGAGAGGAAGGGCGGGAGCCCGGGACTAGTCCCGCATTCCGCTATGTAACCGGTTCATTACATGTAGATTATCTGCTGCCCACTCCCCTTGGGGTTGAGCTTGAGATCAGAGCCAGAGTTGAAGAGATCAAGGGTAAAAAAACGGTTGTCACAGCTTCCGTCATCGCAGATGGTAAGGTGACAGCAAAGGGCAGGGTTATTGCCATTCGTATGCCTGACCATCTTCAACCCGATACGAAATAGTTTCCGTTCTAAAACTACCCTATGGTCCAATTTCAGCGTTGCGCATCAGATTTTTATCCTCAGAATATCAGTTATATACTTGCGGTAAAAATCTGAAACGCGCCTCGAACTAGAACCATATGCCGAGTTTTAGAATGAAAACCATCTAAAATAGAACTATTTGAATTATCTCTCTTGTTGCAGCCTACGATCCCGAAATGTTTTTTTAGGATCATGTGCAAAGCATTAAGGATGCAGCTGTATTTTTTTCATGAAATATTAAGGCCGGTCCAAAGTCATCATCTGTTCAGGTGGGGTCAGGTTCAAAGTTGCATTTAGTGGGCTATAGTAAAGCTATACCCACTAAATACAAACTGAAGAAGATAGCCCCGCATGGACTGATGAAGCATGAACTAGAATATTGACCATCGCTTAGTCGCCATGATCTTCTTAAGCCGTTCGGTTGCAAAGTTTATGGCGGCCTGACGTAATGGAATATTCTCCTCTTCAGCACGTTTAAGGATATGCACCGTGTTTTCGCGCAGGGTATGCTCGATTCTACCCATGGCCATTATTTTACCGCCTCCGTGATATTCGGTTGCAGCACAGATTACACCACCAGCATTAACGATAAAATCCGGAAGGCAGAGGATATTGTGCTCATGCAGGTACTGCTCTGCTCCGGCTGTACAGGGTATGTTTGCTCCCTGGGCAACCATTTTTGTTTTCATTTCCTTAACGTTATCATCGTTGATAATGTCAGGTCGCGCTGCAGGAATCCATACATCACATTCAATGCTGATTAACTGATCCTGGCTGATTGATTCTGCCTGTGTATATTCAGCCACGCCTTTTTTCTGCTCTTTAAGCCTTATTAACTCCTGTACATTGATACCCTTGGGGTTGGCGATGGCTCCCCTGGAGTCAGCCACCCCAACCATTATCGCACCTTTTTCAGCAAGAAAATTGGCTACGTGTTTGCCTACGGCGCCAAACCCCTGCACAACAAATGTTGCACCCTCAAGCTCAAGCCCTTTGTGTTCCAGAGCTACATCTATGGCATGAAACAACCCCCAGCCGGTTGCACCGATCTCATCAAGCGGTATGCCGCCAAGCTCAGTAGGCACGCCGACAACACGGTCTTCTTCGTCTTTAATCCAGGCCATACATTCTTCGTTGGTGCCCATATCCGGGGCCAGGATATATTCTTTAATGTCGCGCAGGCTATTGGCGAGGGCGCGGATAACGATCTCTTTTTTCGCTTTATCCATCTTGGGGTCACCATAAACAACAACCTTGCCACCGCCATGGGGAAGGCCTGCTGCGACGTTCTTCATGGTCATCGCCCGTGCTAAGCGAAAACATTCCTCGACGCTTACATCCGTTGCCATGCGAATACCGCCGATCGAAGGGCCGGCAGCAACGTTATCGACTACTAAAATGGCTTGTAAGCCTGAGTTGGGTTCATACACATGCAGAATTTTTGTGGGACCGAATTCGTCGGCAAAGATTGCAATTTCATCCATAGCACTACCTCATGGTTTACTGAAGTTCAGGATTATGGTGAATTAATGAGATACTACCTCGTCTTTTTGGGCATAAGATGCGTTGGGCTTCCTACAAATATTTCAGCAGCCTCACCTTCTGTTTCTGATAAGGTCGGGTGGGGATGCAGACTGAGCGCCATGTCTTCGGCCAGCGCTCCCATCTCTATTGCAAGCACAGCTTCTGCGATAAGACCTTCGGCACCGCGACCGGTAATGCCTATGCCGAGAATTCTGCCGTCTTCAGGGTTGGCGAGGATTTTCGTCAACCCGTCTGTCGCACCCATGGTGTTGGCTCTGCCGGAATATTTCCAGGGGAATTTTTCAATAACCACAGGGATATCTATTGCTTTCGCCTGCTGTTCGGTGAGGCCGCACCATGCAATTTGTGGATCGGTGTAAACAATGGCGGGGATCGCTCTGACATCAAACACCGAGCTTTGACCAGCAATAACTTCAGCGGCTATTCTGCCTTCACGGGTGGCAGTATGTGCCAGCATTATGCCTCCAGACACATCACCGACAGCAAAAATATTTGGCTCTGTTGTTCGCTGCTGTTCGTCAACGTTAATACATCCTCTATCGTCGAATTCCACCCCGGTATTCTCTAAGCCGAGCTTGTCAGAAAGCGGTTTACGGCCCATGGCAACCAGCACTCTGTCAAAGCTATGCGCTTCCTGGCCATCAGGTGTTTCAAGCTGCACAAGTACCCCTTCATCAGATTCTGTGAGACTGGTTATGCGAGTATTGAGCAAGATGTTTGTGAACAATTTTGCCAGCTGTCTGGATAATGGTTGTACAAGATCGTGATCCACTAGCGGCAGCAGCCTGTCTTCGACTTCTGCCAGCCAGACATCGCTACCAAAGGCTGAATAAACGGTGCCCAGCTCAAGCCCCACATAGCCGCCACCGATAATGAGTAAATTTTCAGGGATTTCGGAAAGGTTGAGTGCTTCGGCAGAGTTCATGATTCTGCTATCGGCTGAAGGGGTGGTGCCGGGAAAAACAATAGGTGTTGAGCCAGTGGCGATAATTGCGTGTTTGAATTTGATCCGGCTGATTTCCGAGCCCTCAAGACGAACTGTGGTTGAATTTTCAAAAAAAGCGGTACCGATTATAAGCTGCACTCCTCGCTTGTCGCTGAGGCTGACAAGGCCGTCGGCCATATTGTCAATCACCTGATTTTTCCAGGCTTGCATTGCCGCCAGATCAATTTCTGGTTCTTCGAAGCGTAACCCTTTCTCGCGTACTCTTCGGGTATCAAGAAGCAACTCGGCAAGATGCAGATAGGTCTTTGAAGGGATACATCCTTCATGGAGGCAAACTCCGCCAGGCCGGGGGCGCGGGTCGACAAGGGCGACATCAAGTCCCAGATCGGCGGCTCGAAATGCAGCACCGTAACCACCGGGGCCACTGCCGATTACGACAACATCAACTGTCATTACCATGTCGCCCATTACCATAAAGGCTGCTCCTTTAAATCATATTAATCAGCAATTCATCAGGATCCTGAAGTGCATTGATAATTACCTGCATAAATCGAATAGCATCGGCACCGTCTGCAACTCTGTGATCAAAACAGAGGACTACAGGCATTTGCAATCGTGGTACAATTTCATGGTTACCTTCTTTGTCGGTGACCACTGCAGGTTGCATCCTGCCCTGACCGAGACCGAGTATAGCAATTTCAGGATGATTGATAATAGCTGAGAAATGACTGCCACCAATGGCACCGGCATTGGTAATGGTAAATGAACCTCCGATAAGTTCCTCACGGCGTGATTTTCTCTCTCGCGCCCGGGTGATTGCTTCGTGTAATTCGACCGCGAGTTCTTTAATGGATTTGCGATCAACATCCCGGATAACCGGCACCATCAGACCATGGTCGGTGTCAACAGCAACCCCGATATTAAAATATTTTTTGATGATGATTTCCTGATTGGCAAGATCAAGGGTAGCGTTGAAATGCGGATAGCTTTTTAAAGCAGTTGCCACAGCTTTCAGGGCAAACACCGTCATAGTCAGTCTACCACCCGCTTTTTTGACATCGTCTTTATGGCGTTGTCTGAATTCTTCAAGCCGGCTTATATCGACAACGTCCTGGCAATTGACGTGAGGAATCTGCGCCCAGGACTGGGACATGCGATTGGCAGTTGCCCGCCGTATAGAACGGAAAGGCTGACGTTCGATTTCGCCAAACTGGCTGAAGTCAGGAAGAGTTTCTGCAAATTGGCGGGAAGGAGTCGTGACCGCTTCATAAACAATGTCTCCTTCAATTTCTTCAACCTTTCTGCTCTCAGGTTCAGCATCAGGTGTAGCGCCGCCTGCAGCAAATTGACGCACATCTTCTGCGGTTACCACTCCGCTTGAACCGGTAGGAGTAACCAGGTGTAGATCCACATCAAGTTCTCTGGCTAACCTGCGGGTGGAAGGGGATGCAGGAACCGGCCGTTTCCTGTCTGTTGAAGGTGTACCTGTTGCTGCGCGCGCTGCTACGGTTTCTGCAGGCCTTGAATCTTTTTGGGTATCGACATGAGGTTCCGTTTCCTGTTGCGTTTCCGGTGACGAGGGGGCGGCTGAGTCGCTGGTGCTGAAAGTTATCAGCACATCACCGACTTTGGCGATATCTCCGCTTTCTACATGAATTTCAGTGACTGTACCTGTGGTGGGCGAAGGGATTTCAACTGCCGCTTTATCTGTTTCTACCTCCAGGATGAGATCACCTTCCTGAATGGCTTGACCAGCGGTTACAGCGACAGCCAGAATTTCTGCCTCATGAACACCTTCCCCCAGATCCGGTAAACGAAACGATGTGGTCATTTTTGCTCCATTGGTAACTATATAATTGCACGCTGGGACTGCTCATTACCCATATCTTCTCAGTTTTGCGAAATCTGTCTCTTTTCCAGCATTTTGCATTTCCAATGCAATTTTCTCAGTCCTAAACCCTTTAACCTCAGTCCTATTTTATCATGGTAGCCCGGGCAGCCTGCATGATACGTTTAACATCAGGCATATATGCTTTTTCCCTGCTAAAATATGGAATTACTATATCATATCCAGTAACGCGCTGTATCGGTGCTTCGAGATAATAAAAAGCGCCTTCCATCAGGCGGCTGATAATCTCGGCTCCCGGCCCGAAACTCTTTGGGGCCTCATGCACTATCACGGCTTTACCAGTCTTACGGATAGATTCGATCATGAGGCTGTCATCAAGCGGAGCGATTGTGAGCAGGTCTATTACTTCTGCGCTGATGCCTTCCTTCTGGAGTTCTTCAGCGGCTTCCAGCGTCGGCCGAAGCATAGCTCCGTATGCTATCATGGTGAGGTCATCACCTTGTCTGGATATTTGCGACTTGCCGATCTCCAGTGTTTCTTCCAGCTCGGGAACATCTTCTCTAAAAGCACGATAGAGTGCTTTGGATTCATAAAAAATTACAGGATCAGGATCGCGAATAGCACTCACCAGCAGGGCACGAGCATTTCGGGGGCTTGAGGGTATAACCATTTTCAGGCCGGGAGTGTGTGCCCAGTAGGCTTCACGACTCTCGGAGTGATGCTCGAGTGCGCGTACTCCGCCACCGTAAGGTGCCCGCATAACCATGGGGCAGGTGAGTCTGCCCTGGGTGCGCCAGCGCATACGTGCGGCGTGATTTTCAACCTGATGAAAATTCTGGTAGGAAAATCCTGAAAACTGTATTTCGCACACAGGTTTTAAACCGTATGCCGCCATGCCGATGGCCATGCCGATGATAGCGGCTTCGGCGAGCGGTGTGTCAATGACGCGCTGATCACCAAACTCGTCAATAAGGGCATCGGTAACCCTGAACACACCACCGTCGGGGCCGACATCTTCACCGAGAATAAGCACGCTGTCATCTTGGGTCATTTCCTGTTTGAGTGCAAGGTTGAGAGCTTGAACCATTGTCATTTTAGCCATGGTTCACCTCCTTTGCATCTTTTTCATTACTAGCGAGGTTACGGACAACTTCCTGCTTTTGTATTTCAATATGCGGTGGGAGTTCAGCAAATAAGTGGTCGAACATATCTATCGGATCACCAAGCTCTTTCATCTGCTCTTCAACCCTGTTGATAGCTGTCTGTATCCGGTCAAGGATTCCTGCCTCAATCTCTTTTTGTGTGGTTTCTGTGAGTATTTCTTTATTTTGAAGATAGATTGCAAAGCGTGTAAGCGGGTCTTTCGCTCGCCAGGACTCAACTTCTTCCTCTGTGCGATAGCGAGTCGGGTCATCTGCCGTTGTGTGCATCATCACTCTGTAGGTGACGCACTCAATCAGGGTAGGGCCACCACCTGAACGTGCACGCTCTGCCGCTTCCTTAGCAGCGACATAGACAGCGAGAACATCATTGCCATCCACCTGAATGCCCGGTAAGCCGTAAGCTATAGCTTTCTGGGCGATAGTTTTTGAGCGGGTTTGTTTTTTTAGCGGGATAGAGATTGCCCACTGATTGTTCTGGCAGATAAATACAACCGGCGTCTGGTAGACTGCGGCACAGTTCAGCCCTTCATGAAAATCTCCTTCAGAAGTTGCACCATCACCAAAATAGGTCATTACAATTTCATCTGTTTTACGATATTTGGCAGCATAACCGAGTCCGGTTGCGTGCAGGATCTGGGTGCCGACAGGTACTGACATCGGCATATCCTTTTGATCTTTAGGGATGATTGTTCCCTCGTTAAAGCCGTTGTAATATAAAATAACTGATTCCAGTGAACGACCGCGCCAGATCTCCGCTGCAGTCTCACGAAATGCGGGGACCATCCAGTCGCTTGCTTTTAGCTGAAAGATAGAACCGATCTGAGCAGCTTCCTGTCCTTTAATTGGTGGAAAGGTGCCGATGCGCCCCTGTCGTTGCAAGTCGAGCATTCGTTCATCAAAACGGCGGCCGAGCAGCATGGCCTGGTAAAGCTCCAGAAGTTTCTCTTTGGGAATATCCGGTTCAAGTTCTCTGTCAACGTTCCCATGTTCATCGAGGATGGAGAGGTACTCTATGGTATCTTGAATTTCTATTTTGGTACGTGGCATTTATTGGCTCCTTCGGCAGGAACTGGAGGAAATGAAGTATACGAAATCAGTCTGCCTGCTGATGCATTTTGTGTCCTGATGTGTATGTTGTAATGCTGTGCTAAAATGGGCTAAGTGTCCGTATATTAAAAGATCCTACTTCAAGTATACCCACGATGGGCATAATAGCAAATTTGAGAGGGAAAAAGGGATAGCGTTTTCCCTACTCTATTTTTGCTGATTTGATAGTGGCTGGAGTTGTAGGAATATTTGAATTCTGAGCGCCTTCGTCAGATGTTTCAATTATTGCTTGAGTAAAAATGCTCCAATAAATTCTGTAATGTTTTTTCTCTTCACTCCCTGCTGTGATATATTATGGAATGAGCTGATGTTGAGTTGGATTATTTCTGCGGTTGATGTTTGCATCGGCTGGAAAAATGTGAAAAGGAGCAGGATATGAAAATGACACAAGAGTTTGATAGTCTGATGGAAAAGCTTAAGACCCAGCGTGATGAGATAAAACTGAAAATTCATCTGGGTTCCATGGAAGTACGGCAGGAGTTTGAGGACGCTGAGAATACGTGGCAAAATGTGAAGCTCAAAGCCTCTGAAATAACAGATGATGCTGTGGAGACTTCAGAAGAGTACGTCGGCAAAGCAAAGGTGGTCGGTGAAGAATTGAAAGAGGCTTACAACCGTATTACTCAGCGCCTGTCAAAGTAATATATCCTTGTAGGAGTTTGTCCAGGAATAGGAAGTTGAGAAAAGACCACTCTGGGAAAGCCTCCTAACCCTGCCCATTACCCATGTTTTTCAGTTTTTGAGAAATATGTTGTTTTTCCAGTGTTTTTCATGGACTGGAAGCGGGTCTGAGGACTTAGGTTTTGATTTCTGGGTGATGAGCAATCCCAGGAGGCTGTCCGACAATGGCAATTTTCGCTCAGGTCAAGGCAAACTCGCAAAATTACCGGAAGCATATAATCGATATCCCGAGGATAATTTTTCGAGTTTAACGAAGATATGGGTGGAAAGAGCATTGTCGGACAGCCTCCTAGTGCTCTGTAAATCTTTAAATGTCGCAAAGATTGTTCGACAATTTTAGTGCACTGCGAGGCACGAATGAGGGAGCATAGCAGCGATACGTGACTGAATGAGAAACGAAGTCAGTGTGCTAAAAGGGCGAACAAGATCGGATAGGCAAAGGTTTACAGAGCACTAGCCTGTTTACGCGAATTAGTTACTGGCATCCGGCTGCGAATAATGCGAATTGACACATGACTCTTCATAATTTAGGGTGGAGTTCTGTATGTTGTTGAGAAGACAACACAAGACGAGGGAAATATTCATTTATGATATCCACCACGCGGCATACGTATGCAAGAATTTGTTAAACTTCCTCCCATTATTGCAGGCCCGATTCTCCGTAGATTCACCGCAGATCGACTGGTATTGTGGCTGGTTGCCAGCAAGCCTCTTAATCTGTCACTCTGCCTCTACAACCACGATGACGGGGCGTGTGTATTTAAAGGAAACAGCTCTGATTTTTCGCCACCACCAGTAAGGATTGGTGAGCAGGCGTATATCTATCTCATCGATTACATCCCCGAAGAGCCATTTGTTGCCAATACATTGATGGAATATGATCTGTTGATTCATACCGACAATGATGAATTGAAACTTACAGATTGCTGTCCGGATATTGTTTATGGCACTCAACCACGACCTGTCATTGTCTATAAACATGAGATTGACCATGTAATGCATGGATCATGCCGCAAACCTCATTACCCTTCAAAGGATGCGCTGCTGAGAATTGATCAGGAACTTGCAGGCACTTTCGAAATGCAGGAGAAACGCCCGGCACTGCTGATGATGACAGGTGATCAGATATATGCCGATGATGTGGGGGGGCCGATGCTCGTGGCAATCCACCGGGTGATGGAATTACTGGGGCTGTACCCGGAAAAAATCGAAGGTGCTGTAGTCAAAGACAGTGATGAGTTACTGCGCAGCGAATTGTGCTATTACAGTCGCGAAGATCTCCTCCCGCATAATAAGGAGACTAAAACTCTTCGAGACAGGTTTTTCGGAGGAGTACGAAAACCTATTTTTACTGCTGAATCAGCACATAATCATCTGGTGACCCTTGCTGAACTGTCGGCGATGTATCTACTGACCTGGTCGCCGGTGCTTTGGGAATACATCGACTATAGAAATGCGGATATTCCCGATGGCTTTAAAGCACTCTACAATCAAGAGCTTGAGGCTGTTGAATTATTTGCGGGTGGGATTGCAGGGGTGCGGCGGATGCTGGCCCACATTCCCATCTATATGATTTTTGATGATCATGATGTTACCGATGACTGGAATCTGACCCGCGGCTGGGAAGAGGTTGCCTATGAACATCCTTTTTCCAGGCGAATTATTGGTAATGCCCTGGTCGCCTATTTTCTCTTTCAAGGCTGGGGTAATAATCCAAAACAGTTTGCCGGAGAGTTCATGGATCATGTGCAGGACTGTTTTGCAGAACCGGGCGCTGAAAAACAGGATGCACTGATAAACTACCTGCTGGAATACGAACACTGGAATTACAGCTTACCTACGTCTCCTAAAGTTGTGGTGCTGGATACCCGTACCAAACGCTGGTGGTCAGAATCCAGCCTGACCAAACCTTCGGGACTTCTTGACTGGGAGGAGCTTTCAGCCATGCAGCTGGAGATGATGAATGAGCCTTCTGTGCTGCTTGTCTCGCCTGCACCCATTTTCGGCGTGAAGCTTATTGAAGTGGTGCAGAGAATTATAACCTTTTGCGGTCATCCACTTGTGGTCGATGCCGAGAACTGGATGGCGCACCCGGGCTCGGCTAATGTACTGCTTAATATCTTTCGTCATCGGAAGACGCCGAAAAATTTTGTGATCCTTTCAGGCGATGTCCATTACTCGTTTGCTTATGATGTTAAACTCAAGTATCGCCGCAACAGTCCGGATATATGGCAGATAACGTGTAGTGGTTTTAAAAATGAATTCCCACCGGGTTTGTTGCTATGGTTTGACCGGCTTAATCGCTGGCTCTATGCCACCCATTCACCCCTGAACTGGTTCACAAAGCGGAGACAAATGCGCATCCGGCCCCGCCGGCCTGACAATCATGCTACACGTCACGTTGTTAATGAAAGTGCAGTTGGCAGGGTGCGCCTGAACAGTGAAGGAGAACCGGTTGCGATAAGTGTGTTGCCTGCAAGCGGAGGTGAAGTGAGGTTTTTGTCCCCGAACCCACGGTAGGTTGTGGTCGTGACGGTAGTTTGAGACGGTAGCCTATCCTTATCTGACTGGTATAGGTCTGGCTGAAATAGAATTTAGATGGTAATTTATAATATTTACAGATGAATAGGCTTTATGCTTCGAGAGGGATCTTTTTTGATTGATATCACTGTGGTGAAATACAATGCAGTATCAGAATTATGAAAGAATCAGGATAATACGTTGATATGAAGAACGGTCTGAAGAGAGCACTGGCGTTTGCCCAGAGAGAAAATCTGATGAAGTTGCTGATCACCATTGTGGTAATCATCTTTTTCAGCAGTATTGCGATTACCTATTTCGAGCCAAAGATTGATTTCGTCAGCGGTATCTGGTGGTCAGTCGTAACGCTTACAACTGTTGGTTATGGCGATATTTCGCCAACCACAGGAGGTGGCCGGGTGGTTGCAGCGCTGATAATGTTTTTTGGTATCGGTCTGCTCGGCATGTTGAGTGCAAATTTAGCTACGATAATGATAACTAAACGAATGCGGGAAAATAAAGGTATGGAGACAACGAATCTCGAAAATCATGTAATCATCTGCGAGTGGAACCATAGAAGCCGTGCGGTATTGCGGGAAATGCGGGGTGAATCAGGTGCGGAAGTTGTGCCGATAGTCCTTATTGCCGATATAGTGGAAAAACCGGTAGATGATGAACAGGTTATTTTTATCAGCGGTCAGGTTAATGAGGAAACCCTGGAAAAAGCGAATTTGAAGGATGCCTCCACCGTGGTTGTGCTCGGAGATGATTCACTTGATGCCACTTCACGCGATGCCAAGGTGGTACTTACCACCCTGACCATCGAAACGATGAATCCCGATGCATATACCATTGTCGAGATAGCAAATAAGGTGAACGAGCAGCACTGCCGTCGTGCAAATGCGGATGAAATCATCGTCGGCAGTGAGTTGAGCAGTCATCTTCTTGCCACAGCTGCCATGGATCATGGCATGTCCACTATCGTTACCGAGCTGATCAGTGCACGATATGGCAATGATCTTTTCTCTGTAGCCGTGCCGCAAAAGTTAGTCGGCAAAGATTATCTGGAAGTTATGCTCACAATGAAAAAGGAGTATCAGGCGACCCTGCTCGGTATTCAGAAAGGCAGGGGGGGGGAGTTGCAGGCCAACCCTGATCAGGGATATGTCATTGATGATAAAGATTTTCTGGTACTGATTGCCCGTGAGCGTCCTAAGTTGGTGTAAGCTTTCCAGTATTCAAGACATTGATACTACATAAGGGATTCTCTGAAATTCCAGATAGCTGTGCCTGACCATCTGCAGACCCTGTCGACACTGTGTTTCGACAGGGTCTTTTTTCTTGTGTCGTTTATTTCTGTTTCTTCAGATGATCTGCCTGATATATCAGTGGCTCGCTTAGATTGACTTTGTGGTACTATTCATATATAGAAGAATAGAGTTGAAATTTTTGCAGGGGGTGGCTGATTTGCCTGAGATGATACCCGTTGAACCTGATCTGGTTAAGACCAGCGTAGGGATTTGCAGAAATTGTTCTGATGTTCCAGACAGTTTCCTTTCTCAAGTCGTTGTCGCTGTTATTTCCGGAATCTTCCCCGCCTGTATGTTTATCCACCAGTGAGACATGGAGCATTACTATGTTGCAACTTGCCGAAATAGCATCCGAAAACCTTGAAAAGGTTCGGGCTGATAAACCGTTGATTCATAATATCACTAACTTCGTCGTGATGAATTCTACTGCTAATGTCCTGCTTGCTGCCGGTGCATCGCCTGTAATGGCGCACGCTGAGAATGAGGTTGAGGAGATGGCGGGCTTTGCAGGGGCACTGGTGTTGAATATCGGTACACTCACGGATATCTGGTCTGAATCAATGATCAAGGCCGGAAGAAAGTGCTCAGAGCTGGGTACACCTATTATACTTGACCCGGTAGGTTCGGGAGCGACAGCGCTCAGAACGTCTACAGCTAAGAGGATTATAGAAGAAACATCAGTGAGTGTTATCCGTGGCAATGCCTCCGAGATTCTTTCTCTTCGGGATGAACAATCTAAAACACGCGGGGTGGATTCTCTGCATACCGTTGATGAAGCCGCTGAAGCTGCAGCAATACTTGCAAAAGAGCTGGGCACCACCCTTGCTATCACAGGTCCGATAGACCTGGTGACTGATGGACAACGGGTTATACGGGTAGCCAACGGTCATTCACTTATGCCATATGTTACCGGAACCGGATGTGCTGCAACCGCGCTTATCGGAGCATTCACTGCTGTTGATAAAGATCCCGTAACAGCCACAGCTACTGCGCTTGCCTACTTTGGTCTGGCTGGCGAGGTTGCCGGAAAGACGGCAAAAGGGCCTGGTAGCTTTATGGTAGCTCTGCTTGATGCACTATATACGCTGACGCCGGTAGATTTGCGTGCTGGTTGTCGAATTACCTCGGATAAGTAACAGGCATGAAAGATTACTATTCACTGTATCTGGTGACTGATCGGTCACTCTCATGCGGCAGAACAACAGTCGAAATTGTTGAGGCTGCCATTACTGGTGGCGTGTGCTGTGTTCAGTTGCGCGAAAAGAACCTCGGCACCCGTGAGATGGTTGAAGAGGCCAAAGCACTTATGGCGCTGCTTAAGCCCAGAAATATACCACTTATAGTTAATGACCGTGTGGATGTGGCACTTGCTGCCGATGCCGATGGTGTTCACCTGGGGCAGAGTGATATGCATATCAGCGATGCCCGTGCGCTTGTGGGGCCGGGTAAACTGATTGGCATATCAGCAGAAACCCAGGAGGATGCAATACGGGCTGAGCGTGAAGGTGCTGACTATATCGGTGTTAGCCCGGTGTATTCTACCGCTACTAAAACGGATATTGCTAAACCTCTCGGTCTTGAAGGTGTGAGGGAGATGAGAAGGAATGTTGCGATTCCTCTTGTTGGAATTGGTGGCATTTCTGAGAAAAACGCCGCTGATGTGATGCGGTCCGGTGCTGATGGCGTGGCTGTTGTTTCGGCGATTGTCTCTGCAGCATGTCCCGAAAGTTCTGCACGCAGGATTTTTGAGCAGATTCAGCATGGCAGAAACGGGCGCTGATTATATCGTATGCAATCTCCTTCCATACATTTTGAAAACGTCACCCTGGCGTTTAACGGTACTCCGCTCTTTGAACAGTTTTCAGCGGAGATGCCTGCAGGTAAATGTACCTGCCTGCTTGGTCCGAGCGGCTGCGGCAAATCAACAATACTCGGGCTCATTTCAGGGAACACAACGCTTAAATTCAGCGGGAATATACACTTCTTGCCAAAGCGTGATGTCGTTCCAACAATTGGCTGGATGGCTCAGAAAGACTTACTGCTCCCCTGGCTGACTGTTCGCGACAATGTACTGCTCGGGGCAAAGTTGCGTGGCGAGGTAACTGATAAACTGATCAAAAAAGCTGACGGATTACTTGATGATGCAGGGTTGACCGGTTATGGGGCCTCGCTGCCGGCAGAACTTTCCGGGGGCATGCGACAGCGGACAGCGCTTTTAAGGACACTCATGGAGGAACGATCCATCATCCTTATGGACGAGCCCTTCTCGGCGCTTGATGCTTTAACGAGAATGAAATTGCAGAACATGTCTGCCCGAATGACACGAGGCAGAACTGTGTTAATGGTAACCCATGATCCGCTTGAGGCTTTACGTCTCGCGGATAGAATTCTGGTACTGGGAGGAAAGCCGGTACAGGTAATTTCTGTAATTGATGTTGAGACACGTAGCCCGAGGGATCCACAAAATATTGAGGTGCAGAGCATATACCCGAACCTGCTCAAGCAGCTTATGAGTGAGGTTTCAGCATGAATCTTGCCCGCCCGTTAATTTTGGCTGCAGGCCTGCTGCTGATCTGGCAACTGGTGGTGGTAATTTCAGGAGTGCCTGCATATATTCTTCCTGGTCCGCTGCCTGTAGCAAAGGCGTTGGTTTCCCACTGGTCGGCTTTGCAGGGACATTTGCTGACAACGGTTATTGAAATTCTCGCAGGTCTTTTTATTGGTGCTCTGCTTGGAACAACCTGTGCGTTAACCATGATTTTACTGCCATTGTTAAAACGGTGGTTGTTACCGATACTCGTGATCAGTCAGGCTATCCCCGTTTTTGCACTGGCTCCGATACTGGTGCTCTGGTTTGGCTATGGGATGGCTTCCAAGATTGCCATGGCTGTACTTATCATCTTTTTTCCGGTCACTTCCTCATTTTATTACGGGATGCAGCGCACTCAGCCTGAGCTTCTGGAGTTGGCGCGTATTATGGGAGCAAAACCGATTGCCGTATTGCGCTGGATCGTTATTCCTTCTGCACTGCCGGCTTTTGGTTCAGGGGTGAGAGTGGCTACGGCTGTTGCGCCAATCGGTGCAGTGGTGGGTGAGTGGGTTGGTTCGAGTTCCGGTCTTGGTTTTTATATGCTGCACGCAAATGCGCGAATGCAGATTGATGTAATGTTTGCCGCCCTGGCTGTATTGGCTGTGGTATCGCTGGGGCTATATTTTTTAGTAGATAAGGTCGTAACGACTTTAATATTCTGGGAAAAGACAAAGGAAATATACAATGAAAAAAGTATGTAGATCAATTGTTCTCTCTGTGGCGGTAGCAGTGTTTGCAATGGCAGGACAGGCAGCAGCAGCTGAAAAGGTAACGGTTCTGCTTGATTGGTTCGTTAATCCTGATCATGCACCACTCTTTGTTGCACTTGAAAAGGGCTATTTTGCAGATCAGGGTCTTGATGTCGAGCTGATTGCTCCGTCAAACCCGAATGATCCGCCTAAGTTGGTTGCTGCAGGTAAAGCTGATATCGCTGTTTCGTATCAGCACCAGCATCAGATGCAGGTAGATCAGGGGTTACCTCTGGTTCGTATTGCGACTTTGGTTGCAACTCCACTGAACTCTCTGGTTGTGCTTAAAGACGGACCTATCAAATCTATTGCTGATCTTAAAGGGAAAACTATTGGCTATTCAGTTGGTGGTTTTGAGACAGTGCTGTTGAAAGTGATGCTTGAAAAAGAAAACCTCAAGCTTGAAGATGTGAAATTGGTAAATGTTAACTTTTCACTTTCTCCATCGCTCTTCACAGGTCAGGTTGATGCAGTAATCGGTGCATTCAGGAATTTTGAGTTGAACCAGATGGAAATCGAAAAGCGTCCGGGTAAAGCGTTTTTTGTCGAAGAACACGGTATTCCTGCATATGACGAGTTAATACTGGTGGCTAATACGAAAAGTGTTGGCGATGCGAAGTTACGGAAATTTGTAAACGCGGTCGAAGCAGGAGTGCAGTATCTTGTGAATCATCCTGACGAGAGTTGGGAGCTCTTTGTTAGCGGTGATAGAAGTGAGCTCGATGATGCACTCAATCGCAGAGCATGGGCAGACACCCTGCCACGATTTGCATTGCGTCCAGGTGCACTTGATCGTCAGCGTTATATCCGTTTTGCAGAGTTTTTAAAGAAAGAGGAAGTCATCACTAATACTCCTCCTCTGGAAGAATGGGCTGTTGAACTGCCATAATCTTTGTAGTTGTTCTGTTTGAAATTGCTGCAAAGATCACAACCCTGCCTGCGTCATGTCGGCAGGGTTTTTTAATGTGTACCGTTTATGCCTCATTCCTAACACCTTGCTCCTCACATCGTATATTTATAGAGAAGAGTAAACAGAAAATTATTTTGAGAACAGTTGGTGACGTAGGTAATTCGGTATCATTATAATTTTTAAAGTCTCCGTAGTTAATTGAACCCTATCCTTTATGTTGATTCAAAATATCTTATTGACCGGCGGTCGGTCATGAGGTAATGTCCCGCCAGGAACTCTACAGTGATAATGTAAAAACAATGTAACTATTCAGTCAAGACCTCATACGTACCCTTTTCTGTAGGCCGTAACTGTTTAGCAGTGCTCCAGATGGCCTCAAGCGGGACGATTGGCTATAGTATGCCTATGCGAAGCGTCCCGATCGGGGGCAGGTGGGGTGCTGCTGAATAGTTACAAAACAATGATAATGAGCAAGTGGAAAGGAGGAGGCTATGATTACACCAACAGATAGTCGTGAAGTCATACATCACCAGATTGTCGATGCTGCCCGTTTTCATTTTCAGGACAAAGGGTTTGACAATACAACCGTTCGTGACTTGATAGAGAGTCTGCACATAACAGAGCAGACATTTTTAAAGTATTTTCAATCAATGGACGATCTATTAGAGGTTGTATGGGCAGGGTAGTAAAAAAACCGGAAGAAAGAAAAAGTGAAATTGTAGCAGCGGCGTGCCAGCTTTTTCTATCAAAAGGATATGATAGCACTACCATGAAAGATGTCATGGTGGAATTAAACATCGCAAAAGGTACTATCTATCATTATTTCCGATCTAAAGAGGAACTTCTTGAGGCCGTAATACTGAGCGTGGCCGAGGAGGAATTTCTTCGTTTGAAGAAAATATTTGATGATTCAAACGGAACGGCGCTTGAGCGGGTCAGGCATCTTGTTATTGCCGGCTCCGGTCGTCATGGTGATGGTCATGACGAGATTATTGAGCATCTGCATAGAGTTGACAATGCTGGAATGCATGTCAGGCTTCTCGCTCAGTTAGTTACAATGCAGGCTCCGCTTTATGCGGAACTTTTCACTCAAGGGTGTAAAGAGGGTGTTTTTACAACGTCTTGTCCCCTTGAAGCTGCTGAATTCCTCCTTTCCGGTATTCAATTCCTTGTTGATCAGGGAATATATCCCTGGACGGATGAGCAACTGCTAAGGCGGTGGAAGGCGTTTCCTGCTCTAATTGAATCTATATTACAAGCACCTGCCGGTTCTTTTCAATTTCTCCATGAAATTATACCTGATGGGTAGAACTGATAACTACAAACGAAAACTCAAAATAATAAAGGTGTGAATCGCAATGAAAAAACAAATTCTCTGCTGTGCACTCATGACTGGAATTATTTCTTCTGGTGTCCTTGTTTCCGCAAACGAACCTGATGCTTTTACCGGTAGTATAGGTATAGGTGGTCTCATCATCGATAGTGGAAATAATCTCAATCCCAACAGTTCCAAAAGCCGAATAGACAATCTTAATTCTGCAGCCGATAGAGAAACATCAGCTATTGCAACCATTCTCCCAAGGCTTGCCTACGATATTGGTGCACCGGAAGGTCTGAAACTCTATCTCGTAACAGAGCCGCCAATTGATGAGGCTGGTGGATTTGCCATCAATTTGGGAGCTACCTATCCTTTGCCTGACATCGGAATAGTAGATGTCTCGGCATTCTTCACTCCGTTTGAAGAGGCATGGGAAAATCCCTATGTTACCGGAGTTGATCGTGTAGAGACGGATACCTCGAAATACGGTGTGAAAATAGGGCTGAACAAGATTATGGGAAGCGGTTTCAGGGTGAATTTTGTCTATCTTAATGATGATGTTGATAATGACATTATAGGCAGCCTCATGCCTGATCTTGCCAGGGACGGAGCAGTTTATTCTCTCAACATGAATTACTCGTTTCAGGTAAGCAAAACTTTCGAGTTACGGCCACGTTTCAGTGTCAGAACTGGTGACTATGACGGAGAGGCCAACTCTTTTGAAAAATACAAATTTGAACTTGAAGCACGCTATATAACAGGTCGTTTAATGGTGAGCCCACGTGTATATTATAGCCGCAGTGAATATGATCAAGTACATCCAGTTTTCAACATAATGCGTGATAACGATAGCTATGGAGTGAGTTTGATGACAAACTACATGGCGCCATTCAATTGGCAGAAATGGTCGGCTACAAATATTTTGGGATACAGTAAAGGAGATAGCAATATCGATTTTTATGATACCGAAGCAATGACATTCGGTTGTTTCCTCAGTTACCATTTTTAGTTGTATCTCTCTAAAAAGAAGCACGCATTGCACGTGCCTGCCTGTCACGTTTTTGGTGCTTTTGTGTCAATGCCTGTATAGGTTGGGGAGAAGTAAATATCTTTTCCGCCCATTGTTGGGCAAGTGTGTTTGGAATTCTCATGCTGCCAGCTATTTATTTGTATTCGTAACCAATTCTTCGTGTTGCCTGTTGTAAAGAGACTGCTTAAGGTCAAAGAAAGCTTAAAAACCAACGAGAATCATCGTACATGACCGGGAGATACAGATGGCAAACAGCGATACACCACTGAAAGTGCTGGTAACAGGTGCAACCGGATATATCGGTAGAAGACTCGTTGAGCGTTTACTCACCGATTCCACAATTGCAATTCGGGTTCTTGTCCGTAACAAAAACAAACTGCAGGCAGCTGTTACCGATAAAGTTGAAATTGTTGAAGGAGACACCTTTGATGAAGAGTGCTTAAAACTGGCACTCGAAGGGGTGGATACCGCGTTCTATCTCATCCATTCGATGGGTTCAGATAAAGATTACCAGGATCTTGACAGAAAAAGTGCCGACAATTTCAGGCGCGCCTGTATAGCAGCCGGTGCTCGCCGAATTGTGTATCTAGGCGGACTTGGTGTTAAGGAAAGCGCCAGTAAACATTTGATGAGTCGCATAGAAACGGGTGAAATCCTCTCAGAAGAACCAGATAAAATTCAAACCATCTGGTTACGTGCAGGTGTTATCATCGGTTCGGGAAGTGCAAGTTTTGAAATTATCCGTAATCTTGTGCAAAAACTTCCGGCGATGATTACTCCCAAATGGGTAAAAACCTTAACTCAGCCGGTGGGGATTGAGGACGTGCTATCCTATCTTGCAGCCTGTATAAGGCTTAAAGAAGATGCCGATCAGATTGTCGATATTGGTGCAGAGACGCTGAGCTTTAAAGATATGATGAGGCAGGCTTCAGAGGTGATGGGTTTGCGACGATATCTCATCCCTGTGCCTGTACTTTCTCCACGCCTGTCATCGTATTGGCTGATTCTCTTTACCCCTGTGCCGGTTAAGCTTGCGGCAGCGCTCGTTGAGGGTCTAAAGAGTGAAACAACATTGCAAAACGATAATGCCAGACGGCTGTTCCCTGAAATTGAGCCTGCTTCATATCGTAAGTCTGTTGAATACGCCATAGAGGAACTAGAGCAGAACCAGGTGGTCAGCAGATGGTGCGACAGTAGTGGAAACACTGCCTGTGATATTAAAGATTATGATAATCCGGCGGGTGCCATATTGAGGGATATCCGTGAGGTTGAGCTGAACAATATTTCTCCTGAATCGGTTTTTTCCAGTGTGTGTTCGCTCGGTGGCGATCAGGGTTGGTACCGTTACACCATCCTCTGGCGGGCACGAGGGTTTATCGATAAAATTTTTGGCGGGTTCGGCTTGAACCGCGGACGAAGAATGAACGGTGAGGTGCGCATCGGAGACGCTCTTGATTTTTGGAAAGTCGCTGATGTTAAAACAAATAAGCGCCTACTTCTTTATGCTCAGATGAAGATTCCGGGAAAGGCCTGGCTTGAATTTGATATCCATGAAGACAAACTCATCCAGACGGCGCACTTTCTGCCGCGAGGAGTGTGGGGAAGGCTCTATTGGTACTCTGTTCTACCCCTGCATTATTTTGTATTCAGGGATCTGGCTAAGAAGATTGTATTACATGCCAAAGAAATCTAGGCAGCAATTCTCACCAATTTACGGGCTATATCACTAAACTCCAAATTTCGGAGCTTACCTGTATCTGTCCTATGGCTGAGGAGTGCGGTATATTCTGTGACATTGCTGATTACGATGTCTTAAGAATATTCGTCACTTCTTCAGCTGCCCGTTCTCCCGCGAGCAATGCCCATTGTATAGCTGGCATTGTAGATAATTCACTGCAATCAAATATATTGTTACCCAAATGACTTCTTTGCATAAACGGGTTGGAAGACGGTGGAGCGGGCTGTGGTAATGCATGGGAAATGGTGTACGAACGCAACATCTCCCAGGTATCTGTCTGATTACCAAACCATTCTTTCAGTTCGTTTCTTACTGTCTTCTCAATCTCAGTTTCAGGGGCATCGGGGTAGCCGGGTACAACAGCAGATATCAGCTGACTACCCGCTGGTGCATAGTCCGGTGCAACCATCGAAGAAAAATTCACACTGTTTATCAAGCCGTTCTCCTCGCCATTAAGAGTGAGAAATGGTTCTTTAATCGGCGCTTCTCTGGTGCTGTAATAGAAACACATTTCACGGCTTGATTTCATAGAGTACGGCTTGCCGAGTAAGCGAGCTGTTTCTGGAGCAGGAGTGGCAAGCACTACGGCCTCTCCAGTGATTTGTTGCCCGTTTTCCAGAGTAACGGTTGTCCCTTCCAAAGATTCAACAGCAGCGTTACAGACAATACGCTCAGCAGTGATTGTTTTGGCCAACTGTTTAGGTATTTCCCCCATGCCAAGGGCTGGTACACCAACATCTCCCTGCACAAACATGCGAAGTACAAAAAGCAGGAAACGATTGGTAACCTGTAAACCAGGGTCAAGGCATACACCTGTCATAAATGGCTTGAAAAAGCGGGTAATCATACTATCTGAGAAACCATAGGAAACAAGAAAATCCTGTACGAGCATCTCATCTTTTTCGAAGAGCTTTTCGAGCGAAACAGCGTTTACCTCTACAGCAAGGCGTGCCAGCTTTAAGCGATCTGCAAATGTGCCAACTTTAGAAAAAAGCGCCTTGGTAATATATGCAGGTTTACGCAGTGGATCAGCAAGTACATGAAAACTATTTGCCGCTCGAATACGAACACCAGGAGGGAATTTTTTGATCTCCAGCATGTCGTAATCAAGGAGTTTTTTAGCGGCAGGATAAGCCAGTTGCAACACCTGGAATCCTCGATCAAAACGATAACCGTCCACCAGATCGGTCTGAACCCTTCCACCGATAGTCTGATCTGCTTCAAGCAAAGTTACCTCAAAGCCTTTATCTATAAGATTGCGGGCACAAGTGAGCCCGGCAATACCTGCACCAATTATGAGTACTTCAGAATGAGTATTTTCGATGACTTTTCTCTTTTGTGAATAGTAAAATGCGTTGGTCAGAAAGGTAAAAAATCGGTTGAGAGCAACCTCTATTTATCTGCTTCTGTACGTGTGTGTAGAGTCATATTGCTAAATATGAAAAGTATCTGAGGTGAGCTAACATGATTTATGAAATATTCACGAATTACACCTCCTCTACTGCAATTTTGATCAGAGTCATTTATGGCTGTGATTGTAACGAACTCAGAATTTCATGTAATTGAGAGCTATAGTGGCTTTGTACGCCGTGGGCTTCCAGACAAATTTCTCTGGCCTTGGTTGGGGAGAGTGTCTGATGCTGATACCCATTGCTCAGTTCTCTGATGAGATTGATTGCAAATCGATTGCTTTTGGCTATTATTGCTGTTGTCTGCTCTTTAAGATCCGTGTCTTCCAGATTCTCTGAAAAGTTGTTGTCGCGCAGATACTGACAGTACCTCGTCCATTTCGCAACATTAGTGATGCCGCTGTTTGAGCCGATCCATTCTTCCATTGCCTCGATAACGGTGTGATATAAGTCATTGACGGGTTCATCAATAAAGCGATAGTCCTCAAACCCCTGTCTCCCCTTAAGACGTCCCTGCGCTTTGAGTTCCGTTTCTATCCTGGTTTCCGCGTAGGGTCGCATTTTGCCAAAGTTTATTGGTGAACTACCATCAGCGATAATTGCTTCAAGAAAATCGAGATTACGGCTAATTGCGTCAAATGTTGTAGTTGGATCAAACAGCATGAAACCATAATCGTATATAATATCGAGATCTTTTAGGGTGTTGACTGCTTTATGGACTGTAGAAGTATTCACCCGTTTGTTCATATAGGTGAGACCTTCATCAATACCCGATTCGATGCCGAGATAGACGAGAAAAAGCCCGCACTGTTTCATTTCTGTAAAAAGATCAGGGTCTATTTCATCTGGACGACAGTTGATTTTCCAGTTTATTTTCTCTGCCAGGTTCTTTTCGCGCAGGAGTTTACAGAAATCTATTGCCCAAGTTGGCCCATGGGGTTTTGCAACAGGGAAGTCATCATCCTGAAACATAAAGATCGAGCAGTCTTTCTGCTGGTGAAGGAGTTCAATCTCCCTTACTACCATTTCAGGCTGACGAACCCGCTTAATCGATCCGGGCGGTGCGCTGTAAAATTGACGAATGCTGCAGAAAGAGCAATTGTACACACATCCTCGTCCGGCAAGAATGGTTGCGTATTTCCGGCCTGCTACAAACTCTTTTAGAGGAGGTCTGAGCGGCGGTGGAAAGGTGTCGAGATTTTCTTCAAGAGGTCGTAAGGGATTGCGTACAAGGCCTTTGGATTCAGAGTAGGCGATTCCGTCGATAGTTTTCCAGTTCTGGTTCTTTTCCAGTTTCTGTACGAGTTCAAGACATGTGTGTTCACCCTCAAACAGGGTTATTGAGTCCATTAAAGGTATTGCATTGAATAAGAGGTTGGGGCGCAGGCTAGGATAATGACCACCACAGGTAAAGTGGCATTCTACCCCTTGCTTTCGCAGGTACGTGATGAGGGAATTGAACTTTTCAATGTGATACTGAAAAATAACGGAAAAACCAACAAGTATCGGGTTGCATTCAAGGATTGAAGTAAGTATTTCTTCCCTCTCGAGCTGGAAATCGAGTATTTGAATTCGGTATCCGGCTTTAACGAGTACCGAACCCAGGTATCCGACACCCAGGTTCGGTTGCTCTTGAAAGGCTACAAATACCACTGTCTGTTTATCAGCAGTCATACGCGTTCCTGTAAGAGTGCGTTCTGGTGTTTGCCGTTTAGCCCTTCTGTTTGATTTCAGCGAGTGTATTTCTCAATTATTTTGATCTTTTCATTGAGCATTTCTGCCTGGGCTGCGTAGATCTGAGAAATTATTTCGGCTTTTCTTGCCTGAAACACATACGATCTTTGCGCCATAGCGGCCCATGCATCTCTTGGCAGGAGGACCCTGATTTCAGCAGGGTCGGTTTCATAGGAAAAATCAATCTTTTTCATTTTGTATTCAACGTCCTCATTTCCCAATAATTCCATGTCTTCCGGTGCCATTGTATTCCTCCTCAGTTGCTGTTTTGTCTTGGTGATTCATCCACCTGCTGGTGAACAGGAAAAAATGGACTCAATCACACCATCAAATACCTCTGCATTTCACATTGCTGATTATGTAGTAGAGAGCATGAAAATGCTGGAAGGCCCGATTACAAAACACTTCGCGTATTGCCTGGTAAAATACCAGAGTGAATATCACTGATTAGTGCGATCAGTACTGAGAATGCTCTGGGATTAAAGCAGCCTCCCTGGGAGGAAGCTGGTTCTTCATGGTGCATCTTCTTTATATCGATTCTATCACATAAATGGTGCCGAAAGAAAGGTCTACTTGTATAAAGTAGCGGAAAAAAACTGCTATGGTTGGCGCTGAATTTGTTGTTAAATTATGGCTTTTATTGAGTGGCTGGTATAGGAGCAATAAACTGAATATGTGAAAATATTGGCCAGGTGCTAGCAGCAAATGACACATCGTAATTTTAAGTCGGACATGTGCTCTCATATCTTCTCTGCAAGTGCATCTATTTTTCGAAGCGCAATCCAGCAGATCGGTATGTAGGCGACCGCCCACCAGGCCATATCAAAACACAGTGTGCATGAGTGCTCGTCTATCCTGCTTATTCTATGGCCGGTAGCTTTAAAAGGCCCGATATGCCAGCTCCAGGATTTCATATCGATGAATGTGGTGATGGTGAATGGCAGCCATATCCTGAATGCTGTTTTTACCCGACCATGGCTGGCAGATCTGATATGTCGGTCTGTACAGTCAACATCAACAACAGATGGTCCCCATTTAGGCCAATGGTGGGTATCTGTAATAATGTTCCAGACAATTTCTGGAGGCCTATTGATCGTTTTGCATACTGAAAATCTGGAATCTGTGAGCGATATCATTATTTCTACAGTCTGCCTGTGTTGAGATTAACTGTCATCAGAGCCTCTGTTCGTGTATGAGGTCTCTTTGTGATAGGCTTCATGTAAAGCCTTTTTACGCATTCTATTGTAAAGTAGGCGTATGTCTGAAAAGATAGGTATTGATTATGACCTCATAGAAACGCAAGAACCTGCCAGAATATGTAATTCAATATTAAATGGTGGTATTCTTTTGTAATAACAAATAAATGGATTTTCTACATGACCTCTCAAAATATAATCCTGTACAGTTTGACTACCTGTGGATTTTGTTCGAACATCAAGAAAATGCTTGATGATCTCAAAGTTTCTTTTACCCTCATTCAGGCCGACGAGCTGGACGGGGATGAAAAAAAACAGGTGATGAAAGCGTTGCGGAAAGTCAATCCAAAATGTTCTTTTCCCACTGTTGTGGTGGGAGATGAGGTTGTGATCGGTTACAAAGTTCAGGAGATAAAAGAAAAAATCGGGATTCGCACAGAGGTCGATGAACTTTATGACATGCTCAAAAAAGTGAATGAACCCAAAGGGTATTATCTCAACGGAAACCGGGAAAAAACGTTCGAACTCCTACGTGGCCTGATAACCAATAAAAAACGCTATGGCTATATGGCCTGTCCCTGTAGACTCGGCTCAGGAGAGCGAGATAACGATCGTGACATTATATGTCCGTGCACGTATCGTGAACCTGATGTAAAAGAATTCGGGAGCTGTTATTGCTCGCTCTATGTTTCTGCTGACTGGTACACCGGAAAAATCGATCGTGTGGAGGTGCCGGAACGGAGGCCGCCTGAGCTGTATGATTTTGATTAATCATGATTTCTCAGGTAACACGTATACGCAGAATTTAATGATGTTTGCTACTTCCTCCTGCTCAAATTTCTAATATTTTGAGAACGGCCCTGTTGAGCAAAGAGGAAGGGTTGATTTACGCTTACTCAGGCTCGACCAGCAACTTTACAATGTCATTTTCAATTTCATCCGGTGTTGTGGAAGATGCAAAACGCTTAATGACATTTCCGTCTGGATCAACAAGAAATTTAGTAAAATTCCACTTGATACCACTACTCCCGAGCAATCCAGGGCGCTCTTTTTTTAAGTGCTGATAAAGCGGATGGGTATTTTTGCCGTTAACCTCAATTTTAGCGAACATAGGAAATGTTACGCCATAATTGAGACGACAAAAGTCCATTATCTCTTTTTCGCTACCCGGTTCCTGGCCACCAAACTGATTGCATGGAAAACCTAAAACCACGAACCCTCTGTCTGCGTATGTGTTGTAGAGCTTTTCCAGTCCGTCATATTGAGATGTAAAACCGCATTTGCTCGCGACATTTACAATGAGAAGCGTTTTCCCTTTGTACTGACTGAGGTTGGTGATGTTGCCGTCGATAGTCTCTACGTCGATTGTGTAAATATCTCCCATCGTATTCTCCTTGGCAAATGCTGAGGAAGTTAAAATGATGCATATACATATTATCCACGTTTTCATTTTTACCTCAATGTAATAGCGAGCAGTATTAACGATGCATTAGTGAGAATTGAGCGGATGCTCCTCTGGTAACCCTTCTTTAGTGAAGATCTGTTTTCCGGCAACCTCTGACAGGTTGGTGACGCATGAACGGGTGATTTCGCCGTCGATCAGTACTTTGCAAGCACCACACATCTCAATACCACATCCAAATTTTGTCGCTGTTAATCCGATTTTCTCGCGTATTACCCATACTAAGAGCTCATTCGGCTCAGCCTCTACCTGATGTTTTTTGCCGTTTATATGTAAATCAATCATAATTGACCTGAGTAATGTATTAAAATAAAACGATTTATATCCAGTGTTCTGTCATGCCTCAGATATCTAATTCTGCTTGCCCTTTTCACTTCCTAACTTCGTTACTCCTTCAGTTACATAGCGCTGCTATGCTCCATCAGTCATGCCTTGCAGGAAGAGAAAAAGCTTCACATTATTACGACATCTGACACATAACATGACACTAGTGCTTGAGGTACATAGCGAACGAGCAACAGCCTGAAATACCAGTTCAAACTAAAAAAAATGTAATCCCTTTCTCATATTCGGGAAGTACCACAAAGTGCATTTACAGCAACATTAATCATTATGTAATAGAAGGCATTATTTGACTGTTTTCCATCCTGAAAATAGGTGGTTTTCGGTTATAAAACATATTGTGCCTGACAAATATTGATACGGTGACTTGCCAAATCATTATAGAAAACTTAACATAGGTGTAACCTTCAGTTGTGTAGGATCTCGTTCAACTTAAGGTTATCGGGACACCTGAAAGTATCCAAACTTATAGCCAAGGAGAACATTATGAGCATGAGAGGAAAAGTCATTTCTGAAGAATACAAAAAGATGGTTTTTATTCAGGATAAAGATGGCAAAGAGTATGCGTGTTATATAGATGATCTCAAGAATATTAAGAAAAAAGAAGATCTTACAGATGAAGAAAAAGAGAAATGTACCGATATCAGCCAAGTCTTAGGTGATAGCTGGTAGATTTTAGAATATGTACGTTTTGGTTGAATGCAAAATCCCTCTGTGTTTGAAAGGAACAGAGGGATTTTTTTTGACCTTTTTAAACCAAACTACTGCTTCTTTTTCACGATGATCCAGACAGCATGAACAATACCAGGAAGAATTCCCAGCAGTGTTAAAAGAATGTTTATCCAAAAATGTTTTCCGAAGCCTACTTGAAGGAAGGCTGCAACTGGTGGAAATATAATTGCACAAATGATTTTGATGATATCCATACTGTCTCCTAGTATTTATAGATGATGAACTGTCGTGTTGTTGAGCTTGAGTTCCAATTTCTTATATATACGCTCACACATATTTGCAGGATCAAAAATCTGAAGAGGTGGAGAAATATAAATGGTAACTAAGGTATTTTGGGGACGAGGTTCTTTTAAATAGACTTTGATTCTTGATATCGCCAATCCTAACCAGAATTTTTGCTTCCATTCAATGATGCCTGCTTGCTCGTTTGAACTCACTAGCTCCCAATTGGCTAATTCATTACCACTTTCCAAAATCAACTCGTAACTTTTTTTTAGTTCAAGTGGAATTTTATATTCGAAATTCTTTATCATTTTAAGGATTCGTTTTTCAGCTAGGGTGGGGTTGATGGGTCACAGAATGCCTGAAGTCTACTATTTGATTTCGCTATTATTTTCGTCCATCCGCATGGCTTTTGTGTTGGTCGGGATAAATGGTATTATACTATCTGGAAGATACCAATGTAGTTTTCGTCTACAATGAATTTCTCAAAGGTTTCATCAAGAGCTCTATATTCTTTTCGGCTTCGATTTTTCATGTCAGAGTATGCGAGTAATGAATCCCAGTGATCTATGGTAATAAACCTGTTGTTGAGAGATGTATCCTGGATTAATTCTGTTTTTATATACCCTTGGTGCTTTTTAAACAGTTTAGACCATTCGCCATCAGGAGAATACGTCTGAACGAATTGATCGAGGTGTTCTGCTTTAACTATGTATTCCCACACAATTTTTATTTCAGTTATCTTGTTTGCCATAGTCGTATCTGTCATAATTTCACTCTTCGTATGATGTATCCCGGGCACTTCGGCATTTCCGTGTTGACCCGGCTGGTATCGATAGCCTGATTACATGTTTTTGGGCAAAAATTGCCTGATTCTGTCTTGGACAATCGATCTTCACATAGGCGATCATCTCTTTCGCTTTTCTATACACTGCTGGATTCAAATAATACATGCAACAGAAACTGATGTCAGAGTTTTTGTCAACTGTGAGACTGGTTGGCAAGAATATGGCTGTTCGTGTTGCATAGCTGTTAATTATCTACATGATTAAAGGCTTTTGGTAGTAAGCACATAAATGTAAGATCGATTGTTTTTTACTGGTGACGTGTAAGATGTTTGAATCATATAGTAAATTCAGTAAACGTATCTGTGTGGAAAAACGTAACTCTCAAAAGAGTCTTAGTGATTTTGAGGTGAAACGGTGTCACTGGTAGTTTGCGAATCGCCCGTTACAATGGCTGTTTGCTTGACTTGCAGGTTGTGTGTAAGGCCCCAAATGGGTTACCAGAGTTTTCTTGGGTGACCTCAGAACCTGAATATATTTATATAAAAGCTTGAAAAATACGTATAATACTATGAACGGTGGAGCGGATCTTTTATTGGATTACGGTAATATCTACTATTCAGTTGAATTTTCAATTCCCTCGCCACGTTTTAATCGATTGAATTCAGATATATATTCATATTGAATTGTAGTCACGCTGGTGTTTTTTTCTATGATGAAGATCAAGCTAAGAACAGCTCTTTTTTGGATGTTCGCTTTTTCTGCTCTTGTACCTGTGGTCTTTCTTGCCATTTGGATACAGCAGAATGCGTTTGCTCAGGAAAGGAACTCAGTGCGTGAACGTCATCTTTTACTTGCACGCAATCTCACAGGTGCGCTGAGCAGGTATTCAATAGATATTGAAGCTGTGATGGTTGATATCAGTACTCATCTTGACTATGAATTGGCTGCAGCCCATGTGTATCTTCTCGAAAGTATAGGTATAACACTATTGGTAGGAGTTGATAGTTCTGGACAGGTCGATACATACCATTATGGGAGTAGTGACCAGATACCGGAAATGGGTGTTCCGGATCTGCTCAAAAATGAGCAATGGCGCGAGGTCGGTAATATTAAGATAACCGGTGTGCTGCCGAGTCGTTCCGGTTCTCCCTGCATCTATTTGTACTGGCAGGACGGCGAGGGGCGGGGAGTGTTGGGTAATCTCTCGACGAACTATATCATCGAAGTGCAGCGGGCAGTAACCTTTGGAAAGAAGGGGCATGCTGCGATTATCGATCATAAAGGTCATTTGATAGCTCACCCGAAACCAGAATGGCAGGCTACAATGAAAGATATCTCTATCCTACCGCCAGCTAAGGAGATGATGCGTGGTAAAACCGGTGTCATTCAGTTTTATTCTCCGGCAATGAAAGCAGATATGGTAGCGGGATATTCATTCGTGCCGTCAACCGGTTGGGGGGTAATGATCCCGCAGCCGCTATCCGAGCTTGTAGAACGTGCAGCAGTGGTACGAAAGGTAGCTCTTGTTGTTTGTACTCTTGGTTTTTTGTTTTCAATGCTCATCGGCAGGTGGCTCTCCAGAGTTATAAGCAGGCCAATCCTCTCTACCGTCAAGGCTGCTGAACGCTTAGCTACCAGCTCACCTGGAATGCGCGCAAAAATCAGTGAAGAATCTGCTGTCCTAGAGTTAACGCAACTCTGTTCGAGTTTTAATGATATGGCTCATCAGGTTGAAGATGCCCGATCAAACCTGGAGGAACGCGTTGAGCAGCGAACCTCTGCGCTCCATGCGGAAATGAATGAGAGAAGGGCGCTGGAAAGAAAATTTCGATATATGGCAACGCATGATTCTCTTACCGGTCTTGTAAATCGCAGCCTCTTTATGGACAGATTGAATAAAGCTCTGCAGCTGAGTAAACGGAGTAAGAAGGGCGTTGCTCTACTGTTTATTGATCTTGATGGGTTCAAAATAATCAATGACCGCCTTGGGCATATCGCCGGAGATCAGCTTCTTGTGGAGGTTGCAAGCCGCTTAAAAGGAGCTGTGCGTGAAAGTGATACCGTTGGGCGTTATGGGGGAGATGAATTCGTCGTCCTGCTTTTGGATGCAGAAGATAGATTTGAGATCGGCCAGATAGCTGAGACAATTCTCGACCAGTTGCATCTTCACTTTGATATTGTAGATGGTGAGGTTGATGTGTCAGCATCAATCGGTATCGCTTTAGGAGACAGCGACGTTGAGATGACCTCACTCATTCATGCTGCTGATAATGCAATGTATGCGGCGAAGGAGCAAGGGAAAAACTGTTACAAATTTGCAGATATTCCATGATATCTCAACAGGTGTTAGTTGATCTTTCGATTGGGTTGTTGAGAAGTCTGCTGGAAATTGTGAAACTCAGATTGAAGACAGGGCTTTCTGAGAAAGGCTTCTGTTTTTTTTACTATGCAAGAGAGCTCATCACATGAAAACGTGTGTGTATATTGCATTGCTTGTTTCAATTGTGTTTACAGGAACTGGGCAGGTTTGTCATGCTGCCCAGAAGATAACGGTTGGTGTAAGTACTGGGTATCCACCGTACTATTTTGAAGAAAATGGTGAGGTAACAGGCTTTTGTGTTGAAGTAGTCAATCAGGTGGCAACTACGATTGATCTGAATATCAGCTATCAGGCATTCCCCTGGAAACGGATGTTGGCCAATGCTAAACAGGGGGATGTTGACGCGGTTATGCCGTTGTTTAGAACAATTGAACGCGAGGCTTATCTCTATTTCGATAATCTGGATATTGCTCAAGAGACAAATTCGTTTTTCACGCTAAAAAGGCGAAATATCAATTTTTCAGGCGACTATGAAAGCCTCAACTCGTACACGATCGGCGTGGTTGATAGCTACAGTTATGGCGAAAAATTTGATAATTATTCGGCGTTTATAAAAGTACCCACTTCGAATGAAGAGCATCTGATACAGATGCTGGTATACGGTCGCTTTGATGTAGGTGTCGGGAATCGAAGCGTGATCGAATACTATGCTGAAAAACAGGCGGTAGCTGAAGAAATTCGTTTTTTGTCACCTCATATCAACAATGAATTATTGTATATAGGTTTCTCTAGAGTTTCGGGAAATGGAGAACTCCATACCAAATTTGCACGCGCGTTAAAGAAGTTTAAGAAGACTAAAAAATATCAGGAAATAGTAAAAAAATACTCGTTATAAGGCATTTTCAGCCTAGGAGGCTGTCAAAGAATAGGAATTTTAGTCAAAATTGAGACATTTTCTAAAAAAATACGCACAGCCATATAATTGATATCGGAATCTTCGCTTACCTGCAGCATTATTTTTTGAAAATTCCGAAGAGTTTGAGAATAGCGATTTTGTCTTAGCCTGAACCTAACGTATGTGAGACGCCATTGTCATGACTTTCTACGGTAAAAAGAAACAGTTGATCAGTTTAGGGGTACTGCTGTTCTTCGTAATATATGGTAGTTTTGCCTATTGGTATTGGCATACAAACCGCGAGAATGATGCTGAACAGATCAGGATTCATGCTGAAATTATATCCTATGATGCATGGAATCTTGATACAACCGGCATGAGATCCTATCTGCAGCTTGTTCAAAAAACAGAATATTACAAAGAGATAGGAGTGATAATTGGCAAGAACATATCAATTTTGGTAGATGGGCATTCCAGCCTTTCAGACATTGATAGCGTTCTTGCCCGATTAAAGATAATTCAGGTGAGAAATCATTCTGCTCCCATTGTTTATCATGGCGAGATTATAGGGCTGATCCATGGTCAGAAATTAGTTAGAGATATCTATCCATTAATAACCGCCTTTTTTCTCCAGTTTTTTCTTGTTCTCACAGCGATTTTTATCATTTATCTTTCTATTAATAGAAGACTCCTCAAACAACAGGTGTTTGAACGCACTAAACGATATCATGAACTGGTGAATTTACTTCCTGAAATGGTATTTGAAACAGATGCGGAGGGTACTATTGTTTTTGCCAATGCAATTGCCATAAATCGTTTTGGTCTTGCAGACCTCAGCACTTCAGTTCATAATTTTTTTGATCTGCTTGATATGAAACCGGCTGAAAAGGACGTGATTGATTTAGAATCAATCACTTCAGGCAGGGAGCAGGAGAAAAATGAATATACAGTGCATGCCAGTGACGGAAGTAGCTTTTCGGTTCTTATCAAAGCCGCAGCTATTCTAAGAAACGATACTGTGACCGGTGCACGAATAGTTATGGTTGACATTACAGAGCGATTGGCCCTTGAAGAACAGCTGAATCGTGATCGGAAAATGAAATCCATTGGCATGATGGCGGGTGGCGTCGCACATGATTTGAACAATATCCTGTCGGGTTTGATTAATTATCCGGAGTTGATGCAACACCAGCTGCCCGAAGACAGTCCGTTGCATAAATATATCAAACCAATGAAGGATGCAGGGTTGCGCGCCGCTGAGGTTGTTGCAGATCTCCTGATGGTGGCGCGAGGTGTCGCCGCACCAAGATCTGTTGCTAATCTAAATGACCTGATACACGAATATGTGGCATCGCCGGAGTTTAAAAATCTCCAGGAGCAATATCCTGATTTTACCTATTCGCTGGAACTGGATCCTCATTTACACAATATTTCCTGTTCAATTATCCATATCAGAAAGTGCCTTATGAATCTGGTTGTAAACGGCGTGGAGGCAATGTCCGGTATTGGCAACATTACACTAGCTACCAGTGTCGAGGATATTGACATACTGGAAACACCATATGGGAAAATAAGAAAAGGTGTCTATTCAGTCCTTTCAGTTCATGATTCTGGTAAGGGAATCCCTGCCTATGAGCTGGAACATATTTTTGAACCGTTCTATTCAAAAAAAGAGCTGGGTAGGAGCGGTACCGGGCTTGGTCTTGCCGTAGTCTGGAATGTTGTTCAGGATCACAATGGCGGGTTGGGAGTTAGCGCCGGAGAGAGTGGAACGGTCTTCACCCTCTATTTTCCCTGCACTAAGAGGGAGGCTGCATTGCCGGAAGTAGAGTTGTCACAGAAAGCATATCGAGGGCAGGGAGAGACTGTGCTGATTGTGGATGATGAGTTGCAGCAGCGTGACATTGCAACTCAATTTTTGAAGTCTTTCGGTTATACACCTTATTCTGTTTCCTCAGGGGAGGAGGCGATAGAATTTTTAAAGAAACAACGTGTTGACCTCCTGTTGCTGGATATGGTTATGGGTGCGGGGCTGAATGGCAGACAGACCTATGAGCAGGTAATGAAGATTCATCCGGGCATAAAAGCAATAATAATAAGTGGTTTTTCAGAGAGTGATGATGTCAAAACGACTCTTCAGTTAGGCGCAGGCAAACTCCTTAACAAACCGTATACTAAAGAAAATCTTGCAGAAGCTGTTTACCTTGAATTGCATAGGTAGTTGACGTTACGGTATATTCATTGGTTGCTCTTGATATGTTACGTCATACGGCGAACATTCAACTGAGGATGAAAGTCTCATCTTTACAGGTGTTTATCTGTTGGAGTTCATGGCCATAATGGAGGCTGACTATCTTCAAACTTAATAGGTAAGCCTAAAGGGTAACTGATTAGACGATAACTCGTGTTTTGTTTACTGAAAATTTCATTTTAAAAATAGATAGCCCAGAACCCTGGCAGTGAGGTGATCAGCGCGCTTCAGCTTTCAGTTTTTAATCAACCTCTGGATATTTATATTGCATACATTCCGGGCAGATACTCTGGCTAATGTCAGCTTCTGCATGCTCTGCAATATAATGATCAATTTGAGTCCAACACCCTTTGTCATCTCGTATTTTTTTACAAAAAGAGCATAACGGCAAAATGCCCTTCAACTGCTTCAATTCTTCTTGCGTGTTTTAAAATTGAGTAATATCTACAATACAACCAACCCAAGTGACAGCCCCTCTGATGATTTTGAAGCTGGTTTAGAGCGAAACCTTATCTACCTGACTTCTTTAGTTGGCAAGATCGTTCTTATATCTGTAGTAAAAAAAGTGTTATTTATTGTTTCTATATCTTCTTTTTCAAGTCTGTCAGAATCTTTTTTATATGTGATTTCAAGGAAACGTGACAAGTCTTTATCGCAGAGGATATTGTGTCGATACTGTAAGGCTTGATGCCTCATGTTGAAAAGTATTTTCAACATGAGGCTAACTAGGACGCTTGAGATCAACAGCAGGGTCGACTGTTTTGAAAAATATAGGGGACAACGCCCTTTGCCTCTATTAGAGGGAGAGCATTTTATCCCATTTCAGGCGTAATCCAAAACCGGCCCCTCTGAGGTCGGTTGTTTATTTAGTTTGAATCGAATGCCAAAGTTCCGTCAATTAGCATTGATAATTGCAATAACCTCTTCAGGTTTTTCCATCGGAATGAGGTGGCCTGCACCTTGCACCAGGCAGGATTCTGCAGAGGTGGTTTTGCGACAAAATCGATTAACCGAATCATCGGTTAATACTTCTGAGTATTCGCCTCGTAAGATGAGTGCATGTGTTTTCAGTCGTTGTACCCAGAACCAGACATCAAGAGGATAATTTTCAAAAGTTCGCGCTTCAGCCTCCGGTGGACATAAGAGTTCCATGCCGCCAGAAGCCGAAGGTCTGACGCCATAGGTCACATATGATCGTAAATATTCGTCGTTGAAGCGCTTAAAGAGGCTTTTACCTTTGAAATAGTTATAAACTTCCTCCCTGTTAGCCCAATGGCGTCTGCGTGCCCTTGCCAACCGTGCCAGCATAAAGCGACTTTTTTTTCCTAACACTCGCATCACAGCCTGTGATAACAACGAGTTGTAAGGATGAATGACTGGATCAATCAGGATGATTTTGGAAAACAGATCCGGCCTTTTAGCAGCGGCGATCATTGTTGTTACGCCGCCGACGCTATGACCGACACCTAACACCGGGCTTAGCTGTTTCGCATCTAAAAAGCCAATTAAATCATCAGCAATCCGATGCCAGGATGTGTTTCCGGCAGTTTGAGAATCCTGGCCTCGTATGCTTAAGCCAACAACTCTAAAATGCTTGGTGAGCTTTATCAATAAAGGGAGGTAGACGCTGACAGGAAAGCCGTTGGCATGATAAAAATGCAAGGGTGGCTTTTCGCCACCACTATCCAAAAAGCTCAGGCTGATCCCGTTTACAATGTAGGAGTCACAATTAAATGGGATCGCTTTGAGTTTGGGTGTAGTGTCGGAATGCATTGAATTAAGATGTAATTAACTGAGGTCCAGGGTGCCTTCGGGAAGGCACCCCTGTGATGGATTCAATATGAAATTACGGGTTAATCGATGACACCTTTACCCTTGAAATTCTCAATTTCACTTTTACTATAACCGGCAACCTTACTGAGGATCGCTTCTGTATCCTGGCCTAGTGTTGGTGCTCCGCGCCATACATCAGGACTTGTTCTGCTCATCTTTGGACCAAAACCGAAACCCTTGACTGTTTTGCCGAGAGTTTGATCGGTGTATTCTATAAAATTACCACGTTCCTGGTAATGCTTACTGGCTGCCAGATCTTCGATCGTCTTAGGAATAGCGCAGGGGACCTTGTTCTTTTTCAATTGCTGCGCTCCTTCCTCCGAAGTTCTGGATGTCATCCAGTTTTCGATCTCGGCGTTGAGCTGAAGACCAATTTCTGAGTTGATTGCTTCTCTTGAACTACCTGCCTCTGCATGGGGGAATTTTTCCGTATCTATACCCATTGCCGTTAGCGCACGGTTATAGACCGCCGGTCCGAAAGCACCAAGGTAGAGGTAACCGTCTTGAGTTTTGAAAAGATTGCCTGGCTGGAAAATAGGTACTCTGTTTCCGGCGCGCTGCCTGACTATGCCAAGCTGAAAGTAATTTACAAAAGCATCATTTAAAACTTTGCTCATTGATTCTATCTGAGCAACATCAACTGATTGACCTTCACCGGTTTTTTCTGCATGTCTGAATGCCATGAGAATAGCATTTACACAAAATGAGGCTGTCAGGTAGTCATTGATGAATGAACTGGCATGGGACGGTGGGCTCGGTTCAGGAAAACCATTAACAAACATATAGCCGCCTTCAGCCTGGCCGATAGGATCGTACGATGGTCGATCACACTCCTCAGGTACTCCGCCGAATTGAGGTCTGCCAAAACCACTGACGTGGGCGATAACCAGTTTGGGATTAACCTCGAACAACATGCCATCCGTGATTCCGAGTTTTTCGGTCCAGACCATGTTTTCCATCCAGACATCGCAATTTTTGATCAGGCTTAGGAAGATTTCTCTGGCTTCAGGAATTTTCATGTTTACTTCAAGGGTCAGGCTCAGTTTGTTTCTGCCTTCCTGTATCCAGGCTGTACTGACTTTCTGGTCAGCAGGGATCTCCGGCCCGGCAATTACGAAAGGCTCTTTGTCGCTACTGCCTCTCATGATGATAGGGGATTGCCCACGATAGGGGTCTCCTACTTTCGGCCGCTCGACATGAATAACCTCAGCTCCATATTCTGCCAGTAAGCTTGCCGCAAAAGGTGCAGCAACAACACTACCTGTCAACAAAACCCTCATTCCCGAAAGTGGTCCGTAGGTTGGGATTATTGCGGGAGCTGGAACGCGTTCTACATTTTGCCATCTTTCCATGTGTATCCTCTCGATGTGTATGCGTGCTTTCTTGAAGTTCTCGATTCAAATGCCCAGAGCCATGATGATTACAAAATAGATGTTATGTAGCTGCAACATAGCTAAAAGTTACATTGTAGCTACAATGAAGTCAAGAAGAAAAGTAACTCGTCAGCGAATGGCATGAAATTAGCCAGTTTCGAGATCTATAACTGGTCAGTGATGCACCATATGGACATAAACGGCTCGATTTGGCAGATAAGCGTAGAATTTGATATCAGTATGCAAAGTGATCAGATCATGGTCAGATGGGGTGCTGCTGAATAGTTAAGAAGAAAATTTGATTGGGGGGGCATTGATTCAGTTTTTGATGCGGTTGTCGTGATAGAAAGTTCAGTGATTGTAATATTTCTGGATTTCCCCCAGTTAAGTATGTTAGGTTAAAGGCTAAATGATTGGAATTCACAGAAAAGTGATATATGTTAACAGTATAGATACTGGGAATCCTGATCCCTATTATGTAACAGTTTACATCTGGTAAGGGATGGGGTTGCTGATTGGAAAGCAGCAATGGACAGAAAAGTGAAAGATAAACACAATGATGAAGTTACCAGTGAACCTGCTGGCGAATCGAATGTTGCCCATACTAAGGTGAAATTCGAAGTTTACGGCGAGGAGATGCTTGAGAAAACTGTCCGGTCCAGTGGTAACAGCGGCAGGATCTATCTACCGCCTGATTGGGTTGGACATCAAGTCAAAATTATTAGAATAGATTAATCGGACAGGAAACAGAATGGATTTTGATCAGAACAATGTTTCCATCAGGAGATGGAAAGCAGGGGATGTTGACGATATCTGTGAAATTTACAGTCTTCTTACAAACAAAGGGGTTGACGCCGATTTCAAACGGATGGTTTTGGAGAGGGCTCAATCCATAGGTATGGAAGATGGTCATTTCGTCGCCGAACTCGATGGTAAGATTATCGGCTTCATGATCAGTTACATCCTTCCTTTTGGGTTTGGATCAGAAGATTGCGCCTATGTGGCAACGATGGGCGTACATCCCAAATTCATGGATCAGGGCATCGGAGCGGGAATGACCAAGGAAGTTTTCATGTTCTACAAAGCACGCGGCATTTCAACAGTATATACCTCTGTTCCCTGGGATTCAACCGATCTCCTCTCGTTCTTCAAGACTATGGGTTTTGAAAGAAGTAATTATATCAACCTGAAACATGACTTAGGTTGATATCAGGATTTTCTTAAAAGAAAGCTACAGTTGAATGCTTTCTTTTAAGTATTTTAGAATACCCGGGCTCATCTCTGGTAAGGGCTGGCCTGATATCAGTTGTATGATCATTTCAGCTGTTATTTCCGCCTGCTCTTCCAGATGAATTTTTCCTAGCGCTTTTGTAGCACGCGCTGGTGTGCCGATATACCCCTGACCGGCACCCATGGCTTTGAACGTTTTAAGACCTTTTTTCAACCCATCCCTGATATCAATATGTACTGAGGGCAGCTCCTCAAGATCCTGTTTGATCAGGTGTGGATATTTGTATTGTATAAATGATGTTTCCCGAACATCAGCATGTATTTCGGTCTTCATAGACAAACCCATCTCCTCGCTTTTAGTGATTTCATCTAAAGGCATCCTGGAATAGAGAATTCGTCCTGCTGTTTCTATCATCTTAATTCCGTAGCGCTCGCAAACAGTCTCAATGGCTTCAAGTATTGCTTTCAGGTGCATGGAGTCAAGATGATGATTGACAATAACAATATATTTAAAACCGCTATCTGCCAGTCCGGAACAGAAGTCAACAAGCAGGTTGTAGAGGGTTTTTCCGCGTATTGAAATGGTTCCCGGAAAGTCCGCTGTGATTGGTGCGCAGCCAAGAGGGATCGTGGGACTCAGGATTGGTTGCAGGGTAGAATTTTTTTCGACAACATTTATTGCAGCCAGTTGGGCAATATCATGTGCGCCGAATATATCTGTACCTACCGGCAGGTGGGGACCGTGTTCTTCTATAGGGCTGATGGGCAGCAAGATAACTGTTTTGTCTTTATCCAGGGCTTCAATTTCTACCCAGCTCATTTCTGTCAGTTGTTGAATTCGGGGTGACATAGTCTGTAAAATATTCAAAGGAAAAACACAAGGTACAAAAAGTATATCTAATAATATCAAAAAGATATTCTTTATGCTGATGTCGTTAATTTGTTAAAGTTTCGTTACGTCGATCGCCAGAGGTCTACTCTTCTTATTAAATCTGTGCAATGAATTTTACAAAAGCAATTCTCATAACTGTTAGCTGAAAACCGATATGGAAAAATTGCCGCCAGGTTGCCTTTCTCTTGACATTATAATCTACATTGATTTACATTGCAGCTACAAAGAAGCTTTAATGTGGTTAAAATGAAGCTGCGGTGTCGAGACTGAATTCTCTGACTACCGTAGCACGACTGTGAGGTGCTGCATTGCGACTTACAGTCATAGCAGCCAGTGAATCGCTTCCCAAAAGATTTCAATTCTTAGGTTACATCGCTTATAGTTTGCAACAATAACATATTGTTTGTGTTGCAAAATTCATACTCTGAACAGTAATAATCACTCGTGGTGATCGGATTACGAACAGGAGGGAAGTAATGACGATGAACAGGACAATGCATGTAAGCAGTGTGTTTGAAAAGAATGGCTTTACCTTCTACCAGTATCTGGTGTGTTCCATCTGTTTCCTTGTCACGTTTCTCGACGGGTTTGATCTAACGGTTATTGGTGTCGCCTTGCCGAAGCTGGCCGAGCATTTAGCTTCTGAACCGAAAGCATTGGGGTTGGCTCTCAGTGCCGGTCAGTTCGGTCCGCTTGTCGGTGCTATTGTTTTAGGTATGCTTGCCGATCGTTGGGGACGCAAGTGGATGCTCTTCATATCTGCAGTCAGTTTTGGCTTGTTCACCTTTCTCACTGTATATGTAACAACTCCTGAAGAACTGGCTGCCTGTCGTTTTCTTGCCGGAATCGGTCTGGGTGGGGCGGTGCCAAATGCCTTGACTCTTGGCTCTGAATACGCACCTAAACGTTTCCGTGCGATGATTGTTGCATCAATGTATGCGGGAATGCCTGCGGGAGCGATGATGGGTGGCCTGTTGGCGGCATATCTCATACCGCATTTCGGCTGGCAATCTCTCTTTTATTTCGGTGGAGTTGCGCCACTATTTATCGCTGCTATCGTTGCCGTACTACTCCCTGAATCATTGGAGTTTCTGGTTCGAAGGGGGCGTGCCGGGGATACTCGCCGGGTAAAAAACATTGCTTCTAAGATACAGCCAGAGCTGGCGGATATAGACAATGTAGCTTTTGTGGTTGAAGATACCATGAAATCAGACGGTGCTGTCAAACGTCTCTTTACGGAAGGCCGGGGCGTGACGACGCTGTTGCTGTGGCTGATTTGTAGTTCCGCTCTTTATATGTTGTGGATACTCATTACCTGGGCACCAACATTATTGCGCAACAGCGGTGCCACAGTACAGCAATACAGCCTTGCATACGCATGTATTTCACTAGGGGCCTTTGTCTCATCCATATTTATCGGTCGTTTACTGGATAAAAGAAATCCTTTCAAAGTGTTGCAGGTCGGATTCATCCTCGGTGCAATCAGCCTTGTAGCTTTTGGTGCCGGTGCGAGTAGTTCTTTTCTTGTAATTGCCATTTTGTCTGTAATTTGCGGAATGTGCATAAACGGCAGCCAGGCAGGAACGCTGGCAGTTGCGACTCTGTCATATCCATCCGATATACGAGCTACCGGAATCGGCTGGACCTATGCGATTGCAAAGGTGGGGGCTATGCTCGCTCCCCTGACAGGTGGCTATATGTTGAGCAGGAACTGGAGTGTGAGTGAGTTGTGTAACGCCAATGCTATCACGGGTATCTTCATAGCCGGGGCGTTGATGCTTCTCCAGAAGCGGGTACAGGCCGCTCGTAATGCTGAGACGATTGAGGATGTAAATGCTGCCGAGGCTGTAGTGGGGACGGATATTACGAATAGATATAGTGTGATACAAGATTAAAAATTTCTGAAATTGACGCTGGAGTATCAAATGGAATTTACGCGAGAAATATACTGGAATGTCGGCCACGGAATGTCCACATTACTCCCTATGTATCTCTTGGTGATTGCAGCAGTTGCGATTGTAGTGAAGGCTTTCACTGCTCGTATCAAGGTGTACAGGCAGGGCGGAACGGTTGAGCGAACTGATTCCTGGCCTGATCGTTTTCTGTTTATGCTGCAGAACGTTATGCTGCAGAAGAAAGTAACTGGTGTTACCATGCCCGGCCTCCTCCACGGCCTTTTCTTCTGGGGATTTTTCCTGCTAGTGATCGGCACTGCCCTGATAGTCGTTCAAGCCGATTTTACTGATTTACTTTTCGGTATAAAATTTCTGAAAGGTACGTTCTATATACTCTTTTCTCTGGTACTTGATCTTGCCGGTCTGGTTGCGCTGGTAATGCTTTGCGGACTGTTTGTAAGACGGTATTTTTTTCCTTCTGATGGGCTTATTACCAGTCTTGACGACGCGGTGATGCATGGGTTGATGGTAACTATTCTAATCACCGGCTTTGTTATTGAAGGTTGCAGGATGGCGGTTACGGAAATGGGCACACCGCTTGCCAACTGGTCACCTGTTGGCTATCTGGTGGCATGGTTGATGGCGGACCTGGGAGAGGATATTCTACGTGAAATTCATAGACTGAGTTGGTGGTTTCACTTGCTTCTTGTCATGGGTTTTATCGTGAGCATCCCTTTTGGCAAATTCCGCCACATTTTTACAACCAGCGCAAATTACTTTTTTGCTGATAGAGGCCCTAAAGGGCGGCTTGTCTCACTCGATCTTGAAGACGAAGATGCAGAGAGCTTCGGGGCCGCGACTATTGGCGATCTTACCTGGAAAGACATTTTTGATACCGACGCCTGTACCTTGTGTAAACGATGTCAGGACAGATGTCCGGCTTACGCTACCGATAAACCATTGTCGCCTATGAAGGTAGTGGATCAGCTAGGGAGAATTGCCTTCGATAGTCCGGAAGCCAAACTTATCGATACCATCGGCAAGGATGCTCTATGGTCATGCACGACCTGTAGAGCATGCCAGGAAATTTGCCCTGCGGCAATTGAGCATGTGCCGAAGATTGTTGAGATGCGCAGAAATATGGTGCTCATGGAAGGTGAGTTCCCCGGCGATGAGGTCATGGCTGCCATGGAGCAGACAGAGGTGAATGGTAATCCTCTGGGCATGGGTTATGCGACCCGCGGCGACTGGGCAGAGGAGTTGGGTGTACAAAGTATGGCGGAGAATCAAGACGTCGACATCCTCTATTTCGTCGGTTGCTATGCATCTTTTGATAAACGCAATATTGCGGTTGCCAAAAGTTTTATACAGCTGTGCAAAGCTGCAGGTGTAACGGTAGGAATACTCGGCAAAGAGGAGAAGTGTTGTGGTGAACCGATACGGAAGATGGGTAACGAATATCTGTATCAGAGTCTTGCCGCAGAGAATGTTGAACTGATCAATTCCTATACCCCGAAAAAAATCATCACGACCTGCCCACACTGTTTTAATACACTGAATAAAGACTACCGTGAGCTGGGTCTTACGATCGAGGTCCTGCATTACACAACATACCTTGAAGGACTTCTTAAAAACGGCAGTCTTAAGGTGACAATAGATGAGTTTTCCTGCACCTATCATGATTCCTGCTATCTGGGACGTCATAATGACATCTATGAAGTTCCCAGATCTCTCATCAGAACAGCGGGTGGAAAGGTGACGGAAATGGATAAGAACAGGGCAGAAGCTTTTTGCTGCAGTGCTGGAGGAGGGCGCATTCTGGCAGAGGAGAAGCTTGGAGAAAGAATGAATGTGAAAAGGGTTGAAATGGCTGTTGAGACAGAGACTGAAGTACTGTTATCCAATTGTCCGTTTTGTCTGACAATGTTTGAGGACGGCATAAAAAGTGCTGGTGTTGAAGGAGCGATGAAACCCAAGGATATTGCTGAAATCCTGTCTGAGAGATTGCAATAAACCAGCAAACAACACGATCTGTTTCATGAGTTTGCCGGACTGAGCTCTTGTTTCACAACTTGACGTTATTGTCGAAAATTTAATGCTGGCAGGTAAGCTAAGACTCCGATGTAGCTAAATGGCTGTGCTTAATTTTCCAACAATGTTTTGATTTGAGATAAAAAATGCTCAATCCGACAGTCTCCTGGAGCAACTGGAGGAGAAATATGAAAATTCTTGTATGTATAAAACAAGTTCCTGACATGGAATCAAAGTTTAAAGTTGCAGATAGTGGTACCTGGTATGATACCACCGATCTTGCCTGGAGAATGAACGAATATGACGAATATGCAGTTGAGCAGGCGGTTCGTGTATGCGAGCAGGAAAAGGGTTCTGACTTAACGGTGTTATCAATAGGTTCGGATCAGGTCAAAGAGACAATGAAAAAAGCGCTGGCCATGGGGGCTAACCGTGGAGCGCATATTGTTGATAATGACGTACATGGCCGAGAACCATATCAAATAGCTGCAATAATTGTCGAGTATGCAAAGGACAATGGATTCGATATAATCTTTACCGGAATGCAGTCCCAGGACCGGGGCAGTGCCCAGGTAGGTATTCTTGTTGCTGAGATGCTGGGTGTACCGAGTGTTTCCACCATTGTGGATTTTTCTTACAGCGATGGCAAAATCGAGGCAAAACGTGAATTGGAAGGAGGGGTGAAGGCCTGTGTGTCAACCATGACCCCAGCAGTGGTTACCTGTCAGCTCGGTCTAAATACCCCGCGCTATCCTACACTTCCAAACATCATGAAGGCTAAGAAGAAAGAGCTTTTATCTACTCCGGTTGAGGATCTTCTGAAAGCTGAAACACGCCTGGAAACAAAGAGCGTGTACGTGCCCGAGAAAAAGAGCGGCGGCCTGATTCTTGAGGGTGAAGAGGTCGAGCTGGCAGATAAACTGATATCCATTCTGAAAGAAAAAACAGCAGTTCTGAAGTAGGAGAAAACCATGAAAACACTTCTGGTAGCAGAATATAGAGATGGTAAAGTGCTTGGTTCCAGTACTGAACTTGTTGGTTTTGCCGAAGCGTTGGGCAGTGATAACGTTATGGTGCTTGTTGGCGATGCGGCCACTCTTCCGGCGTATTCCGGGAAAATGTATTTGGCGGATGCGACCGTTTGTGGCGAATTTAATCCGGATGTGCATAAACAGGTCATCTTGGAAGTTGTAAAAAAAGAACAGCCTGACATGATCGTTTTTTGTCATTCGTCATATGGTTGGGATCTGGCTCCCAGAGTGGCTTTTGCGTTACAGGCAGTTCAGGTTTCAGAAGTAGTTGATGTCGCACAGGGGGAGTTGGTTGTGCCAGTGTGTAATGCAAAATTGCGTCGTAATGTTGCATCTAAAACAGACATTACGGTAGTGACGGTTCAGGTGGGTGCCTTTGCTGCACCCGATACACCCGATGCAACTCCAGCAGATGTAGAAAAAATTGAGGTTACAGGTGATGGCCGAATCGTTTTTGAAGGATATGAAGAAGCTCAGAAAGGAGCAGTGGATCTGACTAAGGCCGAAATTATCGTGAGCGCCGGAAGAGGGGTCGGCAAGGCGGATAACGTATCTCTTATAGAAAAACTGGCAAAAGCATTAGGAGGGGAATATGGTGCTTCCCGTCCAGTGGTTGACTCTGAGTGGGTTGCTCATGAACGTCAGGTCGGAACAACAGGGCAGACTGTTGCGCCTAAATTGTATGTTGCCTGTGGTATTTCAGGAGCGATTCAGCATCTGGCTGGGATGAAAAAATCAGAATTCGTTGTTGCAATCAATACAGATAGTGATGCGCCGATCGGTGAAGAGGCTGATGTGCTTGTTGTGGCAGATCTGTTAACGTTTGTGCCAATCTTTACAGAAAAGATTCAGGCTCTCTGAGAGGGTGAGCATGAAATTGAGGAGGCGGTTGTGGCACTTTTCCTAACCCTGATTTCTATTGACCCGAAGGGTTAGCTTTTTGATTTCAAATGAAAAACAATTTGTTGTTTGAGATGGTCGTTTTTTTCAATATGAAATCAGAGAGTTGAGTTTGTAATTTAAAAGTTAATAAGAAATCCGGGCTGGTTTTGTCCACCACATCATGACACAGTAGTAGTTTTTCAGCATTATGAAAGAAGCTCGATGTGTTATGCTTACAACTGCATCCTCAAAACACCTTTACTTAGGTGATATTTTGAGATACGCGCTGCCTCAATATTAACTGTTTACCAGGGTGGGTCAGATGAACAAAACAAGTACTCTTAAAACAATGCTGGCAAGGGGCCTGGAACATAGTCGAGAAAAGCTTGCTATTGTTGAGGGCGGGAAACAGTGCACTTTTAAGGTTTTTGCTGAACGTACATACAGAATTGGGAATGCATTGCTTGGTCTTGACTTGGAGAAAGGTGAAAGGGTCGCAGTTTTAAGTCGTAACAGTATGCAGAGTGCTGAGCTGTTTTTTGCGATACCAAACATCGGTCTTGTCGTAACTATGATCAATTACCGGCTTGCCCCTTCAGAAATTATGGTGATCCTTGCTGATTCAAAGCCATCTGTTCTCGTTGTTAACGAAGAGTATGCAGACTCTCTCGATCGTATCAGAAAGGAATGCAGTTTCATTAAACACATTATATGTTTCGGGGATACAGCACAGCTTCCTGCGGGTACGCTAGATTATGAATTACTTATAGAGGATGCCGCTCCGATCCCCGTTGAGATCGATATTTCAGAAGATGATATAGCAGCATTGATGTACACAAGTGGAACAACCGGGATTCCAAAAGGGTGCATAGCTACACATCGGAATCTCTATCATGTGGGGAGAAGTGTATCTTTTGATCTACGTATGGATGTAGATGATGTTGCAATTATTCCTGTACCAATATTCCATGCTTCGGGTGCTGCACTTCTTTTTAATGGGATATACAGTGGTACTACCTCAATAATAATGCCCTACTGGAATTTTAAGGATTTCAGCAAACTTGCGCAGGCCCATCAGGTCACCACTACAATGTTGGTTACACCTATGCTTGAGTCACTCGTTAACTGCCAGGAAGCTGTTCCTGTAAATTTTAAACGTCTGAAAAAGGTTATGTTTGTAGGTGCGCCATCAAGTCTGGTTGTTTTTGAAAAAGCCTTACAGCTCTATGGGAATATTTTTGTACACGGTTATGGCGCTACTGAGACCCTGGGCTCGGTGTGTATTTTAAGGACCGATCAAATTGCAGAGGCGCTTTCCCAAGGGCGCACTTCAGTTTTAGGGTCATGCGGTAAGTCATCCTCTGACATGCTGATGGAAGTCGTAGACGAAGATGGTCACAAGGTATCACCCGGAGTACAGGGGGAGATTCGAGTGAAGGGGCTTGGGGTAACACAAGGCTATTGGCGAAAGGAGCTGGAAAGCGAACGTGCATTCCGTGATGGCTGGTATTATACCGAAGATTTTGCCAAGGTTGACGAACAGGGTTTTGTTTATATTGTCGGTAGGAAAAAGGATATGATAATCACTGGTGGAGAAAACGTATTTCCTGCTGAGGTTGAAAATATTATTTATAAACATCCAGCGGTTGCAGAGGCCGCTGTCGTCGGTATTGGTGACAAGACATGGGGGGAGGCTGTAACTGCCGTTATTGTGAAAAAGCCTGGAATGGATGTTACTGATAAAGAGCTTATAGCGTTTTGTCGAAACGAGATAGCAGGATATAAGGTTCCCAAAACAGTAATTTTTACCGAAAGCCTGCCAACCAGTATTACCGGAAAACTCCAGAAGGGGAAGTTACGGGAAAGAATTTCCCAGATGGCGGGACAACAGATTTCGCCCTAGTACTCTGTAAACCTTTACCTATCGGATCTTGTTCGCCCTTTTAGCACACTGACTTCGTTTCTCATCCAGTCACATATCACTGCTATGCTCCTTCATTCTTGCTTCGCAGTGCCCTGAAATTGCCGAACAATCTTTGCGAAATTTAAAAGATTTACAGAGCACTAGGAGCCTGTCGGATTATACCCTTATTCCCCATCTCGGCGTTATTTTCAAAAATTCAATACTCGCAGGTAAGCGAAGACTCCTGGTATAGCTAGAAATCCAAACCATTTCAGGGGAGGAATGACATTATTGAGCTAACCTGTGCAGGTCTATTTTAACCAAGATTACCACGTTTCGAAAGCAATAGTGTTTAAAAATTTGCTCGTGCCAATAAACCAGTTTAATGGTTGAAAGGGCTTTATGCATGAATAGTGCAATGATCCTTTATCGTCTTGGATTATCGTGTTTGGCCAATACACTTCAACAAACACTTCACTGTGTTTTGTTACTGTTTCTAGCTTGTCTAAAATTACATGTTTTCCTGTAATATCTCTTGTTTTGTTCAGGTTTACACCTTCATATTCCGAGTGCATCGGATACAGCTCCTCTATTCCTGTCGAGGATACAATAAAATGGTAATCCCTCCCATTGGTGAATCGAATAGTTTGAAGTGCTTCCTCAAAATCTTTTTTAAAAATATTTTCTGTTCGGCCACTATCGCTCTCGGAATAACGTCGCTTCACTCCGATCACTTCTGTATTGAACCTGATAGTGAAAAGAGTCAAAAACGCGTATGAAGAGAAGCTGATGACAATCACTTATATCAGAGAAATGGAGTCTATTCTCTTGGTTTTTTTGAATTTTATCCTGCATATACTTACGCTATGTTCAACTCAGCACAAATGGTGAAGTCCCTGTGCCACTCCCTGTTCCTGTAGCATTCCCTAAGGCAATCCAGCAATTTTAAGCAGAAATCAAAAAATCTTCTTGACTACAATATAGCTATAAAGTAGCCTTGGCTATAATGAAGCTACAAAGAAGCTATGTTGTATCTGTTATCGTTTATTACGCATGCTTGATCCTGATTAAGCAGACGACCACCAGAATCAAAAGGAGATGAACTATGTCAGAGAGCAAAGAACTCTATTCTACATTTGTCAATCCGTTCCTGATTGAGTCTAACAGACCGATGCCCGATGAAATGGCAGTGATCGGCGCGGGCAATATCGGCCCCGATATTGCTTATTATATGCGGACCGGTGCACCGGATAAGAAGCTTTACCTCGTTGACGTGGTTGAAGAACCATTAAAAAAAGCTGAAGAGCGATTCAAGGGATACGCACAGAAGGCGCTTAGCAGAAAAATTCTATCCCAGGAACAAGTCGATAAGATCTTAGGTGGTATTGTCTATACCACCGATTACAGCAAGATTAAAAACTGTAAACTGATTATTGAGGCTGCAACTGAAGATCTGAATATCAAAAGGAAGATCTTTACCCAGCTGGAAGGAATTGTCAGCGAAGACGCGGTGCTAACCTCTAATACAAGCGGGATTCCGGCGAATCAGATATTCAATGAAATGAAACATCCGGAACGTTCTACCGTTACGCATTTTTTCGCTCCTGCGTGGAGAAGTATGGCTGTAGAGGTGGTTCGTTGGGATTCACTGGATTCTGAGGTCTTAAATTTCTTGATCTGGTTCTTCGCCAATACCGGTAAAGCACCGGTTGTAACAAAGAATGTGTACTCTTTCCTTTTAAACAGAATATTTGAAAACTGGACCAACGAAGCTGCAATGCTGCTTGACAAAGCAACTACTTTTGAGGTTGACGACGTCGCCGAAGAGTTTGTCGGTGCCGGACCATTTTTTGTTCTTAACATGGCTGGTGGTAACCCTCTTACCTATGAATCACAATTTCGTAGAATGGATGAGAATCCATGCTACGAACCACCGAAAATTCTTAAATCGGTTGCTACCTGGAACCTGAAAAAACGTGGGGAAAAGGTGGAAATGCCGGACGCCCATCGTAAGTGGATACGCGATCGCATGATAGGTCTGGTCTTTTCTCAATGTGTCGATATCGCAGATAAAAATATCGGTACCCGTTCAGATCTCAACTTTGGAAGTTTAATTGCTCTCGGTTTCAAAAAAGGTGTGTTCGATACGATGGCTGATATGGGTGCAGAGGAAGTCAAGCGAATCACCGACGCCTTTGTGGCAGAAAGACCTGGATATCCGGCACCGACCAAGGCAATTGAAGAATATCTTGATTTTCCAAGAGACATTCTTGTCGATGATAAGGATGGCGTACGGATTCTTACAATCAGAAGGCCGCAGGCAGCAAACGCTTTAGGTTGGGGATCAGCTGCGGAAATATTGGCAGAACTGAAGAAAGGTGAGGCCGATCCTGCGGTTAAGGGCTTCATACTTACCGGTTATGGTAAAAAAGCGTTCTGCGCCGGAGCTGATATCAGCGGTTTTGTAGACGCTTTTGATGATAAAGAGGCGGGGATTGGTCTGGCTAAAGGCAATTCGGAGATGCTGCATTACATGGACCAGATGACAAAGCCCATAGTAGCTGCAGTAAATGGATTGGCGATGGGTGGCGGCGTTGAGACAATGTTCCGTTGTCATAGCGTTGTGGCAGATAAAAAAGCGTATTTTAGGTTGCCTGAAGTAACTCTGGGTATTCTTCCAGGTATGGGCGGTCTGGTTATTCCATATAGAAAATGGCCGCATGCTGCAGACAAATTCCATGAAATGATAGGCAAAGGAAAAGTCATGAAGGCTGAAGAAGCCCGTGAATTGCATATCGTCAACCGGTTAGTCGATGGTTTTACAGAGCTGATTGATGTGGCAATGCAGGAAGTAGATAATCTGCAGGGCAATATCCCGAGAATCAGTGATGCTCCTGTAGAAATCCCCGAATTTGTCGTTGCCGAAAAACCAACAGCCATCAATGGAGATCCGCTGAGCAAGGAAGTCTTAACAGTTATCGCTGACGTAATTAATAGAGGTGCCAAAACGGAAGGTTTATACAACGCTCTTGAAATCAACTATGACCGATCCGGCGATACCCATTGCCTTGAAGATTCTAAGGAAGGAGTTATGGCCTTTTTGCAAAAGCGAAAGCCAAATTTCAAGCAGTAGTTCAAGCAATAGTAGATGTGTTGCTCGGTGATTAAACAGAAGTCGGTCAGTATCGGCTGGTTTCTGTTTGAAGAATAGAGATGAACATGATTATAAATTTCAAATAATAAAGGATATTACAATGAAATTTGAAAAAGCGTTTATTCCTTATGGCGGTTACTACTGTAGTCCTTTTGCAAAATGGCAGGGAACATTATCTAATGATAACTCTATAGTATTAGGGGCGGAAACCGCCAAGCGCTGGTTTGCGACCAAAAATTGGGATACACCTCTTGTTGATTACACCTATCATGGCATGACTGTTGTTCAGAATCAGTGTTTCTATGGTTCCACCTGGGCAAATGCCATCATGGGGATGGACGTTCCAGGTATGACGATTATTCAGGCATGTTCAACAGCGACTACCTGTATTCATGCCGCAGCCCAGGCGGTGGAGTTGGGAACACAAACAACACCGTTTTGTTTTCTGGCTGATCGACTCTCCAATGCCCCGCATCTCATCTGGCCAAATCCTAAAGGGCCGGGCGGAGAGGTGATCTCTGAGAATTGGAATATGGACAATATCAACTGCGATCCGTCAACGGGGCAGGGGATGCTGAACACAGCTGAAAATGTTGCAAAACTCGTCGGTGCAACCCGTGAGGAAGCTGATGCATTGGCCGTTAGGCGGTATGAGCAGTATACAATGGCGTTAAAAGATGATCGTGCCTTCCAGAAACGGTATATGTTCCCGATTGAGGTAAAAGTTAACCGGAAGAAAACCATCGTATTTGATGCTGATGAAGGTATTACCCCGGTAACCTTGGAAGGTATTGCTCGCTTAAGAACTGTTAAAGAAGATGGAATTCATACCTTTGCAAGTCAGACCCATCCGGCAGATGGTAATGCGGGAATCATTGTAACCACAAAAGAAAGGGCACAAAACCTGAGCAGTGACCCGAATACACCAATTCAGATTCTCTCCTACGGTTTTGCCAGGGTGGAACGGGCGCATATGCCAGCTGCTCCGGTTCCTGCTGCACAAATGGCTCTTGATAGGGCTGGTATCACCATTAATGATTGTAAAGTAATCAAGACTCACAACCCGTTTGCTGCTAACGATCTGTATTTTGCCAAGAAGTTCAATATCGACGTAAACACAATGGACAACTACGGGTGTTCCATGATATTCGGGCATCCTCAGGCTCCAACCGTTGCCCGATTAGTCATGGAGGGTATTGAAGAGGCTGTCATGCTCGGTGGCGGATATGTGCTAATCGCTGGTTGTGCGGCAGGTGATACCGGTGCAGCGCTTGTTCTTCGTGTCGGCTAGTTTTTCATAAGAATCAACTATATTACCTGATAGCAACCTGTATTTATTACGGACTTCATGAGGTTTCATCCCCTCATGGTGTCCGTGAATAGTATTCGTAAATAACGTTGGCAATGAGGTTAAAATATGCAGATAGAATCAAAACGATGGGTCTATGTCGTTATTGGCACGGTGATTAATGTCATTATCGGCCAGACGTATGCCTGGAGTGTTTTTGTCAATCCGTTGTCTCAGCATTTTTCCTGGAGTCCTGCTGATGTATCGGTAGCCTTTGCAATTTTTCACTCGATCTCCTTTATACCGATTATCATAGCAGGTAAGATGCAGGACTATTTTGAACCAAAACTGGTAATTCTCACCGGTTCCATTGTGTATGGTGTCGGTATGCTGGCAGTCGGTTTTGTACAGAGCATGACTCAGCTCTACATTGCCTATGGAGTGCTGGGCGGTATTGCAATGGGAACAATCTATTCAGGTGTAGTGCCGAATCTGGTCCGTTTTTTCCCCGACCGTCGCGGTCTGGTGTCCGGTATTCTTGCGGCAGGGGTTGGCAGCGGCGCCTTTCTCTGGGCTCCTGTAGGGGCTATCATGATTGAAAAATATGGTGTTATCCTCACTTTCAAGATACTTGGAACACTCTATCTGGTTCTTCTCTGCGGACTTTCACTTTTTATTAAGAAGGCCCCTGCAGATTTTACCCCTGCCGGATGGACCCCGTCCGCAACCCAGCAGAAAGCTCTGAGTGTGGAAGACAAAGACTGGCGCGGCATGCTGGTTGATCCTGTTTTCTATTGCCTGGCCGGAGTTGTGATTGTCGGTGGAGTTGCCGGTTTGATGATTATTGCCCACGCTTCTCCCATACTGCAGTCTGTTGGTAAATATTCGGCAGTTGCGGCTGGTTCCTGGGTTGGGGTACTGGCGCTCTGTAATTCAGGCGGACGCGTTGGTTGGGGCGTTATTTCCGATCGTATCGGCCGTATGGAATCACTTGTCATTATCTTCACGATCCTTGGATTTGCCATGTTCTGGCTGGCTTCCACTTCGGCTGCTGTTGTAATCCCGGTCCTGTGTGTGGGTATGTGTTTTGGCGGTTTTATGGGAATGCTTGCCTCGGTTACTGCTGATGCCTTCGGCCCCAAATTCCTGGCCATAAATTTCGGTGTCATGTTTTTTCCTTTTGGTATCGGTGCCTTTATAGGCCCCAGGTTGGCAGGTGTGATAAAGGCAACAAGCGGCAGTTATTCCCAGGCATTTCTTATTGCCAGTGTTCTTGGCCTTGTCGGAATTGTATGTGCGATACTGGCAAGTATACTCATGAAACGCAGGCACCAGCGTTCTGAAGAAATGGTTGTGGCAACCGAGAGTGCCACTTCATAACGATAAATTTCCTGTGCTTTAATGATTACATCATGAAAGGCGCAGAAGGAGTAATCATATGTCGACACTACCGAAAGGCGGAAGCTTCCTACTAGGATCCACAGACCCAGACAAGACATTTTCACCGGAAGATTTTAATGACGAACATCGCATGATTGCCGACACCGTCTCTCAATTTCTTGATGATAAGATTTTTCCAAGAATGGATGAAATGGACGCCAAGCAGGAAGGATTGATGCGGGAATTCCTGGTGGAAGCGGGAGAATTGGGCCTGCTGGGTGCAGATATCCCTGAAGAGTATGGAGGGACGGAAATAGATGAGATTTCTTCTACTATCATTGCCGAAAAATTAGGTGCGACCGGAGCGTTTGCCATCGGCCACGGCGGTCATACCGGTATCGGCAACCTGCCTATCGTCTTTTTCGGTAATGAAGACCAGAAAAGCCGTTATCTTCCGGCGATAAATACTGCTGAAAAGGTGTCGGCGTATGCCTTGACAGAACCCGGATCCGGTTCGGATGCCTTATCCGCAAAGACCAAAGCAGTGTTGAGTGAAGATGGTAAACATTATCTTCTGACCGGCGGTAAAACCTTTATATCCAATGCCGGAATAGCCGATATGTTTATCGTCTATGCAAAGATAAATGGTGATAATTTCACCGCGTTTATCGTCGATCGTGACACAGAAGGACTAAGCGTCGGGCCTGAAGAAAAGAAAATGGGCCTTAAAGGATCATCGACCTGCAGTATCTATTTCGATAATGTGAAGGTCCCTGTTGAAAATCTGCTTTTTGAACCGGGAAAAGGGCATGTCGTTGCCTTTAACATCTTGAATATCGGTCGCCACAAGGCTGCTGCAAACTCAGTAGGTGCTGCCAAATATGCTCTTGATCTTTCTGCTACCTATGCAAACGAACGGAAACAGTTCAAGGTACCTATTGCCACTTTTGGCATGATCAAAGAAAAGCTTGCGGAGATGGCGACCCGTATTTATGCGGCAGAGTCTACCGTCTATAGAACTGGCGGCCTGTTGACTGAGAGTATCGAAAGTCTTGATTTGAGTGGTCCGGACAGCGGTCAGGTTGTTGCAAAAGGCATTGAGGAATATGCTATCGAATGCTCGCTTGAGAAAGTATTCGCCAGTGAGGTCGAAGCATATGTTGTTGATGAAGGAGTACAGATTCATGGCGGCTATGGTTATATTGCCGAGTACCCGATTGAACGACTGTATCGGGATGCCCGAATACGGCGGATCTTTGAAGGAACCAACGAGATCAACAGGGTTATTGTGCCGACTACCCTGTTCCGCAAAGCAGCCAAAGGCAGCTTCCCCCTGATAGAAGCCATGAAGGAAATGAAGGTGTACATCGAAAGCGGTGTTCCGACCCGAGAAAACCCCGGTGAGGTGGTTCAGGCAATTAAAGATGTCTTCCTGTTCGCTCTTGGTGCTTCCCATGAGCGGTATGGCGATGAGATTATGAAACAGCAGGAAATTCTTGCGCGACTGGCGGATCTTGCCATATATGCTTACACCGCCGAGAGTTCCTGGCTCAGGGCTCAGAAAGCTTCGGCCGCCAACGGACAGAACGCCAAGCATAAAACTAATATGGCCACGGCGTATGTCTATGCCACGGTTGAAAAAGCTTCTCAGACCGCCAGGGAGATTATTACAACGCTGCTAACTGGAAGTGAGCTGGTAAAAGAACAGGCTGATCTGAACAAGTTGCTTCAGTATACCCCTATTGATATCATTGCCCTCAGGCGTAAAATTGCGGGGTCAATCTCCGCTGCAGGTAAATATGTTGCCTGATTATGGAAAGCACAGGGTGTCAAATTGACACCCTATGTTGCTTGGTCTGCGAAGTTCTGAAGCTGGATGCTGATATCTTCAGGCGTAATGCATGGGGAGAGCGGTTGCCTGGACAAATTTACTGCTACCACGATCAACTCTGCTTTGATTCGTGTCTCTTTGTTGCATTGCGCTGTTATGGCGAGTGTAATGGAACTCGCTCTTGTAGCGATTACTGTCAAGCTCCATTCAAGCTCATCTTCTAAGCGACTTGGCCTTTGAAAATCTACGGTGAGATGTTTTATCGGAAACCCGATCTTGCGATTGAGATTCATGGTTCCAAGTGATGCACCTAGTCCATCAGCAAACCAATCTTCAAAGTGACGGTGCAACATCAAAATATAGTTGGGGTAAAAAACTATACCGGCCGGATCGCAATCCTCAAACCGTACTTTTCTATGCCGAATAAATGGTGCCAACCGGATTCTCCTCAATGCAGATCAAATTAAGTGTTCGGATAAAGCCTTTTTAGTTTAACCCGAGGATCATCCGAACGGAACTGCCAATAAACCGATCTTGCCCCCAAGTGATGATCACGGAGTTAGGCCAAAGCTTGCGATAATTCGGTTTCCAGCCCAAATTCTGCTGGGGGATTAGCCATTAGCGGAATGCCTTCTTTGCCTGCTGTAATAGGCTTCTATATAAAGGACAATGCTTGTTCAGCTTGATCCTTATCTGGAAATTGCTCATGATATATTAACTGAGTTTTCAAAGTATGAAAAAATGACTCAGCTACCGGATTTTTCCAACAATTACCTTTGCTACTCATGCTCTGAACACAACCGTGCGTAGCAAGTAAGGCCCTGAAGTCGGTGCTGGCATATTGCACACCGCGATCACCGTGAACCAAAGTCCTTTTCCTGGCCTACGACACCATAAAGCATTGAATGCCGCTCAAGAGAATCAATTAAATCCCAGCCAACAATAATTCGTTAAAACAAATCTATGAAGATAGGTAAACAATGCTATTTTCGGCCGACCTTGAGATAGGTGATATCATTTACCAAACAGTATTTGATTTTGAAACTGAAAATTGTCTTTTTAAAATATTTTCAGCAATTATCAGATTTTGATTTTGAATCTGTTGTTGTCACAACGAATTTCTTTGTCCCTTGTCAGCGTAATCTCATTGGGCGTATATGCCTTGTCGCTTTATTTTTACTCACTGAGGAGAATTCATCCTCAGCTCGCATGTCAGCGGCAATCATGGGGCTGTTACGTCTAACTCAAGCTTTGGGGACAAATCTAGGGCCAAGAATAGAAGCAAGGTAGGAATAAAAAAGGGACAACAGCTAAGTTTCTGGAGTCCCTTGGATTTACTGGAGCGGGAAACGGGGGTCGAACCCGCGGCCTTCAGCTTGGGAAGCTGACACTCTACCACTGAGTTATTCCCGCAATGCAAATTATGTGCGGATTATATGGGTTAGGTTGTTTGTTGTCAATAGAAATCAATGATATGAGATGCTTATGGAAAAAACTACGAATCAAGGCGCCTGGTGGAGGTGTGATGGAGCCGTAGTATATTGGGTGAGGCCGTGCAAATATACTGAAAATCTAATTTTATAAGAAAAAGTAAAGTCGTCTATGGCTCAATAATTTTTGGAATGCTTTTCGGCCCTATCTATGGGTAACGATAATTTTCACATGAGTCTTTTGGATTGAATTGGGATAGTAAATGTCAGTGATCTCAATTAACATACTGATAATAAATGGAAAAACCTGTGTTGTTAGTAGCTGGCGTAATTTCTGATATTTGTAACGGTTTAAGTGCCCCCTCCCTATAAATTGGTATTTCAGTCAAAATAAAATTTAACTCCTTTGATGGGATTGGCGTATAGTTGGGAGTAGAAAGGCACTTCATTCATCGACAGACATTCTGAAATTCAACTGATTGGGTCCTGCGTTGGCGGGATTTTAATGGAAAAGGGCAAAGACGGCAATCAAGATATCGAAACGTCAAAGGAACTCAAGCGCATAATATCGCTTCAGCAGGATGGGTTAAGTGCGTGTGATGAAGAGTTGAGACGTCTCAAGAGTCTACTCAATAGTACACATGATATGGTGCAGGAAGTTTTAGTTAACGGCCGCGTTGCCTTTGTCAACACAACCTGGATTACCAACCTTGAGATAGGTGCTGATGAGATATCGCAGATAGGGTTAATGGATGCAGTACATCCGCATCACCAGGATACGTACCGGATGGTATTTGAAAGGGCATTGAGTGAGAAGCAGCCTCAGGATATTTACTCAGTCTTTGTATCCAGATCCAATCAAGAGATAATTGTTCAGGGGACTATGGTTCCTGTTGTTGTGAGCGAACGTGTAGTGAGTGTACAGATATTTCTCAAAGATGTTACACAACTCGAAACAGCACGTGCAGCAGAAAGACGGATGAGCGCCTATAAAAATACACTTATAGATGCGACCATGCTTATTTCGAAGAATCTCGATTTACACGTCACCCTGAGGCGCACTATTCAAGCTGCCCGCAGACTCTCAAGCGCACGTTACGCTGCAATTGCAGTTATTGAAGATGGAAAAGTTGTTCGATTCATTCATGAAGGTATGTCCGAAGAGATCGTAAAACAGATTAGCAGATGTCCTCCTCAAAAAGGCCTTATTGCCGCTATTGTTCACAATCCTGATATATTAATGCTTGATGATATCTCAAGCGATCACAGGGCAGCGGGTTTTCCGGAAGGGCATCCTGAAATGAAAGCCTATATCGGTGCACCTGTGATGTTTGATGATGTCTTGTATGGGGTTATCTATCTCACTAAAGGTGAAGATGAGCCAGGTTTTACAGAACTTGACTGTTCAATGATTAATAACTTTGCTGCCCATGCTGCGGTAGCTATTCATAATGCTAAATTGCATGCTCAGGTGAAAGCCAGTTCACTTGAAACGATACACCGACTAGCCAAAGCTTCCGAGTTTCGGGACAAGGATACCGGAACGCATATTATGCGAATGAGTTATTATTCTGCAATGATAGCTAAAACTCTCGGGTTGGACAGCAGTTTTGTTGAAACAATTCTGTATGCAGCAGCGATGCATGATATAGGAAAAATCGCAACACCGGATAATGTCCTGCTAAAACCTGGCAAACTTGATGGCAGCGAATGGGAAATCATGAAGAAGCACACAGTTTTTGGCGCGGATATTCTTCATGGTGCCGATAATGTCATATTGAAAATGGCGGGTGAGATCGCGCTTACGCATCAGGAAAAATATGATGGTAGTGGTTATCCCAAAGGCCTTTCCGGAGATGATATACCCTTATCCGGCAGGATTGTTGCGGTAGCAGATGTGTTTGATGCTTTGACTATGCGTCGGCCTTATAAACCCGCTTTTGATCTGGTTAAAACATTTGAGATAATGTCTGAAGGCAGGGGGACTCATTTTGATCCGGTTGTGCTCGATGCATTCTTTAAAGCTAAAAAAGAAATTTTGCAGATTAAAGCACAGCATTCCGGTGAGAATAGTAATGGTAAATACCGTTTCTTTAATGTAGCTGATTTCTTGGCCAATCATGATGGGTAGTACATGAATTGCTGGAGAATTAAAGACAATGGATGCGGAGTGGTCGTAAAACGAGCAGGGCGGCAACAATGCCGCCCTGCCTGAGGAGGATTCTTCAGGTTGATGTCTTGCAGTACTAGTTGATCTCTATCTGTTTTGGCAGTTTCTCCTCGGGTTTTGAAATCTCAAGTCTGAGAATTCCATTTTCATAGTTGGCCACCACCTTCTCTGCATCAATCTCAAACGGCATTCTGAAAGTGCGTTCGAATTTGCCTGATGACCGCTCCATTCGTAACTGCTGTTCAGTTGTAACTTCTTCTTTACGCTTTTTTTCACCACCAAGTGTGATGAGTTTTCCCTTCACATTAAGTTGCAGATCTTCTTTGGAGACTCCCGGCATTTCCGCTTCGATAACAACAGTTTTTTCCTGCTCGTAAATATCTACCCGCAGTTCATTGGTATTCTTATTGAGGATGTCCCGGGTAGTGAAAGAAGGCCCGAAAAAATCATCAAATAAACCGTCAAACATAGAGTTGAATGTGTTATTTGATCTGGTCATTACATTGTGGTGTGGATTGTATCGTACGAGTTGCATAACATTCTCCTTGGTTTTGGTGTAAATCAGTTTTTTTTCTACTGACGAGTAGTAGCTCGTCTGGTGTTGATTATCTTGTTTACCTCTGTACCTGAAATGGTAATAATAAAAGAAACGATGTCAATTAAGGAATGTTACTTTTTGTAAAAAACATAAAAAGTAATTTGATCGAGTGTGAAATTATACTACTGGAGTCTGATGTGCGTAAGACCAAGACACTGATACAATTACAATTTACTATTGATTCACCATTGCAACTGAGGGGCCATCAGTCTGTGCGGACAACATTTAAGTTGTCAGAGCGCTGTATTGATGCCTTAGGCATCCTGGCAGTACAGCTGGGAATTAAGCAGAAAACCCTTTTTGATCATCTGGTTGATGACGTACATGTGCTCAAGACAATTGCCAAGGAGTTTGATTCCATGGCACTGAGCGACCGGCGCGTCGCTAAGACCTATGTGATTTCGAGGCGAACCCTGGAAAATCTCGAGTTAATCTCTTCAAAGTACAATACGCCCCGTGATGCATTGGTTGAGCTTTCAATCGAACGAATTCTGCCGTTGATCGAGCATGAAAAAGCAAAGCACGTGCAACGTACAGAGATTACAGAAAAGTTAACTGAGCAGTTACGGCAGATATCCAAGTTGTTGCTGGAGGCGGAGTCTGAACTCGGTGAGGATGATCAGGTAGTGCAGGAGATGTACAATATATTACGCACCAGCGATGTTTCATTGAGACGGATCAGAGCCTTTCTTGAAAAAGGAAAGAAAATCGAACAATTTTGATGATTTTCTTTTCAAGGTGTCCAGAAGTATGCCTGGGATATATTGAAAGTATAGTAACTATTCAGCAGCACCCACCTGTCCCCGATCGGGTCGCTTCGCATAGGCATACTATAACCAATCGTCCCGCTTGAGGCCATCTGGAGCACTGCTAAACAGTTACGGCCTACAGAAAAGGGTACGTATGAGGTCTCGACTGAATAGTTACAAAGTATGTATGTATCGCTATTTTTCCTTCCGTCATTAAAGGGTGTGCATGTCTATATGTTTAGACTGATAAATGTGCTTTAATCTAACGAGGAGGAGCATAGGCTGTGAAAGATGTTCATGTCTACAACCTGCCGGATTATGCCCTTGTCGTCATATCTGCGTTATTATCTAAAAAGCAATGCTGCAGGTAAGCGAAGACTCCGATATCAACTCTATGGCCGTACGTGATTTCTTGAAATGCCTTGATCTGTGAAAGATTGCTATAATCCGACACACGTCTAGAGATATTCAGAAAGCCAAATTTGGCATAACAGGTTGCATAATTTGCTCATATAATTACTGATGTACTATAGAGCATGTAAAGATTGAGCACTATTGATGTGATATGGTTATCGCAGGGTTGTGTTTTCATACACCTTGAAGGTGTCAGTGCGTATACGGTAGTTTATAAGAGATGCTGGTGGAGCGGTGCCGGATAGGTTGACACCATATCTGCTCCTGGTCAACTCATCCCAATGCCTGTTTGCAGTCAGGGGATAAAAGCAGGTAGAGCGAGTATATAGTAGATGCGACACTGGATATTTAAGGATTTACCTATTAAACACAAACTGGTGATGCTTATTATAGGCATTTCCGGTGTTTCGTTGTTTTTGTTTACCTTACTGTCTGTTTTTACTCAGGTAAAGGCTATGAGGCAGACCATGATTGAGACAAAGTCGATTCTATCCGAGTCGATAGCTGATCTCAGTACCGCAGCACTCAGTTTTGCAGATCACGCTTCTGCAAAAGCAATTCTTGAGACTCTCCATGCTGATCCCGACATCGAACTTGCGGTAATCTACACTAAAGATGAGGCGGTCTTCGCTAGTTATCTGAATCCGGACGTGGCAGTTGCAGGAAAAATTCCTGATAAGATTATTGCTGACAAAAGGGAGTTCGGTTTTCAGGATAACAAATATAAACTCGAAATATTTCAGCCTGTAGTGCTTGAAGAAAATCAGCTGGGCACTCTGTATGTATTGTCAAACACCGACAGGATGACAGAGAGTGTTGAGCAGTCTGCACTGTTATTGCTGGCGAGTATGCTCGTGCTGCTTGGCGTAACCTTTATTGCTTCGACCAGATTGCAGAAACTGATAACACGGCCGGTCTCTCTGCTTGCCGAGACTGCACGGGGAATTTCAGATAAGGGTGATTACAGCGTTCGGGTCGAAAGAAAGTCAAATGATGAGGTTGGTCAGCTTATTGAAGAGTTTAATGCAATGCTCACTGCCATTCAGGACAGGGATGAGGAGTTACAGCAGCATCGACAGAACCTTGAAGAGCTCGTTAAGCAGAGGACCACGGAATTACGGGCAAAGCGTGATGAGGCCCTTGCAGCTGCACGTGCTAAGAGTGAGTTCCTGGCCAATATGAGTCACGAGATCCGAACCCCGATGAACGGAGTCATTGGTGTTCTTTCTCTTTTACGTGATGCGCCGCTGACTGAAGAGTTCAAACGGTTACTTGATACAGCGACCCGCTCGGCAGATTCCCTTTTGTTAATTATCAATGATATCCTTGATTTTTCAAAGATTGATGCTGGCAAGATCACCTTTGAATCGATTGTATTTGATTTGCGGGCAGTGATAGAAGAGACTTCTGAGTTGTTTATCGATACAATTAACCTCAAGCATATCGATCTCACGTGTTATATACCCATCGATATACCGTGTCGCGTAAAAGGTGACCCCACCAGATTGCGGCAGATCATTACAAATCTGGTGAGTAATGCTGTGAAGTTCACCGATCATGGAGAAGTCAAATTACAGGTATCCATGGTAAGCCATGAAGGTATGTGCCAGGAGTTGCTTTTTACAGTAGAAGACACGGGAATCGGTATTCCTGAAGATTCGATATCTCGATTGTTTGACAAATTCACCCAGGCGGACGGTTCGACTACACGTAAATACGGAGGAACCGGTCTTGGTTTGAGTGTTTGTAAGCAACTGGTTGAGAAGCAGGGAGGCTCAATCGGGCTTAACAGCAGACTTGGGTTTGGAGCTATGTTCTGGTTTACCCTGCCGTTTGAGATCGTAGAGGAGACCTGCCCGCTTATCCCGTATAAAAAGCTTGCTGGAAAACAGTATATTGTCGTTGATGATAATCATACGAACTGCAAAATAGTCACTGATTATCTGAATTATTGTGATGCGCAGGTCACGTCGTGCAGTGATGGGGAAAGTTGCCTTGTTAAACTCACTGAGATGCAGAAGCGGGGAAAAGGGGCTGATACTCTACTTATAGATTTCGGCTTGCCTCAGATGAACGGTTTGCAGCTTGCAGAACGGATAAGAAAACAGCTTGGTGACCAGGCACCTGAGATGGTACTTCTGGGCACTGGAACGTTCTCCAGAGCTCAAATGCAAAAAGCCGGGATACGGGCTCTGCTGCTTAAACCTGTACGCCAGCTTGAGTTGTATAATGTACTTGCCGATGTACCTGTCCAGGAGCGACAGCATATGCCGAAGGTTGTCGGCCAGGAACATACGCAGTCGCCTGTTTTGCATGGTACGGTTCTTCTTGTTGATGATGAACCGATAAATCAGAAAATCGCCCTTGCTATCTTGAGTAAGTACGGGCTTGAAGCTGATGTTGCTTCCAACGGTTATGAAGCTGTAACCATGACCGAGAAAAAACGATATTCAGTTGTATTAATGGATATTCAAATGCCGGAAATGAGCGGCTATGAGGCGACTGAAATCATTCGCACGCGCGAAAAGCAGCATAACGATGTGGGGTGTGTAATTATCGCTATGACTGCCAACGCAATGGAGTCAACACGTAAACGCTGCTTTGAGGTGGGGATGAATGATTTCTTTACCAAACCGATTAAACCGGACATTCTTGCAGAACGACTTCAGCCATGGCTCAAGAAGGATGAAGAGGGGCCCCCTGTTGAGAGCATACCTGTTGAAAAAAGAGTAGACCCTGTCGGGAACGAATCTGTAGAGACATGGAATTTAGAAACAGCAATGGGCTTTGTAGGAGGTGATGAGGAGCTTTTCAGAGAACTTGTGACATTGTTTCTGGGTCGAAATGATCTTTTACTGGCAAATCTTGAGTCGGCAATTGTTTCAGGCAAAGCAGTTGCGGTGCGCGATGCTGCACACGCATACAAGGGTGCTGTAAGTCATTTTGCTGCAAACGTAGTGAGAGATCTGGTATTTAAGCTGGAAATGAAGGGCAAGGAGGATAATCTCGAAGGCAGTGAGGCGTTATATATAGATCTGTGTGCTGCCGCAGCTCTTCTCCTGAAGGATCTGAAAAAATACCTTAATACATAAATTTTACACACTCATATGCATCGACTATGTGGAGACTTCTCTTACCATGATCTCTCCACTTTGTTACGACCTGTCCGCTTAGCCTTATACAGTGCATCATCAGCTGCTTTAATCAGGTCTCCACCGTGCCTGTAACCTTCCTGCCATGTTGCTACGCCCAGAGAAATTGTAACGTTGGCAGTTGTGCCGTTGGTCAAAGCTATAGTATGCTGCTCAACAGCAGAACGTAAGCGCTCGGCCAGCTGATAGCAGACATCACCATCACTTCGGGTGGATATTACCAGAAACTCCTCTCCGCCCATGCGACTTACCATGTCGTAGCTGCGGGCATTTTTGCTGAATACCTTTGCGATCTCTATGAGGACAATATCTCCGTTATCATGTCCGTAGGTATCGTTTACCTTTTTAAAAAAATCGATGTCTATGAGAATACAGCTCAGTTTTTCGCCAAAACGTTGTGTTTCTGCAACCGCATCCTTCATCCTGGCCATGGCACTTCTTCTATTGGGCAGACCGGTCAGGGTGTCTGTCATGGCCATTGTTTGTAATTTGCGATTTGCCGATGCCAGTTTGGTTGCATACCTCTGGATGACTTCTCGATCAGAGTTAATAGTTCGCTGATACCTGATCAGACGCTCACCGCTTCTGATCCGTGCTTCGAGAACTTTCGGGGTAAATGGTTTTACGACATAGTCATCGGCCCCTGCATCGAATGCTTGAACGAGCTCGTCATCAGATTCATTTCCGGTAAGCATGACAATATAGATATTTTGAGTGATAGCAGAACCGCGAAGGGTTGAGCAGAGTTCCAGGCCATCGAGTTGCGGCATTCTCCAATCGGTAATGACCATCTCTGGTTGATGCTCTTTTGCCATCTCAAGTGCCATTATACCGTCTTCTGCAGTGATGATTTTTCGATCATCAGATTGGAGGATTCTACTAAGGTTCAGTAGGGTCATGGGGTCATCATCAACTGCCAGGATGAGAATCGGTTTTTTTGTTTGATCTTCAACTTGAGGGACTACGGTTGTCTCTTCCTGATTTTTTATATGATAATAGATTGGACAGTGCTGGGTCTCAATCTGATAGAGTGATCCCCAATCCTGCCACGTTTTAACCACTTCGTCAAAAAACTGATTAAAGCTTTTGACAGGTATACCAAAAGATTCTGCGAGTTGTTCAATTTCCACAAAAGATTGATTCAGCGGCAGATTGAGCATGCATATGTCTGCTATCTGCTGGGCAAGTGAAAACAGATTTGCCAGCTGGATTATTTCATCGTCGACCTCACCGTTGTGGCGGTTTGATAGCTGTTGTAATGCTAACCTGAAAAATTTCGGAATGCCCCAGTCTGCAAACATCTCAATAGTCAGTTCATTGTGATCTATATTAAAAGCATTCTGTTCGGCAATCAGTAATTCTTCAGGGCCGAGCTGCTGAGATAGAATTGTTGAATACTCATCAGGAAATGCTGTAGCCATTCCAAGTTCACCTACCTTACTGAGCAAGCAGCAGGTGAAGATTTCATCCTGATCAAAATGTTTTTGCCGAGAGGCTATTGATCTGCCTGCTACTGCCTGGGCCAGAGATTTTGACCAGAAAAGACTGTAACTGAATCCGGTGCACTCACTGCTTTTCTGTTGAGAAAGGAGAGAAAAACTGAGAGCAAGGTTCACCATTCCCTTTAGGCCAATTTTTACTGCAGCCCTTTGCACAGAGGCAACTGCGATCGATGAACCCATTATTGCGGAGTTGGCGTATTTGAGGAATTCGGCTGAGAGCGCTGAGTCTCCTTCAACGACTCTGGCGATATCCTCAAGCGATGACGTATCACTGTAACACAACCTCATAACTTCCAGAGCCACCTGTGAGGGCGTTGGAAGTCGAGCGTTACGACACATTTGGTTATAAATTTCGCGTTTATTCATCCGTTATATCTATGAGTCGGCTTTCCAGTAGGTATATCTATCCGATATCGGAGTCGGTGGATAAATCACAGCGACATATACATTGTGGAAGAGAAATATTGTTTTATTCAAGATATCAGGTTTTTTGTTATATTGTCAAAAGACCTGTTCTTGAGATTGTGCTGAAAGGAGGGTACAAAGAGAAGAAGCAGCGGCCGTAATGCTTTTTTAACAACATACGGCCGGTGTGTTCTGAAGAGGTTAGATTCTTTTGCTGATAAAAGAGATCTTTCCCTGTATACGATCGAGTTCAGCCAAAGCCTGTTCGTACCGTATATCTGTACGTTTTTCCTGACTGAGTGCCTGAGAATATGCTTCCTGGGCAATCAGTACATCGAGTGTAGTGGAACGGCCGGCGTCAAATTTAGCCTGTTCGGCCTCAAGTCTTTTACGAGTTGCAAAACTGGTTTTGGCAGTTGCTTCCATCGCTTTAATAGCCAGCTGAACATCCCGGACAGCGCCACGAACACCTTTAGTGATTTCAAGTTTGAGCAATTGAGCGGTGGTTCGTGCACGTGAATACGATGCTCTGGCCTGTTGAAGCGAGCCTTTGGCGGCAGAGTTGTCTATCGGCAGGCTGAGATTGAGTCCGACCTGCCAGGTGGTATCGGTATCATCAACCGTTGATTCAAAGGCACTGCCATAACCGTCATCTGTCCCGCCAAAACCTACGCTGCCCACAAGGTCCAAGCTGGGGCGAAGGTCATCGACCGCAATTTTTTCACGGAAACGGGCAGCGTTTATGTTCATTTCTGCTGCTTTAAGATCTGGACGGTTTGTCAGGGCATCTGCCAGAATTTCTTGTGGATCTAGCGTGACCGGAGTTTTATCAGGGGTGTCGACAGGTTTAAATGGAGTGATCCAGTCATTGCTGTTTAACAGCAATTTAAGTTCATCATCAGCAACACCTATTGCCCGCTCTGCTGCAATCAGATCCTCTTCACGTCTGGCGACTTCAGACTGCGGCTGATAGAGTTCAATTTCTGCAAGTTTACCTGCTGAAATTTTTGCTTCGGTTTCTTCAAGCAGTTTTTTCGCAAGGGTAACAGAGAGCTTTTTCACCTCGATATCCTGCCATGCAAACACCAGTTCCCAATATCCCAGCTTAACCTGCGCTGCAAGATTAGCTGCCGTGCTGTCCACCTGAAATGTTGAGGCCTGCAATTCATTCTCAGCAGCAGTAATTGAGGCCGTCTGAATATCCCTTCCCCAGCCGCGCAGAACGGGCTGAGTTAGACCAAGGCTTACTGAGTTACCGTATGAAGGGTTCAGCAGCATCCCCTTCGCATCTGTGTCGTAACGTGAGTTGGCTATGCCTACCTGAACCTCTGTACCTGTAGTGAACCGTTTTTGCAGAGCAGCGCTAAGAGCTGTGGTATCCTCCTGCTCTGCACTTCCGATAACAAGTGGGGTGCTTTCTTCACTATTATAACCTGCCTCAGCGGTGAGGAGCTTGTCAAAGCGACTTCCTGCAATATCAACAGCACCTTGAGCGATGTTGGTATTTTCCTGTTCAAGTTTAAGATTCAGGTTGTTTTGCAGGGCCTGCTCGACCGCATCTTTCATGGTGAGCTGATAACTGCTCTCTGCAGCGTGTACCGGTCCTGACATGATCAGCATCACAGCAAGTGGTATATATGCTTTGTTAAGGAAACTACGATAATTTCTGATCATTGATTTTCCTCTTTTACAAGTGGTTCTCCAGCGAGATACGGGTAGGGTTTCCAGTACATTTCACGTATTCTCTCCTTTGCCTGCCCGAATATAGTACCAAATCTTTCAATAAGATAATAGAGCGTAGGCACAACCACAAGGGTAAGGAAGGTTGCAACGACAAGACCGAAAATGACAACAACCGCCATAGATTGCCACCACTGGCTCGATTCACTTACCCATGACATCGACCAGGTATGAAAGTTAAAAGAAATACCTGTAACCATCGGGATAAGTCCGAGGATCGTTGTTACTGCAGTGAGTAGTACCGGGCGCAATCGTGTAGCGCCGGCTGATAGTACAGCATCCTTTAAGGCGTAGCCGCGTTCGCGAAGTTTATTGGTGTAGTCGATCAGGACAATAGCATTATTGACAACTACACCTGCCAGCGAAATAACCCCGACACCGGTCATGATTATTCCAAACGGAGACTGGAACAGGGTGAGCCCTAAAAAGGCACCGCCCAAAGAGAGAATCACTGAAGTCATGATAATAAACGGCTGACTCACAGAGTTGAACATAGATACCAGAATAAGGAATATGAGCAGCAGAGCTACAGCAAATGCCTTGCTGAGAAATTCTTCTGATTCTTTTTGAAATTCATTCTCGCCAGTAAATTTAATGGAATATCCAGGAGGTAGTGCAAGATCGGCAAGCAACTTCTCTGCCTCTTCTCTTACTACTGGTCCCGGAATTTTAGTCTCGTCGACGTTTGCCTTAACTGTAACCACACGCTCATTATTGATGCGGGTAATATCTCCAATAGAACCAGCGAAAGTTACCCGTGCAATAGTCGACAGAGGCACCAGCTCGCCACTTGGAGTAGGGAGCATCAGTTCATGAAGAATATCGACCATCTCGCGGTCTGATTGCTGCAATTGCAGAGTAATGTCATAATCGTCATCACCTTCACGATACGATGAAACTTCCAGGCCGTTATAGGCACTTTTTAAGGCAAAACCAACTGCGTCTGTAGTGAGACCGAAAAGGGCTGCTTTCTGCCTGTCGATCATAACCTGAACCGATGGAATACCTTCGACAAAATCATCACGAACATCTTCAACATAAGGAATCTTAACCAGATAATCCTTAATGCGATTTGAAATTTCTCCCAAAATAGCGAAATTATCACCGGCGATTTCGATGTTGATAGGTGCACCGGTAGGTGGTCCCTCTGCTTCCATGGCGATGGTTATTTTTCCGCCGGCAATATTTTTTACCCGCTCACGGATATCCGCAACAGATTCATGGGTGGAGCGCCAGCGTTCGTCAAGCTCTAAAAATCTCACACCTATATGATTGGGTGTGTTGGCAGAAAACGCAGAACTTCCGCCTGATGAAGAGACACCGCGCATATAGATGTTTTTGATATTTTTCAGATCACTTGGAGATGTGTACTTTTCACCGTTCGGCTTCTCGTATTGCTTAGGAGCAAGTGCAGAGAGACTCGTATAGGGGACCCCATTTTCATCATTTTCGCCCATGGAAACACCTGATAGAGCGAACTCAACGCGTTGTATAATTGTATCGATATAATCCAGATCTGCACCTTCGGGGACATCAATGTTGACATACATACCTTTAGGGTCGATCTCCGGGAAGAATTCTACAGGTTTTTCCAAGCCTATAATCAGCAGCCAGCCTTCCACCATCAGGATGAGAATACAAAATGCCGATCCGATGATAGTAAAGGGTTTATCAAGGGCTCCTGATAGTATTCTGCTGTATTGGGTGAGCATAAAACCCTTGATTTCAGCGGGTTGCTCAACAGCAAAAGCTACTTCTTCGGCCGATTTAGGTTGCTGGTCTACCGGAGTCTTGATTTTCATGAATATTGAGGCCATGGCAGGGTTGATTACCATGGCTACAAAAAGACTCGATGAAAGAGTGACAATCAGGGTCAGCGGCAGGTAACTCATAAACTCACCCATGATCCCGGGCCAGAAAAGCATCGGCGAAAATGCTGCAAGGGTCGTAAGGGTCGAGCCGATTACCGGATATGCAACTTCAGATGTCGCTTTCATTGCGGCTTCAACGCGTCCGACACCCTGTTCCATGAAGCGATATATGTTTTCGACAATAACGATGGCATTATCAACCAGCATGCCGAGCGCCAGTGTGAGGCTGAAGAGCACCACCATATTGAGTGTTATGCCCATCAGATAAAGAATGGTAAATGAGAGCAGCATCGAAAACGGGATGGCAAGGCTGACAAGGAGAGCGTTTCGTATGCCCATGGCAAAGAAAATAACGATCATGACGAGCACAAGACCCGTGAGGATATTATTTTCAAGATCTTCTACCATCAGCTCAATATCCCGGGATTTATCCATCACCTTGGTTATTTTGGTGCCTGAGGGCCAGGTTATCCGGTCCTTGCTGATAATGGTGTCAATCTCATTGCTTATACTGATTATGTTTTCACCAGATCGCTTTTTTACAGAGATATTTACGGCTGAGCGACCATCAAGGCGGGAGCGGCTTGTCTCTTCTTTAAATCCGTCAATAACCTGGGCAACATTTTTCAGGTAGACCGGTTGCCCCTGGTGGGTACCGATGACCAGGCCGTAAATTTCTTCAGGAGTAGTGAATTCGCCTGGAACACGGAGTTGGAAACGACCGCTGCCAAGACGTATATTGCCACCTGAGGTGTTCTGGTTTTCACTCTTAACCGCTTGCTGGAGCGAACCGATATTCAGCCCGTAATAGGCAAGTTTTTCCGGAAATATCTCAACACGGATTTCACGCTCAAGACCGCCTGTAACATCAACTTCGAGAACTCCTGTAATCCCTTCAATGTCATCTTTTAAATCATCTGCAATATCTTTTAGGCAGGGGAGTCCGCATGTGCCGCTCAGAGAAAAGACGACAATCGGCATCTCCGAGAAGTTTACCTCAAAGACAGTCGGATCTTCTTCAAGGTCTGATGGGAGTTCGCCGAGTGCCTCGTCAACTTTGTCTTTAACATCCTGTACGGCCTTATCGATATCAGTTCCCGTAATAAACTCGACATTAATTGAAGAGAGCCCTTCGGAACTGACAGACTGCAGCTTTTTAAGCCCTTCAAGGCCTTTGAGTTTCTTTTCAATTTCTATGGTGACGGCTGTTTCAATATCTGTAGGGGAGACCCCGCGATACGTGGTCGACACGAAGACATTGGGTATGGTGACGTCCGGGTCACTTTCACGTGGCAGCACCTTGTAGCAGTACACTCCGAACACAATCAGGAGTACTGCCAGAACTGCGACGGTAGTACTTTTTTTGACCGCTGTATCAGAGATTATCATATCTTCAGATCCTCAATGCTGGTGGCTGCTTTTACAACACGCACCTGCTGATTGTTTTCTACATCACGGTGTCCTTCAACAACGAGATTATCACCGCTGTTCAGGCCATCAGTGATTTCCACCATCCATTTTTCCATAATGCCAAGACTGACATTGCGTTTTTCGACCACGCCATCTTTTTCAACAAAAACAAACTGCTCGTCATTACGCGAAATCACACTATAAAACGGAATAGTGATTGCATTTTCGATTGTTCTTTTGACGATATTGGCCCTAACAAACATGCCAGGGAGAATTCGCCCGGAACTGTTATCAATCACAAGTTCCATGTCATAGAGTCTCGCGACGGTTCCTGGCGATGGTGATAGAAGATGTGTTTTTGCCAAAATCTTTTCGCCGTCAAGTGCCTGTATGGTGAGTTCTACCTGATCGAGATTTCGTACTGCATTAACATCTGATTCAGGAATTCCTATAACAGCCTTGAGTCTGTCAATTTCCAGAATCTCAGCTATGGGATCACCGACAGAGAGCAACAGGCCTATTTTGGCATCAAGCTTTTTAATGATACCATCCATAGGAGCTTTAATGGTGCAACGGGAATACTGAAGTTCAGCGTCTTCAAGATCGGCTCTGGCTGTCTGCATTCCCGTTTTACGTGCTTCAAGGTCGGCAGTGGGGATCATCCCTTTCGAATAGATTGATTTGTCGCGATCGAAGTCCGCTTTGGCAAGATTAAAGGCTGCTGTCGCACGTTTTAAGGCAATGCGGTAATCATCGTCTTCAATTGTTGCGATGATATCTCCTTTTTTTATGCGATCTCCCTCTTCAACCATCATCTCGGTTACTGTCCCGCTGATTTTGGCAAGGAGCTGCAAATCAGTCCATGGTTTGATAGAGCCGGGGAGGTTGATCCTATCGCTTATGACTGTAGGGGATAATTTAAGAGTAACAGCGTTAACAGCCGGTTTTTCTGTACTCATTGCTGCAGCCTTGTTCGCGGCAATGATTTCCTGCTCTTTGAAGATAGCAAAACCCAGAAAGATTATCAGGGCTATCATCATGAGCAGAACAAAGCGGGGCATGTTGTTCCAGATAAAATAGACAAATTTTGCCCGTGCTGTTTGTGGGGGACGGGTCGTTGTTCTCATCGGGTTTTCCTTTGCTTAGTGTGGTATTACCAGTGTTGGTTGAAGCCCTGTCAGGATTTGTGTGAATAATGTCTCTAAAGCATCTTCTGCTTCTTCTGTAGGAATAATGCCTGCATACCAGGTGTGGACGAGAAGAAGGAAAAGTGCAAAGAAATGTCCACAAAGGTGCAGTAACTCAAGCTCTTTGCGAATTTCTCCACGTTCCTGAGCGCGGGTTAAAATTGGAAATATCATCTCGAAATATTTGTTTTCCTGCTCCTTGTGCTTTTGGGCTACTTCCTGTCTTGGGAAAACAATTTCCTGCATATAGAGTCGGCCGAACTCAGGGTTCCGGGTGACATATTCGAATTCTGCCATGAAAATTGTTATAAGCTGTTCTAATACTGGTGCAGTTTCATTGGTCTTAGATGTCAATTGCTCATGGATAAATTCAAGTTCATCATCGCAGAATGCCTGCAGGATGTCCTGTTTGGTCTTAAAGTAGCTGTAGACCGTTCCTTTGCCTACACCGGCCGTTTTGGCAAGTTGGGCAATGCTTGTTTGTTCAAATCCGTTCTTACCAAAGAGTTCAATGGCTGCAGAGAGTATTGCTTTTTTGGTTTTACGCTTTTTGGCTTCTCGTGTAGTGCACATATCTTGATCCTTATTGCTCATTAGTAAACTTGACCACGGTCGACTTTTACACTGGCGAGATGTAGCTGTCAATAAAAAGTCGACCCGGGTCGACTTTTTATTTTGTTGGACAAAATCAGGTCAGCTAAGAAATGTCGACTGTGATAAACGGACGGTTTAACGACGGGTTATTGGTAGTGTTAGTGAGGAAGAGTTATTTGGGCCATTGCTCTGAATGATCAATATGCTATAGCTATGTATTGTTAGTGATGTAATATCTGGATGCATACTCTGATATGTTTAGCCTGTATTTTTCATTATCTTTTTGATTGTAAAAGCAACTTTCCGATTTCATATTGAAAAAATGACCATTACAAATAAAAAAGTGGTGCTCCAGTGAAAGAGTCAAAGCTACATGTTCGGCTCAATACATTTTTACGTAGCTATAGGGCCAGAAGCCAATTGCGGTAGTTTACTACAGTAAAATGGTGTCTACCTTAACCCGGGAAAAAATGGCGATGAGAAGTCCGTGTTAAGGTGCCGAGAAACGTCTTTTAAGGAAATACTAAAAAAGGTTCTGTACAAATAATGCTCTGATACTATATCTATAGGGGTACTGGATGGGGTTCTGGCAATAGCCAGTAGAAATAGTTTTGGGGAAAGGTTTTGAATGGATATTCAAGTAACAGTTAGCCAGTGGATCAGTCAGCTTGCCGATTTGCTTCCTGTAGGGTACGCATTTGGTGCGGGCATGGTTTCTGCAGTAAATCCATGTGGTTTTTTTATGTTGCCGGTATATATGACCCTGTATCTCGGGGCAGAAGATAGTGATTTTCTTGAGCAGACTGTTCTTTCCCGCATATTGAAGGCTACCTGGGTTGCCATTGTTGTTACTGCCGGTTTCGGATTGCTCTTTGGTCTCGTTGGGGCTGTGGTGTCGGCTGGAGGCTATTATCTTGTAGGCATAATGCCGTGGTTTGCTGTTGCTGTAGGGGTAATACTCGTTTTACTGTCAATCTGGATGATGATGGGGAAAAGTGTTACTATGCCGATTGCTTTAAAACTGGTTGATATGGTAGGTGATCTGAGGCAGATGAATAGCTGGGGATTTTTCATTTTCGGACTAGCATTCGGTGCCACATCGCTCGGTTGTACCCTGCCGATATTTCTCGCAGTGGTAGGCAGTTCAGTCACGGCTGGTAATTTTTTTGCCGGATTGCTTCAGTTTATCAGTTATGTTCTAGGGATGGGGCTGGTAATGCATTCACTTACCCTTGGAATTGCCGTAGTAAAGAAAAAGTTTGTTTTAGGTACCATGCGTCGGGTTGTGCCTTACATTCATAAAATCTCGGCGCTTTTCCTTTTGACTGCAGGGAGCTATATTGTCTATTACTGGCTTTCCAGCGGTCTTCTTTTCGATTCATGATTGGTCCAGTATTTCTGTTATCATCTCAGGGTTTCAATCTGTAATCTTTAAACGATATGTGGCCTGCCTTTGGGCATGCGGGTATAATTATGCAACAATATTACGGTGTACTCGCTGCTGTGGGCGCATATATTCTCTGGGGAATCCTGCCAATTTACTGGAAGGCTCTTAAAGCTGTACCAGCACACGAAATTCTTTGTCATCGAATGTCGTGGTCGCTGCTTTTTACCGTAGGCTTGATTCTATTGCTTAAGCGTCTGAGCTCATTGAAGACAATTATGCGAGACAAGAGAAGCGTTGCGCTTTCAAGCTGTGCTGCAGTATTGCTTGCCGGAAACTGGTTACTCTATATTTGGGCTGTAAATGCTGGATATGTCATTGAGGCAAGTCTTGGATATTTCATTAATCCATTAATAAATGTGCTGTTCGGGGTTATCTTTCTCCAGGAAAAACTGCGTAAAGGTCAATCTGCAGCTCTTTTTCTAGCCTTTTCCGGAGTGTTATATCTCACCTTTTATTATGGGCAATTCCCCTGGATTGCGCTTTGTCTTGCGATCAGTTTTGCAATTTACGGTTTATTACACAAGAAGACATCCTCACCAGCTCTGGAAGGGTTATGTCTTGAAACGATGGTACTTTTCGTCCCCGCAGCTGCTCTATTGTTCTTCGTTGAAACAAAGGGCTCAGGCTCGTTTCTAAGTGGGGGGAGTTGGCAGATGATTCTACTTTTCGGTACCGGCCTCATCACATCATTACCGTTGCTGTTGTTTGGTTTTGCCGCTCAGCGAATCTCACTTACTCAACTGGGACTTCTGCAATATATCGCTCCAAGCATCAATTTGATGCTTGGTATTTATATCTATAATGAACCATTTCCACTGTCGAGAATGATAGGATTCGTGCTTATCTGGGGGGCATTGTTCCTCTATATGGCAGAGGCGATTTGGCTTAGAAGCCGGCAGGATAAAAATTTGAAAGTATGTAAGGCCTGATGGGACTTCTGCTCAGTTCTACCTGAACACGCTACAATACGTATGATGTATTGAATGCGGTATGTTAGCTGTTGTAGTTTACACCTCACTCCTTTCACCTTAGTCCTAAGTCCTTAAGCCCGCTTTCAGTCTCTATACAGAATGCTGGAAAAGCAACATCTTGAGTGAAAACTGAAAAGATATGGCTAAGGGGCAGGGCTAACCAGGCGTGTGCGCTCGTTCATGCGGAAGTTCGATTATAAATGTTGTTCCCTTCCCGGGTTGTGATACCACGCGTAAATCACCGTGATGATTTTCCTTGATGATAAAATAGGAAACGGATAATCCCAGACCGGTTCCTTTATCACGACCCTTGGTGGTAAAAAACGGATCAAAAATGCGCTGCTGAAGTTCCTGACTTATACCCGGCCCGTTATCTTCGATTTCAATTGCGGTAAACATGTTGTTTGCATACATCCGAATGATAAAGCGGGGTGACTGGGTATTTGCATCGCCCATTGCTTCTGTACCGTTTCTAAGAATATTAAATAACACCTGCTGTATCTTGCTGGAACTGCAATAGATATGTGGAAGGTTGTCTTGAACTTCCTTGATTATTTCTATACGGTCAAAGTGATATTCGTCGTTCAGTATGAAATCTTTTTTAACAAGGGCAATAGCGGTGTCACAGATTTTCTCTAGTGATTCCAGAGAAAATTCGCCAATAGATTTTTTGCTGAAAGAAAGCATGTCCTCAATGATGACAGCAACCCGCTTACCTGAGTCATAGATACTTGTAAGCAGATCATCAATAGCACGCTTGCTCATATATTGCCTGAATGCTTCTAATGGAAAACCACATTCTTGAGCACAATGCAGGTTAGAGGGGGTATTATCAAATATACGACCCTGAACAACCTGAACTCCTTGAACGATTGAGGAGAGCGGGCTGCGGATTTCATGAGCTATGCCTGCTGAGACTCCGCCCAGAGAAATGAGTTTTTCTGTTTGGGCGATGAGTTCCTGAGTCTTCTTGTATTCCGTAACGTCGGTTATAGAACCTTCGTAATAGAGAAATTCTCCATTGGAATCAGTTACTGTGTGGGCATTTTCAATAACATCAATAACTGATCCGTCCCGACAATGAAGGCTGTGTTCACCTTTTGCCCAGCCGATATTCTTATGTCTTAAAAGGAATTTTTTACGGGTATCAGGGGAGGTGTAGAGTTGGTTGTCGATATCGGTGAAGTACGTAATAACCTCCTCCGGAGAGGAAAACTTCAGCATTTGTGCAAAAGCAGGGTTGACCCTGATGAATTTTCCTTCGGCAGTGGCCTGATATAATCCATCATTAGCATTATAAAATATTGATCTGAAATTTTCTTCGCTCTGTCGTAGTTCTTTCTCTGCCTTTTTTCGTTTCAGGATATTGATTGTTAGAAATGTAATAACAACCAGCAGCATTGAAATAAAAATGCCGGATGTAATAAGCACCTTCTTGTGACGGGTAAAAAAGGAAACCGGTGCATTAATAATTATGCTGTCCTGAGGCAGAAGATCAACACGTATACCAAACTTCTTCAACTGGTTATGGTCAAACATGTATCGATTTGGGCTGGAAGTGACACGGGGGAAATGTGCCAGATCAACGCCCTTAAGCCAGGAAATGACAAGTTCTGCAACAGCTTTTCCCTGCTGATAACCGCTGGTGAGCATCCCTCCAGTGAGTCCAAGGTCGAGGTTGAAATCCCAGGCACCGAAAATAGGGACCGGGCATTGCCGGTAAATCAGGTGCATCGATTGGTTGTATTCAAATAGTAGACCTGCATTGTCTCTGAAAAAGAAGGTGTAGAAGACGATACTGTTTGCAGGTAGATTGTGGACATGAGTGATGAGATCGGGCATCGAGAGATCATCCCAGATGGTAAAATCCACACGGTGTTTAAACTTTGTGATAGCTTTTTCAATCTGGCTCTTCACCTTGAGGCCTGTCACTGTCCGGTCATTAATTACGTAGATGTGATTGGTTGTCGGTCTAAGCTTAAGTATAAGGCTGAATGTTTTTTCAATTTCAGCTTTTTCGGTAATGCCATAAAAATTGGGCAGATTCTTTAGAGCAGATTCTTCAAGGTAATTTGTGCCACAAAAGAACACGGGGACTCCGGGAAAGAGTTGCTGTCCATATCTTTCAATAAAGGCAAACGCTGCATCATCAGATACAATGACAAGGTCTATCGGGATTGTCTTGTATTTAATAGCTAGGCTTTTAACCAGTATTTCATAGCGTTCTTCTGGAAAGTTACGCTTCATGTCGAGGTATTCGACATGCAGGGCGACTTTATTCGCTGCAGGCTGCAGTGTTTTGAGAAAACCTTCATACAACTCATCCGACCATTTATATCCAACATGGTACGAATTGAGAAAAATAACGTTTTTTTCTTTTGCCTGAGACTCTGTTGTGATCGTTGTGAGAATAGCTGAAAGAAGGAGTAGGATTACAAAAAAACGGGGTGCAGTCCGTCTGATATTTGTAATTATATATTTGAATTGCATTCTCTTTATAGGACAAACGGGAAATGTGTAAGATTGTGATTGCAATGCTGTGATGACTATCTCAGGTAATGCTGATTGCATTGCTGCTCCACGTTAATTTTTAACAGAGGATTTAATTATTTACAAGTTATCATAGTGAGCGGAAACCTGTCGTTTGGTATTGGTTTGCTGCATTTTTTTCTTTTCTTTTGTCTGGTACATCATCTTATCAGCTTCAGCGAGGAGTTCATTAGCAGATACAGGGGCTTTGGGGTCGTATATGCTGATGCCGCAGCTTGTACCGATATCGAGGACTGAATTTGCATAGAGAAGTCGAAGTTCCCGGTTCACCTGGCGGCAGAGATGTTGGGCTTTGTCGGATGTATAGCTAGGTAATATAATGACAAATTCATCACCCCCGATTCTGCATATTGTGTCGTAAGAACGAACATGTTTTCGTATTGAGGCGACTGTATGCATGATGTACTCATCGCCGGCGTTGTGACCGAGAGTATCATTCACTACTTTCAGATTATCGATATCGAGATAGCAGAGAATGAATTGCGTGTTGTTTTCTTTTGCAGTGACCATTTGCCCTTTAAGGGCGCGCGTTAAGAACGCTCTGTTTTTGGTACCTGTTAACGGATCGGTTTCAGCTTTATCGGAGAGCGTTCTGTGTTTCCTTTTTTGAATGATAACTTTCGTGGAAAGCACTATCGAGAGTAAGAGCAGAAAGCCTATCAGCACAAGAATTGTGTAGAAAGCAGTTCTATACTGATTGAAAAACGATAATTGTCTGTTGATTATCCGGGTATTCGAGGGAAGTGTTTGTAGTTGTACACCGAATTTGGTGCTGATAGCGTAATCAATTGTCGGGATAATAAGTTGCTGCTCTGTAAATTCTTGATCGGCACTATTTTTGCCTGTGAGTTTGGATATGGCAAGTGCAGCAGCAGCTTTACCCTGTTCGCGACCGCTTGTTATTGCACCACCGAGAATGCCGTGATTAAGGTAGAAATCCCAGAAGCTAAGAACTGGTCTGGTCGAACTCTCTGTAATAAGTTCTGCACTTTCATCGAAAGTAAACCGTTTATTGTTTTTGTCTGTAGTAAATGCACCCAGCAGAACCAGCGTGTTGTTATCAAGGGTTTTGAGCTTCTGTTGAAGCTCTTGCATTGAAAGAGTACCAGAATGTTCAATGTAGAGATGGAGGGGTAATTGTTCAATTATTGCCTGAGCTTTTTGGCTGTTGGCGATGCCGCTTACCGAATCGTCATTAATGACGAAGATTCTTGTAGTCTCCGGAAACAGCGTGAGACCAAGTTGCAGTGTTCCAAGTACATCATATGATTCCACTACGCCTGTTATGTTTTTGTTAAGAGCGGCTTGGGGTTCATCAAGATAGTTTACACCGCAAAAGACAACCGGGGGTGAATTGAACAACAGTTTGTGTTGAGCTAATATAAAGTTATACGCATTATCATCAGAGACGATAATCATATCCAGGTCCATCGATCCATATTTGACTTTGAAAAGTCGTGCCAGAAGATTGAGATACCCTTTGTCTGTGTAACGTTTGGTATCCATAAATTCAATATGAAGAGTATAATCGAGATTTGCTTGAGCAAATTGTTCCTCAATGCCTTCTGAAATTGACCTGGACCAGGGGTTACTGGCTGAATATGAATGAAGAAGAAGGATGTTTTTCTTCTCCCCATAGGAGATATTACTTATTGTTGCCTCACGTGGAAGCCGGTCAATCGGTAAATTGAATCGTGCGAGCTGGCGGAAATCAAACATTACCGTATTCCCACCATTGAGAATGATAGGGTGGTCCTCCATATGTGCGCCGCGTAGGATGCTTACAGCAATATTGGCAGCTGCTTCCCCTTGCAGAAATCCTGAAGTCAAGACCCCTCCGGTAATTCCATGATTAAAATAGAAATCCCATACGCTGTATACAGGCACTGCCGACGCCTGGCTGATGAGTTCTGCAGCCTGATCCAGTTCGTAATGTCTGCCTGCATCATCCTGTGAGTAGAGAAGCAGGAGTACAATAGTATCTGATGAAAGTTGGGAGAGCTTGTGTGTGATCTTCTCTATTGGAAGATTCGGCATGATTTCAACGTCCAGTGTTGATCTGTAAAGCGGGATCAGTTTACTTAACTCTGCATCGATATATTTGCCGGAAATAGAATTATCATTGATAACTATGAGTTTTTTTGCTTCAGGCTGGAGCTGTAAGGCGAGGTCGAGGGTTTTCTGGAGATCTGCATATTCCATTACACCGGTTATCTCTTTTTGCTTTGCGAGCTGAGAGCGGTCGACCGCATTAGCCCCGCAGAAAACGATTGGAGTCTGCGGAAATATAAACCTGCCTGATTCCATCATGAAGTTTATCGCAGAATCGTCACTGGCAATAACCAGATCGAATCGCTTAAGGATATATTTTTCCCAAAAGAAAGACGTGAGTCGATCCAAATATTTTTCGCTTGTATTTCTTTTGGTATCCATGAACTCGACACGAATATCCGCTTGCGGGAACGCATGCAGAAGGGCCCCTTCAATGCCGTTTAGTTCAGCATCAGACCAGAGGTATCCTTTATGGTAGGAATTAAAAACGAGAATCTTTGGTGATTCGGGAAGTGTGGAATAGGCAGTGCCTGGATGCAGAAGATAGAGCAATGAGCACAACCAGATACACACTAAACGGAGCATCGTTTATTCACCAGGAACAACGGGAGAACGATATGTCGATAACGGCCAGGAGGCTGTCCGAGAATGGCTTTAGTTCCGAACTCTTCGTAATTATCAAAAAACACTGCTGGCAATATCATATATATGGCTGTGCGTGTTTTTTGAGAATGCCTCGATTTCGAATCAAATTCCAATTCTCGGACAGCCTCCTGAGGGAGTTGTAAACCGCTATCGGTATTACCTGAATCATACGGACCTTTAGAATTAAATTTTAAAGGTGTTGACTACTTTTTTCAATTCTTCAGCCATGCGGAGCAGGTCCTGGCTACTCACATTTACTTGAGAGCTGCTTGTTGAAATGTTTCCGGCAGCCTCGTTAACCATAGAGATATCTTTGGTAATTGACCCGGCTACGATGGTGACCTGGCTGACATTTTCATTTACTTCAGATAAACCCAGAGCCGCCTGATTGATATTATTGGCAATTTCTTCTGCAGCGGTTGATTGTTCCCCAACTGCAGACGAAATTGTTGCTACAATCGTGTTAACGCTGTTAATGACATCACTGATTTCCTTAATTTCATTAACTGTGGTGGTGGTGGTGCTTTGTACATCATCAATCTGTTTTTTGATATCAAGCGTCGCCTCGGCTGTCTGCTTGGCAAGTTCTTTAATTTCATTTGCAACAACTGCAAAGCCTTTACCTGCATCACCGGCGCGGGCGGCCTCGATGGTGGCGTTAAGTGCCAGCAGATTTGTCTGTTCCGATATCTCGGTGATGGTTTCGGTGACTTTACTGATAGCATCTGCAGAGGCACCAAGTTCTGCCATACGAATTGAGGTACTTTCAGCCTGACTAACTGCTCTTTCAGATATAGTGTGGGCTTCTTCAGAGTTTGCTGCAATTTCGTTGATTGTTGCGGTCATCTCTTCGGCAGCACTAGCCACCATAGATGTGTTAGTTGTTGATTCTTCCATGGCTGCTGCAACATTATTCATATTGACACTCATCTCTTCTGCCGAAGAAGCAACGTTGTCAGATAAATTTGAAGTCTGTTCAGCATTGTTACTGAGGTTACTTGCGATAGTGGAAAGGTTGTTCGACTCGCTGTCTACTGCCAAGGTATTCTGAGATATCGTTCGTATAATTGCCTGGAGTTTATCGAGAAATAGATTAAACCAGCGGGCGAGTTCGGCAATCTCATCTTTTGTGCTGATTGCGATGCGTTTTGTCAAATCCCCTTCACCCTCGGCAATATCTTGAAAACTGTTGATCATGGATCGCAGTCCCCTGACGATGCCTACTACAATCACAAGGCATAGGGTGATGATTCCCACAAAGATGAGGCCTGCTGTTATCAGCATAACGAAGATGTGTTTTTTCACCTGGCCATTTATATCCGCAATCATTGCACTTTGATACGCCTCGATATTGTCGAGGTAAACACCTGTACCTATCCACATTTGTGTTCCTGGAATAGTCTCGGCATAACTGAGTTTTGGAACATCTTTAATATCTCCTTTATCCCAGAGATATTGCACAAAACCTCCACCACCTGCTGCTTTATCGCGTAGATCACGAACCAGGTAGACATCGTTTTTATCTTTAAGACCACCGAGATCTTTTCCCTGAAGTGATGTATTAGGTGGAAGGGCAACGTTTATTGTTCCATCGTAAACAAAGTAGTAGCCTGATTTATCATTTTCAAATCGGATATCGTCGATGAGTTTTCGTATTACTTCAATTTTTTTGTCTGGTTCATCAATATCTGCGATAGCATGGCCAACGGCCAGGGCGATAGTATGAGTTGCCACCTGTATTTTTGCCTTTTGATCCTCGAGCATCACTTCGCCTGTTTTGGCAATACCCAAATCGCGAGCGCTTGTTCCGTTCTGTATGGCAAAATATGACATAACAGCAAAGAGGGTGAATATAGCGCCGATAATTAAATACATTCGTTGTTTTACTGTGAGTGAGCTAAGCATGTTTTTCTCCCAAAACGTTTATTGCTGTTTTTATACCTAATGTTCTGCAATAAAAACATTGTATTGTAACTGGATGACAGTGTTAGACAGGGCTATTAATATTATTGGATATCTTCAGTATAGGTTTTAAAAAACAGGAAGTGAAATAGAAATTTCCCAGTGTAAAAGTGTGTACAGCGGGAAAAACGGGATTGCCACATGTCGCAGTTGAAGGAAAGAGCCTGATTGAAGGTCTGTATCAATCATCATTTTGAGAGGTTATCTTAAAAAAAAACTGCTGCCCTTCGCGGGGTATCCTATTGGACTTTTACAGGATGTTGAGCAGAGTATTATATGGTGAATTGTAAATAGATTTCATACGAAAACTGTCACTTGGCGTAATACCAGCGTTTTGTCTTTCAATTTTATTGGTGGGCAAACGAGGAAGGAGACTCCGGGATATCCGTTATATTTGTCTGTGCTAAAACAATGCATTTACATCCTGTTCATTAACAGAATGGTATGTTTCAAGATCTGAACTATTTGATAAATGTATCTATAGCCTCGGTGAGGGCCTGGATGTTGATAGGTTTGGAAAGGTAATGTTGAAATCCTGGACAATTCTTTTGTGTTTCCACTACAGGGTTGCCGGAGATTGCTATAACCGGTGTTGTGCTGGTGGATTCGTTTGAGCGAAGTTGTTCTAATACTTCGTTTCCGTTAATGTCCGGCAGGGATATATCGAGCAAAATCAAATCCGGAAGATGATTGAAAGCCTGTGTTAAACCTTCTTTTCCTGTTTCTGCTTCAAGAAAATCGATAGTATTTCGTCTTGCAAGCAGCAGTTTGACAAGTTGAAGGTTTGCTTGATTGTCTTCTATGTAAAGTATTGTAGCCACGTGTTTATCTATGTCAGTATCGAAGAAGTTCAATGATGAAACCACAGGTTAGAATCGAGATTGCTTTAACTGATGTGATACCAGTATTGGTTGAGGTCGTCAAGTTGACGTCCGTTATTTTCAACAGGAATGTAATAAAATATATGTACTTGTAGAGCTTTGGCTGTTGCAGAAGAAGATGGAATATTGAACAGAACCATGCTATATGATACAGATTGTGACTTTGCAAAAATATAGCATAACAGTGTGGTGTATTCATGGAATATCAATATCTTCGTCTGGCCAATGATCTGGAAAGAAAAATTCGCACAGGCAATTTTAAAGCTGGCGAGAAACTTCCATCTCTCCGTAACCTTCGCGCCCAGACAGGTCGGTCCATTTCTACTATTTATCAGGCATACAACGAACTTGAAGATAGAGGCGTTGTTGAAGTGCGTGAAAAATCTGGATTTTATGTTAGGCCATTACTTGATAAAGTTCTGCCGCGGCCAATTCGAGAGAAGGGTATAATTGAGCCTCACCAGGTGACGATAAACAGTCACTCCACCATGTTGCAGCAATATGTGAATAACCCTGAGATGCTGCCGCTCGGGACCGCAATTCCCTCACCCGAATTATTACCACTCAAACAGTTGGCACGAGAGGTACGCAGTGCGGCTGCAGGATACATGACAGGTGAAATGATCGGTTATGGTCACCCTACAGGGATTTCTGCACTTCGAACTGAACTTGCTAAGCGGTCAGTTGGCTATTTCAGTCGTGAGAAAGGTGAGGAAATCATTGTTACCAGCGGCTGCATGGATGCTATAGACCTCTGTTTGCGCGCAGTAGCCCGTGAAGGGGATGTTATTCTGATTGAGTCACCAACGTTTCTCTGTTATCTCCAGTTGATTGAAGATCTCAATATGAAAGCGCTTGAAGTGCCTGTTGATTCTGAGACCGGTTTTGATATGGACCAGTTGGAACAGGTGCTGTCGGATCATGATGTCCGTGCCGCTCTTTTAAATGCCAACTTTCATAATCCTCTGGGGTATGTGATGTCCAACTCCGATAAAAAACGATTGGTTGAAATTATAACCGGCAGGGGCATTCCGCTAATCGAAGATGATATCTATGGCGATTTGTATTTTACAGAAACCCGACCTGTTCCATTAAAGAGCTTTGATACGAATGGACTGGTGCTTTACTGTTCGTCCTTTACTAAATCACTGGCTCCTGATTTACGCGTTGGCTGGACCATCCCCGGTCGTTTTAAGGAGAAGGTTAAACGGATAAAATTTAATTCCACAGTTGTGAATTCGCAGTTGAATCAGGTGGTGGCAGCTCGTTTTCTCGCAACTGGTGCGTACGAGCGACATTTACGGAAAATGCGTAATTCGCTAAAAAAACAGGCAGCAAATATGGTGATGGCGGTTGCCAGATATTTCCCGGAAGGTACACGAGTTTCAGCACCTCAGGGTGGTATTTGTCTATGGGTAGAGCTGGATAAGGGAATCGATAGCCTGGAATTATTTGAGCGTGCCAGTAAAGAAAATATTGCTATCGTTCCGGGTAATTTGTGTTCTGTGACTGATCGTTTCAGCCATTGTATCCGTTTAAATTGCGGTTATCCCTGGAGTGAGAGATTTGAGGAAGGGGTTCGGAAGCTTGGAGTGATGGTTCATGAAATGCTCACTGCAGGATGCAAACCAGAATAATTTTGATTCATGGTGAGAATACGTTTGTATCTACTATTCAGATGTGCATTCCGAGCTGATTCCATATTTTTGCTATAGTATATAATCCTAACAAAAAAAGGTTAGTGATTGACATCTTTCATAACCATTAACTATAGTGATTTCGCTACAGTTGTTTTGAGTGTCATTTGAGGTGATTTCAGGATGGTAAGTCAATCCGTGATGAATCGTTCGTGGTCATCTAATGAGTAACGAAAGACAGGTTAAATCGAAAAAATTCCAATTCCCGGATAGCCCTTTTCAGAGGCTGCGCGAGAATAGCGATTTAGTCTCGAATTGAGATGTTTCTACAAAATAATCGCAGTCATATATTTCATATTACATTCGTATTTAAACACTTTTTATACGATCGTTCCGGAGTCCTTTTATGGCCAGAGTCGAGTTGAAAGATGTGGTTAAACGGTTTGGCAAAACCCAGGTAGTACACGGTGCCAACCTGACGATTAATGATAATGAGTTTATCGTTCTGGTCGGCCCGTCCGGCTGCGGAAAATCAACTATTCTCAGAATGATTGCCGGGCTTGAATCAGTGAGTGGCGGCGAGATCAGTATAGACGGGCGGCCTATCAATGAAGTGGCTCCGAAGGATCGTAACGTTGCAATGGTCTTTCAGAATTATGCCCTCTATCCGCATATGACTGTCTTTGATAATATGGCATTCAGTCTGCAAATGGCGAAGGAATCCAGGGACCAGATTGATACGAAAGTTCGTGCTGCTGCAGAAATTCTTGAGCTGACGCCTTATTTGCAACGAAAACCGGCTGAACTTTCGGGAGGACAGCGCCAGCGGGTTGCAATGGGAAGGGCAATTGTCCGTAAGCCAAGCGTTTTTTTATTTGATGAACCGTTATCCAACCTTGATGCACAGCTGCGAACACAGATGCGTATGGAGCTTAAAAAACTCCATCTGAAAATGCAGACTACAACTATCTATGTAACCCATGATCAGATAGAAGCCATGACTCTTGCTGATAAAATTGTCATCTTAAAAGACGGATATATCCAGCAGGTTGGTTCGCCAATAGAAGTGTTTGAACGTCCAAGTAACAGATTTGTTGCGAGTTTTATAGGGAACCCTCCGGTTAACATATTACCAGGAACATTTCATCAGGCGGAGGATATTGGTTCTGTATCGCTCAACGCGCTTACTCTGCCTGTCCCACTCCAGGTGCAATTCGAAAATAACAGAAAACTACTTGTTGGCATTCGCCCCAATGATATTAAATCCGGTGACGGTTTGAGAAGGATTCCAGCGGAATGGCAATTTAGTGTTGAAGTAGTTGTTTGTGAAATTCTGGGTGGTCAGTCCCTGCTGGAGTTTAAACTTGGAGGGAATACCATGATTGCAGAATTGGAAGGACGTATTGTCGCTCAGCCCGGTGAGACCATGGAACTGGGCATAGATCTGAACCGATTGGTGTTTTTTGATCCCGAGACTGAAGAAGCACTGCACTAAATACTAATTAGTTTTCGGCTGGAAACTCGTTAGAAATCCGGCGGACTGAAATATCGTATTTTTCGGTTTTACCGGGCACCCATCACTACATTAATTCAGGAGGCATTTATGAAGAGGCGTATTTTGCGTACATGTGTTGCCGCGTGCACCGCACTGTTGATCGCTGCTGTTCCTGTAGTACAGGCGAAAGAACTAACCGGTAAACTTGAGATTTTCTCGTGGTGGGCCGGAAATGAAGGGCCCGCTCTGCAGGCCCTGATTGATCTGTACAATAAAGATAACAGCGGTGTTGAGGTGATTAATGCAACAGTCACCGGAGGCTCTGGAGTCAACGCAAAAGCTGTACTTAAAACCAGAATGCTTGGCGGTGAACCGCCTGACAGCTTTCAGGTCCATGCCGGGCAGGAACTGATCGGCACCTGGGTTGAAGCTGATCGCATGGAAGACCTTACTCCATTATTTAAAGAGCAGGGCTGGATGGATGCATTCCCTAAAGGACTGATTAAAAATATCGGTACGGACAAAGGTATCTGGTCGGTTCCTGTGAATATTCATCGATCAAATGTGCTCTGGTTTAGTCCTGCAAATCTGGAAAAATGGGGAGTCAAGGCACCGACAACCTGGGATGAATTTTTCACTACAGCTGAAAAGCTTAAAACTCAAGGTATTCTTCCTCTGGCGCTCGCGCAAAACTGGACAGCAAATCACCTTTGGGAGTCTGTTGCACTCGCCTCAATGGGACCTGAGAAATGGGATGCACTCTGGGCTGGTAAACTTGCTTTTGATAGTCCTGAAGGCGTGCAGGCCTGGGAACTGTTTGGCAAAGTTCTAGAGTACACCAACGCTGATGCTTCTTCTCTTAGCTGGCAACAAGCCACAGATATGGTTGTTGATGGTAGTGCTGCATTTAACATCATGGGCGACTGGGCAGCAGGATATCTGAGTACCACCAAAAAGCTTGCGCCCGGAACCGGTTTTGGTTGGGCTGCATCACCTGGAACCGGCGGTCAGTTTATGTTTCTTGCTGATTCTTTTGGCTTGCCCAAAGGTGCTTCACAGCGAGATAACGCCCTTGCATGGCTGGCACTGCTCGGAAGCCGTGAGGGTAGCGATGCGTTTAACCCGCTTAAGGGTTCTATCTCTGCCCGTGTAGATAGCGATCTCTCCAAATACAATGACTACGGCAAGTCAGCAGCGGCTGATTTTGGCAAAGATATAATTGTTGGTTCACTGGCCCATGGCGTAACAGCCAATGAAGGGTTTATGAACGATTTTGCTGCAGTAATGGAGATGTTTCTTAAAACTAAGAATGCCAAAGCTACCGCAAATGCAGCACAGCAGATTGCAGCTAAAAACGGTATTAGTAAATAAGCTGTTCTATTAATCGTCCCGGCCCTGAGACTGCCCATTGCCCATATTTTTCAGTTTTTTTGAAAATATGATGTTTTTCCAGGATATTGCAAGGACTGGAAGCGGGTCTGAGGACTTAGGTCAAAGGTAAAAGGATTGAGTGTTTCAGAAGCCTATTGCATTTTTTATGCAATTTACTCAGTCCTAAACCCTTTAACCTCAGTCCTTTGGGTTTTGATGTCTGGGCAATGAGCAATCCTAGGGGTCGGGAGCGTGATGTGAAAGAGCATGAGAAATAACGATAGAATAAAAGCATTTCTGACATTGTTGCCCTCAATCATCCTTGTCGGAGTATTCGTCTATGGGTTTATTGGCAATACGTTCTGGATATCGCTGAGCGATTGGGGCGGGGTAGCTGCGCTGGCTGAAAATCCGGAAAAGAATTATATAGGTTTTGCGAATTATATAGATCTTTTTACAGGATTTCTTGGTGGAGGTTTTCGTCAGGATCTTGTTAATGCCGTCTTCTATTCAGTCATGTTATTGATTGGTGCTATCGGTATAGGCTTGGTATTAGCTGTTTTGCTGGATAATAAGCCACGCGGAGAAGCATTTTTTCGTACTGTATTTTTATATCCCATGTCGCTCTCCTTCATAGTTACCGGAACGATCTGGAGATGGATGCTGGCCCCTCAAGGTGGAATTAATATTCTGCCGACCTATGTCGGCGGCAATCACATGAGTTTTTCCTGGCTTTCAAGTACCGGAGCTGTCTTTGAGTTTAACTGGCAGAATCTGCTGCCCATTGGTTTGTATTTACTCTCAGCTCTGCTGATTGTTTTAGGTCTGTGGTCTGTTAAACGAAAGCCGGGGAGAGGTTTGTGGATGTTGGTCCCAGGTGTAGCGATCGGGGCTGCTGTCTGGTTATGGGGTGATCTCCTGCCAAAAGCGCTGTTCATGGAGGAGATCCATGGTTTTAATACAGCTACTTTCGGGATTATCATGGCCACAGTCTGGCAATATTCCGGGTATACCATGGCCTTGTATCTGGCAGGGTTTACGGGGATATCGACTGAGTTGCGCGAAGCTGCAATGCTTGATGGTGCAACGACCGTAGGCTATTACAAACATATTGCTCTGCCACTGGTGAAACCGGTTACGATAAGCGCGGTGATTATTCTCTCACATATCTCTCTTAAAATGTTTGACCTGATTTTTGCGATGACCGGGCCGGACAACGCAGAAACCGGACACCCGGCATTAAATATGTATCTCACAACGTTCAGGGCCAATGATTTTGCGCGGGGTGCTGCAATAGCCATAATTCTTTTTATGATTGCAGCGATGTTCATCATTCCATATATGGTTAGCAGTTATCGACAAAGGAGAACGAGATAGATGAAAGGTAAAATCTCTCCGGGCTCATTTGCTTTGTATGGTGCTCTTATACTGCTTGCGATAGTGTATTTGCTGCCTGCCTATCTTACGTTGGCAACAGCACTTAAGTTCCCTGCTGATATCAGTCTGCCCAGGTCCTGGGAATTTCCTGATGTTATTAATTATTCAAGCTTTTCTGATGCGCTCGGCCTGCTAAAGAATAACATTGTCAACTCGGTTATCCTGACTATTTCGGCTACTGCTTTATCAACTATTCTTGGTTCGCTTAACGGATATGTGTTTTCGAAGTGGAAATTTCCTGGAAGTGAAGTGATTTTCACCCTTTTTCTATTCGGGATGTTCATTCCCTATCAGGTTATTCTAATCCCGCTTTTTCAAACATTACGGGCTATGCATCTTTACGGAGGTCTTCCGGGGCTTATCCTTGCACATGTTGTTTATGGCTTGCCAATAACCACCCTTATTTTCCGCAATTTCTATACGCAAATTCCTGATTCGTTAATGGAATCAGCTGCACTGGATGGTGCAGGTTTTTTCCAAATATATTATCGAATCATTTTTCCACTCTCGATTCCGGGCTTTGTTGTTACCTCTCTATGGCAGTTTACCCAGGTTTGGAATGAGTTTCTCTGGGGGATCTGTCTTACGCGGCATGCGGATAATCCTATCACTGTCGGGCTGGCTAACCTTGCCGGCGGGCAAGCTGTAAGCTGGAATCTGCCTATGGCCGGTTCAATCCTTGCTGCTCTGCCTGTGCTCATGATTTATATAGTGCTGGGACGGTACTTTATTCGTGGGCTGCTTGCCGGATCAGTGAAAGGGTAATTAATTACAGGTAGCTTTATATACGCGTGATTCATAGCTACCTGTGATTATCCGTAATCCTCTGCGTATCGCAGTATCGTTCTCCGTTCAATCTTCTTGTTCTATAAAAACTCTATGAATGGTGATATAGACCTGCAATATCATCAAAAACAGTTTCACATTTTGACTCAATCTCTCATCGTCGTGCTGAGATACTTGTGTAAAATGCCATGTGTTTGTAGGTTGTTCAACGGATTTGTTTCTGAATTTCATTTGAGAATTACACATGTTTGCTGTACAAGAAAAATAGATAGTTTTCATCCTGAAACTCAGCATTCTGTTCAAGATCGAGGCGCGGCTCAGATTTTTACCGCAAGCATTTAGCTGATATTCTGAGGATAAAAATTCGGGTCGCAACGCTGATATTGAGCGGAAAGAGCATTGTCGGACAGCCTCCTAGATAGTTTGCAGATTAAGGTACATAAACTGAGTGTGCCATCTGTGCTCTCTACAAATGAATCTCTTCTAATGCTACATGTTATTAAGAGGTTAACGTTTTTTAGATTGAGAACGAGACGATCTGAAAGTAGACATCTCAACACTTCCCGGTGTATTTGAGAACGTGAAAATACAATCTGTCAAAGAACATGAAGTAAATGCCCAGGCAAAGAAACAGCATTTTCTGACTGTGTTGTTTTCTGTAACGTGCATTTTTTTTCTAAGTATTTTCGGTACACATTCTTTGTATCACAATAAGGTTGTGCTTGGTTCAGTGTGTATTGGTGGAGCGATATTAAATCTGGTAAATTTTGCGTTTCTTCGCATTACAGGTCGTTACCGGGAGGCGTGTTTTATTATTTTACTCCTGATGACAGTGCTTACTCTCTACCTCATCTGTAGTGGTGGAAGTAATAACACAGGTCCCTTATGGTTTTATGTAATGCCGCTACTGACATTTTATGTACTTGAGCTAAAATTCGGAATTATTTCGATGCTGGGATTATTGTTGATGGTAGCTTTAATCCTTCTGGTGCCTGACAACCCATTTCTGCAAACACAGTATGCTTCTGACTTTGTAACGCGCTTTATTGCTTCTACCATTTCTGTAAGTGTCCTTGCTTTTGCATTTGAGTATAGCCGGCAGGATTGGGTACGGGAAATTACTGCTTTGAACAGAACACTTGAAGAGATGTCCAGAACCGATGAACTGACCGGGCTGATCAATCGCAGAGATATGAAGGAGCGACTAAGTGAGGAGGTGGCACGTTTCAAACAGAATAAGAGGGCCTTTAGCATAGTGATGGGTGATATTGATCATTTTAAGCAGATAAATGATACCTATGGGCATGATTGCGGCGATGTAATGCTTAAAAGTATCGCAATCGAGATGGAGTTACTCACAAAAGAGCAGGACAAGGTGTGTCGCTGGGGAGGTGAAGAGTTCCTCCTGCTCCTGCCTGAAACGAACTTAGAAGAAGGAGTAGAAGTTGCTGAGCGTTTACGTGAAACTTTGGAAACCCTCAGTATAGAATATGATACAGAGATACTGGGGGTCACCATGAGTTTCGGGGTTGCTGAGTTTAATGGCTCTGAAACCTTACTGGACTGCCTGAAGAGAGCGGATGGCAGGCTCTATCACTCAAAACAGAACGGTCGAAATCAGGTAACGGCTATTAATAGTGAGTAAGATCCGTAGTAATTGATTTTTACCGATGACTACTTTGAGATAAATGCCTTTCAACTGACGTCTTTTAACGACAATGCAATGCGCTTTCGTTCGATATCAACTTCGACGACTCTTACTATAACCTGTTGTCTGGCCTTAACCACTTCAGAAGGATCCTTAACAAAACGATTAGCAAGCTGACTTATATGGATTAATCCGTCCTGATGTACACCAATGTCAGCAAATGCGCCAAATTTTGTCACGTTTGTTATGATTGCAGGGAGTTTCATACCAGGAGTGAGATCTTCCATGGAGTGGATATTTTCAGCAAACTGGAAGCTTGAGAATCCCTGGCGTGGATCTCTTCCAGGACGGGCAAGTTCGGTCATAATATCTTTAAGCGTAGGGAGCCCGACGCTATCATCTATATACTGTTCGAGGTTAATGGATGCTCGAATATCAGCGGATTGCATGAGTTGGGCTATACTGACACCAGCGTCTTTTGCCATTTTCTTGACAAGCGCGTAACGCTCTGGATGTACGGCGCTGCGATCGAGCGGATTATCACTGGCAGCTACCCGTAAGAATCCTGCACACTGCTGATATGCACGAGGACCAAGCCTTTCGACTTTAAGCAATTCTTTGCGGGAGGTAATGTTGCCGTTGGTTTTGCGATAGTTAATAATATTTTGGGCAAGAGTTGGCCCCACACCTGAAACATAGGTAAGTAATTCCAGGCTGGCGCTATTGACCTCAACACCAACGCTATTAACACAATATTCAACGACATCATCTAATCCCTGCTTAAGCGCAGTTTGATTAACATCGTGCTGATATTGACCGACACCTATTGATTTCGGATCAATCTTTACCAGCTCGGCAAGTGGATCCTGCAGTCTTCTACCAATTGATATAGAGCCACGAACGGTAAGATCGAGATCGGGGAACTCTTTACGCGCTGTCTCAGAAGCTGAATAAATGGAGGCACCATCTTCATTGACCATGGTGATAATGATTGATGCTGGAAGCTGTAGTGTGCGAATAAAGGATTCTGTCTCCCTTCCGGCTGTACCACTACCAATTCCTATTGCTTCAATATTATACTTTTTGACAAGTTCGAGTACGACTTCCTCTGCATGTTTGAGTTGCTTTGCAGACTGGGTCGGGTAGATCGTTGTCGAATGCAGAAGAGTGCCCTGTCCATCAATGCAGATGAGTTTGGCACCTGTACGGAATCCGGGATCAAGTGCCATTACCCGCTTTTGTCCGAGCGGTGGTGCAAGGAGCAGTTCCTTAATATTTGCAGAAAAAACTTCAATTGCCTCGTGGTCAGCCTGCTCTTTCAATGTGTTGCGAAGGTCGTTCTCAAGAGATGGTGCAAGTAGTCTGTTGTAGGCATCTTCTGTGGCTATGCGAATCTGTTTGATGTCCCCTGAGTTTTTGTTGATATGCAGACGGTAGAGGATAGAGAGTGCATCGTCAACAGCTGGTCGCAGAGAGATGGTGAGTAGTTTCTCTTTTTCTCCTCGAAGCATTGCCAGCAACCTATGGCCTGCTACTTTGGTTACAGGTTCATGCCAGTCAAAATAGTCCTGATACTTGGTGGCGGTACCGCGTTTTTTCTCAATAACTTTTGAATCGAGAAGGGCACGCTCCCGAAAAAGTAGACGAAGAGCTTCTCTCGATTGCTTATGTTCGTTGATTCGCTCAGCGATTATATCACGTGCACCTGCCAGAGCATCTTCTTCTGAGATTTGCTCTGTGAGGGTCGAGAGGAAACGGGTGAGGACAAAGTTATGAGATGACTTTGTGTAAAGGTGATCTGCAAGAGGTTCAAGGCCGGCTTCCCGTGCAATAGCGGCTCGTGTTCGTCGTTTTGGTCGATAGGGAAGGTAAATATCTTCAAGTGCGGATAATGTTGTGGCACTATGTAAAGATGACAACAATTTGTTATCTGAAATTCCGAGTTTTTCAAGAGAGGAAAAAATTGCAGTTCTTCTTTTGGTGATCTCTTTTTGTAGCTGGAGTTCATCGCGAATTTTGCTAATCTGAACTTCATCAAGTGAACCGGTAGCTTCTTTTCGATACCTCGCGATAAAGGGGACAGTTCCTCCTTCTTCCAGAAGCGAGATTACTCCCTGTACCTGATGTGGCTTGAGGTTAAGTGAAGAACTGATCGATTGAGAATATTCAGGAGATGATTCCATTGAATTGTCCGATTAAGATCTTAAGCGATGAGGGAAATACTCCCGATCGCAGGTTATGTTCCAGAAGAGACCGTTGAGATAGATACAAATACTATGAACACGAAGAGGATTCTTACAGGATTATATCATGGATGAAAAGAGAAAGATTCTGGATATTATACAGCCACGCGCAGTATTGCAGGCAATGACAGATGAAGCAATCGAAGCGATACCTGTAGGGCAGCGGATTGAGGAGTATGTCGTTATTCGTAAGTTTCCCTTCAAGGTTGGACGTGAATCACGTGTACGGAAAATCAGTGGAAATATTGAGAGAGTGGAGCGCTCTCGTAATACAGTACAAAAGCCGAGTAATGATCTGTATCTCGTGGATAAAGGTCAGCCGCTGAATATTTCCCGCGAGCATGTGCAAATTGAAAAGGTAAATAATGGTTACCGACTAGTCGATAGAGCGAGTGCCTGCGGTACTAAACTTGAAGGTGAACCTATCGGCGGAAGAGACAGAGGTGGAATGGCTACCCTGCATGATGGTGACATATTCGCTTTGGGAACCGCGAAAACTCCCTACTTGTTTCGTTTTATAGCACTCGAAGATGAGTTTGATTGGAAAAGAAAAAAGGCCGTACTCATCTCTGATAGATGAGTACGGCCTTTGCGACTTTAAGGTAAATGGTGACGATTGTACCGAAATACGTTTATTGAGCGTGCATCAGGGCTTCAGCAACCTGTAATGCCTGTCTGGTTGAGGCGACATCATGCACCCGGATAATATCGGCCTGGCGTTCCACTGATAGAGCAGAAATTACTGCTGTAGGCAGATCACGCTTTTCAGCTTCAAGGCCTGTAAGGATTCCAAGAAAATTCTTTCTGGAGTGACCTAGCAGTACAGGAAGATCGAGAGACTTGAATCGATCAAGATGTTTTATAATCGAAAGGTTATGATCTAATGTCTTACCAAAACCAATACCGGGATCAAGAATGATACGGTTTCGGGCGACACCTTCACTAGTCATCCATTCTATTCGCTCAGTGAAAAACGCAACAATTTCATCAATTACATTGTCGTATGCCGGACGATCCTGCATGTCTGAAGGGCTTCCCTGCATATGCATTATGATAACAGGAACATCAGAGTCACGCACAACATCAATCATCTCGGGGTCTTTTAAAAGCGCACTGATATCATTAATAATATCCGCACCAGCGGCGAGAGCCTGGCGAGCAACCTCGGCCTTTGTGGTATCTATGGATATAGGGATGGAGTGCGTGGAACGGATAGTTCGTATGACAGGAATGGTACGGGCTAGTTCATCTTCTAAAGAGACTGGCTCAGCATATGGGCGGGTAGACTCCCCGCCCACATCAAGAATATCAGCACCTGCAGCGATTATCCCTTCTGCCTGCAGTAAGGCAGCAGTTAAATCGTGAAAATTACCACCATCAGAAAACGAATCAGGGGTTACGTTAAGTATCCCCATGATTCGTGTGCGTAATTCGTTCATCAATTACCTGTTGCTTAACCCTGCGAAATAGTAGGATCCTTTGGGCTAGCTGAAGGAGCTGATTCCTCAGGAACTTCTTCATCAGATTCCGGTTCAGCAACCGCATCTGCCGCTACATCAGGAGTAACTACTGTATCCGCTACTGCTTCCGGAGCAACCTGTGCTGTTTTTTTGGCCTGTGCTGCTTCGGCTTCAGGGAATTGACCCGGGCGTAGCTCAAAAATCATCTTCTCGATATCCGAGAGCATGATAGTTTCTTTCTCAAGCAGTAGCTCGGTCATCTTATCAAGAATGTCACGGTTATCTTTAAGAAGTTGAGTAACTGTAACTACAGCCTTATTGATGATATCTTTTACAGCTTTATCAATGAGGCGTGCTGTGTCATCACTGAAATCACGATGCTGGGCAATCTCACGACCAAGGAAAATCTGTTCTTCCTTCTTACCATAAGTGAGTGGACCGAGTTCATCACTCATTCCCCATTCGCAAACCATCTTGCGGGCAAGACCAGTTGCTCGCTCAAGATCATTACCTGCACCGGTGGTGATCTCGTTGAAGATAATTTTCTCCGCAACTCTGCCACCAAAAAGAATACATATGGTGTTCTCGAGAAACGTTTTGGAGTGAGTATATTTTTCGTCGACCGGCAACTGCATGGTAAGACCAAGTGCACGACCGCGAGGAATAATGGTTACCTTATGAACCGGATCGGTTCCTGGAAGTAACCATGCAACCAGCGCATGTCCTGCTTCGTGGTATGCGGTAACCTCTTTTTCTTTGTCAGTGATGATCATTGATTTACGCTCAGCGCCCATCATGATCTTGTCTTTTGCTTTTTCAAGCAGCTCAAGACTGATTTCCTTAGCACCTGTACGCGCAGCCATAAGTGCTGCTTCGTTAATCAGGTTTTCAAGGTCTGCACCGGAAAAGCCAGGGGTGCCTCGGGCAAGAACTTCAAGATCGATTCCCGGAGCCATTTTGGTCTTATTGGCATAAATTTCGAGAATTTTCTTACGACCACCAACATCAGGCACAGGTACAACAACCTGACGGTCAAATCGACCAGGGCGAAGTAAAGCGGGGTCAAGAACGTCAGGCCGGTTTGTTGCCGCAACGATGATAACTCCTTCGTTGGATTCAAAACCGTCCATTTCTACCAGTAGCTGGTTCAGTGTCTGCTCACGCTCATCGTGTCCACCACCAAGGCCTGCGCCACGATGTCGACCAACAGCATCGATCTCATCTATAAAGATGATGCATGGTGCGTTTTTCTTTCCCTGAGTGAATAGATCACGAACACGAGAGGCACCAACACCGACAAACATCTCAACAAAGTCGGAACCGGAGATAGTAAAGAACGGCACATCAGCTTCGCCGGCAATTGCCTTGGCAAGCAGAGTTTTACCAGTACCCGGAGTACCTGCAAGCAGAACACCCTTAGGTATACGGCCGCCCAGAACTGTGAACTTTTGAGGATCTTTTAAGAAATCAATGATCTCCTCCAGTTCTTCCTTAGCTTCGTCAATACCGGCAACATCGTCAAATGTGACTTTGTTTGTGCCCTGTTCCATGAGCTTTGCACGGGTTTTGCCAAAGGAAAGTGCTCCACCTTTACCACCACCCTGCATCTGGCGCATAAAAAAGACCCAGACACCAATAAGCAGCAGCATCGGGAACCAGGAAACAAAAATGGTCATAAACCATGAGTCTTTCTGAGCTTCCTTGACTGCAATGTTTACACCTGTCTGACGGAGCATCGGAATGAGCTCCGTGTCACTCAACGGGTAAATTGTTTGGAATGGTTTACCGTCCTGAGTAGTGCCGCTGATAACATCGCCATTAAGAACAACTCTGGTTATAGCTTTACTTTCTACACTGGAAATAAATTCACTGTAGGTCAGGGATGTTGAATTAGTTTGTGGCTTGTTGAAAAGATTGAATAGAAGGATCATGGTCAAGCCAATCACCAGCCACATGCTTAAGTTTTTGTAAAAAGTGTTCAAAGAGTCCTCCGGTGGCTCCTGTTTAACAATTCAGTAGGATGGTAAGCCTTCATTCTCAGTAGGAAAACCTGGGAAAATCGCTACCCCGTTTATATCGCATCAATAATTGTAAAGCATTATGGATAGATGTCGAGGGGGGCTTACCATTTTTTTACAGTATACCATCAGGTAAAGTATTGTACAGGCTGAACACCTATTTCATTTTCCTTTACTTCTTCAACAGCTTTGACGAATGCACCGGCACCGGTGATGGTCGTTGTATATGGAATATGGAAATCTAGAGCGGCTCTTCTGATGAGATATGCATCTTCAGTGGTACGCTTGCCAAGGGAAGTGTTAACTACCCAGGAAATTTGTCTATCCTGAACCTTGTCAAGAATATGTGGTCGGCCCTGAGAAATTTTATTTACATATTCGCATTCCACATCATGTTCTTTAAGAAAAGCTGCGGTGCCCTCTGTGGCAATAATACTGAAATCGAGTTCCACGAGTTTTTTGGCGATAGGCAATACTGCTTTCTTGTCACCGTCACGTACACTAATAAAAACATTGCCTGAAAGTGGCAGGGTGGATCCGGCAGCGAGATGTGCCTTGGCTATAGCCAGACCGAGGTTATCGTCAATGCCCATTACTTCGCCGGTGGATTTCATCTCGGGTCCGAGCAGAGTGTCAACGTTATCAAAACGGTCAAACGGGAATACAGCCTCTTTAACCGCCCAATGAGTTATGACGGCTTCAGTAGTAATTCCGAGTTCTTCAAGAGTTTTGCCCATCATTACCTTGGTTGCCAGTTTTGCAAGAGGCACACCTGTTGCTTTGGAAACAAAGGGAACTGTTCTTGAAGCTCGTGGATTTACCTCAAGGATATAGAGATCATTTTCCTTGACTGCAAACTGCACGTTCATAAGACCAACAACACCGAGTTCGAGTGCCATAGCACGTGAAGCGGTTTTGATCTCTTCAATCATCTCAGCAGAGAGGGTGTGTGGTGGAAGTACGCAGGCAGAGTCTCCTGAGTGGATACCAGCCTCTTCAACGTGCTGCATGATGCCGCCGATGATCGTAGATTTGCCATCACTTAAGGCATCAACATCAACCTCAATTGCATCTTTTAAGAACTTATCGATAAGAATCGGGTGTTCAAGAGATGATGCTCCGCCGATTGCGATCATGAAATCTTTAATACCCTGATCGGTATAGACAATTCGCATATCCCGGCCACCAAGGACGTAGGATGGACGAACAACAACTGGATATCCGATACGGTTTGCTGAAGCAAGGGCTTCTTCAAGAGTTGATACGGTATCGTTATCAGGCTGGCGCAGATTGAGCTTTTGCAGGAACTGCTGAAATCGCTTTCGGTCTTCTGCACGGTCGATTGCATCTGGCTGGGTGCCGATGATTTTAACTCCGGCCTTTTCCAGCGGTACTGCAAGATTCAATGGAGTCTGACCACCGAATTGTACAATGACCCCGTCTGGTTTTTCCTGATCGATGATATTAAGCACATCTTCACGGGTCAACGGCTCGAAGTAGAGTTTGTCCGAGGTGTCATAATCTGTTGAAACGGTTTCAGGGTTGGAATTGATCATAATAGAATCAACGCCGATTTCTTTGAGTGCAAAGGCGGCATGTACACAACAGTAATCAAATTCTATACCCTGGCCGATACGGTTTGGTCCGCCGCCGAGGATAACGATTTTTTTGTTATCGGTCTGGGTTGCCTCGTTCTCCATTTCGTACGTCGAATAATAATATGGAGTGTATGACTCGAATTCAGCAGCACATGTGTCAACCAGCTTATAGACTGGAGTAACGTCTTTTGACTTTCTCAAGTTGCGTACATCGTCTTCAGATGTCCCTGTGAGATAAGCGAGCTGCTTGTCTGAAAAACCCTGCTCTTTACAGGTCTTGAGAAATGGACCGTCAAGTTCCTGAAAACCGCGTTCTGTGATTTTTAATTCAGTTTCAACAATTTGTTTGAAATTGTTAAGGAACCATGGATCAATTCCGGACAACCTATAAATCTCTTCAACCGGCATATTGCGCTTAAGCGCTTCGTAAATATGTGCAACACGCTTGGAGTTAGGAACCCGCAGACCAATAGCCAGATCTTCAGGGTCAAGATGGTCCAGCATGTCTTTGCCGTCACCGCCAAAGCCAAAACGTCCGGTCTCAAGTGATCGCATTCCTTTCTGGAAGGCTTCCTTAAAGGTTCGGCCAATGGCCATGGTCTCACCGACAGACTTCATCGCAGTTGAAAGTACATCTTCTGTTTCTGGAAATTTTTCAAAGGTCCATCGAGGAATTTTAACCACGCAGTAATCGATAGTCGGTTCAAAAGCTGCATAGGTTTCGCGAGTAATATCGTTTTGGAGTTCGTCGAGGGTGTAACCTACTGCGAGCTTGGCAGCAATCTTGGCAATCGGGAAACCGGTTGCCTTTGACGCCAGTGCCGAACTTCTGGAAACACGTGGGTTCATCTCAATAATTACGAGCTCACCGTCTTCAGGATTTACAGCAAACTGGACATTAGAACCACCAGTCTCAACGCCGATCTCACGGATAATGGCAACTGCTGCGTCACGCATCTCCTGATATTCACGATCAGTAAGAGTTTGTGCGGGTGCCACGGTGATAGAATCACCGGTATGTACACCCATTGCATCCACATTTTCAATAGAGCAGATAATAACAACGTTATCTTTGCGGTCACGCATAACCTCAAGCTCATACTCTTTCCAGCCAAGAAGGCTTTTTTCAAGCATGATCTCTGTGGTCATTGAAAGGTCGAGACCTGAAGTGCACATCTCTTCAAGTTCCTGACGGTTATAGGCAACACCGCCACCAGTTCCACCAAGGGTGAAACTTGGTCGAACGATAACTGGAAAGCCGATATCGTCGGCTGCAGCCATCGCTTCTTCAATGGTGTGAACGATTGAAGATTCTGGCACATTAAGGTTAATCGCATGCATCGCTGCACGGAACTCTTCACGACCTTCGGCTTTCTTGATGACATCAATATTGGCTGCGAGCAGCTCAACATTGTATTTTTCAAGGATGCCGGTCTCAGCTACCTTGATTGCAGTATTAAGTGCAGTCTGGCCGCCAAGGGTTGGGAGCAGCGCGTCAGGGCGCTCTTTTTCGATAACCTTGATAACAAATTCAGGGGTGATCGGCTCTATGTAGGTCGCATCTGCAAGCTCAGGATCGGTCATGATCGTGGCCGGATTTGAGTTGATCAGGACAACTTCATATCCTTCTTCTTTAAGAGCCTTAACGGCCTGGGCGCCTGAGTAGTCAAACTCACAGGCCTGGCTGATAATGATGGGCCCTGAACCAATGATGAGAATCTTTTTTATATCTGTTCTTTTTGGCATGATCTCTTTTCTCTGTATGCTGTGATAGTTACTCTTGCTCGTTTCCCCGGTTTACCAGTGGCGTTTAGCCCTGGTCGCGCATCATGTTAATGAACCGGTCAAAGAGATACAGTGAGTCGTGTGGGCCCGGAGCATGTTCTGGATGATATTGAACAGAAAATGCCGGGTATTTCTTGTGTCGCATGCCTTCGCAGCTGTTGTCGTTGAGGTTGATGTGGGTTAATTCCACTTCGTCCTCACTCAAGCTTTTCATGTCGACGCAGAATCCGTGATTCTGGGAGCTGATCTCAACTTTGCCGGTGGTCAGGTCTTTAACAGGCTGGTTACCGCCGCGATGACCAAACTTGAGCTTATAGGTTGAACCGCCATATGCAAGGCTCAGCATCTGGTGACCAAGGCATATTCCGAAAATCGGTTTTTTGCCGAGAAGAGTTTTCAACGTATCTACAACGCCTTCAACTCCTTCCGGGTCACCCGGGCCGTTGGAAAGGAATATACCATCAGGGTTCATTGCAAGAACAGTCTCTGCGTCTGTAGTTGCAGGCACAACCTGTACATTACAGCCCCGAGCGGTAAGTTCACGCAACTGGTTGTATTTCAATCCGAAATCAAAGGCTACAACGTTGAGGGGATTTTCTGCATCACATTTTGCAGTAGAAAAGTCAGAACCTGGAACCGGTTGGTTATCTGCCCAGCCGTATGGCTCTGTGCATGTAACACGTTTGACCATATCCTGGCCTACAAGGCCGGTCCATTCTTTTGCCCGTTTAACAAGAGATTCAGGATCTGTATCTTTGGTGGAAACGATGCATTTCATTGCTCCAACAGTACGGATGTGTTTTACCAGGGCGCGGGTGTCAAACCCTTGTACGCCGAGGATTCCGTGCTCTATTAGAAAGTCTGCAAGTGACTGTGTGGAGCGGTAGTTAGAAGGAATAGGGTTGTATTCCTTGACAAGGAAGGCCATGGGATGAACCTTGCTTGATTCCATATCATCAGGGTTCACTCCGTAATTACCAATTAAAGGGTAAGTCATGGTAACGAGCTGACCTGTATAGGAAGGATCTGTCAGGACTTCCTGATATCCGCTCATGGAGGTATTGAAGACAATTTCACCGATGGCTTCGCCTTCGCCGGTAAAGGATTGCCCCTCAAAGATTGTCCCGTCTTCCAGGGCTATGAGTGCTTTCATTCTAGTCTATCCTTTTTTCTGTACCTGTGTCGTAGTGATGTAAACTCTAAGGCATCTGCAGGATGAGTGAAGATGTGCTTGACTGACTGGCGTGTATGCTGCGGATCTGGCACGATGCATGTGAGTGGGGAGACATGGCGGTGCGGGAACCTGGCGGCATGGAGCCTGGCGCCGGACCCAGATGTAAATTACAGGGTGCGCAGAAAAATCATAATCTATAACCTGTAATGACGGATTTCGTCAATAGTAAAGCGTTTGTCGTTTGTTTGATCAGTTATTTTCAGGTTGATATTTTTTCGCAGAACAGCACTAGATTATAACCTTGCAGTGCAGAGTTGTATAGGGCACCATGAATAAAATCACATTTGTCATGTAAAGAAAAAACTGAAAGGTGATATATGGAAAAGGTACTCGAAGGTAAAGTCGCAATTGTCACAGGTGCCTCAAGAGGAATTGGTGCTGCTATTGCTATTCGTCTCGGCCTGATGGGGGCAAATGTTGTTGTGAACTATGCACATAGTACCTCTGCTGCTCTTGAGGTTGTGAAGAGGATAACTGAATCCGGTCCGCAATCAATAGCCGTCAGAGCTGATGTTCGCCAGACTTCAGAGATAAAAAAGATGTTTGCCGCAGCACTTGAGAAGTTTGGCAGGTTAGATATTTTGGTCAACAATGCCGGGATATTGCAAAATAAGCCGATAAAAGATGTCAGCGAAGAAGAATTTGATGATATCATTGCGCTGAACGTAAAGAGTGTTTTTTTTGCATGCCAGGAAGCTGCAAAGGTGATTGCAGACGGCGGCAGAATTATCAATATATCATCGACGGTTACCAAAATGTTGTTGCCGACATATGGCCCGTATGCAGCGACAAAAGGTGCTGTTGATCAGTTAACACGGGTTCTGGCAAAAGAACTTGGCCATCGGGAAGTTACAGTGAACTCGTTATCTCCGGGGCCGGTTGATACCGAACTTTTTCGTGCTGGTAAGACTGAAGAGCAGATCCTGCAGATGGCAGGCATGGCTGCTCTTGGCAGGATTGGGACACCCGAGGATATTGCAGATGCTGTTTCGCTTTTAGTTCGTGATGAATCAGGATGGATTTCAGGACAAAATATTTGTGCCAATGGCGGGATGGCGGGATAGGACAGCCTGTTACCTAGAAGCAAATAGCTCAGCCTTACAGATTGCGTGGGATCTTTGAGGACGCGACAAAAGGACTGAGGCTTAAGGGATTAGGACTGAGTAAATTGCATTGAGAATGCAATAAGCTTCTGAATTACTCAGTCCTTTTATCTTTTACCTTTGGCCTAAGTCCTTAATCCCGCTTCCAGTCTATAGAGGTTGGTACAATTTACGTCTAATACAATAAAAAAAGGCCGCTACTCCTGATGAGGAGAGCGGCCTTAAATATATCTGATAGATAAACTTATTCGCCGAAAGAGTCCGTGAAAAGTTTTTCGATAGCTTCACGACCCGCTTCGCTTAAGTAACGGGTGCCGGAACCAACGAAGGTGTCATATTCAATTTTTGGGATGTCTTCTTTCCAGGTACCTTCTTTCCAGCTAAACCATTTTTTGTTTGGTTGATCAAAGACATGGAGTGGGCGGTTGAACATTTTGGCAAGCTCTACAGCCCAGCCGGTTCCACCTTTAACAGAGCCGTCTTCCTGGATGGTACCAATAACAAATACCTGATGGCCGCTGTTTACCATGTGAAAGATTGTCTGCAGAACCTTCCTGATTTTTTCGGTCTCATAATAGGTACGGTTGAGCATACGTGAAGCGAGTTCCATACTGATATCGCCACGTTCAAGCTCTTCCTGGGTAAGGATTTTAACATTCATTTCACGGGATAGTTTATGGCCGTCAAATGAATATACAATCTCTTTAATACCATGTTGCTGGGCTGCTTCACCGAAGGTTGCCTCAGCTCCTTTAAGACCACTGCTGTACAATGTACAATTTTCTTTGATCATGTTGTATGACTCCTGTCATAATAGGTTTCTCGCACTGCGAACACACCGCAATTTTCGGGAACTCGTATGGTCGGTTTATAGCCAGTGAAGAGTCCGGAAAGTAGTTGGTATCAGTGTTTGCAGGCACATATGCTGATTTGGCTGCAGACGAATAGGCCAATTGTATACATGCTGACCAGCAAACGCAATAACCTAAACCATATTATCCTCTATATTTATGATTTTTTTCTTCCTTTCAGAAATACCCGATATGGTGCAGGATACCCTTCGACAGTTAGTGTATTGTCTGTAGGGTTGAGGAAATCAATATATGACTCAAATGTCATCCATTCAGTCTGCCGTTGTTCCTCGCTGCTCATCGGATGAGAACAGAAAAGTTCAATATCGACAAAGCCGGCTTTTTGCATCCAGTTATAGAGACAGGCACCAGTCGGAACAAAATATGTTCCGGGTACTTTGGCGTAGGTTTTATCAGGAAAAAGTGCATACGGTTCATCGCCGGGAATAGCCTGAGACTCTATTATAAGTGAGCCGCCAGGTTGCAGGGCTGAGACTATATCCCGTAAAGTATCAACAGGAGAGGGGCGGTGGTAGATGATACCCATAAGAAAGATCACATCAAAGCAGTCGGGGAAAAGGGGCAGATGCTCTACTCCCAGCAGGTCGATCGTCTGATTCGCAAGCCCCGCCATTTCTTTAAGCGATTTAAAACAGTAGTAATGTTGCACTGACGGCTCAAGGCCCAAAACGAATTTGGGTTTATGGTGTGCCATCCTGAACATGTAGTAACCATTATTGCAGCCGATATCGGCAATAACCTTGCCTTCAAGATCAGGAAGTTGTGGAGCAACCCGCTGCCATTTTTTTTCGCTGCGCCACTCTGCATCAATATCAATACCGAAAACTGAGAATGGCCCTTTTCGCCAGGGAATGAATTTTTGGAGATTGTCTTTGATGATGTTTTTTTCAGCATCATTAATTTCGTTCGGACTTCCAATGGTGACTACGTCACCAGAGAAGTCGGTATGCATGGCACGAAACTTTGAGAGAGCCTGGAAGGGTTCACGGTAGCGAAGAAAGCCTTTTTTATTCTGGTTTACCCAAAGTTGACGTTCCTGGTGGAGGGACAAAATTTCATCATGCCGTACATGCGACGGCAGCATATCAATATAGGACATAGTAACTGGTTGATTAAATCAGGAGGGTTTTACGGCCACAAACGATGCAAAGTTGAACCACTGGAAGAATGTTTCGACAGTGGTGAAGCCAATTTGTTTGAGCATTGTTCTGTTTTCATCTATAGAAAAGGGGATAAGCACGTTTTCGAGTGCTTCTCTTTTTCTGGCTATTTCAAGTTCAGAATACCCTTTTGATTTTTTAAACTGGTGGTAAATATCTATATATTCGCGGTTGAGACGCTGGTCATGAGAGATGATCTTCTCGCTAAGCACCAGTATGCCTCCGGGACGCAAAGACTCATAGAGGTTACGCAGAAATGCTTCGCGTCTTAAAGGGCGAATAAACTGCAATGTGTAATTGAGGATAAATCCACCGGCATTGGGATGATGCATGGAGGTTATATCTTCTTTTAAGAAACTGATAGAGTCCTGCTTGGAGTAGAGTTCAGCCTTGAGACGTGCTTTTTCAAGCATGGCATCTGAGCTGTCTATGCCTACGAATTTCAGACCTTTATCGGGTAGTAGACGACAAAACTCCATCAGCGTGGTGCCGGTGGAGCAGCCTAGGTCATATACCGTGTCTTCAGCGTGCAGGAAGGTATCCAGCAGACGTGCAGAAGAGGATATGACTTCGGAATAATACGGGACAGACCTGTCGAGCATGTCGTCAAATACTTCAACAACACGCTCGTTGAATACAAAGTCTTCCTGAATTGTGTCAACTTCGAAAAGTTTGTCGCGGGATGGCTTGGCCATCTGATGTTCTATTTTTGATACCATTTTCCGTCAGCGGCCTGAAACCAGTGGCCGTTTTTCCCTATAGAGGCGATCATCTTAGCTCTTCGCTGGCCAACCAGCGTTGGGGATGCACCTTCATTTTTAGCGATTGCGTCGTATACTTTTGCCCTGTCAGCATTTTCAGCACTTACTGTCGCTTTATCTGCCTGATTACCTGTGCGAAACTCAAGATAACCATCTTTGTTTTCACCAACTACGCCGCTATCTTTAAGTGCGTTGATTGCGGGAATGCGGGCTGCCATTCGGTCTTTCACAGATGCAGCGTAGAGTGTGGAGCAGGTAAAGAGCAGTGAAATAATCACAACAATTACGGAATGTATTCTGATTCTGTTATGCATGGTATGCCTCAGTGGTAACAGTTAATAGTGTAAAACGTTACTCGGATTGCAACTCATCCAGATCGGAAAAGAAATTGTCAAGAGCTCTGTCAACTTTCACATTAATATCAATGGTTATGTGAATAGGTTTAATTTCAACAGGTTTGACTTCCACCTGATGACTTGTGCAGGAAACGCCCAGAAGCAGGGTTGCAACGATGATCCCGCCGAGCAGGGCACTACGCATATCCTTCATTGCATGTTCTCCATAATCTTTTGAAGGCTCTGGCCGTATTTGAACATTTGCGCAAATGGCAGATGAAAATTAACGTCAAGCCGTATTGGGTGCTGAATACCCGGCCCTTTATCGTTGGTGACAAGCTGTCCTTTGCTATAACCAAAAGGGAGTGGTGATTCAGGTTTGCCGTCTATCTGCATCTTGATGAGAAGGTCGTCATCTATGCTGTTAAACGTCAGTTTTGTCCAGTTGTAGGAAAAATTCTCCATGGCCTGGAGTGAGTATTCAAGGTAGGCGGCTTTGCCCATATCCGGCATTCCCTGACGTAGCATTGCCGTGTTGTTGAAGCGTACTATACCACTATTGCCCGGAGTGGAAAACAGAAATCCATCGTCAAAAAGCATCTCCTTACCTGTGAAATGTATGGGCAGGCGACCATTAAGAGATCCGTCCCCGTCTGTTTCTGAGATGCCGAACTGATTTAACAGTTCAGAAAACTGTAATCGATCACAGTAAAGTGTGGTCGAAATTATCGGATTTTTTGTGTCGATGTTCAGGCTGCCACTTTCAACTTTTCCATTACACCAGTTGAAGCTGCTCTTTTCGAGAAAAAATTCTGTGGGACTGTGTATCCTAAAATAGAGGTTGCCGTTGGTAAATTTTAAATTACCAAAATCTATTGCCCCGATTTTAAGGTGATGAGTTGAGCTGCTACGCAGTGCAGGGAGTTCGGCTAGCACTATCTCGGTATTGATATCGCGGGTGAAGAGTTTTTTATCCTCGAGACTGAGCTCTCCGTCATTAAGTGTTACTGTGATATTTCCCGTTGGCTCACCCTTTGTATCAACGAATATTTCACCATGAACGTTAACCTTCCCTGAAAAGTGCAGATCGGGCGGCAATGAAATAAATGTTGGGAGTGAATAGGTGTTGAGTGCAGAAGAAGGGAGGTTGAAATTCATAGCGATCCCCCTGTGTGGAGATACATTTCCGGAAAATAGCAATGTATGTTGATTTGGCATGTGGCTTGTGAGGTTGCCGCTAAAATCGACATCATTTAATGTTGCTATAAATGTGGCCGAGATGCCGGCTACATCTTCACCATTAAAATGCATCCTCTCTATGCTGAATTTTCCCGAACCTTTTCTTTTTGCAGTCGCTTTGCCGTAGGTGTAACTCAGCGAGCTGCTAATGTTGTGTACTTCGAGTTTCTGCTCTTTGAGGATGGCATTGGAAATGTTGATGGTATTAGCAATTAAAATATTTTCATCAACTGTTTTAACTGTACTTTTCAGACTATATTGACCGAGATCGATCTTGCCTGATTGAAGAGTAATGTTTTGCGTTTTTCCATGAAATATCAGTTCGGCCTCAAGTTGCTCTGGATTTGCGACGCCCTTGAATTCCACTTGAATGTCTTCCTGAAGACTAAAAACCTCTAATTCACCCTTTCCTGTGAATTCACCTGTTGTCAGCAGATAACGGCCTTGCAGGTGCGTTTTGGCTTCAGCAGGTTGAGAAAGATGTGCGCCTGATACACTATATTCGAAATCGTTACCTGATCCTGAAACTGAGAGGAGGAGAGGAGAATCAGGATTATTCACCAGATGAAAACTGTTGGAATTGATGTCGAGATCTTGAAGTGTAATCTCGGCATTGAGTTTTTTTATCGCGTGAAAATTATTTGTTAGCTGAATCTCAGTGGTTAATTGGCCTCCGCCTGACACTTTGGCAGTTAGCTGAGATGCGAGCAGGAGGGATATGTTACTTAAGTCGGGAAGATTTGCAGCGATGTGTACAACAGGCCCTTCGCCAGTTACCTGAAACTCAGCATGTATAGTTGAAGTAATAGTACCTGCTGAAATGATTTCTGCCTGTATCTTTTGAAGAATGTACCCCCCTGATGGGGCTTTTCTGAATGTAGGTTCAACCTTGGCCTGAATGTTTAATGTTATGTCGGGGAGATCATCGCGGTCGATAATGATCATGCAGTCTCGTAATTCCAGCAGGTCAGCAAACACGGGAAATGCAGGAATCGATGTGCCTTCAATGTCGTAATCCTGAGAAGATCTGCTTGACTGGATATTACGCAGTGATATTTTGCCATTCCTTTCGATCAGCCTTACTGTAAGCCCATCGAGTTGTATGGTTTCGATCTTGCCGGATTTTAACCCGGTTGGAGAAAAAACAGCAGATATGCGGGGGATTTTAATGGCAGGAAGATCATCACTATCACCTACGGTCAGACTGCCTGTAAGATTCCATAAGGTGAGGTATGAGATATCCGCATCTATATTGTCTAGAGAATTTTTAGAGAGCAGATATGGGATGAGTTGTGTGTTAATCAGGTGCGGTGCAAATGAAAACGATAGCATTACTGCACTGATTACCAGGAAGAGCCCGGCTGTGATGATGATGCCTAATCGTTTCATAAAAAGTTAGCGTGTAATGTTCTCTGATTGTATATTATTGTGGTACGAATGATTGCCAATTTTAGTCTGTTAGCGTGGGAAAATGGTGAATTTCTGTGCTTTGCCGTCAAGGGGGACGATACAGTTTATTCTTGCCATGGTCTCATTATCTAAGTATAAACCCTATGCTTTATTGATGCATGCAGAATTCTTAACACCTGTGTCTGCACAGAGAAATGCTGGCATTATGGCTGTTTTTACTACCCATCGCAGAATGTCTGCTGACATCACTTACAGCGCAGAAACATCAGCCTCTGAGCCAATGGCCGAAGTGGCATGTTAATACGAACGTTATTAAAGCAAACATCCAGGTTTTCACTATGTCCAATGAAATAGACTTTGATCAGTTACTCAGTAAATATAAATCCGACCCGTATGATTATATTGATGTATGCGCGGTACATACGGGGCGTGTACAGTTCAAACTGGTAAACGGGGATGAAGTTCATGCTCCTTCTGGAGAATGGAAGCAGGTTCCCGGAACACCATTGTATGAAATCAATCGTGAACGCAACCCTAAATTGGTAAACGCACAGACCAATGGTACTGTAATGGATATCATGACCGAGCTTGACGGGCAGTTTGTCGAGGCCGGTGAGAAGTTGATGACTATCCGTCATCCCCTGAAGAAGAAAGAAATTATAGAGGCTATCCTTAAGGATGTGCTCTATCTTTTTCCTGCTCCTGAAACAGCGAAATATTTCTTCGCCATGGATATCCAGTCAAGAATTGATAAGAAGGGTGCCCGTTCTGTGACTATCGACAAGGGTGATGAAATTATCACCATGTCCCTCATGAAAAGAGATACTCCTGTCTATTATAACGGCGAAGGTGGTGTTATTCACTCAGTCTATTTTAAGCCTGGTGTTTCTGTTCCGCAGGGGGAACCCCTGATTGGTATTTGTGCTCCAGAAAAATTGCCGCTTATACAAAAGATTATCACCCGAGTCAAAGCCGACTGGGACGCTGAATAATTGATCCAACGGGGGAAGGTGCTGCCTGTCCCCCATTCCAGTTTTCTTCTCTTCTTTCGTTTTTATAACTTACATTATTCAATGGTATTCAATCGCCCGACCAAACCTTTGCTGGCTGAAGTCCTCAAGAAAGAACTCCTTATCCGCCAAGCTGCACACCCTGCTATAGATTGTGATGTAGTGTTTCGTTACGGTGGCTTTGTTGGCTCGGTGATCGACTGTCATCGTTCGCTACCACGGGCTATGGAGCATGCAAGGAATCACATCAGAGAAGTTGAATCGGCGAATGGTTCAGTGATGAATGGGATGATCATACTGGCTGACACGATGAGTCAGTCTAAGGGCCGGTTTACACGAAGTTGGCATGCCCCGTCAGGTGGCGTCTGGGGGTGCATGGTGCATGCAAACACCTTACTGGATCATTCCAAACGTTTTGTGCCGTTAGCCGTAGGCGTTGCCTGCTGCGAGGCGGTGCGTGAATCCGGAGGTAGTGATGCTACACTTCGTTGGGTCAATGATGTACTTTTCGGGGAAAAAAAGGTTGCTGGTTTTCTGGTTGAAGGATTTAGCGGTCCACACTACGGAGAGGAATATCATTTAGTAGGATTTGGTATAAATGTTAATAATCTGGAGTTCCCACCCGAACTTTTGGGTATTGCGACATCACTATCGAAAGAATTAGGGGCAGAGCTGGATATAACGACGTTTACCACGCTTTTTCTGGCCAAGCTTGCCTGGAATTTTGGTTTACTGTACTACGAAGAGTCACGTGAGCTAAAAGGGGACGGCTATTCCGGGAAAGACGGAAAACATCTTCTGCTTGAAAACTGGTTGTCGCTTTCCGATACCCTTGGGCAGCGCGTACTGTTCGGTTTTGATGTTATGACTAATCCAGAGTTTGAGGCAACTGTCATTGGTCTTCAGGATGATGGCGGGTTGAGGCTGCGTTTTGCTGATGGAACTGAAAAAGTTGAACATAGCGGAGAGATCCGTTACCTGTAATTTGTCCATTCAGTCATTTCTGATCTGATTGTTTTTCGTAGCATCCTCCATGAAATAATATCACGCTGCAAGACGTGTCTGCCGTAGCGATGCAGAACGTTCAGTGCTTCGTAAAGACTCGATTCTGCAACTTTGATCCTGTGCAGTCTTTCAAGAGAAGAATGCTGACACGATTCGAGCATTTTTATCGTGCCGGGAGATAGCGGTATACCGCTTTGTCCAGCAGCGCGTACACATTTTGCACAAATAAGACTGCCGGTTGACGTGTTGAACCTGAAATCGGAAGAGGACAATTCTGATATTCCGCAACTGAAACAGTGTCGTAATTCCGGACGATAACCAATGTAGTCGTAGAACCGTAAAAGAAATAGCATGACGATCTGCAGATGAGGCTCCCCTTTGTTGAGCATATGTAGTGACCAGAGAAGAAGTTGATAAAAACGCTCATCTTCTTCTCCATCACGTATTGCAAACAGTGTGAATTCTCGTATTACAGAGGCCGCTGTGTATTTGGTGAAATTCTGTCTGAGCTGAATGAAGCCCGAATGGAGTTCAGCCTCCTGGAGCAGGGCAAGAGAATTGCTGTTTCGCTGCCGGAGCGTTACCTGGAGGAAACTGAACAGTTCGAGTTTGTTGACGAATCGTCGTTTACTCTTCTTTGCACCCTTGGCAATGGCCGTTATTCTGCCGTTATCCCGGCAGTATAACGTTATTATCAGATCAGACTCCCCGTGATCATGGCTGTCAAGAACGATGGCGTCTGTTTCCCTGATGATAGGCGTCATTATGTGTTTTGCAGGGAGGTCAGGTCAGCGTGCGCTCACCCCTGAAGGTGAGCAACGCTTTTTGTATATGAATATGAAGAGGGTAGCAGAAGATAGTTGATCTCTTGCTGAAGTTTACCAGCCAACAACGAATCGGGCATTGTTTGCAGTCTGTTGAATGTAGATGTATCACCTGCATTTTCAGGCTCTGGTGCCTGAATGCTACTGTTGTCGGGATCTGAAGGAGCTGTATCCTGTGTGTTGTTTTGCTCAATACTCCGGATTTTTTCACTGATAAACGTTGCAGGGTTGATGTCGAAATACCAGCAGACTCCGCCGGTAAGCAGGATCAGAAGCAGCAACGCTAACCCTATGGTTGACATGGGCGAAGCACCGGATGGTTCAGCCATGTTGCTGATCTCCTGAGCAGCTTTATGGGCTGGCGGGTTATGCGATGTGAGTGAATTTTTTCGCTGAAGTGAACCCCGTTCAGTCAGAAAACGTTTAACGATTTCGTCTGAATTAAGTTTAAGCGCCCTGGCATAAAGACTGTAAAATCCACGTGCAAAAGCATCTGCAGGCAGAGAGCCATAACTGTCTCCCTCTATTGCCTTAAGGTTTGATGCGGATATTTTGGTTTCTTCACAAATCTGTTCGAGATCGAATCCGAGTTCTATTCTGGTCTTTCTTAGAAATTGCCCAAGGGATTCGGGCTCTGTTTCATGTGGTTCAGTGGTCATTGACACTGTCCTTATATTGCTGCGTGGTGGGTTATAATTTCTGAATATAGGCTTTTTCTTTAAGGTCTTTTACCCATTGGCCATATGCTTTTTGTAACTCTTCGTCATAAAGCTTTTCTTTGATCTCATCTTTTACAGAAACATATGCAGCTTTTCTGATAACTGCATCCTCTCCGGCAGAAAGAAGTTTGAAAAACTGGTATCCGGCAGGAGTTTCTACTATTTCACTGACCTCTCCGGATTTGAGACTGGACACTGCGTCCCGCATATACTCTGCCATCTCATCGAGTTGAAATGTACCGATATCGCCGCCATCAACTTTTGATGGGAGATCAGAATATTTACTGGCCAGGGTTTCGAAGTTCTGTCCCGACATTACTAGATTATGTATGCGCTCTGCTCGTTTTTTAGCTTCAAGCTTGTTGGCCGATTGTCTAGCCGGGCTGGTCTTGGTTGCTTCGGAATCCTGCCAGGCGAACCCCATCTGCAGCAGATAATAGGCACCATCTTCAATGTTTGATGTATAATTCTCATCGTAATGCTTCTGGATCATGTCTTCAGTCACAACTATCTTAGCATGTACATCTGTGCCGACCAATTTGTTTTGAAGAAGTTGGCTTTCCAGAGTCGTTTTATAAACAGCTTCACTTAACCCGCTGCTTTCAAGTTTGGCAAGTAGTTGCTCGCGGCTAATTCGGTTTCGCTGCAGAACATTATTGTATGCTGCTTCAACTTCGCTCTCTGAAACCGTAATGTTTAATGCGCTGGCTTTCTGGGCAATAAGTCGTTTGTCAATGATGGTATTCAGAATTTCTGCACGCGCCATTTCTAGTTTTTCCTGAACCTCATCTACTGGAGACGTAGCGGTAATTTTACGGAATACTTCCTGGCCTTCGGCATCTACATCAGAGAGAGTAATTACTTCATCGTTAACCACGGCAACTATTTTATCTACGAGTTCGGCGTGGACAAGGCTGGGTGGTAACACGAGTGAGGCGAGAAAAATTGCGCAAACCAAGATACGTGCAGGATATGCTGATGCTGATCGGGAGTTTTGGCTCATAATGCGTTCCTGAAAGGTAATTCTAGATAAATGCGTTAGTGTAAATCGACAAAAATTTGCCATATGACCTCATTGGTCAAGGCAATAAGTTGACCAAAGTTACCTGATTCTGCTAGAATTATTCTAAAGAATCAGTAGATTAATCATTATATAGGTGCGAGCAGTAAGGTTTACAAGGTCTTCAGCCATTGTACCAGTTGACATTCACGCTATATCGAATATTCTGACGCGAGAGTATAGCATATGCAAGTTGAATTTGAAATCTCCGTGGGAGCCATTCATGAAAAATCTGTCCCGGTCTGTTTTTGTTAGTGCAGTTGCAGTTTTTCTGTTTTTCTGTTTTGCATTTAATACCAGTGCAAATGCATCATCCAGAATGCCTCAGTTTGTCTTGAAAAGTGCCGTTGACGGAAGTGAGGTGGATAGTACGTCTTTTGCCGGAAAGGTTTTACTGGTCTCCTTTTTTGCAACATGGTGCCCTCCATGTATTGAGGAAGTTCCTACTTTCAAAGACCTGCAGGGGAAATATGGTGAAAAAGATTTTTCTATAATCGCGTTATCAGTTGATCAGGGTGGGCCTGATGTTGTTGCCAGGCTCGTTAGAAAGAAAAATATCAATTATCCTGTTTTGATGGCTGATAATGAGACAATGCAAAATTTTGGGGGTGTTTACGGGGTTCCAGTTTCTTTCCTAATAAATAAGGATGGTAATGTGGTGAAAAAATACCCTGGGTATGTACCAAAAGCTATCCTTATCAAGGATATAGAGAGTATCATGAACTGATTATTCTCCTTTGATCTGTATCAACTTTGATTGACAAATGCTCATAATCCGGGTATATTAGAAGTTAACTAAATAGTGTACTACATTGTGGTTATATCGTGTTTTTTTCCGGAACTACTATCCGGCAATAATCTGTCATTCTAGGAGATAGTTATGAAAAAAGGAATCGTGTCTTTGGCAATGGCGTTGGTTTTCGCATTCTGTACAGCTGGTGCGGGTTATGCAGCAAAATTGAAATGTACTGTAGATGCAGTTGATGGCGACAAGGTTACCATGACCTGTGAAAAAGCTGACAAGTTAGCTCCGGGAGATAAAATTAAAGTATCTACCGCTAAGAAGGGAGCAGCTGTTGAGGGTTGTTAATTGACATAGCATCTCTTTTTCATTATTCTGCTTGGTCGGTTGATTGTATAATCAACCGACCATTTTTTTTTCACCGACTTGCTGGTGCTTTTTACCATCTGGATACCGCATAGGTATCGTTGAGAGGAGATCCAATTGGAATTATTAAAAGCTATTGTCCTGGGGGTGGTTCAGGGATTTACTGAATTTCTACCAATTTCCAGCTCAGGACATCTGGTTATTGGTTCTCAATTGCTGAATTTTCAGCAACAGGGAGTGCTTTTTGACGTTTTTTTACACCTTGGGACTCTGGTTTCAGTGTGTTTGGTGTTTCGAAAAGAGTTGATCGCCATGGTAGCAGCACCTCTGGCAATGATGCGTGGGAAGGCTGACAATGAAAGCCGCATGTATTTCATGTGGGATATCTATGTGGTTGTAGCGACAATACCTGCTGTAATTGCGGGACTATTTTTAAAAGATAAGGTTGAACATCTTTTCAGCAATCTCACATTAGTGTATTCAATGCTTGTTATTACAGGCATTATAATGATTTTTTCCAGATATTTGAAGGAAGGTGAGCGTAAGCTTAACTGGCCTAGATCTCTCGTCGTTGGTTGCGCACAAGCGTGTGCCATCATGCCTGGATTGTCTCGTTCTGGTTCCACTATCTTTGTTGGTATGGCTTTGGGTATGAACAGGGAGGTGGTTGCTAAATTTTCATTTATCATGTCTATTCCTGCAATTCTCGGAGCAGCCGTTCTGCAGTTCGGTGGGCTTTTTGATCAGGTGCCTTCAGTTGATTCATTGATAAATATCGGTGCAGGGACCGTGATGTCTGCTGTGGCAGGATATTTTGCTATTGTCTTTCTACTTGATATTGTACGGAGAAATCGCCTTCAGTATTTTGGATATTATTGCTTGCTGGTGGCATTTGCAGGATTTGGTCATCAATTGCTGGGTTAGAACCAGTTTCAGATTTTGAGAGCAGCCCTAATGGCTGTAACATAGGCTATACATGGATATACGTACCCTCCCTGAGTATGAAAGGGAAATATACAACAGGCTCAGAGAAAAATACTCACTTACATTTGATCGTTTGAAGCTTGGTGAAGACACTGTCAGGCTTTTGAAAATAGCAGATCTGGAGGAGTTCCTTGCTGGAAAAGATCCATTTGCCAATGTTTCTGAATTTCCTTTTTGGGTTAAACTCTGGGATTCAGCAATGATTCTCGCATATACTCTTCATGGGTTGCCACAGGCCGAAGGGAAACGCCTCCTCGAAGTCGGTGCGGGGCTTGGTGCTCCTGGTCTTGCTGCTGCTGTTAATGGTTTCGACGTTACAATCACTGACTATGAAGACATTATTCTTGATTTCGAGCGAGTGAGTGCCGCCGCCTCCGGCCTGAGTAATGTAAAGTGTGAAATGCTTGATTGGCTCGCTCCGCCAGAGATGGAAAAGTTTGATGTGCTGGCAGGTGCCGAAGTTCTGTTTAGAGAAGAGTTCTTTCAACCGCTGCTCAATGTATTTAACGCGTATCTGAAGCCTGGCGGGGTAATATTTCTTGCCCATGATGCTAAAAGGCAGAGCTTACCCAAATTTCTTAAATTGGCTGAAAAGGAATATGCGATTGCCGGCAAAGCTCAGGCCTTTAAAAAAGATGGTAAAGATGTCACTATTATCATTAATAGGTTACAGAAAAAATCCTAATCTTTTGCCGTTTTTACCTGAACGTGGATGAGCAATGGTGTTTTTCCCGATAAACCTTGATATTACAGAAAGATCATGCCTTGTGGTGGGTGGAGGAAACGTCGCCTTACGCAAAGTTATGGCCCTTGTCGATTGTAGTTCCTCAGTAACTGTTATCAGCCCGGAGGTTGTTCCTGAGCTTCATGAAATGGCTGAGCAGGGATTGATAACACTCCACCTGCGACCATACCGGCGTGGAGATTTACAGGGTACATTTCTGGTGTTTGCTACTACTGATAATCGTGAGGTTCAGGAGATTGTAAGTCGTGAAGCCAAAGAGCTGAATGTTCTATTAAATAGTGCAGACAACCCTGGGCGTTGCGATTTTCAGGTACCTGCAAAGGTGCGCAGGGGGTTGTTATTACTTACGATATCTACAGGTGGTGCAAGCCCTGCTCTGTCGAGGGTGATCAGGAGAGAGCTTGAAGGGCACTTTGGTGAGGAGTACGCTGCAATAACCACATTATTTGCCGCAATCAGAGAAGTAATTGTTCAGGGGCCTGGAAGTTCTGCAGATAATAAAAAACTGTTTGATGAGCTGCTCGCCACGGATATTGTCGATTGTGTTAAGAACAGGCAGTGGAAGCGAGTGCGGTCTATTGTTGCAGCAATCCTACCTTGTGGTATAGATACCGACAAGATTGTCGATAGGGTTGAAGTCCCGAAAGCATAGTTATGGTGGTTGATTTGTGAAACACTCACACTGCCTGAATCGATAACCGGTGTTTAAATGAATGGACACTGACCAACGCTCTTATAGACCTGGCTTATGATGATTGAAATTAATTATTTGTTTTTTCAGGCGGTCCTAGGAACTACCTTTCTTTCAACCGTATTGTATCTTGTGTTTTTTGTCAGCCAGAATAGTAGGGTTCGCAAGGTTGCACGATTGGTACTGGTTGTATCCGGTGTGTTGCAGTCGCTTTACATTCTCTCTAGATTTTTCCTTGCAGGCTACACTCCGATAACCAGTCAGCACGAGGCTGTGGTGTTTTTCGCATGGGCTGCGACCTGGGCATATCTGTCATTTCGGTGGAGATATACGGTTAAAAATTTTGGTACGTTTGTCTCCGTGTTGATAATGCTTTTGCTCACTGCCGCGGCATTTGCATCTAGAGACATTATGCCGTTAAAACCTATCCACCAGAGTTTATGGCTGCCATGGCATGCAGGATTATCACTTTTTGCCTATGCATTTTTCTCACTCGCTTTTTGCGGTGGCCTGATGTATTTGCTTCAGGATCGTGAGCTGAAAAGCCGAAAGTTCGGGTATTTCTTTCAGCGTTTACCATCGCTTGATGCGCTGGATCAGTTAAATAGTCATTGTTTGGCAACAGGATTTGTTTTCCTGACCTTAGGTATGGTAACAGGCTCATTATGGACTCGGCAGGCATGGGGTACCTATTGGCAATGGCATCCTAAAGAAATCTGGTCAATGATTACCTGGTTTGTTTACCTGCTGCAGATCCATCAGCGATTTACTGCTGGCTGGCGTGGAAAACGTGCTGCTATAATGGCTATTGTTGGATTTGCTATAGTATTATTTACCCTCTGGGGTGTCATGTATCCGCTCGGAGGCGTACAGACTTATGGCCAGTGAAAGTTTTATTCTGCTTGGAGTGAACCATAAGACAACTCCGGTGGAGATACGTGAGAAAATAGCACTGTCCAGTGGTTATGAAGAACCGTTGCAGATGTTGAAGAATATTCCGGGATGCAAAGAATGTTATCTGCTCTCAACCTGTAACAGGGTTGAGGTACTTGTGGTTGGTGTGCCGGGAGCAGAGCTTGAAGAGAAGCTTATTGCATTTCTTTTCGGGGATAACCTTTCTGCCGATGAGTGTAGGAAATACATTTATAACTACACAGGCAGGGATGCAGTGAACCATTTGTTTAATGTGTCAGCAAGTCTTGATTCTCTTGTTGTCGGAGAAGCACAGATCCTTGGTCAGTTGAAAGAAGCGTATCGTTATGCGGCTGAATACCATTGCGCTGGTCCACTGTTGAACAGGCTTTTGCATAAATCATTTTCTGTGGCCAAACGAATACGGACTGAGACCGGTATAGGATCTTCTGCGGTTTCTATCAGCTCAGCAGCTGTTGAACTCGCACGAAAGATTTTTGGTGATTTGAGTGATAAACATGTACTGCTTCTTGGCGCCGGTGAGATGGCCGAGCTGGCTGCGCAGCATCTTGTAGGCCAGGGGGCGGTCTCTGTTACTGTCGCCAACCGTACTTTTTCAAGAGCTGTTGATCTCGCGCAAAAGTTCAACGGGAAAGCTGCTTCGTTCGATGAATTGCTGGTTCAGCTTGAGAAAGCTGACATTATTATAAGTTCAACCGGTGCACCTAATATCATCCTTCATAAGGAAGAGGTGAAACCGGTGATGAAGACTCGCCGCAACAAGCCCTTGTTCTTTATAGATATTGCCGTTCCCCGTGATCTTGATCCTCACTTGAATGACCTTGAAAATATCTACCTGTATGATATTGACGACCTGAGTCAGGTTGTTGAAATGAATAGAACAGAACGTGATAAAGAAGCGCTTAAAGCTACACGAATTGTTGATGAGGAAACGCTGAAATTTGAGCGGTGGTATGAGGGCATGTCGCTTACACCGACAATTCAGGAATTACATAAAAAAGCGGATGCGATCTGCAGGCAGGAGCTGGAAAAGTCCCTGTCAAGGCTCACAAGTATTTCTGAAAAGGAAAGAAAGTCGCTAGAGAAAATGGCAGGTGCAATAGCTTCAAAAATTCTTTACGATCCCTTGCAATATCTGAAAAGCGAGGATTGCGGCGGTCGCGATAATAGTCAGCTGAAAGTTGAGAATATACGTACTATTTTTGGTCTTGGTGACGGAACTGAAAAGTGAGTAAGGTTTTTGAACATTTAGAGAATGAGTGGTTTGTGGTGAGGTACTCAGGTGAAATTCCTGAAATAGCGTATAACTCTTCTGTATACTTTTTGACTAAAGCGAAGGATGGACCCCGGTTAGCACAGTCTGAGATTGACTTCACACCGCTCCTTGAAGCCGCTCGTGAACGTTTCAAGGAGATTATTTTACGAGATATACTGCCTGAAAATCGCAATACTGCTATGTATCGCGGTGTTAAACGGACTATAGTCAATTATCAGCGATTTCAGAAGTTCTGTAAACGTCAGGGCCTTGATGAGCATGCATACGCAAAAGAGGTTGCTGTCTCTTTGCTGAATTTTTTAGAGGCGGAATCGGTAGAAGTGACCAAGGGTTCTCCCTGTTCTGCTGTTAACTGCACTTTTGAAGAGCTCAACGAATTTGCTTTATCAGTCGGTCTTGTCAGTCATATGCTCCCTGAAGGGATAGCACAATTATGTGAAGAGAAAAATTAATCTGCATTTTTTTCTTTTGAAGCATCTTTGTCCTTTGCAGGATATTTCTCTGCGTTCTTAATCAGCTTTTTGTGAGCAGCTGAAACCGGATCAAGGTCGAAGGCTGCAGCAAGCGTTGTGAGGTAAATCATTATATCTCCGATTTCTTCCTCGATATGCACGAGGGTGTCGGAGCTGACATTATGGCTTTGTGCAGGTGTGAGCCACTGGAAAATTTCCACCAATTCAGCAGTCTCAACACTGAGTGCCATGGCAAGGTTTTTAGGAGAATGAAACCGTTGCCAGTCACGCTGCTCTATAAACTCCTTGATTTCGGTCTGTAATTGTTTCATGTATATGTAGTTAGCGTAGAATGTATTGCATGTTTCTGGTATGTGTTGTGAGCGGCCCTGACGGTGAGGCCAGCGTACCGATATCTATCATACTCCCATTTCCGAACTTGTTCTTATGAAAATGTTTTTTCGGTTTATTATTGCGTGTTGCATGTTGCTGCTGGTTTCTCATCTCGGTAGTAATTCCCTGTTCGCTCAGGAAAAAGGCGAAGTCGATCAAAAGCGCAACAGGCTTATCGGTTATATGATCAGCCGGCAGTTGCCTGTCATGCATTTTAGTGACAAAGTGATGGATGATGATCTCGCTGAAGCTGCCTTCACACTGTATATCAAACAGCTGGATTATCAGAAACGTTTTTTGTTGAAAAAAGATGTAGACCAGCTTCGGGCATTTGCCCCGTATATAGATGATAATCTTAAGCGAGGATCAATTACTCTGCCTGATGCCGGGTTTTCTATTATAAATGAGCGTATCGCTCAGGTAGAAAAAATGGTTGAGGAGATACTGGTAGAGAGAGTTGATCCGAAAGCTAAGGGTACATTGGAAAGTGATCCCGACAATGTAGAGTATGTTGCCGATTTGGAGCAGTTACGAGAACGCTGGAAAAAAATATTGCAGGTTCAGCTCAATAACCGTTTTCTTGATCTTGAAGCAGACCAGAAGAGTGAGAAAGTCAAAAAAAGCGATAGTGAGTTGTGGGATGAAACCTACGAAAAAGTAGCGAAGAGAAACCGTAATTTTTTCCACAGGCTTAATCAGGAAACGCTCCAGGATCATTACGATAGATTCTTTAATGCGGTAACCCGAGCATTTGATCCTCATACAAACTATATCCCACCGGCAAGTAAAGAACAGTTTGATATTAATATGCGTGGCAGTCTGGAAGGTATTGGTGCCTTACTTCGTGAAGACGATGGCTTGATTAAGGTCGTGCGTATTATCCCAGGCAGTGCTTCAGCGCGTCAGGGGCGGCTTGAGGCAGAAGATATCATTCTTCAGGTGGCCGAAGGTCCTGAGGAACCTGTTGACATCACTGATATGAGATTGCGGGATGCGGTAAGGCTTATACGTGGTCCTAAGGGAACTGAAGTTCGTCTTACTGTGCGTAAGCCTGATGGTGTAAAAGATATTATCCCTATTACGCGCGATGTTGTTCAGATTGAAGAGACATTTGTAAAGAGTGCTGTCATTGATGCGCCGGATGGTAGTAAGATCGGCTATATTTTTATCCCGAGTTTTTACCGGGATTTCGAAAAAAATGGCAATCAGGGTGGTCGAAACTCAAGTGCTGACACGAGAAAAGAGTTGAAGTCTCTCGTTGCTCAGGGTGTTAAAGGTGTCATTCTTGATTTGCGAAATAATGGTGGTGGTGCACTCGTTGATGCTGTCGAGGTGACCGGGTTGTTTATCGATCATGGGCCCGTTGTTCAGGTCAAGAACAGCAATGGTGCAGAAAGAATTCTTCGGGATGAAAATTATGGTGTTGAATTCGATGGTCCTCTAGTTGTTTTGGTAAATAAATTCTCTGCTTCAGCATCTGAGATTGTTGCCGGCGCTCTGCAGGATTATGGCAGGGCTGTGATTATGGGAGACGTACATACTCATGGTAAAGGCACTGTGCAGACGATAATTGATCTCAATGAAAATATTCCATTGCTGCATCTCAGAACATATGAAGATCTTGGCGCTTTAAAGGTCATGATTCAGAAATTTTATCGTGTTACCGGTGGTTCAACACAATATAAAGGTGTTGAACCTGATGTCGTTTTACCAAGTTTATTAAAGCATATCGAGTCTGGCGAGAGGTATCTGGAATACTCGCTGCCATGGGATCGTATTGACCCCGTCGATTATTCAGCATCTCCCAAACGTTTAAATATTGAGAAGTTGAATGCAAGAAGTCTTGCGAGAATCGGAGATGATCAAGGGTTTAAAACAATTGTTGAAGAGTCTGCTAAAGCTGAAGAACGTGCCAAAGACACTCTCGTATCTGTAGATATCGATGACATTCGTGCCAAGCTTGAAGAAGCTCGGAAAGCCAGGGAGAAAATCGGGGTTTTCTATAAAAAATACCGCGACGAAGAGGGGGCTGACGACGATTTTGAGACTGATACAGCTACACCGGAAGAGAAAAAGAAAGAGTGGCTTGAAGAGATTCTCGATGATCCATATGTGGGAGAGGCCTCAAGGGTAATTCTTGATATAATCAACCTGTAGGAATGCTTTACATTCAGTGAGTCCCGCTTGGAATTAGACGTTTTTGCGGGACTTTTCCTTTCAAAAATAGTCTTGAAAAAGACCGGGAAAGATGATAGAAGTGCGCTTTTGTGAATGGTCATTCAGTTGGATTATTGCGCCTTTTGGATGGACATTAACGTAAGCAACAATCTACCAGAGGCATTGAGTGAATGGATCTTGCAGAAGCATTTCGGAATTATAGGGAAAAAATAGTTGATCGTTGGATTGAGTACACCCTGTCTACATATAATTCCACAGAGTTCTTGTCTAAGGAAAAAAACAAATTTGCAAATCCTATTGGTGCAGCAGTCAGCGAGTCATTGGACAGGCTGTTTGTTGTCCTTTCCACGGGAGGTGATCCCGAGGAAGTTAAGGCGCCGGTTGATACCCTTATGCGGGTACGTGCCGTGCAGGAGTTTACACCAGCACAGGCCGTAGCTCCTCTGAATGCAGTGAAGCATATTACTCGTGAGATATTTGCAGCAGATAAAGAGCGATCCCGTTTTGTTCAGGAACTCTATGATTTCGAATTTGCAGTTGATCTGGCAGTTTTAGCAGCATTCGATATTTATATGGAGTCACGTGAGCGGCTGTACAAAGTTCGCATTGCTGAAATCAAATCCGGTAGTAGCATCCTTACGGACAGTAAATGCCCTTCCAAATTGATGAATGAAGATACGCAGGACTTTTTAAAATCGGTATAGGTAAATTAACTGGTCTCAGTGCGGGGAGATATATGGCCTTCGTGCGGTTTCCAAAACAAGTTCAATTGAAGCGAGGTAAGAAATGAAGTATGCCTTATCATTTCTGGCGGTCATTGCCTTAGTCGTGATTGCCTGGCTAGGGTCCCAGATACCGGGATTTCAGTACATCTTTGGTGTCTTCTTCCCTTACGTGGCCATTATGCTCTTCGTAGGTGGTTTCGTTTATCGGATTGTACAGTGGGCAAAGACCCCTGTGCCATTTTCGATTCAGACTACCTGTGGTCAGGGAAAATCGCTTGATTTCATCAAGCACAACAAGCTTGAGGCGCCGCATACAACAACTCAGGTTGTTGCAAGGATGGCTCTGGAGATACTGACCTTCAGGTCACTCTTCAGAAATACTCATGCGGAAATGCACGACGGACCGAAGATTACGTATGAATCTTCAAAATGGCTCTGGTTGTTTGCCATTGTATTCCATTACTCTTTTCTGTTGATTGTACTCAGGCATATGAGATTCTTTCTCGAGCCGGTACCGGTACTTATCAGCGCACTTGACTGGATAGATGGTTTCTATTCAATTGGAAATCCGACATGGTATATTACCGATGCTGGTATTGTTGCCGGTGTAGCCTTTCTGTTTGCGCGACGTATCTATAACTCAAAGGTGCGTTACATATCTCTTCTGAATGACTACTTCCCGCTGGTATTGCTTTTCGCAATCGCCATTTCCGGAATTCTGATGAGATACTTCCTGCGCACCGATGTCGATATCACTGCTATTAAGCAGTTGGCGGTAGGCATTGTTACACTTCAGCCGACTATTCAGGTTGAGCTGGGTGCAATCTTCTATATTCACCTCTTCCTTGTTTGCGTACTGGCTGCATACTTCCCATGGAGTAAGCTGATGCACATGGGTGGCGTTTTCATGAGTCCTACCCGGAACATGAAAAACAACAGCCGTGAAGTTCGCCACATCAACCCATGGAACCCTCGTATCCTTCCGCATTCTTATGCCGGGTATGAAGATGAATTCCGTGAGTACATGGTAGAAGCCGGTCTTCCTGTCGAGAAAGAGTTGCCTCCGAAGAAAGATGAGGAATAACCATTCTCCCAATACTTGCTTATAAGGATTAAATAGCGATGTCAGTTCCAAAATTAGAACAATTATCTAAAAGCGTAGTGCAGGGACCATCCTTGGCAACTGGAGCCGTACCCACCAAGGATTGGATGGATATTCCGGCTGTTTTCAAGCCAGGCAATTATGCATACCCTGCGAAAGCTGAAAAAGTAGAGTACCTCAACAGCCAGAAGGGCCTGTACTTTCCAAACGCCCGTGAGTGGAATCCAGAAGACGATGACTGGAAATTACCTGAAGACTGGAAGGATATAATCCTTAATGGTCTTAAAGAACGTCTGGACAAGTTTCGTTCCCTGAAGATATTCATGGACTGTTGTGTACGCTGTGGTGCCTGTGCCGATAAATGTCACTTCTTCCTCGGTACCGGTGATCCTAAGAACATGCCTGTTCTTCGTGCAGAACTTCTCCGTTCTGTCTACCGTAATGATTTCACCCTCGGTGGTAAAATTCTCGGTAAGATGGTCGGTGGACGTGAAATGACAGTAGGTGTACTGAAAGAGTGGTTCATGTACTCGTATCAGTGTACCGAGTGTCGTCGCTGTTCAGTTTTCTGCCCATACGGTATCGATACAGCTGAAATCACAATGATGCTTCGTGAGCTTCTTCACCTTGTCGGTATTGGTATTAACTGGATTCTGGAGCCTGCCTCCAACTCCAACCGTACCGGTAACCATATGGGTCTGCAGCCACACACTTTTAAGGATAACGCTGAATTCCTGGTAGATGATGTTGAAAATCTGACAGGTGTTCGTCCAAACGTGACCTTTAACCGTAAAGGTGCTGAGGTTCTGTTCATTACACCGTCTGCAGATATTTTTGCTGAGCCAGGGCTGTATACAGCTATGGGTTACATGATTCTCTTTGAGGCAATTGGTCTGGATTATACCTGGTCAACCTATGCGTCTGAGGGTGGTAACTTCGGTCTCTTCACCAATAATGAGACCATGAAAAAACTGAACGCCAAGATGTATGCAGAAGCAGAGCGTCTTGGAGTTAAGTACATCATCGGTGGTGAGTGTGGACACATGTGGCGTGTACTTCATCAGTACATGGATACCATGAACGGACCTGCTGACTTCCTGGAAGTTCCAGTATCTCCAATGACCGGTACCAAGTTCCAGAATGCAGCATCTACAAAGATGGTTCATGTAACAGAGTTTACAGCTGATCTTATCAAGCATGGAAAACTCAAATTTGATAAGAGCCGTAATGCACATGTGAAGGCTACTTTCCATGATTCCTGTAACACTTCCCGTGCAATGGGTCTTCTTGATGAGCCTCGTTACGTTCTTGATCATGTTGTTGACTGGGTTGAGATGCCTGAAAACACCATTCGTGAACAGACTTTCTGCTGTGGTTCCGGAACTGGTCTGAATACAGATGAGATCATGGAGCTCAGGATGCGTGCAGGTTATCCACGTGCGAATGCCGTTCAGTACGTTCGTGATAAGTTTGACGTCAATATGCTCTCCTGTGTTTGTGCAATCGATCGTGCTACGCTGACCTCTCTCAATAACTACTGGACACCAGAAGTTGGTGTTTGTGGTGTATCTGAGCTTGTCGGTAACGCTATCGTTCAGGAAGGCGAAGGCGAAAATAGAGCTAATCTCGATGAAGGCTTGCGCACCTTGGTGTGATAAACCTGACCAGAATATAGGAGTCTGACTCATGTACAATAAACGAACAGTAATACCGGGCCTTGTTATCTTGGTCTTCTTCGTGACATTTCCCTTCTGGTACAACGGTTTATCCGCAGGCCCTGTGCCAACACCAGAATTACCGCCTGGCGGAGAAAAACAGTGTGTAGCACCAGCTAGTGAGATGCGTGCCAAGCACATGAAAATCCTCAATGAGTGGCGTGATGATGTACTGCGCAATGGTGAGCGAGTTTCGATAACAGTAGATGGTAAGGAATATCGCAAAGGACTGCAGTTGGCATGTATGCAATGCCATTCCAATAAAGAAAAATTTTGTGATTCCTGTCATGAATACGCAGATGTAAAGCCATACTGCTGGAACTGCCATTTGACACCTGCACAGTTAGCATCCAAGAAGGAGACGCTCTAATGGATAATAAAAGAAGAAAATTCCTAAAGATGGCAGGTGCTACTGCACTTGCCGGAATCAGCGCCCCTGCGGTTATCAAACTGACAGCAACTCCTGCAGTTGCATCTACCGCACCTGCAGCACACGGTGCAGCTGCGGCGGATACCCATAGCGCTGATGCACACGCTGTCGAGGCACCACAAGGTGTACGCCTTGGACTTGTTATCGATATGCGTAAGTTTTACGGAAAACCAGAGTTGCTTGATAAGGCTGTAGCTGCCTGTAATCACGCTCATAATATTCCGCAGATTGACAGTAAGAAAAGTGAAATTAAGTGGGTATGGAAGACTCCTTTTGAAAATGCGTTTCCTGAGCATTCTTCATATCATTCTTCCAAGGTCACTAAGGAGAACGACTTTCTCGTACTCTGTAATCACTGTGATGAGCCGCCATGTGTTCGTGTATGTCCTACCAAGGCGACTTTTAAACTTGAGAAAAACGGCATCATTGCCATGGACTACCATCGCTGTATCGGATGTCGTTTCTGTATGATGGGCTGTCCATACGGTGCACGTAGCTTTAACTGGTTTGACCCACGTCCTCATATTAAAACAGCGGACATCAATCCGGATTTCCCGACCCGTATGCGCGGTGTCGTCGAAAAATGTAATCTCTGTGGAGAGCGTCTCGCACAGGGCATGGAGCCTGCGTGTGTAGAAGCGGTCAAGGAAACCGGAGCTATTGTTTTCGGTGATCTTAATGATCCGGAATCCGAGATCAGGAAGGTCCTTGATGAGGAACATACGATCCAGAGGAAGCCTTCTCTTGGAACGAAACCGTCAGTCTTTTACATAGTGTGAGGTCGTCATGTTAGAAAAAGCATTGAAAGGCAATAATGCCTATTGGATGTGGCTTGCATTTCTAGGCGCATTCATCGCAGTAGGGGCTGTTTGTTATTTTAGACAGTTTACATTTGGTATGGGACTGACCGGAATGGGACGTGATCTCTCATGGGGTCTTTACATTTCTCAGTTTACTTTTCTGGTTGGTGTTGCGGCTGGAGGGTTGATGCTGGTCCTTCCGTACTATATTCATAACTACAAAGTATTTGGACGTATAACTATCCTTGGCGAGTTTCTTGCCATTGCAGCTATCGTTATGTGTCTGATGTTCATCCTTGCTGATATCGGACAGGTACAGCGTGGCCTGAACATGATTTTCCACCCGACCCCTAATTCCATGTTGTTCTGGGATATGGTGGTTCTGCTGGGTTATCTCTCGCTGAACGTTATTTGCGGTTGGGTTATCCTCACTGCAGAGCGTAAGCAGGTTAAGCCTCCGAAGTGGGTTTATATCTTCGTATATATTTCCATTCCGTTTGCTGTTTCCATTCATACCGTAACTGCTATGCTCTATTGTGGTCTGCCTGGTCGTCACTTCTGGCTTTCCGCGATTACCGCACCGCGATTCCTTGCGTCTGCGTTTGCTGCAGGACCTGCACTTATCGTTCTGGCATGTATTATTATGAAGCGCGTTGCAAACTTTGATGCTGGTAAAGAAGCGATTAATAAGCTGACTACCATTATTATGTATGCTGCAATAATTAACGCGTTCTTTGTTGTCTTAGAGTTCTTTGTAGGTTGGTATTCAAATATTCCCGGCCACAAACATGCTCTTGAATATTTGTTCTTTGGTCTTGATCATGGCGGACATGTGTATAATAACCTTGTTCCGTTCATGTGGGCATCTACTTTACTGTGCTTTGGTGCTCTTGGTCTGTTCGGCTACATGAAAATCACAAAAATGTACAACGAGGTCCTTATAGGATTTGGTTGTATTGCTATTTTTGTAGCGCTCTGGCTTGATAAAGGTCTTGGTTTTGTATTCGGTGGACTTGTAGTGAATCCATTGAATGAAATTGTTGAGTACTACCCAACAGCTAATGAGATTGGTATCGCTCTTGGTATCTGGGCAACCGGACTTGCGATTGTAACCATTCTTTACAAAATTGCCGTTGGCGTAGAGCATGAGGTTGAAGGCCACTAAGTAAAATTATGGTCTAAAAAAAAGCCCCCGAGAAATCGGGGGCTTTTTTTTTGCTAAAAATTTGGTATATTGTGCGAAATATGCGATTTGGCGGGAAGATAATTTTTTTCAAAGGTTGAGCAGTGAGCAAAAAACGGGTTCTGATTGTTTATTATTCATTCTCTGGTCAGACACAATTACTCATACAGCGTCTTGTCTGTGGTCTTGAGCAGAGTAACCACGAAGTGGTAACGGAAAGACTGCAGCCTGTCGACCAGCTGCCGTTTCCTTTTACTTCATGGGCTATGATGGCAAAAGTCATGGTGTATTCGTTTTTTCGCTGGCGTGTTCCCGTCAATCAAGTAAATGATATCGTATATGAAAAATGGGACCTGGTAATTATCGCCGGACCAACATGGTCGTATAGCCCAAGCGGGCCGGTTTTAGCATTTCTTGACAAGTACGGTCGGGATCTTTGTGAAGGGACAACTATTGTTCCGTTTATATCATGTAGATCATATTGGCGGACACATTATTGGGGATTAAAATTTATTCTGAATAAACTTGGAGGTAAGGTCACTAGACCAATTGTCTACCTTCACTGTTCTTCGGAACCCTGGCGAACGATCGGTTTGTTTTTGCAGTTGATGGGAAAGCTTCCACGACTTGAATCGTCATGGTTCAGAAGGCGTTATCCAAGATACGGTCATAGTAAAGAGCAGTGTGCTGATGCTCTTGAGCAGGGAAAGATGATGGTTAACCGGCTTATGAGTAAAGGTGACATGGGCAAGTGATTTATGCTTAGTCACTCACCCTTTGGAGAACACGACGTTTTCCGAAGGAGTAGTGTTACAAGCCACATGTGGTAGTTTGCTACAGCGGCGTGGCTTGTGCTCCGACGTGGACTTTTTTGATGAGAAATCTGTGTTAAGGCCATTGGCCATTGAGATAGAGGTTGAAGTAGTAGAGTATTTGTGTGGAAAAAAACATATAGCAAAGACCTGCCAATGATAAAAATGGCCCGAATGGAATACGTGTCTGACCACCTTTTTTTTGAATAGGCATAGCCATAAGGCCTACAATCGACCCGCTTAACGAACTTGCTAGAAAGATAAAGGGCAGTGATTGCCAGCCAAGAAAAGCACCAAGCATTGCCAGGAGTTTAATATCGCCACCACCCATTCCTTCCATTTTCCGGAGATACGCGTAGCCTTCAGCTATAGCAAATAGAATCCCGCCTCCTGCAAGTATACCGATCAATGAGCTCTGCCAGCTTACATAGGGGTTAATGAATGAGAATAAAAATCCAAGGACTATGCCGGGCAGGCTAATTACATCTGGAATGATCTGCAAATGGATGTCAATATAGATAATGGCAATGAGTGCAGCAGTGAAGATAAAGTATCCGGCAAAAGCAGCTGAGAGCCCAAAGTGGTTGACGAGGGCTGCAGTCAAGACAGCCATGATCAATTCAACAGTCGGGTATTGCAGGGAAATAGAAGTTTTGCAGTGTCGACATTTTCCAAGTTGGACAATATAGCTGATAACAGGTATATTCTCATACCAAGCTAGCGGATGTTCACATTTAGGACAATGCGAAGCAGGGAAAACGATAGAGGTGTCCTCCTTAGGTAACCGTAGAATTACCACATTCAAAAAACTCCCGACAATGGCACCGAAAAGTGCCGAAAATACGAGTATAAGAGATTCTGCTGCAACCATCCACTGCCTCATTCGATAAGATAAAGAGTCGTTTAAATTAAAAATCCACTCAAAAGTGTATACGTAACTATGCCACAATATCAGGAAAAAACAATAGTTACCCGTGTTGAACAGCTGTCTGAAGACAATGTGCGCCTGACGCTTAAAGCACCTGATATTGCAGGTTCTTGTAAGCCGGGTCAGTTTGTTATGATTCGGACTGCAGCGGGTAAAGATCCAATGCTCCGTCGACCATTTTCAATCCACCAGTCAGATACGAGTGGACATATTCAGATCTATTTCAAGATAGTGGGCAGGGGAACTGAACTGCTTGCTCATGCCCGGGAAGGTGAGGAGCTTTCTGTATTCGGACCTCTTGGAAAAGGATTTAGAATTAATGATGTAGCACCTGTCTGCATTATTGGTGGCGGATTGGGTATTGCACCTATGCTGTTTCTTGCAAAAGAGATCAGCCGCAGGAAGAAGGCGCGTAATGCAGCCGATACTATTATCCTCGGTGGTCGCTCAAAGGGTGAGGTTGAACCTCTTGTTGAAGACTTTAAACAGATTGGTATGCGTACAATTGCCACCACTGATGATGGCTCATTCGGTGAGAAGGGTTTCGTAACCGATGCATTGAAGGGACTTCAACTTTCAGCTGATACACTAGTGTATGCCTGTGGACCCGAACCTATGATGGGTGCAATCAGTAAGTTCTGTGAAAAAGAAAATCTTAGATGCCAGGTAAGTGTTGAGAGCGTAATGGCCTGCGGAATGGGAGCCTGTCTCGGTTGCAACAGACCTGTAGGTGATGGCAAGTACGTACATGTCTGCCTTGATGGGCCTGTATTTGAATCAAAGGAGCTGGAATGGAATTTGTAAAGGATACAACTGCCGGACCGGATCTTCGCGTAAAAATCGGCAGTCTTGAGTTGAATAATCCTGTTATGACCGCGTCTGGCACATTCGGTTATGCACGTGAATTCGAAAGGCTGATGAATTTGCATCGACTCGGAGCCGTTATTGTTAAAGGAATATCTCTTTTCCCACGACCTGGCAATCCACCACCGAGGATTGTCGAGACAGCATGCGGAATGCTCAATGCAATCGGTTTGCAGAATGTAGGTGTTGATCGGTTTATTACCGAAAAGATGCCATACCTCAATGGGCTTAATGTTCCTGCTATTGTGAATATCCTTGGAGGTTCTGTAGAAGAGTACCGAGAAATTACCGCAAGGCTTGAAGGTGTTCCGGGAGTTGCCGGAATCGAGGTAAATATCAGCTGTCCTAATGTTAAAGAGGGTGGTGTGGCGTTTGGTGGTGATCCCAAGATGGCTGCTGCAGTAACTAAGGCCGTTAAAGAAACATGTTCTGTACCTGTTATTGTAAAGCTATCTCCTAATGTTACAGATATTCGTGAAATGGCAAGAGCAGTGGAGGACGCAGGTGCAGACTCTATATCGCTGATTAATACGCTTATCGGAATGGCAATTGACCTGAAGAAGAAACGTCCTGTACTGGCTAATGTGATCGGTGGTCTCTCTGGTCCGGCCATTAAGCCGGTTGCGCTAAGAATGGTTTATGAAGTGGCTGGGGCCGTGTCGATACCTATCATTGGAATAGGTGGGATTGAGACCGCCGAAGATGCACTCGAATTTATGCTTGCCGGAGCATCTGCTGTTCAGATTGGGACAGCAAACTTTGTAAACCCGAGAGCCAGTGAAGAGGTTGTCGAAGGTATTGCAAAGTATGTCCAGGAGGAAGACGGTATTGAGTCTGTTCGTGATGTTATTGGCGGATTGAAGCTAGACTGGATTAAGGACTAATGAAAGATTTACATTGGTTGCAAAGACAGAAAATGACCATATCCAGCCGAGGGCAAGTCGCAACCTTACGTACATCAGCCGACACTTTTGGTCTTAGAGGTTTTGGCTTATTCGAAAATACAGAGGATGCGCAGTGAACATAGATGGAAAAACAAAAGTTTATGGAATTATTGGCAATCCTGTGAGCCACTCGATGAGTCCAGTAATGCAAAACAGTGCATTTGCAGAGATTGGCGAGAATGGAGTGTATGTTCCCTTACCGGTCGAGGATGTGGCAATTGCTCTGCCGGGCCTGAAAGCCCTCGGGATGCATGGCGCAAGCGTTACTATTCCTCATAAAGAGACGGTGATTCCTTTTTTGGATCATATTGACCCTGTAGCTGAACGCATTGGGGCAGTTAATACCCTGCATGTTGTCGAGACTGTGAGAGGGCGTGAATTACATGGGTCAAACACCGACTGGATTGGTGCCAATAGAGCATTAATGGCAAAAATGGATCTCGCGGAGAAGTCTGTTGTTGTTCTCGGGGCGGGCGGAGCTGCAAGGGCAATCGGATTCGGGCTCTTAGAGGCAGGAGCCACGATGTCTCTTTGCAGCAGAACTGAAAACCGGGGTAGGGAATTGGCTAAAGAATTGGGTTGTCCATGGTATTCCCTGTCTGAGGTTGACAAACTTGAAGCAGATATTCTCATTAATGCGACATCTGTCGGCATGACTCCGGATATTGATGCGACTCTGGTGTCGCCAGATGCCCTTCGGGCATACGCGGTTGTAATGGATATCGTCTACTCGCCACTTAAAACCCGTTTGCTTACTGATGCAGAGGCAGCAGGCTGTCAGGTGGTTACAGGGTTGGAGATGCTATTGTACCAGGGGGTCGCCCAGTTTGAACTCTGGAGCGGGAAAACAGCGCCGGTCGATGTAATGCGAAATGCGTTGTTGAAAGCGACTGGAAATATTTAATATGTGAGGGGTGTTTCACCTCATTTTCTATACAAGGGACAGTTTTTAGATGATTGAAATTACACCAGTAGGAAAAGTTGACGTAACCCTTGCAGTGCCAGGTTCTAAAAGCCTTACGCAGCGAGCACTCATTGCAGCTTCACTTGCTGAGGGCACCAGTAGGCTCATGGGTCCACTCGCTAGTGAAGATACTGAATACTCATCTGGTGCACTGGCACAGATGGGTATGACGATCACCAAAGGAGATGATTTCTGGACTGTTGAGGGTAAAGCTGGTGTTATCAGCCCAACAAAAGAATCAATTTTTCTTGGTAACAACGGGACAGCCACCCGCTTTCTCACCTCGGTTGCCTCTCTTGGAAACAGCTCATATGTTATTGACGGCGACGAGAGAATGTATGAGCGTCCGATTGGGCCGCTGATGCAGGCGTTGCAGGGATGGGGAGTGGATATTTCATCAGAGAAAGGAACAGACTGCCCGCCACTGAACATCAATGCAAACGGATTGCTTGGTGGCGAAACGGTTTTGCCTGAAGGCAAGAGCAGTCAGTATCTCTCATCATTGCTTTTGGTAGCGCCTTATGCCGCAAAACCAGCGACATTGAAGGTTGAAGGCGAAGTGTTCTCTAAGCCTTACGTTGCAATGACTCTTTCTGTAATGGCAGATTTTGGCATTGTTGTTGAATGTGCTAGCGATTATAGCTCGTTCACTATCCCGCAGGGTTGCTATAAAGCGATGGATTACAATGTAGAGGGCGATGCTTCCAATGCCTCCTATTTCTGGGCTGCGGCTGCTGTCACTGGTGGTAGTGTGACCGTAAGTAATGTTCCTGTGCCTTCGCTTCAGGGAGACGCTATGCTTGTACCTCTGCTTGGACGCATGGGTTGTGAAGTGATAAAGGAAGGAAACGGGATAACCGTAAAGGGAAGTAAGCCGTTGCAGGGCATTACTGTTGATATGGCTGATATGCCGGATGTTGTTCCTACACTTGCTGTTGTCGCTGCTTTTGCGGAAGGAAAAACTGAGATTAAAAATATCGCTCATTTACGTATTAAAGAATGTGACCGATTAAACGCTGTAGTCACTGAGCTTACCAAGCTTGGTGCAAAAGTTGAAGAATTTCCTGATTCGATGATCATTCACGGTGATGGTGGTAAGAGTCTGCATGGTGCTGAGATTGAGACATACAATGACCATCGCATGGCGATGTGTTTTGCTGTTGCAGGTCTTAGAGTTCCAGGTGTTAAGATTACCGGTGAGGGGTGTGTTGCAAAATCGTTCCCTGATTTCTGGGAACGCTTTGCTTTGTTGAAATAATCAACGTATGTGATAGCAGTGTAAAAAATGGTGCATATCGATCAGGTCGATATGCACCATTTTTTTAATTTTACTGTGTAATATGAACACTCACGGTATCGCCCCTGGCTATATGTAAATTTTCAGCTGCAGAGCCGCAATTGATTGCGATTTCAAGGTGGTTATGGCTGTCATAGAGTGCAAGAGGTTGATTGGGTTCCGCAACAGCATAGCTTGAGGCTAATCCATGAATATGTACGTCACCGATTTTTATTAAAATCGTTTGATTCGACCCTAAGTTTTTAATGAGTGAAGATGTGATATTGGTGCAGATGTTTCCAAAATTATCAATATGGATCACTTTGCCGTGAATCGAATCACTCTGCACGTGAGGAGTGTAATCGTCTAGTTTGACGCAATCTTCAGGTTGTATACGTTTTCCTGTTTCGGAAAGTGATAACCCGCCGGCAACACGTGCTGCAACAGGCGCCATGATATCTCTTCCATGAAACGTTGAAGTTGTATTTTCCCGATAGAGTTTTGTATTACTTATTGTGTAGAGTTTCACATTTTTATGACGCTCAAGTACTGCGCTGAGTGTTCCGTTATCTGGTGCGATGAAGAACTGTCCGCCAGCTTCAATGGCAAGTATTGAACGGGCTGATCCTACTCCCGGGTCTACAACGATTATATGCACGGTGCCATGCGGGAAATAGCTGTAAGCCCTTCCGAAGATGAAGCTGGCTGAAGCAACATCCTGGGGTGGAATGCTATGGCAGATATCTACAATGCGTGCTTCAGGGAGTATGGTATAAATAACTCCTTTCATTGAAGCTACATATTCGTCTGTAAGTCCGAAGTCAGTGGTCAGGGTGATCAGCGGATAATGTGACATGGTTCCTGCCCCTCCTTTACGTAGATATTATTACTGAATAGCGTGTTATTACAGATTTTCGGATGTCATTGATCAATATCTCAAGAAACCTTTCTTTATGAAAAAGTAGAGTTTTCCCTTTTCCTTCATGTTACCTGCAGCAACTTCAGCATAGAGGCCGTTACCCCAGAACAGGTCTACCCGACCGGCCCCCTCAATAGCAGATCCGGTATCCTGAGGAAAGACAAATCGGCTGGTCGATACCCATTCAAGGATTAAACCGTCTGTATTCACCAAAGGTCTTTTCGTTTGCAGCCATCCAAAGAGTTCGGGGGGGAGGCTGGACTGGTCAATTGCGATGGAGCGGCCTTTGGTCAGGGGTTGGCCAAGATTTCCTCTGGGTGGTTTATCATCTCCCCAGGCAAAAAAGATAAAGCGTGGGTTGTGGTGCAGAATTCGTTTTTGTTCAGCCGGATGTGAGTTGAAATAGCTGCGTATCGTCGGAATGGAAGCTTCCTTCAAGCTGATTTTACCCTCATCAACCAGCAATTTTCCTATGCTGTTGTAGCTGTGCCCGTTGTGACCGGCAAATCGAACAGATCGCTGGTTTCCGTCAGGCAGAAGGATTTTTCCAGACCCTTGGACATGCAGGAGAAAAGCTTCAAATGGATCTTTAAGGTAGACGAGTTCATCACCCTTGAGAGGCTGATTGTTTTCAATTTCAGCTCGTGTCCAGTAATTGGTAAAATTGCCGTGTACATCAATTCTGCCAACCGATGTCATCTGCGATTCTGGTGCTGTTTGTGTTACCAGTGAAGCCGGTTTGGAATACAATGGATATTTGAATTGTTCAGTTTCCGACAAGCTGCCCTCAAAGAGCGGCTCGAAATATCCGGTAACCAGCATGGTACCTATGGTTTCATCTTTTCTACCCGTCGCCATAAAAATATCAAAATCATGAGCTATTCTATTGTGAATTTCCAGAGTGTCAGGCGTGGATCGAAGTATTGATATCAGCTCATCGACAGAATGTAATAACCACTGGCGTGGGTAAGTGTGATTGGCGACTGTCAGATGGTGACCTTCGGGTAGGTTGGTTAGATAGTTTCTATGGCTAAGAGCACATGCAAGCAGGTCGGCTCTGTCTCCGTCATCAGTAAAGAAAGGGAGTTCGGGCGTTGGTACAGGCACTAGCGGAGTGCGATGCTGTTGTGAGCATCCACTGATTTGAAAAAGAAGAGTTACAAGGCAAAGAAAACGAATAGCAATTAAAAAAGAGCGACCAGATAGAGCGTTCATCCAAAACATAATAGCAAAGTGTGTTATCTGGCCAATGCCATTGCAAGCTGACTTACTGCCATGGCATACCTGTTTGAGTGATTCCAGGCAGTAATGGCCCTGAAGTTTGTGTATGCAGCAAAATACCTTTTTCCGCCTCCCAGTAGCGGACTTACTTCCAGGCCGATAATCGTAAGTGGTTTATTATCAGGCGGATGTGGCAGTTGTTTTTGCTGATTCTCTGATAATTGCTGCCATGAGATTCTTCCTTTGCTCCCTTTCATATATGTGTCGACCAACAGTTCTGACTTAAGGTTTTTGCCAAGATCAGCGAAAACTGGGCCGTCAAGGACCCAATGATGCCTTTTAAGATAATTGGCTATTGAAGCAAGAATGTCAGGGACCGAGGTGAAAACATCCCGCTTTGTATCTCCGTCAAAGCTTACAGCAAATTCACGAAAGCTTGAGGGGATGAACTGTGTCTGGCCGAAAGCACCGGCGTACGAACCCTTCACGGTTTTCGGTTCGATACTATTTTCACGGCATAAGAGCAGAAAATGAACTAATTGATTTTTGAAAAATTGAGACCTTCGCGGATATGCGTCAAATAGTGTGTTGAGCGTCTGGAAGACATTATATTTACCGGTATTCTGACCGAATCGCGTTTCGATTGCCCAGATTGCGATGATATACTCACGATCAACGCCGAACTCAGTTTCAATGTTATCAAGAAGCAGTTTATGGTCGGTAAGTTGCTGTTTGGCAACCTCAATTATTGCTGGTGTGAAAATGAGTTTGAGGTAGAAATTGAACGAAGATGTCGGCTGTTGATTGTCGATCAAAGATAATACTGTAGGGCTAAGCGTAACACCGGCAAAAAGTCTCCTGAGTTGATTCTGTTCAAACCCATGGGTGTCTATGAGTTCTGCAAAGAGTTCTCTATACTTTTCGCTATCAATATCTATACGTTGGTTGTGCTCTTTTGATGTAGGCGTGGATTCAGCTGGAGGTGCTGCTTGTGTTGAAGGTGTGGCAAAGAGGATAAAGGACAGAGTGATCACTAGATAGATCATCAGGCAAGAAGGCGTTGTCGCTGTGGGTAATGATCTCATGTGTTTTAGAAGGCTCTGTTTGTAAATTCTCGGATCATCACCTGTTTGTATAATTTCCTGCGGTTAAGAGTATGTGGTGTTGAATGCTTGAATGAAGTCGTCAAACAACGATTCCGGTATGCTGTTAATTCCTGCTGCTGCTTCACGGCCACCACCTGTTGGGAATTGTTTGCAGAGGGTGACTGCATTTTTCTTGTTATTGAGAGGAGCCCGCACACTGATACGAAGCGTTCCATCATCGTTTTCAGTGATAAGCGCATGGGCGGAATCCGGCTGTTCTCTTGCCTTCATGTTGGCAAAAACACCGGAAACCCGGCGGGCCCAGGGGGCATTGGGAAGAATGAAGATTCTATTCTTTCCCTTAGGGTTATATTCTTTGCAATTTAAGGCTGAAGCGATATCAGCATCATACCCCTTACGAAGTGTGGTGAGATGTTCAGAATTAGTAAAGAATTCGAATGGATTCTCAAACGGTGCAACCGCACGATATAACTCTTCAGGGTGATAGTGGAGGTCAGCAGGTATGGTGCCGTAGCCATTGTAATTCAATAACTCACCTATTTCACGTAACTGATCAGTTTCTGTATCAGAGAGTGATAGTGTTGCGGCCAGTTTTTGTGCCTGATCGTGGAGATTGTCGCCATATACGCCGCATATGGCCCATCCAGCATATCGATTATCGAGTGCTTTACTTACAATCAGAGAGGTGCACGTATCAGCTGATGCTAGGATATGTGTTTCCAGAAGTTTTGAATGAGGAATGTCGGTAGCCGCATGATGATCATAATAAAATATATTATTGCCACGATTAAGCAGGCTTAGCAGAGGTTCTCTGTTGCTATCAAGTGATATATCAAGCACAGTAAGGGTGCATTGTTCAATAGCAGCCAGCTCAGCTTTGGCAAGCAGGGTTATATCCCGCTTTACACCGGTGATAAGCCGAGCTTCAGGACGAGGTGCCGCGAGGCGGAGTTGGTGCAGCGCACAAATGCCGTCTGCATCACCATTGAATATGTCAAAATACATACGTTTCTCTCTACAAAAAACTTTTGCTGATTGATTTGTCGGTTTTTAAAAACTGGCGCCAAATGGCATACCAATATTGGCAAGGTTAAATACAACCAGAAACGTTGTGTCTGACGGAGTGTACTTCGTCTGCATTTTTACAGACCAGCATAATTCTGTATAGAGCAGTGAGAAGTTGGCCACATTGGTTTCACTTTCAGAAATAGAGTGCTCAACTTCGAGTTCTGTAGCCCATTTAGCAGATAAATCTGCGTGAATGGTGGCGTTTATCTGTTCGACACTGTCTTTGGTGAAGCTGTAATCTACGCTGAAAAAGTCGCCCCGAGAGTTTGTATACTGTCCTTCAAAGCTATGTCTGACAAACCCATCACCATACACATCTATGTTAGTATCATATTCAAAATGGAGTTTCTCGATGGGAGTGACAGCCAACTGGATTTGCACATCAGAGAACGGTTCGTCTTCTTCTCCATCTTCAGGATCAAGCAGACTGTAACTCTGGTTAATTTTAAAGTATCCATACTCCCGCGTGGCAGTTCCTGAGAATACGTTAAAGAAGTTGTCTATACCGTAGGTGATTTGATTCGCCTCGCTGATAGTATCCACTGAATCGAACTGCGGGAGATCGTCCTGGTCAACATCAGGGATATATTCATATTTGACAAAAGGCTGCATTAAGTGATCAACAGAATCAAAGGATTCTCCGGAGAGAGCAAAATTTCTCATCACTGTGCTGGATACCTCAAACTCAAAATTTGCGGTCAGCCTGTCCTGAGTATCGTCTTTATCCCATGTGGAATCGCCGTACTCCTGAACTATGTAATATGTTTCACGTACACCGAGTTCTGCACGGGATTCAAGATATGGTGAAAGCGGGATCGAAGAACTAATGTTGGGGTGGATATCAAAACGATGAGCACCTATGCCGTCTTCACGCCAGTAATTAATATAATCTGCATCCCACTCAAAAGAGATGCCGGTTGTTGAGACGGGAAGGACCCCCGAAAATTGTATATCAGGAAGTTTCCAGAGTGGGGTCGGGTTGGTTTCATCTTCCCGAACATCGTTGATTGCAAGCAGGTTGGTTTCGAGTGAGATACCGCTCCAGCTTTTTAGAAATTTCAGAGTATTTTGTCTGGTGGTGTCAGTTTTGTTTTCAAATCCTCGCCCGAACACCTCCTGAAAACGATCGTCCGTATCGTCGAATCCCGTGTAGCCACTGTTAAATTCCGAGAGGTAATCTTTGTCAGATACTATATCCACGTCAAGTCTTGTCTGCCAGTTGTCACCAATAGTGTGGTCAGCCTTGGCACGAACCCAGTAACGATCAGAGTTAGTATGGCTATATCCGGTATCCACATAGTACTCAGTGGATTGGTCTGTACCTGAGAGACTGTCGTTTAAATAACTACCGGTGAAAACGCCTTTATTGTTTTCATTGCGGACATAGCGGAATTCAGCACCAGGCATAAAACCGCGATCAAAATAGATTTCAGGGAAAAGTGTTATGTCCATTGAGTTGGACAGGTTGATGAAGAAGGGCACATTAAAGCTAAAACCGCCGGAACCAGAGTTTGAAGCCTCAGGAAAAAGAAAACCGGTCTGTCGTGTATTTTTTACAGGTACGATCATGTATGGGGTATAAAATATCGGTACACCTTTTACATTGAACGTTGCATGTTTCATTACGGCATAGCCATCCTGCTTGATGGTTGTGTCTTTGCTGGCAAATGACCATGGTGGTGTTTTGCCTTCGTCTACCTTACAGGTAATGACCCATCCTTCCTGTATGTGATAGGTGTTGAGCCCGGTTTTCTCGATAGTTTTTCCTTCGAGGTGCAGGGAATCTTCTTTTCTGATGATAATAGCATCAGTGAAGGAACCAGTCTCAGTGTCAAGTTTAACGCTTCCCTCATCGGCCATGAGGGTGTCATCTTCGCTGGAAACCTCTACATTCCCTTTGGCTTTTATGGATTGCATATCAACATCATAGGTAAGCCAGTCTGCCTTGATAACAAGGGTTGTCTTGACTTGCTCTTCAACGTCTGTCAGTTCGACGATTTCCTCGGCTGTTATTTCTTGCTGTGGCGTTTTCTCATCGAGTAATTCCGCCCACTCAGTCACCTCTGTATCAACAGGGATAGCTTTGGGTGGAATTTTTACACGTTTTTCCAGTATGATATTGCCTTCTGCGACAATACTTCTAGGATCTTCGTAACGTGTAATCTTGTCCGCAGAAATATTCCATTCAGCTGTGGCCACTGACTCTGCAAGGCAGGTAGCAGTGGGTAGTAAAAAAGCTGAAAGGGCCAGAGAGGTTAAAACTGCTTTAGTTCCAGAGCATTTTACCGGGCAGGATGTCACAGTATACTCCTTGTGAAAGTTTTCATGCTTTCGCCTGTTTTTTTTGCAGGTTTTGAGCATGGTAGCTGAGTTTGTCACAATTGTAGAATCAGATGTTTCTCGGATTACTGATATTTCATCATAAAATACAGTAGAAAGTAAACATCGAACTGTACGTTTCTCCTCTTTCGGTGTCAAGTTTAAAGTCATAGATTTACCTTGATAATGAAAGGGAATTGTTTTATTTTTGGAACTGCTAAGATTTCATCGTATAAAGATGGCTTTTTTGGATGATAATACGCCCGTTGTCCTGAAGGAAACCTCCAGTGGTTGTGAATCAGAATCGCACCAGATTGGACTAAGAGAGCAATATCAGGTACGCTCTTAGATAAGGTACCTGTTTGTAATGGTAACGGGTAAAAAGAATTCTTCCGGCAGCATCATTTCAGTTTTGAGTTTTCTCATTCTGGGTTGATGTTTCCGAGAGTATAGAAGTGCTACCGGGAAGAAATTAATACGAGATCAGGCTGTGCTGCCCGGTCATCCCGGGAGGATTGAAATTCCTCAAATTTGACAAAACTGGAGGCATATTATTCCAGACACGTCTTTTCCTATCAATGCTTTGAAGCAATGCTCGCCCGAAAAAAAACGGGAAACTGAGCAGACTACAGCTAACAGGACGTGAATGGGGGGTATGCTGGTAGACGCGACGGGATTATTCTTATTTAACCCGGTATCGCGAATTTAATGTGTTCTGGAGCCTTTTTGTCGCAGATGTGTAACAAACATTTGTGAAATAATGGTTTTAGAAGATGGAATATCTGTTGGGTGAGGACTAGTCTGATCTGGCGGATGTTAAGGATATTTATGGTAGAGACAAAGAAACCTGAAGAGAAAAAACCAAGCAGAAGAATCAAGGCAACAACAGGCGCGTGGTGGAAAAGTACGATAGTTGAGGACGTTGAAGTAGCACCAGCAGAACAGAAACCTGTTGAAAAAGCGGCTATTCAAGAAACCCCTAAAGCAAAACCTGCCGGAAGAAGACCTCGAAAAGCGTCGGTGTCGATAGAAGCAGACCAGCCTCCTGTAACTCAAGCCCCTACAGTTCCTGAAGAAGTTGTAGAAAAGCCTGAAAAAGTCGCAGAAAAGCCCAAAACTCCACGGAAAAGAGCTCCCCGCAAACCAAAGGCAGAAGTTGCAGTTGCCCCGGAAACGGTAGAAACCGCAATTGTTACTGGCACACCGGAAGTTATCAGTTCACCTGAGGTGGTGACAGAAGAACCTGTTGTGACAGAAGACGTTGTTAAGCCGAAGCGGCAGCCTAGAAAACGTCCGCCTCGCAGAAAACCGCGAGAGGTTGAAGAGAAGCCTCTCGCAACATCAGATCTCTCATCCCCTGCAATCAATGAAGGCGATGTTGAAGGTGACGCTGCTGAGCCTGTTGAAGCAAAAGCACCAGCACCACGACGGGCACAGCGAAAAAGAAAACCACCTGTAAAAAAGACTGTGCCGCAGGAGGGAAATGACAATTCTCAGGCTGAGGATGTTGTTTCTACAGACAGTGCAACGCCTGCTGTTTCAGATTCTGTTGTGACTCCGGTTGATTCAGTAACTCCCGAAGATGTAGACAAACCTGAGGTAACCGGGTCGGAAGGTGAAGCTGAGAGTACAGAAGTTGCTGCCCCTGAAAAGAGGAGACGGAAACCTTCTCAGCGCAGATCTCGTGGAAGAAGAAAGGATCAGCCAAAAACGGAGAATGAAGCTGATACTCCTGATACTGCCGAGCAGGATGACGATGAAGATATAACAGGCGCTAAGGAGCAGAAGGATTGGGAGAGAACAAGTAATCTCGATTCAACACGTGAAAAGCCGCTCGCTGATTTGCCGGAAGACGATGAATCCGAGAAAGAGTCTGTTGTTCTGAAGCTGTTGATTAACGCAGAAGAACCTGAAGAGTGTCGTCTCGCACTCCTTGAGAATGGCCGTCTTGAGTCAATCCATGTATCGACCATCAACAGGGCTCTTACCAAAAATAATATCTACAAAGGAAGAATTGTTGCCATTGAGCCAAACCTTCAGGCCGCCTTTATCGATTACGGTACTGAAAAGAACGGCTTTCTGCCATTTAGCGAGATTCACCCTGAATATTATAAGCAGGAACTTAGCAATGAGATTCAAGGGCTGGTAGATTCGCATCAGTGGAAGAGGTTGTCTATTCTTGATGTTGTGGAAAAGGGCCAGGACGTTATGGTCCAGGTCGTGAAAGAAGAGGTTGGTAAAAAAGGTGCCAATATGACCACCTACCTCTCACTTCCCGGTCGAAGCGTTGTTCTTATGCCCGGCTCTGATTCTTCAGGAATAAGTCGTAAGATATCTGGAGAAGAGCGTCGTTCACAGTTACGCACCGCTATGAATTCGCTTGGTATTCCTGAGGGAATCGGCTGGATTGTACGTACAGCGAGTGTCGATATAACCAAGACCGCCCTGGCAAGAGATGTTGGTTATCTTTTGCGTCTTTGGGAAGAGATTAAAAAGAAAGCACAGGGAATGGACGGTGTTGGCCAGGTTTATGAAGATCATCAATCTGTTCTTCGCTTTTTACGCGAACATTTTGATCCTTCCATTGAGGAAATTTTAGTCGATGACCTCGAAGCGATGGAGCAGGTCAAAGAATTTATTTCATTACTTCCAAGTAAGCAACGTGATGTAAAAGTTCGTTTACACAAGGGCTCACGACCTATATTCAATCAGTTCAGTGTAGAGGACCAGATTGAATCAATCTATCAGCCAAGGGTAAACCTGCCTTCTGGAGGCTCAATTGTAATCGATCCTACTGAGGCACTTGTTGCAATTGATGTAAACTCAGGTTCGACAAGCAAAGGCAAAAATTTCGATCAGTCCATCTATCAAGCTAATCTTGAGGCAGCAAGTGAGATTGGACGTCAGTTGCGTTTGAGGGATCTTGGAGGGCTTGTGGTAGTTGATTTCATCGATATGCGAAATAAGAAGCATATTCGTGATGTTGAGCGTCAGCTCAAAGTATCCATGAAGCGGGATAAAGCTAAAGTTGATTTTAGCCGTATTTCAAAATTCGGTCTTATGCAGATCTCTCGTCAGAAGCTTGGATCTCCTATCGAGGCGGGTAATTACAGAGTTTGTCAGCATTGTAAAGGGCGCGGAATAGTTCGCTCAGTTGAAACGCTGGCATTATTCTACCTGCGCCGTATTCAAACAGGAGCAAGCCGAAAACATGTGCAGCGGGTTGAATGTCATTTCCCGCTTGATGTTGCTCAGTATTTACAGAACAATAAACGCCTTGAGATTCATGAGCATGAAACACGCTATGATACCGAGATTATTATCCTCGGAGATCCAGGCATGACTCCTGTAGAGCATGAGATAACACTGCATAAAGCAGAAAAAGAACCGATAGGGAAAAAACAGGCTTGATGTCTGTTACAAACTGCGGTATAAAGTCTCCACTTCTGAAGCACCAGTAGCTCAGCTGGATAGAGTACCTGACTACGAATCAGGGGGTCGGGCGTTCGAATCGCTCCTGGTGTACCAGCTTTAAAAAAGGGATTACGTTAATTTAACGTGATCCCTTTTTTTGTTTTGTGGTTTGAGATAACTCAGCCAATTCTGCACTACAGTCATCGCATTATCCACCACCCTTTGTAATCTCAAGAAAAAGAGAGATTGACAACTACTTGCTCATACCCAATACTTGTCTGCAATTGTTTCCAGTGCCAGTGTCTTCAGCATATTCACAAAAGTTGTGCTTCATAATTACTCCGAAATACCCAGGGCTTTCGGCCTAGAGAACATACTGTTCATCTAGCATCTAACCCCAGAAAACGCCTATTCTCTAAGATCATTTTGATGGTCTGTGTCTCAGCGATGTTGATATGGTCATATCGTGTGGCGATTTTCCAGCTGGCTTATGGACGTATTTGATGATTTCTATTTCGTGTGAGACGGTAATCATAAGGTATCTGTTGCGAAAAGCAGAAAACAGGAATGTATTGATTACGATGTCATCGAAAAAACTTTCATTGTTAAGCGCATTAAAGAGTTTACCACTTAAGATCGATTTAAGATTCAGGGGCATGTGGGTTTGCTTGAACTTACAGGTCTCAATAAGCTTGGTAAAGGGTTTCATATCAATTTGACCCAGCTGAGTGCGTATCGCGTATTCCTTCATAATATCTATCATTTCACTAAGCAGATATAGGATATCTCACTGATCCATTATAAAAATCCCCAAATCGTACGCCGGGTGGGTGATCTACATGTCTGGGTGCAGATGATCTGGGATAAATGGCTTTGAGAGTATGACTCAGGTTTTGAGTACTTGAGGCTGATGGTAATCAATACTAGTATTAGCTAGTATTATATACTCATACTATACCTATTGAAGATGTGTTGTTGGTGTCTATAGTATAAACATGACAGCAAGGCAGGTAGCCAGCTGAAAAGCAAAATACAGTTTTCCAGGTTTGTAGCATGATCAACTTCGAAAACAGATATAGATAAAAAACACAACGGAGATTGCTATGAGTATGCGCGGACAAATCATTTCCAAAGAATATCAGAGAATGGAATGGGTACAGGATAAAGACGGAAAAGAGTTTGCCTGTTACCATGATGACGTAAAAGGATTTGATTCTAAAGAAGGACTCACCGAAGATCAAAAGAAGCGATGTCTGGATGTAAGTCAGGTTGCTGGTGACACCTGGTAAAGCAAGACAGAAGCTGCTATCTTGAATACATACAGCCTCTGATGCATTCCAGCAACAGAGGCTGTATTGTTTGAGCTTCAAGAGGAATCTAGTCTACGTAATATTTTAATAGTTATTTGCTTCTTTAATTTTCTCCAACCTTTTCAAAAGTACCTGCATCTCAGGAGGCTTTAATGAAATTTTTTCTTTCAATTATTACTGTTTTTCTTCTCACTGGATGTTCGACAGTGGATGTGAGGGACTATCGTGACAACGTGCCGGCATTCAATATATTTGAATACTTTCAGGGGGGAACTACAGGTTGGGGGATAGTGCAGGACAGAAAAGGAAAACTTTTGCGACAATTTGTAGTGAAAATCGACGGTAACATTTCAGAGAGCGGTGAGCTTATACTCGATGAAGATTTCGTCTGGAGCGATGGTGAAATCCAAAAGAGGATCTGGACTATATCCAGTGATGGCGAACACATCTTAAGCGGAACAGCTGACGACGTTGTCGGAAAGGCATCTGGAGAATCATACGGTAACGCACTCAATTGGAAGTATTACCTGGATGTAAAGGTTGATGATTCAACATACACCCTGTATCTCGATGACTGGATGTTTTTACAGCCGGACAATATACTGATTAACAAGACTGCGATGAGTAAGTTTGGTTTTCATGTAGGAGATATCACCATTGTGTTTAACAAAACAAAGCAGTAAACGGGGTAGATAAATGAAAAGAGTATTAATGGCAGTTATCTTTCTTTTTGTCTCTTCAGGCTTCTCAATGGCTGAGATTGGAGAGATGCAGTTGCGGGGCAAAGGTATAGTTAAATATCTTGGATTTATAAAGGTGTACGATGCATCACTCTATACAAAAAATGCAGGCGACACACAAAATATTCTCTCTCCGGAAATATCGAAATGCTTACGGCTTGATTACAATGTTTCTTTAACCCCTGAGAACTTTATCGAGGGTGCCAATACCATCTTAAAACGGCAGCATACACCAACGACTCTCAATACTATCCAAAAAGAAATTAACATATTCCACAAAGCTTATAGATCTGTTGAGGAGGGTGACAATTATCAACTCTGTTATGAAGGTGATAGTGCGGTGACAACTCTACTCCTCAATCAGAAAGAACTGGTTTCAATAGAATCAGCAGATTTTGGTAATATTTATATGGGGATATGGCTTGGTCCACAGGAACCTATTGATGAGCGCCTGCGGGATAACTTGCTCTATGGTTATAACTAATTTCAATTCGAAAACAACCATTTGTGCAATCTCAGTGGTACGCTTAAAATTTTTATCCTCAGAATATCAAATATGTGCCTGCGGTAAAAATCCCAAGCGTGCCTTGATCTTGAGCCAAATGCTACGTTTCAGGGTGAATACTACCTGGTCAGAATAATAGATTAAAAACGTAAATTTCGAAAATATTCATTAAGGACCCAGGGGGAAATGATTCTGGCAAAAGATAGGAGTCTGGCGGATTATGCATTTTCTGCGGATTCTTCGCTTACCAACCCATATTTGCGTTATTTTCATAAAATCAATGCTCGCAGGTAAGCGTAGACTCCTATATCAGCTAAATGGCTGTGCCTGATTTTTTAAAATCGCCTTGCTCTGTGAAACAATCGCTATAACACGACATACTCTCAGGGGACAACAGAATCATGGATGCATTTCTAGAAACATATAAGAAACTCAATGCTCAACATCTTAATCTTCTTGATGATATATACAGTTCTGAGATACACTTTATAGATCCAGTGCATGAACTGAGAGGGTTGACTCAATTGCACAAATATTTTGAGAATCTCTATGCCAATATACATCACATTCAATTTGAATTTTCGCATCCTCAGTGGATGGAAAAAGAGGGGTATGTGCAATGGCTAATGACTTTTGCACATCCCAGGATACATGCGGGACAACGTGTCACTGTTCCCGGAACGTCATTTCTGAAATTTGACAGTGCAAACAAAGTCTATTTTCATAGAGATTATTTTGACATTGGTGCCATGCTCTATCAACACCTTCCGATTATCGGCCCTGTGGTGAAAATGATTAACAGGAGATTAGCTCAATGAGAATTCTTATTACTGGTGCGACCTCAGGGATTGGCAAACAGCTTGCTCTTGATTACCTGGCTGAAGGACATGAAGTTTGGACTATCGGCCGTAATCAACAGGTTCTTGATGAATTGGCTGAATTGGGTTTTAACGCTGTGAAAATTGACTTATCAAATAGAGCAGAAGCCTTGGAATGGTTTAACACTCTGACGTCAATTGATCTGGCTATTCTCAATGCCGGAACCTGCGAATATATAGATTATCCTGATTTCGATAGCGCATTGATTCAGCGGGTGATGCGGGCAAATGTTGAATCGATGGCCATTTCTATCGAGGGAATTTTACCTGCTCTGCGAAAAGGTATTAATCCTCACCTTGTTGGAGTTGGTTCTTCAGCAGCATATGTTCCCTTACCGCGAGCTGAAGCATATGGTGCATCTAAAGCAGCGGTCGAATATCTGATCAATACTCTGAGACTTGCTCTATTTCGTGAAAATATAGCTGTGAGTCTTGTTTGTCCCGGATTTGTGAAAACCCCGCTCACCGACAAAAATGATTTTCCGATGCCTTTTCAAGTAAGCGTGCAGGAGGCAAGCCGTGCTATTCGAAAAGGGATCGCCAAAAGGAAACCTGAGATTCATTTTCCCAGGCGCTTCACTTATTTATTAAAAATTCTCTCACTGTTACCCCATTCGCTGTGGACCCATGTGGCCCAAAGGATGATGAGAAATGGTCAAAAACCATAGAAAGATTGCTATAATCGGTACGGGTATTTCAGGATTGACATGTGGATATAAACTGGCTGACGACCATGATATTACGCTCTATGAAGCTGCTGATTATATAGGGGGGCATACGCATACTGTCGATGCTGCAAGAGATGATGAAGAGGCACGAATCGATACTGGATTTATTGTTTTCAATGACCATACCTATCCAAACTTCATACAGCTGTTAAATGAATTAAAGGTAGCATATCAACCGACTGAAATGAGTTTTTCAGTTCGGAACGATGAGATTGATCTGGAGTATAACGGTAATACCTTCAGCTCCCTTTTTGCCCAAAAGTCTAACTATTTTCGCCCGAAATTCTGGGGCATGCTGCGGGATATCGTTCGGTTTAATAAAGATGTTCGGAAAGAGTCGTCCAGTTCGCCTGACCTGACAATAGGGCAATACCTGGCTCGGGAAAAGTACGGATCACTTTTTAAGGACAATTATCTGCTGCCGATGATTTCTGCTATCTGGTCAATGGGGCTTGAAAGCTGTCGTGATTTTCCCCTTCATTTCTTTGTTCGCTTCTTTGATAATCACGGCTTGCTTAATGTAGTGAACCGGCCGCAATGGCACACTATTGAAGGTGGATCAAGCAGTTATATCGAACCATTGACCGCAAAGTTCAAAGATAGGATAGTATTAAGTAATCCAGTGAAAAGGGTGGAACGGTTGGCTGAGGGTGTACGTGTTACGACCGCAGAAAATGAGGAAATGTATGATGATGTGATTTTTGCCTGTCATGGAGATCAGGCGTTACAGATCCTGAGTGAGCCATCAAACGATGAGCAGCGAGTACTACAGGAATTCAGTTTTTCAGATAATCTGGTGGTGCTCCATACTGACACCTCACATCTGCCTGTCAGAAAAAAGGCGTGGGCGAGCTGGAATTACAGGATGATTGATGCGGCAAGAGAGCAGACTATTCTCACGTACAATATGAATATCCTACAACAATTACAAAAAAAACATACCTATCTTGTTACGCTCAATCAGGAAATTGACAGTAAACATGTCATCAATGAATACCGATATATGCATCCGATTTACACACCAGCCATGGTTCGTGCACAGGAGCAATGGCAGCAGATATCAGGTGTCAATCACATTCACTATTGCGGGGCTTACTGGTTCAATGGGTTTCATGAAGACGGTGTTCGCAGCGGTTTACGGGTAAGTGAAATGCTTGAGGTCGCCCTATGAAATCAGCCATCTATGTTGGTCATATTGCTCACAGCAGGTTTATTCCGAAGAATCATAGTTTTAAATACCCATTCTTTATGTGGTTTTTAGATCTGGACAGGATTGAGGATATACAAAGCCTGGGCAGATGGTTTTCAACGACCAGGTGGGCCATAAGCCAGTATAGACGTACAGACTATCTTGGTGATGAACAAACATCCCATGCTGATGCTGTCAGGCAGAGGATGGAAGAACTGACAGGGCATCGGGTGAGCGGTAAGGTGTTCGGTTTGATGAACATGTGTACCCTCGGCCTCTATTTTAGCCCTGTAAATTTTTATTATGGTTTTGATGATTCTGGGGAAATGTCTCATTTTCTGGCTGAGGTTTCAAATATTCCCTGGAATGAGCGCCATCATTACGGGCACTATGTAGGCAATCATCATAACACCCCGACCCACCCGAAAGCGTTTCGTGTATCACCATTTAATCCGATTGATCAAACTTATACATGGATCATTGAACCACCGGATGAGGCAATTTCGATAAATCTTGGTGTTCATGATGAGCGGGGACATATTTTCGAGGCAAGTCTTCGACTGAAACGAGAACCGTTGTCTCTGCAGACAGTGCGAAGGCAAATTTTCAAAAAACCAGTGATGACAGCATTTGTAGTTGCTGGAATTTATTGGCAGGCGATGAAGATTTATTTGAAGAAAATTCCATATATTGCGTATGAAAAGGAGAGAGCATGAACTGTGCAGCTACCAGTGAAAAACATGTTGTAACCAAACCTCTTTCCAGAATGGACAAATGGGCCAAGGCTCTTGTGACGCAGTTAATCGCCAAGGTTCGCTATGGGGAGATTACCCTGCAGGACGGCAGCGATGTTCAGGTCTTTGGCAACGACCCTAACCTCTCAGCTCATATTCACGTGAAAGACCCTGTATTCTACAATAAGGTGCTTTTCGGCGGTTCGATAGGTGCAGGGGAGGCATACATAGATAAAATGTGGGAGGTTGATGACCTCACAGCTCTCGTTCGTATAATGGTGCTGAATATGGAACTGCTTGACAGGATGGAGCAGGGATTTGCCTGGCTTTTGCACCCTTTTCGCCTGCTCAACCATAAACTGAATCGTAACAGTGCTTCAGGCTCCAAACGTAATATCCTTTCCCATTATGACTTGGGGAACGAGATGTATAAGAGTTTTCTTGATCCGACCATGATGTATTCAGCGGCAAGATATCAGGATGAAAACAGCAGCCTTGAAGAAGCATCACTCCATAAGCTTGAGACAATATGTAAAAAGCTTGATCTGCAGCCAACGGATAGAGTTATCGAAATTGGTGCAGGCTGGTGTGGGTTTGCCATGTATGCCGCAGAAAATTACGGTTGTCATATAACGACAACAACAATCTCAGAGGCCCAGTACCTAGAGGGTAAAGCACGAATTGAAGCGGCAGGCTTAACAGATAAAATCACCCTCATACAAAAGGATTACAGGGAGCTGACAGGGACATTTGACAAACTTGTCAGTATAGAAATGATTGAAGCAGTAGGTCATGAATACCTTCCCGGTTTTTTTGAGAAATGCAATGAACTCTTGAAGGAAGATGGCAAGATGCTGCTACAGGCAATCACTATCAAGGATCAGAAGTATAAACAATATGTGACAGGTGTAGATTTTATTCAGCGACATATTTTCCCGGGTGGGTGTATACCGTCCAATAACCGCATGCTGGATTTAATGACAAGAAAAACTGATATGGTGGTCCGCCATCTTGAAGATTTTGGTTTTGATTATGCCCGCACGATTCAGGACTGGAGGCTTCGATTCAATCAGGCTTTTCCGTCATTGAAGAAGTATGGCTATGATGAAAAATTTCACCGTTTATGGAATTTTTACCTTTGTTACTGTGAGGGTGGATTTCTTGAACGTGCAATAAGTGTTGTGCATGTGGTAGCTACACGTCCAGCTAATCGTAATGCTACTACTATATCATGAATATTTTCCTGAACTTCACCATTTATCAAATAGGCTGGTTCCTCGCTGTATTCAAAGAAAACACAGGGGCAGCAATTGCACTGCCTCTATTGGTTGTACATCTGTATTTCTCAAAGCATAAAAAAGCTGATCTTAAGATGATGGGATTGTTGTTGTTCGCTGGGCTTATTATTGACGGCACACTCCATGCCATTGGTTGTCTGCAGTTCAATGTGCTGGCTTTTCCCATTCCTCTCTGGCTGGCAATTATCTGGCTATTGCTTGCAACGCTGCCGCACCATAGTTTGAACTGGCTTAAAGGACGACCGGTTCTATCATCAGTATTTGGTGCTATTGGAGGTCCTCTTGCGTATTGGGCAGGTGTTAGAGTTGGTGCTGCGGGTTTTGGCTGGGATACAATCTGGGCGTTAGCCGTTATTTCTCTGATATGGGCAGTTCTCTGGCCGCTCGTAATGCATTTTGCAAATCGTGTTCTGCCAAAATGACATGAAAGGGAATGATAGCATTCGCTAGTATTTTACTAGTTATCTGTACTCATTGTGTCAAAGGCAATTGTGTCTATATTATAAACATGACAGCAGGGCAAACAGCTTGCTGAACAGTGAGTGAAATGAAAACGGGGTGAATTGACTCCCCTCGCTTCTTATTAGAATAGCTTAAAATACACGATTGGAGATAAATATGAGTATGCGCGGACAAATTATTTCAGGCGAATATCAGAAAATGGAATTTGTACAGGATAAAGATGGTAAAGAATACGCCTGTTATCATAAAGATGTGGAGAATTTTGACGAGAAGAAGGGCCTCAGCCTAAAGCAGAAAGAGCATTGTCTCGACACCAGTCAGGTAGTAGGTGACACCTGGTAAACCTTCTTAGTTTCAGCATAGATCGTTCAATCCCCGATTACGGAAATCGTAATCGGGGATTTTTTTATGCACATCTGACGTTTTAGTATAACGCAGCACCTCATCAACACACTGATTCAACTTTTCAGGAAAGTTCATCCCTGATTATCCAATAATTATTGTGTACCGCTAAATCGATTATTTCATCTCCTAAGCCCACTTCACGCATAATCCATCGATATTCACGAAGTTTATCAATTGGGTAGCTCTTGGCTTCGGCGAATTCCTTATCAGAAGGAATTACAACATGTTCTTCCGGACCTATGAATTCGCTCTCAAGCATTGTGTTTGAAACTTCACCCCTCCAGAATAAACTTTGCAACCAAGCTGCTGTTACGGTTTACCAAGTATCGCTTTATCAGCGGGCGCTGTCATAAGCACCATGTTGATGGGCTTGTATTGAAGTAGTGCTTAAGCAACAGGGGCTTTTTTCGTTTCCATATATTTTAAAGAAAAATGAAAAAAAATATCAGGGTAGTCACTATATGATAACCCTCCTATGGCATAGTCATGTGTAAAGGCTGGTACAGGACAGCGTGCTTAACACTTCTGAGGAGGTATTCAAATGAATTTCGAAAAAACTGAAAAGCTATTTCAAAAGTATCCGGACCTGTTTAACCAGGATTCACTGGTATATGGCTTTGAATGCCAGGATGGCTGGTTCGATATACTTACAAATTTCGCTGAACAGATCCGTCATTATCGCAGTGATCGGGTTTGTGTAACCAAATTTGAGATTATTCAGGTCAAACAAAAGATGGGAGCATTACGTATTTACGCCAATGGTTGTGATGCTGTCATTCGGAGTTTGATTGAAGAGGCAGAAGAACAATCTCAATCTGTTTGCGAGTTAGATGGTGAACCGGCTATCGGATTGTTCGTATGTGCGCCTGAGTGGTATCGCCACCTCTGTGAAAGATGCGCTGGTCTGCATGGTTGTATGACAATGGAAGATTATCACCAGGGATGCGTGGAAAGAACGATTGAACAGCAAAACCTCTACATATAACACATTTTCGTCCCGAAATGAGTTAGAGCTTTCACACTTGAGTTTCACCCATCAGCAGGAGAAAAAACATGTTATTACAAGCCAGAGTAAATGAACTGAATAGACTTTTTACAGATGACTTGGCAAATGGAACCGAAAAAAAGATAACAGGGAAGTGGGATTGCAAATTACCTGAAACAATTATCGGTGATTATTTTATCATTCCTTTGACTTCTTCTAAATTACTCAAGTCTGAAGCATATTGGATGAGTAACTGCTGTAGCAGTTATACTCGTTCCTGTGCCGACCTTGAATACTGTATTTTCTCAATTCGAAGTAGATCAGGTGAACGTTTGGCAACTCTTGGCCTCATCAGTGACCAGGGATATTGGCATTTTGACCAATGTTATGGACCGGCAAACTCTGAGGTGCTGGAAGAATCGCTTGAAACCATTGATGATGAGGGGGGGCCGCACACAGAATACTGGGCGACAGAGCTTTATTATATTGCCCATGAAGTTGTCAGGCTGATGAATTCTGAAGGAGATTGTCATTAAGAAACAGTGCAAATACTATATTGTTACGAGACCATCTCTTTTAGTAGAACACAAGAGATATGAAAAGCCCCATTAGCGTAAGCTCAATTGGGGCTTTCTGCGTTGGATTTAGAATAAGATTGGCGTGGTCAAGTAAAAGTGGATACTTCCAAGTATTTTTCATTCTGAGGCGAAACTTCTCGCACCCTTAAGATGTTCAAGACCTATGACCCGATTTTTGAGGTTGGCAAAAGTTTGAGTGCTTATCATCAATTCAGCGGTGAAATCCTTTAAGCATTCTTCGCACATGCCAACCACGTCCAGCTCAGTAAGGTTTTGAAAATTATGGGCACATTCGAAGCAAAGGGCATCCTGATTTTCGCTGAAGATTGCAGTGTCAGCACTTCTTTCTGCCACATGTCTACAGACAATCCATACGGAAACGTCTCCGTGTTTTTTGCATTTTTCTTTTTCAGTCATAACAAGCCTTACTTAACAGTTCGGTATATCGCTATCAGCCATAAAAAAGACTTCTGATTATTCTACTACGCTACCTTGGCCGGAATAACAACCAACGCACTATCTCATTGTTGTTGTGATTGTAATATTTTGATAATGCGGCAAAATATTTCCTGAGATGTTATATTTTTCCGTGAGCCCTCATGGCCGAGAGTACAACTTTCCGCATTATCTTTTCTTTACCTGTCGTAGGCTTATCGAGTCTCATTCGTTCCAGGTATGGTTTTGCACGAGGAGGAATGGGTCTGAACAGTTCTGCAACAAGACCCTTAATAATTGCTGGTTTTTTCTTTGTCGCCAAGGCCTTAAGTGAGCCGCCTATGGCTATTTCTTCAGTTGTAAAATCTGTTCCGAATGGGAAAGGTGCTAAGTGACCGTCAGCTTGAAAAGGTTTAAGTAACGCTTCGAGTTTCTCTGGAAAATTCTCTCTATACTCAGGAGCAAGTTCAAAATCTGGAGCCAGTTTTCCATGAAGTTTTGCTTCCTTAATCAGATCATCCTGAAATCGTGAATCCGTTACTTTCAGTATTTCTTCAATGATTTTCGAATCCGGTTTCCCTCTGACATCAGCAATACCATATTCTGTTACAATTATATCCCTGAGGTGCTTCGGAATCGACGTGTGACCGTAGGAATACACAATGTTGGACTTGACTTTTTTACAGGTATTTCTAGTGCTTCGAATCATCATCACAAGTCTGCCGTCGGGAAGTGCGTGGGCCATTGAGACAAAGTTATATTGCCCCCCGATACCGCTTACGACCCGTCCGCATTCAAGTGTGTCTGAGGTGATGGCACCGAAAACATCTACCATCATCCCGGCGTTGACAAAGCGACCGTCTTTTCTCTGTAGTGTACGAAGTTCCTCATTGCCATAAAGCTGATTGACTTTTTCCACACCTGACATCCCAAACTGCATTCGCTCCTCTTCGCTCATGGAGTTAAGAGCTTTATAAAAGGCGCGTGGACCGATAAAGAACGCACCAAGTATTACCTGGCCGAGCTTGAGTTTGCTTCCTAAAAGAGTCTTTACCGCCTCAACATTTTCCGGACGGTTAAAATCGGCAGAGATCCTGATGTTTCCATCGACAATGTAGCCGTTTTCGAATTTCAGCCCCTCTTTGAGAATGCCGTATTTACACAGCATTTTGAAATGTTTTTCTTTTAATACCGAATGAATACCATCGACTTCCATAAGGAGTTCTATAATGTCGGCAGGTATTTTGTCGGCAGCAAGTTTCCCTGCATTCACCAGTTTCATAATCGGTATGCTGTCATACACTTTCCGCTTCAATACACCGCTCTTGTAAAGCTGGAAAAAGGCGTCGACAAACATCTCGGATGAGCCGTAAAGACCCTGTTCAAATTTGTCGGTTCCTCCTATCTTCTCGATCAAATCCGAATATTTGTCGACTATGCCAGTCGCCTTCAATACCCTGTTGTATTCTTCATTCTCGTTCTGTCTCATGCTTAAGCCTGCGGCAATGGCATCGCCAAGAGCACCGATCCCGACCTGAAGAGTTCCACCGTCTTTCACCAACGTGCTGACATGAAGACCGATTGCATGGTCTTTAAGGCTTACAGAGTCTTTAGGCGGACCGAACAAGGGGTAGTTGAATTCAGGCCCATGGAGAAGCATGTCATACTGGTCCCCGGTAAGCACCGCGTCTCCGTACATGAAAGGTAACTCGGTGTTCACTTCGCCGATGATCGCGACCTTTGCGCCTTGGGCTCTCATCTTATGCAGTTCTCTTATAGCCTCGATGCAAATATCGGTATTGCAACCCATGGAGTACATCGTCTTTCCATCTATTTCACGGCATGAGATAAGCTGGCCAAAAACATTGCAACCGAAATCCATCGCATCCCGTATCACGTGGGTATAATTCGAATTCAGGTGGTTTCTCTGAGCGGCTGGTGTCTCCATGTAGCCGCCGGCTTTGTTGAAAAACTCATAAATCTCTACATTTTTCGGGAGCTTTCCTGTACGGAAGTCATGCATGTAATCAAATTCAGGTGTCCCGTTGAATATTCGGTCGACTAGAGGGCCCATAAATCTTTTTTCAATTTCGCTTTTGATTCTTGGCCGTTCCAGGGCGAGGGCAGTGACGATGTTAAGTTTAATCGTCGAGTCTTCTTTTGCCCTTCTGTACAGTTCATTGATAAATAAAATAGGCTTACCTAGGGCGAGGGTCATAGCAAAACTGATCTCGTTCCCCATGTAATTTAAGACATCGTCAACACTTTTCTCCACGTCACTGTAAATCACACCTGTCTTTCCGTTCATCATTCACCCGTAAAACGTAGTTTAATTGATAGGTGACCCGACTGATCTATGGGTTAATTCATTCTTAGGCTGCGTAATATCTTTTATAACTATTCATGTAAGACCAGATAATTCCCTGTTTCCAGGAGCTGTAAATGTTTAGCAGCGTTCCATATGCAATAAGCGGGGAGGCTGGTAGATAAGCGCAGAATTTCGATAGGCATAGACTTCAATGCCTTCGAATGCAAAGCGACCCGATCATGGCCAGGTAAGCGTAGACTCCAGATGGAATGCTCCTGAGTAGTTACTGATTTTTCTTGATTGAGCTGAGGAGAAAAGGAGGGCGCCTGTTCTCTACGGTCAGGTTTTTGACTCAAAATGAGTATTGCTTGTAGAGCTGTGTTCGTTTGACAAACCCGATAGTAGGCAAATCTGCATGCTGCATCATGAAGATGTGCTCGAGAAAGCTGGTCGGCACCTGTAGAGGCAGCTGAACGTAGGTTTTCCTTGCTGAAATCCATAATGAGGCCCTTATTGGTTAAGAGATCATTTTGAAAATTGAATTCGACATCAATCATTTAGATTATGATCTCATATCAACATTGATGTTTACGTAAACATCAATGCTACTAACTAATAAAATGCTATTTTGTCAAGATATACAGTGTATAAGTGGCGCAACAAAATTAGAGTTACGTTAACGTTAGTTGGCATTTTTTACCATTACGTGCAGAAAACACGTGGTATCATTTTGATTTCTCACTCGATTTATGCCGAGAATATGGATTCTTTTTAACCAATGTAGAAGTCTGTCGAACTTATGAGATCGTCCACAAGACATTGGGACATCGATGATAAAATTTTGCAGTAGATTGTTTCCTGAGTCGGATAGCCTCCTATACGTTGTCTGTGAATGACCTCTCCCAAACTCTTCGTGATTTTGATAAAAAGTGACACTGTTGCAGATTCGATTTGATAATTCTTACTATCTACTTCGAAGATAAACATAATGTGAAATACATTAATTGTGTTGGAGCAAATAAAAGTCACCCAAGGTCCATGCAACAAAGAGATTCATAACAGTATTACTACACATGGAATTCCAGTTGGCTCAGGGGCAATTTCATAGAAGCAGGAAAAAGTAAATGATGGTACGATAGATTGATAAAAACTATTTTAAATCAAAGCATTAAGAATATATATTCTCCAGTTACCTTGATTGACCAACGTTTAATCAACTTCTTGCTTCAACTTTGGCAAGATTTTGACAATATCATAATACCCAGCAATTGAAGTTGATCAGGTCTATACCTCATACTAGTGTCCTGTCATGCATCAGATGTCTAATTCTGCTCGCCCTTTTCACTTCCTGACTTCGTTACTCCTTCTGTTACATAGCGCTGCTATGCTCAATCAGTCGTGTCTTGCAGGAAGAGAAAAAGCTTCGCATTATTACGACATTTGACACATGACATGACACTAGAGAAAAACTTGAAGAAACCTATAACAACCAGAAAATGTGCAGAACTGACAAAATGCAGTATAATTCCGGCGATTCTGGACTTGGGAGACTGCCCGAGAATGCCTTTTCTCCCCAATTCTTCGTCATTTCGATAATAACAATGCTGGAAATATCATATATATGTCTCCGCTTGGTATTATCAAAATGTCTCGATTTGAGATGAACTATCTATTATCGGACAGTCTCCTGGCTGATCTATATTAAAAGAAAGTTTTAAAGGAAACCTCATGGTAGAAGAAAGCTATGAGACTCTTCCTGCTTAGGCTCGCTGGCCAGAAGTTAGCTTGCTAATTTTCGAATATATTCTGAATCGCATGAAAAGGATTGAATTGGGAAAGCCGCAATGATCGAGAGGTTACTAGAGCAACTTGAGGACTCATCTATACCGCTATCGGATACGTGGGAATGCTATAATCAGGATTATGAGGACGATAGTAAACGTCTAATTTCCAGACAAAGATTAAACGTAGCTACTCTACAGATAATCAATGGACTCAAAAAAATTACTCCACGTGATTATAATGACGACTACCAGGTATGGAACCACGCCCTTTCTGAGGAAATCTCAAATTTTACCAAGGTTGCTGCCGCCTATAACGTCGAAGGCATCAGCCAAGTCGAATTCATATACAACATTAAAAAAATATGGTCTTTTTTAGTCGATTGCAGTGACAAACTTGTAGCCAGCGACACTTCTAAAAGAAGTCTATCAAGAGCTTTAGGCAAAATTGGTGATTGCATCGAACTTGAGGTCTTAAAATCGTGGCATACTGTAGAGTCTCACGATGTTACCTCAGAAGAAAAACGCAGTAGTAAAATTCTGGCAAAAGAGAAAGCAACATATAAGAGCATTTTTGACTCTACTTCCAATTTGGTAATAATAACTGACGGTAAAGGCTGTATCACAGAGATTAATCCCGAAGCAAAAATCCGATTCTCAGGTCAAAAAATTATTGATTGTCCATGTTGGACAGTTTTAGGTCTTCCTTGCAGTAATATCGAGCAATTGTTTTCGTATACTCAGGCAGATACGAATCAGGAATTCATTCTTCCACTTTCAGGAGTTAACCAATATTTTAACTTGCAGGTAAAATCTTTATCATGCATGGACTCTCCTGCTGAAGGAGCTTTGTTAATATTAAGTGATATCACTTACATGGTCGACAACCGGAACGATTTGGAATATCGGGTGGTAGAAAAGAACCGTGATTTATCGAGATCACAGGTGATTATTGACACAATCTTTCAATCAGTAGGGCAGGGCATACTCCTTCTTGATAATGATCTAGAGGTCGTAGAAGCCAATATGATGGCAAGTGAGATGTTCGGTATTCCTTTAGAGGTCTTGGTTGGCACTTCTTTTCAAGTGTTGACCGATGAAAGCGGCCTGAAGATGATGGCTCATTCTCGTGATACAATCACTGATGGAGAAATTCGTAGTTTAGAGTTGGCGGGAAGCTATGTAGATGGTCGGCAGTTTCCGTGTATGATAACTATTGCTTTTATGGACCTGGATGATCAAGAATTCTGGCCAATTATTGTCTCGGACATTTCCAAACAGAAAGAATTAGAAACACGACTGGTTAGACAAAGGCAGAATGCTGAAGAAATGAATGTGACATTACGTAATGTACTTGCAACGATTGAAGAGCAGAGAAAAGAGGTTGAATACGGGATTTCTTCACGCATCCGATCATCGATTTTGCCTGGAATAGCGAAAGTTGCGAATGAGAAAGATGAAGATATCCGCTCAAGTTACTTAACCCTTGTTCAAGATCAGCTGACTTCCCTGACAACAGGCTTTGATTGTCCTCTGGATAGCAATTTATTGAAGCTGAGCAAAACGGAGCTTCGCATATGTCAATTCATCAAGGCAGGTTTAAGCGGTAAGGAGATTGGTAACACTATGAACCTAGCATTTGAAACTATCCAGTCTCATCGGAAAAATATCAGGAAAAAGCTCGGTTTGCGTGGTCAGGATATCAATCTTTATGCTTTTCTTGCAGAAAAAAACATTGACTCCAAATAACAAAAAAAAGATACACTGGATTTAAGGATTTCGTCACTGTGAGAACCAAAAAATGGACTGAAGAGTACGATGTTGTCATCATAGGGTCCGGCTTTGCTGGCCTTGCTGCTGCCATCGAAGCAAAAGAGAAAGGCGCAGATGTTGTTGTGATTGAAAAAATGCGCACTCCAGGTGGTAATTCTGCTATAAGCGGCGGCTTATTTGCAGTAGCAGGCTCTCCACTTCAAACAAGAGATGGGATTGTTGATAGCCCTGACCTCATGCATCAGGATATGTTAAATGCTGGAATGAACCTCAACCATCCTGAACTTGCTCAAGTTGTAGCAGATCAGTCGTTATCTGCACTTCATTGGTCTATTGAGAACCTTGCTGTTCAATACAAAGAGAACCTCAATCATCTCGGGGGACATTCTGTCCCTCGCACATACACAACGAAAAGTGGTTCAGGTTCAGGGATAATTCAACCGATGCTCAGTAAGTGTCGGCAGCTGGAAATTCCTATTAAAATTAAAACCCGGTTAAATAGGATGATTTCCGGGGCCAATGATCGGATTGAAGGGATAGAAGTGCAATCTGATTACCACTTCCCCCATGAACAATCCGGAATCACTCAGCACATACGAGCAAAAAAAGCAGTTGTTCTTGCTACGGGCGGGTTCGGAAGTGATGTCAAATTCCGGCTTATTCAAGATCCTCGGCTAAATAATAATATTGACACAACAAACCATAAAGGAGCTACGGCTGAAGGTCTCATTGCAGCACTAGAAGTTGGTGCAACACCACTCCAACTTTGCTGGATTCAGCTAGGTCCTTGGGCATCGTTAGACGAAAAAGGATGGGGGGTCGGCTCTCTTTTTACACTTCTTGCAGGATTTCCATACGGAATAATGGTTGATGCCAAAACAGGAAAGCGATTTGTAAATGAAATGTCTGATCGCAGATTGCGAACAGATGCCATGCTTCTTAAGGATCGAGCACCAGTTGCCATCGTGGATTCCCAAGGAGTCAAGTATGCGACTACTCTTGATAAATGCCTGAAAAGAGGCGTCGTTCAAGCGTTTGATTCTATAGAAGAATTGGCAAAAAGCAATATGATTCCAGAGGCATCTTTGATTGAAACCGTTCGAAATTATAACATGTATCTGGGGCATGGCTGTGATACTGAATTTGAAAAATCGCTACCTAAAGATCTCAAGCCTCTAACAACCCCTCCGTATTATTCCATCCGACTTCTTCCCAAAGTTCACTATTGCATGGGAGGAATACGAATAAATTCAAAGGCTCAGGTTCTCTCTGTATCTGAAGGACTTCCTATCCCAGGTCTTTATGCAGCTGGGGAGGTTACAGGCGGAATACATGGAGCCAGTCGCTTGGGAAGCAACTCTATCGTTGAGTGTATTGTTTTCGGTCGTATTGCAGGAGTCAATGCTGTCGCTGAAAACGAGAACGTATAGTTGTGATTCAATAACCGAACGTTAACACAACTCTCTTCATATACTCTTCGGGTATACTATTATACCCGAAATACACCCGATTCTCCCCCTACAAAAACTCACAACTACAAGCTATGCTGCTGCTTCCAGATAGGCATAACGTTATTTCTCAGGAAAAGGTTGCAATCCTTTTCTGAAAAGTAGCAAGACAGGACCAATATATTAAAAGGGAGCTTCTAAAATGGCAAAAAAAGGATATCAGGCAGATCGTCGTAAGTTTCTCGCCGGTATGGGTATGGCTGGTGCAGCCGCTCTGACTGCTCCGGCGTTAAACGCTGTGGCCAGTGAAAGCAATGTTAAGTGGGGAGAAGAGCACGAAGTTGTAATAATCGGCTCAGGTTTTACAGGACTCGCAGCAGCTATTGAGGCAAAAAAGCTTGGAGCAAAAGATGTCGTCGTGTATGACAAGATGCCATATTTTGGCGGGAACTCCACCTTTAACGGTGGGCTGTTTGCGGTACCAAATTCACCGCTACAGAAGGAAAAAGGAGTTAAAGATTCACCTGAAACGATGACTGCTGACCAGATGAAAGCTGGCCGTGGTGTGGCGTATGAGGATCTCTTGCTGCATGTTGCCAAACACGCAAATGAAGCGCTCCAGATGACGCTTGACGCTGGAAGTGAATATTTCCCATATCTACAGCAATTGGGTGGCCACTCAGTTCCACGTACTTACCAGACGACAGTTGCGTGCGGAGCTGGAATAATCCAGCCCCTTGTAAACCAATGTAAAAAGCTGGGCGTTAAATTAGTTTCCCGGGCCAAGTTTGACAGTCTTGTTTTTGATGAGAAAGGAACTGTTATTGGGGCAAAAATACTGACGGGACACTATTATGACCGCGGGGTTGAGGGCACTGAAGTAAATGTCCGTGCCCAGAGAGGAGTTTTAATTGCAACGGGTGGTTTTGCAAGAAATGTTGAGCTCCGCAAAGCCCAAGATCCAACTCTCACTGAAGAAGTCCCTTCCACCAATCCACCCAGTGCAACAGGTGAAGCATTACTTGAAATGTTCCGTGTCGGTGCCGTCCCAGTTCACATGGCGCATATACAAACAGGACCGTGGGCCTCACCGGATGAGGATGGGTTTGGCTATGTTTCTAATTATTCAATATATAACTTCGCCCATTCAATTTCCGTTTATATTAAAACAGGTAAGCGGTTCATGAACGAAATTGCAGACAGGAAAACACGTTCTGATGCCCAGCTTGCCTGTCGTGACGACAAGGGCAACCCTCTCCCACCAATTACTATCACCAGTTACGAGCATGCCAAAGAACATCCAACATTGAAAAAGGTGCTCAAGTACGGTGTCGGCTGGAAATTTGACTCTATTGAGGAAGTTGCTGCTCACTATAAGATTCCGCTGGAGCCGCTCAAAGCTCAGGTTGAAGAATATAACGGTTATGTAAAGTCGGGCGTTGACGAGCAGTTTGGCAAGCCAATGGCCAAAGCTGAGGGAAAATACCTTCAAGCTCCTTTTGTTGTCGTGAGAAACTGGCCTAAGGTTCATTATTGTCAAGGTGGTGCCCAAATTGACGTAGATGCCCATGTTATTGATTCAAATACCTGGAAACCGATCCCTGGACTGTATGCAGGTGGTGAGGTTACTGGCGGAATGCACGGAGTAAGCCGATTGGGCAGTTGCTCAATTCCTGACTGCATGGTTATGGGAATGACTGCGGCCAGAACGATGATGAAATCATAATTGCGCTAAAGAAGGAGAAGTGATGAAACCACAATTGAAGTTAAATATATTTCTTATAGCAGTAGGTGTTGTGTTTATTGCCGGGATGAGTTTTGCAGGAGAAACCTTGCAGCAATACGGAGATAAAAAAGGACGAAGCTATCACGCCGACCTTTATGATGGGAAATCCTGCGATTCATGCCATGACAATTCAAAGCCGACAACATTTCCCGCGGATTTTGCCTGCCTGGATTGTCATGACGGGAATGAATTGATAGAGACAACAGCTCGCCCTGAAGATGAAAAATGGCAGAACCCCCATAACAACATGCACTACGGCAAAGATGTGCCGTGTATGGAATGTCATGGCGAACACCAGGAGAGCAAACCGCTTTGCGCTGGTTGCCACTCATTCAACTATCCCAACTACAAAAAATAGATAGGTAAGGAGGTCCGTTGCTGTCAGCGGACCTCCTCGACATAACTCCACAGGCTGGAGCCAACTGACAAAAACTTCGATTACACCTAAAGATCTTCAGTAACGTTACCCCTCCTTTCCCCCCCCCAAAAAAAAAAAAAAGAAAAATTACATCTTGAGGTATCACAAGAAGATGTACTGGATTTCTTAGTGTCCTTGAACGAAGGCAATGAGCAAGCGACCAAAGAAAACAGCTATTCGGTGCCCTCTTCTTTCTACAATTTTTAAATAAATACGGCATTGCCCACTCTTGCCAACCTCTGAAATTCAGCAGTAATCAACAATATTTTCAACCAGAACTCGTTATGATCAACCGTATCTTTTTGAGAGAGACATGGGGGCGAGATTAGATTTCTCCTATTAACAACCTGATTCAGATCGATAATCTCTCATTTTCTCAAGCATTTTATCTCTTCGATAAGACCTTCCTTTCAGTTTGCTTCAAAATTCACGCATCTAACTATAGAAAAAACAAATGACTGGCTATGAAAGTTAACAGTTTTCTCTGGTTTCTTTCAAAACATGTCATAAAATTTCAGAATTATGAACAAGCTAATACGATTATTGTTTATGATGACATGGAGCAACGTGGCTCTATGAGGCTAACTGCCAAGATTTATTGATTATATAGGGTTTTGTGAAATTGATTTTGTTTGTAATCATTTATATAACTGCACTGACATAAAATGAAATAATATGACATTAAATGAAATTTAATGATTGACAATGACATTGGGAAAAGGTTAACAGGATACTATGCTACGACATCAACGACATATCGCCATCATCAAGCAACTGAAAAAGAAAGAGGCTATTTCTCTAGAGGAGCTGTTAGAAGTAATTGACACTTCGGAATCTACTCTCAGAAGAGATATTGACTATCTTGCCTCTACGAAACAACTCAGGAAAGTACGAGGTGGAATCGCATCAGCAGATCAACCGGTAGAGGAATCTCGACTTGTTACCGCACCTTTTTCATCGGAAGAATTACGAAATGCTGACGCAAAAAAAGCAATAGGCAGAGCAGCGGCTACACTTCTTTCCGGCAATGAAAGTATAATTATTAACGGTGGTACAACCACATGGCATGTGGCTGAGAACCTTCCCGTTACTGGCTTGACCATTCTTACCAACTCACTGCCAATAGTTGAGTATGTCTCTAGGAAAACCAGCAACAGATGCTTCGTATCTGGTGGAGAAGTCTTCCACAATCACATGATCATTCTTGGACATCTTGAAAGCGAAGCCCCTAATTTTTTTGGTGATATTTTCTTTACCGGCTGTCAGGGGATTTCTCCCTGGGGGATAATGGAAGGTGATCCGCTGCTGGTGCATGCTGAGCAGAAACTCATTAGTCAAAGTGAAAAGCTTGTCATTCTTGCCGACAGTAGCAAATTCACTACCAGAAAAAGCATCATCATGTGTCCATTAAGTAAAGTTTTTGCTGTCGTTACTGATGAGAACATAGATGAGGCGTCTCGAAAAATGCTCGAAGAGGCAGGTGTAAAAGTGGTTATTGCGGAATTATATCCGACAAAAACCGCTAAAAAAGACATCTCAAGATGTCTGGCTCTTGATTTCGGGGCCTCCAGTGGTCGCCTTATTGATGTAGAATTGCGAAATGACAAACTCACGATGCATGAACTTTGTCGCATGGAAAATAGTCCAAAAAGAGAGGGTGGCAGTCTTTGCTGGCAGCATGAACGTCTCTTTTCTGAGGTTATTAAAGGACTCCGTGTAGCAGGGAAAAGTGGCAAAAAGTACGAGAGTATTGGTGTAGATGCCTGGGGCGTTGATTACGTTCTCTTAGATGAGAAGGGGGCACTTCTCGAACGTCCTGTAGCTTACCGTGACGAACGTACACGTGAAATGATCGAACGTTTCACTCAGGAACAAATTTCCAGAAAACACGTATACAACAAGACGGGTATTCAGTTTCTAGAGTTCAACACCCTCTATCAGCTCTACGCGCAAACCCTTGCTCAACCAGAATTGCTGAGCAAAACCCATCAACTTCTTTTTACCGCTGATTATTTTCATTTTTTACTCTCTGGCGTGGCGAGTATCGAAACGACAATGGCTTCAACCAGCCAGATGTTGAATTTAAAAGACAATCTCTGGGATACCGATCTGCTCGACACACTTGCTTTGCCAGAAACAGCACTGCAAGTACCTGTTGAGCCGGGAACAGAAATTGGCACCCTTCTGCCTGAACTTTGCAAAAAAACAGGACTGTCCGGGCTGCGAGTAATTGCCCCCGCCTCACACGACACTGCTTCGGCTATTTTGGCTGTTCCTGCGTCTGGTGATGACTGGGCTTTTTTGAGTTCCGGGACCTGGTCGTTACTTGGGGTGGAGTTAAAGACCCCGATTAACGGTTCGGAAGCTTTGGCTGCCAACTGGACCAACGAGGGAGGCTATGGCAACACCTATCGTTTCCTTAAAAACATTAATGGCCTGTGGATTATTCAGGAAATTGTTCGAGTTCTTGGAGGTCGCTATTCATTTGCTGATTTAGCAGAAATGGCTACAGCCGAATCCGGATATTCTTCTCTTATTGACCCGAGTGATATGCGTTTTTTCAGCCCCGTTAATATGGTCAATGAAATTCAAATGTTTTGCCAGGAAACTAACCAACCGATTCCAGAAACTCCCGGTGCCTTAGCGAGATGTGCATATGACAGCCTGAGTTTACTCTATCGTAGAATCATTAAGCAACTCAGCACATTAACTGGCAGAACCATAAATATACTTCATGTAGTAGGCGGTGGCTCACAAGCAGACCTCCTCAATCAACTTACTGCTTCGGCAATCGGCATACCTGTACTTGCCGGCCCGATAGAAGCTACAGCTCTTGGCAATGCACTTGCCCAATTCCTGGCAACCGGAGCCATTTCTGATGTGGACGAGGCCCGGAGGATTATTGGTCAGTCATTTCCTCCCAGAAGATTTGAGCCGGAAATCACACCGGAAATCGACCAGGCGTATGAACGTTTTCTAGAGCTGAATTCACCAACCTCCTAGAAAGGAATGAAGGAATAGTCATGAAACAGAACGAAAAAGCAGTCACTGATTCTTACCGCATGGCCCAGGAGGCTTATGGCGAGTGGGGTATAAATACAGAAGAGGCTATGTCCGTTCTGGATAGTTTGCCAATTTCTTTGCATTGCTGGCAGGGTGATGATGTGGGTGGCTTTGAAGCTCCTGACGAACACCTCACTGGCGGAATAATGGTCACCGGAGCTTATCCTGGTAAAGCTCGAAATGCTGATGAGCTGCGTTTAGATCTGGATATGGCATTATCCCTTATCCCAGGAACCCATCGTCTCAATTTGCATGCTATCTATGCCGAAACGGGAGGGAAGGCTGTTGATCGTACAGATCTCGGCCCTGAGCATTTTACTGCCTGGATGGACTGGGCACACGAAAAGAAAATGGGTCTCGATTTCAACCCAACGCTCTTTTCTCATCCTAACAGTGCCGATGGCTTTACCTTAAGTCACCCAGACAAGGGAATACGGGATTATTGGATTGAACACTGCAAAGCGAGCCGACGTATCGGTGCAGCTTTCGGTAAGAAGCTTGGTACTCCTTGTGTGACCAATATATGGATTGCTGATGGCTTTAAAGATAATCCTGTAGATCGGATGACACCGCGTCAGCTCCTGTTGGAATCTCTTGATACCATTCTCTTAGAAGCAATCTCGAAAGAACATAATCTGGATGCTGTTGAGAGCAAACTTTTTGGCATTGGATCTGAAGCCTGTGTCATTGGTTCCCACGAATTTTATATGGGATATGCCACTACCCGAAACACGCTGCTTTGTCTCGATGCCGGTCATTTTCATCCTACTGAGGTCATATCCAATAAAATTTCATCCTCACTTCTTTTTCTGGAGGGACTGCTGCTTCATGTCAGCCGTCCGCTGCGATGGGATAGCGACCACGTTGTCATTTTTGATGATGAACTTGTGGCTATTGCTCATGAGATTGTTCGCTCCGGCCAAATGGATCGAATCCATATTGGTCTGGACTTTTTTGATGCCAGTATTAACCGGATAGCTGCTTGGGTAATCGGCACACGAAATACGCAAAAAGCATTGCTGTTTGGCCTGTTGGAAAACACTGAACAACTGGTCAAGGCAGAACAGACGTTTAACTACACCGACAGATTAGTGCTGCTTGAAGAACTGAAGACCATGCCCTTTGGTGCGGTATGGGACTACTACTGCCTTTCACGCGGAGTTCCTGTGGGACGCGCCTGGCTTGAAGCTGTCAGGAATTATGAAACCCGGACGGAAGACGCCCGCAAATAGGATACACAATGGATATTTTAAAAGCGCCGTTTCTGACGGACATGACAAGAGTTTCAGAGCAAATTTATGCCAAAGGTTGGGGAGAGGCAAACGGAGGAAATATTTCTATTCGGATAACTCCAAAAGAAATGCTTCCTTTTGAAAAAAGTCTCTGTGTTGGGCAGGAAGTTACATTGCCCTTTGCTATGCCGGATCTTGCGGGGGATTATTTTCTGGTCACCGGGACAGGTGTTTTTTTTCGTAACATAGCGAGTTCGCCGTTAGAAAGTCTTGGCATTGTTCACATAAACCCAAACGGGGAAACATACTCGGTAGTTTGGGGATATTCCACTGGGGGCCGCCCCACCAGCGAACTGCCTTCACATCTTTTGTCACATGTTGCTCGTAAAAAAGCAAGTGGGGGGCAGGATACGGTTGTCCTGCATACCCATACCACTAACCTCATCGCCCTTTCCTTTGTGCTGCCTCTTGATATGGCGACGGTTACCCGGGAATTGTGGGAAATGATGAGTGAGTGCCTGGTACTGTTTCCGGATGGAATAGGAATTTTAGACTGGATGCTGCCTGGGCAGCTTGATATCGGCCATGAGACTGCACGTCTTATGGAAAAGCACCATTTAGTTCTCTGGGCACACCATGGAATTTTTGGAGCCGGTAAAAATATGGATCAGGTTTTTGGCCTGATTGAAACTGCTGAAAAAGCAGCAGAGATGTTGCTGAAGGTTATGGCTGCCGGAGGTAAACAACAAGCTATCTCCACTGAACAACTTAAAGCCCTTGCCAAGACCTTCAATGTGACCCCGCAAACGGGTGTGCTTGATTGAACGATACCATCCCCGCTTTATGGTGGTGGGGAATTTACTGTACCAGGTACGGGAAACCTGGTTCACAACTGTTTTTCGGAGGAGAACCCATGATTTACAGAAAAATGATTTCCGTGATGCTGCTCTTTGCTGTTCTGGGCTTTGTCTCGCCTGTTATGGCAAAAGAAATGAAAATCGCTCTTATCGTAAAAAACCTTGGTAACGGCTTTTTTGAGGCTGCCAATCGTGGTGCCCAGGAAGCAGCGAAAGAACTCGGTGGAGTCGAAGTCATCTATACAGGTCCAACGACACCAACAGCAGAAGGACAAATCGAGATTATCCGGTCACTTATTGCCCAAAAGGTTGATGGCATCATTATCTCAGCCAATGACCCTGATTCTCTGGTGACCATCACCAAAAAAGCTATTAAACGCGGCATTCCTGTAATGTCTTTTGACTCCGGTATTGCAGAAGATGGTCGTATCGTACACCTGGCGCCGTCTGATTCCAAATTCATTGGCACCCAGCAGGTCGAACTCATGGGGCAGGCCATGGATTATACCGGCGAATTTGCCATCGTCAGTGCATCTTCCCAGGCAACTAACCAGAATGAATGGATCGGATTCATGGAAGAAGCGCTGAAAACTGATCCAAAATACAAAGACATGAAACTGGTAGCTGTAACGTACGGTGATGACCAGACAGACAAGAGCTACCGCGAAGCTCAAGCACTTATACGCAAATTCCCTGAACTCAAAGGTATTGAAGCACCGACCTCTGTTGGCTTCCCTGCGTCTGCAAAAGCTGTCATTGATGAGGGAAAAACCGGAACAGTTTTTGTAACTGGTCTTGGACTCCCTTCTGAGGTTGCCGGTTATGTCAAAAAGGATGTGGTTAAAAACTTCGCTCTCTGGAACCCCTCAGATCTTGGGTACAGTTCTGTTTACATCATGAAAGCTATTATCGAGGAAAAGCTGAGAGGCAAGAAGGACGAGAACGTTGAAGCGGGCAGGATGGGTGAAATCACTGTGAGAGACAATGGCTTGATGATCATGGGCGCTCCATTTGTTTTCAATGCTGAAAATATCGATGAATGGTCTGAAGTTTTCTAGTTAGCATTTCTCATTACTCAACCAATCCATGAGCATTTGTAACTCAAAATGCTCATGGAAATTTTCAGGCAAGAAATACATCCTCGTAGAAGCATCAGGGAGTTGCGACATGAGTACAGATCGAACGCAAACCACGCCGCTTCTAGAAGTCCGGAATATTACCAAGGAATTCCCTGGAGTCCGCGCCCTTGATGGGGTGCAGCTTCGAGTTAATCCTGGCGAAGTGCTGGCGCTTTTAGGAGAAAACGGTGCAGGTAAATCGACCTTAGTGAAGATCCTGACCGGCGTCTATCAACCCACCTCCGGAAAAATCCTGAGAAACGGTCAACAGGTTTCCTACCACAGTGCTCAGGAAGCATGGGGTGATGGCATTGCTGCTATTCACCAGGAAACGATCATGTTCAGCGAACTCTCGGTTACAGAGAATATCTTCATGGGCCATCAGGTTGTTAAGAACAATGGCCTTCTCGACTGGAAACGCATGCACTCCGAAACAGGAGACTTGCTGAAACGGCTTGATATTGTTGATTTCACACCACAGACACCACTTAAAGACTTGAGTGTAGCTCAAAAGCATCTGGTAGAAGTCGCCAAAGCTCTTTCCCATGACGCGCGTATCCTTATTATGGATGAGCCCACTGCGGCTCTTTCCCAGAAAGAAGTTGATGAACTATTCCTGATCGTACGTAAGCTTCGCGACGAGGGCACTGGAATTCTGTTTATCTCCCATCGTTTTGATGACATCTTCTCAATTTCTGACACGTTTGTTGTTTTTCGAGACGGCGCTTTTGTCGGCGAAGGAGAAATTGCAGGTGTTAACGAGGATGAACTCGTGCACATGATGGCTGGTCGCCCTGTGGAGAACGAATATCGCTCCCGGACTACTGTGACAGGTGAACCATTGCTATCTGTAAACAATCTTTGCCATCCTACAGAATTCAAAGATATCTCCTTTGATCTCAGGAAAGGTGAAGTCCTCGGCTTCTATGGCCTTGTAGGTTCAGGTAGATCGGAACTGATGCATGCTATCTTTGGTCTGACTCGACCATCGTCGGGAAACATAACTCTTGATGGCGAGGATTTTTATCCTAAAACAGCTGAAGATGCCATTTCAAAAGGGGTGGCATATGTTCCTGAAGATCGTCAGCAAAGTGGAGCAATCCTGGCCATGTCCGTTCGAGATAACATTACCTTGACCTCCCTTCCCGAAATTTCAGGTGGTCTTCGACTTAACCCTGAAAAAGAAAATTCATTTGCCCGCCGTTATGCGTCACGCCTTAAGCTTAAAGCCCATAGTCTTGCGCAACTTGTCGGCGAACTTTCTGGAGGAAACCAGCAAAAGGTAGTTATTGGCAAATGGCTCGGCTCTGAGCCCCGAATCATCATTCTCGATGAGCCCACGAAGGGAATTGATGTGGGAGCCAAGGCTATGCTGCACAATTTCATTGCCGAACTTGTTGAGTCAGGATTGTCTGTCATAATGGTCTCCTCTGATCTTCCTGAAGTTATGGGGCTGTCAGACCGGATTGTGGTTATGCGAGAAGGTCTGATCCGAGCAACCCTTGTGGCAAAGGAAACCAATCAAGAGCAAGTGGTCGCCCTGGCCACCGGACTCAAATAGTGGAGGAGAGACCATGAATTATCTTAAAAGGATATTACGTTCCCGAGAGGGGCAGCTCGTCCTTTTTACTGCCCTCTTTTCCATTGCTGTTGGGATTGCCTCGCCATCATTCTTATCACTTGAGACGTGGGACTCGGTTTTAACCGATAGCGCTATTCTCATGATCATGGCGTCGGCTCAGATGATGGTCATACTCACCAGGGGGATTGATCTGACAGTAGCTGCCAACATTGCGCTGACCGGTATGATTGCAGCACTTATAGGCATGCACTGGCCAGACACGAACCTTGCTCTGATTATCGCTTGTGCAGTGCTCTCAGGATTGCTTCTTGGCATGCTGAACGGTGTGTTTATTGCTTTGCTTGGTATTCCGGCAATTGTTGTGTCGCTAGGTGCTATGACTATCTACAGAGGCATGGTCTTTGTACTCTCTGGCGGGCAATGGGTTAATTCTCAAGAAATGCCAGCATCTTTCACAGCTTTCCCTCTAGATCGCTTTGCCGGTCTGACCAATCTTGCTGCAATTGGCATCATAATATCAGTGCTGGGTGTGATTGTTATGCATCATACACGTTTCGGCAGGGAACTCTATGCCATTGGAGGTAATCCTGCGGCTACTGACTATGTAGGTATTAACACCAAAAGAAGGTTGTTTGCGGTATACGCGATAACTGGAGCTTTGGCTGGCCTCTGTGGCTATTTGTGGGTGGCCCGCTTTGCCATCGCCTATACTGAAATCGCTTTGGGATTTGAGCTATTGACGGTAGCTGCCTGTGTAATTGGCGGTGTAGGAATTGCCGGTGGTACGGGTACCGTGTTTGGGGCTGTCCTTGGGGCACTGTTTCTTGGGGTCCTTCAAAATGCTCTGCCGGTTATGGGTATTTCACCTTTCTGGCAAATGGCGGTTTCAGGTACAGCTATCCTTGCTGCGGTTATCGTGAATTCACGTGGTCGAAAGCAAAAAGGAATGCAGATTCTCAGGGTTCACTAAAGGAGTAAAGTAACAATGCAAACATCCAAAAAAGATTACATGATCCCTGACCGGCTTCCCCGGCAATTTACCGATAGGTTGCGCTCGCGTGAGGCGTTGTTGCTCTTATTGCTAATAATAGTAGTTTGCGTAAACAGTGGATTGTCCCCATACTTTCTTGATGTATATAATCTTGCCGACAGTACCCAGAACTTTTCAGAAAAGGCAATTATCGTTTTAAGTATGACCCTTGTCATTATTGGCAGAGAGATTGACATTTCTGTAGCTTCAATTATTGCCTTATCCGGTGTGATGATGGGGTTCGCTGCAGCCAATGGTCTCGATACATGGGCTATCGTTGCTACTGGTTTAGCAACCGGAACTCTAGCGGGAGCTGTCAATGGCTTGCTGGTCACCAAACTTGAACTGCCATCTATTATCGTCACTATCGGCACCATGTCTCTATACAGAGGTATAGCCTTTATCATCTTAGGGGATAAGGCCTATACCGATTTTCCTAAAAGTTTTGAGGCTATTGGCCAAACATATTTCTTTTCTGATCTCGTTCCTGCTCAGTTTCTTACGTTCATACTACTCGCCGCAGTGGCGTGGTATTTCCTGCACCATACTGTTTTTGGACGCCGCCTCTATGCAATCGGTAACAACCCTGTGACTGCACGATACAGTGGTATCAAGGTAAACAATTATCGTTTGGCTCTGCTTACCCTGAATGGCTTCATGTCCGCCATGGCAGCGGTGTTTCTGGTTTCACGGATATCTACCGCCAGGCCGAATATGGCCGGTAGCTGGGAGCTTGAGGTGATTACAATCGCCATCCTTGGTGGTGTCAGTATTTTTGGAGGGAGTGGAAAAATTCCAGGTGTGATTCTCGCTGTGTTCTTGATTGGCATGGTTCAGTTCGGTATGCAGCTTATAAATATTCCAGGAATTATCATGTCGATTTTCACTGGCGTCCTTCTGGTTGCTTCACTGGTTCTACCAATACTGTTTGGTAAGTTTTTTACGCAAAAGGGGTGCTAGAAATGGAAAAAATAGCCTTTGCAATGCAACTTAACCCTGGTCAAAAGCACGAATACAAGCTCCGGCATGAAACAATCTGGCCGGAACTTACCGGTCTGCTCAAAGATGCAGGCATAAGCGACTACACCATTTATCTTGATGAGGAAACGAATATCCTTTTCGCAGTGTTGAAACGGACGAGCAACCATGCGATGGATTCATTACCAGATAATGAAATAATGCGCAGATGGTGGGAGTACATGGCTCCAATCATGAAGACAAATGAGGATAACAGTCCGGTATCTCGATCACTCACGCAAGTTTTTCATATGGATTGATGTTCGAGATTCAGGCAACATTAGCTATAGGAGATGAAAAAATGGGAAATGGTTTTTGGGAAAAGGTATTACGCGTTGATTTAACATCTGGAACGATTACTGAAGAACGTGTACCAGAAGAAATATGGAAGCGTTACTTAGGTGGTGGTGGTTATGGAGCCAAAGTACTTTATGATGAAGTTGGCCCGGAAGTGGGTGCGCTTGATGATGAAAATCGGTTAATTTTCTCCACAGGACCTTTGCAGGCAGCCAGACAAACTGGGGCAGCAAAATTTACCGTTGTTGCCAAATCACCCGTTACCGGGATATTTGGTGAAAGTGCAGCTGGGGCCGGTTGGGGAGTTGCTTTAAAGCGTAGCGGCTATGATGCACTGATCATTCAGGGAAAAGCAGCCACACCGTCATATCTACTCATTCACGACAACACGATAGAAATTCGTGATGCAGCAAAGTACTGGGGACAGGATGCCTTTGATTCTTCAGATCAGATTCTAGAGGATAGTGGACTTGAAAAAGCCAGTATATGCACCATTGGTCAGGCTGGTGAAAATACGGTTGCTATTGCCTGTATCGTTGTTGACAAGCACAGCTTTGCAGGAAGGTGCGGTCTCGGAGCGGTAATGGGCTCCAAAAACCTGAAAGCCGTTGTCACCAAAGGCAGCCAGAATGTCCCTGTTCATGATCAGGAAAAACTCAATGGGATCAACAAGAATATAGGGAAAACTGTTCACGAAAACACCAAAGACTGGTTGAGATTGCATGGTACACCATTTGTTGAGGTTGGCTGTGATGCGGACGGTGACACCCCAACCAAGAACTGGCGTGAAGCACATTGGCCTGAAGGTGCAGAGAAGCTTGGCTCTCCCAATTATACAGATACACTTAATGCAAAGCCCCATGGCTGCGCGTACTGCGTAGTTGGCTGTCATCGTGACATTGAAATATCTGAACCAGAAGCATACAAGATGAAGGGCCCGGGGCCTGAATATGAATCTCTGGGAATGCTGGGTAACAGTTGTCTGATGGATGATGTCAAAGCCCTGTCCCATATGAACGACCTCTGTAACAGATACGGCGTTGATTGTATTTCTATGGGTTCATTCCTCGCATTCACTATGGATTGTCTGGAAAACGGTTATATCAAGCCGGCAGATATCGGTGGGGTAGAGCTTAAGTGGGGTGACAAAGAGAACATGATCGCTTTGATCCATGATCTTGGTAATAGAAAACCCGGCTTTGGCGAACTGTTTGCAGATGGAATTGTTCCCGCTGCAAAGCAGCTTGGTGACAAGGCGTTGGAGCTGGCGCCGCACGTAAAAGGATTGGATTTGCCAGCCCATGATCCTCGTGCATATTTCTCGCTTGCCTTGAATTATGCAACTGGAAGTGTAGGTCCCCATCACGAGCGCGGCAATCCACAGGTCGCCACTGCAGGCTTTTTACTGCCTGAAGCTGGTGTTACCGAAATTGTCGATCGTTTTCAAATGGAAAATTCTGAGTTTGTTGCTGCCAAATATCAGGATTACGGAACCCTTACTCAAGCCATTTGCCATTGCAAATTCATGTTGTTTGGCGGATATTCGATGACCGTTCTGTTAGATAGTGTCAATGCCATCACTGGTTGGGAATGGACGATGGATGATATGTTGCAGACAGCGGAAAGAATCTTTACTCTGCAACGGTTGGTAAATGTTACGTACGGTATTGATCGTAAAGACGATACGCTGCCAGCAATTATCTTTAAACCAAGCGAAGAAGGTAGTCGTGCCGGGAAGTACCCTCACGATTTTGATGCCGCACTGGATCGATATTACGATCTGCGGGGCTGGGATCAGAATGGAGTTCCTAAGCAGGATACAGTAGACTCACTCGGTGTATTCTAAAACAGATAACACAGCCTTTGAAGATGACATTTTTTCACACACAATTTGAAGTACATGTCATCTTCAATAGTTGATCGCAAGCTCCATAAATCACATATGACTATCACGATTTCTGTTAAACTTTTCGCTTCATTAGCAGTATATAAACCCTACGCAACAGATAAGCCCACATGTGATATTGTGATGCAGGAAGATGCGACAATAGAGCAGTTGGTTCTACAACTGGGGATGCCTGTTGATAAGGTCCGTACAATATCTCTTAATGAGAAAATCGTAAAAAGCGATGCCGTTCTAACGAATGGTGATGTTTTGATTTTGTTTCCAGCCATTGCCGGTGGCTAAGAAGTCATTTTCCTCTATGCTGTGCCATTAACATCTAAGTGAGTGGAGGTAAAAGTCAGCGTTGAGAACGGGCTTGTCGGATACTATCTCGAAGTCTGGGCTGACGGTCTCATGTTGTTGTTATGCTATAAAAAATGTTTACAGACAAGAAAACGAGGTGAGACTTCGATAGTATGCATATAGCTGCTTATCCAGCTCTGGCCGCCTCGATAGTGGCGTTGAGCTCCAACAGATTGGTCTGCTCAGAAATCTCGGTAATCGTTTCAGTAACAGCGCTGATCGCACTTGCTGCTTCGCCAAGATCATTCATCTTCTTGTTCATGTCAGCCGTAGCTTCAGCAACCTTGTTTGACTTAACAAGGGTTTCAGTTGCATTGCTGGATAGCACCGATGCAATTCCCTGTAGTCTCCCTGCTGCTATCTGTGGTCTATGTCATATCTGATCTGGATTTCTTCACGCAGGGTATCATCCGCAGGGGAATCAATGGTGTTTTTGTAATGGACTGATCATAAATACGTTTGCAGTTTTATTCTCTGTTGGTAAACATATTCGAATGTTTACAGGATACCTTTTTATCATATCGGCTGCGGCGTGCTGGGGACTTATCGGCATATTTTCGAGTCTGGCTTTTAGTCAGGGCATTCAACCAATGGAGGTTGCCTTCTGGCGGGCCGTTCTCACATGGATCTGCTTCGGAACACAGGCCGTCAGGTTTGGGCAAACACGGGTTGATCTCAAAGATCTGCCGCTATTGACAGTGTTCGCCCTGTTTGGGATTTCTCTCTTCTATATCTCCTATCAGTATGCGGTGAAATCGGGAGGTGCTGCGCTCGCTTCAGTGTTGCTTTATACCGCACCGGCCTGGGTGGTGCTCTGTTCGTATTTTATTTATCGAGAACGGTTAACCTTAATTAAACTCTTAGCCGTGATTTTTGTGATTTCCGGAGTTTTTATGATTTCACGATCCGGTGGCAATGTGAGTAGCGGCGAATCGCTTGGCCTCATTGCACTGGCGTCTGGATTAACTGCGGGGTTTTGTTATTCGCTTTACTATACGGTGGGTAAATATTTCTCGAAGAAGTATTCTGCGGCCAACCTTTTTCTCTATGTCCTGCCCATTGGCGCACTTGGAATTTTGCCTTTTGTCGAATTCAGTCATAAAACGATGCTGGCCTGGGTTGCACTGGTCAGCGTATCGATAGTTTCAACATATTTAGCAAATTATCTCTATTACAACGGGCTCAAACATTTAGAAGCGGGAAGAGCATCAATTGTTGCCACGCTTGAGCCGGTAATTGCTGCAATAACTGCATATGTCTTTTTGGGAGAGTATTTCAACCTGCTTGGCTATCTCGGAGCAGGTCTGATCTTAATTGCAGTTGTCGCAACGATTTATGACAAAGTCGATAAGCGCAATGCTGCAGACAGCGAAATACATTTGCCGAAGGAGGCATGAGGCGATTATCTTTTCAATTTCAGGATAATACTACTTACGTTTTGGCTTTGTTTTGATGACTTTGCGGTAGGTGGTACAGTATTCCGATACCAATTTTCTTCTGGCTGCTACGTTCAGTAACCAGTAACAGGGGCTGAGCATCAGGATGCGAATTGCTTGTCTCGGGTTCATATTTCCCCCATTGTTCAAAAATGATCTTGAACTCAATTACGCAAGAATAAATAAATCCTGTTGAAAAGGATTTATGTATTCTGATTTAACTTCCAGCTATTTAAGATGTTCTGTATTTTTTTGACAAGCAAAAAGCACGCCATTATGGGTGGCTATTTGTCGGAGTAGTTGTTTGTTGTTGTTCCATGACGACGAGCCCTGCTACAAATACACTCAAATTTTTTCTAACGGTTATCTTTTTTTGTTCTGTTTGTTGCAAAGCTCAATGATTCATATCTACATATCATCTGCTCGAAATTCATTAGGGTAACAGCATAGAACTACGACGTATTACTTCCGGATAAACATTTATGTTGTCGCGTGAATACCTGTGTTTGTAGCCTCTCTGGCATGATGTTTGGTGGTTTCGACATATTGTAAACCGTAAGCTATTTAGAGCACCAATAGCATATGAGTGAACGCCCTGATTGTAGATGCTATTCCGGTGGGAGCAATCCGTTTTACTTTCAACAGGATGTATAAAGACACACTCCATTGTGGTATTTCTGCCATAAACTGTTTTTTTGTTGCCGGATAAACTCTTCGCAAAAAGAGCCTAACTTCATCCCTTACAGTGACTAACAGTTTGTGCGTGGTACTCTAATAATTGGAAAGTTTGAGTGTCTACTAATAGTATACCTCTATCGTCCAAATATAATCTGAATACTCCTTGCTTGTATGTGGTCCATAAAGAAGTTAGGTATTGCGGGCTGGAGTAATCAAATTTTAGAGGGGGGAGCTCTTCAGGTAATTCTCAGGTTGGCCATAGGCAGGTAATCATGAGACATGGTATCTTTTAGACCAACTCCTGTTTCTCTCATCTGTAAACCTTTCTCCACCAGGAAGGCAATCTTTCTCATCGCTTCTTCGTTGCTTAATCCACCAGGCCGAATATTTGAGATACAATTACGCGCTTCGTCTGTCGTTCCGGTTTGGGGATTATAGGTGAGGTAGGCGCCGAGTGAGTTGGGGGAGCTGAGACCCGGTCGTTCACCAATTAGCATGACGGTCATTTTTGCTTTGAGTTGACTGCCGATATGATCTCCTATCGCCACTCTGCCGTTTGTCACCAGGCAGATGGGGGCGTAGGTAAGCGAGGTGTGAGAAATGATTCTGGTAAAGCCAAGTACCACCTGTGCTGCGCTTTGATCAATCGCCGGGGCAGATAAACCGTCACAGATTATAATAGAGATATCAAAAACTGTTGGTTGATGAGCTAACAGCGATAACGATTCATCACTGAGAGTCCTGCCTTTATCCGGACGTGTAAGATACTCCATTCTATCAGTTACACAGCTGTTAAGCTGCAGGACTTCAAGTTCCGCTGCTGTAAGTACATCAACGAGCGTTTTTGTGTCGACAGGCTTATGTACAGCATCACGGGCCTTGGCGTGGGCGAGTTTGAATTTCAGGCTTTCTGAAAGCGGCAGGCTGGTGCCGCAGCGGCCAAGCCCGATTCGAGCTTCGGTAAATGTTTTCAGATTTGACCATGGATCGGGAGTGATAATCTGGTTTGGCAATAACTTCTCGTTCATTGGATCATTCTCCGGTAAGTGCAAGGAGTCTGTTGGTCTTTTCGATAGGCAATAAACGACCATTGTCATGTATTGCCAGTTTTTCCAGCCATGTTTCGAATTCGGGAGCGGGTTTTAGATCGAGTAGTTTGCGTATATAGGCTGCATCATGAAATGAGGTGGACTGGTAGTTGAGCATGATGTCATCTGCACCAGGCACCCCCATGATAAAGTTACAGCCTGCGGTGCCAAGCAGGGTAAGCAGTACATCCATATCATCCTGATCTGCCTCAGCGTGATTTGTGTAGCAGACATCAACACCCATCGGCACGCCAAGCAGTTTTCCACAGAAGTGGTCTTCAAGGCCTGCGCGCTGGATTTGTTTGCCGTTATACAGATATTCAGGTCCGATAAAGCCGACTACCGTATTAACGAGCAGAGGCTTGAATTTTTTGGCCACTGCGTAGGCACGAGCCTCAAGCGTCTGCTGGTCAACACCATGATGGCAGTTGGCGGAAAGGGCACTGCCCTGACCTGTCTCAAAGTACATCACATTGTTGCCTATTGATCCGCGATTGAGTGAGAGGGTAGCCTCATATGCTTCCTGTAATAAGCTAAGGTTAACACCAAAGCTTGCATTGGCTTTTTCAGAACCCGCTATTGATTGGAAGCAGAGGTCTACAGGTGCACCCTGACGAATCGCCTCCATGGTTGTGGTAACATGAGTGAGGACACAACTTTGAGTTGGTATCCCATTGGTTTGGATGATGGAGTTGAGTAGGTCCAGCATCCGGTTTATGTTATCCACATTATCGGTGGCCGGATTAATGCCTATAACAGCATCGCCACAGCCGTAACAGAGCCCGTCAAGAGTGGAGGCGGCTATGCCCTTGAGGTCGTCAGTCGGGTGATTGGGTTGAAGACGTACGGAAAATGTACCCGGTAACCCGATGGTATTGCGAAACCGTGTGACAACACTACATTTTGCGGCAACAAGGATCAGGTCCTGTACCCGCATAAGTTTGGAGACGGCTGCAGCCATCTCCGGTGTGATGCCGTCGGTAATCTGGGCAAGTATTTCCGTGTCTACCTCATCAGTCAGCAGCCAGTCACGGAACTCGCCAACAGAGAAGCCTTTGATTGGTGCAAAGGCTTCTTTGTCATGGGTATCAATTATGAGCCGGGTAACTTCATCGGTCTCATATGGGATGACAAACTCTTCGAGGAAACGGGTCAGCGGCACTTCAGCCAGAGCCATCTGGGCCAGGACCCGTTCCTCTTCATTTTCTGCGGCGATACCTGCAAGCACATCTCCGGAACGAAGCGGTGTGGCTTTGGCAAGAAGGTGTTTGAGGTTCATCCGTTTGAAATCTCCATTATGAGCCATAGTGATCGGTTTATACGTCTTTTCATAATTTTTGTGTGTATTAACGGGCGTAGTAGGTCTGAGGCAGCCAGAGAGCAATATCCGGGAAAATCATCACAACGCCCAATCCGATACACATGATTATAACAAACGGTATGATAGAACTGTAGATATCTATAAGAGAAATATCTTTTGGTGCCATGGCTTTCATCAAAAACAGATTATAGCCAAAAGGCGGGGTCATATAGGCGATCTGACAGGTTACGGTGTAGAGGACGCCGTACCAGATCGGGTTGAAGCCAAGTGCTTTGACCAGCGGGATATAGAGCGGTGCAACAATGACCAGCATAGCTGTATCGTCAAGGAACATTCCCATGATGATATAGGAAACCTGCATCATGATGAGTACACCCCAAGGGCTGAGGCCCCAGGTGTCGAGAAACAGCGCTTCGATGGCGTGAACGGCTCCAAGCCCGTCAAATACTGCGCCGAAACAGAGTGCTGCAAGGATGATCCACATAAACATACAGCTGACACTCAGCGTTTTGAGTAGAGTGTCGTCTATAACTTTTTTGCTGAGGCGACCTTTTAGCAGCGCAGCCACAGTTGCGGTTGCTGCTCCAACGGCTGAACTCTCAACAAGGCTGGTAACACCCATAATAAAGAGGCCGGTTACCGAGAAGATAATGGCAAGAGGAAGAATGCCGGCGCCTAATAAACGCAGTTTTTCACCTCTTTCCATATTTCTCTCTTCTGGAGGGAGGCTGGGACCAAGCTCCGGCTGTATTTTACAACGAACAGCGATGTATATCATAAACATGGCGGCAAGCAGTAAGCCCGGGAATACTCCGGCCATCCAGAGCTGGCTTACCGGTTGTCTGGCGATCATTCCGTAGAGTACCAGAACAATACTTGGCGGAACCATAATACCAAGCGAACTACCAGCCTGGATAACGCCGGTAACCATACGTTTGTCATAGCCGCGTTTAAGCATTTCCGGCAAAGCGATACTGGTTCCGATGGCCATACCGGCAACGCTCAGTCCGTTCATGGCCGAGATAGCCACCATCAGGAAGATGGTGCCTATTGCAAGACCACCGTTGAGTGGCCCCATCCAGACATGGAACATCTTGTAGAGATCACTTGCAATCCCGGATTCTGAGAGCATATAGCCCATATAGATAAAGAGCGGCAGGGTAAGAAGCGGATACCAGTTGAGTAGTACGATACTGGCGTTAAACGGCATCTCATAGCCGCCATTCCCCCAGAGAAGCATGGATGCAGCGGCGGCGACAAACCCGACGGCACCAAATACCCGCTGCCCGGTGAGTAGCATTAGCATCAGGGTAGAAAACATAAGAAGGGCAATCATTTCATAACTCATGATATTTTAACCCCTCTTGCTGCAGCGATATTTTTGAAAAAGGTAGCAATAGACTGCAAAAGCATAAGTACAATTCCTATGACCATGATAATTTTGATCGGTGCCACGGGAGGCCCCCAGGCAGAATAGTTTCTCTGGCCATATTCAAGCGAGTAAGCGGTACTAGAAATACCACCTGCAAGAAGTACGACGAGGTAGAAAATCAGGCAGAGGACAGTAAAGGTATCCACTGTGGCCCGTTGCTTTGGTGTCCAGCGTCCGTAAAGTACATCCATGCGGACATGGGCTCCAATATAGAGTGAGAATCCCCCGCCGAGCATGTAGTAGGCGGCCATGGTAAACTGGGACATTTCTACAGCCCAGAGATGGGGGACATTGAAAATGGTGCGTGATATTGAGGCAAAGAGCAGAATTGCCATCATCATAAACACCAGATACATCGCAAATTTTCCGACTTTTTTATTGAGTGCGTCGACATAGCGCACGTATGTTGTTATCGCGTTTGGCAAAGCAGTCCCTCATTCTCTTTGAATGAATTGTGTGTGGTGAGGTGTTCCGGGGGCTATGTGTTGCCGTGGCAGTCGACAACAGCCCCCGGAACCGGTGGACCAGAGTTGTGGTGAACCTCTCTTAAATTAAGAGAGGTTCAGGGTAGTGCATTGTACAAACTAGACATACCTGTAAGGCCGTCCGGCTTTTTCCATGGTATCGGAGTATTTCTTCAGGATCTCGACAATCTTGGCATTACGAGGACTCTTTGCTGCAATTTCGTCCCAGTATTTACGCGCTTCCAGCTCAACCAATTTCCATTCTTCATCCGGGATAGAGGTCAGCTCAAGCTTACCGCCTGTTGTGCGGTAATGTGCCTCTCCCCACCAGTACCAGTGCTGACGGTAGTAGTGAGAGCTGTCCATGGAGAGTCTGAAGAGTGTTTTGAGGTGTTCAGGAAGGGCATCCCATTTGTCGGAGTTGGCAAAATAGGAACCAGCCCAGGCACCGGAAATGTTGTTCGTCAGATAATAGTTGGTAACATCGGCCCAGCCTACGGTGTAATCTTCAGTAATTCCGGACCAGGCAATACCATCGAGTTCACCGGTCTGAATTGCAACTTCGATATCTTCCCATGGCAGGGTGACAGGCACGACGCCAAAACGCTTCAGGAAGCGACCACCGGTAGGAAAGGTGAAAATCCGTTTTCCTTTGAGGTCGGCAAGTTTTCTGATCGGGTCAACTGTAGCGAAGTTACAAGGATCCCAGGCGCCTGCGCTCAGCCAGGTTACACCCTTTACTTCACTGTATGCCTCTTCCCAGATCTCTTTGAGACCATAGTGGTTAAAGAGTACAGGGACATCGAGTGAATATCGGGAGGCAAAAGGAAAATAGGCGCCAAAGACGGATAAATCCACAGGTGCGGCGATGGAGTCGTCATCACTCTGGACTGCGTCGATGGTTCCTCGCTGCATTGCTCTGAACAGCTCCCCGGTAGGTACCAGCTGGTCGGCGTTGTAGAGCTCAATGACCATTTCGCCGTTGGCAGCTTTATTAAACGCATCAATCTGAGGTTTAATGACATGTTCGGCCAGGGCTGGCCCTGCATATGTTTGCAGGCGCCATTTGATAGTGGTCTTTTTCGATGCATGCACGAACGGGGCTTTAATAGTTGTTGCTGCTACAGCTGCTGCAGCTCCAAGTCCGGCCTTTTTTAAAAACTCACGACGTTCCATTTTACCTCTCCTTTATAGCTTGATGGGTGGCATCAATTTCCTACCTGATGCTTCATATACGATATCCCTGTGTGGGGGATTGATCATCATGTCAGCCTGACAATAAATTGTCGTATAATGTGGAATTTCAGTCCATTACGATTGTTGTCAGTCAGTGTATAGTTGAGCAAGCAATGTGCCAACTCACAGCTGTTTTGATAACAGCCGCAATAACAGGCTATTACATTGTAGGTATTTGATTATCTCTTTTATAATCGAATACATTTGTGTTGGTGTTAGACAAAATGGTCGATTGTTTTTACATATTTGTAAAAAGAAGAGTGGCGAAAAAAAGGGAGACGAGGAAATTCGAAAGTGGAGATATTGGATGGTTTAATGGTGGTTCAAACGTCTTCGGAATACTAAAAAAATAATACTGGTAATATCAATTGCGTGGCTGTTCGTGTTTTTTGATAATGTCTCGATTTTGGCAAGATAGTGCAGACTTCGAAATTCTTATTCTCGGACAGCCTCATAGGAGGCTGTCCGAGAATAGGAATTTTGGTTAAAATCGAGACATTTACAAAAAATAAGCACAGCCATATATTTGATATTGCGAGCATTGTTTTTTGAAAATTCCGAAGAGTTTGGGCAAAAGGCCATTGTCGGACAGCCTCCTAGGCTCACCATCTCTAATCTATTCAATGTATTGTCATATCTGGTGTATTTATTATACTCGAAGGTTGTGTAATGTGTTAGGTGTGTGGGCTGTTAAACGCATGGTTATAAAACCTTTATTTATGATGTGTATTCGATGACATGAAGATACGGCAACTCCAGTTTGCTATTTTCTCAATAATTGTCTCTGCAGGAATTCTGATCTACCTTTTCTCGAAAGTTTCGCTTAGAGAGGTAGTAGAGGCGATCGGCCGCATTCCGTTTGACTGGATAATTCTCTTTGTATTTTTCTCTTTTACAATGAGTGTATTTCGGACATGGAGATACAAGCTGCTTCTCGGAGCATCAGGATATCATCCATCTGTGCTTGCCCTCTTTTTAATCAATCTTGTGCGTAACTTTTTCTCCGACCTGCTACCGGCAAGGTTGGGTACCCTCATATATGTGTATCTTGTTCGTTCTCGTTTGAATATTCCGCTGGGGCCAGCCATCTCCAGCTTTGCCTATTCGTTTCTTTTCGACATCATTGGTCTTGCATTGATTTTGCTGCCGGCAGTTGTCGTGGCAAGTTTTGGTTTGCGTTCTGCCATTGTACTAGTGGCGATTGGCTTACTGCTTGCCGGAGTCAGTATTGCTATTCTTTATCTGCTGCCATATGTGTGCGGAAAGATGGCTCAAGGTATACATAACATATCTTTGGTTCCGTTTACGATTAGGGAGAAGTTGAACTGCTTTTTGACGGAGACTGAAGAACATTTACGTTTATCACGATCACAGGGTATTTACTGGAAGGTGCTGGCCCTTTCTGTTGCAGTGCGACTATGCAAATACCTCTCTCTGTATTTCTTACTGGTTGGTCTGGTAATCCCGCTTGGTTACAGCTTGCAGGATTTTCCTTTTGTTAAGGTCTTCCCCGGGATGTGCGGTGCCGAACTGGCAAGTAGTCTGCCAATCTCTGGAATTGCCGGGTTCGGCGTGTATGAGGGTGCGTGGGCGTTTGTGTTTCAATTACTCGGATATCCAGAAAAAGTTGCCATATTGACCTCGCTCTCTCATCACCTGATAACTCAGGTGTACGGCTATAGCCTTGGTGGAATTGCCCTTATTATATTGTTACTGCCATTCTTTAACTCTTCGGCAGGAGAACCAATGAGAAAGCAACTGGAGTCGCGACATTTCTGGCCGAAGTTTTGTTTAGGGTTTTTAAGTGTCATAGTAATTGGAATACTATTGGTTCCTGAAGGAGGAGGCAATACAGAAGCTAGAACGATTCTTCTTTCAACCCGTACTGCTAAAACAGTTGAACAATTGCCTGTTAAAGGAAGGCTGTTGTATGAACGGTCGGAAGGCATTTATCTAACTGATCTTGCTACAGGTGAAGTAACGAAAATGGTTACCGGAGGCAGATATCCGCGCTGGTCTCCTGATGGGAAAAGTTTTGCATGTATCCGGGGGAAATACATTGTCCATATAAAATTGGCGGGAAATATCGAAAAAGTCCTGGCAGAGGTACAAAAGGGCAAGGCTCTTTGTTTTTCGGCTGATGGCAAAGCAGTTCTTTATACAGATGGCAGAAAGCTCAAACGGGTTGAGGTTAATAGTCTGACGCAATCAATTCTTCCTAGTGGTGGGCGGTTAATGGAACTGGATATGAGCGAAGATGGAAAGTTGCTCGCAGCTACTGAAAAGACAATACGGGGGTATAAGGTAAAGGTGTATACTTTACCCGATTTCACTGAGCAAAGTGCAGTACGTGGATGTTCAGCGTCGTTATCTCCATTTGGCGAATATGTAACTGTTAACAGCAATGATCACCATAAACTCTACCTCTATAGTACAGTGACCAAACGAAAACTCATAACGCTTGCGGCATCTGAAACTGCCAAGTTTGATAACCAGTTCTGGACTAACCACCCTGACTGGCTAGTCTCCACAGCAGAAGGTGATTCACACGATATTATGGTGCATTCCGTGGTTGACGGAGCAACATATCAACTCACATTTACTGGCGACTGTGATAGGGCAGATCTTTTTATTACAGACGTTCACAATTGATAATGGCGCATTGAAAAATACTTCGATATCCCAACGTATTTCATGAAATCGCACTGTGTTAAGCCTTCAGTTCGTCAGTTCAGGTATTCGATAGATTTATACTGGCACCGGAAAGGTATCTTCTTGATATAGCTGATCTGACCATGCCGGATATGACAGGTCATCAATTGGCTGGGGAAATTCGAAAAATTTGTTCGGAAGTCCCCGTTTTTTTATGCACCGGCAATAATGGTTTGCAGGAAGCAAATGGAGACTCACAGCCTGAAATTGGATTGAAGAGAGAGCGTTCGGTTATAACCGGAGTAATCAATAAATTTTACTTCTGATGAGTTGTCTCGTCATATTCCTGACGCTCTGCAAAAGGGATGAAAACATACCATCATTAGTTGTAGGTTATGGTGTTGCATGTATTGTAAGTAATTAATAAAAAACGATAAAACTAAATTTGTGTCTAATGATTATAATGCTGAATGAGTGACAGTACAGTAAAGTGAAATCGCGTATTCAGTTGCATTCAGGTTCCTTGCTGAGATAGGATGAGAGAAATACTCTAGTCGTCAGAGGGATATATATAGTTCGGTCAGCATCACTTGACCCGCACCGGGGTTACGCTCGATACATGTGTATAAATTTTTCCCGCGGTATCATGATGTGTCATATTGTGTATTTTAAAATCTATAGAAAATCCTGTCAGGATATCGACAGAATTGCATACAGTAGAATCTGGAGGCAGCGTTTTCGGATTGTACTATCTGTATTATTAGCGTCTGTGTTGCTGGTTTCACTTGTTACTGTTTCAAGTGCTAGAGAAATACAGGTCGTTGGTCTTCTTGTAGGATCTGGTGGCCTGGGAGATCAGTCATTCAATGATATGACACTGGCCGGGCTTGGCAGAGCTCAGAAAAAATATACATTTAAACTTGTTGTTCAGGAAACTGAAGGAAAGCCGGAATCTAATGAAAATTCTCTTATTGCCCTCATTAAGCAGGGTGCCGATATAATCGTAGTCAATGGTTCACAATTTGCTCAACTTATTCAAGAGTATTCATCTAAATATCCTGAAAAATATTTTTTTGTTAATGACTACCCCATAGAGAATTTACCCAATGTAGCCTCAACTGTTTTTGCTCAGGAGGAAGGGGCGTACCTTGTCGGCCTGCTGGCAGCACATATCACGAATACAGGGCACATAGGGTTTATTGGCGGTGTTGATTTGCCGGTTATTCAGAGTTTTCGAGATGGGTATATTCAGGGAGCAAAAAGTGTCTCTTCTGATGTGAAGGTAAGTGTTGTAACTGTCTCTCCTGACGGAGATTATTCAGGTTTTAATAGCCCGACACTCGGGTTTGAGCTGGCTGTGGCTATGTATGAGCGAGGTGTTGATATAATATTTTCAGTTGCCGGCCTTACCGGTAATGGAATTATCCAGGCTGCGTTGCAGCAGAGAAAACTGGTTATCGGGGTAGATGCAGACCAGGATCACATGGCGAAGGGCTTTGTGTTGACAAGTATGATGAAGAGATTGGATCTTTCTGCGTTTACCGAGATATCAAAAATATTTGAGGGCAGGTTTGAAGCTGGTATCATTCACTACAGTCTGGAGAATGGAGGAGTTGGTTTGACTGAAATGCGATACACACGCCACTTAGTGGATGACTCGGTTATGCAGCAGCTTCAGCAGGCCACACAGGATATCATCGATGGTAGGATTAAAATTCAGGGCAACCGGTAACAGTAGGTTTGAAGCGATTGATTATGAGAGCAATGATGGTGAAATCGATCAAGGCGATAGTAGTGAAAAGCATAATAATTATATTGTTAATGGCAAATTATGCAATGGCGGACACTTCTGCAGCGTCTACAGAAAAGCATGAACAGGTACTTGGATTGTTGCTCGGAATATCCGGACTGGGTGATCAGAGTTTCAATGATATGACCTATGCCGGATTGATCCTGGTTAAGCAGGAACATGATCTCAGGCTTGTTTACGACGACAGTAAAGATACCGAAGCAGAATTTGAAGCTGCCATGATTCGTCTTATTGATAAAGGCTCTCAGATTATCGTCGCAAACGGCTTTTACCTGCAAGGCACAGTTGAGAAATATGCCCGGCTCTATCCGGACATATTTTTCATATTACAGGATGCTCCTGTGACCGACCTACCCAATGTCGTGAGCATTATTTACTCGGTAAATGAGGGGTCTTTTCTGGTTGGTGCTCTGGCTGGAATGATGACTAAAACTGGTGTTGTAGGATTTATTGGTGGTGTTGATATTCCGGTTATGCACGTTTTCCGAAAGGGATTTGAGGATGGAGCAAAATATACTAATCCCGAGGTCAAGATTCGAAAAAAGTTTTTGAGTAAGGCACCGGATTTTTCAGGTTTTAGAGACCCTGCAGCAGGATTTGAGATTGCGAAAGAGATGTATGGAAGTGGAGTGGATATAATTTATGCAGCTGCTGGATTGACTGGCAACGGCGTTATTCAGGCTGCAAAAGAATCTCAAATGTTTGCAATAGGTGTAGATTCTGATCAGGACCATATTGCCGAAGGATTTGTCCTTACAAGCATGATGAAGCGTCTTGATAATGCAACGTACAGTGAAGTGAAAAAAATCCTGGAAGGAGATGTTGTTCCCGGAATTAAACACTATGGCTTGAAAGAACATGGAGTTGGATTAAGTGAGATGAAATTTACCCGGCATCTCATTCCTGATCATGTGCTCAATCAGCTGACAACAATAGAGAACGATATAATGTCGGGAAAAATTAGCGTTTCAAATTATCTCGAATCTATGGATACGGACAGCGGGAACCAGACGGAATGAGTATAGAGTTACGGCTTAAACCCAGGATTACCATTGGCATATTGTTGATATTATTAATATGCCTGATGATCTCCTGTATCCTTTTCCTTAATCGTGAGCGACAGAGGCTCGAAAACGATATCGAGATGAAGGGTAAGGGGCTTGCAACTCTCGTTGCAAAATTCTGTGCAACTCCTATTCAAAAATATAGCTTTTTTATCGTTCAGGAAGTTGCGCGGAATGTTGAACAGTCTGAAGGGGTTGCGTTTTGCGAGATCTATGATGCTGAAGGCAAGTCGCTGGTAGAGGTCGATGTGACCGTTCACGGTGAGAAGGTTGTTAAGAATGAACGTCGTATAAACGATGATATCCTCGTTATAGAAACTCCGATAGAAAAGGATAATGAGGTCATTGGTAAGGTTGAGATTGGACTGGAACTTGCTCCGGTGAGGAAGCAGATATGGGACTATATCATCAGGCTTGTTATTGTAGTCACTATAATTCTGGTTCTTGTAGGTTTGAGCATTAATGCATTTTTAAGCTATAACTTCATTTCCCCGGTAGTTAACCTTTCCGGAGTGGTGAAGAATCTGGCGCGGGGTGAGTTTGTTGAGACACGGGTTGCCCGCAGGAAAGATGAGATCGGAGATCTTGCCAGAGCTTTCAATATGATGAGCAATAATCTGAAGCAGCTCTACCAGAATCTTGAAAAAAAGGTTGATGCTCGTACCGCCGATCTTGCCAAGTCTAATCGCCAGCTTGAAAATGAAATAGAGGTCCGCGAACGTGTAGAGCAGGATCTGAAAAAGGCAAAAGAGTCTGCAGAGCGGGCGAATCAGTATAAGAGTAATTTTGTGGCAAACATGAGCCACGAAATCCGTACTCCGCTCAATGCAATTCTTGGATATGCCCAGATTCTTCAGGCAAGAGATGATCTTGATGGACAGGTGCGGAAAGCAGTGGAGGCAATTGATCGTGGAGGGAGCCATCTGCTCGGATTGATTAATGATATCCTTGATCTTTCCAAGATTGAGGCTGGACGGATGGATTTGAAACCGTCCGCCTTTGATCTCTGTCTGCTTATCAGAAATATGTCGAGTATGTTCCAGTTGCGTTGTTCAGAAAAGAGCCTTACCTGGCAGGTTGTCGGGATTGACCCGAAACGTACAGTCCCCGTGATCGCAGATGCAGGAAAGGTACGTCAAATTCTTATAAATCTGCTCGGTAACGCTGTCAAATTTACCAATAAGGGTGGAGTCGTCCTGCGGGTGAATATCGAGAATGATGACCTGTACAAATTTAGCATTGAAGATACAGGGCCGGGCATACCTGAAGAACACAGGATATCAATATTTGAACCATTTACCGATATCAGCGGGAGTACAGGTAAAGAGGGAACAGGCCTCGGTCTGTCGATAACAAATCGTTTTCTGGAAATGATGGGCAGCAAATTAGAAGTGATGTCAAACGAGCCGCAGGGAACCAGGTTTTGTTTTGAGATGACTCTTCCTAAGGCTGAGATATCTTCGTTGCCTGCTGACAAACACCCCCGCAAAATTGCGGGAATTGAATCTGATAAATCACTTACCGCTCTTATTGTCGATGATGATAAGCTAAGCCGTGCTATGCTTACACATCTGCTCAATAAAACCAATATTAATACACTTGAAGCGGAGAATGGCCTGGAAGCGCTCAAGGTACTCAAGGTCGAAACACCCGATATCATCTTTCTTGATCGCTATATGCCGGAAATGGATGGGGCAGAGACAATAACAAATATTAAACGGATTTATGGTAGTGATGCTCCACCAATTGTCATGATTACCGCTGCTGCCTTCGATTCGCTGAGTGAGACACAGGAGCAGTTGGGTGTCCAGGGAATTATTATTAAGCCGTGTAACATAACGCAAGTCATTGAGTGTATGGCTTCTGTTCTTGGTCTTTCTCTTAAACTCCAGCAGGAGACAGGTGAGGAGAACAAGACCGTAACTGACAATAATCCTTTAGCAACCCAGGATGTTGCTTTGTCAGAAGATTTGCGAGATCGTCTAATTACTGCTGCAGAATATGGAAAAATTAATGAATTAAAGAAACTTTTGCAGGAGCTGCAATCAACGGCTGATGTGAGCAGATCGTTTACCCGGCTGCTTCAAAAGCATCTGGATGTATATGAACTTGAGGAAATCTTAACGCTGCTGAAATCTACTGAAGTGAGAGATGAACTCAATTAGCTAGGCAGATGATATATGGAAAAATTGAATACATATATAGAATCGGAAGATCCTGCAAAGGTACTGGTTGTAGATGATAATGCCGCAAATATCGATGTTATACTTACATTTCTTGAAGGTGATGGCTATGACCTCAGCATAGCCACCAGTGGAGAAATGGCTCTAAAGATTGCTCGGCATAGTGTGCCGGATCTCATATTAATGGATGTTATGATGCCGGGTATGGATGGCTATGAGACCTGCAGGGAGCTTAAGGCTGACCCTGTCACTGCTCAGATTCCTATCATTTTTGTTACGGCAAAAAAGGAAATGGCAGATGTCGTGAATGGCTTTCGAAGTGGTGGCGTTGATTACATATCCAAGCCTTTCAGGCAGGAAGAGATGCAGTCACGAGTCAGCACTCATATTCGTCTTAGAAAAATGATATTGGCCCAGGAGAGGCTGATCAAGCAACTTAATGATGCTCTTGCAGAGGTCAATACTCTGCGCGGCCTGTTGCCGATATGTTCGTATTGTAAAAAAATTAAAGACGAAAAGGGGAAATGGAAGAAGCTGGAACGCTATTTGAGAGAACATTCCGGAGCAAAGTTCTCTCATGGAATCTGTGATGAGTGTTTCAAGAAAATAGATATGGAGATAGAGTAGGAGGTTAGTTTTTGCACGTTATTTGGTTGTGACTACTTGAAATTTCGTTCCTTTAAATTTGAAAATCACTCCTTCCCAGGTAATCTCCATAAGTCGCAAGTCTGGAGCAATCTTTTCACCTTCCCGTCTGATGGTGTTATTTATGATGATCATCCGCTCCTCAGGTGTGCCTGAGTAGGCATGTCCTGCATATGAGAGTTTAGGGAGCATGTCCTGTAACTCTACGGGTAATTCTGAGAGAAAAGGCACATCAGGTTGAGTTGCAGGAATCTCTATAATAATCTCTGGCTGAGAGTTTTCTGCGATAAGCGGCACCGGTTCATAGATGACCTCCTCTTGAGGAGTCTGATCCTGATTGTTTTCAATAACACCTGGAGCGGGCTTTTCAATAACAACTGGAGCGGGCAACTGGACAGTTTGCTCGACAGTGTTCTGAGGCGGTTCAGCTTCTACATGTGCAGTCTCTTCAACAGGCGGCACTTTAAAAGACTCCTGAGCCTCGTTGACTTTGAGAACTTCCTGAGTCTCGTGTTCGATGTCGATGTTCTGTTTTTTGGAATCTTCGTTGATGGTGACATTAAGTCGGAATGATAAGGGTGACTTGTCACTGAAAACGAACAGGGTGGCCACTGCAATCACCAGAATCAGCCCTGAAATAAGGGGCAGTGTTAATGGGGATCGTTTCTTTCTGCGCGATCGTCCGGCACCAGGATAGAACGGGGCGTGGTTTGTCTGTAAATCAGGAATCTGTTTCTTCTGACGTTCCTGATCAGATTTTTTTAATGCTTCAAGGATATATGACATTACGACACGTTCTTATCTTAAGAGTAAATTCATAGCTTGTTCCTGGGGGGTAGGACCTGCTTTTTCAAGAACTATCAGTGGTGCAGAAATTTTAATAGTATACATGGTCGGGTTTGGTACATATTCAGGAGTTCGAGAGAGAGGAGTCAGCGGAATGTCTGGATGCTTGACATTTGCCGGAAGGACTAGCTGGAGCCCTCTGGAATTGTCCAGTGCTGAAACCTTTTGAGGAGGAGTGGTTTTTAATCGGCTTATCGTATCCGGTTTCGTTACTGCCGGAGTTGTTACCGCTTTTTTAATCTCCTGCTTTTTGACTGAGTGGGTTGTTTTACTTTCAACCTGTTTTTCTTGCTTAGGGTTGTTGATTTGCTTAACTGTGCTCTCAGCATTCTCAGTGGTTACTTCCTGAAGGTCGTGTTTTAGGTCAATGGGGTATTGTTGCGATTCTGATTCAACGTCTTTTGCGTTCGGGAGCAAAAGGAAAAATGCAGCAAGGGCAAGGCTGCAGAGGAACGCACCGCCGATAAGCACTTCTCTGGTGCTGATACTGAAAACTTTGCTTGTCTGAGGGAAAATCTCGTGACCAGCCTTTTTCATAATACTGTAACTCACATGATCGGAGTTTTCGGCATAGGCGCCAAGCAATGCTCTGTCACAGAGCACGTTGATAAGGCGCGGTATCCCGCGGGTCATTTTCACAACATATTTTATCGCTTTTTTAGAAAAAAGCTCACTCTGGTCATACCCTGCCACACTGAGTCTGTGATGGATGTAGGCATGTACATCTGCTGGTTGCAGAGGCGATAAGTGGTACCGTCCTGTAATGCGCTGGTTTATTTGGGTGAGACCTTTTTTGTTGAGAATGTCTCGTAGTTCTGGCTGCCCGATAAGAAATATTCGCAACAATTTGTGTTCATCTGTTTCCAGATTAGTAAGCATGCGTAACTGTTCAAGGACATTGATATCAAGATTCTGAGCTTCATCAATTATTACAGCAGTGACTCTCCCTGCAGCGTGGGATTGTAACAGGTGGGAATTGAGAATATCGATGTACGTTTTTATGGAAGCCGTTTGACTGCTTGGCGAAACACCGAATTCTTCACATATTGTTATCAGGAGATCCCTGGCTGTGAGTTTTGGGTTGAGCACTATGGCTATATCAGCTTTTTCCGGAAGCTGTTCAAGCAGGCATCGGCACATTGTCGTTTTACCGGTTCCGACATCTCCCGTTAACAAAAAGATGCAGCCATCGCTTTCGATACCATATAGTAGATGAGCAAGAGCTTCCCTATGTCGCTCACTCATAAATAGGTAACGAGGATTTGGCGATATCGCAAACGGCTTTTCTGTGAGTCCGAAATAATGAGTGTACATATCCGAGTAGTTTATTCTACAATATGTAAGGAAAAGTTGTGCCGTGATTCGACGTAAAGGTGTTGGTGTATTTCCCGCCACAGTAAGCATTTGCAGTATATGGTAAAATGAGGATTATTTCCATCTCTCTTTCTTTTTTGTTGTAACTCTTGAGATTTGCACCTAACATGGATCGAATATTTGATAAATCTACATTAAATTTTATATAGTTACATGTAATCGCTATGCCAGTATATGAATATAAAGCCCTGAATAGTTCAGGGAAAAATGTAAAAGGCATTATCGACGCAGAGAGTGAAGGACAGGCCAGGAGCAAGCTGCGTTCTTCCGGTAAGTATCCTGTTTCGATAAAGCAGAGCAAGTCGAAGGGGACTGCGTTTGGTAAAAAAAGTGGTGGGATAGGCTTTTTTGACAGGGTGAAATCAGAAGAAGTACACGTGATGACACGCCAGCTTGCCACACTTCTGGGTGCAGGTATTCCTCTTGTTCAGTCGCTCTCCTCTCTTGTTGATCAAACTGGTAATCCAGCATTTAAGCGGGTTATTGCTCAGGTCCGGGAAAAAGTTAATGAGGGAGAAACTCTAACTCGTGCATTGAGTGACCACCCTAAGCTCTTTTCAACTATCTATCTGAATATGATCAGGGCGGGAGAGGCCTCAGGTACTCTGGATGTTGTGCTTGAAAGACTTGCTGATTTTGGCGAGAAACAACAGGCACTTCAGAGTCGTTTACAGGCAGCGCTCATCTATCCGTTATTTATGGCGATAATTGGTGCTGCAATCCTCTTTGTTCTTGTGACATATGTCGTGCCTAATATCACCTCGGTTTTTAGTGAAATGGGAAGGGTCTTGCCCTGGCCGACCAGATTTCTCATCGAACTTAGCGACTTTCTAAAACGTTTCTGGTGGATTGTTGTAGCACTTTTTGCTCTGTTGATTTTCGGGCTGCGCTATTTTGTCAGTCTTCCCGCCGGGCGTTCGCTCTGGGATTTATTAAAGCTTAAGGCACCTGTGGTAGGTCCGGTAGTACGCAAAGTGTTTCTTGCCCGATTTGCATCCACATTAGGTAGCTTGCTTAACAGCAGTGTAGGGTTGATGACCTCGATGGAAATTGTTAAAACTCTGGTTAATAACGTGCACATTGCCTCGGTGATAGATGAAGCGATGGATCATGTCGAAAAGGGCAAAAGTATGACTGTTGCTCTGTCTAATTCTCCGTGGTTTCCCCCTATGTTTGTCCAGATGATTTCGGTGGGTGAACAAAGTGGTAACCTCGAAGGGATGCTTGAGAAGGTTTCTTCTTCATATGAGCGGGATGTGGAAGTAGCAATACTCGGTATGACTTCACTTATTGAACCTATTATGATTGTTTTCATGGGGGCGGCAGTAGGTTTTGTGGTTTTATCAATATTGCTGCCGATATTTGAGATGAATCAGATGGTGCAATAAGTTCTCTGTGGGTGCTGTAATCTTTGTGGATTTTTATGCTTCATGATATGATTTCATTAATTAATTGTCTTTAAGACTCCGTGTGTTTTGGCAGGTGAAGGCGGGGGTATATTCGTCTTATAGGTAATTGTTATGCATAGTGTATATAAGCATTATGCCCTGTTGCTGAACTGAAAAATCCAGTATTACAGCCGGTTGCTGTATGTGAAGCTGAATGTATGTGTTATTCAATTGATGTGACTATTACAGGGTATATGACATTCTTGTAGATATACTACTTGAGGAAATTCAAATGCGAAATCTTCAGAAAGTAATAACTTTTGGACTCATTTCTTTTTCGGTTTTTCTAGGTAATTCTCTTTCAGTTCATTCAGCGGAAGGGCTTGATACAACTTTTGGTGAAAATGGCGTTGCTATTACCGATATGGGGTTTGGTGATGATGAGGCGTTTGACCTGATCGTCCAGCCGGATGGGAAAATTATTGTCACCGGTTTCAGTTATAATGGTGCGGTAAAGAATCTTTCGGTCGGGAGATATCTTGCTGATGGCACCCTTGATACTGAGTTTAATAACGGCGGCATGGCAACCTTTAGCTTCGGATCTGGTGATACGATTGGCCGCGCCCTTGCCTTACAGGAAGATGGTAGCATTGTCATTGCAGGCTCTACCGAAAATGGGGATCAGGATATGGCGGTGGTGCGGCTGACCAAAGATGGAGATCTTGATAGCACCTTCGGTTCTAACGGGCATGTTATACTTTCATACAAAGATGGAGATGAATTCGCCAATACGGTAGCAGTTACACCTCAAGGTGCGATTGTTGTCAGTGGCTCAAAGAGTCGTGATAATAGTGATGTTGCAGCTGTAGTTGTACGACTTGAGAGTGATGGGGATGTAGATTCGCTATTTGGTGAAGATGGACAAAAGCTTTTTGAACGTCCGTATGATATCAGCTCCAATGCTTTAAGTTTAAAAAGTAATGGCGAAATCCTTATTGCGGGTTCCAATTCAAGTAACGGTGGTTATGCTGGGAGCCTGCTGCAGTTAAACAGCAGTGGCTCGCCTGATCCGGTTTTTGGCCGAAATGGAGAGGTCATCCTCAATATTGCCGGAAATGACATTGAACTTTTCGATAGTCTTATCGCACAAGATGAAAAGATTATGGCCGCCGGCTACATACATAACGGATCATACCGTGTACCGATTCTTGTCAGATTTCTTGAGAATGGAGATGTCGATGCAAGTTTTGGTAGAGAAGGATTTGTCTATGGTGATATGGGGTATGATGGCGTTGCCTATGACCTCGTTCAACGTCCTGATGGTTCGTTTCTCATGACAGGTTATGAACTCACTCCAGCCGGAAAGGACATGATCCTTATCGAGGTTGATGAATCCGGCTCACAGGAAAATCAAATGGAGACATCATTACTGGATAGTGACGGTGAGTTGCAGGCATCCGCTGAAACCGTATCGTTTTCAGCCAGCTATCTTGTGACGGATATAGCATCAGGTGATGATGTCGGACGTGCGATCGCTGTTACACCTGAAGGCAATGTGGTTACTGCAGGTTTTACATCAAACGATACAGACAATGACATTGCTGTGGCGCGATATGCAGCCGGTGAACTGACGGGAATGACACGAGCCATAGGGGATAGCGTTGGAGGTGTTGTAACAGGGAGGTTTATTGTTTCAACCTTTCCCATTTTTGATATCACAAGAAACAGTGCTGCGGGAGGAGGTGTAATTACTCCGAAAACGTCAGAGAGCTACTGTCAGAATTATTGTGAATCTGAATGTAGAAACGATGAAGATGCGGATTGTGAGGAGACGTGCCTGTCAGACTGTATTCCGCAAAGTATAAAAGAGCGCGGAGTAACGTACAGCATCACCCCTTATCCTTCCTACAGGGTTGACGATGATGATGATGCCGCAGTTCTTCCTGAAGCCGATGGGATATTTTCTGAAAATGGATTTGATAACACCAATAATTATACCGTGGTTCGTTCAGGTCAGACCAGTGATGGAACGGGGTTTGGTGAGTTTGGTAGTGATATTAATAGTATAACTCCTGATGTTTTGTATTATGTACGTGCTTTTGCTGTATTGGAAGATGACACTGTAATGTATGGTAATCAGGTGTCTTTTCGAACAAGCGACAGCTGTTTTATAGCAACTGCAGCCTTTGGATCAAAACTGAATAAACATGTTGTCGTCCTTCGGGAGTTAAGAGATCGTGTTTTACAAAAATATGTACTGGGCAGAAAGTTTATTGCGGTTTATTATGATTATTCTCCGTATCTTGCAGACTTTATCAGGGGGCATGAAGGAGTACGCGCCATAACCCGGCTTAGTCTTCTGCCTGTTGTGGGTATAAGTTATCTATTGTTGCATGGCAATGCTCTGATGTTTTTTGCTATGCTGAGTGTTTTTTCCTTATTCAGTTTGATGCTGATAAGGTCGGTGATTCGCATAAGGGGCGAAAAAAGAATATGAATTCTGAGAATTACAGTCGAAATATTACAAAGTCCGTCGGATTGAATGAGCGTGGTTTTACTTTAATCGAGTTGCTGGTTGTATTAGTAATTATTGGCATACTGGCCGGTTATATCGGTCCGAAAATAATGGGTCATCCTGAAGAGGCTAAGCGGACAAAGGCTGCCTTGCAGATTAGTGCAATGGAAACTGCACTGAAGATGTACAAGCTTGATAACGGATCCTATCCAACAACTGAACAGGGGCTCCAGGCGCTTGTAGAACCACCTTCTACTGGAAAACTTCCTGCCAAATGGCGAAAGGGCGGTTATCTTGAAAAAAGTAAGGTACCGCAGGACCCATGGGGCAATGATTTTGTGTACCTCAGTCCTGGAGTTCAGGGGGATTTTGATCTGAGTTCTTATGGTTCGGACGGAGAAGCGGGAGGAGAGGACAATGATGCAGATGTGAACAGCTGGGAGATTGAGTAATTGCCTCTGTGGGTTCTGCGGATTGAGGGGGAACTTCGTTTTAAAAGCAATGGGGTTGTAACCGTTAAGAGACTATCCGGGTTTACCTTACTTGAGCTCATTATAGTTGTCGCGTTGATCGGCTTGTTGCTGGTAGTCAGCGTGCCTGCAATGCGGGACACATTGTTTGATGATCCGCTGAAATCAGCAAGTCGGAAGATCATCGGCTATGTTGGAGGTGTGCGGGAGAAAGCGATTCGTGAACAACAATCATATCTGCTTTATATAGATATTGATGAGAATCGACTCTGGTACATTCAAGAGAGAGAAGAGCGTCCGGGAAAACAGGAACCTCCTGAAGAAGGTGTCTTGCAATTGCACGAAGATGTTGATTTGCGCGACATCTGGGCTAAAGCAACAGGTACCACCAGTAGAGGGGTTCCTGAACTGTGGATAAGTCGTCAGGGGTATCTTGATCAGACAATACTCCATCTTGAAAATGATGATGGAGATGGCTTGAGTTTAGTGATTTCTCCACTTCTTCCGGGTATTGAGGTACAGGAAGGGTATTATGAAATCCAATAATATCTCTATCAGAGATTTTGTGCCTAATGATTCCTGCAGTGCTCTTCCCTGTAGTGAGTTGGGATTCACATTGCTTGAAGTGATGATAGCGATTGCAATTATCGCCATTGCCTTTACAAGCCTCTTTGGTTCTCAATCTCAAAGTCTTTCTTTAGCTGCTGAGTCAAAATTTAATTCTACTGCCGCTTTGCTGGCACAGGAAAAAATTGCCGAATATGAGTCAGGCCTTGCCGGATTCATAGATGATGAAGGTGAATTCGGTGATGATTTTTCAGGCTTTACCTGGAAAGTTGAAGTGCTGGATGCAGATTTTGGAGATGTTGAATTGTTGGAGGAACTTGAGGATCCTATCAAACGATTAGATATCATTATAAGCTGGGAGTCTGAATTGTTTTCAGCGACGTTCACCTATTACGGTCGCGAGAGTCTTGAGCAATGAGCTGTTTTTCTTCGGCAGACAAGAAAAGTGGCTTTACTCTTATAGAGTTACTGACCTCGATATTTATTTTTTCCGTGGTTGTCACCTCCGTCTATGGAGCATATAGGGCGACATTTCATACCGTAAACGGTGTTGAGAAGCAGGTGAATCTTACTTCTGAAGCACGTGTTATACTCGAGCGATTAACAGCGGATTTCGAGTCGCTATATGTTGGTGAAGGTGGCTATCTCGAAGGAGAAAAAGGAGAGGTGGCTGGTAATCGGGGAGATAATCTTTCCTTTACCTCATCTGCACATCTTCTGTTTAATAGAAATGAACAGAAGGCTGGGCGAACTATTCTCAGGTATACCGCTGAAGAAGATGAGTCGGGGCGTATCAATCTTTATCGATCTGACGTGCCGATGCGGCCTGGTGAAACTGAAGTTGAAGATGACGATGAAGATAACGGCTTGCTGCTTGCGCAGGGACTCCTGGCCTTTCAGGTCACCTATGTTACTGCGGATGGAGATGAGCGGGATAGTTGGGACAGTGAACCACAAGAATCACTGCAAGATGCTGAAGAGCAGGCTACTGCCATCAATTTACCGGCTTTGGTACGCATAAATGTACTTTTGGGTGAAGTGGATTCCGTTGAAGAAGGTGTGACATTTAGAACTTCTGTTGCCATTCCTCAAGCACCATCTGAGAAAAAGGCGGACGAATAATGCGTATCAAGAAGTTGGCTGAGAATCAAGGCATGGCGCTGTTGATCACCATAATGGTAATCAGCCTGCTTATTGCAGTGACCGTTCAGTTTAACAGGTCCGTGAGGCAGAATTATTTTGCATCAGCGGCCCAGCTTGACGGGCAGCGTTTGCGAATGATTTCTAAATCAGGGTTTACCATTGCTGCTGCGTTACTTGAAGCAGATGGTAAAGCCAATACATACGATACGTTGCAGGACCAGTGGGCAGTAATTGATGTGGAATCTTTCCCCGGCTTATTTGGTAGAGGTGTATTGAATCTTGAGATAACTGATCTGTCCGGGAAGTTACAGATTAATAGCCTTGTTCAGGAAAGTGAAGGTGAACAGGAGGGCGAGGAGGAACAAAATACCAATGAAAACAGAGAAATATTGAATAGATTGCTTCTTTCCGGTACCTTTGGCATAGAGGATGAACAGGAGGCTCGGGAAATTGTGGATGCTCTTGTAGATTGGCTCGACAGTGATGACCGGGAATCTGATTTCGGTGCTGAATCTAGCTATTACAGATCATTGGAAAATTCATATGAATGTCAGAATGGTCCTGTAACTGTTATAGAGGATTTGCTGTTGGTAAAGGGTATCACCCCTGAATTGCTGTTTGGTGACGAAGATCGTCCCGGACTGGTTGATTATATAACGGTGTATGGCTCAGATGGCACAATTAACATTAATACGGCATCAGAGGAGTTGCTGCAGGCAATGCACTCTTTTATGACGGCGGAGTTGTCAGAATTGTTGGCTGAATTTCGAAATGAGGAAGGTAATTACGAAAACCTTGAAACCGTAGAATGGTATCGTGACGTTACAGGGTTTCCTAACGACATTGAGTTGTCGGGAAAGGTGATTTCAACTACCAGCTCCTATTTTAAAATAGATGCTGAAGGTGTTTTTAATGATCAACGAAGAATTATGACTGCAATAGTTGAACGAAATAAAGAAAACACTGTCAGTTTCCTCTATCGGAAAGTGGAGTGATATCGGTGGAAAATCTGCTCGCAATAGATATCCATGACGATTGTGTTTCTGGAGTGATGCTGGACATTGACCAGAAAATCTCAGTGGTTTCCGGTTTTGGCGTCGCTATCGCCAAAGAGGGAGGAGTTGCTGAAGCTGTTCAGGATGTTATCAGGCAGACAGGCTTTAAGGATGGGGCTTGTCGGCTGTCTGTAAGTGCTGAAAACTGTTTTTTTAGAAATCTTCTACTCCCGTTTGTTGATAAGCGAAAGGTCGCAAAAGTTCTCCCTTTTGAGATAGAGGAGCTCACCTCCCACAGGATTCAAGACTTACATATTGACTACCTGTTTTCTGAAATTGAAAGTAAGGGAACTGAGGTTCTTGCAGCAATGGTTGACAAAGGTTTCGTTGCCGACACCCTTGCCACCTTTCAGGCTGAGGGTCTCGATCCCGAATTATTCGGGGTAAGTGGCCTACAGACCGCTGCTGTTTTAGCCTCCGTCACAGGACTGAAAAGGTTTGTACTCCTCGATATCAGTTTCAAGCAGACAACGCTTATCCTTATCAATAATGGCAAAATTGCACTTGTTCGTTCTCTGGGGGTAGACGCCGAGGATATTGCCGGTTTTTCCCTTGCTGATGACGGGTGTACGGTTGATGTGAAAAATCCCGAAAAGATTAATGAGGTGGTGCGTCGGTTGGTGTTGCCTGTCAAGCAGACGCTGCTTTCAGTCGGGCACGCCGCCTTGCTGGAAAAAGGTGGACCATGTTTTGTGAATGGCGGTGTAGGGTTAGATCCGGAATTATTTGGTCAGCTTAAAGAGGCACTGCCTCTTGATATCCAGGCATGTGATATCGCCCGGCAGCCCTTGGTCAAGATTGAGCCGTCGGAAAGCATGCCATGGAACCCGGCCATGATGAACCGTGCTCTTGCTCTTGCAACCTACAATAGGAAAGGATGTGCAGTTCTGAATTTCAGGAAGGGTGATTTTAAAAAACAACCTTCTCTGAAAAATATTCGAAAAATCGTTATGGCCACTGTCGTGCCACTCGGAGTCCTCAGTCTTGGTGTGTTTTTGTTTCTTTTTTGGGAATTCAATGAACTTGAGAATCGAAGGGATACATTGAAAAATGAAGTTTTTGCCGTTGCGCAGCAGGCTATGCCGGAGGCAAAGATAATTAGATACCCGCTGAAAGAACTGACAGTTAAGATTAACGAAACGCGTGAAGTATACAGGAGCGGGGGCAAAGGCGGGGGAAACCTTGGCAAGCTTGCATTGCTTTCGGAGTTATCTTCAAGGATTCCAGAGAACCTGCCTATTGTAATCACCAGATTAGTAGCAGATCAGGATGATATACGAATTAAAGCAGAAACCAAAGACTTCAACACTGTTGATAATGTAAAGAAAGAATTGGAAAAATCAGAATATTTTAAGTCCGTAACAATCAGTTCGGCAAACCTCGCTCCCAAAGGTGGAGAAGTCCGTTTTGAATTGAAACTGGCACTGCAATAATAGATTATGAATATCTCATCATTACAAAATGTTATTCAAAATATTCGGGCCAAGACCGGTGTCGATGATATGTCAGCCCGGGAGCGGTTGCTCGTGCTGGGGGCAGGTTTAGCAATTCTGGGTGTTCTTTTCTATCACTTTATTTTATCGCCTTATATAGAGGCCAGGCATCGTTTAATCAAATCCGTTGAATTGCAGGAACGGGAACTTGTTGAGATTCAACTCCTCAAACAGGAATATTCCGAGCTTCGAATTGAAGAAGGTGGAATTAAGGCAAATCTGGCAAAGCGCGCAAAGGGGTTCACACTGTTTACCTTTCTGGACCAGCAAGCCGAGAAATCGCAGGTGAAGGAGTTGATTAAATATATGAAACCTTCAGTTATATCAGCTGAAGGTGGTTCTTTGGAAGAATCTGTTGTTGAATTGAAGCTACAGGATGTCACGCTTGAGCAACTGGTTAGATTTCTAAACTTAACTGAATCCGAAAAGAACGTCGTTTCAATTAAGCGGTTGTCTATACAGGTGAGTGCTAAGAAACAGGGGTATCTCGATGTGATACTGCAGATTGTTACGTTCATGGAGGCAGCATAATCGTGGAGATGAGAGCCCCTTCAGTCATGCAATTCCTGAGTTATCTTTTGTATGCACTGCTGCTGACCTGCGTTTTGCTGTATGTTCGGTTTCCCGCAGATAAATTTGAAAAATTTGCTGAAAGAAAAATCGAAGAGGCATTTGAGGGAACTGATGTCAATGTTGGAACATTCAAACTGCAATTGCCCTTTAATATTTATCTCAACAAGGCTGTAATCGCAGAAAAAACTTCCGGAGACGAAATACTACGCCTCCAAAACATACGTATTCGTCCAATTTTGAGTGGCTTTGGACTCGATTATTCGTTAAGTGGCGATCTTTATAACGGCACATTCACGAGTCAACTCCTGTTTGCTCCTCGCGATGATAAATTCACACTTGATGACATAGAATTATCAGCTGTAGATATCTCGCAATCTAAATATGTGCGCATGGTATCGCGACGTGAGATTTCCGGCCAGCTGAAGTTTTTAGGCTCGTACTCAGCTTCAATGGCGGGAGGCGACAAAGATATTAAAGGAGTGATTACCCTCAGAGATGGAAAATTTTCATTGATGCAGCCAGTGTTGTCACTGAAAGAGATGGAGGTTATATCTCTGGAGGCCGGATTGACTTTTAAAAACGGGTCACTTGAGCTGATAGAAGGGACGTTTAAGGGAAAAGAGATAGATGCGGAATTTGAAGGAAGTGTAAACATCTCCGACAGAGTTGAATCAAGCAATGTAAATGTGAGCGGCAGTCTGGTGCCGCAAAAAGACTTTTTAAAAGAAAAGCCTCAAGTTCTTCGAGTCGTAAAAAGGTTGCAAAAACAGTACAGAAAGACAGCCTTGCCCTTTAATATTTCTGGAACAATCGGTAACCCGAGGTTTCGGTTCGGCACCTTATAGGTAAGTAATAATGACTACGCGAATTTTCAATATTCTTCCGTTTCTTGTGATAACAGTGGCTTGTGTTGCAGGGGTGGAAGGCTTTTATCTCGCGCTAGAGCGGTTTGTCCTCACTAGTCCTGTTACTGAGGTAGAGATCCCTGCAGATCCAAAAGTAGTTGAGAGTGGGGATGTGAACGACGAGAATCTGAGGAAAACAGTTAACTATTCGATAATAACGAAGAGGAATCTCTTTGGGAAACCTCCTGTAGCGGGTGAAATACAAGAACCTCAGCCAGAAGTTGAAGAAGAATTAGAGGTTACTGAGCTTGAAGTTGTGTTGATGGGAACCATCGGCAGTGGTGAAAATAGTCGTGCTATTATTCTGAATAAAAAAGATAGAAAACAGGAACTTTATGCTATTGGTGATGAGGTTCAGGGGGCTGATATAAAAGAGATTCGGCGAGGAAAGGTGATACTTAGTCATAATGGCAAAGATGAAATGCTTGATATGAGTGAAGCTGCTCAATTTGGACCGAGGTCACAGCGTCCCACCTCGGTCAGTCCGACTACGCGACGAGGAACTATTGGAGCGCAAACAGGTTCAAACCAAAACGTAACAACACGACAACGTATTACGAAGCCGCGAGTAGTGAGACCCACACGACGAATTGTCCGCCCAAGAAGTACAACAGCAAGCACAGTTGTTAGATCAACCGGAGAACAAGTTCCGCCTGAATCTCTTGGAGATATTGAACTTCCTGATGATACCGAGGAAGTTGAACAGGAGCTGGAGGCAGAGGAAGAAGAGCAGGAAGAGGAAACGGAGCAGGAAGAGCAGGAGCAACCGGAAGAGCAGGAGCAGGAGCCGGAGCAGCAGTAGTAGTGGTAAAAGAGTTACAGATATCAGGGGTAGTCTTTATTTTAACTATCCCGCTAATAACTACCAGGGGAAGAGTTCATGAGATGTTTGAGATTACCTCTAATGTTTCTACTATCATTTATCGTTTGCTTTACAGCTGAAGGGCTTATTGCGGCTGACGATGGACAGACGGTAATCGAAAATAGTGGTTCAACCGTCAGTAAACGGTTTATTACCATAGACTTTGATAATGTAGATATACGGTTGTTTATTAAGTATATCAGTGAGTTGACTAAAAAGAACTTTGTCGTCGACAAGTCGGTACAGGGAAATGTGACAATTCTTTCGCCAACTAAAATCTCAGAAGAAGAGGCGTATAGAGTTTTTGAGTCCGTTCTTGAAGTTCACGGGTTTACTACTGTTGAATCGGGTTCAGTCATAAAAATCCTGCCATCTGCTGCAGCAAGATCAAAGAGCGTTGAGACTATTAGAATGGGGATGGTGCGCCATCCTGAAGATAAGGTTGTTACTCAGCTGGTACCTTTAGAATATAGCTCCCCTGATGATATGAAAAAGGTGCTTACGCCACTTGTTTCAAAAACATCGGTGGTTATCTCTCATCCAGACTCGGGAATGCTGATCATTACCGAAACGCTATCCAATATTCAGCGTCTGATGGCGATTATTAAAGAGCTGGATGTTGAATATACCACAGAAGAGGTGGCAGTGATCCCGATGCAGAACGCAGCCGCCAGCTCAATTGCAAAGATTCTCAATACAGTCTACCAGCGTACAACTGCCAGCAAAAAAGGGTCAATCCAGAAGGGGACCGTCAAGGTTGTGCCATATGAACGTGTTAATTCACTTGTGGTGCTCTCAAGCAAGGATGAAATCAAGCGGGTTAAACATCTTGTTGAATTGCTTGATACCCCGGTGCAGCGTGGTGAAGGGAATATTCATGTTTTTTATCTGCAAAATGCTTACGCAACTGAACTTGCAAAAGTGTTGACGGCTCTGCCAACATCCCAGGCGGCAGAAACCGACAAGGGCAAGGCTCCTGCGATATCGAAGGATGTTAAGATAACAGCAGATGAGGAGACAAATTCACTGATTATTACCGCAAGTCGTGAAGAATATTTAGTGCTCGAAGGGGTGATCAAAAAGCTCGATATTCCTCGCCAGATGGTCTACCTGGAAGCGTTGATTCTGGAGGTGAATACCAGCAAGGATTTTGATGTAGGTGTGGAATGGGCATTGGGTGGTTCATTTGCTGATAGTACAGGGGCACTTGCTTCAGGATTTAGTAGTAATTCTGATTCACCCTTTTCTTTGCTGGGAGGTATTGATGCAGAAGATCCTTCTCTTCCTGATGGTTTTTCTTTCGGCGTGCTGAAACAGGGAATCAAGATTGGTGGCGTGACATTTCCGAACATCGGAGCAATATTAAGAGCATATAAGAGTGACTCCGATATCAATATTATTTCTGCACCGCAGATTCTGACTACAGATAATAAAAAGGCTGAAATCAGTGTCGGTGAGAATGTACCGTACATTACCAGTCAGAATACCACAGACAGCGCACAGGACTATACGCAGTATGAATATCGGGATGTGGCAACCAAGATGGTTATTACGCCACATATCAATCAGGCGGATACCATGCGTCTGGAGATTGAGACGGAAATCGTAAAATTGAAAGCCAGCAGTTTGGAACTCACACCGACAACGTTTAGAAGGACCGCAAACACCAATGTTATAATCAATGATATGGATACTGTTGTTATTGGAGGTATCATTGGTGAGGATACAACAGTTGGTGAGGTTAAGGTGCCACTACTTGGCGATATTCCGGGATTGGGATGGCTCTTCAAATCTAAGTCAACCGGTGTAGTCAAAAACAATATGTTCATCTTTATTACCCCAAAGATAGTTCGAAATCCGGCTGATATCGCTGGTGTAACGCTAGAAAAAGAAGATGTAATGAAATCTGTGATGCCTGGTGTTGATACAGAGACGATGTATAGTCGTGAGAATAAGCAGCATGCAATAATACTTACCGAAAGGGGCTATGCCAAACTTGTGGATAACAGGTTACGCGAGGCACGTGACTATTTTGAGGAGGCGCTCGCCTATGACTCCAATAATCCATACACGCTTTTAAATATTGGTGTTGTTTCAGAACGAGAAGGGCAGCACAGGCAGGCTCTCGACTATTATCAGCAAGTGATTACAACCGGAACAGCAGCGACAGCCGTTGAAGCGAGTGATCCTGATAAACAGGGACTGCCGCTTGTACGTATAGCACGAGAAAATATCGAGCGGTTACGACAGGAAATGCGCACCAGGCAATAAGTTTGAGATGTTTGTGATATCACTATTCTCATCAAGGATGACAGTACCTACATGAAAAAACTCGGCGAAATATTGCAGGAGAGCTGCAACTTGTCACCTGAGGTAATCAGAGATGCTATTAATGCGGGTACCGGAACGGAACGTATTGGTGAACTGCTTATTAAGAGTAAGGCAATTGATGAATTTGACGTTCTGAAGGCGCTTGGTATTCAATTTGAGATAGAGGTCGCACAACAGTTGCCGACCGAGATTCAGACAGAGTTTACAGCTGGTGTGTATATCGGCTTTCTTAAAAAAAACCGTATGGTGCCGGTAGTAACTGCTGAGGATTCGTTTATTGCTATTAATGATCCCTCAATGTTTCAGCCTTTGGATGATCTGCGGCGTATGTTGCAGTGGGAGGGAGTGAGACCGGTACTATGCCCTCATCAGGCAATTGTCAGCGCAATTAACTATGCGTATGATATGACACAGGATACTGCTGAAGAGGTGATGCAGGATATTGACGATGAGGATCCCGAGCAGTTGTTCAGTGAAATAGGGGAAGTTGGCGACCTTCTGGACGATACAAGTGACTCGCCGGTCATAAAACTTGTGAACTTTATGTTTGCGCAAGCGGTTCGCGAGGGTGCTTCCGATATCCATATTGAGCCGTATCAAAACAGTCTGAAGATCAGGCAACGATTGGACGGCATCTTATATGATATGTTCAGTCCTCCTAAGCATGTGCAATCCACACTGGTATCCAGAGTAAAGATTATGGCCAAACTCGATATCGCCGAGAAGCGATTACCGCAGGATGGTCGTATTGAGCTCAAGGTTGGCAATAAGGAAATTGATGTTCGAGTTTCAACACTGCCTACAGCCTTTGGGGAAAGGGTGGTGTTACGTTTACTTGATAAGTCTTCAATATTGATGTCGTTGGCAGATCTGGGAATGCCAGCTGACAGGTTGGCTGACTTTTCAACCCAGATTAAAGCTGCTAACGGTATTGTCCTTGTTACAGGACCAACCGGATCGGGTAAGACAACTACTCTCTATGCGGCGCTTACCTCAATTAACAATACCGATATCAATATCATTACAGTTGAAGATCCGATAGAATATCGAATTAGTGGTATTGGCCAGGTTCAGGTGAATTCGAAAATTGATCTTACCTTTGCTTCGGGACTTCGCTCAATAGTTCGACAGGATCCCGACGTGATTCTGGTTGGAGAGATACGTGATTCAGAGACAGCTGAAATTGCCATTCAATCTGCCTTAACAGGCCACCTGGTGTTTTCTACCCTTCATACCAATGATGCTCCTAGTGCGATTACCCGATTGCGTGATATGGGAATTGAACCGTTTCTTATCGCCTCATCAATAAATGCAATTCTTGCTCAACGTCTGGTACGTATTCTTTGCGAAAACTGTAAAGAACCATATTTACCAGATCCTGAGGAACTTAAGAAAATCGGATTAAACCCAGAAGAGTTTAAAGGCGTTGAACTCTATAGGGGCAAAGGATGCACCAGATGTCATCATACGGGCTATCGCGGCAGAAAAGGTATATATGAACTCATGATAATGACGCCTGCGATGAAGAGCCTGGTGTTGACAACCTCAGATGCAAATGAGATAAAACGCCGTGCCATAGAAGAAAACGGTCTGATTACTCTGCGAAGTGATGGCGCAAATAAGGTCCTGGCCGGCCAAACCACTATCGAAGAAATTTATCGTGTGAGTCAGGGGTAGTGACCTGCTGATCAATTTTTTCTGTTCCTATGCAATGGTAATTAAAGATTTACGTTCAGAAAATTCACATTGTGTTGATGTGGAACCCGAGTATTCCTCTAAGAATCCAAACCCGCAGGGGAAGGGGACATGCCAGACGCTGGGCATACTGTCTCAGGCCCAGGAAACCCTTCAACTCCCTTCAGTCCATAGAGATAGTCTGAAAAGAATTGCTACAGACTACCTTCATTCCCTTGTGGTTCTTTCTTGCGAGTTCAAGTTCAAACCAGTACCCGGGAAAACATATTATATGTATTCCCATAAAGAGAGGCTGGTGCTCTCTCTTGTTTCGCCGGAAGACGGAAATACACGAATATATGATGCATATATAGGAGAAGCGAGCTTGAAATCCGACTTTTCATGGTCTTTGAGCGGAGTGGAACCAGAGAATATCCCGTTTGTATTTCAGTTGAATACACAATTCGAAGCTCAAATACGCGACAGTGCACCAGAGCACCAGTCGATACGGTCTGTTCTGTTAGAACTCAATGCACGGAAACAGTGGAAATTTAGAAGTGATATTGGGTATTATCAGAATGTAATGAACTTCATGCTCCAGAAAGTATTGCATTTACGACTGAAGCGACTGAGTGCTTCAGACCACTTCCTCTCTGTAGAAGAGCGTAGTTTGCTTGAATAGTAGTAGTGATTCTTAACTTTCAGGATGTAGAATCATCTTCCTGCCCCTTACCGTTTTTGATAGATTTAATTGTACCAACCTACAACTTTCAAAACGTGACACAAGAGGCAGTAATCAACGCCCACTCAACGTCTTTCACTATGAAATTATGCCGTAGTGTTGTAATCCTTCGATTATTCCAGCGGCATACTTCCCCTCGCTAAAATATGTGCGAGGCATTTTTTTTAAATAATTGAGCTCGTCGCTGTGATTGCCGACAATGAGACCGCGAGTTTTACCTTGCAGCATGTCCGCATCGTTTCCGGAGTCGCCCGCAACCATGACATAACGCGGGAGGAACTCATATTTATACTGCAGGTAATTTACCGCTTTGCCTTTAGATGCCCTGTAAGGGAGAATGTCGAGGAACTGACCGTGTGAGTAAATTACCTGACAGCGTAATCTGTTGTCGGCAAGAACTTCATTGATTTGTTCAAGCCTGTTATCAGTGTTCTCCAGATAGTAACTGATTTTATGGCTACGCTGGCCTTCTGCCTCCTGAAATACCAACCACTCAAATTCCGCAAGAGCCTCTTTAATGCGCTCTGGCTTCCATAGATGAGATATATGTCTTTGCCAGCCTTTATCCATACGAAGGTCTGGTCCATAATACATTTCCGTTCCGACGGAGCAAATAAGGATATCCGGCATGGGGATGTCATATTCTGTCATTGCTTCCAGGGTCAGTTCAAGGCTACGACCGGTAGCCACTCCCCAGGCAAGTTCTCTTCGTTTTGACTCAAGTATTTCAAGGAGTTGATAAAGGCTGTTGTTGTCTCCGATAAGGGTGTTGTCTATATCGGTGATCATGAGTTTTTTGATCCCTGCAAGGCGCTTACCAAACGAAGGGCGTAGAGGACGGGTTGCAGATGTTTTCCCTTTTACAGCTACATCTTTATATGCAGGTAATTGATTTTTATATTGATCAATTGTTGCCTGACAATGTGCAGACCAACTGTAATGTTTTCTTACGCCATTAATTCCGTTGTTTGAAAATTTTTCCCAAAGTTCAGGATCGATGAGAATTTTATGCAGGGCATCAATCACTTTAGATGTTGAACCCACATCTACCAGCAAGCCGCTCTCACAGTTTTTTATAATGTCAACCGGTCCACCGTCATTGGTCGCAACGATTGGCAGGCCGCAGGCTGATGCTTCAATCAGTGTGAGACCAAACGGTTCGACGAGTGCCGGATTGATAAACACACCTTTGCTTTGTGCACACATACGATAGAGAGCGGGTACCTCAGTTGCAAAATCATGTTGTTTGGGGATAGCCAGTTTCCCGTATAGGTCATAGCGATCCATCTGCAGTAGCATATCTGTCAGAACCGCTTTTTCATTTTCCTCCATAGAGTTAATATCATGACGGATACCTGCAAAGATTGCTAGATTTGCCAGAGCCTGGAGTTCTTTATCGGTACCGTAGGCATCTATGAGCCCGGTAATGTTTTTTCGATGATCCGGTCTGCAGAGGGCTAGAATGAATGGTTTTTCAGGTTTACTCCAGAATCTGTATAATTCATTACGAAGAGTAACCTTCGTCTGTTTGACTTCTTCACTCATTAAATCCATATCGAGTTGGGAATCATAATATGGATGAAACGCGTCAAGCTCAATTCCTGGCGGAATTACACAGTATTTTGCTGATTTGTAGTTTGAGTAAAGTCCGTACTGTTTGTCAATTTCCTGCTGAGTGGAGGTGATGATCATATTCGCGCTGCGAATGATATTCTCCTCGTTATCTATTCGGGTTGTAATTTTATACTGTCGCTCTATTTCCGATTCTTTTAAACCGTCTGCAAGGAGTTTGGCCTGCTTATTTTTACCCATTGAATGACCGGTGAAAAAAAACGGAGTATCAAAAGCGGCTGCAAGTTGTTTTGCAACGTAACCGGCATCAGCATAATGCCCATGAATTATATCCGGGTGGCGCGGTTGCGAGGTGATAAATTTAATCGTTTTATCTATAAATTCTTCAAGATGAGGCCAAAGCAGTTCTTTGCGGATATATTTTCTGCCACCGCATTGTATACGAATTATCCGTGCTTTTTCTGAAATCGGTTCAATTTTCAGACTATAATCGTCACTGACATTTTTGTCATTGATGAGTCTGGTAACCAGGTCAACCTGAGCAACCTCTTCATGACTTGCCAATGCTTTGGCAAGTTCAACGACGTACTTGGTCTGGCCGCCAGTATCGGCATCCCGGCCGAGTTCAAGTGAGTTGCTTCGAATAAGCCCGTGAATACTTATGAGCTGAATGTATAATCCTCTGTTATCCATAGAAAAAATGTATGATATTTGAATTGGTTAGCTGTGGCTGGAAAAGCTGTGATTGTATTAACGTATTATGCCATTAGTGTGTTAGGAATGCAACGGGTGAAAGCTGTTTGAAATGATGTGCGGGCAAAGCATGTTTCTGTTTTGCGTGATCAGGCAGAAGGGCGTAAACCCCTCTGTAATCAGTCTTCCACCTGTTGAAGAAGCGAGTCCAAAAACACTTGATAATGGTGTGGCAGCGTGCGTTTTGAGGCCGATGCTATATAGAGCATTCTGCTCATTGTCAGGCCGTGTATGTCAATGTGCTTTACACTGCCGGAGATAAGTTCATCCTGAACAGCGTATCTGGAAATAATCGATACTCCCAGATCAGCTTTAACGGCTTCTTTTACTGCGGTGCTGGAGCCAAGGGTAGCCACTATATTAAGCTGGTTTAGCCCTATCTCTTTTTGGGAGAGAAAAGACTCAATGTTCTTCCTGGTACCTGAGCCGTGTTCCCGATGAATAAACGGTAATTCAGGAAGAAATTCGGGTGCAATTTTTTCAGGTATGTCACTGTTAGCTGAACAGATAAGTATCAGTTCATCCTCTGCAAATTGCTGATAGGAGATTTTCCTGGCAGGAATCTGAGCACCTACAATACCAATAAAGATATCATTTGACTGGATTGATTCGATGACTTTGGCAGAGTCGTCAATGCGAATTTCAAACGAAATTCCGGGATATCTGTTTTTAAATGAGGCGGCGATTGAGGGCAGAATATATGCACCAGGTATGGTACTGGCCCCGAGAATCAATTCACCTGTAACACTTTTGCCGGCCATTGCCAGTTCATCTTCAAGTTTATGAAGGTCTTCAAGGATTGCGAGAGCGCGTGGATAAAGAATTTCTGCCTCTTTGGTGGGCATGATGGTACGCCCGAGTCTGTCAAACAGTTTACAGTTCAGGCGTAATTCAAGGTTACGGATATGCTCACTTACAGTCGGCTGACTAGTATGTAGTATCTCAGCGGCTTTGGTAAAGCTGCGGCTCTTGTAAACAGAAGTGAAAATTCTTAAGTGTCGTGTTTCGATGGTCCCGGCCTCACAGTTAATTTAGAACAGCATCAGCTAAAATAATCGTGAAGCATAATACGATACAGCCGGAATTACCACTCAATTACGCTGGCTGTATCGGATAGAAAGATAGAGTGATGTCGCAGTTATTCCTGAAGTAGTGGAGTGCTGAGATATCTCTCACCAGTGTCCGGCAGGATAACCACTATGCGCTTTCCGTTATTCTCGGGTCTGCGCCCAACTTCGCGTGCAATATGCGCTGCGGCACCGCAGGAAATTCCGCAGAGGACACCTTCGGTTTTCGCTAATTCCCTGGCTGTTTCAAACGCCAGATCATTCGTTACAGTCATCACTTCATCAATAATTTCGCGGTTCAGGATGGCTGGTATAAATCCGGCCCCGATTCCCTGGATCTTATGAGGCCCTGGATTGCCGCCTGAAAGAACCGGGGAGTCAGCCGGCTCGACAGCAATAGTTTGCATTGCGGGATTATATTTTTTCAGCACTTCAGAACACCCCGTAATGGTGCCGCCTGTACCAACGCCGGCGACAAAAATATCTACTTCGCCATCACTATCGCGCCAGATTTCTTCAGCTGTTGTACGGCGATGAATTTCCGGGTTAGCCGGGTTGCCGAACTGATCGGGGATAAATGCATTTTTTGTATTATCAGCCAGTTCTTTTGCAGCTGCTATTGCACCTTTCATACCTTGGGCAGCAGGGGTAAGCACAAGTTCAGCTCCGAGGTGTTTTAAGAGTTTACGCCGCTCTATACTCATTGACTCTGGCATAGTGAGGATAAGGCGAATATTTTTTGTTGCACAGACAAATGCGAGGCCGAGACCTGTATTGCCACTTGTGGGTTCTATTACAGTTGTGCCGGCTTTGATAGAACCATCCTTGAGCGCAGTCTCGATCATTGATACCGCGATACGGCACTTTACACTTCCCATGGGGTTGCGGGACTCCTGCTTAGCTAGAATCGTTGCACCGCAGTCTGCGCCGAAGTTGTCCAGAGTGAGCAGTGGAGTATTACCGATTGTAGCTGTAATGTTGCTGGCCATATATCACCTCATGGGGTTGTAATGATTAGGTGGATTAGTCGTGCTTTTTGGGATGAGAATAAATAAGTTCCGGACGTTTCAACAGTACTCGTGTCCCTGTTTCGACGCTCTCTGTAAGCCAGATATTACCGCCGATAATCGATCCGGCACCAATTACCGTGTCACCACCGAGGATTGTTGTATTTGCATAGATAATTACATCGTCTTCAATGGTTGGGTGACGTTTCATGTTGCGCAACTTTTCACCGGCATCACGTGGTAATGAGAGAGCACCAAGGGTTACACCCTGATAGATCCTGACATTCTTACCGATAATAGTAGTTTCACCAATAACCACACCGGTGCCGTGATCAATAAACAGGCCCGGTCCTATTGTCGCACCCGGATGGATATCTATTCCGGTAAGGCTATGAGCGTATTCGGTCATGATTCTTGGAATAATGGGCACTTTGAGTTCGTACAGTTCATGTGCTACGCGAAAAATAGTCGTTGCCATTAAACCGGGATAGCTGAATATGATTTCATCAGGATTATCGGTTGCCGGATCACCTGCCAGTGTTGAACGAATATCGCTTGCCAGTACTGAGGCAACCGATGGCAGAGCTTCAATAAAATCTAAAGTAATCTGGTGGCTCTGCTGTTCGCAGGCGGTGCATGGCTGACCGTGTCTTCGGCAGTCATGGCGGATTGCCATGGTTATCTGCTCGGACATCTTTTCGTAGAGATCTGTTGTCTCCTTGCCGATATAATATTCAATGTTGGATGCGTGCAGCTTTGTTTTGGTGAAATATCCGGGAAACAGAATTCGACGAATCTGATTAACAATATCTATTACCTGAGCGTGTGAAGGAATAGAAACCGGGCTGATATGGTCATAACATTCCTTTGCCTGCCAGGAAGAGAGCAGTTTTTTTACTACAGCCGGAACCTTGTCGTGCTTGCAGTTCGATGAGGAATGTATATGGTCACAGAGCGCTGAGAGAGAGTCGGTTACCGGACCGATTTTGGTTTGAATTGACATGATAAAATTTCTTCCAGATAAGTAGGGTATTACTGCAATACGGTTATGAATTATTTTTCGATTACGAATATTCCGTAGGTAGCCCTCAGGTTCGGGCAATACGTAACAATGTTACCGGCACTATTAGCACTGTTGGTGTTAATAGCAATCTCTTTGACGATTGTGTAACCGACATCACTGGCAAATTTCCTGAAGTCAGAGAAGGTGATAACCCTGATGTTTGGAGTGTCATACCAGGAGTAGGGGAGCTGATCGTTTTTTGGGGCTGTGCCTTTCAGCAGCAACTGCAGTCTGCTCGAATAATGGCTGAAATTTGGAAACGAAACTATTACCCGTCTGCCAATCCGTGAAAGCGAATACAGCAAGCGCGCCGGTTCAAATATCTGCTGCAGTGTCTGGCTTAAAATCACATAGTCAAAATGCTTATCTGGATAGTCCTGTACCTCATCATTCAGATCACCCTGCAGGACACTCAACCCTCGCGCAATACACGTTGCAGCCTTGTCCTTGTTCATTTCTATACCGGTTCCCCGGACCTGTTTGTTTGTCGTGAGCCAGGCGAGCAAATCTCCTTTACCGCAACCAAGATCAAGTACTTTTGAGCCGGGTTCTATCCAGTCGGCAATAACCTGGAGATCAAATCTGATTGCATCAGTTTCCGGGGATACCATGTAAAAAACCTCGTATCAGGTTGGTAAGACGTTCATCGGGAATGAGAAATGCGTCATGGCCGCAATCCGCTTCAATTTCACAGAAACTCACATCCTGGCCTGTACGTTTTAAGGCCTGAACGAGTTCTTTTGCCTGATAAGTCGGGTATAGCCAGTCTGAACTGTAAGATATTACCAGGAATTTTGAGTGTGAGCGATGAGGCTCTGCAATGCATTGGAGCGTAGAGACACGATCTTTAAGGTCAAAATAATCTGACGCTTTAGTGATATAGAGCATCGAGTTGGCGTCAAAGCGCTGGACAAACTTTGTTCCCTGATGCCGCAAATAACTCTCAACTTGAAAATCAACTCCGAAATCATAGGAAAAATCATTTTTATCCTGAAGCCTTCTGCCAAATTTCCTGCGCATGGCCTCATCGGAGAGGTATGTCACATGCCCGACCATGCGAGCTACAGCCAGTCCTAGATCGGGTTTTTCGGTACCATAATAGTCCCCGTTATTCCAGTTGGGATCGGCTATGATTGCCTGTCGTGCAATCTCATTAAAGGCGATCGCCAGAGCTGAGTGGCGCATGGTTGTGGCAATAGGGATAGCCGAGCGAACCATGTTCGGGTATCTGACACACCATTCAAGAACCTGCATTCCCCCGACTGATCCACCAATAACTGAAACAAGTTTTTCAATACCCAGGTGGTCAATTAATGCCTTCTGGGCCGTTACCATATCCCCGATGGTCATCATGGGGAATTCCATGCCGTAAGGCTCACCTGTATCAGGGTTTATGGAGCTGGGGCCGGTGCTGCCCATGCAGCTGCCGAGAATATTTGAGCAGATAACACAGTAGCGGTCGGTATCAATACCTTTACCGGGACCAATCATGAATTCCCACCACCCGGGTTTGGCATCTTCACTATCAGAACTATAATATCCGGCAGCGTGTGAATCACCCGTAAAGGCGTGTGCTATCAAAATTGCGTTATCTCTGTTCGGTGAGAGAGTTCCGTAGGTTTCGAAGGTAATAGTAACAGGCCCGAGGCGTGCGCCGCTTTCGAGAACCAGTTCCTCCGGAGGGTGTGCAAAGGTATACTGTTGTTTTTTCACAACCCCAACAGAGTCGTGAGGGCGTGATGGTAGTTCTGTTATATTGTGTTGATCGGTTGTCATGGAACCGTCCGCAGATGTCCTGATTGAAGGTTGTTAAATTTCAGGCTTGATGGATTAGTAAAAAAGTCTTTCGAAGTCTACGCTATCTGTCCAAAATATTAGGAATTTTCAAAAAAACAATGCGCGCAAGATAGGCGAACGAAGTGAGACTTCGATATCAACTATATGGCTGTGCTTGTTTTTTGAAAATGTCTCGATTTTTGCCAAAACCCCTATTGTCGGACAGCCTCCTGGGCCTATGCTTATCGGATGGCTAAGTCAGATAAGCGTAGACTTCGAGAAGTCCGAGATATGAGGCGTAGTATTTTTCACAGGACATCAATAATACATGTGGTATTTCGAGTTCATGTGAAAAACCTACAATGAAGAAGATCGGGCTTTTTACGACACCATCAGACTTGAGCCGCAGTAATAGCCTGAGCCAGATCGGCAATTATATCATCAATATGCTCAATGCCTATTGAGAGGCGTATCATGCCGTCTGTAATACCGCCCGCCTGCAGTTGCTCTGAAGAGAGTTGCGAGTGGGTTGTCGTTGCAGGATGAACAGCAAGAGATTTAGCATCACCAACATTAGCCAGGTGAGAAAAAAGCTGCAGGTTGTCGATAAACTTCCTGCCTGCTTCACGACCACCACGAATACTGAAAGAGACCATTCCGCCAAACCCTTTCTTCAGGTACTTTTTTGCAATATCATGGCCTGTGGAATCGGGAAGTCCAGGGTAATTAACAGAATCTACATCACTGTGGTTCTGTAGGAAATTGGCTACGGTCAGTGCGTTCTCGCAATGCCTTTCCATTCTGAGGGCGAGTGTTTCCAGCCCCTGCAGAAACATCCAGCAGTTGTCTGGGCTTATACATGCGCCAAGATTGCGCAGAGGCACAAGACGCATCCGTAATGCAAATGCAATGGGATTCATCTCACCAAGATCATGAGCATACCTGAGCCCGTGATATGATGTGTCAGGTTCGTTGTATAAACTGAATTTCGGGTCGGTCCAGTCAAATTTACCTGCATCAATAACAATACCACCCAAACCTGTTCCATGCCCGCCCAGCCATTTAGTAAGAGAATGGATTACCACATCAGCACCATGCTCAATTGGACGCAGCTGCGTTGGAGGGGTAAAGGTTGAATCGACAATTAGCGGCAGGTTGGCACCTTGAGCTATTGAAGAGAGTGCATCCAGATTTGTCATGTTGAGGCCTGGGTTGCCGATTGTTTCACAATAGATTGCTCGTGTTTTTTCGTTGATCGCTGCCTTGAAATTATCTGGATCAGAAGGGTCAACCATGCGCACAGTAATACCGAACTGCGGTAAAATAGAATCAAATTGTGAGACTGTACCACCATAAAGATTGTTTGCTGCGACGACTTCGTCACCATGCTGGCAGATGTTGATGATGGTATAAAATATAGCCGCTGTTCCGGAAGATAGGGCAAGAGATGCCGCTCCACCTTCAAGCATAGTCATACGTTCTTCGAGTACAGCCTGGGTCGGGTTTCCTATCCTGGTATAGATATTACCCAGCTCTTTGAGTGCGAAAAGATTTGCCGCATGTTCAGTGGATTTAAACATGTAGGCACTGGTACGATAAACAGGGACAGCACGTGAGAGGGTGTCTTGATCAATTGTTTGGCCGGCGTGAATGGCGAGGGTTTCCAATTTCATAGTATGTCCTTGTTTTAAAAATCTATCGTCTAAAGGCACCAGTGCCTTTGGGGTAAATATGACAGTATCTATTTCACATTTACGGCCATGGTTACTTTTGAGCTTGTTCAGCTTTTATGTGCTCTACAAATTCACTGATTTTCTGACCATTGCCTCCGGTTGCGTCTGGGTTTATTCTAAGCAGTTCCTCCCAGCTTGCAATAGCTCCCTGTGTGTCTTTAAGGTCGTAATACCGAACAATTCCTTCGTTAAATCGGGAGGGTTCATGCTGTGGATTCATGGCCTGAGCTTTTTTGAACCACTCGATTGCCTTTTGCGGCTCACCAGTACGACGGTACATTACGCCAAGATCGGTAAGAAGATTAGCATCACCGGAGTGAAAATTCAGGGAAGTTGTATACGCTGAAATTGCTTTGGCATATTGGTTGCTGTCAAAATAGCGATGTCCAAGATCAACCCATGCCTTGAAATTCTCAGGATTAGCAGTAACTTCTGCTTCTAGATTGCTGATTGCGATAGACGTATCATTAGATTGTGTTGCAGCCTGTTGTGGCGTGGAACCTGGCGTACTGCCAGAGCCCATCTTTATTACTGCAAATCCGGCACCGCAAAAAAATCCAATCACAAAAATGATTACAAATGTCAAAACCGGTTGCTGTTGCTTTTTCTTAGTCATGAATTCCTCAAGGTTTATTGGGTAATAGGCGATTGAAAATAGCTACGATAAGACACGAAATGGAATATGGGTATACCACAACGTGGCATCACTATCAAGAAATTGTGTTGTCTGCTACAATAACTGGACAGTGACGGAACAAAAGTGGCAAAGTGTATAGGAGCCATAAGCTGTTAGACTAGTATTAATGACTGAGCAATCAAACAGTGCGGCAACGGCATCCTAGTGTTTTGGCCAGAAGGAATCAAAGAACATTAAATCTGCATTAAACAACCTATATTGATGCTGCCGAAAGGCGAGCATACTTTTTCAGGAGCAAAGAAAAATGAAAGTGCAGAAAAAAGTATTGTCAAAAGCCGGTCAGGATGAAGACCCTTGTTCAGAATTACATTTTGATACCAATGCTGAGGCGATCAAAGAGAATATCATTCATCATTTATTGAGTTTTCAGGGAAGGGACCCTGAAAGGTCAGGGGCTCCGGATATTGCCCGAGCGCTTTCCTACACCATGCGGGATATCATGGTGGAAAAATGGATTGCCACGCAGAAGACATTTTATGCCAAACGCAAAAAACGCGTCTATTACCTTTCGCTGGAGTTTCTGATTGGTCGATCCCTGATGAACAGTGTGATCAATCTCGGGGTAATGGATGATGTGAAAAAAGCAGTTCTGGACCTTGGCTACGACCTGAGTGAAATTTGTGAAGAAGAAGAGGATGCGGCCCTCGGTAACGGTGGTCTTGGCAGACTTGCCGCCTGTTTTATGGATTCTATAGCTACTTTGAAAATTCCTGCATATGGCTATGGGATACGGTATGAATATGGGCTTTTTTTCCAACAACTAGTAGATGGCCATCAGGTTGAAAGTCCTGACAACTGGTTGAGATACGGGACTCCCTGGGCATTTGACAGGAGGGTCCCTGTATTTCCTGTACACTTTTACGGACACGTATCTAGTTATCAGGATGAGAAGGGGAATTATCGGGCTAAGTGGGTAAAAACATCAGAGGTTATGGCGACTCCATGTGATCTGCTGATTCCCGGTTATATGAATGATCATGTGATCAATATGCGATTATGGACTGCACGGGCATCACGTGAGCTTGATCTCAGTTACTTTGGCAGAGGGGATTATATCGGTGCAGTTGAGGCTAAAGTAAGCTCTGAGACAATCTCAAAAGTGCTTTATCCGCCTGATCATAATTATGCAGGTCAGGAGTTACGACTTAAGCAGCAATACTTTTTCGTTGCTGCAACATTCCAGGATATATTGCGGAGATTCAAAAAGAAACACCCATCGTTTGATCTGTTCCCGGAGAGGGTAGCCGTTCAGCTTAATGATACTCATCCGGCTATCGCTATCCCTGAATTAATGCGTATCCTGCTTGATATTGAGGGTTTAGGCTGGGAGAAAGCATGGGACATAACAGTCAATACCTTTGCCTACACAAACCATACATTAATGCCTGAGGCTCTTGAAAAATGGACGGTGGATCTGATCGGGAAAGTATTGCCACGACATCTGGAAATAATTTATCAAATAAATCATAGATTTCTTGAGAGTGTAGCGCAGGCATTTCCGGATAATCCGGGGAGATTGAGTAAGATGTCCATTATTGAAGAGGGCCCGGTCAAGAAAGTACGTATGGCCCATCTGGCAATAGTTGGAAGCCATTCTGTAAACGGTGTTGCTGCGTTGCATACACAACTTTTACGAGAAAGGATCTTCCCTGAATTCGATGCATTCTATCCAGGAAAATTCAATTCAAAAACTAACGGAATTACCCCTAGGCGCTGGTTGCTGCAGACCAATCCTGAACTTGCAGATTTGATCAGCAGGAATCTGGGGTTTGGCTGGATTACAGACCTGGATCAACTTCGAAATCTCGAACCGTTAGCCGAAGATAGTGAATTCCGTAAAGAATGGCAGACGATTAAAATAGCTAATAAAGCACGACTGGCAAAATATATTCAGGAGCATACTGATATCGTGGTAGATCCTGATGCGATGTTTGATGTTCAGGTTAAGCGTATTCATGAATATAAACGCCAATTGCTGAATGCCCTGCATCTTATTTATCTCTATCAGTATATGCTCCGTAATCCGGACCATAACATGGCACCGAGGGTGGCGGTATTTGCCGGAAAGGCAGCACCAACGTACTGGAGAGCAAAACTTATAATTAAGCTGATCAACTCAATTGCTGATGTTGTGAATAATGATCCACGTATTCATAATTGCCTGAAAGTAGTTTTTCTGCCTAACTATAATGTGTCGCAGGCGGAGGTGATTATGCCTGCTGCCGATTTATCCGAACAGATATCCACTTCGGGTACAGAAGCTTCAGGAACTGGAAATATGAAATTTTCCCTTAATGGTGCCCTGACAATCGGGACCCTTGATGGAGCCAATATTGAGATTCGGGAAGAGGTAGGTGAAGAAAACTTTTTCTTATTCGGCATGACCGCTGAAGAAGCTGAATTTGAACGGCTGAACCCGAGCAGAACCCCGATGCAGGTTTGTAAAGAAAATGAGCATATCCAAAATGTTATTGATAGTCTTAGCAATGGTGCTTTTAGTAAGGGAGATAAAAATCTCTTCCAGCCATTAGTGGATAGCCTCTTGGATACACATGATCAATATTTGCTCATGCTTGATCTTGAGTCATATCTCAACTGCCAGCATAAAGTGAATGATGTTTTTCTAGACCCTGAAAAATGGACTAAGATGGCGATACTTAATGTTGCCCGTATGGGTAAATTCTCAACCGACAGAACAATCCGTGAGTATTCTGAAGAGATTTGGGGAATAGAAGTGGAGTAAAATCTTTGCTAAAATTTTACTTGCCAAAGACATACGCCTCCGGCAAATTTTGCGGGGGCGTCCTGTCTTCTTTCATAATATCCTAACTATCTTGAAATTGAGTGCTTCTCTCATCTGGAGAAGTGCGTATCTCTTGACAGGACCTGTGCGTATGTTGGCGAAGTTGCTGTAGTTGATTAGTATGCTGTCCTGTAGGGTGATTGCTTATTCTGTTTTATAGATAAAGAATTTTTCGGTACCGGTTTTATCGGTATTGCAGGAATCGGACGCAGAAGAGCCTCTAAAAAGTAACAGAACTTTTCTTCAGCAATAAAAAAAGGGAAGGAGCGATTTGCGCTCCTTCCCTTTTTTTATTGCCCGCAGCATTTACACATTGAGGCTCAAACTTGACCTCCCAACCAATATCAGGTAAGAAGAACCGCACTTCGCCTCGGAAGTATAAACGAACATGTTTATACTTTAGAAATAAAAAAAGGGGTTACAGAATAAATTCTGTAACCCCTTTGGAAAATCTGGAGGCGGCGAGCGGAGTCGAACCGCTGAATAATGGTTTTGCAGACCACTGCCTTAGCCACTTGGCTACGCCGCCTCAAGCGTGGAGACCTTTTTACCATAGTTAGAAATTTTGACAAGAGGAAAATAAAAAAAAATGGGGATGGACATCGATTCATTAGTAAGAAGTAATAAAGAACTGTTGACCGAGTTTGAAAAAATCGTGGAATATCGCTTTACCGATCTGCGTTTGCTGCAGAAAGCACTTGTACATTCTTCTTTTGCTTTTGAGCAGTCGCAGGCCGGTAATAATAACGAGACACTTGAATTTTTAGGTGATGCAGTGCTCGATCTGGTCGTCGGACACATATTGTACAAAAAATATCCAGAGATGCGGGAAGGGGAGCTAACCCGATTACGGGCAGCGCTTGTGAACGAAACGCATCTGGCAAATATGGCACGACAGATTGAACTGGGAGAGTTTATCTTTTTAGGCAAAGGTGAAGACGCATCGCATGGGCGTAATAAGTCTTCTATTCTTTCCTGTGCTTTTGAGGCGGTTATTGGTGCTGTATTTGAAGATGCCGGATATGCAACTGTTACGGAGATGGTAACTCGACTCTTTGTACCAGCAATTGAAAGCAAGAAAGAAGAAATGCTGATCGCTGATGCAAAAAGCCGCTTGCAGGAAGTTTTGCAGGAGAAGCATAACGAAGGCCCCGTCTACAGGCTTGATAATGAAGAGGGGCCTTCCCATAAGAAAGTGTTTACTATTTCTGTGCTCTTTCAGGATCAGGTGCTTGGTACAGGTGAAGCGCGTTCGAAAAAAGAAGCTGAACAGCGTGCGGCCTCTACGGCACTGAAAAGCCTGAAAGAGAATGAGGAGTAGTAGATGGGGCTTGTGATCCCTATATTTATTTCTCATCGTGGCTGTCCCCATCAATGTTTGTTTTGCAATCAGCATGCGATATCCGGCAAGGAAAAGGGCAGTCATGCGAGTAATTCAGCAATTACCCATACGGTTGAGCAATGGCTGGCGAGAAGTCCCGGCCATACTGATGTCCAGGTAGCATTTTACGGAGGTTCCTTTACCTGTATAGAGCAGAATGAACAACGGCGAATGCTGCATGCAGTAGCTCCGTATATTGCTGATGGCAGTGTGCAATCAATCAGGATGTCGACCCGTCCTGATTGTATAAGCGAGGATATTGCACACTGGCTAAAAGACATGCATGTGAAAACCGTGGAACTGGGGGTTCAGTCGTTAAGCGACAACGTTCTGCAATTGTCACAACGAGGTCATACTGCAGACGATAGTAGATACGCGGTTAGACTATTAAAACAGGCCGGTATTCAGGTAGGTGTTCAGTTGTTGCCGGGTTTGCCAGGCGATACAACACGGTCTTTTTTTAAAACTGTGCGTGAAGCAATAAAATTACAGCCCGACCTGATACGTTTGTATCCGGCTGTTGTGGTTGAAGGATCCGAGCTTGCGAATATGTACCGGCAAGGTATATATACACCTCTTTCAATGAATAGAGCTATTGCTCTGACCAGAAGAGCTAAAAAGCTTTTTGATGCTGCTGCAATACCTGTAGTGCGTATGGGGCTTCAGCCCTCTGAGACACTTTCACAACAAGTTGTAGCCGGGCCATATCATCCGGCATTTGGAGAGTTGGTCACATCACGCGGCTGGCTGCGGCAGATCCGGCAGCAGTTGAATCGATTGAAGGTTGGTGAGAAACTTGAGCTACATATATCTCATCGCGATGTATCGGCAGTTGTTGGCATGAAGAAAATGAACCTTCATCGATTAGAGCAATTAGGTTTTAAAGATCGATTTATAATTATCCCTGATAAAAACAGGGCGCGGGGAAGTAGAGAATATGTTGTCAGTTAATCATTTGGATATCCGGTTCGGCGAAAAATATCTGTTTAAAGATGTTTCGATACAGGTTCATTCTGGTAACAGAATCGGCCTTATCGGGGTAAATGGTGCGGGGAAGTCCACACTTTTAAAGATTATGGGTGGTGTTGCTGCAACCGACGATGGTGTAGTAACCCGTTCGAAAAATTTCACCGTTGGCTATCTGCCTCAGGAATCCAATGAAATATTGACCGGCAGAACACTTTATGAAGAAGCCGAGACTGCCTTTAATGCTCTTTTGAAGCTGCAGGAGGAAGTCGAGCAGCTCAATGAACAGCTGGGCAACTGCCCTACAGATTCCGAAGATTTTCAGCAATTACTCAAACGTCAGGGTGAGATTCAGCATCAGCTGGACGGTAGTGATATTTACTCGATGCGTTCTAAAATCGAAAAAGTATTGCTGGGGCTGGGCTTTAAACAGGAAGATATGACCGCACCTGTCTCCACCTTTTCCGGTGGCTGGTTGATGCGTCTTAAGCTTGCCAAGATGTTACTTGAGGCACCATCCTTACTTCTGCTTGATGAGCCCACCAACCATCTTGATCTTGAGTCACTTACATGGGTAGAGGAGTTTTTAAAATCCTATAAAGGAGCGATGGTAGTTGTTTCCCATGACCGGACGTTTCTCGATAAAGCGACCACATCAACCTGGGAGATCAGTTATGGCAAGCTGACTACATACAAGGGCAACTATACATTTTATCTTACTGATAAAGAAGAACGGCGAAACGTCGAGAAGGCTGCCTACGATAACCAGCAGGCTAAAATTCGTCAGACAATGCGTTTTGTAGATCGATTCCGTGCTAAGTCTACAAAAGCAAAGCAGGTTCAAAGTCGTCTGAAGCTGATTGATAAAATGGATCTGATCGAACTTGGTGACGATGAAATGCAGATCAACTTCAGCTTTCCGCCAGCTCCCTCTTCAGGCAGGGATATGCTTATGGTGGAAGGGTTAAGCAAAAGTTACAATTCAAAGCAAGTATTTCGTGATGTAACGATGCAGCTGCAGCGTGGCGATAAAGTTGCTGTGGTAGGCGTTAACGGTGCTGGAAAATCAACTCTCTTAAAAATTCTGGCCTCTCAGATTGAATGTGATAGCGGTACTATCAGGCTTGGATCAAATGTAAAACTCACTTACTTCGGTCAGCATCAGGCCCAGGAGCTCTCGCCTCAACTTTCTGCATTAGATACAATGGCTCTGAGCGGTGAAGATTTAACCATCACCCGCATGCGTTCTTTGCTGGGGGCATTTCTGTTTCGCGGTGAAGAGGTAGATAAAAAAGTTGCTGTTCTCTCTGGTGGCGAGAAAAGCCGCCTGGCACTTGCCAAGATGATTGCAACTCCGGCCAACCTGATGCTTCTTGATGAGCCGACAAACCATCTGGATATGAGCTCACAGGAAATTCTGCAGGAAGCAATGGCCCAGTATGACGGTACCATCGTTGTGGTCTCTCATAACCGCTATTTTGTCGATAGTTTTGCTAATAAGGTCCTTGAAGTAAAAAATGGTCGGGTAACACTGTTTGAAGGGAATGTGACTGAGTACCTGAGAAAGATGGAAGAGATTGCCGAAAGAGCCAAAGAACACGAGCAGTCTTCGGCAAATACGGACAATACCGTACAGGAAAATGACGACAGCTCCAAATTAAGCAGAAAAGAGCAGAAAAAACTCGAAGCCGAAAAACGTCAGAAAAGAAGTCAATTGGCCGGTCCACTTCTCAAGCAGGTTAAAGAAGCCGAAGAGCAGGTTGAACAACATGAAGAAGAGAAGGATGAGCTGGAAGCATTGATGGCTGATCCAGAATTGTATACTGACGAAAAAGCCTGGTCTGAAACTAGTAAAAAGTACGAAGATTGCAAACGACGGCTGGAAAGATGGTACAGTAAGTGGGAGACAGCCCAGGAACAGATTGATGAAATTGACTCCAAAATTGGTCTTTAAGCTTTGTGAAAGTGAGTGGGATAGTTGCGGGTATGTGCTATCCCAGGAGGCTCTCCGACAATGCCATTTCCACCCATATTTTCGTTAAACTCGAAAATTTATCTTCGCAATAGTATATATGCCTTCGGTGATTTTTTCGTTTTTGCCTCGATCTGAGAGGAACTTACTATTCCGGGACAGCCTCCTAAGGTTCTAGTACCAAGTGCTTTTGATCTTGACGACGTGTGCCACAGTGTAGTATTTAATGAGTGAGATGATTCCAATTATTATGAAACATATTACTCGTCATATATTAATCCAGTTTGTCATTGTTGCACTGATGGTTTTGGGTCTGGCTCAGGCTGAGTCGGTGAACTGCCTTCCGGATTGTGCGCATTGCGAAGCCGCGGTTGTTGTTGCGCCATGTTGTGCAGACATGAACGGTCATGACTCTGATAGAACAGATAATGGTGCGGATGAGAAAACTCCTGAATCCTGTTCATTTGGCAGCGTATGTCATGGAAACAGCGAGTCCGAGGAGAGTATTGCCGCTAATCTGATACCACATATTGAGGGGCTTAAATCGCCCTCATCACACGATTTGCAGATTGTTACAAATCTGCAGTCTCTGTATAATCACGAACAGAATTACGCCTCATTTCCTTACAAACCACACCATATCTATACGCTTAACTGCACGTTTCTGATTTAACGTTCCCGCCTGCCTGTCAGGTCTTGTACGAATTTTGACAAGAAAAATCCCGCAGTATTGTTTTAACTGCGAGAACGATTAAGAACGTTTTATAAAGGTTACGTTATGTTGAGAAAATTTCTTTTTGCTTTTATCGCAGTTGTGCTCACTACCGGTCTGTTTGCCCCGTTTGAAAGCCATGCCGTCTTCGGCATTTTCGGTGAATATAAAAAAGTAAAAGCTGTTGACGGTGAAGTCCGTATTCCGCTCAACAAGGTGAATGACGGCAAAGCCCATCATTTTGTTTATAAGAGTGATGGCAAAGAAATAAAATTCTTTGTGGTCAAAAGTCGGGACGGTGTTATCCGTGCGGCTTTTGATGCCTGCGATGTCTGCTTTCCTGCCAAAAAAGGCTACACTCAGGATGGCGATTATATGATCTGCAACAACTGCGGCAGGCGTTTTCACACCAGCCAGGTGAATGTGGTCGAAGGTGGCTGTAACCCGGCACCGCTCAGACGCGCAAATGTTGGTGATAACCTTGTAATCAAGGTAGCGGATATTCTTCCCGGCGCACGTTTCTTTTAGGAGGTTGATGTGAATATATTGACTATTCCGTTGAGAAATGTCCGGCGAAAACCCACGAAAACGTTGCTTCTTCTTCTGGTTTTCACTTTGGGTGTTATGTCGATTGTTGCGCTTTACCAGGTGTCGCTGGTAGTTGGCCACAGTCTTGAAAAAAAGCTTACAGCCTTTGGTGCCAATATTGTTGTTTCGCCAGCTACAGAAAAGCTGAGTGTAAGTTACGGTGGCTTTCATATGGGTGATATGCTCTTTGATGTCCATGAACTGCCTCAGGAAGCAACAGTTTCAGCCATTCGCTCAATCCAGTTACAGGATCGAATAAGTGCTGTAGCACCCAAACTGGTAACCATGGCCAAGGTTAAAGATACCGCGATTGCGGTGGTAGGGGTGGATTGGCGTGAAGAGCGTGGCATAAAAAGCTACTGGGCGGCAGAAGGCGAATTTCCACAACTGCCCGAAGAGGTTCTGGTAGGTAGTAAAGTTGCTGAAAAACTCCACATCAAGCAGGGTGATTCAGTAACTGTTCTTGACCGTGAATTTACTGTTTCCGGGATACTCTATGAGACCGGTGCTGATGATGATACCGTTCTTTTCATGAGCCTGGCCTCCCTGCAGGATGTGCTTGGTAAAAGCGGTGCAACCAGCTTTATAGAAGTTGCTGCTCTTTGTGCAGGTTGTCCAATCGAAGATATTGTTGAACAGTTACAGGCAGCATTGCCTGGTGCAGAGATAACTGCTCTTCAGCATGTGGTCAATCAACGTATGGCTTCTGTTAATTTTGTACAGAAGCTGGCACTCTCAATTAGTGTTGTCATACTTATTACCGCAGCAACCATGGTTGGTGTATCAATGCTTTCCGCTGTGAATGAACGAAAAAAGGATATAGGTATCCTTCGTTCACTCGGCTATGGCAAGGCCGATATATTTCTCATTTTCTGTATTGAGGCTGGGTTTATTGGAGGTATTGCCGGGATATTCGGATACCTGATAGGTTTTGGTGCCAGCTTCAAGGTGCTTGAGTTTCTGGCAATGGCCGAGGGGGCAAAACCAGTTTTCTCAATCGAGCAATTGTTGATTACAACTACAGGCTTTATCGTGATAACTGTTGTTGCTGCGGCATATCCATCATGGAAAGGTGCCCGGGTAGAACCTTCAACTGCGCTTGTCGCTATATAAATAAGGGGATAAGCAATGTTATCAGCTAGAAATATAACCAAAAGTTTCAATACTGACGGAAATGTTGTTCCTGTATTGAAGGAAGTGTCAGTTGATGTTGGCCAGGGTGAGTTCGTTTCAATTGTCGGGCGCTCGGGTTCTGGTAAATCAACACTTATGAATGTGCTCTCGACTCTCGTGCGTCCTGATGACGGAGAGTTGCACTACCATGAAGACAATTTATCTGCACTTTCAGATAAAAAACTCAATAAGCTGAGACAATCCGATTTTTCGGTAATTTTTCAGTTTCACCATCTGTTGCCTTACCTGACTGTTCTGGAAAATACTCTACTCCCGTTTATGCAATCGATGAAACCGGTGCACAAATCTTCAGTGGAAAAGGCCCATGAATGTCTGGCCCGTGTTGGGCTTGCTGATAAAGCTGATAGATTGCCGGGTAATCTATCAGGCGGTGAACAGCAACGTGTAGCAATAGCCAGAGCCTTGGTGAAGTCATCGAAAGTGTTATTTGCCGATGAACCAACAGGCAGTCTCGATAAAGAAACCGGCGGCCAGATTATGGAGTTGCTTTCTGAGCTGCACGGAGAAGGTCTCTCTGTTGTAATGGTTACCCATGATCCGGTATATGCCAAGCGCGCTCAACGCATTATTCACATTGAGGATGGTGTAATTGTGTAACAGGCTATATCTTAAAGAGAATTGACGTATTCGTCATCCTCTTCTATATTGCAGGGTGTTTTTCGCAGAGTGTTGCGGGAGGCACCCTTTTTTTTTCTATCATATAACTGCTATAGACTATGACTTCTAAAACATACCCCTGGGACATCCCAGATGTGATTTTGTTACTTGGCACAGATGCATCAGGTAAGGATCATGTAGCTAATGTCTTGATGAAAATGATTCATGAATCGGGCGGAGAGGTAGAGAAGCGCCAACGATTTTTCAGCGGTACACCAACATGTGCAGTAAGCAGTGAGGGGAAAGGGACGTTTGAGACATTGCAGGAAAAACTTTTTCTGCGTTTTTTTAAGCATCTTGGACCTCTTCTCCCCATGCTTGTTTGTTTAGTTACTCTTTGGGACCTGCGCCGTTTTCGTTTACCGAAAGAGAAAAAGCTGGTTGTGATTGGTCATAACTGTATGCGTGCTCTCGGATTTTATCTTGCACATAATTTCAAATCATCGGAGCAAATACGTCTTCCCTGGTATCTGGTTAGAGTAATAAAAACATTGCTGTCGAAAACGGAGGTACATGTTATTGCATTGGATGTTGAAGATCATGTTCGAAAGCAGCGAATAGCCAAACGTATTTCTGAGGGGGCTGAAGACGAATTTGATAAATATATGCATAAAGACGGCGACCGCAGTGAACACATTGAAGCGTGCCTTGTCTATCTGTCGCTCAATTATCTTGAAGGCCAACTCATCGAAAACAATGATCTTACAGAAGAAGAGTTGCGGGATTTGCTTAAAACAGGCTTCTCGAAAAATAGTGTGTGAATAGGTATTATATGAATGGATCGCCGGTTATATCCTTGTAGTTGTGAATCGTTGTCTTTTTCAGGGAGATGATTGGCGATCGAACAAATAACTTTTAGAGAAAACTTCCAGGCTATCTTTAAGTAATCCTATTAAAAAAAATACTCGGAATTCTTCGATTCTGCATGTAGACTGCCTCCCAAATGAAATATTCCTAACTAAATACACACTCACCATGCTGGAGGATATATGAAAAAGTGGAAATGTACTGTCTGTGGTTATATTCATGAAGGCGACACCCCCCCTGAGGTTTGTCCGCTCTGTAAGGCGCCTGCTGAAAAATTTGAAGAGATAGTTGAAGAGGGCTCATCAAGACGATGGAAATGCACTATTTGTGGCTATATCCATGATGGCGATGCTCCTCCGGAGGAGTGTCCCATTTGTAAAGCAGGTCCTGATAAATTTGTAGAAGTTGATGAGGAAGGAAATGAGCTGCCTGCTGAAGAAAAACCTTCTGCTAAAGGCGCTGAAAGTCCTGCCGTCAAAGATCAGCGTCCTGGGTTTTTGGCCAGAATGATTATGAAGTTTCATCTTCATCCTATCTCTGTTCACAGTCCGAACGGTATCCTGCCGATTGCTGTTATTTTTCTGGCTGTTTCCGTTTTTCTTGGTATTAATGGGTTCGAAACAGCGGCGTACTACAATTTTGTGGGGGTGTTAGTTACTCTGCCGCTCGTTCTTTTTACCGGTTATACTGAATGGAAGAACAGGTATAAAGGTGCAAAGACCTTTGTTTTTTTCGCAAAGATAGCATGTAGTGTAATTGTAACTCTGACGCTTATTACCCTGGTTGCATGGCGTTACTTTGAGCCGGGTGTTGCTGAAGTTGATTCTCCATTCCGGATGATCTATTTTGGTATTGCTGTGACGATGCTTGTGGCTACAGGGATTGCCGGTCATCTGGGTGGTAAATTGGTATTTGGAACCAGAGACAAGTAAATGTAAAGATAGTTGTTCAGCAATTAGCTGACTAGAGAAGCCGAAAGGTTGTCGAGAGATGTGTTGTAATACATCCTGGTCAATTTGCAGACATAAAAAAACTCCAGCCCTGTGTAGCAGGAACTGGAGTTTTTTTATGTCTACAATGATTGCATTTTAAGAACTGCCCCCCAGCTGTAAGCAGTGAGGCAGTTCATGGGTTTGTCGTTTATACTACGCTTGGATCTGGAGGTGGCACCAGGTTATCGATATCAGTATCATCCATGGTTGCTTCAGTATCCAAAGTGTCATCATTTACAGGATTTGTTGCAGCCACATCACCGCCTGTATCGATATCATCTCCACCGACTATAGTATCTGCAGCTTCATCCTCAACAATAACAGTGTCGTCCGGAGTCGCGCCAAATTCAACATCGTCACCGACGAGGATATCATCACCATCACCACCGTCGATAATATCCGAACCTTCACCACCTATAATCTGATCTTCGCCTGCTCCACCCAGCAGCTCGTCATCGCCTTCACCTCCAAAGATGAGGTCGTCGTCAATATCACCGACCAGGTAGTCATTGCCTTCCCCACCGGCCAGGAAGTCATTGCCTGCACCACCATAGATTGTGTCGGCTCCATCTCCACCAGCGATATTGTCTTCACCAGCTCCACCATCTATAGTGTCATCGTAGTCTGTTCCTGTAATGGTTTCACTGTTGCTGCTACCTGAAATTACCATTCCGGAAGTAGAAACATCTCCATCGGCAGCGTCGGCATCTTCAGCATTCAACGTAGTATTGCCGTCAAAGGTGACGCTGAAATCAGTTTCGATAACATCTCCGTCGGCATCTGCAATCTCAACAGGGATCAGGATCGATTCATCGACACCTTCCTGGAATATCTCTATCTCTGCAGACTGGATTCGGAAATCGGAGCTGTTTGGTGCTCCCTTCCCAGCAACTGTGCCAGCTTCAAGTCGAATTTCATCAAAGACTGTTTCACCAGTATTTAAAGAAGAGCCATCGATGCTGAGAATGAAATCATCCGAGCTGTTTCCTCCTTTGTTACTTGAAGCGGAGTTTGATATAGAAACCTCTCCACTCACCTGTTTGCCGTCATTCCAAAGAGTATAAAATGCTTTTTCAGCAGTACCTAAATGGTCAAGAACTAATGTGACAGCGCTAAGGTCAAGGACTGAAGAATTGGTTTGGTTAAGCCTTACAGATTCCTGATTGTTTCCGCTATTGTCCACCTCGACTTCAGAGAAAAATTTGAATGACAGGATATCAGAAGCACGATCGCCTCCGGTAGTAACACCGTTTATCATGCTACCTCCACCAACACCTACCCCCTGATTGGCATAGTTTACAGTTTCTGAATCGTTGGTCCAGCTATCAGAGGATCCATCCCAGCCAAAAGGGTCGGAAAGGTTCTGAGAAGCTCTGGCCCAGACAAAGACACCGTTGGAGTAGGTTGTTACATCGCCTACCGTTGAGCTGGTACCACCACTACCAAATACTGCTTCATAGGTGTTGCCACCATTTAAAGCATCTGAGAAGTCGATTGTCTTGACAGAACTTGCTCCATCGAGGTCTCCATCCTGAGTGACTGTATAGGTTCCCGCCGCTTCATCTACACTAACAGTAAAAAACTTTGAAGCTGAATCGAGATTGCCGGAACCGTCTTTGGATACAGCAGACCAACTGCCATCACCATTATCAAGCCAGAAAAGAGGATCTCCACCGCCGGTGAAATGTGAACCTCCAATAGATAGGACATCTTCCCCCTCAACAAGCATTAAAGAAATACTCAAAGGATCATCTGCGCCTGAGCCAACAATATCAAGACTGGCAGTCAGGCTGTTGCCTTGTTCGATAGCAAGCAAGCTGTCCTGAGGCGTACCGACAACAGGAACATCATCCTGAATCATCACCACAAAGGCACCTGTATCAGCCAATACCTCATCACCGTCTGCATCTGTGGCAATAATGATTGATGAGAGGTCTATTCCTCCAACCTCAGCTGTGCCGTCACCTGTTCTCAGGTCATAATTCTCACCATCACCAGCAACATGATCGAGTTGACCATCAAGGTCGAATATCCACGATCCGTCAGTATTGACTGTAAATGTGAAAATCGTTTCACCACCTGCCGTACCTGTAAGAACATTCCCCACCACATCATAGGTTAACGCTTCGCCATTAGAGTAGAGCGTAGGGATTCCGCCGATATTATCGGAGAGCTTGAATGATAAATCTTCATCTGCTCCTGCAGTAAAGAGGTTTGAAATGTTTGTGGCATCAGTGGAAACTGATGAACCAAAGTCTTCGTCAGCATTTGTTGAACCATCCTCATTGATTCCTGTGCTGCTATCAGGGTCGAGAACATTATCACCATCAACTGTTAAATCATCTTCTTCAACAGAAGCTGTGATAATTGGCAGAGGCAGTTCAAGTAACTGAGGCAGAATTGCCAGGAGCTGATCACCGGAGGTGATGTTCAATGCATCGCCGGTCAGGTCCAGAGTATCCAGTCTGTCGTCCTGATTGTCTGTTACCTGAATTCCAATGGCTCTTACATTGTCAGCCCAGTCACCTAGATCTTCAACTTCATTAGAACCATCGCTACCTGTAACCTGATTGAGTGCATCTGTATTAAAACCACCCCCGGAGCCTTGTACTACTGGTCCACCAGGCTCATCATAATCAGGGTCGTTCCATCTGTTTGGGTCTCCATCAGAAATAAAGAGAACTTCATTCACGAGAGCTCCAGTCACATCAGCATCTGTTAACGGATCGCCATTATTAATCCAATCCAATGCTTGCTGGTAGCCTGCTTCGTAGTTCGTAAATTGATCACCAGAAAGGGGATCAGGTTGAACCATACCATTTACAGCGTCGATTGCTGCCTGAGCAGAACTTGTATCGCCACCTGTTATGGTGAAGGTGCCGAGAGAGGATGAGTCCGTATTGTATTCAACCAGGTGCACCTTATATGTTGAGCCGGCAACACCGTCTGCCGCAAGCCCTGTAAGCAAGGCCACTACTGATGCCTGCATTGCGTCAATCCGTGGAGTTGTACTTCCCTGCCAGTTGATCTCATTGCTGTACATACTTCCTGAATTATCAAGAATAAGTACAAGGTTCATATTACCTGGTACCACCTGTGTTTCAACTGCCTCAGGAATGTCGTCAGCAACTTCAATGCTCAGCCCATCCTGTGTCTGATCGCCGACCGGAACTGAACCAAAATTTACAGTGTCGCCGTCAGCATCTTCAGCCTGAATGGATGCTCCGAGGTTGAGGGTCAAACTGTTTTCCACTGCAGTGCCCGGGGCAGGAGGATCATGATCGAGTTGGTCGAGCAGCTCGAAATCGTAGTCGCCGGTATCTTCATCAAGATTCAAGGTGAATACCGTTCGTCCTTCAGCCTCAGCAATTAATGTGTTGGTATTGTTATCGACACTATACGTTACAGTTGCGCCATTTGAAGTCAGGCCTGGGTTGGCATCTGCCAAGGCATCCTGAACATCATCTACGAAGCTGTATGTCAGATCTTCATCAGCTCCGGAGGTAATAATTGTCGAGAGTGAACCAGTTGCAGTTGTCAGGTTTGGATCGCCATCGAATTCGGTTGCTCCTGTTTCATCTTCATTTCCTTCCGAGCCTTCAACACCAGGACCTGTGTAAGCGGAATCGAAGTTATGAAGTCCTTCTTCCTCGACCTGATGATTGAGAAGTTCTCCGTTAAATTTAGGAATATCATCTTCAATGGTGAGGGCGAAGCTTCCCTGGGCCGCGCCAGTTACGGTGTCACCATCAAAGTCAGTAGCGGTGAGATAGCTTGAGAGATCAATGGCACTCAGTGGACCGGAACTGCTTATTAAATCGGAGTTTTCTACGCCAGGTTCCTGTGGTCCGATGTGGTCGAACTGATCCTTTAGATCAACTTCCCAGTTACCTGTTGCAGACTTGATCTCTACGGTCAGAATCTCACGTCCTCCTGCAGAACCGGTAAGGGTCTGGCCATCAGATGTGAATGTGACCGCCTCTCCTTTAGAAGTGAGGCCAAGACTATCCAGACCTGATACGTCAGTAGCAAAGCCGTAACTAACTACCGGTGTGGCAGCCGGATCAAAGTCTTCATCTGCACCAACGGTAAAGAGTGTAGCCACAGAAGTAGCACCGGATCCAGCATCTTCGTCATCAGTGTTTGAATCTCCGGCATCCTTGTTACCTTCAGAGAGATCGCCGGTACCAAGTGACATCCCGTCTTCCTCAACGCTGGCAGTAATAGCAGTAGGTTGGCTGACAGCTTTAGGAATGTCATCTTCAATGGTGAGAGTGAAGCTTCCCTGTGCCGCACCAGTTACGGTGTCACCATCAAAGTCAGTAGCGGTAAGATAGCTTGAGAGATCGATGGCACTCAGTGGACCGGAACTGCTTACTAAATCAGAGTTTTCTACGCCAGGTTCCTGTGGTCCGACGTGGTCAAACTGATCTTTCAGGTCAACTTCCCAGTTTCCTGTTGCTGCCTTAATTTCAACGGTCAGAATCTCACGTCCTCCGGCAGAACCAGTAAGGGTTTGGCCGTCAGAAGTGAAAGTAACTGCCTCTCCTTTAGAAGTGAGGCCAAGACTATCCAGACCTGATACGTCAGTAGCAAAGCCATAGCTAACTACTGGCGTGGCAGCCGGATCAAAGTCTTCATCTGCACCAACGGTAAAGAGTGTAGCTACAGAAGTGGCACCAGATCCAGCATCTTCGTCATCAGTGCTTGAATCGCCGGCATCCTTGTTACCTTCAGAAAGATCTCCGGTACCAAGTGACATGCCGTCTTCCTCAACGCTGGCAGCGATTGCCGTAGGTTGGGTGACAGCTTTAGGGATATCATCTTCAATGGCAAGAGTGAAGCTTCCCTGGGCTGCACCAGTTACGGTGTCACCATCAAAGTCAGTAGCGGTAAGATAGCTTGAGAGGTCGATGGCACTCAGTGGGCCTGAACTGCTTACTAAATCAGAGTTTTCTACGCCAGGTTCCTGTGGTCCGACGTGGTCAAACTGATCTTTCAGGTCAACTTCCCAGTTACCTGTCGCTGCCTTAATTTCGACAGTGAGAATCTCACGTCCGCCAGCAGAACCGGAAAGGGTCTGGCCATCAGATGTGAATGTGACCGCCTCTCCTTTAGAAGTGAGGCCAAGACTATCCAGACCAGATACGTCAGTAGCAAAGCCGTAGCTAACTACTGGTGTGGCAGCCGGATCAAAGTCTTCATCGGCACCAATGGTAAAGAGTGTAGCCACAGAAGTAGCACCAGATCCAGCATCTTCGTCATCAGTGTTTGAATCGCCGGCATCCTTGTTACCTTCAGAAAGATCTCCGGTACCAAGTGACATTCCGTCTTCCTCAACGCTGGCAGCGATTGCTGTAGGTTGGGTGACAGCTTTAGGGATATCATCTTCAATGGCGAGAGTGAAGCTTCCCTGTGCCGCACCAGTTACGGTGTCGCCATCAAAGTCAGTAGCGGTGAGATAGCTTGAGAGATCGATGGAACTGAGTGGGCCGGAACTGCTTATTAAATCGGAGTTTTCTACGCCAGGTTCCTGTGGTCCGACATGGTCAAACTGATCTTTCAGGTCAACTTCCCAGTTACCGGTTGCTGCTTTTATTTCGACAGTGAGAATTTCACGTCCTCCGGCAGAACCGGTAAGGGTCTGGCCATCAGAGGTGAAAGTAACTGCCTCACCTTTTGAGGTAAGACCAAGACTATCCAGACCTGATACGTCAGTAGCAAAGCCGTAACTAACTACCGGTGTGGCAGCCGGATCAAAATCTTCATCGGCACCAATGGTAAAGAGTGTAGCCACAGAAGTGGCACCAGATCCAGCATCTTCGTCATCAGTGTTTGAATCGCTGGCATCCTTGTTACCTTCAGAAAGATCTCCGGTACCAAGTGACATACCGTCTTCCTCAACGCTGGCAGCGATTGCAGTAGGTTGGCTGACAGCTTTAGGGATATCATCTTCAATGGCGAGAGTGAAGCTTCCCTGTGCCGCACCAGTTACGGTGTCACCATCAAAGTCAGTAGCGGTGAGATAGCTTGAGAGATCAATGGCACTCAGTGGACCGGAACTGCTTATTAAATCGGAGTTTTCTGCGCCAGGTTCCTGTGGTCCGACGTGGTCGAACTGATCTTTCAGGTCAACTTCCCAGTTTCCTGTTGCTGCCTTAATTTCAACAGTCAGAATCTCACGTCCGCCAGCTGAACCGGTGAGAGTTTGGCCGTCAGAGGTGAAAGTAACTGCCTCGCCTTTTGAAGTGAGGCCAAGGCTATCCAGACCAGATACATCAGTAGCAAAGCCATAGCTAACTACCGGTGTGGCAGCCGGATCGAAGTCTTCATCGGCACCAACGGTAAAGAGTGTAGCCACAGAAGTGGCACCAGATCCAGCATCTTCGTCATCAGTGTTTGAATCACCAGCATCCTTGTTACCTTCAGAAAGATCTCCGGTACCAAGTGACATACCGTCTTCCTCAACGCTGGCAGCGATTGCCGTAGGTTGGGTGACAGCTTTAGGGATATCATCTTCAATGGCTAGAGTGAAGCTTCCCTGGGCTGCACCAGTTACGGTGTCACCATCAAAGTCAGTAGCGGTAAGATAGCTTGAGAGGTCGATGGCACTCAGTGGGCCTGAACTGCTTACTAAATCAGAGTTTTCTACGCCAGGTTCCTGTGGTCCGACGTGGTCAAACTGATCTTTCAGGTCAACTTCCCAGTTACCTGTCGCTGCCTTAATTTCGACAGTCAGAATCTCACGTCCTCCGGCAGAACCGGAAAGGGTCTGGCCATCAGATGTGAAGGTGACCGCTTCACCTTTTGAGGTGAGGCCAAGGCTATCCAGTCCGGATACGTCAGTAGCAAAGCCATAGCTAACTACCGGTGTGGCAGCCGGATCGAAGTCTTCATCGGCACCAATGGTAAAGAGTGTAGCTACAGAAGTAGCACCAGATATTGCATCTTCGTCATCAGTGTTTGAATCACCAGCATCCTTGTTACCTTCAGAAAGATCTCCGGTACCAAGTGACATCCCGTCTTCCTCAACGCTGGCAGCGATTGCTGTAGGTTGGGTGACAGCTTTAGGGATATCATCTTCAATGGCGAGAGTGAAGCTTCCCTGGGCTGCACCAGTTACGGTGTCACCATCAAAGTCAGTAGCGGTGAGATAGCTTGAGAGATCGATGGAGCTGAGTGGGCCGGAACTGCTTACTAAATCCGAGTTTTCTACGCCAGGTTCCTGTGGTCCGACGTGGTCGAACTGATCTTTCAGGTCAACTTCCCAGTTACCTGTCGCTGCCTTAATTTCGACAGTCAGAATCTCACGTCCTCCGGCAGAACCGGAAAGGGTCTGGCCATCAGATGTGAAGGTGACCGCTTCACCTTTTGAGGTGAGGCCAAGGCTATCCAGTCCGGATACGTCAGTAGCAAAGCCATAGCTAACTACCGGTGTGGCAGCCGGATCGAAGTCTTCATCGGCACCAATGGTAAAGAGTGTAGCTACAGAAGTAGCACCAGATCCTGCATCTTCGTCATCAGTGTTTGAATCACCAGCATCCTTGTTACCTTCAGAAAGATCTCCGGTACCAAGTGACATCCCGTCTTCCTCAACGCTGGCAGCGATTGCTGTAGGTTGGGTGACAGCTTTAGGGATATCATCTTCAATGGCGAGAGTGAAGCTTCCCTGGGCTGCACCAGTTACGGTGTCACCATCAAAGTCAGTAGCGGTGAGATAGCTTGAGAGATCGATGGCACTCAGTGGGCCGGAACTGCTTACTAAATCGGAGTTTTCTACGCCAGGTTCCTGTGGTCCGACATGGTCAAACTGATCTTTCAGGTCAACTTCCCAGTTACCTGTTGCTGCCTTAATTTCGACAGTGAGAATTTCACGTCCTCCGGCAGAACCGGTAAGGGTCTGGCCATCAGAGGTGAAAGTAACTGCCTCACCTTTTGAGGTAAGACCAAGACTATCCAGACCTGATACGTCAGTAGCAAAGCCGTAATTAACTACCGCTGTGGCAGCCGGATCAAAATCTTCATCTGCACCAACGGTAAAGAGTGTAGCCACAGAAGTAGCACCAGATCCAGCATCTTCGTCATCAGTGTTTGAATCACCAGCATCCTTGTTACCTTCAGAAAGATCTCCGGTACCAAGTGACATTCCGTCTTCCTCAACGCTGGCAGCGATTGCTGTAGGTTGGGTGACAGCTTTAGGAATGTCATCTTCAATGGTGAGAGTGAAGCTTCCCTGTGCCGCACCAGCTACGGTGTCACCATCAAAGTCAGTAGCGGTAAGATAGCTTGAGAGATCGATGGAACTGAGTGGGCCGGAACTGCTTATTAAATCGGAGTTTTCTACGCCAGGTTCCTGTGGTCCGACGTGGTCGAACTGATCCTTTAGATCAACTTCCCAGTTTCCTGTCGCTGCCTTAATCTCAACAGTGAGAATCTCACGTCCGCCAGCAGAACCGGTAAGGGTTTGGCCGTCAGAGGTGAAAGTAACTGCCTCGCCTTTTGAAGTGAGGCCAAGGCTATCAAGCCCTGATACGTCGCTAACAAAACCGTAGTTGACAATCGGAGTTGCGGTTGGGGCGAGGTCTTCATCTGCACCTATTGAGAAGAGTGTAGCCACGGAAGTAGCGCCTGATCCAGCATCTTCGTCATCAGTGTTAGAATCGCCGGCATCCTTGTTGCCTTCAGAGAGATCACCGGCAACAAGTGACATGCCATCTTCTTCGACCTGTGCTTCAATAGCGGTTGGTTGGTTAATTGCTACAGGAATATCATCTTGAATTGCGATAATAAAGGAACCTGGTGCCGCGCCGGTAATTTTGTCATTATCGTAATCCGCAGCGGTTAGGATTGAAGAAAAATCGATTCCTGAGATCGATGGAGTGGAGTCATCAATACTAGTTTTAAGGTCAAGGTTTTCACCATTTCCTGCTACATGGTCGAGTTGGTCCTCGAGGTCGAATCGCCACGTACCCGTGTTTGGATCGATTCTAAATGTAAAAATTACAGTATCACCAGCTGTTGCAGTAAGTGTCTGTCCATCTGACGAGTATTGGATCTGAGTATCGTGTGAGAACAGGGTAGGCAAGCCGTTGAGTAAATTGATATCGGTTGTGATACCATAGAGAGCTTCCGGGCTAGGTCCTTCACTTTGGAAATTAGGAAATTCGTCTGCGCCAACCTTAAATAGGTTTGCAATTGAGTTCTGGCTATAGATATTACCTGATGCCTCATCTGAGTCTATACCTTCACCGCTTTCTCTGTTGCCAAGAGATGAATCAGGATTTTGCAGAAATACATCACCTTCATTTAAATCTGGAACAACCTGCTGGTTTAAGCCGTCTTCGAGTACGGTTTCGAATATGGCATTTTCGCCTGGGTCAATAGCGATAGGGATATCATCGACAACAGTGAAAACGAACAGTCCGTCAGGGAAGGTAGTTGGGACTCCGCCTTGTACTGCTTGAAGGGAACCTGAGAAGTCTAAACCATTTACTGATGAAAGCTGATTCAAGCCAGACTGTAGCTCAATGTTTTCGTCTGGTGCCGGGTTGTTCGAGAGATCATTGGGCGTATGGTCAAGCTGATCATATTGAATGTATCTATACTCTCCATCTGCGGTTACTTCGAGACTGAATACTGGTCTTTCTATTTCTGGGAAATCACCACCACCTGTAATACCAATACCGGCTATTATGAATTGCCCATTGGGATCAAGATAATATTCTACTTCCTGACCTTGTGACCAGAGTGTAGGAAGGTTGGCTGTTGATATAAGTGAGAAGGTTGCCGGCCCACTTGTCAATGCTCCAGCTAATGTTCCGGTGAGGATTTCTGAGTCTGGCTGGAATGGGTCCTCAGGAATATCCTCAGGGGTTGATGTGTCAGGAGCTTTTATGTCGTCAGGATTACCGTCCGAAGAAAACCATAAAAAGAGTGGGAAGGCAGCGTCGGCTAGTTGGGTTTCATATTCAATGGCTTCTTCTTCCACAACACGTGCAATCGGTGTTGGTGTAAAAGGTGTAGGTGGCGGCGGTGGTGGGGGAATAATTGGAGTGTCCGCTGGTACTGGTGCGGCAAAAGTTGCAGCTGCTACTGTAGTTACAGGCGCAACTGGTATTTCCGGAATTGGTTCAAGAACATCTGGTTCGCTTTGGAGAAAGTTGTAATCGATTCCAGTAGTTTCCGCTCCTGATTCAGGGGTTACTTCTTCAGCGGTAAGGTCAAATTTGACGAAAGAACTACCACCGCCTGCATCAGCGACTGCACCAGCTGCAGGAGCACCGGCTGCCGGAGCTTCAAGTTCGACGGTCGGATCAAATTCACCAGCGATCAGAGCTTCCTGGATGTCCTGAACTTCTGCTGCAGCTTCGCTGAGATCTTCAGGTGCGTAGGGTTGAAATACCTCTTCATCGATGAGCACATCAGACATTCTACCCAGATCAAGCTGGGTCTTGGCTGCGTCATTGAACACGATTGAGACCATACCGTTATTGCCGGTGATCACTCTGTCGTTTGCAAAAATCTGGCTGTTGGGCTGTATGGTTCTGGTAGTGCCTTCCTGGGATTCGGCTTTAACAGATCCGTAAACAATAAGTGCTGAACCGATTGGCTGGTTAGTAGAGGTGGTGCTCGGGGTATTTTCGCTAGCCATGTTTGTCTCCATATGACGGTGTTATTCTGTAACCTTCATATAAAGATATAGCTGCCTCCAAGTGATAGTAATTGTACTTTAGTACTAATTATTTTTATTCTATAGAGAAGATTGTGTAACACCCTAACAATGCAGGATAAAAAAATGTGCATTTTAGGGTAGGTTTTTTAACTATCTGCAAAAATTAGACAATTACTGTATTGTGGTTGCTGTTACGAATTTGAATTTGGAGATTTGGTTGGAGGAGAGAAAAAGGGAATTATACAGAGAAAATTGAGTAAATACCATCGAAGATAGAGCTTTGAAGAAGGGTGTAATTACCTGATGCATCGATGGTATTTTGTTTCACCTAAATGTTTTTCACCAAAACTTTTGAATTGCGCTGAAAATTGTACAGAGCTTTACGGGAAGCAGGGAGTTCTTCGACCGTAGACTCTTCAAAACCCTGTTCAATAAACCAATGAGAAGTTCTGGTTGTCAGCACATAGATGGCTTCGAGACCAAGTTTACCTGCCTGCTCCTCTACATAATTCAATAGTTTTCGCGCACGACCACCTTTCTGGTACTCTTTCATTACGGCGACACAGGCAAGTTCGCCAGCTGGAGTGCCTGCAAACGGATAGAGTGCTGCACAACCTATAACAAGGCCGTCTTTTTCAAGAACCGTGAAATAGTCGATCTCATTTTCAAGCAATTCGCGGGAGCGTTTTACCAAAATACCTTTCTCTTCAAGAGGAGATATCAGGTTGAGTATACCGGCCACATCCTGCAGTCGGGCAGGGCGGGTGGTTTCGTAGCTATCCCTGTATACCATTGTTCCGGATCCATCTCTGGTAAACAGTTCGTTCAAGAGAGTACCGTCTTCGCTTGAAGAAATTATATGAGAGCGTGGTACTCCTTTTTTACAGGCTTTGTATCCGGCCCTGAGAGAAAAATAAGAGTTGGATGGGGCATGTTCTGTTTCTTCGGTTAAAAATGTCTCACATTGTGCCAGAGTAAGTTGCCGAAAAAGTGTGCCTGATTTGTCATAGATAGGGCCGTCATCATTATAAATAAGTGCTTTGTCAGCTTGAAGAGCGACCGCAACACTAATACCAACATCAGCAAACGAGAGGTTAAATACTTCACCGGTAATTGAATAACCAAGTGGAGAGAGCAGTGCCAGTGCGTTATCGTTGAGGATGTTTTTTATTGTCTGTACATCCACACTACGTACTTTGCCTGTCATCTGGTGGTCAATACCGTCAAGAATGCCTTGTGGCATTGCTGTAATGAGATTGCCACTTCTGATTTTCAGTTTTGCTCCGTACATTGGTGAGTTCGGCAGACCGCTTGAGAAGAGGGCTTCGAGTCTCCAGCGTGCGATACCGACAGCTTTCAGGATAAAGCTAAGGTGATCTCTTTCTGTTATGCGAACACCGTTGTGGAAGCTGGAACTAAAACCCGCCTGGCTGAGCTCTTCATCGATCTGCAGCCGTGCCCCATGCACAACTACTACCTTGACACCCAATGCCTGCAATATAGCTATATCACTTACTATGTTGATGAAATCAGGTTGGGCCAGGCATTCACCCGGAATAAGGATCACAAAGGTTTTGCCTCGATGAGCATGAATATACGGAGAAACCTTTCGAAACCACTGTACGAAATATGCGTTTGTATTTTCCACGTGATACCAGGATGTAATGGTGCAATATAAAGGCTCTATGTTTGAGCAAGCCGACTTTTCGCTGCAATATTGTAATACAATACGGCCTGTTGATCCTATCGTTTTTCACTCACGTTTTCAATCCTTATCCTAATGAGCTACATGTCTATATTAAAGCAATTGTTTGATAAGGTTTTACAGCGGGAAACACAACGAGGAAATTGAGGAATGGGAGTTTTAAGTGCAAAAAAATATTTTTGCTCAGTAATCGGAGTTGAAAAGGCAGGGAAATTGTAAATAAAGATCATAGCAGCCCGAAAGCTGACGGACTGCTATGATGGCGATTGAAGATACTGCAGCTATTATGGGAGATATGGGGTGATGTCTTTAGCGTAGCCGCTCTTAACCTTAAACCCTTTTTCCTGAAGAGCATTGATTGCTTTTATACCATCCTGGGAAGCAACACGCATAACCAACTGGGAAATTCCAGGATGCTTTTTCTCCGGCCAGGTGAGCAAACTCTGGATGTTGATTTTTTCGTCCTTTAAGATTGCAGCAACCTGTGCCATTACACCAATGCTATCTTTAACAAACACACCGAGGCGCATTGAGTCATCGCTGATTCCGATAGCATCAAGCAACACGCTCATGACGTCTGTACTGGTGATGATTCCTACCAGGTCGTCATTTTCCATTACCGGAAGTGAGCTGATGTTGTGCTGCTGCATAACAAAGGCAGCTCTTTCAATGGTAGTATCTACGGGGACTGTGACGACAGTTTTAACCATGATCATTTTAACCAGAACTTTTTGTAGTAAATAGTTAAGTTCATGGGTGGAAAGTGAGGTTGCCGGAGAGGCCCAGTGTTGTTTGAGATCCCGATCAGATACCAGGCCTACGAGCTTGCCTTTCTCGTTAACCACCAACAGGTGTTCAATGTTCTTTTTCTCAAGTGTGTCACGGGCGTCAACCAGGCTGGTTTCGGGGGATACCGTTACCAGGTCAGTGTGCATTATTCTGCCGATATACATATAGTCCTTCCTCCAATTTTAAAAAAAAATATCAATACTGTGATGGTATTGTCAGGTTTTATAGGATGATAATTTCAGAAAATACCAGTTTATTCGCTTTTATCAAGAGATCATCTTCATGGATTATATGGTAAACATTAAAGTTGTCAAAACAAAGGCTTGATCATTATACTGACAGAAAATATTCAGGACAAAAACTATGATTGGGCTACTGGTTAATATTGTTAAGCAATGCTCCTGAAAAGGTTTAATAAAGTCTGAAAAAGACTTGCCTGCATAGTTGTTTTCGGAGTAGTTTGCTCAATTGCCCAACGGTTGTGGTTTACGAAAGATAATTGGCAAAAAAACATGCTGCAGCCCATGAGTATACAGACTTATAAAAATCAGGAGATACTGTGACAAAGATTAGCGAAAACGCACTCTGGATGTCCGGCAACGAAGCTATCGCGCTTGGTGCTGTAGAGGCCGGGGTCAAAGTGGCTTCCGGCTATCCCGGCACTCCTTCTACGGAAATTATGGAAAACCTGTCACGATATGACGGGGTTTACACTGAGTGGGCTCCCAACGAAAAAGTTGGGCTCGAAGTTGCTATCGGTGCATCATACGCTGGTGCCCGTGCGCTCGCCACCATGAAACACGTTGGTGTAAACGTGGCAGCAGATCCGCTCTTTACTGCGGCGTACACCGGGGTATGTGGTGGTCTGGTGCTGGTGAGCGCGGATGATCCTGAGATGCATTCATCCCAGAATGAGCAGGATAATCGCAACTATGCTTTTGCAGCAAAAGTGCCAATGCTCGAGCCATCTGATCCTGCCGAAGCAAAGGAAATGCTCAAAACTGCCTACAACCTGAGTGAAGAGCTCGATACACCTGTAATTCTGCGAATCACCACTCGAATCTCGCACGTAAAAGGTGTGGTTCAAAAAGGTGAAATGGTTACCGGTAATCCGGCTTGCGGCATTAAAAAGGTTCCGGACAAGATGGTTATGCTGCCGGCAATTGCCCGCGGCAGAAGAGTATACGTTGAAGAACGTATGAATAAATGTAAAGAGCTTGCAGAGACTGCCGAGTTCAACAGAATTGAGCCGGGCGACACCAAACGGGGCTTTATCACCTCCGGTGTTTCGTATCTTTATGTAAAAGAGGCCTTTCCTGAAGCTACTGTTTTAAAGCTTGGAATGTGCTGGCCGCTGCCTGAAAATCTTATCCGTGAATTTGCCGACTCTGTTGATGAACTTTATATAGTAGAGGAGCTTGACCCATTTCTTGAGAATCATATCAAGGCAATGGGAGTAAAGTGTATCGGTAAAGATCTGATTCCTAATCAGGGCGAGTTGAACACTGCAATTGTTCGTGAGTCGATTGAACAGAAGCCGAAAGAAGATCTGTTCGCTCCCGTCCAGTTACCGATGCGACCACCGAATATGTGTGCAGGTTGTCCGCATCGCGGCATCTTTTTCAACCTTTCAAAGCTGAACGTTTTTGTTTCTGGTGACATCGGTTGTTATACCCTTGGTTTTCTGCCGCCACTTTCCAGCATGGATTCCTGTGTCTGTATGGGAGCATCAGTTACAATTGCCCACGGTATGGTGAAAGCACTTGGTGAGGGAAGCCATAAGAGCGTTGTTTCGGTAATCGGTGATTCAACCTTTATGCACTCAGGTGTAACGGGTCTTATCAACACGGTGTATAACGAGTCCGGTGGAACAACGATTATCCTCGATAACCGAATCACCGCGATGACCGGTCAGCAGAACAACCCTGCAAGTGGCCGTTCCATTAAAGGTGAAGCCGCCCACGAGATCGACATTGAAGGGTTGTGCAGAGCCATTGGTGTAAAACATGTTTTCGTGGTTAATCCGCATGAGATACATGAAACTAAAAAGGTACTGAAAGATGCAATTGCTCTTGAAGAACCTTCAGTAGTTATCTCTAAGGCACCGTGTGTATTGCTGCCTGAGTTAAAAGAGCGCAAACCTGTTTCATACTTTACGAATCAGGAAAACTGCGTGGGTTGTATGGCTTGTATCCGTCTGGGTTGTCCTGCATTAAGCTGGACTGCATTTGGCGAAGGCGAAGCTGAGGCAAAGGGTTTCCGTAAGAAGCAGAAGGGCGTCTCGAAGATTGATGAGATCCTCTGTAACGACTGCGGGCAGTGTGCATCTCTATGTAAGTTTGATGCCATCACCAGAAAGGAGGAAAAATAATGGAAGCAACAGGAAATATCCTCTTCTCAGGGGTTGGTGGTCAGGGAATTCTTCTGGCCAGTGAAATTACGGCACTCGGTCTGCTCGCTGCAGGCTTTGATGTGAAGAAAAGTGAAGTACACGGTATGGCTCAGCGTGGTGGTTCTGTAACAGCGCAGCTGCGTTACGGTCAGAAGGTGTATTCTCCACTCATTGAGCCGGGCTGTGCAGACATACAAGTGGCGTTTGAGATGATGGAAGCAGTTCGCTATCTTCCTTACCTGCATAAAGGCAGCAAGGTTGTAGTGAATACGCAACAGATTTTGCCGCCCGCAGTAGCAACAGGTCATGCCAAATACCCTGAAGGCGTACTGGATGAACTGACATCGCGAGGCATTGAAGTTGTGCCGGTAGATGCATTTGATATCGCCCGCGAAGTGGGTGAAGTACGAACTGCAAACGTGGTAATGGTTGGTGCTATGGCAGCGTTCATGCCGGTTGATAGTGCTATATTCGAAGAGGCGATTCGAACCCGCGTTCCAGAAAAATTTCGCGAAGTGAATATTAAGGCGTACAAAGCAGGAAGAGATACCACTAAATAGTGCCTGATACGTTTTCATCAGAAGACCGTCAGGTTTTCTGATGAAACGTATGCCGCTTATATTCTGAACTGAAATACGAGTATAGAAAGGAAAGACAATGACGACCGTGTACTGGGAAGAAGAGATTGAGACCCTGCCCAGGGTAGGGCTGGAGTCTATTCAGCTCAAACGGCTGCAGCGGTTGGTAGCCCGGGTGTATGAGAAAGTAGCACCATATCGGCAGAAAATGGATGAGGCTGGTGTAAAGCCTGAAGATATTAAAACGCTTGCTGACCTCAGCAAGTTGCCGTTCACGTATAAGGACGATTTGCGTGATAATTACCCGTTTGGTCTGTTTACCGTGCCGTTGGATAAGGTGGTCCGAATACACGCTTCTTCCGGTACAACGGGTAAATCGACGGTAGTTGGTTATACTGAAGCAGATATCAAGTTGTGGTCCGGTGTTATGGCCCGTGCATTCTGCTGCGCAGGAGCGAATAGCGGCGATATGGTTCACAATGCCTATGGTTACGGTCTTTTTACCGGTGGCCTGGGTGCTCATTATGGTGCTGAGCGACTTGGAGCCACAGTAATTCCTGTTTCCGGTGGCAATACAAAACGCCAGATTAATATCATGCGCGATTTTGGTTCAACCGTACTGATGGCAACTCCATCGTACGCACTGAACCTGTCTGATGCCATGGAAGCAATGGATGTCGATCCTTCATCATTGTCTCTTAAAGTAGGTATTTTCGGTGCCGAGCCGTGGAGTGAGAATATGCGCGAAGAGGTAGAGCGTAAGCTTAACCTCAAAGCCGTCGACATTTACGGACTCTCTGAAATTATCGGCCCTGGTGTTGCCATGGAATGTCTTAAAAGTTCAGGTGGCATGCATATTTTCGAAGATCATTTCCTGCCTGAAATTATTGATCCGGATACCGGTGAAGTGTTACCTCCTGGAGAGAAAGGTGAGCTGGTATTCACTACACTTACCAAAGAAGCATTCCCGCTTATTCGTTACAGAACCAAGGATATTTCACGGCTTATGCACGAGACCTGCTCGTGTGGCAGAACACTTGTACGTATGGAGAAGGTGACCGGCCGTACAGATGATATGCTTATTATCCGAGGTGTTAATGTCTTCCCATCTCAGGTAGAACATGTCCTCATGGGTATTGATGGAGTTGAACCTCACTACCAGATCGTGGTAGAACGAGAGGGTAACCTCGATACTATGCAGGTTCAGGTTGAAGTGAGCGAAAATGTCTTTTCTGATGAGATCAGGGTGCTTGAGACCTTATCGAAGAAGATCAAGGCAGACATCAAGGACTATCTGGGAGTTACCTGCAGTGTGAAACTGGTTGAACCAAAAACCATCCAGCGCAGTGAAGGTAAGGCACAGAGAGTTTTCGACAATAGAAAATTATAACTGTCCGACAGCACCCTCCAGCTTCGCGATCAGCCCGCCAGGTATACCTGTTGTATAGCCTGACGCGCTGCTTGCAAACCTGCAGAGCACTGTTGAACAGTTATGGTCTTGAGTAAAGGGTGTTCCTTTTACAATGGATATACGAGGAGGAAGAATATGCGCGTAGAACAGATTGCAGTTTTTTTAGAGAACAAATCTGGCAGGCTGGCTGAAATCACCTCTATCATCGCTAAAGAAGGGGTCAATATTCGGGCTCTCTCTGTTGCTGATACTGCCGACTTTGGAATCTTGCGTTTGATAGTTGATGATGTTGAAAAAGCCAAAACTGCTCTTAAAGAGAACGGATTCACCGTAGGAATAACCAACGTTCTGGCTGTTGAGGTATCTGATGAGGTGGGCGGACTTGCAACAGTACTGAGATCAATTGAAAAGGCAGGGCTCAACGTTGAGTATATGTATGCCTTCGTTAATAAGAGCAGTGAAAATGCAGTGCTTATTTTCCGTTTCGAAGATATGAACAAGGCTATTGAATCGTTGCTGGCAGATGGCTATACGCTGCTTACCGGTGCACAGATCTGCGCCCTCTAAAGCGCTGAGAAATACAATTGCAGAGAACTTTACAGGGTGAAAAGATTATGATTTGGCAGCAAAAAGAGGAGTGCATGCCGAGGGAGGATCTCGAAGCACTTCAGCTCGAGCGCCTGCAGCATACACTGCAGCGGGTTGCAGCACGTGTACCATTTTATCGCAATACCTTCAGGGATAAAAACCTCGATGTTTCCAAGGTGACGTCTCTTGATCATATTCGGGATTTTCCGTTTACACTGAAACAGGATTTGCGGGACAATTATCCGTACGGTCTTTTTGCAGTGCCTCTTCGCGATGTCGTCAGGGTCCACTCGTCTTCAGGCACCACTGGTATGGCAACGGTGGTTGGGTATAGTCGTAAGGATATCGATACCTGGTCTGATCTTGTTGGCAGGATTTTGTGCGGTGCCGGAGTAACTCCTGAGGACGTTATCCAGATTGCTTTTGGTTATGGCTTATTTACAGGTGGTTTTGGGCTGCATTATGGTGCTGAACGAGTAGGTGCATCTGTAATTCCAATTTCTGCGGGTAACACCAAACGCCAGATCCAGATAATGAAGGATTTTAAGACTACAGCACTGGTCTGTACTCCTTCATATGCGCTTAAAATGGCTGACGTGATGATGGATATGGGGCTGAACCCAAGCGCGCTGTCATTGAGGTATGGTCTTTTCGGCGGCGAGCCATGGTCTGAAGGAATGCGTGCGGAAATTAATGAACGGCTCGGAATTATAGCTACAGACAACTATGGTCTTTCCGAGATCATGGGGCCGGGAGTTGCCGGAGAATGTCAGGAATGTAACGGCTTGCATATTAACGAAGATCATTTTCTTGTTGAGGTACTTGATCCTGATACTCTTGAGCCTGTTGCACCAGGGGAGATCGGCGAGTTAGTAATAACCACACTGACTAAAGAAGCATTCCCGGTCATCCGCTATCGTACCCGGGATCTTACCCGCCTTATGACCGAACCATGTCCATGCGGCAGAACGCTAACCCGTATGCACCGCGTTATGGGAAGAACTGACGATATGTTGATCATCAAAGGTGTAAACGTCTTCCCTACCCAGATTGAATCAGTAATCTTTGACATTGAAGGTACACAGCCACATTACCGTCTAATTGTTGATCGTGAAAATAATGAAGACAAACTAACGGTTATGGTTGAGGTGGTTGAGTCGATGTTCTTTGATGCCATGAAAAAGCAGCGCACTCTGGTTGATACCATCAAGAAGCGACTAGCCTCTGAACTTGGTGTCGGTGTTGATGTGAAACTGGTTGAAGAGCGTACTCTGGAGCGCTTTGATGGAAAAGGAACACGGGTGATTGATAATCGAACATTTTAACCAGTGTTTCGCTAAAGGGAGAGCAAAAGTTTAGTTTCTGCAATCACTTAATATAGAAAAAGGCCCTATGGTAATTTCCCATTGGGCCTATTTTTTTGTTCAGTCCGGGACTCTATTCCCTTGGAAAATATGGCATTTGGGGGCTCGTAATTCCTGCAGCAATTTATAAAGAAGGTCTTTATAGATATCAGGTTTATATACTATTTCTTTGACCGATCGTCCTCGAAGGCCATTCTCGGACGGCCTCCTAACAATTTCAAAATATTGGTTTAACTGAGTGCTCACCTTTTTAGGGAAGGATCAGAATGAGCAACTATAAGACTTATTCACTGTTAGGATCAATATTATCGACTTTTCTTCTTATCCCTTTCATGTTTACTTCACCCGGTCGAACCCTTTGAAGATTAAAGAGTTTTTCTGCTTGAAGGAGAGGGTACTCCGCAACGCTGAATGTGTATTTACTCGATCTCAACATCAAGCATAGGTCTGGGCCTAACAATCATCGGCAATAACTGCCGTTACGTTTAGCGTCAGTCCATATGACGACATCTTCTGCAATGTTTTGCACGTAGATAGTGAGAAGAGTGATAACTCTCATCAACTACTGAAAAGCGTTGGATCTGGCATCGTCTGAACTGATGAAAATGGGGACTATAGCTAAAATAATAGAGGTAAATGCATGTCAATCGAACAGTATTTGAAGTGGCAGGATTTTGAAGGGAATGAATTCCGCCCAGTTGCTCTTGTCGGTGTAGATTTATTAAACGATAGGATCCTGAATAAAGGCACAGCGTTCAGTGAAGAGGAACGGGCAGCCTTTCATTTAGATGGTCTCGTTCCTCCCCGACTGCAGACATTTGAAGACCAGTTGGCGAGGGTATACAAAGGCTATCTAAATGTTGAAGATGACATTCAGAAGTATATCTTTCTCAGATCTCTTCAGGATCGTAATGAAACGCTCTTCTATGCACTTGTGGCTCAGCACGTAGATGAAATGGCACCCATTATCTATACTCCCACAGTTGGCAAGGCCTGCCAGGAGTATAGCCACAGGTATCAGAAACCACGAGGCTTGTACATAACTCCTGAAAATGTTGAGAGTATGGGTGAGATGGTTCATCATTTCGCATCTCAGGATATAAAAATTATCGTGGTTACAGACAGTCAGGGGATATTGGGGATTGGTGATCAGGGTGTGGGAGGTATGGGAATTCCTATCGGTAAGCTTTCCCTGTATACCTTGGGCGCTGGCATACACCCTGCCTGTTGTCTACCTATTGTTCTTGATATTGGCACAAATAATACTGAATTGCTGAATGACCCTATGTATTTGGGTGTTCCTCGAAAGCGTATAGCTGGTCAGGAGTATGATCAGTTTATTGAAAAATTCGTGGCTCAGGTAAAACGGTGTTTTCCGCGGGCATTGTTACAGTGGGAAGATTTCAGCAAATCGAATGCCTTTAATAATCTTCATAGATATATTGATGATTTACCATCGTTTAATGATGATATTCAGGGCACTGGTGCTGTTGTTTTGGCTGGAATTATCAATGGAGTGAAAATCAAAAATGAAAAACTGTCAGACCAGACATATCTGGTCTACGGAGCAGGGGCAGGCGGAGTTGGTGTAGCTGATCAGATCTGTGCAGGGCTGGTGAGGGAAGGGATGGATATAACGGAAGCTCAGGACAAAATCTATATTCTGGATTCCCGGGGGCTGGTGTTTGAGGATCGTGAAAACCTTGAAGACTATAAAAAACCGTATGCCAAATCTCACTTGATTGCTTCAGAGTGGAAAGTACAAGAAGAAGGTAAAGCGTCTCTTACGGAAGTGATTAATAATGTGCCAGTTACCGTTCTTCTCGGAACGTGTGGCATAGGTTCTTCTTTCAAGGAAGAGCACATCACCCAAATGATGAGTTATACCTCGCGGCCTATGGTGTTTCCTCTATCTAATCCAACGAGTAACTGTGAAGCGTTGCCGGAGGATCTGTATAGATGGAGCAAGGGCCAGGCAATTGTGGCAACAGGAAGCCCGTTTGCTGATGTGAGCCATAACGGACAGGTTTTCAGAATTGGCCAGGGAAACAACGTGTTTATTTTTCCCGGTGTTGGTCTTGCCGCGATCTTGACCAAATTCAAGAAAGTATCAGTTAATATGTTCACAACCGCTTCGTATGCTCTGGCTGATTGTGTAGCTGAAGAAGACCTGGAAGCGGGTACTGTTTTTCCTAAAATTGAAAATTTGCGAACGATTTCCCTCCATGTTGCTGTTGAGGTGATTAAGGAAGAAATTAAAAATGATCCAAACCATGAACTGCATAGCAAGGATTTAACAGAATATGTAGAAGCGTGTATGTGGAAACCGACCTATCTGCCATATCGAAGAGTCTGATAGCCTGACCCTGATTTCTCATCAAAAAGATAACGATATGAATGTCATGCTTACAAGTAAGACTGGGTAGGGGAGCTCATTTGGTTTTTTGCTAAAAAAATCAAAGGCCCAAATACTACAAAAGATGGTGTAATGAGTGTTGTTGTGTCCAAATCGGTAAATACTTATCCCTTCACTAATCGGTGGAAAGGCTGGGTAAAACCTTACTGGTAGCTTTAGTTCTCTTTGAGGCCCTATGGAAATTTTCCATAGGGCCTTTTTTATATAGAAAGCAAAAGATGTAATTGTGGAGACAAATGTTCTCTGGAGGGGCACTGCTACCTCAAGAATCGCGTAAATATTGAAATGAACGTAAGGTTCTTACTGTAGTAACCCTACCGACTCATGTGGTCAATTTACCTTCTCAGGGGTAACCTCAAATTGTATTTATGTTTAAAATGATATGATTTCAGGTGGATATCAATAGAAAGTATTTGCTTTAACACTATCGAGAGTCATGATTTTGTCAGGCATGGCCTGAGTCAATCAACATAATGACCCCTCCCGCTTTTTCTAAAGATCAAGAACCCACAATGAAACGATAGCCCTCCACTTCTTTTCACTCAGGTGTCGATTTTAAGGACTGTTGAAAAATCGAATTACCGACTACGGCTCCTGCTGGAGCCGGAAGGGCGAGGGAGCTTTCGAGTCCTTGCCGGTAAAAAAGACCACCCAGAAATGAATGAGTGACTAAAGGTTTAATCGTACAATTCTCCTGACCAATAATTGTTATTTCCATATTTGCTCCAGACTTCCTGCATATTACAGTAGTACATATTTTTCTCATATAAACTCGTATCCTGTGAACTTCTTTTGTTCGCTGGTCGAGTTAGTCCGGCTTCTTGAGGCCGTCTACTTATGTAAAAATTTCTGTCGTACCTTTATCTTGAACCGTTGTACGAAGGTTCCGAGACACATACTTTGCGGATGGAAACTAAACTAGAGGATTAAACAATGAGGAAAGAAAACGTAAAAGAAAGGATTTCTATAATAATGTTGCTTCCACTCTTAATAGTGACAGGTTTTGGAATCAAACTGTTCTATTCAATTTTACCATCCCTCCAGCGTCTGAAATTGGCTATTGTACAGAATTAGAACCAAGGCGAACCTCAGTGGTCTTGCAGCTAAGGATTGCCTCAAAACCGTGCATTGTCATTGGATTATGTAAGAGGAGGGGCAAGTCTTTGCTTGAGTCAAAATAGAAAGGGTCAGAGAAAAATTCAATTTTAGCGGTTTATTGTATTAACCTATCCAAGATAGTCTGGATTTCCCATTCCCACTCAATACGACTTTATTAATTACTGTTTCCGGCCCGTATTTCGTGTGTTCTTTCTTATCCCATCGCAGGACTCGGTTTGCATTGTTTTTCATCGTATAGCTCCTCAAACGCTCATTCTTTCCTGATTACAGGTTGATGAGATCTTTAAACGTCGAACTCAATTTGTCGATGGGCTCTGAACAAAATTTCGATATATGAGGCGTGGTGTTTTGATCGGTCATCCGGTAGATTATTTGGTGTGGCGGAGGCAAGATTACAACCTACAACGAAGTAGATCGGCGTTTTTAGGAGTCCATCACAGGTTAACTTCCTGCATTCGGTAAATTTTCGAGAGAATAATCAAAATCCAGCAGACCCTCCCGGGTGGTAGATGTTGCCTCTCCTCTACTCCTTTCGATGTAGAGAACGCTATCCGCTTCCTGCTTCAAAAGAGTCTCAATATTTAAGCCCACCTCGATGGCGCAGGTGATCAATAAGAGCAATGATACAAATAACGTTACGTGTTTTTTCATGATGACTTCAACTTGTTTGCCGGCAGCACCCAGCTACGCATAAAACGTAAGAAAGAAAACATACTGTCTGCCGGACAGAAGAGATTACACCAGGGTCTTTTTATAATGAGGGAGCTGATGATGATGAGTATCACCATGACAAAGAGAACCCGGGAACCGATGACGTTAAAAAAGACGCTGACAGGTGCGTAGCTGAAAGCCGAGGGGTTTCTGAAGTACAGGCCCCCCATCAGAGCCAGCAGAAAGAATACCCGAGGCGTCCATTTTACGAACGGGCTGCTTTTGTCCGGAGCTTTGCAATTGGTAATCACGGAAAGGCATTCCTGGGCCGCCCCAAAGGGGCAAACATACGAGCAGTACAGATTCTTGCGGGTAAAAAGAAAGATGTTTACGGCAAGCAGCAGACAGATCAGGCTGGTATACGAGGCAAGACCGTGCAGCCACATCCCGCTTAAAAAGGTTACCCCTGTAGCGATACTGAATTGAGAGGCAAAGACAAAGCCGACCAGCACTATGGAGAGCACCATCAAGCCCCAGCGCAGCCGTTTAAACCATACGCCCCTTACTAGAGGTAGCAGCAGGGCGGCCACAAAAAGGAGAATGATGACCGCATCCTTGATGCCAAAAGGGAATTGCTCTTCTTTCTCCGGCAAGGGGCGATCATAGTAGGCAGCTCCGATTTCATCCATCCCGTGCCTGATACCGTTTATAATTGCACGGGATGATAAGGTTGCTCCACTTACCGCATCGACCTGTGGTTCATCCTCGACTGACTGACCGATAAAGGCTTTCAGAACCCCTTTGCTGACCACTTCTTTTACGTAGGTGGATGTGTCGTTGCTATGAAGGACAGCCGTAGTTTCGACGACCTTATCTTTAACAGCGACCGCTACCTGTAAAGGGCCGCCGTAACCGGAGTACTCTTCAATTGCAAAAATTGTTGAGGTGCCTGGTTCTTCTTTGCTGTGACCAAGGTAGAGCTGATCGTTTACCCTCTCAAGGTATCCGATGTCACTACCCAGTTGCTGTAGCTGGCTGGACACCTGATTGCCGGTTCTATAGTAGCCACCGGCCCAGGCTGCGCACAGCAGGAGGATCGAAAGAACTGCAAATATTTTCTCGCTCGTTTTTAACATGATCGGATTACTGCCTACTTATTGACTTGGTAGAGCTTTTCTAAAAAACAGGAGCTTCATCATGGCCAGGCCGATAACAAACAGACCGACACCGAGGACGCCGATGAAATACCAGCCGGCATTTCCTTCAAGCTCGCCGTACAAGGTAAATCCACCGGCAATGGTAACCACCAGAGAGACGAACCACCCATAGACCAAGGTCCCTTTCCACCAGTTCACATCTATGTTGCGTTCTTTGGCCCAGGCCAGGCCGCCCTGAATAATCAACACCTGCAAGGCGCCCATGATCATCCAGGAAAGATATTGAATAATTGTGCTGTTGGGATCAAACATACTAGTATCTCCTTATATTCCGCGGTATTCCCAGGTTTTATCGACATTTTCAAAATACTCCTCAGACCGCAGCCACTTAGGCGGGTTGTGATACGTCGCTTCCTTGCCGCCGTCCCAGTCGGACTTGAAATCTTCTGCTTCCGGATACTTGAAGAAGCCATGCTGCATAGCCAGTAGGCCGGAAGCAAACAGACCGGTCGGGTCACGCGGCTCAACTTCGCGGGAGATAGTGTGTATCCAGGTATTTTTTCTAGTGTAGGGACAGACGCCGATACAGATGCGACAGCCGTCACCATGCTCGGTGGGGCTGGCGGCCCAAGATAGCGCACATTTCTCACTGTCAAGAACCCAGCGCTTGAAGCCGAAGGCCTCCTGATCCGGACGGTCGGCAAAGGAGATGGCACCCGAAGGACAGGTCTCGGCACAGATTTTACACTTTTCGCAAAAATGGGTCATCTTGATGTCGATTGGCTTGTCGTACTCGAAATCGATGTCAGTTACGACCCCGCACAGACGGACGTTGGAGCCAAGCTCCGGGGCCATCAGCAATCCGGCTCTGCTGTGCTCACCTAAACCAGCTTTTAGGGCGTAGGGAGGAATCATCACTTCGTAATCAAACGGAGGCACCTGAGCGCGGGCGGGATAACCGATATAGTTAAGGAAATGTTCAAGTTTCCCGGCGGCCTGGCGGCAACGGGAATAGCCGTCGTAGGAGGTGGAATAGCCGATGGCGCTCAAGGTGGTGTCCCAGTTCATGGGAATACCGATGACGATCATGCTCTTCCAATGTTGAGGCACCTTGTCGCCCCAGTTGTTTTCACCGTCGTGGCCGTTACCGGGCATGCCCCTCATATGGTTCTTGAACATGAAGGTTGGATCAAAATCGGTGATCCCGACCAGGGTGGCTCCGAAAGCGTGAGCCATCCGCTTGACCAACTCGGATGCATGCTTTTTCGACTTGAACTTCATTGGTTCATCGAGCTTGATATTGCGAAAATCCCACTCTTCCGGTGGAGTGGTTGGTCGGGCCGGGAAGGTGTGCGCTTCGCTTCCGTGTCCTTCTTCAATGGCTGCGTGGTTGGCCGACGAGTAACCGGAAGCGATGATGTAACGCTTGAACTTTCCCTCTTTCCAGGCTTGTTCACGTTTTTTGTGGGCCATGAGCTGTTTCAGCGACAGTTCATACTTCGTGGGATTGGCTCGGTAGTAGTCACCGATTTCACCCGGTAACGTGTCAATGCCCATCTTAGGATTCCAGGCACCGGACTTAAGCAGGCCGTAAAATGCCATCTTCCGCTCGGGGAAAAATTCATACCACTCAGGTCGGCTGATTTTTCCTTTCTTGACGAAGGCGGGTGGATTATCGACAGTAAAGGGCTTTCGGTTGAAAAACATGTTTTCCGGATTGAAATCCTTATACCCTGTACGGGCATGACTGGAATTTCCGATCTGGTAACCGGCAAGAGCACCGCCTCCAACTGTTGCAGCAGCTGCGGCGGCTGCAGTGACGCCTCCAATCTTGAGAAAGTTACGCCTTGAGAGATCCCTGGGCGCTTCTTTTTTAGACTCTGGAGCAGTTTCAGTCTCCATCTCGTTTTCAAACGGCTCTTCTTTCGGGCGGTAATTCTTAGGATCGTTGACGTAGTCTGGTGTGTGTTTTTTGATCATTGTTGTTCCTCTCTGCTAATGCGGGAAATCGTGTGTCGTAGTTCCTCAATCTGATCCTCATATTCTGGAAAATGTTGCAGAATTTCTCTGAAAAACTTTTCTGCATTGGGGCGTATTTTTGGGAGGACCATCTTTTTCGCCTGAAACATCACGTGTCCCATACTTTCTTCGTTTATTTGGGTCATGAAGATGTAGGCTTCGATCGCTTCGTTAAATTCGCCCAGTTCAAAGTGGGCATCACCGATGGTTTTGACGATTCGCAGGTCTGGGCCATGGAGTTGCATGAGGCTATGGGCTTTTTCGATGGATTTTTTGTATTCCCCCATATTGTAGTAGCAGTAGATGCTGGACTTTTGCGCATCGACAAAATCCTCGCTCAACTTCAGGGTCTTCTCGTAACAGGCGACCGCTTGGCCGTACTCTTTTTTCACGAAGTAGACTTCACCTGCATGATAATGGGCGCCGGCAAAATCCTCTTCCAGTTCCATGACCCGGTTAAAGCACTTGAGTGCCTCTTCGAGTTCCTCCTGGTAAAAGTGGATCAGTCCGCAGTTGTAGAGAGAACCTGTATGGTTCGGGTTCTGCTGCTTAATGGCTGAAAAACAGTTTTGTGCCGATGCATATCGCTTGGAATGAAGGTAAAGGCTACCAAGGTTGAACTGGATATTTTCGCCTTTCGGGTTCAGATCACGTGCCTGAAGTAGACTCTCTTCGGCTTTTGCAGTCTCCTGTTGATGCAGGTAGGCGAGTCCTTGTTCATTTAAGATCTGACTTTTAAAAAGAGGATCGACCAGGGTAGGGATTACCTGAATGGCAAAGGAGACCAGGCCAAAATGGTCACCGTTTCTCTTATAATCTATAATGGTTTGACCGATTTCCTGGTGTGACATAGTTATGCTCTTCCAATTCGTTATCCTTCAAAGAAGATAACATTTTTGTCTCTCGTTAAGACATGGAAACGATCAGGTCAGATGATCCATGTCGTGGAATGGCACACACTGCGATGCATGCAGATGCTATTAGATAGTAAATATGTGCCTGTTTCGAATAAGTAGACAATATTGGGTGATACTTTAGAAGTAACTCAGCGCGGAAATCATGGTACTTTTTACTGGTTTGCTGGTTTGCTGTAGGAAAGCGTGAGGTAGCCGCCTCAAAAGGATGAAGGGCACCCTGATGGGTGTGCTACTCCTGAACAATCTTGTATTGTTCTCGAATCTGACGGCGGAAAACTGCAGGGCTCATGCCGGCTTCTCGCTTAAAGAACCGCCCGAAATACGATGCATCATCGAAGTTGAGGCGATAACCGATTTCAGCGATGGTTTCATTACTATGGGCAAGTAATCGTTTCGCCTCAAGAACAATCTTGCCACGGATGATATGCCCGGGAGCATATCCGGTGACCGCTTTGACAGTGTCTCTCAGATGGCTGGTGCTAACCCCGATTCTTCTGGCATAATCCTCAGCGGATTGGTTTGTGAGGAAATGTTCCGATACCAATTGCTTAAATTTACGTGCCAGTGACGAAGGTGCCGTAGAATGTTCATGTGGATGTTCAACACGATACAAACGATGAAGTTCTGTGAGCAAGATGTGAAGATAGGCACGTAAAACCGTAAGACTTCGTGCACCCTCGTTATTAAACTCCTTCTCAATCATCTTAATTAAGTCGTTGAACATCGTAGAATGCTCCCGATCGATAGGGAGAAATGGAGCCTGTTCAATATGGTGGAAGAAGTTTGAATCCTGCGTTCTGATAATGCTCGAGGTTGAAAAATCCATAAACTCCTCTGGGAAAATCAGAGCATAACCTTTCAACGGTTTCCTCAGTTGCCAAAAATGGATCTGACCTTTTGAAAGAAAATGGAACGTGGGAGGTTGAATGGTATATGTTTCAAAGTCAATGACATGCTCCCCCTCGCCGTCATTAATATACAGCACTTCATAGTAATCGTGACGATGAGGGTAATCCGCCTGGCTAGACGAAGTCATCATCTCAAATGTTGTTAAGACGACCGGAAATTGTGGATCAAGTGACAGGAGAGGTTTTCCATCTGCATGCTGAACGTTATTGGGAGCCTCGTTATAATAGTGAGATGGAATGTCGTTTTTTTTATTCATAACTCACCATACCTTACTTGAGGGTGTGCATTTACGTTTCATTTAAACCACTCTCAGAGATTTTATGCCTCATCAGGGTCGTTACAATAAACTGCCATAGGATTCCACGAATTCTCTCATTACACATCACCCTTTTGGGTGACCATCAGCAAATAATCAAAATCACCCGTAGGGGTGTTTTTTTATAGCATCCTCCCCTCTAAGATTCCCCCAATAAAAAACTAAGCGCAAGAAATTAACTTCCTTGCAAAGTCGTTAAATCAGGTGAGAGGTACAACTATGAGCCAATCAGGTTCGAGAAAATCAACCTATCACTCAACAGTCGGGCGTCGTGATTTCCTGAAAATGTTGGGTCTGGGAGCAGGTGTAGCAGGGGCAAGTGCTCTCGGGATTGGGGGAACGGCCGAGACATCCTTTGCCGATCTCGATGAAATGATGGCATCGCCCTATGCGGATCGCAACTTGCCCTGGTGGGTTAAGGAGGTCGATGTACCAACGTTAGAAATCGACTGGGACAATATGGAGATCTTTCCAGGAGTCCATAAATCTCTGTTCAACCCGGAAGCCTGGGACAATCCCAAAGAGTATATGGCAATCCATGCCCAGAACATTGCCTCGACAACGGAGAAAGTCAAAAAAAATGTTCCCGGCTATTCAATTCGAGATCGTGCTTTGGGAGACGCAAACTGTTGGGGGTGGGGGGCGCTCAGCTCAATAGCTCCCTCCTGGACAGGACCTGATATTAAGTCGTTTAACGGATGGGAACATCCAACCATGTTCTACACTCCCGAACAGTTCGGAGTTCCGCGCTACGAAGGCACACCTGAAGAAAATTCACGTATGTTACGCGTTGCCGGACGAATTTTAGGAGCAGCCGACATGGGCTTTGTTAAGCTCAACGAGAAAACCAAAAAGCTCCTCTATGGCTTCATACGCTTTGAGAACGTAGAAAAAGGCTATGATGCAGGTGACGGTACCTTTGTACTACCGGATAAGGACTTGTGGGTCATCTGCGCTGTCATTCCTCAATCGTTGTGGATGGCACAATATACAGATCGTATGAGCTGGGCATCTGCCAATACTGCGGCATATTCAAGAGCCAATATCTTTTCCAATCGCCTCAATGTATTCCTGCGCGGTCTCGGCTATCAGTACTATGGCGGCCATACCGGCTCCGTAGGTCGAAGCGTCGGTTTTGGAATCATGTCCGGCCTGGGCGAATACGGTCGCGCCGGTATTCTGGTAAGCCCGCAGTGGGGTACAAATTTCCGTACTGTAATGCTGACCGTAACGGATCTGCCCCTAGCAGAAACCAAGCCAATAGATGCCGGGATTATTAAATTCTGTAAGGCATGTAAAAAATGTGCTGAGATGTGCCCATCTGAAGCTATTCCGAAAAGTGATGAACCATTCTGGGGCGGTGACAAGCCCTGGCAGGCAAAAGGTATCAAGGGCTGGTATCAGGACGCCAAGAAATGCTACTCCTACATGCTCGGTGGAGATCCCGACTGCAGTCGTTGCCAGGCAGTCTGCCCCTTCACCAAATTCGATGAAGCGGTCATGCATGATCTGGTTCGCATCGCTATTGCCAAAGCTCCTGCTCTCAATAATGCCATCAGAGAAATGGACGACATCTTTGGCTACGGCCAGGAACCACCACAAGAGAAGTCTCCCTGGGATGTTGATCCTATGGATATTCCTCTGTTTGGTTTAGATAAATCACGTTCTTAGAGAAAGGAGATTATTTATTATGCGTATCGTCAGCTGGAACTGGTTCTGGTATGTGCTGCTTGGCTTTATTATGGGAGGCGGGGCGCTTTATCTCTATACCTTGCTTAAAGAAAAAAACGTCAAGCTGGTCTGGCACGAACTGACCCTGACACTTATTTCCTTTGTGACTTTTATGTTTCTCGGGCAGACCTTTATCTCCTCGTTTAACGAAGGTGAGCCACGAGCCGCCTGGTTAACCGTTATTTTTCTGGGAGTGCCGATCATTATCATGGCGGTTGTCATTCAACGTTCGATTCGTGCGAGGCGTAGAATAACTGCCCAGTAACCCGGCAGCCTCCTGGTCCGGATTCTCAAGCCTGCTGTAGGGTAGGAGAATCCGGATGTGAGTAAGGCAATACACGAGTGAGAACAAGGTAATAACTACGGTACTCAAGATGCAACCTGATTCCATCACTGAAAAACCAGCACACCTCAACAGTCATCGCAGCCCGGAATACAGTGCAACGGCAGTGGCTAAAGCTCCTGGAAGGAAACGGGGAGAAACTGCCTTTTGGCTGGGTACAATTCTCCTGATTATTGCCGCATGGACCGTTGGGTTCACCATAGAAAATGCAGATGTGGAGCCATATCTTCATCAGGCGATGCCTACGGCCGATCAGATCGAAAAAACCACACATGGGAGCTATACAGCCTACAGCTCCGGCCAGCTCCTCGGCTACATCTCCATCGGAGAAGGTGACGGCTACGGAGGACCAATGAACCTCGCTGTTGCAATTGATCTGCAAGGCAAGATTACAGGGTTGTCCGTTATTCGCCACCGTGAAACTCCCAGCTGGTTTAAACGGGTTCAGGATAACGATTTTTTCTCCCGGTTGATCGGTAAAACGTATAACACCCAGTTTGTGCTTGGCCGTGATATTGACGGCGTAAGTGGTGCGACCTACACCTCTCGTGGGATCGCAGAAGCTACCCTGGATGGAAGTCGACATTCGGTTATAGAGGATCTCAAATTTTCAGTTCCTAAGCAGTTACCTCTACAGATTGAATTAGGATTGCCTGAAGTCGTCCTGCTCGGACTGTTTGCCCTTGGCTTTGGTGGTCGGCGCAAATCGTTTCGTCACAAAAAACAGCTGCGCTGGTTCTCTATGCTGACGGGGATGGTTGTCTTCGGTTTTATCTATACCAATCCTTTAACCATTTCCCTTATCAATAAAATGGTGCTCGGGTTCTGGCCCGACTGGCATACCCATCTCTACTGGTACCTGTTGCTCGGAGGGATTTTCTTTTCTTTGACAGCGACCAGCAAAAATCCCTATTGTAACTGGGTTTGCCCTTTTGGTGCCGCTCAGGAATGTATAGGTAAAATTGGTGGCGCCAGGCACTATTCTCTTTCACGCTACAGAGCATTGCTAAAATGGCTGCAACGCGGCTTATTCCTGGCAGCAATCGTTATTGCCATGTTGTATCGCAATCCAGGCATATCCAGTTATGAAATTTTCGGCACCCTGTTCGACCTGAAAGGAACCATCCCACAGTTTTTTCTTTTGGGCCTGGTGATATTAGCTTCTCTTTTCATCCACCGCCCCTGGTGCAGCTACCTATGTCCGCTTAAGCCACTCGAAGCTTGTATCAGATTCCTCAAAACCTTGGTAAAAAATATATGGGTCAACAAAAGCTCAAAAACAGCAACGTAAAAGAACATCTGATAATCGTCTTTGTTCTTATCGGCTCCCTGTTAATCATCACCGACGTAGGGAGGAACATATCTGATGAAATCCGTCTAGTTACTGAACTCAAATCACTTACCAATGAGCTGACATCACAACCACAATCCCCAATCCAGTCAACATTGTCAGATGAAGAGATGAAACAATGGACGGAGCGTTTGAAAAAGCACTCTGATACCTGATCACGCCAGCAACTTTTGTTCTCTGCTGAACCTGAAAACGCTCAAATCTCTTTCGTTTTCAGAAGGTCAAAGAATGTCGTTTGAACACGATCTTTCCCTTCACTAAGAATTGTCTCTACTTCTTCAACTATCTGAGTGATACAGAGATTATCCGTGGCACCTGTGAAAGTGCTACGGACGATTGGTGGTAGAAATACAGTCATATTTTTTCCATCAATAGACGAACGATCGATATCATTCATGTGTAACATGAGAAGTCATCTGTATTTTTAATTCAATAGAGTTGGCATACTGCGATTGCACCAGACGCACACCTTAGAATTCTACCTCTTGCAATGAAAAATATAGGCGCTAAATGAAACTGCTAAACCACCCATCGGGTGTTAAACGAAATACAAAAAAATCTCATCCGGGCTTTATTGCGATTCTTGTTATTCTTGTATGTACTTTGGGATTTGCAGTGCATGGCTCTTCTCAAGAGGTAATGGAACCAGTTCTGGCCAGTGGTGCTTCAGCTGATATCCATGAGATTGTTGCCAAAACCAAAGGAGCATTTTCTGGTAACGAAGAACCTGCAGGTAGAATCACTGCTGTTGCAGGAATGTCGACAACACATAGGATCCAACGACAGATTACTAGTATTCAAAACTCTTTCGAGAAGTTAGAAGCTGGCCTGGATCGTCTTGTGGAGGGATTTTTTAGGCTGCCTGGTGATGTTGCTTTGGCTATGAATAACTTATCAGAGGGAAAAGGTTTTCTATTTGTCCTTTTCACCCTGCTTAAAGTGCTCTTGATCTACGGTGTTTCGCTTGGTCTTGAAAGGTATGTAAGACGTCTGACTTCTCCTGTTAGACACTATTTTGAACAAGCACCGGTGGAATATTTCTTCAATAAGGTTCTCCGAAACGGTCTCCTGCTTCTTTTGAATGGACTCTATTTTGCAGTCTTTTTCTATGCTGCAATGGTTTTAATTGCACTGACTCTTGTTGAAGGAAGCAACACCCGTATGATTGCCGGCGGCTATCTGGCCCCGATTTTCTCAGCTCGGGTGTTAGTTGTAATCTTCGCCTTTGTGTTTTGTCCTAACTCAAAAACAGCACGCATCACTCCCATAACAGATTACGCTGCTCAGGTGTTATTTTTCTACTTCAGTGCTGTTGTTATTGTCACTCCTCTCATTGGCCGTACTCTATTTACCCTATCCATTTTGGGTATATCGGATGAAACATTTCTATTCTTACAGTTCTTTGGGGTGTGGGTTGGTTTTTTCATCATGCTACACATGATCTTTAAGAACAGACACACGCTCACAGATTTTATGGCAGAACATTCTGTATCTGCAAAAGAAAGCAAAGCTACCGCCTGGATTTATGAACGATGGTATCTCCTGATATCAGTCTACCTGATTGGAATGGTTGCTATTCGAGATGTGAGTTTACTTATGGGGAATGACAACTTCAGAGCCTTTGCTTTGAGCATCGCCAGTGTTCCCGGGGCAATATTGTTAGAAATGCTCATCTGGAGTCTTCTCAGTTCTGCTTTTCCGTTAGATCCTGCAAACCCTGAGGATATTGTGGTCTCCAATCAGATTGATCCTGCTCAAGTGAAGGACGATAGAGATGGAGTAGAGCTTTCGAAGCCACGACAGGCAAGCAAAATGGTTATCCAGATGCACAACACAGCACGGGTATTTATCCTCATTGGTCTTGTGATTTTTCTTTTGGAGATCTGGGGTGTGGAATTTGCCTTCTCCAAAGGAGTAGTGGGTGCCATATTCAGTGCTTCAGCTGCGGTTACTATTGCCTATTTTGTTTGGGAATATCTGAACCAGTTGATCGATAAAAACATGGATAATGGAGATCAGGCAGAGGAAGAAATGGATGAAGGTGGGGCTGGTGGCTCTCGCAAAAGCACACTTTTACTGCTTCTCAAAAAAATCATTATCATATGTATTACAATTATCACTCTCTTTGTTGTTCTTTCTGGTATTGGTATTGAAATTGGTCCGCTTTTGGCTGGTGCAGGGATATTTGGAATTGCTATTGGGTTTGGGGCTCAGACGCTGGTTCGCGACATCTTTTCCGGTGTTTTTTTCTTAATCGATGATGCCTTTCGTATTGGTGATTTCGTTGAATCCGGTGCCCACAAAGGTACTGTCGAACACATTTCTATTCGAACCCTTCGCCTCAGGCACACTACAGGAAGTGTTCACACCATCCCCTATGGTGAATTGGGCTCCATTACCAATTATAGCCGCGATTATGTTCTGATGAAGTTAGACTTCAGGGTGCCGGCAGATACAGATATTGAAAAAGTACGCAAAATCATCAAAAAAATAGGTTTACGCTTTCTTGAACATCCAGAGCATGGCCCTAAGTTTTTACAGCCCCTCAAGTCCCAGGGAGTAAAAATGATTGATGATGATTCAGCTCTTGTCGTCCGAATGAAATTTAAAACAACTCCGGGGGAGCAATTTGTTTTACGAAGAGAGGTATTTCGAGCCGTTCAGGAAGATTTTGCCAAGAATGATATCCAGTTTGCTCCTCGAAAAGTTACAGTTCATATACCAGAACATATGTCGGGTGAACGTGGTGAGTCTGCAACCAAGGAGGAGATGAAAACGGCAATTGCTGGTGCGGTCATTGCTGATACTGGCAAAGAGAATAGAGTGGCATAATACCACGTCAATTGATTCCCATTTTCGCAATCTAATGCAAGGACTGGAGCGGGAAAGAAGTCCTTCAACGGGTTTAGGGAGAAAATGGTGGAAGGAGATTGAGCTCTATCGCTGTATTGATGGCCTGGGTCCGGTTGCCGACACCCAATTTGTTGTAGATTCTTTTAGTGTGTGTTTTTAGTGTGTTGATGGAAACAAAGAGCTGTTCAGCTGTCTCCGCGTAGCTTGCTCCTTGTGCCAGGCAGCTGAGTACCTCTACCTCACGCGGGGTCAGACCAAAAGGGGAGTGCTGTGCTTTGCCTTTACCACGAGAGTTAGAATGAGAAATATTTGCCAGTATTCTGGCAATAAACTGTTCTGTTTCCGGGGCGTCAGAGTTCTGTTGTCTGCTCATCTGGTTGAGTAGCTCAAACACCGGAAGACCCTCCCGTATAAATATCTGGCAGTAGTTTTCAGGTGCGACCAGGGTGACAGCTTTTCTCAAGCTGGTATACGCCTCTTTCTCATGACCGAGTAAGCGGTGCGCTAAGGCAACCTGAATAAGTACTTCGGCTTGGAACAACAGGCTGGTCTTCTCATCAAATTGTACAACGAGTTCATTCAGCAGTACAAGCGCATCTCCCGCTCTGTCCATTTCAAGGTCGAGTTTGGCAGCAATGAGGTGAATGATGTTTGAGTAGTATGTCAAAGACTGCTGACTGGTTCGGTAGATTCCCTGAAAATTCAGTGGGAATAAATCCGGATACCTCTTACCTGCAAGGTATTGGCGATCGCTTTGCAAAAACGATCTATGGGCCAGGTCGGGTCTGCCACTGAGTACGTGAATAAGGGCCTTACAGGATTGCGCGATAATGGTCACGGCCTGAGATGGTTCGAGTGCGTCGATGATGGCGCTCATTTCATCCATAACTTCTGAGCTTTGCTCCGGTTTTCCCTGGTTGAGAAGACACTGGGCCAGAGTGAGATACGCATCGACGATTGAAAAAACGTCACCGTCTTTAACTATTGTATTCAAACCGTGCCTGAGGTGTTTTTCGGACTGAACCAACTCTCCGGAATGGTAGTGCAGCTGCCCCATAACGATATGGGCAAGGCCGGAAAAAGGAACTTCTCCCTCGTCAGTCGCCTTGTAGTCTATAAGGGTCTGGCAGGTCTGCAGTGCGTGTTTGAGATGGCCATATTCCATATTGAGTTTGGCGAGAGCTATCGAATCCATAAAAAAACAAAAAGGGAGATCTGCTCTCAAAGCCATTGCTGCAGCATGTTTGAAAATCTGAATCGCTTCGTTATAGTTGCCTCTGACCCGGTTGCAGAATCCGTAGCCACCAAGAGTCATAATAAGCCAGAAGCTTTGCTCTTCGGAAAGAATATTCAGGGCGCTGTGGAAATGTTCCCAGGCTTCGTCTACGGCAAAAAATGATGCGCAGCGAATGCCCTTGATCGCTGCAAGAATTCCATGTTCAACAGTTTGTTTACCTGATATGCCATCAACAGGTTCGCCAAGCTGTTTTTCTATGCGCTGTAAACAGAGATCAAATGCTTCAAATTCCCCCATTTCATGAAGAAAAAATAACTGGTGCAAGGTCAGAGCCGGGGGGAGGTAGTCGGGGGGAACGTTACCCAGCCACCTGAGATACATGTTGAAATCTCCCCGGGCCAGAATCTGATCGATATTTGTCTCCAGGTGGTTGATGACCTGATCGTAGTCCTGTGCTTCCAGTGCATGGTCTATGGCTTCTTCCCACATGCTCTGGGTCATGAACCAGTTTGCCGCGTGTTGATGAAGACGGCTGACCTGTTCCTTGCTGCGATTGCGAAGATGACTGGTCAGCATTTGGGCAAAGAGATGGTGATAGCGATACCAGCACCGTCTATTGTCGAGAGGTATGATGAAGAGATTATCATTCTCTAACTGCTGAAGAATCTGCTGACTGTTGGTAATCCCAAGAAGATTATCGCAGATATCTGCATTCATCCGCTTCAGGATGGATGTCTGAATGAGGAATTCCTGTATCTGTTGCTGCTGATGGATAATAACTTCACTGAGAAGATAATCGGCTATATGGCGATCTTCACCTGACAGATTGTCGATGAAGGTGTTTGTTGCTTCCGGGAGTTCTCGCAGCGACAGAGCTGCCAGCTGTAAACCTGTGACCCAGCCTTCGGTCTGTTTATCTAATTGGGCAACCTGCTCTCCTGTCAGGTTGAGGGCCATGGAACAGTTGAGAAAAGTACTCGCTTCTTCGGTGTTAAAACGGAGTTCATCAGCTCCAAGCTCACCCAGTTGGTTTTTCGCACGTAACCTGGCGATTGGTAATGGTGGCTCTGCACGACTGATGATCAGTAGGTGCAGTTGTTGCGGCTGATGGTTAATTAAAAAAGTTATGGCTGCATGGATCTCCTGATTGTCGATCAGATGGTAATCGTCAAGGGCGAGGATGAGGGGATGTCCTGCCTGCTCCAGATCGTTGATCAGTTGAGTAATTGCTGTGGTGAATCTCTTTGGATGAGTTGATTGCAAAAGTGCGAGAGCTTTTTGGGCGACAACGGGCCGGGTACGATCCAGGGTAGTAAACAGATATCTGCAAAATCGTTCGATATCATTGTCATTTTCATCTAATGAAAGCCAGGCTGTTGGAGCGTGTTGATGGCTGAGCCAACCACTTGCAAGGGTGGTTTTTCCGAATCCGGCTGGTGCGCAGATCAGTGACAGCGTGTTTGATACAGAAAGTTTGTTGCTGAGGCGTGGCCGTATGACAGTTTCAGGCGGCAGAAGAGGTATGTGAAATTTGGTTCTCAGCAATGGGTCCATGGCAAACTCTCGCCTTTTCATGAATGGCATGACGGTACTTTACCCCTCACTTGAGGAGTGTTTCCCGGATTTATCAGAACTAATTAGGCACAATGGTCATGGGGAATTTGGCCGAGTATCCAATACCTGTGTAATACGTAGATCGAAAACTTTTCAAGTGTAGTAGTAACGACTTAATCTGGCAAGTACCCGTTTTGAGATATAATAGATTTGTTTTACGAACTGTTCAAGTATTGCGTATAAACAGGATGTTTCTGCAGAAATGATGCTTTCGCTATCACATGAGGTTGGGTTTAACAATTAGTAATGTACTCATGCTATGCATTTTCCTGATTATCAAGTTGATCTACATCCCATCCCTTTCAGTCATTAAATCACATACTCTATGACCTCGATCATACAATAATTTCTGCGTTCTCGGTAAACAACACTAAAGACAGAAGCGAAAAGGTATCTGGGCAAAAATTATACGCACCGGTTGCTTGCGGAAGTTCATTTTAATCATGGAGGTTTACAACAATGAGAGCACCATTGAGTTTTTTGGTTGCCGCATTTTCAATGTTTTTTATTGGCGCAACCACAAACGTAATTGCAGGCGAAAATCTTGACGCAATGAAAGAACATGCAGCCAAGATGTTTAAAAAGGAAGTATTAAAAGTAGGTGACAACGTGTACGTGGCTGTAGGTCACGCTGCATCAGTTGCATCTATGATCATTGGTGATGATGGTGTGATCATCATCGATACAACCCAGAGTATAGGGTCTGCTGAAGGGGTTCTGGAGTCTTTTAGAAAAATTACAGATAAACCGATCAAAGCCATTATTTATACCCACGGTCACCGGGATCACATCAGTGGAACCAGTGTATTCACAGCAGAAGGTTCAAATCCAGAAATCATCGCACGTTCCAACCTGATCAATCCACTTGATGATAAAAACCTAAAAAAGGTGGGACCATATAAAATCCTTCAAAAACGCACCATCCGCCAATACGGTATTAAGGGATTAGAGCCTCATACTGAAAAGGTTAGTATGGGACTTGGGCCTGCATCCATTAACAATAAAGGGTTAGGCAAAGGCTTTGTTGCTCCCACCCGGACATTTTTCGATGACAACATGGAAATCACCGTGTCTGGTGTCAAATTTGAGTTGTATAAAGCACCGGGCGAGACCAATGATCAGCTCTTTGTATGGATGCCTGAAGAAAAGATATTATTCAGCGGTGACAATTTCTATCAAACTTTTCCTAATCTTTATGCAATCCGTGGAACTGTATACAGAGACTTCAGTGTATGGGCGGATAGTTTGGATCATATGACCCAGTTCCCTATTGAGCACCTGGTGCCTGGTCATACCCGTCCGATTTCCGGTCCAGAGGCCAATCAAGCATTAGCCGATTACAGGGATGCTATTCGCTACATTGTTGAGAAAACGGCTGAAGGAATGAATAAGGGGTTAACTCCAGATGAGTTGGTCAGCTATGTTACGCTTCCAAAGAATTTAACGGAAAAATATTATCTCAACGAGTTCCTGGGAACAGTTGACTGGTCTGTTCGGGCCTATTTTGCCGGCACTTTAGGTTGGTTCGATGGAAATCCTACACATTTATTCCCCACTGTTCCTAGAGAAAAAGCGCAGCGACTTGCTAATATGGCAGGAGGAGAAAAGGTACTTTTTGAAAACATGAATAAAGCGGTATCAGACAAGGAGTTTCAGTGGGCCATGGAACTCGCCGATATGCTGATGCTTCTGGAGAAGTATAAGAAAGAAGCAACAGCTGTTAAAATTACAGCTTTAAAAGCTCTGGCAGATCAGCAAAGAAGTGCTATAGGTCGAAATTACTACCTTGTATACGCCAAGGAACTTGCAGCAGAATAGTTCACAATAGATTTTCTGACATAAACCCAAATTAGGGATTATTCCAGCTGGGATAGTCCCTTTTTCTTCCAACGTTAGAACATTCCCCTAAGTGATAGTTGAGGACTAAATACGGATATGCTCTTCGCTATCATCTTTAAATACATTGAGATCTTTGACCCATATTTTCCCTCGTTGCGTTTCTATCGCACCAAGATCGCGAAGTATTTTGACAGCTCTGATAGTTGATTCAGTGGTCGTTCCAGTCACTTCAGCAAGTTCAGCATTGGTGAAAAAGAGTGGTGAACCAAACTTAACAGAAAGGGTTCGTAGGACTCGCATAATACGACGTTCAACTTTTTTTTCCATAAGGTCAAAAACTCTTGAGAGGGCACTGTCAATTGCAGGCGCAATCCAGCTGATGACATGGGGGGTGATGTCCGGGTGGGACTCAAGAAATTTGAGATAACAGGGACCACTGATCTGTAAACATTTTGAATCCCTGGCAGCTTCTGCCTCAAGAAACCTGGGACGGTCAATGAACGGACTCACAATATTAAAAGGTTCACCTTTTTTGACCAATAAAAAGGTAATGCGTTTACCGCTTTCAGAGCAGGCACTGACTCTTAGCAGGCCGCAGGAAACGATGAAGATTTCACTATTAAATTCGCCGTTTCTGAGGATAATTGCGCCTTTTGGGTAACGTACTTCACGGGTTATACTCGCAAGATCAGAAAGAGTTGACAGTGTTACTCCCTTTAAAAAAGCAGAATTTTGGAAAAGTTCAATTTTCCCTTCCTGACTCAGTTCGATCATATATTCACTCCGTAAAAACACCATGAAGGGCCCAAAAGTTTACCTCAAATTTGAAGGTAGACCGACATAAATCAAAGCATTTTACACTACTCAGTGGTGGAAATAAATACATGAAAGGACAGAATTTGTCGTATGTTTGAATTCTACAAGAAGAGTGGGGATAAAGAGGTACCCAGAGGGAATAAGATTCCGCTCTGGGTGAGGTGAGGCGAGTAAATAACTGTTTGTTGTAAATGTGAAAACTACTAGAATGCTCCTATCAGTTTCCAGTATCCGATACCGACTGTCATTATGGATACAATGCTAAGTAGCATTTTGCCACCATACCCTTTTACAAAGTCCTTCATATTTATGTAACCGTATGAAAAAACTATCAGAACAAGCACATACTCATATGGTAAAAGCACTTGTTCAAGACCCTGTACAAAGGCAAAAACGCCGATATTTGGGTCTAGGCCAACATTACTGGCAATTTGCGCTGCAGGCATAGATAATGTCGCTTGGCCTGCAAGTGGTGTTAGGACGAAGTTTACAAGAACACCGAACAACCAGAGCATACCAATTGTATATTCTTTGGCACCAGTGAGAAGTGGGGTCACTGAATCGGCAATAAATTTACCACCTCCACTGAATCCGCCTGCCATACCGATAGCCATACAACCCGCTAAGAAGAGAAAAAGAGGGTAGTTTACTTTGGTAAGCTTTTCAGCTTTACCAATGCCAACGATAGGAAGATAGAAAACAGATGCAGAAATACAGAAGATCCAACCAATCGCGCCGGTGTTGTTAGCACACATGTAGAGTGTGATAATAATGATGACCATAGCAAAGACTTCCTGCCATGTAATTTTACCGAGACTTTTGAGTTTATCTATGAAGAAATCTCTGGTTTCCAATTTTTTCTCAGGCTTGAAGAAAAGCAACACTATAAATGTCGACAGAAAGAAAAAAATCGTTTGAGGAACCATAAAGAGTTTTATGAAATCCATAAACTCAATTTCTAGTCCAGATGCCCCCCATGGGAAGTATGCTTGATTGAGATAGTAGTTATGAGCTGAGTTAAGGGCGGCGTATGAAGCCGTGATCATAAGTGCTGCACCGGCTCTGGAGCCCGGTTTGAGATCAAGCGATTTACACATCCCGTAAACAAAGGTGGCTAGGATAATTGTTCGGGTGCCAATATCTGGGATAAGGAAACAAAGAACGTAACCAATCAGCATTATACCAAAGATTAAACCGGCAAAACTTTTTCCTGTTACACTCAGAATTCCGTAGGAAATTCTATTAAGCAGCTTTGTCTCTTCAAGAGCTAAAGACAGCATCATCCCGCCGATAATGATATATGGGACATGCATTGTGAGTGGTTTAAAGGCAATATCTGGTGGTACGCCAACAACAAAAATATAGAGAAAGGGGAAGGCCAGAGAGTAGATGACCATGGGCAGCAAATCGAAAGCTGCAATTAAAATTGGGAACAGAGTACATATGAAAAACAGTTTTGTTTTAAGCGTAAATGCATCTGTTGTCGGGATACAATACACAAGTAAGGGTACAAGCAGCGTGATTATCCATTTGACTCTATTAGACATAGTCGTTTCCTGGTAAAATTGTGATGTTGAGGGATCTGTCACTGTATTGATCGCGTATTCCCTCCCAGCCGCAAGGCGGGGAGGGAGTACCTCTTAGATCAGTATGGAAACTCCTGTGTCGTATTTCTTGTCGTTGATGATCAGTTTAATGGCAAGCTTACCTTTGGTAAGGCCAATTTTGCTGATATTCATCTTAACATCTCGGTCGTCATCTTCCAGGAATGCACCTGAACACATAGCAAGGTGATGAACGGCTGCTGTATTGATATAATAGTTGTGACATTTTTCGGGGCCTTCGACACAAAGCATGGCCAGGGTACCGCGTTCGAACTTGCCATGGAACACAAAGCGGTCTTCGTCTTCTTCGATAATGATGTTGTGAAAAGAGTCCGGTTGTTCGTTCACTTCTTCAGCATCAGGGACGGTATCAAATTCTGGAGTCACGTCAAGACTTCCAAGGAGCTGGCCTGCACCGAGGGTGACATTGTCCCCATCATGATAAATGGGGAGTTTTTCGGCACGGTAAAAGTTACCTTCTGTTTCCAGTTCATAGAGGACAACGCCATCTTTTTCTTCAACGGTTATGGAACGAAGTTCAACTGTAGGGTCATTTGTATCTAGAAAGGCACCAAGTCCATCAGCTGCATTTCCATCTTTGAGACCGATACCACCGGAGTGAGTCATGTAATGACCGTCGGCATAGTATTCAACATTACAGATATATGGTGAAAAGAAGTCCTGACCACGTTCCTTGCCGTACTGCCAGACCTGTTCGATTTCCATCTTCTCGGTATCGATTCGGTAACGAACACCGCGGGAGAAGTTTTCACTGTTCTTAATATAATTTTCTTTGGACTTTGCTCTGTATTGACCGTTATCAAAGCACATTACATCACCTTCCGGGGTGATGACGCAGGCGTGTTGCTCATACTGCCAGTCAAAATTATCCACATCACCAACCGGGGTGAAAAAATACTTGTCTACCAGCTCTTGTGGCCATCCTTCCGGGTCACCGACAATCCAGTTGAGTTTGCCACTATCAAAATCAAGATTGATGATAGCATCCTGATGGCGACCTGAGAGAGATAGAGAGTTTGTTAGTTTGTCGTACCAAACAGCATTGTTGTGGAACCAGTCCGGGGCGTCCTGTGAACCGGAACCTGCAACATCTTGAGGGATGACATCTTTGTAATCCCAGGTTTTGAGGATTTCCCCACTATTTCGGTCAACGAGGACACACATATCTTCAACGGTGTCTGTGTGGAAATCCTGGGTCAGGATGAGCAGGTTGCCGTCTTCCATCTCGAACTGGTCGTGATGGTAGTTTCCGGGCAGACGATATTCTTTGTAAAGTTTGCCGAGCATATCGAGCTCGATAAGACCTGTTGCATTGTACGGCATACGGCAAAACCTGCTGGAACCGGTGAGAAGATTGCCATTGGCTGCACGTTTTATGTCAAACATTGTGTTCTCAGTGAGCAGCCAGCGAACATTTCCCTTGTAATCATAGGCTGTGGGCAGGTTCTTTCCGGCTGGGGTGAGGAACATGAAGTTGTCCTGCAGATAGTCTGCAGAAGTTGTGATGTTTCTGCAGCGACAAACCGCCTCGGGCAGTTTTCCTGTGGTGATCGTTACAGTTGTTTCTGTTCCATTGGGTAGAGAAATAACTACTTTATTTACAAAATCCTCATAGAGTCCAAGAACAGGCAACTTATGCTCTTTTGCCGGTGCAAAAGTATGACTCAGGTTTTCACGAGAAAAACGCTTACCGCAGACGGTGATGGTTGGTGCGACTTCTTCTGCGGTTGTGAAGAGTACCATGGCACAGAGCGGGTTTATTAGATAAGGATTTTCAACGACATAAGGATTATCGATGGTGTAATCGCCCTTTTTGAATTCTGCCAAAAATGCTTCTTCGGCACGCGCCTGACGGGTAATAAGATGATCTTCGCTGGTGTAAGTGACTTTGTTGCCCATTTTAGATTCTCCTTAGTCCTATATAAAATATTGTGAATTAAGCGATCGCTTCAATTTCTTTAATGATAGCCGGCTTCTGTTTAAGGCCAGTAAGACGTTGTATTTCCTTGCTATCCTTCATGAAAAGCATGGTTGGGAAACCTTTGACTTCCAATCGTTCTTTGAGTTCCTTGTTTTCGTCAAAATCGATTGTGAAAATCTTGAAATCAGGATTCATTTTATCGATATCTTTAAGGACAAAAGCGAGCATCTTGCAGGGGCCGCAGGTCTTGGAATAAAACTTCACCAGCATTGGGTCAGATTTATCCATGGCATCGTATTCTTCCGTGTTGATTTCCTTGATCATTTTCTCTTCCTCTCTGTATTATTGAAGATCAGGCTCGTAAGCTTTCAACATATTTTGCGGCACTGTTGGCGGCTATTGCACCATCGGAACATGCGGTGACGATCTGGCGTAGTTTCTTGTGGGTGATGTCGCCTGCACCGTATATCCCTTTAATCGAAGTACTCATCTCATCATCGACTTCGATAAACCCGAATTTGTTTGTTATTCCAAGATTTTCAAAACTCTCCGAGGTGGCTTCTAGCCCGATGTATTCGAATACTCCGTCACATCTAACGTGTTGCTCGGTGTCATCTTCTTTGGTGGATTTGAAACGAACGCCATCTAAGGCTCCGTCCCCGGTAAATTCAAGGATGTCTTGATAGGGATGGACTGTCACGTTGGGGAGACTTCGTAACTGATCGCAGGCCTTTGGATCAGCTGTCAGATTGAACATCGTGATTATGGTGAGAGAGGTTGTAATTCCAGCAAGGTAGATGGATTCCTCAACTGCTGAGTTGCCTCCGCCGATAACGACTACATCTTTGTCTCTGTATTGAGCTCCGTCGCAGATAGCACACCAGCTAATACCGCTTCCAGAGAAGTTTTCCTCACCGGTAACGCCAAGTTTTCTTGGAACAGTGCCTGTTGCCAGGATGATGGTTCTGGTTTCATAAACGGTATCTTCCTCTTCACAGAGAATGGATTTTGTTGAACCGTTGTCACGTATTCCACGAACTGTTTTATAATCGAATTCAACCCCAAGTTCCTGAGTATGCTCAAACATCTGCATACTGAGTTCTGCCCCATTTATTTTTCCAGTGCCGGTATAATTTTCTATCTCATTGGTGTTAACCATTTGGCCACCCGGCGAGAGTCTATCGAGTAAAAGTACAGACATGTTCGCTCTGATTGCGTAGATAGCCGCTGTCATACCGGCTGGGCCAGCCCCGATGATTATAACATCGTATATTTTCATTACTGTCTCCTGGATACCGAAAGCGGTGGTATGCCCAAAACGAATCTTTATTAAATTGAGGGCTCATTCATGTTTTTTATGTCATCACTGCTTACGTTAAAGAAGATTTTCGAACTATGATGATGGTCATAAATGTGTAGCTTTGTTTCAGTAACGAAGGAAAATAAAACGACTTTTATGATCGTCGTCATAAAAGAGGGGGCGTTCGGTTGATGTAATACGCTTGAACCGTTATAAATGGGAGGAAAGTCGAGATTGTATTTTTGTTAGCACACAGAAAAGTGTACCACGTGAGTTGGCAACCCCCCATGTGAACGGAGGATAAAGAGTCATATTGAATTAACCGGAAGGTGATAATCTGGAATAGACTCTTGTAAACAAGAAGAGAAATTCATGAGGTCAGTGCTGGAGACTGATCTCATGAATTTCTAACCTGAGGTTGATGGACGTGTAAAGTGACTAACTCAGCTCAAGGATAGGAACTACATAGTTTTTGAACATTCGATTGCTTCTACAGGGCACGCTATAATACAGCTGCCGCACTCGTCACAACGCTCGCCCAGTACTTGGTAAACGTCTCCTTCCACAATGGCATTAAAGGTACACGCCTCAGAACACTCGCCGCAGGCAACACATTTATCAGGATCAATACGTGTCCCGGCCGCGCCTGCAGTCTCACCGCCAAAAGCGAATCGTTTACGCAGGAGTTTATGATCACGGTTCTCCAACTCGAAATCATAGTCGAATAATTCACCCTTTCCCTTAAACATACAAAAAAGCTTCATTGCTGGATAACGTGCTGCCTCGTCCTGGGAATACTGGTGTAACTCACTGCCTGCTGCAGCTTTATCGTGTATTTCAGCGTTAGAAACCTCGCGGGCCTCACCAGTAATACGTAACATAAATCCTGGAGGCCAGTATGGTTGACCAGCTGCATTTTTGCCTTCTTTTCTTCCTGACGGGTAAATGCCGCAAATGGAAATCTGCGGATTACTTTTCAGTTGGCGATAGAATGGCTTAACGTCCATTGTCAGAAAGTAAATACCATCATCATCACCGCCGCAGATGCTGATTATCCGACTGTGCATAGTGCCTTCATCAAGAGTTGTTATGGTTAAACTCCCGATCTTGGATAAGGCTGAATATACATCATTCAAATTCATGTGTAATACCTCGTATATCACCTGCACTCAGGTTGTGTTTTTTTCTCTATGAGTGGTGTTGAATACAGATTTACGCAGATAGCGTGAGAGATTTATCACCACCGATATAGAGAGCGTTTAATTGAATATTTTACCTGTGATGGCCTCAAGGTTTTTCTCGCCATCGAGTCCAGGATAGGATTTCTTCATCTTTGCGATAAACTCTTCACCATTTGCAGCTTCATTTGCGGCAATCTTCATTGTTTGGAGGTAAGTGATATGGAATTCAAGATCATTTACCTTTCCTTTTCCAGGGAAGTGAGAGCCAACAAAGAGTACGTACCCATTTTCCTTTGCTTTCTGTGCATCTGTAAGTGCGCCATCAATAGCGTGTATGCTGTTGATGTGAAAAGGTGATGGATGACTGTTCTCAGCCGGTGCAAAATGTTGATAGAGGACCTTGCCGTCAATATCGATATTGACTCCCGGCATTCCAGGCAGTGAGGTAGGGAACAAGGTGTAGGAAACAGCATCGATTTCCAGTGTGCTGTCGCTGGAAATGACAGCGTCAAATTGGATGATTTCTACATCCATCTGGCCTTTGAATGCCTCTTTAAAATGGGCAAGCATTCCTTTCGAAGCATCACTGTGGAGGAATGCCTCCATAGGTTTGGTTATTACTGTTTCACCTTCCTTGTAGGTCTTCAATCCGGCTGGATGAAAACTGACAAGAATTTTTTCGACAGGTTTGCCAAGATTTTTCACATAGCCGCGTAGTTCATCAATGTTTGGTTTGAATCCTTGAGGCTCCAGGATGACAAGTTTTTTCTCTGATTCTATAATAAAGGAAACATCGCCCAGAGGGTCATTTGACAGATAGGTGTGAAGGGTGAAATCTTCGAATGTATCCACTGAGAAATGGGATTGCGACATTCCTATGCCAGGTGCGGCGACTACAAAAAGGGTGATGAGCAGTAAACACAATTTTTTCATTTTCTGACCTCTTTTCATCTGCTGTGATATGTTTTGATTTACGTTATACCGGTCTATTGCTGTGACTCCATCTGCGACATTATATGTTGAATCTGTTCAATTTTTTCTATGTCCAATGGCTTGTTTATGCCAACAACAAAGAGAAAAATGAGAGCAACTGATAGGGTCGCACCAAGAACAACCACTTTTTTGTTTTTCAGATAGTTCTTGATCGGCTTGAAGTTCAGGTATGCATGAAGACACCCGGCAAGAACCATGATGATTCCGAATATTTTATGCACAGGGTGCATTTGCAGTTGAAAACTGTAGCTATTCAGAAAAGTCATTAATAATCCTGAAGTGCCGAGTGCAATTAATGAAAATACCAGTGTGATTGATGCACATTGTCTCAGCATATTTGTATTCTCCCTTTGTTGTTAGTCTTCGGATAGAAAAAGTTGTTTTAAAAAAGATAGGTGATACCAACAGTGATTTCGTGTGAACTGAGATCATAATCGATCCAATCACCATTGATGTCGACCCCGGTAGATATATCGCCCATATCAATATATTGATATTCAAGGCCAAGAAGGAGGTTCTCTGTCAGATTGTAATCAACACCTGCTCCTATGGACCAGGCGAAGGTAGTCTCTTCATTATCGGGATACTGCCAGCGATCAGTGAAGCCAAAGGTGGTAAATGTTGGTTGAATATCAAGGTCTGCTCGTGCATCTGAGTAGGCAATACCTACGCCACCTTTTATATACGGTGTGAATTTGGTTGTGTTGTCAAATTCATAGATAAGGTTGGCCATGATTGTGGTTGTATCCACCTCGCCACCTAGATTGAACATTTCAGGGGAGCGTGAGTTAAGGCCTGCGAGATTGCCATCTTCCGTTTCCTGGCTTCTAAAACGTGCCTCTGCTTCCACCCTGAATGCATCATTGATGTAATAACCAACTGCCAGGCCAGCCACGACACCTTCATCAAAATCATAGCTTGGGGTATTGGCCGAGTTTGTTCCCGCGTGGGATGCTTCACCATCCGGAAGCAGTACGCCCAGGTCGGCGGACATATACCAACTGTTGCCTGCCATGGCAGAAGAGGCAGTAAAAAGAAGAGCTGCTGTAAGAATGGTTTTTTTAATAAACATCTGTTCGTCTCCAAATTTGAGAAATGTATCCTTTAGGTTGTCGGGATCATTATGCGATTTTTATTGCATCAGAACAACAGATGGGTTCTCATGTTATGTATGAAGAAAATCGATTGGTTGTCACTGGACGGAAAAAGCCTGCGTGTATTTCTCACCGTAATGGAAGTTGGTACTATCACGGGTGCTGCGGATAAACTCGGTATTACACAATCAGCTGTGAGCCATACAGTAGAGAAGCTACGTGAAGTTGTTGGGGATCCGCTTTTTATCAGGTCGGGAAGAACTGTCTCCCCAACATCTTACTCGTACCAAATGGCTGAAAAGGTAGAGCGGATACTGGGCGAAATGAAAAGCCTTGTTCAAACGTCCTCTTTTTCTCCTTTAGAGAGCGAAATAGATCTGGTTATCGCTGCCAACGATTTCCAGTCCAGTTTGCTTATGCCCCGTTTCTATGAACAGGTTAAAGGGAAACTGAAACGTTTTAGTCTCGAGGTTATCTCCCCTCAGGTACCAACCGTTGAACTCCTGCGTGAAAAGAAATGTGATCTGGGCATTACCGGGTTCAGGCCTGACTCAGCAGATATCATGCAAAGGCCTCTTTTCCCTATGAACACAGTTGTTTTTTATGATCCAACGATGAGAGACGCGCCAAAAGATATGGAGGATTATTTACATTCCGGACATATAGGCCTCTCTTTTTTGCGGAGATTTAAGGGAGGGGTGGATGATACGTTAGAGAGCAGGGGACATCCTCGCAGAGTAGAGATATCTGTTCCAAATTTTTCGAGTTTTGCAACCTACTTGAGAGGAACAGATATGCTGGCAACCCTGCCTGTATTAATGAGGCTTACCGAGATGAGGGATTTTGCATTCGCTCCGCTGCCTTTTCCTTTTTCTGCAGGAAAAATGAATATGATCTGGCATCAATCTTACCAGGAAGATGAACAACACAAATGGTTGAGGAAAGAGATGATTGAAGTCGTTCATTCATTTCCAGAGAAATAAGTGTATCTCAAGAAACGGCTCAGTACCCATTGGCTGCATCAATCAAGGTTCGTGTGAAATATCCAGGCAGGAATCCCAAGCATTTCAGCCCTAATAAATCGAGCGCTTTACTGTCGAACAAGATCTGAATATCGGCCGGAAATTCTTCATCTTCCTCATAAAAGATGATCTGTATGAGGATGTTAGGGAGAGCGTGAAACAACCACACATGTTTGCTGGAGCTGTCACTCTCTTTTGGAATGCCACCAATCTTCAATGCCGCTTTAACCAAAAGCTCGTAGTCGTCACCGAATGTATGTAGTAAAGGCTGCTTAACGCTTTTGCTGATGTGTTGTTCTCTGCCGATATTAAAACCACCAAGGTGACTAAAGGGGACAAAATCAAATGAGGGTGCTCCGGTCGATTCTGACAAAAGATAGCTGACTACAGCCAGTTTTTGCTTAAAAGAGATAGGCCTCTCGTCGTGAACAGTTACACCCTCCTGATGGATCAGGTAACTCCTGCCGAATGACTCTATTATGACCTTTCCATCTGGTCGAAGTGGCAGATCTTTACAGGTCGCAGTCTTCTTGAGATCAAGCATGTTAAGCTGCACAAGTAAGTCGAGATAAATCTTTTCTTCGCCACTGATATGTATATTTTCATTCATAATATTTGCTTGGTATCAACTTTTATAGATCAGCGCAAGATTATATGGATTAATTTCAAACCACAAGGTTACAGAGTTATCATAAAAACTGAAGAGATCGTATCAGGAAGACAGAAGTAAAGCTCAAGGCAGAAGTGGAACGGTTGGTCAGATAGAACTACTTGTTCACTTGAGTCGGTAACAAGTAATTCCCTCATTTACTTTTCAGGCAAAAGAAACAAAGAGAAAAAATACTGCAAAGGATGGTGTGATGAGCGTTGTTCGGCTCCAATCTGAAACTAATTATCCCCTCACTGAAATACGTAAGGAAGGGCAGAAGTTCACATTTTGCACTCACTTAATATAAAAAGAGGCCTTATCGGAATTTTCCATAGGGCCTTATTTCTTACATATATATAATATGTAAGAACCAGTAATTGATCATGATTGTAGAGGTGGTTGCTGGTGTGTAACTATTTTCTATCTCTGCTCTGGGTTATGACCTTTTGTAGATGGATTGAGCAGCAAAGGGGCAGGAAGGGGGATGTACTATGAACACAACTTTACGCCTGATAGACATCTATCGCCAGGATCTTAAACACCTGGCACATGTAAACTAAAACGATAAGTAACTTTATGAAACGATTACTTATACCTCTTTATTTGGGCAACAAATAATAATCCTTTGACCGGATTGCCCGATTGCTTTCTGATATCAGATTCGGTTTCTACCAATACTTCCAAGCCATATTGTTCGAGACAGTTTTTAATATAGTGGTGGGAATGTGCGTAGCGACCGGTGGGGAATAGGCGGTAGTCGTCGCTGCTCTCTTGGAGATTTTCAACGGAAAATGCGATTAGTCCATCGTTTGCAAGAGCAGAAGATATGGACTTGATGATTGGCTGGAGGTTCCCGAAGTAGACAAAAACATCAGAGCTATAAATCAGGTCAAATTTTTTCGGGAAATTCCAGTCTTGTAGCATGTCAAAAACATGGAGGAAGTCATAGATATTCTTTTCCTCTGCCTTTTCAACCATTTTTGAAGATACATCCACTCCCGTGAGTTTTTTTGCAAACGGACGGTAGAGTTGGGCGCCCAGGCCTGTTCCACAGCCAAGATCCAGGATATTCATTTCTTCAGTTAACAATGGGGTAACCAAATTAAAAAGAAGCTCAGGAGTCCTGTACTCCAGGTCATTTACCAGGATTTTTTCAAATGTACCTGCACACTGATCAAATATCCTGCGTACGTGTTCCACCGGTGCTGCATCAGGAGTTGCGTTCGTCGTCCCGAGGCTTTGGAGCATGAATTGTGCTGCCTCATCTTCCGGTTGAGTTTCAAGGACCTTTTTGTAATGTTCCTCCGCCTCTTGAAATCGTTTAAGTTTTTGCAGGGACATCCCGAGGTTGAAGTGGGCAGAAGAATAATCCGGTCTCAGATCTATTGCTGTTTTGTATGACGTTGAAGAATTCTCAACCATATTGAATTCATCCTGCGCCACCCCCAGGTTGTTCCATGCTTCGGCCATTTCAGGAGCGAACTTAACTGCCTTTTGAAAACAGGATAATGCCTCATCCGGGTTTATAGTCTCCCTGTAGGCGACCCCAAGATTGTTCCATGCCTGACCAAAATCAGGTTGTGCTTCCAGAACTGTCTTGTAGATAGTAATGGCACCCTGGTGGTCATTTTCCCGCTGTTGTAGCATCGCCAGGTTATAGCATGCTGAAATATTCAGAGGTTTCAACTCTGCTGCTTTTGTAAATGTCTTTTTAGCTTTGTCCAGCTGTCCGCTATCCAGATAAACAGTTCCAAGAGCATTCAGTACCTGGCCCCAATCAGGTGTCCTTTTCAGTACTTCCTGGTAGCCCTTCTGCGCCTCCGCCAGTCTTCCTTCCCGATGGTCAAGAGAAGCCTTCATCAGGATGGTTTGGGAATCACCTTGCAAACGTTTTGAGCGACGCAGATTCTTTTTAATTTTACGTGACATGTATTTTCTTTGTTTTTCAGTTGATGAAATATTGTGTTATGGCCCTGCTGTATAACAGTGGGAAGCATGTTACGCAAATAGTAATGAAATTAACAGAAGAAGTAGCATAAGTGGTAAACAGAGAAAGAACGACCTGCCCTCAAGCCTGGATCGGGGAACCTGATGATATTGAAAAGGTAACGCTATGATTCAGCCATATCTTCACTCAATTGTATATCTCAAAATTGAAGCTTTGCTACGATAGTGCAGATCCTCCTCCGCAAACACTTCACTCCCAAACTCTATGGCAGCAACGTGTACCTGCATAATCGTCTAATGTTACTGGCTTCTGAAAACAAATAATATCAATAATTGAATTTAAATAGCAAAGCCACTGACAATAGCGGGTGGCTTTGCTATCTTGCAGATGGCTCTATCAGCTGACTGCGAGAACTAAACCATCAAAGGGACTCTAAGAAGTTGCTCTCTATATCTGTAATTAAGGGGGAATGTTGATTTAGGCATTTCCCCTCCCATCGGGTGAGTTCACCCATTTGAAGACGGCAATGGACGGATTGCGCGTGCAATTGCGGATATGGCCCTGGCAAGGGCAGATGGAACGTCAAGCCGCTTCTATTCTATGTCAAAACAAATTGAGAAGGAACGCAAAGCATATTACACACAGCTTGAGAGACAACAAAAAGGCAGTGTCGATATTACGTTTTGGCTGTCCTGGTTTTTAAATTGCTTTTCGCATGCTATTGATAATGCCGAAGATACACTATCCTCGGTACTCTTTAAGGCTGAACTGTGGAACCGGATTAGTCTGATCCTGTGAATCAGCGACAACGCCTTATTATTAATCGCATGCTCGACAATTTCAAGGGACACATGACCACCTCGAAATATGCAAAGTGCGCCAAATGCTCACCGGACACGGCACTTAGAGATATGCGGGAACTCGTGTCCCGCCAGATTCTGATTCAAAATCCGGGTGGAGGACGAAGTACACGTTACCGCCTGATCACTTCAGAAGAACTTGAGGAATCTGATGATGGGGTGATAAGAAAGCAATCGAAAAGAACGTAATTGGGGATAGATCACGGTTTAAAGCATGCATAATGCCCGCAATTTAGTTTGCCTATTGTTACCTGTCAGGGAACATATCAAGTAGAAATACTTGGTGCTCGATTAATTTTGCCAAGTGTAACCCCATACATGCAAAGAGAAGAACAGGCGCTGAAAGATTCTTAGGAACTATCTTGAATTTCTCGTCGAGAAAAGAAGAGCCAAAAGCGGACCTGCCCCTTTTTTTTTAACTACACTATACATCTCTGGCAGGCTCTCCTTTACACGCATTTTGAATGTTGATATCCTATTATAAGGGATTGGTCGGATTAGACAACTTCGCAATTCGGCATGATAATTGCCGGATGCATCTTTACTTGCTGTAGCAAAAAGAATATCTGTAATTGAAAACTTACCTCCATTATTTTTACTGATATGTAAACCCAGGCCCAACGAACATTTATCGTTGACGAAAATCTCAGCATCTGGATAGCAGTGCTGATGATTGGTGGCCTGCTTCACAATATACTTCCTCTTAGAGGTTTTTTGCCAATGAAGTCATCATTCTACCGAATGATAATGGTCTTGCTTATGATGTTTGTGTTGGTGAGTTGTCAATCTGAACGTGATGACACCCCAGCAGATTCTCCCACTTCAGGAAAGACAACCCCCTTGCCGATAGAAACGGCTCTAGCCCCGGAAGGTGAATCTCCTCCGCCGGGTTTTGAAGACCAACAATGGGCCGATATTGTCAATATGGCCCGAGGGCAAACTGTGAATTGGTACATGTGGGGCGGCAGTCAGGAAACGAATGATTGGGTGACCGATTATGTGGGCAGTCGGTTGCGTGAACGCTACGGGATCACCCTCAATGCGGTTTTCAGCGATATTGTCGACTCAGTCGATACGGTCAGGCGCGAACATGCTGCTGGTCAAGATACGAACGGTGCTGTTGATCTGATCTGGATCAATGGTGAGAACTACCAGGCCATGCGAAAGGAGCAACTCCTCTATGGCCCATGGTCCCGGTATTTGCCCAATACCGTTTTTGTCGATTGGAACGACGAGATCATTGCCAAGGATTTCGGCCTTCCTGTAGATGGCTACGAATCACCTTATGGCAAAGGACAGATCGTGATCGCTTACGATCAAGCAAAGGTCAAATCTCCGCCCACAACAATTCCGGGCCTTGTGGAATGGATCAAAGCCAACCCCGGCAAATTTACCTATCCGGCCCTGCCGGACTTTACCGGAACCGCCTTTGTTTGTCATATATGTTACTGGGTGGCGGGCAAATATCAGTTTTTCCAGGAAGAATACGATCAATCCATTGCAGATCAACATCTTCCAGCGTGTTACGATGTTCTTAATGAGATCGAACCATTCTTATGGAACCAAGGAAAGACCTATCCCGCGTCGGCTACTGAGCAGGAAGCGCTATTCATAGCCGGCGAGGTTCTTTTTGATATCGACTATCAGGTGGCCAATGCATCCAGGCGCGTCGCCAGCGGCGTTTATCCGCCCCTAACTCGAACCTTTGTTTTTGAAAGTGGGACACTGGCTGACTCCCATTACGTCGCCATACCCTACAATTCTTCTAGTAAGGCCGGGGCCATGGTTGTGGCTAACCTCCTGCTATCCCCTGAAGCCCAGTTGGATAAGATCACTAAATGGGGCGATAGCCCCGCCGTGGACCCCATGCTGTTGCCAGTGGAATGGCGGCAGAAATTTAACCAACTGCCAAGAGGGGTGGCAACTCTTCCCTCAGGCATTTTAGCCGAACATCGTCTGCCAGAGCCGCGTCCGGAATGGTTGGAAGCTATCGAACGGGGTTGGGTTCAACATGTCCTCAATGACTAACCAGGCTACCACGGGAGCATATTGAAACGTCTAATCCCTATCAATCTGCAGGTCAAAGTCATACTCACCACCTTGATATTGGCCTTGGCACCGTTGATCATCCTGGCGTTGTTGAACAACCGGAGCGTCACCCAGAACCTCACGGACGTTGCCAATCAAACCTTAACCATAGCATCTGAACAGACCGCCAGCCGAATCGATCAGCTTCTGCTCGAAAACCTGCTGGAAATTCAGGCCGCCGGCCAGTTAAAACCTTTTGCTCAATATTTGAAATTGACACCTGAAAAGCGTCCAGGTAGCCATGAAGAGGCCCTTGTCTCAACGATTTTACGCACTCTGAGCCGAAAAAATTTCTTCATGTCGACGCCCTATGCCGTGTTGGATGCTGCCGGTATCAATGTTTTGGATACCCACTCGTGGAGTATGGGCAGGGATGAATCCCAGGAAATTTATTTCCGGGAGCCCCTTCAGACTGGTACCCCCTACATTTCACCAGTTCTCTTTTCTTCCAAAGTTACCCGGCAGGCATTCTTTTATGTCAGCGGGCCGATATTCAATGTTGCAGGTGAGGTGGTGGGAGTGCTGCGCATTCAATTGAATGTCGCCTTTCTGCAAGACATGATTGCCAACACTTCTGGATTGGCCGGTCCTGATTCCTTTGGTTTACTATTAGATCAAAATCACCTCATACTGGCCCACTCAAATAACCAGGATATGGCATTCAAGACCATCCGCCGATTAAGTGATTCACTACTCGATAAACTGCAATCTGCAGGCCAAATTCCCCAAATTTCTCAGGACAACCTGATTGTCAATTTGCCCGGTTTTGAGAAAGCATTGCAATCAAATACAGGCTCAGCGACGTTCACCGCCCCCTTGGCGCCAGGTTCAAATCAACCAGTTCAAGCCGCTTCAGCCTCGCTTGAGCAAACCAATTGGCGGGTAATTGTGGTCCAGCCCCGAGAGGCTTTCCTTAAGCCGGTCGGAAAACAGATTAATAGTACGCTATGGTTGGTCTCAGTCATTGGCATCGTAGTGATGGCCGTTGCGATAGTGGTTGCTCGTCAACTCACACAGCCTATTATCAACATGACCGACATCGCCCGTAAAATTGCCATTGGTGATTTGACGGTCCAGGTGCCGATCACCAGCCGTGATGAACTGGGCCATTTGGCTCAATCATTCAATGACATGGCTGGTCAACTACGGGAGTTGATCGGTTCACTGCAAAAAAGTGAAGAAAAATACAGACGATTGACAGAAAATGCCCAGGATATGATCTACCGGATGACTCTGCCTGAGGGGCACTATGAATATGTCAATCCTGCATCTATTGATCTTTTGGGATATACACCGGATGAGTTTTATCGTTCCCCCATATTAATAAAGGGATTGATCCACCCTGATTGGAGAAACTATTTTAAAGAGCAGTGGGCCAGGCTTTTAAATGGAGATGCTCCATTATCTTATGAGTATCAAATTATACATAAATCAGGTGAGGTTAAATGGTTGTACCAAAGAAACTTGTTAATCCGCAATGAGCATGGGGTGCCGATCGCGTTAGAAGCAATTGTTACCGATGTTACCGACCGCAAGCTGGCAGAGCAATCGCTTTTAGAATCACATAAGAGATTTCTTACAGTTTTGGATAGTGTTGATGCGAACATATATGTGGCAGATATGAATAGTTATGAGATTCTGTTTATGAATGAGCACATGAAAGAAAGTTTTGGACAGGATCTGACAAATAAAATCTGCTGGGAAGTTTTCAGGGGAGAGACCGGCCCTTGTTCAATTTGTAGCAATGATAAATTAATAGATGAAAACGGTAAACCTACAGATGTAGTTATCTGGCAAGACAAGAATCCTATAACAGGAAAATTCTATATAAATCATGATCGAGCTATTGAGTGGACTGATGGTCGCATCGTAAGACTCCAAATAGGGACTGACATAAGTGAATTGAAAATACTTGAGGAACAATTACATCAAGCTCAAAAAATGGAATCTATTGGCCGATTAGCGGGCGGCGTAGCGCATGACTATAACAATCTGTCCAGTATCATTATCGGCTATTCTGAATTGGCTCTTGAACAAATAAAGCCGAAAGACCCACTACGAAAAAATCTTGAAGCAATTTTAACAGCGGCAAATCGGTCGGCAGATATCACGCGACAATTACTGGCTTTTGCTCGCCGACAAACTATAGCTCCCAAAGTGCTTGACCTGAACAATAGCATCAATAATATGCTGAATATGTTTCGGCGACTTATCGGGGAAAACATCGATCTGAAATGGTTGCCGGGATCAGAAATTTGGCCGGTCAAACTTGATCCATCTCAGCTTGATCAAATCATGGCTAATCTTTGCGTTAACGCTCGCGACGCTATAGCCGACGTGGGAAAGGTTACTGTTGAAACCCAAAATGTCACCTTTAATCAGGACTATTGCGATGATCATGCTGGCTTTGTTCCTGGTGATTATGTGTTGCTTGCTGTCAGTGACAATGGCAGTGGAATAGAGCCTGATATCCTGGAAAATATTTTTGAACCGTTTTTCACTACCAAAGATCTTGGCGAGGGCACCGGGCTTGGGTTGTCTACTGTATATGGCGTTGTCAAACAGAATAACGGATTCATAAACGTCTACAGTGAACCAAAGAAAGGGACAACATTCAGGATTTATCTACCCCGGTATGAAGGCCAAACTGTTGAAGCTCACATGGACAATAATGTAGAGATTCCGTTAGGTCGAAACGAGACAATATTACTGGTCGAAGACGATGATTCGATTATGCAAATTGTGAAAAAAATACTCGAGACACTGGGATATAATGTACTGTCTACCACCAGTCCAGATGAGGCTATCCTATTGACCCAAAATCAAATCGAAGAGATCGCTCTTTTAATAACAGATGTTGTTATGCCTAAAATGAATGGTTTAGAATTATCCAGGCACATCCAAAGCATTTATCCGGATATCCAAATCCTTTTCATGTCCGGTTATACGGCTGATGTCATTGCCCATCAAGGCATATTGGAAGACGGCGTTTTTTATATATCCAAACCTTTTTCTAAAAGAGAAATAGCTGTTAAAGTGAGAGAGGTTCTCGATGCATGTTGACTATACAGTATTTGAGACTGCCAAGTAGATTATCGCATAAAGTGACAGGTTCCTCGGAGGCCGTCCGAGAATGACCATTTATTTACAGATAACGCTGTAGGAATTGAAAAGCCATTCTACAGAGGCTTCCTTTGCTCACTTGATTCACTATTTTCCCTAACCAGTTTATTGGATTCAAATGACAAAGCCACCGGCAATACCGGTGGCTTTGTTAATCTGCAGATGGGCCCACCACCTGACTGAGAGATCGGGGATTGGCGCATGCCGATTATTTTGTCGCATCAGGCAGCAAACCACGTTCCTACCACCGGAACACCATATTGCTTAAGGGACGACAAAATCAAATCTAGCATGACAAGGAAGACAGAAGTTTTCCGACTTCGAATGCTGCTGATGGCAGAGATTACAATCGGCCTCGGTGCCGTAATGGCGATTTTTGTGAGGATTGGTCGGTGTAATATTCGCTGTCTTTTCAGCTAATTCAGTCGTATCATGACACTCCAGACACTTTGCCATTGGTACTGCTTTTCTTTGGTTCTCGTCCCCATGACAATCTGCGCATGTAACATCCATGCCGGCATGGAACTGATCCAATGCAACGACCTCTTTTTTTGCAGCACTTGTCGCATAAACGCCGTTTGCAAAAATACCACCCAGGAAGATAGTACATGCAATGGCAAACACGAACGTATGCAGAGTAGTGTTATTCATTATTTCTCCAATCATAAATATTTTACAGGAACAGTCTTAACCTTTCCATTGTTCGTAATATTTGCCTACAGCTTCGCTACATGCTTTCCAGCCATATAGCCAAAGGTGTAGCATCTTCCCAGTGACAGTCCGAAGACTGTGAGCGGATAATCGACACCACCGTAGAAGCCACCGCCGAGATTACCGATCACATACAAACCTTTGATAGGCGCGCCATCAGCATTTAAGGCCTGATGATTCTCGTTGACTAACATACCAGAGCAGAGTGTTGAAACACGCACTCTGCGGTGAATACCATAGAATGGTGCTTTTTCGACTGGAACCAGGCGGTTGGCAGGTTTACCGAAGTCGTCATCTTTGCCGGAGGCGCAAAGCTCATTATAACGTTTGACACTCGCCACAAAGGTTGCCGGATCGCACTCAAGTTTCTTAGCTAGTTCTTCGAGGGTGTCAGCGACATGTGTATTAGTTTGCGATTCGTATACCCCATGCTTAGGCGACGGATCATCAGGCATATAATTTTTCAGCCCTTCAGGCGATATCAGTTTACCCGGCCAGTCTGCTGCCCGTGTCATATAATCTGCATCGAAAACCTGTGAATAGTGTCCGGCGTTTTTGGCGTCACGCAGATAGTTATTAAAAAGCGACATCGCGACTGTCTCATTGACGAATCGCTTGCCTTCACGATTTACGGCCAAAAAAGGCATATCGCACATTGAGGCAGGGCCTGCATCAAAATCATGTAACATCTTGGTGTGACCGATAGGCTCAATAACACCACCAGCCCAATAGGCCATGGCGAAACCATCACCGGTCCGATCCATCTGCTTGCGGCCAAAGTGTTTCAAATCGGGAATGAAGTAGTTACACATTGCCTCGTTGTTCTGGTAATCACCTGTAGCCAGAATAACTCCCTTCTTTGCCATGAACTTCGTATACTTGCCGTCCCGGCCCTTGGCGATAACACCGATGACTTCGCCCGATTTGCCCTGAACCAGTTGGGAAGCTGGCATATTGAAGAAGAATTCTACTCCAGCCTTCGCAGCAGTTTTGGCCAGGGCGCGCATACCGTCACCTGCGGTATACGGCTTAGGTCCAAAATATGAGGTCACATAATTCAGCGTATAGCCATTGACCTTGCGAATGGCAAACTGCGGTTTACTGCCCTGATCGACGACCGGTGAACCACCTTTTTGGGCACGGTCAACGACCCATTTTACTGCCTCACCGGAGTTGTAAGCCCATTGCCTGAGAAGGGCAGGGTTACAACGATGATTATTATCATTCATGAGTTTTGCAACCAATGCCTCGACGCCAGCCTTGTCGCTCTTCTCCAGGACAATACCAGAACCGGTATTCCCCTGCGAAACAGGCATAGGGTGTTTCTGGATTACTGCTACCTTAGCGCCATTTTCCGCGGCAGAAAGGGCGGCTGGAACTCCTGAAGCACCAGCACCGACAACGATTACATCAAAAGTCTTCGTTGAGGCGATGTCTTTGTCTGCAATTGGCTGAGGCTTCGGCATGAAATTTAGTGTCGCGCCACCATCAGAACTCTTGGCGAACTCGGTACACTGGTCTACCTGTGCCGCTTCAGCATTCTTCCCTGCAAGGCCGGTAAGCCCCATGATACCGATACCCGCGGCCCCCAACGCCGTGCAAGACAGAAAGCGTCGACGCGAGATACCGTTTTGGAGTACATTTGCAGTGTATTGATCTACTGCTGTTTCATCTTGTGAAGTGCCTTTGCTCATTCCTTTTTCTCCTTTTTCATCGATTCAATAACGTCTGCCAGCCAAAACACTCCTCTGTGTAATGATGGATACGGTATCGCTTTCTCACATTAATCAGATAAACGATGCGCTGATTAAGCACATTTCATGCCACTGTTATATGTCGCTAAATTTCGGAGGATTTCATCTATCCCTCTTGACAAACCATATCATTTTGATAGATAGGATTATCATTTTGATAAGGAGCAGACATGAAAGCGAACGACCTCTACCTGAAAGATCTTCTCGAAACTTCACCTGAAAGCGGCATCATCAGGTTACTGAACCAGCGGGTCGTGCTCCTGGACGCAATGGCACTTGGCTTACTGCAGAAGGAGCTTGTCGATTCAATAGGCACAGAGGCCGCGAGAACGATATTCTCCCGTTTCGGCTATGCACACGGATGGCGTACAGCAGAAAGTCTGAGGAAAGACTGGCCCGATCTTTTGCACAAAGACAGTTCCACCGGACCGCGACTGCATACTCTGCACGGCCAGCTCACGCACCTTTCCCTCGCTAGGGATACTGATGAAAACGGCCATATTATAATAAAATCCACCTGGAAAGATTCATATGAAGCGGAGCAATATCTCCTGCATCACGGTGTCCCGGAAGAACCGGTTTGCTGGACCATGGCTGCTTTTGCATCGGGTTATGTTTCAAACCGTACCGGGCAGGATATCTATTTTATAGAAATGGAGTGTGCGGCAAAAGGGGACGAGGTGTGCCGTCTTGTCGGCAGACCCAAGGAGCAATGGGAATCGGAGTATCAGGATAAGCTGAATTATTTCAAACCGGAAGCAATTGATTCCCTCTTGCCGGAACTCAACCAGCAGCTTAAAAACCTCGAGAAGCAACTCACGGTAAGAAAGAGACAGATCGCAATAGTAGACGAAGAAGTCGTGTACGAGAAGCTCTCAGCACGTAGTACTGCCATGCGTAAAACAATAGATCTCGCCAAACGAATTGCCAGGGTCGACTCCACCATCGTTATCAGCGGAGAAAGCGGAGTCGGTAAGGAAAAATTCGCCAGACTCATTCATGACAACAGCGACCGCGGCAATCGTCCGTTTATCGCTGTCAATTGTGGTGCACTTACTGAGTCTCTCCTAGAAAGTGAGCTTTTCGGATACATCAAAGGGGCATTCACGGACGCCGTCTCTGACAGGATTGGTCTGTTTGAAGCTGCTAACGGCGGAACTCTTTTCCTCGACGAAGTCGGGGATCTGCCTTACCCCATGCAGGTCAAGCTATTACGGGTTCTCCAGGAACGTGAAGTACGACGTATAGGTGACTCAAAATCACGACCGATCGATGTGCGTATACTCTCCGCAACAAATAAAAATCTTGCAATAGAGGTTGAAAATGGCCGGTTCAGACAAGATCTTTACTATCGGCTCAGAGTAATCGAATTAAAAATTCCGCCTATGCGTGAGCGAACGGAAGACATCCTGGCCCTCGCAAACCATTTTACCGAAAGCATTGTGCAACACACAGGCCGCGATTCTGTCACCTTCAGCCCTGCGGCGATAAAACAGATGATGGTCTACAGCTGGCCGGGAAACGTTCGTGAGCTGAGAAACAGCGTGGAGTATGCACTTGCACTCGCGTCATCTAACCGTATTGAACTGGACGACCTCCCCGAAGAGTTACAGAGACCGGCCCCTTTTCATGAAAATACTGCCTCCAGGACTCTCGCCGCCGTTGAGTGGGAACATATCCTCAAAGTTCTCGAGACCACACACGGCAATAAGGCACAAGCGGCAAAAAATCTTGGTATAGGGATAGCCACCCTTTATAGAAAGCTGAAACAATTTGAGAACATGACAGATAACAGATACTGATATTCCGTATTCCCCATATCAACTGTCAAGATTAATCCTGCCAGAAAAATTCACGCTGCACCCTGGTTGCATGAAACGTGGAACAGGCGATTTTTTCAGAAATTGCTGCCGGATCGGGTACTGATGAAGACATATCGTCACCTCGACGCCTAACATTTTGTTGCATCATTGGTGGTTGCGCGACATACCAACCCTCATAGTCAGAAAATATGCATCTGGATCTGGCATGTTTTGCTCTTTAGCCGACCTTGACATACCCTCAAAGAGATGAAATGATGTTTGAGAATCTGTATAAATATAGAACATTTGCCGTTAAGCGAAACGTCGATTTTCAACTGAACACGCAACTTCTGCATAGTACCATTTTTTTCAAAGAATCTCTTAATGGCCAAGTGTGTAAACAGGAGGGTGACTATGCTGGTGATCCATCCCAACATTTTTCAGTTCGTAAAACGCTTCTCTGGAAAAAGTGAAGAAATTGTGAGATGCTTGAATGATAAAGGGTTTTTCCAGACTCCCTGCAAAGACAATAGATAATGTGTTGAAGTGCTTCAATTTCGGAGTCGTGTTGACTAGGAGGCTGTCCGACAATGGCTTTCTGCGGAGTCTCGCTTTGCTTGCTTACCTGTCAAACTCTTCGGAATTTCCAAAAATAATGCTCGCAGATAAGCGAACGAAGTGAGGCTTCGATATCAGTTGTATGGCTGCGGTATAATCTCAAGCGTGCCACGATCTTGAACACGGTAAATGTAGGCTCCAAATACAACGTCTAAGGGTTGGAATTTTCTAAAAATATCAGAAAGACGTTTCATTTTCTCAATCAGATAAATAGCAGGATGTAGTTGCAAAAGTTATCGGAATGTAAAGGGGCAGGGGCGGTCTACCACCTAACGGGCTGGCCTGTATCTCAAATTCGGACAATCTGTAAACAGGAGACTGGCATGAAGATTATCTGTTCGCAAATACTTTTGGCAAGTTTGCTTGTATCAATGCTTTTCATGGGTGTCGGCTGCTCACCGTATGCAACTCCGGCTCAGCATGGCGCAGTGCGTGGGGGTGCAGTCGGCGCGGTAGCCGGTCAGGCAATCGGAAGAGATACTAAATCCACATTGATCGGTGCAGGTGCAGGTGCTCTCGGAGGTGCACTGCTTAATGATGAGAGGGCACGAAGGCGAGGCTACGGTTATTAAGCCGTTTACTGAGATTTTTAAAAAATATATAGGAGAACCACAATGCAATCTTCAGTTCGGGAAATAACAGCGCTTCAGGTGCGCCTTGATAGGATTGAAAAACACAACAAACTACTGAAACGTTGTGTGATCATGCTCAGCCTGTTGTTTGTGCCTTTGTTTCTCTTGGGTGCAAAGAGCGGCTTGCATGATGCACAGTTCGGCCAGATATCAGCCGAAGGGTTGACCATTCGGGATGGTTCGGGCAACCAGCTTATCACGATTGGTTCAAGCAAAGAGGAAGGTATCGGCATCAGTATTTACAACAGCACAGGCAATCGCGTCCTGGGAATTGGTGTACCCGCCGACGGCAAGGGGAACGGCATTATGGTGTCGGATGCAGAGGGCAGACCCCGAATAGGGTTGGGCATGGATGATGGTATGCCAGGTATTGCGCTGGTCGATACTAAAGGTTCGAAAATTTTGGCTATGGGAGGCGACCAGAAGGTGGGATACGGCCTGCTCATTTCAGACAGCAAAGAGGTGCAACAGATCGGTCTCGGCTTTAGGGACGGCAATGCTGGTATCATGCTGTACGACAAGAAGGGACAATATGTAAGGGGCCTGGTTCGACAGCAGGACGGATTACATTACGCCTCCCATATCGACGATAAAGGGGCCGAGGTGTTTGAATAGATACACTTTTTTTGTGTTCAGTATGATCGAGGGAGACAGAGACGAGTACTCTTGTTCGTATAATACATTTCAAAAAAACAGTGAGGACAACCATAGTAATTATGCGAGAAAAATATTTTTTCCCAATGATGACGGGTGCGGTCTTTTTATTGCTCACCCAGTCGCTTCTGGCGAGTGATGCCGATCTAGCCCAGGAATTGTCCAATCCGATCGCCGATCTCATCACGTTGCCCATCCAGATGAATTATGATCAGGATATCGGCCTGCAAGATGAAGGCAGCAAACTGCAGACCAACATCCAGCCTGTCATTCCATTTGCCATGAATGATGAGTGGAATATGATTACCCGAACAATCCTGCCGGTCACCTATCAGGAAGATATCTTTCTGAACTCGGGATCTCAATTCGGCCTCGGTGATCTTAACCTGTCGCTCTTTGCATCACCGAAAAGTCCCGGGCCCGGAGGGCTCATATGGGGTCTCGGTGCAGTTTTTTTGATGCCGACGGCAACAGAACCCGAACTTGGCGGCAAAAAATGGGGTGCCGGACCAAGCGGCGTGGCCGTTACGATGCATGGACCGTGGACACTAGGCTTTCTCGTGAATCATGTCTGGTCCTTTGCCGGTGATTCCGATCGGCCTGATATAAGCAACAGCTTCATGCAGCCGTTCGTTGCCTACACCTGGCCCAGCGCCTGGACTCTATCCATGCAATCTGAAACAACCTATAATTGGGAAACTGAGCAGTGGGCAGTACCAGTGAATGCGGCGGTCTCCAAGCTTGTTAAAATTGGCAAACTGCCGGTCAGCCTGCAGGCTGGCGTTGGCTACTGGCTGGATTCGCCCGATAGCGGTGCAGAAGGCTTCCGCTTTCGTTTCCAGGCCAATTTCGTGCTGCCCAAGTAGCGACTGGTGAAAGACGAAAAGGACGTGCTGAAAAATAGATACTCCGTGTTTTTCAAAAGTAGGGGCAATGGGCGTTATCGTAAGGACATGGCCGTTCGTGAGAATAAATATCTGCTAAAAGGTTGTGACATGAAATCTAATTGCCATGGAGTTGTTGTATCAGTTCTTTGCAGTCTGTTATTTTTGTGTACGCTATCTCCTTCAGAGATTTTTGCTTCGAACGGGGAAGATTCCTGGAAATTTAATATTGCTCCCTATGCCTGGCTTGCCGGACAAAAGGGAACGATAGCGACACTTCCCGGACTACCGCCGGCAGACATCGACATAAGCTTTTCAGATGACATACTCGGCAATATCAACGGTGCTCTGCTAATGGTCGGCGAAGCACGAAAAGGTTCATTTGGCTTTAATATAGATCTGGCCTATAGCGATATTGAAGGGGATGCTCCGATTCCCGGTCAGTATTTCACCACGCTTACTTCTCGAACTAAAACCTGGATTGTGTCGGCGGTTGGATTCTACCGTTTTCTTGAGATAGATAATGCCTTTCTTGATGGTCTGGCAGGACTCAGGTACTGGTCGGTGGATTCAGAATTGTCCCTGAGCGGTGGACCTCTCGGCAGGTACGCGATCGATAACAGGGAGGGTTGGATAGACCCCATCATCGGTCTAAAAGGCAGAACCATGCTCGGCACTTCAAAGTTTTTTCTCAACGGTTTTTTTATTATTGGCGGGTTTGGAGCCGGTTCCGACTTAATCTGGGATGGAAATATTAATCTCGGCTACCAGTGGACAGACACTATTGCAACCACGATTGGCTACCGGTATCTCGATGTCGACTATGACGATGACGATTATCTCTATGATGTCTCGCAGGACGGCATCGTCTTAGGGCTTTCATGGAAATTTTAGATACATTTGAAGATATGAGTGAATGGGTAGGTGTTTTACCGTGATGTTGTTCTGCAATAAACAAAGATTATGGGTAGGAGGCATTATTCAATAAGTTCTCTATTTGATTAATAACACTACAGAAAAGTGGTGAAAATGAAACGTACATGTCATCTGATGGCAGCTATAGGTCTAATGGTTTTCTTTGCTGGTTGTGCTTCAAACAGCGCTAAGATGCAAAAAAAGGAAGAGGGCGCAACCAGTGAGGCCCGCATTACCCTGACCAAAAAATATACTGACTGTGTTAGCAAGGCAGGTACTGATAAGGCTGCTGTCGAGGCCTGTGATACTATTAATACTATTGATGCTATTCTGAATTCTATCAAGGAGCTAAAATAGGTTGAGGTCTGCATTTGCAGGAGGACGGCCTCTACATTCTGATCGTCATGCTTAACGAGACCGGATTTGGGTAGTCGACCACATTCCAGGGCCGCCGCGAAAGACATCGCTTATAACGATTTTGATCACTGAGCTCGTAAACATCGGGGTGACTATTCCGGCATCATGCAGGAGTCTTCATCAACTATTGGCGAGGTGCTCGGGTACTTGTGTAGATCAGTTTTTCATGCTCTCTGGTCTACCGCATAGTGATTGACACACCAACCAACAAGGAAAGATGAAAAGGAGATGGCGCCATGAACAGAACACTTGTAGGAATGACCTTAACGGTCTTGCTGACTGCGTGTGTAATTGGAACAACACTTGCGGCCGCCAAAAACATTTCCGTGGATCTGAGTGACGAACAACTCATGAACATCGTAAAACGTTCATACCAGTACATCGCCATGTACAACGTCAATAACAAATTCGCCCTCACTCAGGGAGGATGGAATACTGTTGCCGTCGACACCAAACTCAAAGACCATACGATGACGGAAATTGCCCGTCCCAATAATGATTCACTCTATATATCCTGCATGCTCGATCTGCGCAAAGACCCGGTCATTATAGAGATGCCTGCGTTTGATTCAAGTTATGTATCGTTAATGGTCACTGGTTATGATCATTATGTCAACGTCCCGCTATCAGTTACAAAAGGTGATTTCAAAAAACCCGAGAAGGTCATGTTTTATACAGCACGCACCGAAGACTATGATGGAAGTCCGGTGGAAGGTGTTGACCGAGTCTTTGAAATGACAGGGGATTTTGTTTCAGCAGTATTCAGGGTGATGCCTCACGCAACGGATAAAGCCCGATTTGAAAAAATTGTCGGACAGATGCAATCCATCAAGCTTATTACCTTATCTGAGTTCCTTGGAAAGCCAGCGAAAGAAATCAATGATGTAACATTTCCTGAGGTCGGTAAGACTGACCTTGATGTGTATGAAAACAATTTCCTGAATGTCATGCAGTTTGTGGTTAACCACACCACTTTTGACCCAAATAATGAACTGGATCAGGCATTACTTGCAGAACTTAAACCATTAGGTGTTGAACCCGGAAAAATATTTAATGCTGATACAATAGCCAGTATTGACGCAAAAAAAATCAGAACCATTGCCGAGAAGCTCAGGAAAGTTGAATTTGCCCGTGCTATGGATCCTGCAGAAACAGCAAAGAGCGGCATGAGCATGTTCAAGCTCAAAGGCAATATTTCGCTGGACGTGCTGGTTATGCAATCCGTTGTCGGCCCGATCGGGCTGCCGGCCACAGAAGCAATGTACCCTCCAGTGACCACCAGTGACGGTCAACCCATGAATGCACAGCACGATTATATCATTCGCATGGCAAAAGACGACCTGCCTCCCGCCAAGGCTTTCTGGTCACTCACTCTTTATGATAGTGCAAACGGATTTTTCATTCCCAATGACCGGAAAAAGTATAGCGTTGGGGAAAACGGCGGTATGAAGTTGAACAAAGAGGGCGGTATCGAAATATATGTTGCAGCGGAAAAACCTGAAAACGTACCTGTGGAGAACTGGCTGCCCATTAATCGCAAAGATGAAAATCTTGACATTATCCTTCGGGTCTATGTGCCCGACATGGAGAAGATGAGAAACTGGGCCCCACCCAAGGCTGAGATGTTGAATTAATAGGCATCTTAAGAGCTGAATGAGCAAACTCAGTATGGAGGAGATACTCTAATGAATGTGCGCAGATTATTCGTACCAGGAATCGTTGCTGTTCTCTTGTCGTTTTTAAGTTTCACCATAACCGTAGCGCCTTTGCAGGCGGTGACTAACAAACAGGTTGAACAGCAAAGATCAGACATTCAGAAAATGGCAAATGATACGCTTGAGCGTTTATACAGAATCCATCCTTCCACCAAGAATGCTATAACAAAAGCTGCCGGCTATGCAGTGTTCAATAATTTCGGACTGAAAATCTTATTTGCAGGTGGTGGCACAGGTAAAGGTTTAGCGGTAGACAACGCGACCGGGCAAAACACCTACATGAAAATGATCGAAGTACAAGCCGGGCTTGGAATGGGGATAAAAAAATTCAGGCTGATCTGGGTATTTGAATATAAGAGTGATTTTGACAGGTTTATCAGCTCAGGTTGGGAGTTTGGCGGTCAGGCTACCGTTGCGGCCCAGGCAAGCGGTGAGGGCGGTGCCTTTGCCGGCGCCTTGTCTATTTCACCCGGCGTATGGCTTTACCAACTGACTGATGATGGCCTGGCGTTGGAACTCACAGCCAAGGGAACAAAATATTATAAAGACGACAATCTAAATTAGTACCAATCCAGAAACTATTTCGGGGGATGTCGGAAACTGTCTGCAGCCTGACTAATACATGGCCTGGTGTGCGTATGCATTACAGGTGACCAAAAATTACTAAATAGTGTCATGTGAGAAAATACGATCAACCAAAGAGGATGAGGACAAGGAGTATGATGACGATGATAAGAAAGAGTTTGATCGCCATATGGATGACCTTCGCAATGGCGATCGTTCCCTGTTTCTGCGTGTTGGCCGCCGACTCTCCCAAAGTGACGATTCAGAACTACGTTCGCGCGGAGACCGACCTGCAGATGCGAACCTATGTCGAGAATATGGACGCTTTCGGGAAGTTCGCTCATGTGAGAGAAGCCTACGATGTCACCAGCAAGGACACGGTCCGTCCCAACCGGGACACGCTCTATTCCTGGTCGGTATTCGACGTGACCTCGCCGCTGACCATTACCCTTCCTGACCCCGGAGACCGCTACCAGTCGTTGATGATCGTCAGCCAGGATCATTCTATCTGGGCGGAATACGGCCCGAAAGAGGTCGTCCTCGATGAAAAGACAGTCGGTACCCGATACGCGCTTCTTCTGGTCCGGACCTTTCTCGATCCCAACAACGAGAAAGATGTGAAGGCGGCTCATGCCCTGCAGGACGCCATCATCGTAAAGCAGGCGGATAAGGGCAAGTTCGAGTATCCCGGCTGGAAGAAGGAGGAAGTCGAGGCGATGCGGGAGAAGATCAATGTCGTCGCGGCCGCCTTGCCCCCCACCGGGACCTGTTTTGGCCGAAAGGAAGAACTCGACCCGATCTACTGGCTGCTCTGCGCCGCCTACGGTTGGGGTGGGTTGCCGAATCAGGACTCCACCTATACTGCCGGCGTTCCTGAAAAGAATGATGGCAATACCCCCTACATCATGACCGTTAAGGACGTACCGGTAGACGGCTTCTGGTCGGTGACCGTCTACGACGACAAAGGCATGTTCATCGTCAACGAACACGACGCCTATTCCTACAACAGTGTCACCTCGAAGAAGGATGAGGACGGAAGTGTCACCATCCACTTTGGTGGCGACCCCGGGCAGGACAACTTCCTCCCTGTTGCGCCCGGCTGGAACTACATCGTCCGCATGTACCGACCGCGAAAGGAGATTCTCGATGGTACATGGAAATTTCCAAAAGCGATACCTGTGGAATCAAAGTAGCACATCAAGAGGCCTCGAAATAAACAAGGAGTAACACTATGGGAAAAACAACCACTCTGATCGCAACAGGATTATTGGTCGGGGCCCTTCTCGCTCCAATACTGGCAAATTGCGCTGACAAGAAATCTGTCACAGCTGATTCAAAGAGCATCGAAGCCAAGGTGTCCGGGACAGACTTTGAGGCGCATGTCAAAGAGTACCTGCGGCGGTTTCCCTATCAGGAGACCTATCGCTACGTGTTACTGCAAACCGGGGGGGATCCGTCCAAGCTGAACACCTGGGTCAATACGCCACGAGCCCTGCTCAAGGCCGGCGAGGACAAGATCGTCAGAAGTAACAATGACACCCTCTATAGAATGGCCTGGATATACCTGGGGGAGGGGCCCGTCGTGCTTACTTCTGCGGCGCCATCCCAAGAGCGTTTCAGCGCTTTCCAGCTGCAGGACGACCGCAATGCGAACTATCGCAACATCATCCGCCCTGCAGGAGCCTACACTCTTTATCATGGGGAAGAGCCCGCGAACATCACCGGTGAGGCAGTGAAAGTGCCGTCGCTCCTGTCTGCGGTCATAACGCGGATCGAGGTCAAGGACAAGAATGACCCGGCCGACCTTAACGATGCCCTTAGCGTTTACGATGGCATGACCATTGAAGGCCCCACCATCGGCCAGTTCCCCGTGGTCGATGTATTGAGCGATTTCGACGAACGGGTGGCGCCGGAAGCCGAAAAGCGCATGCAGGAAGCGAAGAAAACCGTTCCGTATAGTGAGATGATCGCCGGACCAGGTCAGGAACCTGGCAAGGACGTTTCGTATCTGAACTTCGCCACCGGCACCAAGGAGGGCTGGGGCGGACCGGCGACCTCCCACAGTGCCTATGAGTCATGGTATAACGACGAGGCCGGAGAAACCCTCGACGGCTCGAAGGGTGAATACGCGCTGACGACGGAGGTGCCCAAGGTCAAGGCCTTCTGGTCGGTCACCGTTTATGACTCCGCCACCGGTCGTTTCCACCCCAACGGCGAGGACCGCTACCACATCAACAACACGACCGCCGTCAAAAATGAGGATGGCACCTACACCTTCCGCTTCAAGGTCAAGTGCGAAGACGGCGATGTGAACTGCCTGGAGGTCCCCGCCGGACCCTTCGACGTGGCCATACGCTATTATCTCCCTGGGCCGGAAATCATGAGCGGCGAGTGGACGATGCCGAGACCGGTGCTCAAAAAAAACAACGAGTGAGAGATCGTGCCTACAACTGGCCGAATCGATTTGTACCTCAATCCTAACTTTGTTTTGCAGGGAAAAGAAAAAACACAGACTGTGAGTATCGTGGTCTTTAAATTTGCCTGAGTGGAATCCATTCCGGGGGACTCACAGGCCAGTTTATCCAAACCATCCAGGCAAATGCCGTTATTAGCTGCAACTAGCGGATCATAGGGTCAATGCAATAGAAATTCGAAAAGAGGATGTGAGAACAGTGAATACTATATCTATGATGAAAACATTTATAATGTCTATCGTTGTGGCATTCACAATGGTAATTGCTCTGGATTCAAATGCTGGTGCACAAGATACGATTGCGCCGGACGTTGCAAGAAACCTTGCCACCAAAGCCTGGGTGTTCGGGCTGCCGCTGGTCATGTTCGAGAAGCAGGTCGATTACAGCACCTACGTAACAGAGGCGGGCGAGGCCCGGGCACCTATCAATCAGTTTGTTCACTACCGAAAGTTCGTCGACGCATCGAACCGCTCGATTGTCGGCTTTAACGTCGACAACCTTTACTCGCTCGCCTGGATTGATCTCAAGGCCGAGCCGCTCGTGCTTTCCGTGCCGGCCATGGGTGAACGCTACTGGATGATGCAGATCGTCGACGCCTGGAATGGAGTGCCGGCGGTACCCGGTTCCAGGACGCACAGTGGAGACGCCCCACACGTATTTCTTGTCGCGGGGCCGGACTGGAAGGGAACGGTCCCGGAGGGAATGGAGCTGCTGCGCTCGCCGACGAATCTCGGCGGCATCGGCGGTCGCACCTACTGCGCGGGTGCCGACGACTACGCCGCTGTCAATCGGATCCAGGACGAGTATAAGCTGACGCCCCTGTCTGCCTGGGGTAAGCCATACACACCGCCGGCCAATGTGCCCCTGAAGGAAGGAGCCGATGGTAAGACCCTGGTCAACGAGCAGGTGATGGCCCTGAATGCCGAGCAATTCTTCAGCAACCTCAATCGCCTCCTGGCGACCAATCCGGCCTATGACGAGGATGCTCCGACCCTGGAAAAGCTGCACTCGCTGGGCATCGCGCCGGGTGCGCCATTCTCCACCGACGGACTCGGTGCCGATGTTGTCGCAGCCCTTGAGGAGGGCGTGGCCCTGGGGAAGGCTGCCATGGCGGCCGAGATGAAAAGTCTCGGCAAGATGGTCAACCAGTGGGGACTGACCTATGACATGGGGCGTTATGGCAGGAAGTACGCGTATCGTGCCGCGTGGACCTTCGTCGGTATCGGCGGAAACTTACTCGAGGATGCCTTTTATCCGCTGGCGCTGAACGATGCCGACGGAAAACCGCTCAGCGGCGAGCATCGCTATACACTGACCTTCAAGGAGGGTGGTTGGCCACCGGCGGACGCGTTCTGGTCAATGACTCTTTACGACATTGAAGGGTACCTGGTGGACAACCCACTGAACCGGTATGCAATCGGCGACAGAAGCGGCATGAAACCTAATTCTGATGGTTCACTGACCATCTACATTCAGAGCGAATCGCCGGGTAAGGAAAAGGAAGCAAACTGGCTGCCTGCACCGAAAACCGGTCCGTTCAAGCTGGCGATGCGCCTGTATGTGCCGAAAGAGAGCGTACGGGATGGTGGTTGGGTGCCGCCAGCACTTTCGCGTGTTGATTGAACATCGCTGTTCACAAAAGGAGAAATCATGAAGAGAGTCAGTGATACAATACGACTGGTAACGGCGCTGATCGCATCAACATTCTTGGTAGGGGCCCTTCTAGGCCATACGGTGGCAACTGCAGCCGAAAACACACTTACTGCCGCTGAGGCCAAGGTTATTGCCAAGCAAGCCTACCTTTATGGCTTCCCGATGGTGATGAACTACAAGACGATGTGGAATTATACCATCGACTCAAAGAGCCCCGATTACAAGGGACCGTTTAACGAGATGTCCTGCGTGGCGCGTTTGTTCACTCCAGAGGACAAGGCGGTCGTCACCCCGAATACCGACACGCCTTACTGCATGTTCTGGATGGATGTTCGTAGCGAGCCGCTGGTTCTGAGCGTACCGGAAATGGAGCCCGACCGTTTCTATCACTTCCAGTTGGTTGACCTATACACCTACAACTTCGCCTACGTCGGCACCCTGACCACCGGTAACGACGCCGGCAAGTTTCTCATCGCCGGACCGGACTGGAACGGAGAGAAACCGGAGGGGATCACCGACGTGATCAAGAGCGAAACCGGCTTTGTGTTCAATGTGACCCGTACCCAGTTGCTTGGACCCGACGACCTCAATAAGGTCAAGGCAATCCAGGCCAGCTATGGCCTGCAGCCGCTCAGCGACTTCCTTGGCAAAGAAGCCCCGGCTGGTGCGCCGCAGCCGAACTTCCCAAAGTGGGACGAGGGCTCCCAGTTCGACGAGCGTTTCTTCGGCTACCTCGACTTCATGATGGGCTTGCTCGGTTCGCCCGGCGAGGGCGAGGGTGAGAAGAAGCTCTGGGACAAGCTTGCCAGCATCGGCATCGGTACTGTGGGCGACTTTGATTTCTCGGCCCTGCCGGCGGAGATGCAGGAGGCCCTGAAGGTCGGCGTCAAGGAGGGCTTTTCCGCGATCGAGAAATTTGTCGGGGCTACCACAAAGGACCCACTCGTCAGCGGCAAGATCTTCGGCACTCGGGACTTTCTCACCAAGAGCACCAAGAAGAACTACAAGCTCGACCGCACCGATATGCTACGTTCGGCGGCGGCTCACACGGGCCTCTATGGCAACTCCGCCGCCGAGGCGATCTACCCGACCTACATCGTTGATGCGGATGGGGAACCACTCGATGCATCGAAGCAAAACTACACTCTGACCTTCGAAAAGGACGCCCTGCCGCCGGTCAAGGCGTTCTGGTCCGTGACGATGTACGATGGTAAGACCCAGCTCTTCATCGACAACCCGCTCGACCGCTACCTGCTCAACTCGCCAAGCTTGGAAGAATATGTGCGTGGAGAGGATGGCTCGCTGGTATTTTACATCTCCAAGGAGTCTCCGGGCAAGGACCTGGAAGCAAACTGGCTGCCGGCTCCGGAAGGACCATTCTACCTCGTGATGCGCCTCTACGGCCCCGAACCCGAGGCGCTCTCGGGCGACTGGTCGCCGCCGGCGGTCAAGAAAGAAAGCTCTACCGCTACTTCTTCCGCCGAATCCGCCGCCGTGGCCGATCCGATCGAGATAGACTCTTTCCAGGCTATAGCTATGACGACAGGGAAACGCGAAATTACAAATTAAATACTTGGAACACTCAACGAGACCAACCACGGAGAATGAGTTATGAAAAATAATTTCACGACCTGGTTCGCGCTGGCGCTTGCAGGCATCACCCTGTCAGTCGTTACACAGAGCGCCGCGTCGGCGGAAACCGAAAAACCGAAGCTGATTCTTCAGATCACGGTCGACCAGTTGCGCGGCGACATGCCAGCGCGGTTTCTTGATCGCATGGGCGACGGCGGATTTCGCTATTTCTTAGAAGAGGGAATCGTCTATGGCAATGCCCACCACATGCACGCCAACACCGAGACCATAGTCGGACATGCCACCCTTGCGACCGGCGCCCACCCTTCGGCCCACGGGATGATCGGCAATATCTGGTTTGATCGCGGAACCGGCTCCCTGACCTATAATATCGAGGACGACCGCTACGGACTGCTGACCGAGGGCGCGGACGTCGACAAGAAGTCGGAGGTCGACCCCACCCAGAAGGTGGCGGGCACTGACGGACGGTCACCCGCAGCGATGCTGGTCTCGACCTTCGGCGACGAGCTGATGATCCACACAGCCGGCAAGGCCAAGGTCTTCGGCGTCTCGGTCAAGGATCGCGGCGCGGTCTCGTTCGCGGGTCACGCCGGTAAGGCCTTCTGGTTTTCAAAGAATGCCCGAGAATTCGTCACCAGCCGTTTCTACTACGAGGAATATCCCACATGGGTCACCGCCTTCAACAAGACCGACCCCACTCTTCGTTTTGCCGACACTTCCTGGGAACTTCTCCAGGACCGTTCGGGCTATCTGTTTGGCGACCGCGACGACCAGGCCTGGGAGTTGGACATGCCACCCTTCGGCCGGACCTTCCCGCATCCCTTCGGACCGGCGGATGGGAAGGGATTCAGCACCTTTCTCACCTTGAGCCCGGCGGGCGATGAGCTGACCCTTGAGTTTGCCAAGGCTTTGATAGAGAACGAAGCCATTGGGGCCGACTCTGTAACCGACTTCCTGTCCGTCAGTTTCTCCTCAACGGATTACGTCGGCCACCTATTCGGACCATCGAGTCTTGAGGCAGAGGACAACCTGCTGCGGCTCGACCGCACGCTTGCAGAGCTCCTCGCGTATGTCGACGAAAAGGTCGGGCTGAAGCACACCCTGATTGTGCTCTCCGCCGACCATGGTAGTCCGGAGGCGCCGGGGGATTTGCAACAATATGGTTTCGAGGCCAGCTACGTGGACCCTGACTCATGGGAAAAGGAGGCAGGCTTCGCTGCACTGAAGAAACGCTTCGGGGTCGGGGAGAAGCTGATCCGGCAATATGCCCACCCTTACCTCTATCTGGACCGCGAGCTTATCGCCGAAAAGGGGCTCTCACTCGGTGAGGTCGAGGAAGCGATCGCCGCAGAGCTCGTCAAATTCAAGGGCGTCGCTCTGGCCGTTTCCAGCACGGCGATGGCTCATGGCGAGTTTCCCGATACGCCGCTGCTGCAATCGGTGCTGAACAACTACAATCCGCGCCGATCCGGCGATATCTTCATAGTCTTCGAGCCGCACTGGTTTATCAATGACTTCGATGGGCTCACGGTGGCGACCACGCATGGGTCACCCTGGCGTTACGACACCTTTGTGCCGGTCATCTTCGCCGGTGCCGGAATCGAACCACGGAAAGTTTTTCGGGAGATCCACTCCATTGACGTGGCTCCGACCCTCGCCGCCGTAGCGGGTACCAAGCCGCCCTCGGGTACTCGCGGCCAGGTCCTCGTTGAGGTGATGAAGGGGCGTTGATGATCGTCGCTCAGAGAAAAGACTCTTTCTGGCTACATAAAATCAAGCTATTGGAGGCAAACAATGAAACAAACACACGGTATATGTTCAGTGGTGACTGTGTCGATGTTCTTGTGTGTAGGGATGGTCAGCGCTCAGGATGTGTTACCTTTTCCCGAGCCGGGGTCAGCCAGTGTGGTCGGCAAAACCCTGAAGGACTCAAAACACCAGTGGCGCAAAGCAGAAAATCATCTGCCCAAAGATGCCCCCAACATCGTCATTTTCATGACGGATGATGCTGGTTTTTCAAATCCCAGCACGTTCGGCGGCCCTATCCATACGCCAACGCTCGACCGACTGGCCGCATCAGGTATCAGCTACAACGCCTTTCATACCACCGCCATGTGTTCGCCCACAAGGGCCGCATTGCTGACCGGGCGTAACCATCACCGTGTCGGTGCCGGGCAGATTGCAGAACTGGCATCGGACTGGGACGGGTATGTCGGTAAGATCCCCAAATCGACAGCAACCTTTGCTCAGGTGCTGTCATATTACGGCTATAATACCGCAGCATTTGGCAAGTGGCACAATACACCGGTGACGGATCTTACTCGGTTGGGTCCGTTTGACCGCTTTCCCACTGGGCTCGGGTTTGACTATTTTTACGGCTTTATCGCCGGAGAAACCTCACAGTATGAACCCGTGCTGTTCGAAAATACCAATCCTGTCCAAGCGCCCCATGATCCCAAATATCATCTGACCGAGGACATGGCGGAAAAAGCCATCGAATGGATGCGAACCAGCAACACCCTCAACCCGGGCAAACCTTTTTTGCTCTATTTTACGCCCGGGGCGGTTCATGGTCCTCACCATATTTTCAAAGAGTGGGCGGATAAATATGAAGGAAAATTTGATGAAGGCTGGGAAGCCCTGCGTAGTATGACCTTCGAAAAACAAAAGGCTATGGGCTGGATTCCAGAAGATGCCGTTCTCAATCCGCTGGCAAAAGGTATGCAGAAATGGGATGACATTCCACAATCAAATCGGGAATTCCAAAGCCGCCTGATGGAAATTTTTGCCGGGTTCCTGGAGCACACCGATGTACAGTACGGCAAGATCGTCGATGAACTCGAACAACAGGGTCTGCTGGACAACACCCTGATTCTCTATATCCTTTCCGACAACGGCCCCTCGGCTGAAGGCATGAACGGCACAATCAGTGAATTGCTGGCCCAGAATGCGATGCCCTCAACCATCGAACAGCAGATCGATATTCTTAAGAAGAATTACGGTGGAATGGATGCGCTGGGTGGACCCAAACTTGACATCATGTATCACCATGGCTGGGCTTATTCGGGAGCAGCACCGTTTCAGGGAACCAAGCTGGTCGCAGCGCAGTTCGGCGGAACCAGGACGCCACTGGTCATATCCTGGCCGAAAAAAATCAAACATGATGGTAAAGTCCGTTCCCAATTTCATCATGTCAACGATATTGCCGCCACCCTCTACGAAATACTCGACATCACCCCTCCAAAGGAGGTTGATGGCATAGAGCAGCAGCCCCTCGATGGAACATCCATGGTGTATACGTTCAATCAGCCCGATGCCGAGACCACCAAAAAGACCCAGTATTTCGAAATCCTTGGCAGCAGGGGGATCTACCATGAGGGATGGTTTGCCGGAACTTTCGGTCCCAGGGCACCTTGGTCAACCGACATCACCGGCGTGATGAATTGGGAGCCAGAGAAAGAGGAATGGGAGCTGTACAACCTGGATAAAGACTATTCACAATCGGAAAATCTGGCCCAAATTAACCCAGAGAAATTAGCTGAATTAAAAACCTTGTTTGCTAAAGAAGCAACAGAGAACCTTGTATATCCCATTGGTGCTTCCATGTACACGGTGTTTTTCAATCCCAGTGAATTGCCCTCTTCGCCGTTGACCGAATGGTATTTTTATGAAGGACAGGATCGGATTCCAGAGGCGATGGCCCCCAAATTTGCCAGTGGACGCTCGACCCTGGCGGTGATCGATGCAGCAATTGGTCATGATGCCGAAGGAGTCCTTTTTGCCTTAGGCGGTATTTCCTCAGGATTCACTGTTTACATGGACAAGGGATTTTTAAAGGCCGAGTATAATGCCATGACCCTGAATCGCTATAAGATAGCCTCTGATTCAGCAATCCCAACTGGTAAAGTCAAGATCGAGGTAGAAACACGATATGACTCCCAGGAGCGCATGGCCCCGGCGACCGTTACCTTGACTGTCAACGGAAAACAGGTTGGACAGGGACGCATTGAACGATCGGTTCCAGCTGTTCATACTGCCTCTGAAACCTTTGATGTAGGTGCTGATTTGGGATCCCCGGTATCACTGGATTACTTTGATCGCGCGCCGTTCAAATTCAACGGCAAGATCGAGAAAATTCATATTGCTTATACTGCCACCAAATAGCCGGGCATTTGGTGGCTCAATGAGGATGAAAGGCGGCAAAAGCAATGTGTGTAGTATGCGTAATATGAACCATTAACTGATGGAAATGATGCAGCGGTCGCTATGGCTGTCCTTACTTTCAAACACCTTAGGAGAATGTTGATGAAATCTTTGGAAATTAAACAGCGGGCCATTACCACTGTATTGGCAACACCCGCGCTCTTTCGGACCAAGGCCTGGCTGTCTCTTTTTTTCCGGCAGACTAGGCGTTCATTGCATCTGACTGCGATCTTGGCCGCAACGTTGCTCACTTTGTCTGCAGGCTCGGCTGTTGCCGCCGAGGGAGGCAGCAGTTTTTACCTGATGGGCCAGCGCGGCCAGGGTGCAGGGATTTTACCCCAGATGGAAGGCATTATTTTCTCCCTACCTACCTACTACTACAGCGCCGATGCTTCCGGTTCAGGAAGTCTGCCTATCGGCGGTACACTCTCCCTGGGGCTCGATGCCGACGTCTTCCTCGCGCTGCCGACAGTACTCTGGTTGACCCCTTTTGACGTGTTAGGTGGTGATCTTGCTTTTTCGGGAACCTTTGTTTACGGTAATTCGGATGTGAGCGCAGAAGCTGCCTTAGTAATCCCCGGTATTGGCGTCCGGGGGCCTGTCTCTCTCTCCGACGATCGCTGGGCTGTTGGCGATCCTGCATTTAGTGCACTCGTTGGCTGGCATGGAGATAATCATCACTACCTCGTTAGCGCCAGTGTGAATGTACCTGTCGGCAGCTACGATGCCGGTAGGCTTGCCAATGTTGCCCTGAACCGATGGGCTGGCGATATCAGCGTCGCCGGGACGTGGACATTTCCGCAAAACAGCATTGAATTGTCGGCAGCTACCGGTATTACTTTTAATGGTGAGAACGACGATACGGATTACGAGACAGGCACCGAGTTTCACCTCGAGGCATCTGCATTTTATCAATTCACACCGGCATTCTCAATCGGGTTGAATGGCTACCACTACCAGCAAATCTCAGGTGATAGCGGCGCGGGCGCAACGCTCGGTGACTTTGAGGGCAGGGTAAGCGCTTTCGGTCCGGGTTTATCTGGGACAATTCAGGCCGGGCCGTTACCTGTTTCTGTGAGTCTTCGCTATTTTCACGAGTTTAACGTAAAAAACCGTCTTGAAGGCGACTCCTGCTGGTTGACGCTATCCATCCCGTTGTGGGTGCCCGAGCAGACCCCCTGAATCAATAAATCGTAATCTGCCGTATTGGAAAATGGATGTATTCCTATCACAACATCCGGGCATCTGACGAGACAATCATTGCGGCGTATGGTGATTGCCCTTCGGAAACAAGAGCAAAAAACGAGGGGCAGTTCTTAAAAAATGAGAACCTTCGTAATAGATAATTACTGAGCTTACATCATGTGTATGATTAGTATTAGAGTAAATTATTCAGGTTGTTAAGTGGCTGGGGGGGGCGTTATTACAGGTTTCTAAATCTCAGTGTTGATACTATAAGCTACTGCTTATAGATAATTAAGAAGTATTCTTCGACCATTTCGAATAGAAAATGATCGATATATGCTATTTGATAGTAAACCTCAGGTAAAAAAAAGGGCGACCTCTATATATGGTATTCAAGAGCTTGAATGATGCAGCTTACTCAATCATCTGAACCAAAATGTTGCGAGGGGAATTTGCCTAACAGTATCGCAAATACTGCAGAAAACCCTAGAGATATGTAGTTTGATATACGTCTTTTTCCTTCCGATAGACAAGCTGTGGAACTAACGAGGCAGCGTGCCCCTTTTGATGACATCGCTACTTTGGCAGCAGGGACAGCGGAGCGCAGTCCGGTCTTTCAAAATAGTAAAGACAATCGTTCCTTGTTGGGATTCTGTACGCACATAGTGATAACCTCGAATGCCAAAACCGTGATACAATATGCTCGTGGACATATGGTTACCTCCTTTATCAGTTGAGTGAAGTCTCTGTAAGAGAAGTATAAGTATGTCCACATTTTTATGTCGAAAATACGCTTAAACCGGATGAACCACTTAAATGCGTATAATTACCAATGAATCCTTCTCTTCATAATTTTCGTAAATTCTATTCAAAGTATCTCATTTATGATTCAATAAACAATATAGTGATACAAAAAAAATCGTATAAATTTGATGAAAATTGGGATCTTTAATGCTTAGAAAACCAAGCTATGAAGAGTTGGAACAACGGGTCAGGGAGTTGGAGCTGGCGGAATCTGAGCGAAAGCTCATGGATGAAACCACCCAAAGGTCTTCTGAACTTCTGTCCTTTTTTATCAAGCATTCGCCTATCTCCGCATTTCTCAAAACAGTATCCTACAATGAAAGTAAAGTTCTGTATGCCAGTGATAATTATGTTGATACGTGGGGTATTCCTGTACCTGAAATGATTGGCAAGACAATGGGTGAACTTTTCCCTCATGAGTTCGCTGAAAAAATTACACGCGAGGATATTGATGTCGTTAATAACGGGAAGCAACTGAAAATTTATGAAGAGTTTAACGGCAAACATTATGTCACATACAAATTTTGCATCCAGCAGGGAGAAAAAAAATACCTGGCTGGATACAGGATTGATATAACGGATTTGAAACAGGCAATGGAGGATATAGACAATATATTTAACATGTCATTAGACATGATTTGTATTGCCGATATCAATACCGCCACATTCCACAAGGTCAATTCAGCATTTACAGAAATATTAGGCTACACTGAAGATGAATTGTTGAATAAACCCTTTTTAGATTTTATTCATTCCGAGGACCTTAAGAAAACCCAGGATATAATCAGCCGGGAACTGAAAATGGGTGCCAAAGTTATTAATTTCGTCAATCGGTATCGATGCAAAGACGGAAGCTATCGCTGGTTGAGTTGGGTATCTCGTCCTCTTGTTGAAAAAGGTTTGACCTATGCCATTGCTCGCGACATCACCGAATCAAAGAAGGTAGAAAAAGCGTTGCAGGAGAGCGAGCGGAAATATCGTAATCTTTATCAGCATGCTCATGTCGGCCTTTTCGAAACGAACCTGATAGATGCAAAGATTGTTGCATGCAACCAGCGATATTGCGATCTGGCCGGATTCCCCTCCATCAAAAGTGCAATTGGTATGGATACCCTACACCTTTACAGCAATTCTGATGATCGTAAGGAGATAATACATATTCTGCAGGAGCAGGGGTATATATCCGACTATGCATTGCAGGTGAAGAATCGTCTGACCGGTGCCTTATTCTGGGTTGAATTCAGTGCCCGGGTAGACCAGTCCCGTGGTGTCGTCGAAGGAACACTCATAGATATTACCAAGCGTAGGGTAATGGAAGAGGAAAGGATAGATTTACAGAATCGGCTTAGCCGTGCCGAGAAAATGGAGTCACTCGGCATTCTGGCAGGTGGTGTAGCCCATGATCTCAATAATGTCCTTGGTGTAATCCTTGGATATGCTGAAATGCTACTTATAAAGACTGACAAGTTAAGCGCCAGCAGGCCACAACTAACTGCGATTATGAAAGGAGGCCAAAAGGCAGCAGCGATCGTGGATGACCTGTTGACCCTTGCCAGACGCGGTGTTCCTAAAATGGATGTTTTAAACCTCAACACGATCATTGTTGAATGCCAGCACTCCCCGGAGTTTGCAAATTTACTCCGTCATCACCCCTCAGTAACTATTACAACCGATCTTGCGCCGGACCTGCTGAACATTTCCGGTTCTTCATTGCATATGAGTAAATCGATATACAATCTGGTTTCCAACGCGAGTGAATCTATGCCACATGGGGGTATTGTTACTATCAAGACAACTAACCAGTATCTTGATAGGCCAGTTCATGGATATGATAAGATTGAAGAAGGTGACTATGTAGCTTTATCCGTGTCCGATCAGGGGGAAGGAATTGATGAGAAAGATATCAATCGGATTTTTGAGCCATTCTATACAAAAAAGGTCATGGGCAGAAGCGGAACAGGATTAGGGTTGGCTGTGGTCTGGGGAACGGTGAAGGATCATCAGGGTTACATTAACATCCAGAGCAAAGAGAACAAAGGAAGCACATTTACCATTTATCTCCCGGTAACGAGGGAAAAAATAGTTTCCGAAAATATTCATGTAAAAATTTCTGAATTACAAGGGAGAGGCGAATCCATTCTTATTGTAGATGATGTTAAGGAGCAGCGGGATATTGCCACTATCATACTTGAGGAATTGAATTACAGCGTTTCAAGCGTAAAAAGCGGTGAAGAGGCTGTGGAATATGTAAAGAATAACACGGTTGACCTGTTGGTTCTTGATATGATCATGGATCCAGGCATAGATGGGCTTGAAACATTTAGAAGAGTGCTTGAAATACATCCGAAACAAAAAGCGATTATTGTGAGTGGATTTTCAGAGTCGGATCGGGTGAAGGCTGTCCAATCGCTTGGTGCAGGTGTATATGTGAAAAAGCCGTATGTCATAGAAAAACTGGGAGTGGCCGTAAAGGAAGAACTTGATCGATCCTAATGAACATTTTGTGTTTAAGTATTTGAAATGAAATGATAATTGATGTGGTGGGTGAGCCTCATCTTTTTCTCTCAATATCATATCGTTAAAAACAACGAGGAGACGAGGACGACCATAACAATGCACGAAAGAGCGCAAGGGGCGATACTTGGAGCATTTATTGGCGATGCCTTGGGGCTCGGACCTCATTGGTACTATGACCTCAGTGAGTTGCGAGCAGATTATGGGGAGTGGATTGATGACTATACAGATCCAAAATCCGGGCGATACCATGATTGGTTAAAGGCCGATCAGCTTTCACAGTCCGGGTATATCCTGACCATGATGACTCGTTCTTTGAACGATTGTGGCGGTTATGATGAAAGCGATTTCTGTAAGCGGTTGGATGGCGATCTTTTTCCACAACTTGACGGAACTCCGATGAGCGGCCCTGGGCTATATACCAGCCAATTTATACGAGACGTCTGGCAACAGAAGACCATCAGAGCGATAGGTTGGCAGGATAACGGGAGCAATGCCGACACCACCGAAGCCATTGAACGGACTCTGGTCATAGGAATGCGCTATGCCACCCGTCCTGCAGAAATGGCAGCAGCAATTGATCCCGATATTAAAATGGATCCTGCTTGAAAAGTCTAAATTGCTCAGTGTGTTTTTCGATCAATGGTGGTAACGCTGGTGTTGATTTCTGCGTTGGCAACTAATGGAATTGAAAGTGAAAAGCTTAACGACTGTATTTGAAAAATTAAAGCGGGTAAACCGGTGACGGCTTACCCGCTTTCTCTTAATGAATCTTAATGGTAGATCTCATGCTTTTGTTCGGCGATTTTAGCACCTTCTGCTAAGCTGATCGAATCTCAATGGTGCGCGGTTTTGCAGCTTCAGCCTTGGGAAGATGGAGTTTTAGTACCCCTTCTTTCAATTCGGCATTCACTTTACCAATTTCTATAGTCTGGGGTATCGAAAACACTCTCTGGAATTCGACATCGCCAAATTCCTCCCAGCCGGTTGCACCAGTCGTCTGTAGCTTTCTTATACCGGTTATCTCAAGTTTTCCGTTATCGATATTGATGTTGATCGCATCTTTCTTCACTCCTGGCATATCGGCGTGGAGCAGGATCTCTTCATCATTTTCATAAATATCGACCAATGTTGCGATGGTAGGGATATCCATGCTACGCTCAGGCATGCTCTCTTCCCGTGTAGTCATTTCTTTTTTCTCACTCATGACATTTCCTCCGAAATTTACCATTCATATGGACCCTGGTTCTCATCTGGCCCCTATTTCCTAACTGATGGTTATCTGCTTGGGTTTGGCCGCCTCAATTTTTGGCAGGTTCATAGTTAATACACCATCTCTAAGTACCGCTTCGACACGCTCGGAGTCTACATCTGTTGGCAGGGTGAAGCTTCGGGTAAATGTGATACTGCCGCGCTCAACTCTGTGTGCTTTATAGCCTTCAGGTACTTCAGACTTTCGTGATCCGCTCAGTTCGAGATAGTTACCCTGAATACGTACGTTCAGGTCTGCTTTGGCTACACCTGGCAGTTCAGCGATTAATTGAAGTTTATCACCAAGGTCATACAGGTTTGTCTTTGGAGTATCATTGTTTGCTCTCAAGCGAAAGTCGCGGCCAGCGGATCTGTCGTATTCAGTGAACAATCTGTTCATTCTTGAGTTCAGTAGATCCATGGCACTAAACATACGATCGATGTCATTTGTTCTTGTCCACATAATCTTTTCCTCCAGTTAGAGAGTTTTTTACTCCGCCCAGGGTAAAGGGCGGCTGCATGTTTCAACCACCAAATGAATGAAAACGTGTTGATTATCAAATTCTCTTTCATATGAGCGGTCGATTGTATCCTTTGTCGCAGAAAATAAGGTCACTGTTATTCATGTCAATATGTGAAAAGCAGAAAATATATTTTTTCTCTCACATTACTTTTTGTTTCCTTGTTGACATGGTAATGTGGTGTTGCTATTTTTAAACAACGGAGGGAATACATGGTGACTGAGAAGCAAACTGAAGAAAACATAAACGACCTTACAATTGATGACCTTATTTGTAAGCAGTCGGTTCGGGCAACATTCAAGCTCCCGGTAGATCTTATAGAATTACTGGGAGTAATGTCAGGACAGTTGGGTATTAAACAGAAATCAGTGATTGATCAGCTGACCCAGGACAGGCTGGAGCTGAAAAGACTGGCAAAGATTGCAAAGAGTGAAGAAACCCGTAGGGGCGCGGTTAAACAGAAAACATTTGTTCTAAGCAGATCAACTCTCAACGCAATAAATGCTATAGCCCGGCAGCACAATATTCCAAGAGATGTAATTGTCGAGATTTCGATTAAACGGCTCGTTCCGCTCATTGAGACGGAGCTTGAAAAACACCATAAACGAAAAGTCATCCGCAAGGAGATGAGAGAGTATCTAATGGCAGGTGAGCGGCTGAAAAAGAAGACCCGCGAACTGCTTGGTGCAGAAGATGATCTCTTTGAAATGATAGAAAAACAGATCGCCCTGACCGAGAAGAGTATTGATGAGATTGATACGATTATCGATAAAGGAATGGCGATGGAGGGTTGGTAAAAAACAGCGATACAATTTCGAGGTAAGAACATGAATAGCGATCTTGTATTTCACAATAAAGTTAAAAACCTTATCCACACAGTTGTTCTGTTAATTATAATGGCGACTGTTACTGGCCTTGCTGCCTATATGGTAGCTGGCACCGATGGAGTCTGGTTCGCAGTATTTGGAAGTGTTATTCCTATTCTCTTTTACGGAAATTCAACAACCGAGCATCTGATCCGGGTAAGAGGGGCCAAACCTCTATCGCAGATACAGCATCCCCGGTTGTATCAGGTAGTCTCTACTCTAGCTCGACGTGCAGGGCTCTCTCATATTCCACAACTTTTCTATGAACCGTCAGGAACCATGAATGCCTATGCTACAGGCAGGAGGGAAAAGCCTGTAATTGTTTTGACTGATGCTCTGCTCCGTAATCTCAACATGCGAGACATTACAGGAATCCTTGGGCATGAGATTGCTCACATCAGGAACAATGATCTCAAAGTGATGCTCATGGCGGATAGTGTTCAGAGAATCACCGGTTTTATCTCCATCTTTGGTCAGATGGTATTACTGCTTGCCATGCCTTTGGTGATAGTTGGAAAAGTCAGTATCTCGCTGGTCCCGATGCTTTTTATCGTTTTTGCGCCGACAATTGTCCTGGCGCTGCAAATGGCACTTTCCAGAACGAGGGAGTTTGAAGCCGATTTGGTGGGAAGTGAACTTACCGGGGATCCGGCTGGCCTGGCTCAGGCTTTGTATAAACTTGAGCACTATCATCGCAATTACTGGCGTAGTCTGTTGTTTACACCCTGGAGGAGTTATAGGGCACCGTCATTATTGCAAACTCATCCACCAATTGCGCAGCGTATTCGTCGGATTATGGCTATGGCGCTTGTCGATTCGCCTCGTGCGGATGTGTATACAACTGATCACTGGCAACCGCATGGAAGGCAGTCTAAACGGAGTCCACTGTCGGTTCGTCGTATGCGCTGTCTAAACTGTTGAGACTGAGTGGGTATCTAAAGACGATATGGCAGCAAAAAAGTATTATATGACATTCTTTACAGGCTTGGACAGCTTCGTGGTCTGAGATAAACGATTCAGGTTCATCAAAATTCAACCCTGGGGAAAACAAAGAAATGTAAATGCGTTAAGAAACAAAAAAAGAAAATAATATAACAAGCACAGTGAGTTTTCGGACACCTTTTCACCCATAGATAATTCTGAACAATTTCAGAAGAGACAATATTCTTCAGGAGGATCTACCATGCCCAAAAACTATTATATTATTTTAGGCATTCCAGTTAATTCTACCGAGGATGATATCAAGGCGGCCTATCGTCGTCTGGCTAAGGAGTATCATCCTGATTATTTCGGAAGCAACCAGGCTCCTTTTCAGGTGATCCATGAAGCCTATTCAGTTCTGAGTGATCCTGCACAGCGTAGAAGTTATGACAATAATCTCCAGGACGGGATTGGCAGATACAATCATCCCGAATCTGATACGGTTGATGTTTCTAAGGCTAGTAGCCATGTTGAGCCACTTATTCCTCAAGAGAGAACTCCGGCACATCCGAACAGGTCTCTGGATCGATCTATCCATCACTACAATAGCCTGTTTGATGGCCTATTCGACCGGATGCTTTCTGGATTCCATGAAGACCGACATCCTCAGTTTACCCTTAATCGGACAATCGAGGTCCAGTTGACCAGCGATCAGGCGGAAAAAGGTGGCAATGTGCGGTTAAACGTTCCGATGCAGATCCGCTGTCCCAGCTGCAATAGTGCAGGTCATCGGCGAGTGCGGGGCTGCTGGCGCTGTAATGGGGCTGGCTATCTGACAGGCGAGAAACAGCTGCTGCTCAGCTACCCGGCAGGAGTCCGGTCCGGTCATACTATTCAACTTCCGGTCACTAGAATCAATGATCGGGATATTTCTATAAACGCGGTTATACGTATATATAAAAGGAGTTAAAGCCATGCCAATTTACGAGTATAAGTGCAGTGAGTGTTCAACCCAACATGAATGTATACAGAAAATTACTGATGCCCCAAAAACAGAGTGTCCCGATTGTGGTGGAGAACTCTATAAACTGATATCACTGAATTCATTCCAGCTCAAGGGAGGTGGTTGGTATGCCGATGGATATTCATCAAAGCAGCCTGGCACGGAGTCATCAACAAAAACTGGCAGTGTAGAGAACTGTAGAGCTTCTACAGTAAAGAAAGAGGGGACGGCAAACTGTTCGGCTAGTTCAACGGTTTGATCAGTTTTGAAACAAAAAAGACGCAGATTTTTACATGCCTGCTGAGCCTTTTAACTGAGATGACAATCATTGCTAAAAGGCTCTTATGACCGAATTTTATCCTTTTAGAAGAGACGGGTTTTGCTCCTGTTATTTTTGTAATAAAGGCTTTGATGGACATGAGGTTTCTTAGGATCGTTCCGTGGTTTGTTTATCAATATGAACTGATCTAGTGTCCCGTCAACGCTGATCTGTCAGTATCTTGCTTGTCCTTTTTCGCTCCTGTGCTGTCGGTGTATGTGTTACATTGCACAACTATGCGCCACATACATCGACAGCACAGGAGCATAAAATTACGGTGCAATATACCGACATTTCATCATTGACGTGACACTAAAATTTTCTTTCCACTGATTTTCTGATCACTAAATTATAACCAAAAAGGATGTTACGGATCCTTTTGCTTATACACTGTATGCCTGGCAACAATCAGGATCGTCTACTTGATTCGAAGCAGGTCGCACTCTTGTTTCTGGCAAGTAAATTTGATAAAATACAATAGTGATAAGACTGCTTCAGCGAGTCCGATGCAGTAGGGCATTCAATTCAACTGGATGGAGGCTGAGTTATGAATATTTGGCTACCCACTCCCCTATACCAAGCGTTTCCCCTCATCTGTGTTATTGTCGGTTTTTTTGCCATTGCTCTGATGCATAATCCGCTAGGAGTTATCCTTGCTTCCGGGATGTACATCTATTCTTATCGTGTACTATGGCTCAGACTTCCCTATGAAAATGAAGAGGATACGTAAAATTCAAGATTCTCGGCTTTTCAATATGTCACCGTATTTCTTTGTGCTGCTATCTTTTCATGTAAGGTTGAAAGGATAGTGATGAGGCAGAAGAATGGTAATGTGTTTTCTGCATTTCTGTGCGTGAACTGACAGAAGAGTTGCTTTCTGCTGTTTCCTTCCTTCTTGTAGTGTTCCTATTTTGAAATAGAGCTAATGATAATTGCCAATTGGATGCTATACTTTATATAGCATAGGGAATAGGGGAGCTGAGCAGTAGATCTGTGATGGATTCAACCCGATAACCTATTCGAAAAAATGGTCGGGGAGTGACCATTCATAATGTGTTGTTGTGTTGTTATATTTGAAAATATATCAGGTGGAATCTCAACCCTGCCTATTACAGCAATTGATAACCTCTGAACTAGAGGAGCCTTATGGATAATCCCCAAAAACTCAATCTGATTTATGCGATAATTGCCTTATTTGGCATAATGATTCTTCAGGATCTGCTTATTCAGCAGCAAACGGTTCAACCGGTTCCCTATAGTGAGCTCGAAAAACTGCTTGAGCAGGGCAAAGTCACTGAGCTTACCATTAGGGAACGGACGATTGCCGGTAATTTGCGAGACCCTGATGAAAAAGGGAAAAAGGTAATTATCGCCAACCGTGTTGATCCTCGTCTTGCTGAACAGTTGTCCCGCTATAACGTTCCCTTCACCCAGGCCCACGAAAGCAAATTTCTCCTGACACTCTTTTCGTGGATTGTTCCCGCCCTCGTATTTTTCGGAATCTGGTTATTTGTTATTCGAAAAGTTATCGATAAACAGGGTCCTGGCGGTGGCTTTATGAATATCGGGAAATCAAAAGCAAAAATTTATGTTGAACAACAGACAGGGGTTGATTTTGAGGATGTTGCCGGGGTGGAAGAGAGTAAGGCTGAGCTGGTTGAAATTGTAGATTTCCTTAGATCTCCTGATGAATATGGTGTTTTGGGTGCGCGAATGCCAAAAGGTATTTTGCTGATCGGACCTCCAGGTACAGGAAAAACGCTTTTAGCGCGAGCTGTTGCAGGTGAGGCGGGAGTTCCATTTTTTTCTATTAGCGGGTCTGAGTTCGTAGAGATGTTTGTCGGAGTGGGTGCGGCACGGGTGCGTGATCTTTTTGAGCAGGCTACTAAAGCTGCGCCGGCAATAATTTTCATTGATGAGTTAGATGCGCTGGGGCGGGCTAGAAGCGCTGTAGGCGGCATGGGCGGTAACGATGAGCGGGAGCAGACGCTTAATCAGTTGCTGGTCGAGATGGATGGCTTTGATCAGACCGGCGGGCTTATTTTGCTTGCTGCAACAAATCGTCCCGAGATACTTGATCCTGCTTTACTGAGAGCCGGTCGCTTTGATCGTCAGGTGCTGGTTGATCGCCCTGATAAGATCGGAAGAGAGCAAATCCTGAAAGTGCATATGAAAAACGTCAAGATTGCTGACGATATGGAGGTGTATAAGATCGCTGAGCTGACAACCGGTTTTTCCGGGGCTGATCTCGCAAATCTTGTTAATGAAGCAGCACTGCTTGCAACACGGCGGAAGGCGGAGCGGGTCGAAACAGAAGATTTTACACGCGCAATAGAACGTATTGTTGCAGGTCTTGAGAAAAAGAATCGGCTGTTAAATCCTCGAGAGCGTGAAATTGTCGCCTATCATGAGATCGGTCATGCGCTCGTTGCGTTGGCCATGCCCGGTGCAGATCCTGTCCATAAAGTTTCAATAATTCCTCGCGGAGTAGGTGCCCTTGGTTACACTATGCAGCGTCCGACAGAAGACCGATTTTTGATGACTAAGGAAGAACTTGAACGGAAAATAGCTGTGCTCATGGGTGGCCGTGCCGCGGAAAAACTCATTTTTGACCATCTTTCAACCGGCGCATCAGATGACCTCGGACGAATTACAGATATCGCACGGTCAATGGTTACCCGTTACGGTATGGATGAAAAGATCGGTCATGTTGTCTTTGAGGATCATCAGCAGACCTTTCTGGGACAGCAGGGGTTCCCGTCGGCTAACAGGACAGGGATGAGTGATTCAACCGCAGAGCAGATAGATACATCTGTGCGTGAAATAGTTGATACGATATTTAGTTCAACGTTGTCCCTGCTTGAATCAAATAGGACCATTCTTGAGGAATGTGCCAAAGTACTACTGGAAAAAGAAACACTTGATGAGAATTCATTAAAAGAGTTGACCAAAGATTTACACAAAGTTGAAGTGTTTCCGCTTGCAAACACTTCAATAAACATGAATTAGCAAAAACACGACAAAGGCCGCGTTCAGGGGTGGCATTGGGGTGTCACCCCTGAACACTTTTGAATATGAGCACCTGAACATATTGAATAGCGTCATAAGAAGTGAGGCTTAGATATTCTTTCCAAGACTCGTTCCGGTAGAGCGCAGGTCGTTACAGGCACGCATAAGTCGATCGGCCATATTCTGTTCAGCTTTTTTGCCCCAGGATCGTGGATCGTAGACTTTTTTGTTGCCAACCTCACCTTCGATTTTCAGCACACCGTCATAATTTTTCATCATATGATCAACGACAGGGCGTGTGTATGCATACTGGGTATCGGTGTCGATATTCATTTTCACCACGCCGTAATTAAGCGATTCATGGATATCAGCAATTTCAGAACCTGAACCTCCATGGAACACAAGATCAAGGCGGGTATCGGGGCCTTCTGCTTTGGCAACAGCTTCCTGTCCATCGCGCAGGATAGTCGGTTTAAGTTTCACATTACCCGGTTTGTAAACTCCATGCACATTGCCAAAGGTGGCTGCCAGTAGAAAACGTCCCATCGATCCAAGTTCACGTGATGCCAGCACCATATCTTCAGGGGTTGTGTAGAGTTTATCTGCTGATACTCCGGATGTGTCGTGACCATCCTCTTCGCCACCGACAATGCCTGTTTCGATTTCTAGAATCAAATCCAGTTCGACACAGATCTTCATCAATCGCTTAGATTCAGCGATGTTCTCATTCATCGGCAGAGCTGAACCATCATACATATGGGAACTGAAGAGATTCGGAAGCCCTGCAGCTCTTCGTCGTTTGGTCTCCTCGATAAGTGGCATCATAAATGAGTCAACATATTCAGGATGGCAATGGTCGGTATGCAGTGCAATATTTACATCATAATGTTCAGCCATGATATGTGTATAGACTGCAAGAGCGATGGCACCTTTAGCCATGGATCCTACTCCAATCCCCGAGCCAAATTTGCCGCCACCGGTCGAAACCTGAATAATACCGTCGGAATTTGCCTCTTTAAAGGCCAGAAGAGCTGCATTGATTGTTGAGCTTGAAGTTATATTTACAGCTGGATAGGCAAATTTATTCTCTTTTGCATTGTCCAGCATCTGGCAATATTGCTGATAGTTAACAACTGGCATAATAGAATTCCTCCCTTGGTGAGAGTTAAAGTAGAGAGTTCCTTGCGTTCTAAACGATACAGGTTTCTGTATCATGGGTGACTGTCCAAGTATTCATTCGGGCAGTGGCTACATGAATTCAATCATGAATGTACATGTATTGAAAGTAAAGACGGATGATTTTGAAAATGTTGTAATTACAGATACTAGTAATGCCTTATACCAATATTTCCAGGAAATGTGCAGTATCTGCCTGGAAAAATGGAATAAAAGGAGGCGTTTAAACTTCATATTTACATGTTGGATTTGTGATTTTTAATAATTACTACTGAGACTCAGATTGGAAAAGTGAGGGGGAGGCGTAAGGGGTGAAGTGTTTTAGTGTAGATACGCCTTCCTCTTCACGCCTATCACCTCACTTTGGAATTGCGGATTAATGATAATTACTTGAGCGAAAATAAAAAAAGACCTTACAGACCACTCAAATTTTATAAAGGAGTGCTGAATGAAATTGATTTTTATCTATAATGCGGATAGCGGAGTACTAAATACCGTTAAAGATATCGGGCACAAGCTTTTTAGCCCGGATACCTATGATTGCCTGCTATGCAGCTTAACTCACGGTACCTTCAGAGAAAATCCAGAATGGAAAACATTTCGAGAACATTCAACGTATGAGATGGTTTTTATGCATCGGGACGAATTCGAGAAAAACTACGCGAAAAAGATGGAATACCCGGTGATTTTAAAAGAGACAAACACGCTGGATATCGCTATTTCAAAAGAAGAGCTGGAGTCGTTTAAAAACCTTACTGGCCTTATCGATGCTGTTCAGCAGTTGGAGAAAGCAGGATAGAATAAATCGGGGCCGGTAGAAAGAGATCTACCGGTCCTGACTTGAAAAATATATTCTTGAGATAGTATTACGGATAAGAGTTAAACGAGTAATACCGGACATTTTACATTATGCAGCACATGGTTGGCGACAGAGCCGAAAAGGACGTCCCGTATTTCACCACCACCTTCGTGTCTGCCGATCACAACGAGCTGAAAATCCCTGCTGTTGGCAATGTGAATGATTGTCTGTCGTGGTTCACCTGTTTCTAGTAACAGCTCGCAGGAAAATCCAACATCCTGCAGCATACCGTTGTATTTTTCCAGAAGATTTCTGCCGGATTTTGCGGCATTCTGCTTCACCATATCCAGCTGAAAATCAGGAATCATCCTATAGGCGAGCTGCTCCTGGTTAATGACATAGAGCAGTGTGATTTTTCTCGGGAAACGCTTTCGTTGCTCGATTACTGCTTCGATAGTTTTTTTGGCAGTTAGTGAATCATCTACAGGAATCAGGATCTTAGGGTCCATACTTACCTCCCGTTCTGAAATTAACGTCCACCCTGAGTATGCCTCAGGGTGGAGGCGGGTCTAACAGCATTACTGTTATGTCTGCTGAATACTATTATACACTTTAATTTCCATATCCGTATATCAGTTTCGGCAGCAGTAATACGAGATCCGGCCAGAAGGTCAGCACCATGAGGATGGCGATCTGGATGAGCAGAAACGGCATTACAGCTCTTGAAACATATACCAGGTTACGATCTACAGTCGCGCCGGTGATATATAGGCTGACACCAAGTGGCGGGGTACAGTAGCCAATACCAAGATTTATAGTCATCAATAGGCCGAAGTGCATGGTGTCTATCCCGAATTTACTCAAGAGGGGTAGAAAAATAGGAGTAAGAATCAGGGTCGCTGAAATGATATCCATAAACATGCCGATAAAAAGCAGCAGGATATTAACTGAAAGTAAAAAGACCCATGGTGAACTGATGTTCTCCACAACAACCGAGGCAATTTGGCCAGGGATTTGCTCAAATGTAAGATATTCACCAAAAACCGAGGCGCCGGCAACAATAACCAGCAGAGTTGCAGAGGTAACGGCTGATGAAACGATAACCCGTTTTATATCTTTGACCTTCATGTCACGATGGATGCAGATCTCAACAAAAAAAGCATAAAAACAGGCAACAACAGCTGCCTCATTGGCAGTGAACAGGCCGGAATATATTCCGCCAAAGATTAAAACCGGTAAAAACAGGGCCCAGCCGCTCTCTTTAAATACTGCAATAATTTCCTGTGCTGATGGCCGTTTGCGCTTTTTCATTCCCATCTTTTTACAGACAAAATAGGAATATGCGCTCATAGCCAACATAATCAGCAAGCCAGGAATAAAGCCGGTCAAAAACAGTGCTTCAAGCTGATCATTGCTCACCATTGCGTAGAGTATCATAGCAATGGAAGGGGGGATGATAACACCGAGAATTGGAGCCGTGGTCATAATGCCGACAGAGAATTTCTCATCATAGTTATTCTCTATTAGAGCAGGGATCATGAAGCCGCCAATAGCTACAACGGTAGCGACCGTAGAACCTGATATAGCACCGAAGAATCCACATGCCAGAACACCTGCCATTGCAAGTCCGCCAGGAAGAAAACCAACCAGGACGTTTGCAGTTTTGATGAGCTTTGCGACAATTGATCCGGTAGTCATAATGTTTCCACAAAGTACGAAAAACATAACAACCACAAGGGCAAATTTGTCCATGCTGCGATAGAGCACTTCTATAACAATCTGCGGATCAATACCTACACCAAAAACAAGGCCGATTGTGCCGGTAAAAAAGAGCGCCATAAATACCGGCATGGTGGAGGCGAGGCAGCCGAGCAGCAGGGCGAAGATCATCAGGTATGAATTATCCATGATTATTCGCCTCCCGTAATATCATTTTTGCCGATCCAGTCTTCACGCATGGTGATCAGGGTGCGGATAAACATCATAAATCCCATCAGTGGCAGAATTGCATAAAAATACCATTCCGGGATTTGCAGAGTGGCGGTCAGAGCGTACTCGTCTTCAAACATCATCATGGTCATCGTGCTGCCCAGGTAGATCATACAGCTGGAAAAAACCAGTACAGCAATATGTGAGAGTTGGGTAAGCGGTTTTTTCAGAACCGGTAGCATTTGCGGGAGTGCGTCTATGCGAATGAGCGAACGGCTGCGGATTGCAGCCACGCAACCTATATATGTTGAAAAATAGATAACTTTTCGAACAACTTCATCCGACCAGTAGAGACTGTAATCGCTGGTGGTTTTACGTAGCACAACATTGGCCATAGCAGTCAGCAGGGCGATGCAGACTGCCGCAAAAAGCGACCATTCCTCTATAAAGAGAAATCCGCGGTCGATGGTTTTGTACAGTTTTTTCAACATTTTATATCGATAATTTTTGCAAGAAAAAAGGGTTGAAGAGATAGTCTTCAACCCTGAAAAATGTCTGACCATAGCATCTATGGCCAGTCATATCTGTTACAGATATCAGTCGCTAGTTACCAAGAGTCGTACGTACCTTGGCAAGATAATCAGGACCAATCTTCTGGCCCCACTTTGTCAGTACCGGTTCTGCCTGGGTTTTAATTTCGGCTATGTCAGCGTCAGAGAGCTTTGTGAATGTAACTCCTGCTTCTTTGGCTTTAGCAATTTGCTCCTCATGCTGTTGACGGGTCAGAGCACGAGTTTTTTCACTTTCTTCTTTGATAACATTGAGAAATACTTCCTGCAAGTCTTTTGGCAGTTTATTAAGCCAGCGTTTATTCACAAGATGAACGAAGAGCCCCTGAGCGTAATTCAGCTCAGTGAAGTTCTTGGCGATAGTAAATTTCTTGGTGATGTTACAGACAATTGCGGTGTGGTCAAGGCCGGTGATAACGCCGGTCTGAAGAGCCTGCGGTACATCTGGCCATGGCATAACGGTGAACTTCAGTCCCCATGCTTTATAGGAATCTGTGTTTACAGGGGCTTCGGCAATACGAAAGTTAACAGCCTTGGCATCAGCAATACTATTTACAGGTGTGTTGGTTGCCCAGCCGTATGGACCATAACCGGTGATGTCCGCAACTATAAGGCCCTGGCGTTGTGCGCCATTGGCAAATGGTTCCCAGAGATCAGGAGTATTGCGGAATGTGTCAAGTTTGTCAAATGTGTCGATAACATACGGCAGATTGACGATTCCAAGGCGGTCAGAAACGTTAGCTGCAGCAACAGACGAAGAGAGCATACCCTGAACAGCACCAAGCTTCAGCTTGCTGATTACATCTTTTTCTCCACCAAGCTGTGATAGAGGTCTGTAATCAACATAGATGCGCCCGTTGGTAGCTTCCCAGACAGCGTCACGAATACGATAACCAACAGCAACACCTTCAATTACCGGGTGGCTTACGTTAGATAATATATAAGTATACTCGGCTGTGCTCGGGTCAAACTTTGGTTGCCATGCAGCCAGAGGGTCTTTCTTCGCTGCTGCAATCATTGCAGTAGACAGGCTGATGGTTACTAGGAGGAGTAGGACTAAAAGCTTTCTCATTGGCAATTCTCCATGCAGGTGATGTTCTGAATTATTTTTTTAATGCAGACAAAATAAAAAATAGTCTGGTTTTGTATTGTTTTATGTAAATTCACATAACATGAATAGTTTTGTTGTTCAATCCATAACTGGAAAAAAGTGAGGTTTTTGGTGTTGTTTGGGGAATAAAGTTAGTCAAAGTGTCTTTTGTGGCTAACAATGATAAATTGCCTATGGAGAGGATTGCCTCCTGGTGAATATCGTATCGGTATAAAAAGCGTCAAATTATAGTGTTACATAGTGTCACGAGTAGAAAGTTTACGTTGCTTTTTTAACGTACTTTCCGGTAGATTTCGGGCCAATGATACCCCTCCGTTATGGTAAATCTATCTAAGGAGAACACTATGAAAAATGTTCGGAAATTGTTTTTGTGGTTTTCCAATGTGCTGACCATCTGCCTGGTGACAGCTCATTTGTCATTTGCAGCTGATCCGCTGGCGAAGTGGCAACCTGAATTTGATCCAACCGGTGCCAAGTATACCTACCTGCTCTCCTGCGTGGGGCATCCTGCCATCGAAGGTGTAGCTGTAGGATTTCGTATCCGTGATCGTGTGTGGGAGGAAACTAACGGACAACTCTATGTTGATTTCCGTCCTCTCAGCCAGTTGGGTGGTGAGAAAGATGTTATTAATAAATTAAAATTCGGTGCCGTACAGGGCATGATGAGTTCATCAGTTGCGGCGGCAAATATTTCGCCAAAGCTGGGAATTGTAAATCTTCCCTTTGTTGTCGATTCTTTTGATAAGCTGGATGCTTTTAGAAATACTGCAGCAACTTGGGAACCGTTTCGTGATGCGGCGCTGTCCAAAGGTCTGCAGGCTATAGATTTTACAGGATATGGCAGTTATGGCTGGGCTACGACAACACCGGTTACAAGTCTTGCTGAAGCTGCCGGCGTGAACTTCAGGATTGCCCAGGCACCTGTGAATATTGATGCATACAAGGCGTGGGATCTGAAATTTTCTGTATTACCGTGGCCTGACGTGCCTCAGGCGCTTCAGACCGGTGTGATCAATGGTTTGGACCATACCCCCATCGTATGTAATATCAGCAAAAAATTCACTGTAGCACGATACTATACAGAGCTTGATTATGCACAAGGCCTCTACGTTCATATGATCAACACCAAATGGTTAAAGAGCCTGCCCGAGGATGTTCGTGAAACCTTATTGCGAGTCATTGCAGAAGAGAGTGCTGCCGCACGCCAGCTTACCAAAGATCAGCAGGAGCGTGAGATTGCAGCGGCAAAGAAGGATGGCGTGGTTTTCCTAAAGCTTACTGATGCTGATCTGCAAAAAATGAAAAGCGGTGCCGAAACTGTTTACACTGCCTGGCAGGAAAAAATTGGTAAGCAATACCTCCAAACAGTGCGCACCAGCCTGAATTGACCATTACCAACAATTCAGAATGTTAAGCCGATCAATTAACCGGGAACAGTGAAACGCAAAACGATACGGTAGTATCGGTTAACACGCGTGAGCATAATGTGAAATGATTCAGGAAAGATAGTAGAATACGGTTTTATTCGCTTGCATTCATGAGTATGCTAAAAGGGCCTGAGGTTGCAACATGCACCTCAGGCCCTTTTTGACTTTAGAGTTTTTACTAGGTAGTTTTCGGATGGAAACTATTTAAATCAACTAATTACAGAATATTCTTCTGGCGAAATGCCAGCGGATCAGTTTACTGCTTTTTAATATATCAGGTGAAATTATGGATCGAAGTTACAACAGGGCGGCAGATAATCTGCGACCTGTAACAATTGAACGCGGGATTCAGCTTAACGCTGATGCATCTATACTCATAAAGATGGGGAACACCCATGTTATATGCGGCTTAACCATCGAAGAAAAGGTTCCGCCATTTTTAGAAGGCAAAGGGCAGGGCTGGATTACAGCAGAATACGGAATGCTTCCCTGTGCAACCAGTGGTCGTTACCGACGTGAAACGAATGGAAAGACCGGCCGTACGTCTGAGATTCAGCGTCTTATCGGCAGAAGTCTTCGAATGATGGTCGATCTTAAATCAATCGGAGAGCGTACCTTGCGTATTGATTGCGATGTGCTGAATGCAGATGGTGGTACAAGAACTGCCTCTATTACAGGTGGTGCTCTTGCTATTCATGACGGCTTGAAAAAGCTTGTTACTAGCGGCAAACTGGAAAAAATGCCTGAAATATTGCCTGTCGCTGCAATTTCTGTTGGTATCGTAGACGGCACACCTGTGCTTGATCTCGACTACAAAGAAGATTCTGCAGCTGAGACAGACGCAAACTTTGTAATGTCAGGCAACGGCAGATGGATAGAAATTCAGTCAACAGCTGAAGGTCTACCATTTGCTGAAGAAGAATTCCTGAAACTCATGGCTCTTGCCCGTAAAGGCATTGAAGAGCTGTTTACGCACTGGTCCAAGGACTAAAAGCACAATCAATCATTGCGGATTTATGTGAGGTGTTCGATGAAGAAACCTATACGTGGAACTCGTGAGTGGGCTGTGGCAAATGTGGATTGTTGTACGGGATGCACCCATGATTGCCGTTACTGTTATGCCCGCTATGATGCAGTGGTGAAAAAGGGTCAGCTCTCTTCGGAAGAGTGGAAGGAATGTCTGGTGCGCGAAAGTGATGTGCTTAAAGCCAGACCGCTCTATCCCGGGCAGGTTATGTTTCCCACTACCCACGATATCCTGCCCGAAAATCTGCAGCCATGTATTCAGGTTCTGCGTAATTTGCTTGAAGCCGGCAACCAGGTGCTGGTGGTTTCCAAACCTCATCTTGAATGTGTCCGTGAGCTTTGTAAAGAGTTCACGGACTATAAAGATAAACTGTTGTTTAGGTTTACTATAACTGCACGAGATAAAAGTGTTTTAGATTTCTGGGAGCCTGGTGCTCCTGCCTATTCTGAGCGAAAAACAAGTCTTTGTTATGCCTTTGATCAAGGTTTTGAAACTTCAGTGAGTGTTGAGCCAATGCTTGACACATCTGATGTTGTCACCATGGTCAGAGAGCTGCTTCCCTGCGTGACTCATTCTATCTGGCTCGGAAAAATGAACAAAATCGACGAGCGCGTGCAGATTGATAGCGATACGTCTGTTCTTTTTGTGGAGCGAATAAAGGCGGGACAAGTCGACTCAGAGATTCTACTGATCTACAAAGAATTGCAGGACGAACCACTTATCCGCTGGAAGGAATCGATTAAAACAGTTGTAGGTGTTGAGTTGGTTAGTGAGCCTGGTCTGGATATCTAAAATAATGGGGTGAGTATTAAACGATGAGAAGAAAGCAATGCGCAATAACAGATCCTGAAAGTATCAGCGAAATTCTACGGCGTTGTACAGTCGGTAGGCTGGCTACAATTGGTGTCGATGGATACCCGTATATTACACCGCTTAACTTTGTATACAGTAATGGCTCGATTTATTTTCACTGTGCACGAAAAGGGGAAAAGACCGATAACATTTTGCGTAATCCAAAGGTCTGTTTTGAAGTGGATATCCCTCTTGCGTATCTCGGAACTGATTTCGATGATCAATACCCGGCGTGTCAGGTTCACCAGTTTTATCACTCTGTAATTATTAGAGGGAATGCTGATATTATTGAGGATATAGATGAAAAAGTCATGGCTTTAAACGCGATGATGGCTACACATGAAAATAGACCTGATTTTTCCGAGATCACCGCCGCTACACCTGCTGTTTCGGCATGTTCGGTTGTCGCTGTGTGTGTTGATTCGATAACTGCTAAGAGCGACCTGGCACAGAAAAAAAGTGATGAGCAAAAGCAGCAGATTGCAGAATATCTCACCTTGAGAAATCTCCCGGGGGATAAAGAGGCAGCTGATTTGATACGGCCGGGGGCTTAACTACTAGGACTGAGGGTTAAGGACTGAGGACTAAGGACTAAGGGCTAAGGACTAAGGGCTGAGGGCTGAGGGCTGAGGGCTGAGGGCTGAGGGCTGAGGACTGAGGGCTGAGGGGTTCGGTGTGAAGAGTGAGGCAAACTGACATTGGGCGGTATTTGGGAGTTTTTTTACGTTGCTGACGAATGTAAATATATTATAAAGGTATAATATTACTTGTGATCGTATTCTCTCGGGCAGTGTCAGTGAACCTTCATTACCTGTTCTGGTTGTTGGCAACTTAACCTGTTTCATTTTTTGGGTAAGCTTCTATGCATGTTATTTTCATTCTTATAGCGGCATTGTTGGGCGCCGCAGGGCTCGGAATACCAGGCTGTATACTTGGTGGAGTGGTCGGCTACCTTGCAGCAGAGCTTGTGATCTTAAAAAAACGGGTTGTTCTTCTCGAATCACAATCTAAAGCTGCTTCGGTAAAAGAATCGGAAGAGATTGTATTTTCACCTGTTGAGCCGGATGATGTGCATCATACTGCTACAGCAGATACTCGACCCAAAGCTTCCGAACAAACCCATACCACAACACACACCGCTGCTTCACTTATAAGAGCAAAGAGTGAGACTACTCCCGCCAGAAAAATCGAAAAAACTGAAACAGCGTCGAAGGCGAAAGCTGAACAGTCACCCTACAAAGTTGATGCCATTGTCTCGTCACTCGAAAATGCTTTGGGTAAGGGAATCGAACCCATTCGTCATTTCCTGACTGGTGGTAACCTGGTACTTAAAGCCGGGCTTATTATCATCTTTTTCGGTGTTGCGTTCCTGATTAAATATGCGGCCCAGCGTAATCTTGTCTCGATAGAACTCAGATTAATTGCTGCCGCGATATTTGGTTGTTCTCTGTTGGCAATTGGCTGGCGTTTGCGAAACAAAGCTCCCGTCTACGGCCAGGGATTGCAGGGAGGCGGAGTTGGTATTTTATATCTCGTAGTCTTTGGTGCAGCCAAACTCTACAGTTTGCTTCCTATGCCGCTGGCTTTGGGCGTTATGGTTGGTCTGGTTGCTGTTTCAGGAGCGCTTGCCGTTTTGCAGGACAGCCGGGGCCTGGCAATATTTGGTACAGTCGGCGGTTTTCTTGCACCGGTCCTGATGTCCACCGGAACCGGCAGTCATGTTATGCTCTTTTCCTATTTTGGGCTGCTCAATCTGGGAATTTTGGGAATCGCCTGGTTTAAAGCCTGGCGTGAACTTAATCTAATCGGCTTCTTTTTCACTTTCGGAATAGGTACTCTGTGGGGAAGTAATGGGTATCAGCCTGAATTTTTCTCTTCGACAGAACCATTTCTTATTGGCTATTTTCTTTTTTATGTAGCCATATCCGTGCTATTTGCCCATCGCCAGCCTGTTAAGCTTAAAGGATACATCGACGGGCCTCTGGTGTTCGGACTTCCGCTTGTCGTGAGCGGCCTGCAATACTTACTGGTGAAGGATATGCAGTATGGTATGGCGATCAGTTCCTTCAGCTTTGGATTTTTTTACCTGTTGTTGGCCACTGTGCTTTGGCGCAGGCTTGCTGAAGGTATGCGCTTACTCTGCGAAGCCTTTCTGGCAATGGGGGTTGTCTTTGCCAGTCTTACTATTCCGCTGGCTCTCGATAGTCAGTGGACAACAGCTGCATGGGCACTTGAAGGCGCGGCAATGGTATGGATTGGTGTACGCCAGAAACGCGCACTTGCCAGGTTCTTTGCCCTGCTTTTGCAGTTTGGTGCTGCATGGACATTTGTCGAAAGTGTGTTTTACCCATTTGGAGCTGTCTCATTTTTAAACAGTTATTTTTTCAGTTGTGTCTTTCTCTCAATCTCCGCACTGTTCTCTAGCTACTATATCAACAAGTATAAAGAGACTCTTTATCGCTGGGAACGATTTCTGCCTATCCCTCTGCTTATATGGGGTATCTGCTGGTGGTATTATGGCGGCATTCGCGAGACTGACCGACACTTTGCAGCAATCAAGGAATATTACGCCTTTTTACTGTTTAGCTGTGGTTCGACAATGTTTATGTCCATAGTTGCCAGAAAGACTGAATGGAGACAGCTTGCTGTCGCGCAACTTGTGTTGTTACCGATCATGGTAATTGTCACGGCTATAGGCATGATAGATCTCTCGTATCGTTCACATCTGCTGGCAGAATGGGGTAAACTGGTCTGGTTTGTCGCATTTTTTTCACAATATAGAATGTTGCACCAGTTTGATTCGCTCTGGCCGAAGCGCCTTGCCGGTTATTGGCACATTGCAACACTGTGGTTGCTGTTGATTATTCTTGGCTTTGAGGCGAGCTGGCTTACCGATATCACCCTTGAACTTAACGAAGTATGGACCATAGTCTGCTGGGGTGTTATTCCTGCTGCCGCCATATTTATGATTATTCGCTGGTCAGAAAAAATACGCTGGCCATTGAGTGAATGGAAAGAATACTACAAGGGAGCTGGCATCGCCATCCCGGCTGTAATGCTTGTTGTATACAGTGTTCTGACACTTGGGGAATCCGGTGATCCCGCACCGATTATGTATGTACCGGTTTTTAATCCGCTAGAACTGTCGTTATTCTTTGTGCTTCTGGTTCTTTTTAGCTGGGCGATGTGCTGTCGCAGGGGGGCATGTACACTTTCACGTTTTATACCTGTCAATGTGCTCTACTGGATTGTTGTGATTCTTTGCTTTTTCTGGCTTAACGGTGTGGTTGCACGGGCGGTACATTTCTATATCGGAATCCCGTATCATTTTGATTCTCTTTACTACTCGGTGGTTTTTCAGGCTGCGGTTTCTGCTTTATGGAGTCTGGTGGCGTTGTCAGCAACGGTCTGGGCTGCCCGCACAGGAAACCGACTTGTCTGGGCTTGCGGTGCAGTTCTGCTCGGGTTGGTTGTGGCTAAACTGTTCATGGTTGATCTTTCGGGCACAGGCACTGTCGCCAGGATCGTTTCGTTTCTCTCTGTTGGAATACTTATGCTGGTTATTGGCTATTTCTCTCCAATGCCGCCGAAAAAAGATGAGGAAGCTGTATGAGATTGCTTTGTGTTGTATTGAGTTTGATGCTTTGCGGAATTGCAGGCTCTGGTGTTGCTATCGGTTCTGAAGAAATGACCAGTCGTGATTTTGCCTATGGTTATATGCTTAAAACTCCGGGAGAGAGTCCGTTGTATTCTTTTCCCCTCCCAAATGAAGTGTACAGGCAGCTGCGAAGAGCGGATCTTTCTGATATCCAGGTATTTAACGGGGCTGGTGAGGCTGTCCCTTATGCTCTGCGCACATTGAAAGATGAGAAATCACGAACTACTGCCTCAGTTCCGTATTTCCCTTTGTATGAAACCGAGAGTAGTCAGGATGATATATCTCTCTCTATTCGTCGTGATGCTGATGGAACAATACTAGACTTTGACAGCAGCCGGGTAGGACAATCAGAAGGAATTGCAGCAACAGGTTATCTTCTTGATTTGGGAAAACAGAGTGAGAACACGGGTAGTTTAGAGCTCTATTGGTTGACCAATGGCAGGCATGGTTCTGTAACTGTAAGCCTTCAACAGTCTGCAGATCTTCAACATTGGTATCCCCTCGTCCATAGGGTTACTCTGGTTGATATGGAGTATGGCGGCAACCGTGTTGTCCAGAGAAAAATTCATTTCCAGGGAAGAGCAGAGCGGTACCTCAAGATGATCTGGCAAAAGGACTCACCAGCTATTGAGTTGGAGTCTGTGACTGCTGAGTCACGGCCAATTGTTTCACGTCAGAATCTGCAATGGGTTTCTTTGTATAATGGTATTAAATCGACCGAAAATGGTATCACGGCAATTGATTTTACCTCGAACTACCGTCTGCCCGTAAGAAATGTACGGCTGAGGTTTACCGAACCTAATGCTATCATAAACGCTTCGATACAGTCACGTGCCGCTGAAAGCCAGGAGTGGCGTGAGCAGTGTCGGGGGGTGTTCTATTCGGTTAAGGTTGAAGGACAGACTGTGCAAAGTGAACCGTGCTCGTTTTTGGGAACAACGAGTCGAGAATGGCGGCTGGTTGTACTGGATGATGGTGCAGGGCTTTCTGGAAATAGCAAAAATGTGATGATCGATCTTGGCTGGAAAAGTGATGAATTGATTTTTATGGCAAGAGGAACCCCCCCGTTTCTTTTGGCCTATGGCAGTGGTAAAATTGAGAGCGTACAGTCCGCAAGTCGAACCGATATGGTGCTTGCTGCCGTAAAACAGCAGGGTGAAGGCGTTGTGCTTAATGCAGGGCTGGGAAAGAAGATCGAACTTGGTGGAGAAGCTGCTCTTGAACCACCGGCTCCGCCAAAGCCATGGAAGACCTGGTTGCTCTGGGGAGTACTGATTGTTGGTGTTTTACTGATGGCAATTATGGCAATGAGTCTTATAAAAGATATGCAGAAGGCGACTGACGAAACAGACGATGAGTAGTGAAAAATTTGAGGAAGGGCCCCACGAGATGATGAATGATCCACGCAATAATACGAAAAATACACTTCTAGAAAAAATTTCGTCAGTCTGGCGTGGCTGGGGAGTAAGTTTTGTCATTGCCATCCTGATCGCAACTTCATTTAAATCAGCCATTGCGGATTGGAATGATGTCCCTACCGGTTCAATGAAGCCGACCATTTTGATTGGCGATCGTGTGTTTGTCAATAAGCTGGCTTATGATTTGAAAATTCCATATACAACAATCCATCTGGCAAAGTGGTCCGACCCGAAGCGAGGAGATATTGTTGTGTTTTATTCGCCTGAAGATGGAACCAGAATGATAAAACGTGTTGTCGGAATCCCCGGAGATACTGTTGGACTTAGGCAGAACAGGCTGTTTGTAAATGGTCAATTTCTCAATTATGAGCGTGTAAAGGGGATTGCATCAGATGAGGCTGGTGAATCAGGACAACAATCATTTCGAATTTTTCAAGAGGATCTGACAGGTATTTCTCACACGGTACAATTTTTACCTTCCCAGCCACCACAGGCGACTTTTAATCCGATTGTGCTTCCTGAAGGCCAGTATTTCATGATGGGGGATAACCGGGATAACAGCGCAGATTCCAGGTTTTTTGGACTGGTTGACAGAACGCTCATTGTTGGCCAGGCAACTAAAATCGTTATTTCAAGAGATGGCTCTTTTTTACATCCACGTTGGAATAGAATTTTGGCTGAACTGATTTAATTCCAATACAAAACACATATCCATAGTATTCAATAGTGCTTTCGTGTTGTTTTAGTGTAGTGCTCAGAATCTCGTTCGAGGAATTCAGTAACAGATCTGTGCCGCAATACTATGCGGATTTTGCAGTCAGGTTATCTCTGGTGTCATGTCATTTTTTTCACACGACGGGTAGAATCGCAACAATGGGGCACTGAAAACAATTACTACTCTGCGGTTATCTCTCTACCTCCGCTCAACGTCAATTGATGAATTTACCTAAAACTGTATGGCGATTGTGTTGTGGTTTGACTTCATCACTCTAAACCATCCAGCGAGCAATGTTATTCCTGTTCAATTTGAAATCGTTCCTTCAATTTCTGGTAAGAGACCAGTTCTGTAGCTCGGGCTGAAGGGGTGAGAAAAGACTCCAGTTTGGTTTTTAAGATTACCGGATTCATCTCAGACTCTATTGCTATCACACCTTCCATAATAATTTTCTGCATCAACAGTTCATGATTTGTTCGTTCCTTGATATTTGCTGCGAATGGCAAAAAGAAAAAATTTGAAAAAATCAGTCCATAGAGCGTGGAGGTGAGTGCTATCGGGATTGCTTTCAATATTACATTTGTATCGCCAATTCCGCCAAGCATTGTGATCAAACCTACAACAGATCCGATAATGCCAAATGCTGGAAAAAAGTCAGCTATAGTGCGGAGAATTCGCTCTGAATCTTCTCTTCGCAGTCTGAAAAAATACATTTCGGTATTGAGGATATCTCTAATTTGTTCAGTTTTATAGCCATCTACGAGGCAGCCTAGGGCTCTACGAAGAAAGAGAATGGTAGTTTCATTTTCATGTTGCTGTAGCGAGAGAATACCCGCCATGCGTGAGCGGATAGATAGATCTATCAGGATATTTATTATTTCTGTTTCCTGCTTCATTTGCCTGTTATATGCAGACCAGAGGACTTTGCTGACTATGCGCAACTGGTCAATTTTGAAACTAAGCAGTGTAGCGGCAAAGGTACCTCCGAAAACTATCATTAAGCCTGATAGATTGAAATATAAATTGAGATTGCCATTGATTACAAAACCCATACAAAAGAGTATTGCGCAGAGCAGGAGGCCTAAAAAGTTTTTCCGCAACATGTAGTGTTCCTATATGTTTGCTCTATTGAGCAGGAGGGGGACAATAATGATATTATTACAAATTAGTTTATACCGAATGTGCTTGCCTGAACAGGTCTTGGCAATTTTTTGCTGATAATTATTTCAACTCTACGGTTTTTCATTCTGTTTCTGGCGCTACTGTTCGGTACCATGGGGTTATACGAGGCGTAACCACTTACAATAAATTGGTGCGGACTCATCTCCATGTTTTCTATAAGAAATCGTGCCACTGCGCTTGCGCGTGAAACAGAGAGTTCCCAGTTGCTTGCATATCGTGATGACGAAATCGGTACATTATCGGTGTGGCCGACCACGTTTACTACATATGGTGTAGACTTTATGGCTGTGGCGAGTTTTTCAAGGCGGTCACGGGATTCGTTGGACAGCTCGGCCTCGCCTGTAGCAAAGAGTAAATCACCTGTTAGGATGATTCGCATAGTTTTGTCGGGAACCAGATCAATTGATGCAAAATTCTTCAGGTTGTTTTTTGCGATTGTTTCTTTGCTGAGTCTGTAGATATCCTGTATACGATCAGGCCTGGTTGTCCCAGTTGGCCCAAGCGGTCGTGGTTCGACTATATCGCGTCCCTGCGGTTGCGGGCGCTGTAGTAGGGTTTCTGTGCTGTCTAGAACAACGACATTTTGGGTGATTTGAGGAATTTGTGGGAATTCGGATTCTACAGGAACTTCAATGTACTCAGTTACTGGTTCATTTGGTCGGGTAATTGTCGGGTAAGGTAAGTCCGGTTCCGCCTCTTTTAGGGTGATTGCTTCTGTTTTGGATACCGTGGAATCTGTTATGAGCGGAAGGCTTGGTCCTATCGGGGCAAATGGTAAACCATTACGTTCAAATTCAGAAGAATTGAGGGCTTCGCCTATATTCCCGCCTACAACTTCCATCTTGTCAGGGTTCACAAAATCCTGGTTCGCAGTTTTATAGACAAACAACGAAAGAAAGAGAACGAACATAGTCATCATCAAATCTGACCAGGCAATTGACCAGTGGGTGGCCTGAGGCATAGATGAACGAAACGGCGTATCATCAACTAAAAAAACCGTATCTCCGGGTGAACGACGTTCTATAGAGATGTATTTGGCCCCGAGCAGTTTTGGATGAACTTCTGCATGTGGTGTTTCGGGGGCTTTACTGATATCCATACATGTACCTGCTGATATATTGGGGACGATGGGATAAACCCGAACACTCTGAAATTATTCGTCCGATTAGCTCTATGATTACTATCGGCAGGAATGGCCTAAATCTCAAGGGGGAGAAATTGAGTTAGTCCTGATAGGATAGCTGTCTAAAGTGAGAAATGTCTGCTATTTAACCGTTATTGATGGAGATATATCGATGTTGGCCTGGTGATAATTAATCCTGAAATTTTGGAAATACATATTTGATACTATAAGTACCTCTTCGCTATTGCGAAATTACTGGCGAAATTACTGGCGATTTTGGTTGGGTAGAGAAGATGGTACGAAGGATGGAAGGGATTTTGATAACACCGGTAAATCAGCAGTGAGCTGATTTACCGGTGTATACAACTGGGACGAGCAGTGAAAAGGGAATGTTACAGAACAGCTTTCTTAAACTCTTCAAGGCCAACACGCTCAACAAATGCACCTGCACGTTCTCTTTTCTTGGCGTTTGCTGTGTAGAAATCAATACATTTTTGCGCAAGATTGGTTGCCTCATCTGCAGAAAGATCTTCAGCAAGAACATCAGCTTCACGTACTTTACGGCCTGAGTTACCACCAAAAACCAGGGTCCAACCATTTTTCTTTCCGATAAGGCCTAAATCGCGAACGAGGCTTTCTGCACAAAGAAAAGGACAGCCGGAAACACCCACCTTGAACTTGGCAGGCATCTCAATGCCGGAAAGAACTTCTTCTAACTGCATACCGAAGCCAAGAGAATCCTGGATACCGAATTTACAAACTTCGGTGCCTGGACAGGCCTGAACATAATGGAGGCAAAGCTCAACTGCTTTTCCCTCATTCATACCGAGGTCTTCGTAAATTGGCAGAATCTGTTCTTCGGTCATGCCAACGAGGGCAATACGGTGACCGGAAGTGATCTTTACGATGGGAATATCATATTTCTCAACAACGTTAGATAACGCTTTGAGGTGTTCACGTTTAATAACACCAGCGGGGATGCGCGGAACAATTGCGTAGGTCTTTTTATCACGTTGGAGTATAGCTCCTTTGGGTCCATCTGCTTTCGACATGAGTGTTCTCCTTACTTCGGGTAGTCTATATGGTTATGGAAATAAAAATTGTCGATTTTAATGGCTGTAATAATAACCGTTACGACAAACCTTGCAAGATATTCTGAACACCTCGGGTCGATCTAATTAGTCGAATTGACTTTCAGAAACAACGTTTCTGTGCTGTTTTAGCTGATGAATCAATGTCTTTTCGAGTTGGTGTGAGTCGATCGGCTTGCTAAGGTAATCATCCATACCTACCTGAAGACATTTAACCTTGTCTTCAACTCGTGCATGTGCGGTGAGTGCCACAATCGGTGTAGCGGAGGCGCTGCCTTCGAGTGCGCGGATCGCCCGGGTTGCATCAAAGCCATCGAGTTCAGGCATCTGCAGATCCATCAGGACCAGGTCGTAAGGGTTTATATGCATCTCCTCAAGGGCTTCTTTGCCATTCGTTACAGCAGTAACGGTAATGCCAAGTTTTTCAAGAAGAGCTGTTGCCAGAGTCTGATTGATAGGTTCATCTTCGGCCAGTAGAATTCTGCTGCCAATGAGAATCTCATGACGTGTTTCCTGCTGGATATCGTTAGTGCCTGGCTGCTGAAAATTTTCAGGCAGCACTATGGCGGGGCTGAGAATGCCAACAAACCAGAACGTTGAGCCGAAACCGGGTTTAGACTCGAGATAGATTCTCGAACCCATCAGTTCGGCGAGCTGTGAAGAGATAGCAAGACCAAGGCCAGTACCGCCATATCTCCTGGTAGTACTTGTGTCGGCCTGGTTAAACGATTCAAATATACGATGTTGTTTACTTAGCGGGATTCCTATGCCGGTATCAATTACACTGAATTTAAGATAAACTTCGTCCTCTGAATCGATCGGCAGTGGATGTACATCCAGGGTTACGGATCCTTGCTCTGTGAATTTTATGGCATTATTGAGCAAATTTATAAGAATCTGCATCAGCCTGTTAGAGTCTCCGCGAACCTTTTGGGGTAAACCTTTTCCCAGCCGGAATTCGAGGCTGATACCTTTTTGCTGGGCGGGCATGGTGAGTAGCTGGATACAGTTTTCAAGGAGTTCCGGTAGGTCAAAATCTATTGTATCAAGACGTAATTTTCCCGATTCGATTTTTGAAAAATCGAGAATATCATTTATTACACGCATTAACCTGTCAGCTGATCGTTTCACGAGCTGCAGATGTCGATGTTGTTCCGGATCCAATTCGGTGGCCAGCACCAGGTTTGTCATGCCTATGATGCCATTCATCGGTGTGCGGATCTCGTGACTCATATTTGCAAGAAAATCACTTTTGGCAACACTTGCTGCCTCGGCTTCGCTGCGGGCCTGGGTCATTTCTTTGCGCAGCGTTTGCTCTGCTTTTGCATGTTTTTCAAGATCCCTGACCACCAGATCAAGGTTGGCAAATTGTTGCGCAACAAGCTCGGCAGTAATATCTGCAGCCTTTCTGGCAACCTTCAGCTCTTTCAGTAAAGCTTCGTTTTCCCGTAAAAGTTGCTCGTATTGTTTAGGATAACATGACGTCATACGTTTACTCCTGCAACAACGGAGAACATTCTCTTATTAGCGAGAAACTCGCATGGTTCAACTCGATGTCAGAAACTGATTGTGTATCCTCTGCCGACTATAAACCGGTAAGTAGGGCAATCTGATTATCACTGAAAAGCAGATTGCAGAATAGACAGACAGGTATCGGCAGCCTGATTGCAAAGTCTGTTATCCGGTGTCCCGTTTATGCCTATCAGGAGTATTTCTGGCATTCGGGTTTCCACAATCATTGGTGCTACACGCAGCAAATATCCAAGCCCTGCATTGTGACCGAAAGTATCGTCAATCTGCAGGGCGTTGACAGGGTCTTTAATAACAACAATATCATCCCCGGCAGCAAAGCCTGCGACAGCATCTACAAACAGAACCCGGTCAACGTGTTCAAGACACGTCAAAAGGTTAATCCCCCCGAGCCCGCCATCAATTACTTCTGTGTGTGCTGGCAAGGTTCTTTCTAACAGAAGGTCATAAACCTGCGGGCCGCAGCAATCTTCAGGGTGAAAGCGATTGCCAATGCATATGATTCTGTTCAACATCATATTATCACGGATATAGCTATTTTTTTTGTGCCATATGCACTGAACAAACCTGGCATGGATCAAAGGAGCGGATAATATGTTCTATTTCAATTGGATTATCAGGGTCCTTAACTGGGGTTCCAACAACAGCCTCCTCCCATGGGCCTCTCGTGTTGTGTTGGTCTCGCGGAGAACCGTTCCAGGTCGTGGGAGTGATTATCTGATAGTGCGCAATCTGGTTGTTGGCAATTTTTACCCAATGTCCAAGTGCTCCACGACTAGCCTCAACCAGACCAAAACCCTGGCCGTCTGCAATCTCGCGTGTGGTTGTGTAATAGGGTGCTTTGTGGTCAATTTCTTCAAGCCATGACTGCATAATGGGCAGCAGGATTGCCGGCCTGGCAATTCGTGATAACTGCCGGACGTAGGCGCTAGACCCATACGTATTAATCAGATCCTGAAAAAGGCGGTTCTTTCCTACGAGCATCTGCGCGAGAGGGCCGGTTTCGTATGGAAGATCGTTGTATCTTGGGGCTTTCGCAAACGAGTATTTTACTCCTTCGTAACGGGTAACGTGCGGATCAGTCTGACCATCAAATGGATGTTTGCCACCGGCGTAATCTTTGAAGTGTGAGTAGGTAACATGTTCTGAAATGTTTTTCTGCTCAAGGGTTTGGGATATGCTACCGGTGAGAACTCCGCGAGTGAAATGGCTGCTAAAACTATTTATGTTAAGTTTACCATCAGGGAGCTGTTGCTCGCCAAAGCTGATAAAATTGCCAAATCCGCTGCCAAGTTTATGAAGATCGACGAGATGAGAAAACCGGATAAAAAATCCAAGATCACTGTTAATATGAGATTCATTTTCATTCATCCAGCGTTGAAGGTCCGCTTCACTCTGTATTTCAAGCCATCTCTGAATCGAACATCCCAAAATCTGTTCTTCGTACCACCTGCGAAAAAGGTTTATGATATATTTACAGCTGACCAGATCATTATAACTCGGTGTGCCTGCAATTCCTCCTGGCACCATGAAGGAAGAGTTCGGCCATTGCCCACCGAGGATGGCGACAACCTCAAGAATTTTTTTGGTCATCCGGATTGTCTCAATAATAGAACTTCCGTGAAAAGACTCATATCGCAAGACTGCTTCGTCATAAAGTGGTGTTTCTGAATATGCAGAATTTGTGAAATCTTTTAGGAAGATGAGTACGGCATGCCGGATATCACTCTGAATATGTTCGGCAAGCAGGGTGATATTGCGAACGAGGATGGCATTGTTTGGAGGTGTTACATCGCAGATCATCTCCAGAGATTTTACTGCTGCAAAGAGGTGGGCAATGCCGCACATTCCGCAGACACGAGGGGTGAGAACCAGGCCATCGCGGGAACCACGTCCAACGAGCATGTTTTCAAAACCGCGATACATCGTACCTTTTGACCAGGCATTGGTTACACAGTTATCTGTGATTTCAACCGAGAGTTCGAGGTCACCCTGAACTTTATTAAAAGAAATTGTCCTGGGGGTAGAGAGAGTTGTTACCATGTTAAACCTGTGTTTTCCGATCTTTCAATCTAGCCGGAGCAGCAGCGGCGGCCATGCCTTTATATGCAAGATAATATGGTCTATCCACACCGTCAGGGAGGTTGAGTGGCAGGCCAACAATGTTCGGGGTTGAAAAAAACGGTTCATCCTGAGGAAAACCAGGTTCTGTGCAACCGAAGCACGGTACACCGTTTCGGGTTTTACTGTTTCGGTTATTCCAGAGAAACTTATTGCAGGGACCATGTGCAAGCGGGCCATGACAACCCATATGAAAAAACAGACAGCCGACGTCACCGAAATCTTGTTCTTCCACCTGAAACTCATGGTACTCATTACGTGTGCAGCCCTGATGGACAAGCATGCTGAAATATTCGAGAGGGGCCTGGTAGTTGTTAAGTGTTAAATGATATCCACTGAGAAAGGCACTGGCTGTCCCAAAGAATACCGATGGATGAACTGGGCAACCGGGGAGGTTGATGACAGGTAACCCTATTTGTGTGGTGAAATCTTTCCCCAGAAAACCGCCGGGTTCACTTGCTGTGAATTGTAGTCCTACTGCACCAATACCACAGGCTCGGGATACACCGCCAAAAGAAGCGCATGTGCCGATGGCAAATACATATCGTGCTTTGTGGGCAAGAAGCCGGATAATATCTTTTTTGGGAGTGCCGTCGATTGTCTCATAGAGGCCGGTGTTCTCAGGCCCTAAAATAACAGCGCCCTCAATACACAGTACGTCGAGTGTAATTCGATTTGCTTCGATGTCAGCAATGGTAGCAGCGCAATCACGGCTGCTGCGTGCCGAAAAGCTAGGATGGTAGAGCATGTCAAGCCCCAGGCCGTTCCGTGCTTCAATGATATCCGGTGATTCTGCATTGAGCAGGGCCATAGTGTCGCCACCACAGCCCCCACTCTGTAACCAGAAGAGGGTGGGTTTCACTGGGTTCCCCCATAGCCGTGTAATACATTTCCGGCGGGTAAGATGGATTATATATTGAGTTGATTATCACTGAATTCCAGGGTGGCTCACTCTCCTGCTTTCATTATAGCAGGGAGATTCAGCACACATGATAACAGATGAGGATGGAGGCACTGGTTAGTTTGCAGGTGGAAACCGTAAATCTTCTCAGTGTTTTCCCTCAACTTCTGTTGTTCTGAATCAGGAGTAATCAAGTATTTTCAAATATACATCTTTACGTAAGGCATAGTAACACAGATTGCGGTATAGCGCATCATTGAGTATAGCCCGCATGTGTAATGATTGTGCGGGCTAGATGCCTTGAGAAATCTAAAATACTGGTTTGTAATCGAAGAAATGCCTGGTTTCCATACGACGGTAGGTGTGGGTTTCTCCGCGGGCAACAAAGGAGGAGGTTACTGCACCGTTTGAGGTGAACCGCACTCCTTCGAGGAATTCACCATCGGTTACTCCGGTAGCTGCAAATGCGACTTCCTTGCTGCCGATCAAATCCTGTGTTCTGAATGTCTTGTTAAAATCTTTAATGCCGTGTCCGGCGGCCAGAGCTTTATCCCTGTCATTTTCGTAGAAAATTTTGCCTTCAAAGTAGCCGCCGAGACAGCTGATTGCTGCTGCGACCATGGTCCCTTCAGGAGCAAAACCATACCCCATATAGATATCTGCCTTTTCTCCGGTGATAGCTGCCAGACAACCTGAAATCTCACCTTCATCAATCAGTTTTATACGTGCTCCGCAACTTCTCACTTCGCGAATGAGTTGATAGTGCCTAGCCTGATTGAGGATACACACTGTTATATTTTCGGTGTATTTTCTGAGTGAACGTGCTGTGCGCTTCACATTGACGATTGGCGGCTGATTGATATCAATAACGTTACCAACCTTTGGACCCACCACTATCTTGTACATGGAGAGATTCGGTACAGACTGGATTGCTCCTTCTTTCGTTATCGCAGCGTAAGAAGTAACGTTGCCCCGTCCATCAGCGGCGTTATGATAGCCTTCAAGGGCGATGGCCATCACATCTGTTTTTTCACCACCCTGGCCGATTTTTTTCGGCAACCGGACAATGTCATCTCGGTCATGAAATCTGTCGTTAATCACATGACCGTCAACATTGATACGGTTAAGGGTTTTTATGATGGCTGACCGGGTGTTGTTGAGAATGTCGTCATGATCGCCGAGTCCCTGCATCCTGGCTGCAGTTAATGCCGCAATTTCAGTCGCCCGGACTATTTCCATTCCATAGTTGGTATTCATATCTCTTTCGCAGGTCCGTTATTTCATTGGGTTGGGGCTGCTGTATCCGTTTGTTGCGGCCAGTTCCCGTATTTTGCTCATGATTTCATCACGCTTTATCATCAGCTTTTTTCCTTCAATGGTATCCCTGATTTTAAGCGGTTGACTGAACTCATCGATGAGCTCAATATCAAGCGGAGCTGAATCCAGCTTTTTGACAGCTTCTTTGATTTCGCTGGGTGTCGGCAGTATGAGGCCATATATCTGATGCGGAGTATGTACCAGCGAGTGTCCACGGTTGTAATAGGCTTCTGCAAATCCGCCATCTACGTTAATTGCTACACCATCATCGCTGGACATTTTCGCGCCTTTCATATAGTTGACTGGCGTGTGGCCATAAACAACCCGCTGAACCCCGAATTCTTCAAGCATTTTCTGTTTGAATTCTTTGGTCTGCATGTTGTCTTTCCAGTAGAGGGTGTGTTCAACATGGGTCTTCTCGTCGAGCATGAAGTACCGTTCAAAGGTCTTCATGGCATGTTTTCCGAAAAATGGTGATTTCGGGCCGCACCATAAATAGAAAAAGAGATCCTGGTCTTGCCCGTTCTGCGGTTTGCCTTCTATATAATTCCTGCCTACCCTGCGAATCATCTCCTGAAGATGGTCGAGGAGATTCTTCCCTTTTCGTCCTAAAAATTCTTCAAACTCGCCGTCGGAGGTGGAGGGTACCAATGCATGAATATTTAAGGTGTTGCTGTGAATATGGTAGGTCTCGCCCTTGGTGAAGAAATAGGCCAACAGTCGCTTGAGTCTTCGGTTGGTGGCGAATTGTTCTGCAAGATCATCAATGATTTCCTGCTCCTCATCTGTGAGAGCTAGCGGGTCGTTGACGTTTATTGTAGGGAAGTGACTGTCGTTCAACGCCTTGGTGTCACCTGATTTCAGCATTGCGGCAAGTTTTTCCAGCCACAACCGCGGTTTCATTTCGTATTCCGGGTTGTCTTTAATTGTTCGTTCTTCAAGTTTGAACTGGATGACCGCCAGTGCTTTTTCCATTGAGAGGCCGCGGTCGGTCTTGGCTTTGAATTTGCCTTTTACCGTTTCGGCAGGATAGGTCCTGGCAGCAAATTCCGCTAATCTGTCGGTATTAAAATTGAGCCGTGTCATGAGCTCGAAATGATCATAGCGGCAGGTAATACGCAATGCTTCTGCCATGAGCGAGAGGTTTCCTGAAGCTGCGCCCATCCAGAGGATATCGTGATTGCCGTATACATAATCGACGATGTTTCTATACGCAGAAGAGGAGAGAATCCGTATGATTTTATCAGGTTGGGCACCTCGGTCAAAAATATCACCAACTACCTGAATACGATCCAGCAACACTTCGCGGATGGCTTTTGAAAGGTGAGCAATAAGTCGTTTTGATATTATCGGTTCTTCAAAGATAGGGTCAGGGACAGGCAGGCCTGAAAGCAGGCGGGTGATCGTGTCACGAAATTCAGGTTTAATTATATCGTTTACCTGATACATCCTGTTGGAAATTTTATATTTGAGCACTTCAGTCAGGCAGAGGATGGCATCCTGAATATCCATTGAGATGTCATCATCTTTGTAATAGTCGGCACGCCGTATTATGCGGACGAGGTATTGTATTTTTTCTGAGCTGAAGGTATTTGGCAGAGCTTCACGGCAGGTTTGGTACAACATGCCGAATCTACCACGCAGGATAGATTTGAACCTGTCTCCCTCGCCATGGAGGTCACTGATCCAGAGAGTCGTAGGGATATTGGCATTCAATGCATTTTCAAGCTGCAGCAACTCGTTTGCCAGCTTGTCAATTTCACCAACTCTCACATGCCGGTCCGGGGACGCTACTACTGTTTTTTCAACTTCTGTGTTCATGGGGGACATAGAAAACTCCGGTGAACCGTTTTGTCCTGTTATTAACAGCGTACTATCAATCAGCCCTACGGGGGCTGTTTATATCATTAACCATAACTCTCATTGTAGCATCTGCATACAGGTGTGGCAAACTGATTATCACAAATAGGTCAATATACCATCGTGTTATCAGATCATTTAAGAGCGCTGTTGAGGGAGATGTGAATTGTATATTTACGAGACAATAACAACCTGTATACAGGTTGTTGAGGTGCTTTGTGATTAGCGTATTAACGGTTGGGTTTTTCGTGTGTTACTATCCAATTATATTGGTGAAAATATGATTTTTGTCGATTGTGTGGTCGCGGGGCATGAGGATGTTTGCCGGAATACTGTTCTGCAATATCCTGTCATATAAAAAAAGTTGCTATATCGAAATATGTTACGACTTCAACCACAATGAGAGGGCAAGTATGATACAATAACCCCATTAAGGGGTTAGGTCCTTCTCTGTTACGAATGTCCGGATAACCACCTCTCTTCAATGATAGATAAATGAGTAGTTGAACACCAGTTTTTCTGAGGAGATGATTATATGAGTAGAGATGAAGAAATCGAACGGGTTGAAGCTATACTAAACCAGATTGTAGCCAGCGGGGTGGCGGAAGAAGCCTTACTCGATCAGATGGAAAAATTTGAGAGGGGGATTCCATATACCCGTTTGGCCAGACCCTGTACTATAGGGGATGGAATACATGTTATTGAACCCAGAGAGTTTCCTGAACTGAAAGAAGCATTTTCCGAGGCTACCGTTAATGGACGGGTAACTAAATTTGTTCCGGCCTCAGGTGCTGCCAGCAGAATGTTCAAGTCGCTAATAGGCTATATGCATGGTTGTGAGGGGAATAGAGATGACATTGCTGACGATGTGAGAACATTTGGAGAAAAATTCATTGGTTCAATTACGCAGTTTGCTTTCTACAGACAGCTGAAAGATGTGCTTGCTGAAAATGGCCAGCGTCTGGACGCGTTGCTGGAAGCAGGAGACCATGCGACAATTCTAAAATATATTCTCACCGATGCAGGGCTCAATTATGCGAACTTGCCGAAAGGGCTTATTCTTTTTCATAACGCTGAGGAAGGGGCGCGTTCAGCATTTGTTGAGCATCTTGAAGAGGCTGTCAATTATGCTATGGACAATAATAGGGTGGCGCGGGTTCACTTCACAGTACCACCAGAATTTCATGAAGCTATTGAGAATCATGTCAAACAGGCATGCAGCAGATATGAACAGGCAGGAATTCGTTTTGATATAACCTACTCAACCCAAAAAACGTCTTCCCGAACCCTTGCTGTTGATATGGAGAATAACCCTATTCGTGCCAATGATGAACTGCTTGTATTTCGTCCAGCCGGGCATGGTGCATTACTGGAAAACTTAAACGATCTACGTGGAGATATTATATTTATAAAGAATATCGACAATGTCGTGCCTGACCACCTGAAGCCGGAAACCTACACATACAAACAACTCCTGGGCGGATATCTGGTAATGCTGCAAAAAAAGATTTTTGCAGCATTGAATAGACTGGATGATAAACAGGTCAATGCCGAGGAGCTCGCTTCAGTCAGCCACTTTCTGCAGAAGGAGCTCGGTGGAAGGTTGCCTGAGGATTACGATGATTATACCGATAGTGCCAAACGGGAATATCTGTTTGGCAGATTGCATCGTCCTCTAAGAGTGTGCGGAATGGTGAAGAATCTTGGAGAACCTGGTGGTGGGCCGTTCTGGTTGACTGAAGGGGAGGAGTGTCCGCTGCAGATTGTTGAGTCAGCACAGGTGGAACTGGATAATGAAGATCAAAAGAAAATATTTGATGCTTCCACCCATTTCAATCCCGTTGATCTTATTTGTGGAGTTCGTGATCACAAAGGGCAGCCATACAATCTGACGCGGTATGTGGATCTTAATCTCGGCCTTATCAGCTGCAAATCGAAAAATGGCAGGGAACTTAAGGCACTAGAACTTCCAGGGCTCTGGAACGGATCAATGGCCTACTGGAATACTGTTTTTGTTGAGGTTCCGCTGAGTACCTTTAATCCGGTTAAAACGGTGAATGACTTATTGCGAGAGGAACATCAGAAAACTCTATAAAAAGTTTCTTTTTACAGAGTGTCACTGTTGAGCCTATACGCATTGCAGTATTTCATTGTTGAAGCAGCTATTCAACTGGGGTGATTCGCCAGATGACCTCGGCATATTGGCGGATCGTTCTATCTGAGGAAAACCGACCCATTCTTGCGACATTGCGTATCGCCATTTCTGTCCATTTTGCTGAATCCTGGTAGGCATGACTCACCTTTTTTTGTGTATCAATATAGTCCTGAAGATCGGGGAGGTAGAAGAAATAGTCACCTTCCTCCATGATCGAGTTGTAAATAGGTTTGAATAATCCAGGATTTTCCTGACAGAACATCTCGGAATCGAGGCAGTCCATGACGCGCCGTATTGTGGGATTGTTGGCGTAATAATCCCAGGGACTGCAGTTGTTATCATCTCGAATCTCTTCTATCTGTTCAACGTTCAGGCCGAACATGAAAAAATTTTCAGCGCCGACCTCTTCCATGATTTCTATATTAGAGCCGTCAAGAGTTCCGATTGTAAGGGCTCCGTTCATGCTCAGTTTCATATTACCTGTTCCGGATGCTTCCATGCCAGCAGTAGATATTTGTTCGCTAAGATCAGCTGCAGGAGCAATTTTCTCAGCAAGTGAAACGTTGAAATCCGGCAGCATAACGACACGAATATAGTCCTTTACCCGTTTATCATTATTGATCACGTCGGCAACATTGTTGATGAGTCTGATGATCAGTTTGGCAATGGTGTAGCCTGGCGCTGCCTTGCCTGCGAAAATATGAACACGTGGCACCTGCGGGTAGTCTTTGTCTTCGATGATGGACAGATAGGTGTGAATGATATTCATGACATTGAGCAACTGCCGCTTGTATTCATGAATACGTTTGATATGAACATCAAAAAGTGATTTCGGGTTTATCTGTAATCCGGTTGTTGTCGTGATTAGCTCTGCAAGCGCTTGCTTATTAGCCTGTTTAACGTTTCTAAATTGTGTGCAGAAATCACTGTCAGAGATGTGTTGCTCCAGCAGGGTGAGATGATCGAGGTTGGTAACCCAGCTTGTTCCGATGGTTTTTGTGATAAGTTCAGATAGCAGTGGATTGGCTTTTATCAACCAGCGTCGCGGAGTAATGCCGTTGGTTTTATTACTGAATCGTTCAGGATACATGTCATGAAAATCTGGAAAAAGACTGGTTCGCATCAGTCTACTGTGCATAAGGGCTACACCGTTGACTGAATGACTGCCTACGATAGCGAGATGAGCCATATTAACTTTTTTACCAGCCGCTTCTTCGATGAGCGACATGCGGGTGGGGGCATTTTCATCATCAGGGAAATACTCCTGAACTTCTTTTAAGAACCTATGATTTATCTCATAGATAATCTGCATATGTCTGGGAATAACCCGTTCAAGCAGACTGACAGACCATTTTTCCAGAGCCTCAGGAATAAGGGTATGATTTGTATATCCGCAGACATTAACTGTTGTTTTCCACGCTGTGTCCCAGTCCAGTGAAAAGTCATCAAGCAGAATGCGCATTAATTCAACTCCGGCAAGTGCAGTGTTTGTATCGTTAATCTGAATAGATACCATTTCTGCAAGGCTGGTAATGTCGTGGCCGGCGTTACGGTGCTTTTTAATTATGTCCTGAATTGAGCAAGATACGAGGAAGTACTCCTGTACAAGACGATGTTCCTTTTCCTGAATATCAGAGTCGGCTGGATAGAGTATTTTTGTGATAGTTTCGTTTGATATTTTCCCATTTACTGCACGGTAGTAATCGACATCTGTTAAAATCGTTCGATCAAATTCATCAGATGAACGTGCAGAGAATAGTCTCAGATAATTGACAGTTTTTCCGCCATAGCCGGCAATTGGCATATCATGGGCTCTTCCGATGATGTGTCGGAAATCAGTCCAGGTGGGAAAATAGTTGTTATCTGTATCTCGTATATGATTAATCTTACCGTATATGGGTATCTTGAATGTTTCGCATGGGCTTGAAATCAGCCAGGGGCAGTCAAATGCACTCCACCTGTTGGGTTTTTCGTTTTGCTGACCGTCTGTGATTTCCTGTCGAAAAAGGCCAAACTCATAATTGAGACCATATCCATATCCGGGAAGATTGAGGGTTGCAAGCGAATCAAGAAAACATGCGGCAAGACGCCCGAGTCCGCCATTGCCGAGCAGTGCCTCTGATTCATGTTGCTGGATTTCCTCAAGATTGATTTCCAGCTGGAGAAGGGATTCTCGGGCGAGATCCATGAGGCCCAGATTGATGAGGTTATTACCCAGAGATCTGCCAAGAAGGAACTCTGTAGAGAGGTAATAGAGTTTTTTTGCGTTGGTTCTTTCGTACCTTCCTGACGTTGCAATCATACTATCAATCAGATACTCCCTCAGCGCCAGGGAAACGGATTGAAAGATGTCATCTGCAGATGCGTGGGCGAGTTCTTTGCCGTAAGTAAACTTGAGATAGTGAAGAATCGAAGATTGAAAGGCGGCTATGTCATTAGCCGCAGGATTGCCGTGTTCCGGGATGCTAAAGGAGTGGGTGTCCATACGTGTTCCTCAATGTCAAGTTTGGAGTGTGGACAATGGCTACTTTTTTCCAGACTGCGATTAATTATATGACGTATTGGTTTGAGATTCCAGTTCAATGATATTTGCCAGATATCATATTTAGATTATCGGCCTGTATTATCTGAATTATCACAATATGATAAATGTTATTTGTGGCTGCGTATCTTATCTCAGGCGGGGATGTTACTGATGTATGCTGATACGGTTGTGAAACGATAGGTCAAAGGGGAGGGAGGGCAGGTTTTTATAAGTATAATCCCGTCATGATTTTGTCGTGCTGTCTATGCGCTTAGTCATCGATAGCGTATTTGTTCCATCAACGGAGCCGTATTGGACGGAGTCCATCAGATTGTGAATGATATAAAGACCGAATCCCCCTTCAGGTAACGTGTTAATATTTTCCAGGTCGACGTCGATCTCTGGTTCGGTAAGCTTTCCCATTGAAATACCGCTATCTTTAATCTTTATGTACAGATTAGTAGAGTTTGATTCTACGATTATTGCTACGGTTTTGCCTGGATCATGGATGTAGGCATGTTCAATAACGTTGTTTATGCCTTCGACGACGCAGATTTCTACATCGTCTGCACAGCTTTCACTCATCCCGAAATGTTGGGCGAGGGCGTTGATTGAAATTCCGACCAGGCTGACATTTTCAAGGTCACTTTCAATTGTGAGGGTTATCGATACCATTTTACGTTAACGTATTATTTGCCTGCATGTTTAATCGGAAATATGTTGCAGAGCGTCCTCTTCTGTAGGGAACATCCTGAATACTCTGTCCATTCTGGTGAGCTTAAACATTTTCCGGATTGGGTCCTGAGCTCCGGCAATGAATAATTCGCCATCAGGGCCGATGAGTTTCAGGCTTGATACGATAGCTCCCAGGGCACTACTGTCAATAAAGGTAACAGTCGAAATATCCAGTAGTATTTTGCTGTTGCCTTGATTGATCAGTTTGGCCATTGATGTTTTGAAATCGACAGCTACTTTTGCATCCAATCGATCTACATCGCATTTGACTACCAGAATATTATGTAGTTTGCGTGTCGTGAGTTGCATAGATTACTCCTTAGTAGTTTACCAGAGATGCATTTTGATAGAGTCCTGATAGATCAGAAATATTCATAGATGGAAGTTTTGGATGGGCATTATCCTGTAATATTCAATAAACAATATTCAATAAACAATAGACAATAGACAAACGGGTCAATTGTACTGTAAGGCAACGAGCGTAATGTCGTCCTGTGCCCTGGTTGACCCGCTAAAGTGTTTTAGAGCGTCAATAATCCGCTCGCAGGAGGCATCTAAAGTGAGGTTTCTGCTGTCTATCAGTACATGATACAGGCGATCTTCACCAAAAAAATCCTCATTCTTATTTTCAAGTTCGACAATTCCGTCTGTGTAGAGATAGAGACGGTCGCCTGGAAATAGCGTACATTCACCGTGCTCGAAGGGAATCATATCCCCCATACTGATGATTGGACCACCAGCCTCAAGGATTTCAATCTGACCAGACTCGCGTAATAATGCAGGCATCGGGTGGGCGGCATTAGAGTACAGCACTTTTCCCGTTTGATGGTTTAACAGCAGGTATATCATTGTGAAGTATTTATCGAATCTTTCAATCGGATATTGCTGATCAAGTTTATTCAATACATCAACAGGCCTGGTAAGTTGATAATAGGGTGGTTCCTGCCGTGGTTCTTTCAGAATTGTCTGGCCGTGAGGTTGTAATGCCTGGGCCACGGAAACCGTGACCATCGCGGCAGGCACCCCATGACCGCTTACATCTATTATGTATATTGCAGTGTGTTGCTCATCAAGTTTATGCACATTAAACATATCGCCACCGCTAAGATCTGATGGAATGAATCGATACGCAAAGGTGCAATTTGCAATATCAGGGGTGCTGCCAGGGATGAGGCTGTACTGGATCTGGGCTGCCGCAGCGAGATCTTCCTCAATTTTTGCCTGTTTTTCAAGAAGTTCAAGATTGGCTCTTGCCAGAGAGCGGGAAAGGCCGTGAATGTGTAAATGGGTTTTAACTCTGGCAACGACTTCTGCTTTGTTAAATGGTTTGGTAATATAGTCACTGGCTCCAAGCATGAGCCCTTTTATTTTATCTTTTGCATTTCCTTTAGCGGATAGAAATATTATCGGGATATCAGATGTTTCATCTTGATTTTTCAGGATTTCACAGGTTTCATATCCGTCTTTAATCGGCATGACAATATCCAGCAGGATGAGATCGAGATCATGCGTCATAGCAATTTCCAAAGCTTCCTGGCCGTCAGCAGCTTCAAAAAGTTCATAACCATGCTTTTCAAGGATTACTCTCAGAAGGTTTCTGTTATCCCTGTTATCGTCAACTATCAGGATAGTTTCCACGTTTTTCTCTCCGTCGTCCTGGCTTATATGTCATTCTCATAAGTTACAGGGGGCAGTCTATCATCATGCTCATAGTTGCAATGAAAGAATTAAAGAAATTAATCCTCGTAAATTATTTCCAGATTATCCAATGAGGTTTCTATTTCATCAATCAATGATTGTATGTGAGCAGCATCCGTATTTTTTGCTGATTTTTCAATTTTATCGCCAATGTCAGAGATAAAATGAAAGCCATAGCCTCCCCCTACGCCCTTCAGAGAGTGACCAAGATTTTTCAATTCTTCGTAATTTTCTTCTGATAGAGCTTTTTTGAGAGCTGCAATATCTTCTCGTCTGCCATTTAAAAATAGCGGAATGAGTTCTTTAAGGTCAATATCGACAAAAACTGTGACTGTGGACATTTGGTCTCTCACTGTTTGCGTGTTAATGAATTGATCGCTTCGATGAGTACCTTCTTGGGGACTGGTTTAACAACATGCTGAGTACAGCCGGCATCAAGGCTGGCCTGTCTGTCTGAGTCAAGTGCATGTGCGGTAAGTGCAATGATAGGAATAGGCTTGATGCCGTGTTCTTTCTCGTGGCGTCTAATGGTTCTTGCCGCAGTGTAACCGTCCATAACAGGCATTTGTATATCAAGAAGCAGTATATCATATTTTCCTGACAGGTATTTCTCGATGGCTATCTGGCCGTTTTCCGCCAAATCTACTCTGCAGTTCAGTTTCTTGAGATAGGTGCTGAAAAGTAATCTGTTATCCGGCGAGTCTTCTGCGAGTAGAATTCTAAGAGGGTTACCTGTCTTTAGTAGGTTTTTATTGTCGATTCCTTCGCTTTTTTTTGTGCTTTCAGTCTGTTGGCTGGATGACGATTTCTCTGTCTGAGTACTTTTTTGAAATTTAGCGGTAAAGGTGAAGGTGCTGCCTTCACCGATAACGCTATCTACAGATATTTCACCTTGCATCAATCGTACAAGGTTTTGAGAAATCGTCAGCCCAAGACCGGTACCACCATATTGCCTGGTAATAAGTGCATGTCCTTGTGAGAAACTTTCAAAGATAGTGTCCTGTACCTCTTTGCTAATACCAATTCCTGTGTCGGAGATGCTGAACTGCAGGGTTAACATATTATCTTCGGCGGGAAACTGTTGCAGGCTGACGAGCAGAGTGATTGTTCCTTTTTCTGTGAACTTGATGGAGTTTCCCATGAGATTTATGAGGATCTGTCTCAACCTTTTCGGGTCTCCTTTAATTTGTCGGGGAACATCTTCTTCAAGGAGGCAGGAAACTTCAAGTTCCTTTTTCTGGGCGGTCAAACGGACGATTGCGATAACATCGTCCACCAGTTGACCCAGGTCAAAATTGATATTATCAAGGACCATCTTACCCGCCTCTATTCTGGCGACATCAAGTAAATCTTCTATAATATTGAGAAGGTGCTCGCCTGCTGAACGGCTGACGCGTACAAATTTTCTTTGTTCGTCATCAAGGTTGGATTCATTGAGTAAGTCGGCCATGCCGAGAATTGCGTTGAGCGGAGTTCGTAACTCATGACTCATTCTGGCAAGAAATTCACTCTTTGATTTATTGGCCTCCTCAGCTATGATCTTGGCATTTTTGAGATCTGCCATTATCGCTTTTTGCTTTGAAATATCTCGCAGAATGCCTGTAAATATGAGTTGTCCGCTAAAACGTACTTCACTTACCGCCAGATAAATCGGAAAAAGATCACCATTCTTTTTGCGTCCTGTTACCTCACGGCCTACGCCGATGATCTTACTCTCGTTTGTCTCAAGGTATTTTCTGAGGTAACCGTCATGTTCACTATGAAATGGCTCAGGCATGAGCATTTTGACGTTGTTTCCGACAATCTCCCTGCTGGTGTAACCAAACATCCTCTCAGCGGCAGGATTTAAGGACAGCATGTTTCCACGTGGATCAATTGATATGATCGAGTCTACTGCGCAGTCAAGGATTGCAGCATAACGGTTCGAAATTTCTACGAGCTGTGACGCCCGCTCTCGGATGCGTTCTTCAAGTGTTTCATTTGCTCTTCTGAGTAAATCTTCGCTTCTCTTTAACTCACTGACATCCTGTATTAAAAATATAAAAATATCATCATCTTCATCATTATCCAGAACAATAGTGTTGCCGGAGACCTCAAGTATCAGTGATTTTAGATCTTTATCGAATTCATAAAGTTTTTTATCCAGTGAACCAACTTCTTTTAGCAGGTTAAATGGGTGATTATCAGCAGGGACCACCGTATTATTTTTTTTAAGTGAAAAGAGGGTACATATATTCTTTCCTAAAACCAGGATGTGCGGTGTTGAAACAAGATTATCAAAAGCGGCGTTGCACCACTGGATAGTACCTTCACGGTTGGTCCAGACTATCGCTTCACGGATTGTTCCGAGGGCGATTTCCATCTGTCCTAAAGTTTTTTGGAGACTGTGTATAACCTGAAGTGAACTATCCATACATTTCCTATCAGAAATATCAGGTAGGTGATTGAGTGAAGTAGTTGTTACGTATGAGGTGATTTTCAGCGAGGTGTTATTATTGCTGCAAGTATCTGACTACCTTTGTTGTCAAGAGAGACAATAAGATGTTGTGCCAGCATCTTTTCACCGTTTCCCAATTGAATCTCAAGGTCTACAGGTGTCCCGAGCAAATTTGACTTACCAGTAAGCACAAACCTGGAGAATCCCATGTTGTGTCCACCCTGGAGACCGGATGGAATTATTTTGATAAGTGGTTGGCCGACAAGTTCATCATGAGGCCATCTGTATGTTTTTACAAAGGCATCATTAATGCCTGTAATAGTGCCGTCAGTTTGGACAAATATTACAGGTTTGCGTTCTTCATTTTTGAATTTTTCGTACTCGGTCATAACTGATACCTCAGATCTGAATACCAATTCAACAATCAGTAGTCGGCATACATATCATGTGAGATTTTAAAAGTATATATTAATGCCTATCACTTTGGTGTGTTGACTGCAACTGGAAATTTCGCTGTGGTATATGGGCGGTGATTTGAGGGATGCAGCGCATTAGGGAGTTGTTTTTGGACGGATCAGGTGATGATGATGATGATGATGATTGTTGGTGAGGAGGGAGAAATACATCAGGAACAGAGATAAAAATGTCCGCACCAATGCCTCTTCCATTCGGATTCGCATAAATGCATTGGTGTGACGGCCTCCTCGTCTGGCACCGACGATCATTCATGTTAAGGGGGGATCAGGAGACAGGCCATGCAACTTAGTGAGTGTTTGGATGCTCCTTTTCTGCGACTTTTGAGTGATAGGCAAGGAGTTCGTGAAGTAGCAGTTTACCTGATTCGTCCATGTCAACAAACTCGACGCCAATTTCTTTCGATGAATTGGCTATCAGAGTATCGGTTTCAACGAAATTTTCGCGAACCATCCTGACCTTAATTGCTTTAATGTAAAGAGGAGTGCCGGCATAGATAATTTCAACAGGCCATTGAGAAGGAAAAAAATCTTCTTCTGAACATTTAAACGACAGACCGCTTTTACTAATATCGCGAATGTTATGCATTCCGTTTGGGGTAATAAGAATAGCTTCTTTTCGACCTTTCAGTCGTTCACTATTCCTTCTCTCTTTTGTGCTGGATGCAGCTATCATTTCAATCCCCCTTGTAAGGCTTTAATAATCCGACTCTACCATAAATGGTATCTGCATTGAAAGTGGTAGGACCATAATATATGAAACAAAATATATATGATGGTGATTAAATGCTATGGGATTAATGAAAAAATGACCTTTGATACATAATATTATTAGAAATAATTTCTGTTATCCCGCATTTTCAAATGGTCATGGTTGTATAAAAAAACGCGAACAATTTATGGAACACTGTTGAGTATTTGTGGCATAATATACCTATAAACTGCTGTTACGAATAAGCGAATGTATCTTATTTCAATAGGTTGGATGATAATTTGCTATGCAGTGGCAATGTTATTGCAGGGAGGCGTATGAGAGTCAAATATACCGAAAACAAACATGTTTACTATAAGCGGAACCCCATTATCGGTGAGAGACGACGAGATGATGAGACGGTTTTAATCGACTCGGAAACTGATGCGATTATCCACTTGAATGCAATGGGCCAGAGAATTTGGGAGTGTGTTGAGAATACTGTCTCGAAAGAACGTATTATTGAGAATTGCGCTGAATATTTTTCGGACGTGCCTCATGAAATACTTAGACGTGATGTCGTCAAATTAATTGATCAGCTGGTAGATCGTCAAATACTTCTACAGGTATCAGAGCAGACGTATCCTGTAGAAAAAGCTGAGTAACAAGCGTGGGGCACTCTGGAATTGTATTGATCAGGCTTTCTGCTTAACCATTTGGTCGACTGTAAAACCCAGATCAAATGTATCGTGACACGATGGGCAGATAAACAGCCATTTGATGCCCTCTTCAGTTCGTTGAAACATTGAGTGAAAACCGTCTCTGTATCCGCAGGTTGGGCAAGATCGGAATTCCTCCTGCATTGCAACTTCGATTATTTTTCCTGGCATATCCGTGGCTCCGCTGATGAGTGTTTTGGGAGATGCTGTTGTTACTAAATAGTATAGCACGGATGTGCCTATTCAGAACAGGTCGGGATCTGTAGAAACTTTGAGAAGTTCTCATGTTTTCATTGAAGCGGTGGCGGATTTTATTAGTTGGAGGTGATAAGCTAGTGTCATGTCATGTGTCAGATGTTGGTGTTTTCTCTTCCTGCAAGGCATGACTGATGGAGCATAGCAGCGCTATGTAACAGAAGGAATAACGAAGTCAGGAAGTGAAAAGGGCGAGCCGAATTAGACATCTGAGGCATGACAGGACCCTGGATAATATCAAATGGATGAGTTCTCTTTGCTCAAGGTATCCGTAAAAAAAAAGGAGTGATTTGCCTATCGGGCACCTCATACAAAATAATAATTACCACTACCGATGCCTGGTAAACGATCTATAGTATAAGGAAAGTAGAAACCTTCGTGCTCATTGGCTTCCGGGTTGAGAGTAACGAAATTTTGGAGGAGTCAGATATGACAAAGAAAGAGAAGCACTTAGCTGGTTCCTCTCTGGACTTGCGAAAAAAAGACACGTTTATGGATCGTCGTTCAGGAGAGGATAGGCGACAGATCCATTCGTTGCAATATTTTAAGAATGGCGGACAGGACCGTAGAATAGCAATTGAACGGCGGGTAAGCGGTGAACGCCGGAGCGATTATGTTCGTGTCAGTAAGTGGTCAAGCGTCTGCCCGGATAAGACGGATCTTGAGTCGTTCGGTGGGCGGGTAATTATCTGATTCTATTTTTCTATAATGCCATTATATCGAAATAACAGAAAATTCGATTGTGTTATTCATGTATACATACTAGATGCAATGGTGTGTCAGGTTTTTTGGTTTGCCGAGCAGCCATTGGTACGGGGCTTTAGATTTCACTGCTGAATGTATTATGCTTCCAACCTGTTAGTTGTCAAATCAAAAAATCACGGTGTTTGCTCAAGAATTCTAGAGTTCAATATTACAACATAAGGCAATGTTACGCGTAATCATCCAAACACCTATTGGTTTGGCTGTTAAGGTCTTTACTATTAAAATTTCCTGTTATTCATAATGATTCAACAATTCCTTACTGTATTTTTTCTCGCTATCCTGCTGCTCTTTTCTGCCTGTAGCACATTGCCGGAATATGCAAAACCAACATTTCATGCAACAGAAGACAATGCGCCGGTTTTAAAGAACGGTTTTGGCTATCGTAAGCTAACCATAGCCGATTTCAAGGCCGATTCATTGCCTACAACCTATGAACAATATCATCATAATATTCAGGCACGTTCATGTATCAGCATTCGCCCCGCCAAAGAGACGCGTATACGTATAACCAATAATGTGCTCGGTGGTCAGGAGGTGTATATGGGCAGTTATTCCAAGATTTCTTTTGAAGCAGTATTTAATCCAGAATGCTCATGGTGGAATCCACACGTACCTGGCCGAAAAAAATCCTATGTTCTTCAGCATGAGCAGATTCACTTTGCTTTGACCGAACTGAGTGCCAGGCGTATGAACAGACAGTATAGGGAAGGTCTTGAGCAATATCTGGCGATAGGTAAAAGTTTTAAAGAAGTGCAGAATGAACTTTTGGAAATTGTCAGAAGTGTTTCCCGCGAAGTCTTGGAGGCGGATATCGTCAAGCATACCGCATTCGATGAAGAGACATCACTCTATTACGACAGAGAAGTACAACAAAAATGGTTTGATACGGTGAGGAGACGGCTCATTGCGCCCGAAGGGTGACAATTTTGGGCGTGTAGACGCTGTTGCACCATGTACTCACCCGGAATAAATCCGGACAAAAAAAGTGATAAAAAATATCTCTATGCAGGACTATGTTTTCCCTCCCTATTTTGATTGTTTGTCTTCTAATAGTCTGTAGCTCCTTTCTTTTCTAGACATTCTCTGTGTTATAATATTGTCAGGAAGGTTTGTTTACCCTGCCGGATAACATGCGCTTTCATGGTTGATACAACCCATAGTTTGAGTACTGGTTGACTAGTAGCAGATTTAACTCCTTTATTCTGGTTGGTGAGTAATGAATGGTAGATTGATAACGTCTCTACCTGTTGTTTGCATCATTATATTGTTCTTTGTAAGCAATGTGGCTGCCAAAGTTCCCAAGGTCTGCCATGATGCAGAAAAAATTAAAGAAGCACAGCAACAGATGGCATTGTATACCAAGTGTATACAGTCAGGAAAGCTCTCTAAAGACGATCTCTCGCGCAGTTTGTATAATAGAGGCATTAATTATCACGAAATTGGTGAATACAGACTCGCGATACGTGATTACGACAAAGCAATTCAACTGAACCCGGTATTTGATTACGCATTTAATGCGAGAGGAAACAGCTATTACGATCTGGGAGAGCATGAGCATGCTCTAAAGGATTTTGCCAGGGCAATTGATCTGGAACCACGTATGTACTATGCCCACAGTAATCGTGGTAATGTTTACCGTAAACAGGGGAATACGAGACTGGCAATTGAGGAATACACCCGGTCAATCACCATTAAGCCACGTCATGCTGACGGGTATAACAATCGAGGTAATGCCTGGTATGATCTGGGTGAGATCCAGAAAGCGCTCGAAGATTATACCAAGGCTATTTCCTACAACTTGCGATACTTTTTTGCTTATAACAACAGGGCGAGCATCTATCTTGAACTTGGCGATTATGGTAGAGCGCTGCAAGATTATAACACTGCACTGGATATTGATAATAATTCGCTGGAGGCCTATATGGGCCGGGGAAATGTCTATCGAAAGCTCGGCAGGAATAATCTGGCTATTAAGGATTATGACAAGGCGCTGCAATTAGCACCGGACTATGGCGAGTGTTACAACAATCGCGGGAATGCATATTTTAGCATGGGAGAGTATGAACTGGCTTTGCAGGACTACAGCAGTGCTGTAACCCACGCCCCTGAAAGAGCATATGGCTATATTAACCGCGGCCGGGTTATGGAAAAAATGGGGATGTATACCGAAGCTCTTGAGGATTATGATGTTGCCATTGCGCTATCGGGCTCAAGTAGCAGTTATAATAGTCGTGGTAACAATTATTATATTGTAGGACGATATCCTGAAGCGATAGCTGACTATAACAAGGCAATTGAGTTAAACCCCAAATACTTTTATGCCTATATTAACAGAGGTAACAGCTATCGAAAACTAGGAAAGCCACAGCAGGCAATCCTTGATTATAACACTGCACTGCGGTTGAACCCTGACTACTCCGATGGCTATAATAACAGGGGGAATGTACATTATGATTTGGGAGAGTTGGAAAAAGCCGTCACTGATTATGCGCTGGCGATAGCAAAAAAGCCTGATAATGTTAACGCATATGTTAACAGGGCAAAAATATGGTCAGTTTCAAAGGAATATACCAAGGCTGTTGTTGATTATGAGGCTGCCTTAAGGGTAGCACCGGAAAGCGCTGTCCCGTATAACGCCTATGCATGGTTTTTAATAACTGTCAGAACAACATCATACAGAGATGCTCCGAGAGCGCTGGAACTTGCATTACAAGCGGTAGAGATCACCAAGGGAAAAAATTCTTCCTGCCTTGAGACTCTTGCCAAAGTATATGCTGAGTTGGGAGATTTCAGTGAAGCGGCAAATGTTATTAATAGCGTTGTGAACCAGTTCAACGAAAAGGGTAAAGATAACGAGGCCGAGATGTTCAGGCGTGTATTGGTACGCTATCAAAGCGGCCGTAGGTAATGGTGATTTGTTGTATGATTTTTTGCCAGGGCTTGAAATGGTGTGTCTTACCAGGAGGCTGTCCGAGAATAGGGATTTTCGCTCAGATCGAGGCAAACACGAAAAATTACCGGAGGCATATAGTTAATATCTCGGAGTCTCGTCCCTCGCTTACCGGAGGATAATTTTTCGAGTTTAACGATGATATGAGCGGAAAGGGCATTGTCGGACAGCCTCCTAGGAGGGTGTCCGACAATAAGGGTTTTGGTCAAAATCGAGACATTTTTAAAAAATAAGCACAGCCATATAATCGATATTGCGAGCATTATTTTTTGAAAATTCCGAAGAGTTTGAGAAAAAGCCATTGTCGGACAGCCTCCTAGGAGGGTACCTGTTTAAGACCTGCCTTAACAGCAGTCCCCAGAGTTTCAAGTGAATATGGCTTTTTGATGTAGGATGCTACTCCCAACTCTTTTGCTTTTTTCACTCTGTCAGTTTCAGAGAAGCCGCTGGCGATAATTGCCGGCATTTCCGGAGAGGTTTTCAGAATTCGTTTATAGGTCTCGAGGCCGTCAATTCCTGGTGGCATAAGCATGTCAAGCAGCAACAAATCAGCTTCATTGCCCTGCATAAATTCTACAGCCTCCTCGCCTGAGGAAATTGACATAGCCGTGTAACCAAGTCTCTGCAGCATATTGCAGGCAATCTCTCTCTGGTTTTCAATATCATCCACAACCAGTATGCGTTCGCGATTACCCATGTATGATTCTATTGGGAATGGTGTTTTTTCTGGATTGATTTTTTCGTAAGTAACAGGAAAGTAGACAGTAAAGGTTGTTCCTATTCCGGGTGTGCTGAGTACGTCAATATAGCCGTTATGGTCTCTGACAGTTCCCCACACCACAGCAAGACTGAGTCCGGAGCTGTTTGAACCCAGATTTTTTCTGGAAAAAAATGGTTCAAATATTCGGTCCAGGTTTGGCGCTGCGATTGCCGTACCTGAATCTCTGACAACGAGTACTGTATATTCTCCTGGTTGAACTTCATTATATCCAGTTACAGGATCTGAAAGATATCTGCTTTCTGTGGCGATGGTGACAGTTCCCACCCCATTGATTGATTCAACACCATTAATAACAAGATTCATGATGGCTTTTGAAAGATGGGCAGGAGAACCCTTTATGTGGCCAGTATCATCCTGTAGTTTTGTGATAATTTTAACATCTGGTCGCTGTCTCAGAAGCTTATGGTGTTCAGGGCTGGCAAGGTAGGTTGAGATAAGGGTATTGAGATCAGTAGTAACAGTAACGCCTACACTTCTACGTGCAAGTGTCAGGAGATCCTGCACAAGTGCAGTTGCATTTCTACCGGACTCTTCTATTGCACTGATAGCTTGGCGGTAAGGGCTCTCTTCAGGTAAATCAAGCAGTAAAAGTTCCGGGTAAGAAACCATACCGCTCAATATGTTATTCAAGTCGTGTGCAATTCCTCCGGCAACGGTACCAATAGCTTCCATTTTTTCGCTTCTGCGTAGTTGAGCGGTCAGTTGCTGTCTCTCGAGATCCCGTTGTGAGAGTTCATGAAACTTGGATTCTAATTTGTTTTGGTATTTCAATAGCCTGGTATTGTTCGATTCAAATGTTTCAAGCATTTCATTAAAGGCAAAACCGAACTGAATTATTTCATCTTTTGACTCCTTATTGCCTTGAAAACGAGCCGTGATATCACCATGTTTGATCTGTTGCATTACGGTGGCTATAGATCGGATCGGCAGGATAATCTTTCTCGAAATAATGCTCAGAATCAGTATGAGAATGAGAATGCCGAGAAGAGTTGCGAAAAGAAAAAGCATGTGTAATTCTCTTCGACTGTTACTGGACTGTATGAGGCTGTTATACAATTCTTTTTCTGAGCGATTTGAGATATGAGTGAAAATATTTTTTATTTTTACGCTCAACCTTTCGATCGTAGTATGTATTGATATTGTATCAAGTTCCATTTCATAGTTTTCATCAAGAAGAGTATTGAAACGTTTGATGGTGTTTCCCAGTTGCAAATCACTGATTTGCATAGAGCGTATGTTTTTTTCTAAAGACGTACTAACCAATTTTAGAGCCTGATATTGTGGCAGATCCTTTGAGGATTGATACCTCAGAAAAAAATTGGTGAAGTTGAAAAGTGGTTTTAAAAGATCTGGATTGTTGTTTGTAAGGATACTGGAGACAGCCGAGCGAAAGGTGGTTTCCATCATTGTAGAGTGTAAATTATGTTTGGTCTTAAGCTGTATCAACTCTGCAACTTGTGTTTCGTATCGAGATATTTGTTCTGCAATCTCATTGAATTGAATGCTTGTTCTAGTGTTCAGGTATTTAGTGTTTATTAGGTTGAAGTGGCTTCGCATTTTTTGGGTGATGGTGCCGAATTGCATATCAGCTTCAGGAACTTTCCCTGATAAAATTACCTTTTCCCAGAAACGTGCCTCATGAAAAAGTTCAGTGAGGGTAGATATATCCTGCTCAAGGTTGATGGCGTCCTGTGTCAGAATGGAGTTTTGATGTTGTTTGTGTTGAAAGTAGGCGAGAATGCCATAGCCCAGACAAAGTGAAGTTGTGAGCAAGATAGCAATAGCGTAGAATTTGCTGTTAATTGAATTGAGCAATGCGTGTCCCCGTTTGCAATCTTTTAAGATATGTTTGACTTCATTGTAGGGAAAGTGCAGAGATAATACAAATGAGGCATGTGTTTGAGAGGTAAATGGTTTGAAATCCGTTTTGTGTTAGAATGATAGACGATAATGATGAACAAAATGAAAATCTAAACTCCTATGATAACGAGCATCTGATTGAGTTGCGGCTGGGAGATTGATAGTATTGAACTGCTAAAATAAAATGTATATCTGTACGTGTTTTTTGATAAGGAGGTGTGAATGGAATTGCAGGAAGAGTACAAAGATAACGCTTTTGATTTGCTGGGTGGAGTTGTTGGGGTGAAAATCCTTGCTAACTGTTTTTATGACGTCATGGAAGAATTACCCCGAGCACGGAAAATTCGTGAAATGCATCCACGTGATTTGAAGGATACCAGAGAAAATCTGGCACTGTTTCTTTGTGGTTGGCTTGGTGGCCCACCTTTATATAAAGAAAAATTCGGAACTGCAAATCTTGCAGGAATACATGTGCATTTTGATATCAATACAGATGAGCGAGATACGTGGCTTGCCTGTATGAATCTGGCTATTGAAAAACAGCCGATTGATGAAAAGCTGAAAATATATTTGAACAAGCGATTTGAAATACCGGCTGAAAAAATACGAATTACCTGTCAACAGCAGGTGAATGGACTTCCAGTTGTGCTACCGCCAGGAATACCAGGTCTAAAATAGCTGATATTTTTTTGATTGCTGCATTCAATGTGGCAGCGTTTACATGCTATGAACATAAAGCACGACTAGTGTCCTGTCATGCCTCAGATGTCTAATTCTGCTTGCCCTTTTCACTTCCTGACTTCGTTACTCCTTCAGTTACATAGCGCTGCTATGCTCCATCAGTCATGCCTTGGAGGAAGAGAAAAAGCTTCACATTATTACGACATCTGACACATGACATGACACTAATGGGGATTGAAAAACCTAATGGCACGACGCATACATGATCTGTGACGTACCATTAAGTGATTCCTTGGGGGGATGATAAAGGATACAGTGGATATTAGACAGAGTATCTGAGGAGGGCAATAACTGCCGCGGAACAGGATATGATAATTCCCAAAAGGGAAATATTTACAATCATGAGCCGTTGGGTATATTTTTCGAAGTCTTTAGATCTCATTTACGCCCCCAGTTGTTGTGTATTATGCAGGCGTGAGTTTGTTACCAGTACGAAAGCGTGCTGATAATTTCCTGTCGAATATATGAACACTTCAGAGCAGGGCAAAACCTTGAAGATGTTTGCCGGCAAAGTATATACATCGTGAACTCGGCGGAAAGTCATCGATCGCCAGCAGAGGATATTTTTATATATTTGGCGTTGCCTGATATTGATACATTGGATGATAGGGGATGCAATTTTTTCCCACTCTGCAAATAGTTTCCCACCTTGAGATAATTGAGATTTTTTGTAAACGTTCATGCTAGCTCCTAAAACCAGATCGTAAGTGAATGACATAGAGTTCTTTCTCGCAATTACTGTGAATGCATGGCCGGTGGTACCTGGTACAGACCGGCACAAATGTATATCCTCTGCATCTGTATCTACCAAAATTCGTGCCAACACAGCGGCCTCAGTTTTCCGTCAGAATATGAGAAATTTGCGCACAGTGTACTGAACTCCAGGCGTGTCTGTCGGTTGTTTTCTTTTTTATTACAGAAACCTAATACTAAAAAAATCCTGATCAAATAGAAATGTTGCAATCAATTTACATGTTAGGTTAAGTCAGTTTTAGGAAGACGACACACATGTAATATTAATTGATAACAATCAGGAGGAAAGCGTATGAGACGGTTTCTGAGTAGAAAAAAGGTGATGTATGCTGTAGCGCTGATAACAATAATATCGGCGTCCCAGTTGGTAGTATGTCCTGCGATGGCTGGAACCCCGAATGTTGAGGTAGGTGTACGCCCATACTATCTCATTGATGATATGGATAACGGTAAGCTGAAAGATGAACTGGCTGCCTGTAGTGAAATGTCATTTCAGAAAACAGATTTCTCTATAGGTCATCGCGGTGCGTGTATGGAGTTTCCGGAGCATACCCGTGAATCATATATGGCAGCGGCCCGTATGGGAGCAGGAATTATTGAGTGCGATGTTACATTTACCATGGATCAGGAACTGGTATGCCGCCACTCTCAGTGTGATCTGCATACAACAACAAATATTCTTGCCATCCCCGAACTTGCTGCTAAATGTTCGGAGCCTTTCAGCCCTGCCGAATTTGATGAAAATACCGGAGAGCTGATTAAAAAAGCATCTGCGAAGTGTTGTACCAGCGATATCACGCTTGCTGAGTTTAAGACTTTGAAAGGCAAGATGGATGCTGCAGATACTAATGCACAGACAGTGGCAGAATATATGGACGGTACGCCATCATGGAGAACAGATCTGTATTCAGCGCGTGGTACATTGGTTACTCATAAAGAGTCTATTGAGCTTTTTAAAGAACTGGGGGTGAAGATGACCCCTGAATTAAAGTCTGCAAGTGTCCCTATGCCGTTTCAGGGAAGTTATTCACAGGAAGATTACGCGAAGCAGATGATCTCTGAGTATAAAGCGGCGGGTGTAAAGCCCGAAGATGTATTTGCGCAGTCATTCAATCTTGACGATGTTAAATACTGGCTGGCAAATGAACCAGACTTTGGTAAGCAAGCTGTTTTTCTCGATGACAGATACGATGATAAAGCATTTGATATCACCAAACCTGAAACGTGGTCACCCTCGATGGGTGAGCTCGCGAAGGCAAATGTTAAAATCATAGCACCACCAATCTGGATGCTGCTCTCTGTGGACAACGACGGTAAAATTGTTCCTTCTGAATATTCCAAAGAAGCAAAAGCTGCAGGTCTCGATATTATAACTTGGTCGTTTGAACGTTCCGGCCTGCTTAAAGAGGGTGGTGGATGGTATTACCAGACTGTTAATGCGTCTATAAACAATGATGGTGATATGTTTGAAGCTCTTGATGTACTTGCAGAGGATGTGGGCGTAATTGGGGTGTTTTCCGATTGGCCTGGTACCGTTACCTATTATGCCAATTGCAAGAAGAAGTAACAGGTAGAGTGTAGAGATGAAGAGTTGACCTGAATAAGGAGGTTACATCTCTTTGCAAATGGTTGCGTCTGACTCCCTGTGGAATTTTATCCCCAGGGAGTTTTTTATATGGCCAGGCAACTATTTAGGGTTTACCGCCTTGTCTTTCGCGTGTCACTTTTATCAATGAGGTTCCGCGATCAGCGTTCCACTGCATAGCCGTGTTGAGCCCAGACATGAAATCCTTCCCGCATATTATAGATACGTGTGAATCCATTATCGATAAGAATTTTGGCGGCTACCGTGCTTCTGTTACCTGTTGCGCAGTAAATAAGGATATTTTCATGCTGATACGCTGATAACTCGCCGAATCGTTGTTGTATTTCCTGCACTGGGATAAGTATCGCGTTGGGAAGATGGCCTCCGGCATATTCAGCATGAGTCCTCACATCCAGGATCACTGGCGAAATATTTTCGATGAGTCTTGCAGTTTCTTCAGCTGTTAACGCCTGGTATTGGGCTTCTTCATACTCAACTACAGTGATATTCCCGGTTACATGACCGATAGAGAACGGATAGGTACCGGTCGTTTTCATTTTGAAATATGGTGCAGTTCGAAAATCGCCAGTTAAAGATTGCGTGATTGCAAGAGAAGGTATCGACAATACGGGAGATTGCAGGCCCTCATCTTCAACACGGAATTTCAGGTAATCTCCACGGTAGACCGTAAACTCGATAGTGTTTACTCCCTTTGGAACAGGCAATATACGATATCCCTCCTGCACTGATCCTGAAATGTGGTTTTCAGCAAAAAGGTTGGCATTTAATAGGACAAAGCAGAGAATTAAGCTGAGAGTGAAAACCGAGATAGTTGAGAGCGTTGTTTTATTCATTGAAAAGCTATGTGTTTTAATTTGAGTTGATGATTTGATGATTTGATTAGTTGTACCGGCAAATTACATTTATCCGGAGAACATTAATGAGTTTACCGGCGGTATAATATACCCAATGCTGTGGTATGAGCAAGAACGAGAATCATAAGAATCTTAACGGATAGTGTATGACATTAAGTCATACACCGCCGAATCAAAAGATCGAGTAGCATGACCCTCTAGTATTAAACAACTTATTGCCAAACTTGAAATATTGGGAAGAGGTTCGGTTGCTATAAAGATTTTGTCTATTATGACCATGTAGAGTGCGCTGACCTACAGTTTTGATTTCGCCGTGAGCAATAGGCTTTAAACTTGCTCAGCTTCGTTCATTAAAAATCAATTTCTTCTGAAACTTCAACAGTTGATCCTGTAAAAAATACTGGTAATGGCTTATGCCCATCAGAGTGTTCGCAACACATATACTGTATTAAGACCAACGAGGCAATTAGCAACAAGTTAAAATTACTAAAAGCTTACCATCACAATATCAATACGATACGCAATATACGTTGTCTGGAAATAGAGAGGTCGACGACTGAAATCGTATACACTGATCGGGACTCTTGGTAGTTGCAAGTCTGGATGATAGGGGTTGAACCTCCGCCGTCATGTAAATGATTCGGTGGGTCAGTATGATTTTGGGTAGATTGGCACTCTTGGCATGCCTAGCGGAAAAAAAGATTGACATGGGGTGAATTCTCTACGAGTACTCAATGCTTTTTTCTTCGCAGTTCGCATTACTTTCCAATAAATGAATTGTATCTCCTATCATTTTTTACAGTAGTAATACTACTGTATTAACCTCCTCTTTTTCTGCACATTAATAGACTTCTGCACGCTTAATATTTGATATACAACCGAGTAGCAAAATTGCCTTACGTTTAAGGCTGTAGTAAAATAGTACTAGTATTAGTAGCGTCTCTGGTTGATTTGTTGTTTTTTTAGATGCTTCGTCAAGAACCCGCATTGCATAAATCGGTTCATTCTATATCCCTCTTGGTCTTGATGTTTGCATGACAAAATAACGGAGATGAGAGCCGTTGTAGCAGTAGTTTCTCTAATAATCATAATTCAAAGTAACACCCACGCAAGTGGGCTTTAAATATTTGAACTTTACGCACAAACGTATTCTGCGGCTGTAGTAGGACAAAAGATTATGAGAAAAGCTGTCTTGGCCACGCATGATTTGAGCGACGTGGTTTAGATAACGAAGGGTCAAGCAGGTTGTAATGCTGGATCAAACAATAGACTTTTTTAAATCTTTTTCTCTATAGGAGGCTCAGCATGGGACAGGATAAAAGATTTTTAAAACAAACGGTAAGTGGAATCCTGAATATTAAAGAGGCCGATGAAATTCGTGATGAACTAAGCATTAAAATTGCTATCGCGCGCAATTGCCGAATATTACAATCAAAGGTCTTTCATCTGAAACCTGGCCAGAACAAACTGGAGTATAACCTGAAATTTAAGTCAGAGGGTTCTCAGCCAATGGGCGTAAGGGTACTGGCTGGAGCTAATGTTTCTGATGAGGCACTTAGGTCAACCGATCATCACCAGGTTTGGGTGAAAGCAAACACATTCAAAGATGGAGTGGCAAAAGATGTGGAATTGGCAATAACCGATCGCCTTTACCGCACTTGGCTTCGTGGCTGCCGAACGTATACTTTGCGCGGTCGTGTTGTCTGTCGCAGATGGGTGTGGGATCCCATTGAGCAGACATTTGTGATTTGCGATGCTCCCGTTCGCGGAGCGGAAGTAACTGCTTTTGACGTGGACAGATTTTGGTGGTGGTACCGTCGTGATGAAGTGGGATCTGATTTCACCGATCTCAATGGTAATTTTGAAATCAAATTCACCTGGTGCTGTTGGTGGTGGCGTCCGTGGTTCTTTAAATACTGGCGGATCGATCCCGATCTTGTCGGGCGAATTCAAAAAGTGTTCGAGCACTCACCAATTCCACTTCCACTACCGGAGCCGGTTCCTGACTTCAGCATATTCGAGCGTATGGTTGCTGACAGTACTCAGAATGACCCCATGCAAACAATGATTGAGGAGGATAGCTCATCAAATTTTGTACAGTTTGGTGAGAAACTGGTGGCACACCTGCCGGATGCACCAGAGTTGCGCTCATTACACGTCTGGCCTTGGTATCCTCTTTTTGACTGTACACCGGACATTGTCTTTAAAGTAAGACAGGATTGCGGCGAAGGTGAAATGACAATTTACAGCGAAAGTAGCACTGAAACACGCTGGAATATTCCTACTGAGCTTGATGGTGTGGTTCTTGTTGCCAATGAAGATGCCTGCTGCGGCCCATTCTGCTGCTCGGATCCACCAGACGATGATTGTCTGGCGTTACACGGTGTTGGCTGTTTTACAAGTTACCCCTTTGAGCAGATAGAGCAGAATTTGGCTGATCCCCTGGTAGGGTATGCACAACCCGGGACAAATGATCGACCGTTCGGAGGAACGATTTCCATCCGGGGAGTATTCGGCGACGGTAGTGCGGTCGATTTTTACAAGCCGCAACGCAGGCGGCTGTCGCCTTCACCAACCGGGTGGACTGATATGAATCCTGATGAGGTAGCTCTCTTCAAACGTGGACATTGGATTGGACCTCCTCCCCCATTCCACAAATACGAGACAGTCAAGCTACTGGATGTGGATAGTGAGCAAGTGCTCAAAACCATATCACGTTATCGTGCTGAAAACCCGGATGTTAACCCGTTCGTAGACCCGAGCAATAGCGACATCCTGCTTAAATGGAAAACTGCTGATGATCAGGCAAACAATGGCGCTCCAATGCCAGGCCTACAAGATGGTGTCTATGAGTTACGATTTATTGGGTACAGCTACGATGCGGCAAGTGATACATTGAAGGAACAGCAGGTAATGCCTCTTTGTGCTCCTCCCGGTGAGGTGGTTGATCCTGCCCTTCATGCCACAATTCGCCTGCGTCTGGACAACAGGGTCTGGTCGAGGGTGTTCGGAAGTGTTCACTTGAATACCACAGAGCCTGACTGCGACTTCCCCAACATCTGTGCAATCGTAGTAAACGAAAATCCGGCAATACCGCTCTCTCTGCAGCTCGATAGATGCGTGGATCCATGCGGTGTGGCCCGTGTTAAATCTGGTGATACCCTGACAATACATTTCAATGCCAGTGATACAGATGGGCATCTGGAGAGATATTCCCTCCATGCACATTGGGCAGAGAGTGATGTTTTTAATATCCTTGCTGGAGGTACATTGGCAGGAGATCCCGATTTACACTACGGACCGACGTATAATCAGGCGTTGACGCAGGGATTACCGGGGTCAATAGCACGGCCACATTGGTATGGTGGCAACTTCAAGGTCACCGTTCCAGTGGATGGCATTGTACCTGGAAGTCCACACAAAGCTTTTGAGACCTGTTGTGCATTTTTGATCAGGCTCAAGGTATGGAAACGAACAACAAACGGATGTACTGCTCCGCAACACTTCCATACGAATTGGTGTGAATTCAGCTTTACGGTACTCCGGGAGGACCTGGTAGGGCATCCGGATCATACGGCATGTTCAGATCTCTGTCCTCCGGAAGCACAAGATGCCGGGAACCTGAAGCTGCTAAAATGAGTCAATGGTACTGGCTGGTAATTAGCACACTCGCAGTATGGCGAATCACCCACCTGCTATATGAGGAGGATGGTCCCTGGAACATTTTTGTCAGACTCCGTTTACGGGCAGGAGAAGGTTTCTGGGGGGAGCTGCTGGATTGCTTCTACTGCCTGAGTGTGTGGGTTGCGGCTCCTGCTGCTGTATTGATTGGCGAGAATTTAAAGGAGATGGTTATTCTTTGGCCAGCTCTCTCCGGCGGTGCAATAGTGTTGGCACGGCTTACTGGACTGGGTGACCATCCTCCTGCTGCGCTGTACTTCGAAGAAGAGGATAATTCCAATGGGATGTTGCGGACAACGGAGACGACGAATTCAGAGCGAGACACGAATGAAGAAAGCGGCGACTCGCCAACCTAACACCACGATAGGGCACGGGAGGATGCCAACACGTAGTCCATCAGTCTATTATGAATACATCGGCCATACCGGAATGCTCGTCCATGGACAGGTAACCGGCAGGCGCTATCGCTTTAAGGAGAATGGTGCTGTTGCTGCCGTTGATTCTCGTGATGCACCTTCATTCGAAACCATTCCACAACTTCGCAGCATCGTCTAAAAAGGGGGAATGATAGGTTTCTGGTTATGCACATGTGATTGGTTGGTTGTAGTTGACCATGAACATCAACCGAATCTTCTTATGCTAAAAGGAGGCAGGTTATGGAATTCCGGAAATTGTTGATCGTGTTATTCGTTATTGTCGGACTAGGTATTAGCTGCTTAGCCCTGGCTGATGAGTCTGGTAAAACACAGAGTATAAAGCGTTCAGACATGGATGAAAAGGGAGATGATGTCGACGCGTTCAAAACCCGTGCAGCGAGGATCAATGCCAAGCCATTGGATTGGGATGCAACTCGAGGTACACCCAAAAAAATTGATCCCACATCGCCAGATATGATGAAATCCGCCACAGGGGAGCCTGGCAACAGCTCAGGGAGTCCGCCTGATCCAAAAGCAAACAATGAGGCGAAAAGTTCATTCCCGGACGATTGGAAAAAAAATGATGAAGCAGAGAGCGGAGATAGTAAATCCAGTCAAGGCAAAAGCATAGATTTTGGTACAAAGGATGTCTATGCTCAGTATTGCGAGAACTGTTCGAGTGTCAATTACAATTATCCGCAGGTGGCAATTGGAAAATTGTTTTCCAGTTCGGGAACATGCTCAGCAACGGTTATAAGCAAGAATAACATCATCGTTACTGCGGCCCATTGTTGCTATGACCGATCCGAGAGCAAGTGGATTGGAGGGTGGAGTTTTACTCCAGCCTACAGGGACGGCTATGCACCCTATGGAACATTTCCATGGAAATCGGCCAGAATCTTAAACAGGTGGATAAGCGACGGTGACCGCCGTTCTGATGTCTGCCTTATCTCGCTTGGAAAAAATTCTCAATCAAAAGATGTGACATACTACACTGGTTGGCTTGGCCGTTCATGGAACTACTCTTCCAATCAGTTGCATCATGCAGTTGGCTATCCAGGCAATATCGGGAGCGGTAACAAGAAAGAACTCTGCGTTTCAGAAAGCTTCAGTCCTGGTGGTAGTTGTGGAGGTTCCACTGTACTGAACACCGGCTGTTCAATGACCTATGGAGCAAGCGGTGGCCCGTGGATTCGGAGTTATCGTAAGAGTAACTGGGTGAATTCTGTTGTGAGCGGATATGATGATGGAACCTGCACAGGTTCATTTGGTGAAACGTTTAACGGACCACGATTTACGACAGACAACATCGTAATCCTCTGTAACGATGAAGGCTGTTAAATGTAAAAAGTCTATCAATGATTCATTTTTAATAGCAGCAAGAGAGGAGGGGGGGGGGAAGGTATCCTCTCTTGCTGCTTACCTCATCGATTCCCGAGTGATTATTTCATGGCCGAAACGGTCTGTTTTCAGAGCCAGTTATTTTCACTAGTAACTATACTGTATCTCTACAAAAAAACTTTATGTGGGAGGGCATGTGATGAGCATCTATGAAACCTCCATTATTGCAAACAGTTTCGCTCATCTCAGATTACTGGGCAAGCTGGATCTTGATTTGAAATATAGGGGAACCCGCCAGATAAGCAGGAATAAATTCATGGTTTCCGGGATTTTGAATGAAGAGGAAATCACCCAAGTTAAACAGGCCGGATTTGAGGTCACTATCGTCAGTGACCTTGCTTCAATGACTTTGGCATGTAAAGCTGAAGTGTCTCCGGAAAATCGATTTCTCACAGCCAAGCACGTATCTGATATGGCAAAACGAACTATTCAGGGATATTTGACGGTTGATGAAGTGGAGGAATCATTACTTAACCTAAGTGTCGAACATCCTGATCTTGTCGAACTTATCGAACTTCCCAATCGTACCTGGGAAGAACGGGTGTCTCATGCTGTACGCATCGGCAGTTCCAGGGACACAGAAAAAACAACTCTCTTATTTACAGGGAGCATGCACGCTCGGGAATGGGGTGGATCAGATATCTGTGTATCTTTTTTACTTGGATTAGTTGATTCCTATCTGGCTGATGAATCCCTTCAATACGGTCAAAAAGTTTTCAGTATTGATCAGGTCCGGACAATTATTGATGACGTAAATATAATCGTATTCCCTGACGTCAACCCTGACGGTAAGCATTACAGCCAGACTGTTTTCCCAATGTGGCGAAAAAATCGAAACCCCAATAATGATGTAGACCAGCGATATTTGGGGGTGGATCTCAATCGTAACTTTGATTTTCTGTGGTCAAGTGGAATAGGTACATCAACAAATCCCGCAAGTAACATATATAAGGGTGAATCTCCCTTCTCCGAACCTGAAATACTGAATATCCTCCATCTATTCAAATGCTTTGAAAATATTGAATACTACGTCGATATTCATAGCTATTCAGAGTTGATTTTATACAGCTGGGGAAACGATGACAACCAGAGCAATAACCCGAAACAGCATTTCGGTAATTCCGAATATGATGGGAAGCGTGGCAGGTTGGATGATGACCTATACCGGGAATTTATCTCACCAACAGATGAAATACTCTCTATAGGATTAGCTCATCGTATGAATCAGGCTTTAGCATCAGTTCATGGTAGTCAAGGTTATACTGTTAACGAATCCTCCGGGCTTTATCCAACAACCGGTACATCGTCTGACTATGCTTTCAGTCGGAGTTTAGCTGCTCGAGACAAAAGAAAAATTCAAGGTTGGACAATTGAATTCGGCAAGGAGTTTATCCCACCATACCGAGAAATGAAAAACATCATTAAGGAAGTAGGAGCTGCAATGACAGAACTATGTTGGTGTGTTTGTCCACGTTGATTTTGCATACTACATGGTTTCCATCTGAACACTCAGGCTCTTGACGATCTAAAATTGAAGAATACAAGGAAAATATATCATGTCTGAATCAAGGAAAGATCGAGAAGAAAGAATCTCTCAATATTATCACAAAGAAACAGGTCTAAAAAACAGCAATGGAATAGACGTCGGCCCGAAAGGCGACAAAGTCCTGTTTGGCGAGGATGACCGTAGAGATTATTACACTCTTGTAACGACTGAAGCTCACGATGAGCTTCAGAGAAAATTAGCAGATGCCACTGTTATATTAACTAACAAGGATGACATAATAGAACAGGAAGACGGTACATTCAGGCTTAAGGTCGGTAGTTTTGTACGTCAGGGATTTCCACCGTGTGCAGGGGAGCGATTTGGGAACCAACACACAGGAGGGTGGTGTTCTGGATTTATGGTTGGTCCGGATTTAATTGCCACTGCCGGCCATTGTGGTGAGACTGAATTTGAAATTCAAGGAACCGCATATGTCTTTGGTTTTAAAGTGGCGAGCGCTGATGACAAAGGAACAACGCATTTTACTGCAGACCAGGTTTACTTTGGTAAAGAACTGGTCGCTCATGAGTTATCTTCTACTGGTGATTTTGCAATAGTTCGTGTCGATAGGGAAATAACTGCTTCCGGTGCTGCGCCATTACCAGTACGAAAAAGCGGGGAATTAGGTTTGGGGCGAAATCTTGGGGTAATCGGTTACCCGAGTGGTTTACCTGTGAAGATAGCATTTGGGGAAACTACTGTTGTCATGCGGGATGAAGGACCGTGGTTATTTGCAAATCTTGACACCTATGGTGGTAATTCCGGGTCGGCAGTATTTAATTCTGAAGGGTTAGTGGAGGGTATCTTGGTGCGCGGAGCAAAAGATTATCTTATTGATAATGAATATAATTGCTTCAAGAGTAATCAACTGACAAATGCCGAAGGAGGGGAAGCAATAACAAAAGCAAACGTATTTTTGGATAAGCTACCTGGAACTAATGATTAGGTGCCCAGCATAAACATCAGAATAATACATTAGGCGGGGAGGAATCCAATGGGAAAAAAAGGGCCTAAAGTCAGTCGATTTGTCCTCAATTGCGGGAAATCACCCGGTGATGAAAATGATTGGAATTATGAAGATGCCGTAATAGCTCAAACAGAATCTGAGAATATTTTCACCGGGGCATTGCAAATTTCCAGTGGTGATTTTTCCAGTCCACGACCAAAGAAAAAAGATCTCAGGCAATCCTGGTGGAAAATTCGTGACCAGGGGAAAACTGGGGCATGTGTAGGATTTGCGACTGCAGATGGTGTATTACGATGGCACTATGTTACCAAAGGAAAAATGGCTGAGACAGAAGAACCTTCTCCTCGTTTTATCTGGATGGCTAACAAAGAAACTGATGATCTAACGAGATACCCCACAACATTTATAGAAAATGCTGGCACCTCTACAAAACTTGCACTCAGAATTGCACAAAAATATGGGTGTGTGCCCGAGCATATGCTTTCGATGAATGGTTCTCTCTCAAAACTCCCGGCCAATGTTTTCTTTTCAATCGCTGCGCAATTTCGGATCACCGCTTATTACAATCTTCGGCTGAATTTCGATCACTGGCGAAGCTGGATTGCACATGCAGGTCCAGTGTTAACTCGTTTAGATGTTGATAAGAACTGGAAGAAAGCAACCTCAACAAACGGAGAGCTGGATACGTATGATGGCTCTAAAACCTTTGGTGGTCATGCGGTCTGCCTGGTGGGTTATACAAAAGATTACTTCATTGTACGAAATAGCTGGGGGACTAAATGGGGTGACAAAGGATTTGCATATTGTAGCAATGAATATATCGCCAAAGCATTTACTGAAGCATATGGAGCCGTTTTGTAGGTTTACCAGAATAGTTGCGATTCCCAGAAGAACTTAAAACACTCGGTTCTGGTAGAGTTTATTGCTTCAAGTATTTTGTCCTCTTCTCTCCTTTTGTAAAAGTGAAGGGGGATAGAACGAAAACTGAGAGGTTTGCCATCTCAAAAATATGAACCATTTTTCCGAAAGCGTCTACTGCAAAACCTTAACAAAGCAGACTGGCAGAATAAAAGTGCGATTGAGTTAGAAGTACTTGATTTTTTTATTTAACAATCGATTTTCTCACCATGATTCAGGGCCAGCTATACAAGACCAAGAAAAAAGTCAGGGGAGAACCAAGATTGTTTATGTGCAAATTGATGGTAGATCCGAGACCGGTTGAACTAGAATAGTTCAGACTTAATCTGAAAATATTTACCTTCGAGATTGAATTTCAGTTGCTTATGCATGGCCTTTTACGTTTGAGATAGTCAGTGCGTATCTTGGATTGGTCAAAGCATAGATAAAAGTCAAAAGCGGACTTGCCCCTTGGCTTTGTGGCTTTGTGCCAATCAAATTGGTTAAGATTACACAGTATAAGAAATATACTATATATTAGTATCAAACTTCTTCAGCTAAACTTGAATACAAAGGATTAAGAATTTTTTCAGCAATATACTCAATAATAGGGACGCAAACAGCATCACCCATTGCAAAATACCCCTTGGTTACATTCTCAGGTAAGATAAAACTATCTCTAAGCCCCTGTAATCTAGCATATTCACGTGGCATTAATAACCGGACCTTCCAATCACCACCACCAGCCTCTACTAAAATTTGTTTACTTGAACCACCCTTTGGTGTTCTAAGGCACCCAGAGAACCCGTCTGTTCTCAATTCAGCCATAGATTTACCGTTTCTCATTCTACGGTAAACAGTACCATATAAAGTTTTCTGACTTTCTATCATTCCATGCAATTTAATTTTATGTCCTTGACTCATTTGATCGAACAACCGTGTCTTTCGATCATCAACCCACCATAAAGAAGAATTGGTACGTATACTTTGATCGATAATATCTTTCAATCTCATTGAAGATGGCTTACTAGGCTCAATATCAAATAGGCCCCATTTCAAGCTCTCGTTTTGACGTATAATTTTCCTTATCTTACCAGGCCTGAGGCTTGGATATAATTCGTACTTTTCCCACCATTTATTAGCTCCTATTGTACTACATTTTATTTCCATATTTCGCTGTGCCAAATCACTTTCAACAGCAATCAAAAAAGATCTTGGTCGGCTTTGCGCCGAAAAATTAATAGCATCAAGCTCTATAATGTCTACGTAATAATCTAGATCATTGAACATTTTAACTGTACGAACAACATCATCCCCATTATTAGATGTCAAAAAACCGCTAACATTCTCTAAAAGTATAACCTTAGGATGCGTGTTACATTTTGTCTTTATACTCAATATTTGTAAAAGAGCATTAAGCGTCCCAGATGCAGAACCTTGCAGACCAGCCTGACTGCCTGCTACCGAAAGGTCACTACAAGGAAATGATGCTGTATACAAAAACACACTATCTGGTACTAAAGCAGGTTCACTAATAAGATCCCAGATATTACCTAAAAGGAAATCATCTTCCCCAAAATTTTTGACATATATATCCCTTTTGTCCTCAGATATATCATTTGCTAAAAGACATTCCCACCCAGTTGCACTAAGCCCCTCTCGTATCAGACCTACACCAGCAAAAAACTCTAAAAAACTTTTCATCTATTATCGTTACTCCACCATAGTCTTAAGAGACCACTATCCATTATAAGTAATATTTTTCAATCCTAACAAATGTGCCGCGGGCTTAACTATATTTTGTAATTCCCAATTAAATATTAGATCCTCCCTTTCATTCGCAAATGAATCAAAGTCATCACTTAAAAGATAGTCAATTAACAAATCATTTATAAAATGAGCTTCACGCTCAATTTCTGATAAAGAAATAATTGAAAAACTTTTGACTTTTTCTGGTGGAATTAAGAAATGATGCCCAGGTCTCTTACTACTAACTGTTTTCAATTCTAATGGTTTACGAAAATATTTGCCTCTGTAACTGGTAATAAGATTTAGAGCAGAATTCCTATTTTGAAGAGTTGAATCTTGTTTATTAGCTAGGGCAAACCCCCAAGCCTTCATTCGCGCACTGCGAAATCCAACATTTTCACGCCACACATTAACTTGTGGTTGAATGTTTAAAGTCCATTTAAACTCTTTGTTTTGAATATAACGTTTCAAGTCCTCAAGAGAATATGATGAATTTCGTGCTGTTGCACCAAAAGCCCCTGTATATGTTGTAATTATATACCATGCCTTGAGGACATCATTTGGGAGAGGTTCACTTTGGAGAAATGAGTAACCTAAACCATACATTTGTAGCTTGTATGGGAAGAGTTTAGCGTTATTTAAATTTAAGATTTCATTAGAAAATGCAATAAAATCCTTTATGGCACAAAACACTTTTTGGACTATTTTTTGATTAAGATTTTCAGCAACTACATCAGTATTTTTAAAATAAATATCAAACCCTAATTCCATTTTAATCAAAGACAAAATAAAATCTTTATCAACCTCTCCCCAGCCCTCAACTTCACCTAAATATGATTCTTGATATTCGCTAATTATTTTTAGCAAATCAAATCGATCGGAATAACTCAATGCGTTCAACATATGAGTTTCAGACATGACAGTTCCACGCGTATTTATTCTCTCGAAGCTCTTGGTAACCAGACTTATTTCGTTTGATTCGAGTGGAATCACGGGTATTTTATAATTTTTAAAAACTGCCACTATCTCATCAGCTTTATCAATCCAGTCCTCTCTATCCTCTGGTAATTGCCGTTGAAATTTTAAAAATGCCTTTGTATCAAAAACATATCTCAACGGCATGAAGTTTCCTGAGTCGTTAATACCAAAATTTTTTATATCAATCTTTCTTACAAATAAACTCTGAATATCATCAGCATCTAAATCACAATAAATAAAGTAATCGTCAGTACCTTCCAAGCTATCATAATCGTCCCCGACAGGGTGAAATAATGTGGCATAAAGTGTTGTCATCCTTTGCAAGCCATCCATTATAAACATTTTGCTGTAAGTTTCTTGGTCTATTTCTTTTAGTTTGAAAGGTCCAATCTGATTGTGTGACTTAACATTTGCTAATTTTGTACTCCAAACCAATATTGATCCTATAGGTAATCCTTCGTAAATACTACACAACAGGTCTCTCTGTTGATCCCATACCCAAACATATTCTCTTTGAAAACGTGGTATTTGCAATGAACAGTTATCTATTTCTTTTAACAATTCAGTTAGAAATGAAACCCTTGGTTCCATAGTGAAATTTAAACTCATACCGGAACCCTCATAAAGTGATTAATTTTAGTGAATATACTATTTAGCTCCGGATCACCATCACCATGAATATGGTTATGAATAATTTCAGGGTCTTCATCAGAAAAGACTTCGGACAATTTATCACCGAAACCACCTTCTAACAAAGTCTTAACATCATCAGCTAAAGAATCATATAACCCCGAATTTAAACAGCCGAGATTTTTAAAACCATTTTTCATATGAAAATGGTTTTTCTGGTTAATATTCAAGCTTAAAAAAGCATCATATTTTTTACCCAAATCACTATTAGTTCGTTGTAATGGATTCATTTTATCTGCTAAATAATTAATTGGCACATAATTCTCAATTGCCCTTCGCTCAAGACAATGATGCCAAATTTTATTGTCATTACAAATCGCGACAATTTCCTCAGCATTTTCATCTCGTATAGAGGGATTTGCTGCATCACTATCACAAATCACGAATATTTTATTCCGAAAACCAAATTCTTTGGGCTCTAATCTTAAAACTGCTTTCATTTCACCTATACCGCCCAAGCCATTTAGCTTAAGCCGTCCGCGACTCCTTAGCTGATCAAACCGATCTCTAACATCGTCGTCAATGACACAGCGAATAAATGAACCATCATTGCGTTCATTCTCAAGCCATAGTTCGAAACTTTTAATAATGAGATAATAAGCATCTGTGAGTGTAATAATGGGAAATTCACCACTCAACCAATCACTTTCTAACAGTTCTTCCCTAACTATAGCTTTGTTCATTTGTTGAAATTTAGTAGCATCACTAATCCAACACCTGAAAACTTCATCCCAACCTTCAGGATTATTGTTTTCCTGCCAATTTTTAACATCTTCGTCATCGTCATCAAATTGGATAAATGTTTGGTTTTTGATTCCTAAATGCAATATCAATAATAAATCATCACGATTTGAATCTTTAAAAAGTTCTTTCTCCAAATAGATGACCATTACAGCACCATTTTTTTTCGCTTATTCAACAATTCTTTTGATTGGTTCACCGTTTCTCTAAATACACTTTGAGGCCAATTTCCGATGATATACCCCTCGCTATCAAATTCGACTTTTTGTATATGACTTTCATTATTTTCTCTGCCTACCCAATAACATGAAAAATCGTTAAGCTTAAGCTTTCTATCTATAATTGCAGTCTGTAGAGCCAATAAAAAGCTCTCAGAATGAGTTTCAACGAGAATTCGTGCATTTACATTTTTTTCTGTACACTCAACTATATAATTTGCGAGTACTACAATTGCTTTCGGATGCAAATGAAGTTCAGGCTGTTCAATGACAACAATTGGACACTTCCCTAATTCCCCATTTGCTGCCATAGCACAAATTGTTACAACAGGTAATGCTTGAGCTATCCCTTCACCTGAGTCCAATATAGGAATATTAACTGGTGCTGAATTCATCTCAAACTCTTCATTTGCTACTGTCTCTAACTTAACCTTCCTTCGACCTGCAGAAGTTACACTGCTTGAAGATGACTTAAATTCGAAATGTCGATTACAAGTTTTAGACAACCAATTGTTGATATCATCAAAAGACGCACTCTTATTTTCAGCTAAATGCCAAATTGTTTCTCCAACTCTACTACCATCAGGATTGACACCGATTTTCACTCCAATTCCTATTTCAAACTCACGTGGAGGATGCACTCGCGTGGATGAAACCCAGTGAATAGATTCAGAGTAATTTATAATGTTAGTTTTCAGTTCACCATCACTTATTTCATTAAATGATTTTAAAATAATCACATCACTATCATCTTGTATATTTTCAAAACTATCTTTTGAATCCAATGACATTTCATACTTATTGACTATTGCTCCCTTCGATAAAATCAACTCTGATAAGTACTCGGGTTCCATCCCATTTTGCTGAATTGAAAAACTTATCCCTAGGTCATCACTCCATTTCAATCCAAAACGAATTTTCCTGGCACTTTTATGCCTTATATCTTCAAACAGTGCTCCTCTTAAAGAAGAACTAGTGTAATCCATATAACTTTTTGTATATTCACTTGTTTTCTTATTTTTAAAACTATCGGCCAGAAATGGTAGCATTCGAATCAACGCACTTTTCCCAGCATTGTTGTATCCAAACAACAAAGTCAACTTATTAATTCTTATAGTTGATTTACTTTTGAAAGCCCTATAATTTTCAAATGTTACAGATGTCAAGCATGAGTTTTCGTTCATTTAAAAACCTAAATTTATTGTATGTATTTTGTTCAAAAGTCAATCTATTGATTTCTTTGAGATTTTATACCAGTCTTCTTTACTAATGATGAACGCCTAGAGCTCAATTGGCTGCTATAAACTCTCGATTTTTGTGGACAACAGAATTTGACCCTTTTCCTTCACAGAACCATCACCATTTACATAATCATACAATGTGGTTGTTGTGATTCCTAGACTCTTAGCCACTTTAGAGGCATTGGAGTTAGGATCAGCCATTGCAGACATCGCCATTTTCAGGGTATCAGTCGTCATTTTCCTTGGCCTGCCCCCCAAACGACCTCTAGCTCTGGCTGCTGCAAGTCCAGTCTTGGTTCGTTCTCTTATCAATTCTGCTTCGAACTCTGCAAGTGCTGCAAAAATACCATAAATAAGACGACCATTCGCTGTCGTTGTATCAATCTCTGCTCCAGCACCAGCAAGAACCTTTAAGCCAACTGATCTATTATTCAGGTCTTCAACTATATCTATCAAATGTTTTGTGCTTCGACCTAAACGATCAAGTTTCCATACTAAGAGTGTATTTCCAGGCTGCAATGCTTTAAGACACTTTCTCAACCCAGGTCTATCATCTTTTCGACCAGAAGCTAGATCTTCATAGATTCTACCTTTATCAACACCTGCAGAAACAAGAGCATCATTTTGCAAATCGAGGACTTGGCTTCCATCATTTTTCGAAACTCTGATATATCCAATCAGCATATCTATCCTTAGCACCAAAAAACTTAAAACTAGGGCAACAACCTGCCATTGATTTTCTTATTGGGTTATCTTGCTACCCTAACAACAGTAATGTATCGTTTTTTAGTTAACAAGGAAAACGTTCGTTTTTCTGGTGGAGGAGGTACTACAAAAAAAGTGGATTTAGAGGAGACAACACAATGAGGGGACAACTTCATACTGAACGAAATTCGATACATTGAATTTCGTTCAGTATGATACTTTAATACTTGGTATAAAACTTTATTACTTTCCTACAACTCGTCCTGAAATGTAACTCAAATTATTAAACAGTTAATAAAAAAGGGGTTAAGTCTGCTTTTGACTATTGTCTATGTTTTGACCAATCCGAGATGCTTCCTTATTATTTCTATTTTATCGTAGAAAAACTAATGAGCAGGTGTGAATTTATGAGGTGCATCTAGATGATGCTTATTGCGACATCAGTTGGATGGGAAATATTTAGGCTGAAAGTTTACATATAGTTCATAAAACACAAAAAAAGGGGTTACGGTGTGATCCGTAACCCCTTGCAATTGTTGGTCGGGATGAGAGGATTTGAACCTCCGACCCCCTGTCCCCCAGACAGATGCGCTACCAAGCTGCGCTACATCCCGACCTGTGTTGCTTATGTACCATTACTTTATTTTGCTGTCAACAGAAGCTGAACAAAACAGTAACAGTTATTTTGTTTTATTGAGGAACTGTCGTAACTCCTGCAGTTCACTCTTGATTGAGCCGAGTGCTTCAGTCAGGCATTCAGCGCTTTGATCACTGGTTTTAATTGGCTCAGGGATGTCCTGGCCGCTTTCAATCAGTTTTCTTGCACCTGCGATCGTGAAGCCTTGCTCATGCAGAAGAACCTTTATCTTAAGGATAAGTTCCACGTCTTCGCGACGGTAAAGCCGTTGATTAGAGCTGGCTCTTTTGGGTTGAATTCCTTTGAATTCAGTTTCCCAGTAGCGAAGAACGTGGGTAGGCACTTCTGCAAGTTTGCCGACCTCACCAATTTTGAAGTAGAGCTTGTCTGGAATGTTAACATTCATAATACCAGCGAGACTCCTGTCAATTGGTGAAGAGCAGGGTATTAAACGTTAATCTGCTCTCTCAATTTTTTACTCGGCCTAAAGCTTACTGTCTGGCGTTTTTTAATGGTGATGGTCTCACCGGTACGTGGGTTTCGGCCACGACGTGGTGCTTTATCGCGAACGGTAAAGGTGCCGAAGTGTACCAGTTTGATGGTTTCGCCATCAAGCAATGCCTGCTTCATAGTATCCAGAAAGCTGTCGACGATGTCTGCACAGCTGCTCTGCGGGTAGCCAAGTTGGGTTGAAATGGCTTCTGCCAGGTCTTTTCGTGTAAGATTACTACTGTTCATATATCCTCATGCATCACGGAAACTGCCACCGAAAGTATCGGTAAGCAACTTTACAACTTTTACGTGGGCTTTTTCCACATTTTTCTCAGTGAGTGTCTTGGTCGCGGACCGGTATGTTATGGAAACAGCCACACTCTTATATCCTTTTTCGATCTTGCCGCCTTGAAATACATCAAATATTTCTGCCGATTCGATCAATTTCTCCCGGGTCTCATGCACCTTTGCCAACAGTTCTCCTGCTGATACAGTAACCGGAACGACAAGAGCTATATCACGCTTGACGGACGGATAGACTGGCAGTGAACTAAAATCCCGAGGTGCCGCCTGTAATTCACAGATTGCATCAAAGTTAAGCTCGAAGTAGTAAACATCGTGTTTGATACCGAAGCTGCGCAGGACATCCGGAAGAATTTTGCCAATGGTTCCAAGTAGAGTTCCACCGGCAAAAACCAGAAGAGCATAGTCGGAGTCGCAAAAATTTTCCACACCTTCTTGAGCTGGATGGACAAATTCTACGTTTATCTGACTATTGTCGGTAATACGAAGCTCTTCAAGGATGTATTCAACAGCACCCTTAGCATCAAAAATATCGACATTATCGGCTTTAAAGTGCAGCTGAGAACTTTCACCATATTTGTTCCCGGTCATCACGCCTGCGATATTACTGGTCTCTTTGGGCTGTGCATTCTTTTCGAGTGGCTGAAACACTTTACCAATCTCGAAAAGTTTAACAGCTGTCTTCTGAAAGCTGATATTACGCTTAACGTTTTCGAGCAGACCCGGCAGAAGCATGGTTCGCATGACAGCCTGATCTTCAGTGAGTGGATTGAGCAATTTGACAAACTGACGACGTACATCGTCAGCTGCAAGTTTCATCATTTCAGCATGCTTTTCAGCGGTGAAGCTATAGTTTATAGCCTCACTGAAACCGATGGACAGCATCATTTGTGTAGCATCGGCGCGTTTGAAACGACGTGTATCCTGTTCAGGGTAGCTGAGGTTTGCAGAAGGCAGGGTCGTCGGGATATTATTATATCCGTATAACCGTGCGACTTCTTCAACAAGGTCAGCTTCGCGTTCTATATCAATACGGAAGGTTGGGCAAAGTACCCATATAGTATCATCATCTTTAGGCTTACACCTAAACCCGATGGACTCAAGTAAATCGGCGATCTTATCGTAGTCGAGTTCAATACCGAGGAGGTTTGCAGTTCGTGTGATTTTCAGGGTTTGGGAGTTGAGAGGCTTACGTCCTTCAAAACGATCTTCTCCGGCATCTTCTGCCTGCCCACCTGCAATTTCGCACATCAGGTCTACCGCACGATTAAGCGCATTAATCGTGCCGCCTGGATCAACTCCGCGTTCGAAGCGATATGATGCATCGGTTGACAGATTGACGTTTCTTGCTGTACGACGAATCGATACCGCGTTAAAACATGCGCTCTCAAGTAGTACATTTACCGTTGAGGCAGTAACTTCTGAATTCATTCCACCCATCACACCGGCGAGTGCCACAGGCTTTTCTGCATCACAGATAAGCAGTGTGTCTTTGTCGATTTTACGTTCGACGTTATCAAGTGTAGTGAATGTTGTTTCATCAGTGCGTGGGTTACGTACAACAATCTTTGAACCGGCAAGAGTATCGAAGTCAAAGGCGTGGAGTGGCTGACCATACTCAAGCATTACGAAGTTGGTAATATCAACAACGTTATTGATCGGGCGCATTCCAACAGCCATCAATCGTTTTCTTAACCACCATGGTGAAGGGCCAATCTTTACGCCAGTAATCATTCTTGCGGCGTATCTCGGGCAGAGCTCAGGAGATTCCACCTCGACAGCAAATTTCCTGCTGGCATTGGTGATTTCAGCATTGAGGACAGGAATCTGCAGAGGCTTTCTTACAACACCAGCAACCTCACGGGCTGTGCCGATTACAGAGGCGCAGTCAGGACGATTCGGGGTCAGGTCAACCTCAATCATAGTATCGGCGAGACCGACAGCTTCGATAAAGGATTGGCCGTGTGCCGTACCTTCTGGAAGTTCCATGATTCCCTGATGATCATCGCTAAGTCCGAGTTCGCGCTCAGAGCAGATCATCCCGAGTGATTCAACACCACGGACCTTAGATTTTTTTATTTTAAAATTTCCGGGAAGGGTGGTGCCGGGAAGGGCGACAACAACATTAAGCCCTGTTCGGGCATTAGGGGCACCACAGACAATCTGATGAGTTTCCTCACCAATCTGAACCTTGCACACCTGAAGCTTATCAGCATCAGGATGTTTCTCGGCACTGAGGATATGGCCTGTTTTAAGGGCAGCAAGATCCTCATACAGTTCCTCTACAGCATCGACCTCAAGGCCGAGCATTGTGAGGTGTTCGGCGAGTTGTGCATTGGACAGCCCGTCTGTATCTACATATTTTTGCAACCAGTCACGCGTGAACTTCATGGCAATATAGTCGATTTATAGGAAGCGATTAGAACTGGGAAAGAAAACGAAGATCGTTCTCGTAAAATAGCCTGATGTCGTCGATGCCGTATTTCAGCATGGCAATACGTTCAATGCCAAGGCCGAAAGCAAATCCGCTGTAGACTTCCGGATCATAGCCAACCATTTTGAAAACTTCTGGGTCGATCATGCCGGATCCGAGAATCTCAAGCCAACCTGTTTTTTTACAAACACGACAGCCTTTACCCTCACAGATAACACAGGCGATATCAACCTCTGCACTGGGCTCTGTAAATGGGAAAAAGCTCGGACGGAATCTAAGCGCAAGTTTTTTTCCAAACATCTTCTCTGTAAAGACAGTCAGAATACCTTTCAAGTCTGCAAAGGAGACATTCTTATCAACAAAGAAACCTTCGACCTGATGAAACATCGGCGTATGCGTGATATCTGAATCGCATCGATATACTTTTCCCGGAGCAATAACACGAAGAGGCGGATCCTGTGCCTCCATGATACGTGCCTGCATTGGAGATGTATGGGTGCGAAGCAGGATGGAATCACTCACATAGAATGTGTCGTGCATATCTCTAGCCGGATGATGGGCAGGGATATTGAGTGCTTCGAAGTTGTAGTAGTCTTGTTCGACGTCTGGTCCTTCAGCCACAGAAAATCCAAGATTTTCAAAAATGGCACAGGCTTCAGTCAGGACCCTGGTGACAGGGTGTAACCTTCCAGTCTGTGGACGGCGGCCGGGGAGAGTCAAGTCAGGCTTTGTGAAATCGTCGCTTGTAGTAGCAGAGGATTGTAGTGAAGATTTCTTCTTCTCAAACAGTTCTTCAATTTCAGTTTTAACCGTGTTGGCAAGTTGACCAAGGCGGGGGCGATCTTCTTTTGATGCAGTACCAAGCTGACGCATGATAGTACTGAAGTCACCTTTTCGGCCAAGAAACTTGATACGAAAATCTTCAAGTTGGCCTGCTTCAGTTAACGCTTCGAGATGTGCTTTGGCTTCAGCAGCCAGGCTGTGTAGTTCCTGTTCCATAGTAAACGAGAAAGTTTAATGCTCAAGGAAACAGCATGCCGGTCAATGGTTTAAAACCATTGCCGGCATGCATAAAGAAAAAAGCGTATGTGGGGAAAGAGTTACGCGTTTGCTTCTTTGGCTATCTGCACAACCTTAGAGAATGCAGTGGCATCAAGAATTGCCATGTTTGCGAGAACCTTTCTGTCCAGCTCAACGCCGGCTTTTTTGAGTCCACCCATAAGTTGGCTGTAGCTCATTTCGTTCATACGTGCACCGGCATTGATACGGGTGATCCACAGACGACGAAAATCTCTTTTCTTGGTACGTCTGTCGCGGTATGCGTAAACAAGTGCGCGATCAACCGCTTCGGTAGCGGAACGGTAAAGACGCGAACGAGCGCCTCTAAAACCTTTAGCGAGTTTTAAAACTCGATTTCTTCTTCTACGTGCCTTAAAACCTCGTGTGACGCGTGGCATTGTTCAACTCCTTTTATTCCCGCATTATGAAAAGCGGGTCGTACGAATGGATTTTAGCGCTGCAGAATTACCTGTCAGGCCTAATATCCATCGATAATTACATGTATGGGAGAATTCTTTTGATTCCCTTGTGATCAGCTGCAGAAACCACATCACTCAATCTGAGACCACGCTTACGCTTGGTGCTCTTCTTGGTGAGAATGTGGCTTGAGAACGCTTTATTACGCTTGATCTTTCCAGAACCTGTCAGCTTGAAGCGCTTTGCAGCACCTCTATTTGTTTTCATTTTTGGCATGGTAAAACTCCTTTGCGCTCCAATATACATTGCCATTGGAAAGGCCGCGTATTCGGAGGGAAGGCGAACACGTAAACCGTTCTCTAGCGTTGTCGTTATAAAAAATGAGTTTCGACGGGGAAGGATGAAACTCAAACAAAAAAAAACTTACTTCGGTCCTACAAACATGACCAACTGCCGACCTTCCATTTTGGGAGGCTGCAGAATGATTGCATCATCTTTGAGGGCGTCTGCAATTTTATTCATGGCTTCGATACCGATAGATTGCGAGTAGACAATCTCGCGGCCTCTGAAACGCATGGTAATTTTTACTTTATTATTCTGACCAAGGAATTTTATGATATTCTTTATCTTAAAATTCAAATCATGTTCCTCTGTTTTAGGACGGAACTTAATCTCTTTGGTCTCAACAGTAGTCTGTTTTTTCTTAGCTTCCTGTTGTTTTTTCTTTTGCTCGTAGCGGAACTTGTCATAGTTCATGATCCGGCACACAGGCGGATCGGCATTCGCTGATACCTCTACCAAGTCAAGACCTTCGTTATAGGCCATCTCTTTGGCATCTTTGGTGGTAACTACACCATGTTGGGTACCGTCGCTTCCAATAAGTCGGACTTCGGGGTGACGGATTGCATCATTGATTACCGCCTTTGCTTCGCGTTGAGCCGGTGCGTGCCTTCCTCTTCTGTTAATAACTGTACCTCCTCGTTTCTACGAGCTTAAAAGATGTAATTGTGAAACCAAATTGTAAAAGCGACTGATAATAGCGTATTTTTACAAATCGGTACACGATTAAATTCATATTTCTTTAAAAAATTAGATTCCTCGGCCTTCTTTGACCTCTTCGACAACCTTCTGAGCAAACTCTGCGATTGACATCGGTGGGAGATTTTTACCGTCGCGTAAGCGAACAGTTACTGTACCACTTTCTTTCTCATTGTCACCGACAATCAACATGTACGGAATTTTCGCAAGTTGCGCTTCTCTAATTTTATAGTTCAATTTTTCATTGCGCAAATCTTTTTCGATTCTGATACCAGCTTTTCTTAATTCGCTATAAACACCTTCGCAATATTCTGCCTGGTCGTCAGTGATATTTAGGATACGTGCCTGGACTGGAGCAAACCAGAGTGGAAAGGCACCAGCGTAATGCTCGATAAGAACACCGATGAATCTTTCAAGTGAGCCCATCAGCGCACGGTGAATCATAATCGGCTGATGTTCAGTGTTATCAGAACCGACATAGGTCATTTCAAAACGCTCAGGCAGGTTGAAATCTACCTGAATGGTAGAACACTGCCATGAACGACCAAGCTGATCTTTTATTTTTATATCGATCTTCGGGCCGTAGAAAACGCCTTCACCTGGATCAACCTCATAATCGAGACCTTTTTTCTCAAGGGCAAGTTTCAGGGCTGCCGTCGCTGCGTCCCAGTTCTCATCACTACCGACATACTTCTCTGGGCGGGTTGAGAGGTAAATATCGTAATCTGCAAAACCGAAATTCTTCAATATATGAAGATTCAATTCAAGAATGTTAAATATTTCGTCTTCAAGCTGGTCCGGCCGGCAAAAAATATGTGCATCATCCTGGGTAAAACCACGGACTCTGAGTAATCCATGCAGAGCACCTGCACGTTCGTACCTGTAAACAGTGCCAAGCTCACACCAACGGAGCGGGAATTCGCGGTAGCTGCGCTTGTCTGACTTATATACACCGATATGGAATGGGCAGTTCATCGGTTTGAGCTGATAACTCACGTCATCAATATCCATGGGGGAGTACATATTCTCACCATAGAAATCAAGATGGCCTGAAGTCTTCCACAGGTCCTGACGGGCAATGTGTGGAGTGTAGAGCAGTTCGTAGCTGTGACAGTAATGCTCATCCTTCCAATAATCTTCAATAAGTCGTCTCAGCTGGGCACCTTTAGGTTGCCAAAGGATAAGGCCGGGTCCAATCTGATCGTCTGTTGTAAAGAGGTTAAGTTCTTTACCGAGTCTTCTATGATCGCGCTTTTTAGCTTCTTCAAGTGCGTTCAGGTGCTTCTTGAGCGCTTTTGCATCAAAGAATGCAGTACCGTAGATACGTTGAAGAACGTCTCTTTTCTCATCGCCACGCCAGTATGCGCCTGCAACTCGAAGTAATTTAAACGCTTTGATAACAGAAGTATTTGCAACATGAGGCCCGCGGCAGAGATCAACAAAGCCACCAACACCATAGAGCGAAACAGTCTCAGTTTCCAGGTCCTGAATGAGCTCTACTTTATATTTTTCGCCTTCGGCCTCGAATTTTTTGATAGCATCGCTACTGCTGATGTCGGTACGCTCAAACGGCAGGTTCTGATTGGCAATTTCTGCCATGCGTGCTTCGATTTTTTCGAAATCATCAGGACTGAAAGGTTCGGAACGAAGAAAGTCGTAGTAGAAACCGTTATCAATAGAAGGGCCGATTGCTACTTTAACATCTTCACCATACAGATCACGTACAGCATGTGCCATAATGTGAGCTGTGGAGTGGCGGAGTATTTCAAGTCCCTCGTCAGTGCCAATCAGGACTGGAGTGAGGACAGTATCTTCAGTCAGAACTGTGCAGAAATCAACGGTAATTCCTCCTGCAATAGCTGCGATAGTTTTCTTACGCTGCTTATTTGACAGGAGTTGAGAAAGTGCATCCTGAACTGTGGAGTTAGCAGGAATTGAAATGGATTCGCCGTCTTTAAGCGAAACAGCTATGTCTGACATGGTATCTCTTCCCATATAAAAATAAAGGCTAAAGCTAAACGACAATCTTGCGAAAGTCGTTCTGCTTTAGCCTTATATTTGGTAGGCGCGGGCGGGATTGAACCGCCGACATCCACCACGTCAAGGTGGCGCTCTCCCACTGAGCTACGCGCCTGCATACGCATTTTTTGGGGCTGCTTCTTTGCATGTGTTTTGCGGGATGCAAAGAACCCGCTTGAATTACCAATATTCAATTTTGATGTCAAGAAAAAATGATGTCTGGTGTTGTTTTTCAAGCGTTTTTATTTAGCTGGTGACCGGCTCTCAATAGCTCGTGCCAGTGTGTGTTTGTCCGCATATTTGATATCCATCCCCATAGGAATGCCGCAGGCAAGCCGTGTTAAGGTAACGGGAGCCTTATGCAGAATATCTATCAGGTACGATGCGGTCGCTTCACCTGGTACGGTGGAGCTTGTTGCGATTAGAATTTCTTTTACTGTACCACTCTGAATCCTGGCGATCAATTCCTGAATTTTCAGCTCGTCCGGCCCAATACCGTCAATAGGGGATAAAACCCCGTGAAGGATATGATAATGGCCGCGAAAGCTGGCGGTCTTTTCAATTGCAAGCAGATCGCCGGGTTCTTCAACAACACAAACAACTTGTCCGTCTCTTTTGGGATCTGCACATATTGCGCATGGATCACTTTCTGAAAAAGCAAAGCAGCAGGAGCAAAGCTGTATTGATGAATGTAGTGCTTTAAGTGCATCTGATAGTTCCTGCGCATAACCGGCAGGGCGTCTCAGGATGTTGAGTGATAATCTGGTCGCGGTTTTTTTGCCGATCCCGGGTAGTTTCCCAAGATCAGCAATAAGTCTGTCAAGAGCAGGAGGTACAACGTGCATAGGGTAACCTGTACCTATCTCATGAAGTTGGTGAGTCCGGGAAGGTCGAGTCCGCCGGTGAGGCTGCCGAGTTCCTGCTTACTTAACTCTTTTGCTTTGGTCAGGCCGTCATTAGTCGCGGCGACAATAAGATCCTGCAGCATCTGGGTTTCGTCAGCTGAGATGAGTTGCTTCTCTATCTCAATCCCCAGTACGTCGCCCTGTCCGTTTACGGTTACCTGAACCATTCCGCCGCCGGCTGAACCAACGATAGTTTTTTTGGCCAGGTCATCCTGGATTTGTTTCATCTTCTGCTGCATCTGCTGCGCCTGTTCCATGATTTTGCTCATGTCCATGGGTACTGTCCTAATGATATAAAATTTGGTAGTGAATGTTGTCTCTATCTACTTATCTGCTTCTCGGGCCGATTCGAATATCACCGACCTGCCCATGAAAAATCTCTGCAGTCATGATGGTAAGCGGGTCGTTGGCTAACTGTTGTCGCTTCTGATGGGGGGATTCGCCACCATCCTCGTCCGGCTTGTCATCAATTTCAGGCAGTATGAAGTGTACGGTGAGGTCTTTTTGAAAAAAATCAAGGACAAACTCTGTAAGTTGGTTCTTGTTTTCACGTTGCTTAATAAGTGAGCACTCCGTGGCGTCGTTGTAGTGAAGGTGCAGTTCGTCGCCGACCTGTTTCACTTTGGATCTGTTAAGATCCTGAGCCATCCAGACACTCCGGTCTTTCACGTAGGCAATAAAATCCTGCCAGTATTTACGGATATCTTTTTCGTGTGCACGGATTTCGACATTTTTATTTACTGTTGGCGAAACTCCAACTGAATCGCCAGCAATTGTTGCAGGAGGCGGTACTGCTGGTTTTAGCGGAGGCGTACTTGTCTGCATTTTTTTTGCAGCAAATACCGACTCGGGTCCTGTGGGCTCTTCAATCGGTGGAGGCTCGTTTATTGATGGCTCAGGGGTTGATGGGAGAGGTGCTGTTTTTTTTTTGACTGTTCGCGTTGCACCATTAAGAGTTTGTGATGGATTGACTGGCGGCGTCTGAGCTGGAGCTGTAGTCTGTTTTTGTGGTGCAGCACTTGCTGTGTCAGTTTGATTTGCAGGTTGGTCAATATGCTTTAATAACTGATCAACTTTTCCGAGAAGTTCCGTTACAGGTACTACATTTCCTGCTTCGATGATTTTTAAGAAACCTGTCTCAAGGCAAAGTCGAGGTTGACTGGAATAACGAACATCTTCAACCAGGCGCATCAGCAGAATGAGTTTCTGATGAATTGATTCAGCAGAGAATTGTCTTCCAAGTTCTGTGAATCTGGTAAACTCATCTGCAGGCAAGTCAATAAGCTCTGCGCATCCATCAATTTTTGTCAGGAGCAGGGTCCGAAAACACTCAAGAAGGTCTGAGCAGAATCGTTTAATGTCCATGCCATAATCAAAAATATTTTCAAGGGATTGCAGCGATGTTGCCCTGTCTCCACCAAGTAATGCTTGGGTCAGTTTCAGCAGTATGTCGCGATCAACAAGCCCAAGCACTTCGGTTACATCCTGGGTGGTGATATGCGTTTCACCAAAAGAGAAAACCTGATCCAACAGGCTGAGCCCATCTCGTACAGAGCCTTCGGCTTCTCGTACAATCAGCGAAAGTGCGGGAGGATCAATTTGGATGTTTTCGGCAGTGGCGAGAGAGTTGAAGTGGTGAGTTAACTCGGCAGCAGGGATCCGCTTTAATTCATATTGCTGGCAGCGGGAGAGTATCGTTATGGGTATTTTATGCAGCTCAGTTGTCGCAAACATAAAATGAACATGTTCAGGCGGCTCTTCGAGAGTCTTCAATAGTGCATTGAAGGCCTCTGTGGTGAGCATGTGAACCTCGTCAATTATAATTATTTTGTATTTACACGAGGTTGGCATGAACTTGATTTTTTCTTTCAGTTCACGAATTTCCTGAATACCGCGGTTGGATGCACCATCGATTTCAATCAGGTCGAGAGCGCTTCCGGCAGTGATTTCTTTACAGGAATTACAGGTGTTGCAGGGGCGATTGTCGTCTTCAATCTCACAGTTGATTGCTTTGGCCATCAAGCGTGCAAGTGTTGTTTTTCCAACACCGCGAACACCGGAAAAGAGTATGGCATGAGCCACTCGATCGCGTTTGAGGCTATTTTGCAAAGTTTTGACGACAGAACGCTGACCAACGACCTGGTCGAAAGTCTGAGGGCGGGATTTTCTCGCTAGGACAAGATAAGACATGAGCACCGAGAATAGGGGAAGGTTTCAATCTGTAGGCAAAAAAAAATGATAGCCGGGCTACCTGCGGCACATGAAGAGTGTCACTACCGTTGCTTCCTCCCGGACCTGGCGGAGTTCGTGATTCTTCATTGCGCAGACCCGGCTATCAAACCGAAATCATATATATATTGGCGGAGAGGGTGAGATTCGAACTCACGGTACTTGCGTACACACGCGTTCCAGGCGTGCACCTTAAGCCACTCGGTCACCTCTCCGTATCGGTTGCCCCCGATGAAAATGTGACACACTATGTATCCTGTCGTGAATCTTTTGGCAACGAAAAATTAGCTTCTATGTTAAATTAATTAAGCTCGAATTGGTAGAAGGTCAATTTACCGTTGTTTTCTTTTTTTAGAAAAAAAATTCTTTAACAGGGCCGCACACTCTTCTTCGAGTACACCGCTGGTAATATCCGGCAAATGGTTGAGTCTATTATCAGTGCCTATCTGATACAATGATTCAACTGCGCCAGTCTTAGGGTCTGTGGCACCAAAAACGAGTCTGTCAATCCGTGCATGAATGATTGCTCCTATGCACATAATACACGGTTCAAGCGTTACGTAAAGTGTTGAACCCGGTAACCTGTAGTTATCGTAATATTGAGAGGCTATCCGTATTGCCCGGATTTCTGCATGGGCGGTAGGATCGTTTAAGCCGATTGGCCGATTGCCTGCGGCTGCGATCAGATTGTTGTCATGAATAATTATAGCACCGACGGGAACTTCTCCCTGATCTGCTGCGGCCTGAGCGGCCTTAAGTGCCATCTTCATCCACTTTTCATCGTCTTTGGGATGTGCTTTATCTGAGGCAATAGCCGCCTCGGGGCTCTGAGTATGTCGCATGGTATTACATTATTGGGGCTTGTAGGATACGAGTGCAATTTGCTTTTTTATCCTGCTTCCCGTATAAGAAAATTATGTTGATTACAATTTTGAAATAACTTTTACCAAATTGAAATTCCTATGCACAAAATACTTCTATTTGATTCCTTTGAGAAAACACAAGCCATTATGGAGGCTGCCCTTACTCACAGGTACAGAGTAACGTCTATACCACGCGAAGAGGATGTGTCGGCAGAGGTAGATGCTCACCAATATGATCTGATCTTTTTAGATATAGATGCATCCGGGAAGAAAAGTTTGGAACTCCTCAAGGTGATTCATGGGAAAAATCCGTATTTGCCGATTATTATAACGAGTAAATCTGAAAAAGCCGAGACTATTGTCAAAGCCATCAACAGCGGGGCCAGTGATTTTCTTGTTCACCCTCTTTCCAGAGAACGCATTTACATTGCAGTTGATAAGGCAATTGAACTGCGCGATCATAGGAATGAAATTGCATACCATCGTCACCGTCAGGATGTTGTCTATGATTTTAAAGATGTTATAGCTGAAAGTGAGGTGATGAGAAACATTCTTGGCAGCTTGCAGCGATTTGCTGGTACGGATTCAACTATTCTAATAACCGGAGATACCGGAACCGGGAAAAGTTTTCTATCTGGAACAGTACATTTTAATTCACCTCGCAGACAAAAACCGTTTGTGAAGATAAACTGTGCCAACATTCCAGCAGATCTTCTGGAATCCGAGCTTTTCGGCCACGAAAAGGGCGCCTTTACAGGGGCGGATAAATTACGGATCGGTAGGTTTGAGCAAGCTTCCGGCGGAACAATATTTTTAGATGAGATTGGCGAAATGAGTCTTGGTTTGCAAACTAAGCTATTACGAGTTCTTGAAGAAAAAGCATTTGAGAGGGTGGGAGGGAATAAAACCATTCATTCAGATGTGCGGATTATTGCTGCAACCAATAAAGATCTTGTCCAGCAGGTGGAGTTAGGTCATTTTAGAGAAGATTTATATTACCGTATTAATGTGTTGCCGGTGCGATTACCGTCGCTTCATGAGCGAAGAGATTGTCTGCTGCCTTTGGCGCATCTGCTGCTTAAAAAGTGTTGTCAGTCAATGCGTCGAGATATTCACGGATTTTCCGATGAAGTCATAGGTCTGATTCAAGCGTACAGCTGGCCGGGTAATATTCGCCAACTATCAAATACCATTGAACGGGCTGTCATACTGGAAGATGATGTAATCATACATGCAGCAAGCCTTTCCTTGCCGCCTGTCAGGAAGTCTGTGGCTAAACCTTCGCATTTGGATGAGGTTACACCAGAGGCCACGGATATCGATGATGGCCAATCGTTAGCGGATCAGGAGAAAAATCTGATTATGCAGGTTTTGGAGGAATGCCTCTGGGTGCAGAAAAATGCTGCTGCAAAATTGGGAATCAGTCCGCGATCACTTAATTATAAGATCAACAAGCTGGGGATTACGCATCCGCACTGGCGCCGAAATTCGTAATAATTGAATATTTTATATCTTTTCGCAGTATGAATTTCTGTATGGATTGCGGCAGGGGCGATTGAGTAGCCCTGCCGCAATTTTTTTGTCTATTCGATGAGGCTTACCATTTCATCGATCACATCAAGCCCCTGTTGCCAGAAGTCAGGTGAGTCAAGATCAAGACCGAAAGGTTCAAGCAACTCATAGGGCGACTCAGATCCTCCTGCTGAGAGCAGGGTGATGTATTTCTGAATAAATTTATCTCCTTCAGTCTGGTAAACCCTGTAGAGCGCTAGAACCAGCAATTCACCGAATGCATAGGAGTATACGTATCCCGGGGTGTGCAGGAAATGTGGAATATAGGACCACCAGACACCGTAATTATCTGTAAGGTCAACTGATCCTGCAAACATTTCACGTTGTGTGCTAAGCCAGTATTCACTGAGCTTTTCAGTACTGAGTTCACCGATGTCACGTCGACCGTTATGCATTGCCTGCTCAAAACGGTTCATTGCAGTCTGGCGGAAGACTGTAGCAAAAATCGATTCCAGTTTCTGGCATATAAAGGCACGCTTCTCCAGTGGATCTTCAATAAGAGCAAGCTGACTGTTGAAAACTAATAGTTCTGCAAACACTGAAGCTGTCTCAGCTAGTACCAGCGGAGTTTCACTGTTATAATATCCTTTTCTTGCAGCCAGTACCTGGTGTACGCCGTGACCAAGTTCATGGGCAACAGTGGAAACATCCCGTAGATTACCCGTGTAATTAACCAGTACATACGGGTGAATTTCAGGAACACATGGATGAGCAAATGCTCCTCCGCGTTTGCCTGGTATGACTGGAGCATGAATCCACCGTTTTGTAAAAAAATCTTTGGCAATATCGGCAACTTCAGGTGAGAAGTCCATAAAAGATTCTAAAACTGTTTTTTTGCAGGTATTCCAGTCAATTTGTGCAGAAGGAAGAGATGGTAGTGGTGCATACCTGTCATAATCTTTCAACTGGTCGAGGCCGAGGAGTTCCTTTTTTACGGTGTAATAGCGACTAACTAGATCATACCTGCCTGTAACAGCACTGATCAGCGTTTCTACAGTTGAATCTTTCAGCTGATTATCGAGGTTCATTGATCCCACCCAGCTGTCATAATTCCGAATTCTGTCCGAGATCATTTTATCGGCAGCAAGGGTATTAAAGACATGGGTCAGGATGTGACTCTGGCTTTCAAGGCCTTCAGTCATCTCAGCTGCTGCTTTTTGACGTATTTCCCGATCAGCATTATAGAGATCGGTAAGTACTTCTTCTTCGCTTCGTTTATCCGGGCCGAATTTGAGGTTGCCGAAAATTTTCTCAAAAAGTGTTGTCCAGCTTTTGCGCCCAACCGGCTGGGTCTCAAGCAGGAGTTTTTCTTCTGATTCAGAGAGCTGGTGGGGTAGGTAGCGACGCATTGAAGCAAGGTGGTGGTGATAGGACGCAAGGATCGGACTTTTAAGCAGTGCTCCTGCCTGCTCGTCACTTATGCGGTTCCATTCAAGTTCAAAGAAAACTGTTTCTTTGCCGCAGCGACTCACAAGTTCTCGAATCCGCTGATTAAGCGCACCGGCCTCAGCGTTATCGACTTGAGTGGTAAATAATAAAAAGCTGTAGGTCGCAAGTTTACCCAGAGTTGAATCGAGGTGTTCAAGGCGGGTAACGAGCCGGAAGATATCTTCAGGTGAAAGAGTTGCTACTTTACCGTAATAATCTTTTTGTATTTTATCTGCTTCGTGGCCGGCTTTAGCTATATCCCGCTCGAGCTCAGTCGTATCGTCTGCTGAGTAGAGGTCTTCAAGGTTCCAGATGATCTCTTTTGTTGCCAGTCTTTCGTTCAAAGAAGTCTCTTCAGCCATAGTCTTCCCCTTGTTTTCTGGGTATTGAGGTGCACTATTTTTCCGTGCACCTTCAGCGTAACCTTTATGCAATGCATAAAGTCGTTTACGGATTAACGTAGCCCGGCAATAAAAGGACCGACAGCATCAGGCCCGTGTTCGTCGACCAGGCGAATGGTCTGTGAACCGATAACAGCAATATCAGCACGACCGGTAAGCGCTTTAATGTCATCCTTATCCTGAATGCCAAAACCAACCGCAATAGGCAGGCGGGTAGATTTTCTGCACAGTGCCAGGTAGTCATTAAAACCTTCACCGAATTCAGACTTTTTACCGGTAACGCCGCGTCTGGCTACACAGTAGATAAAGCCCTGGGCAATGCTATCGAGATGGGTCATACGTTCTGGTGTGGAGGTCGGGGCATAAATGAGAATCGGGGCTATATCTGTTTTCTCCGCTTCTTTCAGGAACGTTGTTCCCATCTCAGGTGGTACATCCGGAACTATAAATCCTTTTATACCTGCGGCTTTTGCTCTTGCAAAAAACTGCTCCTCTCCATATTTGAAAATTATATTGTAATAGGTCATGAAGAGGAAGGGAATATCATAGGTGGCGGCCATTTCAGCGCCAAATTCAAGACATTGTTCTACAGTTGTGCCCGCTGCAAGACTGTCCTGATTAGCTTTTAAAATAACCGGGCCATCTGCCATCGGTTCTGAGAAGGGAATCTGCATCTCAATGCAGTCAACACCGTTTTCAACCATCTGGCGGATGATTTCTCTGTTGGCTTCAAAGGACGGATATCCAAGCACTATATGGGTCATGAGGAGGATGTCTTTATCCTCTTTTCGCTCACGTAATATCTGTTCTAATTGCATGGTTTACCTGCTTTTTACACGAGTAGTGAAATTCAAATGATATGTGGAATTCAGGAATTCATAAAAACAGGATTTCAGGAATTCGAACTGTATTCTTTGCCTCTTGCAATAATGAACTCTTTCCATGATGGATCATCGAAGGCGTGTGCAATGGTAAAGATGTCTTTATCGCCTCTGCCGGACATATTGATAATGATCGCTTCATCGCTGGAAAGGGTTGGTGCTTCCTTGAAAGCCTGGACAAATGCATGGGAAGACTCTAAAGCCGGAATAATTCCTTCCTTCTTCATCGTCAGATCGAGGGCAGCCATGACTTCTTTATCTGTGGCTGCTTCAAAGCGAACACGCTTTTTCTCCCACAGATCAGCAAGAATCGGGCTGACGCCAACATAATCAAGACCAGCTGCAACAGAATGAGTCTCAAGCATCTGGCCATCATCGTCTTGCAGGAACATGGTCTTATACCCCTGGGCAACGCCGGGAGTAGCATCTTTACCGCAGAGGCGGGCAGCGTGTTGCCCTGTCTCAATACCGTGACCACCTGCTTCAACGCCAACTAATTCAGTATCAGTATCAAGAAAGTGAGTAAATGCTCCCATGGCGTTTGAGCCACCGCCGACACATGCATATATCCTGGCTGGCAACTTTCCGTGATATTCCTGTATCTGCTCAATCGCTTCCTGGCTAATGATCGACTGAAACCATGAAACCATCTCAGGGAACGGAGCAGGCCCGCAGGCTGTGCCAAATACGTAATGAGTCGAATCAATATTAGTGACCCAGTCACGAAATGCTTCGTTGATGGCATCTTTTAAGGTTCGGGAGCCATCTTTTACAGGTACGACTGTCGCTCCCATTTTCTCCATCCAGAAGACATTCGGACGTTGACGCATTACATCAACTTCACCCATATATATGGTACAGTCAAAACCAAATTTTGCAGCCATGGTCGCAGTTGCCATACCATGTTGTCCTGCACCGGTTTCGGCTATAACCCGCTTTTTTCCCATTCGTTGAACCAGAAGTCCCTGTCCCATTACGTTATTCGCCTTGTGGGCGCCGGTATGATTCAGGTCTTCACGTTTAATATAAATCTGTGCTCCGCCAAAGTGGTCGGAGAGATTTTTGGCGTGGGTAAGCGGTGTCGGGCGGCATGAATAGGTACGCATAATGTGCAGATATTCCTGCCAGAATGAAGGATCCTGACGGGCTTTTGCGTACTCTTTTTTTAGCTCTTCAAATGTTTGATGAAGGACCTCCGGGATGTATGCTCCTCCCCAGTCTCCAAAAAAACCTTTATTATCCATCGTTAACTCCATCAAAGAAACAATGCACTTCAGTCGTGCGGGTTATAATCAGGGCAGTATGTGGTTTTCAGGAGGTCGTACGAGATTACTCTTACTCCCATCTCGACGTTATTATGAAAAAATAATGTTCGCAATAGTATCAATATGGCTATGCTTATTATTTCAAAATGCCTTTCTATGAGAGAAATTGCTATCCCCGGACAGTCTCCTAAGGAAAAAATACTGCCAAAAAATGTCTAAGGCGAGGGTAATCCAGTTATTTCAGGGGAGTACCTTGCTACTCTCCAGAGAAATTTGCTATAGTGAGTAATCCTGACAAAATGTATCTGTGAAAACATAAGGAGAGGAGTATGTCACAAGCTGAAAATGGTGTCCTGCAATCGGATACGGATTCCGGAAAAGTCATTACTTTCCCTTTAGGAATACCCGGATTTGAAACCTACACTAAATATCACATCTTTCACAAGCAAGAAAAGAAGTCAAGTGTGTACTGGCTGGAATCTGTTGATACCCCAAGGGTGACATTTACCCTTGTTGATCCAACAGATTACGGGCTGAACTATTCACTTGATCTCACTGATGAAGAGCAGGAAATCTTGCAGGCAGAGGACCCAAAACTGCTCGCGGTGCTACTTATGCTCTCTAAAAAAGGTGAGGGTGGAGAAGGTAATTCATCACTTAATGCCAATATTGCCGGACCAATTATCCTGAACCTCGATAAGCGGCTGGGGCTGCAGAAGGTTATCGCTACAGCCCGTATGGATGTGAATATAGTTCAGGCCTAAGGGCTCCGACCTGAGACTCTCCGGTTGATTACACCTCTTTGTATTGTAAAAGCTGGGTACGTAATACAGCCGCAAAGTCTTCAGGATACGTTCCATTGATAAATCGTAATTGCGCTTCACTAAATGCTCCTGGTGATTCAGGGAGTCTTGGCAGAAACGCATACATGAGCGGTTGACCGGGTTCTCCACGTTTGCCGATGCGTTTAGGATACTCTATCGATGTAACCATCTTGGCCCCAATACCGGCGAGAGCTTTTTGTGCTGCAAAGATTCCCCTGTTCAGAGAATTTCGCATGGAACTATCGGCCTCAAGAATATTGCCGGTCGGCATCCCGTGCTTATTGTCAATCGTCATAAGTTGCAGTTCCCACTGCGAAGTCTGCGCTTTTGGGACAAAGACTATAACGTTCTCATCACGCCAGACAATAAGGCTGGATTCAAGAACAGTTCGTTCGTCCATTCGCGTATTATTTTCAATAGCTGAGAGGTAATCAACGAAAAACTCACGATTATACACTGCCCGGTAATGCCGTATAACCTCAGCAACTAAATCTCCACAGCCGTATGTCTCCATTGAAAATTGCGAAGCTTCAAGATTGCCGGTATAGCCTTCAACACTTTCAGGAATCATTGCGTACTGCTGGTGGATCTGCTGGTGAGAGGCATGGAGTCTGTATTTTGATGGTGCGTAATCAAAGCCGAAATTCCAGCCCCAGAGCGTCGCTGTGGAAGGGATTTCCGGGGTTTCCTTGAGCTTAACAGTTATTTTGTTGCGCAGATCTTCAAGTTCATTATTTGTGAATTTTCTCTGTTCTTCTGGCGCGTTGATACCAATCTCTTTTGCCAGGCGGACATAGATACGTTGGTAATACAGATGACGTAAGCCATCCATATCCTGCTGTGAGAGTTCCTGTATTGAATATCTGCTAGCATCTTCTGCCATGTTTGCAGCATAATGCCCGCCTGCAATATATGAATTCCTTCGTAAATATTCGTATACGTGAGTCTCATTTTCGCTGGGAATTTCTCCTACTATTTCACTTCCGCCTTGTGCACCAGGGCGAAGAACCATGGCAACTTTATACTCTTGAGGTAGGTGCGGATTATTGGCTACAGCTTCAAAGAGCATATGTTTATGCATTACCGGCCTGATTGAGCCATCTGTATTTTTCCGGTAACCAAGGCCGGTTACTCTGCCTTCATCGTCTTTTTCGATTTTGCAGCTTATCTCCGCCAGTTGTATGAGATCTTTCGGATCGGTTGAGCAGGTAGCCAGTGCAAGTTGCATTGGCTCGGGTAGTTGTTGGAGAAGGCTCATTTCTGAGCCGGACTTTTGAAGTAATTCGGAAAACGAGACAGGTTCAGGAGTCTTGATACGAATACGGCTATAGTCGCATGCGGTTGCATCAGCCCACTCTTTGTCGATATAAGTTACGCCTTTAAAGGGAAACGGGTTAGGGATCTCAAAGATCCAATCAGCGTTAGTGACGTTGATATCATCTTCAGGAAAATTTCTGGCATTATCCACTATGATTGAGCCTTCTATATGACCAAGTGATTGGATGTGTGTATTGTCACGTAAATTGGTCACCGTATATTGTGGCTTATGTATACCGTATATAAATTTTCCTTCCGGAGTTACTGAGCTTCGTATGCGATTCATAGGTGTGGTTGAAAAGTTTTTGTTTTTGAAAAATATATAGTTTGAGCTGCACGTATGGTGTTGCTAGTTCTTTTCTTTCCAGATCTCCAGTGCCTGCTGATATATCTGTGACCTGGAGAGGCCTAAGTCTTTTGCGAGTTTACGACATGCATCTTTCATGGAAAGATCCGAGTGATCTCTATACCAGACGAGAAGTTCTTCAATGTTTTCGCCTTCAGCTTGCTCAATTTTGTCAGGACCGATGATTATGACAAATTCGCCACGGTTGTTCTGGCCGCTGCAATGCTCCAGCAATTCAGCAAGAGTGCTTTTCCTAAGATCTTCAAACTTTTTGGTTATTTCACGAGCCCAGAGTGTAGGGCGGTTACCAAGCGTTTCCAGGGCATCCTGCAGGAAGGAGGTAATCCTCCGTGGGGATTCGTAAAAGACAACCGGATATTCTGTTTGCATTAACGAGGTGAGGAGCTTTTTACGAAGGCCTTTTTTCGATGGGGCAAAACCCAGAAAAAGAAATGCTCCTTCTGTAAAGCCAGAGCTGCTTACAGCTGCAGTCAATGCAGATGCACCGGGTATTGGGCAAACCGTAATAGATGCCTCGTGGGCAAGCTGTACAAGTATGGCTCCTGGGTCTGAAACAGCAGGGGTGCCTGCGTCACTCACCAAAGCGACATTCTCACCGTTTTGTAACCGTTCGATTATCTGAGCACCCCGTTCCTGCTCTTTCTCACGATAATAGCTTATCAAAGGAGTGTGGATTTCCAGATGATTGAGCAGCTTTTTGGTATGGCGCGTGTCTTCTGCGGCAATGAGGTCAACTTCTTTTAATATTCTGATAGCCCGGAGTGTAATGTCTTCGAGGTTACCGATAGGGGTGGCAACGATATACAGAATTCCGTGCGTTTTGTTTTGGGATGTGTCCATTCGTGTATGAAGAAATAGAAGGATTAAGAGTGATGCGAATATGTATTTGATCATTATGATCAATATGCGTCGAAAATGCATCCGCTTTTCTTGACAGTTGAATAGTTGTGGGTAATATGTGAGCAGATACTCATATAGATTCTTCTTATTAAAAATTTTCAATGGAGCACAGATGGAGAAAGAACTTTGCGGATGCAGGGTTATACATCAGGACAAGGTAAGTCAGGCTCGTGACGGATCGCTTGAATTACATGAAATTGAAGAGTTGAGTCAAATTTTTAAAGCATTCGGAGATCCCAGCAGGCTGCGTATTCTTCATGCCTTATCAACTCAGGAAATGTGTGTCTGTGATCTTGCAGCTCTGCTTGAGATATCAGAATCAGCGGTAAGTCATCAGTTGCGGTTGTTGCGTACGATGAAACTCGTGGCCAACAGGCGTGATGGAAACATCCTCTATTATCGTCTCGCTGATAATCATGTAATAGACCTTATTTCACTTGCTCTGGAACATTTACGAGAAAACGAACAGGTAGCAGAACGTTAATACCTCTACGATTCATAATTAATTATTTCTCTCATATCTTCAATACCCTATGTTATTATCACTACCGCTCGAAATTATACAGGAAGCATGGCGGATTCTCCTCGATTCAGCCGTGTATATTCTTTTTGGAATCCTCATCGCGGGGTTGTTAAAAGTTGTTCTTAATCCCGATATTATCCTTCACCATCTTGGCAGAGGTCGGTATAGCTCTGTCATCAAAGCAGCGTTTTTTGGTGTTCCTTTGCCGCTCTGATCGTGTGGTGTGCTGCCGGCGGCAGCATCATTACAGAAGCAGGGAGCAAATAAAGGCGCAACGACAGCGTTCCTTATTTCCACGCCTGAGTCAGGGGTTGATTCCATTGCTATTACTTATGCATTGCTCGATCCAATTATGACAGTGATTCGGCCGATAGCTGCCTTCTTATCGGCGATAGCCGCTGGCTTATTAGAAAATACGATTAACTGGAGTGAGCCGGAGAAACAAACAAAAGTTAATCGTTCGTGTCCTGTTGATAATTGTTGTGATGGTGAATCATGTTCAGAAGAAGAACACAAGAATCATCACTCAAAGAGAGAAAAGGTACTGGCAGGATTCCGTTATGCAGTAATTGATGTGTGGGGAGATATTGCCATCTGGTTTTATGTGGGCTTGCTGATTGCGGCGGTAATTACTGTGCTCATACCTGATGAACTTATGGTGAGTCTACTTGGGGGTGGTTTCAGTTCCATGCTTATCATGCTGGTTATTGGTATCCCGCTCTACATCTGTGCGACTGCATCTACCCCTGTGGCAGCGGCTCTTATTTTAAAAGGTGTTAGCCCGGGTGCCGCGCTTGTTTTTCTTTTAGTTGGACCAGCAACAAATGTGACTTCACTCTCAGTGTTATTTGGAATTCTTGGGAAAAAAAGCACATTTCGATATCTGACCGTCTTGGCAACAACCGCCGTAATGTTTGGTCTGGCAGTTGATCAGATTTACGCAATGCTGGGAATTTCACCACAGGCCATTATTGGTGAGGCTGCTGAAATCATTCCTGAGCCGATTAAGCTTGTGGCTGTTTTGGTTTTAGCTGTGTTTTCTGTCAAACCTCTTATGGCGCAGTTTAAAAAAATGACTAATCGAAAGAAATCACAGACGTATGTTGTCGCCAATTTTCCTGATCTGCGTTCAAATCCTATACACGGTTTGAAGCCCAACAACTCGCATGCTGAATCCGGTGCATGCGGGTGCGGAAATCATGGAGCCAATGAGTAGTGCCCGACCGAAGACTACTCATATAGTGATTGTTAGAAGATGATTAACTCGGCACGATTAAAAGATTTTTGTTCGCTGCATTGAAACAGATGTTTTAAGCTCTATAATACTAATGGACTTGTAATATCAAAGCAGCCAAATCATCTTAGTGTAACCGTGACATGTATCTGGGAGATTGAATGAAGAAACATATAGGAATCTTGACAGCGGGCGGTGATAGCCCAGGGCTTAATGCAGCGATTCGAGGCATTGGAAAAACTGCTCTTAAGGGTGGTGACATTCAGATTGTCGGTTTCAGGGACGGTTTCCGCGGGTTGATGGAAAACAGAACAATGCGGCTTGACTACGATGTTCTGGCATCAATTCTTACCCAGGGTGGGACCATTCTTGGGACTAGTCGGGATAAACCTCACAAAATGCCTGTGGGTAATGAAGTTATGGATATGACCCAGGTCATATGTGAAAATTACAAGCGACACAATCTTGATGCACTCATTTGCATCGGTGGTGGTGGGACGCAGAAAAATGCCTACCGCCTGTCCCAACAGGGCTTAAACATCCTGACCCTTCCGAAAACCATTGATAATGATGTCGGAATGACTGATGTAACTTTTGGTTTTCACACTGCAATGGAAATAGCCACAGAAGCAATTGACCGGTTGCACTCAACCGCCCACAGTCATCACCGCATTATCGTTGTTGAGATAATGGGACATAATGCAGGATGGTTAGCTCTTGGAGCAGGTGTTGCAGGTGGAGCTGATGTAATTCTGATACCGGAAATACCGTATGACCCTATCAAGGTGGCTCAGGCTATTCGTGAGAGACAGCAGCGAGGAACAAATTTCAGTATTGTTGCAGTAGCAGAGGGAGCGCTTTCGGTCGATGAGCATGCTACAGTGAGTCGTTTAAAGGAACAGAAGATCAAGGCAAAAGAAGCAGAAGATTCCAAGGCTGCCAAGAAGGCCTCAGAGCAGTTAAAAGAATTTACCCGAGCCTTACATAATAATACTTTGAAGTTAACAAACCAGCTTGAGGAACTTACAGGGCTGGAATCGCGATTAACGATACTCGGGCATCTGCAGCGGGGTGGTACTCCGAGTGCAGCAGACCGGGTGTTGGCAACACGTCTTGGAAGTGCCTGTGTAGAATATTTCAAGCAAGGTGTAAGCGGGGCGATGATAGCTGTGCGAGGGGAAAAATCAGAACCCGTACCGCTGGAAGATGTCATAGGTAAACGATATACAGTTCCTCTTGACCATGAGTGGATATCCGCTGCCCGTAATGTTAACACTTGTTTTGGTGATTGATTGAATCCGTAACACATCTTTGAACCTGCCTGAAAAATTTAATTCAGGCAGGTTTTGTGTATATTTCCTTTTTTTCTCACATAACGTTTTCCTTTCGCGAATTTTCTATTTGACGTTATTCCTGTCTGATATCAACGTCGCTCTATTATCGTTACCTGAATCCAGCAATGACAGTCTTTGAAGAACTCGACAGCTTAAAAAAGGGTTGTCAGATAATCAGTTACCATGCCGGCCAGTTTATTGAGGCAGTTGATGAATTCAGCGCAGAGGATCTTTTGCTGGAGGGCGAGAAATAGAACTGATTAATGGCAAAATTTCAGTTCGCCAGGTGGAAGAAATGCATCCTGATATCAAGAGGATTTTTTAAGGAAACAATCAGCCAGATCAAAGGGGACTGAATTTAGGATTTTATAGATCTGCCTAACGCCATTATGAAACGTCTATTCTTGTAACCAAATAGAGGAATGTGTGTATGAGAGTGTGTAATCTGCGCCGGAATGAAATCTTTCATCCCGGCGCAAATTGGCGATTCTGGTTGTTGTATAGGCGTAAGGTGATAGACCCTTATATTACGGAAATTCTATAGTCACCTTTTTCTCTCCTTTTTTATCCTTTGCAGAAACATATAGTTCCATACTGTTGTTACGAAATCCGAACGCAAGAGGGGTGGCTCCTTTCGCTTTTTCAAGGTGTGTTATGTTGCGAATTGTCTCGATAACCTTTTTGCCTATTGCTGAACCGGGAGAGGGCAGGTTGGCTTTACGATATTTGGCGGAGACCTGTATAGAGCCATCCTTGTCCTCGGAAATTTGTATCTTTTCGGCATTGCTGTTAATGCCGTGCAGAACAGCAAGGGCAAGCCATTTGAGTGCGGCTTCATCGTGCTCTTCTTCTTTCTCGATAGTGGACATTTCTTTCAAAGGGTCTGATGTTGCAAAACAATCACACAATTCCTGCACTTTAAGATGCAGACTTGAAGAATCTTTCATAACGTTTCTCCCTTGTAATGGTTTACCTTGATTACGTATTGCGCTTCCCTGAGTTTGTCTTGATATTGTGCTGATGCTAATCTTGACCGAAACCACAGAACCTTTCTTAATATAGTCTCTTGCAGTCGTGCATATAGAGCTTTGCGGGTGAGAAAAAGAATAGTGTTAAGAAAGCTAATGTATCGGAAATGACATTTGCAGTCAGGTGATAGTACGTCAAATACTGAGTAAAGGAGACACATAGGTAATCCCCAGAAAATTGCGAAAATATTAATTGAACTTTATCACAACTATCTGTAGGCCAGTTAGAGAAAAAAGCAAGAGCATTACGACCATTTTTTATTGACTTTCTCTGCTCCAACCCTACGCCCTTGGATACTTCTAACAACAAACCTGCTGGATCCCAGTAAGCGTGGATTCCAGCTACACTTAAACTGAACCTCCTGCTGGACCCGCAAGGCTCGCGCAGCGCTTATTGGCAGGTCAAAGCCCAGTCCGTCCATAGAAACATCATGAAGATCGATTTCAATCTCTTTGCCCTGATTGGTGATCATGACACATCTGCCGGCCTGTGTTTCTCGTGGTTTGAGACGACGGTTTAGATTGCACTGAGTTACATTGCCACATTTATGACAGCGAATACTTCTGCGCCGTACTTGTGGGCCTACTCCAACCGAACGTCGTGATTTGCATGAGTGGCATTGAAACAGTATTCGGTTGTTAACAACTCTAAATAGTTTAGTTTTCATAAATATTACCCCGGAAAAAAGTAGATCGTCCGCATGTGTGAGGTATGTGTGTGTGAGGATAGTAGTAAAACTATTACAAAGACCAACGAAAAAATCAAACTAAAGAACTCGTTTAAAGTGATAGGCCTATCTGATGGGTGTATTTTGTTTGAAGGTTCATTAAATTGATAGGATTACGGTGTGATATGTGATATGGTTCCCGGTTTTAGAATATGGTTGAGAGGTGAAGTTAGTGATCAGTTGTATGATACTGATCACTGACAGGTAGTGTTTAGCTAAGTTAAGGCAGGATTATTTGGATCAGCAGACGTGCTGGAACAGTGATTGCAATACTTATCTTCGATGGAAGGATATAGGTCGTCTCGTCTGGTACTGTGATCGAGACGAAAATAACTACCACGAAAATAAGGAAAGACAATGTTGACAAGGGCACTGGTGGTTGATGATGAGATGATCATGCGGGAATTGATTGAGTCTATACTCGTAAGTGATGGATATAGGGTGAAACTAGCTAGTGGTGGAGGGCAAGCGATTGAGATGCTGGGGCAGGAGACATTCGATGTTGTTATTACTGACCTGGAGATGGGCAGCATAAGCGGTATCGATGTTATTCGGACGTCGAAAATGCTTGACCGTAGCAGAATAGTTATTGTTATAACGGGAAATAATGATGTGCTCAATGTAATCAGGGCTTTTCGTAGCGGTGCTGATGATTACATACTGAAGCCTTTCACCGCTAAGCATCTTCTAAAGCGAGTATATCTGCAGACAGAAAAATATGCCAGTCGGCTAGTTACTCATTGGGACTGAGAAGAGGATGTGTCAGGTTCCTTTACACCATGTAAAAAGAAACAACCGACGTGATAGCATGGTCAGGCAGAAACCTTTTCATATTCTTGTCGCGGATATGAATCATCATGTCAGCGCTCTTTTGAAACGGGAACTGGATGATAACCGGTTCTCGGTAACTACGCTCGACAATGGTATTGAATTATATCATTCTATGTTGAAACCTGACCAGTACGACATGGTCATTTTTGATCCTCAACTATTGTGGCTATATGGGAACAATCTATTGCAAACCGCATTGGATATTGCTTTGCATGAACGGATCAAAGTGATTTTGCACACCTACGAAGGGCAGTTTACAGGTTTAGCCATACACACCAACATCAGCCGTATAGTGAAAAGTGATTCGAGCATCCTGGCCATAAAAAAACGGGTGTATGATATATTCCTGGTAGGGACGGGAAATCAGATGTTGTGAGACCCGTCCCGGTAGAAGTTTAGCGGCTGAACTGGGCTATATTTCTTATACTCAAAACCGGTACTGGTGAGTGACGGAAAACCTTCTCCGCATTGGAACCGAACAGAGTGCCGATAACGTTTCCCCGCCCCTTGTTTCCGATTACGACCAGATCGGCCATCTCCGTTTCTATCGTTCGAAGTATCGCCTTAAACGGAATACCCACCTCTACGAGAATGCGCATTCGCTCACTGTCGGAGCTGAAATGTTCGTTTAACATTTCATCTACCTGCCAGTATCGTGATTCTCTGGTCTTTTTGAGAAATTCATCAATATCAACTCGATGTGGGAATTCGGCACTAACGCTTTTTATCGCCTGAATATCCCGTGAGTTGATAATATTCAACACCACTATTTCAGTCATTAGCCCTCTTGCCAGAGCGACGGCATATTCCATTGTCGATATAGAGTATGCAGACAGATCGACACATGCGAGAATTGAGTGTAGCTTTTTCATTTCGATCTCCAAAAGTTGATGATTTCCTGATCCAGTAACACACCGTATCAGCAAGGATGTGATTCTGATTTAGAAAATGCAACTCTCATGCCGTACTTATAGGTGATTAAATATCTAAGATATAATGATAAATTTTATATTTACTGCCACAGTTGTGAAAAAGGGTGTCCGCTTCTTTGGCTAATTGTAAAGGAGGTGGACAGCTGAACGGAGGACAACCATGGAGCTTTTGTGAATCGGCCCTTGCCAGGTTGAGAACCGTGCGAAGACAAAACTATTGGTATTCGAGAATAGTGTTTTTCAACGGTTACAATCACAATCGACAGGTAAAGCAAAAGAGTGTATCACCGATCGTGAAATCCCTTGAGGCTGATTGAGAATGCCCTTTTCCCCCAGCTCTTCGTCATTTTGATAATAACAATGCTCAAAATATCAGATAGGTGTCTCGGTTTGATATTTTGAAAATTCCTTGATTTGAGAAGGAATGTTTATTCTCGGAGAGCCTCCTAATGCTAATCGTCCTGCTCGACAGCTTGATCAATACCATATTTTTCCATTTTGGCATGGAGGGTGGGCCGGGAGATACCTAATATCTTGGCCGCTTGAGATCGGTTGCCCTTAGTCATGCTTAGCCCCTCCTGAATTATCACTGAGGCGATATGGTCGAGACAGAAATCATACGAGCGCTCATGTTCACCTGATTTTAGAACATGACGTATCCAGGCCTGAATAGTCTTGGCAATGGCTGGTCCTGTTGCATCATGAGGTCTGATGATGCTGGGGAAGGATATATCTTCTGCTAGAATTGGGGCGCCGCGATTGAATATGAGGGTTTTCTTTAAGGTATTCGAGAGCTCACGTATGTTGCCGGGCCAGTCATAGCGGCTGAGCTTGGCAATCGCTTCACTTGTGATACCGGGGGAGGTAATTGCCATTTCTTTTGTCAGTCGTGCCAATAGATAGGTGACGAGAATATTGATATCATCTTTTCTCTCCCGTAGAGGCGGCATGGTAATGCTTACTACGCGGAGTCGGTAATAAAGATCCTCCCTGAATTTACCTTCTCTTACAGCTTTTTCCAGATCGCGGTTGGTGGCGGCGATGATTCTGACATCCACGTCGATCGGTTCTTTGCCGCCTAAACGCTCTATGCTGTTTTCCTGCAGCAATCGAAGCAGCTTGGCCTGGATGCTCAGTGGCATGTCTCCGACCTCGTCGAGGAAGACGGTGCCGCCACGGGCTTGTTCGATTTTTCCGAGCCTCCTGTGGGTAGCGCCGGTGAAGGTGCCTTTTTCATAGCCGAACAATTCGCTCTCCAACAAGGTTTCCGGAATGGCCACGCAGTTCACCACCATAAATGGCAAGTCGACCCTGTCTGAGTAGTTATAGATGGCGCGTGAGGCCAGCTCTTTACCCGTTCCTGATTCTCCCCGGATAAGGACTGTGGCGTTAGTTGAGGAAACCCTGCCGATAGCTTTGTATACCTCAAGCATCTGCCTGCTGCTGCCTACAAGTGCCTCACGGCCCGAGTAGTTTTCCGGGCCGGGGTTAACCTCGACCAGAGAGGACATGCAGCGGCCGGTGATAATTGCTTTCTCTACAAGTTGCAGCATCTCTGGAACATCAAATGGTTTATAAATGAAATCGTAGGCACCTTTCTGAATTGCACCAATGGCGGTTTCGGTGTTGCCGAAGGCTGTAATGATAATGACTGGCAACTTGGGATAATGTGCATGCAGAACTTCGAAAACTTCAATGCCGCTCATGTCCGGCAGCCGGATATCAAGGACTATGAGATCTGGGTTAACGATGTGAGCCTGCTCGATGCCCTCAGTGCCGCTGAAAGCGGTAGCGGTGCTGTACCCTTCTTGAAGCAGCAGTTTGGAAAAGCTTGTGCACAACTGGTGATCATCGTCGATTATCAGAACCAGGCTCATATCGTTCTCTTATACAGGGATTTTTATTTGAATCTCAGCCCCATTATCAGATGGGGGGATAACTATCTCACCTTCATGTTCACGGGCTATCCGGGAGACGATGCTCAGACCGAGGCCTGAGCCGTCTTCCTTGGTCGTGAAAAACGGTGCTGTAACTTTGTGCAGTATGGAATCAGGAATGCCGGGGCCAGTATCTTTGACGGACAGCACGCCCACTTCACCTTTCTCTGGGTGGTGTTCACGGCTTTCGCTGATGGTGATGGTGCCGCCTTGCTCCATTGCTTCGCAGCTGTTAGTGATCAGGTTGAGCAGAGCTTCTTTTATTCTGTCGGGGTCCACTTTTACAGGTGAGAGGTTGGCGTCAGGAGTAAAGCATAGCTCTGCGCCATACTGTTTCAGCCTATAGACCAGTAGGGTGGCGACTGAGTTCACCAGCTCTTTCAGGCAGCATTCTTCGAATTTCAGCTTCGGTGGTCTTGCAAACTCCAGAAAATTACCAACGATTTTATCAATCCGGTCAATCTCTGTTGAGATAACCTGGAGGTCTTCGTTCTGAACATCCGAGAGGTTGAGCGAGCGGGAGAGAGAGAACATCCTCATCTTGATCGAGGTGAAAGGGTTCCTGATGGTGTGGGCTATGCCGGCGGCAAGCTCACCCACTACAGCCATTCGCTCAGCCTGGAGTAGATTTCTGCGGCTCTTGGCGAGTTCGTCGTGTGTTGCATCGAAATCACGCATCATACCTTTAAGAGAATGAGAGAGCGACAGCACCTCATCCATGTAACTGTCTTCCGGATTGCTACCTGTTTCTATTGCCAGGTCTCGAATTGGCTGAAGAATATGGTGGTAGAGGAAGTAGAGAAAAAGCGAGCAGAGCGCTATAAAGATAAGAATTGCCCAGCCTGCAATGACTTTCAGGTGGTGTGACCGTGTCACTGCAGCCTTTTCGGATGCCTGAATGAGCTGCCACTGCTCCTGGCTGAAGGTACGACAGAGTTCCAGCAGGTTAAAGAACACATCCCGCTGTTTTTCGTGGAGTGCTGAGATGCTGCCGGGTAGGACGTATGAGGTGTAGTTTTCGATGGCGAAATCCTTAGCCTCCTTATACTTCTCGTAATCAGTTGTAATCTTTTCCAGGGTCTGCCGCTGCCTGGGGTCGAGATCAAGAGCGAAGGCCCGGTCCATGCTCTGTTTGAACATATCGCGATAGCTGTTAAGCGACTTCAGCCAATCAGCGTTGCCGTCGACGAAATAGTAGGTGAGGAACCCCTTCTGGTTGGCAAGTGCGAGCTCCATTTCCTGAGCAGTTTTATACAGCACCAGTTCTTTCTGGACAGCTTGTTCCAGCACAGAACTGACCATGTGGGTATTCCACAGCATAACCAGGCAGCAGACTAGGACAATGGAGGTCATTGCGGCGAAAATGCATATGAGTTTACTTCGCAGACTCAATGAGACGGGCATTGTAGATAATCCCTGTTGAAACGTAAGTATATCCTGCATTGCGTTGATTTCTTCCTGTTGTTCTACCCATAACTGAATCTGATAGCCAGGAGATTTTGTCACTTATCAGGCTGTAATGAAATTTGTGTCAGGGTTTCGGGCTGTAGTTGCAGTTCTGGTTGCTTATCGCCTGTCTCATAAAGCATGAAAATAGAGGCGATAACATCGAGCAGATCCTGACACTGGTACTCTATGACCGTATCATAAAGTCTTGGACTGTAGGGGCTACTACCTGTGATGTACTGAGTCCAATAGCTGGCGGTCTGATCATGCTCTTTGATTTTATCCAGCGCTTTTTCTCTTGTCAGGCTTTCTTGTCGTTCAGCGTTTCGTTGACGGCATTCATAGTCGGCAGTGATTAGGATTTTGCGAAGGTTATGTTTGGCAGAATCCAGAAGAATAGTAAAGAAACCGTAATAGAGCCAGTCGGTGGAATCCTGGAGTAGTGTGGCAAGATGTCGAGTCACCTGTGAAACGAGTTTAGCCTTTATTATTTCCTGAGACATTTTGCCTGTTGGGGGGCCGAACAGGTGAGTTCGTATTTCACTTGCAGTATATTCGTTCTCTTTGGAGAGTTCGTGTATGAGCAGTTCATCGGTCATAACAGGGTTGCCAAAGGTATAAGAGAGTTCTCCGACCACCCGGGCGCCATCAGTAAAGAGACATGGGAAAAGTGCTATGGAAATCATCAAGTTTCTCCGTAATGGTTATGTTTTACTTTAAGTAATGCAGGGAGTATGCCTAGCGTGATACTGGAATGTTTGGGAATGGTTAGGAAATCCCCTGAAGGAAATAGCGTATTCGTTTAATTTGTAATATCAGTAGTATAACAAAATAAGGCGTGATGGTTGCATCTGTTATTGATGGGAAATGGTAAAAATATGCAGTTCGATGAGATGAACGGTCCAACGATATCGGACAGTGTTGTAAAGGAGAGTGACAGGGTGTAAAGATATCTGACACCTTTGGGAAGTTTTTTCAAGTAATTAGCCTGTCAATTATTCTGCTATCGAAAAAATATCCAGCAATAGTAATGGAAATGTGGGTAGTACGTTGAAGCGATAATCTGTAGAAAAATTCTTTTAAACGTTTTGTTCAGTTGTGGCCTTGTCTGGCGAGGAGAATCTTTTCGAACAGTTCCTCAAAAGCGACCGGCTTAAGGCAGTAGTCGAAGGCACCCTGTTTCATACCGATAAGGCCGCTACTGACTGAGGCGTGCCCGGTCAGCACGATGACTTTCAAATCAGGTTGCACCGTTTTCATCTCTGTCATACATTCAAGCCCGCTCATACCCGGCATACTTACATCCATTATAACCACGTCGAAACAGCCTTTTGCCTGAAGGTCAAGAGCTTCAAGGCAGTTACCTGCCATCTCAAAATCAATATCACGTCGAATAAAGAACTTGGACATAGTTTCAAGAAATTCCGGTTCATCATCAACCATCATGATTTTGCGGTTCATGGATTCATCCTTGTGTCTGTGAAGGTTTTTTTGCCAGCATTTCATTGATGTCTTTATAAAATTTTTCTCTGTAACGAGCCAATGCTTGAGGGTTGGTCATGACCATATCGATTTGACGAGCATGTAGGGTGATGTAGCCGAGAATCTGAAGGCGACGGCTCAAATAATCAATCGGTTTCTTTTTCACTCGTGCGAGCAGGGCATCCGAGCGAAGCTCCACGCTAAAACCGTACTCTTTGAGTACTTCGGCCAGAAGTTCGGCCCGTACTGCTTTACGCCTCATGTCTGCGGCACCACCTTTGAAACGGAAAGTGACGTAACTCTCGGTAAGCAAGTCGCTCAGGTACGACTCAATCATCGCGTAATGGTAGCCGAGGCGGACACTCAGATTGCAGAAATTTGCCGAGATGAGGAAATAATTCTTGGTCGTCAGTTTTGAGGCGACCGCCGGGTCAAGGTCCGGTCGAATCGCAGATTGAAAGATGATCGATCCGAAACCTCGGGCACTTATAGGTGGTGGTCCTTGCCATGGAAAGGCAGAGATGCCTTGCCAGATTGCCAGCATCGGTTGCGAGACGATTTCCTCGATGCGAATTGTTCTGGCGTCATCAGCTATTTCGGGTTTGAATCCGTCGGCAAGATCGATCACCCACCATTCCATTGGTGCGTCACCGACCAACCGTTTGGCGCTGCCCTGCGCGAACCTGGTTGAGCCGCCAAAGTTGAACATTTCCGAGACAGATTTTTCATGACTGAAACGCGTGATGTCGTGCAGCGTCTCGCACATTGATGCTTTGAAATGCATGGAGGCCGGATCACTCAGGTTGAGGGGAGTAATATGCTCAAGTGCCTCGGAGACGATTCGCTGCACCGGGCTACCTGCCATCAGGTCTCTTCTGACTGTTTTTCGGGTAAGTAGTTCATCAATCCGCCCCGCATATATAGAGGTGCTGGAGCTGTCAACGGTTATAAGCTGGCCGTCGGTGAGTTTGGTAATTGCGCCGGGTAGACCAAACAGCGCAGGGATGCCGAACTCGCGTGCGATGGTGGCAAGGTGACCTGCTTCAGTACCGGTCTCGGCAATGACTGCTGAGGCACGGCTGACGAGTGGCGCCCAGTCAGGAACGGGGTGCTCAATCACTAAAACGGAACCGTCGCTGAAGGAGTTTTGCGCGTTCTCTGTAATGGCGTGATGAACTGCTCCGAAGGCAATACCGCCGGAAGCTGAGATTCCACCACTCAGGAGTGGCAGCAGGTTGATCGGTTTAGAAGAAATGTTCTGTTCGCTTCTGAGATTGTTACGGAGCATAGGTCTGCTTTGCAGGATATAGAGCAGACCCTGCTGGTCAAAGGACCATTCGATATCCTGTGGGCTGCCGAAATATCGTTCGAGGCGAAGGGCGGTATCTGCAAGATTTTTGAGCTGTGGTTCGGTAAGTATTTGTAAGGCTGTGCCGTTGTTCAGCTTGCTGGCCTGCTGGCGCAATTCGCATGATTCCAGCCGATAAGGTGGACGCCGCTCGATAAGGAAAAGGTCTGTATCGGCAACACCGTCGACAACCCCGCGACCGAGCCCGCTCACAGCATTGACGGAAATGAGATCCTGCTCAGGTCGTTTGGGATCTCGCGAATAGGTTACGCCGCTTATGGCACTATCGATCATGGTGAGACAGCCGACACACATCTCTATATCCTCATGCCGATATCCGCGTTTTCGTCTGTAGGCGATTGCTCTGGCACCATATTTACCCGCAATGACTTCTTTGTAGGCGCTAACGAATGTGTCTTTATCGACATCAAGGATAGTGCGGTAAAGACCGGCAAAGGAGACGCCGGCTGTATCTTCGCCGAGTCCGCTTGAGCGTAGTGCCACCAGGCAACCTGGATGAACTGCACGCTCCAGCCTTTCATAGTGGATCATAAGCAGTTCTTCGAGTTCAGGAGGCAGCGGGCTGTCGATGATCATCTGCTGCAGTTCTTTGCATACAGGGGAGAGGTCGTTAAGGTTGTCCGGATCGAGTGACTGCAGTCTTCGATTAATTTCGTTTATAAGTGTACTGGAAAGAAAGCGCCGGGTTGCTGTAGCTGTTACTACAAACCCGTGGGGCACTCTGATGTCTCCAAGACCGGCAACCTCCCCGAGGTTGGCCATTTTCTCACCCACCTGTTCTCTCTGTGCACGACTGACATCGTGCAATGGTAGTATGAGCGGGCCGTCCTTGTGTCGAGGGATGCTGTCGACTATTGTGCCGAGTTGTTTGCTGATGCCTTCGAATTTCCGTTCTAGTTCAGCGTATCTTCCACCGGACATTTCTCTCAGGTTGCGGATCATCTTGTATACGTTGACAAGGATGGCAGTGATTTTAGAGCGGATGACAGCCATCCGATAGCTTTCACCAGAGTAATAGAGCTTTTCAAGCTCGGCCATTGCCTGCAGAGCATTATTGTTAGCGGTTAGCAGGCTTCGGAAATTGCGATAGCGCAGTGCGAATTCAGCTCGCAGTTCCTCAGAGCTTTTTACTGGCAAAGAGGGCGGGAACAAATGGTTCCGTAAGGTGGAAAATAAAGCGCGCATCGCAATCTCTCTTATGGTGGAGAAAGGTATGCCAGAATGAATTCCGGCATACCTGGGGGGTGGTGAGGATGTATGTATAAAACTCAGTGCCCGATTTTCAAACCAAACCCCTCAAAAAGAAACATGATTCCGAACCCGTACCAGAGTGTATAGGCAACGTAGAATGCAAGCGCGGCAATGATTAGACCAATGTTGTCCTGCCAGTTCATGGGGGTGACACCGTAATAGTTGTAAGCGGGTTCAAGTGCCTTTTTGCGGATAGTTGCAAACGGTTTGGCCTCGATAAATTTTTTCTGTTTATTCAGAGCAGCTCCAATGGCGTGGAATGATTTCCACCAGGTAAACAGTGCCAGTTCTGCGCCAAAACCATACTTCTGCTGCACCGCATCGCTATTATTGGCAAACATCAAGTCGCTGTCGGCTAAGCTGTTTTTGAGTATGGTGCTCATGTCGCCTCTAACCCGCAACTGGGAACCTGTAGTTGAGACCGCTACGCCGGATTTTTGGAGTAGGCCTGATGTCGCGGCAGCTTCCTTTTCGTCTTTCATAGTTATTGTAACATCAATAATCTTGCCTGCATATTGTTCGCTGTCCTCCAGCGCAGCCGGGATAAAATAGGATGACCCCTTCGACACCATGTTGAACAGGTTATCCATGAAATCAAGGCCGTTCATTTTCTCAGGAAAGACGGGACTGAAGATAATTGCCAGAACTGCTGCAAAACCTATCAGCATAAGAATACCTCTGGTTTTCAGTTTATTCTGCATATTCATGATACTGTTCCTCCGATTTCAAGGCTTTGATGTTGCGGAAAAAAACGTATAGCACCCAGACAGTGAAGGCACCGATGACGACAAAGAAGAGGGTGTTGCCTATTGTACTGAGCCATGCTCCGGTGGAATCGGAAATATCTATGTAGTTGAGGCTCTTGAGCTTTTCTGGCAGGGCGAAGAAGCGATTGATGAAACCGGCCGTCACTGCAAGTGCGAAGAAGCCGCGGATCATTATGCCCGACACCACCCGTGTTATCAGGGAACCTATCTGTACACCTAACAGAGAACCAATCAACATTCCCATAGCCAGGGTGTAGAAGACGAAACCGTAGATTGCATATTGGCTTAGGGCACTGTAACCAGCAGTGAAAACGATTTGAAAAATGTCAGTGCCAACAGTTGTCATCGATGAGACGCCAAGCCCGTAAACGAAGATGGGGAAAGTGAGAAATCCTCCACCAACACCCATGATCGCAGCAGCCATGCCGACGACGAAGCCGCTTACGACCAGAAAGATCGCTGATATTTTTCTGCCTCCTGGGGTTACACCTTCATCGAAGGTGAGCATGGGAGGGATGTTGACGGACTGTATTCGTTCACCCATGGGGGATACATCCTCGTCGTTTACTGAAATGCCATCCTCTGTGCTGTTTGCACGTTTGCTGCGGAAATAGTCGCTCAGAGCGTAGAATGAGAGAAAACCAAGGATGAAAACATAGACCGATGTTATGAACAGGTCGCTCAATACCGGGTTAAGATCATAGAGGTATCTATTCAGCATACCCCCCATAGTTGAACCAGCAATTGAGCCAACGAGAAAGGTGACAGCAAGTGAGATAGAGATGTTACCAAGTTTCTTATGAAGTACGCTTCCCATGATTGCCTTGGCAAAGATGTGGAATAGATCAGTACCGACTGCGAGAATACCTTTAACACCAACGCTCATGAGGGCGGGAGCGATAATGAACCCTCCGCCTGCACCGATACAGCCAGTAATGAGACCTGCGCAGACACCGACAAAGATCGAGGCGAAAAAGATGAGAGGAGTGTAATTGGACGGCATATAGGCTGATTTACCCCCAAGCACATTGGGCAACCCCGATCCGTCACCGGCTGCTATGGCAATTCCGCCTAGAAGTATCGGCACAAGCAGCAGCAGGAGGACACTCATACGCCACCGGCTTTTGATGATGTTGGTCGACATTTCCAGCTCCCACCTGGCGTGGGCCTTGGAGCCAGCGACCAGCAGTTGGTAAAACTGTTTGAGCGAGTTCATGTTATTTCCTTTTCAATATCGAAGGTTATTCTAAAGCCTAACGTAGATGATCCAGTTAAGGCATTGTTTCAGCTTGGCATAGCCATATGTTTCTTCATCTGGGCCATTTCAATTTTCTCCATTTGAAGCCGCTTCTTCTCATAGGCAAGGCGCAGTTTTTCAAGGAGCGGCTCGAGTTCTATTGGCTTCATCAGGTAGTCAAATGCGCCCAGCTTCATTCCTTCAATTCCGGATTCCACAGACGCATGGCCGGTCAGCAGTACAACTTCGACCAGCGGAGACCTGGACCTGATATGGCGCAGTGTCTCAATCCCATCAATGCCTGGCATTTTGACATCAAGCAGCACCACGTCAACAGGGGTTCGCTGTAGCAACTCAAGAGCCTCTGTGCCACTTTCAGCACTTGTTGCCTTTATTCCCCTTTTGTTGAGGATCTTCACGGTGAGATCCCTGAACTCCTCTTCATCATCAACGACCAGTACAGTAAATTCTTTCATGGCTGACTCCTTTTCAGTTGAGAATAACGATTGAGTATGTTTGCTAGGCCTGTCTGGCGAAATTATTGATCGGCAGGGAGATGGTGAAAAGTGCACCTCCGCCCGGTTTATTTGCGGCCGATATTGTCCCTTCGAGTTTCTTTACGATGTCGTAACTTATGTAGAGCCCAAGTCCTGTTCCCTTACCGGGTTCCTTCGTAGTGAAGAACGGGTCGAACAAATATTTGAGGTTTTCTTCAGGGATACCAGGACCGCTGTCGGCGCACTGTATAATGATCCTGTTTGGCGATTCGAGTTTGCTGGTAAGTACCACTTCACCTGACTTCCCAACGGAGTCTATACCGTTATTGATCAGATTGAGCAGTACCTGTTGGAGTTGAGGTCCGTCAGTCATGGTTAATGGAAGATCGGGAGCAAGATTCTTGATAATGTTGATATTGTTATAGCTAGCCTCCCGCTCTACGAATGATGCTGTCTCGACGATAAGGTCGTTAATCTGGACACTTTCTTTTTCGCCCGTCATTTTTCTGGAAAAACCGAGCAGCCGGTGGGTGATGGTGCCGGCCCTGCGAACATGATGCCTGATTTTTTCTACTGAATTTTTGTATTCATCGAAGTTTTTTACCTGGGTAGGATCTTCATCGGGAAGGAGTTCTCTAATCCAGCTCACCTGGTTTGCGATCATCTGTAGAGGATTGTTTATCTCGTGGGCAATGCCGGCAGCAAGTCGACCGACGGTGGCCATCTTTTCAACCTGAGAAAATTGCAGGCTTAGTGCTGCATATTCTTTGTCGGAATGCTCAAGGTTATGGGAGAGTGAGAGTGTAGTGAAGGTCGCGGCTGCCATCGCGATTCCGGAAATAATTATGACAGCCAGGATGATCCTGTTTCTGAGAGTCAGGTAATACCCGAGGGAATCGTTGATACTAGCTTTCAGAACCAGGAGCCACATGCTCTTGTCGATTCGCCGCGTGGCATAGATGTGGTTATTTGTCGATAGAGATCTGTTTGAGTGGTCAAAGGAGATGAGTTGCTTTTCTGTATAGGTGAGTTCTGTATTACCAAGCAGGCTTGGCGTTTGCATTTCACCTGCTCGATTGATGATGAAAACGTCTCCGCCGGGTCCTAGCTGGGCGGAGTGGAGTAGGGCGTTGAACATGGATGAGTTGATAGTTGCCCGCAGTACAAAACTCTTTAGGGAATCTGTAACTGCAACAACGAAGTGTGGTGTATCGCGGTATCCCAGAAAAACATCACTGACATGAACTCCGCTGATGAGGGTTTCCATGAACCAGAGTGCTTCATTATAAGTCTTGTCTTTGACCTTTGCGCTGTATGGTCCGACATAGGCGTGCTGGAGGCCGTCGACACCGATCACCTGAAGGTCGACGATATCACCGCTTTGGTTTATGGCGAGAAAGATCTGCTCTACATTCTGCTGGTTGAAAAGGTGATCTTTTGGGTACAGGGTGACGAGCATGCTCAAAAGGTCGATCTTGTCTCCAAGAAATTGTGTTATTACTTCGGTCCTGTGTTCAATAGTGCTTTTGGCGAGTTCCTGAAGTTTAAAGATATTTGTTTGTTCTACAGAATCCTTCATTATCCAGGCAAAGATGATGATAGGTAGGGTACTGAGGCAGAAAAAAGCAATGAGCAATCTTCTGGTTATCCGGCTGTAGTATTGCTTTTTTCTCTCCATGGTATTCAGTCGTTCTGGTTTTTAATTAATTAGCGGTTTGTCGTTGATAGGACGACATATGTCAGATTCATATACCGCTATAATAGCAACTGCTGTGCCATGCTAAGTGAACCTAGATGTATCAAATATATATTCAATAATTACAAATTGATAGGCTGAGTTGATGAGTGTTTCTGAGGGTGGTGTACGATTAATATAGAGCAGGGATAGAAGATCACAGGATGTCTGACTGCTTAACACGGTGTAAAAATAACAGACACATTTAGACTGCAAGTGAATCAAATGTATTTTCGAAATGACCAGCTGATTCTTGTGTAATTGTGATGACCCTCCATACGGAATTTTAGTAAAAAAATCGCATCAGGAACGAGAAGAAGGCGTTCCTGTATGGTGAATCAGGCGCGTGACGGCGGCCTAACAGTGTATATCGGGTAATAGCGGGTTTGGCAGAAGCGAAAAAAAATCGCAGGATATATGTAGGGTTAAAACGATGAATTTAGGGAATTCCAGGAAGGATAAATGACTCGATTAAAACTGATGTTATTCCACGTAACACTTTCTATAAATTCATCTCGATCAAAGGTTAAAGCTGTAAATAAAGAATAAAAAATGGCGGTTAGCTATTAGTATCTGAGAAATCAGAGGATATAATCACATTATCCGAGGGTTCGTGGTGTAAGTCTTGGTGGAAGATTGAGACGAATCACATTAGAGGCAAATTTTCCTTAGAGTGGAGTGTTTCATTGGTCTGGCTGGTTGTTGGGAATGCTGTCGGATGGATCTATTGTATCATTCTTCATCGCCATACAGCGTATCGCAGCATAGTTTACTCATTCCATGGGATAATGTAGCTTTTTTGAATATTCACTAATCGTCAGGCGATCAAATTTGGGGCTGAATTTCTAAAAAAAACTTTTGATAAGATACAACGCTTAGGAATGATACGTGTGATAGTCGCGATAATAAGGGGAAAATAGGAATGAAAAAGCGGGGATGGGGAGATAGGAAGGCTATCATCAAAAATAGTTAAGAAAACCAAAAAGCCCGATTGAAATTAATCAATCGGGCTTTTTGTATATATAAATCGGCGGCGACCTACTCTCCCACACGGTTTCCCATGCAGTACCATCGGCGCTGAAGAGCTTAACTTCCGTGTTCGGAATGGGAACGGGTGGATCTTCTTCGCTATGACCACCGAAAAAAAATGATATTTCGGCGTGGGAAGGAGAGTGACTTTTTACTATCAGTATCCTTCCGGTAAATCGTCCAGCCGAGCTGGAAGAGCCCTTTTACATAAATGTTTATAGAAAAGCAAGGAACACTTTCAAAAAAATGTAAATAGTTGAGTATGAAAAGATTAAATTGGACCAAAATATCCAGTGTTTTGGGGGAATAATAATATCGAGTCGAGGAGAAGATGAAAAAGGAAGAAAAACTATTTATTAAGATAAGGAGCACAGAAGGCATAAAAAACTCACTATAGACATGTGCAATAGCAACACATCAATAGAATATTCTACTATTTATATGAAATTGTGGGATCAAAGTAAGACGTATGAGAGAGATTACAACGATACGGACACGCTGACCTGGCAATCTTTGACTGTTGGATTTTGATAGGTAACTGGAAGGTGGTCCGAGAATAGACAGTTATTCTCAAATTGATAAATTTTAGCACAGCCACATATAAGATCTCGAAGTCTCACTTCGTTCGCTTATCTGTGAGAGTAAAGTTTTGAGAATGACAAAGAGTTAGATGAAAAGTACCGTTTTCCTACGGAAACTAATTAATAAATCATGCAGATTTGTGGATGGCGTCCTCCTGATTACGACTTTTTCGTGTACCATTCTTAATTGCCGTATAATTTATCACAACATTGCATACACATGCCATGGGGGAAAGTCGCTTCCGAATGTTCACTGATATAGAGTTCAATTTTTACCCATCGTCGTTTTTGATTTTATGGCAATTTGAGCACATAGGGAGTATGCCCTGAAGGTTTTTTACCTCAGCCAAGGCTAGTTTGAGTTCTGCAATGAGTGAATTTTTTCATTTTCAGCGTGGATTCGAAGTTCAATTTTGCGCAGAAGGGCTTGCCTGGCAGTTTCCAGTTCATGTTTTTGACTACACAGTTCCAGGAATATTGCAACCTTGTTGAGAAGTATATAAGATTCCATAGGATTAAAGAGGTAATTGACTGCGCCGGAATCGTAACCTCGAAAAAGATCCAGCATATTTTTATTTGTTGGCTGTAAGAAAAATTATCTGTGTTGTACCGGCGCTATCATTAGAACGGATCAATTCTACAGTTTCGAACCCATCCATTCCATCCATTTGAACATCAAGCAGGGTGAGAGAAAAATTGATATTAAGACAAAGTGTTAGTGTTTCGTTGCCGGATGAGGCTGTGTAGATTTTACTTTTTCATCAGCGAGCAACTTCTTCATCATAGTAAGTCATATCGATTAGAACGTAGTGGTGAACAGTTCAGGAAACTACCGTGTTCGTAATGGCAACGGGTGGAGCTTCTTCGCTATGACCTTGAAGATAAATAGCAGTAGGTCTGGGAAAACAAACCGTGAGCTGTATCGTATAAAGAGAGTATAAAGTTTTTCGAATGAACCTGTTGATACACAAAAACAAAAAGCCCGATTGAATATAATTCAATCGGGCTTTTTATAAATAAAATCGGCGGTGACCTACTCTCCCACACAGTTGCCCATGCAGTACCATCGGCGCTGAAGAGCTTAACTTCCGTGTTCGGAATGGGAACGGGTGGAGCCTCTTCGCTATGACCGCCGAAAAACTTTGTGTATTCAGCGCATATCTTGCAAGAAATAGGGTAGGGGATAGCAGTTACGCCACACTCCTCACGCCTTACACCTCACAATTAAAAATCGATAATCGAATAGTAGAGTAATCAGTAGTTGTTAATCAAAAAAATGTGGATAAGCCGCACGGCTTATTAGTATCGGTAAGCTCCACGTATTGCTACGCTTCCACACCCGACCTATCAACGTTGTAGTCTACAACGAGCCTTCAGATGACTAGTGTCATGGGAAATCTCATCTTAGAGTGGGCTTCCCGCTTAGATGCTTTCAGCGGTTATCCCTTCCGAACTTAGCTACCCAGCAATGCCCTTGGCAGAACAACTGGAACACCATAGGTTCGTCCACCCCGGTCCTCTCGTACTAGGGGAAGATCTCTTCAAATTTCCTGCGCCCGCAACAGATAA
>NZ_CP050698.1:1642500-3550000 GCF_005116655.2 Desulfosediminicola flagellatus | reverse complement strand
TTGATACGTGAATGTGTGCAGATCAAACAGGCGTTCACCGATACAGAAAGCGGGCTCCTCAACAGTACACACCTGTTTTCAGTAATGCAGTCCCAGTCTATCCATGCTGATGTAGCTGTGATTCTAGTTGATTTACCTTTTCGTGGGAAGGCTGGCAAAGATTCGTTTCGAAACGCTCAGAAAGCTGCATCTTCTCTGAAATCTTTTACTGACAGTCGGTACATGATTCATCATGTCGGACAATGCGTCTTTGCACTGCTTGTTCGTGTGAGTGATATTTCGAGTATAGAACAGTTTAGCTCAGGGCTGGTTCATCTGCTCAAAAAAGAACGCTTTTATCGGGTTCATATCGGAAGCAGCAAACTCGTGTCCGGCGATGATAGTACTTCAGGAGAGACTGCCTTAAATGAAGCCTGGACCGCATTGCAGACGGCCAGAAAGAGGGGACCATTTAGTTTTTGCGATTATAGTATTCTAAGCAATACAGACGATCATCCTCTGAGGATTTCTTCACCAGATGTAAGAAAGGAATTTCGTCGTATATCTGGTAAGGCGGATAACTTTTGTATACTTAAAATTAAGGGAACGAATCTGCCTGATCAGGAACTTCTTTCAGGCGCAGACGGACTGGGTCACCAAAATGCCATAAGCTTTGGCGATAAAGATGAAGTGTTTGTCTATTTGCCTGAACTTAATGGTGAGAATGGATTGGATTTCTCAAAAAAATTACTGGTCGAGTTGCAAGACCACTACGGGGTTACTGACCTTTTTATCGGTGTCAGCGTTTTCCCGACACACAATTTTTCTCGTAGTGATACTCTTATAAATGCCCAAAAGGCTCTTCTTCATGCAGAGTTCTTTGGAGCTGGAAATTCTGTTCTTTTTGATGCTGTCAGTTTGAATATCAGCGGTGATATTTATTTTAGTGATGGTGATTTGCCAAGAGCTGTCAGAGAATACCTTGCAGGCCTTGCTCTGGATGCAAGCGATGTGAATCTCCTGAACAGCCTGGGGGTCTCCTATGCTTTATTAAATAAAAACACTTTGGCAAGAAAGGCTTTTGACACCGTAATTGAGATCGATAATCACAATCATATGGCCCTGTATAATCTCGGCCTTGGCGCACAGACCCGGGGCGATTTATTTGATGCTCTGGATTGTTTTAATCAAGCATATTCTTTGTGCCATACTAGTGATGAAGGGCGCGAAATCTGCCATGACCTGCGCTTGCAGTTAGGCATACTCTATTGTCAGACGAGTGATTTTGTTAAAAGCTTGGAGTATTTAAATGAGTGGCTTGCTGAATCAACATCCGGGCAGCAGGCTAGAGCTTTCCGGTATCTCGGTGAATCATATCTGGGGATAGGACAACCAGGCGAAGCAATGGTCTGGCTGGAAAAAGCTTTGCAGAAAAATCAGTTTGATCATGAATTGTTAAGTTTACTTGGAACTGCAATATGCAAAGCTGGTGAGGGTGATGAAATAGCACTTTCGTTATGCGCCAAGTCGGTTGATCTTGCACCGGAAGATGCTGTATTGCGCACCCGGTTGGCACGGGTACAGATTCAATCAGGATTGGCAGATGAAGCGCTTCTTAATCTTAAAAGATGTCGCGGGAAAAGAATAAATCCCATTGAGGTGCAACTCCTAAAAGCATCGGCTTATAGTAAACTTCAAAATTCTGGCAGAGCCGGATATTGGGTGAAAAGGGCATTAACTCAGTGTGAAGCTGGTAGTGATTTGTATAAAGAGGCTAAGGCTTTATTGAAAATATTAGAGTAAACGGAGGGGAGAGCATGGCATTTAGTGAACGCAGAAGAATCCGACGAGAGCCAAAGTTTGTTCTGGATAATACCGTGGTCGGTGACTCGTGGAGAATGTTCAGGATAATGTCAGAATTTGTTGACGGATTTGACGCAATGTCTTCAGTAGATCTTCCCGCAGTGACTATTTACGGTTCAGCCAGAACTCCATCTGACCATCCCTATTATGCGTTGACCGAAACCATCGGGGCGGAGTTGGCCAAAGCCGGTTTTGGTGTAATCACCGGTGGCGGTCCGGGTATCATGGAGGCTGCCAATAAAGGCGCCTACGAAGCAGGTGGCATATCTATCGGGCTTAATATCAGCCTGCCGCACGAACAAGCTCCAAACCCTTACAGTAATTTACCTCTCAATTTCAAATACTTTTTTGTTAGAAAAGTGATGTTTATGAAGTATTCGATGGCATTTATCTGTATGCCAGGCGGCTACGGTTCACTTGACGAATTGTTTGAAGCCCTCACCCTGATTCAGACTCAACGAATTAAACCTTTTCCGATAGTTTTGGTGGGAAGCGACTTTTGGTCTGGACTTGTCGATTGGATAAAAGATAAACTTTTGGGGAGTGGAAATATCAGCGAAGAGGATATCCTGATGTTCCAGATACTTGATGATCCCGATGCCGTGGTGAACTATATTCGAAAAACAGTAATTTTTTGATTGATCACATAGTTTTATCTTGCCAGTTCGTGTAGATTGTCGATATTCTATCAGTTGAATTTTCTTTATAACCAAAGAGTTGCGTGATAATGAGGGCGAATAATGGCTCAGATAGATGCTTTTTTTAAGTTGATGAATGATGAAGGTGCTTCGGATTTGCATATGGTTGCTGGTCAGCAGCCTATTCTAAGAATTCGCGGAGACATGGAGCGTGTAAAGTTCAAAAAGATGGAAAACGATGAACTGCGCGGAATGTTATATGAAATTTGCCCGGAAGAGCGAATAAAGGAATTTGAAGAAACAGGGGATATAGATTTTGGCTATGAGATACCGGGACTTGCCCGATATCGTTGTAACTATTTTCAGCAAAAGTATGGTGTTGGCGCAGTATTTCGTGAAATTCCAAGCGAGATTATGACATGTGATCAGCTTGGGCTGCCCAAAGTTATTTCCCGGCTAGCTCAATTGCCGAAAGGGCTGGTTCTGGTTACAGGACCGACCGGTTCTGGTAAGTCGACGACCTTGGCAGCAATTGTAGATGAGGCGAATAAGACGCGTAAAGATCATATCCTGACGGTGGAAGATCCTATCGAATTTGTTCACCGTAGTCAGAAGGCGATTATCAATCATCGCGAGGTTGGAACACATACAAAGAGCTTCTCTGCAGCATTACGTGGTGCTCTGCGTGAGGATCCTGATATTATTCTCGTTGGTGAGATGCGTGACCTTGAGACCATTTCTCTGGCGATGGAAGCTGCCATGACCGGTCACCTTGTATTCGGTACTCTACATACCATCAATGCTATGAAAACGGTTGATCGTATTATTGAGATTTTCCCGGCAAATCAGCAGGGACAGGTAAGGTCAACACTGGCGGATGCTTTGAGAGCTGTTGTATCCCAGACACTTTTTAAACGGATAGATGTTAAAGGACGGTGTGCTGCTCAGGAGATACTTATTGCGACTCCGGCTGTGCGTAACCTTATTCGTGAGGGTAAAACCTTTCAGCTGTTATCTGTTATGCAGACTGGTAAAAAATTCGGAATGCAGACACTTGATGATGCCATTGTAGCGTATCTGGATAAGAAAATGATCAGTCCCGATGAGGCGTATTCAAACTGTGTTGAGAAGGCAAAGTTTGCCAAATACCTCAAAAAACCACCATCAGATTTTACTGAAGTCTAACTTTCTCTAATCAGATGGTTCTTCAAATCCATAAATTTGCGCCGAAATAGATTGTTCTCTGTTTCGGCGCAGAGGATTTTCATTCTCAAGATCCTGCCTGTATAACACTACCTGCTTGTTTGCTTCCCTAAACGTCAGTGTCCCATGTTGTGCTGTGACCTTCAGCGAAATTGCGTTTTCCTGGCAGAATTTAATAAGATCTTGTGAAGGGAAATTACTATTTCGAGTTATTGACGCTGAGGCAATTATCAGTCGCGGATCAACCCTTTCTATAAAACGAGCCGAATTAGATGTCGCTGATCCATGATGAGCTGCCAGTAAAATTGTGCTTTTGAGTTGGAGGGCATTTTCCAGCAGAAGAGTTTCTGTCTCTGTGTCAATATCGCCTGGGAAGAGGTAACTCGCTGTAGGTGTTTTTAGTTGAATCACAAGGCCTGCGTTCCTGTCTGATAACATTCTGCCACGGTTTTTCGTATTGATAAGGCATAGTATTTTGGAATTATTTCCAGTAATCGTGTCGCCAGCTTTGGCGGAATGTACAGTGACATTTTCTTTTAATGCCAATGTAAGCATGTGCTGATAGTCGGGTTCGGTATCGCTTATCGTACTTGTCCATATCTGTTGTGGTGAAAATTGCTCAATAAGGAAGGGGATGCCATTGTAGTGATCTGCATCTGGATGTGTAATTATGATAGTGTCGAGATGCGTAACCCCGATAGACCATAGGAATGGGGCTATTACCCGTTCACCAACAGACGGTTTGGAGTAGGACGAACCACCACCATCTATAAGAATTGTCTTTCCATCATCAAGTTGTATTACAGTTGAAGATCCTTGTCCGACATCAAGTATGTGCACGATTGGGGTTTGCTGCTGTTCAGTTGTTGATAGTGGCCGATACAGCATGATTATAAGACTCAATAGAAATAGCGGCACAAAAGCGTATGATAGGTTCCGGCGTTTCCGCCAGGAACTAGTAAGTACAAAGAGAGATCCGTAATATACAGTGAGGAGTGTTGGCCCAGGCGATGGACTCCAGATAGAACTGTTTGGGAGCAGGTAGAGGTACTTTGTTACCCAGAGCGATATGTGTAATCCAATTCCACCTATATTGAGTAGGACGTCAGCTAGGCCGGGCCAGATAAACATTACAGGAAGTGATAACAGGCCAAGGGGTAATGCCCACAAACAGATTATGGGTTCAATAATTAGATTTGTTATTGGCCCAAGAAGTGGAAAACGATGGAAATGATGAACCATGATTGGTGCTGTTCCAACGATTGCAGCGGTCGAGGCCATTAAACACGCAACTATCCATTTCTTCGAAGTTTTAAACCATTTCGAAATTGTGTGTTCAGGAGGAGATGAATGTTCTTCGTTGTGTATTTTTAATAGTGGAATAACCACCAAAATAGATGTGAATGCAGCAAAAGAGAGCTGAAATGAAGCTGTAAATATGGCCTGTGGAGAGTAGCTCAGAATAATGAGTGCAGCTATGGCAATAAGACTCGATACTGTTTTAGGTCGATTGCTGAAGAAAATCAGAATGACTACAGAGCTGATAATTGACGCTCTGATAACCGGATTGTTCAGTCCGGCAAGCAGGGCGTAGGCAATAATAAGAGGGATGCAGAGAATTCCTGCAATCTTTTTGACGTTTGCGTGGAGCATCAACCATTCTGATCTGCGAAGCAACCAATAGAGTGACAGAAAAAGCAGAGTTGCCAGGATGGTGACATGAACGCCCGATATTGCGAGAATATGCATAATGCCGGTGCCTTTGAATTGCTCAATTATGACATCTGGAATTCGGGATCGATCTCCGAGCAATAAAGCGCGGTATATACTGCTCAACTCAGGGGAAAGGGTGCTGTCCAGATAATGACCAATTCGGGTTCGAAGATTCTCCGGGAAAAATTTCAAACTGTTAATGAGAGAATGGGCAATGGCTATTTCATGTATTTGGGCTGGGGAACGTACATAACCTGTAACCCAGATGTTTTTTCTGGCGAGCCATCGTGGATAATCAAATGTCCCGGGTGTCTTATATGTTGATGGGCGATTTAATATTGCGCGGATAACGAGAAGATCTCCGGGCCGGTAATCTTTGGGCCAGGGGCCTTGTAATCTGAGTAAGAGTATTCCCTGTATACTCTTAAAGGATGTATCTGTTTGAGTTTTGATTGAAATTGCATCAATTTTTGCCTGGCATGATGTGCCGTTATAGGATGGCATGGATTGCAGTTTTCCTACAACGACTGCATCTGTTGATTCCTGTATAATAGTATAAATGTGGTTTTGGGCCGATGGAGTCTGGCTGCTTAACGTTCCTACATAGATACCTGTAGAGAAAACCAGCAAGAGTGTTGCTACTGATGCTGTCTGGGAATATTTTTGGTAATTAACGTAAAAAATCCCAATTGTTGCAGCCACGAAGACAAACAATACCAGGAACCCGGTTTGAAACTCTATGCGAGTGGATAAAACTATTCCAAGGATATAGCAAACGGCTACAGAGGCGAGGAGATGTTGCCTGAACAGTGCACGCACGCGTAGTTATAACACTGTCTGGATGAGGTCAATATGTTGTTTGATCACACCTTTTTGGGAATCAATGCATGCCTTTGCCGCTAATCCCATCTGTTCCCTCTTTGTCGAGTCACTCATCAACTCTCGTAACGTCGATTCTAATTCGGAGTGGTTTGCAACGGAGACTGCACCACCCGAATGAATGAGATTGGATGCGACTTCAGCAAAATCCTCCATATGGGGACCAAAGAGTACAGGAATTCCCATAGAGGCTGGTTCAATCGGATTGTGTCCACCTTCTGCAACCAGAGTTCCACCAACAAAAGATATTGCTCCGTGTCTGTAAGCGTCAGCAAGTTCGCCTATTGTGTCTAGCAGGAAGTAATCCCCAAATTCTGAAAGTTTCTCTGAACGCCTGACACCGCAAAGATTCTGTTCTGCCCCGAGCGCAAGAATCTCTTCTGCTCTTTCAGGCTTACGTGGGGCAAGAACAAGGTAAGTATCAGGATAGTGTGTTTTAAGGGATGAATATGCAGAAAAAATTACTTCTTCTTCACCGGGGTGCGTGGAGCCCGCCACGATAATACGTTTGTTCTCAGGAAGAAGTTTTGAAAATTTCATGTCGTCTGTTGCAATGTTGATATGAGCATCCATTTTAAGATTGCCCAGAGTGTGCAGTTTATCCTGATCAATATTGAGTTTCAGTATGTTCAGTCTGTCAGTTTCTGATTGCATGACGAGATGGCTGAAGCACCGGAACATTGGAGTAAAGAAAAAAGAGAACTTTTTATAGTCCGCTAAAGACTTTTCTGATATACGACCGTTTACAAGGAGGGTCGGGATTTTTTTTCGTCTGAATACCGACAGAATATTTGGCCAGAAATCTGTTTCAACGAGGATATATACATCCGGTTGAATTTGAAGAACAAATCGTGAGAGAACCGGGAGGATATCCAGAGGTGAACTGAAAATCTCATCAGCAGTGGTCGCGAGTAACGTTTTTGCTAGAGCTTCCCCAGATTCTGTTGATACAGAAACAACTATTCGACTTTCAGGGTAATGTTTGCGTAAACCTTTAACCAGTGGTACCGCTGAAGTAGTTTCTCCTACAGAGAGTGCGTGGACCCAGAATGTTGGTCCTTTTTTTCTAACAGTTCGAGTGGGGAGGGGGAAACCCAGCCGTGCAGGGATGCGCTTTCGGTATTTGGGTTTAAAAACTACAAACGCGAAGATGAGCGGCCAGAAGATAATCAGTAGTATCAACTGCAATATGTTATAGAGTAGTGCTATCAAAAATAAACCTCCGGAAGTGGTGGCAGAGAATACCATAGGTATGTAATTACTTAAAGAGTAACAGAATCATACGTCGTATATGTATAGTATGGTTCTTAAAAATATCATACAGTTATCGCTGTAATGTATCAGGCATAAATGAATATAATACTGGCAGAAGAAAACGAGATTGAAAATGAACAGTTAGTTCTGACCGATCATCGGGCTACCCATATAGTTAAAGTTCTCCGTGCAGAGATTGGTGATTCTGTCCGTCTTGGTGTGATAAATGGTCTGAAAGGTACCGGCATCATTGAGACCATAGAGAAAAAGCATCCGCGATCAGTATCAATCAGGGTGAATTTAACTGAAGCAATGAATTCCCGCCCGCAGATAGACCTGATTGTTGCCCTGGCACGTCCAATAATGATGCGAAGAATTCTTAGCCAGGCGACAGCGCTTGGTGTAGGACGTTTTTTAATCACCCATGCAAATCGTGTTGAAAAAAGTTTTTGGGAGGCATCACTTTTAGAGCAGGAAAACTATCAGGAACATCTTTTGCTCGGTCTTGAGCAGGCTGTAGATACACGAATGCCGGAGGTGAGCTATCATCGTCGTTTTAAACCGTTTATAGAAGATGTAATTCCGTCAATTGCTGAAGAGTATTCGCATCTTCTACTGGCACATCCTGATGCTGAATTGACGTTAACTCAAGGTATGAAAGGGAATGCAGAGCGCATTCTACTTGCTATAGGACCTGAAGGCGGATGGGTGGATTTTGAAGTGAATAAATTTACAGAGGCTGGTTTTCAAACATGTTCTTTGGGTGAAAGAATACTGAAAGTAGATACAGCTGTAATTTCTATCCACAGCAGGATTAGCCAGATTTTAGAAATGAAAACGTCCTTGGAGACTGTTCCAGAATAAACCTTTTTGCTCAAATTGAGAGATTTTGATGATAACAAACAGAGTCATATTTTTGATATCGGAGTGTACACGTGCCTTCGAACATTGGTATTGCCGAAATGACGAAGAGTTGGGGAGAAAGGGTCTTTTCGGACAGCCTCCTAGTAAAACTGACATCTAAACCAATTTACCTAAGAAATCTGTAACTGCCAGGAATTGTTTTTATTGTATCTGGTGAATTGGGTAAGAAGCCTGTTTATCAATCTCTTCTATCGGTTATTAGGCTGTACAGTGTCAGGTTCATTTGCTATATATAATGCGCATTATATGTTGCGAATTGTTGTTTAATGGTAATAAAATCAATGTTCCTGGTCGATTAAAGATGTTTCCTGCTTTTAGGTGTATCTACGGGAGTCAGATGTGACTATGGAGCATTATTTCAGTACATGAAGGGCCATTGGTGCTCCACGTGCCCACTAGTGTAGGTGTTGTAAATGAATAATACATTTTTAAGATATGTTTCCCATTGTTTCCTGAGCATTGCTCTTTGTCTGATTGCACCCCATGCAGGAATAGCAGCAGTCCCTCAACATGATGTCCGTTTGTTCCACGATGAGTCATTTTCTAAAGAACAGGAAAAATTTTTCCCTTTTGATACCATTTACACAGTGGTTGATTTTTCCGATATGCAACCCGGCGACTACAAAATTGATATCGACTGGATCCAACCTGATGGAAAACTTGTCCGTAACTCGTCACACCCGTTTACTCTCAGTGAAAAAACTGAAGCGTACCGTGTTTTTTTCTGGTTGAAACTTCATGCCAAAGGTCCGCTGGGGCAACTGGTAAGCGGAGATGAATATACGTCGGTTGTTTACGGCAGATGGAAGGTGCAGGTTTCATGTAATGGTGAACACCTTCCCCCCACATCGTTTGTAGTTTCGGATGATATTATGTAGATGTTTTCACGCAGTTGGCTGAAGGATTCTTTTCAGCCAACGTCTTTTTTTCAAACTCCCATTACGCCTGGCTCACTATTGCCTCATTGTTTTTGTCGCTAGCAGATTGGACATGCAATTGACCATATATCTCACCTTTTCTATTTTGACTTTATAAGCATCCAGGAACACCGGCATGATGACTGGCCACTGGATCTATCAGTAGTGTTCAGCATCGTTATGGACTGGTAAAAAACGACGTGTTTCATGATGTGAAATACCTGATTTTGTTAAGCAATAGGTGGAGTAAATCAACTAGCAATATCAAGAGTATGTGCAATAGCCTGTATTGCCTGAATATTCTTTAAAAACACAATGCATTAAATTGTTGAAGGATTTAGCACTACAAGGAGATATTGGCAAGGTTTGTAGGAGACTGTCCGAGAATGCCTTTCTGCAGAGTTTCGCTGCGCTTGCTTTCCTGTCAAACTCTTCGGAATTTCAAAAAATAATGCTTGTAAAAGCATACATATGGCTGTGATTATTTTTTTAAAATGTCTCAATTTTGATCAAAATTCCTTTTCTCGGCCAGCAGCCTTGGGGCTTGGATTTTTCTCTGAACATTGTGTTTTCAGATGAAAGTGTCGTTTTTTACCATTTTGAAGCGTACCGGAAATTATATAAAACCTGTCTAAAAAATGGTGTAATATAACGGAATGTGTTATTGATTCAGCAGGTTCGTTACCGTTTTAGGTAGAGTACAAGAAAAGCTCGAAAGAATGGGAGGCACGTTAATTGTGAGGTCATCTACATACTTCTTGTGTAGCTGTCAGACGAATGATTAATCGCAAGGTGCTGTCATTACTCTTAATCTGTATAACTATTTTTAAAAAACGTCTCAATTACGAATATGGTACTAAAACGTGTTAGACAGCTTGTGTTGTTGTGTAACAATCCGAAATATCGGAAGATATTGTTTTCAGACCTCTTTGATCCAATCTATTATCTCAACAGATATCCTGATGTTGCATCGCAGGGAGGTGATCCTCTACTGCATTATTGTAATTCTGGCTGGAGTGAAGGTCGAAGACCCAGTCTTATCTTTGACAGCTTATATTACACCCGCAATTATGACATAACCCAGGGCCAGATAGATCCTCTGGTCCATTATATTGATGAAGGTTGGCAGAACGGAAATAATCCCAATGTTTACTTTGATACCGCATATTATCTGACAAGGCACGGCGGTGAGTTTTCTGAAAAGACAAATCCGTTATTTCACTATCTGGATGAAGGATGGGAAAAGGGGTATTTACCTTCAGAAATCTTTGCACGGGGAGAGTATCATAGAGTAGTACATCGTTTAAAGGGTGGGGATGTTTGTCCTCTTATTTATTTCCTTGAGAAGGTTGATGCGGTGAGGGATAATCCACCGGCATATTTTGATTCAGGATGGTACCATGATCAGAACCCCGGGTTGCCTAGAGATACCCTTGCCTTATGGCACCATTACATTGATTATGGAGTGCATGAAGGGAAAAATCCGTTACCGATCTTTAAAAGCAGCTATTATCTTAAGGGAAATAATGAACGTGGTGAATATATTCCGGAACCGTTTGCTCATTATAAAAAGAAGGAAAATATTGATAAACGATCACCTGCTCCGTGGTTTGACCCAGAATATTACAGGGCTTCTTATCCAGTAAAAAACAACTGGCATCATTCAATGCTGGAGCATTATCTGAAGTTCGGTGTGTTTCATCAGACCTACGCAGATCAGCGAATTGCAGATTTAGCTTCTAAACCTGTTATCTCTATTATTGTCCCTGTCTATAATCCGGCACCTCACCATCTCAATAACTGTATCCGTTCGGTACTGTTTCAAGCATATCCACACTGGGAAATTTGTCTCTGTGATGACCGGAGCACAGCGCCGCATGTGAGGCCGATTCTTGAGAGGTGGGCTACCCTCGATAAGCGTATCCATGTTACCAGACATACAGAAAATCGAGGGATTGCAGCAGCAACGAACAGTGCAGTTTCGCTGGCTACCGGCACGTATATAGGATTTCTGGATAATGATGATGAACTGTCGATGGACTGTTTATATCAGATAGTAAAAACCATCAATGAAACCGGTGCAGATATTTTATATACCGATGAAGATCTCATAGGTGAAGATGGCAGACAGTTCTCAACATTCTATAAGCCGGGATACAACAGGGAGCTTTTGCTCTGCCACAACTACATCACACACTTTGTTGTAACGCTACGAGAGTTATTTGTAAAAGTAGGTGGATGTGATCCGAAGCTTGATGGTGCGCAGGATTTCGATTTACTCCTCAAGCTCACAGAAGTGGCGAGAATGGTTGTTCATGTCCCCGAAGTTGTATATCACTGGCGGGCATCCGAGACTTCGACCAGCATCAACCATGATCAAAAAGGGTATGCTGATAGTGCAGGAATAGCAGCAGTAGAGGCATCACTTGCCCGTACTCGTATTCAGGGTAAAGTTGAAGCAACAGAATGGAAATTTTACTACAAAACTTCACGGGCAATCTCTGAAGAATTGCCGGTAACTGTATTGGCGTATATTGAGGCATTAACTGATGAATCATTTCACAATGTGCTTTTACTTGCACAGAATACACAATATACCAATGCAGAATATATCCTGGTTTGTACCCGTAACCACCCTGAGGCAAGGGAATGGTGTTTGCGACTCCAGGCTCAGCTGGGTGAGTCGATTACAAGTGAAATCTATCTAGAAAACGAGGAACTCACTAAAGCGCAGGCATTCAATAATGCAGCGAAGGATGCAACTGGTCACTATCTGGTTTTTGTCTCAAGTGATGTGTGTATTAAAAAATACGGATGGCTGGAAGCGCTCATCGAATACGGACAGAGTCGTGAAGTGGGTATGGTTCGTGGTAGGTTGAATTCTCTGGCAGAAATGGAAAAGGTTGATCATATCCCTAATATACGATGTGAATCCCCATTGTATTTTATGCAGTTTCTCACATCATGCTCAATTCACATGAATGGTTTGCAATGGCCACAGGAAGTGATGGCGGTGCCCATGGAACTCTTTATGGTGAAAGCTGGTTTGTTTATCTCTTCAGGCGGTTTTCGGGCTCAACTCTTTCCTGGAATACTGGCTGCAGTTGATCTGAGTTTTAGATTGAGGACCAAAGGATATATAAATATCTATACGCCGTATTGTGAAGCAGACTGGGTGGTTGAGAGGACAGGAATTCATGAGAGTCGTCATAAAGATACGTGGATGTTAGAAAAGCATGATTTTCAACATCGTTGGCGTGAAACGCTTAGCATTGGCGATCCATACTATCATCCTGGATGTTATAGGGCTCACGGTATAACGGATGAAGAATTTATCCAGTGGTGCAGTGGTGTTAAGTGATAAAGTAATTTTTCTCAATATGATTCGCGTAGTGATTCTATCACCATTTTGTTTCCGGAATAATCCAGAGTTTTATCTTCATCTCCAATTCGGCTGATAGCTATACATATCTCAAAATATTTAGAGGTTATAGACAAAAAGAGAATTTTTCTTAATTATAGTATTCAATCGTTAATAAAATTTGAATACTAACCGATAGATGATGTATCATGCTTTATTCCTTCTCCAAATGACGGTGGGTCAAGAAGGTATGTCGAGGTAATTTCACGTTAGCAGGAAACGTGTAACATCCCCAAGCATTGGTAGGGGGGATGGACTGGTCCGTTCTGCGTTTCACAAATTGCATGCTGTCTTGATGATTACGTTCAGTGCTGGAGGCAAAGATTTTTTAAAGAGGCCAGTGGATGGGGTACTGGCTAAATAACACAACGAAAAGGAGAGTGTTGTGAATAATTATTTTAGAGGGGGAATGTGGGGAGTTGGCTTTTTGGTGGCTGTACAATTGATATTAGGTACTGGAATTAGAACCGCTTCTGCTGTTGAGGTATTAAATGATAGCAAAAAGCATAGTGCGACAACAGATATCGAAGCGCCTCAGGAAGACAAGACCTTTAAACCATCATCTCCAAAAGAAACGAGCAGTACAACCACTTCGACGCCTAATAAAGCACTTATCATTGGTGGTGCTGTGGCTCTCGGTATAGGTGCCATTGCTATTGCAGGTGGAGGAGGGGGAGGTGGTAGTGACAGTAGCATTAGCAGTAGTAGTACGGTGGGGTGCGAGCTTGATCCGGTTGGGGCAGATATTGCAGGAACCGACTGGCAGGGTAAATTACGACTTTTACAATACGGTTCTCAAATGGTTGTTGCAACTATAGAACAATGTGGCAGAGATATCACCATAAGAACAGTTACAGCCTTTCCTTATGGTAAAGTTTTTGTTGGAAGTATCAATGGAAGCGGTCATCTAGACGTAACAGATCAAAATACCTTTCAGATTTGGACAACATTTAAGGGACGTGTAAGTTCAAAGCAGGTGAGGATATATGACTATGTGAATGGGGGGAAAGACCTCGACTATCTGGAGCTTAGCAGGTGAATAAAGCGCACTCCCGCTGCTGAAAGAGCGATGCAACTTGTCAGATATTCTAACGAACACTGTAAATCAGGCGAACTTGATATTGTATTACAGCAGGTTTTCCTGATTTGTAGTGTAGTAAAAGAATCTGTTGCTGCAATGGGTACTTCAAACCGGAGTATTAAAATGTTCAAATATTCCTTTAGCCATTTCACCACCAACTCCATCGACCTCTGTTAACGCCTCTATTGAAGCTGCCCGCACATTTTTTAAGCTGCCAAAGTGTTTGAGCAGTCGTGTTTTTCGTTCTTTGCCGATGCCGGGAATCTGATCGAGTTCTGAGTGAAATGTCGATTTGTTTCTGAGTTTGCGGTGAAATGTTACGCCGAAGCGATGTGATTCATCACGGATACGCATGATATAGAGAAGTACAGGGTTGTGGGAGGGAAGCAGGATCGGGTTTTTTCTACCGGGCTTATAGAGTTTTTCGCCTTCTTCCTGTTTTTCTTTGGCAATGCCGATCCAGTCAATTGAATCTCTGATACCCAGCTCTTCTGCTACACTCAGCGCCATGCTTAACTGGCCTTTACCACCATCCACGACAAAAAGATCAGGCAGGTCTTCTTCTTCAATCCCGCGACTGAGTCTGCGGTTTAAGACCTCGCGCATCATGCCGTAATCATTAGGGCCGTCAATGGTGCGAATTTTGTAATGCCTGAATTTGGGTTTTGCAGGTTCACCTTTTTCAAAGCAGACAAGAGAGCCGACAGCCTGCTTACCACTGATGTTTGAGATATCGAGACATTCGATTCGCTCAGGTGATTTCTGCAAATGGAGTTTGTGTTGAATGGTTTTAGCAAGAGACTCCCAACCCTTTTTCTTTTTCTCACGTTCGCTGAATACCTGATCACTGTTGGCGGTAGCCATAGTAATAAGCTGCACTTTGTCACCGCGTTGGGGGACGAGTAGAGAGAGTCTTGCTCCTCGTAGATCTGAAAGGCTATCAGCAATCAGTTCAAGGTCTTCAGGCTCAAATGGCAAAAGAATTTCCTTTGGTAAATAGCTGTCTTGATCATAATATTGAGTGAGTACCTGCGAGAGGATGACCTGATCTTCGCCATAAGGATCTTCTAAGAAGAAATTACGGCTGCCGGTTAAGAGGCCTTCACGAATAAATAACAGGCTGATCGCTACAGCGGTTCCCTTTCGCGAGAACCCGAAAACATCCTGGTCTGTGGCGTTTTCGCTGGAAACAACCTGCTTTTCAAGGGTCCGGTTTAATGCATTAATCTGGTCGCGCAAGGTCGCAGCCAACTCAAAATCAAGAGAAGTTGCAGCTTCCTGCATTTGCTCGGAAAGCCGTCGGATAAGATCCTTATTACGACCTTCAAGGATCATAATCACACTGTTCACATGCTGGGTATAGAGTGCATGATCAGCGTGTCCTGCACATGGGGCAAGGCATTTTCCCATCTGGTGATTAAGGCACGGTCGTTTACGTTGTTTAAGTTCTCCACCTTTACACTTTCTAAGCGGAAACAGAGACGCGATAAGCTTCAGTGTTGACCACATCGCTGACGATGAAGAATAGGGACCGAAATATCTGGCTCCGTCTTTTTTCCTACGTCTGGCCATATGTACTCGGGGCCATTCTTCCTGAGAGGTCACTTTTATAAAGGGATAATTCTTGTCATCACGAAGAATGATATTGTATTTGGGCTTATGCTTTTTTATGAGTGATGCTTCAAGAATCAGTGCTTCTTTTTCTGTATGGGTCAGGATGGTGTCAACCTTGGCAACCTGTGAAAGCATTATTCGTGTTTTGTTATATTCCGCTCCCTTATATCGTGCATAGGAAGAGAGTCGTTTAAACAGATCTTTTGCTTTTCCCACATAGAGAACTACTGATTTGGGGCCGAGCATTAAATAGACGCCGGGAGAATGCGGTACAGAGCTGAGAAAATCCTGAGGAAACATAAGTCAACAATGGTAGAAAGTGAGAATTGCCTTGAGTAACCATGTCTAGCTGGTAGTAGGTGCTGTAAGACATGTGCGATAGTATGTTGTATACAGAGTAATAGCTCAGAATAGTAATGCAATATTAACTCTTCGTCATCTCTGTCACAAAATAAACTGAGCCCAAAAAGTGATCTTTACAACAGCAGTCAATTCGGCTACTGTCTTGCTGTAACATAATCGATAACTCAACCAGGTGCTTTCACCCAGTTGCGGGAGAAAGTGAAAAGGGAATACGGTGAAAATCCGTAACGTTGGGCCGGCGCTGTGTTCGGGGACGACGACTGCATTACGTCACTGCCTGCTTATGCTGATTTGCAAAGCAGATGGGAAGGCGCAGTCTGAGAATGATCCGTAAGTCAGAAGACCTGCCTGGAAGAGATAATGACTTTATTGCTCAAGAAAAGTCCGTACCACATTATTGTGGTGCGGACTTTTTTTATGCCCGAGAGCAATGCATGAAATTTTTATAGGAGCAGTTATGAAAACGCAGTTAGAACTTGCACGTGAAGGTATCATTACTCCTCAAATGAAAAAAGTTGCAGCGGATGAGGGCATTGACGAAACAGTAATTCGGGACGGTTTTGCATATGGTCACATTGTCATGCCGTGTCACCCGGGTCGTCCTGATCAGAACTTAGTTGCCATCGGTAAAGGTTTACGTACCAAGGTAAATGCATCGATCGGTACCTCTTCAGATATACATTCAGTTGATCTTGAAATTCAGAAAGCTCGCGCAGCCCAGGAAGAGAAAGCGGACACCTTGATGGAACTTTCCACCGGTGGTGATCTCGATGGTATCCGTAAGGCGGTATTGGCAGAATGCAGCCTGCCTGTGGGTAACGTGCCTTTGTATCAGGCATTTGCTGAAGCCACTAAAAAATATAAGAACCCGAATAAACTTGATGCGGAGTATCTGTTTGAGCTTATTGAGCGCCAGCTTGAAGACGGTATTTCCTTTATGGCAATTCATTGCGGTATTAATCAGTTCTCCATCGAGCGCTTGAGAAAGCAGGGGTTCAGGTATGGTGGTCTGGTATCGAAAGGCGGCACCTTTATGGTCTCCTGGATGGAATACCATAAAAAGGAAAATCCACTTTACGAACAGTTTGACAGAGTTTGTGCCCTGATGAAGAAGTACGATGCGGTTCTCTCACTCGGAAACGGTATTCGCGCAGGAGCAATTCATGATAGTCATGACAGAGCACAAATGGCTGAGATGATCATCAACTGTGAGCTTGCAGAACTTGGTCGTGAGATGGGTTGTCAGATGATGGTTGAAGGTCCGGGTCATGTTCCGCTTGACGAAATTGCAGGCAATATCATGCTGGAAAAAGCAATGAGCGGCGGTGCACCATATTATGTTCTTGGACCACTGCCCGCAGATACAGGTGCTGGCTATGATCATATCACCGCAGCGATCGGTGCGGCAAACTCAGCTCGACATGGTGCAGACCTTATCTGTTACATTACTCCGGCTGAGCATCTTGCACTGCCAAACGAACAGGATGTGCGTGAAGGTGTTAGAGCCACCAGGCTTGCAGCACGAATTGGTGATATTGCCAAGTACCCGGAAAGAAGAGAGCAGGAAAAACGTGTTGCATTAGCACGACGTGACAGCGCCTGGGAAGATCACTTTAAATTGCTGATGTTCCCTGAGCAGGCTAAGGCGATTCGTAAGAGCAGAACACCTGATAATGAGAAGACATGTACCATGTGCGGAGATTTTTGCGCAATGGAGCGAGGACATTCTTTATTTGAGAAAGACATTGCAGGTGATAAATGTCGTAGTAAGCATATGGAAACAGAGCCTGCTGAATGATGCTGTTAAACTAGTTTCCCAGCGCTGCTGAAAACAGTGTTTTTGTATATTCCTGTCCGGGTGATTGAAAGATTTCCCGGGCAGGCCCTGCCTCAACAATCTGTCCGTTCTGCATCACAGCAATATAATCTGACAAGGCGCGGACAACGCGCAGATCATGAGATATAAATAGATAGCTCATGTTATAGCGGGATTGAAGATCAAGTAGTAATTCAATAATCTGTGCCTGGATGGTGACGTCAAGCGCTGATGTCGGTTCGTCAAGAATAAGCAATTTAGGTTTAAGTATCACTGCCCGGGCGATGGCAATTCTCTGTCGTTGACCGCCGGAAAATTCATGAGGGTAACGCCAGGCCATGTCAGGTTCTAGTCCGACTTCTTCAAGTGCTGCAAATACAAAATCACTTCGTTCATCCTTTGTGCTTTTCGGAGTATGAATTTTTAATCCTTCTTCAATAATCTGATGCACAGTGAGTCGGGGAGAGAGGGATGAATAGGGGTCTTGAAAGACAACCTGGATATCATGCCGTAACTTCCTCATCTCCCTGTTTGACAACGGCTGAAGGTTTGTCTGATTAAAAAGTATCTCTCCTGAACTCTTAACAAGTTTTAAGATTGCCATGGCAAGGGTGGTCTTTCCTGATCCGGATTCTCCAACAATGCCGCAGGTTGTTCCCTGCTCTAAATTAAAACTCACATTGTCTACGGCTGCAATGCTCCGTGTTGTTCGTTTGAGTGGAAAGGTCCAACCTGTCTTGATTTTAAAGGTACAATTGAGCCCTCTGGTTTCAAGAAGTATGGGCGCTTTATCTTTTAAGGCCGGTGCCCCCGATGGAACAGACGACATCAAGTGTATGGTGTATGCTTCTTTAGGATTATTGAGTATCTGTTCGGTGTCACCTGATTCAACAATCCCTCCGTCTTTCATTATATAGACATAGTCAGCCGTTCTTCTCACCAGTGCAAGATCATGGGTTATAAGCAGTACCGACATGTCAAACTCGTCCTGCAGATCTTTTATGAGCTCAAGAATCTGGACCTGGATTGTAACGTCAAGAGCTGTTGTCGGTTCATCAGCTATAAGCAATTTCGGCCTGCATGCCAGTGCCATGGCAATCATGACACGCTGGCGCTGTCCACCTGATAACTGGTGGGGGTAGACATGCATTCTTGCAGCTGGTTCGGTGATTCCGGTGCGACCCAATAATCGTATAGCTTCTTTTTCAGCATCAAATTTGTTCATACTCTGATGCATTATGAGCGGTTCAATCATTTGATTGCCGATCGTGTACACAGGGTTAAGCGAGGTCATCGGTTCCTGGAAAATCATAGAAATTCGATTGCCGCGAATAGTACGGATCTCATCCAGAGTCAGAGGAAGCAGTTCACGGCCGGTAAATCTGATCGAACCTTCTGTATCGACATTAAAGCTGTCTTCAAGTAATCGGAGGACGGATAACGCTGTGACCGATTTGCCGGATCCTGATTCGCCAACCAGTGCGATGGTCTGATGACTGCCAATCTGGAGGTTTATGTCATGAAGAACCTGGGTTCGACCGAGAGTACCCGTTGCGGTTTCGGTATGAAACCAAAGATTAAGATTTGAGATTTCAAGTAGCATCTATTGTTTGTCAGTAGCGAATTTCAAAGCCTCTGAGTTTCTCTGTCGGAATAACCTCATCGACAGTAACAGCGGTTACCGTTGATTGGGGTGAACCCTCCTGGAACCATTCAATCATGGTATCAATTGATTTTGGCATTCCTGAGAGCAAGGCTTCAACAGATCCGTCCGGCTGATTTTTGACCCAACCTGATAACTCGAGCAGATTGGCTTTACGTTGTGTGTAGTCACGAAAAAAAACACCTTGAACCCGTCCGTGCACGATGACATGTACTGTTTTCATAGAACGCCTGGGTGATGTGGTAGCAGTTGGAAATCGGACAGTTACTATACTGTAAGCTTACCATCACTTTCGTGTAAGATCAGCAAGAAATGTAGAGCAACCTGATTATTTCCAGAAGGAGTAACAAGAGGCTAAATATTCAGAGATGTAATGAGTTTCCATCCGAAATTGGTGCTTTTTATCTAACTCTTCGTTGCTCTTGAAAATATATCCTTGCAATATCATGGGTATGGCTGTGATTAATTTTATTGAGCGCCTCGATTGAGATGGTAATCCTTCGTTTCGCGATGAAAACTCATTAAGCTATAGCAAAAGAAAAAAATGCTGCATAAATTCGTATTGAATAAACGTCTCAGGAAAGGTTGACGGGAAAGGCTGCTTATAAGGAAATCGGATGTAATATGAGATTATTCAAAAAATATCTGGTGATAACTGCCGATCGCTCAGTGTGACCTGAAGTCAGGAATTTCAGGCATTTCATTTTCTTTAAGAAATGTTGCGATCTGGTTGCTGGCAGTTTTTGCCATTTCTTTAAATGAAAAACTTAAACCTATATTGAAGGTGTCTGGATCACTCTTTTCAATACGAACTACTTTGCCTATCAGAAGGACAGGGTCTCCGTTATTTACCGGAACACTCATCTTTTGAGTACTACCTAAAGCTAAAGGACTAGGAGTTTCAAACAAAATGCCGCCCATTCCTATATCTTTACAATGACCTGAAAAAACCTGTTCGTCGTCAAACCCTAGCTCTTGGACCAGTATAGGTTTTCGCAATTTAACCCGAAGATATCGTCTCTGCTCACGTTTAAATTGCGATATAAGGTTTTTGCCGGCTCCTTTCGCAAGATATACAGCACTGTCTGCCATTTGGAGCAGATCTTTTGGATCAACAGAGTTAAGAGGGTACGAGGCTAATCCGCCGCTAATGGTGAGAGAAAATACATGCTTATCGTAATGAATATGTGTTGTTTCAATCTCTTTTCGAATACGCTCTGCAAGAATAGAGGCGCTGACATTAGGTGTAAGCGGCATAAGCAGGACGAACTCTTCACCACCATAACGGGCTGCTATATCACTTTCCCGTTTTGCGCGTCGAATAGCACTTGCAACTTCCTGGAGAGCAACGTCACCAGCAATGTGGCCCAGAGAGTCATTCACTTCTTTAAAATCATCAATATCAAGAAAGAGAATAGAAAGGTCTGTATTATAACGTTTCGCAAGTGAGACCTGTTGTTCAAATGTCTCATCAAAGTAGGTTCGATTAAATAAGCCAGTGAGGGTGTCGTGGGTTGTTCCGGTGACGATCCGATCAAAAGTACGGGAATCTACAAGACGGGCATTAGGGAGAAAATTGGTTTTTGTTGCAAGGAAATCACTTAAAGCTGTAACAAGGTTTACCTCTCGATCAAGCTTCCAAATGAGTTTGCGTCTATGTTCCTTCAACGTGTGCCAGTATTCTTCGGCGGTCTTGAGGGGCAGGTCAAGCGTGGTGAGTGTATTAAAAATAACAGGATAAACACTATTGCCGTGTTCTGTAATAAGATCCTGCATTTTCAGTATAAACTCATCTTCATTTGCAGCTGTGTTTCTGCACTCAATGATGGCTGCCCGAATAGATTCCATATTACCCTATCCTAATATTTACAGTGGTTACTATAGGTTGGTATATCAAAAGATATTATCAGAGTATTGTGAGTATAGGCAAACTATATTTTGTAATATCATTACGATTGCAAAGAGATATGGCAACGGAAGAGGGAAGAAATGTTCAAAATATGCTTAATGTACAGGGGGTTGGAAAAAAATGTGTATTTTCCAACCCCCCTGTATTGAAACAGTATAATATTACTTAATAAATACCACAAAATGAGTTGTCAGTTCATCCGCCACCGACTACCGGGAATATAGCGAGTATATCTCCTTCGTGTAATTCGGTTTCAAATTGGCAGTGACGCGAATTGATCATGAGCACTCCAACTTCTTCTCTGTCAATATCAAGACCGTCAACAACATCACCTACCGTGGTATTATTTTTATACTCCCTGCCTTCTTCCAGGAATCGATTATCCCGGAAGTAGGCAAAGAGTTTAACGCTAACTTTCATTTAGAAATTCCAGAAAGTATCGATCTCCTCACCAGAGAAATCGAAAACAACATTGTGTGGCGGAACCTGCTCTGTGTAGAAAAATTCAGGCAGACGGTCGTCAGCACTGGTGAAACCAGCCTTCTCATTAAATGCTTTTTCAGTCTTCAGAATGTGCATACCGAGATTGGTTACATCGTCAGCGGTAAGTGCAATACCAAAGCGAGCATTAATGAGGTCAATCAGAGATGGCAGGCAGGTCTCGTTATCCAGGGCGGCAAATGCGATAAAGAGACACATGCCGGTAGAATCGATTGCTGCTGTTGCGATCTGCAGGTTTCTGGAAAGTTCTACCTGACCCTCTTTTGACAACGGATCAACTGCACCGCCGACGTTGAGAATGTTGGTAGCAATGGTGTAACCCATTGTGTGATCGGCACCCTGTGTTGAAGTTGCGTAGGTAATACCAATACCTTTGATCGCACGAGGATCGTAGGCTGGAATTGCCTGATTTTTAACAACAGGAACCCGGGTAACACCGTAAGCGGTACCAACAGCGCCAGCGCCGTTACCGATGAGTCGACCAAGTCCGGTACCATTAGCAACGTCTTCTCTCAAGATCTTGCAGATTCCTGCACCATCACCAAATTCAAGAAGTCCGCCTTCCATTGCAACACCGAAAGCTACAGAGGTTTCGATGGAGTCAATTCCGAGATCATCCATAATCATGTCGGCTTCAGCGATATGATCAAGGTTCTCTACGCAACAGTCAGCACCCATTGCCCAGATTGATTCATATTCAAAGCCGGAGGTCAACTTTTTGCCTTTGGCATCATTGTAAACCTGTGAACACTGAATGACACAACCCGCATGGCAGTTGTGCTTTACTTTGCCACCACGTTCCTGGATGGTGTCATGCATGGTCTCGCCGGAGATTTTCTCATGTCCGGGAAACTGTCCCTGGGTGAAGTTCCTGGTTGGCAGGCCACCGGATTCGTTAATGATGTTAACGAGAACGTTGGTGCCGTACTGGCCAAGTGCCTGGCTTACAGGATGGTCAACGAGAGCTTTAGCAAAAGCACGGTTGGCTGCCTTAAATTTGTCAGGATCAGCGATTTCAACTTTACCGTCACCTGGGGTTATAGTGATGAATTTAACCATCTTAGAACCCATTACAGCACCAAGACCACCTCGACCATGGGAGCGAATACCGCCATCAGGATCTTTTACGGAGATATTAGCAGAAGCCATTCTCATTTCGCCAGCCTGACCAATGGTGATTACGGCAGGTTTACCTTCAAGGCGTTCTGAAAGGCTTTCAACAACAGCAAAGTTACCTTTACCGATAAGCTCGGTCTCTTCAGCAATGGTAACACCCTCTGGAGTAACCGCGAGGCTATACCAGGTATCACCGGCAGGCTTGCCTTCAATAATGAGTGCTTTACAACCGCATCTGGCAAGAAGTTGAGCTGAAGTACCACCAGCGTTAGCTTCTTTAATTGTACCTGTAAGCGGGCTTTTAGCGCCAACAGACATTCTGCCTGAGTTTGCTGCTACGGTTCCTGAGAGCAGGCCGGGTGCAAATACAAGCTTGTTGTTCGGTCCGAGTGGATGACATGTAGGATCCACTTCGGCCGCAACGATAGTTGAGGTGAGTCCGCGTCCGCCATGACCGGCCCAGGCTTCAGGAACATCTTCAACACTGGTGGTCAGATTCGACAGGTTTACACGAAAAATCTTGTCATTCATAAACTTCCTCCTGCATGTGGTGTGAGGTTATTGCTATTCCAGCTAACGCTTTTCGACTATACCCGTAGTCGTTGAGTGTTTTGGCTAATGATGTGTTTCAGTTAATCCATTTGGTACATGATGTTTCCTGCATCCCTAAGGCTGTACCCTCCCAGGGCGAGAATCTTTTTGTGAAATTCATCTCCGGTTCTAATCAGGTTAAGAACCTTTTGAACTTTCGGGTCATCCAGATATTTCAATGGTACAATCAGGTCATAGCGCTCTTCAGCAACCGGGATAAAATCGAGGCCAAGTGCTATGGCGGCTGCTCGAATACCCATTCCCGCATTAACAGAACCGCTGGCAACAGCGGCGGCAACGCTCATATGGGTGTATTCTTCATGGTCGTAACCGGCAAGTTGAGATGGCTCGATTTTCAGATCATTAAGGATTTTATCGGTGAGCAGTCGTGTGCCTGCACCTCCCTGACGATTGATGAATGTGAGGTTTCGTTTAACCATGTCCTCAAAGCCGGTGATCTTTTCCGGATTACCCTTAACTACCATTAACCCCTGTTCTCTGTAGCATAAGTTAATGAGTTGCAGCGGAGTATCCGGCAGTAGCCTCTTAATAAACGGTATGTTGTATTCGCCTGTGGTTTCGTCAAGCAGATGGCAGCCTGCAAGGTGTGCTTCATTGCGTCTGATCGCCATGATACCGCCCATAGAACCTACATGTGCTGATGAGATTCTAGTGAGGGGGCGTTCTTTGTGCAGCTGATTTGCCAGCAGGTCAAGAATGTTGTCGTGACTACCAATAAAAACGAGGGTCGCGTCTACTTCAGCTTGCGGGCGAACAAGTTCAATCTCTACCTTTTCACCAGCACCAACACCCTCATTTCCTGCCGGGATGGTTAGAATACCGTCGGCCCTTACAAGGGACATTACGGCACCGGCACCTTTACCGGCAGGTGTTGCCATAAGTGTGTCGCCTACCTTGCCAAGAGTGATGCGGACAAACTCATCTACACCCATTGAAGAATGAACGGGTCTTGACATCACAGCTTCTATTGAGCCATGATTTTCCATATCCCGGCCGAGCAGGGTGGTGATCATTTCTTTTAAAAATAACCGCATCGTAAGAACAGCGGATACCGGATATCCTGGCAGCCCGATTACAGGTGTGTTGCCAATTCGTGCTAAAATTACTGGTTTTCCAGGTTTTATAGCGACACCGTGAACGATAACTTCACCTATTTCACGCAGTACATTTGAGCTGAAATCACGGGTTCCCGCGGATGCACCGGCGTTGAGCACGACAAAATCATTTTCGGCAGCAGCAGCTATTAAAGCACTTTTAAGTTTTTCCGGATCATCGGCAACCGGCTTTGACCGTGAAGCATCTGCACCCCAGTCGTTGAGGTAGCCAGAGAGAATACGTGAATTAAATTCAATAATTTCTCCTGGCCTGGGGGCTGCATCAGGTTCAATAAGTTCACTGCCTGTCGGAATTACTGTTGCCTTCGGTGGACGTTGTACTGTGATGGTGGTAACACCGGTTGCAAGCATTGCACCCTGATCTATTGGGCGAATATGGTGCCCTTCAGGAAGAATGAGCTCAGTTGCAACAATGTCTTCGCCGATTGTTCGGATATGCTGCCATGGAGTTGCTGGTTGCATCAGCTCAACTGAGCCGTTTTCCATAACGTGCACGTCTTCAATCATGACCACAGCATTAAAGCCATCTGGAATGGCGTTTCCGGTGTTTACCTGGCTAAACTGCTCTGGTTTTAAGATCACCGGCGATGCCTCACTGGCAGAAGCAAGCGATGCAAAATTAACGGCGATACCATCCATTGCTGCGGCATTATGGGCAGGAGAACTTCGTAGGGCGAAGATTGGCTCAGATGTTACACGACTAAGACATTCGTCTACCGGAATTGTTTCAGAAAGACCTTTTTTGAAAAAACCGCAATCATCAAGCGCGGCAAACCATTTCTGGCGGGCTTCACTTAGCGGTGTGTTTTTAACGTAAATATTGCGGGTACTCATTTGTATTCTATTACCTCTATAATGGAGCCCTGGGTTATACCCTGGCTTTCTTCGTCTATAACAAAATATCCGTGTGCTCTGGAGAGCGTTGAGATGGCGCCGGATTTTCCCATGACAGGTTCTGCTGTGATAGTGTCTCCATCACGCACTAAACGAACCCTGACGATATCAAGTCTTCCCGCAGCAGAGTTCATATTCCGGCTAAGAACTGCTGAAACAGTGGCTTGAGGTGTGGCACTCTCAAGTTGTATTCCTGAAAGCCGGCTGATTGTTGGTTTGACAAAGAGGTCAAAACATACCAGTGCAGAGACTGGATGGCCGGGCAGCCCGAAAACAGGAGTTGTGCCGCTAAGCCCAATGAGTACCGGTTTGCCAGGTTTAAGTTTTACGCCATGAACAAGTATTCCGGGAGGCCCAAGAGCTTCAACCGCCTGTTCTCCAAGGTCACGTACACCAACTGAACTTCCACCTGAGAACAAGACAATATCGTTTTCTTTCACTGCTTGTTCTATTGTGGGGAAGAAAATCTCTTTTTGATCAGAAACTATTCCGTAATCATTAGGTATTGCACCGGCTTGGTTAACATATGCTGCCAGAGCAATGCTATTGATATTACGAATTTTTCCGGGCTTCGGCGTTTCAGTATGGGGAATGATCTCATCACCGGTTGCCAGAATGCCTACGCGAACCTGTTTATAGACAGTAACTTGAGCAATACCCAGACCGGCCAGTAAGCCGATATCCTGCGGCCGTAGAACGTGGCCGGGAGTGAGTGGTTCATCCCCATCCCGTATATCATCTCCTACTCCGATAATGTTGGTACCTGCTCCGCCACCTTTAACAATCTCAATCATGGTGTCGTCTATCGGGACTGTGTGCTCATGCATAATTACTGCATCTGCCCCTTCGGGCATAAACCCGCCAGTGGCAATACGGAAACAACATCCCTTATTGACTGCACCTTCAGGCATCTCGCCCATAGCGACATTACCGGTTATCTGCAGATAGCAGGGCATGGATTCACTTGCACCAAAGGTATCTGAGGCGCAAACGGCATATCCGTCCATAACTGATCTGGGATGCGGCGGCAGGTTTTCTATCGAACGAACCGGTTCAGCAAGAACCCGGTTAAGTGCACATTCTATTGATATCTTTTCGGTAAGTCGGGCAGCTCCTGCAAGATGTGACTTGAGTATTTCCTGTGCGTCTTTTACTGGGATTAAACGTGTGCGGCCCAGCATGTCCTTCGTTGCATTTTGGGGTGTCATGATTCGTATCTAATACTGAAATGAACTGTCTGAAGATCAGAAAGGGCTGCTGTCAATTCTTTGGGATCGATTAATTTCCCGTCCAGAGTAATCGATTCCAGATACCCTGGTAGTGTCGATCTGGTATCTAAAAATTGAATAATCGAATCTGCTCGCATTGTGACTCCCTGCTTTAGCAGACCAGCACCTCTGTCTCGTGCTATTGTGTTAAAGAACTTCACAATAACAGTAATATCTGAACCGGTTGTATGGGTGTGCGTCTGTTCCTGAGTTGTTCTGAGTGCTGCATGGAGACTATTTTTACGAAATATCGCTCCAGCCAGGCCAGGCATTGCCGCAGAAACTGCTAGTGTATCATTATCATTTTCCATCTCTGTTTCAAGGTCATCAGTAGCAGTTCCATTTAAGAAAATGGTCTGAATATCATTGATGATGTATTCGGTGGAAAAGTCAGGAAAGCTTTGCAGTAATTCCCCGATTGAGGTCCCTGAAGTTGTTTTCACCAATATACCTGACTGTAGGAGCAGTGTAAAAAAACTGACCTTTTGCGGGTCTATTTTAAAAACAAGAGTTCGTTTGTCTATAAACTGTGTTTCCATTATTTGGTGAATATCCCTGTGTGGGTGAAAACTTAATAGTGGAAAAGAGATGGAGTGTTACGTTGTTGTTGGTTTTGCACACCGTCTTTTTCATAAACCTGTTTTGGACAATAGCAGAATTGATGACGTTGATAAACCTAAAAAAGCACCATCAATTGCTTTAAACTTCCTAAAACAGAGTCAAAATAACAGCTTCTACAATGTCGTGCATTAAGTAATCTCCTAATCTTAAGGATATGCCATGTATGCAGAAGAGACAGGTTGCACAATAGAGAAGATGCTTTGATGAAAAAAAATATTGAGGGCTGGTAGCTACTGATTACAGTAGAAAATATTATCTGAAAAAAGGTTTCTAAACATTACAGTAAAAATGCTTATAGTGAGTTCGTCTCAGATAGTTCCTGCCGCTACAGCAAATAAATGTTTCTTCTGATAACGTTTATTGCATCAATAGAGCAGGTTATGTTACTTCTGACCGCCACACGTACCCATTAAAATACCACATTGCTTTTAGTGATTGTTAGCATTAAATCTGAACAGTGCTCAGGTCGGGACCATTACTCTAAGCTGTGATCATACATTCAATAATCTCAACTTATGTGCATTGGAGCGAAAATGACATCTTTAAAATTACAGCCCCTTAATGGTTACTCCAGTTTTGACGGTCCGGTAGTAATGATTGTTCTGGATGGAGTAGGGATCGGGAGCCAGGACGAACGCGATGGCGTATATATTTCCAACACACCTGTTCTTGATGAGTTATTTAAAGAAGAATTGCATGTAAATCTTAAAGCACATGGTAAAGCTGTCGGGCTGCCTTCTGATGGGGATATGGGAAATTCTGAAGTTGGCCACAACGCGCTCGGTGCAGGTCGGGTTTTCTCGCAAGGTGCAATGCTTGTTAATGAGGCGCTGGAATCTAAAAAGGTATTTACAGGCAAAGCATGGTCCGAGTTGATGAGCAGAGCCGAAAAGGGAGGCACCCTGCATTTTATCGGTCTCGTATCTGACGGCAATGTTCATAGCCATATTGAGCAGCTCTATTCACTTTTAGATGGTTGTGTTGAGAGCGGTGCCAAAAAAGTGAGGATACATGCCTTGCTTGATGGACGTGATGTGGGTGCCAAGAGTGCGCTCGATTTCATCGTACCGCTCGAAGAAAAATTGGCCGCGCTTTCAACTGATGGTCGTGATTATCGTATAGCTTCCGGTGGTGGTCGAATGATTACCACTATGGATCGCTATAACGCAAACTGGGCAGTAGTTGAATATGGCTGGAAAGCACATGTGCTGGGTGAGGGACGAAATTTCGCCAGCTGTTCAGAAGCCGTCAGTACATATTACGATGAAGACCCTGATATTACAGATCAATATATGGAGAGTTTTGTCATTACTGAAAACGGCTCACCGGTCGGGACTGTTGAAGATGGTGATGGCGTAGTCTTTTTTAATTTCCGTGGTGACAGGGCTATTGAAATATCAAAAGCTTTTGAAGAGGATACCTTTACAGAGTTTGATCGGGTAAGACGCCCTGATGTTTTTTACGCGGGTCTGATGCAATATGATGGTGACGCGCATATACCAGCAAACTATCTCGTTGAGCCACCAGCAATAGATAATACGATGGGTGAGTATCTGTGCGGTGCTGGTGTGACATCCTATGCGATTTCCGAGACCCAGAAATATGGTCATGTAACGTACTTCTGGAATGGGAATCGCTCAGGATATATACAGGCTGATCTTGAAACATATGAAGAGATTATTTCTGATTTAGTCCCGTTTGATCAACGTCCCTGGATGAAAGCTGCAGAGATAACCGACAAGGTTATTGCTAAATTACGCGAAGGTGATAAAAAATTTCTGCGTCTGAATTATGCAAATTGTGATATGGTCGGGCACACCGGTGTCCCGGAGGCTATTCGAATCGCCGTCGAAACAGTGGATTTCTGCTTAGGCAGATTGCTCAAAGCTGTAGAAAAGGCAGGTGGGATTGCAGTTATAACAGCTGATCATGGCAACGCCGATTGTATGTGGACAGAGAAAAACGGTAAACGCTCACCGATGGTAGCACATACTCTTAACCCTGTGCCGTTTGTTGTGAAGGACTATAATAACAGTAACAGCTTCGCCCTCGCTGGAGTTGAGGCGCCAGGCCTCGCCAATGTGGCAGGAACGTTGTTTAATCTCCTCGGCTTTCAGAGCCCGGGTGATTATGAGCCTTCGCTCGTTACATTGAAATAGATAGAAAATCAAAAAATAGAATCATCTGGAAGTTCACAGATGTTGAGTAACTATGACAGAATACATAAGCAAATCTGAGGTAAAGCGCCAGTTTAAGCAGACAGAAAAAGTAGCTGAAGAATTGGCAGATTTTACTAACAAAGATCTCAAAAAACTGCCTTGCAGTGATGAGCTGAAAGAAGAAATTATTGCGACCCGCGGGTTGAAAGGCGGCTCACGTAAGCGCCAGATAAAGCATCTTGCAAAGGTTATGCGGCAGGAACCTCTGGATGAAATTTATAATTATCTTCAAGAGAGAAAAGGGTCCAATCTTAAAGATAAAAAATCCTTTCATGAGGCTGAGCGTGTCCGTGATGCGATAATCAGCGAGGCTATCCAGAATCAAGAAGAAACCATGCAGGAACATCGTCAATGGGACATGGATTGGCCTGCTTTTGAAATAACATATGCGGTCGGACATTACCCTGCGTTAGAAGAACAAGAGATACGCAAGATAGTTTACAGCTACGTTAAGACCAGAAACCGCCTGCATTACCGTGAGTTGTTCAGAATGATAAAAGCAGCAATAGATCAGGAAGAGTTAAAAAAGAGAATGAGTTAAAACATTCTCCTGTGAGGGTGCAATCGAATCACTGCAAACCTTCAGCTGCAGCGTTACAAGCCACTTGCGGTAGTTTACTACAGCGACGTGGCTTGTACCTCGGCCTGCGAAAAACTTTCGTGATGAGAAATCCGGTTTGAACATGGTTGAATCATATGGCAGTGATTCGAAGATAGAACAACGCCCGAAAGGGCAGGGGCAAGGATTAGGTTATTGTTCTTCCTACTATAATCTATAGACTCGCGTCGATTTCCAATATGTGTTTTTCCAGTACGGTTCATCGAGCGTGGATATAACCACGCCCTTTGAGCTGGATGCATGGATAAATCTGTTTTCTTCCACATATATCCCTACATGTTTCTGGAAAAAACCGGTTTTGAAAAATACCAGATCCCCTGGTTGCAGTGAATAGCGCGCAACCTTCTTACCCTTCGTAGCCTGCTCAGATACTGTTCGCGGCAGTGACAATCCAAAAACATCTTTAAAAGCCAGAACTGTCAGTCCAGAGCAATCAATGGCATTTTTTGACATGCCACCCAACGCGTACGGTGTGCCTTTCCAGTGATTATAAAACTGATATAATGCTTTACTCGCAGATGTGGGAGATTGGTTTTGTGTTGTCTGGGAAGTTCCATAATACGGTGGGATAACCTTTTTGGTACAACCAGCTGGCAATAACAACAGGAGCAGCAGCGGAAGTGTAATTATCTTCAGCAGCTGTATTGATCTACGAGTTATTTCTGGTTTCTTAAAACCGATGTTGTGCATATCCCTGAATTATGTAAAATCCTTGAGTGGCTAATTGAAGATTCTATGTACCTAACTGATACTATAGAAATTATACTGATAAATCAATCCTTCAATACTATTCCCCAATTGCTGCAGGCATATATTGAAAGATGTTACAAATGGAAATTCGTGTGAATCTATTTACATATGGCACGTTGATGGCTCCTGACATAATGAGGGAAGTATCCGGAACCCTTCTGGAATCTGTGAGCGTTACGTTGTCTGGATACCAGCGCTTTCAGGTTCAAGGAGAGCAGTATCCGGGAATAATCTCAGAAGCCGGACAGAAGGTGACAGGTATTCTTTATCTCAACGTTCCAGCTGATGCCGTTAAACGCCTGGATCTGTTTGAGGGGGAGATGTACAATCGTATTCCGGTTTCTGTAGCCCGGGACAGTGATGGTGAAACCGTATCTGCGATGGCTTATGTATTTAAAGATGAATATGCTCATCGTCTTTCGACATCAGCCTGGGATTTTGAGAATTTTCTTCAAAATGGCAAGCAACTTTTTGAAGACCAATATGGTGGATTTAACGATATCTAGGATCTGAATAGAAACCGGCAAATTTTTTCAAGTTCAAGGTGACTTATAATTTTAACCGTAGGAATACTCGGAGTCTTGTGAGGATTACAATTTGAGACCAGCGAAAGAGCTGGTGAAATTTGCGGTTTTCGGTCGGGTATTATCTAGTAAGCGGCAAATTTGAAAAAAACTGAAGCGATAGAACCACGAACACAATACAAAAGGAAGTGCGATGAAGGCTGTTTTTCTTGATGTAGAAGGTCTTGAAGATTGTAATCTCAATGCGCTCAATGAAATTTGCGGCAGCATTGATATGTACCCGGCAACACAACCTGATGAACTTGCCAGCAGAATTGACGGCGCTGAGATAATCATCTTAAACAAGGTCAAAATTGATAGTGAGACGTTACAATCCGCCACAGCGTTAAAACTTATTTGCGTGGTAGCAACAGGTGTGGATGTCGTTGATCTGAAGGCTGCAAAAGAGGCTGGTGTAACCGTCTGTAACTGCCAGGCGTATGGGATCGATTCAGTGGTTCAGCATGTTTTTAGTTCTATTCTCGCACTGCATACCAGCTTGCTACAGTATAATAAGGCTGTTGGTGAAGGGCGCTGGCAGACGTCCAGGCAATTCTGTTTTCTTGATTATCCGATAATTGAGCTGAAAGGAAAAAAACTCGGAATAATCGGGTATGGCAATCTTGGAAAAGGGGTGGCGAAGATAGCGGAAGCCTTCGGCATGGAGGTTCTTGTTGGCGCACGACCAGGGGCAACGGATGACAGCAGAATGTCAATTGATGAATTACTGGCTGAGGCAGATGTCATCACCTTGCATTGTCCTTTAAATGACGCGACACGAAACCTGATTGATGAGGCGGCGCTTGCCAGGATGAAGCCGACAGCATTTCTGGTTAATGCAGCACGAGGCGGTATAGTTGACGAAATCGCTCTGGCTGCAGCATTAAAAAACGGCATAATCGCTGGCGCAGCTTTTGATGTACTGACTGTCGAACCGCCTAAAGATGGTAATCCCCTGCTAAATAGTAATATTCCCAACCTGATAGTTACTCCGCATGTTGCCTGGGCCAGCAAAGAGGCACGGCAACGAATAATTGCTCAGACAGTAGAGAATATCAAAGGGTATATTAGCAAATCACCTTTACGCGTTGTGAATGGTTAAGCTGAACACTCCCAAGTGTTCTCGTGTTTACAGAGTTATTCAGCTTGTACATGCCTGCGATGGGGATGTTATTGTATCTCGAAATCAACAATAACATCTCCGCGAATCGTTACATTGCCAACGGTGGTTACTGAAGAAGGGTCAGTACTACTTGCTTCTGCCATGCGGAGAGTTCCCGGATGGTTTATTAGCGTCGGAGTTCCTGCCTCGCGAATCAGAACAGGCTGACCCAGTTTGGCTCCGAGTGCTTCAACCATCATTTCTGCTTTTGTTCTGGCAGCTTTCAGTGCCTCCTGTAATGCAAGGTTTTCCAGTTGAGAGGCATCAGTCCTGCCATATTCTGTGTGGCCGACCGCAAGGGCGCTCTCTTTTGATAACGTTTTATGAATTTTGTAAGCGTCTTCAATTGTTTTGACTTTTACCACTAACGAGCAGGCTGAATAATAGCCGAGTAATTCGCGAGAGTTATTTCGCCATTGGTATTCAGGTCCCTGACTGATAACTGAAACGACGAGCTCATCCTTTGTTATACCAAACTCCTGCAGGTCGTTACTGAGGGTGATGAGTTTAGACGTCACCTGGCTATAACTCTCTTCGATAGATATACTGACCACCTTGAGTTGACTATGAATTTTTGCATAATCGGCTTTTACTGTGTTCTCCGAACTGCCTTTCACTGAAATTGCTCGTCCTCTCTCTTCTGCCAGAACGGCGGCAGGAAGTGTAAGCAGAACAAGGATGAGAAGTACTTGACTGATCTTCATGAGGGTTTTCTCCATTGTGTAGTTTTAACTCGTTGCATAATCTTCTTTATGGTAATGGCAGTATCTTTGACATAGCAATACTGTAATAATTCCAATTGATGATATTATAGTAAAGGTTGTTTATGGTATTTGGAAACGCAATGAGTAGACATTTTATATAAAAGAGGAATTTATGGGGCTTGCAGCACTCACAAAAAAGATAGAAAGGCTCAGTCAGACTGGCCTTACCCGCCATGAAATACTGGCTAAACTTGCAGCAGATTCTCCTGCTGATACTGTTAAAATTGCGTATGCCATCAGTGCTATTCCAACACCTGAAAAGCGCAGCAAATACTTACGACTCAATGCAGTCTTCATTGTATTGCTGTTAGCTTGCGCAGTATTGACTTTGCTTTCGGCTTTTCCAATTGATATGACCAAACCGACACTTTTTTTAGCAATTAAGGTGATTGCACCACTTGTCGGCTGCTATTTTGCTTTCAACTTTCATGGAGGAGTTTACAGGATATTAGCCTTGTGGTTCACTTTTGATTTGCTTGAAGCTATTGCACTGTTTAATGCAGCTAATCTGGCATCGGTTTTGAGGGTGCCTGCCCTGATGCTGGCCGTTGCGCTGGCGTTGCTGATTGCTCTGAAAGTGTTTCCGCAATTACGGGTTGTCGGCCCCAAAGCGGATGGTAAAGGAGGCTTTCTGCTGCAATAGTTACAGGTTGAGGTTAAGTGAATACCATGTATGCTATTCTGTACTTTTAAAATACTATTTTAATAAAGATGGATCAGTACTTAAGGTAAGAGATGTCGATTCGAGCAATTGCAAAAGATATGTACAAAGCCCAGCAGAATGTAAGCAGGCTTGAGAAAATGATTGAAACAGCATCATTCACTGAGCAGAATGAGTTGGAAGGTGAGCTGCGAGCGGCCAGGGCCGAGTTGCAGATGCTACGGAGGATTCTTGATGGAGAAAAGGAATCTTCATCTTTTAAGAAAAAATTTCGAGGGTTTGGACAATAGATAGTTTTATGTTGGAACTCAATTAACTGTTTAAGATCATGGCGTTTGATGGTTTCTTTTCGCAGACATATATATGATATTTCGAAGTCGTGTTCTTCGCTTAGGCGAGGTTAAAATATGTCATCTAACGCTGAGTTTGAGCAGGTAAGCATAGACTCCCGATCAACGAAGATATCGAGAGGGGAGTTTCTGTTGATAACGAGATAGTTGAGATTCATTAATAACGTCCTCCCAAAGAGAGCGATAAATGGAAATCACGAAGCTGGAGCCGGAGAAAAGACAAGGAGTTGTTGTAGTTATAACTGGTAACGGTAAAGGTAAAACCACTAGCGCAATGGGAATGGCACTGCGTTCTGCAGGGCATGGTATGAAGGTCTGCATAATCCAGTTTATGAAAGGTGACATCTATTCAGGCGAATGGGATGGCGTAAAACTGCTTGATGGTCTGGTTGAACTAACATCAACAGGTAAAGGATTCTGTGGTATTCAAGGAAACCCTTACCCTTTTGAAGAGCATCGCCAAAACGCCCAGGATGCCATTGAGCTGGTGCATGAAAAAATGGACTCAGGCCAGTTCCAAACCCTCATCCTTGATGAAATTAACAACGCCCTGGATTTAAAACTCGTTGATCTTGATCAGGTCCTTGGGATTCTGAAAAACCGCCCACCTGAATTACACCTCATCATGACCGGAAGAGGAGCGCACCCCGAAATAGTCGAGATAGCCGATACTGTAAGCGAAGTGCGTGAGATTAAGCATGCCTATCGACGGGACATCGAACCACAACCTGGGATTGATTATTAATCGATTGCGGTAACACTGGCAGGGGATGCCGTGCCATAAGGTAGACCTTTTGGTTCTGTCGCAAACTTGCCACAAATCATGATCTCCCCTCTTTTCTCAACTCAATTATGCCGCCAAAGAGTAGAAAATATCTGCTAATTTTTTGACGGAATTATCCTGTGATTGTAGTTGCCTTTTCCGTAACATATGAACTAGCTCAATGCCATTCAATGTGATGCTGGCAGAGTGAAATGATTTAAAGCCGAGCATAGAATTGGTTATTCGCTTTATGCTTCGATGATCCTGCTCAACAATGTTGTTGAGATACTTCACTTGGCGAATTTCAATAGCCGTATCGTTATCACTGTTGAATTCTTCGATTGCAGCCTTATTTGCAGCGCTGCCATCAATGGTGATCTTCTCGGGAAAACCATTATGGTTAATGGCTTTGATCACGAATCGTTTGGCTGCTTTTTTATCCCGCTTTTTAGTCAGCAAGAAGTCGATGGTGTTGCCTTCTTTATCAACGGCCCTATACAAATACTGCCACTGACCTTTGACCTTGATGTAGGTCTCATCCATTCGCCAGCTGGTACCGACAGTCTTCTTCCTTTTTCTGAACTCTGCTTCCAGGATTGGAGTATATTTTACAACCCAGCGTTGAACCGTTGCGTGATCGACCTCAACGCCTCTTTCTTCCATTAGTTCTTCAATGTCACGATAGCTCAGGCTATACCGCAGGTACCAGAAAACAGCTTGAAGAACGATGTGTTTGGGAAAATGGCCACCGTGAAACCTTTCCTCGCTTGCCATTGAGCTACCCCCATGGAAATGAAAATAGCATAGCAGAAGCCGGCAAAGCAGCCAACGGATGAATCAAGTTTGCGACAGAACCGAGCAGACCATTGGTAAGCCGGTAGAGCTAGCCCATCCCAATATTATTTGGATAATGGTGAAGCTTAAAGATCAGGATATTTCGACTGCAAGATTCTTTATTGTTACTGCTCTTCAGATACAAGATGTGTTCATTAAAAGCTACCGAGCAATGCTATCCAAACATGGAGGAATCAGGCCACGCAATCCTCATACCTTACATTGTGCCCTGTTTACAAAAGATTTGATTGGATTTGAGGACAACTGGTCGTTGTTTGAAACCATATAGCCCAGCTGGGATCATCTGATTCACCTTTTTGCCATCACTTCCCAAGGGACCCGCCGCAGATCCGCACGGCACCGATCGACACCGAACACTTTTTGCTATCATTTTCATTGCCGGCGACAAACCAGGACCTGGCAAAATGCAATCAAAAATCTAAATCCGGAGAGACCGCAGATCTTCACCGGCCCCAGGGCGACAACCTAACCAACTAGGTTTTCCCCTGCAGAGCTCCATCAATGATCGTGGCGGGTGCCTGGCTCCCGCTCTTTCTATCATTCACTAGGTTGGAATTTGACACCTTTCGAGAATGCTGGTAATCCAATAATATAACTCGCTGTTGTTCTTCCATATCAAATGAGTACGTTACATTGAGAGGCGTTATGTTGAACGCAGGAAAAACACGAATATTTCTCAGCTACGCCCATGAGGATCTTGACATGGTCTGGCAGATCTACACTGGACTCAAAGAGCGTAACCTCGATGTCTGGTTTGATAAAGAGGAACTGAGGCCGGGACCCTGGAAAAGAAAGATTGAAAAGGCGATCTCCAAAACCCGCTATTTCGTTATCTGCATTAGTGAGGCGGCTCTGAAAAAGACCGGTGATGAGCCGGGGTTTCAGGACGAGGAATTACAACAGGCCTATGAGATTGCCAGGGTACAGCCAACGGAGGCCTTTACTATAGTGCCTATCCGGTTGGAGGATTGCGACCGGGGAGACCACCGGCTTTCGTCCTATCAGCAGTACAACCTGTTTAATGATTTTGAAGCGGAATTAGATCATTTGGCTTTAAATCTCGGTGGGGTATCTTTAGCTGACAAGCTTGCTGAGGATACTCGTACTGATGATGAAAAGATTATTGAAAGCCTGGTGAGCAATGCTGCAGCACTCAATTATGCTGGAGATTTTAGTAAATCGTTAGACGTTTATATTTCAATAACCTTACTCAAGCCTGATTATGCAGACGCTTGGAACGACAAGGGTTGCACTCTCTCTACTCTTGGCCGACAGGAGGAGGCTATAGCGGCATATGACAAGTCTCTGGAGATAAATCTGGTTTCAGCAGTCCCCTGGAACAACAAGGGTAACGCTCTCTCTGCTCTTGGCCGAAAGGAAGAGGCTATAGCGGCATATGACAAGTCTTTGAAGATAGCGCCTGATTATGCAAACGCCTGGTACAACAAGGGTAACGCTCTCTCTGCTCTTGACCGAGAGGAGGAGGCTATAGCGGCATTTGACAAGGCATTGGAGATAAAGCCTGATTATGCAGACGCTTGGTACAACAAGGGTAGCGCTCTCTCTGCTCTTGGCCGACAGGAGGAGGCTATGACGGCATTTGACAAGTCTTTGGAAATAAATCCTGATTTTGCAGACATCTGGAGCTATAAAGGTAACGTTCTCTCTGCTCTTGACCGACAGGAGGAGGCTATAGCGGCATTTGACAAGGCATTGGAGATAAAGCCTGATTATGAAATTGCTTGGTACAACAAGGGTATCGCTCTCTCTGCTCTTGGCCGACAGGAGGAGGCTATAGCGGCATATGACAAGTCTCTGGAGATAAATCCTGTTTCAGCAGTCCCCTGGAACAACAAGGGTAACGCTCTCTCTGCTCTTGGCCGAAAGGAAGAGGCTATAGCGGCATATGACAAGTCTTTGAAGATAGCGCCTGATTATGCAAACGCTTGGTACAACAAGGGTAACGCTCTCTCTGCTCTTGACCGACAGGAAGAGGCTATAGCGGCATTTAACAAGGCATTGGAGATAAAGCCTGACCATGAAATTGCCTGGTACAACAAGGGTATCGCTCTCTCTGTTCTTGGCCGAAAGGAGGAGGCGATAGCAGCATATGATAAGGCTCTGACCATTTTTGAGGAAATCAAATCACCTCTTGCGGATCTTGTTCGTGAACGACGAGCTGACTTGATGGCCGGAACTGAATAACCCAACCGGATTCACCGCGACAGTTTGTCACAGGTACTAGGGCAAAATCTCAATAAATTCTTTTGCTCTCACGTCTTAATTTGACTCTCGCTCACTATCCTGCTAATCAAAAGCTATAACTAGCTGTATTTCTTTCGTTTCAAATAATTTCACACCTATTGTGAGGCATCATGTCCAGAAAAGACAAAACACGTGTATTTCTCAGCTACGCCCATGAGAACCTTGATATGGTGCGCAGGATCTATACAGGATTAATAGAGCGTAATCTTGATGTTTGGTTTGATAAAGAGGACCTGGGGCCGGGATTCTGGAAGAGGAAGATTGAAAAAGCGATCCCGAAATGTCGATTCTTCGTCATCTGCATTAGTGAAGCGGCATTGAAAAAGACCGGAGATGAACCAGGATTTCAAGACGAGGAATTGCAACAGGCCTATGAAATTGCCAGGGTACAGTCAGAGGATTTATTTACCATTGTGCCTATCCGGTTAGAGGACTGTGGTCGGGGTGATAACCGTTTATCTCCATATCAGCAATATAACTTGTTCAATGACTTTGAAGCGGAGTTAGACCATTTGGCAGTAAATCTTGGTGGCATGTCTTTAGCTGAAAAACATGCTGAAGACACACGAACAGAAAATGAAAAAATCATTGCCAGCCTTTTTGGCAAAGCTGAAACGGCCTACTATGTTGAAGATTATCAGAAAGCGTCAGATGTTTTGACTTCAATTACCCTTCTCAAACCGGAGGATGCAAATGCCTGGTACAACAAGGGTGTTGCTCTCTCAGCTCTTGGCAAAAACGATGAGGCTATCGAGGCATATGATAAGGCTTTGGAGACAAATCCTGATACGACAAATGCCTGGAACAACAAGGGGGCCGCTCTCTCAGCTCTTGGCCGCCATGAAGAGGCTATAGCCGCATATGACAAGGCTCTGGGGATACAACCGGAACATGCAGAGGCCTGGTTCAACAAGGGTACAGCTCTCTCAATTCTTGGCCGCCATGAAGAGGCTATAGCCGCATATGACAAAACCCTGGAGATACAACCGGATTTTTCAGTCGCCTGGTACGACAAGGGTTTCGCTCTCGTTACTCTTGGCCGGCACGAAGATGCCGTTGTCGCCTATGATAAGGCCCTGGAGATACAACCTGATTATGCAGTCGCCTGGTACGATAAAGGTAGCTCTCTCAATGTTCTTGGCAGGCACGAAGATGCCTTAGTCGCCTTGGGCCAGGCCTTAGAGATACAACCGGATTTTGCAGATGCCTGGACCAACAAGGGGGTCGCTCTCGATGCTCTTGGCCAGCACGAAGAGGCTATAGTCGCCTATGATAAGGCCTTGGAGGTTCAACCGGACTTTGCAGTCGCCTGGTACGACAGAGGTAACTCTCTGGTTGCTCTTGGCCGGCACGAAGATGCCATTGCCGCCTACGACGAGGCCCTGGAGATTCAATCGGATTTTGCAGCAGCACTGTACAGCAAGGGAAACGCTCTGGTTGCTCTTGGCCGGCATGAAGATGCCATTGCCGCCTACGACGAGGCCCTAGAAATTCAACCGGATTTTGCAGAGACTTGGAACAACAAGGGAAACGCTCTCGCTAATCTTGGACGGCACGAAGATGCCATTGCCGCCTACGACGAGGCCCTGAAGATTCAACCGGATTCTGCAGTCACCTGGAACGGCAAGGGAACCACTCTCGTTGCTCTTGGCCGGCACGAAGATGCCATTGTCGCCTATGATAAGGCCCTGGGGATTCATCCGGATTTTGCAGAGACCTGGAACAACAAGGGTTTCGCTCTCGCTAATCTTGGACGCAAGGAAGATGCCATTGCCGCCTACGACGAGGCCCTACAAATTCAACCGGATTTTGCAGCAGCCTTGAGCAACAAGGGCTGCTCTCTTGCAGCTCTTGGCTGGCATGAAGATGCCATTGCCGCCTCTGACCAGGCCCTGAAGATCCAACCGGATATTGCCGGTTTTTGGTACAATAAGGGTTTAATTCTCATTGCTCTTAACCGCAGGGAAAAGGCGATTGACGTCCTTGAAAAAGCTTTTGAAATTTTCGAAGAGACTCAATCCTCTCATGCTGAAATCGTGCGGGAGATTATTGCAAAACTGAAGGCAGAAATGGAGTGATACCGTATAGCCCATAGTGTTGCAAATACATCCACAAGACCGAAAATCAAGTTTTCACAACTGAACCAAGCTGACCGGAGATAACTGTCTATAATAGCGATGTTAACTGTGCTTCATTTGTTGGTGTGATTCAAACTTGCTTCGATCTTCTTTTTGGGCTATTTTGAATCAAAACTAATTACTTTTGATTCAGGTCCTATGAAAATTGAAAAATCACCAGAAATGAGTCTTTTCTCTCCTAAAGGGGAAAGATTGTACCTGACCGCTCAGGAGCGAAAAAATTATCTAGCCGCTGCGGAAGAAGAGGATCGTGAAAATCGGATTTTTTGCCATGTTCTCCATTACACTGGCTGCCGACCTTCAGAAGCTCTTGAGCTTTCACCCAGTAGGATATTGATTGATAGTAAAGACATTGTTTTTCGTTCTTTGAAAAAGAGGAAAAAGGACGGAAGGGGCAGGGAGAAGCAGCCTGAATTTAGGACTGTGCCGGTCCCTAAAATTCTGATTGATAGCTTTGATTATGTTTTTGACATACGGCGACTACACCGGAGAAACGAAGGTTTGAATAAACCTTTCTGGTCTATGAGTCGACCAACGGCTTATCGCTTAGTAAAACGAGTTATGGATCGAGCGAAGGTTAAAGGAAAACAGGCTACAGGAAAGGGCTTGAGGCACGGTTTCGGTATCGCCATGTTATCGGGTACTAAGCCCTTGCCTATACATATTTTAGCTCAACTTATGGGTCACAGTAGCACCAAAACAACAGAAATCTATCTTCAAGTTGTTGGAAATGAAAAACGTAAGCTTGTCCTCGATGCATGGGAAGAATGATTTTCTAATGAGGCGATCCTCCCTTCAATTCACGTATCCAGCATTTATTGAGAAGTGTACCTGCCTGATAGTCGCCGAAGAAAAAAGAGATTCTGCTCTGTAACAGTTTTTCCTCTTGGGACAATACTGTCTTAGGGGGCGGTTGCTTATTACTCGAATACAGTGGGAAACCAATTCGCATAGTTCAACGAGTGTAATATGGTGCAAGAAGTTGTGATGTTGTCAAGTATTCGTAGTTACGTGTAAAAGAGGTGGGTGGTAACTGGTTATAGCAGTGAGATGCGTGTAGAATACCTTTGTTTATGAGTAAATTTATGATCAAATGAGACGTAATCTCTCATGTGGAAGGTCTTTAGCTGATTAATCGGTAGGAATCGACCCCTTTGCTCATATAGAAATATAATACAATAAACTTCGGTCAAGCCTTCTGGTTAATTGTGTGATGCTGGTCAACAGAACATTTGCTCCTACAATCATCATGATACATCCCATAATCGGCTTAATTGGTGGTATGAGTTGGCATTCAACTGTTGTCTATTATGATATAATCAACTCGGTTGCTGAAGACGCCACAAACAAATCAAAGAATGCAGAAATTCTGCTATACAGTGTCAATAGTGCACAAACCGCGAAGTGGTTGCACCAAGGTGATTTTGATTCCCTTGCAAGATATCTGCGTAAAAAAAATCAGTTGCTGGTTTCTGCTGGAGCGGATTTTACATTGATGGCGTGCAATAGTGCTCACATTGTTTCCGGCCCGATCTCGAAGGCAAGCGAAGTGCCTTTTGTTCATATTGCTGATCCAGTGACTCAGAAGTTTATTTCGTGCGGCTACAAAAAAGCTGGAATCCTAGGTACATCATTTACTCAAGATCATAGAATATATGATGAAACATTCAAAAAGTATGATGTCTCAACTGTTTATCCATCAGATGAAGATATGGCTAAATTAACAGACATTATTTACTCGGATTTATGCTTTAATCGCAAACACCGAGCGCACATAGTTCATGCAATGGCTAACGATTTGATTCATCGTGGAGCTGATGCAATTATTTTGGGATGTACAGAACTTTCTCTCATTTTTGATGAGCAATCATGCGACTTCCCGGTACTCGATTCTGCTATAATCCACGCGGCGACAGCAGGGGAAATCTTTGCAAAGGGTGTCGACTGGTGGACTACAAATCAAGCATGGCGCGTTAGTGCAGCGACATAGGTTCCGGGCAGGGCATCTTTTCACGATGGTTCTGTAGGTGATTTGTTCAGGGGTCTCCGTTGATTAGTCAAAGGGAGACCGGGAGTCTTGCCATCAACGTTGATTCCATTCTCATTACCGAAGTGCTCTTCTGGCAAATTTTATACTATTTGATGAACAGAAAGTATATTCATTTAGAGCATACGCAATCTCGTCACAATGTACAGACACGTCTTCAAAATACTCATCAATATGGCATATGTGCCTAGCCTGCAAGTGGATCCTTGCCGTTCGTTGCCATCAGGTTGGAGTTTTCGTTAGTCGGATACGCCCTAGCCCCCAATTATAGAGGAAAACTTAGTTTTACACGTGACGAAAGAGTGTGATAGAACCAGTATTGGGTACTGTTAAATTGACATGGTGTTTTCGATCTACTTTTCTTTAAAGTCTTTGGGGACGTTGTTTGCTGACATAAAACATACGATTTAGTTTTAGCCAGTTATCTCCCTTTATAGTCAGTTTTGATTCTAAAACGCAGCATTCTGTTCAAGAACGAGGCGCACCTCAGATTTTTACCTCAGGTATATAGCAGATATTCTGAGGATAAAAATCTTGGCCGTCACGCTAATATTGGCCAGAAGGGTCGATTTAGGATGAAAACTCGTTTGAGCATATCTGAGCACCTGGAAATGCTGATGCTTTTCTATTTCACTTTCAGTGACAAGAAGAGCTGGTGATCGTGTTGGAATATTAGAACTACATTAGAAATCCTCTCGGAGGGATTCTCACAAATCCAAGAATTACAGTTCAATAGAAAAATTTAATAGAAGAGTATTATAACCAGATACGTACTGCTACAACCTTGTTGAAATTTATGTCAAATATCCAGGATCGATTAGAGTCTCTTAGTCCGGCCCAGCGTGATTTGCTTATGAAGAAAATCAGGCAAAGAGGTCAGGCCGGTAATGTAGAGGTTCAAGCCAAGAGCTATCCCCTTATATCGGTTAACCGTCATGATCGTATGCCGCTTTCACTCGCGCAGGAGCGAATGTGGTTTATTGAACAGCTTGATGAAACACTCAACGCGTATACGGTTGCTAGTGCAGGGTATATTGAGGGAGGACTGTCCTGGCAGCATATTGAACAGGCTTTGAGGATGGTTGTTGATCGTCATGAAATGCTGAGGACAACATTCGGAGACTTTCAGGGTAAACCATTTCAATCAATAACAACCAAATCAGTGTTGGATTATGGCTATAGCGATCTCCGATCATTGGATAGCAAAAGGCGGAATATCGAGAAAGATGCCTTGATTGAGAAGAATACAAACGCACCTTTCGATCTTGCAAGCGGTCCTCTGCATCGCGTCCGGCTGATAAGGCTAGAGGATGAACGGTTTGTGTTACTGGTCGTTATGCATCACATTATCACTGATGGATGGTCGTTAGGTGTGTTTTTCGGCGATCTTACCCAATTCTATAATCAACTTACGAACACGGTCGACCAGACATTGGCACCGTTGGCTATACAATATGCCGACTATGCCGCCTGGCAGCATAGTCTTGCCCGAAATGGGGCATTCGAATTCGATATTAAGTATTGGAGAAATTCTCTTAAAGGCGCAGCTCCCCTTTTAGCTCTGCCAACCGACAGGCCACGGACGGGCTCTGGAACCGCCTGTGGCGCGACTGGGAGTTTTTTCATTTCTTCTCAACTGACAGCCGGTCTCAAGACGCTTGCAACTCGAACTCAATCGTCCCTGTTTATGATCACATTAGCGGGATTTTCCGCTCTGCTCAATAGATACTGCAGACAGAATGATATCATTGTCGGCACGCCGGTGGCGAACCGAAAGATGCTGGAATTTGAACCTCTAATCGGTCTGTTTGTTAATACTCTCGCTTTGCGCATTCATTTTTTTGATGACTCAAGTGTCGAGTCGCTTATTCAGCACGTTCGTTCAGTAGTTATCGATGCATTTTCTCATGAGGATGCTCCGTTTGAGCAGGTTGTTAATGCGTGTGTCGATGATAGAAATCTTGACCATTCCCCGCTCTTCCAGGTGATGTTTGCATTCCAGAATTCACCTATGCCTGGATCTGCCTTTGGGGATTGTCATTTCACACCGATTGCCATAGAGCGCAACAGCACGCATTTTGATCTGGGCTTCTTTCTTGGTGAAAAAAATGATGGGTTGGAGGTCTCATTTGAATACCGCACAGAACTATTCGATGAGGAAACCATTCAACGGCTAGGTAGATATTATTTACGTGTTCTTGAGGGGATGGTGTGTTCTCCCGGCAAGTTATTATCAGACATTCCACTACTGTCACCTCAGGAAAAGACTGGACTGACCTGTGGTCGAGGCGAGGTACGACAGGGAGAAGAGCGTGATACTAATGTCATCGCACTCTTTGAAGAGCAATGCCAAAAGAATGAGTCACGAATTGCTCTATCATGGTCTGGTCAGTCGATAAGCTATCGACAGCTCAATGGTGCTGCAAATCAGATAGCAAAAATGCTGCGAACAAAAGGCGTTGGCCCTGATGTTGTGGTGGCTGTCGCCCTTGATCGCTCTGTGGATATGGTAGCTGCAGTTGTCGGCATTCTGAAGGCAGGCGGTGCTTGTCTTCCTGTTGACCTGTCAAATCCTTTAGAGCGCAGCAGGACTATTTTTGTTGATAGTGGAGCAAGGATTCTCATCACCTCATCAGAGATTATCGACAAACATCAACAATTCAAAACTGTTATTGATGAAAAGATCTCGGAAGCATTTTTAATTGATACCATTTCGTATACTGCACCGGCGGAAGATCCTCCTCCGCTTACTCAGAATCTTGATGATCTTGATGATCTTGCTTATGTCCTTTATACCTCAGGTTCTACCGGAAAACCTAAAGGGGTGGCCATGCCTCATCGGTCACTCACCAATCTGATCAGGTGGCAACTTGCCGAAGAGGGGTTTGGTGACAAGGCCATCACACTCCAGTTTTCCCCTCTTTGCTTTGATGTCTCTTTTCAGGAAATATTTTGTACTCTCTGTTCCGGGGGAAATCTTGTCCTGATTGATGAGAATGTTCGAAGAGACAGTGAAGCGTTGCTTGATCTTTTGGTTAGCTCAAAGATTGAAAGATTATTCATGCCTTTCGTTGCACTACAACAACTGGCAATAACTGCGGTTAAGAAGCGACAATATCCATCTTTTCTTCGGAATCTGATCACCGCAGGCGAACAATTACGAATTACTGACCCGGTAAGAACCTTTTTTAACGAGCTGCCTGAATGTCGGTTACATAATCAATATGGGCCCACTGAGAGCCATGTTGTAACATCTCTGACTCTGCCAATTGACGTCAGCACCTGGCCGATACTTCCATCTATTGGCAGGCCTATTGATAACTGTGCAATTTATATACTGGAGAACAACATGGAGCCGGCTCCTGTAGGGGTTCCGGGAGAGTTGTTTATTGGTGGGCAGGTGTGCGCCAGAGGCTATTTAAACAGGCAAGAGTTGACCATTGAGCGATTTATTTCAGATCCGTTCAGTGCTGTTCCTGATGCGCGTATGTACCGAAGTGGTGATCTTGCCAGATACCTGCCAGACGGGAGCATTGAGTGTCTTGGACGTGTTGACCACCAGGTTAAGATCCGGGGGTTCCGGGTGGAACTTCAGGAGATTGAAAGTGTGCTGGATTGTTTTTCTGCGGTGAGAGAGTGTGCTGTGATAGTCGATGATCAAGATGACGCCCAACCTGAACTTGCCGCCTATGTTGTAGGTATTGCTGAAAGCGATATGGCCGATTTGCGGCTGAAACTCGCTGAAAAGCTGCCATCGTATATGGTTCCACGGTATCTGGTGCCGATTGAGAAAATGCCATTGACAGCAAACGGCAAAATTGATCGTCAGAAACTTCTTGCTATAGACCGTTCCGCCAATACTGCTGTACTCGAGAGCCAGGCCTCAAGGCCAACTGAGCAGATACTGTGTGAAATATGGGCACGAGTTCTTGAGCTGCCAACAGTTCACCCACAAGATAACTTCTTTGATATTGGAGGACATTCGCTTCTGGCAACACAACTCATTTCTGAGATCAATGCGTTGTTCTCACTCACTTTGCCGATCCGTGATATTTTTGATTGTCCTACTGTTACAGAGCTTGCAGATCGTATCGATTCAAATGAAGTCCAGGAAGAAGAGGATCTGGGTTCTAACTTTCAGACGGACAATGAACAGTCGGTACTTTCTTATGCTCAGGAAAGGCTATGGTTGATTGAACAATCACTTAAGGGGATTGCCGTCTATAATATGCCTGTTGCGTTAAGGTGTGAAGGGGAGTTGGACGTCGAGATATTGCAGGAGGCAATATCTATTATCATCAAAAGGCACGAGACTCTCAGGACGACTTTTACTAAAGACGAAACGGGTACTCCTCAGAAAAAGGTTCTCGACGAAATTGATTTTGCCCTAGTCAGGCATGAGCAGGAAGCCAGCTCCCCTGATGCTAAAGAGCTATCCTCTATTGAGCGAATTATTCTAAGGGAAGCAAACACCCCTTTTGATTTAGAGCGAGGTCCTCTCATCAGGGCGGGAATTATCGAAGTTGAGCAGAATTGTCACGTCATTCTTATAACCTTTCATCATATCATCTGCGATGGCTGGTCAATCGGAGTATTCTCAAGAGAGCTCTCAACTCTGTATAATTCTCTACTCTCAGGGGATATTCCTCAGAGTAAAGCACTGGAATATCAGTACCATGATTTTTCGTTATGGCAACGGCGGCTTCTGGCTGGTCGCGGTGGCACAGTTATGCGAAACTATTGGATGAATCAACTCAAGAACACTCCGCATCAACTCGAATTCCCTACTGATTTCATCCCGCCTGCGGTAACACGAAATGCCGGAAATATTATATCATTCCAATTAGACAAGGAGCTGTGCGGTGATCTACACGCTCTTTCACGTACCCAGGCAAGCACATTTTTCATGACAATGCTGTCCGCATTTTCCTGGCTCATTTTTCGGTATACAGGACAGGATCAGTTTCTTATCGGGACCCCCATTGCTAATCGTAACCAAAAACGGTTTGAATCGATTATCGGTTTTTTTGTCAACATGTTGCCTATCCGGGTTGATCTCTCCGGCGATCCAACCTTTACCGATTTTCTGAAACAGGTCAGAGGAACATGTCTTGAGGCATATACCCATCAGGACATGCCTTTTGACGAAATGGTTCGGGTTCTACGGCCGGACCGTCTCCTCAACCGTCACCCCCTGGTGCAGGTTGTCTTTGTTTTACAAAATACGCCGGAGCCAACTCTCAAGCTTGGGAACACGAAGTTGACACCCATTGGCAGAGAACAGACTGTGGCAAAATATGATCTTCTTGTGTCACTCACCCAGAGCAACGGGGAATTGCATGGAGCACTGGAATACAGCACAGAACTTTTTTCGGAAATGACAGCTCAGGGAATTGTCGAGCTTTACAAAAACATACTGAACACTGTTTTAAAAAATCCTCAGGTACGGCTTCTTGAACCTGAGCTTTCCCCGAATGATGTGTTTGATGGGCAGCCAGCACTGGCAGCCGACGATATCCAGTTCGATTTTTAATAAAGGAGATGGTGATGACTGATTGTCTCTTGATCGGTTTTAATGAGGGAGATCCTAGTGAAATTTGTTCCAATATCAAGGGCATGGGCGAAAGAAGCACTGCCTGGAGAGATGTTCGTACATCGGTGGTAAGCCACGAAGGAAAATATCTGCGCGCACTTGATGTCTTAACTTTGCTCGCCAATAAAGATGCCGCTAATTCCGTTGAGATGTATCACAATATGGATTTACTCTCACCGGCCATTCTTTATCTTGGCAGCTTTATAAAAGATCAAGGCTTCAGTTTTGATTACATAAATCTGTTTCATCAGGAAAAAGAACAGCTTAAAAGCAAACTTCTTGCTGGAGATGTTTGTTCTATCGCCATTACCACAACCCTCTATGTAACTCCTGAACCGATACTGGAGATTGTCACGTTTATTCGGCAATACGATCCGAAAGTCAAAATAATCATCGGCGGTCCCTATATCCTGAAAGAGACCATCCATGCAGATCCAAGCGAAATCCAGCGCCTGTTCAAATACCTGGATGCCGATTTTTATGTGATGACGAGTGAAGGTGAAAAGGCCCTGAGTGAAATCCTCTCAGCACTAAAAAGTGGCAGTAACTTTGAACATATTCCAAACTGCGCCTATCGTCTGGATAGCCATTATCATATCAATTCTCTGATACCTGAAGAGAATTTTCTCGAAGACACGCTTATTGACTACACATCTTTTCCATGCACGGATCTTGGTGAAAACATTTCTGTCCGGACGGCTCTTTCCTGTCCGTTTTCGTGTGCGTTCTGCGGTTTTCCGCAAAAAGCAGGGCGTCACAGAGCTGCTGATCTGGCGCATGTTGAAAAAGAAATTGATGTTATCCACAATCTTGGAAATGTCAGCACCATTACTTTTCTTGATGACTCCTTCAATGTTCCTCGTAAACGTTTCAGGGAAATGCTGAAGATGATGATTCGTAAACGTTATCAATTCAAATGGAATTCCTTTCTTCGCTGTGATCATGTTGATGCCGAAATTATAGAGTTGATGAAAGAAGCTGGATGTGAAGGGGTGTTTATTGGTGCTGAGTCAGGGAATGACGAGATGTTGCGACGCATGAATAAAACCGTCCGCCGTCACCATTTTTCTGAAATAGTACCACTTTTCAAAAAGGCCGGAATTGCTTCGCACATGAGCCTGATTGTCGGATTTCCAGGAGAGACTGACGATTCTGTGCGTGATACAATTTCGCTCATTGAAGAATCTCAACCTGATTTTTACCGTGCTCAATTATGGTATTGCGACCCTATGACCCCGATCTGGGAGAAGCGTGAGCATTACGGAATTAAAGGAGCAGGTTTTAACTGGACGCACAATTCAATGAGCTCACAGAAGGCGATGGATTGGGTGGAAGAGATATTTATGTCTGTTTCAGATTCACTCTGGCTTCCTCAATACGGTTTTGAGCTGTGGTCCATTTTTTATCTACAGCGTAAAGGTATGAGTCTGCCTCAGGTAAAACAATTTCTCACCTGTTTTAACTCGGCAGTAAAAGAGCAGATTATAGATAGCACCTTAATCACACTGAGCAATAACACGATCGAAAATCTCAAGGCAGTATGCTCTTTTGATAGTACCGTTATGCCATCTTCAGAGCCTATTAAGCCGGGGTATGTAGAGCATTATCGTCAAGCGACAATGTTTTGGAAGAAGGTGTATGAATCTCTTCAGTTGTTGACCCCGAAGGCTATTGGATTGCCTAAGCCAAATGAGGAGCCATCTCAGGATGTGCCACTGATAAAAGGGAGTATCCTGGGAGAGGTGGCCAGGCAACTCAAGGTTGAGGAGCAGATTCTTGCTCTTGCACTTTATACGGCAATATTATCGAGATTCTATGGTGAATTCCAGGTGTCTCTCGGGGTTATTAGTACGAAAAAACAGCATTTTCCTCTTTCAATTAAGGTGAATTGGGAAGGCCCGTTTCGGGAGCACCTCGATGCGATACACACGACTCTCAGGGAAAGTAGTATCCATGCGGAGTATATGACGTATTTTCTCAATTCCCCATTCCATGTCTGGGCAGATACAAAAGCGTTGTCCCAACTACAGGCAGGTTTCTTTATGGCTGATAGCGCTGACGTGGACGATAAAGAAGAGAACTATTTTGGAAGAATTCCTCTCCAGCTTGTCTGGCAGGGAAACGGTGATGACTCCTTTCTTATCCTGAGGAGCGTTCAGTCTTTCATGTCACCAGAAACTGCCCAAGACTTTGCTCGGTTCTTTAACGAGGCTCTTAATGAGGTACTGCAAAATCAGAATAGATTAATTGTTTCCTTGCTCGCAAGCGAGGGGGCAGAACACCACGACACAGATGATGCTGAGGAATGTGTCGAATTTCAATTTTAATAGAGAGTGGCAAGAAAAATGACAGTGCAAACTCCAACGACTATACTCTTTGACCGCAATCTTATTCAGCAGCGGGAGTACTGGAAAAAACAACTTCGCGATCCTGACTGTGCTGCAGGTATACTTCCTGATTTCCCTCATCCTTCTGTTTATGATGGAGAGATAAACGAAATCCATTTTGAACCGGACAATGCATTGTCGAAGCGAATCGTTGAACTTGCCCGCAATAATGACCAATTGCTTTACGCTATTCTGAGTGGCTGCATAAAGTTACTTATTCACACCTACACAGAGGCTGAGCGAATCGCCGTCGGAAGCCCGACACGTGGAAGTGATGCTGTACCAAATGCCCTGCCGATAATAAGTCATGTCAAGCCTGAGATGCTGATGAGTGAAATTCTGGCATCTGAACTTGAGGTACTGCGTGAAGCATATAAACATCAAGAGTGGCCATATGAACGAATGCTGGCAGAAGCCGGATTAGATATCGATCTACCGAAGTGCCGCATTTTCGATATTGCGCTTATCCTGACAAACCTCAATGGATCACTACCTGAAGTTCGAAATGATATAACCATCACTCTCACCAGGGATAATGATCATCTAACCGGATTCATTTCCTATCGTCCTGCAGTGTATAAAAAACAGTCCATAGAGCGGTTTGCCGATCTTGTTTGTAGAACTCTCGATTGGACCGTCGCAGATCCTGGTAGAAAGGTGGCAGACCTGAGCCTTCTTCAACAGGATGAGCAGCAGAGCATCATGGAAAAATTCAATAATTCAGTTAAACCTTTTCCTGATGATGTCTGTTTTTCAGTTTTATTCGAAAGACAAGTGAGCAGGGCTCCGCAGGCACCAGCCCTTATGCATGAAGAAACGGTGATTTCGTATCATGAACTCAATCATCGAGTGAATATTCTGGCAAGTCACCTTCAGGCCAACGGGTCGATTCGGAATCACGTTGTCGGTATCCATTTTGATCGTACACCTGAAGGCATAGCGGCGATTTTGGCAGTCTTGAAGGCTGGTGGGATCTACCTGCCTCTTGATCCTGATTACCCAAATGAACGTCTTGCATTCATGGTGAATGATACTCAGGTTTCGCTCATTCTTACAGACAGGACCCGGATAGACTGGTTGGATGATTCTAAAGGCATCACCATCATCAACCCGAGTACTATAGAGAACGAAAATGAGGCAAGTTGCTCAGAAAACCTTACGAGGGTGGTTGGGTCTGATGACCACGCCTATCTGATTTACACCTCAGGTTCTACTGGAACACCAAAAGGCGCACTTAACTCTCATCGTGGTCTGTGCAATCTGACTACCACCCATATTGAAGCATTCGAAGTTACACCCCGGAGCCGCGTTCTACAATTTGCGTCATGGAGTTTTGATGCCATGATATCTGAGCTTGCTATGAGTCTCTGCTCCGGTGCATGCATGTGCCTTTGCACGGCAGAGGCAATGCTGCCGGGGCCACCGTTGACTGAAGTGATTAATACCCTCCAGATAACCCATATTACACTTCCACCTGCGGCACTACAGTATTTGGAACCTACGGAATTGCCGACTCTGAGCCATGTTGTTACAGCGGGCGATTTTTGTCCTCCTGAACAGATTGCACGGTGGTCATCTTCAAAGGTGTTTTACAATGCCTACGGTGTTACTGAAGCGGCTGTGTGCAGTACAATTGCACCAGTTTCAAGTGACGATACAGTAAAAGGCATTGGCAGACCTATGGCTAATACCACTGTCTATATTCTTGACGACAAGAAAAGAATGATGCCAATTGGCGTTCCTGGCGAGATGTATATTGGAGGGGAGGGCGTGGCTGAAGGATACCTCAATCGTGTTGAACTTTCAGGCGAAAGGTTTATGCCTGATCCCTTTTCCAGTTTTAGAAGTGGACGGATGTACCGGAGTGGAGATAGGGGACGATTCTTGGAGGATGGGTCTATCGAACTTTTTGGCAGGATAGATCAGCAGATAAAAATACGGGGATTTCGGATCGAACCCGGTGAGATTGAGCATATTCTTGAACAAGAACCAACAGTGAAGCAGGCAATTGTTTTACCATGCCTTGATGATTCTGCTCTTGCGGCTTTTATTGAAGCTCCTGGTTCGGAACCGGCCAAACCTGATCTCATCGAGCATTGCAGCAAATATCTCCCATATTTTATGGTGCCTTCGACCTGGCATATTCTCAGCGCCTTCCCAGTCAATCCTAATGGGAAGATTGACCGCAAAGCACTCCGTGAACTTGCAGATGCTGATCGGGAAAGGGCAAGAGAGTGCGCAGCCCCGCGTAATAGTTTGGAGCTGCAACTGGTTGGGATTTGGCAGGAGATTCTCGAAACGTCTTCAATAGGGATTAGAGAAGATTTTTTTGAACTTGGAGGGCACTCGCTGCTTGCCATTCGGCTCCTGGCTTTGATTCAACACCGCCTATCAGTGAAGATGTCACTTGCTGTGTTAATTGAACATCCGACGATAGAGAAAATTGCAAAATATATGCATGAAAATGCAACTAAAAATATTCCATTTACTCATATTGTCCAGATTCAACCCAAAGGGGAGAACCGACCAATATTTTGCTTCCATCCCGGAGGTGGTAATGTTCAGGGATACCTTGAGCTTTCACGTTTGCTCGGTGAAAATCAACCCCTATATGGAATTCAGGCAAGCGGATTTGATAGCGGGCAGGATGTGATCACTGATATTGAAACGATGAGCCAAAGATATATGGATGCTCTGAGAACCGTTCAACCCAATGGCCCCTACGCACTTATTGGCTGGTGTTTCGGAGCTCGCGTGGCCTACGAATGTGCTGTTAAACTCAGCGAACAGGACGAAAAAGTAGAATATCTGGCTTTTCTTGATGCCTACGCTCCACATGTTATACCCGATTCGTTGAAACAGAGTGACGATGCAACTTTGTGGGAAAGTCTTCTTGCAGAGGACACGCCTATCTCTGCGGAAGAATTACGGATGTATAAACCGGAAGAACAAGTAGAAATGGTAATAAAGTTGGCAAAAGAGGCTGATCTCATACCTGATTATTACAGTGACGAGCAGGCGCGAAATGTAATGAAGATTATTCGGGCAAATAGTCGAATCGTTCAGAGCCCGATAACCTCGAATTATTCGGGCCGTGTAGAACTTTTTAAAGCGGACGAAGAGGTGGAATTTGCCAAGCGTTTAACATCAAACCCATCCCTAGGTTGGCAGGAGGTTATCTCCGATCCTGTTACAATTACATTCGTTCCCGGAAATCATAACACCCTTGTGCGTGAGCCTCATGTACAAACCCTTTCGGATTGTATAAAAAAATCCCTGAGTAATTTAAGAGAATTATAAGAGGCTGAATGAACAACTGTAGAACTCGCACAAGCGGAGATTCTATGATGATGAACTGAACCGGGCAGGCTTTTAATTCTATGGTTCTCTGCGTGTTGCTCTTTATTGCTGCAAATCAACTACGCAAATAAAACGATTTAACTCATTCCTTTAATTTTTTGTCGGACAGACTTTTCGGCATAATGGAAAAAATAATCACAGTTTAAACGAATCATCTTTTGGCTTTACAATATTCGTCTCAAAAAGATATCATCAACGTGATAGGCTCTTTCGTTCGAAAATTGCCCAAAGGATTATCCTCATATGTTGAATCCAGTTTGGAGAGACAGTATGAAACAACTCGTACGTATAGTCTGTACAGTCTTATTCTTTTGCCTGTGTCATTTTTCTCTCATAGTATTTAGCAGTAGTGCTGAAGAGACTGCAGAGAGTTCCGTTCCCCGGAGCGAAGTGACAACCCAGGGTAAAGAGCTACCCGCCGCTCAGTTAAACACGCAGGATGCCCGACCGCACCCTCCTTCCATGTGGCTACACATGCTCGACAGAAGTGAATCGTCAGAATTTGAAAACAGCAGTGTTTTAGCCTTCGCTCTAAAGGTTCCAGGAGACCTTGCCAGAGTTTTCAAATCCGTTGGAGGAGAGTACGGCAGCGGAGGATTGTTGTATGTTCTCTTTCTGGTGGGTGTGTCATTATTATTGGGTTTTATGGTTGTTTTCGGAGCAAAACGCATCGCTGGTAAAGGGATTGCTAAACTTGAACAGATTTCTCCTCCCGCCAGTGACAGTCTGTCGTGCCTTTGGGCTGGGTTTATACGATCAATTCCTTCTCTTGCCAGTGTGGTAGTATTGGCACTGTCGGCTACCCTTGTATTTCTTCTTTTGTCGGGAGATGTAACAACCGGGGGGCGAATGCTGTTCCTGCTTATTCTTGGTATTGTTCTCATTATCAATATAACGTCACTCATTAGTAAAATTGTTTTTGCTCCCCATGATGCCGGGGTGCGTCCATTTGCTCTGAACGATTCAGTTGCAAAATCTCTGTATCGTGCCACTGCCATATCCGTTAGTGTTGTCTTGTCTGGCAAGCTCATTGGCCGCTTCATAGTAGATCTCGGCGCCCTTCCACAAACCATTTCCTGGGTGGCAATTATCCTTGGTACCACGGTTATTGCAATTCTTGGAGGTCTTGTGATCTATCTGAAAATTCCAATTTCAGAGTCATTGCAGGCAGCCGAACATGAGGATAAGAACTGGATCAAGGGACAACTTGCAGCGTATTGGCACGTCCCTGCACTTTTGTATCTCCTTTTCGCCTGGTTTACCTGGATAGGTCAGGAACTGTCTGCAACAGTCGTCAGAAATGGTTCTTTCATTATCAGTTTGTTTATTATCCCAATTTATTTTGTCCTGAGTTATGCAGGGCGCGCAGTTATCAGATCAGTTTTAGATTCTCTGGGCGTTGGTGTAACTCTAGATCCAGATAGTATAGATACGGACGATGAAACCGCTATTGAAGAGGCGCAAGCGGTGATTACCCGCAACGAGGAAATTGAATCAAAAGCGTATCTACTATTCAGAATCATACTTGCCACAGCAATAGCGACATGGACATTGACACTGTGGGGCTATGACATTCCTTTTGCGTCTAATGCTATCAGGGCCATTTTTGAATCACTCATCATCCTTGCTTTGGCCCTTATGATCTGGCGCGTTACTTCAAGGTACATCGCAAGAAAAATAGAAGAAGCGACACCCGAACCGGCTGAAAAAGCCGAAGAAGATGACAACGAGTTCGGTGGGGCAATTCCGGCCAGTCGCAGTCACACACTGTTGCCAATGGTACGTAAGGTACTTGCCTCAACGCTGATTGTTATGGTCAGCCTGACAATTCTTTCTTCTCTCGGAGTAAATATTGCGCCAATTTTGGCCGGTGCCGGAGTACTGGGACTAGCAGTAGGTTTTGGCGCGCAAAAACTGGTTTCAGATGTGCTTTCCGGATTCTTTTTTCTGCTTGATGACGCGTTTCGTGTCGGTGAATATATCCAGGCCGGCTCGACCAAAGGTGCCGTGGAAGCTATCACCTTGAGGAATGTAATGCTGCGGCATCATCGTGGGATGCTCCAGATTGTGCCTCACAGCGATCTTGGTGCAATTACCAATTACATGCGCGGAGGAATCGTCATCAAATTCCCTCTGGAATTCCCATACGACACAGATATTGAGAAGGTGCGGAAGATCATCAAGAAAGTCGGCCAGGCTATGCTTCTGGATGAGGAACTGGGCGACGATTTTATCCTGCCAATTAAGTCGCAGGGTGTGAATGAAATAACAAATTCTGTCATGATTATCCGGGTGAAATTTACCGCAAAACCTGGCAAACAGTTTGTAATTAAGCGTGAAGCTTTTCGTCGAATTACCGAGGCCCTTGCTGCCAAAGGCATACATTATGCCCATCGAAAGGTGATTGTGGATTTCCCTGATGACGCGCACAAAGGTGACATGGATGAGGAGACACGGAAGAAGGTTGTAGAAGCCGGTGCTGCAGCTATAATCGCAGCGGATGCTGCGGATCAGCAGAAACAGGCTGCAGCAGTACAAGAAGAATGAGGAACGAGTGCTTGAGCATTTGGCTTACTAAACTGCTAACTTTCTCATGAGTAAACAATTCACTTTTCAAGAGCTGATCCTGTAACGTTTTTCATTGAATTGTGATGGGACATGCAGCTTTCCAAAAAAACTGTTTGTGCAAGCTTGCTGAGGATAAGTGGTTATCAGAAAATTTTTAACAGATGACCGGAAAAGATTATCCGGTCATCTGTTATTTAGAACTAAAGGTTAGACCTTAAAGCTTCCAACGATACCATTTAATTCCTGGGACCGTTCTAAGAGATCCCGGGCACTATTGCTGACCTCATTACTACTTTCCGAGATTCTATGGGCAGCAGCGGACACATCGGCTATGTCCTTTGAAATATCGGTTGCCACAACAGAACTCTGGGTAACATTTTCATTGACCTCCTGGATGCCTATACTTGCCTGTGCAATATTATTGGCAATCTCCTGAGTTGCGGCCGTCTGCTCTTCAACTGCCGTAGCAATAGTTGAGACGATGTCATTCACGCCGGTAATTACTGATGCTATCTGTTCAATACCTTCTTCTGTTATTTTGGAAGTATTTTGAACATCCTCGATAAGGCTTTTGATATCCAGTGTCGCTCCAGCTGTTTGCTTTGCCAACTCTTTAATTTCATTTGCCACTACCGCAAAACCTTTGCCTGCTTCTCCTGCACGTGCTGCCTCAATGGTAGCGTTCAATGCAAGCAGGTTGGTTTGCTCTGAAATCTCAGTGATCGTTTCGGTAACTTTGCCGATTTTTTCTGCGGCTGTTCCGAGCTCTTTCATTTTTTCAAAAGCATTTTTAGCTTGATTTACCGCGTCCGAGGAAACAGCTCTGGCCTTTTCAGCGTTTTCAGCAATTTCATTTATGGTTGAGGACATTTCTTCAGCAGCAGTGGCGACCATGTTTGCATTGGTAGATGACTCTTCCATTGCAGCGGCAACGTTGTTCAAATTCGTACTCATCTCTTCAGCTGCTGCAGCCACACTGGTAGATCGTTCAGATGTATCTTCTGCTCCACCAAGTAATTGCCCGGATATCGATCTAAGTTGTTCTGAACTATCACCAACGCTTGTTGAGTTGGATGCAATCTTCTTTATCATTTCCTGAAGTTTTTCAAGGAACACATTGAACCAGCCGGCTAACTCAGCGATCTCATCTTTTGCTTTAATTTCGATACGTTTTGTGAGATCACCTTCACCCTCAGCAATATCCTTAAAACTGTTGATCATCGATTTGAGGTTGTTGACGATTCCCAGGGCTATGAAAATGATAAGCGTAATAATACCACCGAAAATACCACCAGCTGTCATAAGCATAGTAACTGTACTCGCCTGGACTTTGGATCCAATCTCTTCTCCCATCTGCTTTTGAACTACCGCGATGTTATCAAGATATACTCCTGTTCCGATCCACATTTTGGTGCCTGGTATCATTTCGGCATAGCCTAGCTTGTCGACTAGACCTGCACCTGGTTTGTCAAAATTAAATGTTACAAACCCACCGCCTTTGCTGGCAGCCTCGTGCAATTCTCTTACAAAATAGACGCCATTTTTATCTTTTGTATGGCCAAGATCGTTTCCCTGTACCGATTTTTTGGTAGGCAAAGCAAGGCACGTGGTGTTCTCATAGACAAAGAAGTATCCGGAACTATCATCCTCATACCGGATATCGTCTATCATCTTTCTAATAACCTCTATCTGCTGATCAGGATCTGATATGTTCTCAATAGCGTGCCCGGCAGATAGTGCGGCAGTATGTGTTGCCACTTTCACTTTAGCTTTTTGATCAACCAGCATCACTTCACCAGTCTTAGCAATTCCCATGTTCTTGGCTTTGTTGCCATTTTGAATAGCAAACCAGACCATGACCGCAAACAATGCAAGTGTTGCGATAACAATAAGGAACATCCGTTTTTTTACGGTTAACCTGTTTAGCATTTTGACCTGTCTTTACCTTTGTATTTTGGAGGGAATTATTAGAATCCGAATACAGATTCATATTTGTAGAATTACGTTATCATGCAAAGTTAATTTCAATCGAACTTGCAAATTCCACACCGAAATACACTGTAATTGGGTGTGTCTTGAAGTTGCAATGTAAGTATTTGATAATGTATGACATGTTTGGTTATTGGCGGTTGGTTAGTTTTGAAACCTCTGTTTCGATATTGTAATCCGGGGCTCGAACTGGTGAGACCAGCAACATATCTGACCAGGATGATAGTCAGGTTACCGTGAGTAATGAATAGCAAGGGCATTCCCAAAATGAATATGGACAGGTGGAGCACGGCAGTATTATACCGTCTCAAATTGAAGGTTAGTAATTGCAACACCTTATAGATGCACGTTTTGATCAGCGAAGATTTCTAATAGTCTCTGCTCGGAGATAAATCCTGATTATATTCAGCTTATTAAAGGTGTTCTTTCAATGAATGACGGCATAGATAGTTCTATAGAATACCTCAGCTTGGTTACGCTTCACTTTGAGTGATAGTGCTTCTTAGGCATAAGCTGTCTGTTTTAATATTATGCCCATAAATCAATTCATTATAATGAATTGATTTATGGGGGTAGACCACTGGCACAGATAATTCAACACAGAAGTGAGGGGGGAGTCGATCTCATATCTTCTTGTGATTTCCTCACAGAACTAAGGTCAGGCAAAAAAGCTGGAGAGCATCAACATTGTCATGGCTGAATCCTTAAATTCTTTTGAGAATATACTATGGAGAGTGAATCTGAAGCCGTTAATAAAGCTAACCAACACTGAGATAGGAACATGTTTAAGGCCGGCACCATAATCGAGATTCATGAAAAAACAGCACTGACCTAACGATAAGTTGCTGTTGTTGCTGCAGCGCTCCTCCTCCTATTCGACATGGTATTTTCATGGGTTCTCTATGTAATTAATATGTAGGTCAATATGTGATACGCTAAATAATATCCTAACAATTGTCTTTTGGGCCAATAGGATGGTTCCTGCGCTCTGCAATGGAGCTATTTTGCATCACAATACAAGCAGATTAGATGGGAGGTTTGTTAGGCGTAATAAAATTCTTTTTAACCCTGCTGGCTTAGATACTATTTATGATAGCGACCAGTTCGGGATTGAACCTATCGTAAACGTGGAGGAATCGGAAGAAGCGATTGAATTGTCCCTAAAATTCCCCGCAATGTACTTGAGCGACATTACCAAAAGGTTGCCTGGTAACAATATGGCATAAAGATACGCTCCTGAAAAAGTTGAGACCATCCTCGACAGTAATCAAGCTCTCATTACGTGATCTGCGACTTCGACCAATTTCAAGACCGGACAGAATTCTCAGGGGTTGCGTCGCAGCTCCAGGATGCAGGTATCGTGAGTTAAGGGTCAGGATCTAATGGATAAAATTTGAACGCAAAATTCAAGACCTCTGTGTTGAATCAGAGGTCTTGAGCGGGCTCAATACAGAGGGGAAAACGCTTACAGGCTATGTGTATTGCATTGTTTTAGATGCCTTGATCAACGGATACTGGGAAAATTGCTGTTAGGGAGGGATTCCATGGAAAAGAAACCAATAAATGCCGAAACAGAAGACTCTAAAACTGATTCCAGTAAAGCTGAACCTCTGCAGAAAGATACGGGCAAGACTCAACAGTCGGGAGGAGGCGCACTGGGGTTTATTGATACTATTACTTCAAAAGCTACAAATCTTTTCCAGAAGCCTGATAAAATAACTGGTGCGAAAATAAAGTGGGTACGTCAGATGGAGGCCAATGAATCTGCAAAGTGGTTTCGGGAGGTAGGCTTCAGGCTTGATGATAATGATGTACCTAACGAAATAATACTGATTCCGGAAAAAGGGCAGGAAGAGCTGGCTAATGATGAGCTGGAGTTGTTACGGGAGGTGAAAATCGCTTCTGTGCGCCTCAGTACAGCATTTCGAGAGTATCCACAAGAGCGCGAGCAGCTATATTATTCATTGATGGACGTTGTTGTAAACGGATTTTACGGCAAGAATACTGAAATAAAGCTTGCCAAATTATACTTCGCTGCCTTCAAGAGTATGGTACCCATTGAATCACAGAAGGTTAGGAGGAGATTTTTATTGAGTACCATAATCTGTAATCTGATTGTGGTTTTTGTATCGCTAGCCTTTATTTCACTCTGGCTACCGATGCATTATTCAGTGTTTAGTGATATGGATAAAGCGTTTAGCCTTTGTCAACCATCAGTGTCGAATAACTTTAGTGAAGAAGTCATTAAAAATGGCGCTTCGCAAGAGGGGATTAAGAGGCATAGTTACTGTGACGGACTCTCAACATCCTTAGCCCTTAATGTTACCTCATTATTAATTCCTAACTGGTCGGCTCTTAATGAGACCAAAAGGAAATCATACGCAGGTACGGTTAAAAAAACATCAAATCTTATTCTAGGCTATGGACTCGCTATAATTGGTGGGGCAATCGGCTTACTTCTTACCGGTTTTTTAAGATCTCGAGAAATAACATATGAAGGTTTTGATGATATTTATCGTTATGGAATGCGCCCGGGGCGTTACCTCTTACTGATCACCATATTGGCTCTAGTTCTTCTTATTATGTTGGAATTTAATGTCTTCATACTAGGTGTGGGGAGTGTAGTTTTAAACGAAGTCAGTTCAAATCCGCTGTTTGGATTACTGATAGGTCTCCTGTGCTCGATAAGTGAACCAATAGTTTCAAAGATGGTAATAGATAGAATGAAGCCAGCAGAGACAAAAGGAGGTAAATGATGTGGTAGGGATATTTTTAAAAGCGGTATGCCGGTACACAAAATGAGTTTTTTATATTGCCTTACACTGCCTATCACTGAGTTTGCGCACGTGAACTCCTCACGTTTCACTACCTGGGGTAGTCTTGGATGACCACAACAGGCATGCTACATGGTTTTAAAAAATGCTGTTAGTCGTTTGTTTAGGATAATACTTTAAAGAATCAGAATTACAGAGCACTGGTCTGGCATTACCGCTGTGGAGTTCAGCATCGACGGCAATAAGATCGTTAGAGGAAGCCGCCAAGACGACCAAAAAAGCTCTCCAGCGGTCAGGGTCTTGAACTCAAGCACGGGCGCAGTGGCTTTTCTGACACTAGTAATATTGCGGCTAATCTTCATTATTCCCAATGTTTTCATTTCCACTAAAAAATCCGGCATAGAAATAGGCAATACAGAGAAAAGAAGCAGATGATGAGATGATTAAATACGTGAGACTTGTGTCAATTTCTCCCCAGTGCCAATTAATTTGAAAACCTGAAAAGAAATTTAGTACCAGCTTTGAGAATGTCACAGTAAGGATCATATATCCAATTGTTCCTATAAGAAAATATCTGTTTTTGTTGCTCCATATTTTAACTGTGAGAAGGGAAAAAATTAGGCAACAGCAAAAAAGCATGACAGCGCCTAGCCATAGGCTAAATACATGAATTAATTGACTGTTATTTGTTAAGTTGAACGAAAAGTAGAATTGAAGCAACATGGATAGTGCTAGTATCTTAGGAATAATGGTGATTAGAGCCCCTATAATCCCAGCCCAACCTGCAATATTAGAATACATTCCGCTATTTGATGTTGAAGATTTTAATTTGTAGAAAAATAAGAATTGAGCAATGCCGGATAAGATATTCAAACAAATAACGACAAAGGAAATGGTGGGATTACCGAAGATGCCGTGCCACAAAGTATCTATCAATTTGACTAGATATATATAGCCTAATCCAATGAAAGCGAGTCTTGCGGAAGATGAAAGAGTTAAATTGGCCACCATCACTTATCCCCAGCATAAAATATATAGTTCAGTTTTAATCGTTGAGGAATATATCACTCAAACAATTTGTTGGGAAGTTGTTTCCCCAGGCAACTCTAAACCATTGGTGCAGTTCAAACATTAACCGTGTTCCTGTTAAGGTTCAGGTAACATCATTATTCTTTGAGGTAGTTCAGAAATTGGAGTCTCTCTGCACTTGCAGGCATAACGTAAAGATGTATCAATAGGGATGTGCGTAGGGCAATTTTGTATCCCTTTCCATTACTTTTCAATAATAGTGCCACATTGAGCAACTAAATCCTGATGTGTTGCATAATATGCATGGATTGGCCTGACAATTACTCTCCTCAGAGTAGGTGGTTAAGAAAGTTGAATAATTGACGAATAATCTGCTGTTATGTATTGATTTTATTGTGCCAACCCTTTAGTCTGTTAGGCAGTCGATCTGATTTCCTATACTAAAAATGATATCCCTAAAAGAGACAATCATGACATTAACAAAAGCTGACTTAGTTGAGGCGATTTATAAACATCATGATAGCATAACAAAAGCTGGTGCTATAGATGCAGTTGAGGCCTTCTTACGGATTTCTAAGGAAAATCTCATATCTGGATCAGGCTTATTGTTGAGTGGTTTCGGTAAGTTTTGTGTGAATGACAAAAGACAACGAAAAGGCCGTAATCCTCAAACTGGCGAAGATCTTATGTTGGATGCACGTCGTGTTGTGACGTTCAAGCCTTCCGGGATTTTGAGAGATCGGGTTAATAACGGGTAGGGTCGAGAATAGAAAATTACGAGAGAGATATTCTCAAGACTTGAGCCCCAACTGATACCTTGTGGTTACGTAGAGAACAAATTTGGTTTAATGCTGCCTGGGATTTCTTACGTTATGTCAGGAGAGTGGGTAGGTGTTTCCTCTCATTCAATAAGCTATCACGATGTTGTATTGTGATATTCTATTGAATGAGAGGGTGCTTGCGTGGTTGCTTCGCTAATTCTGGTTTTAGATATAGATCCGGAAACAACAGCACAAGTGATCGCTTCTCTACATTTATCCAGTTGATTACCAGTATCCCCTATCTGCAACGACTTAGCACCAGTCTATGAGGTCTTAAAAGCTAATGGTGGGGGCGCTGGGCTTGATGAGTCAAGTGCTTTCACAATTGCTGGACCAGTCATTACGATTTCAATACTGCTATCTTAAAACACATGATCTTCTCCAGGTCTTAAGTCAGAATATCTACACAAGACATCCCTGATAAGTGAATGCTCTGTCAGACATTCGATATCGGAGGTAAGACCAGCAGTTCAATGTGTTTTTATCCCCTGTTAACAATTAAATTAATCCTGTCAGAAGACGGTGTTTTTATCTGATATCAGAAAGGCTTCAATTAGCGGTAAGCGGTAAGCGGTAAGCGGTACAATTCTCCTGCTATCATAACCGGAATGCGCTGTTGTTTAGGTGATAGAGTGTTTACCAGATAATGTTAATAATTTCAGGTGGTACTATGTAGATCAGGAAATCCATGGTTTCCCCTTGAAATCTATTGGAGCATAGTTAGTGGTGTTGTGATGCATCAGCCCTCGTATTGCCAGGAAAAATATCTTTTCTCTTCATCTTGCTCTCTGGATTCATAATTCACTTCCATTTTCTTTATATCACTCTGGTCAGTTGAACCAGGTTCGATCACATTTGCCTCGGTCTCACGGAAAAGATAAGGTAGGATCAGGATATACTGTTTAAGAAAACACCAATGCAATGCAGTGCCGTCGCCATCTACCGCCATAATGTAATCGCCAATTAATATAAACCACATGAGGTGAAAGAATGCTCAATTTTCGTCTGAACGCAGAGCAACATGCTCTCCAGCAGAAAGCAAGAAAATTTGCCTTGGAAGAAGTACTTCCTGTTGCTTGGTATTACGATGAAAAGGATGAAATACCCATGGAGATCATCCGAAAAGCATTTGATGCGGGGATACTTGCGAGTGATATCCCAAAACTATATGGCGGGAAGGGTTTGAGTTTGGTTGATTCTGCGCTGATTACAGAGGAAGTGGCTGCGGCGTGCCCCGGGTTGGCAACATCTATTTTCGATAGCTCCCTCGGCATGGAACCCCTTCTCTTGTCTGATAATGAAGGTGCCAAGCAAAAGTATCTGCCCAAGATAGCGGGTGAGTTCAAGCTTGCCGCCTTTGCCACTTCAGAGCCGACAATGGGCTCCGACGTGGCGGGAATACGGTGTATGGCAACAGCCGATGGTGACGATTTTATCCTTAATGGGACTAAATACTGGATAACAAATGGCGGAGTAGCAGACTACGTGACTGTCTTTGCCACTATCAATCCGAAAGACCGGCATAAAGGAATTTGTGCATTTCTGATAGAGACAGAATGGGAGGGTGTGAATATCGGGCGGCCTATCCCCAAAATGGGTCAGCGCTGTTCAAATACGGTGGGTGTTAATTTCAAAAATGTGCGTGTTCCAAAAGAGAATATTCTGGCCTTGCCAGGGCAGGGCTTTGTTCTAGCCATGAAGACCTTTGCCAGAACACGACCGATTATCGGCAGTTTCGGAGTCGGAGCTGCACGAGCAGCAACAGAATACGCTCTTGATTATGCAAAAAAACGTCGAGCGTTTGGGATGGAACTTGGAGCTTTTCAAGCTATTCAGTTCAAGCTGGCAGAGATGTTTCAGAAAGTAGAGACATCACGTCTGCTTACCTGGAAAGCTGCCTGGGAATGTGATCAGAATGAAGATGGCCGGGTGAGCGCTTCGATCTCAAAACTCTACGCTACCGAGACAGCCCTGGAGGTGGTCAACGAAGCTTTGCAGATATTTGGCGGGTATGGCTATACGAAGATGTTCCCAGTTGAAAAGCTGTTGCGCGATGTTCGCTTGCTTCGCATATATGAGGGAACAAGTGAAGTACAACGTGTAATTCTTGCTGATTACCTGCTGAAAGAATACACATCAAGCTTGCCGCCACTTGAAGATCTGCCTCTCCATCGTGATCTGTCTCCAGCAGAGGTGCAGGCTGCGGGTGGGGTTTGGCGATGCAGAATTTGCGGTCATGTTCATTATGGAGATTCAGCGCCTGAGGAATGTCCGTACTGTTTTTTCCCGGATAAGGTTTTTAAAGAGATAGACGTAAAAAACTGAGTGAGGTTCAGCCTTCTTCTGGACTAATAGTGCAGGTGGGTTTATTCAGAAGACAGTCGGTATTAACCTATCAGTATCATTCCAGCTTACAATACTCATACACTTGGTCGATTGTTGAGTGCGGGTTTCTCAAAAGGCTGAAAACTGAGGAGAATACAGTGTCACAAGCAATTCCTGAAGTTTTTGATTTATGCGTACTAGGATGTGGGCCTGCTGGCTTTGCGGGTGCTATGCGGGCGCTTGATTTTGGTAAGCATGTCTGCATTATTGAAGGAGCAGAAATTGGTGGTGCTGGGGTAATGTACGGTGCATTGGCCTCAAAAACCATGTGGGAGATTGCCAAAGATTACGCGATTGCCAATAAGCAGGACAGGGGCTATCGGGCTGCAGGGATGTCTGTCGATTACTGTGCTGTGCGCAGAACTGTTATTGAGGCAGCCAAAGAAAAGCAGTATCAGATGCTCTCTCAGATTCATACCTATTCACCTGAAAGATGGGATGGGCCGGGCTCTTTAACACTAAAGAACGGTTGGGGCAAATTCATTTCGAAAAATGAAGTGGAAATCCGCAATTCAAACGGAAAATCAGAGCGGATAAAATCACGCTATTTTCTCATTGCTACAGGAACGAAACCACGGAGTTTTCCGAATATCCTTCTTGATCAGCAACGGGTCTTCAATTCTGACGGTGTGTTGAACTTTCAACGATTCCCTGAGCGGTTGGTTATCATTGGTGCAGGTGTAATTGGTTGTGAGTATGCAAGTATTTTCTCTGATTTCGGCCAGACAGTCGTCTATCTGGTTGACCACGCCAAACGAATTATTCCTTATGAAGATGAAGATGTTTCCGACTTCGTAAGTGATAATCTTGAAGCGAACGGGGTTAAGATTATCCACTCAGCAAAGCTTCGAACTATCTTGAATAAAGCGGATTATCTACAGGTGTTTCTTGATTTCAAGGATGGTCATACCGAGGTTATTGAAGCGGATTCAGCATTTATCTCCATCGGCAGATCTTTTGATAGTTCCGGTATTGGCCTTGAAGCGCTTGGTATTGACACCACGTCAACCGGCATTCTCAAAACCGATGAGAACTGTTGCCTGAAAGACAATATTTATGCTGCCGGAGATATTACTCATCACCCCGCACTTGTAAATATTGCAGAAATGGAAGGCCGCTTTGCAGTCAAACATATGTTTGGTAAAAAACGGTGGCCGCTTAATTATGACAATATGTCTACAGTGATGTTCTTTTCGCCTGCCGTTGCCGCTGTGGGCCTGAATGAAAAAGGATGCCGAAGTCGAAAAATCCCATATAAAGTTGCATATTATTCAAACAAGCTGTGTAGCCGGGCAATTGCCATGAGAGCAACCAACGGATTTGTGAAGATTATAGTGAGTGATGATGAGCAGCAACGCATTCTGGGGATGAGAGCAGCAGGACCACAGGTGTCGAGTACCATTATGTCAATTGCCCATTTTTTGGATCAGGGGAAGGGGATAATGGATGTTTTAAAGAGTGTCTATCCTCATCCAACGATCACCGAGGGAATCGAGGAATGTTTGAGAATGTTACTGAATAAATCTGTTTTCAAGCCCCATGCTTTTCCTGAATATCTTCGGATACACAGCTGGCATCCAGATACCGGGAAAGTTCAGATTGTTTAGGATCCTGTTTACTATTCAACTCAGATCGCCTTTTTTATAGGGGCAAGCAGAGTCAGTTGGTAAAGGCTATGAGTAATCGACAGATGAATATCAGTTTTCGCATTGGAGTGATTTCCTCTTCTCCCCATGTGAAATATTTGATCTGAATCAACTCTGAAGGTTGACGTTATCCATAATTTCTAGCAAATTGGGTGCTGTGAGTTTTAACTTCAGATGTACGATCATGCCTTAAAAAAACTGATTACCACTGAGCTTCAGTAGGCATTGTCAGGCATCAGGTGTCAGGAGTGAAGAGTATAGAATTTTACAAAACACACTTGCCAAAATTTGCCTAGACACGGTTGGTTATAGCATGTGCTAGGAGTAGTGTGGTTAACACCTCACACCTCACTTTTTCAAGCTGAGTTTCGGTAGTAATCAGATAAAAAAATACTACTACTACTAACAATCATCACTGCACCCCACTGCAGTATACGAGGGTTTACGCAATATGGAACATCTGTTCGCTGATAGAATAAAGGCAGTCCCGCGCTCATTTATACGAGAAATATTAAAAGTGTCTCTTGATCCCGAGATCATTTCTTTTGCTGGTGGCCTTCCTAATAAAAAATACTTTCCGGTCGAACCGATACGGCAAGCCACTGAAAATGTCTTTAATGGTAAGGGCGCAGATGTGCTTCAGTACAGCAACTCTGAAGGGATTTTAGAATTACGTGAGCTTATATCAAAAAGGTACCGTGAAAAGCAGGGGCTCGATATCTCACCCGAATTGATCCTTATAACTAACGGATCACAGCAAGGTTTGGATTTGCTTGGTAAGGCATTAATTAATCCTGGCGACCCTGTTTTAATAGAACAGCCCGGGTATCTTGGTGCAATTCAGTCACTGTCAATCTATCAGCCGCACTTTGAGCCGGTACGATTAACTCAGGATGGTATTGATACTCAAGAGCTCCGTGAAAAGAGTAATGGCGCACAGGCTAAAATGCTCTACACGGTCCCGAACTTTCAGAATCCTGCTGGCGTGACGTATACCGAAAACATCCGGGAGCAGGTCGCCGCAATTGCCAAAGATAACGGGTTTATAGTTGTAGAGGATGATCCATACGGTGAGCTGCGTTTTTCTGGTGAGACGAGGAAGTCGCTCTATAGTTATAGCCCTGAGAATACGGTATTGCTCGGAACTCTATCCAAAACTGTTGCTCCTGGATTTCGAATTGGCTGGCTGGTCGCGCCGGCCCCCCTATACGAAAAGCTCCTTGTTGCAAAGCAGGCTTCTGATCTGCACACATCAAGTGTAAATCAGCATATACTTGTTAACTATCTACGAAATAACATTCTTGATGATCATATTAAAAAGATAGTGGATGCATATGGCAGACAATGTAAAGCAATGGCTTCGTCTGCACGTCGCCACCTTCCTGCAGAAGTACGTTTGTGGGAGCCTGAGGGAGGGATGTTTCTCTGGGGTGAGTTGCCCGGTGGTTGGGATGCACTGGAACTGTTTGAATTTGCTGTCACTGAAAAGGTTGTGTTTGTTCCCGGGGAACCGTTCTATACTGATGGTAGTGGTGCAGCATCTTTCAGGATGAGCTTTTCCTGCCTTGAGCCCGATGAGATTGAGGTCGGAATGATACGACTGGCAAAAGCATTTGCCAGGTATGCCAAGCACTTAGATCAGTGATCCATGCACATTAATGTGTTGCGAGAATTATGAATAAAAATATCATCCTGCTTGGAGTTCTGATAATAGTGGTTGGTGTGTGCTGGCCACTATTGCAGAAAATTCCATTTGGCAGACTTCCTGGTGATATTTTCATTAAACGTGATGGGTTTACATTTTTTTTACCCATCACCACCTGCCTTTTAGTCAGCGGTGTTGTCTCCCTTCTTTTCTGGTTGTTCAGAAAATAGCTTTTCCCTGTTACCAATAAAAAATAAATTTCATATACACAATAGTCAATTGAATGTCGTCTATATGTTTTGATTGATTGGAGTTGTTTATTTACATCGTACTCCAGGGGTGATTCCGCTGGAGGCCCTTAAACTATTTCATAGTTGCCTATTTTCTGACAAGTAATACAATGCAAATAGTTTGTTAGGAAAATTCATTTAACATACTGCATGAATGTGTTATCCGTGGGCTTGTGATATGGGCATCATCTGAAATAAACACGTTCATTCGTATAAGGGGTTTGTAAATGATCGTTACTAAAATTGCCGAGTCCAGTAATGCTTCCCCAGTTGAACGGGAACGCAGGAAATTCAAACGTTACCCGATTCATCAAAATAGTATGCTTTGTAATGAAGAAAGTCTGGCAGAGGTGCTTGACATCAGTAAAGCTGGTCTTGCATGCCGAAATTTTGTTGGTCTAGAAGGGGCGTCAGGCATATTGTCAGATGTCGAATTACTCAATTGCGAGATAGGGTTGTCTGTTCAGGGCTTAAAATGCAGGCTTGTTCGCAGTCAAGAGCGTAAAGGTAACACTCTTGTGCAGAATAACCAGGGACCTGATTGCTTTCTTGAGTTTGTCGAGTTGAGTGACATGCAGGCTAATGCATTAGGAACATTTATTGAAAATACCAGCCGTGGGCCTGGGCCTGAGCTGATATTTTCAAATAATTGATAGACTCTGAAGACTGATTTACAGAACTCGGAGTGTGTCCGAGAATAGTGATTTTTGCTCGAATCGAGGCATTTCTAAAAAACAAGCGCAGTCATATTTTGATATTACGAGCATTGTCTTTTAGAAATAACGAAGTTTCGGGGTAAAAGTCCATTTTCGGACAGGCTACTAACGGATTTCATCACTGTCTACATAGGCATAGGCACTATGCTTATGTATTGACTCAAAGCTCTCAACACTCGCTGAAAACCAGCCGATATCTTCATGGGCGAGGGCGCATTCCGCAACTTTCCTGACAACATCTTCTACAAACATAGGGTTGTTAAATGCCCGTTCTGTTACATATTTTTCGTCAGGTCGTTTTAAGAGTGCATACAGTTCGCAGGAAGCTGATTGTTCTATCATGGTGATCAGGTCTTCAATCCAGACGAATTTTCTCATCTCGACATTCAGAGTGACTTCCGCCCGTTGGTTATGAGCGCCATCCTGACTAATTTCTTTGGAGCATGGACAGAGCGTTGTGACAGGAACGACAACACTTAAAATGAAATCCTGATCTTTGCCGATTCCGCCGGAGAAGGTGCAACTATATTCCATTAAGCTTCTGGTGTCGGTGACCGGAGCTTTCTTTTCGATGAAATACGGAAAGGTCATCTCAAGCCTGGCACTTTCTGAACCAAGAGATCCCTGAACGTCTGAAAGAATACGGTGGAAACTCTCAACGCTCAGCGTATCTAACGATTGATTAAGGATTGAGGTGAATGTTTCGACACAACTCTCACGCTTTGAGCTTGGCATGCTGGCCTGCATGCTTATAGTGGCGATAGTGTGTTGCGAGCCCCCACCTTTTTCAAGAACTTTGACCGGGGTGCAAATGTTTTTAATGCCAACTACTTGAATATGCATAACCCTCTCATCTCGGAGGTTATTAATTATATATCCGGTTGACCTGCATGTCCGATACTACACGAACAGACAATGAAATCTGCAGGGCAGCTGTATGCTATGGTAGGCGCAGGTACCGGTGATTCCTATAAGATGACTTCATACCCTTTTTCACCTGTATCGACAATACTCTTTTCGGGCGATTTTACGCTGAACGATTTTTTCAAGCGTTTATCGGAAAATCAGTGTAACCTGTGTCATTCGAAGACATCGTTTCAGTTGTCATTCTCCCACCCCGACAGGTCGAAGCATGAGTCAAACACCAGACAGCGTTCGTATCGATAAATGGCTTTGGGCCGCACGGTTTTTCAAGACGCGTTCCATTGCGGCGAAAGCGGTTAATGGTGGAAAGGTACATCATAACGGAAGCCGGACCAAGGCTGCCAAGGTTGTCGAGGTTGGCGATAAACTGGTGATTAGTAAGGGGCCTGTAGAATTTGCGGTTACTGTGCTGGCTGTATCGCCATATAGGCGACCGGCAGTTGAGGCGCGGTTACTCTATGAGGAATCAGAAGAAAGTATACGGGAGCGTGAAACTCAACGGGATTTGCGAAGGATGATGAATGCTGGGCATTCAGCACCTGTAGGTAAACCCGGTAAGCGAGACCGTCGAAAAATAAAAGAATTTATTCGTAAAGATTGAGCGGAGGAGAATATGAGTAAAATAGAGCGTGCATTAATCAGTCTTACCGACAAGTCCGGCATTGAAGGTTTTGCCAAAGAACTTGCTGATCTTGGTGTGGAGATCCTCTCTACCGGTGGAACAGCAAAGAAAATTCGTGAAGCGGGCATTGCTGTGAAAGATGTGTCTGAGTTCACCGGATTTCCTGAGATGCTTGATGGTCGTGTAAAAACACTGCACCCAAAAGTTCATGGCGGTATTCTGAACCAGCGTGCAAACGAAGAGCATCAGAAACAGTGTGCTGAGCACGGCTTGAAAAATATTGATCTTATCGCTGTTAATCTCTACGCATTTGAGAAAACTGTTGCCGATCCGAATTGTTCTCTTGCTGACGCAATTGAGAATATCGATATCGGTGGACCTACTATGCTGCGTTCTTCTGCAAAAAACTTCCATGATGTTACTGTCATTGTAGATCCTGCAGATTATCCTCAGGTCCTTGCGGAAATAAAAGAAACCGGAAATACCACCCTGAAAACACGTTTCAAGCTTGCGCGTAAGGTGTTTGCACTTACGGCCCAGTATGACACTGTGATTTCAGCCTGGTTGGAAAAGGTTGATGTTGATAGTAACCCGTATTTTTCCGGAGAATAATTATGTTGAAGATGGCAGTCCTGCTTTCAGGCAGTGGTAGAACACTCGATAATTTTCACGAACGGATCGAAGCCGGAACGCTTGCCGCTGAAATTCAGGTGGTCATCTCCAACGTCGAAGGAGTTCTCGGGTTAGAGAAGGCTCGTAACTATGGGTATCCTGCTTTTCATGCCGCAAGTAATGACGAGATTAATACAATCTTAAAAGATTATTCTGTAGATATTGTCTGTCTTGCCGGCTATCTGAAATTGTACACTCCTCCTGCCGAGTTGGCCCGGGCGGTTATAAACATTCATCCGTCACTTATTCCTTCGTTCTGTGGTGATGGCTATTATGGTCATCACGTACATGAAGACGTTAAGGCGCACGGGTGCACCGTGAGTGGGTGTACCGTGCATTTTGCCAACGAAAAATATGACGAAGGTCCGATCATTCTTCAACAATGTGTTGAACTTGATTATGACGATGATGCTGATACCATCGCCTCGAAAGTTTTTGAGCGTGAATGTGAGGCATTTCCAGAGGCAATTAACCGTGTTGCAGAAAAAGGAATAGAGTTTTTTTGGAAGCGGGTGAACATGTGAGCAAGCAACAGCGTATTATTATGACATCGCAGGACATTAATCTTGCTCTTAAGCGGATTGCCCTGCAGGTACTTGAGAAAAATCATGATGCCGAAACAATTGCCATTGTAGGTATCCACACCTGTGGTGTTTTTCTGGCAAAACGTTTATGCGCAATTCTTAAAGCTCATGAGAGTTGTGAAATCAGTTACGGCGAGTTGGATATCAATCTATATCGGGACGACTGGAGTCTTACCTCACAAAATCCAGTGGTGAAGACAACAGATATTCCTTTTGACGTAGACAATGCTCAACTTGTACTTGTTGACGATGTAATATTTACAGGCAGAACCATTCGCGCTGCGATGGATGCCATTATGGATTATGGAAGACCGACTTCCATCCAACTGGCTGCACTTGTAGACCGGGGCGGTAGAGAATTGCCGATTCAGCCGGACTACGTAGGAATGCAGGCCAATATATTATCAGAGGAACGAATTCAGGTATTGCTTGAAGAAAACTCTGATAGAAACGAAGTTGTAGTAGAGAGTTAAAAAAAATATGGAATTGCTGGCTCCCGCTGGGAATGTTGAGAACTTTTTTGCCGCCCTGGAAGCCGGTGCGGATGCAGTTTATGTCGGAGCACCGGGTTTTAATGCCAGAAACCTTGCCCGGGATCTGCGAATTGAAGAGATTGGCGCAATGATCGCGTATTGTCACGATCACGAGAAAAAAATCTATATTGCTGCCAATAGTCTGATTCTTGAAAAAGAATTACCGGATGTCATAGATACCCTTGGCATGCTGGAGCATCTCCAGCCCGATGCCCTTATCGTTCAGGACCTGGGACTGATTAATATCATTCGTCGGTTCTTCCCTAGACTTAAAATTCACGCTTCTACATTGATGACTGCTCATAACCTGCAGGGTGTTGAGCTGTTTTCCCGACTTGGTTGTGAACGAGTTGTTCTGGCCCGTGAGCTGACGCTTGCGGAAATCCAGACCATTTCTGCACGAACGGAGGTTGAGCTTGAGGTCTTTGTACATGGTGCTATGTGCTATTCGTATTCGGGTCTTTGTCTTTTTTCTTCCTACCTTGGTGGTAAGAGTGGTTTGCGTGGCAGATGTGTTCAACCATGTCGTCGTGCATACTCAACCTCATCAGGTGGTGGTGCTGGAAGAGGGCCGAAGCGTGAGGTGAAGGGAAAGGGCAATTATCTTTTCTCAATGAATGACCTTGATGGTTTAGAGGTTGTTCGTGATCTTCGTGATGCCGGTATTTCCTCATTCAAAATAGAAGGGCGCCTCAGATCTGCACGATATGTTTCAAAAGTAGTAGAAGCGTACAGGCTGGTACTTGATGCTGAACCTACAGAGTATGATACTGCATTAAAAGATGCGGGTATCCTGATTGAGCAGGCAATGAGCAGGAAGGTAAGCTCAGGATTTTTCCAGTCACCTCGCCCACAGGAAGTTATCTCTCCGTATCACTCCGGAAATATGGGCCTCCATCTTGGTCGAGCCGGTGGTAATTCGCAGCAAAACAGCGGGAAAGTTTTGCGGCTTAAGTTAAAAGAGCCTCTTGCAGAAGGCGACAGGCTCAGGTTGCATCTGGAGCCATCCGGAGAGCGTATAGCATTCACCCTTAAATCTATGCTTGTACGTGGCGTGCAGACTGAGCATGCATCTGCCGGAGAATCTGTTGATATGACCTTGCCACCAGCACTTTCAGGTAAAACCTGGAAGAGTATGGATATATACAAGGTTGATGTTGCTGGTGGTACTACCGGGAAAGGTTTGTCAGATTTGCCGGTTGCCCGGGTGAAAAAAGATATTCTACGAGCAGAGCGACAGCTCTTGCCGCAGCTCAAAGATATTAAGTGGAAGGCATGGGAGAACAATCATGCTGTCGATGAGGTTGCACAGGCCTCTGCCCCGAAAAAAACCGGTCGTAAACAGCAGTCGTTTAAACGACGGAGTGGTTCTGCAAAGCCTGAAAAGGTCCCTCTTGACTGGTGGCTGAAAATTGATTCGGTTAAGCCTCTGCTCGGCAAAATGCCTTTAAGGCCGGACAAATACCTTATCACTCTTGATAAAAATACGTTTAAAGACGCAGGGCAGTTAAAGAAATATTTAGGAAAACAAAACCGAAATATTACCTGGGCACTGCCGCCGATTATGTTCGATCGTGAGCTCAGCAGGATGAAAAAGAATATTTCCATGCTCATTCGGACCGGGTTCAGGTGTTTTCAATTATCGCATATCAGTCAGATAGATCTGTTTGAAGATGAGAAAGTTTTTCTCTCAGCGGATTATTCAATGAATCTCGTGAATAATCAATCACTCCTTCTTACTGCTGAAGCTGGTTTCGAAGCTGCTCAGTTAGCAATTGAAGCTGATAAGGAAACTCTGGCGCAAGCAATTCAAGGCTATAAGCAGTCAGGTGTGCCAGCAGCTAAACGCATTGGCGGAAGACGTGGAATGCGTCTGGGGCTGACTGTGTATGGTACTCCACCCTTATTCACCTCACGGGTTGCAGCAGACTTTATCCCATTTAATAAATCGGTGGTAAGTCCTAAAAACGAAAATTTTGTAGTTCGCAAGCGTGATGGATTTACCCAGACTCTTCCGGCTCGTCCGTTTTCGCTGTTGCCTCACTTGCATGAACTGAAGGCGCTTGGTCTTGATTATGTAGTCGTTGATTTGACGGGCGGACATTCGGGCAAGAAGGACATGGAGGAGGTGGCGGATAGGATAGCTGGACAGGTTCGTTTTGGTAAGCTTTCTACCTTCAATTATTTTGGTAAGCTAGAATAACGTATTGATCATAAGTATCTAAAGGCAGGAAACCCTAAGGTAGTTTTTCGTGTTTCCTGCCGGTTTTACCTAAAACCGTGTTCACAGTTTTTCAGTTGATTTTTTTTACTCTTCCTTCATCCAGCTTACGCATACCTTCCATCAGCAGTTTCATAAAGAAGCCGATTTCCGGAATTTCAAAATCTTCGGGCGGGATGCCCGGTGTGAACCTGAATCTTCCTGAATCTTCTTTAAGTATTTGATAGAAAGCCACATCGCCAACGTATTTTCCATATTTAGCTTTAATTAATGCTCCCTGTCTGAACGAAAATCGTGCAGTTCCTCCGTTGAGCTCAGTAATGGTGAGAATCCCGGTTTTGTTGTTGACATTGAGCGTCTGAAATAAAGCCTCCGGTGGGATTTCAGCGAGGTTGCCGATCATTCCTGATGAAAGGTCCTCGGCGCGAATCTTGTTGGATGCCTTGAGTCGTTCGGCCATTAAGCGGGAGAAAAAGAGTTGAATGGAAGGGTAGCGATCAAGAATCTTCTTGAAATTGCGCTGGTCAATATGAAGAATTGATGTGGGGGTGACCACCTGAATTGTTGCATTAACAGCATCGTTGCAGATCAGGCTCATTTCACCAAAAACTTCTCCTTTGTTGAGCTTGGAAATGATGATGCCTGCATCGTTAAGTACATTGACGGATCCTTCGACGATGATGTAGAAGTGGCCGCCCGGATCGCCTTTTTTAATAATGAGGTCACCTGCTTTATACTTAACAAGCTCAAAAAAACTTACAACGGTATCCAGATGCTCGTCGTCAATATGTTTAAAGAAGGCAAAGTCACTCAGGACATGCATTATTGAACCGATTTCGTTGGAGATTGTCTGCTCTCCGCCTGTCTGTATTTTTTTGTCACCCTGAGAGTGTTCCAGCTTGATTGATCCGGTGCAGCCGCTACAGCTTATCATGCAGACCGGTATTTTGTCGCCTCGCTCATATTGAATGATTATTTTCGCAAGGTCGCCGTTAAGTATTTTGCAGATATTTTTTTCTGCAGGATAGTCGACTATTGCTGTAGTGACGAAGGTGTTTTCGGTCTTGTTTGCTATGGGAATAGAAATGCCGGTAAGGCTAAACGCATCCCCATATGTATAGAGAGGGCAGCTCTTATTTTCCACTATGCGAAAAATGACTTTTGGGAATCCCATATTGGATCAAATACCGAGTGGTTAAATGGTATGATGTGAATTGCTTTAATGACAGATTTATACTTCTACTAAAAAAAGGGTATCCCAATCTGCCACTTCGTGTCAAATCATCAGGTAGACAAGGAGCTTGAGGATGTGCTATTATCAATCGATATCTGTTGACTTAACAATTTTTCTATATTATAAACTGTTTCTTCGTGAAAACAGATCATGTCGGGCTGCAGAACAATTATGTCAGCTGCCTGCATATACAAGACGAAACCGGTAACCCGGTCGGAATATATGAGAGATAATCACAGGAGGAATTAATTCGTGGCTAATCATAAATCAGCTGAAAAGAGAAATCGCCAGGCATTATTGAGTCGTGCGCGTAACCGTATAAACAAATCACAGATGAAGACTGAGCTTCGCAAAGTGAACGAGGCAATCATTGCCGGTTCTGAGGACGATGCAAAATCAGCACTTCAGGTTGCGATCTCTGTTATTGCAAGAACCGCTTCTAAGGGAACCATTCATAAGAAGAACGCATCCCGTAAGATTTCCCGTCTTACCAAGCGCGTTAACAGAATGGAACCTCTGGCGTAAGCTTGAACAGCTATCTGTTAATCCGGCATTGCTCGGATGACTTCAGGTAAATGTATAAAGCCGTGGAATCGTATGATTCCACGGCTTTTTTTTATGCTTTATGTCAAGATGCTGGACAAGCCTTATAAACAACTGGTATGTTGTATGTTTTACTAGCTGAAACAACCTACACTTCAATGAAGTTCCAAATCACCTTGTATCCCCATGCCACATAGAGATTACTATCCTGATCAGGCCAGTTTTTCCAGTATGCTGGAGACTTCACGGCTTGTTCCGGTATATACAGAAATAGTCGCGGACCTCGATACTCCACTTACCCTGTTTGCAAAAGTCAGTGCAAAGCATGAACATATCTTCTTGTTTGAAAGTATGGAAGGTGGTGAAAAATGGGGAAGGTATTCCTTTATCGGTTTTGATCCTCTTGTCTCCTTTGTTTCTAAAGGCGACGAGGTCACCATTACTGAGTTTGGCAATGATGGTCCGGTAATTAAAAAAGAACAGACAGATCCACTTAAGGCTTTGCGGTCTCTTGTCTCCGATATCAAGGCAGCCGAGTATGACGGATTGCCGAGATTTTGCGGCGGGGCTGTCGGTTTTCTTGGTTATGACATGGTACGGTTTATGGAGGAGTTGCCTGATGACAGGGCGATGCTTGATATGCCGGATTCGTCGTTTATCATCCCGAAGATCGTACTGGCGTACGACAGTCTTAAGCAGAAGGTTACAGTTATCTGCTGGGTAAAAGATGATGGTAACGAATTAGCTGAGGAGCTCTATTGCAGCGCAATGGCGGATATCGGCAAAGTCATTGCCAAGTTGCGCGGACCTGTTCCTATTGATTTTATGGAGTCCATGGCTGAGGGTGCGGGGAGTGAAGAACATACCTTTACTTCAAATATGGAAGAAGAGCAATTTCATGGGATGGTTGAGAAGGCTAAAGAGTATATTATGGCCGGTGACATTATTCAGGTTGTTTTGTCCCAGCGATTCCATACCAAAACCCGCATTCCTGCAACACTGCTATATAGGGCTTTACGACATATTAATCCAAGCCCCTATCTCTTTTATATTAAATTAGGCGATCTGGTTCAGATTGGTTCTTCACCTGAGATTCTTGTTAGAAAAGAAGATGAGCACATCGAATTGCGTCCCATTGCGGGCACGAGAAAGCGGGGTGCAACAGAGGCAGAAGATCTTGCCCTTGAAGAAGAACTTCTTGCAGATCCTAAAGAGCGGGCTGAGCATCTAATGCTCGTGGATCTTGGGCGAAATGATGTTGGGCGTGTTGCCAGAGGCGGAGAGGTTACTGTGCATGACTTGCTGGTCATTGAGCGATACAGCCATGTTATGCATATCGTTTCAGGAGTACATGGTGTCATTGCTGAGGGTAAAGATCAGTTCGATGTTATGTCTGCGTGTTTTCCTGCGGGTACAGTGAGCGGCGCTCCAAAGATTCGTGCTATGGAAATCATTGATGAACTTGAACCGGAGCGGCGTGGTCCTTATGCCGGTTCTGTCGGCTATTTCGGTTTCTCAGGAAATATGGATTTCTGCATCACTATCCGTACCTTCATCATGAAGGGGGATGACCTTTGGGTTCAGGCCGGTGCCGGTATTGTTGCTGATTCTGATCCGCAGAAAGAATATGAGGAAACAATTAACAAATCCATGGGACTGCGAAGAGCTTTGGAACTTGCTGAGAAAGGATTCTAGGCGATGCTTGTAATAATCGATAATTACGACTCATTTACATATAATATTGTTCAGACTATTGCCGGTAACCAGCGTAAAGATGGTATCTCTGAAGAGATAAAGGTTTTTCGAAACGATAAGATCACCATCAAAGAAATTGAGGATCTTGCACCGCGAAGACTGCTTATCTCTCCTGGTCCGTGCACACCAGGTGAAGCTGGAATTTCTATTGAAACCATTACAACCTTCGCTGGTAAAATTCCAATTTTAGGTGTCTGCCTTGGTCATCAGTCTATGGGTGAGGCTTTTGGCGGAAAGACTATCCGTGCTTCACGAATTATGCATGGCAAAACCAGCCCGATGCATCATGATGGCAGAGGTGTGTTTACAAGCCTCCCTAATCCATTTGACGGAATGCGTTATCACTCACTTATTGTGGATGATGAGACCTTGCCGGAATGTTTTGAGGTTACCTGCCGCACAGATGAAGGGGAGTTGATGGGGATACGGCATAAAACCTTACCGCTTGAGGGTGTTCAGTTTCATCCTGAATCAATAATGACCCCGGCGGGTATACAACTTTTGAAGAATTTTATGGATCCGAATTATCCGGACCTGTTGAAATAAAGACAACACGCGGAAATAAGGAGAGGGGATAATGGATATTCGCGAAGCAGTTGGCAGAGTCATTACTAAACAGGATCTTACCGAGCAGGAAATGCAGGACGTGATGAATAGTATCATGACCGGTGAGGCGACTCCTGCACAGATCGGATCATTTATTACAGCCTTGCGTATGAAGGGTGAGACTATTGATGAGATAGTTGGTGCTGTTCGCGTGATGCGCGAAAAAGCCACCTTTGTTGATACCGGTGTTGCAACAGCTTCCGGTGAAACCCTGATGGATATCGTCGGAACAGGTGGAGATGGATCTGGTACGTTTAATGTGAGTACCACCACAGCCTTTGTTGTGGCAGCAGCGGGTGTACCTGTTGCAAAGCATGGTAACAGGGCGGTTTCTTCCACGTGCGGAAGTGCTGATGTACTCGAAGCGCTGGGAGTGGATTTGAGCCTTACGGCTGATAAAGTTGCGGAATGTGTTAAAACCATCGGTATTGGTTTTCTGTTTGCACCGATGCTTCATGGCGCTATGAAACATGCCATCGGTCCACGTCGCGAAATTGGCGTACGTACCATCTTTAATATTCTTGGGCCATTGACTAATCCGGCCGGGGCAAATGTCCAGTTGACCGGTGTATTTGCTAAGGATCTTACCACAACACTGGCAGAAGTTCTGGTGCGTCTCGGAATGAAACGTACGCTGGTGGTCTGGGGTGATGGGAATCTTGATGAGATGACTGTAACCGGGACAACACATATCGCGGAAGGATATGAGGGGAATGTGCGCTCATACACCATAGAACCTGAAGATTTTGGTTTTACCAGGGCAACCATGGAAGATATTCGCGGCGGTGAGACTGCTGAGGAGTCCGCCGGGCAGGTTCGAGCAATTCTGGGTGGTGAACAAGGGGCTAAACGCGATATGGTTCTGCTTAATACTGGTGGTGCGCTTCTGGCCGCAGGAAAAGTCGTAGATATCGCTGCTGGTGTTGAATTGGCAAAAGAATTGATTGATTCAGGTAAGGCTCTGGCAAAACTTGATCAACTTATTGCATACTGTAAGTAACACATCAACTGCCGTATTGTGGTTGGTGATGTATCGAAGATTAGGCATATTACTATGATTTTAGATAAGATAGTTGATCGAAAACGGGAAGAAGTTGCAGAGCTTAAAAAAAACGGCATTGAAATTCCTGCTGAGTTTCGTGATAAAGAAATAGATGCACCACGCGGATTTACACAAGCACTTGTAAAGTTCGACGGTGTTTCAATTATTGCTGAGGTGAAAAAAGCCTCGCCATCGAAAGGTATTATCTGTCACGACTTTGATCCGGTAGCAATTGCTGGTAATTATGAAAAGCTTGGAGCGCAGGCAATTTCGGTACTGACCGATGTTGATTTTTTTCAGGGTAGCCTTAAATACCTGATGCAGGTTCGCGAGGCAGTTAAATTACCTGTTATACGAAAAGATTTTATCATTGATCCTGTGCAGATCGAAGAAGCGCGGCAGCATGGTGCGGATGCCATTTTGCTGATTGCAGCTATTCTTGATGAATCACAGATGAGGGATTATCGCCAGCAGGCTGCTGAGTACGGTATTGACAGTCTTGTAGAAGTTCATGACGATAAGGAACTCGAATCAGCACTCAAGGCCGGAAGTTCATTGATTGGTGTGAACAACAGAAATCTGAAGGATTTCACCATGGACCTTGGTTTAACACTGAGATTGAAAAAAATGATTCCCGATACTATTCCTGTTGTGAGTGAATCCGGTTTGAAAACCAGAGAGGATATTCTCATGCTTTCAGAAGCCGGAATTGCCGCAGCTCTTATTGGTGAGTCACTGATGCGGTCAGGTAGTTCCGGTACACTTTTGCAGGAACTACGATAACTTGATGTACGTCATTTGACATATAGGAGCAATGATGCACAGTAGAACGCGGATAAAGGTATGCGGTATAACGAGTGCCGAAGACGCAGCCGATGCAATACAGGCCGGGGTTGATGCTCTGGGTTTTATATTTGTTGAGAGCAGCCCACGTTATATCTCACCGGAGAAGGCGAAGGAGATTATTGCCCAGCTACCTCCATTTATCCATTACGTCGGAGTTTTCGTTGATAACGACCCGATAGAAGTCGAAGAGATAATAGATTATTGCGGGCTTTCCTTTGTGCAGTTACATGGCAAAGAAGATGCAGCGTATTGTCAAAAACTGGCTCAGGTTGCAACACCGTGCAAGATTATTAAAGCATTTCGTGTTGGAAACAAAAGTCTGGCAGCGGATTTTAAGCCATATGAAGAGGTGGTGAAAGGGTTTCTGTTGGACACCTATGTTGACGGGCAGGAGGGTGGTACCGGAAAGCCTTTTGACTGGTCAATTATAGAATCCCTGAACTTGCAATTGCCGATAATTCTCGCTGGTGGTCTTACGCCTGATAACGCAGCCGAAGCTGTTAGAGGAGTGAGGCCTTTTGCTATAGATGTTAATTCCGGAGTTGAAATTGAACCCGGCAAAAAGAACATTGAACAGCTTAGAATCCTCGTTCAGCGAGTTGCTGCAGCCGATAAAGAGGTGGTGGGGGGCTAAATCCTGCATTTCATTCGCCGCATTTTCATCATCCTATCTCGCGACTGCAAAGGCCCCTTTATATCCACTTTCCAGAAGGGCAGTTTCCGCTCTTCTGGCTGCTAAGAGTTCTTTCCCTGCATAAACCTGAACACGGTAGAAGAGTTGTTTGGGGCCGTAATACTTTTGTATTACGGCTGTATGGCCTGCATCAGAGAATCTTTTCTGCAGGTTGAGAGCATTCTGTTTTCTGCCAAAAGAACCAATTTGAACATAGAACTCTCCTTGCCGAAGATTCGGCAGGGTTGCTTGACCCTTTGCCGACGCAGCGAGGATTCTCTTGTCAGCAAGTGCTACGACCTGAACACGTGAGATGCCTTTTCTGGCCATTTTAAGCTGCTTGGCAGCTTTGTAGCTGAGATCAATAATCCTTCCACGTACAAAAGGACCTCGATCATTGACCCTTACTACTACTTCTCTGCCATTTTCCAGATTTTTTACAAGCAACATAGTGTTCATGGGCAGCGTTTTGTGGGCAGCTGTCATTGCATTCATATTATAACGTTCACCATTTGACGTGGTGCGTCCATGAAAGTCACGACCATACCATGAAGCAACTCCTTTCTCACGGTAGCCTGAAGAACTCGGGATAGGGTAGTAGGTTATGTTGTTGATAACATACGGAACCTGGGTTGGCTCGCTTGAGTAGTTCTTAGCTTTTGCACTGCATCCGATTACTGAAAATGTGAAAAGGCAGACAAGAACTGATATGAGGAAGTGATTCAAGTGTCTCGGTATATTCATCAGGAGCGACATCCGGGTATAACGTAAGAAAAGTGGTTACTTCGTGACATGAAAGATAGTCTGGCAGGGGTTATTCGTCATCGGATTGATGGGTATTCGGGGTGTCTTTGAGGATGTTTTGCTCCGCGGCAAGGATTTCACGTAAACGTTCTTCATAGAATAAACCGGCCGGACCTGTAGTGTGCGGAATGTAGGGAAGCATGCCTGCATTGTTGTCAGATCCCTCTTCGTTATCAAACATGACATTTCCATCTTCATCGACCCATGATAGAGAAAGATTTAGCATAGGCCTTACAACTTTCAGGTTTCCCATGGAATCTCGGCCAACCGATAATTGTTCCCAGCGTCTCATTGTGTATCCTTTATACCACACGCCGGATCGTAATTCGCCGTTTATTTTGTCGGTTGTAGATGGGGCTAGTTCTTCGTTATCATAATCAAGATTGTGCTCTAACAGCTTCTCAATTTCTGAGTTTCCCTGCACTGTAAGGTGTACCCACTGATCATACTCATCAAGATCAGATCGCATCAGGTGGGTTTGGGTATCATTAAAGCTCCATTGAGCATGGCAGACCTGACAATCAACGGCTTTGTAGGTCGTGTGTGCCTTATGCTGCATAACTGGAAGTGTATAACGTGTATTTGAAGATCGTGAAGTAAAGGAATACGATTGATCACTACGAACTACTCCGGCAGAAAGCGGGGTGTTTCCTGCAAGCACAGCCGCGTCATGACAGCTGCGACAACTGAGTTTAGGAGTATCTTTAGAAGGGGCCATTAGCTCATTTCCTGCATGACAATCAATACAGACCATTCCTTTCTGTTGATGAATGTCAGGTACCAGTTCATGGTAATCGACACCATATGGCCTATCTGTTGTATCCTGAGCAGTATATGGAGTACGATACTCGTTGTTCAGATCATGCTCTGAACGTCCGTAATAATCAAAACCGACCCTGTTCCCGTAGTGGCATGACAGGCAGCTATCGTCACCAGGACGTTTTGCAAAATCATGATTTACTAATTTTCCATCTGTATAGGAAAGATGGCAGGCCCCGCAACCGGCAGCGTGTCGGGTGGCAGAATAGTTGTCACCGGAACTGAACAGATGGCAACGCAGACATCGACGACGAAGCAGATCATCGGCAAGTTCTGTAACTGTGTCTGGATTGGTTGTTATCGGTATTTCAGTCAGTGTGGTGAGTTCGGTAGTTGCACCGAAGTTGTTACGAATAAGATTCACACTGTTGCGAAGTGTATAGTGAAGGCTTTGGGAGACATTGGCTACCTGCTCTTCATGGCAGTTGCCGCAGGTAATTTCAAGGTTGTCTGGATGAGCTGGTTGTGCGATAAGACCTACGTGAGCCTGCTCTTCTGTTTTACCTTTATCATCTCCACGATGACAGGTTGTACAGGCAAACTGATGGCTGTCGTCAAGATTTGGCTGGTGGCAATTTGCGCAATTACCGGCAATAGTGGGCTGGTTGCTGCAGCCATGCAGAAAAAGTAATCCTGCTATACCAAGAAAAAGTACAAAGGAGTGAATCCTTTTACGGCCGGTCATTAGCTTCATAAGATAGGGAATATGCAAGGCAAAGTGTTATGTTGAACGAGAGATTTCATGCTGTCGGTGCGTGAAATTTTCAATGTTTTTATATTTCATAATAGTTGAATTTTCAATAATTACCTGCTATATAGCCTGATCATTCAAAAAAGAATGCCAGCATAGCTCAGTTGGTAGAGCGGCGCTCTCGTAAAGCGCAGGCCAGCGGTTCGATCCCGCTTGCTGGCTCCAGAAATAATAAAGGCTTATGACGTTTCGTCATAAGCCTTTTTTCGTTTCTCCGGTCGTACTCCGGTACTTTCAGTTTCGAGTTAATTTCCAATTGGGATTTCGGCGATTGTGTCTCAATCTGCATCCTGAACCTACCAACCCAATTCCCCCCAATGAGCCTTTTGGGAGCACCCTGATCAGGATTCCTAATTGTCCATTAATTTCCTGCCACTTCATACTGTCTCATATGCAGGGGCCACTGTAGGGTGTTTCCGGCAAATGCTTTAGAGAATAAATTTAGGCATTTAGTTTCAAGAGTCTACCCAGGAAGGGTCGGTTTAGTTCGTGTTGTATATAACATCGGAAATGCTCTATATATTCTATAAGGTTACAGAGAGTCGATCCTTACAGTCACCGTCTATCAAACAATCTGCTTGTGTGTTGAGCCTATCAAATAATTCACTTTTGTGTTAAATAAAGAGAACGATTGCATAAAAGCCGATTTTCAGTAATTCACTGTTAAAGGAGATGGTTAGCATGCCAAGCGTAAAGATCCGCGTATTGCTAGTGGCAATACCGATCCTCTTTCTTCCTTTGCTGATACCCGGGCATATTCAATCTATGCCGAATGTAAAAATAGGCGTTTTTGAATGCCCTCCTTTCCTGATAAAAGAGGCAAACGGATCATATTCAGGACTGACCATACTACTCCTTGATGAATTGTTCATTGATAGCGGGAGTGACTACAGCATACAGGAGTATACCCTGCAGGGATTGGTCGAAGCAGTCTCAACCGGAGAAATCGATGTGGGGGCAACCTGCCTTTCGATTACTCCCGAGCGTGAAGCAATTATAGATTTCTCCCATTCATTCTATGAGACACACCTGGCTATAGGTGTGAAGAACCAGGGGTATTTCACATTTTTCAAGAATCTTATAACCAACAGAGAGTTACTCCTCATCCTGCTAGCTATCGCCGGTTCTGCCTGCGTTATTGGCACCATTTATTATGTGTTCGAGCACCGCATAAATGAGAAGCTTTATACGGAGACTTCGACTGGGAGAAAGCTCATCGAGGGTTTTATTCTAGGGTTACTGTTTGTTACCAAAGGACCATTTAATTACTACGAGTTCAAAACCCTGACTGGCCGTGTGATGACCGTCTTGTTGGCAATTGTAACAACCTTCTTCATAGCTAGCATAACAGCTGTTCTGGCAAGTTCATTCACAATTGGTTCACTTAGCACGGATATACGGGGACCGAGGGATTTGATTACCAAGAAAGTTGGGGTGATCAGGACGTCTACCTCTTCAGAATTGCTGAGCAAATATAATGTCGTCAAGCAATCCTATGACAGTATTAATGAACTACTTGAAGCGCTTGATAATGGTGAAGTAGAGGCAATCTTAGCTGACGATGCAATTCTCAAATACTACCTGAAGAAAGAGAAAGCACAGGATAAATATCTGGATCTTTCAGTTCTGCCCTACCAATTCAGCAAACAGAATTATGGATTAGCCCTGAAAGATGATAGCCCATTCATAGAAGAGCTCAATCAACGTCTGCTTCGTATACGGAAAGATCCCGAATGGAAGCAGGCTCTCATGGAGTACTTTGGTGAGTAGCCGTCAATCAGCTCCACAAGCTCTCGAAAAAAAACAGTTTCATCTTCAAGAATGGATTACGAAGTCATTATTCTGTGATTATAAATCAAGATTTAAGATTTTTGTTGGCATCAGATACTTTGCGCCGTATCCCAGGGAAATGCAAAAAGAGTTGTTTTGCCTTATTGGCAACTGCAGCAGGTTCGATCTATAGAATATATCTGGGCTATTAATTTGGTGCTGGATTGTTTTGACTGAAAATCATTATCCAAACGGTTCTTAACTACAAGATTTGTTCTTATTTGTAATCCAACTGAACCACCGGAGGCGGGTGCAGCAGGCCGTCTATCCATCTGGAAGGCCAACCTTCGACCCCATGTAATGCCCCTAATAATGCTCCAAGTAATGCTCCCCTCCCAGCATTGTCACCACCGCACATGGTATTTACAATTAAGCTATTTTCAGGTGATTCACAATATTTTAGAGCCAGGAAGAATGTTGCAGGTACAGCTTGATCTACATAACAGGCTGAGGAGAAATGTTTCCCCACTACGATGTCATCAGGATAGTCCTTCAATGACTCTAATCCCTGATAATCGAATTTAATTTTACTTTCACCACTCCCTTTTTGAATTGACTCCTGGAGAGAGTAACCTTGAAAAAGGTTAAGTAGAGTCGATGCAATAAGCGCCCCCCACCTATGCATGATAGAGCCGCCATGGGTCAGAGCTAGATGCTCCAATGCAATCTTTTTCGCATACTCAGGCGATTGAGCATAGGCGATCACCAGGGGGAGCATCAGGCTAAACCCGCCAATGTGGTGCTCATCACTTCTGCCGCATTTGTTGGGATTCTTCCCTTGCCCATAGTTAATGAAAAAGTGTCTGAGATATTCTTCGACATACGTGTCTTTATGATTTCCAGGTGTTGTTAAAAAAGAGATCATTCTGCCCAGCCAGGATTCCGCAAGGTACGAGCCGTTCTGGTGCATTAGCATTAACAGTTCTCTCACCAGTTTGACATTGAGAGTGTTTTCTCCTGCCTGGAGAAACTGGTGGTAATGAATACCCTTTACCCCCCAGTATTGAGCCTGGTCGTGCAAAATATCTGCAGATTTATTTGGTGGATTATAGGACGAGCGCCAGAGAATAGAATCAGGGTGTGGATTATGGGGTTTAAGGTATTTATCCACCTCGCCATAATCTCTTCGGAGGGCTTGGGTATTGTAGTACCAATGAACCGGCATCGCCAAAGCATCTCCTATGAAAATACCGAACAGGGCCCCTGTTACTCGATCTTGAAATGAGATTGTTTTTTTCATGACATTGTCAAAATATGTATACATTCCCTCTTTTAAAGATTTTTCATAACTTCAATGCACCAGACGTATTCTTTATCTTGCTTAGTATATGCTCATACAATCAGCATAAATCTAATGAGTGCCTTACCTCCCCTTTACTAGAGTTAGTTAGTTTTCTTACTGAAATGACCCTTTTGCCCAATATCAGCGTTGGGGCCGAATTTTTATCCTCAGAATATCAGCTATATGCTTGCGGCAAAAATCTGAGCCGCGCCTCGATCTTGAACAGAATGCTGAGTTTTAGGATGAAAATTAGTTAGATCTTTTTTCACCTTTTATGATTGTCGATTTTGAGCCTATCTTTATCGAATTGACATAATGACATGATATGTATGTTGACAAAAGTTACTACCTTAACAAAAACATAGGTTAATGATAATCGATGCTGTAATTATTCCGGACATGAAAGTAACCTATTGATTTTGTGAAATATTTTAGATAATTTATGAGGTCAAGTATATCGAATTGTGAAACAATGAAAGTTGTCACATTCTGTAGGAAAAGCATAGGCTCAGACAATATGGTTATTTTCAATAAATGACGATCGTTCCCGGAAATCATAACCCCCGTGTTTGCCGTTGTTATGTGGAGATCCTGGCAGAAATGATCAATGCTTTCTTGAAAAAAAAATGAGAGAATCAGAGTGAACAATTGAACTGGGCATAATGGTTTCTCCTCAATGTTTCCTGCAAATTATCCCTTGCAAACCGCGGATTGGGTGTGAGAGACTATCAAAAAACACGAACAAGGAAGGTGTGAACATGTTCCACACAGGTCGGGCATTTGATTCTCTGGTTCTTAGGGGTACGTTCTTAGTTCTGGCATGTCTGCAGTTCAATATCTCCTGGTTTTCTGAAGCAGCAGCTCTTGACTGGCCTGAGGGTGAAACCTCAACCGGCTTATTGAATCTTTACAGGAAAGCTGCTGTCGATGATCCTGACGGTTATGTGAAACAGCTTGAGAAAGTCGGTTCTATCAGTCTGCTTGAGGCGGTAAAGACCTCCCTGAAAAAGTCTCTGGCCCTGGATATTCAGGAAGAGACTGTCAATATTGCAAAAGGCCAGTATCAGAGCCAGGGTGGAGCGTTCGACTATACAGTTTCTTTGAGTGGCGGATACGGATTTAACTCCGCAAAACTTGATTCGGTATCACAGGCTGCGATTCCTTTTACGGCATTGGACAGTAACCAGGCGACCACCTCACTTGCTGTGTCGAAACAGTTACGGACAGGTCCTCAGTTTTCACTTTCATCACAGCTTATACAGACTGATTATACTGATCAGCTTATGGCCAGGTATGCCGGAACAGCTGACCCGAAAACAACTGCTATTGTAAAACTCGAAGTTAAAATTCCACTGCTCAATGGAGTAGGGCGATTTGCCGCTTCTGCTGAAACGGCTTCACGGTTAAACTATGAGGCGGGACAATATGAGTATATTCAGTCCATTTTTCAGAACACTCTGAATATAGTCGAGGAATATTGGGAATATAAAGCAGCATATGCTGTCTATGATGTCAATCTGTCCATGGAAAGTATGATCAGAAAGTTGCTGGAACGAGAGACAGGTAGAATGGATGTTGCCTCACAAGCTGGACCGGATTCCGATCAGAAAATTAGACTCAGCACGTTGAATGCCAAGTTGGCGGACGCTTCAAGAGATACTTCTCTGGCTCGCCAGAATATAACCACAGCCCGTCAGGCCTTTGCTCTGGATCTGGGCGTTGATGTAACAGATTTTGGCACACTTCCAGTTCCGGCTGACGATTTCAATCTCGATGAAATTTCTCTTAAGATGGCAGAAACAGCCTATTTGAACTATCTCACCGAATTGGCAATGAACAATCGTCCCGACCTGAAATCACTTAACCTCAAAGTTAAATCCTCAGAAGTTTTGGTTGAAAAAGCAAAGAACAATCTCCAGCCTCGGCTCGATTTTGTCGGTAGTGCAGGGTATCTGGGGCTGAGCGAAGATTCCGGCCTTGATGGGTACCTCTCAAGTGCAACAGACACCGAGAAAGGAGAACTCTGGGCAGTTGGCATATCCTGCTCCTATCCTATAGGAAACCAGACGGCGAAAGGTGCATTTTTTGCAGAGGATTCATCCAGAAAAATTAATGTCATTCAGCGTAATGAACTGCTTCGGCAAATTTCTTCGCAGCTCACTGTCGATTTAGCATCTCTGGAACATCAAATTTCAAATCTTAAGCAGGTCAATATCTCAGTGCAGAAGTATTGGCAGGCAATGATCGAATCAGCAACTTTGCAGATAGAGAACAACTCGGACCTTGTTAATCTCCTCGACCTACAGGAAAAACTCAGAGAAGCGGAACTTGATCGTTCAGCTGCCTCAAAGGATCTTGCCAAGGCGATCGCTTCGGCACGTTTTCATTCAGGAACTCTGGTGGGACAGGAGGGGGATAAAACCATATTCAACCTTGAACGTCTGACAACATTACCGTAAAAAAATATGAACCTGTATTGTCTACCTTTTGCCGGCGGAAGTTCTATTTCATATCGTGCTATGTATAGCCATCTGGATGCATACATCAGCCCCAGGTTTCTAGAGATTCCAGGTCATGGCAGCCGCGCCAGGGAACCTCTGCTCAAAGAAATTACCTCAATAGTTGACGACTGTTTTGAAACAATTCGCCGTGAGAATCTTGAGGAACCTTATGCGTTTTACGGGCATAGCATGGGGGCTGTTATCGGCTATCTGCTCACCCGGAAAATCTTTGACAACGCTCTTCCTCTTCCGGAACATCAGTTTTATTCGGGGCGGCAGGCACCTGCAGTGCCGGACAAGACAACAGGCCGTCACCTTTTGCCCAGAGACCAATTTTTCTCTATGCTTGAAGATTTTGAGGGCAGCCCGAAAGAGGTGTTAATTAACGAAGAGTTGATGGAATATTTTGAACCTATTCTACGGGCTGATTTTCAGGCCTGTGAATCGTTTCAGTACCAGCAATTTTCACCCCTTCCTGTTGCTATTTCGGTTATGTATGGCGAAAGGGAGGCTAACAGTTACAATGAATTTTTCGCCTGGCAACGTGAAACCCGGCACGAACTGAAAATCTATGCGTTTGCAGGAGGACATTTTTTCATCTTTGATCATTACGCCAGGATCGGAGAAATTATCTCCAGCACTTTACGCTTAGGCTGTCCTGCATGATTGAAGTATTCGTCACTTCATTCGATACTGTACAACCCGACAGTTCGATAGAGCGGCATCTTGATTCCCTGCCCCTGGAAATGCGTATATCCATAGGGCGCTATAAACGATGGCAGGACAGGTATAGAGCTCTGTTGGCAAAGCTTTTACTCCGTGCCGGATTAGAAGCCTTCGGCTTTTCAGCAGAGGTTATGAAGGCGGTTGAAGCTGATAGCTATGGTCGTCCTTCGATCAGTTGTGAAATTGATTTCAACATTTCCCACTCTGAAAGTTTTGTTCTCTGCGCGATAACGAAGGGACAACGAGTGGGTATAGATATCGAGGCCATACGTCAAATTGACTTGTGTGATTTCTCCCTTGCTTTTTCGCCGGATCAATTACGTAGAATTTGTGAAGCAGTAGATCCATATGATGCCTTTTTCAGGAGTTGGACCAAAAAAGAAAGTGCGGGCAAGGCGGATGGTCGCGGGTTGTCAATCCCGCTGACGGAGATATTTTTACACAATAATACAGCAAGAATCGGGACAACAACCTGGCATCTTATCAATATTCCGATTCATTCTGCATATAGCTGTCACATGGCTACTGATGGGCGGATCGACTTCAAAATTACAGAATTGTGTTGGCAGGGAAAGCACTTGTCTGATGAACGTAATTTCGTACGGAAGGCTTGTTAATACAGCTAAAAACGGAAAATTGTGTTTGGGTGGGTTGATCGTAATTACTCCCTTGCTATGCGAGGCTCATCTGTCTATAGTTGAAGAGTCGGAAATATTCTTTATTCTGCATTCTGCGATGTTGTCATGTCCTGCAACGTTGACAGGACACCTCGAAATTAACCATGCAAAGAAGGGATAAGACAATGGTCGAAAAAAAAACAACTGAGAAAGAGCCGGTAGGGCCTGAAATTGCCGTAGAGGAACTTGAAGGACTGACCACACTTGAACAATCGGATAAGATAACACGGCGGTTTGTGCTGTGGAGTGCCGGTGGTGGGCTTCTTCCTGTGCCGCTTATTGATCTGACGGCAATATTTGCAGCTCAGGTTACAATGATTACTCAACTGAGCAAAGTGTATGAAATTCCATTTTCCGAGCACAAATTTAAGAATGTTCTTCTTCCACTTTTAGGATCTCTGGGAATAATGCCTGTAGCAACGGGGCTTCTTTCATCGGCTGTTAAGGTTATCCCCGGCGTTGGTCATTTAATCAGTGGACTCAGCTTGCCAGCTATGGCTGGAGCAATTACCTATGCCACTGGAAAGGTTTTTACTGCCCATTTTGAAGCTGGCGGGACATTACTGGATTTCAACCCTGAGGGAATGAAAGAGCACTACAAGAAGCTCTTTGAAGAGGGAAAGGAAGAAGTTAAAACAAAAGCAGCTGCCTAACTTTCAGGTTCTGTCATGATCATGCCAATCACGCCAAGCTTGATACACTTAATTCCGCTTGTCCTTTGTTGCTGTTTTCTGGGAGTTATCGGGCGCGGTTTTAAGTTCGGTTTCTGGGGGAATTTTATTATCAGCCTTGTTTTTACACCTATTATTGGTGTGATCGTTCTTCTTGCACAGGATCCTCGACCGGCTTCCCGTCGCAAGTAAGAAAATTTACCCGGGGCCCTGATATATTGTTATCACATATTTTATATCAGGTTGGCGTGAGAATAAGAGATTGCCGTCAGGCCAGGCATTGTCGGATAGTTGTGTGAAAGCAACTGAAAGAGGATCATTGCATCATCAGTTGCTTATCCGTATTGAACCGTCTGCCGGCAGGGTGTGCTGTTCTGTCAATGCGGTCTTAAATGTACCGGGGGAAAAGTATATCACGTTCTTTTGTGGGGATACCGCTTTCAAAGATTCTCAATTCTATCATGTTCCTTTAGGGCATTTGAAGTAATGCCTTCGTAAGAATATCCCAAATAAACCCTGATGAGCTTACCTGGTCGGCCACACGCTGACAAATGACAATAATTTCTTGAATTCTTTGTGTTAATCATTGTATAAATTATTGCATGGGCATCAACAAAGCGTTAGGTCTCTGCGGTTTCATCCTGTCTCAGCACAATGAATAGCGTCTGAAAAAGCGTTGTTATTTGAGTCTTACCTCTTCAAGAAATTGGAGCATATATGGCAGTACCGGACCTGGAAACCGTAAACAATATCTTCACCAATATTTCAAGGAATTGGGGAGCTATCAAGCATCGTCTTACGGTTTTTTCTATCGTCTCTTTTCTTCTCTGCCTTGTAATCACCGGCTATTTTTTTAATCGAATTTTCATCAATATCTATCCCGGTCACGCTGGAGTTCTCTGGGAGCGTTTCCATGGTGGTACTGATATGAAATTCGTCTATGACGAAGGACTTCATATTATCCCGCCATGGAATATAATGTATGTCTATGATATTCGTAATCAACATCGACCTTTTGAGTTCGAGGCTCTCTCCAAAGATGGTCTGCCAATACATTTTGATGTCTCAGCCCGTTACCGGCCAGATAAGGAGAAGCTTCCGCTTCTCCACAAAACTGTAGGGCCTGATTATGTCGAAAAGATAGTGAAACCAGAAGTTCAGGCACATCTCAGAAAGGTGGTTGCCAATTATCTGCCGGAAGAAATTTACACATCAGAGGGATATCTGCTTCAGATAATTATGCAGGGTGCCATGCTGGCGATAGATGAGAAGCATATTGTCCTCGACAATCTGCTTATCCGCAAAATGACTTTGCCGAAAACAATCGTTGATGCGATTGAAAGGAAACTCTCCCAGAAACAGTATGTTCAGGAACTGGAATATCGGCTGCAGAGTGAAGCAAAAGAGGCACGACGAAAGGCCATTGAAGCTGAGGGTATCAAGCGCTTTCAGGATATAGTCAAGGCTGGAGGTTATTTCGATAAATATCTGCAGTTCAAAGGTATAAACGCCACGGTGGATCTTGCGAAATCCAACAACTCCAAGGTTGTTGTTATTGGCGGAGGAGGTGGCAGTCTTCCACTTATCATGAACATGGAAACAACGGCGGCGTTGAATTCAGAATCTGATCCCGCTGAAAATTCGGCAGTTGAGCAATCGTTAACGACTTCAGTTCCAGCTGTGGTCCCGAAACCAATAATCCCGCAGGCAGACTCACTATCAAATAAGCAGTCTCCACCACAAGTACTTCATGAGCAGGATGGGATTGAGCCAGAAAAGTCATTCTTATCAAGGCTGAAGCAATATATCTCCTCTGACAAGGAAACCCTCACAAATCCAAATGCACTCAACTCAGGAAAGGAAAAATCCCTGTGAAGATTGCATGGGGGGGCATGATCCTTGTTGTTTTCATAATTATGAGCATGAAAATCCTAACCGTTTATGAGGGTAAACATCGGATTGGGATTAGCGATAGTGCCGACTGGGCAGAGGATATTGTATTGCCTGCTGCCGGCTTCTCACCAGACAAACAGCTCATGGTGGTAACCTGGGGTAATTACCTTCCTCAGGAAGTATTTGATCTATTCACCGAGAAATACGGAACTGAGATAGTTGCCACAGAGGTTACAAGCAATGAGGAAATGCTGGAACTTCTGGAAAAATTTCCGGGAAAATATGATGTCCTGACTCCCAGCGATTACATGGTTACGAAAATGATCAATGAAGGTCTGTTACATCGCCTTGATCACGATAAGTTTTCTAACATTGGAAGGCTGGATGAAGATGTACGAAGGGCTGAGTATGACCGGGGACTACGCTTCTGCGTCCCGTTATTTCGTACCAGCCTTGGGATTGGGTTTAATATTAAATATGTTACAGGAATTCCACGTGATTTGGAATTTATTGTTGAGCAGATTCAAAACGACTATCTCGCCTACCGTACTGGAATTGTAAAGGAAATGCGGTTTGCGATGGGCGTAGCTCTTATGTACCTCGGATATTCTCCTAACACTATAAACCCTGCAGAGATAATAGAGGCGCGGGATGTGCTCATTAGAATGGTGGAAAAATACGGGTTGGTTTTGATGGGAGAATTAAACGATGACGAAGCCCTGGCGTCAAACGACGTTCTTCTTAGCATAAGCTGGAACGGAACTGCGGCTATCGCGTTGCATGAAAACCCTGAGATTCGATTTCTCCTGCCTGAAGGAGAAGTCCTGGTGGCTATAGACAGTGCAGTTGTCAGCGCGAAGAGCAAACGGATCAGCACTGCCGAATTTTTTATAAATTATCTGCTCATTCCTGAGGTTGCAGCTCGAATGAGCAATTACAATTCTAATCCAAACTGTGTAACCGCTTCGATGCCCTTTGTTAAACGGATCATCAGAAACGGACCCGGCTTTCTCTTTCCCATTGAGGAGAATCGTCGATACCTGATGGATCTCGGGGAGAAGAATAGGCTGTATGAAGACGCCTGGGCCAAGGTACTGGAGACGAAGACGCCAGATACTTTGATTAAACTGCCTCTGCCTAGAGGTGGACTTTTCCAGGGGGGAACTCAGTCTTCAAACTTTGTCAAACAATCCCGCGATGATCTGAAAACTCATAAAAGCGATAGCCAGTGAAAAATTACTTCGAATTTGTAAAGGCTGAAGCAGGCCATTTCAACAAAACCATGGCTCTAATGACGGTGGTAGCTGGCATTGCCAATGGCCTTGCTGTGGCCACCGCTATTCATGCTGCAGGAAAATTGAAACCGGGAAGTCTGCATTTTCGCGAGTTTTTGTTGTTCACCTCCCTGATGGCGCTGTTTTGGTATTGCAAGCGTTATTCTATGAATGAGAGTACCAGGCTGGTTGAAGAGGTCGTGCGCATCATCCGACATCGAATCCTTGCCAAGCTTAGGAGTACAGACCTTCTTGGCATGGAAGGGATAGACAAAGGTATCTTTTATTCTTCTCTCGCGATGGATGCAAATACTATTTCTGCTTCAACTACTCTTGCTGTTAATGCAATCTCTTCAGCGATCATGCTGGTATTCATAATAATTTATATCGGTGTAATGTCGTTTAAAGCCTTACTGATCAGTGTCGGGATTGTCGGTTTTATGGTGCTTTTATATCTCCGAAATGAAAAAGAGATAGCATCAGCATTACAAAAATCAGCATCGTGCGAAAACAGTTTCATGGATAACCTTGGAGGTCTGCTCAATGGCTTCAAGGAATTGAAGATGAATAGGCGCAAATACGAGGATTTTAGCCAGGAGGAACTGAGTAAGGTTATTGATGGTTCGACGGAACAACGCATAAAGGCAGGGCTTAAGCTGAATGTGACTATTCTTCTTTCTCAATCCTTTCTGCTCATCTCAATCGGATGCATTCTCTTTATTCTGCCACAGTTGGATAAGAGCGAAATTCCGATTATTCCAAAACTGATCGCCTTTCTTATTTTTACTGCCGGACCGATCAGCGATTTTGCTATAGCGATACCGGCAATGTCACGGGCTGAGGCTGCTATTAACAATATCCGTACGCTTGAAGAGCTCATTGATCAGGGGCAGAGTCGGAATGAATTGATTTGTGATCAGCAGGAAATCGTTGAGCTTGATTGGAACAAAATAATCCTGAAGGATGTCTTCTTTCAGTTTCCCCAGAAAGAGAACGGCAGACCGTTCAGCATTGGGCCGATGCACCTTGAGTTTCATAAAGGCGAGATCACGTTCATTGTGGGTGGTAACGGTTCAGGTAAATCGACCTTCTTAAAAGTTCTGGCCAGTCTTTATCCGTTAAGCAGCGGGCACATTCTTCTCGATGAGACCGAGATTACCCCATACAATAAAGCGAGTTACAGAAATATCTTTTCAGTGATTTTTACTGACTATCACCTCTTCAAACGACTGATAGGTATAGATGAACCGGACAGCGAACTTGTTTCGACGCTCCTCTCTCAAATGGAACTGATTGACAAGACGTCGATCGAAGACGGAGTGATTACTAACCGTGACCTCTCGACAGGCCAGAAAAAGCGATTGAGTCTGATTACCAGCGTTCTTGAGAATAAGCAGGTCATCATCTTTGATGAATGGGCTGCTGATCAGGATCCGGTATTTCGAAAATACTTTTATAACGTCCTTTTGCCTGAGTTGAAGGCCAAGGGTAAAACCATAATCGCCGTTACCCATGACGATAATTATTTCTATGCGTCCGATAGAATATACAAAATGGAATATGGCAGTTGTGTGAAGTATGACCATGAGGAGTAACTGGCTGGGACTGCCTATTACCCATAAGCGAAATCCTCAACCATGCAGATTGCGTACGATCCTTGAAAACACAACAAAAGGACTGAGGTTAAAGAGGTTAGGACTGAGTAAATTGCATGGAAAAATGCAGTAAGCTTCTGAAACACTACGTTCTTTAACCTTTAACCTTTGGCCTAAGTCCTTATGAACGCTTCCAGTCTATGCAGAATGCTGGAAAAGCAACAGATTCGGCAAATAATGAAAAAATATGGATAATAGGCAGTCCTGGCAATACATCAACATTACTACGGAATAACTACGCGCTGAGAAAGTCAGTGATTCTATAGGATTGGAAATTACCACGTATATGACCACTAATATCGTGCAGGAAACCTCTGAAATGTCAAATAACGGGTCATTTGAAAATCTTGTAAATCTTGCACGTTATCGAGCAGGAGCTGGGAAAGATTATGTAGGATATATCTATCTTCAGGATGGCGAGGAGCCGTCTGATCAACTCACATATGAAGATTTAGATTCCCGGGCCCGTGCAATCGCCGCAACATTACAATCACGCTGTGCTGTAGGAGAGCGTGTGCTTCTGCTGTATCCCTCAGGGCTTGAATTTATGTGCGCATTTTTTGGTTGTCTGTATGCTGGTTGCGTGGCAATTCCCGCGTACCCGCCCAGACGAAATCGTCATGATGCCAGGCTTGAGGGTATCGTCATTGATGCCAGCCCCGTTCTTGTCCTAACTACACGCGATATTGCTGATACATGTGGAAAAAAAGGCGAATCAGATGATGCTTTGTATGCTGTACCGTGGATTGCTACTGATTATAATGAAGCATCCAGCGCTCAGTTGTGGCAGGAATACAATCCCGCTCCCGATTCTACAGCCTTTATTCAGTATACTTCCGGTTCAACATCGCAGCCTAAAGGGGTTTGCGTAAGTCATTTTAATCTCCTTCATAATCTGGAAGACATGCATCTGGGGTGTGCACATGACACGGACAGTGTCATGGTAACCTGGCTGCCCATTCATCACGATTTAGGCCTTATCTACGGAGCACTCCAACCCCTTTACCGGGGATTTCCATGCTATATGATGCCGCCCGCTTCTTTTCTTCAACGTCCGCTTAGGTGGCTTGAGGCGATTAGCCGGTTTAAGGGCACCCATAGTGCAGCCCCCAATTTTGCTTTTGATCTATGTGTTCGTGCTATCGAAGAAGATGAGGTGCCCCGTTTGGATCTCTCTTCAATGCGCATGGTATTGAATGCCGCTGAACCAATCAGGGCAATAAGTCTTCAGAGGTTCTTTGCGCATTTTGCCAAGGCAGGATTTAATCCTACAGCTTTGAGCGGGGGATATGGTCTGGCTGAGGCAACTCTCAAAGTCAGCATGGTGCCTGCTGCTCTGGATACACCAATCTGGAGCTTTGACTCTGTGGCACTTGAGCAAAACCGAGTGGTTCCGGGTGGTGAGAATGGGGCATGGAGTCTCGTTGGCTGTGGTAGAACCGAGTCTGATACCGAGTATCTTATTGTAGATCCTCAAACGCTGGTGAAGTGTGCGGCCGATGAGGTGGGTGAAATATGGGTTAAGGGACCGACAATAGCAAAGGGATACTACAACCGACCTGAAGATAATACTTTAGTATTTAATGCTTTTCTTGCTGATTGTGGAGAAGGGCCATATCTCCGTACAGGGGATCTGGGGTTTGTGTACCGCGACAACCTCTTTGTTACCGGACGAATTAAGGACATGATCATTATTCGTGGAATGAATCATTATCCACATGATATTGAGCTGACCGTTGAAAAAGCATGTCCTGAGTTGCGAGGTGGATGTGGAGCTGCGTTCTCGATTGATTTCAACGGCCAGGAGCGGTTAGTGGTAGTGCATGAACTTGACCGCAAGTACCTGCGCACTAAGGATGCAACCGCGATCATGGCGCGGATGAAGGAAGTTGTGGCAGATGAGCATGGTATTGCGGTGCACACTGTCTGCCTGTTACGAACGAACACCATACCAAAGACAACCAGTGGAAAGATTCAGCGCCAGGCATGCCGGCTGCTCTTTTTAGAAAAGAAACTGAATGTCGTGGCAACACTTGGGAGTAGTGATCGTGAAGTGAGTAGTGATCGGCAGCAGAGAAAAGAGAAAGAGCAGCAGGATTCACATAAGCTGCGTTCAATGATTCTTGATGCCGCAGCATTTCATCTCAATATTGACGTAGCAGAGATTAAATCTGATGAACCACTGGCCCATTACGGTCTTGATTCAGCTGCTGCGGTTGCTCTTGCGGGCGAGATTGAGCGAATTAGCGGTAAACCATGTAGCCCGACAGTATTATATGAATGTGGAACCATAGCATCTCTTCAGGCGTATTTGCTGGGAGACCAGCATGTGTCACTACAGGACAAAAATGTACAGGCTAAGGGCCTGGTATCCAGCACTGATGATGCATCAATTGCGGTAGTTGGAATGGGTTGCCGTTTCCCTGGCGCGGAATCGTTGGAAGAGTTCTGGCACCTTCTCGAAGATGGTACGATTGCAACCGGTGAAGTCCCTCCCGAGCGCTGGGATATCGATGCGTATTATGACATAAATGATTCACCCGGAATGATGAATACGCGCTGGGGTGGGTTTCTCAGTGGCATTGATCAATTCGATGCAGAGTTTTTTGGAATAGCTCCCCGTGAAGCGGATTATATAGACCCTCAGCACAGATTGCTTCTGGAGGTTAGCTGGGAAGCCCTGGAGAACGGGGCTATTCGCCCATCAACGCTTCGCGGAACCGACAGTGGTGTGTTTGTCGGTGTCAGTGCCCACGACTACCTGCAACTCCAGACTGAAGATATCCATTCAATCACAGCGTACACTGGCACCGGTGGGGCGCATTGCATAGCGGCAAACAGACTCTCATATTTCTGGGATCTGCATGGACCGAGTCTGGCGATTGACACAGCATGTTCCTCTTCGCTGGTTGCAATACACCAGGCGGTGACAAGTCTTCGCAGTGGTGAATGCAGTCTGGCGATAGCTGGTGGGGTTAATGCTGTGCTCACTCCACATCTGACTGTAGGGCTTTCTAAAGCAAAAATGATGTCTCCCGATGGTAGCTGTAAAGTATTTGATGGTGATGCTAACGGTTACGTCAGGGGTGAAGGGTGCGGAGTTGTAATTCTTAAACGGATGAGTGATGCGCTTGCTGATGGCAATCGCATATTTGCGGTAATTCGTGGTTCGGCTGTCAGACAGGATGGCAGAAGTAACGGTCTTACCGCTCCTAATCGACTGGCACAGGAATCGGTTATAAGATCTGCACTGCGGGATGCGAATCTTTCTCCGTCGGCCGTCAGTTTTGTAGAAGCGCATGGGACGGGAACAGCTCTTGGAGATCCGATTGAAGTTGAAGCGATTCGGAACGTCTATTCAGATAGGAAAGCTGATAACAGTTGCCGGATAGGATCTGTTAAGGCAAACATCGGCCATCTGGAGAGTGCCGCCGGTATGGCAGGGCTCATCAAGACTATTCTTGCCATGAATAATGGTATAATTCCTGGAAACACTCGCCTGCGCACGCTCAACCCGCTTATAGATATTGGTGGTACCCCGATGATCATCTCTCCCGATTCGGCTATCTGGGAACAGAATAACGGGACCAGGACGGCAGGTGTCAGTTCATTTGGTTTTGGCGGTACTATTGCCCATACGATTGTCTCCGAATTTGATGCTGTTCTCTCTTACTCCGAAGTCTCTTCTTCGTATCATTTATGTACTGTGTCGGCGCATTCTCTTCAGGCTCTTAAAGCCCGGGTTGATAACCTTGTTGAACATATACTGATGAATCCCGGTCAGGCGTTGGGGGATATCTGCTATACGCTTAATCAGGGCCGGGAACACTTCGACCACAAACGAGCGATAGTGGCCGGAACCGTCGATGAACTGCAGCTGAAACTGAAAGAGCTTACGCTGGAAACGCCGAATAGTGCAACCAGCAGGCAGGGAATACCCAGGGACGTAGTGTTTCTGTTTAGTGGTCAGGGGCTGCAGCTTGAAGGAGTGGCCAGGGAACTTTTAAAATCCGAACCGGTATTCAGAGCATGCATAGAAGAGTGTGATCTCATTCTTGAGAATGAACTGAATATTTCAGTCAAAGGTATGCTTGAACAAACCAGTGAATCAAGCGGTCCAGGTTTGCCGACAGATATTCAGCCGCTTCACTTTTCGATTCAATATGCGCTGGCACAACTATGGCTATCGTGGGGCATAGCTCCTTCGGCGGTGCTGGGGCACAGTCTTGGTGAGTACGCTGCTGCGTGTATAGCAGGTGTGCTGGAGTTGCAAGATGCCCTTGTTCTCGTGGCTCATCGGGCACGGCTTGCTGAGGCGTTGCCGGTTTGGGGGGCAATGGCTGCTGTATTTTCAGATGTGCGTACAGTCGAACACGCCATTGAGGGTACGGGGTGTGAAATTGCGGTAATCAACGGGCCGGAACATATCATAGTCTCCGGCAGCAAGAATGCAATTCATGATCTGCTGCCTGTCCTTGAGAACAGTGGGTTACGTTCTATACAGCTCAATGTAACACATGGTTTTCACTCGACCTGTGTCGATCCGATGTTAGATGCATTCGAAGAATATGCAGGGAAAGTCACGTTTACGGAACCGCGTATAGAGATGATTTCGACCCTCACGGGAGATCGGGTAGATAGTGAGATTGCCGGTTCCGGCTATTGGCGCCGCCACCTGCGTGAACCTGTGCAGTTTGAAAAAGCAATGCGTTGCGCCTTAGAGAAACCAGAGACTGTTTTCATAGAAATAGGGTCTTCTCCGACACTCATCAACATGGCTCGCAGGTTTGATGCAGCAAAGCAGGCTGTATGGATACCAACTTTACGTCCAGGCATAAATGATCAGCAAAGTATGCTTGAGGGGTTGGCACAATTGTACACTCTTGGATATCAGATTGATTGGGACAGTTTCTATAGGGGGCGTGCCTACAACATGATTTCCCTGCCGACCTATCCTTTTCAGCGCAAGCGTCACTGGATCGCCAATCCAAAAGAGCGTGTGGCCGCAAGAGTGACAGTAGAGCACCCACTGCTTGGAAATCGTCTGCATCTTGCCGGCTCGGATGGGCGAATCATCTGGGAGAATATTTTGGGTGAGATGGATGTTCTCTATCTCAAAGATCATGTGGTTAACGGAGTTATTGTATTTCCCGGGGCGGCATTTACAGAAATGATTGCATATGCGGCACGTTCTTCTGGTATCAGGGAGTGTATCGATATATCAAACCTCGAATTCAGCTCACCTCTTGTTTTCACAGGCACCGTCCGTTATCGCCTGCAGACAGTTGTTCAGCGTAAAGGTGATGCTCTTGATTGCGCAATCTACAGCATGGAGAGTGATGCAGAACCGAATGAGAACTGGCGTCTGCATGTGCGGGGAACAGTAACCGGAACTGAATTTTCTGGACGAGTCGTCTCAGTTACAGATGTCGAAAAGAATTGTCCGTCTACTGTTATAGGAACGGACTTCTACAGTGGTTGGCAGAGCCGAGGTAATCATTGGGGAACGTCATTTCAAAGTATCCAACGTATGAGAATTGGAGATTTGGAAACGATAGCATGGTTGCAGGAAACTCCAGAGGTGACACGAGACGCAGGTACGTATGTAATTCATCCTGCTCTTCTTGATGCGTGCGTCCAGGCCATGTCAGGAGGAGCAGAGGGCTCTGGCGCATTTGTCGGCAAGCGGGTGGGGAGACTGCATATCGCAGGTCCACTTACCGGCGAGCTTATCGCCTATGCGCGTTGGACCAAACGGGGCGAGCGGTCGTTAGTGGGTGATTTGACAGTTACTGATGTGAATGGTCGAAACATATTAATGGCCGAGGATCTCGCTTTCAGCTTTCTGGAAGAGGAAAAAAATGAACACTGGCGGCAATGGCTCTTTACTGAAGAGTGGGCTGCGTTTCAACTTCCGGTGACTTCTGCAGTTACAACTCCGGCTGCTTTTCTGGTGGTTGGCAGTCACAACGATTATGCAGAGAGTTGCGTTGAGCAGTTACAGGGGATGGGGCATCGTGTGTTACGTTTAGATGACTGTAATTCCGTAGTTCCGGCTGATGCTCAGCAACCTGTTCAGGGAATTCTCTGTTTCGTCTCTCCTGAACGTGAGCTGTACAATCCTGATGCTATGGCCAAGGCGATTGTCGACCAGGTAATGAAGGCCAGGCAGACAGTCCACCTCATCTCGCGAAATTCAGCCTTTACCCAGGCAAAAATCTGGTTTGTAACCACGAATGTATGGCCAGTGAGTAAAGGAACAGTTCCACAGTCGGCATCGTCTCTCTGGGGGCTTTATTCAGCAATTGCAGCTGAGCACTCAGGAAACCGTGGCGGCCTGATTGATATAGAAGAAGGGATTGATCCCGTTCAGGTTGCACTGGAAATTTCAAGGGCGGTAACAGGGAGTATTCATTGCGATAAATTAAGGATTGGCAGTGAAATCACTACTCCACGCCTTCGAGCTATGAAGACCTTTGCAGGCGAAGATCAGAAGGGTATACGTTCTGATGGAGCGTATCTCATTACAGGCGGTTTTGGAAAGCTTGGCAGTAGTGTAGCGCTGTGGTTGGCGGCTCAGGGAGCACGAAATATTATATTAATTGGCAAGAGTGGTCCTCCAGCCGCACCGCATACAGCTGAGTCTAAGGCAGACAGGAAGGAAGGACGTTTTGGCCTGATAGAACAATTAGAGGAAACAGGAGTAAAGGTGACGAGTGTTACCCTTGATATCAGCGATGCCAATGCATTGAAATTATGGGAGGAAGAGTATAGTCGGCAAGCTAACGAACCGGTTAAAGGAATATTTCATGTTGCCGGTGTGGTTTCAAAAGAGGCACTGGAAGATATCTCAGAAGATGCATGTCTATCGGTCGTAAAGGCGAAGGCCGGTGGTGTTATGGCGCTTGAGCAGGTGTTTGATTTACGCTCAATGGATTTTGTAGCTCTTTTCTCGTCGGCTGCAACGATCATCAATTCTCCGTTTCTTGGCACCTATGCAGCCGCAAATTCCTTTCTGGATAGTTACGCACAGCAACGCAGGCTGGAAGGCTATCCGGTAATAAGCATCGATTGGAGCACTTTTAAAGACGGGGGCATGGCCGTTGTTGCAGAGCAGGCTGGTGATGCGAATTTTTCAAGAACCCTCAAGCCTCTTAGCAACGATGACGGAATGCAGATACTGGGGCAGCTTCTTGGATGTTCTGCTGCTCGAGTTGCAGTTTTGCCTGTTGTCTGGGAAGAATGGCAGGCTGCATATCCGTCACAGTCAGGACTCGTTTATTGGGAGCACGTCTTGTCAGGACTTGCCCGGCATGAACAGATACGCCACAACCTGCCGGACAGAGCAGAACTTTTTGCTTTACCCCACGAGAAACGACATGCGTTGCTCGTTGAAGGACTCTCGCGTCTGGTCTCCCATGCCCTTGGGGCAGGGAAGGAAGGTGTTGATCCTGCGACTCCACTGACAGCTTTAGGCATTGATTCTCTGATGGCTCTGGAAATCCGCGCCTGCATGGAAAAAGCTTATGGTGTCACCTTACCGGTAGTGACTATTATAAGTGGTCCTTCAATTGAATTGTTAGCGCAGTCTCTTGGTGAGTTACTTGACAGTCAGCCGATACCGGGCGCTGAAGATGTTGTCTCAGATTCTGAAGACCAGAATGAAACAGGATTTTTTCCTCTTTCATTCAATCAGTATTCGCAATGGCTGCTTTCGAGCATGTCACCCAAAGTATGCGCCTATCATGTTTCTTTCTCAGCGCGAGTAATCAGTGCTCTTGATAAGCACGCGCTGCAACGTTGTCTCCAGGCGCTGGTAGAGCGCCATGCATCACTTCGTACCACATACTCAGTGCATAATGGCGAAATTTCACAGGAGGTACATGCGGCAGGAGATGCATTCCTGATTGAGACAGATGCTACAGGTTGGAGCGACGAAGAGCTTTTTCAGGGGGCTCGAAAGGCCTATGCTCAGCCCTTTGACCTTGTTGCCGGCCCTCTCATTCGGGGGCATCTATTCACCCGCAGCGCTTCGGATCACGTTTTTCTACTGGTGGTACATCATATTGGTTGTGATGGCTGGTCGTTATGGCTTCTTCTTGAGGAGCTTGCGACCATCTATGCTGCAGAAACAGGTATGTCGAGTGGTGATCTCCCTTCGTTGGGGGCGAGCTACATCACTTGTGCTAAAAGACAGTTGGAAAAATGGTCAGGAACTGAAGAACTGAGAGCAGGGCAGAAGTTCTGGGCTGAACGCTTAGCGGATATTCCGCTTATGCTCGAACTTGTAACGGACTATCCTCGTCCGCTAACTCAAAGTCTCAACGGCTCTTCGCGTTCTTTTTCTATTTCTTCATCGGTAACTCATAAACTCAAGCGGATGGCCAGTGAACAGAATACAACGATGTTCACGTTACTGATGGCAGCGTATCACGTATTGCTTCACCGCATTACTAACCAGACGCAGATACTTGTAGGATCGCCAACGGCTGGACGTATAGATTCTGATACTGCACGCACTGTCGGCCATTTCGTCAATATGATTGTTATCCGTGGAGATCTGACAGCAAATCCATCATGGCGTGAATTTGTTGAAGTGATGCGCCGGGAAATAATCGAATGTCTTGAATTTCAGGATTTTCCATTTCATTTATTGGTTGAACATCTTCAGCCAGAACGGTTACCGGGACGTACCCCGGTTTTTCAGGTCGATTTCACCTATCAACGTGCGCACACAAATGCGGAACTGATTGATTTTATGGGCGGTACGAGCAGCGATACGAGATTGTACTGGGGAACCTCAGAGCTTGCACCATTTGTTGTTCCACAACAGGAAGGGCAGTTTGATCTATCGCTTGAGATGGCTGAGGGGGCAGAATCGCTTTTTGGCTTTATGAAATACAATAGCGATATCTTCCGCCCTGAAACCATCGATAATCTCTGCAGATCATTGTGCATGATTGTAGAGTCTGTATGTGACTCTCCGGAGTTGCATATAGCCGAGATCCCTCTTCTGGATTCGCATCAACTGCAGACAGTGAATCAATGGGCACAGTCAGTCACCAAAGAAGTGCCGGATTGTTGTCTGCAAGAATTGTTTGCGGTGCAGGCTTCCTTAATTCCCGATGAACAGGCTGTTGTCTACGGCAATCATTCTATTACATATCGTGAACTTGATGAGCGTTCCGACGCTATTGCCTGGTGTTTGCAGGATCTTGGTGTTGCTTCCGGTTCTATAGTCGGTGTCTGTCTCGAACGTTCAACAGATTTGATTGCCTCGTTGCTTGGTGTTCTGAAAGCCGGAGGTGCTTATCTGCCACTGGATGTAACTCATCCGGAATCACGCAGAAGGGAGATGCTGATTGACAGCGGTGCCGGAGTATTGATCACAGCAGATACCGCAGAAATTTCAGCGGTGCCGGGTTTACGTGTCTGTGATCCTGCATCTGTTATTGCCAGGGCCGAGCGGTTTGCCGCGGAGAAGGCTGTATATCCAACTGATCTGGCGTATGTGATATACACATCCGGCTCTACAGGTAAGCCGAAAGGAGTGATGATTGAACATAAATCAGTGGTGAATTTGATCACTGGTCTAAATGATGTCATCTACTCAAAATATGAGAGCAGCCAGCATGTATCGGTATTTGCGTCAACGGTGTTTGATGCCTCTGTGCAGCAGATATTTGGTGCCCTATGCGGTGGCCACACCCTGCATGTGCTGACCGAAGAGTGTCGCCGTGACGGCAAAATTCTTCTGGATTACTGGCGACAGAGCGGAGTGACGATCGCTGATGGTACACCGACTCTGCTTGGAATGATGCTCGATGCAGGTTTATCAGAGGTAGAGGGCTTGTCGCTTAAGCATTTAATCATAGGCGGAGAACAACTCGCTCGTGAACTGGTAAGCAGATTGAAATCAGGGCCGGGGAGTGACATTAGCATTACAAACATTTATGGCCCTACTGAATGTTGTGTTGATGTCACAGCCATGGATCTGGATCCATACGATCTTCCGGATGAGACGATATTGCCGATTGGCCGCCCCATGGCAAATGTGCAGGCATACATACTCAACCAGAAGAAGGAGCCTGTGGTGCCGGGTATGCCGGGAGAACTCTATATCGGTGGCCCAAGTGTCGGCAGGGGATATCTTAATCAGGCTGAGCGCACTGCGGAATGTTTTGTTACAAACCCTTTTGAGCCGGGAACCCGACTGTACCGTACCGGAGATCGTGTTCGTTTTCTGCCGGATGGCGTGATTGCCTTTCTGGGTCGGATTGACAACCAGGTTAAGGTCAGAGGGTTTCGTATTGAACCCGGCGAGATCGAACACCGGCTACGTCGCTGCACAGAGGTGCGGGATGCTGTGGTTATCGTCAGGGAAGATATCCCGGGTGACCGGCGTCTGGTTGCCTATCTTATTGTTGGTGGCGAAGCCGTTAGCACCGGGGACATTCGCGGTCAACTGGTAGCTGACCTGCCGGATTATATGATTCCTTCTCTCTTTGTTGTTATGCCATCGTTTCCGTTGAGCTCAAGTGGCAAAGTCGATCGGAGGAAATTACCTAAACCGGTTGAAGGATCGATATTACCTCATACTATCTCAGCCAAACCCCAAACGGATTTTGAACGGGAAGTAGCCTCAATATGGAAGAATATTATCGGCCTGAAGGAAGTGGGGCTGCATGATAATTTTTTCGATCTTGGCGGAAACTCGCTACTTTTGACGAAGGTGCAGATTCGTCTGCAGGCTGCACTTGGTCGTGACATAGGTATTACAGAACTGTTTCGCTTTCCTACCATCCATTCGCTGGCGGAATTTTACGCCAAGGATGAGCAGGATTTGGCGGAGGATCACCGGGAGGAGGAAGGAAGACGACAGCAGCAGAAAAGACGAGCAGCAGGTTTAGGGAGTGTGCGACGGTCGATTCGTAAAGGTCTTACGGAGACGGAGGCATAGCTATGGTCGATACTGCTGAAACAGATATTGCTGTCATTGGTATGAGCTGCCGTTTTCCCGGGGCGAATAATCCTTCCTCCTTTTGGAGGAATTTGATCGAAGGACGTGAATCTATAACGTTTTTTTCGAGAGAGGAACTTGCCGCGGCGGGTCTGGATAGTTCGTTGTATGACCACCAAAGTTATGTGCGGGCTCGCGGAGTGCTTGATAACATAGATTCATTTGATGCAGCAGCTTTTGATATGACACCTTCAGAAGCAGCAATGACTGATCCTCAGCATCGACTTTTTCTTGAGTGCGCCTGGGAAGCAATGGAAGATGGCGGGTATGATGGTAGCAATTACCGCGGTCCTGTTGGCGTATACGGTGGTTCAGGTGCAAACAGTTATCTGCGTGATAATGTGCTGCCTGTTTCCCATAAGGATGATCTGGCTGGCCTGTATCAGGTTATGCAGGCCAACGAAAAGGATTTTCTGGCAACAAAGACCGCCTATAAACTTAACCTGACCGGTCCGGCCATAACTGTGCAAACGGCGTGTTCCACCTCGTTGGTTGCTGTTCATTGCGGTTGCCAGGCGATACTAAACGGCGAGTGTGATATGGCTCTTGCGGGAGGAGTTTCCATCTTTCTTCCCCAAATATGCGGCTATCGGTATCAGGAGGGGATGATTCTTTCTCCTGATGGGCATTGCAGGGCATTCGACGCCTCGGCGAGTGGCACTGTAATGGGTAGTGGTGCCGGTGTTGTACTGATGAAACGGCTGGAGGATGCTCTTGAAGACCGGGATTATATTTATGGGGTTATTAAGGGCGGCGCCGTAAACAATGATGGTGCTGGCAAAGTCGGTTTTAGTGCGCCGGGGGTTGAAGGTCAGATTACGGTTATTCGTGAGGCCCTGGCTGTGTCGGGAGTTTATCCGTCTGAAATCGGCTATGTCGAGGCCCACGGAACTGCAACCCCAATGGGAGATCCTGTGGAGATCGAAGCGCTCAGAAGGGCGTTTGGAAAGAAAAGCCAATTTCAGAACGAGTGCTTCATCGGCTCAGTGAAAACCAACATTGGTCACTGTGATGCGGCATCGGGGATAGCCGGGTTCATTAAGACATTACTTACCTTAAAGAACGGGATCATTCCACCTTCGCTGCATTACGAAAAACCGAATCCTGCTATCAATTTTGAGGACACCCCTTTTAAGGTGTGCACGAGGCCAACCAATTGGGAGGCACGAAGTGGACCGAGGCTTGCGGGAGTAAGTTCGTTTGGCATGGGCGGCACCAATGCTCATGTTATCGTCCAGCAAGCACCAGACCGTAAAAAAACTGCCAGTCGCCGCAGCTTCAGTCTGCTGCCGATTTCGGCTAAGACTGTCACTGCTGTAACAGCATCTGCGCATCAATTGGGAGGGGATATCGAAGCTCATCCTGAAAAAGAGATGCAGAATATTGCATTTTCACTTCAGGTCGGTCGGCGACCACTGAACAACAGAATATTTTATATAGGTAGCAACCGAAATGAGGTGACGAAGGCATTGTCAGAGTCTCACGATGTTGATCGTCTTCGGATCTGTACGCTTGATGGCAGGATGTCGCCTGTTATTACCTTTATGTTCCCGGGGCAGGGAAGCCAGTATGTTGGGATGGGACGGGAACTGTATGTAACAGAGAAGGTTTTTCGTGCAAATATAGATTATTGCGCAGAAATATTGATTCCTGTTTTGGGTTTAGATCTGCGCAACTACATTAACACCAGAGATAATTCTCTTGCTGAAGAATTACAACAGACGTCCATTGCACAGCCGGTGCTCTTTAGTGTGGAGTATGCCTACGCCATGTTGCTGGCTGAATGGGGAATCCATCCTAAATCAATGATAGGTCACAGTCTGGGTGAGTATGTCGCTGCCTGTATGGCCGGTATTTTCAACTTACCTGACGCGCTTCGGCTGGTTGCAGCACGCGGAGCACTTATGCAGCGGCAGCCAAAGGGACTGATGGTCGCAGTGGCACTGGCACCTCAAGAAGTAGTGCCATTTTTGAGTAAAGAGGTTTCTCTAGCGGCCGACAATGGTTCTTCATGTACAGTATCAGGGCCATCCGCAGCGGTTCATGATTTTATTGGCCTGTGTTCATCTGAGGGAATTGCGCATACTGTTTTGAAAACTTCCCATGCTTTTCATTCTGCTATGTTTGACGAAGCAATGGATGAGTTTGCGGCTATCGTAAAGGATATACCACGTGAGGTGCCACGAATAGAGATATTATCAAACCTTACCGGGCACCGGCTTTCAGACCACGAGGCTGTGGACCCATGGTATTGGGCACGACATCTGCGACATACTGTCAGGTTCAACGATGGGCTGGATGCTCTGCTAACCGCGCCGGGACGTCTACTGCTTGAAGTCGGACCCGGAAACACTCTTGCCGGTATAGCCATGCGTGACAGGTCTCTTGAAGAGAACCAGCATATTATTGGTGTGGGGTGTCATCCGCGCGATGAGACAGGATGCGACAGGGCGCTCTTTTCCGCTATCGGCAAGATGTGGACATTTGGTGTAAAGGTCGATTGGCAGGCTTTCAATGAGCATGATGATGTACGGCGTATTCCTCTTCCCACCTATCCATTTGAGCGTGAGGTGCACTGGATGGCAGCCGTGCAAAAGTCAACGTCAGTGTCTGAAGACAAACCTCAGTTGTTACCTGCTGACGAATGGCTTTTTACAGCTGCATGGCGACGTCTATCACAGCGTGAACGGGGAAGCAGCCACAACCACCGAGATCAGTGGATTGTTATCAGTAATTCCGGCCAAGGTTCAGACGCTGTAATCCGGGGCCTGAAAACGCGTGGCGTTCAATTGTCGGTTGTTACTCCAGCTGAAAAATTCTGTGATCACGTTGATGGAAATATCTCGGCAGATGTTAGTGATCCAGAGCATCTGGGGCAACTGCTCCATACTTTCACCGATGCGAAAAAATTGAGCATTGTACATATACCGTCTCTCCATAATCAGTCTTCTTCTATAATTTGGGATGAGCAGACGATTCGTTTTACGATCGCCCTGGCTCAGGCACTGGATACGCATAAGCGAAATGGGCAGGTTTTTTGTGATATACTTACCCACGGGATATATGATATCACAGGTGATGAGCGGCTTATTCCTGCGCATGCTGCTTACGTTGCTATAGCCCAGTCCCTATCCCGCGAATATCCTGCCTTTCACTGTCGCTGTATTGATTGTGGCATCGAGGACACCCATGCCTTGTGGTCTGACACCAGAGTAGAGATGCTGGTGAATGAATTGATGACTGCTGAGCGAAAGCAGACAATTGCTCTTCGTGGTGGTTACCGTTGGCAACAATACTATGAGTCGGTATCTCATGCTGCACCTGATGTGGTTTTTAGAGATCGGGGCACATATCTCATAACTGGTGGACTGGGCGATATAGGTCTGGCTTTGGCTGACTATATATCACGTCAGTGCAACGCCAACCTGATCCTGACAAGAAAATCATATTTTCCTGAGCAGGATGGATGGGACGCATGGTTGGCCGAGCATGAGAATAACAATCAGACATCGGTGATTATCAGTCGTCTTATGACCATGCTTGAACGGGGCACAGCGGTAATGGCAGTGTCGGCTGATGTCAGTTCACAACAGGAGATGCAAACTCTTCTTGCTGGTGCAGAGAACCGTTTTGGCAGAATTGATGGGTGTATCCATGCCGCAGGAGTCACCGGCGCTGATGCACTCTGTTCTTACCGTGACATGACGGTGGAGAAATTTCGGATGATCAGCTCTCCCAAGCTTGATGGCTATCGCATCTTGCGGGATATTATGGCGGATCGGGAGCCCGATTTTCTCATTGCCATGTCATCTCTTTCTGCCATCCTTGGTGGAACGGGAATGGGCGCTTATGGAGCTGCAAATGCCATCATGGCCACACAAATCACCTCTGACAATCGTACAGACGATCGGTGGCTGTGTATTGACTGGGACGGCTGGCGCTTTAATGAACTATCTACTGAATTATCAGAGGACTCATCCGGGGAAAACGATTCAGTCAGATACGCTATTCCTGCCGCAGTTGGTGCTGAACAGCTTGCCCGTCTTGCCCTGGCTCGATGTACAGATCGAGTTGCTGTCTCAACTACCGACTTAACTCCTCGATTGCATTGGTGGTCGCCGGATCGGGTAGAGCCCGGAAGTTTAGGCTGTGCAGGCAACACTGATAACCAACGTTCTGTTGTGCAGAAGCTGAATGATCCTGAAGAAGAATTTGTTGCAGAGATTTGGCGGATCGTGCTCGGGGCGCCTGTGACCGACGGTGATGAGAGTTTTTTTACTCTTGGTGGAAATTCATTACAACTTACTCAGGTCCATTCGCGTCTTAAGGAGTCACTCGGAGTCGAGTTTCCTTTACGCTCTCTTTTTGAAGCACCCCGCCTTGCCGACATGGCGGCACTGGTTCGTCAGCACATGGTGCAGCCAGAAGTCGGGTTTACCCCCCCCCGTGAAGAGATGGAGTTTTGAATCAATATGGATGAATTACTCAATACACTTGCTTCTCTAGATATCCAACTCCGCAGCGAAAACGGTACGCTCAAATGCAACGCTCCGGCAGGAGTTATGTCGCCGGACATTCGTGAGCGGATAACCGCCCACAAAGAGGAACTTCTTGCACATTTTCGCCAGCAGGAAATATTTTCCGAACCGGATGGTGAACATATCTTACCCGTGAGCCGGGATGATGGCATAGTCCCTCTCTCTTTCTCGCAACGACGATTGCTTGTATTGGAAGAATTCGCTGGAGTCGGGGCTGCATATATTCTGCCAGCTGTCCTACGCTTGCGAGGTTCAATTCAGGTGAATAGCCTGCGAGTTGCTCTTGGGAAAATCATCACGCGTCATGAAGTGCTTAGAACTGTAATGCGTTTTGATGACGGCTCATTTTATGGGAGTGTTGTGTCTGCCCCTGAGATCCCGCTCAACATCATTGATTTACAGGGACTGGAGGGCGAACAGCAGCAGAGAGAAATTGAACGAAATATTGATTTGACAATACGAACACCTTTTGAACTGAGCAAAGACCTCCCGCTTCGAACGTCACTGATAAAGATAAACGACGCAGAATATGTATGTATTGTCGCATTTCATCATAGTGCCGCTGATGGCTGGTCGATTGGGATATTTCAGCGTGAGCTGGCGGCTTTTTATAATGAATTGGTGCAGGGGTTGCCAGGGCAACAGGAACCATTGAAAATTCAGTATGCAGATTATGCGGCATGGCAACAGCAGCGATTTAGCGGTGATTACCGTGAAACAAGGCGTAACTATTGGAAAAAAGAACTTGAGGACTCCGCGCATACGCTCAATTTTCCTACAGATAAACCTCGACCGGCATTACAAACTTTTAACGGCAGTTCTGTTCTTTTTGAAATAAATCGCGAGACCACCAGCAGGCTGAAAGAGGTGAGCGCCAAGGGTGAGGCAACCCTATTTATGACACTCCTTGCAGGATATGGTGTGTTTCTTTCGCGTAGCTGCACTCAGGATGATATTCTTGTCGGCATCCCGATGCATAACCGGCTCAGGCAGGAACTTGAGCCGCTTATCGGATACTTTTCCGACACTGTTCCTGTACGCCTAAAGCTTGCAGGTAATCCGACATTTCTCGATCTCCTCAGTCGCATCCGAACAGCATCTATTGGAGCGTATGAAAATCAGGATATCCCTTTTGATGAGGTTGTAAATGCCATTCAGCCTGAGCGGGATTTAAGTAGAAATCCGTTGGTGCAGGTCATGTTTGCTCTGCAGAATGCACCATTGCATGGTCCCCAACCGCAGCTTGAACTTCATGGTGCGGAGGTGGAGGCTATGGAAGTGAATCAGCAATTCATCCGTCTTGATCTTGAGATGCATCTCTGGGAAACCTCTGACGGATTGAAGGGGATGCTTTTCTACAACACAGACCTCTTCGATCGCAGTACAGCGGAGAAAATGTGTGCACGTTACTGTCGGATTTTACAGACGATGGCTGCGAGTCCAAATGAGCGTATTTCGCAGATGGTGTGGCTTGATCGGGATGAGCATCATCAAATTACCCAAATCTGGAATGCGACTGAGCGATCATATTCTGACCAGGCAACCCTTCATGAACAATTTCATTCTCTGGCAGTTGCCGATCCGGCGGCGCTTGCAATAGTTTCAGGGGATGACCGTTTAAACAGAGGAGAACTTGATTCCCTGGCTGACAGGATCGCCGGCTGGCTCTTGCGTTCCGGAGTACAGGCCGGGGATAAAGTGGGTATCTTCACGGGCAGGACATGGTGCAGTATAGCTGCTATGTTGGGAATTCTGAAAGCGAATGCTGTCTATGTACCTGTTGACCCAGGCTACCCGGCGACTCGTCGCGATCTGATGATCAACGATGCTGGTGTTCACTGTATTCTGACCGAATTTTCATTTCGGGATTCAGTTGCCGACTGGTGGCATGGCCCATTTTTGTCGGTCGATTCTGATCAACTGCCGACCTCGATGGAGAAGAGAGAAAAGGGCGATCCCGATGCACTCTGCTATATCATTTACACATCGGGATCTACAGGAACACCCAAAGGGGTGCGTGTGCGTCACCGTGCAGTGATAAACATGGTAGAGGCAATTTGTGCTGAGGTTAAACCATCAAGTGATGAAGTATGGACTGTTTTTCACTCTCATTCGTTTGACCTGTCTGTGTGGGAGATCTGGGGCGGCTTGTTGAGTGGTGGTACTCTGGTCATGGTTGATGCCGAAGTAGCCAGGGACCCTGATGCCTTTTATACACTTGCAGTACGGGAACAGGTCACTCTTCTCAGTCAGACGCCCACTGCACTCGAACAGTTTGCTTCGAGTCATGAAGAGGCTGATAAAAAAATTCCGCTTAGGCATATTGGTTGCGGGGGAGAGTCATTTCCTTCAAAACTCGCAGAGCGTGTGCTCAAATGGAATATCCCGGTATGGAATTTTTACGGGCCGACTGAAGCAACAGTCTGGGCTTCTGTACACAGGGTAGGGCTTGCTGACCTGCAGCAGGCAACTGTTCCTATAGGTCATCCGTTTGCCAATATGCGGATGTATATTCTTGATGAGTATGGCAATCCTCTGCCACCTAACAGTCCTGGGGAACTTTGTATTGGCGGTGTTGGTGTCGCATGCGGCTATCATAACCGGCCTGAGTTGACGGCAGAGAAATTTACGGAAAATCCGTTTGATCTCAGTAGTGAACAGCGTCTCTACCATACCGGTGACCTTGCGCGTTTTGCGAATGATGGAACTATTTCTGTTCTGGGCCGTATGGATCGTCAGGCAAAGATTCGTGGTTTTCGTATTGAACCGGGCGAAATTGAGTATGCACTTTGCGCTTTAACACCAATCACACAAGCGGTGGTTGTTTTGCGCGATGATGACGGTGATAGTGGAATCATAGCGTATATCGTTGCCGAAAAAGATGCTCCCGACGATGAAACACTCAGGATGCAGCTTCGCGAAAGATTGCCGGAATATATGATACCGCAGGCGATTGTTCGACTTGAGAAATTACCTGTTTCTCACAATGGTAAGATCGACATAGCAGCATTGCCGCCTCACGACCAGGCCCGCAGTGCACGGGATTACAAAGCCCCCCGGACAAAGACCGAAAAACTTCTGGCCTCAATGTGGTCAGAGGTGCTGGGCAGGAAAAGGGTAGGGGTTGACGATAACCTGTTCGATATCGGAGTGAACTCGCTTCTGGTGGTGCAGGTTCAACGAAAACTCCAATCTTCGTTGAGTAATAATCTTGTTGTTACAGACTTTTTTCGCTATCCGACAATTGGTGCTCTTGCCGCATATATTGCAAACACAGAGCAACGGCCATCTGAATCCCGTCCGACAAGTCAGACAAGTTCGGTAAGTTCCGAAAATGTGAATAATCCTGCAGAGCAGAGGAGTGCTGCTCGCAAAAAGGCAATGCAGCGTCAGCAGCAGGTTTTAAAACAATCACGGAGGCGTAATGTCTGAAGATCTCTTTACAGGGGAAATTGAGTTGATTGCCATTGTCGGTATGGCGTGTCGTTTTCCAGGTGCTTCCGGGGTAGAGAGGTATTGGCAAAATTTACGGGACGGGGTTGAGTCCATAACTGTCTTCAGAGATGAAGAGCTACTCGTTGCAGGTGTCGAGCCTTCGACAGTTGCTCATCCTCGATATGTCAAGGCGAGAGGTCGGCTTGAGGAGCATGATTTCTTTGATGCAGCCTTTTTTGGATTTACGCCCAGTGAAGCTGCAGTCACCGATCCGCAACATCGTCTTTTTCTTGAGTGCGCCTGGGAGGCAATGGAACATGCAGGTTATGATCCCCGGCAATCAGGAGAGGGGACGGGGGTGTTTGCCGGAGCAGGTCTTAACACCTATGCTTTACGTAATCTTATGGCTGACCCGGATATACTTAGCAAAGAAGGGGAATACCGGATTCTTATCGGTAATGATAAAGATTTTGTTGCTACCAGAACATCGTATAAGCTTGATTTGAAAGGTCCCAGTCTCAATATCTCTACAGCCTGTTCGACATCACTTGTGGCTGTGCACTATGCCTGTAACGGTCTGCTGGCGTATCAATGTGATATGGCTCTTGCGGGAGCTGTCTCAATCTATACTCCACAGGATCAGGGGTATATGCATGAACCGGGAGGTATACTTTCAGCAGACGGTCATTGCCGACCATTTTCTGCTGATGCAGGTGGTACTGTCGGAAGTGCGGGTGTTGGAATTGTTGTTCTTAAACGACTAGCTGATGCGCTTGCCGAAGGCGACACTATCCATGCAGTGATTCGCGGTACTGCTGTGAATAATGATGGCGCTGACAAAATTGGTTTTACTGCCCCGAGTGTCGAGGGGCAGGCCAGGGTTATTGTTGAAGCACAGGAAATGGCAGGTGTCTCGCCGGAAAGTATCGGGTTTATTGAAGCGCACGGAACAGGTACACCTCTTGGTGACCCAATTGAACTTGCAGCGCTGAGCAAAGCGTTTGCACGTGGAAATACGGAAAGCGGAAGTTGTTATCTTGGTTCGGTAAAGAGCAATTTTGGACATTGCGATACAGCTGCAGGCATGGCAGGCCTTATAAAGACGGTTCTGGCGCTTAAGCATCAGGCGATCCCGCCGACTCTTCACTGTGAAGCGACTAATCCGGAAATTGATTTTGCGAACTCACCTTTTCAGGTGAATTCTGAGCTACAGAGATGGGAAGGCGGTGAAACTCCGCGTCGCGCAGGTGTCAGTTCTTTTGGTGTAGGCGGAACCAATGCTCATGTTATCCTTGAAGAGCCACCGCCGGTAATACCCTCGTCGACTTCGCGTATCTGGTATTTACTCACTCTTTCCGCAAAGACCGGATCTGCTCCTGACGCAACGCGACAAAGGCTTGCTGAGTTCATCGCTGCAAACCCTTCGGTAAACCTTGACGACTTAGCCTATACACTTCAGGTTGGACGCTCACGCTTTAACTATAAAAGGGCGATCGTCTGTCATGACCGAGAGAGCGCTATTGCCGCCCTGCAGAATACTGAATCGCCATTTGCTGAAAGTTATAATGTGGAAACAGATGGGCACCGGATCGCTTTTCTTTTTTCAGGTCAGGGAACTCAGTATATCGGTATGGGAAAAGACCTCTATCGTACCGAACCACGCTTTCGAACAGAAGTAGACCGATGTGCGGAAATACTTGTGCCGCTGATGGGGAGGGATATTCGTCATATCCTGTTTGCAGAAGACACGGAGATATCTGAAGCTGAACAGATCCTTCAGGAGACCTCACTCGCTCAACCTGCCTTATTTGTTGTGGAATACTCGCTGGCAAGGCTCATGATCTCTATTGGCGTTATTCCTGAGGCGTGTATCGGCCACAGCCTGGGAGAGTACGTAGCAGCATGCATTGCCGGAGTCTTTTCACTTGAAGACGCTTTGCGGATTATAGTTTGCAGAGGGCGCCTCATGCAGGAAATGGTCAAAGGTGCAATGATTGCTGTTTCCGCGACTCCTGAAGAATTATCGGCTGAATGTCTTGAGGACGTGTCTGTAGCCGCAGTCAACACGACACGTTCATGTGTACTGTCGGGTACTTTTTCGCAAATAGAAGAGGTGGAGGAGAGGCTCGCTGGTGCAGGTATACCAACAAAGCGTTTACATACCTCTCATGCTTTTCACTCTGAAATGATGCGCCCGGTCATCGGGAGGTTCATCATAGAGTTTGAAACGCTGAAGCTCTCGACTCCGGAAATTAAAATAATTTCCAACGTGACAGGCAACTGGTTGAGTGATGAACAGGCAACTGATCCATGCTATTGGGGTGAACACCTGCTGAGCACAGTGCGTTTTGCGGATGGAATCACTACTCTATTCTCGGAGGCACCATATCTCTCGGTAGAGATCGGTCCGGGGCATACGCTGGCATCATTCGTTCGAAGTCATGCTTTGTGCCCGAGCGAATATGTCGTGTGTTCAACTTTACCTCACGCACGGACGGCTGATGAGGACAACTGCGTTACGTTTGCACGATGTCTGGCGAAATTATGGGAATCCTCTGTACATATTGACTGGCATGCCTTGCACGAGGGCGAAAAGCGGCAGAGAATACCGCTTCCCACCTACCCATTTGAACGACAACGTTATTTCCTTAAGCCTGTGGCAGGGAATAGCCTGGGCGGTGACGTTAAGAAAGTGCAGTTGCGGCAGGATTCGGCCGATTGGTTCTATCGTCCTTCCTGGAAACGGGGAGTACTTCCACTGCAAAGAGAAGGCGACGAGCCCATTAAGCACTGGCTCATTTTCACAGATAATCTTGGTATTGGTCGAGATTTGGGTAAGACCCTGCGGGATGATGGTGCCACTGTGGAATTTGTAGTCGCCGCAGATTCAGTACAGCATGACACCGATGATGGATATTCGATTGATCCGCGTGATACGAGTGCATACCTGAGTTTGATCCAACAGCTTGATGATGAAGGGAAATTTCCTGATGGAATTGTCTATTGCTGGAGCTTGACTGGTCAGTCACAGAAGATGCCGAACACGATTAGTGCTGGCAGGATGATTTACTATGACTCTCTTATTCTTCTGGTTCAGGCTTTGGAACAGTGTAAACCAGGACAGCCTAATCTCATCACTGTAGTTGCTTCCGGAATGTTTGAGGTGATTGGCAATGAGCAGATAGACCCTGCCGTATCTCTTCTTATGGGGCCGGTAACGGTAATCCCGCAGGAACATCCCCATATTTCCTGCAAAGTTGTCGATATTACAGATTCAGGCGGGATAGAGAAGAGTGATTCTGCTATGCCGGTCTCTCTGGCCGCTGTTTGCAAGAGTCGATCCCTTGAACCGGTGATTGCTCTGCGAGGGACCTACTGCTGGGAACGAATCTTTGAGCCGGTATCGCTTCCTGCGGTAACCGGTTTGCCGTCAGTTGTCCGGCAGGGGGGAGTCTATCTTATTGCCGGAGGTATGGGAGGGATTGGGCTCGAGTTGGCTGAGTATCTCGCTCAATCTGCAGGGGCACGCCTCATTCTCTTAGGCAGAAATATATTGCCTGCCAGAGAACGTATTTCGTATCAAAAAGAGCAGATAACGCCTGCTAAAAAGCAGCAGTGGTTACAAATAGATGGTGAACGTGAGAAAATCGAGCGGGCCTGCGCCATCAAGAGTATCAGAAATCGTGGTTCACTCGAACCGAGGCTTAATAGTCTGTGTGCTGCTCTTGTGATACGCTACTTGAATAGATCTGATATTAATACCAGACCAGGGCGTTTATACACGCTCACCAGCCTTGAAAAACAGCTCGATATTTCACCTAAATTTACACGGCTTTTCTCATTTCTTATCTCAACACTTTCGGAAGATGGGCATGCTCGTCTGCAGGACGGTAGCATTACTTTTCTCGGTTCAGTCGAAGAGCTTGAAGATCCAATCATCTCAGTTGCTTCTCTTATTGAAGAGTTTCCCGCCTTTGCTCCGATGATACAATTTCTGGAGCATTGTGCTGATAAGTATCCTCGTGCATTGACCAGTGAAAAAGAGGCTATCTCGGTTCTCTATCCTCAAGGAGATTCAACTGCCTTAAAGAAGATCGCCGACGAAATAGAGGAACACACATTTCACAGGGTTTACTGCATGCTTCTGGCCGAAAAAGTCAGGGAAGTGGTTGATGCAGCTAATGGCAGATGCATACGAATACTCGAAATCGGTGGCGGTGCAGGTATTCTGACGAAGCATGTTATGCCACTAATATCCGGAAAAAATGTTGAATATACTTTTACTGATATTGGTCCGTCTTTTGTTGCAGAGGCGAGGGCTTGGGCTGCTCAGAAAGGTTACGATGACATGCGTTTCGGTACATTTGATATAGGTCGGGATTTCTCAGCGCAAGGATATAAAGCTGGAAGTTATGACATGATTATTGAGCTGGATGTGGTGCATGCCACTCCGCGCATCATCTCGACCCTTGGCAATTTAAGGCGTTTACTTGTCCCTGAAGGAATGCTGTTGATGGCAGAATCGACCTCTACTCCTCGCTGGACAACAATGATCTATGGTCTGGCCGAAGGCTGGTGGCTTTATGAAGATACTGATCTTCGTCCTGAGGGGCCTTTACTAAAGGCTGATAGATGGGAGACTGTCCTGTCAAAGGTCGGTTTTGATAATGTCCACGCCTATCCTCTGGATAGTGCAAAAAGAGTTGAGCATGACTGCTGCCTTGTGGTTGGCATGGCACCCAGACACACCTTACCTGGCAATACTTCTGGCATACCAACAGAGGTATTAAGTAAACGGATGACCAGATTGGAGGAGATGGGAGCGGAGGTAAGAACATACGCTGCAGACATTTCTGACCCTGAACAGATGGAGGCTGTAATCAATGCAGTGGAAGCTGAGTTCGGGAATATTCATGGGGTTATACATTCGGCGGCTGTCGAAAATCGTGGTGCAATTCAGTTGAAAGAGGTAGGCACCGAGGGCCCAGAGTTTGCCGCTAAAGTCAATGGTTCCATAGTGCTTGATGAGTTGTTTAAGACGCGTTCTCTTGACTTTATGGTTATTTGTTCATCAATAACCTCAATACTGGGTGGGGTTGGCGATGTGGAATATACGGCGGTAAATGCTTTTGCCGATGCCTTTGCTTCGGCTAAGGCCAAAAACACTGACAGGTATACTGTTGCCATTGATTGGGACAGGTGGATCGGCACTGGCATGGCTGCTTCTTTTGAAAAACGGTTTCTGAGCTTGAGTGGCAGCAAGCCGATGGGTGGAATGTCAGCTGAAGAGGGGATGGATGCATTTGCCCGCATTCTGGACAACCCGTATTCAGGCCAGATTGTGGTTTCAACACGGCCGTTCAACGGTTGGATCAGTGAGGCCAGAGCCGGTACTTCAGCAAATATTGCTGATCGCGTTCCAGGGCCTGTATCGATGCAATCCCGGCCTGTATTGAACAGCGCCTATACAGCTCCAGTCAGTGATACTCAAAAAACGATCGTCGCTGTCTGGCAAGATGTACTGGGTATCGAACGTATCGGTCTCGATGATGTTTTCTCGGAAATAGGTGGTGATTCACTGATCGCTATCAAGGTTGTTGCGCGGTTGAGTGAAGTATTTGAGGCCAATATTACTGTCCGTGCACTCTTTGAGGATCAGACTGTCGCTAGGCTATCGGAACGTATTGAGGCAATGCGCGCAATGGTTTCAGATGAAAATGTCTGGTCGGATGAAGATTTTGATATGGATGATACAGGTACCCTATGATACGGATCGAAAAAGTTCTTTCCCAACTGGGGACGCAGGGGGTCAAATTCTGGCTCGAAGGAGAGACGCTTCATTACAGGGCTCCACGAGGTACTCTTAACGCAGAGACCATTCAGACCTTGCGCTCACGAAAACCTGAGATTCTTGCCTTTCTGCGTAGCAACAGGGCAGAAGACAGTGCAGCTGCTATGCTTCCTTCGCTTGCAACCGGTGCCCGCAACTCAGGTCTATTGTCTTTTGGTCAGCAAGGTCTCTGGGTTTTGCATCAGATGAACGGGGGGCATGCCGCCTATAATATTCCTGAAGCTGTTGTGCTCAACGGCCCCCTTGATCGTAATGTACTTCGGCAGTCTCTGCAAAAAATCGTTGAACGTCACGCTATGCTTCGTGCGTCAATTCGTGAGGATAAAGGGGATGCCTGCCTCTATGTTGCAGAGAGTGTAAATGTCGATATCCCGGTCGTTGATATACGCTGGGTGGAACCACATGAGCGTAAAGCGAAGGCCTTACATCGTATAACCACAGAAGCAGATAGCATCTTTGACCTCCAGGCCGGACCTTTATTTAGAACCTGTTTGGTTCAGCTAGGTGAGCATGAACATATTTTCTGCCTCACAATGCACCATATGATCGCTGATGGCTGGTCAAAAGGAATCCTGAGCAAAGAGCTTGCAGCGTATTACAACTCCTACCTGAAGGGAGTGGAGCCGGAGCTGAAGCAGCTTAATGTCGACTACCGTGATTTTGTTTATTGGCAACGGAAACAACTGACAAATAAATTTCTTGAGCCCCATATTCAATATTGGCAGGAAACACTGAAAAACCTCCCATCTCCCGCTTCTCTTTTGCCTGATCGTTTCAGGCCGGCGAGGCCACGTGGGCGCGGCAGGGTAATTGTCCGCGAATTTGGGCATGAGCTCACCCGGGCCATCAAAGAGATAGCGCGGGAAACAGGCTGCACGCTGTATATGGCCCTGGCAACCGTTTTTGTCGAGCTCCTGCGGCGATACAAAAATGATAATGATTGCATTTTCGGTACTCCAACAGCGAACCGCCCTTTTAAGGAACTCTACGATCTGCTGGGATTTTTTGTGAACAGCCTGGTCATCCGGGTAGCAGCAGATGGTAGATTATCATATGAAGATCTCGTGGCACAGGTGCGCCAAACAACACTGGATGCCTTTGCACATCAGATAGTTCCCTTCGAAAAGGTTGTCGAAGTGCTCGGGCAGCGCCAGCAGAGCTTCTCTCCGATATTTCAGATAGGTTTTGTTTTACAGGATGGTACGATAGAACCACCGAAACTTGACGGTTTGCATGTCGAACAAATTCAGGTTGAGAGAACCACTGCTAAATATGACCTCAGCCTTATCGCTGTCGAGACCCGGGACAAAATTGTTCTTGAATGGGAATATGCGACGGACCTCTTTGAAGACGATACGATAGTTCATCTGGCCTCAAGCTTTCAACACCTTGCTGAAGAAGCAATGAAAAGTCCCTCTAAGCCGTTACAGTTGCTGGATTGCTGCAATAGTGTGCAGCGGGCCTTAGTCATCGACACCTGGAGCCGTTCGTCTACCATACCCGTTCCTGAGTTGTGCCTGCATGAACTGTTCTCAGCCAGTGCAACACAAAATCCTGATAGATTAGCAGTGGTGTGTGGCGGTCAGCGTCTCACATACCGCCAACTCGATGAGCGCTCCGACGCGATTGCCTTGCATCTCGAACGGGTAGGAGCCGACACAGAAACAGTTATTGGAGTGTGTCTGGATCGATCTGTTGATCTTATTGCCTCTATTCTGGCCATCCTTAAAACTGGTGCGGCCTATCTGCCTCTTGAGCCTGATCATCCTAAAAGTCGTCTGCACAATATGCTTAGCGACAGTGAGGCGCAGATAATCATCGCTGCCGACAATCATAGTATTCCTGATATTTCCGGAGTGACAGTGGTTGATCCCCTGCAGATTTCACAGACTTCTCTGAACAGGGGTGCGACTTTTCAGACTAAACGAACTGTCCGGCCGGATAATCTTGCCTACCTGATTTACACTTCAGGATCAACCGGTACCCCGAAGGGGGTAATGATCGAGCACCGGTCTGTGGTCAATTTGATTGGTGGATTAGAAGAAATTGTATATTCGCATTATCAGGGGCCACAACAGGTTTCGCTCTTTGCCTCAACAGTTTTTGACGCATCGGTGCAGCAGATTTTTGCGGCCCTGTGTGGTGGCCATACACTTCATGTTCTGGATACTGCCAGCCGAGAGAACCATTCATTGCTTCTCGACTATTGGCGAGAGGAGGGTGTTACCATTGCGGACGGTACTCCGACGCTGCTTCGTCTGCTTCTTGAATCCGGACTGGCGGAGATGGAGGGACTGGCACTCAAACATCTCATTATTGGTGGTGAGCCACTTCCATATGAAACTGTGAACAGGTTACAGTCGGGTTCATTCGGGCGCAGACTGACGGTAACGAATATCTATGGACCTACCGAGTGCTGTGTGGATGCTACTGCCTTTACCTGTCCGTCCGATGTGTTACCTGAACTTGCAATTATTCCAATTGGTCGACCCATGGCCAATACCGAAACCTATATTCTTGATGAGCAACGGCAACCGGTTGCTCCCGGTATGCCTGGTGAACTATACATTGGTGGCCCCGGAGTGGGACGAGGGTATCTGGGACTGGATGCTCTTACTGCGGATCGTTTCGTCGACAACCCCTTCTTTCAAGGAAAACGGCTATATCGAACCGGTGACAGGGTAAGGTTTCTTGCTGATGGTACTATCGCTTTTCTTGGGCGTACAGACAATCAGGTGAAGGTTAATGGGTATCGAATCGAAACGGGTGAGATTGAACAGTGTTTGCGGCAGTACTCAATGGTGCGCGATGCTGTGGTTTGCACCCGGGAAACAGAAAATTCACACTATGAGCTCGTAGCGTATCTGGCTGTTGGTGATGAGAGAGTTACACTGGAGCATCTGTATGGGGGGATTTCTGAAAAACTACCGCATTACATGATCCCGGCCCGTTTTTTTACTCTTTCTTCCTTTCCGAGAAGTACCAGCGGCAAAGTTGATCGTTCAGCGTTGCTGTCACTCGATCTTGTACAACTGCAAAAAGAGTCCCAAAAGCACTGCCCGCCGCGAACGGAGAAAGAAAAAATACTCTCAGGAGTGTGGCAGGATGTTCTGAATGTGGAGGCTCCCGACATTCATGATAAATACTTTATGCTCGGCGGAGATTCAATAAAGGCGCTGCAGATTGTTTCGCGCTTGAGAAAACACCATTATCAGATTGCTCTAAAAGATATTTTTCAATTTCCTACCATTGCTCAACTGGCTCCTCTTATGAAAGAAGGGATAGCTGCCAGGCCTCATAGTCATGCCATAGGCCGGGTACCGCTTACCTCTATTCAATCATGGTTTTTTGAGCACTTTACATCAACTAAACACCACTTTCATCAGGCTGTGCTGCTTCGGCCTGCCAAGAGGATGGATGAGTCGGCACTGAGAGGAAGTCTCCAGATACTGCAGGCGCATCATGATATGCTCAGGTCACGTTTTTTCGAGGATGATACCGGTGTGTGGAGACAAGAGGTGATGGAGCACACCTCACCAGTGCGTTTTGAGTATGTCGATCTTCGCCAGAATGCACTGGGCCTAGACGCAATGCGTGAACATAGTTGTGGTGTTATGAGCCGGACAGACCTGGCGGCAGGTTCCCCGTTTGCAGCAGTTCTGTACCGGATGCATGATGATGACCGTCTTTTACTTACTGCCCATCACCTTGTGGTGGACGGGGTTTCATGGCGAATATTGCTTCAGGATCTGCATTCCGCGTATACTCAGATTCTCTCAGGTAATGAACCCGGATTGGGTGTGAAAACAACATCATTCAAGGAATGGTCGGACCGGCTTGCAGTTCATGCGCAATCACTTCAACCAAAGCGCCGGATCTGGTCGGAGAATACGTCGAATATTCAGTCAAAACCAGTTTCATCCCCTTATGTCTCTGAACCTTTTACCTACAAAGAGCGACAGCGGCATAGCAAACATCTGTCCAGAGATCTGAGTAAACGCTTGCAAACACATGTACATCAGGCATACCAGACCGGTATTACAGATATGCTTGTGTGCGCCTTTGGCCGAGCGGTACACAATGAGGCAGGTACAGACTGTTTTGCTATTACTCTGGAAGGTTACGGCAGGGAATCGATTTTTGAGGATGTTGAGCTTGATCGCACTGTAGGGTGGTTTACTTCCATGTATCCTGTTGTTTTAGATTTTAGTTCGTCAGTTGAGGTGGCTGAAAATATACAGGCAGTGCAGCGGGCCATCCATAAGGCCGGTTCAGTCGGAATTGAATTTGGCATGCGTCGCTGGGGGAGCGGCAGTAAGTCGAGTGATCGTAGGGAAGCGCTCCCTCCCATTCTGTTTAATTACCTCGGAGATTTTGATGGGGAATTACGTTCGGATCTGTTCGAACTAGCCACAGAGGAGGTCGGGGCTGTTATTCATCCGGATGCAATAGTGCCTTTTGCTCTTGAGGTTACCGGTATGTGCACCGATGGAAGAATTCAGCTTTCCATCGAGTATGGAACAACGATCGATACCTCGCGGGTCAAAGCACTTATGGCCTCATGGGTTGAAGAGCTTCATGTCGTAGTTAATCATGCTCTTGCTGTGGTAACTAAGGATCCCGGGCCGTCGACCATAGATTACACAGGGGTGGGGTCTGACGAAGTAAACTCTTTCTTGAACACTTTCACGGAGAGCTGAGATGCGAACGACTAAAGATAATATCAAAGGTGTCTACCCTCTCTCACCGATGCAGGAAGGTATGTTGCATCATGCACTGGCAGATACCGGGCATGTATCCTATATGCAGCAGGTCTGCTGGTCCATTCGTGGAGCGTTGGATATTAAATTACTTGAGAGAAGCTGGAATACACTGATAGCACGGCATGACAGCCTGCGGACAGTGTTTGCCCATGAAGGCACCGATCGTCCCCTTCAGGTGGTCGTTAAAGAAGCTTCATTGAAAGTCGATTTTCAGGATCTGCGTGCTATAGATGAGACGAGGCGTGATTCGGTTCGAAATGAAATATTGGTGTTCCAGCGAACGACCCCCTTTAATCTCAGTCGTGACCTGCTTATGCGGATGTTTGTCATTCAGCGGGGCGATGATCTCTATGATGTTGTCTGGACTCATCACCATCTCCTGCTGGATGGCTGGTCAGTGGGTATTCTGCTGAGTGAGTTTTTACAGATATATTCATCTTTAAAGGAAGATCGGCTAACAGTTCTTTCACCTTCGGTACCTGTTAACGGCTATATCAGTTGGCTTGAGCAACAGTCCCGTGAGGTGTCATACGCGTTCTGGGATGATTACCTGCAAGGTTACAGTCGAATTGCTGAGATTCCACAATCCAGCCTCGATCTGTCTGCAAATGCCGGAGAGCAGGAATCTGTCAGCACCTTACTTGAACCTGGTCTTTATGGTGAGCTGCAGACGCGGGCAGCTGAATGTGGAGTGACTGTAAGTGTTCTTCTTCAATGTATCTGGTCAGTGATTTTAAGCAGATATAACGATTGCTCTGATGTGGTGTTCGGCATGGTTGTATCCGGACGACCCGCTGAAGTTGAGGGTATTGAACACATGGTGGGCAACCTCATTAATACCGTACCTGTTCGGGTGTGTATTGAAAAGGATATGAGCTGGCGTTCACTGGCAATAAACGTTCAGGAGAAGTCGTTACGTTCTGCCTCTCATCACCATTCATCTCTTGCGGCAATTCAGCGTGCGAGTGCGTTGCCGGCAGGTCTGTTCAGTACGATCATGGTAGTTGAAAGTTATCCGGTCGATGTAGCTGTGGAGAGTGCTGCCCGCTCGGGTGATTCCGGGTTTGTTTTAGAAAGTACAACTATCCATGAGCGGACCAACTATGCGTTGGATATACAGTTTCTGCCAACCAATGACGGGTTGCGCTGCACATTTTTTTATGGTCGTGACCACTATGAGGATGAGCAGATTGAAGCTCTGATCCGACATTTTTCCAGGTGTGTTTCAGCGTGCGTTAATGAATTTACTTCACCAATTGATGCTGTTCAAATAATGAACAGAACAGAAATTGATCACCTCCTGTTTGATCTGAATTCGACAGTTCATCCGCAGCCTGATGGGACAGTGGTGGATTTATTTGAACAACAGGTAATAAAAACGCCGGAGGCAATTGCTCTGGTATCTGGAAATGATCACCTGAGCTACGCTGAGCTTAATCAACGTGCAAACCGTTTCGCGCATGCGCTGATTGATGGATATGATGTGCAGCATGGCGATGTCGTTGCCATCCTGCTATCAAGGTCAACTGAGTATATTGTTTCTATTTTGGGCATACTCAAGGCTGGTGCGGCCTATCTGCCACTAGATCAGGAGATGCCTGAAAAACGGCTGGCTCATATGGTCCATGAGTGCCATGCCAAATATGTTGTTCTCGAAACCGGGACCCTCATAAAGCTGCCATTCAAGCATAGGCTTGCAGAATCTTTCGAATCCGTAGATCCCTTTTATACTTCGCCCCGGACCCCGATTGCCAATCTCGATACTTTGCCGATTATTGATAGGTCCCTTATCGATTACGAAGCATATCACCAATTTCTTGGCCAGTCGACAGCCCGGTTTTCGGTGGCAATTCAGGCTACGAGAGGGTGTCCGTATCAATGCGCTTACTGTCATAAGATATGGCCGAAGAAGCATGTGCGGCGATCGCCGGAACATCTTTTTACAGAGATAGAACAACTCTACGAATGCGGGGTAAGACGTTTTGTATTCATAGACGATATCTTCAATCTTGATCGTGCTGCAAGTCGATCCTTCTTTGAAAAAGTGATCGCAAAGAATTTGCAGTGTCAGTTCTTTTTTTCAAATGGGTTGCGGGGTGACATTCTCAGTCATGACGACATTGATCTCATGATCTCTGCAGGTACCATTCAAATGGCTTTTGCCTTAGAAACAGCAAGTGCACGCCTGCAGAAACTTATTCAAAAACAGTTGAAAATAGATAGGCTTCACGACAACCTCAATTATATTGCCTCGAAATACCCTCAGGTTATTCTGGAACTGTTCACTATGCATGGCTTCCCTTCGGAAACTCCCGAAGAGGCAAAGATGACCCTGGAGTTTATGAAGGGCGTGAACTGGATTCATTTCCCCTATGTTTTTATTCTGCGGATCTTCCCCGATACAGAAATGGCTGGTATTGCACACAATCACGGCATCAGTGAACAGGCTATCATGGAATCGATGGAGTTGGGTTATCATGAGCTTCCAACAACACTGCCTTTCGCTAGAGAGGTTGCAACCCATTACCAGATGGCTTTTCTCAACGAATATTTCCTGAGTAAGGATAGGCTGAAACAGGTACTGCCATATCAGATGAAGGTGATGGATGAGAGATCCCTTGCTCTGAAATATGACAGTTATCTACCTGCGGATATACATACACTTGACGATCTATTAGCTGTTGCCGGCTTGAACCATGCAGATTTAGGCAATGTCTCCTGTATTAACGAATCGGAAATTCGACCACCTGACTTAAACAGACGAATTGCTAAGGTGTTTGCACCTCAAAAGCCTAGTCAAAAAAAAGAGGGTCTGCGAATTCTGCTGCTTGATCTAAGTCAGTATTTCGTTGAGGACAGGACCTTGCTTTACGATGTGGTTGAACCTCCCTTAGGTCTGGCATCGCTGCTTACCGTGCTGAATCAACGGTTTGGCGAAAAAATCACGGGAAAGATTGCTAAGGCGCGGATTGATTTTGAAGATTTTGATGGTCTGCGCAGGCTATTGGAAGAGTTTCAGCCGGATTTTATCGGGGTGAGAACCCTTACGTATTATAAGAATTTTTTCCATAAGAGTATTGAACTTATTCGCCAGTGGGGTTTCACCGTACCGATTATTGCAGGAGGCCCCTATGCAACCTCAAGCACAGACCTGTTGTTGCGGGATCTCAACGTTGATGCAGCAGTAATTGGCGAGGGAGAGGCGACTATTTGCGAAATAGTTGAGATAATGCTGAGCCGAAATGATGGTTTTGCAAAGAGTGATCTGCTTAAAAATGTTGCAGGGGTTGCCTATATCCCAGCAGAGCAGCGGCAAAGAATGTGCGAATCGTCATGCCAGTTTTTAAGCATGGAAAAGTTATCCGGCAGTATCGAAAATGGTTCTGTTGAAAATCCGCAACGTAACGTCATGCCAACGGATGTTGCGTACATCATTTACACCTCAGGTTCCACTGGTAACCCTAAAGGGGTAGTGATTGAGCACCATTCTATACAGAACCTTATCGGTTGGGTAAGGCGAACGATCTATGCCAGGTATCCCTCAACGATAAACGAAGCAACCGTGGCGCCGTTAATATTTGATGTTTCGGTCCAGCAGATTTTCGGTGCATTTCTATCAGGGTATACCCTGCATCTTGTAGCTGACGATACGGCTGCTGACCCCTTGTTATTGCTTGATTACCTGAAAGAACATCATATTCAGATGGTAAACGTTACCCCGAGCAGGTTGGCAATGATGCTCGACGCAATGGATCAGGGTGGCTCAGTTATGGTCCTTGATCAGTTACTTGTTGGTGCAGAGAAACTTTCACGCTCCATGATTGACAGGTTGTATGCCCATCCCGAACACCGGGGTATTGTCATTCGTAATATGTATGGTCCGACCGAGTGTTGTGTCGATGCGTCCTCCTTTCTCTTTAATCACGATTCCTACCGTACATGGGGGCAGCTCCCACTTGGTAGAGCCATTGATAACGGCTATTTTCGTATTCTTGACAGGTCAATGCGACTGGTGCCACGGGGCGTCTTTGGTGAACTCTATGTTGGTGGTGAGGGGGTTGCGCGGGAGTATGTGAACAGGCCGGATGAGAGTGCACGGAGTTTTGTGTCAGATCCTTACGCTGATGGTGGTCGACTATATCGTACTGGAGACAGGGCGCGCTGGACCAAAGAGGGGATGATTGAGTTCGGTGGCCGGATAGACAATCAGATCAAAGTGCGTGGCTATCGCATCGAACCCGAGGAGATTGAGAAATGTTTGTGCCGCCATCCTGCAGTTGCCAATTGCGCGGTCACTGCGATCGTGTCAGGTGATGGTCCGGGAACGCTGACAGCTTTTGTCGTTACCCTGGCAGAAATCACGGTTGAGGCCTTGCAGGAGTATCTGCGCAGTTATCTTCCTGCCTATATGATTCCTTCGATGTTCAGTAAAGTTGCTGAACTGCCCCTCAATTCATCAGGAAAACTTGACCGTCGGCAATTGAGAAGTATGGTGCCGACAAACTCTCTAACCCGTGGAGCTGAAATAGAAAAGGCTCGTTCCGAAGAAGAACAGGTGTTGGCTTTATGCTGGGCAACTGTGCTCGGCAAAGATGAATTAAGCATACATGATAATTATTTCGCCCTGGGCGGCGATTCGATCAAAGCTATTACTGTTGTTTCCCAGGTGGCACGAGCTGGTTGGGTGGTGACCATCCGTGACTTGTTCCGCTATCCGACAATTGCAGAACTTGCCGTACATATTACTCCTGTCAGAGAGAAAAAAAGTGGTGCTGAAGTACGTGCAGACCACGGGCCGTTGACGCCGATTCAAACGAATTTTTTTCAGAATCACACGGTGGAGCCCGAGCGATTTAATCATGCCATGGTGCTTTCAAGTACGAAGCATATTGACATAGAAGCGTTGCAGGCAGCCTGGGATTGTCTTCTTGCTACCCATGTGTCTCTTGGCAATACTTTTTATCAGGACCAGGGTATATGGCATCAGGAACTCAGCGAGTTCCAATCACGGCTCATCGAAGAGTATGATATCCGTAATACGGGTGAGAAACGTCTCAGTTACGAAGACATTGCTGAATTGCTCCATAGCTCTCTTGATATTGAATCCGGCAAGCTTGCGTTGGCAGCATGCATCCGAACCAATGACGGAGACCGCATACTTCTGGTGATTCATCACTTAGTGGTAGACGGGATTTCCTGGAGGATTCTTCTTAAAGAACTCGTTCAACTGTATACAGATGCCCGGGCAGGTTTAAACGTGACGTTGACGCCATCGCCGGTATCCCTCATACAGTGGGCTAACACGCTCACAATGCATATGAGTGATTCGCGGATAGTCACCCAGTTACCGTACTGGCAGGCTGTTGCGCAAAGTAATACGCATATCCCTGATATGTGGTCAGATGCTCGTGATAACACCTACCGCAATGTTTCAATGATTCAATTTAAACTGAGTAGAGAAGAAACTGAGAAGCTGTGTCTGTCAGTGCATCATGCCTATTCAACTACGGTTGAGGATCTTCTGCTGTGTGCACTCGGGCGTGCACTTTACGCCGGACACGGGCATAGCACTACTTTGATTACGCTCGAGAGTCATGGCAGAGAAGAGACATTCGGTTTGGATCTCAGCAGAACGTGCGGTTGGTTGACAGTAACGTACCCGTTTGCACTCTCTATTAACCCTGAGAGAGATGTGGCGTATCATATCAAATCGGTAAAAGAATCTCTGCGAGCGGTTCCTGAGAGTGGTATTGGCTATGGGATATTGAGGTTCCTGGCGCCGGACGACATAACTGGAACCTACGATATTTCCTGTTCTCCGGCAATCAGCTTCAATTATCTCGGTCGTCTTGAGGATCAAACGGACACTGAGTTTACTGTTGAACTCGATTCAGATCATGGTTCGGCGGTAAATCCGGATGCGAAGCGACAGCATATAGTTGATGTCAGCGGCATTGTTGTCGATGAAGTATTAAACATCTCCCTGTCATATTCGCGGCAAGCCTGCCCTGAGGATGCTGCACAATCGCTTGCAGACCTCTTCCATGCAGAAATACTACATCTCATCCAACATTGCTGCGATGGTAGAAAGACTGAAATGACGCCGGCAGATTTCACCTATTCAGACCTAAGCCTGGATGAGCTGGAGGGCATCATTTAATGTTCACGAAAAACGATATTGCTGATATTTACCCGCTTTCACCGATGCAGGAGAGCATGCTGCTTCATTTCCTCCTGCATCCAGAATCCAGATCAACATATTTTGAGCAACGATCGTATCGGATAACCGGCTCTCTAGATATCGGTATCCTGCAGGATGCGTTCAACTTCCTGGTCGAGCGCCATGCATCTTTGAGAACGATATTTGTGGCAAAGAAATCGAAACGTCCCTTGCAGATTGCGCTTAAACCCAGACCAGTCCCCTGGCAACAAAAGGACTTGAGTGGCATGAGCGCCAATGAGCAGGATCATGCGCTCAATATGGTTCGATCTCTTGATATCGAGAAAGGCTTGGATTGTACAAGCGAATTGCCCATTCGCATTACTCTGGTCACTTTAGGTGAGTCGTGCTTTGAACTCATATGGAGTATGCACCATATTGTTGTTGATGGCTGGAGCACCGGGATTTTGTATTCAGAGTTGATGGAATTTTATCGCTCAGCCGTCAGTGGGGTGCGTATACAGCCGCCTGAGGTAGTTCCTTTCAGCCGGTATGTAACCTGGTTGGAGAAGAGGGATAATAACGAATCTCTTGTCTACTGGCAGAAGGAATTAGAGGGATATCAGGCTAAAACAGTAGTGCCCGGAGAACTGAAACATCGGAATAAAAACCCTTACCTGGCAGAATCAGTCCATCTAATCTGTGATCCGGGATTAGGGGCAGATCTTCAGGAAATTGCGACACGCTGGCAGGTCACTTTAAGTACTATCATTCACACGTTATGGGCGGTGTTACTTGGCTGGTACAATGACAGCGATGATGTGGTGTTCGGTACTGTTGTTTCTGGTCGTCCTGAGTCCTTGTACGGTTCTGACCGTATTGTCGGGCTGTGTATAAATACCATCCCGGTTCGGATGCAGTTTCGGAAGGGCATGAGTATTCGCCAGATTGCTGTTGATGCGCAGAGGCGATCACTTGAAGCTTCTGATCACCATTTTTCCGACCTGGCTGAGATCCAGAATTCGACATCTGCCAAGCGTAGCCTGATTAACCATATTGTCGCCGTCGAGAATTTTCCGAAAACGTTTTCGGAAAATCTCGATGCACTGACTATTCAACCAACCCGTTCCCATGAGCAGATAAATTATGATCTGGCTCTGATTGTCGTACCTCAGGAAACGTTTGAGATTGAACTGCAGTATAATCGCTCGGCGTATGATGATGCTACGGCGAATAACGTTGCCCGACATGTGCAAACCTTGCTTGAAGATCTCGTTAGAAACCCTGAAATGCTCATTGAAGAATGTGAGCCGCTTTCAACTGAGGAATATTCGCTGCTTGATTCCCTCAATTCTACGATCCGTCCTTTTGAAACTGACACAACGTTGAGCAGGCTGTTTGAGCGACAGGTGAGCGCATTTCCTTCTGGCAGGGCTATAACCGACGATAAAGGTTCTTTGACGTACTTAGAACTTGCTGCTTTATCCGGTCGGGTTGCAGGTTTTCTTCGCCAGCAGTCCAACTTTAGTCCGGGATCATGTGTTGCGGTAATGATTGATCGCAGTCGGTGGCTTCCTGCGGCGCTGTTTGGAATATTGCAGGCGGGGGCAACGTATGTGCCTCTTGATCCCCTGTGCCCGGAGCAACGTGCCGCGGCAATCCTCAAAAATTGTGGATGTACAATTGTTTTGAGCTTGCCGGACCTTTATGAATCTCTGGACTGGCCCTCCGATATCCTCATTACAGATGTTACAGCTATAGAAGAAAAGTATTTTTTGGCTGAGTCGATCCCTGCTCCACAGGGCAGCCCTGCCTATATCTTCTATACCTCCGGTTCGACAGGTACTCCGAAAGGGGTTGCGATATCTTCAGCGTCAGTGATTAATTTCGCCTCCTGGATTGGCCATTATTATGAATTCGATAATAGTACGCGTAGCACAATGATCGCATCACCGGCGTTTGATGCCTCAATTCTAGAGCTGATTCCTGTGCTGTTGAGTGGTGGTTCTATTTATTGTTTAAAAGATACCTTTATCGATGGGGAGCAACTGATTGTTTTCTACCAAAAACATGATATCAACATGGTCTATCTGCCACCGGTACTTTGCGAGGAAATCTGCAAGATTCATGGGGGAAGATTACATCCTGATTTCAAAATACTGACCGGTGCTGATGTCGTGCGATATGTTGGCGATGGCAGTCTCAGGGTGTTCAACAACTACGGACCGACAGAAGGTACGGTCATTGCGACGGCTGTCGAAGTTACTGGATTTGACAACGAACAGCCCATTCCCATTGGTTACCCTATCGACAATACCGAGATTTTTATACGTGATCACCATGGTCGGAAAACGGCTCCCGGTGCAATAGGTGAACTTTTTATTGGTGGTGCTGGGGTCGCGCAGGGGTATGTAGGACGTGAGGACCTTACTGAAGAGCGATTTATCCCTCATCCTTTGAAAGAAGGGGACCGTGTTTACAGAACGGGTGACAGGGTTCGTCTTGCAAAGAAGGGTGGGCTTGATTTTCTTGGGCGAATCGATACGCAGATACAGATCAGGGGATTTCGTATTGAACCGATGGAAGTCGAAAAATCCCTTTGTGAACATCCCATGGTGCGGGGGGCCGCAGTCATATCCAGAGATGAACATGGTGGAGAAATACTGGTCGCATTCCTCATACCTGAATCAAGTCAGTATGAGCAAAGACCACCATCAAAAGAGTTACGGGCTTTTTTACGCAAGGTAATACCTGAATATATGATCCCGACACGTTTTGTCTGGGTCGAGGAGTTCCCACTCACTGTGAGTAGCAAGATTGACCGTAAGAAACTTCGGGAGACAGTGCTGCTTGAAAGCGTCGAAGATGATCACGTGCACGAAAGGCAACCTGTAACTCCGACTGAAGAGCAACTCTGCACTATCTGGCGTGAGGTGATTGGTGTCGAGAGTATCAGCCGCGATGATAATTTTTTCTCTCTAGGTGGCCATTCATTGTCGGCTACGAGGATGGCCTCCAGGGTGAGGCAGGACTTGTCAATAGAGCTTTCTCTTCGAGTCATCTTCGATAATCCTGTTTTGTCCGATCTGGCGCTACACATAGAAGAACTATCGAATGACAGTAATGATACGGTGATTGAAAAGACAGTAGCTTGATGTAAGTCACAACCTTCAGTACAAGGAGCAGAATGTATGGATCACTTGCCTGCAAAGGACTGTAGCGATATGAGTAGCGACGATGCTGCATCGACAATACAACTGATCGCGCCTCTGTCGTTTGCGCAGGAGCGCCTGTGGTTTCTCGAACAATTCGATCCGGACGAAATTCTTTATAACATTCCGGCAGGGCTCCGACTCAAGGGAAACCTGAATAGAGCGATTTTTGAAAAAAGCATTCAGGAAGTGGTGAAACGACATGATGTTCTACGTACTATTTTCAGGTATGGGGAAGATGGTGTGGAGCAGGTGGTTTATACCAGGATGGAAATTCCCATCAGATATGTAGATCTCAGAACCGTTGCCGAAGAGGATCGTGAATTACAGGCCTCAATCATGGTCGAACAGCAAGCTGTTACACGGTTTGAGCTTACCAGGGGACCATTGGCACGTATCCTTCTCATACAGATTGAAGATACTGAATATATTTGTTTATTGACTATGCACCATATTGTTTCGGATGGCTGGTCGATGGGGGTACTGGTCAATGAGATTGCCTCGCTCTATGGTGCATTTATAGAAGGGCATGGTTCACCGCTACATCCTCTCCCTATTCAATACACTGCTTTTGCCAGAAGGCAACAGGAGGAAATGGCGAGTGGTCAGCGGGATACATCTGTATACTATTGGAAGCAAAAACTCGAAAAGAGCTCGATTGTACCTCTGTTACCAACAAGGACGCCTGCGAGCACTGAGCCTTCTCATGAAGCGGATGTATTTCATTCTGAGCTTTCTCCACATCTTTCACAATCGATTATCACTGTGAGCAGTCAGTTGCAGGCCAGCCCCTACATGATACTATTGACCGCTTTTTCGATTGTCTTCGGCAGGTATGCCAATAGTGATGATATCATTTTGGGCTCTCTAATCGCCAATCGGCAGCGAGCAGAACTTGAACCTCTCATCGGTTTCTTTGTCAATACTTTACCGCTTCGTCTGGATCTGTCAGGATCTCCTACTGTTCGTGAGCTGATAACCAGGGTTCGGGATGTTACTCTGGATGCCTATGGTCATCAGGAGATTCCTTACGATAAAATAGTAGAGATCAGTCGGCCTGAGCGGAGCAATGAGGCGATGCCGCTGGTCCAGATAATGGTTATCATGCAGAACGCCCCCATTGCAGAACTTTCCCTGGAGGGACTTACTGTCACGAGTTATCCGATAGGCACACGCACAGTACGTTTTGATGTTGAAGTGTATCTCTGGGAGGTTGATGACTCAATTCAATGTGATGTTGTTTATAAGAAGGCACTCTTTGAGCGTACAACTATTGAAAGACTTTGGCGTCATTTTCAGGTCGTTCTTACGGAGGTGGTTAACGATGTAGATGTGCAGGCAGATGGTTTGTCACTTTTACCTGTCGGAGAACACGACCATCTCACCCGTATAGGCAAGGGGTGTGTATTTCCTGTTCCGCAACAGTGTATTCATGAGCTGTTTTCAGCGCAGGTCATTGCACATCCGGATGCTCCGGCGGCAATTGAAGTTGATGGAATATCCAAAACCTATAAGGAGCTTGAGGCGGATGCAAACCGGATCGCCCGGTATTTGCTCGATAACGGAATTACGCAAGAGGATCGCATTGGGGTCTGTATGGGGCGATCAGCAGAGATGCTTGCCATATTGCTTGGGATTCTAAAGGCTGGCGGGGTCTATGTGCCAATGGATCCTGTATGGCCATCCAAACGAACTGCCTTTGTAGCTAAAGACTGTCGAATGCGTTCTGTCATTGTTGATCAAAAGAGAGAAGGGAAAGTCCGTGAATCCTTAGCCGAGTTGGTTGAAGGGCAGGATTCGCCAGTCATTCTTCGTTCTGATATACTGAAGCGCCATCACACCACAGTTGATGATACATTATTCGTCAGTAATATCACCCCATCAAACGGAGCCTATATTATATACACCTCTGGCTCCACCGGTGAACCCAAAGGGGTTATGGTAGAGCATCAGAGTGTGGTGAACTACATAACCTGGGCACTTCGGCAGTACGGTAATGGCAATGCTGTAGATTTTCCTCTTTTTTCCTCTCTGGCATTTGACCTGACGGTTACTTCGTTATTTGTACCGCTGATTAGCGGCGGTGTGGTGCGGATTTATGATGATGTCGATTCTGCGCCAGTGATTCTTCGGGTAATAGCTGATGATCTGGTCGATGTAGTTAAGCTGACTCCTGCCCATCTTGCACTGGTGTTGGCAGAAGGATTTTCTCCAAAACGAATTCATAGTCTGATTCTGGGAGGTGAAGACCTGAAAGTAGAGTTGACCAGTGCAGCACATAAAATGGCACAAGGCAGGGTGGCAATCTATAATGAATATGGGCCTACCGAAGCAACGGTTGGCTGTATGATACATGAATATGATCCTGAAGTAGAAAAAACAGGCTCTGTCTCTATAGGTGGTCCCATTGACAACAGTGTCATCTATATTCTTGATCGAAATCTGAATTTTGCTCCAATAGGTGTTTCCGGTGAACTTTGTATCGGTGGAATAGGAGTCGCCAGAGAATACTTCGGCAGAGAGGCACTGACTGCAGAGAGGTTTATTGAAAGTCCAACCCATCCCGGAATCCGATTGTATCGCACTGGTGATCGGGCGAGATGGGAAGAAGACGGGAAAATCACCTATCTTGGTAGAGTTGACAGGCAGGTAAAGATCCGTGGGTACAGGGTTGAACCGGGAGAGATTGAATCAGGACTCCTTGAGCATCCTGCTATACAGAATGCAGCTGTTGTTTGTCGGGAGATTGACGAAATACCCATCGATCAGAAAGAATTACATCACTGCAGCAGCTGCGGGATGCCTTCCAACTACCCGGGAATCAGTTTCGACACAATGGGAGCATGCAGTATATGTAATGACTTTAAGGCATATAAGGATCGTGCAATGGGCTACTTCTGTACACTCGACGATCTTAAAACCGTCATGAGAAAAGGTAGCGGCCCATACGATATTCTGGTGCTATATAGTGGGGGAAAAGACAGCACATACATGCTCTGCAGGCTGGTTGAGATGGGGTACAAAATACTGATTTTCACACTCGACAATGGCTACCTGTATGAAAGTGCCATTCAGAACATTAAAGCAGCAGTGGCGCATCTCGGAGTTGATTACCTGATTCATACCCCGCCTTCTATGAGCAGTATTCTTTCCGAAAGCCTCGAAATATACAGCAATGTGTGTAACGGGTGTTTCAAAAGCATCTATACTGCAGCGATACAAACCGCACAGGATAAAAACATTCCATATATCGTTACCGGCCTTTCCCGGGGACAACTATTTGAAACCCGGCTGGGCGAACTCTTTTCTGGCGGAATATTTGATAATGTCGGGATTGATGCCGCGGTGCTTGAAGCTCGTAAGGCGTATCATCGCATGGATGATTCTGTGCGGAGAACCATGGCGGGTGATTTGTTTGCGACGGATAATGTTTTCGAACAAATAGAATTTATCGATTTTTATCGTTACTGTGATGTTACCCGGGCCGATATTTTTTCGTATTTGAAGAAACACATGATTTGGATCAGTCCTAAAGAAATCGGATGTTCGACGAACTGTGCAATTAACGATGCAGGAATCTATGTGCATCAACGCGAACGGGGATTTCACAATTATGCACTTCCGGGCAGTTGGGAAGTTCGCATTGGTCACCGGACCAGGGAGGATTTCCTTGCCGAACTTGATGTTTCTCCTGATATGACAAACACATACTCCATTTTAAATACACTGGGATATTCCAATCCTCCTGAAGGAACAGGCGAAAGTTTCCTGGCCGCCTTTTATACCGCAGAGAGTGTCATCGAGGAGAATGAGTTGCGTGAACATCTGGGCAGATATTTACCACCGTATATGCAGCCGGGAGGTATCATGAAAATTGATGCTATTCCGCTGACGATCAATGGTAAGGTCGACTATACAAAACTGAGTAAGATGCCTATAAATCGAGTAAAAAGCTGTTCACTTCCGGTTGCCCCCCGGACTTCAACCGAGAAAGCAATTGCCTCAATCTGGTGCGATGTTCTTCATATGGAATGCCCTGATGTCAATGCCGATTTTTTTGAGATTGGAGGACATTCTCTTGCTGCCACACGAGTTGCTGTTCGTATAAAAAATTACTTCGGAGTTGAAATTGCACTTCGGACGCTCTTTGATAAACGAACCATCAACGGTTTGTCGTCAGCAGTAGTGGCTGCTGTAGCGCAATCATGCGAAAAGGGGGACCTGGAAGAAATGCTGGATGAAATTGTCGGATTGTCTGAGAGTGAAATTGCAAAATATCTCAGCTGATTTTTGAGAATCAACGAATGTGACTGTCAGCTCTGAAATCGACTGATTCTGATGAATTGGTCGTAATTATGCAGTAATCAAAACAAAAAAATCCCGGTTTCATGCTAGAACCGGGATTTTGGTTTTTTAGGCGACCTGTGAATTGCCAGACAATTAATTGAAGACTGGTAAGTCTGCGCTGTTTGGAGGAGTGTCATACATATCATCCTGCCAGATGTTTCGTTTATTTCGTGTTACGATAAAGTGCATTTCTGAAGTAAATGTATCAGTCTTGCGTTTACTCTTTTCCGATTTTCTTTTAGGCGGAAATTTTGATCCGTCGTCTTCTCCGGTGCGATCCATTTTATTCCTCATTAAAAGTTGCATTGACAATGGATTACCCTAACTGCTTATCTCCACTGACTATGCTATATTTTTAGAACTGTTCTGTAAATGGGTAAATATACGTAATTTCAAGAGCAATAATTTGTTGAAAAAGTGAATTGTAGTTGTAAATCAAGGCGCTAGGTCTGTTTTTGAGCTAAGCGAATAATTTGATAAAAATGCTATTTAATGAAAATATATCGAGCGCAGAGTATGTTAGGCAGAAGGGTGATAATACTGAAGTATTATCGATATATCATCAGGAAAGATAAATTTTTCGAGGTACCCAAGGAAATTTTATAGTTAGCGATGCTTTCAAATACGCTGTGCGGTACAGGCCTGGGAACGTGGTAAAATGACTGCCGGGGAGTGATATGTCTGTATGTGATATGTGCAGGTGTAGAATGTATGTGTTACTAAAAAAGAAAAGGGCTTTCTGATTAACTACAAATCAGAAAGCCCTCTGTCTTTTGGTGCCTAGGGCGAGAATCGAACTCGCACGGGCGCAAGGCCCACGAGATTTTAAGTCTCGGGTGTCTACCAGTTCCACCACCCAGGCGCGACGTTGTATTTACCACATCAGTTTAAAGATTGTCAATTGTCAATCATGTCTTTCTGCATAGTTTTTTCACAAACAATGTTATTTTATTTCTAACGTATTAATTCTCTGTTGATTCCAGGTGCATTTATGAAGAGCATTGCAAGGCTGTATATTTTATCTGTTTGTGTGCAGACTAATATGAATCAGGTGAACGTAGTAAAGCTGATTGAGTTAGAATGACATTTTAGCCTGCTGAACAATCGCAAGCATTTCACGAACAGCCTGATCAAGGCCGACAAATACTGCACGGCTGATAACCGCGTGACCAATAGAAAGCTCTTCTATGGTATCCAGGGCCGCAACCCGTGCGGTATTAATGTAATCCAGACCGTGGCCTGCATTAACGCGCAACCCCATTTGAAACGCTTCCTGGGCCGCTTCTTCAATCAAGGTGAATTCTAGATCTCGCTCTTCATCTGAAAGAGCGTCACTATAACGACCCGTATGTATTTCAACAAAGGTTGCGCCAGCTTGACGACTAGCCGCTATCTGCTCGATATCCGGATCTACAAAGAGTGAAACGGGGATATTTTTCTGACTAAGCTTTTCAATAGCTTTGGTAATTTTTTTCTGCTGGCCTACAACATCAAGACCACCTTCAGTTGTGAGTTCCTGTCGTTTTTCAGGGACAAGGGTCACCATATCGGGAACAAGATTCTGGGCAATACCGATCATCTCTTTGGTAGCACCCATTTCAAGGTTCATTCTGGTTTTTATAGTTTGCCTGAGCAGTTGTACATCGCGGTCCTGTATATGTCTGCGGTCTTCACGCAGATGAACCACGATGCCGGATGCTCCAGCAAGTTCGCAGATACCTGCGGCAGTAACCGGATCAGGCTCAGTAGTTCCGCGGGCCTGCCGGACTGTAGCAACATGATCAACATTAATAGCAAGTTGCGGCATTATATGTCTCCTGTAATGTTCTAATCGTTTTAAGAGCTCCTGCTCTTTTGCATACATATCTTCGGCTTCCTGTTCAGAGCGTTCATGGTCGTGGCCTAAGAGATGCAGCAGTCCGTGTAATATGAGCCAACTCATCCTGTATTGAAGAGACTGGCCGAATTCGATGGATTCCCGCAACGCGGTATCAAGAGATATAATTATATCTCCAAGTTCGTTGATTGGCAGAAAGTCGAGGGTATCAGCTTCGCCTTCAGTCAGTGCGAAAGAAAGGACGTTTGTCGCTGTGTCTTTATTTCTATACTGACTGTTTAACCAACGGATTTCCTCGTCGTCGACGAGCAGAAGAGAGACGGTGTGATTCGTCACTTCAAGTTGTTTCATAAACCACCGGGTCAGCAACTCAAGTTTTTTGTGACTGATCGGGTGGCTATCCAGAGTGTAGTGGGCGGATATGTCTACTGGCATGGCAGTTTGGAGTTGCAGATATATTGTTATGAATGAGTTACGTTGAATACATTGCTGTAATTTTTTGGAATTACCGTTTTTACTTAGTCGGTGTTGCTATCCTGTTTTGTTTCGTAGGCGTGGATAATTTTTTGCACAAGAGGATGCCGTACAACATCATCTTTGGAGAAGCTGCAAAAAGAAATGCCCTCTATCGATTTTAGCAGTTTTTGCGCTTCCAGAAGACCTGAGTGATGTTTGTTGGGCAAATCAACCTGGGTAATATCGCCGGTTATTACAGCCATCGAATCAAAACCGACCCGTGTGAGAAACATTTTCATCTGTTCTCTGGTTGTGTTCTGAGCTTCGTCAAGAATTATAAACGCGTTGCTCAGTGTTCTGCCGCGCATGAAAGCTAAGGGTGCTATTTCAATAACACCCCTCTCAATGAGATCCTGGCATTTTTCAGCGCCAACCATATCGTTGAGCGCATCGTGCAAAGGCCTGAGATAAGGATTTACTTTCTGGGCGAGATCGCCGGGAAGAAATCCAAGTTTTTCTCCGGCTTCTACGGCTGGACGGGTCAGTATTATTGAGCGAACCTGACCTGTAACCAGGGCAGATGCAGCCATGGCAACGGCAAGGTAGGTCTTGCCGGTGCCAGCTGGTCCTATACCAAAGACGACATCATTGGTGCGAATAGAATCAATGTAAATTTTCTGGTTCCGGGTTTTCGGTGATATGACACGGTTTTGTGTAGTGACATATACTTTATCCAGAAAAATCTTGGCCAGGCTGGCATTGGGGGTTGATTCGAGTATGCGAATGCCAAAAGCGAAATCTGAGCTGTATACAGGATAGCCCTTTCCAATGAGGTCATAGAGCTGCGAAAGTAATTCGCATGCAATATCAACATCGTGCTGATTGCCGGAAACAGACAGGTTGTTTCCGCGAGCACTGATTTTTACTCCTGAGCTTTTCTCGATAAGCTGTAGATTTCTGTTGAGATCTCCATACAAGCTGATGACTGCCTGGTTGTCATCAAATGCCAGTTCCTGGCTTACACACTGATTATTCATTAATATACTATTTACCTTCTTTGGATTGTGCCAGTTCTTCATCAATCAGACTCTGAAATCCCTGCACAGATCTTTGAGTGAGAGCTCTTCCATTAATAAATACAGATGGCGTTCCGGTGACACCGGCTTTCTGGGCATCTGTAAGGTCTTTACGAATTAGCTGTCGGACGGTGTTAGAATTCATGTCCTTTTTGAACTTGTCCAGATCGAGGCCCAGCTCTTTAGCTGTAGAGTCGAGAAGATCATTACTGAGTTTTTTAGCAGCAAAAAGCTTGTCATGATATTCCCAGAATTTTCCTTGCATCCCTGCTGCCATTGCAGCTCTGTGAGAGGCATCTGCCATTTTGTGAATTTTGTAAAGTGGCATGTTTTTGAATACCAGCTTGACGTTTTCTTTGTTGTTCTCGAACACCTGCTCGAGTAGTGGCTCAATTTTGCCACAGTAAGGTCATTCGAAATCCGTAAACACGGCAATCGTTACCGGAGCATCCGCCTTTCCTTTGAAAGGGGAGCCTGTAACATCTATATCATGGACAAAGCTGAGTTGAAGACTGGTGAAGCTGTTGGCCTTTTCGTCGATGAGATAAAGCGCTTCTCCTTGTGGAGCGATATCAATAGCTGTTACACCTTCACCTACGGGCATTCTTCCCTGTAATTCGCCTTTGTTATCATAGATGAGGACTCGTTGCTGAGCGTCAAGTATAAAAACACGGTTGCCGTCGAGAGAATGAACAATATCGATAGGTTTACTGTCAAGTTGCCAGCTGGACCGTACCTGCCATTCAACGTTTTGGTCACGACCTGCTTGAGCCACAGTCTCGGATAGAGCCGGGGAGGCTCCCAGAAACAGAGCCATGCAGGCGACTAGGGTTGGTGTTAATCTCATATGTACCTCAAAAAAATGAGTTATTATTTTATGTTGATTACTTAGGCCTTAATAGAACCTTAGCTAATGTTATTCTTTTTCGCAAGAAAGCAAATAATTATTGGATTCTGCCCCCTAAAGACATCTTTTGAAGGGGAATGTTCAAATAATTGTGGAAAGTGTAGCGCCGAAATGGTATTTATAGCAACTTTTTTGCGCCACTTTGCAGAATGATTAAAGTCCGGCCTTGACTGGGCGGTGGATGTGAATTACAAAGTCTCAGATTAAATACTTATGTATTCTTCTTGCTTGTAATGAGCTTTAGAGGGAAACTGGCTTGAATACATTTTCGTACTGTTGGCATGTCCAGGTACGATCAGGAGCTGCGAGGGTGGCGGAATTGGTAGACGCACCAGACTTAGGATCTGGCGCCTTACGGTGTGGGGGTTCGACTCCCCCCTCTCGCACCATCTCCTGATCAAGCAGATTTGCAAGACTTCTTCCCGGTACGAACAATAATCCATGCAGTCAGATAGCCGATGACGTTTATGGCAGGTGCCTGATGACAATCAGGGCATATGTATGCTCGGCTCGTATATATAGACTTCAGGGAACAAAAACGAAAGGATGACTCAGATGGAAGTAAACATTGAAGGTGTTGGTGCTCTTACCAAAAAGCTCACTATTACGCTCCCGGAAAGTGAAGTTCAGCCAAGACTGAATGCTGAATACGATAAGCTCAAAAAAGACTCAAAGATGAAAGGTTTCAGGCGTGGTAAAGTGCCTAGATCTGTCGTTGTTAAGAACTATAAGCCGCAGGTTGAAGGCGAAATTGGTGAGAAACTGGTACAGGAAACTTATTTTGATGTTATCGAGAAAGAGAACATTGATGCAGTTACCCATCCTGAAATTACCAGCGTTAATTACAACGAAGATGGATCGTTTACTTATATCGCGAATGTAGATACCCGCCCTGAGTTTGAGCTGGGTGAGTATAAGGGTATCGAAGTAGAAAAGCCGGAAGTTGAAATTTCCGAAGAGGAAATCGACGCTGAAATCGCTACTCTTCAGAAAGAAATGGCAGTGCTTCGTTCAGTAGATGACCGCGAGATTCAGAACGGCGATGTTGTCATCGTTGATTTCCAGGGTTACCACAAAGGTAACGAGATGAAGCAGGTTAAAAACGAAGACTACAGTGTTGATGTCGGTTCTGGCCGCATGGGACCTGAGTTTGAGGAAAAACTTGTTGGCATGAAAAAAGGTGAAGAAGCTTCTCATGAAGTTGATTTCCCCGAGTCTCATCCAAACCCGATTCTTAAAGGTAAAAAAGTAGAGTTCAAAATCATCGTTAAAGATGTGAAAGAACGTGTACTGGCTGATCTTAATGACGAATTTGCCAAAGAGGTAAGTGAGTCTTTTGAGACAATTGATGCCCTTAAAGAGTCTATTCGTGAGCGCAAGATCAAAGAGCGCGAAGAGAGTGCTGAAGGTATCATTACAGATCGTTTGATGCAGAAGCTGCTTGAAGCACACGACTTTGAAGTGCCAAACAGACTTGTCGCTTTTGAAATTGAGCAGATGATCAAGCAGACCGAAGATCAGCTTAAGCAGAGCGGAATCACTCTTGAGGCTGCAGGTCTCTCTAAAGAGAAGCTTGCAGAGCAGAATGCTGATGTAGCTGCAAAGCGTGTACGTGGTGATTTCATCCTTAAAAAGATTGGTGAGGTTGAAGAGATCAAGGTCGAAGATGAGGATATGGAGCGTGGCTTCAAACGCATCGGCGATCAGTACAATATGACTGTTGCAAAGGTTAAAGAATTTTTCCAGAGCCGTGACGATCTTCTCCCGTTCATGAATGAGTTGCTTAACGAGAAAATTCTTCATTTCTTAAAAGAGCAGGCGGTAATGGTTGCTGAAAAACCTGTTCCTGCAGAAGATGCTGAGAAAAAAGAAGAAGAATCTGAAGAAAGTTAACAGCCTCCTGGCATTCTGCCGGGAATGGATATATATTTGATCTGGTCGCTGATTGAAGAGCGTCACGTCAGATCTTATACATAACTTTGACGACTGCAGCCGGCGCACGCCCGTTGCAGTCGTCCCATTTTAGGAGTGTGACGATGAATCTTGTCCCAATGGTAGTTGAGCAGAGTCCCCGCGGCGAACGTGCCTACGATATTTACTCCCGTCTTCTCAAAGAACGTATTGTTTTTCTTGGTTCAGGCGTCAACGATGATGTCGCTAACGTTATAATTGCCCAGTTTCTTTTTCTCGAAGCTGAGGATCCTGAGAAAGATGTGACATTTTACATCAACTCTCCTGGCGGTTCTGTTACCGCTGGCATGGCAATTTATGATACCATGCAATATGTCAAGTGTGACATTGCAACTCTCTGTCTCGGGCAGGCTGCTTCTATGGGAGCATTATTGCTTGCTGCAGGAACTGCAGGCAAACGTTATTCTCTGCCTAATTCAAGAATCATGATACATCAGCCAATGGGTGGTTTTCAGGGTCAGGCAACGGATATTGATATCCACGCCCGTGAAATTTTGAGGATGCGTGAAGATCTGAATAAAATCCTTTCTCACCATACCGGGCATGATATCGAAAAAATTTCCGTTGACACAGAACGCGATAACTTTATGAGTGCTGCCGAAGCCGCAGAGTACGGTTTAATTGATAAAGTGATCGTGAACAGAGACGTGATAGCTGAGGATAAATAACATGAGTGATATTGAGAACAATGAACCGGAATGTCATTGCTCCTTTTGTGGTAAGAATCAGGATGAAGTCGAAAAGCTCATAGCAGGGCCTGATGTATTTATCTGTGATGAATGCATTGAGTTGTGCAATGAAATTGTTTCTGAAGAGCTTGAGAATGCAGAAGACGATGGAGACTCTTTGGTGGCGTCATCTCTTAAGCCAATGGAAATACACGACTATCTTAATGATTACGTGATAGGGCAGGAGTATGCCAAAAAGGTTCTTTCTGTCGCTGTACACAATCATTATAAGAGAATCGATGCTCCGGTTGATGACGATTCAGTAGAGCTGCAGAAATCCAATATCATTCTTATTGGACCAACCGGCTCAGGAAAAACACTTGTTGCTCAGACCCTGGCTAGAATCCTGAACGTTCCGTTTTGTATGGCTGATGCGACTACGCTCACAGAGGCGGGATATGTCGGTGATGATGTCGAAAATATCCTTGTCAACCTTCTGCAAGCTGCCGATTATGATATTGAGAAAGCTGAGCGCGGTATTATTTATATTGATGAGATCGATAAAATCGCCAGAAAATCTGACAGTCCTTCACTGACTCGTGATGTTTCTGGTGAAGGTGTTCAACAGGCTCTGCTGAAAATTATTGAAGGCACAGTTGCTTCAATTCCTCCTAAAGGTGGCAGAAAGCACCCTCAGCAGGAACTTGTAAAAGTTGATACTACAAATATTCTGTTTATTTGTGGTGGTGCTTTTGTTGGCTTGGACAGCGTTGTTAACAGGCGTCAGGGGCAGAAATCGATCGGTTTTGGTGCTGAAGTTATGGGCGGGGCTAAGAAGGAACTTGGTGAATTGCTTGCATCTGTTCAGCCTGAAGATCTTCTGAAGTTTGGACTCATCCCTGAACTTGTTGGACGACTTCCTGTTATTGCGACAATGCAGGAACTTCAGGAAGATGATCTGGTTAAGATTCTTCGTGAGCCTAAAAATGCTCTGACCAAACAGTACGAGAAACTTTTTGAGTTTGATGGAATACAGCTCAGATTTACTGAAGGTGCCTTGCTTGCTATTGCTAAAAAGGCTCTCGAGCGTAAATCAGGTGCTCGTGGTCTTCGCTCTGTAATGGAAGCTGCCATGCTGGATGTGATGTACGATCTGCCTTCAAAAGAAAATGTACAGGAATGTGTAATTTCTGAGCAGGTAATTGTAAATGGCGAATATCCTGTTGTTCTGTATCAAAATGGTTCTGAAGATAAATTAAAGACTGCTTAACCCGGCTGTAGTTCAGGTCGGTTTATATACAAAGGAGAATTTGTGACTAAGCTCTATCCGCTCATGCCGTTGCGGGATATTGTAATTTTCCCGCACATGGTCGCACCGCTTGTTGTAGGTCGGAAGAAGTCGATCCTTGCCCTGGAAGATGCAATGGAGAAGCGTACCGAAATTCTTTTGGTCACGCAAAAAGATTCTACAGTAGATGATCCTGAAGAGGATGGAATCTACACCTATGGAACTCTTGCATCTGTAATGCAGTTGCTCCGTCTTCCTGACGGAACAATTAAAGCTCTTGTTGAAGGGCGTTCCAGAGCTAGAATCGTCTCATATGTTCCCAACGATAATTTCCTTCAGGCGGAAGTCGAAGAGCTGTCTGATGATATAGAAAAAACTGGTGATATTGTTGCGTATGAGCGTGAACTACGCAAATTTTTCGAAGAGTATGCTGCAGGCAATAAAAAGATTGCCAAAGAGGTAGTCAAGTCTGTTGCAGCCATCGAAGAACCAGTGAAATTGCTTGATATTATCTGCTCCCATTTGCCACTTAAAGCTAATGAGAAGCAAGAAATTCTTGAGTGTGATGAGATAGTTGTACGAATAGAAAAGGTCCTGGAAGTTATTCATCGCGAGATCGAACTTGCCGAGCTTGAAAAGAGCATCAACGCAAAGGTGAAAATGCGTATGGGGAAAACCCAGCGTAATTACTATCTGGGCGAGAAGGTCAGGGAGATCCAGACCGAGATGGGGCAGGGCGAAGATGGTCTTGATGAGATGGGTGAACTCGAAGAGACAATCAAGAAGAAAAAGATGCCGCAGCTTGCCAGGGAGAAAGCAGTAAAAGAGCTGAAAAAGCTTAAAAACATGCCTCCCATGTCTGCGGAAACGACGGTCGTTCGTAATTATATTGACTGCATCGTCAATCTGCCGTGGCAGAAGAAGTCCAAATCCCAGCTTGATATTGCTAAAGCTGAGAAAATTCTTGATGAAGATCATTACGGTCTTACCAAAACCAAAGAGCGTATCCTTGAATACCTGGCAGTACAGACCCAGGTGAAAAAGATAAAGGGACCGATTCTTTGTCTCGTCGGACCTCCAGGTGTTGGTAAAACCTCTATTTGCCGCTCAATTGCACGGGCAATGGGTCGTAAGTTTGCACGACTTTCTCTGGGTGGCGTACGTGACGAGGCTGAAATCCGAGGACACAGGCGTACATACATTGGCGCTATGCCTGGTAAAATTATCCAGTCTATGCAAAAGGTGGATGTGGCTAATCCGGTATTCTGTCTTGACGAAGTAGATAAAATGTCCATGGATTTCCGTGGTGATCCTTCCTCGGCCCTTCTTGAGGTATTGGACCCCGAGCAGAATACTGCCTTCAATGATCACTATCTCGATATAGATTACGATCTCTCTGAAGTGTTTTTTATTACTACAGCAAATAATCTTCATGGTATTCCCGTTCCGCTTCAGGACAGGATGGAGATTATCCAGATCCGTGGGTATACAGAGCAGGAAAAACTGAAAATCGCTGAAGGGTATCTGATACCAAAGCAGGTTGAGGCGAACGGTTTTGCTACAGACGATATCCAGATGACCGACGGGGCCACTTTGGAAATTATCAGGCGTTACACCCGCGAGGCTGGAGTAAGGAATCTTGAGAGGAATATCGCTTCGCTTTGCAGAAAAATTGCGCGCGATCGCTTAAAGAGGAATGATCCTGAGAAAAAATATCGTATTAGTGCTCAGTCTATTTTGAAATTCCTTGGAACTCCAAAGTACAGATTTGGATTAGCAGAAGAGCAGGATGAGGTTGGACTTACAACCGGACTGGCCTGGACTGAAGTTGGCGGTGAGTTGCTGCAGATTGAAGCTACACTCATGCCTGGTGCCGGTAAGTTAATAATTACCGGAAAACTCGGTGATGTGATGCAGGAATCGGCTCAGGCTGCACTCAGCTATGTGCGTTCAAGAGGTGATATGCTTGGCCTGGAATCGGATTTCTACCAGAAGCTTGATATACATATACATGTGCCGGAGGGAGCCATCCCTAAGGATGGGCCGTCAGCTGGTATCACCATAGCCACTACGCTTGTATCAGCCCTGTTAAAGGCTCCTGTAAGGCATGAGCTTGCCATGACGGGAGAGATCACTCTGCGGGGCAGGGTGCTGCCTATTGGCGGCTTGACAGAGAAGTTGCTTGCTGCCAAGCGTGGTAATATTACTCATGTCCTGATTCCGAAGGATAATGAGAGGGATTTAGATGATGTTCCAGCCAAGATTCGTAAGAGCCTTTCAATTACGCTTGTCGAGCATATGGACAATGTGCTTGAACATGCGATTGTTTTGAAAGAAGGTGAAACTGTTCTTAAACCAGTTGTCGTTCCTGAGGTTGCTGCTGAAGCAAAAGAGTTGGAACATAATTCAGCTCATTAATTATTTTGCTTGACGCCCTCGGGTGAAGTTGGTAAATAGTCTCTCACGCTGACGACGGGCGACTAGCTCAGTTGGGAGAGCATCGGCCTTACAAGCCGAGGGTCACAGGTTCAAGCCCTGTGTCGCCCACCACGTTAAGTGTCATGATTGGGGTTGTAGTTCAGTTGGTTAGAATGCCGGCCTGTCACGCCGGAGGTCGCGAGTTCGAGTCTCGTCAGCCCCGCCAGCAAATTTCAAGGGTTACAGTCATTATGGCTGTAACCCTTTTTTGTTTTTTATCTCCTTTCTTTTTTGCTATCATCTCCAGCCTACCTGTTGATATTCGTCCTGATTGCATCTTGCCAACAAATCTCATCTGAACTGTGTAGCGAGCTACAGGTTGTTCGTTTTAATTGTTTTATGTTCAGGTGTAGCAATATGAGTGGTTGTTATGCCAGGCTGCCTCAAGCCTTTATATGATTACCACCAAAGATCAGCTGAGTGAAATGAGGAGAGAGGGGTGAGGAGTAACAACTCAAAGCTCCTGACTTCTTCTCAACTAATGAAATTACGGGAATCTAAAAAAAAACACCACTTGGCAATCTACGACACCTCACGCCTCTCTCCTCACTTTTGCAAGCTGAAGATTAGTGCTAATCATAAACTTTTATGTAGTGTTTATTATATAGCCGCTGGTTACATCTTTGGCGTGTGAACATATAGGTGGCCATTTCGTGCTTTTACTCTTTCAACATTTTCTGTTTTTTCTTTCAAAAGCATTTAGCTAGCGATAGTGTAAAGCAGGCGTCGGATTTTGATGGTGCAATTGTTTTTCACTTTGAGGCAAGCAAATAACCTCAGTAAATATTCGATTGCCGGAATAACAGGGAGATGAAAAGGGCGGGACGAACAGATCTATTTAGTAGTATTTTTGCGTTCTATAATTATTTCTGACATAATAAAAAAACTGGAGATATTTGCTTGACGAGCTTGGGTGAAGTTGGTAAATAGTCTCTCACGCTGACGACGGGCGACTAGCTCAGTTGGGAGAGCATCGGCCTTACAAGCCGAGGGTCACAGGTTCAAGCCCTGTGTCGCCCACCACGTCAAGTGTCATGATTGGGGTTGTAGTTCAGTTGGTTAGAATGCCGGCCTGTCACGCCGGAGGTCGCGAGTTCGAGTCTCGTCAGCCCCGCCAGCAAATTTCAAGGGTTACAGTCTTTATGGCTGTAACCCTTTTTTTTGTCTCTTCAGTTGCATAGTGATCCCACAAGTCTGATTCTCTGAATGTTCCTGCATTTTTCTTCTTCTCACTACCTCTTGTACATATAAAATGTAGCAATGGCTTGGTAGCACAGTGTTTATTGACTGTGATGCTGGATTATTCCTTAAATCTGTCTATCCCTGAAATGGTAGTAATAATATAAAATCAGGTAAGGTTTACACGACTAATAGAGGTTTGTCGGAATAACAGGGAGATGAAAAGTCAGAATTCAATTACCTTTTAAGGAGTGTCTTGGTGGGCTGAAAATGTTGAATAGAATATTAAAAAAGTGAAGATATTTGCTTGACGAGTTCGGGTGAAGTTGGTAAATAGTCTCTCACGCTGACGACGGGCGACTAGCTCAGTTGGGAGAGCATCGGCCTTACAAGCCGAGGGTCACAGGTTCAAGCCCTGTGTCGCCCACCACGTCAAGTGTCATGATTGGGGTTGTAGTTCAGTTGGTTAGAATGCCGGCCTGTCACGCCGGAGGTCGCGAGTTCGAGTCTCGTCAGCCCCGCCAGCAAATTTCAAGGGTTACAGTCATTATGGCTGTAACCCTTTTTTGTTTTCATATTCTAAAGAGAGAGTACGAAGTCGTTCCAGCTATTCGGGGAACTGGCAATCTCTGCACCTACAGTTTTTCCCATATTGCTTTGTATCTGTTCCCAGCGCGGTCTCGCCACAATCCTGTATTCCTCTGATTTTCCACGTATGACAACCGAAAGAAATGATCGGGACGTAGACATGTTGGCCGGTACATCTTTCAAGCATAATCCCAATGTCGATATATTGGTAATCAGTCCACTGTAGGATGATATACCATCAGAAATATCTGCGCGGATACCTTCAACCTCAATTCGTTCTAATTGACGAATATCATTTTTGAATTGAACACCGTTGGTTTGCTGGTTTTGTAGAAAGGGAAAAAACACCGAGCCAAACTTGGTAGTTTTGTAATACCTTGCAAATAGCCAGGTAGTAATGATAAAGAGGGTGGTTAGGATGATCAGTGCGACAGGCATCATCCACATATTGGTCAAATACTCTGATATATTCGACATGGCAATCATCTCCATGCTGGTGTTACTGATCAATGAGGAAAACGTGTACTCAAGGTCATTATTTCTGCTGAAGTGTACTTGATTCGTACTTCCTGTGCGGAAGGTGAAGGTCGGTATATGAAAATTACACTCATCAGCAGCGCATACATAGAGTGTATCAAAAATATGCCTTCGAATTCTACCAATAAATGCACATACTCCAGTGAGTGCGAATGCTCTGGAGAATGTGCTTATGATTTCTATATCTTGTAGGACCTGAGAATTTGTATCACTTCAGATGGTTTGGCTGTGGATTGTGCAGGGCAGTGTGGTGCGTGGTCGTGTTATTATTCAGGCAGTAGATCTTCAAGTAATGCAGGTTCCCATGATGCAGATGAAAGGACCCAGTTCTCATCATGCAGTGTAAGAGTGCAATCGAATGTATAGATATCAGCACGCATATCAAGGAGAGCTCTCGTGCTTTCCACGGGTACGCCTGTCATCGCAGCATAGAGCTGGACTGTAGCGGTATCTGGGGTAGGAAACGATATGGATGTTATTGAGGTGTACAGATGAATGGAACGCTTTCGTAAGACCTGATAGGTGACATACTGAATCAGTTCCTTTTTACCTCGTCCTCTGCTGTCATTGTACGTGTCATCAATAAGGTTACCTACTTTTCTGATATTGCCCTCTTCTATTGCAATTTCTGCATTGCTGATAAATTCTCTGATTTTTTCTTCTGTAATGTTATTAGCTGAGCAGCCAGCCAGAATGAGAACAGTAAGAAACATAACGTACGCATAAGTGATCGGCAGCGTAAGATAACTTACGCTGCCGGGTAAAGATCGTTTCATGGTCAACTCATAAATTAAAAGGTATCCTTAACCTCAGCTACGCGGCCATTCTGAGAATGGCTAGTCTCTGGTTGTGTCATGGCAGAGGTGTGTCAGTGTAGGCGATATTTGCATCTTCTGAACTAAAACACTTCAGGTCACTGTCTGTTTTTAGTTGTTCTACAAGGTCAGGGTTGAGAAGTGCGGATTTGCCAAAGAGTACAATGTCAGCATGCTCAAGAGCTTCTTCTGCTGTCTGGCGGTTGTAAATTTTCCCGCAGAGTAAAATAGGCAGATTGGTTGAGGTGCGAGTGAGTTCACTCATTGTCATTTGTGTTTCGAATGCTTTTTGCTGAAAATCATAGGTAGATACGGAAAGCGCATCAATTGGCTCTGCTGATAACATTTGGATAACACTTTGCCATTCTGCTGCGTTTTTAAAGAGTGATACCTCCATGTCAGCTACGCCCCAGTTTGAGAGTCTGAATAACAGAAGCTTATCTTCAGGAATGACTTTCCTTACAGCCTGGAGAATTTCATGCGTAAAGCGATATCTGTTTTCTACAGTGCCACCATAATTATCAGTTCGGGTGTTTGAGTACTCAGAGAGGAACTGACTTATCAGGTATCCATGTGCTCCATGAATTTCAATCCCGTCAAATCCTGCTGCAACAGCACCCTTTACTGTTTCTACAAATCCATTGATTACGTGATCGATATCAAACTGTGTCATCTCTTCAGGGACAGGATAAGGAGTACCCGTAAGCGGATTATCTTGAGCTGGAGCAATGGGGCTTGGAGCAATGAGTCTGCGCGCAGGATTGACTTCAGGCCAGCCCATTCGACCACAATGGAAAAGTTGCATAACGGCAATAGCACCTGTTTGCTGGATTCCCTTGACTACTGGTTTCCATGCATCAATTTGTGCCTGGGTTGTAATTCTTGCTTGTCCGGGATACCCCTGAGCACTCTCAAAATCAGTTACTAGTGCTTCGGTGTATACTATGGCGGAACCATTCTCTGCTCTGCGCACCAGGAAATCCAGAACGTCCTGACGGGGGATGGATGTTTCACCACCTGACATTCTGGTCATGGGGGCGACACCGATTCTGTTTTTTAAAGTGAAGTTCTTGAGTTTAAAAGGGGTGAAAAGCTGATTGCCGGAGTTGCTCATGTTGATGCTCCTTTACTTCTAGTGTCCTGTCATGCCTCAGATGTCTAATTCTGCTCGCCCTGTTCATTTCCTGACTTGGTTATTCCTTCAGTCACATAGTGCTGCTATGCTCCATCAGGCATGCTTTGCAGGAAGAGAAAAAGCTTCACATTATTACGACATCTGACAAATGACATGACACTAGTTGAAGTTACAAGGTTAAAGACACTAGAAAAACAGAGAAGAACCTACCGGGCACTAAAAAGTAAATTACTTGAGAAATGATAAGGAATTTGTATGGTTCTGACAAGGTGAGCAGAAGATAACAGGTGAGAAAACTGGTTACGATATTAAAAAATGCGTAATGGGCGAAGAGAGCCTTAAGCGATTTCGATGCCTTGCGGAGGGTGGCAGTTTCTTTAAAGGCAAAATGATTTCGGCTAATTAATCGCTGAAGCACGTTGTAACTTCAGCGATCAGAGCACTATCTGTCTGTTGGAAAATTGTGTATTTAAAACAGGTTTCCAATTGCCTTGGCAATCTCTTTGGATTGTGAATTCTGTAAGGTGGTATGAAGGGATTTGAATACCTCCATTGCGATAGACAACTTTGGTCGGGGGGAAAGAAGCTGTATTTCGATAGTTTTAATATCAATAACAATCTCTTCTAGTTGAGCGTATTTTGTTTGAGAGCCAAATACTGCATTTTTGATACTCGAAAGAAGTTGCTCGATAATTTTCAGATCATTCTCATCAAGTACCGGGCCTTTTCCGAGTTTCTGTACGTTATGAGTAGGCGCAGCTGAAATTAACCCTTCTTTTTGAAGTGCTGTAAGCCCCTCTTGGGTAATTCCGATTCCTCCCGAAAGTGTCTTCAGCTCGACAAGTTGATCTATAATAAGATCTTCACTAATCGATGAGATAGCATTTTTTTCCATCCCAAGCTTTTCCCCAACATCATACATTGAAACCTGTCTTGCTGTGTCGCCTTCTGTCATTGAATAGAGTTCAATTAAAAAGCCTTTTGCGTCAGAGGAATCAATGTTCATTTTGGCTCCATTGTGAAGAATTTGGGAAAAAAGAAGTTATTTCTCTCGAAGGGGTTCAAAGAGATACTCAAGGCCGTTCACTTTAATCTCATAGACTGTCTGTAACATTTGGCCGAGTTTTCCTGGTGGAAACCCCTGTCCTGCAAACCATACGACATAAGGCTCTGGAAGGTCTATCAGTAATCTACCTGAGTATTTGCCAAACGGCATTCTGCTTGCGGCAAGTTCCAGAAGGTTGGAATGGTCAAATTCAGGTTCAGGGCTATTTAAATCAGTTTTACTCATGGTTAGATGATAAGTGGACGGTTACCAGTTGCAATAAACTGCGTCGTTGAAGATTGTGATTGATGTTGTCTTTACGTCAGATAGTTATCAGAATATCACTATAGAAAAAAAGGGCACGAAATTAATGGATTTCCATAAAATGTTAAAGGTGCCATTTTCGGTATATCGCGTATCGGTATAATATATTGCCTATAAGTGGCATTTTCGATGATGGAACCTATAATGTATTTGTCATGTCATTGAGCGTTGTACGCTGCCATATCCTTGATATGGGCTAAATTGGGAGCACCTTAAACATAGATGCCAGCTTCAGTAAAGTGAAGCAATGTATTTCTTTTTCAAGCAATGAATACGTTGAGTTGACTAAGAGACTGTCGGATCGGTGGATTTAATCAAAACTACGTGACTACAAACTGCCTGTAGGGGGCGGAACTGAATGACGGGCCCGACAAAGGTGGGGTTTGGGCCCGATCATTCAGGTTACCTGAATGATGCCTGATGTGGTAGGGGTAAATTTACTTCCTAAAGTATATCTGGAACCTGGATAATAAAATGTAGAATTTGTCGCAATTACATCACCTACCCAGGTTTTTCTATACAGAGCGAGGCACGGTTCAGAGCTGTTGATCTCAAGCAATTCACGTATCCACATTTCAGGGATAAGTGCTTCTACCACATGTTCCACTGAAGAGATTGGTACAAGGCTCAGCAGGTATTCGTTCGGGGTTATAGAGGTGAAATCCTGTTTGAGATAGTCGGGTGCTATATCAGGGTTGATAAACCTACTGCTCAGCTGGATAGGCAACCCGTTATCTTTATGGACAATTACCGAATGAAATACTGTGGTATACGGCTCAAGTCCCATTGATTCAGCGAGTTCTGGTCGTGCTTTTTCCTCTTGGAGTAGATGTACAGAACACGAATATTTCCCCCCGCGTTCTTCAATTTCTCTGGCAATTGAATGTATTTCAAGAAGCGCTGACTGGGGCTTGCTTTCAGCAACAAACGTTCCCTGGCCTTGACGCCGTATCAAGCGCCCCTCTGCAGTAAGTTCCCGAAGTGCCCTGTTTACCGTCATTCTCGAAACACCGGTAGATGCAACCAGTTCAGCCTCAGAGTCAATTTTCATGGCGGGTTGCCATACACCGTTAGTAATTTTACTCACGATGTGCTCTTTCACCTGCTGGTAGAGAGGTCTACCGGTGTCGCTCAGTTTAGTGCTTTCTGTTACTTTGGGACTACTCATAATATGCGAATTTTATCAATTACTGATGGACTCGTAAAAAGGTCTTTCGAAGTTATCGAGGTCTACGTTTATCGGATGGCAAACTAAAAAAGCTCGATATACGAGACGTAGTGTTATTCACAGGACCTCAATAATACATTTGGTATGTTGAGGCCCTGTGAATAAACTACAACGAAGGAGATCGGGCTTTTTACGACGCCATCAATTGCTAAAGCTTGGAAGCAGAGTATCCTGCATAAGAAAATTGAACTGACCATCTCGGATAAGGTGGTATATTTTCTCAATATCAGGGGAAAAATATCGATCCTGATCATAAAACGGGACCTCGTTACGCACAAGCATTTTCGCAGATTCAAGCAATTCAGATGTTTTTAGAGGAGCGCGGAAATCTACACCCTGGCATGCAGCAAGTAATTCTATGGCCAGGACGTTGGCTGTATTTTCAGCCATGTCAGTAAGTCGGCGTGCTGCAAAAGTAGCCATTGAGACATGATCTTCCTGATTTGCTGAGGTTGGCAGACTATCAACAGAAGCGGGGTGAGCAAGAGATTTATTCTCACTGGCAAGAGCTGCCGATGTTACCTGGGCAATCATAAAACCGGAGTTGAGACCACCTTTTTCAACAAGGAATGGCGGCAGTTTGCTCATATGGCTATCGATAAGCAGAGCCATCCTTCGCTCAGACAATGAACCTGTCTCGGCAATGGCAAGTGCCAGATTATCTGCAGCCATTGCTACAGGTTCTGCGTGAAAATTACCACCTGAGATGATGTCTTTATCGGCCGCAAAAACAAGCGGGTTATCTGAGACAGCATTTGACTCAACCAGAAGGATCTCCGCACTGTTTCGTATCTGGGTAAGGCATGCGCCCATCACCTGAGGCTGGCACCTAAGCGAGTAGGGGTCCTGAACTGATTCACAATCTTTATGAGATGTTTCTATTTCACTATGCTGCAGTAACTGTCGGTACATTGCCGCAACATCTATCTGGGTCTGATGGCCGCGCACTTCATGTATCATTGGTTCAAACGGACGGCGACTACCAAGGGCGGCCTCAACACAGAGACTACCGGACACCACCGCCGCTGCAAACAGGTCTTCTGCCGCAAAGAGACCTTCAAGTGCAAGAGCTGTTGAAGCCTGGGTGCCATTTAATAAGGCTAGTCCTTCTTTTGGTCCTAAGGTGATTGGTTGCATTCCAGCGATTTCCAAACCTTCACGACCTGTCAGTCGCTTGCCTTTATGCAACACTTCACCTTCGCCAAGAAGGACAGTGCTCATATGAGCGAGTGGTGCAAGGTCGCCTGACGCACCAACAGAACCTTTTATGGGTATGCAAGGATACACTTCAGCGTTTATGAGTCGCACAAGCGCATCAATTACCTCGTAACGTATACCTGAATATCCTCGCGCAAGGCTGTTTATCTTCAATACCATCATCAGGCGGACAGTTGATTCATTCATGAGCCGACCTACGCCTGCGGCATGGGATAATACGATAGAACGCTGTAAATGCTCGAGTTCTTCATGTGGTATGACGGTATTGGCGAGCAGGCCAAAACCTGTATTAATGCCGTATATTACCCGGCCATTGCTAATGAGCTCTTTTACTGTTGCGACAGAGGCATCTATGTTTTTTCGGCAGTCGGCTGAGAGGGTGATATGTGCATCCTCCCGGGAAACAGCTCTGAGTTGTGAAAGTGTAAGGTGACCTGGATCTATTTCAAATGTACACATAATGTATTTTACAGGAAGAATTGAACTCATATTCGAGCTGGTTTTCGCATTTATTATTCTATCTCCAGGTATTGTATATACAAGTTGGCGGAGTCGCAACCGTAAAATGTCATCTGATATACATTTATATTTGATTGAGATGGAGTGTCGCGGGTTAATGGAAAAACTACTTGTATATACAAGTTGACGTTGCTAACATAGGATATGCAACAATAAAAGACAGAGGAACAGATGGTAGAGATAAATCTGTCCTGATCTAAAATATAGAACAATAACAATATAATTCCAGGAGTTGGAGATGCTTACCAATACGGATGCTGCGGAAACAATGAAAATTAAGCTGGATGGAGATTTGCCTGAGAAACCTGCTTTTCATGAAAATATTCGGCGGGCGCCGGATCGTGGTTTCAGGCTGACACAAGCACAGACTGAGGTCGCACTGCAGAATGCACTCAGATACATACCTGAGCAGCATCACGAAAAACTCATCCCAGAATTCCTCGAAGAACTCAAGAACCATGGCCGGATATATGGCTACAGGTTTCGTCCGCATGGGCGATTACATGCGCGTCCGATTGAAGAATATGAAGGAAAATGTCTTGCAGGTAAAGCTTTTCAGTTGATGATTGATAACAATCTTGATTTTGAAGTGGCACTCTACCCTTATGAACTCGTGACCTACGGTGAAACCGGATCAGTATGTCAGAACTGGATGCAATACAGGTTGATTAAAAAATACCTGAAGGTACTGACAGAAGAGCAGACGCTTGTCATGCAGTCGGGACACCCGCTTGGCTTATTCAAGTCAAGTCCGGATCAGCCACGGGTAATTATAACCAACGGTCTTATGGTCGGCCTCTATGATAATCCTGATGACTGGGAAATCGCCGCGCAGATGGGAGTCTCTTCGTATGGCCAGATGACTGCTGGTGGCTGGATGTATATAGGTCCTCAGGGAATAGTGCATGGTACGTACAACACCTTGTTAAATGCCGGTCGCAAGATGTGTGGTGTTGCAGAGGATGGTGATTTGCAGGGATTACTCTTTGTATCGTCAGGATTGGGCGGAATGAGTGGCGCACAACCAAAGGCAGCCAAAATTTCAGGTGCTGTGTCGATTACTGCTGAGGTTGATCTTTCCCGCATAACAACAAGGTATGAGCAGGGGTGGGTGGATGTTGTCTCAGATGATATTGCTGAAGTGCTGAAGCTCGCCTCTGGTGCAAAAGAGAAAAAAGAAAATCTGTCAATCGCCTATCATGGAAATGTTGTTGATCTGCTCGAGTATATGGCAGAGCATGCATTCCCTGTTGATCTGCTCTCTGATCAGACCTCCTGCCATGTTGTCTATGATGGTGGGTACTGTCCTGCAGGCATAAGCTTTCAGGAACGAACAGATTTGCTGGCTACTGACCGCGAAAAATTTAAAGAGCTTGTCGATATCAGCCTCAGGCGCCATATCGCTGCAGTACAAAAAATGAGTGATCAGGGCACCTATTTCTTTGACTATGGGAATGCCTTTCTAAAAGCGGTTTACGATGCCGGGGTGACTGAGGTTGCAAGAAACGGTGTAGATGCTCGCGATGGTTTCATATTCCCATCATACTTTGAAGATATCATGGGTCCTATTTTTGATTATGGTTACGGTCCATTTCGCTGGGTCTGCTTAAGTGGCGATCCTGCTGATTTGCATAAGACTGATAAGGCAGCCATGTCATGTATTGATCCAAATCGACGATCTGAAGACAGAGATAATTATATATGGATTCAGGATGCTGAAAAAAACAAACTTGTAGTAGGTAGCCAGGCACGCATTCTTTATTCGGATGCCGGCGGCCGTGCAGCAATTGCTCTGAAGTTCAACGAAATGGTACGAACTGGTGAAACCGGACCAATTATTCTCGGGCGCGATCACCATGATCCGGGTGGAACTGATTCTCCATTTAGGGAAACTGCAAATATCCGTGATGGTAGTAATGTCTGTGCTGATATGGCTACTCAATGCTTCGCCGGAAATGCAGCACGAGGAATGTCGATGGTGGCACTGCATAATGGTGGTGGAACCGGAATAGGTAAGGCTATTAATGGTGGTTTCGGCATGGTTCTGGATGGGAGCGAGCGCGTGGATGAGATCCTGCGGTCCGCAATGAGTTGGGATGTTATGGGTGGAGTGGCTCGTCGTAACTGGGGGCGTAATCCGAACGCCATTGAGGTTGCTGTCGCCTACAATAAAGAGAATGCAAACGGCGACCAGATTACTATTCCATATCGGGCAGATGAGTCAAAGGTGAGCGATGCCGTAGCCGAACTGTTCAGCAAAGGCGCTGAATAGCCGAGGGCTTAAGGAGATAAAATGTCCACACTATATCGAAATGCAAACATATACACTCCCGTTGATTCAGGTCGTCCTCATGGGGGGACTGTTCAGGGAGATTTGCAACATTATCCTCAAGGGTCATTTCTTGTCAAAGATGGAAAAATAGCGGCAATTGGCAGTGATACAGATCTGCTAAAATCTCACTCCGGTGATGCCGATGTTGAGATTGTTGATATTAAGGGGCAATGTGTCATCCCCGGATTTGTTGATCCGCATACCCACCTTTGCTTTGCCGCAAGGCGCGAGGAGGAGTTTGAGTTAAGATTAACGGGTACACCCTATCTTGAGATTCTCAAACAGGGTGGCGGGATACTCTCTTCAGTACGCGCTGTTGAAGCAGCAAGCGAAGAAGAGCTTTTTGAGGCGACCCGCCTTCGGGCGGAAACTGCCCTGAAGTTTGGCACAACTACGCTTGAGATCAAAAGTGGTTACGGACTCGACACAGAAAACGAGTTGAAGATGCTGCGTGTTATTGATCGGCTGTCCAGGAACGGAAAGCAGGATGTCGTTGCAACGTTTATGGGTGCTCACGCCATTCCGCCAGAATACAAGAACAACCCTGATGCATTTATAGCATTACTGATAGATAAAATGTTACCTGCAGTTAAAGAGCAGGGCATTGCAGAACACTGCGATATCTTTTGTGAAGAAGGTGTCTTTTCAATAGAGCAGGGACGAAAGTTACTTACTGCAGCTTCAGCACTCGGCATGAAAGTTAAGATTCACGCCGATGAAGTTAATGATTTGGGCGGTGCAGGTTTGGCGGCGGAGCTTAACGCATGCTCAGCTGATCACCTTCTTGCAGCAAGTGATGAAAATATCAGGGCCATGGTGTCTGCCGGAGTGGTGGCTAATCTTCTCCCCGCAACTGCCTACAGTCTTCGAAAACCGTATGCGCGTGCACGGTTTATGATTGATAATGATCTGCCTGTTGCCCTGGCAACCGATTGCAATCCGGGTTCGAGTTACACCGAATCAATGCCCTTTGTAATAGGCCTTGCCGTTCTCAATATGCATATGTCCCCAGCAGAGGCACTTTGCGGTGCAACATTGAATGCTGCCTATGCACTAGGACTTGCTGATCGTGTAGGTAGTCTTGATATCGGTAAACAGGCTGATTTCCTTGTACTGGATGGAAAATCTCCGGCGATTCTTGCGTATCATGCAGGGGTATCTCCGGTTGTAAAGGTATACAAAAAGGGTGAATTGGTTGCAGGGTCGGATAGCTGAACCAGTTCTAATAGATAGTGTTCAAGGAACAACAATGAATAAAATAATTGAATGTGTGCCCAACTTTTCAGAGGGCCGCGATGAAAAGACTATTGAGGCTATAGCTGAAGCTATCAGATCTACTCCCGGCTGTACGCTGATTGATATGGATCCGGGCCGATCTACCAACCGCACGGTCTATACCTTTGTCGGAGATCCTGAAAGCATAGTCGAGGGAGCACTTGCTGCGGCAAAGGTGGCAAAAGAGCGTATTGATATGCGCACCCACAAAGGTGAGCATCCACGCTTTGGCGCAATGGATGTCTGTCCTTTCGTTCCGGTAGCCAATGTTACCATGGAAGAATGTGTGCAGGTCTCAAAAATATTTGCAGCCAGAGCAGCCGATGAGCTGGGCATTCCGTTCTACCTCTATGAAGAGGCGGCTGAACAGGAATATCGACGTAAATTGCCACATCTTCGGGAAGGCGAGTATGAGGCACTCGAAGAACGGTTAGCCGATGATAGATGGAAGCCGGATTTCGGACCACAAGAATTTGTTCCAAGCTGGGGTATCACAGCGACAGGTGCCAGGAAATTTCTCATTGCCTACAATGTGAATATTCTCGGCAGTTCAAATCAGGCTCATCGTATTGCGCTGAATCTTCGTGAGGCAGGGCGCGGTGATGATGAACCAGGAAAGCTGAAAGAAGTGAAAGGGATGGGCTGGTTTGTAAATGAATATAACATGGCCCAACTCACGGTAAACCTCAATGATTACAAAGTTACCCCGATTCATATCTTATACGAAGAGGCAAAAAAAGAGGCAGCTGCCTTAAAGCTTGCAGTAACTGGTTCTGAAATCGTGGGTGTTGTGCCTCTTGAAGCAATGCTGATGGCTGCAGATTACTATATAGAAAAAGAAAATCTCTTTATCTATCAGGAAGATCAGAAGATCCGCCTGGCAGTGGAACGATTGGGGTTGAACTCAGTTGCGCAGTTTAAGCCGCAAGAGAAGATCATTGAATATATCGTTGCCGAAAAAGCTGATGAGCCGCTTGCCAGCATGACTGTTAGATCTTTTATAGAAGAGATTGCCGATCGTACATCCGCTCCCGGTGGTGGTTCTGCATCTGCAACCATTGCTGCGATTGGTACGGGCCTGGGTTCAATGGTGGCTAAACTCACGTGGGGCGTAAGAAAATTTGAGGATGTACAACCTCAGATGATAGAGGCAATTCCTGTGCTTCATGATTTGACAGCTAAGCTTATACCGATGATAGATGCGGATACCTCAGCCTTCAATGAGTATATGGATGGTCTCAGGATGCCTAAAAATACAGAAAAAGAGCGAACAGCCAGAACTGCCAAGATGCAGGCCGGTTTAAAAACGGCAATCAATGTACCGCTTACCACCATGCGTTATGGCGATGCAGCATGGGATGCTTTGTGTACTGTCGCTCGTTACGGAAATCCAGCCTCCAGATCAGATACCCAGGTCGGAGCAAGATCACTTGAAACAGGCATTTGGGGAGCTTACCAGAATGTGGTAATCAATATGGAAGGCATCCGTGACGAAGCATATAAAAAAGAGATCATGAATGAAGCTGACACTATAGTGAATAGAGCTAAGAGGAAGTGCTCAGAAGTGCTTGAAATATTGGCTGCGTAGTTTGAATAAGACTCCCAGTCTTAAAGCCCCCGGTATTATTGAAATACCGGGGGCTTTCTATTTCAAACATTGTTGAAAGCAGGTGAGGCCTGTATAGTCGGGTGATTGAAATATTTGAAGCTCAACAATTACCTTATTATGGAATTAAATGTCTCTCTTTGTTCTCTCCCAGATTTTAGTTGGTATCGCTATATGTACTGATATCGCATCGTTTCAGTTTAAAGAACGGGTGCATATTGTCAGTTGTCTGCTAATATCCTGCATAATGATTGCTATTCATTTCTGGTGTTTAGGACACTGGACAGCAGCGTGTCTGGCTCTTCTTGCTGCTATCAGATTTATTGCCTGCCTGTTCTCTACATCGAGAAAGCTTCTATGGGTATTTCTGATGATTGCAATTGTTGTATCCGCATTTACGTATGAAGGTCTTCTGACCATTCTCGGATTTACAGGCACTATTTTTGGGACTTTTGCAGCGTTTAGCAAAGATGATAAAATTCTGCGTCAATTTATGTTTGTCGGTACCAGCATATGGATCGTACATAATGTGATCGCAGGTTCCCCCGGGGCTGTATTGCTTGAGATAATCTTTTTGAGCTCGAATGTTATTGGATACTTCAGATATTACATTAAGCCTCGTAAGCAGGTACTTAATTCTTAGCGGGAATCAGATTGGTGGGTAGTCTGTACTACGAGGTTACGGTCGGAAGCAAAGAGGGCCTGATCTTAGAAATCAGTAATAAAAAAAGAAACGCTACGATTTGAAATCAGAAGATACAATGTTGTAGCGACGCATAATACGCTGTAACCCCTGTCGTTCCAAACCGCAGGCTACTGCAGCATTCGTCACATTTCCCTGATGTTCCTGCAACAGATTACGCAAATAACCGACAGAAAAACGTCTGAGTATTTCGGATTTGGCGTCGTTGTATTGGGTGGTGTACAGATCATCGAAACGGTCTGTGTTCTCGTCACAGTCCGGTTGGCTATCCGTTCTGCTACTTTCTGCAATAGTTTCGTCTCCCAGAAGAACAAGCCGCTTTATAGTATTGCGTAATTCACGGATATTTCCAGGCCAGTTATACGTGTAGAGGTATTGAAGGGTTTTCTGCGAAACCTCTACATCCTGTCGATTATATCGGCTCTTGAAGTGTGAAAGGTAATGGTGAATCAGCAACGGGATATCTTCTGACATTTCCCTCAGGCTTGGCATAGTTATAGTAACTACATTCAGACGATAAAACAGGTCTTCCCTGAATTCCCCAGCCTCGATTTTCGCTTCGAGATCCTGATTGGTTGAAGCAACGACCCGTGCATCAATCTTGATGGTTTTATTCTGGCCAAGCGGCTGTATCTCTTTTTCCTGCAGGACACGTAAAAGCTTGGTCTGCACCGAAACAGGAATATCTGCTATTTCATCCAGAAGAATGGTTGATTTGTCCGCCTCAAGAAACAACCCCTTTTTTGCCTGCATTGCACCTGTGAATGCACCTTTTGAGTAGCCGAAAAGCTCACTTTCGAGGATATGCTCCGGTAAGGCTGGGCAATTCACAGTTACCATCAATGCGTGTTTTCGGTTACTGAGATTATGCAGGGCACGGGCTGCGACTTCTTTTCCTGTACCACTTTCGCCACGGATGAGCACTGTGGCATCTGTGTCAGCAACCCTGCCAATGAGATCAAGAACCCGTTTAAGGGCAGGGCTTTTTCCGATAAAACCTTCTGGCTGGTCGATGGTGTTGAGTTGTTCCTGCAAGCGCTGGTTTGTCTGGAGAAGAGTAGTGCGCTCAAGGCAATTTTTCACAACGCGAACAATATGATCCTGATCAAAAGGCTTTTCAAGGAAGTCATAGGCACCATCTTTCAATGCTTGGACTGCCATGTGTATGGTGCCGTACCCCGTCATAATGACAACAGAAATCGTCGTATCATGTTCGCGGATTTTTTTAAGCAGCTGCAATCCGTCTAGATCGGGCATCTTGATATCGGTTACGATAACATCCGGCTGGTATTCTATAAGCTTCTCCAGAGCAATACGACCAGATGCTGCAGTGATAACATCACACGCGCATTTTTTTTCGAGAACAAGCTGCAACATGCTGAGCATGTCCGGTTCATCATCGACGATCATGACCAGTTTTCGAGATTGAATAGTGGTGTTGCCAGTATTGGTCATTGAGTGCCTGGTTTTTTTTGCGCTGCAAGAAATTGGAAGTAATTCTGTATAAATCTGCCTGAAACTACATCGGTTATTCGCACCAATGGTAGCGGTGTACTAACACGTATACCAAAAATTGAACTAAAAACCTCTTGAGACAACTGTTCCAGTTCGTCCTGACAAGCAGCCTCTGTCTCGTTTTCATCAAGAGCATGCAGTCTACAGCTTACAGGCCGAAATTGATGCAGCAAGCAGGCAACATCCTGATAGAGCGGGCAGATTGGGCTTTGTGGTGCTGGCGTTTCGCCGTTTATAGTCTGTTTGTCTATTTCTGAAAATGATTTTTGTACAGAATTGGACTGCGTAATGAGTGTATTCCGCTGCTCGGTGCTGAGCGATACATTGATCTTGGAGTGCAGGTAGAGGGCTTCGATCAGGTACAGATTGGTTGTACTGTCACAGCTAGCACACCTCTTTGGTGATGTGCATTCGGGGCAGTCTGGAAATTTAGAATTCAATGAATCAATCAGGAGTTCGTAGCGTGTAAAAAAAGGTTCCAGGTCATCGCTTTTTCTATTTTCAGGGGTTGGTTCCTGGAGGGTCAACTGTCCTTCCTGTTTGCCGAATTTTCTCAGTAACCACCACTGTGAAAAATTGGTAGGAGTGGCACGTGTGCTTTTAAGCATCTTTCCAGCCTGTTTCAGACTGAATCCCCGACGAAGCAGATATGCAGTAACAAATGTGCCGGTTCTACCAATGCCATGCCGGCAGTGTACCAGGACCTTCTTCCCTAAATAAATAGCTGAATCAAGCCATTCAAGCCCTTCCTCCATCTCGGTCATGGCAGGCGCATTTTCATCAGGGATTGGTAGGAAGAATACCTCGAACCCCGAAGATTCTTCAATTTCATGTAAATCTGAGTATTCGCCGCAGAGGTTGACGATGGCATCTATCCCCTGGGATTTGATGCTGTCAAGCTCGTCGTAGGACATGGGGGCATGACCTACCGCAAGATTCCTGGTGATCCAAGTAAGAGGGTAATCAGACATTAGAAAATACTAACCGTTTGAGTAATCATATGTTTCCTGAAAGAAGGCCTTTACCAAACTGTCAATTTCCGTTTCATCTTTCAGCACCATGTCGAGCAACCTTGTGGCACCAAGCAATCGACCGACCTGATCCAACCGATTCGCGGTATTATCTTTATCATACCGCATATACCTGGCGTCGAGCAACTCGGCTGTTTGTTCGCAGTCGAAGTTCAGCTTTACCAGAACCCTGGTAATAAACGAGAGCCTGAGATCTTTGCCCCGACCTGTGCCACCGCCTCCCGCAAAACGTAACAGAATATAATTCTCTTCGGGTGAATCGGTGCATAAACAATCAAGCAGGGCGAAATGATAGCCGAATCGCATGTTGATGTTAAGATATTCGGGGCTCAGCAAACAGTAACTGGCAAAGGATGAATCGTTTTTCGTTGCGATTCCTCCGGCGAGGGCGATACTGTCGTAGCTTTTCCAGTCGAAATGGCTGCGGTCTTGCCAGTTGACGTTTTGATGAGTTAAACCCTGCCATAATGCATGAAAGGGCAGAGAATTGATGTCTGTAATGCGCACTTCCCGGGGAATTGCTTTCTCTTTGGCAGGCGTGTCGCCGACATCAATGATAAACACCTCAAGGGGGATGTCACTGACCAGCCGGGAACTGCTCGGCTTTCTGAAATAGGAGTCGGGATTCCGCTGAAACATCGCCTGAACAGATTGTTCGTGAGCGAAGCGAATGATGTCGTGCATCGACCGGCATCCCTGTTCCTGAAAGTTATCGGCACTAGCGTCAGTGAGCTCAAGTGGTGAGGAAAATTCGACAACCATCTTGAGCGCACGGGCAACCGGGCTCGTCTCATTGAGTTGTCTGGTGGTTTTAAGCCGGTTTGTAGATTCAGTTTTGCCGAGATAGACTGAACACGTGTCTGACCAAAGAGTCAGAGGGTCTCCATTGTTAACCTCGATCTTGTGGCTACCGGTTTTTACCAGGACTGGCACCCTAAATTCTCGTGCGACTGAAGAAAAATGGTCGGCTACGCTCCCAAGGGCTGCTATGACTCCTCCAATTTTAGGCAGAACAGAGACCAGTGAGGGAGGTGTGACGTCGCAAAAGAGTATTGCCCCGGTTGGAATACGTGGTAAATCTTCAGCGGACCGAAGGTGAAATGCCGGGCCGGTTGCTATGCCGGGTGACGCATTTTCTCCACCTTGAAAGAGACAAGGAAGGTCTATATCTATTTGCAGTGAAGGTTCGGTTGTGTCACACGCGGTGTTACGGCGTCTGGTTTGTAGCAGGTAGATTGAACCTGAAGCATCCTGACACCATTCAATTTCCTGGGAGGTACCATAGTAGCGTGCTACCTGTTCGGCCCAGTGACTGAGTTGCAGGGCATCTCTGTCTAAGAGAATGAGCTCATTGCCATCACTACGGTCAATAACGCTTGAGTTTTGGCCACTATTCAGGATGTTGATAGTAGTCGATACCATCTGACCACCCATAAATCTGTCACCCAGGCCAGGTACGAGATGAATACAGCTGGAGCTGTTACCCTCAGTATCGTCATTACCCGTTGTGATTACGCCGCTTACGCGAGCATCAACCATATTGAGTACGAGTGTTGCCATGGGTGTTGCTTCATCATCAAGACCGTTCATGATCCGGTAAAGCAGCGCCTCAGGTGAATATTTACTGGCAACAACTTTGCGCCAGGCCGATTGCACCTCATTGGCAGTGACCTGAAGAAGGGATCGATACTGACCTGCAAAAGAAAGTGAAGAATCTTCTCCGATGGCGCTTGAACGTACTGCAAAACGTGTTGCACCTGTTGCTGAAATTAGGCCCTCAATGGCCGTACCGAATACATCAGCTATTTCTGGCGAAATGGGGGCCTGCTTAATAGCGTCAGTCACCTGTTGTGAGACTTCCTGAAGTGAGGCGAGCGAGTTTATGTTTATGCGAGCGAGTTCACTGTTGATGAACGGGCGCAGGGTGTTTTGTTCTACGAAGCTGTTCCAGGCAGAAGTCGAAACAATAAAACCGGCAGGAACAGGAAAGCTGAGCTCATTGAAGAGTTGGGAAAGGTGCAGCCCTTTGCCGCCAGTGAAACGATCATCCTGATATGAGGCATTGATGGGCAGAATCCAGGGCTTGCCGCTTTCTGTTTTGGGTGGTGAAAGTGCAAATCGCGCGTAAAAGTCGAACTTCTTATGATAATCTGTGAGGTTCCTGAATTGACCGGGAGCCAGCGTCTGCAGACAGGAAATCATGGCTGCAACACAGGCTGAAAAATCGCCGAAGAGCATACGCAGACGGTTTATGTCTACGGCTCTTCCGTTGTAATGAATATCCTCAAGCTCAGCCAGCAATTCATGACACTTGCGATCGCTGGCGAGTAGCTCTTTAAACGTTCTATAACGTTTCCTGATCAGTTGATCTGGTGAAAGCAACTGTTCTGAAAACTGTTTGAGGATATTGAGCATAGTGTATTTCTAGCTGTATGAACCCTGTGCCGGAGCAGAGATGTTCTGCATTTCCGCTTTTTTAAGGCGATTTTTGCGCCGTCTGAAATAGATGAATAAAGTTATACAGTAAGCAGACAGGAATACAATCTGGGTTGAGATTCCCTGGTATCCGGTGGATTCGGGCAGGGCAATTATAAAGGTGTCTGTAATGATGCCATCAAGCCAGAAAAGTGTCATAAATATTGGCAGAAGATAGGCCATGCCGTAGCGGGAAAATCTTCCTGCCAGGTAGGTGTTGAAATCTTCATCGATATCATCATCAATCGCTTTGGCAAATTTTTCTCTGCTTTTCCAGTCGCTGATCAATTTGAGATCTTCATGTTTTGATCTTTTAGCAGTGAATTGCGCTTTAAATGCAGCCTCTTTTTCTTCGACCTTGATGATTTTTCGAACATAAATCGACAACGCTGCCGCAAAGATCGATACCCAGACGACTTGCAGAGCCACAGGTAACTGCAGCATGCGGAGAGGTTCGAGCAGAATCAGTTCAAGCCCCCCGCTCAAGAAGGAAAATACGGGGCTGATTATCCCAAAATAGATACTATCCAGCAGAGTTGTAAACGGTTTCAATAAGTTTTCCATGAGTAATCAGCCTCTTATTTATCTTCAAATACGTATGTAATCAATTTTACTACTGTATGCTTCGAATGAACAGCAATAGCCTAAGAGACAGCCGCGAATGCGAAAATCTGAGCAGCCAGCATGGTATTTCCATTACTGACTGCTCAGCCTAATAAGCAGATACGGCTATTTCAAAACTCGTTATCGAAGAAATGGAATTATCTGAGTGTAATTCGCGAAAACGATAATAAGAGCAATCGCCAGCATTCTCTTCAAGAAGATCTCAGGGAGATGCTTCTGAATTTTAGGACCAACCATACCACCACAGATAGCACCGGCAGCGATAGCCGCAGCCATGAACCAGTCCGGGGAGTAACCCATCAATGCGTACTTGGTGATACCGCCGACAGAGGTCGCGAAGGTACCGGCAAGAGCGATAGGTACAGCAAGATACATCGGGTAACCCATAACGGAGGTCATGAACGGCATGAACATGAAACCGCCGCCAACACCGAAGGATGATGCGATCATACCCATCAGGATACCGGAAAGGAGCATAGTCAGCGGACGGGCAACAAAGGTCTCGCCCCAGAATCTCATGTCGAATTTAACAAAGTTGAATTTATCGAATTCAACTTTACCAAGTTCCATGGCCTTACCGGAAGACTTCGCTTCTTTTACAGCAGCGTTGAACTTCTGGACAATGGCTTTCATCGCTTTCTTCTTCTCGATGGAACCAGGCATAGACTCCATAAACAGCTTGATACCGATAATCAGACAGATGATACCCAGGTAGAATTTATAGGCTTTCAACGGCAGGTATTTAGCCGAAAAGTTTGGTCCGAGGAAGAATGCACCGATAACGATACCGATGGCAAAGAAAATAGCCACAGGCCATGCAAAACGCTTCTCCTTGAAGTAGTTCATCAGCCCGGTGATCGGAGAACAAAGAGTAAGGAAAAGGTTTGTAGGTTTAATGGTGTTAGCTGCATTGATACCGAGCGGACCTTTGGTGCCAAGAATGGTTACCTGGAACGCAGCGGTGAAGAGACCACCTGCAGCACCCATGATAACAAACAGGACGCCAATAATAAATGCACCGATGAAAACAACCAGTGGGTTCATGTAGATATTGGCGGTCGAGAAGAAGTAGGTGGATTTCTCGATAGCAAAGGTGCCTGCTTCCTCACCGTTTACCCAGACTTTCATCTTGGTGTCAGGTGAGAGATTTTTGTACGGAGCCATTGCGACGGTGTACTTGCCGGTCGCTTTGTCCAAAGAGAGAGAAACACCTTCGTTCCATGCTTCCTGCTGAGTGTTGAAGTCAGTCATGATGGCACGGGCATTACCACCACCGATAGGCGCTTCTTTGGAGATGGTGTTGATACCGAACTTGTTTTCATGGGTGAAGATGATGAAATCCCACTGCGCCTTGTCCGCAACAGGTCCGAGCATTGGCTTGATATCTTCAGCAATATCAGCCCAAGGCTTGATTTTATTAACCTTCACCTCATATTTAAATGGAGGGAAAGCAAAGGGGCCTGAGGTCTGACCCTTGGTTGAAGACTTCGGGGTAGCCAGGCTTTCAGGGCTGCTTGTAAGAACATAGTAGACAGGAGGAATGGAGGTGTCGCCAAATGCGTTCTTACCATTTTTTCCGTCACGGAGTTCTTTCATTTCTTTGGAGCCAAGGGCATCCGCAGGTTTAAACATCTTTTCAGTGGCTACAACTACATACAGTTCCGTCCCAGGCTCAATCTGTCCGGTAACACTAATGGTCTCACCGGCTTTGAGGTTTTGGGTTGACAACTGGGCGTCAGCTGCCAATGCTGAAGATGTCATGGCGATAACGCTCATGAACATCGCACAAATCAACATGTTGATTCGCTTCATTTTCTTTCCTCCATGGATAAAAAATTGGGTTGATACATTATCTCAGATACTCTCTGAGAAAAAAATGAATTACGTGTTTTCAGACTTCAGCTCGACCATGCGGGTCTCGCCGACATACTGTTTGCTTGTAAAGCCGGTCACTGAGGTCATCTCCCGCGTGAGATCGGCAATATTCTTTAAGTTACGGATGATCATATCGAGATCCGCCGCTGCTTCACCGGATTCTAGGTCATCTTTTAAAAGTTGAGCGGTGCCAAGCGCAGCAAATAGTGGAGTGTTCAACTCATGTGCGGCAGTGCCTGCCATTTCGATGACCCCCTGGAGTTTCATCCGTTCCATTTTTTCCTGTTCCAGCAACTTCTGGTCCGTGATGTCTCGAACTGCCTCGATTACAAATTCGACCTCGCCACGTTCATCAATGATCGGGGTGAGGTGACGTTCAAACCAAAGGCGGGTATTGCCTGATTCGAGCTGATCGAGAATGGCTATCGGTGCGGCACTGGTCAGAACTTGATCGAGAGCGGAAACAGCTGCTTTCGGGGATGACCAGGGTGAGACACTGTCATAACTGCGTCCAAGCACTTCAGCTTCGGAGATCCCCTGATTAGTGAGAAACATGCTGTTGGCCATAACCACACGTTTATCAGGACTTAGGACAAGGATTTGCATCCACAGGGAGTCCATAATGGTCTGCAGAAATCTTTCGTGTTCCTCAATCTGGTTGAAGAGCAGGGTGATTTTTCTGTAGAGACGGGCCTTTTCAATTGCGTTGCCGCCTTCTTCGGCCACGGTCATAGCAAAGTTGATCTCGCCTGGCGTAAAAGAGTGGTGCTCAGCGGTGAGCAAACGCAGCACACCTATAATCTCCAGTTCATTACGGATAGGAATTGCCAGAATTGACTGGATGCCTTCTTTGGCAATAGCTTCGTGGTAATCAACCCGTGGATCAGTGGTGGCGTTGTAGATTGAAACGGGTTCTCCCTTTAATACCTTGAAAATAGAGTCTTCCCTGCTGATGGACCCGCGGTCCAGGTACTCTTTTGAAAGCCCGGACGCCGCTACCAGCTCAAGTCTGTTCGTCGCAGGTTGCAAGAGACGAATGGTGCACCCTTTAACCCCCATGATTGTCGGAAGTTTCTCAACGATAGTGGTGAGAATCTGGTCGAGATCAAGGGTAGAGTTAACAAGTCTTGAGATCTGGCGAAGTTCCTGAAAGAACTTCACCTGATTTTCCATCTCCCGATACATTCTGGTTTTGGTGATAGCAATACCAACCTGTTCGGCAAGAGACATTGCAAAGCCGATCTCATGTTGCGGAAACTTCCGCTCTTCTCTGGTAAGTAATCGCAGGATTCCGATAACCTTTTCCTGATAGAGAATCGGTAGAGAGAGGGCGCTTTTGACACCTTCGCGCTGAATGTGTTCACAACTGTCATGGTCGCAGATACGGTCGATATGAGTTCGTGCAGTTGGGTGACCCTGCTTGAGTTCGGCCATAACTTCATGCGAATCGATAGTTGCACGAGACAGGTATTCATCAGAAACACCATAGGCAGCGCCAAGCAGAAAGGTGTCTGTCCCCTCATCAAGAAGCCTGATGGTGGCAGCGTCGACCTCAAGCAATCCCGGCAGTCGCTGCACGACCAGATCCATAACTTCCTGCGGATCATGGGCCATGCTGATGAGGCGAGTGACTTCCTGAAAAACATTGAGGAATCCCTGCTCTTTATGTGTTTCCTGTTTGTTCATGCAACTATCCTGTTACCGCTGAAATCGATTTTTCTGCGATTTCAGCGGCTGGTTGGATGCTTCTCAATTTTTGGGTTACTTTATTGAATTATACCGGCTGTAATTCCACCAGTTTCAATGCATGTGTGGTGCATTTTGCAACACAGGCAGGGTGTAATCCTGCGTCAATTCTGTCCATACACAGATCGCATTTAACAGCTTTGTTATCATCAGGGTTCTGTACCGGAATATCCCATGGACACGCTTTTTGGCAGGCCATACAACCGATGCATTTTTCCTGATCTATATAGACAATTCCGTCTGCCCGCTGGATCATCGCATCAGTTGGGCAGACCGGAACACAGAGCGGGTCATCACAATGACGACAGCTTGAAAAAATAATCTCTGTTTTCGGTACACCACCCACAATCTGCAGAGGGGTGCAGCTGATATCGCAGAGGAAAGGGCCGACCGGTAAATCCTTATTCACCTTGCAGTGCACCTCACAGCCATGGCAGGCGATACATCTGCGACTATTGAGATGGAGTGTATATTTTTTCACAGTGCGATTCTCCTCGTGGTGTTGCGGATACTCTTTTTAACATGAACAAAAACTTCGCAGAGGTTGACTCCACCTCCTGCCTGATCCCAGTCGTCGAGCTTGCCGACCATCAGTTTCTGGTCACTGAGCCCGGCTCTGAAGCTTCGGGTCTGGAGCGGAATATCTTTACCGAAACCGTGAACAGTAAAGACCGCTTCAGGATGCACATGATCAGTCACATGCGCAGCGACAGTAGCGCTGTAGGATTTGTCCGCTGAGGAGACCTCAAGCAGATCGCCAGACTCTATGCCAAGTTTCTTTGCCTGTTTGGTATGAATCCAGACAGTATTGGTCGGCATCAATTCACTGAGAAGAGGGTTGTTAATGGTGTGTCCCTGAGTGTGAACCGCTATTTTACCGTAGATCAGACGGAACATACCTTTTTCCGGGGCCGCTGGAGACTCGTACTCTTTAAGCGAGGGCAGACCTGCTTTGGTCAGTTTTTCACTCACGATCTCAATTTTTCCGCTTGGGGTCTTGAACTGGTCATCAAGATTGTCGCGGTCAAAGAACACAGGAGAATCGATCATTTCCACAAAGCCTTTCTCATCGAAATCCGCCATTGTGTAGCCGGTAGGCTCAAGCTGCCATTCCCAGATATCTTCGATGGTCTTGAACGGGAAGGTCTCCTCTAAACCGAGACGGGAAGCGAGACCGCAGAAAATCTCCCAGTTTGCCTTAGTATCGTACTTAGGCTCAATGGCCTTGCGCCTAAGTGCCAATCGCGGCTTGAGGCCTTTCTGCTGCACAATCGGGGTGTCGCGCTCAAGGTAGGTAGACTCTGGCAGGATGATATCGCTATACCAGCCAAACTCGCTGTAGTTGGTATCGATTGAAACAAGCAGATCACACTTATCCATCGCAAGCTTCTGCTGTTCAGGATCAGGCATGCCGCTGAATGGGTCATGGCGCATAGCGATCCATGCTTTGATCGGATACGGATCTTCTTTCAGCATATTGTTAAAGAAGAGGTGAGCGAGCCCAGGGCCTTTATCAAAGTGGTTATATTCCCAACCTACGCCGTCGCCACGCTTGATATCAGGTTTACCCAGATCGATGTTGCGGATGCCTTTCTTACCACAGTCGCCAGCACCTTTAGGGATAAAGAGTCCACCTTTCATCTCGATGTTGCCCATCAGCACATTGAGGATGTGCATGGCGCGACTGGCGTAGAACGAGTCTTTATATCGGGCGAGGTTCCAGCCTGGATGGAAAATGACGTTTGGTGCGTCCTGAGCGATTTCTTCAACGAATGCGAGGATGTTTTTTTCTTTTACACCACATTCTTTAGCTGCCCATGCAGGTGTGTATTGCTCTACAAATTTACAGAGTTCTTCAAAACCAGTGACATAACGATCAATGAATTTCTTGTCGAACAGTCCTTTCTTTATCACTTCATGGATAACACCAAGGGCAAGTGCGTAGTCGGTCCCCGGTCGTACCTGAAAGAAACGGGTAGCCTTGGCACCTGTCATGGTCTGGCGTACATCTACGTAAGTGAGGCGACCGCCTTTATCGAGCATATCAAGGGTCTGGTGATTCTCTGCGATTCGAAGTGCAGAGAACATATCACGGCCAAAAAGTACAAGATGCTTGGCATTTTTGATATCGTAAGCGAAACCTTTTCGACCAACACCATTGATTGAAAGACTTGCATGGTGGGTGTTGCGGCCACAGGTACAGTCATGGTTCGTGTAGTTGGGTGAGCCGAAGGCATGAATAAACGCCTTGTACATCGCCTGCCACGGACCACCACGGGAGGAGAGAACAACAGATTCTGCGCCATGTTCTTTTTTGATGGTACTGAGTTTGTCGGCGATAAAATCAAACGCCTCGTCCCAACTCGCTTCACGCCATCGTCCGGCACCACGGGCACCTACTCTGATGAGGGGCTGCTGAGGTCGTTCGTTATCTTCAACAAGAGCTGTTCCTGCTGAACCTTTAGCACACAGAGCACCACCCAGCAGATGAGGATTTCCCTCAATCCAGGTGATCTTGTTGTCTTCTGACTCCACACGAATAGGGCAGCGCACTGTGCACATGCCGCATAGGGAGTAGACTGACTTTTTCATGTAACTCTCCTCTCTTAATTACTTTCAGTACGAGTAAATAGTGTTTTCTGTAAACGCTGAAATTGGGCAAATTTCTCGTTTACAGCTCAAGAACCTGAGCCACTTTCTCTTCTAATTCCTGTTTATCAATAGGTTTTACGCAATATTCATTGGCGCCAACCTCAAGCGCTTCTCGCGCTGTTTCAATTGTTGGGTATCCGGTAAGCATGATGGCTTTTAGTTCCGGATCAATCTTTTTCAATTCTTTCAACACCTCAACTCCGCTCATCTTCTTAAGCTTGATATCGAGAATGGCGAGATCGACGCGATGAGTCTTTACGAATTGAATAGCGTCTTCCTCTCCAGTGAAGGTGTGGACGGTATGGCCCTGTCGTTCAAGAATTTTTTTGACCAGTATCGCCGCGTCAATTACGTCATCTAAAGCGAGTATTTCCGCCATGGCACTATTATCCCTGAGTTGTTATTGAAGGGTTGGACGTCTTAATCGGCAAAGTAATGTGAAACTCAGTGCCGGGTGCGTTTTCGTTTGTCTTTGTGTCGTTTTCAAGATCAGAAACAGGGCTGTTAACAGAGATAGTTCCTTCATGATCCTTGATGATTCCATACGTCACTGAAAGGCCAAGCCCTGTACCTTTTCCAACTTCTTTAGTTGTGAAAAATGGATCGAATATTTTATTTTTTATATCAGTTGGTATACCGGAACCTGAATCTCTGACGGTAATGTGTACATGCTTTTCGTCGTGCGTTGTTGAAATACAGATCTTGCCGCCATCCGCCATGGCATACTGTGAGTTGTTGAACAGGTTGATAAACACCTGTTGCAGCTTTTCAGCATCTGCGTAGACATCAGGAAGTGATGGATCGAGTTGGCGCACAACACGTACTTTATTGATATTCAGGGAATGCTCAGTAACAGAAAGCACGTCATTTATTATTGTATTGATATTGATGCTTGATTTCTCGCTTTGAGACTGGCGAGAAAATTTCAGCAGATCGGCGACGATACGACGGCACACCTTTGTTTGCCGCTCAATGACCTTCATGTTGTCGTGAGTATCTGAATCGCTTTCAAAGTCATCAAGCATCAGCTGGGTGTATCCCAGAATTATTCCGAGCGGGGTATTTATCTCATGAGCAATGCCAGCTGCCATTTCACCTACTGATGCCATTTTTTCATGGTTGATGAGTTGTTCTGTAATAGTTTTCAGACGAGTCATGTCTTTGCCGATCCCCTCATAACCAATGATATTGCCATTCCGATCGAGAATTGCATTTGCAGACAGCAGGAGGTGACGAGGAATACCATCACTTCCTGTGCATTCCATTTCGAGATCGCTGATAAATCCTTCTTCTCCAAGAGTGGACAGGTAAAGGTTGAGAATTTCCGGGTCACTGAAAAGTTCGTGAAAATTTATAGTTTCAGGATGCTGTGTGAAACCAAGCATTTTCAAACCACTGTTATTGATATTAGTGATACGTCCGTTGATGTCGCAGAAATAGACGATGTCTTTTGAGTTCTCGAAAAAATTGCGAAATTTCTTTTCAGACTTTGACAGGTCACGGGTGCGTGCATCAACGATGGTCTCAAGCCCACTGTTAAGTTGCTGAAGTTCTTTTGCATTTGATGCAAGTTTTAAATTGGCAACAGCCAGTTTTTCTGCTTCGCTCCTGATCACTTTGTATGCGGCGAGGCCTTTATGATAATAGATGATTACCGCAGCAACGGATATCATCAGCATCGTGTTGAAACCGCCTGAAAGCGGGGCAAGTTTCTGCCAGATCAAACTATTGTCAGAGTAGACCAGACTGATACGCACTATATGTCCGACCCCTCTCGAAAGAGAGAAGGCGGCCATAGCAATGGAAAAATACCAGAGAAAACCCCAGATAAAGTTATTCGGCTGAAGTTTTGCTAATGCCCGTGCGTAGGCTAAAGCAATAAAGGCGAGAATAATCGCCAGAGCTGACCCGGCAAATTCTACAACTATGGCAGGTATCAGGGATAGGCCGGTCATTTTGCCGCCTCCGAAGATGCCTGCTTGTAAAAGGTCCTGAGGCTGATCACCAGTGCAAATAAGGCCGGAACCATCAGGAAATGATCCATCTTAGTTATGTAATAAAGAACCTTTATAAAGCTGAGCGGGAAGGCGAGTTGCTCACCCCAGCTGTTTTTATCAATAAAGTCCTGCGGCGTGAGGTATTCCAACGCTTCGTGGCCGGTAAATGCCAATGCATTCCAGCAAAAGAGAAGGGTACAGAAGAGTTGGAGGTATTTCCATCCCTTACTCGTTAATTCCTGTGTACGCCGGGTATGCCAATACAAATAGGCAAGAGCAGCCATAAAAAGGGTGTGCGCCATCTGGTGAACGTAAATTCCTTCCGGTGGACCATGGGATTGTAACGCCCATGCCGTATCGGAGAATCCGAACAACAGAAGAACGAGTGTATATAGAGTTATATGATTTCGAGTAGTCATAGTTTCCTTTGCTTTGGATTACTTACAGCACCATCTGTGCCAGTTCTTCATACTGATAAGTGGGTGAGTTTGATACAGACGTATTATCAGTAGTTTATGATAGTATTTTGTCTTTTGCCAGAAAGAGATGTATGAAATAGTGAACTATTGCACAATTCCGGTGCAACATAAATGAGGCATTTGGTGCAGAGGTAGATTAGAAAAGGGGCTGAGTGTGGTGTTTGAGGATGTGTAGGGTGTTAAAACAGTATAAAATTAAATGTGTTAGGTGGTGCATCAAAAATGATGCATGGTGTAGTTGTATCTCTGGAAAGATGGACGTTGCGTGAGAAATATTCTGTCTGATTAATGGTGGTGCAGCTATAATGTTGCACCACCATTAGGTGTCCAGTTGTCTTAGGAATAAACGTTCATAAAGTGTTTACAGCTTTTGTAAAAGCACGTTTCAGGTCTTCTATAAGATCAAGCGGATGTTCAAGGCCCACAGATATTCGAATTAGCCCCTCAGTCACACCAACCTGCTGGCGCATCTCTAGCGGCACGCCTGAATGAGTCGTCGATGCTGGATGGCATACGAGGGATTCAGTCCCACCAAGACTGACGGCAAGTTTAAATATCTGCAATTCGTTAAGTATTTTAAACGCAGTAGAGCGATCATCTTTGACAATAAATGCAAAGGTTGAACCCGGCCCTGTACACTGTTGTTTATACAGTTTCTTTGCAGCTTCGTTTTCGAGAAATTCGGGGTGTAACAATCTGCATGGTAGTATTGTATTATTTGCAAGCCACTCTGCAACCTGCATCCCTGAATCAGCAGCACGTTCCATTCGTATTGCAAGCGTCTCCATGGAGCGAGACAGCATCCAGCAAGAGTGTGCATCGAGTTGAAATCCGAAACTTCCGCGGGTTAATCGAATCTGTTTCAATAATTCTTTTGAGCCAGTAATGCCGCCGCCGATTAAATCACTGTGACCCCCAATGTATTTGGTCAGTGAGTAGACACAGATGTCTACACCGAGTTCAAGCGGTTTTTGAAAAATCGGCCCGAGCATAGTGTTGTCGCAGACAATAACAGGGCATTGATCGTGTTGCCTACTCCAGTGATCCACAACTCTGCGCACCATGACCAGGTCGGTCATGGCATTAGTTGGATTTGCAGGAGTTTCAAGATAGACTATTTTTACAGGTCCTTGCTGCCGCGCTTTTTCGAGAGCATCAATAAGGGCAGATTCCGATAATCCATCCATAAATGGCACAGGATTAACACCCCAACTGCTAAACACTTTGGCTAGCAAGGTTTCGGTACCACCGTAAAGCGGCGTATAGTGCACAACTGAATCACCTGGACGGGTAAGGGTCAGGAACACCGCGCTGATTGCCGCCATACCGGAGGATGTTACGAGTGCTGATTCGGCACCATCAATAAGCGCGAGCCTGTCTTCGACAATTTCGCTGTTCGGATTATTGAAACGGCTGTAGACCAGACCGCCAGCTCCTCCGTCCTGCGGTGCAGGTTTGCGACCGGCAACCACATCAAAAAAATCCGCTCCTTCTTCAGCGGATTGAAACACGAAAGTAGAGGTCAAAAAAACTGGTGGCTTTACAGCCCCCTCTGAAAATGCTGCATCATAGCCATACGCTGTCATCTGGGTGGTGGCATCAAGTTTATGGCTGCCAAGATGAGTTCGACGGAAGGATTTGTCTTTTGGCATAGTAAACCTTGCGGAGAAAAAACTCTTAAGGGAAGTACCACGTTCAATTACACGTGACTCAAAGGTGTTACAGCTTCTTGTAATAATGCTACTCCGCAAACAGTAATTCACAAAAGATTTTTAACCAGTTGGAACGATTTCTTTTTATACTAAATCGAGAACTCAACCATTCAACCCGAGGTTGACAACGATCATCCTATAGTTAGTTTAACATTAAATCAATTTGCTGGTTAACTGCATAGAGTCTGCAGAATGTTAGCATGGAGGAAGTTATGATCACTAAAATCCAATCACCAGATAGACATTTTACAGATATGGGCTGGTTGAAGACATACTGGCTTTTTTCTTTTAGTAATTATCACGACCCCACTAATGTTCAGCATGGCAGACTGAGGGTCTTTAATGATGACATTGTCGAACCACAAGAAGGGTTTGGAAAACACCCGCATGAAGAGATGGAGATTGTCTCCATAGTTCTTGAAGGGGAGATGTTTCACAAAGATACTATGGGGAATGAAAGCGTTATAAAAGCCGGTGATGTGCAGCGAATGACCGCAGGTACAGGCCTTTACCACTCTGAAGTCAATGTGAATGATACACCTGTTCATTTTTATCAGATATGGATATTGCCGGACAAGAGCGGTCTAATTCCATCATATGATCAGAAATCTTTTACGCCTGAAGCATGGCATAACAGATTTGCACTTTTAGCCTCAGAAAAGGGTGGTGATGATGTCGTCAGTCTGAACACGGATGCCGGTATTTATCGTGCTGCGTTGGATGAAGATACCCATCTCGCCTTTTCAACTGACTCTGAACGAAAGCTATTTATATATGTGATGAATGGCGAGATCGATGTGAACGGTACACTGTGTAGCAAAGGAGATCAGGCAAGGATCAGTGGTGAAAGTGACCTGAGGATTAAAAGTTTGGCTCAATCTGAACTGGTTTTGATTGATGTCCCTTCATAAACATGATGAATACATAATATACTTTACCAAAGAATCCTGTAAGTAATTACTACAGGTCATATGCATAAAGGAGAAACTATGAATTTTAAGGATGTGAGCACACAGAGACGATCCATAAACTTCTTTGACTCAGATAGAGATGTTAGTGAAGAGTCACTCAATGATCTGATAGAGATGGCAGCAAGAGCACCATCGAGTTTTAATCTGCAGCCCTGGAATCTTATTGTATTACGTGACCAGAATGAAAAGGAGCGGTTGAAGGCTTTGGCCTGGGATCAGCCAAAAGTGGTTGAAGCGCCCGTCGTGCTGATTGTGCTTGCCGACAAGAGCGGCTGGGCTGAAGGGCATGAAATAGTAGAGAAGAACTGGCAGCAGATGCTTGATAGCGGCTCAATGACAGCTGAACAACGTGAATGGTTTCTTAATGCTGCTAAGTCACTTTACGATTGGAGTCCTGAAGCCAATCTTGCTTTTGCTGTGAAGAATGCTGGTTTTTTCGCTATGAGCCTCATGTATGCAGCCATAGAACTTGGGCTTGAAAGTCACCCTATGGATGGATTTGATCATGAAGGAGTCCGGAAGGAATTTAAAATCCCTGACAAGTATTGGGTACCTTTACTGCTTCCTATTGGTTATCGAAAGCCTGGCCTTGAGTTACATTCGGCAAAATGGCGTAAAACGAAAAATGAAATTGTTGTAAGTTTCCACAAGTAACTGGAAGCGAAGTCACTAAAGCCCGTGCTCCCTGTTCGGGGAGTACGGGGGGAGTAGTTACTCCGCAATTTGCGGTACCACCAAGTATTCATCTAAGCACCACATCTTTTAGGTTCATATCCTGCCAGAATTTTTCCAAGACGTTTTCCGCAATATTCAGTAGTATAGACGCTCTTTTATGGCACTGCCCAATCTGCAAATTGTCGGGCATTGCTTTTTTAACGAATATTAGGGCTTATACGGAATAGTGATCAATGTATCTGGTTATATATAAAAAAATCAGAAGATTATATAAGAAATCAGATTGGTTCACTATAATCATCATACTGCTGTGTCTTCATGCATTTTCGGCAGCACTTCTGCTCTTTTTTGATTATGAAACCTTTGCTCAGGAAACCATTGCCAAGACGTTGTGGAAGGGAACCTGGTGGTTTTTTGTGACCGCGACAACGGTGGGGTATGGTGATATTGTCCCACATTCTATTCCCGGCCAGGTTATCGCTATATTTGATATGATTTTTGGTATCGGTCTGATGGCAGCCGCCATTGGAGCCGGAGCCGATAAGTTAATAGAGCGGAGGAAATTACGCGTGAGAGGTCTTAAACAGCTGAATCTGAAAAATCATATCGTGATTCTCGGTGGTGGTGCAAAACAAAAAGTAGACACCCTTATTGCAGAAATTCGGAATGATTCATTCTACTGCAGAACTGACCTCGTGGTATGTTCTGACGTCTATGACGAGAATCCTTTTGGTGATGAAGTTGAATATATCAGAGGAGCTATCAGTAGTGATGATGTATTGAAACGGTCATGCGTAGATACAGCCGATTGCGTTATAATATACGGCTATACAGATGAAGAGACTATTCTTACTACGCTTGCGGTTGACGAGATTAATAGATTAGCTTTTACAACTGTCTATATACGTGACCGCTCCAATATCCGCCATATCGACAGGATCAATAAATCGAGAATTGCTCATCGCCATATTGATGGTATTCATTATACTCGCATAAGGGTTATTACGCGCTTAAATGATCTTATGCTGGCGCGTGAAATTTCTAACCCAGATCTTTCTGAGGTTGTGTTGCTTCTTATGGACAGCAAGGCGGGTGACACCTTTTATTCAGTAAAGGCATGGCCGGGCCTTGATAAGATGATTCCTGTTCCGCGTGTTCGCCAAATGCTTCGTTCTACAGATGCGCATGCACTGCTTGTTGGTATAAAAAGAGATGAAGATGGTACAATTATGATGAATCCTGGTGAGGATGTTGAGGTTTACCCAAACGATCATCTTTTTGTTATTGCGGTACACAGGCCCGATGTTGACTGGGTTTCACTGATACTTGGGGATGACAGGTAGTTGTAGTTAAAATTCACGGGGTATATGCGATTTGAATGATTTACGACTTACACTGATTCAGGCTGATCTCGTTTGGGAAGACATCATTGCAAACCGCGATGCTTTCAGCCACACGTTTGCATCACTTGCCGGAACAACTGACCTGATCATTTTACCGGAAATGTTTACCACCGGCTTTACCCTGAATGCTGAGTCGCTTGCCGAACAGATGACAGGTTCGACTGTCGCCTGGCTAAAACATGCATCAACGTCTGTCGGAGCAGCTATAACCGGCAGTATCATTGTTAAGGATGGTTCAAAGTGCTATAATCGTTTGCTCTGGGTGACCCCGGAAGGTGAAGTTTCCCACTATGATAAATTCCATCTGTTTCGCTACGCAAAAGAAGATCAGGTTTTTAGCAGTGGCGAAAATAAACTGATTATCTCCTACAAAAACTGGAAGATCCGCCCATTTATATGCTACGATCTGCGATTTCCTGCGTGGAGTGCTAATAGTCACAAAGAATATGATCTCGGAATCTATGTGGCCAACTGGCCAGCAGCCCGTTCCGCCCATTGGGATGCCCTGTTAATGGCGAGAGCGATAGAAAATCAAGCCTATATAGCTGCGGTAAACAGAGTAGGAGTGGATGGAAAAGGTTTGAAATATGACGGACGTTCTTCCCTGATCGATCCACAAGGGAGCTTACTGCATAAATGCGGCCCAATAGAGGAAACCATTACACTGACAATTTCTAAAAAATCTCTTGAAGACTATCGGGAAAAGTTTCCAGCCTGGAAGGATATGTCCGGCAGCTATGAATGACATATTTACTCGTAACTCTTCAGCGCAATCCTGATATATCTTTACTCTAATCTTCCTGTTTAACATTCCTACCGCTCAGTAAGCGCAAGCTTTAAACCAAGCATTGCAAATACTGCCGCAAAAGATCGTTGTACTCTGGTAACGATACGTGGGGAGTTGACGATATATTTTCTTACTCCGTTGGCACATAATCCGTAGATGATGAACACCAGCAGTGTCATTGCCATAAATATTCCACTTAACAGCAGCATATCTGTCATTGGGGTGGGTGTTTCTGTAGAAATGAATAACGGGAGAAATGCCAGGAAGAATATTGAGAGTTTAGGATTCAGGATATTCAGCAGAATACCTCTGATTCCGACTTGAAGAAGGCTTCTCCTGTCCGTAGTTGTGAGGCTGATGCCACCGGTTTCTTTCCACATTGACCATGCAAGAAAAAGTAAATAGAGGGCGCCTGCATATTTTATAGCTTGAAAGGCGAGGGCACTCATGTGCAGAATTGCAGAAAGCCCAAGTATGGATGTTACGAGATGCGGGACGATACCTGCGGTACATCCAATTGCTGCGGCAATAGCTGCACGCCAGCCGATAAACAGTCCATTGGAAACTGTGTAGATAACTCCTGTCCCGGGTATCAGGACAACGACCAGTGATGTCAGCAGAAACTCTGTGGAGACCATTGAGCGCTCCCTTGAAAGTTTGTTAGGGACGGGTAGGGAGAAGGTAGGTATGTTGCACCTTCTCCCTTAATGTGCCGATACTGTAATCCTTAATGGAGTATTACAAATTATTTAAAAATGCAATGTTTTGCAAAGTCGGCAGTTTCATTGGCTGACCATTCACCTTTAGGTTTTTCCTTCATCTGGGTACACCACTTCTCACTTCCGACTTCAGGTGCACAGGCTGAGAGGGTGAGAACAAAGGCTGCAGCAATAAGAGTAGAAAGAACTGATTTAATACGTGTCATATCGTGTCATCTCCTGATGTTACGGTTTGTATAATGGTTATCGAGAATGTATAATTTAGCATAAATGAAAATCGCAAACCAAGATATATCAGGTGGATAGTACAAATACAACTATTGGCAGGTAGTATTCTTAGGTTTTCCGTCTCTTTTTCCAATTAATTACAATCAGCCCGGTAGTAACAAATGCAATTGACCCAAGCAGATTGGCCGTAATGGGTTCGTTAAGCAGCAATATCCCAAGAGTAACTCCGGAGATGGGCATAAGAAAGATGAACGAGTGTAAAGCGGTCGCCCCGTATTTCTGTATCAGGGTGTTCCACATGACAAATCCAAAAGATGCTGTAACCAGTGACTGGTAAAGAATTCCCTGCACTACAGGGATATTGAGGTTACGAATCATAGTCCCGTCAAAGAAGAATCCTGCTGAAAAATAGAGTGGGATAGCAAGAATCATTGGATATACGGTGATTTGCAGAGCACTGAAGCTGCTGGTTATCTTTTTTACATAAATGGCATTGCAGCCCCACAGAAAAACAGCAATCACTAAAATGAAATCACCTTTGAGGGCGTCAGTGGTCAGGTTGAGTGAATCAACAAAAAGCAACAGTACACCTGTAAAACCAAGAACCAGTCCTGCTATTTTTTTCGTGGTAATTTTATCATCCTTTAAAAACAGGTGGGCAAGGATCATGACGATAAACGGTAGCAGGTTACCCAAAAGCGCACCATGGGAAGCGCTGGTTTTATTCTGGCCGTAATAGAATGTTGAAATCTGGACAAAGAACAGTATTGCCAGGCCAGCCATCTGTAAAAGCTGTTTTTTGCTTATGGCCAGTGATTTACCGGCAAGATATGCCCATAGAAGTAATACTACAGCAGCAATACTAAAACGTAACCCGGCAGTGGTAAAAATACCGATCCCTGAGAGGGTTATCTTGACCGCAACAGGATTTGCGCCGAAAAGCATGCAGAGAAAGATTGCGAAAAAGGAAGCACCCATTGGGAGTTCATTGGCGCTGGCCGGCTGTATTTTAACGGATGATTGCAACGGTTATCCTCAAGCAAACTGTGAAATTATCCAAAAGGCGATTGGCGTAAAGCATGAAATACGAAACATACATAGTCGCCATAACACAATCCGAGAGTTGAAGATACGGTTTTATGACATGGGTACTGTAGGTATTAATTTGCCGGGAGTGGATTACATCAATGGTTAATTATGCGTCGGTGAAGGTGCGTGCTGCCTGAAATACTCATACATAACGATAGATGCAGCAATTGAAACATTGAGACTTTCAACGCGCCCAACCTGCGGTACACGTATTGCCTGAATATCTGTATATGCACTTTTGTCAAAGCTTATACCGAACTCCTCGTTACCGAAGATGAAACAACTTTTTTTAGGGAGTGCGATTTCCTGAAGAGGTGCGGGAGCATCAGGTTCCATAACAAACATCGTATACCCCTCACTATGCAATTGCGTATAACATTCATCAAACGTCTGGTGAAAAGAGGCGGGAATCCATTTAAATGATCCTTTGGCAGCTTTTACCTCAAAGTACTCGGTGCCTATAAGATGTATTGAATGTGCTCCTAGAGCATCAGCGCTTCGAAATATCTTGCCGATATTGAATGAAGGCTTGAGGTTATCAAGGACAATAACAAAATCCTGAACTCCCGGTTTGGCATAGACCATATTGTGTCGACGATGTTTTATATATTGCCGTTCAGCCCATTTACGTTCTTCTTTTCTTCGTTGTTTCACAGATCTTGAGGACATTCGTATTCAGTGGTGATAGTTGGCGGTTTTGCCGACAGCAATGGTATGTTTTTTTATCAGGTTACCATTCTTAATACACTGTGTTTGGTATAGCAATCTGAATGATTGTATGGTTGGACGCCTATATGTCGGGTGGGGCTGGAGAGTGGGGAAGATCGAGTGGCAAAAAAAACGGAAACGTGCTCGTACCAATACAACACACTATCCGTTCAGTTGGTTTAGTTGCCTGCACTCTATTCGAGTTACTTTAATAGCTCGCTTTTCACACATGAGGCGAGTTCTTTTATCGAGTAGGGTTTTTTGATAAAATTACCTGCGCCCATTCGTAACGTTTCCCGAATATCTTCACTTTCAGAAAAGCCGCTTGCAATAATAGCTTTCTGGTTTGGGTGCATATGTGTGACCAGTTCATAGGTCTGACGCCCGCTTATTCCCGGTGTCATAATCATATCGAGAATTATCAGGTCGACAGAGTGAGTTTTCAGGTAACTAATAGCGTCTTCACCTGAAGGTTGACACTCAACTTTGTAGCCGTAATGCTCAAGGACTTTTTTTGCGAGTTCGCGCTGTTGCGGTTCATCATCTACTACCAGGATTTTTTCGCCGTTTCCACGTAAGTCTGTAAGTGTGATTTCAGGATTTTTGTGACGTATTGATTTTTGAGGAACTGTCGGGAAATAGAGATCAAATGACGTTCTTTTCGAATCGGTTTCAACCACTACAGCACCCTTGTGTTCTTCCATGATATTCCATACAACAGAGAGGCCGAGACCGGTACCGCTGACTCTTCCCATAGAGCGTTTCGTGTAGAACGGTTCAAAAATATGTTCGAGATCCTCAGTAGACATGCCTGGTCCCGTGTCAGAGATGCTCAGGACCGAATGTGGTATTGGCTGCAGACCGAACTTATTGATTATGGATTGATTCGGGATTTGAATGCGTGTGGCAAATATCACTTTTCCACACTTGTTAATGGACTCAACAGCATTGACAGCAAGATGATTAATACATTTCATTATATGTACAGACGAGCAGACTATATGAGGCAAGTCACCAGCCAGGTACTGCTCAAATAGAATGTTGGGGTACTCCTCTTGTAATTTGCTCATTTTTTCAGATTGAAAAAAATCCTGTACCAGCAAATTGATATCTGCTTCCTGCTGTGGTGTAGCTATGCCTCTTGCCACTGTAAGAAGGTCTGCCACTACGGCAGAGGCTCGTTCACCTGCCTGCTTGATGGCGGTGAGGGGTTTTCTCAATTGACTCTCTTCTGGAAGCTGCAGCATTAGCAGATCAGGGTAACCGATTATGGCGGATAATGTATTATTCAGGTCATGGGCAATGCCACCCGCCATGAGGCCGATAGCTTCCATCTTCTGGGCGCGCTGAAGCCGAAGTTCCATGGCTTGATTTTTTGTTTCTGTTTCTTTCTGGGTGGTGATGTCATCATAAAGCATAACAATTTCACCTGATGGTAGTCGATAGACCCTGTTTTCACGCCATTGTCGAAGCTGGTCGTCGTCATATACTATAGTTGGTATGAATGCAGGCTTACCACTTTTGAGAACTTTCCTGAAAAGTTCGAGTAACTGTTCACTCTCAGATTTCGGGAATACCTCGGTGAGTGTGTGCCCGATCAACCTGTCTCTTTTAGTTCCTTCAAGTACTTCGCCGGCACTATTGATGTCCTTGATAATAAAGTTATCTCCACTATCAACTGGTTCATAGACAGCAACAGCACTACTTGATTGTTCAAAGAGTTGTCTGTAGAAAAATTCGCTTCGTTGCTCGCCTTTCTGAGCGCGTTTGAGTTCTGCCAGATCAACGTGGACACAATACATGGTTTGTACCCCATCGCTGTTTGCCTGCATTACGTAGGCAGCATACACCGGAACCTCGCTGCCATTCTTGTGCTGAAGCATGATTTCCGAGGCGGTGATAGGAATATTGTTATCAAACCAGTTGGTTATTTGCTGGCAAAGGTCGTCGTGAATATTTGCGGGATAAATCAGATCTTCTATTTTTTTCCCCAGTGCTTCATCGCTGCTGTAACCGAAAAGTACTTCGCTGGCCCTGTTCCAGTAACGGATTATCCTGTTTTCATCATACCCCTGAACAGCTATGTTAGGCAGTTCGCGGACCAACTGTCGAAATCGTTCTTCACTTAAAGCGAGTTCACTGGTGCGCTGAACAACTTTTGTCTCAAGGTTGTTGATGAGATCAGCAATGTGGGCTGCCATATTGTTAAATATGACTGCAAGCTGACCAAGCTCATCATAGCCGATTTTTTCAACTCTGGTCTGCAGATTGCCTCGGCTGAATTCACTTGCAACGTCTGTGAGGCGTATGACATTTTTTGTAATACTCGCATGTACCAGACGGAAAAGAAAAATGATGATGAATATTCCAAGTAAAGTACTGATGGGAATGATCAGGGCTGATGTTCTGCTTGCCTGATCAATCGTTTTTTGAGCCTCAATCTCTGCCGTTCGTGAAAGATTTACCAGCGTTGTGGATATGGGAGTTAAGGTCTCTTGCTGCAGTTGGAAGTCTTTGAATTTTCCGTTAATTGCCAAGTCGATCGTGAGTAATGCATCACTCAGCATCCGGTATTGATTACGGTCGTAAAGAAAGGCATTGTTAACATCCGCAGGGAGTGTGGTTTGCTCTGCTATTTCGACGCTGAGTGTACTTAGTTCATTGAGGGAAGACTGCATGAGATGACGGTGTCTACTGATAAGGTAGTCTTTGTAGAATGAGCAGGCCCTGTTGGCTTGATCCAAAAGGGATTTATAGGGGGACAGATTATCCTGGATTGATTTGCAAACTGACATCAACCTCGCTTCTATACCTCTTTCCGGTAACGAGCGACGTGTTACAAGTTCTACAGCTTCTATAGATGTGTCTGCAAAGCGTTTTGCTGATGCCAGGTAAAGATTAACATCAGCTTCATAATTTGTATTAACGTGAATGGGATCAGTCTCGAAAAGGAGATGTTTCAGTTCGTTACTGAGCTTAATCACCCTGGCTACCTGTTTGACTGAGGGCAGGGCATATAGATCATGTGCCTCTTGAAGGCCAATGTATTGATAGTGAAGAAAAAAATCGCCATGAAGACGATATGCCCGTTCCATGCCCCGATCCATTTCAAGAACATGGCGTGTAATGTTTTTGGTTGTAAGAATCTTCTCTTCAGCTGTCTGGATATTAATATAGGAGATATATCCGGTAACCCCGATAAGGATAAAAAGGAAAAGCAGGAGCGCAAAGACGATGCTGAATTTGAGCGTTAAACCAAATTTTTTCCAACGCCATTTTTCCAATAACATAGATCAGCTCTAGCCGGGGAAAGTTTAATTGTTGCTTGTGGTCTTCCTATAAACAACGTTTGATTCCAGCCCATTGAGCCCTTTGGAAGGATTATCAAGGCGCAGAATGTTGAAAGCAGGCTCACCGCAGTCGCCAAACTTATTACAGGTAAGAATGCCTGAAGCACCATGATAGGCCTGGACATTGTACATTGCATCTCGAATCTGTTTTTTCATGATATGGAGTACATTGGCTGAATCTACTACGGCAGCTTTTTCGATTGCGTCCAATAACAGGTCTGCTGCATCGTATCCTGTAATATAATAGCTGACAGTAGGTTTTTCTTTAAATGTTGTGATGTATTGTTCTTCAAGTTTGCTTGCTGCACTGCCACCGGGTTTTGCAGGACCGACAAAAAGCATACCCTGCGCCTTGTCACCTGCTGCATCAAGAAAGCTCTGTTGAATTAATGCACCGTCACTCATGAGTATTGTTGCTGATAATCCATCAAATGATCGTGCCTGTTGAAGAATTTCTATGCCTTCCGGTTGAAAAAGCGGGAAGAACAGTAACTCTGCCTGGGAAGCGGCGACTGCCGTAAGAACAGGTAGCATCTCCGTGTCACCTTTATTAACTGCAGTACCCAGAGTAATGACACCACCTCGTTCCTCGAAGGCTTTTTTGAAACTATCAGTTAGGCCTCTGGTATAGATATCATTATCATGTATTGTTGCTGCTTTTCTGACGTTTAGCTCTTGGTAGGCATATTCTGCGGCCGCCTGACCGGCATTTTCTTCATTATTTGCAGTACGAAAAAATCCAGCCTGCCATGCAGGGGCAGCTTTACCGCCAATAGATGTGAGAAAAGGTGCCGAATTATTGCCGGATACCATGGTCAGTCCTGCAGAAGACATGGCTTTTGCCGCTGTAGCAGCAGCTCCTGAGCAGGTTGTTCCAAATATGGCAGCTGTTTGAGGGTTTGCAATTATTTTGAGTGCTGCATTCGCACCTCCCTCGCTAGTACAGCCGGTGTCTTTTATAAGTAGCGAGACAGGATGGTTGAGAATCTGGTCACCCCGTTTTGCAAGCGCAAGCTTTAATCCTCTGATCTGAGCTTCACCAAGAGGCGCAATTTCACCGCTCAATGCTTGCAGAACACCGATAAGAACCGGTTCATCTGGACGAATGTCGATACAACCAAGCTCGTCTTTGCATTCAAATTCAACCTGTTTGTTTTCACTGCATCCTGTGAGCAGGAATAACGTACAAACGAATAGTGAGGTGAAAACGTATTGAAGTGTTTGTGTGATCATTATTGATTCTTGATAATTGAGTGTGAAAGCATAACGAATGTGGCTGAGAGCGATAAATAAATCCTATAAGAGTATGTTGGGAATGTCAAATGACAGCAAGTTACGGATAATTTAGTAAGAAATTGTCCAGGTACCTTTATTGTTGTGTCTGCTGTTGATATGTTTATATCAGAGTGAAATGTAAACGCGTGGGGCTGAGGGGCGACTGTCATTCATCGTATTCTCCTTTTAGCCAGTGTCTGAACGAAAACCTGTAATTTTTTTCAAGTTCAAGGTGGCCGATAATTTTAACCGGATGAATACACCAAGTACCTCTGAGTCTCGTGCCTCGCTTACCTGAGGGGTAAAATTTGAGATCAACGAACAAGTTGGGGAAAATGGCTTTTTCAGGTCGGTCACTAACTATCAGGAGCTGAATATGTGTATACTTCTGTTGTCTCGATCGTATTTTACTAGAAAGAATTGTGTAGTGAACGTGAAAGCAGGTATAACCAGAACTGAGATCGTTATGATCTCAGAAAATTGAAAATATACCTTTATCTCAGATGGATGCAGTCGATTGTTGATTAAAATATGCTATAATCGAAATGCGAAGTTCAAAACATTGTGAAAATGAGTATTTAACCGAAGTGTTAAACGATATACTAACCGCAGGTGGGTGCATGAATCCTGAGAAGTATGATTTTATAATTATTGGAACCGGGCCGGCAGGTTTCTCAGCCGCAATGACTGCTGCAAAGTGCAGAAGAAGGGTGCTGGTGCTTGAAAAAGAAGGTTCCCTTGGTGGTGTTTGTGTCAATACGGGAACATTTCCGAGTAAAACGCTTCGGGAGGCTGTACTCCATCTTACAGGTCATTTGAAACGGCAGATTTTCGAAGAAGATTCGTGCAACCTTGATGCCCGAGACGTTTCGATGGACAAACTCAAGCGACGATTACAGAATGTCCGTTTGCAGGAACATGCGATAATCGATCGACAGTTTGAGCGGAACGGTGTTGACCTTGTGAGAGGCGTAGCCCAGTTTCTAGATGATCACACAATTCAGGTTGAGCGGGTTGGTAATCCAGAACCTCTCATTGTGCAGGGTGATTTTATCATTATCGCCACCGGCTCCCGACCACGTAATCCCCCGGAGATTCCGTTTGATGGACGTCTTATAGTTGATTCCCGATCAATACTTGATATGGATAGTATCCCTGCCTCAATGATCATTCTGGGTGGCGGTGTTATCGGTTCAGAGTATGCGACAATTTTTGCAGCACTCGGTGTAAAGGTGATTCTTCTCGATAAAGGCTCACGACTGCTGAAATTTATCGATAAAGAAATCACTGATCAACTGCAGGAACATTTCCCGAACGGGAATGTTGAATGCATCCACGACTGCGGCGATTTCAATATCTGCATAGAAGATGATCAGGCCTGCATAACGATGGATGATGGCAAGGTATTTAAGGCAGATACCCTGTTTTTTGCTCTCGGCCGTGAAGCTAATGTTAAAGGACTCAAGCTTGAAAATACAGGCGTACAGGTCAATGATCGTCACTACATAACGGTAAATGATCTCTACCAGACCTCGGTTGATCATATTTTCGCGGTTGGAGATGTTGTTGGCTGGCCGAGTCTTGCTGCAACATCAATCATACAGGGAAGACTAGCTGCTCTTAACGCTCTGCAAAAACGATCAGAAGGCTTCCCGCGTATCTTCCCGGTTGGTATCTATACAATTCCCGAAATCTCCTATGTCGGAATGACAGAAGAAGAAGCAATAGAACAAAAGTTCAAATATGTGGTTGGCAGATGCTCGTATGAAGAGTTGCCGCGTGGCCAGATATCCGGTGAGTCTGAAGGTATGCTGAAAATGATCGTCCATGCCGATACGCGGGAAATTCTCGGTGTACACATCTTTGGCGGCGGGGCGACTGAGATCGTTCATATAGCCCTTATGGCACTTTGCCATAACGCAAAAATCGATCTGTTTGTCGAAAACATTTTTAACTATCCGACATACTCTGAGTCGCTGAAGATTGCTGCATTATCGGCACTTAATAAAATTGAACATGATCAATGCCGATAGAGATGGAATGATTGAGGGGGCTTTATATCAACATGAATGAGAAGTGGTCCTGAAGATGGGCCACTTCTCATTTGACGGCCGTATTAATAATCTAAATTTATTCAAATTATACTGATTGTCCTGTTCATTTACCGTGTAACATACAGAAGTACGCTTTTCATCTCGTTGAAGTGCGCTTTAAGGCGGATTTTTGCGAGTTCAATATTCTGCTGTGCAATTGCATCAAGCAGATCCATATGCTCCCTGTTCGCGTGTGCAATTCGCCCCTCTACTTTGATTGCCTGGACGGAAATTACCTGTATCAGGTTTTGCAGGTACGAGTAGAGTCTGGGGAGTCTCTGGTTGGGGCTCATTGCAAGAATGGCAGAGTGGAACTGATTGTCAGCCTCAATAAACTCTTTGGGGGTATCATTGCATGCCGCACTTGTAAATTTTTCACGAAATTCCATTACCGGAAATTGAGACAGGCTTTTACCGGCAGATTCAAGAGCATACATTTCAAGCATCAACCTCAGGTCAAGAATATCTGATGCGTCTGTTGCATTTAATTGTACCACTGAATGACTTGTACGCGGAGTAATGACGATTAAATCCTCCTGTTCAAGCTTGTTTAATGCATCACGTATCGGGGTGACACTGAGATTTAAGCTCATAGAGAGATCATCCAGGACGAGTCGTTCCCCCGGTTCCAGTTCACCAGTCAGAATCATAGCCTTGATTTCGTCGTAGGCAATCTGGCCCAGGTTCGGTCTTCGTTTTAGAGTCGGTTGTTTAGGTGCCATTACGTATTACATCATAAAAGTTAAAGGTTGAATTTAGGCTTAGTTCCCTTGTGGTGAGAGTGGTAGCAAATATCAAAGGTCGTTTGCGGATTTCATTATACATTGGAGCAAAACATCAGCTCCAGCTCCGCAGTCGGCGTATGAGGTCTCTTCTATTTCCGTATGACTTTTGCCGCCAACGCTTGGTACAAAAATCATCGCTCCGCGTGCTACCTGGTTGATATATATCATATCGTGTGAAGCACCGGAATACATGCGCATGGAGGTGAGACCGAGCTGGTTGGCACTTTCTTCTATCTGCTTTAACAGCGCCTGATCAAAATCGGCCCTGTCTTCCCGCCAGGTATGTTCTATCTCTACTTGGCACTGATCTGCCGAGGCGATGGTTGCTATTGCTTCTTCAATTCCGGCGCATACATTGTCGGTCTTTGCGACATCCCAACCGCGGACATCGATGGTGAAATGTACATGTGAGGCAATAACATTTCGTGAATTTGGTGATGCGGTTATCTGGCCGACTGTAGCTACAACTTCGCCGGCCTCAACAGCAAGATCACGTATCCTCTGATGGATTTTTGAAAAAGCATAGAGAGCATCCTGGCGACAGAGCATGGGGGTGGAACCCGCATGGTTGGCTTCTCCATAAATATCGACATCATACCATCTTGGAGAGACAATTCCTTCAGGTATTCCAATGGTAACGTCAGAGGAGTCCAGAACAGGTCCCTGTTCAACATGCAGTTCAAAGGCTGCGTGTAAGGGTAGGGGAGGATATTGAGCAGAACCTTTAAAGCCGATCTTTTCAAGTTCCTCACCAAAAGTCTTTCCTTCCTGATCTTTTAGGAGGTACATCTCTTCCTGACTGAGTTTTCCGGACCAGACCCCGGAACCTGTGCAGCCCGGAGTGAACCTTGTGCCTTCTTCATTGGTCCAGTTTGCGAGTATAACGTCTCGTTCCAGTTTGATAGAATTTTCTCTCAGGGTGCTGATAACCTCGACACCGGCAATGACTCCGAGTGTGCCGTCAAATCGACCGCCCTTGGGTTGTGTATCATTGTGAGAACCTGTGAGGACTGGTGCCAGAGCGCGATTTTTGCCGGGATAGACACCAAAAATATTGCCCATGGCATCAATATGGACTTCACACTGTTCCTCTTTTAGCCACGTGATAAGGGTTTCACGACCGAGCTTGTCTTCCTCAGTTAGAGCTATACGACTTACTCCACCAGCTGCAGTTTTGCCGAACATCGCCATCTCTTCGAGACGTCTTTGTAATCGTTTCTGATTGATTCTGATTTTCTGATTCATTGCGGTAACTGATCCACGTGTGAAAATTAGTAATTACCTGCTCTTCTGTTTATAGAGCGATATCACGGTTGCAGTCCTTGGAGTAGATATATGTCAGTCTGCCACGGCCGGTTGCATATACAGCCTGGGGGGTGTACGGACCAAAGAAAATAAAATCCTCATTCTGTACGGGTATCCAGTCATCCCCGAGCAGATATATTCCCTCTCCCTCGTAAATGTAGGCACCATGTTCCTGGACATGGGTCTCTACAAACGGGTGCGAGCCTGCAGGTTCAAAGCTTAATGTATGCATATTCATATCAAAACTGACATCTGTCGGGAGCAGGTCTCTAACGAATACATTTGCCATATCGTCATATTCCTGTTCCTCAATATCATTGATGTTACCGACAACATTATGCGGTCTTTGGGTGCTGAAAGGAATGTAGCGCTGCTTGTAGAGTAAGAAGCGAACCGGCTTTTTTGTTGTATTGGTAAAGGAGAGGTCATGATCCGGTGAGACATAAACAAATCCGCCAGGTGCAAGAGTGTGGTTCTCACCGTTAAACGACACATCAATTGATCCATCCACGTCCAGAACAAACAGAAAGCACTCAATACCGGCTTCGCTGGCAAATGGTTCGAGTGTTCCACCACCTGGCTGTGCGGTACCGATGTACTGCACAAAGCTGGCCCCAAGTTTCGGGGAGGCAAGGATAGATATCTCGCAATCCTGTATTGAAGGTATCACGTTTTTTACACGTCCTTCGGGTGGAATAACTGCATATTGACCAGGTCGTATGACCGCTCGTGTCGTTAATAATCCTTGTGGGTAGGTCATTGTTTCCTCAAAAATATCAAGTTGTGGTCACACCTGATGACGATTGGTGATGATCGGGGAGTATATATTTTCTATGAATAACATAGTGTTTGAGAATCATCATCTGCAGTTCAGCTATATTGCGCTTCACATTGCGCATGATACTCGCTTATATCTGCTTCAAATGTATATTTTTGCCTGTCAATCGTGCATGCAGCAAGCCAGGGATCTGTAGCATCCTGGATGCCCTGAATGGTGAAGGGCAGCAGCAGCTCCGTAGCGAATTCAACCGGGCGACTAGTTGTCATAAGGAGAAGTGTCAGTTTCAGAGCGACAGGGTACCATTTAGCGGTGTGGTCGTTCCAGATTACCTGCACCTGCTTTGTGTAGGTAGATGATTCAGCCCGGATAAAGTTCAATTCCTCATGAGCAATTTCCACGAGCCGCTTCCTGCTGAAGCGTTGGTGGTAAAGTTCATGCCATACTTCCCACCGTGAGCGCTCAGCCGTGGCGAGGTCATCCATTACCCGGACAGGTTGCCCTTCAATACGAGTCGGCAAGGCTACACAACCATTTCCATGCAACCAGTCTGTAATATATTGCAGGGACTGAAAAACATTATAGCGAATCTCCTGCTCATCGTTATTGGCTATTACTGACGATTCAAGGATATCCGCTGCCAGAAGACTTCGTGGGAATCTGGTATCCGAGACCTCAAGGCCGCAAATATCCTCAGCATAGATAAACTCAATAACTTCATCATGGTGGTGAGGTAGCAGTAAAGACTGGATAATAGCTTCAAGTGAGGATTTATCTCCTGCCTTGAACTCAGCCCATGCCTGAACAAGGGCTAGACCTGTACGGATAAAGTCAGGGTGAGCCACCCAAAAACCATCAAGATTACGTTTTAACTGGGTTACAACATCCTTGATATATCCTTTTATGGTGACCTGAAAGGATTCACTATGAATATAAGATGTTGTGGGTAGCACACCATACATGCCGCCTACTTTTATCCCCCCACGTTTGCCCACTGCATTGGCGAGCAGTTCGTGACTTGCCTTAATATATTTGACGACAATATCAGGATCACTTTTAACAGGAATACGGTACTGATGATCCTCTTTAAAGAGCCTGGCCACGGAAGCGAGATAATCATGCCAACCAAGGGATGCGCCTACGAAATATGGGTATAAAGCATCCATTATCTCATTGACACGAAAAATAGCGCGCGGGTTTTCGAGAACTATCATTAACCGAATAGTGCCTATCCGGTATTCAGGATGAAGTTCCTGTATCATCTCTTCAGCTGTTGCTACCAACGTCTTGAAATACTGTGCCTCCTCTTCATTTTCCAGTTTCGGGATATAAAAGACTAAGGCCTTTGGATTCTCCCATAGTGTATAGAGATGAAGCGCGAAATCATAAATATGAAGAGGAAGAGGGTTCTTCCTGTAAAAGAGGAATGGTGACGGCAGTGCAATTCCGGGGAGCCGTTTTATGGGCAGACTGCGGTGATCACAAGCAAGCTCGTATGATTGCTCATCCTCAATACAACGCAAAGTACCGTTAAAACAATTCGCGAGGTTCGCGCTGGCACTCATTAAATCCTTGCGAAGAGGAGTTTTAGAATCTTCGTCATCAGCTCCCCATTTTGGCAGGCTGTTTGATCTGGTGAGTAACTCTTCAATAATACGAGGTTCATCGGGCATCTTGCGATGATAGGCGTTCATGGCATTGACTGCCAGTTTCGCAGAGTCCGGTGGCCCAAATAATGTGACATGAGGTGGGCGCAACCATTCAGATATTGGCGATATATCTTCACCATTGCGGTCAAAATAGATGGTGGTGGGAGTCTGGGGTCCCACGACAACCCGACCGTTTGAATCTTTGGCTCCGATCACAGTATAATAGTTATCGTCAAGGTAGCCTGTATGGGATTGTGCATTGGTTTCTGCACAACGAAGTGTCTGTTCATCAATAAAAACTCGATCACATTTTCGTTGCTTGAGCACCTGAAAAAGATCATCTTTCACTCGGGCATAGAGTTCACAGGTGAATTGCAGACTTTCGGCGTTTTCAAGACCTGAACATGTGCCGCACTCGTTTGCTCCCGTAACGCCTGGTACCGGTGTTGCCTGTGCAAGTAGATGCTCTAAAAGCGCGTCTGATATATAATCAGCGTAGTAGGGGATGTCGCGGGTGATTGTCATCTCGTTATGATCCTTATTGAGCATTCGCATTTATACACTCTTTGTCGGTTATTCTATAGCCCGGGCGGTTTCGCCTGAGAATCCGGGAGTGAGTTGTTTGCGAGAACAGTGAGTTAAAGTTGCATTTTCGTCAGGCAACAGATTGTATAAATGAGGCAAGCTCCGCTGTTTTAGGGGCTGCGAAGAGTTCTTTGGGATCACCCATTTCATGAACCTTTCCCTGATGCATAAATATCAGCTTGTCACCTACTTCTCTGGCAAAGCGCATTTCATGGGTTACCATTATAAGTGTCATTCCATCAGCGGCGAGGCGTTGGACCACCTCGAGCACCTCTCCAACAAGTTCAGGATCCAGGGCGGAAGTGATTTCATCGCAGAGCAGGACTTTGGGTTGCATTGCAAGGGCTCTTGCTATAGCAACGCGTTGTTGCTGGCCACCTGAGAGCTGATCCGGGTACGATGAAAATTTGTCGCCAAGGCCTACTTTTTCAAGGACGTCTTGCGCTGTCTTTTCTACTTCAGCTTTGGAAAACTTTTTGACAACCTGAGGCGCCAGCATAACGTTTTCCCCCGCGGTAAGGTGTGGGAACAGGTTGAATTGCTGGAAAACCATACCAACTTTAAGTCGTAATGGTATCAACTCCGCCTCCAGACCGGTGGAACGTTTGCCATCAATATTAATGATCCCGTCATCAAAGGACTCAAGGCCGTTTAACGTACGTAACAGCGTGCTTTTTCCTGAGCCACTGCGGCCGATGATGGCTACAACCTCACCTTCTTCAACGTCGAAGGTTACCCCTCGTAAGACTTCAAGATCGCCAAAATTTTTATGCAGTTCATCAACGTGTATGAGCGACATGCATTCTCCTCTCAACGTGTCTGGCAAAAGCCGACAACGGAAAACAAATTAGAAAATATCCCAGGGCTACAAGGCCATATACGAAAAGTGGACGAAAGGTGGCGTTGGCAATCATGGTTCCGGTTTTTGTTATATCCATAAAACCAATAATGGAGGTAACTGCCGTACCTTTTACAACCTGTACCGAAAAGCCAACGGTCGGGGGGATAGCTATACGAATTGCCTGTGGCAGAATAACGTAACGCATTTGCTGCCAGCGATTCATTGCAAGACTTGCAGAGGCTTCCCATTGTCCAGTCGATAAGGATTCCACACAGCCTCGCCAAATTTCTGCAAGATATGCGCTGGTGAAGAGTGTCAGCCCGAGGAGAGCTGTAAGCAGTGGAGAAATATCAAACCCAATCAGGGCCAATCCGAAAAACAGCAGAAAGAGCTGCATAAGCAGAGGGGTGTCCTGGAAGAACTCGATATACACTTTTGCTGGAGTCTGGAGGAACGATTTGGGTGAGACACGGGCAAAAAGGGTAATCATTCCCACTGTACTGCCGAGAACGAATGCGGCGATTGAAAGTCCTACTGTCCAACCTGCACCCACCAGTAAGTTGGAAACAATGTCCCACGTGGAGAACTGTATCATGCTTTCCTCCCTTCAATAAATTGTTGGCCGATAAACTGGAGGATTTTTCGTACAAATAGAGCTAACGCCAGATATATGAGAGTGCTGGTTAGATAAATTTCAAAGGCTCTGAACGTGCGGGTCTGGATTAAATTCGCAGCGTAAGTGAGCTCTTCTGCTGCTATCTGTGAGCAGACTGCAGACCCGAGCATGACAATAATTATCTGGCTGCATAGTGCGGGCCAGACATTTTTAAGTGCGGGTCGCAGAACAACATAACGAAGGCTTTGCCAACGGTTCATTGCCAGTGATTCTGCAGCTTCCAACATTCCTTTAGGGATAGACATTACTCCTGCCCGAATAATCTCTGTGGAGTATGCACCAAGATTGATGACCATTGCCAGAATAGAGGCTTCCCAGCCATTAAGCTTTACCCCGAGAGCAGGCAGGCCAAAGAAGATAAAATAGAGCTGAACCAAAAAAGGAGTGTTGCGTATGCATTCGACATATATAGTGAAAATGCCAGATAATGCAGGGAGCCGCCATGCTCTGGATACTGCTCCAATGGTGCCGATTGACAAGCCGACAACTGAACCTATTGCTGTAAGAACGAGGGTAAGGAAAGCCCCTTTTGCAAGAAGTTGCCAGTTACTGAAAATTGGCTCGAATGAGAATTGATACTCCATGATAGAAATCTCCTGATTGAGGCAGGTGCACGAAGAACCTGCCTCATTTTACTTAGAGGTTTTCCGGAAGTTTGATATGGAGCCATTCCTGAGAAATTGTTTCAAGTGAGCCATTGGTTTTGGCTGCAGCAAGTATTGCGTTGAGTTCCGCCATCAGTGCAGGCTGAGCTTTGTTGATACCGATATAGCATGGAGAGTTTTTGATGAGGAATTTGGACTCAAGCACTTTGCGCGGATTTTGCTCATTGATAGATGCTGCTACAACATTACCTGTGGCAACCAGCTCAACCTGCTCTGAAAGATAGGCTGAGATCGTTGAACTATTATCTTCGAATCTTCGAATAGTTGCTGATTCCGGTGCAATTTTAGTGAGTTCGAGATCTTCAATTGAACCACGGGTTACTGCAATTGTGGTATTGCTGAGATCGATAGCTTTTTCAACATTGAGGCTTGCCGGACCAAAGACACCATTGTAAAAAGGTGCATAGGCATCGGTGAAATCAATGACTTTTTGTCGATCCGGATTTTTTCCCAATGAAGAGATGATGATGTCAACCTTGCCGGTCGTCAGGTATGGAATCCGGTTTGTGCTGGTTACTGGAACAAGTTTAAGTTTAACCCCGAGTTGTGTGGCAATGAGCTGCGCCATGTCAATATCATAGCCAATCGGTTTCATATCCCGGCCTACAGAACCAAAAGGTGGGAAATCCTGCGGGACAGCAACCTTGAGAGTCCCGGAATTTTTTATTGTTTCAAGTGTGTTTGTAGAAGTGGCTGTTGATGCATGTAGTTGCGTTGCAGCCAGCATCATAAACATGACCAGGGTAAAGCAGGTTATGGTTAATCTCTCTCTCATTGTTCTCTCCTGAAGTGCAGGTTGTTGATTATACCCTGCTGTCATATCAACGCCTTGGCGTATAGTTACATATGCCTGGGCAGGGTGTCGTAATGTGAGGGCTCGTGATCGACCCCCATCATGCATCATGTATCTTATAAGATGCATGATGGGTGCCAGTTGGTAGAATTAAACGTATAGTGAGTTGAATAATGAGATTTACTTCTTAAGTGCACAATATATTGTAAAATATAACTGATGTGAAAGTCGAAGGGCAAGACGTAGTGACTTTTAAGATACTGAATAAGGGGATAATACAGGTTACGATATTGTGATAAAAATGCAAAAACGAAACATTGAATGCTACGAAAATGTAGGCATTTGTGTTTGTGGGTCTTCAGCCATATTTATGAACGCATCAGGAGGATCTGATCGCATTGCAGCATATAGCCTGTATCGGTGTTTATTGATATCATAGCATAAAGGAATAGTCCGGTAACAACGGGAGACAGGTTTTCTGAGATTATTTTCAAAACATAAAAAATATGAGGACGTGTATTGAACAGCGATAAACAGAAATCTGATCTTGATCAAAAAAGGAAAGAAGCCCTGTATCAAGCTTTAGTCAATGAAGTATAGAGAGAAAAGGTGCAGGTTTTCATGTACTTTCATGTCTATGTATATGATAAAATATTTACAAATTCTACAAAAGACATACTTCGAAGCAGGGGGCTTGAGGCCCAATGCTATTACGCGTCAGTTGTTTTACTACGTTAACCCAGGTTGGTTAAATAGTTAGGTTAGCTACTTGAAACTACCCGCACTATTGAAAGATGAACGAAAGAATAACAACTTGCGGGATACAATGATTGTGTGCTACTACATAGTGAAGTTGAATTCATGGAAGGAGAGATCCTTCTGTATATTAAAGAAGTTGTTAGGAGGCGTTATACGGTAGTTTTTAATTAACACATTTTGGAGGGCTCAGATGCGCAACGTGAAAAGTCTCGTAATTGGCTGCACCCTGCTTTTGTCCTCAGCAAGTTTCGCTTTTGCTGATAACGGAGATACCCTTAAGGCTGTACAGGACAAGGGATATATCCAGGTAGGTGTAAACGGTGATCTCTTTGGTTTTGGTAAGGCAGATCAGAAAGGTGTATGGAAAGGCCTTGATGTTGATACAGCACGTGCCGTTGCAGTCGCAATTTTTGGCGATTATAAAGATCGCATCCGCTACACTCCTCTTACCGCAAAAACCCGATTCACAGCACTGCAATCCAAAGAAATAGACCTGCTGACCAGAAATGCCACCATGACACTCGGCAGAGACACCTCTCTCGGCCTCGACTTCGCTCAGGTCAATTACTATGACGGTCAGGGTTTCATGGTTCCTAAAAAACTCGGTGTTACCAGTGCTAAAGAACTGAGTGGTGCTACCGTTTGTGTTCTTCCCGGAACAACTACAGAGCAGAACGCTGCCGATTTCTTCCGCTCCAACTCCATGGATTGGAAAACCGTAACAATTGAGTCTACCGCCGAACTTTCTCAGGCATTCTTTGCCGGTCGTTGTGACGTAATGACCTCAGATGCTTCACAGCTTGCAGGTATTCGCGCAAGTGCCCCGAAGGCTACAGATTACGCAATTCTTCCTGAAATCATTTCAAAAGAACCTCTTGCTCCTGCCGTACGTCATGGCGACAATCAGTGGAAAGACATCGTAAACTATGCTGTTCTTGCGATGATCAATGCTGAAGAACTTGGCATTACTTCTGCTAACGTTGATGAAATGACTAAAAGCAAAGATCCAAAAATTATGCGATTCCTGGGCGTTACGGAAGGTAATGGCAAGGCGCTTGGACTTGATGAGAAATTTGCCTATAATATTATCAAGAAGGTTGGAAACTACGGTGAAATCTTTGAGCGCAATGTTGGCGTTAATACTCCTCTTGGAATCGAGCGCGGCTTAAACGCTCTCTGGACCAACGGGGGCTTGATGTATTCTCCTCCTTTTAAGTAGTAAGTCAAGTTACCCGCCTGTACGTAGATTACTGTACTGAGACCCATTTTGAACTGATGGAAACATTCTTTCAGAATGGGTTGCAGTAAACCTGAGTCAACGTGGCCTGACGTTAAACATCTACTGGCAGCAGACACCTAATGACAACCGTACAGGCTTGCTGGCAGTCAACATTCCTGAACCGTACAGGGAATACCCATCATTTGATTTGTCAGGTTCTATGTTGTTCTAAGACGTAGAATCACTTCTCTTCGTTAAAAAAATCGGCATGTGGTTCAATGGTTGAAAATATCAATACAAATTCAGGAAAAACATACTTCTGGAATGATGAGAAGACCCGGGGAATAATTTATCAGATAGTGACGGCTCTGCTGGTCGCTTTCATAGGATATTACCTGATCTCCAACGTCCAGGAAAATATGGCCAAGCAATCTATTGCCAGTGGCTTTGATTTTTTAGAAAAGGAGGCTGCATTTGAAATTGGGGAAACCTCTATTCAGTATTCTGCGGCAGATACGTATGGCCGTGCTCTGGTTGTCGGGGTGCTCAATACGCTGAAGATCTCCCTTGTCGGCATGGTTCTGACTACGTTTCTCGGAACCTTTCTTGGGATTTGTACACTTTCCAGCAACTGGCTGGTCTCAAAACTGGCTACAGCCTATGTAGAGCTGTTTCAGAATGTTCCCGTTCTGCTGCAGCTATTTTTCTTTTATGCACTTTTTTATGAGGCCTTTCCTGGTCCCAGGCAGGCTTTGCATCCAATACCCGGCGTGTTCTTTTCAAACCGCGGAATGGATTTTGCTATACCCGCTGCGCATTATGCCTGGTCGTATATGGCGTATGCGGTGATTGCTGCGAGTTGTATAGCCTTTGCCATATCCCGTTGGGCCAGAAAGCGCCAGGAGCAGACAGGGCAGCAATTCCCGTCGTTCTGGGTTGGGCTGGGCATAATTGTTGGCTTGCCACTCATTACCTGGGTTATTTGCGGAGCGCCTGTAGAACTCAATGTACCTGAGCTTAAAGGCTTTAACTTCAGTGGTGGGCATAATATCAGCCCTGAGTTTTCTGCACTGCTTATTGGGCTTGTGCTCTACACTGCTTCTTTTGTTGCCCAGATTGTCCGGGCAGGAATCCAGTCTATAAGTCATGGTCAGACAGAAGCTGCCATGTCTATTGGATTAAAACAAAAGCATGTCCTGTCGCTGGTTATATTCCCCCAGGCGCTTCGGGTGATAGTACCGCCGCTCACCAGTCAGTTGCTTAACCTGACGAAGAACAGTTCACTGGCTGTAGCTATCGGCTATCCGGACTTTGTGCAGGTGGCGGGCACAACTATTAACCAGACAGGGCAGGCGGTTGAAGGCGTAGCGCTAATGATGATGGTCTATCTGACATTAAGCCTGCTCACCTCTGCCTTCATGAACTGGTACAATAAGAAAATTGCAATTGTTGAACGGTGATTATGACTACTCATTCTAAAGTTGAAATAAAACCGCCGATAACCAATGTCGGCGTGCTTGGCTGGGTTAAACGTCACCTTTTCAACGGTGTATTTAATTCAATTGCCACGATTCTGATATTATTGTTAGCTCTGCGTGTATTACCGGAGTTCATTCAATGGGCGTTTATCGATAGTGTCTGGTTTACCTCCGGGCAGGAATGTCATGAGGCTACCGGAGCCTGCTGGTCCGTTGTAACCCAGAACATCAGATTTAATATTTTTGGTTACTATCCGTATGAAGAGCAATGGCGTCCGCTGGTTGCCATGCTTATGCTAGTTGCGATGCTCATCTATTCGAGGGACTGGAAACGATGGACAAAGAAACTCGGGTATAGCTGGCTATTAGCCCTTTTTATTATGGGCGTGCTGATGAAAGGCGGGCTTTTTGGCCTGGTATCAGTAGAGAGTACCAAATGGAGCGGCCTTCCCCTTACCCTGTTGCTATCATTTTTCGGTATTCTGGCCTCCTATCCCTTAGGTGTTGTTCTGGCTCTTGGCAGACAATCAAGCCTACCCGTTATAAAAGCGTTCTGTGTTGTTTACATTGAGCTTATTCGTGGGGTTCCGCTTATCACCATGCTTTTTATGTCCTCGGTAATGTTTCCGCTGTTTCTGCCGGAAGGGATCACTATCGACAAGGTATTGAGGGCGCAGATGGCAATCATTATCTTTACCGCGGCGTATATCGCTGAGGTTGTACGTGGCGGTTTGCAGGCAATTAGTAAGGGGCAGTATGAAGCTGCGGAATCGATTGGTTTGACCTATTGGGCGAAAATGCGTTTGATCATTCTTCCTCAGGCATTGAAAATTGTCATTCCACCGACCGTTGGCGTTTTAATCTCCGCCTTTAAGGACACCTCACTGGTGGTCATCATTGCCCTTTACGACATACTCAACACCACAAAATCTATTCTTAATGTGCCTGAGTGGACTGGTTTTAGCACTGAGGCATATATCTTCGTTGCGATGATATATTACGTCTGCTGTTTCTCTATGTCGCAGTACAGCAGAAGTATTGAGAAAGAACTTGAGTATAAGGCTCCGACAAATTAATTGAGAAACATCCCAGAGGTAATAGATCAATGAATATCGAGCAGTCACAGCCAGCCACAGCAGCCGATAAAACAATAATCGAAATCATCAACATGCATAAATGGTATGATGACTTTCATGTGTTAAAAGATATCAACCTCAAGGTGAAAGCCCGGGAAAAGATCGTGGTTTGCGGTCCTTCAGGCTCCGGGAAATCTACCATGATACGCTGTATAAATCGGCTTGAGGAACATCAGCGCGGCGATATTATCGTGAACGGTACTGAACTGACCAGGGATCTGAAAAATATCGAAAAGGTACGGGCTGAAGTAGGAATGGTCTTTCAGCACTTCAACCTTTTCCCCCATCTGACAATCCTTGATAACTTGACGCTTGGCCCGATATGGGTCAGGAAGATGCCGAAAAGAGAGGCTGAAGAACTGGCAATGCATTATCTGGAAATCGTGCGTATTCCTGAACAGGCAAATAAGTATCCTGGTCAGATTTCCGGTGGCCAGCAGCAACGTGTGGCCATTGCAAGAAGCCTCTGTATGAAACCAAAGATTATGCTCTTTGATGAGCCAACTTCAGCCCTTGACCCAGAGATGATCAAGGAGGTTCTCGACGTTATGGTAGACCTGGCACTTGAAGGTATGACCATGATTGTTGTGACCCATGAAATGAGCTTTGCCAAGACTGTTGCCGATCGGGTTATCTTTATGGATTTCGGTGAAATTGTCGAAGAAAATGAACCGAATGCCTTTTTTGACAACCCGCAGCATGAACGTACCAAGCTTTTTTTGAGCCAGATTCTGTAGTCTGTAAGGGAGTGGGGTGGGATTACGCTGTAGTGCTGAATCTCACTCCACTCCCTTCCTTGTCTTTTTCCTCTATTGTATTTTTCTACCAGTTTTCCCTCTTCATCTTAGAAAAGAACTTCCAATTTCCTCAAACGAAGCATTGTGCCGCACTGGTGCACCCTGTCATAAAATATATCTCTTACTCTGCTGATTCCTAATATACGCCCTAAGGTTAACAGTTTACGTAAAGATTAATGTTGCGGGGTTGGATTTAATGGAATATTGTGATTTTGATTCCTCTGTAGGTGCCAAAACATACTGATATTCAATCAGATCGGCCAATTGTCGCAGCGTTCGCTTTGTGACTTCACCTGAAAGGAGACCCCCCGTGATCCAACTTAAGAAAAGCAGTCAATCGAACATTCCCGGTTATCTGGAAGATCTTGTCGGTGCAGAAAAACTAACGCACATCTTCTCTCTTATTGACCAAAACAAACCACTCGAAGAGATAATTGCAAGTGGGGTACTCGACCGCCAGGCAATGGCTGCACTTTTGGTGAAACTGCTTGAGAAAAAGGTGCTTATTTCTGCTGATACCAGCGTTCCAGATGATAAACTTACTGAGACAATAACGGCCATTGGTAAGAGATGTGTCGAAAGCCCTATTTTACTGGTTACTGATAGTGCATCAGACATTCCACCGGAGATAGCGAGAGAAAGAAATATTGTCGTTATACCTCTAACGGTCAGTATCGGCGGTAAAGAGTATCGGGATGGTGTTGATATTTCCTCAGAGCAATTTTATGAGTTGTTGGAAAAATCAAAAACGTTTCCGGTAACGAATCCTCCATCCGAGGCTGATTTTCAAAGGGTGTTCAACAACAACATAGCGGACAAGGATATTTTGGGCATATTCATCTCTAAAAAGATGAGTGAGACAGTAAACATTGCCAGGCAGGCAAAAATGAGCCAATACAATTCCTATCTTAAACAACGACTCGCCAATCCCAATATGCCTAAAAAAGTGCAGATGGAATTTATTGACAGTCGCATGGTGTCAATGGGAACCACTTTACTTGTGATGGAAGCCTCTGAGAAAATACGAGCCGGATGGTCCTTTGCCGCAATTAAAGATCATATAGAGAAATTGGTAAACGAAGTACGCGTGTTTTTTATGGTGGATAATCTCGATTATCTTGTGCGCGGTGGAAGAATTGGCAGGGGTTCAGCCATGTTTGGTAAACTTTTTGGCTTCAAGCCAATTCTGGATATGGTGGGAGGCGGTGTGAATGCTAAAGGTCGAACAATTGGCGGTCGCAGGGCTCAGCAGAAAATGATCGAATTTATGCGGCAGGAAATCGGTGATTCCAATAAGGCTCTAAAGGTAGGTATCTGTCATGCCAGTGCCCCGAAGAAAGCGGAGAAAATTAAACAACTCGTCGAAGGATCATTTCCCAATCATGATCATGTCGTGTCGTATTTCGGGCCGATCGTCGGAGCGCATACAGGCCCGGGTGCTGTGGGAGTAGCATATCTGGCATTGCCCGAGGATTAGGATCGCCGTCTGCTTCATGTCAGTGTGTTGCCATAGTCCGACCCCGTTTGGAGTCTTCTACAATGTATTTTGTTGAAGTGTGATTTGCAGTATTGGGGTCGGACCAAATTAACTGTTTGAAATTATATGTTCATAGCCCGCGAAAGGTGTTTTTCTTGCTTGCAAGGCCCATAATAATGTGATGAAGAGGGGAGAATTCTTAAAAGAGAGTTACCATCGGGTAAAAGGGATTTTAAAGGGGGAATCGATCACTTATAAGTGAATATTTGCTGTGATTAAAATGTGTTGATTTGTCCTGGCCCCCAGATTGCCGACCAACTTACCGATTTATTTATGCATGTAGTATTTCTTTTTTGATGTTTTATAGATTAAGCCAAGCATTAGCACTACTGCAAACGCGGCAGACGCGAATATTCCAATATTTAGTGGGTATTCCACTGTCTTCATATGATTAAAAATGCCAACTATAAAAAAGCAAAACAGAATTGAAATGAGCACAATTATCAATTGGTATACATAATGGGCTTTTCCAAAATGAGATTTTGTAAAATCTCTGTACACGAAAGCCAACTCAAGCCACATAGTATGGTCTAGAACGTCTTGCACTTCTTCGTTGCCATATCTTCTCAAATACCACCTCATAAACAACAAACCTGCAAAGAGGGATATGATGCAATATAATGCTATGCTATAAATTGAGATTTGCACGTAATTACCTTGTCGTTATTTGTTGACGTGTAAGGGTAGCCGGCGAGCTTCAGCGAGCCCGTGTTGACCCATTTTTTAACCAAATTTTATGTTTCTTAACATGGTGTTTAACCACATACTGCCTTCTGGAGTAGTGAGCCAATATAATGCCCCACAATTAATGCAGGCTGTTACCCAATACGTTACTCTGAACGATATCTTCTTTGACTTATGTCTAAGAAAACTCTGAGCTATCTTGGCACCTGGCCAACCACCAATGATAGCAAGGAGGTGCAACGTACTTTCAGGAGTTCTCCATTTACCCCATTCAGCAGCGTTTTTGTCTTTTGCATACATTATGAATGCTAAAAAGCTTGTTACTCCATATACACAAACAATTTCTAATGGTATTTTTTTGAGTGAGTATAAAAAATATAGAACGGTTGTAAAAAGGCCAAAAATTAATAGTGACATCAACTTTTGCCTCACCTCATAACCATTGTCTTTATGACCTCGTATAGGAGCAACATCAATTGCGCAAAGTCTACCTTGTTTATCTGATGATAGGAAATATTGAACTTTAAGATTTTTTAGAGGGCGTTTATGACGATGGCTGTAATCATTGATATGAAAAAAGAGTTTTTTACCGCCTGATTTGGGTGTGATAAAACCGAATCCTTTTTCTTCCTTCCAATCTGAAACAATACCATTTTCTATATTCATATTTGGTATCTAAAGGTTAACACGTGGTTATGTAGCAACTTCATAAGTGGCAATTCTGAGTATTATACAGAATGATCTATTTTGCGAAGTGAAAGACGTTCTTTATACCAATCTACCCATTAATCAGGAAAAAAACCATCGTGAAACTAGAGAAATAGACTTTTCTAGTGCTGGTGTAACAGCTTCGTCATTCTGTATAACATTACAAAAATTGTGTTATGTATTTGCCCCTACATTTGAAAATTCTACTCTGTTACCTATGCTGAATATGGAGATAATATAGGAGAAGATCACTTACAGTTAACATGATGAGAATACTTTCCGGATAGTTACACTACAAAGTATCGGATCATTTGAAGTCTGTCGGATTTTTGAGGTTTGGAGCATCAGTACCAAGTGGAAAGTTACGTGAGTACACTCTCTAAGAGGGGCGTTTAATGTCTGTGAGGTAATCGCGTAATGGATAAGTGGGGGGAGATATCGTTTGTGGCTGAGTGACAACGAGTAACGGGAGGGCTACTTGGTACCTTTTTGTATGAAAGTGATAAGTATAACTCAACTAACCGGCATTCCTTATTGAGTTGCCGGTTAGCTAAATCAGAAAAGCACTATCCTAAAAATTGACAGGATTTTCAGCTGTAATAGTAAAACCCCGTTTTGAGCGGGAATCACATCTGTCAGCTTCGCCTTTGGCAAAATCGATGGTGATGGTTTTACAATAGTCCATCAGCTTTGTATCAACGATGACGGTGAAATCACCTTTGATGAACGATGTGTCGTTCTCAGTCATTTCATCAATCATAAGGCCAAGGCCGCAATTGGTTGCGCCGCTTCCCATTACTGCAACTCTGATGGGAACACCGGTGTTATCTTCTCCGCCAACGTTTTGCAGATGCTTTAATGCTTCTTCGCTTACTTCAAGCATATTGAGTTTCCTTTATTCTATTTAAATAGGGTAAGTGAGTTTGGATAGATGACGTGCATCTACACAAGTCAATCACGCTTAAAATTTTGTATTTCTACTGTAGCCATTTATCCGGATGGGACAAGAGCCATGTTTACAAAGAAAAACGGCTCTGAAGTGTGAGACTCCAGAGCCGTTACGAATCTCGTGTACCGTAGAAATTACAGGCCGTATTTTGCACCGTAATTTTCAACAACGAAATCGATATCTTTGTCACCACGTCCTGAGAGATTGACCAGAATTGTCTGATCTTTATCAAGATCTTTTGCGAGTTTCATTGCAAAAGCCATGGCGTGGGCGCTTTCAATAGCAGGGATGATTCCTTCTGTTCTTGAAAGTTCAAAAAGTGCATCGATAGCTTCAACATCGCTTGCGGTTTCATACTTGGCGCGACCGATATCTTTCAGCAAACTGTGCTGAGGACCGACACCCGGGTAATCAAGACCACTGGCAACAGAATATACTGGCAATGGCTCGCCTTCAGCATCTTGAAGGACGTACGACTTAAAGCCATGAAGAACACCAACTGTTCCCTTGGTAAGTGTGGCTGCGTGATCGCCATCATCCATACCGCGACCGGAAGGCTCAACACCCCAGAGGGCTACCTGCTCGTCTTCGAGGAATGCACTGAACAGCCCCATAGCGTTTGAGCCGCCACCGACACAGGCTACAAGGTTGTCAGGGAGCTTATTGTATTTTTCCTGGAACTGGACTTTGGCTTCATTACCTACAACGGCCTGAAAGTCACGAACCATCATCGGGAATGGGTGAGGTCCAACCACTGAGCCGATCGCGTAGAGCTGGTTTACCGGATCTGCAAGATATGCTTCAAAAGCTGCATCAACGGCATCTTTTAAGGTCTGGGTTCCGCGCTCGACAGGGATCACGTTTGCGCCAAGGATCTTCATGCGGATAACATTCGGGTATTCTTTGGCTATATCAATCACACCCATATAGATATCGCATTCAAGTCCAACGAGTACAGCTGCGGTTGCAAGTGCAACACCGTGCTGGCCTGCACCTGTTTCGGCGATAATCTTTTTCTTACCCATCTTTTTGCAAAGCAGCGCTTCGCCAAGACAGTGATTGATTTTATGGGCACCAGTGTGGTTGAGGTCTTCACGTTTTAAGTAAATGCCTGCACCACCAATTTTTTCGGTGAGATTTTTCAGGTAAAAGATTGGGCTGGGACGACCGACAAAGTCGCGATAGAGCATATTAAGCTCTTCATGAAATGCAGGATCTTTGGTGATTTCAAGATAGGCTTTGTTGATGTCGCTGAGTATTTCTTCAAGTTGCGGTGGTATGAAGCTTCCACCATATTCACCAAACCAGCCTTTTTCATCAGGCATCTCAATAGATGCGATATCCTTAGTCATCGTATGTACACTCCTCTGTGGTGATAAGAATTACCGGGATCTAGTCTCTTTAATGGTGGAGACGCCACTAATAAAAGTGTTTTTCCCTGTAATGTTGGCTCTTTTTCCTGAAATATTTAAGGGAAACTTCTTTTCTCACAAGCTAACAAAGATACGGTATTGGTAAGGAAATTCAAGTTGTTTGTTGTATATATTTGTTATTCGCAGATATGATTAATGGGCTATATATCTGGATTATTGAGATCCTGCGTAAATAGGCACAGCAACAAACGAATAAACATAAAGAAATAGAAAAGGCCTGCCGAACATTAGATTCTAATGTCTGGCAGGCCTTTTGTGTGGATAGCATGCTGTGTTTTTCTACAGGAAACAGGAACAATCAGTTACGGATAGTCTCTGCATCTTCAGGCTGAAGGATGTGATAGCACGGGCTGTATGTTTGATCACTAGGGATCTTCATGCGCTGCTGTTCTACAAAAGATCTGAGCAGAGTGTCGAGTGGCTGCATTATTTCTTTTGCTCCCCGTAACTGAAATAAACCTTTTTCTTCAATTGCCTGGATACCGGATTTTTTCACATTACCAGTAACAATTCCGGAGAACGCCTTACGCATGTTTGAGGCAAGATCGTATGTAGACTGATCTTTAGTAAGGTTCAATTCCAGCATGTTTTCATGGGTTGGATTAAACGGTTTTTGTGAATCGATTCGTATCTTAAGCAACCAGTTATAGAAAAAAGTATCGCCGTTCTCTTTTCTGAATTGGCGGACACGCTCTGTTCCTCTATCAACTTCTCTTGCAACTTCAACAGGGTTGTCGATGATAATCGAGTATTTTTCACGAGCCTCATCTCCAAGTGTAGAGCCAATAAACGCGTCTATCTGTTCGAAATAGGCTTTTGATGAAGGTGGACCCGTTAAGATGAACGGGAACGGAATGTTTTTATTATCCGGGTCCAGCAGAATCGCCAGCATATACAGGATTTCTTCGGCTGTTCCGACACCGCCCGGAAATACAATGACTGCATGGCCTGTTCTAACGAATGCTTCAAGGCGCTTCTCAATGTCAGGCATGATGACCAGATCGTTGACGATGGGGTTGGGTGACTCTGCTGCGATAATGCCCGGTTCTGTAATGCCAAGATACTGGCCATTATAGACGCGCTGTTTAAAGTGACCGATAGCGGCACCTTTCATTGGCCCTTTCATGGCACCGGGTCCGCAACCTGTACAGATATTGAGGTTTCGAAGACCGAGTTCGTGGCCGACTTCCTTGGTGTAATCGTATTCATTGCGGGATATCGAGTGTCCGCCCCAACAGACAACAAGTCCGTTAGAATTACCAACCCGTATTACGCCAGCGTTGCGGAGTATGTAAAACACAGCATTAGTGATGCCGCGCGATGTGCTGATATCAAAACCGGGGTTATTGGCGATTTCGTCTTCGACATAGACAATGTCGCGAAGTACAGAGAAGAGATGTTCGCTGATACCCTGAATGATATTCCCGTCTACAAAAGCACTTTCAGGAGCATTATGCAGTTCAAGCTGAATGCCTCCGTTTTCCCGACAAACGCGGATATCAAAATCTTCGTATCGGTCATGAAGCTTTTTACTGTCATCCAGGTTGTCGCCGCAATTAAGCACAGCGAGAGAGCAACTGCGAAAAAGTGCCTGCACGTCGCCTTTACTGGTTTCGAGCAGACGTCGGGCTTCCATCTGCGAGAGGATGTCGAGGTAGCCCTGTGGCGAAATTTTGGTATGTGCAACAGTCTTTGTCATGAACATTCCTTAAAAAACTGGATTTAATTGTGTATCAGAAAAATTGACAATCTTCAGGAGGATAAAAAGAGTGGTGTGAAATGTCAACAGGCAGAACATCAGCCGACTATGTGTTGGGATATTAGAGTATAAGCATAAAAAAGCAACAGTCTTGTGGGGTTAATACATTTTAGTATGACTGGATGTCGGTAATAGTTTGAAAACAGGGATGAAAATTTGGTGTCTTTGGATTTGTAATAGAAAATCTGCAGGTTTGTAGAATATGCCCAATGCGACAACGTATTACCTGGTTCCCGTCCGAAAACTATCAACTGTTCAATATCAGCTATATTTTGAGCAATATTATTGTCAAAATGACGACGATTTGGGGTCGATAAGCGCAGACTTCGAGAGGCATTCGGGGATAGCCTCTCAGGTCCGAACCTCTGTTCGGGTATTAATTTTTCTCATCCTGTCAAATATCCAGTGGTGTGTTATTGTTTTCTGAAACTCAATGAAAGTGTATTTTGCTGGAGATGTATTATGACACGACAACGGCTGGCGCTGGTTACCGGTGGCAACAGGGGTATTGGTTTGGCAACTGTGAAATCGTTATGCGCTAAAGGTATTAAAACGATTTTTACCTGTCGCAATCCTCATGACGGTCACATGGCGATGATGGATATGGTGGAGCATGCAAAGTTGATAGACTTTCATCCGCTCGAAGTGGCTGATAACGATAGTGTTGCAGAGCTTGCCGAATACGTGCAGAACAAATACGGCTATCTCGATATATTGGTCAACAATGCCGGGGGCAATTATGATTCATGGCAGAGGGCAGGGCATGTTTCGATTACCGAAGTTGAGTACACAATTGATGTGAATTTGATAGGCACCTGGCGTATGTGCAACGCATTTATTCCGTTGATGCTTGGACAGGGGTGGGGTCGTATTATAAACGTTTCCAGTGGAGCGGGAACAATTGCTCAGCAGGACGGTTCGACACCGGCATACAGCATTTCAAAAAACGGTGTGAACATGCTCACAAAAAGTCTTGCTGCAGATTTGAAGAGTTCCGGTATTACCGTGAATGCTGTTGATCCAGGTTGGGTGCGCACTGCAATGGGTGGTGAAAATGCGCCACATTCAACAGAGGAAGGGGCGGATACTATAGTGTGGCTTGCGACAGAGGCAGAAGATGGTTTAAGCAGTGGCTTTTTTCGAGATAGAAAGCTTATTGCCTGGTAGGACGGTAAATAGTGTAAGGAGTAAAGGGAATACGGTATAGCCTGGTGGCTTGGCTCGAATATTGTGCATTCTATCCAATCCACCAGACTTTTAAGGTCGGCTCCGCTTCAGATTACAGGGTAATAATCGATTGCTTATGCGTCTGTAATTACCTTACTCCACCTTGAACCTGCTGATCTGAAGGGTCTGGTTGCTGGCAAGCTGTTTGAGTTGATCTGCAAGCTCACGTGTACTGCTACTTTTTTCAGATATTCTGTTGATCGCCTCGTTCACTGTGGAGATATCGGTTGTGATGTTTGAGGCGGCTGTTGAACAGTTTAATACACCTCTACTGACTTCATCAATGCCTTGTGAAGTCTGGGCAATATTATTGGCAATTTCCTGGGTTGCAGAGGATTGCTCCTCAACTTCTTCGGTAATTGTCATAACAATATCATTGGTTCCGCTAATGACTCCTGTGATCTCATTAATATTTTTTACTGTTTCAACGGTCGATTGCTGGATTTCCTCAATCTGGGCCTTAATATCTCTGGTCGCTTTAGCTGTTTGTTTGGCTAGTTCTTTTATTTCATTGGCAACAACTGCAAAACCTTTTCCTGCGTCTCCTGCTCGTGCTGCTTCAATAGTGGCATTTAGGGCGAGAAGATTGGTCTGATCAGATATATCTGTGATAGTTTCGGTTACCTGGCCGATTTTTGCGGCCGTTTGTTCCATTACAGCGATTGACTGAGTCGCTTTTTCGGATTGATTAACGGCCTGAGTAGTAATTTCCCGCGCTTTTGCTGTATGACCTGCAACCCCGACGATGGATGCAGAGAGTTGTTCTGTTGCTGCTGCAACCATGGATGAATTTGTTGTTGCCTGCTCCATTGCTGCAGCAATACCTGTTAGGTTAGAGCTCATCTCATTTGCAGCCATAGCCACGCTGGCCGATTTGTCCGAGGCATCTGCAGAGCTGGTATAGACCTGTTCAGCGATCTCAAGGAGCTTGCCTGATGATTGGTCAACTTTTTGTGAGTTGCTTGAAAGGTTGCGTATTATATCCTGAAGTTTATCTACGAACGTATTGAATGATGAAGAAAGTGCGCCGATTTCGTCTTTGGTTTGGACATCGAGTCGTTTTGTTAAATCCCCTTCACCTTCGGCCACGTCATGCAAACCATCTGCGGCAGAAATAATAGGTTTGGTGATTTTACCGATAAACAGAATTCCGCCAGCAAGGACGGCAATCATAAGTGAGGAAATGATAACAATAAGCAGATTCCTATATTGTTGAATCTCTTTTCCAAACGTTTCGGACATGGTGCGGATAGTATTGCTCCCTTCACTGATAACCTGACTGAGCTGCTTACCCTTGTTAAGTTCAGAAGATAAGTGGCTGATCTGTTCAACTTCTGAAGTCAACTTTTCAGAAAATCTTTTCATGCTTCTGGATGTTGAGGCCATTCCAACGAGAGACTCTTTTTTCATCCCGTCCTGAATGTCGCTTACTGCATCAGCAATATCTTCAAGAGTATCTTTGGCATCACCATCTTCAAGTTCATCATACACCTCTTCTATCGACTCGGTGAGATCGGTGAGGATATCTACAGAGTTTTTCAGTTTACGTTCGACAAGCCTGACCTGCATATCCGTGAGAGCGATGTCTTCTGCTAATTTGACCATAGTCTCAGAAACATTAGCCATGTCGGCATCGCTTTGGGTAAATGTTTGTTCGGCCGTGGTGGATTGTTTTTTGCCTGTGTCGGCCATTGTAACAATCAAATCAAAACCGTTATTGAGATTAATGAACGAATATATGGTTAGCGCCAATATGCCGGTCAGCATAACAACCAGGCCTATGGTCATTACATAAAACTTTAATTTGATCGACATTATCGTTTCCGCCTATAAGATATAACCATCAGTATATACCTCCTGGTATGCGGTAGGGTTAAAAACACGCTATTTTGCAGCCTCTTTTTCGTACATGCCGACTGCTGTATTCATTTCCTTTAAAAGAGGAAGGTTGGCATTTGCGAGTTCCTGAACTTTTTCTTTTGGTATTGAAGTGGTGGCAGGACTGACACCTTCTGATATGATAGGAAGGAAACCATCCCACAATCCCTTAACAACGTTTAGCTGTTTTTTGATGTCTTCGTTTGTTGTTCCGGGTAGATCGAGGGTGCTATCGCCATCCAGTAGACCTTTGAGGGTTCGCTCAAACAGTGTATAGGTCTCAAGAAGATTGAGTTTGTTGGAATCTACTTCATGGCCGTAAGCGATGAGCAGGTATTCTTTGCTCATTTTTTGGGTGAGCATCCGTTGTTTACCAGCAAGATTTATGGTTACAGCAAGGCCCGGGTCAGATTTAAGACCGGCTTTGCTCGCATCTTTTTCATAGCGGGTTACGCATTTATTCATCTCTTTCAACAGCTCAAGATTGTTTGTCGCGATTGTAGCAACCTGTTCTTTACTGACTTTTTTTGCTGCTATTATTTCTTGAATTACTGCGTTGAATTCTGTCCAGATCGACTCGACCTTATCGATTTGTTTGAGGATTCGGCTATTGGTTGTCGGAGGCAGTTTGAGATCTGCATCACCGTCACGCAGACCTTTCAGGGTCTTGTCAAACAGGCCGGCTGTGGCCTTAAGGTTTTCAATGTTTTTATCAGTTTCGATATCCAGTGCTATCAACATCACTTCTTTACTCATCTTTTGCGATAGCATTCTTTGCTTACCTGAGAGGTTAAGTACAACACCATATTCTGCAGCGGTTGGTCCTTCTGCAACAACAATTGAAGGGTAGCAGGCGTATACCAGACCGATTAGTACCAGTAAAACGGTCTGTAAATGTAGATGTGTGACATTGCGTTTGCGGGACATGTATTAACCTCCAATATTGAGTATTGATCGTGGTTTAGTAAGTATATACGGTGGTTCTTGTCTGAAGCTAAAAAAAGTGTATCACAATAAATATGTATATAAAAGAAGCCGAAGTAGTAAGCATATCTATGCTGCGCCCGATAAAACACATAGCTCTATGCGTCGGTATTGGGTTAAGGAGTTAGTGACTAACTGTATTTAATTGATATTTTTTTGAGCTGGTAATGAGATTATTGAGATCTGGTAAAATGTGTGATCAATTACTTGTCAGGTGCAGTATTTGGTGGTGTGATGAGATAACTCTTTTATAGGAGAGAGGAAATGTTCTTTGCAGTAGATAATGAAAAATGCATACAGGATAATATCTGTGTAGACGAGTGCCCTGCCAAGATTTTGAGTATGGAGGGTGATGGGCCGGTGATGGTTGAAGGTGGTGAGGAAATCTGTATTCGCTGCGGGCATTGTGTAGCTGTATGTCCTGTCGAAGCGGTTGGGCTAGACTTTCTTAAGCCTGAGGATTGCATTGATATCGATAAATCCTTGCTGCCCAATGAGGAGCAGGCGCACCATTTCCTTACGTCGAGGCGTTCAATACGCACCTACAGTAAAAAGAATCTTCCAAAAGAAATTATTGAGAAAGTCCTGGCAGTAGCTTCATGCGCTCCTACCGGAAGTAATCGTCAACCAGTAAAATGGCTGGTCTTTCATCAGAGGGAGCAGGTGGAAGCAATTGCAGCGCATGTGATTGACTGGATGAAATATGTGGTCGTTAATCATCCTGAAGTTGCAGCAACAATGAATATGCAGAAGATTATTGATGACGCGGCAAACGGTATAGACCGCATCTGCCGTGATGCACCTCATCTGGTATTTACCTACTCAGCGAAAGAGTTCAGCGTTGCACCGGCGGACTGCCATACTGCGATCGCCTACCTTGAACTGCTGCTGCCTGTCTATGGTGCCGGTAGCTGCTGGGCGGGCTATGTGAATGGTGCATCCAACCAATGGCCGCCACTCAAAGAGTATCTAAAGTTGCCAGAAGATCATCTTGTACACGGTGCAGCGATGATTGGTTATCCTGAGTATGAATATTACAGGATTCCGCCACGTAATCAGCCAAATATTGAGTATCGCTAAGATTACAACACACGTGTACAAATATATGCACTCAACCAACGGTGGAATTCAGTCGTAACTGCCGTTGGTTTCTGATTTTTTCGATCTTTTCCTTCCTTGATTGCTCTTCCACAATTTTGTTTCTTCCGCCATCCCGTGCTATCATACAGTAGGAGTGATACTGAATTGTAATGCCCGATAAACTGGTATCAAGCCTCCAGTCAATAAACCGTTAACGTTGCAATCTTATGAACCTCGCTCAAAGGTGAAACATGACTATTTCGTCGATTCATCCAGACAAAGCTTGTGCCATATACCCTGTTGAGTTGCTTGATTTTGAAACAACCAATGATATCAAGGATGTTGTAAAAATAGCAGGGCAGGATAGGGCTTTGGAAGCTGTAGAGTTCGGTATCGGAATTGAACATAAAGGTTTTAACCTTTTTGTTATCGGCCCCCAGGGCACAGGCAGGCATACCGTTATCAGGTCCTTTATCGATCAGAAGGCGATGGCGAGTCAACCTGCTTCCGACTGGTGTTATGTCAACAACTTCCACCAACAGCATAAACCTCTGGCTTTTGAATTTCCCCAGGGTGAGGCGCAAATTTTCAAAAAGGAATTGTTTGACCTGATTGATATGCTGCGCATGACGCTTACCACAGTGTTTGAAGGCGAAGATCATAAAGCGAGGGTTAAAGCGGTTAATGAAGAGTTTAAGCGTAAGGTTGATAGGCTTTACCGATTAATTGAAGAGAACGCTAAGCGTGAATCGATAGCTGTTGTTAAAAGTGATCAGGGCATCATGGTTGCTCCGATGGATGGCGAGGGCAATATTCTTGATACAGAACAGTTTCTTAAACTTCCACTATCGACAAGGCAACGTATTGATGAGTTGATAGAAAAGTATCAAATTCAGTTGCAGGATGGGATGCAGCAGATAACAGATGCGAAACGTGAGGCTGAAGAGCTAAAAAGAAAACTCAAAACAGATCTGGCGCGCCAGGCGGTATCAAGCCTTACCAATACCCTTAAGACGAAATATCAAAACAGGAACGATCTAAAAAACTATCTACAGGATGTTGAGGACGATATTGTTCAGCATGCAGATGATTTTCTCAATCATGCTACTAATAATAGGGAAAATATTTTTCATATGATGGCAGCACAGGCACCTTCATTTGAGAGATATGATGTAAATGTTCTGGTAGGCAATGATTCACCCAATGCTCCGGTTGTGTATGAAGATCTTCCGACCTATCAGAATCTTCATGGTCGTATAGAAAACGTGGCAAAGATGGGTATGCTTTCAACGAATTTTACCCTGATTAAGCCGGGCTCATTACATATGGCCAACGGCGGCTACATCATTATTGATGCCCGCAGGCTGTTGATGCAGGCTTACGCTTATGAGGGGCTTAAGCGTACTTTACGGGCTCAGCATATCAGGATTGAGCCTCTTGAAAGGTTGCTCGGATTGATGAATACGGTAAGCCTTGAGCCGGAACCGATCCCGATGAAAGCAAAGGTTGTGCTTATTGGTGATGCGTATCTCTATTATCTTTTAAAGCGGTATGATCCTGAGTTTGATTCGCTGTTTAAGGTGCAGGTCGATTTTGAGCATACGATGGACAGATCCGGTGAGAATATCAACCAGTATGTTTCGCTTATTACCGGGATGATACATAATGAGAATCTGTTGCCGATGGACAAAGGTGGTGTTGCACGAATTATAGAGCATAGTGCAAGGATAGCAGGAGATTCAGAAAAAATATCACTCTATCTTGAGCAATTCTCGACAATTATTCAGGAAGCCGATTATGTCGCGAGAAAATTGAAGGAAACTGTAATTACAGCAAGCCATGTCCAGCAGGCACTGGATGCAGGAAAACGGCGGGAATCACGAATCCGCGACAGAATGTTTGAAGCGGTTGAGCAGGGGATACGCCAGATTGAAACCTCAGGAGCAAAGAGTGGTCAGGTAAACGGGCTCTCTGTTCTTGGGCTTGGAAATATGTCTTTTGGTTTGCCGACTCGCATCACCGCCCTTACCCGGCCGGGTAAAGAGGGTGAGATCATTGATATCGAGAAACGCGTTGAGCTTGGAGGGCCGATTCACTCAAAAGGTGTACTTATTCTCGAATCATTTTTACGATCGAGATATCTGAGAAATATGCCGATCGGTTTGCGGGCAAGTCTGGTGTTTGAGCAATCTTACGGAGGAGTTGATGGTGATAGTGCATCATGCGCCGAACTTTGTGCTCTGCTTTCATCTATTGCTGATGTGCCGATAAAGCAAAATATTGCCATTACAGGTTCAATCAGCCAGAAGGGTGAAGTTCAGGCTATTGGCGGGGTGAATGAGAAAATAGAAGGTTTTTTTGATCTTTGTCTCAGCCGCGGACTGACAGGTGAGCATGGGGTAATTATTCCCACCACTAACGTTCGGCACCTGATGTTGAAGAGTGAAGTCGTAAAAGCTATGCAGGAAAATACATTCTCAATCTGGTCGATTGAAACTATCGATGATGCGATCGAGGTGTTAACTGGCGTGTCAGCTGGCGAAAGAGGCGAAGATGGTATCTATCCTGCAGAAAGTGTAAACGGCAAAGTTGAGGAGATGCTGAAGCAGTTTGTTCTGGACTTAAAAGCCTTTGGTAAATCTAAAGACGACGATGACAAAGACGATGAGTAATCGTTTTGCTATACTATTGTTGACTTGCTGACGAAAAATATGCTTTCAGCAAAGAGCAATTTGATCAGCTGATAGAATTACGATTACCTGCATTGCCGCTTTACTGACCTAAGTTCCAAGGCAATGCAGGATCCCATCATCGAACAAAATTGCTGTTACCGAATAGTAGCAGAAGCTATCTTCACCTTTTCAACCACGTTCTGAGGCAAAGGAATATATCCGAATCTGTATGATAATTTCTGTCCGAAATCGAGATAGAAAGCAATCATACGCCGTATTGCTTCAGCCTTTTTCGGATCGTTGTAGTGTTTATAGAACACCATCCAGGTATAGGTAGTTATTGGGTAAGATTTATCGCCATCGGGGTCGGTCAACCTGACGATCATGTCTTCAGGAATCATGGCTTCGGCTAGTGCCGCCTGGCCACTTTCCAGGCCGGGATGGATAAAATATCCATTCTTGTTTTCTAAACTTGCTGTCGAAAGATGCATGAGCTGGGCAAAACCGAAATCTATATAACCTATTGCTCCTGGAGTTTGCTTAATTGTTGAAGCTACACCAGCATTAATCTTTGATTCCATTCGTTTTAACTCTGCTGGCCAGTGTACTTTTTTACCATATCCCGGGCCTCTGTTAAATTGCTGAGATATTGCGCTGAGATGTTTGGTGAAGACATATGTCGTACCAGAACTGTCGGCTCGTGTTACGACGGTTATATCCTGTTCGGGTAATGTCACATCAGGATTTGTATGAGTTATGGCAGGATCATTCCATTGTTTAATCTTCCCGAGGAAAATGTCTGAGTAGACCTGGCGGGAAAGTTTTAGTTCATCAATTCCATCGAGGTTATACGCAAGCACTACCTCGCCGGCTGTCATGGGCAGAAGCTGAACCCCTTCTTTGACTTGAGCAATTTCTTCATCGCTCATAGCTGCATCGCTGGCTGCGAAATCAACCTTATGTGCTTGAAAGTCTCGTATGCCTCCTCCTGATCCCTTTGCCGTATAGCGTACCTCAATCCCCTTATTATCCCGGTTGAAGAGTAAGAACCAGATTGAATAAATCTGGAAAGGAAAACTGGCACCGGAGCCAACAATTGGAGTTGTGGGAGTTACTGGCTGAGCGAAAGCGTGGGGTGAAGCCAGAAAAAACAGCAATGTTGAAAATACAATACATCTTTTCATAGAGTTACATACCATATCGAAAAATTTTTATTACATGTACTCAAGGGCAATAGAAACACACGTTGAAAGATTGCAAAAGAGTACAGTGGATTTTGATACACATTCTCAATACCCTTGTAATACTAGGGGAAATATGAGTTGAGATACAAAGTAACATAGTAATTAAGTTACTGAAAATCGTGCGATACGATACGTTGTTAGGTGTGGGTTTGGTTCTGGTCGTTTGTAGAACTGAATATGTCAATATATGTCGAAAATACAATGGAATAGCGTAGGTGTTGCCTAACCTGTTGCAAACCAACTCTTAATGGAAAATTAACAGTACTTTATAATGCCTTAGAGCGCTTTAGGTTGTTAGGTGGTTGCTGTCGGAATCGTTTTCAGGATCTCTCATAATTCCAGACATGAAGTGAATGAGAATGAGGGGAGCAAATCACCTCGAAAAAAAATCACAAGATCATGCATCAATATGCATGAAGATTGGTGTTATAATATTGAAATGGCGGTGTGAAAGAGTTAGGTTGGTGCCTGTTAACGTTGTTGGAGCTCCAGTAATAAACTAACGTTTAAAAGCAGCATAACTGCCGCGGATCATGTTCGAAAACGATACGTTCATACAGAGCCTGTATTCATCGGTGCTCTTCAAAGATGTTGCTAAACACGATGTACAGCGCATTATTACTGTAGGTCGCTGGCAAATTGTAGACCGGGGCCAATATGTCTACAGACAAGGCGAGAATAGCAATACGTTTTACATTGTCATAGACGGTGAAGTAGAACTCACACTGAATGTGCAGGATGGCGGACATCATGTCGTCGGGCATATTGGTGCAGGAGGGCATTTTGGTGAGACATCTTTACTCACAAAGAACAGTAACAGTTTGAATGTACGTGCCTTGTCCGAGTTGTCTCTGCTCTGTTATGACGCTGACCAATTCACGTCACTACTGCTCTCCAATCCTACTATTCTCTGTCGTCTCAACATTGCTCTAGCCAACCGTTTACGTGTTTCTTTTCGTGATCATGCCAACACCCTGACCAAAAGAACTACTCTTCCGAATTCGAGTGACGACGATCTGGATCAGAGCTTTTTGGTTAATTCCCACTCGGTGGATAGAGACGGAGGTCTGCTGCTGCACTCGAATGAGGAGAAACGACAGCCAGATTCCTCAATCGCTCGACAGATAAACAAGGCTGCCAGGCAGTTTTGTGAAACCCTGAAACCTGTAATTATTACAGGAGAAACTGGTACAGGGCGTAATCTGGTTGCAAAGAAAATTCATCAAACCAGTGCATATGGAAATGGACCCTATAGTGAAATTCATCTGCGTAACATTGATCCCCTGCAGTTAGAGGGAGAGCTTTTTGGCTACGAACTGGACTCTTTCGCATTTACCCAGATAGATCAGTTGGGAGTATTTGAACGAATGCAGAGTGGGACTGTCGTCATCTATGGCACAGAATACATGGAGCCTGACTTTCAGCGCCAACTTGCCAGGATGATGAAACGATCCTTCTTTTTTCGGATTAGTGGCGAAACACGGGTTGAGTTGCGTTCCCGGATTATCCTTATTTGCGATGACGCTCCGCGTCAGCAGGACGGTCATAACAGGTTATTGCCTTCTCTCTACTCCCTGTTTGCAGATCATCATTTCAGGGTGGCACCGCTGCGCCAGCATAGGCGTGATATCCCGCGCCTGATTCAGCACTATCTCAAAATATTCAGCCAGCGGTATGGTAAGCGCATTTATCAGATGGATGACCAGGCACTTGGCAAATTCATGAATTATGATTGGCCCGGCAACCTTACTGAATTGAGCAGTGTGCTGCAGCGCGCTGTTGTTCTTGGTAAAAACGACAGGCCGCTTAATGATCAGATATTGTTGGGAGTACCAAAGCCGGAAGGTAAACTGGAATTCAATCTGTTGCGGTTGGAAGGGATTCGGTCGGTTTTTATTAGTCGCTTCTTTCCTGTCATGCCAAGAGCTTTTGTCGGCATTTTTTTTGTAGCTGTACTCGTTGCACTGTTTTTGGGATCTCGAAGCCCTGATGAGAATATCGGGTTGACGTTGAGCTGGGTTATTGGTTGGCCACTGCTCATGTTCTCTTTCTTTTTTCTGGCCCGGACATGGTGCAGTATCTGCGGTCTTTCTGTTCCCGGTTGGATTGCCCAATCGGCATTCAAACCTCAGCGACAAACTCCGCAGTTCATACGACAATATTCCGGTTGGATAGTCGGGGTATTCTGTATTCTTCTGTTCTGGATAGAAACAACATGGAATGCCTATCAATCTCCACGGTTGACTGCCTGGATAATTTTCACCATTGCTCTCAGTTCGCTCTTTTTCAGCATGTTCTATAAACGTAGAGTCTGGTGCCGTTATCTTTGTCCGCTGGGGGCAATAAACGCCTTGTTTTCTATGCCTTCCATATTGGAATTACGTTCGAATTCCCATGTGTGCATGAACCGATGCACTGATCATTCATGCTACAATGGTGACGATACTGCTCCCGGATGTCCAATGTTTCGTCATCCGTTCATGGTCGATAACAACCGGGATTGTATTCTGTGTGGCCAGTGTATCAAAAATTGTAAGCTGAACTCAATTCATCTCAATCTGCGTCTGGCTCCGCAGGAACTGTGGAACCAGCAGTCTCCACGGTTGGCGGATAGCTTTTTAATAGTCAGTCTTGCTGCTATATTTTTCCCTTTTGCCATAAACCAAAATATTCCTGAAGTTATTGAAAACTGGACAGCTGCCCTCAATTCTATTGGCTTGGTACAGAGCTTTGAGGCGACTTTGAGTGGTCTGTTTTTCGGTTGTATTATTGTCTATCTGAGTGGTTATTCTGTTATGTCCCTTATTATGGCAAGGATGACAGGGAATAGCTGGAAAGTGACGGCATCTATTTTTGGATATGGGATGATTCCGCTGGTACTTGGTGCTTTTATGGCGGCGCATCTCGAAATTCTTATCGACGGCTTGTGGCTTTTACCAGCAAATTTGCTGGATATTATAGGCATGGGAGGGGATTACACCCCTAGCCGAATCGTGAGCCGTGATGCCACGTTTGTTCTTCAGACAATTACGATTATCGGTGGTCTGATTGCTTCACTCTATGCTACTCAACGCATCATCAAGCGGTTGTTGGTTAGCCAGAAATATTCACAAAAAGTATTCGTGCTTCCCACTTTACTGCTGTGTATCTCAGCAATGGCATATCTCCAGTTAGTTTGAAGAGTATGAGGAAAGGCATTTTTCGATTATGATCAATGAATGTTAAGGGAGTGCTGTAAGCTAAACTTCGCCATCCCATTCCTTAAAGAATTCATCCATAAAGTGTTTCATAAACTGGTGGCGGTGCTCTGCGAGGCGTTTGCCACTGATGGTATTCATCCGGTCTTTTAAGAGGAAGAGCTTTTCATAAAAATGATTTACCGAAGGAGCTGTACTATTTTTGTATTGTTCTTTGGTCATATTGAGATCGGGCTCAATATCAGGGTTGTAGATCTCCCTGTTTTTATGACCACCGTAAGCAAATGTCCTGGCGATTCCGATGGCACCTAGTGCATCAAGCCTGTCGGCATCCTGGATTACATCGAGTTCCGGTGATTTGAAGTTCTGGTTATGTTTTCCGCCCTTAAAAGAGATATTAGCTACGATCTGTTCAACGTGATGTATGATCTCATCAGCTACGTTTTGAGATTGTAAAAATTCCCGTGCCTTTCGCGGGCCAATTTCTTCGTCGCCATCATGAAATTTTGAGTCGGCGATATCATGGAGCAGGGCGCCTAGTTCAACAATAAACATGTCTACATTCTCTGACTGACCAATGGTGTGAGATGTCTTCCAGACGCGATAAATATGGAACCAGTCATGTGCACCTTCAGCATTTTTCAGGGTGTCGCGGACAAAATTAACGGTGTTCTCAATAATTGCAGATTTATTCATGAGGCGAGTATGTTTTTGTAATAGTTTAAGTTAATGGGGTTGATTCCTGGAGTGTTCAGATTGTTTAGATTGATCAGGTTCTAAGAGCCACTATGTCCATGGCTGATCATGGTGATATGGGTGTAAAAAAGCGAATTTGTCATTTTAACCATCAACCAGAATGCAAGCAGGGGCAAAATAATGATCTGGATCAGAAACATTCCTATATAGAGATAGGCGAGTTTAAGTAATGCTTCAACAATTTGGCTCATGTTTTGGGCTGTATTGATGAGTGCCGCTTTAAATTCGTCTGATTTCTGTTTGAGGAGGCTTGTGCTGTTTTCAATAGTCCCGAGAACTCCATCAATTTCGGGCAGGGCAAGGTTTCCCAGTTTTTCAAGTTCAGCAGAACCAATGGATAGTTCTGCACGGGCTTCATGTATCTTCTCTGCAAAGAAATTGTCGTTTATATAGCTGTTTGCCAGCGCAGATATGGGTAGGCAGGTACGGGCAATCACAAGAAGTACAGCGACCTTCATGAGAGTGGTTGTCAATGAGGCCACTTTGGGGTTGTTAAACCAGAGCAGAACAGAAAGCAGCAACAGTAGGCATGCAAGCAGCTGAAAAACAACGGATATTGCTATTTCATAGATAAGCTTTTGTACCCCGATGGAGGTTATAGCAGTAACGAGAATATCAGATAACCGTTCTGTCATGTCGTTGATCGGGTCGAGTACCTGTCCGACGGCGAGCGAAATTCCTACCCCAGCCGGTTCCAGATGCAGGGACGACTCCTGTACTACAGAAACTGAGGCGTTGAGGACTCTACAGCTTGCATATGCGGCTCCTGCTTCGATAATTGACTCTGAAAAATAGTCGTCAGTTGCATTGTCGATATACGGGAATCGCAATCCTGAAGATAGTAACATCAGGATTGCGATGAAAAAACATATTCCAGACTGGATGAGTTGTGTTCTGGTTGACTGGTTCATTACGACATCTCTTTAAAAGGGCTACCAAAACGTATCTTTTCAAAGTAGCTATAAAATATATATTACCTGCCTTCGCAATTTACTGGAAGATACCATATGAATGTCGCATTCGGTATGAACTAATCTCTTTGTGTTTTTTAATTACCACCGAAACTCAGCCGAAGAAAGGGAGGTGTAAGGAGTGAAGTGTGAGGTGACAACTACATCAGCCCAGAAAAAATTGGCAACGTGCTGTACCTGCATCAATACTCAGTAGTCAGATTTTGAAAGGGGCTATTATTCCTCACTCCTTACGCCTCACCATACTAGCTGAGGAGTAGTGGTAATCAGGTTGTTTTTTATCTATACGCCCGGGTAGATTATTTCTATCCAGCGGTCGCCAGTAAAAATTCCATCACCCCATTCTTCTTCAAGATCTGCAAGCGGTTTGACTTCAATCGCTTCCTTGACGGATTTACCAGAAGCTTTCAGTTTGCTAAGCCGTTCATAGACTGTTAACAGCATCTCCTTATATGCTGTGAGCTGCTCTTTGTTGGCAAGAGGGCCATGGCCCGGGATTATCTGCGTCGTGGCATCGGAATACGAAAGAATTTTATCAGTGGCGCTGATCATGCCTTTGAGATTGCCCCCATGCCCGACATCAATGAATGGGTAGAAACCATTAAAAAATATGTCTCCTGCATGAATAATATTTGCAGAGTTAAAAACAATAAAACTGTCACCATCTGTGTGGGCATGAGGAACATGGATAGCTCTGACATCTTCACCGTTTAGATGAAAGCTGATATCTTCAGAAAATGTCACGACCGGGAGACCTGATTTGCTGACAGGCTCACGCTTCATATCAAATTCTTGTATAAATGAACCCGTGGTTAAGCGCTCGCGAACATTGTCATGGGAGAATATCAGTGTTCCTTTGTCGCCGAAATTCTCATTTCCACCAGTATGATCTCCGTGATAGTGGGTATTTATAAGAAATTTAGGAGTATCTCCACCAACGGATTTGATCGTTTCGATGATTTGGTCGGTTAGCGGGGCAAACTGGTCATCAATTAAAAACGTGCCGTCTTCACCAGTAAAAACGCCAAGATTTCCACCCTTACCACTGATCATAAACAGGTTGTCAGTTACTTTAGTAGAGACGAGTGTTACGTCTGATCCAAACGACAGACTTGCTGAAGAGGTAAGTAGTAGAAGTGCTGTACAGGTTGAAAATATTCTATTTAACGTCATATACATCTCCAAGGGATGATTTTTGTTATAGATAATCGGAGTGATAGGATTGATTCTGCACTGAGGCCGGACGATGATTTCAATATTGAGGCTCGGCCGAAGAAATAATTACCGATGTGCAGAAACGCTGTTGGTATAAAATGCCCATCAAGCGGGTGGTGTCAAGCGTTGAGGCTTGTCGTGTTCAACCTCTTTATTTGGCACTGTTTTGATTGTCACTACAGTTGGGAACATGCTAAGGTGTTTTGCCAAGGGAAATAACTGTCAGATGAATCGTATCATCTGAAAAAGATTAGAAGAAAATTAACCAAGGATGCACGATGTTTCGAGCGTTTTTTAAGAGTAAAGAATGGGCTTGGTGGGCATGGGGGGGCGCTGCTATTTTGTTGCTTGCTCTTTTTTTTCAGGTACAGATAACTGTTAAGATAAACACTTGGTATGGCGGATTTTATGACATTTTACAGAAGGCTACTGAGCATTCGGTAGATGAGTTCTGGACTAAAATAATAGAATTTTATTACCTTGCTATTCCGTATGTACTCATTGCTACCGTTACTGCGTATTTCACCCGAATTTACGCGTTTAAATGGCGTGAGGCCATGACTTTTTCGTATATTGAGAGGTGGCAGAAGGTTGATGAGGAAGTTGAAGGTGCCAGTCAGCGTATTCAGGAAGATATATATCGATTTGCCCGTATTTTTGAGAACCTTGGATTGCAAGTGGTTCGTGCAGTCATGACGCTTATTGCCTTCTTGCCAATTCTCTGGGGATTGAGCAGTGGTGTTGATATACCCTATATAAAAAGTATTCCGGGAAGTCTTGTGTGGGTAGCCCTTATCGTTTCTGTAGGTGGACTTATTATTTCCTGGTTTGTTGGTATCAAATTACCTGGTCTGGAGTATAACAACCAGAAGGTCGAAGCGGCATTTCGTAAGGAACTGGTCTATGCTGAAGATGACAAGGTGAATTATGGACGTACATCAACAATTATAGAGTTGTTTACCGGCTTGAAGTTCAACTATAACAGATTGTTTTTGCATTATGGTTACTTTGATGTGTGGGTGAATTTCTTTGAGCAGTTGATGATGATTGTGCCTTATCTCATTATGGGGCCTGGTCTTTTTACTGCCGCAATCACGCTTGGTGCGCTTATACAGGTGTCCAACGCTTTTAGTAAGGTACGCGAGTCATTCTCGATTTTTATCTCCAACTGGACAACCATTACAGAGCTTCGTTCTATATATAAACGTCTTCGTGAGTTCGAGGTCAATATCGGATATTAAATGGAATGAGAAGGCGGCTACTTTATGTGGCTGCCTTCTCATTAGCCTTTACAATTCCCAAGGTCACGAATGGCCTGCAGTAAACCTTTGCAGTCAGGCAGGACAGTAACACCCTCTGCAAATGTAAAATCCCCCTGTATTCCTATAAACGGCATATCACACCCCCGCGCAGCATCGTAATCCGTAAAGGCATCTCCGACAAACACACATTGCTCAGGTTGAAGTGTATATTGTTTGCAGAGGTTGGCTATGTGTTCAGGCTTCATAATGGGGGAGCCGAGGATTTCATTAAAATAATGACCGATTTTTCGGCGAGTGATCACCAATCGTAGCTCATCCTGCGGTGTGCCTGAAATGACGAAAACAGGCAATTTTCCCTGAATATTTTGTAGGGTTTGTTCTGCGCCCGGTATCCAGTTGGCGTGTATTACCTTTTCAATAACAAGCTCAGAATACGCTTTAGCCATCGTGTTAAGTTTTTCCTGTGGGAGATGGATGCCGAGAATTTTTTCAAATGCGTACTGAATTTTGACGACTCTGCTTATCCCGCCATGCTGCTTGTGGTAATGCACTAACTTATCAGCCACGTCAGTATCGAAATCCCTGAACAGCTCATAAAATGCGGTTACTTTTATTTGATTGGAATCAACAAGTACGCCGTCAAAATCAAAGAAAATTGCCTGGGGAAATTTGCTGGTCATAGATTTGGCCTGGAAATGTGAATAAGATGACAAAATATACAAGATATACCTGAAATCATAACAGAATCAGATTCAAATATCATTGTTTGTATAGCTTATTCTGATCCCCCTACTCCTCTTTTATGAAGTGTGAGATGTACACTACAGTTCACTTCTCACGCCTTTCTCCTGGCTGAATATGCTAGACCTTTAGAGGACAATATATAGCTGTTTGTGCTGATTACTTATACTACCTCAAGCAAAAGAACGAAAATGTTAGGTCAGATTGCAAGTAATATCGTGATTCTCAAAAATATTAGTAAAATTCCTTATGTTTGGCATATGATATTGTGGCCTTTTTAGTATAAGTGGTGTAATTTTTTTGGTTGAAATATATTCTTACACACAAAAAAAATATCAACATATTTGCAGCATTGATTACTGATGGTTCGGAGGGTACGTACGAGTTAGATTCACATTTTCATCGATCAGAGAGGTGGCATATGAGCAAAAATGGTAATGCTTCTCCAAAGATTCTTTCCATAGGTTGGGGGAAAATGGAGATTGAAGATCTTGGCAAAGGAAAGGACTTCAAACTATGGCCTGGTGGAGGAAGACCATGGGACTGGGACGAGTACGGTACCGGACACTCCAAGGGCATTCAGATTGACGATGTTAAAGAGCTGATTACGCAAGGAGCTGAAGTTGTAATCCTGACTCGCGGTGTATTATCTCGCCTCAAAGTTCCACATAAAACCAAATCATTTCTTGAAGAACAGAACATTGAAGTAATCGTTACATCCACCAAGCAGGGTGTGAAATTATATAATGATTACGTATCTAAGAACGTTCCAGTTGCTGGATTGTTTCACTCTACCTGCTGAACGATTACGTTGACAATGAATACTTAAAGGGTTGTCTTCAGGTAAAGACAGCCCTTTTTTGTTATTATTCAGCAGCACTCCATCTAACCATGATCGGGCTGGCCCGAATACGACTATTAAGCCAACACCCCTGTTTGTCGCCATATAGGGCACTGTTAAACAGTTACATGTAAAGATATTGTCCTAGCCTGAGTGTAGGGAGTATGGCAGTAGGTTTAGCTGCAATGCCACCTTTCGGAAAAGAGAATTTGTCGTTTTACCCGTCTCGGTTAGAATTAAAAGAAACGGCCATGACAAAGCGATCAAAAAAAGGAATATTTTTATACAAGGATGTTATTCACGAAGACGATGGAACCCTGACGATCGGCGGTGTCAAGGGGGTACCGGATATCTCAGGAAGCGATCTGGGTGAAGTTGCAGCCTGGTTTCTAGGCCCGCGTGCAGAGAATCGTGAAGTGTTTTCCAATTTAATCCAACTGGCACTAGAGAAGGCGATAGCATACAGGCAGGAATTCGAACCTGATGACCCAACTGTAATTACTGAAGAACTGAAAAAGACAGCTGACTACCAACAGGCTGTTAAGAATATGACCAGTGCTTTTGAGAGTCTAGTCAATTTTCTTCAGAAATATACCACACCATATTTCAGCATGCGATATCAGGCCCATATGCTCTGGGACAATACGCTTCCATCGTTGGCTGCATATTTTGCCACAATGCTGCATAACCCGAATAATGTGACGATCCAGGCATCAAGTGCGACAACTCCACTGGAGATTCTTGTGGGATGGGATCTATGCGGTATGATTGGTTTCCCGGTATATCGAAAAGTACATGAGCAGGAATATAACCCCTGGGCTCACATCACCTGTGATGGTTCTGTGGCTAACATAGAGACGTGTTGGGCTGGTCGGGAAGCCAAGTTTTTGGCAATAGCCATACGGCAAATGCTTCATTCATTATCTGCATTTATGGTGAACAATGATGCGGGTAGTCTCGTTCGAGTACCCATCAATAATAGCGCCCGTCCCATAGAGGTGATTTGCTGTGATGGAACTAGCATTTGCCTTACTGATCCTGAACTCGATTACTGGCCTCTATTTAATATTACCCTTGATGAAGTGCTTAGCTTACCGAAGAAAATTGCTCAAACGTATGGGATTAATGATGTGTACGTAGTCTGGTCGGCTCTTGTGCCGTATACGCTTAATTATCTTGGCTGGATGAATATGATGCACTATATCCGCCAAAGCTGGCCTGAAGCAAAATTACCGGTAATCATAGCCCCATCAACGATGCATTACAGTATTCCAAAGGCTGCGGCTGTTTTGGGGTATGGCTTTGGTGCACCCGGTACTGATCACAATGATATGAGTGCCGGTGGATGCGTGTTTCACATTGAAGTTGATGAACGTGCCAGGATGGATCTAGATCAATTGGAGCGAACTTTACAATTTTGTCTAAAGAACAAAATTCCTGTTACTCAGATAATCAGCGTGACTGGCAGTACTGAAGAAGGGGCTGTAGATCCGCTGGCAGAAATACTGGAAAAACGCAGGATGTATCGAGCGGAAGGGCTTGAGTATTACGTACATGCTGATGCTGCCTGGGGTGGGTATATCATTACCGCTATGCGAAAGCCATATACTCTTGAAGATAGTGCCGAGCAGGCAGAGAAACATCCTGATATTCCTCCTTATGTTGCAGCAGACCTGTTTGTAAATGCCAATGAGAGTGGCCTGAGTGACTATGTCTATCAACAGTTTGCTACTCTATGCGAATGTGATTCTGTAACCATTGATCCTCATAAAATGGGGTATATACAGTACCCGGCAGGTGCAATTGTTTACCGCAATGGAATAATCAGGCGACTCACAACTTTTACAGGAGCATATATCGGCGGTACAGGCTCAATTGATCCTGGCGCTGAACCGACGGTTGGAATTTATGGCCTTGAGGGCTCTAAGCCGGGGGCTAGTGCAGCCGCAGTGTTTTTGAATCACCGGGTGATTCGGCCAGATGTAACTGGGCATGGTAAAATAATCAGGCAGTGTCTGGAGAACACAAAACTGTTTGCCCTTTATCTCACGGCGCTGAATAAGAAAAGTTCTAATTACCGCGTAATTCTTTTGTGCGAGGAGGGTGAGGTTGATCAGGATTCGTTATCTAAAACGTTCCTGTCGCTGAATCAGCATGAGCGAATTGCTTTATCACGTACTGATGAGATCCGGAATTTTGGTCCAGACCTGAATATTCTTGATTATGTGTTTCTTCCACTGACAGAATCATGTTTACCACTAACACAATGTGTTGAAGAATTGAACCGGTTCAATATAGCAGTGTATAACAAATTTCATGTACCCGTATCCGAGGGGAGTGGCCAAAAAATCCCGGTTCCCATAGAAGAGTTTCCCAAGTATTTCCTCAGTAAAACAACCTTCAATGAAGGTGAATACGGAGAACGGTTCATAAATAGATTTTTAAACCGCATTTTCAAAGATATACCGCTGCAGAATACGACATCAGATAGAGCTGTGGTTTGTCTTCGCTCAGTAATTATGGATCCGTTTTTGCCGTATGCCGAAAATGGAGATTTTTTTAAAACGATTATCGAACATATAGACAAGACAGTAAGTGAATTAGTACGAAACTGGAATACTGAAAAATCCTGACAATTGATTAGCTGCTTGATACTTTCTTGGTGGAATACATTGCATGATTTGATAGGAAATTGGAGTAGTATATTTTTTATTGGTTCCACCAGTTGTCTCTATAAGGTATCAGCGCAATGAAAACTCTCATTTTGCCGGGCATGGGTGCCGATTCTGCCATGTTCCCCTTAAAATATTATGCATTTTTGCGAGGTGTGAGATTTGCTGATTGGCCGGAGTATCATGGTGAGCAAACGATTAGAGCGTTAGCGTTACGTGTAATTGACGAACATAACATTACTGTTGATATGCTAGTTGGTGGATCTTCGCTTGGCGGAATTGTGGCCATTGAGATTGCTAAAATTATAGATGTGAAGAAAGTGATTTTAATAGGTAGTGCAACGGGGGCTGAAATGATTAATCCCGGTTTGCGAATGTTGAGCATATTTTCAAATATTGCGCCATTTACGCTGTTCCAGATTCTGGCTGGGAAAATGAATATTTCAGGAAGTAATGAGGTGCTGAGCATGTTTCAGCGTGCTGATTGTAGGTTTATCCGAGCTATGTGCAGTGCAGTTTTTACTTGGGATGGTATTGCAGATTATCAAGGTAAGATCTGTCAAATACACGGTCGACGTGATTTAGTAATTTATCCTCCAGAGGGGGATGTTGAAATAATCCCTGATGGTGGCCATCTCATCTCAATGACTCATGGTCCATTGGTTGCTGATTTCATAGATAGAATTATAGCAACTTGAATGCTCGTTATTTGCAGGGACATTATGAAACTTGAAGTTGCCGGAATGTTCTAAAAGAAACAGGGTGAACACACAAAACACCAAAACATTTCAATGCATATCTGGGGAGAATGATGAAAGACACTTTACAGGCAGGTTTAGAGTATTCTTTTGCTTTTAAAATTGATGAATCCAAACTGGTACCGGCGTTATTTCCTGAAGCTGAAGAATTCGGAGTAATGCCAAACGTCTTTGCCACAGGTTATCTCGTTGGTCTTATTGAATGGACATGTATTCAGGCTTTAAAGCCGCATCTGGACTGGCCTGCTGAGCAAACTGTCGGTACAAAGGTTGAAGTGAGTCATCTGGCAGCAACACCGGCAGGGCTTGAAGTAGCGACTAAAGTAAAGCTGATAGAAACTGATGGTCGCAGGCTGATTTTTGAAGTCGAGGCCCACGATGGTATTGATCTTATTACCCGTGGCAGGCATGAGCGATTTGTTATCAATAAAGAAAAATTTGATGCTGGGATTAGTAAAAAACTGGCAGGGTAGGTTGCTAGGAGGCCGTCCGAGGATGGCTTTTTCTCAAACTCTTCAGAATTTTTAAAAAATTATCCTACGGTGAGCGAGGGACGAGACTCTGAGATATCGATTATATGCCTCCGGTAATTTTCCGAGTTTGCCTTGATCTGAACGAAAATTGCTATTCTCGGACAAGCTTCTAGGGATGCATATTACCCATAAGTCAAAACCTCAGCCTTACAGGTTGCGTGGGATCCTTGAAACGCAACAAAAGGACTAAGGTAAAAGGGGGGAGGACTGAGTAAATTGCATAGAAAATGCAATACGCTTCTGAAACACTCAGTCCTTTTACCTTTAGCCTAAGTCCTTATGCTCGCTTCCTGCCATGTATCAAGGCCAATAACCAGACGGTGATACTGCCACTCGTCATCGAGCAGCAGAAAGTACCCGAAAAGTTGATATTTGTACTCTGCAGGATCAACCGAAGAATGGTAAGGCAGATTCAGATTGGTTGAATAAATGAGTTGGCCAAGAAACAGGCCGTCAGCGATTTCGACCAGTTCATCCAGACAGAATCCGATGGGTACAGGCCCGCCAATCATCGGGTAGCGGTAATGAAATTGGAACACCTTCTTTTTGGCATTTTCGCTATTGTTCATTGGCAGGATAGATTCCCGGTCTGATGTACCGAGAAAAATATACCCTTGTCGTGAAAAAGGTGAAGGACCTGTTTCTGACAATGCCTGCAGTGAAGGATCAGGTACACGGTAATTCATGTCGATGATACGCATTAACGAGTCAGAGGCGACAATGCGTTCATCCTGAATATTATTGCCGTCGATCCAGCGATTTTTGGCCTCATTTTCCCAAAAGGATTTGTTGGCATCTGTCATGCCATTATCCCATGACCCGCCTTTAAGATGTGCAGTGTATGGCCCATCTTTTTTCCAGTGGTGGCGTTTGTTTTTTTGGACCAGATCATAATGCGGGGCGCTGGCTAAATGTGTTTTAAGGCTGTTAACCCGTTCCGGGTATCTCTTAGCAAGATCATCACTCTCATCAAGGAACATGCTGAGTTTACGGCCACTGATCTTTTCAAATGATTTACCTGCCCATGGAAAGATGTATTTACCAATAGAGTGCCAGGTGATGTTGAGTAAATTGGGGCCGGCATGTGATGTGCCAAGCTGACTTGCCAGTCCGCTCGGGAATATCTCACTCGGGTCATACCTCATCTCAGGATCCGGACAAAAACTTTCTCTAAATCCGAGATGCAGATTCAGCGTGGCGCCATGATAATAATCGAAGCCACGAGCGACATCCTGCTCGCCATAAAAATCACGCGGCTCTGTTCCATCTGCCTTGACGTTATAGCCTTTTTTACCGTGTCCTTTAAACTCTCCATTTTCAATTACCGGTGCAACGCCGCGACGAAAAAGTCGGTGGAATTTTTCAAAATGGATTAATCGATCATCGTCTTTAGTTTGAGCTGAAATTTCATGGCTGATACGTTGCAGCATCTGCAGGATAGATTCACCTTCAAGTAACATCTGTTGAATGTCATCTACATCACTTTCTATGGGGGAAGGTTCAAGTATGAAGGTGGTAAATTTCTTTTGAAGGTCGCTATCCTCTTTCCAGCCTTCCTGCCAGTTTTTAGTATCAGTAGCTTTGGGTATAGCATCTGTTTTTGCTTCATCTAAGAAGTCATCAGCTATTTCGTAATAGGCAACTTCACCCCTTCTAGGGCGTAACTGAGGGAAGGCATTCTCAGCATAGACCTCTTTGGCGTAGGCGGGATCCATCATCAGAAAATAGCCATTATTCTGATATCCGTAATCAATGCCATCCGTCTGATTGTCTCCGATGAATGAGAAGTGACGTAAAAGCGCATTTAACGGGTGCTGCCCGTTCGGATCATACGCTTCACCGAGAGGGATTTCAGGTAGATCAGGACAAAACGGCAATCGAAGACGGCCAAGGCTGTAATGTTTTGTGGCGTATACCAATTGGCCTAGATAGATTCCTTCAGCGATCTGCACGACTTCATCCACCAGACGGGTCATCGGGTAGACCGGTTTAAGTGCAGGCCAGCGATAGTTGAGCTGATAGACGTCTTTATTATTCATATCCGGGACAACCGAGGTTCCTGTATTGGCCAGGAAATACCCGCCTGTTTTGCTGTATGGAATCGGTTTTTCCTTATCGAGATTATCCTGTGTGAGGATACCATCAAAATCTGTTGAATCTGTTGAATCTGTTGAGTAGGGTCTTTCGCTCAGGTTCCATAACTTGCTGAGCACTTCAAGGCTGATACCCTGAAGAAGATCCTGCCCGGGAGGTTGCCTGAAAAAATTACGACCTATTCGTGACGTTTCAGGATCAAACCCCGACATTACCTGCTGGTTATCATTGCACTTACTGGCGACGGTTTCCTGCGTTACCGGTTCAAAGGATTTACCCATCCACAGGCCTGTATCTGCAAAGGTTGAGTTCCAGGCTGTAGCCATCCATTCTATACTGGCAATTCTTGAGCGCTCTTTACCAAGATACCGCACTGTATCCTGGAAATAGTCACTGTCACGAATTGATAACGGAATGCCTATCATTGGCCCGTCTAGAGGTACAGCTTTACCGCACTTAAAGAGTGTTTGTAATGTGTTATGGATTGCGGGCCATTGTTTACGTCGAGAGTTGTCGGCCAGAATTTTTTGGTAGCCGGAAAGCATAGAATAAAAGCTGCCACTGAAATCGTTGTGCAATATGCTTTCGAGTTCAGCAGTAAGCAGAGATGTCGAGTCGGGAAAATTATCACTACTGAGGTAGGTAGTCATCGCTGTCTCCTTTATAAAAAGGGTTTACGAAGTCGCTGCATGAAGGTGTTTGGTTATGCTTTCATTATACTTTGTTCCGTTGACGTATATCAAACAAAACGGCAATCTCAATGAGTTATCGATTATGTAAAATACATTCTGGAAAAATAGAATAGCCCATCCCTCAAAAGAGGGACGGGCATATTCACGGGAGATTCGGGCAAAGCCCGGTACAAACAAGATTACTGTTTCATCTCGGCAGGTTTTTTACCTTGCTCGGCCATATACTTTATCATCTGATTCATGGCTTCGAGATGGGTTTTACTATCTATAGTCGGCTCTGTATTAACCTTCTTCCAGAGTTCTGTATTAGACATGTTCTGGTGGCAGCCCATACAGGTTCCGGCGCGCAGGAAGTTATCTATTTCCTGCTTGTTGAATGCACGGGACATCGGCCAGTGAGTACCAACTGTTGCCAGTTGTTTACCCTCACGGGTGACGATTTGTGACCAGTCGAAATCAAGCCGCGGGATCGCAGGGATCTGCACGCTGTATTTTTCAGGAATAAGTTCCCGTGTGGTCGCATCAATCAGATCCATGACGATATTCTCGTTCTGGCGGATTCCGAAGGTGCCGTTGCCAAGGCCCAGTCCTGCAACCTTATGGTTGGTATGGCAGGATTCACATGTACGCGCGTTTCTCTGCGCCGTATGTGGTTGTACCGGTGCCATGTCGATTGCCAGCGGAACATGCTCCTGTCCGACCTCTTTACCTTCAACGGCGTTTAAGGCTATCTCATTATTGATCAGTGTCTCACCCTTGTCGTTGATGATTGTATAGGTAACCTGACAGCCAGGCATAAGCGGAGTTACACGACCTTCACCGCTGATTCCAAGAACAGGATCTTCCCATCTTAGATATGAACGGGTCTCAGCAATTTTACCGGGCGATTTCAAACCGCCTGAACCAAGTACGGATTCAGCTGTCTGGCCATTCTCTTTCTGAGCATTTCCTGAATCAACCCAGTCAGTACCCATTGCAGGTGCACCGTCTTTGCCCTTGTAGTTGACCTGCACATGGCAGCCGTAACATTGCGGGGCCCAGGAAGCATGGCAGGAATAACACTCCAGCTTATCCATATGCTTGGAAACGGCATTCATTGCCACTTCCGCAGAAGGATCTTTCCATGTCTTACTGGTCTGCAGGTTCTTCAGAACAGGGATCTCAAAATCATTTCCTGTTGCAGAATGCAGAATGGCTTTATCACCACGGCGAACCACGTTACCAATAGGGTTACCGCGCGCAGTGAGTAGAAATCCGTCCTCAGCTTCATACGGATAACCAAACTGTTTGCCCGGAATAAGCCGTTCAGTTGCCAGGCCGCGTGCTTTGCCGTCAATGGACTTTCCAAATTCATCACCATAACCGACAGGTAATTCCCATGGATATTTGTCGGTCAGCCCATGACAATCTGAACATTCAATCTCAACCTGAGCGAGTGTGGTGCCGTGGATATTACCGTCACCATGCATATCGATAGAGGTATGGCAATCCTGGCAGAGCAGGCCGCCCTTGGGGTTACCCTCACGACTTTGCTGCTGATGATGGAGATCATCCGATACAAACAGGTATTGCTTGGTATGTAGCTTAGGTTGTTTTTGGCCTTGCTCATTAAACGGTGAGCCGTAAGGGAATTCCATCAAACCTTGAAAAGATACACCTATTCGCTTGCCGCGGTTATGGCATGAGCTGCATGATTCAACGGGGATACCACCAGTTTTACGGGATGCCTTTATTTCGTGGGTCAGCATGTGCCCAGGTTTATCTTTTGGGATGGTTTTATCTTTTCCCTGATAGAAGCCGTCTGTACCATAAAGTACATGACAGGCAGAGCAACCCATACCGCGATAATCGCCGCGACGCTCTCTTCCGCGCACACCTATATGGCAGCGCTGACATTCATGACGCTGATACGTTAAGCCTGCGAGTTTCGGGTCTGCATTGATCTCGTCCATGGTGGCACTTGGCAGCTTCTCAAGCTTTGCCGGATATTGTTTCGGATACATGGCAATCTGTTTTTGCATGTATTCCTTATAGGCAGGTGAACCGGAAAGAGGTGTCAGGCCGTCAATGTCTTCAGTTTTGTAGTTACCCCACGGAACGTTGTAATTGTTCGTCTCTTCAAATCCCCAGGTCGTAAGGTTACCCTGGATTTTTCCGGCCTCGGTGTTCATCAGGCCGAGTTGATTGCGATATACATATCCCGGATGGCATGCACCGCAGGAGTTGTTGGCAATCCAGAGTGAGCCCGGGTCAGGGTAGAAGTTTTTAGGACCGGGCGCCATCTTGAGGGTGGGTGGCACGCCCGCATGTGCTTCTTCTTTTTTTGTGGCTTTGGGATTACCACCATGACACATAACACAACCATCAGGATCACCATGCTGGCTACCGTTCATTTTGATGGTACGCATCATCTCATGATCGTCGGGTTTGATGTTGGCGATTCCTTCATGACATTCCTGAGTGCTACAGCCGCCAGCTCCATACGCTGTGGCCGCAGCAACCAGGCATAGGCCAAAGGTTCCCAGAAGCAGATGAATTCGGAGTTTGTGCATAAGATCCCCCATGCATGTGTGGTTGAAGTAGTTGAGATAAATATTACCGCTACCAGATTAGTTGTCGTCTCCTTTACCCCTCATCAATCGTGATGCTATTCGTCGAGTTTTCAGGTGTAATCAGAATACTGTTCAGATCTGTTAACAATCGGAATGGCCGCCTTGATAAAAAAGGAATAGAGCAGAAGGCCAAACGACCAGATGCCAAGGCAGATAAGCAGTTCGTTATTTGACGGTAGATACTGAACAAAATCACCAAGTGGAGTAGGGATAAATCCCGGAATAACAAACCCCAAGCCTTTCTCCGTCCAGATACCTACCACAATCATTACACAGGCAAGAAGCAGAAAAAATGTAATCTTTCTAAGAGGAGAGAGCAGGATGATCGCTGCAACTACATTTAAACCCAGCGCGCCCATGATCCATGGGGCGAGAAGGGATGTTCCATGCAAGCCAAAGAGGTGACTTATATGCACCGCATGTTCAGATTCCGCATAGAAGTCTGCAAAGAGTTCAGAGCCGGCCAGAAAGATATTAATGAGCAAGCTGACGGTAATTATTATCCTGATTCGGTAGATAACCTTTTCTTCAAAATCAATAGCATTGATGGCACGCAGGTAGGTAAAAACAAGCAGCATAAATGAAGGGCCTGCTGCAAAGGCGGAAACAAGAAAACGTGGCGCGATAAGCCCTGTGTTCCAAAATGGCCGGCCACCCAGTCCCTGGAATAGAAAAGCGGTAATTGTATGGATGGATGGTGCCCAGGCGATTGCAAGAAAAACAATGGGGATATAGAGAATTTTCTTCGGTTGTTCGTCAAGAAACCCTTTATAAAGCACATAAAAGCAGACCCAGAGATTTAGCAGGAGATAGCCGTTAAGCACAATGACATCCCAGGTAAGTAACGAGCCGGGGAAGTTGAAATAGCCGATTACCGGAAGCATATGCCAGAGCCGGTCTGGGCGACCAATATCGACAACGATAAAAAGGATGCACATGATCATGGCGGCAATGGCAAAAAGCTCGCTGAAGATGACCACTTTATGCATCTCTTTGTCTTTAAAGATATAGGCAGGGATAACCATCATCACCGCTGCAGCAGCCATGCCAACAAGAAAAGCGAAGTTGGCTATGTAGAGTCCCCAAGAGACCTCATCACCCATACCTGTGGTACCAAGGCCAAAGGCAAGTTGCCTCGCGTATGCGTTTAAGCCGATCAGCGAGAGAGTAAAGAGCAGAATTATCCACAACCAGTATTTGGTACTGCCGGTAAACGCAGCCTGAAGACTGTAACCGAAAAATCGAAACATATGATTACCTATGGTGAGTACTTTTTGAAATTCTCGTTCTACAACTATTTCGCAAATACATAATAAAACTTTGGTAACGTGCCGATTTCCTGTTTGAGTACGAATACCCGTTCCTTTTCAAGTATCTTACGAACTTCAGAATTCGGGTCGCGCAGGTTACCGAATTTACGTGCGCCGGTTGGACAGGCATCATGGCATGCTGGATATAATCCAACGCGCGTTCGGTGCAGGCAGAAGGTGCATTTTTCCATAACACCAAGAGGCCGTAGGCGGTTTGAGAGATAGCCCATTTCCGGATTGATATCTTCGGCAGGTATATTCGGTTTGCTGAAATTGAAGCGCCGTGCGTGGTAGGGGCAGGCTGCCTCGCAATATCGGCATCCGATGCACCAGTTGTAATCGACAACTATCAGCCCGTCTTTTTCTTTCCATGTTGCCTTGACCGGACAAACTTTTATACATGGAGGTTTGCGACACTGCTGGCACTGAACCGGCATGTAATAATACTTTTCATCTGCCGCTTCATTTTCAGGATAATCGTGAGATGAGGTCTCAAGATCAATAGCACCCTGTTTAACCTTGAGTACCCGGATGTATTGAATTTGCGGGTCACGTGAGGTGTTATTTTCTTTCATGCAGGCGTAAACACATTTTCTGCAGCCGATACACCTGCCTATATTGAGTACATAGACAAACTCACTCCCATCGATGGGTGGCGGATCTGTGATGTTTGCAGGTACGTTATATTCAGTTTGTATGTCCTGCTCGATACGCTGAAATATTTCCTTTTTATCATCTGTAGAGAGCTGTTTGTAATGCTTCTGCAGAATCTCATCGACTGTCGGAACCTCTTCAGCATTGAGCAGAGGACTGAGCGCGGCACCGGTGGCAGCAAGTGCAGTGACAAGTGCTGCTGAACCTGCGATGAAATTCCGTCTGTTTAGTTTTTTCTGCTCGTCGGCATACGCGGGCATTAAGGGGTTATCCCTGTATTCGTCATCCATTAGAAAATTTCCTTTGGTTCTTCCCCGATGAGAATTTTAGACAATGGGCCGGCATGTATGGCTTCGTTTTGGGTACGGATGTATTTTTTCGGCCAGACAGGTGGTGGGGCAAGGATGTTGTATTTGAATTTTGGATCATGGGGATCATGACATTCGGTGCATGTGTAGGTTGTTTGTTCAAAGTACCCGGCGGGTAGATATTTACCTGTCCATTTACCGTGGGTCCCGACCTGCCAGTCATTAAAAATTAAGCCGTGGCATTTGGCGCACAGGACCTCCGGTGTTGCGTTCATGATTGCCGAGCCATCATCAGCCACGTATTCATTGCGATCTGCTATCTGGTGGCAGTTATAGCAGCGATCATTTGCTCCGTGATTCAATTGGAGGTTGGAGTGGGCAAAACGGGGATTGCTCGTCTGATCACTTTGCGGGATAGGGACCCAGAATGCATGACAGATATGACAGTTTCCGACAATTGTCGCATTTTTCCGATATTCACCACGGGCTGTATCAACGCTGTACCATTCAGGTTTAAGCAGAGCGGGTGCAGGTTTCTCCGCTATGGCGTCATTAGTGTAATAGAGTGAGAAAAAGTAGATAGAAAGGAGAAAAAACAGAGGAATGGTGAAAATCAGCCACCAGCGGGTTGAAGCTGAGTAAGAGTCCATAACTACTGCTCCTTGGTAAAGACCATTATCGGGTACGTGTTTCTGGTATTCAATCACATTATGGCGGCATCTACAATGATGATGTTTGTTAGGCAGGGTGCTGGACGTCGGCCACTGACAGGGAGATATGAAAGATATTGCAGGGAGGCGAGAACGAAAAGCCGGAATTGATAGGGGAAGGTTGGAGAAGTGAACACCAATCAATTCCGGCGAGGTTAGATGCTGTACAGGATAGATGAACTATCAAAAGCCATAGAGTTCTTTGACTTTGTTTCGGTCGATTTTGTTGCCATCCATGGGTAATGCATCTACAAACTGTACGTAACCAGGCTTTTTATATCTGGCAATTTTTGATCCGACAAACTCAATAAGTTCTTTATCAGTCAGGGCTGAGTCTTCGACCAGAACGCAAACCGCCTTTACACCTTCTCCGAATTTCGGATCAGGCACACCAATTACCGATACCGATGTTACATCTGGATGTTGCAAAATAACGTTTTCGACTTCTGCAGGGTAGACGTTTTCTCCACCTGGTTTGATGAGTTCTTTTTCAGGCTTTCTACCTTTGTAGAGAAGAAAGCCATCTTCGTCCAGCTGGCCGAGATCGCCCGTATGGTGCCAGCCGTTTCGAAAAGTCCAGGCATTAGCCTCATGCTGCTGCCAGTATCCCTGAAAAACCAGTGGACCTCGAACAGCTATTTCGCCAGTGGTCCCGTCTGGCACTTCGTTGTCATTTTCATCGACGAGTATGTAGTTACTGAGACAACCCTGTTTGCCAGCGGTACCAGGTTTATCAGAAGCCTGAGAGAATGTTACAAACCCAGATGTTTCTGACTGACCGTATAAAATCCAGAATTTTGCCTTGGTGATTGCTTCAAAAGGCTGAATGTTATCCGGACCGTCAATGCCTACAACATATTTAAGACTTTCAACCTGTTGATCAGCGCCTTGAAGTTCCGTGGTCATTCGCTGAAGAATTGGTGGAAAACTGCCCCAGATCGTGACATCTTCCTGATTGGTTAATTGCAGCGCCTCAGCTTCATTAAACTTTTCCATGACTACATTTTTACCGCCGAGCTGCATAACAGCCAGGGCCATATTCATGCCGGTGATATGAAAAAGTGGTAGCATGTTCAGGTTAACATCATCAGATGTCAGCCCCATGGAAGCGATCACCTGAAGATTTGCACTGATAAGGTTAGAGTGTGAGAGTACAGCACCACGCGGTTTACCTTCAACAGCAGCAGTATAGATAATGCAGATAGGGTCTTCAGCTGATATTGCCGGAATAGCTGAAGGCGCAACGCGGGAAATAGCGTCATCAGCTATCAGAGTAGTTTCCATATTAACGACAGGCAGATTACGAGGTTCTGCAACTTCACGTGCTTTGGAGAGTTGATTATCGTCTGCGAAGATGAGTTTAGGTCCTGAATCGCCAAGGATATAGTCTAGTTCATCATTAGCTAGACGCCAATTGAGCGGAACAAGAATTGCTCCTAATTGTGCAGCTGCAGCAAACAGTATAAAAAATCCCGGATGATTCATTGAGAGCAGGGCGACTCTATCTCCTTGGCTAACACCTTTTTCGGAAAGCCAGTTGGATAGATGTTTTGAGTAGGTATTGAGCTGCTCAAATGTCATCCTGTCATCATTTGTGACAAGGGCAATAGTGTTTTTTGCTACTTTTGCATTTCGTACAAATAGATCGTGTAGAGTGAAATCGCGCATCATACTCTCCTTTGTAGATTCGTTGAAGCAAGTAGACAATGACTGAAATTGAATTGTGGTATGAAAGCTATTCTATATTTGGTGTCAAATAGTATGAACGAAAAGTAGATGAAAGCCTATTATATTGTTGGCGTATCAGCAATACCACATTGTGATTATAGGGCGCATTTTTAACACTGCTTTTACTGGGGCCGGCAATGAATCACCATGCATTGGCAGAGTAATTATATTTAATAATTGCTTTCGTAACCAGTAAGCCGCACTGTCTTTAGTATCTAAATGGGTGGTAATGAATGTATGAACCCTGTATAGTCGCAGCTTTTCTATAGCCTCAGCATTGTTTACGACCGCTGTATTACGTGATAATGAAGAGATGGATAGCTTGTAAATTCAGTGTGTTTAAATAATTGGGAGTAGGGCGTATGAGGTTACAAAAATTTTTAACAGAAGTTGGATACTGTTCAAGAAAGCAGGCTGAGGGATTGATCCGCGCAGGAAAAATTACTCTTAATGGTAAAAAAGCTATATTGGGTGATAAGGTTACCGGCGACGAGGATATTGTTATAGATGGCCAAAAACTTGAGAAGAAAAAACCGTCTCCCAAGAAAGTTATCCTGTTCAATAAGCCGAAAGACGTGGATTGCTCCTTGATAAAAAATCCATGGGTAAAAACACTGATGGATTTTGATTTTGGTCCTGATCGCATATTCCCAATTGGCAAATTAGATCAGGATGCTCATGGCCTGCTGCTTCTGACAAATGATGGTGCACTCGGTAACAAGCTGGCCAGTCCTGAGTGTATGCATGCACCGGAATATGTTGTTGTTGTCAACGAGCCGATTATCGAAGATGTTCTGGATGTTTTTACAGGCACAGTCAAGAAAGAAAATGTAAAATTCCGTATGGATAGTTTGAAACAGTTATCAGAAACGAGTTATAAATTTAAGCTTTTAGAAGGACGAATCAAACATATTAAAAAATTGTGTGATCCTGCCGGTGTTGAGTTCACTGATATTAAACGGACACGATTTGGTTCTATCGGCCTTGGCGAATTAGCCGCTGGTGAATGGCGGGAACTGAACGCTGATGAAATGAGTTATCTTAATGGAGAAGAACCTGCACCTGTAAAGAAAACCGGTCGTAGAATACTCTTCAGAGATCCAAAGGCTGCAAAGGGCGCAAAAAAATAGAGTGGGCCGATCACATTGGCAGTCTTTAACTCAATTTGACGTTGCACTATTTCTATCAGCCAAGATTTAGCCTTTTGTTTTCTATCCATATATTTAGAATAAATCTTGCAGCTCCTGCAAAGAGGATATAGGATGGTTGACCTGTTTGCCATAGGCAGACAACTCATCCTATTCCAGAGTTTCTTCAAAAACATTCAAAACTAACCTACATGTAATTTCACAGAGGCTGTCGTGGAACTGTTGCACAACCATATTTTTTTATTGCTGCTCATCACCCTGATTGGGACAGCACTTGGTAAATTACGTTTTAAATCCTTTTCACTGGGTTCTGCCGGAATAATTTTTGTTGCGCTGATATTCGGCCATTTCGGATATACCCTGCCAGCTGATTTTCAGACGCTTGGATTGGTGCTGTTTATCTATTCTATCGGCTTGCAGGCCGGTCCGGGATTTTTGCATACTCTCAGAAGTCGTGGCGTTAAGCTGACTCTCGGTGCTTTGATTATTATTGCAATCGGTTTTGTTACCGCTCTTAGTGCTTCATGGTTTTTTGGATTTGATGCGAGCATTGGTGCCGGGCTCTTTGCCGGTGCACTTACCAGTACACCAGGTTTAGCTGTAGCGGTGGAGATGGCTGGTAGTGAAGGTGCACCCGCAGCATATGGGCTAACATATTTTTTTGGTGTTATCGGAGTAATTATCTTTATTCAGTTGCTGCCAAAATTTCTTAAGATATCCATTCGTGAGGAAGAAGAGGCACTTAACGAAGAGATAAGCAAGGCCAACCTTCCCTTCAAGATTCATCATATCGAACTGACGAACCCGAATATTTTTGATAAAAAGGTGAAGGATTTACGTCTTGGCAATATTGCACCGGTAGTTATCACCAGATTATTGTCTGTTGGTGCAGACGAACCTGTACTGGTAGGTGCGGACACTGTTTTGCGTGAAGGAGATCATCTCCGCATTGCGGGTAGAGAAACGGACTTAGAAAAAATACAGCTTTTTCTCGGGCGCACGATTGATCAGGAGATTGAGTTTGACCGGGTACTGGTCAAAAAAAATATCATTGTTTCAAAGCGGAAGGTAACCGGAATCAGTTTAAAGCAATTGAATTGCCGCGAGGTCTTCAATGTGCAACTTACCCGTATCACCCGAAACGGGATTGATCTTCCTGCAACACCTAACCTGCGTCTGCATATGGGGGATACCGTGCATGCAGTAGGAGATAGCAGAGCTTTGGAAAATGTAACTAAAATTCTTGGTGATAATACCAAGGAGCTATACAGCATAAGCCTTATGCCTATCTTTATAGGTCTGCTGGTCGGATTTCTTATAGGCAAGATTCCGCTCTATATTCCTTATGGCGGTACATTTTTCCTCGGTACAACCGGCGGTGTGCTGGTGGCAGGGATTGTATTAAGTAATCTCTATAAAACCGGTCCGTTTGTCTGGGAAATCCCCAGTACGGCGAACACATTTATCCGAGAACTTGGCCTGGTTCTCTTTATGGCGACTGTCGGCACTAAAACTGGAGAAACTATTCTTGAAACGCTCAGTCAACAGGGAGTTGATCTGTTTATAGCTGGTGTTGCAGTTACTCTCATTCCGCTGATTACTTCTGTGCTAATCTGTAGATATATTCTAAAACTCCCTTTTTTACGGATGCTTGGAGTCATGACCGGTTCTATGACCAGTACCCCGGGGCTTGCTGCAGTAGGCGATCTATCTGATACGCACTATGCTTCTTCTGCCTATGCAACTGTTTACCCGATTGCATTGATTGGTATGATTTTGTTCACGAAATTACTGGTAATAATCCTCAGTTAGTTTCTATCCGAAAACTAAACAGTTCGGAGTATTTGCTTACCTGCGAAGATATAAACCTGATTCGCAACGATGAAGTTGAGTGAAAGGGCTGTTTTCTTAGCCATTAACACTCTGTGTAGCTGATCGCCAGTCCGCCAAGCGAAGTCTCTTTAAACTTTTCTGACATCTCAAGCCCGGTCTGTTTCATCGCAGCAATACAGCTATCAAGCGGCATGAAATGTTTACCTTCATCAAGCAACGCAAGACTGGCAGCAGTGAATGCTTTTACTGCGCCAAACCCATTACGTTCAATACAGGGAACTTGTACCAGCCCGGCAACCGGATCACATGTCATGCCCAGATGATGTTCCAGTGCCATTTCGGCAGCGTGTTCGACTTGTTCAGGCGACCCACCTCGTATTTCACATAGGCCGGCAGCGGCCATAGCTGATGCTGAGCCCACCTCACCCTGACAACCGACCTCCGCGCCGGAGATCGAGCTTCTGTGCTTAATGATTGCACCAATAGAAGCTGCAGTTAAAAGAAATTTCCGAACATCGGCCTGAGATGCTTTCAGGTGGGTAACGGCGTAATAGAGCACAGCAGGAATAACACCGGCAGCGCCATTAGTGGGCGCTGTAACCACCATATGACCTGCAGCGTTTTCTTCAGAGACAGCGAGTGCATAGGCGCAGAGCCACTCATTGGCGCTGGCACGTTCAGGGACTCTGCGTAGTTTGGTATGAAGTTTTTTTGCTCTACGTTGGATCTCCAGGCCACCGGGCAATGTTCCCTCTGTACTCAAGCCATTAAGCACGGAAGCCTCCATGGCACGCCAGATGGCATCGAGCTGTATATCGAGTTTGCTCTCTGTGGTATCAATTTCCTCATTAATACGTTTAACTGTAGAGATAGAAAAACCACTCTTTTTTGACATCTCCAGCATTTCTTTTGCAGAACCGAAAGGGTAGGGATATTTGGCACTTGAGTTCATTTGCAGAGGAGCCTGAAGTGAAGATATTTCATCAGGCGTAGACAAGAATCCGCCACCAATAGAAAAGTATGTTTTTTGAAAACAGGATTCACCTGACTCATCAACCAGATCAAAAATCATACCGTTAGGATGCTCAGGTAACGGGGCACCAAGATCAAAAATGATATCCTGATCTGCAGAAAATTTCAGTGAGCCATCAGCGTTTAACGAGTGCGACTGTGTCAGTCTATCAGTAAGTTCAGCCACATTAATATTGACTAGTGCTTCAGGTAAATATCCGTGAAGCCCGAGTATTACTGCTTTGTCGGTTGCATGCCCTTTGCCGGTGTAGGCCAGGGAGCCTTTCAGGACGCATCGAATCGTTAAATTATCTGTATAGTTATTTTCTGTTATATGCTTTTCAACAGCCTCGCGAAACGATTTGGCTGCAACCATAGGACCCATGGTGTGTGAGCTTGAAGGGCCTATGCCAATCTTGAAAAGATCAAGTACACTTATAAACATCTGTCACCTTCCTGAATTTTTATGCTTGAGACAATGCGTTATTCCAGATATCATACCAATTCCTGAAAAAGCAGGCTGTTGAAAAAATACAGACTCCGTTGATTCTGCGTTACATTCCGGCATACACTACTCTATAACATTATTATACGATTATTCGTTGCAGAGGTGTGCTCTTTATCAATGGTTCTTGTTTGGATATTTAATAAAAACAGTGTTTTACATCTTTTTTGAATTGGTCTTTTTTCTTGATGAACCAAAAGGATGTTAAAGCGAATATTTCAAGCATATCTACCTCAAGTGAGGAAAAACTATGGACTCGCAGTTTAAAATTCGTTTTGCAGAACGTATGAACCAGCTTCCCCCATACCTTTTCGGTATGATCAATAAGATGAAAATGGAAAAGCGCTGGAAGGGCGATGATGTTATCGACCTGGGCATGGGGAACCCCGTTGATCCAGCACCTGGTCCTGTGACCGAGAAACTCTGCGAGGTTGCCGTAGACCCCAAAAGTCACCGCTACCCTGTAGCTGGAGGTATGAAAAACCTCAAGCGCGAGATTGCTCTTTACTACGATAGAACCTACGGGGTGAACCTCAACGGTGAGAATGATGTTATCTGCACCATCGGTTCTAAAGAGGGTATTTCACATTTGAGTCTGGTGCTGCTTGGTCCGGGTGATACTGTCCTTGTCCCGGCTCCTGCATTTCCTATTCATGTGTATGCTGCTGTAATTGCCGGAGCAAACGTACTTCGCATTCCGCTGACTACCGAAGACACTTTCCTTGAGCAGATAGAAGTGATGTGTAAATCCCTTTTTCCGGCTCCAAAACTGGTTATGTTGAACTTCCCTCATAACCCGACAGGTCAGCTTGCTTCAAAAGAGTTTTTTACCGAGGTGGTAAAGCTCGCCAAAAAATATAATTTTATGGTCATCAATGATTTCGCCTATGCAAAGGTGACCTTTGATGGTTACGTGGCCCCAAGTTTTCTTGAGGTTCCAGGTGCTCTTGATGTTGGTGTTGAGTTTGGTTCGTTCTCAAAATCATACAATATGGCTGGCTGGAGACTTGGCTACTGTGTAGGTAATTCACAAATCATTGAAGGACTCTCCAAGATCAAAGGGTATTACGATTACGGTATTTTCTCTGCTATTCAGGTTGCCGGAATCGTAGCTATGCGTGACTGCGATGATTTCATTAATGAACAGGCAAGTGTTTACGAGAAGCGACGTGATGTGCTTTGTGACGGACTGGTTCGTATGGGCTGGGAAGTCGATATCCCTAAAGCAGGCATGTTTCTTTGGGTAAAGATTCCTGCACCGTATGATAAAATGGGTTCTATCCGATTCTCAGTTGAGATGATGGAGAGGGCGAACGTTGCTGTTTCTCCGGGAGCAGGATTTGGTGAGGAAGGTGACGGATATCTCCGTCTTGCCCTTGTAGAGAATGAACACCGTATTCTGCAGGCGCTCAAACAAATGCGCAGAGCTATGAAAGATATCGATCAGGAAATTGAAGCAGGCACATTTATTTTAGAAGATAAATAGAGCAATTTCTATATTGGCGATGGAGTTCTAAACGGGGTATCACCTGGCTGGTGATACCCCGTTTTTTGTTTCTAACTGTTGCGTGCTGATATTTCGAAGGTGTATTGCCATCTACCTGGTTGCAGGATGAAAAAATACCTAAGAAATCTCGGCTTTGACCATGTTCATTGATCTGTTCCCGATAAAATCAGCTACAAACATATTTGCCGGTTTTTCATATACCTCTGCAGGAGTGCCAACCTGCTGAATATGACCGTCTTTCATGACCACTATGCGATCCGCCAGGGTCATTGCTTCTACCTGATCATGGGTTACATAGACAGTGGTTGTCTTGAGCTTCGTATGAAGCTTTTTCAGCTCAACGCGCATCTGATTGCGGAGTTTTGGATCGAGATTAGATAACGGTTCATCAAACAGAAAAACTTCAGGGTCTCGAACGAGTGTACGTCCCATTGCGACACGTTGTCGCTGGCTGTCTGAAAGTGTCTGAAGCTTTCGATTAAGAAGGTTTGTGATGTCGAGTAGTTCAGCAAGATTTTGAACTTTTTTCTCAATATCTGCTTGTTGAGATTTTTTCATACGAAGACTAAATGCAATATTCTGGTAAACAGTCATCTCAGGGTAGAGTGCATAATCCTGAAAAAACATGGAGGTGTTTCTGGATTTTGGTGGCACGTCATTTACAACTTTATCGCCTATCTCAATCGTCCCGTCAGAGATTGTTTCAAGGCCGGCAATCATCCGTAGAGCTGTTGAATTGCCGCAGCCTGATGGACCAACCAACACAATGAATTCATTGTCTTGGATATCGAGATTGATGTTGTGAATAACCTTCACATCCCCATAACTTTTCACTACATTTTTCAGGGTAACCTGTGACATGCTTTGATCCTTCCGAGAGTAGTCTTGTTAGATACTGAACACATATACCTGGGTAAAGCTTAATGTCTTCTTTGCATGTTTGGACTATCAGATATTAGATATCATAGTGTGTGTCAGATACGAATCTAAACTGTATGGTTAACGTTTTGCTGTTGTTCTTTTGTGCTGATTAATGTTGTCAGGAAGGGTCAGCTGCCTGGTGTTTTTACTCAGCAGCAACAAACATTTTGAAATTATTGTGAGTACAGAGATGCTTATAAATATATCGAGATGTTCCTGACAATGTAATGGCTCACCATATCCTTGAAAAAGATCATGTGCAAGTGTTTTTACAGATATGCATATCACTTAAATCATTGTACACATAACGAATAAATCTGATGGGAGCTGGTGTGTGGTTCGTGAAAACAATACTTGAAGAGCTACCTGTTTCTAGGTATTACTTTGTAAGCTTACCTCTGATCTTAAGCTATCAAGCTCTTGAACGCTCTGCTCTGTATATTTGACCACAAGTTGGGCACGGGAAAGGAGTGATGACCCTCGATCGGCTTTTATTAAGACGAAACTTGATTGACCGACATTGCTGCTGCTTATTGTAGGTCTCATCGTATTGTAATTGCACCTGACCGAGGGGTTCTTTTCTATGTCTGATTGTTGAATGACAAATTTCTACAGCGCCTGAAGATCAAGGCCAAGCATTCTGATTTCGCTGGTGTTCATAGTTGTTCTATAAAGGACAGTTTATAGATGAACTTGAATGTACTAAATCCATTCAAAACATTGAGGCTCCATTTTTAAAATATAGATCACAACATATCCAGCAATCTACTTCACCAGTTCTAGTGATCGTTACGATATGATAATACCTTTTTTACTAGAGTCTCCAGACTTAAGGGGGGGAGATAATAGCAGTTTTGATAAATTAATTTTGAAAAATCTACCACAAGGATCCATGATCGTATCACCGACATACCTTGCTCGCTTCGAACTACACAAGGGTAACATGATTAAGGAAAAGATAATTAAACCTACAATTTCATAGTCCTGATTAATAAGCGAATAAACTCCGGCAACCTTAAGACCTTTTACGATAAATCCATGTAATACATATATATATAAAGAATGTTCACCAAATGTAGTGAACACACTATAGGTTTTCCAAATAAGTGACAAAAATGACATGCCAAGAGCGAACGCGAACAAATAAATTACAAATCGATACAAAACACCGTGTTGCCAATCTACACCAAGTCTCAAATACGATTTATTTCCATATAGCCAACCAGTATTTATATCTTTCATTTCCGGAAAAATGAGTAGTAATATTATTACTCCTAGTATTGTTCCTCCACCAATAATCCTACTCATTTTAAATTTTTGTAAAAAAACCATGATGTTAGAGTGGTAGTGCTGTCCGATTAGAAAAAATGGGAAAAAAACAAAAGTTCTTGAAAATGACAAGTTATCATCGTAGTTGTTTATTCCGCACGCAAGCCCCATCAGGATCGCCCAAATAATTGGATATTTCAACTGAGAAACAAATGGTGACAAAATACGCCACAAAATCAAGCTAAGCAGATACCACAATGACCAAGACGGGAGGAGGGGAGAAAATTCCAAAGTGTTTTTTGAAGAAAAACAATAAGTAAGTAGTGAGTGTGAAATTTCTAACATTATATATGGAATTAATAATTTACTCAGTATTTTTCTGATCATCCTAGTGTTGATTTCATTGCCCGACACCGCTCCTGAAACATAGGCAAACATAGGCATATGATAAATGTATATAAACATATATATAAACTTGACCCATGGGTAATCACCTTTAAGGGGTGAAATAACATGCCCGACAACGACAAATGTAATTAATAAGAATTTATAATTATCTAAAGCTACATCACGCATAACATCTCTTGAATAAAAGTTTCAACACAATCTTCAGCAATTCCCAGGAAAATCAATCTACCTATATTCAAAAGAGAACGAGAACGGAATTCAGTTCTCAAGTCAGTTTTCTTTATCGTTGAGGTACTCGTTTACCAGGTTCATTGTAAAGTAATTGTTATTATATATTCCTAATGTAATCTCAATTTTCAATCTTGCTATCTGATAACTTCGGCCCCATGCGTAGCTCTGATGATAGGCCTGAAGATAAAGAATGTACCTTATTCACTTTCCTCCTAAACCGTGCCATCAAAGGATTAAATTAATTAATTTACAATGGCAAGGCCAAGTCCTGTACCACCAGCAAGCGGGCTTTTTGATACCATATTATAAACGTATCATCAACATTACTGCGGTACGCGCTTCATGAACCACATCTTTTCATCTATCATTTAAATTGATACAGCCCCACCGATTTTTATACCTCGTAATGATCGGGTTATATAGATTGCACGGATAATTACCTCTATATTGATAGGAACTACCTATTTGACATATATTTTATGTCGATTAAATAATGTTGTCAAAACGAAGTTATTCTTAGGAGAAAATGCATCCAATACATGGGGAAACATGTGATACGGTATCTGCATTATTCACGAACAATCGAAAAACAACTGAAAGTATTCCGGAGATCCGGCCAGACAGGATCCTTGGCTGCAGAACAGTACCAGATGCTTGTGAACCTTATCAGGCAAGGGGAGCTGTTAAGCGAATCGGTCTATACCAAAAGGACGAAGCATGGCGAATACCGGTTGAGCAATTGTGTTAAATACGATCTGGGAAATGGTTACCGCATGGTGACAATACGTGTCGGACAGGACTTGTTTATACCATTTATTGGTAGTCATGATGAAACAGATAAATGGCTGGATCGCAGAAAGCATGATGAGTATAGCTCAAATGACCCTTCTTATATACGCGATGAAATTATTTTAGCAGATGAATCAGTTCTACATATTTCACAAAAGATCAGTGAGCAGCAAAATGAAAACTGTATTGAGCCTGACCTGTATGAGCAGCAGCTTGCTGAACGCCTTGATGATTCGGTGTTGCGAGAGGTCTTTGGTAGTTTATATCGTAAATAACGAACTATAATTGTAATTGTTACACGTATTTTCCAGCGTGAAAATCAACGAAAATACTACGCAGCGACTATGGATCTCTTGCTGTGAATTTTGCCCTCAATAATCTTATCTTGCGTAACCTCTAAAATTTTCCATTTTTTCTCTATCTTCTACTTTTCTGATATCAGCGATATTGCAGATCGTAAGATCTCTTCCTGATGATAATGATTAAAACAACTGTGTGATAAATGTTTGATATTAAATGTAGTTGTTAGTATCTGTATGGGGCTTTGGACTGTTTTTTTGAAAATCGTGTTAATTACTACAATTTAAGGAGTTAAGTTGAAGCTGAAACTCGTCACATTATTACTGATACTGTTTTCTCCTCTATTTGCGCTTGCTGACAATGAAACCCCTCTCACTGATGAGGAGAAGTATATCGAATGGGCGAAAGGAATATGGGATTCTATTGATCGCCAAACCGGTGATATTGTGTTGCCGGATGCTGGTGCCAAATTGCATGTCCCCGAGGATTTTTATTATTTGTCACCAAAAGATTCCGAGAGAATCCTTGTTGAAGTTTGGGGTAATCCTCCGGGCCAGGATACATTGGGGATGCTTTTTCCAGCAGAGAGCACGCCTTTTGATCAAGACTCCTGGGCTGTGACAATCAGTTATGAAGAAGATGGGTATGTCTCTGATGAAGATGCTGATAAGATAGATTATTCGGAATTGCTTGAAGAAATGCAATCGTCGTCATCGGCTCAAAATGAAGAGCGCGTTAAGCAGGGTTACGATCCTGTTGTTCTTGTTGGATGGGCCGCCCAACCGTATTATGACAAGGAATCACATAAACTCCACTGGGCTAAAGAACTTAAATTCGGAAACCAGGAAACTAACACCTTAAACTACAATATCCGTGTGCTTGGTCGAAAAGGCGTTCTTGTGCTGAATTTCATCGCAGATATGGATCAAAAAGAACTTATTGAGACAAAGCTTGATACAGTATTGTCTCTAGCAGATTTTGATCAGGGTTCTACCTATAAAGACTTTGATCCTCAAATTGATAAAGTTGCAGCCTATGGAATTGGTGCTTTGGTTGCTGGTAAGGTGCTTGCAAAAACAGGATTTTTTGCGATCGGGCTTATTTTCATTAAGAAATTCGGTGTCTTTATCGTTGTTGGGCTAGGAGCATTATTCAAAGGTCTGTTTAAACGAAAAGATGCGTAACTGCTTTTGAATGACCTGCTTACTCGGTTTCTTTGATTTTTCGTTCTTATTGGTTGCTGCAATAAGAGAGGTAGGGATAGTGGCTGGGAAACAGGTAATACTCAGAGCGAGCGCTGCTGACAAAATGAGTGTTCGTTGTATAACTGATCCGGTTATAAAATTGAAAAGCCGGGGGAACCCCCCGGCTTATTCTTGAGTCTGTTAGTTGTTACTGAGCACTTTGACTGGTGAGGACTTCCATCACCTGTTCCAGGCTGAAACTGGCAGGTTTCTGGCGTGGTGGGTATTCAGCAAATGTCTTGAGGAATTCTCCTACATAGGCTTGAGCCGGTACCAGAAGATATGCGCGATCGAGTAACCAGTCAAAATAGGTGTTAGATGTGATCTGAGAGCGTTCATACGGGTCGCGACGAAGATTAAATATCAGTGGTATGCGAAGAGGTACAAATGGTTCGATCCATGCCTGCAGGGTTGCTTCGGCACGCTGTTCCATAAAGATAAGCTTCCAGTCCTGATATCGAAGGGCTGTAAGATCTCCATCATCGGAAAAGTAGAAAATCTCCTTACGAGGAGATGATTCTTCCTGCCCTGTGAGGTACGGTAAAAAGTTGTATCCATCAAGATGAACTTTGAAATTCTTATTGTCAGCGTTGTAGCCTTTCAACAATTGTTCTTTCACATCAGTCACGCCCGCAGCAGCGACAAATGTCGGTAACCAGTCCATATGGTGCATGATTTCGTTGGATACGCTTCCCGGTTTAATTTTACCAGGCCATTTGACCATCGCAGGTACTCTCCATCCACCTTCCCAGTTGGTGTTTTTTTCACCACGGAATGGGGTGGAAGCAGCGTCAGGCCATGTGTTATAGTGAGGGCCATTGTCAGTGGAGTAGAAGACAATGGTATTATCCGTAATCCCGAGATCATCAATTTTTTTCAGGATTTCACCAACGTGCCTGTCATGTTCAACCATGCCGTCACTGTACTCATCCTGACCTGAAATTCCTCTATTCTCTTCTTTTACGTGAGTTCGGAAATGCATGCGGGTGCCATTCCACCAGAGGAAGAACGGTTTGCCTGCTGCATGTTGACGATCCATGAAGTCAAGCGCAGCTGCAACTGTCTCGTCGTCGACGGTCTCCATGCGTTTTTTCGTGAGTGGGCCAGTATCTTCAATTCTGCCATCTACAAATGATTTGATTACACCACGTGGACCAAATTTTTTACGAAATTCCGGGTTCTTGGGGTAATCTTCATTTTCTGGTTCTTCTTCTGCATTGAGGTGATAGAGGTTGCCGAGAAATTCATCAAATCCGTGATTAGTCGGCAGATGCTCATCTCTGTCGCCAAGATGGTTTTTGCCAAATTGTCCTGTAGCATAACCAAGAGGCTTGAGTATTTCCGCAATTGTCGGATCTTCTGCAGCCAATCCTTCTTTAGCGCCGGGTAATCCAACTTTGCTCAAACCAGTTCGGAATACTGATTGTCCGGTAATAAACGATGATCGGCCTGCGGTGCAGCTCTGCTCACCGTAATAATCTGTGAACATCATACCTTCACTGGCTATACGATCAATATTTGGGGTTTTGTAGCCCATCATTCCTCTTGAGTAGGTTGAGATATTGGTCTGGCCAATATCATCACCCCAGATGACAACAATGTTTGGTTTCTCAGCAGCGAATGCCTGCGAGTGTGCGGCAATAACCACCCCCAGGCATATGGCTGTACCGGCTACGAGTTGTTTGAGAGATTTATTAGAAATACTACTCATACAATTCTCCTTTTTTAGTTAATGTTAGAAGTAATGTGAATACGGGAAATGCATAAATATGAGGTTCAGTCAAAGGTTAATGGACTGAACTTACATGTGAGTGTATAGTCTGTTAGGTAATATGTAAAGAGTCACTTGGAAGAGTTCATTATTCAACTGACAAGATCTAGATTGGCTTTGCTGGAGGTAGATGTCTAATTGTGGCTTTCCATATAAAAATTTATCAACATACATTTTGAAATAAATGACATTATTATCTGGTCGCGCCCGATCTGGATCTTTGCGTGGATTTATTCTTCATATTCATCCTGCCAAAATAGCCTCTGAAACACTTCGTTTCAGTTTAACTTTCGGCCTTGGTGGTATCTCTGTAATGCTGGTCATCATTCTTGCTATTACTGGGATTTTACAGTCAATATCGTATGTACCTGAGATAGGTGGAGCATATACTTCTGTAGTGTCTATGCAACAGGGTGGGAATTTTAGTGGCTGGATTCGAAATATACATTACTGGTCGGGCAATTTGCTTATAATCAGTGCTGCATTACATCTGCTTCGGGTTTTCTTTACAGGTGCTTTCTCTACAGGTCGGAAATGGAACTGGGTTGTCGGTCTTGGGTTGCTGTTTCTTCTATTTGCGGCCAATTTTACCGGATATCTTCTTCCATGGGATCAGTTGTCATATTGGGCTGTGACGATCTTTCTTAATATGATCGGCTATATCCCAGTTGTTGGATCAGGTCTCGCGCAGCTATTACGCGGAGGTGATGAGATCGGCACCTCAACACTTTCTACCTTTCACGCTATACACACCGCAGTTTTACCATTCTGTTTAGCAATTGTGCTTCTGTTCCATTTCTGGTTGATCCGCAAAGCTGGTGGTGTTGTACAGCGAAGTAAAACATCAGATTCATCTTCTGAAATGGTATCAGTGATTCCACATTTGATTGTTCGTGAAACTGCCGTTGGTCTATGTCTTCTGGCTTTTGTATTACTCTTTGCAGCACTATTTGATGCTCCATTAGCAGAACATGCTAATCCTGGTATGAGTCCTAATCCCGCAAAGGCGGCATGGTTTCTTATGGGGTTGCAGGAATTACTTATGCACCTACATCCTGTTTATGCAATTTGTATCTTTCCGGCCCTGGGCTTGTTTTGTCTTCTGGTGTTGCCATGGATTAATAATAGTTCGTTACCAAAGGGAAACTGGTTTGGAGGAAAAAAAGGCCGCCAGCTCACATTAAGAGTTTTTGGGGGCAGTGTATTCATGACATTTGTCCTCCTGGTTGTAGATGAAAAGATTAAATCTGCCGGAGAAGCGATTGCTACTGATGCTGTTACACGAGGATTCATTCCGCTTTCCATTACAATCGTGCTGTTCATAGCAGGCTATTATCTGCTTACAAGGCAATTTACATATTCCCGGGCGGAGGCAGTAATGGCTGGTTTTGTCAGTGCTATTACGGTCATGATATGTCTTACGGTGACAGGTGTCTTCTTTCGGGGGCCAGGTATGATGTTATTGTTTCCTCTTGTGTAATTGGATCTTTCCTCTATGAAAAATATGTGTGAATGTTCGGACCAGCGAAATCCAGCGAAAACTGGAAGGCGGAAATTTTTGAACCGTCTATGGGTATTTCTTGGTTGTCTAGCCACTCTTGAGTTGGGATGGTTGACTATATCTATTTTGAAATCCCGGCAAGCGAATAAACAGTCGGATACAAAAGAAAGAACAATAACAGCTGGCAATATTATCGATTATTCACCCAACACTGTGACAGCTATACCTCGAGGCCAGTTTTATCTAGCCTGCCTTCAGGATGGGAGCTTTCTTGCTCTTTCCAGAACGTGTACTCACCTTGGTTGTTCAATTCCCTGGGATAATGGTGAACAGAAATTTATCTGTCCATGTCATGGCTCGACGTTTGATATCAAAGGGGAAGTGCTGACACCGCCAGCGACCAGAGCTCTTGACAGTTATCCTTTGAAGATTGAAAACGGAGAGATTCGAGTCAATATTGGTAGATCTGAAAAACGATTAGATAACGGGAAACCCCGCTCGGTGAAGGCGTAACTATGTCGATATCTGATCGTGAACCAGAGAAAAATAGCGTGGAATATCCGTCAAAAAGCTGGGAATTGTCAGCAATCATTGCCGCTTGCATAATTTTGCTTACACCATTTGTTTACACCTGGCGAATCAATGCCAGCTCTGAATTATTACCGACTACAGATGTAGAGTTTACAGGTTCAGCCTCATGCCGGGAATGTCATCGTGATGCGTATCAGAAGTGGCAGGGGTCTGATCATGACAAGGCAATGGCTGAAGCCAATAGCGAGACTGTGCTTGGTGATTTTAGTAATGTCAGTTTTACTGATCCATATACAGATAGAATCAGCAGATTCTTTATGGATAATGGTAAATATCAGGTAGAAACCGAAGGGCCGGATGGCAAGCCAGGTATATTTACCATCACCCATACCTTTGGTGTCTATCCTCTTCAGCAATATCTTATACCCTTTCCTGATGGTAAGCTCCAATGCCTGAGCATTGCCTGGGATGTCGAAAAAAAAGCGTGGTACCGTTTACCACCGTATGATGTTGTGAGTCATACCGATTGGTTACATTGGACTAGAGGAGGGCAGACATGGAATGGTATGTGTGCAGAATGTCATTCAACTCGTCTGCAGAAAAATTATGATATGGAATCCAACTCATACTCCACGATCTGGTTTGAGATAGATGTTGGCTGCGAAGCGTGTCATGGTCCAGGCAGTGAACATCTTAAATGGGCAGAGTTGCCGGCACTGGGAAGATCTCAACTTGATGATTTTGGTCTGGTAATACCGACAAGCAATGTTTCAGCAGACCAGCACATCATGACATGCGCGCCCTGTCATTCACGCAGATACCAACTTGGAGATAATCAACATAAGAATGAAGGACTGCTTGATGTCATGGTGCCTTCGTTATTAACGGAAGACCTTTACTATCCGGATGGGCAGATCAAAGATGAGGTATATGTATACGGCTCATTTGTGCAAAGTAAGATGTACCGACATGATGTTCGGTGCAATGATTGCCATGATCCGCACACGCTCAAACTGCATAAAAAAGATAATGCGTTGTGTCTTCAATGTCATAGAGCTTCAGAATACGATACCCCTCAACATCATTTTCATAAAACCGAATACAAAGGGAAACCAAGTGAAGGGTATTTATGCGTAAAATGCCATATGCCCGGACGTATGTATATGGGAATAGATTACAGGCCCGATCATAGTTTGCGTATTCCACGTCCAGATCTCTCCAAAAAGCTCGGAACACCCAACGGTTGCTCTACCTCTGACTGCCATGGTGATAAACCATTGGATTGGACTATTGAACATTATACCAAATGGTATGGTGAGACTACTAAACCGCACTACGGAGAAATCCTTGCTGCAGGCAGAGAAGTTGAGGAAAACATAGACCAGCAACTCATTGCCTTGGTCAATGATGAATTGCTTCCCGGTATTGTTCGGGCAACTGCACTCAATCTGTTACGAAATTACCCGGGTGAAAAGACAGCTCATACTGTTTCGAATGCACTTATGAGCGACGATCCTCTCATTCGTCAAACGGCCATTCGTTTACTGAATCAAACTGATGAGGAAACGTTGTTAAAACATGTTGCACCAAAACTCTATGATCCTGTAAAGGCAGTGAGGATTGAGGCAGCCTCCAGGCTTGCTGGAATTCCAAAGGAAAAGTTACGAAAAGAAGACCTGCCGACCATGGCAGCCACACTTGATGAGTATCGCACATCCATGGAGTATAATGCGGATTTTGCACCTCAGCGGTACAACCTCGGAAATCTTGAAAATGCATTAGGGAATTATCAAAATGCTATAGAGTATTATCTGGAAGCCATAAATATCGATGATCAGTTTATACCTGCAAAAGTTAATCTGGCAATGGGGTACAACAATATCGGTAAGAAAGAGCAGGCTGAGCAACTTTTACGAGAGGTGGTCACTTCTCATCCCCAGATGCATGAGGTTACCTATTCCCTTGGCTTGCTTTTATCAGAAAGTGAAAGATATGAAGAAGCAGCCGAGTTGCTTGGTCGTGCTTCCGATGCTATGCCTCAATATTCACGTGCCCGTTACAATTATGGTCTTGCACTGCTCAAACTTAAACGATGGGAAGATGGGGCAGGAGCTTTACACCAGGCGATATTGCTGGAGCCTGAGAGAGAAGAATATTTCATTACTCTCGTTAATCTCTATTTGAATTTTAGAATGAATGACCATGCACGTGCACTTGTAGAAGAGGTGTTGGCGTTAGCACCTGATCATGCAAATGCTAAAGAATTGTTACGGGTTATGAAAGAACATCAATAGTACTATCCAGTATTTTTGTAGTCTCGTGATGAGATCATTCTAGTGAGATTTGGAAGGGAGGTAGTTATGGGTTTTCACTCTAATCGATAGAAAAACAACGTGTTGATATCAATTAGACAAACCTGATAGCAAGAAGGTGACGAATGAATAAAGGCCCGATGCTATTTAAAGCATACGGGCCTTTGAAGTATAGCTCTATGGTGTGATTACATATTGCGACGATACTGCCCGCCAGCTTCATACAGAGCATTGGTGATCTGCCCAAGGCTACAGTATTTAACTGTATCAATCAGTTGTTCGAAAATATTTTCGCCGCTTAAGGCAACCTGCTTGAGTTTTTTCAGCTCATCAGCAGAGTGTTCTTTATTTCTTTCCTGAAAATCTGCCAGTCTTCGTAACTGGTCTTCTTTTACTTCATCAGTAGCCCGTGCTAACTCCAGACTGGCATTTGCTTCATCAGAGCTTGTGTTAGGGTTTCTGAAGGTGTTTACACCGATAATCGGGTATTCGCCAGAATGTTTGAGATGTTCATAATACAGAGATTCTTCCTGAATTTTGCTGCGTTGGTATCCGGTTTCCATTGCGCCGAGGACACCGCCACGGTCGCTGATACGATCGAATTCTGAGAGAACCGCCTCTTCAACCAGATCGGTAAGTTCATCGACAATAAAGCTGCCCTGTAGTGGGTTCTCGTTCTTTGCAAGACCCCATTCACGGTTAATAATGAGCTGGATTGCCAGTGCGCGTCTCACAGACTCAGAACTTGGCGTGGTGATAGCTTCATCATACGCATTGGTGTGCAAACTGTTGCAGTTATCATAGATTGCGCAGAGAGCCTGTAATGTGGTTCTGATATCGTTGAATTGGATTTCCTGGCAATGAAGAGAGCGTCCTGAAGTTTGAATATGATATTTAAGTTTTTGAGAGCGTTCAGATGCATTGTATTTTTCTCTCATTGTTACAGACCAGATTCGGCGGGCAACACGGCCAATCACTGTGTATTCAGGATCCATGCCGTTTGAGAAGAAGAACGAGAGGTTTGGCGCTATCTTGTCGATATCCATACCTCGCGCCAGATAATACTCTACATAGGTGAAGCCGTTTGAAAGCGTCAGAGCCAACTGGGTTATAGGGTTGGCACCGGCTTCAGCAATATGGTAGCCGGAAACGGAAACAGAATAAAAATTACGAACGGCGTTTTTAATAAAGAATTCCTGAATATCTCCCATCATTTTAAGAGCAAATTCAATTGAGAATATACAGGTGTTTTGTCCCTGATCTTCTTTAAGAATATCTGCCTGGACAGTTCCCCTAACATTAGCGAGGACATCCCGTTTAATTTTGGCAGCTATGTCTTTATCTGCTTTTCTATTATTCTCCGTTTCAAATTTCGCCACTTGCTGATCAATTGCTGTGTTCATAAACATGGCAAGAATGATCGGGGCAGGGCCGTTAATCGTCATGGATACAGATGTGGTCGGAGAACAGAGATCAAAACCATCATAGAGAAGTTTAACATCATCGAGTGTACAGATGGAGACACCTGATGTGCCGATCTTACCGTAGATATCGGGGCGCTTGTCCGGATCCCAGCCGTAAAGTGTTACTGAATCAAATGCAGTAGAGAGCCGCTTCGCATCGTAGTTCCCTGACAGAAGCTTGAAACGCTGATTTGTCTGCCCAGGACCACCTTCGCCAGCGAACATTCGTGTCGGATCTTCACCTTCACGCTTAAGCGGGAAAACACCTCCGGTAAACGGGAAAAATCCAGGGAGGTTTTCTTTTCTGAGCCAGGTGTATGTATCGCCCGGATCAGTGAATTTGGGCAGAGCAATTTTCGGGATCTTAGTGTGTGAGAGTGATTCAGTATAGAGCGGTACACGGATCTCGCGTCCACGTACATGGTAAACAAGTTCATCACCGGAATAAGCAGCTTTGCATTCATTCCATGCTTGAAGTGTCTCTTCAGTATCTTTATCTACAGATTGAGCAAGTTTGTCAGCTTCCTGCTTGAGGATGGTAATCACATCTGCATTGCCGTCCCCAATAAGGTTAATACTCTCGGTCATATGCCATGAGTTTCTGGCAGCAACTGCCTGCTTTTCTGTTTCTGTGTGATAACCTCGAACAGTATCTGAGATTTCAGAGAGATACCTGATACGGTTTGGCGGGATAACGATAGTTTTAGAGGAAGGTGTCTTCTTTTCTGGTTTAGCAAGTTTGGGCTGAAGGTCTGTGCCCATCTTTTCATTCAATTTCTCAACTATGCCGTGGTACAGCGCTGTAACACCATCGTCATTAAACTTTGAGGCGATAGTGCCATAGACAGGAAAATCTTCAGGAGATTTGGAAAACTCCTTTCGATTCCTCATCACTTGCTTGCGTACGTCACGGATGGCATCGTCGCTGCCTTTCTTTTCAAATTTATTGACCACGATAATATCGGCGTAATCAAGCATATCGATCTTTTCAAGTTGTGATGGTGCCCCATATTCACTGGTCATCACATACATAGAGATATCTGCAAGATCAGTAATTCTTGAGTCGCCCTGACCGATACCAGCTGTTTCAGCGATAATCAGATCAAAGCCGGCAGCTTTTACTATTTTAATAGCTTCCGGAAGCGCTTCAGAGACCTCGTTAGCTGAGTCGCGAGTTGCGAGGCTGCGCATATACACTCGATTAGTCCCGGATATAGAGTTCATCCTGATTCTGTCACCAAGTAATGCTCCACCAGTCTTTCTACGGGAAGGGTCACAACAGATTATGGCGATATTAAGATCATCGAGATCGTTCAAAAATCTCAGCAACAGTTCATCAGTAAGCGAAGATTTACCGGCACCACCAGTCCCGGTTATGCCAATTACCGGTGGATGGAATTTATCAGCCATTGGCTGAATCATCTCCATAAGCTCAGTAAGATTGGCCTCACTTTGGCTTTTTGCCTGTTGGGCAGCAGTAATAAATTTTGCTATTTCTTTTTTGTCGGAATAGTGCAGATTTTCGGGTTTGAGATCGGTAAGGCTGGTGGTCGAGAAATCCATGCAGGAGATCATATGATTGATCATACCCTGCAAGCCCATTGAAGCACCATCTTCAGGCGAATAGATTTTGGTGACTCCATACTCTTCCAGTTCGCGAATTTCGTCGGCAACAATAACTCCACCACCACCGCCAAAAACCTTAATATGTGATGCATCATTCTCTTTCAAGAGGTCGATCATATACTTGAACGCCTCCATATGCCCGCCCTGATAGCTGGACATTGCAATACCATGTGCATCTTCTTCTATGGCCGTGTCAACGAGCTCTTGAACCGAGCGGTTATGGGCTAGATGAATAACTTCAACGCCGGAATCCTGAAGAATCCTCCGCATAATATTTGTGGAGGCGTCGTGACCGTCGAAGAGGGAGGTGGCGGTAATAATCCTGACACTGTGTTGGGGGGAATATACTTCAACGTTCGCGTTCATGTTTCACCTCAAATCATTAAAAGAAATGACGACGTGGCCTTTAAAGCCGTGGTGCACAAACATTTCACGCGAATCCTGATAGAAATCTGACTAAGAAGGAGGCTTAACCTATTGCCGGACTCTTCTTGTTTGCCAGAAAACTCATAATGAATTCGGTCTGCTGCTCGATATATTTCTCGATGGTAAAATGTTTGGCGAAATACCACCGCCTGAATGCCCAGGTATGTCCAATAACGGAGATATTATGGCCGATCAGGGTAATGGTATCGTCATCCAGTTCCGGCAGTGTGCCTGTTTTCTTAATCTGTTGCATTGCCTCTATGAAGAGGTCAGTGATTCCTATTTCGGCTTCCAGCACTTTTCGTTGCCACTTAGGCGAGAGAAAGTGTGTAACCTGGTACATCAGCAGTACGTGATCGCTCATTTTGTCGCAAACCAGGAAAAACTCCCGGATTACCTCTGCAAGGGCGTCTGCGCCGCTAAGCGGCCGTGCAAGAGCTTCTTTAACACCTTCTTCAACTTCAGAGTGGATCGCCATGCAGACGAGGTAGAGCACATCTTCTTTCGTTGAGATGTAGTCGTACATGGTACCGATGGAAAGCCCTGTCGCCTTTGCGAGAAGACGTGTTGTTGTCTTGTGGTAGCCGTGTTCGATAAAGAGTTTAACAGCGGCATCAACAATCTGACGACGTCTTTCATGCACCAGGTCCTGGTTCTTTATCTGGGTCTCTACCTCAATTGCGTCTGTATCTTTTGTTCTCATGTAAACCGTTACTCTGTGTTGTATTTCTGATGATTGCTGATTGCTAAAAAGATCAAAATTAAAAAATCTAGCAACTAGAAGTGTTTCTCAGATGAGCTTCAAACAGTATTAACAGGTAAACTATACAATATTTAAAAAGAACAAAAGTAAAACATGTACTTCGCTGTAGATAGATCTCACCCTATGTGATGGATATTGTAACAATATCCATCACACGGAGTGATTAACAATCTATCAGGCTACCTGCAGTTTCTGAGTTAATTCAGGTAAAAACTGTTTTAAGTCCGCTACTACAAGTACATCTGCAACTTCGCCGATAGGTGCATCTTTATCGGTGTTGACCGCTACAACAAATTCAGATTTCTTCATTCCTGCCAAATGCTGGATCGCGCCGGATATGCCGCAAGCAACATAGAGTTTCGGAGAGACCGTCTGGCCTGTGGTGCCAACCTGTCTGGCATGATCTACCCACTCGGCATCAACAACCGGACGACTTGCGCCGTATTCGCCTCCAAGTGCTTTGGCAAGATTTGAGACGATTGCAATATTATCAGCACCCCCAACACCGCGGCCTGCACTGACTATTACATCAGCTTTTCCAAGATCTACACCATCCTCAGAAGCCAGTTCATAGCCGTGAAAAATTATATTTCCTGCTGTATCGGTTGCTATCTGTTTAACGATTGGGCTTGCAGTTATATCTTCAGCCAGGCCGAATGCGCCAGCTTGGAGTGTGACCACTGTAATTGCGGAGTTAGCTTTCATCCTGCGTCGAAGTTTAGAGTTGCATGCAGGTACAACCGGTGTGCCATCAGCAATTTCAGAGACTTCTGAGAACTGTGCCGCACCCAGGCTATAGGCAACACGAGGTGCCAGATCCCAGCCGTATGATGAATGGCTGAAGACGATCATATCTGGTTTTTCCTGGGCCACAATCTCAAGAATCAGCTCTTTATGTACTGACGGATTGTATTCGTTATATCTGTTACTGTCAGCGAGATAGAGTGTTCCTTCATATCCGGGTAGCGCAGTTTCGCTGCCAACCATAAACATGATGCTTTCAGCATTCATCTGCCTGCTAAAAGCTATTAACTCGCTGCTGCAACCGAGAACCTTGCCATCACGTGATTCGGCAATCAATAATACTTTCATATGGTCACCCCTATCTGGCAAGAACGCCGGTTTTTTCTTTAAGAATGGCAATCAGTTTATCCGCCAGTTCGCCTATATCACCTTCAAGTATCAATCCGCCGCCTTTTTTCTCAGGCAACTGCATAGAGGTGGTTTCCATTTTAGCATCGACCTTAAGAAGGTCCTGAACAGCGATGGTGAGCAACTCTTTTTTCTTTGCCTTCATAATATTGGGCAGAGTTGGGTAACGCGGGGTGTTAAGTCCGAGTTGACAGGTGAAGAGGGCAGGGGCAGATACAGAAACCAACGCTTTTACTCCACCTTCAAGCTCACGTTTAACCTTAAAAGCAGTACCTTCACATGAAAATTCGACAACTGTTGTGATTGACGGGATATTGAGCATCTCGGCTACCAACACACCAACCTGAGCACTGCCACGGTCTTGCGACTGCATGCCAGTGAAGATCGCGTCAAATGATTTATCTTTTGCGTATTCAGCGATTATTCCGGCAATCTCAAATGGATCTTTAGAGAAATACGCAGCGTCGTCAATATGCGCACCGCGATCACAACCCATGGCGAGTGCTTTTTTCATTGTTTCTTTAACGCGGTCCGAGCCTATGCAGAGTACAGTCAAATCGCCGCCGGTCTGTTCTTTTAACTGGACGGCCTGTTCAACTCCGTATTCGTCGTATTCGTTCATTCGCCAGGCGAGGTCACTGGTATCGTACCAGATGCCTGCTGCATCTATTTTAAATTTGGATTCCATGTCAGGAACCTGTTTAATGCATACTAAAATTTTCATAAGTGGATCTCTTTTCAAGGGTTGGGAAATGTCTTTTGGCTCAATGTCAGCGTTATGTATCAAAATTATGTCCTCGGCGTATTACATATACGCCTGTGGGATAATTTCGACACATGTTTCGGAGTCTGACGCTTACCTGATCTTGAACAAAATTCTATTTCCGGTAGCCCGTAATTTTGGTTTAAAAACAACTGCTAGTTTGACGTGTTCTAAGTACTAGGTGGAAGCTGTGTATTTTTGTCGAGATCAAGGCATGGGGATCAGGTTAACCGGAGACGTACAGTTTGTACGTCGAGGATTAAACAGGTTACCATAACGCCGAGATCGATCAAAATACATGGTTCCAGCCTATCGGCAGAGATTGGTGCCTATTACCAATCTCTGTATCTCACTGGTGCCTTCGTAAATCTCAGTGATTTTGGCATCGCGCATCATGCGCTCTACCGGAAATTCTCTGGTGTAGCCGTAGCCGCCAAGTATCTGCACCGCCTGAGTGGATACCTTCATTGCTGTCTCGCTGGCTACCAGTTTTGCCATTGCGGAGGCCTGGGTATATGATTGGTTATTGCTGGCCTTGTATGCTGCCTGATAGACGAGAAGTCTGGCTGCTTCGACCTGGCATGCCATGTCTGCAAGCTGGAACATAATTCCCTGAAAGCTGGATATAGGGCGGTCGAATTGTTTACGCTCTTTGGCGTAATTGACTGCTTCTTCCAGTGCGCCCTGGGCAATGCCGAGTGCCTGGGAGGCGATGCCTATACGGCCGCCGTCCAGTGTTTTCATAGCGACCTTAAATCCTTCACCCTCTTTACCGAGGAGGTTCTCGGCAGGGATCTCGCATTTTTCGAAAACGAGTTCCATGGTTGGTGAAGAGCGGATTCCCATTTTTTGTTCTTTCTTGCCAAAGGTAAATCCTGGTGTACCCTTTTCTACGATAAATGCGCTGATACCGTGATGTTTTTCTGCATTTTTGTCAGTGCGTGCCATAACCACGTACACTTCGGCGTCGCCTGCGTTGGTGATGAATATCTTTGATCCGTTAAGGATGTATTTATCACCTTCTTTCATTGCAGTTGTCTTAGTGCCACCAGCGTCGGAACCGGCTGAAGGCTCTGTAAGACCAAATGCGCCCATCTTTTCACCCTTGGCCATGGGGACCATGAATTTCTGTTTCTGCTCTTCAGTACCAAAAAGATAGATAGGGTTGGTGGCGAGCGAAAGATGGGCAGAGAGTGTTACGCCGGTGGAAGCGCAAACCCTCGACAGTTCTTCAACGGCAATGGCGTAGCTGATATAGTCAGCTCCGGCACCACCATACTCTTCGGGAAAGACAATACCGGTAAGGCCGAGTTCGGCTAACTTGTCGAACATCAGGGCGCGGTCAAAGCGTTCCTCTTCATCACGTTCTCTAGCAGAAGGGGCAATTTCATTTTCTGCGAAGTCGCGGACCATGTCCCGTATGAGGCTTTGTTCCTCAGTTAATTCGAAATTCATATCGTCTACTCCGAATAAATCTAAAAAAATTGAAAATAACCATTCTACACCCGGTGGAGGAGTCTTCGACGACTAACTGTTCCAGTGGGCGGTGGTACAGGGGCCGGATCTAAGCCAGCCGGGTGTAGAATGAATCTTAATTGTGCCTGGAAAGTGTCCTTTTGCCCGCTATCATCGTTGCTTAAAAATTTTAATCCTCGGAGTATTGTTTATACGCCTGTGGTTAAAATTTTTTCGCGCCTTGATATCGAACAAAATTCCATCTTTCCAGAGCTACAATTATTCGATCTAACAATTGCTGATTACTTCTTCTTGGAGCTTAACTCTGGGAAATTCCAATAAAAGTATTCTTGTTTTTCGCCTGCTTTACCGGCTTCTTTTTTGTCTGTCTCGTTCTGGCGGAGCTCGACTCGTCTGATCTTGCCGCTAAGAGTTTTCGGCAACTCTGGGACAAATTCGATTATGCGAGGAATCTTGAATTTCGCCAGGATGTCGATGGTATGTTTGAACAGGTCAAGAGCAAGTTGTTCTGATGGCTCAAAACCTTCTTTTAAGATAACGAAGGCCTTTACAAGCTGATGACGTTTAGGATCAGGGATACCGACAACCGCAGATTCTCCAACAGCGTCATGCTCAATCAGTGCACTTTCGACCTCAAACGGTCCGATGCGGAAATCTGAAGACTTAATAACATCGTCACTACGTCCGACAAACCACCAGTACCCATCTTCATCAATCGAAGCTTTGTCACCGGTGTAATAGAAGTTGTCGACGAAGACACTGGCCATCTTTTCAGGAGTTCCAATATATTCGGTAAATAAGCCGAGGCTTCTCCAGCGATCAAGACGAACTACGATATGGCCTGGCTCATCTGCTTTGGTTATTTCATTGCCTTCATCATCGGCAAGGGTCACGTCGTACATAAATGACGGGCTGCCAAATGATCCGCTGCGCATTTTGCCAGCCATCCATGGAGCATTACCAATCATTGCTGTTGATTCTGTCTGACCATAAAAATCGCGTATTTCTGTACCAGTCAGCTCTTTCCACTTAGAAATTACTTCAGGGTTTAATGGTTCGCCTGCACCTACGGATTGTCTCAGTGAAGAGAGGTCGTATTTGGTAAGATCCTGATTAATGAACATTCTCCATGCGGTAGGTGGAGCGCAGAAGGTAGAAACCTTATGCTTTGCAATTGCGGTCAGGTATTTGGGGCCATCAAGCGCTTTAAAGTTAAAACCGGCGACGGTTGCGCCAACGTTTAATGGAGCAAAGAAGCTTGACCATGCCCATTTAGCCCAACCGGGAGCACTGAGGTTATGATGTACATCGTCAGGACGAATACCGACCATAACTGCTGTTGAGATATGACCTAGTGGATAGGACGTTGCTGTATGGCCAACGCGTTTTGGCAGGCCGGTGGTTCCGGATGTGAAGAAACAGAATAACAAATCTCTGGAGCCAGTAGGTGCTGCTTTTGCCATTGTTTTTTCGTCGTTAAGCTGACGATAGCTAACCCAACCGTCTTTTTCGCCGAGAACGATCTTGATTTTAGGTGTAATTCCAGTCAGCTTAAGAGCTTCATCCATGATGTCTGCATAAATTTCATCGGCCAGGATACAGCTTGGTGCGTAGGTCTCAAAACGGAATTGCAGTTCACGAACAGTCATAGTGGTAGCGGTCGGTACGGTTACTATGCCGCCCTTTACACAAGCATAACTTGCAAACCAGGTCTCAGGTACAATCGGAGTCATCATGTACATGTTATCGCCCATATCCATACCGGCACTATGAAGCTTGTTCAGACATTGGTTGCCGCGATCTGCCAACTCTTTGTAGGAGTAGCTTTGGCTTTCTTCAGTGTGAATATCGGCCCAGATAAGGGCGGTGTGGTCAGGGCGATCTTTTACATGCAAGCCTTCAAAAATTTCTTCAGCCCAGTTAAATTTCTCTGGAAGTTCCATCGCGTTGAGCTTTTCGAAAAAAGCTTTTGCAACCGCTTCTTTCTGGTCGTTGTCATCCATCATGTTGAGGTCCATTACCTCTTTGTACAGATTTACCATACTCATAATGACTCCTTGCAGTTCAAGTTAAGAGATGCACACCACACCCGGGCCTTAATTTGGCCGTGCTACATAAACTGAAAAATATAATACCGAGCGCTCGGTCGGTTTATTAATGCAACTAGAAAACAAATCATATTGTTTGTCAAAGAAAATTTGTAAAACCTCGAAAAAATACATAGTACAGATAAATATTCTACCAGATTACCTGTCTACATATACAATTGTAGCCTGTACGTTTTTCGTTCGCCTGATCTTTGAATGTTAACATTATGAACCGATTAATATTTCACTCTCACTGTTAGGAAATATTTTGATGATGCCGGAAAATGATTGACAAAAACCTCCGTATGAATAAACATCGTCAATATGGAGAGCGAGCGCTTGGTCGGTTTTTATTTTGTTCGATTAAACAATGAAATCGATAGAGAATCAAGAAGAAAATTCTCCCAATGCGCTCAAAGGGATATGGTTACTGTATTTTGTAGGTAACCAGCTCGTATAGAAACAGCACGTCAGTTCAGTCAAACGAACCAATTTAGAGAGGAAAGCTATGAAACAAGCTGTGATAGTCAGTGCAGTACGAACTCCACTAGGGAGTTTTGGTGGTTCATTATCAAAGATTGGTGCGACTGATCTTGGAGCGCATGTGATTAAAGAAGCGGTTAAGCGTGCAGGCATTGCCGGGGAAGAAGTTAATGAATGTATCATGGGTATGGTTCTGCCATGCGGCTATGGGCAGAATCCTGCAAAGCAGGCGGCGATAAAAGCTGAACTTCCTGATCTGGTAGAAGCTATTACCGTCAATAAAGTGTGTGGTTCATCGCTCAAAGCAGTCATGCTGGCTGCCCAAGCTATTCAGTGTGGAGACGCTGACGTGGTTGTTGCAGGTGGTATGGAAAATATGAGTATGGCACCATATTACATGGAAAAAGCGCGGTGGGGCTATCGTATGGGGCCGGGCAAAATAGAAGATCATATGGTCCATGATGGTTTATGGGATGTGGTTAACGATTTCCATATGGGTATGTCCAACGAGTTGATTTGTGAAAACTGGAAAGTCAACCGTGTAGATCAGGATAAGTTTGCAGCAGAATCGTACGAAAAAGCGATAGCAGCAGTGCAATCGGGAAGGTTTGATGAACAGATAATTCCGGTACCGATCCCTCAGCGCGGAAAAGAACCGAAGATGTTTGCGCGTGATGAATGTCCTCAGCCTACTGATTACGATACTCTTTCTAAAATGCGTCCAGCCTTTAAAAAGGATGGCGTAGGAACCGCTGGTAACGCATCAATTATCAGTGATGGCGCTGCGGCTTTGGTAGTTATGAGTCGCGAAAAAGCAGAAGAACTTGGTTGTGAAATCCTGGTTGAGATTGGCGCTCAGGCTTCTCATGGTATCGAGTTGAAGTATGTCTTAATGGCACCAATATATGCTATCCCCAAAGTGTTAAAGAAAGAAGGCTTGTCAATAAATGATATAGAACTGTTTGAGATCAACGAAGCATTCAGCGGCACATCAGTAGGAATTAACAGGGTACTTGAGCTTGACGTCTCGAAGGTAAACGTTAATGGCGGCAGTGTTGCAATCGGCCATCCTATTGGTGCAAGTGGGGCCAGGTTACTGACAGATCTCATATATGAGATGAAACGGCGTGATGTAAAGCGTGGTCTTACTTCATTGTGTCTTGGTGGTGGTGAGGCTGTAGCGCTTATCGTTAAACGCTAGTAAGTTTCGGAATGTAAACTCGTTAGAGAGTACCCATTTTTCTCACATTCCTTGATTTGAGTAAAATGGTGACTCTCAAACAAATTGTTGGCCTCCGAAAAGTAGAATTTAGAAAAATATAAAATCATCGGGAAAATTCGAGGGACGATATGAACGTGAAAGCATTTGGGGTTGTTGGATCAGGTCAGATGGGTAACGGTATCGCACAGGTTGCAGCCGCGAGTGGCCTTAATGTTCTGATGAGTGACATTAAGCAGGAATTTGCGGAGAACGGGCTGGCTAACATCGCACGCAACCTGAATCGTATGGTCGATAAGGGCAAAATTACTGATGACGATCGAAATGCGACCCTGGCGCGTATCAAGATCACCACAAACCTCGAGGATATGGCCGAGGTTGATTATGTGGTAGAGGCTGCTACAGAGCGCGAAGATTTAAAATTCAAGGTCTTTCAGGATCTGGATAAAATTTGCCCTGCCCATGTGATTCTTGGTACAAATACCTCATCCATTCCTATTGGCAGGATTGCTGCGCAGACCAAACGACCTGAAAAGGTAATTGGCATGCATTTTATGAATCCTGTACCTGTTATGAAGCTTGTTGAGGTTATCAAAGGCCTGCCCACCTCGGATGAGACCTTTAAAATCACATGGGATCTCTGTGAAAAATTTGGCAAGACACCAGCTGAGGCCAATGACTTCCCAGGGTTTATCGCCAATAGAATACTCATGCCGATGATCAACGAGGCGATCTTTTGTCTCTATCAGGGCGTAGGCAAAAAAGAAGACATTGATACGGTTATGATGCTTGGTATGAATCACCCGATGGGACCGCTTGCACTTGCGGATCTGATAGGGCTTGATACATGCCTTGCGATTATGGATACATTGTATGACGGCTTTAAGGATTCTAAGTATCGCCCATGCCCACTACTGAGAAAATACGTAGAGGCGGGGTATTTAGGTCGGAAAGTCGGCAAAGGTTTTTATGAGTATTGAAAAACGGTAATTAGCAACCTGGGTACAACGAAAGGCAATTGCAGATGAAGATTCAGGAATTTGAAGAGGAGTGTGATGGATTATTCCAGACAAGTGACACCTGCTTCTGAACTTTATGCAAGAGTAGAAAAGCTTCAACACTCTTTGCAGAAGAAAGATTGTGATGCTGCGTTGATAGTCCAGAAAACTGATCTGTTCTATTTCTCAGGTACTTCTCAGCAGGGATGGCTCTATGTTCCTGTTGAAGGTGCTCCGCTGCTAATGGTGTTTAAAGAATATGAGCGGGCTGTAGCAGAATCAGAGTTGCATGAGGTTGTCTCCCTTGTCAGCCCTAAGAAGATGCCTGAGGCTTTGGTAGAAAGGGGATATGTCCTGCCCAAAACTATCGGAATGGAACTGGATGTTCTCCCTGCCAACCTCTACTTTCAGTACGATTCAATATTTAAAGATTCGCAGATAGTTGATGTTTCAATTGATATTCGTCTTATCCGTGCTGTGAAATCTGATTATGAGTTGGGAATTATCGGCAAGGCCTGCGCGCTTTCGGACAAGGTTGCTGCAAGAGTACCGGAATTACTTAAGGAAGGCAGGACAGAGGTTGAAGTAGCTGGAGAATTGGAAGCGTATGCACGAAGTTTTGGCCATCAGGGAATTGTTCGTATGCGGTTATTTGGCAGTGAGCTCTTCTATGGTCATCTGATGTCCGGGCCCGCAGCTGCGGTGCCGAGCTATCTTGCTTCACCCACCGGTGGCGAAGGGGTAAGCGGACTTATAGGGCAGGGTGCAGGGTTTAAAAAAATCTGTAAAAATGAGCCTATACTGGTGGATTACGTTTTCGCACTGGACGGTTACATTTCAGATCACGCCAGAATCTTTGCTATTGGTGAATTACCGGATGAGTTGCTCGAGGCTCACAGGGCAATGCTGGAAATCCAGGAGGCAGCGTCAAAATTAGCGCTGCCCGGTGTTGAGACTGGTGAGTTGTATGATCAGATGATTGCGCTTGCAGAGAAGAAAGGCTACGGCGAAAAATTTATGGGAGTTGGCGAACGAAAGATACGATTCACCGGGCATGGTGTCGGTCTAGAACTTGACGAATTCCCCTTTATAGCAAAAGGGCAAAAGCTAAAACTTGAGGCCGGTATGGTTATAGCACTTGAGCCTAAGATGATCTTTCCCGGTGTAGGCGTTGTTGGTATAGAAAATACACATCGTGTAACTGATAAGGGATTGGAAAGATTACATCATCTCGATGATCAAATTCGTTTTATCTAAGAGGTAAACGCTATCACACCTTTTTCGGAGAATCCTATGTTCGATAACGCTGACAGTGTAGCTGATCTGGACCAAAAACAGACAGCACAATATGTGATGGATCTGTTTCACCGCATCATCATTCATCATGCCTTGTGGTATACAGAAGTGCGGCATCAGATGGGAGAAGATAAAGCATTTAAGATTCTGAATAATGCTGCCAAAACAAGTTCGCAAATACAATTAAAGCATTTGGCAAAGCTATTTGGTTTTGACATGGTTGACGGAATCCCTGAGCCGCTTCTGGCAATGGAAGATACTCAACTCCATGAACTCCGTGAGCGTGTCGCAAAAAACTGGTTGGTAAATGATGGTGTCTGGTTTCAGGCTATCGAGTTCTCCGAAGGAATGAATGAGGCTAAGCGATGTAACGATTCCTGCTGGGCCCAGTTTTCACCTTTTGAGGCGGAATCAATTCGAGAGCAACTGCAACTCGGACAGCAACCCGGCCTTGCAGGTTTGAAAAGAGCTCTGGGATTTCGAGTTTACGCTAATATAAATACCCAGTCGATTGTCGAAGAGACACCTGAATCGTTTGTGTTTCAGATGAACGATTGCCGGGTACAGAGTGCCAGAAAACGAAAAGGATTGGCAGATTATCCATGTAAATCAGCAGGTCTTGTTGAATATACGTATTTTGCCAGAGCAATTGATACACGAATAACGACAGAGTGCATTGGCTGTCCGCCGGATAAGCATCCGGATGACTGGTACTGTGCGTGGCGATTCTCAATTTCGCCAGAATAAGCTTTGTTTCCTGATTAAACCGGTTAAGGAGAAATGATGGAATTACATAATGTCCGTTTGGAAAAAGAGGGGGCAGTTGCTGTTGTCGTTATTGATCGCCCCAAAGCACTTAATGCTTTGAACTACGACACGTTAAAAGAACTCCTTTACTGTTTTAAGACTTTGGCCCAGGAAAAGGAAATCGGTGCGATTATTCTCACAGGTGGTGGAGAAAAGGCATTTGTTGCTGGTGCTGACATTTCGTATATGCAGGAATTAAACGGTCTTGAGGGTGCTGAGTTCGGCGCGCTTGGTCATGCGGTTATGGCTGCAATCGAAGATGCGCCACAACCGGTTATTGCAGCGGTTAATGGTTTTGCGCTTGGTGGTGGATGTGAACTCTCGCTTGCTTGTGATATCCGGGTCGCCTCTGAAACCGCAAAGTTTGGTCAGCCTGAGGTTAATCTCGGTGTGATCCCTGGTTTTGGCGGCACTCAGCGATTACCACGGATAGTCGGCAAAGGCATTGCGTGTGAGCTCCTATACACGGGTGACATGATTGATGCAGCAGAGGCTTTAAGGATTGGCCTGGTAAATAAAGTGGTGGCTACTGACGAATTGCTCGATACATGCAGGGTAATGGCCTCTAAAATCACGGCAAAAGGGCCGATAGCAATCCGGCTTTGCAAAGAGACGGTTAACAACGGCATGCAGATGGATATAACACGGGCAAATAGGTACGAGGCAACTCAATTCGGTCAGTGTTTTGCCAGTGAAGACCAGAAAGAAGGTATGAAAGCATTTCTTGAGAAACGTAAACCATCTTTCCAGGGGAAATAGTTTTCTATTTTTATAAAGGTAGGCTCATATGGACTTTGAATTAACGGAAGAACAACGTCTGATACAGGAAATGACACGTGATTTTGCAGCGGCAGAACTGGAACCTGTAGCAGCAGAACTTGATAAGGGCAGTGATCAGAGTGAAAAGATATTTCATAAGAATATCAGAAAGCTCGCTGAACTTGGTCTTATGGGACTAAACATCAAGGATGAATACGGTGGCTCTGAAGCTGGTGTAATAGCATTTAGCGTTGCCATGACAGAGATTTCGCGTGCTTGTGCCTCAACCGCAGTGACTGTTTCTGTAAATAATATGGTAAACGAGGTTATACAGGCGCTTGGTAGTGAAGAGCAGAAGAATAAGTATATTTCTAAGATTTGTAGCGGCGATTATCTGGCGGGTGCCTTTGCTCTCACCGAGCCAGGGGCAGGTTCTGACCCTGCTGGAATGACGACTACAGCAGTTCGTGACGGTGATGACTGGATATTAAACGGTTCTAAACTGTTTATAACCAGTGGCAACTGTGCAGGAGTTTTTGTTGTATGGGCAGTTACAGATCCGAAAGCCTCTAAAGGAAAAGGGATAAGTCTCTTCCTGGTTGAGGCAGATACTGAAGGCCTTATCGTTGGCAAAAAAGAAGAAAAAATGGGCCAGCACGCATCTGCAACTAATGAAATCATCTTTCAGAATTGTCGGGTACCGGCCAATGCTCTCATGGGAGAATTAAACGATGGCTTCAGGGTAGCGGTGACAGAGCTTGCTGGTGGCCGGATCGGTATTGGGTCTCTCGCACTCGGCCTTGGTCTTGCAGCGATGGATGCCGCAACCCGCTATTCGCTTGAGCGGAAACAGTTTGGCCAGCAGATCAGTTCTTTTCAGGCAATCCAGTGGAAGATTGCTGATATGTACACAGCCCTTGAAGCAAGCAGGTTGCTGCTCTTGAGTGCGGCATTTAAAAAAGAGCAGGGGCGTAACTTCGCCAAGGAAGCGTCAATGGCCAAAGTATTTGCAACCGAGTCGGCGAACAAGGCTTGCTACGAGGCTATGCAGATTCTGGGTGGATATGGATATACACAGGAATATCCTATTGAACGCTATACCCGTGATGCCAGAATTACCACAATTTATGAGGGAACAAGTGAGATACAGCGAGTAATCATCTCAAGAGAGATTCTACGGGAATTTTCATAATAAGAGATACTGTAAAAATCACCTGCAACACATAGAGGGTCTGATTTCTTTATGTGTTGCAGGTGATTTGCCAAACTTTCCTACAACATCCTGCATAGCTGTATTGATTCTTCAGCCCTCCCCTTCACGTAGTACTAACTCATAAAACTGAACAGTTAGAAATGGCTTGCTAGCATGTGCTGTTTACAGCTTGCTAATATTCTCTATTGTTGGATTGAATTATCGGGATCTCAGAAAGTGTTGTCTTCTCTGTCAATGATTGGGCAGGCCGGGTTATATCGACAGGAATGCCGTGCTGGTTCTGAATTACCTGCTTAAACGCGTCCTGATCTATACTATTCCATAGTCCACGTGATTGCAGTTTTGCCCTGCCATAAGTAAACATGTTACCAATTTTAGAATAGATATCTTTATGGACCTCAATGATGACTCTGTTTTCAAGCAAAGCTACTTTGACCGGTTGGTAGGTAAGTTGGATTGTGCTTCCCACGTTAATGGTCGGGAAGAAACGTTTAATATCTTCAGGGTACATCCTGATACAGCCGTGAGTTACTGTTCTGCCTATGGACCAGGCGATGTCTGTGCCGTGAATACCGTAGCTGGTACCTCGCAACCCCACCCAGTATTGACCGAGAGGATTGTCCGGACCTGGAGGTACACTGGCAATGTGATATTTGGGTCGCAATGAAGGCGGGATAAACCATGTCGGGTGGATAACCTTGTTACCGACAGAGAATGTGCCGGAAGGCGTCTGGAATTGCGGATCTCCGATACTCACCGGGAATGATCTGACAATAGAATGATCTTCTCCGTTTACATAATGATACAGTCTGAGTTCAGCGATATTTATAACTATTCCATCCTGATTCACCTCAGGCAGGATACGCTCTGTAGGGAGCATTAAGCGTTTTCCTGCAGGCGGAAGCCAGGGGTCGAGCTCCGAGTAAAGGTCGACGAGTTCGTTAAATCCCAGATCATAGTGTCTGGCTATATCGAGCAATGTCTCTTTGGGACCAACGGTATGAAAGAGAGGAGTGCCGATAACAGGTCGAATAGTGCTTTCAGATAACACTGCCTGTGATAGTGGTGGCGTATGGAACGGAGGTGTGATTGCGGGTTCAATGGCCTGAACATGCTGAATTGATTGAACCGTTTGCACAGATAACTTTGGTTGGACAGATAGAGGCGATGGTAAATGCACGTTTTTTATCGGTTGATCTGCGATTTGTCCAGAACCAAGCAGAGAGAGAATCTCCTTGCCATTCTCGGTAATTCGCCAGATCACCATCACATTTTCGCCAACATGGAAGGTGCTTAGGTCAACTTTTCTGTCATTTTTTAATAGAATTGCATCAGGAGCGAGTTTTCCGCCGATAATACGTTGCCTGTTTTTTTCTGCAATATCGATAACTGCAGTCTGCGAACGCGGTGAAACAACAATAAGCTCACCTTTACCTTTAAATTCAAGTGTAGTGGCGTGTATTGAAGGAAAAGGAGAAAAAAAGAACCAGGTGAGCGTACAGATCAGCACAAAACAGCACCTGCTCAGGTCTCGTGGCCTGCGTATTCTATAGAAGAAAAAGAACGTCTGCAGGTAAGGGAGGTGAAGAGACCTGAACCAACGTGCCGGAAGAAAATCGAGCATAATTGAACTGTATAAATCTGAGTATTGCCGCTATTTCTTCATTTTTTTATTAAATATACGTTCAGACTTGTCAGCCATCATGTCAGACTTATCTGCAGCTTTTTCTGCTCTAAGAGCGGCTTCTTCTGCGCGGGCAGCGGCCTGCTCTGCTCGTTGCACAAGAGCCATAGTGTCATCAGAGTGGGCAGATTTCATTGTGCAGCCGCTGGCAAAAAGGCTCGCTGAAAAGGCCAGCGCAACAGTAACAACAGTGAGTTGTAATTTTTGCCGCTTAAGCATGGTGTTATCCTCCGTTGTTTTGACTATGCTCACTGTTTAAGCATTTTGGATAAAATCGTAATTATCTGATTCATCCTATTCGTCCCTCACTTTTTATAGTGCAGGTAATGTAGAAAAATGCTGTTAAATGAGCTTCATTATTCTATCGTATAGGAAAGAGAATGTTTTTTGAAGGGTTGGTAAAATTTTACTCACTGAATACGTTATTATCAGTATAGTTGATAGACCTTCGGTCAGGCTGTCTGTCTTGAAATTTAAACCATCTAATTACACATATATGACCTAGCTGGAGCGTATGAAATGGAATCGACTGCAATATTTCTTGCCGGAACTCCGACTCTTGATTGTGATAATCCGGTGATTAGTGGGTTTGTCGAACAACATGTTTCGAAGACCATGAGCCAGCAGGATGCTGCAATTGCTCTTTATTACGCTGTCCGGGACCAGTTTCGTTATGACCCGTACAGGCTCGATCTTACAACAGACGGAATGAAGGCGAGTACCACTGTCGAAAAAGGGTATGGCTGGTGTGTAACTAAAGCTATCCTGCTTGCAGCCTGTTGCAGATATGTTGGAATACCGGCCCGACTCGGGTTTGGTGATGTCTGTAATCATTTGACAACAGAACGTCTTCGGGAATGGATGCAGACGGATGTTTTTTACTGGCATGGTTATACAGACATATTGCTCAATGATCGATGGGTTAAGGCGACGCCTGCATTTAACCTGGCGTTATGTGAAAAGTTCGGCATATTACCGCTTGAGTTTGATGGTGAGAATGATTCAATCTTTCATCCTTTTGATGCTTCCGGCAATAAGCATATGGAATATATAAACAATCGCGGAACCTATGCAGATTTGCCCCTTAACGAAATTCTTGATACTTTTCAGGAGCATTACAGTATGCTTTTGAGTGGAAGTGCAGATGATTTTGTGCGTGATGTTATCTCGGAATCTCAGTCCTAAAACAGCAGGTTGAGTGAGTGGGGTATAATGGTTGACGGGGCGACGAATAAAGAGTTGAGAAAGACTGTTTAAATATCTTGTAGAAAGATATGGTTGATGTATGACTTCTATTGTGAAGCTGTCCGGAAATTCACCTCTCCGTATCTCGATGTTGTTTAGGAAATATTATTTACAGGTAAGCGTATGCTCGGATGTGCGGTGTATGGTTTCGGTATATTGGAAAAATATTGATCTGAGAGGTAATGCTATTCTTGGATAGCCTCCCAGATAAGATAAAACGAGTTGTAATAAACCTCTTTAACAAAAAGAGATGATAAGGGAATAAAAAATGCCGACTTCTAAACATTGGGCCGACAGTTATGTCGAGAAAACAGTCACTGCACAGGCTGCCATTGCAAAGATATGTTCAGGGCAAAGGGTGTTTATCGGTTCCGGTTGCGGTGAACCGCAGGAGCTCGTAAGAGCCCTGACTTCGAGGGCTGATCATTTTAGCGGGCTCGAGATTCTCCGTCTGCTTACTGAAGAAACAATTTCTTTTGCTGCGATTGCTGACAGAACAAAAGACGCCAGCCTGAATATACGCTCTATTTATTTAGGATCAACACGATCCGAGGCAATTGCCAAGCATAAGCGGTTTATCACCCCGATGAATATGTCGGATATACCGTCGCTCTTTAATACGCGAAAACTGCCTTTAAATGTAGCACTCATACAGGTCTCGCCACCCGATGATTTCGGTTGGATGAGTTTAGGAATTTCCGTAGATGTAACACTTGCTGCTGCGCGATCTGCTGATTTTGTAATTGCCCAGGTCAATCCACGCATGCCACGGATTATGGGCCAGAGTTTTCTTCATGTTAATTATGTTGATATGTTCGTAGAGCATGAAGAAGCGTTGCTGTCTGTTCCCTATAAAAATCTTTCCTCAGAGCCCGAGCAACTCATCGGCAAACATATAGCCAGAGTCATTGAAGACGGTTCAACATTGCAGATAGGCCTTGATGCCGCATCGCAGGCAACTCTGCAGGCCTTATCAAATAAGAATGATCTCGGAGTGCACTCCCAGTTCCTTACTGATGATATTATGCATCTCTATGCGCGTGGTAATATTACTAATCGGCGAAAAGGGTATAATGATGGGAAGATGGTCGCTTCAATGGCTGTCGGTAGTGAGCATCTGTATGAATTTTTAAATGATAACCCTGCCATTGATTTTCATCCATCAGACTATGTTAATGACCCGTTTGTAATATCTCGGCATAATCGAATGGTTTCACTTAATGTTGCACATACTATTGATCTGACAGGGCAGATGGCAGCTGAGGCCACAGCGGCTACGCGCTTTGCCGGTATTTCCGGGATTCCTGATTTCGTCCGGGGGGCAAGAAGGTCTCCGGGAGGCAAATCCATCCTGATGATTCGTTCAACCTCAATTGGTAGTGATGGTGTGCTGAAATCAAACATTGTACCGCATATCCTCGAAGATGTAGTTGTAGTGCCTCGAGGTGATGTCCATTTTGTCGCCTCAGAATATGGCATGGTAAACCTGTTTGGCAAGAGCCTTCAGGAAAGAGTTATAGCCATGATATCTATAGCTCACCCGGAGTTTCGTGAAGAGCTGTTCGCAGCTTCCAAGGAGCGCGGCCTAATCGGAAGTGAAAGAAGTCTGGGGGAAGCTGTAAAGGCTATTTACCCTGTTAAACTTGAAGAGGTTATTGATCTTGAGGGTGAAAGAATAACTATCCGCCCATCTAAGCCGGTTGATGAGCGAAGAATTCAGGAGCACTATTACAATCTTCCCCGAGAAGATGTACTTTCCCGCTTCTTTTGCCAGAAAAGTCATTTTACCAGAGCTGATGTAGAAGCACGCTCACAGACGGATTATGTTAATGCCTTAAGTCTGGTAGCTGTGACCGGTGAATTTGGTTTTGGTAAAATTGTCGGTGTTGCCGAATCTATGCGAATCAAAGGCAGTAATATGGCGGAAGTAGCCTTTTCTGTAAGCGAAGAACTACAGGGTAAAGGGGTTGGGAAATTGTTTTTACGCAAATTGGCAGAGGCGGGTCGTGAAAGTGGCCTTGCCGGTTTGATGGCGTTTACATCACCAGGCAACCAGGGCATGATACGGCTGTTTCAAACGCTTCCCTACAAAGTTCGCAAAAAACTTGAGGATGGTGATTTGCTGCTGAGTTGCCGGTTTGATGAGCTTGCAGATCAGGGCAAGAATACGTAAACCGAGCTAATACAAAATACCCATACACTGAGAACAACACAGGTTGCCCTGCCGGGGGAAAGTCCCTGTCCGCCGATCAGGCTCTGCCTCAGCAACCAGCAGGACCACCAGAATGCCAGCAGGGTAGGTAGTATGAATTGTGGACTGGTCAGGTGATCGGGTTGAAAGCGGATAGTGTAATTGAGCACAGGTGCCAGAATCCAGAAAGGTATTGCTGAGAGCCCGATCAGATCAAGTGTCAGGCTAAATGTACCGTTACCGCCAAAAGCCTTTGCCGCTGCCCAATAGACCAGAGTACAGCCAACTATGGCAATAACCATGGTGAAAATGCCGGAAAGAGAAAAGAGAAACGGGGTTATAAATACAAATTTTCCGGTAAGAGGTAACCCGGGAGTTTCTTTCACTAAGCCTGCAAGGTCTGACATTCCAAAAAGAATCCCAAGAATAATGATGTTGAGGATAACGAATTTTCGAACTTTCCCCTCATTTGCCAGGTGGAATATATTTTCTTCCCCAAAGAGCGATCCTTTAAAGTATTCGATATAATTCATTTGCTCACTTTCGCTGTATTTGAATAAAGAAACATATGACTGCCTCCTGCCAGATCGAACCAGGCAGGAGGCAGTTTTTGAATATAGCAGTATTACCGATTTTTTAACGGATACATGCTGTTACCAGCCGCCCGGCATTATTGCCCATACGACAAAGAACAGGCTGATGCCGGAAATGATTACCCCTGCCATGGTGCTGTTGTAGCGCTCTTCGTTATAGACTGTCCAGCCGTGAATTCCGTCTACAAGCTTTTTGTCTGCTTCATGAGGGATTTTTTCAAGCAGTGCAGGAATTTTGTTAGTTATTAATGAAACAACTGTAAGTACCAGAAAGCTTAAAGGTACGCATAAAAGCGCGCCTGACATACCCAGTTTGGCTGGTAGGCCACCAGCGATGGTGAGGTTTGGCAACACATACGGTGAAACCATAATATACGTACCTCCGCCAATAATGGCTGCGGACATCGCACCATACCGATTAGCCTGTTTCCACCATACGCCGAGAATCACGAGAGGCGCAACTGTAACACCGGCAAGGCCGAAGGCCCAGAGGATGGAAACAACCAGAAACGTCGGTGGTTTAAGTGCAATCAGGATACTCACAAGACCTGCACCAAAAATTGCCGAATAATTGACGATTTTTGTTTTATTTTCTTCCATGTCCGGCTTGAGGGTATGGATGATATCCTGGGCAATAAGTGCACCGATGGCCATCAGGTTGGCAGATATAGTTGAGAGTCCGGCAGCAATAGCACCGGCAATAACCAGGGCAAGTACCCATGGTGGGTTGAAAACACTGTTGAGGATGAGGGTGATCTTGTCAAGGTCAGCCGGAGCAATGACTGTACCTGAGGTTGCTTGAAAGAATACACCTGAAAAACCCATGGTGTAGGTTGCACTGAAGGTTATACCACAAAAAAAGGTAAACCAGACCATCGCGGCTCTGGCACTTTTAAGGTTCTGAGCGGTGTATATCCTCATTCCAAGATGCGGTAGGCCCATTGCACCGATTGTAAAACACGGGATAAGTGAGAAGTACCATTTGAAGCCGTACTTCATATCAAAAAAGTCAGGAACAGCATCAAGCATGGCTGGAACCATATCGGCATAGAGCAGTGGTGGGAAATACCAGCCGGAGCCACCCATTGCTTTCATGATAGCGCCCAGAGGAATGATAAAAGCAACACCCATCAACACCATCTGAAAGGCAGCGTTGTAGGATGTACCGTACATACCACCGATAGCAACGTAACCGACAATAAGAGCACCACCACAGATAAGTGCGACGTTATAATTGATACCGAAAAGCATCTCGAAGACTTTAGCCACGCCGATCATCTGACCGAGTGCATACATCACCATAATCAGGATCATGAAAATGGCGACAACATACGACGTTCGCAATCCATAACGTTCACGAACAAAGTGGGCGGGTGTGAAGGCGCCCATTCTTCGAAGCGGGGTTCCGTACCAGAGAGTGATGAGCGGAATGGAAAGACCAAATTGTATCCACATGTATACAAATGGTACTTTCAGTTTAAGGATGAGTGCGGTAACACCTAAAAAGGTTGCCAGGCTCATATAGCTTGAAGCCATTCCAAGGCCGTTAGCCAGTGAGCCTATTGATCGTCCGGCAGTCCAGTAGTCTGTTGAAGATTTTGCAGCTCTAGCGGAATACCAGCCGACAAAATAGAAAAATGCAAACGATGCAGCAACAAAGATGATCCCCATGGTAGGATCAGCGAGTACCCATTTATTTGGTTCCATATTATCACGTTCCCCTATTGACCGGATTAAATCTCGTCGACAACGCCGTCCATTTTCTCAATTTCATCATCAAGCATGTTCGTGAGTTTTGCCTGGACAGTAACGATAGCCATCAGACCAAGCCAACCCATAATTACGGGGATGATGTATTGAGAGGGAAAACCAAATACCATGTGTCCCTGCAGAGAGGGAAATGCGACAAACAGCAGGCCGAGATGGCCTGACATGAGCAGCAAAACACTGAAACCGAGCGTGTACCATATTTCCTTTTTATACGCCTTATTCATTCTTGCCTCCTTAAAGATACTGAAAACCCTGAATCATCTTTTCCTCAAACATCTGGAAAACATCAGTTGCTGGTGATCGCCCACTGTAAATTGTCAAAACAAGGGATACGGCAACACTATTCTGTTACCTGAGTATCTGCAGTTGTCGCGTTTTACCTCCTTTTGGAAAAGGTTTACTACTTTACCTTTGTGTGTTTATGATTAGAAACTAGGTTTCTGAAAAGAGTCAACACACAAAGACCTGTGGTGATAATATTTTGTACATCAAAAATGAGGCTCGTCGTGACGATCAGAAACGACGGTAATCTTTTAATAGGTGTATCTACGTAGTCTCTTACTGAAAACGGTTAATTGCAAGTGAATCGTTGTTACTCTCAAAAATATATCTTCGACATATCAGGTGCATGTCTGTGGCATAATGTATCGAGTGCCACGATTGAAAAACAGTGCCCTCGTTACAAAATGAAACTACTTAAAAATGATGTGCGTTTTCGAAGAATAAGCGTTAGAACAAAAGTGCTATGAACGAGCGCTCGCTCATCTTTATTTTGTAGAATATCTGATGAGAAGTGTCAATAAAATTTATACATAAGAAGTGTGATAGAAGAGCTGGTAAGAAGCTGTTTATCCAATTACTGATAGTCGAGTATTGTGGTTGGTGTTAGGTAAGTTGCAGATAAGTATTGGGTAATTTACAATTTGCTGATCGCAGACAGGAGATTCTTCACGAAGAGAGAGGCTGGAATAAATTAGGAGGTCACTGTAATGAGTTGTGACACAGATAAGAAAAGAACTGCAAAAGGTAGAATAATCCTCAATACAGGGCATGGAAAAGGTAAGACTACAGCTGCTCTTGGAACCGCATTCAGAGCACTCGGCCATGACCATAAAGTGTGTGTTATTCAGTTTCTTAAAGGCCAGGGGGATTATGGTGAGCGGTTGATGGCTGATAAATTCGCTAATCTCGATTGGTTTATCTGCGGTAAGGGATTTGTTTTTAATAAAGAAAACATTGAAGCAGATAAGTTGGTGGCAGAAGAAGGTTTCGCTCTGGCTAAAGAGAAAATCGAAAGTGATGAGTACGATCTCATTATTCTCGATGAGATCACCTATCTGCCATTATTCGGATTTCTCGAAGTTGAGAAAATCGTTGATCTTGTAACCAATAAACCCGAGCGATTGACTATTATCATGACAGGGCGTGATGCCCATGAGTCTCTTGTCGAGATTGCAGATACCGTTTCTGTAATTGACCCGGTGAAACATGCCTATGACCAGGGAATAAAAGCGCAGAGAGGGGTGGAATATTAATTGGTTTGTGACAAATTATGGTGTCATGACCTCATGTGTTTCCACCTGAAAAAGGTACTTTCCATCTGAATCACTGAGTCTTCGTTTGTCTCGTTATTTTTCAAAATTTGATCCTCCCGGTAAGCGGGGAACGAGACTTCGAGATGTGAGATATGGCTGCGGTACAATTTTTTGAGCCCCTCGATTCAGATGAGAAATCATCGTTTCGGGATGAAGCCTAACGCGTTTTTCGCTCATCATTCGCTTTTATTATTATCTCTTCCACTGCGCTGAAAACCAAAACGAGGATAAAGCTGTTACTACGTGGAAATCAGAAAAAACATTCTAAATAACTCAAACATAATAGCTACAAACGAGGTGTGCCATGCTGGGTGCAGGTGCGTTGTCAGGTGTGAAGGTTCTTGATTTATCCCGTTTGCTTCCTGGGCCGTATTGTTCGATGATTCTTGCTGATCATGGTGCTGAGGTGATTGCCATTGAAGATCGCAGGTTTTTAGGGGATGGTCTGTTTTTTGATGAGATTAACAGAAACAAGAGACATATGTCGCTTAACCTCAAAAGTGATGAAGGGAAAAGAATTTTCTTCAAACTTGCAGAACGTGCCGATGTGGTGTTGGAAGGCTTTCGTCCGGGCGTTGTTAAGCGATTAGGTGTTGATTACGATAGCCTGCGTGAAATTAATCCTGGATTGATTTACTGTTCAATCTCCGGTTATGGGCAGACTGGAGAAAAACGTGACGATCCCGGGCATGATGTGAACTACTTGAGCACTGCAGGGCTTCTTCATCTTATTGGAGAAAAGGATAATGCTCCGGTGATCCCTGGGATTCAGATTGCTGATATTGCCGGTGGTTCTATGCAGGCAGCCATCGGTATTCTCCTCGCGTTGTATCAGCGGGAAAAATCTGGCAGGGGCCAATATATAGATATATCGATGACAGACGGTGTTTTGGGGCTGTTGACTCTGCCTCGCTTCCTCGAAAAAGCCTATGGTGAGACTCCTGTACGATCAGATACTACACTTTCACATCGCTATGGCTGTTATAATACGTATGTAACTAAAGATAGCAGGTATATAGCACTTGGTGCAGTTGAGAACAGGTTCTGGAAAAAACTCTGTGAACGTCTCGGCAAACCTGAATATGCGCAGTTGCAGTACGATAATGAACATCGACTTGAAATCATATCCTGGTTACGCCATACATTTAATTCTGAAAACCGAGATTATTGGGACAATGAACTGACAGGATTAGGTGCCTGTTATAGTGCAATAAGATCAATCGATGAAATTCTTGATGATGCTTTATTTAAAGAGCGCGAGATGGTTTGTGAGTATTTAGGGAAAGATGGAAAAACGCATAAAACGTTTGGTATTCCGGTCAAACTCAGTGAAACACCAGGGGCGTTGCGCTCAGCACCGGCAGAGTTTGGAGAGCATACTCGCGAGGTGTTGCTGGAATTGGGATATAGTGAAACCGTAATAAAAGAATTTTCAGAAGAAGGTATTGTGTAGCCAGCCAAATATCAGACGATACCCCTGTACGTTGAACGGAGCAGCTAATGAGTCTGGAAAACGAAAACTTTTTTAAGCGTTTTGCACAGGTGAGTAAATCTATAAATACAGGTGTAAACAGTGCTGAAATATTTGCTTCCATTGTTGGACATACCAAAGAATGCCTTTCAGCTGGAGGGGCATTTTTCTGGATACTTGATGACAGTACCAGCCGGATAGAATCGGTTACGATGAAAGGCCCTGCCCATGGGGATGTTCCGAATCTTAATTATTCCGCACTCAGTACCCTTTTTAGATCTCGCGCCAGTTCTGTTGTCAATATTACAAATATTGGAGAAGATTCTCGTTTTGCAGGAATTGCCTGCCCGGAAATTTTTGATAACGGAGCTATGTGTGGCGTTTCCATGGATATCTCTAATTCCTATCGAGCTATTCTTGCAGTCTGGTTTGCAACACCGCGTTGCTTGAATGAGGTGGAGCAGGATCTGTTAATGGCGTTTGCTGAGCAGGGCGCAAGTGCCGTACATAAAGCCTTGATGTATGACACGCAAATGGTTGAGAGTTTGCGTCAAATGGTTGAAGGTTTTGCTCTTGTTCTTGAGGCAAAGGATGAAATGACTCATGGGCATTCGATCCGGGTGGCACGGTTTGCTCGATTACTGGCTGAAGAACTCACGTTGTCTCCGCACGAAAGGGAGATAATTTATCATGGCGGTCTACTCCATGATATTGGGAAAATTGGTCTTGATGATGCAATAATCGAGCGTCTTGGCATATTGTCGAAAAATGAGCGAAACGTAATCCAGCAGCATCCTGTAATCGGTGCACGCATTCTTCGTCCTCTCAAGTTTTTGAGTGATGTCCTCCCCATCGTTTTACATCACCATGAGCGTTTTGACGGCACGGGTTACCCAGACGGATTAAAGGGTGAAGATATTCCAATTGGTGCCCGCGTAATAACTGTGTGTGATGCCTTGGAGACTATGCTTGCCGGGAGAAAGCATATGCGCCGAATCCGACTTGCTGATGCGATTGGCATATTGCAACGAAACGCAGGAAGTCAGTTTGATGCGACACTTGTTGAATCGCTTTTTGCAGTCATCAGTAAAAAGCCTGATCTTTTCAGTGAGAATGGGAATACTCCGCAAGCGCTACGTATACACAGGGAAAATCTCAAACGATATTTTGACATTACACCTTCAATATTTATCTGAATCGACATGAGGTATATTCAGGCATTTCCTATTCCAGGAGATGCCTGGGGTTCGTATGTTGTATCTTCCATGCAAGGTTGAAAACCGACCAGTATCAAAGGAGACGCAATGGGCCGAAAATTGAAAGAAAATAGCTGGTTCAGGTTTATTCTTGCCGTAATCTTTCCTGCTCTTCTTGCAGTCCTTATTTCTGTTGGATCGATCTATCGGGTTATCATCCCCGCCTTTACAGATAGTTTCATGGGGGCAAAACGGGAAATGCTCCGTGAACTGTCAAATGTGGCATGGAGCGTGATGGATATGTATCACAAAGAGGAGATTGCAGGGACCCTGACCAGAGAACAGGCACAGCGTCATGCATTAGATGAGATAGAGCATTTACGCTACGGTAATGATGGCAGAGATTACTTCTGGATCAATGACATGCAACCGCATCTCATTATGCACCCCTACTCCAAAGAATTAATAGGTACCGACCTTGGAAATTTCCAGACTCCTGAGGGGAATTATCTGTTCAGGGAAATTCTGGCAACGGTTGAGCATCGTGATAGCGGCTTTATTGATTATCTCTGGAACTGGAAATACACGGATGAAAAAATTGTTCCGAAACTTTCATTTGTAAAAAAGTTTTCCCCTTGGAACTGGGTAGTAGGGACAGGGGTTTTCTTGGATGATGTAGAGATTAAAACACGTGAAATAACGGGAAGTCTCTCTGTTATGACCTTTTCAGCGGTCGGCTTGATCACTCTGCTGCTCATGGTTGTTACTTTTCATAGCTTGAATATTGAGAGGCGAAGGAGAGCCGCGGAAGAGAATCTTGCAGAGTCTGAAGAGAAATACCGCGTTCTCGTTGAGGCGGCTGTTGAGCCAATAATGATGGTGTTTGAAGAGTTGGTGATCTATGCCAACGGGAGTATGGAGCAACTTCTGGGCTACAAAACGTTTGAACTTGAGGGAGTTTCTCTTGCAGAACTGGTAGGGCACGATTTAGATGCGCAGGGCGGGAAGAACGGAGTTACAGATATTCTCGCAGAAGCTATGGGCAGAGATCCAGACGGGTCTTATGAATGTAATCTAAAGACCAAAGATGGAAACGTTCTGCTGGTTCACGCGGCCATAACAGAAAAAACGTTCGGCAGGCAGAATGTTCTGGTTATCTCGGTACGTGATGTACGTGCTGCCAAACGAGTTGAAAGACAGCTTTTGGAGAGCAGGGAGAATTTTCGTCAGATCATATCTGATCTTGAGATAGGTGTATTTAAGGTCGATGCGGATGGACAACTGAAGATTCTTGAGGCCAATAATACGATAGCTTTACTGGCAGGTGTAAATAATGAGGAGGCGCTCTTAAAGCGCAATTTGCTGGACATCATAGAAACTCCCCGCGGTGGGGCATCGTTAACAGAACTATTACAAAGCGATAAACGAGTCAGGGGGAAAAACTATATTGTAAAGTCGAGCGAAGGTAAATCTACGCCAGTCTCGCTATCTATGGTTCCTGTTACTGATGAAAATGATGGGCTGTTGCATTATGAAGGTTTTATGCTTGATATCAGCGCTCAGGAAAAACGTGAAGAAGAGCGGGAGAGGTTTATTGTTGAACTCCAAACCTCGATGTTATTTCTTAATCAGCCTATTCGTACAATCCTAACGTCCTATATACACTGTGATTTGCATACCACTGTTCATGATGCTGCCCGCGTAATGTCCAGAAGTGTTCATAACAACATTCTTGTCTCAAGTGAATCTGGTCAAATGATCGGTATTATAACCGATTCGATTCTGTGTGAGCGCATTTTGGCGAGGAACCTGTCTGCTGAGACACAAGTATATGAAATCATGAGTTCACCGCTTACCTATATTGAGGATAGTGCACTCATATATGAAGCACTGTTGAAGCTGCAGGAGCGGGGAGGCCACCATCTGGTAGTGCGTGAAAGTTCGGGCGAAATTGTCGGTGTTGTGACAAACGAACAGCTCCTTAACGTACATCAATATTCATCGTCATTTATGTTGAGTGAAATTAAGAAAGCAGAGTCTGTGGAAGATTTGCAAACCAGCCAGGCACGCATGCCGCGAATGGTTAAAGCCTTGAGTGACAGTGGTTCGCATGCAGGCAATATTTCGAAGATGATTACAAATATAAGTGATTCGATTTTTGTTAAGATTATCGACATGACGATAAAAGAGCTTGGTGCCGCGCCGGTTTCTTTTGCGTTTATAAGTCTTGGAAGCGAGGGGCGCGGAGAGCAGACACTGGCTACAGATCAGGATAACGCGATAATCTATGCAGATGTTGAAATGCAGCAGGAAGATGAAGAACACGTAAAGAAATATTTTCTGCGACTTGGCAATAAGGTGTGTACCCGTCTGGATCAGGTTGGATATCGTTTCTGTAAGGGGGAGGTGATGGCTATGAACCAGAGATGGTGTCAGCCATTGTCGATATGGAAAACGTATTTCAGAGAATGGATTGCTGAGTCCAGCCCTGAAGACCTTATGGAGGTAAGTATATTTTTCGATTTCAGATGTATTTATGGAGAGGATCGATTTACTGAAGAGCTTCGAGAATATGTGCAGCTGAAAACAGCTCAGCAGATGCCGTTTTTCATTCAGCTCGCTCAAAACTGTCTCGATTTCAAGATTCCGGTAGATTTTTTTGGTAAGCTTAGTGTTGAGTCGGGGGGAGAACACCCAGACACTTTTAACATGAAACATGCACTTGCGGTTATTATTGGCTTTGCCCGGATTCAGGCAATTTATCATGGCCTGAAACCGACAGGTACTTTGCAGCGACTCGCTGGTCTGCTTGAAATGAAAGGTATCTCAAATAGTCTTCATGATGAGATTGTTGAGACGTACGATTTTCTCATGCGACTTCGATTTAAGCACCAGGTACTTTGCGTTGATGAAGGAAAGGAACCTGATAACCATATACCACTGAGCCATCTGACTCATATGGAAAGAGAGATGTTGGAGAAGGTATTTGGGCAGCTGGGTGATCTGCGAAAAAAACTGTCACAACTAGGGAAAAGTGAGTTGTTCTTTTAAAGACTGAGTGTCAGAAACATAACCCTGTCGATATGCGCTGCCGGTAGAGTTGAAAAGATATGCAACATACAGAGAAAAGCCTGTCGTAGTCGCAGTGAATGCGTACATGCAGGCTATTCTCTATCGTAATGCTTGTGAGTGTGCTCCTGAAGATCAGGATCTGCTATTCGTCATCCAGCATGTCCATGAGTTCAGCTTGAAAAGTCTCGTCAGACATGAGCTTCATTGCAATGGCTTGGCATAATTGCGCGGTTATACCATCCTGGTCTCCAGATGCGACGTTGACACTTATTTCATCGGCATCATCAACTTCCAGTATCAAGGCTGACTGATTGCTTTTAAGTTCCACTGTGTACTACTCCTTCTGTTTCCGTGTTTTATAATCTTCTGCCCATGGCAGATCGTGCATCGTTTATCCTTAAAAAATAGAAAATAAAGAATAAAAAATAAAACGGCACTATACCAAGAGTGGGACGAACTTCACTATAATTAGCCCGATCTCTTCATGGACACCGCTGTAGACAAATGTAACCAGTTAAAACTCCGCAGGGTTTATTTTGCGGCGTTGAGTGCCTGATCAAGGTCGGCAAGTATATCATCCGGATGTTCGGCCCCTACGCATAGGCGGATCATATTGGCCGGGATGCCAGCCTTCTTACGTCCTTCTTCACCTTGCTGCTGGTGGGTGGATATGGCCGGGATCGTTGCCACAGACTTTATCCGTCCAAGATCCGTTGCCCTCCAGATGCGTTTGAGGTTGTCGAAAACACCTCTGGTTTTTTCTGCTCCGCCTTTTACGCAAAACGACATGAGATGCCCGTACCTATTGACCGGCTTGTTGTACAACTCGTCATATTCCGCATCGACTAACCACATATACTTACTCGCCAGTTCATGTTGCGGATGATCGGGTAATCCAAGATATTGAACACTTTCTACTTGAGGATGACTGTTCAGACTACGGGCTATCTTCATGGTGGAGCGACTCATAAGATCCATCTTTGAGCGAATAGTACGCATATCGTTTAAGCTCATTACTGCCTGTAAGGGATGGAGATTTGGGCCGAAATCCCTGTTTTGCAGCAATTTGACGTTAAGGGCAAAGTCTTCTTTTAACTCATCATCAGAGAATTTTGATGTAAGATTTTTTCTGGCAATAACAGCTCCTGCTATGCCGAACCCACTACTGGTCAAACTTTTGGTAACAGATTGAACCACAATATCTGCACCATGGGAAATCGGTCGTAGAAGGGCTGGAGTTGCGATGGTTGAATCACATATCAGCGGGATTTCATGGCTGTGAGCCAGATCGGCAACTGCTTTGATGTCGAAGAAACTGAGTTGTGGATTACTGGGGAGCTCACCATAGAGAAACCTGGTATTTTCATCAATTTTGGAATTCCATTCATCGAGATTGGTTGCATCAAGGACCCAACGGCATTCTATATTTCTTTCCTGCATCAATCTAATTGAAAACTGTTGGAACGTGCCGCCATAGCACTGAGCAGTTGCCACAAAATTTCTCGGTTCAGCGGGTGTGTTATACACGTGTAGAAAAGGTTGAACTGCGGTCATGATGGCAGCCATACCAGAGGATGTTGAGCAGCAGGTGGTTTCACCATCGAAGCCATATCCTTCAAGCAGGGCGAGAGTCCACTCGTAATAATACGTTGAAGGATTGGCTATTCTGGAATAACACCATGTCGGGATTTTATACGCTAATGCTGCTGCCATTTCATCAGAATCACGATATGCCTGGGAGGTGCTCATAAATATCGGTTCGATGATTGATCCCTGATAGTCGTTTATTGCATCAGTAACCGAATACAGACCGTGTACCGCAATTGTGTCGAATTTCCATTTTTTCACCTCGTCCTGTATATATTGGGATCGCTTGGCGAGGTAGGAATTATTACGGTTAATATAGTCTTGCATCCCTGGCGTGATGATATCATTCTCGTTAGACATGAGCGTATTCCTCTTGAGAAAAGTCAGATATGAAAAACATCATAGTAGTTACGTATACATAATAGCCTTTTCAGGTGAGCTGCGTCAAATTTCATAACAAGATAATGTGGTGTCGAAATTCCGGTAGTTGAATCCGACAGTGGATTGTTATCTGATAGGGATACAATTTAAGGTTGGAGAAACGGATTGGGAGTTCAAAAGCTATAGGGTATTTGCAGGTAAGAGTGTTTTGATCAATTGAAAATGGGTATAATCGTATCGCCTGATGCTCCTGTGCATATTTCATGGTGTCAGGAAAATAACATATTCAGGCAGTAAAGAGACAGCGCTTGACTTTAAACCAGCAGGTTAGTAAATATTTTTCCTATTAGATAGCGACATGGTACCTGACGTTCATATGCAGGGATAGCCATGTTTGGAAAATACGTGAAACAGGTATAGATTGCATCCCGTCAGGGTGTCTATTCGTTTATTTCCTTTATAAATACGATTCCTTTCTACTGTGTTGAATTACGGAGATACAAATCAATGATTATTGCCCGAAGAAAACGTATCCGCAAATATATTTCTGCGTCTGCCTCAGCGTTCACTATTATGCTTTCTGTGGCTGCTGGCACATTCCAGGCAGATCCCGTAGAGGCGGAAACACTCTATGTGCAACCAAGTACAGAGGTCGTTGTCAGGAGAGGGCAGGGGAATGATTATAAGATAGTCGGGATAGTGAAAGATGGTACTGCCGTAGAACTACTTGAGGAGAGTGATTCATATTCACTCGTGCGCCTTGATAACGGTAAGGAAGGGTGGATGCTGAAGCGCTTTCTGAGCAGTGACAGGCCTCTTGCCGATCTTGTCTCATCTTTAAAGATAGAGATGGCGCACCTGCAGGAAAAAGAGATGCTTGCTACCCAGGCGATGCAGAATCTTGAAGATGAACTTGCCGAAACAAAAGCCGAACTCAATACGAGCATTGGTGAGCGGGATCTGATAAGAAACGATTTTGATGCGCTTAGAAGAGATACTGCAGATGTAGTGAAAATTAAGGATGATCTCCAGAAGACTCTTGATGAAAATAGTCAGCTTGCTGAAAAGCTTGTTGTGATAGAGTCAGAAAATACAAGCCTGAAAAAAGATAAGGCAGTCAACTGGTTTCTGGCAGGAGCAGGGGTGTTATTTGCTGGAGTACTTATGGGAAGGTTGCCTAAACCTACTAGAAGAAGAAAGTCTTCACTTCTTTCCTGAACTTAAGGGTCTTATACAAAAAAGAATCTGGGGCCCGGCTTTTGTTTCGCGTGACTGCAGCTATCTTCTTAGCTACAGGATGTGTTGTAAAATGTTGATATAGCCCTGGATGAAATGTATTATAAGGCAAAGTTATCTCAACAGCTGAAATGGTTGGCCGATCCTGGCCTCTATTGCTCTTCAGGATTGTAAATCCAATGCCATGCTTCCCACGGATAGTGCAGACTATTCTTTTCCGGGTACGTCTCTGTAAATCCAAAATCAGCCGCATTCTCCTGAAGCCATTTGTACTCAGCTAAATCGGCAAACCGCCAGTTGCTCGGATAAAAATCTACTGCAGTTCCCAAGGCATGTTGGGAGTATCCCGGGGGGGCAACATATCTAACTATATCGATGAACTCTCTGCCTTCATTGATCATTCGTATAAATATTTTCTTCTGATAGCCGGGGCTTCTATAGCCTGACTCAATTTTGAGATGCAGTCCATCTTCCTGGGCTGCTTTAAAAAGTTCAAGCAGAGCTGAATGTGCATCTTGGGTGATATAGAGGTGAGCCTCTTTGTGAGCATGGAGAGGTGGGATCATTCGAAATGAGGATTGAGGAATTTCAGGTACAGGTATCCTGTTCCCGATCCACGGTTCTGGAATTTCGTAGACTTCATCACCAAGCGTGATAGATTCAACTTCAAATTTGATTTTTTTATGATTTGCTGCAATGTCAACAGCTAGCGCATTTGTGTGCAATTGAGATAGCAGTACAAGCAGGCAAAGCAAAGATCGAGCGAAGATGTACATGTGGGGCACCAGTTTAAAGCAATTAATAGAGTACGTCGTCTATACAATTTCAGAAACACGTCAGAATGTTATCATAACATTTTCTGTCTTAAAAGTTACTGTCTCCGTAATTCCGCAATTTTAGATTGTGGATAGAGTGTTTTGAGCCAGCCGGTTTTTACAAAATGTAAGCCAGGCTACTATAAATATTAAATCTAATTTACAAAGGGAAAATTCGTATTCTCGGACAGACTCTTAGGTGCATGTGCGGATTGCATTTCGGGTCAAGGTTTCAATATTTCTTGAGTGAAATGCGCAAGGGGAATCCAGTGATGAACTCCCCTCAACATAATTAAAGAAAATCTATATCTTCTTTAATCTGCAATGAAAGATGCTCAGAATTTCAGGAAACCAGGTGGAACATTTTTCCAAGTGCCTTGCAGACCGGACATTTTTCAGGGACACTGCCGACTTCGATATATCCACAGACAGGGCATAAGTAGAAGTCACTGACATCCATGTCAACGCCATTTTTAACAGCCTCAAGTGCCTTAGAATAAATTTGCGCATGAACCTCTTCAGCTTCTACTGCAAATCTGAACATTGTTTTGGCTTTATGTCCGTCTTCTGTAGCTTTGTCCAGCATGGGCGGGTACATACTGGTAAATTCAAAAGTCTCACCATCAATTGCTGACTGAAGGTTGTCAGCTGTTGAGGCGATCATATCAAGTGCTTTAAGATGGCCTTCAGCGTGTATACGCTCAGCTTCGGCAGTGGTTCTGAAGAGCTTGGCGATATTTGCAAACCCTTCCTTTTCAGCTTTCTTGGCGAATGCTTTATATTTTTGATTGGCCTGGCTTTCTCCGGCAAAAGCTTCTTTCAAATTTTCATTTGTCGTTGGCATGTTTTCTCCTTGAAATTGATGTGGCTGATACGTCGCGAAGTGTACAAAATACAGTTATCTTAATAAAATTGTATATTAGTATACATGAATGTGCTGGTGCATGCAATTGTTACAAAATCTGCGTTTGCAACTTGCTGAATTATACAAATCAGTCAAATGGAGCGATGTTTAGATTCAGGTAATCTCCAACAATTCCACAAGCAACATGACACTATGAAGGGAAAGTGCGAAATAGTATCATTTTCTATAGTTTACTTAAACGTAAGGTGTTAAAAGCTATTGCTTCTGATGTTTCATTGAGTTAGGATGCGTGCAGTGTAGAGGGCAGAAGCTAACTATGGATTGGTGATGTACTTAATAGCGGGTGAATTTGCATAAAGGACTGATTTATGCCTATCATCAGTATTTCGCGGGGAAGTTACCATCGTGGAAGAGAAGTCGCTCAGGCTGTTGCCGAGACTCTGAGGTATGAATGCATATCTCGTGGGTCTTTGTTGGAAAACAGTGATGAGTTCGACATCCCTGAAATCAAACTCATGCCTAATGTAAAGCATGCCGCTCAGGTACTTGAACGCTTTTCCTTCGGGAGAGAGAGATTTATAAACTACATGTCCTCTTCTCTCCTTCGATTCCTAAAAAAAGATAATCATGTCTATCATGGTCTGGCTGGACAGTTTTTTGTCGAAGGTGTCAGGCATGTCATAAAAATTCGGATTATTGCTGATCTCGATGAACGTGTTGCTTCTGAAGCAGAACGGAAACACATTTCGAAAGATGATGCGCGGTTGCAGCTGATACAGGATGATGAAGAGAGGCGGAAGTGGGCAATGCTTCTCTACGGTATAGATATTTCTGATCCTTCCTGCTATGACATGGTTCTTAATATAAGCACTATGGGAGTTGAAGAGGCTGTAGAGCTGATTCGACAATGCGCAAATTTTTCCTGTTACCAGGCTACCGCAGAATCAACAAGAAAAATCCAGGATCTGGCGTTGATGGCTGAAGTTAAAGCTGCACTCTTTGACTACCCCCAGGCCGGGGTTTATGTGGATAGGGGTGCAGTAAGAGTTCAGGTAAAAGTCCCGGAGGAACAGGGGCATATTATACAGCGACGCATGGAGACGATCCTTCAAGGATTGGATGGCATTGAGTCTACTGAAATTCAGGTGTCATATTACTACTAGTATTTATGGGAGCTAGGAGGTTGAGGTGTAGGTGTTCTGCATATACAGAAAAGTGTATTTCACCTCCATTTACCTGCCTAACCTCCATCTGGTCCTGTTGTGTATTGGCGATTACGACCAATTGGCACAATCTCATGACTTGTTAGCCACAAAGTGGGAGTGGGGGTTGGTTGAAATAAGTAGTTTTTATGGTGTCTTGAAATAATATTGATGAAGGTCAGCTTTAGGGAGTGTTAGCAAAAACAATTCGTGCTAAATGTTGATTTTTCTCAAATTACGATGTAAACAGTGCGTTGTTGAGTCTCGTGCACAGAGCTGCTGGATGGGTGGACTCCTCTGTGTGTTGATGCAAAATTTTTGCATAAGGTGATTTGTCAGTGGGAATACAATCTCCCCCATTGAAGTTGTCGAACCCCCCTCAGTCTTCACGCCGCGTGGTCGAAGAGACGGCGCACTCCTGTTTTTTGTCTATAGAGCCTAGTACATATACCATTGATTTATCACAGAAAGAGCTGCTTTCTGATACATGCACTAAGCCTGAGTTAAAGAAATTTTTCACTGATGAAGTGTTACTTGCTGTAATTCCTCAATTATTCAATGTGAATGGTCGTGGATTGAAAACGGTTAGAGCAGAACATCATGGCATGTTCCATAAACTCAGATGTGTTTTTTCGCGTAGCCCGGGGTCATATTCTGGCACCCTGAATATGTTAATTACATAAGAGGGTTGTATCGTTTGCTGAAACCTCTTTTTTCGAAATATTACGAAGTGATGAGTTAGCTGAATGAGTCAATCAGAGGAAAAAAAATTTCAAGTAACCTTTCTGCCCCATGACAGAAAGATAAATGTGCCGGCTGGTGAAAGCCTCATCAGGAGTGCGATGCAGGCTGGAGTGCATGTGAATGCGTCATGTGGTGGAGGCGGTGTCTGCGGTAAATGCAGGGTGCTTGTTGAGGATGGATCCGTTTCAGGAGGAGTCTCTGATCGTCTTGAGTCAGAGGACATTGAAAAGGGATATCGTCTCGCTTGTTTGGCAACTGTCGATAATGATGTGACTATTCGTATTCCCGTTGAATCCTCAATAGACGCGAGTGCGCTCAACAAGCAGGTCACGCCACGACGTACAGCTGTGATCAGGGAAATTGATTTTGAAAATCTGAAAGAGCAGGGGCTTTTTCTTCCTCCGGTTATAAAAGAGTACCTGGAAATACTCCCCCCTGATGCCCAGAATAATATGCCGGATGTATCACGACTCGTTGAAGAACTTCGGAAGAAATCAGGATGGCATAAGTTGGAACTTACCCTTCCGGTAATTCGAAAGCTTCCTGCAGTCTTGCGTGAAGATGGCTTTAAGGTCACAGCCACACTGGTTAAACCTGTGCGTGATGATGGTAAAACGCTCATAACGAATATTCAATCTGGAGATACATCCGATAAATGCTACGGAATAGCTCTAGATATTGGTACCACCACGGTTTACAGCCAGATTATTGATCTCATTACTGGCAAATGTCTTGGCGAATACGGTGATTTTAACGGGCAGATTAGTTACGGTGAAGATGTTATTAGCAGAATAATCTTTGCAGAAAAGGGTGAAGGGCTTAAAACATTACAGGATGTTGTTGTTAAAACAATTAATAATGTTTTAAATAAATCAATTTCTATGGCGGGAATTGAGAAAGAAAACATTTCTACCATTTCCATTGCCGGCAATACGACTATGACGCAACTATTGCTGGGAATTGATCCACGGCATTTGCGCAGAGCGCCTTATGTACCAGCTTCAACGCTTTACCCGCCATTCACTGCTGCAGATATAGGTATTGATCTTGACGAGCAGACAATTGCATTAGTTTTTCCTCAAATTTCCAGTTATGTCGGTGGTGATATTGTTGCCGGCATTATGGGAACCGGGATGTATCGCCAGGAAGAGTTGACACTCTTTCTTGATATCGGCACCAATGCTGAGTTAGTTATTGGAAATCAGGATTGGCTGGCATGTACTGCATGCTCAGCTGGGCCAGCATTTGAAGGTGGTGGTGTTGAATTTGGCATGCGTGCAGCCAAAGGCGCAATTGAGGATTTTCTTATTGATCCTGTCACCTATGAACCCATGATTCTAACAATTGGCGATGAAAGGCCGAAAGGTATTTGTGGATCCGGATTGCTGACAATGGCTGCAGTGATGTTTGAGATGGGTATTATCAATAACTGTGGCAAATTCAATAGAGATCTGAATACAGATCGTATCAGGCGTAAAGAAAAAATCTGGGAATATGTGGTTGCCTGGAAAGAGGAAACGCAGGTAGACAGAGACATCGTCCTGACAGAACTCGACCTTGAAAACCTTATTCGGGCAAAGGGTGCTATTTATAGTGGATGCATGACCTTGCTTGAAGAAGTCGGCCTCACCATGGATGCTATTGAGCGTATAATTCTCGCAGGTGGGTTTGGTAGCTATATAGATCTTGAAAAAGCCATGACACTCGGCTTGCTGCCAGAAATTGATCCTGAGAGGGTCACCTATATAGGTAATGGTTCTCTTCTAGGAGCGAGAATGAGTGTGCTGACAAATAAAATTCGCCAGGATGTGGTGGAGGTGACCGGAAAGATGACTAATTTTGAGTTGTCTGAAACACCTTCATATATGAATAATTATGTTGCGGCAATGTTTATTCCACATACAGAAATTGAAAAATTTCCACGGTTAAAAGACCGAATGGAACAACGTAATAAATAGGGAATGATTGCAGAGTTGCTTCTGTAATCATCAATAATATATAAGCTGAAAAGGAGATTTGGACCATTTATGTGAAGAACAGAATCAATTAAGTATGTACCTCTACTATTTGAGTCATAAAAAAAGGGAAGGTTGAGGTGGGTGGTAACGGCAACCTTCAAGTTAATAACTCACCATTAAGGAGGCAAAAGTGGGATTTGAAATCAAGAAGGAATCCTATTCTGGTGGCATAAGACAGATTTCCATTGGTAAGGGCGATACAGCTATTACTGTTGGTGGCGAAACATCATTTCCTTTCTATACATTTGAAGGAGAGATGCCCAATAAACCCGTAATTGCAATGGAAATTTGGGACATGGAACCTGAGGATTGGCCGGAGGCGGTCACTGCTCCGTTTCAGGGTGTTCTCGCAGATCCAGCCGCCTGGGCCAAAAAGTGTGTTGAAGAGTATGGTGCAGAAGCAATAGTTCTTCAGTTGAAATCAACGGATCCGAACGATAGGAATGCAAGTCCGAGTGATGCCGCGAATACTGTTAAATCTGTTCTAGCAGCGATTAATGTTCCTCTTATTGTCTGGGGTTGTGCTAATCCTGAAAAAGATGAAGAGGTTATGAAAGTTGTGGCTGAGGCATGTGAAGGTGCAAACCTTGTACTGGGCCCGGTAGAAGAAAAGAACTACAAAGGTATTGGTGCTGCAGCGATGGGTTACGGACATGCAGTTATTGCATCTTCTCCTATCGATGTAAACCTTGCCAAACAGGTTAATATCCTGCTCGAAAACCTTGGCATGCCAATGGAACGTGTTCTGGTTGATCCGACCACTGGTGGACTTGGTTACGGTCTGGAATATACCTATTCGGTAATGGAGCGATTAACTCTCGCCGCAATGACCCAGGGCGATGAAAAACTGCAATTCCCGATGATTAATAACCTCGGTAACGAGGTCTGGAAATGTAAGGAAGCCAAGCTGACAGTTGAGGATGCTCCTCTTCTTGGTGATCCTGAGCGTCGCGGTATCCTGATGGAAGCTATTGCCGCCGTCAGTTACCTTATGACCGGTTCCAATATACTCATTATGCGTCACCCTGAAGCTATCCGTATGACAAAAGAGTTTATCGATGTCATGGCAGGTGGTGGTTCTCTTGCTGATGCTGCTCCTATCAAGAAACTTCTTGCAGATACCAAGATTGATTTTGCTGCCCTGGCACCGGAACTTGATCTGACCATCGAAGAAGAGAAGAAAGCAGCTCCTGCAAAAAAAGCAGCTCCTGCAGCTAAGAAAGCAGCTCCTGCAGCCGCTGCAGCTCCTAAAGTTGAAGCTAAGGCTGAGCTTAAAGAAGCAGCTCCTGCCGCTCCTGCAGTTGATCCTGCTGAAGCAGCTAAAGCCAAAGCAGATGCAGAAGCTAAAGCTAAAGTTGAAGCTGAAGCAAAAGCTAAGGCTGATGCCGAGGCCAAAGCAGCAGCTGAAGTCAAAGCTAAAGCAGATGCCGAAGCTAAAGCTGCAGCCGATGCCAAGGCTAAAGCTGAAGCAGAAGCACAGGCAGCTAAAGATGCATTAGAAAAACGTGAAGCCGAAGAGGCAGCACTTAGAGCTGAGCGTGCTAAAGAACGTGCATCACATGCCGCTGTAAGATCAAGCGCACCGGCTGGTGAAGTACAGGTTACCCCTGCGGAAGTTCAAACGACTGTCCAGGAGAAGATTCTCGAGATGCTGGATAGATTCCATAAACGGTAGGTAGACCGTTGCGTGGTTGAGAAGTTGTGGTAGTGCAAGGGAATTAAGCTAAGAACATACTTGAGGAGGAACCTCTGATGGCAGAAGCAACAAAAGCACCCGCTAAAGCTCCCAAACTAGCAGATCCGATGGAAGCTTCAATTGAAGTATCAACCCAGGAAATGATCCGTCGCGCGCAGAAACTGCAGATTGAAACCGTATTTGATAGAGCAGTAACAATGAAACCATGTGCAATTGGTATGCAGGGAACCTGCTGTAAGAATTGCGCTATGGGACCTTGTCGTTTACCGTTGCCAAAAAATGGAATCGAAGGCGAAGACACTCGTAAGGGATTGTGTGGTGCAACTGCAAACACAATTGCTGCAAGAAACTTTATTCGTATGATCGCCGGTGGAGCTGCTGCTCACTCTGATCATGGTCGCGGTGTTGTTGAGACTTTTCTTGCTGTGGCAAGAAAAGAAACAAAAGATTACACCATTAAGGATCCTGCAAAACTGATCCAGATTGCACCATATTTTAATGTAGCAACTACCATAGAAGTTGATGGTAAGACTTTAGATAGAGACTTGTATGAAATCGCACTCGGTGTAGGTGAGGCTGCGATTGCTGAATGGGGAAAAAGTGAAGGTACACTTGCATACCTTAAAAGAGCACCTGCAAAACTTCAGCAGAAGTGGGAAGAGCAGGGCGTTAAGCCTCGTGCTATTGATCGTGAAATAGTTGAGATCATGCACAGAACCCATATGGGTGTTGATCAGGATTACAAAAACCTGATGAAGCAGGGAACACGCGCATCACTCGCTGATGGTTGGGGTGGCGCTATGATTGCTACAGACCTTCAGGACGTAATGTTCGGTTCTCCTTCACCTTTGCAGTCTGAGGCGAATCTGGGAATCATGAAAGAAGATCATGTTAACATCATTGTCCATGGACATGAGCCTCTTCTTTCTGAAATGATTGTTGCTGCAACCCAGTCCCAGGAAATGCTCGACTATGCTAAAGAGCATGGTGCTAAAGGCATTCAGCTTGGTGGTATCTGTTGTACCGCTAACGAAATTCTCCAGCGACATGGAGTACCACCTGCGGGTAACTATCTCCAGCAGGAATTAGCCATTATCACAGGCGCATGTGATGCAATGGTTGTCGATGTACAGTGTGTTTTCCAGAACCTTGCGAACGTAGCGAAATGTTTTCATACAAAACTCATCACCACTCATCCTATTGCCAAGATGGAACAGGAGAATGTAATTCATATTGAGTTTGATGAGCATTATGCAATGCAGGATGCAAAACGCATTGTCAAAATGGCTATCGAAAACTTCAATAACCGTAGTGCCGATGTCATGATTCCTCAGCATAAAGCTAAGCAGATTGCAGGTTTTGGTGTTGAGTCAATTAAGTATCACCTTGGTGGTTCTTTCCGTGGCGACTACTACACACTGAATGACAATATCATTAACGGTCGTATTCGTGGTATCGCTGGTGTAGTTGGGTGTAATAATGCTCGTACCAAGCATAACGAAGAGCATATCACCATCATCAAAGAGCTTATTAAGAACGATGTTATCGTACTTACCACCGGTTGTAGTGCTATTACCGCGGGTATTCATGGTCTGTTAACACCTGAAGCTGCTGCTGTTCATTGCGGTCCGGGTCTGGCAGAAGTTTGTGAAACTGTAGGTATTCCGCCAGTACTGCATCTTGGTTCCTGTGTTGATAACAGTCGAATTCTGCTTGCGGCAACTGAGGTTGTTAATGCAGGTGGTCTTGGTGACGATATTTCTGACTTACCAGCAGCGGGTAGTGCTCCGGAATGGATGAGTGAGAAAGCCATCGCCATTGGACAGTATTTTGTTGCATCTGGTGTATACACCGTTTTTGGATATCATATGCCGCTTGAGGGTGCTCCTGTATTCAAGGATCATCTCTATAATGACATGGAAAAAATTTATGGCGGTAAGTGGGATTGCGAGCCAGACCCAATCAAGCATGCTCATAAGATGATTGCCCATATCGATAAAAAGCGTAAAGAGCTTGGAATTGACAAGGCACGCGAGAGGGTATTGATGGATATGGCTGACAGGCAGGCCCTTGGAATGGACTAACATTCGAGAATTCTGAACCCGTTATAAATTAATCCTCAAAGAAGGAGGAACGCATGTCTAGATTAGTAGCATTTGCAGCGATTCAGGGCGGCTATAAGGTTGTATCTCAGGTAGAGGGTGCATTAGAAAGAGCACTGCAAACCCACGATGCATCTACTAAGGTTGGTTTCGGTAACACCGCATACTATCTTCCGGTTATCTACTCGTTAACCGGTATGAAAGTGGAAACCCTTGAGGACCTCAAAAAACCTCTTGAGTTTGCTCGCGGTCTTCTGCCACCTCACCTCAAAGGACAAAATCATCTTCCATATCTTGGACCTCTGCTTGACGCAGGTATGGCAGGTATTTTTGCTTACGAGATTAAAGAAGCGCTTAGAATCCTCGAAGAACCTGATTTCTACACATATACAGAAGATCCTGACATCGATGCCGGGAAAATCTGGGTTGGTCCTGCTGATGATACCATCCTGAGAAAGCGTGGTGTCGAGTTTGTTGATGGTTCCGCTCCTGGCTTTGCTGCTATTGTTGGTGCAGCTCCTAATGCGGAAACTGCCAAAATGATCATCGAAGATTATCAGAAGAAGTCTCTCTATATCTTCTGTGCGGCAAATCATTACGGTAAAACAGCTATCGAGCAGTGTCTTGAAGCTGGTATGCAGGTAGGTTGGAATACTCGTATAGTACCGTTTGGACCAGATATCTCCTCTGCTGTATTTGCTCTTGGTTTCGCTAACAGAGCTGCTATGGCATTTGGTGGTGTTCAGCCTGGTGATTATCGCAAGATGCTCATGTATAACAAAAACAGAATCTTTGCTTTTGTTAACGCCCTTGGTGATGTTGGCACTGAGTGGGCTGTTGCAGCTGCCGGTTGTGTTAACTGGGGCTTCCCGACTCTCGCTGATACTGATATCCCAGAGATTCTGCCTACAGGTATTTGTACTTACGAGCATGTCGTGGCCAATATTCCTCACGATGAGATCTGTCAGAAGTCCGTTGAAGTTCGCGGTCTGAAGATCAACGTAACAGAGATTGATATTCCTTGTGCATTCGGACCTGCATTTGAGGGCGAGCGTGTACGTGGTGCTGATCTCTTCGGTCAGATGGGTGGTGGTAAAACTCAGTGTACCGAGCTTGTGAATATGGCGGAGATGAACGAGATCGAAGATGCCAAGGTTCAGGTAATTGGCCCTGACATCAAAGATATGAAAGAAGGTGACACACTGCCTCTCGGTATTTTTGTGCAGATTGCAGGTCGTGAGTTCCAGTCTGATTTCGAGCCTATCATGGAGCGTCAGATTCATCATCTGGTTAACTATATCCAGGGCATTATGCATATCGGTCAGAGGGATATTTCCTGGGTTCGTATAAGTAAGGCTGCTATCGATAAAGGTTTTACCTTGAAAGATATCGGTGTCGTACTGCACGCTAAGTTTCATCAGGATTTCCAGAAGATTGTCGACAAGGTTCAGGTTACTCTGTACACCAATAAAGAAGACGTTGATAAGTTGACCGCTAAAGCTCGCGCTGAGTACAAAACTCGTGATGAGCGTGTTGACACCATGACAGATGAAGATGTAGAGACCTTCTACAGCTGTAGTCTTTGTCAGTCTTTTGCTCCAAGTCATGTTTGTACTGTAAGTCCTGAGCGTACCGGTCTTTGTGGTGCGTATAACTGGATGGATTGTAAAGCATCGTTTGAGATCAATCCTACCGGACCTAACCAGCCTATTCAGAAAGGCAAGGTTCTTGATCCGTTACTTGGACGTTTTGAAGGTGTTGATGAATTTATTAAGAGTGCTTCAAAAGGCGCTATTGATACATACAACTTCTATTCAATGGTTCAGGCTCCAATGACCACTTGTGGTTGCTGTGAGTGTATCGCCGCGATGCTTCCTAGCTGTAACGGTATCATGACTGTTGGTCGTGATTATGCAGGCGAGACTCCATCTGGAATGAAGTTCACTACACTTGCTGGTGTTATGGGTGGCGGTGCTTCTTCACCTGGTTTTGTAGGTCACTCCAAATTCAACATTACTCAGGGTAAATTCATCCTGGGCGATGGTGGATTACTCCGTATGGTCTGGATGCCGAAAATGCTGAAAGAGGAGTTGCGTGAGAGAATTAACGCCAGGGGTGCTCAGATGGGCGTTGAGAATTTCGCAGATTTGATAGCCGATGAAACTGTCGGTATCACTGAAGAGGAGATCATGCCATGGCTCCAGGAGAAGGGACATCCTGCGATGACCATGGATCCGCTTATTGGCTAAATTACTCTACAGTTTGCTCGCTCATCCCAGTGTATGGATGAGTGGGCAAACCGAGTTGACATATTGATAAGGAGATAACACAAATGGCGTTAACAGGTATACAGATTTTTAAACTCCTGCCGAAGACCAACTGTAAGGAATGTGGTGTTCCCACCTGTCTGGCGTTTGCTATGAATCTGGCCTCCGGTAAAGCGGAGTTGGATTCATGTCCGTACGTATCTGATGAGGCAAGGGCACAGCTGGCTGAGGCGTCAGCTCCCCCTATTCGTCCGGTACTTGTTGGTAAAGGTGTGCGGAAGGCGACCACTGGCGGTGAAACCGTCATGTTCAGACATGAAAAAACATTTTTTAATCCAACACTTTTTGCTGGGACTTTAACTTCTGACACATCTGTAGCAGATGTTGAGACGACCCTGAAAGCTTGGAATGCATTACAGTATGAGCGTGTTGGTTTCAATCTGCGTCCAGAGCTTATCGCGTTAAAAGATACAAATGGCGATAAAGCTGCTTTTGCTGCGCTTGCAAAAGTAATTGCAGAGACATCTGAGTTTAACCTCATTCTTATGAGTGATGATGCTACAGTTATCAGTGCAGCAGTTGAAACATGTGGTTTCAAACGTCCTCTCATCTACGCTGCCACAGAGGCAAACGCTGATGCAATGGGACAACTTGCGCTTGATAACGATCTGCCACTGGCAGTCAAAGCTGATAATATTGACGGTATCATCGCTTTAACTGAGAAATTGACCGGCATGGGCTTGAAGGATCTGGTAATCGATACAGGTACCCGCGAGCTGAAGCAGGCATTGGAAGATCAGGTAGCAATCAGACGTTCAGCACTGAAAGACAATAATCGTTCAGTTGGTTTTCCAACAATCGTTTTTGCTTCAGAGATGGCGTCCAATAAGGATATGGAAGCCCTCGTAGCAGGCATGTTTGTATCCAAGTATGCCGGTATTGTTGTGCTTTCCAGCCTGGAAACTGAGGTTGTGTTCCCGCTGCTGCTTGAGCGCCTGAACATCTTCACCGATCCTCAGAGACCAATGACGGTAACCGAGGGCATCTATCCTATCGGAAATCCAGACGAGAACTCACCTGTTCTCGTTACCACTAACTTTGCACTTACCTACTTCATCGTATCCGGTGAGATTGAAGCAAGTAAGGTTCCTACATGGTTACTGATTAAGGATGCGGAAGGCCTGTCTGTTCTTACAGCATGGGCTGCTGGTAAATTCGGTGGTGATGATGTAGGAATGTTTGTGAAGAAATGCGGTATCATGGACAAAGTTAAGCACACCGAGCTTGTCATTCCAGGTTATGCTGCAGCAATCGCTGGTGATGTTGAAGAAGAACTTGCTGGCTGGACGATTACAGTCGGACCGCGTGAATCTGCTCACCTTGCAGGTTTCCTGAAGGCGAAAGTGTAATAATGAACAAAACTCTGTCGGAATTATTCCGGCAGAGTTAACAATATCCGGTGACATATTAATATATCGTGTCACTTGAGATTATATGTCCCTGAAGCAGGGATACTGACAACGAACTCAGTAACGGAGGAGTACAATGATTCTTTTTGGTGAAAGCTTGAATGTTATTTCTACAATAATAGGAAAAGCATACAAGGAGCGTGATCCGAAACCAATCCAGGAAGAGTGCCTAGAGCAGAAAGAGCTGGGAATGGATTATATTGACATCAATCTCGGACCTGCTAAAAAAGACGGCCACGAATTGATGCCGTGGGTTTGCCAAGTCGTACAGGAAGTAGTACCTGAGATTCCTCTGCTTCTCGATAGTTCTAATATAGCTGCCATTGAAGAAGGACTGAAGGTTCTGAAGCCATGTGCAAAGCCACATATTGTGAACTCAATCATGGCACGTCCTGAGCGTTACACCGTGATGTTACCTATGGCTGCAAAGTACGAAGCAGACATTGTAGCACTTATGTGGGGACCTGATGGATTGCCTCGTGACGAAAATGAGCGTGCAGCTCTTGCTGTTGAGCTTCTTTATGCTGCGAATGAAGCAGGAATTCCAAATGAGAAAATCTGGGTTGACGGTATTGTTACTCCAGTGAATATTCAGCAACAGCAGTGTATGAGCTTGTTGAATTTTCAGATGATGCTTGAAGATATCGCTCCTGGTGCAATGTCTACCTGTGGTCTGTCTAATATCTCCAACGGACCTCCAGTTGAGCTTCGCCCGATCTTGAACACTACCTATATGGTTATGCTCGGAAGATATGGTATGAAGTCTGTAATATCCGATCCTCTTGATAAGAATCTTACCGCCGTAGCAAAAGGTAAGCGTCAGGATATCGTCGATGTTGTCTATCAGACCATGGATGGAAATGCTCCTGATATTAGTAGTCTGAGCAAAGAACTTGGTGATTACGTGAAAACCGTAAAGGTTATCACAGGTGAAAACCTGTTCTCTGATTCATATCTTGACATCTGATTTAGTTACACCATGAGTATAAAGGCCTCACCTTGAAAAGGGTGGGGCCTTTTTTGCTTTAGGCTGGTAAAACATTATCTAAGAAATAAAATAATAACCGTAAATATATATATTTGCTACAAGGTGAAGATGTATTACGGTATACATCTCATACAGAAAAAAATGTTGAGTTTTGCTGGCTTGGTGAAGTTGATTTTACTGAGATAACTTTAGCTTATTGGATGAAAGATGACTGTTGATAAGAACGATGCGAGTTGGGTATATGTGTTTGTCAGTAAATCAGGCGTCAAAGAGACATTTCTCGGCCTCTATAACGAAGAGCAGGAAGTGAATTTCATTCCTGCCTTTGCATCTAAAGATGACGCTAATGAGTGCTTTCTGACAATGCCGCGTGAAAAAGGCATAAAGTACGAAGTGCAGGCTGTTCATGTGGAAGAGTTGGAGAGAGAGGCTGCTCAAAATCAATTTGTTGTGGCGTTGGTAGATAAAAACGGAAAAATTATCAAGTAGCTTTGAAGAACTTTAACCCAGTGTTGACAGGAGAATGTAACTCGTGAGTCTCAAGATTGCTATTGGTGGTAAAGGTGGGGTTGGTAAGACAACAGTAACTGCATTACTGGCTCGTTGCCTGGCTGCTGATAAAAATAACAAGGTCATTGCCATAGATGCTGATCCCGTTGCTAACCTGGCTGCAGGGCTTGGTATCCCAGAAGACGAGCCTATTACCCCGATTGCTGAACTATCTGAATTGATCAGTGAACGAACCGGAGCTAAACCCGGTACTATGGGTGGATTTTTCACTCTGAATCCCAAGGTTGATGATATTCCAGACAGATTCTCAAAAGAAAGGGACGGTGTTAAACTTCTGGTCATGGGGACGGTTCAAAGTGGTGGTTCCGGGTGTATATGTCCCGAAAGTACCATCCTTAAAGCCCTGATGACTCATCTGGTGCTTTACCGTGATGATATTGTGTTGATGGACATGGAAGCTGGAGTTGAGCATTTGGGTAGAGCAACTTCCGGCTCTGTTGATGCGCTTGTGGTGGTTGTCAATCCAGGTGCTCGCAGTAGAAATGCGGCACATAAGATTCGACAACTTGGTCAGGATATCGGGATCAAAAATATCGTGATACTTGGTAACCGGGTGCGTGGTCCAGAGGACGAAGAACTGATCAGATCATCGTTACCTGATTTCGAGATTCTTGGATTTTTGCCTGAGGACGACGCAATTGTTTCTGCTGATAGAGATGGTACACGTCCATTTGAGTCTGATATTCAAAAAGCCCCTAAAGAACTGTTTGCAGTTGCTGAAAAATTACGATCATATGACAATCAATAGTATGCATTAGTGATATTGATTTATCGTAGCTGTTCCTGTGTTTCCTCCCTGCAGAAGATAGAGTGTATCTCTGCGGGGAGTTTCATTTTTATCTCCGCTTATCCTTAAACAATCTTTTCCCATATATTGTGTGTTCAAATCTGTTTCCTCTCGTAAGTTCTGCCTGCTTTTACGTTATTGTCAGTTCTTCCATGAAGTAAGCGATCATTAGAAAGTCATCAAGAAATAGTCTTTTCATTTCTCTGGCAATAAAACAAACGATCGACATTGACAATACCACATTGTAGCGATATATCTTATACATAGCTGAGAGTGATTATTATATGGTAAATCATATCAGTTGCTGCATTAGATTGATTCGTGAGAGGTGTGTCTGGAGCAGTATCTTCAAACATCACCGGAAAGGGATGTATGTATGCATATCCTTGAGCACGCGTCATCATTGTGAGATAATTTCATTGGCATCGGAGGAACCATGGCTAAGCTCAAAGATCTGATTCGACCAGAGGACATCACTACCTGTGATTCAACACAGCAAATGATTCATAAAGCTCGAAAGGATGGTGTCGAACTGTTTTTTGATAGGGCGGAGAATATGCGGCCTTGTCCAATAGGGAATGAATCAGCATGTTGTAAACATTGTTCGATGGGGCCATGCAGGCTTAATACAAAAGATCCATACTCCAGAGTTGGTATTTGTGGTGCTACCATAGATACTATAGTCGCGAGAAACTTTGGAAGGATGGTTGCAGCCGGAACTGCTGCTCACACCGATCATGGAATGGCAATGCTGGATCTGTTTCGTGGTGTTATTGACGGGACGGTTAAAGATTTTGAAATTAAAGATCCTGTTAAGCTTCGTGAGGTTGCTGAGTCACTTGATATTGAAACAGAAGGCAGACCACTTAAGGAAGTGGCAATGGATTTGTATAAGGCTCTGGAGTTGACCTATACTCAGGTAGAAGGTGAGATTCCACTAGTGAAACGCGTTCCGAAAAAGACTCTTGAGACGTGGAGACAGGAAGGAATTGTACCACGGGGAGCCATGCGTGAGATCATGGAAATGATGCATCGCACGGCAATGGGTGTAGACCAGGATTATGAAAACCTTACTAAACAGATATCAAGAACAGCCCTTGCCGACGGTTGGGGTGGTTCAATGGTCTCAACAGATATATCGGATATTCTTTTTGGAACGCCTTCTCCTGTAGAGGTTGAAGTTGATATGGGTGTCCTTAAGGAGGATTTTGTAAATATCATAGTCCACGGTCATGAACCGATTCTTCTCGAGGCAATGATAGTTTCAGCTGGTGCTCCATCTCTTAAGAGGATGGCAACAGACGCCGGTGCGAAAGGTATCAATCTGGTAGGTATGTGTTGCTCTGGTCTTGATGTCCTTTCTAGGCATGGTATACCACATGCTGGTAACTTTTCATCGACAGAGGCGGTTCTTGTCTCTGGAGCCGTTGACGCAATGACTGTTGATATACAATGTATAAAGCAGGATCTTCTTCGAGTCAGTGAATGCTACGATACAATGTTTATCACCACAAATTATCGGGCAAAAATTGAAGGTGCGATGCATATTGAAATGAATGAGCATTCGCCTCTTGACTGTACTGACGAGATTATAATTAAGGCCATAAGCCGGTATAAGAATCGTTCGAAAACTATTCAGATACCCAAAAGAACAGCTAAAGGTATTCATGGGTTTTCCCATGAATATATTAAATACATGCTTGGGGGCTCATTCAGGAGTGGATATGAGCCGTTAAATGACAATATTATTAACGGGCGTATACGTGGTGCTGCAGGAGTTGTCGGTTGTACGAATCCACGTTCTAAACAGGACTTCTCACATGTAGAACTGGTTAAAGAGCTTATCAAGAATGATGTGCTTGTGGTTCAGACGGGATGTTCACAAATGGCATTGGCAAAGGCTGGTCTCACCACACCTGGTGCTGCTGCTATGGCCGGACCTGGTTTGGCTGAGGTATGCGAAACTGTAGGTATTCCACCAGTGCTTGGACTTGGCGCCTGCGTGGATAATAGTCGTATTTTAATGATTCTTGCAGAGATGGTTAAGACAGGCGGGCTAGGTGAAGCTATTGCGGATCTTCCGGTCGCAGGATGTGCGCCTGAATGGATGAGTGAAAAGGCTATTGCTATTGGTCAATATTTTGTTGCTTCCGGTGTCTTCACCGTTTTTGGCCACACATTTCCTATTACCAAAGGAACCAGGTTTGAACGTCATCTCTTTGAAGAACTTGAAGGGAAAGGATTTGGTAAGTGGGGCTTTGCATCAGACCCAATCGAAATGGCAAGACAGATGATTGCCCACATTGATAAAAAACGTCAGCAGCTTGGAATTGACAAGGTCCGTGAAAGGGTTCTTGTCGATATGGCCGACAGAAGGGCGTTGTAAGATGAGCACTCTGTCATGACGGGTGGTGGCATATACTACTCGTCATGACAGTACAGATAGTATTGGGAAAAAGGTTAGCAGGAGGTACTTTATGAAGGTATTTGCAGGGCGTTACAGTTGGGATGGTAAAAAACATGATAATCAGGAGCCTATTGCCTGGTTTCCCGGAACGTATAACTTAAAAATATTTAATATTTCCAGTAGCAATACATCAGTAAAGCACCTTAAACCCTATATCTGTATTTACTCAAAAACGGGAGAGGGGGTCTCGATCTCTTCAAACCCAGAGAAGTTTGCCAAGCATATTTGCAGTGATTTTTCGATTGATTTCGAGAAGGTACTCTGGGCCGAAGAAGTTATTGATAATTCCGGAGAATTCGAAGTTATTGTTTTTTCAGAAAGTGGTCGTCTTGGGGAAAACTATTTCTATCGGACTGAAAAACGTAGGCCCCTTGTGGGCGAAAAAAAGCTGATAGAAAAAGAGCTTGCTGACTTGAAGTAAGATCACAAAGCATACTATGATTGTATTAAGAGCGTAATAAGGTAATTCGTGTGACCAGAGAAGAATTGAAAAAGAAAATCAGCGAACTCGATGAAGCAATAGAAGATGTTATGGGGCGGTTACCTGCTCATTCCGTTAAACCTCCGGTAATGCATGAACTCCTGGCCCTTGAAGATGAGCGGGATTTACTCCTTAAAAAGCTCCAGAATATATTATGCTGATTCGATATGACAAAAAATACGATTTTTGAAGAGACGTATCAAAACTATATTTCTAAAATACAAGCAATTGATTTTTTAGCTAAGGCAGAACTGCTGCTGGTTAAAATACAGGATGACTCGCTTATTGTGCCGCTCTATAACCGAAATTATATAGTTTCATCAGATGGTATTTTTGCGAAAGATGACTTGCCGGTAACCACTGCTGTTAGAGTAATAATAGCTAAATATGTACTTACGTGTAACGAGTTTGACCAGGCAGCTGGTGACCCGCTGATGACGTATAGAGATTTTAAAGGTGCGTCACCGCTTATCTCATATTTTACAACGAACACGAATAAAACACTTGAGACAACTTTTTCCGGCAGGCTCAATCTATTAAGAAGTAAATGCAGAGAGTTTGGAGGCGAGGAAAGACGCGATCCTTCATACGATTGTTCATTTGTATTTAAGGCATTGCCGCGTGTCCCTATAGTATTGAATTTTAATGATATTGATGATCTTTTTCCAGCAAACTGCTCTATATTGTACAGAGCTTCCGCAGCAGAGTTTCTTGATATGGAATGTCTGGCAATGACCGGAACATTATTATCCGGAAAACTTATTAGTATTTAGAATCTGACATATTTTTTTACTACGCTTAATGAGGTTGTGAGCCATCAGCTCTTGTGTGATGACTATTGAACTAGGTAGTAATGGTAGTAATCGGTAACTGGCATCCTTGTCCGGGCGTCTGAGACGATCCGGGAGAAAGTAAACCTTATCACGGGAGAATAGTGTTATGACAGACCAACATTGTCCAGGTTTTGAAAGCAATAAGAGTCTTAACGAAGTGAAAGTTACATGTCCCGATTGCGGAAAAGTATTTGAAGTGTTTTCAGATGAGATGGAAAAGAAAACAAAATGCCCAGCCTGTAAAGCGCAAGTAGACCCTAAGACGTGCGCTAACACTTGATTTCAGGTGGGAAAAGTGTGATTTAGAGCATTTTTTATTGAAGTAAGTGTTACCTTTATGCTGGGCCGTTGAACACTATTTAAAGCGTTCAACGGCCATTCTTTTTGGTAAATCCATACAGTGACAACTCTATATAATGTAGAGCAGGAATTTATTAAAATGCATACATCAATTTAAGCATACCTTTTTGTTTCTACTGTTCATCCCGGCCTAGTGTCCTGTCATGCATCAGATGTCTAATTCTGCTCGCCCTTTTCACTTCCTGACTTCGTTACTCCTTCTGTTACATAGCGCTGCTATGCTCAATCAGTCATGCCTTGCAGGAAGAGAAAAAGCTTCGCATTATTACGACATTTGACACATGACATGACACTAGTATCACATGGTTGATAGTGGTAACGCAATTTTGTTAAAGACCGGTATCACGGTAAAAAAATACAATCCCGATCCCAACGTTCTCTGTGACATAAGCACCCAATGTATTCTTCAGGTGATATATTCTCTCATCATCCATCGTTCCTCTGAAGTCTTCAACTATTGATAACGATCCAATTTTTATTGTTATTGCCAGGCGATTAATACACTTCTAAACACCAAAACGAACTGCCACATCAGTTATGTCTTGGTGAATATTCTGAAAGTAGTCAAAGAAATTCCAGTTGAAACATGCTCAAGCAATATTTTGTTGTCATTGTATGACTACGCTAACAAAACGATACCGTGAAATACCTGTTTGCAATGCAGGTATGTCCCGTAAGCGTCTGTATTACTATGAAAATATCTTGCCAGGTATTGTCATTTCGACTAATCTGTCATTGCAACTTGGTTCAAGGTTGGTGTGGAGTTGATTGTGTTTGCAGGTCTTTTGCGTGCTACTGGTCACTTTGAGAATTTTGAATTACCCCCGTTGTTGCGTCACAGAATATTTCACTCAAAGCAGTAGCTGTTCAGGTTGATAGCGTTATATCGTCCTGCATTTTTTTTGACCTTCTCTCTTTTGGAAACCAGGTTTCATTTTATGTGGTACCGTAGTCGCGTATTACGGTTTTGATAGGAGATCTTAATGTTTGAAGAGGAGAGAAATGGAAGCGTCAAATGCATCGGAAGATAACGTTAGTGGATTTACAATCCGGTACCAAATTTTAATCACAATGATGATTATTGCCCTTATTCCTCTGGGCGGCCTCTGGTATATCAGTATTCATAAAGCAAGGCAGGATTGGTCTGCCAGTATTTATCGCACGCTGGTTGGTAACACTGTGTCGTTGTCTGAGCGGGTTGATGAATGGACAGCAATGAACCTCAGACTTCTAGAACAAAACAGTAAGGTACCAGATTTGAGAGCTATGGATGCTGACTCTCAAAATCCTGTACTCAAATCAATTACTGATGCCTATGACTGGATTTATCTTGCCTTCACAATCCAGCCGGATGGTGAGAATATTGGTAGAAGCGATGGTAAACCAGTTAAATTTTATGGAGATCGGGATTATTTTAAACAGGTAATGGGCGGGAAAGATTTTGGCCGGCAGGTGCTGTTGGGAAAAACGTCCGGCAAACCTGCATATATCCTGTCATCTCCAATTGTTTCAGATAGAAATAAAAATGCAGGGGTTCTGGCTATAGCCATGACACTTGAAGATCTGTCAGCGACAGTCACTAAAACCCGGATTGGAGAAACCGGGTTTGCAATTCTTGTGGATGACAGGAAGAGACTTATTGCCCATGGACAGGGCAAGATAGCAAACGAATTACAGGATATGAGCAATCACCCTGTCCTTAAATCAACAGCCCGCTTAGACGAAAATTCATTTGTATTTGAGTATCAAGGGAAGAAAATTGTCGGATATACATTAACGACAGCCTTTGGCTGGCAACTGATTGTTCAGCAGGATTACGAAGAGGCATATCGTTCTGCAAATAAAGCACGGCTGCAGGCTTTGATGCTTCTTGGTGTAACACTGATCATGGTGGTATTGATCGCATTTCTACTTGCTCAACGACTTAGCACTCCAATTAGAAATCTTACCTCTATTGCAGAGCAAATAAGTAGAGGTAATCTCAATGCTGTAATTCAGGAAGTTAATCGCAAAGATGAAATAGGTGCTCTTGCAAGGGCGATTGAACGCATGGGCGTGAGTTTACAAATGGCGTTTGACAGGCTGCGGAAAAAGACATGAAACAGGAAGACTATATCCCTTTGGCTGAGATAGTATCCAAACTTAAAGTTCTATGCGCTGACGGCAAGACTGGAGTTATGTATATCACTTCAAAGGAGAATCAGTCAGCACAGTTAATGCTTGATAATGGAGAAATTGTATTCATCTATTTCTTTAATAAACGGGGTAGGGATGCCCTGAGGCCATTAGCTGAAATAGATTCCGGCCGTTTCAGATTTCAGGAAGGGAGCAGTTCGTCTCTTCGCACAGAGCTTCCACGAACAGAGGATATTTTACGGTATCTTGCTGCAGCAGCAGGGTTGGACCCTGTTAACGGGCTGGTTACAGAGTTGTCCGACACTGCAAATGTTGACGATAGAAAAGTACATGCAGCTGTTTTAAGCAAAGAACACAAACAGATTTTGGAAGAGAGACTTGCCGGGTATATCGGGCCGATGGCTGCTATCATTTGTGAAGACCATTTTGATTCAGCAGGAGATATTGAAACCATTATTGGTTTGCTGGCATCTGAAATTCCGACACAAGGCCAGGCTGAATCATTCAAAAAAGAGATGATAGGTACGTTAGTTGAACAATGAGTTTTAATCAGCGGAAATTTACGCTTAAGATTGTGGCTGCAGATTTGATGAAGAAACCATAGCTGCCATTTGCCGGATTAACTTTTGTAAAATTGGTTATCCGGCAAATAGCTGAGGTATCTCTGTTATGCACTGTATTTTTCAATAATGCTTTTGGCAGTATTGCTGGCAGCAGTTGTTTTGAGATGGGATGTAATTCCATCTGTGTCAAGCCCCTCACGGGTACTTGGAGCTTTCAGCCGTTCTTCCAGCGTAGCTAAATGTTTAGCATCCTGCAAGAGTTGCAATTCGATTGATGTGTTTGAAGACAGTTGGTCCTGCGACTGCAAAAGGGCAATTACTGATTCTGCCATCGCTTCTTTAGCATGTAATTTGGTTAGAATCTCTCGTGCTGTGACGAGTTCTTTTTCTGCTGAATTGTCGTCTTCAAGATCATGGAGATATGCTGCACAGAGAATTATAGGAACATTAGCACCTTCCTCCTTAGCAATAGATTCTGCATATCGGGCAACTCTGGTGGTGTGACCAATCCGCTGAAAGTCACTTTTGAAATGCCGTTTCATTTCTACTGCGACTTTATCTTTAAGCAAATTATCCTGGCTGCCAACAAATTCTTCAGGCAATGTGCCCAGGCATTGTTCTGCAAATTGACAATATGCCGCACAGCCGAAATCCATCTTGGGATTAACAAATCGATTACCACAATGATTGCATTTGCGAGTGGTGTCATCTTTATAGAATTCAACATGCTTGCCACATTTGGGGCAGTTTACTTCAAAGATTGCTTCGGAGTTCCAATACTGCATGTCCTGACCTGGGCATTTCATCGGGCACCTCTAATTTTGTCAATGTTTCGCTCGAATAGAAAACAAACAAAGAAACGATAACGCGTATTTTCTTACTGTAAACTCAGATTACAGTATTACTGAACTCTTGCGTTTGACTTGGGTCAAGTAGTGCTGTTTTTATTGGATGAAGAACTAGGCACAGGAGCGAAGAGTAATACGTACTCTTCGCCCCTGTTAAGAAGTAAACAGTTATGCGGTGACAGGCTCAGACATTATCTGCTTTACGGCTAAAACTGAAAGAGAATCGTCGGGCAGATCCATGAGTGACCTTCTTTCCATATCGAACTCAAGAAGTGCAGGGTCGGTAGGGATAGTGCCAACAATTTTAGCACCAATTTCATCTACTTCTGCAAGGAATGCATCACCGAGTTGTTCCGGTGCTCTGGTGACAACAATACCCATATCCTTAATTTCAAGTTTAAGGCTGTCAAGCATGTCATGAATACGTCGTACTGCACGCAGGCCACGTAAGGAATAATCGGTTACTAAATAGAGCATATCAACTTTACCTGCAGTTCGTCTGCTCAAGTGCTCCATACCTGCTTCATTATCGACAACAAGGTATTTATAGCTGGCTGTGAGTCTGTCTGTAAAGTTGTTCAGAATGTTATTAACCATGCAATAGCAACCTTGGCCTTCCTGACGTCCCATGACCAGCAGGTCAAAGGTAGGTTTTTCTATCAAGGCTTGCTCTACGAGAGTTTCAAGGTAGTTGATTTTATCCATTCCGGATGGAATACCCTGAGGGTCTCGCATGTAATTTTCACGGATGTCTCCAATAGTTGTTGGAACATCAATCCCCATTGTTTCGCCGAGGTTGCTGTTTGGATCAGCATCGACTGCCAGGATGGGAGTTTCTCCTGTTTTTGACAGATGACGAATGACGAGTGATGCAACGGTGGTTTTACCCACTCCTCCTTTTCCTGCAAATGCTATTACTTTGCCCATATAATCTCCATTCAAGGTTAGTGCCTTACTCCTGAAAAACTGTCACTCAGTACAGTATCCCCTTGAGGGGTATAAAAAAAACAAGAAAACGCGGAGAACTTGAATACTTAGAACTATTTTAAACCACTAAGACACGTATACCCCCTTGTGGGGTGTTAGTATGACATGTGGTCGTACAGCTCGTGTTTGACACTCAATAGATATAACCATTCCTGAGATTTATTAAAGTAAAAAGCCGCCCTGCAATGGAGCAGGGCGGCTTTTTGCTTTATAAGGTAATTGCTTTACAGGGTAATTAGCTGGGATCAGGCTGCTGATTTGGCTTTTTTACGTCGTTTTTTTTCTTCGACTGGTGGGCCTAATAGAGAAACCAGAGTTGAAATATTGTCATTTGATATTGTTTTATTATCTGCAATACCGAGTGATTGGGCGTCTATTCCAAGACACAGGCCGAGCAGTTGCGGATAGAGTAATACTGGCATTGGTGATGCTTCAGGTTTATCCGCTAAGTTGTTGAGTTGTGCTGTATCGAATTGCAGGTGACAATACGAGCAGATAGGCGTGATAAAATCGGCTCCAGCAGACTTGGCGCCATTGAGTTTCTCTTCAAGCAACTTGATTGATAATTCGTCATTATAGCCAGCAAGGGCAGCACCACAGCATTCGAGTCGGCCTTGCCAGTCGAGGCTGGTCGCTCCAGCCAGCTGCATGAGTTCCTCGGTTATCATCGGAACAAAAGAGTTATCAAAAGTGGTTATTTCACGTGGGCGCAACAGGTGGCAACCGTGAATAACGGCACTATTCAATCCCTTAAATTTGTATGCAAGCTTCTGCTTGATAGTTTCAATGCCTATATCCGTATGTAATATAGTAAGAAAATGTTTGATTTCTGTTTTAGCAGAGTATTTCAAACCTTCTTTTGCGAGAATCTCATTTATCTCTGCTGCAAGAGAATCATTATTTTTGAGGACGTTCTGGGCTTTTTTTAGGCTCTGAAAACAGCAGTTACAGATGACCATAATGTCAAGTCCTGCTTGCTCTGCCAGTGCCATGTTGCGTACTGAAGGAAGGATGTAGGATTTCTCATCTACGTTACGCATCGGATAGCCGCAACAGTTAAACTCAGGCATTACCTGCAGCTTTATATCAAATTTGGCAAATACTGCCTCAGTCGCCAGGGCATATTGTTGAATTCGAATAGGAATGTTACAGCCTTGAAAAAAAGCATATTTCATGAATTCTCTCCTGAATCGATTTTATTCAATGCAGCATTTTTCAGGTTATAGAAAATGTCTGTCAGCTCTACCTGATTAGGGCAATGCTCCTGGCATAGATAACAGGTTGAGCAACTCCAGATCATTTTTGAGCCCATGGCGACTTCCCTGTTGCCTATACCAAGACTGAATATCAGCTGATGAGGTAACATGTCCAGAGCCTCGACCGGATTTTCATAACTGCGGACAACAGGACAGACATTTGTACAGCGCTGACACGAATAGCAACTCTTATAGCTTTCGTTCATCATTCCGCTGGTACGTGTGAGTGACAGTGGCAGGGAGAGATCGGATATCTTCTGGAAAGTCTTTCTGAAGAGCTCTTCAACTGCTTTAAGCGCTTTTAGGTGATCACCGGAGAAACGCTGCGCCAGAGCAAGTGGAAATGAAAAATGGCTGAAGAGCGTTTTCTCAGGAACACCATGTTCAAGTAATGCGTAACGAGCACTGACAAAGATATCACGTAAATTTATACCAGATGGGCATATATCCGAGCATCTGTCACAACTGGTGCAGACGTATAGTCCCTCCTGGAGTTGTTTTCGAGTGGCGGCGTCAATTTCTTTACCAGCAGCAATGTTTTTTAGGTACTGTACCTTTTCAGAAGGCAGGATGAAGTCGTTTTTGAATGACTCAAAAAACATACTGGAAGAGCATTCAACTGAACATGAACCGCAGTGGGTACAGGCTGATAAACCGACCATTTGCCGATTAAGCACATTGGCAGTGTCAGTGGCATTCTCTTTGCCCATGATGGAGTTAATCAACAAACTGATCGGTGCTGCAATTATATGGAACATCTTTGAGAATGGCAGCCAGGCAAGGAAAACAAGGCAGAAAAGGATATGCAGAAAACTAAACAGGTTAACTGCTGCATTGTCACCAAGTATCCAGGCAAAAGGCCTGGTTAATCCTTTGAGCGTAAAACTTGCAAATGCTGAGCTGTTTCCAGCATGACATTCTATACAACTGGATTCATTTGCTTCGCGTCCCAGTTCAATTTGTTCTGCTGAGATTGGTTTAACGACATTGGTCGCAGCAAGGCCATTTTCTGCAACCCAGAAAGCTTCAAGATCAAGGACTTCCTTATCATCAAATGCTCCATACTCGTCTACCATTCCGCTAAAGACGGTGTATGATGAAATACGCGAACCTTCCAGCAGCATTCCTGAGAGGATTATACCACCAACCAGAATGAGTGCTGCCCAATCGCTGGGATAGGTTTTTAATCGTTTATTTGCCAGAGTAATCCGTCGATATACTGCAAGACCGACACCGATGAGCACCATCAGGCCAAAAACATTTCGTAAAAAGAGATATGGGTTGAGCGTGGAGTAGTAGTTCGAAAAGATATTCTCACTAACCACGGCTTCCATAGCGTGCATCAGTAGAAGAAAGATAAAACCAAAAAATATGAGGGTATGTGCCGTCCAGCGCAAGCCAGATTTTTGAATGATTCTCTTTTGGAAGATGAGGTCGACAAAGAACGATTTAATGAGAGTTACAGCCTTTCCGCCAAAGAGCGTATGGGAAATACTTTGAAGTCCGCTACGTATTCTGTCGCCTAGAGGGATCGTGGGAGAGGGGGGATGGATTCCCTGAGTAAACCATGCGTACAACCGTAACGCCAAACCAACCAGACAGATAAGAACAGACAATGCCAGAAGTGTGTTGAAATTCATAATAAGTCTCTCTTCCCTCTGTAATGTTAATGGATTTATCGGACTAGCAATTCACAGAACTCTATATGCACATGAATATCATGTATTATTAAAGTGTAATGTGAATGTGTGGCGGGTTCCCTCCTTATGGCCGAGACACGGGGTGCCATTCCTTTGTAAAGGGTATGCACATCAGGATGCACATAAAGATTGAGGCAGGTTATTTTCTCTATATCTTATAACTGGTATCGTGCTTTTATTCCACAATTCTTATAATAAATGGCAATAAAATTGATATAGAAAACAGCACTAGATTGTACAGGTGAATTTTCAAAAGAACGCAAATACAACAGTATCAGCCGATAGATACAAAAGTGAATTCATCGGTCACCGGTTCTTCGGGGAGTTCAAGCACGATTGTTGTTCCTTCCGGCCCTGTAGATTTTATGGAAATTCCTCCATCATTTTCCTGCATTATACCGTAAGCCATACTCAATCCGAGTCCTGTACCTTTCCCCAGTTCCTTTGTTGTAAAAAATGGTTCAAATATTTTGGAGGCATCCTCATCGGATATTCCACAACCAGTATCACTTACTTCAATAAATGCGCGGTGTGAGTCGTTGCGATAGGTTGTCAGGGTAAGAGTGCCGCTACCTTCCATTGCATCAAAGGCGTTGATCAGTAGATTGATCACAACCTGGCATAATTGATTTTTGTCCGCATTAACGAGTATTTGATGGTCGTCGAAATTTTTAACGACCTGAACATTCATGAAGAGTTTCTGATCCCTTATAAGCCCTAAACTCTCATTGACCATATTGTTTAAGTAAAATACGGCCCTTGATGGACTCGCCTGTCTTGAATATGCCAGCAGGTTTTTGACAATACCTGTACACCTTTCAGCATCCTCAAGAATATATCGAAGATGTTGAATGAGCGGATGATCTGCATCCAGCTCTTCATACATCATGTTGCCGTACATGAGAATAGAGGTAAGTGGATTATTGATTTCATGGGCAACACCGGCCGCAAGCCGACCTATGGAAGCGAGTTTTTCCGACTGTAATAATTGTACTTCTGCATTTTCCAGCTTTTTTGCAACAGCCTGTTTTTCTCTTAGGTCGTTGAATATAGCTGCAGTTGCAGCTTCATTCTCTCCTTCATAGATGATTGCGGCAGTCATCTCTACAGGAATTTTTTCTCCGTCTTGCTTAACAATGTCCACATTGGTGATGGGTAATTTCCCTTTGCCGCCAATCTCTTCATCACGAAGCTTGCGCATTATCTCGCGTGCAACACCTGATGGATAAAAATTTTCTATATTAATTTCGTTTGCATCAAGAACTGAGTAGCCAAAGAGCTTTTCGGCAGCTTCATTCATGAGGATGATGTTACCCTCCCTGTCTGCGGCCATTATAGCGCTGACAGAACTTTGCACGACTTTATCAATAAGCTCGCGCATCTCGCTGTATCTTTTCTCAAGATGCTTTATACGCGTAATGTCACGTATGCTTTCAACTATATATTTTACTTTGCCCTTATCGTCTAAAATCGGTGAAAAGACTCGCTCTTCCCATATCGTGTTACCATTTTTGTCCCAGGTTTGTACCTCAATTGATTGAGATTTACAGCTTTCGTGTGCAGCGAGGTGCGGGCATTTGTCGGATGAACATGGGAAGTGTGAGATAGAAGCGTAAGGCAGGCTGTCGTCGTGGCAGGTTCTGCCAAGGAGATCCTCTTTTGTTATTTGAAATCTATCGTAAAAGACCTGGTTGGCGGCTATTACTTCACGATTCGCGTTAAGAATCCGGGTGGGGTAGGAAAGGGATTCAAAAATTCGAATTCGCCAATCAAGTTCGTTAAGGATCTGTTCCATACGGGGTAGCCATGGTATTCAGCTTTGCATTGAAGACCTGTTAATGTTTATTCTGCATGTGATCTGGAATGATAAAACCTTTGGAAAGCATATGTCTTGCCAAGTCTGCCTCACCGTTATTGACCACGAGATAGACGCTGGTTCCAGTACAACCAACTGCCAGAAGAGAAACAGTTTCAAGATCCAGAACCCTGAAAGCCGTTTCGGCAATTCCATACCTGTCCTGAAAATGAGGGCCATGAAAGAAGACCATATCTACATGTTCTTTTAAGTGGACAGTTACCTTGTATCCTTTTTCCGCTAATCGATCAAGATGGTGATATAGCGTCTTGGCATATTGGACTTTTAAAGCAATGCAGATCTTAGCGGATTTCTGGTCAACATATTGGAGGAGCACCATAATGAAATCGTTGCAGGTTCCTGCTAGCTTTTCGATATTGCTACCGTGGAAATCCAGCTCATCAAGAGGGAAATTCAGTTCTATAAATGCAACATCTACTCGTGTCTCAATGCCATAAACCCTAATGACCGGTTCCCAATAAACAGCGATTGTCTCCAACTTTAGCTCCTGTCTGATATTGAGATTTATTGACCAATCTGGCGGATCTGAAATTCCTGGCGAAATGGCGAGTGATTTTCAGGCAATTCCACTATTTCTTCGAGTGCAGTTATGGCTTGATTGAGTTGCGAAAAATCTGTGATGAGCGTGAGGGCAGAAATAGATGTGCAGATTCCATAAATTTTGAGATTATGATTACCAAAAAGTTTAAGCACTCTACCAAGCATGAACATACTGTTTCTGTGGGGAAAAAGTGTGAGACTACCTACAGATGGAATGATTTCAACCTGGTCAGAAATGTCACTGGTACTATGAAGTATTCCCTGCACCGTGCTGAGATTATCTGCAGCAACACAAAAACTGGTGCTGATTGAATCTGTAGCAGATGAGAGTGTCAGGTAGGAAATGTTGATGTTGAGTGATGCAATTTTTTCCAGAGCGGATTGGAGTCCACACCGATTGTTGGATGGGCGGGTATAAATATACTGAGCTAGCTCTGGACTGATCTTAATCCCGCCGACTCTAATTCTTTCGGGATGTATCCCTGAGGGACTATCCATGTGTCTCCAGGTAGCAAGCAGAGTGGCCGGCCTCTCAAATAGAAAGAGGCCGGCCGGGGATCTTACAGGTTGTCTTTAACAATTTCAACGAGCTTGTCAAGATCGATAGGCTTTGCAATAAAGTCATCGGCCAAGGTCGTTTTGCCACCCATATGGGTGTAGTTGGTTGTGCCGATCGCTTCTGTAACAGCGGTCAGCAGGATAATGTTAATATCCTTGTAGTTGTCCGAATTTTTCAATTCGTCACAGAGAGTGTAGCCATCTTTTCGAGGCATCATAACGTCAAGGATAATGAGAGCAGGCCGCTCTTCATTAATTCTGTCCATTGCCTCGAGACCGTCATACGCTTTTGCTACCCTGAAATTCTCGTTTTCCAGCTTCATGGAGACCATTTCCACGAGATCTGTATCATCGTCTACGACCAAAATCAGTTGCTTATCGCTCACGTGTACTCCCTCCTTAGACAAGGTTGGATTGAATTTTTTCTAACACTTTTTATACCTGAGGTCTGGGAAGAAGTCCCGCTCTTTCGCAAATTTCTTCAACTTTTTCTTCCCACTCGATGGCCATGATGTGGAAACCTGAAACACCTTCCACTTTTTTGAGCCTCTCGATAGTCTCGACACAGATCTTTACGCCTTCTTCAGCTTGCTCTTCTTTTGGCACTGAAGCCATGCGGTCGACTATCTCTTGTGGGACATCCATTCCTGGTACTCTTTTCTGCATGAAGCGTGCTGCACCAACCGATTTCATTGGAGTGACACCCGCCATGATATAGGTCTTTTTATGGAGACCCATCTTACAAACACCTTCCATCCATTGTTCAAACTTGGGTACGTTAAAGATACACTGAGTCTGAATAAAGTCAGCACCGGCGTTGATCTTCTTGGCAAGACGCATCACGCGAAGTTCAAACGGATCGGCGAAAGGATTTGCAGCTGCACCGATAAACATCTTGGGAGCGCCTGCTTTAATTTCCGCGCCACCTTGAAATGTTCCCTCATCCCGCATCTGCTTAACCATCTGGATAAGCTGGATAGAGTCGATATCATGGACGTTTGCGGCCATTGGATGGTCACCGAATTTGGTGTGATCACCAGACAGGCAGAGCATGGTGTCGATACCCAAAGAATAGGCACCAAGAATATCAGCTTGCATAGCGAGTCTGTTACGATCACGGGTCACCATTTGCAACAGTGGATTCAACCCTTCCTGTTTACATATGACAGAAGCTGCAAAGCTTGACATACGTACCATTGCGGTCTGGTTGTCTGTAATGTTTACGGCGTCTACTACACCTTCAAGGTATTTGGATTTTTCCCGAACCTTGTCGCCATTGGCACCACGTGGAGGACCACACTCGCCGGTTACTGCAAGATGACCTGCGGCCAGTATTTTTTCTAATTTACTTTCTGTTTTCATTCTGCCAAGTCCTCTCTGATGATCTTACGGGGTCCATTGCCATTGCCTGTACGCCAATCTTTGGCAGCAGCAATCTCTACGTAGTTCTCGGTCTGGCCAAGCGCCTTAAGACGATCCCAGATAAGCTGCCATGCACAATCGACATTTTCATCGATCTCGCAACTGCCCTTGGTGGATCCGCCGCAAGGGCCGTTCATTAATCGCTTGGCACATCTGGCGATCGGACATACGCCACCGGTCTGACCCAGAAGGCAGTTACCGCAACCCTGGCATCGTTCGGCCCAGACACCCTGACTTTCAGAGGCACCCATGAACTTGGTGTTAACAGCAGGAAAAACAGGCTTGTCTTTATAACGAGCAGCGATGGATTGAACACCACAGCCACAGGCCATTGACATGACGGCATCAGCACCATCTATCATGCTTACCAGTTCTTCTACATATTCAGGGTCACATTGTCTCTCAAGAGTATGCTCTCGAATTTCAACGCTTTTACCCTTTTTTAACATGGCCATCTGTAACCCGGATGCGAGCAGCCCGACTTCCTTACGTCCACCGGCAGCACAAACAGTGACACACTCGTTACAGCCAATAAGAAGAATCTTATTGTAAGGCGAGATGTAGTCTATGAGTTCTTCTAGAGGTTTACGTTCAGCGGTGATCATTGTAATTCACTCTCCTTCTTATATTTACCTGCAATCACGCTGCCTGCCCGTTCAACTGGGCAATGGCAATATTGATCGGGCTTGGACCGAGCTCACGGATTTTTTCAGTCATGTCCTTTGCGGTCTGGGCGAATTGGTATCCCATACCTGCGGACATGCGAAACATCTCCAGCCTTTCGCTTTCAATACCAATCTCTTCTAGGTACTGTTTTACGTATTTCACCCTATTCGCAGCTTTGTCGTTACCGCTTTTAAAGTGGCAATCACCTTTAAGACAACCGGCGACATAGACACCGTCTGCACCCTTTTCAAACGCTTTGACCAGATGTAATGCGTCAACTTTACAGGAGCAGGGGACACGAATAATTTTCACATTGGATGGATAGGCAAGGCGCTGAGTCCCTGCCATATCGGCCGCAGTATACGCACAGTAGTGGCAGCAGAATGCCACAATTACCGGTTCGAAATTTTCCATTATGCCACCACCTTCTCAAAAAGTTCATCCAGCTTGGCCAGTATCCTGTCATCTTCAAATTCCATTAACTGGATAGCTTTAGCAGGACATTCCGCAGCACACGCTCCACAACCGTGACAGAGCGCCGGATCGATTTCCGAGTAGCCGTCTGCATTGATAAATGGGATGTCGTAAGGACATTCGCGAACACAAACGAGACATGATGCACACTTTTTACTATCAACTCTGGCTATTCGTGCACCGAGGTTGATTGTGTCTTTTGCGAGCATTGTCTGAGCGCGAGAGGCTGCAGCACGAGCCTGGGATACACTTTCACGAATGGATTTCGGTGAATGTGCAGTACCTGCTACAAAAAAGCCAGGAAGTGGCAGGTCGACAGGTCTCAGTTTCACATGATCTTCAAGAAAATATCCGTCCTCTGTACGAGGTAGTTTGAAGGTCATTGCAAGTTCTTCGTTTGAGTCCTGATCGGCGATAAGTCCGGTGCTCAGACAGAGGAAGTCTGCACTGACTGTTACCTGCATGCCAAGAATCTGGTCGGTGTAGCTGACATCGACTTTGCCGTCAACCGCTTCAACCTGTGGTTTACTGTCCAGATCGTAGCGTACAAAAATAACACCTTTCTCTCTGGCCTTACGGTAATACTCTTCCTGTCGACCATATGTACGCATATCGCGGTAAAGCACAAATACCCGTGCTTCCGGGTTAATCTCAAGAATGGACAGTGCGTTTTTCACTGCATTCTGGCAGCAGATGCGAGAGCAGTTGGGATTGCCTTCGGTTCTGGAGCCAACACACTGGATCATTACCACATTGTCCCAACCCTTAACTTTTTCAGGTTGTTCATGGATAATTTTGTGAATTTCCAGCTGAGTTGCAACCTGATCACACTCATCAAGCAGATATTCGCTCGGGCGATTAGGTTTAGCACCGGTAGCAATAATCGTGATTCCGTGCTCTATCTGGCGATAGAAAAGCTGACGGCCAACCTGCATACCAGTTTTAAACATGCCAGGCATTCCGGCGTGATCTACAAGTAATGCACCGGTAATAACTTCAATGTTTTCATGGGCTGTAGTTTCTTCAACCAAACCACTCAGGTATTGCTGAACATCACCACCCTCAAGGGTTTTCTTGAGGCTTTTTGCTACACCACCAAGTTCAGTGGTTTTTTCGGCCAGATACACTTTAGAGCCCTGGTCAGCAAGCTCAAGAGCTGCTGTCATTCCGCTAACACCACCACCGACTACCAGTACATCTTTATTGATCGGTAGTGAGTAATCCGCCAGAGACTGTGCTTTGACAACACTTCCGACAGCCATCTGAATGAGCTCATTAGCCTTTGTGGTTGCTTTCTCTGGTTCGCCTGTATGTACCCAGGTAGCCTGCTCGCGAATATTTGCAATCTCGATCAGGTATTTATTGAGACCAGCAGAGCGAATAAGATCCTGGAATTTCTCCTGATGAGATCGTGGAGAACACCCGCCTATAACCACACGGTTGAGACCTTCAGTTTCAATGGTCTCCTTGATCATTGCCATTGACTCGCGACTGCAACCATGCCCTGCAGCTTTAACTACAGCAACATGCTTGAGAGAGGAGGCTTTTTCAACGAGGGTATCTACATTAACGGTATTGCCAATGTTTTCACCACAATCGCAGATAAATACTCCAACCTTTGGTTCTTCATCGCTTATGTCGCGTTCAGCAGGGAAGGCACTTTCGTCATTTTCATCAGCTTTAACTGTCTCAACATCCCGTGCCGCCAGACAAGCAGCTGCGCTGGCCTGAACCATTGTTTCTGGGATATCTTTAGGGCTTTCAAACGTTCCACTGACATAAATACCGGGAACCGATGTTGCCTGAGGATTGAAGTTGTCAGTCTTTGGAAAGCTATCAGTATGAAGTTCAAGTCCCATTTTTGCAGAAAGCTCTTTTACATCTTCAGCCACCTTGAAACCGGTGGAGAGTACAACCATGTCAAAAGCTTCATCGTTCTGCTTGGTAGAACCATCATTGGTATATGACAACAGGAGCTTTTCTTCACCCTCCGGCTGCACTATACTGTGAGGCCGACTATGAATAAATCGTACACCGAACTCGTCTCTTGCACGCTCGAAGTATAGCTCGTAGTTTTTACCGAAAGTACGCATATCCATATAGAATATAGTTGTTTCGATATCATCACCAAAACGTTCTCTGGTAACCATTGCCTCTTTTAAGGCGAACATACAACAGGCGCTGGAGCAATATTCACCTGCACCTTTTTGTAGTCCCCTGGAGCCGACACACTGAATCCAGGCAATTTTTTTCGGTTGCTCACCATTGGACGGGCGAACAAGGTTTCCCATGGTTGGACCGGAAGCTGAGAGAATGCGCTCATACTCCAGGCTGGTTACTACATCTGGTTGAGTTGCGTATGCCAAGTAATCCAGATGACTTGGATCAAAAAGTGCAGCGCCGGGACTGTACACTATAGAGCTACACTTGATCTCCTGCATTCTACCCATATCATCGGGATTGATTGCACCGGCAGGGCAAACCTTCATCAAAGCCTGAACATCGTTGCATTTGTCGAGGTTTACAGCGTACGCCTGGGGTGTTGCCTGAGGATAACGCATACAGGTCGGAGCGCGGTGGTCTAAACCGGGAGTAAAGGTAACGCACTCCGGAAAGGCTTTATGACACTCGCCACAGGCTGTACATTTGTCGAGGTTAACGTACCTGGGAGCTGTTGTAAGGCTAACTGTAAAGTTGCCTTTTTCACCTTTAACATCGGTGACAGTTGTCAGCTCCAAAAGTTGAATATGTTGCTGCCTGCTACTCTCGGAGAGATTAGGAGCAAGCGTGCAGAGGTCGCAGTTATTGGTTGGAAAAGTACGGTCGAGCTGGGTCATAAGGCCGCCTATTGCGGGAGCCTTATCGACTAAAATAACATCCTTTTCAGCTTCAGCCAGATCGAGCGCCGTTCTTATACCACCAAGACCTCCGCCGATAACAAGTACCTTGTTGCTGCTTTGAAGTCTATTTGTGTTCTGCATTTCTACCCTTCATTTGACAAGGTTACGCAGGGGTAAACGATATAATCGGTCATTCCTTCTGCAAAGTTCTCTCTTCAATCAGATTCCTGCTGCGTCAAGGATGTCGGGCAATTTGTACTCCCAACCCAGAGTTTGAATCAGCACGCCCTGGGTAACCTCACGTAACGCTGCGATGGTCTCACCGGCAATTTTGATGCCTTCCAATTCGCGATCAGATGATTTGCGAATACGTTTGATGACATCTTCAGATATATTGGAACCTGGATCGGTGGTAGCGATATACTGAGCAATAGCAAGTGATTTGATGAGAAAAACTGTAGGAATTACAGGTACACCAAGTTCTTTAACCTTGGAGTAGAAACCGCTGAAATGCACCATGTCGAAGACTGGTGGGGTAATGATAAACGCTGCGCCGGCCTTAACTTTGGCCTGAGCAAGTTTAAGCTGTTCATCAAGCCCTTTGTCATTACTAAAAGGTGCAAGCGTGCAGCCGGCTGTATACGATGGAATGCCATCAAGCTCAAAGCCTTCCATGTCTTTTCCGGTTTGCAGTTTAGCGATAGCCTCAAGCAGTTGCACTTCATCGATATCGTTAACTGCGGTGGCCTCGCGGTGATCACCTTCAGTGATATCTTCACTATGCGCGACAAGAAGGTTCTGAACACCCAGGACATGAGCAGCAAGGATATCACCCTGCAGAGCCATTCTGTTTCTGTCACGACAATAGACATGCATGATGGTTTCGATTCCCTGTTGCTGCATAAGGACACCACCGGCCAATGCACTCATGCGCATAATACCGTTATCCATATCAGGGATGACTACCGCGTCTATTTTACCTTTAACTCTTTTGGCGTCGCTGACTAATCTGGAGATATTCACTCCTTTCGGAGTGTGCATTTCTGCCAGGACGACGAATTCGTTCGCTGCTAATCGTTTTTGAAAACTCATACGTCTTTGCTCCCTTTAATTCAGTTCAAGTGAGATCGTTTCAACTTCTGAGTTTAAAACCTTATTAAAACAAAGATGACTCAGGGTGAAATACGTCTACATCCTTTAAGTCTTCACCAAGGTACTCTCTCTCATTTGGTCCTAAGATTCCAAGAGAAAGACAGATGAGTGTCCAAAGGTGAACTGTGCTATATGAGCCACCGAAATGGTGTCCAATATCGTGAACCTGTGCATGACAGTTATGACAACCGGTAATGCAGTAGTCTGCACCGGTTTCAATTATCTGATCAAACTTCTTTTTACCATATGCACGTCGTTCTTCCGGATAACCTGATTGCAGGAATCCGCCACCGCCGCCGCAGCAATAGTTGTTGGATCTGTTTGGCGTCATTTCAATGACGTTTTCTTTTCCAACTACAGATTGGACAACATATCTAAGATCGTCAGCTACTGATTCACCATAGCCCTTACGAACTATCTGACACGGGTCCTGGATAGTGAACTTGACCTTTCTGTCTTTATTCCAGTCGGAATTGACTTTCAGGCGTCCTTCACGGATCCACTTCGCGTAATACTGATAGATAGATGCAACTTCAAAGTTGTGCTCAATACCGAATTTTTTCAGTCCAGCCCGGACTGAGAATGTAATGTGTCCTCATTCAGTATTTAGAAAGACCTTACACCCGAGTTCGTTTGCCTGGTTGGCAGATACTCTGGTTACTTTTTCCCAGCATTCATTGTCAGCCAGGAACAAGCAGTAATTTTCTGCTGCCCAGCCTTTACTGCCGTAGGTCCAGTCAACTCCTGCAAGATTCAGGATTTTCCATAAGGGAACAAGTTCGTCCGGTTCTGTTACCGGCTCCCTTGAGTTCTGATTGAGAAAGAAAAAGGCACCCTCTTTGTCGATAGGGGCAACCATATCTTTAAACTCAGGTTGTGATTCCTGGTACTCTGCGAGCACGTCTTCAACGACAAATATAAAATCGTCTGGAGCGGTACCCATTGCACTGTTTGAAGGATTTCTTAAGGCCATGTCGCAGGAATCGCGAATGCCTTTTGGTCGATCTTCACGGGGCCATGTTGCCCTCGCGTTAAATACGAGTTGGGGAATGTCGATTTGCATGGGGCATACATATATACACCGCTGACACATGGTGCACATCCAGACCCATGGGGATTTAGTAGCTTCTTCATCCAGACCCATTGCACACATGCGGAGGAATTTACGTGGATCCATATCCGCCAGTCCGGTTGCCGGGCAACCGGAAGCACATGCGCCGCAGGTAAGGCAAAGGTTCAGATTACCATCCTGAGGGAGGATATCTTTAACCTTATCTATGAAGAAACTCTCTTTCTTGCCTTTGATTTTGATACTGCTTTCTGCCATAAACTCAATCCTCTTTCTGCCCTGCCCGCAGTGCGGCACAGGTTAAACTCGATTGTCAGTCAGAACAAACAACATCACACTTCAGGCAGCGGTCTGTTAAGCCGCTGATATTGTAAAATTATACCTCCATAATAGAATCAGATGGTTTCGGTTTATTCCCATGATGAAATGATTCAACCATCTACGCACCAATGGGAACGCACGTTCGAAGTTATGCCATAAACGTCGTGACGATGTGTATCGAAATGACGGTTAGCTACATGGTGAGGTGGAGCAAAATGCGAGAAAAACGTAACATCAGCCTGTGCAGGATGATGTGAAATTTCGGTATGCCTGAGGTAATGCGGAATCATAGCAAAAACCTTAAGGCAGAATGATTGGAGGAAATTTTTTGATGACGGGAGGGTTGAGACAACAATACACCGACCAGCGACATAGAAATGCCGGGATAAGAGTACAGCGGAAATTGTGATGGTCTAAACATTACCATGCCGCTATTTCCTGTTGAGAGTGATCCTTTTTGTGGAGTTACCTGTACAGTCCCTATAGATAGGTGAAGTAAATACAAGTTATGTCCAGTGTATCTCCCGTCTTTGGTGATTAAGCAAAAATCGAATCTACAGACAGGTTTTTTAAAAGTCAATTATTTAGATTGAGGGGATAATTGTACGAAGGTACGAATTGGCAATGTAAGAGACACTGGAAACAGAAGGTAAAGTAAGCGCTGTGATAGTGGTTATGGGCAATTGCGCATATTAGATGTTTCTAACATTTGAGTGTTGTAATAGGGCTGGTGGGAAATATCAATAAAAATGAATAGTTTTTGCAATATATTTGAATGATACAGAGTGGTATAGCATTGAGTGGGACAGGGTCGTATGAGACATTGTGGAACTACCACAATGTCTCATACGACTTTTACGTACGGGTGAGCAATTGGCTTATACGAGCGTTAACGAACATTGTGGATTTTACCACTGCCACTATACGCATTTTCCCGAATAGTTTTGACGAAATCAAGAATTATATCCCATTTATTGAGTGGACTTATGAGGTATAATCCATCGACAAATTGAGCTACTTCACTGATCATTTGATCTGTATATTCAAGGGCGGCTTTTTTCTGGTCGGTAACAGTGTCATATTTTGCGAGTTTCTTTCGTATATCTTCCGGCACATAAATGCCCGGTACCTCGTTGTGAAGAAATTCTGCATTTCGTAGGGAAATAAGCGGAAAAATCCCTGGAAAAATACACATGTCGATATGCGATGTTTTCTCAAGCATCTGCATGACGGCTTTGGCAGAAAATAGTGGTTGAGTCATTGCAAAACGAGCCCCGAGTTCAGCCTTTTTCTCAAGACGGCGAATTTGCATATCAGGGTTTTCGGGTTTGAAACAAAAGGCAGCTCCAATAGAAAAATCAGTTTGGCCTTTGAGATCCTTGCCAGCCATATTTACTCCGTTATTCAAACCGCTCAGCATATTGATCAGTCCATGTGAACGAAGATCAAAGACACCGCTCACTCCAGGCTGGTCAGTACCGGTTGCTGAATCACCAGTGATAGCAAGAACTGATTCGATACCAAGCAGATGTGCTTCCATCATTCGTGCCTGTAAACCGAGTGCGTTGAGGTCACGGCCTGTCTGATGCAGGATCGTTTTAAGTGATGTTCTTTGCCGTATAAGTGAGGCAAGGCCAAGATTACCTGCGCGCAGAATTGCCAGGGGGTTTTCGGCAAGTGAGATTGCATCCACACCTGCTGCTGCAAGATGTTCGGCTCCCGTTAAGATATGCTCTACATCAAGGTGGGTTGGAGGATCAAGTTCAACGATTATGGGTAAACGATTTCTTTCTATGTTGCTAAGAAACTTACCAGGCTTGTTACGTCTGGAATGTTTACCTGGATCATTCTGCTGCTTTATCTGGATTGACGCTTTTGCATGAACCGGCTTAATTTTTAGAATTGATTTAAATCGGTGTACATGTGCAGGAGTGGTTCCGCAACAACCGCCAATAAGATGTACACCTGTGCGTATCATCTCTGCGGCTCTCATAGCCATATAGTCAGGCTGAGCGGGATAGATGGTTCGGTCTCCAATCATCTCAGGGACCCCGGCATTAGGGAAGGCTGAAAGAACGGTTTTTGCAGGTGCTGCCTGTGCCATCGCTCGAATAGCAGTCTCTGCAGAATGAACACCCCGTCCGCAGTTTGTGCCAATGATTGATGCTCCGCCTTTAAGAAGTTCTTGTGTGCAGGTGATGATATCATCACCATAAGGCGTGGTGTCTCCTGTTGGGAAAACCATTTGTGCGATAACTGGTAAGTGAGGAACGCATTTTTGTGCAACAGCAAGAGCCAGCTTCATTTCTTCGAGGTTTGAGAATGTCTCTAAAATGAGAGCGTCAACACCGCCTTCGGCAAGACCCATGCACTGTTCTGTAAATGATGATGAGATGTCTTCAATGGTCGTTTCATCGTCTACAAGCGGAAAGCGAGTACCAGTAGGGCCGACTGATCCGGCTACATACACTTTTTTGCCAGCAGCTTTTTTGGCTATATCAGCTCCAGCACGGTTTATGTCTCTGACTTTGTCGCCAAAGCCAATATGTTCAAGTTTGAAAGAATTTGCTCCGAAAGTATTGGTTTCAATGAGTTGACTACCTGCACGTATGTATTCTTCATGGGCGGTAAATACTGTGTCAGGGGATTGTATGTTGAGGAGATCAAGGTTCTTCTCCCTGCTGATACCGCACTCGTATAAATATGCGCCAAGTGCGCCATCGCCAAGAATGACCCGATCCTGAATGTAGGTAATAAAGTCTGGTTTCATAATATGTAATACGTCATACAAAGAATAAAACTACGAAAAGCCGAAGAGAGTTTGATGCGGAGGAGTGAAACGTCTGGAGACGAACCGGTGCCTGAACAACTCACCATCAATGCGGCGCTAATAAATAGAACAACCTGATATTAGCAACAATATAGGTATCTTTGATGAAGAAAATCAAGTGGAGGGTGATGAATCACACGATTGCTTGAGCAAAGGTAGAGAAATAGCGCAACCACAGGAGAGGGATTACTGACATGAAAAACGCCCGGAAAAGAATCTGCCGGGCGCTTAAGGTTAAATCGCTTAAAGCAAAAAGTGCCTGTTATTATTCGATTACGAAACGGGCGAGTGTTGACTTTACGGGAATGTATTCACCGATAGGTGCGAGTTTCTTGTTTGTACCGGCACAATCAACAACGACTTTCCAGAGGGTGTCGAGCTGTTCTGCTTCCTGCTCATTCTCAGGGGTAATCTCTACAACATTTTTATCTAATTCAATTTTCATAGATTTTCCTCAAGGTTGAAAAAGTCATTCTCTTGAAGTTTCAGTGCCACTCTGGTAATGACTTGAGGGCTGAAACCTGATGGTTGCACGGGGATGGCCCGTTTCACCATCCTCTTCAGTTGCCATTGTTGCTACGTACAGCTAAATGAAATGCATGAAAAAAGAAACGCGTGATTAAATACATAACATACAATAGCAAATGAGTGTGGAGAGGGAAAGGGCAGGTGTGTAAAATATTTCTTCAAATATGTGAAGGTATCTGTAACTTCGGCGCTCTTGGCAAGTAATAATTTTTCCTGATTAGTTAGGCTTTTGTGCTATCTGTCCAAATATTGATGAAAAACGTCATGCAGCCGGGTGGCGATCCTATTTATATGTAGGTCAACTGGTTTTCGTTAATCAGTGATAATGCATTTGACACTGTAAAAACATCGTGACAAATCCGAGAGTGATATTACCATTATTACTCGTTTAGTCTGAATAAATCGCAAGAAATCAAGAATTAATAAAAGGTTGAGAAGATGTCTCATTTTACCCCTAATTGTCTCCCGCTTCTGATCGGAAGTGTTCCCCTTGATAACCATAAAGAAGCTGCAGAGCTTATTTTTAACCATACGCCTGAAGTTCCCATCTGGCCTCAATTGCCGGCATTTAAGGAAGAGGGGATGATCCCTCAGTTTCTTCCTGGGTTTCCGGGTGTTGATGAGTGTGATGGCAAGGTGTTTATTAATGGTGAAGGTGAAAAATTCGATATGGATTTTCTTGCTTTTTTTGAGGAATTTCTAATGGTAACAGAAGGCGGGGCACCATTGGAAGATTCAAGATTTGCTCTTTCGTCGGATGTAGCAAAAGGCTTTTTTGAGTTCCTGAAAATTGCAGAGGATCGGAAAAGTGATTTGCAAGGTCTTAAAGGCCAGATTACCGGACCATTCACCTTCTGTACAGGCGTTGTTGATCAGGCAGGGCGCGCCATCTTTTATAATGAGCAGCTTCGTGATGCGGCGGTAAAAATGCTGGCACTCAAAGCGCAGTTTCAGGCGCGCAAAATGGCTGAGATCAGTACGCCTTCTATTGTGTTTTTTGATGAGCCTGGTCTGTCCGGTTTCGGTACCTCTGCATTTATCACTATCAGCAAAGAAGATGTTATCAACATTTTTTCAGAGGTGTTCGCTGCTGTTAAGGCTGAGAATGGACTTACAGGCGTTCATGTTTGCGGCAATACTGAGTGGTCGCTGCTCTTTGATGCAGGTGTTGATGTTGTCAGCTACGATGCATATTCGTATTTCGATCGTCTGGTGCTCTATCGTGATCAGATAAAAGATTTTTTTGCTCGAGGTGGTATCCTGGCAACAGGAATAGTGCCGACCGATGCAGAGCTGATTGAAACAGCCAGTGTTGACGCTCTTGTTGATATGTGGTTTGAGCAGACTGCTCAACTCGAAGCTATCGGTATTCCGCAGCAGACAGTTTTTAATCAGAGCTTTATCACTCCGAGTTGCGGAACCGGAACGGTAACCAGGGCGCAGGCCGTTAAAGTGCTTGAGTTGACACGTGATGTTTCGGCAAAGATCAGGGAGAGGCTCTCGTAACTGCCACTATTTCAGTAGGAAATACGTAAAAACAGCCGTGCAGGATAGATCCTGCACGGCTGTTTCTTTTTTAGCATACAAATCAGCTGATTAATCGACAGCTATATTGCCAATCTGCTGTTTGAAATAGTTGTCGGGGGTAGTTTCAAACCGCTGAATAATCGAATTGAAAAAGCGGTTGATTACCTCTGTCTCTGTGCTGGAAAATCCTTTAACTAATTCTCTATTGTACTCAAGTACGTACGGCATAGCTTTCTTACCTATATTCCGTCCCTTATCAGTAAGGAAGAGATGGGAGGCACGACCGTCGGTTGATGACGGGCTTTTAATTATGAGATCATTTTTTACCATCCGCTCAACCAGGGTGGTGATTGCAGATTTGTTCTGAAGTAATTCACGACTGAGGTCCACGAGCTGACAACCATCATTTCCCATGAGGTAAAAGATTGCAGCTATCTGGGTGGTTGTGGCACCAACCTGGCTGGTTAGCTCTCGATCAGACCACTTAAGCAAAATTCTCTGGGAGAGATTGAGCTTAAAAAAAAGCATATAGTCTGCCACAATCTCAGTCATGACTGTTTCTCGCTGATAAGAACAGTTATCTCGGCAAAACAGACTTCCACCCCATGAGTATCTGTAATTTTGACAGGTACTGTTTTTTCGCCAGGACTTTTCCAGTTTATATCACTCCCAACTGTAATCGCACGAAGGTCGGTTGTCGCTTTGGCGAGATATTTAACGTTCATGCCAATTGGAATCCAGCGATAATTTTTTGGAATCGAAACTTCTGTCATCAGTCCTGCAACCATTTCTGCAGCATTACACATTGCTATGGCATGTACTGTGCCGAGGTGGTTATGGACTTTCGGACTGTTAGGCATGGTGATCTCGGCGTATCCCGGTTTGAGATCAACGAACATTGGGTCTATTGTTGAGAAATATGGTGCAATTTTTGAGATTTCTTTTGAAAAGGCATCATTGCCGACTGCCTGGTACAATTCGTAGAGCTTACTCATAATGGATTTTCCTCCACAAAAATACAGGATAACGGTTTAAGGATGGCTGCCAATCTGGTAAGTTACAAGACGACAACGGGAATGTTCACATATGAACCATATGATACACATGTGTACCATGGGTCAAGGAGTATTACCCGTACGGGCTATTTTTCGTAATTGAAACGAAGAATGACGACAAATTAACCACATTTTGAGGCACAAGACGTTTAGTATGCACAAAACAAAGTCTTGCCTAACCTGATAGAGCATTATAAAATAACTAATTTATCTAAAAGAGATTTTCTGCCTTGACTAGAGCACAGAAAATCGACTAAGCGTTGGCAGGTGTAATAAGAGCGTGAAGATCGGGATGAAAACTGATTATCTCACTATCTCCCGGTACGTTCGTCATCAAAATTTGCATTTGCTGCCTCACAAGAGATTGTGTCGCATTAAATTACGTGCAGGTAAACAGATTTGCTCGTGTTGATGTATAAACTGAACTGTTAGTAATATGTTCAGCCCAATAGTATTTTTCAACCCGGAGGAAAAATATGTTTAAGATTGTGAAACGTGAAGAGATGGCTGAAGGAACGGTGATTCTCAATGAAATTGATGCACCTCTCATTGCGAAGAAAGCAAAACCCGGTCAATTTGTAATCCTGAAGGCGAACGAGGAAGGAGAACGTATTCCTCTGACTATGGCAGATACTGACCCGGAAAAAGGCACCATTACAATTATTTATATGGTTGTAGGAAAATCAACTGCCCTCTTCAGAGACTTGAAAGTTGGCGAGGGCTATCAGGACGTGATTGGACCTCTCGGTAAAGCCACTCACATTGAAAAAGTTGGTAAAGTGGTTTGTGTTGGTGGTGGAACCGGTGTTGCGGTTTTACATCCGATTACACGTGCGCTTAAAGAAGTAGGTAACGATGTTACCTGTATCATCGGTGCTAGAAATAAAGGTCTTCTGATGATGGAAGATCATATGAGAAGCGCAAGTAACGACCTTCGTATCTGTACTGATGATGGTTCTTACGGTCATCACGGTTTTGTTACAGAAGTAATGAAAGAGGTTCTTGAAGAAGGTGGTGTGAAGCTTGTTGTTGCCATTGGTCCTGTTCCTATGATGAAGGCTGTCAGTAATATCACCAAGGAATATAACGTCGAGACTCTGGTGAGCCTTAATCCTATCATGGTTGATGGAACCGGGATGTGCGGCGGCTGTCGTGTAAGCATTGGCGGCGAAACAAAATTTGCCTGCGTTGATGGCCCCGAATTTGACGGCCATAAGGTTGATTATGATGAGCTTATGCTTAGACTGCGCGCATATCAGGAAGATGAGAAACAGTGCCACAATGACTACTGCACTATTCGGGATGCTAAGTAATTATACAGCGCCGAGCTACAGTCGAAGGTGTTAACGACTGCAATTACCTTAACAATAAGTAGCGAGTTCTATCGTTTCTATATATGGAGGCAATAATGGCCGAGAAAGTTGCGAAGAAAGTGAAGAACCCACGAATTGCGATGCCCGAACAAGAGCCACAAATCAGGGCTCGAAATTTCCTTGAAGTACCTACCGGGTATACCCCGAAAATGGCTCAGGAAGAAGCTGCACGCTGTCTGCAATGTAAAAAACCTGCCTGTGTTCAGGGCTGTCCTGTTGGAGTAGATATTCCGGGATTTATTGATCTGCTCAGCCAGGGTGACATGACCGGCGCTATCCGGAACTTATGGACAAAGAATGCATTGCCAGCAGTATGCGGCCGTGTATGTCCCCAGGAAGTACAGTGCGAAGGTCTCTGTATCCTCGGAAAAAAAGGTGAGCCGGTTGCTATCGGTAACCTTGAGAGATTCTGTGCTGACTATGAGCGCGAAAATGGTAGCGGAGAGACACCGCCAGTAGGTGCGCCTACCGGTAAGAAAGTTGCAGTTGTTGGTTCCGGTCCTTCTGGATTGACCGTAGCAGGCGATCTGATTGTAAAAGGACATGATGTAACCATTTTTGAAGCATTTCATAAGCCTGGTGGCGTTCTTGTTTATGGTATCCCTGAATTTCGTCTGCCAAAAGATATCGTAGCCCAGGAAGTGAATTTTCTTGAGCGGCTTGGTGTTAAAGTTGAATGTAACGCAGTTGTAGGAAAGACTGTGAGCCTTGAAGAATTATTCGAGCAGGGTTTTGATGCTATCTACGTTGGTGTTGGTGCAGGGTTGCCGCGTTTTATGAACATTCCCGGCGAGAACCTGGTTGGCATCCTTTCTGCTAACGAGTATCTCACACGTGCAAACCTGATGAAGGCTTACAAATACCCTGAGGTTGATACGCCAATTCCAAAAGGAAAAAGTGTAACAGTTCTTGGTGCAGGTAACGTTGCTATGGATTCTGCACGTACTGCAATGCGTCTTGGTGCAGAAAAAGTTCGTATAGTATACCGTCGTTCACGTGATGAGATGCCAGCCCGTGGTGCTGAAATTCATCATGCTGAAGAAGAGGGAATCGAACTGTTTCTGCTGACCAACCCGACTAAGTATATTGGTGACGAGAATGGTCGCCTGATTGGTATGGAATGTCTGAAGATGGAACTTGGTGAGCCGGATGCTTCCGGAAGACGTCGCCCGGTAGCAATTGAAGGTTCTGAATTTCAGCTTGATACTGATCTTTGTATTGTTGCTGTCGGTTCCGGTGCTAATCCACTACTCACTGCAGAGACCCCTGATATTAAACTGAATCGATGGGGTAATATCGATGCTGATGAAGCAAACGGCAAGACAACCATGAAAGGTGTCTGGGCTGGTGGAGATATCGTAACCGGCGCTGCTACTGTTATTCTGGCTATGGGTGCAGGCCGTGCTGCTGCAAACTCTATGCACGACTATCTGACGCTCGGCTGGTAACCTACCACATAAATAGTACGAGTTTTTTAGCCTTCCGGATGTACTTCCGGAAGGCTTTTTTTTTACATCTTCATGGTAAGCATTTGCACAAAATAGATTTGTCATCCCTTTCCCTTTGGTAAAAAAGGCATATTGTATCACCTACAAACAGAGTATTCTGTATATGATTTGAAATGTCAAAAGAGTGTTTGAACGAAAATTTGCAAATTTTTTCAAGTTCAAGGCGATGAGAATTTTAAGCAGTTGAATACACTAAGTATTTAGAAGATTAAAATTTGAGACCAACGAACAATTACGGGAAATTGGCGGTTTTCGGTGGGGCACTAACTATGAGGGTATAACATGCTTACGATTACAGATAAAGCGAGAATGGTTCTTCATCAACAGGGCGCAGGAGGTGAAAAATTCCTGCGTATATTAGTGAAATCAGGTGGCTGTGCAGGAATGACCTATGATGCTGAGATTGATGATAAAAAACTAGATGGTGAGAAAACTGTCCTGACTGATGGAGATATCGGTATAGTATCAAACGAGGAAAGTATAGGGTTTCTTAAAGGGCTTGTAATAGATTATTCTGATGATCTTATCTCTGCAGGTTTCAGATTCAGTAACAGCAGTAATGAATCATCCTGTGGCTGTGGTGCAAGTTTTACCCTTTCCGGTTTTCCAACATTTGATAAAGGAGGCGCAACCTGTGGCTCTTAACCCTATTCCTCTTTTAGGTGGGAAGTCAGTCCACTGCATAAATGAACAGCAAATGGCTGAGGCGATTCGGCTAGCTGAAGATGATAAAGAAGCATCCCCCAAAATCCAGAAAAGATTGAAAGAGCTTGAAGGTGATTTATCCCGTAACGAATTAGCCGCTCTGGCTTTCATTATTATCCAACGATTGAAGAATTCAGCCTGAGCTTAATTAGATTATGGTATTTCACCGCTCATTAATGTGTGGGTCATATGCCTTAAATCGCATCTGCGCGCTTTTTTTCGTAATTCTGATTGGTTGTTGTTGGGAGTTCTCTTGAGAAACAGGTAAATATTTGTAATGCGATCATATTTTATTTTCGTACCTTATTCTTGAACTTCTCATTGACCTGATACACGAATGCGAGAACTTCAGCGACTGTCTGGTATAATTCAACCGGAATTTCATCACCTACAGGCACCTTTGCAAGTAACTCTATAAGGTTGGGGTCTTCATAGATATGAATGCCTGCTTCTTCAGCTTTTTCAATAATTTTCTCAGCAATAAGTCCCTGGCCGCTGGCGAGAACTTTCGGTGCTGAAGATTCGGCATCATCATAAATAATGGCAACAGCCTTTTGAGGACCTTTTCTTTCTGACATTTTTATGCAGTAGTGTTGAGAACCGATTTGCCTTCAGGTACAATCAGGCGGGCTAGTTCTGTCGCAGGATCTTCTGCGTCAGTGGCAAATGATAATCCGAGTATCGGTGTATCAGTAATGGCTTCTTTGAGTTGATCACTAAATGATGAAATAAATTCCGCTTTTTCTTTTGAGTCTGTATGAAAGCGAATAAAGAGTCCTTCCGTGCTGTGGAAAAAATCTATTTGCATATTTCCAAGCTCGGTCATTTTGATGTGAAGTGAAAACCGGTATTCCTGGTTATCGTAGTCTCCGTTGCCTTGTTCATCGTCTGTATTTCTATCGATAAGCAGAAAACCCTGTTCAAGAAATGATAGCGGAAGCGGGAAGATAAATTGCTGACTACTGTCTGCATGCAGTTGCGCCAGCTGGAAGAATTCGACCGTTGAAAGAAGGCGGTTGGCATTTTCAGAAGGCTGACTTCCCTTGGCAAACGAAGAGAGTATTTCGATGAGCGAAGCTTTCAGAGTTAATGCCGCCTTGCCTGTATCACCTCGTGCTATGGCATTCTCAAAAGAGAGTCCGAGGTTATCGATCATTTGTTTTACGACATTACCACCGTTACCTGAGGCAAGGTTAGTTTGCTGGAGTGAAAAAAAGCTCTCAAGTGACTGTTTGCTGTTCAGGCTGAGGCTATCGAATAGAGATGATGGTTGTTGTAATGATTGGAAGAGTGCTTTGATATCTATAGTGTTACCGACTAGAGTGAGTGAGCGTCCTAGAAATTGGTTTACGGTATCGCCTACGATTTTGAGCTGGAGTTGTGGCGAGGTTGAGGTGACTTGTAGCTGAAGTTGTTGACCAGGCTTCAGAGGTACTTCAGATTTTGCTACGAGTTCATTATTTCCAATCTTTAGAAGAATGCTATTGTCGGTTCGTGCCTCTACAACGAGCGCTTTTAATAGCTGTCCCGGTTGAATCTGTAAAGGAGATCGTCCTTCTGTGGGGACCTGTGGACTGGTTTTCCCTGGGAGGTTAATTGATTGAAGTGGGGTAATAATATTCATAGTGTATTATCGACCCTGAGAAGCGAAAAGTTAACGATTAAGGGGAGATGATCCTATACGTTCGGGCATACGTGTCGCAGTCTGATCTACCATTTGATGTAATCCGGACGTTTCTTTATCTTTTTGATTACAAACTCAACTATATGATTTTATATTAAAAAAATGACTATCTCAAATAACGGCATGTTTTCCGTTTAGAATCAAAAAACTCTTGATGAAAAATCCGGGCAAAATCAGCTACTGTATAATGTGTTATACAGAAGATAATCACGATTAGTTTATTTGAATTCTTTCCCGAAGTTGTCTACGTTGCTCCCAGAAGCAATTGGTTATCAGAGCATCTCTGTTTTTCTGTGTTAAGTTATCGAAATGTATGGCTACCTGATAATTTCCACGACGAAGCCTACGGATTCTTACGACATGGCCAATGCAAAGTATATTCTTTACAGGGTGCGTAAGAGCGATTTCTATAAAGATGCTGTGATTATTGCGTGGTTTTTCGTTGAATAATGACAGAACTCCTGAGCCGGAAAGATCGAGTGTTTGGCCAATTATCGACCAGCTGTGGGCTTTACTCGTCTTTGCTCTTGACTCAAAACTGATTGATATCCTGGTCCTGAAATCAACACGAAAATATTCACGAAGACTTGAGGGATCGATTGTCGTTGTGCCTGTGAGTTCAATTGTTCTATCGTTTGTTATATCGGTAATCTTTGCATTGAGCGCAGGTGACTCTTTGTTGTCATCATGAAAAGAAATAGCGCAGGCTTTCTTTGGGTCTAGATTTTCAGGGATCTTACCAGGAGGGAAAACGACAAAGAAATTTGGTGCGATTGATTCCTTATAAATGCAATCGAGATGAATGTCCGCTCCACCGATAGTGTGCAACTTAATAGTGGCAGACTGGCTGTCTTTTATCGACTTTATGAGGTTAATTAGTTCGGATTCAGGCATATATGAAAAATATTTACGTGCTGAAAAAATGTTCAGTTTTTAACCTGTACCTTCAAACGAAGCAGCTTACGTTGAATGACGAGGCAACAACCAATTATTTTGTCTCTGTCTTCACTGCTGATGTCATCAAAATGATAGGCTACTTCATATTGGTCGTCACCTATTTGTTGAATCCTGACATGGTGAGCCAGTACATTTATGACTTCTAGATCTTTATTGGGGAGCATAATTGAAAGACGTACCTGTTTATCTCTTGGAGGAGCAGTGTTAAAGAGAGCCAGGACACCACTGCCGCTGATATCCAGGGTTTTACCCTCAATTGACCATGGGTCTTTAGGAGTGTCATAAAATTCAGGGTGAAATGAGCTGCTGATGACCTTTGCTTTTGCATCAACCCTGAAAAATTCTCGCATCTGCTCATGATTGATGGTTTTAACAAGAGTCATTTCAAGAGATTGATCGCTGACAATATTCCTGATCTTTGCTTCTAAAGATACATTCGGACCGCCCATGTCTATGTTAATCAGGCATGTTTCTTTAGTATTTATAAGCTCTGCAGGAAGAACACCGGGTTTGAATAGCAGATTGAACTTCGGTGGAGTCGACTGTTGCAGTACACAACTGGCCCTATATCTTTCAGCTTTGTCGATTAACGGAACAAATATTCGAACTGGTTTTGAATCAGGGATTTTTCGTAAGTTGTCGATGTCTGAAATCATAGAGTTCCTGGATGATTCGCTAATCGTTTATAATATAATGTTCTGATCCTGCTGAACTGTTCATTTGAACTATCAGTAAATACTATCAGCAATTTTCAGCTCAGGCAAGAGTGCATCTGAACAAACCATTGATATTACATATTTTGCTTCACTACTTGTTGTTTTGAACCTTTAGGAATGAAGTCGAGGAAAGACACGAAGAAAATATCAATGCTTAACAGGAGCCTGTTCTATCGATTTTCTTCTCAAAAGAAGTTGATTTTTCACCTCATCGACAGCTTTTGTCGCTTTTGAGAAAACATCGCGGTATTGAGAGATAAGCTGATCATCAGATAACTCTTTTCCTGCAAGTCGTATTATTTCAATGAGTTGATTGTCTAGATGAGAGAGCTTTATTCTTTCATTAAAGAGTTCGTCACATCTGTCTTTTAGGTGCTCAGAGGGGAGGGTAGCTATCTGGGTCGCAAGTCGTTCTGCGGAATTACCAAAAATACTATAATCCCGGATCAGGTTATTGAAAAAATATTTAACGTCTACTACTTGCTGGCCACTCATATTGATGTCTTTGTAGTTGTATGCTGATTGAAGCAGTAGATCATGTATATGGTCTGGAACGTCGCAATGTCATCTATAGCGTTTTCTTAAAAACTCCATTGTTACGTACCTGATCACTTTGCCGATATCCCTGTAATGCAGTATGACCCTTGCTTGATTTTTGCAGTTCATCACGCAACAGAGATTTTAATGAAGCTGCCTTCGAGGTAACGAGTTTATTTTGATTGAGTAAATGCTTGAGAAGAGCTTCACGTTCAGAGAGTAAGTGATTGGTTATGTCGTTGTCTCTTCCAATCGTTGGTAAAAATTGTGTGATCCGGCTGTCATTATCTTCTATCTGCGACTGCAGGCTGCGAAATCTGTCCATCCTGCACCCTGATTGCGGGTCCATTGCAGCTTTAGGTGATTGATTGAGAATGTCCAGGCATTGGATCATTTCTCTGTAAAGCTGGTTTGATACTTTTAGAAGTATTTGACTATCGTTCATGATTTTGCCTGAAAGTTCTGTTTTTCTATACTAATAATTGCCCTTAACATGTTGGAGCTGGTCATCCGGCTGTTGTCAGTGATTTATACTGGTTGTTTCCAGGTACACTATTCTGACCGGAAGCCTTTTGTTCAGCACTTGCTTGGTCACGCTTATTAATATCTACAGCCTGGCCCCAGGTATCACGAAGATCAACAAGGATCTTTTCCACGTTTTCCAGGTGTACACCTGTTGTATCTTTTCGTGCTGAATTCAATTCGCGCATCATGAAGTGGTAAAGTGCATCAAGATCTTCTGCAATTTTACCGCCAATCTCATGATCGAGGGTGTTAGAAAATTCGGTAATGATTGCAAGACATTTACTGATGCCCTGCAGTTTTTCAACCATGTCATTTTCCTTATTCGCGTTTATCGCTCTTCTGATAAACCGAATAGCTCCGTCATAAAGCATGAGCATGATTTGCTCAGGCGATGCCGTTGCGACCTGGTTATGTTGATATTGGTTTGTATATGCGTTCATAACTATTCCTTGTTGTTCAGGGCACTGAGTTGCTGGGTGAGAAACGCACTTTGCGCATTAAGGCCGCTTACTAATGCTTCCATGGCACTAAACTGAGAGCGAAGAGTAGATTCGCGTTTAGTCATGCGTGATTCCATCACTTCGATCTGGCTATCAATATCTTTAGAGGATGAGAGGAACGAATTTTTCTGTGTTGCGTAAACACCGCTTGAAACCGAGGTGACATTGAGGAGCAGTGAGTTGAATTTTTTCATTACACCATCTACCTCTCCCTCTCCGGAGAGGAGTGCAACCATATCATCAAAATTATTTGAGATAGCGGCATCGAGCTTGGAATTGTCCTGCTTCAGGCTACCATCCCTTTGAGTCGAAATCCCAATCTCTGAGAGAATACTGAATGCACCTTCGTTGTTTATAGATTGGGTAAGGACAGATTGGAGTTGTCGCTTAACATTGTTAACCGAGGAATCACCGCGGAGAATAGATCCAAGCAATTTATCACTGTCTGCATCCTCATCAGATGACTCCGTTTCAATAGCTGAACCACCGCCAAATTCTTCATAACCTGAATTGATGAACTCAATTACCGCGTTATAGCTGTTCACAAATGAAGTTACTTTTTCTTTTAATGCATCGCTATCGGCAGATATTTCAAGTTGAGTAGTAGCATAAACCGGAGGGTCGGCCCAATCCCAGGGATCAACACCAATTTCCTCCGTCCCTGCAGATGAAGTCTGACTTAATGCATCTAAATTGATGGTAACACCGGAAATTGCATTCGATATAGTGTTTGAGTCACTGACAACCTTGATACCATCAATAAATGCGACAGCTTGCTGGGCTGCACGTCCTTCGGTTGTGTTGAATGCAACAGGATCTCCGGCACCATCCACCAAATCAGAAGTGACGGTAAAAGAAGTATTAGCATCCTTACCTGTGAAGACCATATGATATGGGTCTGTATCACTTCCATCATTTATAATACTTACGCTTACACCGGTCTGATCAGATATTTTATTAATGCTTTCCGCAAGTGTCAGAAGTGAATCGTTATCTTCTGTTATAGAAATATCCACACCATTCACCGTTATTGTTCCAGTGCCAAGAATAGAATCAGAGCTGGAAGAAAAACCATCACTGACTGTTTTTTGTGTTTGGGCAAGTTGAGCGATTGAAACTTCATAACTTCCTATTGCGGCACTTTCTGTACTTGCGGTAAACGGGCCTTCAGAACTGAGCGAAGCTTTAGTTGTACGAACCTGGCTGGTAAGCGACATATCGCTTGCAGCGGTTTTCAGGTCGTCGAGTTTGCCTTTAAATTGAAAAAAAGCATTTAACCTTTCGGTTTGATATTCTTTTTGAGCTGTTAGTCGATCAATCGGAGCACGCTCTACAGCCATTATCTGGCTTACTATAGAGTCTGTGTCCAAACCGGTCGCAAGTCCGCTAAATGTTATAGCCATGACTGTGCCTCGCTTGGTTTACAGTTCTGCTGAGGATGTTTGCTGCTTACGCTTCGGTGTTAACCAGGTTGCCGCGCAGCTCCTCAAGGGATAATTCAAGTTCCAGCAACTCTTCTGCTGGTATCTGTCGTATTACTTCATCGGTCTCATAGTCAAAAATCTGTACAACAAGTTGATCAGATTCTTTGAATTGTTGAAATCGAACACTGTATGCGCCATTTTGTGTAATGGATTTGATCTTATCAAGCAGTTCTTCAGGTTGAATCTTATTCGCACTGGCTGATGCTTGTGGATTGTCAGAGGGTTCTTTTGTAGATTTTCTCTGAATATCTACCTGTTCGGATGGACTGTTTTTTATGGATGGAGTTGTTCCGGTTCCAGCCAAAGCGTCAATGTTCATTGTTGCCTCCTTAACAAATCATCAATAGGCAGATCTGGAGGGATCGGTAAACCGATCCCTCCAGATTGGGGTTAAGGATTATTATCCGAGCAGTGACAAGGCAAGTTGCGGTGCCTGGTTGGCCTGTGCAAGAATAGATACACCAGCCTGCTGAAGGATATTGTTCTTAGTCATCGCTGAACTTTCCTGGGCGATATCCGCATCAAGGATTCGGCTACGTGCCGCAGAAAGGTTTTCAGAGACGTTAGAAAGGTTAGAGATGGTTGATTCAAAACGATTCTGGATAGCACCGAGATCACCACGAATGGAGTCGATCTGTGCGATCGCACCGTCGATAGTATCAATAGCGTCGGTTGCACCTGCTACTGTTGTAATATCAACGTTATTTACAGAGTTCAGAGTACTGACGTTTGCACCATCAGCTGCAGAACCAAAAAGGGACTGAGCGCCAGAACCGATATCACTGGTGACGTTAAAACCGGAAGATCCGTTAAAGGTAATTTCACCACCTACGATTGTGGAATCAAACTGATCAGCTTCTGCAAGAGTGCCACTGCCGTCGGAAAGGGTAGTTGCAGTTCCTTGACTACCGGTCACGGTTACTGTTTGAACAACTGCGTTAGCAGGAGTTACTGTGTCTGTAATAGCTCCACCATGCTCAAAATCGGAGATTTTAATGTCATAACCTGCAGACTGCCTGAGCTCAACACTTTCTTTATCAGCACTTAGAGTTGCAAAAACTCCGGTATTACCTGACTGATCATTTATCGCATTGGCGAGGCCAGTAAGGTCACTTGACAAAACTGTTGCGTTAATGGTTGTAGTTTCAGTGTTTAACCCTTGCAGGTTAAAAGTGATACTACCGTCAGCGCTTAGGTTACCAATAGTTGCAGTGGTTTCAGCTGTAGCTGTAACACCAGTGTCAGCGGTGATGCTATTGACTTTACTAGCAATAACGTCTGCAGAGTCTCCTAAGTCTACAGCAACTGTACCTGATCCTTCACCACCTACTACTGTGAGATTTTGAGCTGCAACATTATTATTGCCAGAAGCATCTGTCAGACCTATACCACCAAGCCCTTCTTCTCCTGCTGCCGCTCCTAGAATGGAACCGCCGTCAGAGGAAATGCCTACAATATCGGCATCTGTACTGAAAGTGTAGGTAGCTGATGAAAGTTGGTCGTAAGCCTGGTCAACACCGGTGTCTGCAGCGGTAATAGTATCGAGTACGCCAGTTTCTGCATTGGTATAACTAAATGAGCCTGTAACATCGCCATCATACGTGAAAGCATTAAGCTGTATATTATCACCATCAGTAGAATTGAGGGTCAATGTACCAGCTGTAGCATCATATGATGCGGTAATGTTACTGTTTGTAGAATCCTGTCCTGATGAAGCGATGGTTGAAGTACCATCGGTAATGTTGAACGTAAAAGTATCTGCACCTGTAGTGTCTGCAAAGCCAATTTGAACGGTTCCTGCGGTAGTTGTACCACCGGCATCTGTAAGGGTGCCGACATCAATGACGAGGCTATTAGAATAAGTACCAGTAACTGTCCCACCAGTTTCTGTTTGAAGGTTCGTTGCCATTGTAGCTGCATCTGCAGCAAATGCTACCTGGGCAGTTGAACCGTCTGTTTTGGTAATTGTATAGGTTTCACCAGCAGCAGAACCATCTGTGGTAACTGCAGAAAGTGAGCGCGTGGCCGATTCAATACCATTAGTGTTATCAGTTGCAAGGGTATTGTTACCAAGATCTGCAGATTTAGCAGAATTGATACTAAAGGAGATTGTTTCACCAGCATTAGCACCAACCTGGAACTGAGCATTACTAAGAGTGCCATCCAGAACATTCTTACCGTTGAACTGAGTAGTCTCTGCGATACGGCTCATTTCCTGCTTAAGCTGGTTAACCTCAGCCTGAAGTGATGATCTATCGCCTGCACTGTTGGTATCGTTTGCTGACTGAACAGCCAGCTCACGCATACGCTGCAGGATATTAGTAGTTTCCTGAAGTGCACCTTCAGCGGTTTGAGAAAGGGAAATACCATCGTTGGCATTTCGTACTGCCTGATTCAGACCGCGGATTTGCGAGGTCATACGATCTGAAATACCGAGTCCAGCCGCATCATCCTTTGCGGAGTTAATACGAAGACCCGACGATAAACGCTGCATTGATTTGTTAAGAGCGTTCTGTGAATTGCCCAGGTTACGCTGAGCATTGAGAGACATTACGTTTGTGTTAATTGAGAGTCCCATTATATTCCTCCTTGAATATTTGGTATGGGTTACAGTCGAGCATCCTTGCCCGGGGTTCTACTATTATTACTTGAGTTGCGTGTGTTCTGTTTGTTGCGTGTACACCTCCTTAAAGTAATTTTTTGTATCTTTGTCTTCATCGACAGGGTTTATGAAAACATTTAGAGAAAAAATCATTTTCACAAATTTTTTCTTGTTTACCTATATCGGCAGGACAGAAGGGGAGCATTAGAAAAAAATAGTTTTATTTGTAGTGCATTCAAGAAAAAAAATAGGCCCGGCAATGATTGCCGGGCCTTCTTGTTTTAATATGAAATGGTTACGCTGTTACCCTTGAAGCAATTGCAGCGCCAGTTGTGGGGTCTGGTTAGCCTGGGCAAGGATGGAAACACCCGCTTGCTGAAGAATATTATTTTTTGTCATGGCTGAAGTTTCCATGGCAATATCGGCATCCATGATCCGGGAACGTGCAGCCGAAAGATTTTCTGAGACGTTCTGAAGATTAGAAATTGTTGCCTCAAATCTGTTTTGGACCGCACCAAGGTCACCACGGAGGCTGTCAATCTGGGCTACTGCACCATCTACTATCTGTATCGCTTCGTTTGCGCCTTGAACAGTTGATATATCAATAGTCTCAACAGAATTAAGTGAGGATGCATTAATTGAGTCAGCGGCGCTGTTGAAGAGTGATCCGGCTGCCTGGGCAATAGAACTGCTTACATTGTACGTTCCTGAACTTGAGAAAATCACTTCACCACCCACTACTGTAGAATCACCAACAGTAGCAGCAAGCGGTGCGGTAATTGTAGATGCTGCAGCAGTGGTTTCGGTTAATACTGCCACACTTACTGCTGCACCATCACCGCCGGCTACATCCATAGTCTGGTCACCAGCTGCTGTAGAAGCAAATGCTGTGAGTACAATATCGGCAGCTGCTGCGGTTGTTTCCAAGGTCAGGCTGCTTTTGTCGGTGCCTGATATGTCTGTAAAAGACGCAGTGATATTAGTCGTTCCAGACTCTGCATTGATGGCTTCGAGCAGTGGAGTAAGATCCTTTACGTCTGAAATTGTAGCCGGGGTTATTGCGGTACCTGCAACGGTAAGGCTGACATCACCAATATCAGAGAGGTTTGACAGTGAAGCTGTTGTAACAGCTTCAGTTTGTGCAGTTTCTACAAGGTTTGTGCCTATGCCCTCTGTACCTGTTACACGCAGAGACTGGAGAACTCCATCATCTTCACTATGGTTATAGTCACTGATTTTAATGTCATAACCTGCACTTTGGGTAAGTGTGATGCTTCGTTCATCTCCGGACAGTGATGCTGAGATTCCTGTACTTCCTGATTGCGTATTAATTGCCCGTACAAGGGGAGTAAGATCATTTGTTGTTACAGTGGCACTGATAGGGATCGGATCGGCGTTAATACCCTGAAGGTCAAATCCTATGGTACCGTCAGCTGCAAGATCACTGAGTGTAGCAGTTGTTCGTGATTCAGCCATTACACCTGTGGTCTCCGATTCGCTGTTAACTATTTCAGCTATACGGTTTGCACTGTTATCAGCGTCTATTGTTACAAGGCTGGTTCCTCTGGGACCTGTTATTGTCAGATCCTGAGTCGCGATGTTGTTGCCGGCTGAGGTGTCTGCAGAACGAGTGGTTGCTGCCTCGATACCTGTCGGGTTGTTTGAGGTCAACGCATGGTCGCCCAGGTCAACAGCCTTAGAAGATGCTATGGAAAAGGATATTGTCTCATAGGCATTGGCACCGACCTGAAACTGGGCATCATTCAGAGAACCATCCAGTACGTTTCTATCATTAAACGTCGTTGTTTCAGCTATTCTAGTGATTTCCTGTTTGAGCTGATTAACTTCCGCCTGCAGGGAGGCTCTATCAGAGGCGCTATTCGTATCGTTGGCGGATTGAATCGCCAACTCGCGCATACGTTGCAGGATATTGGTTGTTTCCTGAAGGGCACCCTCAGCGGTTTGAGCCATTGAGATGCCATCGTTGGAGTTTCTAGCAGCCTGATTGAGGCCACGAATTTGGGAAGTCATTCGATCGGAGATGGCAAGACCAGCCGCATCATCCTTTGCAGAGTTAATTCGTAAACCTGAAGAGAGTCTCTCCATTGACCGGTTTAATGCACCCTGGCTTTTTCCTAAGTTTCTTTGGGCATTCAGTGAAGCTATGTTTGTATTGATTGTCAGTGCCATTGTTAAAATCCTCCTTGAACAGGTAAATCGGCGTCAGTGCAATCTATACAAACGTAATATCTCTTTGTTGTTCCTCGCAGTTGGGTATGTTTCGTCGTCTTTTGAAATATTCTTTAATTGAATAATGAAGAATAGTTCATTGAAGTAATAAAAAAGGAGGAAAAGGCACTTTTTTTCCAGAACTCTAAAAAATAATTAAAGATTTTTCCTGTTACTTAATTGAGAGAGTGACTGGACTGGATAGTAGTGCAAATGTGGAAGGTAGAATTGTTAGCAACTACGAAACGATAGGATTGTTGTCGCGTTGTGACTGATATGAAAGCAGAGCAATGCAGGTGAGGTTTTGTTTATATAACGGAATCTTTGTCTGATGTTGATGACAGTTGGCATTATCGTATAGGTATTGTTGAGAGATACTGTGATGTTGATGGTTCACCCCATAGTTTGAAGTTGAGATTGTCTTTTGAAGGTCTGGCTAAGGTTATACTTGGGGTTAATTGTTTTTGCATTCCAAGTTGGAGGCGAAGTAATTGGCGTTTTCGCTCATTGAACTTAGACCCGAAGCCTGAACTGTCTATCATTTCTAATCTGAGTAAATCATCTCTGTTGCATGCATAGGATGTTGGATGTTCGATACGTTCGATTTGTTCAAGAATTGCAGCAAGTATCCAGTCTCCTTCAAATTGCCCACAGGAAACATCATCAAATCGAGGATGTGGTACAAGGAAGGGTTCAGCATGGAGGTCAAGTAATGATGAGTTTTCCAGTATAATATCCAGTACTCCATGCAGAATATTCAGTGAATGAGTTTTCATCCCAAAATCATGAGCCATTCTGGCTAAGGTAAGCAGGCGAGTCAATGATGGATGAGTATCACATGTAAGTGAAAGAAGTTGATAGGCTTTTTTGAGCTCAGAACAGGTTTTTGTAATATCATTCTCAATGAGTGACATGAGGTACAGATTCAGTGAGGTGAAATAGGTTTGCCATCCAGGTAAGGGAGCAGCATTTAGCCAGTCAGTAGCAAAAACAGGGGCATAGGCATAGCGTGAATAAAGATCGCTAAGGGTTTTGGACTGGTGCAATTCTGGTATTTCGATATCAGATAACTGCAATGCTAAAAATCCTTCTGAGTTTAATGCTGTTGCTGTGTCTCTTTTACACAAAAATAATGAATCTGAAAAATTCTCCAGATCTTGGTCGGAAAGAGGTATGATTTTTTCTGGACCAGGTAAGAAACGATATGGGGAGTAGCTATGATCTAATAGAATCTTAGGTATTACTATTGGTGTTGGTAAAGTGGATTGAACCTCTAATACTATCAGGGGGGATTGGTGTTGAATGGGCGCGGATGCACCAGATAAAAGTTCCTCTAAATGACCGGAAATATTTATACGGATTATTTTTAGCGGTGAATGTTTGTCTGGATGCTCTCCCTCATCAAGAGAAATGCACGAAAGAGAAGTATCTGAATTCAGGGGCGATATTTCAATGTTTTCCAAAAGGTTGATTTTTATACTTCTAGCAAGATGCTGACGTTTAAGTGCAGATTCATCAAATGCTAGCACTCTTCCATTCGGCCCTATATATTTAGCAGCAGTGAGGCAAAATTCTCCATAACCGCAGCCAATATCAATAATTGTTGAATTTTTTTGGGCTATAGAGCGTAGATAGCGTATTTCGTCATTGAGAATGTCTTCATGTTCTAAAAGTTGATAGGTGTTTCTATTTGAAATGTTTTCTGGGACAGATATGAAGACTCCGGAAAATAGTATAACTTCCCTGCGAGATTCCAGAACTGCCGCATTATTTATTTCATAGCAATATGTTTCCCACATTTTCCTATAGACAGTCTCGAGTTCAGTGGTGAACATGGCAGGGTTTAATACGTTACTGCTCATCATCAGTTCACGCAGTGTGCGGGTTAATTCGTCAATTTTTTCCGGAGAAGCAGCAAGAACTGTACATTTTTCGACATACTCCTCGGGGGAATATGTAATGAGTTCAGGTAGCCCCAGGCTTTGCAAAATGCTACAGCCTACTCGGGTTACGTGGGTATTACCTGTAAGAGTAATTACAGGCTTTCCCATCCATAATGCTTCCAATGTGGTAGTTGTTCCATTGTAAGGAAAGGTGTCAAGAGCAATATCTATTTGATTGTAGATTTCTAAATGTTCTAGCATTGAGGGAACAAAAGATTTTCTTATAATTCGTTCTTGCTGTATTCCATATTTTTCAAAATCATTTAAGAGACGTTCTTCTGCTAGACCTGTAAGATCTTTAGATTTGAGGAGAAGCTTTGAGTTTGGGGTTTGTTGAAGAATATTTGACCAAATTGATATAACTCCATCCGATATTTTTGTAAAATTGTTGAATGAACCAAAAGTAATATATCCATTACTTAGAGCAGGACTTTTTGAAGGAAGAGAGGAGTTGTCAGGAGGTTGGTAGCAAAGAAATCCTTTGCTAAGTCTATATAGTTTTTCAGAATATAGTAAGTCGCTTGTTTCTATAGGGTCGGCCCACGTGTCAGTCAGCCTATAGTCCATCGTGGAAAGACCGGTTGTATCAGGGTAGCCAAGGTAGCTAATCTGTATAGGCGCAGGTTTGTGTGCGAACACTTTTAGCTTGTTTGGCACGGTATGTCCTGATAGGTCAACAAGTATATCTATTTGTTCTTTATATATTAAGTCAGCTGTATCAAAATCATTTAAATTTTGAATGTCCCTCCAGTGGATTTGCGGAATAGATCGTATCTTCTTTGTAAAATCGTCTTGCTTGGATACATTTGAAAAACAATAAATTTCATAATTATCTTTATCATGAGCTTGAATGATTGGAGTTATAAAGTAAGCCACTGAATGTGAAAAGAAATCTGATGATACATACCCGATTCGTAATTTTTTTGTAAAATCTGACGGTTTAGGATGCTGGAATAAGTTAATCGATTGAGTATGGAGTTTTTCCCACTGTAAATGTTTTGACAGAATGTCTTCTGCTGTAAAAATAGTGTCATAATGGAGTGTAAGTAATAGGTTGGAATGTGCATCAGAAAAGTTGTTGTCTGACTTCAGAGCATCCATAAAACATTTACAAGAAGCACGGATTTCTCGTAAATTGCAGAGGGCTTGCCCCAGGTTATTAAGGGCAAAAGCGTTGCCAGGGGAAATTTCCAGTATGCGTTTGAAATAATTTACTGCAATACCACTATTGTTATGCTGGGATAAAAAAGTACCAAAATTATTCAATAGAGCGATGTTGTCTTTGTCAAGTTCTATAGCTTTTTGATAATATTTTAAAACGTCTTGAACTTCATTTAAGTACTCGGATGTTCTGGCCAAGCTTTCGTATGCTGTTATGTTGTCAGGATTAATTCGTATTGCTTCCAAAAACATAGTCTTTGCATGGGCGTAGTCCGCAGAGTAAAAGAATGCTTTTCCTGTAATCAGTCGCAAAGGGAAACTGTCAGGTGTAGAGACAAGAGCTTTAGTGAAATCTTCAATCGCCTTGGTGAAATTTTTTAGTATATAGTAGCATTTCCCTCGTTGGAAAAGGTATTCTGGATTGTTAGTATCTTGCCCAATTAATGTATCAAAATGATGTATTGCTTTATTGTAATTTCCTTTAGCTGCATATGATTGACCCAATAAGAAAATTGCATATATAGGCCTTGGGTGTTTTTTAATTAATTTATTGCAGAGGGCAATGGATTGGTCGTATTTCCCTTTGTTGAATAAATTGGTTGCTGTTTGTAAAATGTTGTTTGTGGCTCTTTTATCCATGTGTAATTGTATGCAAAAAAAAAATTATATTCGAAATTCGACGAAAGCAATAATATATTGTGTTAATTGGTATTAAAAATCATAGCCTAGCAATTTAATACTTGTTTTGAAATCTTTGTTTTTCTTAAACAGTTTTAGCGTCGAAGCATCAGGCATTCTTCGTTTTAAGACAATGATTTCTTTGTGTTTGCTTCCTCTTCCGGAACCAGTATTGCTCGTGTCCCCAGTGACATGGGTAAAATCGAACCACTTTTGCTGATACGTCTTGTCATATATTATATTTAATCTTTCACACAGGACCTTTAATGATTGGTCAGGATTTTGTGTGAAATCTTCATATCTAATAAATCCTGTTTCAGCAGCAATCTCTGCAAACTTTCTGTACCCGTTCAAAAATGTAGAAATGTCAATTTTTCCACTGATTATTGATAGGTTACTGAGACTAATCCACTGGTCAATAGGGTGGCGAACAGTACATGTATTGTTAATATGGAAATATTTCCCAAGTTCTGAGGCTATTGTTAGGGTATATGATGGCTTATCAACCCATGGGACAGCCGTGAAATCAATATGCGACCAGTCTCTAAGTAACAGGTGTTTTCCTGCTTGCAATGAACGTCTGTAAATAAGTTCAATAGCTTGAATCCACGAAATATCCGGTTGGTTATGAATATGCCAGAGATCATCTTTTCGAAACAATTTGTGCCATTGCTCTGCTTGCTTAAGTGGATTGAATATCCCATCCATGACACGTGGATGAACTTCACTTAGCAACACAACATTTTCCATACAGCCAAGGCACTTTGATATAAGCGTACCCCCTGATCGAGCCATATTGTGTAATATGCTGATTTTATAATTCATTATTGAGGTGTTATCTGTTTTATGAAAAAATGGAAAAGTTATGAAGGTGGTATGTAGATTGTTTCTCTTAAATTATAGTCTATGAGTCCAATGAGTTTATGTCAAATATTCCCAAATATTCCTGGTTGATAATCATTTTCCAGGAGGGTGTCCTAGAATGCCATCTCGAAGTCTGCGCTTATCTACCTCAACTCTTCGGCATTCCCGGAATAGTAATGCTTGAAATATCTAGTATTTGTCAGCGATTATTATTGTAAAATTTCCTCGATTTGAGAAGAACTGTCTATTCTCGGACACCCTTCCAGGTACTGTTGTAGTTGCTCGGCATATCAGATTTATACAATTACAGGCTGATGCTGTTTGGTGAGAAAGTCTGGATGATGATAGTAAATACGCAGGGGAAAAAGATGGTTGAGGTGAACATAATAATGTCACCTCAACTCAGTTGATTGGTAGTTTTTACCCTTGAAGCAATTGCAGCGCCAGTTGTGGGGTCTGGTTAGCCTGGGCGAGGATGGAAACACCCGCTTGCTGAAGAATATTATTTTTTGTCATGGCTGAAGTTTCCATGGCAATATCGGCATCCATGATCCGGGAACGTGCAGCGGAAAGATTTTCTGAGACGTTCTGAAGATTAGAGATTGTTGCCTCAAATCTGTTTTGGACCGCACCAAGGTCACCACGGAGGCTGTCAATCTGGGCTACAGCGCCATCTACTATCTGTATCGCTTCGTTTGCGCCTTGAACAGTTGATATATCAATAGTCTCAACAGAATTAAGTGAGGAGGCATTAATTGCGTCAGCGGCGCTGTTGAAGAGTGATCCGGCTGCCTGGGCAATAGAACTGCTTACATTGTACGTTCCTGAACTTGAGAAAATCACTTCACCACCCACTACTGTAGAATCACCAACAGTAGCAGCAAGCGGTGCGGTAATTGTAGATGCCGCAGCAGTGGTTTCGGTTAATACTGCCACACTTACTGCTGCACCATCACCGCCTGCAACATCCATGGTCTGGTCACCTGCTGCCGTAGAAGCAAATGCTGTGAGTACAATATCGGCAGCTGCTGCAGTTGTTTCCAAGGTCAGGCTGCTTTTGTCGGTGCCTGATATGTCTGTAAAAGACGCAGTGATATTAGTCGTTCCAGACTCTGCATTGATGGCTTCGAGCAGTGGAGTAAGATCCTTTACGTCTGAAATTGTAGCCGGGGTTATTGCGGTACCTGCAACGGTAAGGCTTACATCACCAATATCAGAGAGGTTTGACAGTGAAGCTGTTGTAACAGCTTCAGTTTGTGCAGTTTCTACAAGGTTTGTGCCTATGCCCTCTGTACCTGTTACACGCAGAGACTGGAGAACTCCATCATCTTCACTATGGTTATAGTCACTGATTTTAATGTCATAACCTGCACTTTGGGTAAGTGTGATGCTTCGTTCATCTCCGGACAGTGATGCTGAGATTCCTGTACTTCCTGATTGAGTATTAATTGCACGTACAAGGGGAGTAAGATCATTTGTTGTTACAGTGGCACTGATAGGGATCGGATCGGCGTTAATACCCTGAAGGTCAAATCCTATGGTACCGTCAGCTGCAAGATCACTGAGTGTAGCAGTTGTTCGTGATTCAGCCATTACACCTGTGGTCTCCGATTCGCTGTTAACTATTTCAGCTATACGGTTTGCACTGTTATCAGCGTCTATTGTTACAAGGCTGGTTCCTCTGGGACCTGTTATTGTCAGATCCTGAGTCGCGATGTTGTTGCCGGCTGAGGTGTCTGCAGAACGAGTGGTTGCTGCCTCGATACCTGTCGGGTTGTTTGAGGTCAACGCATGGTCGCCCAGGTCAACAGCCTTAGAAGATGCTATGGAAAAGGATATTGTCTCATAGGCATTGGCACCGACCTGAAACTGGGCATCATTTAGAGAACCATCCAGTACGTTTCTATCATTAAACGTTGTGGTTTCAGCTATTCTGGTGATTTCCTGTTTGAGCTGATTAACTTCCGCCTGCAGGGAGGCTCTATCAGAGGCGCTATTCGTATCGTTGGCGGATTGAATCGCCAACTCGCGCATACGTTGCAGGATATTGGTTGTTTCCTGAAGGGCACCTTCAGCGGTTTGAGCCATTGAGATGCCATCGTTGGAGTTTCTAGCAGCCTGATTGAGGCCACGAATTTGGGAAGTCATTCGATCGGAGATGGCAAGACCAGCCGCATCATCCTTTGCAGAGTTAATTCGTAAACCTGAAGAGAGTCTCTCCATTGACCGGTTTAATGCACCCTGGCTTTTTCCTAAGTTTCTTTGGGCATTCAGTGAAGCTATGTTTGTATTGATTGTCAGTGCCATTGTTAAAATCCTCCTTGAACAGGTAAATCGGCGTCAGTGCAATCTATACAAACGTAATATCTCGTTGTTGATCCTCGCAGTTGGATATGTTTCGTCGCTTCTTGCTCTATTCTTTAATTGATTAATAAAGAAATATTCATTGAAGTAATACAAACGAAAGGAAATGCATTTTTTTGGCGGAACTCGAAAAAATAATTAAAGATTTCTATTTGAGTGTAAAGGGTTGGCAGGCTTGGAATTGAGGGGAGGTACGCAATACGTTGTAGATGTTATAACCGAATTAGGTTTAGGTATGAGAGGTTAGACGTAAGCGTTACTAATTACCTGTTGCTGGATACAGCATATTCAATTCGACACAGATATGGTGATTTGCAAGGTCTACATCGGACAACACTACCATTACAACGATAACGTGTTAATTAACTGATATCGATTTTTGGTGTCAATGCGAAATCCAAATAAAAAAGCCGGAAGTACTGTGCAGTACTTTCGGCTTTTTTATTTGATTATCCAGGTGTGAATTTATTTAGGCAGCGGTGTCTTGGTTTTATATTTTGGATCATCAAGAACAACTTGCAGAGCTTTATTGGTTTTGGGGGCAAATAAGATAGGAGCTGACAGGTTGAGAGTGATATTCTGGTCTGGTGGCACTGTTACCACAGCAAGAGTGAAGTACTCATCTTCTGCGGCAATTCCAAGTTTTTCTCTTTCTGAGTCATCAGGCATGATAGCATAATCAAGAAAAAAGTCGCCCGGATTGGTAAGTACAAACGCAATATCGGGGTCATCGACGCATTGAATCCAGAAAAGTGGTCCTTGTTTCTGGTTTGGCATAACGATAAAATGACGCAGTTGAGGTAAACCGATCATGCCTTCCGGAAAGAATAACAGGTTGTCAGGATCGTATTCGATTTGACCAAAACGGGTATTAATAGTTTTCATCACTTTTGTTTCTTATCGATAAGGTTGTCACTCAATGAATCCAGATCAGTTATATCCCAGTGAGACGCTGCAATATTTTCTTCGATGATCTTGTCATATATTTCCTGCCGGTATATTTTCTTTGATCGGGGAGCGTCGATACCAATACGAACAGCTCCACCTTTCATCTCAATGATCTTGATGGTTACGTCATCTCCGATGACTATTCCTTCACCGAGCTTTCTGGTGAGAACAAGCATGTTTTGCTCCGATCCAAATTGGTGGTGATACGGCTAAAAGGGAAAGTATACATTCTGGAATGTGCTATAATATTCAACTGCCTATATACTATTGAATCTGTTAGGCGAAGTCAAATATACATCGAAAATTCTAGAAATAATCGAGTATAGACACTTGAGAGACACGTGAGGTAACGTTAAGCGCTGCCTGGAAAGCTGATTCCTGTTTGACTATCTCGTTAAATGTCTCAATTGCATCAGCATCCTGGTATCGTGAGAGTATCTGTTTGAGGTCAACACTTACTTCTTGTTGATGGAAGATTGCAGACTCAACTCTTCCGGCACGTACGCCCATTCGACTTCTCACCCTTCGATTCTGGTTAGCGGCGAGTTCGAGATTATCGATCTGGGCCTGAATAGAGCCACCTGCCCCGAGTGGGTCATCGACGTTACCGGCACGAACAGCTTCTTCTGCACGTGTTAATATACTGAACAGATCGGTCCGGTTAGCTTCTGGCTGACCAAGTGCAGGTGTTGCTGAGTCAACCCAGTTGGCATTGGAAATACCCATAAACAGGTCGTTGCCGGTCATGTTTACTTCAATATATTCACCAGGTGTTATTTCCAGTTCTGTTGGATTAGCATCCCCCTGATACGTATAGGGCCATGTTGTTGAATCAGTCTGATCGTAGAGAGCGGGATCATATGCAGGGTTTGGAATAAAGGGCTTGGTGTTCTCTTCATAGCCTGCAAATATATATTTACCATCGATAGTTGCATTAGCTGAGTCAAGCAATTGTTCTTTCAGTTCTGCTATCTCATCTGCAATAGTGACGAGATCTTCATTGTTCATGCCACTGTTTACAGCGCTGATGGTGAGTTCTTTAGCTCGTTGCATTATATTCTCAACGTTAGCCATATGACCATCAGACGTCTCCATTTTATCAAGGCTGACACCCATTGTTTCTATGTAGCGCTCGGTTTTGGAAATCTGGGTTCGAGTGGTGAGTACTGGTCTGATTGCGCCTGGATCATCTGAGGCTTTATTGAGTTTAAGACCGGTTGCTCCGTTTTTTCGAATTTCTAAGAGATTGTTGGTTATGCGGTCAAGATTGGTCTGCATTAACCGGTATGTGGAGTTTTCCGTAACTTTCATGGGCCTTTCCTCGTGTCGAAAAAAACGGGCTGCTTAAAGAAAAAAATTATCGTTTGATGGATAGGACTGTATCCATCATTTCATCAACGGTTGTGAGAAATTTTGCTGATGATTCAAAGCCACGCTGAAACTGGATAAGTTCGATCATCTCTTCTTCAAGAGAGACGCCGGCGAGGCTGTCGCGAAGGTTTGCGAGTTGGACGACGGAATCTTCTGCTCCTTGCCTTGAAAGCATATTCTGATTTGTTTCAATTCCGACACTGGCGGTTATTTTACCGTAGAATGAGTTGAAATTATCTATTCCGTTGATGAGGTAAGATTCATCAAGATTTGAAAGGATAAGTGCATTTCGATTATCGCCGGGAGCTACAAGGTCAGGAGGCGTCGGGGCCTGAGCTGTGGCGATGTGTTCTGCTATAAGTGTGCTTTCAACAGACATAGCGCGTGCAGCGTCCAGCCATGGGTCAGTAGGTGGTGCTGCTGCGAGATTGGGCGGATCAATAAAGAAGTTTCTACCGACTACAGAATCAAGACCTGCGCCTGCTGAATGCTGGGTATTGACCTGAGTACTTATTTCATAGGCTAATCGGTCAAGATCATTTTCGAGGCTGGGGATAAATGTATCGCGAAGGTAGAGTAATCCTTCAAACTCACCACCAATATTTCGTTGACCAAGGGTGCGTGTTACTCCGGCGGCATTAAGTTGTATATCAAGTTGTGTGCCGGTAGTGACAGCTGAAAGACTCATTGCTGCAGTGCCCTGAACCAGCGGAAGTCCGCCTGGAAGTTGAACGGACAGCATGCCGTTGGTAGCAAAATATGACTGGGCACCAATGTCTTCAGCAAGTTGAGTAGCAAGATCTTCTCGTCTGTCTCGTGCAGAGTTGGCCTGTGTACCATTGATCTCAATATTCATGATCCGATCATTGAGTGCGGCAATTTCAGTAATTTTCGAGTTAATATCTCCAACTTTGGAGATGAGTGTGTCATTAATATTTTCCTGAACTGTGTTCAGATCATTGATCGTATTATTGAAAGATTGTGAGAGCACCTCACCACGCTGAATGACAACATCACGAAGAACAAGGTCACTTGGGCTTGCTGAAAGCTCCTGCCACGCGTCAAAAAACTCATCAACGTCTGTGGCTATATTATCTTCGGTAATGTTCATGACCCTTTCGAGTTCGGAGAGCGGTCGACTCTGTGCATTCTGAAATCCGTAATCGCTTGACTTATCTACGAGCTGGTTTTGGATAAAAACATCGTGATCTCTTCGAACATCTGTTACCCGTACACCCTGGCCTACAAAAAAATCGCCAAAGTTGACTGAAGGATAAGGGGTCAGATGAGTAAACTGCCGGGAGTAGCCCTCGGTGTTTACATTGGATATGTTATTACCAATGACTTCTATTGACTTCTGATTGACTTCAAGAGAAGTTCGAGCAGCATTTAAAGCATTAAATAAGCCAGCCATTTTTTACACCTTACCTGAAAGCAATCTACCGTTTACATGTGCTGCAGTTTTACCAGCGGCAGCAGTGTATGTTGAGGTGACGGTTCTTCGGCCAAAGAACTCCATGGTATCACGGATCCAGCCGAGGGCAGATTTGAACAGATAAGCATTTCGCCTGTTTTCGTGACGAATCTTGGCTGCAAGTGGTTTGTCGTCTTCGTCAATTACCTTGACGTGTGCCAGGACCTGAATGAGTTGTTCTTTTACCTGAGTTGCTGCAGCCATACCTTCAACGTCAAGATTTCTGGCGCAATCACGTTCTTGTATGATAATGTCGAGTAAGGCGACAAGATACTCATGTGTAGTTCCGGCTTTCATTTTCTTATTTTCCTTGCATCAGGAACTCGACCAGTGATGATGCAACTTTCTCGAGATCCGGTTTGTATGAACCGTCGGCGATCTGGGCCTTGAGTTCTGCAATCCTGTTAGCACGCTCTGTGCTTCCAGCCTGCTTTGCACCTTGTGCTTTATGCACATCCTGCAAAACAGTTGAGAATTCGACCTTGTCTGCCGCGGCGCCTTCCGCTTTTTTATCGTTCGTGGCTTTCTGCGTCTTTTTAAGACTACCTATCTGGTTTGGTCCACCAACTCCGAAAAATTCAACACTCATGATTTCACCTGATTATTTGTTGCCGGGTTCTTCTTGACCTGCTTCTTCGACCCATGCATCGAGTTTTTCAAAAACTGCATCGTAGGTTTGGTATGAAATTTCAGGAAGTTCACCGCCAAAAGCTTGAAGCGCCTCTTGAAATCCTTTTTCTACACCGGCTTTAATAGCATCAATCCTTGAAGTATCACCGCCTGCAAGACCTATAGCGAAATCTACAATACGATCTGAGGTTTGTTCAACCCCAAAATACCCGTCTTCTGCAACAAGGTCCGCAGCTTCTTCCTGAGTAATCTCTTCAAGGTTAACCACCTCATTACTTCCGGTGGGGACTTCAAGAGTGAGTCCCTGCTGCTTGAAAAGGTCTACTACATAAGCACGGAGAAGGTCGAAACCATCGTGTTTTACATTATTCAGGGTCATGGAACTGTCATATGTGACAACCGATTCAGCACTGTACGAGAGTGATACTTCGTCTGTTTTGATACCGATTTGAGTTGAACTTTCCATTTTTCCCTTCTGCTGTTCTCTGGATATTTGCTGTCCCTGATTCTGCTTTTGTATCTGTGGGTTAGCTGTGTTTTGAATTCCTTTATTGTCAATCATTGCGGTGCCTCCTTGGCGTTGCATCTGCATCCTTGCGTTCCGACTGGAGAGTTTTTATTCCTCCTGTTCATATTCTTATCGGTGATGATGCTATCGAACTTTAGAAAAAAATGAGGTTGGAAGTCTTTGCAAAAAGTGTGGTGGTTTTTGTGTAGTTCTTTTATCTCCGGTGCCTTCAGATTGTTTTCCGACCTTACTGGAGCGCTCTTTGTGAAGTAATTCAAGCCTAGCATTTAAATTAAGCATATATTGGGCAAATGGGGTGAATATTTAAGCCTTTAAACGCTAATCACTGAAATTGTATTGCTAGTTCCTGAAAAAGTATGCGGGATCAACTTTTGTTCAAAATTAGACATAGTAAAAGCAAGCTTATATACTGTGAGCAGTTTGAATTGCATGGAGTAACCGTTTAGCAGCACTCTTTGCTAAGTATAAATTGAACTTGCGGGGCTTCTCACCTGGCATGCTATTGAGGGAGATCAATAGAAGATGGTGATAACTCTTTTGTCAGGTGATGATACGAATCCGTATTATGGAGTGTGATTATGCATAGTTCATGTGTTGGTAGTGAAAAAAAATCTTTGTTAGTTATACTTTTTCTAATTGTAATGCTGAGTGGTTGCTCGGAGAACGAGCCGATAAAGATCGGGTTCTCTGGTGGATTGACTGGAAAACATGCAGATTTAGGTTTGTATGGCCGCAACGGTATATTGCTTGCCATTGAGGAAGTTAACAGCAGAGGTGGTATTCGTGGAAGACCAATCGAACTCATCGTTAAAGATGATAAACAGGATGCAGTAATAGCCACTCAAGTGGATGAAGATCTTATTGAAGAAGGTGTCATTGCAATTATTGGGCATTTTACCTCGGCAATGTCAGTTGCAGGAGTGCCGGTAGCTAATCGTAAGAAAATTCTCATGTTCAGCCCGACGTCATCGACCAATCAGTTAAGTGGTATAGATGATTATTTCATGCGAGTCATGTCCTCAAACATACATGTTATTAAAATATTAGCTGAACAAATATTTGAAAAAAACGGTGTTGACTCATTAGCACTTGTCTATGACGATCAGAATAGGGCGTTTGGAAAAGATTGGGTGGATTATTTCGGGAAGAGAAGTAAGGAACGTGGAAATACACTCCGTGTATACCCATTTGATTCACGAAAGGATTTTAGTTTTTCTCAGTTTGCTTCTGAAGTATCTGATTCCGACGCTGATGGTGTTCTGATTGTGGCCAGTGCGCTTGACGCCGCTATGTTCTGCCAGCAGATTAGAAAAGCAGGATCTGAAATACCTATTTTCACAACCATGTGGTCTATGAGCAACGATTTTCTCCAGCATGGCGGCACAGCCACTGAGGGCGTGTCGTTTACAAACTGGTTTGATCCGAAGCATCCAGGTGAAAAATCATTAAATTTCAGAAAAAAATATAATGAGCGATTTGGACAAATGCCTACTTTCGCCAGTCACTTTTCTTACGAAGCCGCAATGATTTTGATCGAAGCCCTGCAAAAGAACAGCGATCCATCATCACTGAAGGCAACTATTATACAACAGGAAATTTTTGAAGGGACACAAGGGCAGATTCGTATCGATAAGTATGGTGATGCAGATCGGAGTCCATTTATAATGACAGTAAAAGATGGTCAATTCGTCAAAATAGGACAGCCGTGAAATCTCGATCCAGTCTGCAATTTATACTTACGGGAAACTTCATTCTTATAGCGTTATTTCCAGTCCTTATCTTTGGAGTAGCGACATTACTTTTGATGTCAAAGAGCCTGACGGAAGAGATAAATAATAAGAATTTTTCTCTTGCTACTTCGATTGCCAGTGAGGTTGAAGTATTCCTCAGGGAGCCTTTGTCTCTTATCCAGCAAGTCGTTGAAGTAGTTTCGACCCCGGGGGTTTTGTCAGAGAACGGGGTGGACGGATATTTAGAAACAGTAGTGGAGAATTATCCGTTTTTTGAGATGGTGCAGATTCTCGACAGTGATGGCAGAGTCAGGAAGGTTGCACCCTACGAAGAGGATTATATTGGAACAGATATGTCCCGTCAGGAGTTTTATAAGGAGACAATTGAAAACAAAAAACCTTCATGGTCTTCAACGTTTATTTCAATGCGAACAGGTTCACCAACGTTGAGCTTAAGTATCCCTACGGGAAATTCAGGAATTTCCATGATTGTCGGGTATGTGAATCTTGCTGTCTTATCGAAAATGATTGAGAAGATTAGCGATAGCCACCAGTACGTTATTATTACGGACCGGATAGGAACTGTGATTGCCAATAATATTTCCAGGCGTGTTCAACAAAGGGATAATATTGGAACGTTGGATCATATTCGGGAATCGGTGATTCGAAGCGAGAATACATTCATCACAACCGATTTAAAAATGAAGGTTATTGCAAGTGTTGTCCAGGTTTCACTTACCGACTGGAAGGTGTTTTTTCTACAACACCATGATGATGCTTTTGCACCGGTAACAAAGATCAGGTATATGCTTCTGTTGGGAATCGTTTTAACAGGGATTCTTGCGGCGTTTTCAGCATTTTTGGGAGCCAAAAGGATAAGCAAACCGTTTATTCGTTTAGTAGAGGATGTTCACCGCGTAGCAGAAGGAGATTATTCACTGGTATCAAAAAAAGATGGATTCAAGGAATTGCAGGAACTTGATGAAAGTTTCCGAAAGATGGCAGAGGCCATCAGTCAGCGTGAGCAGAGTATTCTGGAAAGTGAACAGGTGCACAGAGAACTTGTTGAAGCCTTACCTCACGGGATTCAGGAAAACGACTTAGACGGAATCATAACGTTTACTAATTCAGCATACGACAGGATCTTTGAGGCAGAGAAGGGAGAGGCGATCGGTCAACCTATATGGAGAACAGAGATATCCTCTGCCCAAAAACTTCGACTGCAAGAGAAATTTAAATTAATTATTGATGAACAGCCTCCACCTGTTCCGCATACAAGTAAAGCAAAGACCTATCGTGGAAATCAGATTGATATCCAGATTGACTGGCAGTATAAGCGCAATCAGTCTGGAGAATTGATCGGATTTATCTCCGTATTAACAGATATCACAGAGAAAAAAGTGCTTGAATCACATCTGCGCCAGGCACAAAAAATGGAAGCGATAGGCACCCTCGCCGGAGGAATAGCTCACGATTTTAATAACATCCTTTCGGTAATACTTGGTTATAGCGAACTCATCATGAGTACCAAGGCTATGGATGCGAAGTCCGAGGAGTATCAACAGCATATCGTAAGCGCATCGCTGCGCGCCAGGGATCTTGTCCAGCATTTACTCATTTTCAGTCGTAAAAAAGAACATGCCAAAGGACAGGTCGATATATATGGAATTGTAGCAGAGGCTATAAAGTTTTTACGGGCCACATTACCAACCACAATTTCTTTCGAGCTTGATCTTGAAGAGGAGACCGGAACTATTGTGGCTGATGCCACGCAGATTCATCAGGTAGTGTTTAACCTTTGCACCAATGCTGCTCATGCAATGGAAAAGAGTGGAGGAGGTGTGTTAACAGTTTCACTTAGTTCTGCTGTTATATCCGACATGGATGTTATACGGATTAAGGGGCTTGAGCCAGGTAATTATGCTCGGCTGGCAGTGTGCGATACCGGTGAGGGGATTAGTGAAAAGGATATTGCCAGAATTTTTGATCCGTTTTTTACAACGAAAGAAACTGGCAAAGGCACAGGAATGGGCCTGGCAGTGGTTCACGGGATCGTCAGCAGCCACTCCGGCGTAATCAATGTCTCCAGCGAGATGGGTAAAGGGACTGTTTTTGAAGTATGGCTTCCACTCGTGGAAAAACGTCTGAAACCGAAAGTTACAGGCATCAGTCTCCTCACCGAAGGGAGGGGACATCTGCTTATAGTGGATGATGAAGAGGATATTGCAAGAATATCGATGTTATTATTACAGGATGTGGGATATCAGGTAACAGCTTGTAATAACAGCAAGGAAGCCTATGCTTTAGTAGAGCGGGAGCCAGGAAAATTTGATTTAATGATCACTGACCAGACTATGCCTGGGATGACGGGTATTGAGCTTTCTAAAAAGGTTGCTGCTTTACGGCCTGACATGCCGATTCTTTTGTGTAGCGGTTACAGCTCCACATTTACCGACAAACAGGTGGCAGAAGCGGGAGTTTGGAAAACTGTGCTGAAACCTGTTGATAGAGATGCCCTTTTAACTACAGTTACTGCTCTTCTGGCAAAATGATTAAAGGATTTCACCTTTTTCCTGATATCTGACTGGCATTTTGGTTAGAGGGGCATGTTTGTGGTAAAGACCTTACATAATCTATTTGTTACTCGTCATATTTTTTGTTCTCTATTAAGTGCGCCATCTGTTTATACATCATATCAGCAACACCGATGCCTTTGCCTTGAGTAGTTTGTTTGGCCATCTCCATATCAAACATTTCCTGAAACGTTTCGATAGCCATGCTTTTTTTAATCAGGCCACCATCAGGAACTGATTTGCGCATCGCCTTGTATGCTTCCATGACAAGCAATGTCTCAAATTCCCTGCTTGATTCACGTAATGATTGAAGATCACGTTCTTTGCGCTCCTGTGGCGTTGCTTTGTTTAAGGAGTAGCTCAATACGGTTCTGGGATCAATAAAAGTGTTCATGGTGGTTCCGTGGTTGATACAATCTGTTAGAGAATTATGAGTTCGCCGTGCATGGAGCCGGAAGCCTTTATTGCCTGAAATATTGCGATAAGATCTCTAGGTGTTGCTCCTATGGCGTTAAGTGCTGTAGCAATTTCTCCGATGGTAACTTCATCTTTGTCCATATCGAGGACAATAAGCTGACCTTGATCCTCAGTGACTGTAATTTGGGTTCTAGGAACTGTTACCGTATCTCCTTCGGCTAATGGGTTTGGTTGTACGACCTCACTGTCTTCTCGTATTATCAGGCTGAGATTTCCATGGGAGACTGCGACTGTCGAGAGTTTTACATCCTTGCCCATGACTATTGTTCCGGTACGCTCATTTAAAACCACGCGGGCGTTGGAATCCGGATCGACTTGAAGCCGTTCAACAGCGGAGATAAATTCGACCTTAGTGTCTTGATAAGAAGCCGGAATCATAACTTTTACAGTTCCGGAGTCAAGCGGGTGAGCAATTTCCTCTTCATAGGATGAATTGATGGCTTTTGCCATATTGGTCGCTGTAGTAAAATCAGCGTTATTCAACTGGTAGAAGAGCTGACCATCTTTTCCCAGAACCACTGGAACTGTACCTTCGACTATAGCCCCAGAGGAAATATGTCCGGCAGTCGGATGATTCTGCTGAACTGTTGCAGCCTTTCCTCCAAATGAAAAAGAACCGATAGTGAGTGGTCCCTGAGCAACTGCATACACCTTGTTATTTGCGCCACGAAGCGGTGTCATTAATAAGGTTCCGCCAGCGAGGCTGTCTGCGTCACCAATGGATGAGACATGAACATCAACTGTTGAACCTGGCCGAGCAAAGGGAGGGAGTTTAGCTGTTACCATGACGGCTGCAATATTATTGACTTTGATGTCTTCGATATTGTCCGGGTCAAGGGTAATGCCATTGCGGGCAATCATGTTGTAAACCGCCTGCAAGGTGTATCCCGATTTTTTCATATCATCGCCGGTGCCATTTAAACCGGTAACGAGTCCATATCCAAGCAACTGGTTATTTCGCACACCTTGCAGAGAAGCAATATCTTTTATGCGGGCTGCGGACACATCGCATGCAGTGCCGCCGGGAAAGATGAAGGCGATTACTGCGAGTATCGTAAATATGATTCGTATCATTTCTTCTCCATACCACTAAGACTAGAATGGCCAGACATTATCAAGGGTTCGCATAACCCAACCGGGCTCTTGCTTATCGGATATTGCTCCCTGCCCTGTATAGCTGATTCTCGCATTCAATATTTTGGTGGACGAAATTGTGTTGGCAGCGGTGATGTCCACCGGTCGTATTATTCCTGTCAGGTAGATTATTTGTACCTCATTGTTGACCATCACCTCTTTACCGCCACGAATTTTCAGGTTTCCGTTGGGATATTGTCCGACGACCTGAGTGGTGAGCGACGCTGTAAAGCTCCCTTTCCGTGATGTTGTTCCATCGCCATCAAATGAATTTGAAAAGGTCGAATTTACCAGATTTTCGAGATCAAGATTAGAATCCGTAATGAATTTTGCATTTTCAAGACCAAGCAGGTTGGGGATTGCGGCGCTCATGCTGGTCGCTCTGTCAGTAGTTGTTGATGCTTCTTTTGTCGCGCTTGATTCCTCTGAAATGATAATAGTGACAATGTCTCCAATCATCTGCGCCTTGTGATCGCTATAGATTGAGGGGCTGTCACTGGACCAGAGGGACCCCGGAGTCGGTTGGACAGTTATCGGGGATTTGCTGTCTTCAAGAGGTTCCGGGATGTGAACAATCCGTGGTGCCTGATGAGCACATGACGTAAGTAAAAGAGTACAGCAAAGAGTAACGAGTAATGTTCTCATTTTATAATGCGACCTCAACTATTCCGGGAGCGGCTACACGACAATAGACAATTTTTCGTGAGTTTGTGTTTTGTACGCGAATAGTCTGGTTTATCTTACCGTCATTTCGCGCAATTCCTGTTGCTGTAATAAAAAGCTTCCCCGTATTAACAATGATCCTGACCAGTTCACCTTTTCTGACCAGTGGTGGGAATTCAACTTGCGATAGTGAAATTACCTGACCAGCTTTGTACGTCCTCTTGATTTTCTTGCCCAAAAGTTCGTCTATATTTTGGCCCGGTGTTCGAAGTGTTGTGAGATCCTTAATGGAGGTGGCGATATTTTGACGCGTCAGGATCGTGCCTTTTGGGAGCTGTGTAGTAGCAACAACGACAGGAGCAAGGATTTCTAATCGTCCACGAACAGACATGTTTTTTCTAACCCTCCCATCTACCTTGAAAATAATGGAAAATCTGGTGCTTTTAACAATTCCAGGGCTGGATGGTATAACCTCCCAGTTCATTTCTCCGGGTGGTACGAGAAACGGCAGTGGTTTTTCTGCAGCGATAAATCGAATATCCGCCTCCGGAAGTTTGTCTGTATTGGCAACTAAAAATGCAGTTATTATTTCAAGAATTTGTGATGAACTGACAGAGATACTGTTTCTGCTCACAGTAACTTTTTCAGCTCCTCGCCATGTTATTATGGTGTCCGGGCTGATCCGTGGCTCGAAATATTTGATTATTGATCTGCTGAAAAGCTCAGCTTGCTGGCCGGGACTCGGGGCTTGCGCTACTGTTTGTGTGGCCAGTGTTTTGCTGAGTTCTGTATCTTCATCAAAATCTGCAATGTCACCGAGGGTGATTGTAACACCGTCAACCAGCGCAGTTTGTTTAAATTCTATAACCAGCGCAAAAGCTGAATGAGAAAAACACAAACACAAAAATATGATGAAGATAGCTTGTTTCATAAGACTGCTGTTAGATGAGGTTGTTGGTTGTTTGCATCATTTCATCAGATGTCTGGATCGTTTTGGAATTGATCTCATAAGCTCTCTGAGTGGTAATGAGGCTTGCAAGTTCTTCTACGATATTGACATTTGAGCCTTCAAGAAAGGTTTGCAGTAAGGTGCCAAATCCGTCTTCACCCGGGGTACCGATAGTGGCTGTGCCGGATGCTGCAGTTTCCTGAAACAGATTTTTCCCTATGGCTGATAAACCCGCGTTGTTTGTAAATGTTGCCAACTCAAGGGTGCCAAGTTCAGTCTGCTCTGTATCATCACCAACGATGGCACTGACAATTCCGGATTCGCCGATGGTTATTTGCCTGGATGAGTCAGGAATTGTGATGGCAGGAAGTACCGGATAGCCGTCAGAATTCGTCAGTCTTCCGTCACTGTCACGTTTGAGTGCACCTGCGCGCGTGTACCCTGTATTTCCGTTAGGTTGCTCAATCTGAAAAAAACCTTCGCCTTCAATAGCAACATCCAGTTCATTTTCTGTCTGGATTAGATCACCCTGGGTGAAAACCTTGGTGACTGCTGCCGGTTTTACGCCGAGACCAACGAGGATGCCAGTGGGAGATTGGGTATCGGCAGAAGTCTGACTGCCGGGTACTTTTATGGTTTGATAGAGAAGATCCTGGAAATCTGTTTTGCTTTTCTTAAATCCGGTGGTTGAAACGTTTGCGAGGTTATTCGCAATTACGTCGGTGTTCAACTGCTGGGCGTTCATTCCGGAAGTGCCGGTCCATAAGGATCGAATCATTATATTATCCTATCAATAAGGTTGGTCTAAAGTGACAAGACTGTACACTACAACTGAAAATACACAGTGCTAAAAACATGCAACACAAAACAAAAATACTGGTTTTAATTAGCCGATAGTTCCAAGTTCATCCTGCACCTGGCCAAGCCTTGAAAATCCTTCAAGCACCTTGTGATATGTTTCAAAGGTCCTGTAACTGTTAATCAGCTTGGTCATTTCTTCGGTCATATTAACGTTTGATAATTCGAGGTTTCCCTGAAGTATTTGAAAATTTTCAGGTGGAACTTCGTTGCCTCCATCTTTGAGTGAAAACGTTGTATCTGTCTCTCGCTTGAGCAGAAATCTGTCGTTTATTCCAACAACCGCAACCTGCCCAACTTCTGCACTGATACCATCAGGAGTAACAAGCGTAATCGTGCCTTTTTCGCCAACAGTCACTCTCCCTGTTTCTGTGTCAGGTATTGTAATCTGGGCGTTGCCATCATTAAGGACAGCCTGGCCGTTTGATGTGCGCAAGACACCTTCCTGATCAACTAAAAAGTCACCTCTTCGTGTGTACAACGGGCCATTAGGGCCCTCAACTTTAAAGAATCCATCACCTGCTATTGCCAGATCGTATGGATTGCCGGTCTCTCGAACTCCACCCTGGGTGAGGTCTGTAATGTTCTGTCGGACCCGGTTGTAATTGATACCTTTAGCTTCCTGAGTCTGCCGCTCACCACGCAACAGGGATTCAAACGACATACCGGTTCGTTTATATCCGTTGGTATTAACATTAGCGAGGTTGGCCGAAATGTTGGCTATGCTCTGTTCGCGGGAAACTGCTCCTGCAACTGCACTGTATTTTCCTGATACCATTGAAATACCTGAGTTTGTTAGTCACATGTCAAAACATTCAAAGTTCAACGAAATTGCTATTTTTTCTTTTTGAAGCATTTCTTGAACAGTCACTTAGCCAGCTTAAGCCCAATCTGTTTAAGGCAAAAAAGTGGCCTTACGGACATTGGATAGTTTTCAGCTGAAACGCATAAACATTGCACAATTGAAGATGTGTCAAAATATATAATTGGCATAAGGTTTTATCGGTCACGAGAATGGAAATCTTAAAGAAAACTTCATGAATTCTTTGAGTTGGCTTGAAAAGACCGATAAGTTCAGGCGTTAATGCGTTTAGAGATGATACGGAGGGAGTATGCTGTGTATAGGATTGGTGAATTACTGCGAGACGATGGCCAGTTTCGACAGATTTACTAATTGTTGAGCCTCATGAATTGAGATCTGAAGTATTGATGCGATTTCTTCAGCACTCATTCCTTTTTCGGCAAGAGATCGGACATAGAGGTAGCGTTCAGGAGTTGTGGTGGATCTATTCCCGTATTGAGCTGAAAGACGCGGTTGCTGGAGCTTCATAGTGAGTTCAGCATTCTGGAGATCGTCCTGAAAACCGAGATTAACTGTCTGCTTTCGTTGTGAAACTTCTAAGTCAGCCAGGGCGATTGCCAGTTCTTGCTGTGTGAGTCGCAGGTCGTCAGACAATCGGTCTGTCTGTTTCCTGAAAAAAAGAGCACGGATAAAAACACAAACGACCAGCAGGAATGCAAAGATTGCAACTATATCTGGGTAGGAGAGATATTCTGAAACCATTATGGCAGCCGGGACTGGACCTTGGTTTTAAGTTTGATGAGCGCCTGGCTGTGTAATTGTGATACTCTGCCTTCAGAAAGTGTGAGTATCTCTGCAATTTCTTTTTGTGTCAATTCTTCATAGTAGTAAAGAGATATGACCAGCCGTTCTTTTTCTGAAAGTTGCTCAAGCACCTCTGCAATAATTTTTGTCAGTTCTGCTGCTTCAAGCCGATGTCCTGGCATCATGTCGGCGTTTGTCTCTATAAGTGAGTCGAGAAAAGAACGTCCTCCATCGGAGTGATCAAGAGTTTCGTTCAAACTGACGCACCCCAGATGACTTACTTCACCAAGAAGGCGCTGATACTGTTCAAGCGTAATATCCATAGCCTTTGCAACTTCATGCTCTTCGGGATCGCGACCGAGTTTGAACTCAAGAGCTGCTATGGTTTTTCCGATCCTGTTTTGTTTATCCCGTAAGGAGCGTGAAAACCAATCGAGTTTTCGCATTTCATCAAGAATTGATCCACGAATTCGGTGCTCTGCAAATGTTTTAAATAGAATGTTTTTTGATGGATCAAATTTGTTTGCGGCATCCAGCAACCCCATCATCCCAGCACTTTTCATATCATCCCTGTTCATGAAGGACGGCACTTGAGTAACCATGCGGCCGACAAGGATGTCAACAAGATATAGGTTTTCCTGAATCATCTTGGTTCTATCTTCAGGGATGTTTTTCTGGCTGTAGAGCATTGTTACGGTTAGCCTTTATTTCCTAGGTTAAGTAGTTTATTCCAGAAGAATTGCAGGTTTCCTTTTGGCTCGGAATGTGATGGCTCCATACATATTCTAGCGGCAATTTCACTAAATGCTGCAGTGATTTTTGAGTTTGGATAGAGGTCAATAATCACCTTCTGTTTTCGGATAGAGTCTATCATCTGTCTATCATTAGGTACTGAACCCATGTAATCAATAGATATGTCCAGATACCTGTTTGCTACCATCGTGAGCTTTTTATATACCTCGAGTGCTTCATCCTCATTTTGAATCTGGTTAACGACAAGGTTGAAGTGTTTCTCATGAAATTTTGTTGAGAGCAGTTTCATCAGTGCATATGCATCTGTTATCGCTGTAGGTTCAGGAGTAGTGACGACAAGTATCTCCTGAGCAGCAGTGTTGAAGTAGGTTACATTTTCAGAGATACCTGCTTCAGTGTCAATAAGTACATAATCAAAACTGTTGTGCAGTGAGTCAAGTCCGTCGAGCAACTTCATTTTTTGTTGTGAGTTGAGACGGATGAAATTCTGCAATCCAGATCCTGCCGGGAGAATTTTAATTCCCAGTGGTCCTTTAACGAGAATTGATTCAAGTTCCTGATCTCCTGAAAAAAAATGGTTCAGGTTGTACATGGGGGTCAGGCCGAAAACAACATCGATGTTTGCAAGCCCGAGATCAGCGTCAAGTATAAGCACTCTTTTACCGAGTTTGGCCAGAGTGTATGCGAGATTAGCGGTGACAGCGGTTTTACCTACGCCACCTTTGCCGCTGGTTATGGCATACACATGTGTGACATGATCAGTATCGGCAGGCAGCGTGTCCTTTTCTTTTCTCGTGTTGAGGGCACGCAGGGTTTTCGCCTGATCGGAAGCCATTTGGGTTGTATTATTCATGGGTAATTCCTTGGTGGGGTGACATGATCAGTTCCGCAACCGAGCGTTTGGTAATCTGTAGCAGATCTTCCGGTACTCGCTGGCCGTTTGCAATGTATGAGAGGGGAGCGTCGTTTTGAATCTGAACGTTGAGGATAACACCGGTTCTCATGCACTCATCGACCTTGGTGAATATGGTCCTGTCAATGCCTACCGCGGCAAACTTCTGGATGGCATCCAGTAGTTCATTCTCCCGCGTTGTGGCAGAAAGAACAAGATGTTTTTCAATATTGAAATCAGGTCGTAAAAAAGAAGAAAGTTCCTGGATACTGAGGGTGTCTTTGGGGCTTCTGCCTGCAGTATCAATAAGGATAAGCGATTTGTCCGCGTGGCGCTTTAAGGCGTCTTCGAGTTGGTCTGGAGAAATTACAACATCAACAGGAAGGTGCATGATTTCACCATACACCTTAATTTGTTCCACAGCGGCAATACGATAGGTGTCGATGGTGATGAGAGCTACTGAATTTGAGTAATTACTGAGATAATGAGCAGCCAGTTTTGCAATGGAAGTGGTTTTTCCAACACCTGTGGGGCCTATTAATCCGATACGTATCTGTTCTGTGCTGTTTTCAAAATCGGGTGGTTGAACTTCGGTCAGACTTTCTATGGTTGCGATTACGAATTTACGAATTTTCTCCGAATCTTCGAGTTCTTCACCTTTAAGCTGTTCTTTCGCAAAATTGGCTATAGTTGTTGCTGTGTCGCTATCAATTCCATGTTCGTTAAGTAACTTGATTACAGGGTTTTTGATCTGGTTGATACGGTTGAGCCGTTCGCGTAAGGCCATATTTCCCTGAGGGATTTCTGCGTGAGGATCTTGAATAGAGTCGGTTGTTCGCTCAGTTTCACCGAGCTGGCCGGCTATGAGCTTTACCATATTTCTGAGTTCAGCAACTTCGTTGTGTAGTGTCAGTTCCTGGGGCAGGTCACCAGCTGGTTGTGACCTGGTACTGCTGAACAGCTTTCGAACCTGATGGTGATCAATGTTTTCTGTGCTGTCGTAACCGTAATCGAGTTCAAGATCATCATCGCCGATTGTCGTGTTGATATGTGTATATTCTTTTCCAACCATGGGTTCGGGGGCGAAGGTGTTTTTCTTCTTCTTTCTGGTCGTGCTCATTGCTGAAGGTTTTTTTCTTTCCTGCTGCTCTTTATGCCATGCTGAATCAATGGCGGCAGTTATCTCTATGGTTGGTTTCCCAAGTAGACCAAGCTTGCCGTTTTTCACGGTTTTGGTGGAAAGTATGAGCGCATCTGGTCCAAGCTCTTTACGAACCAGTTTAAGACCTGATGCCATGTCGTGTGATTCAAATACTCTAACTTGCATTTAAGGTTACCGTCCCGAGTGATCGTACTTTTAAGTTAGCGCTTATTTCATTATGTGACAGAACTGCTAGGGCAGGGTAGTAACGTTCAGTCAGGCTTCTGACATGAGGACGAATCTGAGGTGCTGCCAGCAGTGTCGGTCTGCTTCCGCCCTCAAAGAGCGGGATAGCCTGACCAATTGAATCAAGGATTTTCTGGGCTATCTGCGGATCGATGGCCAGATATGTCCCGGTTTCCCGGTGTTGTATTGAGCTCTGAATTGCGTCTTCAACCTCTTTCGCCAGAGTAATAAGTGGAATCACTCCGTCCACAGCGAGTTGTGAACTGATGGTTCTTGCCAGTGAATGACGTACATACTCTGTCAATATTTCAATATCCTGCGTAACTGGTGCCCAATCCGCCATTGTTTCGAGAATAGATCGGAGGTCGCGAATAGATACACCTTCTTTCAGCAGATTCTGCAACACTCTCATAATGGTTCCGAGTGAGAGGACTGTCGGCACAAGTTCTTCAACGAGTTTAGGATAATGTTTGGCAAGATTATCGAGTAGACCCTGAACTTCCTGTCTGCCGATAAGTTCATGGGCATGCTGTTTGATAACTTCACTTATGTGGGTTGCCATAACTGTGGTGCAATCGACAACGGTGTATCCAGCCAATTGTGCCCTGTCTTTTTTGTCTTCAGTGATCCAGATTGCCGGCAGGCCGAACGCGGGTTCTGTTGTGGCTATTCCTTTAATTGTCTCAGTCACCATGCCGGGGTCCATCGCCATATAATGTCCAGGTAGCATTTCTGAATCAGCTACAATGACACCTTTTAGCGACAGTGTGTACCTGTTCGGGGTAAGTTGCAGATTATCTTTGATGTGAACCGGAGGGACAATGAATCCATTGTTAATAGCGAACTGTTTACGAATCGATTGTATTCTGGTCAGCAGTTCTCCATCCTGAGCCGAGTCGACAAAAGGAATCAGGCCATAACCAACCTCAAGCTGCAGAAGATCAACGTGGAGCATCTCCTCATAGTTTTCTTCACGCTGGAGCGGGGCTTCTGGTACAATTTCTTCCTCCACAGCCTTTTCCTCCACCCGTTGCTTTTTGTCGAGAGAAAATGCAAAGAAGGCAAGAGAGAGGGAGAGCATCATGAAAGGGAAAAACGGCATACCCGGTATAAAAGCAAAGAGTAGCAGAATTCCGGAAACGACCCAGATTGCAATAGAATTTTTAGAGAACTGGACCTGAATATCTGTACCGAAGTCTTTGCCGCCTGTTGAGCGGGTAACAAGCATACCGGCAGCGGTGGAGATAATGAGTGCAGGTATCTGGCCGACAAGCCCATCTCCAACAGTCAATATGGTATAGTTTTGTGCTGCTTCAGCAACTGGCATGCCTTTTTGAAGAACACCGATAACAAACCCGGCGCCAATATTAATAAGGGTAATGATAATACCTGCAATCGCATCACCCTTAACAAATTTTGAAGCACCATCCATGGCTCCGTGAAAAGCGGATTCCGCTGAAATCTCTTCACGTCTGGTCCGCGCTTCGTTTTCATCAATAAGTCCGGCATTCAAATCTGCATCAATGGCCATCTGTTTACCGGGCATAGCATCGAGTGTAAAACGTGCTGCAACCTCTGCAACCCTGCCTGCACCTTTGGTGATTACCATGAAATTGATCAGAACAAGAATTGCGAATATTACGATTCCAACAACATAATTTCCTCCAACCACAAATTGACCAAATGATTGTATTACTGAACCTGCAGCTGAAGGCCCTTCATCTCCATGCAACAGAATGAGCCTGGTTGAAGCCACATTGAGTGATAGCCTGAAGAGTGTGGTTGTAAGAAGAATTGAAGGAAAAATCGAAAATTCAACAGCTTTTGCAGCATATAAGCTGATGATCAAAATGAGCAGTGCAATGGTAATATTTGTGGCCAGAAATAGATCCAGGATGATGGATGGTATCGGGATGATCATTATCATCAGGATAGAAACCAGGCCCAGCGCAGCAATTACATCACTGCGTACCAGAAGTTCCTTAATTTGAATCTTTTTTATAATTGCCTGTGCTTCTGCTAGTTCCATCAGATATTTTTATTTTTGAGTGAATATACATGGGCAAGTATTTCAGCCACTGCTCTGAACATATCTTCGGGTATTGGTGAGCCTATGTCTAATTTATGCAATAATCGAGCCACTGGAGGGTTCTCAACGATTGGTATGTCGTGTTCCCGTGCAATCTCGCGAATTTTCATAGCAATAAAATTGGTGCCTGCTGCAACGATTACCGGAGCATCCATTTCACCAGAAGAATATCGCAGTGCGACCGATATATGTGTCGGATTTGTGACAACCACATCGGCTGAAGGAACTTCAGCCATCATGCGTTTTCTGGCCATTTCCTGCTGAATTGATCTGATTTGCGCCTTAATGTACGGGTCACCCTCCATTTCTTTAAATTCTTCTTTAAGTTCCTGCTTAGTCATTTTCATCTTCTGCTCCATTTCCCACCGCACAAACAAGAAGTCAATAAAGGCGATCAGGAGGAGTATAGCACAGATTTTAGCGAGAATAAGGAGAGCAGTTTTGCCTAAAAAGGCAGTTGTTGTGCCAATTGATGTGTCAACAAGTAAGAGAGCTTCACCAAATTTATCGAGCACGGTGGAGTAGCCAATCCAGCCTACAAGAGCAACTTTTATCAAAGATTTAAGTAGTTCGACAAATGATTTTTTCGAAAAAAATCTGGCAGCCCCGGAAATTGGATTCAGTTTGTTGAAGTCAGGTAGTAATGGTTGAGCTGTGAATAGCCAGCCTATTTGGAAAAATGTTGAGAAGAAGCCGATTATCAAGACAAGAAAAAAGAGAGGCGCCAGAAGTATCATCGATTTTTGAATGATAAACAGGGCCAGCACAAGTGTTGATGAGGCAGTTGCATCAAAGGTGTCGATAGATTGAAAGAGTGCTTTGAGCAGGTCTGTGAGGCCATTCCAGAAAATCGGCATATAGAAGAGCCAGAAAATCAGAACAATGGTAAACAGGGCGGCAGTCTGCACTTCCTTGGACTGTGCAACCTGACCCTTTTTCCTGAAATCTTCCCGCCGTTTCGCCGAGGGCGCTTCAGACCGTTCACCACCAGAGGAGGATTCTTCTGCCACTTCTGCTACTCCTGTATGGAGATTGAATGTTTATGGGGCCTATAAAACACTAGTCAAAAGGCTCCACCCATATCTTTTCATTTATTGCCATATCTGTTGTTTTTCCAGCATACTGTATAGACTGGAAGCGTAGATAATGGCTTAGGTCAAAGGTGAAAGTACTGAGTGTTTCAGATGCGTATTGCATTTTCAATGTAATTTACTCAGTCCTACTCCACTTTAACCTCAATCCTTTTGTTGTGTATTCAGAAGTTAAGGTAACCCATCATGTTTATGAGTGTTTCCCCAAGCAGGTCAAATTCCCGTCGCAACAGAGCGCTTGCAAGATCGAGTGTCAAAGCTATGACAATGAATGCTGTGGCGATATTTATAGGAAATGAAAGAAGGAAGACGTTGAGCTGCGGGAAGATACGGGCCAAAATACCAAGAACCAGGCCTGAAAGCAGGAGGATGGCGAGTACCGGGGCACTGAACTGGACACCAAGTGCAAACATTTTTGCTCCGAGATCCATTAAAAACGGCACAGCATCACCGCTGAGGTTGAGGTGACCCGGGGGCAGCAGGTCAAAGGATCGTATTGCAAGCCTGAAAAATAGATGATGTCCATCAACCGCTAGAAATGTCAGAATGGCAAAAACATTTTGAAACTGGGAGATCAGAGCTATCTGTCGCTCACTGGTCGGGTCAAAAACATTAGCAGCAGCAAAACCCATTTGGAAACCAATCACAGTTGCCCCATATTCAACAGCGGTGAATATGAGTCTGGCAACCAGGCCGATAATTGCTCCAAGTAAGACCTCTGCAACAAGAAACAGTGTAAACGCCAGAGGTGCAAAGCTCACCGCCGGTAACCCCTTTGACATGGCGGGGTAGAGGAGCAGCGCAAAGGCAAATATCATGGTGATTTTAATTTTGGTCGGTGATTGAGCAGAGGAAAAAACCGGTATTGCTCCGATAAATCCTGCAACTCTTGCAAGGACTACTAAAAACACCTGAAATTGATCGACTGGTATAAGGTTGAGATCCACGGTGTCTGTTAAAGAGTGCCCATCGTTTCAAATACGCCGATGGTGAATGTTGTAATGACACGGATTATCCATGGTCCGAAAAAAAGCAGGGTAAGAAATACAGCTACAATCTTCGGGATAAAGGTCATGGTCTGTTCATTGATCTGCGTTGCAGCCTGAAAGGTGGATATCAGCAGGCCAACAAGGAGACCGGCTATAAGCATTGGTCCCGCAACCATAAGAATCGTCTGGATTGCTTTACGGCAGACATTAATTGCCATATCCGGTGTAAATATTTCCATGATCTACTCCCTCAGCTGATTTAATACACACCAAAACTTTTAACCAGTGAGCCGACAATGAGATTCCAGCCATCGACAAGGACGAATAGCAGCAATTTAAAAGGCATGGAGATGATTACAGGTGGCAGCATCATCATTCCCATTGACATAAGTATGGATGCAACGATCATGTCAATTACCAGAAATGGGATGTAAATCATGAATCCCATCTGAAAGGCTCGTTTAAGCTCGGAGAGCATAAACGCGGGAATGAGTGTCATGGTTGGAATATCCTGCTCATCTATCGGCTCAGCATCCATCGTTAATTCGGCCAGCAGGCGTAACTCTGATTCCCTGACCTGACTGAACATAAAATCCCGCATAGGGATAAGTGCACGATCGAGTGCTTCGTTCTGGCTGATTTGCTCGGCCATAAACGGCTGTAGGGATTTCTCGTTTATTTCATTCAGGGTAGGGGACATGATGAAAAACGAAAGAAAAAGCGAGAGTCCGAGAATTATCTGGGTCGGTGGCATATTCTGGGTGCCCATTGCCTGGCGAAGGAATCCCAGCACTATGACGATTCGAGTGTAGCAGGTCGTCATCAAGATAATGCTGGGAGTGACAGACAGGATTGTGAGAACAAATAGGACCCTGAGAGCGGTCGAGACCTGTTGAGGGGTTTGAGCGTCTTCTATGCCGAGAGTTACAGTCGGCAGGCCGGCAGCATAGACTTCTGAAGTGGTGCCGATACAGATGTTGCCGACCACGAGAATCAGGCAGATGAGAAAAGCTGTGCTATAAAGCGATGAACGTTTCATGATCACAACTTGGCCTTGGAGTCATGTAGAGCTTTACTGAAAGATGTGGGAGTATCCTGATCTAAAGAGGCAAGAAAGGTGATATCCTCGTTGCCAATCCCCAGGAGGTATTCTTTGCCTCTTACCTCAACAAGACAGATCGCTTTTTTTGGCATCAGGGGCTGAATCTCCAGGATTCGTATCGATTTTGAGCTGTTTGCGTTGATAAGGGAGAAGCGTTTTTTGAAAAGCGCGTACAGGATGAGAATAATAGCAAGAACAATCAGTAGTGCCCAGATAACCCGGAAAATAGCTGAGAACTCATCTGCTGGGTATTCAGCCGCCATTGCAGGTGTTATGAATAATGGTAATGTGATGATCGCTATAATGATGGGACGGCATCGTTGTAACATTTTTATTACCCCAGCTTTTCTATGCGGTCACTGGTGCTTACCACGTCGGTGAGGCGGATACCGAATTTTTCACCAACCATTACAGCCTCACCTCTGGCGATAAGTCTCGAGTTAACATAGAGATCAAGAGGTTCGCCTGCCATTTTGTCGAGTTCAATAACATAGCCTTCACCCATCCGGAGGAGGTCTCTTAGCAAAATTTTACTTCGCCCAACTTCAACTGATACTTCAAGTGGAACATCATAGAGAAATTCCAGGCCTCGATTTGATTCTGCGGCGCGCGGCTTATGTTTCTGCTGGTTGGTTTCCGAATCGCTGTTGTCGAGAAGTTCTTTAAGTTCTTCTGGTGCCGGTCTGGCACTCTGGTCTGAATTGTTGTTCTGATCCATGCTATTCTCCTTCCTGATATGTGCCTAAAATGCTGATCGCTTTTTTCCCGTTAATGGTTCCTGGTCGTGCATGAAATTTTGGTATTTTCTCTACCAGGACTTTGAGCGGAGAATTAGGATCGTACTCGATCGGAATGATTAATCCTGCCTGAAGGTTGAGTATATCTTCAACTATCAGGGTAATAGTGCCTGACTGTGCGATAACATCAACGCTTGTTCGTTTTAGTTCATTTTGTAATGTGTCTTTCCATGCATCCCGTGTAGTAACATCGACCATCAACAGTTCTTTCAATTTTTCGCGTAAAGGATCAAGCGTCATTGCAGGTATTACCAAATCAATTTCGCCTGAGAGATCATCAACCTTAACGTTAAAGGTTCCTACCATAACCTCCGATTCAGGATCGGTTATTGATACCAGTCTGGTATCATTTTCAACTTTAACAAGATTCGATGCGAGCTTGATGAGTGGTGTAAAAGCTTTGTCTATATCAACACATGCATCATTCATGACCGTTTTTACGATGGACAGTTCAATAGTTGTGAGCGGCCTTTCGAGATGTAACGGATCAAGTTCATTAGATGCGCCCAGCATTATTTCAATCATTGAATAGGACAGCTGGTGATCAAAAATAATTTTTGAGCTGTGCGGGAGAGGGTGAAGATTTAATAAACCGATTGCTCCCGGGTTCTTTCTTTTGGTTAAATATTCACGGTATTCACATGAATCCATAGAGATTCGGGTGATGCTAAACGTGCGTTGCAGGTGGTTTGTAAGAGAAATTGAATAGTTTCGACAGAAATTGTCGAGGATCAAATCAAAATTAGGAATTCGAACCTGATCATCTTTTCGTTGTGTGATATCAAACAGATCGAGAGGCTCGCATTGTAAAAAATCATCAGAACCGCGTGTATCATCAAGGTCGAGTGATACTTTCCCAGCACGAATGGCGATCAGTAGATCGGCAATTTCCTGTTTCGAGAGAATAGGTTCCATAGTGGTCGCGATTTGCCCTTACTGAACTACAAAGTCTGTGAAATATATAGCTTTAACCTTACCAGCCTGAAGTATTCCGTTAATTTTACTGGTGAGTTCAGCCTTGAGTTGCTTCTTGCCCTGTAAATCCTGGAGTTCTTCATAGGTTTTATTGCCCACCAACAGCAGAATAGAATCTCTGATCTGAGGCATACGCTTTTCAACTTCTTCCTGAACTTCTTCGTTAGAGAGCTCGACGGTAAGTGAAGCTTTTACGTAGTGGTTGACGTCATCACTGATAATGTTGACGATAAATTCACTTATATCTACCATCGGTCCGATGGTGGAACTTTGGCTCAACTCCGGAACAGGAACTTCAAGGCCGGGGTCCTGGTCTTCTTTGGGGACTTCCTTTTTCTTTAGCAGGAAAAAACCGGCAATACCTCCAGCGATAAGAAGAACCACCAGAGCAGCACCAATAATAATGATCAGTTTTTTCTTGTTCTTACCTTCTGCAGGGACTTCAGCCTGGGTATCTTTTTGATCAGCCATGATAGTCTTTTTTTCTATTTAAAATGTTGGTATGAATTGCCTGTCTCGATTGTGCTGATGTGCTGAGTGTTGGCGTAACTGGCAGCGTCTATTTATAAAGGTACTCTTCCTTTCCTGTTCGCAGGACTATCTGATTCCTGCTGCAGCCTGTCGAGACGAAGTACAAATTCAACCCGTCTGTTTCTGGCACGTGTTGCATCATCCCTGTTTGGCACCAGAGGTCGATCCGGGCCATAGCCAGTGGCTGCCATCCTGTCGATTTTAAGCAGATCTCCCTGCTTGAAGAAACGCATAACGGATACTGCACGCGATACAGATAAATCCCAGTTGCCTATAGGATTTTGTGATATCAATATGTCATCAGTATGCCCTTCAATTCTCAGCTTCATCGGTAATGGTCTGATAATATCAGCAATATTCCGAAGTATGGGGTATGAATTTGGCGAAACTTTGGCTTGTCCAGGTTTAAACAGTATCGAGTCGTTTACCCGTAATATTATGGTATCACTGTCTTTTTTTACAGCATCCACTTCATTGTTCATTTGCATTAGATCCAGCTGTGACTTTACCCGTTCATACACTTTTGTGGTCATTGCCTGTTGGACAGGTGTGAACTTAGTAATTGGTGGAGACGGTAAAATCGGAATGGCAAATTCTACATGGGCCGGTTCTGCATGCATGCCAAAAGCATCTTTTAATGAGCTTGAGGCTTCTGTAAATCTGACAGGATCCATGCTGGCCATTGATAATAACAGTACGAAAAAGGTGAGCAGCAGGGTTACCAGGTCAGAATAGGTAACCATCCAGGCTGGTGCACCAACTGCACATTTACACGGTTTACATTTTGTCTCTTCCTGAGAAGTTTGGTCTTCTGCCATGAGAAATCTCCCTATTTATTAAAGGTAGATTCGCGTAACTTTGGAGCAATAAACGAATGCAGTTTCTGTTCCATAATACGAGGGTTCTCACCGGAGAGGATAGATTGCATCCCCTCAATGATCAGTGTCTTTTGCAGTACTTCTGCCTTGGACCGCATTTGCAGTTTGCCTGAAAGCGGTGTACAGACAAGGTTTGCTATAACGGCTCCGTAGAATGTGGTTAAGAGGGCAACAGCCATTGCTGGACCGATAGACGCTGGATCATCCATTGTCTGGAGCATCTGTACCAAACCAATAAGAGTTCCAACCATTCCCATCGCCGGAGCATATGCTGCAAGAGATAGAAAGATTTGAGAGCCTTTTTCATGGCGTTGTTCAATGTATTCAATTTCAGTTGAGAGCATAGCCCGTAGCGTTTCAGGTTCCTGCCCATCTACAGCCATTTGCATGGCTTTAATCAGAAACTCGTCTTTTACTTCTTCCATAGCTCCCTGAAGGGCAAGTATTCCTTCTTTACGAGCTTTGTTCGCAAATTCCATTAATTGAATAATGAGATCATTGATCGGTTGTTCTTTATGCAGAAATGTTTTTTTAGCTACGTTGATCGCATCGAAAACATCACTGAATGGATAGTGAACAAGTGCATTTCCCGCAGTGCCTCCAAAGACGATGAGAATTGAAGGGACATTAATAAATATCGAGAGAGGGCCGCCCTGCAGGATCGCCATGAGCATGAGCCCAAAGGCTGCGCCGATACCCAGAATCGTTGAAAGGTCCAAAAAACAATCCTCCTGAAAAAGTCCATGTAATGATGAGTGCAGCTGAGAGTTAACCGTATGCGACGAACTTTCCGAAGCACGGGATATCTATATACTTTCAGCCGTATGCTTCCACTCTTCATCATAGGTCTTTGAAATTTAAAACTCAAGTTTGCAAAATTCATTCCAGGCAGGCATGGAGGTTGTTGTGATTGGAAGAGGAATGTGTATACAGAGTAGAAGGGTAGGTATTGCAGGGTGAAATATGGAATTGTCTGTAAAAGGAATTACACGATTAATATCGTATTAATGGTGCTTTTGGAATTCTCTTTGTGATCATTTGTCAGGAATCAGAGATGGTTAGGTATTTTATGAGATAGCTGAAAAAGTTTGTTATGAGAATTTGCAGAAATGTTGAAATCTGAAAGCGAGATTTACAGAGCAGCAATGGCAGGGCCGGAGGGGAGGTAAAAAAAAACGTAGAAAACCATATGGAATGCTTTTCTACGTTATCAAGGACGTCGATGTGGTCAAAAAACTGACACGTTATCGTTTGAGGTTTATCAGTTCACCGAGAAGTTCATCGACTGTAGTGATGATTTTTGAGTTGGCCTGAAAACCACGCTGAACGGTAATCATCCGTACAAATTCAGAACCCATGTCAACATTTGATTGCTCAAGAGAGTTGGTGAAAATTTTTCCGAGTTCAGGTCCTGGCAGACCGATTCTCGACCCACCTGATGATGTTGTTGCAAGAAAAAGGTTGTTACCGGCAGATTCAAGGCCATTGGGGTTAGTAAATTTACCAAGTACCAGATTTGAAATAAATACCTGCTCACCATTGGCGTAACTGGCGATAACTATACCGTCTTCATTAATGTTAACGCCAGTAAGTTCACCTGCTCCATACCCGTTCTGGTTCTGGGATATAACTACTGAATCCGAGTTGAACTGGGTAGTATCAAAAGAAAGAGTCATGGCTGTCGGAGTTGTTCCGTTTTGCCAGTCAATTGCCGGGATATTGGCAGTAAGTGTTTCACCCGCCGGATAGGGATTGCCAGGATTGGTTGGATCTTCAAGCAAGCCGTCTGGTAAGAAGGTGAGGGTGCCACCGGGAGTTGAAGGGTTGGCTGCTCCGGCCGGAATAGCCACTCCATTAGAATCAACTGTACTCCAGCTCCAATCCCAGGTGTTATTTCCTGTTTTGTTGAAGTAAAATGAAACAAGATGTGGACCGCCCAGTGTATCATACACCTGAGTGGATGATGAATAGGTATATGTTGTCGGGTCTGTAGTATCAACAGGGCCTGCATTGATTATTTCTGTTGCATCAAGGTTTGTGGAGAGTGTTACCTCAGTGGTTACATTTGCACCAACGAGTCCCTGGTTGGCAATCTGTACATCGCTCGGGTTGCCAGGGATTAGCACTCCATTAGCGTCGTATTGCTGTCCTTGCACTCGGAAGCCTTCAGGATTAACCATAAACCCATCTTCATCAAACCTGAATGCACCGGCGCGTGAATAATATGTCGAGTCATCGCCAGGCTGCTTGAGCAGGAAAAAACCATCACCTTCAATAGCAACATCAAGTGGCGACTCAGTAGATTCAAATGTTCCCTGGCTGAATATATTATCAACTTTAGAAACGTTAACACCACGGCCAACCTGTGATAAACCACCTGAACCGTTAATGGTACTGGAGAGAAGATCTGAAAATACCGTACGTGCCCCTTTAAATCCCAGCGTGTTTGTATTTGCCAGGTTGTTACCAATGACGGTCATTGCCTGAGCGTTGGTGTTCAGGCCGCTGACGCCACTGTATAATGCACTCGATATACCCATTATTACTCCTCCGTTTCCAGCTTAGCGTATCTATACTACGTACTGTCTATTAAAATTGAATCCTGCGGTGGCGATCATAACGCCTTTCCGTTACCCGGTCTGACTTGGGTCTTCAGGGGTCGCATCTGTTTCTGAATCTATTATTGTATCGGTTGCTGCCGTCTCATTATTTACGTTTTCTTCACTGGTATCTTCAGATTGTGTATCTTTTGGAATGCTTGCAGGGTCATATACGCCAAGAACGGTGTTAAATGGTACTTCGCCGATTTTTGTGATCAATGTACCGCCGTTTTCACCATCAAGATCTACACCGGTAACTTCTGATCGCACTATTGGTGAAGCTTCAACGCTTTCGCCCTCAGCGGCTTTGGCTTGCAGGATTATCTCATAACTTCCGGGCGCAGCTGGTTGACCGCCGCCTGTGGTGCCATCCCAGGTAAGGTAATGCGTGCCTTTGGTGAGTTGTTCTCCTTCCAGGATCGCGACTGTTGCACCATCCTTTCTCAGGGCAAGTGTTACTTCGCTGGCCTGCCCGTCAAGTTTATATCCCATCACAATAGGTTCACCGTCAAATTCGAAGCTGCTGGTACTGTAGACAACTTCCTTTCCTATTGCGCCGAGTGTCGATAATCTGTCAGCACTGTCATAGGCTTGTACAAGACCGTCCATGCCTTCATTAAGATTAAACAGCTGCTCAAGTGAACTGAACTGAGCCAGTTGTGCTGTAAATTCGGTCGGGTCATCCGGGTTAAGCGGATCCTGATTCTGCAACTGGGCCACGAGCAGGGTAAGAAAATCCTCTTTGCCGAGAACTTCATCAGTTTTGGCGTCTTTAGTAGCTGTCTTGGCTGCAGATGCTGTGGCTGCCTGGCTTATATTCTCTATATAACTACTCATATCTTTACCCTAAGCTTGGACATTTACGCCGGTCACACTGCTTTCAGTGTCCGTGACGATATCTTCAAAGGTTTCGTTGAAACTGGTGTCAAAATTTCGGCTCGTCTGTCCTGATGGTCTATTGTGTTTGGCAAGGTTTTCATGGAGTAGGTCGAAGCTGTCACTATTATCAGGTTTATGTGATACCAGGATTTCCTCGACAGTTAGTCCCTGATCTTCAAGTAATTCCTTTAATCGGGCCATATTCTTTTCTAAAATCTCCTGTACCTTTCCTGACTGGGCTACAACATGTGCTTTTATTGACCCGTCCTTGATGGATAAATCGATTTTCAACTCACCTAGTTCAGCTGGTTGCAGTTTGATCTGCAACTGGGTTTCCTGGTTTCGAAGATTTATCTGGAATCGTTCTGTCACCTGATTCATTATATTCTCTTCGTAGATCTGGGATCCCGGTGGCAGAGTTACTGGTTGAGGTGTAACTATCTGCGGTTGTGCTGTGGTCGGGTTTTGCATATTCGCCAGGGTCTGAGAAAAAGCTGTAGTCTGTTCTGTAGAGGATAATTGCGGTTGAGAATTCAATCCCTGGGTTGGCGTTGCTGCCTCCTGCTGAGTTGACTGCTGATTTGAAGAGCCGGTATTTGCCGTATTTTGAGCCTCTGCCTTAGCTTCAAGAAATTGACTCTGGGCATCCTGACGTAATGTTTCCAGTTTCGTCAGTACCGGTTTTTCAACAGCTGTGTCGCCTGTCGGTGTCGCTATTCTGGTCAGCTGGCTGACAGTTGTCATCAGCGGATCGTTACCCGTGGCTGTTTGTGTGGCTATGGTTACCGACTGTGTTGTAGCGGATAACTCAAGTGATTGGGCAACAGTTAATGGGCGGGTGCCATTTTGAAGGTCAGCTAAGGTAACTTCTGCAGTTTGCTGACGCGTAATAGTGACTGTCCCTGTTTCGTTCGCATTGATGAGTTCCCGTAACTGGTTACTCAGTATCGCTTCGTTGGTTACAGTTGCATTCTGCGCACCACCTGTTAAATCCGTGTATGCAATTGTGGGAACAGTTTGTTGCTGATAGGACAGCTCTGCTTTTGGAATAGTACTGCTATCTGGGACTAGCGAAGTGTTTAATTGCGAAAGGAGTGAGGATGCTACCCGTTCCATGTGTGGTGTGAGGTTCTCTCCAGATCCGTTTTGCTGCAGGGCGATTGCAATGCCGGATACTGTTTCGCTTTTGAGTAATGATTCAATAACGTCTGCACCTTTGGATGAACGTGCTGAAAATATAGTATTAACGTCTGTCTCATTATTCGCAAGTTGTTCGTTCGTAGAAGAGTCAGCGGATTTTGTTGCTGTCAGGTTGCCTTCTTCATGAATGTTTTCTGCTGTTTTTCTATTACCAGATGAACCATTTGCTGAACTGTTGCCTGCTTCATTGACGCGTTGTTGAGAGGTTACTGCCTCGTCAAGAACTGAACCAAAAGATGTGCTACTGCCAGATGCTGCCGGTAGAGAAGCCGGCGGCTGCGGTGTTTTCGGTGCTAAGGGAAGTATGGGAGCTAGGTCAGCCATCTGGTCACTCTATTTGAATTGTGGAGAATGTTGTACTGAGTTCAGTCGCTTTCTGCCTGGTTATCTGATCAAGTATCTTTGCTGCAGCCTTAACCTTCATATTGCCGAGAAGATCTGCTGCCAGTTGCGGATTGAGACCGGAAAGAGCAAGTGCTGCTTTGTCCGGACTCATCTTTGCATAAATATTTGCAAGTTCCTGGGTCCGTTTGACTTCTTCTTCAGATTTTGCAGAGAGAAGCGTTTCTATGGTTTTTTGAAGCTGTTTAAATTCTTCGAGCTTGCTGTCAATCTCCGCAAGTTTCTTATCGACACCCTCCTCAATGCTCTTTAGTTCCTTTTTTCTGAGTTCAAGTTCTTTTTTCTCTTCACGTATGTTTGCTCTCTCTGCCTGTATTGTATTGAATAAACGGCGCTCCTCCACTGAGTTGAATTGTTCTCCCTGTTTTAAGTCAGTGTCAGCGGCAACCGCACAGTGTATTGAAATCGGGAGTAACACGGTGGATATTACCACAGAGATACAAATCCATTTTTTTATTGAAAGAGGGTGTTTGAGTTGAGAAGTATTTGAAATCATGAGGGTAGCTATTTGTTGTGGTAAATGATTGCGATTTCATCAAGCATCGCTGCTTCTTTTTTATTTAGATACTGCTTCCATGCAGTATTTTGCTTTTCTTTGAGTTTTTTCATTACCTGTCTTTCACGGCTTTTTTTCAGCAATTCATTCTGGCATACAGTTACTTGCTGTTTTCTTTTAGCAAGTTGTGTTTTGAGTTCGGTTATACGATTTTTAATGAAAACCAGATGTTCCTCAAGTCGTATAAGCTCATTTATATCAACCCCTTCAGCTTGAACACGATCGATTGTCGTTAGCAAAGTTGCATAGCTTGCCTGCTGATTATCAAGTTGCACCTGAACGGCTCTTTCCATCTGTCGTGCTTCAGCAAGCGTGTTTTTGGCGATATCTTCAAGCCGCTGCCTGAAATCAAGTACTGTATCAAGTTTAAATGGCTGCATAATTCTATATGTTATCTGGAGTGATTAGCCTGAATCTCCATCACGCCTGTTCTTTTGAGGTGTTTTTTCATCTTTCCGTTCACTGAGGATGGCACCAAGTTGTTCAAGTGTCACTTTGAACGGTGTAGATTCATCGAATTTCTGTTGTAAAAAATCATTGATAGTGTCGATTTTACCGATGGCATAATCAATTTTTGGATTTGAACCTTTGGCGTAAGCGCCAATATTTATAAGATCTTCAGCTTCGGCATACGTTGCAAGGGTAGTTCTGGCTTTTCCTGCAAGTTCAAGATGCCTCGGAGATATTATATCCCGCATTACTCTGCTGGCGGAATTGAGAATGTCAATTGCCGGATAGTGATTTCTGGCGGCAATGTTCCGTGACAACACTATATGGCCGTCAAGAATAGAACGTACTGAGTCGGCCACAGGTTCTGTCATATCATCACCATCGACAAGCACTGTATAAATACCTGTGATTGATCCCTGGTCACGAAATCGGCCAGCTCGCTCAAGCAGCTTTGGGAGTGTTGCAAAAACTGAAGGTGTATATCCTTTTGTCGTTGGTGGCTCACCGACGGCGAGTCCTATTTCACGCATGGCCATGGCAAAACGGGTAACAGAATCCATCATTAACAGGACATTCTTACCCTGTTTACAGAAATATTCGGCAATTGTAGTAGCGACAAAAGCACCACGCATTCGTAAAAGAGGGGATTGGTCTGATGTGACAACGACAAGCACCGAACGGGCAAGTCCTTCTTTCCCGAGATCTCGTTCAATAAATTCCCGTACTTCTCTGCCACGCTCGCCAATGAGTGCAATTACGTTAATATCAGCCTTTGCATATCTTGACATCATTCCGAGTAAAACGGATTTTCCTACACCTGAGCCAGCCATGATGCCCATTCGCTGTCCCATGCCGCAGGTGGTAAGTCCATTAATAGCACGGACTCCAAGATCGAGAATGTCGGTAATATTCTGCCGAAGCATAGGACCCGGTGGGGAGGCGTAAAGAGGCATCTCTTCTGTGAGCAAAGGGGCAGGCATGCCGTCATGCGGGCGTTCCATGCCGTCTATCACTCTGCCGAGTAAATTCGTGCCAACACCTATTGTTGCACTGTCGCGGATTACACGAATCCTGCTGCCCGGCCCGAGGCCACGGAGGTCGCCGAGCGGCATAAGCAGAGCCTTCTGCTCCTTGAATCCGACTATTTCTGCATGAACAGGCTCGCCATTATCTCTTGGGATGATTTCACACAGCGAGCCGATCGATGCGTAAGGACAATACCCCTCTACAACAAGGCCGACTATTCGCGTAACTTTACCCCACACTTTTATAGTGTTGAGTTCTTTTATATGGGTTGCTTGCAGAGGCATGGGTATTAGAAAATATGTGACTTTTTAAGAGAGAATTCTATTCCTGTTGCTTGAGCTGGTCGCTGATGATTTCCAGCTGGCTCAGTATAGTTGCATCAACAGTGCAGTTGTCTGATTCTACACGACATCCTCCGCGTTCAATTGACGTATCCCGTTTGATCATAAGATTATTGAGCCCGCTTAAGGTGGTTACAAGCTCGGTGGATTTTTTTTCAACAATGTCAAAATCATCCGGGTTTACATAAACATAGAGTTCATCAGATTTTACCGCTTTGTGTATTGCATCCTCCACAGTACGTAAAACTGTGTCGGTTTGGTCTTCAACCGATTTTCTGATAATTTTTTCTGCAATAGCAAGTACCAGGCTCTGCATCTCTCCAACACTGTTTCGCAGGATTGTTTCCCGGATTGAATCGAGTTGCTGGCAAATATTTAGTACAGTTTTTGTAGCTGTTCCAAAATCTTCCTCAGCCTGTTCAAGTCCCTCTTGTACCCCCTTGTCATATGATTCGGCCACGAGTTGCTCGACTTCTTCAACCGGTATACCCTGTGGCAGCGGCGGGGTGGGGGGGATTGCCGGTTCAGGATTCACAGGGATTTCAGGCTGGGAAATCGGGGGCCGGGGAGGTTCAGGTTTTGTCTGTTGTGTTGGCGGGGTAATGGGCTCCGGTTGTTCCGGAGGTGGTTCGGGAACGCTTTGATCTGGTGGAACAAACTCGTTCCGGGTCTTTTGTTCCTGTTGAGGTTCCGGCTCAGGTTCAGTTTTGGGTTCAGGTTGCGCCTGTGTCTGAGGTCGGGGAGGAGTCGGTTTGAATATGTGATCTGCCGGGAGTTTTGCTGTAATAATTGAACCAAAAACGGCTTCACTTTCTACTCTGCCCGAAATGAGATCTTCAGGTTCAAAATCGGTTTCTGACGTATACACTTTAGACAAGTTCATCCCCACCTCCTGAGCTGAGAACAAGCTTACCTTCCTCTTCAAGTTTCATGGCGATTTTCACTATAGACTGTTGCATGAGTTCAACTTCAGAAAGCCTGACAGGACCCATTGCGTCGAGATCATCCCTGATCATATCTGCAGCACGGGCTGACATATTGGCAAATATTTTCTCACGCATCTCATCCGAAGCGGTTTTGAGCGCCAGTGTGAGCGAATCGTTATTGACCTCACGTAGAATCATCTGCAGTGAGCGTCCATCAAGGGCGACAAGATTTTCAAAAGTAAACATGCGCTTGCGGATCTCTTCAGCCATATCGGGATCAGTCTCTTCCATCGCTTCGAGAATCTCTGCATCGATGTTGTCTTTAAGATGATCAAGCAGGTCTACAACCTTATCGAGTCCTCCAATTTGACGGTGCTCCGCGCCTGCAACAAGGCCTATTTCGCGGTTAAGGGCGTCATCGATTCGTGAAATTACCTCAGGAGAAACCTTTTCGATTTTAGCGATTCGATAGACAACATCGGCACGCAGCTCTTCAGGGAGATGATAAAGAATTTCGCTTGCGTGTTCAATATGCTGGGTGGAAAGCACCAGGGCTACAGTCTGCGGGTGTTCTTTTTCCAGCAGGCCTGCAACCATTCTTGGGTGCATGAGCGCAATTGTCTCTAGGGATCTGGTCTCAGTTCCTGAAATAAATTGATCCAGAAGCTGTTTGCCTCGAGGCTCAGCGGAGATTGATTCGAGAGATTTTCTGGCGAAATCCCTGCCTTTGACGAAAACACCGGCAAAATCATCCTGCGCAGTGGCGTAACTGTGCAAAACCTTTTCCTTAATGTCTACAGGGATGTGATCTATGGTAGCCATGGTGCGTGTTACCTGACGAATTTCATCGTCTGAAAGTTCTGTGAAAATTCTTGATGCAGCTTCCTCGCCAAGACACATAAGCAGTACCGCAGCTTTATTGAGCCCGGTAAGCGTTTCGATAGCCATGCCGTTATCCCTCGTGTATCCAGTTTTTGATTATGTGAGCTGTAGGTACTTGATTCTGCATAACATCACGACGTATTTTGACGATTTCATCCTCAATTGTCGGAGGAGCTTCGATAATTTCCTCTTCTCCCTGTTGTGCTTCAAGCTTCTGTTCCTTCTCAAGCTCTTCAACTGTTTTATAATGCTCTGTAACTTCACCTTTCATTGTTTTAATTACCGGTCTGACAAGAAAGAAATAGAGGAGTAACGCGCCGACAAAGACGAGACCCAATTTAATAAAAGGTAAGTACTGATAGAGTGATTTGGAAGCCAGACTTTCCTGTTCGAGTACTCCTTCGGGAGGATCAATGAATGGCATGGAGAGAACATTGATCTGATCTCCGCGTTGAGTAGACAGCCCCAGCGCAGCAGAAACCATATTTTCTATTGAATTCAGTTCATCAACAGTCAGCGGAATATTTTTGACGTTTCCTTCCTCATCTGTTTCAGTTTTATCTGCAACAAGTACAGATACAGACAGTTGAGTTACAGTACCGATTGGATTGACGATTCTGCTGATAGTTTTACTAATTTCGTAATTGGTAATTCTGGAATTTCTGTTTGATGGAGGAATATTGGATCCTGCTTCTCCACTGTTGCCCTGCAGGTTTGACTGAACACCGGGAATTCCGCCGGTAGTTTGGGTGCCGCTGCTTTGAGATTCTATCTGTTCGCTGCGGATAACCGGTTCTTCTGCATCATAGAGTTCTTCAGTTTTTTCAACCTTGGAGAAATCGAGTGCCGCCGTTACCCTGACCATGGCTTTATTTTTACCCATAGTTTTGTCGAGCAGGTCCTGAGCTCTCATTTCCATGCGGTGTTCGACTTCCTGCTGGAAAGCGAGCATATCCACTGAGAGCAGTTGATCCTTTTTAGATTCTTCGGCCTCCAGTACCATGCCGTTACTATCTATTACCTTGACGTTTTCCGGCTCAAGACCTGTGATGGAACCCGAAACAAGGTGAAGTATGCCTTTTACCTGTTCGGTATCCAGAGTTCTGCCTGCAAGCAGCGTTACAATTACTGAGGCGGTGGCTTTCTTCTGTTGGGCTTTGAAGAGCCGTTTTTCTGGGAGGGCGAGATGTACACGAGTTGATTCTACCGGATCAAGAGAGGTGATAGTTCGGGCAAGTTCTCCCTGCAATGCACGGGTATAATTAACCTTTTGTACATAATCGGTGAGGGCGAAACTCTGGTTATCAAACACTTCAAATCCGACACTGCCACCATTAGGTAAACCATTGGCAGCCAGGTCAAGGCGTGTTTCATAGATTTTATCTGCCGGCACCCAGATATTTCTGCCACCGTTTTTCAATGTGTAGTTGATTCGTTGTGCTTTAAGCCAGCTCACAACAGAAGCTGCATCCTTTTCAGAGAGGTTGGCATACAGCAATTGCTGATCTGCTATCCGCGCCTGAATTATCAGGATGGCAAAGAGAATTATACTGATGAGGATCACTGCACCAGTGGCAATTTTCCTTGAGAGTGGCCAATCCCGAACCAGTTGTATCACATTTTTTTTGACAGGCTTCTGAGTGGTATCAGGTATACCATCAGCAGGTATTTGCTGTTCTGCTTCCATGCATATTGTCCTGTTTTACTGCATCAGCGCTTCATGCGGGCAGCTTCAAAATTAGCTCGAAAAGTATATGCGGTTGTATGTGTCTGTTGTTGCCTATGTGTTTTCGGGCACATCATCTACGATTGGTACCAGTATAAAGAAGGTGTTCAATTATATCTGCATTCTCATTATCTCTTCATACGCCTGCTGGACCTTATTTCGCATCTGTACAAGCATTCTGAGAGATACGTCAGCCTGTTCAACAGCGATGATAACTTCGTGGAGGTGTTTGGCTCCCCCCGAGTGGAGTCTTTCCACAGCAGCCTCGCTGCTTGTCTGTTCCTGATTAACTTCACTGAGTGTGTTGCTGAGTATCTCGCCAAATCCTGATTTGGCCTGTGATACACTGCTGGTGTCAGGTTGACGCAAGGGCATTGGCGGTTGTGATGTTATAATCGGTGTAATACTCATTTATCGTTATCCTCCGATTTCCAGGGCTTTGAGTGCCATTCGCTTAGCGGATTTAATCGTTGTGGCATTTGCTTGATAGGATCTGGTTGCAGACATGAGATCAACCATTTCTTTTAGTACATTCACATTAGGTAATTCTACATATCCATCCTCATTGGCATCCGGATGTGCAGGGTTGTAGATTTGTTGAGGTGGATCTGTATCTTCAAGGATCTTTGTTACCTGAACACCCTGAGTGGCGTTTCTGAGGTGACTGTCCAGATGGTCCTGAAACCCGACGGGTTTGGTTTCAAAGAACACAGATTTTTTCTTATACGGGCCGCCTTCAGGAGTTGAAGTGGTTTCCACATTGGCCAGATTCGAACTGATTGTGTTAAGTCGTATCCTATGGGCCTTTAATGCTGAGGCGCTTATTTTAAAGGTGGTGAATATGTCCATAATGGTCCTTTGTTTGTTTATGGTTTCCTATCGACCACGGTGCTTACTGTCCGCCCGATACGACATACTTTAGAATACCCATTTTCTTTTTCAGTAACTGGGCTGCAGTTTCATAGAGCAATTCGTTTTCTGAGAGAGCAAGCATTTCTTCATCAACACTCACACCGTTTTCATCACCTATTCCGGTCTGATCCGGATTAATGGTGATTGTTCCCTGAACTGATTGAATATCTCGCGGCCCAAGCGGTATATGTTTCTGATGTGAACTGGTAAGTTGCAGGCCTGACTGCGAAGATAAGACGCTGCGTAATTCATCTTCAAAAGTAAATTTTGCCGGGGAATACCCCGGTGTTTCAGCATTTGCGATGTTTGCGGCGATAATCTGCTGGTTCTGTGCCCTCAGATCCAATACTTTGGTCAGCAGTTGCATTCCCGGGTCTATTAATCCTGATTTGGGTTCCATGTGGGGTGCCTGTGTCTTTTCATGTTAATCTAGGAGGGCTGTGTCCGAGAATGGCCTTTTGACCAAAATTCCTATCCCCGGATAGCCTCCTCATAGTCTCTGGTTGAAAAAAAAACGTTCAGTTCTCAATGAGACTTTCGATTGTTTTTGTGAGTTGGGAATATTCCAGCTCTCTTTCGGCGTATTTACGCCACAAGGTGTCATTTCCTTTTTCGACTATTTTTTGAAAGAGTTTTAGGGAGTTTTCAAAATTTCCCTTCTCACGTTCAATCTGGGCGAGTCTGTAAAGTGACTGTTCACCAAAGCGATTGTCATTTTCTAGTTGTAAAAACAGTTCTTCTGCCTTGTCATACTTTTGTGTTTGGAAATTACTTTCAGCCAGTAAAAAATGTTCATTTGTTTGCAGCCCTGTTTCTGAGTCGTTGAGAATTGTCAGGGCATCTATCACCTTTTCAAAATCATCGTTTTTAAAATGCAATTCGGCGGCGAGAAGACGTATCTCTCTGTTAGGTGAAAGTGGTGATGGTAAGAGTTCTATCGCATTGGTAAATTGTTCAGAAGCGATGAGCGCACGTATTCTGATTGAGAGAATCGGCTCAGTATCATTGCCGCCCGGATAGTTATATGCGTATTGTGAAGCAAAATCCTCAACAAGACCATATTCGCCCTGGTCGAAGACTGACTGGATCAATGGTCGGAAAAATTTCTCACGTTTTTCGACATCCACAACTTCTATAAGATACAGATATACCCGCTGTGCTTCACTGAAAATGCCAATTTTTTGATATGCGTTGGCAATATCAGCAAGCAAGCCGATGTCCAACCAGTTGTTCTGGAACAACTCTCGATTTTGTTTAGCCAGCACAAGGGCTGCCATATAGTCGCCCTCATTGATATTACGTTGAATCTCACCTGGAAGAATATCTACGAGGAGTGCAAGTGCCGTATCCCGCAATTCACTGAGTTTAAAATCACGTAAAAAGGTCATTAAAAGTGAAACACTTTTTTCCTTGTTCCCAAGGATTGAATGGATCAGTGCTTCTTTTAATGCAGCTTCAGCAACTGTAGAGCGGATAACCGATCGTTGTGCGAGAGCGTGGTAGTATTTGACTGCCTCATTTGCCCAGCCTTTGTCGTTGAGATATTTGAGATCGGTTCGCTTTAAAGATGCCCTAAATCCAGCCTCTGTGCCTGGAAAGGCGTCCTCTATTCTTGCGAAGCTGTCAATCATCTCGTTTTCCGATTTATATTTTAGTTCTGCCATGCTTTTTCGAAACGTTATTAAACCCAGCGATTCGTTATCGTTTATTTGCGGGCTGAGGTCCCTATAGCATTCGGACGCTAGTGCATATTTGTGATGGTTATATAATGTGCTGCAGAAACCATTTAATGAAAATGCGTGAGATTTCAGTAATGGGGTGTCTTTTAGTAACTTGTAGGCAACGAATGATTTTACCGGTTGATCAGTGACATTATAATAGTCTCCAAGCCGGAGTTCCCTTATTTTTTGCGACTTCCCCGGGAAGGGGATGGTGTCTGTGTCCAGCAGTCGTTTCATCCTATTGTACTGTTTTGTGGCAAGAGCTGTTTCTACTCTCGAGATAAGAAAATATGGAGCGATCGGGTTGGTTGGAGTGAGTAATTTTTCAAGCTTTCTATACTCATAATCTGACGTATATGGATCGTGGAATTTTGTATCGAGCACGTTGATAAGGTATTGTGAGACGATTCCAACATGTTCGTCAGAATATTCTCTGTTTAGAAGATACAACTGCTTATACGCTCCCTCATAATCATTATGCCGCAGAAGGGCTTCTCCATATGTCAGTGCCAGGAGTTTCTGGTTCTTTATGTCAGGAGTTGATCTTAGTAGATCCAGAATAAGCGGTTGCATATCATCCCAAAGGTTCTGCTCGGCCAGTTCGTAAAACTCCATTGGAAGCAGTTCCATATTCTTCTCAAGGCCGGGAGGGATAAGGGCTATTATAGGGAAAGGTGGAACTGTGAATTCAATTGGTACGGAGATAGTGATATCAGCTTCGTATTTACGGAAGAAGCGGTCCCAATCCTGTGCATAGGGTGAAGTGATCAGTGGGTTGGTAGAGTCTACAGGTTCGCTTTCTACTACCGTTAACCCTTTAAGTCTTTCGGATAGCTCCTGATATGATCTGCTGTACTGGTTGCCCAAAAGAATCTCAGCGACAATTTTGTTGTCGCTTGATGTTTCGACATTCACCTTTTGTGGTGGATATCTAAAGAAAAGAGAGAGGACAGATCTGCCTGCACGGGTGGTCGGCAAGACCTTTATAATTCGGCCGTCCGAATCAAACAGTTTGATATCGTTTGGAATAATAGTTTCTTCAAAAATGATATCCAGACGTTTTTTTGCAAGCTTGTGCGTATATTTCGGCAGTGCGTCAAATGATAAAAAAATCTGAACAATATCTTTACTGTCCGCCTTAGCGAGTTTCACAAGTGTGGACTCAGCCATAGCATTCAGGCTTAGGAAGAAGATACCTAAAAGGGAGATTGTTGTGATCAGATTTTTCATATCAATTGTATTCCATGGTTTATGGAAGATCTTTTGCAATAAATATACCAGTAATTGGTTTTGTGGTTAGGGGGAGTAGGGTGCTGAAATGTTAGGTGATGCCTGTGGCAGCTGTAAACATTGAATGTTTGCTGAGTGTGTCAAAAAAATGACCACTGAGTTGCTGGAGTAAAAAAACAGGTGTGATTTGAGTAGCCCCTACTGTTGCATATATATAGCTATCCACAAGATGTTGTATTGCGATGGCTGAAATTGCATGTTGAGTTATACGGTAATGATGTTTCGAGTGTGTATGCGATAATAAAGAGGATGTTGCTATGAGCTCTCAAGTTTCAGCTTCAGCTGAAGTTATAGAAATAAAATCCAGGACTTGATTGAGGAACGTCGTGACATGATTGAACAGCTTGATTCTATAAAAATTGAACTCGGGCAGATTTAAAAGATAGGGAAGGTTGGCCAGGAACTAGTAATGAGATATTCAGGTTGTTTCATTGAATGCAGGGCGACGAAGGTTTTCTTGAATTTACACATATTCAGGAAGTAATAGAGCATTACCACACACCTTCAGCTGCAGGTGAATAATTACGGTCACTTGTCTATATGGTTCATCTTGGGAATATACCCTCTGTGCTTGGAGGACATTGGGCGGAGGTTGATAGTGTTTATCATGTGTTATATCAATAGTATGCATTTTTATGGATGTCGACGATGTGCAGTTGGAACTGTTGATGCTGTGCGTTGAAGATGAGTATAATGTGCTCATCTCTGTGCTGAAGTAACAATCCGATAGTATTGAATGATTTCGTGTTGTAATTGCATAATGAGGGTGGTGTGCAAAGAAGCCTGAAGGGAGGCAACATGAGTAGCTTGAAAGATGTTTTTTTGCCATAGATTTGATTTTTACGGATTTTAACTGCTATTATTTTCCTGTAGGGAAAAATGTCGAATTATCGATTTACGATAGTATTTCAAAACAAAAAAGCTATTACGCTGTATTTAGACTACCCGACGGTCAGTCTGTTCAATACAGGATTACTATTACAGGAGAACAGAATGGGCAAGAATGTGCTGTTGGTTGATGATTCAAGTACAATGCGCAAAATTATCGGTCGCTCTCTGAGGCAGGCCGGTCTTGATTTTGATAACATCTTTGAAGCGAGTGACGGGCTTGAAGCACTTGAAGTGCTGGAAAAAGAGAAAGTGGATATTGTACTCAGTGATATCAATATGCCGAATATGGATGGGATTTCTTTCCTACGAGAGAAAGCATCACGTGACGCTATCAAGGATATACCGGTCCTGATGATATCCACTGAAACAGGAGATGATATTATTGGTGAAGCTAAGTCTCTTGGAGCTATCGGAGCAATAAAGAAACCTTTTACCCCTGATAAGGTTAATGAGGTTCTCGGACCCTTGTTGTAAATGTTCAACCTGAGGATAACTTGATGGAATTAGGTGATAAAATCATCGATTCGGCTAAAGAGATATTTTCGACAATGATCATGATGGAAATTGAGGTCATAGGCAAAGACATCGAAAAAAACAAAATTATGGAGGATAGTATATCCGGGGTTATTGGTCTTGCCGGTACGCATAAAGGGGTGCTGGCTATACACTTGCCGAATAAGGTGGCGATGGCAATAACCAGCAGTTTTCTTGGCATGGAAGTGACCGAAATTGGTGAAGATGTAGAAGACGCTATAGGTGAACTTGCTAACATGCTTGGCGGAAATGTGAAAACGAGTTTGTCAGAAAAAGGCAGGGATATAGAATTATCGATGCCATCAACTATTTCCGGTCATAAATATAATTTTCAACCAACTAAAGAGGTGGAAAAGGTCTTGATAAACTTTTCCTGTGAGGTTGGTACTTTTGCAATTGAACTGCAGCTTGAGAATTAATTCTATATTGTTTTGTGACGATAAAGAGCCTGATTTATCAGGCTCTCAATCTGTTATTAAGACGTGCATTGATTAGCCGACATTTGTTATACTCAGCGTATGAAAAATACTGACGGAAGAAAAATTGACAGAAAGGCCCTTGAAGCAATTCGCATTAGGGCTGTGCAACGCGTTGAAGCCGGTGAAAGTCCAGAAGTCGTTATTAAGGCACTCGGGTTTACTAGATCCCAGATTTACGAATGGCTTGCAAAGTACAGAGAAGGTGGCATAGATGCTCTTCGACGCCGTAAGGCACCAGGTAAAACGCCAAAGCTGAACGGTAGCCAACTTAAGAAAATTTATCGTCTTGTGGTTGGTGTTGACCCACGCCAACTCAAATTCGAATTTGCCCTGTGGACGCGGGATATGGTTCGTGAGCTTATTTGGCGTGAGTTTAAAGTCAAGTTGAGTGAGGTCTCTGTAGGTCGCCTGCTCAAGAAGATGGGATTGAGTCCTCAACGTCCCACACATAGGGCTATTCAACGAGACGAGCTTTCTGTCTATAAATGGATGGCAGAAGACTATCCTGCTATTCGCAAGCTGGCGAAAGAACAGAATGCTGAGATCTTCTTTGGGGATGAGTCCTCTGTTCGATCTGATTATCATTCTGGCACAACTTGGGCACCAGTTGGGAAGACACCAACTGTCAAAACTACTGCCTCTCGGCATAAAGTGAACCTTGTTTCTGCGATCAGCCCGAGAGGGACTATGCGATTCATGAGCACAGATGGGAATGTCACTGCTACTGTCTTTATAGAGTTTTTGAAACGTTTGCTTTATAAGGCAAATCGGCCTGTATTTTTGATTTTGGACAACCATTCAGTTCACAGATCCAAGGAAGTACGAGAGTTTGTTAAGAGTAGAGCAGGAAAGCTTCGTCTGTTCTTTTTGCCACCTTATTCTCCCGAACTCAATCCTGATGAACATGTTTGGAATTACCTTAAAAATCATAAAATTGGTCGGCAATGCACCAAGAACGGTTTTGATTTGTTTAAAAGAGTTGAGAGCATTATGCGGTCCTTGCAGAGGCTTCCTGAAAAGGTCAAATCATTCTTTAGGCACCCATGGACAAAGTACATTCTAATGTCGGGCAATCAACGACCGGCTTAATATATAGGGATACGATGACTGATAAATGTAAACAATTAAATATTGGGCAGGAAATTATATCAGGAACACAGGATGTTTTTTCGACAATGCTCATGCTTGAAGTTGCAGCCGAAGATGTGTCAGATCAAAAAGCGAATGTAATCACCTCTAACCTTACAAGCATGATCGGTCTCGGTGGTGGTGTGCGTGGAATGCTTGCCGTACACTGTCCTGCTGAGGTAGCACAATTTATAACAGGCTCCTTTCTTGGTATTGATGTTGAGGAGCTTGACGAAGATGTAAAAGATGCAATTGGTGAAATAGTTAACATGATAGCAGGTAACCTGAAGGTATCCTATGCCGATGCGGGCATTAATGTTGAACTTGCTATTCCTACCTCTGTAGTCGGAAATGGCTTTCGGGTTAGTGGTGCGTCTGGTTCCATCCGTCATAATATTTCCTTCCAATTAGACAGCGGCACCTTCTGGGTCGAACTGCTCTATGTCTTAAGTTGAAATTTAGCTGATAGAGATTTAAAGTTTTACGCAGCAGAAGCCGATACACCTACTATGGCTAATGTGAACAATATAGGTGTATTCTCTCGGTCTTATAATCAATTTATATTTACATGGACGTAAAAAAACGTATCGATAAAATTCTGGGTTCTGTTCATGACCAGGTGAAAGAAGAGGTGGGTGTACTGCTCGGGGTGGAAATCTCTGTCAGCAACGCTCGCGCTGAGCTTGTCACCAAGGAGGCATTTTTTGATAACCTCATGGGCAAGCAGATCCTTGCTAAAATTGATGTGGCCGGAGAGGTTGAAGGTGTCGGATGTCTGGTTATCGGCATTAAAGATGCGATCCGTCTTGGTGGTACGCTTATCATGCTCCCGGATTCCGAGCTTGAGGAGGTTGTCGGCCGTGAAGAATATACAGAGGAGTCTGAAGATTCATATGGTGAGATAGCAAACATCATAGCTGGATCGTTCACCAAAGTGTTTGAAGAGATGTTCCCGAAATCCTGCCGATTCATACGTAAAGAGCAGGAAATGGTTGTGCCGGTAAAAGTAGATATTGAAAGCGATGAGCCTATTCCAGATCAGCAGTATTATCAGGTTAGCATCAAGCTTGCTATGGCTGATCGTCAAATGGGCGATCTTCATATGCTCATGCCTGCGTTGGCCTTTGGGTTGGTACAAGAAGAAGTTCCGCAGGAGCAGGAAGCTGAAGCCGAGAGTACGGTTGAATCTGCACAACAGGATTCTGAAGTAGAAACCGCGCCCGAATCCGGTGACGAAGTACCTGAAGCAGCCGAAGTAGCTGGTGCCCCGTCTAAGAAAACAATTGATCCTTTAAAACACAAAAAGCGTATTGATAAAATTCTTGCTTCATGTGAGCAGAAACTCTCTGAAGAATTGTCAAGCCTGCTAGGGGTTGAGATTACATTTTCAGGCCTGAAAAACCGGCACATTTCCAAGGAAGAATTTTTCTTTGAAGAGGTTGAAGGTAAGCAGATTTCAGCAAATATGGATGTTGTTGGTGATCAACAAGGGAAGAGTTATTTCTTTGCGAGTCTTAAAGACTCGATCCACCTTGGTGGCGTGTTGATTATGTTGCCGCCTTCAGAGCTCGAGTTGGTTGTCAGTGAGGAGGAATTTAGTGAAGATCTGAAGGATTCTTATGGTGAAATAGCAAATATAGTCTCAGGTGTCTACACGTCGGTATTTGAAGAACAGTATAATGAGAACCTTCGTTTTATAAAAAAGGATCTTCACCATATCGTTCCTATGAAGGTCAATATAGAGTCTAGTGAGCCCATTGCTGACGATCAGTATTATATGAGTTGCATGGCTCTTAATGTCGATGGGAAAGATCTTGGGAAAGTCAGGATGATGTTTCCTGCGGCGATGTTACATATCGCCGAGGCTGATCAAGTGGTTCAGGATGTTGCAGCAGACAGTGGGCAGCAAGCTAAGAGTGAGCAGGCCGAAGCAAAGGCTCCTGATGCCGAGGTACAACAACAGGATCAACCCGATACGACACCTTCGACAACTGCTGCAGCCCCGGGTCCGAAGTTTGATATTGTCAAACATAAAAAACGAGTCGATAAACTCCTGAAAGAGTGTGTTGGCAAAATGAAGGGAGAGGTCGGGGCACTTCTGGGAGCAGAAATAGAGCTTGTCGATCAGAAAAACTCAAGTGTCAGTAAAGAAGATTTTTTCTTTGATACAGTCAATGGCAAACAGGTTATGGCCAATCTGGATGTCGTTGGAGAGATTCAAGGAAAAAGCTATCTTTTTGTTTCAACAAAAGATGCTATTTATATGGGCGGAATGCTGATAATGCTACCGCCTTCTGAACTTGAAGCTACAGTTTCGGCAGAGGAGTTCTCTGAAGATTCAAAAGATGCCTACGGTGAAATAGCCAACATAATTGCTGGTGTCTATACCGGAGTCTTTGAGGCCCAATATATACATAAGATCAGATTTGTACGAACGGATCTTGATCAGATTACTCCGATGAAGGTTGATATAGAGTCGGATGAGCCTGTTCCTGATGTAGAATATTATCTCAGTTCCATGTCGTTGTTAATCAATGGAGAACAACATGGACAGGTAAATATGCTCTTCCCGGCAGCGTTGCTTAACCTTGATGCAATGGCCAAGGCTGAGTCTGAGGCCTCTGCGGCAGTTGAACCTGCAGCAGTGAAGCAGGGATCCGCCCCGCCGCAGGAAGAGGCTGGTGGTGCCGCTGCAATGCGGAGTATAGATCCTTCAAAACATGTTCCTGTCGATATTTTGATTATCAGTGATGATGAGGGAGCAGCATCAGGTTTGGTGGCCGGTGCTGATGCTCGCGGCTTTGCTGTCAGGACAATCTCGTTTAAGGATAATATACGGGGGGCAATTACACCTGAGCTGAAGGCGATTTATATTGTGATGAGCCGGATAGATGAACAGGCTTTTGGTATGATCATCAAGGTGAATTCATCATGTTCACTGCCATTAATTGCAGCAGGGCCGCAATGGACGAAAAGTAAGGTGATCAAGGCTGTAAAATACGGTATAACCGATATACTGCTAACTCCTGCCTCAGGTGATGATATTCTGGAAAATCTGGAAAACAATCTTGTCAAATTAGCAGCCTGATGCGGGGCTTCAACTAAATACGTTTTACTTCTTCCAAATATCCTGTAAATCTTTCTTTTTTATCTTCTCAAGCAAGGTCGTGCGCTTAAGGTTAAGCAGGCGGGCTGCTTCCTTCTTATTACCATCCGCAAGTTTCATTGCATGTACAATGAGCTCAGTTTCAAAGCTGTTAATGAGTTCCCTGAAGTCTACCTGTCCCTCGTGCCATGCTACGTTACCTATAGGATCCTGAGTCGTAGATGCTTGCGGTGGAGCAGAATTGTTTAGTATATCATCACGCTGTATATTTACAGTTTCGGGTGATTTGATCTGCTCTGCTGACTCAACCAGATCCTTAAGGCTTAGAAATTTTTCAGGTAGGTCGTCGAAATGTATCTCTTTACCGCTATATATGATCGACATGTGCTGGATGAGGTTTTCAAGCTCTCGCACGTTGCCACGCCATTCAAAGTTTATCAGCGCATTGTAGGCATGTGTTGAAAACGTGAAGGGTTCTCTGTTGCGCTTTTCTGTGAAGTTTCTGACAAATCGTTCGATGAGTTGTGGGATGTCTTCTCGACGCTCTTTTAATGAAGGAATATTAACCGGGATAACACTTAGTCGATAATAGAGATCTTCCCTGAACTCTCCTACACTGACAAGGTGTTCAAGATCGCAATGAGTGGCTGCCAGTACGCGGGTATCAACTGGAATCGATTTGAGTGCCCCCACTGGCTCAAACTCTTTTTCCTGCAGAACACGAAGGAGTTTGGCCTGAAGCGAAGGCTTCATGTCGCCAATTTCATCAAGAAAGAGTGTGCCTCCTTCAGCATACTGTATGCGCCCGATTTTGTTGCTTGTTGCACCGGTGAACGCGCCTTTTGTGTAACCAAAAAGCTCACTTTCGAGTAGGTCATCAGGTATTGCTGCACAGTTTACCGGTACAAAATTCTTAGAGGCTCTTGCGCTACGGGAATGGATTGCCTTGGCGACCATTTCTTTTCCGGTGCCTGATTCGCCGCGAATCAATACTGTTGACTCATCGTCATCAGCAACCCGTCGTATGAGTTCAAAAAGGTTCTGCATAATACTGCTTCCGCCTATCATCCCGTGGAAGCATTCGCTGTTGTCATTTTTCAGTTCTGCTGATGGTACCCGTCTATGTGTTTGTAAATATTCCGTTGCCCGTGTGAGGGTAAGAGTAGTTTCTGCAGCCTCCAGCGGTGTATGAATGTAAAATTGAACATTCAGGCTTAGCAGTTGTTGGATCAGTTGACGGCGATCTGTGGAAATAAGCGGTAAAATGAGAAGTGACGGCGATTCATTACGCAATCGTTTGATCAGGCTTATTCCCAGCTCCGGCACGGGAGATGAGGTGTCAACAACAAGGATATCCGGATGTTCCTTTTCTAGACAATCATACAACTCTGAGAGTGATTGTGTTTGATGAACTGTGGAATCAAATGCTGCGTGTATATGTGATTGCAACACAGAACTGTTTTCTGAAGGTTCTGAGGCAATGAGTATTGATATTGATGGAACCATATAAAATCTGTTTATGCTCAAGGTGGTGCTTAGAGGTTATCATGTCCGTTATCCTGCATGAGGTCGGCAAGTCTGCTTGATGTTCTTCGCATATAGAGGCTAAGGAGTCTGGCGATTTTCTGTATTACCTTTACCCCGAGAATGGGAGATTTTTCTGTAAGCAAGTCAAACCCTTTGTCAGAGAGGGTAACCATAATTGTCGGCTGTTTGGCGATAACAGTTGCCGATCGTGGAGATTTATCGATCAATGCCATTTCGCCTATTGAGTTTCCTTTGGTAAGCCTGGCAATGACAACATTCTGACCGTTGTCAGATTTTTTGACCACTTCCAGCAAGCCCTGTACAACAAAACCCATGAATGTTCCTTTGTCGCCTTCAAGGAAAAGGTGTTCCCCCCGTTGAAGGTGCACATAACTCATGTGCTTTGAAAGAATAGTCAGTTCATCGACATTGAAGCTGTCGAAAATGGGCAAATTGAGAAGAAATGATCGTGTATTTTCTTCTGATTCTGTAAGTTTAATTGCTGGCATAATGCCTATACCTGTATAATCAGTTGATGTGCTAAGTTTTTTTTTGCAATTGAACCATGATTTCAAATGGAAGTAATTCAGGCTGACAATATTCCGGCCGCCGTGGTATATTGCCAACTGTGACTGTTTTTTGACACCTGAGACTATTTGAACGATATCACATCGAAACTGCAAATAACAATAATGTTTTTGCAGTTTTCATAAAACCGGAGATCATGGGTTCGCCCGCGTGTCATTGCATTTTTACCTGCTGTCTAATATGTTGTGGGGACAGTCTATTTCAGACAGCTTAATCGGGATGACCATGGTTGCGTTTTCGAAGCAATGTATTCAAAAAATTGCCTGTAGCATTTTTTCTGTTGGTATATCTGTACTGCTCTTAATCGCAGACCCGGTTTTTGCAAATGACGTTATCAAGGGGACTGTAGTTAAAATTCTGGATGGTGACTCTATTCTTGTACGAGAGGGTAAGACCAGGCATGAAATCAGGCTATGGGGAATTGATAGTCCTGAATATAAACAGCCATACGGCAACAAAGCCAGGAGGCAAACTGAAAAGTTGCTGAAAGGCAAGTTGGTTTCAGTTAGAGTTATTAACCAGGACAGATATGGCAGACTGGTAGGAATAGTACACACTGGCAGCATCAATATTAATGAAGCTCTGGTTAAGCAGGGTGGAGCCTGGGTGTATACAACGTACTGTAAGCAATCAATATGTAGGGAATGGAAGAAAACCGAACGATCTGCACGAAAAAACCGGGTCGGGTTGTGGGGCGGAAAGAATCCTGTCCCGCCCTGGAAGTGGCGACATTCGGCGAATTCCAGATAATCCGCAGGTTCCGGTAATGAAATATTCTAAGAGTATTTCAAGTTTAGACCAGGCACGCGTCAATGAAATGTTTACCCCTCAATAAAAAACTGTGGTTTACGGAGACATTTATTTCAGATCATCACCCGATGACAAATGAGGCTATATGAACTATCTAACCCACACAATTTCTGTATTAATCGTATGCGGTTTTATTGCTGGCCCTGTTGGAATTATGGCAGGAGATGTGGAACAAACGGTTCAGGAAAATCTTGCCAGGCTGGTTGAAACAAAAAACTGTCGTGATTGCAATCTGCAAGGTGTTAATCTCAATAGAGCTGATTTATCAGGTGGAGATCTTCAGGGTGCTGATCTTACAGGGGCAAAACTGTATCTTTGTAATTTATCAGGCGCTAATTTACGAGATAGCATTTTACGCAATACCGGTTTTGGTGGTGCTGATCTGGCTCATGCTGATCTTCGTGGAGCTGACCTTACAGGTACATCTCTTGCGGGGGCATATACTACCGGAACAAAATTCGATAATCAGGATGTGGCAAAGGATGACGAGGATATTGATCTGGAATCAATTCTTGAGGAAGGACGTTCTGATTCACCGCTCGCAGCTGTCGAATATTCTGAAATAGAAAACGATATTACTGAAAGCATCAGTGAGCAATCGTTTAATGATCCTGTTATGGACTCGAGTGATCCGCAACTTAACGTGGTGAAGACTCTGGGGAAGGGGACGAGTTTGGTCACTGCCTCTAAGGTTACGCCGAAACCTAAGAGGGTAGTACCTATCCAACGTATAGATATTAATGGTTTAACACAATGAAAGAGAGAGTGTTGTCTTTGCTGAGAACTTCGTGCTAGCTTTCCGAGAGAGCTTGGAGTGCATCGTCTATCCGTTGATCTTCAGCCACTCCATAGTCACGCAGGATCAATTCAACCTTGTCGAGTAGTTCACGCAATTTAACTACATTCATCTCAAGATCCTGGATAGTTGCAGACGCTTCACGTTCAGTAATTGACCTTGCGTGATCAATTTCCTGTGCACTTCGCAGGATGTTCTTAAGGTTCGAAATTTTTTCGATTCTAATGAGCAGTTCATCAAAATTAATAGGTTTTTCCAAATAGTCGGCAGCACCTTTTTTCATAGCTGCAACAGCAGTATCCACTGATGAATGCGCCGTTATGAGAAGTACTTCAGTGGTTGCATCGAGTTCTTTAGCTATTTCCAACACTTCAATGCCGCTTATACCGCCAGGCATAACAAGATCCGTCAGCACTACATCAAATCGATGCTGTTTTAATTGCTTTGTAGCCTGATGGCCGTCTTCCGCAACCAGCACATTAGTATAATCTGCGCGGTTTAATCGTTCCTGCAGAAGTCGTCTCATTACTGGATCATCATCGACCACTAATATTGATAAATCTTTCATGGTAGAGGCCTCCCCATCTATTTCTTCTGATAAAAAATTGATCGCAAATGTCGTTTAGGAATAAAACGATTACATACTCCAGTTAGCGATTCTGTTGATCCAATCACGAGAAAACCGTCATCGGCAAGGCTGTCAGCGATTTTATTAAACAGCTTTTGACGGTCCTGAAGGGTGAAATATATGGCGACATTTCGGCAAAATATAATATCAAACTTACCTAATGATGTGAATGGCTGCATCAGGTTGAGTTTTCTGAAATTTGCCATGCTTCTGATTTCGTCTTTAATCTTCCAGGAATCACCGATGAGGCTGAAATATTTTTGTAGCATCGGCCTTTCCAAGCCCCGTTCTATCTCAAATTTATTATATTTGCCGTAACTGGCCTGTGAGATCGCATTGTCAGAAATATCAGTACCTAGAAGGGTGATTTTATATTTAGAGAGGTCTCTGAGTAATTCTTTTAAGATTATTGCAATTGAGTAAAGTTCCTGTCCTGTCGATGAGGCGGCGCTCCAGATGCGTAAATTGGTTTTGATCGTTGGGGTTCTCGGAGTTCTGAGGTCAATCATTTCCGGCAGAATCTTATGTTGAAGGAGTTCGAACGGTCCCTTATCTCTGAAAAATAATGTTTCGTTTGTGGTGATAGCATCAACTATCCGGCGTTCAATTTTTTTGGATGCGTCAAGTTTTGCTTTTTTTTGCAGTTCTCTGTAGGAGGAACAACCTGCCTCTTCCGCTATTGAACTCAAGCGAGTTTCAAAGAGGTAACTCTTGCTCTGATCAAGATGTATGCCCGAGATATCTTTGATGTACTGAGCAACTATCTTTAGTTCATCGGGGGCGATCTTAATCATTGTTGTGAGGGTTCCGTTTAATGAAAAGTGGCTTTTTCATAGTGAAAAATTATTTAACGCTTTTTGTGATTTCTTCAGCGATTTTTTGCAGTGGGGCAACAATATCTGCATAACCTAGTTCCGTAGGAGCTTTGGGCATCCCGTAGACAACACACGAGTTTGCATCCTGAGCTATTATGTGAGCTCCTTTCTTTTTTAATATTTCAAGTCCCTTGGTACCATCAGACCCCATTCCTGTCATGATGACGGCGGTGGTTCTGCCTACGTAATAATCACCAACAGACCTGAAAAGGTAATCTGCTGATGGTTTGCAGGAATTTTCAGGAGGGTCGTCAGTAATTTTTATGAGCCTGTTATGACCATCGGCGGCAGCTACCAGTTTCATTTGTTTGCCGCCGGGAGCAATATAAACAACATTGGGCTGAATAGGTTCTTTATCTTCAGCTTCTTTTACTTTGAGTTTACATTTTTTGTCCAGACTATTTGCAAGTGATTTGGTGAAGACGGGCGGCATATGTTGAACAATAAGAATTGGCACATTTATATCGGCGGGTAATTGGGGAAGCATTTGATTTAATGCGTTTGGACCGCCTGTTGAAATTCCAATTGTTACAATTTCAGATTTGGTTCTACGCCGCAGCGCACTTGCCGGGCTTTGGGCACCTATTGCTTTTTTTAAATCTGTGCGAGCCGTGGTAAGCGTTGTTCGTTTTAATACCGGTTGCGGTCGTCTGCTTATTGGTTTGGATTGCAGAAGATTTCTGGCGGTACGGGATCTTGAATATGCTCTCAGGATAGGTTCAAGAAGGCGCCGTATTTCCCGTTTTCCTTCAATGAGGTTTTTGCTTTGAGGCTTAAGTATAAAGTCGAAGGCACCAAGGTCCAATGCTTTCATTGTCATTTCGCTGCCATCAGCAGTTAAGGTCGAGAGCATGACTGCACCTATGCCGGGATGATTCTTTTTGAGTTCTGCTAAGACTTCAATCCCGTTCATTACAGGCATTTCAATATCAAGGGTCAGTAAATCCGGTTTAAGGGTGATGACCTTGTCAATGGCAATTTTGCCGTTATGGGCAACACCGGCAAGTTCTACGCCGGGAATTTCATTTATTATATCTGACACAGATTTTCTGTAGACGATCGTGTCATCTACCACAAGAACACGCAGCTTCTTTGGTGCGATCATATATCCTCTAGTCGTCCAGGCTCAAAACTTTATCAATGTCTAGAATACCAATCAGGTGGGTTTGGGTTTTGTAAACACCGGTAAAAAAATCACCCTGGATGCCACGCATATTAGCAGGTGATGCCTCAAGTTTTTCCATATCGGCTTCAACCACGTCACCTATTTTTTTGACGAGTAAGCCTATAAAGCTTCCGGACGAGTTGACTATAATATTTCTCGGGTCAAGGGTTATGTCTGTCTCGCCTAACCCAAGTTTTTTGCCAAGGTCAATAATGGTTACGATCTGGCCTCTGAGGTTTAAGATGCCTAGCACATACTCAGGTGCTTGAGGTACCTTAGTCATCTTCATGAGTTTATTGATTTCCTGAATCTTGAGGATGTCCATGCCGCAGAGCGCATCGCCAATATAAAACGTTGCTAATTCTACAACCTGTTTCCTGGTTACCTGGGTGGAGTCATTTGTCATAGTAATTCGTCAGGGTAGAGTTTGTGCTGTTAGGGGCTGTGTTGCTGATGCTGCAGAATGGAGAAGTACTACATTCTGCAGCTATCGGGTCAGTGAAGTTGCTTCATATAGTGATGGACAGTAGTCATGAGGCTTTCCTTGTCGAGTTTGATGTGATATTCATCAACTCCCACAGCTTTGCCTTTGGCGATATCTTCTTCTCCCGCAAGTGTGGTAAGGGCGATAACCGGAATGCCGGTAAATCGGGGGTCATTCCTGATTGTTTTGGTAAGTTCAAACCCGTCCATGTTTGGCATCTCAATGTCGGTAATAACCATTGAAATCTGATCAATATTAGCTTGCAGCGATTCCCATGCAATCTGTCCATCTTCGGCTTCAATAACCTCATAACCGGCTTCAGTCATGTAGCTTTTAACCTGATTTCTAAAGAAGTTGGAATCTTCTGCAAGAAGAATAGTAGGAGGATTACTATCTTCATCTTCGCTAAATTCATATGTTTCCATATCTTCAAACCATTCAGGGAGCAACGTCTGGACAAGTTCAAAGATATTCACCAGCATTGTGGTGTGGGTATCAATAATCACCGACCCCATGATACCGGTCTGTTTGAGAGTCACATCATCAATATCAGCTGATATTTCGATAGCATCAATCGGGCCTATTGCTAATAATCCAATGTTTCTCTTAGCAACATTGAAGACTATTACCAGCAAATTTTCGATATCAGCAAGCGGTTGGACCATTGCTACATCATCAACCCGTATAAGCGAGAGACTGCCTCCACGGTATTGCATAACACGCTTGCCACCAAGATCTTCAATATCACTCTGTTTGATCTTTTCGATTCTTTCGACCTGATTAAGCGGAACTGCAAATTGTTCTTCTTCGGAACTTCTGAAAATCAACAGTGCCTGTTTATCTCTATTGAGCTTGTGTGCTTCATCTGCTGCGATTGCAACTTCAGTGGCTCTGTCTGTTCCGTCAAGTGAGGTCAGGTTTGACATTCGGGCAAGATTGGCAACGTCAAGAATCAAGGCTATTCTGCCATCACCCATGATTGTTGCGCCAGCATATCCTTTACACTGCTGAAGGTGACGTCCCAATGGTTTGATGACGATTTCCTCGGAGTCAAGCAGGCGGTCGACAACCAGGCCATATTTCATTGAGCCGGTTGAGACAACGACAATATTTAAAGCACTCGAAGCAGAATATCGTCTGTCCAGAACTGAACGGTTTGGCCCTGATTCCTGCGCTCTTTGGGTAGGTTTTCCATCGTCGTTGAACATCGGCGATTCTTTACCGCGGCGATCGGAGATAAGTTCTCGCCGATCATCTTTGAATTCCTCTTCATGGTCATCCCAGTACGTTCGGTCCAGCCCAATGACATCTGATAGTCGGATGAGTGGGAGAAGGTTGCCACGTAATCGGACGACTTCTGCATCACCAACCCGTTCAACCCTTTCTTTGACCTGATTTGCCGGAATACGTAGTAACTCCTCGAGGTTAACCTGAGGAATTGCATATCGTTCCCCGCCTGTCATAATGATCTGGCATGGGATAATTGCAAGTGTCAGAGGCAACTTAATGGAGATAGTTGTTCCTCGCCCGATTTCAGAAATAATGTCTACATGACCGCCTAGTTGGTCAAGATTGGTCTTGACCACATCCATACCGACACCACGTCCTGACACGTCGGTTACTTCGGCTGCGGTTGAAAAACCAGGAAGGAATATGAGGTTTACCTTCTCCTTGTCGGACATAGCTTTGGTTTGTTCGACAGTGAGTAGGCCTTTATTGACTGCACTTTCAGCAAGTGCCTCGCCGTTAATCCCCCTTCCGTCATCACTTATCTCGATAACGACCTGGCCTGCTTCGTGATAGGCTTTCAGGATAACAAGTCCTCTCTCAGGCTTGCCTGTTTTCTTCCTGTCGGCAGGCATTTCAATACCATGATCAACAGAATTTCGGACAAGGTGGGTAAGCGGATCGTTTATCGATTCAATAATAGTTTTGTCGAGTTCGACATCTTTACCGACAATGGTGAGATCAATTTTTTTGTTGAGCTTTTTGGAAAGATCCCGGACAACACGTGGGAATTTGTTAAAAACATTACCTATTGGCTGCATTCGGGTAAGCATTATAGCTTCCTGCAGCTCGGAGGTGATGAGATCGATCCGCTGGCCTACTGTTTCAGCGTTGCGAATATCATCTGAGCCGATGGTTTGTAGTAACTGGTTGCGGCTTAAGACGAGTTCGCCAGCAAGAGTCATGAGTGAATCCAGCAGGCTAACATTGACACGTATCGAAGTTTCAGGCTTTGTTGTTGCTTTTTTTGCGGCTTGAGGGCTCGCTTCTGCGGTAACAGCTGCCATGGCTATAGTCGCTTCGGAGGTGATAGGTTCAGGGTCCGGCATATAGGATGGCTCTTCAATGGGGTGAGGTTCCGGATCATAATAGGGTTCCGGTTGAGAAAGTTCTTCGACTTCGGGAAGAGCTTCTGGTTCTTCTTCTATCGATTCTATATCTGCAAAGTCTTCTTCTAGAAGAGGCTCCGGCTGATCAGGTTCAGGAAGATCTGATTCTGCCTGATCCGGAACAGGTGGTTCCTTAGCCGTTTCAGCAGGTGGCGATAATGTAGCAAACGTGCCATCCGCAATAGCATTAAGAGGATCGACATGAGACGTGATGTCAACATCGTTACTGTTCTGAACATCTTCAATCATTCGTTGAAGCTGATCTGATGCAAGTAAGAGTACGTTGATTATCTCAGGATTGGGGACGAGCTTTTTACTCCGAATCATTCCCAGAACATTTTCTGATGCATGCGAAAGTTCCTGGATGGCGGTAAGGCCCATAAAGCCGGCACCGCCTTTAATTGAGTGCGCAGCCCTGAAAACTTTATTGACCAGATCTTCATCAATGTTTGCGCCGGTCTCTTCTATGGCTAGAAGGTCGGTTTCTATGTCTGCGAGATGTTCTAGAGATTCTTCTATAAATCCCTGCAGTATTTCATCATCTTCAAATTGCATAAAGGAACTCCCTACAATCAACAATATTAGTGGCAAGCAACTTAATTAATTAATACATACGGATTACTGAATGTACAGGGCTTTTATGAGAAAATAGCAAGGTGATACTACAAATGCAGGGGGAAGTAGGGCATTACCACAGGATAGGTAATGCCCTGATTTGATGAATGTATTTAGGCGCTTTTTTGAATGTCTACGACGGTTATTTCATAGGTTAGGTTGTGACCAGCAAGAGGATGGTTGTAATCTACAACTACAGAGTTGTCTTTAACCTCAATAACAGTTGCCGGAACCTGATGATCCTGTCCTTCTCTATTCACCTTAAGTGAGAGAATCATTCCAGGTTTAGGTTTGATTTTTTCTATGAATTCTTTATTGCCGATTGTTTGAAGAAGGTCTTTCTGACGAGGACCATATCCCTCATCAGGGGATACCTTAACGTTTTGCTGTTGCCCAGGCTTGAGGCCAATAAGTGCATTTTCGACGGTCGGAGGTAACTCGCTTTCTCCAATAATGACCTTGAAAGGTTTATCTTCTGTTGCCTGGATAAATACTGCGCCGTTATCGAGCTTACCGACAAAGGCAAGGCTGACAATATCTTTTGGTTCTACAACGTTCATTGATGTGTAACTCCTTTTGCGAACTATATTCTTTTAGACATCCTAACCTGATGTCCGAATTCACGGCAGATTTCTATCTGAGTAGCGTGGAATAATACATGTGTTGATGGGTGTTCTGCAAGGAATAAGCAATAAAATGAAAAAACCTGTTCAAATGCTTGACAATGACAGGCAATCCACGTAATGTGCAAGGTTCCCTTGTCTAATGGTTGTATGGTCACTGTAACGATTTATACATATGCTGGCAATCATACAATAGACGCAATCCCATGCACGGAAGTTGTGCATAGTTGTCTGAAAAAGCAGGAAAATGCTGTTCCTACCTGTGAGTACTCACGTAGAATTTGCTAAAGGACGAGTAACGATATGTTGAATTTTGAAAAAACTGCTGATGGTCTGTTACCGGCAATCGTGCAGGATCACGCAACCGGTGATGTGCTCATGCTCGCTTATATTAATGAGCTGGCATGGCAAAAAACCCTCGAAACCGGAAAAGCTCATTATTGGAGTCGATCCAGGAATTCCTTATGGCTTAAAGGGGAATCCTCCGGCCATGTGCAGATGATTCACGATATCCATGTGGATTGTGATGCTGACACCGTGATTTATCATGTTGAACAAATCGGTGGTGCAGCGTGCCATACAGGTCATCGTTCCTGTTTTTACAGAAGAGTTGCAGGAAGCGAACTTATTGTTGAAGGGGAGAAGGTTTTCAACCCCGAAGACGTATACGGTAAGAAATAATCGTAGTAACTAATGAGCAGCACCCCCATCTGGCTATGATTGGGGCAGCTTGCGCGTATACGGTAGAAATAATCGTTAAAGAATACAGTTCCGCAAGGGATGGAGATAGTTATGTCAGAATTGAAGCTTGGCCTTCCAAAGGGAAGTCTTGAAAAGGCCACTATAGAACTTTTTGAAAAAGCGGGTTGGATGATTAAACCTGCCGCGAGAAATTATTTTCCTAAAATTGACGATCCGGAGCTTACATGCTCTATCTGTCGTCCGCAGGAAATGTCACGCTATGTTGAAAGCGGAATGCTTGATGCCGGTATTACCGGTAAAGACTGGACTCTTGAGAATGAATCAGAAACAGTTCTGGTTGGCGATCTTGTCTACTCCAAGGTAAGCAGAAAGCCAACGCGCTGGGTTATCGCAGTGGCTGGCGATTCTGATATTAAAACCCTTGAAGACCTTGAAGGTAAAAAAGTTTCCACTGAGCTTGTAAATGTTACCCGACGCTTTTTCGAAGAGAAGGGCATTAATGTTGATATCGAGTTTAGCTGGGGTGCTACTGAGGCTAAAGTTGTTGCCGGTCTTGTTGACGCTGTTGTTGAGGTTACTGAGACTGAAAGTACCATCAGGGCACACGGCTTGCGCATTATTCACGAGCTGATGGAGTCTAACACCCAATTTCTCGCGAACAAAGACGCATGGAATGATCCATGGAAACGTGAGAAGATTGAAAGTATGTTCATCTTGCTTCAGGGTGCATTGAAAGCTGATCGTATTGTTGGTCTTAAAATGAATATCGCAGAAGAAAAGCTCGACGATATTGTACAATTATTACCTAGCCTTAATGCTCCAACTATCGCTAATCTTTACAATCAGAAATGGTTCTCCGTAGAGACTGTTGTCAGTGAAGATGTGGTAAGAGATCTCATCCCTAAGCTTATAAAGAAAGGCGCTGAAGGGATTATTGAATATGCGCTTAACAAAGTAATATAGTACAATTACGGAATTGGCCCGCCAGATCTACTGGCGGGCTGTATTTCTACCTATTGCAGAAAAACACCAGACATTTGCGGTTGCAGTAAAAGGAAAACAATGAATTTTCATGATGTAGAATTTGTACTTAGTGTACATAGTGATAAGCAACTGCCGCTTGAAGAATTGCCGGAAATCGCTTTCGCTGGTCGATCAAATGTCGGTAAATCCAGCCTGATGAATAAATTGATCGGGCGTAAAGATATGGTGAAAGTCAGTTCACGACCAGGAAAAACTCAAGGCCTGAACTACTTTCTTGTTGATGGAATTATGCATCTCGTCGATCTTCCTGGTTATGGATTTGCCAGAGTGTCAAAAGATATGCAAAATGCCTGGCAGGGGCTGATTACGCGATATCTTGAGAATAGAAAAAGTCTCAAATGCGTGGTGGTTATTCTGGACATCCGGCATGCACCAAAAGCGCAGGATACACAGTTGATGACATGGTTAAGCCAAAAAAACATCCCTTATCTGCCTGTGTACACCAAAATTGACAAAATCTCTGGTAATGAGCGCACCAAAAATGCAAAATTGCTTGATGCAGGTCACGGACTAACACCTAAAACAAGAATTCTTTTCTCTGCAAAAACCGGCCAGGGCAGGGATGAATTGATTTCTGCGTTAAAGACCTTTCTGTAAATGGTTTAATATCTTTGAAGGAAATGTGATCACAGACTGTAATACTGTAAATACTGTAGTCTGCACCTTGTCCAATATATGAGAATCATAGCAGTAACGCTATTGTGATTCTCATACTCGTCAAAACACGGCTGTAATCCTCCATTGCCCGTAGCTTCTTCCTGCATTTCATACCTGCAAAATTTCTAGTTTGATATAGTTCTGATAGAAAAAAGCCCTCAAAAAATATCATTAAGCTGGTATTATAACATCTAAAGAAAACACAATAAATTGTAATGGGTTTATTCGTGTGTCTGCCAGGTGCACGGATAGGGCTTGAATTAGATATATATTTATAAAAAGGTGGGTCATGCAGGAGTTGTCAAAGTCTCAGAAAGCACGAAGTGCCATAAGGGCATTCAAAACCATCGCTGATGCCCTTACTTTGCAGGGGGTATATGCGCCTTCGGGCAAGGCGGGAGAAAAGCTTGCTGAATCGTTAAAAATGTTGAGCCCGGAGATATATGGGTCAATGTCAGATCCACGAATTGTCGAATTGAAGGGGTTGGAGTACGTAATCGATCGTATGCCTCGTGGCATTGAGCAGTGCACAAAGCTTATATTAACAGCTCAGGAAGATTTTAATGATACTGCCTTTAAGATGATTCTTCCGCTCAAAAGGCGGCGTGAGTCCTATTCGGTATCTAAGCGTGAGATGTGTTTTGTTATAACCCGTGGGCTCAGTGAAATCTACGATATCCTGACGCACATTACCTTTCTCAATATCGAAGCCCATAAGATATTCCACCAGGCCTGTAACCGTATAGACGGGACAACTTCAGAATGGAAAGAGTTGGAACGTATTGTTCTGGAGGATAAAAAACTTGACGGCGGGGAACTTGATCAGGCAATTTGGAATTTGTCTATCCTTCTTGGTCGCACCTACAAGGAAACACGGGAGACGTTTGAGTATCTTCAGCAAAACCTTGAAGAGCATCAAAGTAATAGTGGATTATTCAAAATCGTTTACACAATAGGTAAACGCGTTCTTGATGAGCAGAGCCCTGATAACGGTCGGGAGGAGTTGACCGTGTATTTCACTCCCTCGCTCCGAGAGATGATTGGTCAGCATAAATATGCGACTCTCTGGGCTCAGTCCCTTAAGGAGAAACTCTATGAACTCGGCTATCAAACCAGGCCATGTCATGTGATCAGTGCCAATCTCCATTCCATACGAAATATTCTTTACGGCCCGGGGATGTTGAAATCTGAGGGGGTAGAGGTACCTGCTGATATGTATGGTATGGTGCCGTTGATACGGGAACGTGAAGAAAAAATTATGGCGTATGCAGTAAACCATGGTTTTGTTGTCCATGAAGATCGGTCCGGTTCCAACATTGATGTTCATATTATAGATACGGCACAGATTGATGAGGGAGACATCCATTCGAGTCTGAATGTGAATCCTGATTTTATTAAAGAACAGAAGCCTGTGCTTGTGGTTATGGATTATGCTTTTGGCACCCAGGCATTTGAAGTGATGGATGAACTGTTATGCCCCTGTTATTTTCCTGACAAGGTGGTTTCGTTTCAGATCGAATCAATCTCGGTAATGGGAAAAGCAGGAATATTGCCAGGTAAGAAAGGCGATATCATGCTGGCAACCGCTCACGTGATGGAGGGGACGCCACATAATTACATTGTGAAGAATGATCTTAGGGTAACTGATTTTGACGATAGTGTGGACGTCTATAGTGGACCAATGGTGACTGTGCTTGGCACTTCCCTCCAGAATAGGGATGTGCTTGAGCGCTTCCATACCTCAAGCTGGAATGCAATCGGGCTTGAAATGGAAGGAGGACATTATCAGCGCGCAATCAATGCAGCAATTATTCAGGGCCATATTACAGCAGGTCTTAAAACCCGATATGCCTACTATGCATCAGACAACCCGCTCATTAGTGGGCAGACCCTGGCGTCCGGCCCGATGGGCGAAGAGGGCATTATACCAACTTACCTTATCTCAAAAGTGATTCTGCAGAAGATTCTTAATTATGAAGATGAGTAGGCTGCAAAGAATGAAAAGAAAACTCGCCAGTGTAAGTCCATGGATTCTTGCAGCAGCCTGTACCTTGCTTGCAGTGATTATAGGTGTTTTTGCGGTAAGCAATTATAGTCGTGAGAAAAAACTCATGACGGACGCTCTGGTCCAGAAAGGACTTGCTGTTGTCAGGTATCTGGAGACCGGGGTTATGGTCTCCATGCGTGCAAACTGGCAACGTCCTGGAGAAGCTATGTACAGCTGGGTTGATCATGTCCAGAATGTGATTGACCAGATACATAATCAACCTGATATCCATTTTGTAGAGCTGATAGATGGTAATGGAGTGGTGCTGGCGGGGACCAATCCTGAAAGAATTGGAAAACGTATAGATTCAGAAAGCTTACATTTTCTTAAAAGAACAGTTGGAGCTGAACCTGCATTTAGAATCTATACTGTGAATGGCAGTAGTCATCAGGCATTTCAGGTTACACGACAATATACTCCACGCATCAGGGGGCCAATGTTCAGATCAAACCAACATGGCAAATCGATGGACATGATGTTTAGAGGACACTCTGGTTCTGAGCAAATGCAGACAGAGTTGGCTAAGATGGATAGAGAGCAATTATCGTTGCTGGTTGAACTGGATCTTGATCAATTCAATAGTGCGGTTCAGCGAAAATTGCTCGAAATTGTCATCCTGTCAATAATACTTCTGCTCGTAGGGGTTGGTGGATGGCTGTCTTTGCTCACTCTTCAGGGATTGCGAGGTTCACAAACCAGATTACAACAAATTAGTGCTTTTAATGATATTGTCGTTGAATCGTTACCTGTAGGGCTTATCGCGACCGATTCAGATGGAAATATCCGGATGGTAAATGCTTCTGCTGAGAAAATTGCAGGACTTACAGCAGAGCAAATGATTACAAAGCATCCGGCAAGCGTACTGCCGGGTGAAGTTGCCGAACTCTTTAATTCGAGTAGACATACGGACTCAATACACATCAACAAGGAGATAGTTCTGCGCACTGATGAAAACTCCAGGCGTTCTTTGCTTTTGACAGTTTTATCCGTTGCCGACTCCGAGAAGAGTTTTATCGGTGACGTTCTGCTTATTCAGGATATCAGTGAACTCAGACAACTAGAGACCGATCTTAGACGAAATGAACGACTTGCGGCGTTAGGAAAGATGGCTGCAGGGGTGGCCCATGAATTACGAAATCCCTTGAGTTCCATCAAGGGGCTGGCCGTTTTGCTTAAAAGCAAAACCGTGGGAGATGCCGAGGGTCAACGAACTGCAGATGTACTTGTACAGGAAGTCGAACGACTAAATCGCAGCATTAGTGAACTGCTTGATTATACTAGACCAGAAAAACTGCAGATAGAAAGCGTTGATCTCAGTACCGTGCTCAAGCAGGCAGCAACGCTTGTGGGCGTCGATGCAGAGTCTTTGGCAATCACAATTACTACATCTTTTGTCGAGAATCCAATTTTGGTAAACGTCGATGAAGACAAGATGAAACAGGTGTTTTTGAATTTGCTTCTCAATAGCGTTCAGGCAATGCCGGACGGGGGAGTTTTAGCCATTAGTACAGAGATTTCCTCGAATCGGCTGGTATGTACTATTGCAGATAGTGGAGTAGGAATAGCTGAAACTAACCTCTCGCGTGTTTTTGACCCGTATTTCACTACTAAAAGTGATGGGACGGGTTTGGGCTTAGCGCTATCTGCAAAGATTATTGAAGAGCATGGTGGTACCATCTCAATCGACAGTACAGAGGGTGAGGGAACTGTCGTGAAAGTTGCATTGCCTGTCGTATAATTATTTGGCAGATGAATTGTTGCCTGTTTAACCTGTGCTGTTGGCGATTTGCCTCTCAGTGGATGTGCCCAATTGTAAAGATGGGGCTTTTGAAACAAGGACTGCTGAGAGGAATGCAAAGAAATGTCCCTGATGCGTATCATATAAGAACGAATTTATAAAACAGCCTGCAGCCATAGCTACAACTACTCCTTGCAACAGGTGCCTGTTGTTTTTAGTCAGGCTGTTTGCGACGGCAATTAGAGCGAGTAGAAGAGACAAAAACATCACTAATCCCACGTATCCAAATTGCACGCTTATGAATAGGTATTCGTTATGCGGATTATCTGTGGGCATAGTTTTCTTATTTGCAATGAGTCGTTTTTGCAATTGAGTAAACGAGCCGGCCCCATGACCGAAAATTGGCGCTTCCTGTATGAGTTCGACGGAATTTTGCCACCAGTCAAAACGCATTCCCAGTGAAGATCTTGATTTTCCAGGTTGATAATTCTGAATTTCTGACAACGCGAGTTGTGTTCGTGAAGAGAGGTTGTCTGAATAGATAAATGCAGCAGAGAGAAGTGCAACTGCAATTACAACGGCAGCAACGATTTTTTTAAATGAAAGTCGTTGAATCACAGAGAATAAAATTAGAAGGAGGAATATAAGCATTCCGGTTCTTCCTGTATTTACATGGAAAATGTTAACTATGACACCAAGAAGAACTATAAACCAGAAATAACGATATTTGCTGTTTTCGAGTAACCTTTGAAATGCCCAGAAGCCGAGTGCTGCCATGAAAAAGCTGTGGGTTATGTGATACATTATGGAATAGCCGTACTTTTGGGGCGGGATTATTGAGAAATATATCCCGTAAGAGATGACCATTAAAATGATGCTTCCTGTAAGAAAGCTATTTTCTGCCATACGTGAATAGCGCTGATTGTTGCTTAGAAGTGTTATTATTGCTGGGATAAACAGGAGCTCTCGGTATTTAAGCAGGGTATCGACAGCTAATGAAACAGGGGCTGATGTATATCCAATGCTTATGGCCATGTAGATAAACAGAGTAATACACACCAGAACAGTCGGTGATTTCGCAACAAGGGTCGGCAGTTTGAGTATCCCGCCGGAAATGAGCCAGAACAGCATGGTCAGTAAAGAAAACAATCCCATCAACGAGGTTGAAAGCGGGATGAACAGACAGGTTAAAACAACAGATATCTGACCAGCAGTGGTTGCATAATGCTGAAAGCTTTGTGTTCGCGTCATAAGCACTTACATATCTATTCTGAAGTCTTCGCCTGAGGTGTGATGCACACACCGTATCAGGCGGAGGATATTAATGGGTAAACATCAGTTTCAGGTGTACTGCATATTGTACAGCATCTCGTATTCACCATGGAGTTTAAGCAGTTCATCATGCGTGCCCTGCTCAACAATATTACCATCTTTTATAACTATGATCTTGTGACAGTTAATAATAGTCGAAAGTCTATGGGCGATGACGAAGGTGGTTTTGTTCTTCATCAGGTTTTCCAGAGCCTTTTGTACTTCACGTTCAGATTCAGTATCAAGAGCAGAGGTGGCCTCATCCAGAATGAGGATGGGGGCATTCTTCAATATTGCCCGTGCTATGGAGATTCGCTGACGTTCACCGCCTGAAAGACGGGCCCCACCTTCTCCGATGATCGAATCAAACCCATGTGGGAGTTTTTCGACGAAATCAAGAGCGTAGGCTGCTTTTGCTGCGGCTCTGATCTGTTCTTCAGTGGCCTCCAGATCGCCGTAAGCGATATTATTGCGAATGCTATCGTTAAACAATATCGTCTGCTGGGTCACCATTGCAATCTGACTTCTGAGAGAGGCCAGAGTGACATCCCTGATGTCAATTCCATCAATACGAATAGATCCCGTGTTGATATCAAGAAATCGCGGGATAAGGTTTGTCAGGGTTGTCTTGCCGCCGCCGCTGGAACCCACTATAGCCAGTGCCTGTCCTGCAGGGATTTTCAGGTTGAGATCTTTGATTACGGTGGTATCGTCTTCGTACGTGAAGTTGACGTTCTGAAACTCGATAGTTTGTTTAAATGGCTTGAGTGTAGTTGCGCCTTTCTTGTCTGTGATCTTGGGTTCTATATCAAGAATTGCAAATATTCTGGTTGCAGCTGCAATTCCCTGCTGGATTGCTGAATTGATGTGACTGACATTTTTTACTGGTTCGTATGCCGCAATAAGTGCTACGACAAAGGCGAAAAATGTACCTGCAGTTGCGGTCCCGTGAATTACCTCTTTTCCCCCCACCCAGAAAATAGCAGCAAAAGCAACTCCGCCTATAAGTTCCATTAACGGATGCTGCATAGAACGATATTTTGCATTTTTAATCGTGACCGAGAAAAGGGATGCGATCTGGTTTGAAAAACGTTTGTTTTCATAATCTTCACGACAAAAAGCTTTTACTATGCGATTACCGGTAATCGACTCATAAAGTCGATCGGAGACCTTGGCAACCTCTTCCTGTGTAGAGGTACTCAATCTTCTGAAAATACGACCAAATTTAACTATAGGGATAGCGGCGACAGGGAGAATTATAAAAACGGACATCGCAAGTTTCCAGTCCTGGTAAAAGACAAATCCAAGTAAAAAGACTATTTGGAAAAAGTCTTTTATACAGCCAACCAAAGCTGTTGATACAGCATTCTGCATCAGTGTAATGTCGGAGATGACTCTTGAGATCAGGGTACCTGTGGTATGGTCATGAAAAAAGGACAGCGGTTGCTTATGGATATGGGTAAAAAGACTGGTACGCAGGTCGCGAATTACGGATTGTCCAATTTTTTCAAGAAAGAAGGTATATACATAGTAGCTGACTGCTTTGAATAGAAAAATCCCTATGATAGCGAATGGTATCAGCATCAGCATCTGGAGGTCTTTGTCTATGAATATTTTATCTACGGTAGGCTTGAGTATATACGCCTGTGCTGTTGTGAAGGCCGAATAGGCAATCATCGCAATTATTGAGATAATCAACAGTTTCTTGTATGGGCCGATTACCTTGAAAAGTCGTAAAAGAATTTCTTTATCTTGCATCGTAGATCGTAAAAAAAGTTGATAAGAAGGTGTGTTATAAATGGCTGAAATTATATAAATATATAGTATAAATGTTTTCAGTCAAGGCTTTGGTGATGTTGAGACGAGAAGTCGCAAGCAACCTGAAGTATGCTTATGTTTTCTGCAACATCGAAGTCGAAACAGGATGGTGCTCCTTGGGTGAACATTGTGTAATTGTACACATCACATTAATTGGTAGATTTGCTTATTTACACTGAAATGAAACCAAAGAGATACGCTATTCCTGAGCCACACGGACTTAGGCACTGAGTCGTTAAAATAGGCTGTAGTTGTACACCACTCAAAGGAATTACCAAAGGTAATTTTCGAATAACGAATTGAACGTGTGGTAATGTATCCGACTGGCGAAAAAAAGTTTCTTGTTGTCTGCTGTTTCGGTATGCAAGTTGTTGAGAAGTAAGTCTTTCACGAGAAAAAGGCTTCTTTTAGACTTCTACTGACTTTGCTATATCCCTTTTTACTCCAGAGTCTATGAAACAGGCTGAACCATTGTTCGGGATATTCACGAATATGAGATTCATATTTACAGATTGATTTTTGCGTGATTTCCTGGATGTTCTCGTCGTTAATTTCATCGTATGCAGGCAAGTCAACTGTATCAAAGTCAATATGCAGTTTGTCGTCTTTCATATAATAGACGCTGGTCAGGACTGGTGCGCCTGTCCGAAGATGCAAAACAGCAGAACCTTTTGCACATTTGAGTGGAGTATTAAAAAATTGAACCTCAGTGCCGCGATGACTGTAACTCTGGTCAAGACTGATGATGAGCAGTCGGTTGCGATCAAGCGCGTCTTGAAATTCTTTCATTCCAGACCAGCTATTGACATGCTCAAGGCTGTTACCATACTTATTTCTCTGCCTGACGAAATAGGCGTCGGATAAAATATTGCTCTGCTTCTGGTAAATCAGGCTTGTCGGCAGGCCGGATAGGTTGAACCAGGCAAAATATGCCTCAAACCAGCATCCGTGGTATGTGGTTAAAATAACCCCTTTACCTTCTTTCAAAGCGGCTTCTACTTTTTCCAGGCCAGTTATTTCTGTGTTTTTTACAAGCTCAAGGAGTTTTTTTCGGTGAAGAATAAAAATCAGCCCAAATGTTTTTGCAAACTGGAGATAGGTTCTTCTTAAGATAGACAACTTTTGTGAGTGGTCTTTTTGCGGAAACACATTTGACAGGTTCTTGTATGCAACATCAAGGCGGAACGGGAAAACTAACCATGCAAGTTTGCCCAGAAGACCCGAAAACCAGATGATAACTGGTACGGGCAAAAGGTTGATGAAGAAAATAATTGACCTGAGTATTCCATATTCGAATCTATGCTTGAGTGACATATCTGGGTCGTGGTTCGGCGTGTTGGAGTATATAGTAAAAACACAATGATTATGTGTTTGATAAAATAATCAGCAGGAACGTGGCTACTATAGTTCTGTGGGCTGAAAGGGCAAGCAATAAGACACTAAAGTGTTTCTAAGTAGTGCCTGAACTAAAATCTGCAATTTTTCTCAAGTTCAAGGCGGGCGATAATTTTAACCGGATGAATACACTGAGTATTTTGAGGATTAAAATTTGAGACCAACGAAGAAATTGTGGAAATTAGCGGTTTTCGGTCGTGCATGAAGTGATAAACACTAAGGTCAGCCCGTTGATTAGAGGTGAGATTCGAATGTTTGCTATCTGAATCAACCTCTTCTGTGACAAGCGGTTAGAATATTCAATGATAATGAAATAATTACAGGGACAGTAGAAATTCAGGTAAAAACTCTTTTAAATTAACAACATTTGTGGCAATGTGTTTGTTAGGAATGCTTATCCTCATATACTTTCCTCACGAAACGTATAGGTGATTGATACATAACCCGCTGCATTCATTTCTAATGTTTAAAGATTGTTGGAGTTGTATATGGCGTAAACTCAATTCTGTTAACGATTGAAGGTATTATCTGGAAGCCGGTCTTACTGGTTCAGTAAGAATAAATTCACGCCTAACTTTCAACTGAATTGTTATGTAAATCGTTAAGATGCGCGGGATAACAGGTTCCTAACGTATTAGTGGTTTTGATAAATGTGTTGACCGTCTATTTTGATGGGCGTACATTGACTGGTCCGAACTGTTCAACTGTTTACTACTGAAGAAAATACAAAGCTCAATTTTCTAGACCTATTCTGTTGTAATTATGAGGTCGTCTTACATCAGTCTGCCAGGTGAACGTGTATATTGGACTCAGGTTCAACATAGAGTATTTGTATTCGATTCTGAAATATTTTGCCGGTATCATATAGGGAAGGTTGAAACTATGGTGGGTGCAGGACTTGTCCGTTTAGGGGGCGATTTAATACGATATAACCATATGTTGAGATCGCTTGCATGGCGAGAAGTCTCAAGCATGTACGTCGGTTCTTTTCTGGGCTTCATCTGGACATTTATCCAGCCTGCAGTGATGATTCTGGTTTTTTGGTTTGTCTTTAGTGTTGGCTTTAAGGCCAAGCCTTTAAATGATGTGCCTTTTGTAATCTGGCTTACAGCTGGTATGGCGCCTTGGTTTGTTTTTTCAGGGATCATTACGGCCTGCTCGACAGTGATAATCCAGTATGCTCATATAATCAAAAAGACGGTTTTTCCGTCTCAGATTCTTGTCGTCGTAAAAATACTTTCTAATATGGTAGCACATGGCGCTTTTCTCTTGCTGCTTATAGTGCTCATACTTTGTAACGGCATGCCATTTAGTTTGTATTATTTTCAAGTATTTTATTATCTACTCTGCCTGATCGTACTTGCAAGCGGTGTCGGCTGGCTTATTTCGTCTCTCAATGTCTATGCCAGGGATGTTGGACAATTAGTTCCTGTCGTCATTCAGGTAGGGTTTTGGGTTACACCGATATTCTGGGATATTACTATTATGCCAAAGAATATACAGTTTTGGCTCAAGCTGAATCCTGTTTGTTATATCGTTCAGGGATATAGGGACTCGTTTATCAACTTTGTCCCTTTCTGGGAACATGGTGCTTATACTGTTTATTTCTGGGTATTTTCTCTACTTATGCTTCTAACAGGTGGCTGGGTGTTCAGGAGATTGAAACCACAATTTGTAGATGTGCTTTAATTTTAGTCGTGTGAGTACAATGTCTAATACAGCAATAACATTAACAAAGGTGGATAAAATATTTTGTCTTTATCGGCGAAACGTTCACCGGGTATTTGAGACTCTTTTTCCGTTCGGGAAACAATATCATACTCCGTTTTATGCACTACGGGAGGTCGATCTCGAAGTACAAAGAGGTGAAACTGTTGGCTTGATCGGTCGTAATGGTAGTGGCAAATCAACAATGCTTCAGGTTATCTGCGGGATTTTACAGCCCACTGAAGGTTCCGTTATTGTTGACGGTCGAGTTTCGGCTTTGCTCGAATTGGGTGCAGGGTTTAATCCTGATTTTAACGGTAGAGAAAACATTTACCTGTCTACTTCGATAATGGGAATGTCAAGAGAGGAAACTGACGCAAAATTTTCCAGTATTATCGATTTTGCAGACATTGGTGAGTTTATTGATCAGCCGGTTAAAACGTACTCAAGTGGTATGTTTGTTCGGCTTGCCTTTGCTACGGCTATTAGCGTAGAACCTGATCTCTTGATTGTGGATGAGGCACTTGCTGTAGGGGACATTTTCTTCCAGCAGAAATGTATGGATTATATGAAGAAAATGATGGCTGAAAAGACCATCGTACTTGTTTCTCACGATATGCAGGCGGTATCGAGCCTTTGTGATCGAATCATTGTCATGGAAGGCGGCCGGAAAATATTTGATGGTAAAACAGATGAGGGAATAGCTTTATATACTCGACTTGTCCATGATGAGCTTTTTGAAGATGCTACCAAAACAATGGATTCAGATAAAAAGGTGCCGGAAGAAATACAAGGGGCAATCCTTGAAGTTGAGCAAGATTTGCTAGAGTGGATACCTGTCGATAGCTCAAGTCGTGGTGGTGGGGGGGCCGTCGATATCCTCAAAGTTTCAATTACCAAAGATGGTGAGATATTTAAAACTGTGGAGCAGGGTGAAAAGGTTACGGTCCGAATGCTTGTTTGTGCTGCACGGGCACTGGAACAGGTTATTTTCGGTTATACGGTTAAAGATAGGGTTGGTTTGGCTGTCTTTGGAGAGAATAGTGTAGCCACTGTTGAAACTCCACCCCAGCTTCCTGCCGGGTTTTCAATTGTAAAATTTGAATTTGAATGGCCGGAAGTTATTTCGCAGGAATATACTGTAACCCTTGGTGTGGGCGAGGGCGACCATCCAGTAGATCATACCATTCAGTGTTGGGCCCATAATATCTTTTCATGTACTGCCTTGACGCCTGGTAAGTATGTTCATGGAATATTTAATAATGAGATTCGTTCACTAATCCTTACGAATTTCTGAAATTAACATTTTGGTATGATGGATCCCTGAAGAGTAAATCTCATCGGACGGCTTAAAGCATATATATGGATACCTGGATAGTAGATCATAAGAATCCCACTATTGTAATTTCTTATCTTGAGGAATTGAATATACAGTTATGCGATAAGCTTATAGTGTGTTTTGACTATTTTGATACCCTGGTTACCAGATCCGTAGAGCCGGAACACACTAAAGTAGTTGCCTGCGAGTTGTTACACAAGGCTCTGAAATTACAATGTAGTGGTAATGATCTGTATGAGTTGCGTCGTGAACTAGAGTTAGAGATGACCACTGCAAATGGCCGAGCCACAGGCGAACTTGATTTTCGGCTCGATACATTTGCAGTTGAGTTTTATAAAGTTTTAAAAGATGCTGAAAAACAGTGGGATGAGCATGTCGATGAAGAACAGTTCACCTCTATGCTTCTTGACATAGAACTGTCTGTCGAAAAAGTTGTTCAGCGCTGTTGCCCACAAATGATTCAAGTAGTTGATGCCTTACAGCAAATTGGTGTTAAAACTTTGCTCGTTTCTGATTTTTACCTCCCTGAAGTGCAATTTAGGGCAATGGTTGAATCTCAGGGATTGGCAGGTTGTTTTCGTGACATCTATGTTTCTTCGACTCGTGGTAAAAGTAAAGGGTCTGGAACGTTATATCCTGAAATATGTGCTCTCCATAATTGCCATCCACAAGATGTCCTTATGATAGGGGATAATGCTCACGCTGATATCAGCATGGCTGAAAAGCACGGGTTGAGAACGTTACATGTTGTACGTCCTGAGCTGCAAAAACAGTATGCTTCTTACAGGCAGAGAAGAGAAAGCAACTCTCATATACATCAAGAAGCTATGTTTGGCGAAGTTGCCTTTCCTCAAGTCCCTTTTAAAGAGATGGGGGCAAGTCTCTGGTTGTTTATTCACAGGCTTTTTAGCGAATTGCATAAACACAATGTTCGGGATGTTTTTTTTCTGTCAAAAGAGGGTGAGTTTTTAAAGGCCCTGTTTGACTCGTATCAGAAAAGTCTTTTCGGCAAACGGTTGATTCAGTCCCATTATCTTATTGCATCACGGAAGGCGACGTTTATTGCCTCATTGCGGCCTTTAGAGAAAGAAGATTTTGGGCGGCTACTAAACCATTACAAAGATTTGTCCATCCGTGAATTTCTTCAGAGTTTGAATTTTTCAAAAGAGGATACTGCGGAGATAATTGATCGACTCCCATTTGATTGCGAATTTCGTTTACCTGAATTGGCCGCTCACCCTCACTTTAAAGCTCTCTTGATGTTGCATGATTTTCAAAAAAAATATGAAAATATTCGTTCTGAGCAATCTGCTAATTTTCGGAAGTACGTAAGTTCCTTTGTAGGTGACGTTGCCCAGAAGGGGATGTGTCTGGTGGACGTTGGGTGGAAAGGGTCGATTCAGGATAATATTTTCCATGTTTTCGAGGGATCGGTAAACATAATGGGATATTATATCGGTTCCTATAATCCAACCGAATTATGGAGCGGTAATACAAAGAGGGGCATACTCTTTGAAAATAGAGAAGATGAGAGCGAATACTTCCATGTGTATAACAATAATCGATCTCTTTTTGAGATGCTACTGGGGGCATCTCATGGAAGCGCTGAGAGGTATTTGACTGAGGACAAATTTAATGACAGCCAGATAGTAACTGCACGAGTATATGAATCTCGAATTGTTGATGGAGAATCGTACACAGTCCTGGTTCTCGATCACCCTGAGGAGCGTGAACTGTTTAATAGAGCTATCAAGCCGATTCAGGATGCATTCTTAAAGTATTTCGTACAGCTAACAGCCAAATATATAGAAGCAGAATGTACTATTCCTTCTAATAAGTGGTTTTCACGACATCATGCGCGAATGGTATATCTTCCTGATATTGGTGAGATCGAATTTTTCGAAGACCTATACCATCTTGAAAACTTCGGTATTTTTGAATTTACAAATTTTCAAACTAATCACACATTCACAATTTTTGAACGACTCCGTAATCTGAAAAATATTGTTTTAGATCCACCTGTATTAGAGATAGGTATCTGGCCACCGATACTCCTCCGCCGATTTGGTGTTGGGTTTTGGCAAAAAGTTGACGGCAGGCTCCGTTACTTTCGCCAATTTAAGAGTTTAAAGAGGCATGTGTGAAATATAATTTGGTTAATCGATACCTATGAACATTTGGTTTAAAAATAATCGGAAAGTGTTATTGATTTCGCCGATCCTTTTCTGTTGTTTTTTTGCATGGTTCTATTGGGGGAATCACTGGTATCCTGCTTCGACGTTTTATATCACAGGAACTGTATCTGATCTTCCTGCCGAGATAGGTGTACGATTGGAATCTGGGCATGGATTAAATGGTTATGAATATCAAAGATATACACTTCAACCTCTGCCGAATTTCAATAGTGAGAAAGGCATTTCTTTAATTATAACCCGTCCAGGAGTGCGCAATTCTGCATCCCTTGAATCGAAAGTAGTTCTTCGAAATATCTATATTGATGATAAAAAATACATTCCTGCTGAAGAATTATTATCTCAAGGTGTTAAGCTAAAAAAAAATGATGAGCTGTTTTTTAAAAAAGAGGGTGCTGAACTTCGCTTGATGATAAAACCCACAAGTTCTGTACGGCTTGAATTTCCAGTTCATAATCGTGCAGGGAAGGTGGATGTCAGGTTAGGGGATAAAACAACCCGTTACGATCTTTATTCGCCTCAACAGGAAACGCAGTGGGATGGTATAGCCGTCAAACGAATAAACACCTGGTTCGTAGATGAAAACGGTCGTTTTACTATCAGCATGTCAATGCCGCGCTACCGGGTCAACACACTGCGGGTTGATTCAAAAAATGATTTTTCATTAGTATCACAGACAATTCAGACAGAGGACTTTCAGGAGCTTCAACCGGAAGGCTTTGAATACCGCAAAGGGATAAATTTTCCTATGTCTGGAATCAGTGACCAATTAGAACGTCACTTTCATCCCCACCGTTTTCTTTTCCAGATAGTATTTGCCCTGTTATCTGCCTGGTTGCTTTCATACATGTTGGTTTTTGTCGGACGCTTCAATGGCATTAAAGACATATTTATTTACGAGAAACGATATATCTTCTGGATGATGCTCTTTTTAAGCAGCGTTCTTTTTTCTTTCTGGCATGTGTCTTTTTGGCCTGGTGTCACTTCCAATGACTCTCTGGAGGTATGGCGAGCCGCTCAGTTACCGGGAATGTATCTAGGCGATCATCCACCGTTGAATGTACTGTTTTATCTCTTTTTAAGCCAATTTTGGAACAATGTGGCAATTGTTCCAATAGTCCAGAATGTTCTGACTTCATCATTGATTGCGTATATCTTTTTTTCACTATACCGAAAAGGTCTGCCCTTGTATTTGCTTCTTCCTTGTTATGGGATGATAGCTTTTTCTCTACCGGTTGGGCTATACACAATTGTCTTGTGGAAAGATGTTCCTTTTGCGCTGATTACTGTGCTTTTAGGTTTTAAATTAGCCAGTTATTATTTTTATAAGCAGACGAAATCAATTCATATCTCCTTGAGATCATGGCTCACTATAATTTGTTTAACTCTATTGCTTGTTGGGCTACGACATAATGGAATACTGTATCTGGCCATTGTTCCATTTATTGTCATTATTTTTGGTATTGCTCGCATTCGACCCAGAGTATTAAGCGCACTTTTAGTGCTCTTTGTCCTGCTCGGGACAATATTTATTTCTACTCCGGTTGGTTCAAAAACATCCGGTTATCTTGTAAAACAGACCCGAACATACCTGAGTCAGGCAATGAACAGGCTTTCGTTTTCGTATGTTGAGAATAGCGCGAAAAAATATCTTGGTGTTTTTGATGTTAATCAAACAAACATGCAGTGGGACCTGGTGCATCTTTGCATGTATGGCCGCTACTCCAATGATTTTTTGAAAAATGTCAGATGGAATGATGTTTACCCCTACTTACCTATGCCAAGAGGTGATCTGGTAAAAAAAATGAGAGGAGTTGCCTGGGATTTGTATTGGAAAAGCTATCAGAAACCATGGGTCTACTTTAGTTGGAATCCTTTTTATATGTTGATTCTTTTACCTCTACTACCTCTATTCTTCAGAGTGTTGCCGATGACAGCTGTTTTTAGTCTCTTTGTTATCATCCCAGTATCTGTATTGGTTTTTCTAAATATTTTTAATTGGCGATACTACTATTTTGCGTTTCTTGGTTCGTATTTTCTACTGCCTCTGATTGCTACTGATTGTTATGCTAAAAAGAATAGAAATGATATCTGTGTATAACTGTATATGCTTTTTATTGCGGCTCAAAAGTGTAAAGTTCGGCATGTGTTTGTTGCTGCTTGCTCTAACCTTCTTGCCATCTTTATTACAGGCTGGAAATTTGAATCGAATTATTTTGGATACCGACATTTCTTCTGATGTAGATGATGCAGGAGCTGTTGCAGTTCTTCATGCTCTGGTTGAACAGGGGGGGAATGAAATTTTGGGAATGATGGTTTCATCAGGTGATCCTTGGAGCGGTCCATGTCTGGATGCACTAAACACAAGCTTCGGGAGACCGGATATACCAATTGGTGAAATCAAGGGGCAGGCAGTTTCCCATGTGTCAAAGTATACCCAATATATAGCTCAGCATTATCCAAATGATCTTCTAGGGAGACAAGATATACCAGAGGCCTTTAAATTATATAGAAAACTCCTTGCTGAACAACCAGATGACTCCGTTACAGTGGTCAGTATTGGTTATTTGAGTAATCTTTCGCTATTGCTCAAATCAGGACCTGATGAGTTCAGTCCACTTGACGGTGTAACACTTGTGAAGCAGAAGGTGGCACAATTTATCTGCATGGGAGGACAGTTTCCCACAGGCAGGGAATGGAATATCTATCAGGATGCACAATCTGCGGATTATGTCCTGACACATTGGCCGAGTCCAATAGTATTTAGTGGTTTCGAGATCGGGAAGAAGGTAATGACTGGAAAGGCTTTACGAAACGCTTCCCAAAACCATCCACTTTATAAAGCTTACGAGCTTTATAACAATCTTGAAAACCGACAGAGTTGGGATCAAACGGCAATACTAGTCATAGATAATTTTGAAGAAGGTTTAAGTAAATACTGGGATATCTCACCAAAGGGAATGGTGCGAATCGATCAGAATGGCTCGAATGTCTGGACAAGAAAAAAAGATGGTCTGCATAATTACATGATCTGGAATAAGCAAACAAATCAAATCGCTAACATAATCAATGAGCTAATGCTGCGTGCCACTAGCATTTCAAAATATTAACTATCTATCTTAAATTACAAAAATGCGATGTAGTGTCATCACACCGAATTTTAATGGAGAACTGTTTCTCGAGCAAACCATCAACACGGTTCTTGAGCATCGGGAAAACGGTATTGATCTCGAATATATTGTGGTTGATGGTGGGAGCACCGATAAATCACATTCTATTTTGGAGAAATATAGGAGTAGTATTGACCGGCTGATAATCGAAAAAGACGACGGGCCAGCCGATGCTATCAACAAAGGTCTTAGAGCGTCAACTGGGGATGTTGTAGCGTGGTTAAATGCAGATGATGTGTATTATCCGAAAGCGCTTCAAAGGGTTATTGAATTATTCAAGGCAGACCCCTCTATTTCATTTGCATTTGGTAAGTGTTTAATAATTGACGAAAAAGGAAGTGAGATTCGTGAAGGCATTACAGGGTTTAAGGAATTTTTCTTTCCTCTCAACTCAAGGTTTACGTACCAGTGCATAAATTACATTTCCCAGCCTGCAATGTTTTTTTCAAGAAATGCGCTATTGGATGCCGGGCTATTACGCACTGATATGGTTGCTGCATGGGATTATGAGTTCATTCTCCGACTTTGGCGACAAGGTAAGGGCGTGTGTATTCAAGGGGAGCCTCTTTCAGCCTTCAGGTGGCATGTGCAGTCAATAAGCGGACAGAATTTCTCTCTACAGTTTAAGGAAGAGTTTGATGCTGCTGTAGAGGATGCAGGAAAAATATCATTGCAGGCATTGATACATGCTTTTGTTCGATGGGGCATAGTTGGGGCCTACAACGGCATGAAATTAGTTCGGAGCACAACCTCTTCCAAGATGTAATTAAAAAGCTGTTTCTAACACTGGCAAGTGTAGGAGAGGTTACGACAATAATATATTCAAGTATGTGGCTTGTACCCTGTATACAGGTCGTTGCGCTACCAATCGCTGTGTGTATAACTGATAGAAGTTAAATTAATCGGGAGAGAAAATGCGTCTAGGTATCAATGCATTGTTTATGGTTCCAGGCGATGTTGGTGGAACAGAAACCTATTTACGTGAGACGCTGCTTGCAGCTTTAAAGGCCTATCCAGATGTTGAATTCATACTGTTCACCAATAACGAAAACCACGAACACCTTAAACAAATCTGTAAAGATTCATCAAATGTACGATTTGTATGCTTGCATTTTAATGCTTCAAATCGACCCGTTCGTATACTTCTCGAACAGTTTAAGCTACCTTTTGTTGCTAAGAAATATGAGCTGGATGTCTTATGGTCGCCAGGCTATACCGCTCCGTTTATTTCTTTTTATCCTCAAGCGGTAACTATTTGTGATTTGCAATACAAAAGTTACCCTGAAGATATGAGTTGGCTTGAGAGAAATACACTTGATGTGCTTGTGCGTGGAGCATGCCGTATGTGTGAGGTTGTTCTCGCTATTTCTGAATTTTCGCGACAGGAAGTGATCCGGTATGAGTTTGCTGGTCCAGAGAAAGTTCACACTGTATTACTTGGTGTGGATGTGACCTTTGGAGAGCTTTACCCTGAAGAGGCAAAGAATGCGACACTTGGTGGGTTACTGGAGTTGGAAACACCATATATCCTTTGTGTAGCCCATACCTATCCCCACAAGAAGGTTCATGTGCTTATTGATGCGTTTAATGATGTTATGGAAAGTATACCCCATAACCTCGTTATAGTCGGTCGAGCCAGGAGAGGGGAAGACCTTGTTGCGAGTTCGGTGTCATCATGTAAAGACAGGTCCCGAGTCATAAGATTTAAGGATGGGCTACCATACCGCACATTGCAGATGCTTTATCAGTCTGCCGATATGTTTGTTCTTCCGTCAGCCTATGAGGGATTTGGCTTGCCTGTTGTGGAAGCTATGATGGCTGGTGTTCCGGTTATAACAACTCAGGAAGCATCACTTAAAGAAGTAGCAGGGGAGTATGCATTCCGTGTCAATTCTATTAATCACCACACAATCGCTGAGCAAATCCTAAAGGTAGAGTCGCTCCCGCAACAGGAACGAACAGAGATGACCGATGCTGCTAAATCGTGGGCCGAAACTTTTACATGGCTGACATCAGCGCAGACAATGTTTGAAGTGTTTCAGAAAGCTATCAGATCAACAGGGGCAAAATGAAAATTGAGGTTGGAAGATTATGAAAGCATTAATCTGCGGTGTGTCAGGTCAGGATGGTGCATATCTTGCGCAACTCTTATTGAGTAAAGGATACAAAGTCTTTGGAGCTTCTCGAGATGCACAGATGTGTTCATTTGCAAATTTGAAACTTCTAGGAATTAACGAAAAGATTAAAAAAGTATCGCTCGCTATAAATGATTTCAGATCCGTGCTGCAGGCAATTCAGCAGGTAGAACCCGATGAAATTTATAACCTTGCTGGCCAGAGCTCTGTTGGCCTTTCATTTGAACAGCCAGTTGAGACACTTGAAAGTATAAGTATTGGTGTTCTTAATTTGCTCGAAGCGATTCGATTTTCGAAAAGGGATATTAAATTTTATAATGCTGGATCGAGTGAAGTCTTTGGGGATACTAATGGTATAGCAGCAACTGAAAAGACACCTTTTCATCCACAGAGCCCATATGCGGTAGCAAAAGCCTCTGCTCACTGGATTGTAGCTAATTATCGTGATGCGTATGGGATATTTGCTTGCACAGGGATTCTTTTTAACCACGAATCCCCATTGAGACCGCACCGTTTTGTTACCCGTAAAATTGTTTCCACCGCGTGCAGAATTGCAACCGGAAGCGGAGAAAAACTGAAATTGGGTAATATCTCAATAGCTCGCGATTGGGGGTGGGCTCCTGAATATGTCGAGGCAATGTGGCGAATTCTTCAGCGTGACAATCCGGATGATTTTGTTGTTGCAACAGGAACTTCAAGAAAACTTGAAGAATTTATTTCTCTGACCTTTGAAGCTTTTAAGCTTAACTGGCGGGATTTTGTGGAGACCGATCCGTCACTATTGCGACCATCTGATATCCTCGAAGGTTCTGGCAATCCTGCAAAAGCGCAACGCGACTTAGGGTGGGAAGCAACATATGGGCTTGAAGATGTAGTCCAGATGATGGTTGATGCAGAGACTGCAAGAAGCAAAGGCGCCGAAAGGCTAGATCAACTAGCCCCTAAAAAGACAGTATAGCATATGAAAATGGTAATAGATTTTATAGATCTGTGGCTCGGAGGACTGTCTGGAGTTCTCATTTCATTTGCTGGGATTCTTTTCTGTATTCTTCTGATCAATGCTTTTTGGGATCGCAGGATAAGAGTACTTGAACTTATTGTATTAGGTTTTTGCAGTATTGCTTTAGCTTTTTATCAGGTAACTTCCAGTTCTTTACAAAGGATATTTGAAGTCGAGCAAAGCACTGTAGTCTGCGCATTATTTTTCCTAACGCTTTCAGGTTTTGTCTATACCTCGTTGAGGGAAATGAAGATAAGTACTACAGCTAAATCTTTAGGAAAAGACTGTAAAAGTACAATCTTTTCTGAAGAAACAGTAGGACGTGAAATACGAGGGACAAACGTTGGTGTCCCTCTCGTTATAACTCTTAGTGCCTTTGCTGTCCTGCTTACAGGGCTTTCTGCACCTCAAGTGATGGTTGGTGATGAGGTTACTCATTATTATATGCTCACTCATCAAGCGGAGGATTTATCAAAGCCTAATTTTTATGCAGAAATTCCTATTGCCACCGGTGAAATAGAAGAAAGGCGGTATCCTCATTCCTTTTTCTGGCATTATGGTGGAGCAGTTATTTACCGCCTTACAGGAGGGTCTTTCACTTTCATTCAACTCTATCAGACGTTTTTTCTGATTCAATTACTCATTGTAGGATATTTGATAGCCCGTGATCGTCAGGGAGTAGAATCACGATCTGCCCTATTGTATGTTATTGCTCTAGCATCACTCCCATTGTCTCTAATTTTTTCGGTAACATTCTATCAGGATGTACCAATGACCGCACAGATACTTACTTCCTTTTACTTTCTACGTAAGGGACGGTGGTTTCTGGCGTCACTCTTTTTAGCTTTGGCGATTGGTTTTAAGGTTACTGCAGTACTGTTTTATCCAGCTTTTTTTCTTCTACTCTTCTATTTGGCGGTCCAAAAAACAGGATGGCTTAGGGGGAGTATAGCAACTGTATGTTGTCTAGTTATTGTAATGTGCATTACCTGGTTAATAGGTAGTGCGATCGAGACGTATGGCCAAGCTACTTTTTATCCTCAACAGCAATTAGAAAGATTAATTAAGAAAGTACATAAAGCTATCAAGTATAATATTCCAGATAGCGCTAAAAAAAGAGACCTATCACAGAAAAACAATAATAATCTTTCTGTTGGGTCGAACATTAACAAAAATAAGGAGCAAAGACGCCAGGTTATAGCGAACCACCCTGGAGATTTACGTATAAAGCAAAATTTCCTCATCTATGGTGGGGCTGTAGTATGGCTTCTCGTTTTACTGGGTGTGATTGGCATGCTGTATTACAGCTATAGATTCAAAGATCGTTTTAGAATTAAAGAATCAAATATATGGCCGTTTTTAGTCGGCGGATCATATACTTTATTGGCGGCATGGTTTATCAAGACATCTCCTGATGCCAGGTTTTTTCTGCCGGGGTTACCATTTTTGCTGCTTCCTTTTGTTGAAAAAGTGGTCTGTTTACCTAAAACTAAAGTAATTATTTCTATAATTGCAACGTTAGGTTTTTTACAGAGTGGTTTTGTTCTCTCAAAAACATACCGCCTGCGTGCAATCACACCGGCACTCCAAGATGGTATTGACTTTTTGAAAGTCCATCCCCCAGCTGGTCGTATTTTTATGTACCCGGAAGGCAATTATCGATTTTTCCCTGCACAACATGAATGGTATCTTGGATATCAGCTTCGTGATTTTTGGCGGGCAGACAACGATGAGCGAGTAAGATTACTCGAACGTTACCATGTGAGCGTGGTGGTAATAAAAAGACACCTTGTTGCAACCGTGAATGAGCAAATCACAAATCTTGGGGTCTATCCTGTTCAGTTTGTTAAGGAGATCAATGCTGATTTGAGGTTTGAAGAAATTTTCTCTAATAGTGAATTGATAATGTATTCGGTTAAAACTGCTAGGCAAAACCTGTAATACTCTCACTGCTAGTCAGGTAAGGTCTAGGATGCTAAAGTGTTGATTTTTTTTTGCTAGTACTTCTTCCCTGATCACATGATGAATCATGTTGATAGAAATTTGCTCATGTCAAAGATATGTTTTTTTGTGATAAAACAGCAGGGGAAACACGATTTGAAGAGTATTTCCTAGCACTTTATTTCAAGCTGTTTTTTAGTGAATGGAAGACGAAAATTAGCTTGAAAAGGTTTCACATGTTTGTTAGGTTTTTAAAAATTGTAAAACATGTGAATTATGGAAGACGGAAAAAAACTTCAAGAAGCAAGAATGAGACTCGTCGAAACTGGTGGTAGGGTATCCCAGGATTTTGGTACTGGCAGGATAGTCGGTCAAGTTTTGGTGTATCTGTATTTGCAGGACGGGGAATGTTCATTGGATGATATCGGAGATGCACTGGGCTTAAGTAAGGCTTCTGTTAGTATTGCCGGCCGTCAGCTTGAACAGTTGGGATTAGCAAAGAAAGTGTGGAAGGGCGGAGATAAAAGAAATTATTATAAAAGTGCAGATAATATCGCCAATGCACTTCAGCACGGAATACTCTCCCTAGCTCGCCAAAAAATACAAGTATTTGGCGGAGAGTTAGAAGGAAGTCTAGCTCTTATAAGTGATATACCGGATGATTCACCATCAAAAAATGAGCTGATTTTTTTAAAACAGAGAATTGAAAGAGCACAAAAATTGAAAAACGGGTTGGAGCAGGTACTGGGTAACCCTCTGGTAAAATTACTTACAGGTATTAAGAGTTGAATATATGAGTAAAGAACACATGGTGAAAAAAAATCAGCAATGGGATCTGGTGATAAAGCCGAAAACAGGTTGGTTCGATATCGATTTTAAGGAGCTTTGGCAATTTCGGGATCTTATCGGCATGTTTGTGAAAAGAGATTTTCTCACCTTTTATAAGCAGACTATCCTAGGTCCTCTCTGGTATATTATACAACCACTTGTTACAACAGTGATATTTACAATAATATTCGGTCGTGTTGCAAAGATTTCCACAGATGGTTTGCCACCTTTTCTTTTTTACATGGCCGGAAATGTGATGTGGGGGTATTTTGCTGCGACCTTGAATGCAACGGCAGGGACATTCAACACGAATTCAGCTATTTTCGGGAAGGTTTATTTTCCGCGATTGAGTGTTCCAATTGCAACTGTCATTGTTAATTTTTTACAGTTTTTCATTCAGTTAGCTCTTTTTTTTGGGTTTTATGTTTATTTTATGGCACAAGGAGCAAATATCAGCCCAAGTTTAAGCTTGATCGGGTTGCCAGTACTTTTGTTGCAGATGGCACTCTTGAGTTTTGGTCTAGGAATTTTCTTATCGTCATTAACGACTAAATATAAAGATTTAAAATTTGCCATGGGATTTCTGATACAGTTGTGGATGTATGGTACTCCAGTAGTTTACCCCCTGAGTCAAATTCCTGAATGGTTACTCCCATATTATGTTTTAAATCCAATGGTAGCTATTGTTGAGAGCTTTCGATTCGGAGTTTTTGGGACCAGTGCATTAACCATTAATCATATTATAATTAGTTGGTTTGTCACTTTACTGTTGCTGGGTTGCGGTGTACTCCTATTTAGTAGAATCGAGAAATCATTCATGGATACTGTTTAAATATTCTTCATTACAACTATCATTCTAATTCGGAAGTATAAACTATGAATTATGTTGTTATAGATTGAGAATTAGTCGGGATATTTAATTTTAAAACTCTCCCCTTCAAAAAAAACATTGTCGGTATAATAAATAAAATGAGCGTAATTGAAGTAGATGACCTATGGAAAGAATACAGATTAGGGGTAATCGGTCATGGCACCTTAACTCATGATCTTCAGTCTTGGTGGGCAAAGTTTAGAGGAAATGAAGATCCTAATGAAAAAATATCATCATATATAGCAGGACAGGAAAAGCAAATTGATGGAAATCGATTTTGGGCCTTGCGGAATATTAATTTTGAAATAAAACAAGGCGAAATTCTAGGTATTATTGGAAAGAATGGCGCTGGTAAATCCACCCTTTTGAAACTGCTTTCACGGGTGACTGCACCTACTAGAGGGAATATCAAAGTAAAAGGTCGTATTGCTAGCCTGCTTGAAGTAGGTACTGGTTTTCACCCCGAACTTACTGGGCGAGAAAATATTTTCATGAATGGTGCCATTCTTGGTATGTCTAAACAGGAAATCAAGAGTAAGCTTGATGAGATAATTGATTTTTCAGGTGTTGAAGATTTTGTTGACACGCCGGTAAAACGTTATTCATCAGGTATGTATGTCCGCCTCGCTTTTGCCGTGGCTGCTCATCTGGAACCGGAGATCCTTGTGGTTGATGAGGTACTGGCAGTTGGTGATGCGGCATTTCAGAAAAAATGCATTGGAAAGATGGGGAATATTTCACGAGAAGGACGTACCATTTTGTTTGTAAGCCATAATATGGGGGCTGTTCGAGCGCTTTGTTCACGAGCAATTATCTTGAATCACGGAGAATTAATGTTGAGTGCTGGTGTAAATACTGCGGTTGAACAGTATTTGACATTTGGGCAGGAAGGAGTTGGACATTCGGGTGAGATTATATGGGATGATAATGGTGCACCTAACTGTGATGAAATAAGTTTGCATAGTATAAAATTACTTGATGAGGGGAAAACTCATTCTGTTTATAGTGCTTCAAAGCCCATCGATATGGAAATTAAGTTTAAGGTAAAGCTTCCAGTCCGTGGCATGCGTATAATTATCAGTTTGCTAACAATTGAGGGTGTTGTTGCTTTTTCATCTACTAATCATTCAAAAATGGCAGCGCAGGAATTGCTACCAGGTAAATATTGTACGACATGCCGGATTCCTGCTGATCTTTTAAACAGCGGTGGATATCTAATAAAAATCCATATTGGTATCCCAAATGTTAAAGTGTTGATTCAGGGTAAAGAGTATTTGTCTTTAAATATTGAAGGGGTTGGTGGTCATGGGTCCACATATACAGAAAAATGGCCTGGTGTTCTAGCGCCTCGCTTGAATTGGTCCATGAAGGAGTTAGAGAAGTGATAGCATGAATAAAATCAGATCACTATTTGAAAAAATCCTGTCACCAAAAGAATCATCATCTGTTTCTTGTGCTGATGTTTTTCTTGTTTCGTTCCCGAAATCCGGTAACACCTGGATGCGATTTCTGTTGTCTAATTTGTTGAAAGATAATGAAAATGAAAAAATTAACTTTTACAATGTTCACGATTTTTGTCCCGAGTGGGAAAAAAGGAAATGTGAAAATAAAAGATTGACATGTCCGCAAATATATAAATCACATAGTTCTTATGATAAGAATTTTCAAAAGGTTATTTACATCGTTCGTGATCCGCGAGATGTATATATTTCCTACTATCATTTCATGAAAAAAACGATTCCGCTATCTTGGGACCTAGCTGCTTTTATAGAAAAATATGACGGACCATATGGCACTTGGAGTAACCATGTTCTATCTTGGATAGGTGAAAAACGACCTAATGTGATAGTAATCAAATACGAGGATTTGTTACTTAATACATATAATGTTTTGCTGAAAGTTCTTAAATTCTCAGGTATACAAGTAAATGAGGATAGGATTCGAAAAGCAATTAAACAATCATCTTTTGAATCCATGTCTAAAATTGAACGCGATGAAGGCAGGAAATATGGAGATGGTGAGACTGTTTTTGTGCGTAAAGGCCGTTCAGGGCAATGGCGAGATGTGTTTGGCGATAAAGAATTGGTAGCATTTCATAAAAAAGAGGATTGTACTTTGATTCAAATGCTGAGTTATGATATTGACTGATTGTAACCTTAAGACATAATTACTTTTTCATAAACCGTGAGTGGAGTAGATCTGTTATCTTTGGTGTGTTAATCCCTGTTCATAAACAGATGCGCTTTAAGCATTTTGAAAGTATCAAAAAACATTCGAAAATAGAATACTGTTTGATGTTTTCGAGGGAATTATTGACTGTGGTTTTACGGTCCGCTATCGAAAAATAACAATTATGAGATATCGGTTAAGAACAGGTTATTAAAAAATGATAAATAAGCCAAATTTTTTCATTATTGGAGCTGCTAAGGCCGCAACGACTTCACTTTGGATGTACTTGAAGCAACATCCAGAAATTTTTATGCCTGAGGATATCGAGCATAAAGAACCTTCCTATTTTTGTAATTCTTATGGTGTGAAGAAAAAAGACAAATATCTGCATTTGTTTGAATCTGCCAAATCACGCAAGGTTATTGGCGACGCCTCAAACGCTTATTTGACCTCGCCTGAGTCTGCTAAATGGATTAATGAAGAGATACCTGATGCCAAGATTATTGTGATACTACGGAACCCTGTTGATCGAGCTTATTCATTGTACAGGTGGATGGTTAGTCATGGCTACGAGTGGATATACCCATTTGAAAAGGCGTTAAAAACTGAGTTTTCCCGAAAAGATGACATGGATTTCATGATAGGAAATCCTCAGTATTATTACAATTATTTATATTTTGGATCTGGTATGTATTTTGAGCAGTTGGAACGCTACTATAAAACATTCCCGATTGCTCAAATTAAAATTATCTTGTTGGATGAAATCAAAAGAGACCCTGTTGGTTGTGTGCGGGACACATATCGTTTTTTGGATGTAGACGATAATTATGAGCCAACAATCAAGATCCATAATAAAGGGGAATTTAAGCCTGTTTCCATCAAATTGCATTTTATGCTGCGGAGTCTTGAAAATAGGTATCGCTGGATGCGTAAATCTGCCATAATCAAATATCTATTTAGGAGGAATCAAACTCTGTTCAAGTTACGTTGGGAAACGATGCAGGGGGACACTAAGACGCTACTTCAATCAAAATATCGTGCAGATATTGAGAATACATCGAAGCTTATAGGTCGGGATCTATCCTCTTGGTATGCGACTTCGATGAGTTTATAATACTATTAGCACTTTTCCTATCATCTTACTCAATTATATTTATTAGTGTTTATTTGGGACTGTTTTAGTGTCCATCGTGCTGCGTTGAGCAGTTGAATTATATTGATAGATATATTCTAGACCATGATGTTGTACTGTGATTAGCGTTCTTCTTAATGGTTTGAAATAACAATAAAAAGTTCAGAGAAGAAAATGAGTTTTTTAAAAAAAATATTTAAAAAGTATGCAAGTACTGCTGAAAAAGACTTCTACAAGTACATGAGCAGTGGGAAACCAGGTTCTCTGTCAGCAATAGATAAAGAAATATTAACTGCAGTCTTACCATACACAATGACCAGTCCAGAAAGAGTACTAGCCTTGATAAATTCAGTAAGGTATTTACAGCAAAATGCTGTTGCGGGTGATTTTGTTGAGTGTGGTGTCTGGAAAGGTGGAAGTATGTTGGCCGCATCATTGACCCTGGACTCTTTAAATATTGTTGATAAGGAATTATACTTATTTGATACTTTTACTGGAATGACAGAACCAACAGAAAGTGATATTGATATTTCTGGTATGGATGCATCTGATTTGCTGAAGCAGGAGGACCGCTGTCAGAGTAGTAATATTTGGTGTATTGCTGGCCTTTCTGAGGTCAAAAAGACAATGGATAAGAGTGACTACCCTAGGAATAAAATTCATTATGTTGTTGGAGATGTGATAGAAACATTGACTACGAATGCTCCTGAAAAAATATCCTTATTACGATTGGATACTGATTGGTACGAATCTACTAAACATGAGTTAGAGGTTTTATTCCCACGTTTAGCAACTGGAGGTGTACTGATTATTGATGATTATGGTCATTGGAAAGGGGCAAAGAAGGCTGTAGATGAATATTTTGATAAGAATTCGGTTGAAATCAGTTTGCATGAAATTGATTATACCGGCAGGGTAGCTATAAAACTTTAAGCAAAATTTAATGAAACTTTTAAATATAGGTTGTGGCAAACGTATCCATGAGGAGTGGGTGAATATTGATAAGGTTCCTGCTCACCCAGTTGTAAAGCAGTGTGATGTAGAACTGGGTCTGCCCTTCTTAGATTGTCATTTTGACGTGGTTTATCATTCGCATGTATTAGAGCACTTTGAAGTGAATGAAGCCAGGCAATTTGTCCAAGAGTGTTTTCGGGTATTAAAACCTGCTGGAATTATTCGAATTGCTGTCCCTGATCTTGAACAAATTGTTTTATGTTATTTAAGGATATTACAAAGGGTTAGTGATGGAAATGTTTCGGAACGTGATAGTTATGATTGGATAATGCTTGAATTATATGATCAAGTTGTGCGTAACTCGTCAGGGGGGGGGATGGCAGCCTTTCTAGATCGTGATTCGATTCCAAATCGTGAATTTATAGTAGAACGTTGTGGAATTGAAGCCAAAAATATAATAAGGAAATATGATCTGCGTAGGGGTGAAAAACATCGCAGAACTAGTAAGATGGGAGTGACGAAATTCCTTTCCTCTTTATTAGAACCTGAAAATGTTTTAAGGAATATTCGTGAGGGAATTCTCAAGATATTACTTGGTAGTGAATACGACTCGTTAATGGTGGGTCGATTTCGCCGTTCAGGTGAGAATCATCAGTGGATGTATGATAAATATTCTTTGTCTAGGATGCTTGAGGAGTGCAATTTTGTGAAGATAGTACAGCGGGATGCTATGCAAAGCTACCACCCAGGTTGGTCTACATTTAATCTTGATACTGAACCAGATAGTACTGTTTATAAGCCAGACTCGCTCTATATTGAAGCCATTAAGCCATGAAGATTCTCCACTTAAACAATTTTGATATTACTGGCGGTGCAGCTCGCGCTGCATATCGAATTCATGCTGCATTACGAGAGTGTGGTATCCATTCTGAGATGCTGGTCGCCAGAAAGAATAGTCTGGATAGAAGTGTAAGATGTTACCCTGTACCGTATCAGGTGAAAAAGAATCATTTTATTAAGAAACTTCTTGGTTATCAAAAAACATCTAACCCAAGTTACCACTCGCTTAACCTTTTCCAATCAGGAATCTACAAAATAATTAATAGGATTGATGCAGATATTATTAATATTCACTGGATAGGAAAGGAACTAATTAGTATCTCAGAGCTTAAAAAAATAAATAAGCCAATCGTTTGGACGTTGCACGATATGTGGGCTTTTTGTGGGGCTGAGCATTATGACTCTATTGATTTCTCCAATCGTTACCGAGAACGGTATACAAACAAAAATCGGCCTACTTGCCATAAAGGCTGGGTTGATCTTGATGGATCGACATGGCGCCGTAAGAAGAAACATTGGCATAATGTAAACTTTAATTTTGTAACGCCGAGCAGGTGGATGGCAGAATGTCTTTGTATGAGTTCCTTATTTTTTGGGGAAAAAGCCACGGTGATTCCTAATTGTTTGAACACTGATGTTTTTAAGCCCACTGATAAAAATAATGCGAGAAAATCATTCAATTTACCACAAGAGAAACAACTCATTTTATTTGGTGCTGATGGCGGTAGTAGAAACCCACTGAAAGGCTTTCATTTCCTGAAACAAGCACTTGAGACGTTTGCTTCTGGAAGTGAAGTTTCCGCTATAGAATGTATTACTTTTGGTGGAAAGTGTAGTGGTCGTAGTACCATTAAAGGAATACCTGTTACTGAAGTCGGTCGTATAAATGATGACCACAAATTGGCTATGTTATACAGCTTGGCAGATGTATTTATTATTCCATCGATGATGGACAATCTCCCAAATACTGTTATGGAAGCCATGAGTTGCGGGACACCTTGTGTTGGTTTTGGTATTGGCGGTATTCCTGATATGATTGATCACTTACAAAATGGTTTTTTAGTTTCGCCTTTTGATACGAATATGTTGGCAGAAGGAATCAAGTGGGTTTTAGGGGATATTGAGCGGCACTACAAATTAAGCAAAGCTGCCAGAGAAAAAGTTGTTTGCAACTATGCATATACTAAAGTTGCAGAACAATACATAGATGTTTATAAACGTATTACTAATTGAGCTGTCATTTTTTCGATTTTTTGAAAAAACAAATGTTTATCGAATAATCTAATCGCCCTCCTTCTCAGCAATCTCTAAGAGGTGAAGGGGGCGAGGGGCTGATTTAAGTGGTATGTATGATCAAATTTCCAATCATTGCCCTATGTAACACCGGTTATTAAACTGAAAACAAAATTCAGCCAAATATCGTGACAAGTAATTTGTACTCACAGAATGATATGTCCTATGAAAAGCCCTCTTTACATTGCTGACCATGGTGCTGACCCAGTGAAAGATTCTATTGTCTGTATTTTCGTAAATTTAAAATGCTGTAATTCTAGCATTAAATGCAATAAGATCTGATCAGCAGTTAAATGGATTGAAAGTATCGGAAATAACATCCGCTTCTTCATGAAGATGCTTTTGCAACCAAGATGATTCTTTAGATGTGTTAAAAATGTTTCGTTTACTCATCCTCATATGAATTGGGCGAACAGCTTCATTGCGGGAAACAGCAGAAAGGAAAGGTGTTTTTTCTCGGGCTCCTCGGCCTTATTTACCGCCACTTTTCTTGCCACCCCAATACACGTCATCTAATTCAATGACGCCTTCAAGAACAAGGTGGTTCATGGTCATCAGCATTCTTCATCACGTGTCTAAGCTTGTGTTTCATTTTAACTGCTGTATTGACCGATATGTCAAGGAACCCGCGGAGACTAAGGGCAGACATACCATCCTTTGCTTGGGTTATCAGATATATTCCGAGAAACCATGTCGTAAGAGGCAATTGTGATGAGTCGAAAATTGTACCACTGGTGATGGAACACTGATATCTGTAATGAATACACTGGAAAAGTTGACGTGTTTTCAATTCATAGCAGGTATTGTGACCATACTTGGGGCACTCAAAACCATTCGGCCAGTGATACTTGTAGAGCTTTGCCTTGCATTTTGTCCTGAGCCGTACGCTTTCAGGAACTTTGGCAAGCTGTACCCTTTTTGAAATTGAACCGGATTCTTTGCCATGACATATCCTCCTGTTGTTGTAGGTAACAGGAGGATGGCATGCTTGGGGGATCATATAGTGACTTCCCCTCTTTCTCAGCTTCATTAAGATAATTAAAAGATAGTTTTTTAGAGGCGATCTCTGGCAAAAAAAATATTTTATGGTCATGTTTTGGTGAACATCAACTTGTGTTAGACGTAAAATAAAAAAACGTAATTCAACGCTCTACTGTTTTTAATAAAAATCCGAGTCTTTATGTCTTGCTGAGATTCAGGGCAATCAAATTATAGAAATATGAAAATATTTGTTGGCGTTTTGCATACATATGAAAATGAATATGAAAGATGTATGCAATGTATAAAAAGACAAATTGATTGTGATTTTGAAATATTTGAATTTCATAATCTGAAAAACAAGCAAGCCCATGATGCTTTATATTCAACATTTATGGATATGAGTGATGAGTTTGAAATAATGATTAAAGTTGATGCTGATATGGTGTTGACTAGAGATACATATTTCAAAGAAGTATCCCACGTTTTTCAGGAAAATCCCCTCGTAGATCGTGTATATGTCGCTGTTCATGATTATTTTACTGACAGACTAATAATGGGCCTTAATGCATTTCGGAACACTGTTAAATGGGAAAAAAACAATAAAGAAGATTTGTTTGTTGATATTCGACCTATTGCGCATGGCATAAAAATTAAAGATTTTGAAAATCTTGCACCAGCTGCGTGGCATTGTCCAGATTCATCTCCCTTTCAGGCTTTTCATTTTGGAGTTCACAAAGCCATAAAGGCTATTCAGCCAGGCCGTGCCGTATTGCATTCTGCCGGAGGGGCTAGACATTGGTCTAATATAGCTGCACTAAAAAGCGCATTTGAACAAAAATATGATATATCAAGAGGCTATGCGTTATTGGGAGCAGAATACGGGTTAAGAGCTCAAATATATCCTGAAAATCTTGATTATGATGATGAGACATTACATCGTCAATTTGAGAAATTTGTCGGGATCGATGAATCAGGTTTGCGAAATATTATACAAATATACTCAAAGAAAAATTTCTGGTGGCTACCTCATGCGCTCCAGGTTTTTTTGTTGCGAAAATTCAAAATGAAAATCGTCTAGGTTGCTTTCTATGATTAAATGTCACATGACACATCGTGCTGAAAAGATGCTGCAAGGAAAAATTAAATATGATTGGGTTCACCTTAGTATATCTCAAGATGTTCCGCCTATAACAGGAGGGTCTTATAAGTTTCTGGTTTGGGAACTAATCAAAGAACGTGCCGAAAAGGATGTTCTAATTTGCAAATATATTCCAAAATCATTCCATTTAGCTGATCAATCTAACACTGCTGTTTGCCAATTTGATATAAATTCTAAGGATTTTAGCACATCCATGACCTGTAGGGTTAATTGGTTGAAATCTGTTATAACCCGTAAAGGTGGTGATGTCTTTTTAAAAAGTGTTGCTGAATGGATTCGCGCTACTGGTGGAAAAAAAATACTAGTTTGGGGAGGAATTAACTCTTTACCTGAATTAAGGAGGCTTTTGCCTGATGTTACAATTGCATACTCTCAAAGACACTATGGTTACCCAGGTGAGGTTAGTTTTTATAATTATTGCGATGTCCTCATAACTCAAACACAAGGACAGGCCAAATTAGCCTACGTCAATTCAGCTAGGCTTGATCCTTTTGTTCTGACAATTCCTAACGGTGTAGAACTTGATCAATTCTCACCCGAATCTCCAATGAAAAGGCAAAAAGTATGTAATGATCTTGGAATAAATCCTGAAAACCTTGTTGTTGTTTTCCCATCTAAGATTGCACTTTATAAAGGGAGTAGGTATTTAGAACGGCTTATTGAAATATCTGAACAAATGTTCCCTGACATGACTTTTTTAGTAATCGGAGGATTTCATAATTTATCACCACCTCATCATAGGAAATCCTTAGAGAAGTTATTGGACTCACACCCTCAGGTAGTTTGGTGTGGCGGTGTACCACGCGAGGAAATGTCATATTTGCTAAGTGCCGGTGATGTATGTCTGATGCCCGCAACATTAAGGGAAGGGTTTTCCATGGCTGGTATTGAAGCTATGGCCGCTGGGTTACCTTTAATTGCAACCGCTTCGGGTTGTTATCCTGAGATTATAAAAGACAAATTTAATGGGCTGTTGTGTGAAGAGTCTGAATTGTTTGAAAATATGATTTCCGCTTTGAAACTATGTTTGACTGATCGCGATTTAGTTAAAAGGATGGGAGTTAATGCTAGGAGTTATGTTGAAAATAAGTTACCTCGAAAAAAGGTGATAAATAATTATTGCAGGTTCCTCGATAATGAATGGGAAAATATCGATAGTGACATGTCCGTTTAGAAGAGACTATGGGAAAAATTAAAATCTCCATAATTACTGTATGTTTAAACGCAAAAAAAGAAATTGAGCGCACTGCCAAGTCAATAAAAGACCAGGATTTTATTGATTATGAATGGGTGGTAATCGACGGTAATTCCCATGATGGAACAGTAGAATATATTGAGAGTAATCCCTTAGTGTCTACCTACATATCAGAACCTGATAAAGGAATCTATGATGCAATGAATAAGGGTATTAAGTTATCCAAGGGTGAATATTGTTTGTTCCTTAATGCTGGAGATTTCCTTTATAGTTATGATGCGTTATCGATTTGCTCAAGATATTTACATTTAGATATTGTTGTCTGCTGGCTGAAAGTAATTTTTCCTGAAATATGGAAAAGGGAGCCAGCTATAAAAAGAATCGATCTTCATGATGTACGTAAAAAATTTATTTACCATAGACCGTTACCTCATCAATCTACCTTCATTAAACGAAATCTGTTTGAACAATTTGGACTATATGATCCTAGCTATAGAATTTGCGGAGATCGTGATTTTTTCTGTCGTGTTTTGAATAACGGAGCTACCCTGGATTTCGTTAAACAATGTGTTTCTGTTTTCTCTATGGATGGAATTAGCTTTACGATGCATGGTACTCAATTGTACTTCGACGAAATTGAGAAAGTCAGAAATACAAACTTCTCAAGATTATATCGTATAAAAAGGTCTATAGTTGATCCAATAGAAAAGATTTTAAATATTAAAGGGATATAACTCTCATGTTGCATTTTTTTCGGTTAGCAATCAACTGTAAATGGAAAGTGTGCTTAGTGGCTGTGCAATGTCAAGATTAAGTATTTACCTTCAAGCCTTGTCCACCTGGATCTTTCTGAGCAGAGTAACGTTTATTTTTGATAACGGGGTACCAATCCTTAACAATTTTTAAAATGTTTTGGGGTGATATTATAACAATGATAACTATTTTTTTGAAACCTGCTGGTGTTTACTCTTTCGGAGAAAAATATACACTATGATTAATGTTAAGGATAAAATTGCAGTTATCACCGGTGGCATGGGGCAACTTGGGGTGATTTATTCGGTTGCTCTTGTGGAGCATGGAGCTCGTGTTGCTATTCTCGATTTGGCAAGTGTACCAAAAATCGCAGATGAGAGATTTGCTCTCTATCTCGAAGAGGGTTCGATAAAGCCATATGTTGTCGATATTACCAATCGAGCAGAAGTGGATTCGGTTTCCCAGAAAATCAAAAATGATTTTGGAGTTGCCGATATATTAATTAATAATGCCGCGTTGGATTCCCCGCCGGATTCACCTGCTTCAGAGGTCGGTCCTTTTGAAACGTATCCGGAGTTATCCTATAACAAAGTAATGGATGTCAATGTAAAGGGCACATTGTTTTGTTGTCAGGTGTTTGGTAAGGACATGGCTGATAAAGGTTGTGGATCTATTATCAACATTTCCTCTATATATGGCATTCTCTCGCCTTGTCAGGACTTATACGATTTTCGCAGGTCAGCAGGAGAAGAATTCTTCAAACCGGTGGCCTATTCTGTGTCTAAATCAGCCATACTAAATCTAACAAGATACCTGGCAACCTACTGGGCCAAATCAGGGGTGCGGGTCAATACCTTAACACTGGCCGGTGTTTTCAATGATCAACCAAAAGAATTTTTAGATGCATATCTCAGTAGGATGCCCATTGGTAGGATGGCAGATGCAGAGGAATTTATAGGTCCGGTAATATTGTTGGCATCTGATGCTTCATCCTACATGACAGGATCTAACCTGGTTGTTGATGGTGGTTGGTCTGCTTGGTAACAATTTACATATGGTGGAAAATATGACAGCTTTTCCAGAAGTGATTCCAAATTTCATAGATGGAAAGATGGGTGCAGCTAGTTCTGGACAATTGTTTGGGAACATCAATCCTCATTCAGGTCAGGAAGTATGCAAGGTCGCCCGTTCAGGGTCCGGGGATGCATTGCTGGCCATAGCTGCTGCCAAAAAAGCTCAGGCTGCATGGGCGAACATGACCAGTGTAGCACGTGCAGATATCATTCGGGATATAGCCTTTCGTATGATGGAACGTAAAAGTGAAATAGCAGAGATTGTTGCAACCGAGTCCGGCAAGGCTCTTCCACATGCTCTAGGTGAAACCCAGGCTGCCATTGAAATGGGATTTTTCATTGCTGGCGAAGGGCGTCGAAATTATGGCAAAACTATGGGGGCAACAATGGCTAATCGACAGGTGCTCACTGTTCGTCAGCCACTTGGCGTTGCAGCCTTGATTATCGCCTCGAACACCCCGATTGCAAATGTCGCCTGGAAAGCATTTCCTGCAATGTTTTGCGGCAACGCATCCATTCTTAAACCTTCTGAAGATACACCGGGTACTGCCTGGATATTCGCCGATATCTGTCGTGAGATTGGGCTCCCTGCCGGTGTTTTAAATGTTTTACAAGGGCTTGGCGCAGAAGCAGGGATGCCCCTTGTAGAGTCACCTCAAGTTGATCTGGTGAGTTTTACCGGTGGTCATGTGACCGGCAGTCTCATAAATCGTGTTGCTGGTGAAAGGCTTGCCAAAGTATGTCTTGAGCTAGGCGGCAAGAATGCTCTGACCGTTTGTGATGATGCAGATATCGATAATGCTGTGCAGTGGGCAGTTGCCTCTGCTTTTAGTAATGCAGGGCAGCGGTGCGCAGCTGCAAGTAGAATTGTGGTTTTCAGTTCAATTTACGAGAAGTTTAAAAAGAAACTTATAAATGCCACGAATGAATTAAGTATGGGAGTCGGGGATACTGATTTTCTAGGTCCGGTTATAAATGAGAAACAACTTGATAACATGCTTTCAGTAGTTGGTAAGGCGAAGGAGGATGGGGCTGATGTTGTTATTGGTGGTGAACGAGTGATAAAGGGGCAACTTCAGTCCGGTTACTATATGCAGCCTACAATTGTCGAGAAAGTATCTCCTGATAGCCAGATTTCTCAGAATGAACTGTTTGGCCCGATAACATGTCTGTATGAAGTGAAAGATCTCAATGAGGCTATTGAGTTAGTCAACAACTCAGAGTTTGGACTTACATCATCGATCCACACAAATGATATTAATCGGGCGATGGAATACTCTAACAAGGTTCAGGCTGGGGTGATCGTTGTAAATGGCGGAACCCACGGAAGTGAACCACACATGGGGTTCGGCGGATTGAAAAACTCCGGCACGGGCTGGAGGGAGGCAGGCGTTGAAGCGCTCGATGTATACAGTGATGTTAAATATATTAATTTAATTACTAACCCGGGTAAAGTGTGAAAGACGAATGAATAAATCAATAGCACTTATCCCGGCAAGATCCGGTTCTGTAAGGGTTCCGGACAAGAATATACGGCTCTTAGGTGGCCATCCTCTGATCGCCTATACGATATCTACCGCAATCCAGTCAGGCGTTTTTGATACTGTTCTTATATCTACAGATTCTAAAGAGTATGCTGATATAGGTCAATATTATGGGGCTAAAGTGCCGTTTTTGAGACCTGTTAGTATTGCTGGTTCGAAATCTCCTGATATTGAGTGGGTTGAATACACCTTGAGCGAGTTGAAAGCCCAAGGTGATGAATATCAGTATTTCAGTGTACTGCGGCCTACATCTCCTTTCCGCCAGGTGAAGACAATTCAGCGAGCATGGAAACAGTTTCATGACTTTGGGCAGGCGGATTCGCTTCGAGCTGTTGAGATCTGCTCGCAGCATCCGGGTAAAATGTGGGTTGTTCGTGGCGAAATAATGTATCCGGTGATGCCGGTTACACCTCCCTCTCAACCGTGGCACTCCAGCCAGTTTGCAGCTTTACCAGAGGTGTATGTGCAGAATGCCAGTCTTGAGATTGCTAGATCATCAGTTATAGAAAAAGGCAGAACCATAGCTGGAGAAATAATCCAACCGTTTATTACAGAGGGTTTTGAAGGATTCGATATTAATAAGGAAGTGGATTGGGTTCTTGCCGAACATTACATAAGAAACGCTGAGGCGAAGTTGCCTGAAATATCGCAGCCACCTTATAAAAGATAACCTGTTAAGAAAGGATATATAGATGGGTGACCTTGTAGGAGAACCTGTAGAGGGAGTATTGTATTTCGTGCCATTCGCAGAATTCACGAGAATTCGTGAAGCTGTAGTTGAAGAAACACAAAAGGCCAAAATATTTGCCTTTGCTTCCAGAATAAACGCGTTATACATGATCGCAAAAGCTGGTTCCGGGCATATAGGTAGCAGTTTCTCGAGTCTGGATATTGTATCCTGGCTCCATCTTGGAGAAATGGGAAAGGATGATCTTTTCTTTTCTTCAAAAGGCCATGATGCCCCTGCGTATTATGCGGTGATGGCTGGCATGGATCGATTGAATTTTGATCTTATCCACTCGCTAAGACGAAAGAAAGGTTTGCCTGGTCATCCGGATGTCTCTGTGTCTGCATGTGTGACCAATACCGGTTCACTTGGCATGGGTATTTCAAAGGCAAAGGGTCTTCTCTTTGCAAATGAAAGATTCGGTCGTGATGGTAGTGTTTTTGTTATGACAGGAGATGGCGAACTGCAGGAAGGCCAGATCTGGGAGTCATTGGTATCGGCAGCCAACCAGAAGCTTGGTAATCTTATTGTAGTTGTGGATCATAATAAGCTTCAATCAGATACGTTTGTTAAAAAGACAAGTGATCTTGGTGACCTCGAAGCAAAGTTCTCTTCTTTTGGTTGGCATGTCGGTCGGTGTGATGGTAACGACATTCTCCAATTACAAAGGGTTTTCGATGATTTCAGAGGAATCACTGATCAGCCGAAGGTACTGATAGCCGACACGGTGAAAGGGTGTGGCGTTTCATTTATGGAACATACAAGTCTTGATTCTGACGTGGCAATGTATCGGTTCCATAGTGGTGCGCCGGATCAGAGTGCGTATCGCATGGCAATAACTGAGCTGAAAGAACATTTGGATACGTTGACCTCTGATGTTGGACTAGTGCCTGTAGCTCTCGAAAATATTGTTGCACCACCACTCGTCAAGGGGCCTGAAAAGGTTGAACGACTTGTTGCGGCATATTCAGAGGCACTTGTTGGGCAAGCAGAACGTAATCCTGATATAATTGCTCTTGATGCGGATCTCATATTAGATACCGGCCTCATACGCTTTAAAAAGGAATTCCCAGAGCGCTTTGTTGAGTGTGGAATAGCAGAACAGGATATGGTTTCACAAGCTGGAGGGATGGCGTTAGGAGGATTGCTGCCTGTTGTTCATTCATTTGGTTGCTTTCTCTCTGCGAGACCCAATGAGCAGATTTATAACAATGCAACTGAACAAACCAAAATTGTTTATGTCGGATCTCTAGCAGGAATTGTACCTGGCGGTCCAGGCCATTCGCACCAGGCTGTCAGGGATATCTCATCATTATCAGCAATTCCTGGTATTGATGTCGTCGAGCCTTGTTGCGAAGCTGAAGTTTTTGTTCTTCTGGATTACTGCCTCAACGTTGCTTCTGGTAGTACTTATATGCGTCTTGTTTCGATACCATGTGAAATACCATATCAACTTCCTAGAGAGCATAAAGTTGAACGAGGAAAAGGAATCATATTAAGAGAAGGAAATGACGCTGTTCTCATCGGTTATGGTCCTGTACTGCTCGCGCAGGCGTGGAAGGCTGCTGAGATCCTTAAAGCTGAAGGTATTAATGTTAGGATAGTCAATCTGCCATGGCTGAATTGTGTTGACACTGAATGGCTTACTAAAGTGGCTATTGATGGATGTGATGTTCTGATTACATTGGACAATCATTATATACGAGGTGGGCAGGGCGAGATGATATCTAATACTCTTGCTGGTTGTCTCAATGTTGTCCCTGAAATCAAACATCTGGGCGTGATAGGGATTCCTGTCTGTGGGACTAATGACGAAGTTCTTGAAGCACACGGATTAGACAAAAAAACGATCATTAACACTGTTCAAAACTCAATTAAAAAATGACTATGCTGCAGCAATACAAAATATACTGCAAGTGTTTAATATTGCATGTATTGTGGAGATGTCAGCATCTGACACGCTTATTGTTACGATATCAAATGTCAGGAGTTCAGAATGTTGGTTGTATCTGACAGTTGCTATAGATGTATTTCCGCAATGTCGTCGATGTTTTTTGAAAAGTTTGATGACGAAAGCTAGTGTTATCAGTGCAATGTAAATGACAGTCTGCTGCCGCAGCCAAACATCAGGTCCCTGTTTTTATTCAGATCGTGGGATTTGGTGCTACAGTAATAGATTCTAGAAATATATTTTGATGATAAGCAACAATATCCGTAAGGGAAATTGGTGGGGTGACGGTGTGACTGAAGCCTGCTTCGGAATTTTAAAGATTAAGCGTATATATAGTTCTCTCTATTTCACCTGATTCTGCCCGGAAGAGATCTTTTGTTCACATAGAGTTGTTTTGCAAAAATAGGAGACAGCATATATTTCTTGGCTATCTCAGTCTTAATGACTTTGAAAGAACATACGAATTGGAGAAAGGGCGCCTAAGAAAAGTGAACATTTTGCTTGACCACATAAGCAGTGACTTGTGAAGTAGATTCATATCTGCTGCTCCATAGAGGCAAATGGTTCAACGAGAGATGTCTGTAGAATCGAAACAGTGATGATAGTATATCTGTCAATAAAGTAGAATCAAATAAGAATGCAGTTGCATGTCAGGCATAATAGTTGTAAAAAACACGTATACGCCTAGCGTGAAAATGAATCTTAAATGGTTTCTAAATTCATGCATTTCTAGATAAAGAATCATATCTCTGAACAGAAGTGACATAAAGAAATATACTTTTCATCCAGGAAACAACTGACATTATTCAATGGTATAGTGAGTCGTACTGCTTTCTGTGGTGCTTTTATACCTCAATGAAGAAAACTATATCATATAAGCCTACGAATTGTCTGAATGGGAATGAAATCACCTGGTCGCAGGTATGAATATGTCTTATTTGACGATTCATATGAGTTTTGATTAGCTGTGCTGTATCTAAGGGTTTTCCATCTCCTTTAGAAGTTACTGTGATGTTAATAAGGAGATCAAAAAAGGATGACGTTTCGATAGCTTAAAGGGCCAGGTGCAATGTTGCAGCTTGCAACGCTATATCCTTAGGGGGGCTGCGATTTATTGAGGACTTAGACAAGCAAGAAAACAACCGTAAAGAAATAATTCAAAATTCCGGACGGATAAATACCATGACAAAAACAAGAAGCTTGAAGATAGGTGAGCATCTGATTAATGATGATAGCGATTGTTATGTTATAGCTGAAATTGGCAATAACCATCAGGGAAGTGTCGATGTCTGCAAGGAAATGTTTGTAGCTGCCAAAAAAGCTGGGGCAGATGCTGTAAAATTACAGAAGCGTGATAACAAAACATTGTATACGAGTGAGGCGTATAATAAGCCATATGAAAATCGGAACAGTTTTGGTGCAACGTATGGTGAACACCGTGAGTTCCTTGAATTTGGGTTTCAAGAATATATTGAGCTGAAAAAATTTGCAGATGAACAAAAAATAGATTTTTTTGCGACTGCTTTTGATATTCCAAGTGCAAATTTCCTCAAAGAGGTTGGGGTTCCTGCCTATAAAATTGCTTCAGGTGATCTGAAGACTATTCCATTGCTTAAACACATTGCAGGGTTCGGCAAGCCAATATTGATGAGTACTGGTGGTGGCACGCTTGAGGATATTAAACGCGCATACGATGCCATTATGCCGATAAACAATCAGCTTTGTATAATGCAGTGCACCGGAGGCTACCCTCCAGCATGGGATGAGCTGAATTTGAGGGTGATCAGCACATTGCAGAAAAATTTCCCTGGTATTGTTACTGGTTTTTCAAGCCATGACAGTGGGATTGCAATGGCAATTGCCGGATATATGCTTGGAGCCAGGGTTGTAGAAAAACATTTCACACTAAACCGCGCTACTAAAGGTACTGATCATGCGTTTTCTCTTGAGCCGGTAGGATTGACCAAGATGGTTCGTGATCTTCGGCGCTTGAAGGTAGCATTAGGCGACGGAAATAAGGCGATGTTTCCCAGTGAAGAAGCGCCTATCACCAAAATGGGCAAGAGCCTTGTTGCTAATTCTGATTTGCAGGCAGGGCATGTATTAACACGAGAAGATATTGGTATGAAATCACCTGGCGGTGGAATACCTCCATACGATTTTGAAAATGTAATAGGAAAAGAGCTAATAGAGAACGTGATCGAAGATCAGCAGTTTTCGATTTCGGGTTTTAAATAATGATAATGGCCTAAAAACCAAAAGGTATTTTTTGCGAGCTCTAGCAAGGTAGAATTATTGATTATGATGGAAAGTAGAAGACAGGATAGATGGCTCTATATCCCGGTTGAAGTAAAGGTCCGGGAGTTCAAGGCAAAAACCTTGCTTGCATGTTTAGCCGCTCAGCGTGGATATAATGTGGTCATAGGTGAAGCTCACGCTGTACGAGCCTCACTTCACTTGCTGCCTGCAGGGGTAGTTTTGGAAAAAGGTGTTGCACCTTCAAAAGAGGAATCTTTTGAAAAATTCAAGCATCTTGGTAATAGGGTTGTCGCTTGGTGCGAGGAAGGCCTGGTTTTTTTTGATGATGCTGACTACGTGAGAAGAAAAATATCCCGGGATGAAATCAATAATGTTGATACCTTTTTTGCCTGGGGACAATATCAGGCAGATTTGATCGCCAGGCATTTTCCAGAACTGAAGAACCGGATAGTTTGCAGCGGCAATGTTCGATTTGACCTTCTGCAGCAGCCATACAGAGAGGTGTTCTCAGAGGATGCACAGGAGCTTAGGCAGAAACACGGACCATTTATTCTAGTCAACACAAACTTCAGCCATTGTAATCACAGGAATGGTGAAAATGGCTATGTCGAGGTCTTACGGCAGGCTGGTAAATTAAATTCAGCGGAGGATGAAAAATTCACCTCTGGTTGGATGGCTCATAAGCGGTGTATTTTCAACGCGTTTATTCCGATGATTCGAAGGATTGCCAAAGAGTACAAGGATTATAAAGTCATTGTCAGGCCGCACCCCGGGGAAAGATACGAAACTTATGTGGAGTTGTTTGAGACTGAAAACAACGTCTTTGTCCTTCACGAGGGAGAGGTGATTCCGTGGATACTTGCCTCATCAGTTTTGATACATAATGGCTGTACAACCGGAATTGAGGCGTTGTTACTTGATCGTCCTGCAATTGCGTACAGACCAGTAATTTCTAATGTTTATGATCAGTATCTACCCAATTCCGTAAACTTTCAAGCTGAGGATGAAGATGATCTCCTCACAGCTCTTAATGAGTTGTTGAACGACCACGCACCTAGTGGAAGATATGTAAGAAGTGAAGAGAGAATAGAGGTCTTGTCGCAATACCTGAATGGATTCGATGGGGTTAGTGCCAGTGGAATTATTCTAGACAATGTTGATCAAGTGGTAAGCAGTGTAAAGACAAAAAACCGTCGCCCATGGTTTTTTCTCAATAGTTTGAATTATCGATACTATATGAAGCTTAACGTATTGTTATATAAACTGTTATCTGGTGTGGCTGAGCGGGGTGATTATTCCAAACATAAATTTCCTGGAGTTAGCGAGAAGGAGATGCGGGATGAAGTGGGTAATATTCAATCTTTAATGTCCTTTAAAACAGAGCTAAAATTATATCCTCTTACTGAAGATGTGTTCATGGTCACTTCGGCTGACCAGTAATAATTAACAGGATGTCTACCATTCTCGATGATATGCGAACCTTTAGCATTCCAGGTCATATTTAATCTGAAATGAGCCATAGTCTTTGGAACTTTTTCTGAAAAAAACTAATGAATTGTAGCTATCGGAAAGATAGTGGATTGTCTTAAAGTGTAGAAGATAAAAGTCTCTGAAGGAGATGAGAAAAATGTTAAGCCAGATATTAGAAGGAGTTCTCTCATATTTACCCGGAGTCGATCACTCAATGAAGGGTACTGGTGGAACTATATCCTCAAGATACTGCTATTCTGTCTGGTTGAGACATCTGGTGATGGCCAGAAAAAATGGTCTGTCAACTATTCCTCATGTTGTTGCAGAACTGGGCCCTGGAGACTCCATAGGGATAGGATTAGCTGCATTAATTTCCGGTTGCGATAAATACTATGCGCTCGACGTGGTAGAGCATGCGAATAGCGACTACAATGCCACAATCTTCGAGGAATTACTTGAACTGTTCAGGGATAGAGCTGATATCCCGGGTGAGGGTGAATTTCCAAGGGTCAAACCCTATTTGGACTCCTATGATTTTCCGCACGACCTTCTTAATGAGAAACATCTAGATTACTCTTTGCGACCTGAGCGAATTGCAAAAATAAGAAAAGCGATTGGAAATACAGAAAGTGATAACTCTTTCATTCAGTATAAGGTTCCTTGGGATGGCGATACTGTCATTGAGAGAGAAACCATTGATCTAGTTTACTCCCAAGCTGTTCTCGAGCATGTTGATGCCTTGTGGAACGCCTATGACTGCATGTATACATGGGTCAAGCCCGGTGGGATGATTTCACATCAGATAGATCTTAAATCCCACGCTACTGCGGAGACCTGGGATGGTCATTGGGGATACCCTGCTGTGGTATGGAAGATTATTAGAGGGAGAAGGCCGTTTTTGATTAATAGAGAGCCATTTTCTACTCACCGGGCGTTCTTGTCGCAAGCCGGATTTGAGGTGCTTTGTGAACGCACCTATGAACAGAGATCGACCTTGCAAAAGGACCGGTTGCCAGAGAAGTTTATGAAAATGACAGCTGAAGATCTTAGAACTGCAGGCGTTTTCGTTCAGGCCAGGAAGCCTCTTTGAGATGATATCCCTCACTTTAAACCGGCGTAAACCTTACCGTCGACAGTTGATATATTCTGTTCCAGAACAATATTGCGTACAGCTTTATGATTTTTACAAGCATTGATTATTTACTTTATCTCTCAACTGTTTTCCTCTTCTATTGGCTCAGTAGATCAAAGGATATTCAAAACGTCCTTTTACTTTTGGCCAGTTATTTTTTCTACGGATACATCCATCCCAAACTGTGTATTCTTCTGTTTGGGATGACAATCGTGAATTTTTTTTCGGCGATACTCATCGAACAATATAGTCGATACAGGAAATGGTTTCTTGCAACGAGTGTCGTCTCATGTTTAGCGGTTCTGGCGTATTTCAAGTACTACAATTTTTTTATTACCAACATCAATAAGGTTTTCTCTGAATTTGGATTTACGGTTGGTTTTACAGAGCTAAACATTATTCTGCCAGTTGGAATCTCATTTTACACCTTTCAGACGCTGAGCTATACAATTGATATTTACCGAGGCGAGCTGAAGGCCAGAAGAAATTTTATAGATTTTGCGCTTTTTGTCTCCTTTTTTCCCCAATTGGTTGCAGGGCCAATCGAAAGGGCAAAGAGGTTACTTCCGCAGATTGAAACGGCACGTAGATGGGATTTTCATTTCTTTGGCTCCGCATGGCCTCTTTTGATCAGGGGGGTTGTGAAAAAAATTGTTATTGCAGACAATGTAGCCATTTATGCAGATAAGGTTTTCATGCTAGAGCAACCGTCGTTACTTCTACTCACAGCAGGTACTTTGGCTTTCTCTGTTCAGATCTTTGCAGATTTTTCTGCCTATACCGATATTGCCAGAGGATCTGCGAGGCTACTGGGTTTCAAGCTTATCGAAAATTTTAATACCCCTTATCTGTCAATTTCTCCTTCAGATTTCTGGAGGCGCTGGCATATTTCTTTTTCCACCTGGATCAGGGATTACCTCTATATTCCGTTGGGTGGTTCACGCTCAAAAAATCCAGTAGTGTCGTTTTGGGTAATTGTTGCAACTATGTCTCTGTGCGGTTTGTGGCATGGTGCGGAGTGGAACTTTGTACTGTGGGGTACATACCATGGTTTGCTTATCTATCTCTATCGGCTTGTAGGCATTGGTTCCGCTTGGGTACCTGCCAACAGAGGTGTACGAATTGTTTCCTGTGCAGTCATGTTCCTGTTTATATGCTTTGGCTGGTGCTTGTTCCGAACAACCGATACCGGTTGGTTGTTTGCGGCTCTGATCACCAACCCAATAGCCGGGATATCAGGGGATTCCCTCTATGCAAGTGGGACGATTTTGATGTACGTACTCTTTTACCTTTCACCGCTGGTCTTGTTTGCCATGTTACCGAAAAAAAAGGATAGGGCCGGTCGAGTAGTAGCGGGGTGTGGATATGGATTTATCCTCATTTTTACCCTATTGTACTACGGTGAGGGTGGTCAGGATTTTATATATTTCCAGTTTTGATATGCGATCTTCATCTTATCTCATAACGATTATTGTAGCCCTGGTCGTGTTTATTTGCGCGAACATCTTTTTTGAAAAGACCCGTTTTGGACATTCGGGAGCAAACCATGAAACGTCCGAAATGAAGCGATACCTTGATGAAATTAAAACGTTGGGACCAGAGTTTGTGCTGATAGGCAATTCGATGCTGGGAGAAGGAATAGATCCAAACATCATAGCTAAAAAAACAGGTATGAAAGTAATGAAAATAGCTAGAGGCGGCTCCGCCTCAGCGTGGTGGTTCCTTACATTTAAGAATGTGGTTGTCGAGGCTGAGAAGGTACCCCGGACAGTTGTTTTCTTTTTCCGAGACTCTTTTCTTACTTTGCCTAAATACAGAACAGGAGGCAAGTATCTTCAGAGTATTCTCGAGATGTCCGGGAAAAGTGAACCAATAGTGGACAAGTTGGTTTTCGGTTCTTCTCTTAAAGGTAACCTGTTCAGGAATATCCCTCTTCTTGCCCGTAGGTTTGTCATACAGGAAAAGGTTGATGATCTGCTCAAAAATGTGCTTTTGGCCAGAGGTTTTGGACTTACCCCTGGTGAAGTTGATAAGTCGATAGGTAGAGAATTCAAAGAATCCAAAATGAATAAAGATCTGCTCAATAAGACTCAACTAGAGATGGAAAAGGTAGATACAAAAACTCTGCTAGATTTTGAAGATCAGCTTGAGATGTCTTTCCTGCCCTCAATTATTGACCTGGCAGCACAAAATGATATTCAACTTGTATTTGTCAGAGTAAAGCGAAGAAAAAACCTTCATGCCAGTGATGATCAAGATAAATTCGCAGATTACATTCAAAATCTCAAAATATACCTGAATGAGAAAGGCTGTATCCTGTTGGATTATACGGGTGATCCCGGCATAATGGAGTCACATTTTGGGGTTGGAGATCATTTAAATAGAACCAGCGGTAGAGAGTTATTTTCATCTTTGGTCGGGAAAGATCTAGACGCAATTATTACACAGTATAGTCGCTGATCTGGCGATGTGTCGTGCATTTGCTATCTCTTGAGCATGATTTTGGATAGCTCTTGAGTCATATGCTTATGTTTATCTTTATATGAGCACAGGAGGAAAGGTGGTTGATTCCATAAAAACTGTTTGTATGCTCATTTATAACTATTACCCTCTGCCTACAGGGGGGGCAGAACGGCAATGTAGGCTTCAGGCTAAAGAACTAGTCCGGTCTGGGTGCCGGTGCTTTGTGGTTACCGCTAAGGTTGGAAATGATTTACCGGGAAGGGAGATAGACCAAGGATGTGAGATTATCCGCGTACCTATTGTACAGCCGGTTATTGACCGATTGATTTCTATTAAAAACACCTTTAGTAAAGAGAAAAACTGCAGTCAGGAAAGTATGAGCCAAGTCAAAACCGGTATTGATGTGAAAGCCGGAGCACAAGTGGGAATATTGGCCATCGTTGTTCAGTGGATGAATACTCTCTGCTTTATTGTTACCTCCGGATGGTTTATTTACAGGAACAGGTCTGAAATTGATGTAATACATACCCATGTTGCTAGCTGGAATGCTGGTTTTGCAGGTTGGATTGGAAATATGCTAAATATACCAGTGGTTTGCAAGGCTGCATATCTCCCGCCATTTGATCAACTTTTGACTACAGTTCCATTTTCATCATTTTGGAGCAAATGGCGTAAAAAAACAAACTATATAGCGCTTGTGCCTGAAATGGCTCAGGCGCTTTATGATGAAGGTGTTGATGAAGCGAACGTGACGATTCTTCCTAATGGGGTTTTAATTCCGAGTGAAAGAGCACCGGTTGAGGATAATCGAACAGTCTTATACGTTGGTAATTTCTCGCAGGGGTCTGGTCATAAGGGGTTCGATACTCTCTTGAAATCTTGGGCAATAGTTTCAAAAAACGTTGCTGATGCCCATCTTGTTCTGGCGGGTGGTGGGGATCTGGGTAAATGGAAATCACTCGCGGAGAATCTGCAATGCATAAACACGGTGAGTTTTCTTGGGCACGTAGCAGATCTTGGACGGGTCTACATGGATGCAGGGATTTTCATATTGCCCTCTCGGGGGGAAGGAATGTCCAATGCTCTGTTAGAAGCTCATAGTTATGGAATACCAGCAGTAGTGTCAGATATTCCAGGGAATCGAGAAATTGTTCAAGATGGTGAGACCGGTTACATTGTTCCTGTTGATGCGCATGATGAATATGCTTCAGCTGTAATCGCTCTGCTTAGGGATCCGTCATTGCGATATAATTTTGGGATTAATGCCAGGGAACGAACGATAAACAAGTATTCAATAGAGAGAGTGGTTGAAGAGGTGAGGAAGACCTACCTAACGCTTTGTTGATATACGTTGTTAATCAATCACTCTGACAAAATTCGATCAATTGTACTTGATGATATACTTACTTTTCTAGAAAATAGTGCAATGCATATCGCTTTGCAATCATTATGACCATCAATCTACATGCACTAAAAGAAAACGAATAAAACTTGCTCCTTGCCGCCAACGTTGACGTTAGGAAAAAAAGATGAAAATATGTATGATAACATGGTCCTATTGGCCCGGTCTGGAAGGTGGTGCTGAGCGACAATGTAGAAAAGTTGTTAAGAACCTCGCTCGAAAGGGCGTGGAAAGTGTTGTTCTTACCAGTCTCTCAAGTTTTAAATTCAACAGACGATCCGAAGACGGGGAGACTATAGTTCTGAGGTATGGATGGTTATGTCCCTTGGCTGAATGGCTTCGACGCTTAATGTTACGGCTAGTAACTGCAAAAGGTGGAAGGTTCGAGACCGGATTGAGAGCATTGTTATTCTGGTTGATGCTACCTTTTGAGTGGCTTGCACGGTTGAGTTTCATTATAGACATCCTCCTCTTTTTCCCTCGCAATAATGATGGGATTGATTTGATCCATGTGCATGAGACAGCATGGTTAGCTGGTTTCGGGGGGTACCTTGGGAAAAAAAACGGTATCCCCGTTTATTGTAAAGTCAGAAATACTCCAGCATTAGACGTGATAGGCTATGATACTCCTTTTAGGTCCTTTTGGAGTCGGATGAGAACTGAGACAAGTTTTATAGCCCTCAACCCATATTTAAAAGAAGAACTTATTGTCGCCGGTATCCCGGAAAAAAGAATTAGCATCATACCTAATGGTGTTGACCTGCCGGACTTGTCAGCAAAAGAGAGTCAACCTGGGACAGTTTTGTATGTTGGTAATTTTTCACAAGGAGCATCACATAAGGGGTTTGATGTTCTTTTAAAGGGATGGTCTGAGATAGGCAAGGTCAATCCCGAAGCGCATCTCATTCTCGTTGGCGGAGGGGATTATAATGGATGGTTGGCACGAGCAAAGATATATGGTTGTGAAAACTCTCTTACTTTCACTGGTTCGGTGGAAGATCCTGCACGATATTATCAGCAAGCCAGCGTTTTTCTCCTTCCATCAAGGCATGAGGGGATGTCAAATGCTCTTCTTGAGGCCCAGAGTTGGGGACTTGCATGTGTTGTATCAGATATTCCAGCCAACCTTGCCGTAGTCGATGATGGGGTTAATGGGATAACCTTTCCGGTAGGAAATTCATGTAAATTGGCAGAAATGACCACTAAAATCTTAAGTGATGAAAAGTTGAAAATCCAGCTTGGTGAAAATGCAAGGCACAAAGCTGAGATGGACTTTGATATAGAAAAGATCGTAGATCAACTTATATCACTCTATATGTTAGCAATTGAAAAAAAGGATTTCGCTTGAAAATCTTATTTCACTGTTGGGAATATCCGCCTCGTGGGTCTGGAATCGGCAGTTATATCTTTCATATGACACAGGCTTTTCAGTCGCTTGACTGCTATACTGTGGTTGTTACCAGCCATGGAGATGAAGGGAAATCGAGAGAAGAATTTAATAACGGAGTTATTTATAGATATTATAAGATCGAGGACATTGGTAAGCCTTTTGTTTCAGAACTTGTAAGAACGCTGGCTGAGAAACATCAAGTAGACTGGATTGAGGGTGCAGACCACCTTGGTGAGTCTGCCGGTTTGTTTGGTTTAAATCTTAGAGGAATTCCTGTTATTATCAAAGCTCATTATAACGATGTTTTGAAGCGATCAAGATATGGCCATGTATATTATTCATGGCAAAAGTATCTGATTGGACTAGCTTGTATTCGTAATCGGAGATGTTTGAGGCGTGAATCAGATAGTTTAAAAAAAGCAGCCGTTCTTATTTCTCCCTGCGAGCGATTCTTGACCGAAATGGAAGAACAGGGTGTCAGTCTTCCTGATAAACGTTGGGTTATACCTAATCCAATCTCACCAATTGAGAAAGTTACCCACAGGGAAGCGACAGACCCGACTTTATTGCTTGTTGGACGAATTGATATAGGTAAGGGGATAGCGCATTTGTCCAAAATGATAGAAAAGTTGAAAAAGAAATTCCCTAACCTGAAAATAGAGATCGCTGGTGAAGATAGTTATGCTCGATTCCTTGGTTCTACACGAAAATGGTTGATAGGCAAACTTGGCGTAAATGTCGCTCATATTAAATTCCTTGGTCATCTTGATCGCAAAAATCTCGAAAGAGCATATTCACGTGCCTGGGTTGTTATTGTTCCTTCAGGGTGGGATACATTCCCGACAGTAGTTTTAGAATCTATGGTAAGGGGAGTACCTGTTGTAGCCAGCCCAAATGGCGGGATGGCTGAAATGTTGGAAGGCACTCTCAACCCCATTGCCGACCCGGTTACCATGCAGTTTGCATCTGAACTGGAAATTCTATTGAGCAATAAGTCGTTAAGAAAACAAGTCGGATTATCAGGACGAGATAAAGCTCTATCCGCATATGACCCATTGGTTATTGCCAGGAATTATATTGATAAAGTAGATAGTCTTAAAGCCTCAATGTGAAATTAGCTAGTAAAGGATTTATTTTGAAGATTGACTATAGTCATTTAGTTACAGCGTGCCTCGTGGTGCATAACGAGGAAAAAATCATTGAGAGATGCCTGAAAAGTATAAAGCAGGTGACCAATTCAATAATTGTCGTTCATGATGGGCCATGTGAGGATAACACTTTAACTATATGCAGGAAGTATGGCTGTATGGTCAAAGAGAGGAAGCATGTAGGGATGTGTGAGGGTCACAGGGTATGGACGTATTTTAATGCTAAAAATAAGTGGGTATTACAGATTGATGCTGATGAATTTCTTTCTGAAGAACTTATTGAAAATATTAAGGACCTCGTAACAGACGACACTGTTGCATGTTATGAGTTTCTTTGGCCGTATTGGGACGGTTTTAAGTACAGGACAAAAAACTGGCCGAACAAAAAAGCACTTTTTCAAAAGGACAGGGTGTCATATATCGGCTTTCCTCACGAGGAAGTGCGTGTAGAAGGAAAAGTCAAGAAGGTTCCATATCTGCTGGAGCATAGACCAGAATATGATAATTTTAATTTTAGAACTCTTTTTACCAAACATAAAAAATGGATAAAAATTCATGCGCAATATCATCTGGCTGACCCTAGCAAATTAGAGTATTATCCTGTTGAAGATATCGAACTTAAACCACACTATTCAGCAATCACTCGGTTCCCAAGATTGATGGCCCCTTTCATTTTCACCTATCATTTTGCTGGATTAATGTTTTTAGGGGGCGGGAAGGAAGGACGAATCGGCATTCGAAATTCATTCATGCAAGCCACGTATTATTTCTTGCTATGTCTTGAAATCAGTAGGCAGAAAAGAGAAATGTAATTTGTGAGAATCAACAGTTTGTATAGAGCTGAAATGTGTAAAAAAATACGTATTACCTTTAAAGATCAGCCACATGCAATTACGTTGAAATTGTTAGAAGTCAGGCATGCTGTCGTGTTGTGGACGCTGACAGCAGGTTGAAATGTATTGGTGTCGCCAATCATAGCAATTAGTTTTCAGTTCAGCATAGACATTACACCTTGTTCCTCAAGCGTCACACTTCAAAGCTGAAGATTAGTTGCAATCAGTAAATAATGTGAATTCTCTTTGTTGATGCACATTGTAACTGTTATTTCCAAATAATTATTTGATTACCACCGAAAACTAACCACATGAAGTGAGGCGATAGGAGTGAGGAGTCTACAGCATCATTCGGCAAATTATCTCAAATCTGTTGTGAAATAAGATGATTACTGTGTGTGAATGTTTTCCTGTTCATTACACCTTACACCTCTCTCCTCACCGTTCAAAATTGAGGATTAGGGGCAATCACCTTTCCACCCGGTGCATAGGCAAAATACATGACTATCAGAGTCGCTATAAATGCTATGTGTTACAATTATGATAGTTAGAAGAAAATAATTATGAGTAAATATGTAATACTTGTAGTTCCAATTATATTTTCAACTACAGCGCAATTACTTATTAAAGTTGCATCACAAAAACCTTATAGCTCATTTGGTTGGTTCTGCTTTATTGCTCTCAGTTTGGTTTCATATGTATTATCATTTGTGTTTTATTCAGTTGCTGTTAGGTACTTCCCAATAAGTGTTGCCAGCACTGTTAATACAGTGTCTGTCATGCTGTTGGTTATAATCTTTGGTGTAGTACTATGGAGTGAGTCTTTAAGTGTTACTCAGATACTTGGTATATGCTTAGGTTTTGTGTCAGTGGCTTTGATTCTTTATAAGTAAGTTGATATTTGATTACTCCTGACAGTTACTTTGTATAAATTCGGGTATAAGGAGTGAGGCGTGAAGAAACAACTACTCTTGCTGATGCAGTATGATTAATGCATTGGAAATACGGTAAGATTGGATAGTTGAGTTTTGGAAGGTTGTATACTCGTAATCCTTTATCTGATTACCCACAAAGCTCAGCCACTCTTATAAGCTTTTGTGGCATCGGTGGAGTTCTTAGAGCCACGTAAGTGAATCTGGGTAGCAGCTGTCGCAGATCAAACCTGCGATTGAAACGATAACAAAATTCAGCTAGGTATCGCCCAAAGTGTTTTTTGCTGATTGCGTGGAATGTACCATGGAATGACCTCTTAACGTTGCCGATGATAGTATTAACCCACTTGAAATCAGCAATTTTAACACTTTCAGGTCCACCTCCAGTGATAATTACTTTGTGAGAAAAACCTGCATCATCAAGGCCTTCAAAACCGAGAAGGCCGTCGGTGACAACTTCGCTGCCATTACAAAGATGTTTAGCTGCCCAATCAATGATAGCTTTCTTTGTAAAGGAGGCAACTTGGCTAAAACGCATATGAAGTGGATGACCATTCTCATTCGTCGAAACTGCAGCAACAAAAGGTATTTTGTCTGTTGCCCCGCGGCCTCTGCGACCATCACGTTTTTTGCCGCCCCAATAAGCGTCGTCAACTTGTACAAGGGTTGCTGAAATAGGTTTTGAATCGTCTCGTTCTTTCATAACCTGTTGTATTTTATGCTTGATCAATAAGGCTGTATTATAAGAGACACCAACAGTTCTCTTCAAACTCAGAGCGGAGATGCTAATTTTAGATTGTGTGACAAGATAAATACTGAAAAACCAAGTAGTCAACGGCAACTTAGTCGAGTCAAAAATCGTTCTGGCAGTCACTGAAACCTGAGATCGGCATCTGTTACACTGCATGAGTTTTCTTGATTTTAAGGTGCAATAGCGATCGTGGCCACATTCTGGACATTTAAATCCATTAGGCCAACGCCATCTGAAAAGTGCTTGATAGCACTGTTCTTCAGAACCGTATTTTGAGATAAACTCTTGCAAGCTGAGACCTGGTTGGAACTGGATTGAATTTTTCGCCATATTTACCTCCATTTGTTTAGTGGTATGGAGGTAGTGTAACAGGACAGGGTACTCATATAGTGATACCCCTAAAAAAATAGCTGAGCTTTATACGTAATCAGAATCCTTTATGTATATCGTCTCAATATACTAGCTGGATAGTATTGATAATCAGCGTTCAACCAAGTGCGCCATGTCACATTTTAAGACTGTCAGAATCATTATGAATATAATTCGTAGCTATTTTATAGTTAGAAAAAAATATTAATAGTCAACCTGATTAGCCGACATTAAACCTAAAGTTCCTATGTAGCAATATGTTGTAATTGTATTGCTTTCTGACAATGTTTAGGTCGGTTATGTAAAGCACGAATTAATATATTTAACCAACGAATATATATGGGGAGCATGTTCTGATATATTATGAATTGTGATACTGTAGAAATATCAATTGTTATACCTGTCTATAACGAACAGGATAATGTTAATTCACTTGTCTGTTCTCTTATAGATGTATTAGATAAATATAATAGCTATGAGATTATATTTGTGAATGATGGTAGTAAAGATGATACTTTAAATGTGTTGAAGGATATTTGTAAGAAAATTAATAATGTATTTTATATTTCGTTGTCGCGTAATTTTGGGCACCAGAATGCTTTGAGAGCTGGCATCGAAAAAACCTCTGGGAAAATCGTTATTTCAATGGATGGAGATCATCAGCATCCTCCTTATATCATAGATGAAATGATGAATAAATGGAATGAAGGGTACGATATAGTAAGTACTATACGTGATGATAGTTATAATGTGTCATTATTTAAAAGACATACATCTTCTATGTTTTACAAAATTTTAAGTAAAATTTCAGATGTTAATTTAAAAAACGGATCTGCGGATTTTCGGTTGTTTGATAGAAAGGTTGTTGATGTACTTGTTAGGTTTCAAGAACGATCTATTTTTTATAGAGGGGTTTTTACATGGCTAGGATTTAAGCAATTTGAACTCACATATATTCCAGAAAAACGTATGAGCGGTGGGAGTAAGTACACTCTACGGAAAATGGTTGGATTGGCTGTAGATGGGATCTCGTCGTTTAGTTTTTTTCCTCTTCGCTTAGCCGCGTTGGTAGGAATAAGCATTGCCTTTGTAAGTTTTATTTATGTTCTATACGCATTTTATGTGAAAATTTTCACAAATCATGCGGTTTCTGGATGGTTTTCAATAATGGCTGGAATATATTTTCTTGGAGGAATTCAATTGTTGTTTTTAGGGATGTGTGGCGAGTATATAGGTCGAATATATATGGAAGTGAAGGGGCGCCCAAACTATATAATAGCTGATTCAAATATCAAATAATCATGACTTTGTGTTAGGTGTGTAATACTAGACAATAATGCTAAATATAATGTTTAATAACTATAAATTTATTCCTTTTATGTTGGTCGTGGCATTGTCTTGTATGAGCGTATTCTGGTTCAATGATTTTGCCATTAAAAACGAGTTAGCATATAGACAATTGGCAAATGGGTGGGTTTCAATTTACCCTGATATTCATATGGATGAATCTCTTTCAGTAATTGAAAAAATCAAGAATGTTATTGAAGAAGATATTGTCCATGGCAGATTCAGACCAGCTTTTTTCACGTATATTTCAGCCTCATATATGATTTCACCCGTAGTTCATAATAGACTTTCTGAAATGCCGGGAAGATCATATAAAGAACTTATGACTGGTGATTTGAGAATATTCTCATACATCTTGCTTGTAAGTATTGCGCTATCGATGGTTTTGATGGCTCATTTGATATTTAGACTTACTGGGTCAATTATTTTTAGTATAATACCAATATTTTTTATTCCTTTATCCCCCTCATTGACAGAAAATCTTCTCCAGAATTATATAGATAGTCAGGAAATTCCTTTGATGTTATGGCTATCGGTTTGGATTTATTCATTCTTTGTTTTTTTAAATGCCAATTTTAAATCCCCTGGTAGAACCAGTGCTTTAGTTGTTTCACTCCTCTCGTTATTACTTCTTTTTCTAACAAAAGAAACAGCAGTTGTTCTCGTAGGCGGTCATTTTATCTTATTGTTATTGATGTATATGTTTAAGAAAGTGGACTTGGCCAATTTCCCTATATATAATGTTCGTTTTTTGTGGGTTACCCTGCTTTCCAGTGCAATGTTAGCCTTAAGTGTTGTTTTGATAACCTCAATGAATAAATCCGGGTATGCTAATGCATATCATCTTGATTTTTCTAAATTAGTACAATCAATTAAAAAGTTGTGGACATGTACTACCCAATATTCCCTTAATCACTATTTTTCCTATACTCCAGTTTGCGTTGCCTTAGTTCTTCTTGTGGCAAAGAGAAGGGAAAAGTTTAATGATATATCAGTTTATAATCATTTACTCTTTTTTGTGTTATTGCTGTCATTATCAATAGGTTTTTTTCTAATACTTATTCCTTGGGATCCTGTTTTGACAAAATACACTTATCCCAGTGTATTCCTTTTTTCTTTTCTAGTGTCATATTCTTTATCTGTGGTTTATTGTTGGGCGAAAACTCTTCCTGGAAAATATATTAAAGTAGCGGTTTTGAGTTATTCATTTGTGTATATTTATATGTTTTTCACCATATTGCCTGCCGCTGCAAGTATGAGGGACTATTCTACTGAAGTAGCTAATTATGGAATTGAAACCATTCATGATTTATCCAACAATATGGATAATGATATTCTGAGATCAGGACGAACACTTTCAAAAATACTTTTTGTATGTGAGGAAGGCAACGAATGGCATAATCCACTCCAATTGCATTATCTTCACTTGGCGAGATACATTAATTTCAACAAACATTATAATATAAACGCGAAAAATGGTCAGGTAATTGAAAACATAAAGATGCCGAAGGGTGAATTAACATCTTTTAAAAGATACAATGGTAATCCAGGAGTTTACATTTCTACAAAGATAACAGACCTGGATAAATATTTATTTAACAGTCTTTATGTGGCACATTTAAACAACAAGCAACCTGAAGAACGTATTACATCTAGTATTAGTGAATATGTTTTAACGCCAGATTGCATCACGTATCACAGAAAACCACATTTTGAATCATTTAGTATTTATAAATATCTTCCAGTGGTCCAACCATAACGTATAATGTGTCTGGAGAAAATAGGTAAATACATGAATAAAACAAATGTTTTTATCGTCATAGCTGCATACAACGAAGAAATGGTTATCGAAGATGTAATTGATGAAATACAACATCACAATTACCATAATATTGTAGTTGTAGATGATGGCAGCAAGGATTTCACGTTCGATAAATCAAAAAAGAAAGGTGTTATAGCGTTACGTCATAGGATTAATCGAGGTAAAGGAGCTGCCGTAAAAACAGGTATTGTTGCGGCAAACAGATTAGGTGCGGATGTCATTGTTACTATTGATGGTGATGGTCAACATGATCCATCCGACATAAAAAACCTTACTGAACCAATAATCTGTGAAAATATAGAAGTAGTCTTAGGGGTTAGGCGGAAGATAAAAGGAGAGATGCCTTACATTAAAATTATTGCAAATAAAATTGGAAACCTTGTAACATTTTTATTGTACGGTATTCACGTATCAGATAGTCAATCCGGATATCGTGCCTATTCAAGATATGCCGCAAAAATTATTGACACGAAAGCTGATAAATACGAGTACGATAGTAAAGTTATTCGTGAAATCAATAACAACAGATTATCTTTTAAAGAAGTTCCAATTCAGGTAAGGTACACTGAATACTCTATGGGTAAAGCGCAAAAACAAGGTTTTATTAACGGTTTGAAAACAATGTTCCGGATGATTTGGGGTATGATAGTTTAACAATATAGTATATGGGTCAATATTAAATGAAAATACAACTGTATCAGATTGTCGTATTATGTGTTTCATCTGTGATGCTGTTTCACGGAACTAAAAAATATATGAAAAGAGAAACCGGACAAACGTTTTTGAAATTTATTGTTCGTTTTTTTGTATGGGGTGGTATGGCTATAATTGCTGTTTATCCAAATGTAACGGAAATATTAGCGAAGATTCTAGGTTTCAGGGAAAATATTAATGCTGTTATTATTATAGGATTTGTATTTGTTTTTATGCTCATTTTTAAACTACTTTCGGCAATTGAAAAAATTGAGCAAAATGTTTCAGAACTTACACGTCGAGAAGCTTTATCGCATCTTGATGATACCATGGAGGAAAAAATCGGAGAAAAAGATATTTGAGGTTGGGAGTTTAATGAAGAAAGAGATGCTTTATTTCAACAGGAATAAAGTTGGTTTACTACTGAATTTAATGTTATTTTTCAACTATACTCTCCTCATTACTGATTCTGTTTTTATGGTAAGCTTCTCTTAAAATATGTCGTCGAGTAACTGTTTTAATTCGCAAATATTAGCAATTGTATAGTTGGGAGTTGGAATAGGCTCTGTAAAAGTATTTTTAGGGTTGACCCAGACGCTCTTTATTCCAAAATCATTTGCTCCTTTAATATCCGTTTCTAGTTTATCTCCGACATGAATTGCTTCAGAAGGCTTACATTTGGCTTTTTGACATGCCAGTTCAAAAATAGAAGAGTGAGGCTTTTCATATTTCAATGTTCCTCCTAAAATGATCTCATGGACATGCTCAATCATTGCCACCTTTTTAATTTTTGGCTCTTGAGAAAAGAGTGGACCATTGCTAACTACAATAAGCCTGTAACGGTGCTTGAGTTCCCTGAGCATATCACCTGCTCTAGGGAAAAAAGAAAAGTGTTTGATCCTCAGATCCATGAATAAATTTGTATATAAAATTAACTCGCTCCATTTTAATTTAATATCTGTCAAATCATTTATTGTTTTTTCAAGGAGTTTGGCTCTGTATTCTATTTCAGAATCTTTGGGCCCTTTTTGCCAACCTTGTAAGTGTCGATTTTTACCATAAATTACATTAAGATAATACTCGCCTATTTCCATGGCGATATTACTTTGAAATTCAGATCTTAGGGCTTCTTGAAAGTCTGTCAGTGCTAATTTATCAGCACGTTCGGTGTCACAGAGAGTGTGATCCATATCGAGAAAAATCGCTTGAATTGCCATTACTCATGTACTCCAGTAAAAATTTGAGTATGTTGATCATTTAATAGACGCTATGTAACATATGCTTCTTCGAAAAGGTATAGGTAACGTGTCGAACCCTACCATGATGGTAGGAGTAATAGAGCTATAGATTATTTAGCCCGACACAAAAAGAGATATTATTAAATGTGTTCGAATGACAGTAAGTAGTCGGTGTCCAATAACTGGCAACGGTCTACAGTATATAAGGAAATACTAAATTCTATATGCTACTACAGTCTATCTGAATCGCTTTGAATTTTCAACTTTAGCTAATGAGCTAGTTTTGGAATATGTGCATAATTTGGATTACAACGCACTTCTCTGTATGGACGATATTGAAAATGATCCAGAATGATCAGTCAAATATTGGAAAGGTGAACATGTGTTGTGGATATTATGTTTAGTAGACGGTAGTGCGAAGTCAGAAAATTGGATAGTGAGATGGAATGAGCAAAGTCGAGTATGTCAAAATTATAAATCTTTGTTAAGTGAACTGACTAGATGGCGAAAGTAAGTGTTATAATTCCCTGTTTCAATCATGGGGCGGTTCTTTCGGAAACACTTGAGTCTGTATATAAACAGGTGTTTTCTGATATCGAGATAATTGTTGTAAATGATGGCTCCAGTGATGCTTTTACAAGACAGATGCTCGGAAGTCTTTCTCATCCCGACCTGAAGGTCATTCATACAGAGAATCAGGGGTTAGCAGCCGCAAGAAACAACGGTATTTCAGCTGCAGAAGGTGAATACATACTACCGCTGGATGCTGATGATTGTATTGGCCCAGAGTATATCGAAAAAGCTGTTGCTGTTCTTGGTTCAAACCCCGATATAGGTATAGTCTACTGCAGGGCACAGCTTTTCGGCGCAGTAGATACGGAATGGCTGCTGCCTGAGTATTCATTGAGAGGGATGCTAAAAGACAACCTCATTTTCTGCAGCGCGCTCTTTCGAAGAAGGGACTGGGAAGAGGTCGGAGGATATGATCCTGGCATGATCTACGGTTGGGAGGATTACGACTTCTGGCTTTCACTCATTGAAAAGGGTAAGGGCGTTCATCAGATTCCCGAGATTCTTTTTTACTACCGGGTCGCTTCGGATTCCATGATTCGCAGCAAGGAGAAATGGCAGAAAGTCTCTATGCTCAAAAGGATATATGAGCGCCACAAAACGTTGTTCAGTGAAAATATCGATGTATGGATAGAGGCATTACTTGATGCCAATGAAAACTATTATACCAGCAGGCTGTATGTTGACTGTGGTGAAGGGGTGTCTGATGAAAGAAGCGTTAGCCGGAAGGTTGAGCAAGGAACCTCAACAATAGATTTTCAACTTAATGATTATGAAAATATACAAAGATTACGTTTTGATCCGATAGATACCCCTGCAATTATAGAAATGCTAAAAGTAACCCTTAAATATCAGGATGACAGTAGCAGAACAGTATATGTAAATTCGGATAATGCTCTTATCCAGTTGGGTAATGACAGATATTTTGCTGATGACGATCCGCAATGTTTCCTGGATGTCAGTCCTGAGTATCTGGTTGGTGCAGCATCGTTAAATGTTCAACTGAGCTTTAAATCCCTTGGTTCTGATGCTCTAGCGTCGATTGTTGAATATCAGAATCAAAACCTTACAGATTTAAAACAATTTCTAAGGACTACCGCTAATATTGGCGCATTGAAGGCTTTTTTTGCATCACTGAAAAGGCATCAAAATGAAAGTTTCTCTCAATATGTGTTACGGCAGTGTAAGTTCTTCTGAAGTCATTGCAAAGTGGGATAAGTTCTGTTTGAACAAACACAACTTATCCCATTCTACTTTTCTATTCTACCAAATGGTAGATGATTCTTTTTTCGATTAGCTCTCCGTCTGAGTTGGTTTCATGAAGTTTTATCGTAAGAGTTGTAGGTGATGTAGCCTCATTGATGATGAATGGGAAAGTGTATGTTACACCTTCTATAGTTGGAAACGTAACTGTACCTTCAGAATAATTTGCATCAAAAGGGCCCTCTATATGATTCAGATTGCTATCTGAATTGTCGGCATTAATGCCAAATACGACATTTCCAAGAAGAAATGAACCATCAGATTCTATAAATGTCAGTATGTCTTTTAGAGGATCGTGAGGTAATTCGCCTTCGGCTATTTGCCATACACCTGAAAGCATTCCATGCTTATCTTTGTGCAGCATGAGTTTGTTGGTCAAGTATGGTTGGTATGGTGAAAATCCCCAGACAAGTGATGTTTCAACTGAAGGATCATATTTGTCAATGACCTGTCGCTTATAAACGTTTATAAGAGTTACTTTGGCTTTATCGCTCAGGTAATCAAAAGGTGATACTAGAACTCCACCGCCTATCGCTGCAGGTCCATCAGTTCTTCCAGCATCAATAAGTCCAAAGGCTGATGATTCAGACCCCTTCTCACGATTCATGCCAAAGCCGATAGGCATCCCCTGAGTAATGGCTTGGCCGATTGAAAGATTTGTGTCAGAAATACTGGCGTGCCAACCTGTTAGATTTGATCCGTAATCAATCGTTATAGTGTAGAGTCCTTGATCGTCAACAGTGATGTCATTAACAATTCCATCAGCCCAACTAAATATTGGCGTATTTGCTTTAAGGTCGAACCAGACATAATCCATACCTTTTATCTGCCTTCTCAGATGAACTCCAAAACCAGTAATTCCTGCATCAGCATTAAATACAAAATCATCCGAATTAGCTGGTAGTCCGAGTTTTACAGGTGAGGATTCTTTTGGTAGTGTCCAAGTGTAATAATCAAAAACCGGATCTGGTGAAGCATTAATCGGAGAATATCTGTTGGGGTCAGTCCCTTCAACAATTTCACGTAGATCTGAGAGCATATCGTTATCAGAATCCCAATCAAAAGGATCTGTCTTATAGAGTATGGTTTCATCATTATCACTTAATCCATCATTATCTGAATCGATTTGCAGGGATAAGTTGGTTCCTTGAAAAACTTCAAGATAATCTATGATGCCATCACTATCAGTATCTGTAGATAATGGATCCATATTATTTTGGTATTCTTCAAAATTCGATAGTCCATCACCATCACTGTCTGACGATCCGTCAAATGGATTGTTAGGATCTAGTCCGTTAGAAACTTCCCATTCATCAGGAATATTATCTCCATCTGTATCTAGAACTGGAATTGAACTCTCAATATCGGATGTTTTGCTAACATTATTAAAAGAGTCAACGGCACCAACAGCAAAGCTGTACTCAGTGCCGTTACTGAGTCCTGAGACGGTGAATGTAGTTGCCGTGAGTGGAGACGTATTGATTTTGGTGAAAGGTTGAGGGAAGACCTTAATCTCTTTGAATACAACGTTTGGCCCTACGGAATTAAACAGTGCTCTGATCTTGATGAACCTGGCCTCTACCGGCGAGATATCATCTTCAAGATAGCCTTTGTTCTGGCCCCCGGAGCGGTCGATAACCTGGGTGTAGGCGCTATTATCTACAGAGGCAGCCACTGTATATCTCTGGTACCGGGAGTCCTTATCGTAGTTGTGTAGGCCGATGCCGCTGATGTTAACCACCTTGCCCAGATCAAGGATAAAATCCCCTGGCCATTTAACAGCACCATAACTGGTGTGGACGGTGGTAACTCCATCAATAAGTGCAGCTTTGCTGCCGCTGGTGAGGTTAGAGATGACCGAAGCACCGGCAGATTGCAGTGCCACATCATCGCTTGTGGCATCTGCATCCGCTGTATAGATGAAATAGCCCTGCAGGTCAGCTTCATTATTAGCATTCCAGGAGAGGGTTACCTGTGTATTGCCGCTTGAGGAGGTTACGCCGGTCGGAATTCCCGGTTTGCCTGCTGTTGCCGAGACGGAACTACTGTGTGGGCTTTCCTTGCCGGATTTATCGACAGCAGTAATCTCGTAGCTGTAATCGGTACCGTTGACTGTGTCGGTGTCTCTATAAGAGGTGCCGGTGACAAGAGCTGTATTGAGTAGTGCTGCATTACGATAGATGTTGTAGCCGGCGAGATCAGTTTCAATATTGGCATTCCAGCTGATATTTAGAGAGGTATCGCCGGGGTCGGAAATGCCGGGATTTACAGGTGGTGCAGGTGCAATACCGTCATCAGGTACACCGTTGACTGGATCGGATAATGCTCCTGTGTTGCCAAAACTGTCCACCGCCCCTACAGCAAAGCTATAATTTTCGCCATTGGTAAGGTTCGGTATGTTAAGGGTAGTAGTCGTGAGTGGAGACGTATTGATTTTGGTGAAAGGTTGAGAGAAGACCTTGATCTCTTTGAATACAACGTTTGGCCCTACGGAATTAAACAGTGCTCTGATCTTGATGAACCTGGCCTCTACCGGCGAGATATCATCTTCAAGATAGCTTTTGTTCTGGCCCCCGGAGCGGTCGATAACCTGGGTGTAGGTGCTATTATCTACAGAGGCAGCCACTGTATATCTCTGGTACCGGGAGTCCTTGTCGTAGTTGTGTAGGCCGATGCCGCTGATGTTAACCACCTTGCCCAGATCAAGGATAAAATCCCCTGGCCATTTAACAGCACCATAACTGGTGTGGACGGTGGTAACTCCATCAATAAGTGCAGCTTTGCTGCCGCTGGTAAGGTTAGAGATGACCGAAGCACCGGCAGATTGCAGTGCCACATCATAGCTTGTGGCATCTGCATCCGCTGTATAGATGAAATAGCCCTGCAGGTCAGCTTCATTATTAGCATTCCAGGAGAGGGTTACCTGTGTATTGCCGCTTGAGGAGGTTATGCCGGTCGGAATTCCCGGTTTGCCAACTGTTGCCGAGACGGAACTACTGTGTGGGCTTTCCTTGCCGGATTTATCGACAGCAGTAATCTCGTAGCTGTAATCGGTACCGTAGACTGTGTCTGTGTCTCTATAAGAGGTGCCGGTGACAAGAACTGTATTGAGTAGTGCTGCATTACGATAGATGTTGTAGCCGGCGAGATCCGTCTCAATATTGGCATCCCAGCTGATATTTAGAGAGGTATCGCCGGGGTCGGAAATGCCGGGATTTACAGGTGGTAGAGGTGCAATACCGTCATCAGGTACACCGTTGACTGGATCGGATAATGCTCCTGTGTTGCCAAAACTGTCTACCGCCCCTACAGCAAAGCTATAATTTTCGCCATTGGTAAGGTTCGGTATGGTAAGGGTAGTAGCCATGAGTGGAGACGTATTGATTTTGGTGAAAGGTTGAGGGAAGACCTTGATCTCTTTCAATACAACGTTTGGCCCTACGGAATTAAACAGTGCTCTGATCTTGATGAACCTGGCCACTACCGGCGAGATATCATCTTCAAGATAGCCTTTGTTCTGGCCCCCGGAGCGGTCGATAACCTGGGTGTAGGTGCTATTATCTACAGAGGCAGCCACTGTATATCTCTGGTACCGGGAGTCCTTGTCGTAGTTGTGTAGGCCGATGCCGCTGATGTTAACCACCTTGCCCAGATCAAGGATAAAATCCCCTGGCCATTTAACAGCACCATAACTGGTGTGGACGGTGGTAACTCCATCAATAAGTGCAGCTTTGCTGCCGCTGGTAAGGTTAGAGATGACCGAAGCACCGGCAGATTGCAGTGCCACATCATAGCTTGTGGCATCTGCATCCGCTGTATAGATGAAATAGCCCTGCAGGTCAGCTTCATTATTAGCATTCCAGGAGAGGGTTACCTGTGTATTGCCGCTTGAGGAGGTTATGCCGGTCGGAATTCCCGGTTTGCCAACTGTTGCCGAGACGGAACTACTGTGTGGGCTTTCCTTGCCGGATTTATCGACAGCAGTAATCTCGTAGCTGTAATCGGTACCGTAGACTGTGTCTGTGTCTCTATAAGAGGTGCCGGTGACAAGAACTGTATTGAGTAGTGCTGCATTACGATAGATGTTGTAGCCGGCGAGATCCGTCTCAATATTGGCATCCCAGCTGATATTTAGAGAGGTATCGCCGGGGTCGGAAATGCCGGGATTTACAGGTGGTAGAGGTGCAATACCGTCATCAGGTACACCGTTGACTGGATCGGATAATGCTCCTGTGTTGCCAAAACTGTCTACCGCCCCTACAGCAAAGCTATAATTTTCGCCATTGGTAAGGTTCGGTATGGTAAGGGTAGTAGCCATGAGTGGAGACGTATTGATTTTGGTGAAAGGTTGAGGGAAGACCTTGATCTCTTTCAATACAACGTTTGGCCCTACGGAATTAAACAGTGCTCTGATCTTGATGAACCTGGCCACTACCGGCGAGATATCATCTTCAAGATAGCCTTTGTTCTGGCCCCCGGAGCGGTCGATAACCTGAGTGAAGGTACTATTATCTACAGAGGCAGCCACTGTATATCTCTGGTACCGGGAGTCCTTGTCGTAGTTGTGTATGCCGATGCCGCTGATGTTAACCACCTTGCCCAGATCAAGGATAAAATCCCCTGGCCATTTAACAGCACCATAACTGGTGTGGACAGTGGTAACTCCATCAATAAGTGCAGCTTTGCTGCCGCTGGTGAGGTTAGATATGACCGAAGCACCGGCAGATTGCAGTGCCACATCATCGCTTGTGGCATCTGCATCCGCTGTATAGATGAAATAGCCCTGCAGGTCAGCTTCATTATTAGCATTCCAGGAGAGGGTTACCTCTGTATTGCCGCTTGAGGAAGTTACGCCGGTCGGAATTCCCGGTTTGCCTGCTGTTGCCGAGACGGAACTACTGTGTGGGCTTTCCTTGCCGGATTTATCGACAGCAGTAACTTCGTAGCTGTAATCGGTACCGTGGACTGTGTCTGTGTCTCTATAAGAGGTGCCGGTGACAAGAACTGTATTGAGTAGTGCTGCATTACGATAGATGTTGTAGCCGGCGAGATCCGTCTCAATATTGGCATCCCAGCTGATATTTAGAGAGGTATCGCCGGGGTCGGAAATAATCGGATTTACTGGTGTTGATGGTGCGATACCGTCATCTGGAATAAACGTCACAACCTCAATATCATCAACCAGCCAGCCCATATAATTATTGTACAGCCCGTCAACAGTATCAAAATAGAATCGGATATATACAGATTTACCCACATAGGAACTCAGGTCAATCTGTACCTCCTCCCAAAATGTCGCTGAATATACTGATTGGTAGAGGGTGGTGAAGTTTACATTGTCCTCGGAAATTTGTACTCGCGCTGTGTCATAATAAGACAGCTTCTCTGTTTTTAGGTAATGTTTGAATCGCAGTTCTGCACTTTCCAAGCCTTGCAAGTCGATTGGTTCAACTGTGGTTATATGGCCCCAGTTATGGTAACCGGTTTCATAGGTATATGTAGATTCTAAGCCGTAGTACCAGGAGGTAGGTTCCGATTTCCAACCATAGTAGTCACTTACATGCCAGAGCCCGTTTTCTCCAGCGGTGTTTGACCCACCTGTGAGAGCAAATTTTGTAGAACCAACCTCTGCTGTGTCTGACCAGAAAACATATTCAATGTCTGTAAAGAACGTGTAGAATTGTCCATTGTTATCATCAAGAACAGTGTTGCCAGCCTGGTCAGTTGCCTGGATTAAAAATTCGTAACTTGTTGAGGACGTTAGGTTCTCAAGCTGAATAGTGTGGTCGAGCAATGATGCTGATAACTTTTCTGTCCACTCTGTGTCACCTTTAACCCTATAGAGCAGAACTGATGTTGATTTTTCATTGGTCGTCCATGTAACCGTCGCCGTTTTATGACTAATACCAATTGATTGAATATTGGCGATGGTTGGATATGTAATGTCTATTTCTGCTGTATCTGCTACATTTTCGCCACTTCCCGCTCCACTATCTGCATCAAAATATGATGCAGTAAGAGTATCGCCTTCTGCCACCTGTACTACTGATTCTACGATAAAACTTCCTTTAAAACTGCCGGAATTCACTGTAGTTTCTGTTAAAACTATATCTTGACCGGTATCGTTCGTTGAAGAGATTTTCACTATAGCGGTATCAAGACCGTCTGTTATATCGAGATCAAGATCGGTAACTGTTAGTATTGCCGTCGATCCTGGTTGGTAATATTGTTTATCAAATGATATTGTGCCAACGCTGGACCCTGATGAAACACCGGTAGCTACAAGTGCAAAGGGTTGTGGGCCATTCGGAACGTTATGAGCACGGATTGTGACTGTATAAATGCCTTCTATAGGATCTGGAATGAGGATGTTTTCCAGTACGTTTAATCTGTCATTGTTTCCGCCAGATGTTGAAACACCATTTGCAAATACGTTTCCAAGCAATGTTCCTTTGGGACCGTCAACAATAAGATCTAGATCGTTTACAAGTTGTATTGCTGAACTAAGTGAGGGAAAGTAGTCTGTCCAGGTAAGTGAGATTTTTACACGTTCATTTCCGCTTGCATAAAAGGTATATATTTTTTCTTCACTGGTGTTCAATCCTGTATGATTGTCATCTACGTATAAGGTGTGACTGTCGCCTGAGAATAGGAGCGTATTATCAAGTAGTATTCGTCCCCATCCCTGTCCTGTACTGGGGATCGGACCATCTGTATATTCCCCCGTCATGTTAACAGCGCTGTTGACGAGAATGGCTTTAACGAGTGCAGCACTTGGATTGATAGAATCTGTTCCATTAGCACTACCTGAAGGATAGTAACCCTCAACAAAATACTGTCGGACCAATGTCGCACTACCAGCATGTGCAGGGGCAGACATGCTCGTGCCGCTCATAGTCCGGATGTCTGAATTAAATGTGGTTATATTCCCGTCACTGTTTGCTGACGATATATAATGACCGGGAGCAGTAACCGTTGGCTTGATTCGGCCGTCATCAGTTGGTCCGTTGCTGGAAAAATATGCTACATCTTCCTGGTTGTAGCCAGCGTGTGCGTTTTCACTGGCTCCCGAAGTAAGAACGTTTTTTGCCGTTCCCGGAGATCCTATAGTGTCTACGGCAGAGCCGGAATTACCCGCAGAAAAAACAATCAGGAAATCCTTATGGTTCCACATAAACTCATCGGCATCCTGGGACATTGAGGTGTATGCACCGCCAACAGCAGCACCCCAGGAGTTGGAATGGATTCTGGCACCATCGTTATATGCCTGTTGAAAGTAGGGATTCAGGTCGTTGGGAATTCCAGTAAGAGATCCACCATAGCCAATATCCTGAATAACAAGTTTGGCATCGTATGCTACTCCGTTGTAGGATGCATTGGGACCTAAGGATTTTCCGGCAATCGTCCCGGCCACATGGGTCCCATGATCATGAGCGTCCCAATCGCCATTTCCTGCCAGGTCGTGATACGATAATACCTTTCGCTGTTCATTGTTTACAGTGCTGGTGGGAATACCTTGTACTCCATCCCAGAAAAAGGCCATATCAACATCTAGCCCTGTATCACCGACACCTACAATCTGCCCTGCTCCTGTCAATCCTTTATCCCAGAGCGGATTCTCATTTGAAACGTTACTTTGGACAACCCAATGCATCGTATCATTATTCAGGGTAGGTGGAACGTAAGGTTCTATCCATTCTATATCTTGTGATTGAGACAGTAACTCCAAGGCGTAATCAAGACTGTCAGCAAAAACCTCGATAAGTACTCTGCTTTTTCTTGAATCGCTTGAGTCTACAACCGTAGCGACATCTGTCGATTCTACAAGAGAATAGAGGGCAGGTAGTTTACCGTTTTCAAAGGTCTGGACGGTCAGTAATATGTTTTCAGGAATGGAAACTGTATCATTTCCTGACCCGGTTTGGGTTGTAGCGCTGTCAGCTTTTATTATAGAGGGGTTATGAAGAGCAGAGTTGTTTTCATCAGGTGTTTGTGAACGGCTTGAATCATCTCTTTTCGCGTCACTGAGGACATTGGCATTTTTCTCAATCAGATCTTTAGAAATTTTGTAAGCCGGATGGTAATAATCAATCCATTGAACAAAAGACAATTGTGCCACACTATCTTTTGTTTCTGAGGTCATGCTTACTATGAAAGTATTGTTCGGTATATAGTTACCAATCAGACCGCCTGCATTTTCAACAGCTTTTTTCCACTCGGTAATGACCGGACCTGAGAACTGTACCAAATATCGTATGGGGATTCCGGGCGGTGTATTTTTCGGATCAAATTTCAGTGTTTCAGGTAGTTCAACCTGTCCAAGTGATGTGTCAAATCCTCCCCTCTGAAGGAGGATTCCATTCGGGTTAGAGACCAGAGATTTGGGATCTGTAAATAATTGAGCAGGGGCAGAGGCGATGTAGTTTGAACTCGTCGTATCTACATGAGCATGAGTGGTGTTTGTGCCGGAAGCTTTTCGTCCATTTTCTGTCGGCGTTTTTTTGTGATAATCCTTGGAAAGAACACCAGTATTTTTCGATTGAGGTGTGTTCTCTGGTGACAGATTTGCTGAAACATCAGCATTGTCTGCATGGACAGGAAGGGCAGATGTGGTTTGATGATCATCTTTTGTTAAAAGAAATGTAAATATTCCAGCAGATATTGCTAAAAGTGAAATTACTGCTATGAGTTTTACATTTTTCATGCAATCACCAAGAATTCGGGTAGAGATTTACAACAATCAACTTTCGTTTACTTATCTCAGTTACTGAATTTGAATTACTTAAATGAAATTCAAATCTTTTCTCTGAAACCCAAACATGTCATCAGACCGTTTCTTGTTGATCTGTTAACACATTGGTATTGAGGTGTTTGTTGAGGTGGTTGAGTAAATACCATTAATAAAAAAAGCCAATAATACTGATGTTCAGCAAGAACGATGCCTGATATGAATTTATGGGCTGAGGTGAAACGAATCGGGCAAGGAAGAGGATCATGAAAGGTGCATGATCAGTACGGAATTTTTCTGAAATCATGATTCAAACATCCAATAATACGATAAAATGTATTTCCGTTATTCTATATGCGGATTACTGAGGATTGGGACGATGGTCATATGACATTTCAAAGGAAACAATGTCTTGATAGTAATTTGGACAGCGCAGATGATTGTGTTTTGCTTAATGTCTAGAATGAAAATCTCATGAAATCAAATTGTTGCAGATGACAACATAGATTTCCGTGTATGTGGGTTCAATGCTAATAATTGCTTTTGACGTAGACATCTTCTGTTGTGGTTAGATATGAACAATGTTATTGAGTTGAATGTTAGGCTGTTAGGTGCTGAGTTCAGTGTATATAGTGCTTACATCTGTTTCGTTATAGAAAGGTGGAGCAGAAATGGTAGGGAAAGGTTATAGTGTGCCTGACTTGTAGGTGTATTGGTGGTGAAATCAGATATCTGCATAATGAAGGTAAACAACGTATGCGTATTAAAGAGACTGATAATACCTTGAAATTTTTCTAGACGAGTCTAGACGAAAAATCAGAAAGAACGGTTCTCAAAATTGGGCAGGAATTAATAGTACAGCCACTAAAGACGAGCTGAAGCTCGCTATAATTATCTTTATATATACGCACTGATAACTGACATGATTTACAAAAAGCACTTAAAGAGGGGTGTATAACTGCATGGCTTCGCCTTTGGTATCGGTTGTAATACCGGCATATAATCATGAAAAATTTATTGGTCCAGCTGTCGATAGTGTATTGCAGCAAACACTGGATGATTTTGAACTGATAGTCATAGACGATGGTTCACGTGACAGCACAGGTGATATCGTGCAAAGTTACGATGATAAGCGATTGTCGTATACCTACCAGGAAAACAGGGATGCGTTTAATACCATCAATAGAGGTCTTGGCATGGCAAAGGGGAAGTATATATCTATCCTCAATTCAGATGATATATACACCACAGACCGACTTGAAAAACTCGTTGCATATCAGCATGAACATCGCTCCCAGGCAATAATTACCGATGTTATCCCCATTGGTGATGACGGCAAGGAATTTACATCTCCATCCTTTGGCTGGAACCAGTGGCACGAGAAAAACAGAACGTTCTACAAGACCTGTGGCGATCTCTATTCTGTATTTTTACATGGTAACCTTATGGTTACAACTTCCAACCTGTTTATGACTGCAGAGGCAATGAAAAAAGTAGGGGAATTCTGTTCACTCCGATACCTTCACGACTATGACTACATTTTTCGTTTGATGCTTTCCTGCCCAGGAGCAGTACACTATCTCGATAACGAAAAACTGGTCTACTACAGGATTCATTCAGGGAACACACTGGGTGAAGCTGCAATAATCGGCCGTGAACAGGACCGCGACCTGATAAAAAAATATATGCTTAAAAGAATTCCTGAGGAACTTCAGGAAATCGTTGATGCGGGTTCGTCACGCCTGGTCGAGCTTGAGCAGGAATTGACCGAAGTACGAAACATTCTTGAGCCTCAGCACATTAGCAGGGGAGTACGACCTGCTTTGCGGGAACTGATTGATAGTTTGAATATCTGGTTCCGAAAAAAGCTGGCTTGATCCGGCAACCCGATTTTACTCAGGATTACATGAATGAGCTTTAATAAATACTTTTCACTGAAGTCTCTTATAGAAGCTGGCAAAGCTGTTCAAGATGATCTTCAGGTAGTCACATTTGATCTTTTTGATACGCTGGTAATTCGGCGGGTCCATGATCCGGATCTTGTCAAACTGCCAGTCGCACGCTTTATTGCGACCAAAGCTGAAGCTGATGGCATTGTAGTGTCACCCGAACGAGTTCAACTTCTTCGTGACGAAATTGAATCTCAGCATCGCGCTGAAACCGGAAAACAGTTTGACGATCATGAAGCATGTTACCCTCACTTCATGAAAGAACTTCTCCAGCATATTTTTAATCGTGACGATGTAGATAGTCTTCTTCATGAAGTTACCGAATACGAAATGTTCATGGAGTCGCAGATGATAGTACCACGTGCTGAACTCGTTGCGTGGCTTATCGAACTCTCTGATATGGGCAAACGTGTTTTCGTGGTTTCAGATATTTATCTGCCCGCAGAGAATTTACGAACACTTGTTGAGCGTGCTGGCTTTCTTGACTGTGTGGAAGATGTTATCTCGTCGGCAGACACTTTTCTGGCCAAAGCTTCAGGTAATGCCTTTCCCTATCTCGAAAAAAAATACGATCTGCAGAAAAAAGGATGGTTGCATGTTGGTGATAACCCGATTTCAGATGGCTTAAGGCCGTCTGAATATGGAATCAACGCTATCATTCTAAACGATGCTTCAGAGAAACAACGAAAATCAATAACAAAGAGATATCTCAATTACTCTAAAGGATTACCGTTCTGGAGGGGCAGGGCATTACAGCAACTCATGCAACCGCACGAGGGTGAGAACATTGCAAAGCCTGCATTGTATCGTGAGGGGTATACTTTTCTAGCACCTATTATTGGTGGGTTTGTACAGCAGATTGCTGAGAAATGTATTGCTGCAGGAGTGAAGAAGATATTTTTCCTCTCGCGTGAAGGGTACACGTTTAAACGCTTTTGGGAAAAGGCAATGCCTGCACTCTACCCTCAGGGTGGTTTGCCTGAGATTGAATACCTCTATGTGAGTAGAATGGCGCTGGCTGGCGCGAGTTGTGCCTATCAAGGCTTAACCCGAGTTAATGCCCACATTGCTTTTTTGCCTCCTGGCAACAGGGACTTTAGAGATATATGCCGAATTTATAAATTTGATTGCGGCAAATTTATACCTATACTTGAACGATTCGGGCTCCGCATCGATACCTGCTTAAGCCCAATGCATGACGGATATAGTCCCGATCATCAGGTCGCGTTTGAACAACTCCTGGATGATGAAGCTTTTCAAGCGGAAGTTAAATTACAGGTTCGACCATCAAGCGAAGCGATGCAGCGCTATTTTGAGGATGCAGGTGTTTTTGACCATAAACAGATTGCTGTAGTAGATATAGGATGGCTTGGTACTATTCAACGATTTCTCCATGAGGCTATACAGCATAGGACGGATTGTCCCAGAATCTTCGGTTACTTGCTTGGAGCAACACGGGGTATCGAGTTTCCTGCAACTCCTGATAATAACCTTGAAGGAATTATCTACGACAAACACAAATTTGACATGGCAGGAAGTACTTTGCTTCTGGCGCAAGATGTCTTTGAAGAAGCGTGTCGGGCTCCCCATGCAACACTCAACGGATATACGCTCACAGATGACGGTTATGAGCTTGATTTTCGTCAGACTGACGATTCGGTAGGACGTGCAGAGTTAGAGCAGGATGAGTATTTCGCCCCTTTACAGCAAGGGCTACTTGACGGTGCAGAACGATATGGGGCGGCATCATCATTGCTTGGTTATTCTCTTCATGATTATAAACCATGGTTTAATTATCTACTGGTGAGCAAACTGGCCTTTCCAAAGGCACGGGAGGTTGCAGCTATCCGCCATAAACATCATCTTGATGATTTCCATGGCCAACATAAACTGCCCAAAAAAAGTGGAGCAGGAAAGCTAACCAGCCTCTGGCAGTATCCGCTTTTTGCGATTCGGTTCAGTCCGTTGTTACGGACGAGGCTTTTTATCGGGCATCTGCGTGCACGTATTCGTGAGTAACTACACGAGCAAGGTAAGGGAAATGGAAAAGATATTGAGTAAAAAATTTGACATTACAGGCAATGAAACACTTAGGGTTGGCAGAACGTATGTGCTTTCCCGTTTTGTACCACTTGGTAATTTCAGTAGCGGGCCCAATCTGCGTTGTCTGCTCGTGCTTGGAATTCTCCACCATTTTTCAGGGTTGGCTTTCTGGTTCCAGGTTCGTAATGAGCAGCGTGCTAATTCGATCTACAACCTGATGAAACGGATTGTTAACAAGATCATCTAATGATGCATGTCGTTTTCCGTATTAAATAACTCCAAAAGAAGAGCAGGTTAATCAACAATGAAAAATATAAAACCAGCTCTAAAAATTACTGCCAAAGCGCTTTGCAGTATTGCCTTTTTTGCAGTTCTTCTTTCATTTGTGAAAACCAATGAGTTGATAGATGTCTTTTCACGAATCCATTGGGGCTATTTTGTTGGATCATTTTGCCTGACACCAGTGATGCTCTGTGTGAGTTGTGCCAAATGGAAACTTTTGCTTGATAAAGGCCGAGTCAGGGTGCCGATGTGGCAACTCTTGAAAATGTATTTTGTTGGATATTTCTTTTCTAATTTTTTGCCATCTACAGTGGGTGGTGATGTTGTACGATCCTTTTATGCTGGTAAACGTATTAACGATCAGGCGTATGCAGCAGTTTCTGTATTTCTTGAAAGATTTACAGGCATACTTTTTTTGTGTGTTCTGGTTATCGTAATGCCTCTATTCAGAATTGATCTCTACGTAAATCCATTCATCTATTTGCCGGCTGTCGGTGGCTGTTGTGCACTTATTCTCTTTGCATTTTTGTTTTATGCAGGTAGTCGGGACTCATGGCTGAACAATTGTATAATCAAATTACCAGGGCTATTTGTCAGTTCAGAAAAAGCTGGTGAATTGAAAGTAAAAGGGAAGATAGCAAAATGTTTAGAAAAAGTTACTGAAATTATCGTTGATAAAGCCAAAAAAATCAGATCCGGACTTGAGATTGCTATTACGGCAATGGGAAGTGATAAGAGCTATTTGGTAAAGCTCGTTGCGCTGACTGTTGCGTTTTATTTTCTTACAATGGTGAATGTCTTTATTGCTTTTAAGGCCTTTTCAGTAGACATCAGTTTCCTTGGTGTGTGCGTGCTTGTTCCTCCCGCGCTTTTAGTAGCACATGTCCCTGTAACACTGCTTGGTAATCTTGGATATTTCGAATCGATATTCGTCGGGTATTTTCTCCTAATTGGTGTACCGGGTGCTGAGTCTCTTGCTATGGGGTTGTTGCTGCGGTTGAAAATGCTGAGTTTAGGTATACTTGGTCTAGGATTTTACCTGTCGTATAAAAGTAGTAATGGTGCCGAACTTGATGAGCTGAAGGAATTACACAATCATGCAAGGTAGTAGGGCATGCGATTGCATTTGAAAATTGCGATTTAAAAGGGCAGTCGTCCATGCCCTGTATCTCCAATGTTGATCTCTGGGGTTTGATTACATCAGGTATATCTGCCAACAACGGTAAATCTTGACAGAAATCATTTGCTTGTCAGGAAAAATAGTAGTAAGAATAACAGCACTCCTGACGAAAAGATTGTCTGGAATGAATGCTCCATTGATCATATTTATAATTCATTATCAATAGGTTGTATAGCACTCTGCCGTAAAGTGTGGATGATGCGAGTTTGCTGATTTACATATGTTTGTCTTCAGTGTGCTCCAGAGTGTTACCCTGTAATTACAGTTACCTGGAAATACGAACACGAGCACACTCGAACACCATGCTAAATCGTATGGTTCTTGTGGCTTATGATGACCACGGATTGCGGTCAGATACGTTGAGCGAAAATAGATAACTCTATCTAGAGGGAGAGGGGTCCGTGCTACTTTCTGTTGTGATACCGCTTTTAAATGAAGAGGACAATATTCAACTGCTGTATGACGAGTTGAAAGAGGTGCTGGTCTCACTAGAGGATAAACATGAGATAATCTTTATAGACGATGGCAGCACTGATAGAAGCTTAACGATTTTAGAGGAAATACAGGCCGGTGATGACAATGTAACTATCGTATCCTTTAGAAGAAACTTTGGTCAGACAGCGGCAATGGCTGCAGGTTTTGATTACGCTCGCGGCGAGGTTATCATTACTATGGATGCGGATTTGCAAAATGATCCACATGATATTCCATTGTTATTGCAAAAAGTGCGGGAAGGGTACGATGTCGTTACCGGTTGGCGACATGATCGTAAGGATGCGTTTATTAATCGTAAGTTACCATCAATGATTGCAAACAAGATTATTTCTCTGACAACCGGTGTGAGCCTTCACGATTATGGGTGTACACTTAAAGCTTTTCATAAAGATGTAATTAAATGCGTAAAGCTTTATGGCGAGATGCATAGATTTATTCCCGCTATTGCAAGTGGCATGGGCATTGATTTTACAGAGGTAAAAGTTAACCATCGTGCGCGTAGATTTGGTGCAACTAAATATGGTATTTCACGTACATTACGGGTTGTTCTTGACCTGTTGACAGTGAAATTCCTGCTCAGTTACGCAACGAGACCAATTCAGGTGTTTGGTCTTATGGGGGTATTATCTGGTGGTCTAGGTGTCGCAATTGCAGCTGTTTTAACCGTTCAGAAGCAGTTCTTTGGTGTACCTCTTGGCGATCGCCCATTATTGCTGCTTGCTGTGATGCTGATATTCATTGGTTTTCAATTTATTACGATGGGGTTATTAGCAGAACTTCAAGCCAGGACTTACCATGAAGCACAGAATAAACCTGTGTATCATGTGCGTAGGGTTATCGGTGACAAGAAGTTTGCGAGGGTCGACAATGAAGAGCCTGTCTCCTCATAGCACGATTGAAATAATCATTCCTAACTGGAATGGTAAAGAACTCCTGGCTGAATGTTTGCATTCATTATCAAGGCAAACCTGCCGGGAGTTTTGCATTACTGTGGTTGACAACGGATCTGAAGATGACTCGTTACCGTTTGTTCGTAGTGAATTTCCACAGGTAAAGGTCATATCGTTTTCTGAAAATCGTGGATTCAGCGTGGCTGTTAACGAAGGAATACGCCAATCCGAATCTGATTGGATCATGCTGCTCAATAATGATATTGAAGTTGAAGAGCAATGTGTTGAGATGATGATTCATGCTATTGAAACCTACAAAGAATACGATTCATTCAGCATCAGGATGATGAGCTATCACGAGCGTATGGTGTTTGATGGTGCAGGTGACGCTGTGTTGCGCGGTGGTGTAGGATACCGTGTAGGAACACTCGAAAAGGACACCGGGCAGTACGATACGGACCGTGATGTTTTTGGTGCATGTGCTGGCGCAGCACTTTACAGCAGCAGATTTTTCTCAGTAGTAGGATTATTTGATGAAGATTTCTTTGCCTACCTCGAAGACCTTGATATAAATATGCGGGCAGTACGTGCAGGATTGAAATGTAAATATCTTGCCGCGGCCAAAGTCTACCATATCGGCAGTGCAACTTCCGGATCAAAAATTAACCCGTTTACAATTCGTTTATCAACCAAAAATAATATTAATGTTTTAGTGAAAAACTATCCTGTTTCTTTGCTCTTCAGGTTTTTTCCTGTTATTGTTATTTACCAGTTAATGTGGTTTTTATTTGTATGTAAAAAGGGACAGCTTAACGCCTATTTTAAAGGACTACGTGAAGCCGTAAAACAGGTGAAATTGATGCAGCAAAAACGGGAACTGATTAATTCCTCTCATGCTATTTCCATAAAAGCCTTTGGAGGTGAGTTGACGTTAAGCGAGAGGGAAGCAGTGAAGTCAATAATGAATCGTAGAAAAGCTTTAGGCAAAGGAAATTTTCTTCTTGAGACATACAATAAGATTTTTCTTTGATCTGCTCTTATGCTGGTAATCCACACACATCTACCTGTTGTTTTCATAAATTATATAATGCTTACAGTGTCGTCATTAAATGTGGATACTTCAAGTAAATAAATATTTATAGATAGTGTAACTAAAAAGTGAATTTTTTTTAATTCTACCCTTCATTATTTATTTTGTTTGTGGCAGACTTAACTTAGCGCATATTCCGGATGGTCAATGTTGGTTGGATGGCAATGCGTTTTTCTGAAAGTATAACATCCTTTATTTGTCGCATGTGACTTAGAACAGCTTAAAAGACAGCCTGTAAATATAAACAGGGTGATTTTTGCCGTTTTTGGGAGAGGGGTACAACAAGCATTACTTCCAGTCAGTGTTTGATTATAAAATACTGAGGAGAAGGTATACGAAGAGATAACAACAGCAGGATAATCCGGTTGCAAAAAAAAATTTGCGAAGAGCATTACGCCTGACAACAGGGTGAATCGCAATGCTTTTCGGGCGGTTAGGCAAACATCAGTTGAAATATATGTTCGAACAATATTGAAATAGCTGTTCTGAGCGTGTGTTTGTAATTGAAAAACTCGTGAAACAGTTGTAAATGCAGTTTGTTCAGGTGATGATTTTCGGTCGTAAGAAATCCGGTGTCAGAACAGGGAATGGGCGAATACTAAAATTCGATGAGTATACCTATTGTTTCAGCGATTATAGTATCCCACAATTCAGCTCATGAGCTGCCACAATGCTTGGGCGCGCTTGAAAATCAGAGTGGATGCTCTCTCAATCTTATAGTCGTAGATAGTGGCTCAACAGAAACCGGGTATCTTGACCAGTTGGCAGATCGGTATGCTTTCAGATTAATACGAACCTCGAATGTTGGTTTTTCTCAAGCAAATAACATAGGCTATCAAGCTGTATCTGCAGATACCGAAATGGTTGTGTTTTTGAATCCGGATACAGTACTTCCGGACAAATATCTGGAGAAAGCCTTAACGTTATTAAAAAATACACCTGAAGCGGGTGTTGTTTCGGGTGTTCTTGTTGGTTACGACATGAACTCTTCTAAACCAACAGAATATATTGATTCAACCGGAGTATTCAGGAAATGGTATGGTCGCTGGTACGATAGAGACCACGGAGTCAGGTACGCTGGCATAAACAGACCGCGGCAGTTTCTTCCTGCCGTTTGTGGTGCCTTGCTCGCCTGCAGGCCTGAAGCGCTTGCGGCAATGAGTGGGTATATCTTTGACCCGGATTTCTTTTTGTACAAAGAAGATATCGAATTTTCCATACGATTGCGAAAGCATGGGTGGAAGTTGCTTTTTGAGCCTCAACTTGTTGCGTATCACGGCAGAGGCTGGAAGCGAAAACGACGGGATGTACAAGTATTCTTACGAGAAGTAGCATCGAAAAGTGAGATGCTTCTCTACAGAAAGCATCCATCTCCGTATATGCTGTGGGCAGTCATGAAATACATTCTCGTACGGTATGTGAAAATTTAATGCTCGTATGCTACGAGGAGATACATAAATTGTGAATCTGTATCAGTTAACCTGTAAGCACCAAAATCACTCTTTTTCTGTTACCAGGGAGTAGTGTGAAATTATCTATAATAATACCAACATATAATGGCGCCAAGACACTGACTAAACTGTTTCAGGTATTAGAGAAGCAGACTGTTATACCAGAAGAGATTCTGGTTGTGGATTCATCATCAAAAGATGCTACTGTCAGCGTATGTAGAGACTATGGGGCATCTGTAACCATAATCCCGCAATCAGAGTTCGATCATGGTGGAACACGTACGCGTATGGCTGAGGAAGCAACTGGCGATATTCTTGTATTTATGACTCAGGATGCAATTCCAGCAGCGAATGATGCTATTGAAAAGCTCATAGCACCGTTTGTTGACGATGAGAAGCTGGCAATGACGTATGGCAGACAGTTGCCAAACGAAGATGCGGATTTTGCTGCTGCCCATCTACGTGCTTTCAATTACCCTGATAAGCCTGATACCAGAGAGTATGACGATAAGGAGAAGCTGGGGATACGAACAATCTTTACTTCAAATTCGTTTGCAGCATACCGAAAATCAACCCTTACAGATGTCGGCTATTTTAAGGATGGTCTTATTTTCGGTGAAGACACCTGCGCGGCAGGAAGACTTCTGCAGAAAGGATATACGATTAAATATGTGAGTGATGCAGCTGTTTATCATAGCCATAATTATAAAATCGTTCAGGAGTTTAAACGCTCTTTTGACATCGGCGTGCTGCATACTGTCGAAGCACTTCTTTTTAATGATTTTGGGAAGGCTGAAAATCGCGGTGTCGAATATGTCCGTTCAGGCATGAATAATCTGCTGCAGAAGAAGGAGTATGTAAAGACTGCAGATTTTATGGCCCGTACGATGATGAAGTTTATAGGGTATAAGGCCGGCAGAAATTATCAGAAGATTCCAGGTGAAGTAGTACCGGGGCTGAGCATGCATCAGGCCTGGTGGAAAAAAGGCAGAAAGCCTGATTGAATTCCATTCACCTTTTTAAATAAATAGGATTACCAAACACTAAATTTTATGGTCGCGACCAATCTACGAGAACAAAGTTCACTGATTGCCAGATTGTTGCATTTCGTTGATTGCCTGTTATGTGTCGGGTATATGGTAGCACTGGTCAAGTGGTACAGTATACCTTGGAATATCTACTATTCACGTCTTACAGTACTGACATTTATACTCTGTTTTGTTTCCTTTCAATCAGTGCAACTCTATCGATCCTGGCGTGGTGGGAAGTTTTACCTCGAACTGCTTGCCATTTTAAAAGCCTGGGTCATGGTTGTCGGTATTCTATTGTTTTACTTTTTTATATTCAAAATATCTCACGCCTATTCCAGAGTAGTATTTCTTATCTGGTCGCTCAGCACACCAGCTCTCATCTTTCTTTTACACGTATTCGCTCGTGCGATGCTTCGCAGGATAAGAAATAATGGTAAAAACGTCCGAAGAGCAGTTGTTGTCGGCGCAGGTGAACTAGGTGTGACGCTGGTGAAGGAAATTGAAGCTATGCCATGGGCTGGTATTGAAGTGCTTGGCTTCTTTGATGATGTGAGAAAGGATGAAAAAATAACCGAGGTGATGGATATACCAGTCATCGGAACCATTGATGAAATGCAGGGGTATCTTGATCAGAATGATATTGATTATGTGTATATTGCACTGCCTATGCGGGCAGAACAGATGATATTTAAGATACTCCGTGAGTGCCGTTCACTAGGGGCGAAGATTTATCTTATACCTGATTTGTATCTTTTTGGGATTCATCATGCTGAACTCCAGTCTCTTGGCGAGTTGATCATTTTGAACTTCAATCCACACACAGAATGGAAGCGAAGTTTCGATATTGTTTTTTCAGTGATGGTATTGATCTTTTCACTCCCGTTAACACTCATGGTAGCTCTTGCTATTAAGGTGTCGGATGGTGGCCCGATTTTCTACGCTCACGAACGTATTACAGTTACTGGTAGAAAATTCAACTGTTTGAAGTTCCGAACAATGAGAGTGGGTGCTGATAACGAGCTTGAGACCATTCTTCAGCAGGATGAGACACTGCGTGAGGAATGGCAGAATAGATTCAAGCTGAGAAATGATCCGCGAGTGACTGCAATAGGGAGGTTCTTGCGTAAGGTGAGTCTGGATGAGTTTCCCCAGTTTTTCAACGTGCTCAAAGGTGAAATGAGTGTTGTTGGAGCACGGCCGATAGTTGGTTGTGAACTTGATAACTTTTATAAAGAAAGTGCCGGGCGGTATTGCTCAATGAAGCCGGGAATCACAGGTCCATGGCAGGTCGGTAAACGATCCGATGTTGATAATTATACTGAGCGGGTGCAGATGGACGACTGGTATATTCTCAATTATTCATTGTGGACAGATATCAAGATAATCGGTCAGACAATAGTCACGATGTTTAAACGAAACGGAAAGTGAGGCGTGGTGTTAAGAGATATGCATTACACCGCCTGTTTTAGTTGCACATTAAGTTGAAGCAATTACTATAGGAGTCTTATCAGGGAGTAAGTACGTTACCCGGGTCGAACCGGTTTTTTTTGATATATTATAGAGTGTATTTTTAGCAGAAGCATACCCCTGAAATAGTGGTATGCTTTTTTGTGTTTAAAGAGATTCAGTATTGTAAAGCAGGAGTAATTATGGCCAGGGTATATGCCGGAAAGAGAATACTCATCGGAGTTACCGGAAGTGTTGCAGCATTTAAGGTTGCCGGCTGGGTGAGTACGCTGGCAAAGGCCGAAGCTCTAGTTTCAGTTATAATGACAGAGTCTGCCAGACAGTTTGTTACACCTCTAACGTTTAGTGCATTATCAGGCGAGAAGGTTCACACTGATATGTTTGAAACTGAGAGCAGTGAGGTGATGGCTCATATAAATCTTGGCAGAGAGGCTGATATTATCATTATCGCACCTGCGAGTGCTCAGACAATTGCCAGGCTTGCAAACGGCATGGCTGAAGATCTCCTTTCCACAACTGTTCTGGCAGCCAGGGCACCTGTCTATATTTGTCCGGCAATGAATACACGTATGTTCAGTCATCCTGCTACACAACTCAATCTCGAAAAATTGAAATCCTTTGGATATACGGTCATTGACCCTGATGAGGGAATGATGGCCTGCAAGGAAGAAGGCAAGGGGCGACTGCCTGAATGGGATCAGGTTGACGATATTTTTCAAAGGGCTCTCAGTAATCACGATTTATCTGGAAAATCTGTACTTGTTACAGCAGGGCCGACGCGGGAACCGATTGATCCTGCAAGATTCTTAAGCAACAGATCTTCAGGAAAGATGGGTTTTGCAGTGGCTCGTGCCGCTTACAGGCGTGGTGCTGAGGTTACCCTGGTATCAGGTCCAACATCACTTACAGCCCCTCTTGGGGTAAAGCGCATCGATATTCAGACAGCAATTGAAATGCATGATGCTGTTATGGAATACGCAAGTAGTTCTAGAATAATAATCAAATCTGCAGCAGTTTCTGATTACCGAGCAAGGACGATCTTTGATGAAAAAGTCAAAAAAGAGCAGATCAAAGGAAGCCTTGAGCTTGAAAAAAATCCGGATATCCTCAAAGAACTTGGACGCAGAAAAAAAGAAGGACAAGTGCTGATAGGTTTTGCAGCAGAAAGTTCACGGCTTGAGAAGGAAGGACGTAAAAAGCTTCAGGCTAAAAATCTGGATATGATAGCAGTTAATAATATCAAGTCAGATTCTACAGGTTTTGAAGTAGATAATAATCAACTGCTGCTGCTTACCGCAGATGGTTCTGAAAATCTTCCGTTGGTCTCGAAGGAACGAATTGCGGATATGCTTCTCGACAGAGTTGTAGACATCTGCTCTAGAGAGCAACGATCAGAACTGTCTAAGTGAAAAATGATATCTACGTGATTATTTGATCAGACAACAGCGTTTGAATTTTTTACCTGATCCACAGGGGCAGTTTCCGTTACGGGCAAGCTTTTCGCGGTTAATCTCGTTCAGGCCATCAAGATAATACCACAGTGCTCCATGGCGGACAAACCTGCTGGTTTCTACCATCGTGCAGAGGTGATCTTTGTCCAGGAATTGAGCAGAGAATTTTACTTCTCCTGTTTTACTCTTTTCATCGACATCGCTATATGAATGGACTGATAACTTGAGCCACTTTACAGGGTTTTCATCGAGAGAAAGCTTTTTGGGTCGTGTCGAAGGGTCCCATGTTGTGAGCAGGTATGGTTCATTTTCGAGTATATACGCAGTGTAGCGAGAGCGCATAAGTGTATGCGGCGTCAAAGCTTTAGAGTGATCCTGTAAAACGGGTTCACAGCACTCACTAAAGGGTTTTTCGCTGCAGCAGAAGCAGGGTGCAGTTTTTATTGTCATGATATTTCAGGGCAATAAAGCCCGGAGATGAAGATTGTGCTTATGCGGAGGACATGGACGCACTTCTTTTATGCCCCGATTAAGAAACGTGATTTGTATAAGCGGTGTCTTCTATTAAATCAGATCGGGGCGTGGATGTTAAAAAGAAATTAATGATCCGGTGCAGTTTTTAGTTTGAGCTCCTGGGCAACCTGGGTAGCAGTCTCCTCGATAGATCGACCATCTGAGAACACAACAGGGATCTGATATTTGAGGAATATCTGATCAGATTGTTTGAGTTCTGTCGAGCAGGTTGCGATTTTGGCATACGTGCTGCCCTGATAGCGTTTTTCCCTAAAGGAATTGAGCATTTCAGGGGTTGTGGACAAGCCTACAACTCTGCTTTTATTACGTATGATTTCAGGTGGTAATCTGCACGAATGCAGATTGTCGTCAACGAGAGGGAAATTTGCTGTTTTAATTCCCATCTGCGTTGCCAGAAACACCGAAACAGGAGTTTTACCAGAGCGGGAAACTCCAACGATAATAAGATCGGCTTCGTCATAGTCCTGGGTAGCAGTACCATCGTCATGGGCGATCGAATAGTGAATGGCATTTACGCGCTTATTCATAGCGGAATCGTCCATTACACGTGCGGTTCCCGGTTCCCTGATTGCCTTTGCCTCAAGAATTTCCTCAAGCCGTACCAGAAAGTGATCACAGATGTTGAGGAACTCAACTTCGGGTATATCGAAAATTTTATTAAGATTTTTACTAAAGAGTGTGGAAAAGATAATAGGGTAACGCCCTGCTGACTGTTGTAATATGCGTTCTAGTGCTTTTTTAGCCTGGGACTCGGTGCGTATAAACGGTATGCGTTCTTCATTAAAATTTACTTCCGGAAACTGGCAGAGCAGGGCTTTTCCCATATCCTTTGCGAGAATACCCGTGTTTCCGGAAACATAATAAACATCTTTAGACTTCCACATGCATATGTCTCCAATGCGGTTTTCATTTTCGTATTTTCACTGCTTGACGCGTTCCTTAACCTTACCTTGGATAACCTCCCTGTTCAATGGAAAAGCATGATGGATAAGAAAAGCTTATATGACGTATTGGCGGATTTTAGAAAGTATTCCCTGCTAGGCTGGATACGTTTTTTCCATTTGAAATTACGCAGGAAAAAGGTAGTAATTGAAGGTAACTGTCTCATGTGTGGAAGGTGCTGTAGAAGAATATGCCTTGAAGCTAATGGCAGATGGTTACGAAAAGAGAAAGAATTTTACAGGGTTGTTGAAAAACATCCTGAATATTCCCGTTTTACAGTAGTTGGTCGCGATTCTCAGGGGTTTCTTTTGTTTTCCTGTTCCTGGTTTACCACGGCAGGTATCTGTAAAGACCATGAAAACAGATTGCCTATATGTCGGAATTTTCCTGATACGAATCTCTATTTTACTGGTGGAGAGGTGCCGGTTAAGTGTGGCTACCTGTTCAGGGAAATAACTTCCTTTGCAACGGTACTAAAAAAGGAACTGGACATATTAGATGAAAAAAAGAAAAAGAATACTGGTAATTGAGCCATATTATGGTGGGTCTCATCAAGCATTCCTTGACGGACTTTTGGAGAATATAGAGTGTGATTTTAAGCTCATTAGCCTGCCTGCTCGAAAATGGAAAATGCGGATGCAGATGTCTGCACCATGGTTTGTTTCGCAGATATCTGCGTTAGAGCCTGAAGCCCGCTATTTTGATACCGTTTTATGTTCTACCTTTGTAAATGTCGCAGTGTTACGGGCCCTCGTCGGTCAAGTGAAAGGCTGGAATCCTAAAACACAGTTTTGCACATACTTTCACGAAAATCAATTCGCTTATCCTGGTCGAGTTCCGGATAAGGGCATCCAGCAGTTTACTGCTATAAATTTCACGACTGCACTTGCTTCTGATCGTCTTGCATTCAACTCCGCTTACAACATGAATACCTTTTTAGACAGGAGTTATTTTTTTGTTAAAAAGGCTGCAGATATGTCGATTATTGATTGGCATGATGGTGTCAGGGATAAAAGTATTGTTCTGCATCCAGGCATTGATTTTAGCCACATTGACGCTGCACCGGATTGTTGTAGAAATGGCAGTCCGGTTATTGTCTGGAATCATCGGTGGGAACACGATAAAAATCCTGATGAGTTTTTTGCAGCGTTATATTCATTAAAAAACAAAGGAATCGATTTTCGCCTTATTGTGCTCGGAGAATCATTTAAAAACATGCCCGAATGTTTTGTTGAGGGAAAAGAGGAGTTATCTGAACAGATAATTCACTATGGTTATGCTGAATCCGCAAAAGCATACGGGGAGTTGCTTAAGCAAGGTGATATTGTAGTATCGACCGCTCATCATGAGTTTTTCGGTATTTCTGTTTTAGAGGCAGTTAGAGCAGGGTGTGTGCCGCTATTACCTGATCGACTCTCTTACCCCGAACTATTTCCTGAAGAATTTTTATATTCAGACAGTAGTTTTGAAAATACGCTGGAGCGCCTGCTTGGCAGTAGTAAAAGGATGTCTCGCAAAGAATCAGAAGATTTGACAGAGTCGTATGGATGGGTAAATATTGCAGAAAAATATCGTGACTGGCTGTTTGGTAGCACCGCCTGTGATGAATAGAGATCAACCATCAAGAACTTACAAAAGAAATAAAAATATGTGTGCTGATAAAAATAAAAATATTGTCCTTATTGGTTTTATGGGAGTTGGCAAAGGGCGTACAGCACGTGTGCTGGCTGAAAAAACAGGAATGTATGCGCTGGATTGTGATGATCTTATCGAGAGTTTTTCCAATAATAAGATCAAAAGAATATTTCGAGATGAAGGGGAGCAGGCCTTCAGATCTTTAGAGCGAAAAACTGCTGTTTGGTTGGAAAAAAATGTTACAGGCTCGATAATATCAACTGGTGGCGGTTTTATAAATGTTCCAAACATCAGGGATATCGGGACAATAGTTTATCTGCATTCTGATTTTGACTCAATCATTAAAGGGATAGAGAATCATCCTAATGCTGAAAAGAAAATACGGAAAAGGCCGTTGCTCCAGAACCTGGAGGCTGCCCGTAAATTATTTGAGAGCAGGTTGCCGATATATCGGGATTTGGCTGAGATTGAAATATATGTGGCTGAGCGTTCGTTAAATAGGGTTGCAGAAGAGATAGTTGAGAGGCTTGCCCGATAAACATATAGTGCAGGGGCGAGCAGTAGTGTTGCTCGCCCCTGTTGCTATACACGCTAAGAAACAGCTAGTATCTTATTTCATTGTTTTTGCAAAATCGAGCATCCGTTGAATGGGTATGCGTGCTTTTTCGGCGAGCTCAGCTGTGATATGGATTTCATTACTGCCTGACTTGAGCACTTCTGCAAGGTTTTGTAAGGAGTTCATTCCCATCCACGGGCATCGTGCACAGCTTTGGCATGTGGCTCCTTCTCCCATGGTGGGGGCTTCAAGCAGAATCTTATCCGGCGCTACCTGCCGCATTTTATTAAAGATGCCAGCATCTGTTGCCACAATGAACTCTTTGCGGTCCATGGTTTTCACTGCATTGATAAGTGCGGTTGTTGAGCCGATAACATCCGCCTGGTCAACAACTTGTTCAGGTGATTCAGGATGGACAAGAATAGCGGCTTCAGGATGAAGCTTACGCATTCTCTCAAGAGCTACAGATCGAAACTCTTCATGAACAACACAGGAGCCTGGCCAGAATATCATTTCTGCACCAGTTAAACGCTGCACGTATCTGCCCAGGTGTTTATCTGGACCCCAAAGTATTTTTTCACCTTTTTCTGCAAGGTGTTTTACGATTGGGAGGGCGATTCCAGATGTAACTACCCAGTCTGATCGAGCCTTCACCTCAGCACTGGTGTTGGCATAGACAACAACGGTGTGGTCTGGAAACTGATCGCAGTAATTGGTAAACATGTCGGCAGGGCAACCCTCGTCAAGAGAACAGGTTGCAGCAAGATCAGGCATCAGAACACGTTTCTCAATGTTGAGTATCTTAGAAGTCTCCCCCATAAAACGAACACCGCAAACAACAAGTGTTTCTGCAGATTGTTCAGCCCCGAACCGTGCCATTTCTAATGAATCAGCTACACACCCGCCTGTTTCCTCAGCAAGGTCCTGAAGGAGGCCGTCAGTGTAGTAATGCGCGACAAGAACTGCATTGTGTTCTTTAAGCAATGATTTAATCTGATTTTTGAGATCCAGCACTTCAGTTTTTGTTAAGGATGGCCATACTGGATTGTCAGGAACATAAACGTTAGGGATGGCTGGAGAGTCCACTTTATTTAAAGACATATAAAAGACCTTCTGGAATTACGCGTATTAATAGAAATGACGCCGAAGCAATTACGAAGTGCTGAATGGCTGGCAATGGCACAATCAGGTGCTGTTCCATGTAAGCACTTTACCTCTACTAATTATAGGGATCATACAGGATTCAGCAAACGGCGAATGATTTGAAGAGCTTTGGCCTGTGCGGTTGAGTCTTGATTGATTATCGGGGCCAATATTCACATATTTTGGGAAAGAAGTCTAACAGTAATATAATCAAAAATATATAAAATGCAGATTTTATGTGAAATATTAAGTGGCGGGTGTATGTCACATTTTTGAAAGATCAATTCATTGTTATCAATCGCAATTCTATTGGTTGACGTAGATTTTGCATAGGAAATTTTCCGAAGGACAAGGCATATGCCACTCACCTGAAGCACCCCATCGAATAGGCCTTGCAATGCGGTAGCCGCAGAAATATCTATTGGCTAGAGAGGGGTCCCTAGTGTCCTGTCATGCCTCAGATGTCTAATTCTGCTCGCCCTTTTCACTTCCTGACTTCGTTACTCCTTCTGTTACATAGCGCTGCTATGCTCAATCAGTCGTGCCTTGCAGGAAGAGAAAAAGCTTCGCATTATTACTACATTTGACACATGACATGACACTAGTGCTTGCAAGAGAAACTTACTCTGTTATCTGAGGTGAGAAGTGTGTTCAATATGAAATGATATGGTTGTACTTGTAGTAAAAAGATACAGAGAAATGCAGACTACGCGGAATTCGGCGAATATGATTTGGTGGTAACCTTCATGGTAGTAGCAAAGGCTGCAACGTATTGCAGAATGCTCTCTATTTATATCTCAGATCATATTGAAAGATAGTCCTCAGGCATTACTTCAACTTTTTCCAATCCATCCACTGAAGTTTGCAAGTGAACTCTTACTGCTTCGGCAGCCTTTGCAGGGGAGTGCTCTGCAAGTGCGTCAATAATTGCTTCATGCGCGTGAACAGTAGGGCTGTATTCGAGCTTCATGAAGGGGTCAAATAATATCATGTAAATTCTGGTACGATCAAGAAGCTCTTTAACATATTGAAATAAAACTTTGTTATTTGTGAATTCAGCAATTTTCAGGTGAAGCTTTGCGTTGACTACATCAAATTCATCTAGATTAGTTCGGTCGAAGATGGTTTTTTCCATTTCGACAAATTCACGGAGTTTTGCCACCTGATCTTTTGTAATGATTTCAGCGGTGATTCTGGCAGCCATCTGTTCAAGTTCGATACGTACAATATAGGTTTCTTCAATCTCGCGTGGAGTGGGGGTAATAACAAAGGCCCCTCTGTTGGGGATCGAATTGACCAGACCTTCAACTTCCAGTTTTTTTATCGCACTGCGCACAGGTGTTCTGCTTACGCCAAGTTGCTGGGCTAAAGCTACTTCAACCAACTGACTTCCCTGCTTGATGTAACGTTTGCGTATAGCGTTTTTTAGCTTTTTGTACACTTCTTCTTCTGAACTTTTACGAATAGTACTCATTTGTCACCTGCATGAAACTGAATAAATAGTGAATGAGAAATTGGTGTTAATAGGCGTCATCGGTACAGGCAGCAGTAAAAACTGTTTATCTTCAGTAGGAACCAGCAACGGAAGGGTATTGCCTGGACCGTTTGCTGGTAGGTGGGAGATGCAAGGCTGTTCCGATCATGTTGTATAGCATAGATTGGTTGGAAAAACACCTATTGTGTGCAAAATGAGTACACAATGATTGTAAATTAACAAAATTGTAATATATCAGTGGTGGTGAATGGTAGAATATAACAGGATTGAAGTGAAAAATTTATTTAAAAAGCATAGGTCATATCTTTCTCAATTTTTGCCCAGAAAATGGTTGACATGAGTAGAATCGAGAGCTAATTGTCCTGTCTACATTCTCTGTATACAATGTGGTTCTCGTAGCAGGATTTTACCGGGGAATCCGCATGTAACTATATATTTGGGAAGCAGATTTTAGACATGGTAGAAACTAGGTTTCTGTGCATTTGCCAATACTGGGTTCAATCAATTTGTTTGAGGTCTGAAATGGAAAAAAACCGGTTTACGGCATAAGTAACTTATCCAAGTGGTAAAATGGATATGAAAGCATCCTTAAAAGAGGGACGGGGACTCCGTTAGGAAAAAAATATGGCGAGGCAAAAACTCAAGGAAATAGTCATTAACCGCGATTGGTGTAAAGGGTGCGCTATATGCGTGAAGCTCTGCCCAAAGCAGGTTCTTGAATTAGACTCTAAGGGGACGGCAACGGTGGTAAGGCCAGAAGATTGCATTGTTTGTATGCTTTGCGAATTACGATGTCCTGATCTTGCAATAACGGTGCTGAAAAGCCAGGAAGGGGAAAATGGAAAAGAAGATTAAATTTGTACAGGGCAACGAAGCCTGTGTTGAGGGTGCATTGTATGCCGGTGTCGATTTCTTCGCTGGATATCCTATAACACCATCCACCGAAATTGCTGAGCATCTTTCCAGGAGATTGCCTGAAATTGGTGGAAAATTCATTCAGATGGAAGATGAAATTGCTTCCATGTGTGCAATTATTGGAGCTTCCCTGACTGGTCATAAGGTAATGACCGCAACAAGTGGCCCCGGTTTTTCCTTGAAACAGGAAGCAATCGGCTATGCCTGTATGGCAGAAATTCCATGTGTCATAGCTAATGTTCAGCGTGGTGGTCCTTCTACCGGTAATCCGACTCACGTAGGTCAGGGAGATATTAATCAGGCCCGCTGGGGTACCCATGGAGATCACTCGATCATAGCGCTTACAGCCTCGAATCATCAGGATGTTTTTGCCATGACAGTTGATGCCTTTAATATGGCGGAGACCTATCGTACTCCTGTTATCCTTTTGCTTGATGAAGCGATCGGACATATGAGAGAGAAACTCGTTGTTCCGGATGTGAATGAGATTGAGCTGGTTGAGAGATTGCGTACAGCCTTACCTAAAGGTGTTGATTACCGTCCTTACCTGCCACGTGAGGATGGAAGACTGCCGATGTCCGATTTCGGTGGTGAGCATCGTTATAACGTGACAGGTCTGTATCATGATATGTGGGGCTTTCCTTCCGCAAACCCGAAAATTGTAAACGAACTGCTGCGTCATCTCGTTGATAAGATAGATAATAACATCAGGTCGATCACCCGTTATAAAGAACATTATCTTGAAGATGCAGAGTATGTTCTTGTCTCGTATGGATCTTCTGCGCGATCAGCAATTCATCTCGCAAAGAACAGACGTGATAAAGGTGAGAGAATAGGCGTCCTTGAATTACAGTCGATCTGGCCTTTTCCTCATGAGCTAGTTCGTGAGAAATGTGCTGGTGCAAAGTCTGTAGTGGTTGTTGAAATGAATATGGGCCAGGTACTTGCTCAGGTCAAAATCGCAGTTGATGAACCGGAGAAGGTTTTTCTTGCAAACCGTATTGATGGTAAGCTTATTACACCTTCTGATATCAAGCGACTCTTGCGGGTAATCCAGGGGAGGGGAATTTAACAATGGCAGTACAAGATTATCTCAGACAACGGTTTTTCCCTCACATGTGGTGCCCTGGCTGCGGCCACGGAATCGTACTTAACTCACTTCTGCGTGCTGTTGAGGAGCTGCAGTTAGAAAAAAATGACATAGTCATGACCTCAGGTATCGGTTGTTCCGCTCGAATATCAGGTTATGTCGATTTTCACTCACTTCATACATTACATGGCCGTGCCCTTGCTTTTGCCACCGGTGTTAAACTGAGCCAGCCTGAGCTTACTCTGTTAGTGCCAATGGGTGACGGTGATGCGCTAGCGATTGGTGGAAACCACTTTATTCACGCTGCCCGGCGTAATATAGACATTACCGCTATTGTGATGAATAACCGAATTTACGGAATGACCGGTGGACAGTTTTCACCATTATCCGGTCTAGGTGTAAAAGCTACTACCGCTCCTTTCACTACGATTGATAATGATTTTGATATTGTAGACCTTGCAACTGCTGCAGGTGCAACCTTTGTTGCCAGAACAACAGTATATCATGCCAAGGAAGCGACCTCTATTCTCAAAAAAGCCATTGAGCATAAAGGCTTTTCTGTAGTTGAAATTCTCTCGCAGTGTCCGACTCATTTCGGCAGAAAGAATAAAGAGGGTGATGCTGCGCAGATGATGGAGAATTATAACAAAATCACTGCAAGAATCGGCTCAAAGGCTCTTGAAGAAGATCCAACCCTTCTCGGACGTGGAATATTTGTACAGAAGGAACGGCCGGAATATTGCTCTGAATATGACAAGATTATTGAACACGCAATGAAGGGGGCTGGCAAATGAGAAGAGCACGACTCGTCTTTTCCGGTTCAGGAGGTCAGGGGGTTATTACCGCTGCGATTATCCTGGCAGAGGCAGCTGTAATCCATGAGGGCATGAACGCGACTCAGTCACAGAGTTACGGTGCTGCGGCTCGTGGAGGTGCTACACGGAGTGATGTCATTCTCTCTGAGCAGGAAATAAATTTCCCTGTGGTATCGCAACCCAACATTCTTGTATGTTTGACACAGCAGGCATACACCAGCTTTGCACCAGAGATCAGGCCTGGTGGGACACTGCTTACAGACCCGAGATTTGTAGAAACCACAAAGAAGGTTGATGCGCTTCAGATAGAATTGCCTATGTATGAGACTGTTATGGAAAAAATAGGTAAACCTATTGTTTTCAATATCTGTGTTTTGGGGGCACTTATTGGTATTTCAGAAGTGGTTAAGCCTGAATCTGTTTTAAAAGCAATTGGTGAAAGGGTCCCGAAGGACTTTATCGAAATGAATACCGAGGCGCTGTATCTCGGATATGAGTTGGGTACCCCTTATAAGCAGTAAATCTAGTCATTTAGTATAAACTATTGGCAGGCAGTGACTGTGCTTGTGTGCGGTCATTCCCTGCCTTTATTCATTCATACCTATTATTGAGTCTCATGAAAATTCACGAATATCAGGCGAAGGAACTTTTCAGACAGTACAAGGTACCGGTACCAGAGGGGCAGGCTGCCACAACAGTTGAAGAGGCGATTGATGCAGCCGATAAACTGGGAGGATTCCCGGTTGTCGTTAAGGCGCAGATTCATGCCGGCGGTAGAGGAAAAGGCGGTGGTGTGAAACTTGCTGCTTCAAAGCAGGAGGCTAAAGATCATATAGAAGCCATTCTTGGTATGACTCTTGTTACCCCGCAGACCGGCCCAGAAGGAAGGTTGGTCAATACCTTACTGATAGAGGCGGGCCAGAAGATACGTGAAGAACTCTACCTGAGTCTGCTGGTTGATCGTGAGACTGCGAGAATCATCATTATAACCTGCCGCGAAGGCGGAATGGATATAGAAGAGGTTGCAGAACGCAGCCCGGAGAAGATCATTAAGGTCACTGTTGATCCTCTTCAGGGATTACAGGGATATCACTTACGTGAATTGATTTTCGGTCTGGATTTACCTGTACCTGTTCGCAAAGGTTTCTCCACCTTAGTGAAGAACCTGTTTAACCTGTTTATGGAGCGCGACTGCTCGCTGGTTGAAATAAATCCACTCATAATAAGCGATGATGACCAGGTGCTTGCGCTTGATGCAAAAGTTGATGTCGACTCAAATGGGTTGTTCAGGCATAAAGACATTCTAGCATATCGGGATCTTGGTGAAGAAGATCCTCTCGAAGTCGAGGCGTCAAAATATAACCTGAATTACATTAATCTTGATGGCAATGTGGGTAATATCGTCAACGGCGCAGGTCTTGCCATGGCGACCATGGATATCATTAAGAATGCCGGGGCTGAGCCAGCTAACTTTATGGATGTCGGTGGTGGTGCAACTGCGGAAATGGTTGAAAATGGATTACGCATAATCCTGAAAGATGAGAAAGTTAAGGCGATACTGATCAATATTTTTGGCGGTATCCTCCGATGCGATGTGTTTGCGGAAGGAGTGGTACAGGCGGCAAAGAGTGTTGGTATTAATATCCCTGTGGTTGTTCGTATGGAAGGAACGAATGTTGAGAAGGGCAGACAGATTCTTGCTGAATCGGGACTTAACCTTGTGACTGCAGTCGACCTTGCCGATGCCGCAGAAAAGATAGCCGCTGCAGTAAAATAACAGCGGTAGCAGAATATACCTTAACGATAACTGATTAGGGAGTGGGTTGTGTCTATATTTGTTAATTCGAAAACGAAATTGCTGGTGCAGGGAATAACCGGAAAAGAAGGCCAGTTTCATACAGAGCAATGTGTTGAATACGGTACTCAGGTTGTAGCCGGTGTCACACCCGGAAAAGGTGGCCAGGAAATGAATGGCATACCGGTTTTCAACAGTGTGCGTGAAGCTGTTGCTAAAACCGGGGCCAATACGAGCATGATCTTTGTTCCGCCTGCCTTTTGTGCTGATGCGATCATGGAAGCAGTTGATGCCGGTGTGGAGCTGGTGGTCGCTATCACTGAAGGTGTTCCTGTAATGGATATGCTCAAAGTGAAGAATTTCATGGCCGGAAAATCGTGCAGATTAATCGGGCCTAACTGTCCTGGAATAATCACTCCCGGTGTGTGCAAAATCGGCATTATGCCCGGCTCAATTCATAAGGCCGGTGGACCCGTCGGTGTTGTCTCACGATCAGGAACCCTCACTTATGAGGTAGTTGATCAGCTCACAAAGCTCGGGATCGGTCAGACCACGTGTATTGGTATAGGTGGCGATCCTGTTAACGGCACAAATTTTATAGATGTATTGAAGGCTTTCCAGGATGATCCTGAGACTGAAGGGATTGTCATGGTAGGAGAAATTGGTGGCAATGCAGAAGAGGAGGCCGCTGATTTTGTCCGGGAATATGTGACAAAACCGGTAGTAGGCTTTATTGCCGGTCTCACCGCTCCTCCAGGACGAAGAATGGGTCATGCTGGGGCAATAATCAGCGGAGGTAGCGGTACCGGCCAGGCAAAGGTTGCTGCGATGCGTGACAACGGAATAACGGTTTGTGAAAACCTCGGTAACATTGGAGGAATCTGCAAAAAAACATTCAAGTTATAAGCTAGGTACGTATTTTGACGAAAGTTTCGCATCTTTTCTGAAACTGGTCATACACAGCACAGACCAGTATGTACTCTTTTGGAGGGTACCATGGACAAGTTAATAAGTACGGCAGGCCCTGTAGCTCAGGGAGCAGATATTATCAAGAAAGCGGAGAGTGTCGGGCTTGATGCCCGGCTCCTCTATGAAGCGGTTATAGATCTTTCCACAGAAGGGTTGGTTACTGCAAACTGTATTAATATAGCCGCAGGTATTTTCCTGCAGGACCTTGGGTTACCTCGATATTTCTTTGAACACATCCAGAAAGAAGCTCTTGAGCATCTTCTCAAATCAATTGCAACGAGTATTAAAATTGTTGACGGGTCAGTCACCCTCTATGGTCGTTTAGCAAATATAGATTTTGATCTTGCTCCAGGGAGTTCAGCCGGCCGGGTACGTATTGCCACTGAAGAAACCAGAGAAAGCATGGAGGATGTACTTGAAAGCCAGATTTCCGGGCATCGTAGAGAATATTACTATAGTCCTGAAAGCAAATATTCAACCTATATCATCCGACCTGAAGTTGTAGCAGATTTTCCTAGGGATTCTTTTACAGATTCGCGTTTTCTCTTTTCTCTGGCCGGAGATTATGCTCTGACTCCTGAACCGACGCGTAAGCGTTACGAGAGCTTCTTAAAGAAAAGCGAGCAGGCAGTAGTACCATATATTGAAGTATTCAACCTGCCGGAGACTGGTGAGACACGTTTGATGTGTCACAGCGATTTTGAAACGCCTCAGTTGCCGTTGTTTCGTAAGCTTCTTGCTGATCATGATCTGGAACTTGTGCGCGCATACTGGGAGCCCTATCTCGTAAAATCTTCTGTACCATCATCTGTATGTGCACTCTATGTACAGGGGGAATTGACTAGAACCCAGGAAGCTGCATTACTTGCAGATATGCGCTCATTTCTCTCATTTTCTGTGAGTAGTGTAAAAGAACTGTATCTTAATGATGAACTCACCTTCAACGAGATGCTCTTTGCTGGAAATGCGATCGACTTTACTCACCTGTTCATCTACAAGGAGAGTGAAAATGCTACTGACCGGGAGATTCTTGATAGCCTGACGAGTAAAGATCATCAGGATGCTTTTGCCAAAAGGGTGCAGAGTTCCAATAAATCGATTTACGGAATTCAGCTGATAGAAGAGACAGCCAGGAAAAATGTTGATCTCATAAAAATCCTTCACACCCTTTTTGAAAGAAAATTCAGTCCGATTACCACAGCCAGGATATCTGAAGCTGAACTTGATGAGAAATGGCGTGAATTTGATAAACTGATTACTTCCCGTTTTATTGATTTCAGCCTTGGATATGACATATTTAAGTTCATGTTCAAGATTGTCAGCTCTACCTTGAAAACAAACTTTTACAAGGAAGAAAAACGATCATTTTCCTTTCGTTTTAATCAGGAAATTCTAGATCCACTTGTATTCAATCAGTTTGTATACGGAATTTTTTATGTAAACGGTCATTATGCCTGCGGCACCCATCTGCGGGCTGCAGATATTGCCCGTGGTGGACTGAGGTTGATACGGGTATCCCGATCAAATTACGATACTGAATTAGACAATGCAGTTCTGCTTAACTATGCCCTTGGGCCAAAAGCTCAGAGATTGAAGCATAAGGATATCTGCGAGAGTGGTTCAAAAGGTGTGGTCGTTCCACGCCCAGAGTATGCATGTTATTCCAAACAATCTCTGTTTGACTATACTGAAGGCATTATGGATCTGATGATGCTGGATGATTCAATTGTTGACTACTATGGTAAGCCTGAACTCATCTTCTTCGGACCTGATGAGGGCACAGCTCCACTCATGGATAGTGTCGCGATGCGTGCAAAAGATCGTGGTTATCCATACTGGCGAACAATTACCACAGGTAAATCATTTGGTATCCCCCATGATACGTATGGGATTCTTGACAGTGGTGAACTGTTCGGATTGTTTAATCTCGGGGATGATGGTGTCGATTTGCAGATTGATGGTGAATCTGTCCTTGTCACTAACGATATGGAGAAAGTTAATGATCGTATAGGCGGCAGGATACATCTCTCAGGCATGACCACCACCTCTGTCATGAGTGCCTTCCGCACTCTTATAGCTCATTATAACGAGCAGGAAGAAGATCTTAATCTAATGATTACAGGTGGCCCGGACGGCGATCTTGGTGCTAACGAGATCCAGTGTTATAAAGGTAAGATCTGTTTGATTATCGATGGCGGATCTATCCTCTTTGACCCTGCTGGTCTTGATAAAAAAGAACTTCTTAAGCTCGCCTTTAATAGAAACTCCGATCCTCGCCATAATTCTACCTTTTATCCTGTTGATAGCCTAAGTGAAAACGGTTTCATGGTTCCGCTCAAAGCCAGAGATATTACCCTGCCTGATGGAACGTTTGTTGAGGATGGAGCACTTTTTCACCGGACATTTCTCTCCACTGTTGAGAACAGAAAATATATTGAGCAGGCTAATATCACAGCCTTTATCCCTTGTGGAGGTTTTAAGGACACGATTAATCAGGGCAATGTAAAGCATTTTCTGGAACTGTTCCAGGAACTGAAATTCATTGTTGAGGGAGCTAATGTATTTTTTGATGATGTTGCAAGACGATACATCGCAATGGCAACGGATATTCAGCAGATAAAGGATTCATCAGCAAATAAGGGCGGTGTTTTCTCGAGTTCGGTTTCAGAGGTTCTTACAGCATTTCTGCTTCAGGATCAGTATGAAGAAAAACTGCTCAATGATGTTCAGGTCCGGTGGGCACTTATTCGTGACATTATCCAGTTGGTAGAACGCTATACTTCTATAGAAGTGGCAATGCTGCTAAAGATCTATGACGCAGATCCGATGGTGCCGTTGTTTGATCTGTCAGAAAAAACAAGTGAAGAGATATTTGCATTCCAGGATGTCCTGATTGAGAGAATTGATGAAATTCTTGCTGAGGAAAGCCTTGTCTGGGCAATACTTGAAAAATATATCCCGCAGATTCTTATAGAAAAACTAGGAAGGGAATCTATTTTGGGAATTCTGAATACAGACGAGTTAAGGCCTTACAGGGATGCGATCCTGACTAAAAAGCTTGCGTCTATCGCATATTACAGCTTTGGAACAGAGTGGTCAGTTTTTCTTAAAGATTTTGAGGATTCATTTTCTAAGTCGCTTTTTAAAGCACTCAAAAAATGATCTGAGTGATCAGATTATGGATTATTACTTGAGTGATTATACCGTCATTTGTCCCTGAAGTATTAGACATGATACATCAGGAAGTGAAAAATTCGAGGTTAGTTATGGCATTTCTGGCATATAAAAAACAGATACTCGGCATTCTTGTAGAAAACCTGAAAAATTCTCAACCCCAGGTGGTTGATTCAAGAAAGATAGCACAAAGACTTAATTTGAGCATAAAAGAGACATGCCAAATGATTAAGGTGATGAACAGTAAGGGACTTGTTGAGAGTGACCAGGATGGTCAGCGGGCACTTATTACACGCGAAGGATTGAGTACGTTAAGCAGTATGGGGCTTTCAAGGGCCGCGTAAAAAAGAGGGAAAGGCGGAATGGTAAACCATTCCGCCTTTCCCTTGCTGTCCGTATAAAAATAGTTTTCAGCTAGCTTCCCTGCTTATGGTTATTTACCGTTTGTTTCCAGAAAATTTTGGATCATCATTTCGCCAAGCTCTCTGGATCGGTTTGTAGCGGCTTCAACAGCGTCCATAATAGTGGTGCGAAGACCGCCTTGTTCGAGTGTATGGATACCTGCAATAGAGGTTCCGCCTGGAGAGGTGACACGGTCTTTCAGCTGACCGGGGTGCTCCTTGGATTCGAGCAGGAGTTTAGCCGAACCCATAACCGTCTGGGCGGAAAGGAGAAGAGAGTCTTTGCGCGAAAGTCCCATTTTCACACCTGCGTCTGCCATTGCATCAATAATCAGGAAAACATAGGCGGGGCCACTGCCGCTTAGACCTGTAAATGCGTCCATCAGGATATTCTCCTGGATGAATACACTTATTCCGACAGAGTCGAAAATGGCCTTAGCCATATCAATATCTCCATCTTCAACATATTTGCCTGCGGCTATAGCTGTTGCGCTTTCTTTTACAAAGGCACAGATATTAGGCATAACCCGTATCAATCGCAATTCTTTGTGGAGGCCTGATGCAATTGCTGCAAGGGGTACTCCTGCCGCAATAGATATGATGAGTTTGGATTTATCCAGAACTTCAGCAGTTTCTTTAAGCACGGTAGCTAGAATTTGCGGTTTGGTCGCATAGATAAGAATCTCTGCTTTTCTAGCGACAACAATATTATCTGTTGAAGTCTCCACACCATATTTTTGACGAAGGTCCGCCAGAGGCTCTTCACGGACATCAGAGCATATTATATTTTGAGGCAGTGCTGCACCGGATGCGACAAGACCGCTGATAAGTGCTTCGGCCATGTTGCCGCCGCCGATAAATCCGATAATTTTATCTGTAAGCATATATGGGCTACTCCTTATTGATGTTCAGAAAATAGTATGGTAGGCAGTGCAAAATGGAAGGGCAAAGCGATAAGTAGGAAGATTATCGTTTGCGCAATGTACGTGGTCTTGCGGTTTTTCGTCAAGATAAAAATATACTGCTTCCGGGCTTGTGGCAGTATCTCATCCGGAAAACATCTTTTAATCATTAATTTTATTCAGCGCCAAATGTCACCTTGTGGCAATTGACACTGAAGTTGAGGGTGATTGAAGCTCACCCTCATGTTGCTCAAGTAGTATAAAAGTGTATTACCTAATGAGTTTTTTCTCCGGGTGGTATCCGGCAGGTGAAGTGGTGTTTGGCATGAGCATACAACGTTTGCCAAAGATCGTACCCGGGTTTGTAACTGAATTACAACCGGTCTGGCTCTCATCGCCAAGGATGGCACCGAATTTGCGTCTTCCAGTGTCGATGCGATCACCGTTGTGGCGAATTATAACATTGCCTTTTACCATTTTAAGGTTGGCAAATTTGGTACCTGCACCCAGATTTGCATTTGTACCGAGTATGGAATCACCTAAATACGCAAAATGCCCAGCCTTGGCATCATTTAAGAAAATTGAATGTTTGATTTCTGTAGCATGACCCAGAACGCATCGTTTTCCAGCCAGGCAGTATCCACGAAGATATGCAGCCTGGCGGACTTCGCAGCAGTCTCCAATGATTGCAGGTGACTTGATCATTGCCCCCGTTTCGACTAGAACACCTTCGCCGAGGGCAATTTGATCGCCTAAAAAGACACTCCCTGCCATTAATACTGAGGCACCTGAAAGAACTTCTTTATTTCTAGTCACTTTCAGGCTACCTTTGGTTGCGTCGCCAAACTCAATCGCGAGATCCTCACTACTGATGAATTTTCCATTGTGAAGTATAACTGTATCAGGCAGAGGTTTGCCATCAGGTATCAGAGATCTGTCGAGTGAGAGGTAGCTGTACTTTTCCATGTATGCTTTCAAGTTGTTAAGGCCAGACCATACATGTTCACCATGAGTGAAAATCTCTGAATGTGAAAATGAGGAAAGGTCGAAAAGTGATTCTGCGCTCAGCATATTTATCTCCGAAAATGAGGAAGTATAGTTGTATAAAACGATTTGAAGTATGCAACTATCTACAAATTTGCACTTGAGTTCAAGGAAAAATGCGAATCCGCCAAATGATTTCAGAAACCTGTCTTGACTTACGGGGTGTCTGTGTTTAGGTTTTTGGCGGTTTTCAGATAGACTATTTAATTTATGTAAAATATACTTGGTTCAGGAGAGAAAAAAGCGGGAGGCAATCCTGCTTTTTTTATAAACAGTGAGCTGGCTGTTCTGATCCGACGGTTCAGCAGTCCTGTCAGGAGGTATGTGTGGAATTTAATGATTCTTTGAGTATTAGCATGGACGATTTCTCCAATAATGAGGAGATGGAAATCCCTGATATTTTGCCAATGATGGCAGTAAGGGATGTGGTTGTATTTAATTATATGATCATTCCTCTTTTTGTGGGTCGTCCCGGCTCTGTAGAGGCTGTTAACGAGGCCTTGAATACAAATAAGCTTTTAATGCTGGTCACTCAGAAGGATGCCACCAAGGATAATCCCCAAGAGGCGGACCTCTACGATGTAGGCATGGTTTGTATGGTTATGAGGACTTTGAAGATGCCGGACGGCAGATTAAAAGTTCTTGTACAGGCAATGTCTAAAGCGAGGATAACAGAATTTACCAAAACTGATCCTTCATACGAAGTCGCGATTGAAGTAATCGAAGATACTGAGGTTGAAGAAATCTCTGTTGAAGTCGAAGCAATGATGAGAACAGTCCGTGAGCAGACAGAGAAAATCATGTCACTCAGGGGGATTCTCTCTGCCGACCTCATGATGATCATTAATAATATTGATGATCCGGGTCGTCTTGCTGATCTCGTTGGTTCTAACCTGCGTCTGAAGATTGTTGAATCTCAGTCAATTCTCGAAGAGACAGACCCGGTTAAACGACTGACGCTTGTTAATCAGCTTCTTTCAAAGGAACTTGAGGTCTCAACTGTTCAGGCAAAGATTCAAAACGATGCCAAAGAAGAGATGAGCAAATCTCAGCGTGAATATTTCCTCCGTGAGCAGTTGCATGCTTTACAGAAAGAGCTTGGAGATACAGACGAGCGTGCTCAAGAAATTGACGAGCTGGAAAGCAAGATAAAAAAGACGAAAATGCCTAAAGAAGTGCGGAAAGAAGCTAAAAAACAGCTTAGCCGCATGGAAATGATGCATCCTGATTCTTCAGAAGCAACAATCATTCGTACCTATATTGATTGGATTCTTGATGTGCCGTGGGAAAAATCTACTCCTGATCGTCTTAATCTTGTTGAGGCAAAAGAAGTCCTTGATATTGATCATTTCGGCCTTGAGAAGGTGAAAGAACGTATTTTGGAATACCTTGCTGTTCGTAAACTTAACGAATCAACAAAGGGTCCAATTCTTTGTTTTGTAGGTCCTCCGGGTGTCGGTAAGACATCTCTTGGTCAATCAATTGCCAGAGCGATGGGACGAAAGTTCCACAGAATTTCTCTTGGCGGTATGCGGGATGAGGCTGAAATTCGCGGTCACAGGAGAACCTATATCGGTGCTATGCCTGGACGTATTGTTCAGGGTTTGAAAACTGTCGATTCTAACAATCCGATATTTATGATGGATGAGATTGATAAGATAGGTTCAGATTATCGTGGCGATCCGTCATCAGCTCTGCTTGAGGTGCTTGATCCTGAACAGAATTCAGAATTTTCAGATCATTATTTAAATCTTCCAATCGATCTGTCAAAGGTGATGTTTATTACCACCGCAAACATGTCCGATACGATTCCTGGACCTTTGCTTGACAGGATGGAAGTTATCCGGTTATCCGGCTACACCCTTGAAGAAAAGACTGTTATAGCACGAAAATATTTGTTGCCAAGACAGTTGAAAGAAAATGGATTACGACCTTCTCATCTGAAAATGACTGATGAGACTTTGAAACAGATAATTACCCATTATACCTATGAAGCCGGTCTTAGAAATCTTGAAAGAGAGATTGGTAAGGTGTGCAGAAAGATAGCAAGAAAGGTCGCTGAAGGTGGTCGTGGACCGTATTCTGTTAGTCAGCGAAATATTGACACCTATCTTGGACCTCCAAAGACTATACCTGAGTCAGAGGTTGAAAAACTTGAGCAGCCTGGTCTTGTAACAGGTCTTGCCTGGACTGAAGTTGGTGGGGAGATCCTGCAAATTGAGATTAACCTCATGCCGGGTAAAGGTAAGTTGATACTTACCGGACAACTTGGCGATGTAATGAAAGAATCTGCGCAGGCGGCTTTAACCTATTGTCGTAGCCGATCGAAAGAGTTGAAAGTTGCAGAGGATTATTTCGATAAAATAGATATTCATGTGCATGTTCCTGCCGGTGCTATCCCTAAAGATGGTCCATCTGCTGGTATAACCATGGCTACAGCACTCTACTCTGCTATTATTGACGAAAAGGTTGTCAGTAACCTGGCCATGACCGGTGAGGTTACACTCAGGGGTCGTGTATTGCCGATTGGTGGCTTGAAAGAGAAGGCACTTGCCGCCTTGAGAGCTGATATCAATAAGGTGATTATCCCTCTTCACAACAAAAAAGATCTTGTTGAAATCCCCCAGGATATCCGTGATAAAATGGAATTCTTCCCGGTGAAGGATATGGATCAGGTTGTTAAAATAGCTTTTGGGAGGTTGCAGAAAAAGGCGCAACCAACCGCTAAAAAAGCTCAGCCGGCAGTTAAGAAAGCAAAGGCAGCTGTAAAAAAAGCAGTGCCAACCGATAAAAAGAAATAAATCATTAAGAACGTCGTGGAAGAGTTAACAGAACCCAGTTCAAAGAGCTCTGTAAGCATATGGAAAAGGGTCGCCCTCTGGGTGGCCCTTTTTTTGTGTATAGGGTTAATGTCGGTATCTGCCTGGATGTATATTTACGCCAGCAGTAACGGACCGCAGGTTGAATCTGCGGAGAGTATAATAACTATACCTTCGGGAACCTCAATGCGTGGCATAGCTGCGATCTTAGGAAATGCCGGAATAATCGATAACGATATACGGTTTTTATTTCTCGCCAAGTGGCTTGGTGTTGCAGGGAAATTACGTGCAGGCGAGTTTAGGGTCCCTACAGGCATGACTCCGGTCGAAGTCTTGAAGATGCTTGTAAAGGCAAAAGTTGTCCAGCATGCTATAACTATTCCCGAGGGGTTGAACGCTCAGGAGATTGCTCAGATATTTTCTGAGAGAGGCTGGGGGAACTCTGAAACGTATGGATCCCTGATTCATGATAAAGCGTTTATAGAGTCATTAGGGATAACAGGAATCACTTCTTTGGAAGGGTATCTTTATCCTGATACCTATTACCTTACTCGGGAAATCCGTACAGCTGAAGAGATTATTACTTTGCAGGTCCGTCGATTCCAGGAGGTATGGGGGGAACTTGTAAAAGATATGTCTCCCGAGCCTGATATGGTTAACACGGTTATTCTAGCTTCAATGGTCGAGAAAGAAACAGGGAGCTCACCGGAAAGACCACTTATTGCATCAGTTTTTAAAAATAGATTGAGAAAAGGGATGCGGTTACAGTCAGATCCTACCGTTGTTTACGGTGTTGCTGGTTATTCAGGCGTCATAACAAGAAAACACCTCAAAACACCAACACCCTATAATACCTACGTCATAGAAGGTTTGCCTATAGGGCCGATTGCTAATCCAGGCAGGGAGGCCTTGCATGCAGTTCTTTTTCCTGCCACCTCAAAATTCCTCTATTTTGTTTCTAAAAATGATGGTACCCATCAGTTTTCAACCAATTTGAAAGATCACAACAGGGCTGTAAGAAAATATCAGAGGAAAAAAGAGAACAAAAACGGTAAAGAGAAGTCCTGATATTTTTGTTTAGTTGTGTTCAATATTGATTAAATTTCTCGTCATCATGAAAGCAGATATTGCTGATGGCCGGGATTCATTCGTAAATATAAACGTGTGCGGAGTGTAAGGTGAGAATTGCCCTTGTACAAATAAACCCGGTAATTGGTGATTTTGAGTCGAATTGTGAAAAGATTCTTTTATATGCTCATAAAGCATATGAAGACGGTTGCCGCCTGGTAGTCTTTCCTGAGTTAGTAATTTCCGGATATCCCCCACAGGATCTTTTAGAAAGAAGGTCATTCATATCTGACTATCATCAGGCGGAACAGAATCTATTTGGAAAGTTGCCTGATATAGATGTGATGTTGGGCACCATTGAAAGTCATGATGTGAAAGGTGGTAAACCCTTATACAATTCCGCGATCGTTGTAAGAAATGGTGTAGTGGTCTTTAAGGCGAGAAAGCAGTTACTGCCATCCTACGATGTTTTTGATGAAACACGATATTTCGAGCCAGGACCACCCTCGGATCTGTATGAAATTGATGGTCAATATTTCGGTGTGACCATATGCGAAGATGTCTGGCACAATGAGGTAAAGGATTACGATATCGCACCTGTTGAAGAGTTGCATAACTACGCCGCAAAGAACGGCAAGCAACTTACAGCAATGATAAATATATCTGCTTCACCATTCCAGCGTGAAAAGGAAGATGTTCGTCGCTCAATTTTCACCGCGTACTGCAAACAGTTCAAAACACCGTTTATGTATTGCAATCAGGTTGGAGGACAGGATTCTCTTATTTTTGACGGCCGTAGTCTCGCAATGAACCAAAATGGTGAAATTGTCGCACAGGCTGAAGGATTTAGCGAGGATATGATTGTTGTTGATACCAGCAACTGGAAAGGGGATATCCATGCACCCATCGATCCACCGTCAGTTCAGGCAGTGTATGATGCATTGGTTATGGGTGTTAGGGATTATGTAACAAAGTGTGGATTTTCTTCAGCCGTGATTGGTTTGTCGGGAGGAATAGATTCTGCTCTCACTGCCGCAATAGCTGTAGATGCTCTTGGAGCGGATAATGTGCTCGGAGTAGCTATGCCATCGCCTTATAGCTCGAAAGAGTCTCTTGAAGATGCAGAGCAACTCGCTCAAAACCTTAAGTGTAATTTTGAGGTTATTGCAATAGAGCCGTTATTTGATGAGTTTAAATCCAGCCTTGGCGGACTTTTTGCCGGACGTGAAGAAGATCTTACAGAACAGAATCTTCAGGCCCGCATACGTGGCAATCTGCTTATGGCCATTTCAAATAAGTTCGGGCATCTCCTCCTTACCACAGGGAATAAGAGTGAAATGGCTGTTGGATATTGCACCCTGTATGGTGACATGAGTGGTGGTCTTGCAGTGATCTCCGACGTTCCGAAGCAGCTTGTTTATGAACTCTCATGTTATGTGAATCGTGATGAAGAAACGATACCTGAGAGAATAATAGAAAAACCTCCCTCTGCTGAACTTAAACCTGATCAGCTGGATCAGGATGATCTTCCCCCGTATGAAGTGCTGGATAAGATACTTCACTTGTATCTGGAGCAGGGAATAGGAGTCGTAGAAATTATTAACAGTGGTTTCTCTGAGAGTGTCGTTAAAGACATCATTCGCAGGGTACAGGTTAACGAGTATAAACGAAAGCAGGCACCACTTGGATTAAAGGTGACAACAAAAGCTTTCGGATGCGGTAGACGATATCCGACGACACAGAGGTACAGGGGCTAATGAGATTGATCATCCCGGTATGAATATGACAAATAAGAAAACCTCACGACTGGCAATACTTTCAGTTGTACTTCTCTTTGCCGGTGTCGCTTTTCTCATTACACGAGAGGGATTGCTGAAAAGGCCTGATCAACTTTATCTGACAGCCGCTGGTACCGTCGATATGTGTTTATCCTGTCATAAGGAAGAAAAACTTGATATCGCTCATGATGCTCAGATTATTGGATGTGCACCATGTCATCTTGGTGACCCGCTTGCAATAACAGAAGAAGAAGCTCATGCCGGTATGGTTATCAATCCTGGTGATTTGCGTCATGTAGAAAAAACCTGTTCGGTTGAAGGATGTCACCCGACAGATGTGCATAAGGTGAAAAACTCACTGATGGCTACTAATCGTGGTATTCTTGGAACATTACTCTACTATTGGGGTGAAACTGATTCTCAGGATACAGAGCTTACTGTCGAGGAGCTGCTGCAGAGTGGAGAAACATCACTCGCCTTGGATTATTACCGAAAACTCTGCGCAACATGTCATCTGTGGAAGCAGAAAAATGATCTGCCTGGAGCGCCTGAGTTTTTTAATGAAAAGGGTGGTGGATGTACTGCATGCCATTTTCAGCGACCAGAAGGTGGTAACACCGTTGAGGAAGCACTTCTAGGTGATGATGAGGATAGTACAGGTCCAGAAAAAGAAAAGAAGAAACACCCGTTAATAACCGCTAAAGTTGATCAGGAAAACTGTATTCGCTGCCATAACCGGTCTGGCCGTATAGGGTTGTCGTATGCCGGTTTGTTTGAGTCTGAAGGATATGGTACCCCGTATGAAGGTGGCGAATTAAGTAGCAAACAGCTGCCTGGAGCACGATTTTATCTGGAAATTGCTGATGATGTGCATCATCGAAAGGGGATGCAGTGTATTGATTGTCATACCCGAAACGAGATAATGGGTGATGGAACCAGTTATGCGCATTATGAGGAGCAGCTTGAGATTTCGTGCCAAACATGTCATTCAGACAACCCTGGTACTACTCGAAAAGGACAACTCCTTACAAATTATTCTTCGAACCCTGACGGAAACACATTAAAAGGCAAGATTGATAATAAGATACGACCGTTAAACAGGCCTAAGCAAGGCGTTTGCGATTTTGCACCTCACAGCCGTGTAACTTGCGAAGCCTGCCATTCTACCTGGGTTCCCCAGTGCTATGGTTGTCACGTCAAGCAGGACAAGAGGAAGAAGCATTTAGATAAATTATCCCTTAAAGATACTGATGGAATGTGGCAAGAGGGCAGATCGTATATACGATATGAAAAGCCGATGCTTGGAGTTTGGGGGGATGAAGTAGTTGTTGTCACTCCAGGCTGTCAGGATATCGTTACTCTTGTTGATGAAGACGGAGAGGAAGAGCAGGGGTTCAATCGCTTTACAATGGCAGCTATCAATCCGCACACCACCGAAGAAAAAGGCAGGAGTTGTATTGATTGTCATGCTTCTCCAAAGACTGTAGGTCTGGGTGAGGGTACTGTTTACGAAAAGGGTGGCAAGCTTGTTTTCAATGGAATAGATAAGGGCGTTGAGACAAGTAATGGACGAACAGTACCATTTGATGCCTGGGTAACAATCGATGGTGAGCAGTTACAGCATGGATCGCGTTCAAATGTTCGTCCATTCAATTCGATTGAACTAGAAAAAATACTTCGAGTCGGTTTATGCGTAGGGTGCCATGACAGGTATAACGACCCTGTCTGGAAAGCCTATACACCGGATATGCAGTGTAAGCGTGGAATGACTTCATTGATAGAAACAGCTATTCAACAGTAGAAGGCGGAGGAAGTTATTAGTATCGTAACTGGCAATATAGACGGCCTGAAGAAAAATCAGATGAAAACTCTGGAAAGGCTTGGGACTAAGCGCGTACCCCGGGAAATGATTATTGCCCCGGAGATGGCCCGATCCCTCTGCCAGATATCAACAGAGTTGAATCGCCAAATTGGCATTCTGGTGCACAGATCCGGAAAAATAGAGATGATCATTGTCGGTACTTTTGGCGGCATCATGATTCCACAACTTTCGTCTGTACGTGCGTCAGGAGGAAGATTACGGGGCCTCCGTCTTGTCCATACCCATTTATCGGGCGAGGACATTGACGATGAAGATCTTATGGATCTGCTGTTTCTACGTTTTGACCTGTTGTCAGTCCTGAAAATTACTGAAGATGGCTTACCTGAAAGACTGTATTCAGCTCATCTTATTCCTGCTCCAATAGAAGGGAAAAGCTGGACGTTTCTCGATCCTGTTCATCCTGCGGCACAAAAAGAATCATTTGAGTCGATTGTAACTGCGCTTGAAGATGAGTTTGCCCGCGCGCACAAGGTGCGAAGTGTCGACAAGGGTAAAGACAGGGCAATTCTTGTCAGTGTAAGTACCGAATCGAGGATGCAGGCTGAAGAGTCAATGAATGAACTTGTTGAGTTGGCTCGAACCGATGATGTTGAAGTGCTGGAAACGGTTCTGCAAAGACGTAGTAAGGTTAATCCCCGGCTTATCCTTGGTAAGGGTAAGCTGGCTGATATCATGATAATGGCGCTACAGCGTAATGCTAATCTGCTGATTTTTAATCAGGAACTTAATCCGTCACAAATACGGTCGATTACTGATTTTACAGATCTCAGGGTTATTGACCGTACGCAACTGATTCTTGATATCTTTGCCCATAGGGCAATGAGCCGGGAAGGTAAACTTCAGGTCGAAATGGCACAGCTTAAGTATATGCTGCCACATCTTTCAACGCGGGATGATGCGCTTTCCAGACTTACCGGTGGCATTGGCGCCAGAGGGCCTGGTGAGACCAAGCTTGAGATTGATCGAAGGCGCGTAAATGACAGGCTTGCACGGCTGGCACGTGAGCTTAAAAATGTCAGTAAAGAACGATATCGCAGACGTTCGCAACGACGCAAAAAGGATCTCCCCGTTATCTCGCTGGTGGGATACACGAATGCTGGTAAGTCGACCTTGCTGAATACACTTACCAACAGCAATATTCTTGCTGAAAATAAGCTGTTTGCGACTCTCGATCCCACCAGTCGGCGATTGCGTTTTCCGACGGACATGGAAGTCATTATCACCGATACTGTCGGGTTTATCAGAAATCTTCCTGCAGATCTGTTGCAAGCATTTATGGCAACGCTTGAAGAGCTGGAGGAAGCTGATCTGCTGGTGCATGTAATAGATGTAAGCAATCCGAACCACTATGAGCATGTCGCTGTTGTAGAGAAGCTGCTTGTAGAGTTGGGCCTGTCTACCATTCCGACGCTTAAGGTCTTTAATAAAATCGATAAAGCTGAAAATCAGGATATGCTGCGATTAGAAAGTGAACGGGAGGGCGTGGTGATCAGTGCTTTGGACGCATCAACCTTGACACCATTTCTTATCCAGGCTGAACGAATGATAGGTAAGGTGTTGGGAACTCAGGGACCAAACCGGAGATAGAATCCAAGCTCTTTTTCGAAAGCCTGGTCTTTCCTGAATTCACAGCCGATTGAGTTACCTCTGGTTGCTCGAACGATAAATTCCCGTACTAAACGTGTTTTTCTACGGTTGTCTAAGGTGAAATCGATCCGCCCTTTATGGCCGGGCTCAATAGAGTGTACTCCCTTAATAGCAAAGGCTACACCAATAAGCGACAGATTCTGTATCTGTACCATGCCTCCACCTACTGCAGGGGGATGCATGTTGAATATTCCTGTCAGATTTGTTTCTTTTCTAAAACACTGGCGAAAGTCCAGGTTCACAACAAAAACATGGGTGCATGAACAACGCACTTTAAGGCGATGTTGACGTTCTCTGTATTGATCAGTAGTTACTACTTTTACACTGTTACAATTAGGGCATACAAGAGTAGCTTTGCCGTCGTCGTTGACGAATGCTTTTTCAACTGTCTCTTCATCATGCTGTGTTTTTTTTCGTTGTTGAGATGCCACGCATTTCACCTATTGGATGAGTTCATGACAGAAACACTAATCATCTATTTCGAAAATAAATAATAGGAGAGAAAGATTTCGATAGAGACGATCGAACAATTAGTTTTGCGAAATCAATTATCTGTCAGGACATATTATTATGCCTGACGAAAAATAAAGCAATTACTTTTTTATTTTAAATGCATAAGGGTGGATGGAGCGACTCGGTGAGAGGTGCATGTCATCCATTGCCAGTTGAGAGCAATGGATGACATATAAAGCAGGAAAGAGTGTTATTCAGTCGTGTGAGTATCAATCATATACGATGGTTGTGTACCGGGCCAAAATCTCTTCAGTCTCTTCGTCGAGGTCACTGGCTACTTCATGTATGTGATATTCTTTTTTGCATCCTGTGCAACGCATCCTGACCCTTCGACACATTCTATGTACTTCAAGTTTGGCTGAGCATTCTCGACATTTCATGGCGAAATTAGCTTAAGAGCTCCTCTCGAGTGAAAATGGATTCAAGGCGATACCCTGCTTTCGCGAGTACTTCAACACCGCCTTCCTGGCGCTCAACCACTGTGGCCACAAGGCCGACTTTGAACCCTTGGGATTCTACTCTTTCAATAACCTGAAGAAGAGTGCCGCCAGTGGTAACAACATCTTCCACGAGGGCCACACTGCATCCTTCAGGCATATTTTTCAGGCCTTCAATGAAATTTCCTGTTCCGTGGCCTTTTGCTTCTTTTCGAACAATAAATGCAGGGATTGGCTTTTCTTCCAGGAAACTGACAACAGAAGCCGCAGTAACAAGAGGATCTGCGCCAAGGGTCATGCCCCCAATTGCATCGATTTGCACGCCGCTCTTATTGATAAGTTCAAGAAGTAATTTACCACAGAGGTATGCGCCTTCAGCTGAAAGCGTTGTCTGCTTGCCATCGATATAAAAATCGGAAGTTTTACCGGAAGTGAGGGTGAAGGTGCCTTTGCGGTAAGATTTTTCAAGTAGTATTTCTTTAAGACGTTGTCTATCAGTCATAATAAGTTGGATTCCTCGGTTGGCTAATTTATTGGTGTGCTGATGTGAGATCAATGTTCAACTGAAGAATCCTACATCTTAGCTCGTTTTTTTGTTAGTGAAAAGAAAAACCTCGCATTGAATGAAAATCCCGTGTTATTCTATAATCTTTATGTTGTCAGGCATATGTAGTGGAAACACTTGCAGTATATACGTACATATACATTTGAGGAGATACTAATGTGTGGAATAGTTGGTTATTGCGGGCCTAAGCGCGTCGTCCCTGTCATTCTTGAAGGTTTGAGACGACTTGAATATCGAGGGTATGATTCGGCAGGTATTGTTTACCTAGAAGATGATAAACTCGTAAAATTCAGAGCCGAAGGTAAGCTTGCCAATCTTGAAACGCGTATAGATGATGCCATAGTCGCACCAGCTCACATAGGGCTTGGTCACACGCGCTGGGCAACACATGGTGCACCAACTGAAGAGAACGCTCATCCACATAGTGACTGTACCGGTGATCTGGTTGTAGTTCATAATGGAATTATAGAGAACTATCATTCCCTGCGTGAAGAATTAAAAGCTAAGGGGCATGTATTTACCTCTGAAACAGATACAGAGGTTCTTGCTCACCTTATTGAAGAACATCTTGAAAATGATCTGCCTAAGGCTGTCAGAGAGGCTGTTAAGCATGTTGAAGGTTCATTCGCTCTTGGTGTTCTCTGGGCTAAAAATCCGGATACACTTGTAGCCGCAAGAAACCAGAGTCCTCTTGTTCTTGGTGTAAGTGATGATATCGGGTCATTTATGGCTTCTGATATCCCTGCGTTACTTCCATATACCAATCAGGTTATTTTCCTTGAAGACAGGGAGATGGCTGTACTGACTGCCGATAGTTACACAATCACCTCGCTGGATACCGGAGAGGTTGTAGATAAAGTTGTTCAGTTTATTGAGTGGAATGCAGCCATGGCCGAAAAGGCTGGTTATAAACACTTTATGCTGAAGGAAATTTATGAGCAGCCACAGGCAATAACCAACACCTTGAGTGGAAGGATTAATCCTGAAACCGGCGAGGTAACAATTCCTGAAATTAATTTTACAGGGAAGGATCTTGAATCAATTGATCGCATCTTTCTTGTTGCCTGCGGTACCTCCTGGCATGCTGCTCTGGTTGCAAAATACTGGATAGAAAAGTATGCAAGAATCCCTGTTGAAGTTGATATAGCCTCTGAATTCAGATACAGGAATCTGCTTATTGACGAACGGGTGATGACAATTTCAATCTCACAGTCGGGTGAGACTGCTGATACCCTTGCCGGAATACGTCTTGCCAAACAGCTTGGATCAAAGGTTATAACAATTTGTAATGTAGTGGGCTCTACAATGACCCGTGAAGCTGATGGAACTGTGTATACGCATGCAGGCCCGGAGATCGGTGTTGCTTCTACCAAGGCATTTACTGCTCAGCTTGTCGCACTCTTTTTGATGACCTTGTATTTCGCTCAGCAGAAAAAGACTATTACTGCAGAGAAAAGCATTGAACTCGGCCGGGCAATTCTGGATATTTCTACTACTATTGATAATGAACTGCCTCGTATCCAAAATCAAATATCAACGCTGATTGAATCGTTTTACGATAGTAAAGATTTCCTCTTTGTCGGTCGGGGGTTGAGTTATCCTATAGCTCTTGAGGGTGCATTAAAGCTGAAGGAAATTTCATATATCCATGCAGAGGGATACGCTTCCGGAGAGTTGAAGCATGGCCCGATAGCACTGATTGATAAAGATATGCCGATTCTTGCACTTGTTCCTCAGGATGCTGTTTATCAGAAGAGTATCTCCAACGTCGAAGAAATAAAAGCACGTCAGGGTCGATTAATCCTGATAGGAACCGCCGGTGATGATCATTTGCAAAATATCACTGATGATATCGTGTATATGCCGAAGGTTCATGAAGATATGAATCCGATACTTTATACAATTCCAGCTCAGTTGCTTTCATATGAAATCGCAACCCGCAGGGGGTGTGATGTTGATCAACCGAGGAATCTTGCAAAAAGCGTAACTGTCGAATAACAGAATGCTATTAGCGCTGGATAATGTTGTGGAGTAATAGTGTAGGATACTGGACGATCAGTCGTGAATTTTTCGAATGACGATTGTTCAGTATGCTACCGGGTTGTAGTTGATTAGCACTCATTAGGTTTTCCCTTCTAACCCGCATTTCTCATTGTCTTTTGATTTCAAAGAAAAAAACAGTTATTTGGTTGAGCTGGCCTCTTTCCAGTATCAAATCCTCATAGTACTGTTTGAAATCAAAATCTAACACGTATGGTCAATAGATTTTTTCCCTAACTGCAACGTTACAAACCACGTGCGGTAGTTTACTGCAGCGGTGTGTCTCGACTTGTGAAAAATTGTATTGATGAGAAATCCAGGTTAGGGATTTCGAATCCAATCAGAAAAACATGTCGTGATTATCTTTTCCAAGTCGCTGTAGTTTTTATTCAAGCACTCAAGAGACCCTGCTTTCTCCTGTAAACACTATCTACATTTTGACTTTTTCATCCAGCGCAATTACTATACCATGCTTTACGTAAAGACTTTTCCACGACTATCAATCTATTGAGAAATATTATTAAACCATGTTGCAGATTGGCCTAGAAAATTTCCTATTGAATCCGCCATCCTGGGCTGAGAATTCCCGACTGGCCCTGTTGTCTAATCAGGCGTCCACTGCCTCTGATTTACTCCATACACGTTATCATATTGAGAAGCAGTTTCCTGGAAAACTGACATGCCTCTTTTCTCCGCAGCATGGCTTTTTCGCAGAGAAACAGGATAATATGATCGAGTCTGCACATCAGGTTGATCCTATGACGGGGTTAACTGTGTACAGTTTGTACGGTGATTCGAGGCGTCCTGACTCTGCAATGTTTGACAACCTGGATGTTCTGTTGATTGATATTGTAGATGTTGGAACCCGTGTCTATACATTTATGTATACGATGGCATATTGTATGGAGTTGGCTGCCCAAATGGGGAAGAAGGTTGTTGTTCTTGATCGCCCTAATCCGATTGGCGGCAATGCGGTTGAAGGGAACATCCTCGAAGATGACTGCGCATCTTTTGTCGGCCTTTACGCGATACCTATGAGGCATGGATTGACGTTTGGTGAGCTTGCGCGATTTATTGCAGGGGAATACAAAATTGATGTCGATCTTGAAGTTATTCCGATGAAGGGCTGGGACCGAAAGATGTATTTTCGTGATACAGGCTTCCCGTGGGTTTTTCCATCACCCAATATGCCAACCCCGGATACTGCAATCGTCTATCCTGGGCAGGTTATCTGGGAAGGCACCAATGTTTCTGAAGGAAGGGGAACGACACTGCCATTTGAACTTGTCGGAGCGCCTTTCTGGGATGCTGATGCCATTTTGGAGCACATGAGCGATACACCGCTTCCCGGTTGTTATCTTCGCACTCTGGCTTTTGAACCAACCTCCGGTAAATTTGCTGGTCAAACCTGTAATGGGTTCCAGATCCATGTAGTAGATAACAATGCATTTCTTCCTTACAGGACTAGCCTGGCATTACTTCGAGCGGTCATGGCTTTGTACAAGGGTGAGTTTGCCTACAAAGAACCGCCATATGAATATGAGTATAAACGCCTGCCAATGGATCTAATTTTAGGAAGTCAGAAAGTGCGGAAGGATCTTGAAAGCGTAGAATCGATCCTGGCCATGGAAGAACAATGGAAGCCACAACTTGAAGCATTCGATAACCGGCGAAAACACTACTTTTTGTACTAACAGATTTTTTAGCCCGGAATCGTGTCATCTGATTAATTAACCTGAATGGATTATTTATAAAACTACTATGATAACCAAAACGTTACGACTGGATGCAGTTGCAGAAATGGTTGATGGCGAACTCATCGGAAATGGCGATGTTACCATAAGTAACATCGCTTCTATCGAGACCGCAGGGCCTGATGATTTAGCTTTTTTAGCAAAGGTGAAAGAAGCAGAGCTTCTCCAGAATTGTAAGGCTGCAGTCGCACTGGTTCCGCTGACAATGGGTGACGTTGAACATATGCCGGTAATAAAGGTGAAAAATCCTTATCTGGCCTCAGCAATTGTTCATAATGCTTTACTTGAAAAAGAGTTTAAAGCTGAAGGGATTCATGAACGTGCATACATCGGATCCGATTGTACAATCTCAAAGAACATATCTATTGGACCACTGGTAGCTGTCGGTAACAGAGTTACTATTGGTGAGCGTGTTAGCATTGAGCCAGGTACTGTTATTGGCGATGATGTGATTATTGGTGATGATACTCATCTAAAAGCAAATGTTACTGTCGCTTATGGCTGTGTATTGGGGAAGAAGGTTATAATTCACTCCGGCACGGTTATCGGCAGTGATGGATATGGTTATGCCACTGACGATATGGGTAATCATGTAAAACGACCTCAGGTTGGTAAAGTAAAGATCGACGATGATGTCGAGATTGGCTCAAATGTAAGCATTGATCGTGGTACATTTGGTGATACCTGGATACAATCTGGTGCGAAAATTGATAACCAGGTGCAGATTGGGCATAACGTTGTTGTAGGGCCAAACTCCCTGATAGTCGCTCAGGTGGGAATTGCCGGCTCAACCACACTGGGTCGCAACGTTGTTCTGGCAGGTAGATCCGCATTAAACGGCCATATTCACCTTGGTGATCAGGCAATGGTTGCAGGTGGTTCAGGTGTCCATGGATCACTTGAAAAAGGTGCAAAGGTCGGAGGATATCCGGCTATTCCAATTACAAAGTGGGCTAAGGCGAACACCATTTTTGCCAAGCTCCCTGAAATATATAGCGAGTTTAGGAAGTTAAAGAAAGCAGTTGCTGCTTTGCAGGAAAAACTAGCAAATAATTAATTGAAGAGGGCAGATTGATGAGTGAGTTACCGGCTCCGGAAAATATAGATGTTGTTGAAATCATGAAACTGATACCACACAGGTATCCGTTTATCATGGTCGATCGAATTTTAACAATGGATGTTGGCAATGAAATAGTAGGCCTGAAAAATGTCACAATAAATGAACAGTTTTTCCAGGGGCATTTTCCTGGAAAACCTGTAATGCCTGGCGTATTAATTCTTGAAGGGTTGGCACAGGTCGGTTGTGTTATGGCCTTTTATGCTAACCCGGAAGCCATTGGCGAGAAACTCGTGTTTTTTGCCGGAATTGATAAAGCACGCTTTAGAAAGCCGGTTGTACCTGGTGACCAGCTCATTTATAAGCTGAAGCTTGTTAAACAGAAGCGTTCTATTCTTATAATGGAAGCTAAAGCGTATGTAGATGATGCGGTGGTTGCAGAGGCAGAACTTATGGCCTCGTTTTCGTAACTGATTGCTGTATGTTCGTTTGAACAGCGTTGTTTACAGCCTATATTTAGGCCTTGCGGTTGGTGGGCATAGTTTGTAAGAATCCTGCTTCATTATTGAGCGGCAGACCAGATCAGCCGATAAAAAATACACTACGACTCGTTTCGTAAAACTAAAGATATATTATGTCCATACATTCAACAGCAGTAGTCGATGCGAAGGCAGAGCTTGATAGCTCAGTTATTGTAGGCCCATATGCGGTCATTAAGGCCGGAGTGTGCATCGATGCGGGAACACGCGTCGAGCCTCATGCGGTGATTTCAGGCCCTACCAAAATAGGTAAAAGAAATCTTATAGGTTCTTTTGCAACCGTTGGTGGTGACCCACAGGATCTCAGCTACAAAGGAGAGCCAACAGAACTCATTATCGGTGATGATAACCAGATTCGTGAATATGCGTCTATCCATAGAGGAACACCGGATGGGCCAGGTAAAACAATAATCGGTAGCTCAAACCTGTTGATGGCGTATACCCATGTGGCCCATGATTGTAAGATTGGCAATCACGTAATTCTTGCGAATGTTGCTACGCTTGCAGGGCATGTTGAAGTTGGCGATCGTGCATCTATCGGTGGTTTGGTTGCTGTTCATCAGTTTTGCAGAATTGGAGCCTTTAGTTATATTGGAGGCGTTTCCGGAATCAGCCTTGATGTTGCACCATATATTATTCTTGCAGGAACCAGAAACAGAACCAGAATTTCAGGAATTAATAAAATTGGTTTAAAGCGTAATGGTTTCAGTAGAGAGACCATCAACAAGCTTGATCAAGCCTTTAAAATCATCTTCAGGTCTCCGAATCTGCTTCATAAAGATGCTTTGGAGCAGGCGAAAAGAGATATTTCTGATTGCCCGGAAGTTGATTATCTCATCGATTTTATGGAGCAGTCAAAGCGTGGGGTGGTAAAGCGCACTATTGAGGACTAAGTAGCAGATGATAATCGATCCTCAAAAAATCGGAATTATAGCAGGAGGTGGGCAGTTTCCCCTCCTGTTTATTGAAGCTGCTCACAAAGCCGGGCGTAAGGTACTGGTTGTTGCGCATCGCGGTGAGACTGATGAACGCGTTGCTGAAGCCGCTGATGCTGTTATCTGGATAAAGCTTGGTCAGTTGGGGAAGTTGGTATCCTGGTTTCATAAGGAAGGTGTTGGCGAAACCGTCTTTCTTGGGACTATTACAAAAACACAGATATTCAGGGACATACGGCCTGATCTTAAAGCATTGTCTCTGTGGAATAAGATAGATTCTAAGCAGGATGATGCTATTTTGCGCGCAATTGCCAGAGTGCTTGAAGATGAAGGCATAGCGGTTCTAGAGTCTACGCTGTATCTGCGTGAATTGCTTTTCCCACAAGGTATTCTTACACGAAAGAAACCCAACAAAAAGCAACGAAGAGATATTGAGTTTGGCTGGCATCATGCCAGGGCTATTGGCAAACTGGATATCGGCCAATGTGTTGTTGTCCGCGATTGTACTGTTGTTGCTGTCGAGGCAATTGAAGGCACCGACGAAGCAATTAAACGTGGTGGAGCACTTGCCAGGGAAAAAGCAGTTGTCGTCAAGGTTAAAAAGCCGGGGCAGGATTTTCGTTTTGATCTGCCAGCCACTGGTGCAAAAACTATTGAGTCGCTGAGCAGTGTGAAAGGTGCTGTTTTGGCGGTTGAAGCTGAACAGGCGCTTCTTTTTGATCGGGATGAAATGGTTAGAACCGCTGATGCAGGCGGGATTATCGTTGTAGGTGTTAAAGAGATGGCGGACGGATCTCTGGAGTATTAGAGTTTTTTAGTCATTCGAGCATTTTTGTTGGAAACTAAGAAATATTGTAATGGCAGAGATATTACCTGCCTGAGGAAACACTGTGCAGGCAATGATTCTGGCAGCAGGTTTTGGCACCCGTTTGCTGCCTCATACGAACATACGGCCCAAACCTCTCTTTCCCATCCTTAATGAACCTTTGTTGCTTTTGACTATTAAGCGACTGCAACGAAGTGGTTTCGATCTCATTATCGTTAATTGTCACCATTTGAAAGAACAGGTGGTTAAGGCAATTGTTGATATCCCTGGGGTAGTGATTCAGCAGGAAGAAAACATACTGGGTACAGGTGGTGGCCTTCGCAAGGCAGTTGAATTGATGCGGGATGAACCTGTCCTCGTTACAAACGGCGATATTTATCATACCATCGACTTTAAGCAATTGTACCAGTTTCACTCTGCTGCTAGTTGCTGTGCTACACTTGCGATGCACAATTATCCGCGATTTAATTCTGTTGCTGTAGCTCATGATCGTGTTGTTGAATTCGGAACTGATCCTGAGAGTGAGTTGCTTGCCTTTACCGGAATCCATATAATTAACCCTCAAATTCTTAAAGCAATACCTGAAGGAATCGAGTCCTGTATAATCGATCATTATAGACAACTCCTGGCGAAAGGTAAAAAACTATCAGTCTACAGGGCAGATGATTACTTCTGGACGGATATGGGCACACCGCAAGATTACCTGAGACTTAATGAAGGATTACTCACTGGTAATATTCACAGGTGGTCTGAATTTGCATACCAGGATGATAATCCCAATTTGATAAGTGATAGCGCTGAGCTTACCGGAAACGTTGATGTATCAGATTGGTGTTCAATCGGATCGGTTAACGGGCACAATATAACCATATCCGGATCCGTGATCTGGGATGGTGTGGATTTACCTGATGGGTTGGTTTGTCGCAACAGGCTCATTTCATCAACTGATACTATTCTTTGCTTTGAATCCTGATTTATAGATATCATATGAATAATGACTTTCCCAAAGATCTTGCGGCTCTTGTGAAAACGCTCATAACGAGGCGATTTCCTACTGAAGCCAGTTCTTCAAAGAGTACTGATTTTGTTACCTCGCACGAAAAGCTTCAAGGTGACGGCTCAAATCGTAAATTTTGGAGAATACGAACTGTGTCCGGTCGTGATTGTATACTCGTCGCACCTGAAAAGAATGAGACAAAAGAGTTATGCGAATCTAAGTCGGTCTGGGAGATTGGGAACCATCTATATCGAGCAGGTGTCTCTGTACCTGAGTTGTATGGCTTTGATGAGCAGGCCGGAATCCTGATATGTGAAGATCTCGGCAATACTCATCTGCATAGTTTAGTAATCGGTACGAGTTTCGAGTCAACTGAATCTACCGAAAATTTAAGAAAAATTTACAGAGAAACACTCGACCAACTCGTCACGATGCAGTTGCATGGAGGATTGGACTTTCAATCAGAATGGTGCTGGGATACATCATTGTACGATAAAGAGCTGATGCTCGAAAGAGAGTCAGGATACTTTTTAACAGCGTTTTGGCAGGGACTGATAGGTAAGGATATACCTAAAGGGATCAATAACGAGTTTGAAAAAATTGCTGATATAGCAGCCAGCGCAAAAAACACATTTTTTCTGCATCGCGATTTTCAGTCCCGCAACGTCATGATTAAAGACGGTAAGGTGCGTATTATTGATTTCCAAGGTGGTCGGCGTGGTCCACTAGGTTATGATTTGGCCTCGTTACTTATTGATCCGTATGTTAGCCTGCCATTATGGTTTCAGAAAGAGCTGTATGATTATTATCTGCAAAAGGTTGAAACAATACTTACAATTGATCGGGAAGTATTTGCAGGTCAATTTATCGCTTTATCGATGCAACGAAATCTGCAGATACTCGGTGCCTTTGCTTTTTTGAGTGAAGTGCGCGGCAAATTATTTTTCAGAAACTATGTACAGCCATCACTTATATCAATGACCTATCTACTTCAGCAGGCTGGTGAAAACTGTTATCCCATATTGGTTGATATGGTTGCTGAAGCCGAAATCATACTTGAAAAAAATAATTTTTAATCTCGATAGCTTATCTTGTTGGTGTGATCATCGTTAATTAATTGGATGAGTTTATGGCGTTAAGCGATGATTGAAGACAATGTTATACGACAAAATGAAGCCTTCTATTCTGAACGTATTATTGTACCTAACCAGCAATAACGCGAGAATAGCGTGAAAAGGGTGCAAAGTTTCTCCCAATCGGTTACATACAGCCTTTGCGAAAACAAAGGAATATTATTATGGCAAATTTTTCATGTCCAATTGTTGCACTCGTTGGTCGTCCCAATGTTGGGAAATCGACCTTGTTCAACAGAATTACAAAATCACGAAAAGCACTGGTAGACCCGACTCCGGGTGTGACCAGAGACCGCCACTACGAAAGAGTAGAGTGGGCAGGGCGTGCTTTTATGCTGGTAGATACCGGTGGTATTGATGACAATCCAGAGGATCTGCTGGTCAACCACATACGAGAGCAGGCTCTTGCAGCTATTGAAGAGGCAGATATTGTTCTTTTCCTGATGGATGCCAAAGACGGTGTTACGCCAGCTGACTATGAAGTTGTAGAGTTGTTGCGCCGTACGCAGAAACCTATCTATCATGTGGTCAATAAGATTGATTCACCAGAGCAGGAAATTGCGAAGCTTTCTCCGTTCTATGAACTGGGTGTTGAAACCTTGTGGTCTCTTTCTGCCGAGCATAGCTATGGCTTTAACACCCTTATGGAAGGGTTGGTTAAAACCATAGAAGAAGGCGATATGGGGCCGGATATTCCTGAAGATGCTATTAAGGTAGCATTTTTTGGGAGACCGAATGTAGGTAAGTCCTCTATAATCAATCGGATTCTTGGCGAAGAGAGAATGGTTGTGTCGGAGATCTCAGGTACTACGAGAGATTCTGTTGATACGATGCTTACTCATGGTAATTACAGCTATTTTCTTATTGATACAGCTGGTATCAGAAGAAAGGGTAAGACCACAGATAAACTGGAAAAATTCAGTATCCTTAAGTCTCTGGCATCTCTTGAGACTTGCGATGTTGCAGTTATTTTGCTTGATGCTGATGAGGGGATCACCGAACAGGATACCAAAGTTATCGGGTATGCTTTAGACCATGGTAGAGGCCTGATCATACTTGTAAATAAGTGGGATCTCGTCGCTGATGATATTAAGCAGCAGGAGCAAGTTCTTGCTGAGATCGGCAGGCAATTACCATTTGTAGGTTTTGCACCGTTGTTGAAAGTTTCTGCAGTTACCGGTTTTGGTATTAAGCGGTTATTCCCTGTGATTGGCCAGGTCTACAAGCAATATAAGGCAAAATTTCCAACAGCAGCACTAAATAGGTTGTTGCAGGAAGCTACAGAGGATCATAATCCACCGATTTACAAAAACAAGCGTTTGAAGTTTTACTACACTTCGCAGATCGGAACCAGACCACCTCGTTTTGTGGTTATGACCAACAGCGCGAAAGGGGTTCACTTCTCGTATAAACGGTATATTTCTAATAGATTCAGGGAAGGTCTGGGTCTTGATAAGGTTCCAATTCAAGTGATTTTTAAAGAAAAATCAGGCGGAAGGAACAAGAAATAAGAACAGTGTTTAGAGATTTGCTCAGAATGCTTGAGTGAGTTATGTGTACCATAAAAAAGGGAAGCCATAATCGGCTTCCCTTTTTTTGTTCTATTTTTTCAGGTTCGCAGAAAGTTAACCTAATTCCTGAGCTTTTTTCATTGCTCGTTTAAATGCATCAGCGGAACGACTGATCACGTCATCCGGTACGCAGAAAGCCAGACGGATATAGCCGGGTGCACCAAATCCTCTACCTGGAACGGCAAGTATTTTCTCTTCCTGTAGAATTTTACAGAATTCTGCATCATCGGCAATTGGAGTTTTCGGGAAGATGTAAAATGCGCCTTTAGGTTTGATAAAACTGTATCCTGCATCCTCAAGTATCTTACAGAAAATTTCTCTGCGCCCGGAGTAGATCGAATTATCGACAGACTCATTCTGGAGTTCTGCGACAACACGTTGCATGAGTGCCGGAGCATTAACAAAGCCCAGAATTCGATTGGCAAGATTCATCGCACCAAGAAACAGTTTCTTGTCTGTAATTTCAGGATGAACAGCAAGGTAACCAATACGTTCTCCAGGCAGACTGAGATCTTTTGAATAGCTGGATACAATAAGACTATTTTTATAGGCTTTGAAGATAGAAGGTACAGTCAGATCATCAAAAATGATTTTCCGATATGGTTCATCAGAGATCATGTAGATGGTGGTGCCAAATTTTTTACCAGCTGCCTCAAGTACGCCGCCAAGAGCAATAAGTGCTTCCTGGCTATAGACTTGACCGGTAGGGTTATTGGGCGAGTTAACGATCAGTGCCTTGGTCTTTTCTGTCAGCGCGGATTCAATAGCGGCGAGGTCGAGATTAAACTCTTCATCGGTATTGACGACCTTCGATACTCCGCCGTGGTTATCTACATAAAAGTTGTACTCTACAAAATAGGGGGCAAGAAGTATTACCTCTTCACCTGGGTTAAGCAACGACTTTAAAACAACATTCAGGCCGCCTGCTGCACCGCACGTCATGAGCATATCGTTAGGATCAACGGTTACCTCCTGCTCTTTTGACATCTTTGCAGCGATAGCTTCGCGAACGAATTGGTAGCCGTTATTAGGCATGTACGAGTGTACGCCCGCGCTGTGATCGTCAGCCCTTTTTTTCATAACATCATAAAATGCAGAAGGGGGTGGAGCATCTGGGTTTCCCAAGCTGAAATCGTAGACATTCTCTGCGCCGAACTCAGCTTTTAAACGGGTTCCTTCTTCAAACATCTTACGTATCCATGAAGATTTCTCGGCAAAAGCCTGCATCTTCTGAGAAATGGACATGGTGGTATCTCCTTGTGGGGTATTATATTAGCTATGGGTTATATAAAAATCAGCTTTTATACGGTGTCTTTTTTAATGAAATCGTAAGCAACGTTTATTTCTTTCATCTTTTCTTCTGCCACTTTTCTAAACTCTTCACCCAGGTGTCGAACTTTATCTGGGTGGTATTTCATACTGAGCTTCCTGTAGGCTTTCTTGGCTTCATCACTGGTTGCGCCTGTTTCAAGACCTAATACTGCATAGTGCTGTGAAGCCCTGTCTGCAGTTCTGGCTGAACTCTGTTGCCGCCCATATTTGTACTTCGCTTCAATGGTGCGTTGATCATATACAGGTATATCGAGGTAGCTGGCGATATTGCGTGCGACTTTCAGTTCGTTTTCAGGAACCACGCTTTTTGTGTAGAGAATCTGGTAAACAAGCTCAAGAAGAATAAGTCGCGGCTCATAGGCAAACGTATCCTTGAACTCCTGAAGCAGTGATTCTAGAGAAACATTTGAGTTTGTAGCATCTTTAATCAGTTCTTTAACCCATAACATCTGTGTCTGGGAGTAATGCAGATTGTACTGAAAGAAGCGTTGGATGGTCTGCACTTCATCACGGGTAACTTCGCCGTCGATCCTGGCGATATGCATGAGAATCTGAACGAGAAGCCAGACAAAACGATTATGGCTTTCAGATTGTGATTGCTCATATGCTGCAACTCTTTTTCGTATCCAGAATGAAAACCCCCAGAATAAGGCAAAAAGAACTAAAACTCCGGCCATTCCTGTGAAAATCAGGGTACCTAAAAAGTTTATGAGTGCAGGAGCACCACCTGTTACAAATACAAGCAGAATGACAATGAGCAGGCATCCGCCGCATCCTGGTTGATCACGTCGTTGGTATTGCATGTTGAGATTCCTTTACGCCTCACTTGAATCTTTTACCTGAAACAATGCTTCGATGAATTCATCTGGATCAAAGTCTCGTAAATCTTCGAGTTGTTCTCCTACGCCGATAAATCTGATAGGGGTCTTCAACTCTCTACATATATTGGCTACGATACCGCCTTTGGCAGTTCCATCGAGCTTAGTAAGGGTGATGCCTGTAAGGTCAACTGCAGCATCAAAAAGTTTTGCCTGGGAAATACCGTTCTGCCCGGTGGTTGCATCTACTACAAGCATTACCTCGTGAGGTGCCCCCGGCATTTTCTTTTTCATGACCCGCTTAATCTTTTTAAGCTCATCCATGAGATTAGACTGGGTATGGAGCCTTCCAGCGGTGTCAACAAGAACAACATCATAATCTTTAGCTGTTGCATGGGCTAATGCATCGTAGACTACAGAAGATGGGTCAGCACCTTCATGCTGTGATATTACCGAAACGTTATTCCGTTCGCCCCATATTTTCAGTTGTGAAACTGCGGCTGCCCTGAAGGTGTCTGCTGCAACTAAAAGAACAGATTGGCCTGCGTTGACGAATTTATGAGCAACTTTGCCGATTGTTGTAGTTTTGCCAACACCGTTAACACCGACGACCATGATTACAAATGGTCCTTTGTCCGGCATAACCAGTTCTGCATCCTGCTGGTAATCTGTTATAAAAGATTTAATTATTTCTTTAATGACCTCTTTAAGCGCAGCGGGGTCAGAGAGTGAGTCTCGTTTTACTTTCTTTCTTGCATGATCAAGAATTTCCTGAGTGGTAGAAACGCCTAGGTCTGCAGTTATAAGCAGTTCTTCCAGATCATCGAGTAGTTCAGCATCGATCTCTTTTTTACCAAGAAAGAGCGTGTCAAGCTTATAGGTGAAGGATTCACGGGTTTGAGCAAGTTTTTCGGTAAGTCGCGAGAAAAAACCTTCTTTCTCGGCAGGTTTTCGTTTTTCTTCCTGAGTAACCGGAGTTATTACAGGTGCGACTGGAATCTTTTGAGAAGTGTCGATTGCTATCTTTATCTCAGGCTTTGATGATTCCTCAGTTGCGGGAACTTCTTTTTTAATTTCAATTTCAATTTTTTTATCAGTTGCCTGGAGTTCTTCTGCCGGCTCGGTGACTAACTCTTCATCCTGCCCCTGTTCTTCCGGGCGAATAATGTCATCGTCTTTTTCTTTGAGTTCAGCTTCTTCAGCAACTGCTTCTTCCTGAAGTGAAGGTTCTGGCTTACTTTCAGGTTCAACCTGCTCATCTATTTGAGGTTGTTCAATCTCATCAACAGGTTCAGGTGTATCTATCACTTCTTCTACGGGTGGAGTGACCTCTTCCTCCATCTCAGTGACAATTTCCGGAAGGTCATGGCTTTCCGGTTTTGCTTCGATTTCAGGCTCAATTTCCTCTTTGGGAGGGCCGAAGTCGCGAGGGGCCACAGGGATTTTTAAATCTTCAGGAGCCTTGGGCGACTCTTCTTTATTTTTCGAGAATTTCTTTTTAAACCAACCAAGCATAGGTATTCCTGCTAGAGAGTGAGTATGGATTTGAGAAGAACTAACGATTTGTGTGTTCAAAGGAACTTTTCATAATACGGAGTGAGTCCGAATTACGCAACAAAAAGTGACCAGAATGGTAGTTACCTGTGTGATAACCAAATGACAGCTAAGGTTCATGTAACCTACTGTAGCGGATTTTATTTGCATTTCCAGACAACAGGATTACTGTAGAGGTGCCGTTTAATCGGGCCCTATATATAATCAATGTATGACCCTGTAACATATAAAAATTTACGTCTATTGGCTTCTTTAATAAAGCATCTCTTCAAACCATCCTGCGTGAATACTCGTGTAAACTACTGAGGTATAACGTGATATTACGGAAAGTAGTGTTGCAATGTCGCGTAGGAAGCAGGTTTTAGAAGGTGTGTTAGATAATCACAAAGCAGCCAACAATTTCAGGAGGCAATATCATGTCAGATTCATGTGGAAGTTCCTGTTCCAGTAATAGCGGAGGGTGCGGTACCCAGGAATCACAGCAGGCCGCCGCGGCTCAGCAGGAAAATGCGATAACCAGATCACTTGGAAAAATTAAAAATAAGATTCTGGTAATGAGTGGTAAAGGTGGAGTAGGAAAATCGACTGTATCAGTCAACCTGGCCCTGGCCCTTGCAAAACGTGGTTACAAGGTTGGGCTTATGGATGTTGATCTTCATGGACCTGATGTTGTAAGAATGCTCGATTTAAAAGGGAACCTTCAGCCTCCTGCTTCAAAAGATGCTCTTGTACCACCTCTTGAATACAATGAGAATCTCAAGGTTGTTTCTCTTGAATACATGATGAAGGACAGGGATGAGGCTATCATCTGGCGCGGGCCTTTAAAAATACAGGCTATTAGACAGTTTGTTTCCGATATGGATTGGGGTGAACTAGACTATCTCGTGATCGATGCTCCTCCGGGAACCGGTGATGAGCCGCTTTCTGTTGCTCAGACCATCCCTAATGTTAAAGCTGTTGTTGTTACAACTCCTCAAAAAGTTGCCTTGGCCGATGTGAGAAAATCGCTCAATTTCTGTCGCGTCCTCAATGTAGAGGTTGCCGGAGTTGTTGAAAATATGTCGGGATTTGTTTGTCCGCATTGCAGTGAAACTGTGGATATATTCAAATCCGGTGGTGGTGAAGAGATCGCAAGAGAGTTTGAACTACCTTTCCTCGGTCGGGTTCCTATGGATCCGAAAGTCGTTATGGCTGGAGATGATGGTAGACCATATTTGTCATCTGACGGCGATAGTCCAGCTATTACGGCATTTAGTGCGATTGTGACAGGAATCGAGAATAGACTCCCTGCAGTTTCTGCCCCTGTTACCTTAGGTATGGCAGGTGGTAAAGATTCCCACTGTGGATGTGGTTGTGGTGGTTCCTGATAAGCCTGACTGCTTTTACTGATTACTGACTGGCTGTCCTGTTTTCCCATATCCGCAGGACAGTCATCTTTATAACCAATTAATCTTAAAGAGGTAGGACAACGTGATACAGGTACACCAGATTACGGTTGGTTCCATGGGCGTATGCTGTTACATCGTAAGTTGCCCGGAGACTAAGCAGGCGGGAGTAGTTGACCCCGGTGGAGATGTTGATCATATCATTGCAACAGTAAATGATCTGGGAGTTGATATTAAATACATCATCGCAACCCACGGACATCCGGATCATGTTTGCGGAAATCGTGCGTTAAAAGAAGCAACTGGCGCACAGATTGTGATGCATAAGGATGACGTCGAATTTTTCGAGAAGCCTGAAGTCACCAGTTATTTCTCTATGCTTGGACTGGAAGCATCTCCTCCTACAGATGTTGTGGTAGAGGAAGGTGACACCATTACAATAGGTAATTGTGAACTCCAGGTTATTCACACCCCGGGACATACACCCGGTGGTATGTGTCTGCTTAATGGTAAAAACCTTATAACCGGTGACACGTTATTTGTAGGTGGTCTTGGCCGTACCGATTTTCCTGGCGGATCTCAGATCGACCTTTTGGACTCCATTCGGCAAAAGCTTCTGGTATTACCTGAAGATACTGTCGTCTGGCCTGGTCATGGTTACGGAGGTAATCGTTCGACCATCGGTGAAGAGAAGCGTAGCAATCCATTCCTGTAAACCTTAAACATTGCCAAATCATTACCCATGCGTGAGATAGTACTTGGTACAGCCGGTCATGTTGATCATGGCAAAACAAGCCTGATACGAGCCCTTACCGGAATAGAAACGGATCGACTCAAGGAAGAGAAGAAGCGAGGAATAACCATAGAACTCGGTTTTGCTCATTTGGATCTCCCCTGCGGTCATCGGATTGGTATTGTGGACGTTCCCGGGCATGAAAAATTTGTAAAGAACATGGTCGCCGGTGTTACCGGAATGGATCTTGTTGCTTTCATTATTGCCGCAGATGAAGGCATCATGCCTCAGACGGTGGAACACTTTGAAATCTGCAGGTTGCTTGGCGTAAAGCAGGGCATGATCATCCTTACCAAAATCGATATGGTTGAAGAGGACTGGATCGATATGGTCCAGGATGAGATCCGGGAATTTTGCGAAGGATCTTTTCTGGAGGAAGCACCAATATTGCCTGTATCTTCAACGACAGGGACCGGGATAGACAAGGTTCTTGAAACGTTGGATGACTTCGTTCGTCAGCATCAATTCAACGAAGCATTCGGCCCGTTTCGCCTGCCTGTTGATCGTATCTTCGCCATGAAGGGTTTTGGATCTGTTGTTACCGGTACTTCAATCTCGGGCAGGACGAATATTGGTGAAGAACTGCGTTTATATCCATCCCAGAATGTAGGAAAGGTTCGTGGGATTCAAGTGCATTCCGAATCTGTGGATACCGTCGAGGCTGGTCATCGGACAGCTATCAATCTGCAAGGGGTTGATACCTCCATGATTGAACGTGGAATGGTACTTGCCACTCCTGGTGCATTGCAGGCAAATTATATGCTGGATTGCCAGTTTTTATATCTTGGTTCCAATGCAAAAGCACTAAAGCATCGCAAGCGGGTACGTGTTCATTTAGGTACAGCGGAAATTATAGGCAGGATTTCACTTATTGATCGTGATGAGCTTGAGCCGGGGGAAGAGGTTGGCGTCCAGCTTCTGCTTGAAAAACCAGTTGCGGTTTGGCCGGATGATCATTTTGTGATCAGAAGTTATTCGCCTGTGGCAACCATTGGTGGCGGCAGGGTGCTTGGTAATATCTCACCACGAAAGCGAAAGCGTCTCACTGATGCCGATCGTGCGTATAATGTTGAGACCTTTAACACCCTGATAGAAGGTGATCTTACAGAACGCTGTCTGCTGTTTTTGAAAGAAAGCGGAGCAAAAGGCTTAACCTTTGATGATCTTGCTATTCGGCTTGGACTTTTTGGCAAGCATCTGAAAAAAGCGCTTACGGAACCACTTTCTACGAAGAAGATGGTTGTTGTCGATTCTGCCACACAGCGATATGTAGATGTTCAGATAGCTGAAAAGACCAAAAAAGAACTTCTTGAAGCTCTGGTAACATACCATAAAATCCATCCTTTGCAGACAGGGTTGGTGCGTGAGGAATTGCGATTGTTAATCGGCAGGGAGATTGATCAAAAAGTCTTTGCATATTGCCTTAATGAACTGCTCAGAAAAGAAGAGATAGTTCAGGAAGAGTCAATGATCAGGTTGTCCGGCCATGAAGTTGCCTTGAAGGCAGATGAAGAAGAGTTGCAGAGAGAGCTTCTTGATTGGTACATGAGTAAAGGATACTCGACGCCGACAGTGCGTGACACCATGGACAAATTCTCAGAGTACTCTGAGAAGATGGTGAAGCAGGTTATAGACCTGTTATTGCGGGAAGGTCGCCTGGTTAAAATCAGTGAGACCCTTTATTATGAAAAAGCTATTATAGACGGTCTTGTCGATCAGGTTATAGATGTATTAAAACGAGATGGTGAGATTGATGCGCCGGGATTTAAAAATCTCACAGGTCTTACTCGAAAATTTTCAATTCCTGTACTTGAATATATTGATCGGATTAAATTGACTATCCGTGTTGGCGATAAACGTATCCTGAGAAAAAAGGTATAGAAACAGACTGCGGTAATCAACTCTCTTCCAGATCTTCCCAAAGTACTACAAGTGTTTCAGTGCCGTCGGGTCCAACTTTAAACTGGTCGGCAATCTGTATACCGAGAATGCAGAGTATCTCATCATCAGCAATCAAAAGCGGGTGGTGAGGTCTGTTGCTGGTCGGGACTTTCCGATCACTCAGGATCCTGGCTATTTTTTTACGGCCGGGGCTGCCAAGCAACTGGACTTTTTCCCCTTTTTTAGCTGCCCGCAGGTGTAGTGGAAACGATACTTTGGCTGCGTCGAGAAAGAGTTTTTTGTCATCCCGTATGTCCAGTGTAGAGGTTTGCTCTTTTGTAATAGTGATTTTTTTGGATATTCCGGAAACTGTGAATGTACCTGTTTCGGAAATTTCCAGTTCCTGAATCTCTGCGATTGGTTTGTCTCCACGTAAAGACTTGCGTCCTGAAGGAAACGAAAAAGAGAGTACACCATTACTGATATGTGCTCTCAGTCCTTCTGGGAGATGCAGTAAGGAGTTGTTGGTTCCGGTTGCGACCAATGATTGTAACTGAGTAATCGTTCTGTATGAAGGTTTGACCTCCATTGCCCAGATCAGTTTTTCCAAAACTCTGCGTTGAATTGCTTCATGTTCTTTCTGGAAGGGGAGCAACTTCACGGTGATTACTGATTCTCGTGTTTTCTCTTTACTCTTATGCGAGTTTTCACACAGATTCTCATAGGATGTTGTAGCCAGGTGATCCAGCAGGGCTTCATCTTCTGCAAGAATGGATGTCGTTTGCAATAAGGTTGTGCGTATAGCAGGGTTGAAATGATTCTCAAGTTCAGGGAGCAGATGATGCCGTACCCGATTACGAAGTAATGAGACATCGTCGTTTGAGGAATCGTGACAGGATTCAAGGTTTGCATCATGAAGGTACTTGAGTAATGATGCTTTAGTTTCCTCTAATAATGGACGAACAATTTTTCCATTTTTTCGGGAAATCCCACTTAATCCTTTTAGACCTGAGCCTCGAATCATTCTGATAAGGAACTCCTCAACCTGATCATCTGAGTTGTGACCTACAGCAATTGCTGCTGCATTATGGTTTATACGTTCTTTTTCAAGTGCAGTGTATCGGAGTTTGCGGGCGGCTTCTTCGAGTGAACATTTGTGGTCACGCTGATAACCGGTGACATCGACGCTTATAGTTCGGTTTATCACGTTGAGGCTTTTGGCCAGTTGCTCGATAAAGCGCTGTTCAGCTATTACTTCTTCAGGTCTGAGATTATGATTTACATAAACGGCTATCAGTTTGAGGTCGAGATTGACGGAATGGAGTAGATGGAGCAGAGCTGTGGAGTCAGGCCCTCCTGAATTACCAACAATAACAGTATCGCCCGCATTGAGGAGATTGTATTTACGAATATATCTGGAAACTCTGTGTAGTAACAAAAACGATTTGCTCCAAAGAGGTTATTAACAAAAACAGTGAGCTTTTTGTTTAAATCTGTAAATATGGCTGGTATAGCTATACGCAGTCTTGCATTGAATTGCAACTATCGTCTTTATAGCGTGTATTGGATTAAATTGGTGAGTGTAATGAAAGTTTTGATTGTTGAAGATGAGTTTATCAGCCGAACGTTATTGTCTGAATTTTTGTCTCCTTATGCTATCTGTGATACAGCTGCAGATGGCAAGGAAGCACTGGAGATACTTACGAAAGCACATGAAAACAACGACAGGTATGATCTCGTTTGTCTTGATATTATGATGCCGGAACTTGATGGGCATGCTGTTTTGAGCCATCTCAGGAGAATGGAGCATGAGGGAAATGTAGCCGGAGATAAGATAACTACTGTCTTCATGACTACAGCTCTGGATGATGCACGAAACATTATGAATGCCTTCAACCTTGGTCGTTGTCAGGCGTATTTGATCAAACCGATTTTGCGTGATCGACTTGAAGCGCATGTTCGTGAATTTCTGTTGCCCCATTAACTCATAAAACTCATAGTTGGAGTGCTGTTTTATAATGAAAAACGATGCGATCATGTCGAAAGAGGAACGTATCGATCAGATGAGACGTTACCTGCTCGAAAAATTCCAATTACCCAGAGACCAGGTAGACGTGATGCTGCCAAAGTTTATTTCAACTCTAGTCTCTCACATGGAGAACATAGAAGATGCACTGTCTGAAGGCGATACGATGGTGATTGGTAAAAACGCACACACCATGAAAGGTGCGCTTCTAAATCTTGGTCTTCACGATTGTGCAGAAATAGCGAGAGATCTTGAAGAGAAAGGTAAGGCAGGCGATGCATCAGTTGATTATTCAGCCCTTGTTGGCCATTTGCGTACAACGTTAGGCGAATTGGTCAGTCAGTAGGGATATAATAGTTCTCAGCAAAGATAACAAAGGGGTTCTCCGTATGGAGAACCCCTTTGTTGTTTTTAAAGCTACAATCGTAGGACAGTGTGTATTATCTGTTTCGAAGTATTTCAATGAGCCGGTTGTGGATGTTGTCAAATCCACCGTTAGATAGAATTGCAACTATATCTCCTGACTCCAGGTGAGTTGAGAGGTAGCTCAGAATTGCATCAGTATCATTGAACGCCATTGCTTTGCGCTCTCTGGTTTCATTTATGTCTCTTGCGAGTTGTGCTGAAGAAAATTGGTTGTCTTCAGCAACATTTGTGAGAGGGACAGGTTCACGTATACAGAGAACATCGCTGCAATCAAAAGCGGTGACATAATCTTTCTGGAAAATTGCCCTTCGGGATGTGTTTGTTCGTGGCTCAAAGACAATAACAAGACGATTGTCAGGGTATGCCATACGTAAAGCGGACAGTGTCTCCCGGACTGCTGTTGGGTGGTGGGCGAAATCATCAATTACAGTTATACCTTTTTCTATTCCTCGAATTTCCTGTCTTCTTCTGACACCTGAAAAAGCTTTCAATCCTGAGGATATTTTTTCTGAAGGTACACCTATATGATGCAGTATTGCCGTTACAGCGAGGCTGTTCAAACAATTATGCTGTCCTGGAAGCTGAATGGCAATATCAGAATAGTGATTACCTCCCTGAAGAGCGGTAAAGGATGTGAGGTTGCTTTCTCCGCGTCTAACGTCAGCAAGAGACCAGTCGTATGCACTGTTTAAACCGTAGCTCTGAACATTGCACCGAGCTTCAGAAATGACGTCACGTACATTCTCATCATCAAAGTTGGCAATCAGTAATCCATCTTCAGGGATTAGCCTGACGAACTTTCTGAATGCTCTCTTGATGCTTTGGAGATCTTCAAAAATGTCTGCATGATCAAATTCCAAAGAGGTAATAACAGCTATATGAGGCTGGTAATGTAAAAATTTTGATTTTTTGTCAAAAAATGCGGTGTCATATTCATCGCCTTCAGCAACGAAGTATTCTCCGTCTCCAATTCTAAAATTACCGCCAAATTCCGGAACAATACCGCCAATCATAAAGGTCGGATCAAGTTCAGCGTGATAAAGGGCAGATGCGAGAATAGAGCATGTGGTCGTTTTGCCGTGAGTCCCGGTGATTACCAGCGATTTTCTTGAATTAATAAAGAATCTGGAAAGCGCCTGCGGAAAAGAAAGATATGGAATAGCAAGCTCGGCAAGGTGGATAGCCTCTTCGTTTTTACGTGTGATAACGTTACCAACGATAACGAGATCAGGCCGTGGTTCAAGATTGTTTTTGCTGTACCCGCTTTTTACAGTAATACCAAGATCTGCAAGGAAGTCGGACATGGGAGGATAAACATTCTGATCACTCCCGGTGATGGTAAAACCACTTGATTGCAACATTCCTGCAAGCGCTGCCATTCCGGTACCGCAAATACCCATAATGTGGATATGGTTGATTTTCGAGGGTGCAGAGTTGAGCTGTGGGTCAAGATTCGCCATGGTTAGTTTTTCCTGACTGTTGATGCTATGGAAGTGTAGATCTCGCTGAATTGTTCGTTGAATGAGGCTGGAGTTATTCTGCCCACCTCAATAAATTTAACAGCGATCTCTTTTGAAATTTTGAGGATAGTTTCATCAGAAACAGATGTAACGTGCTCTGTGTTTTTTTCCTTGGAATTTTGTGAGGTCATGGATATCTCGCAAGCAGGAAGATTGATAAAAAAAGCGCCTCTGCCGAGTGAAGAAGGCCAATTCGTCATGAGAGCGGCAGAGGCGCAAGTTTGGAAAGAAATAACCGGTCAAGCCATCTCTTCTGATAGATACTTTTAAGGTAATCATGCGTTTTTTGCCATCTTTACTTTGGCTGATTAGTCTACCGGCTTGGAGGTATGTACTTTGGGGGGGGATTCGGGTAGTGTTAAGAAAAGATTGATTGAGAAAACCTCAAGCATAAAAAGCAAAACGGCCCGTATCGAAATTCGATACGGGCCGTTTTTATATATGGCTGGGAGACAAGGATTCGAACCTTGATAAGCGGAGTCAGAGTCCGCTGTCTTGCCATTAGACCATCTCCCAGTGGTGTGTGTCGCTCAGGTCCGGAGATATATAGAGTAAATCGGATTTGGTGTCAAGAAAAAATCGAATAAAAAGATGATAAAGATCATGAAATAATTACACCGGCGTATCCGACAACCTGATCAGTGTCACCTGAAACTTCACCTGAGTCTGTATACCGAATAAGTTCAGCCTTTTTGGCACCCAGCGTTTTTGCGGCAATAATTGCAACTGTGACAGGGATAACTCCGCACATGGAGATTCTTTGCTGGTGTACAGTGTCATACATTGACCTCGGATTAAGTTTTTCTATGATTCGTAGTACGCGAGAATCTTTTTCCGTGGCATCCTCTCGAGACTCATAATGTGTCATATCGCTTGAAGCAACTATCAGAACATCTTTTCCATATGTGGTAATTGCTCCGGCAATGGTGGCACCAAGTTCCTCACACATCTGATACGATATGTGTGAGATCACGATAGGGATAATCGAAAGGTTTGGTTGAAGCGCCTGAAGAAATGGTACCTGAACCTCAACAGAATGCTCTACCTGATGTGCAAGTTCGTCATGGGTGACAGGACTGCCGTTATACAATAACAAGGTTGCAAGGTCGTGATTGACCTTAACTTCGCCCATAGGCATTTTCCACGTCGCCTGTGAGAGCGCAATAGGGTCTCCCTGCCCGTGGTGATTCAGGCCGAGGATAATTACAGTTTCCGGAATTGCGATTGCTCCAAGGGTCTCTGCGGCGACAGGGCCAGAATACATGTATCCTGCATGGGGCGAGATTGCCGCTAAGGCCTTCTTGGCGGTGGTAGTTGATTGAGGTGGCAGGAGTTGCGCGATTGTGCGGGAGAGTATGGTACTGCTGCCGGGATAGAAACGATCGGCTACTGCAGGCTGTCTGATCATGAGATCCCTCGTTAAAGCAGAAAACAAAAAAACAGATAATGAGATTGCTATACGACTAGCAAACCAGTGTGGCAGACGATTAATGAGGGGCAACAAACCCTATAAAGGATATGATAGCAGATTTTACGACGAATTTCTCACCCTGTGGAGCATAATAATTGCTCCACAGGATAAAAATGTGGGATTAGCTACGCTTGACTGTCCAGGAAGTGCCGTCTGCACCGTCCTTTAATTCAATGTTATGGGCAAGGAGTTCGTCGCGAATTTCATCGCTGCGACTCCAGTTTTTCTCAGCACGGGCCTGTCGACGTTCTTCAATATACTTTTGTATTGCAGCTTCATCGATATCGAGGCCTGAGAGCATCTTCTGCTTTTGATTACTGAGGAATGTGGCTGCATCTTCTTTTAAAAGCCCCATTATTGCCCCAAGTTCTTTCATGGTCGCACGACTTGTGCGAAGCAGAGCAATATCTTTAACTGCGGGTGCTGAGGAGAGTTCTCTGGAAATTCTGTTTAAGATTTTAACAGCATCAAAGAGAATTGACTGTGCCTGTGCAGTATTAAAATCGTTATCCATCGCCTGCTGAAAACGATCTTTCATGGATTCAAGCTTCTGGTGATCTTTGGCAGAAGCAATCGGTGCGGTTTCTGCTGTCCCGTTAGTAGTGATTGCGTCAATGTTGCTGATGCATGAATACAATCTCTCAAGGCCGGCAGTAGCATCCTGCATTGCAGTTTCTGAGAAGTCGAGTGGGTTTCTGTACTGAGTAGAAAATACAAAAAACCTGAGAATCTCAGGATGATAATGCTCAAGAAGATCTCTGATAGTCAAAAAATTGTTGAGGGATTTTGACATTTTTTCATCACGAATAGTGACAAAGCCGTGATGAATCCAGGTATTAACGAACTGACAGCAGTTTGCGCCTTCACTCTGGGCAATCTCATTTTCATGATGCGGGAAAATAAGATCTTTACCACCGCCATGGATATCAAAGGTCTTACCAAAGTATTTACGGCTCATCGCTGAACATTCGATATGCCAGCCAGGTCTGCCGTCTCCCCATGGGCTTTCCCACTTGGGTTCGCCTGGTTTTGAACCTTTCCAAAGAACGAAATCCATAGGATTGGTTTTCATTTCATTAACAGAAATTCTGGCGCCGGCCTGCATGTCCTCAAGATTGCGGCCTGAGAGTTTTCCGTATTCAGGGAAACTGTCGACAGCATAATAGACATCGTTGCCGGATTGATATGCCATTCCCTTTTCGATCAATTCCGAAATAATTGCGACCATTTCAGGGATATGCTCAGTTGCTTTTGGTTCAACATCCGGGCGATCAATGCCGAGTTTGTCCATATCGATATAAAACTCGTCAATAAATCTATTGGCGAGTTCACTTGAAGTGGTATTCTGTTCGGCTGCTCGTTTAATGATTTTGTCGTCGATATCAGTGAAGTTTCTGACGAAGGTTACTTTGTAATCACGATATCGCAGATATTTGACAATCATATCAAAGGCAAGAGAAGATCGTGCATGACCGATATGGCAGTAGTCGTATGATGTGATGCCACAGACATAAAGCTTTACATGATTCGGCTCTATCGGTTTAAGGGGCTCTTTCTTACCAGTAAGGGTGTTATAGATTCGTATAGTCATTTTAAATGGACTGGGGCTGGACAGTTCGAAAAACGTTTATTAAGTAATTCGGGAATATCCCGTATGAGTTATTATATTGCAACACTGCTCAGATGCAAGAAAAGGAACAGCTTAAAGTTGTTTGATTCCTCTATGCTTGATAAGCGTAAAGGTGCTATTCAATTGTCCTTGCTGAGAAAATTGACACCATAATCGTAATACAAGGAAAAGACAAGAATGAGCCAACAAATTGGTGAAAAACCAAGCTGGAAGGAAGCGTTTACTTCCTGGGTACATCCAACTTCTGTGAGAATGCTATTTCTTGGGTTTTCTGCTGGACTTCCTATTCTGTTAATTTTCTCTACGCTTTCTTTGTGGTTACGGGAAGCCGATATCAGTAGATCAGCAGTAACATTTTTCAGTTGGGCAGGGCTAGGGTATTCATTTAAATTTATATGGGCACCACTGGTTGATCTACTCCCTATCCCGTATTTGACCAGAATGCTGGGGCGAAGAAGAAGCTGGATACTTTTTTCACAGCTGTCAATTATTGTGGCCATTTGCTGGATGGCATTAGTTGATCCGGCAGCGTCAGAAAATAGTCTTACATACATGGCCTGTGCTGCAGTTATGCTTGGTTTTACATCAGCTACGCAGGATATTGTTATTGATGCATATAGAATAGAAAGTGCCGGCATTTCAAGGCAGGCACTGTTGGCATCGATGTACTTTACCGGGTATCGCCTTGCCATGGTGGTTGCAGGTGCGGGGTCTCTGTATGTCTCTACATGGTTTGGTACGAGTGCAGCGGCATACAGCTATGTTGCCTGGAGATCGACCTATTTAGTAATGGCAGCGGTTATGCTGATAGGAGTGATTACTACCCTTGTTATTCCAGAACCGCAAATTTCCAAAGATCGAATTTCGCATAATTTTTCAGCAAGACAATACGCTCAGATTTTAGGTTTGTTCTTTGTGGTTAGTGCCTCTTTTGCTCTGACCTTCTTTCATTCAGGTGACATTGCTGAGGCAGTGAAAACAGGTGTCGCATCAATTGCCCCATTATCAGAAAAATTTGTCGGATTTTGTGTTGAGGTATTACGATTCGCAGTTGCTGTTCTTGTTGCTGGCATAGTAGCTATTACACTCGTTAAGGTGAAACTGGTAGATAAGCATTTGGTTAATCAGACGTATGTACTTCCGGTAATGGATTTTTTCAGTAGGTATAGCCTGAGAATAGCCATTATCCTTTTGTTGCTTGTAGGATTTTATCGGATATCCGATATCGTACTTGGCGTAATTTCCAATGTGTTTTATTTCGATGTAGGCTTTTCTAAGCCTCAGATAGGAGCTGTTTCGAAAACGTTCGGGCTGATCGTTACCCTGATTGGTGGACTTGGTGGCGGGGTGCTGACCATGCGTTACGGAGTGAATAAAATTCTTTTTGTGGGGGCACTTTTATCTTCGCTCACTAACCTGCTCTTTATACTCCTGGCCAAAACAGGTGCCAGCGTATCCATGCTTATTATGGTGATTGTGGCCGACAACCTCAGCGGTGGTATTGCAGTTACAGCGTTTCTTGCCTTTTTATCATCGCTTACAAATGTATCTTTTACAGCGGTTCAGTATGCAATATTTTCATCGGTCATGACGTTGTTTCCAAAGCTGTTCGGCGGATACTCGGGAACTATATCAACAGCTATAGGGTACGAGTCATTTTTCTTGATGACTGCCTGTATAGGTATACCTGTGTTACTGCTTGTATGGTTGGTGCGCGGGGAGGCTGTAAACTGATAATAGTATGAGGTGGATGAAAGTTAAATAGCCGGGGGGCGTAGTCTTTCAAGCTGTACTTGTGCTAAAAATACATCCTTAATCCTCACACCCATACATATCAATTATCTTTTTTTTGATTAATTGGAGTTTTGTCTGGTGATGAATTATCAGGTTCCTTCATTGGATTCTCATCTGGGGTGATGGTACAGGATCTATAATGAGGACAATCTGTGTGGCGTATGGATGTGCAATAGCTTATGACGTGCATATCCAATGGAATTAGTAGGCCATGGGCTTGTGCTCGACATCGGTTTTGTTGACTTGACCAGTAAGGGCAGATCATAATATTTTTACGATGAGTTTTTATGACGATTGGTTTGGTTGCATAATTGCAAGTACGTAAAGCACCTTTGCAATACTTGGGCCTGGCAATCGTTATTTATGTTCTTTAGGAGATATGTCGTATCTCTTCATTTTATCGTAAAACGCTGTTTTTCCAATTTTAAGCTGTTCAGCAGTTGTTGCGACATTACCTTTATTTTTTGCTAAAGCATAGGAAATTATTTCTCGCTCAACTTCTGCCAACATGTTTTTCAGTGGCATCCCATCCAATCTGTGCAGATAAGATATCTCATCTGTTGAGTTGATTTTTTCTAAGGGATTATCGAAAAAAAGATCATTTTCAGTGATCACATTAGATTTAGACATAAGGATTGAGCGTTGTATAACATTCTCTAATTCTCTGACGTTACCTGGCCAATCGTGTTTAATCAGCCTGTCAATAACACTTTGAGGGAGAAAATTGATATCTTTTTTAAATGCTCTTCTGTATCGCCTGATAAAATGGCTGACAAGATCAATAATATCCTCTTTACGACTACGTAATGGCGGAATCGAAATATTAATGATGTTCAGTCGGTAAAACAGATCCAGGCGAAAGCTGCCATCCTGAACGGCTTTAGGCAAATCATTGTTGGTAGCTGCTATTATCCGTACATCAATTTGGATAGGTGTATTTCCGCCAACCCGAATGATTTCTCCGTCTTGCAGAACTCGTAGTAATGCAGCCTGCATTCGTGGGCTGATATCGCCGATCTCATCGAGGAAAATAGTTCCTCCATCTACAACCTCAAATTTCCCGTGTCGTTGAGAATCCGCACCTGTGAACGCACCCTTTTCATAACCGAAGAGATCACTTTCCAGGATAGAATCGTTGATTGTATTACAATTAATTTTCAGAAACGGCTTTCTGTTACGATCGCTTGATTCACGAATCATGTTAGCGACAAGTTCCTTACCAGTCCCGGATTCACCTGTTATGAGAATTGTAGCATCGGATTTGGCGACCCGACGCACCATTTCGCGAAGTTGACGCAATGATTTACTTGAGCCAACCATTGTTCCTTCTTCGAAAAAATTATTGAACTTGTCGTTGAGGTAATTTTTCTCGCTTGCTAATGATTCTCGAACGCGGTCTCTGTCTTTTAACTCATTAATCTCATCATTGAGAATCGATTCCATGCTGTTCTGGAAATCATGAATCGACTCAATATTTGATTTTGTACGGGTAATATCACGAAGAAACAGCCAGTGAAGTCTGTCTCCCTTGTAGCCTTCAAATGGTGCAAGTATGAATTCCAGGAATGCATCGTTAATCGTGATTTCTTTGTGCACCCCAACCATATCCTGCTCAATTGCTCTATGAATAATCGAGAAAAGTTCTGATGCCGGATTTTTGTTTTTGTCAGCGTTGATCTTTTTGTGATTATTTCTGATATCACCGAAGAAGCTTATGGCACTAGGGTTCATGTATTCGATCTTATCGCCTCCATGAACGAGTAGAACCATCTCTTGCATTACATCAAGGAGATTTCTCTGATTATGAAGAAGTCTGTCGATATCCTGTTTAATTTCGATCATAAGTGATGATATTTCTATGTGTATATGAAGATATGATGATAAGGCCTACAACTAAAAGCATAATGAATATATGTGTTAGTATATCTCATGAAATTAAAAATGGATGATTTTTTTTTCATCTTTCCCGGCAGATGAATATTGGAGAACGTATGCGAATAAAATCAGTGATTTTCATATCACTCATAATTGTTGTTTTTTGCTTGAGCGGTGTTGCCAGTTGTTACTCAGCTTCCGCTGATGAACTGCTGGTGGTGGTAAACAAAAGGATGTCCGGAGCCGTTGATATAGCAAAGTACTATATGAAGGCCAGGGGAATACCAAAAGACAATCTGCTCGTTACCTCACTTACATTAGATGAGGTAATGGACCGTGATGAGTTTGATAATAAACTTAAAAAACAAATAGTTAAAAAAATAGACACATTAGAAAGAAAGTCTAATATTTATGCGTTGGTACTGATTTATGGAGTTCCTCTCAAAGTTCGCCCCCCTGAACTCGGTTGGGATGTAAAAGAGCGTCTCGAGGATCTTAAAAAAGAACAGAGCATTCTACAGAAAAAACTCGATAAAGATCCGTCACGATTGAAGCTGATTACAGATCTTATAAAAGATGTAAGTGGAAACGATAAAAAGGCTGCAGTTGACTCTGAACTCATGCTGGTAAAGCTTGAAGATTACGAGTTGTCAGCATGGATAGAAAATCCGTATTTTGTTGGCTTTCAAAGCAGGGATGATTCGAACAAAACAATTGGGAAAAATGATGTCATATTGGTGAGCAGGCTTGATGGGCCTGATGAAAAGACCGTTTATCGACTTATAGATGACGCAATAGCGACGGAGAAGAAGGGGCTTGAAGGGACAGCATATTTTGATGCACGTTGGAAGGAACCAGCAGGAGAACACGCTAAAGAATTGAGTGGATATGCTCTATGGGACGCTTCACTGCATAAGGCTGCTGCCTTGGTGAAGCAGCGAATGAAAGTTGTGCTGGATTCATCCAGTTCACTATTTCCCGAGGGTTCTGCTCCGAATGCTGCGTTATATTCAGGTTGGTATTCCCTTGCCAAGTATGTGGACAGCTTTACATGGGTGCAGGGAGCTGTTGCGTATCACATAGCATCGGCAGAGTGTACAACACTGAAAAAGGAAGACAGCCAGGTCTGGTGTATGCAGATGTTAAAAAGAGGTGTTGCTGCTACTATTGGGCCGGTTTATGAGCCTTATGTGCAGGGATTTCCTCTTCCTGAAGTGTTTTTTGGTGCACTCACGCAAGGGTACATGAATCTTGGAGAAAGTTACCTGATCTCTTTACCCTATATTTCATGGCAGATGGTTCTTGTCGGTGACCCACTTTATCGACCATTTAGCCCAATGACTGAAAATTCGAGTCAATGATCAAACGACCAGGAAAATGGTGGTTGCCGAGTTTTTTCTCTAATCCAGTTCAGGCCGGTCTGCACAGATGGCCTTCTAATCAGAGCATAAATCAGACGGTTTTTATATGGGAAATTCATCAATGAGAAGCTGAGAATTATTGTAATGAGCCCCTGGCCGGGGAGAAAGAGCATTGCAATTCCTGCAAAGAGAAGAGCTAACCCAAGAAAGTTTTTAAGTAGCAACACAACAAGATATCCAGCGCTGATTTCACGCGGAAGTGCTTTTCTTCCCGGACTGTAACGCAAAAAGAAATCACAAGGCAGGCGTGAAACAAGTAGAGGGATACAAACAAGACTCAAGACGAAAGTGATTACTGATAACCCCGCAAGATACTGCAGCAAGGTTTGCAGCTGGTCAAAGGTAATTATGGGAATTTTCATACCAAACAGAATCAGTCTGTAGTCCTTTCCAGCGTTACAAGAAGTTCCTTGAGTGGTCTTTTGGGGACGTGGTGTATCTGGTCAGTATCTCTCCAGTATTGTATGTCGTTTTTATCTTTTGCTTCTTCAATCACAATTTTTTCTTTCGGTTCACCGAGAGCGATTATGAGTTCGAGGGTGAGATTGTCAGGGATGTTGAATGTTCGAGTAATTTCAGGCGAAAATGCACCAATTCTGCAACCGAGAATGTGTTGCTCGCAGGCACCTAGCAATATGTTTTGTGAAGCTATTCCCAAGTCAAAATGGGCATGCTTTTCCGCGACATTTAACCGATCATGGTTCAGAAGGCACAAGATATATGCTGTCGGACGCTCTTCTGGAGCAGGACCTTTCCAGTCAGCTAAATAGCCGGCCCAGCCAAGGTGAGGGAATATGTCACAGCAGCTTTGCTGATCATTGATGATGCTATATTGCCATGGTTGACCGTTTCTTGCCGATCCTGATAGCCGCGCAAGTTCAATGAGGTTCATCAGGGTTGAAGTGGTAATTGGAGATCCTGTAAACCTTCTGCATGTTCTGGTCTGTGCAACGAGTTTATTGATAGTCATTGTTTTGATTGGTGTTGAATTCAATAGTATCATCCCGAACCTGAGATTCTACTGTCTCAGAGTAGGTTCCAATTGAGAAAAGTACACGATTACCCTGTGAGCTAGAATCAGTGGTAATCCGGGGGACGGCGTTAACAGTAATCCTTTTGGGTTCAAGAGCGAGCTTCTCTGTAAAAAAATCGGTAATCACTCGAGCACGTTTCTGGGCAAGTTCTATGAGAAGTCTCTCATCAATGGCTATGGGTTCTGCCTGGAGAGGTGCAAATTTTTGAAATATCTCCAGAGGAATTTTTTCTTCAATATAATCAACTGGTTCACCGAGAGCTGTTTTTGCAGCAATGATCTTTTGCAGATACTCCTCTTTAGCCTGTTGTAAGCTATTTTTGCGGATGCGGTTTTCTGCTTCAACGCGATCACGTTCAATTATTTCCAGCTTCCTTGTAAGAGCAGCAGTATCGACGATCGAATCTGCGCTACCGGTTACAGTGATACCTGTTTGAGGGTGAGAAGATAAAAAATTACTAAACCGCGAGAGGGACTCCCGCCCGGCACCTGTCAGTTCCGTCTGGCCTGGATAGAATTCAGCAAATTCGTTACCTGAGAGATCTTTATAGTCATCAGGTAACAGGAGTAATGGTGAAACTGATCCTTTAATAACAAGCTTTTTGAACGAGGTAACTGCATCGGAAAAAACTGAAGACTGTAGGTCGTTAAGGTCTCTTTCTGTCGATGAGGATAACGTGAAAATTTTGTCAGCATCACTTATAAGTGCAAGTGTAAGAGCCGATTGAGATGTGGGAGAAATCGGATCTATCTGGCTGAATACAAGCTGACTATCCTGAGTGAGTTTATCATTTACCCATGTTGTGTTTACTGCCACTGAGACACTGCCATGGCTTGAGTCAATATCAAGCTGTTCTGATAGTTGCGCGTGGAAGGAGGGGAGTGGAAAATCATTAATGGTTAATGTAGACTCGCCTTGCTTGGAAGCGTCAAAAAAATGATTCTTTCCTGAAAGAGAAAATGTGACAGAATCAAGCAAACCTTCGAATGAGAATAAAGTCGGCGGAGCTTGAGGACTTGATGTGAATTTTTCAAGTCGACCATTGAATTCAGATATTTCTCCAGTCCAGCTTGGCTTAAGTCGCGAGTCAGTTACTTCAATTTGACCAGATGTTATAGATATTTCCTTGAAATCTACCTGAGGCACAATAGTTGTCTTTTCATGATTGCTATGTTTGGACGGTATATGTTTTTGAAAGAAGGTATTGAGGGTTGAGACAATATGTTTACTTGAAGCATCATGATTCAGTTGCAGTTTTGGAGAGGATATATTGCATGTTGTGCCACCTATGTGTGATGGCGTGCGGCTATATAGCAGGTCTGGAAACTCTATGTGTTCCCAGGAAAAGTACTTTTTGTCATTTTCAGACAATGCACCTTCTTTTAGGGAGAGTTCGCCGGTAAAGCCTACATCAGGGTAGGAAAAATCACCTTTGCCGCTTAATTCAGCGTCTATCTGTTTTAAAAGAGTATGGTCGCTGAACCATGGCAATATCTTCAGGCTGTTTAAATTGTGAAACTGAGTATTGAGGTGGGCCGCCATAGGGTTGATCTGTATTTTCCCTTTTGCCTGAATAACACCGTTCTGTTCAGTTTGGACCCGAATAGTCAGGTTATCTCGTTCCTGGGCTATATCGTTTTTATTGAGATGGATGGCTTGTACAGATATCTCAGGGAAAACAAGTTCTGGTGTAGAAGAGTTACTTTTTGACAATCGTAATGCTCCAGAGATATCAAGTGAATCAACACCAAGTAAACTATTCTGGGCAGAAATTTCATTTAATATAGCAGGCAGACTGTCGATGTTGATGGCTATTGAACTGTTTTGAGACTGTATATCTCCAAGGTTGATCAGTTTTCCTTTTTTGCTAAAACCGCTTATTTTGCTGACAGCAGATTTATACCACACGATATCGTCGTCTTTTAACTCCAAATCGTACAGTGAACAGTTTCCTTCTTCAATGTAGGCTGTAAATGGATAACTGGCGTCTGGAGTTTTTCGAATACTGATGAATCCCTTCGCGTCAGCGGTGCCTGAAGTTTGTGAGATGCTGGTCAGGTCGACAAAAGTAAACAGTTTGTCAGCTGAAATGTTATCAAGGTGTATATCTCCTGCGGGTAACCCTTGTGCATCAAATGTACCCTGCCAACTCATTGTGGCCTGGCTATCGCTCTGTTCTGCACTAATACGAAACCGTGTTTGCTCTGATGAACTTAAAGCACCTGTGCTGGCATAGTTTTTCAGGCCAAACTGAATGGATTCCCACTTATCAATGACATCTGCACTCGTCCCTTTAACGCGCAGGTAGGTGCCATTATCAATGAGTGCGGATTGTATTGTAATGCTGCTGTCAGTGATGGATCCTGACTGACGATTGATAGCATTTGGGGAATCAGAGGGGATTTTACGGGAAAATATTTCTGAGAAGTCACTACCCGATTGAAATACCGGTTCTCGTAGAACGACTGAATTCAATCGAATGACTTGAGTGAAAGGGTGGAGTGTACCTTCAAACTTAGCGACTGGAATTTTAAGGTTGAATAGTTTTTGCTGGTCTATTGCAACAGTATCTGTTGCTTCAAAAGAGAATTCGACCGCAAGCTTTTCTTTAGCTGATACCTGTGAAAATGACAACTGCAGGTCACCGGTAGCTTTACCCTGTGTTATGTCAAAGGGCAGTGTTGCAGGAAGGTAGTCGAAATAGAGGGGGAGATCTATGAGGTCGAAATGTATTGCGAGGTTGGTTTGCAGTGAGTCTTTAGTCTCGTTGTTGCCTGAAATTGCAGCCTGGCCTGTAAGATTAACAGGGCTGCCATTTATAACTGCTGAGAAACTTGGGTGAATGTAGTCTTCTGCTGCAAATGAAAAATTCGAAAGGTTTGGAAGGGAAAGCTCTATATGTTCGATGTGATGTGTGCTCGATTTCGGGACATCCGTAAAGGTAACTTTACTATCTCTGATGGCAATATTATTGAGAGAGAAAAGAAAGGGGAGTTCTGTAAAATCAAAAATTTCTCCAGTAACCTTTTGTTGTTTACCTGTAAGTGTCTGTGAAAAATTATACTCACCATTTTCATTGCGAATGATATCAATATTGAGGTTACTTATCAGCAGGTTGGTGGTAACAAGTTCACCTTTGAGTAGCGGGATAAGAGCTATGTCTGCTTGAAATGATTGTAATTGTGCAAGCGGGGTAGGCTTATCAGGATTTGAAAGGACAACATCATCAACCACAAGATTAAACGTGAAAGGGTGAAATCTCACCTGACTGATTTCTAGTGTCAAACCTGTATCTTTCTGTATTTTTTCAGGTAGGCTGGAAGTGATATATTTAGGTACAGCCCAAAAGCCAAGGGCTGAGTAGCCGCCAATTAGAAAAAACAGGACAATAACTACTATAGCCGCAACATCAAAATATCCTTTTTTTTTCGCTGGGACTGTTTTTTTGCTTTTCTTTTTTTGCTTCTGTCTGCTGGAAGGTGAAGGCGTTTTTGAGCCTGATGAAACAGAGTCGATAGAGATGGTACCAAAACGATCAGTCATGATGACACTACAATAGGGCTAATGGTTTGAAAAAATCTACCGCTCTTTTTGAAATATTCAAATGCGCAAAAGTGGAATCTATTGATACATTTGGAGCAGCTATTGTTGCCGGAATAAAAGGTATGCCTTTTGTTGAAGCTTTTTGCAAGCATGAATCATAGTAATATTTGGATGATAACGTTTTACGAGTGTAATTATGTTTAGGATTTACGGTCATTTTATAATCAGAACTCATGCATGAATAATCCGGGGCTGTGGATATTTAATAATTTCTGTGTTTAAGGGTAATTAGAGGTAATTGAGAAAACCTGCTTTCACCTCTGAATTTATTTGGCAAAATACGTTGTTACCTAGTAAGTTAATAGTCAGTTCAAAATGAAACAATTAATTAAAAGTTGTTCTAGAAATCACCTGGTTGCTGAAGACCGGATTAAACTATTGATAACCTGTTAATAATTACCCAATGTTTGAAGTCCCTAGTTACTTTCGCTGGCAGGATCTCCTGGATATCCTCGTTGTCGCTTTCATAATCCATCAGCTCATTTCAATCATACGCGGGACGCGCTCCGTTCAAATGGTTTTGGGCCTGTTTATTCTGTCTATTGTCTATTTTATTGCAAAAATATTCGATCTATCAGCCCTGATGTGGTTGATGCAGACATTTTTGAGTTCTCTGCTCTTAATTGTAATCATTGTTTTCCAGCAGGATATCAGAAGGGCTTTAACTCAAGTCGGTAAATCTCCATTTCAAAAAACAATGGATGTCGCTGACAAAGATCTGGATGAAATAATACGATCGGTTTTCTATCTGTCGAAACGTCGCATTGGAGCCCTTATTGTTATTGAGCGTGAAACAGGGTTGCAGGATTATGTTGAGTCCGGTTTTGATCTGGACTCAAAACTCTGCAAAGAAATGCTAATTTCTATATTTATGCCAGTATCACCGCTGCACGATGGTGGTGTAATTATTCACAAAGGGCGTATACAGTCTGCTGGATGTATCCTGCCCTTGACCCAGAATCCATATATCAATAAACGGTATGGAACCAGGCACAGAGCTGCAATAGGGATCTCTGAAGAGACAGACGCTGTTGTGCTTGTCGTGTCCGAAGAAACACAGGAAATATCTGTTGTGCGCCATGGAGCGTTAACTACGGTAAGTGATGAGATCAGTTTGAGTAACAGCCTGCGAGCAATTTTTATACCGAAGGAAGGGGCCTCCCAGTCATGGAAAAGTTGGTTTTAAAGAAAGTTTCCCGATTCCTTCGTGGAGTGTTTTCTGCCAGAAAATGGCAGGCTATCTGGGCAAAGGACTGGGTGCTGAAGGGCGTATCTTTAGTGCTTGCAACAATGCTGTGGTATTTCGTTGCTGGTGAGGACACCGTCGATAAAAATGTGATGGTTCCTATCGAGATTATTAACCTCCCTAGAGATCTTGTCATTTCAAACCAGTTTAAGAAAGAGATTGAATTGACTGTGAGTGGTCCGCGTTCCGTGATTCAGGATATGGCGAACAAGGGTCTGACTCGACAGATTAATCTTTCAGATGCTATTCCAGGCACTAAGGTCGTACAAAATAGTAATGATGCTATCAAGGTGCCAAACGGTATAACTGTTCTTCGTATTCAGCCGTCTTCAATAATACTTTCACTCGACAAACTCATCCAAAAACAGTTTCAGGTTATGCCGGTTACGACAGGTGATGTCGCTATGGGATTTGTTCTTGAAAAAATGCAAATGAATCCTGATGAGATTACTATAACAGGTCCTGAGACGCTTCTCTCATTTGCCGACGCACTTCTCACCGATATTATTGATATTAACGGGATGAACGAGTCAAGGCAAATTCAGGTTCCGCTTGATCTTGACCCAAGCATTGTCGACCTGATTGGTGAGACATCCGTAACAGCTGACATAGTCATTCGTCCGAAGACGGTAGAGAAAAAAATCAGTGATATGGAGGTTGTGGCATACGTTGGAGGATCCCAGCGAATTGTGACTCCTGCTACTGTTGATGTTATTGCCAATGTCCCGGTATTACTGATGCGAAAGAAAATTGATTTAAAGGAATTGTTGTCAGTTACTGCCATTGCCGGAGATCTAGACGATGATTTCTTAAAAGTTTCTGTAATACCACGGGAAGATACAGAGCTTCCTATAGAAATCCTTTCAGTGGTTCCAGATTCTGTTAAGCTGGTCAGACTTCCGGAATCTCTCAATGAAAATTCAAGAACATCACTAGACGACAACGGAGATGATGAAGAAGTTTTAGACGAACCTACAGAAGACAATCACGAACTCGATCTTCAGGCAATCCGCGAGTCTGTTTCAGTTGTAGATAAAAACGGAATTGTAAAATTACAAGCCATTAAAAAGAAAATAAAGATTGAAGAATAATGCGAAAATTATTTGGAACAGACGGGATAAGGGGTGTAGCAAATATCTATCCAATGACAATCGAAATTGCTATGCAGGTCGGCAGGGCGATTGCCTTTATTGTAAAGGATAAAGCTAAAGGGCACCGAATAGTAATCGGAAAAGATACGAGACTCTCTTGTTATATGCTGGAGAATGCTCTGGCTGCAGGTATCTGCTCAATGGGTGTTGATGTGTTGTTGGTCGGGCCGTTACCGACACCAGGTATTTCTTTTATTACTACGTCCATGCGTGCTGACGCTGGTGTTGTTATTTCAGCCTCCCATAATCCGTTCCAGGATAACGGTATCAAAATATTTTCCAGTGATGGGTTTAAGCTCCCTGATGATGTCGAACTTGATATTGAAGATTTAATTTTCTCCCAGAAAATGGCAGCCCTTCGCCCTGTTGCAGATGAGGTTGGTAAAGCTTCGCGAATTGAAGATGCCAAGGGGAGATATATTGTATTCCTGAAAAATACCTTTCCCAAAAAATACACTCTGGACGGATTCCATATTGTTCTTGATTGCGCGAATGGTGCAACATATGGTGTGGCGCCGCATGTTTTTAAAGAACTGGGTGCCAAGGTGACAACCTTGGGTGTTACCCCGGATGGCACAAATATCAATAAAGATTGTGGTGCACTTCACCCTCTGGTAATGGCTGAGAAGGTGAAGGCGTTAGGCGCAGATCTTGGGTTAGCTTTTGATGGGGATGGTGACAGGTTGATTGTCAGTGATGAAAACGGGCAGATTGTTGATGGTGACCACATCATGGCGATTTGTGCAGAGGAACTCATTAAGCAGCGCAAACTAAAGAAAAAGACCCTTGTTTCAACAACCATGTCAAATATGGGGCTTGAAGTTGCCATGCAGAAGATGGGCGGCAAAATGGTTCGCACCGATGTTGGCGATCGCTATGTTGTTGAAGAGATGCGTAAGCGTGGCTACTCCTTTGGTGGTGAGCAGTCCGGGCATCTGGTGTTTTTAGATCACATCACAACAGGTGATGGTATCCTTGCTGGTCTGCAGTTGCTTGCAATTATGAAAAAGCGCAAAAAAACTCTCTCAGAATTGGCGACTGTCATGGAGAGTTTTCCGCAAGTTCTCAAAAATGTTCGAATGTCCTCGAAAATTCCGGTTGACACAATCCCTGAATTTCCTGAAACTGTAAAGAAGTTAGAGGAAAAACTAGGAAAAAATGGAAGGATACTGGTCAGGCCTTCAGGAACCGAGCCCGTTATCAGGGTAATGATCGAAGGCCAGGATGAGAATGAGATAAACACAATGGCTGATGAGTTATGTGATCTTATAAGAAAGGCCGACCGCAGCTGACCGATATCTCTTTCCTAACGCCTGCTACCGGTTCTTTCCGGTAGCAGCAAAAGAGAGAATCACTTCGTGAAAAAAAACGATAGGGTAGTAGTCACAGTTCTGATTCCTGCGTTTAACGAGGAACACAGCATAGGCAAAACAATTCTGAAAATTCAGGAGCTTCATCCTGACTTTGAAATATTAGTGGTTGATGACGGTTCAACTGACAGTACAATGCAGGTCGCCATGGACGCTGGTGCTAATGTTTGGCCTCACCCCTATAATATAGGTAATGGTGCTGCGATAAAATCAGGTCTACGCACTGCGAAAGGTGATTGGGTCATCATGATGGATGCAGATGGCCAGCATAACCCAGAAGACATCGCATTACTCTTAGAGCATAAAGACAGCTATGATATGGTTGTTGGTGCGCGCACAAAATCTTCAGAAACATCATTGCATAGAGACCTTGCAAACTATTTATATAACCGGATTGCATCGTATGTCACAAATTTCAGGATTCTAGATCTGACATCAGGTTTCAGGTTAGTCCGAAAAGAAACTGTCAGTAACTTCATCTATCTTTTGCCTAACACGTTTTCTTACCCAACTACTTTAACTATGGCTTACTTACGGCTCGGTTACAGTTTGAAATATGTAGGGATTAAAAGTAACAGAAGAGTAGGTAAGAGTAAGATAAAAATCGCTGAAGATGGTATTCGCTTTTTGCTTATAATCTTTAAGATTGCTACGTTATTCTCACCTTTGCGGATGTTCTTACCTGTTAGTATTAGTCTTTTTTTGACAGGAATAGCATATTACATCTTCACTTTTGTCACGCAAGGACGTTTTACAAATATGTCTGCACTATTGGTTAGTACCTCTGTAATTATATTAATGATCGGTCTCGTTTCAGAGCAGATATCACAGATGCGGTATGATCGAGTCAAATAATTACTTATGTTGCTGGCCATGAGCTGTGTATGAAACCTCGAATTCTAGTTTTCACGACGACGTTCCCGCGCTGGGCAAGAGATACTGATCCTCCATTTGTATTCGAATTATGCAAGCGTTTGACTAATGAATTTGAAGTTTATGTTCTCATGCCTCATTATCCAGGAGCAGCATTACATGAGCAATTAGATGAGATTCATGTGAAAAGATTCAGGTATTTTATACCTAAATATGAGAGGCTTGCAGGTTCGATTGGTATCCTTCCAACACTTAAGAGAGACAAACGCTATTATTGTGTTTTGCCTTTTTTTCTTATCTCTGCGTTAATTGCGCTTATAAGGTATTCACGTACACTAAAGCCAGCACTTATCCATGCTCATTGGCTGATTCCACTTGGTTTTTTCACCTATCTGATAAGTGGATTGTACAAGATTCCATATATTGTTACGGCTCATGGCGGGGATGTATTCGGTTTTAAAAATTCTATTTATAAAAAAATACGAAGTTTGATTTGTAAAAGAGCAACTACTGTTACGGCAGTAAGTATTGCTATCAAAAATGAGCTGTTAACTGAACATTGTGACACAAGAAAGATTATCGTTCTGCCTATGGGGGTTGATGATAAGCTTTTCAGCTCAGAGGTAGTTGATGAACAAGGAGTGAATGCTCAACGATTCGAAAGGAAAAAAATTCTTTATGTTGGTAGGCTCACTGAAGTGAAAGGGGTTGTATATTTGATACGTGCAATAGGCGAAGTTCTGGAAAAGTTTCCTGACGTATGTCTGACGATTGTTGGGTCAGGAGAGTTGGACGCTGAATTGCAAGCAGAGGTGACTGCTTTGGGGTTAGATGGCCATATAACTTTTGCCGGAGCAATACCAAATTCCGATCTTCCTAATTATTATAAAAAAGCATGCATTTTTGTAGGACCTTCAATTGAAGCATCAGGGGGGGAACAGGAAGGCTTTGGGCTAACTTTTGTAGAGGCCGCTATGTCGGGCTGTTTATTGGTTGGTAGTAATGTTGGCGGGATTGGAGATATAATTATTGATCATCAAACGGGTCTATTGGTACAGCAGAAAAGTAGTGATGCTATTTCCGAAAGAATTATATATGCACTGTCGAACCAGGCTGCGATGATAAAAATTGCCAGAAAAGGTAGATTACGATGTATCGAGAAGTATAACTGGAACCATATAGCAGAGAGTTATTCTGATATATATAAGCGTGTTGTTGAAAAATAATGTTTGTGTATAGAGAATTGTAGCAACCCAATGGTTCATTGGGACCCAAGCGTACTTGTAGAAGGCATCATAGGTTTGAAGTTATAAAGGTTTCAAGGTGTTTGGCTTGATCATTCCATTCCGGTGGTATGATATCAGGTATGATCTTTTCATTAATCTGATTCAAAAGTTTTTCCGCTAAGTCTCTCTCATCATCAGGTGCATACAGGCAGGCAGGATACTCTAAAAAAAGATCGTGGAGTGCACCTGTATCAGCTGAAACGACTGGAGTTTGACTAGATAGAATTTCATAGGCTTTTTGAGGGAAAGCATAGCGGCCAAATGCATCATCCTTCATACAGATTATCGCTACATCAAGTGCATTAACAAAGTAGTTAACCACGTCATGAGGTAATTCACCTAAATATATAATTCTTGGTGTTGTAGGGATTATTGTGCCATGCAAAGGGCCTGCAAGTACCAAGTAAATATTTGGATTGATCAAGGTTAAAGAAGTAAATGCCTTGAAAAGAGTATCTGTTCCTCTATTTGAGGATAGAGAGCCTGCTGTACCAATGAGAATAGCATTTGGAGGAAGGTTGAATTTCTCACGAGCAACTGAAGTGTCACAGGGTTTAAAAGTGTTTGAAGCTATGGTGCTTTCAAGTGTAAGTGTAGGTACGTTTGGGTGATGCTCATTAATATGTCGTTCTAGAGCTTTTGAAACTGTCGTTATTCCTCCGGATGCTCGTAAACCATTTGTATATCCCCATTTCATAAGCGGCAATTTACTGAGACCGAAGCTTTCAAAATTATCATATAAATCAATAAAAAATGGAATGCTGCTTAACTTAGAGACCAGGTGGGTGATGATGACATGAAAAGCATCTGAACCGCCGATAATTATATCAGGTTTGTTGTTTTTGATTGAAGCCAGTAGCTGTTGTATATATCGGGGTATGTGTTGTCCGAAATGGCCTGCATTATACGAATGCAAACTAAAATTAGGAACTTGGTGACTTTGTGTTTGGTTTGTAAAAGGTATTTCTTGTGTTGTTTTGTAACTGAGGCACGAACAGATGATCTGATGACCAAGCTTTGAAAGTTCATAGGGCAAATAGTAGAGTCGACCATATCTGTCATCGATAACATCATGATTCATGTATTTTCGCTTACACAGGAAGAGTATTTTCATTACTATGTCATCCTCCAGGCGGCCAGCGAATTCCGCTTCGCCCTAAGAGCCCATCAGTAATTCCCTTAGCGAATGCCTGTAATTGTTTAACGCGGTTTTTCTGTATTATCAGGCAAAAACATAATCGGAGAAATGTCCCAGGAAGTGTGTGTGTCCAGAGTTTAGGACCAAAGTGCTTTTTAGCAAGTAATATTCTGTTACGCGTGTCATAATACCTCTTCCAGTCTGAGAGAACCAGTAGGGGGATGTTTGTAAAAAACAGTCTGATTTGTATACGGCTGGGAAGAGGGTGTCTGATTATACTGTTTGGGACTACAATAATGGACGACCCAGCTTTTCGGGCACGTATACAGTATTCCATATCATCACCACTGAGAAAAAAGTCTTTTTCAGGGAGACCAAGTTTTCTCGTAAGTGATGTATGAATATAAAATCCGAGAAAGGGTAGGCAATTCACTTCTGCTAATGAGGATATTTGCCAGTGCTCTTGTATCTCTTTATGGTAACCGGACCTGGCATCTATTAATGAAAAAGGCCAGCAAATTTTGGTGCTTCCATCTGTCTCATCAATGGCCACACTACCATAGATGTTCTCGGGATTTATTGCATTATCAACGAATTTTTCAAGTGCATCCGTATTTGGCAAAGCATCATCAATACTTGAAGCATACTTAATGCCTGCGTGAAATCCTCCGGAGCCACCGACATTCTTTTTTAGGGTAATAGTGGTGATGTTGCTATTATTATCACTGATATCGTTGAGGTATATTGGGGTGTTATCCGTTGATGCGTTGTCAATGATTATGATAGCGTGGGGTTGATACGTTTGTTGTTGAATGGCTTCAATGCACCGCCGCAATAGTATCTCTCTGTTATATGTAACTACTATTGCAAATGTCTTCATGTTCGTCACAGTTTGATATCACCTTTTGTTTTCAATAAGAGGACGTAGTTTGGTTTCGAACAACTCGAGGGCATTTGCTATTGTCTGATGCATATCGAGATATTTATATTCTCCCAGCCTGCCACTAAAAAAGACGTTTGGGTATTTTTTCGTTTCATGATGATATTTCATGAGTAAAGCCTGGTTTTTTGAATCATTAATTGGATAATAGGGTTCGGTGCCATCATCCATTTCGGAGTACTCACGAATGATTAGAGTTTTATCTTTTGTATAGTCACGCTCTGGATGAAGGTGTCGTGGTTCATGAATTCTCGTGAAGGGGATATTTGCCTCAGCGTAGTTCATTACAGAGGTACCCTGATAGTCTTCGACGTTGATTGCTTCTTTTTCAAATTTAAGTGTTCTCCATTCAAGTTTTCCAAATTTGTAGTCGAAGAAACGATCAATGGGACCACTGTAAATTATGATAGATTCCTCTGCTATTTTATCACGGATATCGAAGAAATCAGTATTCAGCAGTAGATGGATTTTGGGGTTCTCCAACATCTTTTCAAAAATTGCAGTGTACCCTTGCTCAGGAACTCCCTGCCATTTGTCATGGAAGTAACTTTCGTTGTAATTTTTCCTGAATGGTAGACGTTTGAGAATAGAAGCAGGCAGATCTTGAGGGTGTTTTTGCCATTGTTTGATAGTATACCCTTTTATAAATGCCTCATAAAGAGGTCTGCCAATAAGGGATATTGCCTTCTCTTCAAAATTGGTCGGATTTGTGATGTTATCCTTTGCAATTTCAGAAGATAAATAATCGTCTACTTCAAATGGCTTAAGGTTGAGATTGTAAAAAGAGTTGATGGTTTCCAGATTTATAGGCATCTGGTAGACCTTGTCTTTATAGGTTGTCAGTACTTGGTGAAAATAGCTGTTGAAATCTGTGAACTGTGAAATATATTCCCAGACTTTTGTATTGGAGGTATGAAAAATATGGGTACCATATGCATGGTACTCGATACCGGTATCTGAATCATATTCTGAATAACAGTTTCCACCTATATGATTACGACGTTCTACCACTGAAACCTTAACGTTACAGGTAGTAGCTAACCGCTCTGCTATAGTCGAACCAAAAAATCCTGCACCAACAACGAGGAATGAGGGATATGCTGTTTTCATTGTCATTGTTTGATAATCCTCTGGTCAGGCAAATTGAAAGTGTGTGGTATATACGTGGAGTCTGTAACAATATAACCTATAATCCCCATAAGGTATGTCGACGCCCCTTTTTACCAAGCAGACCATCTAGCATACCAGCAAAAAATGCCTTTGTTTGAAGTCCTCTATTTTTTTCATATATCAGTGACCCGATATAGCGCACAATAGACCCAGGTATTGTTTTTAAATAGAATCCGATGCCAAAATGTTTTTTGGAGAGAAGTAATCTGTTTCTGACATCATAGTATCGCTTCCATGGAGAAAGTTTGAGGCACGAGAGTTTCTTTACCAGCAGATTTAAATCGTACATTTCTGCTGCTGGGTGGTGCAACTTGCTCGATCCTACGACAAAGACTTTAAAACCAGCTTTTTGGGTTCTCAGGCAAAATTCAACATCATCCGCAGCGAGAAAATATTCTTCATCCGGAAGACCAATATGTTCAACGAGTTTTTTGCTTATCATCATACCAAGAAAAGGTAGAAACTGAACCTCTGCAACGACAGGAACATCTGAAGTATAATGGAGTTCTTTCTTTTCTTTTTGTTGATCATCAAGATGGGTCAGTCTCCATGACAAGGCATGACCATCAACAGCCAAAGAGCCATAAAGATGGCTATCATCAGAAGCATGTTCAAGCAAGTTTTGAAGAGCATCATTAGCGGGTATGGCATCGTCATCCATGATCCAAATAAAATCGGCGCCTGAGTCGATAGCGTATTGGATGCCTCGACTAAATCCACCTGCACCTCCGAGGTTATCGGATAATCTCAGAAGTTCTATTTTGTCGCTGGAAGACCAGCCTTCAGATTGGAGCATTTCGTTTGTCCCGTCGGTGGATGCGTTATCGACAATCAGTATTTGATCCGGTGGACGGCTTTGATTCAGGATTGCCTTGATGCACCGGTTCAAGAGTTCCTTCCTGTTATATGTAACTATAACGGTATAGATACGTTTGTTATTGATGCTCATATTCGTGTTAGTCCTGATTTGCTGGTAAAAAAAGTGCGTTAGACAAGTAATAGATGGGAATTAACCCAATAGTGGTCAGAGGCGTCGTCTGTAATCCCAACCGGTCAGGTTACGTTTAGTCTCACGCAGTAAAGTCGAAACCTTCCTCGGGAATGCCAGGATGAGTTCTGCGAGTAACGGGTTTGCATGTTTGAGCCAGGCATTTTCAAAAATGGCATGATCCGGTCGACTGTCAGGTGCGATTCTCAGGGTTCGATGAGCTACTTTGGTCCAGTATATCATGTCATAGGGGAAGCGCCAATGGATGTAGTTCCATAGAAGGCTGGATAATGTCTCTAAACGCTCAGTCGTTAGACGCTGATTTTTATCCAGCTTTTCATACAGATCAAAAAGGGCGTTAATTATTTGTATAGGTTTGTCGTTTCTTGGTTTAACGGTTGAAAGACGGTCTCCTTCGTGTTGAAACCAAACTCCTACCGGTTTTGGGAAATGAACCCATTTCCACTCCCTTTGTTTGGCAAGATCAATCATCCACATCAGGTCCTGTGCTCTAGGCAGGTCTTCGCGCCATTTTGCTCCGGTCGTTATTAATGTCTCACGCCTGAACAGGTTTCCAACTGGTAACCTGAATCCGCTTAAGGTGAGTACTGCTGATACAAAATCCTGTGTTTCTGGGAAAGAGAGTATACCAAGGGAAGACAGGTCAGAGTCAACATTTTCGATGAGACCAGAACATATTTCTGCGCCAGTTTGTTCGAGAAGTTGAATTTGCTTATCAGCGTTTCCAGCTATGAGATAGTCGTCATCATCGAGAAAACGAATATAGGTTCCTGTTGCTTGTTTAAGACCAATATTTCTTGCAACATTAGCATGTGCTATCGAAATAGGATAAACGTGGATACTTGGTATATCTCTGTATTTCTCAAGAGGTCCACGCCAGGAATCGTCAGGACCATTAGGAATAACTAGTACTTCAACGTCATATGATGCCATATCGCAAAGTGCACTATCTACTGCCCTGTTGAGATAACTCGGACGGCCATAGGTTGGAATAATTACACTGAGTAATGGGTTTGGCATTGTTTGATTACGTCATCTGTTTTAAATATCTACTGTCAAGATAATGGGTACATTTTTGAAGGCAGAATTTTTTTTGCACAAAGGATCTTGCTGCAAGAGACATGTGATGCGCAATTTTGTCATCAGATAGAATTGTCTGCAGTGCCAATGACATTTCGCCAACATTACCCTCCTGAAATTTAAAGCCTGTGATACCCTGAACAATTCCTTCTTCAGACCCACCCCTTGCAGAAGACACCACAGGGACGCCACTTGCCTGTGCTTCTAGAAGAACCATTCCAAATCCCTCAGAATCACCATTTTTTGCGGTAATACTCGGGAGACAAAGGACTCGTGCCTGGTTCAATTCGTTTTTTATCATGGCAGGAGATAACGCACCCTTGAATGTGATGTTATTAATCTTCAGGTGTTCAACCTGATTTTGGAGTTCGGTCTTGAGTTCACCATCTCCCACGATTATGAGTTCTACATCTGAGAATGATTGATTAAGTTGATAGATTGATTCTATGAGTAAGGATATTCCCTTTTTTTCGACGAGGCGCCCGATAAAGAGAATTCTCTTTTTCCGTTTAGGTATTGGTAAATCTCCTGGAGTAAATTGTTCTGTATCAACGCCGATATAATGAGTTTTAATTTTATTCTCAGGGATACCGAAATCCTGAGCACGTAATTTAATGGCCTCGGATACAGCAATAAACATTACAGTTGGTTGGCCTGCCAGGTTCAGTAATTGTTGGGGATAGGTTACTCTTCTTCTTCCGCCATGGCCAGACTCCCACCAATTTTTGTGGATGGTTATATCAAATCCGTGAAGAGTCACAAAAAAAGGCAATCCAAGGCGTTCTGCATAAGGCCAGAAGTCTACAGCGGATGTTCCGAAGTGGGCGTGAATAACATTGGCATATAAAAGTCTCATGCGTCTCATAACGAATGGGTCCGGGAAGCGAATTTTTCTAAATATTCTAAATACAAGTTCGCGCCAGTAAGGGGTATGGTCTGCAAGCATTACTTCATGATTGAGGTCCTTAAGTGAAAGGCCGTCAGGGGCATATCTCTCGCCGATCAGTACAGGATTCCAACCGTGTAATGATAAGATCTGCTGTTTGATAAATGTCTCAGAGTATGGAAGGAGATTGCTTGAGTAAATAAGCAGTTTCCTTCCTGACGCTGAGTGAGATGATCTGTTTTTATACACGTTCATTATGTTAATCGGGTCAGAGATAACTTGAAATTCATGAAGGATGAATTCATATTGAACAGACTATGTAAGTGATAGCAATCGTTTGTAGTATCTATAAGTATTTCTTAAAAGCGAAGTGATCATTTGCGAGTTCGAGGCCTTTTTATTAGGTTCTTGATCAAATATATGGCAGAGCGAATAAATTGCAGTTGGGTGAATATTCGCCAAGCGTTTGAGAGATTCACTTATGTGATCAGAAAAATAGTCCAGTGTGCTTACGTTATTGATACGATAGGTGTCAAAACTCAGTTGCTTTGAGTAAAGTGTGTCGACCATAGCTTTCAGGGGTTGGTCATTATCTGTGTATTGCTCTAAGCATATGACATAGGATCGTATCATATAAGCAAAGGCTGCAGCTCTATCTTCGGAAGCCGTGGCACTCTTATTATGCTGACGATAAAAATAGAGCATATCTTTTAATAAGCAAATCCGGCTTGCGGTCTTGAAAGCACCGAAATTTACAAGGTAATCCTCATTGATTACAACGTCTTCGCTGAAATCGTTTGTTATGTAGGGTTCAATTATTTGTCGGCGATACAACTTGTTACAAAGTGATCCTGTCCCAAACCGGAGGTTTGAGAATTTCGACAATATACTTTTCTCGATAATATCATCTTTTTGAAACCGGACCTTAAATTTACCTGGTATAGAATCTTCGGAACAAAATTGAACACCGCAGATAACGATGTCTCCATTTATGCTCATAAGTGCTGAAATCATTTTTTCAATTGCCTGAGGATGTAACCAATCGTCAGCGTCAACAAAACCTAAAAAATCACCATGTGCTTTTTTTACGCCATGAATTCGTGCGTGGTGGACTCCGCTATTATTTTGAAGGCGTTCAAGTTTTACTCTCTTATCTTTGGTTTGAAATGTGTTCACTATGAGACACGAATTATCTGTTGAGCAATCATCGACAACCACTATTTCGATATTCTCATATGTCTGATTGATAAGAGAGTTTAAGGTTTCAGAAATAAAGACCTCACCCTGATATACAGGAATGACAATTGATATAAGAGGACTTGGTAGTATGGAGTTATTGAAAGCCAAGTTTTTGATACCTTCAGCTAGAAGCCATATTTATGATTTTATAATGTATGTGATTGCTATTAATAATACATCAAGCTAGTTGACATCGGCAGTTTTTTTTGGGCAATACGTACAAGTAATAAAGCACAGCTACTTAAGTCTCCAGTACAAAATAAATAATAATCACAAAACCCTAGATATCCTGCATATTTCATTTCATGAATACAATGGCTATACCGAGCAGTTCACTCCTGGCACACATGTTGTTTGGTAACAATGATGTTGAAGAAAAAAGGTGTTTCAGTATATTTCCCTTGTAAAAACGTAGGTGTATGCGACTATTGACTGTGCTGAAGTAGGTTGTGAATTTAAAGAACGGTATTAACAGCAAGGTGCAGTACTGGAAGTTATTTTCAGGGGCCAGATGCTGATTTTCTTAAAACATATAACTGGACCGATGACGGACACACTTGAGCTAATGCTCATCGCAATTTGAATTAAGTAAATTTTTAATTTGTTTTTTGATTGCCCACAACAACTTACGTCTGAAAAAAATATGAACATCAGCATCTGAAAAGTAAAATCTTGCAGCTCTGTATGTTTCTAAAACACGCCTTACAATATTTAATTCAGAGACTCCACCATGTTGAATTTTCGCAATTAGCTCAGCTGTATATTCAAACTGATATCCTTTATTGTTTGCCCACAATATAAACTCATGATCTGCTGAAATTTTATAGGTAGTGTCAAATTGCCTATTTTTAAATAATGATCTCTTAAAAAAAGCTGCTTGGTGGCAAAATGGCATTTCGGACCAAATCGGTCCGCGAGTATCTCTGGGATTTAGCTCTCTTCCAACTCGATTCTCAACCCGACCATGATATATATCAGTATTAGAACCTGGTTTGACATTACATAGAACGTTATGGTCACTAAACGAATCTCCAGCATTTAAAAATACAAGCCATTCTCCAGAGGACGACTTTATACCTTGGTTCATAGCAGAGTAAATGCCAGTATTTTCGTCTTTTTCTATTATATCAATAATGTTTTTATATTCATTTAAGACTAATTCTGTATTGTCAATTGAGTTTCCATCCACAACAATACATTCAAAATCCTCACAAGATTGAGTTTGAATACTACGCAAAGTCCGATTTAATCCATTCGCATTGTTTTTTGTGACAGTAATTATTGAAACTTTTTTCGGCATCTCAATGATCAAAGCTTATTTAATGTTTTCGTTGTGATGTCCATATACCCCTTATTTATGCTTGAACTGCTGCAAAGAAAAAAAGGTGACTGTTATGAAAAGACATTTTTGATTTCATGTAAATGGATATAATTAAGATGAGTGGATGATTTCGCCTTTGTTTATGGGTATTTACCCGTATACTAAGTCCGGTTCATTTAAGGTCGAATTTTGGACAGAAATCTTACGTCTTTGCGCGAGGTAATATGAAAGAGCTCAAATTTATCGTGTTCATAACCGACGGGTTGGTTCATTATTCATTTAATATGAGTAAGTTATCTTTTTACTTTGAGATCCTTAGTAGTTTTTTGACTATTGAATACGGGGCTGCTAAAGGTTGGTTACCAATGTATGCCTCGAAAATAATCTCTTGACATTCTTTAAGTTTCAAAGTGAATCAGCATTCCTGAGTTGATTAAACGAATTTACATCTGATTCGGTGGAGCGTAGAACTCACAAGTAGTTTAACAAGATACAGAATAGTGAGTATTTTGATGTGCAAGTGTGATTCTATGATTCATGTAAACAGGTTATACCATGGTTTTTTGTTCTGTTATTTAGATATTGTATGCTTAAAAGACATTACCTGTCAAATTCAGCAGGAAGGACTGGCGCTACCTAGTCCGAATGTCTCACGTGGTTGCTGATTTCATAATCGAGGCCCCAAGGGCGAGCTGTAAAAATTTACAGCAAGGTTTTGATATTGAGGTGTATGAGATCAGCAACCGCACCCGAAGGGGGGAATACCATTCACTCTTCACGGGTAGAAAGTGTTACCAAAAAGTCTGAGACTCAAAATGATACTATTATAATGATATCTTGAAGCATTAATGACAAGCATGGCGATTTTTAATGAAATATTCGGGCTAGCCTGAATATTATGAAACAGATGAGAAAAAAATCAATTAGAATGAATTTGTTGTGGAAAAGGGGCATGAATTGATGTGTCTTACATTATCTGCCTCTATTCTTTAGTTTCTTCTTTTTTGACATTCACAAGTTTGGAAGTGGTATACACTCGTCCATCTTTGCTAATAAAGAATTTTCCACCATAAGGATCTCTTGGAAGCTTTTTCATAACGCCACTTGCCACAAGGTCCTGAGGGTATTGTGGTAGAGAGCCAAATTTTTCTTTAAATTTTCTTACGGCAGTTTCAATCTCGTAAATCGCTCTTAACCCATCTAACCGTTTCATCATGTATTTTCGCATTGATTCGTCGGTGGTGGTTTCTATAACACTATGCGTGTAGGCGAGAGATGCTTCAAGCTGGCCTGAGTACAGATGCATTCTAGCCGCAAGAGGTTTGAGGTACGTTGGTGAACCTTTAATTGCAGCAGATTTCTGAAGATATATTGATGCTTTATTAGTGTCTTTTAAGAAATGGAAGTAGTTATACCAAAGGAAGAAGTACGGTCTGTAATCGTCAGGCCTGAACTCCGCTACTTTTAAGAGCAATGTGTTGGTTTCTTCTACCATTCCAGCCTCCCAGGGGAGGGTAGTGGTTGCGAGAATAAATGGGTCAGTTGCGCGCGGGTCAAGGTCTATAACTGTTTTAAGTGCCTTGTGAATAACCTGCCATTCTGTATCGGTGGTCTTTGCTTCCTGAATAACTTTTTCACCCATAAAAGTCAGGACATGTAACATTATATAGTCAGCTGTGAGGGACTTAAACTCAAGACTCAGTGCTTCTGTGGCAGCGATAGGGAGTTGCGAGATTGAAGGGATTGAAAGCACGGTTGATTCTTTACGCATATCGTAGAGTGTTTTAACGCACATAACGCTTGCTGTAGCGAGTGCTATAAAGAGAAGAAACGATTTAAGCGCCTTCATGCAAGATCTCTTTTCCTGAAAACTGCTGTGGAAAGCAGGAGCATAATCGAAATATATACGATTGCATAAACGGAAAGCAGTGCCATCAGGTTTACAGGAATTGATAAACCATGGGCTGCGTAATGCTTGATATCAAATGCTCCAATATTGGGGAAGACGTACAACAGAACGGTAGTAGCATGATCGATTAGAGGTGATATCTCAACCCCTTCAACTTTTGCATTAATAAAGCGAACGATATCCTCGACAGTCTGGCCCACAATATATGTGCTGATTGTCATGAGTGTTGCCAGGAATGAGCTGGTAGTTATAGAGCACCAGAGCATTGTACAACTAATAAGTACAAGATTAGCAGCAAAGGATAGAAAGGATGCTGCAAAAACTTGAGTGATAGGAAGGCTTTTAAAAAAATATGCAGGATATAAAAATGTAGCACCCCACATCGAAAGTAGTGTAGCACCGGTAAGAATGCCCATGATGATAAACGCGAGCATACAGAGCCCGAAGTATTTACCAAGGATATACTGACTTCGGGAAATAGGTGCGGACAGCAATGTATAAATAGTGCGTTTTTCAAGGTCTCCAGAGAGATGGGTGATGGCGATAAAAAATGGCACAAGCAAACCGCCAAGGCTGACAGATGAAAGGCAAATATCTATTATGATTTTCAGAATGTCACGCATAAACAAGCCGCTCAAAAATATTGACATCATTATCATAAAGAGTGCAGCGATCAGAACCCCATAAAGAACACGGTTTTTAAGGCCATCTTTTAATGTCAAGAGTGCAATAGAATATATCTTCACGTGTTGTTTCCCTTCAGCTGTTCGAGAAAATAGGCTTCTAGAGGAGTTTTGCCACCTTCAATAGTTTTACCTGCGAAATGAGCCTTCACTGCTTCTGGAGTGGTAGTAACGAGAATTTGCCCTTTATCCATGATTGCAATCCTATCACAGACTCGTTCAACATCAGTCAGGATGTGAGAGCAGAAAAGGATTGTGGTCCCTTTAGCATGATATTCTTTGATTATATCTATAACAAGTTGGCGACCTAACGGGTCTAGCCCGGACATTGGTTCATCAAGAATAAGAATTTCAGGGTCTCGAATGAGTGCATAGGCAAGGCCTGCTCGCTGCATCATGCCTTTTGAAAATTGCCTGAGGGGGGTATCAGCTACCTCAAAGAGGTTTACTGATTTCAGAACACTGTCAATTTTACGTTTGCTCTCATTTTTTTTAATGCCCATCACCTTGCATGAAAACTTAAGATGATCTTTTGCTGAGAGGTTATGGTAAAGCGTTGGGTTTTCAGGAAGGTAACCGATATGCTCTCGGCTAACTGAAGAACGTGTAGAAATTCCATGAATAGTGGCATTGCCCTCACATTGTAGAACAAATCCCAGCAGGATTTTCAGTGTGGTCGATTTTCCTGCACCATTAGGCCCTACAATGCCGAACACTTCGCCTTGAGAGACTTCAAAGGAAATGTTGTCGAGAGCCTTTTTCTTTTTGACGAGAAAAAAGTCTGATGCATATTCTTTAGAGAGGTTTAAGCACTTAAGTATAGTTTTCATATATAGGGACTATATAAAAAAAACGGGTACTACTCAAGTTGTTAGGGCAAGACGCCTTCGGTAAGATGGTCTTCTTCAAATTCTCTAAACCCATATTAGACTCAAATCACAGTTTTTTGAGCCGAAAACTATCCTGGCATACAGGGCTAACTGGCTATTAGGATATTTGCATTATTCTGTAATAGGAAAATTTTGAAGAGGGTAAGGTGGTATCTGGAGAGATTCGTTTGAGTACCGTGACCAGCATAAGCGAATTGCCATTGAAATATGGAGTTGCCACCAGCCTAGATGGTAAGGAGCGCTAGTACATTGTAAAAATTAATATTTCGCCATCAGAAGTGGTCCCGCTTTTAGGACCACCACTTGTGCTTTTTAAGCTTACATCTTGCAGCTCCGGTTGCTATTACCCCTCTCCCCCGCGGGGGAGAGGGGTAATAGGTTTTTTCAGACGGCTTTGGGTAATTTTTCGTAGTATGCCTCATTCGGTGTAGCATCGGAAAGCGACGAGTGTGGCCGGTCACTGTTGTATCGATGCATATACGCAGCTATTCCCTTTGCCAGTTCTCTTGGATTGCCATACGATTTCAAGTAAATATCTTCGTACTTTAGACTTCTCCAGAATCGCTCAATTGCTACATTATCGAGCCATCGTCCCTTTCCATCCATACTGATGGATATATTGTGTTCCTTCAGACAATTACTCCATTCATAAGAAGTGAACTGGCAACCTTGATCGGTATTAAATATTTGAGGATTTGTATATTTCTTTAGTGCTCTTCGAACACATCGCAAACAGAACTCAGTATCAAGAGTTGTCGAAAGCTCCCAATCAACTATCTTTCTAGAATACCAATCTATTATTGCAAACAGATACATGAAACCTTGCCTCATTGGGATATACGTTATATCGGCTGCCCATACCTGATTGGCTCTATCTATAGCTAGCCCCCTCAGACGATATGGGTAAATTCCTGAGGGTCCACCAGGTATCGGCGTTCGTTTTTGTGGATAAATAGCTTCAATCCCCATTAAGCGCATTAACCGACGAACGCGTTTTCGACCTATTTTTATGCCGGTTTTGCGCCGTACGTATTTGCTCATTCGACGGGTTCCGGCAGAGGGATCTTCAAGGTGCTGCTCATCAATAAGTTGCATCAGCTTTTGATTCTCTGAGCTTTCTTCGGAGAGCTGATAATACACTGTTGACCGATGAATGTGCAGCAACTCGCATTGACGTCTAATACTCAGTTGAGAATCCCACTCTATCTGGCTCGTCCTTTGACGGGTATCCCCAACTGATTGCACTTTTTTTCGAGAAACTCTACCTCCATTGTCAGTTGCCCGACTTTACGCTCCAATCCTTGTTTTTCCTGGTCGGAAGTGTCTTTTTTCTTGGTAGATTTGTTTTCAAATATTTCTGGCATTCGCTCAAGCAATTCTGTCTTCCATTTACCAACCATGATCGGATGGATATCAAATTCCTTGGCTATTTCACTTTGTGTTTTAAACCCTTGAATTGCTTCAAATGCCACTCTCGCCTTAAATTCTGCAGTGTGCTTTCGTCTTTGTTTTTTCATAACTCCTCAATTTAGCATGATTAAGGAGCTGCCGAAATCTAAACTTAACTTGTGGTCCGAAAATGGGGACCACTTCTCATCTTGTGTCAACATGTTACAATAGTCTCACAATTTTTAAGGAGACTATATGGCACCCCGTTATCGAGTAACTTTGGTTAAAGAAGAGGGAGAGTATTTAGAAGAAATCTCAACAAAAGGGAAAAGGGCTGAAAGGACAGTTTTGTATGCTCGTGCTATTTTATTGCTCGAGGCTGGAGGGTTTGGTCCCAAATGGATTGTTGCGAAAGTCGTGGAAGCCCTCGGAGTAACCACGCGTAGCCTTGAGCATTTAAAGAAGAGGTTTGTAGAAGAGGGGCTATCAGCTGTAATTGAACGGAAAACACGGGTTAAACCACCAAAGGCAATTCGATTTGGTGGAGGGTTTGAAGCGCAACTTTTAGTCCAGTATGGAAACCCTTGGGCTTGGCCTTAGTCCAAGGTCAGAGTTCATAGGCTTTGCCGTGTGAACGACTCATTGCTACAACTTCAACTACGTTGTCCCCACAACACAGGAGAAGGAGTAGACAATGAGTCGCTTTAAGAAATTATCACAAACGATATGGCACTGCCAGTGTCACATCGTTTTCGTGCCCAAATATCGTTTTAAGATACTAGTGGGCGAAGTAGCCGTAGAAACAGAGCGTTGCATAAGGGCTTTTGCTGAGCAGCAAGTAGCAGAAATAATCGAACTTAATATCCAATTGGATCATGTGCATCTGCTTGTAAATGTCCCACCGAAGGTATCGATATCGAATTTTGTAGGTACGTTGAAAGGTCGGACTGCTATTCGCAGATTCAACAAGTTTCGAAATCTAAAGAATAAACCCTATTGGGGTAATCATTTTTGGTCTAGAGGTCATTGCGTTGATACGGTTGGGTTTGATGCTGAAGTAATAAGAAAATATGTACGGCATCAGGATCAACAAGAGGCCCGAAAAGAGAACCAACGTCGATTATTTTAATACTGTAGGGGGCAACGCCCTTTGCCTCTTTGAGGGGCAAAGCAGTTAATCCCCTTTAAGGGGTTAATCAATACCGGCCCCTCTGGGGTCGGTTGTTTATTGTTAGCATGTTCAAAGGCCCCGGAAGGCAGAGAGCGGTGGACCGTGAGGTTGCTGGCAGAAAAAATGGTTGAACTAAAAATGGTAGAGACTGTTTCCCCAATGACAGTCTGTAATATGTTAAAAAAAATGAACTTAAGCCTCACTTAAGCAATTACTGGAAAATTCCTCCTGATCAAAATGCAAGCTTTGTTGCAGCAATGGAGGATGTTCTGGATGTATATGCTCGACCATACAGTGAAGATTATCATGTTGTTTGTATGGATAAGTCAAGTATGCAATTGATTGGCGAAGTAGCAGATCCCATTCCTGCATCAAGAGATGACAACCTAAAATTGACCACCTGTGATCACTGAATTTTGACCACCCAAAATCTTAATAAGAGAACTGAAACCGAGTGATGTATCAGTGTTGTTGTTCAGCCCTTCCCAGCAGCAACGGAGGGGGCCCTTGGGCGACAGGAGTTGCTGCTGGGAAGGGCTGAGGTCGCCTATGTTTCTGCGTACGTGTTTACTGCAAGGCTTTGCTTGAGTCGGTAGCTTTCCCAGGTGCAGGAAATAATGTGTGCTTTGTGAGTCAAGCGATCGAGTAAAGCGTTAGTCATTATCGGGTCAACAAAGACCTGTGACCAATCCGCAAAGCCTAGATTGGTTGTTATAACCACCGAACATTTTTCATGAAGTTCCGCCAAAACCTGGAAGAGAAGTTCCGCCCCTTCTTTACTGAAAGGGATGTAGCCCAGTTCATCAAGAATCAAAAGTTCATATCGGTATGGCGAGCCAGTAAACGTTGCAGGGCACGCTCTTCACGGGCCTCCAGTAGTTCATTCACCAGGCCATAACAGCTGACAAATAGTGTACGGATATCGTTTCGACAGGCCTCAATGCCAAGTGCCGTTGCCAGATGACTCTTTCCCGTACCGCTACGCCCCATAAAAATGATATTACGGTTCTCTTTGAGATAGTCACACGTTGCCAGTTGACGCAGTAATCCGAGATTAAGATCTCCGGCTGCCTCCGTATCAAAGCCGTCTAGCGTCTTGACTAAAGGGAATTTTGCTTCGCGCATTCGTCGTTTTAAACGGTTTGCAGTTCGATACTGTAGCTCTACGGTCGTCAGATCGAGGAGAAAATCCGCATAATCCGTTCCTGCTTCGCGTGCCTGACGAATCTGGATGTCTATTTCTTTTCGTATAGTAGCGAGGTTTAACTTTTTAAGATTGTCCCGGAGGGCAAAAGTAGCACTATTCATCACTGCACCTCCCCTAACTGGCCATATATTGTGTGATCCGGCGGTGCACTGCTTTCCCAGCCGATTAACGGAGGAATGATGAGTTCGGGAGTATTGCTGTAAATGAGAATATGCTGGATCCCTTCACTACTCTTGATGTCATGCTTCAGGGCGACTGTCACTGCATGTTCAATGGCTTTCTCATCATAATCCCGATAAAGCATAAATACGTTAAGAAAATCCTTTGTTCCACCGCTCATTCCTGAACTTTTCTGGAATCGCTCAAGAAGCGTATTGAGGCACGTCGGCCACTGTTTACGCCATTCGACTATTGGTCGAGCAGAATTAGACGCCTGTGGTCGTTGTTGGATTAATTCAAGATAGTGATCAGGGACAAGGCTCCACTTATTGTTGTTGAAGAGTCGTGTATGATCCTCCACTTTTTTTCCCATTGAAATAGATAGATATCCTATCTACAGTCAGCTGTACTTTCACCGGATAACCAGCATAACGGTTTGGCACGGAATATCGATTTTATCGACAATAACAGTTGAATATTTGTCAGCTTTTCCAGGCTGTAGCTGGATATTGCTAAACGGGACGGAAGGTTGTGACAGCAGCGATTGACGCTCTTGCTCAAACAAACTATCCACGCTTTGTTCCCGACCGGCAATAGTGTGACTCCCGTAACGACGGCAGCTTTCAAGCAACTTATCGTTCAATTCTTCAAGGCTGGCAGCTTCGGGTACCGGAACCATATAGTTACGTCGTACAAAGCCTACCATGCCTTCTACGCCACCTTTTTCGTGGCCTTTGCCTGGGGTGCAGAACCGCGATTCGTAATTGTAATACGCCCGAAATTTCTTGCTCTTTTCTCTTTTTACCTTGCAGTACTTTGCGCACTGCCGTTGTCAGGTTGCCATAAATCAGTATTGAGAAAACTCCACAAAAAAAGGCGAATGCATGGATGTGAGCGTCGAAAATGCCTGTTTTCGCTCACAAGGGTACATGCGGACAAAATGCTTTCCTGAATACTTTGATCGCATACAAAAATACTTGAGACGAACAGACACGCGAGCAATAACAGCGTTTGCAATACCCCAATCAACCTCGGCCTCCCGTCCGACTGCAGGGTCACACGGAATAAAGGCACCTGGACTGTCTATGCCGAGTTTAACTTTTGCCAGACGAACATACCGACGTACTGTTGACTCCCCACCAGTAAATCACATTCCAAGACTAAGCGGTTATAAATGCGGCGTGCTGTATGCCGTTGTTTCTTCAGTTGCCCTTTGTCTGACTCAAGCCATCCATCAATAATTGCAATGTATGGATCTAAGGCTGGAAATGGTTGACGAGATCGTTCCTTGTAGCTCCATGGCTCGCCTCGTATGGCTTTTTTGATCGTATTGCGACTATGTCCCGTCATTCGTGAGAGTTCACTGATGTTCTGGCCGTAATTACGATGTTCGGTGCGAATGAGTTCATATTGGTCCACGTTTAGCAACTCCTTCCCTCCTTTATGATTTTTGCAAATCATCGTAGCAGAGGGACTGCTTTAGGTGGTCAATATTCGGTTAGCACGGACCCCATTTACTGATCAATTTTAGGTTAGCACAACCAGTTGTCAAAGATCAGGACATTACATGTAAAAATAGGGGATTTACTCTTCCCCTGTCAACGGGCTTCTTTGGCCCTTGACAAACATAGACCTTCTAAGTGTTCTGATCGAAAGGTTCTGGAGGGTGATTAATAGCCCTTATGAGGAAGGGTAGCTGTTTTTTCACCAGAAACCACATCGTACATTAGCGTCCAGCTTCCTTCCAAACCGGCCGTCTTTCCTTTTGTGGACGGTTTGGCTAAAGCAAAAGCTGTGTAAATTGCTGGGGTATGAGTGATAGTTATGGAGTATGTATAATAAACACCTGGACTGTCTGGATTGCCAAGGGTGGCTAAATCTGTTGTGAAAACATTGTATTCCGCATAATTGGCGATTTCAGCAGTGATTATGGAATCTAAAATACCTGCAGCCTCAGCAGCTTTAACTTTTTTTAAAAAACTTTGGTAAAGCGGGAAAGATATGACGGAGAGAATTCCGATGATAGCAATACTGATCATGATCTCAATCAGAGTGAAGCCTTTCTTGTTTTTTTTCTTTTGCTATTTATCATTCTTTATCTTCTACCTCTTTGTCGTATAGGATGGGAGATATCAAATTCGAAATCATATATTGTTCATCATTCCAGACTTAAAACCCCTATCAACTCCCATGAGTGCTTTAAAGCTGGACTATGAGACCGTAAAAGACGCCGCTTGTTTGCATTTAGTCATATAACAATAGCAGGAGATAATTCTCAACAAACAATAAAATATTTATTTTGCAAAATATGAGTAAGAAGATGATATCTTAGTAAGATAGAGGCAGTGCAGTTATTATTTTTCGAAAGGCCACTTTGTAGAATAACAATTAAGAACTATTGAGAGGGCTGTTGTTTTATAAAAACAAAGTTTTCATTTGAAGGCAATTACTGGTGGTTGAATAATAATATATGCCAACATTCTTATTAAGAACTTAAAAGAGAAAGGTTTAACGGCGTATCAGATATGAAATCGAAATGTTGGAAATATTTCTCATTATTATTTACTTGGTAAAGATTACTTATACAAATATCGTGTGCCTGAAAACTAGGCACACGATAAAAGAAGTAATGACCTTTTAGTTTATCAATATTTGGCTTAGCTGATTAATAACCTAAAGGAGCAAAAACTTGAGTCTTGACACCTGTCAGCCCATTATAAGTCATGGTCCATGGGGTTACCAAGCCAGCATCTTGACCTTTTGAATTTGGAGTTGCAGTGGTTGTTACGGTATAGACTGCTGCACTAGTAACAGAGCCGTCTGCAGCTACGACAGCAGCTGTGTTTGTCGGAACGACGGTGTAAGTGAAATATTCGGCCCCTGTCTCTGGATTACCAAGCTCAGCTAAGGTTGCAAATTCACTATTTTCTGCGTAATAAGCAGCTTCGGCTGTAGTTATTGCAGATAAATAAACTTTCGCCTCAGATGCTTTACTTTTCTTGGTGAAATTCTGATACTGAGGAATTGCAATAGCAGCAAGAATACCGATAATTGCCACAACGATCATAAGCTCGATAAGGGTAAAACCTTTTTCGTTACTCTTCTTCATTTGTTTTGTCATCAATTTCAACATGTTTTCTCTCTAACCTCTTCTCTTTGTGTTTGAATGATTGTTAATATCTCTTCACATATTAACAACTTAGCCACTTTATGGTTGCGCAAACCAGCTTTCTCAATAGATATTAGTAGGTTATTTGATATGCATTGTAAAGAAAAAAAACAAATTAGTTAAATAATATATAGCTGTTCACATTATTTATGGAAATGATATAGTCTCTATTAGGTAACTAACTTATGGAGTGATATGGTTTTGTGATCTAGTGTACAAAACATGATATTTAGATTTGGTAAAAGAAACATACTTTCTTTATTAATCTTAGCCTGACCATTATATGGTATTGGATTTTGTTTGTTACTTGAGTTACAGATTTATTCTATGAAATGACCGTTACAGGATGCCTGACTAAAGCATGGTGCCGAATGCTGTTTGTTAAATATGATTAAAGGTAAAGTAGCTAATGAAATTATCATCTGCAATTAGTGATAGGCAGGCTTTGTTAATAATTATGCTTGTTGGATTCATCGCATATTTCAATGCTTTTGATGTGCCGTTTTACTTCGATGATCTTGATAATCTCAAGCATCCAGATCTCAAGCTAGAAAACCTAACATTGGAGTCGGTTGAGAGGTCATTAACCGGTGGATTACTCAAAACCAGGCCTGTTGCAAATTTGAGCTTTGCTTTGAATTATTATATCGGTGGTTATAGAGTTCAGGGGTATCACCTCGTAAATTTGATAATACATATTACATCTGGGTTTTTATTATTTTTACTCATCAAAATAACCTTGTCGTTAGTTGGAGAAGCTAATAATAAAGACAAAATATATATGATATCGCTTTTGGCAGCGCTATTGTGGCTCGTGCATCCACTCTGTACTCAATCGATTACGTATATAGTACAGAGGATGAATTCTCTCGTTTCAATGCTATACCTGCTTAGTCTTGTGCTTTATATATATGGTAGGATTGAACAGAATAAAAATTATAGCAGTAGTTTTATGACAAAGGGAACTGGTCTGTTCTTTTTGAGTGTCTTGTCAGGAATCCTTGCCTTAGGTTCAAAAGAGAATGCTGCAACGCTACCTGTCACGATTTTTTTGTATGAATGGTATTTTTTTAGACAACTCAGTCTAAGCTGGTTGAAGAGAGCCTTGCCAATAATTGGTGTTGTTTTCTTGTTCGTGTTGACGCTTGGCTGGTTGTATACAGATGGGCACTTGGTTGAAAGAATCGTTGGAGGGTATGGGAATCGTGATTTCACACTCACACAACGATTATTAACCCAACCTAGGGTGATACTTCATTACATAAGTTTGATAGTCTATCCAGATCCGGATAGGCTTGTGCTTGATTATAATTTCCCTATATCTACTTCTTTTCTCAATCCAACAAGTACGATCTACGCAATATCCTGCTTATTTGGGCTATTCAGTTTAGCTCTATGTATTGCTAAAAGGGAACGAATTATTTCCTTTTGTTTAATCTGGTTCTTTATAAATCTATCAGTGGAATCGACAACTATCCCATTGGAAATGGTATATGAGCATCGAACCTATTTACCATCGATGGGATTGGTCACCATCGCTGTCTATCTTCTATTCAGGTTCGTGGGTCATAGATTGATTTCATCGTTTATTGTGGTTGGGATATGTGTGTTGTGTACAGTATGGACAATGCAAAGAAATTCAGTGTGGAGAGACCCAATAGCGTTTTGGGAGAGTAATCTGAGTAAGTACCCAGACTCTTCACGAGTAAATGCGAACCTGGGTAGTGCATATTATGAAGTTGGTGATATCGATAAAGCAGAATCATACTATAAATTAGCCACAGCACTACAGCCGAGAAATAAAGCTGTTTTAAAAAATCTTGGTGCTCTTGCTATGCGTCGAGGTGACATAGAAAAAGCTAAGAAGTATTTTGTTGCTTCACTTAAGCAGGACCAGCGCTTCTCTCCCGCACTAATGGAATTGGGTGGGCTGTTAATGCGGGAAGAGCAGTTTACTGAAGCAGAGAAGGTTTATAAAAAACTGTTAAAGAATGTATTGGCACCTGAAGTCAGGCAGAAAATAAATATGTATCTTGCACAGATTTATTTGAGACTCAATAGATTAAGCGAAGCCAAAGTAACTATAGCAAATCTTACTGGAACAGGACTTGAAGAAACTGATATGCATTTGTTACGAGCAGAATTGAATCTGAAAGTAGGAAAAAATACAGAGGCAATCAGTGATTATGAACGTGCAATTTTATCGGATCAAAATCTTTGGGAGGCTCATTATAATATTGCACGATTATACTCACAGGAAGGCGATGTGCAGAAAGCTGAAAACCATTACAAATTGGCTTTACAGTCTATGCCTTCGGCATTGCCTGTTCGATACAACTATGCAAATACCATCCTGAGGCAGGAAAAATATGTTGAAGCAGTTAAAGAATATACTCTGCTAATTCAAGATGATTTTCATCTCGCAGATGCATTCAATAACCGAGGACTGGCTTATATAAACCTTGGCGACCCTATGGCAGCTGAACTAGATTTTGCGACTGCTCTAGCATTAAGACCAGACAATCCTGTGGTAAGAAGAAATTTACAGATGGTAAGAGATATCTTAGAGGAAAATTGAAATCGTGCAATGTGACAAGTGATTTTGAGGTGTAAATTGATATTGTTATCACAAACTCCTCCTTTAAAATGAGGAGGAGTTTATGGTGATCAGGCTATATTGGTACTAGACTACATAGCAGTATAATCCCCAAATGCCGTTGCTGCATTAGTTCCAGTTACAGTTGGGGCGGCTGTACCAGCTGCTGAGATATCCAAATAATAAACCTCGTTAGCGTCCGAAGCCATACCAAAAGCTTTTCCTGATTTCTTTGCCAGGACCTGTTCGTGATAAGCACCGACCGCAAATGAATTAGCGGTTGTTGCGCCTGATACAATCACATTGGTAGAAGGCTTAAATGCGTCAAAAGTTGGATTGCCCGCAGTTACTTCAATGGTGACATCGCCAGTAGTTGCATCTTGGGAGAGTGAGGCTGCATTTACACTGATGGCATATGTTGCACAAAGGCTTATTCCTGCGATTACTGCGATTATTTTTTTCATGTTATACTCCAATATCTGAAAATGATTGACGTTGCAATGAATTGTTACTGTCTGATTAGTTAGGGTATTCCTGATACTCAGCGTTGAAGGCATGCAGTTCAGTTACAAGGTTTCTTACATCACTCTGAGAAGCTTTGTTCTGAGCACGTGCCCTGTAAGCTGCAAACTGAGGAATGGCGATAGCTGCGAGGATACCGATAATAGCAACAACGATCATCAATTCGATAAGGGTAAAGCCTTTTTGATTGTTCTTTCTTTGTAAGGATTTTCCGATGAGTCTCAACATAATTTTCACCTCTCGTGTTTGGGTTTGTGGTACATCGGTTATTTCGCTTTTATTCTGCACAGAGCGTGCCTATTTTTGAAGGGAAAATAATATTTATAAATAACGGACTAATAGGTCGATTGACTGGGGTGTTTGATTTATTTGACCGTGCCAGATACACGGTTGCTGACAAAAAATGTCAGCACATTTGAGTCAATTGTGACGATTAGTGTCATAAAGAATGATTTTTATCAGAGTTGTTGTTTGATGTTCTGCAACAAAACAATGTTGATGTGGGAGAGCCTTAAATGACGATATCATCGACAAGGCTTTGGGGAGATAAAATGGAATATAAGATCTAGACTTCTAATTAATCAAGAGAAGCGATGGGTTGAGATGATCTTAGGTGATTGCTCAAACTTTGTACGGTTCTGAAAGCTAGCTTGTAAGGGATTTATGATAAAGAGAAGGCGGCCAATTTAACATTGGACGCCTTCTTGGGTAATCGTTTAAATACATTTAGGAGGGAGTTTTCTGTTACTATTGATCACTCCAGGATTCTCTTCCTGCACGATACTCATAAACTGGATCTGCCTTAGATTGCACTATATCACCAGTCGAAAGCTGGGTAATTACTTTAATAGTACTAGTTCCTGATCCTGCGTGCAGCGCAGGTGTGCTAGCTTTGCCACGGCCAAGTTCTATGAATTTTTTTGATTTATACTTAACGGTATCCCCATCATCTACAATACTGTTTCCAAAGATTGATGGTATTTTAGGGTAGGATGTACCTGTCTTGTAATATAGACCATATTGGCGACTACGTCCTTCTCCGCTGCAGGGGTCTTCGCTAGGTTGAAAAACAGCACTGAATAATGATCCTCCGAGGAGTGCAGATCTCGTGGTGTTTCTGGTAGAAGGCACTGCACCATCGTTGCCAACGATTGGCGGAAGGTTCTGGACCCAGCCTGCCGAATCGTTGTTATCAATATTACCTAATATTTGTTTGAATGTTGATAGGGTATTGCCATTTGTGTCAGAAATACTCGTTTCAAGCGTTCCGTCAGTATAAACTTCAACATCGGAGACATCCAGAAGCTCAGATTGTGTGACTGGATAATTATTATCTTCATAATCTTTCACTCCAAAAAGACTTTGAGTGTCGTAATTAAATTGGTCATCAGCAGAGAAACTACGACCAGAGCCAAAAAAGAGCCAATGATTACCTGATTCGTCAATGCTAGGGGTTGGTTGGCCGTAGATAGAGATAGGTCTGTCAGAATTGAAGAAAGTCGTCGCCGCTGCCCATGAGGTTGGAGATGGGTTATCAGCAAAGCTGAATTTCATGATTCTGCCACTATCAGCATCCCCGTTTGAAAAATCGTCAGAGTTTGAATCCCTGACGAGGCCGAAATATGCACTATCTGACATGAAATCCAGATCCCAGTCAACGACAACAGGGTTACCCATAAATGTGTTTTCGATTTGACTATCACAGCTCATAATACGATATGAATCTGTTAAATTAAAAACCTCGCAGTGATCCTGATAGGTTGCGCTACTCATTTCCGGGCTCGGGGTTTGGGTTATTAATTGCTTTAAATCAAAGAAAAACGTCTTCGCTGTCTGTGTACTTTCAAAACTTCTTAGCTGATTGGGTCCAGTCCCAAACATCAGATACCAACGATTACATTCTGTTCCGCTACACCTTTGTTGGCCGTTAATATCCTGAAAAGTAACCACGGCAGGGTAAACGGTTGTGAAGCTTTCATCGGGTATTTGTATTTCTCCCAAGACTGTTGGTTCTTCTTCTGGGTTTGTGATGTCAATTATTACATATGCTGAGCGTCGAGATACATCCTGGTTTGGAGTATCAGGATCATTGTCATGGTCAACTGATATGTTCATTTGACCTCCACCCAAATTCATCCCAGCGACGAGTAGGGTGCCCCAGCCGTTTGGATGATTTGGGTCGGTAGGATCGAAGATTTTCACGTCAAAAGTGCGTGGTTTGGCATCGACATAACTTACATGAGTAGAGCTGTAATTCTGAGATTTAAGCCACTGTAGATGCGGAAGTAGGTTCATTGGTGCGTAAGCCCATATTTCACTACCTAGTGGGTGTGTTGTCGCAGCAGTGTTATCAGGCTTTTTACCAGTTATACTATATTCAATCGTTTGTTTGCCATCGACTACCACTGAATTGTAAAATCCACCATTAAATGCATGGATTAGACCGTCATTGCCGCCAACATAGATAACATTTCTTCTATCTATATATCTTTTTCTAAAATCACCGTAGCTTGAATCGTAATATAATAGGTTAAAGCCTTCCTGTGGGGCACCAACAACTGTTGGAGTAGAATTTATTATGTCACCAAGTCTCATAACGTTTGATGTTGAGTCGCTTAAATTATATCTCAATGTCCTGTTACGGGCTCCAGTCACTTCAATCCCTCGTATAAAATTTACAAGGTCTTCGGCTTCAGATTGACTGGATACATCAAAGAACGTATGGCTAATTGGTGAGGTCGTGTGGTTGAGGAGCTGTGTTGTAAATGGTCTGAATTCATCATTCTCATCATCAATGATGTTATTCGAATTGACATCTATCCATGTTGTAATGTATCTGCCATATTCTGCTGTAGTGTTGTAATCTCGTTGCTCCTCCAGCATTGCATCACTTACATCGGGCAGATATAGCTGTTCTCGGGCATTCCATAAATATCCAATTTGTTCAAGCTCTTTAATCGTAGTAACAAAGTTTGAGACCTGAACTTGATCGCCCTCAGATAACCAATTAGAAGAAGGGGAAACAGTAAGAGAGAGCTCACCTGAATTTTTGAGTGTGATTTCTGTAGTACTGCTACCACGTCCCAAATTTGTTTGAAGATTAGTAACATTCCAGTTATCGAATGTAACATCTTCGGCTCCTTTTAAATCATAGGTTGTCAGTTGTGCACGAATACAGCTATCGAAATCACCTGAGTCTATTGAAATGTTAGAAGTAGTTGGTTGGAAATTATTCAACTGTATTGCGCCATTGGATATAGTGCCGGTTGCGTCTGATCCTTCAAGGCATTTAATATCCCAGTTATCAAAAACATGTCCTGAGGCACCCAGCATATTTTTAGTTTGTAAAGTGAGCTGGTCACCTAAGGTGATCCAGGTTCCACTTGGGACCACAGTGAATGAAACAGTATTGCTGACTCCCGGGGAAACTGAGATAGTGTTGTTGCTGAATCCTCTGGCAGGACCTGAATTGCTGATTATTTGCCAGGTGTCAAACTCTGAATCAGTTGGAATTGTCCAATCGCCTGCAGATACAGCAATTTCTACTAAACCTGTTGAATCGTTGTATGAGGTTACTGTACCGTTAATTGTGTATGGAGTAATGGTAAGAGTAGATCCCGACAAACTGCTGGTTCCTTCCATTGAGTTGGGATTAACCGTTACCCCTCCGTTGGAATAAGATGTTACAACTCCTTGCATGCTCAGGGCAGTAAATTCCTCGGGGTTGCTACTGTCATAAACCTTTACCCGAGTTCGACCTTCTAAATCATCAAAGAAGGTTTCAACCACCTGATCAACACAATAATTGTCTAAGCGACCGTTCGGTATGCACTCACCAGTAAATGGTTTACAGTCACCGTTATTGTCTATGCCATTATATGCGGTAGGACTGCAATCCTGACGAGAAAGCCCATAGCTATCCAACCATAAAGCCTGGATAGTACCAATCCAGTTGGCTTCTTGATCTGTGTCTTTTCTTCTTGGTTCATAATATGCTTGGTAAAGGGCACCTTCACCACGGACATTATTCGAAACAACAGCTGCGGCAGTGCCGGAGGAGGTGCGATCGAGTATAGCATCCAGTACCCGAGTAAGGGAGTTTTCAAGTTCACGAGGGTTTGTGGAATAAAAATAATTATCAGGGATGCCGTCAGATCCGGCTAAGCCTGTTTGGTTGATTTTGCTGTCCCATTCAGATTGTAAATCTGGGAGTTTGTTGTCATTGGAATCAATAAAACCTCCATATTTGGAGGCATACCAGAGAGGATCTTTTAACAGATTAGCGCTGGATGTTCCTAATATGTAGGTTTTCGTAGTGGCTGGGTCGTTGACATTGCACCCATCTGAACAATCTGTAATGTCTTCATCTGTGCTAGTTGATTCATCATCTGTGAAGTTTTCTATTCCAGAGTGTACATGGAAACCGTCATCATTGGTACCATCAATTACATATCCAAACCCCATAGAATAAGGAGTCGATTCGGCATGCGTCTGTGTTGTTATTTCTAAGGTTCCGGCCAGTTTGTTTAGGTTGTATGAGAGAGTCCCCCACATATCCTGATCAAAGTCGCCGCCCTGTTCACTATCTTCCCAGTTGATATAAAAGGTACCTGTTGCGACCTTGCTGGTTTGATTGATAGTTTGAGACACGATCTTAAAATCGACAAGCGCACAGTTGCTCTCTGGAGAAAACGACTTGTTCCTGCAAGCAGGCAAAATGGTCACAAGGGCGTTACCTGAAGGATTTTCAGGGTCTGGGATTTCAATTGCTGGAACTCCAGAAGCAAGAGCGACAGAGAATGTGTCAATTGTTTGAGGGCCACTAAGATCTCTGTTTCCTGTTGCATTATCAGGGCGGATATCCTCAACATGAGCATAGTAGGCGAGTCCCGCTATTCTATAAGATCCTCCAAGCCTTGGGGCCTCAGGACAGATTCCGCCAGTTTGACCAAGATTTGAAACAGTCTTTTCCGTACATAATTGATTATCCGTTTCGGAACCAAGATGATTTTCGCCTACATAGTATGAATTCCCGTGTATACCTTCTGCCAGCCCAACAGCATCAGTCATAGCGCTTGTGGTTTTATCTCCTGGCAGGATTGCTTCATCCCAAATAGTTGGTGGTCCATAACTTGTGTGGTCTAGTTCGTCATAATCATAAGATACTGTACTGGTGTTGAGGTTGATGACAAAAAGATCAGCGCAGTAACTATCACTGTCTAAAGGGTCCTCAAATGGTTGTGGAACAGGAAGGCCTGGAATTGCGGTAGAAGAGTTGTCACGGTAAGCACCAATGACTCCATTACCTGAGAAATAGTTAATAGCCTGATAATAAATTTCGGAGAATGGATTACCCCAGTTCCGGCAGCGATTTGCTGCTGTGACGTCATCAAAGTCAGATAATTCCCACGTGCAATTATCGCCCTGATTTGAATTATAGGTCCCAGCATCATCACTGCCGTCACCACCTTTATAACCTATAATGCGGTAAAGGCTCCAGGCGTTAATCAACCCGCTGGCCGAATTGTTACTCTCAGGACCGCCGGCATATTCTGCAACTTTGGTAAATGTTCCATCTCCATCTACATTGATCTCGTCGGTAATACTCGATGTGTTTCTAATTAACACTCCACCTGAAGCGTGTTTATTATATGATCCTGCTATCATGCCAAAATACATGTCATCATTATCGCCATACTTTTGTAATAATCCAATTGGTTTGTAGACGTCATCACTGCTATCGGTTGCGCTGGTACCAGGGTACGATTTACATTTTTCCTTACCAATAAGGCCGGATACACATGATTGAACTCTGGCAACGTAGTTCCCCTGACCAAGTTTCTGATCCCAATTCGGACTGTTGGAATATGCGTATATCAAGGACTTACTGGGATCGTTGCCGTTAGACGCGCTATGCGAATCAGTGCTCTCGGTTGCCCAGGTACATTGCCATCGCTCATTACTGGCCCAAAGAGAGTAATTCCCTTTAACTGCTTTGATGAGTGGTGGCTCATTATAATCTTCTGAATATTTGTTAGTATATTCAGACATATCAACATCTGTTGTATTTCCAAGTGTAATACCAACCTTTTTCCAGTCAACAACACCGTCTGAATCTTCGCAATTACTGGTATTGCCAGAATCGCAATAATAGTCATCCCTGGTAAATGGTGTGAGTTGCGGAATATCACTACCTGCGTAATATTTAGCCCAGCTATGTGCATCATGAGGCAGATAGGAGCGTTCAAGGACCGTCTCTGTTGAAGTATCAACCCTGCGGTGACCACCAAAAAGTATCTTACGTATTGTGTCAATTCTAGACATCGATAGCCAGTTGAGAAAGTTCCCACTCCACTGGTTTGTTGAAGAGTCTGCATTGCAATATTTAGTACTTGTTACTGAAGCAGGCTCAAAACGGAGTTGATCAGTATCATATGTGTAGCATTTATATGAATCAAAATAGCCGTAGTAGTCTATAGAGTGCTTATATGTGGTCTCTGGTAAGCCATCTGCGTCTAGATCATTGTAATCATTGTATGCTTTAAAATATAATTGATGATCATTGGAAGAATTGATCAATACCCTTGGAGTAACCCCTTCATTGGTTATATCATTTGGCATTTGGCCAAAATCAGAGACGCTATAGTTTTCACTGGCATGAAGTGAAACATTAAGGGAGAGTGCAGTGAGTAAAAACGCTGAAAGAAAGCACGTTTTAGGTACAAAATTATTTAATGAGAATGAAAGCGTAATCATAGTTATATCCACTTAAAACTTACAATCAGATTTTGCTGAACTGGAAACGACAGAGTTGTTTAACATCCACCGGACCTTCAATGTTGATTCACTATTTTGCTGACCGTGGTGTTGGGAGGCAATAGTAAATAGTTTTGCTGTGCCTGACGTTGATGATAGCCCAGGACGATCGTATCCCGAAATCATTGCCTGGGAAGATCCCGGAAGCGGGATAACTCTTGAAGTATTGAGAAAGTTTGTGTGTGCTGCAGAATCATCTATTGTTGCATCTGGATAATACGTAAAAAACCTTGTGGAGTCGGAAATTGAACCTGCAACATCGCTAGGGCGTGAGTTGGCAAATCCTAAATTACTTACTAAGATACTGCCGTTTAAGATTGCCACATCATTTTCATCTATAGTTGCTGTTTTACTAAAACCGTTACCAGAGTCTAAACAAATTTGATTTTGAAAAAGTAAATGCTGAGCTAACTCAGTTCCACCGTCAGCCTGGTAAAATGTTTGTTTATGAACCCTGTCATTGCCTGAGATCATAATTTCAGTAATGGTACTTTTAGTTGCCATTATTCCAAGAAAGCTTACTATTAGGAGAATTAATAAAGAGATGACGAGGATGAATCCTCTTTCGTCTATTGAGTTATGCTTGTCTTTTTTCACATAAGCCTCTCAAATTGATGCTTCTTTTATATATTGGAAAGAAATTACATTTTTCATTTTATTTGTATTGTCTTTGACATGTACCCTGATAGTTTTGTTCCCGGGTAGAGGCTGATCTAACGCAACATTCCATGATATCGTATATTTGCCATCAGGTGAGTTTTGTTGGCCGTCTGGTTTAGCAGCGATTGTTGTGTCATTTAGTCCAAAATAGTTACCGTCATCATCAATGCCATTTGCGTCTGTGTCTTTACTTGTCCCATCACCATCAACATCCAGTAAATTATCGTATGGGTAACTTATAATATCTTCGATTTTCTCTGCTGCCCAATTTGTTGCAACTGTAATATTGGATGCTCTTGCGTTTTGCTGAACAGAGGTTAACTGCAAAGTATAAAAAGAAAGAATTCCTATTGAAAGAACAAGCATTGATATTAACGCTTCTATGAGTGTGAAGCCGTCATCTTGTTTAAGTGTTGGGATACATAATTTCATAATCCAATGTTCCTTAGTTTTACAGTTGATATCAAAATGCGACGTCTGTAACTGTCATCATAGGGCCCCCAGGATTTTCCTGAAGCTGATTGATAAGTAAGGGTATTCGTGAAATTAGGATCCTTTCGTGGAGAACGAGCTAATAAAGAAATTGTAACAGCTCTGATATTATCTAATTCTGATCCTGATGGATCAATTTTTTGAGGGGGATCATACACACCGTTATTAGTATTGTCCTCAAGAGTATAAAAAAATTCTACAGCTACAATGTGATCTGCAACCGGTTGAAGAGATCCTCCATTTATACTTCTTTTGAAAGAGGCTGCACCGCTATCCGCTACTCCATCTGCTGGGGTAGAATCATCATCGATTGAGAACCTGTAGGTTATGTCCATGTCTGGACCAGCTGCTATTGTATTTGAATCCTTTTCCCATGAAAATCGAATCTGGCCTTTGCTTGCTGAGACAAGCCCTGTATTTTCAGCGGAAGAGTATGGCTTATACCCAGCCATTCGAATTTCTGATGAGAGGAAGGTCATTGCAGAGCGAAGGTTTTGTTGCATTACAACAACCTGATGCTGAGCAAGCTGAATACGTTTTTGACTTAAGTAGGCAGAATATATTGATGCCATGATAATTAAGGAAATGGTGAGAGCTATAATGAGTTCTATTAGCGTGAATCCGCCTGATTTTTCCTCATTCAAAGATAGCTTAGATAAATTTAACACGTTCATAAATATCGTTTTAATGGCTATTGATTTGTAATAACTCCACTGATGTTAACCGAAATTTCTGATTGTCTGGAGTAGTCGTTGTTTAGGGTGATTTTACCAGTATTACCATCTTTAGGAAGGCCTGTTGGGAGAAAGGCTATTAAATCACCAGTTAAATCGGTATCGCAGAGTGCCACATTCTTCGGCATAATCACTGTTTTTAAAATAGTCTCTCCTGTACTCAATAGGTCATCGTTTGCAGTACCAGTTCCATTCCCATCATCGATGAAGAGAGTATATCCACCTCCTGCATTTGGTACCGAATCTGGTAAATCAGTACATGAAACTTTATTAATGAGCATGACAACATTGGCATTTCTCTTAATTGCTGTCATTTTCGCTAATTGTAAATCGTACTGTAAATTTTGGGTTGAATCCTGAAAACGTAAATTAGGAAGCCACGATGAAAAGCTTGGAATAGCTATAGCTGAGAGTATAGCTATCAGAACCATGGCAATTGAAAGCTCAATTAGTGTAAAACCGTGACTATTATTGAACTGTTGTGCGGACTTTTTGCTGTTGTGGGGGGGGATAATCATAAGAAAGATTCTTTGTCTAAATGTTTTACATATAGAGTTACATATTTAATACTATTGATTGATATATTTATACAACCTTTTGATCAAAAAAACTGCTGTAATTTTAGATTGATGCACGATATGGTGTTGATTTGGATGAGGGTATTGTAAATTAAGGTGTTTTTGTTAGGGTGAGAATGGTGATTAATCAAGATAATCTCTAAATACTGGTATCAAGTATGATGCTCTCATGACTAATAGACAACTATATGTCTGAGCGCAAATAGAGGTGATTTGTAGAGTTTTTTCTTGATTTATACACGTTCAACCTTTGGACTACATTGGATGAAGCATCCCATATAGTTTCAAGATTTTATGATATTAAAATGTTAATTAAGGCGATGTTGTTTAATGATAATACTTGGCTTCTTGATTGGAAAAAGAGGGGGAGGTGTAAGAAGGCAGATTGTCGATAACATCCTTATAACAGACAATGGTAGTATGAAACTTTATCACGTTAATTTGTGTGAGAAAAATATAAGATGTCATTTGTAACATAAATCCCTGTAGATAAATTAGAAAACAGGGAGAATCTAATGGTAAAGTCAAGAAATGGATTTTCATTTATTGAGACGGTTGTAGTTCTCATGATCATTTCTGTTCTTAGTGTGCTTGCGTTGCCTTCTTTTTCATCTAGTATAGCTCGTTATAAATTTAATACCGCTTTGAACTGTTTGGAGATGGATATTCAAAAAGCTAAAATGAGAGCGATTGCTATAAATAGCTTTGTTGTAATCAAAATCAATAATGAAGGATACTATATTTTTGAGGATAATGGCGCTGGAGAAGGTGTTAAGGGGGATTGGATTAGGCAGGACGGTGAAAACACTTTAGTGGATAAGACATTGCCAGATAATTATGATATTACTACAACGTTAACAGGTGAGAGGACAAGATTTAGTGGATATTTGGGTATGAAGGCGGGGAGTATTAGCCTTCACAATCAAAAAGGATCGACTGCTAAAGTTGTTATTAGTTTCAATGGCAGAATACGAATTGAGCGTTCATGAGTAATTTGTGAAGCATTATATTGTTTTCTCTCTGGTATGTTGTTAGTTGGAAATGTACAGTTTGCGCACTTTCTCAACAAACGACAAAGTATGTAGTTTCTCAGATTTAACGTTTCAATTCAGAAAAATATGTTAGCTGATATGCTCTCGAAATTTCGTAAATCAAGTAGGGATACCGCATCTTCAGTTTCAGTATACAATGAAAAACAAGTAACCCGGTAATCAAATTGTTGAAAAAAAAATATTTCACAATACCGATATTTAGTTTTCCCATACACCTTTTTTGTTTTTAATATTTCCAGAACCAGATTGCGTTGTGGGGGGGGAATATTCTTCTGGTTTACTTTCTGGAGAAGGCTTATTGGCAGGGAGTTCCATTTCATCACGAAGTAATTTCTCCATTTCTCCCTGATAAATAGATACTGATTCTGCGATATAAAAATCAGACTTTTTCTTGCCTTTAACAACCTTTACAAGTGCACCCTCGCTAATATCCTCAGCTGCTGCTTTAACAAGAACCCCTTTTTCAGCAAGACTCCAGACTATTGAAATTTTGTAGTTTCTGTCCTTAACCTGGATAAATCTATAGTCTGGCGATACTTCAATTACTTCGCCAATATCGAAGTCTTCCGTATATGAAGTGGTGCAGAAAAGTAAGGTGAGTATCCCTGCTAGAAACGAGCTCTGTATGATTAATCGCATTGTGGCATCCTCATGTTCTTGTGATGAAGTTTATTTAAAACCACCATCTTTCCAAGCAGATATAGTAGCTTTGAGTTTGGGCAGATTGACTGGTAAGCCAGGTCTTGCTGCATCTGTGGTATTCACAAAAATCATGTCACCTTCAAGGACAGGTGCGGATGGAATTCCACGTCCGATAGATATTGCTGCGACAGGGTATTTCTTTCCGTTCTGGTCTACTGTGTCATTATCATCGTATAGTCCGTCACCGTTGATATCAAATACCGTATCTGAAGGAGGCAGGCCGGTTTCGTAATCAAGGGCATAAAGCCATGCGGCACCGTTTCCACCGCAGACATCTTCATCCGGGATAAAACTGGTGAAGAAGACAACGCCGCCAACGACGAGTGACCGTGCTACTATGCGCTCACTAGGGACGCCTGCTGTTTGCTGAAGTCTCGAATACCATGGGTGGTTTTTCAGGACTGCTCTGACTGATGAGTCGGAATCGTCGTAGATTTCTTCCTCCATCACAAAATTACCGCTGGTTATGAAATCAGCTTCTTCAAATGTGACTATAGTTTTACCATTTACATTGGTGAGAGACTCGATGGTGCCAATGGCTTTTGACGTGGTTCCAATCATAGTGTGACCAACAGTAAGGGGTGTTGCACCTGTGTAGTAATATGAATGACCTGTTATTACTCGGTACTCTTTGGTTTCACTATTAAAGGTTGCATCAACCGCAGCGGTCTGCCGTTCAAGAAGGTCAGCTAGCGTTGAGTTTGTAACCGGACTGCTTTTATAGTCTTTCATTCCAACGAAATACTGTTGTTCAGTGTTAAACTTGTCTGCCTGGCTTTCAAAGCGGCCGGTTCCAAAATATACCCAGATAGTTTCAGGCCCGGAATCATAACCTACACTTGCACCGGCACGAATCGGGGTGTTGTGTGTGGCGGTAGTCGGGTCTATATCAAAAAGGACTCCTTTTACTGGAGATTCGTCTTTGCCAAAATTGTTTACTCTATACATTCTCCCATACATATTTCCGATATACAGGGAGTCGCTAAAGTAATCGTAATCCAGATCGGCGACAAATGGATCGGAAAGGGCATCGTTATAGAATGCACTGTGAATCGGGCCTGAAAGTGTCGCTATATCTGCGCCACCAACTTGAAGGATTTCTCCATCAGTAAATGTGCCGGTTATGGCGGATAGTACAAGTGTGCCTGTTGAGGTTGTGTCGTTTACTGAGCTGATAACCGCAGTTGCACCAGAATCTTTGCCGGTTACGGTCTGGGCAACAGCAAACTCTGTCCCCAGTTGGTTCATATAATTAATTCTATCGTCTTCCTCCATTTTCAATCTGTTGAAATAGGTAGAAGTAGCCGTGTCAAGCCAGACCGAATCACTGGTGTAGGCATCTACTCCATAGAGGTAGGCTTCTTTAAATGATGAACTACCAGTATCATAGCCCGATCCAAATAGTGTTACCCATCCGCCAAAGTTAGCTTGAGGAAGGGTGACCGCAGAGCTGCCAATTCGTGCTGTAACTGGTACGCCCTGGGTCATGCCGAGTTGATCATCGGTAAACTGCCAGAGATACATGGTTGAGGTAAAAGGATCAGAACCGTTTTCGATAAACGCGTTTGCTGAAGTGACATCTAAAGCAAAATACGCATCACCGCCAGATCCAAGCCCGGCAACGAGAACCGAACGCCAACCCGGCTTTATAAGGGTCCCGTCTGCATAGATATCAAAAGACGTTCCCCGATAGATATCTGTAACAACAGGAGTCCCATCAACGAAATACTCATGACAATAACCACTGGCACAGATATTCGTATCAATAAGTTTCTGGTGTAGAGCTTCAGGGTAAAAGCGCCATTCCTCTACGCCGGTTCTGAGGTTATGAGCATGGATCGCACCATCATTAACCCCAACATAAAGCATATCATTACGATCTTTTACACTGCTGAATTTAAAGAATCGATAGTTGTCATACGAAAACGGACGGTTAGGAGATTCTGTAATAACTGGTGTGGATTTGATTATATCTCCTATGTCCTTGCAAATATAACTATCACCATCCAGTGCTACCTCATAGCTGCCAAGCGCAGTGTGGTCGTCAACATATTTTCCTGCAACACCTGCAGGTAATAGGGTACCTTCTGTGCTAACTGCACCATCGACAGTCCATGCATTTTTTACTGCCGGGATATTGTCACTGGCAGTCCAGCAGAGGCATTCTCCAAGTTCGATATCTGTGACATTACATGATGGGTCGCCGACATCGAGACACTTGCCGACTATGTCTGCCTGGTCACATGTCCGGTTGCCGATTGCGTCAACACACATCATGATGGCACCGCTTTCCGGATCGTAAGGAGTGGCCGTTAAATCGCCTGTCCAGTTTGCAGCGTTAAATGAGGCATTGATTACGAAGGTTCCGCTGTCAACAGAAGTAGAAGGGGCAGGTGAGGAACCAATAAAGATCTGCTGCTTAATCGAATTGGTAATAGTTTGTAGCGCAGTCGTAAGCTCTTCCTGATTTTGGGCGATAAACGGTAGTCCGTCACCTGTGATTGGATCTGTCTCATGTAAAGCATATAAACCTGTTTCAGCGCCTCTTTCGTTTGCAACTTTTGCCATTTCCGACACTTGAGTAGCATCATCAAGACCAAAGCCAACTGCAACTGAACTAATCTTTTCATCTGCCAGTAAATTGCTGTATTGATTGATGATGCTAACGCTTGTGTGAGGGGAGTAGCCTAAACCGTCAGTAACATCGATAAGGAACTTAGGCTGACAGGTGAGCGTGGAGTCGTAAATGCTGCTGTTTTCATCAGCCTTGTTACCGGCATAATATTCCCTTGCTGCAAGTAACGATGGGCCAAACGGAGTACCACTCGTTGTTGTTGTCGCTTCGATAGTAGCTTTGAGAGCAGCTGTTTCAGTAGCGTTTCTATTTTTTATACCCTCATGAATTTTTGTATACAGTGCTGTCTGACTTGCGCCATAAGGATTGTTCGGCAGAAGAGAAGTGTCTGGTCCGCTTCCAGGGCCGGAGTAATTACTAAATGCCCAGGTTCCATAACCCCATGAAATTGAGGTGTCTTCTACGAGTTCGCTGATAACTTCCCGACCAATTACATAGCGGGCTTTAGATGGTGGTGCTGTCCAGGCCGGTATGTTTGACCAAGGTACTGAAGCCGTTGTTCTTGTACGCGTTGATATCTTGTCGGTAGATGAGAAAACATTTGAATTGTCAGTATTTTCACCTTGTATTGTAAGGTTTGTAGTTGTTGTAGAGTCCGGCTCATCAACGGTGAATTCTATAGTTGCGTTAGTGATTGTTGCATTATCCGGGATCTGAACATCTTGAAATCGAATACCGATTTTCTGATTGCTGCCGTCGTAAACCAATTCAAGATCTGTACTGGTAAGGCTCATACTGCCACCTGAGCTTTCTTCAGCGTCATCGTTTGATTGAGTTACCCTGGTTGCAAAGGTAAACGTTTCAGTAGGGTCAGCAGACAGGGGCAGTGTATACTCTACAGTTAAGATAGGAGCTGCAGACGAAACACCATCATACGATTCTGCTACCCGTTCTCCTGAACCTGTAATAATGAAGGTCATGCTTTGGCCACTACTCCAACCCGGGCGATCGTAAATTTCCTTTACTATATTTGTAAGATCAGGGGTTTTAGGGTTGTCATCCGCACTTGTAACCGGCATTTGAGCGTTCATGCTTGATGAGACATCAAGAAGTACAAGGATTGCAGGATTAACAAGATTTTGTGCGTAGATAGGAACGTCACCACAGGTGGAGCCTGTTGCAATCGCCTGCACCAGAAGAATAACATCATATTCTAATGGGTTGTTTGTAGCATTGGCGTCGGTAATTGTGAATCTACCAGTATAGGTACCGGTACCAAGAGTGTAATTATTATATGAGGCGCCAACTGTAACAGAGTCGCCGGGAGAAACCGTTCCACTACAGTTTGATGAGCAGCTGAGCCAGCTAGAGTCGTCGGTGATAGTATAGTTAAGGTCAGCTGAGCCGACATTGCTTAACTCAAAACTATTTGATGTTGCATTTGTACCGGCATAACTATTAGCACCGAGTGAGGTTGAGGGGGTAATGGCAATGATCGGTGCTCCGGGACCAACTTCATATTCTATATGGATCTTCGGGGCATTAGAGGTGCTGCCATCTTTTGATTCAGCTACGCGCTCTCCGCTACCGGATATAATAATGACCATGTCATTGCCGCTGGCCCAGCCACCCCTGTCAACAATTTCCTGGACAATAGTTCGAATTTCAGGAGTCTGTTCTTTAGAGCCTACGCTATCCCAACGGTTTTCATCACTCAGTATCCAGTCAACTGAAGCGGATGTGGGTGCTCTATTAGTTATGTCGTCGTCAGAACTGCTGAAACCATCTGCATCATCAATATCTTCGCCAACTATTGTGAGTGTGCCATCTTCAGCATCGGTTTCATCAACTGTAAATTCAATATATGCAGTGATGATTTTAGCTCCTTGAGGAATAGTGATGTCTTTAAAGCGCATACCAACCTTCTGGTAACCACCATCTTTTGTCAGCTCAAGATCTGAACTGTCACGATACATCGACCCATCAGAGCGCTCTTCGGCATCATCATTGTCAGCAGTAACTTTCACTTCAAAAGTGGTCGCACCAAATACCGCCGAATTTGCCAGAAATATTGCGGCAAAAAGAAGAGGTAAAATGTGTAATCTTTTCATAACATCCTCACTGTTAAACATGTATGATACCCAAGAAATTCGATGGGGTAAAATGCGACAAGTATCAATTGAAATGAGTCGGTTTTGCCACACGTATATCGATGGCTTTAGAACCTCCATATGAGGTGGTCGTTGTGCAACTCACATCATAAAGACATACAAGAAAGTCCGGGCCACTACCAGGGATTGGCCTGCAATCTAATCGTGTGCCTGGAGATGCTTCAGATTCTTTAATGCCGTAAATATATTTTGCAGCATAATTTGCATCCCCGAGATTAGATTCTTCCGTGGTGGAGATATCATGTACATCCATTGAGGCATTAAAATTTTGGGCTGCGAGATAGTCTGTCATAAGATCAGAATCGACATAGTCATCGACAATCACCATCTGCAAATTTCTCAGCCACTGTCCACCTCTTCTGCAACCACTTTCAGCGCCGTAAAAAACGACCTTTTCGGCTTTATCATTACCCGCAATTTGCAATTCAACATCAGTTGTGTTGAGGGCTGCAATTCCAATAACTGAAAGAACGGCAAGCATTATTAAGCTGAGTACAAGGACAAATCCATCCTGATTGTTTTGACTGACAGGTGTGCACGAATTGATATTTCTCATTAGAAAATCACAGCTTTTATAAAATTGATTGTCGTAGTTTTAGCCTTTCCTCGATCTAGATAGTTAACAGTAAGCTGAACTGCTTTAACGCCACGCTCATCAAATTCATCTATATATGTGTCGCCATCATTACTGATTCCGTCAGAGCGCCAACTCGTTACTACCCAGTTGATTGATGTGATAGGGGCTACGCCGCCTTCTGTGTGAGTACCGACATTAAAGTCGCTGTCTCCATAATCTTTACTGAGCAGTTCCTCTATCTTATCTTGTGCTGCATTTGATGATTCTGTGATTTTTGATGCTATGGCATTTCCGTTTAGCGCACCTATTTGCATGCTGTAAAGAGAGAGGATGCCAATGGAGAGAACGGCAAGCGCCACAATGACCTCAATTAAGGTCATTCCGTTGTTGTTGTAGAGAGATTTCATTTTACAGACCCATATTTCTACAGTGAATTGTTCTAATGAGAAATCTGCGACGAAAATTGTCATTAACCGTCCAGTTTGCTCCCGATGCAGTGGAGTAGGTTTGATTGTTATTAAAATCCGGTTCTGACCTTCCTGATCTGGCAAGTATGGAAACCGTAATGGTATAAACAGCATCAAGATCCGCAGTAGGGTTGCCAGCCTGATCAAGGTACTGAAATTCCAAATTGTCTATATCTTCTGCAATTATTTGCCATTCAGTTGTCCCGGTGGTGGTTGAATATCGTTCAAGGTTGGTTCCGTTAAGGCGATAGGCAATTTGCTCCATCTCTGTCATGTCGATAATAGTGTTTCCATCTATATCTTCGGGAAGTAGGTCTATGGTGCCATCACCATCAAGATCAGCTGTGAAAGCAATCTGGGTAGACGAGCTGAAAACTGTTTCTGTTTGAGGTGTGGGGGAGGCGCCATCAGAAAATGATACACTATCAACAAAACCTGAATCCGCGGTTGCAAGAAGATCGTAGCCGGACATTCGTATGTCTCGTGTTAAAGCACCTAATCCTGCTCTCAGGTTCTGTTGCATTTCAGCAACTGCTTCCTGATTATTATAAATTTTATTCTGCGTGACATAGGCCGAATAAACAGCCGCTACGATGATTGTTGATATTGCCATTACTATAAGTAATTCAATCAGTGTGAATCCTGGGGCGACATGGTTTTTCTGAAATGTTTTCATCTTAGTTGCTCCAGTTTACGCCATCTGTGCTGGACTCTAGAGATGTTCCACCGGCAGCAGAAATTACAACTCTGTACCATCTGGACGTGTTGTTACGGAGCTGGATATTGCCTGATTGACTGCCGCAAACAACAGTTGTTGGAGCAAAACATACAGTAGAAGGGCCTCCCATGTTGGATGCACTGACAAGAGATGCACGTGTTGCAACAGTCTTTGATCTGAGAGTCGTTTCAGTTCCGTCCTGGACGCCATTGCATGCTGTGCCTGTTCCGTTTCCATTGTCAAGAAACACTGTGTATCCACCTCCAGTAGCTGGGAATGCAACAGTAGTAAATCGTACACCAATGCATGAGCTCCGTTTAGCAGCTTCAAGTTTTGCATTTTGAATATCTGAATAGAGATCTCTCGCGTTACTTTTCAGCCTGATGTTTGGCATCCAGTTGAGAAAAGATGGAATCGCGATAACAGAAAGTACGCCGATGATTACTATGACGACGACTATTTCTATAAATGTGAATCCGTGTTGGTTGTGCAGCCGCATATCTCAGAGTCCTCATATAGAGTTTAGGGGTCGGATTCATCATTTGCAATTGTTGCACCATAAAAAGTAAGCTGGTAGGGTGTTTTTAAATGTTGTTAAATAACAGTTTGTTAGAGTTTGTTTGAAGTGCTACAGCGTGGTTGTTCGTGAGGGGCGGTAAGTCAACGTGTTTGAAATAAGGTGTATAATTCTAAAAAAATTTAATAGAGAAGGTCGCTTAATTTTCACTATCATATTTATAAACGTATTTGCACATCCCAAAGAGTTGCAGATAACTCATTGAGCTTGGATACAGTCTGCTGTAACAACAGATGAATAGTATTGGCGATGATAATAAACTAACAGGAACGCCCGACGTGTGTTGATGCGTTTCAAGGCTAAGCGTGTTTTTTTACCTGTACTGACTAATTGTTAGAAATTTCAGGAAAAGATTGCGGAGAGCAGGTTGTGTTGCCAATTGTAAAAAAAGTTTATAATTTGTGTTAAAATTAAAATATTTTCATGGTTATACTTTAACTTTTATGTGTACTGGAATGTGATATGCGCACGCATTTATTGAAAACCCGTATTGTAATAACTGTATTTCTCGGCCTTGTACTGGCGATGTTGCTTATAGATATCGTAGCCTTTGTCTTGCTATTTCAATATCAGACTCAACAAAAAATCACCTATGTAGAACGTGTGCTTACGGACCTTGACGCCGGATCAATCTCATTTTCTCCAAATGATTCCCTCAACCAGAAACTTCAAAGAGCATATGAGAAAATTCATTCGATGGTAGGGGATGACTGTCTTGGCATTACCGTGAAAATGCGTGACGGCAGGTTTGTGTGGTTTAATTCCGATGAATATTCAGGATTTGAATCAATATTAACTGATGCCATTGCAGCAAACAGCATGACTGTTAAACCTCTTTCTGGTGTTACATTTCCATATTTCTTTTTACCTGAGGTCATCGGTGTAGCGGCACCTGTCTCAAAAGTAACAGATCCTGAAGGACAGATCGCAGGTATAGGCATTGTTCTCACTACATCCAGACTCATAGATGATCTTTGGGATAAACAAAAAATCGTTTTTGTTTATATGCTGATAAACGGCATAATCATCGCCACGCTTGTCTTTTTTCGATTGAGAAAAGTGCTGTTCGACCCTGTTCAGCATCTTGTGCATGTCGCTGAAAACTATCGGGTGGCTGAAGGTGGAGGGCTTTTCCCTGACTCAGTCGAAAGCGAATTCGGCCAACTCTCACGAGCTATGAATTCGATGGTTTCCAGGATTGAACAAGATAGGGAGCGATTGTTTGAATCTGTCAAATCTCTGGCTGAAGCTAATAAGCAGCTTCAGCTGGCGCAGGGTGAGGTGGTGAGGGCGGAAAAACTTGCAGCAACAGGAAGACTCTTTGCCGGCCTGGCCCACGAAATCGGGAATCCTGTGGCCATTGTTCAGGGGTATCTCGAACTCCTTCAACACGATGATATTGATTTTGAGGATCGCAAACAATTCGCAAGACGTGGTAGTCAGGAGCTTCAAAGAATAGACAATTTGTTGAAGCAACTTCTTGATACAACACGGAAAAACACAATAGAAACTGAGCGGGTGGAAATTAACCGTTTGGTTCACAACTTGCTGGAAATACTTGAAGTCCCATTTTCCAAAAAGGAAATTTCCGTCGATTCTGTGTATTCAAAAGATAAGCTATTTGTTACTGGCGATAAAGAACAGTTCCATCAGGTATTGCTCAATATACTTATTAACGCGATGGATGCGGTTGCCAATATGCCATATGAGCCTTTCGAAGGCAGGATATCTTTGAAAATATTTCCTCAAAATATTGGGAATGTTAAATATGCAATTATAGAAATACTCGATAATGGTAGCGGCATTAATGAAAAAGATCTGGAATTTATTTTTGAGCCGTTCTTTACAACAAAGGCACCCGGGCAGGGGACAGGGCTTGGCCTTGCTGTATCGGACAGGGTTATACGTTCATATGGAGGGCGAATAGATGTTGAAAGTAAGAAGAATGAATTTTCGCGCTTCAAAATATCTTTGCCATTATCAGAAAACGGAAATCATAAAGCTCATCAAGGGAAATCATGAAGAAAAAGCTACTAGTGGTTGATGATGAAGCTAATATGCGCCATATGCTCGGGGCAATGCTTTCGCGTAGCGGATATGCTGTAGATCAGGCAGAAAACGGAGAAGCAGCTCTGAAAGCAGTTTCTGAAAAACAGTTTGACTTTATTCTTTGCGATGTTCGAATGCCTGAAATGGATGGCATGGAGTTTTTAGAACGCGCCACTGCATATATTGGAGACACAACAGTTATCATGATGTCTGCCTATGGGACCGTTGATCTTGCTTTGCAGGCCATGAAAGCTGGAGCGTATGACTATATATCCAAGCCTTTCAAATCTGATGAAGTGCTACTTACATTGAAAAAAGCTGAAGAACGGGAGGCTCTGAAAACTGAAAATATTCAGCTCAAGACAACGCTGAAGAAAATTCAACTCGGAGAAGGTTTTGAGAAAATGGTGGGTTCCTCCGAGATCATGACGAATCTTTTCAATATTGCTAAAAAGATTGCAAGCTATGACACAACGGTATTAATAACTGGCGAGTCCGGCACTGGTAAGGAGTTGTTGGCGAAAGGTATTCACTGTTCTTCACCTCGCCACTCTCAGGATTTTCTTGCTATAAATTGCGGGAGTATACCTGAGCATCTCATCGAAAGTGAATTATTTGGTTTTGTGAAGGGCGCATTCACGGGAGCAGATAAGTCCAAGAAGGGTATTTTTGCCGAAGCTGATAAAGGGACGCTATTTCTTGATGAAATTGGTGAGTTGCCATTAGCTATGCAGGTAAAACTCCTGCGTGTTCTGCAGGAAAATGAGATTCGACCGGTTGGCGCAAACCGTCAGGAAAAAATTGATGCACGAATCATCGCAGCGACATCCAGAGATTTGCAGCAGGCGGTAAAGGATGGAGATTTTAGAGAAGATCTTTATTACAGGTTAAATGTAATGCATCTTCATATTCCGCCTCTCAGGTCGCGAGTGTCTGATATTCATCTGCTTTGCCAGCATTTCATTAGCAAGTTGAACGTAAAGTTACATTTGAATGTCGAAGGAATTTCGAATGAAGCTATGGCCCTGCTATTACAATATGACTGGCCTGGTAATGTCAGAGAACTTGAAAATGTCGTAGAGCGATCAATGATTATGACAGGCGATAAAGTTTTGATGAAGGGAGACCTTCCCAATGTTGTACACCTTGAAAGCTCAACCAGTGCTGACATCGAAGATGCTCTTGATAGTTTCTCACTCAAAAAGGCCAGGTGCTCTGTGGAAGCTGTACTGATCAGGAAAGCATTGGATGCAACAAAAGGAAATAAGAGCAAGGCGGCAGAATTGCTTGAACTCAGCTATCCTTCTCTTCTCAGTAAGATTAAGAAATATCGAATCAAATGATGATTTGGTAGCTTAATCCCTCAATAAATATTCGTAATAGTCCTTCCTGAACTATGGAGTGACAAATAATGTCACCTACCTATCTCTAGTAGTAACTTTTTTTACATTCCTCTATCAGTATGCGTCATATGCACACAAAGTATTCAATTCCAGCTTACCCTCACTAAGATAAGTTCTCTCTAATTGACCAAAATATAGACCTATTCTAAGAGGAATTAGTATAGGTCCAGCCGATGGCATCGTATTTGCAGATGTCTCAACTGTAGCGGTATACATTAAAAATAACAAACAATTGGAGTAAAATGAATTTTTGTGGATAATTAATAGGGATAGAACGGTGTGTGTTCAATGTGCGAAATACATCTACTCTTTGGAGGCTTGAATTGTATCTGAACAGTGAAAAAAACGTGAAAGCAATAAAGGCTGGAGGTTTTACCCTTGTCGAGATGATGGTTGTGATTGGAATTATTTCAATTCTGAGCGCGGTCGTGTTTTCAGGTTTGAATAAATGGGTTCCTAACTACAGGCTTAAAGGGGCGGCGCAGGAATTACATGCTGCGATGCAGCGTGCAAAATCGATGGCTATCAAATCAAACCGAAATGTCGGCTTTGAATTCACAAAAGTTGCCTGTCCACCGGAAGGTGGAAGTTACCGCATGTTTATTGATGATGGCGGCCCGGACAATACAGGATCAGCAAAAGACAATCAAATGACTGGGAGTGAAACTTCATTTTACAGTGTGAATTTAACCGCCGGTGTATGCCTTTCCGCGACAACGTTTACTAATGACCGTGGTGGATTTACGGCACGAGGGGTTGCTTCAGGCGGAACTGGTTCGGTAACACTTGGTCATGTAAAAATACCGAGAACTCGTAAGGTTACACTGCTGGTTTCCGGCGGAGTGAAAATGGAATAAGGGATAGAGCATGTCAAACAGAATAATCAAAAAACTGGGCAGTAAAAAAACGATCTGGTCGTGCTCAAATCATGGTTTTACAATGATAGAGCTGATTATTGCGATGGGGATATCCACTCTGGTGGTTGGCGCAATATATGTTCTGTTTGTCGCGCAGGACGATCATTACAATGCCCAGAGTCAGGTCACCGTGATGCAGCAGAATCTTCGGGCTGGCACCGCCATGATGGAATCTGATTTTCGCATGGTGGGGTATAATCCTGATGGAGCAGGAGCCACAGTTTTTGCTCTTCGTGATATCACGAAACGTAATTTGGCCTATGGTCTCGATGCTAATGGGAACTCATCAATTCAGTTTACCACAGACCTCGACGAAGATGGGGTACTTGATGACCCCAATGAGGTTCTGACCTATTCGCTTGCTGATTTTCCTGACAACGATGCTAATGAACAGGATGGAGTTGCTGATCTCACAAGAAGTATTCAGTCCACTGTAGTTGCTGCCTCACCTAATAATAACAGGGAACTTATTGCCGAAAATATCGAATTTCTAGGAATCGCCTATGCCTTTGATGTTGATGGGGATGGAGCCTTGGATACGACTGCAGCCGGTAATGTGATCTGGGGAGTTGATACTGATAACGACAACAGACTTGATGTCGGGATCGATACCAATGATGACGGTGTGGTTGATGTAAATGATACAGCAGGTGGTTCCGCTATAACCGGTGCTCCGTTTAATGCGGTGGCTAACGTAGAGATAGCGTATATACGGTCTGCACGAATCTGGGCATTATCCAGAGCCAAAAAAGACGATCCTAAGTTTTCAAATACATCGACATATATTGTGGCCGACAGGCAGATAACAGTTGCTGACAATTTTAGGCGACGGTTACTCGAATTCTCGATCTATTTCAGAAATACCGGGCTATAGCATGAAAAGAATGGAAAGCATGAAAAAAATACAATCAGTTTCATTACGAGAAGAGGGGTTTACCCTGATTGAGGTGTTGATTGCGATGGTAATTCTTTCCATAGGTATTATCGCGCTCACATCAATGCAGACTACAGGGATAAAGGGAAATGCTACAGCAAATATACTTACAACGGGGGGGACGTGGGCAGCCGACTCAGTTGAAAGGGTGTTTGCTATGGACTACGCAGATCTAACTAACGGTAGCACAACCTCAACCAACGGTAAATATACGACCACCTGGAATGTTACTGATGCCACGCCGATGCCGGAAACTAAATCAATTGTAATCACTGTCACAAGTCAGGATGACGGGCAACAGAGAAGCGTTGTCGTAAATTATATCAAGGCCAAATTTGTGAAATGATATGAACGAAAAAATCACGCGAATATTTCAAACACTTCTCTCAAGAAATAGCAATGAACGTGGGTTTGTGCTGGTTACCGCATTGCTTGTGATGGTCATTTTAACCCTAATAGGCATATCGACTACCATCAATACCTCACAGGAGTTGCAGATTGCGGGTAACGATAAATTGCATAAAGAGACTTTTTATGCGGCTGAGGCAGGGGCTGTGCTTGGCGCTGAAGTACTGGAACAGAATCTCAACTGTGTTACCGGATTTTCTACTGGTACACTTGAGGGAACCATTACAGTCAATACTCGTGATATGGCCTACAACTCCTACACCGACACTCGTTTCACGACATTAAACATTGATAATTCAATAATGACTGATGCTTCTGCAGATTTCGTATATCCAGTCGGTTCTCCTGAACAGAGTTTTGGGTATGTGGTGGGATCAACAAGTATGCAGGCTGGAGGTGCATTAATGATGGCGGCTGGCTATGAAAGAAAAGGGAAATCTGCCGCAGCTGGTGGCGTATCGCTTCTTTACGATATTTATTCAAGGCATATGGGGGCCGGCTTGAGTGAATCAATAGTGTTGTTCGGCTGGCGACACCTCGTAGGTGATGAAAGTAGCTGTAACTATTGATCGACTAACGTATTCACTTCATCTAAAAAATGAAAAATTGTAAATTAGAAAAGCAGGATGGTGAAGATATGAAATGGAAACACAAATCAATTGCTATCTTCCTGGTAGGGCTTGGGATGCTTGCTTTAACAGGATTGAGGGTCGAGAAAGCGTATGCCGCTGATGTATGCAGTTCAGGGGTAGCTGAACCCCCGTTTCTTTCATATGGCGTAAAGTCAAACCTCCTGTTGGTCATTGATAACTCCGGAAGTATGCTCGATATGGCATATACTGATCCTGATGAATCGCAGTGTTTTGATGATTCATATGATACTGCTGATGTCTATATCGGGATTTATGAGGTGGAGGACTCCAGTGGTCAGGATGTCTGGTACCAATGGCAGGATGGCCCTTATCAACAATGGGAGTCAGGTGAAGAATATGATGAAGGGGACAGGGTTTATGTAAATGGCATCATATACCAGGCATATGAAGATTGTACCGCCACCGGCAGTTATCTTTATGATGACACCGCCTGTACCTGGGATAAGGTCTTTGATTATGAAGGCTGGAAGAAATCTTTTGACAGGTGGGCAGATGATACTGCTTATGCGGCGGGGGATACAGTAACTGATGGTGACCGTGTATATATAGCGCAAAAAGCCTGTGTATCCAATGACCCCGACAACACAGATGGAGAAACATTAGCTTCAGACATAGGATGCGAATGGAATAATCAAAATTCATCCTGGCTTTCGGATACGACCTATGCCGTAGGCGATATCGTTTCATATGAAGGGAAAATATTTGAAGCGACAGGTGGCGGGCCGGCTATGGGGGACTCTCCCGATGACGATATTATTGGATGGACTCATATTGATGAAGGTAAATATGTTGTTGTCGCTGGAGGGGCTGTAAATGCCAATTTGGGTTGTATTGCTGCCTCGGGTACTGCTTCGTATAATTCTGATGTTTGTGTAAGTGTAAAAGATACCGTAACTCCTGTTGAGGTCACTGCTTTTTACGCGAGAGGGAATTTCCTTAATTGGGTTTCCGCCTCAAAATTTGATATTCAGAAAAATATTTTAACTGGCGGAAAGTATGATGACATACGAGATCTGCTGATCTCAGAAAACCGTGGGTGTGGAGATCGCGGGTTTGTAAAGCAGGTGGTTCTAAGTAATGGACTGGCAACTACTGCTGATGATGAATACCTCACATTGCGTGTTCGAGGCCCTCAAGCCTCAGGGCAAGAGATTTTATGGGATCAGATTGATTCCGTTGATGATGTCACTCGAATTGAGATTCTTAATGTGAGTGAGAACGGCTTTGACTATGGAAAGTGTGCTCCTGTCATTGAGGCGTCTCTTGATGGTTCTATCCAGGGCGACCAGAACAAAGTCGATAATTGTCTAGAGCCTGCTCCAGGAGTAGATGCTTCAGCATATGATCAACGTGCGGCATTGAACCATGGGCTACAATATTGTTGGCAAAGTAACTATAATCTCAGCAAAATATATGCGACTACTGGTGGTGGAGCTGGTTCCTGCCCTACGGTATATGGTGCAATAGGGCCTGGAGAGATTTCTTCATTCGTAAGCACATACCATTGCTCAGGAATTTTTGATGCTGACAAGCCCCATGATGAGCGAAGTGGTTATGTCGGACGCTGTTGGGATACCGGTGGTGGAGGAGCTGTTACGTGTATTGCAAAACCTGCCTTAGCTCTTGCAGATGGTGGGTGTGACGGTAATCCCTGTACGTACAGCCAGGAAATGTTTAAAAACGAAGATGGTTATAATTACGAGTGTGACGATTATAATGCTGGGAAGAATGAGTGCAAGAAGGATGTTTATAGTCTTATTTACGTACAGTCCGATGATTTAATAACCACTTGTGTTCCTGTAGTTGCGACTGAGTTTAGTGGCGAAATAGACGGTGATACCGCAACAGTAGCTCCAGACTTGACCTATGCTAATACTAATTATGCTGGTCTGATTGATAATAATGGAAACGTGCTCAATAACGCTCAGTGGGTTTGCGTCTACCAGGCGATGGAAGATTATTGTGCCGACCTTCGAATTCCTGAAGTAATTGATCCAAGCGATCAGATTACACAGACATCTAGTTCCGGGAATCTTCCGGCCATCCTTATCGATTCAGGTGTATTGTCGCAATTGGGTGTGATACATCCTTTGAAGGTGTTTAAAGGCTATATTGCTTCAAGTGATACGCCGGAAGGGATTCTTCAGGAAGTAAAAGAAGACCTGCGTATCGGGGTCATGGCGTTTAATGATAATGGTGCAAAAACTGAATGTGATGCAGCAGACACAACTGACATCATTGAGCAGTATTGTCCTGGTAATACGCAGGATGGTGCCGAAGTTAGATCAAATATTATTCTGGGTTCTGCTGATGTCGGTGGAGGACGCCAGCATATAGAAGATGTTGTGGTTGCCGTAAACGATACTCGGGCGACTTCATGGACACCTCTTGCAGAGGCAGTATATAACGCAATAGGTTATTACACCCAACGCACTGATCTCCGTCTCAATGATGATGACTTTCAGGTAAGTGCAGGCGGCTGGGCTAATGCTACAGCATATACGATCGGCGATGTGGTGACATCCACAGATGCAGGCGGAGATACAATCTATTTCCAGGCTACTACTACAGGTACATCAAGCGGTACAGAGCCGACTGATGATGCAGGAGTAACCTGGGCGCAGATTGAAAATCCAGATCCTGTTGTCAACTGGTGTCAGGAAAACCATATTCTGATAATAACTGAAGGGGCATCGACGGCTGATATCAATCAGGATGTTATTGATTTTGTTGGTAACGCTGCAATCAATGATGGTGATCAAGCCTCGGATGCGACATGCCCTAATGATTTAAACGCAAGTACATATCTTGATGACTTGACCTATTTTGCCAAGAACAGCGATGCGGTAAGTTTGTATGGTGCCAATTCTACACTTTCCACTGGGGAAGATTCAGATGGAGATGGCAACATTGATGAAAAAGAGAAGCAAAACATTACAACACATATTGTTGTTGCCGGTACGCTGAGGGATACAGGGAATGATGAGTGTAGTCCTGATGAGTTAATCAGGAGTGCGGCAGAAAACGGCGGGACCGGTCTAGTTTTAGGTGAAAATCCTGAAGATCTTGAGAATAACCTGCTGGAAAAATTCAATGAACTCAGGCAGAGATCTTCTGCAGGTTCTGCTGCATCAGTTATTTCATCATCACGTGGTGGTGAAGGTGCTATCTATCAGGCTATTTTCTGGCCGGAACTCAATCGTAATCATCAGGACGGTTCCGAATATAAGGTCGAGTGGGTTGGTGATGTACATGCGTTGTTCATCAACGACGCCGGCTATATGTTTGAGGATACAGACCAGAACAGAACTCTCGAACCATCAGAAGATATCGATGGAGATGGAGTTCTGGACGTGGATGAGGATGCAAACAATGATGGTTTGCTCAGCGCCGGAGAGGATATTGATGGTGATGGCAAGCTTGATTACTCAGAGGACGCAAATAATAATGGTATATTAGATGGCACTGATTTGCGTGTTATTATCTACTTTGATGAAACTGCAGGGAAGTCAAAGGCATGTTTTAATTCACTTGTTTTCGATACTGGAACCTGCACAAATTCAAAAGATCTTGAGGACGTAAAATTCCTCTGGGAAGCTGCTGGGTGGTTAAACGATCCAGCGCTTTTAACTTCATCGAACAGGACGTACCTTTCTGACGATAAAGAACGATATATTTTTACCTGGATTGATCTGAATAATAACGGAATCGTTGATGACGATTATGATGGGGTTGTTGACGATGATGATGAAGTACGGCCTTTTGTAGAGGGGCTTGCCCTTGACGCATCATCGAATGATCTTCCTGTCAGCGGGACACGCTCGCCAGTCTATGCCGATTTTGGCGTAGCTACCAGTGAAGAGGTTGATGCAATCGTCAGTTGGTCAAGAGGCGCAGACTCTTTGATCAACGAAGATACAAATAATGACGGGATTCTTGATGCAGGTGAAGATCTCAACGGTAACGGGCGACTTGATAAAATCATGCGTAGTCGTCAATTGCCTGATCAGGAAGGAGGTACGACACTCTTAACGTACAGGCATCCTGATACAATTCATTCAACACCAATGACAGTGTCTGAACCTGCAGAAGGATTTCAGTTTCTCTACAGAGACAGATCCTATGCCAGATTTGTAGCAGCGCATAAAGACCGTCGCCATATGATCTATTATGGTAAAAATAATGGTATGTTGTCTGCTGTTAATGGAGGTTTTTATAAAGAAGATGAAAAGAAATTCTGTTTAACGTCTACAGAAGATGCAAGCGGTAACTGTGACGAGAGTGCGGGCAATTTTCCGGCTCTTGGTGCAGAAATGTGGTCATATATTCCGTATAATATATTGCCACATTTAAGTTGTCTGACAGATGAGGCATATGCCCATAAATACTTTATCGATCTTCGTCCGCGTATTTTTGATGTGAAGATCTTTCAGGAGGAGTCAAGCTGCACCGATGCTGGTGGTAATTCCACACCTACCGCCGCTGGATGTTATCATCCGGATGGCTGGGGAACAATTCTCGTTGGTGGAATGCGACTGGGTGGTGCGCCGGCAAATGCATATGAGGTCAGTGTAGATCCTACAGATGGTCTGGCGGAGGATAACAGGCGGTTCATCTCATCATATTTCATATTGGATATTACTAATCCTGAGGCACCGCCGATTGTTCTGGGCGAACTTACCCAGACGCTTGATAACAGTGGTAACCCAAATTATGTAGATCTCGGTTACTCAGCAGCAATCCCTACCATGGTAATCATGAAAAATCCGGCAACGCATGCGGATGGGTTCGGTGTAGATGGGCCTGAAGCAAATGAATGGTATCTTATTCTGGGAAGTGGACCTCATGGCCCAGATGCTGTGGAAGGTGTAAGTGATCAGAATGCCAAGGTGAGTGTAATCCCGCTTTCATGGCTCAATGGTACTGACGTAGCAGATTCCAGCGGAAAAACAGCTCTACGAATCCCGGCTACTGCTCCAACTTCCGGGGCCTCGGGTGGAACCTTTGATCTGGCTGGATCACCGAATGGATTTACCTCAGATTTAATTACTGTAGATTTTGATATTAGTCCAAGTACCTTTGACTACATGGCTGACACTGTCTATTTCGGCACAACTGAAGGAAACTTCATCACCAATGCCGACGAAACTACGGAGTGGGATGGCGGTGGTAAGATGTATCGTCTTGTTACACGACCAATATCTGGTGGTTCCAGTACGTACGGGAATGGTGTAGAGCAGGTGCCTACTACCCCGAATGAGTGGCAGATTCTGCCTCTGATTGATTTGTCGGGCGATAACAGGCCGATTAGTTCAGCGCCATCTGTGGGATATGATGGCAGGAACTTCTGGGTGTATTTCGGGACAGGAAGATTTTGGGATCCTCGTGACAAAACAGACACTAATCAACAGACATTCTTTGGTATCAAGGAACCAATGATCTTTGACGGTACAACCGGTGACCCACAAAGTTTTCTCTGGGGAGAGGTTGAATTCACCGATAATATCAATCCTACTACCGGGGCTGATACCGGGATGGGCAACAATGGTGCGGGTGATCGAGGTCTCTTGCGAGTAGATAACATACTCGTTGCTCAGTCATCTGAAGCCAGGTATTCAAAACTTTCCTGCCTTGATACCACAGACACAACTAATGGTTCGCCGCTTGGTGGTGGCAGTACATTAACATGTGTACCAGCAGTAATCCGTCAGGGAACAACTCCTGACACTGCGTACTTTGCAGCGCTTGAAAAATATGTTGCCGGGATCCCTGTAGGCGATTGCACTAACGATAATGCTGATTGTACAGATGGCTGGTATAAGGATTTCTGGCCGTATACCAACAGGGAAAGAAATCTTGGTCAGGGAACACTGCTTGGTGGACTGCTTACGTTTACTACGTATCAGCCTTTTAGCGATGTATGTCAGGCTGAAGGCGAGGCCTACCTGTATGCAGTATATTATAAAACCGGTACCTCATGGTATGAAAACGTCTTTGGCGACGAAGGGTTGGATGCTTATGGGAACGTAGAAAACAAGCTTGATCTTGGACGTGGTCTGGCCACAACACCAAACCTGCATACCGGCTCAGGTGGTAGTGAAGGACCACGAGCGTTTGTTCAGACAAGTACTGGTGAAATTAAAGAGATTCAGCAGGAAAATCTGCCGATTAAGGCGTACAAAAGCGGTCGAAGCAAATGGAAAGAGTATATTCCATAAACGTTTCAATGTGTGATTTATGTTACTAAAAAAGCCGCCTGGATTGAGAGTAATCCGGGCGGCTTTTTTGTTTTATTACAGCACCAAACTAAACAAGCTACAAGCAAGGGGAAATTACTCCACCACCTCAAATCCGATTGCAGTAATAGCCTGTTTTACCGTATCTGTACTCACTTCTCCCTCATAAGTCGCTTCGCCTTTGTCGAGATCGACAGATACATTTTCTATTCCTGAAATCTTTTCAAGAGCGTCTTTGGTCGATCCGACACAATGCTGACAGCTCATGCCTTTGATTTTTACAGTTGCCATTGTTTACCTCATGGGATTGAATTACAGTTTCAGCCTACTAGAAATTAAAGTAAACTTCGAAGTTTTAGAAATCAAGGTAATAGTTACAAAGGCGCGAGGTGAGTATGTCCGATTCAGTTGTTCAGAGTTCAAAGGTTACCGTAAAAGGTATGCATTGCGCTGCATGCTCCAGCAGAATTGAGAATGTTGTAAGTGGTATTGAGGGAGTGAGCGAAGCGTCTGTAAATCTTGCTTCAGAAATTCTTTCTCTTAAATGGGACGAAAAAGTTATACCGTTCACCGCTATTCAGGAAAAGGTTAAGGGGCTCGGCTTTGAGCTTGGTCCTTTGCCGGTAGAGGCGCAGGCTGAATATGAATTGACTATAGGTGGCATGCACTGCGCGGCCTGTTCGACACGTGTCGAAAAGGTCGTAGGCAATCTGCCAGGGGTAGAAACAGCGAGCGTTAATCTGGCAACTGAGACCGCAACTATCGTAGCCAACAAAGAAGTATGTGGAATACGTTCGATCCGTAAAGCGATAGAAGGGTTGGGTTTCACCGCTAAGATCAGAGGTGATAAGGTCAGGGAGTTTGAAGAGAAAAAGGAGGAGACTAAAAAGCAACTTGCAACAATGAAGCATAAGCTGATTGCGATGTTGTTACTGGCATTTCCATTGCTCTATATATCTATGGGAGAAATGATTGGGCTGCCTCTTCCGTCAGTTATTTCGCCACATCATAAGCCGCTGAGTTTTGCTCTTGTTCAACTTCTTTTAGTTGCGCCTATTGTCTGGTTGGGCAGAAATTTTTACCTGATCGGTATCCCTGCCTTACTACGTAGGGTTCCGAATATGGATTCGTTGATTGCGGTCGGCACAGGTGCTGCACTGATTTATTCGTGTTGGAATTTGCTGGAAATAGCTTTGGGTATTGATCCAATGGCAAAAGCAATGGATCTCTATTTTGAATCGGCAGGTATCTTGATCGCATTGGTTTCTCTTGGGAAATATATGGAGACTCGTTCCAAATCCCACACATCAGATGCAATAGGAAAGCTGATAGAATTAAAACCTGAAACAGCGATACTGCTACAAGACGATGAACAAATAGAAATCTCTGCAGAGGAAATAGAGATCAATGATGTTCTTTTAGTAAAACCGGGAGACAGAATTCCGGTCGACGGGGTTATTGTATCTGGCGAAAGCAATGTCGATGAGTCAATGTTGACAGGTGAGAGCATGCCTGTGGCCAAAAAAAGTCAGGACAAGGTGTATGGCGGTACATTGAATAAAAACGGTGTGCTGCATCTTCAGTGTCGGCAGACGGGTGAAGACACAGTCCTTTCACGAATTGTCAAAATGGTGCAGGACGCCCAGGGCTCTAAAGCCCCGATAGCTGGAATGGCAGATCGAATAAGTCTCTATTTTGTTCCGGCTGTGATGGTGTTTGCAATAGTTACAGGGCTTGCCTGGTATTTTGTAGGAAATGTTGAGTTTACAATGGCCCTGCGATTTTTTATTGCTGTTCTTGTTATTGCCTGTCCCTGCGCTATGGGGCTTGCAACACCGACATCACTTATGGTCGGAACCGGGCGTGGAGCGCAATTGGGAATTTTGGTGAAAAATGGTGCTGCACTGGAAATGTCTGAAAAAATAGATGTCGTGGTTTTTGATAAAACGGGGACATTAACCCGTGGAAAACCGGAATTGACGGATATTGTCGTTATTGGCGACGGTAATAAAAAAACTCTTTTGCAGCTTGCAGGTTCAGCAGAGCTATCGTCGGAGCACCCACTGGCAGAAGCAATAGTGAAAAGTGCCGAAGACGCAGGGGAGAAACTTGTGCAGCCAACGTCTTTCACAACTGTTTCCGGCAGAGGGATTGTGGCACACGTGCTGGGGAAAGAGGTTTCTATAGGTAATAGAGACCTGATTGAAGATCGTAACATTGAAGTTGGTGATCTTGAGGAAAGTTTCGCACAACTGTCGCGATCTGGTAAGACAGTCCTTTTTATGGTCGTAGATGGCGCTGTGGTAGCCTTGCTGGCAATTGCCGACAAGTTGAAGCCGGAGAGTCGTGATGCTGTAAAACGATTACACAAGGCGGGTCTGAGGCTTGTAATGCTTACAGGTGACCAGAAACTGACAGCACGTGCAATTGCTGATGAAGCCGGAATTGATGATGTTGTCGCAGAAGTATTGCCGGACCAGAAAGCCGATACCGTAATAGAACTGCAGAAACAGGGGCTTAAGGTAGCTATGGTTGGGGATGGAATTAATGATGCTCCGGCCCTGGCGCAAGCCGATGTTGGTATTGCCATGGGGACAGGAATTGATATAGCAATCGAGTCTGGTGATATCGTTCTTATGAAAGGAAACCTTGATGGAATATACGGTGCGCTGATGCTTTCAAAAGCAGTAATGCGTAATATCCGTCAGAATCTTTTCTGGGCTTTTGCGTTTAATGTTACAGGTATACCTGTGGCTGCCGGTTTGTTATATATATTTGGGGGGCCGACATTGAACCCTATGCTGGCTGGGGCTGCTATGGCTATGAGCTCGGTGACTGTTGTCACAAATGCGCTTAGACTCCGGTTCTTTGCCATACCTTAATTTTGTGTTTTGGTTCATTAAATGCCTCACGCTTTTCGCTTGACATTTCCGCTGACCAAATTATAAATAAGCGCTTAATAATGAATCACAGTTCAGTGACTGTTGCCCAGTTATTATTGAGCAGCGTTATTTTTTTTCATATTAAACTTTTAAAGAAAGAGGATCACTATGTCTAAATTAGTAGCACCTCACGGTGGAAAAGGCCTCGTATGTGCACTTCTTGAAGGTGCAGAGCTCGAAGCAGAGAAAGCAAAAGCAGCTGGCCTCAAGCAGATTGAAATTTCAGATCGCGCTAAAGGCGACCTTATCATGATGGGTATCGGTGGTTTTTCTCCGCTTACCGGTTTCATGACCAAAGCTGACTGGAAAGGCGTTTGTGAGAACTTCCAGATGGCAGACGGAACCTTCTGGCCTGTGCCCATTACCCTTGACGTTACTGCTGCTGATGCTGCAGATATCGCTGAAGGTTCTGAGATCGCACTCGTTCGTAAAGGCGAAGTTTTCGCAACCATGACAGTTTCTGAGAAGTTCGAAATGACCGAAGCTGACAAGAAATGGGAATGCGAGAAAGTATTCATGGGCGAAGGCGAAGAGTCTGTAGATGGTAAATTCTGGGAGATCGCACCTGAAGATCATCCTGGTGTTATCATGGTTATGGCTCAGAAAGACGTTAACCTTGCTGGTCCTGTTAAAGTTCTCTCTCAGGGCGAGTACCCAGTAGAGTACCCAGGTGTTTACCTTACTCCTGCTGAGACCCGTGCAATGTTCGAAGAGCGTGGCTGGGCAAACGTTGCTTCTCTTCAGCTTCGTAACCCAATGCATCGCTCTCACGAGTACCTTTGCAAGATCGCAGTTGAAGTATGTGACGGCGTTCTGATTCACTCTCTTATCGGTAACCTCAAGCCAGGTGACATTCCTGCACCGGTTCGTGTTAAAGCTATCGATATCCTTATCGAGAACTACTTCGTAAAAGAGAACGTAATCTCTGCTGGTTACCCACTTGATATGCGTTACGCTGGTCCTCGTGAAGGTCTCCTTCATGCTACCTTCCGTCAGAACTACGGCGTTAACAACATGCTTATCGGTCGTGATCACGCTGGCGTTGGTGATTTCTACGGTCTGTTCGAAGCTCAGGACATCTTTGATCGCATTCCTACCACTGGCGATGCTGCTAAAGATCTCCTTTGTAAGCCAATGAAGATCGACTGGACCTTCTACTGCCACAAGTGTGACGGTATGGCTTCTCTTCGTACCTGTAACCACGACAAAGATTCTCGCGTTATCCTTTCCGGAACCAAACTCCGTAAAGCTCTTTCTGACGGCGCTGAGATCGTTGACCACTTTGGTCGTGACGAAGTTATTGTTCACCTTCGTGCATACTACGAAGGTCTGACCGAGAAAGTAGAAGTTAAGATGCAGGGCGCAGCTTCTGGCGACGCTATGTAATCAAGACTTTTCTTGAGTCTTTAAGGAGATACTGCCCGCATGGGCGGTATCTCCTTTTTTTTTGAGCTTAAAAAAGGTAAACTTCTACTCATTCATTTGAAGCTTTTAAAATACGCACTTCAGGTTGACTGAACACATCGTATACCAGTTTAAATCAAACACTGTAAAAGAGAGAAGGTATGGCAGAGTTGCAAGTAGGACTTGGAGACCGCAGTTATCCTATTTATATTGAACCCGGTTGTTTGAGCCGCATTGGGGATGATTTAAATCGGAGAAAAATTGGTAACAGATATGCAATAATTTCTGATTTGAATGTTACCAAGCTCTATGGCGATAAACTTCTTGAAATACTTTCCAATGCCGGGATTAAAGCTAAGTTGTTTCCTTTTCCAGCTGGCGAAAAGAGTAAAAATCTTTTTACTGTAGAGGCGCTTGCCAGCAGACTTGCTCAAGCAGGCTATGACCGTCATGATGCAATAATTGCTCTTGGTGGTGGTGTTACGGGAGATCTTGCCGGGTTTCTTGCTTCTGCTTATATGCGTGGTATACCGTTTGTTCAGGTTCCAACTACTCTCCTTGCCCAGGTAGACAGTTCCGTAGGCGGTAAGACCGGAGTAGATCTCGCCGAGGGGAAAAACCTTGTAGGCGCTTTTTATCAACCTGAAGCGGTTTATATCGATACACTGGTGCTAAACACTTTACCGAAAGAAGAGTTGCTTGGCGGGCTTGCCGAAGTTATCAAGTATGGAGTTATTCGGGATGCAGATTTCTTTACATTTTTAGAAGAATATCGTCGAAAGATATTGGCACTCGATTCAGATATTATTGTGAAGATGATATCACGATGCTGCGAGATTAAAGCTGAAGTTGTTGCAGCCGATGAGCGGGAAGGGGGCTTACGTAAAATTCTCAATTATGGTCACACTATTGGTCATGCCGTAGAGGGGGCTTCTCGTTACGAACTTATTCACGGGCTCGCTGTAGCAATCGGGATGGTAGCTGCTTCCAGATTGAGTTTGATTAAAAAGAGCCTTACTGAAAAAGAAGAAGAGCGTATTTATTCGCTGATTTCTGCTTACGGTATGCCAGTCAATGTACCCCGTCACCTCGATCGTTCTCTGATTAAACGGTATCTGAAAACCGATAAAAAGGCTGTGGCGGGTAACGTGTTTTATATTTTGCCAGACGCTATTGGCTCCACATACATTACCGACCAGGTTACCAGCGAAATGGTTGATACCGTGCTGGAACAGAAGTAAAACAAACGAATAGCACCTAACCGAATAACTTTTACTACTACAAAAGCAGATATGCCGATTTACGAGTTCTATTGTAAGCAGTGTAATATAATCTTTAATTTTTTTTCCTCTCGAATTGACACTACAACTTCGCCGGATTGTCCAAAGTGTAGTGAGAAGAATCTGCCTAGACAGATATCCCGGTTTGCAACAATTCGATCTGGTGGCAAAGATAGTGCTGATGATATGGCAGGTCTGGACGAGGCTGCAATGGAAAGGGCCTTCGAATCTCTCATGCGGGATGCTGATAAAGTCAATGAAGATGATCCCAGGCAGATGGCTTCATTAATGAGAAAATTCACCGCAAAAGCCGGATTGAATTTAGGCGATGCGATGGAAGAAGCAATCAGCAGAATGGAAGCTGGAGAAGATCCAGATCAGGTTGAGCAGGAGATGGGAGACTTACTGGATCAGGATGATCTAAGCCTGAATGCATTAAGCAAAAAGGTGAAGTCGGTCAGTTCTGAACCTGTCAGGGATGAAAAGCTCTATAAGCTATAGTTGGTTTTTAAAAAGAGCCTTGCCTGTACTTCTAATTGGTTGATGGTCGTTACACTGGAGAGTGGGGCGACCATCAATTGGATAGTTAATATTCCGAGGATGATTTTTGGAGCTTAACGAAGATATGCGCGGAAAGGCCATTCTCGGACAGCCTCCTGGAGAGTGAGTCGATCATCAATTGGATACATGTTTCAGGATTTTAGTGGATGGTTTTCGAACTGTCATCAAAGTCACCAAAGGCATCAAACGGCTCTTCCTCCATTCCCTTTTTAGCTATAATTTCTTTTACTTCATCTTCAGATATTCCAAGTGTTTCAGCAAGCTTCTCAGTATCATAGATAGGTTGACCGTCAGATGTGTAGTGTGAGGGCTTAAGCTCAGGGAACTGAATTTTAGTGGCGGTATTAGAAGCATCAAGCAGTATTTTTTGTATAGAAGACGGCCCGTATTTCAGTAGCCATTCAACAGCTTCAGCCCACAGTTTAGAATCAACCGTAGGATGTTGGAGTATCTTGAGTGCACTCTCCAGGTTCCATTCATCTTTAAAACTCATACAATCTCCTGTAGCATTACTGTTTATTTATTACTTGGGTATACTATAATGAGTTTTATTGTATCTGCAAAGCTTGAAAAACTGTTGGTAATACTATTGTTTCCTCAGTGGCTACAATCATTATAATGCGTGTAAAAGGAGTGGGTATGAACAGGTTCGGTGGTGGTGTTTTCCTTGAAAATATAGAATGGTTTGATGAGAGCGGAAAGGAACTTGTACACCGACTTCCTGAGAGTGGATCTGGAGAAATAAAATTCGGTGCTCAACTTACAGTTCGTGAAAGCCAGGCTGCGGTAATGTTTTATGAGGGAAAGGCATGCGATGCTTTTGGGCCCGGCAGGCATACTTTAAAAACACTGAATCTTCCTATACTCACAAAAATACTCTCAATCCCCTGGCGGGGTGACAGCCCTTTACGTGCAGAAATGTACATGGTGAACCTGAAATCTTTCACTAACCTTAAATGGGGTACTAGAAACCCTGTTGCGTTCAGGGATTCTGAGCTTGGTTTGATACGGTTGCGTGCTCACGGCATTTTCAATATACAGGTCGTTCAGCCAGTGCTGTTTATAAATACACTTGTCGGCACAATGGGGAAGTTCACCACTGACGATGTTGAGACATACCTCAAGCGTGTAATCGTGTCCAGGTTAAACGATTACCTCGGAGAAAAGCTCGATTCTATTTTAAATCTTCCAGGAAAATTCGACGAATTATCTGACGAGTTGCTTGGTAGACTGGTAAAGGATTTTTCCCATTTTGGTCTTAGATTAAGTCATCTCTATATTACCTCCATTACTCCTCCTGATGAAGTTCAAAAAGCAATAGATGATCAAAGCCGTATGAATACCATTAAGGATATGGACAAATTCATGCAGATGAAAGCTGCAATGGCTATGGAAAAAGCGGCATCAGCTCAAGGAGAAGCGGGTGCTGGAATGGGAATGGGCATGGGATTGATGCTTCCGGGAATGTTTGCGAAGGCCTTTTCTGAAGAAAAAAAAGTGAATTCAGCATCCAACACTGAAAACGTGTCGATGGTTGCATGTCCTGATTGTTCGCACAAGATTTCGGCTGATGCGAGGTTCTGCCCGCTATGTGGTCATCAGCAGGTCGTTTTGAGTCAATGTCAAAGTTGTGGAAAGAATTTATCTCCAAACGCTAAATTCTGTTCACGATGTGGTTTGAAAGTGGAAGCTAAAGTAAGGGTAACCTTTTGTAGTAACTGCAAGGCTGAGAATCTTCCGCAGTCAATGTTTTGTAATCAATGCGGCGAGCGTCTGATCAAGTAATCAATGGAATTGACAATTGAACAACCGTGCCCTACGTGTGGTGCTGTAGTTTCACTTAGTGAGGATGACAGACTCATCAGGTGCGAGTTTTGTGATGTCGAAAATTACAAGATTCAACATAGTATCTCACGTTACAGCCTTCCAGCAAAGATCCCGCCACATATCTCCAACAGTGATATATTCTATGTACCTTATCTCAGATTTAAGGGATGTATTTACTACTGTCAGGGTGAACATCTTCGGCATAAACTTATCGATACCACACGTATAGGTGCAAATATTGATCAATTTCCTGTCTCGCTTGGTCTTCGGCCTCAGGCTATGAGGCTTCTTCCTGTGACCAGGCAATTGCCGGGTCAGTACATCAGGCAGAATGTGAAAGCCCAAAAGATATTTGCTGAAGCTGCCAGGCTAACTTCTCTATTTAATACGGATAGAACAAACACAATCACTCACAGAGCGTTTATCGGAGAAACGATTTCCCGCATATATTTTCCAGTATATACTCACAATGGCAGTCTTTTTGATGGAGTTAATAATTATGAAATAGGTTCATCTGCGGCTGCCAAACAACTCATTTCGAATGTAATAGCATTTAGTTCGGAGTGGGAACCCCGGTTTTTATCCACAATATGTCCTAAGTGTGGCGATTCGATGAACGGGAGTGCAGGTACCCTTGTAATGAATTGTGAAAACTGTGAAACTCAGTGGTATGAAGACGGCGGCAGATTCAAGGCCGTTGAATACAGGGTTATGCCAGCTTTATATGAAAAAGCGAAGTATATTCCATTTTGGTGCCTGGAACCTGAAGTTGACGGTTGCAGGCTTGAAAGTCTTGCTGACTTTTTAAAGCTCACTAATCAGCCCGTAGTTGCTCAGGAATATCATTACAGGAAAAAGTTGTCTTTTATCGTTCCAGCATTTAAGGTTAATCCGACTATCTACCTGAACACCGCAAAAAACCTCACTATTCTTCAATCCGCTTTTGAGAATACGATTACGCAGCGATTAACGAATATTTATCCTGTGACCCTTGAACATAAAGAAGCGGTTCAGTCATTGAAATCCGTGTTGGCTGCTTCAGCCCTGAGTTACAGGCTGGTAAGAGGGGTTATGGAGTCGATGACCTTTAATGTGGAAACCACGAAGTTGATCTATTTGCCGTTTAGGAATGCCGGTCATGACTTGATTGAACATCATACTGGAATGAGTATACCTGCTGCCGCGCTGAGGTTTGGTCGAAGCTTGTAGTCGTGAAGATATCGCATTCTTTGGTTTAATTTGCATCTTTTTGTCACCATTTCTGGTTTAATGGTTACCCGAACAAATCGCAGTAATAGCAATAAATGATTACAGTTAACGTATTGGACTAGAAACACGATGAACAATCATGAAAAATATATGTCAATTGCACTTGAACAGGCTGCAGATGCCCTGCGGGAAGGTGAGTTTCCGGTAGGTTGTGTGATAGTTGCAGGAAATACCATATTGGCAACGGGCAAGAGAGCAAATAGCGCGATTGAATTTAGTGAAATTGACCATGGCGAGATAATAGCTCTAAGGAATTTGCAGAAAACTCATCCGGATATAGACAGGAGTTCTGTAACTATTTACACGACCATGGAACCGTGCCTTATGTGCTTCTCAACACTGCTTGTTAATAATATAACAAAAATGGTCTACGCATATGAGGATGTCATGGGGGGAGGTACAAATTTGCCGATACGGCAATTGTCTCCACTTTATGCCTCGCTCGAAATATCTGTAACCAAGCATATCATGCGTCAAGAGAGCCTGAGATTGTTTCAGGCATTTTTCGGATCTGCGTCAAATGATTACCTGAAGGGCACATTGCTTGCAGAATATACGCTGCAACAACCATAGAAGAAACACATTACGTACCGAGGAACATAGTCATGAGTAATACGCCGCGAACAGTCGGATTCAGACGCGGAGAAAGAAATATCTTTTTTCATATTCTGACAGCGTGCAATCTTTCCTGTAGTCACTGCTATATCAACCCTGCTCAGCATGGCACCCAGACATTATCAATAGACACCATTAAATCGTGGTTAGGGATTTTTAATGATCCGCAGAAGAAAGGTAATGTCATTTTTCTTGGCGGAGAACCAACCATGCATGCTGATTTACCCACTGCTGTGAGGTTTGCTAAAGAAATAGGGTTTGACGTTACTGTCGATTCAAACGGATATCTCTTTCATGACTTTCTTGATAATGTTTCTCCTCAGGAGCTCGATTTCCTGAGTTTTAGCCTTGATGGGCCTGAAGCTGATGTAAATGATCCTATCAGGGGAGAGGGTGTTTTTGATGTTTGTGTTTCAAATATCAAAAAAGCAGTCGAGCGGAAATTTAACGTAAGTTTGATTTACACTGTAAGTAGCAAAAACATCTCCCACCTCAAGGATATGGTTCCGTTATTGATAGAACTGGGAATAAAGAAGTTTTTTATTCAGGTTATAGGTCTGCGAGGAAAGTCGGCACCAGTTAAAGACAGTGGTGCAAATGTTCAGGTGAGTCGCGAAGAGTGGTTGTCGATTGTACCCGATGTTGCTAAATCAGCTGCTGATGCTGGAATTCATGTCACCTTTCCAAAAGTTTTTCTTGAAAGTGATGAAGTTTTTGAATGTGCAGGATTGGTGGCAGAGAATTACTTTATCTTTCCTAACGGGAGGGTGTATCAATGTCCGCTTTGTGAGGATCACGCGATAAACAGTTACAGAATTGAGAATAATGTTCTGGTTAAATGTGATGGTTTGAATGAAGATAATTTCTTTCAACTGTCAATTGCTGAAGGGTGTGTGATGAACAAATTGCTTCAGCCGGACATTATAGACTATGACCAAGATGGGAATCCTGTTAACCGCATCTCCTGCTGCCTGCTTAAGCAGGAGATAGGATAGTGTGGAAATTGTATCCGCCGGAACGTATGCGGATACAATAGATTATGGCGTAGTTACTCCGTCCGGATGGAAAGGCATGGCGCGGAGAATATAGGAATCGATTCTACGCGAATACGATTTCAAATTTGCTCTTGTGGTGTTTCTTTTTTACTAAAAAGCGCAGAGAGAAATATGCCTATCTCATATAAAAAGAAAAGAGGGATAGCCAATAAGGCGGTAGCCATAAAGTCGCCCGCAGTAAGCAAAAAGGAAAGAACAAGAATAGCTATATAAAAATACATCCTCTTCTTTTTAAAGTACGCGGCTTTTACCAGATTAGCCCTTCCAGCCATAACCATCAGAAATGGTATCTGAAAGCTGATGCCAAAGGTCAGAACAGTTCGTGCGACAAAGGTAAGGTATAGACCAAGTTTGGGCAGTGGTTCAAGGCCTTCATTGGCATAACTCATAAGGTAGACCAGCATTTTTGGGAGCACAGCTATGAAAGCAAAAGTGCCGCCGCCAGCAAAGAGTATAGTCGCCCAGAAGACAATGATTACTGCCAGCTTTTTCTCTTCTTTTCTAAGTCCTGGAGAAACAAATACCCACATTTGATAAAGGGCTACCGGAAAGCTTGTAAAAATCCCGACAAGCAGAGCAAGCTTTATATAGCTGATAAACGCTTCCGGCAGGTTGGTATAGACAAGTTTGTTGACCAGGGGGCTGGCTGCAATGAGAGGTGAAATACAAACCTTCGCGATCTGTTCAGAAAACATATACGCGACAATTGTACTCACTATTATTGAAGCGAATACCTTGATCATCCTGCTGCGAAGTTCTAGATGGTGCGGCCTGAAGAAGGCAAGACTCCGCTCAAGGGCAGGGATGGTTTTTTGAAGATTGTAATTGCTCATTTTGGAGATGCAGGGTCAATATCATTTTGGGAGCTGTCTTCTGATGGCGCCGATTTTGCCTTTTCAGGTTCCGGGCTGACAACTTCAGTGAGATCGTCAGTTGTCAGGTCGACTATCTTGCTTTCGCCTGTATTGTCCATTGGGACATTGCGTGGATCAAGTCCGGCCTTTTTAAGTTCCTCATACGCTTTTGCCGCATTGTCAGTATCAGGATTGACGCCGCTGGTTGGGAAAAGGTCAGATTTACCCTTATCCGGGTGGTCAAGCATGTGGCTCTTGAATGATTTTGCCGCATCTTCGAGGTCGGGGCGAATATCATCAAGCGGATTACCATCTTCCTGCAGCTGGTCTTTAAGTCCCTCAGCTGTTTTTTTCAATTCCATAATACCTTTAGCAAGCGAACGTGCAAGATCCGGAAGTTTATCCGGGCCAACCACGATGAGTGCAAGTGCCAGGATTAAAATCATTTCCGGCAAGCCAATACCAAACATAGGTGTAGCCTCAAAGTTACTGTGTCGCCCTTGGCAGGACGGCAAATTATTACAAGATTTCTAAAGCAGTTCTCCCGGTCATATAGAACGGGACCAGCAGATCGTAGTTACAATTCTTTAGACTGGATCTATAGAACTGATTTGACCTGTCATCTTTGCATTACGCTAATTACATGTTGCCCTTTTATCTACTGAACCATAACGCAAATAGTGAGGTCAGGCGATTTGAGCGAAAAATCTCTTTTACATACACCTATTAAACCATAAGTCTAGGTTTAATGTCAGTGAGGTGAATTTTCAAAAAATATTCTAATACGTATTCGGGCACAGTTGCAATTTCGTGCATCCATTTGACGGATTGTCGGAATATGCTTACTTGTATACAAGTACTATACATCTGGGTGGCCCAACTTTAAGGTATTTGCAGAACAGTGTCAACGATAAGGCAATAGATGTATACGCTCATTCTAGTATTATAAATATTATTATCCAACCTACTGGTATTTTTCTTTTTTTTTTCTGTCAAATAGATCTTTCAGAGGTAATTTTTTGGGAGATTGACTTTACTAAGAGAGTTAGCTATATTTACGGGTTTGTCTCATGCAGACCTTGGGTTGCAACCGGTTCGGTGTGCTCTGTGCTCTGCCAACATAAAATAGCACTGCAGTTAAAACTTCAGGAGAATATAGATGTCCAGCGTTGTAGTTGTCGGCTCACAATGGGGTGATGAGGGTAAGGGGAAGATTGTCGATCTGCTTACACAGTACTCAGATTATATTGTTCGATTTCAAGGCGGAAATAATGCAGGTCATACACTAGTTGTTGACGGGAAACAGTTTATTTTCCACATCATCCCGTCAGGTATTCTCTATGAAGACAAAATGTGTATGATCGGTAATGGAGTCATTATTGATCCAGGCGTTTTGCTTGAAGAGATAGAACATTTAAAAGATAAGCAGCTTGAAGTTACTGCTGACAGGTTGATGATTAGTGAAAATGCGCATCTTATAATGCCCTATCACGCTCGACTTGATCAGGTTAAAGAAGCTGCACTTTCAGATGTGAAAAAAATTGGCACTACCGGTAGGGGCATTGGTCCATGTTACATGGACAAAGTTGGCCGCATCGGAATCAAGGTAGGGGATCTTCTTGATGAACAGCTCTTTAAAGAAAAGCTTAATGCAGCTCTTGAAGAAAAAAATTTCCTGTTGACCAAGAAATTCAATGCGGATCCTATTGCGTTCGAAGATGTGTATTCTGTTGCAATGAAGCACGCTGAACAACTCGAAAAGTATATCGGTAATGTTTCTGTAGTTCTTGATACTGCCAGAAAGGACGGTAAAAATATACTATTCGAAGGTGCTCAGGGTACTCAGCTTGATATCGATCACGGCACCTATCCTTTTGTTACATCTTCTAATACTATTGCCGGTAACGCATGTAATGGCGCAGGTTTTGGGCCGGCACATATTGATGCAGTTGTAGGTATCATGAAAGCATACACCACCCGTGTAGGTGCTGGTCCTTTCCCTACTGAACTTTTTGATGCTACTGGTGAAGAGTTACAGCAGAAGGGACATGAATTTGGCGCAACAACAGGTCGTAGGCGCAGATGCGGTTGGTTGGATGGCGTTGTAGCTAACGATGCAGTACGCTTAAACGGCTTGACCGGTCTTGCATTGACTAAGCTTGATGTTTTGAGTGGTCAGAAGACGATCAAGATGGCAAATGCGTATGATCTTGATGGCAAACCATGCCATGCAATGCCATCTAATATTAAACAGGCGGCCTCTGTAAAGCCAGTATATGAAGAGATGCCTGGTTGGAACAGTGAAATTGACGGAATTCGAGATTTTGATGATCTGCCTGCAGAGGCAAAAGATTACATAAAAAGAATTGAGGACTTTACAGGGATCAAAGCCCAAATTGTCTCTGTTGGACCTGATAGACGAGAAACTCTTTTACTCGAAAACCCGTTTGAAAAATAAGTAATCGAATAAAGTTTTAATCACGTTGGAAAAACTTTATGTTGTGTGATTACAGTTGCATAAATAGAAAAAAGGAAAATTATGGCGAGAATTACCGTTGAAGATTGTCTGGAAATAGTTGGTGATGATAACAGATTTAATCTTATTCACCTGGCTGTACAGCGAGTAAAGCAGCACAGGCAGGGAGAACCTTTTGTGGTTGAAGGCAAAAACAAGGAAATTGTTATGACCTTGAGAGAAATTGCCTCAGGAAAGGTGACAATGGAAAATATCGATTCATTGCCTGAGAAGCTTGAGGCAGATGATATAGAATCAGGCAAAGCAGTAGATGCTTCTGCCGCAATCGCGTAATGATAAAGTAGTTAATAGAAATGAGCAAAGATTATTACGAGGTTTTATCAGTAGCTAGAGACGCATCCGCTGGTGAAGTAAAAAAAGCATATAGGAAGCTTGCCATGAAATATCATCCGGACAGAAATCCGGATGATAAAGAGGCCGAGTCACTTTTCAAAGAGTGTACCGAGGCCTATGAAGTGTTGAGCGATGAGAAAAAACGTCAGATTTATGACACCTATGGCCATGAAGGTTTGAAAAGTAGTGGCTACAGTGGTCCAGGTAATTTTGAAGACGTTTTTTCCAGCTTTGGTGATATTTTCGGTGATCTATTCGGGTTTGGCGGTGGCAGAAGCCGCGGTCATAAAGATGGACCTGTACCCGGAAATGATCTTCGCTACGATGTAAATATCTCTTTTATGGAAGCCGTCCACGGTGTCTCAAAAGAGGTCGAACTCAGTAGGCGTGATACATGCTGGACATGTGAAGGAACTGGTAGCAGGCCTGGACATCCGAAAAAGACCTGCCCGAGCTGTAATGGCAGAGGTCAGGTAATTCGTTCTCAGGGCTTTTTTCAGGTCAGTTCAACCTGCCCGCAATGTCATGGGGAAGGGGACATAATTACAGATCCATGTACTGATTGCGATGGTTCCGGTCTTGTTCATAAGAGCAAACTTGTAGCTATCAAGATCCCAGCAGGCGTTGATAATGGTGCCAGGATGCGCCTGCGTGGAGAAGGTGAGGGTGGGCGAAAAGGTGGTCCTTCCGGTGATCTCTACGTAATTGTCCATGTTGAAGATCACGAATTCTTTATGCGCGAGGGTGATATTATTTTTGCCCGTTTACCTGTATCAATGGTAAATGCAGCGCTTGGTGCCAATATTGAGGTGCCGACAATCCATGGCAAGAAGAAACTTGAGATACCTGCAGGGAGTCAATCTGGTGAGCGTTTCACTCTTCGCAATGAGGGGGTCCCGAGGTTGCGTGGCGGTGGTCGTGGAAACATGATTGTTGAACTTCAGGTCTTGACACCAACAAACCTTTGTGAAGAGCAGATAAATGTTCTCAAAGATTTCGATTCTTTATGCCAAAAGCATGGCCAGCAAAAAGAAACAGAAAGCTTTTTTGGTCGGTTGTTTAATGAAGTTATGGGTAAAAAATAATACGTGACGATAACTATGGTCGAAAATTCAGACAGTAAATTTACCCATTTTGATGCTGAAGGTAATGCTGTGATGGTTGACGTGAGCAAAAAAGACGAGACTACTCGTGTTGCTCACGCTACCGGTAAAATCAGCATGAGCAAAGAGGCTTTTGAAAAGGTTAAGAGCGGCAATATGAGCAAGGGGGATGTTCTTGGTATAGCACGAATTGCCGGAATTATGGCAGCCAAGAAAGTAGACGATCTCATTCCTCTTACTCATCCTCTTTTAATTACTAAGGTTAGCGTTGACTTTTGCCTTCAAGATGAGGATAATTTGGTAGAAATTTTTGCAACAGTTGGTATCTGCGGTAAGACAGGCGTGGAGATGGAAGCGCTTACTGCGGTTTCAGTTGCTGCCCTAACCATTTATGATATGTGTAAAGCTGTTGACAAATCAATGGTTATAAGTGATATCAAACTGTTAAAGAAAACTGGCGGGAAAAGTGGGACCTATATCCGTCAGGGATAAATAAGATATTTATATGTAGCTTTATTTTTTTCGGTTTTAGAGGAGAGGCTGGATGGATAAGGAAATGGTAGAAATTTTCAAAGGAAAGCTTGCTGAAAAAAAGGCGGAGATCCTTGAGGAAGTTGGAAAAACGCTGAACGAAATGACGGATCAGACTACGAATATTCCTGATCCTAATGATCGTGCAACAGTAGAGTCCGGCCGTAGTTTTGAGTTGCGTATTCGTGATCGAGAACGTAAGCTTCTAAGTAAGATTGAGGAAGCATTAGGCAGAATTGACGAAGGAACATTTGGTATTTGTGAAGACTGCGGTGAAGATATAGGGCATAAGCGGCTTGAGGCACGGCCAGTGACTACTCTATGCATAGACTGTAAAACACTTCAGGAAACACAAGAAAAGGCAAAAGGACAATAGCCTGCGATGCCGGAGCTGCGAAAAGACCCAATTCTCGGCCGGTGGATCATAATTTCCAAAGAACGACGGAAACGACCGACTGATTTCCTGATTGATAAACACACAAGCAGCGGTGGGTTTTGTCCGCTATGCCCCGGTAACGAGAGTACTACACCGCCAGAAGTACTCGCCTTCAGACCTGGCATCCATTCTCATGGTGATACCTCAGGATGGCAGGTACGAGTAGTACCAAACAAGTACCCTGCTTTGGTCATTGAAGGCGGACTTGATAAAGAAGGAGAGGGGTTGTATGACCGCATGAACGGTATCGGTGCTCATGAAGTTATTATTGAGAGCCCTAACCATGAAGAATCCTTCTCCACCCTGTCCGCTGAGAATATGCTTTATGTTCTCAAGGCTTACAAAGAAAGAATTACCGATCTAGGGCGTGACCCCCGATTTAAATACGTGATGATTTTCAAAAATCACGGAAAAGCTGCTGGGGCTTCGCTCGAACACTCACACTCGCAACTTATAGCACTTCCGATCCTTCCACGAATGATAGTTTCTGAGTTGGACGGGGCGATGTCATATTACAAGTATAAGGAACGTTGTATATTCTGCGATATTATCCGACAGGAAATACAGCAGGATGTTCGTGTAGTTTGTCAAAACGCCAACTTTATTACACTCACACCCTTTGCTCCCCGTACTCCGTTCGAAATGTGGATTCTTCCTAAGAACCACTCTTCTGCTTTTTGTAAAGAGGATGACCGAACCCTTTACTCTCTTGCAGAAATTTTCTCGGATACTCTTAAACGACTTGATACCTGTATTCCTGATGTTCCGTATAATTTTGTTCTGCATACTGAACCACTGCGTTCAGGCGGGCTTGAACATTATCATTGGCATTTCGAAATAGTTCCTAAGTTAACCTCCATCGCAGGCTTTGAATGGGGGTCCGGGTTTTATATTAATCCGATGCCACCTGAAGAAGCTGCCACATATTTACGTCAATCTCTTGAACTCAAATAGAAGGAGAATTGTGTGAAAAAGATTCTGCTTGTAGATGATGAAGAAAGTATACAACTACTGTATCATGAAGAATTCCAGGATGACGGATATGAGGTAATTTCTGCCATGAATGGGGAGGAAGCTCTTGAGAAATATAAAGAGAACCCACCCGATCTTGTGATTCTGGATATTCAGATGCCTGGAATGAACGGAATTGAAGTTCTCAGGCAAATGAAGATGATGAATGAGAAAATTCCTGTTATCTTGAGCAGTGCCTACCATGAATATAAACAGGATCTTGGAACATGGGCATCTGATGAATACATTGTGAAATCAGCTGATATTGATGATTTGAAAAAGGCGGTAAAGAAGCTGATTGGATAGAGAAGGGGCAAAAGATATACATGTGTATATAAAAGTGCCTGAAGTTCTATGAATTAACTGATCTGGATTTAAATGCTTGAGCCAGGCAGACCGACAAATTGTTATACATGAAAGACATTCAGAGTCAAGTTGATCACCGTCGAATTAACATTAAAAAGGTCGGTGTAAAAACTGTTTCTTATCCCGTTACTGTGCGTGATAAAGAAAAAAGGCATCAGCAGACCATAGCCACCTTTAATATGTATGTTAATCTTCCTCACTGCTTTAAGGGAACACATATGAGCAGATTTGTGGAGATTCTTAACCAGTATCATGGTGCGATTGACCTGCAGAATTTTCATCATATCCTTGAAGATATGAAAAATCGTTTAGAAGCCGAAGCCTCTCACATGGAAATAGAGTTTCCATATTTCCTTCGGAATGGCAGTACAGACGAATCACTCATCATTAGACACTATGACTGTATGATGTGCGGGTCTGTTGGTAATGATCCAGATTTGGAGTTCAGAGTTAAGGTACCGATATCCTTACCTATGGCAAGTAAACATAAGCTAAACTCACTGCCTCGTTCATTAGGCAATTGGGGGCAGGCAAAGGTTTCTGTAAGATTTAGTACATTCATGTGGATTGAGGATCTTATTCTTGAAATCGAGAAGTGTATCGAGAAGGAAATAGAATCTCTCTCATCTTTAGAACAGAAATACTTGTCAGTTGAGGAAGTAACACGTAGTATTGGGACCTGCCTTTACGAGCTGAATGAAGTTAAAAGTTATTCTGTACGTGTTGAGAATTTGTCAGAAGATTATTCAACCTTTGCAATGCTCGAGTCCTAATGGCAGGTCGGCCCGCTGGCCAGACAAACATTTCTTATTAATTACATTACCAGATAGATAAATTATGCGTGATCTACTCTATGAGATTGGAACAGAGGAGTTGCCTGCTAGCTTTGTGAAGCCTGCCCTTAAGCAACTTCAGGAAAACTTTGAGAAAAAAGCTGCTGAGCTGAAAATTCAGCACGGATCTATAGTCGTTAAAGGCACGCCTCGACGCCTTGCAATGATTGTAAGCGACCTAATGGTTAAGCAGGAAGATATCTGCGAAGAACTTCTCGGACCATCGGTTAAAGCTGGATTGGACCCGGATGGCAATTTCACCAAGGCTGCAATTGGTTTTGCCAGATCTAAGGGTGCTGATGTAACTGATCTCAAAAAGGTTGATACCGCAAAAGGCGAATATCTGATGCTTGTGAGAGAAGTTACAGGAAAAGAAACAGTTGAGTTGTTACCAACAATACTCAAAGAGCTTTTGCTTGAGCTATCATTTGCCAAGTCCATGCGCTGGGGAGCAAATCATATCGCATTTGCCCGGCCTATCCAGTGGATACTCGCGCTGTTTGGTACTGAGGCAATCACGCTTGAGCATGAAGGTATTTCTTCATCTAATGTTACGCGGGGGCACCGTTTCTTAGCTAACAGTGAATTCGTTATAAAGGATAGTTCGGCGTACGAAGAGGTTCTGCGATCCAATTTTGTTGTTGCTGATATCCCAACCCGTAGATCAATGGTGGTTGAAGAAATTAATCAAGCAGTCGCTGATTCTGACCTTCCTGACGATGCTAAAGTAGCAGTCGATGAGGCACTTGTCGATCTTGTGACCAATCTTGTGGAAATTCCATATGGTGTATGTGGAAGCTTTGATGAAAAATTCCTTCAGCTTCCCGATGAGGTGCTGATTACATCAATGCGGGAACACCAGAAATATTTTCCGGTTGTTAACCCGGAAGGTAATCTGCTCCCTGCATTTGTTGCTGTAAACAATACGAAAGTAAAAGACACAGATATGACCAGAAAGGGTCATCAGCGTGTATTGAGAGCACGACTCGAAGATGCTCTTTTCTTTTTTAATAGTGACCGAGGCGGAAGTTTGGAAGAAAAGCGAGCCAGACTTGATGGTATCATTTTTCAGGCAAAGCTCGGTACTATGATTGATAAGAGCGACAGGCTTGTAAAGCTCGCCCGTATCCTCGCTGAGAAAATTGCTCCTTCAAAAATTGAAGAAGCTCATCGGGCTGCATATCTTTGCAAAGCTGATCTTATTTCAGACATGGTCGGTGAGTTTCCTTCACTTCAGGGGGTAATGGGTGCTGCCTACGCTAAAAATGACAACGAGCATGAAGATGTAGCGCTTGCCATCAAAGAGCATTACATGCCTAAGCGGGCGGGTTCTGAGCTGCCATCTTCTGAAGTCGGTGCGATTGTTGCTCTTGCTGATAGGTTTGATACACTTGCTGGTTGTTTCGGAATAGGATTAAAGGTCACCGGAACTGCAGACCCATTTGGACTTAGGCGCTTGTCTCTTGCTGTACTCAATATCCTTGCTCAAGGCGGGTGGGATATTTCTCTTAAAGAAGTTATCCACAAAGCACTTGCTTTATACGGTGACAAGGTTGATGGCAGTTCAGCTACAGTAGATATCATTGTTAATTTCATTAAGGGAAGGTTTGTCAACGATTGTGTTGCAAAAGGTGTTGATGCAGGTGTTGTTGAAGCTGCAACTTCAGTTTCTTTTGATGTTGTTAATGATGTTCTTGCTCGAATCGATGCTCTTCGCGAAATACGTAAGGATGAAGCTTTCAATGTGCTTGCATCTTCATATAAGCGCATTCGTAATATAATTAAAGATAACAGCGATGTCTTGGTTGATGAGGCTCATTTTACTGAAGACGCTGAGAAATCACTCTATGTTGCGTATGTTCAGGTACACACTGAAATGGATAAGTACCTTGAAGGAAGAGATTATGCTGGAGCGCTTCAGGTAATGCTGAAAATGAAGCAACCCGTAGACGGATTTTTTGATGATGTAATGGTTATGGTCGATGACGAGGTTGTACGTAAGAATCGATTGAATCTGCTTACAGCTATTGGTGAGTTGATTCTGAAGGTTGGTGATATTTCGCGGATTCAGGAAAGTTAATTGTTTGAATATTCGCAGACGGTTTGATTACGGGTATTTTCAGTACTGAAAGTAATCGTAATCAATACAAAATAAAAAGGGTGTCATCCTGTTGAGGATGACACCCTTTTTTTTGTATTTAAAAAATAGGTTACAAAAAACTATTTTTTAACGTGACAGGTATTACACTTTTTGAGAGCTTTTTTTGCCTCATCTTTTTGGGCGACTTCTTTGTGACATGTAAGGCAGTTAGCGTGAGCAGCACCTTTAAAGGTATCAAGCTTCTCTTTGCCACTTTTCTTCCCAGCGAGTTTTTCCTCGTTATGGCAGGACTGACATTTGCCTATTTCCTGACCATCTACATAGGCAACCTGTTTGCCATCATCAGTCATTGCATGATGACACTCCGCACATGTTAATAGGTCCTGATGAGCTTTGTGTGGAAAGAATGCTGGTTTTGGTTTTGCTGACCCTGCTGTTTCAAGAGTCATCTCAGCAGGACCCATGTCAGCAGCAACACTCAGACTTGCAATACCACCAAATACGAAAGTTGCTGCAGCAATCGTTACTAGTACTTTTTTTATCATAATATCTTCCCCTTTTAAGTTAGTTGATCTGGTGTGTTTAGGGTTTGGACTACTATATTTTTTTTAGATATACAGCCTTTCCTTACACTTGTCAAACAGCTTAAATGGTTAATAATACAGGTTGAAAAACACCACGATGTCGTATTTTGGTCAATTGGAACCATAGCTGTGCAAGCCAGACAACAAGAAGTTCACGCCGTAATAAGTGAAAATCACGGAAATAAAACCAATAAGCGCCAACCATGCGATGGTTTTTCCACTCCATCCACGAGTATAACGAGCGTGAAGAGTAAACGCATAAACGAACCATGTAATAAGAGACCATGTTTCTTTAGGATCCCAACTCCAGTAGGTTCCCCATGCAGAATCAGCCCATACAGCTCCAGTGATAATTCCTGCTGTTAGCCAGATAAAACCAAAGACCATAGTTTTATGGGTTATGTCATCAATGATTTTAAGCTCAGGAAGTGTTGATAAGATCGGTCCAGGATTTTTAGAACTACTTTTAAGCAGATACATCAAACCAAGCCCGGCAGCCACTGCAAAAGCGGCATAGCCAACAAAACAGGTCACAACATGAGCAATAAGCCAGTTGGATTGCAAGGCAGGAACCAGTGGGCTGATAGATTTATTGATCTCTGTTGAAAATGAGGCGTAAGCCATTGCCAGAAAAGCAAAAGGTACTGCAAAGGCTCCGATAATTTTAGTTTTGAATTTCCATTCAATTATCAGATACAGGATGATAATTGTCCAGGCAAAGAAAACTACAGATTCGTACATGTTGGTTAAAGGGGCATGGCCAAATCCCAATTCGTAAGATTCATACCAACGCAAACCTAGACCAGCAGTCTGGATTACCAGCGCAATCGCTGTGAAGGTGGTTGCTATGGCACCGAGCTTTTCAGCTTTAAAGACCAGGATGGCAACATATAGCAGTGTAGAGAAGAGGTAAGTAAAAGTCGTGATGCCTAGTAATTGCGAGCTATCCATTCGAGAGACTCCGTATTAATCAATGGTCTGGTACGTATTTATAAACGTATTAATCGTCTTCGTAGTTGTTTAGGTATACTGGATCTTTCTACTTTTTAGCTGCATCTTCAACAGTTGCAGTCAATTGCGAAAACATTTTCTCAAACCCGATTTTATTCTTATTGGTGGTTCCTGCTAAAATAATATCGTTGTTTTTTGCAGTAGTCGAACCATATACCCAAATGCGTTGGTGTGACATGAAAAAAGCAAGATAAAGTCCCAGCATCATGAGGAAGAATCCAAGATAGACTAACCATACACCTGGATCTTTTGCAACTTGAAGACCGGTTGCATACATCTGTTTTACACTGATAGAGATATTGCCGTCGCCTTGCTTTACATCTGTCTCAGCCGTTGACTCAATCCAGAACTCTGCAGGAGTATTGTCTCCAGCCTGTAGCCATACTTTCGATCTAACTACTCTGTCACGAATAACTTCCGCTTTTATTACTCCGAACCGGATATTTTTTTCTTTCCAGATTGTTTGTTGCTGATAAGGCACAACAAAAGTCCGCTCACTATTATCTGTGGGATCTTTGATGTTTATAACAAAATCACGATACCCCTCATAACTTGCCTGGTAAAATGTGATGCCATTGTAGACGAGGGGTTTGTTAACCTCAATTTCTTTTTCGAGTACTTCTTTGCCGTCTTCGATAACCACAAGCCTGGATGTATATTCTTTAGGCATGCCGTTGTCGTAAAACTCTATATCAAAAAAATCACAGCGAACATCAAACCCAAGTTCAATAGGTTGCTGAGTATCATGAGAGAATATTTTAGACGTTTGTTTGGTCTCAGGGATCATTACACTTCCTTTGAAACCAAGAAAGTAGCCAACTGTAGCACCAAAAAAGATGATGAGTATCGAAGCATGGACAATGTAAACCCCTGTGCGCGTCCAGGCACCTTTCTGCCCAGCAATTAGAAACGAATCTTTTTCTTTACGCAGTTGGGTTTTCCATCCCTCTTTTTTTAAGATAGTAGAGAATAGTTCTTCAGTTTGAGAGGGGTTGGAGGTGACATAACTTTTGAAGGGCATACTCTCAAGTTTATTTCCGGAAACCTGTGTCTGATCAGCAACTATCTGACGCCATACAGCTGGAAATCTATCGAGGCTACAGATGATGAGATTGACACTGAGTAGACCGAGCAATGCCAGGAACCAATATGAGGTGTACATTTCCTGAAAATCGAAAAGGAAGAAAAAACGGGCAAGATTATCCCCATACCTCTCTGCATAAAAAGCAAATGAATTGTTTTGCGGTATAACTGTACCGATAATTGAGGTAATGGCGATTGCGCAAATGGTGAAAAGAGCAAGCTTTACCGAGGCAAAAAAGTTCCAGACCTGGTTTAGGATCTTCATTTACAACCTGTTTATTTAGAATTATTGTTAGGTTATTGTATAGCAGCGATAATAATGCGTAGCCGATTTTAACAATTTCCTGTCAAATGGTACAAGGATTGAGTTGTCTTTATGTAATATTTCAAACGCGGTTCCTATTATATATGGAAGAATCTATTAGTCAATAATCCAGTAATATCCTATCCCTCTAAAGCCTTAGAAAAAACACTGATTCGTAGTTTCTTAGCTTAAGTCAATGAATTAAGATTTGAACTCAGGTAACGGCACGTTGTGGTGTGATCATGGTATGGTTCTGTTCTGAATTTTTGTGTATTATAACATGACAAAATATTTTTCCGGGATCTGGTACAATAATATTGAGAGTTGGAGAATGTTCGAGAATAGGAGTTTTGGTCAATATTCTGGCGTATCCACATAAAAAGAACTTTCAGATAAATGATTTTTGAGTCTACACTTACCTGCGAGTAATAACTTTTCGACCAAAACACTGAATTGAGTGGGCAGGGGTATGTGTGACAGGATTCTGGAGGTATCTGATGTCAGAAGTATTCAAGAAGGTTTCGCTTCTGTAATCGTCGTCAAACCAGAACATAGGAGTGAAGTCAACAATTGTAGATTTATTGGAGGTGTTTTATAACGCTGTTCATGGATAAAGCATATGCAGCATAGTACGAGTTAAATTGTGACAAATGAAATAGATGCTTCTAGTCAATAAGTGTTCAAGCAATTACAAAATCGACCTTTAATTAAGATTTTATAGCAAAAAATAGTTGAGCTTCTAAGCACCAACCACGTAACTCTTCCTTTTGAGGAAGAGTTACGTGGCAATATCGATCCAAAACGTTTACGAACCAGAAACTCGTGGCATGTTGAAGCCTTCGCAAGATATAATCATGTCAGAGCCTGGAAAAAAACTTGCTTTAGCTACCGAAAGAAGGTAATAGAGAGAGTTCTGGATTGAATTTTTATCACACACATTTTCTCGTTCTTTTTCAGTCTTGGCTAAGATTTGGAAGAAGAATAGCATATAAGGAGAGTTAACGATGGCTAAGGTATGTGAAATTTGCGGAAAAGGCCCGGTTACAGGAAATAATGTTTCTCACGCTCACAATAAGACACGACGACGTTGGTTGCCAAATCTTAAGCGTGTTCGTATGGTTACTGGTGCTGGTGGTGTTAAACGTGCACGAGTTTGCACCCGTTGTATCCGTTCCGGTTCTGTTGTAAAACCTGCGTAATAAAATTTATATTATTTGTGTAAAGAAAGGCGAGTGGGGTATTCCTGACTCGCCTTTTTCAGGTTTGAGGGAAATCCATGAGTGACGATAAAATTACCTTTCTTCCTTACGAGCAGGCTATAAATCTTGTTGGTGCAATTCAGGAAGAAGAAGATATTGAGCGACCTAACAAGCGTATTCTCACAGTTTACAGCAAAAAAGATAAAGAGCTATGCTGGTTTGACTTTGAAGAGACCCTCGCTGCCGTAGGTGAAGTGAACAAAGCTGACAAGAAAGAAGCTGTACAGAATTATGTGCTGAATCATATCCCCGACTGGGTATTGGAAATCTGATATTAATCTGATCAGTTGAGTTTGTAGAAGGGCACAATTGGCTATGCTAGCCAATTGTGCTTTTTTTTTATGCAATGTTTACTTGTTCTGCCGGGGGAAGTTTAGATAGGAATCTCTAAAGGTCCGACTGAAGCCAGGTTAAAAGCAAGTCCGGGAAGAGTGAGCATCGTTCAAATGCATTGTAGGCATGTCTTTTTCTGACTTCCAGCCCTCGGTGAATAACAGAAACAGGTCTGTCTGATGAGACAACAACTACGATTGTATCTCTTCTTATTGCAGTAAATCGCAGTGCTGAGTTGTACCGGGCGCCACGTGCTCTATCTTCCGAATTGACATGTAATCCGTCTAAAAGGCATGCGAAACCATGGAGATGTATATCTTTGCCGATATGCAGTGCTCCATCAGTTTTAGAGAGACCAGCAGCGAGTGCAAGTCTTTTAGCGTCAAGCAAATTGATTGGACCATCAAGAATTTGACCGGAAATAGGCATGTGCATGTTTTCCAGGTCTATCACCAGCGTGCAGCCAAATCCGTTTGTTTCAGCATTGTGAACTAATGCGGAAACAACCTGGAACAAGCTGTTTCTGGTTGTAGTATCCAGTTCGTAGTCCAGGAGTATTTCTTCAACTTCAAACAGTTTCGCCCTATGGGTTGATGAGCTGAAACTTCCATCCTCAAAACTGCACACAGGATCATTGTTCAAACGCAAAAAGCCTAATTTTCCTTGAAAGTCAGCTACAAGACAGAATTCTGGTAGGTTATGGTCGCATACTCCAAGGATTCGTGAGCCATCAGAGACGAGCTTATTATTTGTGTCTTCAACTGATAGTAAGAGTTTTCTAATGTGTTTGTGATGGTGTAGGTGTGGTTGTTGATCTGCTTGAAACCGGGCAATAAAAACTACCTGATCAAGAAGGCGTGGTTCGACGAAAATTAATTCACCGTGAGGTACTGCGCCTTCTTCCGGTGTTTTGGAAATGCCGAGCACTGATTCAAGTACCTGATATATCCTAATATAAGAATCAAGTCCAAGGTGTAGGTTGATGCGGTCGACGATATAGTCGTGGACCGCATGGCTGGTATATTCCCTTAGAAAACTCCCAGATATTCCTGTATAAAGACTACTTTCATTTGCAATGTCATGTGAGAATCTCAATACTGAATGCTCAAGCCATCTTTCAGTAGGGCCCACTGAGCACATGTCAGGATGATGTTCAGTAAACCACATTTGGTAATATACTGCACCAGACCTTCCTCCATAGCTAATCAATCCGTCTAGCTGGAGGTTGTCTACCGGATCTATGTGGTTGAAAAGTTTACGGTCATATCGACGATAGGACGCACTTTTCCAGTCGTCATTTTGAATGTAAATATCATGAAGTATCGGTTCATAACCACGTAAAAGATTTTGGGGATCGCAAATATGAAGTGGGGTTTTGGGGTCTAAAGCGAATATCACAGCACTTCGACTGCTTCCTGAAAATCGTGATAAACCTTCGCGTAACCCGGCAAGCGTGTCATTGATGCAGCGACCTGCAAAGTCAGAAGTGTGAGATATGGTCATGATGAGGATTAGTATATGTAAGAGTATAAGTAGATTGTCTATTTAGATTAACTTACCATATCATTATATATTTCATGCATAAAATTTATAATGATAATGAGGTTTACTGGAAGTGTAGATATAAATGGGAACAATCCAGCCATCAGGATTGTTGTATCATAGTTATTACGAGAAAGTCTGTAAGGAGAGAAGGTTAAAGCTCTGCAACAATTGAAAAAACAATTTACCTTGAGTTTTACTGAAAGTTATACGATTTTCAAGGAGGTTGTCTGATTGTACCCTTTGTGCTGAGTCTTCATTTACCTGTTTAACTCAGCGTTATTGAAAAAATATCAATGCTCACAGGTAAATGTTGATTTTGATAAGATAATACCTATATGACTGCACCTACTTTTCCAGCAATTCCTTCATTTAAGAACAAAAAACACTTGATCCGAAAGTTGCCTGCCATGACTCAACAATGAGGTGCGTATAAATTTCGCTTTATCAGTTGATCCTTGCGGAAAAATTGGATTAAGTTGAATCGGCCTATATGAGTACAACTCATCCTCTACAGGCGCTAATGGCTGAAGAGGATGATGATTTTTGCTGCAAGGGTTGCGTGTGATTAATCCGCCTACAAGATCAGGTGTGACTTAGTAATCCCAACTATTTTTGACTCGGTTTTTTTTCCCATGGCGATGATTGTTATATCTGCTTTCATAGGGATTGTTAGACCAGCAGGTTTTGGTTACGACCCGTTTTGTTTGACCATGTCGTTCCTTGATTTTTATTGTCTTTTTGCATACTTTGTTTGTATTTCGGACTTTTTTCATATGATTAGGAGCGAATGGTTTGCCAAATTTCTGGGTGTGTGAGTAGGTTCGTGGAGGTTGATATGTTCGATGGTGAACAACGCGCTGGCCTTGGTGGTCCATTTCATTGCCGATCATATAACCGAACAGGCCGCCAACTGCAGTGCCTATAAGAGTGGCCTCTGTATCTCTGCCTATAGCTTGGCCGAGAATAGCGCCACTACCAGCACCTATGATTACTCCGTTGGTTGTATTGTGATTTGCCTTTGCATTAGAGTTAATTGTTGCACTTAATAATACGACACAGGCTATTACGAGTAGGCGTTTCATGGTATTCCTCCTGGTGAAATTGTTCGTTGGTGGTTCTGTTTCCTGTGCCTTTTATATAAAACTGAATTGAGAGTTAACCTAGAGGACATCAGGTGAAATGGGGCTGGATTCGAGTCGATATTGGGTCGATGTCGGGTTGCGGTGTTAGCGAATATGCTACATATACCGGTAGGTTGGAGGTGTTGGTCTGTTTGTCCCGATTTGTGTTGATGAATTTGACTTTTTGTTTGATGGATATCTGAAGATATGTCAGGTCGACTATGAATAATCCTATAGCCATAAGCAGATGTTTGCTTGGAGAAAACGTTCGCTATGATGGAACGGATCTAAAACTTGATAATTGGCTGCTTAAAGCAATAGCAGAGCATTATCAGATTTTTTCTTTCTGCCCCGAGCTTGAAGGAGGTTTACCTGTTCCACGTGAGCCTGCAGAAATTCAGGGTGGAGATGGTGAGGATGTTCTTTGCCACAAAGCACGAGTGATCACGGCACTTGGAGATGATGTGACAGTTGAATTTATTTCAGGTGCTCAAAAGCTATTGGAGTTATGTAAGAAATACCGCATTAAACTTGCGGTTCTCACAGAGCGGAGCCCTTCATGCGGTAGCAAAACTATTTATTCAGGCTCTTTTGATGGATTGACGATGGAAGGGGCAGGAGTTTCTGCTGCTTTACTTGAGAAGAATGGGATCAGAGTGGTTAATCAATACGAAATTCGTGAAATCGTCTATTGCAATAAGGTCACTTGAATGATTCATCGTTTTTTAGACTAAAGAAGTATTATGAGACCAGCTACCCAGGCTAACTCTTCATTTTCATCTGAACCTGCATTGCTGAATAACTCGGTTGACCAGCCGGCAGATTTCATTAACTCTCCGACATTGACTCCATAACCCGACATGGATTGTCGTGCCTTGGTTGGGTGTCGACAGGTTCCATCTCCGTTAATTACATTGCAAACCAGGTGTTCATCGCAAAAACTCTTCTTGCATGAGCCGGCAGCAAGTCCCAGTGAGTTTGGAAAGCCAATCCTCTGAGCCTCTAATTCTATTTCTGCTGTAATTTCATGGAGAAGCTGCATGACGAACGGTCTTTCTTCACCATGTAAGGAGTCGCCCTCTACTTCTATTCGGACAACAATGACATGTTTAGATTGTTTAAGAAGATTTCGTAACATGGAAGGGCCGGATATATGCGGTGGACAACTTGCAGATTGGCCGAAATGGGGACACTTTGGTTCTCTGCAAAAGGCGGAAAGCCGGTTCTCAATCGTAACTTTATCCGGCTGAATGCAGCTGGCTTTTGTTGCACCTTTTTGTCTGGCATATTCAAGCAGCAATTCGATCCTGTTGTCATTCATGGTAGGAGGGTGTCCGAGAATAGGGATTTTGGTTAAAATCGAGACATTTTCAAAAAATAAGCACAGCCTTCTAGTGTCATTGTCGGTAGTCACAGTTACTGTGGTTGATGGAATTGGAGTATTGTTTTAGCGTTTCGGATAAAGTGGAGATTGAAGGTTTCTATTATTTCTGATTTCAAATTCCAGCTATGCCAGTATAAATCAACATCTACAGAGTGCTGTGGGCTGAGGTTAATGATTTCACCTGCATTTTCCAAAGGTCTGCTTTGCTGATCCGGAATAATACCGTAGCACAAACCGTTGGCAACAAAGATGCCGTATATCTCTGTTGACGGAAGGAAAAATGTAGGCGGATTCATAGGCTGTTTTTTGAGCAGGAGACTAAACATGCGACTGTTCAAGTCATCTTTTCTATTGTAACGAGCCATTGGTGCATGCTCAAGTGATTCGAGTGTCAGCCCATTTTCAAACCAGGTTTTCTGAAATTCTTCAGTCGCAAATATTCCATATCTGACAGTTCCTAGAAATTCTGATTTACACCCCTGGAGGGGTCTTTTTCTGGTTGTTATACATCCCCAGACTTTACCGTCTTTCATGAGTTCATGGGTGCGCTCCTGGTCATCTACATGAATATCCAGAACTATATTGTTATTTCTGAGTAATTCCTCAATGGACGATAAAAACCATGTGGCAAGAGTATCAGCATTCAATCCTATAGAAATAGAAGCAAATCGAGACCCGGTTGTTTTTTTTGCTGAAAGCAGGAAGTCTTCTTCAAGCTGCTTGACCTGGCGGTAATGTACCAGCAAAGGAAGGCCTGCTTCAGTGGCTTCTGGCGGGGTGGATCTTTTTAAGAGCACATGGCCGTATGTGTCTTCCAGTAGTCTGACCCGTTGCGATATGGCAGACTGTGTGAGGTGAAGTTTGTGAGCGGCTTTTTCGAAACCGCCTTCGAGTATCACCATAGCAAATGCTTCAATATTTTTATAGTCGAACATAGTATTAGAAAATCTAATGCATATTGAAAATGTTTAATTTTACTTCTTTGTCATACTCCTACTATAGTATCGCATTCTACACAATATAAGGAGACAGTGATGATAGCTTTTTTGCAGGGTATGGGTACCGGAGCAGGTCTGATAATTGCGATTGGGGCCCAGAATGCCTTTGTGTTATCACAAGGCGTTAGACGAGAACATAATTGGCTGGTTGCTTTTATCTGCAGTTTGTGTGATGCCGTTTTGATTTTCATTGGTGCTGCCGGAGTTGGGTTGGCAGTAGCAAAGAATCCGATGCTTCGTGAGATTGCGGGGTGGGGCGGAGCGCTGTTTCTGGTTTATTATGGTTTCTGTTCAATGAAAGCAGCTTTTAAAGCTGAAGCTTTAGACGATAGTACAACAGATACTTACTCATCGCGATGGGCGATTTTGGTTGCAACCCTTGCAGTGACATTGCTGAATCCCCATGTCTATCTTGATACTCTAGTACTGATAGGTAGTCTCAGTGGGCAGTTCGATGCCGATGGCAGATACCTGTTTGCTTTAGGTGCAAGTGTCGCATCGTTTATATGGTTCTACGCATTAAGTCTTGGCGGCTCTCTGTTGGCACCTGTGTTTAAGAGCAGGAATGCCTGGCGTGTTCTGGATTTTCTGGTGTGCATGACAATGTGGGTAATTGCCTGGCAGATTGTACCGTTATAGTGAAAAAGCATATATTAACCAGTGCTCTGTAAACCTTTACCTATCGGATCTTGTTCGCCCTTTTAGCACACTGACTTCGTTTCTCACTCAGTCACATATCGCTGCTATGCTCCCTCATTCGTGCCTCGCAGTGCACTAAAATTGCGGAACAATCTTTGCGACATTTAAAGATTTACAGAGCACTGGTTGAATAGAGTATTACCTGGAGACCGGTATTTCAACAAGACTGCCACCACCCGGGACTCGATATCTGAGTATGCCACTTACAGAATTGGCCGCTGAATTGGGACTAACATTCATAGTTACATTCATATTCCCGCTATTTACACGCTTAAATAGCCAGATGACTTTTCCCGATGCACTTTCTATTTTTCTGGCTTTTGGTAAAGTGTTTGTGACCGTGGTGCCGGGAGGAAGGTATTGCTCAAGTATGATGCTCTGTGGTGCAGGGGAGCCAATATTGACTTGGAGTTTGATCATTCCGCCAGAAGTCTGTAGGTATCGGCCACTTACTGGACTAGCTGAAGCCTCCTGTGTTGAGCATAGCAAGAAGCCTGTCAGCAGTAGAAAAAGCAACGTAGTAAATGTTGTAAGTGATAGTGTTTTATGAATATCTGAAAATTTCATATTTCCTCAAGTGGTGTTTCTGAATGTATTTAGTACTCTGTAAACCTTTACCTATCGGATCTTGTTCGCCCTTTTAGCACACTGACTTCGTTTCTCATTCAGTCACATATCGCTGCTATGCTCCTTCATTCGTGCCTCGCAATGCACTAAAATTGCGGAACAATCTTTGCGACATTTAAAGATTTACAGAGCACTAGGGGAGAATGTGAAAAGAACGGGACTCTGGATCCCACCGATACCCTGATCCCAGCCAGATCTCCTCAATAAGATCGACGTCAATTCCAAGCTTTTCCAGATCACCATACTGGTCGTAAACAGTTAGAATCTCTTTGTCATTTATTATGGAATCTTTATCTTCATCCGCCCAGTGATGATTGCTGATCATAATGCTGTTATTTCCTTCTGTTTGCACAGGGTTGTCTGCATTAGTACCAGCTGCAACAGAACCTTCAAATATATTTTGATTAGAAGTCGTTTTGGAGATAGTGGCGATATAGGTAAATAGTGCTTTTCCTTGGGTCTTTTGGAGCCATTTCAGCGTATTGTTTTTGATTCCTGTTTGCTGGAGTTGTGGATTTGATTTGTGAATATTGACACTTTCAGGGAAGTGTTCTTTGAGGATTACTGTAACCTGCTGGTTATCAACTCCTGCCACCTCAATGGTTACCGGGAAAGGCTGATCTGCGATAACGTGGGCAGGTAATATTCGAGTCGCTTTGATTTGTATTGGCTTTGGTTGTGAATAAAAGAACCAACTGACAGCTATTATGAGAGCACCTATCGTCAATGAGAGGAGTAGGAGTGGCCAGATTTTCTTCAGCCCTTTTGGCGGGTATGAATCGTGCTGCTCATGTTTTGCTTCAGGAGTAGGTGGTTCGATCTCTTCGTTGGTATCTTCAAGAATAGCCTCAAGTTCGACTTCGAGTGCTTCTGCAAGGCGTAATGCGTTCTCTTTTTTTATGGTCGGATAACGCTTATTTTCCCATCTGGAGATGGTGTCGGTTGTTACCTGAACAGCAGTAGCGACGTAGAGTTGGGTTAATCCTTTTTGCTCCCGCAAAAGTTTTGCCTTTCCACCATCAATGTTCACCATCGCCATAACGCCCTGGTGTTTTGTTTCGGTCATGTTTGATTGTTGTTTTTAGGAGAAATAGTATGCAGCAATTGAAGCAAAGTATACCAACTCAGAGGTTTGCAGCAAAGTGTTAGATGTGAATTCGACAATATAAAGAAGGAATCCGACTGGATGTCGGGTCGTATGTCAGGTGATATCTATAGGCGTCTGATGATTTCCTCGGCATATAATATATGTTTCTAATATAAGTTTGTTATAGATTATGAACGTAGGAAATATGGAGATGGTTATGAAATACTTGTCGATGCTGTTAGTGTGCTTTTGCTTAGTTGGATCTGCAGGATATTCGTTTGCTGCAAGTGCAAGATGTGAAGTAGTCAGCAAGGATGGCGACTTACTTGTAATGGACTGTGGAAAACAGTCCAAAGGGTTTGATGAAAAATCAAAGGTTAAGATCAAGACTGACAGGGATAAGAAGTAAAATAAGCGCTAAGTGGTATTTTAGCGCTATGTGTTATGACCAATCGAATCTGACAGTGTTATCTCTTGGGCTGACTTTGCAGATGCGTAATTTGATGGTACTTCCAGGGGTTGGTTTGAACCCTGGAGGTGTTGCAAGGTCGACATCCATAAGAATATCAACAAGTACCATGTTAATTCTTTTAGGGCCAGAATCAATGACAAGCGCAGTGACTAGCTGTCCCTTTCGTTCTTTGAGGTATTTTAGTAGCCAGTATCTGTGTCGTTGTTGCTTAACATTATTGGCAGCAGATAGCGTTCGGGTAATAACGGCGGAAAAATCCTTACACATTTCATCTGAAAAGCATGGTTCTCGACGTCGTGTTACCGAATTAAGCTGATGCTGCATTACAAGATCAAGTAAGCGGCGTATAGGAGAGGTTACCGTTGTGTAATGAGAAACGCCCAAACCGCTATGCGGATTAGCGTTTGTGCTGAGCTCTCCTCGGGGAAGCTTCTTACGCTGCCTGATATTTAAAAAGAGGTCATCATCTTCACCGTGAACAATTCGCTGTTTCAAGGTCGGTTGTGACCTGTAGAGCCCAGGCGTCATGCGGTCTGAGATGTATCTGGCAGCTTCACTGTTTGCAAGAATCATCATCTCAGAAACCAGGGTGCGGGCAGGTGTGTCTGTTCTGCCGAGACTGATGTGTACTTTGCCGCCAACATCTATAAAGATGTTTACGTCTGGAAACGGCAGGAGTAAGGCACCGTTTGCGAGTCGACGATTCCTCAATTTCTGCTTGAGCATGTTGAGGATGCGTAGTTCATTATCAGTGTCAATGATCTTATCCGCTTCTTCATATGTAAGGCGACGGGCCACCTTGATGATAGACGGACGAATTCTTACCCTGAGTACCTCGCCATCTGGTGACAGCAGAATCATAAAACTAAATGCTGCACGGATTTCGTTCTGGATCAGACTGCAGATACCCTGTGACAGGTGGCGTGGAAGCATTGGAATCTGGCCCTCTGGGAAATATATAGAGGTGCCGCGTTGCATGGCTTCCTGAAAAAGCGGATCGCCGGGCCGAACATAATGAGCAACATCTGAGATGTGAACACCGAGAAGATAACCTTCATCTTTTTTCTCGATAGTCAGAGCGTCATCGAAGTCGAGTGTTGTTGCTCCGTCAATTGTTATAGGTTTGAGATGCGTATAGTCAACTCTACCAGCATCTTCATACAATTCTTCTTTTCTGGATTGAAGAATTGATTCAGCCTGTTGTCTGGCTGCCAGTGAAAAGCTTACTGGTCGATCGCTGCGAAGTAGTGGAATATTCTCGTTTTTATTCCACACTCCGGATTTAACAAGAATGTCGAAAGGGTCATGAGGACGGTTGAGTTCGGCCTCTTTAAGCATTTGCCGTGCGATATCGGCGTTGTCAGCATCGTTACCATAGAGATAGAAATCTCTAAGCAATTTAAGACACTCTTCCTGCCAGCGATTTGTCTCGTTGATACATTTGCCTTGTTGCATTATCTCAGCAATGGTATGAGCCCCTTTATGGATAAGTTCAGCCTTCTGTTCTTCTTTTTCACGCTGTATCTGGATCTGTTCGACTTGATCTTTAGTGTGGGATCGGAGTTTGCCTTCTTTGTACTTAAAGTATAGTTTGTCTATGAAGACAGAACGGAGCAGGGCTGCGATAATGTCATCAGTAGCCTCCTGACCAAAGGAGAGTTCGGCTAAAAAGACGGGATCAAAGACGTTGGAATTCTCATCGACTGTAAGTTCCCATATTTCCTGTAAGTTAATCTGCTCCATCAGAAGTGCCCGTTTTTCTGTTGTCTCTTTAAGAGCATTTACGAGTAATTCTCTGGTGCAATCTATGGTATGATTATCTTTTGAGCAATGCACGATTCTGGATACGGGCAGATTAACTTCACGCCCATTTTGGTTTATCAAACGGACTCGTTTCGGCTGTGCTTCTGTGATGAAAGCACATATGAACTTGCCGTTGTCTAGATATTCTATAAGTTTTCCAGAATTTATCATCGCGCTATACTTTAAGTGCTTCACAGCACTGGTAAGCAGATATTATCTACAGTGTACATGACAGAAGATACGTCGGCCATGGTCAAATAATGAGTATTATAGTACGTTAAATATTGTTAACCAATGTTTAACACACGAACGTTCAGTATAGTGTGAAACTCGATTTGTAGCACTGTATTTTCTTTATTACCTTAAATTTGATTTGTTTATCTATGGATATGTTTGGAAAACCGGTAAAATCCGGAATGGTGGCAATCGTTGGTCCTCCGAATGCGGGAAAATCAACCTTAATGAACAACTTGCTTGGGCAAAAAATCTCAATAGTGACACCCAAGCCGCAGACAACACGGAATAGAATACTTGGTGTTGTCAATGAGGATGATTATCAGATTGTTCTGCTCGATACTCCTGGTCTGCATAATTCAAGAGTTCCCTTGAATCAGGAAATGGTTCGTATTGCAATGGACTCCTTGTCAGAGGTGGATGTCGTCCTGTTTCTTGTCGATATTTCATTGCCCTTACCTGAGAAGATCAGGGAAGAGAAAGAAAAAGAATTTACGGAAATCATGAAAAAGGTGACCTGTCCAGCAATTATGGTGCTGAATAAGGTAGACCTGCTTGAAAAGGAAAAACTGCTGCCGATGATAGCCTCATATTCGTCGTTGTTCCCGTTTCAGGCAGTTATTCCGCTTTCTGCTCTTAAAGGCGACGGAACGGATAATCTCGTAGACGAGGTTCTCAAACTTCTCCCTCTGGGGCCGAGATACTTTCCTGAAGATATTCCGACAGATGCAACCGAACGTTTTTTGGTTGCGGAAATAATCAGGGAGAAAGTGTTTTTGCAAACGGGTCAGGAAATCCCTTATTCTACAGCTGTAACAATTGAATCGTTTAAAGAGGACACGAAAAAGAAACTTGTCACAATTCATGCGACAATCGTCATAGAACGTCCATCTCAGAAAGGTATTATAATAGGCAAGGGTGGTAGTAAACTTAAGAGCATCGGAACTGCCGCAAGATATGACATTGAAAAGCTTATAGGTGAAAAAGTCCTGTTGAAGTTGTGGGTAAAAGTTAAAAAGAAATGGTCACAGGATGAAAGGTTTCTGAAAGAACTTGGGTTTTGAGATAGTCTCGTTGTCTGCAGAATATTAGTTGTTGTACTGGTCGAATCGCACATGTTACCATGTTGCGATTCGACCAGAAATTCGAACGGCTATCTGTTTTAAATAATACCACATATGATTTTAATACTGTAACACAGTATCAACCTGTTACAGCAAGGAATATACCTGTTTCATGAAACGATGTAAGACGCTCTTCTCCGCACTGTTTTTATTGCTTGGTTATCTGTTGATTAGTCCTGTAACGGGAGTAGCAGAAAATGAACAATATGATCTTGTTTATATCTGGGATACCGATATCGAGAATGTGCTTGATTATAAAGAGAAGCTTGAGGAGATCTTTGATGATGCTGTCTCTAAAAGACTCAAGATAGTCGGCAGAGGCGATGAGTATGGTGTCATTTATGATACCAACGGTTCCGCCAGAACGGTTGGGCAGGATATCGCCTATCATGGTGAAATTTTAAGAAAAGAAGGGTTGGATGAGGCTTGGGCAATTAGAGATGAAGGGTATCATCTGTTGTATAATGTCAGTTATGGACTAGGCCCCAATCTCGATTCTTTAAAAAAGACATATGAAAAACTCTATAAATATCTCGGTGAAGAAGTAGGCAAAAATCTTCTTATAGAAAAAACACACGCCGATAACTACGCCCTTATTTATCGCAGGCGCGGAGATCGGAAAACCACAATGGCTGTCGCTCAGAAGCACCGTAAACTGCTCCGATCAAAAAAAATCCGAACTTCCATTACCGCCGAAAATAATAACGAAATCGTCTACGGTGAATCAAGTCTGCTTGATGACGGGAATGATGTTGTAGATACATCCCCGATAAAAATGGCCATTGTCATAAGAAGCGGAAATAGCACCGACGATACCACCGATAAGAGGAATCCTGATCCTGTTGTTATTTCCCTGATAAAAAAAGATAAGAGTAAACGTGTAGTATCAGTAGCTTCACGCACTGCTTTTGAAATGAATGTCGAAGATTTTATCAAGGAGTTACGACGCACAGGAAAGATACGGAGCGACGAAAAAACAGGTTGGATGGTTTACGATCTTGAAAATGACCGCAGCCTGCTGGACATAAACGCCAATGAGATATTTCAGGCAGCAAGTATGATCAAGCCTTTTGTGGCTTTGGCTTTTTTTCATCAGGTAAAAAATGGCAAGCTGACCTACGGACCCAAGAGTAAAAGAATGCTTGAGGCGATGATTCAACGAAGCAGTAATTCCGCGACCAACTGGGTGATTCGACAGGCGGGAGGGCCGGCAAAATGTCAGCAGATCCTTCGTCAGTATTACAGTTCCATATTCAAAAACACAGTAATAAAAGAGTATATCCCTGCAGGTGGACGTACATACAAGAATAGCGCTCTCCCTTCAGACTACATTCGGTTTCTGCGGGCAATGTGGAATAAAGAGTTACCTTATGGCAAGGAATTGCGTCGAATAATGGCACTCCCCGGTAGGGATCGTCTGTATCATGGCACACCAATTCCACAAGGAACACTGGTATACAACAAGACAGGATCCACCGCGCATCTTTGCGGTGATATGGGGATTCTTGTACCAAAAACAGCTAAAGGACAACGATATCCCTACGCTATTGTCGGGATAATTGAGCGCAGTTCACGTCCCTCTGATTATGGCCGTTGGATGCTGGCTCGTGGGAATGTGATACGCCAAGTGTCAACCCTTGTGTACGAGGAGATGAAGAAGCAGCATAGTCTGCTTTAGGAGCAATGGTTGTACTGATTTTTTCTAGGAGTCTGCCTGGTTATGCCCTTTTCCCCGTATCTGCATTATTTTATAAAAGACAATGCTGCAGGTAAGCTAAGACTTCGATATCAAGTATATGGCTGTGTCTTGATATTTTTAAAATACCTTAATCTTTGAAAAAATAGCTATAACCCGACACCCTCCTATAGCTACCCTTAATAGATTATATTCAGTCTTTTTTGGTACCCAGAGAAGTTCTTTCAACTATCTTTCTGTAGTATTCATCGTCATGTGATATGTTCGCTGGTGAAGGGCGATTTTTATCAACTTTCATCAACAGGACACTGAGCTTTCGCATTTGTTGAACCCGCTGATGCTCATCTTCTGTTTTTGCTATTAGCTGTTCAAGTCGAGTGATTTCTTTGCGAGTTTCAATTTCCGGTGGAACATAGCCCGCATTTTTAAGCATCTTATACGCTATTTTTAAGTCATCTGGTACGAGGTGATCGTCATCGAGTTTGAGCGGTTTATTTTTCCAGCCATCAGTCTTAAGCTCACCTTTTTCAATGGCTTGTGAGATTCGTTGTTCAGCTATAAATGCAAGACAATCCATAAGATATTTATTTCACCAGGTCAAATTGAGAATAGAGATTAAGGCTTTTCAGTATGTTCAGAGCGGTACGTAGTTGATTGTCCTGTGCAAGGCGCACTTCATGTGCGTTTTCGTCCTCATCTGTGCCTTCTGAGCTGTTGTTGTCACTCAGGTCATTTCCTGGTATGTGGTTTTTGAGGTCGGACTCACGGAGTCGTGTCTTTTCTACGTTTTCTTCATTTGAAGCACCGTTGCACGCTACAAACGGAACTTCGACATCCGGCGTGATGCCAAGAGCCTGGATAGATTTGCCTGCAGGTGTATAATACCGTGCAGTGGTAACTCGTAAACCTGCGCCGCCGGGGAGCGGTATAATCGTTTGTACTGAACCCTTACCAAAGGTCTGGGTGCCGACTATGAGTCCGCGTTTATGGTCCTGGATGGCTCCTGCAACGATTTCAGAAGCGCTGGCAGAGCCTTCGTTAACGAGAACTATGAGCGGATAGGGGAGGTCTTCAGAGGATTTATGTGCTTTAAACGACATGTTTTGATCATCTGTTCTTCCTTTCGTATAGACGATGAGTCCATCGCTAAGAAACGTGTCTGCTACGCTGACGGCCTGATTGAGCAAACCACCTGGATTGTTTCTGAGGTCGAGTATCAGGCCTTTAATTTTATCTTTTTCTGACAGCCTTCCTATAGCTTCCCGGTAGTCTTGAGTGGAGTGACTTTGAAAATTAGTGATTCGGGTGTAAGCAAAACCAGGAGCAATGAAAAAGGCTTTAACAGACTGAAGAGGTATGATGTCTCTTGTCAAAGTCATTTCTTTAAGATCACTCCAGCCTTCACGATATACAGAGATGGTGATTGTGCTCCCCTGAGGACCTCGTAATCGCTTTACAGCCTCAACTGCCCCCATCTCTTTTGTTTTTTCGCCGCCAATTTCAACTATAATATCTTTGGCTTTAAGGCCGGCTTTGTCAGCAGGGGTTCCTTCGATCGGACTGATAATTGTAAGAATATTATCCTTTATTGTAATCTCAATTCCTATCCCTGAGAATTGTCCTTGTGTTTCTTCCTGCAGTTCCTGAAACCCTTCTGGTGGAAGATATGCTGAATGCGGATCAAGCGAATAAAGCAAACCGCGGATAGCTCCGTTAATAGTCTCGGAAGAATCGATTTCTTCGACGTAGTTATCCTGAAGAATGCTGAGGACGTTTGCAAAAACCTCAAGTTGCTTATAGGTCTTTTCGCGTTCTTTGGGTGTGATTTCAGCATTGGAATCTGCTGGTATCGTAAAGAAGAGAAGGGTGATAATAACGAGAGCTTGCTTAAAGAAAGCTGCACTTTGCATGTTTGAACTCCAGGCAGGGGGAGGTTGCCAGTTGTTAGCCTCGATTTTTCGAAGAATCGGGATCTGGCAGCTGCAGGTTACTGGCTTCTAGCCATTTAAGAGGGTCCAGTGATTGTTTCCCGTGGCGAATTTCAAAATACAAACCTTCGTCTATCAAGGTGGCTGTATCGCTTAATAGGCCGATAAATTGCCCGGCTTGAACGTTTTCGCCGTTTCCGACTGTAATTTTCTCCAGCCTGGAAGTAACGGAATAATATTGAAACCCGTGATGTATAATTACAGTATTCCCATATCCGCGTAAATATCCAGAAAATATTACGGTGCCTTCTGCAATAGCTTTCACTTCAGAACCATCAGGAGCGCTAATAGCTATTCCGGTAGATTTGCGCATGATTCCTAGCTTGTTAGCCTTAACCTGATTGAAAAAAGTAATCACTTCACCTGTAAGGGGGGATGGGAGATTGCCCTTACTTTTAGCGAATGTCTGCTTGAGGTCGTACTCCTTGTTTTTTAGAGCAATAAGAGATGAAGAAAGAGATTCTGAGGCAAGTTCAAGCTCTTTGATGGCTTGATCATGTAAATGCTTTTGCGTTCGTATGTGGGAGAGGAGATCTTCTTTTTCATCGCGAATTTTGTCAGTCGCAGTATTTTCGGCAAGAGCTGTAGAGACAAATTCCTGAAGGAGTTCTTTTTCCAGTGAGTAGGCGTCTCTTGCTCGTTCAAGAGCTACTATTTTATTTCTATAGCGACTGACAACGTCTTTATCATAGGCTATGAGAGTCTGGAATGAGTCATGAAATCTGAGAAGCTCAGGCAGTGATTTTGAGGAAAAAGTAACGTTAAGGAACCCTACTTTGCCCATTTTGTAATATGCCCCTGTGCGTTTTTTAAGATGGTCAAGAACCTTGTTCTTTTCAGTTTGCAAAGAATTGATTTCAGTTTGTTTGGCATTGATCAGTTCTTCCTGTTCCTCAACCTGGTGTTGTAAATTGCTGACTTTTTCGAGTTGAGCCTTGAGGCGCGAGTCAATTTCCTCAATTTCCAGGAGAATGTTTTTCTCAAGTGTGTCGCTCTCTTGAGATTTGTTCTGCTGCTCTCTGATCCCTCTTTGCAGTCTTTGAATCTTGACTTTGTGTTGTTCTATATTTTGATGTATTTCCGAAGACGTGTCTTTTTTATATTGATCGGCAGCAATTGAAGGTGATGGTGCCAATGAACAGTATACAATGGTGAAGATTATCAGTGCCGATAACGGAAAATGCGGATAGACATAATTGAACTTCTTAATCAGCATGGAAGAAAAAAATAATTTGAGTGTTGAATATCTCATAGGGTTCTGTGATGGATATTCATATGCGGAGATATTTACGCATCGAACTGTGGCTGCCAACAGTACACAGCAGTATCGAAACACCGATGATAGTCAGGACTGTAAGCGGCGGAAAAAATGTAAATTCAATAAGGTTTAAAAAACCAGGACCTGAGAATCGTTCGGTGATCCAGTGGAAAAGTAGGTAAAGTGACGCAAGACCAAGGGTTGAGCCGAGAAAACCCTGTAAGAATCCTTCAAGAAGAAACGGTGTGCGGATGTAATTGTTTGTGGCCCCAACGAGTTTTAATAACTCAAGTTCGTCCTGACGGCCGAGAATCGTTAGTCTGATAGTGTATGCCACCATAAAGATGGTTGTTAAGATGAGCAGACTGCCACTCAAAAGAACTACAATAGAAAGAAGCCGTGTGAAACTGTAAAAACGTTCCATCCAGTCCTGACCATACTGAACCTTGAGTGTACCGGGAAGCCGCGAAAGGTAGCCTGAAAAGAGTTTCATCTGGGTCAGGCTTCTGAGGGTGCGTAGTGGTGTAACTTCAATTGATGGAGGAAGAAAGTCATTAGGCATATCTTCGAGAACATCTCTGTCATTTCCCAATTGAGATGCGAAGCTGTCAAAAGCCTCTTCACGAGATATAAAACGTATATTTTCTACTTCATCAAAGGAAAGGATTTTTTTCTTAAGTTGCTCCTGCATCTCCGGACCGGGTTCCTCTTCGAGGTAGACTATGAGGCGAAGGTCGTCACCCAGCTGGTCCCCGACATTAAGCATATTTGCATATATGAGATAAAACAGGGTGAACATCAATACTGACAGGCTGACTGTGAGTAGTGTCATTAACTGTGACATCCATGTTTGTCGGAGATTTCGGCCAACCTGGCGTAAAACTGTTAACCAGAAACTCATACGCGCGGCCCTCCAGATAATGAGTGGATGGCCCCTCCTTTTAATTCCATGATTCGGTATGAATTATTACGATAAATTGTAAGGTCGTGGGTTGCTATGACTACAGTTGCACCTGCTTTGTGACTGTTGTTGAGCAATTTTACAACGCGATCAGTGGTGTCGGCGTCGAGGTTACCGGTTGGCTCATCAACTAAAACCATCGTGGGAGAGTTGGCCACAGCTCTGGCAAGTGTTATGCGCTGTTGCTCTCCACGAGATAGCTCTCCGGTGATGCTATCATGCTTATCTGAAAGGTCGAGTTGATCAAGCAGGGAGCGTACTCTGTTCTGAATTATTTGAGGTTTTTTGTACGAAACTTCCATTGATATTGCAATGTTTTCAGCTGCTGTTCGATCTGTAAGCAGTTTGAAATCCTGATAGGCAACACCGATTTTCTGGCGGAGTCGTGCAAGCTTTCCGCCTTTGATTTTATGTATCTGGTGACCGGAGACTTCAATGAGGCCGTTTGTGGGAGGCTCCATACTGGAAATCAGTTTAAGTAATGTTGTCTTTCCAGCTCCACTTCTCCCGATTATGAAAAACATCTCACCTCGGCCTATTGATAGCGAAATGTTAGATAATGCATTGATATCTGGCGGGTATCGTTTTGATACTTTGATCATTTCGACCATTGGTGATTCAGCAGAGGCTTTGTGGTCTTTCATAGATTTAAACGTCATTGGTGTAAAATTTTTCTGAGATAGCAATGCAGATGTATGTCATACAGGCAGTTTGCATTAATAAATACAATAAAGCCATGTGAGAACGCTACATTCTAAGAGTCTGCATCTATACCATATGCAATTCATAACGTCACAGGTGAAAGCGTCAGTTTGCGTTCAACATATTATATTTTTTAATATTGTGACTAATTTGTCTAGAAAAACATCAGTATTCATTCACTATAAAAAATGATAAGAATTTGTTAACTATTTTAGATAATTCAAAGCATTATGTCAATTTTAATTGGAGATTATCCGGGGTGTAATAGGCCAGAGTTCTATGTCAAAACCAGTCTGATTCAGTGCTGGTTCAGAAGTGCCTGATTTTTAACCTTGCAACTTAAAGCGCAATTGTTATTTTTATCTGTTTTACGTGAATTCGATCAATGGCTTTCAGCCAATTTGAAATAATCTACTTCGATCCCGAATATTCATATTGGTTGAAGTGAGTTACCATTAAAGGAGAATACCATGGACTATAGGGCAACTCTTAATCTGCCCCAGACCAAGTTCAAGATGAAGGCGAACCTGGCCCAGAAAGAGCCTACATATCTCAAACGTTGGGATAAAGAAGATATTTATAAGATGTTGCAGGAATCCGCGAAAGACAAGCCGTTGTTTGTTCTTCATGACGGCCCTCCATATGCAAACGGACATATTCATCTTGGTACAGCTTTCAATAAAATTCTCAAAGATATAATTCTTAAATCACGCCGGATGGCAGGGTTTAATGCTCCGTATATACCGGGCTGGGATTGTCACGGCTTGCCGATTGAACACAATGTCGATAAAGAGCTTGGTGATAAGAAAAAAGTAATTCCTAAGCTCGCTAAGCGTGGTGCCTGTCGGAAATACGCTGAAAAATGGATAAAAACTCAGAAGGCCGAATTTAAAAGGCTAGGTGTTCTGGGAGACTGGGATGCACCATACCTGACAATGACCTATGAGTATGAGGCCGCAATTGCCCGTGAATTCAATAAATTTCTGCTTTCTGAATCTGTAGTACGTAATAAGAAACCGGTTTACTGGTGTTCTACGTGTACCACTGCGCTAGCCGAAGCCGAAGTAGAGTATCACGATCATAATTCTCCATCCATTTATGTTAAATTCCCGGTAAAAGAAGACATCTCAGATGTTGATTCGGCACTGGCTGGAGATAAGGTTTTTGTCGTTATCTGGACAACAACTCCGTGGACTTTACCTGCAAACCTTGCGGTCGCACTTCATCCTGATTTTGAATATGCTGCAGTTAAAGTTGGTGAAGAAACGTGGGTGCTTGCCAAGGAGCTTGTTGAGACCGTGATGACTGAGGTAGGAATTGAAGAGTATTCAATCGTTTCTACATTTTCAGCAGCGGGTCTTGAACGTAAGAATTGTCGCCATCCATTTATGGACCGTGATTCACTTATTGTTCTTGCAGACTATGTAACCACAGAAGCCGGTACCGGTTGTGTACATACAGCTCCGGGCCACGGTACTGATGATTACCAGACAGGTCTGCGTTACGGGCTTGAGATTCTTTCTCCTGTTAATAACGAAGGTATTTACACCAATGAAGCCGGGCCATATGAAGGTGAAAAAGTACCTCAGGTTAATAGCCGCATTATAGAAGACATGACAGCATCCGGAATGCTGGTCAAGCATAGCGGGATTAATCATAGTTATCCTCATTGCTGGAGATGTAAAAAACCGGTTATGTACCGTGCGACTCCGCAGTGGTTCATTTCAATGGATAATAACGATCTCCGTAAAAACGCTCTTGAGGCGATCACCAAAGTCACCTGGACTCCATCCTGGGGACAGCAGCGAATTCACTCTATGGTAGAAGGCCGACCGGATTGGTGTCTTTCTCGTCAGCGAACCTGGGGTGTGCCTATAACCGTAGTGAGCTGTAACAGTTGCGGTGAGATCTTAAAGAGCAAAGAGCTGGTTGAAAAGATCGATGAGCTTTTCAAAAAAGAAGGTGCAGATGCGTGGTTCCGCCATGACGTTGACACCTTTGTCAGTCAAGGAACTGCCTGTTCCTGTGGATCTACCGATTTCATCAAAGAAGAAGATATTCTTGATGTATGGTTTGATTCCGGCGTAAGCCACGCCGCTGTGTGTGAAATTCGTGATGAATTACGAGCTCCTGCTGATCTGTACCTTGAAGGAAGCGACCAGCATCGCGGCTGGTTTCAGTCCTCATTGCTTACTTCTGTAGGTACCCGTGGAACAGCACCATTTGCTGGCGTCTTAACTCATGGCTATGTTGTTGATGGCGCTGGTAAAAAGATGTCCAAATCAGTTGGTAATGTTGTCGCGCCGCAAGAAGTAATTGAAAAGTACGGTGCAGAGATTCTCAGGCTCTGGGTCAGCAGTGAAGATTATCGTGATGATGTTAAGGTTTCAGACGAAATTCTTCGCCAGGTTTCAGATTCCTACAGGAAAATTCGAAATACTATCAGGTATATGCTTGGTAATCTCAGTGATTTCAATCCTGATACCAACAGGGTGCCAACCGAAAAGCTCTCTGAGCTTGATCGTTGGGCCCTTACACGGTTTGAAGAGTTACGCGAGAAGATCACCTCCTCATATGAGAAGTATGAGTTTCATTCAATCTATCACGGACTCAACTATTTCTGTGGTACGACAATGAGTGCATTTTATCTCGATATCTTAAAAGACAGGTTGTACACCTCTGGAACTGATTCTCATTCCAGAAGATCTGCACAGACAGCGCTGTATGATATCCTTGATGGAACGCTCAGGTTGATGAGCCCGGTGTTGAGCTTTACGGCACAGGAAGCCTGGGAGTCACTCCACAATCACAACGAGAAGACTCCTCTTTCAGAAAGCATATTGTTTGCAGAGTTTCCTGAAAAACGAGAGACAGGGTTTGACGAGAATCTTGATCTGCGCTGGAGCAACCTGTTAAAGATACGTTCAGAAATCACAAAAGCACTTGAAATTGCCAGAAGAGAAAAGGTAATCGGCCACCCGCTGGAAGCAGAGGTCTTGTTGTCTGTTGAAGGTGATCTTGCCGAGTTTGCAAAGAGTGAGTGGCAGTCTATTAAAGAGGCCTGTATTATTTCTGAACTTTCAGAATTGCCTGCTGATATCGATCCTGCAACTATTGTTGTGAGCGAAGAAATTCCAGGATTGAGGGTTGCGGTTAAAGCCGCTAAGGGCGAAAAATGCGAACGTTGCTGGATTCGTTCCACCAGCGTAGGCGAGGACAGTAATCATCCTCTCATTTGTGAGCGATGTTCAAGTGTTGTCGCTGGCATGGACCTTTCTACCGAAGAATAATTGTGCCATATTTCGTTCTGGCAGCGCTTGTAATCGTTGCTGATCAGCTTACCAAGCTGATGATATTGAATTCATTTCACCTATATGAATCCAGGGAGGTTATCCCTGGATTCTTTAATCTGGTGTATGTGACAAATCCAGGTGCAGCATTCAGTCTGTTTGCTGATATTGACTCCCCATGGCGTCATTATTTCTTTCTTGGTATCGGACTGGTGGCAGTAGTCGGTTTGACTATAGGCTATTTTGCTATCAGGAAAGAACACAAATGGTATATGCCTGCGTTCGCATGCATTGCCGGCGGAGCTGCAGGTAATCTGATTGACAGGGTGAGGTTTGGTTCTGTTGTCGATTTTCTTGATGTATACGTAGGGAAGTATCATTGGCCTGCCTTCAATATAGCTGATTCAGCCATTTGCATCGGCGCCGCAATTTTTATTACCATCTCATTGTTACAGTCAAAAAAGAACTAAAGGGAAAATTGATGAAACTCGCTATTTTGTTTCCTGGCCAGGGATCACAATATATTGGAATGGGAACTGAACTCATAGCTGCAGATAAAGAAAATGCAGAAATCCTCGAGCTAGCTGAGAAGGTATGTGAAATTCCACTTGGATCGCTGATCGCGGAAGGCCCGATGGAAGATCTTACCAGAAACGCTAATCTGCAGCCTGCAATCACCACAACAAATCTTATCTGCTGGAACAGCTTAAAGAAATCACTTGGTGACATTGAAGTCAGCTATTTTGCCGGCCACAGTCTCGGTGAATATTCTGCTTTGTGTGCTGCAGGAGTACTCAGCGTTGAAGATACACTTCGTCTCGTTGCTAAACGCGGTGCTCTGATGGAGCGGGAAGGAATCGCAAATCCAGGTGGCATGCGTGCCATTCTTGGTGTTGAAATAGACGAGGTCGAAAAGATTCTTGCTGATTATACGGGAGACGGTATCGTAACTGCAGCAAATCATAACACGCCACAGCAGGTTGTTATTTCAGGAAATATGAAAGGTCTTGATGATATTACTCCTGCAATGGAAGAAGCTGGTGCAAAAGTTATTCCGCTCAACGTGAGTGTTGCAAATCATAGCCCGCTTGTAGCCAAGGCTGTTCCTGATTTTAGTGAGTTTATGAAAGGCGTTGAGTTCAACTCACCAAAAACACCTGTGATTTTTAACGTAACCTCTGAAGTTTCGACCGATCCTGCTGAGATTAAGGAAATGATGGGGAGGCAGATTGCATCCCGCGTCAGGTGGTGTGAGATTATTACCGCAATGATTGAAGATGGTGTGGATACATTTATTGAGGTTGGTCCGAAGACTGTCCTGAAGGGCATGATGAAGAAGATCAAACCTAAAGGTGTAACCTTAACTGCCCTGCAATGTGATACTCCTGATACCTTGGCTGCATGCATTGAAAAACTGAAGTAATTTTTCAATGTTGCTGTATGTCGCTGCTGTATTACTGTTTATGGAAGATTAAGAAATATTTATTGTTTTCTTGTTGGCCCGGCAGGGCGGCAGGGACATTGCCAGGTAAGATGATATGTTGAAAGAACTTATGCAGCGTGTTCGAGGTGGGGGAACGCTCTCTTTCGAGCAGGCTGTCGATCTTGCTACTCATGAAGACCCGCAGCAACTATTCGACGCCGCAGATCAATTGCGGCGTGAATTTCATAACGATAATCTTGACCTCTGCTCAATAGTCAACGCCAAATCAGGCAAATGTTCAGAAGACTGCAAATTTTGTGCTCAGTCATCCTGGTACGATGTCTCGATTGAGACATATGAAACCGTCGATACCGATACGGCTCTTGAAATGGCGCAGGAAAATGAAGCCCACGGGGTCAAACGCTTCTCATTGGTAACTGCCGGAAGAACGGTAAGTGATAGTCATCTAGATCTTTTTGGCCGGCTGTATAAAGACCTGGCGAGTAAAACCGGTTTATCGTTTTGTGCGTCTATGGGACTGCTGACAAAAGAAAAGGCTGAAAAACTCAAATCTTTTGGGGTATCGAGATATCATTGTAATCTTGAGGCCAGCAGAAGCTTTTTCCCTAAAGTCTGTACAACCCATACCTGGGAAGAAAAGGTTGAATCTATCAAGTTGGCAAGAGAAGCTGGTCTTGATGTCTGCTCAGGCGGAATTATCGGTATGGGTGAAACTCTTGAACAGCGAATAGAACTGGCGTTTGAGCTATGTGATCTCGGCATTCGGTCAATTCCGCTGAATGTACTTACTCCCATCCCCAATACTCCATTTGCAGATATACAACCGATTAGCATTTCTGAAGTATTAACCTGTGTTGCGATATTCAGGTTTATCAATCCACATGCAGTTATCAGGCTGGCAGGAGGGCGTGGAATGATGGGTACTGAGCAGGCGCAATGTTTCAAATCAGGCGCCAACGGAGCAATAGTTGGTAATTACCTGACAACAGCCGGTAACAATCTCAAGCAGGATATTGAGATGTTTAAAAAGCTTGGTTTTAACGTTGAAGACTCCCTTGGGAGAGATTAAGTTGGAAAAGTCACAGGTTACTACAAAAGAGTTACTGGACTACGACCGTAATCATTTGTGGCATCCATACACTTCGATTACCGAACCGCTTCCAGTGTATGCTGTTGAATCTGCTGAAGGAGTTAGAATTCGTCTTACTGATGGCAGAGAGCTGATCGACGGTATGGCATCATGGTGGTCGGTTATTCATGGATATAATAATCCTGTACTCACATCAGCACTCCAAAAACAGGCTGCTAAACTCTCTCATGTAATGTTTGGGGGATTGACGCACAAACCTGCGGTAGAACTTTCAAAACTACTTGTTGATCACTCCCCTGAAGGGCTCGATAAAGTTTTTCTTTGTGACTCCGGTTCGGTGGCTGTTGAAGTTGCAATGAAGATGGCTATGCAGTATCAGTTTGCGCGTGGCTTTAAAGGAAAGAACAGGTTTCTAACGATTAGATCCGGCTATCATGGTGATACTTTTCATGCCATGTCTGTGTGCGATCCTGTTAGCGGTATGCATCAGATTTATAAAGGGGTGCTGCCTGAATATTATTTTGCGGACAGACCAGAGTGCAGATTCGGAGACAGCTGGAATCCAGATGATATAGAATCTTTCAGGTGTCTAATTAAGGAATACAAGCACGAGTTGTGTGCAGTAATTCTTGAGCCCATCGTACAGGGGGCAGGTGGGATGAGATTTTATCATCCCGAATATTTACGTATGGCCCGTAAGCTTTGTACAGAAAGTGATGTGTTGTTGATAGCTGATGAAATTGCAACAGGGTTTGGGCGTAGCGGAGAACTCTTTGCCTGTAATCATGCAGGTATCTCCCCTGATATCTTATGTCTTGGCAAGGCGATGACCGGAGGCTATCTGACATTAGCAGCTGTACTGGCCACCGATAAGGTAGGGACGACAATATCCGGAACTGACCCCGGAGTATTCATGCATGGTCCAACCTTTATGGGAAACCCGCTTGCATGTAGTGTGGCAGTAGCATCACTTAATCTTCTGCTCGAATCTAACTGGAAAAGCAATATTCAAAGAATTCAAGGCGCTCTGCTGAAAGGCCTTACACCCTGCTGTTATCTGCAGGGTGTAGCTGATGTCAGAGTGCTTGGGGCTATAGGAGTAGTAGAATTGAGATCTCCTGTTGATATGGCTGATATTCAGGCAAAATTCGTAGAGCGTGGCGTATGGGTTCGGCCATTTGGTAAACTTGTTTATGTAATGCCTCCATATTGCATGACTAATGAGGATCTCGCGATTCTTACAAATGCTATTTGTGAGGTTGTAAGTCTGGAAGGAAATTCCTGATGTCGATCTATCATGATCAGTTGTTGAAACTCAAAAACGATGGACGACTGAGAGAACTTCGACCTCTTACCGGACGTCACGGATGCCGGGCAGAGATGCATGGTCAAACCATGCTTAACCTGATCTCTAACGATTATCTCGGTATCGCAGGTGATAGCTCAATTCAGGCCAGTTTTTATGCTGGTATGAATAGTGAAAATCTACTTGAACAATATGGTCTCGGAGCAGCTTCATCACGTCTTTTAAGCGGGGACTATACCTCAACCCATGAGCTGGAAGAAGCACTCTCCTCTGCCTATGGCTACCCTGCCGCCTTATTCTTTAACTCTGGCTATCATGCCAATATAGGTCTTCTGCCAGCTCTTTTTGGTAAAGGAGATCTGATTCTTTCAGACAAACTCAATCACGCATCTATCCATGACGGAATGATGTTATGCCGTGCTGCCCATAAGCGATATAATCATTGTGATTACAAGCATCTTGAGAATTTACTCGAAAAGAACCGAGAAAAATATGCCAGAGTGGTGATTGTCAGTGAGTCAGTCTTCAGTATGGATGGCGATGTAGCAGATTTACGTGAATTAGTACGACTAAAAGAGAAGTATGATTGCCTTGTATATATTGATGAGGCACATGCTATTGGACTCTATGGGAATAAAGGTTTAGGTAAAGCTGAAGAATATGGCGTTCTGGGTGAAATAGATTTGCTTGTTGGTCCCTTTGGCAAAGCCTTTGCTTCTGTAGGAAGTTTTGTACTCTGCACTGATGAAATTCGTAATTATCTGATCAATCATAGTCGTTCCCTTATTTTTACCACGGCTCTTCCACCGGTAGTTATTAGCTGGAATCTTTTTGTTTTTAAATTGATTCAAAAAATGGGTTCTGAGCGAAATCATTTGCAAAATCTTCATCAAAATCTTCGGCAGAATTTGATCGATCATGGCTTGCAAACTGATGGTACCACGAACATTGTACCGGTCTTAATTGGTGATAATGGTGTGGCTGTAAAGGCTGCACAGTGTATGCAGGAGCGAGGTTATCTGGTTTTCCCTGTAAGGCCTCCTACTGTTCCTGAAGGTACTGCGCGCTTCAGGCTTTCTCTAACAGCGGATATGCAGTGGATCGACCTTGAAAATGTAGCCAAAGATATTGCAGCATGTCTTGATAGCTGTTCGAAATGAGAATGCACGCATGAACCTTGAATGGCTGCATAATAAGCAACGGAAGAAGATACTCATATTCTGCAATGGCTGGGGAATGGACTCTGCTCCCTTTCGGGCAATAGAGTCTTCTGATTATGACGTTTTGAATCTATATGATTTCGCCAATATTCTAGTCGAAGATCATAACTGGGATTTTCTGGACAATTATTCTGAGAGGATATTACTTTCCTGGTCGATGGGGGTGTGGGCTGGACAACGTCTATTCTGTGCTGATCCGACTATTTTTTCACGAAAGATAGCTATAAACGGGACGCTATGTCCGGTAGACAGTCGTTACGGTATCCCGCGTGATCTATTTACAGGGACGATGGAAGCATGGTCTGAACTGTCCCGTGAAAAATTTTACCGTCGGGCATGTGGTAGTAAAAGCGTGAGTTCAATATTTCTTGATTGTCAACCTGGCAGAGCACTAAAAGAACAGCAGGATGAACTCGGGTATTACCTTAATCATGCTGATTGTATCGATCAACGCGAGAGTATCTATACTGAAATTGTGATTGCCGACAAAGATCGAATCGTTCCCACAGCTAATCAGGTCGAGTATTGGGGCAGTAGCAATGTTGCAATGATGAAGGGAAGTCATTTCCTGTTTTATACATGGAAGAGTTGGGATGATATGCTGAGCGAACTCAACTCACATTCCAGATAGTTTACTGCCTGCAATATAGAGAAATATGAATACCATTGATCCCCAAAAAGTATCAGACCATTTTAAACGCAGTATCGGTACCTATGATGATGGGGCGGTGGTGCAAAAAAATGTTGGTTCAAATCTCATCGGCCTTCTGGATAACTTCCCACAAATATACTACGATCGGGTTCTTGAAATCGGCTGTTGTACCGGCTCTATGACAGAAATGCTATGCCGGAATAACATGATAAAACAGTTATGGCTTAACGATCTTGTCGCAGAATGTACAGAGGTTGCGGCTGAAAGAATTGGCTCTCATGTTGTCCAGACGCATTGCCTTGGAGGGGAAATCAGTACAACTGCAATCCCTGATAATCTTGATCTGGTGATATCAGCGTCGACCTTTCAGTGGATTGAAGATTTACCACGGTGCTTTGATACATTTTACAAAAGCTTAAATGATCGGGGGTATCTGGTATTTTCACTATTTGCAAAGGGAACCATGCAACAGGTGAGGGAACTTCTCGGGATAGGGCTTTCTTATCTGGATGCGATTGAACTGGCAAATATCTTAAAGCGTAATTTTGTTATTGAGCACATTAAAACCACTCCCCATACGCTTCATTTTAAAAATCCACGTGAAGTTTTACGACATATTCAGAAAACCGGTGTAGGCGGGGCCGGTGATTTTTGCTGGACACCTACAAGATTGCGAAAATTTGAAAGTGATTATATCCATAAATTCGGGGACGGGCAGGGGGTGCCGCTCGATTATGTGTCAATATCAGTGATCGCCAAGAAAAAACAGGGTAATTATCCGTGAATAAAGGAAATGTTTTTTGTGTGTCAGGAATAGACACAGATATTGGTAAAACAATAGCGACCGGTCTTATCGCCCGTGGTCTTCTTGAGGCCGGGATTAATGTTATCACTCAGAAAGTCGTTCAGACCGGTTGTGAAGGGATGAGCGAAGATATTCAAAAGCATCGTGAAATGATGGGGACAGGCTTGCAGAATGTTGATCGAGAAGGATTGACGTGCTCATATATCTATTCGACTCCCTGTTCACCTCACCTTGCTGCAGACATAGATAACGATACAATCGACCCAGATAAAATAGGGGCGGCAACCCGAAAGCTACAGGCAGAATATGAACTCGTATTGCTTGAAGGAGCTGGTGGCCTGTTTGTTCCGTTAACACTGGATTACACTCTGATCGATTATTTTCAGGATATAGGGAAACCTGTAATACTTGTAACCAGTTCGCGCCTTGGATCACTCAATCACACCCTGGCTTCGCTTGAGGCACTTAAGACAAGAAACATTGAACTCGCCGGAATCGTTTACAACAGATTTGGCAACAGTGAGCAACACATAGCCGATGATTCTCTTAAGATGATTACACTATATATGCGTAAATATGGATATGACAGCCCAATAGTAGAAATGTATGGTGAGGAAATGTACCGGGAGTCAGGAAGTTGTCTTCCCTTCACTGTGTTGTGCAAAAATATATAAACTTTTCAGATGTGTTAATGCCTTGGTGATATTGTATGGAACATTTAAAGAAAAGATGTCTGAGTTGCAAATATTTCAGACCCAAAACTATTACTGATGGTCTCTGTCGTAAAGATACGTCACTGGCGCCTGATTATCAGGTCACCGCTCACGGTGATATTTGTGAGATGTGGAAAACAAGTGGCCAGCAATACTATATACGTTCCGGGTGGTTGAAGAGACAAATTCAGCTAGTTGAGGGAGAGTAAGCAGTATAAGCCATTAGTGGCTGGGCTTGGGTACCGAACGATACGATTACTATCTGCTTTTCCTGTGTTTGAGAGGGTGAGCTGAAATTTCGGTGAGCGTATCGTTAAGTTTAAATAGTCTATTGGCTATGGTGTGTTCAATTTTCAACGTTCTATTACCAATTTGAAGTTTGGTGCCACCATAGACAATGCCATAAATCTCTATGTAGATTTCTGCTATATCGATACCTCCTTTATCTGAATACTTTTCACCACGGAGTTTTTTTGGGTTATCTCCCTCTGCAGCACGTGAATAAATGCCGGTTCCAGGTATCATATTCATACGCAGTAATTCTAATTTGGTATCCTCTACACCTTTCTCCATTTTTCTGATTTTTCTGGCGTTGGCGGACCCTTTGTGCATTTGAAGCCATTGGATCAGCCCTTCCTGCTGCTCAATTAATTTTTTTTGAAGGTCGTAATATTGCAGCAGCCGGTGACCATCTACTCCTGCGCAAATTAGAGCAGGAGAGGCATTTGCGGAGCCGATGCTTCCCAGAATGAGATTGCCTCCTGCTATGACTTTACCGCCAACAATCGTACTGTCTTTGGTACAGTGTATATTCTTACCTGCAATGATTCTGCTGTAATAGCTCTGCTTTCTAATAATACAGTTGCTCCCCGCCTGTAATTTTCCTTGTTCAATAAAATAAATATCAATATCACCTTCAGCTGTAACAGAACTGTTTTTGCCGGTTATACCAGATTTAATGACAATATTAGAAAGGCTTGAAATTTGAGTGGACATGACCGATCCTCGTATTTCAAGATCACCATCTGTTTTTATCCTGAATCCAGGCTGAACCGAGCCGTGAATCAGTACAGAGTTTCGTGATTCAATGTGCCCTGTCGCATAATCAATGTCACTCATAATCTCCTGACGGCTACATACTTTAATAATAGTATCACCTACTATTGAGAGAACGCCATCGGCGGTGGCCGTAACTTTGCGCGTTTTTAGAGAATATGTGGCATCTTTTAGGGTGTTTACTGCGATATCTATACCAGGTTTGGGGTCGATCCTCTCTCCCATGATGGTCTTTCCTGATGTACCCTGCGTTGGTTGCACTTTTCTAGCTATCACCTGGGATTTTGAAACAGGAACAAAAATTTTCCGCTCTCTAAAGTCAATAGTGCCGTCTTTAAGTATTTTTCCAGGCAGTGGACCCGTTTCCATCTCAAACTTCAGGTATGCATCGGTGCCGTTGACTGCTTTTTTGCCTTTTGCAAAAACAATTACATTGAATTCGAGGAGGCGCTGTTGAATTATTTCTTCTGCAAGTTGAATCTGATCTGGTATCAGGCCAGAGGTAATGCCTTCCCGAGCGATGAGTTCGTACAGATCTTCATCAGCAAGAGAATGTGCATTTTCTAATGGAGGATGGATAGATATGGAACATTTCATTCTGTCAGAGGTAATGCGAAAGAGTGGTTCGACAGATATGTGTAGAATACGTGTAGCGAGTTTGAATGAATTTCTATATTCAATCTTAGGGTATCCGGCAATAGATGAAAACAGAACGTTTTCATCTTCAGAAAAGTAGCAGTTGCCTCCTGTTTCAATGGGTTGTTTTTGTACTATATACTCTTCGAATTGCTCAGTATTTGTAAATTCAAGCAGAGGCTGATCTTTCTTGACGAGTTCAGATACCGCGACCTCACTAAAAAAATCACCTTCACCTATTTTTATACGTTGGGTAGTAAAGAGTAGGGTCGGTTCGATGTATTGTATCGGCTCCCTTTCCAGGGGCTCGGAGGGAGATTCCATTAATCGGAGTTCCTCGACGTGCTGAATTGACATACCATTGAATTCGCAAAGAGAAGTTCTATGCAATTAAGTATATGGTATGGTTTCGGCACATTCAAGACCTGAACATAGGTTGTAACTCACATCGAGTAACTTTATGTAGCAAATTGTGATAAATATTGCTGGGGTACCTGTGCTTTACAGTTATTTGTAATCAGAAGGTTGAATGTTATATTTTTTTAATTTGTAATGGATTGATCGCCTGCTGATGTTAAGGAGTTCAGCGGCACTCTTCTGAATTCCATTTGTTTCACGAAGTGCTCTGATAATTGCTTCTTTTTCACTTGATTCGAGAGAAAATGAGTCAGGTTCAGAAGGGTTCTGCTCAGATCGTTCATACATTTCGTGCTCAAGTTGTAAATCTTCAGGTGTGAGAATGCCGTCATTGCAAAGGACTACGCCGGCTTCAAGAGCATTTTTGAGTTCGCGTACATTACCTGGCCAATCAAAGTCCTGAATCCATCTCATAGTTTTTTCAGGTATTTCTATTGGAGCCATTCCATATGATGCGCAATGTTTATTCACAAAGAGCGTAGCAAGATCAGGTATGTCTTCAGGCCGTGCCCTCAAAGGTGGAATGGTGAGTGTCACGACTCGGAGTCGATAATACAGGTCTTGTCTGAACTTTCCTGATTCTATGTCAGCATTGAGATCTGCATTTGTTGCTGCGACTACTCTGCAATCAATACGTTTTTCTTCAATAGAACCGACTTTTCGAATTTTTCTGTCCTCTAGAAATCGCAGTAGCCTGTGCTGCATGTCAGCAGAGATATTACCAATTTCATCAAGAAAGAGGGTGCCCCCGTCAGCTGCTTCAATGAGGCCTTTCTTATCCTGAATGGCATTAGTGAAAGCACCTTTTGTGTGTCCGAACAATTCACTCTCAAGTATTCCCGGTGGGGTTGAACCACAGTCAACAATTATGTATGGGCCATTTTTTCGTTTACTGTTGGTATGGATCGCTTGTGCAATACACTCTTTACCAACTCCGCTTTCGCCTAGAATCAGAGTATTGACTTCACTTGAAGCAACACGCTCAACCATTTCGCGTAAATCGAGCATTTCTTTGCTTTTTCCCCATTCAAAGCTAATGCCTTCATGGGACGAGGGCTTATCAAAACGGTTCTTGGAGTGTGATTTCCCGAAAAAATCTTTAACTTTTTTTACAAGGCTTTTACCGTCAAAAGGCTTCTCCACGTAATCAATGGCGCCGGATCTGACGGCAACAACAGCTTCTGATATACTCCCATGAGCTGTGAGGAAAATAACCGGTAACTCCGGTGAAATAGACTGGATTTCAGAGTAGAGCTCAATGCCGCTCATATTTGGCATTTTCACGTCGGAAACAACAAGATCAACCTTGTTTGCGTGGAGTATGTCGAGGGCAGCTGCTCCTGAAGTAGCTTTATAGAGATTAAATCCTGCCGCACTGAATCTGGCATCAAGCACTTCAAGAATACTTGGATCGTCATCGACCAGTAGGAGAGAACATGAAGTTTTCATAATGGCTTTTTCTTCTCCTGAAGTTGTTGGTCAATTGCTTCAAGTTCAGCAATCTGATGCTGGAGAGTAAAGAGGGATTTTTCTAATTCCGTTATAGTTTGACTTTGTCGAGTAATAATCTCTATACTTTCAAGTTCTTTATCTTTGAGCTCTTTTTTGAGGATTTCCTTAGTCATAATATCTTTCTTAAGCTCTTTAGCCTGGGCTTGTGTGATAAAAGAGGCCCGTTTTTTGAGGGCAGAAATTACCAGGTCAGGGTTTTCAACATAAATCACACTTGGATAGGTCTTCTCCCAACCCTCTAAGAGTTCAACAGCATTAATAAAATCATCTGTGGTATTTGAGGTAATTATGCGGGTACAGGCAAGATTATATAGTGCTGTGTTTTTTGTTTGATTACTTACATTGCTATCGTAGATTTCTGAAAAAATTTCTTCAGCTTCTTCATAATTGCCGAGAATAAACTCTCTTTCCCCGTCTCGTAACTGTTGTAGCTCTGGGTCAAAGGAAACGACGAGCTGCACAGCATTACAACCGGACAGTGAGATAAGCAGGGCTATGGATAATATGAGATAGTGTAAAACTTGCATGGCAGATAATGATAGTCAGGGTGAAAGGTTTTGGAAATAGAAATTTAGAATAAAAAAATTTACCTATCCTATTTTGCCTCTGGCATAATGATTGCGAACGTGCACCCATTATCAGGATTGTTTTTCACTTGAATTGTTCCACCAACGGCTTTTGCTAATCTTTTGGAAATGTAGAGTCCGAGACCTACTCCGTCCATATGCTTTCGGACTGATTTAGACCGATAATATTTATTGAAAATAAGCGATCTTTCATCTTCTGATATCCCCGGACCGCTATCAGTGATCTCAATGGAAACATACCCTGAATTTTCAGATTTGAGAACAGATATGAGCACCTCACTGCCTATTGGAGAAAACTTCAATGCGTTTCCAAGTATATTAATAATAATCTGTTGTAGTTCAGAACGCCTGCCGCGAACAGGATTGAGATTTTCCTGAAATGTATGTTTGATTTGGATGCTCTTCGTCTCAGCTGCTGTGCTCAGTGATTCTGTGCAGTCCAGTATCAAATGGACAGGATTGATCTTTTCTGTAGTAATCATGCCCTTCGTTGACGATTCAAGCATCGAAACATGCATGAGGTGATTGAGTAACTGCGTTATTCGTGTCAACTCAGAGCTGGCAAGTGTTAAAAATTTATGCTGCTTTTGATTGATACTACCAAGAACCTCCTCTGCAAGCATATTAACAGATTCCTGGATTGAAGATAGAGGGGTTCTGATCTCATGGCTCAGTGTTGCAATAAAATCCGTCCTCATATTCTCCTGTTCACTGAGTTCAGAGTTCATATCATTATACGCTACCGCAAGATCATGAAATTCATCTTTAGAGGTTACGTGGATTTTCTTCGTATAATCTCCCTGGGATAATGTTCGTAATCCATGGGTTAATTCTTTTAAAGGGATCAGGATCGATTTTGAAATAAACCAAACGCCGAATATTGCGGCGAGGACAGAGAGTCCAAAACCAAGTAGACCGTTTTGCGTGGATTGCAGTGATCTCTCATGAATAGACATTAAAGAATCTTCGGTATGCGCCTGATTGAGGTCGCGAAGTTGCACTAACAGTGCCAACCATGTGTTCAATGTATCTTCATCAACCCAGAAAATGACCTCCGGGTCTACTGTCAGTTCCTTTCGCATTAGATTTATGTGAGCGGTAAATTCATCAAGGAATAACGAATAGGCCGCAGGTGCAGTGTACCCTCGTGATGATAAGTGTTCAATAGTTAGGACACTCGTGTCAATGTTTGCTAACGATGTTTCGAAATATTCCCTATATACCGGTTTTTTAAGGACACTCAATTTTTTAGCATTGGAGTCCATTTCAAGCAAATTTTCGATCAGTACCTTCGATTGTGATGCAACAACGTTGTTTATACTGACAATTTCTTCCGAGATGCTCATCATCTTTTGTATGTGAATAAATACAAGTACTATTGTTCCGTAAAAAATAAGAACAAAGGTGAGCAAAAACAAAGAAAGCTTGGTCGTGATAGTGAGTCTGGGTATTGGTATTTTCACAATAATTAGTTGAGTAGATTATTACGGTGAGATAACAACATGTACGCATAGTGGTGGTCAGGCAGAGAGGTCTACCCCTTTTAATTCCATTTTTTCCTGCGAAGCTTAACAGAAGCAGCGAACTAAAGCGAGTGGTTAGGTGAGGATGGTTACGAGGTGAGAAAGAAATCAGACATTTTAAGCGATGTGTTCTTATGAAGAATTGCTGTATATAAATTTTCTATCTATGACCCATAGGGATGGGTTCCGAATTGCGCTAAGAGCAATTTATCTCTTTTTGCACATTCAGTGCGCAATAAATGTAACCTTACATTTTGCGACAACGCATTTATTGCTCTATCTACCTGGCATTATGACATTTGAAATTTTGGCATGCACGTTGCATTGTTAGGCTATATGCGATGTGGTTTGCAGGCGATTTTTTGAAAAAATACCCTTCGGGAAGATTTTATTCCTTATAGAGTGGATGTCAAATACAAATGCTGGAGAAACAAATTATGAGATTTTTTACCGCAATACTTATTGGTTCTATGGTAGCTTCATCAACTTTAGCAATGGCTTCAAGTTCAGCTGAAACCATTAAAGCAACTACTGAAAAAACAACAGTTGCACTTGAGTCAAACCTCGAGAAAATCCAAAAATCACTATCAGGAGTTGTTAAAAAAACTCCGGAAGGACTGATACTGGAAACTGATGATGGTGCCTATCGGCTAAAAGGCTTGAGTCTTGATGAAATAATTGGCAAAGAAGTTCATATCACCGGTGTTGTTAAACAAGGTAAGGAGGAGAGTATTATTTATGTCGTGAAAGCAGATGTTAGATGAAGCATAAAGAAAAGCAGTACACGTTGTTGGCTGTAGGCGGGATCGTGAATCCCTGAAATATGGCTGGCAGACATTGTTGCACCTGGGAAAGCCGTACGGATTCTTGAAATCTGTACGGCTTATTTTTTTGTTTTTTACTATAAATCCTATAGTTCAGGATATCTTAAGCTTGGTTATCGTGTAATACGTGTCTTTCTGTCGAAATGTTCAATCCTTGTGTAATCATATTGACCATGTTTACTCATCATTACTCAGATCCGTACCCTATAATTTCTTTCTTGTTTCTCAGTCTGTAGTGTTTATGAATTCTTAATTCCATACCATAAAAATTTTAATTTCAAAGTGTAGTGACATACAATGAATGTAGATAACAATTGAAGGCTTATGTAGTAGTCAGTTTCTACTGTTTATTTGAAACAGTAAAAAAAAACGATTGACACAATGGGGGGGAATGGCGTATTTTTTCGTTGTATTCACATATTGTATACAATGTGGGTGTGCTATCTTACCTGTTGTAAAGGTGAGGGGATTAATCGCTTAAATGTCTGTGTATTCCTCTCTGCCGATTCAGAACGTTCTTTTGTTAACATAGTAATAGTGTCAGTGAATCTGTTTCAATTTTCTGTCCATTATCTGGATATCCATTAACAATCGGGTGATTGAAATGATTAACACGCTTATCTCTAATATCCTTCCTTTTATGCCTGAGAAACTTGTTTGGCTTTTTTCGAAAGATTATATAGCTGGTGAGACCATTGAGCAGGCTATTGTAAATGCTCTACAACTCAATAGTGATGGTATGATGACCACCATAGATGTCCTTGGTGAATGTATTTCAACTCTTGAAGAAGCTGATGCAAACAAAAAGGAATATCTTGAGGTTATAGCAAAATCTGAAGCTGCAGGGGTGAATGGTAATTATTCATTAAAACCGACATTTTTTGGATTACTCATCGACCCTGAAGTCGCTTACAATCATATTCGGGAAGTTGTTGCAAAAGCGGCGTCGTATAGAAATTTCGTAAGAATTGACATGGAAGATTCACCATGTACTGATTTGTCAATTGATTTGCTACGCAGAATCAAGGAGGAATTTCCTGAAAATATAGGTCTTGTTTTTCAGGCGTATTTAAAGAGGACACACAACGACCTTCACAACCTTTCCGACCTGAATAGCAAGGAGATACCTCTGAATTTCAGGATCTGTAAGGGTATCTATAATGAATCCCCGGAAATAGCCTATAAACAATATGAAAACATCAATAAACATTTCCTCGAAGATGTCGAATATATGTTTCAGCAGAAAATGTATCCAGCTATTGCAACCCATGATAAAAATGTCGTGAATGGCACTCTTGAGCTAGTCAAAAAATATAAAGTATCTAAAAATATGTATGAATTTCAAATGCTCTATGGTGTGACGCCAGCTTTACGTAAATCTCTTGTTGATGACGGTCACAGGATGAGGGTTTATGTACCTTTCGGTAAACAATGGTTCGGTTACTGCACTAGACGTTTGAAAGAAAATCCAAAGATGGCAGGTGTTATAATTAAAGCAATTTTCAAGAAAAGTTAAGGATACCAATGCTAAGGCTGAGATTTTCATCTAGCTTGGTGATCTGTGTACGCGATACAATTCTAACTTTACAAATTTCTATATGAGGTGATCGTGATGAACCTGTTGAACAATGCGATTTTAAGAACTCCCAAACCGGTTAATGAACCGATATACAGTTACGAACCGGGAAGTAATGAGAGAAAGTTGCTTAAAGAAGCACTGGAGGAAATGTCAGAAATACTTCTCGATATTCCGCTGGTTATTGGTGGCGAAGAGATCCGTACAGGAAATACTGCGAACGTTGTAGTGCCGCATGACCATCAGAAGGTTTTAGCGTCCTATCATAAAGCTGGAGAAGCTGAAGTTCGAAAAGCAATCGATGCTGCTGTTAATGCTCAATCTGTCTGGCAGTCAATGAGATGGGAAGAGCGGTGTGCAATTTTTCTTAAAGCTGCAGATCTGCTTGCTACTAAATATCGTTATCAGATAAACGCAGGTGCGATGCTCTGTGGTGGAAAGACTGCCTTTCAGGCAGAGATTGATGCGGCATGCGAGCTCATTGATTTCCTAAGGTTTAATGTGAAGTATGCCGAACAGATCTATCAAACCCAGCCAGAATCATCTCCAGGTGTCTGGAATTTTGTTCAACACAGACCACTAGAAGGTTTTGTCTTTGCTGTTACCCCATTTAATTTCACTGCAATTGCTGGAAATCTTGCAACTGCACCTGCAATAATGGGGAATACTGTAGTCTGGAAGCCTGCATCCTCCCTTGTATATACTCCGTATCTCATCATGCGAATCCTTGAAGAGGCCGGATTGCCGCCAGGAGTTATCAACTTTGTTCCAGGGTCAGGACGTGATGTAGGTGATATCTGTCTTGCTGATTCACATTTGGCAGGTGTCCATTTTACAGGTTCAACACCGGTATTCCAAAAAATGTGGAAGACCATTGGTAATAACATTGCCAAATACAAATCCTATCCTCGCCTGGTAGGTGAAACTGGCGGAAAAGATTTTATTTTTGCTCATTCTTCAACTGACGTGAAAGAAGTCGTTACTGCGATGGTAAGAGGTGCTTTTGAATATCAGGGGCAAAAATGTTCAGCAGCAAGTCGAGCGTATATACCGAAAAGCCTCTGGCCTGCAGTAGAGGAATGTCTCAAGTCTGAAATGAGTAAGATCACGATGGGCCCGACTACTGACTTCAGGAATTTTGTTGGGGCGGTTATTGACAAAGCTGCATTTGAATCGATCACCTCATATATTACCTTTGCAAAAGAAAATGAAGGTGGTGATGTCCTGATAGGTGGAAATTTTGATGACAGCACAGGCTATTTCATTGAACCAACAGTTATTCTTGCTTCTGATCCACACTTTAAAACAATGGTTGAAGAGATATTTGGACCTGTATTGACAGTTTACGTGTACGATGATGCGGATTATGAAAAAACACTCGATGTATGTGACAGTTCTTCAATGTATGGACTGACAGGGGCGATATTCTCAAGAGATCGACTGGCTACAAGTGTGGCTTTACGAAAACTTGAGCATGCTGCTGGTAATTTTTATATCAATGATAAGCCCACCGGAGCAGTCGTTGGGCAGCAGCCGTTTGGTGGCGGTCGGGCCTCCGGTACCAATGATAAAGCAGGAGCTGCAACAAACCTTCTTCGCTGGGTTTCTCCAAGAACTGTCAAAGAAACTTTTGTTCCGGCAACAGAATTCGGTTATCCCTTCATGGAAGAGGAATAATTTACTTTCAGGATCAAGGGTAGTAAATCTCTCTTTGTCGGTTTGCAAGTTGAGTTTTGCTGCCCTCGAAGGTTATGTAGGTTTTCAAACAGTTGCACGATTCCAGGCTGTTTTGAAAAAAATACAGCAAAAAGTAGAGGAATATAATAATTGTAGGTCTCGTATGACGTTGTCAAGAGAAGCCTGCAGCGGAGGAAGAATATAGAGTTTACCAATTATTAACATATTGCCTGCAGGCAAAAACCACACTCAATTTGGAGGAGAGCATGTTGAGAAAGAAATCATTGTTCGTGTCATTGCTGAGTTTTTCCCTTATCGCTGGATCTGCATTTGCAGATGATACCTTAAAGGTAGGAGTTCAAGCACCTATCACCGGTAGCTATGCCAATGAAGGCCAGGGTATTGATAATGCAACTCGTTTGATGGCAGAACAGATAAATGCCAAAGGCGGAGTTATGGGCAAACAGATCGAAGTTGTCACTTGTGACGACGAAGGTACTGCCATGAAAGCCGCAATTTGTGCCAAAGATCTCGTCAATAAAGGCGTAAAAATGGTCATTGGTTCTTACACATCCACCTGCGCTGAAGCTGCACAGGCCACATATTTCAGAGCTGGTGTTCTGCAAACCAGTGATGGTACAAGTGATACTCTGACAGAGCATGGTTACTGGACATTTTTCAGAAATTCCTTCCCAAATAGTGCAGAAGCACTTTTTGCTGCTGACTATATCGTAAATGTAAAAAAGTATGAGCGAATTGCTATACTTTCCGATTTCTCCAGCTATGCTGATGGACTTGCGACCGCCGTAGAGGGTGCAGTTAAGGACGCCGGTGGGAACATTGTGGCCAGAGAAAAAGTAAAAGCAGGTGCTCAAAACTTTACTCCTGTTCTTACTCAGATGAAGTCAAAAAAACCTGATGTGATTTTTTACGCAGGTTACTACTCGGATGGCGGCTTGATTCGTTCACAGCAGAAAGCTCTTGGTATTAAAGCTGATTTTATTGGTGGTGATGCTAACGACAATCCAGACTTCATGAAGCTTGCAGGCTCTGCAGCAGAAGGAGCTTACCTGATTAATGTTCCTACTCCTGAGTTGCTTCCGTATGACCTTGCCAAAGATTTTCTTAAATCTTATCAAGAGAAATACAACATGATGCCACCTTCCATCTGGACGCTTCTTAATGTTGATGGAATGCGCGCAATCATTCATGCAATGGAGACAAACAACGACTTTGATACCAAGAAAGCCGCAGATTATCTTCATACCTTAAAAGATTACCCGGGAATCACCGGACCCATTTCTTTCGCTCCTGACGGAAACAGAGTAGGCAGTGGTTACATGGCCTACGAGATCCAGAAAGACGGCAGCTATAAAATAGTCTACAACCAGTAATTTTGTAGTCTGTTTATGATATCGAGATCAGGGTAGATCTGTTCTGCTTTCTGCCCTGATCTCTGTCTCTTTTTTTTTTCAGGAAGATATGGATATTTTTTTACAACAACTCGTAAATGGGTTGACCATAGGATCAATGTTTGCCCTGATCGCACTCGGGTACACAATGGTTTATGGGGTCATGAAACTCATTAACTTTGCCCATGGCGATCTCGTGGCAGCATCCGCCTTTGTCGGCCTATTCATTTTTACCGAATTGTTTGGAGAGGGTGGTTCCATTTTTCGGGCTGTGACCGTATTCCTGCTCACTGCAGTTGTAATTGCTGCCTGTGGAGTGCTGTTAGAACGTGTAGCCTATCGTCCACTTCGAACTGCCCCGAGGTTATCTGCAGTTGTCTCTGCACTTGGTGCATCAATGGTGATCCAGAATGGTATAATGCTGCTCTGGGGTCCTCAGATGAAGATCTTTCCTGACCTTATACCTCAGATATACTGGGATATTGGCGGCGTGGTGATTAGCCTTATTCAGGTTCTTATCATGGTACTTTCTCTTGTACTTATGATTACACTCTATGTCTTTATCGAGAAAACCAAGATTGGTACTGCTATCCGGGCAAGCTCTATCGATCAGGATGCGGCACGGTTAATGGGAATCAACGTTAACAATATTATCGTAACAATCTTTGTTATCGGTACCTCACTGGGTGCGGTTGGTGGCCTGTTTATCGGTCTCTATTACAAGGGGATTACCTTCAACATGGGGTGGCAGTATGGCCTCTATGCCTTTGTTGCGGCAATCATTGGCGGGATTGGAAATATTCCCGGAGCGATGCTCGGAGGTATTTTACTTGGACTATTTAATGCATTTATTGCCGGATATGTCTCAAGTACATGGTCTGATGCATTTACATTTATACTCCTGATTGTGATTCTGATTGTACGACCTACCGGAATTCTCGGAGAAAGGGTGGCGGAAAAAGTATGATGAAAAAATTAGAACGTTTGGGTTATCCCCTATTTTTTCTTGTTATGCTGAGCCTGCCTGCACTCCTCGACTCACGCTGGCTTGCAGTTGCGACAACGTTTGTTGTGTTTACAATAGTTGCGCTCAGCATGGATATTGTTCTTGGGAAAGCTGGTATGTTTAACATGGGCCAAGCCTTGTTCTTTGGTCTTGGTGCCTATACCAGTGCAATCCTTAATGCTAAATTCGGTTGGCCGTTGTTGGCAACGGTCCCTCTCGCAATCATTGTCCCTGCTATCTTAGGTATTATCCTTGCCGGTCCTATAGTGCATCTGCGGGGAGATTATCTTCTTGTTACCTCCATTGGATTCAATATAGTTTTTATTCAGGTATTACAGAATAATCTCGGCGGAGTGACTGGGGGGCCTAATGGTATTTTCGGACTTGATGTAATCAATCTTCCCGGCTTCACTTCAAATCCAAGTGCAGGTGGCTTTTATACTGCACTTATAGCCCTTTTGATCACATTTCTTGTGATGCATAATCTTGCGAAAAGTAAAGCTGGCCGAGCGCTGCATTACCTTCGCGAGGATGAACTCGCTGCGGGATCCATCGGCGTTAACGTTCGGGCTTACAAAATATTTGCTTTTGCTCTTGGGGCTGGTATTGCAGGAATGGCAGGCACCGTGTTTGCTAATCAGTATTCGGCTGTGAGTCCTGAGGCGTTTGATTTTCTGCAGTCTGTACTGTTTTTCAGTATCGTCATTGTTGGTGGGTCATCAGTGCCGGGTATTCTCCTTGGTGTTTTCGTTATGTTTGTCTTGCCTGAGATCTTTCGTGATTTTGCTACCTGGCGATATTTTATCTTTGGTTTTGCAATGATCTTCACAATGATTTTGAGACCACGTGGTATCTGGCCGGCGAAATTTGGAAAAATCCCGAAAGAACTGATTAAGGGAGGAAGTGATGGCCGGTAATGAACTCGTATTAACAAATGTAACAAAACGATTCGGTGGGTTGGTAGCTGTAGATGACCTGAGTTTTAAGGTTACGGAAGGGCAGATTTACGGAATAATCGGCCCTAACGGAGCGGGGAAGACCACTGTTTTTAATTGTATTACAGGTATACATCCTTGTGAGGAAGGGTCTATTCGCTGGCGTGATGAAGAGATACGACTTCTTCCACCTCATGAAGTTGCTAAAAGAGGAGTTGTCCGCACATTTCAGACTATTCGTTTATTCGGCCAGATGAGTGTTGCCGAAAACGTAATGAGTGGTCGGCATATCAAGAGCAGTCAGGGGTTCTGGCACGGAATCTGCCATACTCCCTGGTCGAGGAGGGATGAAAAGGAGAATTGGGCAAAAGTTGCTGAGTTGCTCGACTTTTTTGATCTCTCTGAATATATGGTCAATCCGGTTGGAGCGCTTTCCTATGGAATCCAACGCAGGGTTGAAATGGCTAGAGCCATGGCTACTGAACCATCATTGCTTATTCTTGATGAACCTGCTGCGGGCCTTAATGATAATGAAACACTTGCATTGATCGAGACAATTTACAAGATCCGGGAAAAGGGTGTCACGATATTACTTATCGAGCACGATATGGATCTGGTAATGGAGGTGACCGAATATCTGACGGTTATCAATTTCGGTCGTAAAATTGCCGAAGGCACACCTGCTCAGATTCAGTCAGATCCAGCGGTAATTGAAGCATATCTCGGGAGTGATGATGACGACTTCTAATGATGTATTATTTTCGATCTCTAACCTGGAAGTCTCCTACGGTTCTATTGCTGCAATCAAGGGAATATCGCTTGAGGTAAAGAAAGGGGAGATAGTCACCATTCTTGGTTCCAACGGTGCTGGTAAGACTACAACCATGCGAACGATCAGTCAGCTACTGAAAGCCAAAAGTGGCTCTATCGTATTTGATGGAACCGAGTTGACTGAGCTCCCTGCCCACAAGGTTGTCTCGCTTGGAATTAGTCAGTCACCTGAAGGGCGAAGAGTGTTTGGTATTCTTACTGTTGAAGAAAACCTGATGCTGGGAGCTTATACGCGTAGCAAAATGGATCCGGAAATCCTTGCCTGGGTATACGATTTATTCCCAAGACTTCAAGAGCGCAAAACTCAGTTGGCTGGAACATTGTCAGGTGGTGAACAACAGATGCTGGCCATAGGCAGGGCTCTTATGTGCAAACCATCCATGTTGCTGCTTGATGAGCCGAGCCTTGGCATAGCGCCAATTCTTGTCAAAGCAATATTTGCGCAGATCAGAAAGATTGCTGCAAGCGGTGTGACAGTCCTCCTGGTAGAGCAAAATGCACGTGCTGCACTTAAACTTGCAGATCGTGGATACGTTCTTGAAGTTGGCACAATTGTCTATTCTGGAACATCTGAAGAATTATTGGCTTCGCCAAAAATTCAGGAGGCGTATCTCGGTAAAAAGCGACATTGAAAGAGAACCTGTTTCCCAATCGTTATTAACCTGCCTCAAGACCGCCAAAACGGCTCTGTTTGTGGCAGGTTTTTTGTTCCTTTGGCGACCTTTTACATGCATCTGTAAGCAGCAGATATTCGATTATTGTTTTCAATTATTATAATCTGAAAAAACTATGAAAAAGCAGCGCAAAGCGTATCTGTACGCTTTATCGACTATAGCTTTGTGGTCAACTGTGGCCAGCGCATGTAAACTTTCGTTAGAGTATTTACGACCTGCTGAATTAGTTTTCTACAGCGCGCTTACTTCCACTATTGTACTGGGAGGTATTGTCTGCTGGAAAAGGAAAATTCACCTGGTTAAAGAATTAACGATTGCCGATTGGATTCTATCGTGCAAACTTGGCTTTCTTAATCCATTTCTCTATTACCTTGTTCTTTTTAAAGCATATGATTTGTTGCCTGCTCAACAGGCACAACCCCTGAACTATACCTGGGCGGTTACGCTCTCCCTGCTTTCTGTTCCACTACTGAAGCAAAAGCTTGGAAAGCAGCAACTGATTGCGATTCTGATATGTTATTTTGGGGTGTTGGTGATCTCGACGAATGGTAATCCGTTATCATTACATTTCGATAATCCCGCAGGCGTTCTGTTGGCTCTGCTTTCTACACTCTTCTGGTCTCTGTATTGGATAGCTAATACACGTGACTCCCGTGATCCGGTTGTCGGTTTATTTATGAATTTTTTGTGTGCAACACCTTGTGTCGCCATATATGTGTTGATGTTTGAGCAGGTGCATATACCAGATATCAGAGGTGTAGCCGGAGCAGTCTATCTTGGTTTTTTTGAAATGGGAGTCGCTTTTCTACTATGGCTTACCGCGATGAAATTAACAGAGAGTGCTGCAAAAATAGCGAATCTTATATTCTTATCACCGTTTTTATCTCTGGTATTCATCTATTTTCTGGTGGGTGAGGAAATCATGCCGTCCACCTTGGCAGGTCTGCTCTTTATTGTTGCAGGATTGATAGTGCAGGGAAGAGGGGCAAAGCGGGTCGAAGTTTAAAAGAAAACCGCAATACCTATACAAGGAATTGCGGTTTAGTGATCTTGCGGTCTGCAACTGTGTTTTTGGGACTTATTTCTGATCAGATTTAAGAACAGCTAGAAATGCAGTTTGTGGAATATCAACATTTCCTACAGTTTTCATCCTCTTCTTACCTGCTTTCTGTTTCTCAAGTAGTTTGCGTTTACGGGAGATATCACCACCGTAACATTTCGCTGTTACATCTTTTCTGAGGGCTGAAATGGTGGTACGGGCAATGACATTACCACCTATGGCAGCTTGAATAGCAATCTTAAACATCTGACGGGGGATCTCTTCCTTTAGCATCTCACAGGCGTGTAAACCTCGTGCTCTGGCATTTTTGCTGTGCACAAGCTGAGAGAGTGCATCCACACGTTCGCCGTTTACAAGAATGTCGAGTTTAACGAGATCTGAAGCTCTATAGTCGAGTATTTCATAATCGAAAGATCCATACCCTTGGGTAATAGATTTAAGGCGATCATAAAAATCATAAATGACTTCAGCAAGAGGAACTTCGCAGGTGAATTCTATTCGTCCTGGAGTTGGGTAGTGATAATTAGTGTTCTCAGCACGTCTTTCTATACAAAGCGTCATTACTGCTCCCATATACTTTTCAGGCATGAGAATGGTTGCTTTGATGTATGGCTCTTCAGTGCGCTCTATGTTAGCCGGATCTGGGTAATAGGCCGGGTTATCAACATCTTTAGAGGAGCCATCTTTTAAGAAACATGTATATCGTACAGAAGGTACAGTTAGAATGAGGGAAACGTCAAACTCACGTTCAAGCCGTTCCTGAACCACTTCGAGATGAAGTAACCCCAGAAAGCCGCAACGGAAACCAAAACCCAGAGCTGCTGAAGAGTCTTTTACAAAGGTAAGAGCAGCATCGTTTAATTGCAGTTTTTCAAGGGCGGTTGCGAGGTCTTCGTAATCATCTGTTGAGATTGGATAGATAGATGAGAAAACAACCTGCTGAACTTCTTTAAACCCAGGAAGTGCAGAAGCAGCTGGTCTGTCCCTATGAGTAATGGTGTCACCAGGTTTGGCGTCCTGAATCGATTTAATCCCTGCTATGATATATCCGACCATTCCAGCAGTGAGTTGTTTTTCTTCTCTTCGGATTACCCTGTATGTACCGACTTCTTCTACGCGATATTCTATGTCGTTTGACATGAATCGTATAGTGTCGCCACTTTTCAAGGTTCCGTTAATGATTCGTACAGAAATTATAGTGCCCCTGAACGGATCGTAGTTGGCGTCGAAAATAAGTGCTTGAAGTTCTGCCTTTGGATCCCCTTCAGGAGGTGGCAGATGTGTTACGATAGCTTCAAGAATCTCCTGAACACCTTTACCGCTTTTAGCAGAACAGTATTGGATCATCTCTCCATCGAGGCCGAGATCTTCCTCGATTTGCATAGCGACCTTTTCCGGTTCTGCTGAAGGAAGATCTATTTTGTTTATAACAGGAATGATTTCGAGCTCATTCTCCATCGCAAGATAGAGATTTGCCAGGGTCTGGGCTTCGACCCCCTGTGCAGCATCTACGATAAGTAAAGCACCTTCGCATGAGGTAAGTGCACGTGACACCTCATAGCTGAAATCCACATGGCCAGGGGTGTCGACTAAATTCAGGGAATAATCCTGCCCGTCAGATGCTCTAAAAGGGAGACAGACGGTTTGGCTTTTGATGGTGATGCCTCTTTCCCGCTCGATATCCATGCTGTCTAACAGCTGATTTTTGAAGTCTCTGTCTGAAATTAGGTCGCATATTTGTATCATGCGGTCGGCAAGCGTGGATTTGCCATGGTCTATATGAGCAATGATGCTAAAGTTTCTGATATTTTTCATCGTGTGCAGTTGGTAAAATTCCAGTCAAAAGAGTATACTTAAGAACGAGTGTCCTTGGAAATCGGTTGTTTCTAGCATAAAAGGGTAAATATTAAAATATAATTCTATATATAATACACACAAGGCTAGTCTGGAACGATAGTAGCACATTTTCACCAAGCATACAGCGTTTAGCATATAAATATTGCACTTTCACCCTAGGAAGGTAAGATTGTAATCTTTTTTGGGAATCATCGCACCACAACAGTCAGGAGACTGATCGATATGAGTAAAAGTTCCGCAGATTTAGAAGTAGAAATAGAAGTTGACCCCAATGATGTGTTTAATGGGAATCAGCTTGTCTCCATTTCCGACGATGAGAACCTTCCCGCTTTAAGTAACCCGGCATTACATAGATATCTGCAGGAGATAAGCCAGTACGAGCTGCTTTCCCGTGAAGAAACTGATGAGCTTGCAATTCGGTTTCGTGAGCAAGGTGATCAGGAAGCCGCGTATCGACTTGTCTCTGCCAACCTTAGACTTGTAGTTAAGGTTGCAATGGATTTCCAGAAATACTGGATGCAGAATTTTATGGATCTCATTCAGGAAGGAAACGTCGGTCTTGTTCAGGCTACCAAAAAATTTGATCCCTATAGAGGGGTAAAGTTTTCCTATTATGCCGCCTACTGGATTAGAGCTTACGTGTTGAAGTTTATCATGGACAACTGGCGGTTGGTTAAGATTGGTACAACACAGGCTCAACGAAAATTGTTCTTTAGTTTAAATAAAGAGAAAAAACTCCTTGAAGCTCAAGGGTTTGCGGCTGAACCTAAACTTCTCGCCGAACGTTTGAATGTCAAAGAGCGCGAAGTTATAGAGATGAGCCAAAGGATGGACAACTGGGATGTGTCACTTGAGAGTCCTGTTCGTAGTGATTCTGATGATGAACAGAAAAACTTTATTCCCAGCAAAGGTCCAAATATCGAGTCCACAGTAGCAGGAAAAGAGATTCGCGTTAAACTTGCTGAGCTACTGGAAGTATTGAAAGATAAGTTAAACGACAAAGAGAAAATGATTCTTGAAAAGCGTTTACTTACCGACGAACCCATGACTCTGCAGAATATTGCTGATAAATTTGCAATTTCAAGAGAGCGGGTGAGGCAGATTGAAGTGAATCTGCTGAAAAAGATGAAAAAATATCTTGAAGCCGAGATGCCTGACATTATTGATTTCTTCGATGGCGAAAAAATCGTTATAAATTCAAAGGACTAATAGCTGTCAGGTTTTTACTTGATATCTGTAGTTAATTTTCAAAATTTACATTCAAAAGAGCCATGAAAGTACCTTTACTTGATTTGCAGGCACAGTTTGCCTGTCTTGAATCTGATCTGGTAGACGCTGTTAACCAGGTATTACGTTCAACGCGATATATTCACGGACCTGAGGTCGTTGGTTTAGAGCAGGAAATTGCAGCATACTCAGGAGCACAACACGGAATTGGTGTTTCAAGTGGTACTGATGCACTTCTGGTCGCCCTGATGGCTCTTGGAATTGGTGAGGGTGATGAAGTCCTGACTACACCGTACACATTTTTTGCAACCATGGGTGTTGTGCTCAGGCTTGGTGCTCGCCCGGTATTTGCCGATATTGACCCTGTAAGTTTTAATATCGATCCCGAAAAAATGCGGGAAGTGCTTGCGGCAGATACCTCAAAGAAAATAAAAGCGATTATTCCAGTGCACCTCTACGGTCAATGTGCTGACATGACTGCGATCATGGGTATTGCTGCAGAGTATGGACTGCCGGTAGTGGAAGATGCAGCGCAGGCTATTGGCGCCGAATATCCGGAAGTCGATGGAGACCAGGTCACTTGGAAGAGGGCTGGTTCTATGGGTGTTGCCGGGTGTTTTTCGTTTTTCCCGAGCAAAAACCTCGGTGGTATCGGTGATGGCGGTATGGTCATCACTCAGGATAAAGAGTTTGCTAATACGATCGAGCTTTTAAGAAACCACGGTGCATATCCTAAATACTATCATTCGATGATAGGAGGAAATTTCCGATTGGATGCATTGCAGGCCGCAGCTTTACGTGTAAAACTTCGACATCTGGATAAATGGCATAGGCAACGGACTGAGAACGCAGCATTGTATAATTCTATGTTTACAGACTCAGGGCTTATCGGTGGTGAAAAAATTGCTATTCCGACATCGGTGTATAAGCAATTTGAAGATGGTTCAAGAGGGATCAGTCATATTTACAATCAATATATCCTGCGGGTTAAGGATCGTGATGGTCTACGTGATTGGTTGCTTAAAAACGATATCGGTTGCGAAATTTATTATCCGGTTCCTCTTCATCTACAGGAATGCCTTGGAACTGATGCGAAAAAGTGGTCGATGCCTGAGGCAGAAAAGGCCGCCAATGAGACGATTGCTCTTCCAATATATCCTGAATTGACTGATGAGATGCAGACATATGTTGTAGAGACCATAAAAAAATACTATCTATAATCCAGCAGATTCAAACACAGGAATCGGCTGCAATAGCCGATTCCTGATACATCTATAAATCCTTTCTCTGCCTGAAAAGGCAAAGTCCATGGTATTAAAAAGGCTGGGTTTGAAAATTAACAGTCATGTTTTTCTCATTATTCTGGCTGTTGCACTGGCCTTGCCGCCCCATCTGTATTCCGCCATTACTCCTGACCGTGAAATAGTAACTGTAGATGCTCCGGATACTCCGTTATGGAAAAGTTACTGGGATGCCGGAAGAGATCTTGCACGTCAGGGTAATTACGTCGCAGCTGCCGAGTATTACAAAGAATTAGTTCTTAAAAAACCTCGGATTGAAGAGGCCAAATGGGAATATTGCAAAATACTTTTTACACTTGAAGAGTTTGACCTGGCTACGTCAATTCTTGAAAGCCTTATTGAAGGAAATCCGTATAGTCTTGAATATATTTCAATGGCGGGCCATGTGGCTCTTAGAACCAAAGAATATAGACGGGCTGTTAAATATCTTGGCCAAGTGTATTCGCGAGAACCGGGTGGAGATGAAGGGGTTCTTGCTCTCAAAGGTCTCGTAGATGGACTGCTGGGATTAGGTCGTGACGCACAGGCTTTTACTTTGCTTGAACAGCTAAGGCAACGTAAGCCTGATGATACGCGTGTTCTTGAGATGCTTGCTCATGTTGCTCAGAATTTAGGACAATTCAGAAAAGCAAGTGACTATTATTCGCTCTTATTAAACGATGCTGGGTTAGAGAAAGAGCAACTTCAGAAAGCTGCTGAGCTTTTCGTGCAAGCGGGTGAAAAAGAGAAAGCTTTGCCCGTTTGGAAACGCATCCTTGAAACAGACCCGGACAACATTACCTATCATTTGAAAGCATGTAATTATTTTCTGGATACTGGAAATTCACGCCTGGCACTTCCTCATATTTTATCAATTTTAAATAATGACAAGCATTTAAATCAAAACTTGTTGCTGACTGCTGCTAGGATTTATGTAAGAGATTTCGGTAGGGCTGATAAAGCGCTTAGATTTTATGAGCGGTATACTAAACTTGTTCCCAAAGATAAACAGGCAGCAAAAGAACTTGATATTATACGGGATACAATTGCAAATGATCTACTCGCAATAGTTGAAAATGATGGGGCGGAGATACTTTGGAACGATCTGCTCGAATTTACAGATAACCGGCTTTCAATATATAGGTTGATGGCCAAGAAATTAGAACATTCAGGCAAGACCAAAGCACTTACCAGCCTGCTTGAAGTAATTTATACTCATAGCAGGAATAAGGATGATGTTGCTTACAGGTTAGCAGAAATCTATTTTCGCACCGGCGATAGTTCTAAAGCGAATGTATATCTTAAAAACATTAAGGGAAATATGGCCGGGAGTGCTTCATATTATCTCTTGAAAGCCATGATTGAAGAGCAGGCTGGAGATGATATACGAGCTTTTTATTCTTCAATGGAGGCCTGGAAGAGTTCAAGAGAGTTGGGTACGCTATATACGAAGCTATTACGTCAAGCTGGAGACTTCGGTTTACTCAAGGAATTGATAGAGTTGGGCAGGCCTTTGACCGCTACCTCATTAGAAAAAAAATATCTCAATCTATATCTTTTATATATTGAAGGTCTTCGACTGAATGGGCAATATTCTGTTGCTGAATCTATTTACTCCAGAATGTTAAATACTGACTGGGCTGGTAAAGAAGGCCGAATAGAAATATTACTCCATAGAGCCATTACCCTGAAAATGATGGGTGCAAATTTTGAATCAGAAAAAATATTACGATCACTATTGATCTCTGATGGTGCTAATAAAGCTACAATTTTTCAACTTATCGAACATGCAATTGACTCAGGTGTAACTGAGGATGGATGGTCATTATTCAGATATTTTGGTAATGATCCTGCTGGTAAATCATGGCAGGAACAAACTGACCCTGCAAGTCAGGATCTCTTTGAAACCTACATTCACCTGTTGGAGTCTGAAGAAGAATATTCGGTTGCAGCTGATGAAGTGGAACTTTACATTAAACAGAAGCAGACAGCAATTAATAGCAAAGAACGTAATTCTCTGTTATCGCGGTTTGAGCAGGAATTGTGCAGGTTATATATCATAGAAGATGAATATGAACTTTGTTCGGATGTGCTTGTCAGATCAGAGAAAGCTGGTCGTAATATTACCAGTGCGGAGTTTATTCGTGCTATTGTTAAAGGGAAAGGTCGGGTCGACATAAGCAAGTATTTCCAGAACTCCTATAACAGAAAAGACGCTGTGTCCATTGCTCGCATCTATACCGATGCAGAAAATGCTGTAGAGCTGGGACAGGAAAGAGTAGCGCTGGAAATGTATAATAAAATTCTCGCTTCAACTGCTCAATCCCCGCGAGCGAGGATTGCCCAGGCTGAAAGGCTCAACAATCTTGGCCAAATAGATAGTGCTGCAGAGACTTATAAGCAATTGCATGCTGAATACCCGCAAGAAATCTTTTTTTACAAAAGGTATTTGCAATTGGAGTTTAAACAGGCAAACTATTCGCTCGTTATTGCCGAACTTACCGACAAAAAAATAGCTCAACTGCCCATTGAATTTAAATTATTAGAAACACGAACATATTGGGCAATGGGAGATTACGACAAGGCTTTGTCTCTCTATCGTGAACTCCTTAATCCTCCTGTTGTTTCCCTATTTAAACAGCGGCTATCAGAGAAAAAGTTAGATTTCAGGTGGCAGGAAGAAGATAAAAAAATCTTCTGGAAGTTATTTACCTATAAGCAACCAGATCAGCTGGATAAGTTGAATTCTATGACCGCTGACCATGGTTTTCTTTTCAATATCGAAACAGCTGTTGGTGAGATTGCTGCAGATTTGTATGACCGGTATCGTTGGGAAAAGCTTGTTAAGAGTGAATATATGGTTAGGAAGGCTGTGAAGCAGAACAAATACATAACTGCTGAGAAAAACTATAGACATAATTTACGTGAATATCAGTCTGCAGAAGGGTTGAAGGATCTTGCCAAAATATATGAAAGACTAGGTGATTATCGTAAGGAGGCTGAAGTATACAGCTACCTCGAAGCTCAAGGAGAAAAGTACCCTGAACTGGATGAGTCTATTGAGCGAAACAAAATCACCAGATCCCCTACGCTCGGGCTTGAGTATGTGTATTTGAGTAAAGAAGGCCGCGATGATTCTATAAATGTGGTTAAAACAGGTGTTGGACCGAGTTTCAGGTTCAATCCAGATATTACCAGTCAGATTGAATTTAACTACAATGAGTTGGAATACCAAAAAGCTTCAGGCGATGGTGAAATAGAGGGTCGTGTAATACATGGAAAATCTGTTTTTGAGATAAATAACAGGACAACAGTGGATTTAGGTCTTGGTTACCACTATCTTGACTCAGGGGGAAACGGGACACTTCTTTCTGATATGAAGGTCCAGTATCAACTCGATGATCTGTTGTCTGGGTACGTTCGCTATCAGCAGGATGTTGTAGATGATACTCTGGAATCTCTTGAAAGTGATCTGTACAGTCAGGAAATCACTGGGGGCTTATTAATAGAAGGCTCATCAGGTTTTAACCTGGGTGGTGAATATCGAAAGCGTTGGTATAATGATGATAACAGTCAGGATAGAATTTATCTGTGGACAACCTATTCAATATTCAGTGAATTTACTACTGTCGAACTGAAGTACAGCTATGAACTAGTAAACAGCGGTTTGGATTCAATGCAAATTGATACGCTTGATGCTTCTGAGTCTACTGGTGATGCTGTTGAAATAGCTGTTCCAGTAACTCTTGATTACTGGAGCCCCGATGACTACTGGCAGCACCTGGTGTCTGTTAGATTTCATCATTTGCTCAAGCAGTTAGATGTTTTCGAGAAGGCTCCAAGTTATTATTCGCTAGGTTTTTCTGTTGGATATGAGATGGATGAAACATTTATTTACTCTGGTAACTTTGATATTTTCCTTGAAATGAGCAGCAATTTCCTATTAAAAGGAGAGTTGCTATATTCGACAAGCGATGATTATAGAGAGCACAGTGCAGGTCTTTCCCTTATGTATCGTTGGTAATTTTACAATTTAGGTAATTGTTCACCATAAACATTTATAGTTAGTTTCAATCCTGAAACTCAGTATTCTGTTCAAGATCGAGGCGCGACTCAGATTTTAACCGCAAGCATATTGCTGATATTCTGAGGATAAAAATCAGGGCCACAACGCTGATATTGGGCAGAAGGGTAGTTTAGGATAGGAACTCGTTAACACGCCTGTTTGTATACATCTGGAGCATTCCTGATACGATTCAGCTCCTGAGTGAGGCAAGGTCGGGCTGGTGACTGAATAATTACTAATTAAGAAAACACAGTTTTCCTGTCCAGGGAGGAAGTAAAGATACCTGGCAGGATTTTTTTTTTATGGAGGCAGTAATGGTTGAGCGAATTCCAATGTCTAAGGCTGGAAATCAAAGATTGCGCGAAGAATTAAACAAGCTTGAAAAGATTGATCGGTTTGAAGTAGTAAAAGCAATTGAGGTTGCACGCGAACATGGCGATCTCAAAGAAAACGCCGAATACCATGCAGCGAAAGAACGACAGGGACATATTGAAGGACGAATTCTTGAACTAAAAGACAAATTATCCCGTGCGGAAGTAATTGACTGCTCAAAAGTATCCATTGAAAGAGCCGTTTTTGGCACGGTTTTAACGCTGCTGGATCTTGATACGGATGAAGAAGTACGTTACCAGTTGCTGGGACCTGAAGAATCAGACGTAAAGAAAGGTTCAATTTCGGTTCTCTCTCCCCTTGGTCGATCTATGCTAGGTAAAGAAGTTGGCGATGAGGTGCTGGTAGTAACTCCTGGTGGAAATCGGGAATTTGAATTGATGGAGATCGGCAGGTCGGATTTTGCGTAATTTGTGGAGGTTCTGAGAAGAAATATCTCAACGAGTGTTGTCCGCAGTTAATCCAGAGAGAAAGATGAGTAGAACTTGGCTGGTGGTTTCATCAACGTCATAGTGAGTTTCCAGGGAAATGTTCCATATTCTGGAAATTTCATCAAGAGCACCGAAGAACGCGCGTTTGGCTAGATCTGGCTGAATATCCGGACGAAAGACACCAGCATCCTGGCCAGATCGGATAATATCTGCGACAATGTCGATATACTCTGTAAAGGTTTTATTGCGATAATCTTTGATCACTTTATTGGTCTGTCGCAATTCCACCTGAATGACTTCGGCCAGGTTCCTGTTTTTCTTCATCGTTCGGAGGTGTTTATCCGCAAAAATCTCTAGCATTTTTTGCGGATTGGTCTCTTTTTCGAGAGCTTTTTTCACCTGAATGACAAGTTTGCCAATTTCTTCTTCAAAAACAGATATGAGAATATCGTATTTGTTGTTGAAGTAGAGGTATATTGTACCGTCTGCAACCTTGGCTTCTTTGGCGATATCGGATATTCTTGCGGTGAAAAATCCTTTTTTGGCAAAAACTTTCGTGGCCGCCGTTATAATTCTTGAATGTTTGTTAACTGCTTTCATACCTAAAGGAAGCTCGGGTGGACGTTTTATCTCAGCCTGGCTTTTTATGAATGGCTATTCATTCATGTAATAGCTCGAACTGTGTTTGTCAACGTGCAAAATTGAAGTTTATCAACAACAAAGCTTTCGTTTATATACCTGTTTTTTTAAAAATTCCCATTAACATTATACACTAAATACTGGAGTTGCCGATATGAAAGTACTTGTCGTTGGTTCAGGTGGAAGAGAGCATGCTCTGGTCTGGAAAATTAACCAGAGCACCAAAGTTAAAAAAATATTCTGTGCACCCGGGAATGCGGGTATAGCAGGCATGGCCGAATGTGTAAATATTGATGCTACTGATATACATGCATTACTCGAATTCGCCTTAAAAGAAAAAATAGATCTTACTGTGGTCGGGCCTGAAGCATCGCTTGTTGTAGGTATTGTGGATCTTTTTGAAGAAAACAATCTTCGTGTATTTGGGCCGAGCAAAGCCGCCTCGATTCTTGAAGGCAGCAAAGTGTTCACCAAGGAATTTCTTGCTAAATACAACATCCCTACGGCAGAATTTGAAGTGTTTACCGAGAGTGGACCGGCTAAAGACTACATAGATAAGTGCGGGGCACCAATTGTTGTTAAGGCGGATGGGCTGGCAGCAGGTAAAGGGGTGATTGTAGCTGCTACCGAAGATGAAGCTAAAGAAGCTGTAGATTTGATAATGCAGGACAAGGCCTTCGGAACTGCAGGCAACACCATAGTTATAGAAGCATGTCTTAAGGGAGAGGAAGCGTCGTTTATTGCTTTTACTGATGGTAAAACTGTATTGCCTTTGCCAACGTCTCAGGACCATAAGGCTGCGTATGAAAATGACAAAGGACCGAACACTGGCGGTATGGGCGCATATTCTCCGGCTCCGGTAGTTACTGATGAGATCAGTGACTATGTCATGAAGAATGTAATGTTACCTACCGTTGAAGGCCTTGCCAAAGAGGGTAGGCCGTATAAAGGTATGTTGTATGCCGGCCTCATGATTGATGGAGACTCGATTCAGGTATTGGAGTTCAATTGTCGATTTGGTGATCCTGAGGCTCAACCTCTACTTATGCGACTTGAGTCGGATATTATAGATATCTTTGAGGCAGCAATTGACGGCAGACTTGATGAAATCGACATGAAGATTGACCCACGCCCAACAGTGTGTGTCGTGATGGCGTCTGGTGGATATCCCGGAAGCTATGAAAAAGGAATTGAAATGTCCGGTTTCGAACGGGCAGGTGAAGTTCCTGGTGTTGTTGTCTTTCATGCAGGTACTGACCTGAAGGATGGGAAGGTTGTAACAAATGGTGGAAGGGTTCTTGGTGTAACTGCTATTGGTGATAGCCTCAAATCTGCTATAGAGGCATCATATAAGGCTGTAGATTGTATCAATTGGACCGGTGCATATTTTAGAAGAGATATTGGAGCAAAAGCGATGAAGAGGTTTGAAGCAGATAAGAGTAAACCTGTCGTAGGTATATTGATGGGTAGTGATTCAGATTGGCCTGTAATGAAAGCTGCAGCTGACATGTTTACCCTTCTGGGTATTTCATATGAAATGACAGTAGCATCAGCGCACAGAACTCCTGAGCGAGCTACGACATATGCTAAGACTGCACAGGAAAGAGGTTTGAAGATCATCATTGCAGGGGCAGGCATGGCCGCTCATCTTGCAGGTGTAATTGCTTCGCACACTGATCTTCCTGTAATTGGTGTTCCTCTTGATGCTTCACCAATGCAGGGAATGGATGCTTTGCTCGCAACAGTTCAGATGCCTCCGGGTATACCTGTTGCTACTATGGGTATTGGTAAAGCTGGTGCTAAAAATGCAGCGGTATTTGCGGGTAAGATGCTTGCGTTAAATGACGAAAAGGTTGCAGCCAAACTTCTTGAGTTCAAGGAGAATATGATCAAGGAAGTTGAAGAAAAGGCGCGAAAACTTGAAGCATCATGCTAGTGTAAATAACAGCCAGACTGAGACAATCAGTCTGGCTGTTGACGCAATACGGTGTGGCGGTGTAGTTGCCATTCCTACTGAAACCTATTATGGCCTCGCAGTAGATCCCGAAAACGAGGAAGCTCTTCAACGTCTGTTTGCCCTGAAACAGCGTCCCGCGAACAAACCGATACTTATACTGATCTCAAAAGTTGAACAGCTGTTGCTCTATGCACAAGAGATCCCAAAGGTTTACGAGTCTCTTATCAACAGGTATTGGCCGGGGCCGCTAACGTTGATATTTGAGGCTAAACCACATGTCTCCTCACTTTTGACCGGTGGAACCGGGACCATTGGGATACGGCTTACACCGAATGAGTATGCACGTACACTTATTGATGAGTTTGGAAAACCGATAACTGCAACGAGTGCAAATATTTCAGCTTATGAACCGGCTCGAAATGTAAGAGACGTACGAAATGCTTTTGGTTCCGGTATTGATGGAGTGATAGACGGTGGTCCTTCAACAGAAGGGCCGGGATCTACAGTCATTAGTTTTTCGCGTGGCAAGCTTTGCGTGCTGAGGCGTGGACGTATAGCCATTCCTGGTATACCTGAATGTACAGATTTCTAATTAACGGCCGAAATTTACGTGAATATATGTGTTTTTTTGACGTAAAAACAGAGTCATGAATATCAATATGGTATTGAATTTGTTATTTGCTGTAAAATCATGATACCATAACCTGTGGTCGTCAGGTGCTTGTTTACCTGTCGTATCTGTTGATTACACGATACAGGGAAGGTGACTATGTCGCTATTGAAATGGGATAAGGAGTTTGCTCTTGAGCAGGCAGCAGAAGATGAGGAGTTGTTAAATGAGCTTCTCGACATCTTTAAAACGTCTTTTCAATCAGATATTCTGCGCATAAAAGACGGGATCAAATCTTCAGATGCACAAGTTGTTGCGGCTGCAGCACATTCAATCAAAGGAGCTGCTTCCAGCTTGGGAATTGAAGGTATTACTGAAGTAACACGGCGAATTGAGGATGATGGGAAATCAGGAAGTATCGAAGAGGCTGTACATCTGATACCGCAGCTTGATCATATGCTGCAGGAAATAATGAATATGACCCTCTAGAAGCAAAAGGCAATTATTTGCCGGAACGCCTAAAGGGTTTACTTCAACATACCGGTAGTTTACCAGAGCAGTCCGTTACCCATACCTTTTCATTTTTTGCCAAATCTGTTGCTTTTCCAGTATTCTGTACAGGCTGGACGCGTGCACAAGGAATTAGCCCAAAGGTAAAGGACTGAGTGCTTCTGAAGCACTCAGTCCTAATCTCTTCAACCTCAGTCCTTTTGGCCTATTTTTAGGACCCTAACGTAATCTGTAAGGTTGAGGTTTTGACGTATGGGTGATAAAAGTCCTAGCGGGTCAACTGCCTGTATTTGATCCGATGAGGCTGGTCAGCTTCTGCACCAAGACGGGCTTTTCGATCTTTTTCATAATCGGAATAGTTGCCTTCAAACCAGACTACCTCCGAGTTGCCCTCAAAGGCAAGAATATGTGTGGCCAATCTGTCCAGGAACCAGCGATCATGGCTGATGATAACCGCGCAGCCGCCAAAATTCTCTAAAGCTTCTTCCAGTGCCCGTAGGGTATTAACATCAAGATCGTTTGTTGGCTCATCAAGAAGAAGGACGTTGCCTCCTTCTTTTAACATTTTTGCCAGATGAACACGATTTCTCTGTCCACCTGAAAGTAATCCCACCTTCTTCTGCTGATCTGATCCTGCAAAATTGAACTTCCCTACATATGCTCGACTGTTGACTTCACGAGTTCCCAACCAGATAGTATCCTGACCTTCTGAAATTGTTTCATAGATGGTTTTTTCAGGATCAAGCGAATCCCTGCTCTGATCTACGTAAGAGAGCTTTACAGTTTCACCTTTACGAATCGTACCGGCATCAGGCTGTTCCTGTTCGGTGATCATTCTGAACAATGTTGTTTTACCAGCTCCGTTAGGACCGATAACGCCGACAATGCCTCCTGGAGGAAGGTTGAAATTCATTTTGTCGACAAGAACTCTGTCGCCATAACTCTTTTGCACCTCAGTGGCCTCAATAACAACCTTACCAAGACGTGGTCCAGGTGGGATGAATATCTCAAGGTCTTTCTCAAGTTTTTCAGTTTCCTGCCCCATGAGTTTTTCATAAGCGCTGATCCTGGCCTTGGATTTTGAACGCCTTCCCTTGGGGGACATCTTGATCCACTCAAGTTCGCGCTTGAGGGTTTTACGACGACTGCTCTCAGTCTTTTCTTCCTGGGAGAGACGCTTTTCTTTCTGCTCAAGCCATGAAGAGTAATTACCTTTCCACGGAATTCCAACACCTCTGTCAAGTTCAAGAATCCAGCCTGCAACATTGTCGAGGAAGTATCTATCATGGGTAACTGCAATCACGGTTCCCTCATACTCCTGCAGGTGGTGCTCAAGCCATGCGACTGATTCAGCATCAAGATGGTTTGTAGGTTCGTCAAGCAAGAGGATGTCTGGTCTTCTGAGAAGAATTTTACACAATGCTACACGACGTTTTTCACCACCGGATAACACTCCGCAAAGACTGTCCGCTGGAGGACATCGCAGTGCATCCATGGCCATATCGAGGCGACTGTCCAGGTCCCATGCTGACATGTTATCGAGTTTTTCCTGAACCTTGGCCTGGCGGTCGATTAGATCCTGCATCTCATCGTCAGTCATTGGTTCAGCAAATTTTTCGTTAATTTCGTTAAACTCGTTGAGCAGGTCAACGGTTTCCTGAGCGCCTTCTTCAACAATCTGGCGGACTGTTTTTTCCGGATCAAGTTGAGGTTCCTGTTCAAGGTAATCGACTGTAAGGCCTGGAGATAAAACAGTTTTGCCGTTGAATTCGGTATCTATTCCTGCAAGAATTCGAAGCAGGGTACTCTTACCCGAACCGTTAAGTCCGAGAACACCGATTTTTGCACCGTAGAAGTAAGACAGCGATATATCTTTAATGACAGGTTTGTTGTCGTAATATTTTGATACTTTCATCATCGAATAGATGATTTTTTTATCGTCGGTACTCATATGTTTCCTTTGTAAGGTTCATGTTCGTTTCTTCGGCGAATTTGTCGAAGGTGTCATTTGTAGTGTGAAACGATCATACAAAAAAAAATGGCCATAATCAAACAAGAGATTATGGCCATCAACAGCTATGTGGAGAATTATGGTAAATTTACCCTTTATTGCTCTCTTTATCGTTCGACGATGCAGCTAATATTGCACCAGCCATTCCAATTAATCCAACATTGCGAATGGATTTCGTTGCAGAACGCTTCAGTGAAGCAAGCATTGCGCGTCGTCGAACCATACCAAGATCGGCAAGTTCGGGTGTTGAAGTGTCGAACAGCAGGCTGATATCCTTTGCTTTACCATAGTAAAGTGAATTCGGCCCGAGATTGCCATCAACAGGTTCAATACCTTTGGCACCATTCTTTACATATTGAGATACTTCAGATTTCGGATCTGAAAGATCACCGAAAATACGAGCACCGGTAATACAGGTCTGAACACAAGCTGGTTCAGAGCCAGCTTCAACCCGTGGCTTACAATATGTACATTTATCAGCTTTACCGTCTTCTGATACATCATCAGTAAGATCGGGATTGATATATCGTGCATTGTATGGGCAGACATCTACACATGCGCCGCAGCCTAGACATCTGGCTTTATCAATCTGGACTGTGCCGTCAAAAGGATCTTTCCATGTAGCTGCAACTTCCTCAACGACTGTTTTTCCAGTTTTTGCGTCTATAAACGTTACCTCTTCTGTGTCTGCAGGACACTCAGGTACACATACAGGATCTGCACAGTGATTGCATAATCCGGGGTAGTATGTTGAAGCCATTTCACCTTTCACAAGTGAAGGGCCGAGACGTTTAACCCAGTTTCTGCCGGATTCAACAGGAACCTCCCACTCCGCCTTGCAGGCGATGGTGCAGGCGTGGCATCCGACACATTTTTCAAGATCTATTATCATTCCGTATTGCATTACGTCCTCCCTGAAGACTTAAAATTGCGATGGATGAAAGTTATGCCGGAATGTCCAGCACTTTGCCGTCCTTAATGAGTTTGACAAAGTTATTTCGCATGCCATGGGCACCTGTTTCCGGGTCTACTGCAATTTTGGTAATCAGGCTCTGATCATCGACCCCGGCATTGACGGCAACACTCAACAACGGATTGACTGAACCATAGCCATGAGCCATATAGACTGAGTCTTTTCTGATGCCTGGAGTTACTTTGAGGGTGGTTGTTGTTCGCGATTTAAAGCCCTCGCTGTTAACCAGTCCGACAACATCTCCGTCTTTTAGGCCAAGCTTTACAGCAGTTTCATCGTTTATCCAGACAGGATTTTCAGGCATGGCGTAATGAAGCCATGCATTATTCTGGGTCCGATTGAACGTATGCACCGGTACGCGACCATAGAGTAGTCGTGCGTAGCCAGCTGGTGGTTGATCTATTGGTATATAGGTCGGTACGCCCGGGAAGCCTGCATCTTCGATGTCCTCGTTATAAAAGAGCACTTCGAAGTCCTCAGGTACTCCATATGGATCTTTTCCGTCCTGTAAATGTATTCCGCCTTCTTGGGTTATCTGTTTGAGACTTAATCCGGCGACCTCAAGGGTTTTTTCAACCAGCTCTTCAACCGATTTTACAGGGATTTCATCTTTATGGCCAAGACCTGTAGCGATTGCGTTGGTAATGAAAACCTGATCTTTGCGCTCGAACATAGGTTCGACAAGCGGAAGTCTTGCAGCGATGTATTGCTGATGTTTCTCAGAGAAGTCCCATTGTGTACCGGTCTTAACCAGATCATGCCGTTCGAGATAACTTACTTCAGGAAGAAGGATGTCAGCATACATTGTTGCATCTGTTGGCATAACATCAACACACATGACAAAGTCCATCTGGCGAAGAACATCTTTCATCTTCTCCTGACCAGGAATGGTCTGAATCGGATTTTGTCCCCAGATAACACAACCTTTGATTGGGTATGGTTTGCCAGTAAGAGCAGCATCCCGTATCAATTCGGTAGGTGTCCCAGGAGGGGTGAAAGGGTGACGCATTTCCTCATCTTCATCGTAGTTGAGGTTATGCTCGGTATCATGTTCGTGCTTAGCCCAGCTTACTTTGCCAACTTTTGGAGTTTTTCCCGGTACCCAGCCGCCCTTAACATAATATGCACCTAAAAGACCGGTAAGGCAGGCAAGCGATCGCTGTCGCTGAAAATCGTTGCCATACCAGGATACGTGTCTGCCTGGATGGATGGACACATTAGGGGCATTGACTGCAAGCATTTCAGCTACCTGCTTTATTTCATCCGGGGTTATATCACACTCTATTGCTGCCTTCTCAAGGCTCCAGTCTTTGATGCCTTCAGTGAATTCTTCAAATCCGTCTCCATATTCTTCAACGAACTCTGCGTCATATTTGTTGTTTTTAACGAGATAGTTCATCACAGCAAGGAGAAAAGCGGTGTCTGTGCCTGGCTTGATTTTAATCCAGATATCAGATTTTGCCGCAGCAGCGGAGTAGCGTGGGTCGACAACTATCAGCTTTGCACCGTTTTGCAGGCCCTTGGCAAAATTCTTAACATGAGAGACGTGGATGTTTTCACCGATGTGTGAACCAAGCAGAAAAATCGCTTTGGAGTTTGCCATATCCACTTTCTCACCAGGTGCCTTGCCTATTGTCGCAAGATACGCAGTATCACGAATACCACGACACTGGAAAAAAGAGGCTTCACTGACGTTATGGGTTCCAACGGTTCTTTCAAAGAAATGCATTGGATATTTGGCGGTAGAGCCATGCGGGAATACACTGATTCCCTGAGGGCCATACTTGTCTACAACACCTTTAAGGCGGCTTGAACATTCTGCCAGTGCTTCATCCCAGCTGATACGTTTCCAGACAGGTTTTCCTCTTTCACCGACATTTTTAAGTGGGTATTTAAGTCTGTCTGGATCGTATAGTAGTTTTATGCCAGCATTTCCACGGGCACAGATTGATACGCCGTTATCAATAGATTTTGGATTACCTTCAAGCTTTATAAGTCTGCCTTCACGCTTTTTGCCGATAAGCTGACATCTCCAGAAACACATTTCGCAGATTCCACCCGAAACAGTCTCTTCATTGAGAGAACCTTTAGCTTCAAGTGGAGATTGCGTAAATCCCGTTTCAGCAGAAACAACTTTGGAAAGCGGTATGGAAACAGCTGCCAAAGAGGCGGATTGAAGAAATCTACGCCTCGTCAAGTTGAATGCCATGTTCGTCTTCCTCCTTCGTTAAATAATCAATGAATTGAACAATTACAGAATAAAACGGATGCGTTGTTTCTTGTCTTACTCTGGCATGAAATTTCGAAAACCATGGTAGGAATATAGTTTTAAGGAATTCTGTCTCTGCAGCTTCATCGTTATTCTCAGCGAGCAGTGAAAGAAATTCAAGTTGATAAATTATGTGATCAGGCAGATCAGTACCTTCTTTCAGCATATATCCATGAGATTTATAAAAGCTCATGGTTTTTTCGGTGTGCTTTCCAAGTAGGGATTTATCGAGATATACAGATCCATAGGGTGGAGCAACGACATGGGGAAATCCATTAATAAAAAGCCGTGTATACTCTATCTGCAGGGCTTCAAGTGGGTCATTATCTGTACTGAATCTTTTTTGAATTGCCTCTTTTTCTTTCTGAGCGTCGAGCGTATCGAGAAGGATGAAAAGACTTTTTTCGTATTCAGCTGTAAGCCAACTGCGATCGGGATACTGAAGGCTTTGAGCACAAAATCTATATATTACGTTGATTTGGCTTGATATGCTATCTGTCATATATCGTATATTAATGGTTGTTGTTCAATTGTGTGTCATTCGTATTATTGACACAGCGTATTATAAGCAAAAAGCAAAGCTACATACGAGTACCCTATCTGTCAATTACCACTAAGTGGGAGGTTAGGTGTGGTATAAGAAAAAAGTGAGTATTTGCACATAATTGCCTTGTTCAATAAAATTTATATAATGAAAATAGGCAAGTAAAAAAAGCGTGTAAGAATATAATGAAAAACTTAAATATATATTTTGAAATTAATCAACCATTTTTTCTAAAGCTTTACTAAAACTGTACCGAGACAGAATAGTCACAGGTGTATCCGGACAGTCATGGAGGGCCATTCGGGTATCATTTGCCACAAAAGATGCCAAGGAGGGCGTATCATGATTATCAGTGACTCTTCCATTCAGCTCTCTTCCGAGCGTAAGTCAATAGAAAAACATACAATTCACGAGTCTCTTAACGTTTGGGGGGGTAATGCAAAAGCCTTTGAACGTGATGAAGACGATGTATCTCAAACTAAAATCGAGAACACGATCATACAACAGGCAGATATGGTGCGATTGTCTGCAAATAGCAACAAAGGTAGACCGCAACGTGCATTGGTAACTCCTGTAGAGCATGATCAGATAAAATCAGCAGATTTGAATATCATGATATTACGATCCATGATTGAACGGATTACTGGCAAGGTAATAGATGTTCATATTCCTCAGGATGGTGTGTCGCCACAGGAAGTAGGTCAGGATATAGCATCTAAAAATGCTGGAAGTGTGGAACCGGCAATCCTTGGGAATGGATTTGGACTTGAATATGATTACTACGAGTCTCATTATGAGTATGAGTCAACGAGTTTTACAGCTGAAGGAATCATTGCCACAGCAGATGGACATGAGATAGATTTCAATGTGCAATTGAATATGACACGTGAATTCATGACTGAGCAAAGTATCAGCATCAGAGCCGGAGAGGCATTAAAGGATCCATTGACTATCAATTTCTCTGGCAATGCTGCTGAACTCACGCAGACAATGTTTGAATTTGATATTGATATGGATGGTAGAGATGATCAGATAGCTTTTGTTAATCCCGGCAGTGGTTTTTTAGCCCTGGATATGAATATGGATGGGCAAGTAAATGATGGCAGTGAGCTCTTTGGGCCTAACACAGGCGACGGATTTGCTGAACTGGCAGAATACGACTCAGATGGAAATAGATGGATCGATGAGAATGATTCAATCTTTGAACATCTTCGCATTTGGACAAAAAACAGTGAAGGTGCAAACCAGCTCTTCTCTCTCGGGGAGAAAGGGATAGGGGCAATTTACCTTAACCATATAGATTCCCCTTTTGCTTTAAAAGATAAAAACAATGAATTGCTGGGTCAGGTACAGAATACAGGCGTGTTTGTTAAGGACGACGGAACTGTCGGAACGATTCAGCAGATAGATCTGGCTGTATAGTATCAGTTAAAACGACACAGAAAAAATACGGGGGCATTCGTTTAATAGCGAAGTGCCCCTTTATTTTTTAAGAGAAAGAGATAATACCCGTTAACTTTGCCAATGAGGTTTTGGGTCTCGATATACGGCGCGTGTCTACCTTGGGCGAGTGATTTTGTGTTCTCGCCGGCGTTCCATGCAGATATCACAAGTTCTAACTTTCCTTCAAACTTGTAGTTGTATTTTGCTATCAGGTAACAGGTAAGAAGTATATTTACTGCTGGGTCAAACAAATCTTCATTCGAGATGTTTTTAAGTGAAGCCTGTGGGACATACTTAAATAGCTTTTTGGCATTGTATAATTCACGACCAGCCTGCTGACCTGTTGTTAAAATTATCTGGCCGAGACCAAAAGCTTCCTTGTGTGATACGGCACGTGGGTTTGCCGAAGATTCAGCTAGAATAAGTGCTCTTATAAAGTCAGCGCTTACTTTGTGATTGGGCTCGAAATAACTAAAACTCGTAAAATAGTCTATGAGGTAGTCATAACGTTGAAGGCGGTTCATCGCATCTTCAGACACAGAGGTCGACTGATATTTATTGACGTACGTAAAGAGGTCTGCATTTGCAGGAGCCGAAAGGATAATACCAAGGATTATCCATGCTGATGCCCCTGCAAAAAACAGTCTATTACCATACAAACCCATTATTTATCTTCTCTGTAATTCAGGTGAAGACAGGAAGCTGTGAATAACTTTATGCATCAGGTATGGGTCCTGACTACCAGTCAATTCTCTTATGGAGTGCATGGATAATGTTGGTGCACCAATATCAATGGTTTCTATCCCGAGTTTTGCAGCAGTCATAGGACCAATTGTGCTTCCGCAGGGCATACCTGTCTGCATAACAAATTCCTGAACCGGAACATCAGCCTCCCTGGCTATGAGTTTAAAGAGTGCCGAAGATTTGCAGTTTGTTGCGTAGCGTTGATTGGCATTATTTTTAATTACCGGGCCGCCATTTAAAATAACATTATGATTAGGGTCAGATTTTTCCCTGAAATTTGGATGAATTGCATGAGCATTATCAACAGATATAAAGAGAGAGTTTCTAAGGGCTATCTGTCGTGTTTCAGGAGCCGGGATGAGTCGTTCGAAAATGTTTTCAACAAATGATGATTGCGCACCGCTTGTTGAGGTCGAACCATTTTCCTCATGATTGGTACAGAGAAAAAGTGTATTGCGCTGACCCCCTGCATCTCCCATCGCACTCGTTCCAACAAAACAACTCAAAAGGTTATCAAGTCGGCTGCAGGTAATAAATTCGTTATTCAAACCTAGGTACGAGGCTTTTTGATGGTCATAACAGAACATGTCAAAGCCGAGAATATCTACGATTTTTGCTTGAGGATATTGCTCAGAAATTCTGTTTTTCAAGACGGTTGTAAAATCAGGAAGTTGGTCTTCTAATGTCTGGGCAAAGAGGGGAGGAAGGAATTTTTGTTTATCAATGGGTCTTCCGTCATTTGCTTCACGATCGAAATGGATTGCCAGGCTGGGGATGGTAAGCAAAGGACGTTGAAAATCGATGAGATATTCACAGAGTTTTCCTGAGCCATCAGTACAGCATACACGTCCGGCCAGGCCCAGGTCGCGGTCAAACCACGGGTTAAGCAACGGACCGCCATATATTTCGACACCGATTTGTAAATATGGTTCAGACGCAGTGTCAGCTGCAGGCTTTACTTGAAGGCCAGGGCTATCAGAATGGCTACCGATCATTCTGAATCCACTTTCAGGATTCTCTTCGCTACCGAGTGTGAAGGCTGCGAGTGCACTGTCGTTTCGTATTACAAAATACGGTTTCCCCTTTTCCAATTTCCAGTATTGGTTCTCGTATAACTCTGAGAATCCTTTTTGCAGAAGGAGGGTGCGAATCTCGGAAACTGCATGAAACGCCGTTGGAGAGTTGTTTATGAAATTAAACAGACCTGTATTATATTCCTGGTATTTTGTCATGTTGGGTGGATGGGTTCGTTGAAAGGGGCGTGGAAAATGCACATCCGGGAAGGCGGTGCATCAGATGAATTATCCTAAGGCCTGGATTGCGCTGTACGCATCAATCATTGCCCGTCGAGTTATTGTGCTATTATCTATGATATTGGCGCTTGAGGCAGATTCACTTGGACTGTTTTGGTCTGGAGATTCGCTATCAGCATTTTCACCGGTGTCAACATCTCCGGGTTTCGAAACGTCATCAATCGATTCACTATTTTGTTCAGTGAGTTCCTGTCGTGCCTGTGCGGCAGTAATCGCTGCCTGTGCGGCTATCTGTCTATCAGCATTGGAGGGTTCAGCTGGAGCTAAAGCAGCCTGTTGAACGGCAGTCATCTTCTGAAGTGTTTCTTCTGGTGTTGCTTCTTTACTTACGTCAATAGGTACCTCGCCGCCAACTGCATAGCGGTTGCCATCCGGTCCCTGCTGATAGGTGAAACTTGGGCCGCCAGCCGCATATTGACCTGCTGCAGCCAGATGTGCCTGTTCGTGAATACGAACTTCTCGATCACGTGATTTGAGTTGCTGGAGTTGTTTTTGTTCTTCAGCTGTCAGGGCTGTATTTTGTTCGGCGTTAGATGCCTCTTCAGACTGATCCTGGGGATTGGAAGTTTCCTGTGCCGCCTGACGGCCTTCTGGCGATAAACTGACTTTATCTTCCGGCCCTTTATCGCGCGTATCTTCGCCACGTGTACTGGGTTGGGGGCCAGTAGTAGATTGTGCGGCACCTGAAATGACTTGGATACCAGCAATTAGAGAACTGCCTGTTGATGAAAATACGTCCATTATATAACCCTGCTGTAATACCAATTATCCTTAGATTATAATGCGGCCGGGCGATAAAGGCAATCTTCCTTTAATTCCGGCGTGCACCATAATTATCAACATTTGAGCAGTGTGAAAAAAATAACATGTAACGTCTATGTTAACGCTGGAAAAGATTTCCCAACTCTCCGAGAACTGATCCTTCGCCACTTGTTGAAAATCCAGCATTATTCTGTGGCGAAGATTCGTGGATTCTGCCTGCCAGTCGTGAGAAGGGCAGCGATTGAAGCCATACATGACCAGGTCCTCTCAGAGTAGCAAAAAAGAACCCTTCCCCACCAAAGAGTGCAGACTTTACTCCGCCTACGAACTCAATGTCATAACGTACTGTCTGGGTTAATGCCACAAGGCAACCGGTATCTACACGCAGTGTCTCTCCTGCCTGGAGCTCCTTCTCTACGATTGTTCCACCTGCATGAACAAACGTAAGGCCGTCACCTATCAGATTCTGCATGATAAAGCCTTCACCACCAAAAAGAGCTGTTCCTATCTTTTTTTGGAATTCAATTCCGATAGCAACGCCTTTGGCAGCACAGAGAAAGGCATCTTTTTGGCAGATAATTTTGCCATTATAATTGCGCAGATCAAGTGGAATAATTTTCCCTGGATAGGGAGAAGCAAAAGCTACTTTGCCTTTGTCCTGGCCGTTAAAAGTAAAAACTGTTGTAAATAGGCTCTCTCCCGTGATGAGCCGTTTACCTGCCCCGAGCATTTTATCCAGGAGACCATCGGAAGCAGATGCGTTGCTTCCGTCACCAAAGACTGTTTCCATGGTGATACCGTCAGTCATATACATCATGGCTCCAGCCTCAGCTACTGCACTCTCCTGCGGGTCGAGCTCAATCTCGACAAACTGCATTTCTGAGCCAAATATTTGGTAGTCGATTTCATGGGCAATAACTCCCACAGGTCCAGGAGGTGGAGGGGTTGCTGCTGTGGATTGGTTATCTAATTCCTTTGCCTGAGAAATCTGTATCCAATCCTGATATCCTTGTCTCCAAACAAGTGTTTCCTGATTGTATATCCCCGTCTGGAGTCCTTGAAGAATCTGTTGGGAGGAAAATGGACCATGCTGCTGACCGTTAACCGCTATGTACCAGTTATCCATATCAAAACCGTTATCTGGGTAGCAATACCTACATGTATTTTTCTTTAAGCTCGTAAAGTGTGTCGAGGTAGGTATCTTTGAGTTTAAGCTGGGCACTGCTATTCTCCAACTCACTTATGAGAGTGGTGATAGCAGGTTGAATATCTATCCCATGTCTGTTTGTCCCTCGATTATTTGCTTCATCAACTATAAGAATGGAGTAATAACTGACAACCATACGAGAAACTGAATCTCTTCTAAACAGATAGAGCCTGCCACCCATGGTCGTGAGAAAGAACCCTGCGTAATCATATAGCGATTCCTGATCAAGATTAAGCGAAAATTCTTCTGCGAGGTAGGCAGCATCTTTAGTAAGTATATAATAATCAGCAAGAACCTCCTCGAAAGAATCTTTCTCTTTAAAGAGTATCGCTTTTATTGTGAATATGTTTTTCTTTCCAACAATTCGGAAAAAATGTGCAGTGTTTTGTAAAATATTGAAAAGGTCGTCTGTTTCGCCAGAAACAATAGGTGGATTATCAATCACCTTCTGAATGAGTTTTGAAAAATAAACCTTGCTAGGCGTATTGATGAGGGTGGGTTGCATATAATCCTGCTCATCAAGATGCGAGTAGAAAAGTTCAAGGTCTGTCAGTGCCCGTTGACTTTCAGCCCAGAGTTTATCATTCAGGGCAGATTCCTTAAGTGAGTCAAATTTGGGATTTGGTTGCTCTGGGGAATCAATTACTGTAAAAAAATCAGATTGGTCGATTGATTCAGTTTCCTGCTGATTTTCAGTTTTCTCTGGCAGTACCTCGTTTTCAGTATATACCTGAGCATTCTGTAGATCTGTATTTTCGCCGCCGACACTTGTTTCAGGAAGGGTAGAGGGCTCAGTAATAACAGGCGTTTTTATAGTTTTCTGTTGATATTGAAAATATATAAATCCTGTAGCTACTACAGCGGAAATAATAAGGAAATAGGGGAGTGGTGAGGCGTTTTTTTTCTTTCTCTTTCGCCGGGGGCGGGTTTCTTGTTCTGATAACTTTTCGCTCATAGACAATTTCCAGTGATGAGATGTGTTAACATTCTGATACTAGGAGAATATATACCAGCATTGCTGCAAAGTCACCATTAAATCCTGCACCGGCTGGATTATAACAATTGCTATATATTCAGCATGTTATCTGTTTGGTTATTTGCGTTGAATAAGCAGTATAAACCACTGTTTTTTCTGCTTGACTCAGTTGAATGAAGACACTATGTTAAGCTGTCAATTTTTAATGAAAAACCGCCTTGTAGGGCTTTACGTATTTTTATTTAGTAGTTTAAATTTATTAACTTAATTTATTGGAGGACTCAAATGACAATTTGTGTAGTAGGACATTCTAATCCGGATACCGATTCAGTAACAGCTGCAATTGCGCTTGCAACCCTTTTGAACGCACAGGGTCAGGACGCTAAAGCTTGTATGCAGTCTGTAGCAGCAAATCTCAACCCAGAATCAGCTATGGTTATCGAGCGTTTTGGTCTGACTGCTCCTGAAGAAATCACTGATGCAGCTGGAAAACAGGTTGCACTTGTAGATTTCAGTGATATCGCTCAGGGTCCTGCAGGACTTGCTGACGCTGAAGTTGTTACCATCGTAGACCATCACAAAATTGGTGATGTAACTACTAACAACCCAATCCTTTTCAGAGCAGAGCCTGTTGGTTGTACCGGTACCGTTTTGAACAAAATGTTCAAAGAAGCTGGCGTTGCTATTCCTAAAAATGTTGCAGGTGGTATGCTCGCAGCTATTCTTAGTGATACCGTAAATTTCAAATCCCCTACCTGTACAGAAGATGATAAAGTTGCTGTTGCGGAGTTGAAAGAAGTTGCTGGCGTTTCTGACACTGAAGAACTCTTCATGGCTATGCTGAAAGCTAAATCTTCTGTAGACGGCGTTCCTGCAAAAGACCTGCTTTTCCGTGACTACAAAGATTTCGATATGAAAGGCAATAAAGTTGGTGTTGGACAGCTTGAGCTTGCTACTCTTGATCAGGTTGCAGATATCCGTGAAGATCTGATGAAAGCAATGGCAGAAGTTAAAGCTGATGGACGTCACTCTGTTCTTCTTATGCTTACCGATGTTGTTAAAGAGGGAACCGATCTCGTTGTACTTTCCGATGATCCTGCACTTGTTGAAGGCGCATTCGGTGGTAAACTTGAAAACAGCTCTATGTGGGTTGAAGGTATGATGAGCCGTAAAAAGCAGACCGTACCTAATCTGCAGACCGCTTTTGGTTGCTAATACTGTTGTAAATGTTTGAAGATTAACTGATTACTTCAGGTAATCTTCAACTGTTCTGAAGGGGAGCATGAATTTCATGCTCCCCTTTTTTTTGTCTTTTTGAGGTGTTTTCTATCCAGATAGTCTGCAACTACTTGCAGCTAAGATGCTGTAAGGCGGTATTAAAATTGAACGTATTATCCATTTTAACGGTGTGACATTGTCTGCAGACAGATTCGTCAATAGTGCGAAACGTGTTCTCTTGGCCAAGGCTATCCACATGGCTCTTTCCCGGGCCATGGCATGATTCGCAAGTTACACTTTGCAACTGTTTCGGGAGTCCTAGAAGATATATGTCATCATTCTGGATTGAATTCGATTCCATCTTGTGGGTGACGTGACAGCCGAGGCACTCAAGATTATAGTGCTGATTTTTTAATTCCAGAGTGGAATATGCTCTTGCGTGGTCTGAATTTTCCCATGCTGTATATTGCTTGTCATGGCATGTTGAACAACTCTTACTTCCGGCAAACTCAATATAATTATCATGAGAAGGTGGTTGTAATGAGGAGGTGTAACGTGTCACCTGGCTTTTGCTTATTTTCTTATTAGTTTTTGAAATATGTTTTTTTAGTTGAGCAGTCAGGCTGGATATCTCACTGTTTTCCGTGATTTTTGATGATAAGGCACGAAACCTGTAACTAAATGTTGATGTCAGTTGCTCATTACTGTTTGCGCTAAAAGCCGCGAGATGTTTTTTTTGATCGGTCATCATCGTTATCGCAGTCTTATTTTTCTCAATATCTCTTCTTAGATCCACTATTTGGTTTTGTAAATCATGTTCTAGTTTGGCAATGATAGTAGATGTATTCTGCTCAGTGTTTTCCCATATCTTTAGTTCCGGTGACCAGTCAATCTTTAGAATTCCAAGATATTTCCCTTTAGTATGCGTCTGAGTGATGATGGTATTGTTGAACAATTTAGGAGGCTTATTTCCACTTCGATTATTTGCTGAAATTATAAGGTGTAGTTGAGGATACTTTGCTGCAATGTTTGCATTCTGTTCATCGTCAAGGTTGGAAAGCAGTAGTATGAAGTCGCAGGTTCCTGAAAGTTTCTTGATGTGATCCGGCAGTACATCCTGCCATGTTGTTGCGGTGAAACCTTCCGGTAATTGAGCTTTGTACGAGGTTATGCCGATTATGCCGATTTTTCCATTGGAAGTCTGTTGAATAATCCAGGGCGGGAAAAAGGGTTCGTTATCCGCTGTCATTATGTTTGCAGATACCCATGGACTACCCTTTAAGACAGATTCTCTCAGATATTCAATTCCACCAGTAAGGTCAAGTGGCCCGACGGCCATTGCTGTATATTCCATGGTATTATAGATATTTAGGATGGCATCTGCTGTCAGCAAATCCTGAGTTCTTACGTTAGAAGAATTGTTACTGCTAAAGAGAATGTTTCCAGAATCCAGAAGCAGGTTTGTTGCTGAATTTTTGCTGAGAGTCTCTATGAGATATGCTCTTCTGGACAGCCCGCCCAGTTGATTCGATTTTCATCCACAAGGATCAACTTCACCTAAAAGATTGGTAGTGTGAAAAATCTGGAAATTTGAGGCGAGTGCAGTTGAGTATGATGGTGCTGCAAACATTCCTAGAGATAAAACAATGGCCGAGAATACGAAACGAAATTTTGTATACATAAATGGATAGGTTGAATGTGAAATTTTAAAGTCATTGTTGTTTCAAGTAGTAAGCGTTATCAGGCTAACATCCTTTAAGTCACTCTTCTAGAATATTTTGACGATCAGAATAATTATTATAGGCCGGGGTGATGTCTATCAAAATATCCCAATGATTTTTTCTGGTATATCTATGCAACTAGGTTGATAATGCAATAACTGTGTCAACTTGAATCAATCGTATGAGGGTGCTACTATTGAGTTGCGACATGGTTTTGTATTTTCGATCCTTTTGAGGAGTGATAGCATTTCTTCAGGTGCCTGGATAAATCTTGTGGAGTACGTGATTCTATGATCACCCGAAAAATACTTGTTGTTGATGATGAAGCACTCTTTGCAGATTCATGCAGAACGATTCTAGGCAATCTTGGGTTTAATGTGTTTTGTGCACATACTGGCGAACAGGCTGTTGAGCTTGCTGAGAAGATCAATTTTGATTTGACGTTGATTAATGGGTTGCTTGCTGGTGCCAATGGGCTGGAAACATTCTCAATGTTGCGCCAGATGGAACCAAACCTGATCGGGATTCTTATAACCGGGCATGCAGATTTGCGTATGGTTATTGATGCGATGAACACAGGATTTAATGGTGTCCTTGAAAAGCCGGTCGATGCGGTTAAGTTAATAAATTCAGTTCAGGAAGCACTTTCTGTAGCTCATTTACGTGAAGAAAACACGCGACTTAAGACGCTTTTCCCACTATATCAGCTCGGCCAGAAATTTATGTCGGCGATATCGCCTGAACAGGTTTACAGTGAGTTAGTTGACGCAATACATAAAGAAATACGTGTACCCTGTGTCTCGGTGATGATTTATGAAAGTACGAGTGAGAGCCTGAAGATCGTAGCTTCGCTCGGCATTAAAGAAACCATAGCAAGTGGTGTACGTCTAAAATCAGGCGAGAAAATTGCCGGATGGGTGTATGCCAATGCTAAGCCAGTAATACTCAATCGACGAACCCAGAACAACACACCATTTTCAGAATACCTAAAGCGCAAGGATATTGCCGCGTCGATTTCATTCCCGCTAGTAATTCGGGGAGTAGTGGAAGGTGTTGTCAATATAAGTCATAACGATACAAAAAAAGAATACAGTCAAGCAGATATAGAAATGCTCTCTGTAATTTGCAGCCAGGCTGTGATGGCTCTTGAAAATGTAGCTGCATTACAGGAAAGGGAAAGAGCGATCAAGCTAAGAACTCTTTTTGAGCAATACGTTGCTCCTGAAGTAGCTGAGTTTTTGCTAAATCAGAAAGAGAGCATGCTTGATGTCGGGGAGGTTCGAGAGCTAACAGTTATGTTTGCCGACATCAGAAATTTCACAATGCTGGTGCAGCACATCTCTTCAGAACAGTTACGTATTTTTTTAAATCAATTTTTTGAACTCTTTGTTGATGCAGTATTTGCAGCGAGAGGAACGCTTGATAAGTTTATGGGAGATGCCGCTTTAGTACTTTTCGGGGCACCAGTGCCGATTGAAAACCCTGGGAGATCTGCTGTAGAAACAGCCATTAAGATCCTTCAGGGTTTTGAAAATCTTCAACGCCAATGGAGTGAGGAATCATCCTGGTTTAAGAAGATAGGCATAGGTATAGGTGTATCGAGTGGTGAAGTCTACCTGGGAAATGTAGGGTCTGAGCAACGACTGGACTTCACGGTAATAGGTACCGATGTAAATATCGTGCAGCGTCTTGCTGCTGAAACCGATACTGGTAAGATATTGATCACCGAGAGTATTAAGAATGTTTTAGACGATTTCTATGATGTCAGTGATGAGGGGCCACGTTTGTTACGAGGCCTTGAACAACCTATCCAAGTCTATTCAGTACTGCCCTCCGATAAAGTATAACCGGCATTGCCATTATCTTTTTTTGTTCTAAGCTCAACTGATTGAATATACATTTGAAAAACACCAAATCGAATGTTGGAGTGTTGTTCATTTAAAATTTAAACGAGCCCTTTTTGTCAATATATTTTCTGTAGCTGCAGTGTTAGAAGCCACTTGTGGTGGCTTACATAAGTGGCATCGCCTGTGCCTGACCTGCGAAAAAATGTATTGATGATAAATGCGGGTTAGTTCTGAATTACAATTACCTCACTCCACCCACTGTCTTATTTATCCTTTACAATCAGGTATTCTTCTTCATTGAAGGTGATAATATCGCCATCAATAATTTTTTTTCCGCGCTGGCATTCAATCTCACCGTTAAGGAGTATTTCTCCATGTTGAATTCTGATCTTTGCTTCAAAGCCATCCTGTACCAGATTCGCAAATTTGAGCAATTGTCCCAAGCGTATAGGTAATTCATTTACTTCTATTTTTTTCTGTGTGTTCATATTCGATATACTATGTGAAAATAATGTCGTTTGTTTATGTAAGGTAGTCAGCTAGCAGGCTGTCCGAGAATAGGAAATTTGGTTAAAATCGAGACATTTACAAAAAATAAGCACAGCCATATAGATGATATCGGAGTCTTCGCTTACCTGCGAGCATTATTTTTTGTAAATTCCGAAGAGTTTGGGCAGATTGCGTAGACATCGAAAGGCGATTGTCGGACAGCCTCCTGGGAGGGTGATCGAAAAGAGCATCCCTCCACAACTCGTCGTCATTTTTTACAATAACAATTCTCTAAATATCAGACACATATCTCCGTTTGTTATTATCAACAATTCTCGATTTGAGAAGAACTGTCTATTCTTGGACACCCTCCTGGTGTCTAAATAAAATGTATTGGTGGTTAGAACTCAATTTTATCGTGATTGCAATAGGCGAGTTGTATTGTTGCAATGTGCCATATTCTTGTGGAAGAAATGAAGTGAAGTGAGGGGATTGTTTTTAAGCTGTTCGGAGAGTGTAGGTATATAAAACTCTAGACATTATACGAAAAGTAAACTAACTAAAACGCTGTTAACTAATTACTATAAAATAATCAACATCAAGAAATAATGCAGAGAAATATCCTTACAGAGCTAAAAGAACGAAGAAGCGTTCGAGAGTTTACGAGTGATGCAGTTTCGGAAATAGATTTAATGACTGTTATCGAAGCGGGTAGCTGGGCTCCATCAGCTGGGAACAGTCAACCCTGGAGATTTGTAATCATCAGGGATAAGGGGATTATTTCACTCTTATCAGAACTTACTGTGTACTCGACAATAGTTGCTGAGTCGCAGGCTTTGATTGCTATTTTTCTTGAATATGATTTGGAATTTGATGAAGTCCAGGCGCAGCAATCAGTAGGTGCAGTAATGCAGAATATGCTTCTTACTGCAGATTCTATAGGGCTGGGAGCTGTATGGCTTGGCGAAATCAGAGAAAATGGAAAATCTGTGAACAGGGAGTTGGCTATTCCCGAACAGTATGAACTTGCAGCCATGATGGCTATCGGCTATCCTGCACACAGAAACCAGAAATCACACAGAAAAAACGTTAACGATTTTATACTTAAACAGATTGGAGGTTGATACATGAAATCAGCTATACGAACATTCTCTCTTGCCTGTATGATGGGTCTCCTGGTACTTGGCGGATGTACAGGATCATCCTCCTATAACGGATCCTCATCTACAGAGATGTCTCCGACTGATCTCGGGCCGATGTCAACTCAGGTTGGAAACTTTTCAGATATAGAGTTGCCAGTCGATATGAAATGGATAAACGATGAAAGCATGGCTATCAAAACTGACTCGTTTGAAGGTGGTATTCTCACCTATAGCGGCAGGGTTGAAGTAAGCTCGCTCAAGCAGTTTATCGTTTCAACAATGGAAAATCGCAAGTGGAAGCTGGTTGGCGAAGCTCAGTCAGACAACATTCTTCTTGCTTTCACCAAGCCGAATAAAACATGCATGGTCGTTTTAGAAGAAGGTTTTGGTGGAAAATACGGTTACACAAAAGCTACGTTGTATGTAACAGTTGATGTTGCAGCAGCCGGTAGACTCAATCCGTTTGGTGAACCTGTTAATTAGTTTTGTAGCGTTGAGTATGGTCTATTCAGTCGGGAAGCCTGTGATGGTTTTCCGGCTGTTGTTGTTTTGATGTGTAGCTGAATTAACCGCACAACTGAAGTATTTCTTCGATTTTCTTCTGGTCGTACTCCCTCATTCTCCATACCTTTGCCAGTGGCAGGGCATTCTCGGCAAGTCGTGGGATTTCTGCGGTAGAGATACCAACTTCGCCAAGTGTTGTAGGTGCACCGGAATTTGTAAGCCATGTGGTTAGGATTTGTATGCCGTGTTCTGATACTTCTTGCGGCGTTCCTGTAATACCAAAAATGCGGCTGAAAAATTGACTCATTCGCTCGGGAATGTGTTTTGCCTGATAGCGAAACCATGCCGGAATGATGATGCTTAATCCGGCACCGTGAGGAATGTCATGTATTGCAGAAAGGGAATGTTCGATCAGGTGCATAGGAAAACCGACTTTGCCAAGCCCGGAAGACGATAGGCCGTTAAGAGTGAGGGCAGCGGACCACATGAGTGATGACCTGGCCTCATAGTCTTCTGCATTCTTTAGAGCATTGTCGCAACTTTCAAGTATCGCCATAGCAAGGCCTTCCATATAGCGATCCTGAACAACTGTACCGTTTTGTACAGATGTCATGTAGAATTCGAGAATATGGGCGAGTGAGTCAATTGCTCCATATGCTGTCTGTTGAGGTGAAACCGTGTAAGTGGTTTCAGGGTCCATGATAGCAACTTTAGGAAAAAGCAACCTGTGTGCAAAACCAAATTTTTGCAAAGTATGTTGGTTTGTCAGGACCATTCCCGAATTCATTTCCGAACCGGATGCAGCGAGTGTACTGATTGCAATTAACGGGAGAGCATTTTTTACACTCTTCTTACCTGTAAAGAATTTCCAGACATCATGTTCAACAAGAGCGCCTGCGCTAATAGCTTTTGCCGAGTCTATGACAGAGCCACCACCCAGGGCGCAAATGCAGTCAATTTTCTCGCTTTTAGCGATTTGAATTCCTTTTCTAACATGTTCAACTGTTGGATTAGCCTTAGCACCCCCATGTTCTACAAATTCAATTTCTGCTTCAGTCAGAGATCCTTTAACCGTATGTAACAAGCCATTTTTATTGGCTGAATTCTGTCCGTAGATAAGCAGCGCACGTTTTCCATAAAAAGCGAGTTCTTTTCCTGCGTGTTGTATGGTTCCTTTCCCAAAGAGCACTTTGGTGGGGTTATGGAAAACAAAATTATGCATGTGTAGTTGGGGAAGATCTATCCCTTTTCAGGGATTCAGTTTTTTAGTAAATGAATGGACAAGCTTGATAAACTCTTCGAGTGATAATGACTCAGGGCGGACGGTCGGCTGAATTCCGGCCTCAAGGATTGTTTCTTCAGTCAGTCGCTTGTTAGTCTGCTTGTCTATACTATCCGATTCGAGGAACAATGAAGCTGAAGAAAGGGTGTTGAGGATCGTTTTACGACGTTGATTAAACGTTGTTCTGACAAGTTTTTGCAACATCCTGTAAGAGTAAGGTGTTCCATCAGCGGACTTGAGAGATTGTGTCGAAAAATCAATACGTATTACAACGGAATCGATTTTTGGACGTGGGTGAAACTCTCCGGGTTTTAAGGTCATTAATTTTTTAATAGAAGCACAACATTGCAGCAGTATCGAGGGAACACCGTAGTCTTTGGTGTTTGGGACAGCCATTAACCTGTCTCCAACTTCTTTTTGCAACATGATTGTTGCTGAAGAGACATATTCGCGATTTTCAATGAGCTTAAAAATGAACGGATTGGAAATGGAATAGGGGAGGTTTGCCATAATCTTTAGCGGGCCTCCGCAAGTCTTGGCTAATTCAGCAAAATCGGTCTTGAGTACATCCTGATGAATGAGGGTGACATTCTCGGGCAGATCTCCTTCCTCTTCATGAAAGCGAACAAGACCGCTGTCAATTTCAAGCCCAATGACTTTTTTTGCCCTCTCTGCAATTGGCTGGGTTAAAGCGCCAAGGCCAACTCCAACCTCGAGTATGGTGTCATTTTCTGAAACATTACCTGCCCGAACAATCGCCTCTGCAGTATTTTTGTTTACAAGGAAGTTCTGCCCAAAGCGTTTTTTGGGAGCAAGGTTATGTTTGTCGAGGGAGTTTCTGGTCTCTCCGTATCTTGTCATGATATGCGTATATATGAATGTATCTATTAGTGGAGGATGCGCTTTTCGCATCTCTTCTTCTTTATCGCGAAGAAAAATCGTAGCGACATGTAATAACTGACTATGGTGAAGGGTAGAGCCAGGATGCAGCCTCCAACGAGGAGAACAGCAATTGCTTCGTAGCCCAATCCCATTATAATCTGCATTGAATGGGATAATGATTCCGGTGATAGCAGAATATCAAGTGTAGTTCTTATCTTATCCCAATTAAGATGATATGGGGTAACCATATTCCCGATGACAAGAGAGAAATAATATATCGGGAAATATGTTAGCGGATTACAGACCAGCCAACTACTGAGAATTCCGGCTACTGTAGATGTTCTGGTTAATAGAGTGAAGGCAATTATAGTGACGGTATGCAAAGGAATTGTAGGGGTAATACCAATAAATACGCCTATGGCAAATCCGCCTGCAAGAGCATATGGATTCCCTTTCAATCGTTGAACACGCCGATAATAATACTTACCAATTCGCTCTAGTTTCATAGATTACGGTTCTTAACCCAATATTGATCTAGAGTAAACATCTTCCTCCGGCATCATCGGACCAAATGCATTGAATTTGTGATAACCGGCGAGAGCTATCATAGCACCGTTGTCTGTACAAAATTTCGGGTGAGGCACATGGAAGTTAAGATCATTTTTGCCGCAGATCTCTGAAAAAACTTCTCGTAATCTGCTGTTGGCAGAGACACCCCCTCCAAGAACAACCGATTTAACCTTATGCTTCTTTGCAGCTCGCACTGTTTTTACTGTAAGAACGTCGACAACCGCTTCCTGAAAAGATGCGCAGATATCTTCAACCCGCAGGGGGAGATCTTTTTGTTGCTGCTGATTACAATGGTTAAGGACGGCTGTTTTCACACCACTGAAACTGAAATCGAGGGAATCTTCCTCTAGCCAGGCACGAGGAAATTTAACAAATTTACCATCACCGCTGGATGCATATTTCGAGACGTGTGGTCCACCGGGGTAGGGCAGTTGCAGGAGTTTTGCCACCTTATCGAAAGCCTCGCCAGCAGCATCATCCCGTGTTCGTCCAAGGAGTTGAAACTCTGTAAAACTCTTAACCAGGAAAATTGAACTGGTTCCACCTGATGCGATCAGTGCGACATATGGAAATTCGACAGTGTGTTCAAGAAATACAGAAAGGAGATGGCCGCTCATGTGGTCAACTCCTATGTAGGGCGTATTGCTCTGGAATGCGAGAGACTTCGCAAAAGAGAATCCGACAAGCAGGGAACCTATGAGTCCCGGCCCCTGTGTTGTGGCAATTAAATCAATATCGTCAAGCGTGATATTAGCTCTGGCAAGTGCTTCAAATACAATAGGATGGATGTTTTCAAGGTGGTTACGTGAGGCAAGTTCGGGTACTACCCCACCATAACGGCTATGTATTTCATCCTGACTGCTCAGTACGTTGCTGAGTAATTTATTGCCGTCTTCAATAACAGCGGCTGCAGTGTCGTCACAAGAACTTTCAATTCCAAGTATTCGCATGGTGCGTGTATCGTACCTACAATGTTGTTGATCGAATCGTATCGAATCGTATGGGTGTTTCCAGCTGGTAAAAATGGGCAAACATATTGAACCCTGCCCATAAAGTCAATGCCGCTGGGAGGATTCAATATAATTATACAGCTTCACCACATAGACAGTATGTCCTTACGACACGTTCTGCAACGCAACCAGTAGGTTGTCCGGAATTGTTCTTTTTCTCAACCTCAGCGTCGAAGCAAGGAAGTTGATGCTAGGAGGCTGTCCGACAATGCTCTTGTCACCCATATCTTCGTTAAACTCGAAAAATTATCCTCGGGATATTAACTATATGCCTCCGGTGATTTTGCGAGTTTGCCTTGATCTGAGCGAAAACCCCTATTCTCGGACAGCCTCCTGGTGTCCTGTCATGCCTTGCAGGAAGAAAAAAACTTCACATTATTACGACACCTGACGCATGACATGACACTAGGCTTTAGCTTTGAATTGCTGATCAGGAATCGGTATCTGCCTGTGGATATGAGCCGAGCCATTCAAAATATGAACAATGTTCTCGAATCCTGTCACAGCCACGGACAATTCTGTCTTCATCAATGTGTCCTAGCATGTCGAGGAAAAACAGATACTTCCACTGCTTTCCTTTTATGGGACGCGATTCGATCTTAGCCAGATTGATTTCTTCTTCAGAAAGAATGGTAAGAATCTGATTAAGTGCACCTGGACGATCCATAAGGCCGATGAGCAGCGACGTTCTATCAGAACCGCTCGGAGTAGGGGAGCGCTTTCCGATCACTAGAAATCGGGTGGTATTCCCCATGTAATCTTCGATGCCTTTTACAACTACCTGGAGTTCATGAGTTTTGATGGCAAGTGAAGAGGCAATTGCGCCAATATTAGGATTGTTTGAGGCCATCTGGGCCGCTGCGCCTGTTGAAAATACCTGTAAGGTAGGCACTGACGGTAGATTTTTTCTCAGCCATTCACGGCATTGAGCCAAAGCCTGAGCATGTGAGGCTACAGTCTGAATATCCTCAATGTTGCCTGAGCGGCAAACAAGGTTGTGACTGATTTCCAACTGTATTTCACCACAAATCTGGACCTTGTATTTCATGAATGAATCAAGAGTATTAAAAACAGCACCCTCAATCGAGTTTTCAACAGGGACAATGCCGTAGGTGGTTCTGCCTTTTTCTACTTCAGCAAAAACATCGTCAATGGTCTCCATTGGCTTGTATGTTGCTGAATGACCGAAATATTTCACACCTGCAAGGTGGGTGAATGTAGCTTCAGGTCCGAGATATGCCACTTCAGCTTTACGCTGAGATAAGCGGCAGGTGGTTATAATTTCATGAAATATTGAACGCAACGCATCTTCGGGAAAGACTTTTTCATTGTTGCTCATCAACCTTTCATATATTTGTCTTTCTCTGTACGGGTCCCATTTGGCTCGGTTGCCTTCATCTTTGAGCTTGCCAATTTCTTTAGCATGTCCGAGTCTTTCCTTGATAAGATCAAGGATGGTGTTGTCTATTTCATCGATGCGGGAACGCACCTTAGATATTTCCGGATTTTTTTTGCTGGTCATGAACGGTCCTGTAGTAAACGGAAAGTTGGGAGGCGGTCACAAAAGAATGACACTTGGGTAATCTAGAGTAAACAAGATTAGGCAAAACAAGAAAGTATGTCAAGGTGTAAAAAAAGTGGTTTAAGATTTCCCTCTTCCCAATATATCGGTTGTCATGGTATCAATCTATCTATTTCATATTTTGTAATAAAGATAACTACAAGATCAACGGATAATATATGAGCAAAAATACAGTTAAAAAAACATACGAAGAAATCAATGCGCGTATTAAGGCTGGTGAAGCTGTAGTCGTTACCGCCGAAGAGATGGTCGGCATTGTTCGTGATCGTGGGCCTGAGCAGGCTGCGCGTGATATTGATGTGGTTACAACAGGAACGTTTGCCCCAATGTGTTCTTCAGGGATGTTCTTTAATTTTGGCCAGATGACCCCGACTATAAAGGCTTCGAAAGTATGGCTGAATAAGGTTTCGGCGTATGCCGGCCTCGCTGCTGTAGACAGCTACATCGGTGCTACTGAGCCTACTGAAGATGATCCGCTGAATAAAATTTACCCAGGCGAGTTCAGGTACGGTGGTGGTCATGTTATCGAAGACCTGCTCCGCGGGAAAAAAGTTTTGCTTGAGGCTAAAGCATACGGAACAGATTGTTACGCCGGCAAGAAAATGAAGAAGGAAGTCACTCTTGATGATTTACCGTACGCTTTGCTCTGTAACCCCAGAAACGGTTATCAGAATTATAACTGTGCCATAAATCTTTCAGAGAAAGCTGTCTATACATATATGGGTATGCTTAAACCTCATTGCAGAAATGCTAATTTTTGCAGTGCCGGCGAGCTCAGTCCGCTCTTGAATGATCCGCTTTACCGAACAATCGGCATAGGTACAAAAATATTCCTCGGTGGTGCTACAGGCTATGTTACCTGGCATGGCACCCAGCATAATCCAAATGTTCCGCGTACTGAGGGTGGTGCCCCCAAGAAGCCGGCAGGTACCATTATGGTACAGGGTGATTTGAAGCAGATGTCTGCAGACTGGATACGTGGAGTTTCAATTTTAGGCTATGGCAATACGCTGGCTGTCGGACTGGGCATTCCCATCCCGATTCTGGATGTTGATATGGCTAAATTCACAGGTGTTTCTGATGAAGAGCTTTTTACCCAGGTTGTAGACTACGGACATGATTATACCAATGGTATCGCTCGTAATTATGGCGAGGTAAGCTATGCACAGCTTAAATCCGGTTCTATAATCGTCAATGGCAGAGAAGTGCCGACTGCTCCGCTCTCCAGCATTCCTAAAGCGCGTGAAATCGCAAATATCCTTAAAGAACAGATTCAGCAAGGGAAGTTCCTGCTCAATAAACCCGCTGAGACTTTGCCTAATGGCAGTTAGAACAGATTTGCCAGATCAGATTCTTGCAAAAGTTGAACGTGTAAAAACGATTTTGCAGGAATTTGATTCTGTGGCAATAGCTTTTTCTGGAGGGGTTGATTCAACAGTTCTTCTGCATATCTGCTCAAATCATTTAACTAAAGACAGTGTCACAGCCTATTTTGTGAACTCATGTCTGCAATCTGCAGCCTCAAAAGAGAATGTTGAAAATCTTATTGCCAGACATTTTAGTGATTCATCAGGCTTCGTTATTGTTGAGCTCAATCCTTTACTGCTGAATGAAGTTGTCATCAACAATGAGCAGCGATGCTATTATTGTAAGAAATCAAGCTATACAACTATTATTGAGATGATCAATGCTCGTGGTCAGCAAGTGCTCTTTGATGGTACGAACACTGATGACCTGAGGGAAGACAGGCCGGGCCTGAAGGCAGTCAAAGAATTAGGTGTCAGGTCACCTTTGCTTGAAGCTGGTTTCAGCAAGACAGATATCCGCGAGTACGCAAGATCTATGGGGCTCGAGAATCACAACCTTCCATCCAACTCATGCCTGGCAACGCGGGTCGATACCGGTACACCGATAGCTCTTGAAGCACTCTATCAAATTGAACAGGCTGAATTGTTCTTGTTTACCTTGGGTTTTAGGGGCTCTCGGGTTAGGTTGAGGAGATATGGTGTCTGTATAGAACTGCAGGAAAAAGATATCTCAACAGCGGCTACAATGGACATAAGACTGCAAATTATCGAATATTTTGAATCAGCAAGCCTGGGGCCAGTATACATAGGGCTGTCCGGTCGTTAGGGAAAGGCTGCTTTTCTTATGAGAATAAGTGATTTATTACTTGATTCTGCGCTTCTATTCAATTATTGTGATTTGGTTGTGGCCCTAAAAGCCTGATTATAAAGGGTTGTAGGGCACTTAATTGTTTTACGTCAAAAGGCGAAAATGGGTTTTTTCTTTTGACAATCCGATGTTGTTTGAGTAAAGCATCATACTCAGGAGAAAGGCAACAGCGACGTTGTCCTGGTAAAAGCAAAGAACGATTAGCAGGGAGGAATTCATGAACAAGAAGGAACTGATTGAGAGCATAGCAGGTGCAGCCGACATTAGCAAAGCTGCTGCGGAAAAAGCCTTAAACGGTACTCTGGCTGCAATTGCAGAGAGTCTCAAGAAAGGTGACAAAGTGACTTTGGTTGGATTTGGTACATTTTCTGTATCTACCCGTGAAGCACGTCAGGGAAGAAATCCACAAACCGGCACCACAATCGAAATACCAGCTAAGAAAGTTGCAAAATTTAAAGCTGGCAGCAAACTGTCTGAAGCTATCAACTAAGTCCCTGGTCCCTGTCTAACGATCATGGATTTGCGGAAGTTTTACTGCTAGTCTGACTACTTCAACTGCTATCAGTTAATTTGGTTTGGCGGGTGATATCAGTAAAGTGCTTTCACTATATCCCCTGCCTCAGTTACAGGACTGGAGAAATAAGACAGTAAATACATGTCGATACTAGATATGTGATTGCTTGAGAAAGGTCGTTCCTGCAAGGGGCGACCTTTTTTTTTTATAATCTTATGAAAAAATTACGATCAGGATATACAACAGGTGCGTGTGCCGCAGCTGCCGCTAAAGGTGCAGCATTACGCTTGTTTGGTTGCCGGGAAGTCACTGAGGTGGAAATACCGTTTCCTGATGGAAAGAGAGTGTGGTTTTCTCTTATACCGTTCACTCCCGAAATTAATAACGGGGAAAGAGAATTTGCCGCGGTAATTAAAGATGCTGGTGATGATCCAGATTGTACGAATGGTGCAACTATAGCTGCATCAGTACGTTTCAATACCAATCCTGGTCACTCTGCTTCTATAGAAATAACCGGTGGTGAAGGCGTAGGAGTAGTTACAAAGCCAGGTCTTGCGGTGGAAATTGGAAAGCCGGCTATAAATCCCGTACCTCTGCAGATGATCCGTGAAGCTGTGGAAGAAGCGATAGCAGGGCACTGTTCTGCCAATCACCCATCTCTAACTGTAGAAATACTGGTTCCAGATGGTAGAGAATTAGCTAAAAAAACTCTCAACGAGCGATTAGGCATCATCGGCGGCATATCTATTCTTGGCACCACAGGTATTGTACGACCTATTTCTGCAGAAGCATGGACAGCTACCATCACTGCAGCTATGGATGTTGCTGATGCCGGTGGGAACACTGAAATTGTTCTTTCAACTGGACGCACATCTGAAAAAGCATTGCAGAAAAGGCTGACGCTTAAACCTGAAGCGTTTGTTGAGATGGGTGATTATCTTGAATTTTCACTTAAAGAGGCTCGTAATTACAGATTTTCACGTTTGCATATGGCCGGCATGTGGGCAAAAACATTAAAGGCGGCCTTGAAAATTCCTCAAACCCATGTACGATTTGGTGCGCTTGAGATTAGTAATGCTATTGATTGCATTGAGGGGCTTGCTCCAGGAAAGGATCTTTCATTTTTGTCAGGATCGAATACTGCCAGGGAGATATACGAACGACTGGTTGACAGAGATTGTTTTGAACTCGTTGAAAAGGTATGTTATGCCGCCAAAGCCTATCATGAACAGGTTTCAGAAATTCCTGTGATAGTATATCTGGTGCATCATGACGGCAGCGTTAAAGTAATAGCGGGGTGAGCAATATGAGTAAAGGATGTATTCAGCTTATTGGCGTCGATTTACAGAATTCAGCCTCTGTTCCTATAGACATAGTTGCCGGTTGTTCCACTATTGTAATTTCTGCCAGAATGCAGACTCAGCTTACTCATGTTTTAGCCGATTTTGAACAAGCGAAAATCATTTCAATTGCCCCACTCACTGAAGCAATCGACAAGATCCAACGTCACCTCAAAGATGGTGATGTTGCTGTGATAGCTTCAGGTGACCCGATGTTCTTCGGTATAGGAAAACGGCTGGTAGAAGATTTTGGTCGTGATGCAGTTGTTGTTCATCCTGCACTCTCTTCAATACAGCATGCTTTTGCACAATTCTTGATCAATTGGGACGACACTGCTGTCTTGAGCCTGCATGGTAGGTCCGAGAGGAATTTTGTAGGTAAATTGCTATCCCGCCATAAAACGGTGTTACTTACTGATGCCAAAATGCGGCCGGAGGTGATAGCTGCCAGTCTTATAGATTTTCTTGAAGATACCCGATACTTTACTGCATATGTGGCTGAGAATATCGGTATGGTGGGTGAGCGGTTTATTTCCGGAACTCTTCAAGAAATAGCATCAGCTGAATTTGGCAATTTATGCTGCATGATTCTTGTAAGAAAATCCAATCAGCAACCGGGCCTACCTTCGTTTGGATTAACCGAGGATGATATCACCCATAGCAGGGGCCTCATAACAAAACGCGAAGTGAGAGCTGCTGTATTACATTCTTTAGCTATTCCTGAAAATGGAATTTTGTGGGATGTTGGTGCCGGTTCAGGTTCAATAGGTCTAGAGGCTGCCAGGCTTTATCCGGAAATCCTTGTTTATTCAGTGGAAAAATCTGAGGAGCAACATGAAAATATCCTCAGGAATAAGAGCAGATATGATACCTGCAATCTTAAGTTGATTAAAGGTGCGGCTCCTGAAAAGCTACATGGTTTACCCCGACCTGACAGAGTGTTTATTGGAGGGAATGGCGGTAATTTAGAACAAATTATACAGCTGAGCAACGAACAGTTGCAGCAGGGCGGCCGCCTGGTTGTAACAGCTGTAATTGATAAGACCTACAAGGAAGCACCTGAATATATGTTTAAGTGCGGCTTAGATGTAGAAATGAGTCGTATTGAAGTGACTAGACTTTCTTATCCAGATAGACAGGAGCAGTCATTTAATCCTATTACAATTATTGTTGGTCATAAACGTTAACTTAAAGGATAAACCCCTTGAACGAAATGCCTAATAACCCGATTCATTTTGTAGGAGCAGGGCCTGGTGATATTGAACTTATTACCGTGAAGGGAAGACGATTACTTGATGATGCTGATTGCATCGTATTTGCAGGTAGTTTGGTTAATCCTGAGATTCTTTCCGGCTGTAAGGCTGAAATATTTGACTCAAAAGGAATGGACCTGGAGCAAATTATTCAAGTTATGCATGCTTCCTGGAAAAAAGGTGGTAACGTGGTTAGGCTGCATACGGGTGATCCTGCGATTTATGGAGCAATAAAAGAACAGATGCAACAGCTCGATTTACTCCAAGTTCCCTATAAAGTAATTCCTGGTGTTACCTCTGCCTCAGGTGCTGCGGCAGCTTTAAATGCTGAATTAACACTTCCTGAAATTGCCCAGACCATCATAATTACCAGACAGGAAGGACGAACCCCTGTACCTGAAATGGAAAAATTGAGAGATCTGGCCAGGCATCAGACGACAATGATGATTTTTCTATCAGTAGGTATGCTTGAGAAAGTTGTGCAGGAACTGACTGCCGGTGGTTATGCTGAGGACACTCCTATTGCTGTCGTCGAGCGGGCGACCTGGGATACCGAAAAAATTATTCGAGGTAATCTGAATACCATTGCAGAAAAGGTTCAGCAGGAAGGGATTGTTAAGACTGCAATGATCTGTGTAGGTAAAGTCTTTGGCCAGGAAGAACTTAAGGCTGTTTCTAAGCTTTATGACCCGACCTTCAGTCATGGCACCCGTGAGGCTCGTTGTGACTAAAGGGCTATTCGCTATCCATACCGGAAAAGGAAAGGGCAAAACTACGGCTGCTCTCGGGTTAGTATTTAGAGCTCTTGGGCACGGCCACAAAGTGTCGGTTGTTCAGTTTATTAAGGGTGGCTGGCGATGCGGAGAGCATAAACTTGCGGGAAAATTTCCTGAGTTGCTTGATCTTCATGTTACAGGGCAGGGATTTACCTGGAAGTCTGAAGATCTAAGTAAAGATACTGCTCTCGCGCGAGAAGCCTGGCAACTTGCAGTTGAAATTATTAAGAAGGGTGATTCAAGACTGGTAATACTGGATGAGTTAACCTATCTTATTCGTTACAATATGGTCCCTGAAGAAGAAATTCTAACTGCTATCAAAAGTAGGCCTGAAGGAATGCATATCGTGCTTACCGGTAGGTATGCTTCAGATAATCTCATTGAAGCTGCTGACCTTGTAACAGAAATGCAGGAAATTAAACATCCATATACATCTGGAATACCAGCTCAGAAAGGTTTTGACTTTTAGGTAGTACCTGAACGAAAACCTGCATTTTTTTTCAAGCTCAAAGCGGCCGATATTTATAACCAGATGAATATACAACGTATTGTGATGATTAAAATCTGAGATCAGCGAAGAAATTGGGGGAATTGGCGGTTTTGGGTCGGCCTCCAGATATCAACATTCCACATAAAGAGTACAGCTATTGTAATGGAATCTTTTGACGCATTGCTCGAAGAGTCTACGCGTATTCACGGTCATGTCTGCCCTGGCCAGGTACTTGGTGTTCGAATGTCCCTTTTGGGATTGAAGTTGATCAATGTAACTGATCCGAAAGGGCGGGATCGCAAAAATATCTATGTCTTTGTAGAGATAGACAGATGTGCTACTGATGCAATTCAATCGGTAACTGGATGTAGCGCAGGCAAACGTACGCTCAAGCTTATAGATCATGGAGTCATGGCGGCCACGTTTGTTAACCTTGAAAATGATAAAGCTGTCAGAATTACAGCCTTGGAAGAATCCCGCGAATTATCTAAAAAATATTGCGGTCATATTCTTGATAAGCGTGTAAGGCAACTTGAAGCCTACAAAATAATGCCTGATGCAGAGTTGTTTTCTATTCAGCATGTTGAAGCTAAGATCCCCCCGGAAGATCTTCCAGGAAGACCAATCAAAAGAGTACAGTGCCAGGGCTGTGGTGACTGGGTACAGGATAATCGCGACGTGGTTAAAGATGGCCAGGTACTCTGTCGACGATGTTCCGGCAAACAATACTTTTCTCTCCTGTAGCAGGAATTGAATTTATATTTAAGGTAGATTGCAATGATAACACTTCTTGATTATGGCGCAGGAAATGTCCGCAGCGTCAGAAATGCGATTCGAAAACTTGGGTTTGAAGTTAAAGACGTAGAAACCCCTGAAGAGATCGTAACCGCAGAAAAGCTGATTTTTCCTGGAGTAGGTAATTTCGGGGTTGTTATGGAGCGTCTTGTCCGTGACGGCTATGCAGAAAAGCTGATAGAACGAATCCATCTCGATAAAGCAACGTTTGGTATATGTGTAGCATTACAGACATTCTTCGAAGGGAGTGCTGAGTCTCCAGGTGTTGCAGGGTTAGGTATTATTCCTGGACAGATTGAAAGATTTTCCGATTCTGAGCTTTCCGTACCGCAAATTGGCTGGAATGGTGTCAAAATTCATAAGAGCAATTCGATATTTGACGGCTACAACGGTGAGAAATTTTATTTTGTCCACTCTTTTAAGGCAGTCGCATCTGAAGAGAATAAGGACTGGATTCTCACTACTACCGACTATGGTGAGGAGTTTGTCTCCTCTGTTGCCAAAGGTCAGGTTATTGCGACCCAGTTCCATCCCGAAAAGAGTGGAGATGCGGGTTTGCGATTGTTAGAGCAGTTTTTAAAAGGGAAAGAAATTGTCGAATCAGGTGTGAAACCTCAGCTGGATAATCGACCGACAAAGATAGCCAAGCGGATTATTGCCTGCCTTGATGTTCGGAGCAATGATGCCGGAGATCTTGTTGTTACCAAGGGCGACCAGTATGATGTCCGCCAGGAAGGAGAGGTTCGGAATCTCGGTAAACCGGTTGAGCTCGCTCGAAGGTATTATAATGAGGGCGCTGATGAAGTAACATTCCTGAATATTACAGGGTTTCGGAATTTTCCATTAAATGATCAGCCGATGCTTGAAGTTCTTAGAGAAACTTCAAAAAACGTTTTCGTCCCATTGACAATTGGTGGAGGTATTCGTGAATTTACCGATAGTGATGGTAATTTCTACTCAGCACTGGATGTTGCATCACGATACTTCCGATCTGGTGCTGATAAGATTTCAATAGGCAGTGACGCGGTCTATGCAGTTGAAAAATATCTTGAAAAGAAGAGTAAAGACGGCACAAGTGCAATAGAACAGATTTCTATAGTCTATGGTGCGCAGGCTGTTGTAATCTCTGTAGATCCTCGGAGGGTATATGTTAACACTCCTGATGAGACTACCCACGCAACGATTGCAGTAAAAACACCCGGCCCGAACGGAGAAAAATACTGCTGGTATCAATGTACGGTGAGTGGTGGCAGGGAAGGTCGTGATATAGATGTTGTGCAACTGGTCACTGTCTGTGAAAAGCTGGGGGCTGGTGAGATTCTTTTAAACTGTATTGATAAAGATGGCACTAACAGCGGATTTGATCATGAATTGATAAATATGGTCAGGGGTGCTGTAAAGATTCCGGTAATCGCTTCAAGTGGTGCCGGGACCGCAGATCACTTCACAGATGTTTTCAGGGAAACCAATGCTGAAGCTGCACTGGCGGCCGGTATTTTTCATAGAGAAGAGGTCCCTATCTCTAAGGTGAAATCCACTGTTGCAAATGCGGGGATAGAAATACGATAAAATGTATTAACGGTGTCATGTAGGCGTATTACCACATGGCACCGTTTTTATTGCAGGTTCTATCAATCATTCCTGCTATGATTGATTCAGCGATTGAAATGTCAGACTTTGCATAAAGCTGTTCACTTCATCTCGAAACTGTTTGTGTGAAAAGCCCTGAGGCAATCTTTCCACAAATGATACATCTACCCCTATTTTTTCTGAATCGGGGTGTAAGCAGTATAATCCGCTGTTTTCTATCGCGAAGAACTGATCGTCTTTAGCGTTTTCGACGACCTGCCCGTGGTCTTCATATGTCCTGCTGTATCGCAGGCAATATTCAGAAATGTCAGGTTCGGCCTGAAATGAAAATGTGATGTTTTTATAACGTTCGGGAGGAAGAAACACCTCTTTCTCCGATTTTACCCAGGCGATAAACTCCTCGGTATTTTTAGGTGCATTAGGCAGTTTCACCTCTGATGCTTTTGCATAAAGCAAATAATCGTCACGTTCAGTTTTCTTATAATATATCAAGCTTGGTCCCTGGAGTTTTTCAAACCAGGATTTTCCGGTCGGTGGCGATACACTAAAACCAAGACTGCTTTTCCTTGGATGCTTATCACTTACAGGATAATAATTTGTTTTTTGCGAACAACCGGAAACGGAAACAACGAGATATGTCACGAGTATGCAGTGTGGTATGAATTTCATCAAAATCACGGGGGATTGTAAAATGGCTGAGTAAGAAATACTAATTATGTAGTTGGTTTAGAAAACACTTTATATCGTGTAGTATCAAGATATTTTAGAAATAATTGCTACAGTAGCTGAATGGCATCGGGTCAATATGCATCACTGTCGAGAGCTCTTCCTTCATAGAATAAAATTAGAAATACTGTTACATTGCGATATATTAAAGAGGTCATAGCTGTTAAATTTTCATTTCCCCTGCATACCGGATTCTGACTACTTATGATTCTGACCCAAAAACCTAAGAAACAATTTTTCTTTATTAGCGGGTTTATTTTTCTGCTTATAACCGGTTCCATTATCTGGCTGACATCTATAGTGATGTATCAACGTGGATTAACCAGACAATCCCAAGATGGGGCAGATCAGCTTGAACTTTTTGTCACCTATCTTCAGGGAGTTCTCAAAACGTATGAAAGTCTTCCTGAGCTTTTAGCTACAGACAGTAATCTCGTGAGTGCTTTACTTAATCCTCAGGAAGATCAGCGAATAGCTAAACTCAATAGATACCTTGAAACCATTAACAGTATAAGTGATACAGCGGATACATATTTAATGGATAAGGACGGGTTGACAATTGCCGCCAGCAACTGGCAGGAAGAACGGCCTTTTGTCGGAAGAGATTTTTCGTATCGACCATACTTTGTTGAAGCGATGAAGGGCCAACTTGGTCGATACTACGCACTTGGCACCACATCTTCTAAAAGGGGCTACTATTTCGCATATCCTGTCCGAAAAGACAGAGAAATTCTCGGGGTAGTAGTAATCAAGGTAAATATTGATTCGGTTGAACAAAAGTGGGGACACCGGGGGGATAACTTTTTAGTTACAGACCCCGATGGCGTTGTATTTATAACCACCAGACAGGACTGGCGATATCATACTCTTCGCCCTCTCGCAAAAGAGGTTAGGCAGAGGATAATTGACAGCAATAGGTATCCTAACACTGACCTTGAAGTGCTGTCTGATGTTCGGAAGGAGCTTGATTCTAATTTGAAACTTGTTCAGTTACATCAACAGGATCCACAGAATAAGCGGGATCACCTGCTGCTCACCAGAAATATGCCTGAGGCTGGCTGGAGTGTGCACATAATGAAAGACACATTACCGATACGAGAAAATGTAATGTGGGTAAATATTATGGTTGGTGGCGTATTGCTGCTTATCTATATGATGATTCTGTTAATGGTACAAAGGCAGTACCGCCTGGTCGAATTGGGGTTGATGAGGGCAAAAACCAGGAAGGCATTACAACGAGCTAATGAAAAACTTGAAATCAGGGTACAGGAGCGAACAAAAGAGCTTACAGAGACTAATAAGCTTCTACGAAAAGAAATAAAGGATCGCCAACGCACAGAAGTTGCTCTGAAGAAAACGAGAAATGAGCTGATTCATGCCGCCAAAATGGCAGTTCTTGGACAAATGTCTGCTGGTATCAACCATGAACTTAATCAGCCTCTTGCAGCAATTAGAAGCTATGCTGATAATGGAAAACAGTTCCTGAAAAAGGGAAGACATCAGGAAGCATTATGGAACCTTGAGCAGATTGGTGAACTCACCGAACGTATGGCTCAAATCGGTATCCAGTTGAAATTGTTCTCAAGGAAGACGAGTGGCCAGATTGGAATCGTTCCTTTACATGGAGTTATTGACGGGGCGTTGGAAATCCTTCGTCCGGCAATTCGAAAATCAGGTGTACAGATTAGCGTTGATCTGAGACCGGACAGTATTGAAGTTATGGCAAATAATGTTTTGTTACAGCAGGTTTTGGTTAATCTGATAGGCAACGCTATCCAGGCTGTTGAAGAATGTGAAAAACGGGAAATTGAAATTGAAGCCTATACTGTCGATAAGATGGTTAAGGTTCTAGTTACAGATAGTGGGCCTGGAATTGGTGAAGATGATAAAGCGCACATCTTTGATCCATTTTTCACGACTAAAAAATCAGGTCAGGGATTGGGGCTCGGGCTGACAATAACAGAACGGATATTGCGTGAAATGCGCGGAAACATACGACTTGCAAATCAGGCAGAATCAGGAGCCTGTTTTGAAATAACTTTAGAAAGGGCGTAATTCGGTATGGAGATTAGTAAAAAGGTCCTGTTTATTGATGATGAAAAACATATACGGCTTGCAAACAGACAGACTCTTGAACTCGCAGACCTCGAAGTTATTTGCCACGAGAATGCTGAAGATGCAATTGGTCTATTGATAAACGATTGGCCCGGTGTGGTTGTCTGTGATATTCGTTTGCCGCAAATGGATGGTTTGCAATTTCTTGTTGAGGCGCAAAAGTTAGACAAAGATCTGCCTGTTATTCTCATAACAGGACATGGTGATGTCTCTACAGCAGTACAGGCGATGCGTGATGGCGCCTATGATTTTATAGAAAAACCCTATTCTGCTGAACGTCTTGTAAAAACAGTGCAAAGGGCCTTAGAGAAAAGGGCCCTGACCATAGAGAATAGAAATCTCAGGAGGGAACTTGAAGCGCACTCGACTCCAGGACCTCGGATTATAGGTAAAACCAATGCAATGGAGAAATTACGAGCAACAATTTCCCAGGTGGCTGATACCGGCGCAGATGTACTGGTTCTCGGGGAAACCGGAACGGGAAAAGAATTGGTTGCCAGATCTTTGCATGAACACAGCAAAAGAAGAACTAAAAATTTCGTAGCTGTTAACTGCGGTGCATTGCCTGAAACAATGATTGAGAGCGAGCTTTTTGGCCATGAGGCTGGCGCATTTACGGATGCAAAGTCTCAACGGATCGGCAAAATTGAATATGCTAATGGTGGCACCTTGTTGCTCGATGAAATTGAATCGATGCCTTTGAGAGTTCAAATTCATTTACTGAGAGTGCTTCAGGAGAGATCATTAGAGCGTTTGGGCTCCAATGAGTTGATAAATCTGGATCTCAGAGTAGTTGCTGCCTCAAAGGTAGATTTGAGGCTTCATGCAGAAATGGGTGAATTTCGTGAGGATCTCTATTACCGCCTCAATGTTGTGAGTTTAGAAATTCCGCCACTACGTGAGCGGAGAGAAGATATTCCTTTGTTATTTCATCACTTTTTGCTTGTTGCAGGACATAGGTATCAGCAGGAAGCTCCCCAGCCCAATGGTGCTCAGATGAACTCTCTCATGGCTTATTCCTGGCCAGGTAATGTTCGCGAGTTAAGGAATCTTGCTGAGAGGTATGTTTTGCTAGGTGGGCAGGTTGACTGGTCCATTGATGCACTGCTGTCTGGAGGAGAAGTAGAGCATCACAGAAGTCTGCCACAACAGGTCGATTGTTTTGAACGCAGTCTTATAGAGCAGGCTCTGGTTGCTGCAAACGGCAGTATAAAAGATGTTATGGACGCGCTGGCAATTCCTAGAAAGACATTGTCCGACAAAATGCGAAAGCACGGTCTGGATAAGAGTGATTACAAATAATACCTTTATGTATATTTCTCTTCGATTGAAGTGACTGAGTGTGACTAACGGTTAATGAATGAGAGAATTGAAGAAAATCTGTTTAGAAATAATTTGGCAATGAGGTCTTGTTAATATACCAATTGGCGGAATTCCTCTAAAGCCAATTGGTAAAGTGGCCGAATTCCGCCAACTGGATGAATGGTTTGTATCATAAAAAATGATGAAAGTTAGTAATATGAGGTAATTACATATTTTTCAACAAATTGGTCTAATTGTTGCTTTGTGTTAGGTGATGGCAGGCAAGAGAGTTTGTCATTTATGGAGCGGTTATTTTTATGTCATTTTGACTGCCCGTAATGCATGGAGTACTTTAAAATTAATTTGGAGGAGAAAAGTATGTTCCGTAAAGTCAGCACGTTATTAGCTACAGCTGCAGTATCCGCTATGTTAGTTGCAGGTTCCACCTTCGCTGCACCAATCACTATTAAATTCTCCCACGTCGTCGCAGAAAACACACCGAAAGGCCAGGCCGCAAACAAATTTAAAGATTTAGTCGCAGAGCGCCTAGCCGGAAAAGTAGTTGTTGAAGTTTTCCCGAACTCACAGCTTTTCGGTGATAATAAGGTACTTGAAGCTATGTTACTTGGTGATGTTCAGATTGGCGCTCCAAGTCTTTCCAAGTTCAGCCGTTATACCAAAAAACTTCAAATTTATGATCTGCCATTTTTGTTTAAAGATATGAATGCCGTTGATACCTTCCAGCAAAGTGCAGACGGTCAGGAGTTGCTCAAGTCTCTTGAAAAGAAAGGACTGGTTGGTCTTGGTTACCTGCATAATGGAATGAAGCAGCTCTCCGCTAGTAAGTTGCTGAAGGTTCCCGCAGACGCTAATGGCTTGAAATTCCGTATTATGTCTTCAGAAGTTCTTGAGGCACAGTTCCATGCTGTTAACGCCAACCCTCTCAAAAAGCCGTTCTCAGAGGTTTTCACACTTTTGCAGACCAGAGCCATCGATGGTCAGGAAAATACGTGGTCTAATATTTACTCCAAAAAATTCTTTGAAGTTCAACCTTACATAACAGAGTCTAATCATGGTGTTCTTGACTATATGGTCGTTACATCAAAAGAATTCTGGTACGGATTGCCTGAAGATATCCGCGCTGAAGTTAAAACAGCTCTTGATGAGGCAATTTTATACGGCAATCAGGTTGCTGCCCAGAAAGGTGCTGAAGATAGGCAGAAGATTATCGACTCCAAACGTTCAGAGGTTATCACCCTTGACGATGCAGAGCGTGCTCAGTGGGTACAGGCAATGAAACCAGTATGGAAGCAGTTTGAAAAAGAAATTGGCAAAGAACTTATTGATGCTGCCTATGCTTCCAACAAGTAATTGTTGAATACGTAACATCTGAGGAGAAGGTGAAGATATCCTTGCAGGGACATGGCTGGTCCTTGTCCCTGCAATTCGTCTTGAAGAGGGGAAAAATATGTTTTGGCGTATCCTGAATCGTGCCGAGGAAGCAATTATATCATTGCTACTGGTGCTGACGACACTGCTCGTGTTTGTCGACGTTATCATGCGATTTGGTTTTAACACAGGTTTTATGTGGTCACAGGAACTCACGCTGCATATGTCTGCGTGGTTTGTACTTTTTGGAGCATCGTATGGCCTGAAAGTAGGATCCCATATCGGGATGGACGCATTCGTGAAGCTCTTCCCCAGGAAAGGTCGTAGAATCCTCAGTGGGATAGCTGGTATTGTTGGTCTTGCTTATTGTTGGCTTGTACTATACGGAAGCTGGATTTATCTGAAAAAGATGAAGATGATCGGCATTGAACTCGAAGATCTGCCCATCCAGACCTGGTTGGCTCACGGAATGTTGTTGGTTGGTTTTGGATTTTTGACTATACGGCTTTGTCAGATAATCTGGTCTATCATCATCGACAAATCAGATGGATTTAAACACGCAAATGAGGCTAAGGAAAGCATGGAGATTGCAGAAGAACTGAAGAGAGAGGAGGCCAACAAATGACGACCGCATGCCTTTTTATCCTGCTCTTTGGTTGTATGATGTTAGGGCTGCCAATTGCCCTTGCACTTGGTTTTTCAAGTATTGCAACTATTCTCATGTTTTCAAGTGATTCTTTGGCATCGATTGCATTGAAATTGTTTGAGGCTCTTTCAGAACATTACACCCTGCTTGCCATTCCTTTCTTTATCTTATCTTCCGCTTTTTTGTCCACAGGTGGAGTAGCAAAACGAATTATTCGTTTTGCGCTGAGTGTTGTCGGGCATATCCGGGGTGGTATTGCTATGGCCTCAGTATTGGCCTGTATGATCTTTGCAGCTGTATCAGGTTCGTCTCCTGCGACTGTTGCGGCTATAGGTTCAATAGTAATAGTAGGTATGGTGAAAGCTGGTTATCCTGAATCAATTGCTGCTGGCGTTATTGCGAATGCTGGTACTCTTGGTATTTTGATTCCGCCTTCTATCGTCATGCTGGTGTATGCAGCTGCAACAGAAGTGTCTGCAGCGAGAATGTTCATGGCAGGTTTTATCCCAGGTATCATGATGGGATTGATGCTGATGCTTGTTATTTATATTGTTGCGAGGGTTAAAAATATACCGTGTCAGCCATGGGCAGGTGTAAAAGAAATATTTGCAGCAGGATTCAGCGCACTTGGCGGTTTGATGCTGATTATCATCGTCCTTGGTTCGATTTATGGTGGAATAGCCAGTCCAACTGAGGCTGCAGCTGTTTCAGCGGTTTATGCATTTCTCGTAGCTATTTTTGGCTACCGCGATATGGGGCCGATGAAAAATGAGCCGTGGAAGAAATCAGGTGAATCTACTACTCAGATGATTGTCAGAAATACAGTTAAAACAGTTATCTCATTTCCAAAATGTATTTTTGACAAAGATGTTAATAAGGTTCTTCTTGATGCAGGTAAAGTGAGCATAATGCTTCTTTTTATCATTGCAAATGCAATGCTATTTGCACATGTGCTCACCACTGAGCGTATCCCGCATCATATTGCAGAGATTATTGTTAACCTTGGTCTTTCATGGTGGATGTTTCTCATAGTGGTAAATATTCTCCTGCTTATTGCTGGAAACTTCATGGAGCCATCAGCGATTCTGCTTATTATGGCACCGATTCTCTTTCCGATTGCGGTTCAGTTGGGTATTGATCCTATTCATTTGGGTATAATCATGGTTGTTAACATGGAGATTGGTATGTTGACACCACCTGTCGGACTCAATCTATTTGTAATATCGGGCATAACAGGCCACAGTATGGGCTGGGCTATCAAGGCCGCACTTCCATGGTTGCTGGTTCTCATGACCTTCCTGATACTTATTACCTATATCCCACAGATATCGCTCTTTTTGCCGGAACTGCTGGATAAGATGCAGGGGTTTTGATAAATAAAGAAAAAATAGAGTAACTCTAAATCCCCTTTAAAATTTGGCTGACGCTAAATTTTAAAGGGGATTTTTTTTTATTTGTAATCTCTAAGCAAATTGTCTTGCCAGAAAGAAGACCTATAGTCTATAAGATGGTTTCTTAAAATCCTGACAACCTTGAGTGACGAAAATTGAACCAGATAACACTTTTCTATCCGGTTCTAAAGCAAAACATATAGGTCACAAAAGGATAGATTTGATATGTAGCTATCTGGTTTTGGGATGAATACTCATATATTCTGGAGATAATTGATGCTTACGACACCTGAAGTAAAAAAAATATTATATGTAACAGACCTTGGTAAACATACACGTCCTGTGTTTCTGCATGCTCTTGCACAGGCAGCGAATAACAATGCCTCGTTGCATGTGTTGCATGTCGTCGAGCCAATGACAGAAGTGACATGTGCTGTTATTCAGCAATATCTGTCTGAAGAAGATGTGAAAAAGGTTCGCAAAGACGGCATGAAGAAAGTGCTGAAATATATGAAAAAGCGTATTGATAAGTTTTTACATGACGAATGTGGCGGTAAATCACTTGAATCTGAACCAATAGAAGAAATTCTTGTAGTTGCTGGAAAACCGAGTGAGGAAATACTTCGTGTTGCGGAAGAACACGAAATGGACATGATAGTTATAGGTAAATCGTCGAGAAAAGTACGTGGGAGTAAAGTTATGGGTTCTACTACCAGGCGTGTTAATCGACTGTCAAAAATACCGGTTCTTGTTGTTCCAAATGTTGTTCCAAGTAAGTAGATAATTTATATTGTTCACTCGATTTATATATAGCTTCGAAAATCGTTTCATAGTAACGCCGCTCAATGACGAGAACAGTAGGGCTGGACTTTATTCAAGCACTATAAAGGAATAAAATGAGTAAATTCGATATAGTACTCGCTTCACCCCGTGGCTTTTGTGCAGGGGTGGAGCGGGCAATTGAGACAGTCAAACAGGCCATTATTGATCATGGTAGCCCTGTATATGTTCTTCATGAAATAGTTCATAATAAACATGTGCTACAGGAGTTGGAGAAACTCGGAGCGATCTTTGTAGAAGAACTTCAGGACATTCCAACGGGTGAAATCTGCATTTTCAGCGCTCATGGTGTCTCTGTCTCTGTCGAAAATAAAGCCAAAAAATTAGGCCTCCGAACAATCGATGCAACATGTCCGCTTGTGGGAAGCGTTCATCGAATGGTTGAGAAGTATCATGACGAGAATTATGATGTGATAATTATTGGACATCATAAGCATCCTGAAGTTGAAGGTACCGCCGGTCGGGTAACGGGGAAAGTGCATATCATTGCCAGTGAAAAAGAAGCGAAAAATCTTCAGGTCGATAATGAATCCAGAGTCGCATATGTCACTCAGACCACGTTGAGCAAAGATGACATCGTCGGTATTCACATGATTCTTAAAAATCGTTTTCCACTTCTTCGAGGCCCGAAATCAAATATCTGCTTTGCTACAGAGAATCGTCAGAATGCTGTTAAAAAGCTTGCGGTGGACACTGATCTTATCTTCGTCGTAGGTTCAAAGAACAGCTCAAACTCGAACAGATTGCGGGAAGTGTCCTTAAATGTTGGCACTCAGGCCTATTTGATCGACGATAGATCAGATATCGATGAATCTTGGCTGGAAGGTGTTGGATGTATAGGCATTACAGCTGGCGCTTCAGCTCCCGAAAGACTTGTAGAAGGGGTAATCGACTGCCTGAAAGAACATGGAGCAGGGCAGGTTATTACTATGGAAGGCTTACAGGAAAATATCCATTTTAAAGCTGCAGCTATTGAAAAATAACGGCATTTTTCATAAAACACAAAAGGCGGTCAGGATATACAATGCATCCTGACCGCCTTTTTTTTTACTATTTTGCTAAGAAATTCGGGTTAGCTGAGAGCTTCACGAATTCTTTCCATAGCTTTCACAACATTCTCGTAACTGTTAAACGCTGAGATACGGATATATCCGTTACCGCATTTACCAAAGCCGGCACCCGGTGTACATACAACTCCTGCTTTGTTAAGCAGCATGTCGAAGAACTCCCAGGAGTCCATTTTGCCTTCAATCCAGATATACGGAGAGTTTGTACCGCCATCATATTTGTAACCCAGACTATCCATGGTCTCACAGATGAGGGCAGCATTTTTCATGTAGGATTCAACCAGTTCCTTGGCTTCGGCCTTTCCTGCTTCGCTGTAAACCGCTTCCGCAGCACGCTGAACCGGATAGGATACACCGTTGAATTTGGTGCAGTGTCTACGATTCCACAGTGTGTGAACAGAGTGCTTGTTACCTTTGGAGTCGTATGCCATACACTCTTTCGGAACAACGGTGAAAGCGCAACGTGTCCCCGTGAAACCAGCACTCTTAGAGAAACTTCTAAACTCTATTGCAACTTCTTTGGCCCCTTCGATCTCATATATGGACTTTGGCAGGGATTCATCAGTGATAAATGCCTCATATGCAGCATCAAAAAGGATAAGGGCCTTATTATCTCGTGCATAATCAACCCATGTTTTCAACTCATCTTTGGTGATAGTCGATCCTGTAGGGTTGTTCGGGAAGCAGAGATAGATGAGGTCAACTTTTTCTGTTGGAAGGGCAGGGACGAAGTTATTCTCTTTGGTGGAATCAAGATAGACAATACCTTTGAAACGTCCGTCTGCAAACTCTTCAGTTCTACCTGCCATAACGTTGGTATCGAGGTAAACCGGATAGACAGGATCAGGGATAGCGATGGTGATATCCTGAGAAAATAACTCCTGAATGTTTCCGGTATCACATTTAGCACCGTCACTTACAAATATTTCATCTGCAGCGATATCAGCTCCGCGAGATTGAAAGTCATTTTTAGCAATAGCTTCACGCAAAAAATCATATCCCTGTTCAGGACCATATCCCCTGAATCCGGAATCTGAGGCCATTTCATCAACAGCTTTATGAAAAGCTTCAACGCATGCCTTAGGTAGGGCTCTGGTTACATCTCCGATACCAAGTTTGATCACGTCTTTTTCGGGATTATTTGCCTGGAATGATGCTACACGCTTGGCGATGTCAGAAAAGAGGTAGGACGCCTGTAACTTTAAATAATGTTCATTGATTGTAATCATTGGAATGCTTCCCGGTTGTATTCTATTGTATAAGTAATTAGTGTTGGTCCTGAAATTTAATTCTACACCCGATTTCTTCCTTGTCTTCAAGAGCTTAATTTAGGCGACTTGGAAGAGTTGTTCGTAAAAGGCACTAACAAAGAGTCGAGTGGATGTTTCAGGATTCACAGCTTCCGTTGTTGATGAAAGGCGGTGGATAATGAAAATATATAATCGTATATGAATATAATTGCCATATACGTTGTGTCAACAAACAAAATCACGGCAACTCTCCGTGAACTGATAAATAATATACAGGAGTCAAGCGAGAATGAAGAACGAGGAGCATCCAACAATTCTCAGGAAAGATTATCGGGTACCAGAATATCTGATCGAATCAATTTCACTCACTTTTCAGCTAACAGATAACTATACTGACGTAATCGCAAAGTCTGAGGTGCGTAAAAATCCTCAATCCTCAGAGATTACGAAAAAACTGGCTCTTGATGGAGAAGAACTTGAGCTAATAGATATCAGGTATAACGATCAAAAGATGGAAGCTGAGACGTACACAAGAGACGAAAAAGGTCTCAGTGTATCAGTAGAAGATGATGCTTTTTCTCTTGAAATAACTACTCGAATCTACCCTGATAAAAATACTTCTCTTGAAGGCTTGTATCGGTCGAGCGGAAACTACTGTACGCAGTGCGAAGCCGAAGGGTTTCGTAAAATAACCTATTACCTCGACCGGCCTGACGTTCTTGCGAAGTTCACTACACGTATTGAGGGGGATGTCTCTTCATGTCCTGTTTTACTCTCAAATGGTAACAAGATCGAAGAGGGTGATTTAGATAATGGTCGTCATTTTGCGGTTTGGGAAGATCCTTTTCCTAAGCCAAGTTACCTGTTTGCTCTGGTTGCAGGTGATCTGAAATATATTGAAGATCAGTTTGTCACCCGATCCGGACGCGAAATCTGTTTACGTATTTATGTGGAAGAAAGAAATATCACTAAATGCGATCATGCCATGCGTTCACTCAAAAAATCGATGAAGTGGGATGAAGATGTGTACGGTCTCGATTATGATCTCGATATTTTCATGATCGTTGCTGTTGATGATTTCAACATGGGAGCCATGGAGAATAAAGGACTGAATGTTTTTAATTCAAAATACGTGCTCGCACTCCCTGAGACGGCAACTGACAACGATTATCTTGGAATTGAAGGTGTTGTTGCTCATGAGTACTTCCACAATTGGACTGGAAATCGTATCACCTGTCGCGATTGGTTCCAGCTCAGTTTAAAAGAAGGACTTACTGTTTTTCGCGATCAGGAATTCTCGTCTGATATGAATTCAAGAGCGGTTCAGCGAATTGATGACGTTCGAGTATTGCGTACCAATCAATTCAGGGAAGATAGTGGGCCGATGGCACACCCTGTTCGTCCTGATTCATATGTGGAGATCAATAACTTTTATACGGTTACGGTCTATAATAAAGGTGCTGAAGTAATCCGAATGATGCACACCCTTCTTGGTGCTGAAGGCTTCAGAAAAGGTATGGATCTCTATTTTGAGAGACATGATGGCCAGGCTGTGAGCTGTGATGACTTTGTTGCGGCAATGTCTGATGCTAACGAATGTGATCTTGAGCAGTTTAAACTCTGGTATAGTCAGTCTGGTACACCGCAACTCAAGGTCAATACTGAATATAATAGCGAAAAGCAGGAATATATAATAACCGTTGAGCAATCCTGCCCACCAACACCTGGCCAGAAAGTTAAACTACCGTTTCATATTCCGCTGCAGATAGGTCTTCTTGACGAAGAGGGTAACGATATCCGAATCACTGATGAAGATTCGATCCTGCTTGAACTACGTGAAGAGCGTGAGCAGTTCAGTTTTGCAGGAATAGAAAAGAAGCCGGTATTATCATTCCTCAGGAACTTTTCAGCACCGGTTAAGGTTGAGTCTTCTCAGACACGTGAGGAACTTTCATTCCTTATGGCTAATGACTCAGATTTGTATAATCGCTGGGAAGCATCATCTAAATTAACTGAACAGGTAATATTTGATGTAGTTAAAACTCTACAGGCAGGTGGGAAGCCAGAACTTGATAAAGAGTACATAACTGCAGTCTCACAAAATCTCACCAACGCCAAGGCGGATACAGCCTTATTGGCTCAGGCATTACAACTTCCTCCTGAGACATATCTGGCAATCCAGATGGATGTGATTGATCCGGATGCTATTCATGCTGCGAAAAACTTCGTTAAACGGGAATTAGCTGATCAGCTATATGACGAATTTATAACTGTATATCGTCGAAATAACCAGAATGGCGAATATACGATTACACCAGAGGCTATGGGGCAGCGCAGTTTAAAAAACGTTGTCCTGAATTATCTTATGGCCCTCGAACCTGCAAGGCAGGAAGTTATAGATCTCTGCCTGGCGCAATATGAGAGTCGTGCGAATATGACTGATGTAATTGCCGCTCTCAGCATGATTTCAAACAGTGATCTTGATATTAGAGGCGACATTCTTGAAGATTTCTATGAGTTATGGGAGAATGATCCGCTTGTTATGGATAAATGGTTTATTCTTCAGGCAATCTCAAGCCGTGAATCAACTCTTGAAGAAGTTCGGGAATTGATGAAAAGCCCAGCTTTCTCCATTAAGAATCCAAACAAGGTACGATCGCTTATTGGGGCTTTCTGTTCACTGAATCATGTTCGTTTTCACGATATCGGTGGGGCAGGGTATGAATTTCTTGCTGACAGGATAATCGAGTTGAATACAATTAATCCGCAGATTGCATCCCGATTGGTATCGCCATTTACCACCTGGAAAAAATATGACGGTGAGCGACAACACCTGATTCGAGATCAACTGGAAAGAATTATCACTACTCCCGATCTTTCAGGAGATGTTTTCGAAATCGTTAAAAAGAGCCTGTGATATAAAATAGGTAAAGCAACGCATCACATTGTTTTTTATGATTACCACCGAAACTCAGCAAGCATTGTGAGGCGTTAGGTGTAAGGAGTGAGGAGTGAGGAGTAAAAAAACATTCGAAATTCAGTCACTCAATATTACGCAGCCACGGTTGGTTATGGAATGTTCCGTGAGTAGTAGTTAACGCCTCGCACCTCACTCCTAATAGCTCACTTTTTCAAGCTGAGTTTCGGTGGTAATCAGGTTGTTTTTTGATAATTAACACCCGCTCAGAGCAAGCCCTCGGGTTTTGTTTTGAGCGGGTGTTTCTGTTTATATAGCCGTAGTTTCTCTCGTGGGCTTTTCAGGACGGATAATAGTGCCTACATTGGAATAAAGAATCTTTTGTATTTCAACTATTTTCGAGTGGGTTGATTGTATGAAAAAGATATACACTGCTGCAAATCCTGCTGATGCACATATTGTTCGGGGTATTCTAGAGTCGTATGAAATCGGTTGCGAGGTACGGGGGGAGTCACTTTTTAGCGTACGCGGTGAGTTACCTATGGTAGGTGATACTTTCCCGACTGTATGGATCTTTAACGATGAGGATTTTGAAGAAGCTAGAAAGGTTGTTGACGAAATAGACAGGAAAAGGGAAGAGGCACCCGTAGTGTCAGAAAGCTGGAACTGCTCCAGGTGTGGAGAAACACTTGAATCTCAATTTACCGCATGTTGGAAATGCGGCAAATCAAGAAAAACTGAAGATAGCGAAAGTAATGTTAAGCGGGAGCGTTTCTGATAAAGGAGTTTTTTACTCAAGCTTTTACCGCTTATGACAAAAAAGACATCTATATTTAGGTGGATGTTTTTCCGGAAGCGGGGCAACGCCAGTCTCGCTATGACAATCTATACATGATTTTTCCGCCTCTTTTTTACTTTCAATAGCATGAAAGGCGATGTGAATCTCATCTTTAGGTAAAAATGATGTGGTTTCGTCCGGAGCGTTAAGCAGGAAAGCAACTATGGCGATACCTATAACTGCAAAGCCGATGTTTAAGAGCAGTTTTTTGTTTTTCGAGTGGTTTGTCATAATTATTAAAAAAAGTGTTATTGCAGTTTAGTGAGCCATTTCCAACTTACGGAAATTCAGTAGCTTATAGCGTAATCCGAAAGTAACAGATTCAGCCATCACTTCTGAAAGAAATTTGCTTTTACCAGTCAGTGTTACCAGTCGTGCATGTAACTTCTGCATACGTATCAGTCGTCGCATCTGTTGCATATCCATATTGATTTTTGCTATGCATTTTCCAACATGCTCACCTGTTATAATTGCCGGATAAATCCCTTCACCCGTAAGGCCGGATGCGAATCCTGCAGCGTCACCTGCAAGAAAAATATTATCAAATTCATAACCGCGGTAGTCGAAATTAATAAATTCAGCACGAGGTTTGTGTCGGCGTAAGTCATAATCGTGTCCGGCAGCCCAGCGTAATAATCCCTTTTTAAGTTGCTTGGCAGAGATCGCCCGCTGATCTGCATAAGCACCAATTGAAACCGTAGTAGCGTGTGGGAAGACCCAACCGTAGCCATTGGCAAAATGTTTCGATTGAAGATGCCATTCCATCGTGTTCACATAGCGCGGAATCTGATAATTAATTCCGATACCGATATGCTCTGTAGGGAGACCAAGAAAGCGACGGACAAGTGATGTTGACCCATCAGCGCCAACAAGATAGTCAAATGTAATTGTCCTTTCTTCTCCTGATTTTTTATCCGTGTACTCAAGAGAATTTTTGGAAATCTTCCGTATCTGACAGGATGTCTGGATTTCAGCTCCGGCTTCAATAGCGATAGCTGCCATGTGTTGACCGAGTTTTACACGGTTAACAGTTGCAATTATAGGTTCCTGCTCGGTAATAGTCGCATGTTGTCGACGGGTATATATATGCTGAACAGGGAAACGTTTTTCTTCAAGATGGCCGGGGATTTTATTGATGAGACCGGACCAGGTAATTCCACCTGCACAGACCTTGGGTCCAATCTGCGGTTTGCGTTCCAGAAGAAGAACATCTATACCATTTTCGGCAAGGACTTTTGCGCAGGATAATCCTGCCGGGCCTCCGCCTGCTATTACAACGCTATAATGCATATCTGATTTTCCTGAGGGTCGTTTTACAATCGAAAAGTCTGCTTGTGAGCAACATATTTGTATATATAAAAAAAGGCCTGTTTCACATCATTGACATAGATCAATACAATGCAAAACAGGCCTAATATACTCTACACGCTGGGGGAACGCTATCCTTCAGTAAGCGCAGCCACTGCGTACTCGCGGTTCAGACGGGCAATATTTCTGATTGAAATAGATTTCGGACAGACAATTTCACACGCTTTGTGATTGGTGCAATTACCAAAACCTTCTTTATCCATTGTCTCTACCATGGAAAGAGCGCGCTGTTTACGCTCTGTACTTCCCTGAGGCAGCAGACAAAGTTGGCTTACCTTGGCACTGGTAAAAAGCATAGCTGCACCATTTGGGCAACTGGCAACACAGGCACCGCAACCGATACATGCTGCTGCATCCATGGCTAGTTCTGCAACCTGAGACGGAATCGGGATAGCGTTGCCATCAGGTACGCCGCCGGTATTTACCGATACATACCCACCTGACTGGATTATTCTGTCAAAGGCGGATCGGTCAACCAGCAGATCACGTTTTACCGGGAAGGCTCTTGAACGAAATGGTTCGATTACAATTTTATCGCCTGTCTCGAAATTACGCATATGCAACTGGCATAAAGTAACCTCTTTTTCAGGGCCATGGGCGACACCGTTAACAACAGAACCGCACTGCCCGCAAATACCTTCACGACAATCGTGGTCAAATGCTACAGGGTCTTTTCCTTCTTTAGTGAGTTGTTCATTAAGTACATCAAGCATCTCAAGAAATGACATATCAGTGCTTATGCCATTTACGGTATATGTTTCAAAGTTACCAAGAGAATCAGTGTTCTTCTGGCGCCAGACTTGTAATGTGAGGTCAATGCTACTCATTGTATTTCTACCTCTGCTGTTGAATTCTGGTTGGTGGCTACAATGATCGTTGTTTAATTGCTGGGCCTATTTGTAGCTTCGCTGACTTGGTGTAACATTTTCAAAAGACAGCTGTTCTTTGTGCATGACCGGTATCTGGTCCGGGCCTTTATGCTCCCACACAGAAACATGTGTGAAATTTGCATCATCACGCTTGGCCTCGTTTTCTTCAGTCTGGCTCTCTTCACGCAGATGACAGCCGCAGGATTCTTCTCTGCTCAGGGCATCACGTATCATGATGTCACCGAACTCAAGGAAATCGGCAACACGACCTGCGCGCTCAAGCGACTGATTCAATTCTTTTCCAGATCCGGGCACGTATACTTTGTCCCAGAATTTCTGTCTGATTTCAGGTAATTTATACAGAGCTTTCTCAAGGTCTTCTTTGTTTCTGGCCATGCCGCAGTTGTCCCACATAAGTTTACCGAGTTCTTTGTGGATTTCATCAACTGTAACTGCGCCGGCAGGTCCTTTACTCGTGTTCTTCAGTATTTTGTTGATTCTGTCTTCAACAATAATCTTGGAAGATGCGAACTCACCAAGAGTTTCATTCACACTATTGAGTTGAGTGTTGCCAAAATAGTTTGCAATTGCAGGAGAGATGACAAAATAACCGTCAGCAAGGCCCTGCATCAATGCACTGGCACCGAGTCTGTTTGCGCCATGATCAGAGAAGTTACACTCACCGATTGCGAACAGGCCGGGGATAGTCGTCATGAGGTTGTAATCGACCCAGAGTCCACCCATTGTGTAATGTACTGCAGGGTAGATCATCATCGGCTCATTCATTGGATTCGAGTCGGTGATTTTTTCATACATCTGAAAAAGGTTGCCGTACTTCCGGGTAATGGTTGCAGCGCCATCGCGCTTAATAGCATCTTCAAAGTCGAGATAGACGGCAAGACCGGTCGATCCTACACCTTTACCTGCATCGCACTGCTCTTTGGCGTTTCGTGATGCAACATCACGTGGAACCAGGTTGCCAAAGCTCGGATATTTACCTTCAAGGTAATAATCACGCTCGTTTTCAGGAATTTCTGCAGCTGGTCGCTTATCGCCAGGATTTTTCGGCACCCAGACACGACCATCATTTCTAAGGCTCTCACTCATCAGTGTGAGTTTAGATTGATAGTCTCCGTGAACCGGAATACAGGTAGGATGAATCTGTACAAAGCAGGGGTTAGCAAATCCGGCACCCTGTTTGTGAGCTCGCCATGCGGCAGTAACATTGGATGCCATTGCATTGGTGGAGAGGAAATACACATTTCCATAGCCGCCTGTTGCAAGAATAACGGCATCGGCAGAGTGGCTTTCAATCTTGCCATTAATAATGTTTCGGGTTGTAATGCCGCGGGCTTTGCCGTCAACAACAACCACATCCATCATTTCACGGCGGGTATACATGGTAACACCGCCACTGTTAATCTGGCGGGAGAGTGCACCGTAAGCACCGAGCAATAACTGCTGTCCGGTCTGCCCACGTGCATAAAATGTTCTACTAACCTGAGCACCACCGAAAGAGCGGTTAGCAAGCGTACCGCCATATTCTCGGGCAAATGGAACGCCCTGAGCGACGCACTGATCGATAATGTTGTTACTTACCTGGGCGAGCCTGTACACGTTTGCTTCACGGGCCCTGAAATCACCGCCTTTAATGGTGTCGTAAAACAGGCGAAAGATTGAGTCACCATCATTTTGGTAGTTTTTGGCAGCGTTAATTCCGCCCTGGGCTGCAATTGAATGTGCTCTTCGAGGGCTGTCCTGAATACAGAACGTTTTAACGTTATATCCCTGTTCGGCAAGTGTGGCTGAGGCAGCTGCGCCTGCGAGTCCGGTACCTACAACAATGACTGAGAATTTCCTGCGGTTTGCAGGATTGATCAGTTTGTTGGCAAATTTATGATTATCCCACTTCTCTGCTAAAGGGCCTGAGGGGATGCGAGGATTGAGTTCCATATTATAAAACCTTGACGTGGATCTGCTCTAACATGTAAACATCTGCGGGCAGATATTGTTTATAGTATGTTTCGCTTAACTGTTCGTGATCGATTCTAATAACTTGCACCCAGGCCAGTCATGAAATATAACGGTATTCCACCAAAGGCGATGAGGAAAAACACAGGAACAATGTATGTGAGTTTCTCAATTAGGCCGTTATAGCGAGGGTGATTGACGCCGAAAGTCTGTAACATGGACCAGAATCCGTGACTCAGGTGAAGAGCCAGTGCAGCAAATGCTGCAAGGTAGAATATACTGGTGAAAAATCCGCTTAACTGCTCCTTGACAGTTTCTGAAATTGGCACCCCTTCGGTAGGGAAGGTGAAGCCTGCAATGTGTACCAGCAGAAAAAGCAGGATGAACCCTCCAGTGTAGGGCATCGTTCTGGCGGCAATTGATTTCTTTTCGTCCACAATGTTTACATTCACTGCATATCTGGAAGTGCTTACTTTTCTGTTTTCCAGAAAGAGTAATAAGCCAACACTGATATGGGCTGAAAAAAGTACAAGTAGAGAGACAGAAAAGAGAAACACCAGGATCGGCAGGCTGTGCAGAGCATCTGCATAGCTTTGGAACGCATGACTACTTAAGTAAATAGTAGCGTTTCCAAAAATGTGGGTGCAGAGAAACAGAACAAGCAGCAACCCGGACACTGCCATGACGAACTTTTTACCGATTGAAGATCTAACCAAGTTAATGAACCACATACGCACACCCTTTGGTAAAAGGTTTTTGGAAGTGAAGCATTATAACTTTAGAAAAGATATTTATTCCTATTACTTATGTTGCCCACAGGCACAATTGCCTTCCGGTAAGGTGGCAACTTAAGGTAGAAAAATGATGTCAATTCTAAAAGTTTACTGAGAACCATATTTATATGGATGCGAAAAAAAAGAAAGATATTTTTTTATTTATTAATATGTTCAGTATATTGAGCTGGAGTAACTTTGTTACACTAAGACCCTTAATCTTATCATAAAATCCTTCCGGATTTAATCATAATATAAAGAATAATATGACTATAAAAACAGCGATATTTGACCTGGATGGAACCCTTCTGGACACTTTACAGGATCTGGCAGATGCTGGTAATCGTGTTCTTGCTGATTTCAAGTACCCTCAACATCCTGTTGATGCCTACAAAATATTTGTGGGTGACGGGCTTCGCGTGCTCATGGAACGCATTACTCCAGATAATGTAACATCTTCAGAAATTGATCAGTGCTGTGAATCATTTCACGCGATATATACAGAAAACTGGGATAAGAACAGTAAGCCGTATGACGGTATCGAAGAGATGCTGGTTCAATTGCGTGACAGGAATATTCGATGCAGCGTACTATCGAATAAGCCCCATGCCTTCACTTCTATTTATGTAGATCGTTTTTTCCCGAACAGTGAATTTGAGGTTGTATTCGGGCAGCGTGAAGGCGTCAATAAGAAGCCGGATCCTGCAGGCGCAATTGAAATAGCAGAAAAAATGGGAGTTCATCCCTCAGAGTGCATATACATAGGTGACACCGCAGTGGATATGCAAACAGGAAAAGCTGCAGGAATGTTTACTATCGGGGTCCTTTGGGGCTTTCGTGATTTAGAAGAACTGCAGGCTAACAATGCCGATCTGATTGTTACCAGCCCTATGGAGATTGTTGAGTATGTCATTAGTGCCAGCTGAGTTTATTCCCTATATTAAATACGCCACGCCACCGCTTGTCGGAGCGTTTATCGGCTACCTTACTAATCGGGTAGCTATTCGTATGCTTTTTCGTCCACTTAGGCCATGGCATGTTTTCGGTATCCGTGTACCGATGACACCGGGTGTAATTCCCTCAAAGCGGGGGCAGCTTGCCGATAATATGGGGGAAGTTGTTGGCGATCACCTGCTTACCTCAACCGAAATAGGCAACGCGCTACAGGAAGAAAAATTTCAGCAGCATCTGCTCAATGTCATTGCTGAAAGGGTAGGAGATATACTGCACCGTGATTTGCCGTCTTTGCCTGAGTTGATACCTGATAAGTTCGGTATGTACTTCAGTTTTGGAATGATGACGGTTAAGCATCAGCTCAAAGCGAGCGTTCATGAGTTCATGGAATCCGAGCAGTTTGGCGCGAAGATTGAAGAAGCTGTCGATACCAAACTTGATAGTTTTCTTGATCGAGAAATTGGCGATGTCCTGAGCGGTAATGAGCGTGAGGCTGCCTATAAATTTGTTGAGTCCTCTATTTCCAGAATGCTTGCAAGCCCGGTAATGGAACAATGGATTAACGAATTTATCCAGCAGCACGTATATGGCGCACTTCAGAAGGAGAAAAATCTCAAAGAGATTCTGCCCGAATCACTGCTTGAACTGTTGGAGCGATCTATACGGGAGCAAACCCCGAATCTTCTGAAAAAACTTGCTGTAATAATAAAAGATCCGGAAGTGCGTGATGGCATAGTTCGAGGTGCATGCGGTGGAGTCGAGAATTTTATTGTCTCGCTTGGCCCAATGGCACCAATGGTCCAGAACTTCATAACGATGGACGTGGTTGATCAGAAGATCCGTGAATACCTTGACGAAAAAGAAGATGATATTGCAGCCTGGCTGTCATCTGAAGATCTGCAGGAAAAGGTTGGTGTAGTTCTCTCAGAGCGCTTCGCAAACTTTGCAAACACACCGCTGGTAAATATCGTTAACGCGGAAGATACCGATAAAGTAGAAAGCTTTTGCAGTCAGGTGGCAAAACAGATAACCCTTCTGCTCCAGGGCAAAGAGATTACCAATGGTCTCACCGCTATGATCAAGGGTAATATAGAAACCCATCTGGATGAAGGCAATGTTAAAATCCGAACAATGCTTACCGACTTCATTGGTGAGGAAGGTGTTACCACTACCCGAAACTGGGTAAGAAAAGAAAGCGTCGGCCTGTTGCGTTCCCCTGACACCGTTAACACCATCGATGCGATGATTGACTCTATGGTTACTACTATAGTCAATAAGCGTATCGGCAAACTCTCCAGACTACTGCCTGCGGATGTCCGAAAAGAAATATATGTTTCTATCCAGAAAATGGCCTCGAATATGCTGGAACAAGAAGTTCCCGGCCTCGTAGCTTCGCTGGATATTCGCTCGATTGTAGAGGATAAACTCAATTCTTTGGATTTGTTGCGACTTGAGAAGTTGCTTCTGTCAATTATGGAAGAGCAGTTTAAATATATCAATTTGTTTGGAGCGCTGTTAGGATTCCTGATCGGGTGCGGTAATATGTTGTTTTTGTATTTGACCTAGTTTGCCTTTGAATTGAGATTTATTCCTTACAACTGTAAAACAAGGCAATAAAGATTACATCGTGCCGTAAATAATTGAGAAACTGAATACTGTATGCTGGGCCTCAAAAATTTCTTCCTCTAGAAGATCGTACTCGGCTTAATATACTGTTTTTTTATCTCGTTTTAATTGTGCACGAAATACGTTTTCATAATTAGAAATATACACTTCCAGATTTCTGGAGAGAGGTAAGATATGCGAAGAAGAACTGTTCACCAATGGAGAGATTGGCTATTGGAATCTCTTGGTGAAGGCAATTATGAATTGATTCAAAAAGAGACTAAGGCGGTTACTCCGGTTGTAGCAAAGGATGATATGGAAGCAGAAAACAAAAGCCAACTGATCATCAAAAAGACAAAAGAAGAACAGCCTTGAGACGCAGCTCGTAGGGCTTGGTGAAAAAGGATTGGGAAGGGCATCATGATTAAATCCTATCGTGGCACGCATTCCCAATCTAATTTTTTAAAAACGCTTAACCATTGTTCGTCAAATTTTACTTCAATTTCAATATTCTCATTGGTGATTGGGTGAATAAACCTCAGTATCTTGGCTATTAACATCAGTCGTTTAAATCCAAAATACTCTTGAAAAAACGGATTTTGTTTGTTATCGCCATAATTGACATCCCCAATGATAGGGTGTCGTAAGTGAGCTAAATGTCGTCTGATCTGGTGTCTGCGTCCAGTGCTTGGTTCGAGTTTTATCAATGAGTAGCGAACAGTATCAAATTTACCTACACGAATAGGTAGAGATGCAGTGAATACTGATTGGTAACCAGTTTGTGCCTGTTGGGGTTCTTTATCTCGACTGACATGCTTATCACCTAACTTGTCAAGCTTCTCTTTGAGTGGATAGTCTATAATATCACTGCCAAGCAAGTGACCACGAGTTAATGCATAGTAGGTTTTCGTAATAGTTTTTTCAGCAAAAGCCTTACTCATTAATCGGGCTACTTCGGGACTTAAGGCAAAAAGAAGAACCCCTGATGTTGGTCTGTCTAATCTATGTACCGGATATACGTGTTGTCCTATCTGGTCCCTCACCAACTGTAAGGCGAAAAACTTTTCATCCTTATCCATATAACTTCGGTGCACAAATAGTCGCGAGGGCTTATTAACTGCGACTAAATATTCATCGTGATAAAGTATTTCCAGAATCGGTTTTTCTTTAAAGACTACTCGTGTTTCTTTTGCACAATCTGTCTTGCTTACATCATCCATCATTTCATCATTATTGTATCTTGTGCTTTAGCCATCGATTGGAGTTGGTTTGATCGTATCTTGGTTACGTCCTTTGTCGACGATATGTGTTTACGTCGCGGCATAACATAAAACCTTAGCCGAAGGCAAGAGCATTACCGTGAGTGAGTTGGAATGCACATAAAGAAGTACTGGCTCAGAAGTGGTCCCGGGTTTTCGAATCACAAATTACGTGTAGATTTCAGCAGTCCCTCAATCATACCAAATTGAAGATTAAAAGTTGCCTTGATGGGGCTGATTGGCAAAGGAAGAGCGAGTCCATTTTCCAGGTTTTTCAGGGAAAATCATTACGTGTCCTGTCATTCCCGATATATGTACAACATATAGGCTAATATCTATTTTTTGCCGGAATATTTACATGGTTATTGTTTTAGCAAACGATTAAATTGCAAATAGGAAACGATAGGACTATACTTAAATTAATTCATAAATTTGACGATCTAATTCTTACTTCCATAGCGAAGGGCATTGACACAACATTGCTTGATGCAGTGGTTAAAAAGTACGTGATGCCGATAGATTCTTAACTGAAAAAGCGCGATACCTGTGCGGTTTTAATGGTGTGTCCCCCTAATATAAGCACAGCGATAGAGTTAATATCGTAGTCTACGCTATCCTGTGAGCAATATATTTTTACAATAACGACGAGTTGAACAGGCTGTCGATGACTGCCCAGAAAGAGTTCAGTCGGACAGTCTCCTGGAAAACTCACATCTTTCATCAGTCCTTCGAAATGGAAGATTGCCCAGTTATCTCTGATTGAAAACGACAATGAGTCAATCTGGATTGCCTTTTAAAAAGTATGTCAGCGGTTGTCAGATTGATGAAAGCGTTCTGATTACGATAGTAAGAATAGTACTCTTTTATTGGTGTGTTGTTGCTGTAAGACATGTTGGGTTACGTTGTAATAACGATTCATAAACTACGATTGTGAGGGGCTTATGAGCATAGTTACTATTTCAAGAGGATCGTATAGTCGTGGCAAAGAGGTTGCTGAAAAACTGGCCCAAAAACTCAACTACGAGTGCACATCGCGTGATATTTTATTGGAGGCTTGCTCTGAATTCAATATTCCCGAAGTCAAACTTGTACGGGCATTGCACGATGCACCTTCCGTTCTTGAGCGTTTTCAGCATGGTAAAGAACGCTTTTTGAGTTACTACCGATATATAATCTTAAAGCACATGAAGAAAGATAATATCGTCTATCACGGATTGGCCGGGCATTACATCCTGCGTGACATTCCACATGTTTTGAAGGTCAGAATTATAGCCAACATGGAGGACCGTGTTCTTGAGGAAATGAAAAGGGAGAACATTTCTGCCGATAATGCTCTGTATATATTGAAGAAAGATGATGATGAGCGACGGAAATGGGGGCTTCATGTACATGGAACTGATACCTGGGACAGCAGACTATATGATATGGTTTTGCATATCAGCACGTTGACGGTTGATGATGCTGTGCAAATTTTATTCGAGACGGTTCAGAAACCAATATTTCAGGCTACTCCAGAGTCGTCCGCAATTCTGGACAATATGCTGAAAGCTGCACGATTGCATTCAAGAATGGTTGATCGATTTCCTCATGCCGTCGTTGTGGTCAAGGAAGGCATCGCACATATCAGTAATGTGGGTATTGATTTGAAAACTGAATCATATGAGATGGAACGTATAGAGGGCTATGCCAAGGATATTGAGGGGGTGACCTCTGTAGTTGTCGATCAGCCAGTCCCTACCAAAGGATCGTATATTAACCCTTACCATAATATCTAAACAGTACAGATTTTCCGGTATTCATCAGAAACATACGAATTGCTTTCTGAATTATTGCGCAGGCTGATTTTTTTCAGGGCATGTTGTTACATTCTGAGGAATAGAAATGAACTCACAGAAAATGTGAAAGGATGCGCATCCTTCGGGTAGACTATACCTATCTCCTCCCCCCAAAAACAGAACACGAGGTTATCTTTGATGGAGCCGACTCCTGTTACTACGGATATGCTTATAGTTTTCGGACTGTTAGGGTTTGTAATTATCCTGTTTGTCTTCGAGTTATTGCGTGTCGATCTTGTTGGACTGCTAATGATGGTTATGCTACCGCTTTCTGGGGTCATAACTGCTGAAGAGGCAGTCGCAGGTCTCAGTTCCAATGCGGTGGTCTCAATTATTGCAGTGATGATTATTGGTGCAGGCCTGAACAAAACCGGTGTCATGAATGTCGTTGCCGCGCAAATCATTAAAGTGGCAGGAAAAAGCGAAACGAGAATTATGACAATCGTTTCGACTACGGTAGCTATTATTTCAAGCTTTATGCAGAATATCGGAGCAGCCGCACTTTTCTTGCCAGCTACTATGCGGATTAGCAGGCAATTAAATATCTCAGCCAGTCGTATCCTTATGCCAATGGGGTTTTGTGCGATCACCGGAGGCTGTTTGACGCTTATCGGTTCCAGCCCTCTTATTATGCTCAATGATCTTATGGGAGCCTGGTGGAATAATAACAGTGAGGCAGTGAATGGTATGGCATTTACTCCTTTGACTTTACTCTCCATAACGCCCATTGGGATAGCATTGCTTATCTCGGTATTGCTCTACTTTGTTTTTCTGGGGCGGAAACTCCTCCCGCTTGATGCCTGCAGTATTGATGAAGACTGTATGGATAAACGGCTGCAGGAAATCTATGGTAATGAGGTTGGCGAAAGTCATGAACTCGAGGTTCCGGTTTACTTCCCGATGCAGACGTTGGGGGAACTGGAATTACGGCCACGGTTCCATGTCACCGTGATCGGCATTGCCAAACATACCAGCTACCAAAAAGAACTCGCTCCAACGCAGGACTCAATTGTCGAGCCTGGTGACATCCTCTGGATTGTAGGCTCAGAGAAAAACATTAAACAGGTTGCAGAGATTCAGGGATGGGTAATCAAGCCGGAAACAGATATTTTTAGTGAAGAGGATTCTCCTCAAGAGTCAGGAGTTATCGAGGGGGTAGTCATCCCTCATTCGAACCTCAGCGGCCACACGATGGAAGAGTTGCAGTTTCGTCCACTTTACCAGGTGAACCCATTGGCTATCGTGAGGGGCGACGAGATTATTATGGATTCCATTAATATTACTAAACTGCGACAAGGAGACACCATATTGATGCAGGGACGGTGGCAGCAGTTTCAGTTGCTTTCTCAAAAAATGGATATTGCCTTTATCGAAGAAATTAAAGGAGAGGATCTCAAGCCAGAAAGAATACGCTGTGCATTGATATTTCTTTTTCTTTCTCTCATTCTGGCGCTCAGTTTCAAAGTAAAACTTTCAATCGCTCTGTTAACAGGCGCGCTTGGAATGATAATAACACGCATCATTCCTGCAGACAGGGCTTATGAAGCTGTGGATTGGCGGACAGTTTTTCTGCTCTCAGGCCTGATTCCATTAGGCACTGCTTTCGAGAAAACCGGTACAGCAGCGTATATCGCAGAACAGATTCTTAGTTGGGTAGGCACCCCTGCTCCGATAATATTGTTGTTGGTCGTTTCTTTACTCACTGCATTTTTCTCTCTGGTCGCTTCCAACGTTGGGGCGGTGGTATTGATGGTACCTCTGGCCATGACTATGGCTGCAAACATTGATGTCAACCCGGTCATTGCTGGAATGGTTGTGGCCATATCCGCATCAAATACCTTTGTACTTCCTACCCATCAGGTTAATGCGCTGATCATGCGACCCGGTGGCTATCGCACCAAAGATTATATTAAAGCAGGATTTGGAGTTACTATAATTTTCACTGCGGTTCTTATCGGAAGTATTTCAGTGCTCTATCCAATCTAGCTGGACAGGCTCCTGGGATATTTTGCAACGCAATACCAGTTATTTGGTCTGGGATGAGGCGATTAGCCTCATGCCAGGGCAGAAATTAAAGAATCATGTGATACTTTCAACTCTATTTCGTCCATTCTTTTTAGCAAGGTAGAGTGCTTTATCAGCTCTTGAGAGCAGGGTGTTGAAATCTTCACCTGCCCTGAAGGCTGTAACGCCAAAACTCGCTGTGACTTTTCCAACAACCGAGAACTGAAATTGTTCTAAAGTTCCTTTTAATTTTTGCGCCACATGTTTCGCTGCTTCTAAATTACTACTTCTCAAAATCATTAAAAATTCCTCTCCACCCCATCTACGGATATGGTCTGATTTTCTCATCGCTTTTTTGCATAATATCGGAGGCTTCAATAAGCGTCTTGTCTCCAACCATGTGCCCATAAGTGTTGTTAATAGCTTTAAAAAAAATCGATATCCATCATGATGATCGAAAAAGGTGCATTGCCTGACGACCTCCTGGCCAAGCATATGTACGTTGATCTACGATTAGTAGATAGCAGACTGTAATTCTGAAAAACCTCAAATTTAGACTTTTACAGAATGGAATCATCATAAAATGGTGGTTATTTACGTAACAATCAATTCAAATTAGAATAATTCGGATGAGTCTATTGTTTGATGGTGTTTTTACCATATGCGTATAACAACACGAGGAGTTTTCATGTTTATTCCGGAATCCATCCAGTCCCAAAAGGATTACCGCACCTGCATTGAGTTTCATGGGCATACCTGTATGGGTGTAACCATTGGCTATCAGGCAGCCAAGTTGGCAATGCGCCTGCTTAAGGAAAGACGTGCAGTAGATGAGGAGCTGATAGTTATTGTGGAAACCGATGCCTGTTGCTGTGATGCCATTCAGGTTCTTACAGGGTGCACTTTCGGTAAGGGGAATTTCTTTTATCTCGATCATGGCAAAATGGCGTTTACCTTTGCAGGCAGATCAACCCAGCAGGCAGTACGGTTGCAATTGAAGTCTGAAATATGGAATATTCCAGAAAGGGAAAAACTGCTGGCTGAAAAAATAGCCGCTTATGACGCCACTCCTGAAGAACAAAACGAATACGAAACCATCTATAGAGCACGAGGCGAAGAACTGTTTTCCCAAGGACCTGAGGCTTTTTTTGACATTGAATGGAAAAATAACTTTAATCTGCCAGCCAAAGCTCCTCGCGCCCCATCAGTACCATGCACGATTTGTGGTGAGATGGTTATGGAAACAAAATTGACTGACGTTGGTGGTCATTTGGTATGCAGAGCCTGTCTGGACTGATTTTATTACCATCTCCATATGCCAAACAGTCGAAGGTATGTTGTTTCTCTTTAGGCACGAATATTACGTTAGAAAGCAATTAAGGAAAATGAGAATAGGTATGCCCCCCCCCCATGCTGGATAAAAGAATATGGAGGGTATGTGTTCGGTATGGTTAGAAAAAGACGAGTGTCAGAAAGGTCAGGTAGGCCGTGAGAAATTTTTAGTATAGCCCTTATCGGGGCAATCTAAGCTCATTCAGCACTAGGGCTAAGCAGATCGGGATTACTTGATCTCAGCTGGATTTCCTTTGATCTTAATGCCAAATCCGAACCAGAAAATAGATATTATCGCCATGGTAAACAACAACAATGCAACGGGATGAGAAAAGAGAATCGTCAGGTCCCCGTCTATGATATTGAGGGATTGTGAGAGGGATAGTTCAAACCTTTCACCAAGAAAAAAAGCTATAACAAAGACGATCACAGAGTACCCGTAAGAACTCATCAAGTACCCTAAAAAAGCAAAAACAAACATCACAGCAACACCAAACATTCCCCCGGTTGCCAGATACACCCCGGTCACACAGAGTAACAGGGCTGCTGGAAATATTATAGACTCAGGGGCTTGAATAACTTTGGTCCATAGCCGAAGCCCCAGTAACCCGGAAAACAGATTGAGGACATTTGCCATAAGAAGAGTCCCGAATAACCCATAAATCAGCTGCCCCTGTTCTTGAAAGAGAAGAGGTCCCGGTTGAATACCGTGGATCATCAATGCACTGATAATTAGAGCTGCAGCAAGATTTCCTGGTATACCTAAAGTGAGCAACGGGATCAAATTTGCACCGGCAACTGCTGAGTTTGCAGATTCCGTCGCTGCTACCCCATGTATGTTTCCTTTACCAAAACTCTCAGGGTCTCCTGAAGCCTGTTTTGCTGTTGCATAGCTTAGAAAAGAAGCGGCAGAGGAATCAAGACCTGGAATAGCGCCAAGTATTGTTCCTATAATTGATCCTCTGAGTATCGTATATTTACACGCCCAAAACTCCACAAAACTCACTCGCCGATCAGCTTTGTTTTGATTTTGAGAGACAACAACTGCCGACTCGATTTTACCCCGGATACGAGCCATTCTCTTTAATATCTCTGCAACAGCCAGCATGCCCAGAGCCATAGAGACAAGGGGAATGCCATCGTATAATTCGAAATAACCAAAGATAAACCGTGGGCTACTGTTTTCAGGATCAAGACCAACAGTCGCGCAGAGCAGACCCAGCCCGGCAGCTGCTATTCCTTTTGCCATAGAATCCCCAACCAGCCCTGCAATAATAGAAAAAGCAAAGACCATTAGAGCAAAAATTTCAATGGGTCCCATTTTCAGGGCAACCATCGCTATAAAAGGGGCCACGGTTATAAGAATTATATCACTAAAAGCATCGCCTGTTACCGACGAATAAAGAGCCATCTTGGTTGCTTTTTCAGGTTTTCCATTCTTAGTCATTGGATACCCGTCTAAAGTCGTAGCTGCGGCATCCGGTGTACCGGGAGTATTAATGAGAATTGCAGGAATGGCTCCGCCAACAAGTCCTCCTTTACTAACTCCCATTAGAAAACCAATGGCGGGTAATGGATTCAAGGTAAATGTAAATGGAATAGCTATGGCCATCGCCATAACGGGCCCAATCCCTGGTATGGCTCCGACGAATTGGCCAACAATAATACCGAACCAGACAAAAAGCAGGTTATGCAGAGTGAGTGCGTCTGCAAAACCTGCAAGAATAGTGTGTACATCAATCATCTTGATTGCTTTAACCTTGAATTATTACAGAAATCAGGGAAGAGGTCTTTGCAGGAGATAATCTACACAAAACCAGATAAACGCCGGCAGCAGGACAACACCAATAAAGAGCCATCCCCATCGTCTCTCACCAACCACCCGCATGAGCACCAGCATCAGCATAGGAGCGGCTATCAAATAATTAAACGTCATCAGCCATACTCCAAGAGCTCCAATGAACAAAAACAGAAGAGCTCTTAATGCCGAAGCAGGTTCAAACTCCACAGCGCCTTTTGGGAAAACCGAATGCAGAACACCCGATAACGTTATGATAACAGCCGCAATGGATGGTAGAGTTGCAGGCTTCAGCCACCCATAATCAACAACTTCTGTCTGACTTGGAATGACAAAAAAGAGCACGACAATTCCAAAGAGCGACACCAGCATACCTGAAATGCGATTTTCCATGAGTTCAGCACCTATTGCATTACTGCTGATTCTTTGCTGCTGTGACAAGAGCATTGATATCAACAGCTCCCTGGCTCATCATCGTGTATGTGCCTTCCGGTCCCAGATTATGAGCATTTGCCTGCATTGAATTCAAGAGGCCTTGTTTGACGCTGTCTGAATTAATTGCATCATCGAATGCTTTAGCCAGAGCAGCTTTTGCATTTTCAGGTAAACCCTTTGGAGCTGCAATGTAGAAATACGGTTCCAGATACAAATCAAAACCGTTTTCGATCAGTGTCTTTGCATCCGGCGAGCAGGCTTGTCTGTCCTTACTCATTGAAGCGATCATTTTCAAATCACCACTTTCAATATATTTAACATGTTCCCCAGCGGTACAACCAACATCAACGTGGCCACCCAGAATGCTTTGAACCTGTTCTGCTCCACTTTTGTGTTTTACGAACTTGAACTTAACTTCTGCATTCTTGGCAACAGGCTCCAGCACCATCTGCTGAGGCTTTGCATCGAATGCAACTGCAACTCCACCTTTTTGCTTTTTGGCGTAGGCAATAAGTTCTTCAAGGTTGTTATACGGTGCATCAGCTTTAGCGACCATGGCGATTTCCCCCCGCATAATTGTAGCGAGGTAATCAAACGTATCGATATTGAATGGAATTTTATCTCCTCTAGATGCAAGGTTTAGGAAAATCGGCATACTCACGCCAAGACCTAAGGTTTGGCCGTCCGGTTTTTGTCTCATAAGAGAAGAGAACATGGCAATTCCACCACCACCGGGTTTGTTTTCAACCACGATATTCCATCCGGTATTCTCTTCAATCTTAGCTGCAACAAGACGGCCCATGATATCCGTCGAACCGCCGGCACCAAAACCGATTTGGAGCGTAATAGAATCCTTTGGAGACCAATCCTGTCCGTGCCCCAAAGAAGGTAAAACCACCATACACGCGAGCATTGCAATAGAGAGTAACTGTTTCATCAACTTCCTCCTGAATTTACTTTTTTCGTCAGAGCCGCGGCAAAGCCGCACCTGAGAGTACCTGCTATTCACCATCATCTGTATCAGAGAGCACACAAAGAGCCGAAGACGTCTGATAGGGTACAACCCCGTCTACGAGACTTTCAGATCTCGCACCTCTTGGAGAGGCCCCCTCAACTCTGAAATCAACAACATTAATGGGTTTAATATCAACTTCCTGCGGTACATCAACCTGGGGTATATATTCATAGGGATATCTATAGGCCCGATACACCATGTTCATATTAAAACTTCGGCCCCAGTATGGTGATATGTATTCCCACACGAGTTCGTGAGCCGCCGTTACCTCTATAAGGCGCCCGCCGCTGCCCTCAGTAATAAGGGTGTTTCCGTTTGGTAATCTTTGTGCAGCACTTATGAACGGGCTATACAAACGATTGGAATCGGTCGGATGTACCAGGCCGGCTTCATGGGGTGTATACTGCCAGACGATTTTCAGCGAAACCGGATCAAACTCAAGAACTCTTGAGTAATCTCGAAGGACATTCTTGGTTCCCGCCTGGCTTGATGGGTGACACCCCCCATATCCTGCCCAGCCACCATTGTCATAGACAAGGATATTACCTTCACCCGGGAGCCCCTTGGGGATCATATGAGCGTGATGCTGGCCAATTATCCACTCAAGATCTTTTTCCGGCGTAGTGTCATAATACGGCCCAACCTTCCAGACAATCTCCCCGGTCGCCTTGCTGATAATGAAGATGATATTCGTTTCCCGACCATCCACTATAATATTGTCAGGATGAAAACGTGCATCTCCTGCATCAAACCACTTATTGGGCCCAAGCAATGACATGGAGTTGAGATGCATCCAGTCTCCCATTCCTCCACCACAAGGCCTCATATTCGGGTCGCGGGAAAGCGCATTGCGTGCATCTTCCCGAAAGCCAAACTCCTCGAAATGATCGCTACAGACCCATTCCCAAAGGATTTCCCCATCCCAGGAGACCTCATATACAGTGTCATCAAGGAGATTTTTATCGCTGATAGCCTTGCACCGGGTGTTTTTATGACCAAGTAGCATGGTGTTTCCTGAATCTATCTGCGGTTCCATACCCGGTACATAGTAACCAACCGGATTCCCCTGGCGCTGATAGTCATGGTGAATCCGAGCCATCCATTGCGGCTCTTCACCGGGATCATCTATGAACTCATATTTGTTGAATTTCCAGACTACATTGCCATCCCAGTCTACCTGGATAAGATCACGATAGTCCTGCATACCATAAAGGGTCGAACGCTCACCGGTATGTCCAAGGATCTGTCCACCAGGAAGAAGTTTGTTAGGGAACCCATGGAGACCACGCCATAATTTGACTTCGCCCCCATTCATATCAATAACCAGAGCGCCATGCTCTTTTGCCTGAAATACAGTGTAACCGTTATAACACTTTGAAGAGTCGTAAACGGTTGCTCCTGTTGGATATATGCTTGGATATGTCATTTCTTTCTGTTTCCTTTGCCAGCCGTTCTATCAGGTGATAGTTTCGCCATTTTCTCTTCTCTGCCTGATTATTTCTTCTAAAGCGTTAAAGTGTTCTTGCATAACTACTTCAGCTTTTTCTCCATCACGGGCCTTGATATGTTCGAAAAAAAGTTCATTAAATCGAACATCCTTTCGGGCTGTTTCCAGATCAGGTTCTTTATCGAGAACCTGTTGAAAGACATGGACAAGAGCGCCCATCAGCCCACTGATAAAGCGGTTATGGCAGGCATCAGCTATCAATTTATGAAACCCTATAGCTTTCGTCTGATCAGGATCGCCTTTTTCTATGGAAAGATGAATCGCCGCAATATATTCTTCCATGAGGGCAAGATCACTCTCAGTTCTTCGCTTCGCTGCAAGCCGGGCAAGTCCCGGTTCAAGAATCTGCCTGAACTCGGCAAGGTCTGTTACGGTCACTCCACCAAACAAAAAGGCATTGGTGACAACATCAACTATCTTCTCAGCTCCAGGTTCAGCAACAAAACTCCCCCCGAAAATGCCTCTTTTCTTTACGATCAGTCCTTCACTCTCTAACTCTCGCAATGCCTCTCGGGCCGAGACCTTACTAACCCCGTACTTTCGGGCAATCTCGATCTCGGGCGAAAGTTTGTCTCCTGGCTTATACACACCGTCCAAGACAGCCTGTTTCAAGTCGCTCTTTATTGTGTCTGAAATTCTTTTCTTGTTTGACATGTCAGATCTAGATGAAGAAGGCACTTAAACTCCACGATTTAAATGTTAGTTCTTTAAATGTTAGTTCTTTTGTAAGTGGCAATATTTACAGATATTATATGCTTTGTCAAGAGATAGCAGGCCAAGATATTTCCTATGTAGAGGGGGCGAGTAGACTTGGGGGGATTTTGGTTGATAGCAATGACTATCTTTCAATCTCGGATTCAAGATTTGCGCAATCAAGAATAAAAGATAACAGAGGAACTCAGGTTGAAAATATTCCTGATCACGTAATGTCAACTTTATAGCTTTGATCTAAACATTGCCAAAACGAAGCAAATCATTTCTGCTGCATGCTATGACGAAAGGTGCCTACTGTGCACCTTAAAAAAGAAAATGTTCAGTGTACATCGTGAGATATTGATGTTCAGTGCGTATACGTAACAAAACCTGTTTTCTGTATAAATTTAGATTGTTATGCTGTTGTATTTTCTTTCATTAATTATCGAAAAGCAAGTTTTTACTCTATGGGGAGCGAAGTTAAGGACCGACTGTGAGAATGGGCCACAACTGAACGCTCGTCGGAACTGTCGGTTCTTGGCGTAGCGGCTTAACACCTCAGATTTCCGGCTAAAGTTATTCCGCTTTTAATTAGTATCTTTGCAACTGCTTCATGATACTCCCGTTCTGCTTTGAGATTTGAGAGTTTACAGTATCGCATGGTCGTCTTAATACGTGAATGACCAAGCAAATTCTGGATAGTTACAAGTCCTGCCCCAGCGTTGAGCAATTGGGTTGCCATTGTATGCCTAAGCTTATGACACGACACTGAGGTACCTGATTTTTTTGAGTAATACTCAATTCGTTTTTGAATCCCACGGACCGAGATAACTTTACCTTTATGTGGCCCTTTTTCGACAAGAAATATATGTTTTTCCGTGGTTTGAGGCCTGCTCCGCAGGTATACTGCCAAGGTGTTTGCAGCATCATCACTTAAATAGACAACTCTATCCTTTGCTCCTTTACCGTTTCTCACAAGAACTTGATGTCGTTTGTAATCAATGGCAGCAAGGGTCAGATTCGCAACCTCTTCGACTCGAAGTCCACATCGGAGCATGAGTACGAACATTGCCATATCCCGCGACTTGTGGACGACTTCAAAAAAAGTAGCCAAATCATTATCTCTGAGATGTCGAGGTAATGGTTTTGGAAGCCGTAAGGCAATGCCCTCAACTGCGGGGTTATCTATCTCTATTTCTTCTTCATCACCCAAGTAACTGTAGAACCTACGGATGACTACAAGATGAGCATTAATTGTTTCGGCCGATAATCGTTTTTCCATCAAATACTCAATATAGTAGTTCACATCAACTGGCCTGACTGCCTCTACAGGAACCGCGATCCAGACAAGAAAAGATTGTAATCTGTGTAGGTAATTTCTAATCGTGTGCTTGGAATAATTTTTTCTCTTCAAATACTGCCTGTAGCTGAGAATTGACTCTGTAAGGTTCATAATGTTTCCCCTGTTCGATGATGTTCATTGCTCTGAGATATTCATCTTCTCTTGTGACATCTGCTAACCTGGCGTAGCGCATTGTGAGTTCAATAGATTCGTGACCGAGAATCTGTTGAAGTACTTCTAGCCGCAATCCAGCATTGAGCATGTCCGTCGCAAAGGTGTGACGCAGACTGTGGAGGCTGTAGTTTTTATCTAATAAACAGGCTCTTGCCAGACAACTTCTCATTAATGAGTATGCTGCTCCGTAGCTCATCTTTGGGTACTTTGTCCCATAGAAAAGATATCGTTTTTTTGTATTCCGAATAGTAAACCAATCTTGAAGGGCTTGGGTTGCATCTTCACTCATGTAAACAGCTCGGCCCTGGTAATTCTTTTCTCCGAGATAAATCAGGATCTTCCTTTCCGGTAGTATGACATCTGAAACTTTAACATTAAGTAGTTCACCGATTCTCATACCGGTGCGGAGTAAAATAAGCACCAAGGCGCGATCTCTATCTGTTTCAGTTGCTGAGAGAAGGACTTGTAGGTCTTCTTGAGGAATGGCTCTAGGGAGAATATCAGGCAGCTTTAAACGGATCTTTTTTTGCAGAATACTGCTAGGCAGTAATTTTCTGCCAACCAGGTAAACCAAGAATGTATATAGAGACCGCAAGTATCCGGCAATTGAGACGCTACTCAATCCGCGATCCTGTTCATGCTCGACAAATGAGCCGATATCCTTTCGGGTTATGGAAAAAAGAGTGGAGCTGTTGTGCTGAAGAAAATGTTGGAAGGCTAATATCACACCGCCTGCCTGCCTAATGGTATGCACGGATAAGCCACTGAGATATTTTTCTTTAATGTATTCAATAGCTACGTCACTACCTGGCAGATCACTCTGCAGAAGTCGTACAGAAAATCTATCAGTCGTTTGACGTCTCTTATTCGGAAAATCTTGATAGCGAGCAGGTGTGGCGATATCTGGAAATACATCGTCGGGAGTGTCACGGTAACTGCTACCGGGATTTGTCTCATCTTCAGCTATACCTAGCCAATCAGCGGAAGGGGTATCATTCTGTATACAACTTTTGTCGGCCATGTGCCTCTCCTTTTCTTTTTACAGAAAAAACAGGACATTAATGACCGAACTATACCATATAATCGGTTATATTTTTTGTTACGTATACTCAGGAAACATCTTCTACCTTTTGAGAAAATAAAATGTATTTATTTTAATGGACACGTCTTTGCCATATCCACCAATCTCACCTGGAGTTAGGAGATACGTTTATACCACGTATTAAACCTAACACACGCATGTGTCACAATGTGGCATTGACTGGCTCTGGATGTATCATAATATTTGATTATATCATCCATTGTATTTGATGCGAGAAAAAGCCAAACCTGCCGCAAGGCAGGGACGGAAAGCCGCGGGTCTCTAAAATGATAGCCGAGCTGCCTTAAAAATGAGGTGGTTCGGTTTTTTTTATGTCCAGAAAACGACAATGCCACTCTTTCTCAATCATTTCAGGAGGTATTATGAATATCAGAACATACTATCTCGCTAGTCTCCCCTTGATCTTGCTACTGGTGTTTTTGGGCGTTTTTTAGGCTTAATAGCTTAAAAGATCCATTATTATTTGTCATAGAGATAAATAATGGCAATAAAAATTGAAACTCTTAATTGATCCCTTTAAAGGAGGAAAGAGTGAACACCAAATACATACCCTACACAAAAAAAATATCTCTTTTTATTCCTTTATTTCTCTTTTGGATTCTTGTCTCAGGCGCAGGCAGTATCTTAGTTGCTTCCGAAGAGCTATCCCCTGTTCCAACAGCAGTTGGCAAGCCGCGCAGTGTGCGCGTAGCTCCATCCATGGGTATGCTGACCGACTCGATTCCGATCGTAGTCAGCCCAGGGCGCCGGAATATGGAACCTAAATTCGTTATGTCATACAATTCATCAGGTGGTATAGGCATTCTAGGCCTTGGATGGCAGCTTGGTCTTGGTCATGTGGAAAAATGGCGCGGGGAAGGGACTCCAGAAGCAACTCCAGCGAACTCGTTTGGATATTCACTCGTCGGAGCTGGTGGCGAGTTGGTCGACACGGGCAATGGTGTGTACCGGGCAAAACTGGAAAGTGCCTATCGTGAGTTCGTCCGCAAAGGTGAGGGCTGGGAAATGCATAATGGTGAAGGTATGGTTCACCGCTTCGGCAGCACTGCAGAAAGCCGTATCGGAGGTCAGCGTTGGTTGCTCGACCAGGTCGAAGATGCCCACGGTAATACTATTAACTACACTTACGAGAATATTAATGGGGCAATCTATCCCATCGAAGTTCGATATACTGGTTATGCTCCAGACTACGATCTTGGTGCCAACTTTGTGGTCTTTGATTATGAAATGCGCCCTGATGTGCGTAGTATCTATAGCGGGTTAGTTCAAACAGGCCAACCTCTTCGCGAAGAGATGGTTCAACGCTTACGGAGTCTTTCCGTTTATGCGAGTGGCAACCTTGTCCGTCGTTATGAGTTTGATTATACCCAAAATGAAATGAATGGTCTATCGATGCTTTCGAAGGTGACCCTGGTTGGTGCGGATGATAAATCAAGGATTCTTTTGCGTACAATAAATTATGCAATTCGTACTCTCGGCTGGGATGATGGTTCCGTGCCAAACGATATTCCGGTGGATCTTGTGGATGCAGCCGGTCGTGATTCTGGAAGCAGAGTTATTGACGTCAATGGAGATAATTATGCTGATATTGTAGATGGATATAAAGGCAGTGTCTATTTAGGTAATGGACAAGGCGGCTTTACATTTGATCAGGACTGGAGTTATTCACTGGCAGTGGCCGATATTCTTTTTATCGATACTCAGGGTGCAGACGGTGGAGTTCGATTGCTTGATGTCAACTCAGACGCTCTCCCTGATCTTTTTATCGCCAGACACGACCGCAGAGAGGTCTGGTTAAATACCGGTTCAGGATGGAGTTTCGACGAAGGGTGGACGGCGAGCCTTTTATCATTGAATGGCCCAGTGCGCTTCGATCCTGAATTTCCCGGCACCATAGAAAACTGTACACCTCCTCACTGTGATGGAATCTGGGGTGAGTTTTTAGGTTGCACACCACCTCATTGCACCGGAACGGATGACGACCCCAATTGTGTTCCTCCTGAGTGTGAGGGGGACACATCAGAAGAAGGCTGCCTACCAGCGGAATGTGACTATCTCCCCGAATATAGTGATATAGGAATAGAACCTTTGGCTCTTGTTGGTGATAAAGGCGATTCTCAGGGGGTTAAGCTAGCTGATGTGAATGGTGATGGGCGGGTGGATATCCTTTGGTCGATGAGCAGCACTGAGGGATTGTACTACCTAGCCCAGCGTAGACCTATTTCGGTCCGGGCAGCATACCTTAATACAGGTAGTGGTTGGGTGCGTCATGACGGTCTTTCGGTTGCCCTGCAAAGCTTTGAGTTCGTTACCGACAGCCACATCAACGGATTTGAAATTATAGACATTAACGGTGACGGTCTTTCGGATATAGTGCGGACTAAGGATAATCAAAATGTGGAGGAGCGGTCTGTCTTTCTCGGAACAGGCCATGGCTGGAGCAAAGATCTGGACTACACTTCGTCGCTAATCGACAATGGCATCTACTCTATCAAGTATATAGACACAGGTGATGGGGTGGAACCCAGAGGCCAAGGGTTGATGCCTACCGATCTAAATGATGATGGTCTGATCGACTATGTTCTGGCAAATGATCTGGAGACAAAGGTCTTTCGCAATATTGGTAACGGATGGGAAGAAGACCCAATATTGGCGGAGCTGTTTATCGAAAACAATGTGACTTTTATCGAAGATGAAGGAACTGAATCTACAGGAATTGTTTTTGCTAATATAGACGGCGACGGTCTTTTTGATATTGTGAAAGCGAAAGATGGATTCTTCCGAACCATCCATTTTTCATCAGGTATGCGCAGTGGTTTAATGGTTGATAATACCAACGCACTCGGTGAAATCACCAAAGTGGAGTGGGGCATGTCGGCTTCGTTAGATAACCTGAACGCCGATGGCATCGAAGGCCTTCCCATCAATATGCCAGTTGTCAAGTCGCTAAGTCGTGACCATGGCAGAGGTTTTATCTATTCAACCGAATTCGATTACCTGGGAGGTTTGTTCGAAACTCGCCAATTCAGAGGATTCATGCAGTCCGGAGAACGGCGTCCCTCTGGTTTAGAAGTTCACTCTCTATACCACCAAACTGAGGAGTTGGCGGGGCAACTAAGATCACAGATAGCAGTTGATTCGACAAACCAGATACGCGAAAAACAATCCGCAGAATATGAAATAATTTCTGCGAATGCCTCAGTAAAACAAATACACCTTGTGCGTACAGAGAAAGAGCTGATAGAGGTTGGTGAATCACGTAAGACCGTCGTAAAATATTCATATGATGGTCGAATGAACCCGGTTTCGATTTACAAAGACCCAGAGGTTGGCATTGCTGGCGACGAGATAATCACAGAGTTTACGTGGATTACCAACGAGCAGTCAGGTATCTGGAGCTTGCCTGCCAAGACAACGATCTTCGGAGCGGAAAACGAAGTGCTGACGGAGTCTATTGTTTTCTACGATAACCAGCCAGAAGGACACGTGATACGTGGACTTCCAACTCAATCAAAGGATCTCGTCGACGGAGCAACTTATGTTTTTCGAGGCCTGAGTTATGATCGTTATGGGAATGTTACAACACTTTACGATCGAGGAGGGGGCATTTCAAAATTTTCATATGATATAACCTCGACATTCCGAACGGGCGCTATAGACCCAGAAGGAAGAGAGGTCTTCACTGAGTATGATCCGCGGTTCGGTTCAAAGTTGAAAAGTATAAATGCAAGTGGCAACCAGACAAATTGGTACTATGATGCTTTCGGACGCCTGGAGAAAATTGTAGAACCGGGTGACGAAGAGTCTTTCACTGGTACACGGAGTTATACATACTCACCATTTGGAAATCCTGCATCTCAGCACTATGTCCTTTCGGAAACGCAGTCTCCTGACAATCCGAAAACGCTCGATACCACAATGTTCTTTGACTCGATTGGGATGACATACAGGGTCGAGCGGATGGGAGCCGACGGCAGCACTATTGTAACAATGAATGAGTTCGATGATGAGGGAAATCCGATAAAAACTAGCCTTCCTTTTTACAAGGGGGATGTACCAGTATTCAGCGTCATCACGCGTGATGAGTTACGACGTCCAACCCGCATTGTAGATCCTGATGGTTACGAGACGAACATGACTTATTTAGGGCAACGCGTCGATTTGATAGGAAGAGATGGAAATAAGATTTCGACATGGCGCAATATCAATGGCAAGGTAATCAGGATGAGCAGGTGGGTCGATGGGGAGGAGCAAACTACTCGATACACCTATGATGCCAATGGAAGAATGACTAGTATTATTAATGCCTTAGGGGAAGTCACCACTATTGCCTTTGATTTGCTCGGCCGACGCACCCGGCAAGAAGACCCTAACGCTGGCATTTACACGTACCGTTACGATGGTATGGGACGGCTGGTAGCCCAAACGGGTCCTGGAGGTGACGAAACGTCATTTACCTATAATCGTGCAGGAAATCTGCTGGAGAAATTGTTTGAGGATGGGTCAAAAGTGAAGTTCACTTACGGCAAACCGGGAGACGCTAATGCCGTTGGTCTATTGACAAGGGTTGAGGATGCAGCAGGTAACGCTGAAATCCGTTATGATGTGCGTGGTAACGTAATACAACGTAAGAGAGAAGTGCTGAACAATACCTTTCTGACAGGCTATGCCTATGATTCCCTCGGTCGCTTGCGACGAGTGACCTATCCAGACGGTTTTCTCGTCAATTACGATTATGATGCAGCTAGCAACGTCAAGCAGTTGACTGACGGCGAAGGGCAATTGATTGCTTCAGGTTTCAGGTACAGTGCAACCGGACAACTGCTCAACATAGAGTACAGAAACGGAGTTAAATCAAACTTCTCGTACAGCGATTTAACACAGATGAACTCCATTCAAACCACTACTCAGGCAGGCGACACTCTGCAATATTCACTCTACAGCTATGACCCTCAAGGAAATATTCTGGCAATTGATGACTTAGCAGCCGGCTTTTCACAAGTATTTGAATATGACGATGCAGGCAGGCTCACCTTTGCTAATGGGGGGTATGGGGAACGAATTTATGAATATGACGCCATTGACAATCTTGTACGTAAAAACAACATGATCTTTGAGATGGATCCTTCGCATCTGCAGCGTGTAGCCAGCGTGCAACAACTGGAACCGAAGGGAGCAGACAGTAAACATGCTTACACCATCGATTATGATCAACGCGGTAACATGACGGCAAAAAACGGTATCCGCTACCAATATAGCGCAGAAAACAGCCTTATTCGAGTGTTCGATGAAAAAGGCAAGTTTCTCGAAGAGAATGTATATGATGCCCAAGGACAGCGCGTGATACAATGGACCCGGAAAGGAAAAACATTTTTTATAGATGGCATCTACGAACGAGGAAAAACCCACGACTCAAGACATGTATATGCTGGTTCTCTTCTAGTCTCCACCATCGTGACCCCCAGAGCTACCGTCCGCTTGGTCAATGATATTGAACCGGTTTTTATAAGCTGTGCACAACCAGGTCTAGGACATGGATTGTCAGCTTTTTTGCGGCGGCACAGTCTTGTATTGGGTTCGGTTGGAGCCATGGGTACTTTTGTTCTTCCTTGGTTTTTAATTCCCTGCACGATCCGACGTCGAGCGACAAAAGAAGTGATCGAAGTTGGGAAACAAGCGAGAATCCGGCCCTTAGATACCCTTATGATTTTGGTGTTAATCCCTGTTTTCCTTTCGGTTACTAGTGTGCCAGCCGGCGCGAAATCAAAGGACCAGAGATACTTTGATTGGTCTTCCAACTCGGTAAAACGCTATTACTACCATTCAAACCACCTGGGTAGCATCAATGTTGTTACCGACCATAAAGGTAAAATTGTAGAAAGACGTGAATATACCCCATACGGCGAGTCGGTAAATTGGACCGGCCCTAATGGTGGTCCCCGTGAGTTGCTCCTAACATTTAACGGCCACCGTTACGATGACAACACTGGGCTATATTATTTCGGGGCGCGACACTACGATGCGGAACTTGGCCGTTTCACGACGGCCGATAACCTAATCCCTGACCCAATGAACCCGAAGACGCATAATCGCTATGGTTTCGCGGGTGGTAATCCCGTTCGCTACAGTGACCCTACGGGACATGCATGGTATGATATTGTTATTGGAGTTCTTGTGGTTGTTGCTGCAGTTGTCTTAGTCGGTGTACTGGTTGCGGGGGCAGTGTTGACGTTAGGTGCTACAAGCTGGACCGTGGCAATTGGTCTTGGAGTCGCCGCCGGATTAATTACCCTTGCAATTGGGGTAATCGTGGGAGCTAGTTTCGGCATAGCGACAGCAGTTAGTGGTGGAACTTTAGAAGAAGCAGGGCTGTCTTTTTTGAACGGGCTTGTGTTAGGAACTGTCGTTACAGCAGGTGTCTTGGCAGTAATTGTGTCTATGGCTACGATTGCCGCTGGTGGTTTTGCTATAGCTTTAGTTTCCGGAATTCTTATTGGCGCAGCATTTGGAGCGATTAACTCCACAATTGACCATTTCAAAAACGGAGGTGGGCCAGACAACCTATTCTGGGCCATGTTTTCAGGGATTGCCTGGGGAGTTGCCTTCGGGGCAGTTGGGGGGGCTATTGGCTCGGCTGTCAGTTTTGGATTCGAAGCAGGAGAGATCGTTGCAATGGTTGCCGTAGCAATAGGTTGGACAGCCATAGGTTTGGCACCAGATGTTTTTGACACTATTTCGAACACTATTTCAGGCCACTCTTTAGGGGGATTTATACAAGCATCTCTTTATGTGGGGGCTCTGTGGGTTTTACGTGGCGCCTCAGAGGGTGTGTCTTTTCTCGATAATCAATTGGGTGGAAAAAACAATACGGGAGGAGATGTTTATGATACATTAAATAATAAATCTGTTCTAGATACTGTATTCGGAGTTGACTATCAAGATTATTATATTCTGCAACCGTTAGCGCCTTAATGAGTATTCCCAAGCCTTACGATTATTACTTACCTAACACTGCTGATTCGGACAAGGACATTGGTGTATTCTGCTGTAAATCTGCACCAATAAATGGACCCCAGATTAATAAATCGACAGATATGGCGATTCCCTGCAATGCTTGACACTCCTTGAGAGACGGTCTGTGCCGATGTGAGGGGCATTAGAGCGAGATAGTATCTCATTAATCCGATATTGCCAGACAAAACCTTTGGAAAAATGACAACTAATTCCGGTAGTGATTTCTCCTATGTGTAAAGTCAATCCACATAGGGATTTCTGGTGTTTTAAAAGCCATTTACCAATACACGCCCATTTTCTGGATGCACCTCAGCAGTAGAGGTCAAACGTGATCTTCCTAAAAAAGGGTCACTGGCCCGAATCGACCAACTGTTACAACTGTTTTTTATAAAAATAACGGATGAAGCTATTATGATTTAAACCCAAACCAGTATCCGTGGTTTTCGATAAACGAAACCGCAAGCAATTAATCCGAGGTGTTCAAACCGAAGGCAGCACACTACTGTACGTGGTTAGAAGTAAACAATAGAGAGTTCAGCCATGGAACCTGTCCTGATTGTTCGAAAAAGTTGTATCCAAGCGTTTTTATATTAAAGTCAGAGGGGAAAACGCAGCAATAGAAATGCTTTAAATTTTGCAATCACAACTAAGCTGGAACTAAGTCACGCGTTAAGGATTGCCAGAAGAAACCTAGCTCTACGTAATCTCTTACCCATTTTAATCTTCCTACAGTGAAGGGAATCAATAAGTAGTCTCAAAAACCTAGCAACACAAACAGGTCTTATTGAACTTTTAAAAGATAATATTATCCTAACAGGAAAAAACAATATAGCACCCAAGATGCTTCCTGAACATCAATCTTTCGCAATGTTCAGGAAACATCTCTTAAGTAATCATGGTAAGAAAAAGTGGTTGAGTAATGCCGAAATTCGTGCACGATAGTGTCGTGGTATCGGTCATGCTGCCTAACGAGTTCCTCGTATTTCATGTCTGTGGACCTAACTTTAAAACATGCCACTATGAAAACAATATATAAATATAATTAACTATTGTTGCATGGTTTTCGATAGTTTACAGTGACTCCATTTGTTTGATATCAAACATGCCGTCTCAAAACCTCTATCGGATAGCCCCTATGAAGAAAGTTCTCTCTGTACTCGCTGCCTCAGTTCTGACAGCTTCAACTATAAGCACTGCAGAAGCTACACCATTCATCACCATTGATTTTGAGGGACAAATAACACAGGCAATTGATAATGCAGGAACCTACAATTTTTCAGAAGGTAGTTATACTGGTCAAATAGTTTTTCACGGTGAAGGACTTCTGAATCGGAATAACAATGGTTTCAATATCTACTATCAGTTTGATCGAAATTGGGTTGATTTTATCATCAATGACGTGGAGATAGACCCGCTGTACGATAATTACAATTTCGTTCATGTAAATTATGTAATCGATGAAGATGTATGGGCACTTGTTAGAGGCATCACTGTTGATGATGAAAATTTCAGAGAAGGAACGTTTAACCAGGATTATGTTAATTTCAGCTTCTTTTTCCCTGACAGAGCAAATTTTACGCTATTAGATCACACACAATTGGCAGAAGAAGAGTCTATTGTATCAACTGACATTCGTTACCACTACTTAGGGGACATAGCCACTCTTGATGTTCAGCAGTTCGACTTGGTAAGCTCAACACCAGGGACTGCTCCCATCCCTGAACCAGCAACTATTATCCTTTTAGGAACAGGTCTTGCCGGGCTAGCCGGTGTAAGTAGAAGAAGGAAAAAGTTGGCTCTCAACTAATAGAACTTATAAGGGTGTGGCCAGGCAAGGCTTAAAAAATCCTAGTTCAGAATTTCTCCATTTTCGAATTGGTGAATGGTTGATACTACTTTCATATCTTTCAATTACGATGAGGTGAAAAGCGAGTGCTTTCCAGTAAGAGATACTTCCAGCCAATGTGTTGAATTGTGATAATAGCCATGTCCTGTTGTAGATTCTGTATGAAAACACGAAACAGATCTGGAAAAAAGACATCGCTGTATCAAGCCTTTTCTTAAAGGCTAGTAAAAAAACTAGGAGGTCCTAATGAAAAATTTTGGTATTTTAACTATCATTTTCATCAATTTGTTTTTGCTAAGCTTTTCGACTTATGGAGCCACTGTTTATCAAAATCCATTTATTCCTGTAATTTACTGGAATGATGAAGGAGAAAGTGATGTTGCAGGAGCATGGAGCAGTAATGCTGATGATCCAGATTTCATTAGACAGCAAGTTGCCGATGATTTTCATTTTAGCGATTCAACTCTGGTTTCTGAAATCGGATGGCTAGGCACATTTACGGATGTATATGTTCAGGATTCTTACACCAATGGGTTCAATATAAGATTTTACAATGATAACTCAGGCTTACCCGACAGTACACCTCTTTACGACATAGAAGTTAATAGCTTAACAGGAGCTGCTGTCGGAGACCCTCATATTATTAACAACCATGAACGTTTTTCATATTCACTTCTACTAAATACCCCAATCTTGTTTGACCCAGGAGTATATTGGATTTCCATCATCAGTAATACAAATCTCACTTTCGCTTGGACCTGGAGCGGATGGGATACTGATGAATATTTAGTTGTAAGGAACCATCTTGATGGAGGCGCTTGGAGAGCTGTAACAAATACTAACAACCAAGATCTTGTTTTTGCATTAGGAAACCCTTTAGATGAGGGGTGGGATCGTGCGGTCCCCGAACCAACAACAATGCTGCTTTTCGGTACTGGTATAGCTGGTCTTGCTGCAGTAGGCAGAAGAAGAAAGTAATCACTTCCGCATAACTGGAATTAAGAGGCGAGGCTTCAATGCTCTGCCTTTTTTATTGCCTTTGCTAAGCTCTTAGATTTTCTGCGGGACTAGAAGTAAGGATTCATTGAATAGGTTTATCAATTGTTGCGACCAGAATAGACCTCAACAGTAAATCAAAGTACAGAGTCTTGAATTACAACCTGTGCTCAAATTAACCTGTAGCAATTATTGATAAACCTGAAGAACTGAAGTGCGGGATCGATTTGAAAAGACAAGGAACGAACTCTCCATGAGTCGTTTTGAAAAAACTTTAACAACGCCGGAAAGTGGGGGCGGGACAAAAAAAGACGCAACTATCCTAAATACGGGTATTGTATGCTCCAGGACAATACCTGCGTCCGCCGTACGCGGCCTTCGCTTTGACCGTGAATTTCAACGCCCTCCTTCCTTCCAGCCGTATATCGGGAGTGGGGCTGGCGAACTTCCTCGGACTTTAGCAGTATCTCAAGGACGTAACTTAATTTTATCCTCGAAAATGCCCTGTAGCAAGAATTATAGTGAGATGATTCGTGTCATACGTGACTACAACGGATTGATTATTTGAAAATCCAGAGTGACCAGTCTAGCACCATTCCGCGTAGCGGTTCAGTTCTTCCTGTAAATCTTCAAATCAGAGATGTTTCTTGAGCATCAAATTTACGCAATGTTAAGGAACTAGCATTTGAAAGGTCAAAGGCTGATTTGACTTCTTTAACTCTATTGCATAACTGAGTGTTCACCATTTAAGGGAAGGATCAGGTGTTGATTTGAATAGATACTCTTATCTTGTGAAAGAGCAGTTACAAATTGCTGTTGGAGGTAGTATCGGGAAAAGTAAATTACTGGTTAGGACAAAATTTACAGATGACGAAAAGGGGCGGCTTTTGCTAACTACACGTTTCTGATACGGATCGTTTTGACAGCTGAAAAGGTTTGCTGACAAACGACCCGGCAAACTAACTTGAATTATGAATTACTATTCCCATTTTGCTCTAGATTCCAACAAAATAGTCAGCTTTCATTTGAGATCATATTCTTTCAAGTCAGGGATGTTGCCCGTTGCTCTTTCGATGCGTGCAAGGGAAATAAGATACGCATAGTATGTCGTGACGAGGTCAGATTGATTCCGGGTATAAAGAAGCTGTGCATCATTAAATTCAAGTAAATCGCCCAGCCCGGATTGATATCGTTTATCGGCAAGTTCTAGATTCTCGCGGGCCAGACCGAGTGACTGATCCGCAATATCGACACCCGCCCGGTTTACATCTGCACGGAGATAGCTATCGTTAACATCCTGCACTACTGCGAGTTCAAACTCTCTGAGTGATGCATTGACCTCACGCAGCCGTGCTTTAGCTTCTGCTACTTTGCCATCAGTGGCAAACCCTGAAAATAATTGCCATTGTAGCCCTACACCGAGTTGCCATTGATCATTGAATGTCGATAGGTCGGACTCATAATATGTATAGACACCGCTGGCGGCGATTGTTGGCCAGTAGTCACCTTTAGCTTGTGTTACACTTGCTTCTGCTGCTTTAACAAGTTGTGAAAAGCGGTTGAGGCCCGGACGAAGTTGTTGTGCAGTAACAAGAAGCGTATCAATGTCCTCGGGCATTTCAGGTTTTCCCTCCGCCAGATCGTCGATGGAAAATTCTTCTGAAATTATTTCATATTCTCCATTGTTGGGTACTATGCCCATTACCTGCTGAAGCTTAACCCTGGCAGTCTGCAGATCTGATTTAGCACGTAGCAGGCCAAGCTTTTGATTGGAGAGATTTACTTCTGCATTTGTAACGTCTATTCGTGTTCGAACACCGGCATCAAAATAGCGTTTTGCACGATAGAGTTGCTGTTCGTAATTATCAACTGCCTGCCTGGCTACAATGATCAGGCGTTGTTTTTCAAGAACCGAATAAAAGCTGCTTTTAACTTCTAAAACTATGTCGTGGTATATCTGTGTCAAATTAGCGGAAGCGGCTTCGAGATTGAAGGAGCTGGCATCGATCAGGCCGGTGGTTTTGCCAAAATCATAAATACGTTGCGAAACTTCCAACTGTATACTGGCAACATTGTCCTCGTCAGTAGGTTGTAAGTTGTCTATTCGGATACGACTATAATCTGCACCAGTCCCGACTTGTGGATAATAAAGTGAGCGGGATTGGGTGAGTACAGCATCATTTTGTGAATACTGATGCCTGGCAATTTCTATCTGCGGGTTGTTCTTGAGGGTTAGTTCAATGACATCATTGAGTGTTAATGATGTCGTGGTTGCCATGCTGTTGTTTACTGTAAAAAGAACGAAAAACACAATGATGTGAGATATCCTGATTGTGGGATATGGCATTTGAAGTTCCTCTTGATGGGGTGTTTCTAAAAATATGCTTTAAGCGAAAACGGTCGGCAGAAGCTGAGATCACAATATATATTAAACAACCTAACATTAAAAACCACCCTATAATATTTTGTTTTTATGGTAAAACGGGTTAAGAATCAGGTATAACAATGTGTCAGGTTTTTTTGTGTTTTGATTATACTAAGTGAAATCCAAAGGAGAAAGGACGATATGATAGTCCGGTTTTGTCGTTTGCTTTTTATACCTCTTGTCGCTTTCGTGATATCTGGCTGCAGTGAAGAGAAAGACACGCCAATTGCTCCGCAGGAACCGCCTCCATTGCCGGTCGAAGTAATTATCCTTAAGGCAGAAAAGGTACCTGTCTGGATTGAATACACTGGTAAGACCGAAGCTACCAAGAGAGTTGAGGTTACGGCCAGGGTTGCAGGTCGACTTGAGAAAGCGCTTTTTAAGGAAGGAGAATATGTCAATGAGGGCGATATACTCTTTGTAGTTGAAAAAGCTAAGTACCAGGCAGCACTGGCGCAAGCGGAGGCACAGTTGGAGCGCAACAGGGCAACGCTGACCCTGGCCATGAAAGATGTAGAGCGTTATAAGCCACTGGTTGCCGATGGCCTGGCACCGAGAGCTACACTTGAGCAATATCAGGCTAAGGTAGCAGAACTGAATGCATCCATCAAATCAGACGAGGCAAATGTCAGGGATGCAGAATTGAACCTGAGTTACACTGAAATTGTGGCCCCGATCTCAGGTCGAATAAGCAGGACGTTGGTAGATGTTGGTAATGTTGTCGGATATAATCAGCAGACAGTATTGACGACGATTGTGGGAGATGATCCTATGTATGCCTATTTCAACCCGACTGAAAGTCAGGTTCAGATCATGCGTCAATATAAGTCTCAGGACGAGATGGATGCTGTGGTTAGAGTTCCCGGAAATGTAAAGGGACTTTTAGACCGCAGTGACCTCAAAGGGAAAGTTAATTTCAGTGATAACCGGGTTGACCGGATGACAGGTACCATAAGCATGCGTGCAGAGGTAGCAAATCCTGATCACTCTCTTCTTGAAGGCACCTTCGTCTATGTCGAAATCATGGTAACAGACCAGAAAGAACTACTCTTGATTCCACCGGCTGCAGTTTCTGAGGATCAGCGCTCAAGCTTTGTATATGTCGTTGATGAAAATAGCCTGGCCAAAAGGGTTGATATAAAGCGTGGCTATGAAAACCGTCATTACCTTATGGTAACTGAAGGTCTGCAGGGAGGAGAAAGCGTTGTTATTTCCGGCCTGACCAAGATTATGCCCGGTAGAAAACTTGCTGCAACCGACGTGACTGAGACTAAAGGTGTGCTGGCCAGACTGGCCGAACAGGGAATGCTTGGCCCAAGGGAGTAGCAATGTTTTCTGTCTTTTTTATAAAGCGACCGATCTTTGCCATGGTTATATCGCTGCTGATTGTTCTTGGCGGCATAGTCTCCATATTTCTTCTGTCCGTTCAGGAATATCCTGAAGTAGCTCCTCCTACTGTTGTGGTATCTGCCAGTTATGTCGGGGCAAATGCCTTCACCGTGGAGGAATCAGTTACCCGTCCGCTTGAAGACCGCATTAACGGTGTGCAGGGAATGATTTACATGCAGTCCACATCGACCAGTGCCGGAACATCGTCTATCAACGTCTATTTTGAGCCCGGCTATGATCTCGATATCGCTGCTGTAGATGTTCAGAATAAAGTCTCTATGGCTACGCCGCAACTCCCTTCAGAGGTTCGACAGCAGGGTGTAATCGTCGATAAACAATCACCATCAATAGTATGTCTGCTCTCCTTGACGGGTGATGAACGATACGATGAAGGTTTTTTGAGTAACTATGTAACTATCAATATTCTCGATGAATTACGAAGAATTAAAGGTGTTGGTAAAGCCGAGAATATGGGAGAAAAGAAGTATTCTATGCGGGTTTGGCTCGACCCGGATCGTATTAAATCAATTGGCATGAGTCCTAAAGAAATTGTGGCTGCTATTCAAGCACAGAATCGTCAGGCTGCTTTGGGGCGTATCGGTGCTCCACCAACGTTTGATGATCAGCAGATACAGTTCATTCTCACAACTAATGGCCAGTTGGAGGATGTCCGGCAGTTTGAGAATATTGTCATCAAGTATCGGGATGATGGCACATTGGTTTACCTGGGTGATGTTGCAAGGATTGAGCTAGGCGCAGAGAAGTATGACTGGAATGCCCGTGTTAACCAGAAACCTTCAGCTTCTATAGCGCTTTATCAGCTTCCTGGTGCTAATGCACTTGAAATAAAAAAGAAAGCTATTGAAAAGATGGAGGAACTCAAACAGCGATTTCCTGAAGGAATCAACTACTCAGTACCTTACGATACTACCCTTTTTGTTGAGGTAGCTATCAAGAATGTCATAACGAATCTGATTATAGCAGTTGCTCTGGTTATCCTGATCGTTTTTGTTTTTCTAGGGTCGTGGAGACCGACGATTATTGCTTCGGTTGCTATACCGGTGTCGTTGATAGGTACTTTTGGTGCCATGCTGGTAGCGGGTTTTTCCATTAATTTCCTCACACTCTTTGGTCTCATTCTCGCTATCGGTATTGTTGTGGATGATGTAATCCTCGTGGTGGAAAATGTTGAGAGGATTATGAATGAAGATCAGGATCTGACCATCCCCCAGGTGGTGAAAAAGGCCATGCTGCAACTTATAGGACCTATCATCGCGACGACTCTGGTGCTGATCGCGGTTTTTGTTCCTGTCTCGTTGATGCCGGGTCTGACAGGCAGTATTTATAGACAATTCGCGCTGACCATCTCTTTTGCTGTCCTCATCTCTTCATTGAACGCTATGACACTTTCTCCGGCTCTGGCGGCGATTGTCATTAAACGGTTTGAAGAAGGACAGGGGAAATTTATTCTGTTTCAAAAGTTCGATCAATTCTTTGAATGGTTGACGGGACAATATACCCGACTCATAGAACTCCTCATTAAACTGCGTTGGTTTGTTGTTATCGCCTTCGCAGGCTTACTTTTTGCTACCTGGTGGGTCTTTAGAATAACACCAACCGGATTTGTCCCAGAGGAAGATAAGGGCGCATTTCTGGTAATGTTTAATCTTAAGCCCGGAACGGCATTGAGCCGTACCAGTGAAGTACGGTCTGAAGTTGAAGAGATTCTGCGTAGTATCGATGGCGTAAAGGATATGGCGATCATTGATGGTTTCAATCTGCTCAGTAGTACACTTGATTCCAGCGCAGGTGCAGGGTTTATTTCTCTTACACCATGGGAGGAGCGTAAAACACCCGAACTGCAGATCGGATCAGTTCTGAATCAGATAAACATGAGAGGTGCTGCTATAGCTGATGCCAGGGTGGTTGCATTCAATCTGCCGGGCATACCGGGGATAGGTGCAGTTGGTGGCTTTGATCTGCGTTTGCAGGATTATCTTGCAGGAGATCTAAATACATTTGTTAATTATGCCTATCAACTTATTGCAGAGGCTAACAAAGATCCGCGCATTAATAACGCGTACACTGTTTATGCACCTAACTACCCTTTTCTGGACCTCAAGATAGACAGGAAAAAAGCAGCTGCACTCGGGGTAGATTTGTCAGAGCTGTTTACAACGCTGCAAGCCTATCTTGGTTCAATGTATATAAATGATTTTACCAAGTTTGGTAAGGTTTTCAGGGTGTATGTTCAGGCGGATAAATCGTTTCGCAGTGAATCCGGAAATATTTCAAAACTTTTTGTGCAGAATCGTTCCGGAGATATGGTGCCGGTATCGGCTCTGGTCGCTGTAAATCAAATAACAGGGCCTGCAGACCTCGGCCATTATAACATGTATCGGTCTATCAATATTAATGGTTCTGCAGCACCCGGCTACAGTTCAGGTCAGGCGATGGAAGCGATGGAGGAGATTGCGAAAAGAGTACTTCCTGCCAACAATACCTATGGATTTGAATGGTCAGGCATGTCATATCAGGAAAAATTGGCAGGTAATGCACAGGTATTTGTATTTACCTTTGCCCTGATCGTCGTTTACCTGGTTCTTGCTGCTCAGTACGAAAGCTGGATTTTACCTGTTATGATTATGATATCTGTACCGTTGGTAATGCTTGGTGCACTGCTTGCCCAAAATGTTGCAGGTCTTGATAATAACCTTTTTGCTCAAATCGGCCTGGTGCTGCTCATTGGTCTTTCGTCTAAAAATGCTATTCTGATCATTGAAGTTGCCAAGGAACAGCGTGAACACGGTGTGCCTATTGTCCAGGCGGCAGTTAACTCGGCTAAGCTCCGTTTTCGAGCGATTATGATGACAATCCTTTCTTTTGTGTTTGGCGTTTTTCCTTTAGCGATCGCTAGTGGCGCAGGTGCAATGACCATGAAATCTATCGGTGTTGTTGTACTCGGTGGAATGGTTGCAGCCACGTTTATAAGCACTATGCTTGTTCCGGTAATTTATGTGTTGCTTGAAACTATGCGTGAGTTGGTCGTCGATGTTGAAGCAGAGGTGAAAAACAGGGAGTCATTGTAATTGATTGCCCATAGGATTTTTATGTTGAATTGGCCTCCTCAAAGCCATGTCGGGCGGTATATTCTCAAATGAAAGGCGTATATGGATCCAGTCGTTATCACGCTCATCTTTTGTCTTGGATATCTGGTATATAGGGTTGGCCTTCCACCTCTTGTAGGTTTTCTTCTTGCAGGCCTGGGGCTCCACGCGCTCGGTTACACAAATACACCGCTGCTTACTACAGTTGCAGACACAGGCGTTACTCTGCTGTTATTCAGCATCGGCCTGAAACTTAAAGTCAAGAATTTGCTTAAACCTGAGGTGTGGGCAGGGGCAACCATTCACATGTCACTGACTCTGGCATTCTGCGGATTCATCATATTTGGCCTTGCCCATAGTGGATTGACCTTTTTTATCGGACTGGATTTAGCGACATCACTTCTTCTGGCCTTTGCTCTCAGCTTTTCAAGTACTGTTTTTGCAGTTAAGATTCTCGAAGAAAATGGACGAATGAACTCGCTTAATGGCCGTACTGCCATTGGTGTGCTCATTATTCAGGATATTGTAGCTGTTGTTTACCTGACACTGTCTACCGGCAAGGTTCCGTCAATTTGGGCAATTGCAGTTATTAGTTTACTCCCCGTGGCCAGACGTTTGTTCATGTATGTGATGGACCGGGTAGGGCACGGTGAACTCCAGGTTCTGTTCGGTATCTTTCTGGCACTGGCGGCCGGGGCTGCGACTTTCGACATGGTAGGGCTGAAAGCTGATCTTGGTGCGCTGATTCTTGGTGTAATTATTGCTCCGCATCCCAGAGCGAAGGAAATGGCAGATTCGCTCATGAGTGTAAAGGATCTCTTGCTGGTTGGCTTTTTCCTGAAGATTGGTCTCTCCGGTTTGCCGGATATGTCCGGGATGATAGCTGCAGGATTTCTTGTGCTCTTGCTGCCAATAAAAATGATCATGTATTTTCTCATTTTCACCCGATTTAAATTTAAAGCACGCACGTCATTCGGCACTACTATGAGCTTGTCAAACTACAGTGAGTTTGGACTGATAGTCTGCACACTGGCTGCTGCAGGTGGTAAAGTTGATCAGCAGTGGCTGGTTGTTTTAGCTATTGCTCTCTCCATATCTCTCATTATAGCTTCTCCACTAAACAGACATGCAGATCGAATATTTGATGGTATGAAAGGGTTTCTCAAGAAGTTTGAGAGAAAAGTAAGACACCCTGAAGAACAGCCATTTGAAAGAGGTGACTGGTCTATAGGCATAATAGGAATGGGGCGGGTTGGGGCTGGAGCTTATGATATGTTCAAGGATAGATACGGCGATGTGATTTTAGGTCTTGATTTTAACCCTGAGACGGTTGCTCATCATGAATTGAATGGTCGTGAAGTAAAGCAGGCTGATATCTCTGACCCCGATTTCTGGCGACGACTTCCGAATGAAGTGAGTACAAATTTTCGTCTTGTAGTTCTTGCAATAGATGACCTGGATGCAAAAATATTTGTGGCCCGGATGCTTCTGGAGAAAAAAGGATTTCAGGGTAAGGTTGCTGCTGTAGCGCAATTTGATGATGAGGTAGAACCTCTTCTTGATGCCGGGGTAGATACTGTGTTTAACATGTACAGTGAGGCTGGAGCCGGTTTGGCAGCCCATGTGTGCGATACCTTTGGTAAGTTTTCGCAATAAGCATGCTCTGGTAAGGTGAGAGTTTTTTGACTGAGAAAGGGTGTTGAAATGGTTTCCTCCAGAATCTATGCATGGGCTATTCTGGATCTATACTATTTCACTGTTAGCATGGAAGGAAACAATCTCACCTTGCGGTGCCTGTCAAATATATGGTGTTTAGGCTTGTTTTGATGCTGGTCATTGAGGATGTAAATATCAACAGTTCTTTTCCTACCGAATTGTTTGTATTTAGCCAGATTCAATACAGTTTGTACTGGTAATCTTGTTTAATATCATAAATAATCCCTGAGAGAGGGTGTTGCATAAGAGAGAGTATATGAAGTTCGTCCAGCTTTAAAGATAATCATACAATGATTCCAACTAAAACAGGTCTGTAACATGGAAGTTGAATTTCGATCGATCGTAATACCGATATACGTTATTCGAACGAACATCAGACTTTTCAGCGTTTAAAAAAAGTGGAAATCCATAGCTTTAACCTCTGTGTGTACCTTATAAACAAGGAGGATCATAATGCGTAGTAAAAACTCAATATCAACATTTTTTGCGTTTGTTGTTGTGGCAGCTACATTCCTGATTATTCAGCCTGCCCACGCGAGGTCACAAGCAGATTGTGCTGCCCATGCTGATCGTGTGGCTCGGGATTCCACAGGAATTATGGGCGGCGCTGCACGTGGAGCTGCAGGCGGGGCGCTTTTTGGTGCCATTGTAGGTGGCAATTCTAAAGGTACCAAACGCGGAGCAGCATTAGGAACGGTTGTTGGTGGTGCCGGTGGTGCCTATAATCGGGATGAAATTTATAAACGTGCCTATGATGATTGCATGAGGGGTAAATGATTCATTGACAGCTACTTATGATTTTAAAAGGAGACTTCTATGTTGAGATCACATCTTGTTGCTTTGGCAACTTCAGCAATTATTATTTTTTCAATTCTTGGAACGAACAGCTTTGCCAGTGAGGAAGTAACCACCTCAGACCTCAAAGATTTTACGTGTAAAGATGCAATGCGACTGTCAGGTTCAGACCGGGACATAGCCTTGGCATTGTTGCATGGCTATATGCTCGGAAAGAAAAATCAAACCGTATATGTTGTAGAGAATCTAGCAGAAATAACAGATAATTTTATCGATTATTGTCTGGATCATCCTGCTGAGAATGCATTAGCTTCTTTCGAGAAGCAGTTTAAGTAAGATAATGACATCAAATGGTCTTAGTCGGTAATCTTTAAGCTGATTTGTGAACGGGATTTTTTGTTTTTAATTCAGACAAATATACTCATAATTACCGATTCAGAAGGGAACGAGTGAAGCAACTGAAGTATTGTTCGGATATTTACAGGAACAGTAGGCAAGATGCTCGTCAACACTCAAAGTTCAAGGAGAGTTGTGATGAAGTTTTCCAAAGCAGGAGTCTTGCGTGTCTCAATGTGTTTGTGTATGTCGATAGTCCTTACAGGGTGTTTGTCTAATACCAATAGTGCTCAGAAAGGTTCTTTGGGCGGGGCAGGATTTGGAGCAATAGCAGGGCAGATTGTCGGAAAGAGTACTCAAGCAACCCTCATTGGAGCAGGGGTAGGGCTTGGGATGGGATATATCGTTGGGAATGAGATGGACAAGAAAAAAGTCGTTTATACCAACAGTTCAACGAAGGTTGACGACTATGGCCATAATGAGGTGGGAGTACTGGGTGGTACCCGTTGGCAGGTAACAAGTATCAACCCAAAGGATGCGCTACCCCCCTACACGTCAAAGATGATTGAATTCACTCCTAATGGCTACGTTATAACATCAACCACCAATCTTGACGGAACAATTGATATCGACAATGAGCATTACCGTGTGGTTGGACAGACATTGATCATGAATGGACCGGATTACATCGTCAATTATCGGTACAGCGCTCAAGGTGATCAGCTGGTTATCGACTCTGAAGGATTCAACGTAGTGATGAAAAAATTATAATGTCGTCAGTGGAGATTTTCTAATATCCCCTGATGACATATAAGTTTATCGTAAATAGTCGGTAACTATTCAGTCAAGACCTAATATGCACCCTTTTTTGCATGCCGTAACTTTTTAGCAGTTCTCCAGATGGCCTCAAGCGGGACGATTGGCAATAGTATGCCTATGCGAAGCGTCCCGATCGGGGGCAGGTGGGGTGCTGCTGAATAGTTACAATAATCGCTGGTTCGGGATATACATCGTAGAGGGTTGAGATCATCTTGCCGCCCTCTATGCCCGAATCACGTTTTAGCTGGAGGTTTTTGTTCAAGTGATTCGGTCAGGAGTTTGTAGGCTATGTAATATTTAAAAATATTTTGTACATATCGTACGGTCTCACGCCCAATACGCTTTGCTGCTATCACTTCCACATTGTTAAACCAGATTTTGGGATTATACCCCTCTTTTTCAGCTTCTTTTTGCAGGCTTTGTATTCTTGAGGGCCCGGCATTGTAGGCTGCCATGCAAAAGAGAGCACGGTTCAGTGGATCCAACCCTTTAGATTCAGGGAAATACTTATCTGCTATAACACGCAGGTATTTAGTACCTGCCTGGATATTTGGCTCAAGCTTTTCAATATTCGGAATACCTACATTGGGACTGGCTGCTGTAGCTGGTAGAATTTGCATTATCCCTACGGCACCGACCTTGCTTCTGACACTGTGGTCGAGTCTGGATTCCTGATAAGCAAGAGCCGTGAGCATGAGATAATCAAAATCGTATTGCTTTCCATATTCTTTAAAATATTGAACAACAGCCGTAAATTTTTTTAGGTCTTCGCCATGAGATGAATCGGTTATGTATTTGGTATTTTCAAGATATTTGTTAAAGGCAACATTCCCGAGCAGTGTTCCTTTTTTGTGTTTTTTTGTAAATGTATTAATGACCTTTTTTAGTTTCGGATTTTTTTTGCGAACTGCCCAGCCGATATTTCCTTCCCGTGCAACTTCTACATGAGGATGCATCGTGATATTTTTTAATATCTGTACCCAAAATTCGGCTTTGTGATTATCCATGATTATAGCTGGTATCAGGTTGGCATTAATCATTTCAAGAAGGTCTTCATCTTCGAGCTGCTCATCAGCCTTAACGATTTTGACAGGCTTTTTGTTGTTGGATTTAAGCTTTTTATTCAGTTGTTTTAAACTCTCGTAGTAGCTGCTCGACTCTCTAACGTGGATCTCGTGTCCTGAAAGATCTTCAGCGTTTTTAAACTTTTCATCTGTTTTGGCAGTAATGAGTATCTCGGTTACATCTGAAAGAAATGGATCACTGAAATCAACAATCTTCAACCGCTTATCCGTGATAGTCAGGTTGCCGATTGCTATATCTCCTATGCCGTCATTAAGATTTTGCAAAAGACTTGCTCGCGGAGTCGGAATGATCATTACCCCGACCTTCAGATGAGATTTCTTTTTTTGCAGGGAGTTAACGTAATTTTCAAATGCCTTAATACCCTCGTAACTCAGGCCTTTAGGTTTAGCACCGTCAAAAAAAAAATAGGTCTTACTGTAGGGTACTAACACTCGTATCATTCGACGCTCAATCATAGCATCAAAATCACCGGTAAATTTCGTGTTCTTTTCTAGAAGATTTTCGCTGGATGTCGATGCAGGAATGGCAGCTAAAGATGATGCAGGCAGAAGAGCCTGAAAAATAATTGTCAGTATCAAAAGACCCGGCATTGAAAATAACCGTAATAGAAAAGTATTCATATGTTTTACCTGTCTTAAAATGTTGTTGTTAGAGAATGTGATTCTACACTATGATGTTAGGTATGTTCAGTGTTTTCTTCTAAAACAGATAAATCTGCTACATTTCTTACATGCATCGATCTTGAATGAATCTGTCAGATCTATATTGAAATTTTGTATCCTGTTCACGATCGATGCTCGGTTCAGATGAAGACCAGCTGGGTTTTGGTGCTTATCAAATAATAAAGATCGGGTGACATTCTATGGCGAAAGTAACCGGGATACTGCATTTCAGGCTGAAGATTTTGATGATTCTGATGGTGATGTCGCTTTTTTCAGGCTGTATGAAGTACCCGGTTGTTCCGACAGATCAGGCACCACTATCCGATAAACTCTGGCAGGCAGAAATTAATGGGCCGAACGAATTCCGTACTGCTCTTTCTCAAGCTTCTCTTGGCTTTATTTCTCATGAAGATTATCCGGATATTCCTGTTCGGGTCTTTGGTGCAGAAGGAGAAAAGGAACCTGTGATTTTCACCCACGGTCTGCAGAGTCACTCAGGCTGGTTCGTTCAGTCTGCTGCATTTTTGGCAGATTTAGGGCATCCTGTGTACGTAATGGACAGAATGGGGTCGGGGTTGAGTAGAGCGCAACGTGGTGATGTGAAGGATTTTCACCAATGGGCCAGAGAGATTGAAGTGGTTGCCAGTTTTGCTCGGGAACGTCACAGGAGTGATAGGTTCTATCTGGTAGGGCACTGCTTCGGTGCGATTCCTGCCACAGTGTATGCGTACATGTTTCCAGACAATCTAAAAGGGTTGATTCTCTCCACTCCTGCTATTTACACCAGAACGAGTATACCTTTTGGGGATATGATACGTATTTTTCTGTCTCGATCAGGGGCGAGAAATTTCCTGGTGCCGGTAACCCTTGAACCTGAATCATTTACAGAATTGCCAGAGTATCAGGAGTTTGTAAGAAGTGATCAATTGTCTTTAAAAGCTGCAACAGGCGATTTTTACTATCAGGTATATAAGGCAAGGAAATATATAACCGGAAACCCTGATTTACTGCAGGCTCCACTGTTGATGGTAATTGCCGGAGAAGATCCTATCTGTGATAATGAGCGTAACAGACGTTTTTTTGACAAAGTCTCAGCATTAGATAAACACCTGGATGAGTTTACAGATGCCAGGCATATTCTGGAGTTCAGTCCTGAAAAAGATGCATTTTTTGCAACAGTATCTAACTGGCTAAAGAGTCGGTAAAAGGTTTGCTATGGCAACAATACAAGGTTTCGAACTTTATAAGACAGATATTCCGTTTAAAAATGCGTTTAAACACGCTGCAGCCAGTCGCAAGACTTCCAGCAGCATAATGCTCAAGTGTATAACAGACGCAAATACGACTGGGTATGGTGAATGTCTGCCGCGAGATTATGTGACAGGAGAAAAACGGGATGAAACCTTTAGACAGTTAAAGGAGATTATTCTGCCCAAACTGATTGGAATGAAGTTTTCCTCTATGGATGAGGTTGTCGCATTTCTCAGCCGTTGTAATGGTAAGGCACCCAAAGAATGGCTGTCACCTGATATTCCACAGACTGCAGCCTGGGCTGCAGTTGATCTGGCACTACTTGACGCATTTGGGCAGGAATTTGATGAACCTGTTTCATTAAGCAATAACCAATTCCCAGCTGGTTTGCGATACAGTGCTGTCTTTTCTGCAGATAAGGGATTCAAGGCGTTCAAGTCTCTACTAAAATTTAGAATGTATGGTTTCAAACAGGTTAAACTCAAGGTTGAAAAAGAGACTGCAGAAGAAACTGCAAGGTTTTGCCGGTTTGTGCTTGGGAAGAAATTCGATATACGTGTTGATGCCAATATGGCCTGGAATGTGGACGAGGCGCAGCGAAACATGAAGTTGCTCGCAGGATCCGGAATACGTTCGTTTGAACAGCCGCTTAAGGCAGATGATATACATGGACTTTCGCAGCTTGTCAGTGAGACCGGCCTTGAGGTGATGGCAGACGAAAGTCTGCATGACACTGAATCTCTGGAACTTCTGATAAACAAACGTGCCTGCACCTCGGTGAATGTGAGGATTTCCAAGTGTGGCGGTTTGATCGCTGCGTACAACCGGTGTTTGCGCGCTTTGGAGGCAGGTATGATTATTCAGATTGGTTGCCAGGTGGGGGAGACCTCTTTGCTTTCTGCTGCGCAACTCATTCTTATCTCAGCTGTAGAAAAGGTAACCTATGCAGAAGGGTGTTTCGGCTTACACTTGCTGAGTGAAGATCCGGTCTCGCCGCTCAAGCAGTTTGGTTACGGTGGCAGTCCACCCGCAATGCCAGAAGGGCCGGGGTTGGGAATCAGTGTAAATGAGGAGATTATTAATCGTTACAGTGAAGGCAAGGCAGTAATAAGTAATAAGTAATAAGTAATAAGTAATGTTCTGATTTAGAATGTACTGATTATAAATCAATTGTAAACGCGATCTATTAACCATACTCAAGCCTGAAAAACATCATAACTGTAGGCGTTTCAGGGACGCCGCCATGTGCGTGATCGAATTCCCCGATAATACATTCGGTATATCGGGGAATTCGAGTGCCTGCAGGGTGGCGTTCATGGAGCGCCTACAATCAATTAGCTGCCTGTGGGACGAAGAGCATTGATACGGTCAATATTGGTTTGCCACCAGTTGTGAGCTTTCTCCTGATCCCATGTGTATTGAGTTTCCAGTGACTCCAGAATTGCAATTATTGTTGCGGCATCAGGTGGACGATTGATTGCCTCTTTTTCGAGGCAGTCAGCTATAAGCTGATCAAAAGATGCTGGAATATCATAGTGTACTTTTTCAGAGAGACGTGGAGGTACTGTTTTCATGACGTGATAACATACCTCTACCGATGTAGGAGCCATAAATACATCTTCGCCGGTAATCAGGTTGTATGCTACTGACCCGAGCGAGTAAAAGTCCGAGCGTATATCTGTTTCCTCCCCTTCACTGAGCCTTTCAGGTGCAATATATGCTGGTGTACCAATAATCCCCTGCTGAGTTGTGAGGCTCAATTCTTTTGGTGTGTTGATTTCTTTTGCCAGTCCGAAATCCAGCACCTTCACCGCGTCATGGCGTCCGCCTCGATCGCAGAGCATAATGTTCATTGGTTTGATATCACGATGGATCAGGCCGATACTGTGTGCTTCCTCAAGTGAAAGACAAACATGTTTGAGAATAAATATGACCCTTTCTAACGGAACTTTACCCTCTATTTCAAGGAGTTGGGCGAGGTCAATACCATTGAGAAATTCCATCGCATAATAGAATATTCCATCCTCAGTTTTGCCGTAGTCATAAATCTGAATTGTGTTTGGGTGGGTGAGATTGCTGGTTAGCTGGACCTCTCGCTCAAATCGTTGAATTGCCTCTTCGCTCATAGCCTCGGGTTTGAGAAACTTTACAGCAGTGGGCCGTTTGAGCAGAGCATGTTGTGCCTCGTACACCTTACCCATTCCACCTTCACCGATTTTCTTGAGCAATTTGTATTGACCGAGTTGTTTGATTTTCTCTATTTTGTTGCGCAGGCGATGAATAGATACCGATGAATAGAGAAACCATAGACAACCAATAAACAGAATGCTGAAAATACCTATAAATGCAAGTTTAACCGGTCGATGTCCGGCAAATGCGTCAGATTTTCGAATTTCGGTTGCAACGCCAAATCCGTATTCAGGCAACCATCGCCACGCGCCAATTACTGTCACACCTCTGTAGTCGCGATAACCGCGGCTGTCTACGCCTGACTGACCGTTAACAGCAGATGCAGCCATTCTGGTTAACGGGCGTTCAGAGAGAGGGATTTTCGGACGATATCCACGAGTCATATCACCGCCGGGATCCCGAATCTCTATAGCAAGAATAGAGCGTGCATCAGGGATATCCTGCAGGAGGCCGATTTCTTTGAGCTGGTCTTCAAAGCGACTATCTGAAATCAGAAACCCCTCCTTATCAAAGGCATATGTATCACCGGAGTCTCCCATGCGTGCTACGGACAGAATGCGGGTAAAGTCTTTATCAGGGTTCAATATCAGTCCGAGGGCAGCTATGACGTTGCCTTCTTTGTTTCGTATAGGAGCGGTTGTTATCATGACAGGGTTGTTAGCCACAATGTCGAGACCAGGAACGTATTCACCTTGTAAATGTGGGTTGCCTAAGATGGCCTCACCAGCAAATATCCGCTTGAGAAAATTTTCGAGTTCGAAAGAGAGGCTCATGCCTATAAGTGGATCGGCGATATTTGAGGCCACGATGTACCCACTTCTGTCAATAACTACAAATCCCATGTAATCTTTATCTACTTGCAGGGGCAGAGCTTTTTGCTGAATAATAGATAAATTCGATGAGCTTAGCAGTTTTTCTACCTGACCCGGGTATTTTCGGTGAATCGCTATAAGTTCCTCAACCTCTGTACTTACTGAAGGATCATTGGCATGGACTTTGGCATAGTCAATTTCGTTTTTCACCCATATTTCCAGTGCTTCAATGTCAGCATCTAATATTGTCTGGAGATTGGTTGAGTAAACATTGACGATTGCTTCATGTACCGCATGGGAAGTCCAATAACCAATTCCTCCAAGAACACTTAATAGTAGGAGTGAAATTAAAAGTATACGTTTTGTCGCATGCCAATTACTTTTGCTTTGGCCATACGTACTTTCTCTCAGTGGAGAGACTCTTTTTCTGGTGTTTCTGTTTTTCATCGTAAAGCCTGGTGACGTTGCCGGTGAACTTCAAACCGGACGAGTTATTACTCTTCCAATTCCACAATTTTCTCGAGCTCCGGTCGTATGTGCTGGGTTGCAAGAACGTCTGGACTCAATAGCTGTGTCTTGGCCTGAAATGCGCGCATGCCGCCTTCGACCTGTTGTTTGCGATTACGTTCGTACCACCCTTCACGCATGATGTGCATAATCGGAGAGCCGAGTCGCTGAGAATCCCGCTTGGCTTTATATTCGATATTGATCGATTTTAGCTGCTGATCAAGTTCACTGATAAATTTCTGTTGGATGGCAGGCTCGACAGAGGTGGTGAATTCAACCCTGAATATGTATCTGCTGTTCTTCTGGTCTGCTTCAGCTTTGAAATGATCGGCATGTGCACCGGTCACTTCAGATGCTTTCTGGAATGCTGTAATAACTTGGTTGACGCTGACCTTTTCACCGGTAATATTTGTCATTCCACGCCCTTTACGTACAAAGACGATTTCAGGAGTGTTATTATAGCAACCCACAACTTTGACAACATCGTTGATGTCATAGCGATAGAGTCCTGAAGTTGTGGTGAAAAAAATGTAATACTCTTTATCCTGTTCGATTTCACCCACGGTCAGAAAACGCCAGGATGATGGCGTGTCTCGTTTTGATTCAAGATCGTCAACTGCGACGAATTCCATGAAATTGGTGGATATCGTCAGTACGCCTTTACTACCTTCATCACTCAGAGGTATTGATCCCCTGGCTTCACTGGAAAGGTACCCCATATCCCTGACAGGCACAGCACGGTTTCCGTCAGGGTCGAACCAATAGGGGAAATGTTTAAGGTAATGTCCAACAGATCCGCCTTTCCAGCAGCCTATAAGACTCAGTTGCTGCCAGTAATCTACAGGTCTAAGTTCGCCATCCCGATTGCTTCGAAATTTCTCAAGTTCGGCAGCTCGCCTGGCGTTGGGCTTGAGCTTACCTGCAATGGCCTTGCGGAGGGGTGTTGATATAGCGAAGGCCTCAGAAAGTGTGCCATCCCGAATATCTCGGATAATGTCTTCGCTGTGCATATTAGCCTTTTCACACATCTTGATAACTGACGACGGGTTTGCTGTAGCAAGCAGGCTGACATCATGTTCCAGCGATATGCGCATGATCGTATAATATTTTGCTCCATAGTCCTCAATTTCAAATACATCGTAGGGAATCGAATAGGTTGAGCGGATCAGTGCAGGCATATTTTTATAGATATGCCCTGAAGTTGAACCAAATGGGATACCAGAAGGGGTATATCCTTCAATTGCAGGTGAGACAAGAGACACCACTTTACGACTGAGAACATCAGGGTGACTTTGCCTGGCATGGTATGTCCATGTGCGCATCTGATCACTATGCTCACGTCCCTGGCATGTCGGGGTTACCGGGATGTATTTGGGATCACCGGTGGTGCCACTGGTTTGGGCAAACATGATTGGATCTTCCGCCGTGAAGATGTTCTTTTCCCCAGCAACGACCCTTTGCATATCACTTTTGATATCTTCATAGGTAATCATGGGAACCTGCTGCTGAAAATCTTCAATGGTTCTGATAGAGGAAAACCCATAGCGCTGCCCGTATTCAGTCCCACTGTTTTTCCGCACAATTGAGAGCAATTTTTCTTCTTGTACCGTTTCCGGGTGAAGTGTTGCCTTTTCAAACCGTTTTGCGGACTGCTTGATTGTCAGGCCTATAATAAAGCTGGCAATTGACATTGCGTTGACCTCCGGCGATGGTAAAATATAGTGATTTATTTAGTTGTTAGGTCCTGTTTGGGTTCGCACACTTCTTAAAGAAGTACGATTGCAGCAATGGCCACGAGAATTACTCCGATGATCAAAGCCGAAAGCATAAATGATCCGTTTTTTAGTACAGCTGGACCGACTTTATCCTGAGGTATCGACTTTGCAATTTGATCGTCGAGAGTCTCAGTAGTGACAGACGGGCCTATCCGAACAAGAATTGTGCTGGCATTGTCTTGAGCTGGATGTTGAATTTTTTCCAGTTCATCAAAAAGTACTTTCAAAGCTGTAGATACTGGTTGGTCTTTTGTATTGCAAAGGATGTGACTAATTCGGTCAGTAGTGAGAGTTTCTACGCCATCTGTGGCTGCCAATAGTTGATCACCATCATCAAGAAAAAAAGGCGTCTGAGGGTTGTCTACCAACTCAAATTTATAACCATTGACAGCAGAAAGCAGAAAATTGCGTGTTGAATTTTTTGCAGCTTCTTCGGGGCTGATCTCATTCTTTTCTACTTTGCTTTTAAGCAGGGCTGCCATCGAGTGATTAGCGTTCAGTCGGGTAAGCCTGCTATTTCGAAGCAACCATAACGGCGAATCACCAATACTATACCAGTAAAGCCGGTTCAAACTGACTACGAATGCTATGAGAGTAGAACCCATTCCCTTAAGCGCAGGTTCTGAGTAGATTCTATCAGCAATTGCGTTGTTGGCTGCCTCTGCAGACTCATGCAGCCGCCTGACTGTCGGAATGTCACTACTATTTCTGAAATATTCCGTCATAGTGGTGACTACCAGTTCACTGGCAATTGCTCCTCCACTGTGTCCACCCATTCCATCGCACATGATGCATAGCAGTCCGTTGGTATTGTCAGACAGCTGAATACCTTCGACTATACGATAGCAGTCTTCCTGTTGATCGCGTATTCCTGGAATCTGCTGTCCTGCGTATGCAATATCCGTTTTCAACAATTCCTCTGAATAATTAGAATAGATCTTGCTCATCTGTTTTGAGGTTAGGGAAGGCTCAGACCACTAGTGATATCTGTGAGCAATAGATCAAGAGGTTTTAGCTTGTATAATAAAAATGTCATGAGAATATACATCTCTATAAATTAGCAGGATTGAGCTATGAAGCACGCATTGTAGTAACAGAGAAAGCATATCGCAATTGATAGATGTATGACAACATAAATGTGTTAGGTTTTCTCCGGGGCTGGTAGGAGATTTATCTTTTACTTTCTGACCCAAACAGGTTTAACCTGAGTTGGCATGCCTGACTTAAATATGCACTGCAATGAGTGGCATGTTATTGAAATACGATGAAGGGTAACTCTTACACACGGCAAATTGAGCTCAATGACTAATAATCCCTGGAGGGTGTCAGAGAATAGGTATTTTTGTCAAAATTGAGACATTTCCCAAAAAAAAGCACAGCCATATACATGATATCAGTGTCTTCGCTTACCTGTGAGCATTGTTTTTAGGAAATTCCAAAGAGTTTGAGAAAAGGCCATTGTCGGACAGCCTCCTCGATGAAAATCATTTGATGGTAGTTCGTACGTACGCATGTATATGTGACGTTAGTGTCATCGAGGTATTTACAGGTTTTGTGAGAAAGCATACTTGCATCATTGCATTGAGTAGCCTATCATTTAGATGGATTATTACGGGGCACCTGGTGACGCATGAAAGAAAGAGTGTTTTTAATCGATTCGGCCTGAATTTGCTTATATTTTTTCGGGGGGAAATACCCGAATCGCAACCTGCATGTCAAAGGAGGATGCTATGAAAAAGGTAAAGCTTGTTTGGTTTGTAATGTTGTCGTGTTGTATGTTTTGGGCTGGATCAGTTCAGGCAAGTGACAATGTGAAAATAGAGGCCGAAGGGCTTGTGGATAAAGCTGCAACTGTTATCTCAAGTTTTGCTGCCGACCCTGATCTGGAGTGGTTCAGGAAAAATATTGGAAACGCCAAGGCGGTACTCATTATCCCACAAAATCTAAAAGGAGCATTTGTAGTCGGTGGTGCAGGAGGTTCGGGTGTTTTACTCGCACGTGATAGCAGCACAGGGGAATGGAGCTATCCGGCGTTCTATACGCTTGGCGCTATATCTGTTGGTCTACAGGCCGGAGCTGAATCTTCAGAGGTTGTGATGATGGTGATGAGTGAGCGCGGGATGGAAAGTATGCTTACCAGCTCATTTAAAATCGGGGCAGATGTCACGATGGCTGCAGGTCCGGTAGGTGTAGGTGCTAAGGCAAAGACTGCAGATATATTTTCGTATGCCAGGGCAAAGGGCGCGTTTGCAGGAGTCTCTCTTGATGGAGCTGTTGTAAAGCCCGCAAACAAACGTAATAATGCGTTTTATGGGTCAGAGGTCAGCCCTGCAGATATTCTAATCAGAAAGAGTGTGCAGAACCCCAAAGCTGATCCGTTAAGAGTTGCTGTAAAATCAGTAGCATCTCAATAAAACCAGATAATAATTCAATGTTCTGACCTATTGTATATTCATCTTTCATATTTATTCAATTGGTTAACTTGCTGTATGCGATATGAACCGGGAGCCCCATAACATTTTGGATGACTATATTTTTAAGGGATTTTATGACGACTTTTAACAAAGTGGTGTTTGGTTCTGTTATCATGACTCTTTTTGCTTCATCAGTAATTGCCGAAGAACAGAAAAAGGAGTTTCTTCGTTATCCACTCGGTAAAGACGGTAATTATGTATTGTCACCTGTGATCGGACCAATGTATACGCCGGAGATGGAGTTTGGTCTGGCACTTGGCGGTTTACTTACCTTTTCTACAGATCCCAAAAAAGAAGACCTGCCGAGATCATCGTTTTCTGCATTTTTCATTTATAGTACTAATGGTTCGATGACGGTCAGCTCATTTCTCGATTCATTTTGGCTTGACGATAATCTTCGGGTCAATTTTGAACAGTGGTTTAAGGATATGCCGGATAACTACTGGGGCGTAGGGTATGATAATGGTGTGAACGTGGATGACGGACCTGCGACGACCGAATATGATCGTACCTGGTTTCAGTTTAAGCCGGTTGTGCTGTTTCGCGCATTCGGAGATCTTTTTGCTGGTGTGAATTTTGATTTCAATCACACTGGCTCTGAGGATGAGGCAGAGGGGATGCTCAATGATGCTACATTTCAGGAATTTGGTGAAGATAACACGAATATCGGTGTTGGCCTGGTATTGTCATACGACACACGTGATGTGACCGTTAATGCCTGGAATGGTATTTATCTGAATTTTTCAACAACGCATTACCTTGATGCTATTGGCAGCGACAACGAATATGACGTAGTTGAGGTTGATTACCGGCAATATAAACAATTATGGAGGGAAGGTACTACCCTGACCTGGAATATTTCATCACGCTATAGCGAGGGCGATGTGCCATGGGCAGAGATGTCTCAAGTTGGCAGTCCTTTTGATCTTAGAGGATATACCTGGGGGCGTTTTCGGGATAAGACAATGCTCTACGGATTGCTCGAGTACAGGCACCAGTTTCTCACCTCCAGTGGTGAATTGAGTCGTCATGGAATGGCTGGCTGGGTCGGGATGGGATTTATAGGCGAAGACTATGGAGATTTTTCCGGAAATGACCTGCCTAATGCGGGCATTGGTTATAGGTTTGAATTGCAGAAACGTATGAATCTCAGGGTTGATCTTGGCGTAGGTCGTGATAATGCCGGTTTTTACCTGAGTATTAATGAAGCATTTTGAACTGTGAATGACAATTGTCCGAGTGGTCCTGCGGAGTAGATGACGATATCGCCGGGCTTTAGAAAATCCTCATTATCTTTGTTGCTTTCCATGACGGATTTCATAAGGGTCATGCGGTTAATACCGAGTATTTTTGCTAGTGTACGCTTCCAGCCGGGTGCCTGAAAGGCTACGCCGGGTGGAGTACCTGACATTATTACCGTTCCTGCAGCGAGAGGGTCGTCAGGAAACGCTTCTGCTACGAACCTAACCATCTGGTACGGTGAGTAGACCTGGTCTGAGGTATTGCCGCTTTGCCTGAGTTTGCCATTGACATATGTCTCTAACTGCACGTGTAGAGAGCCATTTTGCTGGAAATCACCCGGTATCCACATTTTGCTGCCAACAACACTGAAGCCATTGAAGCTCTTCGCTGCTCCCCAGTATGAAAACATATCAGCCTGCCCCTCGCCAAGCACCATAAAGCTACGCGAGGTGAAGTCTCCTGCAAGCACAAAGCCGAGTCGTGGCATATAGGTGATATCCTGAGATCGTTTCCGTTCATAGGGTTCAAGAAGAACAATTCCGAGCTCAACTTCGTAATCGAGAAGAGGATTGATTTGAGGGAATTTGATCTTAAGCAGGTTACTTAAACCGGTTTCGAGGTTCTCAGCTGCTTGAAGGAATTGGGTACGGTCAGGGTAGGGAAGAATCTCGCTCGTGTTCAGAGAAGAGATTGATTTTTTAAATATCGGCGGGATCGCATCCGGGTCCCATGTGCTGCCGGTTTCCTCAATATGCTTAACATAGCTTAGACCGACACCGTAAATTGCACTGATCGATTCTGATTCGAGTAAAGCCCACGTTCCGTTGTCATCTGCACGAAATTGCTTACCCATAAAAGGTTCTGGATCGCTGCAACCAGAAAAAAGCAGAAATACTGGTAGCAATACAATGAGACAGCGCCGGGAGTTCAAGAAGTTGAAGTTAACGTGTGTAGTCATGGTTTGCTAAATAGAATCCGATGAAGTTGAAGTCTCTGACTTTGAATCAGATTGAAGTCTATACGATGTGAAAAGGCTAAGTCAAATGGTGGTTAGGTATCTGGTGCCAGATGCCATTCGGCGTAAAACTCAAACGGATTGTATTTGAATGCGAAAATACGACTGACACATGTGAGGTGCAACATGAGTTATTCTGACAGTTGTGGTTGGACTTTTACGGGGTAATTGTAAAACCTTACCTCCGGGTATTACGGGTATCTGTAGCCAATCTTCTGAGATTACGATACAATCCATTTATTAGTTATGTTAAAAAACGAACGGTTGTCAGGAATTTTGACAGGTTTTATATTCAACGGATACTCATTTCGAAAACAGGCCTATTTTAACAATGCGATCAAATCCAAAACACAATCTCTATCGTTTTTTTTCCATAAGCGTAATGGTTTCTATCATTCTTGTATGTCTAACAGGGTGCCAGAAAAAGGTCTACCTCATGCCTACTCCTGTTCTCTGGACAACAGGAGAGCATGATCCTTTTCAGGCTAATCCTGTGCTTGAAGAGAGTAATCGTGTGCCTGTGTATTATGCAACAAACCGTTTCCCTCTTGGGCAGGATGATATGGTTGCATATACCATTTTCGGAGACAGGGGGTTAAGGCTTGGTGTTGCAGATTTCAGAATTGGACAAGATGTAAACTGGGATCTCATTTACAGTCTGTCTACCTCATGGGATGAAAACGAACGACCGGTCCTTCTGCTTGATGAGATTAAAGAGTTTGCTAAAATTCAAGAAGATGGGAGCTATACAGATCTACCGCAAGCAGTATTAGATTTTTTTGAAGGAATAAATACAGCCTTATCCGAGAGTCTGGATAAGGACATAATGATCTATGTGCACGGAGCTAACAGCAGTGTTTATAGAGCAAGCGCCCAGGCAGCTCAATATCGGCACTTCACAGGGAGGAATTCAGTTGTTATTGCATTCCTGTGGCCATCGGCAGAGAGCTTACTGAAATACGAAACAGATGTTCGACATGCTGCCAAGACAGCACCTGTATTTGCCAATTTTATCGAACTGCTGTCAAGGCATACGAATGCCAGAAACATTAACATCCTCTCTTACAGTGCCGGTGCACAGATTGTCAGCCCAGCCCTGCAACAACTTGCAATGCGTTCGACGGATGAGCTGAATCTCGGAGAACTGTATTTTGCAGCACCGGATCTTGATTACACCGCGTTTATTGACGATATCTGGGATTATATAGATCGGGTAAAGAGTATAACATTGGCACTTAACAGAAAAGACAGAGTTTTGGCCTACGCTGAAGGGCATCACAAAAAAGCTCGTCTGGGGCTTCCACGTTCGAAAGAATTGAATGGGGAGCAAAAACAGTTGGCAACCAGTATTACCTGGATGCCAAAATTTACAGTATTGCTGGTTGATAGCGAGTTTATGCCACTCAAGAATCCGCGAACTCATGACTTCTGGTATACACATCCATGGGTCAGCAGTGATGTGCTTATTCAGTTTCTACTACACGCAGGACCGGCAGAGAGGGGGTTGCAAAAATTTGAGACGGAGGAGGGCGTAGAGTTCTGGAGTTTTCCAGTGGATTATTCGGAACGTATTGCTTCTACCGTAAGGAAATTGTTGTATGAGGAGTTGCAAAAACAATAATGTACCAAAATTTGTTGAAAGAGAGCGTTCATTGAATTGGTATGTCAGTAGAGAGTTCCATCTTGTGTAGAAACCTGCCATGACGCAGGAAGTGTAATGTTTGCTGAATTACCTCCTCTTGCTTCATGATAAACGTATGGTTATGCGGCACTACCAGAAAGTCCTGCATCCCTGCAAGTTTTGCTCTTTCTACCGAGATCTTTCCGTCATTTTCCCCTGGGATCATTCTACTGAGCCATCCATCGAAAAAGGTATGTCTGTTTCCGGTGATTATACCAACTGGATAATAGACCTCTCCCAATTGGTGTACAATGCTCTCAGGACCAGTGCCAAGTTGCTGACCAGAAGGCCCGAAGAGCATTTCATACCAAGTTGAGTCAGCCAGATTATCAACAACTTCACTTCCCTGATTAGGAGGAGAGAGCATCACAACTCTTCCCAGGTTATCAATACTTGTCTGATTGAGATAATATCGGGTGAGTATTCCTCCCATTGAGTGCGTCACAAAATGTATTGTGTTCACAGTGTCTCCACACTTCGATATAGCTTCCGGAATAACTTTCATGGCGAGATATTCGACTGGATATTTTCGGGAAGAATATGAGGTGTGTGCCACAGTATAGCCATTTGCAGCAAGAGCTTTCGACATCCTGCTCATAGAGTGTGCACTGCGGCCAAGTCCATGAAGAACTATAACGCACTCATCACGCTGTAATTTCGGATCTGCTTGTAAAAGGGTATTTTTCATGGTGCAGGATGTTATGAAAATGAAAAAGAACACACCCATTCCAATGGTTGTAGTTCTACCAGAACGACCTAAGAAATATGGAAATAATGGCATAGATTTTTCTTCTCAGAATTGCACAGAGGGCCAAGCTCGTATCGGGAAGAACGCACCAACCTGTTAGTATAGTACATTTATTGTCAAGCTCGACAGAAATCTCGTCAACAGGTGATTCTATTTTGCAACAGTATACGGAATTATCCCAGAAAAACTGATTCTATTTGTTATGATTCGTATAAATAGTCCGGAAGTCCGTGTACAGGGAAGAACTGCCAGGCCTGCCGTAAGAAATTTCATGGATCTGTTGAAGTTGAGATAATTTTTCAAAGAGCAGCATGTCGCTGCATGGACTGATCTTCGGTAATCTTTGTATACATTTGGGAAAAATACAAATGAGTGACCCATTCAATGTTCTCAATTTTTAAAGTAAATTTTCAAATGGCGCACAATGTTCATGAGAAATTCAGGCTATGTCCGTGATGCCTGGGTTATAGACGCAGTAGATATCAGAAATATTCTGGTTAACAGGATTCAGATTAAGCCCAGGAGGCTGTCCGAGAATAAGGGTTTTGGTCAAAATCGAGATGTTTTTAAAAAATAAGCACAGCCATATAGATGATATCGAAGTCTCATTTCATTCGCTTATCTGTGAGCATTATTTTTTGTAAATTCCGAAGAGTTTGAGAAAAAGCCATTCTCGGATAGGCTCCTAGGAGGGTGTCCGACAATAAAAATTTTCGCTCAGATCGAGGCAAACTCGAAAAATTACCGCAGGCATATAGTTAATATCCCGAGGATAATTTTTCGAGTTTAACGAAGATATGAGCGGAAAGAGCATTGTCGGACAGTCTCCCAGGCGACCAGTTCGTAATCCGTGCTTTTATATTCGTTTCTTACCTTAGTTAAGCTATCGGAAAAAACAGGTATGCTGAATAGAGACACATAAATTTGACAAACTGACACCGTGTCAAATACACTCTAATATTATGTCTGAAAACAGAAAATCATCCTCACCATTACGAGTCAATCCACATGCGGTTCTCAAAATCGCTAAATCTGAGCGTACCCGTGCTGCGATTCTCAATTCAGCTTTGGATTTCATCTGGACACATTCGTTTCGCGACATGACTGTTAAATCACTCATGGCTTCAACTGGAGCAGGCCGCTCTGCATTTTATCAATACTTCAGAGATCTCCACCATTTGATGGAGAGCATACTGGTCATGCTGAAAGAAGAGATCTTCAACGCCGCAGAACCGTGGGTTGCAGGTACAGGTGACCCTGTTGCTCTAATTGATGAGGCAATCAGAGGGTTGGTGGAGATTGCGTACGAACGTGGCCCGATTTACCGGGCATTTACTGATGCCGCCGCAACCGATGGCCACTCAGAGACAGCATGGAATACATTTCTTAATGGATTTGATAATGCCGCGACTGCCCGCATAGAGGCCGACCAGGAACAAGGGCTGATTCGGAGTTTTGATGCCCGTCCTGTTGCAATTGCCCTTAATCGTCTTGATACCTATACACTTATCGAAGCGTTTGGCCAGCACCCCAGGCGTAAGCCAGAACCTGTCCGGGTGGCTTTGAGTCATATCTGGGTTTCAACCCTATATGGTAGTGAGTGGCTCGGTAGTAAATCCTCAAGTCTTGTAAGGAAGTAAATTGAAGAAAAAGTAAAAGACAGTATCTCATTCATTGAAATCCGAAAGTTTTCTGCTGACTACGCTCCAAGAAAAAAGAGCCAAAGCAAGAAGGAGAGAGAACAATGAAGAAAAAGGTCCGGATTCTATGCTCGCTGTTTCTATCGAGTCTTCTATTACTCGGCAGCAGCGCTGCATCTCATGCTCGGAACACCCCAGGTTTCAACAACAAGATACCAGAGTCCATTCTTACCCCCGACCATGTAAAGACGCCGATCGGAGAGCTGAACTTCTTCGATGGCATGCCGGATAAGGCAACAGTAGAAATGCTCTATGACAACTTACTTTTCATGCGCGGGGTCGAGGTCTTCCTGAGCGGCATTCCTGCCACGTCCATCGAGGCGATTCGTCTAGGTAATGCCGAAGTCGGAGCGAAGCGCGCCAACCATGTCGTCATCTTCGATAAGTTGATGGACTCAGATCCGCTTTTCCTCACCGGAAACACGGATACAGTTTACGCGACAGGCATCCTTGAGTTGGATCGGGATGGGCCGACGGTCATTGTGATCCCCCCAAAGTGTGGCCCGGGAACCCTGGATGACGCGTGGCAACGCTTCGTAGTCGATATGGGAGCCCCCGGTCTCGATAAGGGAAAAGGTGGAAAATACCTTATCCTGCCACCTGATTACGAAGGGGATCTTAATCCAACCGTCGGAGGTGAGTTTGCTGAGGTGGACGGCGAGGAATACATTGTGGCTAAGTCGCCCACCTACGTGAACTGGCTGGTCCTTCGTGGATTCCTCGTAGACGGCAAGCCGGATGCCGCCAATGCCATGTTCAAGAACGGCTTGAAGATCTACCCGCTCAAAGACAAGAAAGACCCACCAAAGATGAAGTTCATCAGCGGTTCTGAAGTTCCTTTCAATACTATCCACGCCAATGACTTCCAGTTCTACGAGGAGCTCAACCACATCATTCAACGCGAGCCCCTTTCGCTGATTGACCTGGAGCTGCGCGGATTGATCGCTTCCATTGGGATCCAAAAAGGAAAGCCGTTCAAGCCGGATGCGCGGATAAAGGAACTGCTCACCAAGGCAGTTGCCGTAGGGAACGCCACTGCGCGTGCTATCTTCTTCCGCCCGATGAAAGAAGCATTCCTCTATGAAGACAGTGGTTGGTTTGCCGCGTTCGTCGGGGGCAGCCACGAGTGGTTGAAGGACAAAGGCCAGGGAGGCCGATATCTCGACGCACGAACCCTCTGCTTCTATATGGGAACGGTCAACACTCCGGCGATGGTCAACAAGATGGTGGGAGCTGGTTCGCAGTACGCGATTATTGCCGTCGATAAAGACAGCGAATATCTTGATGGCGGTAAGAACTACAAAATGAATATCCCCGCCAATGTTCCTGCCAAGGACTTCTGGTCGATAGTGGTGTATGACCCGCAAACCCGCTCGCAGTTGCAGACGGGTCAGCCGTTCCCCGCCAAAAACAATAAGCGGCATAAACTGGATATTAACAAGGACGGTTCGGTGGATCTCTACTTCGGGGCGAAAGCACCCGAGGGCAAGGAGGCGAACTGGATCCAGACGGTGCCCGGAAAAGGCTGGTTCGCGGCCCTGCGCCTCTATGGGCCGCTGGAGCCATGGTTTGACAAAACCTGGCGACCGGGTGACATCGAATTGGTTAAGTGAGTTCAAAATAACAACAATAGAGAGCAAGCCAGACATGAAGACAACATTAATAATGCAGCGAACCCTGAAGGCCTTGTTGATAACAGGTATTTTAATTTTGACCCTGGCGAGAGCTCAAGCCGCGGAGCCTCCTAAAGTCACCGCCGATAACTACGTCCGTGCCGAATCGGACATCCAGATGAAAGGCTATATTGAGAGCTACAACTGCTTTGGCAAGTTCCACCATAACCGGAAGCCCTATGACGTAAACAACCAGATTACCATCAGGGGTAACCGGGATACGCTGTATTCATTCGGCGTGTGGGATCTGAAGTCCCCGGTCACGATCACACTTCCGGAAACCGGTGGGCGCTATCAATCCTTGATGGTCGTAAGTCAGGACCATTCGATCTGGAGTTTCTACGGTCCGAGGACAGGTACTCTGACAGAAGAGAAGGTAGGCACCAGATATGTGCTCCTTGCCCTTCGGACTTTTATGGACCCCAATGATGAGCAAGATATGCAAGAAGCATATCGGCTTCAGGATGCGATTGTTGTCGAGCAGACCGATATCGGAAAGTTCGAAGTGCCCGATTGGAAGAAGGAAGAAGTTGAACATATGCGGAACACGATCAACGTGGTCGGTGCCATGGTCACGGACAGCTCTAAGTTTTTCGGCAAGAAAGAGGAATTGGACCCGGTCTACTGGTTACTGGGTGCGGCACTTGGCTGGGGCGGGTTGCCAGCAGACGCCGCGACTTATGGAAACGTCGTCCCCGAAAAGAACGATGGCAAGACCCCTTACACCCTAACCGTGACGGATGTACCGGTGTACGGCTTCTGGTCTGTGACTCTCTATGACGACAAGGGGCTTATGCCCATAAACGAATACAACGCCTATTCCTTCAACAATGTTACTGCCAAGAAGGCAAAAGATGGAAGTATCACCATCCACTTTGGCGGTGATCCCGATGCGGACAACTTCCTGCCGGTCGTTCCGGGATGGAATTACATCGTCAGGATGTATCAGCCAGGGCCTGAGATCCTGAAGGGAACCTGGACATTTCCAGATGCTCAAGCCGTTGAATAGAACATGTATGCACGACCTGTGCAAAACAAGGATTCGAGGGTTAAATCGAAAGAACCTGGAGCCTGCCTATACACCAGGCTTTGTCCTTTACCGAAATGAAGAAGAGAAGCCTCAACAACCAGAGGGCCAAAGCTGCAGACAATGCCAGTGAATTCTCGCGACTGATTCGTGTGGGGGTGCCTGGAATGGAGCCTTAAGCATGTACTTTTCAAAGATGATTGTCCGCTTCGGCTTGTTTCTCTCGGTAGCCATCCTGTTGGCAAGTTGTGCAACACCAATTGGTATTAAACAGGTTTCGCCGCGCGATTCGTATAGGGAGTTAATGGCCAATCCCCTCACTGAGGGAGTAGCCAGCAATGCGACGAACATTGTGCTTCTCCGCTTCAACCTTGTCGAGGAATACGAGAATGACCCAGCCGCAGTTGTCGCATATCTTCACGACAAGGCGCTGCATGACGCTCGGCGGGATACCCTATACGCCCTGGCGGAACTCTCCTATCTCTATGGTGAGCGCCTCGAGAAGAGTGTGCCGGTGGCCGAGCAGGCGTTGGCGCCCGATTACTTTCTCCTTGCATCAATATATGCCTATTCCTTTCTACTTGATGACCGTAGCGAGCCAGTGCTCAACGCTTTCGATATTCGCGCCCGTACGGCCTGCGACCTGTACAATTTCGGCTTGTGGCGGGGGATGGCAACCGGCAATAAGGGGGCCCTTGACCTAACTGCGGCTGTACGTAAGTTGCCTGTCGGTACTCTGGCCATCACGGTTGATCTGACTAACTATCCATGGAAGTTGGAGGCGTTTGAGCAATTCGAGCCGGTGGACAAATATGCGATACGCGGCATTTCCATTCGTAACCGCTCAAAGGGGGTGGGCAGCGCCCTTATTGGAGTGAAGAAGGCAAGCCAGGATGCTCATTTTCCCCAGGCCGTGCCTACGACCATTTTTCTGCGCATCAACGCCAGCCTGGTCGAGTTGACAGCGGGGACGGCAACCGCATCCCTGGAATTCTATTCGGCCTACGACGATAATCTTCTGGTAGTCAAAGACCGCCACCCTCCTCTCGAGACAGACACCACCACACCTACTGCCTACGTGCTTGAGACTTCGAAGGTCTGGGGTTTCGGCCTGGGTGCATTTTGGGGCAAGGAATTCGAGTCTATTCCCAATGGCCTGTATTTGACCCAGCCCTATAGGCCAGGCCGCATTCCTGTGGTCTTTGTCCATGGCACCTTCAGCAACCCGGCCTGGTGGGCGGAGATGCTCAACACCCTCCGTGGTGATCCCATTCTTCGGCAAAAGTTCCAGTTCTGGGCCTTCCTTTATAACAGTAGTGCCCCGATTGTTGCCTCGGCCGCAGATTTGCGCGATGCCCTTCGGAACAAAATCGCTCAGCTCGATCCTGAAGGGAAAGACCCGGCACTCCGGGAGATGGTGGTTGTCGGTCACAGCCAGGGGGGGCTCCTGACCAAACTGACAGTGGTCGATTCAGGTAACAGTCTAGTTCTTGCACTGACTGGGAAAGATCTCGATTCTCTGAGACTGACAGAGGATAATAAGGCCGAGGCCCGCCGACTCCTTGTGGTTGAACCGTTACCAGAAGTCAAACGGGTTGTCTTTATTTCCACCCCTCACAGGGGGAGTATCCTCAGTAAACAGTGGGTGCGAACCCTGTTGAGAAAAATCGTAACCCTGCCGATAAAAATTGTCCAGACAACTCTCAGCCTAGGCGACTACTTCACCGATGATGTGAAAAAAATGATCGGCAACAGTAGGAGCGCAACCAGCATCGACGGCATGTCACCGGACAATCCGGTTCTAAAGACGCTGGCTGACACTCCGCTGGCACTCGGGGTGGTAGGTCATTCGATTATCGCGGTTAAAGGAGATGGTGATCCAAAACTTGGCGATGATGGTGTTGTTGCCTACACCAGTGCCCATCTCGAAGGGATGGGGTCGGAATTCATCGTTCGCTCCGGGCACTCCTCTCAGGGACACCCGTTCACCATAGAAGAAGTGCGTCGCATTTTGCTTGAACATCTTGGCAGGCAGGCAACGTTAACACAATGATGGTTGGAAGCTGGTCGGGCATGTAACGGTTCAATAAGGATTTCCACTCATCTTAGCTGCAAACTCAGCTCGTGCCTGTTCCTTGTTATCACAATGTTTGTTACTGCCTCAGCTTATTTGTGCGCAACCCGAAGCTGAAATCAAGGACATTGAACAATCCACCTCCTTCGGGTTAGAAGAAACGGCTGCTTTAGTGGTTAACGCATTGAGGCGTTGAGGGGCTGAGTGGCGGGGGGCTACTATTCGAGGATAATCAAATTAGTGTTCGGGCGACCAGTTGGTAATCCGTGCTTTTAAAAGTATAATCAGCTCTCGTTTATTTGAAGTTTTCTCTTCATACCCGAAGAGGTATTTCACCAGAGGAATATCACCTAAAACAGGGGCAAACTCACCTGTTGTATCGTCTGTGTTACTGATAAGGCAGCCAATGACGAGAACCTCACCGCTTTTCATGCGCACAGTTGTGCTCATCTCCAGCACATTAGCCAAAGGAAAACCGACCTGGCCGCCATCCGACCAAACAGTGAGATATTCGATTGGTGTTTCATGTTCGGATGTTACTGCCACGATTCATTGCTTTGGGCAGACCACATGAATACGCTAAAAATTATGATTTAATATCTAAAAAATTGTGTTTTCAAAGCTTAGAATGCTCTTTTGGGTATCAAAAAGAGTCCTGTAAGGAGTTTGAGGCTCTCTCAAGATTGTCGATACATTTTCTGATACGATTGAACGTCCCGGTATTCCACCTGCCAGTTTTTGCTGTATATCCTGTATGAAATGTTCAGTAGCTATAGCATCAGACTCACTTCAGAAACATTGTCGTCTTGATACATCATTCAGAAGTTCATGATCAACTCATTCACGATGTTGTTGCCTGAAAATGTGCTATCACTTTCCTTAGAGACCTCTAGTTGCCAATAAAAAGAGCATTCTATGGCCCCCCAAAGACCACTTCTTGAAACGGATGTACTGGTAATTTAAATAGTTGTCAGGTTGAAATATGCACAGAAACGGCAAATTGGGTCTTGGTGACTAGGGTCACTTTAATGATGGAATGTCGGTATATTTCACCGCAATTGTATGCTCCGGTGCTGTTGGTGTATGTGTTACATAGCACAACTATTCGCGACATAACACCAACAGCACAGGAGTGAAAAAAGACAAGCAAGATGCTGACAGATTAGCGTTGACGGGACACAAGTGCTTCTTACATTTTTTTGGGAAGTTGGGAAGTTGGGAAGTTGGGAAGTTGGGAAGTTGGGAAGTTGGGAAGTTGGGAAGTTGGGAAGGGGGGGGGTGTCGGTATGATCAGAAAGTATCTTTGACTGAGGATGTACCGGAATAGTAATAACTTGCATATTCTCTTAGAAGGTTAACACTGCCAAGACAAGGCTCTACCATCATGATATCGTGAGTCCCTGTGACTCGACCATAGTAAATGCTTATGGATCAAAACTTCATACCCTTGCCTTACTGTGATACACTAAAGTCTAAAATCCACTAATACTTTTTTATTTTGAATGAGACACATCCAATATTATTGGGAGGTGGTCGTGAAGCTTTGTTACTTTTTAAATGTGGGACTTCTACTATCAAGTCACGCTTTGAAACGAATTGGAAAATCAACTTTAACCACAATAGTGCTACTCACAATCTTATGCCTGCCTGCTTATGCCGATGGCTCCGATGTAGCCAATGATTCATGGCGTTTTACCCTGATAGGTTATCTTCATCTGGCTGGGATAAATGGTGATGTAACGGTCAAGGGGGAAACGATCGAGGTGAACGAGAGCTTTAGCGACCTTATCGAAAATGCTGATTTCGGCGGCTCGTTTCACCTTGAGGCAAGAAAAGGGAAATGGGGCGTGTTTGTTGATCCGATGTACATGAAAATGTCTGCGGATGAAGAAGCAGGCCCATTAAATGTTGGGATCGAAGTTGAACAGTGGTTGGTTGAAGTAGGCGGGATATATGAAATTTCGAACTGGTCTTTAGGTAACACTGGAGATCGCTTAGCCAAAATCGATCTTTTGGCCGGTGGACGATATTTTTCTTTAGAAATCGACATGGACTTCAACTTGTTACCTGAAGTGAACGGGAAAGGAGACTGGGTCGATCCATTTGTCGGGATTCGTTTCCAAGCAGATCTGACCAATAAAGTTAAACTCTTATTGAGAGGTGATATTGGAGGGTTTGGCATTGGCAGCGCACCAGATTTTGCTTGGAATGTACACACTGCATTAGGCTATGATTTATCTGAAAAGTCAACACTCTGGTTTGGTTATCGTGTGTTGGATGTGGACTACGAAGATGAAAGCGATGTTGGTCTGTTTGGGTGGGATATGACGACAAGCGGATTTGAAATCGGATATGCTTATCGTTTTTAAGAAAAAAATATCAGTAACGATTTCTCATTGTAAACAAGGAGTTCATTGCAGCTGAAGAGGGGAGGAAGATGAAAAATAGATCCTTAATGCTATCCATAACTGTAGCAGCCCTGTGTGTTTTATTGATAGCAAATCTCAATGCAAGTTCTACCTTTGCCCAAGCTCCTGACTCTTCAGAAAATAATAAATTGTTGGGTAAGTCTGTTCAGGCACGCAGCAAGAGCAATCAAAATAAAAGCTTCGCAGATAATCGACCGAATATCTTAGTCATTGTCGCAGATGATATGGGGTGGTCTGATATCGGCCCCTTTGGGGCAGAAATTCGCACACCCTCTTTGCAAAAACTTGCCGACAGCGGTCTTATGCTAACACAGTTTTACGTTAACCCCGCCTGTTCCCCGACTCGTTCATCTTTGATGACAGGGACAGACCATCACCTTACCGGCATGGGAACCAATGCAGAGATCCTTTCAGAGGAACAAAAAGAAAATCCTGAACCCGGGTATGAGGGCTACCTTAATGATAGAGTTGTATCAGTAGCGGATACACTGAATGATTCCGGATACCAGACCCTTATGACGGGCAAATGGCACCTCGGTCACGAAGAGGAACACTGGCCAGACAAAAGAGGCTTTCAGCGCTCATTCGCTCTTATGCAGGGAGGTGCAAGCCACTTTGGCGACGAAGCCTGGATGTGTAACAATTACTATCCCATCTATGCAGAAGATGGTGTACGAACACACACACCGGACGATTTTTATTCGTCCACTTTTTATGTAAGCAAAATGATCGATTACCTCGAGACGAGGGACACGACCAAACCTTTTTTTGGTTATGTTTCATTTACTGCACCGCATGACCCACTACATGTGCCTGACAATTGGATTGACAATTATAAAGGTCAATATGATATCGGTCCGGAGGCTGTCCGCAAACAACGGTTTGCCCGTCAGGTAAAAATGGGACTTTTTCCAACAGACACCAAAATCTGGCAAATCCCTAACCCCTCTGAAGCCTCCTCCCAACACGTACCGCAGTGGAATGATAGGCCTCAGGAAGTACGGGCATATTCAGCCCGTGTTATGGAGGTTTATGCTTCAATGATCGAGCTTTTGGATCAGGAGGTTGGCCGCCTTATCAATTACCTGAAAACAACAGGACAGTACGACAACACATACATTCTGTTCTTCTCGGATAACGGGGCTAACGGTGCCAGTATGGGTGCCTATCCGGACACAGGCGAGGCATGGGTAGCAAAGAATTCTGATAACCGCTATGAAAATATTGGTCGCAAAGGATCACGCAATGCCATAGGCTTTGAGTGGGCAATTACAGCTAACACACCTCTGCGTCTTATAAAGGGTACAATCGCTGAGGGTGGTATAAGATCACCGCTTATAGTAACCGGCCCAAGGATAGCCTCTGGAAAACGCTCTGATGCTTTAGTACATGTCATGGATATGGCCCCGACATTTCTAGAAATTGCCGATGCCACTCATCCCAAACAATACAAAGGGAGGGATGTATTGCCGATGCAGGGAAAATCAATGCTCTCTATCCTAAAGAATAGTAATAATGCATTTCGTTCTGAGAACGATACCATTGGGTGGGAACTCATTGGCTTACGAGCAATTCGCAAGGGTGATTGGAAAGCCACAAGGCTGATTCCACCTTTCGGTGATAGCAAATGGCAGCTATTCAACATGAAGGATGACCCCGGTGAGGCGATGGATGTTTCTTCAATGCACCAGGAAAAACTCCAAACATTGATCAAAGCATACGAGGATTATGAAAAACGAAACGGTGTTTTAGAAATTACCGTTGATATAGACATGTGATCTAAACTCAGACAGTTGTGATATGTTACGACAATGTTGACTAAACATATTAGATGCAAACTTAATATTTATCGTAACAAAATTTGAATACAAATTTCCCAGATAACCAGGTAGTTGCTCTATTGTGACATGAAAGGTTAGCTGATGTAAGGTTAACAAGGGAGAGGAGACCCGAAACTTTAGGTTTTTCCTGTTGCTCTCAACCTGGCAGTATTATTGATTACAGATGGGGAGGTTGGTCCTATTACCGCTCCCCATCAATTTTCTCGGGATTTAACCATAAAGTGTCTCGATCCACCTGATTGCTTCAGAATCATTCACCTTGCCCAGATACTTCTGTGTTGTCGACAAATCAGCATGCCGCAAAATCACTTTGCTGACAATTTCAATAGGAGTACCAGATCGGGAAGCATAGGTTGCAGCATGTCGCCTGAGATCATGAGGTCGTAATTCAATATCAACGAGCTTGCCTGCTTTCTTGACCATCGACCATGCTGCGACATAGGAAATCGGAAAAATTCTCTCACTGCTATTGTAATTATTGGCTCTCACGTAGTCGTTTAACCTTAGCAATAATTTCCGTGGAACATAAACTGTCTCCCCAACTCGACCGCTTTTCGGGTTCTGGACGGCCAGAGTTCTCTCCTGGATATCAGCTGGTTTGAGGTTTAGAACTTCTCCTATTCTCATCCCTCCCCTGGCCATTAGCTCAAGCATAATCCTGTTACGGATGTTCATGGTCCGGAAGATAATCTCATCGATCGTTTCTTTATCTATTATTTGCCATTGAATGGTTTGGGGGCGTTTGAAAATCTTTTTAATAACCGCAGTATTGCAGGGGTTCATCAGGGCGGGTAATGCGTTGTTGATGCTGAAGTTGTAGAAAGAAGAAAGAACAGAATAGCGGTTTCTCTTTGTCGCCTGTTTGTTGTTTTTGGTCAGGGATAGAAGAAACGCCATCACCTCTTCCGGTGAGATACTAGCGAAATCACGTTTAACAAACTGTGCAGTAAAACGGGAAAGAACAAACTCGCAGGTCTTAATGGTATTTTTTTTTGGAGTTAGCTCGGTGATACTGCAGATGGAAATCGACTGCTTGTGAAACTTTCATAGTGCACCTCCTGATAGAGTGAGTATTGGGCAGAAATTGCCACATTTAATGATACTCCAGATGCAGGGTTGATGTCAGGAGGAGGGGTGATGGGCTAACAGGAACTAACATCAATTCGTCCTGACAGACACTTGTTTTAGCTTGCAAATTGTAAGGTCCGATGATTGGTCGATGATCCTGTGTAATTTATAGCAGTATTCTGCGATTGTGTTGGGCAGATTATGAGAATCCCGTTTCTTATGCAGCAAAATTTAAGCTCTTCAGTGGATACTTCTGCCTAAAATTTGAAAGTATAGGGTAGGTACGAAAGCTTTGGCCCCAAATCTATCTAGTCGTAGATTGCGCCTATAAAACTCCCCTAAGAGACGGCGAAAAGAAAAGGCCATCATCTCTCGAAAACCAGTTGCAGTATTGCCTGGATGACTACTATCGAACGCTACTGCGTCCCATTTTCATAACAAGAAGTGCCATTGGGCTTGCATGCATAACTAAATCAAAGATATCAATAGATTTGTTCAGGTTGCCACTGACAAGCATCCCTATCTTTTCGATGAGATGCGGTGCAGGTGTAAATGGAGCAAGCCCCAAAGTTAACGACAGAATTACAAGTACGGAAAAAGGTATCTTATCTAGCCAGGACATTTTTGCTATTTCTCTTTCTTACCAAGAATTAATCGTATCAAATCTTCACCGATTGTTGATCTGACTTTACCTGTTGTAATAAACCTTGTCGAACAAGCGCCCGTCAACAAATTCTTTTATAAACTTGACGTAGTGTTTTTCATTGCACAAAACTATCTTGGCTACAATTTACCTGGCAACAAGGGATAGTGGGTTGTGGATGGGGTGTTGTCTAAGAATCATTTTTTAAGGTCAATCATGATCATTAAATCAGAACTCTTTCTTTTCTAAAAAGTTAAAAGGTGCGCCTGATTAGAAACAGGAAAAATATGAAGTCGCAGGTTTTCTTAAATGATTAACCTTGCCCGCTTAAATCTCGATTTCCAGTTGCAAGATATTGCCGTACTATCAACACCCTTGCCTGACATGACCCTCGTCTCTATAATATTACAAAACCGATGTCATGCAGATCTATATAATTACTTGTTATGTTTTTCACCTATTGAGGTATAGAGAATGAATAAAACCGAAGATTTTTGGGACAGTGCGTCTAAAAACTACGACAAGACTGAAGAGCGATTTGAGTACATTCATAATAAATCTAGAGAGAATACTAAAAGCTTCCTGAAGGATAGCGACACTGTTCTGGATTATGGATGTGGGACTGGAACAGCATCCTGTCAGTTTTCCAGTCAGGTTAAAGAGATTCATGCAATTGATATATCATCGAAGATGATTGAAATCGCTAAAGAGAAAGCAGCTGTCAGTAAAATTGAGAACGTAAGATTTGAGCAGTCTGACATTTTTGATAAAAAATATTCTGATGAATCATATGATGTAATTCTGGCCTTCAATATGTTGCATACCGTCACTAGTCCTCGGGATGTGATGCAGCGAATAAATGAATTGTTAAAACCAGAAGGCATATTTATTTCTGTAACACCTTGCCTGCGCCAGAAAATGTCGTTTTTAGTAAATCTTCAAATTCAGCTGGTGCGGGTATTGTGTAAATTTGGATTAATTCCAATTCCTATAAGAAGGATAACGAGCTCTGAGGTGGACGAACTATTAGAAGCTGTCGAGTTTCAAACGATTGAATCTGAGGAGATTTATAAAGGAGCATCTAGTTATTTTGTTGTGGCAAAGAAGTTACAAAAAACATAAGAAGTGCATGCATACGAATCACATCGCCCGCTGCGCGGTCAACATCACCGGTGATGCGGAACGTTACTCCATTCCCACATAGTCCAGGTGTTGATACTACTTTCATATCGCTCATGGTGGCTTAGGTAGAGATTGCCAGCTCACACCTCTCAAAAATCCACTAGGACTCAAATTTAAGGTTCTTCCTGTTAAGGTCGCTTTCGGCAGACCGATAAACGGAGTTTGCCGAGGTGGAGACGGTTTTGAAGGGATACAGGAAAAAAACCAAGGTGGGGTCAGTCTTCTCGCTCTTTAGGTTTTCTTTGGTAAGCTTTGCCTAGGGGTTACTCCATTTCCACACATTTTTTGGCAAATACTCCACTTAACACTCACTTTACTGAGGAGAGGTCAATTTCGTCAGTAAGTTATCAACAAATCGTTGTTTAGTTACATAAATTTAGTTAATTATAAAAAATAAGTGGTTGTCTAAGCACAGTGACTAGTTGAATTAAATTCATTGGAGTGAATATTGAAACGTTTATTGATGCCTTGTCTTATTCTCGTTGGTTCAATGTCTACATTTGTTTATGCGGATAATAGTAGGTTTAATGCTAAATACGGCGCACTTGCTATAGATAAAAATAATAGTTTTGCATACGGTTGGGCAGTTGGGCATGATTCTTTGAATGCTGCAGTTGAGCGAGCAAAGGAAGAATGTGCAAAGAATAGTGAATCATGTTCGATTGTGCTTAAATTTTCTGGTGGCTGTGGTGTTTACCGTACTATTGATAATAAATCTGGTAATGCTTATGGGTGGGGTGTTGCTCCATTACGGTATCAGGCTGATAAGGTAGCGATGGATGAGTGTCTCAGCCGAAGTGATGGAATCGTTTGTGATAAATATGTTTGGGGATGTAATGACCGGCCTGAATATGAAATTATTTATGATGCCAAAAAGAAATCATTCTCAAGCGAATCACAATTGGCAGAAATTTTTCGTCAAATTGACACTGTGATTGATGAATATGGAAGCAATGTCAGGATCAATGCAACTACAAATGATGGGTTAACAAATTATAGTCATTGGGCCCAGCTTCAATATGATGGTGAAGGAATTTTTAAAAGTGCAGATGAGTTCAAATATGACACAAATAAATCTTCAAATTGGAATCCCGGAAAACCAGACTTTAGATTTTTTGACCCAACAGATGTTAGCAAATTGGAAAATACAGATATGTTCATAAAGCCTTATGGATTTAAATCAGATTTACCAACCTCCGACTTCGACTATTCTGCATCACCAACAGGTAGAGAGGTGAAGTATCTCTTTATCAATAGAAAAAATGCTTATGTTGGTGACGGAAGTGGCTATATTTCAAGCGCCACAATGTTGCTTTATGACGATGGTGCTGAAAAAGTTAAAAAATTATTATTAGAGGCTGTTGAGATAAGCAAGTAGAGATATATTTTAGCCGACTTTAAATTGTTTAATAGGTTTTCGCACTCGTGCGAAGGTTGAGGAAACAAAGTACCAATATGGAGATCAAATGAAAGTACTCCGAATTATACTGATATTATTTCTGTTTATTTTACCAACAACAACTGCTTTGTACGGTGATTCCGATAATTCAGTAAGTCGCCGGACTGATATAGAAGAGAGATTTGTCAGTGTATTGTTCGACCAAATGCCCATTAACTTGGGAGAGCTTTCTCCTGAGACAAACTTTCGTGAGGATCTCGGTGCTGACGACCTAGATATGCTAGAGTTATGCATGGCTGTTGAAGAATACTTTGATGTTTTAATTCCAGATAAACAGTGGTCAAGCATTACCACATTTGAATCTGTTGTCGACTTGATTATCAAGATACAAAATTCAAGAGGGTGATAGCATTCTATGGACTGAGTTCAGAAGCTTATCTTTGGTAGTCTCTACTTTTCAGTTGCTCCATTTCTGGCCATTCCCGATTGATCAGCCAAGTCTGCCTGCATAGAAAGTATGTTAATAACAGTCAAATGCCAGTTGTTCAAAGCTTAGCAGGGCCACCTCAAGTCTTTGCCAAGAACATAACCTACAAGATAACAATATAAATAATCAGCTGATTGAGCAAAAATACTGGTTTCGATAGCCTGAAAGGCAGCACATTATAAGGAATTTAGGTAAGAATGCAGATTGACATTTTTCCTGTTCAGGCCAAGCTTTTTTCTCGCCATTCTCCGATGTTTCTCGACTGTGTGAACTGCAATTTTCAGGATTTCGGCGATTTCTTTATTCGCCAGACCGTTTCTGACCAGGTTACATACTTCCATCTCACGCGGGGTTAGTTTAATTCTAATGTCATTAACCTTGAGTCCAAAAGAAGACGCCAAATTCTCAAGATCTCTGCGGTGCAAATCGATATAGGCTTCTTCGCCTTTGTTAAGTTTTATTCTCTCAAGAGATGGCAAGGCTATTTCTTTAATATTCGTCATGAGCCGATCCTTGAAGTCTTTTTGCTCTAAGCCGATATGGGCAACTAATTCTTTTAGAGCAATGTTTTTTTCCTCAAGGGCTTTTGATTTTGCAGCAAGTTCATTTTTCGATTGTTGAAGATCTTTCTGGGCGATGGACAGCTCGGTTATCACGAGGCTTGCACCCCATACATGTGTAACCGCCCCATTTGTTATACCGGGGGTTATATTGTTCATAGCAATCACATCAGACCCATCAACCTCTTTCTCATGGGTCATTACATTTTCCATCAGGAATCTATTGTGAACCAAAGAAGAAATCACCTTCAAATTGTCTGAGGCTGAGATATCCATATGATATTTCAGCGGTCTGCCCTGTAAATCGATTCCTTTTTCAAGGCCATATGCACGGGCAGCGGCGTCATTTGCTTCAGTGAACACGCCGCGGTCGAATACCGCTCTAAGTTGATCCGCTTGCGGATCATCCTGTGGAATCGGAGGATCAAACGCAAGACACCAGAGTGCTTCGTTTGAATGCTTCATATACGCAGAGAAACGTTTATCCTTCTCAGCAAGTTTCCTGGTCAACTTTTTTTCGGCCTCAATTGAAAAAGTCACATCTCGCAAAATCCAAATGAAGTAAATGTTTTCCCCGTAACTATCCAGGATAGGGTATACGGTAAGTTCGGTATAAGAAAGAGAACCGTCTTTCCTGCAATTGTGAACCACTTCTGTGTACTGTCTCTTCTGCTCAACCGCTTCCAAAAACCTTCGAAGAGGTGCTTGATGGTGATCATCTCTAAATAAAAACTGCCAGTTATGACCAATGACCTCGTTCGTTTCATAGCCGGTAATTTCCTCAAATGATCGATTGACGAAGACAATGCGGGTGTCCTTCCCGTTCATGGCGGTTATGACATAACCCAACGGAGAAAGCATGAGCATGGGCTGGAGCAGCTCGAACGTTATTCCATTTGGTTGATTCTCGGCAGATAACGAATGGAACCGCTCAACTCTATTATCGTATCTATTTTCCGGCATTTTTTCTATTTGAATAAGTTTGCGCTTTTAGTTTGTTAGGTAGTTGTTGAGCATAGCGTATGCTCAATATATGCTTGTTTTAGTGATTTGCAATAATAATATCACTGACAATAATTATCACATAGTATCAGTCGAAAACGTACCTCCCCCTGTCGGTAATCGGTTTCTCGCAGGTTCGTATGTCAATATACTCGACCTTGACAGTACGAACCTTAGAACGAGTGCAAAGAGCGCATAGGTTTCGACGGAGTTGCCGGTTTGCGGTGATAAGTCAATCTCGGCAGCAGCTGGCTCATCCTATACTGTGTAATTTCAGGGAATAATTTGGCTGGTGGGGTGTCCAGCAATAGTACCGCTATCTCAAGTTCAAGCTCAATAAACGGAGAAGGAAAATGAAAGCTATGCAAAACCTGTTGAAATTTGTTGTTCCGGTCGTGGTTTTCTTGACCATACCCTGTACGGCTATGTCACAGGACATAGGATCAGCTGACGTTGAGACCCTTAAGGGGCTTTATCCTGGCAAGGCCTATTCCCCATATGCCAGACGTTCGTTTCCCAGCAAGGTTCTCTGGGGTGAGACACATCTGCATACCGGGCTTTCACTTGATGCCGGACTTTTCGGCAACACCCTGATGCCAGAAGATGCTTATAGGCTTGCCCGAGGGGAGGAAATTACTTCCTCAACTGGTCAGCCCGTCAAACTGAGCCGTCCGCTAGACTGGTTGGCAGTGACAGATCATTCCGATAATATGGGGCTTGCCACAGACATTCAGAAGGGCGCACCTAACATACTGGCAGAACCAAAAGGCAGGGAGTGGGCTGAAGGTTTTGCCGAGGGCGGTGAGGCAGCAGGCAAGGCAGCCTTTGACTTGATCACTCATTTTGCCCAGATGAAGCTCCCCGAGCAGTTTCTGAAAGATTACTCTCCTGGCTCAGCGGTCTTCAATAAGGTATGGGAAATGATAATAGATGCTGCGGAACGCTACAACGATCCGGGGCATTTTACTGCATTGATAGGGTATGAATGGACCTCGGTGCCCAAGGGGATGAACCTGCACCGTAACGTCATTTTGCGCGACGGTGGAGATCGGGCTCGCCAGATTGTCCCTTTGACCACCCAGCCACCAGTAGGTACCACGAATCCATTGGACCTTTACAAGTGGCTGGAGGACTATGAGAAAAAGACCGGCGGACAGGCATTGGCACTGGCCCATAACGGCAACCTTTCCAATGGCTGGATGTTTCCCATGGTTGAGACCTACCACGGCGGTAAAGTGGACAAAAACTATATAGAGTTACGCGCCAAGTGGGAACCGCTGTATGAAGTGACCCAGATAAAGGGGGACGGTGAAGCGCATCCCAGTCTGTCACCCACCGATGAGTTTGCCGATTATGAGAATTGGGCCACAGGCAACCTTGACCTCACGGAACTCAAGAAGCCGGAAATGCTGCAGTATGAATATGCGCGTGAAGCTTTGAAAAACGGCCTTGTCCTTGAAGCCAAACTCGGTACAAACCCCTACAAGTTTGGCATGGTCGGCGCCACGGACAGCCATACAGGATTAGCAACTGCAGAGGAAGAAAACTTCTTCGGCAAGTCCGTCAGTGTCGAACCCTCGAAGACAAGAATATCCCATCCATTTATCGAATCGAAACTCGGCAAGATTCCTGGCGACACCCTTGTTGCCTCGGGCTATCAGGCTGTCTGGGCGACTGAGAATACCCGCGAGGCTATCTTCGATGCCATGGAGCGCAAGGAAACCTATGCTACAACCGGTCCTCGCATGCTGATGCGTTTTTTCGGTGGTTGGGACTATACCGACGATGACTTGCGCAGTCGCGCCCCAGCCTTTATCGGCTATGAGAAAGGCGTGCCCATGGGTGGCGATCTGCACACTGCGCCGAATGGTAAAGCACCCACCTTCATGGTGATTGCTCTGCGTGATCCTATTGGCGCCAATCTTGACCGTGTCCAGATCATTAAGGGCTGGGTTGACAAGGATGGCAAAACTCACGAGAAGATATATGACGTAGCTGTCTCCGACGGACGCACGATAGGTGAAGACGGCCGCTGCAAGACCCCGGTCGGCAACACTGTTGACCTGGAAGCAGCTACCTGGACCAACACCATCGGAGCTTCTGAGCTGCTCTCTGTCTGGACCGATCCAGATTTCGATCCGAGCCTAAGGTCTTTCTTCTATGTGCGTGTATTGGAAATCCCAACGCCGCGCTGGGTGCTCTACGACAAGGTGCGCTTGGGTGCGGAGCTTTCCGAGGGAACAAGGCTGGTTCACCAGGAACGGGCCTACTCATCACCCATCTGGTATACGCCGTAATGGAATATGAATCTTTTATTTTGCCGGATGATTGTCTTCTTGTGTTTGATATTCTGAATCAAACAACACATGCGCAACCTGATGTTTAGTTGATTGGGTTTACTAAAAAGGAGGAAAAAATGAACACAAAAGCTTCAATCTCTATGAGGGTGTTGGGAGTGCTGTGCCTGTTTGCTCTTCCTGCGTACGCCACAGATGGGCCAATGTGGGAAACTACCGACAAAATGCTCTCTGAAAAATATAAGGGTAAATCCTATTCTCCCTATGCAAAACGGGATTTTCCCAACGGCCTGTACTGGGGTGACTCCCACCTCCACACGGGAAACTCGTTCGATGCCGGTACGGCTGGCTGTATTCTCGACCCGGACACGGCCTACCGGTTTGCAAAGGGTGAAGAGGTGGAGTCCTCTTTCGGGATTCCCGTCAAACTTTCCAGACCCCTTGATTGGCTAGCCGTAACCGACCACACCGACAATATGGGTTTCATTGTTGACCTCAAAGCCGGTAACAAGGACATCCTGGCAACCCCTGAGGGGAAAGACTGGCACGACCGTCTCAAAACAGCCAGCAAAGATGAAGCGCCCGAAATAGCCTATGAAATAATCAAGGCTCTTATGGTGGAACAGACGTTTCCCATGGAGATCTATTATGGTCCGGACAGCGCCGGTTACAAATCGACATGGGAGCGTATTGTACAGTCGGCCGAGCATCACAATGATCCCGGCAAGTTCACAGCCCTCATCGGGTATGAATGGACCTCCACATTAAATGGTAACAATCTGCACAGAAATGTCCTGTACCGTGACAACGGGGATAAGGCAATCAGGCTGATGCCTTACACGACCACCGCGCCCCTGGGAAGCTATGATCCCATGAATCTCTGGAAATGGATGACCCAGTATGAAGAAGAGACGGGTGGAAAGGTCCTTGCCCTGGCTCACAACGGCAATGTGTCGAACGGCCTTATGTTTCCGGTGGATGCCCAATACACAGGACGAAAGCTTGATGAATTCTATGTCAAAGAGCGGAGTAAATGGGAACCGCTGTATGAAATAACGCAGATCAAGGGAGATGGTGAGGCGCACCCTTTCCTGTCACCTAACGATGAGTTTGCTGATTATGAAACCTGGGATTTCGGTAATATAGTCCCTGGTAACGAGGTGATTGCCAAAGAAGACCAGATGCTGCAGTACGAATATGCCCGTGAAGCCCTGAAAAACGGATTGGCCCTTGAGAAAAAGTTCGGGACAAACCCCTACAAGATGGGTTTTGTAGGAGCCACGGATAGCCACACCGGCCTCGCGACCGCCGAGGAAGATAACTTCTTTGGAAAACACTCCGGTTATGAACCCGATCCAAATAGGGGGAATCATCTTTTTATGAAAAGCTCCACAAGCACGATGATGAGCTGGGGCCAGGTTGCTGCCGGTTTGGGAGCGGTCTGGGCAACTGACAACACCCGAGAGGCGATCTTCGATGCGATGAAGCGTAAAGAGGTATATGGGACGACAGGCAGCCGCATCCGAGTACGTTTCTTCGGTGGATGGGATTATACGGAGGAAGACCTCATGAGCCGCGAGCCGGCCTTTGCTGGTTATCAGAAAGGCGTGCCCATGGGCGGAGATCTGCCTTCGGAGATGGGAGGCAAGGCCCCGACCTTCATGGTCTATGCCCTCCGCGACACCATCGGTGGGAACCTGGACCGGATACAGATCATAAAGGGCTGGCTCGATAAAGACAGCAAGACCCATGAGATCATCTATGATGTCGCAGTATCTGATAGCCGGGAGATAGATAAGGACGGCCGATGCAAAACACCTGTTGGCAACACAGTGGACGCAAAGACAGCGAGCTTCCGCAATACTATAGGTTCATCAGAGCTCGGCGCAGTCTGGACCGACCCGGACTTTGATCCTCATGAAAAAGCATTTTATTACGCGCGGGTTATTGAAATTCCAACGCCACGCTGGACTACCATTGATGCCTTTCGCTTTGGAAATCCAATTCCTGAAGGGGCTCCGGTGTCAACCCAGGAGCGGGCCTACACTTCACCGATCTGGTATACGCCGTAAATTCGGATAGAAAGACAGACATCCAATGGCCTGGAAAAGAGATTCAAGGAGGCTGAAAGCAATGTGGAAATTGATCAAAAAACGGTTCACCAGGCATATCGTCTCTATGCCAACACATTTGGCTGGTATTTTTCTTGTCATGTTGATTTCGACACCGTCTTTCTCATTGGAGAAACCCAATATTGTCATGGTTTTCATGGACAACTTTGGCTGGGGTGAACCTGGTTTTAACGGGGGCGGCATTATTCGCGGTGCACCTACCCCGGAATTGGATAAGCTGGCAGACGAAGGTCTCAGACTGACGAACTTCAATGTTGAAGTTCAGTGTACTCCGTCGCGTTCTTCCCTTATGACCGGCCGCTATGCGGTTCGAAGTGGAAACGGAACCGTTCCTCTTGGTGAAGGAGTTTACGGCCTCGTCCAGTGGGAGGTTACTATGGCGGAGATGCTCTCCCAAGTAGGGTATGCAACAGGGATGTTCGGCAAATGGCACCTCGGCCGAACTCCTGGCAGGTTTCCGACTGACCAGGGGTTTGATGAATGGTACGGTGTGCCAAACTCCACGGATGAATCGGTCTACTCGTCACTCGACGGATTTTCTGAGAGTGGAGTAAAAGAGGCTTATGTGATGGCTGGCCAAAAGGGAGAGGTTCCGAAAAAGGTGCGCCCCTATCGTCTCGATTATCGTCCTCTTATCGATCGTGATTTGACCGACCGGGCGATCAGCTTTATGAAGCAGCAGGTGCAAGCCCAAAAAACGTTCTTCGTCTACCTTCCTTACACCGCTACTCATTTCCCGACCATGCCACACCCTGACTTTGAAGGTAAATCCGGCAAGGGGCTGTGGGGCGATATCTTGATGCAGGTCGACAGCTATGTAGGCGAGTTGCTCAATAGCATCAATGAGCTGGGAATTGCCGATAATACCATCTTTATTTTTACTGCAGATAACGGCCCTGAGGCTCTCAGTGAGGGTGAAACGTCAATGACAGTAGGAACTGCCATGCATGGCTCAGCAGGGCCATGGCGCTCAACACTTTTTACGGGTTATGAGGGGGCGCTGCGGGTACCTTTTGTCATTCGCTGGCCCGCAAAAATAAAAGCTGGTAGTGAAAGCGATGAAATTGTCCACGAAATGGATCTGTTCCCAACATTGGCCCAATTTGCCGGCGGTTCGGTTCCTGCTGACCGGGTGATTGATGGCATTGATATGTCGACGTTCTTTGTCGGACAGAAAGAAAAATCCGGTCGAGATGGATTCATCGTTTATATGGGTAACGATATATTTGCGGTTAAGTGGCGCGACTGGAAACTCCATTTCAAGGAGCAGACCGGCTGGAATGGCACTCTGCGTGAATACACCATGCCTCGGGTCTATAATCTCATAAATGATCCTCAAGAACGGGACAATGTACTCTTTCCGAATACGTGGGTAACGAAAGCCGGGCTTCCTCAATTGGAGGAGCATATTGTATCTTTAAGGAAATACCCGCCGATCCCGACCGGGCAGAATGACCCTTATGTGCCTCAAAGCAAATAGATAGCTTGTTCGCTTTTATATCAATACGGACAGGGTTCGTCATGGAGGAATGATAAAAAATGATCACAAGGAAACATATTTTTATTTGCTCGCTGGTTTCAATAGTTGCTCTGTCACTGCTCTCAGCTCCCACTTCGTTTGCCGGGTATTCAGGTCATAACATGAAAGGTGATTTCGGTGTGCTTTCAGGCAGTCAGCCGCCACCGGGATTCTATGTGGTGGCTCCCGTTTATTATCGATATGAGGCAGACTCCTTAAGGGATCGAGATGGCAACAGCGTAAGAATTGACCCTCAGGGACGGGGCTCGTTGGATGCCAATGCCTATATTTTCGGATTATTGTGGGTTTCGGAGATGAAGCTTTTGGGAGCGAATTATAGTTTTCAGATTTATCCAGGCTTTACGGACAACACCCTGGAAGTGCCAATACTGGGCCTGGATGAAACCGTCGACACCGGCTTTACCGATCTCTATATTCAGCCGGTAAACCTCGGTTGGCATACGGACCGTGCCGACTTTGTTGCTGGCATCGGGGTCTATGCACCGACGGGTGAATATGAGGATGGAGGTTCTTCAAATAATGGCCTGGGTATGTGGAGCCTTGAGTTCTTTGCTGGTACAACCCTCTATCTGGACGAGGCAAAGAGTTGGCACTTCTCGGCCAACGCATTCTATGAAATACATTCAGAAAAAGAAGATTCTGACATCACGGTCGGGGATATCCTCACCCTCGAAGGCGGGCTTGGTAAATCATTCATGGATGGGGCGTTAACGGTAGGTGCAGCTTATTACGCCCAGTGGAAGTTAACAGAAGACGATACACCAGCTCTTGATATGCTTCCAGGTAACAGGGATGTCGGCAAACATCAGGTGTACGGCATCGGACCTGATTTAACGCTGCCGATAGCGACCTCCAAGAAATTGTATGGGTTTCTGAATGCCCGCTATTTCTGGGAATTTGACGCCCAGAGCACCCTGGAGGGGGAAGCGCTTGTTGTCACCTTGACGTTCCCTATTCCAAGTGTGCCGTTGCAGTAAAGGGCGTAAGTTAGCTGAAGCTGGATGATTTTTGTTGATTAGTAGAAATTATTTTATTCTCCATAGGAGCATTCAATAACTCATGAAATCCTTTTTACGTGAGCCCCTGGTTCACTTTCTGATTATCGGGGTGGCGCTTTTCATACTTTTTGAAGTCGTCAATGATCCGGTTGGACCTCAATCCAACCGTGTTGTTATTACGAACGGTCAAATCGAATCCCTGAAGGCAAGGTTCGTCAAAACCTGGCAACGGCAGCCAACCAGAGAGGAGCTTGATGAACTGATCAATGGCCACGTCCGCGAAGAAATTCTTTACCGCGAAGCACTGGCTCTCGGTATGGACAAGGATGACGGTGTTGTCCGCCGTCGCATGACACAGAAACTCGAGCTCATGAGCGATGATATCGCCGGGATTACCATTCCATCCAATGAGGATCTCCAGGATTTTTTAGAGAGTCATCCGGAGCTGTTCAGGATTGAGCCACAAGTGGCGTTTAGGCAGATATACATTGATGTCGAGAAACGTGGGATAGCTGCAGATATGGAGGCTGAACAACTGCTTGCTCTCCTGTCTGAAACGGAAAGTAAACTAGACTTGGACACGGTGGGAGACAACCTGATGCTCCCGAGAAAGTTCAACCTTGTTGCTGTGAGTGAAATCGCTAAAATGTTTGGTGAAAAATTCAGCCTGGAGCTGATCAAGTGCACTAAGGGGCAATGGGTAGGGCCAATCCAGTCAGGTTACGGCCTGCACCTTGTATTGGTCTCAGACAGGGTAGCAGGAAGACTGCCTGGGTTGGAAGAGGTCAGGGGGACTGTGGAATGGGAATGGTCCACTGCCCATAAGAAAACCGTTCGGGACAATATTTATAATAAACTTCGTGAAAAATATACCATTGAGATTGAAGAATCTGGAGATGGCTTTAAAAACGCTCAAACGGTTACGGTAGCACAGGCTGCTCAGGAGATGAAGTAATGATATGGTGGTATCGGTTACTTATGATTTTCCTGTTTTTCCTGTGTGGTGGAGCACCTGCCTTTGGACATGAATCCCAGCCCGGTACTCTGGAAATCACACAACTGGCTCCTCAGAAGTACGAGGTGACCTGGAAGGCGCCGATCTATTACGGAGAACCCCACCCCGCGAGTCTGGTACTGCCGGATAATTGGCAGAACATTGTCCAGCCGACCAAGCGGCGCACGGTAGATGCGATCGTTTTCAAAAGGGTGGTTGATGTCGGCCCGGAAAGTATTGAAGGAGCAAAGCTTCGTTTTCCCGGGCTAGAATCCACCATAACTGATGTTTATGTGCGTTTGACCCGGCTGGATACCACCATGATGACGGCCGTTGTTCGGCCAACAACGCCGTTTGTCGAGTTACGGGGCGAGCGGACATGGTTTGCGACAGTTAAGGAATATATCGGTCTGGGGTTCCACCATATCCTTATGGGGATTGATCATCTTCTTTTTGTGCTCGGCCTGTTTTTGATTGTAAAGGGAAGGATGATGCTTATCAAGACCATCACCTCCTTTACTGTCGCCCACTCCATTACCCTGGCCATTGCCACCCTTGGTTATGCCAGCATACCTTTGCCACCGTTAAACGCCGCCGTGGCACTTAGCATCCTCTTCCTGGGGCCGGAGATTGTCCGTTCCTGGCGGGGTGAAACAAGCCTGACTATCAGATATCCCTGGATCGTTGCCTTTGTGTTCGGCTTGCTCCATGGGTTTGGGTTTGCCAGTGGACTCTCCACAACCGGGATGCCGAAGGCCGAACTGCCATGGGCTCTGCTCTGTTTTAATATCGGTGTCGAGTTTGGGCAATTAACTTTTGTGTTTCTCGCCCTTGCTCTTGTATGGTCGTTCAGGACGCTTGAGATCCGTTGGCCGCGCTGGGTTACGGCAATGCCAGGCTATACGGTGGGGAGTTTGGGGGCGTTCTGGACCATTCAACGTACTATTATTCTTCTGGGAGGGTGAGCGGGTGAATATGCATCTAAGATCTGTCCATTGTTTTATATGGCTCTTTGCGCTAGTCGTATATGTTACTTTTCCAAACTCTGTACATGCCCATGTTCAGCAGGGTCAGGCGGTTAGTTTCGTAACCGGTCTCGAACACCCCTGGTCCGGTCTAGACCATGTCCTGGCAATGATCGCCGTTGGTCTCTGGGGTGCGCAGCTTGGCAATCCCGCCATCTGGATCCTGCCGATTACCTTTCCCCTGGTGATGTCCCTTGGCGCGATGATGGGACTCTTAGGCATTCCGCTTCCAGGGATTGAGATCGGTATTGCCGTTTCCGCAATCGTGCTTGGGATAATGATCTTCGGCGAGGTAAGAGCAAAACTGTATTTGGCAGCCTTCCTTGTCGGCTGCTTTGCCGTTTTTCACGGTCATGCCCATGGTACTGAATTGCCGGCTGGGCAGAGCGGTATACTCTACAGTATGGGGTTTGTGATTGCCACCGGCTGCCTGCATGGTATCGGTATTGTCATCGGCCTGATCCATCGCTGGCCCGTCGGAAAACTTGCCTTGCGAGGTTCCGGTGCGTTTATAGCGGCGATGGGAGTTTTTTTTCTGTGGCAGGCAGTTTCATGAAGAGGTCAAGTGATGCAAAAACAATATTATCTATCTTTGCAGCGCCGTTTGCCCTGTTGCTCGTTCCTTGTGACGCCACTGCTCACCTGGTGACGACCGGCATGGGGCCGGTCTACGACGGCATCGGGCATCTGCTGCTGACCCCGGAGGACCTGATACCGGCAATTGCCATAGCGCTCTATGCAGGGTTGCGCGGCAAGGATCAGGGGAGAATGGTGCTATTCTTCTTCCCGTTAGCCTGGCTGACAGGAGGACTTGCCGGAATAACAATATCAGTCGACCAGACCCTGCAACTGCCGTTCATCTCGTTTCTTCTATTGGGCGCACTTATAGCTGCCGACCTGAGCCTGCCCAGTTCCCTTATTACCATACTGGTTATAGTTGTCGGCCTCACCCATGGCTTGTATAATGGTATGGCAATGGTAAACGGACCGGGTATACCGGGCCTCCTGGGTATCATGACAACGCTCTTTATCCTAATCTCCATAACATCTGCCGTCGTCGTCTCCCTTAGGGCTGCTTGGGCACTAATGGCGGTACGGGTCTCAGGCAGCTGGATCGCCGCAGTCGGGCTCCTGATGCTTGGTTGGATTTTTAAGGGAGGCGGTTAGTATTGGGGCAATGTTAAATATTTAAAAATTAGGCAAATTCACCTTATTCCTGACAAGGTAGATCGTTATCTCTGAATGGAAATGGTTAGAATTGGAGTAACTACCAAAAAGAGATTTCCAAAGGATTACCTAAAAGTCTAAGTCATCACGGCGATCTTTCCATGTTTACTGTTGCTCTAGATTCCTGCTGGCACCAAATCCTAACAAAAAATCAAAAATCCAAGATTCGATACTATCCATGAACACCTTAACCTCAGGTGTAAAAAGGAGCATCTGAGGTTATTTCTGTGTCTTCAAGGTTGCCGTCAACGACAACCCTGTGGGCCATGTATTCGCCCCTTACCCCTTGCAGTTTCCGGTAACACGTGGCTCTTCTATCGTCAGGTACTCCTGTCGACACCAGGATCTGGGAGCCATAACACATGGCAGCCATGGTCTTGCAGCTGCCAACTGAGTTGCGGACCGGTCAGTGGCCTTCAGGGTCATTCGAGTTTCCAGCAGAATGACGCGCAACATCTGATGGATATCTATACTGATCATGACGCCTTCCCTCTTCTTGCTCTACCGTAGCCCAGGACTTGGCTACGAAAAATTTCCGCATTTATTGTCTCTTGCAGACCATGCAGGCTGCTTTCCTTAGCGATTCCTTTCATCTTATGGTCTGTCAGGTCGATGGAGCTTCATGATTTGGTAAACAGTGTTGATATTCGGACGATCGCTGATCAAAATGATTATGTTGCCTACACCAGGACCGGTTTATTTGTCAGCGATATTTCATTGAAAAAGAGGACGGGGATATGCACATTCTTCATTTTGCAGTTGGCTTGATTGCAGGGGTGTTTAGCGGATTTTTGGGTATAGGAGGAGGCATTATTCTCGTTCCAGCTCTGCTCTATTTCTTTGGCATGACGCAGCATCAGGCTCAGGGGACAACATTGGCGATAATGCTGCCGCCAGTGTTTTTCTTTGCCGTGTGGAAATACTACTTAGCCGGTCATGTCAATATACCTTTTGCAGTATTCGCCTCCGTTGGTCTAACAATTGGCGCATATCTGGGAGCCCATACCGTTATGCAGGTTCCTGAAGCATTATTGACAAAACTATTCGGCATCATACTGATTCTGGTCGGCGTTGAAATGGTGTTATTAAAATAATCTCTCGGTGTAGGTAGGTACTTTTACTTCTGTTCAAAGAAGATGATACGTAATCACCAGTCAGGGAGGCGGCCAGCAGGTTGGATTACTTTTTATAACCCTAATTTTCTCGTACCACTTGAACTATATTCGTAGCTGCCTATTCAGGCCGCTCTGAACCTTAGCCACCAGCTCTCGGTCATTTTCTTGCCATCACACCTTAACCATTGTGTCACAGGCCGTACACGATTGTGCGTTCTGGTGTTGTTGCCTTGCATTACGCGTTATCCGAATGCTACAATTTAGCTTAGCATACTCCTAAATTACCATCGAGTTTGTTACACTATTCACATTGCCAGCTGGCTGAAATATTACCGGACGAGAAGGATCATTACTATCATCCACCCATACTCTACTGGGAATAATCGGTCCCGCGTTGACCTGGGTATGTGTAGAACGAAGCATTTTTTAAGCATTTTCATGGTGGGTGGGCTGTGGCTCATAACTCATAGACCTGATTCTACCCTGTCACGCTTCAGATTGCCCACCCCACATTATCCCATTATAAAAGAGGTGAGATATGTCTGAGAGAATACTTATACCATTGGATGGCTCTAAATTAGGCGAAAGCGCTCTTTCCTACGTTGAGGGGCTGATTTCCAGAATGGCCCCAGGGGAAAAGGTTACAATCACCCTGCTTCATGTCATTACAGAAGTCATACACGATCTCAATTTACAAGGAGGGGGAGAGGTGGTCTCGATTCCCTATACTGAGGACGAACTAACCAAAATGAAGGATGGGGCAACAGACTATCTCAACAAAGTGAGTGACGGTCTGCGAAATGAAAAGCTTACCGTCATATGTAAAGTTTCAGTTAGTACAAATCCGGCTGATGAGATTATCAAGACCGAAGAAGAAGTAAATGCCGACCTGGTTGCTATGTCAACGCATGGAAGAGGCGGAATTAGCCGTTTTGCTTTTGGCAGTATTGCTGACAAAGTAATGCGAGGGGGTACTACGCCTGTGCTGATGGTGAGAGCGAGCGAATAGTCACCAGTTTAGTAGTCCTCCTCTGGGCAAACACAGGGCAGCAGATTGCCAAGTGTAACCTTCACGAGGACTAGAAGAATTTAGCGTGATAACTCTCAGAGTAGAGATCTTCAGTTCGTGGAGTACCCCCGTAAGGGTTTCCTCAAACTTGCTAAACAAGACTTTTAAAACCACTCTATTTCGTTCCGCTCGGACTCGCTGAAACTCGCCATTTATGCCAACGTTAATATTGCCAACTCCAATGTCTGTCGTTATTCAATATTCCAATCTATTACTTTCTTCCTGTTAAGGTCCCTTGCAGGTATAAGTGACATGCTGTTAAAATGATGTCTCATTTTATGGGAACATGATTCAGATATGCTCGCGTGAGTACCAAAGATAAAATCCGGATGCTCAAGAAGAGTTTCTGCGGAGGGCTGGCTGTTCACGAATCTATAAAGATGTTGTTAATGGGACATATCAGACAAATCAGGTTTGGAGCAATGCTTAGGAGGCTGTTCGACAATGCCCTCTCGAAGTCTGCGCTTATCCACCCCAACTCTTCGTCATTTCGATAATAATAATGCTGGAAATATCAGACATATGACTCCGCTTGTCATTATCAAAATTCCTCGATTTGAGAAGAAATAGCTAATATCGGAAAGCCTCCTGGTTGACCTGAGCCAAGGTGATACCTCGATTTTTGAAGGTTGAAAGCAATCGAAAATACAAAATTGCAGTGCTTGTATATATCAAACAGCTGCAATTTTGCGATAGGCGATGAGCGGTGGGGGGCTACTATTCATGGATAATCACATCAGTGTTCGGGCGACCAGTTTGTAATTCGTGCTTTTAAAAGTATGATCAACTCGCGTTTACTTGAAACCTTCTCTTCGTAACCGAAGAGGTATTTCACCAGGGGAATATCACCTAAAACAGGAGCAAACTCACCGGTTGTATCGTCAGTGTTACTGATAAGGCCACCAATGACGAGAACCTCACCGCTTTTCATGCGCACAGTGGTACTCATCTCCCGCACATTAACTACAGGAAGGCCGACCTGGCCGCCATCTGATCCAACAGTGAGATATTCGATAGGTGTTTCTAGTTCGGATGTTACCGGCACAAGATTCATAATGATATGATCTTTGCCTAGAACCGTAGCAGTGAGCGCCATACCAACTCCTGAAAGTATGCGTTCTGTTTCAACGGTGTAACTCGTGGTGCCAGTGTCAGAGTCGACTTCAGATTCAATGGAGTCGACGTAGGTCACATTCTGGCCAACAGTAATGAGGGCGGGCTGGCCGTTCATAACACTTATTTTTGGATTAGATAATACCTTGGTATCGCCTTGTTCCTGAAGAGCATTAAGGAACAGGCTGAAATCCTGAGTGTCAAGTGTTACCTTTGATACAAACCGATCCTGAAACGGATATATCTGTCCGGTATCTCCAGCAAATTCGACAGTGCCGCTTACCGAAAAGTTTTTAAGCACACTGCTCCAGTTTATGCCTATACTTGAAGAATCATTGAGTTGAATTTCGATAATTTTTGCTTCGATAATAATTTGTTTATAGAGTTCGTTGCGTAAGGCATCAAAGTAGGTTTCCAATCTTTCAAGCAATGGGCGGGGCGCCGTGACTGTAACCATTCCGATCGGTTTATCAATGATATACATGCTCCCTCCACTAGAGAGCTGACGGGTTGCTACTTGAGTCTCAGCAGTATCCTGTTCTTTATCGCTGCTATTTTCTTTCTGCGCTGTCGTGATCTCTTCTGATTCAGAGGTGGATGTATTCCAGGTACCAAGGATAGCATCCATATTTGCCTGAATATTTTTCCAGATATCAAACTCGTTACCAGAACTCTTTAACTCAATTGTTCCGTCGATATTGTTAGATGTATCATCACTGCCAAGCACATTGCCACCAGCTCCTGTTTTGTAGGTCTGTGTGGTAAAGGGCATGGCAATATGAAAACGTCTGGTCTCTTTGTACTTAACTACAATGGTATTGCCCTTCATCTGATGGAAGTAATCAACCTGACGCAAAAGGTTATCGATCGAATCATAAAAATCATCGTTAGCGCTGATATCAACATCCACAAGCACATTCTGATCAACATCACTTGCCCATGAAACGTTCATCTTTTTAAGAGAAGCCAATCTTTTCAAAATATCCCAGAGCGGTTGGGGCCCACGGGTTGAACGAATAGATGCTCCAACCCTAAGTAATGGTGTCTCTTCTTCAAATAACGTATCAAGAGTTTCAGCACCGATCGTATACTCAGGAACCTGGTATCGTACCGGCAGAGTAAGGGGCAATTGAGTTTCCACTGTTTCCTCGATCAGCGGTTTCTGAACTGCTGATTGTATCTGTTCGGGAGCAGCTGCATCTGTCACATTGCTAGGCACCTGTTTACAGGCGGTACAATATGCAACTACGAATATAAGACTACTGGTTGTAAGGATGGTCTTGAAGGACATCATAAAAACTCACAAGTAAAGGTGTTGAACTACAAAAGCCCCCCCTGGGAGGCTGTCCGACAATAGCGATTTTCTCACAAATCGAGGCATTTCTAAAAAATAAGCGCAGTCATATATTTGATATTTCGAGCATTATTTTTTCTAAATAACGAAGAAGTGGGGTAAAAGTGCATTTTCGGATAGCCTCCTCGGTTTGGTAAAGGCCCGGGATCTGTTTTCTATGCTTATGTGAGGTTGTTAGTGGCAAAACATGCAGGAATTATGAAGGAAATGAGGAAATGGCAGGATGCTGGAAAAGTCATTATCCTACCATTTCCTTTGTCAGGAGAGGAGGGGAAGGGAGGTCGGGGGAAAGAGGAGAGATGAGAATTACAGTAACAAGAGGAAGTACTTCTTTGGGTGGTATTCAGCTTCGTCAGAACTTCAGTTACTTTCAATCGCCTGGCACCAACTGAATCTGTCTCCTCTGAGGACGAGTGTCCTTTCTGTAATCCTTGGATTGCACATTGGATATCTGTATTTTTCAGATACATCAATGCGTTAATTGATCTGTCAGAAATGAGCAGCAAATAAGGAGAAAATATGGAACTCAGATTGCTGCGATTATTCATGCCAGCCAGTATTTATGACAGATGTCTGTCGTATAGGATGTATCCTGTTTTGAGTTATCAGTGAGTTGCTTAGTTAGAGTTATGTTGTTTGTTATTACTATAAAAAATAACAGGCAGTTAGACTATCCAGATTGCGATCATCAGCGCTGATGCCCGCAACACACAATCTATCATATAGCACCTCATTTTCAGGTTACGGACAGTGCAGCCTAATCGAATATGCAATATGATGTGATTACATATCATTGTGAACATTGTGTAATGTAAGGTTTGCCGTCAAATCGACATGTATTACGTACAACCTAACCAAACTCCCCGGCACCTGAGATGGTGAAATCAAGGAAGATACCGGGAAATTTGGCAGGTTTGTTTTAACCCATTGCAGCGGGTTCTACTGGAATAGCATATTTCAATTTAATCCAGCCAAATGATGAGTCGGGCAGTTTTACAAAAGCCCAATCTATCTGCGATGCTTCAATGGTGAGTATTTCTCCGTGCTTAACATGTCTGACTACAGAATGTTCAAGGCCAGGCCCTGAGCGAACGTTAAGAATATCAACAGCAACACGAATTTGAGTACCCTTTGCGATGAGGGGAGCATGCGGCTTTGAGGGGCGTTCGACTACCATATATCCCTCAGGGACTTTTTGATAATACACCCCGTCATAGGTAAAGAAGACCGTCTTGTCTGCCGTTACACGGAGCGACTCTGGTGGAATAGTCAGTACAACCGCGCCAATTGGGGCTGGTGCAACAACAAAACCATGAGGAGCTCTCCTGAAAAATACACCATCAAGGAAATAGAAAACCAGTGATCCTACATGCACTATATGGTGACCTAGAGGCAGCTGCCTCATCTGAAAACCGGGAGGGCGTGCCATAACAGTCGTAGGGGTAACGGTAGTCAGAGCAAGCATAAGTGTTGAAGTAGTGATAATCAGTGGATGGCGTATGTTAAATACACGTTTCTTTGTATTCCTTTGTGTTGTCATTGTGTCTGACCTTTTTGTTAACGGTGGATTCTGTTGCTATCTTTATTTACCGGCATAGCGACCAGATGATCGTTGTAATCCTGACAGGTTGCCTGAAGCAGTTGACCATTAGAAGTGGTAAATTCAACGTTGTCTCCAACCTGTTTGCCTTCACATGCTGTAAATGCCTCTTCCGGAGGTTCGCGATCTTCCTGCTTGTCATTTTGATTATCACGATTTCCCGAAGGAGGACCCTGATGCATACCGCCTCGGCCGCCCATAGAGGGTGGCCCCTGTTGATCACGCGAGTTGTCCTGATTGCTATTCGTGGCACAGCCTGCTAATTGAATTGAAGCAAGTAAAAAAAGTGGCCAGACGAGTTTGGCTAAAGTGTGTTTATTCATTGGTGCATTCCTTATACATACTGACTCAGTTTTTGAGCTGGTTTATTTCCGTATCGAGGACCCTCGGTACCTGAGAGAGAGAGGGGGAGAAGAAAGGCGGTACCGAGGGCCCTGACATGCCGGATCATTTTTCGTATAACTGTACAGATTGTGTTTATTTTTTTGATACGATTTTTCATTTCGAGATCAAATGCGATGTTTTGCTTTGATGCTTTGAGTTATAGCGATGAATTTAGCAGCAAATAGGGAGGAATTATGGAAGTAGGGGAGAGCAGGATAAAAAAATAGTAACTGCTCACAGGGCACCAAATATTTCCGCGATCAGCCTGGCTTACGTATGACATAGGCTTCACCAATCTGCTTGGGAAAATCTTCGTCACCCTGTAAGTGGCTACAAATAATAAGATTTATAAAACCAAGTCGTTTCCCTTGTAAGTAGTTACAAAAAATATTTATATGATCCCCCCCTAAATCTCAGCATCGAAATGTGAGGGAGGCAAAGGAGTAAGTATTTTTAGGAGTTTATTGTATTCTCAATGCAATTTCCTCAGTCCTGAACCCTATAACCTCAGTCCTTTTTGTTATCTTTCTGGTATACTTTCGTCATCAATATCAGTCGCACCGGATGTGCTGGTGTTGTTTGTGATGGTGGTCAAGTCGTCCACGTTAACAAATCGTCCCATATAGTTAAGGGCAATACCGCCACCTCCAAGCTCTGCACAATTTTCAGTAACTGTTGAGTTGTTCAGGAAAACATTCCCTTCGTAAATTGAAAATGCACCACCACGCTGATTTGAAGAGTTGTTCGAAAGAGCACATGAAGTAAATCGTGCTTCAATTGAAGAGAGTTGAGACGAGTTGTTATCTACATAGACAGCTCCACCATTGCCAGTGCTTGTGTTTCCGACAATTGTGCAGTCTGCAAAACCAGGCCATGCGCCATAATCGATATACATTGCACCGCCACGATCTGTGGCTGTGTTGTCAAATATATTGGTATCCAGGACTTTTACTCCATCTTCTTCGTTGTCAGGGCCGGTTCGAAAGAGCATTCCCCCGCCTTTTTCTGCTGAGTTTTCGGTAATATTGCAGTTAATAAGTGTGGGGGCAGAATGTGAGTAGGCTGCGATTGCTCCGCCTTCAATAGCACTGTTGGTTGTAAATGTGCTGTTAATTATATCAGGTGAGGCTGAATTATAGCAGAGTAGTCCGCCGCCACGGCTATGGTGAAAATCGCCGTTTGCGTTACCGTCCTGAATGATAAAGCCATCAAGTACGCCGCCTGTGGCACCAAATAGTACGTGGTACGAGTTGTCTGAATTGTCATCGTGTACACCTATATCACCGGAGAGAATTGTTGGATTACGATCGTAATCACGATCCTCAATGTGTGTTTCTAGTCCGACAAAGCCACCTAAAATCGTAACGCCTTCCTTCATGACAAAGGTTGCGGCCCGATCTGAGCCTCTGGTCGGTGTGTATATCCCTGCTGCGACCCAAATCTCCGAACCTGAAGTAGCGATATTGAGCGCTTCATTGAGAGTGGTGAATGCATTTGACCAGGAAGTACCATCGGCCAGACCTGCGGCATCGTGATCTACATAAATTACTTCGGCTATACCATCCAGGCTCCTGGTGTCGTAATTAAATGCTGTATATGTGCGGTTAACGTCCTGTTCGAAAAATTCGGTCCAGTATTCAATATTAACTCGCCTTCCCGGGTGCCAGCCAACGTCAGTTTTCGAGACATATGATTCCGGGTTGATATAGGCATTTGCAATAAGGCTTCCGTCAACTGTTTCAATTACTGACTCATCATCATACAGGGCGAGGCCATCATGCCAGTTGCTGATAGAGGTGTTTGAGGATTCACTCTCGTTGCCGATAAGAACAGATCTATAGAGATGGACTTCATTACCTATATATGGCAGGCCATCATTTTGTTCACCCATATATGTGCCCTGGTAGAGCGCGGCACCAATATCGTATGCTCTGTTTTCTATAAAGGTTGTATACACAATCCGATGTGGAGAAACGCCATCTGCGACGAGTGCACCTCCACGTTCTGCTTCGTTTTTAAGAAATAGCACATTCATCAGCATTACCGGGCTACCCATATCAGCATAAAGAGCACCGCCCTTGGCTTTGGATGTATTGTTTGAAAAGACGCAGTTTACAAATGTCGATGATGTGAAAAAATCATTGGTAACTGCGCCTCCACGCGCAGTGGCGTGATTATTGTCAAAAGCGCAATTTTCAAAGGTCGGAGTATTCTCAACCACCGTATTGTCTATGTCATCAGGGTCCCATGACGTTGTAACCATATTGTAGACAGCACCGCCTTTAGATGCGTAATTGTTTCGGAATATACAATTTTTAGTAGCAGTGGCTGCATGAACGTTGAGCAGTCCGCCTCCTGAGGATGAGCGGATATTGGTTACACTTCGCAAGATCTCCATTGCAGCTGCCTCGGCGGGAACTTCAACAAGGCTGCCGCTACTGTCGGTTTCACCTTCTGCCAGAATCGCGTAACCATCCTGTATTACAAATCCGTCAAGGATTGCATCATCTGCTCCGACAACAACGTGGTAGACATTATCGGTCATAACAGATGTGTCACCGATTTCACCCGAGAGAATTGTGATGTTTTTTATCCAGTTACGTTGGCGCCTGAACTGTTCATGACCGCTGAATCCACCATACACATCAATATTAGATTGAAGGGTAAAGCTCGCGTTACGATCTGATTCTTCTGTCGGGTAATACGTGCCTTGTGCAACCCATATTTCTTCTTTACCGGATACGTTACTTTGCAATGCTTCTGCTAGAGTTTGATAGGCTGTGTCCCACGAAGATCCATCGGGTGATGTTGCTTTGCTGGCCTGATTCACATAGATAACTGCCGGATTTGAAATGATAGGCTGAGTGCTATCTGAGACCACTCGATTCTCCATCATATTAATTGGGTTTGCATGGGCACAGGCTATAGAAAATACAGAAAATTTCATGATAATAATTGTAATAGGTATTCCTCTCCAAATATTCATTTCATGCTCCTTAATAGATAAGTTCCCAGGACAGGATTTGCCTTCTGGTTGAACGAGAGGTTCATTTCATTGCGCCTATCCCTTTGTACGTGCTCAATGTGCAGTGAATATGAATGAAATGCGTATTAGTAGCGATCGGTAAAGAACACAGCATCAGGAACGAAGGTTGGAGAGAATATAAAAATTGTAGAACAAATCGCACCAGCTGAAACATTAATTGTGTTGACGTTGACGTTAACAGTTTGCGTTTTGTCATATTCGAAGTATGTTTTCAGAGATATTCTCTTTTAAAAACAGATTCTTTTATATGTTTCCTGCAATTTCATACATTACGGAGGAATACAATGAACGTTGAACAGTATGAGGACATCCGCCTGACTATTGAAAATAAGGTTGCCAGAATTTCAATAAACAGACCCGATAAACTGAATGCGATCAGGATTCAAACCTACAAAGAACTAATATCTGCTCTGCAAAGTGCAGATGCTTCTCCTGAATGCAATGTTATTGTTTTACAGGGAGAAGGGGGCATTTTCACAGCGGGGAATGACCTGTCGGATTTGGTTGGAGGCAAACAGCAACAGGTGATGGAATGTGTTCAGGGGATTTTTGCCTGTGTTGCAAACATTAAAAAAGTTTTGATTGCGGCTGTGGAAGGAGTTGCAGTCGGAATTGGCACTACAATTTTGCTGCATTGCGACATCGTTGTAGCCTCTGGCAAAACGAAGTTCAGGTTGCCATTTGCAAACCTCGGTGTTTGCCCCGAGGGTGGTTCAAGTGTTTTTCTCCCTGGAGCAATAGGTCAGAAGATGGCAAGAGAGGTATTGTTTACCGGCCGTTTTTTCTCCGCTGATGAAGCGTATTCCTGGGGGCTGATAAATAGGGTGGCAGAGCCGGGAAAGGCTGTAGAAGTTGCAGAAGAATATATCACTCCAATTCTACAGCAACCATTAGCTTCTCTTCTTGCAACAAAGGCACTTATGCGTGCTTCTCAGCCTGATGTTGAACATCTTGTGAATGAAGAACTTAAGGTTTTTAAAGAATTATTAATAACCGACGAGACACAGAAGCGAATCAGTGGATTAGTAAAAAGGTAGGTCATTCAGGGAATGAATAAAAAGTACAGAAGGGTACTGTAAACATTATTCTGGCATTAACCGAGGAGGGGGATCCGAGAATAGGATGTTTGACCAAAATGTCATTCTTGGACAGCCCCCTGGCAACCCAAGCTCTTTTAAAAGACGTAGGCTGCTTTTTTTTTGAAAAATCGTTCGGTGCTTGCTCCTTATTCCAGCTTATACTCTTTAATTTTGTTCAGGAGAGTCTGCCTGGCAATGCCTAGTTTCTTAGATGTAAGGCTTTTATTATTGCCGTTTTTTTCAAGCGTAGCCCGAATAACCTCCCGCTCCATATCGCGGAGGGTAAACTCGCTGTTGGCAGGTAGTGCTGGTCTGGTTTGTATATCACCTGTGAAAAACTGTGGTGGTAATTCATGCGGTGTAATCTGTTCGCCTAGACAAAGTATCACAGCACGTTCCAGGGTGTTTTCAAGTTCGCGGATATTCCCCGGCCAGGTGTGATGCATAAGCAGGTTCAATGCTTCTGGATGAATTCCTTTAATATCCTTACGATTTTTTGCTGCGTAATGGTTTAAGAAAAAACTGGCCAGCTCAGGGATATCAATACTTCGTTCACGCAACGCAGGGATGTGAATTGGTACCACGGATAGACGAAAAAAGAGATCCTGCCTGAATTCGCCTGTGGAAATCATTGCTTCAAGATCTTTATGTGTTGCTGCCAGCAAACGAACATCTACAGTATTGGTCGTAGTGCCCCCAACCCGCTCAAATTCCCCCTCCTGAAGAATTCTCAGGATTTTTGTCTGGGTAGAGATGCTCATATCACCGATCTCATCAAGAAATAGTGTGCCTTTATGTGCTAATTCGAAGCGGCCTTTACGACGACTGGTAGCGCCGGTGAAAGATCCTGCCTCATGTCCGAATAGTTCACTTTCAAGTAGATTTTCGTGAAGGGCGGCGCAGTTCAGCTTAATAAACGGGCCGTTATTGCGCGGACTGTTGTGATGAATAGCATTGGCAACTAATTCCTTACCTGTTCCGGATTCACCGGTGATAAGAACTGTGGCATCGGTGGGAGCGACCATTGCGAGAGTTGAAAACATTTCCTGCATTGCAGGGCTTTTGCCGATAATATTACTGAATTGGAACTGGTCATTCAATCGTGTTTTGAGTGATTCGTTTTCTTCCTTGAGGTTTTGGAAATTCAATGCCCGCGCGATAGTTAATCGTAATTCGTCAATATCAACCGGTTTTGTGATATAATCAAAAGCACCTTTCTTCATTGCATCGACAGCACTTTCAACTGACGAAAATGCTGTAAGTACGATCACTGGGCAACTATAACCGGCTTGTAGAAGGGCTGAGAGGGTTGTTATCCCATCCATCCGTTTCATTTTTAGATCAAGGAGAATGAGATCTACACGATTTTTTGCAAGAAAAGGCAGAACTTCATCCCCATCACTAACCTCAAGTATCCGGTAACCGTTACTTTGTAAATTAACCTTCAACATGGTTCGATGCGGTGCTTCGTCATCAACTAACAGCAGTGTCTCCTTATGTTTTGTCATACGTAATCCTTTCAAGATTTTGGGAGCAATATAAATGAGACAGTGTAATCACTGTTTTAGAAGCGGGGCCATAAAAATGATATAAATCAGAAAAAGCAGTGGCAAGCGAGCCAGCATATAATGGTTTTCAAAATTCTGGCCGTAAAATATTTCGCGTTAAATCTTTAGACAGACGTATTACCTGATTTTTTATTATATTTTTTTCGCAGGTCTAAGAATAAGCCATGCCGCTGTAGTACACTACCTCAAATGGTTCATACCGTTGCAGTTGCGGAAAACCTGCTGATGCTAATGAGAAATACGGGTTAGTGTAAGTGTATGTATAGCAATAAAAATGTCGAGGTATATAGGCGTATTTATGATAGAGGGGGGGGGGGAGATTGTTTGGACTATCCTGATTATATAGTAGTAATGAATGTGTATTTAAAATCATTAAAATAACGGTTGATTAACCACTTATCATATTTGCTGAAAAAACGAATTGCCCTTACCTGAGAAAACTGGTAGAAACTCAGCCCTTTTTCCTTAAAGACTAGAGATTTACTCTGATGAGTCAATAGCTTATGGTTTGTGTTATGTCTCGAACTCTTGTAGGAGAGTCCAGAAATGTGTTGTTAAATGAAGTGGTTGTGAGATACTTAATCAACCTCCTTAAATGTCTATGGTAGATAGGTTTGATTATGAGAAGTGGTTTTGAAATAATTGGTTGGCGCGAATGGTTGGAGTTGCCGACTCTAAACGTCCCTGCAATTAAGGCTAAAATAGATACAGGTGCCCGCACCTCAGCGATTCATGCATTTTTCACAGAGCGGTTTAACCGTGATGGTGAAAAGATGGTACGCTTTGGGATTCACCCGCTTCAAAGAAACAGCAGATTTGAAATAATCTGTGAAGCTCCCATAGTGGATGAGCGTGTTGTTACAGACTCAGGTGGCCATAGTGAATTGCGTTATGTCATTCAGGTTGAGGTGTCTTTCAAAAATATCAGATGGCCAATAGAAGCTACTCTTACTAACAGGGACAATATGAAATTCCGCATGTTGTTGGGAAGAACTGCTCTTGCGGGTCGTTTTCTTGTAGATTCGGAAGCGTCTTTCTGCGGTGGTCGTGAACTAGGAAGAATATATAAAAAGAGGAAAGTATGAAAATTGGAATATTATCGAGAAATAAAGACTTATATTCGACCAAACGCTTAGTCGAAGCCGGTCATGAACGAGGACACGAAGTCCGTGTAATCGACACACTGCGTTGCTATATGACCATCGCATCCCAAAGACCGACTATTCATTATAAAGGTGAAGAATTAACCGGATATGATGCAATTATTCCACGAATTGGTGCTTCAGTTACATTTTATGGAACTGCAGTTGTCCGACAGTTCGAAATGATGGGAGTGTACAGTCTCAATGAGTCAGTTGCTATCAGTAGATCTCGCGATAAATTGCGCAGCTTGCAGCTTCTTGCCAGAAAAGGTATTGGCCTGCCGGTTACAGGCTTTGCCCATTCAACTATGTACACTCAGGATCTGATCAATCAGGTTGGCGGTGCACCGCTCGTAGTAAAACTTCTTGAAGGTACTCAGGGAATTGGAGTTGTACTTGCTGAGACACAGAATGCTGCTGAGAGTATTATTGAAGCGTTTCGTGGCTTAAAAGTGCAGATTCTTGTTCAGGAGTTCATAAAGGAAGCTGGAGGTGCTGATTTGCGTTGCCTGGTTGTTGGCGATAAGGTAATAGCTGCAATGAAGCGGCAGGGGGCTGAAGGTGAGTTTCGCTCTAATCTCCATAGAGGTGGCAAATCAAGCATTGTAAAGCTGACACCTGAAGAGCGTTCTACAGCCGTTCGTTCCGCCAAAATTATGGGCCTTAGCATTGCAGGTGTAGATATTCTACGGTCAAATCATGGTCCGGTGGTAATGGAAGTAAACTCATCACCAGGCCTTGAAGGTATCGAAAAGTCTACTAATAAAGATGTTGCAGGCGGGATTATCGAATACATTGAAAAGCAGGCTCGCGTAGGACGAACCCGCACACGGAGCAAAGGGTGAAACAAGAATCGTTTCGTATCGGTAATGCTGTTATTGTTCCAGGCAGTCAGCAACTTGTAGAGTTGCCGGTCGCGCATCTCTACACACACACACAGATGTCACTGACCGCCCATGTGGTTCATGGCAGAAGACCGGGACCGAGACTATTTGTATCTGCAGCTCTGCATGGTGACGAGATTAACGGGGTTGAGATAATTCGCAGGCTTCTTAAGCGAAAAACTTTGGCCAGCCTCAAGGGGACGCTTATAGCAATCCCTGTGGTTAATAGTTTTGGTTTTATCAACCACTCTAGATATCTGCCGGATAGGCGTGATCTGAATCGGGTTTTTCCCGGTTCAGTGTCCGGTTCGCTGGCCTCCCGTATTGCAGATCTTTTCATGACTGAAATTGCCTCAAAATGTACGCATGGAATAGATCTTCATACCGGTTCCAACCATCGATTCAACCTGCCGCAGGTTCGTGCATCACTTAAAGACAAAGAAACGAAACGGCTTGCGCAGGCATTTGGAGCACCCGTAATGCTGCACTCCAAGCTACGGGATGGATCGCTTAGGGAAGCAGTCGCAGAGTTGGGTATTCCAATGCTTTTATATGAGGCGGGAGAGGCGTTACGGTTCGATGAGCTGTCAATCCGCACAGGTTTACGCGGGATCGTCTCTGTTATGCGCTCCATCGGCATGCTACCGGCAAAGGCCTCAAGACGAAGCCACGCAGTATTTCCTTCAAGCTTGTCTAAATGGGTCCGATCGCCAATTAGCGGTATCCTCTCACGACGCGCCGCAATTGGGGCACAGGTTGTAAAAGGTGATGTCATTGCTATTGTTCATGATCCCTATGGGGAGACCGAGGAAAAAATTACTGCTCCTGTTTCAGGTGTCATTATTGGTCGTCTCCAGCTGCCTTTAGTCTATCAGGGAGATGCACTTTTTCATATCGCTGTTCTGGAAGGTGACCCTGATGCAGGTCAGATTGTTGAAGAACTGACATCAGATTTTGAGCAGTCAGATTTTATTCCACCTAAGGTCGGTTTATAGGACTTCACGTTATGGACAGTCTTTCCGAAATCGGAAAACTCTTTTTCCCAACTGATCAAGTGCTGGCATATCCCGCTAGAAATCGAAACACGTATGTGGCAGGGGCATCAACAGATTCTTAAAGTCTGCGTTATTCACGTAATTTTCATAAAAGAGATAGCGGCAGGCTGATTTACATTGCTAAGAGCAGCATTTACCAGCTTGAATAAAACTATGAGCAACACTGCCATAGTCCAATGGTGTTGGTAGTTAAAGACGTGCATAAAGGAAAGTACGATGTCTAATGATACAGAACATAAGTTAAAGGTGCGTCACCTTAATATCGACGATTACGCGTCACTGAGAGATATTAGTGGAAGGGTGTATAAAGAGGTAGCAGCTCCATGGGAAAAAGAACCGATTTCTCGACTTATTCAGACCTTCCCCGAAGGCCAGGTGTGTATTGAGGATAACGGTAAACCTGTAGCGATTGCTCTTTCACTCATTGTGAATTTTAACCTGTTTGGTGATAACCATTCGTATGAGCAGATTACCGGCGGTGGGAAATATACAACCCATGACAGTGAAGGTGATTATCTCTACGGTATAGAAATATTCGTTGACCCCGATTATCAGGGGATGCGCCTTGGCAGGCGCCTGTATGATGCACGTAAGGAGCTTGCAGAGAACCTGAACCTGAAGGGCATTCTTATTGGTGGCAGGATTCCGGGATATCATAAATACTCAAGTGAAATGTTACCCCAGAAATATATTCTCAAGGTAAAGGACAGGGAGTTGTTTGATCCAGTCCTTACATTTCAGATATCCAACGATTTTCATGTTCGAAACCTGTTGGATAATTACTGGCCTGAAGATCACCATTCACGTGGGCATGCCGTTCTTCTTGAATGGATCAACATTTACTATCAGAAGAAAACCAAGCTGATCGGTAGAACAAAGTCCATTGCGAGAATTGGTGTTGTTCAGTGGCAGATGCGACGATTTAATTCATTTGATGATTTCATGCAGCAGGTGGAGTTCTTTGTTGATACTGTCAGTGATTATAAATCTGATATTATCCTGTTTCCTGAATTGTTCAATGCGCCGCTCATTCACACATATGAAGGAAATAACCCTGCAGAGGCTATGCGTCAACTTGCAGGATATACCGAAGATCTGCGCCAGGCTATGGTGGAAATGGCCCTTGGTTACAACATCAATATCATCACCGGTAGTGTGCCGGAGCTCCGGGATGACGGCAAGCTGTATAATGTCAGTTACCTCTGCCGCCGAGATGGCACCTGGGACTACCAGTCCAAGCTGCATATCACACCGGATGAAGAGAAACACTGGGGATTTACAGGTGGACATGATCTGAAAGTCTTCGATACCGATGTGGGTAAGATTGGCATACTCATCTGTTATGATGTTGAGTTCCCGGAACTTGCACGACTCCAGGTGTTAAAAGGGCTGAAGATGCTGTTTGTGCCGTTCTGGACTGATACCCAAAACGGTTACCTTCGGGTTCGACGATGCGCTCAGGCAAGGGCAATTGAAAATGAGTGTTTTGTGGCAATTTCCGGAAGTGTCGGCAATATTCCTAAAGTTGAAACTATGGGAATTCAGTACTCGCAGTCTGCGATATTCACTCCTTCGGATTTTTCATTTCCACACGATGCTATCGCATCTGAAGCAACGCCTGGCATCGAGACAACGCTCATCACTGATCTCGATCTTGATCTCGTGAAAGAAATTCGTTCACAGGGAAGTGTCCGTAATGCATCCAGTCGCCGAACAGATTTGTATGAGCTCAAATGGCTGGCCGAGTAGGTGATGCTAAGGCATAGATACTGATAAAGAAGAACGGGATTGGAGCCTCGAAAGCTCTAATCCCGTTCTTCTTCCTACATGCCGATCAGTTGTGGCAATACTGCAGAGGCAAAACTCAGAACAAAAAAGAATCCGCACATATCGGTGACTGTTGTCAGCAGAGGGCTGGAAACTAAAGCCGGATCGAGTTTGAGTCTCTTGAGCAACAGGGGCAGCATGCCGCCTAAGGTCACAGAAACGAGAGTGTTTGCTGCAAGTGCACCACCAACAACAATTCCAAGCCAGGGGTTTCCTTTCCATAAATACGCTATAGAACCAAGCAGGACACCAAGGACAACACCGTTAATCAATCCAACCCTCGCTTCTTTTGCCAGCACCCAGAGCAACTCACCCGGTCGAACCAGCCCCAGCGATAACTCCCGCATAGAAACTGCAACAGCCTGGTTTCCTGAACAACCGCTCATGTCGCTTACCATAGGCAGGAATACTGCAAGTGTAATGACTGCAGCAAGAGTGTCCTGATAGAGAGCAATGACGCTTGCGGCTATAATATTTAAGACGATATTCATACTTAACCAGGATAAACGCCTGCCGGAGCGCGAGTAGAGAGGCATTGTACGAAATTCTTCACCGCCGATAATACCGCTGATACGCAGGAACGTGGATGTCTTCTTTTTGTCCGCCGCATCTTCAACTGCCGCTGGCAGTACAACTCCGACAAGTCGCTGACTGTCATCGACAACCGGGATGCCGAATAGTGGATGTTCATCGAAAAATTCCTGTAGTTCTCTAAGAGAGGCATTATCCTGCATCCTGAGTGGAGCAGGAATCATGACGTCGCGTAAACACGTTGATCTGGCAGGGAAAAGCAAATCGTGTACCCTGAGCACCCCTACCAGTTTTTCTTTACGTTCGACCACATAGAAATACTGAACGTGATAATCCGCATATTCTTCACTGTTTGTCTGGAGATCATCAAGGACATCCTGAATAGTAGCGTCAGCGTTGTAAGCCAGAAACTCTGAAATCATCAGACCACCGGCACAATCTGGAGGATATTCAAGTAACATTCGTGCTTCATCAGCATCTTCACGGTCCATCTTGTCAAGAATTGCCTGGGATGCCTCATCACCCATCTCAGCGAGTACGTCTACCACGTGATCACTGGACAACTCCTCCATAATTGCTGCTGCCTGTTCAGAGTTCATCTCTTCGACAAGATCTGCAGCCTGTTCTTCAGGAATATCCTCAATGAGATCTGCAGCGTCTTCAGGGCTAAGCATAGCAAGCAGTCGTTGCTGGTCAGCTGGATAAAGCCGTGAAATTGCTCGCGCTGTTTCAGGTGCACTCAGCGTATCGATATATTTTGATAGCTCCGGGATATTTTCAGTAGAAATGAGTTTACTGAGAATTTCCCAGGATGATGCTGGTGAGTTCATAATGACCTCGTATTTAGGTTCATAATTAAGGATATATACATAACGATCATTCAACGACCGCAGTGGTTGTTTGGAAGTTTAGAGGTTAATCAGCAAGGGAACTTGGAGGTAGTACAGCCGCAAAGGTAATCCCTAGAGTTTGGAGCGCTGCCTTTCCTCGAATGGTTAAGTCAGAAACAAAGGCAAATTGTTGTCGGGGATCTACCGGGTATGCTTTCAGCCGATAATGGGTCCCCCATGGTTTTTCAACCAGAACAATCTTAATTGGTTGTTTAATTTGTAGGTAGGCACTTGTTAAGGCGACATCTTCCAAGATACTTACCACGTGTTCTGCATCGTGACGAGGATGGAGATAGAAGTCCGCTGTACATTGTAAATTCTGTCCACCATCGTTTGCATTAAAAATAAATTTGTTCCACAAGTTCATGTGCGGAATAATCACCACTGTGTCATCAGGAGTGACAATCTCAACACTGCGCATGTTTATGGCTTTTACCTCGCCGTAAGCGCCATCGATTTCGATCCAGTCACCTGGCCGATAGGGAGCCTCGTAAAGCGTTACAACACCTGCAAGCAAACTACTGATATAGTCTTTAAACGCAAAGCCCAGGCCCAGGCCCAGCGCACCGACAAGGACGAGAAGGTTCTCTACAGTCGGCTCAATAACACTTGTAACGATAAGGGTGAGAGCACCTGCTATAATCCCCAGACGGAGCAGCGGAACCAATGAAAGTATAGAAAACCTGAAACGGCTGGGGGCCTTTTCGGCGAACCACGGTATACACCGTTCACTCAGCGATATCAATAGCCAGGATCCGGCAAGAATCAGAATAATTGTCAGTATGTTCGCCTGACTAATGGCGTTGAATAAATCTGAGGGATTAACAGAACCGTTCATACTGTCTCCTAAAATTGATCTACAAGGTAGCCTTTGGTTTCCAGAAAACGGCGCACGGCAGGATAGCCACGTGGAGTAACCTGCCAGATATCGTTAACTTGATATATGAGTTCATTATCTTCAAGTGTATAGACTGTCTTCGTGACCTGTCCGGCAGAGACAGGAAGTAATTGGGCTAGGGTGTGTAAGGGGAGTCCGTTATGCAAAAGCAGGGTTTGGAGTACGAATGCTTCATCATGTCCAGCTTCTGCATATATCGCAGGGAGATTGATCGTATCCCATGGGGTGACCCAGAGGTCATTGAATTGAGTGTCACCTTCCTCTGAACGTGTATCGGAAGACATTGAAGCACCAGGTGTCGCACGTAAGGCTGAACGTAGAATATTACAGGCAATACCAGGGTTTCCACGACTGTGGGCAGCGAGGATTTGTAAAAAATTACTCGAACTTTCAGCTGATTGATTTTCGGAAGATTGTTTTAAAATATTTCGGCCATTATCCGTCTGGCGAAAATTTCTCCTATTCAAATCTGTACCACCTGCAGATTTTTGCAGAAGTGTTGTTAACCGATCCTGATCAAACGATTGAAAGGTCAGTAGGAGTGGTTTTCTGCCATTCCATAATTGTGAAAGATATGCCCAGGCCCAACTGTCGCAACCAATAATTCCAGGTCCGGGGCTATCCGAACAGATGGTATGAAAAAATTGCCGGACAAGTTTAAGACCAGAAGCATTGCGAAGATATATTTTTCCGAGGGATGGTAAAATCCAGGGGCCGAGATCTGCACATAGGTCTCCAAGCCAACTGTCACCCCCATCAGCGATCAGTTCAGGTGAAGGAGATGATACAACGCGCCAAGACAAATGTTGAGCAAGGATATTGAGCGTTTCAATAAGGCCATTGTGAGGCGGAAAAACCAGAACGACACTTCGTCCTTCTTTGACACCATCAATGAGCCAGTTTTCTAAGGCATTTAAAAGCACTGTGGCTGCATCAGACCAGTCCGGTTCCGGAATAATACAATTTGCCTCGCATGAAGGTAGTGGATTAAGTGTTTCGCTTTCAATGAAAACAGAATTTTTGTCTTGCGAATTTCGTTCAAAAAGTTTGCGGAAAAAATGAAGTCTTTCTCGCGCACTTTGTGTGACCGGAGTAGCTGGTATTTGATAATCACCAACGGGTACATACTGCCAGTAAGGCGGAGTTTCATGCTGTATCTGTGATGGCATTATTTGGTTCACCCCTCTTTCAAACACATCGAATACATAGGTATGAATTGCAATGTTAAAGGATTAATGCGGTACGATGGCTGGTCGAAAATAGTACTTTTACATAAAACACAGATGGTGGTCTTTTGATGTTATCCTGTTATATCTATTGTAATGCTCTTAGTTGAGTGATTACAAGAAACTCCTGTAATCTGGAGAGAAAAATGTCAATCACAGCGTCTGTATACTTGAGGTTTATGTTATGTCACGATCAAAAAAACAATTTACACGTTTGCCTGGATTAGATTTTTAGTATATGTGAGGATATCTTAAATATAGAAGGACTGTTCTGAGCAAAAACATCAATCATTTTGGGAATTATTCCAATGCAGACAACAGCAGATACCCATAATTCAGTTCCTGAGCAAATGGTAACACCGGAGCACCTTCGATCAAGCACATTCCAGAAGTTCTTTCACAAGATATCGCACGGTGGCTATTTATTGTTTGCCGCAGCTATCATTGCGATCATCTGGTCAAACATTTCGCCGGAAACATACAAACATTTCTGGCATCTGATGTTTACAATCGGAGTTGGCAAATTTTCATTGTCGCTTTCGCTTGAGCACTGGGTGAATGATGTCCTTATGACATTTTTCTTTTTCACAGTCGGCCTTGAGATAAAACGGGAATTTCTGGTAGGTGCCTTATCAAACACCAAAAAAGCAATGCTACCCATATGTGCTGCTGCGGGTGGGATGATTGTTCCTGCCCTTATTTTTCATATGTTCAACCAGCAGCTTCCAGAGGCCAAGGGGTGGGGAATACCTATGGCCACAGATATCGCATTTTCACTTGCTGTACTCGCTACGCTTGGTTCGCGAATACCTTTTAGTATACGAATTTTTCTCACAGCATTTGCAATCGCCGATGATCTTGGGGCGGTAGTGGTTATCGCAATGTTTTACACACCAGAGATAAATTTGACCTATCTGGCAGGTATTATTCCTGTAATGATCGTTTTGGGAATTATGAATCGTTTATGGGTTCGCTCCGCTATTCCATATCTTTTTGTCGGCGCAATATTGTGGGGGATTGTTTCGGTATCAGGGTTGCACGCAACTGTTGCAGGGGTAATTGTTGCAATGTTTATCCCTGCTAAAGGCAAGTATGATATGAAAATATTTATGCATGTGCTTGAAAACCATCTGCATACTATCAGGGCAAATAATATGACCAATAGCGATATCATGCTGAATCGCGCTCACCTTAATGCTGTTCAGGCTATAGATGTGGCTTGTACTGAGGTAGAGACGCCTTTGCAGCGACTTGAACTTGTACATACGCAGTGGGTATCACTGATAGTGTTGCCGTTGTTTGCTTTGGCAAATACTGGTCTTGTTCTTAGGGGTGTAAATATCTCTGAAGCATTACTTCACCCGATCTCAATCGGGGTTGGGGCAGGCTTGGTCTTCGGTAAATCTATTGGGGTATTTCTTGCGACATTCCTTGCAGCAAAGTTGCTTCGGTTACCACTTTTTGAAGGATTCACATGGCTGAGGGTTCTTGCAATTGGTTTTCTTGGAGGTATCGGTTTTACGATGTCTCTGTTTATTTCAAACTTGTCGTTTGTGAGGCCGGAATTTATTGAATACGCAAAAATCGGCATTATATGCGGATCTATGTTGAGTGCAACTCTGGGATATCTGATTTTACGATTTGATACCCGAATGCACGGAAGTAATTAGTGTCATGTGGCAGATGTAACGAGTAAGGAATATAGGATATTTCAAAATTCATTCACTCAATCATGACGAAGATACGGTTAGTTATGAAATGTCGCGTGAGTAGTCTAACACCGTATTTTTTTACACTGAGTTTCGATGGTAATCAGATAATGTTTTACGCAACCTTTGCATTACAGTTACCTCCTAAAAAACTGTCTGTTATTTAAGGTCGTGTGACTGTAATTATTTGATTGCTCGTGAGTTACTTGCGATGGAGATATCATGGCTAGATTTCTGAAAAACACCGAGAACAAAGTAGGAAAGTCTCCGGACGATCTTGTTTTTGTCGGACAGCAAAAACTCGATAATCCTCATATCCATATCATGGATTTTGATTCTGTAAGCCTCAGGGAAATTGAAACAGATACCCCTGAGGACTGCAGGGAATTTCTGGCTTCGAAAACTGTTACATGGATAAGTGTCTATGGACTCCATGCCCCCGCACTTATCAAGGGAATCGGCGATATTTTCGGTATTCACGCTCTTGCACTTGAAGATATTGTCCATACCGGCCAACGATCGAAAATGGAAGAGTATGATGACAAACTCTTTTTGATATTGAAACTTCTTACAATAGATCCGGATTCCGAATATTTCCGCAGCAGTCAGCTATCCATAGTTATAGGGGAGAATTTCGTTATTTCATTTCATGAGGAGAAAATAGATCTTTTTTCTCCAGCCCGTGAGCGTGTTCGCAAACAAAAGGGGAGAATCCGCAAAAGCGGTCCTGACTATCTGGCGTATACTATTGTGGATATCGTTGTCGACAATTACATGATTGTTCTGGAGGATATCGGCAGCCAAATAGAGGATATCGAGGAGGCTGTTATTGAGGAACCTAACAGCCAAACGCTTAATCAGATAACACATTTCAAGCATGAAGTGAATTATCTGCGAAAAACAATCAGGCCGGCCTGGGAACTTATAGCTCAAGTATCCAAGCTCGACAATGATATTATCAGCGAACAGTCACAGCCGTTTTGGAAGGATCTTCTTGGTATTACAATTCAAGCGACAGAGGTCCTCGAATCGTATAGGGAAATGCTGTCGGATCATCTAAATATCTACAACTCCTCGGTGAGCAATAAGCTTAATGAAATAATGAAGGTGTTAACGATATTTGCAGCTATATTCATCCCGCTTACCTTTATAGCAGGCATATATGGTACTAACTTTGAATATATGCCTGAATTGCATTGGCGATATAGTTACTTTGTTTTCTGGGGCGTCATGATTGTGGTTGCGGGGTTAATGCTGCGGTTTTTTAAACGAAAAGGCTGGATGTGATATGTCAAGTGAGTTCAGGTCACTTATATGATCCAAGGCCCATATTTCCTGGTTATTATGGGAGTCATTATTCGTTGCAAAAATACCATCTTGACAATGTAGAGCGATCATTCTACCTTGGCGGTTATGATTTCAACAAAAGAACACATTGCTGCTCGACTGGAACAGGCATTTAATAACCGTGGCTTTGCTGAACCAAGCGTTGCAGAATTGCAGAAGACAGCTGGAACTACTCTTAGAACGCTCTACCGCCATTTTCCATCAAAAGAAGCCGTGGTGATTGGTGCATTACATTATCGCCATGACCGATACTTTGCTTTCCTGGCTGAAAATGAACCGTCGCCGGGCAAAGATTCAATCATCCACCTGGTTTAACCGTCTTGCTGCCTGGATGACTACCTATGCCCCCAGTGGTTGTTTATATCTCAACGCGCTGACATCCTTTCCAGACAACAAGGATGTGCGAGATGCTACTGTGCAATACAAAAGTGAACTTATCCAGATAATGGCTGCAAGGAGTGGAAGGAAGGATTTGGCCCATGAGCTTTTTCTGCTTCATGAAGGAGCGTCTGCAGCATGGCCAGTTGTTGGTGAGCAGGCAATTCACTCTGCAATTTCAGTTGCCAAGAAAATAATTAGGGGAGAGAGTGATGAATGAGATACCTGAATTCATGAAAGGTGTCCAACTTACCGGACACGGTGGTTTTGACGTGGTCAAGTAAAAGTGGACACTTTTCTTAGGCCGCCTCTTTTAGCTCCATCATTTTTTCAAAATCATTTGGGCTGAGATAGCCAAGATACGAATGCAGCCTTTTACTGTTGTAAAACATCTCTATGTAATCAACGATATCTCTTCTTGCAGTTTCCCTGCAGGGATAGATGGAGTCAAAGACCCTTTCTATTTTCAAACTCCCAAAGAAACTTTCAGCTACACTATTATCCCAACAATTTCCTCTGCGGAGTCTTCGCTTAGCTGCGACTCATGCTGCTTATCATTCGGTTCTCTTTGAGGAACCGTTGAAAATCATTGCTACAATACTGACTGCCACGATCTGAATGGAAAATAAGACCTGGTGAAGGCCTGCGACGCCAGATCGCCATTTGCAATGCATCGATAACAAGGTCTTTCGTCATACGACTTTTCAGTGACCAGCCCACAACCTTGCGGGAATATAAGTCTATAACAACTGCGAGATACAGTCAGCCTTCTGATGTCCAAATATAGGTAATATCAGAGCAGTAAATAGCATCAGGTTGTGATACAACAAAATTGCGGTCCAGCACATTTGGGGCAACAGGGAGCTTATGTTTACTGTCTGTTGTAGCCTTGAATTTCCTTTTCTGTTTTGCTGACACATTTGCCAATTGCATGAGCGCAGCAGCTTTTGTTCGACCACAGCTCTCACCTTTAGCTGTTAATTCTTCTGATATTCTTCGAGCACCATATGCTCCCCTGACGTATTTATGTATCTTTTTTACCTTGGGAATCAGCCGCTCACGTTCTTTTTTTCGCTCAGATATATTTCTGGAACTCCAAGAGTAAAAGCCACTACGGCTTACTTCCATTACTTGGCATAATAGGGTGATTGGATAGACCTTCTTCTCAGTATCAATAAACTGATAGCTCACCCATGCTCCTTGGCGAAGAAGGCCGCTGCCTTTTTTTTTTAATATCTCTCGTTCCATCTTGAGTTGCTTGTTTTCTTTTTTGAGGCGTTTGAGTTCAGCTTGCATCGCCACCATGCTTCCAGGCGATGTGGATTCACTTCCAGGATGCTCTGCTTCTTTCTTCCAACGACCAAGCAGGTTTGCATTTACCCCTATGATCAGCGACAATTATAATTCCCCCCTAACGACAATTATTTTTCCCGGAAAATTGTGATCCGATTATTCATATCTCTCAAAGGAGGGATATGAATGGTCACAGACTTTCAGGTGAGAAAATTGAAGAAATATTTAAGTCAGGGAAAAACATTAGAGGTCGCATCACTGAAGGCTGGCATGGATGAAAAAACTGGCCGCAAGTATCGTGATCTTGAAAAGTTACCAAGTGAAATTAACGCTGAACGAATACGAGATTGGCGAACTCGAGACGACCCTTTTGATGATGTATGGTCCTCGGTTACACCATTTTTAGAAAGCAATGACGCCCTTGAGGCCAAAACACTTTTCTGTCACCTGCAACGACTTCACCCTGGCCGTTTCAGCGATGGTCAGCTTCGGACTTTTCAACGTCGAGTAAAAAACTGGCGTGCTACAGCAGGCCCTGGTAATGAAATTTATTTTCCGCAAAAGCATCACCCTGGCAGATTAGGCCAATCAGATTTCACCCATATGGATAAATTGCAAATTACTATTGCAGGCCAGCCATTTGATCACCTGGTATTTCATTTTGTTCTGACCTATTCAAACTGGGAAACGGGGACAATATGTTTTTCAGAAAGTTTTGAGAGTTTAAGCGAAGGACTGCAACAATGTCTTTGGCAACTTGGCGGTGCTCCCGAGCAACACCAAACGGATAGGTTGTCAGCTGCGGTAAATAAACCGGAAAATCTTGAAGAGTTTACTCGTGCATATCAAGGGTTATTGGACCACTACAATATGCAGGGGCGTAAAACAAATCCTTCCAGCCCTCATGAAAACGGAGACATTGAACAGCGCCATTATCGTTTTAAGAAAGCAGTTGATCAAGCACTAATGCTGCGAGGTAGTCGGGATTTTACTACGCGACAAGAGTATGAACTGTTTTTGCAGAAGCTGTTTGCACAACTTAATCGCAATCGTCAATCACGATTTCTCGAAGAACAGGCAGCCTTGAAACCCTTACCTTCGAGTAAGCTTGATACATGTACGCGTTTTGAAGTGAGAGTCGGACCGAGCAGCACTATCAGAATAAAACACAAAGTCTATTCAGTTAACAGTCGTCTGATAAAAGAAAAGGTCAACGTTCGCCTGTATTCAGGGCATCTGGAGATCTGGTATGGACAAAGTCATATTGAAAATATTCCGAGGATAAGAGGCAGCAACAAGCATTATATTCAATACCGTCATATCATTGACTGGCTGGTTCGCAAACCTCGGGCGTTTGAAAACTACAGGTATCTGAATGATCTGTTTCCAACCAGCAGATTCCGGATGGCCTATGATACTCTTGCTCAACAGCACTGTGTTACCAATGCTGCCAAAGAATACTTGTCAATTTTACAACTTGCTGCTCAGAAAAACGAGACAGCTGTCGATGATGCTCTGCGTTACTTGATTGCAGAAGAAGAACCAATAAATGCTACTGAGGTACACAAATTTCTTTCCTTGAAACAGCCGGCTGAACCTGTCACTGACGTATCGGTGCAGACTGTTACCCTTGCTGGTTATGATCAACTCTTAGAGGAGGTCCACGGATGAATCAAGCAGATAATGTGGTTACTCTGGAGAGGTCGTTAAAGCAGCTCTATCTATCAACTGTTCGAGCCTGTTATCGGGGCGAGGCTGAGTTAGCCAGGCAGGAATCACTGAGCTATGAAGCGTATCTCCAGGAGTTGGTTGTTCGAGAATGCGAAGAACGTCGGCACAAACGCATTGCGAGATATTTACGGGAATCCAGGCTGCCTCTGGAAAAAAGCCTGGCCTCGTTTGACCAGACTCGCCTTCCTGCTAAACTTCGTGGCTTGGTGAATAGCCTGTTGGAAGGTTCTTTCCTTGAACGATCTGAAAACATATTGGCCTTTGGAAATCCCGGTAGTGGCAAAACCCATTTGCTTTGCGCGATTGCGCAAGAGCTGATTAACAACGACAAGCGAATTCTCTTCACGTCCTGCAGCTTGCTTGTTCAAGATTTATTGGTGGCCAAAAGAGAACTTGTGCTACCCCGAATGCTCAAAAAAATGGTGAAATATGACGCGTTACTTATCGATGATATCGGTTACGTCCAGCAAAGCCGGGAAGAGATGGAGGTGCTGTTCACTCTACTGGCATACTGCTATGAACGAAGCAGCATCATGCTCACCAGCAATCTACCTTTTTCACAATGGGAAAAGATTTTTAAAGATCCGATGACCACTGCTGCTGCTATAGATCGCCTGGTTCATCACAGTGTCATCCTGGAGCTCAACCTCGATAGTTACAGGCTAAAAAAGGCAAAACAGAACTTGGAGGCAGGTTAATGCTCCTCAGTACCGGGGGCTCTGCCCCCAAACCCCCGAGGTTTAACGCATTGAGGCCATATGGATGGAGAAAAAAACAAAGACCGAGCAGTAACGCTCGGTCTCCATCCTTACGGCATTCATCTCGGCGCTCAGGTCGCTCCTCAGCGTTGCCCTATCCTCCGGATGAGTATTGAAATGTTACTTATGGAAATTTGTTTTAGCAAGAAGAAAAGTGATATTTTACCGTTAAAACAAAGTGTTAAAAGCGAGATGAGTCCGGAATTATAATTGTCGTCAACCCGGAGTTATAATTGTCGTTGAACACCCCTAAATTGCGTGCGGCCTCAGCCACGGAATAGCCCTGGTCTGTGACAAGCTTCACAGCTTCTTCTTTGAATTCGTTTGAGAAGTTACGTCTCTTTCGTTTGGTCATAAATTACCTCCTTAAGAATTGTTATTTCACTCTTAAGAAAGTGTCCATTAAATTCCTACCACATCATTCAGCCTGATGTTATTCCCCAGGAAGTAGAGGATACTCGAGAGTTATTGAAAAGTTACAACAGAACTGTTGAGCCTGAAAACATGTTATTTGCATCCTATAAAGATGGATTTGATGTTAATGGTCGATTCCATGGTTCAGCAGTTGTTGTAATGCCAAAGGAAGAACGAAAGAATATTGAAATCAATGGAGAACAGACCATGGAGATTGATATTCGGAACTGTATCCCATTTGTCCTTTCTGCATCTTATTTGGGGAAACCATTACCCGGAGATGTTTACGATCTAGATAATGTTTCTCGTGGAGCAGTGAAATTGGCGTTGCTGCTTGCGCTAAATTGTAAGTCAAAGGAGCAAGCTAGGCGAGCATTACAGGCAGAGCTAAATTCTGCTTTTGAAGAACAGGTAACAGCAGCAGGTATACTTGAGATGCTTGAGGAATCTTACCCTGTCCTCGCTGCTCACTTTTACTCATCTGTGGGAACTAAATTAATGCGAATTGAGTCTCGTTGTATGGAGAGGTTCATGCGAAGAATGCTGGATCTGGGAATTAAGCACTACCCAATCTATGATTCTGGACGAGTCCCGGTATCTGCTAAATCTGTAGTAAAGGAAGAGCTTATGAAAGCATTCACAATTAACGGAATTGAACCTGTCTTACATGAGGAATAGTCTGTTTTAAACCTAGAGATAGAGACACTGAGGTTGTGTTAGTAATATTAGTTAGATGGCTCTAGAGACATATTTGTCTTTTCTGTCTTTGGTTGCGATAACCTACCAACAAGAATTCAGTTTAAGCCGAGACAACTTACGTCGACTTCGAAACTTCCCGTTGACCTCTGTGAAGTGTACGGTGAGATCATTGATATTCATATTAATGGGGTGGATGTTCCCTTCGAAATCATGTTGCATGGTATTGCATACCCCGTTCTCATCTGGGCGTAGATCAACAAGGGACATACTTCCTTTGAAATCGGATTTGATTTCAGCCACATACCATTTGTCAGCCTTGCGATCGTAGAAGTTGTCCTTGTTCCCGATAGGAAGATCAGCGGGGAAGGCCCAGATCATAGGGAGTGGGAGTTTCATCTCAAAGTACTTCCTGATACGCTTTTGGGCGTCTAATAAAGTTGTTAGACTATCGGATTTACAATTGAACGCGTTGCCCATGAAAGGAGTTGATAGCTTGAGGTTTGAGGACTTTAGGTTTTGAATGAAACCCTCACAGGGGAATAAATATAGCCATGCTGGGCCAATCATTGGTTTAACTTCAGAGAATTGCTCTTTAAGATGATGCTCAATAGTGTAGTCGAAGTGATCACGAAGCTGAAGTAGGTCTTGTGGGAATTCGGTAGTCTCAAGGCAAAAGAATTGGTCCCATAGTGTGAACCGTGGTGATTCATGACCTACTAATATTACAGTACCAGTGTACCATTCACATCTTGAGAGCAGAGCCAAGTGGGAGTCAATTGGGGAGCAAATACCGACTATATTAGGTTTTTCAGAATCCAATTTGCCTAACCCGGACAAACCAGACCCAAAGTCTATAGGGCTTAACCCAAGTTTAAAAATTTCATCCGCTAGGGGTTCCTCTGTAATCATCATCGGTTGCCTTTGTTTGTTGACTTGGATCGAAGGTCGGTGAGAAAGGATAGGAACCCTAGTTCTTTAAACGTTTTCTTCTTATCAAGAAGACTAAGGAAATCTGCTGTATCTTTAGTCGCAGCAACTGTTCCAGTTGCGATAGATACGCCTGGGATGAAGCCTGCAATATCAAGCAGTATAGATAAACCTGCTTTCATAGAGGTCCAACCGCTGATATCTGATTTAAATTCATTGACAAGCACATCTATGGCGTCGTTTTTCACATGATTCCATCGCGTGATAATTAGTTCTGTATCATTTGGGTCATTTAGTAATTCCGTGCTTAAGGCTGACACAAGGTCTCGCATTATTTGCCTAAAGTCTTTAGCGCCTTTAGTCGCTCTGATATCTAAAATGTCATCCAGAGTGCTCACTCGCAGTTCTGGAAGTTCAATGGAAAGGATCCTGTTGAGAACTGTAAAGGGGCGTGAATCGTTTGTTAAAGGACATTGATTCGGTAATGTGGGAGGTTGAATGCATCCGTTCGACCCAACGAATGGTAGACCTCCTATCCTACTGTATAGAAGCGCGTTCTCGACAGTTCCAGACCAAGATACGTTTGAATCATTGGCTATGGTTCGTACTCTTTCCTCTGTGTTATGTAATTCTTTGAGAAATTGCTGGAGTTTCTTTAGGCGGTCATGATCGTCTTCATGGATATAGCTTGTCGGGTTAAATGCCATGAACCCAGATTCCTGAACCTTCTTTATAGTGCTACCGAAAAGTTCTAGGTAACTGTATCCAAGTATTGGCTTAAGCCCCATCATCAACAACGGATCTGCGACAACTGTATCGAATAGAAGTGCGGTTTGAGTGAGAATAGGTAAGGTTGCTAAGTCCCAAGTCATACGCAGTTCAACTTTCTTCTCGCAGTACGCGTACTCATCAGACATGATTGCGCCTGCCACAATCCTTGGGTCACAGACTGCAACTGTTGAATCAGATACATTCATATATTGTTATCCTCACATGAACCAAGTGGTCGCTCAACTATTCATTAAATTGAACCTGTAGTAGTTATACTGGTATGATGTCCTGAAAAGGGGATGCTTACAACTGTGTTAATCAAGATATATCGAACCTATTTGACAAGATAAGTGCTTATTGTTCAATGAATAAAGTCTGAGCGTCATAGTATTATGTTAGGTATTGCAGACCGATAAGATAAAGAATTGACTGTATCTCCATATACAGAAAAGCTCTAGGGCACTGTTAGAGCTTTTCAGCAAAACCATTTACATCACTCTGATGCTTGAAATGTAGTCCATTCCAGTTTCAGCCATCAGTTCTCTTTTAAGGTCATTGTCAATCTCAAGATCCTTATCATAGTATTGGTCTTCTGCACAGTAATCCAGACCGTACTTGCTTTGCCTTTGAATGTTAATCTTGAGGACATTATCTTTAGTGCCGAGGATTACGAGGTGCTGACCTTTGTCAACATTACAGGTAATTGCCATTTCGATTCCATCAACATTTGTAACGTGTTCCCTAGGGGGCATAGGACTCTCCTTTGATCGCTTGATTTAAGATGTGGAGTGCAGGGGGAATGCCGTGAGTGGCCTCTCGTAGGCTAATAGGGAACTAAATATGATGCTTATATAAAGTAACCAAGATCAACGAGAACACAGCATTTGAAAAGGAAGAGTTTAGAACAACCCTTCACTATATTATAGCATCTCGGAGGCAATTTATCATCCAGTGAACCTTAAGTTACTGAAATTACGATTCATAGTTTTTGAAGTTGAGGAGGTAGCCAAGGGGAGACCCTCATCTCAATGGAGGGGTGGGGTGGACAAATCTGGGGTGGAACTTAAATCGGATAGTTTTAGGTCGTTAATTGAATGGAGGAGCAACTTAATTTATGAGTTCTAGCAGGTTGTGAACGTCACTTTTGTTGACGTGTTTGGTTGTTAATTTGAGTGAAATCAAGGTTATAAATGAATGACTAGCGTTGGCTAATCGTCGGACATCAGAGGATCTAGTAAGGCGAAGCTCTGAAGACGGGTAGGTTTGGTCAGTCCCTACCCGTAAGGCAACCCTATAATTCATCAAGCAGTTGTTGCCGTTTCTATTCAATAAGGGAAATGTTCCTTAGTTTCAGAGTGTTATCTTCCTGCTTGAACAGGAAGATGTTAATTCAAAAATGTATAAAACTATTGGCCTAATAATCATAACTGCTCTAATAGTTGTGCTTTTTTCAATGCATATTCACTGTCATCTATCAGGCCATCTTCATAGAGTGCTTTAAGCGTTTGGAGTTTATTTGACAAAGAATTCTCTTTCTTGCTCTTGCTGGACTTGGCAGCTGATTTGGTTTTTGATCGTGAGATACTGACATTGTTTTCTCTGAGATAGTCGGCAATTTCGTTGTAATGGATTGCAAAGCCTATCCCCTCCACATCCTTACGAACTAGCTTCATGGTATTGATGCCGATTACTTTACCATCGGCAAACAATGGTCCTCCTGAGTTCCCTGGATTAATAGATACATCTGTTTGAATATAAACTCGTTCACTGGAGAAGGGTTTGATGTTGTCTTTCTGCTTCCTGATGCTGCTGACTATCCCTTTGGTTACGCTGTACTCTAAACCCATAGGGTTACCTATAGCAATTACATCTTTACCTTCAGTAATGGCGGGGCCGTTATATAATTCAGCAGGTATACCTGAGCCATTTACCCGCAATAGCGCTAGGTCAAGATCGTAGTGTGTATTAATAACTGTGCCGACCAATTGCTTACTATCCTTTGTGGTAACTGATACAATATGCCTGTCCCCCACAACGTGTTTATTGGATAGCACCAAGTCTGTACTGACGAAGAATCCTGTACCGATTGTTTTTCCGCCATTGTCCTGAATAGCAACTACTGAATTAAGAAGCTTGCTGAGTTTGCCATTGGTTGCAACTAGTGGCTGTTTCTGTTTCGTCTTACGTTTAGCAGGAGTCTGAAGAAACCCTAGGCTAGCGTTATAGCTGGTAGTCTCAAATTCGCTATAGGGTGTATTAAGTAGGCCCTCTATGATTTCATTTGTTGTGAGGCTTAGTTTAACGATTCCACTTTCGTAATTGGTTACATCGGATTCTATATCTTCAGTGCGTTTAGATGTTGAATCCTTCTCGTGCTTATTATATTGCAGAATAAATGTCCGGCTTTCAGTCTTTGGGAATGACTTGTAGCGAACTTTCTTAGTGTTTGGGTCCAAAACATAGAGGTAGTATTTCAGGTTTTTGGTGACCTTGACTTCCATCTCGTTGTAAGTGTAGTCCTGCCTAATAGGTACTTGAATGGTTTGGGGAGTCTGGGCAAGAACCTGTTTCGCTTGGTCTAGCCTGTTAGCCGCAGGAAGAGTTGTACCCAGACTTGATAAGCTTCTACCTAGTCCTCCTAGGGCTGAATTAGCTTTAGGGCTAAAAGTCTCTTCTAATTGTGCCTGAAACTTAGCCTGGTTGTAGTACGTTAATGCTGCTTGATAGTTTCGGTAAGCGATTATGTATTCAGGGTTTTCTTTCTCTACATATTCAGAGACATAACTTGAATCTATCTTTGATTGTTTAAGGATCTCCCGTCTAACATTTGGTGCCATTGTTTGGATTACTAATAGCTTTTCATTACTGTCATTGAAGTAAGCATTTATCACATCTCTTTCAGCTGGCTGAGCTTTCAAGGGGATTTCGGTGGAGAGTGTAATTGGAACATGAAGATTGGAATTATCGATTACTATCAGGGTATTCTGAAATGTAGGTAGTTTGGTTGCTCTATATCCTTCTTGGTATGCTTTCTTATAAGCGATAACACTGGTATTGAGAGGGTTTGATGGATTCTTTGCTATGATATCATTGTAGTATTTGAGGGTGACTGCATTTGATACATCAGGTGAGGTAAGGCGCGTATGTTCGGCGAGTAATCTAGCTTCCTCTTCCTTTCTCTCGTTACTTAACTTCTGTACTACTGCCATGAAGTCAGGGGTGTTAGCGACGAGTTCTAATATCGCTTTGCCTGCAAGAATCCCCAAGTTGAAGTGTTCGTTGTATATGGCTGTTAGACTATCTTCAGCAGTATGGTAGCCTAACTGGGAATCCTCTTTAATTGATATTTCTTCGGTGTGTTCAGATAATGAAACTGCAATCGAAATTGAGGGACTCATTACGTATTTCACTATGACTTTTATATCAAAGCAGTCGTGCTCGCATAGATCTAGTTCTTCCCGACTAAGGTTTTGGGATTGAAGGTAAAAGTAGCGGATTATCCCAGCAGAGAAACCCGACTCGGCAGAATCGCCCGTAAATATATCATTGTGGCTGACATCTAAACTGTACTTGAATTCGATATCATTGCTATCGTCGACATTAGGAGGAAAGTGGCTAGCCTCCCAGCGGGGCGGAGGGGCAGCACATGCCGTCAAGAAGGCTATGATTAGAATGTTGATGATTACGAAACTGATGTATCTCCAGGTGATGACGTTACTGGTGGGCTTTGTCATGTCTTAACTATTGCTTTCTATAGGGTTAAATCTAAGCGACTGGTAGTATTTCAAGGTCTCAGTAAAGGTGATTGCCTGAACACCACCTGATTGACGCAACCACAATACCACAAGAATGACAATTAAGACTATAAAGAACGGATAAGGCTACCTCCAAGTCCGGGTGGGGTACCTACTGGATGTCAGATGGGTGGCCCCTTATTAGACAGGGGGGGAAGGAAATGCTTAAATAGGTGTTTAGTAGAATACATATGAGACACCCAAAAGCATAAACAATAGGGTGGCATAATGGCTTCGGGAAGGCCTGAGGTAATAAAGGAGGTGAGGGGTTTGTACAGGCACATGTGCTGATTACACACAGTTAATGACGGAGAGCGAGAAGATCTAACAAGAATCTACTAGCTCTGAGTGAACGTTAAATGTAATATACCTAAGTGATTGTAATGGCCAGCATCGCCGGAGTGGTGAAACTGGTAGACGCACTGGACTCAAAATCCTTTAGGGAAATATTACCTGTATTTTGCTCATCATGCAGGGACATTCATCCGAATGGCCTACGCTGATGCATTAAATGGCCCTTGGAAGATGTATCAGGGAGGAGTCTTGCTGTTGTCGGAAACCTGCTGTCAGAATCATATTGTCTCACCTGATGTCCATATCTTTGAAAATGAAAACTGAACGTGATTCTCTCTAACTGTTGCTGGACTCCATCGATATATCGTTGGAAATAAGTGGTCCTAAAAGCGGGACCACTTATAAAAAAAATCAGGTTAATTGAGTCATTGAGCTGCGAAAAACAGCGTCATAATAGTACAAACGTCAATACACCGTATCAATAGCAGATCTTTCTCGGCTACAACGCGCAAATATTAACTCGTTTCGGTAGTTTTAGATTCTACTCCCCCCCCACTCAATGCAGTAGCAGCCTTTTCATCGATTGATCTGATATGAAGATCTGTCTGTAGGAACGGAATTTCGATATTATTAAAGTCAAACTCGCTCTCAATACTTTGATTAAGGTCACTTTTAACTGTAAGCGAGTCTAGAAATTCCGGTATCCACACCCGTAATTCAAAATCAAGTGAACTGGCACCGAATGCAAGAAAAAGAGCGTTCGGTTTTGGTGTACTAAGTACCATAGGGTTTTGATTTCCACAGGTCTGGAGGATCTCCAAAACCTTACTAACATCTGAACCATAGGCAACGCCAACGGGTATTTTTACCCGCACTCTGCGTTCAGCAAGGGTCCAGTTGGTTACCTGGCCTGTTATGAGATCTGAATTTGGAATAACGATCTCTGCATTATCGAAAGTCTGGATGATAGTCGCTCTGAGACCGAGATGCTTCACTTCGCCAAGATCAGTTCCAATCTGGATAGTGTCACCAACTTTCAGCGGGCGCTCAAACAGTAAGATGAGACCACCAGCGAAATTTGTAACAATTGCCTGGAGGCCAAAGCCAATTCCGACACCAAGTGCACCACCGAGCAGGGTGATTTGCTTAAGTTCAAAACCAAGGGCCTTCAACATAATGAAAAAGCCTACGGTAACAATGGCATAGTGAACAAGGCGTGTAATTGAGAGTTGAACACCTTTTTCAGCACTGTAACGAGGTAAAATTTCTTTGAGCAGTATGGCCTGAATAGCTTTAGAAAAAAGCGTAGCTCCATATAGAACGAAAATAATGGTCAAAACAAAACCTGGAGAAATATTAAAATCCCCGAGCTTAAAACCGAAGCTGTTTATTGCGGAAATTGCGGCATCTATTGATGGGAAAAAATTCCAGACAACCCCTAACAGAGATATTAATAAAATCCAGTGAATCCAGGCGATAAAAGGTTGTAAACTTTTAACTACTACGTGGCGATTATCCTTGAGAAGTGAGAATGGAATTGCTTTAAGGCACAGTTCAAGAATGGCTGAGTTCAGTCTGTACAACATCCAGACAACCAGGCAACTACTTACCGTTTCGAGCAGAATTGTAAAACTATAGATGGCAAATTGATCATAGCCCATAACTCCAGAGATAATTATCATCAGGGGGAAAATACCCCATGATCGTCGCGTCCAACGTTCCAGGTTGTTTCGGTATTTGAATCTCAACTGGTATACATAAATGAAGAGAGCAGCGACTGATGCATACACTACAAAAAAGAGAATAATGAGTAGAGGCAGGTCTATGGCGACAAACATCAATGTCATTGCCATGAACATCGCAAGTCTTCTGAGGATCTGCTGGCCCTGGGGATTCTCAATACAATGTTTGATAAGACGGATTACAGCGAGCAGGGTCAGTACACTGAGGATCTCATCCCATTTGTAGTCAAGCTTGATGCTGAAAAATTGTTGACTGATCAAATCGTAGAAAGTCGTAAGTATAAAAACTGAAGTTGATAGAGGACAGCTGGCAAAAGGGTACCAACGTGATATTGTTGTAATATGTCGTTGTGATAACTTTACAAGGATAATCAGTGCAACAAGAACCAATACTGAAAAGGCAGCTATCCTCGCGTGTTTGACCAGACTTTCCAGATGTTGGTTGAAGAAAAGTGTGCTGTTTTGAAAGGTCTGCAAGAATAACTCGCCATTGATCTGCTTATAAAAAGCTAAGGACAGCACCGATGGTGAAGTTTGCTGAGTGCTTGTTTTTCGTATCGTTGTTTCGATTGTCTGAAGGTCGCTTTCAATCGTATGAAGCTGAACCTGAAGATCTGCGATTGCCCGCCCGAGAACCAGAGAAGGCGAAAGATTTTGTTCGATATGCTTCAGTGCTGTTTCGATTGTTTTCGTCAGATCCTGCTTTTGCTCATTTTCAAGAGCTAGACTTAAATTCTCAAGTTTAGAAAACTCTGCGAGTTGGTCTTGTTTGTTTTTCCAATCTGTCCGCCATAAAGAAAGCTTTGATATTGTCTCGTTAAGCGGTTTTGAGGATTTTGATATCTGGTATTTGATCCTGTTGAGTCGCGTCTGAAAACTATCAACTTGCATGATTTGCAAATTGTCAGACGTTTTGAATTCTGAAACATCCTGTTGGAGTTCAGCTATCTCTGTGGCAACAGGCGGGAGATCTTTTTCAAGTTTTTCGAGATATTCAATTGTCTTGATCCGCGTCTGAAGATCAACAAGATCTTTGGGCAGGATACCGGCCCATGTATAAAATTGAATGATAGAAACAGCAGGTTCTTCAGCTGCCTTTAGCGTTTCCTCGTGTGTTGTGCCGTTACCATTTGTTGCCCCGCCATTCTGGGCAGCAATCATAGTTGAAGGAATATGCAGGAGAAGAAAGAGAATTATATAAGGGAGAAAGGCGTATTTGTATTGCATATAGAATAGATTCTCAAATCGTGTAAACGATAACTTGAATTGGAATAATAAAAAATAACAGAAAAGCCCGATTAATTTCAAAAGGGAAATATAACAGACCTTATGAGGAAGTGGTATCTGCAAGCACAAAAAAGCAAAAGAATCATCAGGAAGGCACGGTGATGGATTGAAATTATGAGGATTTTTTTTACAGACAACAGGCGTGAGCTACAACGTAAAAAAGGCCGGGTTTAGAGATAACCCGGCCTTTACAAAAAGGTATGAAGCAGATGAATGTTTTTTGAGAGTCTATTGCGTGAAAACGTGTGAGTGTTCGTCATTTTTCCTGCCCCGTGTTTGGGGCGGATTGGCAGTCACTCGTCAAACAACAACTCACCAAAATAATCGTCACTGTCATAACCACCATCAAGCATAGCAAGCTTTACAGGGTTTTTGGAGATAAGTGAATACTCGGTACCACATTCGTAACAAACAATCGTATCGCCTTCGCCAAAGTAATATTCGACAGGAATGTATTCCAGGCATATCTCACATTTACCGAATCGTTCTCTGTCACTCTGATGTTTATTGAATTTGCCCATTTTCTTCTCCTTTTGTAATAGATTTTTAGGCAGTGTTATAAAACCTGTTCCAATAAACGTGCCATTGAGATGTGATCGGCAGAATAATTACCTATCATATAGAAAATACAAAACAAATCGATAAATGCAGGCGTGGATTTACATAGAGAAAAAAGCGTGAAAAATTCCGATAGTAGTAACGTGAAAGTAGGTGTTTGTGTCTAAATGTTTAAAATTATTATGATTGAACAGATGTTTCCGATAATCAATTATTTTTCCGATTTTCTAAAATCTTCTTTTTTGAGACCATGAATTTTCATTTTATTATAGAGTGCACGGGGAGTTAACCCAGCAAACATTGCAGAATCACCAATTCTGCCGTCCGTATATTCCAGAACCTCCATAAGGTATTTTCTTTCCGCAGCTTGCTGTAGCAGATTTTTGTACGATTTGAGTGTCGTACCCGGCCGGAAAGCGTTATCGCTCAGCTTGCCAGCATCTACTGATGAGTCGGTAAGAGGCATGCTGGGGATATGAATGAGCTCTGCAGGGATTATTTCGCAATTAGCAAGCATTACTGCTCGCTCAATAACATTCTGTAATTCTCTTATATTGCCAAACCATGGTACAGACACCAAAATTTTCATGGCCTGACTATCCAGACCTTTTATGTAATCCCGTCCGCCTTTTTTCTTTTTATTGATGAAGTGTTGAACCAAGAGGGGGATATCCTCAATCCGATCACGAAGTGGTGGAATATGGATCTGGAAAACTGACAGGCGATAATACAGATCGGAACGAAGCTGACCAGAGTTCAGCAATTCTAAAGGGGCGGTATTGGTAGCTCCGATTACCCTGAAATCTGTATTTATTTCAGCATTTCCCCCCAGTCTCTGCAGAGATTTTTCCTGCAAAACCCTAAGAAGTCTCACCTGCATTGCAGGTGACATAGATTCTATTTCATCAAGAAAAAGTGTACCACCGGACGCATGTTCAATTTTACCGATTCGTTGACTGCCAGCACCGGTAAAAGCACCTTTTTCATACCCAAAAAGTTCCGATTCAAGAAGACTGTCGGGAAGAGCGCCGCAGTTTACTGCCATAAAAGGTCCTGAACGGCGTCGGGACTCGTTGTGAAAGATGTTGGCAAGAAGTTCCTTGCCTGTTCCTGTTTCTCCGTGGATAAAAATAGGCGAGTCTGTAGGAGCTACATCTTTTACCAGATCGAGCAGGTCCTGCATGAGAGGGCTTTTGGTAATAATCGATTCTATACCGGGCTGGGCGAGTGAGTAACCTGCAAGGTATTTTTCGCGATTCTGTTCAAGTTTGTTGTTTACCAAACGCTTGAAGAGTTTAACAGCCTCAGTCAACGAACCTTTTTCTATCGTTGTTATCTTCTCCTGCAGCTTCGCATACGATGAAGACTCTTTGGAGTTATAAAGAAAGATGTGGGGTGGTTTGTGGGTAACAACAAGATCAGAAAGAGCAAGTTCATCCACTTCGTCATTCCGTCCGTCTATAAACCATGAATCGAAAATACGGGAGAAAGCAGTAGAATAAAATTCTGTTGCTGAGTGAATATGTAAAATACGGCAGGATAACTGAGATAACTCAGCATACAATTGGGTATAGTCTTCTTCAAAACCAAATATCAGAATGTTATACATTTTACGTTATTCTCTCCAGAGATATTCCTGATAATAATATAGAAAATTGAGGAACTATTTCATTCTCACGCATCTTCACTGTCTAGTTTTCCCCGTATGTAAAATTACCGTATAGCGTTTTTTCTCTGTTTGGAAAAGTGTATTTGACCGCGTGATATAAAAAGGCGTTAATAAATTGCTGAAAAGTGTTTTTTCACTAAGGATGTTTTCATCCTAAAACTCAATCGGTGATCACCAGGTTTTGACTATTGCCAGGGTAATGTCATCATGCTGTGGATGGCCCGCCATAAATTTCTTAATACTGTCTGTAATTTTATGGACTAACATTTCGGCGGGAAGCTGGTGATACGTTGCTAGAAGCTCTTTCAGCTTACCTTTACCAAATTGCTCACCTGAGGTGTTTTCAGCCTCCCATGCTCCATCTGTGCAGATGAGAATAACCTGTTTGGGATTACCAAAATCATAGCTGTTCTCCTGAAAATCGTATTCTTTATCAAATCCGAGTACTAACCCCTCTCCTCGTAACTCTGAGAATGTTTTCGAATCTGGATTGTATATGATAGCAGGGTCATGCCCGCAGCGAATCCAGGTCATCTGCTTTACTGACATGTCTATAGTTAGAAAAAAGAGAGAAGCAAAATTTCCGGATTGAGCGGTATCCTGACAGAGTAGTGTGTTAACGTCATGAAGAATCTGCAAGGGCGTTCCTGGTTGGCTGGCTCTTGACCGTAGCAGGGCCCGAAGAGAACTCATGATAAGTGCAGCACCAAAACCGTGACCGACTACATCACCTACCACTACTGTGGCCTTGCCTGTATTATGGTGCGGTGGAATAAGGTCATAATAGTCACCTCCTGTTTGCTGACAATATATTGATAATCCGGCAATTTCTATCCCCTCAGCAGAATAGTTGTCATTGGGAAGTAAGTGCTGCTGCACCTCTCTTGCGAGATCCATTTCCTCGCGCAATGCCAGTCGTTCCTTGAGATGTTGAGCCATAACGTTAAAACTTCTGGTCAGTTCACCAACTTCATCGTGGCTTACAACAACAAGTGGATCTTCAAAGGTTCCGCTGGCAAGCCTGTTGGCTGCATGTGATACCTTTATGATAGAGCCTGTAATCCGACCTATTACCACTTTTATATAGAGCAAGGCTAAAACGATTCCAACGATACCGAGTAAAAAATATGAATTCCTGAATGATATGATAGGTTGCAATACGTTGGAGCCGGAAGAGATAATCACCATCGTCCATGGTGCTTCAGACAGACGGTAAAAGCCGCTTACACGTTCAGGCGGGATGCCTGTGCCAAAGATGGTGCCATAGACATTTTCCTGCATCGCAGTCCATGTCTTTTGTTCTAGTGGACCATGTTCATCGAAATGCGCAAATTCGACTACCGAGTTAGCAATTGAATTCTTTGTGTATGGCTCCGTACCTGTCAGGATGTTTCCTGCATCATCCACCAATACCGCCTGGTTGGAATTCCACCAGGGTGCCTTGACTATTTGATCGATTAGATCATAAAAAGAAATCACAACCTCAATATGACCTACAGGTTTACTGCTACGATCTTTAAATGATGCAATAAGTGAAACAGTGTCACTCATGATTTTCTGGTTGTAACGCGGGCGAGTAATGGCCAGTTGTTGAAGTTGATAATAGCGGTCAACCGGTGTGAGCTTTTCATCAATTTGCCTGGTGTCAAATTCACCCTGAATCTCGCCGTACCATGTAGATTCTACTTCTACAACACCATCCAGCATTCGTAATTGATCGAGAACCACCTGGTATTCCTGTTGGTTAATGTTGCGTTGATTATCATGTTGCAGAAAACGGAGTAGTTCTTTAGGACGCATCAGTCGCATATCTACATGGTGGGCTGAACGCTGTAATTTGGCAATTGCAGCTTCCTTCCATTGTTCAAGTAGTACATTACGTATGAGCGTCAGGCCTGCTATACCGATTACCATCAATATCAGAAAAGTGGGCAGAAGAAGAAAAAGTAATGTTTTTCTTTGAAGGGTGCGGGGCATCAGTGCAGATATATTAGTAGATTTCATTTATATATTCAGGTGCGTGAGTTCACTCAATTACCGAAAATAAAGATATGCGTAAAATTTATGCCCTTTTGAATCGCTTGAGACACGGGCAATATCAGGTTTCATATCTGTGGTTTGGTCGTATAGCTGCTGTTGTAGTACGTTTTTAAATGTTCTAAATAGTTTCCGTCCTAAAACGATCCTTCTGCTCAATATCAGCGTTGCGGCCTGAATTTTTATCCTCAGAATATCAGCTATATGCTTGCGGTAAAAATATGAGCCGCGCCTCGTTCTTGAATAGAATGCTGAGTTTTAGGATGAAAACTCAATAATTAATCTTGGTGCAATCATTGCGCCAGCAGTCCTTAATTGCATCTGTTGCTGAGATGTTATTGCGTAATAACAGGTTGATAACTTGTCATTTTGATGAAATGCAGGGTCGGGCAGGCTGCCAAGAAAGTAGACAGTACACAATGAAAAGATGCCTAATTATTGGTCACTTCTTTAGTCTAAGACCGGGGTGGTAGTGTCATGTCATGTGTCAAATGTCGTAATAATGCGAAGCTTTTTCTCTTCCTGCAAGGCACGACTGATTGAGAATAGCAGCGCTATGTAACAGAAGGAGTAACGAAGTCAGGAAGTGAAAAGGGCGAGCAGAATTAGACATCTGGTGCATGACAGGACACTAGCCTGTATTTCTAATTATCTTTTGATTACAAACGGATTTTTTTGATTTCATCATTGAAAAAAAGATCATTAAAAACAATAGAGAGGTTTTCGTTTTAAATCAGAAAGATGGTCATTGTTAGGCAGTAGGAATGAACGAGCATATACAAGAGGACAGGGAGATGTACTCTAATCTTCAGTGTATCTGCATCTGGTAGATGTGTATTACATGTTCAGAAACTACTCGTTTTCTTTGTGTAATCGACTTTCGATCATGGCTAAAAAAGCATCATTTCCAAGTGGTTTACCATTTTTCTCATGGAGATAAAACATGTCTGCTTCATCATCAGCTCGCTTTTCAGCAAGAAAATCCTGCCAATGTATTTTAACGCTGCATAGCAACCTGTCGGTATCTATCAGGGTGTCAGGCGTCTTGAAGATATGCGCTCGTGCACTGCTCCACTGCCACTCTTCAGGTTGCTCTACATATTTTCTTTTGACAGGATTAATTTCAATATATCTGGCACAGGTTATGAAATGTTCTTCATCGAGTAAATGTGATGCATATCGATCTTGCCAAACCTGATCGGTGGTGCCTGTTTTTAGATGAATATATTTTGTATAGCGACTGTCGACTGCGTGCAGGCACAAGGATAAAGCGTCTTTTTGATTTGGAACAGCTATCAAATGAACGTGATCCGGCATGAGGCAATAACACAAAATTTCAATGTTGTGGTGTCGGGTACATTCGGAGATAATCTCTAAATATGTTGAATAATCTTCGCTGTTAAAAAAGGTTTTCCGACCATCTAATCCACGTTGGATAACATGATGCGGTAAGCCTGTCAGACTCACTCCTTTCATATAGAAACCTTTTATTTATCCTCTTGAGTTTGAGTAGTTCCGACGATATCTTTCAATGTTACTTCAGGATGATGGTAGCGTTCATAGGCAGGTGTCTTTTTACCAAATTGAATAGATTCTTTAGGGCACCACTGGATACATGCCAGGCACTGTTCGCATTTATGCAGCCATTCAGGTTTGCCGGATTTCATGACAATATTTTCAACAGGACACACTTTTTCACAGATGGTGCAACTGTTGCACGTGTCGTCTACCCAAAAGTCTTTATCCATTTTCGGAATCAGCCGATAGGTCATCGCATAGCATGCTGTGAAGAGGATTCGTTGCCATAAAGGCCCTTTTTCCATCGAGGCTGATTGTTGTAATGCAATACGAGGAGTTACTTTATTGATTTTGTCCCTGGCTGCAAGATACAGTTTTTCTAATTTATCAGCAGGTCCGGGGCCACCCCATGGAATATAGTTGCTCGGCATTACAATATCATAGCCAAGTGATAACCTCGCACCTGAATTCGCCATGCGCTTCTGAAGTTGAATCAGGGTGCGTGACACCTGGCCACCATTTACAGCAAAGGCAAAATAATATTTGCTGGAATCCATATCTATCGCATCAAGGAAATTCAGGACATGGTGCGGAACGCCCCACATATGTACAGGGAATACCAAACCGATAGCATCTGCCTGATTCAGTGCATCTTTGTGTATCAAAGACATTGGATGCAATGTGGTGTTGCCAAGATTTGATGCTACAAGCCGCGCTGTCCACAATGAGTTACCAGTACCTGTGTAATAATAAATTATCGTTTTCATGACCGATTAGTTTCGATTTGCCTGCTTAGGTTTTTATGGAGAGAAGAATGACATATATATTACTTTAAGCGTGTAAAGACGGTGTTTCCTGTACCTAAGGATCTATTGAATATGATTTGAAATTCGTTGTTTTTGAAATGTATAAGCATGGATTGTACACCACGAGGCTAGAATAACAAAGGAGTAGGGTACTTTGGTGGCGCAGAGAGGGGCGAGATTGGTATATTTCAGTCGGCGCTGATGGGGAACTGGCTGCAGTTCTACATCAGCGCTCTTTTCTGCTATCGTTTGCTGATCATGCCCTGCTTGAGAATAAACTCAATTACGTCTTCAATTCCTTTGTCTGTACGCATATCTGTAAAAACAAATGGCCGTTCACCCCGCATCTTCTTTGAGTCCCGATCCATCACTTCAAGAGATGCTCCGACATAAGGCGCGAGGTCGATTTTATTGATGACCAGGAGATCTGATCGGGTAATCCCGGGGCCTCCTTTCCTTGGAATTTTATCCCCGCCTGATACATCAATGACATATATCATGAGATCAGCGAGTTCAGGGCTGAAAGTAGCGCTTAAGTTGTCTCCGCCGGATTCGATAAAGACCATGTCGAGTTCAGGGAAACGTTCACTTAAATCCTCAACAGCTGCCAGGTTCATTGATGCGTCCTCGCGTATAGCAGTGTGAGGGCAACCGCCAGTTTCAACACCGGTAATTCGACCTGGTTCCAGAGCTTTACTGTTAGTGAGAAATTTCGCGTCTTCCTGGGTGTATATATCGTTGGTAACAACTGCAAGTTCATAGTCGTCACGCATTCTTTTGCATAAGGCGTCGAGCAGGGCGGTCTTGCCTGATCCAACTGGCCCCCCGACACCAATACGTAAAGGTTCTTTCGCTGGAATCATCTGTATCTCCTCGTAAAGGCTATGATCTGAATAGCCTGGTATATTGGGTTTCATGGAGGCATGAGCCTATTGCAAAAGCAGGGCAGGAACCTCCGGAATTATTATCTTCAACATTCATACCTGCTTCGACAGCATCCGTTGCGGCAATACTTAATGCCGATAATGCCTGCTGCCCGTCAGTCTGGCCGAGTGGTACAATTTTAACAGCTGCCATAACCATATTTTCAAGCCACCCCCAGATGTAGCCCGCTGCAGCAAGTTTCAATTGTATATTCCATCGCTCAGCAGCCAAGGCAAACCCGGCGACCTGGCATTTTTGCACAATCTCGAGCCATGCTTTGTCCAGTTCCGGTTCGAGTTGCTGCAGGATTTTGGCCATTGCTCTGCCCCGGTTGATCTCCTCATTGCGTAGTTCTTTGGTCTCGCGGCAGGCTACAACATAGTTGCTCCAGTAGCGGAATTGTTCAATGTCACGGTCTTCACAAGCAAAATACAAGCGCTTGAGAAGTGGAATTTCTAACTCACTGAAGCTGCTGAATAACATTGATTCAAGCCATTCAATAAGGCTGTTTTTATCCTTTATCCAGCCGCACTCAACTGCCCATTCTATACCCTGTGAATAGGTGAAGGCACCTGTGGGTAAAGAAGGGCTGATGAGTTGAAAGAGCCGCATGGTTGCAAGCTGATCAGTGCCCATGGTGATGTCCTGCATTATCTGCGCTGCCACCGTAAGCACCTGCTTCAGGCTCAAAAGGTTCGGATACCTGCTCCACTTCAAGACCAAGCCCCCTCAGCATATCATCCAGCACATGATCATGGAGGTATACAATTCTTCCGCTTTCTATCTGTAGCGGCATATGGCGATTTCCAAGATGGTAGCAGGCCCTGGCGAAGAGTAGCGGATCATTGCATCTGGCAGCGGAAAGCAGTTCGTTAGCGGCTTGAACGCGTATAACCGTTTTGTCTGTGGCTATCAGCATGTCATTGTTATGCAATACCGTGCCTCGTTTAAGAATTACCGCAGCTTCCTGGCCATTATCCAACTCGACGCGTTGTCGGCTTTTCTGCCTGAGATCAAGGGGCAGGGTAAGCGTTGTTACTGCTACAGCGGCTCTATCTTCAGTTTTGTCGATAAATTCTATCATGTCGTCCTGTTCGTTTGAGTCGAATTAAAAGAGAAAATATCGCTGCGCAAGAGGCAGGACAGATGCTGGCTCACATGTAAGCAATTGCCCGTCCGCCCGCACTTCATATGTCTGGGAATCTACTTCTATTTGAGGCTGATAATTATTCAGGATCATGTCTTTTTTAGTAACTTTGCGACAGTTTTTACTCACACCCAGAAGGCTTTTCAAGCCAAGCTGAGAACCAATCCCTGCATTCAGGGCAGCCTTGCAGACAAAGGTCATGCTGGTTGCATGACGGCTTCCGCCAAGGGCTCCGAACATGGGTCGATAATGCACCGGTTGAGGCGTAGGTATTGAAGCGTTGGGATCACCCATAGGGGCAGCAGCGATCATACCGCCCTTTATGATCAGATCAGGTTTTGCACCAAAGAATTGCGGCTTCCAGAGTACAAGATCAGCCATTTTTCCCACTTCTACTGACCCTACTTCATGGGATATTCCGTGAGCAATAGCCGGGTTGATGGTGTATTTGGCGATATATCTCCTGATCCGCATGTTATCATTTGCACTGCTGTCTTCCGCAAGGCTTCCCCTTTGCACTTTCATTTTGTGTGCAGTCTGCCAGGTGCGGCAGATCACTTCGCCAACCCTGCCCATTGCCTGTGAATCTGAAGCGATCATTGAGAATGCACCAAGATCATGCAGAATATCTTCTGCAGCGATGGTCTCCCGACGAATGCGGGATTCTGCAAAAGCGACATCTTCTGCAATTTTTGCATCCAGATGATGACAGACCATCAGCATATCGAGATGTTCTGCAATGGTATTTACTGTATACGGTCTTGTCGGGTTAGTAGATGAAGGCAAGACATTGGCTAGTCCGCAGGCTTTGATAATATCCGGAGCATGACCGCCACCTGCACCTTCTGTATGGTATGTGTGGATGGTCCTGCCTTTAAAGGCCTCGATGGTATTTTCTACAAAGCCGGATTCGTTCAGCGTGTCTGTATGAATCGCCACCTGGACATCATGATCTTCTGCTACCCGAAGACACGCATCGATTGCTGCCGGTGTTGTGCCCCAGTCTTCATGGAGCTTTAAGCCCATTGCTCCTGCAAGCATCTGTTCATTGAGTGCAGGTGTCAGGCTTGCATTTCCCTTGCCAAGAAAACCAAGGTTCATAGGAAGATCGTCAGCGGCCTGGAGCATGCGGTGAATATTCCAGGCGCCAGGCGTACAAGTCGTTGCATTTGTGCCTGTTGCAGGCCCGGTTCCACCTCCCAGCATAGTGGTAATCCCTGACATCAGGGCTTCATCAATCTGCTGTGGGCAGATAAAGTGAATGTGAGAATCGATACCGCCTGCGGTAACGATTGAACCTTCACCGGCAATGACTTCCGTTCCCGGCCCAACAAGAATCGTGACGTTAGGTTGAACATCAGGGTTACCAGCTTTACCGATTGCTGATATTCGTCCGTCTTTGATACCGATATCAGCTTTTATGATCCCGCTGTGGTCAATAATAGTGGCGTTGGTAATGACGACATCAACCACTTTATCACGGCAATCCTGGCATTGTCCCATTCCATCGCGGATAACCTTGCCACCACCAAATTTCACTTCATCGCCATATATGGTGAAATCTTTTTCAATTTCTGCTAAGAGTTCGGTATCTCCGAGGCGGACTTTGTCACCGGTCGTGGGCCCGAACATCTCGGCATATGCTCTTCGTGTAATAGTTGCCATTTATGCTTCCTCCAGTGATCCCATTATTTTTCCGTTAAATCCATATACCTTTCTGCTGCCGGCATAGGCGACCAGTTCAACCTCTCGTTCCTGTCCTGGTTCAAAACGTACCGCTGTACCTGCTGCGATATTAAGCCTGAAGCCTCGTGTATCCTCTCGGGAAAACTGAAGTGCGTCATTTACTTCAAAGAAATGAAAGTGAGAGCCGATCTGGATAGGTCTGTCCCCAGTGTTAGCTACCAGTACGGTAACGGTTTCACGCCCACTGTTGAGTTCTATCTCACCTTCCTGGCAGATTATTTCTCCTGGTATCATCAGGTATCTCCTTTTGTCGCTCTCAACCTAGATTATTGGATTATGGACTGTGACAAGCTTAGTGCCATCAGGAAAGGTCGCCTCTACCTGCACATCATGGATCATTTCAGCAATACCATCCATGACCTGATCGCGAGAAAGGATCTGTCGACCTTCATGCATGAGTTCTTCTACAGTTTTGCCATCCCGCGCTCCCTCAAGGATGGCTGCACTTATAAGAGCAATTGATTCAGGGTGGTTAAGCTTGACGCCCCGTGCCAGTCGTCTTTCTGCAAGAAGAGCGGCTGTGAAAAGGAGGAGTTTGTCTTTTTCTCGTGGTGTTAAGTTCATGATGTGTTTTCTCCTGCTGTCAGGGTTGATACTAGTATTAGATATATTGTTTTACGTGTGAAAATTTAACTATGTAGCCCATATCCTCGGGATTACTGCTGCTTTGCCAAGAGTTCTAGGCCGGAGTAATCGCCACGCTGCTATAAAGAGCGCACGGGCCTCGTTGGTGCTACCCCCGAGATAACGGATAACCACAATGTCTTCGAGTAGTGTCACTCCCCAACTGCCGGCTTGAGAAGGAGGGAGATTTTCTCTGAGTAGGTCGATAAGTTGGTCGTCAGCGCCTGTAGCGATGAGTGAACCTAATATTGGCTGATTCTGTAGAAAAGCGGCCTGATATCTGTTTTTCCCGGCCGAAATTTTCAGTGCTTCAAGTAAGATTGGTTGCTTGTCACGAAAGAGTGAGAGACGCAATTCTGCCCGACCCTCTTCAAAGTCCTTTTGGTTTGCCGGCAGACCAAGACAATGTATCTCCCAGCCAATGTATCCGGCGTTCCCTTCAAGATGAATTGTGGTATTCAGCCGGGCATGTGCATTCGGAAAGTAGATGGTCTCCTGCGGCAACCATTCAAGTGATGAACTCTCCTTAACTGTGAAATGCTGATACTGTTCGGCCAATGCCCCGTTGGAGCGATAAAATTTGGTTGCACCCGGAGTGGTAATAAGCGCTGCACCTTTAGCCTCTGTCGTTATATTAAGTTGCAACCTGTCACCACCAACAATACCGGCAGGCGGGTGCAGAAGGTAGAGGTGACATACCTCGTTTTCCGGGTAAAATGGGCGTTGGATGGTAAGCGGGCCTTTTTGCCTGCTGTGGCTGACCACACTTTTTTCGCCTCTATGGCTGATCTCGAGGTCGAGCCGTGCGGACCACCCTGATTTTTTAGCAGTGATGGGTGAGCAGTTCCGATCTATATCGACGTTTATGGTCATGGCTTCCTGTTTAGACGGTCAAGTACTCTTTTACCATTTGATCGTTGAGTTGATTGATCGATCCCTGTTCAACGCAACGTCCTCTATCCATGATGAAAAAATCATCACCAACCAGTCTGGCAAAAGGCAGCTTTTGTTCGACTATGAGTACGGTCAGCCCGAACTCTCTATTGAGTCTGCGAATAATGCCGCCAATCTCCTGAACGATATTTGGTTGTATCCCCTCGGTCGGTTCATCAAGAATGAGTAACTCCGGGTTGAGAACCAAAGCCCGGCCTATGGCAAGTTGCTGTTGTTGACCGCCGGAAAGATCACCACCTCTTCTGCCCAGCATTTCTTTTAAAACCGGGAAAAGCTGGTACACCAGTTCAGGTATTTCTTTAGTATTGCCGCGTGCGGCACTGAGGCCGATACGCAAGTTCTCTTCAACTGTCAGTAAAGGGAAAATCTGTCGGCCTTGCGGCACATAGCCAATCCCGGATCGTGAGCGAAGTTCTGCGGCTTGCCGGGTAAGTTCTGCTTCTCCATAGAAAATAGAACCGGAACGGATTGGTAAAAGCCCCATAATGCATTGCAGCAAGGTGGTTTTACCAACGCCATTACGGCCCATTAGAACAGTGCAGGCACCGTGTTTAATATCGACAGTCAAATCCCAAAGGGTATGACTTTCGCCGTAGAATTGGTTAAGGCTATTGATTGCGAGCATTGCGTTGTCCTTATTCTCCAAGATAGACTTCGATTACCTTTTGATTATTCTGTACTTCGTCCATGGTTCCCTCAGCGAGGATGCTGCCCTGATGGAGAACAGATACTTTGCGGGCAATGGATCGGATAAAGTCCATATCGTGTTCAACAACGACAACAGAATGTTCACCTGCAAGATTCGTGAGAAGTTCTGCTGTGCGATCCATTTCCTGGTGGGTCATACCTGCTACAGGTTCATCGATAAGCAGCAACTTGGGATTTTGCATAAGCAGCATACCGATTTCGAGCCACTGTTTCTGGCCATGGGAAAGCGAACCAGCGCTGGCATATGGCTGATCACGCAAGCCTATCAGGTTGAGTGTGTCGGCAATTCTATCTTGATCTTCACTGTGTAGTTTTGCTGTAAGGGTTGTGTAGATATTTTTATTGCCGGCCATGGCAAGTTCCAGGTTGTCGTGGACCGTGTGGTTTTCAAAGACTGTGGGTTTTTGAAATTTTCTGCCTATTCCTGCATGAGCAATTGCGGGTTCATCAAGTTTTAGAAGGTTGATCTTCTGACCAAACCAGGCCGAACCGCTGTCCGGCTGAGTTTTGCCGGTAATTATATCCATCATGGTGGTCTTGCCGGCACCGTTTGGCCCGATGATGCATCGAAGTTCTCCATCATCAATATAAAGGTTGAGGTCATTTATGGCCTTAAAGCCGTCAAAACTCACATTGATGCCTTCAAGGTAAAGAATGACGCCGTGGCTCAGGTCGAGTGACGGTGGAATTTCCGGTTTCAGGAATTCGAAGACCTCGTCCCGGTTGAAAACGGAATGAATGGTTTCTCTGGTTGGCATTATTTTGCCTCCTTCCTGCGTAAAAGTCCGGTAATGCCTTGTGGCAAAAATAGTGTAACGAGTATAAAGAGGGCACCAAGACCAAAGAGCCATGCATCGGGAAAGGCAGCGGTCAGATAACTTTTGGCATAATTTACAACCAGTGCTCCGGTTACAGCACCGTATAGTGTGGCTCTGCCACCAACTGCCACCCAGATAACAATTTCAATCGAGTTCAGCGGTGAAAATTCGGTGGGGTTGATGATACCGACCTGAGGTACATATAAGGCACCGGCAACTCCGGCCAGCATGGCAGAGAAGGTGAAGATAAACAGTTTTACATTTTCAACTTTATAACCAATGAATCGTACTCTCGATTCCTGATCGCGAATAGCAGTGCTTATCCTGCCCAATTTTGACTGAGTGATATAGCGACAACTGATGTAGCCAATTGCCAGAGCAATGGCGGAGCAGATAAAGAGAGCGGTCTTAGTAATATCACTTTGCAGGGAAAACCCGAGAATATCTTTAAAATCTGTTAAGCCGTTGTTACCACCGAAACCCATTTCATTTCGAAAAAAAGCGAGCAGAAGAGCATAGGTCATTGCCTGGGTGATAATCGAGAGATAGACCCCGGTCACCCGTGAACGAAAAGCAAACCAACCAAAGATAAAAGCGAGAGCAGCAGGTACAAGCATTACCATTAGCATGGCAAAGGGAAACCAGTTGAAGCCATGCCAGAACCATGGCAGTTCCTGCCAATTCAGAAAGACCATGAAATCGGGCAATACCGGGTCGCCATAGACTCCTCTGTCGCCTATCTGGCGCATGAGGTACATTCCCATGGCGTAGCCGCCCAGCGCAAAAAAAGCACCGTGCCCGAGGCTGAGTATCCCGAGATATCCCCAGGCAAGATCAACTGCGATTGCCAAAAGGGCATAACACAGGTATTTACCCAGCAATGTCATCGTGTAGGTGGAGATGTAAAAAACGTGAGTCTCAGGGAATACCAGATGACAAACCGGCACGAGACATGTGGTTGCGGCCAGTACTCCCAACAGAATCATCCCCGGTTTATCTGTATAAAGCGGTTTTAGTAGTGACATTAGTTACTCCGCGGCTCGACCCTTTTGCGGGAACAAGCCCTGGGGACGTTTCTGAATAAAGAGAATGATAAATACAAGGATCAGGATCTTGGCAAGGACAGCGCCACTCCAGGGTTCGAGTATCTTATTGGCTATACCCAGGGAGAGGCCGCCAAGCAATGTGCCCCAGAGATTTCCAACTCCGCCAAAAACAACGACCATGAATGAATCTATAATGTAGGCCTGTCCAAGGTTTGGGCCTACATTTGTCAGCTGCGAGAGGGCAACACCGGCAATGCCGGCAATACCGGACCCTAGTCCGAAAGTGAGTGCATCAACGCGGGCTGCACGTACTCCCATGGCTCGTGCCATGGCTCTATTCTGCGCCACCGCCCGGACATGAAGCCCGAGAGAGCTTTTTTTCAGCAGGAGATACAGCGCAGCAAAAACGATCATGGCAAAGATAAATATGGTGACCCTGTTAGTAGTCAGAGAAAGTATCGGGTTGATGGCGATCGATCCACTCATCCATTCAGGGGTTGAGACACTGCGATTGAGTGGTGAGAATATTGATCGTACAGTTTGCTGGAGAACGAGGCTGATACCGAAAGTTGCCAACAATGTTTCCAGAGGTCTTCCATAGAGAAAGCGGATCACAGATTTTTCAATCACTATGCCAACCAGGCCCGAAACACAAAAAGCTGCAGGGACAGAGAGAGCCAGGGCGAACCCTATTGAATTGGGCATGAGTTGCTGGAGCACATAGGTAGTATAGGCGCCAAGCATTATAAGCTCACCGTGTGCCATATTAATGACGCCAATCACGCCAAATGTGATTGCAAGGCCTATAGCAGCAAGGACCAGAACTGAACCGAGGCTAAGTCCGAAAAAGATAGTCTCAAGTTTGGCATACCAGGCAATTGTTCGTTCTATCTCGGTGAGTATAGTTCCCGCAGCTTTTTGAACTGCAGGGTCCTGCTCTTTCTCAAGCAATGTCTGAAGCGCGTTTTTAACAACAGGGTCCATCGTGTTTTGCAGGGTGTCCAGGGCAGCGAGACGTTTTTGTGGTTCGGGGTGCTGCAGCCCTGCAAGTGCAAGCGCTGTAGCAAGCACGTCTTTAACAGCTGCATCCTGTTCAGTTCGGTAGCACTCTGTGAGAATTGGCAGGATATCAGGAGTCGCGTCATATAAAATTGCTGTTGCTGCAGCGAGACGTTTATCTTTATCAGGGTGCGTAAGGTTTATTTGTGCAAGTGTTGATTTAAGAGTGCCGCGGATCTGGTTATTGATGGTGATTTTTGCAAGCTTTCGCTTTTTGATCAGACCCAGGCTTTTGCCAGTCAGCAAGTCGGATATGGCGTATTGCTTATCCTCTGGAGTTCCGTAGACGAGGGTTCTGTCGCTTTTGGTGAAAAAGAGATTTCCGTTAAGAAGAGCCAGCAGAGTTTGTTCAGCCAGAGGATCCCCACTTTCACCGATGGATGTTATGCCCTTTTCCTTGTCGTCAAATTTTTTGCTGGAAAGTAAGGCTATACCTTCGCTGAAAAGGCTGCTTTGTGCAGCGACGGAGTATAGCGATGAGAAAATCAGCAGCAGGGAAGCTACTAACGCAATGGAGCAATGTCGCAGTGAAGAGTTCATGGCAATATTAGTGGATACGCGAGGGGAAAGTACTCAAGATAATCCAGGGAATCGAGCTGATCCCCTGGATCGTTGTAATATTAATTGGTTCCTGAGCACTTAGCGGTCACAACATTGTACGCTCCGCAGGAAAGTGGAGTTCTCCAGTCAGATATTAAATCCTTTGAACCTTCAAGGTAATCAGACCATGCATCACCTACTACAAGCCCAGGGGTTTCCCAGACAACTTCAAACTGGCCATCAGCCTGAATTTCCCCTATGAGGACAGGTTTGGTGATGTGATGATTCGGCATCATTGCAGAATATCCGCCGGATAGGTTAGGAACAGTAACGCCGATTATCGCTTCCTGGACTGCTGTTGGCTCAGTGGTTCCGGCCTTCTCAACAGCTTTTACCCACATGTTAAAGCCGATGTAGTGTGCCTCCATAGGATCGTTAGTGACACGCTCTTCACTCTTAATGAATTTCTGCCATGACTCGATGAACTCATCATTTGTTTCACTGCTGACACTCATGAAGTAGTTCCAGGCTGCAAGGTGACCAACCAGTGGTTTGGTATCTATGCCTGAAAGTTCTTCCTCACCAACAGAAAATGCAACAACGGGGATGGTGTCGGCAGTTATCCCCTGATTACCGAGTTCTTTATAGAAAGGTACGTTGGCGTCGCCGTTTATTGTAGAAACAACAGCAGTTTTCTTGCCTTCAGAGCCGAATTTCTTGATATCTGCAACAATGGACTGCCAGTCAGAATGACCAAATGGCGTATAGTTGATCATGATATCTTCTGCGGGAACGCCTTTAGCCTTCAAATATGCTTCAAGGATTTTGTTGGTAGTACGAGGATAGACATAATCCGTTCCTGCAAGAACCCAGCGTTTTACACCAATGTCGTTCATCAGATAGTCAACAGCAGGTACTGCCTGCTGATTGGGCGCAGCGCCAGTGTAGAATACGTTTCGTGAAGATTCTTCGCCTTCATACTGCACTGGATAGAAGAGCAGGCTGTTTTCTTCTTCAAAAACAGGCAGTACTGATTTTCTTGAAACGGAGGTCCAGCAACCAAAGGTAGCTGCAACTTTTTCTTTCTCGATCAGCTCTTTTGCTTTTTCAGCAAAAAGCGGCCAGTTAGAAGCCGGATCAACAACAACCGCTTCAAGTTGTTTGCCCAGTACACCGCCCTTTTTGTTCTGCTCCTCAATCAGCATAAGCATGGTATCTTTCAGCGTCGTCTCGCTGATAGCCATAGTGCCTGAAAGGGAATGTAATACTCCGACCTTGATCGTATCCGAAGCCATGACGGAAGCTGAAAGAGCAAGGGTGAGTGCAGTTGCGCTGCATGTCGCTTTTACTGTGCTGGTGATGTTCATCTTCTTCTCCTGTGTAATTTTGATGTAACAGAATTGCAAAATATTCAAAAACGTTACGAACAGTTGAAAGATATATTTCAACAACCATGCCATAGTTGCGAAGCGAACTGAAAATGACAGGCTATGTAGAGAAGGATGAATATGCCAATGCCATGTTTACATGCCTTTGATAGGCGAAAAGGAGGAAGAAATGTGTTGTTTCGATAGAGAGTTGTGCATAATGGCGAAGTATGAAGCAATGAATAAAAATCACATATGTGTAATATGCTTCTGAATAATATTTCCAAAATGTAACGTTATTGCTGTTAAGTGACAGGATAGTAACTATGCCGAGTCTGTAAGGCGTGTTCTGAGGCTTGGGATAAAGATGAAAAGGCGTATATGTATTACATATAGTTGTTGGCAAGGGTGGTGAATGTCATCTTGATAGATTCAATTTACACTGATCTGAGCCTGAAGGGGGATCAGCGGTATATCGAACAGGCGAACAAATGCATTCAATAGGTGCTTCAACAATATTTTACCTTCTTATGCGGTGACTGGAAGGTACTCTTGAAACACCTATCGTGAGAATTATAAGTGACCAATTCCAGCAACATGCTATAAATACAGCATGTTATTTATACGGATTCATCACCAGTACAGGGCAGGGGCCATTCTGAAGTACTCGGTGCGCGACACTACCGAGCAGAATCTTTTCAAGCCCGCGCTTGCCGTGAGTTCCCATAATGATCATGTCTGCGTTTTCATTTTTTGCAAAGTCAAGAATCGTGTCGACCGCGTCGCCGAGAACAACCTTGCTGCGACATTTTTCACACTTTACTTCTGCATTTTTGATGAATTCTGCCAGGCTTTCTTCAGCTTGAGTAATATGCGCTGTGTTAAACTCGTCGTACGAGAAATGCACCATAGCCATTTCGCCCATCGCTACAGACTCAATGGGTTGAACGGAATGGAAAAAGGCAATCTCACTACCGAGTTTGTTTGCCATTGAGATTGCAAAATCAACGAGTTTCTGTGTGTTTTGGTCCAGGTCGACGGGAACAACGATGAGTGATATATCTTTCATGTTTTCTCCTCTAGCATATTGCAGATATGCTCATTTTCATGCAGGGTTGCACGAATATTAAGGTATGTAAAACAAAGGTGGATAGTCACCTTAAGCTTAACTAATTCTATCACGTTTTTGGAGCGCATGGCAAATTCAGTCAAATGATCGGATTGGGTCTCTGATTAAAGTAAATTAGATGGATGAGTACTGATAGTATATCCATAGGCAATAGTACATTTTATGTGGTTGAACAGGTCCGTAATGTAGTAAAAGTATTGCAATCCGTTTCCTCTCATCTTAGGTGGATGGAGACAGTGTAATAATAGAAAAATACAAGCAGATTTGCTTATAACTGTATGGTTGAAGTACGATTGGACATAAAAAACAGCATCTTTATCTAACATCTATCAGCTGAATAGAGGGAAACCCTATGAGCGATGACCCACAAATCATCAAATTTCTTGAGCGTCTCGTTGAACAGGACATTGGAAAAGCAGTCAAAATTCTCGAAGACACGAATAAGGCAGATGCTGCCTTTATCCTTGGGAAAATGTCCTCACGCAATGCTATTCAAATAATGACACGGTTACAGACCAGTTTTGCTTCAGCATTGCTGGAAATAAGTGAAGTGGAGACTGCGGTAGCGGTCCTCACTGCGCTGCCGCCTAATAAAGCTGCATCAGTTGTTATGCATTTGTCTTCTGTTGCACGGGACCGACTGCTTCCTTCCATTTCAGGTAAACTTGCAGACAGAATACGTGAGCTCTACACGTACCCAGAAGGAAGTGTAGGACGTTATATGTCAACAGATTATCTCACTTTTCTGAAACATGAAGAAGCAGGGGATGTAATCGAAAAAATACGATCGCTGGCAAGCCATAAAACGATCCCGTCATCCTACACGTACGTTGTCGATGATGACGGAATTCTGCTTGGCGTTCTGAATATGCGTGATCTAATGCTTGCAGAATCCGATTCGCCGCTCAGCGCTGTCATGATTCCAAAGGTTTTCACTCTGCATTGTTTTTTAGACAGAAGCGATGCTGCACGAGAGATGGCCAAAAGAAAATATTTTGCTGCACCGATTGTTGATAGTGAAGACCGGCTGCTCGGAGTTATAAAGGCCGAAAATATGCTTACCGGACTGCGGGAAGACGTTACCAGTGATCTTCAGAAGATGGTTGGTGCTGGCGGTGATGAGCGTACCTTCTCTCCGTTGACTTTCGCTTTGAAGAAACGGCTTGTCTGGCTGCATGTTAACCTTGCTACTGCTTTTATGGCAGCAGCAGTTGTTGCTGTATTCGAGGATATTATTGCAAAAATTACTGTCCTTGCTGTTTTTTTACCGGTTATAGCAGGACAGGGGGGAAACGCTGGTGCACAGTCTCTGGCGGTAGTAATGCGGGGCTTGGTTATGCGTGAGATTCCCCCAAAACGTGTTAAGGAACTTATCTGGAAAGAGACCCGACTTGGTGCAATAAACGGCGTGGTTATCGGTATTGTAACAGCGGCAATTGCCTGGTGGTGGAACGGTAATGCCTGGTTCGGACTGGTGATAGGTGTAGGTATGATTTTAAATCTTATCATAGCCGGTTTAGCAGGTAGTTCTATCCCCATCCTTATGAAAAAAATGGGGATAGACCCAGCACAAAGTTCAAGTATCATCTTAACAACTGTTACTGATGTCATGGGATTTATGGCCTTTCTTGGCCTTGCGGTTATTTTTCAGGATTACTTGATTTAGATACTTTTCATCATAAAACTCAGCATTCGGTTCAAGGTAGAGGCGCAGCTCAGATTTTACCACAAGCATATAGCTGATATTTTGAGGGTAATATTCTCTGTCGCGATGCTGTAATTGGGTTGAATGGTCGTTTTAGGCTGGAAATCAAATCATTTCCAGCAATACGCCTGTATTGTCAACGTAACTTCTCAAAAATATATAGAAAAAATAGGATAGGGTTAATATATGACTGCTCTGGTGTGGCTAGGCATACTGTTTTGTATCTCACAGTCGGCAATGTTCTCAGGCCTCAATCTCGCATTTTTCAGCGTTTCCCGCCTACGGCTTGAAGTGGAGAAAGGGCAGGGCAATAAGGCTGCAGATAAAGTACTGAAAATGCGGGAAGATGCCAACTTTTTGTTGACTACCATACTCTGGGGCAACGTCGGCATTAATGTTCTGCTGACATTGCTGTCTAACCACGTTCTGGCGGGTCTTGGTGCATTTCTCTTCTCAACTGTATTTATTACGGTGATGGGTGAAATTGTACCCCAGGCATACTTTTCAAGGCACGCACTTAAGACTGCTTCGCTGTTAAGTCCCGTGTTGAAAATATATCAGGTACTGTTATTTCCTTTTGCCAAACCTACCGCCATGATGCTTGACAGATGGCTCGGCCGTGAAGGGTTAAACTTTTACCGGGAAAAGCAGCTCCGGGAGATGATTGATCTTCATGTAAAAGACAAGGACAGTGATATCGATGCTGTAGAAGGCAGGGGAGCGCTGAATTTTCTGAATCTGGATGATATGGTGATTACAGAGGAGGGTGAGTCTGTTGACCCCAAAAGTATTGTCAGCATACCTTTTAATGGAAATAACCCTGAGTTTCCTAAATTCAACAGCAATCCTGAAGATCCATTTTTGAAGCGAATCCAGGAATCAGGTAAAAAGTGGATTATTATTACCGATGAAAGTGATATGGCACATTTTGCCCTTGATGCTGATAATTTCCTGCGCGAAGTATTCTTTTCAGGACAACCTCTAAAACCTTTACACTTCTGTCATAGACCTATCATCGTTTCAGATCCTGAGACCACTCTTGAAATGGTGATACCTCGATTGAAAGTAACTCCGCAACGAACAGGGGATGATGTTATCGATGAGGATCTCATACTGCTCTGGGGAAGCAGGAAAAAGGTTATTACGGGGGCGGATATTTTAGGGCGATTACTACGGGGTATAGTACCGGGGAATGGTGGAACGGATTAATCAGATTACTTCAATGAGCTATAAATCAACAGATTCATAGCTCATCTTGGGATCAGTATTTTTACTGATTATCCCTAACATTCAGCGGGTATTGTGAGACTGTTAGGAGTAAGGAGTATCCTGATGCCTCACTTTTTCAAGCTGAGTTTCGGTAGTAATTAGATTGTTTTTTTCATTCATTACAGCTTGCTACACCTTTATAGGTGACTCAAATCCTTCAGGTTTTACGGTAAGTAGACTGCATCCGGTTTTTGTCAATATGGTCTCCGCAGTGTTACCGATTAAAAATCCTGGGATACCTGTTCTGCAGACAGTACCCATAACCAGCGTGTCTATCTCCGAACCTTCTTCCATTTGCTCGATAATTTCGTGGAGATTTCCCTCAATCAAGTGAAGTTGATCACTAGTGTAGGGAATCACTGCTGAATCAAGAAGGCTTTCCAGAGCCTCTCTACGTTGTACACGCAGTTTCTTTTTGAGCTCTTCGAAATCTTCAATTTTGACGTTAAATCTCGGTCCGTGCAACAGCATCTCCACCTCTACCCGAAATGTGTGTAGATAGTGCACAGCAATTGCTTCCTGCTCGGCAAGAGAATGCGCAAGTTGGGCGATTTTACGGTTCAGTTCTAAAGATATAGGATCATTATTACTCACATCAAGCGCTGCCACTATCTTTCGCTGGTCTGGTGGTAACTGTTCGTTGGCAACCCAGATGGTACAGGGGCATTTTCTGAAAAGTTTCAGTGCCAGTCGGTCCTGTGATTGTCCTGATGTACCACCCTTGATTACAAGGTCTATCGAATCTGTGATCACTTTCTGAATGGCAGCTATAAAATCGATACCTTCAAGTTTTACTACAGAGACATCAATGTCGAGCCATCCTTCATTTTCCAGAATTTTTTCAGCAGAGTCTACGGTGTCATTTCCTTCTGGAATAGAGTTGTGGTTGCTCCCGGAAATGAAAGCTATTTGTAGTTGAGCCTGATTCCGGCGTGCAAGTTCCTGAACCCGCAACGCGAGTGGATCGTTTGCTTGAAGTTGATTATCCGGGATAAAGAGTATCTTCTTAAAACGTTTCACTGCTCCTCCATAAGTGTGTAAACAGATTGTATCTGTCGAGAGGCTATCAAATCAGGGCAACAGGTAAGAAGCGACGCCAACCTTTACGAGTGTTAAGCTAAGATATTATATTCTACTGTAATCACCCTTTTTTTGTTGAAGGTGGATTGTTTAACAATCGTTTGCGGTTCCTGTGCACAATAAGATACCTGATGGCTATCGATGTTATGCCGTAGACAATTAATGCAGAGAACAGACCGACAATAATACTGCCTGTTATTAGGGGGATGATTATCTCGCGACCAAGGTTCGTTATAGTCTTGAATTGGGTGCTGAAGTCGAACCAGTCCATTTTCAACAGCATTACAGTAAGGTCACTGAATACTCTATATACCTCGCCAACGGGTGGGCCGGAATGGAAGAAGTTACCTATGAAATAGTTGAACGTGTAGATCGGCGCCATGGTAGCCGCATTGGTGATCCATATCATAATTAGAGCAGCCGGGCGGTTCATGTTGAACAATGTTGCCAGGAAAATAACTATAGCAAACTGAACTCCGATAGTCGGAGTAAAGGCTACAAAGGTACCGAGGGCAAAACCGCCGGAGATAGCGCGTGGTGAACGGCGAAGTCGTACCATCCACTTCAAGACTGATCGATATCGAACAAATTGTTTTTTTTCACTCATCTGTTGTTATAAACTCATCACCTGAAAAATAGATTATTTGGAGTGCAGCAAACAAAGTAGGACATCAATGCTTGACAGTCTATGTTTTTTTAGACGGGCACGGAGATAATATATTACAAATCCGGTCAACAAGCAGGTTTTCTCTCATGTTGATAGCTATGGAAACTCCTTCTTAACGTCCAAAGAATGGTTTGAACTGTAGTGTTTGTCATTTTTTTTCTGTCGATTAAGGAGTCTTAACAGCCTAATTCGACTCTGTAGTGTCCATTTTCTTTTACGCAAACACGTTGCTTGCCTGCTTTTGTCAACATTTCACCAAGGGCTTATGTCTCCTGGGTGAATGATGTATTACCGAAACAAAAAAAACGACTACACGCCTAACCGATTGCGATGGTATCTTGTGAAAACAGTCTATTTGCTGAGAAACTTCGGCGATGGTGCTATAGTACTGGCCGTAACCTTATGAATTGCTTGCAGGAGCAGGGTGTCTGCAATTGGTTGAATTGCTATATAGTTTATTACGTTTTTTTGAATTTGGGTTTGTGATAAATTCCGCTAAACTCTGAACACATACATGTAAAAGATCAAAAGGGATAATAGATACTCATGAATAGAAAAAATATACGACTTGTCTATTTTTCACCGACACACACTTCACAGAAAATAGTTCAAGGTATTGCAAATGGTATGATGCCGGTTGAGGTGACACATTGTGACCTGACTTTACCTGATCCTGAGAGGGCAAATCAGGTTTTTTCAGAAGATGATTTTGTCATCTTCGGTATGCCGGTATATGGTGGGAGAATACCGGCTGAAGCCGTCGCCAGGTTAAAAAAAATACACGGGAAGAATACTCTGGCGGCTATAGTGGTAGTTTATGGAAATAGAGCTTACGAAGATGCTCTTCTGGAATTGAAAACTATTGTTGCAGCTGCGGGATTTCCCCCCATTGCTGCTGGTGCTTTTATTGGTGAGCACTCGTTTTCTAATAGCGAATTCCCTATTGGAGCAGGAAGGCCCGATGAGGCAGATATTACTGAAGCAGAGGCGTTTGGTCAGCGTATTGTGGCAAAGCTTAATCGTTTAGAAGATGCTGATCGAATTGATGCGGTTGAAGTCCCAGGTAACTTTCCTTATAAAGATGGTATTCCACCCTCCGATGCTGCTACCACTACCAATGATGCTGCGTGTACCATGTGTGAAAGTTGCGGATTCGTTTGTCCAACTGGAGCGATAGGATATACAGACAGAGTAATTACCGATAATGAAAAATGTATATTATGTTGCGCGTGTGTGAGAAGTTGTCCTTCTGAAGCAAGGGCGTTAACTCATCCACCTATGCTGAAAATAACTACGTGGCTATTTGACAATTTCAAAGAACCCAGAAAACCTGAAACGTTTATTTAAGTCGACAGTTATATGAAAAAAATGCAGGAGAACACGACCTGGTTTTCAGGTTATGCCCTCCTGCATTTAATCGTGAAAATAGAGTGTTACCCGTTCTGATTACCGCATTTAAATCTCTATTTTCGCTCCAGGTTTTTCTACGAAAGCAGCAAGCCAGGCTGGGTGTGCAGGCCACGCTGGAGCTGTTACAAGGTTTCCCTGAACATGGGCCTGGTCCATCTCGATTGCTATCCACTTCAAAGTTTTCCAGGATTCCCCCGAGCATTACACGGGTGAAGGCGCCCTCTACGTAACCGAATAGTTCACTCTGAATCAAATATCTCGGCAGGAGTCCGCAGTTCTCAGCGGCAAAAGGTCTACCCCTCTAGTTACTTTTGTTATGGATGGACTGAGCAAAAAAATGGATTGCCAATCAAACTTTCTACAAGAAGAATAATTTGTTGTACGACTAACCCAGCTGTCTAAAAATAAGGCTACAGAGAGCACATTATTGGCTCAGAAATGTCTAATAATTGGGCAGTTTGAGATGCTTGTCTGTAGGAGATAAATCTTTTTTATACTTGTATTAGAAGTAGTTATAAATAATCAGGAAAACAAATCTCTTCCCAATTAAAGATAGGTACAATCTATGCTATAATACATTTAAACACACAGCAATTGGATATAAATAGACGCATGTAGTCCAGTTACAAATGCACAATTTACCACGCATTTTCAGAAGTTGTTTATACGACGTATTGATGTGCGCAATGATATTTTACAGGCAGTCAGGTGAACATCGAGAATTGAAGTGATTTGACAACAAACATACTGGTGTGACTATTCCGTTTTCCCCATATTTTGTTGAGTAAATTTAGAAATGGAGAACATATGCTAAATAGAATCAAAAACTTAAAGTTCACAACGAAACTTTTTGTTTCAATGCTTTCCATTTTGATTGTCTCGATAGTGATCACATCAGCGAGTGCTGTCAGGATGTCAAAAAAAGGATTGTATGCACTAGGTGAAAGTGCAATCGAAAGTATACATGCCAGTCTGTATCAATCTCTTGATGCAATTGATGAAAATCTTCGAAAAAAGTTAGATACAGATTTGACCCTTTTGGAAAAAGAACTTTTCATTAAAGGTGGGCTCACTTTTGATGAATCTCAATTAGTTCAACAAAATCTGATACATCAAGTCACAAAATCATCAACAAAAAAAAGCATTCCACAACTCCTTGCTGGTGAAACCATTCTCAATGGAAACACTGAAATAGTAGATGGGATTGAAAAAATTACGACTTCATCTGCTACGATATTTCAACTGGTAGATGATAAACTGTTGCGTATAGCCACAACTGTCAAAAACACGGATGGTAAACGTGCTGTTGGGTCCTATATCCCATCCGATAGTCCTGTTTACAAAGCGATAATGGGCGGGCAGATATTTCGTGGAAAAGCCTTTGTTGTTAACGATTGGTACCTCACAGCGTATAAACCAATCAAGAATGACAAAAACAAAATAGTTGGCGCAATCTATGTCGGTCAATTGATGATATCAGACCAGGTAAGAAAACTCGTTTCCGAAACCAAAATCGGAGTCGGGTACTTTTTCGTATATGCAGATAACGGGTCCGTGCTTGTACATCCGAGTCTAAAACCTAGCGACAATCTTCTTGAAATTGTACCTGCCTTTAAAAATCCGGATGGTTTTGTCGAGTATGACTGGAAGGGCAGTGCAAAGGTAACGTATAAGAAATATATTGATAAATGGGGTGTCTTTCTGGCGGTTGGAATGAACCGTACCGATATTGTCGCCGGATTAGATAAAAAGATGCTCAGTAATAGCCTGCTGGTTGCAGTTGGTATTATTGCTGCTTCGATATTTATCACTATCCTGCTGGTTCGTTCAATAAATTCAAGCCTTAAAGATCTTGCAGCGAAAGCGGTTAAGGTCGGTGACGGCGATTACACCATTGATTTTTCATCAAATGTCGATGATGCAATCGGTCAATTAACGAACTCTTTGGCAGTTATGGTCTCCAAAGGGAGGGAAATGCTTGAAGACATTATCAGATCCTCCCAATCGTTAGCTGCTGCCTCGACTGAACTTGCAGCAATTTCAGACAAGATGGTTGAAAATGCTGAATCAACTACCACTATTGCAGATGAAGCTGCTTTAAATGCTCAGGATGTTACCGACAATATGGGTTCAGTATCGGCAGCCATGGAAGAGTCGACTACCAGCCTGGATATGATAACATCCGCATCAGAAGAGATGGGGTCAACGATTCAGGAAATAGCAGAAAATAGTGCCAGGGCAAGACAGACAACTGAAGAAGCTGTCGCAGATACCAAGCGATCCCATGAAGGAATCTCAGAACTGGGTGAGGCAGCTAAAGCTATTGGTTCAATAACTGAAACAATTACAGAAATATCTGAGCAGACTAATCTGCTTGCCCTCAATGCCACCATAGAAGCAGCCAGGGCCGGCGAATACGGTAAGGGATTTGCCGTTGTGGCAAATGAAATCAAAGAGTTGGCCAAAGGCACGGCTGAAGCAACTGGCAAAATCCGTGAGGCTATTAATGGCATACAAGTAAAAACAACCAGTACCATTAAAGATATCGAGGCAATAACAGGCGTAATTAGTCAGGTTAACGATATTGTAAATGGAATTGTTACAGCTGTTGAAGAGCAATCAATCACAACCAATGAGATCGTCAAAAATGTCACACAGGCGTCTCTGGGCATTTCAGAGATAAACGAAAATATTGCTAACAGTAATGAAATGACGACAAACATGAGTGATGGGGTTCGACAGGTCAAAGAGCGTTCTATAGAAGTTAAGGAAAGCAGTGAGAATGTACGTGAATCTGCAAATGAGCTCTCACAACTTTCCGAAAAATTGACATCGCTGGTGTCTAAATTCAAAATATAGCTGTAAATGCAACAGCTATAATTTGCCTGGAATACAATGTGCTCTCCTGAAGTGTACGGTCTGGCTCATTTGAAATAACACTTTTGCTCCTTTGAGAATATTACGTGTCTCAACGGGGCAAAGGTGGCATCCAACGGCTCAGACTCCATTCATGCTATCTCTTTTGATTTTGCCTCCTGGAAGATTACGAAAAAACTGTTTCCACTTCCTGTCGACAAAGGTCTTTAAGGCTACGCTGCATTCTGGCGGCTATGAAATGAATATCCTGTTGGTCACCCTCAATTTTCGGTAATAGAGCTGCGTTGAAGGTATTCTCTGCGGTATTAAGCTGATTGCTGAATAGCATATAGCTGGATTTGTTGCGATAATAGTTACGGATCATTTCTTCGACAGTTTTTCCAGGTGAAGTTAAAAGGTTACGGTAATGATCAGTCAGTAGCGTGATCCAGCCAAGGTAGAGGGGAACTGCTTCCGGAGCCATGATTTCTGCCTTTTCAATCAGCCGTGCAATTTCAGGATGTGTATCATTCTGCACAGATTCCCAAGCGGTATCAAGGGCCAGGCGCCTGGAGAGCAGGTAGTGATTGGCAAAGCTTTTCAGCCCGTTTGAATACTCTTTAACTTTCCATGCATAAAACACAAAGAATACAGGAATAAAGATCATCCAGACAGGAGGTACCGGCTTTTCCAGCACCCGCCGCGCCAATTGACTGGCCATTGCTTCTTCGTATTCGAGGATTTTCTGTTTTTTTTCTTCAGTAACGAATTCACTCATGAGCACTGATAGTAAAGGTTTGTTGGTTTGTTTTGTCTACTCTTCCTCAAGGACAGATTCCAGATACTCTTCAGCCTCCTGAACCTGTTCAACATCTGTATAATAATATCTGGTAGGATCAATCCCGTTATCATCGAGATAGCGTGACATGCTGTTAAGAATGTCGAATGAACGTGTAAGGTACGGCAGGAAAACGTACACAAACACTAGTGCTGCCCCGAAGGTGACAAAAAAAATCAGTAATCGTTGTGGCAGGCTTTTAGTGATAGTTGATTCCATACAGTTCAGAGGGGCCGGAGAAATGCTCCCCGGCCCATTCCTTGTAGCTGTTAGATTTTAGCAGTGATTTCCGGAAACACCAGATAGAACATGATGTACGCCATAGTCAAGGTAAGAACCAGGTTGAGGCTCTGGCCGCAGACATAGAGAATCAATGGTTTTCCCCCCTTGAAATACTTGGCAAGTTCCCTGAAATTTGTTGAAAGACCGATAGCTGCAAAAGAAAGAGCAAAGAACCAGCCGCGCAGGAGTCGTGTACCGCCTCGCACTGCGCCCTGATCGATAAGAGCACTGCTCATTTCCTTACCAAGGTTCGTGTCAAGATAAGAGAAGAGGATTGAGGCAGCGAGAAAACCGAGTACGAACTTAGGGAATCTGTGCCAAATTTCACCAGCGCCGACGGAACGTGATTCGGTTCCGTCCTGCTCTACTTTCATGCACCAGTATAAAGCAACACAGAATGCGGTAACACCGATCATGACATTCTGAATCATCTTGATGGTTGCTGCAACATATAATGCCTTCTCCCCAAGAAAGGCACCAGCGGCTGCCACTGCGCCTGTTGCATCAATTGTGCCGCCCATCCAGGCACCTCCAAGGATCTCAGGCATACCAACAGCCTTGATTACAGCAGGCATGGCAATCATCATTATAGCGGTGAAGACGAGAGAAAGACCGATGGATAAGGTGAGTTCCTCCTTTTTAGCTCTACAGGCGGCGGCAGTGGCAATCGCAGCAGATGTTCCACACACAGACATGTCGGCGGAGATTACAATGTTCAGGGTTTTGGAAGGAATTTTCAGGACTTTCTGACCAAAGATATATGTCGACACCAGAACAACAGGGGTAACTACCCAGGCGACGAAAATCCCTGGGATACCAATGGACATAATCTTACTGAATAACACTTCCGCACCCAGCAGGACAAGACCGGTTTTGATAAAGAATTCAACCTGGCAGGAAGGCAGAACCCATTTCGGGGTTCCGATAGAGTTGGCAATTATCATTCCAAGCAGAACGCCCCAGGCCTCTGCGCCAAAACCATATTGTCTTGAAATCGCCTGTCCACCAAGCATGTGGGCAATGACTGCCACCAGAAATACAATGACAAATCCCTTACCGAACCTGACGATGCTGTAGCCCATCATTTTGAGGCCAACACCAAAAAACACTATCATAAACAGACAAAGGCCAATCAGCGACGGAATACGGTTGAATGCTTTGTTAGTGGTTTTGCTCTTTGCAGATGACGCTTTTTTTGCAGCTGCACGCCAGTCGACAATCTTCGCTTCGGCTGTTTCATTTAATGCCTGATCTTTAAAAAGTGCGGTAGCCGCTGCCTCTTCTGCTGCTAAAGCACCAGACAGCATAGCCGCTGCGTTAGTCTTGGCTTCTTCGTAGGCAGGTATAGCCTTGGTGTTTTTCGCAGTTGCCTGCGCTTCTGTAAAGACAAGAGAGTCAAATGGATTATTTTTCCAACTCCCGGGTTTTTTAGTCCAGTACGATATAAATTTCCCAAACCCGGTGGCACTTGAAGCTTTAAGTTTTTTAAGATCATCGGCGGCATTGTAGTATGCAACGGTTTTGAATGGGGCCCGAGCCGCCTCAGTCATCTGGGTCTGTTTTGCTGCCTCGATCTTGATGGCAAATTCAGCCTTTGGTCCAAATACCAGATAGGCAACAAGGCAAACAGCAATGACCAGAAACCCAAGCCAGATTGCCAGGTAATCCTCCTTGGTCCAGAGATCGGACAAAGCGCTTTTTCCGTGGTCTACAACAATATTTGAATCTGCTTTAGCCATAAAAAAGTCCTCCGTGTTGGTATGTTCCTAATCGGTTTTGATGGGTATCCTCAGCGGTGCCAAAATGATTCACACCTGCTCTTTTGGATGACACATTGCTGTACAACTCAATCGAAAAAAGCACCGTAGAAAATCAGCATAGAAGAATCGAATAAGGTTTCCTCTTCAGAGCTCACAGTAAACTCTATACCTTGTTAGGTTATGTTTGAATAAAAAATGTGAGCTAAATAAAAAAAGGTTACGTGCTGTTGTTTCTTTTGCGGGGAGAAGAGGGGAGCGGTACTTACGCTATTGTCCACATAGGATGAAGAGACAAGGAACTTCGTGAAAATAATAAGGGCTCAGAGTTGATTGCCTCTGAGCCCTTATGTGTAAGGTGCAATAATAGGATTTCTGATGGAATGTTTCTGTTTTATCATCATTGCAAATTCAAGAGAAACTGATTTCCATAATGCTTATCAGGATATTCAAGCCAAATATCCACGCATTAGTATCGTTAATAGGAGGCTAATCAGCCCCTAAGCATCCTGCCGATCAACTCCTTTAAGAACTTGCCTGCCACCATGCCGGTCATGCCATTGATGTCACGTGCTGGATTGTACTCCACAATGTCAGCTCCGACCAGATTGCCTTTTAGGTTGTGGAGTATTTCCAGAACATCCCTGGTTGTCATTCCACCTGGTTCATGATGAGAGACACCTGGCGCATAGGCTGGATCGAGGCAGTCCAGATCTAATGACAGGTATACTGGTCCGTTGAAGGATATTTTTTTTGCAGCAGTGATATTTTTCATTTCTATGACCTCGACTCCAAAACGATCAGCCTGTTCACGTTGATGGCCAGTCATTGTACGAATGCCCACCTGCACCAATCGAACTGCTAAATTTTCTTCCATGATCCTGGCAAATGGACACGCATGAGAATATCGATTGCCATCCAATTGATGGTAAAGATCGGGATGTGCGTCGAAATGCAGTATGTTCAGTTTTTTATAAACTTTTGAGTAGGCACGAACGACCGGCAAGGTGATAGAGTGATCTCCACCAAGTGTGATAACTCGCGATTGTGTTTTTAAAAGCATTTCTATTTCGCTTTCTATTTGCGAAAAGGCCTTTTTTTCATCAAAAATCTTTATATCTCCCTTGATACGCCATCCAGGCGATGTCTCCAGGTCGATCAGATTCTCGGTCCACATATTGGAAGACTTGCAGTAAAACCCTTCTATTATTTTGGCAGGAGCAAGCGCCGGTCCCTTTTGGTAGGATGAGTTACAGTCAAGCGGCGCGCCTACAACAACAATATCATTATCGTTCATGACCTGGTTCTCGTTACGTTGAGTATTTATGTTCTAAAGACCTTATCAGCCCCAATCTCCTTCTCCTTTAAAGTGTGCTGGCAAGATGAGACTTTTTGTTACTTTAATTTGTTATGTATTAATTAGTTACAATACACTCGCAGCATTTGCCATGATTTTTGTAAGGTGAATTTACAATGCCATGTTGGTATGGGTTATTCAAATATCCCTACAACTACAGCTAAATGTAATGGAAATGGAATATACGAAGGGGAGGAAGGGTGTTTTTGGCTCTTTTCAGATCAGGCAGGCCAAGGTAAGAATGAAACTCGTTCTATGTCTTGATGTTCAACGCACTATAAATAAGCGGTACCAGTACGCAAGCTTTATACCATTACAGCCAGCAGTAGAGGTATTACATTGAAACTTAGCAAGAGATTGAAACACATTGAATCGATGGTTACGCCTGACTATACCCACATTTGGGATTGTTGCTGTGACCATGGATTGTTAGGTTCAGCTCTAGTATCCAGATGCGCAGCACCACATATCCACTTTGTTGACATTGTTCCTGAGATTATGGAAAAGCTGGAAAGTAATCTGCAAAGCTTTTACCAGAGTTCACCATCACGCTGGCAGCTTCATTGCCTTGATGTGACAGCAATACCATTCGAACAATATGAAGGAAAAAGCCTGGTCATTATCGCCGGAGTTGGTGGTGATCTACTCACTCACTTCGTCAATAGTATTCACCAGAAACACTCCGCAAAAGATATCGATTTCCTGTTGTGCCCGGTATACCACCAATTTGCACTGCGACAGCAACTCATTGAGCTTGATTTCAGTCTTATAAATGAAGTGTTAGTTGAAGAAAACAAACGTTTCTACGAGATACTATTGGTTTCATCATCTGCAGGTAACACTGGTAATCTATCAAAAATCAGCCCGGTTGGTGAGTTGATCTGGCAAGCTGATACGATTGAACAAGCAAAAGTCGCTGTGAACTATCGCAAAAAAACACTGGATCATCTCCAGCGAATGCAGCAAAGAAATGCTGTTGATATTCAGCATGTTATAAATGCGTATCGTTCTGTAGATGTCTGATGGTATGAGTGTGTGTTATATATTTGTTGCGACAGCTTTATTTTTCAATATTTCCGATATTTTTTCAGGATACCGTGTTGATAAAATAACAGAACGCCTTTCTTTGTTGGCTATATCTAAATAGTCGTACTCAATATTACATTTTAAAAGGCCGAATGAAAATAATGGTATTGGAGATATTTGTGCTTTGACAATATATTTGTACTCGATTCTTTCATTTTCTCCTTTGCCGTTAATCACTACAAAATTATCATAGAAAGTATGTCTAATAAATGGGAGTGAATACGCTATCATTCGTCCCGAATGATAGCAACACAACTCATTGTGTATTATTTCAAGATCTTTTTCATAGTGTTCCTTTTTAAGACCAAAAAATAATTGTTGAAAAATCAATACGGCAAAAGATATTGATATCAATAGAATAGCAAGAATGAGTATATTCATTAGGATCTTACGAGATTATCATGTTTTTTAAGTTATAGAAGTCTGTCGGGTTGAACATTTTTTACCTCAAACACCTTCCTTTTGTGTCCGAATTCATTTGCGTTTTATGGTGTACCGACTTGCCGGGACGACGAATCAGGTAAACAGTCTCCGAAATCACCAGGGGAAGAATACTTTTCGTCCAGATCATGCTGGTGAGTAATACGAACAGGTTCTCTTTCGGTACGAAGTGGATTAACTCGCCCGGTTTTACATCTTTCCGAGGTTCTTGATCTTTCTCGACAATTGTCTCGTCAACAAAAGGCCATTCTCGGATGGCCTCACAGAGGAAAGTGTACTATTTTGACCTATATTTCAAGTCATTACTTCATTTCCTCCCATCCTCCAGTGCCAGACGTGTACCGGTTTTTTATTTGATAAGGGATATATTTGAATCTCCAACTCAGGAAGGCTGAGTATCGCGCAAGTGTGGTTAAATTTCGTGCTACCCGGATTGATCACCAGAACATTGCCCAGCTGTTCTGCAAACACTTGGTGGGTATGGCCGACCACGAGCACATCGAAATTAGATCCTGCCAGTTCATCTGTCCACTGTCTTTTACGGTCGGGCAAGATCTGTGCATTTTCATCCAACAGGGTAATCCCCTTTCTGAGTGACAGGGGAGGACTTGCATGAACGAAGTAAATACGTTTCCCTTCCAAGGTTATTTGTAGCGATAAAGGCAACTTCTCTAAAAAATCAACGACAAACTCAGCTTTCCCATCTGCTGGGGTGTCTAGATACCAAAGGTCATGGTTTCCCATAATCGTTTCGCAACCATTCCTGATTATCAAATCAACGGTTTGGACCAGCTCTGTTCCATACCCGGCATTGTCTCCACAACAGAAGATACGATCCACCCTCTGTCTCTGAAAAATCGAAAAAGCGTCATGCACGGGGCCTGCTGTGGCATGCACATCACTGATTAAGCCAATCTTCGTGGACACACTCGTTCCCTGCCTGACTATTGTGGGTTGGTTGGTGAAATTTGGGTATCTACGCGCTATTCAAATTCTGGATACTTTTCTTGCATGCATTTTGGCCAAATACTATGGCGTATTTCAGCCTCCGAATATTCTGAAATATAATAAAGGGATCATTTATAGTGTAAACATCTTCATTTTCAAATCTGTCTCGATCAGTTTACTAGCGCATCTGGATAGAACCATATCGAGCTTCAGCGAGTCCTGCTAAACACAGTGTAGCGTTATTGAACACATTGTTATACGAATTTATTTTAATAGATTAACGAACTGAATATCCAGATTATAACGCCAGCAAGAACATAACTTAGCGCTGGAAATATGTTTTCATTTTCGTGCTTTTCTTTACTCTTAAGAGTCTCAACTTTTCGAAAAATCACTTTTGGAGTATGTAAGGCACCACTTTTTGATTGGCTGAAAACACTTGGTAAGAATATTACAATCGGTATTGCACCTAAAACAAAGAGGGTGAAGTCTAATTGGTGTGTATTTTTAAGGATAAAAAATACAATAAAATATCCGATACTTATGAGTGCTGCAGCAATAGGTATACTTCTAACGAGACAACCAATTATGTTTTTCATAACAATTGATCTCCATTCTTGATTGTGTTTTATTATATCATGATAACGTTTGAATTCTGTGATTTTGCGCGAGAAAGAACACCTACTGTAATGTGTTAAATGTCTGTATTTGTATTATCTTGTCGCTATCTTCTAGTTAAAAAAACAACCTCTATTTTTTATTATCTGATTGCCACCGAAACTCAGTTTGGTTTCAACAGGGCAATTTTGTCATGGGAAAACTATTGATAAAACGGACCATCTTGTGAGGTGATTTCTTCATATCGAGTGGGATATCAAGTGATTGGAAAGTATTGATTGCTTGTGTCGTTTACGCCTCACACCTTACGCCTCACCTTTCGTTGCTGAAAATTAATGGTAATCAGATTTTATAAAACGACCAATAGGCCATTTCGTTCTTTTCCTAATTGTATAAATCTACGTTTAATTTCATCAGAGAATGAATTTTGTTCAACACACAACCATTTTAGTTTTGGAGCATTTATTGCCCACGAAATTAATGAATCTCCACCTTGGTCGCCAATACCACATTGTACAAGCCCAATCTCCGTCACTGTTGGAGGCAATGCTTTGACTAAAACAAATACACCCTCATCTCCTAAGTGTTTATTATAGCTCATGCTAAATGATTTTAATGAAGGTCCTCTTTTATCATGAACGGTCTTGATTGCTTCTGCAATGCGTTGTATTTCCTTATACGTTAAATCAGCATTCCGCAAATGTAAGTCATAGTTTGATTTATTATCAGTCAATGACTGAAGATTATCGGCTGCTTTTTCACATACAGGTTTATTAATTGATCTTAAAGTATGTATTAAATAGCTTATAATCATTTCAGGTTTTTCTTCTGCAGACAAATAGCTTGAAAATACATTGAGTATGATAGTGAAGCTAAACACCCATACTGGAAATGTTATAAAGAACAATGTCCTCTGTAATTGTTTCATAGTGTATTCTTCTAAATATCGAGGACTTTTGCCGACCTTTCTTGACGATTTATTCTGATTCCAGAATATTACATATATCTGTAACTATTTTCTCAACTTTCTTAGCTGATAGAGACTTGAATGAATAGTGTTCTAGTTCGTCTTCATCATGTATGGAGTTATTATACAACTCGATAATTTTCTTCTTAGGCCATTTCTTGCCAAACAAAAATCTTTCGCCTCTAGAATCTATAGTCTTGATATTGTATACTTACCTTTTGTTACTCGATGACCTCTTCGACAATTATAAAGCCACCCATAGCCAACAACAAAGACCCGGAAACACGTTCTTGAATGTGTTTGGTTTGATTCCTTGCCGAAACCCATGAAGAGATTTTTGTACTTGTGAAAGCAACAAAAATATCACAAGGAATTGCTGTAAGCGTGACGATAGAACCTAAAACTATAATCTGTGTGGAAATTGGTCCTGCATCGGCAGTAATAAATTGAGGGAGAAATGCTAAGAAAAACAAAGCAGTTTTAGGGTTGGTGAGCTCAACTAAAACACTTTCTTTATAAATCTGTAAATTGTTCTTTAGTCGTTTACTTTTTATGGATTGGATATCAGAAGAACATGTTTTCCAATATAGTACACCGAGATATATTAAATAAATAGCTCCAGCAATTTTTACCACGGAGTATACAAATGGAGAGTACTTAAATATTGCTGATACTCCAAGAGCTGAAAGGATAACATGTACCATAAGTCCAGAAGCCAGGCCAAATGCTGCAACAACACCACCCTGAGTCCCTTGACTTATACTACGGGCCATTACATAAAGATTCGAAGGTCCAGGAGAGAGGTTTAGTATTATAGCTGCTATGGTAAATGTGAATAGTGTTTCAATTGAGGGCATAATATTCTTTTTTTAAATATTTTTTCTTGTGCTGAGTTGAAAGATAAAATATTCCGCGACATTGTGTTGTTCTACTTGAAACTTGGTCAATATCTTCAATTTACCTTATTGAGAGCGTAGAGTAGAGGGGCGGTATTATTTCTAATAATTCACTTATTGATATACAGAAGTAACATTTGTCATTGAAGTATTTGAATTCTTTAGTGTTTTTATTTAAGGTAACGATTGGTTAGCGAGATGTATTTATTAAATAGAGAGAAACAGTGATAGATCAAAATGGTATTTCTTCATCTAGATCTATTTCTTCAAACTCGTCATTTATGGTATTTTCTCGTGCATGAAGAATTTCGTTCATGCCGTTTTGGTGGAGCCAAATCGGATCGGCATATTTTTCAATATATTCGTTTGCAGGGATTCCGTTTATTGTAGGAGGCCTTTTGATTCTAACTTGCTTGCCATTCATCATTACCGATTTATATTTCCTCCGCATTTCTGCTTTATCTTCTGTTCTCTTTTGCTTTTGAGCTTTTGTTAACTTTTTTGATCTCTTTGGCATAGGGTATATTGTCTACCATTGTGAAAACGTGACCATCAACGGCAGGGGTGAAGTGAAGTGGAATCCCCGTCAGTGTGCAAGGCATTGTGCTATTGTCTATTTATCTCCGGAAGCGTATTGCTCGGCCTTGTTGATCAGGTTACTTGCCTGATTGACATCACCGATGCAAAAGAGTTCTGCATTTTTGCATCCAAGTGCATGGCTTTGTTAGTCCGTAGTTTCTAATAGTGTTTCAATGTTCGCCAGCAAATGTTCAATGTCTTTTTTATCAACCGTCAACGCTGGATCGAACCGTAGAATATTACCATTTGGATAATACCCTGCCAGGAAACCTTTTTCCAAAAGCTTATGATAAGCCCACGTTGCTGTAATTATAGCATGTGGATAGAACTCTAAAGCAAGTAGTAGACCTCTTCCGCGAGCCTCTTTGACAACATCAAAACTTCTTTCAATTCGTTTCAAACCCTCAAGAAAAAAGGCTCCAACTGCTTTGCCTTTTTCAATGAGGTTCTCATCCTTTAGGACAGTGATTACTTCTTTAGCAATTGAGCAGCCCAGAGGGTCATTCTGATGAGACTGAGCGTAACCAAATCCACTAGACTCAGTTATTTTTGCAATATCCCGGCTTACTGCGACCGCACTGATGGGATATCCATTTCCAATACCTTTACCTATAGCGACGATATCGGGCTGGATGTCATAGTGCTGGTATCCGAACCATTTCCCTGTGCGACCGATACCTGTGGTTATTTCATTGGCAACCAGAATACCACCATGTTGTTTAACTCTCTTGGCAATATTTTTTACGAGTTGTTTGGGTGGGAATTGAACAAACCCAGTGCCACTTCCACCTGGCTCCAAAACAAAACCACCTATTTTTTCAAATGGGATCGCATCTAAGCAGTCACACTGAGCACTATGTTCACATGCACTCCAATCAAACAATTCCCATTCATCAGTGTCCTTTTTTCCTGCAGAACCGTAGGCCGCAAGATAAGAGTTAAAGAATGTGAGAAATAAAGGTTTTTCAGCAACCCGTCTTGCTATTTGCACGCCAAATTCAACCGCCTCGCTACCAGAACTCAGAAAGACGCATTTGCCGTCATCAATCCCGGTGATATCGAGAATATCTTTTGCGGTTTCCTGGGCAAGGGAATGAGGGTAGCGCGTACCAAGATGAATGACCTTCTGAATTTGTGCTATCATTGCGTTATTGATTCGAGGATGGCAATGTCCGAGAGCTGTACACCAAATGCCTGACTCAAAATCAACATATTGTTTACCATCTTTATCATATAGATAACAGTTCTCTGCCCTCACAAAGTCGGTTTTGAAAATCTCATGGCTTTGTAAAATGTTGTTCATTCGATTTCCTTTAGATGACTAACGATGCTTTTCAGCGGTCGTGACTTTTTATGCTCAGCAGAAAAAGCCTTGTTGGAACCTGGTTCTGTTACATCTGGATGAAGCACTCAATTTGCCACAGCAGTAGGTGGTTTGAACCCAATTCCTGTAACCCGAGTACGAGCGTAACGCAGTGAAACGGTGTGAAACGCCTTGTTAACCTTTTGATATTTTAACTTATGATTGACTCAGACTTACCCATTTTTGGACAGACTCTTTTTTCCATTGATGTTCGGCGTAGCTCTTGAGTTTCTTGGGTATATCGTCACCGTTCATTATTAACCGATTTAACATCAATGCTAACTCTGTGTCGGCTATGCACCATTCACTGAAAATGTTCAAACGGTCATCTGTAAGTATATTTTCTAGTGCAGAAATTAGCTTGTCGAGTGATTTGGTTGCTGCTTCAGAAAGAGGTAATGGATTTTGTTTCGAGTAGAAAATTACCTCTGTTGACCGTTCGTCACGTATTTCTAAAAAGTCACTCCTGAGCCATGCCTGAACTTGCCTTGCTATAGCTTTCTCTTTTTTAACACTCGGATATACTGATACGAATTGTGGTGGAGGATAAATCTCTTCGAGATATTCAGTAATAGCTGAAGATTCGGATAAATGGAAATCACCTATAGATAATGTTGGTACTCTACATGTACGAGAAAGCGCTGAGTATTCAGCTTGGTAGTTTTCTTTGGCCCCTAAATCGATTTTTATCATTTCGAAAGGAATACTTTTTTCTACAAGTGTTACAAACACCGCCATGGCGTAGGGGCTGGTAAAATTTGAGTCTACGTAGAGTGTTACGTTTTCTGTAATCATTTTTTTCTATAGGTTTACGCCGCCATAAATTGCATTTTTGGAGGAGCCGTCGTGTGGTATTTACCAGACAAACGATTGACGGGAAAATGTCGATTTGATGACTTCGTTAATTGATTTCATGTAATTGCTCAACAACAAATTGAGCTGCTAATTTTAAACCTTCTTTTTCTAAAACTTCCGCCAGAACTAGAAGATAATCGTGCTCTTTTATATGGATCTCATAACCATCGGGTTTTCCCCAGTAGCCATATACTTCAACATGCCCCTTAGGGATAAAACTACCTTCAACATCCCGATCATAATCGTCTAGATCATGTTCGTAAGTAATCCCAAAGCCGCCGTCACTATTCCCGTACCCGTGCCGTTTCTTGGCAAATTCACTAAGCTGAGATAAATCGCTCCAAAATCCTATTACCTCAACTACCTTATCTTTCTCATCTGCACTTAACATGATTTCACTTAATGTTCCGCCTCGCCGAACCCGCGCTGTTTGCGGGAAACGTGGTCGAACGGGTCCGGACGGAGTCGGGCCATTCTAACATATTGAAAATTTGTCATTAATCCACGGGTTAAAGGTGTTTAATGGGCCTATATCTTTATCTTTACAATCATATTCATCATTATAGATTCCGTGTTCTTCACGAAGTTGAAAACCGATATGAGGCTCTATAACTTACTGACCTTTAACATGAAACCCCAATCTAGAATGAATTGTTTCAACAAAACTTTGACTTCCGACAGCTACGCTTTAACTCCAGCATGGTTGTCTACTGATAGCTCCATTGGTAAGCGATTCATTTACCAAAGCTTTGTGAGATTTCTAAAATGGATTATAGGATGCAAAACCTGTAAGTTCCGCAAGCTTATGATAATCTATGAGCATTGACTTTCTTCTATGCTTCTGAATCTCATTATACCCACACAAAGACCACTCTGAAGGATGTGCGACGACTCCAGCACGCACCATATTACAAACAATGTAGACAATACATCGCAGCAGGTGCTGTTCAACCTCCACTGCTGTTGCATGGTATCAATCCTCCCAGAAAGCTCCTTTCCTCTTTTTTTTCAAATGTGTGAGATGCCAACTTTGACCAGAAATATAGTGTCTTTTCGCTCTTGGCATAGGAGGTTATTGTCAAATACTGATCTATGTTAACGTTTTTGAACATAAAAAACGCATTGTTGCTGTGTTTTAAGGCCCATTACTCCATACTGCAAACGGAACTACAGTAACTTGCCGTGGCCCGACCCCAACATCACCCACAGTGGAATGGCTGGTTTGGCAAAATTTATTTTATCACCATCTATTTGAATTACGAACACTAAATATTTGGCCTGTAATTCTACCCGAAAGCTGTGAGGCTAGAAATACAGCTGTACCAGCAACGTCTTCTGGTAAAAGGATATTTTTGTTCTTTCCTACAAGATTGGAACTATCCAACATATCAGTTTTGATCAGACCAGGACAAATTGCATTTACTCGAATACCCTGATCTCGCAACTCATCAGCTAAAGAGTAGGAAAGAGCAACAATAGCAGCTTTAGATGCACTATAAGCCGCGGACCCGGCTAGCCCACGTAAACCTGCACCAGAAGCAATGTTGATGATGTTGCCTTCCTGCCTTTCTTGCATTCCTTGCAAAACAGCTTTGGTGCAAACTACAGTACCACGGACATTTACATTCATTGTTTGATCCCATTCATCCAATGGCATTTGTGAAAATGAATTTTGAAATTCAACACCAGCATTATTGACCAAGATATCTATGCGACCAAATTGATCATGTATTCTTTCAAATGCATTAAATGCATCTTTCTCGTCTGAAATGTCAGCTTTTACTGCTAGGGAATTACGCCCAAGTTCAGAAACAAGTATTGATGTTTGTTCAACTTGCTCATTTGTACGTGCAATTATTGCGACATCAGCACCTTCACGAGCATAATTCAATGCAATTGAACGTCCAATGCCTCGGCCTCCACCTGTAATAACAGCGACTCTATTTTCTAAAAGCATGGATATATCCTTCGTAGGCCGAACGTGGAATTGCACTGGAAACCGCGCTGTTTGCGGTTTCCAGTGCAATGTTTTGTTAGCATTTAGATTTTATCTTTAATTTCTTTAATTACTTGCTCAATAGGAACCCCTTGAGAGAGAGGAGTACCATCAGTGTCAATTCTAGTATAGTGATCAGTTCTCCATGTTGGATAAACGTTGTTATTAAAGAAATCTAGCAAAGAACCTTGAGCTGTTGGTTGGTAAAGATCTCCAGACTTGGATAAAAATACAAGATGACGACCGTTTCTAAGAAAAGTGATCATATCGATAACGTTTTCACTCAAATATTTAGGTTTTGAGGATATTGTCACACTCTCAATATTTTGGTCACCGAAAATTATTTGTTCAATACGACCCTCTACTCTTTTAGGAGGATTTTTAAAAAATGAGAGATTTTTACCTTTATCTAACCCACCACTTAAAAATGCAATGGCAATCAAATCAGATTTAGTGACTAAAAAGGTTAAATCAGCTAATTCAGCGGGTTTATCTTGAAATTGAGGCTCATTGTTATCGAAAACATAGACAGCACCTACTATTAACCAGAATGTAGTGAAAATTAATGTTGCCTTTATATTTATTTTACGCATTGATTTCTGGAGCTATCTATATTTTAATTGCTAACGTTAATCTAACCAGCCCGTGCTTTTTTCGAGTCCGTGTTTAGCGTTTAGTTAGCGCTTTATATTTATTTCTAGTAAAGGGGTTGTTCTCCCTTCTATTGTTGAAGGAAAATCCTCAATGTATTTAAACCCCATTTTTTCGTAAAAGACTTTTGCATTTGGATCTGCCAATACATTTACCTTAAATATGTTGTTTTCAGTACAATATTGTTTGAAATGCGAAATCATTTCCCTACCAAAACCCTGTTTTATAAAATCAGGTAATAGAAACATATGTTCTAACCAAAAACCTTTTTCTAAAACGATATTTTTCATTTGAAAGTTGCTTTTTAAAAATATTATTGAATAATAACCAATTACTTGATTTGCATTTTCAAGAGCAAAGACATTATTCTTAGCTATATAATTATTTGTGATGGTTAATTCATTTTTCCAAATATCAAAATAGCTGGATGGGTAATTCCAGTATGATTTTGATTTAAATGATATGTCTGTGAGCAACTCATGCTCATCTATTATTGCTTCTCTTATAGTCATTTTGAAAGGAATTCATCTTTTTTTCGCTAATGATGTGATAACCGGCCGCGAAATGCGAAAGGTTACAACTGAATTATTGACGCATTTTATGCGTTGCTTATATTTTTCAAGACCGCAATATTTTTGCGGTCCGTGTTTATTAGCGCTGGTTATCTTAAATTATATATTTATATGCTATTGCTCCTATTGCAAGCAATGTACAGCCTAAGGGTGTTACCCACACAAAGTAAATGTGATTAAGGAAACATTTTTGAGGATTAGAAGGATTATAAATTACCGGGACTCTGTCTCCGACACCATAGTTTAGAAAACGTGCAGCCATACCAGCAATACACCTATACTTGTTATTAGCTGTATCTTTAAAATGAATTACTGGATAGTGGACAACTCTTCTGTGACCAGGTGTACTTGATACACCCATACGTGTATTTTGACGTTCCTCGATACCTGTAACTTCGCCAAATGTACGTATAGCATTTTTAAGAAAATGAAATCTTTGAATAACCATGAGAATGGCAGCGACACTTAGTATTTCTGGCAAGTAAATTATTATATGAACAATTAATTGTTCCATTTTAATTTATCCAATACATTTTTGGAATTTGGAAAGATAACAATTGGTTATCAGGTCAATTTGCCCTAGGAATTTGATATTAACGGGGTTTTCAGGCATAATTGCCCTGTTTCAATATCTGGATTTTCGCAGACATCATGTAATCGGTTTGTTGATTTTGGTTAAAATCACTACCACAAATGCCTACCAATTTACTCGATCGTGGATGTCTGTAAACGCCTATGTTTTCAATGGGATGTGGCCTACAAACAACAATTAAATTTATTACAGCTACCATGTCAACCACTAAACAGAGACTGTAGAAGGTAAGTGGCTTATGTCATTAATAATATAAGCCATTACACCATTGGTCATGCTTGATTGTTTATTATATTTTTAGTGTAATGAGAAGGTGATCTATTCATCTAGCAAAAGAGCAGTGTAACAATGATCAAGAAAACACTATAAATAGTTAGGCGTCATGGGTAGAGGAATTAGCGCTATTAAGATGTGGAAAAGTTAAAGCCACGTTTACGCTCTGGCGAGACAGTAGTAAATGCTGTCAGGGCCTCTGTCGATATTGGGTTGGCTGCAATCTTGTTTAACTGTAGCCAACCAGACGTCATGTCACCAGCAATCGCCACAGCGCTTAGCGAACTGCACCACCTCGGCGCCGTCTTGCCGATCGTAAGAGGATGTTGCGGAATAGGCCAGGAGCATATTGCAGCTCTGCATACAATGCTTAATTAAAAAAACGTGCACGTGAGCCTGCTCAGAGTGTTACACCTGGCGGGGCAATCCCTATAAATACTACCCTCCTCATCACTCTGTGCAATTATTCAGCGTGTTCCTGGTCTTGTAGTGTCTGTTCAATTTTCTTTGAGGTGGAGGTTATAGATAGTCCACCGAGTGCAGTGCAGCGCAGCTCGTGAGGAAGTGCTCGCCCCACGCTATCCATAGCCTTTACAACTTCGTCAAAAGGGACAACATGGTCAAATCCGGCCAGAGCCAGATTAGCACACGATACGCCGTTGCTTGCAGCCAGAATATTTTTGCCAAGACACGGAACCTCTACTCTGCTCGCAACGGGATCACAAACCATTCCAAAACTGTTCTGCAATGCCATAGAAGCTGCACTCAATGAGGTTGAATACTCTCCGCCCATCATCGAAACCATTGCCGCTGCAATCATCCCTGATGACACTCCACATTCTGCCTGGCAGCCGCAAATTTCCGCTGAAAAGGTGCTTTTGGTTGCAATCAACACACCAATGACTCCTGCAGCCAACAGTCCTCTGGCTTTTGCCTGTCTGTCCAGTTTCATGGTATCGGCTACTGCCATCACGGTACCGGGCATTCCCCCGCAGGAGCCGGCAGTAGGAGCTGCCACTATTACACCCATTGCGCTTTTGTTTTCCATGAGAGCAGTGACATAGGGGATAATCTGATCAAGTACACCAAGGTTCAGCAATGTGTTATCGTGCAGTTTCGCTGTATATTTCCCACACTGATAACCAAGTATTCGGTCTTTATAGTGGGTCCCGTCCAGACCTTTTTGTATCGAATCCTCTATGACATCTACAAGGTACAATGTTTTTTTAAGCACTTCATCCTGTGCAATACCGCCCCTCGCAGCTTCATAGTGAAGGGCAAGGTCGGCAAGACTCCTGAGCCCATTCGCTGCCCCATAACTCTCCATTTCCAAAGCTGTTGTAAATGGTACTTTCGTTTCGGAAGTTGTTAAAATTGGGAGTACAGGTGAAATGGGTCGTGCGAGTATAACGTTTTGGTGTTGAGCAATCGTATGAAGAAGGTCAGTGTCATAGGGGGTTGGTCGAGTAACAAAAACCAGGGTTCCTCCCCCTGCATCCGGGCTGTAAACTTTGCACCCTGAATCATTAAGAACATCAAGGAGAGAAGGGTGGATTACCCCGGTCCAGATCACGAGCCCGTAACAATCCCCACAGTAGGATACAGCCAGGCCGTCTATCTTTAAAACTTCAATCATGCCACCCCCGGTAGAGATGGCCACTAGAGTATGTTCCTCCTCCCCGTTTTTGATGGTCAGGTTGTAGGTGTTGGGATGTGTGTCTCCAAAATCACCAGCTATACAACTCACCTTGAGGTTGGCTTTCTGCAATTCGCGCGTATATCCAATTAATCTTTCATCGTCGGCATCAAAACCTAAAAGCCCGCCGGAAAGCCCCATATCAGAGCCTTGCGAAATCCAGGTGGTCGGCAAAGAACCCTTAATGTCATAATGCACTGTGACATGTTCAAGTTGTCCCCCCATCAACTCCCTGCATATTTTGCCTATTCGCACTGCGGCAGCACTATGCGAACTGGAAGGACCACGCATTACAGGCCCAACTACATCGTTTAGAATACTTGGAATATTCATCTATTTACTCCTCTATCTTACGAAGAAATGATCTTGATATGCTCTGAGAGTCTTTGAGACAAAAAACGAATAAATGCCTGATCAAATTGTTCAGCGTGATTTTTAGCCAGTTGCTCAGCCAGCTCTGCATCTCTGCTTTCAATTGCATCTATCATTTCCTGATGCCCCCTGACACCAGGCTCATCCGGGGACCAGCCCATATACTCAATATGCATATGTTGCATTCGCATTCCTTCGTTCAGTAGCCGTTTATATGCCGCTGTGAAATACGGGTTGCATGAAGCCTCGCTGATAGCCAGATGAAACTCAAGGTTCGCCTCAATGGTTACAGAAGAATCGTTTTTCTCCACAGCTTCCATGAAACAGGTATGTGCTTTTTTTATTGATTCGAGATGTTGGTCACTTCTCTGGAGAGCTGCAAGATGGTGCGTGGTACGCTGCAAAAGGCTTAACGCATCCAGATATTTCGGAATCAAAAGCAGATCAAAAGGTGCTACCAGGGTTGATCTGTTTGGCAGGATCAGTACCAGGCCATCTCCTGCCAACTTGATTAAGGCTTCTCTTACCGGGGATCGAGACGTTTCGAATTTTTGTGCGAGGTGTGTTTCATCCAGTGGAACTCCTGGCCTGAGTCCCAGGGTGAGTATTTCCCTTCTGAGGTTTTGATAAATCTGAATTTGCCGCTCACCTCGTATGCGCTTGGGAGCGCTACTGGATTTTTGAGGCATACTTGTTTTCTTGCTCGCAGCTGTCATATGATTTTTCTTACTGGTCATGTGATTTTTGGTACTCTTCGTATACATAGTGAGCCACTGTAGCGATGGCAGCAAATCAGAACTGTTACTCTTCATCCATGTACAACTTTTCCGTGTCGACATACTGTCAACAGATAATAGCATGCAATTGATTTTTATGGTAACAATGGTTCATTAAATTCGAATTAACATAATACATTTTTGATAATCAATTAGACAGTAATAGTATATAAATTCGTTTTTACTATTTAAAACAGCACATAAATATTTGTGTCGACATTATGTGCTCATGAATATACTATTGCCTTTTCAAATGATTATGCAGGGCAGTCCGAGAGTAGACATTTGGGCCCGCCGCCTTGTAGTCTAAGGTGCATTCAACTCTCGAATACACCACAGACTTTTTCTCATCAATCAAGCCACCTACCAAAGGATTTGGCATTATAGCGACAGTGGATTTCATGAAAACAAATAAAATAGTATTTTTTTCCGGTAATGACCTAAAAGCGATTTTGACTATGGAAAAGTGCATAGATGCGATGAAAAGCGCATTCATGGCCCTCCATTCTGGCAAAGCTGCCATGCCTTTACGAACAAAACTGGAGATGGAAGCAGATAATGGAACCGCACTGTTCATGCCAGCCTATTTACCAGAGGTCTGCAAAGTTGGGGTGAAGGTGGTTAACATGAACAGGAATAACCCTGCCAAAGGTCTTCCGCTAATACATGCGATGCTGATGGTATTTGACTCAACCACCGGCGTGCCTCTGGCAGTTATGGATGGAGAATTCATTACCGCCATGAGAACCGGTGCAGTATCAGGCCTTGCAACATCGCTGCTCGCGAGAAAAGACGCAGCTATTGCAGCAGTAATAGGCCCAGGGACACAAGGGGAAACACAACTTGAAGCAATTTGCAAAGTACGAGCTATTCAAAAAGCCTATGTCTTCGGCTTACAGACAGAAAGAGCACAGAATTTCGCTGCAAAAATGGAAGAAAAACTGAAGATTCCGGTGGTTGTTGCAAAATCTGCAGATACTCTTCTTAAGGCTGATATCATATGTACCGCAACGTCCTCGAACAAACCTGTATTTAATAATCTGCATGTTAAAAGCGGAGCGCATATCAATGGCGTAGGATCATACAAGCCAGAGATGGCAGAAATTCCTTCAGATACGATTGCTAGAGCCAAAGTCGTAGTCGATCAGATGACAGGGTGTTTAGCAGAAGCCGGAGATATAATTCAACCAATTCAACAAGGAATTATTACTCAAGATCATATCCATGGTGAACTCGGACAACTTGTTGCCGGAAGTATATCGTCAAGAACAACCGAGGATGAGATAACAGTATTCAAATCTGTTGGTGTTGCTGTACAGGATCTGATAACAGCTGACCTCGTATTACACCTTGCCAAAGAAAAAAATATAGGCACAAGTCTTATGTTATAGTGACATAAACTGCCTTTTCTCAACATGTTTTATAATGCTATTATGAGTATTTATCGAGGTCATCTTAATAGAAAGATCAGAACTTCATCCGCTAAGCATCTGAGTCGTCGCAGACGAGAGTGAGCCTTCTCGATGGATGAGAAGATGTTTGACTGTAGGGTAGGGGATGGATAACTACGTTATACGATCTTTCCTGATAGTGTCAGGCCCTTACGGGAAGGTCGCACTGTTATCGTCACGTGTATCAAATTTTACTTTTGAAGCAGGCTTGTATTTGTTCAATGAGTGGCAAAGGTAAATGTTATGATAATGCAGTGATAGACAGATTTTGCCATGCCATAAAAGTCGAATTGATTTATGGTCAGCGCTATCAAATACGAGATGAAGCGCAATGAGTTATCATTGATCACACAGAGTCTTTCTGTGCTAAGAGCAAGAATGTACTCTTAAGTTTTGACAGATGTGGAAGCTAAACAATTACGAGAACGAATATAGAAAACATGGCAATTATCATTAAATCCAAAAGGCAGATAGAAGGAATCAGGGAAAGCTCAAAACTAGCAGCTGGCACCTTAGATTACATCTCTGAACATGTTGAAGAAGGTGTCTCTACTGAATATCTTGATGACCTCATTCATAAATATATAACAGAAAATGGTGCCGTGCCCGCCCCCCTTGGATACCACGGATTCCCCAAGTCCTCCTGCATTTCACTCAACGATGTAATCTGCCATGGAATACCTTCTAAACAAACCATACTAAAGCATGGTGACATTCTTAACATCGATGTGACGACTATAGTAGACGGTTACTTTGGAGATACCAGCCGCATGTTTACAATAGGCGAGGTGTCTGCTGAAGCACAAAAGCTCATTCAGGTAGCAAAAGAATGTCTGATACTAGGGATCGAGCAGGTTGCACCGAAAAAACGATTCGGCAATATAGGCTTTGTTATTGCCAAACATGCTAAAGCTCATGGCTTTAGTGTTGTACATCAATTTTGCGGTCATGGTGTCGGAGTCAAGTTCCATGAAGAACCACAGGTGCATCATATTTCACCAAAGAAAAGTGGTGATCGAATGAAACCCGGTATGATTTTCACAATTGAGCCTATGATCAATTGTGGTAAAGCAGAAGCAACTATTGACGAGCAAGATGAATGGACGGCAAGAACGGTGGATAATCAACTTTCAGCCCAGTATGAACATACGTTGTTGGTAACGGATTCGGGAGTTGAAGTACTAACGTAAATATTGCCTTGATACCGGCATCCTGGCCAAATGAGTTCAGAGTAGTTGTTGATTTGGTGAAGATCTGTCATTGAGGATGGTCTCGCCATTGACCGATAATATAGCAGTTTCGTACAATCTCAGGTCATAATTTTTCACTAGCATTTCACATGCACAACATGATGATCGCCGGTTTATCCGGTGATTATTTTGTTATCAAAAATTCGCAACAAGAGTCAAAATCCGACTTGCCTCCTTTCCGTCTTATGAATCAATAGATTTTAAAATTTGATCATCCTTGTGAAGGATAGTAGCTGTTTCAGAATCATGATCAAAGACAATAAAGGCTTCTTTAGATTTAAGTTGTATTAACACTTGGGCAATTTTAGTTTCAAGCGGGATTTGGGCTTCGCCGTAATCAGTACCATTACGGGTTACAAATTCTTCAATAACACCCTTCAATGCCTCTTGGCTCAATTGATCATATGGGATTGTAACAGCATTCATTTTATTATAAGAGAAAATAGATGAGAACCAAAAAGCAACAGCGTTCGACTTCTCCAGTTGGAAAAGGGCGATTGAGCTATGCTTACGAGGGTAACGTATGCAATTATCCTTAGCAAAAAAACAGCAATTCCTGACTGCTCAAGTGAGAGCGTCCTCTCTCCTGAGTCGAACCTTTTTACACACCAGTAATCGGCTGCTGACAATCGCCCGGATCAAGAGCTATATCTATACCTATTAGTAACTTTTAAGCACCAAAATGTCCTAAATAAAAAAGGCTTGTCCTGTAAAGTCTTTATTTTGGTTTGCTCCGCCCCCCAACATCTCCCAATTGGGATTGCATGAACCGTAGCTCATGGTGGGTAGCTTCTGGTTGCAAATACACCTTTGCTCAAATTGATAAAGAGGGTTACTTTTCCAACTCCCAAAAGCTCACCACCATATTTTTGCCGAGAGATAACAATTGGTATGGGGTCGGACCACACCAACATACTAAAAACTAATGATTAATGGATAGAAAATAGGTGTTTTTTGGCCTTAGAATGCCCTTTTGGGTATCAAAAAGAGTGCTGTAAGGAGTTGTAGGCTCTTTCAATATGGACGATTCACTTTCGGATACTATTGAGCGCCCTGGTATTCTACCGACAAGTTCTTTCTGTATATTTTGTATATAGTTCTCACTTCCTACAGCAACAGCCTCACTCCAAAAACTTTGTCGGCTTGAGACATTATTCAGAAGTTCCTGCTCCACCCACTCACGATGTAATTGACGGAAAATGTGATCTTCTTTTACCGCAAAAAGATCGTTTAAAGCCTTCTGGTTTACAATTGAATATCGTTTTGAGGGTGTTTGTATTTCGTTGTATCCGCTAATAGTATATTCAGAAGGATGCTGCACCACACCGGCTCTAACCATGTTAAGATCTATATAAACTAGACATTTCGCTAAATGTTTATCGGTCTGAACAGCTGTTGCGTGGTACCTGTCTTCCCAGAAAGCCCCTTTTCTCTTCTTGCGTATGTTGTACTCTTGAGCAGTTCTACCTGCTATCAGCTGTAAACTTTTCGGGATAACATGTTCACCAGTATCCATGACAAGCAAATGAACATGGTTTGAGGTGATGATGTAATCAAGAACACAGAGGCCGTACCGTTTTTTTGCTTCATACAACCAATGTCGCCAACGCTTTCTATCCTTGTCAAATTTAAGTAGGAACTCCTGTTTATGACATCGATGAGTGATTTGCCATACACAACCTGGAATATAGTGCCTGTTGGCTCTTGGCATAACAATAAAGTCTCATTGAGTAAGAAAGGGGGGGACGTCAGCTATCAATTTGATAATTGTGAACCAACTGGTATGGGGTCGGACCACACCAACATACAAAAAACTAATGATTAATGGATAGAAAATAGGTGTTTTTTGGCCTTAGAATGCCCTTTTGGGTATCAAAAAGAGTGCTGTAAGGAGTTGTAGGCTCTTTCAATATGGACGATTCACTTTCGGATACTATTGAGCGCCCTGGTATTCTACCGACAAGTTCTTTCTGTATATTTTGTATATAGTTCTCACTTCCTACAGCAACAGCCTCACTCCAAAAACTTTGTCGACTTGAGACATTATTCAGAAGTTCCTGCTCCACCCACTCACGATGTAATTGACGGAAAATGTGATCTTCTTTTACCGCAAAAAGATCGTTTAAAGCCTTCTGGTTTACAATTGAATATCGTTTTGAGGGTGTTTGTATTTCGTTGTATCCGCTAATAGTATATTCAGAAGGATGCTGCACCACACCGGCTCTAACCATGTTAAGATCTATATAAACTAGACATTTCGCTAAATGTTTATCGGTCTGAACAGCTGTTGCGTGGTACCTGTCTTCCCAGAAAGCCCCTTTTCTCTTCTTGCGTATGTTGTACTCTTGAGCAGTTCTACCTGCTATCAGCTGTAAACTTTTCGGGATAACATGTTCACCAGTATCCATGACAAGCAAATGAACATGGTTTGAGGTGATGATGTAATCAAGAACACAGAGGCCGTACCGTTTTTTTGCTTCATACAACCAATGTCGCCAACGCTTTCTATCCTTGTCAAATTTAAGTAGGAACTCCTGTTTATGACATCGATGAGTGATGTGCCATACACAACCTGGAATATAGTGCCTGTTGGCTCTTGGCATAACAATAAAGTCTCATTGAGTAAGAAAGGGGGGGACGTCAGCTATCAATTTGATAATTGTAGTATGAAATTCTTTCAAATATCTCAATACAGTATCAGGTGATGTTGACAAAAACGTATGCGGCACTGTACGTGGCAGAGGAGTAGGTATTTTCCTTAGAGATCACTTTTTGCCTATAAAAAGGGTGCTCTAAGCTTCAATAACACCTTTTTTTCAGGAATAAAGTCTGAGTTTGTAGCGGATTGGCGTGGTCCGACCCCAATTGTGTGTGTGGGACCCCAATTGAGAGTATGAGTAAATTATATTCGTCGCTTATTGTAACCGGCAATGGTGCACCAACCGAGAACTGTGGCACATTTTCAATTGCGATTATTTCATCTTGATTTTGGATTCCCATGCATTTTTTTGTTATGCTGTCTTTTTTCTTTTTATAAGACGCCTACCAGCTAAAAGTATACCACCAGTAACAAAAAGGACAGAGCTTATTGGTTCCGGAACAACATTTACCTGGATGTTATCAAGCGAAAAAGCACCTACATCAGAATCTGCTCCATATCCGCCAATATCAGGATCGTGAAAAGTAACATGACTAAGAGGCGTATTTAGCCAATTTTCACCCAATACTACTTTTTCGTAGTCATCATCTCCTCCAGGCCCATCGTTTATGCCATCAAGATATGCTGTAGTAATAATAGATCCACCTCCAAAAACATAGCCCGTAACCTGTATCCTGTCGGCATTATATTGAGCAGTACTTGTCAGTTCTCCAATATCAAAGCTCCACAAATTAAAAGGCAATCCCAAATCACTCGTAAGCGTAACGGGCTGTGTGCCAGCTCCTCCAGAACCTATTCCTGCGCCATAACCTGAAACAATTAAGGTTGTTGTTCCATTTGCAGCACAATCAGGATCGCAAGGATTACCATCAAACATAGTACCAAGACCTTCATCCTCAGCAGATGTGAAACTAAATCCATGGCTTGCTATGCTTGTCACTCCATGTGCCCAAATCAGTCCAACATCCTCAAAATCAATTGTTAATGCTTGGGCATGCTGTATTGACATGACAGGCGCTACTGCAAACATCAAAGTACAAATTAATGATTTTTTCATTTTATTCCCCTTTTTTATTGAAGCACCGGGTAGGTTCGAGGTCTTACGACCTCCGCCCCCCTCAGAACCGTACAAGCGAGTTTCCCAGCATACGGTTCAAGCATTCATTAAGACAACATCTGATATGATGAAGTCCGGTTAAGCATTGCCCAGAACTACCGTCAACACGCATTACCTTCGCAATACACGTTCAAGGCCTCAGCCTATAAAGTAGGAGAGGTGCACCAGTCTGATGACCGTCATTTGCTATTCCTCCTTAAGAGAGGTTCCTTGCACTTTCTCACGATAGAACACCCGCCAAAATTTAGCTTCCTTTCGGGCCGAAGATAGCTCCGTATCCTTCCCATCACAGAAAGGCATTAACTTGGTAAGGCGTTTTGCACCAGCAACACCATCGGTCTGCCTTACGGTTGGCCTGCCTGCAGGAATATTTGTAGGCGGAGTTACGAGCTTACCACGTTCCGCAGTAAATACTGTTAACCGACTTAAGTCCAATCTGTATACCGGCGGTGCAACATCCGCGTTAGGCGCGTTATAAACTCCCGACTTGACCGTTCACCGTATGGTCCAAGCCTATCAGCACTCTTTGGCTTGTTACTATTTACGATGCTGCAAGTGTTTGTATATGCTGACCATATCAGTCAATCTTAGCCCTAATCAGGATGAGGCTTCCAGAAGGACAATCCACTCACGCTTCTTGTCCCGACCTTCCAACTTCGAAGATCCTCGGTACATTGGTGGGAGGGCTTCACACCCCGTCATCAGCGCAACGGTAGCATGCCTCCCTAGGATGCCGGTGGCGGAACACCGGGTTTTCACTATAATCTATTGTGAAAACATATATATAAAGCGACATCGTGTCGCAAATATTGAAAGCATTCATACCAAGGACCAAAAAACATGTGCTGCTTAATATCGTATGGGAAGAATACTTGAATTAGCAACCTGTAGTGCTTTACTTTGACTTACATCGATTTCAATTAATCCATCTTTCCAGTCTGAGAGGAACTTTTGATACTCCATTGTTTCCTCCTTGAAGTTAACCATTGATTATCAGGTCAAATTGCCCTGATATTATCATATCTTCCGTGTATTAGATGTCAATTACTTTGTCCGATCTGCGACAATTACCTTGTCGTGAAGTTTAGGCTATTCTGTTGAACAATCCCCCCCCTTAATAATCAAGTAGGTTGCCTCCCTGAACTTCACCATAAACGACCTCTGAAGATATTGTAGATGACCAATATTGGTAATGCAAATGTTTGATAGGCACCATGCACAATACTACGACACTGTCGTGCACTGTGTTTGCATGACACAATCATTATTTTACCCATAGATAAACAACCGACCCCAGAGGAGACGGTATTGATTAACCCCTGAAAGGGGATTAACTGCTTTGCCCTGATCAGCGACAATTATAATTCCCCCCTAACGACAATTATTTTTCCCGGAAAATTGTGATCCGATTATTCATATCTCTCAAAGGAGGGATATGAATGGTCACAGACTTTCAGGTGAGAAAATTGAAGAAATATTTAAGTCAGGGAAAAACATTAGAGGTCGCATCACTGAAGGCTGGCATGGATGAAAAAACTGGCCGCAAGTATCGTGATCTTGAAAAGTTACCAAGTGAAATTAACGCTGAACGAATACGAGATTGGCGAACTCGAGACGACCCTTTTGATGATGTATGGTCCTCGGTTACACCATTTTTAGAAAGCAATGACGCCCTTGAGGCCAAAACACTTTTCTGTCACCTGCAACGACTTCACCCTGGCCGTTTCAGCGATGGTCAGCTTCGGACTTTTCAACGTCGAGTAAAAAACTGGCGTGCTACAGCAGGCCCTGGTAATGAAATTTATTTTCCGCAAAAGCATCACCCTGGCAGATTAGGCCAATCAGATTTCACCCATATGGATAAATTGCAAATTACTATTGCAGGCCAGCCATTTGATCACCTGGTATTTCATTTTGTTCTGACCTATTCAAACTGGGAAACGGGGACAATATGTTTTTCAGAAAGTTTTGAGAGTTTAAGCGAAGGACTGCAACAATGTCTTTGGCAACTTGGCGGTGCTCCCGAGCAACACCAAACGGATAGGTTGTCAGCTGCGGTAAATAAACCGGAAAATCTTGAAGAGTTTACTCGTGCATATCAAGGGTTATTGGACCACTACAATATGCAGGGGCGTAAAACAAATCCTTCCAGCCCTCATGAAAACGGAGACATTGAACAGCGCCATTATCGTTTTAAGAAAGCAGTTGATCAAGCACTAATGCTGCGAGGTAGTCGGGATTTTACTACGCGACAAGAGTATGAACTGTTTTTGCAGAAGCTGTTTGCACAACTTAATCGCAATCGTCAATCACGATTTCTCGAAGAACAGGCAGCCTTGAAACCCTTACCTTCGAGTAAGCTTGATACATGTACGCGTTTTGAAGTGAGAGTCGGACCGAGCAGCACTATCAGAATAAAACACAAAGTCTATTCAGTTAACAGTCGTCTGATAAAAGAAAAGGTCAACGTTCGCCTGTATTCAGGGCATCTGGAGATCTGGTATGGACAAAGTCATATTGAAAATATTCCGAGGATAAGAGGCAGCAACAAGCATTATATTCAATACCGTCATATCATTGACTGGCTGGTTCGCAAACCTCGGGCGTTTGAAAACTACAGGTATCTGAATGATCTGTTTCCAACCAGCAGATTCCGGATGGCCTATGATACTCTTGCTCAACAGCACTGTGTTACCAATGCTGCCAAAGAATACTTGTCAATTTTACAACTTGCTGCTCAGAAAAACGAGACAGCTGTCGATGATGCTCTGCGTTACTTGATTGCAGAAGAAGAACCAATAAATGCTACTGAGGTACACAAATTTCTTTCCTTGAAACAGCCGGCTGAACCTGTCACTGACGTATCGGTGCAGACTGTTACCCTTGCTGGTTATGATCAACTCTTAGAGGAGGTCCACGGATGAATCAAGCAGATAATGTGGTTACTCTGGAGAGGTCGTTAAAGCAGCTCTATCTATCAACTGTTCGAGCCTGTTATCGGGGCGAGGCTGAGTTAGCCAGGCAGGAATCACTGAGCTATGAAGCGTATCTCCAGGAGTTGGTTGTTCGAGAATGCGAAGAACGTCGGCACAAACGCATTGCGAGATATTTACGGGAATCCAGGCTGCCTCTGGAAAAAAGCCTGGCCTCGTTTGACCAGACTCGCCTTCCTGCTAAACTTCGTGGCTTGGTGAATAGCCTGTTGGAAGGTTCTTTCCTTGAACGATCTGAAAACATATTGGCCTTTGGAAATCCCGGTAGTGGCAAAACCCATTTGCTTTGCGCGATTGCGCAAGAGCTGATTAACAACGACAAGCGAATTCTCTTCACGTCCTGCAGCTTGCTTGTTCAAGATTTATTGGTGGCCAAAAGAGAACTTGTGCTACCCCGAATGCTCAAAAAAATGGTGAAATATGACGCGTTACTTATCGATGATATCGGTTACGTCCAGCAAAGCCGGGAAGAGATGGAGGTGCTGTTCACTCTACTGGCATACTGCTATGAACGAAGCAGCATCATGCTCACCAGCAATCTACCTTTTTCACAATGGGAAAAGATTTTTAAAGATCCGATGACCACTGCTGCTGCTATAGATCGCCTGGTTCATCACAGTGTCATCCTGGAGCTCAACCTCGATAGTTACAGGCTAAAAAAGGCAAAACAGAACTTGGAGGCAGGTTAATGCTCCTCAGTACCGGGGGCTCTGCCCCCAAACCCCCGAGGTTTAACGCATTGAGGCCATATGGATGGAGAAAAAAACAAAGACCGAGCAGTAACGCTCGGTCTCCATCCTTACGGCATTCATCTCGGCGCTCAGGTCGCTCCTCAGCGTTGCCCTATCCTCCGGATGAGTATTGAAATGTTACTTATGGAAATTTGTTTTAGCAAGAAGAAAAGTGATATTTTACCGTTAAAACAAAGTGTTAAAAGCGAGATGAGTCCGGAATTATAATTGTCGTCAACCCGGAGTTATAATTGTCGTTGAACATTGCCCCTCAAGGAGGCAAAGGGCGTTGCCCCCTACAGTACTTGATATGGTATATGGTATGGGGTCGGACCACACCAACATACTAAAAACTAATGATTAATGGATAGAAAATAGGTATTTTGGGGTCTTAGAATGCACTTTTGGGTATCAAAAAGAGTGCTGTAAGGAGTTGTAGGCTCTTTCAATATGGACGATTCACTTTCGGATATTATTGAGCGTCCTGGTATTCTACCGACAAGTTCTCTCTGTATATTTTGTATATAGTTCTCATTTCCTACAGCAACAGCCTCACTCCAAAAACTTTGTCGACTTGAGACATCATTCAGAAGTTCCTGCTCCACCCACTCACGATGTAATTGACGGAAAATGTGATCTTCTTTTACCGCAAAAAGATCGTTTAGAGCCTTCTGGTTTACAATTGAATATCGTTTTGGGGGTGTTTGTATTTCGTTGTATCCGCTAATAGTATATTCAGAAGGATGCTGCACAACACCGGCTCTAACCATGTTGAGATCTATATAAACTAGACATTTCGCTAAATGTTTATCGGTCTGAACAGCTGTTGCGTGGTACCTGTCTTCCCAGAAAGCCCCTTTTCTCTTCTTGCGTATGTTGTATTCTTGAGCAGTTCTACCAGCTATCAGCTGTAAACTTTTCGGGATAACATGTTCACCAGTATCCATGACAAGCAAATGAACATGGTTTGAGGTGATGATGTAATCAAGAACACAGAGACCGTATCGTTTTTTTGCTTTATACAACCAATGTCGCCAACGCTTTCTATCCTTCTCAAATTTAAGTAGGAACTCCTGTTTATGACATCGATGAGTGATATGCCATACACAACCTGGAATATAGTGCCTGTTGGCTCTTGGCATAACAATAAAGTCTCATTAAGTAAGGACGAGGGGAGTAAGCTATCAATTTGATAATTGTAGTATGAAATTCTTTCAAATATCTCAATACAGTATCAGGTGATGTTGACAAAAACGTATGCGGCACTGTACGTGGCAGAGGAGTAGGTATTTTCCTTAGAGATCACTTTTTGCCTATAAAAAGGGTGCTCTAAGCTTCAATAACACCTGTTTTTTAGGAATAAAGTCTAGAGTTTGTAGCGTATTGGCGTGGTCCGACCCCAACTGGAACATATTTTTAATGTCGGAAGGTTTCATATTTATTTAACGTGGAGCTAACAGGTTGCTGGCACCCGCGAACTATTCAATAACCTAAATGTTTTGGTTTACCATAGGGTTTTAAGAACGAATCGGTGGCCTGACAGCAATCCTTGTTTAGCGTTTTGTTAGCTAAATATTTTTCATCTTTTGGATGACAAACACCCATGCTTTATCTTTTTGTTTGACATCATTAGCAATTGCCTTAGCACCATAATAATAGCCAAAAGGGTTAATTGGTGAGGGCAGTGGTAAATTACTCAAACAAAATTCAATTATGCGTTTTCCAATATTTGGTTTGCTTTGTTCAGCCAAATCCCAGAGATCTTTTTCTAATTTATCAGCTAAAACATTATCTGGGTGGTTGCCAGTGCCAAGTGAGTTAAATACATTTTTACGAAAACTAACTATATTTTCGTCTTGGCGTAATTGTAAAATATTCTCCCAGGAAAGTGCCTCAAAATCAGGTATAACTAAATTTGTTGTAAAAAGATTAATCTCATCATTCACGTCATGGGGAGCTTTAAGAGCTTCTCCAACTACAGGAGATAAACTCATATTAAAGTTTGTAATGTTTTTCGAGAGCAGTAAATTGAATGCAATATCTGATGAAATATCGTTGGCCACTATGGCAGCAGCTTTATACTCTTTAGAGTGATTATGAATCCTCATTTCTTCATCTAGAGCATTTTGGTACCAAGAATACTCACTTATTTTATTTGAAACATCTTCTGATACATACTCGAATGCTTCACGATGAATTTTTTCAGGATTGTCGAAATATTCCCACATATCTACGAATATATCGCTAAATTTCTTATTCTTTCCAAGCTCAATATCTTTTTTATGATTTTCTTTCTTGCCGATAGTCTTAGCTACATAAGATGAAACTGTTGGAAAAAGATCATTCTTCCCAATTGGACACCCATATCTGTTGAAAATAACTTGGTCATAGAGTAGTGCATAACGTTTATATACAGTTTCAACATCAACTCTTGAACGACGAAAATTTAATATATTGGAAAATGAGGAGTATACCTTCAATTTTATCTCTATTTAGTAGCTAACCATTGATTATCAGGTCAATTTGCCCTGATAATATGATATTAACGGGGTTTTCGGGCATAATTGCCCTGTTTCAATATCTGGATTATCGAAGACATCATGTAATCGCTTTGTTGATTTGGGTCTAAATCACTACCACAAATGCCTACCGATTTGTTAGATCGCGGATGCCTGCAAAATCTCATATTTTCAAGGGGATGCGGTCTATAAGTGAACACTTAAATTTATTACAGCTACCATGTCAACCACTAAACAGAGATTTGAGAAGGTAAGTGCTTTATGTCACTAATAATATGAGCCATTATGCCATTGGTCATGCTTGATTATTTATTATACTTTTAGTGTAATGATATAGTGATCTATTCATCTGGCACAAGTGCAGTAGAACAACAAGAAGGAAAACACTGTAATTGGTTAGGCGTTATGGGTGGAGGAATTAGCGCTATTCAGATGCGGATAAGGTTTAAAAAGGGGAGGTGTGGGAGTAGGGGGGCACTCAAGTTTCAGGTTACTCAGAAAGGGTGATTGACGAAGAATCTAGAAAACGGATATACAGCACTACAAATAATGAATGTAAAGATGTGCAGTAAATCCCGACGACGATCTGAAGCAAAGTCTGAGGGGCAGAACAACTTCATGCAATTCCCGATCAATTGTGTTTTTTAGAATATTGAGCAAGAAAAATGCAGACAGCATATACGTGAGGAGATAGAGTAACTGCCTCTGTTAGCAGGGGGAGAAGTGCTCTGCATGTATCGTATGTTTCACGATGTCCTGATGTTTTTTCATTAAATTATACAATTACGACCTGGTTATCCATGAAAACTGATTCACTTACGCCAATACCGATCATGTCCAGTCAAGTTGTCGGTTGGCTAGCTGTTTTGGGCTCTGCGTTCTTTTTTTATTTAGCAACGCTCATTATTCGCTGGGCTTCAGGTTACGTTTTTATTGAATCCGCCTATTTTGTCTTTGCACGGTTTCTCCTTGGCTTTGCAATTGTATCAGCTACTATGGTCATGCAAGGCCAGAAGTTGCAGCCGAAAAAATACCATTACCTTATTGGTCGAACTGTAGCCAATACTGTTGCTGTCTTTTGTTTCTATAAGGCAGTGGCAGTCGGATCGGTTGCCGAGGCAAATATTCTTAACATGACGTATCCGCTTTTTGTGGCGGTGTTTTCCTGGTTCTTCCTCAAAGGGCAGCGTGATACGGTTTCACTTTGTATTGTTGGTGTAGCTTTTGTTGGTGTATGGCTGATTCTTTTACCAGAAGACTTTCAGGCGGTCTGGCATAACCTGTGGGGGCTTTGCTCTGGTATTACTGCTGCTTTTGCAATAATTTATCTGAATATCAGCAGACGCCATCATGATTCACAGACTATCCTGTTCTTTATGTTTGGAATGGGCACTGTCATCATGTTGCTGTTTTTCCATAATTCCATTTTCCTGCCGAATTCCACAGAGCTGTTTTTTCTGATCAGTTGCTCGGTTGCCGGAGTTCTTGGGCAATACCTGCTCACGTATGGATTTTTTTATGTAACAGCGGTGGAGGGGGCTATTATATCTTCGAGTCGAATACTGTTCGCCGCTATGCTTGGGCCTATAATAGTTGCTGATCCGCCACTTACCATTGCTGGATGGATTGGTGCGTTACTCATATTTGGAGCTAACGCACTGTTGGGTTTACGAAAGAAATGAGGATGATGTGTATGGCAGTCTGTAATTATTGATACCGTAACTTACGATCGCCATTTAAGAAAATGGTTTTCTGCCTTGCTGATGAGCCAGGCTATAATCAAACCCATTACGGAAAGAATCGATACACCTGCTATGAGCTGGTCAGTTGCCATCAGGCTACCTGCCAGGAGAATATAGGCACCTACGCCATACTCAGCGCCAATCATTTCCGCTGCCACCAGCAAAATAATACCTATTGAAGCCGATATCCTAAACCCTGAAAGAATAGCAGGGAGTGCCCCTGGAATAATGATTTTACGTACAATGGACAAGCGGGAGAGGCCAAACGATTGTCCCATCCGGATAAGGCCGCGATCTACATTGTCCACACCGCCATAGGTGGCGATAACGGTAGGGAAAAACGTGCCAAATAAGATAGTTGCAACTTTTGACCCTTCGCCGATACCGAACCAGATAATAAACAGTGGTAACAGAGCAATCTTGGGTATAGGGAATATAGCTGAAACCAGAGGTGAGAGTCCTGCACGGGCAATACTGACAAGGCCAATGAGCAAGCCGACAGTGACGCCTAGAAATGTGCCACAGGTCCAACCCACTACCAACCGCTGCAAGGATGCACCAAGGTGTTTCCAGAGCATGCCGGTTTCTACGAGTTGAGAGAGGGCACGGAATGCCTCTGATGGTGCCGGCAGAACGAGACTGCTGATAAAGCCTGTCTGTGAACCGATCTCCCAGAATATAATGAGCACTACAAAAACGAGTATTGAGACTATTTTTGCCGGTTTGTGGCTAAATCCGCCTCCCCGAAATGGTACAGGGATACCTGTGTTATTAGACATACTGAAGCTCCATGTCTGCTGCACGAGCTTCATCACGCATTAACTCCCACAGATGGTGTTGTATTTTTTCTAACTCTGCATCAGCTACGCTGCGCTCTTCAAGGGGCTTGTCTATCGTAACGATATCATGCACTCTGCCGGGCCTTCGGGATAGTACGACAATCTTGTGTCCGAGCCGTACCGCTTCATGAAGATTGTGTGTGACATACACAGCTGTAAACGATTCACGTAGCCAGAGGTTGATAAGATCATCAAGCAGCAACTCACGGGTTTGGCTGTCAAGAGCCGAGAGAGGTTCATCCATCAACATTACCGCAGGCCTGACTGCCAGAGCACGAGCGATGGCTACACGCTGTTTCATGCCACCGGAAAGCTGGCGAGGCAATGCTTTTTTGAAATCGCTCAGATTGGTGCGGGCAAGAACATCGTGGATAATTTCCTGAGATTCCTGCTTACTGAGATGATGGTCTTCGAGAGCAAGACTAATGTTGCCTTCGACTGTTCTCCAGGGGAGTAGAGCGAAGTCCTGAAAAATATAGGTAAGTGGATTGAGTGATGTCTTTGGGGGCTCACCCAGCAGCAGCACTTCTCCGGTATCGGGACGTTCAAGGCCGCCAATAAACCGGAGAAGTGTAGATTTGCCACATCCCGATGGCCCGACAATGCAGACAATCTCACCTCCGCCTACTGTGAAGTCGATACTGTCCAGTACCGCCATATCACCATAGGCGTGTGATATGTTATTTAAATGCAAATCCATGTGGGTCCATCGATAAAGGCTAAAAAACAAAAAAACTTGAGTGTTACTTAATACGTTTCAACAAATTTCGGATCGACCAGTTTTTCAATAGTAAAATCTTTAGAGACCAGATTTTCGGATTGAAACCATGCTAATTGGTCTTTTACGCTTGTGAGGTTGAGTCTGACGTTTTTGTTAATTCGCATCGCGCCATTGCGGATCGACGGTGCAGCTTTTTCATAAGGGCGATCTGCATAAACGTATTTGTGAATGAGTTTCACCATATCTTCCGCGGCAACATCACCAGCAGTTTTATCTACCAGAGCAGCATTAAAGTCATCTACACCTTTTGAGAATGCAGCTAGAAAACGTTTTACCAGTTCCTCTTTTTTAGCGGCATTGTCAGCAGAGGTGAATACTGTGCTCACCTGGTAGTCTGGGATGTAATCTGAAACCTTGCCGATAACCTTAACAGTAGGGCCTTTAGCCAAGCCTTTGGCAATATGCGGGACGATAGACCACGCATCGATCTGGCCTGACTTAAGCGCACCGACGATAACACCAACTTTTTGAAGCGATTTTACTTTGATGTCACTGCGGGCGAAGCCTTCTTTATCTGCAATCTTGTGAGCAACATAGTGAAATGAAGAGCCAGCCTGGGTAATACCAAATGTTTTACCTTTAAGCTCAGCAGGTGATGTGAGGCCTGCATCATACGCCTTTTTGGAAGCAAGGATCATTTGACCGTCGATACCTGGCTCTTCATGCAACACACCGCCGATAACCTTAATAGCACCTTTGTCTGCAAGGTTTATCATGCCAGCGGATATAGGAGCTATACCAAAGTCTACGTCTCCTGATGCGATTGCCACTGCAATCGGCTGAGCTGCCTGGAAAAATTTAATATCGACATCAAGGCCTTCCTCTTTAAAATATCCGCGTTCATAGGCAACAAATGTTGCAGCGTGTGAGGTGAAGCGCAATGCTCCCACGGATACTTTATCATCAGCTGTAGCGTTAGAAAGTGTTCCTGAATAACTGATGAGCGTTATCAGTCCAACAGCCAGGAATTTTAATACATGATGTTTTTTCATTGAATACATGTGCTCCCTCAGTGGATTTTCGAAAACGTGAATTGAATATTAGAGCCAATTAGACCAGGAGACTGTTCGGGAATAGGCATTTGGGTCAAAATCGAGAAATTTACGGACAGCCTACTGGTTTATTGTCTAAAACAGTACAGGCATACAAGAAGTATAACAAATGGTGATATTCAGCAAGGTTGAAGTCATTCTCGGACAAGCTCCCGGGCTAAAAGATTGCAGGGGCGATGGTGAAATCTTCTTAATGTCCGTAATAATACGTACCAAAGCCGTAAAGCTGTCTCACCCCTCCATGTAGAAAGAAATACATGGAGGGATGAGATTGGTTATGCCGCAGGGGTAACTTTGGGTGGTCTCAGATACGCCCCCCAATAACCAAGCCCTACAAAAACCACACCACCAATGGTGTTGCCGATGGTAACCGGTATCAGATTATTTATAACGAATGCTCCCCATGTCAGATTGCTGAGGTCAACGCCATGCGGGGCCAGACCTGCCCAATCTGTAAGAAAGATAGCGCTTGGAATAAAATACATATTAGCGACGCAATGCTCGAAACCGATGGCAACAAAACCCATGATCGGGAAGAAAATAGCAAAAATCTTACCGATCACCTGACGGGATGCCAGGGCCATCCATACAGCCAGACAAACCATCCAGTTACAGCCGACTGCCCGAACAAAGGCTTCGCCAGTGCTGAGATTGACTTTGGCATTTGCAATCTTGATTGCCGCCTCACCCAGAGCATTGTCGCCGGTTTTCCATAAACCTGAAAAATAGAACAATAATGCAAGGAGAATGGCACCGAAAAAGTTGGCAACATAGACTAATGTCCATTTGGCTAATACATTTTTCCAGGTGACTTTGCCGGTTATTACACTGGACACCATGAGGTTATTACCAGTGAAAAGCTCACCACCGGCAATAACTACCAGCATGAGTCCTATACTGAAAGCACCTCCGGCTACCAGCTTTTTAAGGCCGATACCCATCGCCGGGTTCATGTCGAAGGTGACCGTATTTGCAAACAGCCCGCCAAAGCCGACATAAGCACCTGCCATAACACCAAGAACAAAAAGAGAGATCCAGGGCGATGTTGCTTTTGCAACGCCTATGCTCTGCGCCACAGTCTCTGCTATGATTTTGGGGCCTTTGTCATCCATGCTCGGTACGGGGAATTTATCAAGCATCTGCTCAAATCGGCCCAGAGCTTTTTTCTCGTGCAGTAATTTGTTATGGATTGCCTTCTGCACTGTGGAAGTGATTTCTTCGGGAGTGAAGGGTTTGGCCAGGTAATCCATAGCTCCGCGTTTCATGGCTTCTGTAGCTCTGCCTACAGAGGGGTATCCGCTGATCATGACTACTGTGGATTCAGGTGCTCGTGTTTCAAGCTCGGTTACGACATCCAATCCATCCAGGCCAGGCATTTGCCAATCGCACAGAATGACAGAATATTTTTTCTTCGACGCGAGCATCAGCCCTTCTTTAGGGTCGGAGGTGACCTCCACGTCAAATCCTTCTTCTGCAAAAATACGCTCACAGGACATAAGCACAGCAGAATCATCATCAATAATTAACATACTTTGGGCCAAAACATTCTCCTCCATGTGTGTTTTTTCAGATTAATAGTGTTAATATTTTTAATTATGTGATTTTAATTTCAGACATTTTTCCAATTGATCCAGAAGCTCATCCGGAGTGAATGGCTTGGCTATAAAATTATCCGCGCCGGATTGGATCCCGGCATTCCGGGTGTCTGGTGTCAGGTATCCGGTCATCATCAGGATTGCTATTTCAGGCATGTGTTGTTTCGTCCAGGAAATCAGGCTGAAGCCATCCTGCTTGGGCATCTTTATGTCTGTGATCATTGCATCAAATGTTTCCGATTCAAGAATTCTTTTTGCCTCCTGAACGGTACCCGCTATTCGTGCAGTGATGCCTTCGGCTCGCAAAATTCTTCGGCAGCTTTCCACAACGATAATATCATCATCAACGATTAGAATTTTCATACGCCTCCTCTATGATATCTGGTTGGGTAGGAGCAGTGATCGCCAGACAATTGTGTTGCTGGAAGCCAGATGGTGAAGTGTGTTCCTTCCCCAAGTGTTGATGCGACTCGTATGGTGCCATTATGTCGCCCAATAATTCCGGCTGATACAGCAAGGCCAAGGCCTGTTCCTTTGCCCACCTCTTTTGTAGTAAAAAACGGATCAAATAGTTTATCCATAATCTCAGGCTCAATACCGCTTCCGGTATCTTTAATAGTTATTTCAGCACCCATTATTCCATTTTCTTCAGCTTGCCTGGTGGAGACCTCTATAGTGTCACCGGGTTCCGTTGCATCCAGAGCATTTATGATCATGTTAATCCACACGCTTTGACATAAATTTCGGTCCAGGGAAAACATCGGCAGTCCTTTGGCACCGGTAAACGACAGTTCTATTCCTTTTATGAGAGACTGATTGGTAAGAAGTTTGATGCTGGAGTCGATTTGGCGATTGAGGTCAAGCGGTTTGGGGTTGAGCCGGCTTTGCCGTGAAAAATCGAGCAGACTTTTAACGATTTTCCGTACCCGTTCTGTCTGGTTCTTGATCGTTTCTAAGTCATCCCGTAATTCTTCGTCTAAATCTTTACGCCGCAGGATCAGGTGGGTAAAGGTCAATACTGCTGTGAGCGGATTGTTTATTTCATGGGCGACACCAGCTGCGAGTTTACCTACACTGGCGTGTTTTTCTGACTGGATCAGGACACTTTCACTTTCTTCTTTTTGGCGTTGGTCCCGTTCCTGTAATGCTTGGGTCATTTTGAGAAATTTCCGCTGTAATAGCCCCATGTCTCCTTTAGAGATGGGTTCAATGTTCGGTGAGAAATTTCCATTCGAAATGTCTATGCTGGCACGTATTAACCCGTTCACCGGCCGCATGATCATTCCTGTAAGGAACCAGCCGAGTATAAACGCGAGCATCACGCCGGCCACTGTGATAAGGGCAAACATGACAATGGCCTGTTTACGGACATCCAGATATTTTGCTTCAAGGGCACCGACGTAAAGCATGCCGACACGGGAGTTGAATATGTCGGTTATCGGTTCGTAGGCGGTGATATACCAGTCTGAGAGTACCTTGGCACGATCAGCCCAGGGTTTACCCTCTTTAAGGACATGCTGGGAGACTTCTTCGGAGGCTGATGTTCCTATTGCGCGATTTCCATCTTGATCTATTACATTGGTGGCTACCCGTAACGAATTGAGAAAAATTGTGGAAGTACCGACATTTCGACCTTTATATTTCTCGTTACGAAACACGGTTTCTCCAACTTGATCCACGAATGTAGTGTCCCTGTTTAAAAGAATACCGCCATACATTGTACCGATGATCCTTCCTTCCAACTTTATGGGAACTGCTGCGCCGATCGCCAACCCCGTGTTGATAGCGGTGTGTTTGTCTGTAGGGGTTAGGGATTCTTCAGGAATAGGGACAACTGCCCAGGCGAGTAATGTTGGATTTTCGTATTGCAGGCTTTCCTGATTCATAATGAATGTGCCTGAAACCGTTTTTCCCTTTTGTATTGAAAGGCCAGCGAGTGAATTTATATTTTCGGGAGGTACGACGTGATTGTTATGGTTGTTAAGGCGACCTGATACGTCTTTGTCTTTATAAAAAATACCTGAAAAATTAAGACCGACACGATCTGAAACAGTATTGATCTGATTTTCAAGGTAGGTGCGATCGTCATGTTTCAGCGCATGTTGGAAGCCCGGAGAATCAGCGATTATTTCCAGAACAAGACGAATTGATTCTATGCGATTGTCGTAGAGAAGCCGCGCTACATTCAGATCCTGATTGACCCGATGATGGGTTTCAGTGATTACTGATTTATAGAGCATGTTTCCACCGACAACCAATGAGAACAGGCCTATAAGCAGTGAAATAGCAAGCAGACTGGCTATAAGTCGAAAACGTGTTGAATGAATCAGGTCGAGCAACTTTTGCTTCACGGTGGTTCCTTTGCTATACATATTGGCCAAAACAGGTGGGTAAACATCAGAACGTGCCTGTTCAGACAAAAAAAATACTGTAGATGCAGAGTTGAAAGCTGGAAAAAAGCGGCAGGCTGTTGATCGATTATGGAATTGCTGACAAGGGCAACTACCAGGGACTACAGACGAAAAACAGAAACAATGAAAGGGGCAAGAGTCCAATCCGTTTAATACACCCTCGCCAGGAGAGATATGATTCGTATGGCACTTTTTTATTACGCCTATCTTGCACATTGCTTACAGCTCTCAGCACGCATTCCGGACAACGTAGCTTATTTGAAAAGCTTTTCCTATAATTTTTAAATAGTCTTATGCACAACAGGTTGAAAGTGACTATGCGGTGCATTGTGTTGTGAGGATTTTGACCCAGCGCAAATGCGTGAATAGGCAGGCGAGCAGCATGTTTGGGTTGGAAGCTACAAAAAGAAACTGGCAGCCAGTGAATTCTTTGACTCCGGTTTGGTCTTTAACGAGACATGAAAAATCTACGTGGTCTTGAGAAAACAGGAATATTGGTTTGAGATCTTAAGTGATATTGACGGTAAGGCTAACATCAATGGCTGGTCAATATCGTACAGGGTGTCGCTGTCCTGAATCTACACCACTACATGTACGTGCCCTCATCACAGGATGATCAAAGGGCACGTTAATGCGTGTTGGGCGAACGATGGTTTCTCACATGGCTCGGAGAAAGCGGTAATGCCGATCCTGCCATAAAGAAGCTAACCAGTGTTTACCCGTTACTTTTTTTCAAAGTTACAGTGTAAGGCTTCTTTCCTGGATAACGTTGAGAAACATTTATTGCATGAAACACATGTCGCCTTGGTCCTGTCTCCGCCGGCCCATCGACGTATAAGGTTTGGCTCTCTTATGAGAGGACGCGAAAGGGCAACGTAGTCCGCAAGCCCCGAAGCAACGACATCTTCTACAACATTTATAGAAAGAAAACCTCCCACTAGAATAAGAGGAATATCTATCTCTTTTTTGAAGGTTTCAGCAGTCTGCCTGTAATACACTTCCCTGTCTTCAGACGTTGATGTACCGACCCGCGATGGAATGAGCTTCCCTGACTCAAAAGTTCCACCGCTCATTTCGATGGCGTCCATTCCACGATCTTCCAGCATGTGGGCCACTTTGATGGATTCTTCAACGGTAATTCCGTTTTCAAGAAAATCCTCTGAATTAATTTTGACCATTATCGGGAATGACTTTCCTACCCTTTGCCGGATTTCTTTGTAAACATCGAGAAGCAATCGTGCACGGTTCTCAAGGTTTCCACCGTAACTGTCAGTTCTGTTATTGTAATGAGGAGATAAAAACTGACTCAGTAAATAGCCGTGAGCGGCATGGATCTGAAGCCCGTCAAAACCTGATTTGACTGCTCTATCAGCAGCATCACCAAAAGCGATTACCGTTCTTTTGATGTCGTCAGCTGTCATTGCGGAAGCTCTTTTAACACCTGCTTTAAAAACATCTGAAGGTCCGATGGCTGCATATGCATCTTGTCCAATACCTTGTTGTCCGGCATGGGCAAGCTGCACGGCTATAACTCCGCCATTTTCGTGAACAACCGAAGTAATCCGCTTTAGGCCGTCAATCATTTCATCAGAATAGATGCCCATCTGTCGAGGACCTGCCTGTCCTTCTCGTGCCACGTGCGAATGACCGGTTATAATAAGTCCGACCTCGCCTCGACTGAGTTCTTCCATATAGCCACATAGCTGATCTGTTACCGTTCCATCAAGCTCTGCCATTGCTTCGTAGGTTGCAGATCTTACAAAACGGTTTTTAATCTTCATACCGTTGAGCTCTGTTGTTTCAAATAGTCCTGTCATTTTTGTCCTTTAATTAAAATGTCTAAACTGCGTAAAGATGAAGATAACGCTCTTGTAGTCTAGTGCTGTGTAAATCTTTAAACATAGCAGCGATATGTAACTGAATGAGAAACGAAGTCAGTGTGCTAAAAGGGCGAACAAGATCCGACAGGTAAAGGTTTACAGAGCACTAAATTGCCCTCAAGAGAATTTACGGCACCGTATGTGTATTGTGTCCGTAGTACCTTAATCATCCATATATTTTTTGTATCTCTATCTGCTGCTTCTCCCAAAAATGTAGCGTTTTTTCTCTCCTGTTTTCAATCAATTACCCCGTACAAATAACATTAATGAAATTGGCAAAGTGCGATATGTCACAAAAATGTAATGAAAATTGATATTGACCATTGGTATTCCAGTTGGTATATCAGTGCATAAATAGACACTTAAAGTCAATAATGAACATTCGGAAGGATGAAAGCTACTTTTTAATAGAAATATGTCCAGTCAAGAAAAGCAAAGAACAACAGGCGATGCCGTTACCATGATTGGTCTCGATTTCGGCTCAACAACAAGCAGTGCGATTGTAGCGCGTGCTCATGTTGGCAGGAATTCGGTAACAGGTCGTATGTCGTTTGGTAATCCGGATATCATCTATCGTTCTGCGCCGATCTTCACGCCTTTTGAGGGGGACATACTCGACGAATCCGCACTTCGAATGCATATACATACCTGGTTACGGGAAAGCGGTATTACTCAAAAGGATCTTTTTTGCGGCGGGGCAATAATAACAGGCCTGGCCACAGAAAAAGCCAATGCCGGTTGTATTGCAGAGATCGTCAAAGAACATGTCGGAGAGGTTATAATTGCCACAGCTTCTGACCCATGCCTGGAATCATGGCTGGCGTTTATGGGAAGTTGCTCTGCACTGTCCCGTTGCAACAACACCCGGTCGATCATTAATCTTGATATTGGCGGGGGGACTACCAACCCTGCAATCGGGGTGAATGGAAATGTTCTGTCTACAGGGTGTTATTTTGTCGGAGCGCGTCATTTCCAGTTTGAGCCTGGGACCTATACCATCACTGTTATCTCAAGATATGGCCAAATTCTCCTCGATCATCTTGGCATTACAAAGAATACAGGGGACTCTCTGGAGAGTAGTGAGCGTGACGCTATCCTCGATTTCTACCTGTTCATTCTGGAGGCAATCGTCAGCGGAAGTGGAACCGTCTGTCATGATTCTGCTGGAATTGCCCATACCCAGATACCTTTGGTTCCCAAAGAACTCATAATCGAACCGATTATCACATTTTCCGGTGGAGTGGGGGAGCTAATCTATGGCTATGCCATGAACCGGTATCTTCCAGAAACAACATATTACGGCGATCTGGGCATAGATCTGGCCAGGAGGATATTGGCATCACCTCTGTTGTCAGAACATATTGCCGATATGGTGCCTGAAAATATGGGGAGAGCAACGGTATATGGCCTGGCCATACACAGTACAGAGGTTTCCGGCTCCACACTTTTTCTTCCCCGGCAAAATATATTGCCTTTACGGGACCTGCCTATAGTTGGACGGATGCCTATGGATGCAGACACGAACACGATAGCAGAGCTTATTGCGTTGGTGGCCAAAAGCGCAGGTGGCGGTGCTATACACATAACCGCAGAACCGGAACAACTGCAGGAGGAAGGAATACTTCAGGGTCCGCCAGTCGAGAACCTCGAACGGGTAAAGAGTTTAGGACAGAAGATATGTGATGTATTGCAGGCTGAAGATGGAATGGCTGGCAAACCATTATTACTGCTTGTCCCGCACAACTGTGGAAAATCGCTCGGCAATTACGCTACAAACTGGCGCAAGGCTTCAGCCGGTCTCATTGTAATTGACGAAATTCTCGACAGGAATGCTCACTTTGTCAATGTTGGCAGTATTTATAACAATATCGTGCCGGTATCGTTTTACGGCGTGCAATAATGAATAACGCAACCGGCGTCAATCTGGAATAGACAATCGTTTTATGAAGAATATTATACCGCTGAAAGACATTTATGTTCCTGCCCCGGGGCCGGAAGAAGTATACGCGACCACACTGCTCGACCGTCAATTTGACTTCAGAGGATTGAAAAAACTTCTGGGAGCTGCTGACATCAGTAAGGCTGGTGATCGGACTGCAGGACTTGCCGCCGAAAATGAAATGGCTCGGGAAGCTGCACGATCGATCCTTTCTAACCTCACTCTGCAACATATTTATGACACCCCGCTTACAGATGCAAACGGCAGGGTCGACAACGTAATGCGGGCTGGATACGAGATAGATCTAGAGGTTTTCGCTGAGATATCCTCCATGACTGTGGGTAAATTGAAAGATCATCTCATGGCTTCAGGCGGAAGGGAAGTGGAACGGATCGGCAGGGCGCTTACACCAGTGATGGCTGCTGCACTCGCAAAAATACTGGATGTTCATGAACTCGTATTTCTGCCGCGGAAAGTGTCCAAACCCACTCGGGCCCGAACCTTAATCGGTCTTCCGGGATGTCTCTCATTCAGACTTCAGCCAAATCATCCCAAAGATGATCTCGATGCCATCTCTCTCATGGTTTACACAGACCTGAGTATGGGTATGGGCGACTGCCTGATCGGCGTTAACCCCTCTGAGGGTTCCGTTGATAATATCAGCAGAATTCTTATTCACCTGGATAAGCTTCGGCGTGAAACCGGGGCACCTTCCCAGATTTGTGTACTCGGTCACATAAAAACCCAGCTGGCGGCACTTGAGCAGGGAGCACCCGTAGAAATCCTGTTTCAGAGTTTTGCCGGAACGGAGAGAACACTGACGGAAGAATTCGATGTAACAGTAGAGTACATGGATAATGCCTACGCCACCATGGCGGAGCACGGCCCGCTGGCAGGAGTTGCGGACCAGTTCATGTACTTTGAGACAGGGCAGGGCAGTGAAATGACCTACCGGAAACATGATGGCATCGACATGACCACCTGCGAAGCCCTCTGTTATGGTCTCTGCCGACGTTATGATCCGTTTATGGTCAACAACGCTACAGGTTTTATCGGCCCGGAAACGCACTTAAATGATTTTGAGCTGATGGTTTCAACCCTTCAGGATAATTTTATGGGTAAGATTCTTGGTTTGCCCATGGGAATAAGTCCAAGTTACACCCTGCACTCCGAGACCCATCTTGAAGGACAGCAAATGGCTGTTCAGTTAGCGACTGCAGCTGGAGCAAGCTTTTTTATGGACGTGTATCTCGGTTGTGACCGCATGCTCGCCCATTTCGTAAACAGCGGCCACGATGATCAAACCATGCGTGAGATTTATGGCAGAAACCCCGCCCCTGAATTCCTGCAATGGGCAGTAGAGCGTGGAATTTACGAACAGTCTCCGGACGGTGTGGTCACACGCGGCCAAAACTGGGGTAATCTTAGACAATTTGTGCCTTCGGATGCAGAATTTCAGCGACTGCGGGAGTGTCTGCCTGCTGCTCCTGGCTTTGATAATGCAGGTCCCCGTCCTGTAAACGATGTGCAGCGGATCCTTCGGGCAAACCAGGCTGTGGGCAGGGAAGCTGTTCACAGTGACTTGAGGATTTCTGAACTGGCTTCATTTGATTTCCGCATATTGACTACAACAGCACAAAGTAAACCTGACCATCTACGCAACCCGGAGTTGGGCTCACGACTCAGCCCGGAGACGGCATCAACCATGGTCGCCGAGCATTGTGATGTACAGATCGTTGTTACAGACGGACTCAGTGCCGAGGCAGTTCACCATAATATTAATGACCTGCTTCCTGTGCTTCAGGATGGACTTGCCAGTCAGGATTATAGCATGGGGCAGCCCATTCTTGTTCCGTATGGACGAGTTAAACTCGTTGAGGATATCGGTGAAATCTTAAAGCCGAAACTACTCATTTTACTGGTCGGGGAGCGACCAGGCGGAGATGCACTCGCCTCACGCAGCCTATCAGCCTACCTGGCAATTCGTCTTGCTGATAGCCCATCACTGCCCGAGGCGATTCGTTACAGCGGCAACTCCAGTATCGGTTACGAATATACGCTTATCACCAATATATATGCGGGTGGGCTTCCGGCTGTTGAAGCAGGAAGTGTTGTAGCCGAAAAAGCTATGGATATTCTTGGGAACCAGGCTGCAGGAAACAGACTTGAAGATATACTCGCAGGACACGCGCGATAAAAAACAGCAGCGATAGAAAGAGCAGCTTCAATCGTAGTAATAAAAAAAAGGAGGAGACACAGTTATGTACACAGTTAAACATTTTAGAAAATCGATGTGCACCCTGGTAGCGCTGTCTATGCTGGCGTTGACAGGTGCTCCGTCAACAGAGGCCGGAACAGTAAAGATGAAGTTCTCTCACCAGAACAACGTTTATGATGCTGATCAGCTACTTGCAGAAACTTTCAAGCAATTGATGGAAGAGAAAACCAATGGTGGCATTAAGGTTGCTATTTATCCAGGCACTCTTACCACCAGCGAAGAAGAAGCAATGGAATTTGTCAAATCCGGTACTGTGGATGTTGACACCAACTCTGCAGGTCACCTTGCCGGCTTTTATGAAGATATTCAGTTTTTACAGTTGCCGTACCTCTTCAAAAGTCCGGCTCATTACAACGTAGCCAGGCAGTCTGGTGTTGTGAAAGACATTCTTGCCGAGCTCGAAAAAGCAACCGGTCTTATTGCTCTTGGAATTTATTCTGACTGCAATGGTTTCGCTATTGCCAGTACCAAGCCGATCAACTCCATTGAAGATGCTAAAGGAACAAAACTGCGATGCATGCAGAACCCACTGTTTGTTGATATTTACAGCCAGTTCGGATTCACCGTTACACCTACCGACTGGGGCGAACTCTATACTTCTCTGCAGACAGGTCTTGTAGATGCTGATGATCTTGGCGTGTACTGTAACAACATCTTCAAAATGAGTGAAGTTGTTAAGAATTATGCGATCCTTCGTCAGATGTGGACCCAGAAAGTTGTCTTCATCTCTCCTAAGACCTGGGTTAAATTGTCCGCTGATGAGCAGGAGATCGTTCGTTCAGTTGCAAATGAAGCGATTGAGTTAACCGACGCATGGCAGTATGCCCGTGAGCAGGAAATGATCGAGAAGGTTATCGCCGAAGGTGGAAATGTGACCTATCCTGATACAGCGCCGTTTAAAGAGGCATCTGTTAAAGTTTATGACAAATGGTTCGCCAAAAATCCTCATTGGAAATCCTGGTACGATCAGATCCAGTATCTGGACCCTGATGCAAGAATGCCAAAGGCGTACAACAAGAAATAACCTGTGTTAATCTGTAATATTGTCGGCTCCCCTTTGGGGAGCCGGCGATAACTGCATATCGGGACACAGGGCCTGTGCCTGAAATGGAATTTCCCGAAAAACAGTTACGAAGGAACGTGTGTTTAATGGAAGATATCGAGCTGAAGAATAAACAACCTGCAGGAATTCTAAGCCTGACAACCAGGACTACAAAAAAAATAACCTGCGCATATATGTCTGTTCTGTTGGTTGGAATGGCACTGGTACTTGGGGTAAATATTTTCCTCCGATTCTTTCTTGACCAGCCTATTGCCTGGTCCAACACCATTACCCGGTATGCCTATATTCATATCGTTCTGCTTGGTGCAGCCGTTTCCTACATGGAAGGAGGGCACGCGCAGATCGAGGTAATTTACCAACGTGTCCCCCAAAAGATACAGATCGTTTTTGACCTTCTGCATTATGGAGTCATGCTCTTTCTCTGTCTTGTCCTTACGGTCATGGGTGGGAAACACGTGGTTACCATGTGGCATGTACACTCACCTATCCTCGCCGGTTTTCCGCTGGGTGTCGTCTATCTGGCTGTGCCGTTGTGCGCTTTGGTCATGATTATTTTTATCTTCCAGCAACTGGCTGGCATGAAGGATCGGGAAGAGGTGTAATTATGTTGTACATATGTTTAATGATACTCTGTTTTTTCGTTTTGATGGCGATCCGGATGCCAATCCCTTTCGCATTGCTCGCCTCGACCCTGGTGTATTATATTGGTGCGGAAATCCCTTTAAATATTGTTGTTGTACGGTTGTTACGATCTTTTGATTCGTTCATCCTACTGGCGATTCCCTTCTTTATCCTTGCCGGCCGTATCATGTCGGAAGCAGGGATCAGTGATCGGTTAATTCGTGTGGCAGATTTGATGGTGGGTCGAGTTAAAGGCAATCTGGCATACGTCAATATTGTGGTCAGCATGTTCTTTGGCGGTATAACAGGCACAGCCATATCTGATACCACTGCCATTGGATCGATTTTGATCCCCTCAATGGTGAAAAAAGGCTACTCACGAAGTTTCAGTGCTGCGGTTACTGCAGCGTCTTCGACTATGGGGCCTATTATTCCACCAAGTCTCATGTTTATCATTTACGGCTCCATAGCACAGGTTTCAATTCGTGATATGTTTCTAGCGGGAGCGATACCGGGATTGATGGTTGGTATATCTCAAATGGCTGTAGTGAAGATGCACAGCTTGAAACACGACCTGCCCAGAAGAGAAGAAAAGATATCCGGGGGGGAGGCCTTTACGATAATCAGGGACGCCTCTCTTGCGATTATGTTGCCGGTAATCATACTGGGTGGCATTCTTTTTGGAATAGTTAGTCCGACAGAGGCCGCTGTTGTTGCGGCTTTTTATGCAGGTTTTATTGCTTTATTTGTATACCGATCGTTGAATTTCAGACGGCTGATTACCGTCATCAGAGACTCCGCGGTTGAAACTGGCAGTGTCTCAATAATCATCGCTGCAGCTGCACTGTTTGGTTGGGCACTCTCCAACGAGCAGGCTCCTCAGTTGTTTGCGGATATGCTTACGGAAAGCTCTCTGTCAAAATGGCAGATTTTGCTGATGATCAACCTGATGTTATTTGGCCTGGGAATGTTTATGGACAGCATCCCTGCAATCATGATCGTTACTCCGGTACTTTTGCCACTGTTTTCAGTGCTGAATATCGATCCTCTACATGCCGGTTTATTTATGAGTGTCAACCTTATCACTGGTCTCGCCACTCCGCCTGTCGGCTGCTGTCTGTTTGCGGCATCAATTATCTCAGAATCACCCATGGAGAAAATCAGCCGTGCTATTCTGCCTTTTCTGGCGGCAAACGCGTTTGTTGTGCTTCTAGTTACATATATACCTGAAATAACACTTTTTATACCTTCGCTTTTCAAGTGATTATAACAGTATGAAGGATGCTTTTCTGATCACTCACTGTTCACAGAGATAGATGTAAAAAAAGGCCTGTCAGAAAGTGGTATTAACGCTTCTGACAGGCCTTTTGTGATTTCGGTTTCCGGCTTGTAAAGTTAATGCTACCGCCCCCCCCAAAAAAAACAGATTTCTCAATTATTTATTTAACGCACCATTTCTACTACGCCAATTGGGTTAGGTTACGATTCAGGCCCAATCCTGTCGTTAATCATTCCAGCATAGTTGCGGATATGTTCTTCTGTAATTTCTTTACAGGTCTTTTTGTCCCTCTTCTTCAGGGCAGCTAGCATTAACCGATGGCTACGGAATTGTTCAGCCATCTGTTCTCTGCTGAACACCAGGGAATGCCAGAATCGTGCTCCGACACTCTGATAGTTACGCAGCAGTTTTTCCAGTTGTGGGTTTCCGGTTGATGCGTAGATCACATTGTGGAAGGCAGACTCATATTTCAACAGTTCTTCAAAGTTGGTTTTGGGATCCGCTTCATGAGCTTTTACTGTTTCGAGAATTGAGTCAAGTTCTGCGAGCTGCTGTTCAGAAATTCGTTCAGCTGCCAGTTCTCCGGCAATACCTTCAAGGCCAATCCTGATCTCTGTAACCTGCTTGAGGAAATGGAAATCCATTGGGGCTACCCAGGTCCCGGCTCTGGGAACCCGCTTGATCAGGCCCTCGTTCTGGAGTTCTAAAAAAACCTCTCTCAAAGGGGTGCGACCAATCCCATATCGCTCCATAAGATCTTTGTCTTTTAAAAGTTCTCCAGGCGCAAGTTGCTGGGTGATAATACGATATCTCAATTCTTCATATGCTGCTTGTTTGGTGAAACTCATGTGCGCCTTTGGCTGGTTCATTTATTACTCATAAAAAGTGGTCAAAAACATGCGTCATCGTAGATAGACTAACATAATCAAATTACGCAAAAAAAGAAACTGCCGGGGAGTATGATATGGTATTGATTTTCGATAAAATCATCTGACGTTTATAAACAATACGATGCTACAATACATAATGACTCAGAGTATATATGTTTTGCCCCCCTTCCAACTCACTATTCCTGACGATAGGGTAATCAGCAGTTTCATCGGTACAAAATCCTTCGGAGGGCAGGGTGTATATCAGTCAGCTACTTACCTAACTGCATAGTGTGGCTGTTGCATTGATCCCAGCCTGTCTGATACCATCTTTATATATTCCCTAAAAAATCATAAACTGTGCATTAACGGGTATCGTCGCATGCTGTAACATCATAGTATTAGATGGAATATGTCTGGAAATGGCATTTGCAGCTTGCAAATGATCGGTGTTTCAGCAAGTGAAAAACATCAGAATGTCATGTAGCTGATAGTTTACCCCCTTTCTACAAGTATACAGACAAACCATGAAAATACGATTGAACAGATCCTACAAGATCCATGTCACTATTTCCGTGTTGTTTACGATACTCATTACAATATTTGGAACAGTTCTCGCATTCTATGTATATGCCAAATCTTCTACCCTGCTATTAAAACTTTCCGAACAATATCTGTCCCGGATACATCAGGAATTGACTATGGACTATATGTCCATGCATCGAGCAGTATCGCAGAGTATTCGTATCGTAGCTCATACCGATATTGTGAATGCTGAAAGTCTCGATGAACGGCTACGATTCGTACCACTTATTTATTCAGCAATAAAAGAAGAACAACAACTTACAGCATTGCAATTCGGTTATGACAATGGCGATTATTTCATAGTCCGCTCTCTTGATAATGAATATATGGCAAAAAGGTTCAACGCCCCGGATCAGGCAGTAATTGTAGTCGATAACATTACCACAGGTGAAAGCGGCGTGCGAATCCGCAGTCGTTTCTGGTACACCGACTCGATGGTGAGAATTGGAAAGAAGGATGAGGTTGCAGATCAATATGATCCACGTGTGCGTCCCTGGTATACAGCCGCACTTGCTTCACGTTCTGTAACTGATACGGCACCCTACCTTTTTCACTTTATCGGGCAGATGGGAATTACTGTGGCGTATAAACCCCTCGGTGCCCATTGCGTGATTGCTGGAGACATTACTCTTCAAAGTCTCTCAGAAATTCTCTCCAGACACATGATCTCGAAAAGAACTGAGATTGTTCTCCTTGAAGAACGTGATAATTCATTCTGGGTAACAGCTTACCGAGATGCCGAAGCACTTACTGTATCACATCAGGAAAACATTGGTAGATCTGAATTCAAAGACCTGAAAAGTGAAATTCTTGATATCGCGGCAGCAAAAAGTGAGTTCCGTAAATCGTTCTATACAATACATCATAATGGTGAAGAATGGCTTGGTTCCACCCTTAAACTCAAACTATTAAACCGTGATAATTTTTATCTGGTAATGCTCTCACCGGAAGACGAAATATTGAGTGAGGCAAGAAAAATGCAGATGCAAACCAGTATCTTCACGCTTATCATGATTGTTATTGCAGGTCCTTTTTCCTTAATTCTAGCAAGGAAAATCGCAAGACCATTGCAGCAATTGGCTCATAATTCAGAACGCATCAGTAGGTTTGAATTTTCTAAGGGTGACCATTTTGAGAAAACTACAATAAAAGAGGTGGATGAACTGGGACAGGCCATGTCGAAAATGGAAATGACAATTGATCAGTTTATCTCACTGATTAATTCACTCGCCAGTGAACAGGACTTTGACAGTCTCCTTATCAGGATTTCTGAAGAAACTATGCAGATTGCTGAAGCGGATTGTGCGTTTACGTATGTAGTAAAAACAACCACGAATACACTTTCTCCCGGCTCGATTCATACTCCCGGCAGTTGTATTATCAATGATGGTTTTCTTCCAGAATGTGATCTGAACGAATCAAGTGCTCTACTCGACTTACTTCAGGAGAGTGAGCCGATAATTGGTGATCTTGATGAGTGCATTCCAGAGAATGCACTGTCTGAGGTCGTTCATCTCAAAGAACCTGTCGTTGTGATTTTCCCTGCCGTAAATCGACAAGGTGAAACTATAGGGTTGCTCTGTCTCCTCTATGACAAACAAAAATTTGGTTCTTCTGAGAAACAAAAAGGCAGACTGGCGTTCCTGAAGGCGCTTTCAGGATTCGTAGCTGTTACGCTGGAAGGCAGACAGATGCTCAGGATGCAGAAAGATCTCCTGGAATCTTTTATTAAGGTCCTTGCAGAAGCTATTGACTCGAAGTCAACATACACAGGAGGACACTGTAAGCGAATACCTGTACTTACGGAACTTATTGCTCAGAAGGCATGTGCCTCAACAGAAGAGCCATTCGCCGATTTCAAACTTGATAAAAACAGATGGGAGGAGCTTCGAATTGCGAGTTGGTTGCATGATTGCGGAAAGGTAACTTCACCTGAGTTTATTGTAGATAAGGCGACCAAGCTAGAAACTATCTACGATAGGATTCATGAGATACGTATGCGGTTTGAAGTTATAAAACGAGACGTTCATATTGCAATGTTAGAACAGTTTTCGACGTGTGCCAATAAAACAGTATATCGACAGCAACTCAATGACTTGTGGAAAGAACTTGATGAGGAATTTACTTTTGTTGCAGAGTGCAATATCGGTCAGGAATACATGATGCCTGAAAACATAGAGAGATTACACAAAATCAGCAAACGTACGTGGATGAGAACGCTCTCTGACCGGCTTGGTGTTTCATGGGAGGAAAAACAACGAAAAGAACGGGGCGGGGAAAAACCATTACCCGTAGAAGAACGGCTTCTCGCCGACCGTGATGACCACCTGATTTTGAGGGAGGAAAAGCATAAGATCAAGAAGAATAACCCTTATGGATTCAAACTCGATACACCTGAGTATTTGTATAATCGAGGTGAACTTTACAACTTGAGCATCACCAAAGGGACCCTGACAAAAGAAGACAGGTACCAGATAAATGATCACATTGTACAAACAATAATAATGCTCAAAAAACTTCCTTTCCCCAAACACCTGAAAGACATCCCTGATATTGCAGGCGGACATCATGAAAAACTCGACGGAACTGGATACCCCCGAAAACTTACCAGCGAGCAAATGCCCCTTACGGCAAAAATAATGGTACTTGCTGATATCTTTGAAGCACTTACAGCAGCAGATCGTCCATACAAAAACGCGAAAAAATTGAGCACTGTGATAGAGATTATGGCGGAGATGGTCGCGGATAACCACATAGACAGGAATATATTTCATCTTTTCCTGACGAGTGGCGCGTACCTGGAATATGCTGAACAGTATCTTAAAAAAGAACAGGTGGATAACGTTGATGTTGACAGTGTATTGAAATTTTTCTGATACCAACATAACACGAATATTTACTTCCTTAATTCTTACATATCCGCTGTATTCAGGCACGTCTGCCAAAGTATTTACATGTTTAAAAACGGTCTCTCATACTTCTATAGCTGATGCCCGGAGTAGTACTTTTATAGCACAGATCCCCCTCAATCTTCCTCTCTGTTGATTATTCAGCGTGTTGTGTCCATCTGCAAAAGACTATTTAAAAAAAGGCCGAACGGGGTCGTTCAGAGCGACAATGTGGTCTTTTTCTGGAAACCTCTTTGACAATATATAGTATCCAATGTATTCTGATTGATGCACCTCATTACCTGGCATTACTGTATTTCCACAATATAACGATATATAAGATGGATAAAATTAGCTAGTCGACATGTTTTGCAGCGTATTATGCAATGTGTCGAATGTAAAATATACCCCATGAATACATACCCAGACGTAAACGTCAACAAGTCAACTGCTGTTTCAGATAGTGTGCTCATAAGCCTCAGGCGCATTATTCAGGCGATCGATTTACATTCTCGTCAACTTGTTCGTCAGCATGGCATTACGACACCGCAACTCATTGTCCTGAAACAGATACAGGGTAACAGTGCCATTACTGTGAGCCAGGTTGCCAAGCAGGTAAGCCTTAAGCAAGCAACTGTAACAGACATATTGAATCGTTTAGAGCGTAAAGGACTTGTTCAGCGCCAGAAGGACACCAGTGACCGTAGACGCGTCCTGGTTAAGGAAACAGATGCTGGTAAAAAGATGCTTGATGCGGCGCCATCACCATTGCAAGACACGTTCCTCGAAAAATTCGAAAATCTCGATGATTGGCAGCAGAACATGATCCTCTCATCCCTTCAACTTCTTGGTACGTTAATGACGGATGACGAGGATAGTGGTGCACCCATTTCCGCCGCACCAATTCTGTCAACCGGGATGCTTACGGAGAGTATCGACGACCTGCCCTTGAAGAATAATTCCTGAGCGATGACTTTTTTTACACAGATTGCATACGGAGAGTAATCTCCTTCTTAACCATACCCAAATAGCTGTTCTGAGTCACAAAGGAGCATTATCTATAAATCTGACAAGCACTTAATATTAATAAAAAAACAACTCATTCAACAAGGAGGAAGTCTGTGATCGGATTGGAACTTTTAAAGAAATTATTTTCAGACGGAAAAGTATCAAGAAGAGAATTTATTGCCCAGGCAGCAGCTCTTGGCGCAACAGCAGCATTTTCTCAATCATTTTTATCTACAAACGCATTTGCAGCCCCTGAACCTCGTCGTGGCGGTCGTTTACGGGTCGGCATTTCCGGCGGGTCTACGACTGATATAATGGATCCTGCTGCCAGTACTGACATGATGAACCAGATCATCATAAACGGGCAGCTGGGAAATAATCTTGTTGAGGTCGATCATGAGAACAAGCCTATCCCTGAACTTGCTGAAAGCTGGGATAGTTCACCTGATGCAAAAGTATGGAATTTCAAACTCCGGAAAGGAGTCGAGTTTCATAATGGCAAAACAATGGATGCCGATGATGTCATTTACTCGCTGAATCATCACCGGGGAGAAGAAACAAAATCAGCAGCCAAGGTGATTGTTGATTCCATTGAAGAGATCAAAAAAGAAGATAAGTATACCATCACTTTTGTCCTGAAAAGTGGTAATGCTGACTTCCCATTTTTGTTGAGTGATTACCATCTGATCATTGCTCCAACTACAAGCGATTTTAAAGACGGTATTTTCAGCGGCGGTTACATCCTCCAGAAATATGAGCCGGGCGTTCGTGCCTTCGCTACCAGAAATCCTAATTATTTCAAAAGCGATCGAGCATTTTTTGATGAAGTGGAAACTCTTGGTATTAACGATGTAAATGCCAGGACGAATGCGCTAAAAACCGGTCAGATTGACATAATGAACCGGTGCGAATTAAAAACAGTCCATCTTCTTAAACGGATGAATGGGATCAACATAATTCGTCAAAATGGCTTTAAGCATTACACATTTGCCATGCAGTGCGATACAGCTCCGTACAACAATAATGACGTACGGCTGGCTCTGAAATATGGGGTCGATCGTGAGAAAATGCTGAAGACCATCCTGCGCGGATACGGTTCTGTCGGTAATGACCATCCTATCAGTGCGGCGAATCGATACCACGCATCAGAACTGCCTCAGCGACAATTTGATCCGGATAAGGCTAAGTTTCATTTGAAAAAAGCTGGAATGGAAGGTGCAACGTTTGATTTTCATGCTGCCGAAGCTGCTTTTTCCGGCGCGATTGATGCTGGAGTCATCTATAAAGAAACTGCTGCCAAGGCTGGAATTAATATCAATGTGGTTCGAGAACCAAACGATGGATACTGGTCCAATGTCTGGATGAAAAAACCATGGTGCACAGTGTTCTGGGGTGGGCGACCTACTGAAGATATGATGTTCAGTACGGCATATGCCGCCGACGCAGCCTGGAACGATACTTCATGGAAACATAAACGGTTTAACGAGTTGCTTGTAGGAGCCAGAGCTGAACTCGATGAAGCCAAACGTCGAACCATGTACGTTGAAATGCAACGAATTGTTCGGGACGAGGGCGGAGTCGTAGTACCTATGTTTGCAGCAGATCTTTCAGCGACATCTGATAAGATTGCCCATGGCCCAATAGCCGCTAACTGGGAAATGGATGGACTTCGAGCACCTGAGAAATGGTGGTTTAAGTCGTAACCTGTCTTTTGGTCCTCAGGATGTATTGAGGACTATTCTTTACATAGGGTAAGGTCAAATCTTGTGTCTGGAATACCAGAGGTGTTCCGTGTCCCGGAACTCCTCTGCTTATTCCAGGCTCTAGAGCAAAACCGAGCCTGCTCTTTATGAATAAATTAGCTTCAATGATCACAAAACGCATCGTATTCGGTGTGTTGACACTTTTCGCGATTTCCCTGTTGATTTTCGTCGGGGTAGAAGCCTTGCCAGGCGATCTCGCAGAAGCCATACTTGGGCAAAACGCCACCCCGGAGACGATACAGGCTTTCAGGACGGAGCTGAATCTCGATCTACCAGGCCATGTACGCTATTTTACCTGGATAAATAACTTCATCCATGGTGAGCTCGGGAATTCTCTGGCAAATGGACGCCCGATTGCTGAAGTTATCGGTTGGAGATTTGCCAACAGCTTGTTGCTGGCCGGAACTACTGCGTTGTTTGCCATTCCTTTTGCAATATTCCTTGGATTATTAGCGGCTATTTATCGCGACTCATGGTTTGACAAATTTATATCAATTACAACGCTAAGCGCAATTTCCCTGCCGGAATTTTTTGTAGCCTACATTCTGATAGCTCTCTTATCGGTACAGGCTATGCTCTTTCCAAGCATCAGTAATATTAATGATCAGATGTCTGTGTTCCAAAAAATGCATGCCATATTTCTACCGTGTTTAACTCTTGCCTTTGTCGTAGTAGGCCACATGATGCGTATGACCAGAGCCGCCATTATCAATGTTCTTTCCAGTCCTTTTATTGAAATGGCGCAACTCAAAGGTATAAACCGTAGACGAATTATCATCAAACATGCCTTACCGAACGCGCTCTCTCCAATCATCAACGTTGTGGTATTAAACCTGGCTTATCTCGTTGTAGGAGTAGTCGTGGTTGAGGTTGTGTTTGTCTATCCCGGGCTTGGTCAGTTGCTGGTGGATGCAGTTTCGAAAAGGGATCTACCAGTGGTTCAGGCGAGCGGATTGATATTTGCGGGCACGTATGTGTTTTTAAATCTGACTGCGGATGTTCTGTCAATGCTCAGCAACCCTAAATTGAGAAACCCAAGATAAGGAGGCGTTTTACCAAATGTTTACGTTAATACAACAAGCGCCTTTAAGCGCACGAATCGGCATGTTGATTATCCTCGTTAATCTGCTGACTATTTTTCTGGCTCCTCAGATTGCCCCATACGGAGAAACCGAACTTATCGGCGACGTATGGGCACCAATGAGTTCAGAGCACATACTGGGCACAGATCAATTAGGGCGGGACATGTTCACACGCGTCATTTATGGCGCCAGAAATACCATTTCTATAGCTCTGGCTATTGTTTGTCTATCGTTTGCTGTGGGCTGTAGTTGCGGCCTGTTAGCAGCTACTCTTGGCGGCTGGGTAGACCAGGCACTCGGAAGGTTCGTTGATATCATCATGGCTTTTCCAACACTCATATTTGCCCTTATGGTGCTGTCAGTTATGGGTACGTCCATCCCCACCTTGATTGTAGTTATTGCTATACTTGATTCAACCAGAGTTTTTCGAGTCTCAAGAGCTGTCGCAATGGACATTGAAGTGATGGATTTTGTCGAGGTTGCACGCTTGAGAGGGGAGGGCTTGTGGTGGGTTATGCGCAATGAGATTCTACCAAATACAATGCCACCCCTGATTGCGGAATTTGGCCTTCGTTTCTGTTTTGTGTTCCTGTTCATCAGCTCATTGAGTTTTCTTGGTCTGGGGATTCAACCACCTACTGCAGACTGGGGATCCATGGTTCGTGAAAATGCCGGCGCAATATCATTTGGCATTTATTCACCAATGTATCCTGCTGCAGCCATCGCCCTCCTTACCATCGGAGTGAATCTGGTAGTCGACTGGATGCTCAACCGAAGCAGTCTATTACGTGCTTAACAATATCGGTAAATTCGAAAATATAGGATAAGTAAATATATGGTAGCACTGCATGACATTAAACAACCGAAACCTCTGCTTGATATTAAACAACTTAACATTGAAGGCTTTGACGGAGAACAGTGGAGCCCCATAGTCAAAAATATGGATATGAAGTTGATGCGGGGTGAGGTTCTTGGTCTTATTGGTGAATCAGGAGCTGGAAAGTCCACACTTGGTCTTGCAGCAATGGGCTATACACAGACAGGGTGTCGGATTGCATCGGGTACTATACATTTTGACGGATTAAGCCTTACCGACGCGTCTGAACAATCAGTAATCGAACTGCGTGGTTCCCGTATCGCTTATGTAGCTCAGAGTGCAGCGGCCTCATTTAATCCGGCCCACAAACTTATTGACCAGTTTGCAGAAGGTCCTGTTCAGCACGGACTTATGTCCTATAATGAAGCGGTTGCAAAGGCTATCGATCTGTACCGACGATTAGATCTGCCGAATCCTGAGGAGATTGGTTTCCGTTATCCCCATCAAGTGTCAGGGGGGCAGTTACAGAGAGCCATGGTAGCAATGGCCATGGCAACTGATCCGGATATTATCATTTTTGATGAGCCTACCACAGCTCTGGATGTTACTACTCAAATTGAGGTGCTTGTAGCTATCAAAGATGTTATCAAAGAGCTGAATACAGGTGCTATTTATATCACCCATGACCTTGCTGTGGTTGCCCAGCTTGCTGATCGCATTATGGTGCTGCGACACGGAAAGCTTGTAGAAGGTGGATGTGCTCGCCAGATGCTGGATAACCCCCAAAAAGATTACACACGTCGACTACTGGCTGTCAGGTCTTTAGGGGAAGAAAAGATCCGTAACGAAAAGGACCCGAACGTGATCCTTGATATTAGCGGTGTTTCAGCAGGATACAAGAAAGGGATAAATATCGTACAGGATATCAACCTTAAGGTCAGGCGGCGTAAAACCGTAGCGGTTGTCGGAGAATCCGGTAGCGGCAAGACTACCGTTGCCAGAATCGTTACAGGCTTACTTCCATCAAACAGCGGAAATATCAGCTTTAGCGGAGAGACGCTTTCGCCAGATCTGCCTTCAAGAGATCGTGAATGTTTGCGACGTATGCAGATGATTTATCAGATGCCGGATGTGGCTTTGAATCCTCGCCAGAAGATAAAGACGATCATTGGTCGTCCGCTCTCCTTTTATTTTGGAATGAAAGGTAAAGAAGTAACAGCCAGGGTCGAAGAACTTCTCAGCATGGTTGAGTTGCCAACAAGCTATATGAGTAGGTTCCCCGCTGAACTTTCGGGTGGTGAAAAACAGCGAATATGTATCGCTCGGGCTCTTGCCGCCAACCCCGATCTAATTATTTGTGATGAAGTCACTTCTGCACTTGATCAGCTCGTGGCTGAAGGGATTTTAAACCTGCTGCAACGTTTACAGAACGAACTTGGGATATCCTATCTTTTTATCACTCACGATTTGGCTACTGTTAAGGCAATCGCTGATGAAATTGTAGTGATGTATAAAGGGCGTATTGTTGAGCAGGGAATTAAAAGTGATATTCTAAAACCTCCTCACCACGATTATACCCAGCTCCTTCTTTCCTCTGTTCCTGAGATGGATCCAGACTGGCTGGATAATCTCCTGGTTGAAAGAGCAGCTGCATAATGTATTGGTGTGTTGTGTAATTATAGAATAAAACAGAAAAAAAGGGCAATACACGAGAAATGAATCCACAAAAAAACCGCTTTGATCTTAACGGTTGTAAGGCCACTATGAAAGCTATTGTTACCAATGGTAATGGTGGCTACGAAGAACTTGAGTATCGGGATGTTCCGCTACCGACACTTGCCCAAGGCGAGGTCCTTCTACAGGTGCTTGCTGCCGGAGTAAATAACACTGAAATCAATACCCGTCTTGGCTGGTACTCGAGCAAGGTCACTACCGGCACCGAAGATTTGTCATCCGAAGAAAAAGGAAAAGCAAAAGATACTGCGGATGGTGGTTGGAACGAAGCTACACCGTTTCCATTTATTCAAGGCACAGATTGTTGTGGACGTGTTGTTGAAGTTGCTCCTGGCGGAGATGAAAGCATTATCGGCCAGCGTGTATTGGTGCGTGCCTGCATGCGCAGTGCTGGCTGGGATAGTCTGGAAAATATCTGGATGGCCTCAGATTTTGATGGTGCCTTCGCGCAATTTGTTAAAGTGAGAGCCAGCGAAATATTTGCCGTTAATTGTGACTGGAGTGATGCTGAACTCGGCACAATCCCCTGTGCTTATGGTACCGCCGAGAATATGGTTCACAGAGCGAAAGTCTCTGAAGGGGATCATGTATTGGTTGCCGGAGCATCCGGTGGTGTCGGGTCTGCAGTAGTGCAATTAGCGAAGCGTCGTGGAGCGACGGTAACGGCTATTGCCGGTAAGGAGAAACTTGCACAGGTAAAATCAATAGGTGCAGATAAAGTTATTGCCCGGGGCGACGATATCGTTGCAAGTCTTGGCGAAAAATCTGTAGATGTTGTTGTCGACAACGTTGGCGGACCTTCCTTTGGCGAAATGCTTGAGGTGTTAAGAAGGGGTGGTATCTATGTCTCTTCGGGTGCTATTGGCGGGCCCCTGGTAACACTTGATATGCGTACTTTTTACCTGAAAGATCTGACCCTGATAGGGTGTACCGCTTGGGATGAACCGGTTTTTCCAAATCTTATTTCCTATATCGAGAAAGGTGAGATTCGACCGCTCCTTGCGAAAACATATCCACTCGAACGAATTGTTGACGCACAAAAAGAGTTCACTGAGAAAAAACATGTGGGTAAATTCGTTTTGATTCCGCCTCAGCCGGATAAGCTATAAAAGACAGTTTTTTTTGGGTGCTGATAGTAATGCTTAACGGCACAACCAGATTGGTTGTGCCGTTTTTTTTGATTGAAACTATAGATTAATTGTCACTTCTGAATGGCCGGAGCCAATTCCTGGCTCGTCGTATCTAGTGAAAATTCAGTAATTTCCTCTTCATCCCTCTTCCAGATAAATTTCCCTGTAGCCGCATAGAAAATAGCCAGAAGTGGGCAAAGAAGTGAGAAAAACGTGTAGGGAGCATAATCCAGGGTAGCTACACCCAGGGTTGCCGCAGTAAAAATAGCATCGTTGCCCCAAGGCACAAGAAAAGCAAAGAGCGTACCGCTGTCCTCAAGTGTACGGGAGAGGACATTCCCTTTGATATTCATCCGCCTATAAGCAGGTTCGAATGTTTCGCCAGGCAGTACAATGGAAACATATTGGCTAGCGCTAAAAAGATTGGTGGCGAGACAGGCACCGATAGTCGCTAAGATTAATCTAAAACTGCTGCTAATTGAGTTGCTTATAGCCGTTAGCAGAGCTTTGAGTATGCCTGAACGCTGAATTAGTTCTCCAAATGCAAGGACAATAAGAGCTACGGTAACAATCCATGCCATGCTGCCAAGACCGCCTCTGTTGAGCAATTTAGCCGCATCAGCATTACCATAGTCGTAACTTACACCTTTAAAAAGAGCCAGGATGGCCTCTTTGCTTGTAAATGCATCTTGAAAGATCATTCCAGCTAATACACCAAGAATTGAACCAATCATAATACTCATGATCGGTGGAACCTTTTTAATGATCATCAATATAGTCACAGCAGGAACAAGCAGGAGAAATGGGCTTATGAAAAAGACGGAGTCTATAGCGCTCATGAGCTCCTGAGTCTTGGCCGGATTTGCATTCTGGGCGTCACCAAAATTCATTCCGATGACGGCAAAAATGATGAGCGAGATAACTATAGCCGGGCCGCCAGTGAATAGCATGGAGTAGATGTGACTGAAAAGAGGGGTTTTTGCAGTAGCAGCAGCCAGATTTGTCGTGTCTGAAAATGGAGACATCTTATCACCAAAAAGCGCTCCGGAAACAACCATCCCGGCTGCAATCGGGAGTGGCACGCCAAGGCCTTCTGCGACGCCTATAAGAGCTACGCCCATTGTTGCAATACAGCCATATGATGTTCCAGTGAAATACGAGGTGAGGCAGCAGAGGATAAGGCCGGTGGTGAGGTAAAGCGATGGTGTAAGAAGTTCTAGTCCGTAATATATAATAGATGGTATTACACCACCAATTATCCAGCCACCAATTACACAGCCTACAGCCATCAGGACTCCAACAGTGAATGAAGCTTTTTTAAAGCCATCAAGGAGATAACCCTCAATTTCACTCAGGCTGTTACCGAGGTAATACGTTACAGATGCAAGGTAGACAATACACAATACCAGCGTTCCCCGCGTCGGCAACTTGAGAACTTGAAGGCAGACAGCAAGGATGATAACTAGCCCTATCATTGCGAGAAACGCCGAGATAGGTTTTACCGCTTTTTCATCTGGTGACATAATTCTTCTCCTGTCGCTTTGAAGATTAAGTGGAAAATGATTTGTGAACTAATGCAACCATCGTTGACAAGTCATAAACCTGGAGATTTACAGCTTTCCTGACAGCATCTGCAAAAGGAGGCAGGTCGGTACATTCGAGCAAGACTGCTCCTAAATTCGGGTGCTTTTCTTTTGCAGTTACAGCCAATGTAACTATTTCATTTTCCACTTTTTCTATTGAAAGAGGCTGGTCTGGAGAACGACTGATTTTGCTCCATTCCGGCATCTCGTCCATACCATATATTTCGATTCCATGCATATCCGTTACACCAACTGCATGGAAGTGTTCAGGCTTCAAGTCGTGTTTGGAAGCAGTAATAACCAGTAGCTTTTGACCGCCTAGTGAGGCGTGAATAAATGGTATCTGCATTAAAGCTGACGTAAAAACAGGGACCTTGAGAGCATCCGCCAGCTCCTTTTGAAAAATCGCATTAAAGCCGCAACTTGTGATGATTGCTTTGACGCCCTGAGCTATCATAGATTCTGCCGCTTCGACCATGGCACCAACAAGTTTGACATCAGGGGCAACCAGGACAGTTTGGTAGTTAGCCCCTACAACTCTTTCAAAAAGAACGGGAAAGGGATATGTGAGTGGGTTTGTACTGTTGCCGGGAAGAGTTTCTAATTGTTCAAGTCCTTTGGGATTACTTCCTTCCTCCCAGCATAAAACCCCTAGAAACGGCGTTAAGGGCTGCATGTATTTGTCTCCTATAATTTTTTTCATGCTCTGATTGGGCTTTACGGTTGCAACTGTTGGTTCTCATGATTCAATCAATACATATTGAAGGCTATGGATTAAGTTGACCATCCCAATCATTTATAATTTCTTCAAAATGAATGCCGCGTCGTTCTAGTTCATTGAAGTACAAGTCAAGGGGGACTTCCATGGGCATTGTTCTTCCAGGATTTGTGATTTTTCCGTTAAGAATCATCATGCTGCCGATGGCCATGGGAAATCCAACCGTCTGCTGCATAGCAGAGAAACCTGAAGATTTATCATGGTAAATGATGGCTTGCATCAGCACCTGCTTGGGCTGTCCATCAATGATCCCTCTACCATCGACACGGAGAAGAGCGATATCGCTTTCATCATTTTGGTAATGAAACTGCTCTTGATTTCCTAAAAGCGAGGCACAAAATTCATCTGGCTTCACCTGTTGCTCACCTACCTGAATAGGTTGGTCACTTAAAAAGCCACATTTAGCCATTCTTTCCCAAAATGCACCGTGTCCAGGCCAGCGACAGATGTAGCGCCCCATACTTTTAACTGTCTCTTCTATCCCGAAATGATCGACATATTGCGTTGAGTTTCCGTTATAAAAGCACTCAAGTGTATCTCCTAATCCTGGGATTTCCAGTCGATGCGTATTATCAGATGCAAACATTGAGTCTGCTGGAATTTCAACAACCTCACAGTTTTTAAGGTACGTAGCCGGGCGTAGATGCGAGCGGATGACCCCTATAACCGACCAGGTAAATTTATACTTCAAAGGATTGTTTGCAGATTGCAACTCGGGGAACCCCGCACCATAGGAATGAAGTGCATGAACCTCGTCGAAAGTATCTACTATTTTTTGGCCCATGGCTAAGTCGATACCAGGGTCCATGCCGAATTCTTCTAAAATCACGAGGTTTTTTTGCTGGGCTTTTTCATGAAGTATCTCAAGCCGTTCAGCAAAACCAGGCTGATTGGTATAGGCTGGATTATTGATATAACTGGAGGTGATAGCATGACAGTTGCAATCAATAGCCAGCTCAACCATCTGGAGGGTTAAGTGGGGCGGGAAAAATTCTATAACAAGTGAGGCCGGGTGGAGATGCTCGCGTAGTTTAACACGGTCAGTACCGTCAACATGGTATCCATGAACTCTCGGATCTTTTATTAAGTTAATGTCATCAATAAAGCCGTCGTAGCAATCTACTACACTCAACTCGTCAAATTCTCCATACTTGATGAGATCATATACACAGGCTTTTCCTTGCATTCCATAACCCAGCAGAACGATGTTTCGATCCATCATTTACGACTCCTTCAAATTTAAATCTTTTAATGAAAGACAAATATGCACGTAGCAACGTGCACTAAGCAGTTATCCATACATAAATGAATACATTGAAACATGCAAGGAAAAATTTTACAAAGAGAAGATCGTTCTTAAAGTTGGCATTAAAGAGTGTATACGTTACAGCTCTCTGATGGGTGATCTATGTAAGGAGTGTTATTTTTCAGGGATGGCGAGTATAGTATTTAAACTGTAAAGGCTTTGTATTAAAAACTTTTGTTGCTCGTCTCAAACCAATTACAATTACTTTTATATGATAAACAAGAAACAAAAAGAAAGTAGCGAGGAGCTTGCTTACGGTGAAATCCTGAAGCTCATTTATGAACGTAAGTTTACTCCTGGAGATTTCCTTCAGGAAGAACAGCTTTCTCAGGCTTTGGGAATGAGCAGGACTCCTATCAATCGGGCTCTATCCAGAATGAATATCGAGGGTATTCTTGAGAGGAAAAAGAAAAAGGGGTGTTTTATACCTGTGGTAACCTTCGAAGAGGGTCGGAAATTGTTTTCTCTTCGAATAATGATAGAAGGGCAAGTGGCCTGGGAGGCAGCCAAATCCTGTACAGACGAAATTTTGGAGGAATTGAATCAGATAAATAAAAAAGATCAGCAGGCTCTCGATGAAAAGAATGATGCGATTTATTATATGGCCAATCGAGATTTTCACTTTCTTTTAGCTGAATCTACCAAGAATAAATTTTTGGCACGAATCAGCAAACAACTGTTTCACCAGTCGTCAATATACATTTTTTTCTTTGATAGCTTTTATACTTCTCCGCATGAGAGCAAAATTCAAACGCCTGATCAGCATGAAGCGATCTTACAGTGCGTCAGAAATAAAGACGCTGAAAGTGCCAAAGCAGCAATGGAAGATCACATTGCCCACACGATGAAGATGCTAGATCGGAGATATCAATAATTTTTTTCGTAACTTTAATCTGTTGCACGTATTATACTACTCAGGCATTTCGTGAAGGGTGACAGGTTACGTCATTGCAGGTATGTCGTTAACTGTGACTGGAGCGATGTAAGTGTTGGCGGAATTTTTCAAATCTTATTTCCTATATCGAGAAAGGTGAGATTCGACCGCTCCTTGCGAAAACATATCCACTCGAACGAATTGTTTACGCACAAAAAGAGTTCACTGAGAAAAAACATGTGGGTAAATTCGTTTTGATTCCGCCTCAGCCAGAGAATCTATAACTGGCAGTAATCGCAATCAAGACATCAGGCTCTGCATACTTGAGGAAGTATTCGGAGTACAACTCAACGCTATAGCAAAGATATGGGACGTTCCACTGTTTTGGCAATTTCGAAGACGGTATCATCCGCTTTCAGTCGCCTACAGTCGATTACCTATACCGATCAGGAGCTAACTCCTGAGAACTGGTGCGAGCAACAACCATGTCTGAAGGTTAAAGTTGCATCACGAGAAATTATCCTGACCCAACCTTCATCAACGTTTTGGGTGTATCTTCTTGGTTTCCTGACCACAGGAGTGGGCATATATTTTCTCTATGTCCGCGGGAGTGAGATTTCACGTTTGTGGTGGGGCATCTCGCTTGTGCTGTGGGGCATCGGAGCACTTCTGGCCGGGACCAGTTATCAGGCGTTCGGCTACGAAATCAAATGCAGGGGACGTCAGGTATGTAGCTGGACCAGCTGGTGGGAAGTAATCTACCTGATGTTCCAGCAAGTGAGTATGAACGCAATGCTAGTTGCTGTGGCCTATTCATGCACTAGCGGGACATTGCATATGATGCTGATTACTTATGCAATGGTGACCTCTGTGATATATGTAAGTATCGCTTTTGTTGGAGGGTTTGTTCCGATAAAGTCATGTATTACGTTCAACCTGATGGTTTGGGTCTCAACTCCGATTCTTTTGATCGTTTGTATCATAAATGGCTGGCGGTACTATACTTTTAGCAACCATATGGATCTGGTTCTTCTTGGCACCTGGGTATTTCTGCTCCTCACGAGCTGTATATATTGTCTCTATGACAATCTGGGGATTACCCATAAATTATGGGCAGGGGGGAAGGGGATATGGTTCTCGCAAAATGATGTGCTGCACGTTTGCCTGATTTTCTGGGTTATCTATATTGCAACGATTGTAGCCAGCCAGATCACGGATTATGTTGTGCCGGTTCTTCCTGTTTAGTGTTCTCACCAGAGAACAAAGTGGACCAATAACGAATGATTAACGAATACTTCGCTCTGTACTCCATATTGGGGCTAGCGAAAATTATTATCTAATATTAGATCATTATGCCAGCATGTATCATTGTCGGGTCAGGCCCGGGGATCAGCAAATCGATTGCCGAGCGTTTTGGTAGAGGAGGTTTTACAATAGGCCTCGTTTCACGATCTGTTACAAACCTTAAAGCACTAACTCAACAACTGAGTACAGATGGAGTGACTGCGTTTTGGGAACAAGCAGATGCAGGTAACCCAGAACAGCTAAAGACTGCTATTCAGGCACTTATAAATACGCTTGGGCGATGTGACGTGCTTATATACAACGCAGCTGTTCTTAATCCTGCAAATCCACTAGAGCTCACCAGTGAACAATTAATAACAGAATTTTCTGTTAATGTATTAGGCGCTCATGTTGCCACGAAACACGTTGTACCTGATATGGTAAGCAGAAATAAAGGTGCCATAGTATTCAAAGGAGGTGGGTTAGCATTGGAACCATTTCCTGAATGGACTTCTTTGGCACTAGGCAAAGCAGCGTTGAAGAATATGGCAATATCACTTTATAAAGAACTCGCACCGCATGGCATTCATGTGTCCGTAATAGCAATATGTGGAATTGTTACCGAAGGCGGTCCTTTTGATCCGGCTCTTGTGGCAAATGAATATTGGCGTGTTGCCACTGAGCCACGTGGTGTGAAGGATCGGGAAATAATCTACCAACCTATTGGGACAGACCCTCTTTACAACGATCCTGAACATTTACATAAAGAAACAACTATACTGCCGGGTCATGTGAGGTAAGGAACATTTTGATATTTACCTGGGAGGCCGTCAGGGAATAGGGCTTTTCTCTCAGACTGAAGCAAACACGAAAAAAATTACCGGAGGCCTATACGTTTAATATTCCGAGGATTAATTTTCGTATTTAACGAATATATGGGGTGATAAATGCATTATCGGACGGCTCCCTGAAAACGTGGACATGAAGTTACCTCACGCTCTGCAATCCTGCTATTTTGTATACTGCCCGATACCGTTTTTACCGCTACCTTTGACAGCAAAAAGCGCATGGTCTGCTGCGGCCAGCAGAGCGTCTATGTCTATTGCATCTTCAGGAAATGTCGCTATACCAAAGCTCGCTGCCAGGTGAATTTCTATATTTTGATCGAGTCCATAAATAGTCTCTCGCATGCGAATACGGATATCATTCGCTTTCAGTAACGCCTCATCTTGATCATATCCCGGAAGTACAACCACAAATTCGTCACCAGCATAAGCTACGGCAAAAGCAGGTTTTTGCAGGCATGAATTAATGGTATGTGCCACATCCCGAATGGCACGGCTGCCGTTGAGGTGACCATGAGTATCAACGACCTGTTTGAAGTGATCCAGGTCCATAAATATCAGTGAGATCTGTGAGCCATCTGCTTTTGCGTTTTCAATTAATTCAGCAAGAGACTGGTAGAGATAACGCCGATTAAATAAGCCCGTAAGATTATCTTTAAACGAGAGATCTTTAAAACGTTGTTCGCTTTCCCGCAGGGCATCTTCTGCCTTCCTGCGCTCTGAGATGTCTAACAGCGCAACTAATACACGTTCCAGGGTTTCTTCGCAGCCCGGGACAATCATCGATTTTCCAAAAATGTATTTTACTTCACCACTGGCGGTAACAAGCGGTAACTCTCTTTCGCTGATATTTTTCTTCTCGAATATCTCTAAAATAATTTCTCGGGCCATTTTACGGAAAATTTCAGAATCGGTATCAACAAAATTACTGCTTCGTGTAGCACAGTGCTCTAAATCCATGAGCTTAACAAAAGCCGGATTGTGGTCGATCGTTTTTATCATTGACCAGCAATGGTGTATCTGGTCAGGATTTTGTTCGAGATATTTTCTGAAATCTGAAATTCCTGATGCTTGCAGATGTTCCAGATGAGTTTTTAGCTGAGTAACATCCCTTTCAATCATAGCTATAGGTGAAGACTGATACAGCTGACGATATCGTTTTTCACTGCTTTTAAGTGCCAACTCTGCACGTTTCAGATCGGTACAGTCTTCAACAATAGCCATGACCTCAGTTACGGTATCGTCTGGTCCAGGTATTGGGTTGAGATTGTAGCGTAAGTGAATGCAGTCACCAACGTCGGCACCGTAAGAACGCTCGACCATGTATGATTTCTGCCGTGAGATGCATTGTTTAACATCGGGAAAAATATCCTTGGCAATTCTTTCCTGATTCTCTGTGAAATCTACAGATTTTGAATCATTGCAGGAAGGCACAGGGAATATCTCCTGCATTTTTCGGTTAATACCGGTTATGCAACCTCCAGCATTTATGATGAAAATTCCAAGTGGAGCACTGTCACCCAGAAGCTGGTTTCGTGCTTCAATGGTCCTGAGTGTGCTCTCTGCCTTGTGGCAACGTTGTTCAATTTCCTGTAGTTCAATGAGTTTTCTTCGTAGTTCTTCTATTTCAGACATAAGTAGGTCATGGGTTGAACAATAACAATCTGTGTAAGTTTTGGCAAAAGTGGACAGTGAGGAGTATCGTCCAGACTTGCTGAAAATGTGAGGGAAAAAGTGCAAAGGTTCTGATATCTCATCTGTCTAATCTACGTACAATTCTGTACTTGTAATCATTGCCTGATCTTCATGCAGTATAGAATTGTATTGAGCAGGAAATACGTAGGAAATGTGAAGATAGATGTGAAATATTGGGTTTAGAACTTTTGGAAATAGTCAAAAAGGATCTGTTTAGTACTGCAAAACATAGAAATTTCGTAAAAACGTTCTCTGATCATATTAGGTGATATGTTTGCTCAAAAGTATTCTACGCTATAAAATATACTTGTCTTGTCATCAGTTCAGGGAGTTGGAGAAGTTCTACGATTTTCGCAGGAAGTATTGTATTGAAAAGCATAATTCGATTAACTCATTTTTCTAAAGGGGATATTCATGCGTAACTATAATGGTATATCCAGATCTTTTCAGCTTTTTAAAAAGAGTATTATTATGGCTGTGTGTGTTGTTTGCATACTGCAATCAATGTTGGGAGTGGCCTCATCTTCTGAGACTACATCACCTCCACTGCTCATTGTTATTGCAGAAAACCGTGAAGGTGGAGAAAAATATTTCCACAAGTTTGACCGAAAGACCCTTGAAGCTTTCTCGCAAAGGACGATTACAACAGAAACACCTTGGACCACTGGAGTTACAACATTTACAGGTCCTTTATTGCGTGATGTTATTCAGGAGATAAAAATTCAGGGAGAAAATTTGAAGTGTACTGCTCTTAATGATTACTCAATTACTATTCCTGTGCAAGACAGTAAAATCTACGACGTAATTATAGCGATGAAAAGAAATGGAGAAATTATGTCAGTACGGGAAAAGGGTCCACTATGGATTATTTACCCATGGTCTGAGAATTCATCTCTTTGGAACGAGACATATTTTAGCAGGTCAATCTGGCAACTTCGTGATATTGAAATTCTAAAGTAATGCTATTCTATACACTATGATCGAATCAGTACGTAAAATGTTCGTTGTATTCAAACCTGTCTGGACAATTTTGGCAGTAGTATCGCTGTCGCTAACCCTCCTTCTGGGCTTGATGTTAATAAGTTTGCAAAAAGAACAGAGCGCACAAAGTCAGGAAATCCGAGAAGACTTTACCTGGAATATCACACAGGTTGAAAGGGAAGGACTTGTTTTTCTTGATTCAGTTCATCGTTATCGCGATGCGCCTCAACAGGAAAATTTTGAAAATGTCACACTTCTATTTGATATATTCTGGAGTAGAATTTATTCGCTTGAGGAGGGTGAATTCGGTCGTTTTATTCTTGAAGTTAAGGGAACAAAGGAAAGTCTTGATATTCTGAAAAAATCACTTAAAAAGCTGGATCCTGTAGTTGCACGCATAGCAGAACAGCCACAACAACATTGTGTCACGATTATTGACGAAACAAGTAGATCATTGAAATTAATCCATGTGTTGGCAAACAGGATGTCAGAACACATGATGAATAAGAATGAAAGTAAAAGGAACAGGTTTTCGAAACTTTATACAAACGCGTTAATTCTTCTGGCATGCACAACTGTTGTGAGCGTTGTATTGATCATTCTCATTCTGAAGCAGCAATTTAAACTAGACCACCTTACCAGAAAACTCGAACAGCGCGTCGAGGTGCAATCGGCCGATTTGCGAACAAGCAGGCAAAAGGTATTGCTTCTTTCCCAGGCTGTAGAACAGAGTCCTGCTTCTGTCGTCATTTGTAGTGAAAATGGCGAGATCGAGTATGTAAACGCACAATTTGAGAAAATCTCCGGTTATAGCGCTGATGAAATTATTGGAAAAAAACCAAACATACTTAAGTCTCATAAGACCCCTCATGAACTTTATGAAGAGATGTGGAAAGAACTCAAGGAAGGCCGCGAGTGGAGAGGGGAGCTTTGTAACCGTAAGAAAAATGGTGAGCTGTTTTGGGAACAAATTTCCATTTCCCCCATTATCGACGAAGAGACTAGAGTAACCCGATTTTTATCTATTCAGGAAGATATAACTCAACGTAAGCAGTATGAACAGCGCCTCCTGCATATGGCAAATTACGATGATCTTACTCAACTTCCTAATCGCGGACTGGCTAATGACAGGCTTGGGCAGGCAATTCGCAGTGCTGGACGGACTGGCGATTTGGTAGGGTTATTGTTTATTGATCTGGATAATTTTAAACAGGTTAACGATACACTGGGTCATGAAGGTGGCGACGAGCTTTTGAAAAATGTGGCGCTTCGACTGGCGAGTTGTCTACGTTCCTGTGATACCGCAGCTCGTTTTGGTGGAGATGAATTTGTCGTTATTTTATCTGAACTCACTACGAGGGATGACGCTATACATATAACTAAACGAATTATTGGTGCATTTTCAAAACCCTTCACTATCCAGAAAAGCAAGGTATTAACAACAACGTCCATCGGTATAAGTTTTTCACCTGACGATGGGATAGATCCCGCTGAACTGTTAAATAATGCAGATTCCGCCATGTACCTTGCAAAAGCTGAAGGTAAAAGCGGTTACCGGATTTTTGGAGAATTAATATGATCGTGTTTTTTGCCCGTGCCGTCACGTTCCTTCTTCGTTTCCATAATCCGGTGAATGAATTGTTTGGAAGGTATAGTGATTATATACCATGCATTGGCATTACAGTACAAAATCGGAATGTTACTTTTTACCGAGCACTCCTTTTCGTGCCAGATATTCATCTTCGCTGATTTCGCCTGATGCAAATCGATTACGTAAAATTTCAAATGAACTATCATTGTCCTGAACAGTTCTATTACCGAAAATGTGTCTGAATATGCTTATTACCAGATACACTATTGCTGCCCAGAAAAGTATCATGAAAATCCAGCCAAACATCCCGTAACCTTGACCAAATGGAATACCGAAACCGCAAAAGTTACTTCCCCAGTCTCCCATATGTGATCTCCACATAGCTAACTCCTTTATGCTGATTTTTCCTCATGCGAGGACGTAGCGCAGCAACGCTGTTGATGTTGATGTATGAATTTCTATATCTATTATATTTGTAGCAAAACTCACGCCATAACTATACAGTAATTAACATGTGGATAATATTACGCGGTTCTATGTAGGTCTTTGACATTATAAGGATCACAGAGCAAGTGAAGGAGTTGAGTAAAAAATACCCACTCTAAGCAGGAACGGGTAATATCTATACAGCTTGACCTGATAACTCAGCCAAGTTTAATCAAAAGACTAATTTTAAGACATACCCAACTACATATCATCGGATATACAATCACCTACGTTTGGAGAATCATGTTATTATCACTGAAGAAATATGCGCAGCATATACTAACAGGGGCCTGTGTTGCTGTTGCAATTTCAGGCATAGCGATGGCGCATGAATGGATGGCTCCAAAAGACGCTGCTGCAGTCAAAAACCCTGTTAATTTAACTAAAGAATCATCTGCAAATGGAAAGGCCGTGTTCCTTGATAACTGTTCAGCATGCCATGGAGAAAATGCTGAAGGGCTTAATGCACAGGAAGCAGGCCAGAGGTCGAATACCCCTAATCTGAAAAAGCGACTCGCAACGCATTCTGATGGAGATTTCTTCTGGAAAATCAAAAAGGGAAGAGGGGATATGCCTGCTTTTGAGGATAACCTTGAAGAACAGGAAATATGGGATGTTATAAACTATCTGAAATCTGAAAACTAAATGTGTTTTGATTACCTGCAGTTATTGTACTGCAGTCTGTATAGAGTTTCTGCAAGATTCCCTATACAGACTGCTACTCAAAATTGTCGATGAAACGGGCAGTTCGCAGCATATGCGTCGCGCAAATACACTCTATTTCAGTTAACTGCTATATTTTATGATTTTCTCCACTATTTTTCCAGAGCAGTTACTCCGGTACGTGCAATCTCAATGATAAATTCTCGGCCCACCTCATCAAGAAAGGTGTCAATCTTACGGGTGGCCCCGGCAATCTGCAGAATATACATATCCTCGCTCTTCTGGTCGAGGACCTCAAAATCATATCTCTCCTTAAATTGTTTCAGGTGTTCAGCGTCAACCTCCAGCTTGATAATTGCCACTTCACGCCAGTAACTGTGATCGGTATCGAGTTCTTTGACCGAGATGACTTCGGTAAATCTCTCCAGCTGCTTGATAACCTGAAGTACCTTTGCTTCATCATCTTCCTGCAGGGTAATTGTCATCCGGCTGATCCCTTCGATTCGTGAACTGCAGACAGTAAGGGTATCGACGTTGTACATCTTTTTGCGGATAAGCATCGATACTTTGTTGAGCACTCCTGGGCGATCGAGCATAAAGACCAGAATAGCACGTCGCTTCATGAGTCTTCTCCATTATTGTTGGTTGACGGTTCTCTAGGAATAGGGCGCTTGACAATCATATCTTCAAATCCCCCTCCAGCTGGTACCATCGGCAGTATCACTTCACTGGGATCGCAGATGAATTCGAGCACAATCGCTCCCTGATTATCGATTGCGTACTGCAGTGCCGGGATTATCTCTTCGGTCTTTTCAACCTTGCGGTAGGGTATGCCGTATGCCTGAGCAATCAGGCCATAATCCGGGCTCTTCATCGGAGTGCCTGCATAGCGACGATCAAAGAAAAGTGTTTGCCACTGACGCACCATACCGAGATGTCCATTATTGAAGATGAGAATCTTAATATCTATCTGGTGCTCCATAATGGTGCCAAGTTCCTGAATGTTCATTTGGAATCCACCGTCACCACTTATCGACCAGACTCGCTCATCGGGTCGAGCCATTTTGACGCCAATCGCCATCGGTAGAGATACACCCATGGTGCCTGCACCACCTGAGGCGAACCAGCTATTCTCTGTTTGGTAACTATAGAAGCGAGCAGCCATCATCTGGTGTTGGCCGACATCGGGAACAATCAGGTCTTTACCCCCGGAAAGTTGTGAAAGGTTATGAACAATTGACTTCATTAACAACCGATTATTTTCTCCAACCCCACTATCAATTTCCTCCTTTAGATCTTCAGCCATCACCTGGCGAAAATCAGCAATACTCTCAAACCATCGCCGACGTGGCTTATATGTCAGCATTGGGTCATTAACTAAAACATGCAGTGTGCGGTACACATCGGCGTTGATCGCCACAGTGGTGCCAACATTTTTATCAATCTCAGAGGGGTCGATTTCAACATGAATTACATCTGCATTTCGGGCGTACTCATTGAGCTTGCCGGTTACCCGGTCATCAAAGCGCATGCCAAAAGAGATAAGCAGATCGGCTTCCATGATAGCCTTGTTGGCTTCAACAGTCCCGTGCATCCCCATCATTCCCAAGCTCAACCGATGATCGCTCGGCAGCGCTGAAAGGCCGTGCAAAGTAAAGGCTATGGGAATGTTGACCTTTTCTGCGAATTTCTGCAGCAACTTGCCTGCATTGCTGTTGATAATCCCATGACCACAGAACATAATCGGCCGTTCACTGCGGTTTATCAGTTGGATGGCCCGTTGCAGCGGCTCTCGCTCAGGGGTTGGATGGTAGAAAAAACCGGGTAAATACGGTCGGAAGGTGTTTGCATCGAAAGAGTAATCGTCTGAAACCTTTTGGTCTTGTACATCCTTTGGAATGTCGAGAACAACAGGGCCTCCTCTGCCTGTAGTGGCAACATAAAAGGCTTCATGTACCATTAATTCAATATCATCTGCGCACAGCGGCATATAGGTCTGCTTGCAGATAGGCATCATGACCCCGACCACATCGCTTTCCTGGAAGGCATCTGTGGCAATCACACCGGTCGCAACCTGGCCTGTTATTGCCACCAACGGTACTGAGTCCATATAGGCATCTGCGATCCCGGTGGCCAGATTCATCGCCCCGGGACCTGATGTGGTAAGGCATACACCTATTTGAGGAGTATCGGTTGACAGTGAGGCCCGTGATATTCCCTGGGCCATGAATGCCGCCCCCTGTTCATGGCGTGCCATAATGAAGTTGAAATCACCAATTTTATCCATCTCATCAAAGATCGGCATAATGGCCCCGCCTGTGTAACCGAAAATATACTTGACGCCCTTTTTTTTAAGCGTCTGCAGTACCAGATGTTTCCCTGTCATTATGTCCTCTTTGTTGACAGCATAATTTAGAAATCCCGACCAGATATATTCAGACAATTTTACCAAAAGTAGTGTGATGTAAAAGTCAAGTTAGACATTATCTCTAAAAAAGACAGACTTCAAAAAAGGAACATGCAAATAATCCAATGTGTGCACCTAAAAAAAAGTACATTCGAACGTTAGCTATGCAGCATGTGATGCCGTCTTCTGTGGCCCAGGCTTACTATGCAAAAAAGAAACAGAGCGAATCAAAATTGAACTAAAAAGTACACTGAATAAAGGTATTGCCTCACTCGCTATTGGTGCAGGTTGCATTTATTTCGTAATTATAACACTATATAACTGTAACTGAATGGAATTTTATAAAACCAATCGGTAAAGAGGGATACTTTACTCTTCCCGATGGTGGTATTTATCACGCAATAAATTTCAAAAAAACAAAGGTATGCAAGTGATAGGCCCACCTTGTTGTTAGATGCATCTCTTCAAGATATGCTGAGTTGAGTTTGAATAATCAATTATCATCACAGGGAGAAAGGAATGGGAAAGCATTCAAATGTGTATGGCCTGTTCATACTAATGGGACTCATGGGGAATTTTTCGCCTGTGTTTGCAACTGAGGATGCAACAAATCTCAAAGAGTTATTTACAAAAGGTAAAGCCGAAGGATCGCTAAGGTCCTACTATTTTGCACAATTATTTGATGGCACTGGAAAAAATGATAGCAATATCTGGGCAAATGGCGGCCATCTGAAATATACAACAGGAACGATTTACGGTTTGCATCTTGGTGCTAAGTTTCAGGCATCGTTTGTCGGGAGCATAGACGATGACGATGGTAAAACAACTGGTAGCATGGATGCGGAAGGCGCAGTTTTGTCTGAAGCCTACTTGCAATACGATTTGTATAAAACCAGGTTTAAAGGTGGTCGACAGCACTTCAGCTCACCTCTGGTTGCAGATTCGGGTTCAAGACTTATTCAAGAATCTTTTGAGATGTATTTCTTAAGAAACACTGACCTGAAAGATACTGAAATTACAGGAGGCTGGGTTTCGAAATACCAGACACGAACAGATGAGTCGTCATATGGTGATAACGCGTTTGTTGAATATGATATTAATGGAACAGGTGAGCCTGGCGATTTTTATGATGTTGGTGATGACGGAATGTGGATAGTATATCTCAAGAATTCCGTAGTTGAGGGGCTTGAGATTCAGGCTATGTATGGCAATGTGATTGATGTTGTGCAGGGCGTATATGCTGACGCTAAATACACATTTGATATCGCTTTCAAACCGTTTGCGGCTACGCAATATTTTTATTCGGATTGGGATGACTCAATCAAAGACAGTAATCAGTTGATAGGTTTTAAAACAGGTGCGAATTTTGGAGGTGTCGATATTTTTGCAGGTTTTACGACGACAGGTGGTGATCCTGGAGATGAGCGTGTGTTCCATGGTCTCGGCCAGGGAGCATTTTATCAATATACCACTACTACAAAGACTGCAGGGGCAGGTGCTTTTGAGGCGGATACAGATGCATATCAGGTAGGAGTTGGCTACACAGTTGTCGGGTTGAAATCTACATTGAGGTACACATCGTTTGATAATCCTGCTGATGGGGCTGATCTTGATGAATGGACCTTGAATCTGCTATACAAATTTACCGGGAAATTTGAAAATCTACATGCTTCTGTCGATTTCTCTATTCTGGATTATGAAGATGATGAGAAGGATGCCATCGACGTGCGAAGCAGACTTATATATTCGTTTTAATATGAAAAGTAACCGAACAAAATAGAATGTGAGATATTAGGAGGCTGTCCGACAATAGGAGTTTTAGCCAAAAGACAGTCTTTCAGGCAATCAGTTCTTTTCCGGTTCCTGATTCATTTGCGCTAAGAACCAACTGTATCAGTTGGCTGATCCTGTCCCCGGTATAATCATCTACCAGCAGAACATTCACATGTATGTTATTTGATACATGGGTTCCCTACATATCATTTTGGTAATACCATTGTGATTGTGGTCCCTGTGTTTTTTTCTGTTATAACTTCAAATGTTCCATGATGTTGTTCGATAATTTGATGACTTACAGCAAGCCCTAATCCTGTGCCTGTCCTGGTAGTAGTGAAGAACGGATCAAACATTCTCTCCCGCTCTCTTTCTGACATTCCGCATCCTGAATCGATAACGGATATTCGTATATGATGGTCATCCTCTTTACAGCTAAGAGAGATATCGCCACCAGATGCAATTGCGTTTATGCTGTTCTTCAAAAGATTCACAAGTACTTGTAGTAAGAGATCCGGGTCACCCGTATATTCAATACCTGTATTTCGGGGGCAATGAAACCGAACATCATGGTTAGCGAGATCGGCTTTCATCAGCGTGATAGTTTTGGCGAAAAGTGCATCAATGGAGAGTCGACGCAGGTGCGGTTCACGTGGTCGTGAAAACTGCAGCAATCCTGATACCGTATGATTGAGCCTGTCGATTTCATTCACCATCAGGCTGGAGTGCATCTTATCGTCTTCAGTTGCTTCCGGTTTACTACCAAAAAACTGAGCAAATCCTCGCAGTGTACCAAGAGGATTGCGGATCTCATGAGCGATACCGGCCGCCATTTTGCCAAGTGCAGCCATCCTTCTTGAGCGCTCAATCTGAATCTCCATATTGCGTATAGAGCTCATATCGCGAATGACCAGTACCTTGCCAATAGAAGCATCATCATGATTGACAAGAGGGGAACAACTGATACGTAATGGAATTATACACCCCTCACTGTTTTTCCCTTCTGCTGTCTGCTCAAACGCGCTACCGCATGATTCTGAAATAGCTGTTGCCAACTCAGGGAAGGCCTTTTCAACGGGTTGCCACAACAAATCATCGAGCGTACAGCCAAAGAGATCTTCAGTGTTTTGGTTACATGAAACAATGCGATTGTCGGCATCAAGCGAGATAATACTGACCGGGATTGATTCGATAATTGCCTCGGCATAGAGTTTTACATCTGCGAGGGCAGCACTTGTTATACGCATTTTCTGGTAAAGAAAGAGAAAATAGAACCCTGCGGCGCCAACCAGAAAAAGGATTGCTCCCATGAATAGTGCATGCCTGGCATCCTGTTTTCTGGCTTTATCAAACTCTTCGGTAAGAAGACCGACAGAGATAATCTTGTTACTTGCGGCGAGTTGCTCCTGCCACCGCTTGCGTTCTTCATCCGGCATATGCATTTCACGCATTTTTTCGTCGATAGTGAAAAACTTTGAGTAAATGAATACATCACCTTTGCGGTTTAATCGGGTTGTGGCTTGTCCTGTTGTCGACAGTGACTCAATATCTGCTGCTGAAAGAACTGCATTTCCAAGATGTCCTGCCTGGTCAATGATTGAACCATCGGTATCTACGACGGCTATAAAAAGAATGTCTTCGCCTTTGCTGTTTTCGATGAGCAAATTATGGAGCGGGTCCTGGTTGTTTATATGGTGCATCATAACCATTGAGGCCCGGGTGCCCGCCTCAATGGATCGTAAGATGGTCTCGCCTTTATCCTGAAGAAAATTTTCCATGAGCAGCTGGGCCCTGTTGATGTTCTTCAATGTAGAAAAAGTGAGCAAAACAGCAAGTACGATGGTTGCTGCAAGCAAACCTATAGCCGTTCTGGATAGGCGTATGGGTTGCGGTGATTGAGGAATTGCCAGTTTGATACGTTGAGTATCTGCCATAAACATTTGCCCGCTTATGTGAAAACTACCAGATTTTAATGAGATTACCGGTTTCGCCAAACTTCACTTTATCTGAATTGTTTCGTGTTTTACAGTAGAGAACCGTAATGGTGTAGACAACCAGCTGCTGATCATCTTTTTCATCACAGCCCAATATACTTATTTCATATTAAAAATATTATCATCTTCAACACCAGAGTGCTTGTCGTTTAAAATCTATATGATAACCATGCAGGTCAATAGATTCTAACAGGTACAAAAGATACGAATACCATAACTCTCACTTCATAGAATGATTCCGAATCGTCTCTGTACAACAATTAGACATCTTCGTGCGTGATAGTGCCAATTATTTATACAGAGTCTGTTACCTATTAACCACGTCATGAATAACTTACCGTCCATATTGACAGAATATCAGTGCTATGCACTGCTTATGCAGCCATTTCAAGCTCTGGCATGTGAATTGCTAACAATCAATGACATGCTTATACTTCAGATGATACGAGTTGTTCTGGAGTTTGAAGATGAACTCGTATCGGCTGTCTACCAGGAAAGAAAACACCTTCATACAAGGAGAAGAAAATGAAAAGAATTGCTCTGTTTTTTGCGTTAGTGAGTCTCGTATTTGCAACTCAAACCATTGCCATGGAAGGGCATGGAAGTGCTGATAAAGGCGCTGCCTCAGAAGAACATGGAACTATGGAAGGGATGGATCACGGAAGTGAAAGTAAAGACGGAACCTTCACACATACAGCCATGGTTGACGGCATGCACACCGAGTTTAAAGTGATGGATCTCGCAAGTATGAACATGAAAGATCCGGAAGGTAAAACTCATCATGTTATGGTCACATTCATGCGGGATAACGCTAAAGTAATGAAAGCTGTAGGCAAGATTAAATTAGTATCCCCATCAGGAAAAGAGCAACTTGCTGAAATGAAAGACTTCGGTGGCGGAGTATTTGCTGCAAACTTTACTATTGATGAACCTGGTAAGTGGGGAGTCATCTGTCTCTTTAAAGAAGCAGAAGGAAAGCATACGGTGAAGTTCTGGTATGATCATATGGCTATGTAAATACCTCTTCTGTAATTTGTATAAACCCGGTTGTGTAGATTGAATGCTGCAGCCGGGTTTTATGCCCATTCTGAGGTGGCTTAAAGCCTTCAGTCTATCGACATATAGCAGCTCCATCGTGTCGCCCAATTATATCCGATTGGTAACCACTTGAGGAAACAGTATGCGATAGTAAGCGTTTAATAAATTGTATTTTTTGTAAAGCCTTCAGAAAAGTAAATCTTTGGCTGTATACTAAAAGGGGATAATCTCTCCCCCCCCTGTAATGCAGAGTGATTTTAACGATGGAATATATTTTTAAATCCCGGCGTCAAATAATTGTGCAATTGTCTACGACAGAACATTGAGTAAATCGAACTCAAGTACCAAAAAAACATCCAACTGAGGAGGGGAATCCGTGAAACTTCTATCCCAACGAATTACGTGTAGTCATACATTTCGGCGTGTTTTACTACAGTCCATCGTGATCATGGGCCTGGTTTCGAACGGGGCCATCCTTGCTGGAGCCACTGAAAAAACACTCAGTCTACAGAGGGCGGTTACTGCAGCGCAGAGCAATGACCCATGGCTGGTTCGGTCAGAACATGCACAAAAATCAGTTGAGTCAATGAGTGTGGCGGCCGGGAGCCTCCCTGATCCAAAGATGAATGTGGCTCTGGCAAATTTTCCAACCGACACCTTTGATATTGATCAGGAGCCGATGACTCAAATCAAAGTTAGTGTTTCCCAGATGTTTCCTAAAGGGGATACTCTGGCAATAAAACGAAAACAATTGGAAATTGTCGGTAGTCAGTTTCCTTTTCAGCGACAGGATCGTAAAGCTAAAGTTGTTGTAATGGTAAGCAAACTATGGCTGGAAGCCTATAAAGCTCAGGAAAGTATTACCCTTATTCTAAAAGATAGACCGCTTTTTGAACAACTAGGCGATATTGCCGAGGCGAGTTATTCATCAGCTATGGGCAGAACCCGTCAGCAGGATATAATCCGTGCTCAACTTGAGCTGACCCGGCTTGATGACAGGCTCACCATGTTGAGGCAGAAAAAAGAGATGGCAATTGAACAACTCTCACAGTGGGTGAGTTCGAATTTTCGTCATGAATACGTACAGGAAGATATCGCGGGTTCGGATATGAGGGTTTCCTGGTCGCAAATGGAACTAGATCGGGAGTTACCAAAAGTGCCGATGCTGCAGCCAGCAATCTATTTGGCACAAATTACAGTGGACCCTCAGGAACTCTTTACCTATTTCTCAACGCACCCTTCGGTGAGCGCAATAGACAGGAAAATCAAGGCAAGTGACACTGGTGTAGATCTTGCGCGACAAAGCTACAAGCCGGGGTGGGGGGTAAACGCCAGTTACGGCTATAGGGCCGAGGCTCAGAATGGTAGTGATCGTGCAGATTTCGTTTCACTTGGCGTCACTTTTGACTTGCCGTTTTTTACAGAAAACCGGCAGGACAAACAGGTCGAGTCTGCACTTTCCAACACACAAGCGGTGAAGACAGAAAAATGGCTGTTGATTCGTGAAATGATCTCAAAATTTGAAAATTCAAGAACCCAGCTGGTGCGACTTGAAGAGCGGCAGCGTCTTTTTGAGCGTGATTTGTTACCACAAATGCATGAGCAGGCAGAAGCTTCACTCACTGCATACACCACTGATGATGGTGATTTTGCAGAGGTTGTCAGGGCACGGATAGCTGAACTGAATGCCACAATCGATGCACTTGGAATACGGGTTGAAAAACAGAAATCCATTATTGATCTGAATTACTTTTTTATGAAAGATGCTGACCAGATTATTGCTGGCAACGGCAATGCGGGAGAATTGAAATGAGTAAGAGCGGAACTGTTATTGCCTCACTAGTTGTCGGGGCAGTTATAGGAGCAGCGGCAACCTGGTTTGGCTATCCTGAATTGCAAAAATATATCCCCGGAGGAGCAGGAGGCAGCGGTATGGCTCAAGATAGCGGTGCAGCGATCGAAGAAAAAAAACCGCTATACTGGGTTGCGCCGATGGATCCGAATTATCGGCGTGATAAACCAGGTCAGTCACCGATGGGTATGGACCTGATACCTGTTTATGAAGAAGATGAAGGCGGGTCAGATTCCGGTCCTGGAACTATCAAAATATCCCCGGATGTTGTCAATAACCTTGGTGTGCGCACTGCAACTGCAGAGAGAAAGCCGTTGCACTCTACGATTCAGACTGTTGGCTATGTTGAATATGATCAGGATCAACTGGTTCATATTCATCCGCGTGTTGAAGGGTGGATTGAAAAACTCTATGTGAAAACATCAGGGGATCCCGTGAAAAAGGGTCAGCCGCTCTATGAGTTGTATTCTCCTGCACTGGTTAATGCTCAGGAGGAATTACTCCTGGCACTGGACAGAAAATCAGAACGTTTGATTCAAGCTTCAGAAAACCGTCTGGACTCACTGCGGGTGCCGAATTCAGTAATACGAGATTTGAAAAAGAACCGAAAGGTCAGGCAGACCATTACCTTTTATGCACCGCAGACAGGCGTTGTTGATAATCTTAATATTCGTCAGGGATTTTTTGTAAAACCCGGTGTTACCTTAATGTCGATTGGTGCAATTGATCAGGTATGGGTCGAAGCAGAAGTTTTTGAGCGTCAAGCTTCACTGGTAGCTGAAGGCTTACCTGTCACCATGACTCTCGATTATCTGCCAGGCAAGGATTGGCGTGGAGTGGTTGATTATGTCTATCCAACCCTCAACCCCAAAACACGTACAGTACGTGTGAGGCTGCGCTTTGATAACGAGAATGAGTTATTAAAACCAGATATGTTTGCCCAGGTTGTTATCCATGCAGAAAGCTCGGAAGAAACACTACTGGTTCCAAAAGAAGCTGTGATTCGTTCCGGTAGTTCGAACAGGGTTGTGCTGGCACTCGGAGACGGGAAGTTCAAATCAATAAATGTGAAGGTGGGCAGGTTTGATGAACTTTCAGCCGAAATATTATCCGGTCTATCTGCAGGAGAAAAGGTTGTCAGTTCTGCCCAGTTCCTGATCGATTCAGAATCCAGCAAGACTTCAGACTTTAAACGGATGAATCATGGAGAAGAATCCGTCCCAGGAAGTGTATGGGTTGGTGCCACCATCAACAGCCTGATAAACGATCAGAGAATGGTCAATGCCAGTCATAAAGAGATAAAAGCGTGGGATTGGCCAGAGATGACGATGGATTTCAAGGTTGCTGAATCCGTCGATATCGCTTTGCTTTCAGTAGGGTTGGAGTTGAATGTGGAGATTTCTAAAATCCAGGAAAATCAGTACGAAATTACGTCTATTCATATTCCGGGAAAAGAGGATAACAAAAGCCTGGATGAGCTGAGCTTTGATGATATGGATCTTGATGATATGAGCCTCGACGACCTTAAATAACTGGGAAGCTATAATGATTCAATCAATAATACGATGGTCAGTTAACAATCGCTTTTTTGTGTTGTTGGCGACGACAATTCTGGTCGGTATTGGTCTGTATTCGTTAAAGAATACACCTGTTGATGCGATACCGGATTTGTCTGACGTGCAGGTTATCATCAAAACCACCTATCCGGGACAGGCACCGCAAGTAGTGCAGGATCAGGTTACCTATCCGCTGACCACAGCGATGCTGTCGGTGCCTGGTGCTGTGACAGTGCGTGGTTATTCATTTTTCGGGGACTCGTATGTCTATGTGATCTTCGATGAAAAAACAGATCTTTACTGGGCACGAAGCCGGGTACTTGAATACCTTAGCCAGGTTGCACCATCGCTTCCAGCAGCAGCACGACCGCAATTGGGACCGGATGCTACGGGTGTTGGTTGGGTCTACTTGTATTCACTCGTAGACAGGACAGGCAAAAATGATATCAGCCAGCTGCGTTCATTGCAGGACTGGTTTTTAAAGTATGAGCTACAGACCGTTCCCGGTGTTTCAGAAGTGACTGCTGTCGGCGGTATGGTGAAACAGTACCAGGTTATGGTCAGTCCTGAAAAATTGCGTGCTTTCGGGATTCCGTTATCGAAGATCCAGATGGCGATTAAGAGGGGCAATCAGGAGATCGGTGCCTCGGTAGTCGAGATGGCTGAAGCCGAATATATGGTTAGGGCAACAGGCTACCTGCAAAGTACAGAAAATTTGGGCAATATACCCTTAGGAGTAAACCAGAACGGCACCCCGATTTTATTAAAAGATGTTGCTGATATCGGAGAAGGGCCGCAGATGCGTCGCGGAATTGCCGAACTGAATGGCGAAGGTGAAACCGTTGGCGGCATTATTGTCATGAGGTTTGGTGAAAATGCTCAAAAGACCATTGACGGAGTTAAGGCAAAGCTTGAAGAATTGAAGAAAGGTCTGCCGGATGGCGTTGAAATCATCCCCGTCTATGACCGGAGTGCGCTGATTGAACGGGCGGTGGAAAATCTCTGGCATAAGCTGCTGGAGGAATTTGGTGTCGTTGCGCTTGTCTGTATGCTGTTTCTGTTTCACATTCGTTCTTCACTGGTGGCAATTATCAGTCTACCGGTTGGTATTCTGACTGCGTTTATCATTATGCACATGCAGGGACTGAATGCCAACATCATGTCGCTTGGCGGTATCGCCATTGCAATTGGTGCCATGATAGATGGTGCGATTGTTATGATCGAAAATATGCATAAGCATATGGAGCGAACACCGCTGACCAAAGAAAACCGCTGGCAGGTAGTAGCTGATTCTGCAAGCGAAGTAGGGCCTGCTCTGTTTTTCAGCTTGCTGATTATTACCGTAAGCTTCGTTCCTGTTTTCACCTTAGAGGCGCAGGAAGGGCGGATGTTCTCGCCGCTGGCGTTTACCAAAACCTATGCGATGGGCGCATCTGCTGCTCTTTCAATTACCCTTGTTCCTGTGTTGATGGGCTATTTTATTCGTGGCAAAGTTCTGCCTGAGCATAAAAACCCGATCAATCGTATATTGACAGCTATGTATTTACCAGTGCTGAAAGGTGTTCTGCGGTTCCCTAAGATGGTGTTGGTGGCCGCACTTATTGTGCTGTATATCGGCATTTGGCCACTTGATAAGATTGGTAGTGAGTTCATCCCGCCTCTTGATGAAGGCGATCTGATGTATATGCCCACAACCTACCCGGGTATCTCAATAGGTAAAGCACGCGAGCTTTTGCAACAGACCGATAAGCTTATTAAGTCGGTGCCTGAGGTTGTTACTGTCTTTGGCAAGGTGGGCCGCGCAGAAACGGCTACAGACCCTGCGCCACTCACCATGATTGAATCGTTTATTCAATTAAAACCACGGGAAGAATGGCGTCCAGGGCTAACCACTGAAAGTCTGAAAAAAGAACTCGACGCGCTGGTGAAACTTCCTGGTTTGACAAATGCCTGGGTTATGCCCATCAAAACACGGATTGATATGCTGGCGACCGGTATCAAGACTCCGGTCGGGATCAAGGTCTCAGGGCCTGATTTGAAAATAATTCAGGAAATCGGTCAGCAACTTGAAACAATAATGGTCGATATCCCAGGTACAGCGTCTGTCTATTCAGAACGGGTTGCAGGAGGTAGATATATCAAAGTCGATATTCAACGGGCAAAAGCAGCACGCTATGGTTTGAATATTGCCGATGTACAGCAGGTTGTGGCCACAGCAATTGGTGGCATGAATGTTACCCAGACAGTTGAAGGGCAGGAACGATACCCTGTAAATGTTCGCTACCCGCATGATTACAGAAATTCGCCAGAGCAGCTTTCTCTTCTGCCTATCGTCACCATGAGTGGTCAGCGTATCTCTTTAGGTGATGTAGCAAATGTGTTTGTAGAAGATGGTCCGCCCGCGATAAAAAGCGAGAATGCCCGCCTCAATGGCTGGACATTTATTGATATCGAAGGCGTTGATATCGGCAGTTATGTGGTCGAAGCCCAGAAGGTGGTTGCAGACAAGATTAAATTACCAGCAGGATACTCTCTGGCCTGGTCAGGTCAGTATGAATATATGCTCCGCGCCAAGGAAAAGCTTACATACGTAGTGCCGCTGACCTTAGCCATTATTGTCATCCTGCTCTTTATCAACTTCCGAAACTTTGTTGAGGTTGGAATTATCATGGGAACTTTGCCGCTGGCGATGGTTGGCTCTATCTGGCTTATGTATCTCGAGGGTTATAACTTTTCGGTGGCCGTTGGCGTTGGTTTTATTGCCCTTGCTGGTGTAGCGGTGGAGATCGGGGTGATCATGCTGGTCTACCTGAACCAGGCCTATTTCAAGATGGTTGATGATTGTGAAAAAGAAGGTGAAAAACCAACGTTAGTGCAGCTTTCTGATGCTGTATTGCACGGTGCCGGAATGCGTGTCCGTCCTGTAATGATGACTGCAGCAGCGATTATTGTCGGATTGTTACCTATTCTATTCGGTACAGGCACCGGGTCTGAAGTTATGAGCCGTATCGCCGCACCAATGGTTGGTGGTATGGTGAGTTCAGTACTATTAACGTTGCTTGTTGTTCCCGCCGTGTTTTTTCTTTGGCGGAAGAGGTCGATATAGAAAGTAGCTCTCGTAAAAGGTGTTTTCTGTTTGGTAGAAAAAAGGCATTGGATAGCCCTATGTTCCAATGCCTTTTTTTGTCTTTTATACGAACTTAATGTCACAATATGCCAGCCTTCATTTTCTGAAAAATTAGCGGTACTATTAGAATGAACAATGAAAATGGTTGGATTTCCGTCCTATTTACGGCCATCAGGGTAAAAAATGCAAATAGGGTTGCGTAACTATTCTGAATAACCATTGAGTTATCCGGCTTAGATATAGGTTCCGGCGGCGTGAGGATTCTGCAATGCCAAAAATTAATGTAGGCAGATTTGAAGGATATGTTCGTGCCTTTCTGGGTACCGGTATCATTGTGCTCGGGAGTCATGGCATGTGGTATCTTGTTCCCCTTGGTCTGATTGTTCTCTGGACAGGACTTTCATGGTACTGTCCGATCAGCAAAAGTCTGAATATTGGCAGCAGAGCTGCAAAAGAAAACTATTACCTCTCATATCTTCCACTATATAATCCTGAGCCGTTATTTATATTTTTCGGTGACGGTAAACTTGCCTTTGAAAATAAGCGGGCTAAAGAAGTTTTTCCAAATATCAGTGCCATCGCTGACCTGATTTTTATTAATGAAGATGAAATCAGCACGTCTATTGACGAAAATATATTCAGTAATATAAAAATCCTGGGAGATGATGATCACACCTATTCTGTGACGCTTAAAGGATCTAAAGAGATAGATGCTATTATCGCCTATGTGCATGATGTTACAGATCTGATAAAGCTGGATCAGGAAATCATTTCGACTCAGAAAGAGATTGTCTACACTATGGGCGAGATTGGTGAAACCCGCTCTATGGAAACAGGACATCATGTCCGCCGCGTTGCAGAATATTCCTATCTCCTTGCAAAACTCTATGGTCTCACTGAAGAAGAAGCAGCTCTTTTGAAGCTTGCCTCTCCTATGCACGATATAGGTAAAATTGCGACTCCTGATGCTATCCTGAATAAACCGGGAAAATTGACTGCTGATGAGTTTGAAATCATGAAACGACATGCAACGGTTGGCTATGAGATGCTTGATCACTCTACGCGACCAATCTTGAAAACAGCGGCAATTGTGGCAGGGGAACACCATGAAAAGTGGGATGGTTCTGGGTATCCTCATGGAAATTCAGGCGAAGATATTCATATATTCGGCAGAATAACAGCTCTTGCTGATGTGTTTGATGCTTTGGGTAGTACCAGGGTGTATAAAGACGCATGGCCTCTTGAAGAGATAATCGAACTCATTAATAAAGAGAAGGGTGGCCATTTTGACCCTGAACTGGTCACGCTTTTTCTGGGTGAATTAGATCAATTTTTAGAGATAAGAAACACCTATAGGGATAAATAAATTGTCTTACGTGTATTAAGAAAGATAATACAATTTCAGGCAACCGTTTTTCTCTAACTCACTGTTGGATTCATTGGTGATCCTGTTAACTCTATGATACGATATACGCAACAACCTGAATTTTTTATAGTGTTTCAACCCTTTTAGAGACAATATTAATAACAGTATTAAATGACTGTACAGGTATTACACTTTACCTGCATAATCGTTCATTAGTATGCATACCTGAATCTAATCTTTATGGATGACACGACCATCCAGTCTTACTCTATCAATGTGATGCATGAGCCTAATATTACGGAGAATTCGGTACCACTTGCTGTTGACTTAGATGGCAGTTTGCTCAAAACAGATTCTCTCATTGAGTCGCTATTACAATTATTAAAGGCTTACCCGCTTATTATACCGCTATTATTTTTGTGGTTGCTAAAGGGGAGGGCGTATCTGAAGCAGGAGGTCTGCAAACGTGTAACATTGGATGTCAGCAGTTTACCGTATAATCTCGAAATATTGACGTATCTGCGGGATCAGCATCAGTCGAATAGGCAGCTTATTCTCGTTACTGGAGCAGATACACATATTGCTCAGCAGGTCGCAGATTATCTTCATATCTTCGATAGCGTTATTGCAAGTGACGGAAAAAACAATATTACAGGTATCAGAAAGAAAGAACGCCTCCTGGCTGAATTCGGAGTTATGGGATTTGACTATCTGGGCAATCATAGGAAAGATATCCTTGTCTGGAAGGTTGCCCGACAAAGTATTGTCGTTGGTTCCAGGAATTTTGTCGAACATGTTAGAGGGCAGCTGACAAACATTGAATTGGTTTTTTTTAATAAAACTGCTGGAACAACCGAATGGGTTCGTGCACTTAGACTCTATCAATGGTTAAAAAATATCCTTGTTTTCGTACCGTTAATAGCCGCAAATCGATTATTTGAAATGAGTTTGTTTGGTTCTGTTTTCGTAGCATTTCTCTCTTTTGGTTTCTGTGCCTCCAGTGTGTATATATTAAACGACCTACTTGATTTGCGCGAAGACCGCAGACACCCGAGAAAACGGACCCGACCATTTGCCTCAGGTGCCTTACCGCTGACAGCTGGGATATTCAGTTGCATACTGTTACTTCTGTTGAGCATTCTCGTAGGCTTATCACTTCCGGTGTATTTTCTGTTCATGTTGGCAACGTATTACTTCACCACTCTCGCTTACTCGTTGCGTTTAAAACATTTTGTAGTTCTTGATGTGATTGTTCTTGCAGCACTCTTTACATTGCGCATGATGGCAGGTTCGGCGGCAGTCGATATCTGGCCGTCTTCCTGGCTTCTGGCTCATTCAATGTTTCTGTTCATCAGTCTGGCCTTAGTGAAACGCTATGCTGAACTAATAACCATGAGAAATGAATATGGATTATCTGCCAAGGCACGCAGCTATGTTATAGATGACTCAGCATTACTTGCAGGTATGGGAGTCGCCAGTGCATTTGTCTCTGCACTTGTGCTTGTATTATACATTACCAGTGGCTCTGCAGAGCTCTCGTATGGGCATCATAATGTTATCTGGCTGGCGTGTCCTTTATTGCTCTATTGGCTCTGTTATATCTGGCTTGTGGCTCATCGTGGCATGATGCATGATGACCCGATGATCTTTGCCATAAAAGACAAAACAAGCAGATTTACACTTCTTTCCATGGCAATAATTATGTTTATGGCACATTGATTTCCATGTACAAGCACTATCAATCATGGGGCAGATACCCCAACACCAAACAAACCGTCAAACAACTGAACTGGCGTACTGAACCACTGCCTATTCCTGCCGACTCGAATTCTACCTGGTTGCCGTTTGGAAACGGACGTTCCTATGGGGATGTTTGTCTCAATAACGAAGGGTGGTTACTTGACACTCGTCAGCTTAATCGATTTATCGCATTTGATAGAAATACAGGGATCCTGAGGTGCGAAAGCGGGGTGTTGCTGGATAACATACTGACTCTCACTGTACCTCACGGATGGTTCCCGCCTGTTGTGCCGGGAACCAGATTTGTGACGCTGGGTGGAGCAATTGCCAATGACATCCATGGTAAAAACCACCACAGTGCCGGCACCTTTGGTTGCCATGTTCGATGTCTTGAACTGCTGCTATCAGACGGTCGAAGATTACGGTGTTCAAGAACTGACAACGAAGAACTCTTCAATGCAACGATCGGGGGGCTTGGGCTTACAGGGCTTATTCTCTGGGCTGAAATCAGCATGAAGCAGATAAACAATCCGGTTATGGATGTTGAGACCATTCGTTTTGGTACGTTTAATGATTTCTTTGAAATCTCAGAAGAATCTGATCTTCAAGATGAGTATACCGTTGCCTGGATTGACAGTATGGCGAGTGGCAGGAATTTTGGAAGAGGGCACTTTATCAGAGGAAACCACTCAACGCATTACATAAAACAGATACACGCCCCTAGGTTGCGGATGAGTGTACCCTTTGTACCCCCGGTTTCTGTGGTCAACCGAACAACCGCCAGGATATTTAATTCTATATATTATCGAAAGCAGCGAAGGGTTCGCAGTACAGAACTCGTTCATTATGAACCCTTTTTTTTCCCCTTGGATGCAATCTATCATTGGAACCGTTTATATGGGCCTCATGGTTTTTTGCAGTATCAGTGTGTGTTTCCTCACGATTCGGAGGGTAGAAATGCTCTTGAGGAGATACTGAGAAAAGGAACACAAATGGGCCTGGTCTCGTTTCTCGGAGTGTTGAAAGTATTCGGAAAACAGAAATCACCTGGTTTGCTCTCTTTCCCGCGACCCGGAATAACCCTGGCACTCGATATCTGCATTCAGGACAATAACACGTTTCAAATGCTCAGCGACTTTGACACTATCGTGCAATCTGTTGGCGGTGCTGTATATCCAGGTAAGGATGCCCGAATGTCTGGATCAGCTTTCAGAAACTATTTTCCGCAGTTTCAAGAGTTGGAACGATTTCGTGATCCAAAATTCAGCTCCAGTTTCTGGAGACGAACTACAGCGGAGTGAAAATGGCTAACCGATTTATATTTGGAGCTACCTCTTCTATAGCTGAAGCCACTGCACGTCGTTTCGCAGCAGATGGTGATACCCTTTTTCTGGTTGCAAGAGACAGTGTCAAACTACAAATTGTAGCTGATGATCTGCGAATTCGGGGAGCAGATACAGTGTTTACCTCGGTAGTTGATGCCCGTGATTTTAATGCGCATCAGTTACTGATTGATGAAGCATTTGATTCCCTGGGATCTGTCGATACTGTTCTGGTAGCTCATGGAACCCTGCCCGACCAGAGATCCTGTGAAGAGTCTTTTGATGAGCTTCGAACTGAATTTGAGACAAATGCTCTTGGGGTAATGTCCCTGCTGACACATGCAGCCAATCGCTTAGAAAAGCAGGGAGGAGGAACCATATGTGTTATCAGTTCGGTGGCAGGAGATCGTGGCAGACAATCAAACTATGTGTATGGTGCAGCCAAAGGTGCCGTTTCGATTTTCCTGCAGGGTCTTCGTAATCGTCTAAATGCAAGTGGTGTACATGTTGTGACAGTTAAACCGGGTTTTGTAGATACCCCTATGACCAGAGATTTTTCGAAAAACATGCTATGGGCCACTCCTGAAAAAATATCCTTCGGGATATATACGGCTATAAATAGAAATAAAAATACCGCTTATCTCCCCTGGTTTTGGTCCGTGATTATGTGGATTATTCGTGCAATTCCCGAAACCATATTTAAGCGGTTACATCTTTAGAAGCGGTAACTGGAGGTACCATGTACTTAAGGCAATCCCCTCTAACAATTTCAATCTGTTTGAGATATTTCAAACAACCCGTTCGAATAATTACTAACACCTGTAGATTTTCACATTTGAGACAACATTGTTCGATCAGATTTGGTTTAACATTTCTGGTTTTTTTGATGTTTTATGGAGTTTCCGTCTCGGATGTAAAAGTTACGGCCGCTACTGCGTCACAAATCACAGAAAATCGAACAGGAACCGTTATCGATCTTCAGCAATTTAAAAGTGTACAATCTATAGTAGTTGACCTTTCTGACGGCGAATCCGCAGAAGTGACACTTATAAACCTGAATCCAAAAGTAAATCGGTGGTATGTCCTGAGTCTTAATAATGACAGCAAGAGGGGAGCCGAAGAATACCATCTCGAAAACCCCTATCCGCAAAGTCAGCGATTATTACTTGATGAACATTCCGAAGATACACTCGTTTTGATACGTGATAGAGAGGTATTGTCCTGTCCACCATGGAAACTTTTTGAGAAGGGAGAACTCATAGCTGCCAGAAAATCACAGCAGGTTTTTGCGCCACTCTGTAACGGCAATCTCTTCCTTCGAAACCCCACTAAAGGAAATCGAACTAATATAGAAACTGTAACTGAGTTTATTCGTGATAAGCTTCCTGGCGGAGAGAGTGTAGTCGGGTTTGTTAAAGACACTTTCTTTAAAGATGCCTTTCTTGAGAAGGCAGATGCAAAAGAGTCTACGTTAGAATTAACAAAACAGTCTCAACCCGGCTTTCCCGAGCCCGCTAATATTAACCCCGATTTCGCAAAGCAGATGATATCGCCAACAGGGCTTGGTATTCAAGTTGATAAAGAAACAAAAGATATGCTCACAGGCCAATGGTATGCAGCAAAAGACAATCCTGGCATTTTTGTCAGCCTCATTCAGCCAAAAGCTGTAGCACAAAATATTCTGATTAGTCATCGCAAAATCGCTAATCGTCTCGACAATGTTGAATCTGGCGCGCTTGCATATCTGATTGCCTTTGATCTGGATCAGTTTGACCTCGGCTTCACCATTGGAACTGAGCATCCCCGGGTAGAGTGGTCCGACCGTACCTTGAATGGTGTCAGAATTCCTAATACTTCCGGGCCAGATGGGATTGAAACCATACACCCCCTAATCTCTAATGGAATGATCAGTCCTTTTGAGTCTGCAAGAACTGTTGCATCATTTACCGGAGGATTTAAGCGATCTCACAGTGCATTCAAGTATGGAGATTTTGCCAAGATCAATAAAGGCTCTCATTATGGATTTATTGAAAGCGGAGTTGTTCTTAGTACGCTTCAGCCAGGCCTTGCAACATTACTGGTTTTGGATGATGGAACAATTGAAATGAAAACATGGTCGAAAAGGGACAATGTTTATCTTGAAAGAATTGTCCACGCGCGACAGAACGGAGTTCCTATTCTCGAATTGGACTCCGTATCTCAACAACCAATACCAGGGAGTCTCGTTGGAAAATGGGGGGCGGGTAATTGGTCCGGTTCAGAAAACATGAAGCTGCGTACCCTAAGGGCCGGTGCAGCCTTGCAGGAAAATGGTGAAAAACGATTTCTTATATATGGCTACTTTTCGACTGCAACGCCTTCTGCAATGGCCCGTGTATTTCAAGCCTACGATTGTCGCTATGCTATACATTTAGATATGAACGCACTTGAACATACCTACCTTGCAGTATACCTGCAAAAAGAGAGACACCTCGTTGTGCAGCACCTTATTCAGGACATGAGTGTTTTAGACAAGTCTGGAAAAGGCTCGTATATTCCGCGATTTCTCGGGTATCCGGATAATCGTGACTTTTTTTACATTATGCGACGTAATAATTGACATCTCTTTATCTGATTTTTTAATCTTTATGGGAGAAAACTCAATGCAACTTTTTCTGTCTACCTGGATGTTTATCGCCGTCGTTGCAGTATGTTGGAAGCCTGCTGATGCAGCTCAATCCCTAAAAGAGCAGAATGAGACAATGTTAAATCGTGTTGAGGAGGTTCATCGTTTATCTGCTGAACAAGCCACACAGGTACGAAAGATTTTCGCGGGTTCACCTTATATAGGGCAGGGAAATCCTGCTATTACCAAACACCCTGTTTCAAAAGAGGAGTGCAAAACACAACTCAAGTTATTGTCGATAGATTATGAAAATCCTCAATATGAGAAAATATGTGGTGCCAAATATATGGCTCCTCTTTACGATCCCGCAGTAGAACGTGCAGAAGATGCAAAAGCCTGCATTGATCAATTCGAATTCCCTGATATACCATGTGAATATCCGGTAGTTTGGGTACGCACCAGTGAAGCGGCTGAAATCTGTAGTGCTATGGGGAAACGGCTATGTGATGCCCATGAATGGGAGGGTGGTTGTGCTGGACAATTATTACCTCCGGACTATAGGTTTGATCTGGCAAAAGGAGTTTCGGCAAATAGTGGCGTCAGTCGAATGCGTACTGCCCATAATAACGCACACAAAAGCGATAAATCATGGAGTTATGGGCCTCAGTATAAAAAAGGTATTTGCGGTGCGAATAGTTCAAAATCTCCCGACTGCCCAGGTGGGAGTTGGGACAAATGCGGATCAAACACCTACCCTGATGGATATTTTCCCGAGTGTCGAAGTTCTCTTGATGTCTATGATCTGAACGGTAATGCGGCAGAGCATATGAACCTTCCCCTGGCTGAAAATCAGATGACCAGTACAGGGAGCAATACGCTAGGCCATACAGAAATGAAAGGTAGTTGGTTCATTTTTGACAAATACAGAGCACATGAGGATTGGTGCAGATGGAGAGCACCGTACTGGCATGGCAGCCGGGTCATGTCAGACCATAGCCACCACAATTACCATCTTGGATTTCGCTGTTGTAAAACGGTGGGGGAATAAGGGTACCGCCCAGATTCATGCTTCATGCGGAAATGCACGCTAGGGAAATTTTAGAGCACAATTAAATTTTGACCTAACAAAGATTACCTGTACAATACAACGTTGTACCGGGGAATTGGGCTGATATGTTACATCATTGAAGATGTATCCTATTTCCCTCTAGATCACACTTCATCACTACACGGTTTTTTTAGACTCTGGCAACTACTTAGCGGTTAACATTATTCATCGAAAGGCTTGGCCGTGCACCCCTCTAAGCATATTAATGCCTTATGAACATTGCCTGATAGCACTGCTCTTCAGAACCGTATCGTGAGATAAACTCTTGCAAACTGATACCTGGGATGCTGTCCGAGAATAGGAACTTTCGCTCAGGTCGCGGCAAACTCGAAAAATTACCGCAGGCATATATTTAATATTCTGAGGATAATTTTTCGAGCTTAACGAAGAGATGAGCGGAAAGGGTATTCTCGGACGGTCTCCTAGTTGGGACTGGATGTAATTTTTCGACATATTAACGTCCACTTGGTTAATTGTATGAAGGTAGTTTAACAGGGTAGGGTAGTCATATAGTGCCCCCCCAAAAAAAATAAGTAGCTGGACTTTATTTGTAATCAGATATTTTTTACTCACACTTAACTTTAATCGGAGGCCATAATGGAACAACGACACTACCTACCCAACAACACAGAGACGAAAAGCATGAAACTATCACTCGCTTTGACTGTAGCATTTGTCATGTTGTCCTCTCCACTTTCAAACGCTGCAAGTCAGTTTGAGGGCTCAACACCAAGTGTGTCCATAACTGACGCTGCAAGCACTAATGCCCCCCCTATTGCTGTATTGACATATACACAATCTGGTGACACATTCACTTTTGATGCAAGTGGTTCAACTGACCCAGATGGTAGTATTACAGAATACAAATGGGATTTTAGTGATGGGGACAGTGGTAGTGGTACTTCCATCAGTCACCAATACACGCCCCCTTATGATAGCCTTGCTGTGACTCTAACAGTTCGGGATACCAATGGCGGGGTAGGCATTACCCAAGCCCGACTCTCAGTTCCCTCCCCGCCTCCCACAATAAATGATGTGAGAGGAAATTAATGGACACTTTCTTAAGATTGAAATAACGGGTGCAATAAAGAACAGGTATTCTGCAAAGATAGAGTTCCATGGCAACTATGTACCTTACGAAGGGAAATTCATTTTTCCCTTAATGGGGGAGTATTATTCCTTGACCGTGGCCTCTTAATGGGTGACCCCTTTTCATGTACTGGCACCGGGTCTGAAGTTATGAGCCGTATCGCCGCACCAATGGTTGGTGGTATGGTGAGTTCAGTACTATTAACGTTGCTTGTTGTTCCCGCCGTGTTTTTTCTTTGGCGGAAGAGGTCGATATAGAAAGTAGCTCTCGTAAAAAGGTGTTTTCTACTTGGTAGAAGAAAGGCATTGGATAGCGTATATTCAATGCTTTTTTTTGTCTTTTATCCGAACTTAATGTCACAATATGCCAGCCTTAATTTTCTGAATAATTAGCGGCACTATTAGAATAAACAATGAAAATGGTTGGATTTCTGTCCTATTTACGGACATCATGGTAAAAAATGCAAATATGGTTGTGAAACTATCCTGAATAACCATTGAGTTATCTCGCTTAGACATAGGTTCCGGCGGCGTGAGGATTCTGCAATGCAAAATTATGCAGGCGGTACTTGTTGAGGCGAGCACATTTGGTTGCTATCTGTTACATTTATTGGTGTTCGAAGAGGCGTGCCCAGGCTTCTCAAACCAGATTCGAATTTTTCAATCATTTCTGAAATGTAATGGTATTGAGTTTAGAGGGTATTTTTTTAAGTTCCTAAAGAGAGATTCCCTTATGAAACTCAATGATCCTTTTGGTCGTATGGAAAAGCGGCATCAACTCGGTTACGAGTCGATGCGTGACACAATGCGTAATAGCGGCATTAATACTCCTGATGAAGCATGGGAAGTTATCAGGCAGTCTAAAAAACGTGCACAAAAATATATAAGCATTGGATTAGCCACTCTCCTGCTGTTAACTGTGGTCCTGCCCAAAATGATGCCCGTGACTTTAAGTCTTGCGCTTTTTCTGGTGATTTGGATTGTGAGTTCTTCTAAAAACGGTCAACGTTATATCAAACGCTATATTGATGAGGATCTATAGTCGAGTTTTGAAAACAGGATGCTAGTTCATTTCCATCCGGAAAATATAGCGTTATGAACCCCCTAATACTATCAGTGCAATACACACTGAGTATTTAGTCCGAATCGATCTGGGAAAATATCACATTGTTGCTCCCCCCGTACACCACACTGTCTCATTGACACGTTTCGCACACCTATCATGCAATTCATATTGGCAATCCTAAAAAATCGTTAGTAGCTTCAGGTTGAGATGTTTCCTGAATCGCAGTTCCGTCTGCATCTTTGGAATGGCTTAAAATGGAGCAACTGTAGAGGAAAGATATCCAAAGATAATGTGATTTCAGAAACTTGTCATTGAAGTCAACATTGCCAGGACGAAGGTAATCAGTCTTGCCACTTGCTCTAACTTGAGGTGCTCCCTGTAAATCGGCAGATCAAAGATAATTCCTGAATCTCTCTTATTGATGCTCAGGAATTATCTCTTTAAAGGTCAAAAGCGGACTTGACCCCTTGTCGACTCTTATGGGTGCGTGGCTACTTTTGGGTAACCTCTGATGAACTCACAAAAGAGATAATTGCAGATTACTTGGCTCATCTCTTTGAAAAAGACCCCAATGATCAATTTAACATCGAATAAACCGGCTTTGCCGGTATTGCTGGACTTTCAGTCCGCGAGGTCACACCCACCGACTTCTAGTCGGTGGGTGTTTAGTATTCATGAGCCGGATAAACGGATATAACATTCTGGAGTCCTAAGAATTTAACAGAGTTGCAAGAACCTGAGATATCTCTTGAAGAGTGTATGGTTTCTGAATGAAGAAATCGGCCCCAAGCTCCATAACTTTCAGGACCCGTGCATCTTCCTTGAAACCTGAAGCCAGGATCACCTTGCATTCCGGGGCAATAGCCTTCAGTTCCTTATACGTCTCTAAGCCCGATTTAACAGGCATAACCATATCCAATAGAACTGCATCTATAGTTTCCCGGTGCTGTAGGTACCGTTCGAGACCGATTTGCCCGTTTTCAGCAGTCAGCACCCTATAGCCACATTCCTCAATCATAGAGCAAGCGACACCCCTGATGAGTTGATCGTCATCTATAAGGAGAATGGTACCAGACCCTTTTGTGATGTTTATTTTGGGAGCACTTTCCAGAACACTCTGAACCTCTATATATTTCGGAAAAAAGAGGCTGAAAGTAGTTCCGTGACCTGGCTCTGAATATACATCAATGAACCCATTATGTTGCTGGACAATATTATAGGCCATTGCCAGTCCAAGTCCTGTTCCTTGCCCCTTGTCTTTAGTGGTAAAGAAGGGATCGAATATCCTGGCAATGGTGTTGCTGTCCATACCTACCCCGGAATCATGGATGGATAGCCGCCAATATTCGCCCTCAGCAGCTCCAGGGTGTTCACTGTAAAAGAATCTGTCGGTAACGGCCTCTTCAACACATACTGTTAGCTTTCCACCTTGCTGGGAGGACTTTTCTTTCATAGAGGTCATGGCATGAGAGGCATTGACACATAGGTTCAGCAATACCTGCTCAATCTGCATAGAATCCGCGTTTATGATAGCTGTCGAAGGATAATAGACTGGGATGAGGGTGATGCTTTTGTCAAAGGAGTTTTCGCAGATCATCATTATGTTCTTTACGACCTGATTGAGATTGACGGAAGTAAACGTCTGATCTTGCCGCCGGGTCAACATCAACAACTGCCCGACGAGAGCCGACGCCCTTTGCCCCGACGCTTCCATAGTGTCGAGATAAGTAGCGATTTCAGTAGGCAGCAGATTGCGGCTTTTCAGCTTGTGTTGCATCAGTGACACGGAACCAATTATAGAACCTAAGATATTATTAAAGTCATGCGCAATACCTCCCGCGAGAGTGCCGATAGTTTCCATTTTCTGTGCTTGGATGAGCTGTTGTTCCTTCTTTTCGACATCTGAAATATCATCAAGTATGATAACCATACCGTCTACCCAGTCTGAGATAATCGGAAAAACAGTTATATTGAAAATCCTGTTCTCCAGACAAGAGATGGTTTGCCGATTAAACTCCCTGGATTCTCTCGTTTCGATAATATCTTTGTAGTAGATTTCGTAGGGTTCAAGAAAGGGAAGTACAGTTCTCATAGGCTTGCCGATGGCGTCATCGGCCTGAATTCCTGTGAATTGGCTTGCAGTAGTGTTGAATTGGGTGATTTTCCCTGATTCGTCGATACTGACGAGCATAGATGGCATTGAATCGAGGATGTTTTTCAAATGAAGCTGGAACGCCTCCACAACTCTTTCGTGTTGTTTTTTTTCGTTAATATCCCTGATCATTCCTTCGATCCCGACCGCATTCCCGTTTTCGTCCGTTAATAATCGTGAGTTGGTAGATATCCAGATACTGGAGCCGTCTTTTTTTATAACCTCCGTCTCAAATCCTTTCACCTGTCCGTTGAGCATAATAGATTCTATAAAATGTTTTCTGTGTGCAGGGTCCTTATAAAAATCAATCGTAAAATTTTTTCCCACTACTTCATCGGGAGAGTAGCCGAAAACTTCTTTGGCGGAAGGGGAGGCAATCAATACCTTTCCATCGAGATCTGTTCTGTACAGTACATCCTGGAGATTTTCAAAAAGAGCACGATACTCTTTTTCGCTTTGCTGTGATTTCATATACATCATTGACAGCTGGTAGTTCAGACGATTGAACTGGTCGGCCAGATGGCCAAGTTCATTGGAAGATGAAACATCGAGACGAATGACAAACCCCCGTTCGTCGGTATGACTATCCGCCAATGTTGCAGTCATATTCTTCAGTGGAGAGATAAGGAGTTTACGGGTGACCAGGAACATAGCAACGAAACAAATAAGAATTCCCAGGAGAAGATGGAGTAGGATGGTCTTGATGATCGAAGCTGAGGCGGCCAAAGCCTGGTTATAAGGTGTGACGATGACCATTTTCCAGTAGGTCCCGGGCACCAGAAAAATGTTTACAAGAACCGGTTCATGAAGGAAGTAATCATAGTCAACCCGGAAGCTTTTAAAGAGCGCATCCCTACTGAGTACTTCGGTCATGGGGCCGCTCATTATGGCTGATATGAGGCGTGCTTCCTCCTGATCAATCTGATAGCTTTCGCGGGCGATGGAATCCGATAGTTTCTGATCGAATAAACCAGACTCCTGAGCAGAGAAGATGATCTCCTCGTTGATTTCGGTCAAAGCCCTTGCCATTGGTTGGAACTGTGAATGTTCGTTTGCCAGACTCTCCATATTGATGAAGACTTCCTTGCTCTGCTTATCGTTGATATGCTTTAAACTTTTCATATTGTTCTTCCCTGGAAAAGAAAGAAACTTGTTGACACGATCAACGGCAAAAATATAGCCTCCAGTCAGCTTCGTAGCTTCATCAAGAAAAGTGTCAAGCCCCTCAAGCTTCAGGTCGATGGTAACTATGCCTGTAAGACGGCCGTTCACCTTCATGGGAACCGAGCAGGTAACCATGGATTGATAGGAGTAGGGGTCACGATATGAATTTGACCAAAAACTTTCCCCTTCCGTCAGGTGTTTTGCTGGGACATACCACTCCTCACCATGGTAGCCCGGTCCTTTTGGATCGTTGTAATTGTCATAAAAGAGGAGTTCACCGTCCTCGTTCCTGCCCCAAAAAAAGCTTCTCCGCTCAACTCCGGGTATAAAGGAAAAAGGTTCCGGCCAAATCCCTCCCCCTGCAATGAAAGAGGATTTACCCTCGTAATCGATAATGTGAGGGATAACCGTTTTCATGGTTTGTGTGGAGGAGGGTAATATTTCTCCCAAATTTGCGAGGGCGGAGGCAAGGGTTTCCGTGAGGAACATGCGGTGCTGTAATTTGGCCACGACCTCATTACCGGTTCGGTGAATAAGCTTGAGAGACTCGTTCATGATGAGGGATTTACCAGTGCTATACATCTCAAACACACCAATCCCGCTGAGCATCAGGAGAAAGAAGAGAAAAACAATTGAGATAGAGAACTGCAGACTCTGCCACCACTTTAGGTAATGGCGAGGTCTGTTCATTGTGTCATTATCATCCGTCATTACGCACGTATTTGCTGAATTGTATTGCGCATCATAACTTTCCTCGTTGGTATAATGGTAGTCGATATCTTGCCGATTCACAAACAAGGGTGGCAGAATTGTGAGCGATAGAAGAAGCAAGGGATCAGCTCTTTGCATAACTCATTTACTCTACCTTAAAACAGCAAAGGGAAGGCGACGATTGATAAACGTATCTGTTAGTTCGGAATGCAGCCTGTGGCTATGTTTGCGTACATGAGTCAAGCAAAGATATGACCCTTTTTTTATTCGGATAATCTTGATAGTGAGAAGGTGTGGCTATATCTGGAAATGGATCTTCGGGGGTGTCCCAGTAACTGCTACCAGGACGTGTCTCTTTTCCAGCTATGCTTAGCAGCCAATAGGGAGCATTCTGTATGCAGCTTTTCTCGACTATGTGCCTCTCCTTTTCTTTTTACAGAAAAACAGGACATTATTGACCGAACTATACATGGAATCGGTTATATTTTTTGTTACGTATACTCAGGAAGTATTGTTTAACCGACAAGTTAAGATTTATAGAAGATATGTTGACTAATGCACAATCGACTTCCAAGGGTATTTTTCACTTGAGATGAGAAAAGCACAGACCTGATAATCATAAAAAATACATCTCACCGGAGACTCCTGTTTGCCCGCTATTTACCTCTAATCAGCAAAGGCATGTGCGTCCAAAAAGGTTTTGGTCGAGGCTCTGATAGTATGATAGAATTTTAAGTATACTCGATGCGAAGCGTGTTCATTCATAATTTATGTTCATTTTTCAGCAGGATGAACACCAGACGTTTGAATGGTATGTTATGGACGTGATACCTTTTACGCCGTCACCGATGAGGATATGTTAGAATTCTTGCACCGGTTGCAGGAGAATTCATACCGTCCCCCCCCGTCTTTTCGATGAACTGTACAACCGTAACCTCCTGCTGATAGGTTGCGGCTTTCCTGATTGGCTCGCACGCTTTTTCATTAGAATTCTCTCGCGTCAAAGGCTGCTGGAAATGGGAAATACAACTTGTTTTGTAGTTGACCGGGAGACAAAAAAAGATACCCGGTTAATGCTCTTTCTACGCGACTGGCACACGGAAATTTATCCGGATGGTGATCCCGCCGGATTTGTCAATGAGCTGAATCGACGTTGGTGCGAACGAAATCCGTCTCACTCATCTGAGCCTGCAGACACTCTTTCGTCGGAACTCAAGGCTCTTAAGACAATGTTGCCCGGTTCGATTTTTATCAGTTACAGCCGTGAGGATCTGGCTGAAGTGCAGATACTGCACGACACTCTGGAGCAGGCAGGACTCGATGTATGGTTCGATGTGAACCGACTCGGCAGTGGTGATGCCTGGGAGCGCAAGATCCAGGACAATATACGCAATTGCTCCCTGTTTCTGCCGATTATTTCGCGCAACGCTGTCGAGCGTATGGAAGGCTTTTACCGCCGTGAATGGCGCTGGGCCAAATGGCTATCACCGGGCCGAGCGAATAGCAGACAACACGCGCTATTTGGATGTACAGGATAATGAAATACCTTCATTTGGCCCGGAAGCATTTGTTTCGGTCATCTACATTGCAGAAATTCCCAGTATTGGGCAAATTCCCGCTGTGCTAAAGCCTGCCGCCAAGGTTGGCCTGCACGCTGGCGACATCCTCTGGCAGTATGGCAACTGGTCATTCTCTGAGGGTTTAGAAAAGGAACTTCTCAAGGGTACAGCACTCGATATAGCCACCAGGGCTATCCCCCAGGCGTTCATTGCCGAAATCAAACGGAGCAGCAAAGAATCAGTAAAAATGAACGTTATCCGCAATGGAGAGGCTATAGAAATAACCGTTCCGCCTCTACCCAATAAACTTCTGGGTATACACATGGAAAATAGGAGCATTCCGATTGCCACGTTTAACTTTTGGAAAACACTAACGCCTTCCGTTCGCTGATATGGCTAAGTGCCGGATGCATTGCTGGTGGCTATTAATTACTGTCGCGAACATCTTTTAAGCTTCTGTTGGCATTTTTAACCATCGTACTACCGTGGTTTTTCTTTTCGATGGTGAAGGGAGTTTTGAGTTATTGAGCGGGCATGTAGAGGAAGTCGACCTGTAATATGGCCGATTTTATGTGCCGTAATTCAATGTGAGTGGGAGTGAATTTTAGCAAGATATTCACCATCGGAGCCGGTAATGATCCGTTCACATTGAAAACCGTGAAGTTCTGCAATTGAACGGAGGGTCTCAAAATCGACATACAGCCAACTGAATTGCTCCGAAGAAATCTTTTTGTATTTCATTATAAAATCAGTTTCTCCAGGGTAAATTTCAGAAGGGTGGTAATCTTCCCCCGGAATACCATCAAGCACAAACGGGTCGGTTGAATCGACAAGAATCTGCCCACCTTTTGCCAGTAGTGTCGGGATGAATTGGAAAAAAAGGTGAAGACCGTCGATAGTACCGCAGATACCTATACCGTTCATTAACATAAGAACTGTGTTGTATTGACATGTTTTGAGTGAAAAAAGATTCTGATGCATGACATGCTGTATCTTGCGCTCACTTAAAACCTGCACGCAACCTGGAGAAATATCAAGAGCATGAACCTCTTTTCCCTGTTGCTGCAAAAATAGACTATGACACCCGCTACCTGCACCAACATCAAGGGTTTTACCTTTACATAATTCAAGAGCATGCTGTTCGAGTTGTTCCATTTCGGAATACTCTCTGAACATGGTTGCGCCAGTCATGGTAGTCATCTCGTAATTTTCGGCTTCTACTGTAATGGATACTTCTATATTGCCATGCATATAGTCAAGCAGCATGGCACCCAGTGGGTCTTTTGCTGCATCTGTTTTTTTTATGTTCATGAGTTGTTTGCCAGAGCGAGGTAGTGGTCCGGATATTTAAAAGATTTTTTGTTGTCAATCGTCATTTTTTCACGTTACCCTCAATGCCTCATAGTAATTCAATACCTTTTCTATAACATGGCAGAAAACAATGGAAACCACACTCAACTTACCATTGGATATGCATTTGCATCTTTGAGAGACAGCGATATTGCAATGAGTTGCTCCATTGTCAGCAAAATCATTTGCAGGTGGCGTCGTTATGCCGAATCTTATCTTGCCGGTAGGTTTACTTGAGAAGATGCTCCGGTATCATGATGACATTAGATGTGGTACTTGGCTAGAAATAATCCGCGAAAGCTACTCGACACATTCTGGAACAGTTCATTTTAAAGCGAGAATATATACATGGAATTACCGCAATTAACCATCATTGGAAATGTACGTGGAGACATTCTGGATCTTGAGGATGCACCTAAAAATTATTCAGAATCAGACAGAGTCGGCATTCTTGAACTTGTACCTGAATATGAGGAGGGGCTTGAAGGAATTACCGTCGGCCAATTAATTGTAGTACTGTTTTGGCTACATCTGGCCGACCGCACTATTTTGAAAGTGCACCCTCGAGGCGATTATTCGAAACCTCGCAGGGGCGTTTTTTCCACTCGCAGTCCTGTACGGCCAAATCCTATCGCGATTTCAGAGCTTAAGGTTTTGGCTATTGAGGGTCTCCGCATCAAGGTCTCCGGCCTTGATGTTCTGGACGGTACACCCATAGTTGATATCAAAAAGAAGATTGGTGTATAAAAGAACTTTTTTAGAGACTAGTGTCATGTCATGTGTCAGATGTCGTAATAATGTGAAGCTTTTTCTTCACGATTAAGCCACCGAATAGACAGAGGATGGCGGCTTCGAAAAAAAATTGGGAAAGTCATCGTTATTTCCATCTGCGCTCATCCGCCTAAGTGAAAAATAAGTAATGTGCCGTGATTCAGTACCAGAGGCACAGGCGCCAGCACTGCAAGCCAAAGCAGTGTCCTTTTGCCCAATGCATTGAGTTGCAGTCTGCTCTCAATGCGAATTGCCAGATACTGGATAAGGAAATAGCCGGTCATCAGGCCCCAGATATTTTTTCCATAGACGATCATAAACGGCAAACTCACCAGCAGTTCATGAACAAGACCTGAAACAAGAAATGTCGCAAAAATTGCAGTTTTCGGGCGGCGCCTAATTGGCATAAAGACCACTTGATGCAGCCAGTCGCCGAAAAGTCGGTTCCAGCGTCGCCCCCAGAAATCGGCGAGATGTGTTGCCTGCCAGGGACGGATGTTGATGGCTGGCAGCAATCGACCCGAGGAAAGCCACAACAGGCGACAAAGTCCGCCAAGTGCTTCTATTAGTAGCCAGAACGGTACGACAGCCAGATACGACTGCAACCACAAGGGGAAAGCGCGAATCATCGGGATGAGGAAAAGGTACACCGCAGTAATAGCTGGCAGCGGCCAGCACGAAACCATGAGCAACCGACGTTTTGATGCCCCCGCATCAAGTCTCTCCCACTTTTCCCAGCTCGGTAGAGATAGCCACGGTGCCAAGAAAAACGATCCTGAAACTATTTCAGCAGGTCGACGAATGCCCGCAAGCCACAGGCTGCTCATCTTGGCCAGCAGTGCCAATGGTATCAGCACGATCACGTACCAGCAGGTTATCTGCCATTCGCTGCTCATATGTGAGATACCTCCAAGACAAAATAAGAAAAATAATGTTCAGGAATTATTGGGGATCTGAAGGCTAATAGGAATTATATTTCTCAATCGTTTTACAGTGTGAGTTGTACTAACCGATGCTTCTTCCTCTAACTGTGCTGATGAAGCCAACTGGTCTCTGTTTATTGGCGTGAGCCATCCATCACCGCCTCTGATTCTTTGCGCCAGCAAATGGAGAATCTCCAGCGGTTCCTGAACATCTGGAACTACAGCCTTTAAGCTAACCTCGTCCTTCGGATCAAGGTTAAATTTCCAGGCAAAAGGCCAGTTCCAGTACAAATGCGACCCTTGCGTTGCGGCTGGTATCTCGGTGAACCGCAAATCAACAACTTTTGCAGAATGTTCGTCACTTTCTATTACACACCACCAACCTTTTGAGAACCACTCCACTACTTGAAAAGACCGGCCGCGTTTTACCGGTTCAATAACATTTGCCTGCTTGGGTAGATAATGAAATTGTATTTCTTTTTCGGGTTTATCAAACACAGACCAGTAGGCCATCACAAATCCATCAGGAGTTTCAGCCAGGTGTCGCCAAAGAAAGGTTGTAAATGGTGCAGCGGTGGTAATCTGTCTGGTAATCGCAACATCCAATGTCGCAATACTTTTATTAAATTTTGCATCGGCGACTGACTGAATAGAAAATGACCAGATCGTATAGAGGGAAGCAATTGCCAGGCCAGCGATATTGAGTCTTCTACCCCAATCAGATTTAAATACAATTGCCCCGGTAATCCCCAATAGCAGGGCCAAGGTAAACAAAGGATCTATAATGAAGAAATTACCGTAGCCAAAACCTGTGCGGGAGAAAGGGGCTAACAATTGAGTGCCATAAATCGTAAACAGATCTATGAGAATATGAGTGGCATATATAAGCAGTGCACCCAGAAAAGCTTTTTGTAGATGGAGTTTTTCTCTAAAGCAGTAGCGCCGAAGAAGCAGACCTGTTGCAAGTCCGCCAAGAAGCACAAAGAATATCGAGTGCGACTCACCGCGATGCCAATAGAGTCTCTGAACCTGATCAAGTAATGGATAGACAAGAATATCAAGATCTGGGATGGTGCCTAACACAGCCCCGGCTACAAGAGCCTTTGCCCCTATTTCCTTATTCCAGCAGAGATGCCCTACGGCAGCCCCAAGTGATGCCTGAGTGATCGAGTCCATGTGTATATTTCAAAAATAATTCGTTGTAGAAATTCCTCCAGATAGCAACAACTATAAGTTCGATTACCAAATAATCACCCCAAGGCCTTTTACCATCTTGCTTTTCTTTTTCCCTTTTGCTTCATCCCATCTCTGTGCATCATTGGTAATGCTTTTCTATTGCCAGATAAAAGGGGTAGCTTTCCATGATGCCCAAATGACCTGTTAGCTGATTGAGCCGATTACCCGTTCAACAAACGGGTTTTGCCAAGGACTGCGTGGTGCCCAGGTCACCTCTTTAATGCCCATATATTTCACTCGATTGCGAAAGAAAGCACCATACATAGAATCTCTATCTCGCATCAGATACCTCCCAAGGGAAGACTTCCACAATTTATTGGGCTGTCCACTCAGCCGTCGGATTTGTGGTTATACTGAAATGTACGACTTTGCGACGACTGGGGCTGAGAACCACCAGAACGAACAGAATGTTGAAGGCAGCTGTCGGAACGGTGAATAAATCAATCGAACACGTGTTCGCATGTTTTTTCAGGAAAGTCCGCCATGCCTGAGACGGCTCTGAATTCGGCGGACGCCGGGGCATCAGGTTCGACACTGTTCGTTCCGAAACCTCGAAACCCAGCCTGAGTAATTCACCATGAATCATGGGTGCACCCCAGCTTAGATTGGCTGCAGCCATCTTCCTGACAAGATCACGGATTTCACGACTGACTTGAGGCCTTCCTGGACCTTTGGATTTGCATTTCCAGAACAGCTTGAAACACTTGCGATGCCAAAGGAATAACCTATAAGACAATATAAAAACGATGCGTTCGATAGTCGCAATTGTCTCTCTTTGTATCTGGCCAACGTAACGCTATGTATCTTTTTTTTAATCAATTTTCAATTTCAGCCAACTTTCAGAACTTCATCCCATTTTCTTTTTTTTGGGTTTCTATCATTGCCTCAATGTTTATTTTTTATCTAAACAGCCAATGTGAAACGGCTCGATTGATCAGTTGTTTATGCAACACAGCGTAAAACGCAGTTTTTATCATATTACCGCAAGAATGGAGGTTTCTGAATGCAATCACTTAAAGTCAAGGACATTATGGTGCCTACTAGTGAATATACCACGATTTCCAAGGATGCCACGTTACACGAAGCCATTATAATTTTAGGGAATGCACAAGTTGAGTTCAACCAGGCAAAGAACAGACATCGGGCGATTCTTGTTCTGGACAGTGAGGGCCAGGTTGTCGGAAAACTCAGCCAGATTGACGTTATTCGTGGGTTGGAACCTGGGTATCGGGACGTCAAACCGCCCGCAGAATTAAAACATTGGGCACTGAGCAAAGAGACTATCGCCAACATGATGAAAGATATGCAGCTTTGGCAAAAACCTCTTGAAGACATCTGCAAAAAATCCGATCGTATTTACGTACGTGACCTTATGTATACACCTGCCGAAGGCGAGTATGTCAGCCAGGATGCGACTCTTGATGAAGCGGTTCATCAGCTTGTCATAGGCCATCATCAATCATTGTTGGTAGTTGAGGATAACAACGTGACAGGAATACTTCGATTGACGGACGTCTTCAGTTCACTTGTCCAGGTCGTTAAGCAATGTGAGATGTAGGTGAGATAATAAAGAGAGACCATTTTTCAAACAAGAGCGATAAGATGGGTCGCTTAGACCCATCTTATCGCCCCTGAGCACGATCAAAGATAACATCTTCTTATTCTACATGATTGTCCTGGCAGAAGCGCAAGCCACATTCAATGATTAGCCCCATCTCAAAATTGCGGTGACCTATTCCAGATGAGGCCTATAAAATCAAGCAGTGCTCGATATTAACCTGAGGACGCTTTCTTCAATTTTTCCAAGCCAAGAGTAGATGAAGGTTTATATGAGATACGTTCTGATCTGTAGTCATATCCGGTAGGCTACACTAAATTTCGTTGGATCGTATAATCCCAGTTCTATGAAGTAACCAGAGCACGGGCAATCGCCACCTGTTGTTGCAGTCCGCCGGAGAGTTGGTTCGGTTCATGGTTTAGGCGATTTTCCAACCCGACATGTCTCAAGGCCTCTATGGAACGTTTATGAGGGGTGGCAATCCTGCGATTTCTGTCATACGACAGGGGTAGTTCAACATTTTCCAGCGCTGTGGTCCGGTGCAGAAGATTGAAGCCTTGAAAAACAAAGCCCAGTTTCGTATTACGTAGATCAGTGCCGTCCTATTCAAATCCTCAAATGCAACGCCTTCAAGAGTGTAATTGCCGCTGGTCGGAGTATCAAGACAACCCAGAATATTCATCAGGGTTGATTTCCCGCTTCCGGAACTTCACATACTGGCGATGAATTCACCACTGTATCTTGCTCGTGTTGATGCGGGAAAATAAATGAAGTTTGAAAAAATTATCCTGACCACTTTTGTGAGAAATCTGTGCGACGATGTTAGCGTCGTCTGTCAGTCCAAGAGCCTTACACTCCAAGAGCCTTACACTCCAACAGAATCAATTTGACGAAGCCTGGGTCATGGGCGACAGAAGAAATCTTCGGAACCTGTTCCATAATATTCTTAAAAATGCGATGAGATATACCCCTGCGAGAGGAATTATAACAGTCACGCTACGTAATGTAGATGATCAGGTTGTAGTTTCAATCAAGGATACGGGGATAGGCATTTCTGCTGCTGAGCAGTTGTTGATCTTTGAACGGTTTTATAGGGTTAATAAGGCTCGGTCGCGCAACGAAGGAGGGGGCGGTCCGGGCCTTTCTATCTGTCGTCATATTGTCAACGAGCATGGAGGCAGCATCAAAGTGAAAAGTATGCTGAATAATGGCAGTACGTTTAGAATCACACATCCTTGATGTTCTTCCAATTACACCTATATTTACGCACGAATCTGGGCGGTATCCTGAATAGAAAAACATGAAACAAGGGGAGCCTCATGTCACACAAATTGACATGAAGGTTATTTGATAGTGATTGGGGATAACCTGATAGTGTTTGCAAGTAAAACAGAGTTCTTCTGGCTGTTATTAACTACCATTGGCCCTTCATCACTGAGCAGCGAAGCACGTTCCGGGTCCTTTAAGATGTCATAGACCGAACAGAGTTTACCATTGACTATAACTTTATCACTGACCAGGCGGATACCATGACTGTAATCCGCATATCCTGCGCCATGAACAGTGCTGAGTGGCTGGATGGGTTTGCCATCAGGTTTATGCCAACCATAAATAGCTATTCTACCAGGCTTACGTAGCAGCTTATTGGTTATAACTACATCTTTTTTATGGCCTGAGACAAGCTCTCCTGATCTGATACCTAATGAAAGTTGCTGATCCTGGATCTTTTCATTATGTCGCTGATAGTAATCAGTAGATCGCATCTCCGCGCCAGGACGCATAGTTTGGGGTGTAAGATGATTTTCTGACTGATCATAAATGGCATCTACCATTTTGCGAGTGGGGAGTATAAATCCAAAGCGGGTAGCCACTAAACTGGCCGTATGAAAATCCATCGGGGTGCGGATAAAATCATCTTTAGAGCCAATGGCAAGATAGTCAGGGGTAACAAATATTGTGGCAGATACCAGCCGTCCATTGCTATCTGTTTTTTGCAAATTGACGGGCTTAAGTTCTCTCAGAAAAGCAGGAATATTCCCTTCAAGCAATTGTTCCCCAATTATCTTCTCGCGTTGCTGCTCATTAATTCCTGATGTCAGGTCGACAAACTGCGATCCTGTTAAGGTGTGGGAAGATCGTTGAGGAATTCGCTTAGTCAGGTCGGCCAACAGAGTTTTCGGTACGGTAGCACTTACCAGGGCAGCTTGAAATGATAGTGTCACAGCCATCATAACTGTGATTGCCCATCGAGTGGTTGATAACGATCTGATCAATAGATTTCTCCTGGAAAAAAACAAACACGTATTAAAATAAAGCGCAAAACGACACAAAAGATACTTACAAGTGACATGTTCTGTCAATATGTAAAATCCATAGAGGCCCTGATAATGCTTGATTATTTACATCTGAAGATGTTGTGTTGAAGATGCAACTCGTACTATCTTGGATAGTTAAACTGCAATACTATAAATGATGACATGACTAGGTATTTTCTTATCACACCATGTTCCTAAAGATCTTTTCTTACAAAAAGATCGTATTTTTCTTATGCAGTGAAATGGGATTGCAGGAAAGGTCGATAAAGTTATGTGACTAATTCTACGTCGCATAATCTGTAATAATTCAAAAAAATGAGCAAGTTAAATGATACACGACAAGCTTAATCATTTTGTTCTTAAATAGCCAATCGAGAGTGGGACTACGAGAAAAGGCCAGATGCTATACGTATCAGGCCTTTTCTTTACCAAACTTCAGCTATCAATTATAGCTGAGCCCATCGAGAAATCGTTGGCCAGTACCGATTCGATTTTGGAAATAAACAGGTTAATTGCCACAGAGTTCTTTCCTCCGTGCGGGATGATAATGTCGGCATAACGTTTGCTGGTTTCGACAAAAAGGTCATGCATTGGTTTTACTGACCGCAGATACTGGTCGACTACGGATTCACGGGTTCGACCCCGCTCTTTGATGTCTCTCTCCATTCTGCGAATAAATCTATGATCGGAGTCAGCATCAACGTAAATCTTGAGATCCATCAAGTCGCGTAATTTTTCATCTCTGAAAATTAATATTCCGTCAACAATGATGATTTTCTCCGGTTTAATCAGACGAGTTTCTTTTTTGCGAAGGTGATTGCTGAAAGAAGAGGTCCCTATTTTTCAGACCACAAGTTAAGTTTAGATTTCGGCAGCTCCTTAATCATGTTAAATTAAGGGGTTATGAAAAAACAGAGACGAAAGCAAACTGCAGAATTTAAGACGAGAATGGCATTTAAAGCAATTCAAAGGTTTAAAAAACAATCTGATTACCACTAAAGCTCAGCATGACGATTTTTCATAGAGGGTAGTCACTATATGATTACCCACCCATGTCATACTTACCTAAACTCAACAAGGAGGTATGTCATGACAAGCAGAAGCGACATTCACTTTCAACGAGGTGTCAGTTTGTTTGATTTTCAATTACAGTTTGGTTCAGAAAATCAATGCCGAAAACATTTGTTTCAACTCAAGTGGCCCAAAGGGTACAGTTGCCCTAAATGTGATAACCGACAATACTATTTTACACAATCTCGTAACCTGTACCAGTGCCGTAATTGCCGCCATCAAGCTTCTCTTTTAGCTGGTACTATATTTTCATCGACCAAACTCCCTCTAACAACATGGTTTCTTGCTATTTATCTGGTAAGTCAATCGAAAGAAGGCTGTTCCGCCCTGAAGTTACGTAGATTTCTCGGTATTTCTCAGACCGCTTCGATGCGACTAAAACATAAACTTCAGATGGTAATGAAACTGGCAGATGACAAAAGACCACTCCGAGGATTTGTGCAAATTGATGATGTCTATTGGGGAGGCAAACGCCCAGGTGGCAAACGAGGGCGTGGGGCAGAAGGAAAAACTCCCTTTGTTGCAGCTCTCCAACGAGATCCTAAAGGCCATCCAACTTTTATAAGATTCAGTCGTGTTGAAAGTTTCAGCTCCTCAGAAATGCTACGGTGGGGTCAAAAGCATCTGAAACCCAGCACTATAGTTGTTTCCGATGGTCTTGCTTGTTTCAAAAGCTTTCAGGATATCGGGCACTTTCATTACTCCGTCATCACCAGTGGTCGATACAATTCGCCTGATTTCATGGTATTTGACTGGCTTAATACCATTATAGGTAACATGAAAAACAAGATCAAAGGAACCTATCATGGCATAGAACAATAGGCACTTACCCCGCTATTTGGGGGAATTCTGTTTTCGTTTCAATAGACGTTTCAAACTCAAGCGCTTATTGGAGTCACTTATTTACTACTCGTCAAAAATTGGTCCAATCCCAGAGCGTCAACTTAGGCTTGCTGAGGATTGGTGGTAATCAGAAAAAACAAAGTGAAATTGCCAGGGAATTTGATATCCATCCGATTACGGTCGGTAAATGGAAGACAGAATTGCTCGAGCGAATGCCAGGAATATTTGAAAACAAATCTACCAAGAAAAAAGACACTTCCGACCAGGAAAAACAAGGATTGGAGCGTAAAGTCGGGCAACTGACAATGGAGGTAGAGTTTCTCGAAAAAAAGTGCAATCAGTTGGAGATACCCTTCAAAGGGCGAGCCTGATAGAGTGGGATTCTCAACTGAGTATTAGACGTCAATGCGAGTTGCTGCAGATTCATCGATCAACAGTGTATTATCAGCTCGCCGAAGAAAGCTCAGAGAATCAAAAGCTGATGCAACTTATTGATGAGCAGCACCTTGAAGACCCCTCTGCCGGAACCCGTCGAATGAGCAAATATGTACGGCGCAAAACCGGCATAAAAATAGGTCGAAAACGCGTTCGTCGGGTAATGCGCTTAAAGGGAATTGAAGCTATTTATCCACAAAAACGAACGACGATACCTGGTGGACCCTCAGGTATTTACCCATATCGTCTGAGGGTTAGGCTATAGATAGAGCCAATCAGGTATGGGCAGCCGAGATAACGTATATCCCAGTGAGGCAAGGTTTCATGTATCTGTTTGCAATAATAGATTGGTATTCTAGACAGATAGTTGATTGGGAGCTTTCGACAGGTCTTGATACTGAGTTCTGTTTGCGATGTGTTCGAAGAGCACTAAAGAAATATACAAATCCTCAAATATTTAATACCGATCAAGGTTGCCAGTTCACTTCTTATAAGTGGAGTAATTGTCTGAAGGAACACAATATATCCATCGGTATGGATGGAAAGGGGCGATCGCTCGATAATGTAGCAATTGAGCGATTCTGGAGAAGTCTAAAGTATGTAGTAGCCTGATAAAGACGTTTTTTTTATCTGATTTTTTCCACAGTACTGTCAGGTTCATCACCAGAAAAATACTATTGATCCAAGCTTCAGAGGTTCTCTGAAGCTTGGCCCGAATATAATTGAGCCTGTAACCATTCTTGCCCTGGCCGAATTTGCCTTTTATCGGTATCCTTTCCCGGTTGTCCTGGATACGTTGTTTCTTCACTTGCTCAAGATATTCTGCATTCTCCGCTGTCTTCTTGGATGGTCGTCCTAAGGCTTTTCCTTCAAAACGAATTCCATTTTCCTTGAGGTATTTTCGGTTTTCACGTGAACCATACAGCTGGTCGCCCAATACAACTTCCGGGTAGCATCCATACCTCAGCCTGAACTCCTCGACTTGCGGTTTTAAATCTTTACTTTCATTGTAGGTGTCCCAACCAAGGTGATCTACAAAAGCTAGTCCCTCGCTCATACTGACGTTGATTTTGGCACAGAATTCTGTCTTTTGGCTGGCTTTGCCGCGCACTATCGGACGAACATGCGGTTGTGATATGGAGACAATTCGATCATCACATCGCTTCTGCCCACTTGTGTACATCTTATCTTGCTGCGCATACAAATGCTGAATGATCCAATATTGCCGTTGTCGCTTATATACCAATGGAAAGGGTGTGTTTCCAACGTGATCAAGGATCTCAGCGATACGTTCTCGGTTTCTTTGTGTAGTCACTCAGAGCATACAGTTCATCGATGAGGTTCTCGGATATTGCTCTGGCTTCATTGAGCAAACTAATGTCTATCGGATAACGTATCGCTTGCTCAGCGACAGTGGCATCTACAAGCATTTTCCCTTTATGGGTAACTTCTTTCAAATCAGCCGGTTTGGATTGGACAAGCTTATCAATGATCACTTGCTCAAATTGAGCAAACACTTCTTTTCCCATACGTTTGCGGATATCAACAAACAGGCTGGGGGCAAATGGCTGTTCATCTTTGTAACTTGAGAAACCAACGAAGTACTGCAGGTAGGGATTCTCCTGAATTTGGAGGACGGTTTCCTCGTCACTCAAAGTCAATTTATGCTTTATGATTAAAGAACCAACGACCATCCTTGTGTCTTTCCCTGGTCGATCTTTTGAACCGTTCATCGTGCTGTAATACCCAACAGCCAGATTATCCCAGGGAATATGTTCGCTCCATTTAACCCACCTGTTTTCCGGATTCAATTCTCCACCAAATGGAAGTTTAAATCCTTCAAGTGAGAGTTGTTTGCTGCTCGTATATCGGATCATGTGCATGCCTTATGATGAATATAGGATTAAAACCATACACTTTATAACAAATTCTCAAGACATAACCATGTCTTTACGGATAGTTATATTGTTCTAAGTTCAATCTATGTACCTGACGAAGGGAAATTCATTTTTTTTCCTTAATGGAGAAGTATTATTCCTTGACCGAGGCCTTTTAATGGGTGGCCCTTTTTACTGCAGCATGACTGGTACTACAAAGATAATACGCATCTGTCTTTTGATGAAAGATCACAGTTGAATTACGACGACCCTGAGGCTCTTGAAACGAGTTTACTCATTTCTCATCTGAAAGAAATAGTTGCAGGTCGCCCTATCACCGCCCCGCAGCATTTTTTTTAGAATTGGTCCCCATTTTAGGACCACTACTAATGCTTTTTAAGCTAACATCTTGCAGCTCCGGTTGGCAATTACCCCTCTCCCCTGCGGGGGAGAGGGGTAATTGGTTTTTTTCAGACGGCTTTGGGTAATTTTTCGTAGTATGCCTCATTCGGTGTAGCATCGGAAAGCGACGAGTGTGGCCGGTCACTGTTGTATCGATGCATATACGCAGCTATCCCCTTTGCCAGTTCTCTTGGATTGTCATACGATTTCAAGTAAATATCTACCATTTCCTTGAAAATATTTTTACGCAATCACTACCAGACTGGTTAAAGAGTCACAGGCATTCTTTTGTTTTCGGTTAGGTTGCAAGACTCTTTTCTGAGGAGACTCTGCATAGTTGCCATGGAACTCTAGCTTTACAGAATACTTGTTCTTTATTGCACCCGTTATTTCAATATTATGTGTCGGTAACATCTTTACCGCACCAGTCACCCATCAGGATCAAGGCGAAGGGAGAGATTAGGATTGTGGAACGAAGAGATCCTCAAAAAATCTCGTAGTGGAACAATTCCAATCTCGGGTCGATGCCCCTGTCCGCTTTAGCGAACTCAGAAAATTATTGGTGCCATACTATGTCCAAATGTTGGTACAAGTCTCATGGTTCTTAACCAGCCCTTTGGTGGTTCACAGTATAGACAATAAAGAAAGTTGTATTCTATCAGACGGAACGGTTACCAATCAAATCCAGTGGTTTTACCACCCCTTTTCCGAGTTCTCCGTTCCGGCTGAATTTTAGGTAAAGAGTTTATTGCTATCAAACTCAACATTGCCTTTCATAATGTAAAAGGCGGCCCGTACGAGTTTGTGGAATAATGCGACACAGGCAACTGCTGATTTGGTTTTTGCTGATTTTCTGTTGAAAAACACCTTTGCCTTATCGTCGTACCTCCTGCAAAATTCAGCAGCTTCGGTAAAAGCCCAGGAGAGATACTTGTTGCCGTTTTTGCTGTAACCTTTTCCTTTACGCTTGTTATTGCTGGTCCAACTCGTTGGTACTTTCCGGCAATATGAGGAGTAGTCACCGACATTCTTGAAGCGCTCAATGGGACCAGTCTCCAGCATTATGGTTAAGGCTAAGATCTTGCCAACTCCAGGAATGGTGAGAAGACCGCTATATTGAGGGTTGAGTTTAATTCTTTCTTGGCAGACTTTTGATGAGCGATGTCCGGAGCTTAATCATATGTCCGCGTTTTCGTAAGATCACGTATAGGTCGTATCTCTTTGGGGTAAATGTATCCTTGTGGAAGAATGGAAAGTCGGTCCATATGTGCCAGCCAAAAGGCATCGTGTTTATCGTCAAGGAACTTTAAACCTGAATACTGTTGCATAGCAGCAGGGTTTGCTAGGTGAACGGTATATCCAGTATCAATGAGACAATCCACAATCCAGTACCAGTTGAAGGTTGATTCAATCGTGATACTCACATTTCGCCCCTGAATAGTTCTAATTCAGCAAGGATCACATCTTATTGATTCGGTAACTTCTTGTGATAAACTCGCTTGTCCTCTTGGTCAATCTTTTGTTGAATTCCTCTTTAATTATACCACCATTGCTTGTAGTGGTATTGGGAGATCAACGGTGGTCTCTCGGAGGTGCCTTTTATATGATTATCAAGTCTGCTTTTGACTATAATTTTGTCTATGCTTTGACCAATCCAAGATTTTTTCTGAATATACGTAGCATCAATATCGTATAATGCTCAGTTTGTATACGTAACAAATTCTGTTTGAAGATGTAGGAATAAGGTAAAGTTTGCAGAACCTTTTACCATGCGGGCCATATCAGAAATACGTATAACTGTTGTAGACTGGGAACAATTTATTAGTGTCAATGCTTATATAAATGCCTAAGTTTTTACGCAGCTTTAAGCAGTACGGTATGGTCCAGATTGTTACGAATCCTTTGATATCAAGATCCACCACGCAGCCATATTTCCATCCTCGTTCTCGAGCTTTTGACAGCGCATGAAATGCCGACTTCTTTAGTCTGTACCCTTAAGAGTCAGGGTGAAAGTGTGGCTCAAAAAACAGCTCAAGTTCGAGTGTTAGGCGCTTTGTGTCGGCCTTGATGAAGGATTTACTTATTGGCCAAATGGGATAATGATCGGCCTAGATGTTCATATAAAATAGCATTTTCGGATTGACTTATTTATAAGGTTGCCCTAGTCTTTTGATGTGAGCGATTGTTAGGCATATGCTGTCAATTCTGAAAGTCCAATGTGTTTTGTATCTTTAATTGCTCCAAGCTTCTTTTGTCTTTGTTAGTGATGAGTCTCGTTGAATATCATAAATAAATTGGCCAGATCACACTACGCAATATGATGGTGAGATTCCTCCAATAAAGTTTGAGTAGTTACCCGATTATTTTTTTATTATAGATAGTCACAAGTTTTACATCAGACTGGTTATGTAAAATGTATTGCTCAAACTGCTATTGGGAGTACGTACAGTGCTTCGCGGATAACAGGGTGACATTTTGTTTGACTGGACAAGGTTGCAAAAAAGCGTCAGGGCTGCTGTGGGTATTACGGATGACATTAGTCTAACGCTTATTGGTCTTGAAAATCGTCCGGTTGGTATCGGTGGTTTGTCGGGGGGGAGCGCAAATGGGGTAATTCACCGCTATGCAAGGTTCAGTGCGTGTGTCCGGATAAGTTTTAATGCTCCCCATGTTGACCAGGCAAGTGAGTGCATAAGTGCTATCACAGAAAGCTTATCTCCGCTATCACCGGAATGGTTGAACAGTAATGTCATTAAGGTTGAGTTGATAGAGACGCAGATTAGCGATGGCCAAGAAAGTGCAATTGATATCAGGCTATTACTCGAACTTCACCCAGAAGAAGCAGAGCACGATGCGTCACCCATTTCTGAAATAATTATCTCAACTTTCCGGGTTGATGGTTGAGTTGAAATAAAATCACTCAAATTATTGAAAACATACATTTTTTACGACAAAAGCCCTTCATTTCATGATATATTGGTTTCGCCAAAAACAACAATAATATCAATGGAGGAAGGGCGAAAATGGATCTTACCAAACAATACTTGGAGCAACAAGAAACAAAAGAACTGCAAAGCCGGATAGACTTGTTATAAGCACCGAGTTGGCACCCTCCTCAATCTTTGCGGGATACGTAAATTGCGAGGAGTATCTCCCCTGACTCTCTTCACCGCAATTTTTCTTTTGCCGTTTGAGGGGAACAATTTTTACAAAGGCATAGTGACCAATGACAACCTGCTTTTCAGAAAAAATGATGCGTATGAGTTGCTGAAAAATCCACGCCATAATTTGCGTAAGTTCTTGTTGACTCTGTCAGTGCAAGTTGCAGGATTTTTCTCGCAACTCACCAATGACTCGAGAGAAAAGGTGCTGATATTCGATGATAGCACGTATGGTCGATCCCGTTCGAAGGCAGTTGAGCTGCTTACCTGGATTTTTGATCACATCACAGGAAGGAGTCTGAAAGGATTCAAACTTCTGAATATGGGATGGTCCGATGGGTTCAGTTTTCTGCCTCTATATTTTGTCCTGTGCTCTTCTGCCAAAGAGGAAAAAAGAGTAAAAGGCATCACCAAAGTTTTGGATAAGAGAACCTGCGGTTACAAGCGAAGACAAGAGGCAACCACCAAATCTACTGAGCTTTTGGAGGCAATGGTTAAACGAGCGATCAGTTACGGCATAAAGGCAGACTATCTCCTCATGGACAGTTGGTTTTGCTGGCCGTAGATTCTCGCACGGCTTGGAGCACATTTGCCAGTAATCTGCATGGCCAAGAATATGCCGAAAGTCTTTCAGCGACACCAGGGCTAATGGGTCACACTGGGTAACCTGTACACAAAACTGAAAAAATGCTCTGGTAGGGCTAGTATCCTTGCCAGTGTTGTTCTCCAAACAAAAAATGAGCAGGCCGTGGAGATCGTTTTCGTTAGGCTCCGGCATAAACGAGACTGGCTAGCGATCATTTCCACCAAGACAGATTTGAGTGCCGATAAAATTGTCCGTATCTATGGCAAGAGATGGGATATCGAGGTCTTTTTCAAAATGATGAAACACCACCTGAATCTGGAAAGAGAAGCGTAATTGAGGGATTATGACGGAATGATCGGGCATACCACCATCTCAATGACACGGTATACTTTCCTTTCTTTTGAGCAACGGTGTCATTTTGATCAGAAAACCATTGGCAGCTTATTTTGCGCTTGCTGCGAAGAGGTTGCGGACTTGTCGTTGATAGAGGCTCTGCAAAGGTTGCTGGCGCTCGCTCTTGAAAAAGTACGGAGGCAGGGACAATCGCATAAAAGGTTGTAACCAACTTAATTGACAGCATTATGGGGGCCGCAGTGGATTTCCTTCAATCGATGAGGCTAGCATCCATCAAAAACAACTTGGTTTCTACCTGTTAAACCAAGTCGGAAAGTTGAGTAAGTATACTTAACCCTTTTGCACATTTTGGGGTGTTTTGGGAAAATTTACCCCAAAGCGTACGAAGGAGTGGGTATTGCATTTGTATGAGGGACCTATCTCCTTTGACAGGATGTTTATCGCACTGCCAGCTATGACTCCGTTAGGCAGATTTGAAGTTGTTAGCTGGTACTCAAGACAACGGTTGACCTTGTTGGCAAAACGTTGTGTGTCGACAGTGTTAGGGAATGGGGTGAGAAGACAGCGATGATACTTGGTTCGTCTTCCACACCCACGGACGATGCGACCCTATCAGCCAAGTTGAGTTACGTGCAATTCTGGAGGAGATAATTGATGACACCGTGCCCTTGTTCTCAAGAGTGATCAAAGAACTGAAAATTGAGCTTGGCCGGCAGATAAACCTCAGGACCGATCTGAAAGAATAGTCGTTTCAATTGTGGCAGATCGAGGTGGCAGTGAGCCGGCATAGCTTTATATCTGGCTACCGGTATTCCACTCGGCGTCTTAGTGTATAGGTCTAAGATATTGTTGGTTAATCAGCAGCTAATTACGGAGGAAATGACTTATGTCGGAGATGATTATTCCTGGAACCTATATTGATGTCAGAGCCGACGGGCTGACAGCGGCAGGTCCAATTTCCACAGGTAATATTGGAATTGTAGGGACTTCCAGCAAGGGGGAGCCTAACAAGGTATATAGGCCTACCAATATGTCTCATGCCAGGGCAATTTTTGGCAAATCTGACGCCTGGTACAATAATGTTATGGAAAACCTCTCTCTCGTTCGGGCGCTTGACTTGATTTTTACTAATGGAGGATCGAACGTTTTTGCGGTTCGAGTAGAACCGGGCGGGAGTGCAATGAAAAGTGAATATTCACTCAAAAATACTGAAGATCTGGATAGCTTGACCTTTGAAAGCCGATACCCCGGTTCTGGTTACAACGGGGCAGAAATTATGATAGGAAAAAAAACCTACGAAGTGACCATCTATCATAAAAGCAGTGGAGAAGTCCTGGAACGTTTCTGCGATGTTCCGGATGTGGCTGGTGAAGCGGTGGGGCGTTTGAAAAAACTCGTAATGAGTGAAAATATAAAATTTCAAACTATAGGGGGAGGTGCTGCCCCCATCTCACTAGCGGATGGAGCTGAGACAATTGAGCTTGGGGCAGATGCGGATGACGGCGTTACGACTTTGGGCTTTCCTCTTGACAACCCTGTAATCAAGGTTGAAATTGCCGGTATTGCCCTCAGTGAAATAAAGATTGAGGTTATAGAGGTTGGCACAGTCCTGGTGAAAGTTGGTCGTCTAGTTGAGCAGTGGCGAAATGTACCTTTGGCAAGTGACAAATTCAAAGAGGTGATAAATGGGGAGTCCCTGACTTATGATTATGGCAAAAACAGCTCTACAAGTGGACAGGGACAGAGATCGGGCCTCTTTACTGTGCAAGGTACCGGAGTCGGGGTGGTTAGAGATAGCCAACACATAAGATTGCCCAACCAGTCAGGGTCAAGTGACGGAAAAATGGTACCTGCCGATATTGAGCGAGCATTGGAGACCCTGAAAGATGAAGATGTTCAGTTCGTATTGGTAGCCGGTAGGGGTGAGAGTGTGAGGCCGTTGTTGACTGCGCACGTTGAGAATGCTTCCAGTGACCAGAACGGGCGTGAACGAATAGGCTTGATAGGTACGGAGCAAGAAGTTGAAGGGTCAGCCAGTTTGCAGGCTCCAGCCCAGGACAATGGCCGGCTGGTCTATGTCGGTCCAGGGATCCGGGTAGATGACCCTATTTTACAGAGAGAGGTCGTATTGCCGGCGGCTTACACTGCAGCAGCTTTGGCGGGCCTGCTCTCTTCTATACCTCCACACCTCAGTCCTACAAATAAGACGATAAATGCAAATGGACTTGAAATTTTGTTTAATGCAACAGATCTTGAACAGCTTGTCTTGACGCGTGTATTAGGGTTGCATTGGGAGTTTGAGTCTGTGCGGGTTCTCAAAGGTATTACTACCTCAACTGATACGGCATGGTCGCAGATAACGACACGGCGCATCGTCGACTATGCCAAAGCCGGTGTGCGAAAAACCTGTAATCCGTTCATAGGTAAGCTCAATATTCCCAGAACCCGTGATGCAATGAAAGCATCCTTGAACGGTTTCTTGTTCTCCATGGTCGACAGGGAAATGATATCTGACTATCAACTGGAGGTTACTGCAACAAGAGATCAGGAAATACGAGGAATTGCACAGGTGGTTATGGCACTGGCGCCAACGTTCAGTATTGATTACGTCCGGGTTGTCATGAATCTTAGCTAACCTTCAGGATACTTAGATAAGGAGATGTGATCCATGGCTAATAACAATGTTTTCAGAGGCTCGGATGCAAGTCTGACTCTCTCCCCACAAGTAAGTGAAAGCGAAGATGGGAAAACGGCGGCGCATTACTGTGAGGCTTATCTGAAGGATCAGCCAGTTGGCCGTGCAACCGGAATCACATTAGTTGTGAGAACGGAGCTCAGGGAGTTTCATGAGATTGGCAAACGGCATGCTGCCCAGCTTCGACCTGGGAATATACATATCAGCGGTACCATAGAAAAAGCGTCAGTCGATGGTTTTTTGCTTAAATCCCTGCTTGGGAAAGGGGCCGACTCTAAAAGAGAGAAGGAACCTTATCCTTGCCCAGTATTCAACCTCACTATGGACTTAAATGACTCCGTTAGTCCTGATGGCGTTTTTAAGGTTACTGTGAATGATCTGCGATTCGAGAGTTGGGCCTTTGATCTTCCCGAGGATGACTTTGTAATGGAAAATGCAACATTCAGAGCCCTGTCTTTAAGTGTTGAAGATGGAGTGTAGGCACTGGTTGTGGAGAGCTTTGTAATAAAAGTCATGAAATAGGTTTAAATGGTTGTTTCGAAGCACAGGATTTCGTAGCATCGACGCACTTGATTATTTGATGGAGGGAGGCGTGGCACGAATTACAATAGATGATCTCATGGCTGGGGGCAACGCAACCCATGAAATAGAGCTCCCTCTGGACTTCCTGGGAAATGGAAGTGGTGAAAGTGTCTGTCATACCGTAGTTTTACGTCCACTCACGGTGCTGCACCTTCAGAAGGTCAGCAGGGGCATCACGGATGATGAGAATCTGGCGGCATCCATGATGATTCATCTGGCGATGGTGGATCCTGAACTCAGCCTGGAACAGGCTATGTCGTTACCGGCGGGCACTGCACGAAACATCCTTGACAATATCAATAGAATCAGTGGCTTGTCTACGCCGAGGGATGAACTGGATGCATTGGTGAGCGAACCTCTCGCCCGTGCCTGCTACATTCTAGGCAAGGAATTTGGTTGGACGGTGCAGGAAGTGAGTGGCTTAACGATTGGCCAAATCCTGCTGTACCTCCAGATGATTAATAACGACAGGCAGGCCACATGAGTATCACAACTCTCAAAACCAGGCCTTTGCGTCCGGCCGTAATTTTTCTGATGCTGAGGTGTTATGAACAGGATTTGGCAAAGCTGGTTGCCAGGGCAGGGAATATTCAAATGCATGCTGAGTCGGCTGTTTCCGCTGGTAGGTTTGAGCCTGGATTGAAAAATCGGTACCCGGAGGCGGAAGTGCTACGCGAGCTAGTTGAGGAATTTTGCACGTCCGGGGCGACGACTGATGCGAAGAGAGAAGATATGCCGAACGATCGACTATCAGTAAGAGAAAGATTAGAGGTACTGGCTGGTGTGGAAGTACCCGCGAAAGGTGGATTGGTTTCAGCTACGCCAGCTGATGGGGTGTGGGAGGGCCATAAACTGGGGCGTAGAGGTCAAAGGCTACGATATCCAACAACATTAGGGCGAGAGTATTTAAAGCGGGGCGTTCGGTTCACTGATAACGCCGCAGCTGAGAAGGAGTTGGAAACGATTCGAGCATTTCCGAAAGCTGTAGTTGAGGGTAACATTTTTCGGAGTGCATCTGGAGTCGAAAGTGCTGGTTATACAGGGTCTTTAACTGTAGAACGATATCTACGTTATGAGAGGGACGGGTTGGTTCCCAAAAGGTTTGGTGCAGCTTTCAAGCATATGACGAACAGACCCTTTGATGGTAGTCATGTACCTGTCAGGGAGCTTCCCTTTAGAGATGTTGAGGGGATCCTCGCCCATTGGGCAACTGCGTCCGCTTTAAGGGTAGGCTCCAGACTACAACGACAGTGGGGTGGGGAGGGCCAGATAGACACAGGGGCCCTTGCAAACGCGATACTTCAGGGAGATCGAGCCCCGGGGGAAGAACTTGATTTAGCCGAACACTCGACAGACGTGCAATCGAACCATCCCCCTCCAAGTCCGTTGGGCCGTGAATTCCCCAAAGAGAAAGAAGGTCATCGGAATCGCGTTTCAAGGAACAGGGCAAGTACAGCTGAAGTCCATCGAAGGAGCGTGCAGCCTTACTCTCAGCAGACCATTACCAAAATATTAGCCGGTAGCGAACTTGATCGATTAGCCGAGAGTTGGCTGATATCCTCCAGCGAGCAGCCTCTATTGGAAAAAGGGGGCTGGGGAGAAAGGAGGAAGAGGGGGCCGGTACAACTCCAAAGTTCGTACAATGTACCTGGAAGAAGGCCTATCCAAGTTGCCGATGAAAACAGTGCTGTCGGTGAACTTCTAGAATCGTTACAGGATAAAATGACCGGTCAATATTCACCAGCCGGGGCTCGTGTAACGGGAGAAGGTAAGCTTCGGCGGTCGATGAGTGAAGGTTCGAGCAGATTTATGCAAACAGGCATCGGGCAATTGCCTTCTGGAGTACCAATTCCCCCCCAAGAAAACGCTGAAGGGGGAGCAACCACGCCCCCCCCCTTGCCGGATCTGTCTAAAAACATACTCTGCCCAGGCGTTGCTCCTAACCGAAAGGTGGAGAGTCGATCAAGCATCAAAAGCCCACTTACGGGCAGGGCACTTGGGCTAGACACCTGACAAACTGAATGACTAATGTGATGAATATCTCTCTTGATGAATTTCGATTACCGTTTGTACAGACGATGACTCTTGTTGAGGGAAGAAGGTGGGCAGGACATAAACCTGTTAGAGGTGATGGAGTGCATCTGCAGAATCTAGGGAGAGAGCTGGTGCGGTTGGAAGTTCATGGCAGTGTAGAAATATCATCACTCGAGGTTGTTGAACGATTGGAGGAAGCACAGCGGGAGAGGAAAATTTTATTATTCTCCTCCCCTGTAACCCTCGAGTTGCCGTTGAGGGTCTTTATCGAGGGGTTGGCTGTGCAACAGAGTAAGGAGCTACCCGGCTCATATCAGTATCTCCTGAAGTTGTGTGAATTTCGGATTCAGGCTGATCCGGCAAAAGAAGATGAAGGCGGATTCTTTCCGCCCTTTTCTGTTCTGGAGCTGCAGGATGTTAATAATCCACTTGATCTGGCCCGAAGGCAGGTTGCAGGTATTATAGATGATCTGACTCAAGGGGTGGACATTTTCGATCCGATACGCCCCTGGTTAACCGTATTTCAAGAAATCGAAGATGGTTTGGGAAGAATCGACCGATAGGGAGGGCATGGTATGGCAACAGAAGATATTAAGGAAGTATTGGGCAGGCTCGAAAAATCCCTGGACACTTTTGAAGATTTCCTAGACGACGAGGATAAGGTCAAAAAGATTGAGGCAGCCGCTAAGGCCTTGAAAGAACTAAATGTGTTGCCGAGCAGTCCGAATTTGGTGACTGAACTCATCAAGGTCCTGAAGAAGATAAAAGGTCATGTGGAGAAACTTGGTGAGATCGAGCTTGGTCCGTGGATAGATTTTGCACAGGCTGTCAAAGCGGTTGTCGAGGCGGCGTCCGCCTTGGGAATGGACAGTAAAGAAGCGGACGAAATCGCCAAGATTGCCGAAAATGCAATTGGTGTGCCGAAAATGGTGAGTAATCTAAAAGAAAAAATTAAGGATAAAGTCGAAAAAATAATAACGCTACTGGGGCCTATTGAAGACGCTGTCAAGGGATAAGATTGTACTTCTATTGTGTATAAATCCATTGCATCTAGGGGAGATATGCAGAGCGCAATGACTGCAAGCCCAGTTCTGGGTGAGCTTGACCTGGGGGTTGTAGCTCGAATAGATAGTGGACGTACCGTTTTAAAACTCGATGGTATGTTGCCGGAACATTCGCCGCCGGCGGAACAAACGCTTGGTCGTTGTGCCGGAAGGATTCAGCTCTATGGCAACTGGCCGATGGACAAGGCCGGCGAGGCTTCGAGCGGTATCCGGAAAGCTATCGACCGGGGTGAAGCGCTGCCCTTTACTTCCGATATGAGCTCTGTGAGTCGCTTCAGTTCTGTGGTCATCGAGAAGTTGCAGTTGCATCTCTCCACCTCCGCCAATGATGGTGTCAGTTATGAGTTGAGTCTGCGTGAGGTTACGCCGGCTTCAGTAAGAATCATCAGCTCTCCCCTTGACGTGTTCTCTTCTGGTGGGCATGGGCAGGATGAGGCACTAACCACTCCTGTATATTCAGTGCGAATAGCATCACTCGTCTTTGAGACTGTCTCGACCGGCGGCGGATTGGCCGATATCGATATTGAGATAGTGGCTGATATGGAGGTGGGGCTAGATTATGCGACTCTAAACCTGCCGGTAAGTGTGATTCGTCCTGAGCCTACTAACCCTGTGGAAATCCAGCTGGGATACGCTGGCGACAGTAACCGTGGAACTTGGTATGGCCAAGTTTCGAGAGTCAGTGAGGTGGCATCCGGCTGGTCTATTGAGGTGTTGGGAGAGCTGAGTCGCCTCAATCAAACGGTCCCGATCCGCGAGCCGTTTCTGGACGCACCGGCAGGGACGATAATACGTGATGTAGCTAGAGAGTGCGGCCTTGATGTCGGTATTTGCAATAGCGGCGTTCGTCTCGCACGTTACTTCATCGATCCGCGACGCCCGGCTCACGGACAAATCAGAGACCTGGCCGACCTGGCAGGAGGAGATTTGTTTATCGGGGAAGGAGGAAGGCTCAACTTCCGGGTGGGGGACGGTTATAATAGGTGTCACGTAATTGATCCGAAACCAGTCCTTCTCAAGATTGAGACTGCAGAGCATGCGGCACAAAGTGATTATGTGGAAGTGTGGGGAGAGAGCGGCGATCGGACCTGGCCTTATCTTACCTCAGATTTTGCACCGAGCGCAGGTAGAGCGGGTACATCCGGAGCCGGTCATTGGGTGGAGTCATCCGCACTGCGGGACAAGCTTGCCGCCGATATAGTGGCTCATACTACCTACTCAAGGTCCAGGCGCCGTCAGCATCGGGGGACCATGACAATTCTTGGCCGGGCGGGCATTCACCTTGGTGATGCCATCAGCCTCCGCAGCTCCCCATCCGTCACCGGTCATATGCTGGTGCGGCGGATTCACCACTTAATGAATGGGGAGACAGGATTCGTGACTACGGTGGATTTTGAAATCGGTGGACTGATTTTGGAGGGGCTTGTGTGACAACGGAACTTATCGACCTCATACAGAAAATTTCCCGCAGAGAGATGGAAAGGCTCTATGTGTCCGAAATCGGTGTGGTGGTGAAGGTGCATGAAGAAGGTCCGGAGGGAGAGGGGTACGGTTGCGATGTGAAGTTACGCAATAGTGGACTGGAACTTCCACTGGTGCCGATGGTGACTCCCCGGATAGGGAGTGTTGCCCCTCCCAACGTGGGGGATACTGTCCTGCTGACCTTCAGTCAGGGGGATCTGCAGCAGCCAATGATGTTGGGGAGGCTTTATACGGACGCTGTTCATGCGCCAGCCTCCAAATTCGATCAGGTTCTCTTCTGTTTACCGTATGACGGAAAAATTGAGGAGAACCGGCAGATTCGGATGATGGCAGCCCGTGAACAGGAGGGTGATGCTCCTCATAAGGTGAGCCTGGTCTTGCCGGAGAATAAGGTCCAGATTACCGTAGATGACCAGACGGTATCCGTAATTCTTGGAGAAGGAGCTGTTGTATTTTCCCTAACGACTACCGATTCAGGTCCAAGCGCTACCGTATCGATAAAGGATGGCGATGCAAGCATATTGCTGGGCAAGGATGGCTCCATCAACGTAAAGGCTGCAAAAGACCTGACCCTTGAAGCGGAAAACGGCACACTTTCTCTGTCAGCCGAAAAGATTGAAATGAAAGGAAAGACCCAGGTAACTGTGGATGGCGGCAGCAGTACAGAATTAAAAGCGGCGACCATCAATGTGAAGGGGATGACATCTTTTTCAACCTAAAAAGGAGTGAAATATGCCGGGCCCGGTGGTGACAGTTGGGGCTAGCGTAATCGTGAGCCCGGGAGCAGCGGGACCGACCGATACAGGCGTAATCATCTCGGTCCCCTTGCCGTCCATTCTGGCTGATGGAGCTCCAGTGGCCACGGCGGGTTCAATGTGTCAGATGATCAACTCTTCAACCGGTGCACTCTATATGTTGACAGTGGGGCAAATTGCCAGCAAGACATTGAAAATAAACTCAAATGCTATGTTGCGGGTGGGGGATAGAATTCCCTCTGGGCATGGAGTATTACAGATTTTAGGCCCACCGGCTGCGATGTGCATAATGGATAATTCCTGAGATCAGGAGGAGTGATGTCTAGAGATGAACTGAAATCGGATCTGAAAATGTTGGCATCTGGGAGTTTTGCCCAGGATCGTTTTGCTGATCTCAACCTGGGATCGTGTAATTTTACAGATCGGACGGAGCACCATACGTCGGAAACAGATCGACTTATTCAGCAGGCCTTGGCAATGCATAGCAGTGCAGACAAACGACAATCCTCCTCTGGTGGGAAAGAGCATATCGATTTCCTCGTCTGCAGTGGAGCGGAGAACCTCCAGCAGGCTATCCTGGCTCGGTTGATGACAACAGTGGGAGAGTTGACGGCCCTGGGACATCCGACCTACGGGTCGCGGCTTTCCAGCCTGATCGGAATGAGAGACAACGCAGAAACCAGGCAGCGGGCAAGGCTCTATGTTCTTGAGGCCCTTGCCCAGGATCCGCGTATCGAGAGAGTGAGTGATGTGATTGTGGGGAGTAGCGGGCAAGGTCTTGGTGTTTTGTCTATTTCTCTCTCTGTGATAGCTGTCTCTCACCCCGGCACAATCGAAGTTCACACCAAAATAGCTTTGGAGTGAAATCATGACCATGACGACTAATCCTTTCGAGCATGAGAAAACAGGAGACACCCTAGGCCGTATAGCCAGTGGTCTGTTTCTTGGTGCTCGTCGTTATTCCGTATCCATGGTGAACGGGATAAGCAGATATACTTTGCCGGAAACCGCCGACCGGATCGTCAACGCTTTTATTGCTCCATCTCAAAGGGGAGAGGAGGCTGTTCAACTCGCCATAGGAATTGATATCCGGCTTGTCGGAGGAGGCAGTCATTTCGATCTATATAAAACCTTTGAAGATTACAACACCAACGGCAGGGGGCCAGTCTGTGTCGACTATCTTCCCCAAAACAGCAAACATCTCGCTCTCGACGATATGGCGGTCGGCAGTGTCGCACGGACCCTGGTTGAATCCATCGGGCTTGAGATAGAACGATTACGCGAGGCTCTGGCAATCGCCTATGAAAGCGGTTTTGTTGATACAGCTGAAGGACGGGCACTGGACAAGGTTGTCTCAATACTTGGTGTTTCCCGGAGGAATTATGCCCAAGGAGTGGTCAGGATTGAGGTTGCTCCGGAAAATCTTGGTGACGATACTTTTACACTGCCTGCAGGCGCGCTCTTTCTTGCAAGTTCAAGCAGAAGTGGAGTTGAATTTCAGTCTATGGCGGAAGTGAATATTTCTGCATCTTTACCCGTAGCCGAGGTTAGGGTACAGGCCTGTTCCGGTTATGAGGGGAAGGATGGCCTTGTGGAGGTGGGACAGATAGATATCCTGCTATGTCCAATATCTGAGTTGGCCGAGGTGAAGGTGTCAAATCCCCAACCGACCGCATATTGGGAGGAAGAGAATGATGAGCAAATGCGATCTCGTGTCCGCTCCAGGATGGTCACCCATAATCCGGGGACGATAATGGCGATTCGGAAGGCAGTACGGCGGGCCGGGGGCAGGGTCGTTCGATTTAAAGAGGGGCGGCACTCGACAATAGGTCATCTAGTACTTGAGGTCGCTCCTCTGGCAGCAAGGAGCGATACCCTGGAATGGCGCAGAAAGGTGAGGGCGGCGGTGCATGAGGCTCGGGTTGCCGGTGTGTTTATCCGCGTGAAAATTTCCAGGGAGGATCAAGGATGACAGCCATTCTTCGAAGCGAGACAGAAATTGCCGAGACAATCATAGAAAGACTGCCCCGGTGGATGCAGACCAGGGAGCCGAATTCGGACCTGAGGCGCCTCATTAATGCTTTTGCGAGAGAACTCGTACTTATTGAGCGAAGGATACCCGAACTGATCGCAACCCGTTGGGTTGATAGTACCGACAGCATCGGGGGGAAGATTAACAATCTCGCCAGAATCGGCAGGCTGTATGGAATACAACCAATACGCTATCCCGAGGGACTTGACAGAATCCTTTCTGAAAAGTCTGCAACATATATCCGGGGGACTGATCAGGAAACAGTCGATCAATATAGAGCCCGGTTACTGGAGCATGTCGACCTGCATCTGGAGGGTACTTCTACACCGCTTGGACTGGCCCGACTCGCTGCCAGCCGTCTTGGCTTAATGGTTGCGGGATTCTCCCCTTGGTGGCAGGAGAGTTCTGATCATATTGCAATGCTAGATATGCCTCCGGCCGACCGTTTCGTAAGTTACGCCAACTTAAAAGGAACGGAGGAGAGAAGGATTGTATCCGATGTAACCAATCTGCCACGAATACGGATAGTGGAATTTCCTGCTGAGGAGAAAACTTTCTCATGCAATACAACCGAGAAACAGGATTGGGAAACCTCAAATGACGGAGTGGTTGAGGTTGTCGGGGGGGTTCAGATTCGGGCGAACAAGCGTATCGTTGCACCCACGTTGATAAACCATCACACAGGGAGAGCCCTGAGATGGGAAGGAGTGCTGCAGAGAGAGCAGTGTCTGAGATTGCAGTTGAGTCATGATGGTAATTCCGGATTGCGGGCTGTTCTGGTGAAAGAGAATGGTAAGGAAGTTCAGGTAGCGCTGAAAACCCGTTCAATAGGAAAATTCGACGATTGGTTCCCCATGAAAAATAGAGAGAAAGCGGTAATGGCGGTGACTGTGGGGACCGGTAAAAAGCGTTGGGAACTTGCATCTGCAGTAAGCAGCCTGTTCGGTGAGGATTCTCTTTATAATGACAGTGCAGTATACGCTGGCAGACGTGGAGTGAGCGCAGATTTTGGGCGTTATGATCTCTCTCTGTTTACTGGTGGTCAGGGGAGGACTCTCCCCTCGGTTTTCACAGATAAGGCAGTCACTCCCGATGCAAAAATAACCATGACCTGGCCTGTTCACCGTGCAGGGAGGGTGAGACTAGAGTTGCCGAGGCAGGCGTGCTGGCCGAGAGAGGCTAGGTACGACCACAGAAGTGCCCGGTTTGATCGGATGATATTTGAGGATTCATGTTCCTTGGTAAAAGGGAGGGATACGACCATGGAAGATGGAGAACGGGAAATTGATCCTGCCGACCTGGGAATTGCCGTTGCTGTCGCCGCCGGTGTGGCTATCGAGGTTGCCAGGTCGGCATAGAAGAAACAATACAGGAGTGTATAACTATGTCGGAGGCAGATAAAGTTGTACCTGAAGAAGCTAATTTGAAAGAGTTTGATCCTTGGATCCCGCACGCCGCGGGCGATCCTATAAAGGCTGAGGATTGGAACAATATTCAACAGCATGCACGTAAGGAGGTTGCAGAGACAAAAAAAAAGATGGAGAAGGGGCTGGTTAAAACCGAGGATGATCTGCAGAAGCTCATTGAGGCCCTAGCTGTATCTCATGCAACGGTGGAGGAACTTGCTCACAAAGGTGTCAAACGAGCAGCTGAAGCGGATACTATCCGTGATCAATTGGATAGCGTGTTCGTGAAGAACCTTGATCAAAGATATGCTGCGCGGTTCCAGGGGAAGGAGGATACTGCCCCGGTCAGTGTGGCGAAGCCCATGTGGAAGTACGTTTATTTAAAAGGGACGGGAGAAGACATACTTATAAAACATAATTTTTTGACAGTACCAACGGTTGACGTCTATGAATTGGATTTTCTGGAATATCCCGAGGCCGAAAACAGAAAGAAATACAAAGTGCGGTTAACTACGGATAAAAACCATGTATCTCTGCAGTCGCTTTTCGCTAGTTTTGGCGATACTGAAGTAGTCGAGAATGTAGAGGTAGCTATCAAGAAATTATCTGAGCTTTTTAGGGGTGTATCGAGGGACGATGCTGATATCGATGGGGTCACTGACTGGCACCTGATTCATGTCGAGATGAAAATGAAGCTTCTTCCTAAATATCTTGAAAGCGGCATTATTGATTGGTTGAGTAATATGCTTGTCTGTTTCCTGATAATGGTGGCTCTCGCATGTTTCACATACACATACGCTAGCGCATGGGCAGGTTTTGAATCATTCGTAGATGGGAAGTGGTTGCTAGTTGCTATCATTGCAGGGCTAGGAGCATTGTTGAGGTTTAACCAAAAAAATCATCCTGTATTCAATGTTGATGTAATGGATATGAACAACATCAGCATGGGCATAAAAGGAGCAAGGGGAATTACGAAAAATAAAGATTGGTTGGTAATTCTAAGAGCCTAAAAAAGACAGGGAATATATGCAGACAGTTCTATCCCCAAAATACGATTCAGGTGAATCGTTCCGTGAAAAACCAGTGCTGAATGAAGCGAGAGCCTTGTTTGATTTTGGCGATCTGCCGGCTGGGGTTGAAGTTCGTGGAATGTATATCTTGGTTCGGCCAATGTTGGGGCATAAAAGTATCCTGCAGGTCAATTTCCCTTCAGCGTTAGTTGATTCAACAGATACCGGTTCTGCAGAGTCGCAGATCACCAAAGGTCAGCAGAAGCAATCTTCAAGGAATGATTCGGGAGTCAAGATCTCCGGACCCGATCTGGGATTCGAGTATGAGAGTCTGGAGTCCGGTAAAGGCTGGCGTGTTACGTATCACACCCAGTTGCGAACGTTAGCCGTAGGAGGGAGAGGCGGACCCGTCAGAGTTGCAAATGTCGAGATGGGCGGTACAGCCTTACCACTTTCCTGGTCGGGACGATTCCAGCGTGGTTTACTACCGTGGATGCTTTGGCTGGGTAAGGACAGAAAGGCACCTCTCCCTCCGATAGAAACTGGTGGGATCACACTGAAATCATGTGTGAAAACCAACGTGGATGTCTCAACTCTGTGGATAGTCGCAATTGCGCGACAGATCGCTGTGTATCTCTGTAATCGCTCTGTTCTCACCGTTCCGGGAACCGTAAGCGTTCCCCAGAGATCCGATGATCTTCTGGAACTTTACAATGAGTGGAAAGAGCAGGACTTACAACCAGAGGCAAGGGGGGATTTCAAGGCACCCATGCCGGTCAGGGTACAGTGTCATGGCCTGGGAATGGTCGATGTTAATCTGGTTGTCGAATATGAATTACAGTGTTGTGCGTATCCGGAAGATGCCGTACAGCCTATTAATACTAGACTCGTTTTTCCTGTTGCAGCTATCTTGAATAAGCAGACGTTTGTGTTGAAACTTCGGTTTGATGGGCAACAGGTTCCAAGTTTAAAGGTCCATATCAACAGCGTTGGAGAGGGAGGGTATTATGCCGAGGTTGATTCCGGTGGTAATGTAGTTTTGCGGGAAGAGTTTATGACCTGGGTAGCAGAGCAATTGAGCGATCAGGCCCTTGCTGAGACTAAAGAAGTTGAAATATGGTTTTCGACCTCGGCACCACATGCAGTGCAGGGGAAAGTGGTCGAGATGTCTTCGTTGTCTAATGATCGATTCTTGCCGCTTATCTCTTCTGTGGATGAGGCGAGTAAAGCATTCGGCCAGCTGGTTCGGGAGCTGTGGACATGGTATGTGGAAGGGTTTGGTGTACTCGTATCCACCCTGATAGATCTATTGAAAATAATTTGCAAATATCCGATAGATCGTGGTGCCAGGCTCTGGGTATGGCTGTCAAAATCTTGTTCTCAAAAGTTTAAATCCTTACTGCAAAAAGGGGCCTGTGGAGTGGGGCTATTGGGAAAGATGATTTTTATTGCAGGATACTTCGTTGTTCTCGACATTGTGATCTGGCCAGACGGCAATATTTTGATGGATAAAATAGTTAGTCAAGTTCCTTATTTAAAGGAACTTGACCCAAAGGTTGTTTCGTCTGGTGTATTGATACTGATGATTCCCTTACTTGTTGCAGCCTGCGGATCCTTGATATCATTCTTCAGTTTCATATTTCCAGCAGAAGGTAGCGTAAGGAAAAATCACAACGACCTTGCTACCAAAAGGTTCCAACCTGTAAAGGAGGCTTGGAAAAAATTCATTAAACACATTACAAGTGGTGGTTGATCAGTGAGACGGCAGTACACCGTTAGCCTTATCTGAATGCCAATATTTTTTTGGAGTGTTTGATGTTATTTAAAAGTCACCGAAATACAACCAATAAACTCTAATCTTGATAACACAATGGTTATGAACAGCTTTGATGAATCCATGATACTGAGGCTATGGGATATAGCTAATACGACCGTTGGAATAAGCTTGGCTAATGCAATAGTGTTTTGGTATAAAATGGCGGACGGTCCATTTTTAAAGCTCTTGAAAGATAGTGAATTTGCATACCTCATTGCAGTTGGCACAAGCCTTTTGGGCTTTCTTTTATACGGTGTCATGGTTACCGGGGCGTATGTCGGGTTTATCCACTTAGCTGCCCCGGCAGTCACATCTAATGCCGCAAAGGTATGGATGTGGGCAACGGTTTTTCGAGCAGTTATTGTTGGTGCCCTGGGCATTTTGTGCTTGCTACCACTTGTTCATATTAAATATCCGCTCCTGTAGCCCCCTAACCAGTCTCTTCTGGTTTAGGGTTCCTTGGGTTTTGTCGCAAACTTGATTCTCCCGTTGGCAGCCTTGCAAACTTTTGCTATGCTATCTTCACTTCCGTGGAGGTAGTTCAATGGCAAGCGAGGAAAGGTTTCACGATGGGCATTTTCCGAAGTGTATCGTTCTTCAAGCTGTTTTCTGGTACTTGCGGTATAGCCTAAGCTATCGTGACATTGAGGAACTAATGAAGGAAAGAGGCGTTGAAGTCGATCACGCAATAGTTCAACGGTGGGTCGTTAAATATACTCCCATCTTAAAATTTGAGTTCCGGAAAAGGAAGAAAGCTGTTGGCACCAGCTGGCGAATGGATGAGACCTACATCAAGGTCAAAGGTAAATGGCACTATCTGTATCGAGCCGTTGACAAAGAAGGCAAGACCATTGACTTCTTGCTGACCACGAACCGGGACAAGCTGGCCGCCAAACGATTCCTGCTCAAGGCAATCGACAACAATGGAGCTCCCGAGAAGGTCACAATTGACGGAAGTGCGGCCAATAAGTCTGCTCTTGAAGAATTATAATAACGAGAACGGCACATCCATTGAAATCCGCCCGATGATCCTGCTCAACAACATTGTTGAGCAGGATCATCGGGGCATAAAGCGAATAACCAATTTCATGCTCGGTTTCAAATCATTTGACTCTGCCTCCATTACATTGAATGGCATTGAGATAGTTCATATGCTACGGAAAAGGTAACTGCCATCACAGTATAATTCCGTCAAAAAACTAGCAGAAACATTCTACTCTTTGGCAACATAATTGAGTGTGGATGGAGGGGGGACGTTTGCGACAGAACCTTAATTACAACTAAACTTCAGCTATCAATTATATCTGAGCCCATCGAGAAATCGTTGGCCAGTACCGATTCGATTTTGGCAATAAACAGGTTAATTGCCACAGAGTTCTTTCCTCCGTGCGGGATGATAATGTCGGCATAACGTTTGCTGGTTTCGACAAAAAGGTCATGCATTGGTTTTACTGACCGCAGATACTGGTCGACTACGGATTCACGGGTTCGACCCCGCTCTTTGATGTCTCTCTCCATTCTGCGAATAAATCTATGATCGGAGTCAGCATCAACGTAAATCTTGAGATCCATCAAGTCGCGTAATTTTTCATCTCTGAAAATTAATATTCCGTCAACAATGATGATTTTCTCCGGTTTAATCAGACGAGTTTCTTTTTTGCGAAGGTGATTGCTGAAATCATACTGCGGGGCAGTGATAGGGCGGCCTGCAACAATTTCTTTTAGATGAGAAATGAGTAAACTCGTTTCAAGAGCCTCCGGATGGTCGTAATTCAACTGTGATCTTTCATCAAAAGACAGATGCGGATTATCTTTGTAATACCAGTCATGCTGCAGGATTATAGCGTTTTCATCACTGACTTTTTCGAGAATCTTCCTGATCACAGTAGTTTTTCCGGACCCTGAACCTCCTGCGATCCCGAGAACATACGGTTCTGAAGTACTCATCTATCGTTTCCCTGACTGTTGTGCATATTGGTTTCTAAACGTTTTGATATTACGTATTAAAATTACTTATCGTTCTCTTTCCCGGCAAGCTGACCGCAGGCTGCAGAGATATCTGCACCACGGCTATGTCGAATAAATACTGAATAATTTGCATTCATCAGGACTTTCTGAAAAGCAAGCATGCGTTCGCGGGTCGGACTTTTATAGGGCAGATCCGGACACTCGTTATATGGCAGCAGATTAATCTTACACGGAATTTTGCGTAGTTTTTTAGCGAGTATTTTCGCATCCTTGTCAGAATCGTTTATACCTGAAAGCATAATATATTCAAACATTATCCTGCGTCTTTTTGGCATAGGATAGGTTCTGCATGCCTCAAGCAACTCATCAATAGAATATCTTTCGTTGATAGGCATGAGCATATCTCTCGTTGCATCATCAACTGCGTGCAGTGAAATAGCCAGATTTGCTGTAGTTTTTTCACCAAACTCACGCATTTTAGGCACAATTCCACAGGTGGAAACGGTGATTTTTCGTGAGGTAAGATCAAGCCCTTTGGGTTCTATAAGAATAGAGAGCGAGGTGATAACATTTTGTAAATTATTGAGTGGTTCTCCCATGCCCATATAAACAACATTGGTCACACGATCAGGCCCGATAAGTTCATCTTTTGGCTGTAAACTGAGATAATCCTGTACTGCAATAACCTGATTAACTATTTCTGACGGAGTCAGGTTGCGTGTGAACCCAAGTGTTCCGGTAAGGCAGAATGTACACTTCATTGCACAACCAACCTGTGAGGAAATACACAATGTGTTTCGATCTTCTTCAGGGATAAATACAGACTCAATCACATTTCCATCTTCGAGCGTGAAACCGAACTTTACACAACCATCTGATGATTTTTCGATGATTGGGTTAGTAAAGGATGAAAAATAGGCGTGTTCATCTAAAACTTCTCTGAACTTTTTAGCCAGATCTGTCATTTCTGCAAAAGATGAAATACCGGGTCGATACAACCATCCCATAATCTGCTTGCCACGAAATTTCGGCTGTCCGAGGCTTTCTACATATTCTATCAACTGGTCCTGATCAAAATTTCTCAGGTCTGTTTTCTTCATTGTCATAATCGTCGTAAACCCTCCGGCACGAGTTGCCGGGCACCACTTTGCGCCTCGTGTATCAAGGCCAGTATTTTTTCTTTATCTCTTGGTAGTCTGCCCATGATTGGTAAATAGTTCGACGCATGATTGGCGTGAAACTGGGCAGATGTGTCAATATGTTCAACCAGAACCTTAAGCTCAGACAGCATTTCATATGCATGAGGAATTTGAAATTCCCCGCGACTGTATGCTTTTCCAAGTTCTGTATTTTCGAGCACCATCAGGGTAAGAGCTGCGATCTGGTTCGGCATCATTTTGCTGAGGACTTTACCCGTCTCGATTGCATGATTTTCAGAACCGGCAACTTCAGCCAGTCCGAGCAGCACTGTAACAGAGAGGAAAAGACCTGCCTGCTTAATATGCTGTGCAGCCTGTATCATGCTCTGCGCGGTTTCCCCTTTATTGACCTTTGAGAGTATCGTATCACTGCCGCTCTCAAGACCAAGATAAACACGATCGAGACCAAGTTCTTTAAGGACACTCAACTGCTCACTGGTTTTAGATCTGATAGACCGTGCACTGCCATAGAGTGAAACACGACGAACCCAGGGCATATCCTGTTTGATTCTCTTAAAGATTCGTATCAGGCGAGGGAAGGGGAGTATAAGCGCATCGCCATCAGCTAAAAACACTTTGTGCTGTTTTCTGCAGTATTGCGATGCAAACTGAATATCGGCATCTACAGTAGCATCATCTTTTATGGAAAATCGTTTTTCCTTATATGCCCCGCAGAATGTGCATTTATTATGAGAGCATCCGACCGTTACCTGGAGAATAATTGAATTAGCCTCACTCGGCGGCCGGATGATCTGACCTACGTAATCCATTCGTTTCTATAAACCCGATCTTTTCATATTAATAAGGGTGAAGAGCATTCCAGTTGTACGAAAATATCGGGATTATAGGTATTATGCAGGGTTGTTAGCTTGAAATTGCTGCATAAACTCAACAAGCTTCACAACGCCTTCCCGAGGGAATGCATTGTATATAGATGCACGGCAACCACCGATTGATCGATGTCCTTTAAGTCCGCTCAGGCCAACTGCAGCAGCTTCAGCGATAAATTTCTGCTCAAGTTCAGCTGTCGGCAGATTAAAAGATATATTCATGTTGGATCTGGATGCAACCTCAGCATGTCCACGATAATAATCTGTTGCATCAATTGCCTGATACAGAAGTGCGGCTTTTTCGCGGTTGGCTTCCTCCATTGCAACGACACCGCCCTTGTCCTTTAACCATCTAAGCACATGAGCAACAATGTAAATAGGGAAGGTTGGCGGGGTATTAAACATGGACCCTTTATCTGCATGAGTCTTATACTTAAGCATGGTTGGGATTGCTGCAGGTGCTCTGTCAAGCAGGTCTTCACGGATGATGACAAGCGTAACACCAGCAGGCCCAAGATTTTTCTGAGCACCGGCAAAGATCAAGCCAAACTTGGATACGTCAATTTTTCTGGAAAGTATATCAGAAGACATGTCGGAAATCAGCATCTTCTCAGATTTCGGCATCTGCTGAAACTGTGTACCATAAATAGTATTGTTAGATACAAAGTAAAGATACTCTGAATCATCAGCTACAGTATACTCACTATCTTCAGGAACTCTGTTAAAACTCTGCTCTTCACTTGAATAGGCAACATCAACCTTGCCAAAAAGCTGAGCTTCTTTGATAGATTTCTTCGACCATGTACCTGTATTGAGATACGTAGCTTTCTGGTCCTTAGAGAGCAGATTCATCGGGATCATGTAAAACTGGCTTGAAGCTCCACCCTGAAGAAAAAGTACCTTGTAATTATCAGGTATTTCCATGAGTTCACGAAGAAGTGCTTCAGCTTCATCGATAACAGCCATGAACTCTTTGGAACGGTGACTGGTTTCAATAAGGCCGATACCAGTATCCTGAAAGTTGACAACATCTTTAGCAGCCTGCTCAAGTACTTCATATGGGAGAGTAGCTGGGCCCGGGCTAAAATTATAAATTCTTTCTGGCATCTTTATGATCTCCTTCATTTAACTGCTGTGTTAGTCAGGCTATTTCTTGTTTAGGCCATGAAATCATTCTGTCTGAGTGCTTCATACAGGACAATTCCGGCAGTCATAGCAAGGTTGAGGCTTCTAATATGCGGACTATTCATAGGAAGTGTATAACATCTGTCAGAATATAACGTGCGAATTTCCTCCGACAAGCCTTTTGTTTCTCTACCGAAAATCAAAAAATCGCCGGGGCCATATTTAGCCTCTGTGTATGCTTTTGTAATTTTGGTTGTGAAAAAGTATAACTTTCGTTCGTCCTGGGCCTTCAGGAAGTCGTCAAAATTGTCCCAATGTACAATATCAACGTGTTTCCAGTAGTCGAGGCCAGCACGCTTAAGGTGCTTGTCATCAGTAGAAAAACCAAGAGGATGAACGAGGTGGAGTATCGTTTTTGTTGCACCACAAAGGCGAGCTATTGAGCCTGTGTTTGGTGGTATTTCTGGTTGAACCAGAACAATATTAAATGTATCCGATGATTTCATAGGAGAATATAAGAAAAGGTGGTCGTAAATTCAGGGACTATCGTTTATACAGGCAGCAGGGGAGTGAGACAAGAAAAAAATGTACTCCTCAGGCCATATCGAATAAACATATGCGTAATGCACATGATAATCATCTGGTAAGACCATAAATCTTAAGGAATGTATATCAATCATTTCAGGAATTGATGTTTTATGTCTGTTCGCAATGTTGCTACTGTGTATAGCGATCATAGAGTAAGTGTTATTCTGATTTTTTTCCTCTCCGTGTTAGTAACACATACATTCTCAAAGAGTAAGGACTCTACTTCTATTGATCACGGCGTGACTGCAATGACGCTGTATCAACAAGGGTATGCACTGAAATTGGAAAATTACACAGAGAGCGATTCACTCCCTATAGAAAAAAACATAAGGTCCGAATTCACGCCCTTTTTCTTTGCACCCGTTAAAATTAATAGTGCCAGCAAAGAATTACTGATGACCCTGCCGGGAATTGGCAGTGGAATGTCTAATCGTATAATTGAATACCGGGGGGTGCATGGTGGAATCCATTCAGGAGTGCAATTTATGCAAATCCGAGGCATAGGTGAAAAACGCTATGCCAGTTTACGTGACCATATTTCATTTGAATAATTAAAAATGCTTCAAAAAGAAAAATTACAAAAAATACCGGCAATTGCCTTGGTAGGCCCGACAGCTATAGGTAAAACATCTTTGTCTATTGATCTGGCAAAAGAATTTAATTGCGAGATTATCGGTGTCGACTCCATGCAGGTATACAAATACATGGATATCGGTACCGCTAAGATCACACATGAGGAAATGGCGGGCATACCTCACCACCTCATTGATGTCGCGTTTCCTGATGAAGAATATGATGCAGCACGATTTGTCCGGGAGGCTTCCGCGGCAATAGAGACGATAGCAGAGAAGGGAAAAATACCTCTTTTAACCGGCGGCACAGGTCTTTACCTCAAAGCACTTACTCAAGGGTTGTTTGCAGGCGTCCCTGAAGATGAAAAAATCCGTGCTGAATTAAATGAACGATTAGTTAAAGATGGAAGCTCGAAACTACATGAAGAATTAACTTCATGTGATGAAATATCCGCACATAGAATCCATCCTAATGATACAAACCGGGTGATACGCGGGCTCGAAATATATATAGCGAGTGGCATACCCTGGTCTGAGCATATTCGAATCCAAAGTGAGCAGCAGCAGGGCAGTATTCTGGAAAACATATTACAAATCGGACTCACCTGTGACCGCAAACGCCTCTATGAAAGAATAAATTTACGAACCGAAATCATGCTTGATAGCGGATTGGAGAAAGAAGTCAGGTCATTATTGGAAATGGGTTATAACGAAAATCTCAATTCAATGGGCTCTATCGGATATAGACATATGTTGAATTATATTTACGACAAGTGGACATTTGCCGAAATGCAGGAACTGCTCGCCCGGGACACAAGGCGTTATGCCAAACGTCAATACACCTGGTTTAAGAAAATTGATGGACTTGAATGGAATCAAGTAACTGAAACTGCAAAAATTAAGTGCAGAATAGAATCTTGGTTGAAATCAAGATAACGTGTTGTATTTCAACCAAAATATCACCAGCAAAAACAATTTACTCCTTTTTGATCAATGCATCCTTTTCTGCAAACAGACTTCTAATGCATGCTAAGCATTCTGTTGCCGAAATTACCTGCTTACGGCAGCCTATCACCTACGACATCCCTTAACACTCTATGAATACATCAGATTTACCTTCAATAATTACTAAAATGCTTAACAGGATGGGGCTAACTAACGAATCTGAAATTCAACAGTTTCTGGCTCCGAGACTCGACACGCTTCCGCACCCGATGGGTATGAAAGGAATGGGGGATGCGGTGAAGGTAATAGTTGAAGGAATAGAGCAGGGCACAGAAATTATAGTCTGGGGTGACTACGATGTAGACGGAACTACAGCAACTTCACTGCTTGTGAATTTCTTTAGAGAACTTGGTGTTGAACCTCATTGGCGAGTACCAAATAGATTAATAGATGGTTATGGGTTAAATCTTGAGTCATTTAAGCAATTATTAGACTCTCTAGATTGCGATAATTTTATTCTCATCACAGTTGACTGTGGAATTTCCAATCCTGAAGAGGTTAAGGGGATTCAAGCACTGGGTGGTACTGTTATCGTAACGGACCATCACCAAGTGCCAATTGGTGATCTTCCTGATTGCGTTATTCTTAACGCAAACCAAAAAGGGTGTGGATTTCAAAATTACAAGCTTGCTGGAGTTGGCGTAGCATTCTATCTTGCTGCAGCTTTACGCACAGCATTAGAACAAGGTGGATATTTCAAGAACGGCGAACGACCTAATATGAAAGAGTATTTAGGCTTTGTTGCGCTTGGAACAATATCAGATCTTGTTGATATTACAAAAGAAAACAGGGTGCTTATCCGGGCTGGAATGGAATCACTGGAAGAAACGAATATTCCGGGTCTTAAAGCTTTGCTTGAAGCATCCGGGCTTAAAGGTGGACCGCTAACCACTGAAGATATCAGCTTTTCGGTTGGCCCGCGTATCAACGCTGCGGGAAGGCTTGGATCAGCAGATGTTGCAGTGGACTTAATGACATGTGACAACTCGACTTCAGGGGCGAAGCTGTCAAAAAGGCTGGAAGGGTACAATGAAAAGAGAAAAAGTATCTGCCAGGACAACCTCGAATCAGCTTTAAATAATATGAATCGCTACAACACTGAAGACAGTCATGTGTCTGTAGTTGCAGGTGACTTTCATAGTGGAGTTATCGGAATTGTTGCTTCAAAAATTGTAGATATTTATAGAAAACCAACAATAGTTTTCTCAAGAGAGACTGATAGTGATGGAAATATTGCTTTTAAAGGTTCGGGCAGATCTATCGAAGGAATTAATTTAATCGAATGTCTAAAATCCTGTGACCAATTGATAGTAAAATACGGTGGTCATGAAATGGCGGCTGGCCTTACAGTGTCAGAAAACCAATTCAAAACATTTCATGAAGCATTCAACAGGCAGGTTGAAATTCAGAAACTCAACAACATGCATATACCCAAAACAAAAGGGGTTATTGTTGAAGGAAGTATTGATGAAATCATGTCGGAAGAAACCCTGAAGTATCTTATGAAGTTTGAACCATTTGGTCCGGGAAATGAAAAGCCGGTATTCCTGGATCGACAGGCTGACGTGGTGAGTTGCAAAGCAATTGGTGGTAACAGGCAGCACATACAGGTGACGATTCGCGGAAGTTATACGAATTACAGGGGGGTGGGATTTGGTCTTGGTGATAAGTACGAAGATATTCGTCGAGATCCTCATCGCCAGATCACATTCAGTCCAATGATAAACAGATATCGTGGAGTTGTTGATTGGCAATTACGCATTGTGGATATTTGAAAGACTCACTGCCGTTACTGCCTGGAGTCTTTCTAGGCAGAGTTGTAGTTTAAAAAATTCCTACAATTTCATGCTTTCTCAATCCAGTATTTTCTTAATGTAAATTCTCTTCCTGTTTTTATCGACTCCTCACGAGACAAAATATTGACTAGATAATCTCGACAACAGCGGGTATTCATGTGTTTGGATTAATACGATAATATGAATATATACATAATATACATTATGCGACATTGGATATATGTGTTTTTTAATGTCGTTTATAGCTTCGCAACTGGTACCAATAATCAGAACAAGAAAATCCACTCTGTTTTATTTTTAATCAAAAGATGGTATGTTATCAGGTTCTGCATAAACTCCATGTAAACCATATGTCTTAGCATTAGCCAAACGTCATCATGCAGGACCTGACTCATGCTACTGACTGTGCAATAAAAAATTACATCCCTGTGGTGATTTACAATGAATAGAGAAATATATCAGGAACCGCTTGTCAGTAGATACACAAGCAAGGAAATGCAAAAACTATTTTCCGAGAAAACTAAATTCACTACCTGGAGAAAATGCTGGATTGCTCTTGCTGAGGCCCAATATGAACTGGGCCTTACTGATATCGTTTCTGCTGAAATGATTGAAGAAATGAAGGCTAATGCAGAAAACATTGATTACGATCTGGCTGCTGAAAAAGAGAAAGAGATTCGTCACGATGTCATGGCGCATGTATTCGAGTTTGGTACCAAATGCCCTAAGGCTGCAGGTATTATTCATTTAGGTGCAACATCACAGTTTGTTGTCTGCAATACCGACCTGCTTGTTCAGAAACAGGCCTTCGAGTTAATTCGTAGTGCCCTTCTTCAGGTTATTAAAAATCTGGCCTTTTTCTGTGACAGATACAAAGACCTCCCTACCCTTGGCTACACCCATTATCAACCTGCTCAACCAACGACTGTTGGTAAGAGAAACACACTTTACCTCCAGGATTTACTTACAGATCTTGAGTATGTTGACTTTTTCATGTCAAATATTCGAGCACGAGGCGCCAAAGGAACTGTGGGAACCCAGGCAACCTTTATTGAACTTTTCAAAGGTGATCACGCTAAAGTTCGTCAGCTTGATGAACTCGTTGCCAAAAAACTTGGATTTGCAGGAACTATCCCTGTTACCGGCCAGACGTATAGCAGAAAGCTCGATATGAAACTTTCTGAAACACTCTCTGGCATTGGTGCTACTGCTCACAAGTTTGCTGTTGATCTTCGTCTCCTCTCAAACCTTAAAACCCAGGAAGAGCCTTTTGCAAAGAATCAGACCGGTTCTTCTGCCATGGCGTACAAACGTAACCCGATGAGATCGGAAAGAATGACTGGGCTTGCAAGAAAGCTTATGGGACTGCCTCAGAATTTTGCAGGTACCTATTCCAATCAGTGGTTTGAGAGAACACTCGATGATTCCGCTATTCGTAGAATGGACATCCCGCAGGCCTTCCTCTTGACAGATGCGATATTGAAGTTATTTGTCAATATAACATCTGATATGGTTGTATTTCCGAAGCAAACCGAAAAACATCTTCGTTCTGAATTACCGTTTATGTCTACGGAAAAAATTCTCATGGAAGCGGTTGAACGCGGTGAAAGTCGTCAGGAAATGCATGAGGTTGTTAAAGAACATTCTATGGCTGCAGGCAAAGTTGTTAAAGAAGAAGGTAAAGAGAATGATCTGCTTATGCGACTAGCTGGCGATGATCGAATTCCCTTCAGTATTAAAGAACTGCAGGAAATTATCGGTGATTATCAGCAATTCACTGGTCGTGCCGCTGAGCAGACACATGAATTTCTAGTTGAAGTGGTAAATCCGATTTTGCAGGCAAATATTGATAGTATCGGTGATTTTGATTCATCGTTATCAGTGTGATTAAGACATTATGACTACCTGTTCACAGGAATTATATCTTCGTATCGCTCCCGACAGATTTCATTATTTGAAATTTATTCTGGAGGGATACGATAATATGGCAATTCTTTCCAGCTACGATATGAAAAAAGGCCTCGTCCTTGTTAGATACATTGCCGATTCCCGGAAAGATCTTTTTGGATTGCTCTCTTCAATTGCACCCAAATTGGTATGAAGCCCCCTTCTGCCCTTTTATCTCCATTTAATCTCTAAAATTGCGAAGTTAATGATCCAGAGAACATTTTTTGTAAAAACATTCGGATGTCAAATGAACGAACGTGACTCCGAGATTATGTCTCAAGCCCTTGCGATGAGCGGTTATGTTGAAAGCATGGACATCGAAGACGCTGATCTTGTCATTCTTAACACCTGTTCGATTCGGGCAAAAGCTGAGCAGAAAGTAATGAGTCTGCTCGGTATGCTTAGAAAGGTAAAAAAATCCCGAAAGGGCATGCAAATCTGTGTTGCCGGCTGCGTTGCTCAACAGGAAGGAGAACGACTTGTTGAGAAAATGCCACATATAGATCTCGTCGTTGGCACACAGAATATATACAATATTGGCGATTTGCTTGAGAAGGCCAGGGTCTCTCCCGGCTATATTGCTATAGGCATGGAAGATGAGTACGCTATTCCTCGTTTCATGCCAAATGAGTCGGAAGATTCAAGTAAAGCAAGCGCTGAACGTGATGTTCCCACTACCTTTCGCAAGTTTGTTACGATTATGCAGGGCTGTAACAACTACTGTGCATATTGTGTTGTCCCTTACACACGTGGACGTGAAGTATCACGCAAGGTCAGTGATATAATCGACGAAGTTAAAGCTGTGGTTGCCAGTGGCGTAAAAGAAATAACTCTTCTTGGTCAAAATGTTAACTCGTACGGCAGGACAAATATAGTAACAGATAATGGACTTCCATATACTTTTTCAGATCTACTTCATGCTGTTTCGAAGATTCCTGGTGTTGCGAGACTTCGTTTTACTACGTCTAACCCAAAGGATTTGTCTGATGAGTTAATGAAGTGCTTTAAGGATATTCCGAATCTTTGTCCTCAGTTTCATCTTCCTGTTCAGGCTGGATCTGATGCAGTTTTGAAAAAAATGAACCGAAAATATTCTGTTGAACAATATTTGGAACTTGTAGATACGCTTCGATCGTATTGTCCGGATATTGCTTTAAGCACAGACATAATAGTTGGGTTCCCTGGTGAAACTGACGAAGATTTTCAGGGCACGATGGAAATGCTGGAAAGAGTTCGTTATCACGGATCTTTTTCTTTTAAGTACTCTGACAGGCCCGGAACACGCTCAAGTGACTTCGAAGATAAAGTTCCTGAAGATGTAAAAACCACAAGATTGATACAATTCCAGGCACGTCAGGATGAAATCAGTCTTGAGCAAAATCGCAAGTACGTCGGTCAGATTAAAGAAATTATGATCGAAGCGATTACCGACGAAGGCGTAAAAGGTAGGACATCTTCGAACCACATTGTTCATGTGAATGAAGAGTCTACCGCTATACCCGGTGACTTTATACGTGTTGAAATATATCATGCAGGACAACATTCCTTAAAAGGAAAACTGATCCAGGAATGATATAAAACAGCACTGACAGTACCTTAAGGATTCACAAAAAAAAAAGCGATGTCGTAATTATTTACGACATCGCTTTTTTAATTTTTGCTGACGCAATTAAGCCATTCAGTCAGCACCTGCTAACATTACCGAGGCTATACTCTATACTTCAACCGCCCTACTCTTCTTCGTTACTGTTCTCAATCTTATTTTTTTGAAATTCATCAGGCAAAGAGGTCTCGGATGTATCAGTCGGAGTGGTGTCGGGTATGATTCCAGGTAGCACGTGGTTTTTCTTTTTTTCGGCCTGCATCTTTTCCGTAGTTTCATAGACACGGCGAACAAGTCGGTTGGATACCCGTTTCCCTTTAGCAGCTGCACCCTTGATGAGGTACTCCTCAAAATCAATATCTACAACATTTGTTCGGGCACGGGCGGACGGCATGAGATTTACTCTGGCATACTTATCCTTACCGAGTATGAATAGTAATATCTTGGATCGTTTATGTGCTGGAAAAAGAGTGTATTCTTTTTCCATAATAAAGGAAGGCATTTTGAAGCGTTTGACATAAACCAGATTTTCTTTTCCATCCCTGTAAACCAGATTGAAAATCAAATTCTTACTTACCTTTCCAATCCATTCAATATCATGCCCGACAAAAAGTTTTTCCGTAACCGGAATAATTTTATAAATACCGCTGGCATAGAGAAGAAAAAGACGATCATATTCAGAGCAGTTGATTGGTTCAGGCTCGCCTTCCTCATGCTCGGTCTTTATCTGATGACCAAGAAATCCAGTCTCCCTGTCATAGCATACTGTGAGATTACTGAATGCAGCCTTCCTGACACTCACTTCAGTAAATTCATGTAATTCAGTCTTTCTAGGGAAGGAAGGCCCGTATTTGGTAAGCAAATCATCTAGGTAACTGACTGTATACCCGATCATATCTTTAAGTGATTTTTCAATCACCTTGATATCTTTATTAATCGCTCTAATCTCTTTTTGCTGCTTTTCGATATCAAATCTTGAAATACGTTTAATTTTAATTTCCAGTAAACGTTCAATATCTTCAAGAGCGACAGGCCTGATTAACTCTTCGGAATATGGCAGAAGAGAAACATCGACAGTTTCTATGATATCTTTGTATGTGGTCTTTTCTTCGATATTTTTATATAGTCGCTCTTCAATAAAAATCTGTTCAAGCATACGCGCATGAAGCTTGTCTTTAAGGCGTCCAAGATCAATTTCAAGCTCGCGCGTAAGATCGACTACCAACTTTTCAGTGTTGTATCTCAAGACATCGGAAACGGAAACTGTCTCAGGATGATTGCCATTTATCAATGTGAGGTTGGGAGATATAGGAACTTCACAGTCCGTAAAAGCATACAATGCTTTAATCGTATCTGAGGCGTGGATTCCTCGAGCAAGTTTTACCTCGATCTCGACATGTTCTGCGGTGTAATCGCTTATTGATATGATTTTAATTTTGCCTGCCTTGGCAGCTTTTTCCACAGACTCTATCAGCGATTGGGTGGTCGTCGTATATGGAATCTCTTTAATCGTTATAGTTTTGTCATTTTTCTCTTCTATCCGTGCCCGACAACGAATCTTACCATTACCATCTTCATAGTTTGATACGTCTACAAAACCATACTGGGGGAAATCAGGGTAGATCGTGAATTCTTCTCCGCGCAAAATTGATTTTTGGGCCTCAAGGAGTTCACAAAAATTGTGTGGCATGATTTTGGTGGCCATGCCCACGGCAATTCCCTCAGCTCCCTGGAGAAGTAACAAGGGGATTTTTGCTGGAAGGGTAACGGGTTCCTTCATTCGCCCATCATAGGAATCAACAAATTCTGTTAAATCCTTGTTAAACAGTACCTCTTTTGCAAGCGGAGACAGTCTACATTCGATATATCTGGCCGCAGAGGCCTGGTCTCCTGTGAATATATTGCCAAAATTCCCTTGCCTATCTATGAGATAGCCTTTATTGGCGAGATTGACCAGAGCAGCAAAGATGGACTGGTCACCATGCGGGTGAAGCTTCATGGTCTCACCTACAAGATTTGCCACCTTGTGGTAACGGCCATCTTCCATATTGAAAAGCGTCTGAAGGATACGGCGCTGGACGGGCTTCAAACCGTCTTCGATAGCCGGAATAGCACGCTCCCTGATTACATAGGAAGTGTATTCGAGAAAATTTTCGTCAAAAAGCTTATGTAGTTTTCCAGGTGATGGTTCCATGCAGTGGCTCGACATACCTTATTTCATGAGAGACTAGGAGGCTGTCCGAGAATAGCCCACTTCTCAAACTCTTCAACATTCAAAAAAATACTGCTCGCAAGATCATACATATGCTGTTTGTATTTTTATAAAAATTCTCGATTTTGACAAGAACTATGATTCTCGGACAATCTCCCCGATAGATGGTTAAGGTATTACCTTAGATTTGCTCAATAGCTACAAGATTTTCCATGATATATTTTTTTCGCTCAGGTGTGTTTTTACCCATGTAAAAGGACAGTACTTTTGCGACCTCACTCAATGAATCTAGTGTGACACTTCTGAGCCGAATATCATCAGCAATGAATTGTTTGAACTCTTTTGGCGATATTTCACCAAGCCCTTTGAACCGGGTTGTTTCAACATTGACCTTTCGCTTTCCCCTGCCCTCAAGCTTTTTTGTCGCAGATATTTTTTCTTTTTCAGAATAACAATAAACAGTTTCCTGTTTATTCCGAACTCGAAAGATCGGGGTTTCAAGAATGTAAATATGCCCAAGCTTAACTAAAGGTTCAAAATAGTGAAGAAAAAATGTTAGAAGCAAGTTGCGGATATGTAAACCATCGACATCCGCATCAGTGGCTAAAATGACTTTGTCGAACCTGAGAGTTGAGATTGAATCCTCAATATCCAGTGCCCGCATAAGGGAATACATTTCCTCATTTTTATAGAGAAGAGCCAGCTTTTGCCCAAGAACATTCATTGGTTTTCCCTTAAGAGAGAAAACCGCTTGGGTCAAAGGATCGCGTGATGAAACGATAGAGCCTGCTGCAGATTGTCCCTCAGTAATAAAGATCATATTTTCCCGACCTTCAGGCGATGGTTTACCTTTGGCTGGGTGATATTTACAATCTTTCAGGTTCGGAATCTTAAAAGCCACCTTCCGTGCTTTGGCACGAGCCTCTTTCCTTACAGACTGGAGTTCTTTTCGGACTTTTTCGTTTCTCTGGATTTTCTCGATCAGCATTTCTGCTGTTTCTGAGTTTTTGTATAGTGCACTCGAAACGGCATCACGCACTTTATTGACAATCCAGGATCGAACTTCTGTATTACCGAGTTTGTTTTTAGTTTGAGACTCAAAAACGGGCTCTTTTACTTTTATTGCAAGAGTACCGACGATACCGTCTCTAACGTCGGTATTTATAAATTTTTTCCCCGAGAATTCATTTATGCCCTTCAGGATGCCTTCACGAAAAGCAGATAGGTGTGTACCACCTTCACTTGTATAGGTTCCGTTAACAAAAGTGTAATAGTTTTCACCATAGGAATCTATGTGAGAAAAAGCGAATTCACAGGTAGAATCTTTATAATAAATAGGGTGGTAGATATTTTCCCCGTCGAGTTCCTTGTCGAGCAGATCGAGCAGGCCGTTAGAGGAAAAATACAATTGTTTGTTCAGATACAGCTTTAAGCCCGCATTAAGGTATGCGTAACGCCACATGCGGCTTTCAATGAATTTCGGATCGTATTGAAAATCAGGAAACATGTTACGGTCCGGCAGGAACTCGATATATGTTCCATTCTTCTCTGTGGTGTCGCCTTCTTCCTGCTTCTGAAGCTCGCCATTTGCGAATTCAGCAGAAGCAAACTTGCCATCACGATATGCCGTGACACGGAAAAACGTGGAAAGAGCGTTAACCGCCTTTGTGCCTACACCGTTTAGTCCTACCGAAAATTGAAACACATCAGTATTGTATTTCGCACCTGTGTTAATAACTGAAACACAGTCGACAATTTTGCCTAGTGGTATGCCACGGCCGTAATCACGGACCTTGGCAATTCCGTTATCTTCGATGGTGACATCAACACGTTTCCCTGCTCCCATGATGAATTCATCTACGGAATTATCAACCACCTCTTTCAATAGAATGTAAATACCGTCGTGCTGGTTCGAGCCATCTCCCAATCTGCCGATATACATACCGGGGCGTTTTCGGATATGCTCCAACGAACTGAGTGTTTTGATCTTACTTTCGTCGTAATTGTGTGTGGATGCGTTCATATTCAGCATAAGGCAAAGAGGTTCAACTTAGAAATTATTCAGCACATACTATTGTATTTGGTATCAATTGGCAACAGACATGCATGGGCTCAATCTATCTTTAAAGACAAAAAGAACCAAAGGTTCCTCTCAAACGGTTATAAACACAGCTTGAGAGCTGATATGCTTGGAATAATAGATAAAAATATTTTTTTTAGAAAGATGGAAATCTATCAAACATGTGGAGGATCACATCATTCTGATGCGTTCGCAATCCGGGCAAATCCAGGTAGGACCATTGCTGATACCCCATTTATTTTCTTCAAAACACTCTTTACAAATCTGGAATCCACAAGGACAGCTCCAGCAAAACTCCTGTTTTTCATTACAGCAATGACATCGATACTCACCAAGACGTCTTTTGCGGTATCCTTTTTTAGTACTTCCTTCACTCATCGCTCCATTTCTCCTTTCATCCAATTGAGGTAATCAGAGCTTATGCGGACAAGTGGTTCAGCAATAATCTCAGGCAGATCGTACGGGTGTTCCTCAAGTATTGTGCTTTCGACTTCTGGATACAAGGAATCCAGAGTCTTTAGTGTCAGCAAGAACTCCACCGACTCCTGGATTTCATTTTTCCACCAATACATACTTTTAACGGGGCCGTGCACCTGAGCACATGCGATGATCCGTTTATTTAATAAAGCGCGGGCGACATCTTCCGCGTGCTCCTGTCGTTCAAAAGTCGTACTCACCAGAAGTGGTTCATCAGTCATGGGCATTATGTATTATTCCTCCTCTACTAATAACATTTCTTCATCATAAAGAAGATTTTTCAAATTAAGGACTATTTTTACACCGGTTTCGAGTTTCCCTACTCCACGAATAAAACGATTCGTATCTGATGAATCCTGATAGCTTATCTGTTTAACCCTGTTCTCAGGAATTTCAGTAACTTCATTTACCTTGTCTACTACGGGGCCTATTGCAGTTGTATCTACCCTTACAACGATAATACATGTTCGGTCATCGTACGTTCATCCTTCAAGATTGAATAGTAACCGGACATCCATTGCTGGTATTACATGCCCTATAAGGTTTTTTACCCCCTTTACATATGGTGGCGTTTCCGGTACATCGGTATTTTTCACTATGCCGATGATTTCTGTAACATAAAAACATCTCAAACGCATAATCTTCACTGGCGAGATGAAAAAAACAAATATCTGCTCTTCTGGGTATCTGTATTCACATTCAGTTCTTTTGAAACTGTGCTCATCATAAGGCCCTTGATAAAGTAGTCTGACTCAATGTTACTGTAAGCTGCTTTTATTTTTTCGTATGTTCGAATATTCTAGCAGGGATATTTAAAAAAAGACAATTCAAATTAAGACATTCAACCAAGGAATAAATTGATGCTATTTGTTATTGATGTCGGTAATTCACACACTGTTACGGGTCTATATTCCGGTGATGATCTCATCGGTAAATGGAGACTTAAATCTGACAGAAAAATGACAGCAGACGAGCTTGCCATTCAATATCATACTCTCTTTGCGATGGAGAAAATCAATACTGAAGAAATTCACGGAGTGGTACTCGCAAGTGTCGTGCCGACGCTTGAAGCAGCCTGGCATGCGTGTTTTCAAAACCATCTTTTTGGCCATCTCACCGTGCCGATACTGGTAGTCTCAAATGTCAATGTATCAGACATGATAGATATACAGCTGCCCAACCCGGCAGAAATTGGTGCCGACAGACTGGTTAATGCTATCGCAGCATACAAAGAATATCCCTGTAACCTGGTTGTTGTCGATTTCGGCACGGCCATTACCTTCGATTGCGTGACGGCCCAATGCGAATATCTTGGTGGTGCAATTTTACCTGGAGTAGCGGTATCACTTGAAGCACTTTCAAGCAAGACAGCAAAACTTCCTCACATTGATGTCTCAAAAGGGCCGAAAAATATAATTGGGAAATCGACTATTGAAGCAATGAAGAGCGGAATACTTTACGGTTATGGCGCAATGCTCGACGGCATGATAGCCGGGATAAAGAAAGAAATGCATATTGCTGAAGGTACCGAGTTGCACGTTATCGCTACAGGTGGAATGGCATCATTGATCTCTCCCTACGCCTCTGTAATTGACACTATTGACCCGCTACTTACTCTTAAAGGTCTTAAAATTATTTATAACGAAAAAGTATCTTCATGAAACCCTCCAGCATCATCCCGACACCGTTAAAAAAGGGGTCGGTTATAGGAATTGTCGCCCCGGCCGGACAAATCACAGATAAAGCTCGATTTGAACAAGGACTTAACATCCTTCACGACATGGGATTTGAACCACGTTTTCCGCGTCAAATGTGGCCCGGCCAAGGATATCTTGCTGACACTGATGATAATCGGGCAGAGGAAATTCATAAAATGCTCGTCGATCCAGAGATTGACGCAGTAATGGCAATGAGAGGAGGCTATGGCTGTATACGGCTCCTTGACAAAATGAACTTCGATCTTTTCAGACAACACCCTAAAATGTTTATCGGCTTCTCTGATATAAGTGTGCTACTGAATCAGATAGCAAGTAGGACAGGCATGGTAAGTTTTCATGGGCCTGTTGTGACATCGCTTTGCGACTGCTCAAACATCGCTTTGGAGAGATTCTACGAGTGCCTTAAAGGTAATTGGAGAAAAGGTGTCTCATATTCAAAAATTGAAATTTTGAAAGGTGATACGAGTGCCACAGGAACACTTCTAGGTGGCAACCTCAGTACGTTGATGACAACCCTGGGAACACCAGCGGATGTCGATTGGGATGGAGCCATTCTTCTACTGGAGGATATTGGGGAACCTATCTATAAGATTGACAGAATGCTGACGCAACTTCACCTGACAGGAAAATTAAAAAAGGTAAATGGTATCGTCCTTGGAGATTTCCGAATGGGAGCCGAGCAGGATAGCCTTGAGAAAATACGCTACACAGAGTATATATGGCGAAGGGTTCTTGATTTGACCAGTGATTTACAAATTCCTGTATGGGGTAGTTTCCCTAGTGGTCACTTCGCAGATAATCTCACTCTACCCCTTGGTGCGAAATCAATAATGGATTATCAAAAATCACAGCTTCAATTTCAATAATTACAAGTTGTTAAGAATTGCTACTCATTGAATTAGAAATCATTTGTTTCATATGACGTTTGACTTCAAATTCCAATAATGCTATAGAAGAGTCTGGTTTTCGATACAGCAATCAGCTGAAAAAAACATTCCTAATACAAGCGAAATCTCATGTCAGTTTATACCTTTTTACACTCTAGGGCGCGGAAGCTTATTGCTGCAAGTGCTGTTTGTTTATTCATCTCGGCACCCGTGTACGCAGCAGAATATGTCACAGTTTCCAGCGACAATGTGAATGTGCGGAAAGCTCCCAGCACTGATAGTTCTGTATACATGGAACTATTCAAAGGATATCCGCTCAAGGTTCTTGCTAAAAAAGGCGAGTGGGCACAAATCTCAGACTTTGAAGGCGACACAGGTTGGATTCACACCTCTTTGATTGGCAAAAATGATACGGTTATTGTAAATGCCAAAAAAAGTGTCAATATGCGTTCTGGCCCAAGCACAAAAAGTCCTGTTGTTGCAGATGTTGAGCGCGGAGTAATAATGACCAAGGTTGACCAAAAAGGTAAATGGATACAGCTCAAGCATAGCAGCGGAACAGTGGGTTGGATTTACCAGCCTTTGCTCTGGCCTTAATCTGCACGCTCTCTTTCTTCGATCATCCGCATTACATTCAGGCAGTTTTACAGGTCAACTTACACCTGTAAAACTGCCTGAATAGGTTTGTCCAGATACAAAGGTAAACGTACTATCATCCCTGATTTGTTCTTGAACAGGCAATGCCGGTTTTCCAGAATAAACCTCATCAAGTCTCTGGTTAGTTCTACATCTTTTTTACAATATTGCTGGATCAAATCGATTCGCCCCTCTTTGTACCAGGCCAGTGCCTGAAGCCCATCTGCAGATTTTTTTACCCCCAGCGTGTGTTCAACCATCCTGTCAAGACTCAGTCGATATCCAAGCTGATTAGTCACCTGTTCTAAGAGGTCAAGTGTCGGCAATTGATTGAGATCAATGCTGCTATAGCCTGAAAGTACACGATTATCGAATCGTTTATTATTAAAACCTATCACAAGGTCGAGTTGTTGCAGATGTTTGATAAGGTCATCAACCTCGTGTTCCAGATAGGTAATACATCCGTCAAGTTGTGAATCATAAATAACCCCAAGTGAGACTCCCATTCGCTCAGCATGATGCCAACCACCAACCTCATCGGCGGAACGAATGGTTTCAAGATCAAAGACACCATATCTCTCAGGGAGGACCGACAACCCTAGATATTCTGTTTTTACTTTCACCGTAGGTAGAGCAACACTACTGATATGTAAAGTTACGTTTTCCTGGCCGGGAAGATCTACATCATTAAATGCATTATCTACTGCCGCTCCGGGCTGAAGCAGCAATTCAAGAAGACGCAGGCAGGCTACTTTATCAATCGGCCGATTGCCGGAACCGCATTTGGGAGAATGAACACATGAAGGGCAGCCGGTTTCGCAACTGCATGATCGTATTATTTGATCTGTTTGTTTAAGTAATTCATCAATTTTCTCAAAAGCTTCTTCTGAAAGACCAACACCGCCAGCATGACCATCATAAATGAAAACTGTAGCTTCTTCTGTCTGCTCATGCAGAGGACAGGAGATACCACCAATATCATTTCTGTCACAGAGCACCAATAAAGGAAAAACAGCAATCATTGCATGTTCAAGTGCATGGATTGCACCCATGAAATGATATTTATCCTGTTCGAGTGACTGTTTAATATAATCAGGAATATCCAGCCAGATTCCTTCAGTTTCAATTGTCTGCTCAGGTAGATCAAGCGGTATCGTCGCTATCAATTTCTGAGTAGAGTTATTGCGTTTCTGAAATCCTGTTACCTGTTCAGTGACTTTAAGATTTCCAAAAGAAACTCTGGCCTGAAAACTCATTGTTCGTTTAACAGTATCAAGAATAGTTGTGTTTTTGTTAGACATTGGACGTGTGAAAAATGATGGCTTCTTCTCAGAAACAACAACCTCCCGTCCTTCAAAATCAAGATTTAACACGATCCAGGTCCTTGCCCTGTGAATGTATATTGCTCCCGGATGACACTCTTTCATCGCCCGGTTACTGTCGATCTCTCCGATTATCTCACCGCTGTCACCATTAATAATAGACAACTGGTTACCACCACCCCTAAGACTGACATGACGCTGAGGATATTTCCTGCTGGCAAACCATTTTGTCCCATCAGCCGCCTGAAGGAGTACCGATTCTCTGGTTAGATTCTGAACTATTTCCTGGACCACATCGTTTTCGAGTAACACTTCTCCGGCGAGTAATGGTGATTCAGCAGCACAACAATGCAGGTGTTGAGACATTATTGAAGTATTGTATTCGTTGAGGGTAGCAGACTCTACCTGTCGTCCGAAGAAATCTTCGGGGTTTCGCATAAAATACTGATCAAGAGCATCTTCCTGGGCGATCAGAACAATAGCAGACACTCTTTCACTTCTGCCTACCCGCCCTCCCCGTTGCCAGGTAGCCATTATCGATCCCGGATATCCAACCAAAATACACAAATCAAGATTGCCAATATCTATCCCTAATTCCAGTGCCGATGTTGAGATTACCCCGTACAACTCGCCACTTGAAAGTTTCTGTTCAATTTCTCTTCGCTCTTCGGGTAAAAATCCTGCCCGGTAAGAGCTGAGCTTATCCCCTAATTCGCCAAGACGTGGACTGGTCCATATGTTAATTAACTCGGTCATTTTACGGGATTGGGTATAAACGATTGTGCGCAGTTTTCTTTTAATTGCAGCTTCAAGCAACTGGCTGGCAGTATAGGCCGCACTATCCCATGGGTTTAAGAGTAAGACATGTTTTTCGGCAGATGGTGCTCCGTTTTTAGAAATTATCGTGATTTTTCTTGAGGTGAGCTTTTCACCAAGTTCAGTTGGATTTCCTATAGTTGCCGACAACATAATAAATTGCGGTGTGCTTCCATAAATTGAAGCAATTCGCTGAAGTCGCCTGAGCAACCACGCCATATGCCCACCAAGCACTCCGCGATACGTGTGAACCTCATCCACCACGATATACCGAAGCTTTTTGAAAAAATGGATCCAGTTTCCGTGATACGGCAGTAATGATAAATGTAGCATTTCCGGGTTAGTAAAAAGAACAGAGACGTTCTCCTCACGTATTCTTCGTCGCCGATATGAAGATGTATCGCCATCGAAAATAGCTGCATATGTTTTCTTTTTATCTGGCAGCAGATGAGTGTATGTCTCGAAAACCCTGAGTTGATCCTGGGCAAGAGCCTTCAGGGGGAAAAGATATAATGCTGAACCTGGATTGTCAGAAAGAAGCATATCCACAACAGGAAGATTATATATCATACTTTTTCCTGATGCCGTTGGAGTGGCGGCAATTATGTCCTCACCATTGAAAATATGCTGTAGGGCTTCTTCCTGATGTGTATATAGAGCAGGTATACCTTGTGATTTTAAATGCTTGATCAGCAAATCGTTGAGCTGCGGAAGTTTCTTAGCCAGTATCTTTGATTGTGAAGCCAACGTTTTATGACATACAACCTGTGGCCCGAATTTTCTTGATTGTCGAAGAGCCTCAAGATATTCAACTACACTGGTGTTTGAATTCATCAAAATATGATTGTTATCCAAGAAAAAACCACTTTCGCTTGCGTTAAGCAGGTAGAGTGGATATTGTCAGCAGTTGCTGTTTAAAATGCCAGTCCACCGAATAACTGTACCGATTCTGATACAGCTTATACACAGCCGGCGCTAATTATATTCCCCTACGCATAAGATACAATGGTTCGTATTGCAACACTTGGCCCTCAGGGTTCTGATGGATATCACGCGGCTCTCCAGTACGCCCCGAATGCTGAAGTAATTCTTTTTAATAGAATTGTTGATGCTATTACTGCATTATCATCTAATGAAACAGATTTTGCTCTCATCCCTGTCTATAACACGCGCGAAGGAGAGGTAAAAGAGTATTTCAGACTCGACTCCCAGCTCGAAGACCTGCTATGGGTAGATAATGTTGTATTACCGATACATCTGTCTCTTGCCCGTATTGCTGGATCTGACAGTGCAAATACCCCAATAGAAGTATTAGTTGGTCGTGGCACAGTATTCAGACAATGTGAAGAGTATATTGAAAATCATTTTCCACATGCAACGTTGATGGCCGTTCAGGATATTGGTGCTGCTTTTAACGATATTGCAACGAATAACAGAACGAATTATGCCATCATTGAATCTGAAGAACTCGTTAAAGCGTTTGGATTTGATCTGATTGAACGAGAAGTCGTTTCCCACAACCGCACACGATTTGCGGTCATTGGAAATACACTTGCCCCTCTCACTTCTTACGATGCAACAACACTGATCACAAAACCATTGCGGGACCGGGTAGGAATACTTGCAGACATACTCGGGGAATTTACCCGCCGCGGCATCAACATTATTGATTTGCAATCTGAGAATGACCTCAAAACCCAAAAACTCCGTATTTATCTGGAATTTGAAGGCCACATTTCAGACCCTTCAATAAAAGATGCGGTTCATCGCCTTGAGCGAAGCATCATTCAGGAAGAGGATTCCATTAAGATACTCGGGTCATATCCCCGAGTGGATATGCGGGTTAAAAAGATTAAATCTTTTGGTTTTATAGGCTCGGGAGACATGTCGGTCTGGTTTGCTGATCGTTTGCAAAATGAAGGGTACGAAACCCTGATCACTGGCCGTTCCACCGAATTACGACCAGAAGAGATGATAGATAAGGTGGATGTGGTCGCGATTTGTGTCCCCATATCCGTTACAGCTGATACAATAGCCCAATATGGCAGTATGCTCCGAGCCGGGCAAGCACTCATAATTCTTGCAGGCGAATCGGAAAACACCTTGCAGACAGCGCTTGACGTCACTGATCCTTCTGTTGAAATCATGTTTGTTCACAACCTGTGGGGCCCGCAGGCTGTAACTATGAAAGATAAAAATGCCATTATCGTGAGAACAGCAAGAAGCGGATGTTTTTGTAGTGAGTTTGAAGCGTTCATGTACAAGCATGGAGCTGATATTTATCATGATAGCCCGAGGAAACACGACCTGCTGATGGGTGTTGGTCAGAAACTTCCCACAACTATTTCAGTAGCCCTCGCCAAGACTCTCGCAGAACATGAAATAGAATGCGATGATATTGGAAGCCACTCTACGCTCACCTCAATTTATGGCATTCTCTCTATGGCGAGAGTGCACAACCAGAATCCTCGCACCTATGCCGAGATTATGGCAACTAAAGGTGACGGAAGAAAAATTGTTAAAAGCTTTGCCGAAAATCTGCTCAAAATAATTGAAATGGCAGAGGATGAACGCATCCACGAGATCGCCGAACTCATGGAAGAAAATAAAAAGTTCATGTCTCCACAATTTCTGCAAAGCAGAATGAAACAGGCAAAAGCTATTGATGAGGTCTTGAGCGATGGTGGATTCAAACTAGATCTCTAAAAAGATTACTTCGAAATCAGCCTACCCTGGGAAACATAGCCCCGTGTAGGGTATTATATTTTTATAGGAGCATTACCTTATGTTATCAAGAGATTACAGTTTTTTAGACGAGGAACACACCTGTCCGCACTGCAAAACGAAACTCTCATGCTGCGAAGCACCACAGTTTCACGTAGGTGATGGCCTGGGCTGGGGATCAGATGTGCTTTTCATCTGCCTCAATGATGATTGTCCACTATTTGTCAGAGGTTGGGAGCAGATTGAAGTTCAGTATGGTCATCGGTCATCATACAGGTATATGCAACTCCCAGGCAGCACTGAAAGCAATGTGATGATGGTTGGGAATGAGATGGCGTTTAAGGGAAGCATAATTGATCCTGAGGTTCTAAGGAATCAGAACGCAAGATTTCTTAAGGAGAAAGAGGCAATCACGGCTCTGGATACCTGTGTTGAAGAAAAAAACCTTGAGCCGGTTTTATACTTGCTCTGTGATGAAGCTGCTGATCGGGATGTACGTAAACGTGCAATGAGTATGCTGCTGCCAATTGGCGATCTGGCCTGTATAGACCCGATTCGAAACCATACATTCAGGGACTCTTCCTTTGAGCAGGAAACGAATATAATTATTTCTCAACTTTTACAAAAAAGTTTTAAGAAAGAATGTCCTTATTGTTGCGAGATTATTAAGGCTCAAGCTACGAAATGTATGCACTGTAAAGCAGAAGTGTAGTAAAATTATGTTGCAAAAGAAATTTTGAGTGGGTATAAAGAGCGCGTCTTTCGCAACACATAAAGCGAAACACATTGCAGATCACACTCCAGATGGTGGGCGTAGCTCAGTTGGTTAGAGCACTTGGTTGTGGCCCAAGAGGCCGTGGGTTCGAGTCCCATCGCCCACCCCATCTGATTTAAAAGGTGAATATCCTCAAGAGGATATTCACCTTTTCTTTTTTGTATGTACGTAAAGCCTGCTATTCGAAATATTCAGAGCATAGTGCCATCCACTCTTCTGTCTTATCCTGATTCCCAGTATGCACAAATACCGAGCTATCGACAGCGATTGTCTCACCGTGACATTCTTCAGGCCTGTTGAGATAATAGATAGCATTGGCAATATGAACAGCATGGGCTGGTGAGAATCCTTCGGCAGGATACTCTCCGATTCTATGGTGAAAACCTATTGCTTCCATTACAGGACTAGTGAATCCCCATAGGCCTATCAGGTAGGCACCAACGGCGCTATGTGTTCCCTTGAAAACCCTGAATTCTGCATCTCTGAGTGGTATGTTTTCGGACTGAGCTATTCTTTTTACTTCCCTATATTGATCGGGAAGCGTTGAGACAATAACAAGCTTTCCGATGTCGTGAAGAATTCCTGCTAGAAATGCATTGTTGATGATATCCTGATCTTCAGTTTCGTTTAATGCTATAGTTTTAGCCATAGCTCCAACGGTCATGCAATGATGCCAGAGTTGTTCACCTGAAAACAGATCTTCCGGGATAGTTGTCAGTGTAAATACTTCTACCCCTAACACCAGAGCCTTTACTGTATCCAGGCCAAGCAATTTCACTGCTCTGGACGGTGATTCTATTTTTGTGTATAGCCCAAAGAATGCCGAATTCACAATGTGAAGTACCTTGGCACTCATTGCAATATCCTGCTCAATAATTCCTGCCACATTATCTATAGATACTTCAGGGTCACGCATTGCTTTCTGAAGCTTCGAATACACGGTCGGAATACTTGGAAGCGACCCTATTTGTGATACAAGGGTCTTTAACTCTTCATTATCAAGCAGATCCTGTAAGGCAAGGGCCTTAGTCAGTACGCCTCGCAATCTATCCGGATCACATGGTTTTCCAAGAAACTGATGCACAACACCTACCGTGCGTAAAATAGCCTCATCATCTGCCTGCCCAGTAAGCATTATACGAATGGTTCGGGGGTATCTTTCCTGAATCTGAGTGAGCAACTGCGCTCCATCCATGCCAGGCATGCGCATATCTGAGACTACAACATCAAATGAAGACTCTTCAAACAACGCAATTGCTTCATTACCACTCTCAGCAAATGACATTTCACACTGCTTTCGCATCGATCGCAACATTCGCCGCAATCCTGCCAAGATATTGGGTTCATCGTCAACAAATAGAATTCGTTTTTTTGTCATATCAATATTGCATTGTTTGGGTTTAATAAGATTACAACGTAATTCAGATGAAGCACGACCCTTCTATATACTATTTTCAAGAAGCAAACATTTCCCACCAAACATTATCTATCTGCCATATAGTAATCAGGCTGAAAGCCTTACCCTGATTGGCTCCTGTACACCCACCTGCTTAGCAAAGTTTTTCAAACCCTGTAATACCGGCCAGGTAACCTCCTGCCCCTTAGGCGTGATGAGTGCTCCATTTTTAGCAATGATGTTTTGCTCAGCAACCATACCTATGGCGATGTCTTTCACGTCCACGCTGACAATTTTCCTTTGTTCACTTACCAGCTTAATTCCGGCCATGTGTTCAAGAATATCAGGGTTATAGATTTTCCTACCTTTCAACGACTTTACAGCTTCCTTATGAGTCGCTCCTCCGTAAATTAACATGTCGTAGTCTATAGATATTTTCAACACCTGGGCACCAATAGCCATCTCTTCGGTGATATCTTCGTCAGTTTCGCACTTTTGATTCAGTTCATCCATTGTCATAAGTTGCAAAGCAATTATGCCACTGACTGTCTTAAGTCGCGGGATATGGCGCAATAAGTCTGCCCCAATCTTGGGGTGACTTCTGTACATCTCCTTTTCTTCATCATCCAGAGGCTGCCCTACATACAGCTTGTTCAAAATTTCAGCTGGCAACGTTATACAGCCAATTTGTGACATAAGGGCGGCAATTTCTAACTGCCAAGGTTCCCGAAATTCTAATATTTTAGCGAGTTCACTCACCAACCCTTTTATGCGATATCCACTACTGAAAGCTACGGGATTTGCAAGGCTCAATAATTCTGAAAGAACTTTAATACTGCCTTTTAGCGTTTTATCCAGGACCTCTCTTTCAGCGTTAATTAGTCTATACTGCCTTTGCGCCAAAGCAATGGAAGTGACAAGTGTAGAAGTAGGACAGGGCTTATTGAGAAATCTGAAAATCTGACCTTTATTCACTGCTTCTATCGCTGTCTCCTGATCCGCATTTCCTGTTAGCATCATCCGGACAGTATCCGGGTATAAAGTCTTTACCTCGGATAGAAGCTGTATTCCATCCATTGCAGGCATTCTCATATCAGAAACTATCACTGCAAATGGTCCATTCTCCTTCATTATTTCCAGAGCTTCCCGTCCACCTAAGGCTGTAAACACCTCAAATCTTTTGCGAAGCTGACGTTTCATTGATTGCAATATGTGGTCCTCATCGTCCACAAAAATCACTTTTTCTGTCATTATGAATCTCAAGACTATGTTTTTTATGTATTGATACCTCTAACAATCATCTTCTGAATTATCTCTATTCATAGAATAATAGTCAAATGAGCATATATATTTATACATTTACCAACGTGCAGCGGCCACCAAGGATTCGTAGCTTTAAAGCTCACCTCATCATTAAAGTTTTACATGCTTAAGGAACTCTCTTTGCCCAATGATGGTATATGGATTTTTTTATCTTTATACGGTACAGTGTCAGCCTACACTCACCGTATCAACTCTGGTTAAAACACATTCAATAGATGGAAATTATGTCAGATTACAGTAAACTTGACCGTGCTGAAGTACTCACACATATCTTTAACCCTCGTAAAGAAGAACGAACGCCTCTGGCTGAAAACAGTTGCGACTTTGACTGCACTGTTGAAGAAAATATTGTACTTGGATGTCGATTTCATGCTGCAAATACAGAAGCACCAACCATAATCTACTTTCATGGTAATGGTGAGACTGTGGCGGACTATGATTATGTAGCTTCCAAATATACTCAATTCGGTATTAATGTATTGATGACCACATATCGTGGTTATGGCTGGAGTACAGGATCGCCAACAGTCTCGACAATGCTATCCGATACAGACATTATTCTGCAGAAAGCACTTGCCTGGCTTGAAGAAAAGGGTTTTTCAGGGTCTGTTTTTGCTATGGGAAGATCTCTTGGTTCCGCAAGTGCTATTGATCTGACCAGCAGACATCAGGAGATCATTAAGGGGATAATAATAGAAAGTGGATTTGCTGACACTCTGCCGCTTATCGAAACCATGGGAATTAACGCCGAAGAAGCTGACTTACAGGAAGAAGACTGCTTTAATAATTCGGAAAAAATTGCCGAGATCACCATTCCGACCCTCATCCTTCACGGATCGCTGGACAAAACAATTCCTGCTCATCTTGCTGAGAAGCTTCAAGCATGCAGCGGTGCCAGAGCAAAGCAATTTCTTATTATACCCGGTGCCGAACATAACACGATGATTGAGACTGGTGGGGATCTGTATTATTCAACTATCAAAAGCTTTCTCGATAAAACCTGCGGAATAACCAAATGGCAATATCGTCGCAGAAAAGCATAATAAACCAACAGCGTAACGTAATATTATGAAACGTACTGATTATCTTCGTTGGGATGAATATTTTATGGCTGTAGCCCTACTCTCGGCCCAACGAAGTAAAGATCCATCCACTCAAGTGGGTGCCTGTGTAGCAAATGAACACAATAAAATTGTCGGAGTTGGATATAACGGATTCCCGTGGGGATGCTCTGACGATGAGCTCCCGTGGGAAAGAGAAGGTACGTATTTAAACACCAAGTACCCTTATGTGTGTCATGCCGAATTAAATGCCGTATTGAATGCAATCTCTACCGACTTGAGAAATTGCCGTATTTATGTGGGGCTATTCCCATGCAATGAGTGCACAAAAGTTATTATTCAGGCTGGAATTAGTGAAATTGTGTATCTGTCAGACAAATATAAAGATACTGATCAGGTAAGAGCTTCAAAGATTATGTTGGATAAATCACCTAACATTAGTTACAGACAGCTAAAAACAAACCTGGAAAGAGTCAATCTCTCTTTCCTTCTCCCTTCTGAAGAGTGACAGATTAAGCTGAATGTTCGTACCCCTGATACTCGATGTTAATCTCTTTACCTGAAGAAGTTAGCATCGAGACACCCTCCCCGTCGAATATTTCTCCAATTTTATGGATTGGGACATCAGAATTTCCTGCTACAAACTCTTCGAGCTTGTCCTCACAAGAATTGCGCACAACAAATAACAATTCATAATCTTCACCACCGCGTATCTGAAAAGCAACCTGCGACTGCTTTTCCACACTACAGAATGCTGATAACTCATTATCAGCAGGCAAAGCCGTTTCATCAATAACTGCACGCACGCTGCTAGCAGTACAGATATGGCTGAGATCAGTAGCAATACCATCCGAGATATCCTGCATGGCAGACAAATATCCACTTTTTCTAAGCAGATCACCCAGCACAACCCTGGGACTCGGGTCGAGGTGACGCTTAAGCAGAGCGGGCCATCGTGTTCTTAAGGTATCCTCAATGGAATAGTTTTCTGTTTGGCATATGTGCAAACCTGCTGCAGCTGAGCCAAGCACCCCTGAGACATAGATAGAGTCACCAGGATTGGCTCCACTTCTGCTGACAGCCATATTTTCGGTCACATCACCAATCATCGTTACAGAAAAGGTGAGCTGCTCAGCTGACACAGTATCACCACCGATGAGGATACAGTGATATTCATCAAGGATTGAAAGAACCCCCTCCATAAACCGGTCAATCCATTGCTTGTCGTATTTGGCGGATAACCCAATAGACAATAATGCGAATCTTGGCATTCCACCCATTGCAGCAACATCACTGATATTTACTGCAAAGGTTTTTCTTCCAAGAAGATAAGGGTCATGCCAGGATGTATCAAAATGGACATTTTCCACAAGCATGTCAGCTGTAAACAGCTGATCCATCCCGGCTCTTTGGCGAACTATTGCACAGTCATCACCAATCCCCTTTCGCAAATATTCATTTTCTCTTGTAGCCAGGGAAGAGATGAAATGTATTATGTTACGTTCTTGCATTAGTTCTACGATAGTTGCATTTGTTGACGATAAGTCGAAGCCGTACCACGTTATTTAACTCGCTTGAACGGTTTGATTTTGCCGGCAGGTTTAGTTACTTGGCACTTTTCTTTTGGATCAGTATGTACCTCTGAACTGCTGGAGAAATCAATCGCTTTTATAAACCGCTCCTCCCCGCCCATCGTAAAGACCTCCATACCGGTCATCTGAGCAGTCCGCAGAGTCCAGACCATTTCCTGTAAGGGGATTGATAGAACAGTGAAATGTACATGCCACCATTCATCTTTTCGGGAAAAGTCTCTCTCAACACCGGTCACTTTTGCATAAAGCAACATTTGCGGTTCTTTGGCAGCGATGAGTATTATATCTCCCTCAACCGTTGTGTCCTTAAAAGTAACAATTTTTTTTAGTTCTGATACAAGTTTTTCCATGCTCCTGTCACACCCTTCTATACAATCCTCATGATTAATGAGAAATTTCTGTTTTTGTTTCAATTATTATACGATCATTATCAATAACGGTCCGTGTTGCAACCTTCTTATACATTGCCATCCCGTAAAACAGGGGTTTAATAAGATTCTTCACCAGTTTTTTTGACCTTTCAGCAGCATCTCTATCCTGAATGGCAAGTAGAGTAGAACTCCAGCTGAACAAATCTGTCAAATGATTCAACAATGAGGCTTGATCAATATAACAGACTGAATTGTTAAACTTTTGAAAGCCAGGATCAATTTTAACAAAACCGCTGGAAGAAATAAGCCTGGAACCATTAACTGGCGTATCAATTATTGTTCTCAGCATATCCAGCGTGTTGGCGAATATCAGATACTCCCTATGTATTGCGTATACAGGTTGCAAGCTTTCCTGATCATATAGGCCCCAGTAAAAATATTCGATATCCTTATACTTTCTGCTTTGAATATTGATATCTAATTCGCCTAAACTTCTTTTAAGAACCTCACCTACTTTTTCAGTATCATTCAGTTTGATCATTAGGGCAAGATCAGGGATTGGTACAAATTGTTTTCGCTCACTCTGCTTCAATAATACACCAACGCTACTACTCAGCATACCAATCAACGTTTCAATTTCATATCCGGAAAAATCATTAACAATTTGTTTAATATTATTGACCTCAGTGTCATTACTACCCGCTTCAGCAACATACATTTCCCATAGCAATCGAATATTTAGCGTATTGGACCAATAATAAAAAAGTACATCCTTGGCAACAAAAGGAAGAGTAGCGTTTATAGATGATTTGGTTGAGATCATTTCACGAACCAGAGGATCCATAGCTTCTTTGTCAAAAGTCACATGGAACGTGTTATTGATTGTAGCCCCGCCCCTCCAGGAACCATATGCAATTGATGTGAGCCCTTTTAGAGAAGACATCTCTTCAAGAATTGCTTTTTCTTTGAGATCAGTTGATCGACGAGCTCCGTATTCAGCCAATGATTGTAAACCATCTATGGCAAAGTAAACAACCCGCTCGGCCCCTTTTAACTCAGCAGAAAATTCTTTAAAGTCTTTATCAGCAGCAAGAGATGATTCTTTATTATCAATAAACTGCAAAGCCTCACGTACAGTTCGTTCTTCAAAGCTTGCTATCATATAACCTTCAACAAAAACAACTGACAGGACACCGCGTTCAAGATAAAATCGTTTTATTAAATAGTTCCCATAAGGAACATCCTCGATCTGTATTTGATCTGAATATTGGGAAATGAGGCCTTCAAGGAAATCTATTCGAATTCTCGGCTTACTGATTAATACAAGATGTAATTCAAAAAATTCTTCCAGGCTCTGGGCAGTATTGGACCAGGATCGTTCTGGAAATAGCGCAACAACACACTTCTTCCCTAAGACCTCACTAATAAGCTTATTACTCTGTAGCTGATTAATGTATGCTGCTGCTCCTTCCACCATCATCATAGTACCGCGATTTACTTCAGCATCAGTCAGCACCTGCCGTAAATCTATTGAGGCAAGAGCTCCACCTATTCTGGATTTTTTAAAATTTGCTATCGCTTTAGCACCATCCTGCTGTTCCAAATACATAACAGTGTCGGCTGGGAGGAACGATGCAGGCCCACGTTTATCAACCGTTTGCCTTTCGAGAAGTGTAATACCAAGTATAAAAAGGGTTATGAACAGCAGGGCTGAAACTATACGCATTGGATTTCGGATCCTGTTTACAGAGAATTTCGCCGAAATTGAATTGCTTCGGCAATGTGGGATGGCTGAATGTTATCACTCCTGTCCATATCAGCAATTGTGCGGGCTATTTTCAGAATGCGATGATACCCTCTGGCAGAGAGACCAAGTTTCTCGACGCCTCTTCGAAGAAGATTTGAAGAGACCGTATCAAGTACACAATGTTGCTCGATTTCCCGTGTCCTCATCTGGCCATTACAATTTATTCCAACACAATTGGCAAAGCGTTTAGCCTGAATTTCACGGGTTTCATTCACCCTTTTCCGTATTTTTGCTGAGCTTTCTCCCTTCTCCTTACCACTCATTTCATCATATTGTAAAGCTGATACAGTGAGGTGTAGGTCTATCCTGTCAAGTAGTGGTCCGGAAACCTTACTTTGATATCGCTGAATTTGAGTTGATGTACACGTGCAATTATTTCGTCGATCTCCAAGGAAACCACAGGGACATGGATTCATAGCAACAATAAGAACAAAGTTTGATGGAAACGTGAGGGTCATGCTGGCGCGGGCTATGGTCACATTCCCATCCTCAAGAGGTTGCCGTAAAACCTCAAGAACATGCTTTTTAAATTCGGGCAACTCATCGAGAAACAATACACCATTATGTGCAAGTGATACTTCTCCTGGTTTTGGCTGATTACCTCCTCCGATTAAGCCGGCGTCAGAAATAGTATGATGAGGTGCTCTGAATGGCCTGTTCATTTTCACAGCATTTGCAGCATCATCAGATGAACTCACACTATAAATCTTTGTTGTTTCAATAATCTCATCGTACGTCATTTCAGGTAGTATTGTAGGAACTCTACGCGCAAGCATAGTTTTGCCGGAGCCAGGTGGTCCTTGTAGTAATAGATTATGACTTCCGGCTGCAGCTATTTCCAAAGCCCGTTTTACGTGCAATTGACCTTTGACCTCTGAAAAATCAACATGATGGCGAGAATTGTCCTCATCGCTTTTAATTGAAACTAGAGAAAGACGCGATATTTGGGCATTTCCAAGAAGATATTCCACAGTATCCGGCAGGGTTTTCACCGCCAATATGTCTATATCATCTGCTACTATTGCAGCTTCAGTGATATTACCTTCTGGAATTATGAATCGTTTGATCCCCGCATCACGTGCCGCGATGAGCATGGGTAACAAACCTTTGACCTTTCGTACACTGCCATCAAGAGACAATTCACCAGTAATACACGTTTTTTCGAAGTTGTAATCAGGGAAATAATCAGACGCAGCGAGGATCCCTATTGCTGTTGGCAGATCAAACCCTGCACCCTCTTTTTTCACATCAGCCGGTGCAAGGTTCACTGTTATCCGTTTATTGGGAAAATCATATCCGCAATTTTTAATCGCAGCCTTAACCCGATCTTTATTCTCTCTAACCGCACTGTCAGGCAGTCCAACAGTGGCAAAAACCGGTAACCCAAGAGACACATCAACTTCAACATCAATAATGAGACCACTCACACCTAAAGGTGTACAACTAATTATTTTTGCGAGCATAATTGAGAATATATATAAAATCAGAGAGATGAAGAAGTTGAAAGCTACCTAAAGCTGAAATTGGAGTGGGCCATGTACAATCGTTGCATTTCTGAACTGTAGCTTCCATTTTTTTCAGAATAGACATAGAAAGGTTGGTGTATCTTCACGCCTCTTCCGCCATTCTTGATACATTTAACGAGCACAAGCTTTGCATCTTTAGTCGAGTCTGGATAGCTGTAAATAAACTGTATGCTTTTAAGTGTTAACCGTGCTTCGGCGAGCGCTCCTGTCAGTTCAGTAAACATTTCTGCAGGGTAAATAAAAACTACTGACCCACGATTTTGGACTGCAGTCGATGCTGCACGAATGAATTCATCCAGAGAACCAGCAATTTGATGTCTGGCTATTCTCGATTCATTGTCCAAACTTTGACGTCCACTCTCAACATGATAAAAAGGAGGGTTACAGACTACATGACTAAATGATTCTGCTCTAAAATAATTGAGGATATGTTTTACATCCCCAAGATGAGAGGTACACGTATCATCAAATCCGTTAGCTGAGTAATTATAGTCGGCAAGACTTTTCAGGGAGGGTTGAATTTCCAGGGAATGAAGAGAACTGATCAACTCTGACCAGCGGTACATCATCACCAAACCTATAATTCCGCAACCACATCCAAGATCAAGAATTTTTTCGCCTTTTGCAGGAGTATGAAAATGCGCTGCAAGGACTGCATCTATCGAAAACCTATACCCTTTTTTATGCTGACGGCACTTTAAAGATCCATCAAATACTGTATCATCTGTATATTCCTGGCATATTTCTTTTGTTGTATTCAACGTCATGATATGAATTCCGGTACATGTTTTAGTGAAAGCTAATGTTCTATGAATATTTATGATAAAAATGTTCGAGAAAATACATTGAATGCAAATTTTGACTGGTCTGAAAATTAACACATATTACTAGACGTGCTGCCTCCCCCCTCCCACTGCAACCTATCCTGATTTTTTTAAGGTGCAGGGAGATGCATACACTCCATTTTTAAAGAGTATTTCTGACAAAACAGCTACATCGCTGTGATTACAGCAAGATAAGCTATCAAAAAAAAGATTCTAGTGATAATCGCAGCTTTGCAATACGTTGCTATACAATCATATTCACTGAATTTTCTTTTTTTTCTGGAATATGGCCGAAATCATTATTATATAATGTGATTCCAATGCAAATCAGATTTTATATGACATACACTGTGAAATTTTACAGATTACAATTCATCTTCACCGGAGATCACCATGTTTGATATCTTCATAAAAACACATTTTGCAGGTGCACATCACCTAAGAGACTACCCCGGTGATTGCGAACACCCACATGGTCATAACTGGAAAATAGAGGTAACTGTACGTGCCACTGAACTTGATCATCTTGGAATGGGAATAGATTTTACTATCCTGAAACGTCATGTTAAAGAAGTAATTGATACCATTGATCATTGCGACCTCAACAAGCATGAGGCTTTCCTTGTGCTTAACCCATCTTCAGAACATATCGCAATGTATATTTATGACAATCTCGTTAAAAAACTCAAGCACGATCGCTACTCGCTATACAGTGTTTCAGTTTCTGAAACCGATAATCAGGGCCTTATTTATTATGGTAACAAATAGTTGCATCCATAACTGATTAATGCTGCCGATTAACAGATCCGGGAAAGCTGAATTTGAGACATTGCCCTGTTTTTGAGGAAAATGTCCCAACCAGTTTTTCTGGAAGCATTTTTCATGTGCCGGAGGCTCTTAAAATAGAATTTGACTTTATTAAGCGTATAATGCATTAATTCCAGATTGTTAATTGACTTAAAATAGTTGCCATCTCGTAATTCATTCATTTCTCATAATTTCAGGATCAGTATAATGAAATCTTTACAGGATTCAAAACTCTGTATTATTGGTTTGGGGTATGTCGGTTTGCCTTTAGCTGTTGAATTTGGGAAGAAGTTCCCTACAACTGGATTTGACCTCAATACACACCGTATAGCTGAGTTAATCTCTGGAACTGACGCAACTCTTGAAGTTTCCGACGAAGAAATGGCGGAGGCATCTCAATTAAAATATACAGCTTCCCTGGATGATATTAGAGATTGCAATATATATATTGTAGCCGTACCCACACCCATTGATGCAGCGAAGAGGCCTGATTTCGCTCCACTTATCGGGGCATCACGTACAGTAGGCGCATGCCTGTCGCCCGGCGATATCGTAATATATGAATCAACTGTGTTCCCCGGCGCAACCGAAGAGGTGTGCGTACCTATACTTGAAGAAATATCCGGTCTTAAATTTAATGCAGACTTTTTCTGCGGCTATTCTCCTGAAAGAATTAACCCTGGTGATAAACAACATCGGTTGCCTTCGATCGTCAAGGTCACTTCAGGTTCAACCCCGGAAATAGCTGATTTTGTAGATTCTCTTTATAGTGAAATAATTACTGCCGGTACGTTTAAAGCAAGCTCAATAAAAGTTGCTGAGGCTGCAAAAGTAATTGAGAACACTCAGCGAGATGTAAACATTGCTCTTGTTAATGAGTTGTCACTGATATTTGACAAACTTAACATCAACACATTGGAAGTACTTGAAGCAGCTGGTACAAAATGGAACTTTCTGCCGTTTCGGCCAGGCCTCGTCGGAGGACATTGTATTGGGGTTGATCCCTACTATCTCACCCACAAAGCACAGGAAGTGGGATACCATCCTAGCATGATTCTTGCTGGAAGAAGAACAAATGATCAGATGGGGCATCATATAGCTGCTAGCGTCATTAAATTACTTTTACAAAAGAAAATTGATACGACGATATGTAAAGTATTGGTTATGGGACTCACCTTCAAAGAGGACTGCCCGGATCTGAGAAATACTCGCGTTGTTGATATCATTGCTGAACTCAAGGAATTTGGTGTAGAAGTAGATGTTCACGACCCCTGGGTTGATCATGAAGAAGCGAAAGCAGAATACAAACTTGATCTTGTTAAAACACTCGAACCAGAGACCTATGACGCATTAATAGTGACAGTTGCACATAAACAATATAAGGCAATGACCGTCACGGATTTAAGAAGGTTATGCAAGCAACGATCGGTCATTTATGATGTGAAAAGCATGTATCCTGCAAATGAAACTGATGGAAGGCTTTAATTACCCGATTCCATATTTAGACGTTAAATTTTATTTTTTAATCCGGTTATTTTGAATTTAGTAAAGCATGTCAAAGTCAAGGCTCCTGCTCTTTTAGTGGATCTGCTTGCAGAATCAACTGGATTATCAAAATCTGGTATAAAAGACTGCCTCATTAAAGGAGCAGTCTTTCTTAATCGGCCTGGAAAAAAAGAACAGAGAATTCGAAGAGCAAAATTTTCAGTTCGTTCCAAAGATCGTATTTCAATTTACTATAACGAATCGATACTCAAACAAATCCCACCAACCCCGCTATGCCTCTATAAGGGAACGGAATACTCTGTATGGAATAAGCCGTCAGGTTTATTGAGCCAGGGAACCCAGTATGGGGATCATTGTTCACTGCTCCGAATTGCTGAAAAAACTCTATCAGGTGAGGTCAAATCTATTCACCTAGTTCACCGACTGGATAGAGATGCTTGCGGTATAGTTCTTTTAGCTCATAATACTGTTGCAGCCGCAGCAATATCGGATCTTTTTAAGCGGGGTAAAATTGAGAAAAGGTATTGCGCAGTAGCGCTTGGTCTGGTTGCACAGGAAGGAGAAACATTCAGAATAGACACTTCACTTGATAATAAAAATGCAATTACTGAAATTTCAGTGCTTCGACATGACACTGAAAAATGCCAGACCATACTTGATATAAACTTACTGACAGGTAGATATCATCAAATTCGCAGGCATTTATCATCTATCGGCCACCCGCTTGTTGGTGATCGAAAATATGGAAATCCTCAAGGAGAGGATTTGCATCTGGAAGCATATATGCTGTCCTTTTATTGTCCTTTCAGCAAAAGTAAGCACGTTTTCAGGTTGCCTGAAAAACGATACTCATAACAGTTCTCTTTCAAGCTTGATCACCGGGAAGCAAATGCACTATCGTCGCCCCCCATCCCCCCGCATCATTGCCAGCAAGACTATAACTGATCACAGCTTTATTACGATCAAGTAAAGAATGAACCGCCCTTCTGATATTTCCGATACCTTTCCCATGTATGAGTCGTATTTCCAGTATGTTGAGAGATCGGCATTCTGAAATATAGTCAGGAATGAGTGTTTTTAGATCTTTAGGAGAGAAGTGATGTAAATCAAGGACCCCATCAATTGGAATATGCACGGCATCATCATCTTCCTGATCAATCATGTTAGCATTCTCCAAGCATCTTTAATGCCAGGTCAGCAGCTTTTTCGGAAGCTCCTTTCTCACCCATTCGAGATCTCACATGAGCAAGTCCTTCTTTCATTTCGACTCTTTTCGTGTTTTCTGAAGTGAGGGTAAAAAGCCAATCAGCAATAATGTCAGGTTGCACTTCGTCCTGCAAAAGCTCTGGGACAATCTCTTTTTCTGCAATAAGATTTACAAGCGAAAAATGCTCCATCTTAATAAGCATCTTACCAATGTGATAGGTGAGTGGTGTAAACTTATACGTTACAACCATTGGCACGTCGAGTAAGGCCAACTCAAGAGTTACAGTGCCCGATGCGGCCACAACTGCTTCACATGCGGCCATCAGATTATACCTGTCATCATGAATAATCCGGATATCCAGATCTTTTGTATAGTTTGCAACTCCGCTATCAAAAAGCTGTTTTTCTGAAATAGTTGAAGCCAGGGGGATTAAAAATGTGATCTTTTCAGAGGATCTATTTTGAAGTTTTTCTGCAGCTGCAAGGAATATTGGCAAAAGAGTCGAGACCTCGCGCGATCGGCTACCTGGCAAAAGTCCGACACATCGAGACTGAGGATTTATATTATGTCGTTGGTAAAAGGTCTGTTTATCTTCTGCTACTGTGACTGAATCGAGTAGAGGGTGGCCGACATAGTTTGCGATTACCCCATGCTTTCGAAAAAAGTTCTCTTCAAATGGAAGTATGACCCCGACTGTGTCCACATATTTGGCAATAGTTTTGACCCTGCCTGTTCTCCAGGCCCAGACCTGTGGGGAAATATAATAAAAAACAGGAATACCAAGTTTTTTGGCTTTTCTGGCAATAAGGAGATTGAAATCCGGAAGATCAATGATGATAAGTAGATCAGGAGGAGAAACCTCCATATGTTTTCTGAGGATCTTCTGGCCACGAAGAATATCAGGAAGTCGTGAAAAAACCTCAACAATGCCAACGACAGATACTTTGTCAGCGTCAAAAAGCAGATCGACCCCGGCCTTATCCATCTCACTCCCACCCATTCCGGTGAAAGTGAGATTATTGCATTTGTGCTGCATGGCTTTAACAAGATTAGCCCCATGCAGATCGCCGGAGGCCTCTCCGGTGACTATCATTACAGATTTCACAGAGATTAATTATTGAAATAGTCTTTAAAAACTTCAAGATTCTGATGTTCTTTAATCTGGCTCATTACCTCGAGCGCAACTGCAAGAGCACGTCTTCCTTCGTGACCTGAAACAGATGGTTTGGTGCGATTGCGAACATTCTCAACAAAGTGCTCAATCTCGCTCCTCAATGCATCGCCATCAGAGAATGCATTGACCTTAACATCCTGCTTAGGCATCCCGGAATCCATCAACTCCTTTTTTAACTGGATGGTCATCACCTTTTTATTGGCGAAATCCACATTAATATACGAGCCGGGTTGAAATATTCGCATTTTACGAATATTTGTTCGTGATATTCTACTTACTGTGACGTTAGCTGTCGCACCATTTTCGAATATTATGCGGGCATTTGCGATGTCGGTGGTAGGAGTGGCTACCGGCGCACCAACTGTGTGAATAAGCTTAATTGGAGATTTAACAATATTAAGAATGATATCAATGTCATGGATCATAAGATCCAACACAACATCAACATCAACACCTCTGTTTTTGAACACAGAAATGCGATTGCTCTCTATAAAAAGCGGATGAGTCAAGAACGGCTCCATCGCTTGTACTGCCGGGTTGAAACGTTCGAGATGTCCAACCTGAAAAATTAATGATTTCTTCTCAGCCTTGGCAATAAGGTCATCGGCTTCCTCAAGAGTCACTGTAATTGGTTTCTCGAGTAGAACGTCGATCCCCAGCTCTAAACAATCGCTTGCGACTGCATGGTGAAGGCTCGTTGGTACTGCGATGGAAACAGCATCAACAAGAGGTAGAAGATCTTTATAATTTGTATATGCCTTACATGAACACTCGGATGCGACACGATTAATCTGTTCTTCATCAAGGTCAGAGACTCCTACCAGCTCTACTCCCTCAAGTGCTGCATATTTTTGAGCATGAAACCTACCAAGATACCCAACACCAATTACGCCAACTTTTATTGTTCCCATTCTGGGGTGTGCTCCTTTTTGCAGGTGTACTCTCATTTAGTCACCTGAAATCGTTCTTATCAGATACCAAGGTAGGCTTTCTGCACATCCTGATTGGACAGAAGGTCTTCAGCAGGACCACTTAATGTGATGCCGCCGTTTTCAATAACATAACCCCTGTCTGCAATATGCAGTGCCTGATTGGCATTCTGTTCAACCAGAAAAATTGTTGTATTATTTTCCTTGTTAATCTGCTTGATGATCTCAAAAATCTGTTTAATTACGAGTGGTGCCAGTCCCATTGACGGTTCGTCAAGTAAAAGCAGCTGAGGTCGGGCCATTAACGCTCTGGACATGGCAAGCATTTGCTGCTCACCACCGCTCAACGTACCTCCATCCTGAGTTTTTCTTTCTGCAAGAATAGGAAAAAGGTCGAATACATATTCCAGATCTTTTTTGATCCCAGCTTTGTCATTTCTCAGAAAAGCCCCCATGTCGAGGTTCTCCTGAACAGTGAGTTGAGGAAATATATGTCTGCCCTCTGGCACCTGACATAGACCCATCTTTACTATATTATCAGAACTGCTGGACTGAATTTCCTCTCCATTAAACAAAATTCTTCCAGATCTGCAAGGGACAACTCCTGAGATAGCCATCAGGGTTGTACTCTTTCCAGCCCCGTTAGCCCCAATCAGAGTGATGATCTCTCCCTGGTTAATTTCAAGACTTACATCCTTCAGTGCCAGGATATTGCCATAACCCGCCTGTACATTTTCTAATTTAAGCATCTACATCCTCACCTAAATATGCCTTGATAACTTCAGGGTTGTTACGGATTTCTTCAGGGCTTCCTTCAGCTATTTTTTTGCCATAATCCATAACACAAATCCTGTCCGACAAGGTCATTACAAGCTTCATGTCATGTTCAATCAAAAGTATTGCCTGACCGTCATCAGAGATTTCGTTAATCAGAGCTATGAGTTCCTGAGTTTCCTGCGGATTCATTCCAGCAGCAGGTTCATCAAGAAGCAGTAGCATCGGCTCTGTTGCAAGAGCACGCGCAATCTCTAAACGTCTCTGCGCACCATAGGAGAGGTTTTCTGCAAATTCATTTGCAACATCAGCAAGGCCGACTTTTTCGAGCAGGCTGTAGCTCATCTGCATGATTTCCTGCTCTTCGCGACGAGTTGAACTTGTCCTGAGAATTGCACCGAAAATAAAACTTTTAGTCCGGCAATGTCTGCCGATCATAACATTTTCCAAAACAGTCATTTTTGAAAAAAGTCTGATGTTCTGAAAAGTTCTGGCCAAGCCCTTTTCGGTGACCTTATTGGGTTTAATACCCTTTATAGAGATTTCCTTACTTTGCCCGGAAGGTGTCAATAAAACATCACCGGCAGTTGGGGTGTAAATTCCAGTAACACAGTTGAAGAAGGTGGTTTTTCCAGCTCCATTTGGACCTATCAGCGCAACAATTTCTCCGCTACTGACTTTAAGGTCAAGGGAATTCAGCGCTCGAATTCCGCCAAAATCCATCGTCAAACCACAGACATTAAGAATAGGTTGTTTCATAATCCTGGATTAAATCTGTAATTATTTTTTCTCAAATCTGTATGTGCGACGGATATTTGAAATCAGTCCCTGAGGTCTGAAAACCATCATACACACTAAAATTGCACCAAAGGCCAACATTCTGTATTCTGATAACGCCCGCAGGTACTCAGGCATAAGGATAAGAATAAAAGCACCCAGAATTACACCAACAATTGAGCCCATACCACCCAAAACAACAATTGACAGAATGATAGCGGATTCGAGAAATGTAAAACTCGCAGGGTTGATGAATGTGGTTTTCGCTGCAAACATAACTCCTACAATTCCAGCCCAGAATGCACCAAGTGAAAATGCGACAAGCTTGGTTTTCCGCTTGTCTATGCCCATAGCCTGGCATGCAATTTCATCTTCTCTTAATGCAATCCATGCACGTCCCATCCTTGAGTCCTGTAGTCGATTAACAACAAATATTGTTACAATCACAAAGAGAATCATCAAATAATACGTATATATTATCGATGACTCGAGACTCAACTCTACGCCAAAAAATCCGGGGCGGGCTATATTGGAGATACCACTTGGACCTTGTGAAAAATCGCCCCAGTTCTCAAGCACTAACCGAATGATCTCACCAAATCCAAGAGTAACAATGGCCAGATAATCGCCACGAAGCCTAAGCACAGGAAAGCCGAGAAGAATTCCAAATATTGCTGCAAATATTCCGCCAAGTGGAAGAACTTGCCAGAAAGTTAAACCGAAGTGATAATTTAATAATGCATATGAATAGGCACCGACAGCATAAAATGCGACAAAACCTAAATCGAGCAGACCTGCAAGTCCAACAACGATATTCAAACCCAGTCCGAGGACAACATACATTAAAGCAGTTGTCATTACATTGGTTTGATATGTCGAAAAAATGTACGGAAAAACAATTGCTACAATTGCTAATCCAGAAACAAGACCAGCACGCTGTTTAGGGTTTTGCAATATTTTGTGAATAAAGGAACCCTTACCATCATTACTTGAGCTTTCGGTTCTATTATCTTTTTTCTGTTGTATAAATTTTACAATGAGATAAATGGAAAAGACACCTATCGCCATATACAGCGCATTGTGCCATCTCCATTCAATTGTCCGTTCTATCGGGTCAGCTTTAATAACTATCATTGGAAAAGTTAAAAAAACGAACCAGAGAGAAGTTAGAAACCCTTTCTTCAATTCTTTTATTTGAAACATAGCTGAAAACTCTTACACTTTCTGGCTGGTTGACTTGCCGAGAAGGCCTGATGGTTTAAAAATAAGAATGAGGACAAGCAGAGAAAAGGCAAAGACATCCTCATAGTCACTGGAGACATAGCCGGTGGCAAAACTTTCTGTAAGCCCAAGAATGAGACTACCAAGAACCGCCCCCGGAATAGAACCAATTCCACCAAGAACCGCTGCTGTAAACGCCTTGATTCCCGCAATAAAACCAATATAAAAGTTAATCTGGCCAACATGGGAGGCAATAAGCAGACCGCCTATTGCAGCAAGTGCAGACCCGACAATAAATGTCGCTGAAATAACATTGTTGACATTGATACCGACCAGGGTAGCCATTGTCCTGTCTTGTGCTGTTGCCCTCATAGCCTTGCCGATCTTACTGAATTTAATAACGAATGTAAGAATCAACATTGTTATCACTGTCGTAACAAGAATCACAAGATCTGTGGTTCCGACAATATGAGCAACCGGCTCCATAAACATAAAGTCAGGTATTAATTCAGGGAAAGGCTGGAAATCTGAAGTCTGAGCGAGTAACACGTAATTCTGGAGAAAAATAGACATACCAATTGCACTGATAAGAGGCGATAATCGTGGTGCGTGTCTCAGTGGTTTATATGCAATTTTCTCAATTGTGTATCCGTATGAACTGGACCAGACAACTGCAGCAATACCGGCTATAACAACAATAGCCAATAAAGGAAATCCGTAGATCGAAAGGACGGTAGCAACAATAAAGGCTGTAAAGGCTCCTATCATGTATATTTCGCCATGAGCGAAATTAATTAGGCCGATAATACCGTAAACCATGGTGTACCCTAACGCGATTAACGCATAGATAGAACCCCTGGTTAAACCACTAAATAGCAACTCTATAAAATATTCCATAACTACATAAAAAAAATCTGAAGTAAACACGTATGTGCTTACTTCAGATATGTAAAGATTGTTATAAATGCAATTATTTAACTACTACATATGCACCATTTTCAACAACGTACATTGAGAAGCCAACTCCGATCGCATCACCATTTTCATCAAAGTTAATAGTTCCTACAGGAGTATCAACTTTTTCAGTCTGAAGAACTTTCTTCAAAGCATCAAGTTCAGTGGAATCTGCTTTTTCGATTGCGTTCAACATAACAAGTGTAGCAGCATAGGCACCATCAAAGAATGCACCAGGGTCACTTGAGAAAGCTGCTTTGTGCTCTTCTTTTGCTTGTGCAGAAAGAACATTAGCTGAGTTGTCCTGTGGGCCTGCAGCATATACTCCCTCTGCAGCAGAACCAGCTACTTTGATGAAAGTGTCATCTTTTACACCATCATCAGAAACAAATTTTGTTTTGAGACGTTTCTTTTTCATTACTGAAACGATTTTTGACGCTTCTGGATGATACCCACCAAAAACAACCACATCTGCTTTAGACTGCTTGATTTTCTGTACAATTGCAGAGTAGTCCATGGCGCCAGGTGTAATACCTTCAAAAAGTACAACCTCACCTTTACCACTTGTTTCTACATATTTCTGAGCACCTTCAGCCAGAGGTTTACCGTAATCACCTTTATCGTGAATGATAGCAATTTTCTTAAGTCCAAGCTTATCTATTGCAAAATCTACCATTGCTGGTGACTGAGCAGCGTTAGGGGCGATTGTTCTGAAGAAGTTAGGATAGTCTCCACTGAGAGTTAACACATCGCTGGTCGCAGAAGGTGACATTACCAGGACACCGGCATCTTTATAGATAGGCATTGCAGCTTTTGTTGCACCAGAGCAGATATGGCCAAGAACTACATCAACCCCATCAGATACAAGTTTTGTAGCTGTATTGGTTGAAATTTCGGGCTTACAGACATCATCTTCAATTAACAGTTCAACCTGCTTGCCGTTAATACCACCATTAGCATTAACTTTATCAATTACAATTTTTGCAGCATTAACTGTTGGTAATCCGTAGGACGCCAAATCGCCACTATGGGGTCCAGCTACACCAAATTTGATTGTATCAGCTGCGGAGCATATTACTGGGGCAGACATTGCCATACAAAAGGCTGTAGCTGCAACAAGCATTTTCTTCTTCATCGGGTTCTCCTCCCTCTTTTGTTTTTTTAGATCGCGATTTAAGCAATTTCAGATAGATTTCCAAAAGGAATTTGCATTTAAAACGCGTACTGCGTACAAAGGTTGTATTCTTTTTATTAAGCATTTCTGAAAAAAGAAAGTAAAAAGTATTTTTGCCTATTTTTTTTAACCAGTTCAACAGATTCAGATTAATGATGAAGCCATTAGATGCATTTTTTCTTGCAGGACGTTTAGTAAGTCCTCTCTATAGTTTTGTAATGAGAATTCGTTCAGCGATGTATCAAGCAAAACTTTTGCGTGTAGAATACCTGCCAGTGCCTGTCATATCAGTAGGCAATCTCACCATGGGAGGCACAGGAAAAACACCTACTGTACGACTTATCGCCGAATTACTTTTAGAGAATGGATTTTCACCAGCAATCATCAGTCGAGGGTATGGCGGGACAGCAAAATCACCAGTGAATATAGTTTCAGATAGGAACACAGTCCACCTGTCCCCTGAAGAAGCTGGAGATGAACCCTTTATGCTGGCATCAACATTAGAGGGTATTCCGGTGTTAACGGGGAAAAAGCGTATTTTTCCATGTCGTTACGCTGTTGAGAATCTCAACTGTAATTTAATTATTCTCGATGATGGATTTCAACACATGTCAGTCCATCGCGATGTGGATATCGTTCTTTTTAACGGTACAAGTCTCGCTGGAAATGGCAGAGTATTTCCAGGTGGAGAGCTAAGAGAGCCTTACAATGCGCTCAAAAGAGCACACCTGTTTATGATAACAGGCGTTACTGATCAAAACGCGTTTGCAGTTGATGAATTTACAACTTTCCTTAAAAAGGATTATCCGGGGGTACCTGTTTGTATATCAAATAATATAGTAGCAGGTATCTTTGATAAAAACGGGAAGTCCATTACGGAATTCGGGTCTCATACGTACTTTACGTTTAGTGGAATAGCCCACCCTGAGCGCTTTCTTCATAGTATGCAACAATACAACATCAGTGTTTCAGGAAATGTTACGTTTAACGATCATGCAACATATACGCAAGAAGCATTAAACACTCTTGTTGGCCGCGCTAAAGAAAGCTCTGCATCAGCAATCCTTACCACTGAGAAAGATATTGTCAAAATTAGAGAATATGACATCGACTTTCCGCTACACTATTTGAAGATTTCTGCTTCAGCAGCATCATCTTTTTATGAGTTCCTGCAAACAGAAAAATTCATAAATCCCTAGTGAACACAAGTATTTTTTCCCATGAAACAGACCTCTGCTAATCGATGTTTTTTTAGCACAGTGTTGTGTGCAATCCGACACACAAACTATTATGTCCAAAATGACACATTGACAATGAGCTCGAAAGCACGAACAAATTCTTTGTTTTTTCAGAACGATAGGCATGGTTTGACGATAACTCAAAGCCAAGACACACTACTGGCCTGCATGTTGCATAGATAGGGTAATCGTTGATTTTTTTCTATTACTTAAAGGAAATAAGCATGTCGTTGCCACTTGATCCATACCAATATACATTAAAAAATGCCGTATCCTGCTGTGGTGTCGGTTTGCATTCTGGTCGAACAGTAAACCTGACAATAAAACCGGCTTCAATTGATAATGGGATACGTTTTTTTCGATCAGACCTGGCCCCCGGCAAACCGATCAAAGCGCACATGAATAAAGTTGTAGACACGAGACTTGCCACCACTATCGGCGAAGACTCATGTACTGTATCCACTACAGAACATCTTATGGCAGCCCTCAAAGGGTACGGTATCGATAATGTCGACATCGAGATTGACTCAGGTGAAGTACCAATCATGGATGGCAGCGCCGAACCTTTTTTTCTGATGATTAAGAAGTCCGGCAAGAAACGTCAAAGTGGATTACGCAAAGTACTGCGCATAACTAAACCTATACACTACACCGAAGGTGATAGCCGTGTATCGATAACCCCTTACAATGGGCTCAAAGTCACAGGCGAAATTCAATTCGATGACACATTTATAAAAACCCAAAAGTACTCAATTAATCTTTATGCAGATAAATTTGCTAAGGAGATTGCACGAGCCAGGACTTTTGGGTATGTCGAGCAGGTTGAAGAACTCTGGGCCAACGGACTGGCTTTAGGTGGGACTCTTGAGAATGTCATCGCAATTCACTGGAATAGAAAATCGATTTTAAACGAAGACGGTCTCAGGTTTGACAATGAATTTATTCGCCACAAGGTGCTAGACCTTATTGGCGACATAGCATTACTTGGCTGTCCAGTCCTTGGTCACATAGAAGCCTATAAAGCTGGACACACTCAACATCTTGGCTTTATGCAAGCTATCGCTAAACGGCCAGATTGCTGGGAACTCATTGAGATGAAACAGAATGGTGCACATTCGGTTTTCAATCATGTAGTAAACGGCACGAAAGTAGCTGCAGAAGACCTGATAATGCCTTTCTTGACCGGTGCACCAACACCTGCAACCGTCTAGACCCCACATTATAAATAATAGGTGAGCAACTTACTCACCTATTATTTTAACAAGCACTCTTTTCGGCCTTCGGCCATCAAATTCTCCGTAAAATATCTGTTCCCAGGTTCCGAAATGTAATTGACCGCCTGTTACGGCAATTGTAACTTCACGGCCCATTATCTGTCGTTTCATATGCGCATCAGCATTATCCTCATACCCGTTATGCTTATACTGGTCAACAGGCGCATGTGGAGCAAGCCTTTCCAGCCATTTCTCATAATCCTCATGCAATCCGGGTTCATCATCGTTGATAAAGACTGACGCCGTTATATGCATAGCATTGCAGAGCAACAATCCTTCGTGTATTCCACTCTCCTGTAGGCAACGCTCAACATCCTGGGTAATATTTATTAATCCCCTTCTTGTCGGTACTTCGTACGTCAATTCTTTATGATAAGCTTTCATTTATCAATCCTCCATGTTGTGTATTATTTAGTATCTAAGAGTCTTTGCTAAAATAGACACTCCTAATATCATTTCTCATATGATTGTTAATATTAATAACAACCAGGCCTTGTAATAATGATAAATAATACCAATATTATGCCTATCACGACTTTGCACTCGAAGTGCTTTTCCATCATCACCTGATTTGCAATGCAAATATATTTCTCAACTGTATTTTTTTCATTGTTAATGTTCAGCAAAATGCATAGCTATTTCCTGGGCCCTGCACTTTTAATCAAGTAAACGCAATTACCAGGAAATACAATTCCATTGACCTTGATGGTAAGTGGTGTATATTAGGGTTAGTCTTTTGTCATCCCCTGATACAGCTAAGCGATTCGTACTATTATCAATTAATTAGATTAAAATAACACACCAGATAATTATATAACAACTTTATACTAGGCGGCAACTTATCATCAAGCCAGTATCAGGAATAGTTATTTTTATTAGTTTTATGGAGGTAAATAGTGTCAATACTGGAAGGATTACTATGGTTGACCTTGAACGTATATCATGAAGCCCGATCAGAACCCCAAGTCGGGCAGGTCGCAATTGTACATGTAACCCTGAACCGGGCGAAAGAGAAAAACCTGCCGATTAAAGCAATCGTTACCCAACCCTATCAGTTCAGTTGGACATTCCAGAAGGAGTCGTACGTCCCCAATGATACAAAGGCATTTCTGGAATGCCTTCAATCTGTTTACGTTGCTCTTCAGACTGCAGATATAACTGAGGGATCGACCCATTACCACCTTGACTCGGTGAGCCCCTACTGGGCTTCACAGTACACCTATGTAGATCAGTTTGGGTCGCATAAGTTTTATAAATAGAACGTATTTTAAAAAAAAAAGGCCGTACAGATATTTCCCTGTACGGCCTTTTTTTTTACTTAAAAAGTCTAACTTAAAGTGTTTTAGCCTTACGCAGCGCCGCGCACATATCATCAAGGCGCTGGCTATCCATCTTGATCGGTACAGGATAGACGAGGGTTCTGCCTATTATATCTGCAGACTGAGGCAAAACCTCTTTGTCATACACAACTCGTCGCTTACCACCAGGCTCTGCAAAGGGCCAACCTGATTTAACTGGTGTTGAACCTGCAAGCAGATGTTCCCATGCAGGGTAGAAATGCCAGCTATTTTCCGCAAAATTTATAGCTCCGCATCCTTCAGCTCTAAGCATTTCATTCACTCGGGAACAATGCTCCTGATCACGTAGGCTGAAGCAGCAGAATGTCGCGGTATCACCTTCAGGATCTACCAGTTCCCTCGGAGCTGAACCCGGGATTTCAGAAATCGCTTCCAGCAGTCTGTTTTTAGTAATTTTCTGCGCTACAATCATTGACTTGAGTTTTGCCAACTGAGCGATACCAATTGCTCCCTGAAGCTCCATCATTCGATAATTAGACCCAATAAAGCGACGCCCTTCCCCGCCGCGTGCCCCTGGATTTACCTTATGATCATGTCCATGATCCTGATACTCTGACATTGTTCTCCAGAGTTCTTCATCATCGGTGATAATCATTCCGCCTTCGCCAGTGGTCATTGTTTTCACAGAATCAAAAGAAAAGGTTCCGCATCGACCAAAAGTTCCAAGGTATTTGCCACGAATATGGCCACCTGCCGCCTGAGCGGTATCCTCAAGGACAGGAATATTCTTTTCGGTTGCAATGGCAACAATCTCTTCTACTTTTGCCTGTGCACCGAGCATGTGTACGGGGATAATACATGCGGTTTTATCGGTGATCTTCTTTTTGAGATCTTCGGGATCCATGTTCATTGTTGCATCAACTTCTGTAAACACAGGGATAGCTCCAACCTCCAGGATAGCCTCCCAGGTAGCAACAAAAGTGAATCCCTGGGTAATAACTTCATCTCCCGGTCCAACACCCATTGCTGTCAATGCAACCTTCAAGGCAGCGGTGCCAGAAGTAACAGCCTGCCCGAAACCAGTCCCGCAAAAGTTGGCAAACTTTTCTTCAAATTCTTTTACTTTATAAACCCCTTTGCGTTGCTCTGGGAATTCATATCTAAAAAGCACTCCTGTATCAAGCACCTCAAGTATTTCTTTCTTTTCTTCTTCTCCGAATATTTCGAAACCTGGCATATCTTACTCCTTATAAAAGCCTGATACATGGCCAAAAAACTACCTGACCATCAGGCATTAATCGTTTTATAATGGTGAATTATCAATTAATCGAACTTTATTATTCACCTTCATTGCAAGAGCCAATACAGCTTCACTATCTGCAACATCTACAGGTTGCAGGGTCTGTTTGTGCACGACACTCACATATTCAACACGACACGACGGATTTTTTTCAATTCTATCCTGTGCCATCTTTACTATTTCGTCACTTGCTATAGAACCGCCATGCTTATAAACCATCTTTTTGGCTTCAAGTATCGCTTCAAAAAGACATGTTGCAAGCTGTCTTTCATTTTCATCAAGATACTTGTTTCTAGAACTCATCGCCAAGCCATCAGATTCTCGAACAATAGGGTGACCAATGATTTCAATATCAAAGTTCAAGTCTGAAACCAGCTGCCGAATCAATGCAAGCTGCTGGTAATCTTTTTGTCCAAATATGGCAAGGTGAGGTTGTGTGATATTAAATAACTTTGTTACTACTGTCGCAACACCGTCAAAATGACCTGGCCTGTCAGCACCGCACAATCCCTTAGACAAAAGGTTTACTGAAATTGATGTCTGAAAATCATCACCGTATATCTCTTTAGTCTCAGGGCAAAACATTACATCAACGTTCTCCGACTTTGCAAGAGACTCATCTCTTTCAAAATCACGGGGATACGCATCAAGATCCTCATTGGGACCAAATTGCATCGGGTTGACAAAAAGCGTAGTGATGACTTTATCACATCTGCTTCTTGCCAGACGCATCAGCGACAAATGCCCCTCATGAAAAAAGCCCATAGTAGGTACGAGACCGATGCTCAGCCCCTGCTTATTCCATTCACGAGACAACCGCTGCATCTCCATTACTGTTTGAACTATTTTCACTGTCGAGCCTTAATCCGAGCAATTTTTTCTTCTATAAATGCCTTGGCATTACCAGCATTATTGTTGTCACCGATCACTGCAAGGTATTGGCCGTAAATTCCAAGCGCTTTATCCAGCTCCCCTTGAGTCTCATATATTCGAGCAATTCCGGTATATCCAGTAAGCTGATACCCATCAAGGTCTTTCAATTTTTCAAAACCGGCAAGAGCTGCTTCGTAATCCTTTTTAGCCTCCTCAGCCTGAGCCAGACTAAATAGAGTAAGACCGAAAAGCGGGTTGTCTGCCTTCAAGCTATTGTGGATGTCAGCATACATAGTAGCAGCAGCGTCATAATTCTTGGTCTTCATTTCAAGATGAGCCAATTCTACAGTCGCCCATACAGCCGAATCCGTTCCTGAATAGTTATCAACTACTCTTTGAAGTGCGTTTTTCTGCTCTTCACCGGATTCCTTTAGAGCAAGTGCAAGATTCGAAGCCGCATTCTCGATTTTCTTTTCTTTGTAAGAATCGTATAAGGAAACAGCAACTATAAGCGAAATAATTACAGCAAGCACAATCTGGACAGCTCTCTTGTTCGCACGCAGAAATGCAATCACTTTCGGTGGAAGATTAAAGTGTTCAAGCAACCCTTCTACATCGCTCTGATCCTTAGGGTCTACATAACGTTTTTCAAAAGCACTCTGACCTGACATATAACACTCCGACAATTTAACGAATAAAGGAAAGGTACACCTCATGCAAACCTACATCCGGGGCACCACATAGCTGAAGTTATTGAACCGTATTCCTGAGCTGAGCCAGGGAGTAAAAAGGGTACACTTTATATCCGCGATACAAAATGCTAATACCTTTATCCGCCCAATATACAATGGGGAAATGGACCATTCAGCGAGGTAAAAGTCAAGGACAAACAAGAGAGCATATCCTCTTCATTTCTGACACGTTAACAGCAGTTTTTTATCCAATGCAGAATATATAAAGAGATCGTCTTTTTCAACGATAAATCAGGATGTCATGCTCGATACGTTCTAGTTTATATACTTTTACGGTAACATAAAAGTAACTACTTACAGGTTAAACGACTTGGTTTTATAAACCTCGGCATTTGTAGCTGCTTACAGGGTGCCAGAGATTTTCGCAAGCAGACTGGTGAAGCGTATATGTCATACGTAAACCAGACTGATCGCGGAAAGATTTGGTGCCCTGTGAGCAGTTACGCATAAAACTACTATGCTTCTAACCAAAGTCATGGTTTAGGCCCTTGCATGATTTCAATCAACTGGGTATGACAATATATCTTTACTGTGCAATTTAATTACCTTTCAGGAATTCACATCTATTACAATAAGCTTAAGATTATGTTGAAAAAATATCGTGATATCGAAAGCATAGATTCACTCACTTTTGTTTAGTCACTACCAGACCACACATTACTCACTAAGGCTCCAATGCAGATCGATTTCCAAAATTCAGTCAGGACAGTCTCTCAACTCACATCTGAGATCAAATCACTTCTTGAGAGAAATTATCGATTCACCTCTGTGAGTGGAGAAATTTCAAACCTTAAAACCCCTTTTTCAGGACATCATTATTTCACCCTAAAGGACAGCAATGCACAGATTCGCGCAGTAATGTTCAAGGGGCAGCAACGATACCTCTCAGAACCCCTACGCGATGGACAACAAGTTATTTGCCGTGGCAGGATCTCTGTGTACGAGCCGAGAGGAGAGTACCAGATTATTATCGACTCCATAGAGCAGTATGGCGCTGGTGTATTGCAGGCAAGATTTGAAACTCTCAAGAAAAAGCTATTAGACGAAGGGCTTTTTGATAGTAATCACAAAATTGAAATCCCCCCCTTCCCTGCAAAAATAATTGTTATTTCATCGCCAACCGGAGCTGCCATTCAGGATTTTCTGAAAATATGCAGACAACGAAAAACTACCAGTCACATTCAGATTTTCCCTGTCCCTGTACAAGGAGAATCTGCGGCTGGAGAAATAGCACGGGCTATAGATCTGGTAAATCACGATATCGATTGTGACGTGATTGTTCTTTGCCGCGGTGGCGGCTCAATTGAAGACTTATGGGCATTCAATGAGGAAATCGTTGCCAGAGCCATCTATAGATCAAAGATCCCGATTATTACAGGCATTGGCCATGAAACAGATACAACAATTGCTGACCTTGTTTCTGATCGCAGGTCTCCTACTCCTACCGGCGCTGCAGAGTCAATAATACCCGATGTTCATCGATTGGAAATACAACTGCAAACGGCACGTTTACGATTAAAACGGATAGTAACTCAGCATGTGGCTCTTGCAGACAAATCTGTGCGCCAACAAACACGACTGCTTGCAAACTATCGAAACATTATTGAAAAGCTGTCCTTCAGAGTTGATCTCAACATTGATACGTTCGAAAAAATATCTCGGACCTATTTTGAAAAAAGGCAGGAAAAGCTCAATAGACTGACCTCAAGGCTTGAACACCAGGCTCCTCTCAATCAAATCGAACTACAACAACAGCAGCTTCGTCATTTACGATCCAGACTGGAGAACAGCATTTTTTCTGGTTTAAACACAAATGAAGAGCGATTAAAACGAGTAGCTTTACTCATGCAGGGTGTTAGCCCGCTTTCGACGCTGGCCAGAGGCTATTCTATCGTTCAGAAGCGAGATAAAAACACCGGCAAGCTCAATACTGTAACACGTAGTGAGCAGGTAGATCTGGGGGATGAATTGAGAGTATTACTAGATAAAGGAAAACTGTATTGTGAGGTGAAAGAGAAGGAATAATATCTTAGTAGATACCCACAGGGCAGTTTTTATAAAAACATCTGCCCTGCAAGATCACAAGCATTTACAGCAATTCAAGTCCTGAGAAGAAATAGCCAATTTCAAATGCGGCTGTTTCAGGTGCATCTGAACCATGTGTAGCGTTTTCACCTACAAATGTTCCAAATTCTTTCCTCAAAGATCCTTCGGCGGCCTCATCCGGATTAGTAGCCCCCATCAGATCCCGCCATTTTTTGATTGCTCCATCAGCCTCAAGTACCATTACTATGCATGGTCCACTGCTCATGAAATCTGTCAGTTCATCGAAAAACGGTTTTCCCTCATGTACATAATAAAAGCCCTTTGCTTCAACTTCACTCATGTACAGTTTTTTCAAGCCAACTACTTTGAAGTCTTCTGCGTAGATACGTGCAAGAATTTTACCAGCGTTCCCTGCCCTGAATGCATCAGGTTTGATAATTGCAAATGTTCTTTCCATTACAGTTCCTCTCTGAAGATAGTGGATGTTATCGAATCGAACACAGGTAGCACCCTACGACGTAAAAGTCAAGTTTTGTAACAAATTGATAACGTGGACTCTTTAGCACATATTTGCTTCTGTGCCTGAACTGGAAAAAGACGAATTTGAAAGCATTGTAAAAATGGTATTACTCAGCTTTTGCCAGCCTCAAGAGCGCATTTGAAATTGCAGCCGCTATAGGGCTCCCACCTCTTCTGCCGGTAATGGTGATTGCAGGAACATTCTGCAATTTTAAAAGTTCTTTTGACTCAGCCGCATTCACAAAACCAACAGGCACTCCAACTATCACCGCGGGTGCCATTTCACCCCTCTCCATAAGGCGAATAATTGAAATTAATGCAGTTGGTGCGTTGCCGATTGCGGCAATAGCAATATTTTTATCGGAATACCGTCTCATCGCTGCATCAGAACGTGTAATCCCCAAGTTTTTTGCTAACTCAGCTGTTTCTAGCTCGCTAACACCACAATACACCTGGCCGCCAAACGTCTTGAGTATGTTTGAACTTACACCACTTGCAACCATATTCACATCGGTCAGGATATTTCCACCCGCCTTAATTGCTGCTATTGCGACAGCTATAGGATCATTTTGAAAAACGATGTGTTCAGCGATTGTGAAATCACCAGTAGCATGAATTACACGTTGAAGTACTTTAAATTCTACTGCCGTATAATCAGAAATCTGTTTACCCGTCTGTTCAGTAAATTCTGATTCAATTATTCGAAAGCTCTCAGCTTCAATTTCTGCCGGATGAATCTCTTGTAGCTTTATCATGATTATTACCTGTTATTTCTTTGCAAGGAGGGAATGTAATCTGTGTATATTTTCAACTGATTGAGAAAAATGCAGATGGACATAACTTCCAAAGGAATTACCCATTAGACAGCCTTCACTTCTACCGTCATCAAAATCATATAAAAATTCAATATCGCTATGTCTTTCAACAATATCCGAATAATGGAATTCATGACCGTAGACGAACTGACCAGACTCTCCAAGACCACAGTCTTTCTTGATTTCCATTTTTCGATATCCGAGCTTACTTAAACGTGGTTTCATTTTCACGGAAACTTGAAAAATGCCGCTCATGGGATGGGTGACACCATCAATATCAGTCAACTGACGGGTCATATACATAAACCCTCCGCATTCACCATAGATAAACCCATCACTCTGTGCCCATTGCAGGATGGATTCACGCATTGCCGAGTTAGCACTCAATGCTCTCGCATACAGCTCAGGATAACCCCCCCCAAGGTAGATGCCCTGGATATTATCCGGTAGTCTACTGTCATGCAGTGGACTGAAAGGCACTATTTCAAACCCGTTGGAGCGGAGGATTTCAAAATTTTCTTCATAATAAAAACAAAACGCTTCATCTCTTGCCACAGCAAGCCGTATATCCTGCGTTACTGGCTGAGCCTGATCCGGTTTGTTGTGTTTAAATTGCTGCTGAGATATCTGTAACAACTGGTCAATATCAATATGTTGTTCAACTGATTCCGCAAGTTTTTCAAGATGAGTCGAACTGTAGTCCTGCTCATGCCCCATATGTAAACCTAAATGCCTTGAAGGCATTTCAAAATCAATATCTCTAGGGAAAAATCCTAAAATTTTCGACGAACAGGAACCAGTCACCGCATCTTCAATAAGTTGCCTGTGCCTTTCCGAACCCACCCTGTTGAAAATAACACCACAGATTCTTGTGTGAGGATTGTATACTTCAAATCCTTTAAGCACAGCAGCCACACTCTCCGCAGCAGATCGAACATCAATAATTAGCAGCACAGGGATGTCTAATAATTCGGCGAGAGAAGCAGAGCTGAACGAACCTCCATCAAAAAGTCCCATGACGCCTTCCACAATAACGGCATCAGATTCCTGACCATATCTCGCATAGGATTTCAGGCATCCATCCCGGCCCATCATATGCAGATCGAGATTAATAGAGTGACGGTTTACAACCTGTTCATGCAAACTGGGATCTATAAAATCCGGCCCGCATTTAAATGGCTGAACATCAATGCCTCTTCTAGCCATTGCTGCAAGTATGCCAAGAGTCAATAACGTTTTACCCGAACCACTCTTTGTTGCAGCTATTAAAAACTCGGACCTGTATTTCATTTAAACACCTACTATTAAAAGCCTGATTGCAAGTAAAATTACGGCAAACAACCCTGATGCTACGAACATCAATCTATTGGTTCTTCGAATATCTTCAGGTTCAAGTTCACGATGAGCATCACCCATAGTAGGCTTTTCTACAATTTTGCCAAAGTAACTTGAATTGCCACCCAATTGAACACTGAGTGCTCCTGCCACGGCAGCCTCAGGATGCGCTGCGTTTGGGCTTGCATGGCACAAACGATCTCTAATGAAAATTTTTGCAGCACTACGTGCATCCAGACGCAATATCCATGCTGCAGCAATAAGAAATAATCCACTAAGACGAGCCGGAAGGAGATTGACAAGATCATCAATTTTGGCTGCAAATCTGCCAAAATAAAGATACTGCTCATTCTTATAGCCATACATCGAATCCATGGTGTTAATGGCCTTGTAACCATATACACCAAGCACAGCCATAGAGACAGGAGCCAGTAATTCTCCGGCAGGAACCATGCTCAGAAGCACAGCAAAAAATATCGGTGCAGTGACACCGTCCACCAGGTTTTCGGCAATAGTTTCTACACATGCCCTGCATATTCCATTGGCGTTCAGTGATGAAGTATCCCTGCCAACAATTTTTGCAATCTCACGTCGTGCTGCTTCAATTCCGGCTCCGTTTTGTAATGCTTCAAAAACCGCCATGCTGTGTTTACTCAAATCACGGCAGGCAATACTGGTATACAGTAAAATGACAGCAACTACAGCCTCAGCAACCGGTGATATCACATGGAGAAGGGCAAGCAGAATATACAGGAACAAAATTGTCGTAGTCAGAACACCTAGAAACGAAACTGCTCCAGCCGTAAGTGCGTTATTAAATATTTTCCTGCTATTTCTCTCAAAAAAAGTACACAACCACCCTATAAATCGCACAGGATGAGGTAAAGATCGAGGATCACCCAAAAGTGCATCAAGTATCAGAGCGGACGCAAACTGAAAAGTAAAAATCATGATATTAAAAATAAAATGTTTAGATCTGCATTACAGCTTCAGTAATCTGTAAATATTATCCATATCCAGATTGTTCCGCACAATATCAGCCACCCGATCAAAAGATGCTTCCAGATCATACGGAGCTAGAATTGTACTGATTCTTGTAAAGCCTTTTTTCTCTCGGAGATTATCGATAAACCATCTCCTGAATGAGTCACTATCAAAAATACCATGAAGATAGCTACCCCATACAGACTGATTACTTGATACAGAACCGCAGTACACATCATCACCCAAGGTAAGAGCGGGCTTAAGAGTTGATGCAGAAATGCCATGGTGAATCTCATACCCGTATATATCATGACCTGAAAGGATATGTTTACCGATACGCCGTGTAAGCTGCTTCTCAGCTTTTAGTTCTGTAGTGATATCAATCAAGCCCATTGCATCAATCTTCAGTAAAGATGATTCTATACCTAGAGGATCTTCAATGGATCTTCCCAGAACCTGATAACCACCACAAATACCAACTATCTCACACCCTTCATCCGCCTTTTTCTTAAGTGCCTGCTCAAAGCCGCGGGTCTGCAGGAAACGCAGGTCTCCTATGACATTTTTTGAACCAGGTAATATTATTGCGTCAGGATTGCCAAGATCTTCTATTGAGTCAACAACTCTCAGGTTACAATCAGGCTCATTGAGAAACGGTTCAACATCTGTAAAATTTGAAATATGTGGAAAATTGAGCAGAACAATATCTACACTCTGGGCTTCAGAAGACGTACGATTATATATGCCTGCTTTAAAAGACACTGAATCTTCTTCAGGTAATCCAAGGTCTGTTACATAAGGAACAACTCCAAAAGTGTTCTTACCCGTGTGTTCATACAAGAATGTATGAGCACTCTCAAGAAGGGATGCATCTCCTCTAAAACGATTAACAACAAAGCCTGCGATGAGTTCTCGCTCCCAGGCAGACAGCACCTCCATTGTACCGACAAACGAGGCATAGACACCACCCCGATCAATATCACCAACAAGCAGCACCGGAGATTCTGCATATCGTGCCATCTTCATATTGACGATATCTTCGGCTTTCAGGTTCACCTCGCCCGGGGAGCCGGCTCCTTCTAAAACAATAGCCTGATACTCTGAGGCCAGACTATCATAGCAGTTTTTCACAGCCTCCCAGGCTTTAGGCTTATATCTGCCATAATCGAGTACCGACATATTCCCTACCGGTTTTCCTTTAACGATAATCTGGCTGCCGGTATCTGAATTTGGCTTAAGCAGAATGGGGTTCATCCGTATATCAGGATCAAGTTTCGCCGCCTGAGCCTGGACCACCTGTGCACGCCCCATCTCCTCGCCATTTCGTGTGACATAGGAATTGAGCGACATATTCTGCGCTTTAAATGGCGCGACATTAACGCCATCCTGCAATAATATCCGGCATAAAGCTGCTGTTAATACTGACTTTCCAGCATTCGATGATGTCCCCTGGAACATTATTGCCGGAGTCTTACTTACATAATGTTTCTTGGTGATTGACGATTTTGGACCATAAACAGCGTGGAGACCAGCAAGGAGTTTCTCATTTTCATTGCTATTTCTAACAGCTATTCTGAAATAGGTCTCATCAAGCCCTTCGTAGTTATCACAACACCTGATAAGTATCCCGTAGTGTAAAAGTTTTTCTGCCAGTTGAGGTGCAGTTGTCCCGTCTGTTATTCGAATAAGCAGGTAATTGGCATAAGCGGGATATACTTTCAGGTTCTGAAACCCACTAAGTCCCTGACGCAGTTCTTTACGTAAAACGTCTACAGCGATCCGGCTTTTGTCATGATAATCGCTATCCTGCAAGCACCGGATACCAAATGCTTGAGACAGGCAGTTCAGCGTCCAGGGTGGCAGATTATCCCGTACTTTTTGAGATATTTTTTCTGGAAAGACACCAAAGCCTAATCGTAAACCTGGAATCCCGAAAAACTTAGTCATTGAGTTGAGCGTCAGGACATTATCTGCTTTTCCACCAACACAATTTTCTTCAGAAATAAAGTCGAGAAATGCTTCATCTACCAGGAATGTAGAATCCGGAAAGTCGGTCGCCAATGATAAAATCGCAGCTGGAGATACAATAGCACCGGTTGGATTGTTTGGTGACGCGAAGATGATCAAATCACCCTTCTGAATATGTTTAGCAACCTCAAGTGGCTTGAGACAAAAGTCGTCACTTTCTTTTAGGGCGATTGTCGTAACAGGTATTCCTGCAAGTTTAACAGCCTTGATGTAGTCAATGTATGAGGGGACCGGTACCAGAGCACGCTTACAGTCAAGAATCCGTGGTAACAGATATAATAAATCTGTAGAACCGTTTGCAGGCACGACACACTTTTCATCAACATCATAATGTTTAGCTATTACAGTAACAAGCTGCCGGTAATCAGGGTCAGGATAGTGAAGAACTTTGTCCAGTTCACGACTTACCATCGACCGTAACCATTCAGGCGGACCGAGCGGGTTGATATTTGCACTGAAATCTATAATATCGCCATAGTTCAGACCGGCTTCTTCAAGCACAGTATGAATATTACCTCCATGGCCTGTTCGGTTTCTTCCCGGTATAATCGTCATTAACATTCCACCTTCAGGTTAGGATGCTGAGTCCTAAGCAACTAATTTATGGTATAGACCGTGAAGACCTGTATTAAATAATCCCCATCGGAATAGTCAAACTTATCGCAACAACCGTTTCAGTCAGTTCACAAACAGCTCCGAGCGTGTCGCCTGTTACACCGCCTATCTTTGTTTTACAAAACAAACCAAAGCAGAATACCGTCAGGCAGAGAGCAAAGACAATATAGACTGTCGTTAATAGTGATGTTGTAACCAAGCAAATTACTACAAGAAAGGTGCAACCGATACTCGCAGCCAACCGGGAACGATTTGAATAAAAAAGCCCCCCGATTCCCCCTTCTGCCCGTGCATACGGATACATTGCCATTGTCAGGAGAATTGCACACCTGCCGCATAAAGGAAGTATTAAGACTGCCAATGGCAGCATTCCGGTCGAAATAGAACTAAGTGCTGCAAACTTGCCTAAAAGAACAAAAACGAGGAGCACAACACCCATTGCCCCTATTCTGCTGTCTTTCATTATTTCAAGACTACGTTCTTTGGGGCGTGCGCTAAAAAGCCCATCCCCACTATCAGCAAGTCCATCAAGATGTAAAAAACCGGAAATAGAAGAAAGATAAATAATGAGGAGTACAGATGAGACCGCTCCTGAAAATAGAACAACGGCTATTTTGCCCAGTAAAAAAGCACCACATCCGATGAGTACACCGATAACCGGAAAAAAGTAGATGCATTTCTGAAACAATTCACCGTCACTCTCAGCCCTCCAACTAACAGGAATGACAGTTAGAAATCTGAGAGCGGTAAGAAGCGGTATAATGATATCTGTCCGAGAAGCTTTTGCCTGCCGGGTGGTCTCAACCATAAATTACCCGGTTATTTATCTGCACAGGCTACTGCAGCTTCTTCAAAAGTAAGAACCTCTGTCAGTATAGCGACAGCACCTTCGACAAGATTCATTGCCATTGCTGCGCCGGTTCCTTCCCCTAATCTGAAGTTGAGATCCAGCAAGGGCTTTTTACAACCCAACAGTTCCTGCATATATTTATGCCCAGGCTCAACCGATCGATGAGAACAAATCAGGTAATCGCGCACGAACGGTTCTATCTTATAGGCCAGTAAAGCTCCAGCTGTTGAAATAAACCCATCAATAATAACTGGTTTTCTGTTAGCCGCAGCTCCAAGTATTAGACCGGCAATTCCTCCGATTTCAAAACCACCGACTTTAGCAAGGATATCCAAACCATTTCGTGGATCAGGTGCGTTCACTTCAAGGCACCTTTTAATCACTTCTATTTTATGCAAAAGTTGATCATCATCCAGACCAGTTCCACGGCCTGTAAGTTCTTCAATCTCTTTTCCGGTGCAAACTGCAGCGATAGCAGTAGAGGGTGTTGTATTACCAATACCCATGTCACCTGTGCCGAAAATATCGTATTTCTGAGAGAGTTCGTTGGCGACCTCAATCCCTGCTTCGACAGCTTTTCTGGCCATCGCATCGCTCATCGCAGGACCGACAGCTATATTGTTGGTTCCGAAACCCACTTTTTTATCGATTATTTTTCCTTGCGCTGCTATGTCGCTCAAGTCTGAAGCGACACCCATATCAACAACAAAGACATCGGCTCCGGCTTGGCGTGACAACGCATTAATTCCAGCTCCACCACGAACAAAATTGTGAACCATCTGCGGCGTTACTTCACTGGGAAACTTGCTGACATTTTCTGCAACAACTCCATGATCACCAGCCATAGTCACAATAGCTTTCTTTTTAATATCAGGCTTTATGGTACCCATCATCCCGGCAAGTTCAATTCCGAGATCCATCAGATCACCAAGTGCCCAATAGGGTATAGCTAACTGGTCCAGTCGCTCTTTAGCCTTGTCCCGTGCCTCGGAATTTTGTGGATAAATTCGTTCTTTTGTCGTCTCAAGCAAACCCATACTCAAATACCCTGGTGATGTTTATTATTGATTACTCAACGATTTCAGTGACAGCGGTATGCCACAAGAGACCAGTATAACCTCGTCTGCTTTTTTGGCAAGATAACGGTTACAACTGCCAACAAGGTCTCGATATTTTCGGGCCAGTGCATTATCAGGCACAATTCCCATTCCAACCTCGTTCGTTACACATACTACTGTACCATCGTATTTTTCTATGCTTTCAAGAAGTCGTTGTGTCCGTTCCCGCATTTCTTTCTCGTCGAACGTTGTATGCATTTTTTCTGCCTCATACATGAGGTTATTCACCCATAATGTGAGACAGTCAATGAGCACAACATCATGCTTGCCGCAAGAGTTGATCAGCAACTCTTCTATGGCTGTTTCCTCTTCGACGGAATTCCATCCTCTTCCTACCCGCTCATCCTTGTGTGCCTGAATTCTACTATCCATTTCCGGATCTATAACAGGGCAGGTTGCAACAAAACATCTACTGTCAGAAATGGATTCAGCTCTTTCAAGTGCGTAACTGCTCTTTCCTGAACGTGCTCCACCTGTTACAAGAATACATTTGGCCATCGTCTATTTCCCTGCATTAAGTGAAGTTAACACAGCCCCTTCACTATAGAGTTCCAAAGATGAAAAACATCCTGCTTCAACATTAAACAGCAGATATTTATCAGGAGATAACCCTAAATAGAGGCAGATAAGGTTCCGAATTACGCCCCCGTGGGCGACAACGAGAATATTCTTTTCTTCACATGCATCAATAATGGCTTTAAATGACTCAATCCGAGCCAGGAAATCACCAATATTTTCTCCATGTGGAAAAGTAAAATCTTTTGACCAGTTCGACCACTCAGCAACCTTTTCAGGCCAGCCTGTATTTATCTCATCAAATGACAACTCTTCCCATTCTCCGAAATCTATTTCCCTTATCTCGTTACAGAGCGTTAAATCCATACCGAGTTGCATACGTTCTGCAGATTGTCGGCAACGCAATTTAGGGCTGCAGAAAACTGTTGATATAGCTTTCTGACTGAGGCTCAGTCGTGTTTTTTCAAGCTGGTCAAAGCCTGATTCAGCAACAGGGAGGTCGGTCGAGCCGACAAATTTACCGTTAGCCTCAGTTCTGCCATGGCGGAGAAGATATAAAGTCTTCACAGCTTACCCCTGTGCAGCAAGTGTATATTTATCTTTATACCCTCGAGGGGTGATCATCTTTCCACGCCAGGTAAACGTTGTTGAATTGCCAATCAACACACATGACTGCATATTGATTTCTTCCTGGAGCATTGAATCTAATGTTGTAACGATAATACTTTCGTTTTCACGTGTTGCAGCGGTTACAATTCCAACCGGCGTATCTGCACCCCTGAATTCTAAGATGATTTCTCTTGCCCTCTCAATGTGTGATGCGCGACGTTTTGATTTTGGATTGTAAAGCGCTATGACAAAATCGGCGGAAGCTGCAGCTTTAAGACGTTTTTCGATAACATCCCATGGAGTAAGAAGATCAGAAAGGCTGATCGCAACAAAATCGTGCATCAGTGGAGCACCAAGCCTTGCAGCGCAGCTATTAATCGCGGCAAGGCCTGGAATAACATTAATCTCAACATTACTGTCACGAGCCACTGCTATTTCATAGATCAAACCTGCCATAGCATAAATACCGGGGTCACCACCAGAGATCATTGCAACCGAAGCACCCGCCTCCGCTTCCTCAAAAGCAGTAGTGCACCGCTGCACTTCCTGCATCATTTTGGAAGAAATTACTCTCTTACCTTCCAGATACGGTTCAATCAGGTCAAGATACGTGGCATAACCAATAATAATTTCGGAATTCTTAATACATTCAAGTGCTTCAGGCGTTATGTTCCCAGTGCTTCCCGGGCCTGTACCAACTACATTTATTATTCCCATATGTTTTTTTTCCTTTCAGCAACAGCAAGAGTTACATCTTTCCACTTCATCTTTCGGATAATCAATTCAACCTTTGAGCCATCTTCACCCGCTGCCAGAATTGCTGTAGGCTCAGCAACTCCCTGGGCACCGACAGCCTTCATAGCAGCTGCCGAAAAACTCACATTATCAACAGAATTGATTTCATCTTTTGTAAAAAATCGTGGTGCGAATTTGTGCTTCTCTGCAAATTGCAATATGCCTTTTTCATCGTTTTTAGCATCTATACTTGCAAGTCCGGCAAAAGCACGAGGATCTATTCTGTGCAAGGTACAAAGATCTAAAAATGCAGTCTCAATATCCTCAACCGATGTGCCTCTGTTACACCCCACTCCAAGAAACAGGATTTCTGGTATACAACAGAGAGCAGATGATGTCATGTCATTATTGTAGGTTATGACTATATCGGCCTCAGTCAGCGTGCTGCATATAGAGAAGTCATCGGGTATCTTTTCAGGGAGCTGATTACAGTACACTCCCGGTGTTAACCCATTGACCTGTCGGGTTGAAAGCTGTGTCAGTTTTGCGCGATCAGCAACAACAAGATTGTTTCTTTTAGCCCATAGATCTATTGCTGTTTTCCCTAAAACATCGCTTGCTGTCGTTATCACAGGTATGCCGCCTGTTATCCGGGCAACCTTTACCGCAAGCTCGTTTCCACCTCCCAGATGCCCTGAAAGCAGACTAATGACATACCGCCCTTTCTGGTCGAGGACAACTACACATGGGTCCAGGGTCTTATCTTTTATCAGGGGCGCTATTGAGCGTACAACTATCCCAGTTGCCATAATGGCAATTATCCCGTCATATTTATCCCACGCGTATGCAAAACGATCTGCAACTTTCATCTCGTTATCAAAGAACATGCAATCGTCCAAAGATGATGAGATTGCCTTAGCTAATAACTTTCCTTCAGCGGTAACAAACAAGACACATGTGTTCATAGCGCAACTCACTGTTTGTATCTTAAAAAACAATAGAACGTTCGCGGCTGATTACCCCCAACACGTAAAAAAGGATAAATATCATAACTCAGCACCAGTTAAAAGCTTTAGTTCAAAATAGGTTAGGTAAACTCGAAAAGCATGTAACTAAAAGCTGAACTTTTTTCACTTAACACTTCTCAGATCAGAACTCGAAACTACATGTGGTTACACAATTGTTGAAGCTATGGATGGGTTGTTTTGCATCTCACATTCTGACCCGTAGACATCTTACATGAGCTTTATATTGAATTTATTCAGATAAGGAGGTTAGACAATGATCGCATTTACAAAAACTATTCGTTCAGAGAATCATGCAATTGCTGCATTTTTGCATGAATTCAAAATCGGTTACCTTAAATGGTTGAGAATCGCAGATGCCATAAAGGGACTGAATAAAGCAGATCATTCTTCTCGGGTTGTGTGGAGTTCAACCGCCTATGGGGGGGGATCAAACGATTTTGAGTGATTAGCGAAAACCAGGAAAAGTCGCAACCGTTAAAACAATCCGAAGGGTTAGTTTTCCAGCCTCCCGACTGACGGACATGTACTTTAGGCAGAATTTAGTAATCCCCACCTAACGTGATCTTGCAGGTCTCTTTGTTTCGTTATAGAACTCATTTGCCTTTTCCTGCGCGGCAATCAACTGTTTGTCAGATAACACAGTCTCGAGGAATTGCCGAGCCTGTTCGGCCTGCGAGTTACCACCGGTTGAGGCAACACTAAACCACGCGTAAGCATCCACCAGACTGGCATCATCAAATCCACTTCCGGTGTACAACATTATACCAACATTATACTGAGCCAGGTTCAGCCCACCACGTGCCGCCTTAAGAAATAAATCATACGCTCGTTTATAGTCCTGCGCTACCCCGTTCCCAACAAAATACATATAGGCCAACTCGTTAAGTGCTTCTACATCACCCTGGTCGGCTGCAAGATTAAACCAGCGCCTGGCCTCCCGATAATTTTTCGGTACTCCCCTGCCCAGTAAAAATGATTCACCAAGAATCTTTTGTGACTCAACAGTGCTCTTGCCATTTTTAGCAGCCTTATAAATCAACTCAAAGGCTTTGAGATAATTTACCTGTGTACCAAGACCTTTAAAATACATCCCCCCAGCTATGTACTGAGCCTCAGGGTCGCCTGCTTCAGCAGCTTTCAGGTACAATGAGAGGGCCCTTTTGTAATCCTGAACAACTCCTCTGCCATAATAATAATTACTGGCACTAATTTTAAGAGCTTCATTGGTAACTGCATGTGAAAAGGAAGGAGTGCCAAGAGCAAGGCAGAGGACTACTACAGGGATGTATATGAGTTTGAATACGCCTGTAGTAGTCATAGGCTAAAGAGCTATAGCTTCTGGTAGATACGTTCTATTAATTGCTGCTATCCTGTTTGCTCATGAGAATAGCCAGCTCATTGCGGGCAAAATCAAGGGATGAGTCAAGAGTTAGGGCAACGGTGAAATATTCGATCGCTTCCTGCTCTTTACCCATTCTGCTGTAGTTAACCCCAAGATTAGCATAATCAATCCCTGAAGCCGGATTAAGATCAACAGCGCGTTTGAAATGGAAAATCGCTGTTTCATGATCCTGCTTTTTAAAATAGCATACTCCAAGCATATTGTGAATGTCGGGCCGTTCTTCATCTTCAAGAATACCCTTTTGAAGCACTTCAATAGCTTTTTCGAACTGCTCCATTTCTTTAAGGCAAAAGCCCTTATAAGATAGAATATAGGGCAGATCTTCAGCCTCAGGGTTTAACTCAAGAGCACGATCAAAATGTGCTATAGCAGCTTCCGGAAAGCCCATATTTACCATGTTCTTGCCACGGTAAAATTCGAGGTAATATGCTTCCGGGAGAATTGACTCCATCTGAAGTAATTTCTTCTCAAGAAGCTCACTGTCTTCTACAAGTTCCATAAGGAGTTTAGCAGAAAATAGTCCGACATCCTGAATCATCGATCTCTCACGAAAATGCGCACCGGGAACTATGGTATACAAAGCAGGAATATCGAGTTGATCGTGGGTTACATCTATCATGAACACCTGCATATTCTTTTTTGCAAGTGCGTCGAAACAGTTTTCAAGTTCTACCTTAATGTTATCATCGGACAGGTCGACCATCTTCTTAATAGCGGTGCACTTTGAAGATTCTGCGACGTAGGTAACCTCCTCCATAGACAACGGTTTTGGCAAACCGGAGGCAACATAATTAGATCCGCTGTTAAAATCACCTGCAAGCTGTGCTATTTCAGTAATAGCACGAATAAGTGCCTTTTCAGGGTGTGGTGTAGTACCGGCAGTATAAACGATCTCAGACATGCCAGGGAATGTTGAACGGTCTATAGCCAAGGCACCTACAGTACAAATGCCGGTATCGAGACTGAAATCGTTAAGATACATTTCGATTCCATTTTTCTCGAACTTGTCCAGCAACTCTCTGGCAACCGGATCTTTGACGGATGCAGGATCAATTAATGGAGTTTCTAACTTCTGGTGGTTAATCACTGAACAGACGTGCCTTTCAACGATTTCACAAACCCCCTGCAATGCAGCTTCCTCATAGGTGTTCCCGGCTGATGGACCATTAAATTCGTTTATAGCAAAAAACCATGAGAAAGGAATGAGCACATTCTCACCGGTAGTTACGTGGGTAGCCCATGCCCACTGCATCGGAATATCTTCAAGCAACTGCTCAAGAATTTCCGGAGTAGAAGTCATGTCATGAACAGATTCAAGCAGGAGGTTGATATCCATCACAGGATAACCCGCATGTATCATCTGCTGATAATCGCCGGTTATAAAATTAGACGGATTACTTTTGAACGAAAAAAAGGAAAAACGCTCAGCCAACTCCATACATGCAGAAGCTTCAGCCTGTATCGGTGACGCTCCTTTACCCATCTGTTTTTTGGTGCCGGTCAATGCACAGGCGTCTTCACCGCAAATGCTGAAATACACAGGAATATCAAGACGACCATTATCTATTCTATTGACTTCATTAAGAATTTTAACATCAAGATTCTCAACCTGCTTGTAAAACTTTTTCAGTGTGTCTTCAGGAGTTATTGCCTTATCCTGATCTCTGGTAAAAGTCTTGAAGCAATCATTAAATACTATGTTTTTTTTCTTCATTTCTGTTTCAAACCTTAATCAATTTTCAAATCTATAGAATATGGAAATTCCTGTACACACTGCACAAGCGCAGCAGATTACCACAGCGTAGCACTTCCTTCACCGTTTTACCTGATCAATATTTTACGAGCAGCATTCAAAGAAGCCAAATTTCCTGTGATATTCAGCAGCTATAACAGGTGTTTTTTCCGCTATGACCAGAGAGTCGCGAGCCATGACAGTACACGTGTAATTTACTCTGTTTTTTCCAACCTTAATCCGGCCTGTGAAGCAATCACTTCGAGTTTTTTGTGCCACTGACTATCTGAAAAACTCAACGTGAGCTTTCGCTTCATTTCTGTAACAACAGCCAGATTAATTTTCAGGCTAGTATCAGGCAATAACTCCATTGCCCGTTCAGACCATTCAATAACGGTGATTCCTGAAAGGTAAAAATATTCATCAAAGCCAAGATCCTCAACTTCTGTATAGTCCCCAAGCCTATAGAAATCCATGTGATATAATGGCAGGCGACCTGGATACTCATGAAATATCGCAAAGGACGGGCTAGTCACATAGTACTCACCTGGAACCTCAAGTCCAACAGCTATCGCCTGAGTGAGGGTAGTTTTTCCCGCACCAAGATCACCATCAAGACAAAGTACATCACCTGGCGAAGCAAGTTTGCCAATGGCAATTCCAAATCGTTCAGTTTCCTCTAGATTAGAGAGGTCAATGATATATACTTCCATAGTGGGATAATTCAAAAGTAAGTGATTCTAAAATCAGACAAATACGTATTCACCTGTTATTTTCCGGCCTGTGAACATACCTAATATGGCATTTTATAGCGATTATTTTTTTCCAGACTAGTTATTGCAGTCACTCAGTTACATTAGGAAAAAAGCGGATATTATTTTGTAAATTACTACCTACACAAAAAAAGCCCTGTCAACCGTAAGACGATTAACAGGGCTTGTAAGTTGTTGGCAGAAATATTTCAATCTAGCTTCAAGACTTTTTCAGCCTGTAACCCTTTGTCGGTTTTGGCTACAGAAAACTCTACCGGCTCCCCCTCTTCGAGGCTACGAAATCCATCCCCATCAATGGCGCTATAATGTACAAAAACATCACCCTGCCCGTCGGGTCTTTCAAGAAATCCATACCCCTTACTGGCATTAAACCACTTAACCTTACCTTTCACACGATCTGACATCCGACAATCCTCCAGTTATTGATACGACGTCCCAGCACGCCGCAGATAAAGATCGGGCAAAGCCCGCATAGTACGCACCCGCCTAACAAACTATAGGGTGCTCTTTATTAATATCAAATAACTGGTCATGACGTCAAGGCACAGATAATGTTTTCGATACTAAAACACCAACTTAATTGAGAATCATTCATGGTTCAAATAACACAAGTCAGAACCCAGCCGTATGAGCAACCATGCATCCAATTTATCAATCAATCCACCAGGTCATGAGTAAATCGGTTGGTGAATAATATTTGGGCAATACTTCAGGACTGGAAAATTTATCATGATAGGCAATTCGATGACCGCTCACATACCAGTTTGGAACAACGTAATATCCATACCAGAGAACTCTATCAAGAGCCTTCGTTGCTGCGACAAGTGCTTCAGCTGACTCAGCATAGATGATTTTATCGACGAGTTGATCCACCGCTTCAGATTTTATTCCTGCATAATTGTCAGACCCATGTATATCAGCAGATTGAGAGTGCCAGAAATTGCGTTGCTCATTCCCTGGGGATAATGACTGAGGAAACGTTACTACAGTCATGTCAAAATCAAATGTTTTCAATCTGTCTGAGTATAGGGTTTTATCAATTGTACGATAATTTGCCTGGATGCCAAGTTTTTCAAGATTACTTGCAAAAGGAGCCATTACTCGCTCAAAGGTTGCTTGATTCAGCAGAATTTCAAATCGAAGCTGTTTCCCCTTGGTGTCAACAAGTATACCGTCTTTAACCGTATATCCTGCTTCAGCCAGCAACTTCTTAGCCTTGCGCAAATTAGCTCTCAAACCGCCTTTTCCTGTCGTCTCAGGCGCTTTTAAGGGTGTATCAAAAACCTCAGGTGGAACCTTACCGCGTAATTCCTCCAGGTACTCTAATTCCAATCCCTCTGGCAACCCCGTCGCAGCCAGATAGGAGTTGCTGAAATACGATGAAATTCGTGTATATTGATCAAAAAATAACGATTTATTTGTCCACTCAAAATCAAGAGCCAGTCCTATAGCCTGCCTGACCTTTCTGTTACTGAAAATCTCTTTTCTGGTATTCATCAGAAAACCCTGCATTCCTGCATTATTTGAATGAGGGAATATTTTTTTTACTAGCTCACCTGAATTAAATCGTGGTCCATCCATATCCCGAGCCCATTGTTTCGCGATATAAACTGCCATAGCATCAAATTCACCGGCTTTAAAAGCCTCCAACGCAACAATCTGATCTTTATAGTATTTAATTGTTATTTTATCGTAATTATACAATCCCGTTCTTACAGGATGATCGATAGCCCAATACTGCTTATTTCGAGTATATGTTATTGATCTACCCTGTACTACATTACTCACCACATATGGCCCGGACCCTAAAGGTCCTGTTTTCACTGAACTGTCAATTTTGTCATCAGTGAAGCTTCTTTTCGAAAATACTGGGATTTGGGCCGAAATCATGGCAAGCTCACGGTTCGGCTGCTTGAAGACCAGACGAATTCGTGTTGAGTCAATAATCTCGGAATGAGAGATGTCGCCATAATAATACTGATATATAGGGTGAACTTTAGGCCCCTTCAGGGTCTCCAGTGAAAAGGCAATGTCTTCAACAGTAACTGGCGTCCCATCAGAGAATCTGGCATCAGTATTTAAGGTAAATACTACGGAAAGAAGATCATCAGCCACCGTAATATCTTTTGCAATCAACCCATACTCCGCTGTTGGCTCATCCATACTTCTTACACCAAGTGTTTCAAAAACGAATGCCTCCAGGCCAAAGGGTGCAACACCTTTTAAGGTGAATGGATTCAGTTTATCAAAGCTGCCAAGGCTATAAAGTACTAGATGTCCACCTTTTTTGGCTTTTGGTGATGCATATTCAAAGTGTGTAAACCCTTCTTTATACTTAAGTTCACTATTTACACTTATGCCATGAGCTGCCCAACTGTTTGTAGTCACGAGGAGAACGATCAACACCACCATAAAACGTGTAAATATATTCATATTAACTCCACTGCTAATTTACCCTAAGGATCTGAAAATATATCATTAATTATCTTGTGGTAAGAATACCACTTTTGATGTAGAATGTCGAATTCACAACGCAATTCGCATGCTGCCTGCACATCTTTCCGCAGCATGCCCTATTCCTAGCTGTTCAATATATCCAGCTCAACTATTCTTCTGGAGTTACCTCATGGGAAAAACCATAGCTGAGAAAATTTTTGAGACACATCTCAAAGATCAACCATCGTCTGAAAATATGGTTCTTGATCTCGATGTTGTCATGTGTCATGAAATCACGACTCCGATCGCGATTATGGACCTCATGGAAAAAAACATGGACAAGGTCTTTGACACCACAAAAATCAAAGCTGTTATCGATCACGTTACACCAGCAAAAGATTCAAAAACCGCTATGCAAGGCAAAATCATGCGTGAGTGGGCTAAACGTCACCAGATTCAAGATTTTTTTGACGTTGGCGAAAACGGTGTTTGTCACGCCCTTTTCCCTGAAAAAGGATTTGTACGACCCGGTTACACCATAATTATGGGTGATTCCCATACCTGTACCCACGGTGCATTTGGAGCCTTTGCTGCAGGAGTTGGAACAACTGACCTTGAAGTTGGCATCTATAAGGGGGTTTGCTCATTCAGATCCCCCAGGACAATGCAGGTTATACTTGAAGGTGAACTCAGTAAAGGTGTATCTGCTAAAGATGTTATTCTTGCAATAATCAAAAAGATTACTGTAAATGGTGCGACCGACAAGATTATCGAGTTTGTCGGCCCCGTCGTTGACCAGATGTCAATGGCTGCCAGAATGACACTGTGCAACATGGCAGTTGAAGCTGGCGGAACGTGTGGCATTTGTATGCCTGACCGAGTGACTGCAGAGTACCTCTGGTCTTTTATCCAGAGTGATTATCCTACAATCGACGCAGCAGTTGAAGATTATAAAAAGTGGCACTCTGATCCTGACGCGGCCTACGAAGAGAAAATCGTCTTCAATGTATCTGATCTTGTACCGCAAGTAACCTATGGCTTTAAACCTGATATGGTGAAAGACATTTCTGAACTTTCCGGATCACCAGTAGATCAGGTATATATCGGTTCCTGCACTAATGGTCGTATTGAAGATCTCAGGGATGCTGCAGAGATTCTTAAAGGTAAAAAATTGGCACCAGGCGTTCGCGGAATAGTTACTCCCGCTACACCGAAAATTTACAGCCAGGCTCTCGAAGAAGGTATTATCAAAATCTTTATGGATGCCGGTTTCTGTGTACTCAATCCAACCTGCGGTGCCTGCCTTGGTATGAGTTCAGGCGTACTTGCAGAAGGCGAAGTTTGTGCTTCTACCACAAACAGAAACTTCAACGGGCGAATGGGTAAAGGTGGCATGGTTCACCTGATGAGCCCTCACTCAGCTGCAGTTGCTGCAATTACAGGCACAATTTCCGATCCTAGAGATTATCTTAACTAATACGAGGCAGATAGATGAAAGAATTTGGTGGTCCTGCAATATTTTTCGACAGAAATGATATCAATACCGATGAAATCATTCCTGCAAAATATCTTACAGAGATTTCAAAAACCGCACTCAAGCCACATCTTCTTGAAGACCTCCTTCTAGATGGTAAAGCATTCGACCCCGCTTCTGAAGAACTTAAAAATGCTCAAGTCGTGGTTACAAAAGCAAACTTTGGCTGCGGTTCTTCCCGCGAACATGCTGTCTGGGCTTTTGAAGTGAATGATATTAACGTGATTATCGCAGAAAGCTTTGCACGTATTTTCCGTCAGAACATGTTCAACTGCGGCATTCTCGCAATTGAACTCCCGAGAGAACAGATTGATATGTTATTTGCACTTCCGGGTAATGTTTCATTTCAAGTGGACATGCAGGAATGCAAATTGATCGCTACGACAACAGAAAGTTACCAAGAAGACGTTGTCTGTTCGTTTACAATTAACTCTTTTGATAAAGACTTGGTGAGTGCAGGCGGTTGGCTTGCATACGCTGATCAGAAATACTAAATTCTGACACTGTATTTAGAACAAAAAAGGGGATGACGCTTAACAAAAGCATCATCCCCTTTTTTTTATTAGATTCCTAAACGGATTGGCTAATAATTACAGGCCAACCTCTCGCAATTGTGTAAGAGCCTGTACCTGCTCGTCACTCAGTTCCTCAGGAACCTTAACAGCAAGTTTCACATAAAGATCACCACGCTCACCGACAGGTCCGGCCGGCAAACCAAAACCCCGGAGCCGCAGTTTAGCACCGTCAATGGTACCGCTAGGAACTTTTACGGCAAACTTCTTCCCTTCCAGTGTCTCTACTTCAACACTTCCTCCCATACAGGCATCACTGAAATTAAGTAGTTTGGTAACAATGAGATTGTCACCATCACGGCTAAAAACGGGATGTTCGGACAGTTCGACTTTCAGATACAAATCGCCTGGAGGTCCACCATTTTTCGATGGGCCACCCTTTCCTCTGAGCCGCAGTTTTTTTCCTTCTTCAATCCCCTTCGGAATTTTAACACTCACCTGTTGAGGCTGGCCATTTTTCCTAAGAGAAATAGAACGATCACTACCAGTAAGGACTTCATCGAGGGTCACGGTAATCTGATAGGTCATATCCTGACCTTTTTCAGGTTGATGGCAACCACCTCCACAACCGCCCCCGCCATGCATGCCGCCCTGACCGAAAAACGAGTTGAAGTGTGCCCCGCCACCACCGAAACCAGAAGCCTGCTGACCTCCCATACTGCCACCAAAGCCGAACTGCCTGAGGATATCGTTTAAATCAAAGTTTCTGAAAATATCTTCCTGTGAGTATCGCTGATGGAAATCTGTAGAACCATAAGTGTCATACTGCTGTTTTTTCTCAGCATCTGAGAGGACAGCATAAGCTTCACTTATTTCCTTAAATTTCTCTTCGGCTTGCTTATCACCCTTATTTTTATCGGGATGATATTTCACAGCCAGCTTACGATACGCTTTTTTGATTTCACTGGCAGTTGCATTTTTTGCAACGCCTAATTTTTGATAGTATTCCATTGGAGCTTCACATTGAATGAATACGTTTGATAGATATAATTTTGCAATCTGCACTTTCTTCCATATCTATCACAATATGGATGCATAAGGAGATCGTCAAGCCCCTTTCCCGTGTCAAAACAGTGCGCTGAAAGCGTGCTTAATAATAAAGAGGGTTGACTGTCGAAAACAGTACAACCCTCGATAAAAACGTTTGGGATTCCGGCTTAGAAAGGTACGTCCTCTCCGGTTCCGCCCATGAATCCTGCTGGAGGTTCTGGGAATGAATCCTGTCCACCACCAAAAGACCCACCTCCCTGACCACCACCATCACCACCACGAGGTGAAAGCATCTTCATCTCTCTGGCCACGATCTCCGTTGTGTACCTGTCAACACCATTCTGATCGGTCCATTTTCTGGTCTGGATTTTCCCTTCGATATAGACACGGGAACCTTTGTTAAGATATTCCCCGCATATTTCTGCTAGCCGCTGCCAGGCAACGATGCGATGCCACTCGGTGCTCTCCTGCATCTGGCCATCCTGCCCTTTCCATCTCTCGGTTGTTGCGACAGTAAAAGAGGCTACCTGTGTTCCACTCTGAGTGTAACGAATTTCTGGGTCGGCTCCCAGGTTGCCAATAAGAATTGCTTTATTTATCATTATGTTAGTCTCCTGATTTTCAACCGCACCTATAATGCGATTGACATGGTATTATTCGGTCAAACAAGTATACGCTAGAAAAATGAAACGTAAAGCATTATATGAATTTGCCCGATATCTAGAGCCGTTGATCAATAGTAAATTGATGCAACGGGTTAATTATTGTTAAAAAAAGAACGATCAAGCATTACTGGAACACCACCTTTTTCTTCTGGAGTAAAACCCATAACATCTTTCCAGATCTCGTCACTCTCCATGCAAAAATAAATGCAGGTTCTATTTGAAACATGTTGCTGCAAATAATTATAAATATGCTGGTACAACCTGACGCGATTATCTCTGAAATACCGAGACTTCCCGTCTAGACCTTCTACAAACTCCTGAAAATACATTTGAGATCCCGGGAATCTATTTATTCCGATATCTTTTAACTTTGGCAGATATCGCAAGGCACCCATGGATATCCAGACAATAGATTCTTTAGGAACTACCTGAAAAAGACGATCAATTGTTTCAATGTACCCCTGCTGCCATCCGTCATGATCAATTATCGGATCAAAATGAAATGCGAGTTTATATCCCCAGCCAGCAACCCTGGCCGCAGCCTCCAGTCGTTCTTCAAGTGTTGCGGATCGAAGTTCCTGGCGCTGAAGAATTTGCGTACTGTTCAAAGACCAGGCAATAACGGTTCGCCCATTATGTTTTAATCCTTCCAGATTTTCTATCACCGCAGATTTTGTTTTAAGCTCCAGCATAGCATTCTTTTTAGTTGCCATATGCGATACGAGCTTTGAACTGAGGTTAGTCAGACGATCAATAGCTAATGAGTCTGTGAATTCACCTGTACCAATCCTGTAAAGAGTATCTGGGTTATCATTAAGTACAGCGTCGATTTCAGCCAGCATTTCATCAACATTTACATAAAATGAGAGCCACGGATTGTTCAGATAAGCCTGCAATATACAATAAACACAGTCTATAGGACAGTTCATGCCGGTATTGAGCACATGGTAATCGCAACATTTATACTCTCGTGTTGCCGGGCATGGTTTAAAAAATTGACCTTTATTTTTTGTCAGATAGAGGTGCTGTTTACCTTCACTAAGATTTTCCGGGTATAGCTTATCAAATTGACATGGCTCGGAACCCTCTGGAACTACATTCCATGGCAGGTTTGCCCTTTCAAGAATTTCCTTCGTATATGGGTCCTCTAAACAGGTTTCATCAACATGGATCGTTTTTATAAAATGTGACGGATCACTCCATGATTTCATCTTCATCTGGAACTCTTTGGTATTTGATCGTTTAACGACTCGGCCTTTCCGAGATAGTAAAGGCCTTCGTCTTCTTTGCCATGACGCAAGCAGCCGTTACCATAAATAGTGTATTTCTTCACAAGCTCATTGCAGGCCAGGATATATTGATCAGTCTGTAATTTTCGACTTGCCAGTAAATTTTCAATAGAGCGAATACGCAACTTGTCCATTCCTACACTAAACTGTTGCGAAACCTGATCTTCACGTCCACCTTCTTTTATTGTAAGAGGTGAGTCAACCAAAAGAAACTGGTGCCTGCAACTGGCACGTAACCAGAAGTCATAATCTTCGCAGCACCTGAACGACTCATCGAACAAACCAACGTGTTCAAAAAGCAACTTATGAACCATTACCGTAGACATCCCGACAGCACATAATTCAAGACAGTGAGAAAAGATATCACCATGTTGTGGAATGTGCTTTTTCTTCTGATTCAAATGAATACCGTTTCGGAGCCATTTTTCTTTTGTATGACTTATCAGAAACTGTGGGCTATTCAGCAATAAACTGCATTGTTTTTCAAGTTTTCTTTTGTGCCAATGATCATCTGAATCGAGAAAGGCTACATAATCACTTTCTGAATGAACAATTCCTAAATTTCGTGCGGCTGCTGGGCCTTTATTCTCTTGTCTCAAATATCGAATATTGCATTTGTGTTGATATTTCAGCCCCCTGACATACTGCTCTGTACTGTCGGTTGACCCATCATCTACTATAATGACCTCAAAACATTTATGCGTCTGTCTAAATATTGAATCCAGAGCACGGGGAAGGAAATGTTTGCGATTATACGTAGGAATAATTACAGAAACCGGGTGTGCAGTCATAGGTGACGAAGTGAAAGATTAGTTAAAAAACATTATTACATATGGCTTTTTATAACAAAGGTACTGTATACTCAACGTTTCATCAACAATCTCCTTCCCCTTTTTGGGAAGTATAAATATTTGATTTATGACAACATCATGACCACGGAAATTCTTATAAATTCCAGAAGCTACGAGGTGCGCCTTGCACTTGTGGAGAGTGGCACACTTAGTGAATTCCACCTCCAAAGGCCCACCGAAAGAGGGCTAATGGGAAACATTTATAAAGGCAAAGTCGTTCGGGTTCTCCCCGGAATGCAGGCTGCTTTTGTAGATATCGGCCTTGAACGTACCGGTTTTTTATACGTTGATGATATTTATATAGAGGATTCAACTCCAGACTCCGTAGGCTCTGAAGAATCCCCTCCTGTTCACACGTGCGAACCCGAACATGATATCACTGAAAAAACATCTCACCGAGTACAGAATCATAATATTGAAGATCTATTAAAAGAAGGTCAGGATATTATCGTTCAGGTCAGTAAAGATCCAATCGGCACTAAAGGAGCACGACTTACCTGTCACATCACTCTTCCGTGCAGAAATCTCGTTTTTATTCCACTTACAGACCATATTGGAATATCGAGAAAGATTGAGGATGAAGAGGTTCGAATTCGTTTAAAAGAAAAAATTGAACAAATACGCCCCAAAGGTGCAGGGTTTATAGTTCGAACTGTTGCTGAAAATGCGCAACTTGAAGAACTCGAAGCAGACATGGAATTTCTCCTTCACCTCTGGGAGGAGATTCAGGATCGTTCAAAGGCCCCAGAAGTACCTTCGATTGTATACGAAGACCTCGATATAACACTTCGTGCAGTAAGAGATCTCTTCACTATTGATGTTGACCGCCTCATTATTGATGATGAATCGGCATTTAAGAAAATTGAATCTTTCGTTAAAACGTTTGCCCCAGAGTTACAAAGCAAACTCAAGTTATATCTTGGCGATACACCTTTATTTGAAGCCCATGGATTAGAGGTGGAAATAAATCGTGCTATCGAAAAAAAGGTATGGCTTCGCTCTGGTGGGTACATAATTATAGAAAGCACTGAAGCACTCTCTGTAATTGATGTTAATACAGGTCGATTTGTTGGAAAAAACAACCTGAATGACACCATTTTCAAGACCAACATGGAGGCAGCAGTTGAAATTGCTTACCAGCTGCGATTACGCAATATCGGTGGTATCATCATCATAGATTTTATTGACATGGAAGACGAGGAGCACAGAGAAGAGTTGTTTGCTACCTTCAAATCCGCTGTCAAAAAAGATAAAAGCAGAATTAACATTCTGAAGCTTTCAGAGTTTGGTCTTGTGCAGATGACCAGAAAACGAAACAGCGAAAGTCTATATCAGTTGATGTGTGAACCATGTCACTACTGCACAGGCGAGGGGATGCTGAAATCTCGTCGCACCATATGTTACGATATTTTCAGGAAAATACATCGAAACGCCAAAATGGCAGGTGGCAATACTGTAACAGTAAGAGTACATCCACGAATAGCTGATATGTTAGCTAAAGAAGAAGAGTTAACGACGGCCCATCTTGAACAAGATACAGGTAAACGTATTATTATTGCTCCTGCAAAGGATATGCACATGGAAAAATACGAAATTATCTGGCAGCGTTAATACCCCCCCTCATCGTTCCAAAAAAAATAACACATATACTCCTATGGGACTTCGTAGACATAGACAACCAAGAAAAACTGGCAAATTCTTTCTTCTCGTTCTGTTATTCATATTGATTGCAGGCGCTGGAGCATCCTTCTTTTTCTTTTTTGAAGGTAGTGCACCTGTTGCAGATCTCTCAAAAGTCCCAATTCATATCGGTAAAAACGGCAAATTTGATATTCGAATTACTGATACCGGGAGTGGACTGCGCCAGATAACTGTTTCCGCTTCCCAGAAAGGTGTTGTTAAAGAACTGTATTATAAAACGTATCCACGTTTGCGTTATACCGGCCAGATAGGACCACTTGAGTTCTCCCAAACTCTTGAGGTTGATGCGCAAAAGCTCGGTTTTACTGATGGTGAGATCGAAATTTCAGTTATGGCTTACGATTTCTCACTGAGAGGGATGTTTAACGGCAATGCTGCAAACGCAACGAAAAGTGTAACTCTCGATACTAAGCCTCCAAGAATCCAGCCCATTCATAGTGAAAAATATATTTCTCCAGGTGGTACGGGAATAGTCATCTATAATGTTTCAGACAATGATGCCGAACACGGTGTGGTTGTTAATGGGATGTTCAACCGTGGTCATATTGTCGGGGATGGTCGAAAAGACGTCTATATCGCATATTTTGCCTTACCATTTGATACAGAATCCGTTGAAGAACTCAAACTGACTGCAACGGATATCGCAGGTAATGTTCGCACTGTTCCACTTGCGACGACTTTCAAAAAGGTACGCCAGAAACGTGACAGAATTAACATCAGCGACGGATTTCTGTCTGCAAAAATCCCTGAATTTGAACAATATTACCCCGACCTTCCTGGAGACAATGTAGAAAAATATCTGCACACCAATCAAGTAATTCGAAAAGAGAACAACACTAAAATCTTTGAACTTTGTCAAAATCCAATCAGCGAACGCCTGTGGGAAGGTAAGTTTTCTAGAATGGCAGGAAGCGGAAGAGCCGGTTTTGCAGATCATCGTACCTACTACTACAAAGATCAGCCAATTGACAAGCAGGTCCATCTTGGAATGGATATAGCATCAACGCGTCGTGCAAATGTAAAGGCTGCAAACACAGGAAAGGTTGTGTTTGCTGATTACCTTGGCATTTATGGTAACATGGTACTCCTTGATCATGGTCAGGGGGTTTTTAGTCTATATTCACATCTCAGCCAGATCAATGTCGCCGTAGATGACGTAGTAGCAAATGGTGATTCTATAGGCCTCACAGGGACATCCGGCATGGCTGGGGGGGATCATTTACATTTCTCAATGCTGATAAACGGCGTATTTACGACACCCAAGGAATGGTGGGATTCTCACTGGATCGAAGTCACCATAACTGAACCGCTTGTAGATTCTAAGTTCTGATGTTAAATCCCGACTAAATGAATTAGTCGGGATTTTTTCTTATCTGCATGTTCATTCTGGAACAGGATATCTATCTTCTTTTGTGTGACCGAATTCTATCACTGAAAATAAATGGCAATCTTTAGTCTATTTTGATTGTTTTTCCAGTCTGTTTCCATAATACTTCTGAAGCATTGTCTCTATTTAATATTCACAAACCGAACATTCAAATTTTTTTATATACTGAATAACTCAGTTGCGGTTTTTATGAAAATAATTTCACGTACACCCTACCTACTCTACAGTTACCTCTCCACTGAGATGCTGGCGCCTTTTTTTGCCAGTTTTCTCATTATGAACGGTGTCTTCTTTCTTGTTAAGCTCATTCCTTTTCTGAATTTTGCTCTAGAGCTAAATATCGGTGGCGGCGATTTTATTCGCATGTTCTCGTATATGCTGCCTAACATGCTTTTGTACACCATCCCAATGGCATCGATGATGGGTATCATTATAGGGTTTTCACGCCTATCTAATGACACCGAAATTCTGGCCTTAAAAGCCAGCGGGATCAGCATGTATCGAATTCTACCCCCAATTTTTCTCATAGCCGCAATCATTGCGCTTGCCACAAGCTATTTTTCAACCAAGCTCATACCGGTGAGTGAAGTTGCTATGAAGCAACTTACCTACCAGTTACTGAAAGAGAAAATTGATAAGGGCATAAAAGAATACAAATTCACTGAAGCACTTGGAGATCTAGTAGTTCATGTAGGCAAAATTGATAAAGAGAGTGGTGAATGGAAAGATGTATGGGTATCTGATATGCGGGGCCAGATAAATCCGTCAATCACGATGGCATCCAAGGGGAGAATGGTAAGCAACCTTAAAGATATGAATGTCACAATTCTTCTTGAAAACGGAAGCCTCCATCGCCCGGATAATAAAGATGCTCAAATAGTAAATTTTGAAAAGTATATAATTAACCTCCCCCTCCAGCCTCCCGCTCAGGGTAAATCGATACACAGAAGGACCCTGACAATGTCAGAACTTCTTACTACCGCAGACTCCTTTGGAAGAAACACTGAACGCGGAAGAGTCATGCTGGTTGAATATCATAAACGACTGGCACTGCCTGTCGGCTGCTTTGTGCTCACAATTTTAGGTTTACCATTTGGCCTTCAGGCTGGGCCTGGGAAAAAAGCAATCGGTATCCCTATGGGATTAGCTGTATTTATTATCTATTATGTGCTTTTTACGATGGGGAAAATGATGGCTTCTGAAGGTACTCTGCCTATCATTCCTGCAATGTGGTTTGCTGATGTACTATTTTTTCTGGCAGCGTTGTATTTTATATATAGAGTCACTAATGAAATGCCTCTTCTCTCCGAAGGATTACAAAATTTCTTCAGCACATTATACAGATTTAGCTTCGGCCCAGTCGTGACTCTTTGTAAAAAAGGCTACAAGGCCACCACACTCTTGTTTCCAAGGAATTCTCGGACAAAGACTATAAAAACCTCCAGCGAAGAATCTCAGCAACGCCTGAAGGGCGATGTTGAACGCAAACTCTTTCACCTTCCTCACTGTAAATACTACACCAGTCCTCATTGTTCCATAGAGTTTAAAGATGTTGAGTTTGCCAAAAGATCTGGATTTAAACCCTGTGTACTTTGCTGCTCAGCTATGAATACGCCTGAAACCGACAAGAAAGAAGATAATTTGCCATAACATTACGTATTGCTTGAAATTCTTACTTTATTAAATTGATCAGGTTACATATATTCGATAAGATAGAACGGTTTACCTAAGCCATTATCTATTTTGCACCAAACTCGATGCTGCTTCAATTATTCTTCAAGGAGTCAAAATGAAACTGCCCACAGCCCAGGAAATGCAGGCCCTTGATAAGTGTGCCATAGAAAATTTTGGCATTCCAGGCATCGTTTTGATGGAGAATGCAGGTCTAGGTACTGTGAGAATGATGGAGCGGACTTTAGGAACGTGCCAAAATACCTTTGCATGCATTATTGTCGGTCCCGGCAACAACGGTGGTGACGGTCTTGTCATAGGCAGACACCTCCACCAACGGGGGTGTAAACCTTTTTTCTTCCTGTTGGTCAATCCTGATAAGTTGCAAGGTGACGCTGCCCTGAATATGGCCATAGTCAAAAACCTGAAATTGCCATTTCATGTAATTGACACCACGTCCAGGGTTCATACCATACCTGTTCTCTACAAACAGATCGAATCGCGCGGACTACCCTGCTACAGTATCGTTGATGCCGTTTTTGGGACCGGGCTTACACGACCTGTAGAAGATCACTTTGCCTCTGTTATAAACCTTATAAATGAGCGAGATTTTGCTCATGATGTACCAGTGGTTTCAGTGGATTGCCCCTCAGGCATGGATGCGGATAGCGGCAAAGTACTCGGCACATGCATTAGATCAGATCAAACAGCGACCTATGGCTTTGCTAAACCTGGGCATTATATACATGACAGTCGTGAACTCACCGGCAAACTCGAAGTAATCGATATTGGTATACCAATTGAAACTTTGGACTCTGTGCCCATTTCAAATGAACTTCTCGACAATTCAATGTTCAGCAATATAAGCTCTGGCCTTGTACGTAAAAACTCTTCCCACAAAGGGGATCATGGTCATCTGCTCATTTTAGGTGGTTCTACTGGTAAAACCGGTGCAGCCATACTCAGTGCCAAAGGTGCTCTCAGATCAGGATGTGGCCTGGTTTCGCTGGCCGTGCCCAATAAGCTGAACAACGTCATCGAGAATAATCTTATTGAAGCAATGACCATCTCATTACCTCATTCGGACACTACTTTCAGCTATAGGGATTGTGATACAATTCTCCAAAGTCTCGAAGGAAAACGGGCTGTGGTCATCGGTCCAGGCATAGGAACATCGTATGAGACTTCTAAATTACTCTTGGAATTATATCAAGAAGTTCGAATTCCTATGGTTCTTGACGCCGATGCCTTGAATATCCTCGCCGCCAACCCCGAAAAGATTGAGCAATCAGGAGGGCAACGTATTTTCACGCCTCACCCAGGGGAACTAAGCCGCATTCTCGGCTGGCCAATACAACAGATTCAGGACAATAGACTCGAAGCTGCTCGTCAGGCATGCAAAACTCTGAATAATGGCCATTCTGATAATATCGTCGTTGTTAAAGGTGCCGGTACTATAATATCAGCACCCGGATATCTTATAAGAATCAACACTTCAGGTAATCCTGGCATGGCTACGGGCGGAATGGGAGACGTACTTGCCGGAATGATTGGCGCATTGATATGTCAGGGGATGAATGCCTTCGATGCAACATCCGCTGCTGCTTACCTGCATGGAGCAGCTGCTGATTCCCTTTACGAAAAATATGGTGCAGGATATACTGCAAGTGAGGTCTCCGAAGTTATTCCCGTTACCTTGAAATCTTTACTACCATAATGGGGACACCATGCAAACAGCTGCAGACATAATGACCCGCAAAGTAATCTCCGTCACTATAGAAACTACAGTGAAAGAGCTGGCCAAAATATTAACCACAAACAGCATCAGCGGGGCACCTGTTGTTGACAACGAAGGGAATCTACTAGGCGTTGTTACAGAAAGTGACCTGATCGATCAGAACAAAAAAATTCATATTCCTACTGTTGTGTCAATTCTTGATTCATTCATTTATCTTGAAAGCCCGGATAAACTTGAAGCGGAAATGCGAAAAATTGCAGGCTCAACGGTAGCTGACATTTTCACTGAAAATGTGACAACTGTCACGGAAACAACACCAATTGATGAATTGGCAACGATAATGTCTGAACAGAATATTCACACCTTGCCAGTCGTACAGGATGGTGAGATACGTGGAATAATTGGAAAAAAGGATATAATAAAAACGCTGGTAATCTGATCACCAGCGTATAGGGTCTATCTGATTACGCTTGAGAAACTCATTACATTGTGTAAATACGCCAGAGCCCAGAAAACCCCGATGAGCTGAAAGCGGTGAGGGGTGGCTTGTTTTTAAGATGAGATGCTTGCTACGATCAATCAATCGCTCTTTCTTTTGAGCGAATGCCCCCCATAACATAAAGACTACCTTTTCTCTTTTTAAAGATATTGTCTCAATTATGTTATCTGTCAACTCATGCCAGCCTAAGTTGGCATGAGAGTTTGGTTGCTTTTCAATAACAGTAAGACTTGCATTGAGCAGCAATACGCCCTGTTCTGCCCAATCTGTTAAATTCGTATTTACCCTCGGTTCCCGCCCCTTGTTAACTGAACCGTTTATCTCTTTAAATATGTTACGAAGAGACGGTGGCATCGGGATACCATCCATGACAGAAAAACAGAGACCATGAGCTTCTGGACCTAGTTTTTTATGTTCATTGAAATATGGATCCTGACCGATAATAACGACTTTAACTTCCTCAAAAGGTGTTAGCCGCATCGCCTGAAAAACACAATCCCGGGGTGGAAAGACTTTCTTTCCATGAGATTCATTTTCAAAAGCCTTTATAAGCAACTCTTTATGATATCCCTGACGCAGTAGTGGTACTTCTTCTTCCCAAAGCATATCTTTCTAATTTTTAAAACCGGAATTCACGATTTACCTTTATAGGCATTGTTATCATTTATCGAAATAGTGAGCGGGTAGATTGACAATCAAAACAGTGTCTTCAGAAATACATACTCCTAAAAAGAAGCACTCCCCTGCTGTGCATTTTTATACAGTAATTGAATATAGTCAACCAATTCTGCTGCACTGTCAACCACATGCGCCTTGCTAAATGTCTTCATCGCATTTTCTACCAGATTTGGTGCCAGGCAATTAGTGGGATCAATTAAGAGTGGTTTTCCCGAATTTTTAATAATTGACGCCAACCCCTGCAAGCCATCATTCTCATTTGAGGCAAGCAATACACCAGCTGATTTATTTTTAAAAATCATGGAAACTGATGCCATTGCCAGATCGATAGCACCAATACCCTTATCAAGCTGCTTTACTGTGTTAAACGTCAATTTTGTACTAAAAGGTTTTAAGCATAAGTTGTCATACGTTGATGCAATATAGCAATGACCAGCTTCAGCATTCATCCCTGGCCGTGCCCTTAACACTTTCAAACGGCTAATAGCTGCAAGATATTCACAAAAAGCTGTAAGTTGCTTTTCTTCTGAATCCACAACAACCATTATTGAACCAGCCAGGTCCTGATCAAATTTGGGGATTATATTAAGGAGGTTTCTAAATGAATCTTTGCCGCCTCCGAAAACAGTCATAAAACTGTTTCGACGATACCGCTCTACAGTGACAAGCTCAATTATATCCCCGCAAAACGTGCACTCTATTACTGACGTATGTGCATCATTTTCAACAATATTTCTGCCCCCGCAATCTTCACAAAAAACAATTCTGTTACTATTTGCGCTGACGTTACGTTCATTATTATTTAAAAAATCCGGCTCTATGGAACGAACGGTCATGCATGAAGCATTCAATACTTTTCTATGCAGGATTTTTTTAAAAATATGTAGTTCAGCTTTTTCAAACAGGTACACCTTGGCAATAAAATCGACTGCTCCATTTTTCAAGGCGTCAAACGAACGTGTGGTACCTTCTGGGGTCAAACTGGACAGCATGATAGTAGGAGTGGGGCAATGAATCATCAGGTGCTGAAGTGCTGTCATCCCATCCATCAACGGCATTTCCATATCCATCAGGATAACATCAGGCTTAAGCTTCAACACCATATCAAGTGCCTCAATGCCTGTTTTAGCCTCCCCGGAAATGCGTATTTTTGGGGAATCAGAAAAGATATCCCGTATCAGGCGACGAAAAACAATGGAATCATCAGCAATGAGTACATTAATAGGTTTCTCTTTCTTATTGAGCAAAGTGGCAACCATAGTTGCTAATGCCTTTAGAATAAATTAATAGGTTATCAGATCGACTAACTGGATTAAATTGTACACTAACTATTCAATCCATATGATAGTTATACATCTTTTACTACTAATCCCTTACAATTAATATACTCACCTAATACTATTATGCTTTATAGCATATAAATCATGTTTTTTGATATATTGAAAAACAGCCTGGTCAAGCCCTGCTATGTTTTCACAACAGCCGGACGCAATTGACTGCCTGATCGATGTTGAGGAAACTTCAAGCAGTGGCGATTGTAGAAAATAGATATCCTTAAGATGGGCATTAGACGCTTTCCACTTCGCCCCATCAACCACGTATCCAAGATTCATTGCGACATTCCTGATCATTTCGTGCTTTTTGAAACCCCGCCTATTTGCCACAAGTAATGTTACCTTCCCCAGAAGTTGATTATACGATTTCCAGCTTAGAATATCTGCAAAAGCATCAATTCCTATAATAAAATAATAGCTCACATTTTGCGTATTCTGAGCTTCCAAAAAGCGTATAGTGTCAATTGTATATGATGGAACTGGCAGATTTCCTTCGATTGTACTTACTTCCAGTTTTTTGAATGAAGACGTTGCACATTTCAACATAGCAAGCCTGTGATTATATGGTGTCACGGACTTGCTATGTTTATGGGGAGGGCCTGCTGCTGGAATCAGCAGCACTTTAGATAGAGAACATTCGTTCAGGGCGGCTAGAGCAAGCTGGAGATGTCCTTTATGAACAGGATCAAATGTTCCTCCAAGAATGCCGATCTTCTGTATCAATTTCTAATTTGTCCCTGGCCGTACACTACAAATTTTCGTGTTGTCAGTTCTTCAAGGCCCATAGGTCCATAAGCGTGAAGTTTTGTAGTGCTTATACCAATTTCGGTGCCTAGTCCTAATTGCCCACCATCATTAAAACGGGTTGATGCATTGACCATAACTGCAGAAGCATCAACCTGAGCAACAAACTGCTGGGCAGTAGTGTAGTTTTCTGTGAGAATAACCTCGGTATGTTTTGAACCGTGCTCAAAAATATACTCTTTGGCAGCCTCTACATCACTAACAACTTTCATTACTATCTTTAGGTCAAGAAACTCGGTCCCCCAGTCACTTTCCTGAGCAGGGACTGCAAGAGGACTCAAATTCACGGTCTTGGCACAACCCCTCACCTCGACACCCGCATCTGTCAATTCTTTTACTATTACCGGGATATAATCAGCAGCTAAAGTTTGATGTACGAGCACTCCTTCAAGAGCATTACATACTCCAGGACGATGCGTTTTTGCGTTGAGTATAACCGGTGTCGATTTTTCGAGGTCTGCATCCTTGTCTACGTAAATGTGGCAAACACCTTTGTAATGCTTCAGGACAGGTATCCTGGAATTTTCACTTACATAGCGGATCAACCCTTCACCGCCACGCGGAATTACCAGGTCAATGGTTTCCTCCTGTTGGAGCAAAAACTGGACTGCACTTCGATCTGTAACGGGTATCACCTGAACCGATTCACGGGCAAGACCTTCCTCTTCAAGAGCCTGTTGAAGGACTTTTGCAAGAACAAGGTTAGAGTGTATCGCTTCTGAACCACCACGTAGCAGCACCGCATTACCGGTTTTCAAGCAGAGTGCTGCAGCATCAATAGTCACATTGGGTCGTGATTCATAAATCATCGCGATTACGCCAAGTGGAATCCGCATTCTTCCAACCTGAATTCCATTTGGCCTGATTGTGAGATTATCAACAGATCCTACCGGATCAGGTAATGCACAAACTTCCTTAAGTCCACTAATCATGGAATCGATCACAGCGTCAGACAACTCAAGTCTGTCAAGCATCGCAGCCGACAACCCTTTTTCCTTTCCTGCTTTGAGATCTTTTTCATTCTCAGACTGAATAATCGTTCGTTGGCTGTCAAGAAGAGAAGCTACACGCTCGAGAACAATATTCTTTTTAGCGCTTGAAAGGGATATCAGTGATGTTGCAGCTTTTCTAGCATCAGCTGCCATATTCATGATGGTGTTTTCTAATTGGCTAATCTCAGTCATGAATCTGCCTATACCTATGTATTTTAAAAATGTATAAACCCTTTAGAGGTTACTCGTATATCGGGTCAGGTCGTTATAATCCGAACTACATCAGCACCAGGTTATCACGATGCATTATTTCATCGCTATCTTTATACCCCAAAACTTCTGAAATCATGGTGGTTTTCTTGCCCATTATCTTCTTCACATTATCTGAAGTATAATTAATCAGGCCGACAGAAATAACATTCCCGTCAGTATTGCAGCACTCAACTGAATCGCCTACACCAAAATCACCTATAACATCAGTTACTCCGGAAGGAAGAAGACTTTTGCCTTTCTTTACAAGAGCCTCACACGCACCAGAATCAAGGGTCAAACGCCCCTTGGGTTTAAGTACATAGGCTATCCAATGTTTGCGACTTGGCAACTTAGAAGATCTCGGCAGAAAAAACGTACCGACCATCTCTCCGCTGAAAAGATGTTGTAAAATATTTTCTGCACGTCCCGGCCCGATAAAGGAACTACCGCCACTGGCTGCAACCATTTTCGCTGCCCGTATTTTGCTCTGCATGCCCCCTGTACCCAACGCACTTTTCACATTGCCTGCCATAGCCTCAATTTCAGGCGTCACCTCTGTAACTGTATATATAGGCTTGGCGTCTGGATCGGTATGAGGATTTCCGTTATACAAGCCGACAACATCAGTCAAACAGATGAACATATCAGCTTCAATGAGGTTCGAAAGCAACGCACCCAGCGTGTCATTATCGCTAAAGCGCAACTCCTCTGCTGAAACCGTGTCATTTTCGTTAATTATTGGGATAATGCCGAACTGAAATAATGTAGCAATTGTATTTCGGACATTGAGATATCGGTCTCGATGAGACAAATCAGCATGGGTCAGTAGGATCTGAGCTATTTTTTTGCCATGCTTAGCAAAAGCTTCGTCGTACTCATGCATCAGAACCGATTGACCGATCGCTGCAAGTGCCTGTTTTTCGCGAATGGTAATTTCGCCCTGCGGAGTATACGATATCTTTCTTCTTCCTGCGGCAACAGCACCTGAGCTGACAAGAATGACTTCTCTTCCACTATCATGTAGAAAAGAAATTTCTTTGGCCAGATTGTCAACTACAGCATGATTCATACCATCCTCATCTGTAAGGATGGCGCTTCCAACCTTAACAACCACACGTTTGGCTTTATCGAAAAGCGTCTGGCGGAAGTAAAGGCCTTCTTCTTTATCTACCTGAATAGTCATAGGAGAACGTAATGTAATTCTTAATCTTGGGTGGTTACAAACCTGGACAAGTTATTTACTCTTCATGTTATAAATAGTCTCTAGGATATGTTCCTTGAGTTGCTCGAGGCCCTGCTCCATTTCAGCAGAAATAGATAACGTTTCAATACCAAGATCTGCAAATTCCTTCTGCATTTCAGCAACCATTTCCGGATCGACAAGGTCAATTTTGTTTAAAACAACAAATTTTTGTCGATTTGACAATTCTTCTTTATACTTGAACAGTTCATTTTCTATGACCTGATAATTTTTTTGATAATCATCATCAGAGCAATCAATCACATGAAGCAGGATATTGGTTCTCTCAATATGCCGCAGAAACTTATGTCCCAACCCTACACCCTGATGGGCCCCTTCAACCAGACCTGGTATATCTGCTATAATACAGGGTTCATAAAAACTATGATGTAACACACCGAGTTGAGGTTCCAATGTCGTGAACGGGTAATTAGCGATTTTCGGATTTGCAGCGGACAACTTTGACAACAATGTCGATTTACCAGCATTTGGCAACCCGACCAGTCCAACGTCAGCTATGAGTTTCAATTCTATTTTAAGCCATCGTTCCTCACCCTCGGTCCCCTTTCCAGCATACCTTGGAGTACGATTCGCACCTGTGGCAAAATGACTGTTACCCATCCCTCCTTCACCGCCCTGAGCAGCTACAAAGGTGTCACCATCTTCTGCGAGATCTATCAAAAGCTCATCAGTTTCAACATCTTTTATGAGCGAACCGACAGGAACTTGAATTATACAGTCATTTCCTTTGGCCCCATAACAATCTCTTCCCATCCCATGAGTACCACGCTCCGCTTTAAAATGGGAACGATACCTGAAATCAATAAGAGAATGGATAGTGGCAGTCGCCTCAATGATTACGCTGCCACCACGGCCGCCATCTCCCCCATCAGGTCCTCCCTTTGGGACAAATTTTTCCCGCCTGAAACTGACGCAACCATTTCCGCCGTCTCCGGCTTTTACAAAAAATTTTGTTTCATCAACAAAAGCCATAACAGTTAACTCTTTGCTTTAAGCTTTTAAATATATCTTTAAAATAACAGGTAAAATGGAGAGCCTGGTACCGTCTAAAGTGCAAAAAAAAACTCGACCTTCACGAGAATGGAGGTCGAGTCTCTCAGATTATCCGGACGTATATTTTTCGTCCTTCAAATAGGCAGCTTATTTGTCAATGACGTTAAACGGCAGGATAAACACTTACACGTTTTTTGTTTTTTCCGAAATCTTCGAATGTTACAACGCCGTCAACTTTGGCAAAGAGAGTGTAGTCACGACCACAGCCTACATTGGTGCCCGGGTGAATTTTTGTTCCAAGCTGTCTAACAAGAATGTTTCCTGCTTTTACTACCTGACCGCCAAAACGTTTTACACCCCGTCTTTGACCTTCGCTATCGCGACCGTTTCTCGAACTACCACCGGCTTTTTTATGTGCCATTGTATTGCTCCTTCCTCCGACAGACAATAACGCATGTCGGTATGTTCATCAAAATCGTTTCAACCCTGATAAAATGTGAATCAGGCTTTGATCTCTTCAATCTTCAATGAGGTATAGGATTGCCTATGACCTTTTTTCAGGCGGTAGCCTTTACGACGCTTTTTCTTGAATACGAGAACTTTTTTGGACTTGCCCTGCTCTGCAATTTTGGCAACGACCTTTGCATTCTCAAGAAGGGGCTGTCCAACTTTAACTTCTTCCCCTTCCACAACCATCAGTACGTCATTCAGGTCTACACTGTCTCCGATGTCACCAGCAAGTTTTTCAACTCGCAGGGTGTCACCACAAGCAACCTGGTATTGTTTTCCGCCTGTGCGAACTATTGCATACATTATGTGAACCTCTTTACATGGAAACTTCGTTATTTTTTACAAGCTCTGCAATATATAAATCCGAAACAATAAATAAAAAACTTTTTTAGCATAAATGTCAACCAGTATTTAGGAAATTGCTAACAGTTTTCCTAACCAAAGCGTAAGAAACGTAAGGATAATCCGGAATCAACTCCTGAACCAAACTGGTAAGAACAGAGGGAACTCTGCCTTTTACTTCTCTGCTATAAAAAAAACCGCCGGAATCATCTGGCAAAAGCCAAGAGACAAAACCGGCGGTAAGATAGTTTACTGCTTAGGATGCTGTGTATTCCAAACGAGCTCTTTCTTTGTCCTGACGAATTGCGCAAGCTTTGGTGAAAGCACTCTTTTTTCCGTGCTTCTTAATCGAAACAGAGGTTTTACCCTGCTTACCCTGATGGGTGACCCAGCTTACCTCGTATCTGTTAAGCTTGTCGTTAAGTCTCACACCCACAACGCCAGTACTGGAATTGCTGACAGTAACCATGTGTTTGTTGGTGCGGATTTTTCCGAGCTTTTTTTCAGTTTTATCGCGCCAGGAAATGGCGGACAACAGACTGGAATATCTACCACCACATTTCTTGTCTGAAAAAAATTTCGAGTGCGTTTTCCCCAAAAAACGAACTCTCACATACCAGCCATGCGTGCGCTTTGACTCCTGATCGATACGTGCAATGTCTTTGTGCTTTTCAAGCAACAACTTCTCTCTCTTATCTTCTTCCATCAAATTCCTCTTCTTCTTTAAATACCTCTAAAGGTTTCCTAGCAAAAGAGATGACAACATTTATGCAGTCGGTTACGCTTTCGCTCGCCCATGGAAACCATGTTGCCATGGTTAGGTCATGACAACTTTCAATCACTTTCTACGAAAGCTACTTAGTTGGTCAGGGACATAATGTCAACTTTTTTTATATCGCCCTAGCTAAAAAAAGTCCTGTATTATTTGGATGTTTGATGACCATCCCCACTACAAACTATACAATAATCACCATCGCAATCGGTGCCACCATGTCGGATTTAAACAAAAAATTCTCAAAGCTTACAGAAACGGTAATGGAGTTACGCTCAGAACACGGATGCCCATGGGATAAGCGTCAAACAACCACATCACTTGTAAAATACCTCAAATCTGAATTTGAAGAACTGCTCGCAGCAATAGAAAACAACGATTCTGAAAATCTCTGCGAGGAACTAGGAGACCTTCTTTTTCTGATAGTAATGACATCTGAGATCAACAGTGAGACAGGAACATTCAATATCGGTGAGGTAATCGAAGGGGTCACTCAAAAGCTCATCAGACGCCACCCTCATGTCTTCGCAGGAAAAACAATTATGAGTGAACACGAACTTCGAGAACAATGGGAGAGGATCAAAGCTGAAGAAAAGTCTAAAAATTAAGTTTGACACAGGCATGTCATAACAGTATTATGTAGAGTTTTGACATATAGACAAGATATACATGTTTTACGTGTCTATATGTATAACTAAACCGTATGGCGGTACAATAGTGTCTGTCATACACCTCTTCGCTCTCTGCACAGAAGTACAGTAAGCGAGGGCCGAAAACAGGGTCATAGACCCAAAGCCATGAGTCCACGAGGAGGAACACATGCGAAGGTATGAATTGATCTTTATTCTTCGACCAGGAGTAGGTGAAGAAGAGATTACAAAAGTTATCGATTACAGCCAGCAGATTATTCTTGACGAGCAAGGTACAATCATTGATCTCAACAAATGGGGCATGAAAAAACTTGCTTACCCTATCAAGAAAGAAATTCAGGGTTATTACGTATACTGCGAATACGCAGGAACTCCTGCAGCTGTTGCAGAGATCGAACGTAAATTCAGAATTGATGACTCAGTACTCAAGTATCTCACCATTAAGACTGCTGACAGCATGACTGAAGAAGACGTTCAGGCAGCAATCGGTGAGACAGAAGCTCGCAACGCAGCAGCTGCTGAGGTTGCAGAAGAAGAGGCTTCAGAAGCTACTGATTCCGATAGTGCAACTACTGAAGTAAAAGACACTGAAGTAAAAGAAACTGAAAAAACAGCTGTAGAAGCTGACGCAGAAGAAGAGAAATCTGCTTAATAACAGACCTATTTAAGGAGAATCACAATGGCTAGACCACAGAAAAAACTCTTCTCACGCAAAAAAGTATGTCGCTTCTGCGGTGACAAAGAGCAAACTATCAATTATAAAGACGTAAAAACATTGAGAAATTTCGTTACTGAGCGTGGCAAGATCATTCCACGACGAATTCTCGGTACTTGCGCTACGCACCAACGCCAGTTGTGTGAAGCAATAAAGCAGGCACGTCACATTGCCTTGCTTCCGTATTCAGGCTCTTCTCAGGGGTAATTGGAATCAAAGGAATTACGTACGGTGGACCAACCTAAATCTCAGCCGGAAGTTAAGCGAATATTCGCGAACATCCTTGTAATATTTGCAGCCTTAACTCTTCCCGGCCTACCCGGTTTGGCATGGTCTTTGTTTGGATGGCTACACATATTCCTGCCACTTTTGATTTTTTTCTACCTAATCAAATATGGCATGAGTATCGGCAACAAATTCATCCTTGCAGGTACTGGCCTGGCACTTGTTGCCGGCATGGTTACTCAATCGGTTGACGGACTACTCTTTTCGTGCTCACTCATGCCAGCAGGCTATGTAATAGCCCAATCTGGACTTAAAGGTGATTCGCCGGCATTATCCGGATTTAAAGGAGCAGTTACCCAATCGATATGCTGGGCAATATTAATTGCTTTGCTCAGTGCCAGAGAAGGATTATCACCTTATGGTTCGCTGATAAACGCAGTGCACTCATCTATTGATGCATTGATGGCGTACTACAGCCAAAGCGGCGCTATAGACGCCGAAGGCATGGTGATGTATGAAGCAACCCTGAAACAGATGAAAATGGTTATTACGCTTTTATTACCATCGATTTTCATCAGTTGTACGTTTCTTTCAGTCTGGATGACAATGGTATTTGGAAATAGACTGGCTATCAGGTTCTGTGATCGCCAAATATGGCCAAGTTACAGATATTGGCAACTACCGGATAAACTGATTTGGGTTGGAATTTGTTGCGCTGTACTAGCTTTTTTTCCACTGGGCGTAATACGGAGCATCTCCGCAAACCTTTTGATTTTACTAAGTGTAGTTTATAGTTTTCAGGGATTCTCAGTATGTGTTTTTTATATGCACAAATGGAACGTACCGATACTGTTTAGATCATTTGTTTATGTAATGGTTATATTTCAGTCATTTGGTACCATCGTTCTGCTTGTAGTCGGAATTGCCGACACATGGTTTGATTTCCGCAAATTGAAAAAAACTGAAGACACCCCCGAAACGGGTCCGAAAGACGAATAAAATTTATATGGAACATTGATTCATATAAATTTTACATACACAATACAAGGAGTTAAAAATGGAACTCATTTTAAAGGAAACCATCAGCACTCTTGGCCAGGAAGGTGACGTAGTGACTGTTAAGTCCGGTTACGGACGAAACTATCTTCTTCCTCAGGGTAAGGCTGTTGCTGCAACCAAGGATAACCTTGCTGCCCTCGAGCAAAATAAAGCTGAAATCGAAGCTCGTCTTGCTGAGCAGAAGAAACAGGCTGATAATCTTGCAAAGAAAATTGCAGGTCGGGAAATTGTTATCGAACAGCTTGCTGGAGATGATGATCGCCTCTTCGGTTCTGTCACCAGTTCTGATATTTGTCAGAAACTCGCTGAAATGGGCGTTGTAATCGACAAAAAACAGATAATACTCAACGATGCTATCAAGACAATCGGAGAGACCGCTGTGCAGGTTAAGGTCGGCTTCCAGATGGTTGCAGATATCACCGTAAAGGTTGTTCGCGCATCAATTGAAGCGTAATCAATCTTAGATTATCATGCAGTTTCCAGGTAACTGGTCACTGCAGCGCAGTACATCCGTTATACGTATTTCGTATAACGGATCTTTGTACAGCCGAATCGAAACACACCATATAGGCTCGGCCTGCATGGTGTGTTTTTCGTTTAAGCTGTAGACAGTTTTCAAGATTTTTTTAAAGCCGGATATTATGAACGAGATAGCACCACATTCAATGCCCACCAATCAGATCCCCAGTGCAAAAATTCCGCCACAGAATCTGGAGGCCGAACAAGCTGTACTTGGTTCTATTCTGCTTAAAGACAAGTCATTTGGAACTGTACTCGAAATTTTAAAACCGAAAGATTTTTACAGAGACGCGCATAAGATCATTTATGAATCAATGCTTGACCTTTTTGATTCTAATGAGCCTCAGGATCTGCTGACAATTACTAACTTATTAAACGATCGCAATCAACTTGAGGCAGTCGGTGGTGCCGGGTATCTAGCTACACTTACTTCTATTGTACCCGTTACAGCTAATATTGCGTCATATGCGAAAATCGTACGTCAGAAATCGATTCTAAGAAATTTAATTAATGTCAACACAGACATTGCGGCAAGGTGCTACGAGGAACAGGGTGACATCGATATACTCGTAGATGAAGCTGAGCAGGCTATTTTCGATATCGCGGGCTCTAAGGGTGGTAAAGGCTTTACACATATAAAGCAGGTTGTTCCTGGTGCTTTCCAGATGGTAGAACAGCTCTACAAGCGTAAAGAACTTATCACAGGTGTACCCACCGGATATGCAATGCTTGATAAAATGACTGCCGGTTTGCAGCCATCTGATCTTATCATTTTGGCCGCACGACCATCCATGGGTAAGACATCCTTTGCAATGAACATTGCTCAACATGCCGCGTTGATCGAAAAAATAGGTGTTGCTGTCTTCAGTCTTGAGATGTCCAAAGAACAACTCGTCATGCGTCTTTTAAGCTCTGCAGGAAGAATTGACTCGCAACGTATCCGAACAGGTAAACTGCACGATGAAGACTGGCCGAAACTTACCCGTGCTGTTGGTATGCTTTCAGAAGCTCCTATTTTTATTGATGACCAACCAGGCATCTCTGTTCTTGATATGCGAGCTAAAGTTCGTCGTCTCGCTGCGCAGCATGATATCGGCCTCATCGTCGTCGATTACCTTCAGCTTATGACAGGGCGGAGCAGCACCGAAAACAGAACCCAGGAAATTAGTGAAATTTCACGATCATTAAAAGCCGTAGCAAAAGAGCACAATGTACCGGTCATTGCCCTCTCCCAGCTTAACCGGGGCCTTGAAAGTCGTACTGATAAACGCCCGATGATGTCAGATCTTCGAGAATCAGGTGCAATCGAGCAGGATGCCGATATTATTATGTTCATTTACCGTGACGAAGTATATAACAAAGCCGAAGATAACCCGAACCGCGGTATCTCTGAAATTATCATAGGTAAACAACGAAATGGGCCCACCGGCACCGTTAAATTGACATTCATTAAAGAATTCACTATGTTCGAAAACCTCAGTATCCATGATGATCCTGAACAATTCGGATAAAGGCCCAAGGGTCGAAATTCTGCAACTTGGTTCCACCTATCAACGCCCCTTCAGTAGGCAAGAGACTACATCGAGGTAAGAATATGACAAGCAGTCAGGCAATCGCTAACAGGTATGACTACAAAACCATTGAGTCAAAATGGCAAAAACTCTGGACTGACACCAATAAATACACGTCTGACGAAGATTCCAGCAAAGAGAAATACTATGTACTGGAAATGTTTCCCTATCCGTCCGGCCGTATCCATATGGGCCATGTGCGAAATTATTCAATAGGCGACGTAGTAGCCAGATATAAACGAATGCGTGGTTTTAATGTATTACACCCGATGGGGTGGGATGCATTCGGCCTGCCTGCAGAAAATGCGGCGCAAAAAAACAACCTGCATCCTGCAACCTGGACGTACGATAATATCGACTACATGCGTAACCAGCTTCAACAACTCGGCCTTTCATACGACTGGAGACGTGAAATTGCCACATGTAATGAGAAATACTACAAGTGGGAACAAATACTTTTTCTTGAGATGTACGAAAAAGGGATAATCTACCAGAAGACTACCACAGTAAACTGGTGCGACTCATGTCAGACAGTTCTTGCCAATGAGCAGGTAATTGATGGCCTGTGCTGGAGGTGTGATCAGGCTATTCATCCACGAAAAATGAATGGCTGGTTCTTTAAAATTACTGATTATGCTGAGGAATTACTTGCTGATCTTGATAAACTTTCCGGTTGGCCCGAAAAAGTTGTCACGATGCAACGAAACTGGATTGGTAAATCCCAGGGACTCGCGGCCGATTTCAAGGTTGAGGGGATGGATAAAAATATTTCTATCTTCACCACTCGACCAGATACTATATTCGGCGTAACGTTTATGTCCATTGCTCCTGAGCACCCTATTGTTGATGAGCTCATTGGCGGCACAGAACACGAACAGGATATCCGCAAATTTATCGATGAGATTCTCGCTGAGAAACAGCAACAGAGCCCTGAAGACGAACAAGTTAAAAAAGGCATTTTCACAGGTAAATACTGCATCAACCCATATAATGGTGAAAAAGTACCTGTTTACATTGCCAATTTCGTTCTGATCGAATACGGAACTGGCGCTGTTATGGCTGTTCCGGCTCACGACGAACGTGATTTTGAATTTGCTAAAACCTATGATCTTCCAATCCGCCCTGTTGTTATACCTGAAGGTGTTGAACTCGAAAGCGATACCATGGAAGAAGCATCAACTGTTGCCGGTATTCTTACCAATTCAGGCGAATTCAACGGCCTTACATCAGAAGAAGCTAAAAATGCCATTATCCAGTTTGCTGAGGATAACAACTTTGGTAAACCGCATATAACCTACCGCCTTCGTGACTGGGGTATATCAAGACAGAGATACTGGGGTGCACCAATTCCCATGATTCATTGCGATTCATGTGGTGTCCAGCCTGTTCCTGTAAAAGACCTGCCAGTAACCTTACCTGCTGACAATGATGAGTCCGGTGCTACCTGCAGACCTCTTCATCAACGTGATAGCTTTATTGCCGTCACCTGCCCATCTTGCGGAAAAGATGCAAAACGTGAAACAGATACCATGGATACATTCGTCGAATCTTCCTGGTATTTCGCTCGCTACACATGTCCTGCATTCACAGATGCCCCACTTGATAAAGAAAAAGCATCTCACTGGTTGCCGGTTGATCAATATATTGGTGGCGTTGAACACGCAATTCTTCATCTGCTCTATTCGAGATTTTTTACCAAGGTACTCCGGGATCTTGGTTACCTGAATGTGGACGAGCCCTTTACCAACCTGCTCACACAGGGAATGGTGATAAAAGATGGTGCCAAGATGTCTAAATCAAAAGGAAATGTTGTCGATCCACATGACCTTATTACAGAATATGGTGCAGATACAGTTCGTCTATTCAGCCTCTTTGCTGCACCACCTGAAAAAGATCTTGAATGGAATGCTCAAGGCGTTGAAGGATGCTCAAGATTTCTAAACAGGGTTTTCAGGTTTATCAATGCAAGACCTGAATTAAGTAAAGCCCCTGTACTTCCAGCCGAACTCAATCAGGCTGGCAGAGAACTTCACCGAAAAACGCATCAGACAATTAAACGTGTAACTGAAAATATAGAAAATAATTTTCATTTCAACACTGCCATCAGCGGGTGTATGGAGCTTTTCAACTCTATGACCAGTCTTTCTGATCCTGACAAAAAAGAACAGGCAGAAGATGGTACTATATTTGAAGCGGCTTCTTCACTGCTTATTCTGCTTTCCCCCATGGTTCCTCATTTTTGTGCCGAATTATGGGAAAGCCTCGGAAATACTGATTCTATTGAAGATCATGCCTGGCCTCAATTCGATGCTGAGGCGGCAAAAGAAGATCTCCTGACAATTGTTGTCCAGGTAAAAGGAAAGGTACGTTCCAGGCTGGAAGTACCAGCAGACACAAGCGACGATGAGATCAAAGCGCTTGCCCTTGCAGATAGTAATGTCCTGAGATTTATCGAAGGACAGACAGTAAAAAAGACTATTGTCGTCAAGAAGAAACTTGTTAATATTGTGGTTTAATACTACTATTCCAAGGTGCAGGGAGCTTGACGTTGCGCTCCCTGCGTTACTCTTAAAATCCGCTGTATATCCAATCCTCATTCTGGGAGAACAACGTTGAAACTTATTAGCCGAAACCTTTCTCTGCTCGCAGTACTCGGGTTTTTTCTTGTTTCATGTGGTTACCACAACCCGTATGTTTACACAGGTCCCGAAAAGGTCATATACATCAAAGACTGGAAAAACAGAACCAGTGAGCTTGGCCTTGATTCGGACATATATCACTCTCTTGTAAAGTGGTATCAGAAATCACGATCTATAAAAATCACCAAAGACAAGAGCAGTGCAGACCTTATTCTTGCAGGTGAAATAATCTCTATAAGTCTGCCAAGCCTTTCATACGGATCAAACAACACCACGAAAGAAGTTAAGATTCGTTTGAAAGTCAGATATATCCTCAAAGATCTCACTTCTGACAAGGTTCTATTTGAAGTAGCTAAAGAGGAGTACACTGAAGGCTATGTGGTTGATGATACAACTGCCCAGACTCGTGATAATCAAGAAGAAGCGATTGAAACCATTGTCACTGATCTGTCTCAGAGGATATATCAGAAAACGCTCGTCGAATTACCAAAGCTCTAAATAATTGCACATCTGTCAGCCAGTTGTTACTTTTTTGAACAGCTGGCTGACAGATGCTTATAAGCGATAGCAATATCTGACCTAATTGCATTTCTTCCTATCCTTTTCTGCCGCCTTTTTTTTTTACACATCTCCAGACAATACTCAGCCTGTAGCCATTTTTTTATGTTAGTCATTGACGGTTTACGCTTTACTTCCCCTTTTGTACTTGCGCCGCTTGCAGGTTATACTGATCTTCCATTTCGACTACTTTGCAGAGAGTTTGGTGCAGGTTACTGTGTTTCCGAAATGATCAGCTGCCATGGGCTCACTTTTAAACAACCGAAAACCATTTCTATGATGCAGTCTGTTCAGTCAGAACGACCTGTTGCATTTCAGATCTTTGGTGCAGAACCTGATCTTATGGGTGAGGGAGCAGCACTTATGTGCCTTCACAAGCCTGATATGATCGACATCAACATGGGTTGCCCAGTAAAAAAAGTCACCAAAAGAGGTGCAGGTTCAGCTCTTATGAGCACCCCGCTTCTTGCAGAACAAATCATTAAACAGGTTAAAGCCAATAGTGATGTCCCCGTCACAGTGAAATTCAGATCCGGACCTGATGCTAAAAACATCAATGCTGTAGAATTTGCACTTATGTCTCAAGAATCGGGAGCATCTGCACTTATTGTCCACGGTCGTACCCGTGCGCAGGGATTTACCGGTTTAGCTGATAGAGAAATTATTAGTCAGGTAAAGGATGCGGTCAGTGTCCCGGTTATTGGCAACGGTGATATCCTTTCCTATGAAGACGGAATTGCGATGATGTCTCAAACCGGCTGTGATGGTGTAATGATCGGCCGTGGTGCACTTGGCAATCCGTGGATTTTTTCTCCTGCGGGTCGCCCTTCTTCAAGTGCTGAAATTGTCGGCGGTGCTATTCGGCATATGGAACTCATGGAAGAGCATCTGCCGGTTGACAGGATGATCGGCTGTATTAAAAATCATCTGGGGCGATACTTCAGAGGTCTTCGAGGAAGCTCTAACATGCGTAAGGCGGTTTATGACAGTCCGTCGTTTACTGAATTGAAAGAGATGATGAAAACGGCATTGAATTACTAATGTTAAATGCACCTGATATTCAATCAGGTGCATTTACGATATCTACAACTTCTACTTATTGGTAATTTTTGCTCTTTTTCGAACAAATTCAACCAATGTTCTGACTGCAATTCCTGATGGACCTTTAGGGATGTATGTTTTCTCAGTAAAACCCCAGGCAGTCCCTGCTATATCCAGATGGGCCCACGGCACATCATCAATAAATTTTTCAAGGTAAGCCGCTGCGGTTATCGTACCCGCCGGTCTTCCACCAGCATTTTTGATATCTGCCACATCAGATTCTATCTGCTTACTGTATTCTTTCCCTAGTGGAAGTCGCCATAGTGGTTCAGCACATTTTTTTCCCGCTTCGATAAGGTCTTTTGCCAATGCATCGTTGTTACTCAGGATGCCTGAGTGATGATGGCCCAGGCCGAGTATAACTGCCCCGGTCAGTGTTGCGACATCGACAATACAGTCTGGCTTGTATTGCTTCACACCATAAGCAAGTGCATCTGCGAGAATCAGTCGCCCCTCCGCATCTGTATTAACTATCTCGGCTGTAACTCCATTAAAATGGCGTATTACATCTCCGGGTTTTAAAGCCGAACTGCCGGACATGTTATCCGTTGCAGGAATCAGCGCAACTACCCGGGCATCAGGTTTGTCTTCGGCAATTGCCTGCATAGCCGAAATGACAGCAGCACCTCCACACATGTCATATTTCATATCCTGCATTCCGGCAGATGGCTTTATACTAATCCCCCCGGAATCAAAGGTTAATCCCTTCCCAACTAAAAGAATTGTACCATTCGACTTCTCGGGTGAATAATCCAAAACAACAAGTTTGGGAGGTGCGGCAGAACCTTGATTAACTGCAAGTAATCCTCCCATACCAAGCTTTTTCATTTGTGCTTTATCTATGATTGAGCATGTAACCGGATGCGTTTCAGCCATTTTTTTGGCATACTCTGCAAATTCAGCAGCTGTCCAATAATTTCCAGGTTCATTTGCCATATCACGGGCTGCACATGCTGCTAATGCAAGCCTGGATCCGCGTTTTGCGGATTTACGAATTGCTGCAACATTTTCAGAAACAGAGAAGGTAATCTTTTTGATTCCCTTGAAAGCTGGGTTTTCTTTATCTTCAGCCTTGTACTTGTTGAATTGATAGTCTCCTAGAACTATACCCTCAGTAAGGCTCTGAACTACTTCAGCGTGTTTAAGGCCTAGTGCTGTTCCATTCCATATCACTAACTCACTGATTTTGTATTTGGCACACACTTTACTGATGGTACCACCTGCACTTCTGAACATTTCCAATTTTGAAGCAACATCAGGATAGCTACTTTTTTTCCCAAGACCAATCATCAGGACACGTTTTGCCCCAATCTTACTCAATTTTTTAAATTCTTGTGGATACAGCACAACAGTATCATTTTCTTTTGCACAGAAATCGTTATATTGTGTAAGAACTTTTACTAGTGGGGCTGTGTGGTTATCAGAATCGATGCTACCATCTTCTTTTTGCGCAACATAAAAGACAAGCAGTTCTCCACAAAAGTCCTTCATATGTATTTCTGATACTGTTACTTTGGTGTTGTGCATAGTATTTCCTTCAAGTCATATGTTTATATTCATTCGTATTTCTTGCAATTCACAAATTTCGTGGATTAACAAAATCTCCACTCTTTGTTACACTGTACAGTAATGCCTGCTGTAGAGCATGCAACACTATAATTTTAAATATTAAATCATATCTAACACGTATTTATAACAGGAGTTCCTTCAGTGCTCAACACGCTTATCACCGCAGTCACTCTAGCAATATGCGTATCCGCTTTATGCTCAATCTGCGAAGCTGTACTGTATTCCCTTTCAGCAAGCCAGGTAGAAATGCTGAAAAAATCAGGTTTCAAGTCTGCTATACACTTACAAAATCTCCGTGCAGATATTGATGAACCGATAACCGCAATTCTTACCTTAAATACAATAGCTAATACTGTCGGGGCGGCAGTTGCAGGCGCATCTGCCGCGAAGCTATTTGGTGATCATAATGTAATATGGTTTTCCGGTGTTTTTACCCTCTGCATTTTGATTTTTTCTGAAATCCTTCCTAAAACAATCGGCGTAACATTTGCTTACAAGCTTGCCCCAATCATTGCAAACCCACTGCGCTGGATGGTTATAGTTCTTAAACCGATTGTCTGGCTGTGCAGATCGATTACCCGACTACTCCCTGACCGATCTGGTGATGAAAATATATCATCCGAAGAATTACAGACCATAGCCGCACTTTCACGGGAATCTGGAGAAATTGCACAAGATGAAGAAACAGTTATTGCAAATATTCTTCAACTAAAAGACAAAATGGTCCGTTACGCTATGACTCCCAGAACTGTAACGTTCTCCCTGAAGCAAGACCTTACAGTTGCCGACGCCATGAAAATGGTTAACAGGCTCAGCAGTCACAGCAGGATACCAATTTTTGACACAGAGCCCAATAATGTGACAGGTATTGTAATGCGCAAAGATATATTACAGGCTGCTGCCGAGGGAAAAGATAATGTATCATTGATTGAGTTCCTGAATCCTGCTCACTTTGTTCCTGAGACGGCACCGCTTAATCGTGTACTCATTGACTTTTTTGATCGACAACAACACCTCTTCGTCGTTGTCGATGAATACGGTTCGATGACAGGAATTATCTCAATGGAGGATGTTATTGAGGAAATTGTTGGCAGAGAAATAATAGATGAGTCTGATAAAGCACAGGATATGCGAGAGCTTGCGCGGAAAAGAAACCTTGTGTCACTGAAACAGTTGAAACGGAGGAAAGAACTTTAAAAATTATTCAGGGATCGATTAATTTATTGGGCCAAGTTCAACTGTCACATCAAGTACCTGGCCATCTCTATTAATTGAGACAATAACCTCATCTCCAACCTTGAATTTTTCCAGTTCATAGCGTAATTCGTCAAAACTTCGGACCTTCTTTCCCGCAATTGCCAGAATCACATCACCCAGTACAATATCTCCCCTGTACTGGGTAGTAGGACGTAGTCCAGCTGATTGTGCAGGCCCGCCCGTTTCAACATTTAAAATAAGTATCCCATCAATACCAAGGCGGCTTGCAACTCTTTCATCGGCAAGGCTTGCTCCTATGCCAGGCTTAATCAGTTTTCCATGTCGTATCAGTTGAGGAATGACCCTGTTAACCTCATCCACAGGGACAGCAAACCCTATACCTGCATACGCCCCTGAAGGACTGTATATTGCTGTATTTACGCCGATCAACCTCCCTGCACTATCAAGAAGAGGTCCACCTGAATTGCCTGGGTTAATAGCTGCATCGGTCTGGATCACTCCCCGTATTGTGCGGCCGGTAATCGAGTTTATTTCTCTATTTAGTGCAGATATAATTCCAGTTGTAATAGTTTGATCAAGACCGAAAGGGTTTCCTATTGCAAATACTTTCTGCCCCACCAGAAGATCTGAGGAACTACCAATAGTAATTGGTTTGAGTCTTTGCTCTGGAGCACTGATTTGCAGAACAGCAAGGTCTTTATCGGGAGCTGCACCGACTAGCACAGCCTTCCAGGTTGACTGGTCAGCCATGGTTACCTGGACACGATTAGCATCACTGATAACATGATAATTAGTTACTATTCTGCCTTCATTATCCCAAACAAAACCACTGCCGGTCCCTTGAGGGATCTCAACTGCATTCAGTGAAAACATGCCTCGCCTCAAGGCAATACTCGTCACGTAAACAACTGCAGGAGAATTTTCTCTGAATATTTCAATAGTGTTTTGCTCATCTGCGGCAAGTTCCCCCCGCGCTGTTATGGCTCTAGGGGTAGCATCAGGGTTTCTTGTAAATCTGCTATAGGGTTTAAATGTAAGCCAAAGCCCTATAACAACTAACAAAAAAATGACAAAAGGAGAAATCTTACCTATAGGTGATTTATCACGCATAATTCCTATTCCATGAATAATGGTAAAAAATAGGACTGTCTCTGCTTGATTATACGATTTAGAGATTAAGCAGCAGCTTAGCTACATAAAAATACATCAGTACACCGAGTATATCTATAGATGTAGTCACAAAAGGACCTGTAGCAATGGCAGCATCGATATCAAAGCGTTTTAATATAAGCGGGATGAGTGTCCCGACTGTAGCGGCCATTACCATACAGAAGAATATCGAGATACCGACCACGAGCCCAAGTAGTGGAGGATCGGCAAAACCAATATAGGCAACCACTCCGAGAAAAACACCATAAACCAGCCCGAGAATCACACCAACACGCATCTCTTTAAAAACCAACCGGACAAAATCGTTAATATTGACCCTGCCCGTTGCTATACCACGAACAATAATGGTTGATGATTGTGTTGCAATATTTCCACCCATACCCATTACGATGGGGATAAAGGATGCCAGAGCAATCACCTTGCTCAATTCATGTTCGAAGGCACCGATAATAATCATGGCCATTACACCACCAAGCCATGATGCAAAAAGCCATGGAGCACGAAGCATTGCGTTATCTTTGGTTGACTTAAGCAAGATCTCCCTATCTTTACCGGCACCCGCCATCTGTAAAAAGTCTTCAGTTGCCTCTTCCCTGATAACATCAATAATATCGTCGACGGTTACAATACCTACAAGCTTGTAACTGCTGTCTACCACAGGTACTGCTAGAATATTATACTGGGAAACCACATGGGCAACTTCACCCTGATCTGTATCAGTCGTTACCGATATGACATTAGTGTTCATTATATTTTTAAGCTGTCGATGAGCCGGATGCATGAGTAGTTCTCTTAACGAAACCACTCCTGCCAGTTTTTCCTCGCCGTGAGTTATATAGAGATAAAAAACCATCTCTTTTTCCTCACTTCGCTTCTGGATACTGGCTATCGCCTCGCCTGCACTGAGTTCCTCATCAAGACACATAAAATCAGGAGACATCAAGCCACCTGCAGTTTCAGGATGGTACTGAAGCAGCTCTTCAACCTCTTCACGATCCTGCTTCCCCATGTGTTCCCGAATATCTTCGGCAACCTCTTCAGGAAGAACTTCGAGTAAATCAACAGCATCATCGGAAGCCATAGCAGAAATTATATCTGCCATAAACTGACCGCTTAACTCCTGAACAAGGTCCACAACAAGGGCAGAATCAAGCTCACTCAGGAATTCACCAACAAAATCAGTCTGGGCTATTATCTCAAAAACCTTGGTTCTCTCTTCCTCATTGAGATGTCTAAAAACCCACGCCATATCGGCTGGATGAGTCTTGGCAATCAACCTCATCAGGTGCTCGTTGGCACCTCGGCGGTTCAACCTGCGAACCATGTCCAGGATGACCTGACCTTCATTTCCAATTAATTCGCGTTTACCTTTCTCTTCCATATTTGCAACCGACAGTCAGTGGAAGGACATAAATCCTGCCTTGTTTTTCGATAAATCCGAGGTATATTGACACGAACCTTATATCGTACAATTAAACAGACTAACTGGTCAATCCATTTTATTTTCAAACTTGTTTGCCTCAGCAACACAGACCCAAATACACAGAATCACAATGTCCAGCTTAACACCGATTAATCCTGATACCATTAATGAGATGTTCACCACCGCCTGCAATGCACAAATGGAAGGCAGGCTTCAAGAGGCCCAAAAGCTCTATTCAGAACTTCTCACTTTCATTGATGCTCCGCTACTTCATTATAATCTTGGCCTCGTTTACTACGATTTGTCAGATTACGAAAACGCGTTACCGCATTTTGAAACTTCAGTAAAATGCAACCCTGAAGATATAGACAGTCTTTTTAATCTGGCTCTATGCTACAAAAAATGCTCTAGAATCTCAGACTCCATAACTTTCTACAAAAAAGTGTTGGTGCTTGAGACAAACAACTTTGATGCATTGTACAATCTGGCAGGTTGTTACAGGGAACTTCGACAAGATCAATCAGCTATTGAAACCTACCTGAAAGTACTTGAAATACATCAGGACCATATCTCTGCAACCAACAATCTTGCATACATGTTTCAAATTACAGGCCAGCCTGATCAGGCTATACGTTACTACAAAAACGTATTGTCATTAGATCCCGGTCATGAAGCAGCAACACATATGCTCGCTTCCCTTGAAGGTGTTACGCCTCAATCGTCACCTGATTCGTATGTCAGAGGAGTCTTTGATAACTATTCGGATCATTACGAGAAAAGCCTGATTGATGAATTACATTACTCAGTCCCTACTAAATTAAGAACGCTTTTCAACTCGATTTTCCCTGAAGATTATATCGTTTCCAGTGGGCTTGATCTGGGGTGCGGTACAGGATTAAGCGGCGAAGCATTTGGTAATATCGTAAAATCCCTTGATGGAATTGATCTTAGCGAAAAGATGTTAGATATTGCCCGTGAAAAAGATATTTACACCTCGATCTTTTCAGGAAATATTGTTGATTATCTCAGGTCAACCAAAATTAAATATGATTTTTTCGTTGCAACCGATGTTTTCAACTATGTTGGGAACCTCAAAGAAGTATTTAGCTTAGCCCAGTCAACTGCATCGAAAAATGCAGTCTTTTGTTTTTCAACGGAAACGATAACAGGTGATTCCTTTAAATTACAGCCAAGTGGCAGATTTGCCCATTCTCCCGGATATATTGTTGAAGTAGTAAAAAAAGCTGGATGGAATGTGGAACTGCAGAAACAGACTGGTTTACGAATGGAAAAAGGTAAGTGGATCCCTGGAGTCCTATGGATTCTAAAGAATTAAGATACTAAATTTTAAAAAAAATGGTTTGCTCAATTGAATAGTGAAGTGCTTTGTACTATAAAGCAGATCAACAATCCAACTGCCATTGCAATCAAACCGACTGCCCGCAGCTGGCCAGCAGGCATTTTACTGAGTTTCTCGAGCCACTCCCGCATTGCTTCGGGGGCAGCAACATATGGCATTCCTTCGAGGATCAGGACCATTCCTATAAGTAGTACAAGTATTTTCATAGTCTGGTATCTACCAGAGATGGATGAATAATTCAACGTAGTCATCACACTCAACCTCTATAGTCAAGTGCAGGTGTAGAGATGAGTGGTAAAACAATTGCTTTTTATTGTTCGAATGAATACAATTTAGCGATCTCGCAAAAGAAATGGTGTCCACCTATCGCTTTCAACACATTTTCCAATTTTTAGAATAATTATGACACAATCCAATTCGTCCAGGTACAGTGAGGCAGGAGTAGACATCGATAAGGGCAATGCTTTTGTCAAAGAAATAAAAGATGTTGTTGCCTCTACTCACCGCCCAGGTGTTCTTAACGACATAGGAGGGTTTAGCTCTCTTATCGCTATTGATACCAATAAATACAAACAGCCGGTGCTTGTCAACTCAACAGATGGTGTTGGTACCAAGCTTGCAGTAGCCCATATGTGCAATAAGCATGACACTATCGGAATCGACCTTGTTGCAATGTGTGTCAATGACATCATCGTTGGAGGAGCCTCTCCACTATGTTTTCTTGACTACTTTGCTGTTGGAAAACTCGATCTACACATTGCTACTGAGGTAGTTAAAGGGATCGCCGAAGGTTGTCGTCAGGCTCATTGTTCACTCGTTGGTGGAGAAACCGCTGAAATGCCTGGATTGTACCAAAATGAAGATTACGATCTTGCAGGCTTCGTTACTGGTATTGTAGAACGTGATTCAATCATTGATGGTTCTGATATACGTGTTGGCAACAAGATCATTGGTCTTGCTTCCAGCGGCCTTCACTCGAACGGTTTCTCCCTGGTACGAAAAATATGTTTTGAAGAACAGAATCTGGCCGTAGACGCTCATATAGAAGAACTTGGTTGTACACTTGGTGAAGAGCTTCTCAAACCGACCCGCATCTATGTTCAATCAGTCCTGAATGTTCTTAAAAATTATAAAATCAATGGAATGATCCACAATACAGGTGGTGGATTCATTGATAATATCCCTCGTGTTCTTCCGAAAGGGTACAAAGCTGTCATTGACACAAAAAGCTGGGATCAGCCTGCAATATTTCCATTTCTTGCAGATAAGGGAAATGTTCCGCCAGAAGAAATGTACAGAACATTTAATATGGGAATTGGCTTGATGGCCATTGTTGATGACAGTAAAGCGAACGATATAGTTCATCACTTCTCAGCTGTTGGCGAATCACCTTTTGTTATTGGTGAAATAGCGACCAGAGAAGAAGGAGATGCAGAAGTTGAATTAATCTCTCTTTAATACGACTTTAGAAAACATTTCAAAATCTCAAAAAAAACCCCGCCTGGTTTACCAGACGGGGTTTTTTTTTGGGATTTCGATCAGAATACACGTGGAGGACAGATACCAGTCAGGTCACTGATTCTTACCACAGTCCCCTTTGTCACCACGAATTTTTTCAAGAGCATGTGGCAGTACCGGCAGGACAACATCAAGGTTTTCTTTTACAGCCTTTAAACTTCCGGGAAGATTGATAATCAGAGAATTTCCACGAATACCAACCTTCCCTCTCGATAACATGGCGTTTGGAGTCTTCTTCAGACTCTCAAACCTCATAGCTTCAGCCATTCCAGGAATTTCCTTTTCAATAACTTCAAGCATCGCTTCAGGAGTAACATCTGTAGGTGCCACACCGGTACCACCTGTGGTGACAATCAGCGATACTTCATCACTATCACAGAGCCCGTTAAGGGTACGTATTATACCTGGAACTGCATCAGGAATAATGACATAGGAAGCAAAAGCATACCCCTCTTCACTGAGTTTTGATTGAATATACGCTCCGCTTGTATCTTCGCGCTGGCCCCTCGATCCCTTATCACTCATTGTGACCACAGCGAATGTAAATTCCTGTTTAGCTGCTACTGCCATAAATCATATACCTTGTTAGTTTCCGTCCTAAAAGCCTCCTTTCTGCCCAATATCAGCGTTGCTACCCAAATTTTTATCCTCACAGATAAGCATAGACTCCGATATCATTTATATGCTTGTGGTAAAAATCTGAGTAGCGCCTTGATCTTGAACAGAATGCTAAATTTCAGGATGAAAACGTGTTAACTATTCTTCCATTGCCTTCTCTGCAACGATTTTCTCAGCTATTTGAGCTGGAACCTCTTCATAGTGGTCAAATTCCACAGAGAATGTTCCAAGTCCACCAGTCATGGAGGTTAGGTCAGTTGCATAACTGAGAACTTCTGATTGAGGTACCTGAGCATTAATGATCTCTGATTTTCCATCAGAATCCATACCCATGACTTTTCCTCGCCTGGAGTTCAGATCACCCATTACATCACCGACATGATCCTTACCAACGCGTATTTCCATATTCACATATGGTTCCAAAAGAACCAGTCCTGCTTCCTGAGCACCCTTTTTAAACGCCAATGAGCCGGCAATCTTAAATGCCATTTCAGAGGAATCAACGTTATGGTAAGAACCATCAACAAGAACGATTTTCACATCGATAACAGGATATCCTGCCATTACGCCACGCTCCATGGCTTCCTGAATACCTTTATCTACTGCAGGTCTATACTGCTGAGGAATTACGCCACCAACAATCTTATCTTCAAATTCATACCCTTTCCCAGGGCAGGGAGATATCTCTATCCAGCAATCACCATACTGCCCGCGGCCACCGCTCTGTTTTTTATGTTTCCCCTGGACCAGTGCACTTCCCTTAATGGTTTCCATGTATGGAACCTTAGGTTGAGCGAGTTCCATTTCGACACCGAACTTCCTTTTAATTCTTGAACCAACCACCTCAAGATGGGTTCTACCCATTCCTGATATCAGTGTCTGCTTGGTCTGTTGCTGCCTCGTCATCTTAAGAGTGAGATCTTCATCAAGCATTTTTGTGATTGAACCAAACAGCTTCTCCTCATCTCCTTTTTTGGCACTTACAGCGAATGAGATGACTGGTGACAAGGGTTTCATTGGCTCATAAATAATAGGGGCACTCGCATCACAAAGAGTGTCTCCTGTAGAAGTATCCTTAAGTTTGGCTACAGCTACAATCATTCCTGGTCCGGCTTCACCAACGGGCTTCTGCTCTTTACCTTCAAGGACGTAAAGTTGCCCAAAACGTTCAGATTCGCCTTTAGTTGAGTTATAGAAGGTGTCACCACTGAGAACACCGCTATATACTCTAAAAATTGTAAGTCGACCCGCATACGGGTCAGCCATTGTTTTGAAGACCTGCGCAGAAAAAGATTCATCGGCACCTGGATTTCTTTCAACAATATCACCATCCGTATTGGTCCCGACAAGTTGTGGGCGCTCGGTAGGTGATGGGAGGTAGGCATTTACAAAATCAAGAACTGCAGCAGTTCCAAGGTTTTTAAGCGCAGCACATACACAGACAGGCGCAATTTCCCCCTTACACACACCTGCTCGCAATCCGGCCAGAAGTTCTTCTTCTGTTAATTCACCTTCTTCCAGGAACTTTTCGATAAGATCGTCATCGGTTTCAGCAACATTCTCCATCAAAGATTCACGATATTCTGCAACCTCGTCTATCATTTCAGCAGGAACATCAGCGTCGATCAGAGTCCCTTTGTCGCCGTCGAACATGAAAGCTTTACCGGATATCACATCGACAAAACCTTTAAAATTTTCTTCTGCTCCGATCGGAACATTCAACACAACAGGTGTAAACGGAAGGGATTCATTAATTTCGTTCATCGTTTTATTAAAATCTGCCCTCTCACGATCCATTTTATTGACCGCAATTATGGTTGGCAGATTTTTATCTTTTACGATGTCAGCGAATTTAATAGTCTGACCTTTTACTCCTAGAACAGCCCCTATAGTAAAGACAACACCGTCACAGACATGAGCTGCAAAATTTGTTTCATTGATGAAATTATCATCACCAGGTGTGTCTGCCAGGTATACTGTGTGCTTATTCCAGCTGTAGTTATGAAAACTGGAGTTAATTGAAATATTCCGGCTTATTTCTTCGTCTTCGTAGTCCATGGCGGAGGTGCCATCATCTACTTTACCGAGTCGATTAATTTTACCGGCGGTAAACAGCATAGCTTCAGCTAATGAAGTCTTTCCGCAGTTACCATGTCCAATTAGTGCGATATTTCTGACTTTGCTCGTGTCCTGCATATCTATCTCCTCAAAATCGAAGGTTATTCAATGCTCTCACCACTATTCAAAAACCGTATGTTCACACATGTTATCCTGTTGATAATGTTAAATCATATATTCAATTTCATTTGACAAAGTCAAGCATGATTCTCCACACAAACTTGTTTGATCAGAAATTAGGTTTCTTTAGAAAATGATTATGACAATTTCGCATCTATAGGTGGCAAATTTACCATAGACGGAGTATCTTCCTTGCTGGCAAAATCCTCTCTTGAAATTCTGAAGGAAATCCAGGTTGAAAAAGTCATCCGCCAATAGTGGCACAATAGCCCGATCTGCAGGAGTTATTGGCATCGCAATTATGTGTAGCCGCGTGCTGGGGCTTGTCAGGGAGCAGGTGTTTGCCGGGTTATTCGGTGCCGGAACAGCTTATGATGCTTTTGTTGTAGCTTTTCGAATTCCTAACCTAATGAGAGACCTCTTTGGTGAGGGCGCTTTATCAGCTGCTTTTATAACTGTTTTTTCAGAGTATAATACTAATCGTACCCAGGAAGAAACCTGGCAACTCGCCTCTAATACTCTTACATTCTTTGCAGTCCTACTCAGCCTTTTGATACTTGTTGCAATGTACTTTGCGGTGCCGCTTGCACAGTTACTTGCTCCTCAATATACACTCATTGACGGCAAAATTGCTCTTACAGCAATGCTCACAAAGATAATGCTGCCATTTCTTGTGGTTATTTCATTATCTGCTGTTGTCATGGGAATGTTAAACACCAAAGGCCGATTTTTTATACCGGCAATGGCCTCATCCTTTTTTAATATTGGCTCTATTGTGGGTGGGGTTTCGCTCTCGTTGATCCTTCCGGATTATGGTTTCCCTGCGATTACCGGCATGGCTGTGGGAACACTTATCGGTGGTATTTTACAACTTTTAGTTCAAATTCCAGTACTCAGATCTGTTGGCTTTAGGTTTAAACCACAATTCAATATATCTGATCCAGGGCTACGTAAAATTTTAAAACTGATGATACCGGCAACTATAGGTTTATCTGCAACTCAAATAAATATTGTTATCGGGACAAATTTTGCTTCATCCTGCGCGGAAGGCTCAGTTTCATGGCTTAACTATGCTTTCAGATTGGTTCAACTTCCAATAGGTATTTTCGGTGTAACCATTTCGATAGCCATGATGCCGTTACTTGCCAAACAGGCAGCCAATAAGAATATTTACGAAATGCGAAAGACCCTGATCTCTTCACTTGTTATGGTCCTGGCACTTACAATACCTGCAACAGCAGGCCTGATCCTTCTGGCAGAACCCGTAACACGACTAATATTTGAACGGGGTGCTTTTTCCGCAACAGACACACTGCACACAGCACAGGCTCTATCACTTTATGCTGTAGGTCTTTTCGCCTATTCATCTAATAAGGTACTCGTCCCTGCTTTTTATGCATTAGATAGAGCTAAATACCCAGTAATTGCAAGTTTTATAGCAATAGGAACGAATCTGATATTTATCAATCTGACGATTGATAAATATCAGCATATGGCAATTGCCCTTTCAATGTCTGTGACAATGCTTTTGAACTTTCTGTTTCTGGTGTGCATTCTCTACTGGAAAATGAACGGGTTGCCTTTGAGATATCTGGCAACGGGAAGTATTAAAATTATTTTTTCTACAGCGATCATGATAGGCGTCGTAATCGCAACCCAAACAGCCCTTATGCCCTGGCTGTCAGGAAGCCTATTCCATCAAATCTGGACAGTATTCGCCATAATCACCGCCGCTGCGGCAACATATGGAATCGTGTTAAACTTCCTGAAACTGTCAGAATTTTCAGATATTGTTTTGAAATTACGCACCAAGTTTGGAAGATAGGTATCAATCCCCTTTAGCTTCCATTTCATGTATTCTCTTTTTCAGTTCAGTAATCTCATCTCGTAGAGATTCAATATCACTCATTCGAGCCACATTCATCTTTTCCATTGCCTTCTGAACCAATGTCTCAACATGCTTTGTCAATTCCTCCTGTGACTCTTTGGATCGCTCCAAAATTTCATCGACAAGCTTTTCGCCTTCCTGTCTGGACATTTTTCCCTGCTCGACAAATGTTTGTGCAACCTCTTCAACCTTATCCTTGGTTAAAGCTGCAAAACCGATCCCTGTAAACATCGCTTTTTTGATTAATTCAATCATGACAATCTCCTGAGATAGACAGCCTACTCTGTTTAGTTTTCTCGAAAAACAGTGACGCTTTTCCAATCGCTTCATCCATATTTTTACTCGTCTGTACCGAAGAAGCAAGCTGATGTCCAAAATCAAATGAATGAGCAAAATAATGTGTGAACTGCTTAAGGCGGCCAAGCCTTCGCTCCAAGGGGAACCGTTCCTCTAATAATTCAACAAATCGAACATAGACATCCTGCCGAGTAGCCAGAGATGATTGTATTGATTTTCCGTATAGTTCAATGGCAATTTTGTTAAATAGCCACGGCTTCTCAACCCCACCTCTGCCTATCATCAGGCCATCTGCACCTGAACGTTCAAGACATTTTCTTGCGTCATTAACAGAAAAAATCCCTCCGTTAGCAAAGACCGGAATTTTTATTGCGTTTTTCACTATTCCAATCCAATCCCATCGCGGAGTACGACAAAATTTTTCACCATGCAGTCTTCCATGCACAGTTAGAAAATCAATCCCCTCACCTTCAAGCATAGAACAAAAGTCAATTAATTCCAGTTTATTGAGCTCTCGCCCTAATCTAATTTTTGCACTTACAGGGAGTTCTGTCGCTGCACGGATTTCTTGTATTATTGTTTTTACCATAGTCCTGTCTGCAGCCAAAAAACCACCAGCACCTTCGCGGCGTAATTGCGGAGCGGGACAGCCAAGGTTAACATCTATTCCATCAACGCCTATGGCATGCAATTTTTTTATAGCATCAGCAACAGGCTTTTCATCGGAAAGAAACAGTTGATAAATAAGCGGCTTTTCACCTGCTGTCCGTATCAACATAGGACAAACTTCCACGTTATCATGAGGTAATCGCTTTGCTGCAAGCATCTCTGTAAACAGCAATCCAACCCCACCCAATTCCATCAACAGAGAGCGGAAAGCAGAGTGTGATACACCGACCATTGGCGCAAGCACCAGGGGCACATCTATGGATAAGCTACGGATTTTCAGACAGGATTTATTCAACTCAGAATTCATTATAATACAACAATCTCATTAATATTATATAATCATTGCCGTTATCTCAGTATCTTTGAGTGGAGACAACATTTTGACGCATACTTTGTAATATGGTTCTTCAACTTCCAGAGACTCAACCGCAACAATGTCTCCTTCAAATTCATCTTTCACTAAAGAATTCGATTCAGATATCAATCGGGTCTTCCTGCCAAGCAACATTGCGGCATTGTCGTGTTTGGCAATGCGAATTGTATAACTGAAACCACCCGTTGATATATCCCGCAGCTTACACCGAATAGAACGCCCGCCTCTATCGCCATACATATCCAGCAACTGAATTTTCATTTCTTTATCTGCTATCCGGCGATACGTATTCCTTCTGTCCTGTCGTTGAATATCAAAAATCGATGAGGAAAAATTATTTTCATCGCAAAACCTTTGTAATTCATCACGTATACCTGGGAAGTTTTCTTCAAGCCGCTTCAAAGAAGACTTTTCCAAAGAAAAGAGTTCAGTTTCAACTTCAGCCTTAACAGTAAGCGTCCATATAGAAATTCTGAAAAAAACGTCATACCCTATAACACTACCAGTCTTCAAGCGTTTAACAAAAACATCAGTTCCACTAGAGTCGTATGAAAGTGATACCGATCCAGATTTTATAAAATACAACGTATCATTACGGTCACCTTCCGCTTCAATTTCCTCACCTGAATAGAACTGCTCATGATTTAAAGCAAGAAAAAATTGCTCAAACTGATCTTCACCTAACGTTTCAGACAAAGTACCCCACAATTTTCTGAAACTTTCAGGAACTGCAGTTTTCCTTTGTTCCTCTATTTCGTTTTCTACCCTGAACAGCTCTTCTATCGCAGCTTGATCCAAAGATAATATCATATCGCGCAAACATTCAGCTCTTTGGAAATCTTTTTCGCCGGCATACCAGATCGCTTTTCCTGTAAGCATCCTCAATGCCTTGCTTACAAAGCCATCTTTTACAATTTTATTCAGGTCATTAATAAAATCATTTAACCCAGTCAATTCATCTCTATCTCCGACCGGATCCAGATCAAATGACACCACCCCTTCAGGTTCATTTTGAAGACGTCTCTTGTGTCGTATTTTTGATTTAAGGTCTCGTATTGTTTCGTCTACCAGATAAACAATTTTCTCAGTTCCGCCACTTTCTGAGAGGTAAATGAGGCAGCTTTTGAGTAAATTAATATTCTTTTGGTCCGGATAATTCTTAAAACTAACAACCAGGGCTGATATCAATGTATGTGATTCACATACTGGTTGGCTGACGATGCCTGATAAAGTATCGTAAAGATATTTCTCTATGTTAGGATCACTAAAAACAGATAATTGTTTAATCAGGTCAGGTTTCAATTCAGGTCGAATCACACTACCTGCTTCTATTAAGCGTGAAACAACTTTAGTTTCGTCTCCTGCAAGAATGAACTTCAGAACCTCATGCTGAACCTGGATGTCGCCGGACTTTAAGAAGGGGGCTATAATTTCAAAATACGCGTCTTTTCTCATTTTCTTTATAATCCTGATCATGCTCACGAAAACATGAGCAGGAGCAAATGAGAGGTTACTCGCTTGTATTGCATCGACTGCAACATCTCCAGCTCTAGCAAAAAAGTCAATAAGCTGCTCTTTCTGTTCAGGCACTTCCACTTGAGCCAAAAAGCCAAGTCCATACAACATGGCATTCTTCCCCAAACACACAATACATTTCTCGATATTCCTTATCTCAATCTCATCTGATTCAAATAAACTACTGAACAACGAGTTTAAAACTGTCACATTACCAATGTTCCACAATGTGCGGGAAGCGACACTCCTGATAACCTGAGTCATTCTATTTTTATCATTGGCGACTACACTGAATAAGGAAAGATATATCTGAGCATCATCCCACTCAAATGCCGCAAGAACCTCAAGACACCGCTTTTCTAATTGCCTAATTATGATTTCATAGCCATCGACTAACTCATCTTCTGTCACCATCCACGAAAAGAGTGAGGTAATCACTCTTCTCTGAACTTCTTTTTCAGAATTGGCTTCAGCCCAATCAAGAATAAACGACAATAATGTTACCGCCCTGCTTCTTAAATTTTTATTCTTATCGACTGCAGAATCATTCAATCCGACAATAAACTCAGGTGAATGCAGATACTTTGCGCCTTCAGGGGTTTTAAAAATGAAGTAAGGTATATTTCTAAAGAAATCCTCATTTTCAAGTACACTATATTTCCCTGAAGATATTGCCTCAATACCGCTGATAGCTCGTTTTCGATCACGTTGGATCTCAGTAATTTCGAGTAACTCTTTTACTTTCAGCTGGGCTTCGGCCTGACGTTTTCGATCAATTTCCATTCCTGATCTCTTCGCGTTGATTAGTGGTGATATTTCACTATTATTTTAAATATATATACAAATTCAAATGGTAATTATTTATTGATAACACACTTACCCACCCAGAGAACCTGGATATGAGCTATATAACGTATACATCAGATATTACAAAAAATACTACTAATTGCCAATTCAATCGGATAAATACATTACAGAAAGTAAATAATTTCCCAGCGACAACTTCACTTAAAGATTTAAAAGTGCTGAAAGTGCACAAGGCGCTGTCCCTTAATTCCTCGACAACTATACCATGTAAACGCACATACCCATTACTTTACATGATTTCAGGTTTTACTCTATACGTTTGTAATATAAATACATTTTTCATGGCATCGAACACATCTTTCATTTTTAGACATCGGGGAGGCCTGTAAAGTCATGCACAGATCGCGCAGCACGTATTTTATCCTGCTATTCAATGCAATAGCGATATTTTATGGATTATGTTTTTCATGTCAGAATGCACGTGCGGAAATACAATATGTTTCAGACTACCTGGTGGTTAAGATCAGGGATAAGATTGAGCCACCATTTAAGACAATAGGCAGGATAAAAACAGATGAAGCTGTAACTGTGCTAAATAAAAGTGGTAAATTCTATCTCATTACCACTGATGATGGTAGACAGGGGTGGGTAGATAACCAATATTTAACACCTAAACGACCAAAGTCACTACTAATATTAGAGTTGCGAAATGAGTTAGCGGCCCTAAAAGAGAATACAAAGTATCTACTCACCGAAAAAGTAGAACCTCATCCGGAAATCGCTCAACTACAAAAAGAAAACCAATCACTGCTCCAACAAAGAGATAAACTGATTGAAGAGGTCAACACCCTTAAGCAACAAATTACCATCAGCAATCTGGATAGCCAGAAATTCTCTACTCAATCAGATGAGATCATCGCTGGCACTACAGAAAGCCAAAACGTTCAATTATTTTTTGCAGGTGCACTGGTATTTATAACAGGAATCATCGTAAGCAATTTTTCCGGTAGGAAGAAAAAACGATTTTCATTTTAGCAATAGTCTCACCAAGGTTCAGGCAACTTCAGACATCGCTGCTGTATTTTTGTCTATTCTTCCTTGAAGTTTAACCCAATATATCCTAGAGTCGGTTGGTTCGGTATTTTTTTTGGCATGCCTTACTGTAATGTATTGTAGTTTTCACAACAGTTATCGGCCCCTTCATTTAACTTAATAATTTCAAATTATTATTGATAGATATGACAATGGACACACGCAGAATAGTTATCACCGGTATAGGCCTAGCCTCACCAAACGCCTCTAACATATCAGAATATAGAGAAAAATTACTTAAAGGCGAAAGTGAGATCACAGAAATAGATCTCAGGTATTTTGGGAAGGCACCTGCAGGAATCTGCACCTTTCCCGAAACAAAATATCGAAAAAAGAAAGAAAATAAAAAAGGCACCCGTGCCGGTTGCATTGCTGTCTATTGCGCCCACGAAGCCCTTGCTGATGCTGATCTCGAAATTTCCTCATATGATAAATCAAAGGTGGGTATCTATATAGGTCTCACAGAGCATGGAACTGTTGAGACAGAAAACGAAGTATTCAACATCAGCCAGTATGACTATAATACCAGTTACTGGACGCATCATCACAACCCTCGTACTGTCCTCAACAATCCTGCTGGGGAAATCACATTGAGTCTTGGCACAACAGGACCGCATTACTCAATAGGTGCTGCATGTGCTGCTGGTAACGCATCAATCATTCAGGCAGTTCAAATGCTCAGACTCGGCGAAGTTGATGTTGCACTAGCTGGCGGAATTTCAGAGTCAACCGGTTCATTTGGTATATTTGCAAGCTTTGCTGCGCAGAACGCCCTTGGTGAAAATGCTGATCCCAAAAAAGCCTCTAAACCTTTTGATCAATCCAGAAATGGTATAGTCATATCTGAAGGTGGATGTATCTACGTTCTGGAGTATCTGGAGAAAGCCCTTGAAAGAGGTGCACGAATTTATGGTGAAGTTGTTGGTTACGCAATGAACTCCGACGCCAGGGATTTTGTTCTTCCATATGGGCCACGTCAGGCTGAGTGCATGAGGCTGGCTCTCGACAGAGCAAATCTGAAACCAGAAGATATTGACTTGATAAATACCCACGCAACAGGTACCAAGCAAGGCGATATTGAGGAATGTAAAGCAATTCGTGAAGTATTTTCTGAAAGTGACACCACCTATGTAAACAATACCAAAAGCATTATTGGACATGCCATGGGTGCTGCAGGAGTACTTGAACTCGCTGGTAATCTTCCAAGCTTTTTTGATAATATGATTCACCCGACCATCAACATCGACGAACTCGACCCTGAGTGTGAACTTAAAAATCTCGTGATCAACAAAGCAATTGAAGTTGACTCAGTTAACACAATTCTCAATAACTCATTCGGTATGGTAGGAATCAACTCAACTGTCATCATAAAAAAATATGAGAATTGAGATAAACTTCTTTAAAGGTAGATTCACTTAAAAAAACCTTAAAAAGTATCTGCGGGTGTGGTATAGAAGGAGTTTTCAATTTTTTGCCGAAACTTGCATGCTTTCAGAGATAGAAAGCATCGAACTAGATATTTTGCTTTAACGTAGAGTTTGGAGAACCCCATGACCAATGAAGAAATAAAAGATCTTGTATTAGAAATTATCGAAGACATTGATGATGAAGCGGATTTCGATAGCCTTAACCCAGACGAACCGCTTCGTGATCAGCTGGACCTTGATTCTATGGACTTTCTCGATATCGTCATGGAACTGCGCAAACGTCACCAACTCCAGATTCCAGAAGAAGATTATCCACAGCTTGCGACGCTTAACAGCTGCGTAGCCTATCTGGAACCACTTCTTAAAGACGCCTAATCTGGTGAAAGCTCCATGTATAGTTATCGGCGGCGGCCTCTCTGGGCTAGCCGCCGCTATTCGCTTAGCCAGATTCACACCGGATGTTCTGCTGCTTGAGATGCATACGCGCCTTGGCGGACTGAACTCTTACTATTTCCGCAATAAAACTCTTTTCGAAACAGGTCTGCATGCAATCACCAACTATGCAGAACCAGGCAATAAGCGTGCACCATTAAACAGGTTGCTCCGCCAACTTAAGCTTAATAGAAAATCACTGATTTTTCACCAGCAGAAGCAGAGTGAAATTGTATTCAGCAATAGAGAGTCACTCACTTTTTCAAATGATTTCGAAACACTTCGTCAAGAAATACGACTAAAGTTTCCCCGTGCCGAAAATAGCTTCAATGAGCTTTGTACCTTCCTTGAACAATTTGATCCATTTAAGCCGACACCTTTTCGATCAGCCAAAAGCTACCTTCTTAGCACCCTGAAGGACCAGCTATTAGTTGATATGTTACTCTGTCCACTCATGTATTATGGATCGAGTGTCGAAAATGATATGGACCTCTCTCAATTTGCTATCATGTTTCAAGCTATATATAGGGAAGGTTTCTTTCGACCAAGTGGAACTATTAAGGATTTTCTTAGTATTTTTTCAGACCATTTAAAGCACCTCGGCGGAACAATCAGGCTTGGCGCGAAGGTTGAACGTATACTCTATAAAAACAATTCTGTTTATGGCGTTCGTTTATCCTCTGGAGAAATTATTGAATGTGACCATATTCTTTCAACAATCGGTCATCAGGAAACGCGATCGATCTTAGAGCTGCAGGATACGGAACCTGATTCTGGTCGACTTGGTTTTATCGAATCTATTTTCCAACTCCCTGCTACTGCCAAAGATTCATTACCTAAGGACAAAACCGTTATCTTTTTTAATGCGGCCGATCAGTTCAATTACAAACAACCGAGTCACTTCGCAGATTACATGAGCGGAGTTATTTGCATGCCTTACAATTTTGATGGGTTACCGTTGCATAACTCCCTTGAAATTCGTTCAACCCATCTCGCCTCATATGGAAAATGGCACGAAATACGCAATGATACCGAGAACTATCTTAAAGAGAAAAGTATTTCACGCCGGCGTTCACTTGAAGTTGTTGAGAAAATCGTTGGAAATTTTCGAAACAATATTATATATGAAGACACTTTCACGCCATTGACCATAGAAAGATACACAGCAAAGAAACATGGCGCCATCTACGGCAGTCCAACAAAGATAAAAGATGGTTACATTGGCTTTGACAACTTATTTCTTGCTGGTACTGATCAAGGATTTCTTGGTATTGTAGGTTCAATGTTGAGCGGCGTTTCAATCGTCAATCAGCACATTTTACCGAAAATATAATACCTTTCTTTTTATAGCGGTTTCCCCTTCGCTCAAACTACATACAAACTGACAAAATATGCCAGTATCGTTTTCCCAGACCTTAGACAATTACGACGTAATTATTATCGGCTCAGGCTTAGGCGGTCTCACCACAGCAAACAGACTCGCCTATTGCGGCCATAAAGTCCTTCTCCTTGAACACCATCACAGGCTTGGCGGTCTCGCAACCTGGTTCAAACGTAAGGGGCATATTTTTGATATTTCTCTTCATGGTTTCCCATACGGTATGGTGAAGACATGCAAGAAGTATTGGAACAAAGAGATAATGAAGTCAATTGTGCAGTTAAAGAATATCGTCTTTGACAATCCACAATTCAACTTGCGCACAACATTTGATAAAGAAGACTTCATCTCAATCCTTAACACGAAGTTCAAAATTCCTTTACAGACTGTAAACAGTTTCTTCGAAACTGTTGCAGCAATGAATTTCTATGACGATCAGTCCATGACCACCAGGGAATTGTTCGAACAATTTTTTCCTGGAAGAACCGATGTTCACCGGCTGCTCATGGAACCGATTACGTATGCAAACGGTTCAACGCTTGAAGATCCTGCAATCACCTATGGCATAGTTTTTTCTAACTTCATGAATCGCGGTGTTTTCACATTTGAGGGCGGTACAGATAAGCTCATTCATATGATGTCTGACGAGTTGGAAAAAAATGGCGTAACCATCTGCACTAATGCCAAAGTTGATAATATACTCGTCGAAAATGGCCGTGTAACCGGTGTCCTGGTGAAAGGGAAAGAGATCACTTCCAAAGCCGTTGTTTCCAATAGCGGAATCACCAACACCATCCATAACCTGACTGACCGTTCCTGTTTTTCCGATGAATTCCTTGAAAAAGCAGATGCGATACGGGTAAACAACTCAAGTTGTCAGGTTTATATGGGGGTAAAGGATGGTGAATCAATCCAGGACGTGGGCGATCTGCTCTTCACCTCAACTTCACCTGAATTTGATTCGTCTGAACTCCTGGACATTCACACTCAATCTAAAACATTTTCAGTATATTACCCGAAAACACGGCCTGGTCATGATCGTTACACTATAGTAGCATCAATGAACGGTCGATACGATGATTGGATGTCATTGTCTGACCTGCAGTATGAAAAAGAGAAAGAAGATATGATTGCTCGGGCTGTTACTGATCTTGATAGATACCTCCCTGGTGTTAAAGAGAAAATCGACTGGCTCGAGGCTGCAACTCCACGCACATTTAACAGATACACTCTCCATACCGACGGAACATCCTTTGGAACCAAATTTGAAGGCCTTGATATATCACGAACTATTTTCAAAGAAGTTCCAGGCCTCTTTCATGTTGGCTCTGTTGGCATAATTATGTCCGGGTGGTTAGGTGCTATTAATTACGGTGTCATTGTCTCTAATGATGTTGATGGCTACATTCGCAGCGTATAAGGAAATATTATGCAGGACTTTACAGGTCAAACAGCAATAGTTACTGGTGCCACACGAGGAATTGGAAGAGCTATCACCCTGGCTTTACTTTCAAAAGGCGCGACAGTATTAGGCGTTTACGGAGGTAACACTCGTGCTGCTGAGATGTTTGCAGACGAATGTAAGCAATATGGTGAAAAATTTCGCTTATACAAATGTGATATCTCCGACGAGAAACAGGTATCCGCATTTTATGCGGAGATAGAACAATCAATTACCTCTCTTGAAATTCTAGTTAATAATGCTGGAATCCGCCGAGATTCCATGCTGGCCCTGATGAAAAATGAAGATTGGAATTCGGTTATTGATATAAATCTTTCCGGCACATTTCTTATGGCAAAACCAGCAGTAATGCTCATGATGAAGAATAAATTCGGTAGGATTATTAATATAACTTCTCCCGTTGCACATCTTGGGTTTGCCGGCCAGTCTAACTACGCAGCTTCAAAAGCCGGCCAGGTCGCCTTAACTAAATCACTTGCCAAAGAAACAGCTAAAAAGAAAATTACTGTCAATTGCGTATCTCCAGGATTTATTGCTACAGATTTCATCAATGATCTGCCGCCAGAGCAACTCTCCGCCTATAAAAAAATGGTTCCAATGCGTCGGTTTGGCAAGCCTGAGGAAGTTGCAGATGCGGTTATGTTTTTATCATCGAAGAAGGCTGCTTATATAACAGGAACCGTTCTTGAAATAAATGGAGGCCTATAGAATGAAGGTTCAGCAGGAAATTCTCGACAGAATTCCACACAGACCGCCATTCCTATGGATTGACTCAATTATTGAAAAAACGGAAAATTCTATTTCTACACGAAAGTCCATCCCGACAGACCTCGATATTTTCAAAGGACACTATCCTGATCACCCTATTATGCCCGGGGTTATTTTGTGTGAAGCAATTTTCCAATCAGGGGCCTTGCTTATGAGTTATGCCCTTGAATCTGAAGGTCAACAAAGCGATGGCAAAGTTCCTGTACTTGCGCGAATTGAAGGTGCTAAATTTAAACGGCCTGTTCTTCCCGGTGATGAAATAGATATCAAGGTATCCATTAAGGAAGTTCTATCATCTGTGAGCTTTATGAAGGGTACCTTACGTGTTAAAGGAAAAACTGCTGTACAGGTTGACTTTTCATGCGCCTTAGCTTCTGGCCTTTAACTTCTCATTTAGATTTACTGACAAATCCTGTATCACCCCCCTTTCCTCAAACTGCCATGTTGAAGTTTTGAGGAAAACAGGTAAAATACCTAGCCGTCAGAACAAGTTCACAAACATTTTCCAGAGCTGGGTCTAATAGTTGCTTTTCAGCTTTATTCTCCTGCTCACTTGTATAGAGGTGCTTAAGAGTGCAGTTGTCAATCACTGATATGATATTGCATGCAGGACCGGTTGGACAGTTCGTCATGCTTACCCTGCTCGTTTTCTCGATCACATCGTGGTCGATAGTGTTCATGAAGATCAGGCTCTTTAAAAGAGTAAAGGATGATAGTTCAGAATTCCTTGAATCATTCTGGTCATCATCTAACCTTAGCGAAGCTCATAAGGCCTCCGAAGATTTTGAGTATAGTCCTGAAGCTGCAGTATTCTCTGCTGGCTACACCGAACTGCAGAAAATCAATAAGATTCGAAATCGTAACGATGAAAAAGAGAGTTCCGAGTCGCTGGAGATGCAACTTGCTACAATGGACAATCTCAAGCGTGCAATGCGAAAAGCTCATTTTCAGCACGTTAATCAATTGGGTGCCTCTCTTCCTTTCCTTGCGACTACCGGTAGCGCTGCTCCCTTTATTGGTCTTTTCGGAACAGTATGGGGAATCATGGTATCATTCCACGATATAGGCCAGAGAGGTTCAGCTTCTCTGGCAGTCGTAGCTCCTGGTATTTCAGAAGCTCTGGTGGCTACTGCTGCTGGTCTTGCAGTAGCAATTCCAGCTGTTATTGCCTATAATCACTTCTCAAACAAACTTGACGGAGTTGATAGCGAAATTGAGGATTTCAGCACAGATTTTCTTAATCTTGTAGAGCGTGACCTGCTTAGCCGGGTTTGAGACCTAACCTTACTGTGATTAGCTGACATGGGACCTACACGCACAAACAATAGAAAACGTCTTGTATCAGAAATCAATGTTACACCCCTTGTGGATGTAATGCTGGTTCTGCTGATCATATTCATGGTGACTGCACCAATGATGACTCAGGGATTAGATGTAGATCTTCCTGAAACAACAACAAAGTCGTTACGACAGAATGAAGATCCACAGGTTATCACCATTGATAAAGAGGGACAAATAACTCTCAACAAAATAGCAGTGGACAACTTATTTCAGCATCTTGATAAATTTCCTGAAGAAATTAAAAAAGAAGCAATCTATCTCAAAGCAGATAAAAATGTTCCATACGGGATCGTTGTAACTGCTATGGCGGATGTTAAAGCTGCCGGTTTCGACAAGCTCGGCATGATTACTCAACCTATTGATAAAGAATAACGGTTCCTGTGTTTCAAGAATACCGGGTGACATATATGTCTTCACAAGAGTGGAAATTACCACTCAATATCGCTATCACATTCCATGTGATTATAGCGTTAGCCACCATCTACTTACCAGGTCTACTCGATTCCAAACCCAGATTTGAGGATATTTATACCGTTAACCTGGTGAACTTATCAGATACACCAATGTCTACCCCTCCTGTTGTTGAGCAAGCGCCTGCAGTTCAACAGCCCAAAGAGAGTGTTTCTGAAGATGCGGTCTCGATTGCTCCTTCTCAACCGGCCGTCCCTGTCGTCCCGGCCGCCCCTGCAAAAGCGATTAGCCTTAAGCCATCAAAGCGTAAAGTGAAAAAGGAGATCGTAACACCAGAAAAACCGCAACAGGATCTTGACCAGGTCCGCAGACAAAAGCTTGCTGAAATGATCCGGGCTGAACAGCTTGCAGCTGAAGAAGCACGAATTTTGACAGAAGAAGCAAATATTGAAAAAAGATTAGCAGAAGCAGCTCAACGCCGTTTGGCTCAAGTAAAATCCTCTGTCAATACGCCTGCGGCAACTGTTTCACGTCCAAGGATTTCCGGAAATTCAGATAAACTCTCAGCTATTGAAACTCAATACTCACTACAGATCAAAGCGTTACTTACATCATTCTGGAGTTTACCTGAATATAGATCGTGGTCAGCTGACCTTAAATCCACACTTGTAATCACCGTTAACAATGACGGCACAATTGCGAATATCTTTTTTGAAAGAAAATCTGGTGACATACGATTTGATAATGAAGTAACCAAAGCTTTACGCAATGCTGGTCAATTACCAGCTTTCCCACCTGCAATGAAAGCCCGTAATATTGAACTGGGCCTCAATTTCACACCAGGTGGAATTCACTCAAGAAGTCGATAACACCTATCAGGATACTACATATGAGATTAAAATCATTTTTCTGGTCGCTTCAGGTATTACTGTTAGTTCTAACAGTTGGTCATCCAACTGTTAGTCATTCGAAACGTATTTATTTAGATATAGAAGCTGATAAGGCGAGAAAAATCCGATTTGCTGTGCCCTGGATGCTTAACAAGAATCTCTCCGGTGAAAGACAGAAATTTGGCAGCGATGCTGCCGATACCCTTGCAAAAGCTTTAAAATTTCATGGTGTAATTGAAATTATTCCGACCAGCGAATATGGTGGTGCACAGCAAGTTGATTGGCGCAAACTGGCTGCCGACTATGTTGTGCTAGGTCAATACTCGATCACCTCGGACAGTTTAAAATATGAACTCCGTTTGTTCGATGTTGCAGGTAATGAGGTAATCCTTGGAAAATCATATAAAGGAACCATGCAGCAAAGAGATCGAATGCTATTTAACTTCTGCGACGATACCATAAAGGAATTAACTGGTAAAAGTGGTATTGCATCCAGTCAAATTGCCTTTGTTTCTCATAGTGGAAATGCAAAAGAGGTGTACCTTACTGACATACTCGGCAAGAGTATCAGACAGGTCACCAGGCACCGTAACCTTATAGTCTCTCCTCGTTTTACACCTGATGCCAAATCGCTTACCTACACGTCTTACCATTCCGGGAACCCGAACCTGTATATTACTGATCTCAATCAGAGCAAAGTAACGAAAGCACTATCACGTAGGAAAGGTATGAACTTTGCCCCAGCGTGGGCACCTGATGGTAAGAAGATGATTCTCACCCTTTCAGTAAACGGTAATCCAGATCTGTTTTTACTTGATAATCAAGGAAATATTATAGAGCAACTCACTGATCGATCAGGTATTAATGTTTCTCCTACCTGGTCACCTGATGGTAGTAGAATAGTTTTTTGCTCAGACCGAAGCGGCAAACCTCAGTTATATGTGATGGACCTTCGCACCCGTAAAACAGACAGAATCACTTATGAGGGCTCTGAAAATGCTGAGCCTTCCTGGTCACCCACAGAAGATCTGATTGTTTACTCCAGCCTTCGTGAAGGCGTATATCAGATTTTTACAGTTAAACCCGAAGGGCGTTCAACTCCAACTCCCGTCACTGACGATTTAAGCCATCACGAATCACCGCAGTGGTCACCTGATGGAAATCAGGTTATCTTTTCAAAAAGAGACGGGAAAAAGCACCAAATATACGCTATCATGAGGAACGGTTCATTCCAGAGACGACTCTTTGCGTTTCCGGGGAGTCACACATATCCCCAATGGTCTCGTTAATCTACAATAAAAATACTATCCGGCATTTATGCAGATGAAAAAAACATTACGCAATATCTTCATAGTATCAGCTCTTTCACCGCTTCTCATCCAATGTGCTTCACAAGATGAGGTGCAAAGACTACAATATCAGCTGCACGTAGTTAACAAAAAGCTTGAGGATATGAAGTCAACCACTGTAGGTGATATCCAGAAAAGACAAGCTGCTTCTTCTAACCAACTCGACCAACTCGATCGTGAAATCCTCAATCTAAAAGGCCAGCTCGAAGAGACAAACCATCTCAATCGCAGGCTAAAAGAACAGAACAAAGAGTTGGAAACAAATATCAGTGTTGTAGCTAAAGAAGAAGCTGCACGCCGAGAAGAAGCACTTCTTAAAATTCAGGACGAGCAACGCCTAAAGGAAGAGCGCATAGCTGAGCTTAATGCCAAACTGAAAGCTCAGCAGGAAAGCCTTCAGGCTATCCAGCAGGCACGGGTACGCGATGCTGAACGAAGAGCCCAGGATGCACGCCTGAAGGCTGATGCTGCACGAGCGAAAGCACTTGCTGCAAGCAAATCTGTTGGCACATCAAGTAGAGGTATAATCCATATATCTGCTGAGAATTTCAAACAGGTTTTCGCCACAACTTCAGCAAACACTCCTGCTACAGTTGTTCCTGTAACTGCAAAATCGGTTAAGGCAGAACCCCAAACACAAATTCAACAGACCACGTCTGCTGATAGCAAACCAGCTCCAGCACCAACAGCGAGCAGCAGCCAATCACCATTGGCCAAAGCGGAACAATTATTTAATAATAAAGATTACAGGAATGCATATTCCGCTTTTGAGTCTATAGCCACAACAAACCCTACCGGCGATGTCGGCATTTCAGCTGGTTATATGATGGGTGAATGCCTGTTTGAACAGAAAGAGTATGACAAGGCGATTTTGCAGTACCAGAAGATTATCTCACAGAATGGTACACACGCCAAAGCCGCATCCGCAACATACAGACAGGCAATGGCTTTTGAGCAGCTTGCTGATAACGAAACAGCACGGATGATATACAAGAAAATCCTCAATCACTACGGATCTTCACCTGAAGCAGCAAAGGCAAAAGAAAAACTTGGTAACATGTAGGGATTCTAAGTAGCGCAACACCGATTAATGATGAAGAAAATCCGTCTCGACCAGCTTCTTGTTCAGCGAAATTTCTGTGATAGCCTGAGCAAAGCTCAGGCTGTCATCGGCGCCGGAGAAGTATATGTAAACGATACACCTGCCGATAAAGCTGGCCAACCTTTCCCTGCTGACGCTCCAATCCGGGTCAAGGAAAAATGCCGATATGTATCACGCGGTGGCTTAAAGCTTGAACGCGGATTGGAATACTTCAATATTAATGCTACGGATATGTGCTGCCTTGACGTAGGTGCATCTTCAGGTGGGTTTACAGACTGCCTCCTACAAAATGGCGCTGCAAAGGTGTTTGCTGTGGATGTGGCTTATGGCCAACTCGATTGGAAAATACGTCAGGATGAACGTGTTGTTGTTATTGAACGTTTTAATGCCAGAAAACTAACACCTGAAGTTCTTAAGCAACCGATTGATCTCGCTGTTATGGACACTTCATTTATATCAATTACAAAAATAATTCCTTTTCTGTTACCGCTCTTTAATGATACCTTGCAGATCGTTGCGCTTATTAAACCCCAGTTCGAGCTTCCTAAATATAAGATCGGAAAGGGTGGTGTAGTTCGTGATTCAGAACTTCACCAGGAGGCAATAGATCTAATCCTGGAATTTGCAGACAAAATCAATCTCACATCTCACGGTGTAGTTGAATCTCCGATTCGCGGCCCTAAAGGAAATACCGAATTTCTCATCCACCTGTCAAGCTAGTCCCCCCCTTCTTATCTCGCTACTTTTCCTCTAGCTTTTCAATAGTTTCAAGAAATCGCTCTGCTTCTATCTTCATGTTTTCTGTTGTAGTTTTTCCCTTAACAACATTATTCAGACTAAACTTCGCAAGTTTGATTTTACCTTCGTACAAATAAAATTTTCCTAAATTGAGCGAGGAAAGCATTTCCTGATTTTGCTGTGATGCAATGCTACCAAGTTCAAAATATACTTTTGAATATTCAGGCATTTGGTAGGATACAGACTTAAAAAGATTTTCAGCTTTCTTCAGATCTCCGAGGGCCTTATACGTTTTCCCAAGATAAAATGCCGAATACATATCTGAAACATTTTGATTGTACCCCTTCTCTAACAGTATCCGTGCATCAACATACTCCCCTGCTTCAAAGTGAAGTATTCCCTGATCTGTTAGTAAAAGATTCTTATCAGGCAGAGCTTCGACAACCTCTTCAATCAGCTTTTGGCCACTTGAATAATTGTTTGCATGTCTCTCCAGCTGAGACAATCCATATTTCGCCATTATTTTAGAAAAAGCTGTTGTACGCGAATCACTTAACACACTAATGAGATGCTCCCGAAATACCGTTGCATCCATTGTCTCAGCCATTATCCGATACTTAAAACGCAGGAATTCGAACTCATCTCTTATCGTGTGTGTTGTCAGTTCATTTTCGTCAATCTTAAGAAGTGTATCTATATAATCGAGCCTGAATTCTGGGTTTGGATGAGTCAGGAGATATTGTGGTAACCTGTCACTTCTATAACGACTTACGCGACGCATGGTCTCAAGCATTGTTTTCTGACCATGAGGATCGCGCTTGAGTGTTTTTAACCAGCCGTATGCCATTAAATCGGCTTCTTCCTCGTGCTTTCGGCTATAATGCAGGTTTGCACTCTGTCCGGCAGCTAGTGAACTCGTGAGCAGAGCCTGAGTTGCGGCGCCCCCGCCTAAAGCCAGAGCCGCAAGGGCTACTGCAAGGGAGGCTGCTCCAATAATTTTTCCCTTTTCCACTCGACCTGCAAGATGACGTTTTGCCACATGACCGATCTCATGGGCAAGAACAGATACCAGCTCATCTTCACTGTTCATCGAGTTAATAAGGCCGGAGTAGAAGAAAATCAGTCCAGATGGCGCGGCAAAGGCATTAAATTCATCATCCTTTATAAGGAAAAAATGATAATTAAAATATTGCAATCCAGCAACGGCCAGCACCTCATCACCTAGCTTGTTGATATACTGGACAAGGTCTGGATCCTCCAGCAACGGAAAGGTCGAGCGTACAGAGTAGAGGAGCTTTTCTCCAAGTTCACGTTCTTCACCGATTGAAAAAGCAAAAGAAGGACGCGAACATGGTAAGCCTACAAACAGTATTATTAGAACAACTGATAATAATTTAGAGAAGCGTATCTTCATTTTCCTTAATCCAGCTGACCAGTTTAACCATTCCATCTGCGGTCGACACAATTGGCGTATACCCCAGGTCTCTTTCAATTGCTTCTGTGGAAAAATAGTGTGATTTTGCAAGTTGCTCAGCAAGAAACCGGGTCATACGAGGTTCCTTGTCTTTCATACATAAAGAATGAACCAGTTCAAGTAGAGCACCTGCAGAGTATGCAACACCAAAAGGAACATTTTTTATAACCGGTTTTATCCCAACCTGTTGAAAAAGATCATTTATCCAATCCCAGAGATTCACAGGCTCACCCTGGCTTACAAAGTATGCTTTGCCTGCAGCACTCTTACTGGTAGCCAGATTTTCTTCAGCCAATAGATGAGCATGCCCAACATTGTCCACATACGATATATCAACACGATTAATCCCGCCACCAACTCTTTTCAACTCTCCATTTAGGCCTTTTTTCAGGAGACGGGGGATTAAATGAGGATCACCAGGACCCCATATGAGATGTGGCCGCAGAGCGCAGGTGCTTAAGGAATGATTATTTGCTGCAAGCACCTTCGTTTCTGCAATGACTTTACTTTTTGCGTAGTTGCATAAAAACGTATCCGGATATGGTAGTGACTCATCACCACTAAGGATGTCAGTTCTGTTAAATACGACGGAAGGAGTTGACGTGTAAATAAGAGATGGTACAGCATTTTTTAAACAGGCTGTAATAACGTTTTCAGTACCAATTACATTGATAGAATGATAATCAGACCAACTGCCCCATATTCCAGCAAGTGCAGCTACGTGGAAAACGGCATCTACACCTTTTGTTGCGTTTATAAGGAAATCACCATCGCGAATATCCCCAACCACACACCTGGCACCAAGTGTTTCAACTTCATTATATCTATGACGTCCTACAACCAGTACCTCGTCCCCTCTTGCGACAATCATTTTAACAATTGCCTTCCCGACAAATCCCCCACCACCTGTAACCAGAACTTTTTTCATCAGCTAACCTGTAATTCCTCTTCAGCCCAAACTGCAAGTTTTTCCCTGAATATCTTAGCATTATGCCGAATATCAACAGGAAAATCATTATGAACTAAAAAGGTTGTAATCTCTTGAGTGACCTCACTCGCACCAGCAAGCCTGGATACTTCAGCAATAAGCGTATCTACTGCCCCAGCATACTCTTTAACCGGTTCAACGATGAGCACGGGTTTTTTAAAGTCACTCCCACTTACCGTAACGCCTACCAGCGCGGATCTGTACACGTCAGTATGCTCGTTAACAATGGATTCACACTGAATGGTGTACAACGTACCATTCTCAGTTATGACCCTATGGGCCTTTCTTCCGCAAAACCATAATCTGCCGGATTTATCGAGGTATCCCGTGTCACCCATTCGATGCCAGAATGTATCCCGATCAATAATTTTGGCTTTCTCGTTTTCTGAATCATTGTTTTCGTACGCCTTGGTCACTACATCACCTTTAACGATTATTTCCCCTATCTCTTCAGGAGGAAGTAGTAAATCCGAGTCAAATTGACGTACAGGCTTATCACATATTGTCATAACAGCGAGTTCAATGCCAGGTAAAGGTCTTCCGACACACGTGCCTTTACCTATACGACTCTTCTCCCAGGTCTCACCCAGCACCTCTCTCCCTTCTATCGAGACAATCGGCAGGCTTTCAGTGGCACCATAAGGGGTGAATATCTGAGCAGATTCGGGAATTATTGCAGAAACACGCTCTAGCAGTTCTCCTGGTACTGGCGCTCCAGCCATCAAAATTTTTTGTATGGTTTCCAGCTTGATGGAATTCTGGATGCAATACCTGCTTACGACATTCCAGATTGCAGGAGAACCAAAGGAATACGTAACACCATACTTTTTAATTGATGAGACAAATTTCTCGGGATCGACCTTGGCCGGGCGAGTTGGATCCATATCAGGTATTACTGAACTTGCACCAAGCGCTGCTGCAAAAAGAGCAAATAATGGAAATGCAGGTTGATCTGTGTGATTGGAATCTATTCCGTAATAATCACGTATACGATCAAGCTGGGCAGCAAATATAGAATGTTCGTAACGTACACCTTTAGGTGGGCCTGTGGAACCTGTTGTAAAGATTATTGCAGCAAGATCGTCATCTGAAGGTGAATAAACAGGAAATGTGCCATAACCTGACATTACTCGGGCCTGTTTTTTTATATCAGATCCGAAAAGACCAAATGACTGACCACAACAGAAATGTTTTTTTACTGTTTTAAACGGAGTCCGAAAAATTTTACTGAAGAGACACGCTTTGGGGATCCCGATAAAAACTGATGGTCGCACTCCCTCAATACACTTCAATAGGTTTTTATACCCCATCCCCGGATCAATCAGGATTATTGTCACCCCAATTTTAAACAGAGCAAATGTGAGGCTGATAAAATCGACAGAAGGGGTCACCATCAACATTACCCGATCTCCGTGTTTGACCCCGTGTTTATGTAAAAGATGGGCGTAACCGTCGGTCAAGCTACTCAGCTCGCTGAAACTGACATGATTCCCGGTTTTCGCCTCAGCTATAGCCATGCGGTTTGCGTGAACCGCTGCAATGTCGTTGAAAGCTTCGGCTATATTTTTAACCATCCTATTAACCTCATCTCATTTGGTCCGAAAGAATCTTGAAAGTAGTGGCTCTACCTCATCCCTGCAGTCCTCTAATATATAATGACCAGCATCTGGGAACATATGACACTCAGCTTCAGGAAATCGTTTTCTCCATTCATCATAGAAAATTGTATTGAAGCAAAAATCTTTACCACCCCAAATAATGAGCATTGGGACACCTGCATCTTTGAGCGTAGACAATCCATTGTCGATTTTTTCAAGAGTCGAATAGCTTACATGATGTTTTTCTAAAGGTATATCCTTAACAAAAGCAGCGACAGCGACACGATTCTTCCATGAGTCATATGGTGCAAGATATGCTTCACATATCTTTTTAGGCATAGGTTTTGTCACTGCCATAAACGTGGCAGGCCAGGCAAAACCGTTGAAAGCTCTGACTATAAATGGACCAATTATCGGATATTTACAGATCGATATTCTAAAAGGTATTCTTTTTGATCTAAACGCTGCTGTATTAAGGACAACGATTTTTTCTATTCTTTCAGGGTACTTTGTGGCAACCCCCATGCCGATGGCTCCACCCCAATCATGCACAACAAGGGAAAAACTGTGGATACTGAGTGAATTCAACAGTTTTTCAAGGTTTTCTACATGCTGTCCCAGGGTATAATTATACTGCTGGGGCTTATCTGAAAGCCCGCAACCCATATGATCAATTGCAATTACACGGTGATCTTTACTGAGTAATTTTATTATATTTCTATAGTAATATGACCATGTTGGATTCCCATGAACCATAACAATGACAGGTCCGCTTCCCTCGTCTATATAATGTAGGCGATCGTTACCAAGTTGCAAATAATGAGACGTAAACGGGAATTCAGGATACACGGGAATCACACTCAAGATAATAGGCTAATAGATTATGAGGGCAACATACAGTCAAGACCCACACGAAATTGATTGGCTGACATAATTAACGAAGGGTGGAAAGGGTGTCAACTCTTTTGAAAAAATGCACAATCCGACCACAACACTATCATCATACCACCAGAAATATTACATACCACTAAAACACGTTGAACAACATTACCTGATACTCCATTAAAAAAATCTGAACTTTTAATAAAGTGTATGTAAATACAATTACAAAACAAACATACATGCCATTCCGCCTAACACGCCAAGAAAAAGACCATGAATCACGACAAAACTGTTGCGTTAATATTTTTTATATGCTAAACGGCTATTATTGTTGTGATTTGGGAATCATTTTCTGGCAGCAACACCTAATGGTTCAACGTAAATACCAATCGGTAGACTACTGTAGTCATTAGTCACAACAAAGAGTTAGCCAGCATAAATTGCTGGGAAATTATCATATGGTTCCCAGAGGGGCCTGAGTACAAAAGGAGTAGTGACAATGGCAGAAGGTACAGTAAAATGGTTTAATGATGCGAAAGGTTTTGGTTTTATCGAGCAAGACGGTGGACCAGATGTGTTTGTTCATTACTCCGCAATAAGATCCGAAGGCTTCAAATCCCTTGAAGAGGGATCTCGTGTCAGCTTTGAAATTATCGACGGCCCCAAAGGACCTGCTGCAGATAACGTAGAAAAAGTTTGATAACTTTTTGAGATACCCACCACAAAAAAGGCTCTGCTTTTAAGCAGGGCCTTTTTTGTATCTATCATTATTTTACGAAACGTTTTTTATATTTTCAAAGTTTGTGTAGGCTGTAACCTCGGAAGCTGGTAATTGCGATGAGGTTTTCTTTTACTACATAGGAACTATTGGAAGATAGTTCGGTTCCCAACGCATTCGGTTTATCAACTCGCGCATTCTCGCTTCCTCACCTTCGTGTTGAAAACTTGAAAACACACATGGCCTGCTGATTCCATGCTCTACAGCACACATTGCAACAGCCAAAGCAACTGCTTTACAAACTTTATCAAGATCCGCAACAGCCGGCAAAAGCAGACCATTATCAATGTCATCACGCGGCACCAGACGACAAACAGCCCGAGCTGCGGCTGTAAAAAATTCTGGTAGAATTTCTCTTGCACCCGAAGCCAGAACGCCAAGGGCAACACCAGGAAAAATCAGTATATTATTCCCCTGACTTACATTATATTTTTTCCCGTCGTACTCTAAATTATTGAAAGGAAATCCACATGCTATCAAAGCCTTCCCTTCAGACCATTTGATCACATTTTCGACACATTGCCTGGAAGCCTCTGGCTGGCTATATAGCGGTAAAACAACTGGCTTTGCGGTATTTTGGAGCATAGACACTACATGCCCCTTCTCAAGACAACGATCACCTGCTGAAGTATTCAAAAAGACCGTAGCACCACTTTTTTCCACCGCGTCACTCAGTGATATCCCTTCTTCTGATAACCATTTAAATATTTTGGGATCCTTTGCAAACTTCTTCAGGTAATATTCTTTTGGACGCGTGGTTGTAATAATACCGTTTTCATCTGCTAGAAATATGAGATTCCGAGCCTGTTGTTTATCACATCCCTCTTCCTGCAGTGCAATTTCCAGTTGTTCACAAACACCGACCCCTGTGGTGTTAGCTCCCATAATAAGAAACTTCTGGTCAGTCAGTTTTTCATTTTTAGCGCGTATCGCCGAAAGGATCGCAGATAAAGCAACGGCACCTGTTCCCTGAATATTATCGTTAAATGTGATAATTTCATCTGCAAATGCGTCACGGATGCTGATCGCATTATGGTCGGAAAGATTTTCCCATTGACATAAGGCATCAGGAAAAACGTTTCGAAATGCACGTACGAATCTTCCAATAAAAGAGAGATACTCCTCTCCTTTCAGACGCTTGCTTCTCCACCCTAAATAGCTTTTATCATTAAGCAGTTCTTCATTGTCAGTACCGACATCAAGCGAAATAGGGAGACAATGCCAAGGGGCAATCCCGGCCCCTTGTGAATACAGCATGAGCTTACCAAGACAAAGTGCTATGCCTCCAGCCCCCTGATCTCCCATTCCGGGAATGCCCTGATTATCTGTAACCACAGCAACGCGAATATCTCTATGCAAATATCGCCGTAAAATGTCTTCAGCCATATCTATATTATCAGGATAAAAATGCAGACCGCTTGCCTGGCGATAAAGAGAAGAAAATTTTTGAACGGCCAGATCAATTGTCGGCGTATAAACTATACCCATATACTTTTCCAGGTCACTCCTGATAAGTGCATGGGCGAGTGTCACATTGCGATCAAATAGCGCTCGAATAAAAATGAAACGTTCGATATCGTCTATTTTAGCATCAACAATTCGCTGCGTATTTTCCACCTGCTCTTCAAGACTTCGTATACCGGGCGGCAACGACCCCTGCAAGCCAAGCTTGATCCTTTCTGCCTTATTAAATGCAGTGCCTTTGTTGACAAAGCTGATTGAACTAACCGCAGATCCGCTTCCGTAAACTATAATTTCACGAGTATTTCCATACTCGTCATACTTAAATTTATATTGAATTTTAGACATGGTTTTCGGAGGCTCCTCAGATATCAAATAGACACATTGACAATACAACAGCTTTCATCCATAATGCCCGCCATGAAAACATGGCAAAACTTACTGCAAGACAGTATTACCACTTATGACGATTTGAAGAAACACCTTGGTTGCGATAATTCAGCAATTTGTGATGTAATTGCTCAATATCCTCTCAAAATCAATCCGTACTTCCTGAATCTTATTAAGAAGCCAGGCGATCCTATCTGGTTGCAGGCTGTACCAGACCCGGCGGAAATTCACGACCAAATTTGTCATATAGACCCGCTTGGAGAAGAGCAGCTCAGTGCCGTTCCAAACCTGGTTCATAAATATCCGGATCGTGCCCTACTGCTTGTGGAAAAACAGTGTGCAATGTACTGTAGATTTTGCACGAGAAAACGTAAAGTTGGCACATCGAAGATGCACATATCTTCCGATTCTTTGAATGCAGCATACACCTATTTGCAGAACACACCTGAAGTCAGGGAGGTGTTGATATCGGGTGGTGACCCACTGCTGCTTAGTGATGAAGCCCTGGGCGATATCCTCTCACAACTCAGGAAAATACCAAGTGTAGAAATAATCAGGATCGGTAGCAGAGTCCCTTCGACCCTGCCAATGAGAATAACTCCAAAGCTGGTCAATATACTTAAACAACATCATCCTTTATATATAAATACCCATTTTAATCACCCAACAGAACTCACAGAAGAAGCAGCAAAAGCATGTGCAATGCTCGCTGACGCAGGTATTCCTCTCGGCTGTCAGACTGTTTTGCTAAAAGGAGTCAATGACTCAGCAGAAGTACTCAAAAAGCTTTTTACCGGCCTACTACGTCTGCGAGTAAAACCCTATTATCTTTTTCAAGCTGACTTGACCAAGGGCACAAATCATCTAAGAACGAACAGTTCTGTCGGTATAGAAATAATGCGACAGCTCTATGGACATATCTCAGGCATGGCAATTCCGACTCTTGCTCTGGATGCTCCCGGTGGTAAAGGTAAAATACCTCTCACTCCTCAATATATCATCGAGCAGGGTGCATCTTTAAAATTTCATAATTTTCGGGGCGAAGTATGTACCTACCCGGAACCATGCAATCATCAGTGATTTTTCAAGGACAGCTTGATTCTCTAACATTATTAACGCTATAATCAGCGTATATCTGTTGTTAATCTCCCCTGCCCTCTAAACTTCTTAAGGTCGTATCGTTATGGAAAAAAAGGAAATTCTGCAAGCCATTCTCAATTCTGAAGAACTTCCAACGTTGCCAAACGTTGCATCTAAACTGATCACACTTACTGCCAGAGAAGATACCACTCTGACAGATATAGCAGCCCTTGTATCTCAGGACATCGCCCTCTCTGCTAAAATTCTTAAAGTTTCCAACTCAGCATTTTACAGTTTCCCCCAACAGATAGGATCGATTAAACAGGCTGTTTCACTTCTCGGCACTAATGCCGTTCGTAGCCTTGTGCTTTCATTTTCGTTTCTCACCATGAAAAAGGGGAAACAGAAAAGTTCATTTAATTTTGAGAAATTCTGGGAACGTTCCCTGGCATCTGCTGTTGCCTCTAAACTCATCCTGGATAAAGTTAATGAAGCAGATACTGAGGAAATTTTTGTCTGCGGTCTTCTCCAAAATCTTGGGGAACTTATTTTTGCACGAATTTTTTCAGACAAATATGACAAGGTCATCGAAAAAATAGAAAGTGGTCACGCTGATAATATCTCTGTCGAAAATGAATTACTAGGGATTGATCATGCCAATATAGGCTATGAGGTAGCAAAACATTGGGGTTTCCCAGATACACTGCTACTCCCTCTCCTGTACCACCATGCTCCTGAAGTCTACACAGGCGATGATCCTAAAATCATACAGACAATCAATGCTGTTTATCTTTCTGATCTTTTAACCAATATTCTCTATTCTGATGAGCCTGAGAAATACCACAAACTATTTAGAACAGAATCCAAACAACTCCTTAAACTCACCAGTACAGACATAGAATCTATACTCTCAGAGCTACATGTACAACTCGATCTGGCCGGTGAATATTTTGAACTCAAAATGAAAAACTCCAAGTCCGTCCAGGAGATACTTCAAGAAGCAAATATACGCCTCAGCCTTATGAACCTCGATTATGACCAAATGAACAAACAGCTTGTACAGGCAAAAATATCTCTGGAAAAGCTAACTACAGAATTAGAAGAGAAAAATCGTGTTCTTGATAATCTTGCAAATATAGACGGCCTGACAGGAGTCTATAATCACAGATATTTCCAAAATACACTTGATCAGGAAATAAGCAGAGCAACACGAAACGATTCCGTATTATCTCTAGTACTTATCGATATTGATAATTTTAAAAATTTCAATGATACCCATGGACATCAAACAGGGGATTACGTACTTACCCAGTTCGCCACGGTTATAAAAGAAAATCTGAGGAATTACGATACACTTTCCCGTTACGGCGGTGAAGAGTTTGCTATAATCTTACCTGATACCAATGAAGAAGCAGCCATTCTCGCATCAGAAAAACTCAGACTTATTATAGAAGAGGCAACATTTGAAGATAATGAGGAAAAGTATTCTGTAACTGCAAGCTTTGGACTGGCAACGTGCATGCCTGGTATCGAAGATGATTTTTCAAAATCCAAGCTAATCAGTAACGCCGACCAGGCTCTATATGCTGCAAAAGACAAAGGAAGAAATGCAGTAGTTTCATATTCGCCTAAAAAGAAATGGTTTTCTTTTTAGGCCGGTAGTTCCATATGCCTGTTGCGGCCTTACAGCTGGACCTTGTATATCTTATTGTAGGCTAGTGCTCTGTAAATCTTTAAATGTCGCAAAGATTGTTCGGCAATTTTAGTGCACTGCGAGGCACGAATGAAGGAGCATAGCAGCGATATGTGACTGAATGAGAAACGAAGTCAGTGTGCTAAAAGGGCCAACAAGATCCGATAGGTAAAGGTTTACAGAGCACTAGAGCATATTCTCAGGATCGACATCTACGATAACTTTGCATCGTCCTGTTACAAGTTCATCCTTATGCATGCGTATATAGCCACAGACTGAATGCAGTACATCCGGAGCGGGACCTTTTAATAGTATTTGCCAGCGATAATTCTTTTTAACCCGATCTATCGGAGAAGGGGCTGGTCCGAGTATCTCTATCTCGTTCTTTCTCGTTTCAGTTATCGACCTGCACGCAGCAGCTATACGCATCGCGCTCAGTTGCACATTATCTTCAGATTCTCCACGAACATGTACCATGACGACACGAACAAAAGGGGGGAACAACGGGTTTCTACGTAGCTCTAACTCTTTTTCTACAAGATCACCGTAGCTGTGAGCTTTTGCAAACTGAATGGCATAATGATCCGGCCGCATTGTTTGAATGAATACTTCTCCTGGAGAGTCTCCTCTTCCCGCCCGCCCCGTCACCTGCGTCACAAGTTGAAAGGTTTTTTCCGCCGCTCGATAATCAGGAATAGACAGACCTCCATCAGCCCAGACGACACCAACAAGGGTAACTCCTGGAAAATGGTGCCCTTTGGCGACCATCTGAGTTCCGACCAGAACATCAATACCACCATCTCTCATCAACTTTAAAGTGTGTAGAAATTCTTTACGGTTCCTTGTGGTATCTAAATCAAGTCGGGCAATACGTGCTTCCGGCAAAAGTTTCTGCAGCTCTTCTTCAACCCGTTCTGTACCAAATCCAATTGGTACCATATTGGTCGAATGGCAGCTTTCGCAAACAGTCTTGTGATGAACCGCATATCCGCAATAATGACAGAGTAATTGCTGTTTCGATTTATGCAGCGTCAGCGATACATGACAATCTTTACATTGCACAGGTGTACCACACTCACCACAAATAACATTGGTTGAAAACCCGCGTCTATTAATGAGTATGACGCTCTGCTTCTCTCTTTCCAGATTATCCAGAAGGGCTTTTTTCAGCTCAGGACTGAAGAGATGCCGTTTTTTACCCGTAGTATTTTTTTTCAGATCAATAATGCGAACCTTAGGCATAGCTCGTTGACCAACACGATTGTTCATGGTGATCAATCTATACTTACCTGTTATCGCATTATGATAACTCACGACTGAGGGTGTAGCAGAACCAAGCAATAGAACAGCCTTTTGATATTTTGCTCTGACAACTGCTACATCACGGCCATTATACCTGAGGCTGTCATCCTGTTTCAGCCCTGCATCATGCTCTTCATCAACGACAATAAGGCCTGGATTTTCAAGTGGAGCAAATATCGCTGACCGGGCACCAATTACAATTTTCGCCTTACCGGATAACGCCAATGACCATTGATCAAACTTCTCGGATGCTGACAAGCCTGAGTGTAACAACACTACCTGGTCACCAAATCGAGAAACGAAATGGGCCTCAAGCTGGGTCGCCAGTGCAATCTCAGGAACAATAACGAGGACACCACGCCCTCTTTCAAGTGTCTTTGCAGCCGCATTAAGATACACTTCAGTCTTACCACTACCAGTAACACCATGAAGCAAAAACGGTGCAAATATTTCCTTTTGAATTGCAACGTTAATCTCTTTTAATGCTTCGTCCTGTTCTTCAGTCAGAGTTTTGGGCGGAGGGAAAAATTCAAGCTGCTCCCCTAAGGGGTTTCTAAACACCCTGTTTTTTTTCTCTAAAATAAAACCATTATCAATGAGCGTGCCAATCGCTTTTGACGCTCCTGAATACGCGGCTGTTAGTTCCTTTCGGGGGATGAAAGAATTATCACTGCTCCCCTTCAAACTATTGAGGTAATGTAATGTCTTAGCTTCAGACAGCTTTAAAGCAAACTGATGTAGATCTTTCACATGCTTCTGATAGCAGGTATACATATCTTTTTCTGAACGTTCTTCAGGAAGATCAGGCAAATCCACCGTGCTTCGGTAGCATATTTCAAGTTTCTCCCGTACAGTATCATCAGTTACAGCCTCAGCTATTTCCAGCAAACCACTGTCCACAAGTTGCTTAACGTACTTTTTTGTTCTCGAATCTGATAACAGTTCTTTGGAGAGCGTAGGGGAGAGTCTCCCTGACTCACGCAGAGTAACAGCCCAACCATCGTCTTTAAAAGTCTCTAAAATTTGATAGTTTTTGCCAGCCTGCCCGGTCAATTGTAGAAATTTAACGCTTTTGGGTGTCATACCACCAGGCAAGGCGGATTTGATGACTTCCCCAATCGGATAATGATAGTATGCGGCAATCCACTCAAAAAGTGGGATTATCTGGGGAAAGAAGATAGGTTGAGTGTCTATTATCTTTTGAATATTACGGATTTTGAAATCAATATTTGCTGTTTCAGCCTCACCCAGGACGTATCCGGTCACCTTTCGGCCGCCCAGAGGAACCAGTACCCTTCTACCTACAAGCAAATGCAGATCATGCTTTTCAGCATCAGTGAGTAATGATTCCGGTACGCTATAAGTCAGAGTATTATCAAGAGGTGCATTAACGGCTATTTTTAACAACATCATATATTTGCAGCGAACTCCACAATAGCAAGTTGAACAGCTGATCTATCAAACCCGTTCAACATATCATTCAAACATATTGAGATTAGAGGTACATGTATTAACGTATAAGCGCTTTAAGATAGTAACAACGTGGGCACTTTTCTATGTGTTTCCTCAAAGGTACTATAAGAGGAGAATTGCCCGCTGGAAATACACCTAAAACATGACGTAACCACCTGAACACAGGATAATTATAAATCGTTCCAACCAAAAACCAGCTAGTTGTCGGGCCTGAGCAAACTCATGCGGTTTTCTCAACGCATTACAACTGGAGGAAAATCAATTTTTCAAGACACCCTTTATTTTTGGTAACAGATTATATAAACATGTGGTATGAACTTCCGACTCAGCACTCCCTGTGTGCATTACCATAATTCCTTTTCTCCAGCTATCTATTAATGAATATCAACTTCCCAAACGACCTTCCAGTAGTTGCTCGAAAAGACGAGATAAGTGAAGCTATATCTAAGCATCAGGTAGTAATTGTTGCGGGTGATACAGGATCAGGTAAAACCACCCAGATTCCTAAGATTTGCCTGGAATTATTCCCAGAGAACACATCTCTTATCGGTTGTACCCAGCCCCGCAGAATTGCTGCATCTTCGGTTTCTTCACGAGTGAGTGAAGAAATGGAAAATTTAGGGGATATAGTCGGGTATAAAATACGCTTTCACGATCATACCACCAAAAACACCAGAATCAAGTTCATGACAGACGGTGTGCTCCTCGCAGAATCACGAAATGATCAACTGCTGAAGCAATATGGAGTTATCATTCTTGATGAAGCCCATGAACGTAGCCTCAACATCGATTTTCTGCTTGGTTATCTCAAAAAAATTCTGCCTAAACGTCCTGATTTAAAGTTAATCGTTACATCTGCAACAATTGATACTGAGGCATTTTCAAAACATTTTGACAATGCGCCGGTAATTAACGTTACAGGCAGGACATATCCAGTCACTGTACGATATTGCCCACCTGAAGAAGATGACAGTTCAGATGATTACAATTATGTCGAACACTGCGCCGACACCATTGTAAATATATTCAAAAACGAACAACCCGGAGATATATTAGCCTTTCTCCCAACAGAAAAGGAGATCAGGGCCTGTTGTGCGCTTGTTGCTAAAAAAGCAACAGGAGCCGTAGTCCTGCCAATGTTCGGACGTTTACATTCTGCTGATCAACGAAAGATTTTTCAAAAGCATTCCTCCACTAAAATTGTCATATCCACTAATGTCGCTGAAACCTCCATCACAGTTCCGGGTATTCGTTATGTTGTGGATAGTGGTTTAGCAAGGATGTCATTCTATAACGCCCGTGCTAAGACTACCAGCCTACCTATTCAGCGTATTTCCAAGGCTAGTTGTGACCAGCGAAAAGGTAGATGCGGACGTGTAGGGCCAGGAATCTGCGTGAGATTATATTCTGATGAAGACTATAATGATCGGGAAGAATTCACGCTGCCGGAGATAAAACGTGCCAATCTCGCTGAAGTAATCCTTCAGATGATATCACTCAAACTCGGCCGCCCCGATGATTTCCCCTTTCTTGAGCCTCCCCACAGAAACACCATACGTGATGGGTACAAGTTGCTGCAGGAGCTTGGAGCAATATCCCCTAATAACACGCTCACCGAGACAGGCAGGTTTATGTCAAGCCTGCCAATTGACCCATGTATATCTCGAATTCTGCTTGAAGCAAAAAGTGAAAACAGCCTTGTAGAAACCAAAATTATCGCTGCTGTTCTTGCAATACAGGACCCACGCATTCGCCCAGCTGAAAAGGAAGCTGACGCTGATGCAGCTCACAAACTGTTTGCACACAAACATTCTGACTTCATGACTCTTTTAAATATCTGGAATTCTTTCCAGGAAGATCAGGGAGAAAATCGTTCTTGGTCAAAACTGAAAAAGTTCTGCAAAGCACATTATCTCTCATTCCAGCGAATGCGTGAATGGGTTGATCTCCATGAACAATTGAGCCGTATTCTTGAACGTCAGGAAAATTTCACTGATAATACGGAGCCAGCTTCTTATGAGCAGATTCACAGATCGCTTACTACAGGTTTTTTAAGAAATATTGCTGTCAAAAAACAAGCAAAGATATATCAGGGGGCAGGGAACAGAGAGCTCATGATCTTCCCAGGATCACACCAGTTCCTTACCGGCGGTCAATGGATCATTGCCGCCTCGTTTCTTGAAACAAACAGGCTATACGGCCTTACAGTCGCAACAATTGAACCTGACTGGCTTGAACCCCTTGCGCCTCACCTGGTAAAACGTTCATGGTCCAACCCACGTTGGAATAAAAAGTCGGGTCAGGTAATTGCTGAAGAAAAGGTATCACTCTTTGGTTTAGTTATTGTCACAGGCCGACTGGTCAACTTCCCTAAACGAAGTGCCCGAAATATCCCGGAAGCACGGGAAATATTTATTCAGTCCGCATTAGTAGATAAAGAGATTAGCGGGAACTATGTCTTTCTATCCGAGAATCAGAAACGCATTGAAAAGTGGCGAAAAGCTGAAGACAAATTGCGCACCACCGCAATACTTCAGGATGACGCGTCACTCTTTGCCTTTTATTCTGAACGCCTTCCAGAAGATGTATGCGATCGCTCAAGCCTGAATAAGTACCTTAAGAAGAAAGGTCATAGAGCCCTGCTCATGACAGACGACGATATCGTCAAACAACGACCGGATGAGAACCTTCTTGCTGACTTCCCCTCTTCTCTCAATATTGGTTCAGTAGAGCTTCAACTCGAGTACGATTTTTCACCAGGATCGGAAACCGATGGTATGTCAGTACGAATACCTGTCTCTCTTGCACCGGCTCTACCGCATACTTCTTTTGAGTGGCTTGTCCCAGGCCTTATTAAAGAAAAGATTCAGCTACTTATAAAAGGACTCCCAAAATCTTTACGAAAACACCTTGTACCTGTTAATCAGTCTGTTGATATGATTCTTGATGACATCCAGATGTATAAAGGCTCCTTGTATACCGCCATTGAGTCAGCTATCCATAAGATGTTCAGGATTTCCATCCAGCGATCCGACTGGCCAATAAACCTGCCCGATCATTTACAGACACGATTTGTTCTCTTCGATTTGAACGGGAAAGAGGTGGTTACCGGCCGCGACCTTCCAAAATTACTCAGTGAAGTTGAAGGATCAATCTCTAAAAATGCGCGTGAAGCAAATGTCGACAAGGATCAGCAGAATACTCTCTCTGAATGGGAATCGTTGATCACCAGAGATTGGGCGTTTACGGATTTGCCCGAACGTTTTCCCCTTTATACCCCGCAAAAAGACATTGCTGGCTATTTATTCCCACATCTGCTCGCCAAACCTGAAAAAGGTGGAGTTTCAATAGCCTTTGCCAGAGATATGAAAACCGCCAGGCAGCACAACCTTTCAGGGCTGGAGTATCTCTATCGGCTCAATTTTGCTGATGGTCATAAGAATTTGAAAAAATATTGCACGTCAATGCTGTCTGGACCTTCAGCCTTGTTTCTTGTTGACTCAGGTATAGGAAAAAAACATGGTATCGATATGGTCATCGGCTTTGTCTACAGGACACTCTTCCCCTCAATAGATGGCACAATCCCTTCAGAACCTGTTTTTACATCTGAAATCAATCGAGTAAAGCACCAGGGATTTTACAAAGAAGGTCGGAGAATTGTTGAAGAGGCAGTATCTATTCTTAAAAAGCGCAGAGAAGTAAACGAAAAACTCAACCACTTTATTAGACTTGATTCACGTCGACTCATTTTCACTAAAGATAAAACAGATGACTTTTCTAATTTGTTAGGTTCAATTGTCCCTGCCGATTATTATGAAAATAACACAATCACAGATATCGATTTCACAATGAGGCAACTGCAAAGTCTGGCAATACGAATCGAACGTTTTTATTCAAACCCAGCTAAAGATAAAGAAAAGGCCAAACTTATCAAACCTCATATTGATAACTTGCAACACCTTCAGTCAAAAATTAATGACCTGAATCCCGAAGCTCTTGATCAGTTAAAAATTTATGCGCAGATGATTGGTGAATTTCGCATATCTGTATTTTCACCTGAGATCAAGACCCGGGTTGCAGTTTCTTCAAAAAAAATATCTCAACAGCGGCAACTGGTATTAAACAGCTTTTGAGCAACGGCATTAGCTAACCCAATACTATAATTGCAAAAGTCAGCACAATATCATGGCATAAATAATGAGTAAAACCACATCAGGAATACTTCTTTGCATGGCGGCCCTGATACTGATGCATCAAAACCGGCCAGTTATCGGCCTGGTGCTTTTTGTTACCGGTTTTATGCTGATGTACAAGAATAAGAGGTGAAACAAAATCCTGCCGGATCCCGACGAAGAGAGCTAAAGATACATGCTCAATGCATTTTCATTTTTCAATCAATGTGTCACTGAATTCAGTACGTGCTTAAGGCTGTCCATAGTGAAAGGTTTAGGAAGTGCATTAGCGTATTTGTATCGTTTGAAATCCTGCATAACCGGGTCCAGCACAGACCCTCCGGTTATAACAATTTTGAGTTCTTTATCTACACTATGGAAAAGCTCACATATTTCTTCATGTTTAATAGTAGACTCACTGGTTGGGTCAATAAGCACGACCTGAACCTTCCCGGCAGAAATAGGACTGTCTTTTCTTACCCTTTCCAATGCTTCTTTCACGGTACTGACTACCGTTGTCTTATGCCCTAAGTACTCAAGCATTATTCGTACAACCTCTGTAACCTGAGGATCCTTATCGATAACCACAACATTAAGGATTGTTTCCTTCTCTCCTTCTCCGAAGTCACCATCACGATTGACATAACCAAAATGCGGCAGGTAACAGGAAACCGAGGTTCCACGCTGCAATTCAGACTGAACCACCACATATCCGCCATGATTTCTCATAGTAGCGTAAACCACTGTAAGACCAAGGCCCACGCCCTTTATTGAACCTCTGCTTTTGGTTGAAAAATATGGATCAAAGATTCGTAAAAGTAGTTCGCGATCTATACCACAACCATTGTCTTTAATGGTTACACACGCATATTCGCCTACTGGAACATATTGGCCAGCAATAAGGGATGGTGAGGTAAATGCGACTTTTTGTGTGGAAACATGGATCGAACCATTGATATTTGCTTCATATGAGTTTTGCAGAATATTTCCTAATGCCGCAGATATCTGCTCATCATCAACGCTCACAATAGACTGTTCATCACTAAGCTCAAGCACACAATTACTCGATGTTTTAACCACGAAATTTGAGACGGCATCCTCAACAATGTTTTCCAGAATCTGTTTTTTTCTACTTACAATGCCAAATGGTGAAAAATTTGATATTTTCCGTGTTAAATCAACAGCCATATATGATGCAGTACGAGCATACTCAAGTAACTTTAGCCAATCATCGATTTTCGAATTGGCATGAGTGTGAGAAATCATGTCAAGGTTACCGCAAATTACGGTAAGCAGGTTATTAAAATCGTGTACGATTCCTCCTGCCATACAGCTCATGGCATCCATCTTGGTTATGAGCTTCAGGGCACTATCGAGTTCCCGCTCTTTTTCTTCTGCAGAAAACTGTCGTGTTATGTCACGCAAAATACATAACCTGAAGACAACACTCCCATCCTGAACAGGTATACATGACATCGTGACAATTCGACCACCGAATCTGAGGGGTAAGTTTTCCTGAATATCCAGGGAGGCGTTCTCCCCTTCAGTTATATCTTGCTGCAGCCAGTCGGCTATTGCTGGTTTATGCTCCCCCCACCCGAAATCATTAAAGGATGAACCAATCACATCCTCATCATTTACACCTAGAATTCGCTGAGCGGACCCGTTTAAAGACACAATGACTCCGTCTTTATTGAGTTCAACAATTCCTTCGTCCAGGTTATCAAGAATTCGGTTTAAATGCCGTTTTTCTGAGAGGAGTTCACTGGCAACTGCAGATGGTTTCAGACCATATGGTATCTTAGTGATAGTTCTACCGATATGGAGATTCTCCTGAGAGAGTGATTGTGTTTCAAATCTTACGAGAGCATCCTGTATATGATGCTTTAACTCTTGAAGATTCCCTTTGGCTATACAGAGATCATAATATTTATCCGCAAGGATATTCTCAAAATCTTCCAGCAGGATACCGGAGATAACAACCAGAAATACGTGCTTGAGATCTTCACTGCTTCGAATGATTTTGCAGAGCTGTTCCCCGCCAACCAAAGGCATTACAAGATCGGTGAAAACAATATCCGGACTATTCTTTTTTAATACATCAAGGGCGTCAAGGCCGTTTACAGCGGTTTGAACCTCGCAACCCTCTTTTTCAAGAATTGCTGAGACTGCTCGTAAGAGAACCGGGTTGTTATCTACAACGAGTGCCTTGATCGCCATCAATAGTCCTTATGCCTCACGGGAATACATCAGTAATTCAGGATAAGCAGCTGCCCATTATTGCGCATTTAATGAATAATACATGAGCATCCCACGATTAACCATTACATCCAGAACGCCAATAGGCATTTCCCCCTCAATATCTCAGCATAAAGGAGTTGAGCCACTCGAAGATTATCGAAATACAACCTCACGAAAGAATTTTATCATTTTCTGTCGCCTGCGTACAATTTTCTTCTGTTCAGGTATTAAATCAGTCTGAGGAATTTTCATCACTGACATTTTATGCTCTATATATGTTGTCAGACTGTTATCCAGATACCAGGCGTACGTCAATCCCATCAGCAAACCAGGTGGAGTGAAGCCTTCTTTACCATTAATAAGGCGTGTATAACTATTTTCCTTTCGCCTTCTGTACATCCGTGCAAGCTTCAGGTAATCATCGAATTGTTCATCTGTAAAAAAGCTCGTCCTTTCAGCGGCATCTCTGATAGTCAAATGATACACCTTGCCTAAAGGCACATCATTTTGCACAATATCTCTCACCTGCTTTTTCAGGGCATAATTTCCAAGTAGAGATTCACCTATCGCTATGAGTAGTCCGACCTCCATTTTTTTTACATCTGCAAACTGGTCCTGACGTATTTTTATCAGATTGTCTGTGGGGTCATAGAAAGTATAGACGTTATCCCATTGCTGGTTGCGATGCCAATCCTCCACATCGACACATTGAATACCAGAGAAATAATCAAGATGTTCAAGAGGAATGTCATGATGCTTCCAGATAATCTCACATACCATCTCGCGGATTGTATCAACTCCATTGGAACAGCTATGCCTGCACTTATCAGAGCAATCAATGGTTATCTCGTTAATCCTCTGTGCTATTCGATGATATTTAACATTTGGCAGAATACTGGTCCAGTTGACACTCTCCTCGGAGGGGTCTGCGGTTCGCTTAGAATCATTATGTGCAAGCGGGAGAGAATCTTCAAAACACTCAGAACCAGCATAAAGAACTTTTACCGCTGTTGCGACCATTGCGGGGTCGTGCTGAATAACTCCTCGCTCAGCAAGTGCATTCTTTGAATAGATTCCACATTCAACAGGAATAAAACCCTGACGTCGTACGATATCTCTATCGAGGTATATCGGGCTTTTCCCTTCAACAGCATACCTCTGGATAACTGAAGCAGGCACATCTTTTAGGGAAAGACAAAGCACCTCACTAAACAAGTCTTTTACACCACCAGGTATATTTCTTTCATAAGCTCGTATCATATCAGATACATGAAATTTTCTTTCAGGATCTGCAATACTTAAATCTGTTTCACCTGCCTGAACCCATAAGTTTGAAATCAGTAGCTTAAGTGCCTTTGAGTTATTTCGAACTGCTTCAGCCAAACCAGGAACCTTGAATACCGGAATTATAGAACTGTATAAACTACCTGGAGCCAGAATGAGAATGTCGGCTTCAGCAATATTCTGCAACACCTCATCGTAGACATGTATTTCACCATAGAAATCTACATGCACAGAATCTACAGGAACTCCCCGTCTCGAAGAACTGGATTTTGACTCTCCTTTTATTTGCACACCATTGGAATAAATGATGCGCAATTGTCCTGGCGTCGACGTACAGGGAAGAACCGAATTCCTGCCGGCCCCGATCATAAACGAGAGATACTGCAAACCTGAAGAGATAGGGTTATGTATCAGCAGCGAATCGAGTGAAACCTCCTCCAGAGTCACTTCCTTATCAAGAAACTTGAAGATTGAAGCAACTACTATGAGATTACCCAAACAATGGGAGCGCTTTAGGATAGGTGATAAACGAGGGTCTTCAAAACAACTTTCAATAAGTCCATACAGAGCCTCTCCCAAACCTCTCGGCAATACAGAAAAATCAACTTTTGCCTGCTCAACAAGAATTTCGGGGTGATGGACCTGCTCGTCAAATCGATAATTGAAAAGCCTTGCCAATTCAGATGCAATAATTCTGGCTCTCGATACTGACACCTGATAGGTACGTTGAATTACAGAAAGTTGAATAGAAGAAAGCAGTACATGGCGAATATCACCGATGGCTATCAACGGTAAATCTTTGAGCAATTCACCAGTAGAACCACCGTCATCAGCCACACAGACTACAGATGTCGTCTGTGGGAAGATCTCCTTTAACCCGGAAAAAGGAGATCTGCTCCAACCTTCAGACCGGCAATCACCACCAATTATGTTTGACAATCCTGTACCACCACCAAAAACAACCACCTTTACATGATCCATCCGGCTGTTTTCCAGCGCATTCTCAAGACCACTATAAAGTCGTGTTATTTCCTGATCATGGTGATGAGGTTCTCCATTCACGATGAGATCTATAAATTTCTCACGCAAGTCATCATGAGGTAGCAGGTCGAGAGGAGAAACACTTTTATTGAGTAGAGCCTCAAGCTTTTTAGAGACGTTGTCGTCAGTCTTTTTTGCCATATTGCCTTTTGCGCTCATTGTAAATCATCATCTTAATGAGCAAATACGAATCACAATTAACCGGTTATCACACCGACAAGCCATTCAAAAAGATGATGAACGAAGAGTTTTTCAGGATGAAAGTAACATTGCCTCTACCCGTTTAAGATCTTCAGGGGTATCAACTTCTATAGAATCATGCTCTGTAAGGGTTACTTTGATTTTATATCCATATTCGAGAGCACGTAATTGTTCGAGTTTCTCAAAACGCTCCCATTCTCCTTCCGGCAATGCTACAAACGTTAGCAGAAACCCCTTGCGATAGGCATAAAAACCAAGATGTTTGTAATAGGTCGGGGAGACAATATCTTCCGGGTTTCTCTGAAATGGAATTGGGGAACGGGAAAAATAGAGCGCATTATTATCACGATCAAACACTGTTTTCACATGATTCGGATCGCGGATCTCTTCTTCACGAATTATTTTGTAAATGAGGGTAGACATGGGCAAAGCTGGATCATCGAGTAACGGGCGAGCTACCTGCTCAACTACTTCTGCAGGAAAAAGAGGTTGATCCCCCTGGATATTTACCACGACATCATGCTCTGAAATCCCTATCAGTTCAGCTGCTTCGGCAAGCCTGTCAGAACCTGAAACATGATCATCACGGGTGATCACATATTCTCCACCAAAAGATTTTACACATTCAGCAATGCGCATATCATCTGTTGCGACAACTACCCTGGAGAGTAGATCAACATTTGAGGCCCGCTCAACAACATGCTGAATCATCGGTTTCCCTGCAATTTTTGCAAGCGGTTTTCCTCTGAATCTGTTTGATTCGTACCTCGCCGGAATAATTGCTACAACATCAACCTTCTCTTTTTGCATTTTTTTATTACACTTATAGATGTATTAATTATAAAGCTATCGTGTTTTCCAGTTATTAACTCTGTTAACCATCACAACAGCATGCCAAAATTGCCATTAATTACCATTTCATGTACTGCATCTTCAGACACAATACTACAAAAAGCACGTGCACTGGCAAAAAAATTGGGTCTTGATTTTTGCGACAAAAAACAGTGCAGGAACAGATACATCCTCACCTATACAGATGAACATCTTGAGCTGGGGGTGAATGAACAGTTAGAAAATTGTAAAGAAAAACACTCTCCTCTCTTTGTTGATTTCATCCATGGCAATGCTGGCTATCGGCATGCACGCAACTGTACTATAAAACAACCTCTTGCAAGGGCAGTAGGTATTAAGTCAGGTTTTAGGCCTGACATCTTTGATGCTACCGCTGGCCTTGGCGGAGATGGATTTGTTCTAGCCTGCCTCGGCTCAAACGTAATTTTAAACGAACGCTCCCCAATTATCGGTGCACTTCTTGAGGATGCAATGCAACGTGGTCTTCAAGCGCAGAATGCAACGTCCGAAGTAATTCAGAAAAGAATGACCCTGCTTTTGGGCGATGCCAAAGAAAATATCAAGCACCTGACTTCTCCACCGTATACGGTATATCTTGACCCGATGTATCCTCATTCTAAAAAATCAGCTCTGAATAAAAAAGAAATGCGAATGATACGAGATATCGTTGGAGATGACGATGATAGTGAAGAACTACTGGAAACCGCTCTTCGATATGCAGGAAATAGAGTTGTAGTAAAGCGTCCCAAAGGAGCTGAACGCTTAAATTCCAAAAATCCAAGTCATGTGATTGAGATGAAAAACAGTAGGTTTGATGTCTACATGATAAATCACTTATGATATTTTTCACCAGCTTTAATGGTATACGCGCGATACACCTGCTCCATTAATAACAATCTCACCATATCGTGAGTAAATGTCATTTTTGAAAGAGACAGGCACAGGTCCGCCCTTGCCACTACCTCTTCGGAAATTCCTGTAGGACCACCGATAAGATAACAGACCCCCTTCACTCCACGTTGTTCCCAGCCGCTGATGACTGTGGCGAATTTCTCAGATGTAAACTGACCGCCACGTGAGTCAAGAGCTACAATAAACCACCCTGCCGGCACTGCTTCAAGTAACTGACGTCCTTCCAGGGAAATATCTGGATTGCCAGCAGACTTCTTCTCTTTAAGTGTACGGGTAGAAACTTTGGTGTAATGTTTCAACCTGGAAGCGTAGTTATCTATTCCTGCGGAGATAAACGAGTCTTTGGTCTTTCCTAAAAATATCAATTCATGCTTCATAATTGTTTCAGCTACATTAAAGGCTCAGCTAAAAGCCGATATAAAATTAAGGTATCAACATTTAACCCGATCGTTTTCATCAAGAATTTTCAGCAAGATATCACAGAATGCATCATAGCCTATATCAACATTGATTCCTGGGCAGGATTCTGAAATTGTAAGAAAATTATTCTTGTCATCTAGAATCGACGGATGTAAAGGCCATTCTCCACAGCGCCATGGTCGTCCAGTATGTACCGTGCACCCTTCTTCAAAAAAAACACAATGCCCATCCACAACCTTCATTTGAACAACACCGTCTGTAATCCTGAGAAATTGACTCGCGACCTCCTCAAAACTTTTTCCAAGAACATCACACATTCTTTGCTGATCTGCAGGATCTAAAGAGACAGTTGTTTCGCCCTTACAGCAGAAACCACAACGCGTACATGAAAATATTTTTGCTACTTCTGACATTAACCACTCCAAATGTTGTTGTAATGAGCAACCTTGTGCGAACTTTCTAAAAAATGTCGGACTGTGATCAATCCGACAAACTCCTAAGGCCGCAAAATTCGCTTTACATTAAACATCACACTTTTCTCTGTTTAAAATAAAAAAAGGGTGTAACCTCAATAAAGAGATCACACCCGGTTATATCTATTAAGCATAGTAATGCTTAGGCGTAACCGATAACATCTCCAAATGTGCTTATGTCTATACCATATTGCATCGCTGCAGCCTTCCATTTTTCCTCATCAGGAAGGCTGAAAATGATATTATCGTCTCCGGGTACAGTAAGCCAGCCATCCTCAACAAGTTCCCTTTCGAGTTGGCCCGGCCCCCAACCGGTATAGCCGAGAAGGAAGAGATAATTCTGTGGACCGCGGCCACTGGCAATATCTTCGAGAACTTTTGTTTCTCTGGACAATGACACTGTTGGAGTGACCTCAAGCTGATACTCTGTTGAGTATTCTGATCTATAGAGAATAAATGCCGATTCAAGCTCAACAGGGCCTCCGACATAAACAGGTGGCAACTCAATTACCGGAATGGGCAAATCAGCTCCCTGCAGTACTTCAGCCAGAGTAAAAGCTGAATTGGGTTTGTTAATAGCCAACCCCATCGCCCCTTCACTGCTATGGGCACAAATATAGATTACTTGTTCCTCGAATCGAGGGTCGGGCATCTGCGGGGTTGAGACCAGAAATGAGCCTGTCAGGCTGTCTATTACTGGAGCTTTGTCATTAGTCATGACCATGTTCTCCATAGGAAATTACACGCCAATAAGTAAATACGCACAAAATCCAGATCAAGGTGCGCTTTATTTTAGTCTATCAAAGGAATCTCTTGCACGTCAAGGCGACAACAATTGTCACAGATTTTCAATCATAATTTTTCCTGACAAAATTAAAATACAGATAAACATGACAAAACCCTCTGAATTACCTAATATAGATAAAATTATTTTTCAAATATTCTTTTATTGCTGACACATAATTACTCCTACTTCCTAATTATATTATGAATGACCAATTGGAAAAAATCATTAGCACCGGGCATCATGATCCTTTTGAGTTCCTCGGTGTTCATTTTTCAGGCGAAGAAGAGAACCGTGTAACAATCAGGACTTTTCAACCTCATGCCAGTTCCGTACTCCTCCTTAGCGACAACAAACGTCTTGAAATGTCCAATGTCGACAATTCAGGATTATTCGTTAGCGAAATAGAACGATCATGGTTCTCAGATCCTCACCTTGACCCGTATACGTATCAATATGAAATTCATTTTCATAACGGCTCAGTAACTACCATTAACGATCCTTACAGATTTTTACCACAACTCGAGGAAACTGACCGATACCTCTTTAACTTCGGCACAAATTACAAACTCTATGAACACCTTGGGTGTCATCCAGCCACACTCTCAAAAATTCAGGGTACCGTTTTCAGAGTGTGGGCTCCCAATGCTCGAAGTGTTTCGGTAATCGGGAATTTCAACAGTTGGGATGGCAGAGTTCACCCAATGCGCTCACTCGGGTCATCTGGCATCTGGGAGCTTTTTCTCCCAGGCATACTTGAAGGTGAACTCTATAAATTTGAAGTGAGGACTGCTCAGGGAAACACTGTTAACAAATCAGACCCCTTCCAGTTCCAGGGGGAATTCCGCCCGAACAATGCATCCATAGTTAATTACCTCGATGGCTACACCTGGCAGGATGATAACTGGCAGGCTCAAAAAATCATTGAAAGTCCATACGATAAACCTATCTCAATTTATGAACTCCACCCGGGATCATGGAGAAGAGACCCGGATAACCCTGAACGTTTTCTTTCTTACAGAGAATTGGCCGAACAGCTTATCCCGTATATTAAAGAGATGGGATTTACTCATATTGAGCTAATGCCAGTCATGGAGCATCCACTTGATGAATCATGGGGATATCAGGTAACAGGACCATTCAGCGTTACAAGCAGGCACGGCACCCCTCAGGAATTCATGTATTTTATCGACCAGTGCCACCTGAATTCTATAGGTGTTATTCTTGATTGGGTACCAGCCCATTTTCCACAGGATGACCATAGCCTCGCCAGATTTGACGGGACTGCACTGTATGAACATCAGGACCCTCAAAAAGGAATGCATCCTGAATGGGGAACATATATTTACAACTATGGCCGACGGGAAGTCAGCAATTATCTTATTGCAAGTGCCCTCTTCTGGCTTGATAAATTTCATATAGACGGATTGCGTGTAGATGCCGTGGCTTCAATGCTTTATCTTGATTATTCTCGCAAGGAAGGTGAATGGTCAGCGAACTGTTATGGCGGCAGAGAAAATCTTGAGGCTATTGAGTTTTTACGACATGTCAATTCAGTCGTCTTTGACTTCCACCCTAATACGTTAATGATTGCTGAGGAGTCAACCAGTTTTTATGGAGTTTCAAAACCGACGCATGATGGTGGCCTTGGCTTCGGCTTTAAATGGAATATGGGTTGGATGAACGATATCCTGAGCTACTTTTCCAAAGATCCACTTTACAGGAAATATCATCACAACATCCTTACCTTTTCTATAATGTATGCGTTTTCCGAGAACTTTATCTTACCGCTTTCACATGACGAAGTTGTCCACGGGAAAAAATCGTTGTTAAGCAAAATGCCAGGTGATGAATGGCAGAAATATGCCAACCTTCGCCTGTTACTCCTTACAATGTGGACTCATCCCGGCAAAAAACTCCTTTTCATGGGAGGTGAACTTGGACAACTCAATGAGTGGAATTGCAAGTCTAGTCTTGATTGGCATTTAGCCGAAACTAATGACAATAATCAAAAAATGCTTACATTTGTATCTGATTTGAACACGTTATACAAAAGCAATGCATCTTTATGGGAACTGGACTTTAGCAACGAAGGCTTTCAGTGGTTAGATTATGAAGATAGGAACAACTCGATTATCTCTTTTGTTCGTTATGCAAAACACAAGAATGATCATGTTGTCTGCATACTCAATTTTACGCCGCAAACCTATTATGATTATAAAGTTGGCCTTCCTACGGGACAAACATATACTGAACTGTTTTGCTCTGATAATGAAATTTACGGTGGTTCAAATGCAAGTGATAAAAGGACGTTTCGTCCAATTGCAGAGCCATATGCTCAGGCTAATTTTCATTCCACTCTGACAATCCCACCACTGGCTGGCGTGATTCTCAAACCTTCAGGATTATAAATACAGGATGATGGAGAGTAATAATGGTATCCGCACTACCTACAGAAGTACCCGGTGACAAGTTGAGAAAAGCAATTGATGAATTTTCGTACCTGATAAAGTCCACTGACAAGTCTCGAACGGAATTACTGGAAATAGTATCGAGAAAATTTGACCTATCTCCTCTTGAATGTGATTTTTTGATCCGCCAACTTACAACGTGCAAGTAATAGTATTGAATACATTGCAAAAGGACAGAATTCACTTTCGAAATCAGTACCGGAAATAGGATAGAGAGTTGTTATTACAATAATCACATACTACCGAGGCTAATACTCAGTCCCAGCCCGGCAGGCTGTCCGAGAATAGGGGTTTTATACTCGAATCATTCATGATTTCAAGGTACGCATTGCTGTAGTAAGTTATTGATAAGGAGTTGTTCAATGGATGCATATCAACAAATAATTACAACAATAGCACTCACAATGGGTGCGGCCTGGGCTAGCGGCATCAACCTTTACGCCACGATTGCCATGCTTGGAATACTTGGAGCAACCGGCAATGTCGTACTTCCCGAAACAATGATGATGTTGCAGGACCCTGTCGTCATAATGGCTGCATGTGTTATGTATTGTGTTGAATTTTTTGCTGATAAAACTCCAGGAATTGATACAGGATGGGATACCATTCACTCATTTATACGTATTCCGGCAGGTGTTATTCTGGCAGCCGGTGCTGTTGGTGATGTTAATCCGGCACTTGCCGTCGCAGCAGGTATTCTTGGTGGAACTGTTTCTGCAACTAGCCACATGATTAAAGCAGGATCACGTGTTCTTATAAACACTTCACCAGAACCTTTCACTAACTGGGCCGCATCCTTTGCCGAAGATGTCGCGGTATTTGGTGGTTTATGGGCCGCATTGCATTACCCTGTTGCCTTTCTGTTTGGATTTGTGGTGTTTATCATAATTGCGATCTGGTTGCTTCCGCGTATTTGGAGAGGAATAGTTCTGGTGTTTACTAAAATTCGAACCATTTTTTCAAAGAATGAGCCTACTGAAGTTACCAGAGAAGCAGTACAGCCTAAACTTGGTAACGACTAACCTATAGTTTTCCTTACATTCATTCGCTTTACTCCTAATATTCTGACACATATTTAAAAACTCAACACCCACCTGCCTGAAGTTGGTGGTGTTGAGTTTTTATAGTCTATCCTAATAGAATTTCTCCATCGCAATTCTTCACAGCCTGTCTTTCACCCCTATTCATTCAGAAGCTCAAATACATAATCCTTTTTCCGGATATGAAATTACCAAAAAAACGACCACAACCTAACACAATGTTTCACTTTGCATTGATATCTGCTATACTATTTGTAATCATAAATTTAGTTAGATCTTCTTTAGATACAACGAATTATTCGACCAATGGCCTTCTCAGAGAATGCTGGGTGCGTTCTTTGTATTTGGTCAAACAGAACTTTTATATACCCTTGGAACAACAAACAGGACGAGTTTCAACAGACAAGAGCAGTACCCAGAAATATTTCAGAGAGAAAACTTAATACTATTTTTTAAGCGTGCGGAGGCAAATGGCAAGATGGTATTTAATTCAATGACAATAGTCCAGATGCTACCTGAAATGGAAGAAGGTGGGGTTGAAGGGGAAACTTTTGACCAAGCCGTTTACTTAGCTAAAAAAGGGTATAATTCTATTGTAATATCAGGTGGTGGCAGACTTGTTGAACCTCTTGAAAAAGCTGGTTGCCGTCATATTACCTGGACTGATATAGGCTCAAAAAATCCACATTGCCTTAAGTACATCACAAAACTTCGACAATTATTGATTGATGAAAAAGTAGACATTCTTCACCTTCGATCCCGCCTTCCTGCGTGGGTTGCCTATCTCGCCTGGAAATCCTTACCAGCTAGAAGAAGACCTGCCTTAATTACAACATTTCACGGCTTCTATTCTGTAAATAGATATTCGAGAATAATGACAAAAGGCGAAAAGGTAGTAGCCGTATCACAAGTTATACAAGACCATATAGTGTCTAACTATAATACGGACCCTGGTAAAATTGAACTTATTCATGGCGGGTTCGATGTCGATCTTTTCAATCCTGACAGGGTTGATAATGAACGTGTCGAAAAACTAAAGAGGTTATGGGGCCTGAATGATCCTCATACACCTGTAATAGTATTACCCGGTAGGCTTACCAATTGGAAAGGACAATTAGAATTTATTGAAAGTCTCGCCCTCATCCGAAATCTTCCATTTATTGCCCTATGTATTGGTCAGATAGACAACAGCAGTACTTTCACTAAGACTATATATGAAAAAATATCGCGATATAATTTAGAAGATAAAGTAAAACTTGTTGGGCATTGTGATGATATGCCTGCAGCAATGATGGTAGCTGATATAGTAGTATCTGCATCAACTTCTCAGCCAGAAGCTTTTGGAAAGGTTGCGATAGAGGCTATGGCAATGTCTAAACCTGTAGTTGCTACTGGCCATGGCGGAAGCCTTGAAACTGTCGTCAACAAAGTGACCGGATTACTGGTTGAACCGGGAAATTACCAGGAGATGGCCCAGGCTATTACCACATTGCTAAGCGATGCTGATTATTGTTTGAAACTTGGGGATGCTGGCCGCAAATGGGCGTTAGAGCATTTCACTGCTGAGATAATGTGTGAGAAAAACCACACGCTATATAAACTTATGCTGCACGTAAAAAATGAAAAAGAAGAACAGCGAAAAGCTTACGGTATTACAGATGCTGCCAGATTTGGATGGTGGTGGAGTTGAACGCGGAACACTTGAGGTCGGCAAGTATCTTGCTTCTCACGGACACAAATCAATTGTCATCTCAGGTGGTGGTCGATTAGTTACGCAGCTTGAGGAAGAAGGATCTTCACACTTTGCAATGAATGTTGGTGTCAAATCACCGACTACTCTAAAATATGTTCTACCACTGCGAAAGTTGATTCAAAAAGAAGGCGTTGATGTACTACACTTACGATCTCGATTGCCCGCATGGGTTGGCTATCTTGCCTGGAAAAGCCTTCCGCCAGCTAAACGACCTCTACTAGTTACAACTTTCCACGGATATTATTCTGTTAATGTATACAGCGCTATAATGACAAAGAGTCAGATTATTATAGCTGTGTCAGATTCCATAAAAAAGCATATTTCAGAATTTTACGGAAAAGATGATAATGTAACAACAGTATTCAGAGGGGTTGATGGCAACACTTTCAATCCTGATAATTTTGACCAGAATAGAATTGATACCCTTCATAAGGCATGGGAAATTCCAACAGGAAAAACCATAATTATGCTTCCTGGCAGATTTTCATTCTGGAAAGGTCAGGATATTTTTCTAAAAAGTCTCGTTACCCTTAAGAGTAAAAACTATCTGGCTGTCCTGGTAGGAGACACTCAAGAAAATGAGAAACACACAGAAAAACTTAATGATATCATAAATACTTACAATTTGCATGATTGCGTAAAAATGGTTGGTCATTGCGATGATATGCCAGCAGCATACATGCTCGCCGATATAGTCGTATCAGCGTCATCTAGTGAACCTGAGGCATTTGGTAGAGTGTCAATAGAAGCAATGGCAATGGGAAAACCTGTAATTGCCACTGCACACGGTGGAAGTCTTGAAACCGTCGTTCATAATGAAACAGGTTGGCTGGTACAGCCTGCCGATGTTGCCGATTTATCAAAAGCCATAGATAGCGCTCTTTCGCTCTCAGATGAAGAATTACACACTATTGGTGAAAACGGCAAAAGACGCGTGACCAAAGCATTCACGACACAATCTATGTGCGACAAGACATTGGCATTGTACCACAAAGGCCTTCAGGAAAAATCAATAGTAAATGGATGCGCTCCCCATCCCAAATCGATATCTATAGCCAAATCTTAGCGCAGCGCATTCAAAGGGAGAGTATAGGCGTTTTATCACGCCCCTCTCCCAGTAAAACCGCTAAAGCTCTCCATAATCACCTGTATTCCCAGAGCAATCAATTTCAAGCAAATCTGGCCAGTATTTCCCTGGCACATTTTGCCGCCTCGTCAAGAGCATCAATATTATTTCGTATCAACAACTTCCGATTCTCTTCATAAGGCAATATAAAGTTTTTCTCGATTAAATGATCCAGGCTCTTTTGGAATTTATTATTTGGCCGTTTCCATTCAACAGGGAGAACCCCAACACTACAACCAGCAGTAATAGCTTCGTAAATCATAGACATTGAATCCGCAGTAACCCATGCATAGCTTGCCAGAGCATATTGTTCTTCAACCCATCCTGCCGGTGTATCCTTGTAATGAAAAAATGACACGTTATTATGCGTCTTAGCTATTTCACCCATACATTTAATAGTCCTATCTGGTGTCCGTGGTGATGACGAGACTCTCCACTGAATATTTGAAGAGTCATGTGCAATAGCTGACACATAGGACGCAATAGCATTATCATCCCAAGTGTGGCTTGAGGCATCAATTCCCCCAAGTAAAATAAGACCAACATTCTCAACCCGCTCAACACTTTTGCTTTTATATACCGGAGGGCCATTCGTCAGAATAATGTTTGGTGCTCCGCTAATGCCGTCATGCCTGGGGATACAGCACAGATCAAAACGCTTTCTTAGTAAAGCTTCAGGAGCCATGCAGGTTACAACGGGAATCTGGAATTTCTTTTTACAGGACAGTAGCGGGATGTGCGTCGACGAACCGGTACCTATTAACAAATCGGAGCCAGCAACTTGATACTTACATCCACCATCGGATTTAAGAAAATATTGAAGTGTAGCAACAATTCGATTCCAAAGTGACGTTTTCGAAATATGCACCCTCGTAACATCGAGATCTGTAAATTCTTTCAGCGATTCAACTATGGCAAGGCTCTGTTTTTCATGCCCGGGACTTCCTTCTAAAAAAACAGTTAATTTCATTTATGATGTTAAATAAGATGTGTAAATATGCTTCCATAAAGGTTGCAATACGTGTTCAAACCAAGGCGTAAGACTAGCTATGAACAGAAGAAGATCTATCTATTCGCCAGCAACCCAACAGTTCACGGATCTGTTATTTTCGCGGTGGAGGTGTAGGTGGACGTCGTGCTCCAGCACTCGCTAGTTTAACAATAATCTGATTAGATTTTTTCAGACGCCCGGTAATGGTCTTAAACAGATGATTAGTAACTTCTGGGTATTTATCAATAACTTCTTCAATTTTATCGCCTGGAAACCGCTTAACCGTAGAACGGCCTTGAGAAACAATTGTTGCTGTTCGCTGCTCACTTGAGATAGCAGCCATTTCTCCGAAATATTCGCCAGGTTCTGTTAGCTCTGCAATTTTCTTTCCACCTTTAATGACAGTGAGAGCCCCTCTGATAAGCTTAAAGAAATCTTTATCAGTATTTCCTTCACGGATAACGACATCACCATCCTCATATTCCTCAACATCCGGATTCAACAGATATGCCGGCAGACTTTCTTTATGAGCCACTGTCCGCCTTAATGCTTCATCCACACTTGTTACACCATCCCGGACTTTGATAAGGGCTGCTTCACGAAGTGGAGTCATACCTTCCTGCACAGATATCTTTCGAAGCTGATCTTCAGGCACTTCTGAACTAATGGCCTTTGCGACCTCATCTGTCACTTCCATTAACTCGAAAAAACCCACCCGGCCTTTATAACCAAGACCATTGCACAACTGGCAACCACCAGGTCCATATATAGTTAAATCATCTAACTCTTCTTCTTTGAAACCTATTGAAAGCAGTTCCTCTTTCTCATAGATTACTTCTTTTTTGCACGCCTGGCATAATCTCCTGCCAAGTCTCTGTGCTAGAACCATTGTCACTGATGAAGCGAGCATATACGGTGGAATGCCTATATCAACAAGACGTCCAATGGTCGCAGCACTATCATTAGTATGGAGGGTAGAGAAAACAAGGTGGCCTGTCATGGCTGCTTTTATACCAATCTCAGCAGTTTCCATATCTCGTATCTCACCAACCATGATGATATCAGGATCCTGCCTTAGAAAAGCCTTAAGGGCTGCGGCAAAGGTCATACCAACTTCAGTATTGACGTTTACCTGATTTATACCTTTAAAGTTGAACTCTACAGGATCTTCCGCAGTCAGAATTTTTATATCTTCACTGTTGAGTGAGTTGAGTGCTGAATAGAGCGTAACTGTCTTTCCTGAACCGGTCGGACCGGTTACAAGCAAGAGACCCTGAGGTCGTGTAAGACAGCGCTTTAGCGTATCGAAGGTTTTTTGTTCAAATCCTAGTTTTGTCAGGTCAACGTTAAGTGAACCTTTATCAAGGATACGAAGAACAACAGATTCCCCAAAAAGTGTAGGAAGCGATGAAACACGGAAATCAACAGAACGATTTCTGCCCATTCGCATCTTTATACGACCATCCTGCGGCACTCTTCGCTCTGTAATGTCGAGGCCTGCAAGAATTTTCATTCTAGCTACAAGAGCATTTTTAATATTGAGTGGCAGGTTCATTGATTTAAAGAGTGAACCGTCTTTACGATATCGTACCTGCATATTCTTTTCGTAAGGCTCAACATGAATATCAGAAACGCTGTCCTGCACGGCCTTTATAAGAATACCATTTACCAGCTTGATAATTGGAGCATCAGATGCGGCAAACTGATCACCATAACTCTCTTCGTCTTCACTCTCTATTTCAAAATCATCTGCAGCCTCAGCAAGAATTGATCCAAAATCATCAACCTGAGTTACTTCCATTTCTTCTTCAACATCGTCAGACTCTTGAAAAAATGTTTTACATTCTTCATCAGAAATTCCGTAATGTTTTACATACGCATCGACAATATCTCTCTCAGTTGAAACGCACACAGACAATTCTTTACCAAGAGCATCCTGAAGTTCCTCAACAGCCATCGAATCAGATGGTTCAGCCATTGTGATCTGCAGAGTATTCCCAGCCATGCGAAGAGGAAATGCCATATATTCTTTGGCAACTTCGTATGGGACTAGCTTTAAAGCATCTTTAGAAGGAGGTTCATTCTTTATAACGACAGGAGTGTAATTGTGTTGTCGACTTAAGAAATTAAAAATGGTGTCATCATCGATATAATCAAAACGGCGAAGTATTGCACCAAGACGTCCACCACTTGTCTTAAGTTCCTTTTTAGCCGTTTCAAGTTGCGTAGGGGTGATATACCCTGCCTTACTTAACAACTCGCCAATTTTAATTTTGCCGGCACCGGATTGATCTTTTACTGTCCTACGAGTTGATGCTTTTTTAGATATTGTGTTAGTTTGAGCAGCCATAAACCCAACGACCTGAGAGTATCAATTGATAAAATACTTCGATATTTTTTCCAATCAAACTACTACTTAAGACATTATATAATACTACAAATTGTGAGGATTTCACACTCAGTAGATTGTAATTGATTCAAAAAACTTGATTTTGTTAAATAATTACACCATCAACATAGTCTCTTCCATACACTGCGCACAGATAACTCAGATAATGAGTTGGAATCAAATAACCTGGTATTAGACAGATAAGTATGAATTATCTGGTTTCAAGAACACTCGCAAATCCTACCATATAAAAGTGCTATAATGATATGATATCTATTAATTGGAGTAAAAAACCTAAACAACAAAGAAAAAAGCCCCCTGTCAGCATTCGTGACAGAGGGCATTAAACCTAATCAACAACAGTCCACCGTTTTTCAGAGAACAGGATAACGCTCTTTCATCTCTTTTTCTAAGGGAATCATAATTTCACGCATTGATGGTTCTGCGGCAGGAGAGGTTCGCAGCGAGAAAATATGCTTCCATTCAGCGAGATTACAATACGTAATGATCTCGGTTTTACAGGAATTAGGTAAAACAGTCCTGGCAGCCTGCGGAGTGGAAGTTTCAAGAAGTTTGAGATAAAGTTTCTCAGTTTCTTCCATAGCTGTTTTCCAGATCTGAAATTCTTTTGAGCCCTCTTCATAAAAAACCGGCCGTACAAAAGTAACTTCATTACCGAATTTATCATTACTATAGCGACAGTAACGCTGACTTTCCTGAAGAAAAGAACACGGTCTATGGCGCACAAGCTCATGAGTAACAGCACGGTTAACGATAAATTTAACACCGACAAAACGGTGCCTTGCAAGTAGCTCGAACGGTAGATCTTCCACCTGAACCAGACTCAATTTCTGCACCTTGATATCATCACTTTTAGCTGTAGCCTCATCCGCATTATAAATACCTTCAAACAGAAAAGGATATTTACCTGCCAGATCAGCAACCAGATCGGCAACCACTGCGTTATCGGCGTACTGGGTGTACATTTCCCTAAAAGAGCGAATTGAACCGGTTACCAGCAACCCAGATTCGGTTCTATCTGTTACAAAAAATTTAGGCTGACAGGCATGAAACTCAAGAACATGATCCGGATGACATGAAACCTCATAGGTCGCAACTGCCATTTCAAGAACTGAATTATGCCCATGCGCAGCGATCTTTGTCACAAAAGGGACTGCAGATTCCTCAGAGATCTTGTCCTCACTCTTATAACAGATACGCCCACATTCCTCTAACCGTATGGCTATCGGTTGCTTATCCAGTTCAGACTGAATTTCAAATGACGGATCAACTATTCTCATATTCAATCACCTTTCCAAAATGGGGACATTTGCCGCAATGATTCAATTATTGCCGGCATTTTTTCCAGTACAAAATCGACCTCTTCTTCTGTATTGTAAACGCTTAGCGAAAAACGGATAGAACCATGAGCCGCGGTAAATGGTACTCCCATCGCACGAAGGACATGTGACGGCTCAAGTGAGCCGGAAGTACAGGCAGAACCGGAAGATGCGCAAATATTAAATCGGTTCATATGCAGCAAAATCGCCTCTCCTTCAACAAATTCAAAACTGATATTTGTTGTATTAGGCAACCTTTCAGTCTTATGTCCGTTTAAGAGCGATTTCGGTACGGAAGCAAGCAACCCCTCTTCGAGCTTATCACGTAGATTCTTTACCCTGGTATTCTCTTCTTCCATCATTTTTCCGGCAAGCTCACATGCCTTACCCAGCCCTACGATAGAAGCGACATTCTCAGTGCCTCCCCTACGGCCGCGTTCCTGATGCCCACCAGCAAGAAATGGTGCGAAGAGTGTTCCCCGTTTTACATAGAGAACACCAACACCTTTAGGAGCATGGAGTTTATGCCCGGAGAGTGAGAGAAAATCGATATCGAGCTCTTTAAGGTTGATCGGGATTTTACCGACAGCCTGAACAGCATCAGTATGAAAAAGGATACCGCGTTCTTTGGCGATTGTTGCCATCTCGGCAACAGGGAAAATGACACCAGTTTCGTTATTCGCCCACATTACGCTAACTATTGCAGTATCATCAGTTAACGCCGCTTTGTATTCCTCAATGTCGATCATCCCATCTTCATCAACTTTCAAGCGGGTGATTCTATGTTTATGCCCGGTAAGTGTATCAAGCGTATCGCAGAGATGCTTTACAGCAGGGTGCTCTACACGGGTAGTAACAATGTGTCTTTTTTCTGGATAGTTCTGAAGCGCAGACAGAATTGCTGTCGAATCACTTTCAGTTCCACAGCTATTAAAGGTGATCTCTTCCGGGTCTGCGCCCAGTAGATCTGCAACTCTTTGTCTCGCAACCTTGAGTGCCTCACCAACCTGTCCACCAAAGCTGTGCATGCTTGAAGGATTGCCGTAATATTCTGTCAGATACGGCATCATCTCCTCTATAACTTCAGGAGCGACACGAGTTGTGGCGTTGTTGTCCATATAGACAACTTTTTCACTTTCTACAGGACTCATGAATTAGCTTCCTCCACAATCAGAGATTCAAGTACCAGCTCACGAAGTTTTACTTCAACAAACTCTTTAATGGTGGTCTGGGACTTTGCACAACTCTTGCATGAGCCGCGAAGCGATACGGTAACGAAATCACCATCCACATCAATAAGTTCTATATCACCGCCGTCCTTCTTCAAGCCTGGACGAACTTCTTTCTCAAGCACTTCTTCAATCTTTTTGATTTTCTGAAGAGTAGTCATACGTTTTGGCTTATCAGCTTCTTTTTTAGCCTCAACAGTATCACTCACGGTGGCCTGAAGAATTTCCCGCAGTTTATCTTCACATTTACCGCAACCACCACCGGCTTTAGTAAAGTTTGTTATTTCTTCAACCGAACGAAGGTTTGACTCTTTAATTGCACGGATAACTTCTATATCTGTCACGCCAAAGCATTCGCAAACAACCTCGCCCTCAGCCATAGGAAGTATCAAACCACGATAATCAGCAATTGCAGCTTCGAGTGCTTCACGCCCCATAACCGAACAATGCATCTTCTCTTTTGGTAATCCACCAAGGAAGTTAGCAATATCCTCATTGGTGATTTTTGAAGCCTCATCAAGATGCATTCCCTTTACCATCTCTGTAAGGGCGGAAGAGGAAGCAATTGCACTGGCGCAACCGAAAGTTTTAAACTTAGCGTCTGTAATGATGTCATTCTCATCAACGCTGATAGTGAGTTTTAATGCATCACCACAGGCAAGAGAACCTACATCACCGGTCCCACTTATTTTCTCTACTTCTCCAACATTTCTCGGGTTCAGAAAGTGCTCCTGAACTTTATCAGTATATTCCCACATGTATAGCTCCTAAAAAAACAGTGTCTATGTATGATTATCTTCCAATAGCTGACAATAATACGTCAATAGCAAAAAGCAACTGAGATTGTAACTATTCAGCGAATGCTAAGAAATTAACCATTTCCGGCATCTGTAACTGTTATAACTGCACATAAACCACTGTTGTTTCATCAATGAAAATTCACAGCACACCCACCTGCTGAAGGAGTTGTCGTGCTGTCGTCACCAGGTCTGCAGTTCCATCCTGGGTGCGTGACTCTACATAAAATCGTACTTTGGGCTCGGTACCGGATGGACGAATCATAAGCCAGGAACCATCCTCCAGGATCATTTTCCGCCCATCAATCGTAATGACATTTACAATTTTTTTCTCTTCGTTGCCAATCTTTAAATAGCTGCCAGCAGTATACTGATCAAGCGCATTAAGCTTCTTTTGAAGAGCATCACCCTTTACGGCAACCTCAATACCATCCCTGTCTGGATAATAAGCACCATACTCTTCTTCAATATCATGCTGATACTCACCAATTTTTTTCCCAGTGCTTAATACCATATCAAGCGCAAGCAACAAACCGATATATGCGTCCTTTTCAGGGGTGTGTCCAATAATTGAGATACCATCGGATTCTTCGAAGAAGACAAGCGCCTTCCCTATTACTGGTTTAAATTCCTTAAATCCTACGCGCGGTTCAAAAACATCTTCACCAAAAGCCTCTGCAAGCCTGTTGGCCATATTAGAGGTCGCAACCGTTTTGGCCACCTGCCCCCTTTTCTTTTTATGTACATAAAGATAATGATAAGCCATTGCCCCGAACTGATTCATACTGATCTCATTGGATCCATCTGTAAATCGTATTCTGTCACCGTCCGGGTCAATAATTGCACCGAGTTTTAATGGTTCATTTCGTGCTGCCAATACAGCGGACACATTCTGCATATTTACAGATGAAGGTTCTGGCGCTATTCCTCCAAAAGTAACATCCGGTTTATCCCGTAAGGTAATTACCCTGTCACCTGCTTCTGAAGGAAGCAATTCACGCATATGTAATCGTGACGCACCATGAACGCTGTCAATTGCAACAACCACATCTGGTCGTGCTGCAAAGCTTTCCATGATCTTTTTCAGATCAAGCCCATGTACCGCTCTGTTTTTTTGAACAAGATTTTTCCACTCGGCAAGGGAATCTATTTTTTCAACAGCTGTAAAGATCAAGGGGTCGATTTTATCAATGTCGGTAGCATCAAAAACATACTCTGCCGACATTTTTTCTCTCGCCAGTTGTGTAATAGTCTCGGTAATCTCGGCGGCTGCAGGGCCTCCATCGGCGGCATTAAATTTATAACCACCATATTCAAGCGGATTATGAGACGGGGTCAGGTTGACAGAGAAAGCACATCGTTTCTCTAACACTACTGCAGAGAGAACCCCTGTTGTAGATTCACCTGCAAAATAAACCTTAAAACCAGCTTCACTCAGTACCTTTGCAACAACAGTTGCAAGCAGACCACCGGCAAAACGATTATCATGCCCGACAACACAACCTCGTTCTTTTGCATCAGCAAAACTATCGACACCCAGATAAGGCAGTAGATCTTTAGCTTCCTGTGTAGCTTCGTACATGTCAACAATCGCCTCTGTTACACATGCCACCGAACCGGCAAAAACATCTTTACCGAGTTGCCCGCGCCAGCCGGAAGTACCGAACTTAATTGGTTCTGTCGGTTTTGACCGATTATTGCATATTTCATCAAGAACCAGTTCGTATGCCCTATCAATCTCAGTTTGCCAATACGCATCACCAGAGTCTTCCCGTAGACGTACAAATTCTTTTATTAGGGGAAAATAGTCTGATTCCGCATGATTCCCATTAACCACATATTTAGCAAATAACTTCTCTGATTCGTGCTTATTTGACATAATCTGTTCTCCAGTTTGATGCACAATGTGCTAACATATATAAACCGGCAATCCAGTATTTATATTGAAATGACTTATTATTTACTTATGTTAATTTCCGGTGTAAGTACAGATTTTTTTCCTCAACAGAACCAACCATCTTGACATATATCAATACGATTTGTACTATTTTACAAAATTATTGATGATTGGCCAATTTTTCCGGTACGAATTCAAGAAGTACTGGTAATCAAAACACATTTACTCACCACCCAAGGTTGTATTACTGTACATTTTCATGTACAGCAACCCAATTGTTCAGGAGAAATATAGGAATGAGCAGTCAACATGCACAAGAATTCATACTTTGGTTTGACGATATCTCCATTGATGACGTCCACCTGGTTGGCGGCAAAAACGCCTCGTTAGGTGAGATGTACCAACACCTAACTGCTAAAGGTGTCAATATCCCGCACGGATTTGCCATTACAGCCTACGCATATAAATACCTCATTGAATCAACCGGAATTGACAAAAAGGTACTGGAAATTTTATCAGACCTCGATACCCATGATTTAAGAAATCTGCAGGAACGTGGTCGCAAAGTCCGAAAAATTATCCGTAACGCTGAATTTCCTGAAGATCTCCGCGACGCTATCCTTAAATCATACAAACAAATGGAAGACGAGTATGGAGAGTATGTAGATGTTGCGGTCAGATCATCTGCGACAGCTGAAGACCTTCCAGATGCTTCTTTTGCCGGCCAGCAGGACACCTATCTCAATGTGCGCGGCCCTGAAGCTGTTCTCGATTACTGCAGTCAGTGTTTTGCCAGCCTTTTTACAGATCGTGCTATCTCTTACCGCCACGACAAAGGCTTCAGCCAGTTCGATGTTTACCTCTCTATAGTTGTACAGAAAATGGTTCGCTCTGATGCTGCATGTGCAGGTGTTTTGTTCACTCTTGATACTGAATCAGGCTTTGAAGATGCAATCTACATTACCGGTTCATGGGGGCTTGGAGAAAATGTTGTTCAGGGAGCAGTGACACCTGACGAGTTTTATGTCTTCAAGCCCACCTTAAGAGAAGGTAAGCGCCCTATTGTTTCAAGGCGAATCGGCAGCAAAGATATCAAGATGATTTATAGCCATGCTGAAGAAGGAGAGGAGACAGTCAAAAATATCCCAACCTCTGAAGCGGAACGCGGAAAATATATCCTTAATGACGATGATATACTTACGCTTGCTGAGTGGGCACTTCATATAGAAGACCATTACGGCCGCAACATGGATATCGAGTGGGCCAAGGATGGTGATGGTGAAAACGTTGGTACTGGTAAACTATTTATTGTGCAGGCCCGACCTGAGACAGTTCATTCCCAGACATCACGAAATATTACCGAAACCTATATTCTTAAAGAGCACAGTAAAATCCTTGCATCCGGCCAGGCCGTTGGTGCCAAGATAGGTAAGGGCACAGCCCGTGTAATAAAAACAGTTGCAGGTATACATGATTTTCAGGCAGGAGAAGTGCTTGTCACTGACATGACCGACCCTGATTGGGAACCGGTAATGAAAAAAGCCAGTGGAATCGTCACCAACCGCGGTGGGCGAACATGCCATGCTGCTATTATCTCTAGAGAGCTCGGAATCCCCTGCCTGATAGGCACTACAAGCGGAACAGAATCTGTTAACACCGGAGATAAGATTACCGTATCCTGTGCTGAAGGTGAAACCGGACATATGTTTGAAGGGCTTCTGGATTTTTCTATCAACACCACGAACCTTGATTCCATCCCTGAGACCAGAACTAAAATTATGCTCAACGTCGGAATTCCTGAAAAAGCATTTTTCGAATGTCAGGTTCCAAATGACGGTGTAGGTCTGGCGCGTGAGGAATTTATCATCAATGCCCATATCGGTATCCATCCGCTTGCGCTCTATAATTTCGAAGAACTCATTGAGAAAGCAGCGTCTGGTGATGAAGAAGCCGGCGAAGTCGTTCAGCAGATAGAGGAAAAAACTACCGCATATCCACATGACAAACGTCAGTTTTTCATTGATAAAATTGCTGAAGGCGTGGGCCGTATTGCAGCTGGTTTTTACCCGCGCGACGTTATTGTCCGACTCTCTGACTTCAAATCCAATGAATATGCAAACCTTATTGGTGGTAAGTTCTACGAACCAGTTGAATCCAACCCGATGATAGGCTGGCGTGGTGCATCACGATATTACGATGAGAAATATATCGACGCATTCGAGCTTGAATGTAAAGGATTGCTCAAAGCCAGAAACGAAATGGGACTGACCAACATTAAGCTGATGGTCCCGTTCTGCCGCACACCTGAAGAAGGCAAAAGAGTAATCGAGACACTCAAGAAGTTTGGTCTCGTTCAGGGCGAAAACGGGTTGGAAGTCTATGTAATGTGCGAAATCCCGTCAAACGTTATCTCAGCAGATGCTTTTGCTGACATTTTCGATGGATTTTCAATCGGCTCAAATGATCTTACCCAGCTAACTCTCGGCCTTGATCGTGATTCTGACCTTGTTGCCCATATTTTTGATGAAAGAAATGAAGCAATTAAGACTCTTGTTAAAATGGTGATTGATGTCGCCAAAAGACGTGGCAAGAAAATCGGTATTTGTGGACAGGCTCCTTCAGACTATCCTGAATTCGCCCTGTTTCTTGTTGATTGCGGTATTGACTCGATGAGTCTTATCCCTGACACTGCGGTAAAAACCAAATTACTGGTTTGTGAACGGGAGAAAGAATTGGGTTTGCTTAAAGAATAATTAATGCCATTTCATATCCTGCCGTGCGGCTTCCCTTGGAATTCCGTACAGCAGGATACATATATTTATGCGCCGTTCTCTTTACTAAGTTCCCGAGCTTCTTCGATTACCATCACCGGTATGTTGTCACGAATTTCATACAATAACATGCACGCCTCGCATGCCAGTCCTTCTTCAGCTTCTTTATACTTCACAGGCCCTTTGCATTTAGGGCAGGCTAGAATAGCAAGCAGATCCTTATCTATCACACCATACCTCCTTTCTAATTATATTTATTGAAAATAATCGGTGTATCATTTGAACATGATAGTATCTTTACTATTGCCGATCAAGACTATCATCTATGATTCAATCAAGCCCGCAAAGGATACAAGCTATAAATCAATTAGCAATTGAAATTCATTCATAACTGAATTAGAACTTCGCCGACACAATACCTGTTTTAGGCAATTTCAGACTCGTAAATACGGTCTAAACCCCATTATACAGCACGTTACCTTCAGGACTTTATTATGAGTAGCATCAGCCAACCGTTCAAATCTGAATGCTGTATCAAGGTCGTCTCTGCAGGCATTATCACCAAGATTGATGATTCTCATGCTATGCAACATGCGCAAAAAGTTGCAAATTGGCTTACATCACAAGACATATCTGTCAGTATTAATTCCATTACGCCGGACATGGATCTCCTTATCGTGTTGGGTGGAGATGGAACCCTGCTGCACATTGCCGAACAGGCTGCCCGGTATTCAATCCCTGTCACCGGCATAAACCTTGGTAACCTTGGTTTTCTTACTGAATTTTCAGAAGATGAGACTGTTGCAGCCCTGGAAGGAATCATCCAGGGAAAGATGGTCATGGAAAACCGACTTATGCTAAAAACGCGTGTAATCAGAAAAAACGATCATGCCACGCCCTACCGCTTTGCATTAAATGACATCGTTATAAACAAGAACACGCTTGACCGGCTACTCCATCTTGCTACCAGAGTGGGTGAAGATTACATCACCACCTATAAAGCAGACGGCCTGATTTTCTCATCACCAACCGGATCAACCGCCTATAACTTATCTGCAGGTGGCCCTCTGGTCTATCCTGGCCTGAACACTATCCTGGTCACACCTATCTGCCCGTTCATGCTCAGCAGCAGACCAATACTTCTTCCGGCGTCAGACACTATTACCGCAGAATTTGAAAGCGCTGGTAATGTTGAATGCGCTCAGGTTATTGTGGATGGTCAATCCTGCTGGGAAATGCAGGACGGTGACAGACTTGAGGTTGAACCAGCTGAGCACTCACTTATGCTGATTGTCTCTTCAACACGGAATTATTTTACTATCCTGAGAAATAAGCTGCATTGGGGCAATCAGGATAGTAATTCGTAACAGCAGTATAGCCAGCTAAAAACCGACTTATCGCTTTTTCTTGATACGATATTTTTTCATTTTATACTGAAGCAAGCTCTTTGTTATTCCTAACTTTTCAGCTGCTCTTGCCTGAACATACGCGGTCTCTTCAAGTGCCTGCAACAGCATTTTTTCTTCAACTGCATACAGCACATCATTGAGGCCTACAGAGTCAGGTAACAGCTGTTTCAAGTCAAGATTCTGGCTCCAGGAATTTTCTTCAACCGGTCGCAGTGAATCAGGCTGTACATCATCAGCTTCAATAGTGTTCTCATTGCAGAGAATAGCTGCCCTCTCAATGGTGTTCTCAAGTTCGCGAATATTACCTTCCCATGGAAGATTCATCAGCAACCGCATTGCATCCTGAGATATCGTAAGATCCGGTTTTGCGAGCTGTTCACTGAACTTATTAATGAAATAATCTACCAGCAGCGGCATATCATCCATTCGCTCACGCAAGGCTGGCAGGGACACATGAATGACATTCAATCGATAAAACAAATCTTCCCTGAAACGCCCCTGGGCTACTTCTTCTTTAAGGTCCCTGTTTGAGGCACTGATGATGCGCACATCGACATCAAATGTCTTGCTACCTCCAACCCGTTCAAAATTCTTTTCCTGAAGCACCCTCAGTAACTTAGATTGTAGAGCAAGAGGAATCTCACCTATTTCATCAAGAAATATCGTTCCTTTATCAGAGAGCTCAAACCTACCTTTGCGCATAGCGACTGCACCGGTAAACGCACCTTTCTCATGACCAAACAACTCACTTTCCAATAGGTTTTCTGAGAGCGCAGCACAGTTTACGGTTATAAATGCCTGGTTCTGCCGCGGACTATTGTGGTGAATAGCCTTGGCGACGAGTTCTTTGCCTGTTCCGCTTTCTCCTGAAATCAATACCGAGGCCGGAGTCGGTGCAACCTTTTCAATAAGCTCGTAGACCTGCTTCATCCGCGGATTCTTACCGACCATTCCGCTAAAGCCGCTTTTCCCTTTTATCTCTCTTCGCAAGCGGGTATTTTCTAAAACCAGCGAATACAGCCTGACCGCTTTTTCAATATTTACCAGTAATTCGTCGTTGGAGAATGGTTTGGAAAGATAACTGAAGGCACCAGCCTGCATTGCCTTCACAGCCTTTTCAACCTCAGCGTAGGCCGTTATCATGATGACCGGCAAATCAGCGTTATGTTCTTTTATATGCTGCAACAGCTGCAACCCGTCTACCTGGGGCATCTGCATATCTGTGATAACAAGATCAAGGTCGAGTTGCTTGACCATGTCAAAGCCTTCGGCACCACCGGGAGCCGTAAATACCTCATACCCCTCATCCCGCAACAATTCGGAAAGCACTACCAAATAATTCGGTTCATCATCTACAATCAATATAGAATACATAATCGTTTAATCCTGAGCGATTTGTGGTTATCCTGAAAGTTCTCTACAGGCTTCAAGCTATCAGCATATCCTTCAATTGCTGAAGAACTTCAAGTGGTACATAAACATTTTTCCCGCCAGCAAGCATAGTTCCCGGACGAATGTCACCATGATAGTCGCTCCCGCCTGTTACAGCAAGACCATAACGGTCCGCAAGCTTCCTTAATTGTTTTTGATTTTTCGATGAATGAATCGGATAAAAAACCTCAAGCCCACCTAGTCCCGCAGGAACCAATTCATCCAGCAATTCAGGAAGAACCGATAATGACCGATCTATAAGTACCGGATGTGCAAGTACCGCAATTCCGCCTGCATTCTGTATCAGTGAGATAGCATCGTCTGTTCGTAACAATTTTCTCGGAGAATAGGCCACTTCACCTTTTTTCAGAAACCGTGAAAAAGCATCATTGATTGACCTCACCACACCTTTATCTATCAACACCTGAGCAATATGCGGACGCCCAACCTGACCAACCTTAGATCTTTGCTGAACCTCAGAAAGAGTGATATCAATACCGAGCGCCTGGAGTTTTTCTATGATACGAAGATTTCGTTCATCCCTTGCCTTTTGAATACTCTCTATGCTTGTTAAAAAATTCTGTTCCAAATGATTGAAAAGATATCCAAGCAAATGAATATGTCGATCGTTATGTGTGGTACTGAGTTCAATACCGGTTATTACCTCAATTCCTTCCTGACGCCCAGCCTCCAACGCTTCTTCAATACCTTCGGTTGTATCGTGGTCTGTTATAGATATTGCCTGCAGGCCTTTACGTTTTGCAAGTGAAACTATTTCTGAAGGTCGTAATGTCCCATCGGAAAAAGTTGAATGTATATGTAAATCTAATGACATTGTATTATTTATTATTCTCTGAAATTTTGTTAGGCTGCGTTTCTCGGACCTTATGCACTGACCGATTTCCGGGCAATTCTTTGTTTATATTGACCAGAATAGAATATGCATTACAAACCAGCCTTTCTGACAAACAATTTTCCTTATACTTTTCCGTCTGTTGTCCGATACAATATGTAGTCACTGAACACTCAGGGTAACACCCTTCATGCTTGAACGTTTTGTCCTTTTGCGGATGTATTGATTTTACAACACATATATTTTGACTCATTAAAAACACAAAAGAAACATCCAGGAGCGCTTGATGCTTAAAAAAGCATTCTATATATTTACCCTTCTTCTGCTAACAGGCTGTTCAAGAATACCAGAACCTATTTCATATCCGTATACTCAGCAACCCAAAATGCAGGCGGTCCATCACTGGAATGTTCTTGCAAACGATGTTGCCAATCGCATCAACAACGAACTCATTATTAATGACTACATGGAAACACCTGTGTATGTCAAAACTACATGCGGAGACGAAGACTCTCCATGCGAGCCATATGAGACCAGCTCATTCAATGAAGCCTTTAGAGATCTGTTGCTCACTGAACTGGTCAGTTTCGGCGTTCCTGTGCAACAACAGGTTACTGATGATTCAATTATTGTTCACTACAAAGTTCAGATTGTTTATCATAAGGCCATACGGATACGTACAATTAAACCCGGCCTTATTACTGCAATTGCTACAGGTGTAATGGTGTTTCGCGATGCTCCTCATCAATTCAGGACCATTGCCACAGCAGGACTCATAGATTTCATGAACCAGACAGCTGTAATGGAAAGTTCCCATGAGGTGGTTATCTCTACCTCAATGATTAGTCGAGACAAATATCTATTCAGATCCTCAGATATCTACTACATCAATGACCGGGATTTTATGCATTATTACGATTCAGACGACAAAACACTGGAAATTCCTTTAATCAGCCCGGGAACCAGCATTATTCCTACTGAAGAAAAGAACTCAGCCGGGGATTCCACGACAATGGGCCCTGAGAATACAAACATATAGCCTGAGTAGTTCCTACTTTTCCAGAACGTTTTCACTCTTAATTGATTTCAACCAATCAGACGGCCTCACATGCTATCAAGTAAACAGATGAAAATCAAAACACCTTATCATCATAGAATCAATCGATTTATATTGGTACTATTGGCTTTCGTATTCCTTTCAGGTTGCTCGAAGTTTAACTGTACCAGATTCGAAAAATATCTTGGTGATGAAACAGACCTCATAGCATTTTCCTATACAATTGCTGACGAACTAACCAAAGCTGCATTCCCCCCGCTTATTCCGCATGATCCGCAAAGGCCTCTTCTTGTAACAACATTTGTAGACAACCACGACCTCACAAAAACGTCTACTCTTGGCAGAATATTACAGGAACATATCCGCTCAAGGCTTGTTCAACTTGGGTATTCAGTTAAGGATATCAAAATGACAGGCAAGCTGCTCATTGAACACAAATCCGGAGAAACCATTCTTTCAAGAGATCTTCGTAAACTTGCTCCCCTGGCCAAAGGGCAGGCTATTCTTGTTGGAACAATCTCAATTTCAAACAGGACATTGTATGTTTCTGCACGATTTGTTAATCCTGCAGATAACTCCATAGTTTCATCAAATGATTACCGGATCTGTATGGACGACAATATTCTTGCAATGTTTGGTCTAATGCGTGAAACAGGTGGAGGAAACGAAATAGAGGAGCCTAAGCGCCCGATACTCAATTCTATTTTATATTGAGCTGTTTTTTCCCTGCAATACTTTCAACATACTACCATCATGGCCCTGGTTAATATCGATACCGCATTACGGGATGCTGTCAAAATCATGCACACACGTCCTGAAAATGGTGGCGTTGAACTGTTATCTTACAAACGGAATAGAACAGTTGCGCTCATTCGTTCTTCTGACTCCACCATAAGAATTCAGGAAAATGGATATGTGATTGAAGATATCGAAATTGCTATGAGTGAACTATCAAAAAAGCTCAAGACAATCATTAAACGTGAATTCCCAAGAAGCAGAAAAATTCGTTTTTTTAAATTCAGTTCCCCGGAAGAGCTAAACAGGATCCGTCAGAAAATTTAATCAACACAAAACAAATGTTAACGATTCAGTGCGCAGCGTGTAAGAAAAAATTATGGAAATACGATAAAATTGGCCACGGCCATGTTGTTCGTTGCCATAAAGACAGAATACAGCGAATGTACAATGCAGAGGTCATTAGCCATAAGATCCATTGTAGCTGTGGTAAAGAAATAGGAATAGACAAAGGTTGTCATTACAGAATGATAGCAAACGCCTTCACCCACACTGGAACCAAACGAAACAAATAACTGCAGGAGATTTTCTCACATGGCACATGACCATCTTGAACGTCGAGGAGCCTCTCGAGTTAAGCTTAAAGCAGTGGTAAATTTAGAGGTGAACGGAAGTACAATAATTTCAGACACAGACTTGAAAGACATCAGCCTTGATGGAATCGCCCTCTTTAACGCAAACGCGCCTATCCAGGTCAATACCATCTGTAATTTTGAGATTACTGTAACAGGCGCATCAAGTGTTTTAACAATCAGCGGTAAAGGAAGAATAATTCGTCAGGACAACCTGGAAACAGCAATTAAATTTACAGAACTTGAAATGGACAGTTACCTGCATCTAAAAAATATCATCGTATTAAATCGAACACCCGATGAGAGATGAAAACCCCGCAGAAGGTTTTTATGATTATTTAGCTACTGAGCTAAATATTTTATATAGTTAATGCAATCAATGTTTTTTCCACTTGCTTTCAGTTTTTAGAAACCCGCTCAAATCGCCAGAATTCCAGCTATCCTGAAATCCTCCGGATCAGGTTCCTTGACAGAATTAAGGGCTGTCTCCAATGGAGTATACACAATCGCATTATTAATCATCCCGACCATAACATCAAACGCCCCTTTCAGAAGCCCCTCAACTGCAGCCACCCCCAACCTGCTCGCCAGCACCCTGTCCAATGCCGATGGCGCGCCGCCACGCTGTAAATGCCCAAGAATCGTCACACGTATATCGTAATCGGGCAAGAGCGGTTTCACCATTTCCGCAACCTGATAAGCTCCTCCAAGATGCCCTCCCTCAGCTACTATAACAAGGCTGGTACTACGATCACTGCCTGTACCTCGTTTCAACGTTTGAATAAGATCTTCTATGGTGATATCACTCTCTGGAATAATTGTACTGATAGCTCCACCTGCAATTCCTGCATTGATGGCGATAGACCCTGAATCCCGCCCCATCACTTCAACAAAAAACAAACGTTCATGTGACGATGCCGTGTCACGGATTTTATCAATTGCCGAAGCTGCTGTATTACACGCAGTGTCAAAACCTATTGTGAAATCTGTTCCTGCAAGATCATTGTCTATTGTACCGGGGATACCAATCACAGGAATTCCGAACTCATTGTAAAGAACATGTGCACCGGTAAACGACCCGTCACCGCCAATCACAACTAGAGCATCTATTCCCATACTTTTAAGACTGTCATAGGCTTTCTGTCGGCCTTCCTTTTCTTTAAACTCCAAACAACGTGCGGATTTTAAGAACGTTCCACCGTAATGTAGTATGTTACATACTGACTGGGCGTTAAGAGTGATGAAGTTCCCGTGTATCAAACCGTCATACCCTTTTACTACCCCGAAAACTTTTCTATCATAGAAAACGGCGGTCCTGACAACGGCCCGTATCGCAGCATTCATTCCCGGTGCGTCCCCACCTGAAGTCATTACTGCTATGTTCTTTATCTCAGCAGACATTGCATTGGCCTCTATGTAATTTGATTGACCACATTTCCCCGTGGTATATCTCGACACATCAAAACTCTAAATAGATACAAAACTAAGATCAGTATATCCGGCAATCATCAGGCAGAGCTGGCATAGCACCCTTTTGGGAGCAGACAAACGCGGCAACGCGATTCGCGTGGTCATTTATTTCGTCAAGCGAATACCCCTTTAACAGACCAAGAATTGTTGCAGCAGTGAACGAGTCTCCAGCACCTATAGTATCAACAACCTCGGCTTGATATCCGGGATGATTTGAAACCTGTGCAGCAGACACCAGCAGACTCCCCTGTCCTCCACGAGTCAGGGCTGCCAGTTGCAAACCATATCGCTCAACCAGCATTTTCAATTTGGACTCGTCACTCCCTTTAAGATGCTCCATTTCTGCAATATGCAGAATCTCATCATCATTAAGTTTGAGTACGTCAGCAAGCTTGAGAGAATCCTTGATAATTTCCGAAGTGTAAAACTGTTGACGCAGGTTGAGGTCAAGCACCTTGAGCGTAGTTTGCTGTACGTTTTTCAAGTAGTCTGTAATCGCCACGCGGGAAATGTCTGATCGCTGAGCAAGGCTGCCAAAACAGATAGCATCGAGTCTACCAGCAAGATTTCGTGTTTTATCATGTATTTGTATTCTATCCCATGCAACATTGTCCGGAAAAGTATATGCTGCAACACCTTCCGAATCGACCTGAGCAAGCACGTACCCGGTAGTTGCTCCCGGCATAACAGTGATATGCTCAATTGATACTTTCCGCTGCCGAAGTTCTTCAAGAGCAGCTTTGCCACGATCATCGTCCCCGACAGTCGATATAGCATAGGCTTCAGCACCCAGAGCGCCTGCATGGAAAGCAAAATTAACAGGAGCTCCACCCAACTCTTCAGAACTTTCAAGCACATCCCAAAGAATTTCGCCTATTCCTGCAATGATTGGTATATCGTTTTTGCCACGTTTCATTGGTATTCTCCTGATTGGTACTGAAATTCAGTTCGCAAAGACTGATAGAGTCGTCTGAATCGCTCACTGTTCTCCTGGTATTTTTTCACAAACCCTGGATCTGGATCAAGGATTTCGTCAACTCCAGGTACGGGGCAAACCTCATTCACTCCATCATCGATGATAGCCAACTGAGCCAAACGGGCAGCACCAAAAGCAGGAACAGCCTCCTTCCCTTTATAAAAAGAAATCGGCATATTCAGCACAGATGTAATAATCTGAGCCCAAATTTTACTTTTTGCACCACCTTCACAAATTGAATGAGCCACACCTTCAAGTACAACCTGACAAAGATCCAATAAAGATGTATTCGGCTAAAAGCATATCATAGATATACAATTCGCGCTCACCTGTGAAACACCTACCGGGCGCGCAATAATCCAGATTAACAATGATGGTGAAAACGCTATAGTAATCTTTGGGAGAGCCAACCGATCTATAGAGAGACTGCAAATAGAGGATACAATTCGTACGTTTTCACCAGGAAATTATCTGCTTATCTAGAATGAGATATCAGGTGTGACGGATTACATTTTCATCGTCAAAAAAACAGAGCATGAAAATCGTTTTTATTCCTGCACCATTCACTTGTAAAGTTCATACATTACCGCTGAACTACGTGTATATTTTCACTCTCAATGAAACTACAGCGAGCGGTCTCAGCTGGGTAAATGAGCAGTAGGCTTTTATCAACCAGATACAGAAACTATTTCCAAACGCAGCAGTACTGTATACTCTTGATTTTGAGGGAGCTCTTTTGGTAAAGAATGCAGAATAGCATCGTAGTCCAGCTAGAAAGGTAAACGCCATCAACACCACCGGAGCCGAAGATACTTTCAGCGGATTTCGCCTCTCTTCTTACTCCGCCGATGGAGATATTACAAAGGCACTCACACAGGCAACAGTTGTAGCAGCAATCAGTGCCACCATGCAGGGGGCAGCTGTCTCTATACAAACACTTGCATACGCGCAGGCATTTAGCTAACGCGATCATCAGAAATAACAGACACTATGAAACGATCTGAAATTAATACATACATCAAAGAAGCAAAGGCTCTGTTTGATTCAATATCCTTCAAACTCCCTCCTTTCGGATTTTGGAGTGCTGAGGACTGGAACACAAAAGGACATGAGGCTGATGAGATCAGGATAAATCAGCTGGGCTGGGATCTTACCGATTACGGAGAAGATGACTATGAGAATATGGGACTTCTCCTTTTTACCATTCGCAATGGCAACTATCACCGCCGGGATACCTACCCCAAAGGGTATGCAGAAAAAATTATGATTATTAAAGAAAATCAGATCTGTCCTATGCATTTCCACTGGAAAAAGCGTGAAGATATTATAAATCGTGGCGGAGGCAATCTCGTCCTCGAGTTATATAAGGCTGATGACAATGAAGCTCTCTCAGACCTCACGTTTACAGTCAGTGTTGATGGAGTTACCAGAGAATGTAAACCCGGTGACAAGGTTATCCTTACACCTGGGGAATCTATTTGCCTGGAACCATATGTGTATCACAGGTTTTACGGGGAATCGGGTAAAGGGACCGTGATCGTCGGTGAGGTGTCGGATGTCAATGACGATGATAACGACAACCGGTTTATTACTCCCCTCAAGCGTTTTCCGAAAATCATTGAGGATGAGTCGCCAGTTCACCTTCTGTGTAATGAATACCCTGCTGCAGAATAGAGTCACGGAGTAGTCTTCAATGCAAAATACGAGAAAGACTCCAGCCTGGGAGAAGAGAAGCTTCTATCTCAGGCTGGCTATTCACCGAATCTACATCAAGAACAGAAGCAATAATTTGCGCGAAAACGATTCGTCAAAGTTCTGTGGGTGTTAAATATTTTGAGCAAACCTTACATCCTGTTCTTAAGAAAACGTCGAATAGCAGTTTTGAGTTCCCCCGCAAAATATAGTATGTAATTTCTTATCTACGCATCTACACAACGCCCCTTAACAAGACTGCTGCACAGAAGTAGTTGAGTGGCTATGTTTCACAGCATGAGTTACGTCAAATTCATTTGAAAACAGAGGATACGGTTTCTTCAACCTCTCTCAACCATTTTTCCCGCTGTTCTCTTGTGCTAGTTACGATGATATTAAACATTTTCCGATGGAACTCATGTATTCCACACAAATCGAAAATACAATTTTTCCAGATAGTCTCCAGCGGATCCAGGAAAACCGTTTTTTCACGTTCAGTTTCGGTGTTTGACGTGTTGAAAACAATGGCTTTTTTTGCATTGAGCAAACCGTTAGGTACCCCTTCGCCTTTATCGTTCTCAACAAATTCATAGGCAATACCGGGCCGCATTATCCTATCTACCCATCCAGTCAGAATTGCAGGAGGAGTCCCCCACCAATTTGGATGAATAACAACGAAGCCATCAGCTTCTGCAACCTCTTTACAGTGCGTCTCTATTTCGTTTGGAAGCACAGCATTTTTCGGAATTTCTGCAGCTGGCAAAAGAGGGTCAAAGTTCTCTTGATATAAATCGTGGAAGCAAACCTCGTAACCGCTTTGATTGAGGGTTGCTATCGTAGATTTGGCAATTGCGTGATTGAAACTTGTAGGGTCAGGATGTGCAAGAATTACAGATATCTTCATGTGTAGCTCTCTTCCTCATTATTCAAAAATAGGTGCAAGAAAGTGCTGGACAACTCCATCTCGTTGCTGCAACAAAACACTGTCTCCTCTTCATTTTTTCCAATATATCTGATTGTTGAATAGCATATATTCCATTTTTTCACTCAAAAATCCCAAACAGTCCACCATAGTAAAAAAAGATTCTTTATAGAATGGTTTGATAAATTTCTACCCTTCGATAAAATTAACAGAACGTGAACAGAATCAACGGATGCCTTTTCCGAGTAGCTGATACTTGGTTAAGGATTTTCATACATTTGCAAAAAAGTTAAATTGCAACACATATTTTGTGCTCCTTGCTTAGCGTAAAATTCAACTGATTTGAAATCACTCAAACTCAGATCTACTTCTTCTCACCCACCTATTAATATGGGAGAATACCGTATGCTATCAGCAACAGACAAAAGACATTTTACTCTCTCGCACACATTGAACCAAAACCACCTTTTCATAATCACCATTTCTTTCTTAATTATTGTAACTCAGTTTGTAACAGCCAAAGCTTATGGGCCGCAAACCAATGCCTGCAACCTTATTACCCAGGCTGATGTTGGCATGATCCTTGGCGTTAAGGTTTCAGACGGACTTTCAAGGGCAAGTTCGATGCCGGCTGGTCAAAGCTGCCGCTACACCTATCAGAAAAATGGCTCAGTCTATGGAGTCACTGTCAAAATATCCACTGATGATGATATTAAAGATGAAGGATTAAATGACTCCGCTGCCGATCTAATGAGCAGGCAGAAAAAAGCTCGTGCTAATCATGCCTATGCGTCAACAACACTGAAGGAAATCAGCAACATTGGTGATGATGCGTTTTGGAACGGTACTGATCTTTGGGTGTTAACGGGAAACAACCTGTTCATTGTTAAATCAAATAGTTACCTTGCTGGAGCCTTCGAAAGTAAAGATGAAGCCAAGAAAGCCGCAGAAGCACAGGATCTGCAATTCTCTCTGAATATAGCCAAAGTGGTAATATCCAGACTGTAGCTATAGAGTTTGGTGGTATATATCAGCTCTCTTGCTCCTTTTATCATTAAACTATCTTAGATAAAATCCAACGTGGTGATCATGAAAAAGATATTGGCAATCAATGGTTCATATAGAAAAGATGGTGTTACCGATCAAATTCTTAATGCTTTTGTACAGTCTGCCACCAGCGCTGGCGCAGAAATAGAGGTCATCCACTTGAGAGACCAACCTATAGAGTTCTGCACTAATTGTCGAGCGTGTACCCAGCAATCAGGAGAACATCCAGGAGAATGTGTCTTAAACGACGGGATGAGCGAGTTGGTTAATAAAATTGAACAAGCAGACGCTTACATTCTTGCATCACCAACGAATTTTTACTCAGTCACTGCTATTTTCAAACGGTTTATGGAAAGACTTATTGTTTATGCATATTGGCCCTGGGGCACAATGGCGCCTAAGTATCGAAAAGCACAAACAGCTAAGAAAAAAGCTATTATTGTTTCATCATGTGCAGCACCCGGTTTTTTAGGACGCGTGATGTATGGAACCCATAGGCAACTAAAAATAGCGGCTCAATCAATTGGTGCTGAAACAGTTGGTACAATATTTACCGGACTAATCAGCAAAGAACAATCTCCCAAAATAACCGAACAAATTCAGAACACGATCAATTCCCTGACAAGGAAGATATCCTGAATTTCAGATAGGCAAGCTGCCACATTATTGGCTCGAAATCGGTTCTCCTGCGCAAGACAATCAAACAATCAAATCAATGAGAAAAACTGTTTATCTCAGATTTTTTCCTGACGAATAAAACTACTAAGGACAAGCTTGATAGCATCAGGGGAACATCAGAAACACTTTTTTTTGTGTGAAAAGAAGCCAAAGTTTTGCTCCCACTGGAAAAATGATACGTTAGACTTACTTTCTAATCATAAAAGTTGTGATCAGATGCGACTGGCTATGTTACACATACACCGACAGCACAGGAGCGAAAATTGCTATTCTCGGACAAGCTCCTAGCAACTATTTGGAATTGTATTTGAAAATTCCAACAGCCAGCATCATAATTTCGAATAATGGCTACACTCTGTACTACTTCGCGCTAGTGCTTTCTTATTTATTGCTATATTATCAAGTACATGATCACCACGCAACGCTGGTGTACGTACAATCTGATCGACTACGTGACAATAGGTTCTCTACAATCTCTATGCACCAATCTCAATTTTTTATTCTACAAGGCACCATACTTGAAGCCAACACCAACAAATGAAGCTGATATATCCCTTAAGGTCAGCGAATCACAGGTTCGTCAGTTATATCGGCAAACCTGGGGTGGCCTCGCAGGTTCACTTCTTGTAGCACTCTGTGTCACAGTTGTGCTCTGGCCAGTAATTCCACATTGGAAATTACTCCTTTGGCTTGGGCTTATGGCTATTGTTATTCTTTTACGGATTCTCTTTTCAATTTCCTTTCAACGAAAAAACCCTTCAGGTGTTGAGGTCTACACCTGGGGGAGGATTCATGTTTGTGGCTCCATAGTTGCTGCATTGCTCTGGGGTGCGCCAGCTATTCTGTTATGGCCGGCCCATCACCCATTGCATCAGATGGTCTGGCCCATCTGTATCGTTGCTATAAGTGCGTCTGCTGTGGTGGTATACAGCACGTGGCCCTTTTCCTATCTTTCTTTTCTATTTCTCGCCATCATACCACTCTCAATTCGATTACTTATGGGGGGAAATCTCACGTACATCACTCTGGGATTTCTTGGACTGGTTTTTTCCGCAATCCTTGCCCATACTGGAAAAGTAATGCACTCAGCCAGCCTTCAAACTCTCTTGGTAAGCCTTCGCAATAAAGCTCTCAACGAACAATTACATCGGGAAATAACCGAACGGCAAAAATCTCAGCAGCAGCTATTCAAGGCCAATCAACTTACAGAAGAAGCCAGTCGTGCCAAAAGTCAATTTCTGGCCAATATGAGCCATGAGCTTCGCACCCCTTTAAATGGCGTCATTGGTATAGCCTCCCTCCTCAATAATAGTAAGCTGGACGCCACACAGCGTCTTTACGTCGACACATTGCAAGCCAGTAGTAAATCGCTACTCACTGTTATCGAAAACATTCTAGACTTCTCTAAAATCGAAGTCGGAAAAATTGATTTAGAGGAAATCGATTTTGATCTCCATGACCTCCTAGATGGTATCATTGATGTGATGAGCCCAATAATTATTGAAAAAAAACTCGAGCTTATCTGCTCGGTTTCTTCCGCAACCCCTGTACAACTCGCAGGAGATCCGGGAAGATTGCGGCAGATATTGCTTAATCTGCTAAGTAATGCAATAAAATTTACTGAGAAGGGTGAAGTTGAGGTAACAGTAGAATGTCAGCATCAATCGCCAACTGAAGCTCAACTTCTCTTTTCTGTCACTGACAGTGGTATTGGCATTCCGAAACACCTGCAGGATCAGCTTTTTGAAAGCTTTACTCAAGCTGACATTTCAACCACCAAAAAATACGGCGGTACGGGACTTGGTCTAGCTATCTCTAAAGCTCTGGTAGAGCTTTTGGGCGGCAAGATTGGCATAAAAAGTCAAGCAGGGGAAGGAGCTACTTTCTGGTTTACAACCAGATTCAAGAAACAGGTCCAACCTGTTTCTATGCCTGAATTACACGAAAAGCTTACGGACTTCAGCTTTCTGGTAGTTGATGACAACACCACCTGTAATCAAATGATTTGCCGAAAACTCAAGGAATGGGGTGCAGACGTTAGACAGGCATCAAGTAAAGCTGAAGCCTTGGAGATAATAAAAACCATGCATAATGATTGCAATGAGTTAGACGCCATCTTCATCGACATGGATCTTGGTGAAACTGACGGTATCGAACTTCGTCACGCAATTGCAGCCACTACATATTATCCCAATGTCAAAATGATACTTATGCAACCTTTTGGCAATGTCCCAACTAATGGCTATGACTACCATACAGATTTTTTCGCCTGCATAAAGAAACCAATCAGGTATGGCAACCTGATTGATACCGTTCGGACATTCATCCCAGGGCAATCCGCACCTGACGCCCCGGCCTCTTTAACTGTAGCCGGTGATATTCAAGACGCTGAAAAGCCAAGCGAAAAAATCCTTCTCGCTGAGGATAACAGTATCAACCAGCTTGTAATAAAGGGGATAATGAAACACCTTGGTTACATGCATATCGATACGGTGAAAAATGGTAATGAAGCTATTAATGCTCTGCAACAGCAACTCTACAGCCTTGTCCTGATGGATATTCAGATGCCGCAACTCGACGGGATGGAAGCAACACGGAGAATCAGATCAGGTTTATCAGGCGTAAAAAACATAAACGTCCCGATAATTGCGCTTACAGCTAACGCGATGAAAGGAGATAAAGAAAAATATCTTTCCTGCGGTATGAATGGGTATGTCACGAAACCGGTGGACCCGGACATTTTAAAAACTACTATTGAGCACGTTCTTTACGATCAGTCTGATACAGTAGAGAATGGTTCCGCCCCCCACGAGTCTCTACCATCACAACGACCAGTTACAGCTTCATCGTCGGCCATAGATTACAACGCGCTAGTCGAAAAGCTTTTCGGTGATAAATCTTTTGCAATAACTATCCTGCGTGAATTTATAACCACTCTTCCTTTTGAGTTTGATACAATCCAGACACACATTGAAGATAGAAATTTCGAGGCGATAAAACACGTGTCACACAGAATGAAAGGTGCCGCCGGTAATGTTTGTGCCGAACAGTTATTTTATCTTTTCGGCGAGATGGAACAGGCTGCAGCAGAGGAACAATTTAATGAAATACAGCTCCTCCTTCAACAAGCACTTGGGCAATTACAATTACTGAAAGCCTTTTTACCCAGTTTGGATCACGCCGAATAACACTCAAATCCACCTACTCCGCACGTATCATTATCTTAGAATTTATGAACTTCACTGCTAAATCTTATGAACCTCGGGTTCTTGGCGCTACTGTGAGTTTTCGACCATAATATAGTGCTCTGTTTTTTAGAAGTTCGTTACTCAGTTTGTTCTTTTTCAACGCGGCACGGCACATATCGATGAATCGGTGTCCCTGCTAAACGATCCCGGTGACTGTTTTTTGTCAGCTTATTCACAGCCATCCCATGGGTTACCCCATTGTATTTTAGACCAAACCCATGTGGGATGAGTACCTGCCCTACCCGCACATCATCTGAGATCTCAAGCTCTATCCTTTCTGATGCCGCTTCTGTTGTCACCTTGACAAACTCACCATCGCTAATACTAAGCTGCTTAGCATCAGCGGGGTTCATTGCCAAAGTGCAGGTGCGTTTATCCTTATTCCAGTCCGGCTTTCTCATCAGGTTATTGGCATTTTGCGGAAGATGCCTGCCGGCATTAAGAATAAATGGATATATCGGATCAACCATCAACGCTTTTTCTTCTGCCTCAGGGGTTATTTCTGTTATCCATTTTTCCATTTCCTCAATATAGAGGTGTATCTTACGGTCCTTTGTAGCGACTCCCTTCATATTATCGTCTTCCGCCTTCCCCACCCAAAGCCCTGATCTGTTTTTCAGGATAGCATCAAACATGAGTTCAGCATGAGCTATACGGGGGCTAAGAATAGCGAGAGGGACCAGAGATCTGTATGTAACTATAGCTTTAAAGGCTTTGACAAGTTTCCCTATATTACATGCTGCCTCCAGAGTTGAAGGTATTGGAAATCCAGCCCGAGCTGCATTTTTCCGAAAAACACGTGGTGAAGATAGAAGAATCCCCCACATTGCATCAAGATTGTTAGAATCTGTATAACCAGCCCGGGCCTTGGCGATGATGAGGGCGGACAGTCTTCTATGCTTTTTGTTTCGTTGTAAGTAGGTAAGAAGTGCTGCAGTAAACGTCACCCGATCTTTTTTAGCAGCACTATAGAGGTAATCGGGAAGATCAGGAACAATGCCTGCCGCATCAGCAATTTCAGCATGTATCAGGCCAGTTTCTTTTGTTTCGGGGGTGGGCTCTATTAACGGATGTCGCATTTGAAAATAGACTTCAGGGTGAGTCCAGGTAAAAAATGATGCGTCATGTGACTCATAAGGTGATTGGGCAGGAAGCACATAATCTGATAACTCTGCTGTCTCCGTCATGGCTATCTCGACTGTAACCTTCAGGTCGAGTTTCTCAAAAGCCTTCTCCCAGGCGTATGTATCCGCAAAAGCGCGAAGCGGGTTTGAGGTACTGACGACAACAGCACGCAATCGTTGTGCGTGATCAGAAAGCACTTCCTCCGGGAAAACATTCGGAGGAAATAGTCCGAAAATTGCCGGAAAATCTGTCTCTTTTGTCCGCCATGTCTTCTCAAGTCGCTCATCACTGTGGGCTCCAAGCGGAAGCATGTTACCAGGAATAACTAATCCACCTGAAACACACAACCTCCCGCATACCGCAGCAAGTAACATGTAGAGATAACTTGCCAGTGTGGAGTGCCTGTTCATGATAACACCAAGATCAGTATGCATACACCATTTGCGTGTACTGAGTTCTCTGCATAGATCTTTTACCTGGCTGTATTCAACACCGCAGACAGTCAGCGCTTTTTGAATATCAAAATTGTCAAACAAGCCGCGTATGCTATCGAGGCCTGTTGTATTTTTAGCCAGGTATTCACTATCTTCCCAATTTTCACTCAATATGACTGCGATCATCGCTCTCGCAAGTAGAGCGTCAGAACCAGGAGTTATCGCCAAATGGAGGTTAGCAACACGTGCTATTTCGGATTTTCTCGGATCAATCACTGCGAGAAACTTGTCTGGATTCCTGGCAAATTCTTTTATGACCAGAGGCGCTCTCGGCATCTGATGGCTGACCATCCCGTTCCAGCCGATGCCCAGGATCATATCTGCATTATGCTCATCAGGAATTGGAAATCTGTTTTGCCGCCCAAGCAGTCTACCAGAGCACCAGAAGTACCCCGTCAACTCCTGAGCGAGCGCATTATAATGATACTTTGAACCAAGCCCGTGCATCAACGATGTCGAAAATCCAGCATCAAAATGGGAGCCCTGCCCTCCACCACCGATTAATGCAAAACTCTCAGGACCATACTCGTCTACGATTTCACGTAACCTGATTCCAATTTCGCGGTATGCCTGTTCCCAGGAAATTTCAACAAAACCCTTATCTGTCTTTTTTAAAGGTGTCTTAAGACGATCAGCATGGTGCTGGAAATTTGCAATATTTGACCCCTTTCGACAGAGATACCCTTTACTTCTCGGATTTTCCGGATCACCTTTGACTTGTACAATCTGATTATCTGAAACGTTAACCAATAGGCCGCAGTTTTGAGCACACAAAACACATCCGGTTTTTTGCCACTTCCCCATGGTGTCTCCTGTAATGCGTTAGCACGCACTTCTTAGTATCTTTTCTCTTACAGTGTGTTTTGCCCCACCCTGCGAAAAACTATATTGATGGAAATCAGGGTTAGCACCGAATTATCAATTTCACGTTTACGTAAGAACAATACCACTTGTAATGTACGAGCAAAAGAGGCATAAGAGACATATATCGTGCGAAATTGGCCATCAATCATTTAACTCATAGCCCACGAACTTTAGATGAAAACTATCGCGCTGCTTGCAATTGAGGGCTGTTTATCCTCCAGTATTACCAACCTTATTGACAGCTTCACCATTGCCAACCTCTGGCATGCATCCTTTTCCGAGAACGGGGAAACGTTGTTCGAGACACAGATTGTATCTCCAGCAGGCAATCCCGTTATATGCTCTAACAATATCCAAATCAATCCTCATTACTCCTTCAAAGACCAAATAAACGCTGATTATTTGATCATTCCAGCCCTCCTGCCTATTCCGAAATCAAGAGATATGCGTAATTCAGACGTTCTTGATTATATATGTCGTAAATATTCTTCCGGAACTACAGTTGCTTCAATATGTACTGGAGCATTTTTGCTCGCGGAAACCGGTTTATTAAACGGGAAATGTGCTACGACAAACTGGCGATTTGAAAAGAAATTCAGGTATCGTTATCCGCAAGTACATCTTAAGATTGGTGAGATTTTAACAGAGAACGACAATATAATGTGTTCTGGTGCGGTTACTGCGATAATGCATCTTGCATTACGAATAATACAGCGGGAAGGATCAAGTCAATTGGCATCCGTCTGTGCCAAAGCTATGCTTGTAGACTCTAATAACGCCAGTCAGGCTCCCTACGCAATCTATCCACTCAACGAAAAACATAATGATACTGAGATACAGAAAGCCCAGCAATACATGCGGGATCACTTGGCAGCAAGTATTTCTATTGATGAAGTGGCAGAAGTTGTCTGCATAAGTCCCCGACACTTCAAAAGACGTTTCAAGAATGCGACAGGAGATTCCCCTCTGAATTACCTGCAAAAATTGAGAATTCAAACGGCTAAAAATCAATTGGAAAACACTCGGGATAGTATTGAAGAGATAACCCATCGAATAGGTTATGAAGACAGCAGCGCTTTCCGTCGATTATTTAAGCGCCATACGAGATTATCCCCCAGGGAATATAGAGATAAATTTTTGATGCTGGAGAAGAAGTAAGGTCGGCTATAGTTTGAGAAAATAGAATCACGGAGTTTTTGTTCTGCTCTTTTCTATCTGTTATATCACGTGAGATACATATCACTGTTTCAACCTTAGCATCTGCTGAAAATTCAGGGCTAAGCTGAACTTCCAATGAACTCAGACGATTGCTAATAGTAGCTTCAGCTTGCGAATATGCTTTTTCGATGTACTACACATTTGAATCCAACGTTTTCAGGTCTCCTCTATAGATGTAATACAACTGACTCAATGTTAATATGGATACAAGAAATGAACTGCAGATCACAACATAAATCAGCAGACGGCGAGAAAGTCGATTATTGTTAAATATCCCGTACACGTTAATCCCCAAGGTGTTGGATAGTCGCTGAATCAATAGATGCCTGAATGCGCTCAAATTCACCTTGAGCTTTCATATCAGCTAACACCGTTGTGATTTTTGGTACGAGTAGAGCATGTTTCCTGTGCAAATAATGATACAAATGTGCCTCATATATTGGAGGATCAAGCCTGACAATATTTTTCAAATCATGTTTTTGAATAATCTGAAGTCCACCATCCGCACCATGAATACCAACATCTATCCTCCCAAGGCTCAGTTGGAGAAACACCTGTTCGGTACTATTGACCGCTTCAGCGAAAAGCCCATACTGTTTGATATGTTTTTCAGCAAATCGTAGACCGCGTTGATATCCAATAACATAATCCTTAGGAATACTTTTCCAGCCATCAACTCGAAACTCTTCGCCCCTCTTTGTATATAAATGCATACGATCTACCCGAATGACTACGTCAACTCTGATAAGATCTTGATTTTCCACCTCAATATCAGCATATCGAAATGCTTCACCGTCAGTTAGTCCTGCACTTGAGCTTCTTAATGCTCGCTTTCCCGGCATTTTTATTATTTCAACAGTAATATCAATCTTTTGATATGCTCTTCGCAACACCTCACTCACCATTTCTAACGGAGGTGTATTTTCAATAGCTGACAGAACAAGAGATTGTTGAGCAAACAGCGGAGATGGGATACACACAGACAACAAGAGCAACAGAATTCCATGCATTGCATTGATTGTCATTCTTATCTTGGTAGTAGTTTGCATAACTTCAAACTCAAATAATCACCGGTATTTATTTGGAATCAATCACTACTCAATTCACTATTTTCAAGGATTTATCGACTGACTATTAAATATCCTATCACAGCCGTCTCAGAGAAGGAAATCGTATGAATCAGGGAACACCTTATCCAGAATCTGAAGAAAAAGATGTGCTGGTGATGATAGAGATATTTCTTAGCTATAGAGAAACAGGGGGAGAAGGAAACTACACTTTGGCAGTCTTCTTTTTGATGTTGTTTTTTTAGGATGATTTACAACAAAAACACAATCTGCATAGTTCAATATTTTGATCCTAAGCAGATTGCGCTCAAGAAGGTGAGAAGATTTCTTCGCGATTCTTAGTCTACGTCTCGTACCAATCTGACATAATTATAATATCGCTCGCCACCTTCACCCAGAGGTCCACCTTCAACCTTGGTATCAAATCGAACCGCACCGGCCCCGTGAAAATCGTCACCACTCTCGCCAACCGCTGTTCCAAAGGCTACATACCACGCATAATAATATTCCAGACTATCTCCACCGAAATAGGCGCTTGTGCTGCTCCAGAAATAGCCGTAATCAGTATCATAGTTCGTTGTTCCAAATGGGAGTTCTGTTATCTGGAAGAAGTCGGTATCAATAGCAGGACCAAGGTTTGCTGTCACACTTGCACTGGGTGACTGGGTGTAATCAACAATGCTTTGAAGCTCTTTTACGTTTGGCAAACGCCAATCGTCGTAGCCTGCATCTATTGAGTTTTCTGCATACGCCAGAGCGGTTGTCCAATCCATGCCCTCGCCGCTATCTCCCTGTTGCCACATAAGCCCTGTCGATCTGTCGGTGACGGTACCGTCGCCATTATCGACAAAATCATTGGTTCCATATGAATTACCACGAACGGCACGCACATAATTCCCCATGGGTCCGGAAACTCCTGCCGGATACGCCTTGATATGCCCTGTACCATGATTTACACCAAAGGCTGCATTTCCCTGTCCTTCAACAGTAGTGCCAACATAAGGTTCCGCCCAATATTGTTCATCTTTACTTACAGTGTCACCGGCCAGATTATAATAGGTAGTATCCAGGTAGGGCCAACCTTTAGAAAAATCACTTATTGAAAACAGTTCTTTTAAGGTCGGCATGCGCCAGTCATCGTGCCCTGCCAATACAAGATCATCACAATATGTTTCAGCACCTTCATAGCTCCAACCTGTATTCACTGGTGATTGCTGCCAGGTCAGACCTGTTGTATTATCAGTTACTGTACCGTCACCATTATCGATATAACTGAATTGATTGCCGTCATATTGAGCATCCTGGCCCGCAAAATATTCACCTGAAAGCGGACAGGTTATTTCTGCACCTTCGTCATTATAACATTTAGTCTGTCCAGTATCGATAACCTGGTATGTACTGCTAATATCAGGGTCTGTATCCGGCACATCGTCTATTGGGTCGATACCCGGATCAGTATCGGTGTCATCGTCATCACTATCATCTATCGGTGTGGTGTTGATACCCGGTGCTCTTACGGTGTCACGTACCAAACGAACATAGTTAAAGATACGAATTGCATCACCCTGTGGTCCGTTACCATATGGCCATTGAGCAGGATCACCAATCTTCGGATCACTGCGCTGGCAACCAGCACCATGAACATCTGTCCACTCCCCTTCCATATACCCTAAAGCCCGACCAAAGGCGACGTATGCCCCCCAACTCCCTGTAACTTCTCCCATGCTCACATGTGTGGTGCCGCTCCAGAACCATGGGTAGTCATTTTCACCTGCTTCATTGACGATTTCAGACACGTTAAACACCGGATCAATCGCGGCGGAATACGTAGTATCGGGTGAGCGGCTGTAATCAAGGATACTATGAAGTTCCTTGGCATTAGGTAATCGCCAGTCGTTGTAGCCCAGATAACGTTCTGCATTTTTTTCCTGAACCCAGGCCAGGGCATCCTTCCAGATCATGCCCTCACCGCTGTCATCCTTGGACCACATTAAGGTAGTGGCCTTGTCTGTAACAGTACCGTTGCGATTATCTTTAAAGTCATTTTGGCCATATCGCTGATTTCCGCGCACATACATAACCTGGAAGGTTTTATCACGACCCATCAGCACCAGGCCATATCCTTTGATTCGACCATCAGCCAGGTTAAGGCCAAAAAGGAGTCCATTCTCATCACCGATTGTCGCGACATAGAGGGTACTGCTCGCATATTGTGCATCAATAATTCGCTCGCCAGCCGCAATGTCACCATAGGCGAAGTCAAAATAATCCGTATCAATGAAGGGCGTCAAACCAGATGTATCGTTATCTTGAACCATGCTCGGGTCAACCCCGTTAAAGTTCATTAACGAATACAGTTCCTTAATTGTCGGAAGTCGCCAGTCAGTGTACCCACCTGTCGTTTGTTCACTTGCCCTCGCAACTGCATCGGCATAGGTGAGTTTATCAGCAGCATCGATATCACCGTCACCATCAGTATCTGCAGTTTTCTGCCACATCAGGCCAGTGACATTATCAGAAATAGTTCCGTCACTATTATTTGTAAATGAAGGCTGATTGCCAATAAACAGTCCATCTGTACCGTGAAAATCTTCGCCCGGCGCAGGACAAACTGGAAGCGCATTAAGATCATCGTAACAGGTTGTTTGACCGGTATCGACAATAGCATAGCTTACGTTGCGATAACGTCGATTGTGTTTGTCTAAACTATTATTTGTGTTTGTCCTGATTTGAGCATAATAGTTTTGGTTCAAATAGTTTTGATTACCATTCTGATTATTCCAGGCAGGGGTCTGAGATGGTATGGTGACACTACACGTTTCATTTCCTTCAATAACTCCCTCTGCATACATATTAGAACCATGGGCATGGATGGCTGGGGATATCAGACCTACTGCCAGAAAAACTTTAAAAACCGTAAAAAATCCCTTCGGTACTTCTTCAGGTAATTTCATTTCAATTCTCCATTTTTTGTACTTCACTCGCGTGGGCCTGTGCCCCAAAGAACACAATATCCAGACCGCCATTTTTCATAGATGTTCATGAGGAGCCTCTTTGGTCAATATATTGGTGACACAATTGAGAGACTACACCTATTTGACAGGCAGATTAGCTTCGAAATATGGAGGCAATGTGTAGAAAATAAGGATTTTGTAATCAGTACATAAAACAGACGCTGATATTAACTGAAAGAACTGAATAGGAAGGAATCCAGGAAGGTGTGGCTTGATCAGGAAACAGCATGATGAAACAATCAAGACAAGGCTATCGGAAGTGCTTCAATTGGACCTCTACTCGTACGTGTCGAGGTCCACTAAACTGCATTCACTGCAACGTAAGTGACAATTTGTAAGCGAATGAATCAGATCGTTTGAATTGGGATGAGACCGGCTTGCTCATCTTCAACGTGCATTGCTTTTACTAATACACCAAAACTCTTTTCAAGTTCTGTTAACTGCTGTGGGGATAATTTATTTAAACTGGCGCTCAATTTTCCTTCTGGAGGTGAAGGAGCTTTTGCAAGTATTGCTTCACCTTCCTCGGTGATATAGAGGCGGACTGCTCGCTGATCGGTCTTGCTACGCTTGCGATAAATGAGATTTTTATCTTCAAGTTTATCCAGCATATTTGAACACGTAGACCTATGGATAGATAAGATTGATGCCAATTCTGAAACTTTTATACCTTCTATAGAGCTGATTTCAAAAAGCATCCAAAGCCTGACACTACTTAGGCCACACGCTTTTTCAACACACTTTGAGTGTGCCTGAATCGCTTTAAAAATTGTCCTAAGTTGCTTTGTAATAGCTTTTTCTTGTTCTATGCGCTTATCCATTGACCCATATCATGTTAAATCAATCATGTTACCCAACAGCAAATGTGATGTTAAGCATTTCTGGTAAGATACTCAATATAAAAGACCCATGGGGCAAAAAAAGCTTACCCCCATGGGTCTTTACTTTACATCCAGAAACGTGGGCTTTTCATCTAAATCGAGGTGCTCAATAAATTTCACCACATCCATATATATAATATTGTAAGGATAAAATTTATCGAGCAACGCAGAGTTAAATGGAAAAAACCGTTTTCGGACGGAATCTACTTATTTTGCAGCACTTCGAGCTGCATCAAGCCAACCATTCCATTTTTCTGTATTTTTAGCAATCCATTCATCTACATGACGACCAATATCCTTTTGACTCTTCTCACCTTCGTTCATCCGGGTATTTTGCTCGTTTATATCGATGAGAGGCAAGGTAAACACTTCAAAGAATTTCTTTGCCGCTGGATTCTTCTCCATAAATACTTTATTGGCAACAATCTGTATATCTGAAACAACAAAGCCGAGCTTAGCAGGATCAGAAACAGCCCCTTCTATGCCACCTACTTCCATGCGATCTTTACCAGCCATCTGGGAATCACTCGGCAGTGTTTCTGGAACATTGATCCACATGACATCTTTGCCTGGCTTCAATTTAAAAATTGTCCAGTTTGGTGCCCAGGTGTAGAAAATAATAGGTTCGCCATCCTTGAATTCACCCAAGGCAGATGCCATCCCGGCCTCATATGAAGCTTTCACCGGATTGATGTGGTCCTCAAGACCATACACTTTCATGTGATGGTCAATAACCTGCTCGCATGCCCAGCCTGGAGGGCAGGCGGTGAGATCAGCTTTCCCGTCGTTGTTTTTATCAAATGCTTTTTTGACTTCATCCCGCTTAAAATCATCAAGAGATGTAATACCAAATTGGTCAACATGCTTCTTTGAGACGAGGTATCCCTGTAGTCCTCCAGCTTTTACGACATATCCAACTTTTTCAGCTTTATCATAAAAACCTTTTGGAAGCTGGCCATCGTGCATTGGGAACCAGCCGTTGGTCCAGTAATCAACGTCACCAAGGGCGACAGACTTATAAAATATCGGATTTTGCAAATCTTTAGGCTTTTTGACATTGTATCCTAGTTCTTCAAGACCACGACGAACCAATGCCTCTTGGAAGAAACCTGTGTTCCATGTTGCTCTGGCAGGTTGCAACTTTACACCCTTGCCTGGCTTAGCGTCATCCGCATATGCCGAACCAATCATGGTCATTGATAGCATTACAGCCGTCATTACTATTTTTTTAAACATCTCTTTTTCTCCTGTTTTAATTTTCTTTAGATCCCAGAGATTGGGTTATCCGATCTAAAATTATTGCTATAAGTACAATCGAAAGACCGCCAACTGTAGCAAGTCCAATATCAAGTGTATTAAGTCCACGAACCACTGGAGCACCCAAACCACCAGCCCCGATTAAGGCTGCTATAACCACCATTGAAAGTGCCATCATGATGGTTTGATTCAAGCCTGCCATAATCGTCGGCAGTGCCATTGGAATTTGTACTTTTAAAAGAACCTGATTGCCGGTTGCACCAAAAGCCAGAGCAGCTTCAACAAGCTCTGGATGTACCTGTCGTATACCTAGTGCTGTCAAACGAACAATAGGGGGAAGGGAAAAAACAATCGTGGCAAGAACACCAGCCACATTACCGATAGAAAAAAGCATTACAATTGGAACAAGATATACAAAAGCAGGTGTTGTCTGCATTCCATCGAGTATAGGCCGCAGGATAGACTCAAACCTGTCGTTTCTTCCTGCACATATCCCTAAAGGAATTCCAACAATTGTACAAAAAACTACCGAGGAAAAAACCATAGCAAAGGTTATCATGGTGTCTTCCCAAAATCCGAGAAGCCCTATGAACACAAGGGACACTATGGTGAAAACAGCCAATCGTATTCCGGATGTTTTCCAGGCAATTAAAGCCAATACGGCTATAATGGCCAGAGGAGGAATAGCCAGAAGTGTATTTTCCAAACCAGAAAGAGTTATTTCAACAGGCCATTTTAAACCCTGAAAAAACCATCTATATCCTTCAACCAACCAGTCAACAAATTGGGTTATCCAACTGTCAAGCGGAATACGTTTTTCTTCAAAATTGAACATCATAATCTCCTGAAGATTATCAAAGTGTGGCATTAAATAATGCTATCGCCGTTTTCTGCTCTATAAAGAGTTTTGAGGAATCTATTTTTTGACACAACGCCTTTAAAGACAGAATTCTCATCAATTACAGGAATAGGCCATGCATGGGAGGCAACCTGGGGTAGGATGTCTTGAAGACATTCTGTATCTTTTACAACGAGCGCCTCTTGTATAAAGGCACCTTCTATATTCTTTTTTTCTCCAGGTGTTCCTGATTCCAGGAGATTTCGGAGAGAGTCTGTAGATACAACTCCAAAAAAGTGGTGCTTTGAATCAAGAACATAGGCATACTCTCTGTCCCGATTGTTTAACATCTCAAGCGTTGCGCGAGGACTGCCCTGAGGTGTATGCCAAATAACGGTTGGCTGATTATGACGAACGATATCCCCAGCTGAAATCACACCAGTTGGATCAACACCGCGAAAAAATGCACGGACATAATCATCTGCAGGATTTTGCAAGATCTCTTCAGGGGTACCAACCTGAACAACTCTTCCACCTTCCATTATTGCAATTCGATCTCCAATACGAAGGGCTTCATCAAGATCATGAGAGATAAAGACGATTGTTCTTTCGTGCCTGTCCTGGAGTTTAAGCAACTCATCCTGCATTTCAGTACGAATAAGTGGATCCAGTGCGGAAAAGGCCTCATCCATGAGAAGTATGTCCGGGTCCACAGCAAGACCTCGTGCCAAACCGACACGCTGCTGCATACCACCACTCAGTTCAGAAGGTAATGCTTTCTCCCAGCCTTCCAGCCCAACTTGCGCAAGAGCATCGAGGGCTCTTTCGTCGCGTACAGATTTTTCAATACCATCCAGCTCAAGTCCAAAGGCAACATTATCGAGGACACTCAAATGAGGCATAAGTGCAAATGATTGAAAAACCATGCTTGTCTTACGTCTTCTGAACTTTACAAGTTCCTGCTTATTCATTTTGAGGATATCCTCGCCATCAATCAAGACTTCCCCTGCACTAGGCTCAATAAGTCTGTTCAACATTCGGACAAGGGTCGACTTGCCAGATCCGGACAAACCCATGACGACAAAGATCTCACCTTTTTCGACTTCAAAACTTGCGTTCTGAACTCCTACGGTCAGTCCTGTTTCTTCATAAATCTGTTCCTTACTTTGCCCATGACTGAGCAAATTCAATGCTTTAGTTGGCGAATTACCAAAGACTTTATATAGATTTCTAACGGATATTTCAGGCATAACGAATTGGTACTCACATGGTAATATTTGAAATTAAAGAAATAATCTGGGAATCGGAAAATTTGGTAGCTTCTCAGAATTGAAATAGGATAGTTTTTAACAAAACAGTATTACGCAATACCATATCTCACAATATAGTTTTACGCAATACTGTATTGTTAAATACATAATCTGATTACCACTCATCCTGGCAAAGAATTGTGAGAAGAAATGGGCAAATACCCCAAACTTTACAATCGGTTCGACTATGACATATTCAGCACCATCAACATGATGAGGCTGTTCAGGAATGATCGTTTCACAAGCTCTTCAGCATAAAAAAGATACTGCACATGTATACTGCGAGAAATTTTGATTCAGCGTTGACGAGTCAACAGTGAGCTGGGGATGTGTACAGGTAGGTGGTTGATGTAATTATAACGGTTCTCTCTTAGCCTGATTTCACATCAATATATTTTTAATTTCAACCTAATACACCCTGCTATTCGGGACGATATTTTTCAGTCATAAAATTATGTGGTTAAGTTTACAATCGAAATGATAACACCGGCGGCACGGATACTCAGAGAGACAATCAAAATGAAAACAGCAGATATCGTGAAGCAGCTAATTGCACGAGGAGTGCAGACGACAGCGTTCTTACCTAAAAATTTATCGGATTCAATTGATATTTCCGAAAAATTCAGAGCTACTCATCTCCCCACCAAAAAACACTCCCACCAATAACGGCAGGAGTGTTTTATTATCAACGCTTTTTTTCGGATACACCCTTCAAAATTCGATGTTTTCTTTCTTATAGGCAGCTTTAAACTCAGGAAGGCTGGACACCTGCTTGATGAGACGCTCCACATTTTTGCCAAGTGTAATTTCTATCCCCTTGAAACTCTTTCCCCAACTTGAGTAAATAGTTGCCAGATAGTCCACTATTGTCGCCTCTTCCCCCGTAATAAATGTCTTATTTTCCAATTCTTTATCAAGAATTGCCCATAAATCTGAGGTAGATTGAGCCAATTGTTTCAATACACTTACCTTCTCGTTTTCATCCATGTTTACTTTGTACATAATAGCAAACATTTTCCCATAGGCTGGATGCAGGGTTGCATAATCAAACATTAACCACCTCAAGAATTCTGCTTTGCTTGAAAGGTCAGCTGGCAACATCGATGATTTGTGCTTCTCAAGGAGATAAAGTGCAATTGCAGCCCCCTCTGTGATAATTTGACCATCAGGTAATTGTAATGCAGGTACCTGATTCGTTGGCACCATGTCGGAATAATTTGATACATCTTCACGTCGAACCGGTGTGTACTCAACGTGTAGCTTCTCAAGTAGAACGGTAATTCCAGATGAGCAAGATCCGGGAATGGTATAAAGCGTGTACATGGTATCTCCATTTGTGCATGATTAATGCTGCAGAGTTCATCAAAACCTGTGGCGTAGCACTATTTGCTACATCTTCAGGTATAAGAAGTTTAATAAACAGTGGAAATCTGAAAGTAATCACTGTTGGTAGTTATACAACAGTACCTATCTATCAAGGTAGGAGCGATTGATTTGATGGGTTCCTTGTAACACAAGCGATCCGCGGAATTTATCGATTTCAAAAGTACCACAATTGTCACCTTGCCCGTAAAAGGTGACCACTTTAAACCCAACTGGTCCGATAAATAGGCCACTGATACCAATTCGTCCTTTTGACAAAAGGATAATCCGTTATTATCACTGTTGTTGTTTTGTTCAGCAGGAAACCACCATATGCATACCACCACAAAAGGACATGAACCATGAAATGGCTCGTCATACTTGACCCTATTGAGGGACTTCTGGAAGAAACAGATACCTCCCTGGCCATTATCAGGCAGGCAAGACTCCAGGGAATTGAAGTCGACACTACCACTATTGACCTGCTCTACTTTTCAGGGCAGGCGCGGGTAGTTGCAACAGCTGAAGACCAGAAAGAATACCGAAGAGGGCTGGACGAATATGATCTCATTTTCATGAGAAAAGAACCGCCCTACGATCTAGCTTTCCATTATGCCACTCAGCTGCTTTCTCTTACTAATACTCCAGTAGTAAACAGCCCTGAGTCACTGCGGAATTTCAACGAAAAGCTGATCGCCCTGCCCTTCTCTGCGCATATGCCTCCTACCCTGGTCAGCTCAAGCCCCCAACTCATCAGTGAGTTCATCGACACACATGGCAGTTGTGTAATCAAGTCTTTGGACAGTTTCCAGGGAAAGTCGGTCCTTCGAATAGAACCAGGGCAAGATGAACCAATAGAGGAATTCACATTCGGGGGCCGCTCTCCTGTAATGGTACAGAAATTCCTTACGCTGGTTTATGAGGGAGACAAACGTGTCATCATGCTGGGAGACAAGGTACTAGGCGCAGCAATGCGAAAACCACGAAGCGGCTACCATGCGAATTTCGCCAGCAGCGACGCGCTAAAAACACATCTCACCCCTCGCGAACAAGCAATTGTTGACGAAGTCGGGCCATGGATGGTCAGTCAGGGCATACACTTTTCCGGCCTCGATTTCATAGGTGAAAACCTTACCGAGATCAATATTACCTGTCCCACTGGAATCATCCAGATATCCCGATTGGACAAAACCGACCTGCCACGGCAGATTGTCGATTATTTCCTCAAAATAGCGAGTTAACAAACATATAATGACCGCCCTCTCTATCACTAACCTGCAAAAAACCTACGCAAGCGGATTTCAAGCCTTAAAAGGTGTCGATCTTAACGTCGCCAAAGGTGACTTTTTTGGCCTGCTGGGCCCTAACGGAGCAGGAAAAAGTACCACAATTGGCATAATCACGGACCTTATCACAAAGAGTGAAGGAAACGTTGAGATTTTCGGGATTGATATAGACCAGGATTTTGCCCAGGCTAAGAAACTTATCGGTGTTGTTCCTCAGGAATACAACTTCGCCATCTTTGAAAAGGTGCTGGACATCGTCACACAGCAAGCTGGGTATTACGGTATTCCACGGGATGAAGCCCTGGCCAATGCAGAACGCTATCTCAGGCAGCTTGGGCTTTGGGAAAAACGGAACAGTCCAGCTCGTGAACTTTCAGGTGGAATGAAACGAAGGCTCATGATTGCGCGAGGCCTCATCCATGAACCGGAACTACTTATCCTCGACGAGCCCACCGCTGGAGTAGATGTCGAACTACGGCGCGGAATGTGGGACTTTCTCCTGAAACTCAACAGCCAGGGAAAAACCATCATCCTCACCACCCATTATCTCGAAGAAGCTGAGCTGCTCTGCAACACTATTGCTATTATACGAGATGGCACAATCATTGAGAACACCGACAAGAAAACACTTTTAAAGAAACTGGATCACGAGACATTCGTATTTGAGATCAGTCCAAAATATATTGCAGACAGTGATATTCCACCCCTTCCCGGAACCAGCTTCACCTCAGTTGACGAGACAACTCTGGAAGTAACCAAGTCAAAAGAGCAATCCATGAATTCGATTTTCGATCACCTTACCGCCTGCAACATCGCGGTCGAGTCCATGCGCAATAAATCAAACAGGCTCGAGGAGCTGTTCATGGAGCTAATGGAAAAATGAAAGAAAACCTTATATCACTTAGTACAATAGCCAGAAAAGAAATAATCAGAATTTTTCGTATCTGGATACAGACCCTGGTGCCTCCAGTCATTACAATAACCCTCTATTTTATCATCTTCGGTAGTTTCATCGGCTCCCAGCTTCGTGAGATTGAGGGCCATAGTTACATGGCATTTATTGCCCCAGGCTTGATCATGATGTCTATTATCACCAACTCCTACACAAATACTGTCTCATCATTTTTCAGTGCCAAATTCCAACGCAATATAGAGGAACTCCTGGTAAGCCCAACTCCCAACTGGGTAATCATACTTGGCTATGTTTCCGGGGGAATGGTTCGGGGGTTGAGTGTAGGCCTTTTGGTCTCGCTGGTCAGCCTGTTCTTCACCAGACTGCCAATTCACAACATCTTCTACACAGTACTTTTCGCCCTGTTGACCAGCTTCGTATTCTCACTAGCAGGGATGATTAACGGTGTATTCGCCAAAAAATTCGATGACGTCTCCATCATCCCCACCTTCGTTATTACTCCACTAACTTACCTGGGCGGTGTTTTCTACTCTTTGAGCCTTCTTCCCGACTTCTGGCAGGCGGTATCGAAAGCCAACCCCATAGTCTACATGATTAACGGATTTCGCTATGGCTTTCTTGGCATCTCCGATATCAGTGTATCCACAGGCATTGCCATGCTGATTTTCTTTGCAATATTACTTTTTTCAGCCAACCTCTATCTGCTAAAGAAAGGTGTAGGTGTAAGGACTTAAAAAAAGGCAAAATTGTGCACAAGTTAAGCGGTCAGGAGAGTATTTAATTGATATACAACACAATATTGCCTCAAACCACCACACGCTGGAAACCAAAAAACCCGTAGTTCTGTTTGCATCAGCAAACAGAACTACGGGTTAGAATTAACAGAGCGTTAATAAGCGAATTAGTCCATGTCTCCTATTGTAGCTTTGTTACGTATAGAGCCTGAATATCTCTGTATAGGTCAAATGTAGAGCTGCCCCCTTTTCTTGTGTACCCAGCACAATCACTATCCTGTAAAAATGGTGTTTTCAGTATATTTTGAGTCTGCCCCTCGTTAGCCTTTCTCTGGGAATTACAACATACGGGATCAACAAAATTCGAATTACGCCTCTTTCTTTCTATCCAGAATACAGATGTTTTTATCTTCTCCCCAGCATTGGTTGCAGGATACGCAGCGGGGACGGTCGCGGAACCCTTGTTTCCACTTGTTCGGTAGATCCGGTTCTGAAAGCAGGGTTCTAGCGAAAGAAAAATATTGGATTGGAGTTGATCCGAGGATTTCTTCCATAACAGCAACACTCCGGTTCCCGCCCACCAGAATGACAGGAACCTCGACAGCCGCTGCTATCATAGCTGCCGGTCCACGGAAATATGACTGTTTTCTTTCATTGATGATTTTGGGTTTGATGGGCAAGGTCGAGGGATCTTTGGAAAGATGACCACCTGAAAGTTCAATTGCGGTAATGCCGCGTGTTTCCAGCCCCTTAGCGACAAAAACACTTTCTTCCGGAGTCAGCCCCTGATCGCCCCATTCGTCTGTAGAATGCATCTTAATAAGTACGGGATATTCAGGGCCCACCTCTTTTCTGACAGCTTCAAGTACTTCGTAGATAATCCGTGCTCTATTTTCAATTGAGCCACCGTATTCGTCACTGCGCCGGTTGAAATATGGGGTCAGAAATTGGCTGAGCAAATACCCATGGGCGCCGTGGATTTGAAATCCGTCAAAGCCAGCGGCCTTGGCCCTGCGTCCTGCCTGGGCATAGGAATCTATCAATGCTGCAATATCCTCCTGGTTCATTGACGTGGGAGTGACCTTGAATATCGGATGTTCCACTGCTGAGGGCCCCCAGATAAGCCTGGATTCGGGTTTGAAGTTGGTCTGAGAACCGCCATAACAGCCTTGCAGAATGATATTGGCGCCAAGTTCATGCATCCTGTCTGTAAAGGTTTTGTACTCTGAAATGAAGGAATCGTCGTAGATGCCCATCATGCCCGGATTGGCCTGCTCCTCTTTTCGGATATATGCATAGCCGGTAATAATGGTTCCGACACCTCCTCTAGCGAGATTTTCATAAATCTCCAGAAGTTCAGGGGTCATATGTCCGGCATCATCGGCCATGTTCTCCCAGGTAGCTGAACGCCACAAACGGTTTTTGAGAGTCATGGGGCCAAGGATGGATGTTTCAAAAAGAGATGATGCTGTCATAGTGTACTCCGTAGTGGATATGCTGCGTATATTCCCGCCAACCATTTGACGGCGGGTTATAAGAAATACCTTTTGCTGAATTTTACCATGTATCGTAATGCACCCGTTCAGCTTTGTAACGGCTTACTGCTGTGGGGTGCTGGTCTGGCTGACCGATGACAATATATCCCAGAGGGATGATCTGCTCCGGGAGATTGAAAAGTTTTTTAAATCCTGCTTCCCGGTCTTTCATCGGATGAATCCCGGTCCAGACCGCCCCCAGTCCAAGATCATGCACGGTCAGCAAAATGTTCTGAACCGCGGCTGAGCAGTCCTGAACCCAGAATCCGGGGTGTTTTTCAAGACTTAGGTCGCCGCAGACAAGAATACCAAGTGGGGCCTTGTCTGCCATAGCAGCATAAGGGTTGATATCTTTAAGTTTACCCTGAATTTCCTTGTCCTTCACAACGATAAATTGCCAGGGCTGTTGATTGCCAGCGCTGGGGGCCATCATGGCTGCCTCCAGAATGGTACTGATCTGCTCGTCGGTCACAGGCGCGTTGGTGTATTTACGGATGCTTCGTCTGGTGATAATAGCTTCATGCACACTCATTTCAATTTCCTTGGGGTGATTGTAGTGGGTATGATTGGTGTTAGGACTCAACAAAAATAACCTGGGGCGTGAAGTGTTACATGAGAATGTTCATTTCAGACCAGGTTCTCACTTCGCCTGAGACAATCATGTCCGCGATTTTTTCCTGCAGAGTGGTCAGTGTGGGCGCTTTGGCATGGGCTTCAAGAGCCTCCTTGCTTTCCCATATTTCATAAAACAAAAAGGTGGATACATCGTCAGTGCTGATATGCAGATCGTATCGGAGGCAGCCTTTTTCACTGCGCACCTTGGGGACAACTGCACTCAGCTCACGTGCCAGTGATTTTTCCATGCCAGGTTTGGCTTTCACTGTTGCGGTAACATAAACAGTATTCATCTTGGATTTCCTTTTGAAGAACGTTGATGGAGACTACATTGCAGAATGGTCAACCACGATCTCTATTGAGTGTATGATGGAGTATCCACTAAGCTTCTCAGTCTACAATTCAATAGCTTTTTCGATGTCGGTGCACGTTAAGTCATTGTTTTAAAATGCTTCAGAAGATTTTGAGAAAACGATCATTATCGGACTGCTTCTCAGGATGTGTCTATTTATGACGTTACCGTGGGTGCAATTTCACTATAGCTATTGGAAATAGAATAACAAGAAGGGACAATATTGTCCGATACGAACCAATTGGTTCGAATTGCACTATTTAGTGGGGGCCAAGGTTATTTTTTTTGATGGCGAAACAATAGTATGATCAAGTGGAGGGCAAAGTGGTATCACTGCTCTGTTGAAGTTTCCATGGACCTGCTCAATGGAAAATGGAAATGCCTAATGCTTTGGCGTTTGAATGAAGGGACAAGATGTTACAAAGAGATAACAAGAATATTACCGGGATTAAGTCCGCCTGAACATATAGAGAGTCTGGTTAACCAACTTACAAAAATCAATTGGTATTCTGCCAATCTGTTTCGGAAACGGTATCCCAAAGTCAAGCTCAAACCAAGAATGATGAAGGCTCAGGATGATAGAATTATTTGCACATAAGCTACAACTGCTGTATATAACTTCCCCCTCCATTTTATAGAGGGGGAAATCTCAAAGAAATTTGCTTTGTTGGTGGTAAGGTCCACCAGAGTGTTCCTGACCATATCTAAAAGACTCCGAATAGTATGCTTAACACCCTAGAAATATCATGATTAAAAGACTCCAATCACATGAAATTATATAAATTAAACACCCAAAAACTGGCTTTACCTGCCCCGTTTCCACCATGTAGGAATACCTCTCTGTCAATTTAAGCGAAGAAAAAACACAGAAACAGCTGCTTGTCCTGTCTATACATTAACAAATGTCGCCTTTAAGGAATCGCTCCGACAAACAATGGTACAGTTACATTTGCCCTGTACCCAATACGAGCATTTTTAAACCGGGGCTCACGTACAAATATTTTTACGCTTCATCTAGAAGGAATGTAGGTTATGGGAATTGCTTTTGGTATCGATTTTGGCACATCAAATTCATCTTTGTCTATAAATGTTGATGGAAAAACGCAAGCAATTGATCTTGACGATTCTAACGACAATACGAAGTTATTACGATCTATCATATTTTATGATTATTTTGAGCATACGTACTTCTTTGGTCAGCATGCAATTGATAGATATATCGAAACAGACGCTGATGGCCGTTATATTCAATCAGTGAAAAGCTATTTGCCTGATTTAAGTTTCAAAGATACCCAGATTGGTGGAAGAACATTTACACTTGAGAAGATAATCAGTCTCATACTTGAAAAAATTAAGATGGCAGGTGAGTCTCAAATCGGTTGTGAGGTTGATGACGTTGTAATCGGTAGACCGGTAATATTTTCTGAAATTGAAGATGAAGAAAATATGGCTCAGGAAAGATTGATTGCTGCGGCAAAATTGGCCGGATTTAAAAATATCCATTTGGAGTATGAGCCTATCGCCGCTGCAATGTGCTATGAACAGCAAGTAGCTGCTACTGATGAGCAGGTAGTTTTAGTATGTGATTTTGGAGGTGGAACGTCAGATTTCTCAGTAATAAAAGTGGGGAAAAATCATATTGGACAAAATCATGATCGCAAACAGGATATATTATCTCTCGGTGGAATTTATATCGGTGGTGATACGCTAGATTCACTCTTAATGTGGGAAGAAGTAGCAACAGAATTTGGAAAGAATGTAAAGCTATCATACCCAATGAGTAATTCTTTGGTCAATATGCCATTATCCATTATGAGTAAATTGAAAAAATGGCATTTAACGCCTCTCCTAAATACTCCAAAAATGATAAAGGTTTTGCGAGAAATCAAAGGATATGCTGACCAGCCTCAATATATTGAAAACCTTCTCTCGTTGATAGAAAACAACTATGGATACACCTTATTCAAAGCTATTGAAAAGACAAAAATAGATCTTTCAAGCATGAATAATTCCTCAATCAATTATGTCGACTACAACATTTCAATACACCGACCAATAACAATTGAGAGGTATAATGCAATAATAACTCATGCTATTAATAAAATAGAAAACTGCATAATTGAAACAGTCTCTGACGCTGGTTTGAGATTAGGCGATATCGATAAAGTGATTTTAACTGGTGGTACGTCAAACGTGTCATTGATCAGTACGTTTCTTGACAGCACTTTCGGGCCACAAAAAACGATCAAAACAGACACATTTACCAGTGTCGGCCAAGGGCTTGGTATCTGTGGGAGTCGCTTTGTCTAGGAAGCTGTCCGTCAATACCCTTTAGCCTCCAATCTTCGTTATTTATAAAATATAATGCTCGTAATATCATTTATATGACTGCGCTTCTTTTTTCAAAATGCCTCGATTCGAGACAAAATTGCTATTCTCGGACAACCTCCTAAAAGGTTGTCGGATTATGTCCTCCCTGCGGAGTCTTCGCTCACCTGCTCATATGGAAATTCAGGGTCAACCTGAACCTCCCCCATTTTCACTGAGATTAAAGTTCGAGATTCTCATGAAGTCTAAACATTCTTATCGCAATGTCTGTAACTTACAAACTGATACTCCCATCACTCAATGCGATGATCATTGCGCCTGTCGCCTAACATTTGACAGGTGCCTTTTTTTTAATATATAAATAGCCTATAGCATTCTGTTTCACGCATAGAAAATCTCTATCTATTTCTATGTCACCATTTCCAAAGTAACAGGAGGACATATGAAAAAAGATCTCAAAAAGATTCTTGCAGGTATCGGCGCCGCGAGTCTGATCGGTGCTGGAGGACTAACTCTTCCAGGAGCTGCATCGGGGAGTGGCTGAGGAGCAGACAAAAGCGCAGGTAGCGCTGAAGTGAAAAAAGAAGCCGCAGCGAGTGGATGAAGCGGCTCAAAGAAAAGCACCGTGAGTGCTGAAGCTGAGGATGTAAAAAAGCAAGTAGAAACAGCCGTGACAGAGGCTGAGGAAGTTGCCGGTCAAGCAAGTGAAGACACAGCTGAAAAGAGTGCTGAAGAGGCTGTGAAAAAAATAATTCCACCACAAAAATCCGGAAAGAGTGGCTGAAGCTAAAATAGACGCGCGGACTGCGCGTTATCGTCTAACACGCCTAATAAGCCGGTATTATCTATACCGGCTTTTCAATTGTTTTCAAGTCAATCAGTCGGTATACCAATGATGGTAAGAACAACTCTTCATAGCCGTCTACCAGTAACGACGACATTTCTTCCAGACAACTTCACATGCACTCATCTCAAAGAGTTACCTGAAAGAATACAAGCCAACGCCGTGCTGCTGGAGAAATATCCTTTCCTTCTTGAACTTGTCGAGGTCGAATTACTGCGAGATCGGCTTCATCAAAGTCCTCCCTCATTACCAGAAGAATTAAACACATGGCAGATTCGACCCGGGGTTGAACTGATTGAAGTCTCCTGGTCTGGGATCCCGGAGCTCCTGTGCGGTAATGCTGTCGAACCAGAAAAACAGAAATCCCTGATACTGATCATCCCGCAACGCCCTGGCACTCTGGCAGAAGTCGTAACCCCCGACAGTCATAGTCTATTGGCACTCAAAATAGTGACCGAAGATCTTGATATACTCAGGCTCGCAAAAGAAACCAGTGTGCCTGTTGCTCTTCTTCAAAACATCTTGACCTTGGCAGTCTCCAAAAGGATCATCGTAAAACCAGCATCAAAAATTACACGACCACCTACTTTTTGTGCTGACAGTTCCGGGTATGAACGCTTCCTCACGTCTAACGTGTTCACCTTACAATGGCACATTACCCAAGCCTGCGATCTTCACTGTCGTCACTGCTATGACAGGACGGAACGAGAGGAGGTAACTCTCAACACAGGAGAGGAAATACTCAACCAGTTTTACGAGTTCTGCAAACAGTATAACGTAGCAGGCCAGGTCAGTTTCACCGGGGGAAACCCTTTACTGCATCCTCACTTTTTCGAACTGTATCGTGCCGCCAGCGAAAGGGGTTTGATGACAGCGATCCTTGGTAATCCAGTATCCCGAAATACACTTGAGCGCATTATTGACATACAAATGCCCGAGTTTTTTCAGGTGAGCCTGGAAGGTATGTCTCAGCACAATGACTATATTCGGGGAGAGGGGTATTTTGAAAGAGTGATACGATTTCTGGAAGTTCTTAAAGATCTTGATATTTACTCCATGGTCATGCTCACGCTTACCAGAGCCAATCAGGACCAGGTAATCCCTCTCGCTGAGTATCTGCAAAAAAGAGTAGATCTTTTCACATTTAACCGACTGGCAATGGTCGGAGATGGCGCATCTCTTCTTTCCGTAAATCCAGATGAATTTAGTCATTTTCTCAAATCATACAGAGCGGCGGCAGAGAATAACTCAACCATGAGATTAAAAGACAATCTATTTAATCTCATTAATTTAAACCAAGGTACTGAGTTGACAGGCGGATGCACAGGCCATGGATGCGGGGCAGCTTTCAATTTTGTTTCTCTCCTGCCTGACGGGCAAGTACATGCCTGCCGAAAGTTCCCTTCCCTGCTAGGCAACATCAAACACCACAATTTTAATACAATATATGAGAATGATATAGCCCAGAGATATAGATTGGGAACCAGTGCCTGCCATAGTTGTAAGATTCGACCGGTATGCGGCGGATGCCTTGCAGTCACTCACGGCTTTGGCAAGAAAAGCCTTACTGACCTTGATCCCTATTGCTTTATTGATCAATAGTAGAAGCGATCTCGCTCTTGAAAGCCCTCCTCTCTGACACCTTTTTCACCATTTTCTGTTCCACTTTTCCCTGTCGGCAAGAGATCACATCGATAGATGTAATCGGGTCATTATCCGAGCTACTGATAGAGTTTCAGATAGACAACAGCAGTCATGTGCATGATATTTAGAGAATTATTTTTTGAAACTTCCGAAGAGTTTGGAGAAAAGGCCATTCTCGGATAACCTCTTAGGCAAATTCATACTTCCTTATTGCTAGTACAACCGGTCGATAGTACATTTTATCGATATGAATGAACTCACTCTGCAAAACCGGCCATTTATCATTATTGCCGCACTTATGGCACTTTTCCTAGGAGCCCTCGATGCCCTGATTATCAGTGCGGCAATGCCTTCTATAGTCACCGATCTCGGAGGACTGACTCTGTACAGTTGGGTCTATTCCGCGTATTTTCTTGCCCGGGCAGTGTCCCTGCCTGTTTTCGGCAAGCTTGCCGACCGATACTCCACCAGAAGGCTCTTCCTCTTTTCTATCACCGTTTTTCTGCTGGCCTCGTTTGCTGCCGGTGCGGCGCCGTCCATGAGTATCCTCATCAGTGCCAGGGTATTTCAGGGAATCGGTGCGGGAGGAATCTTTGCTCTGGTATATATCGTGCTTTCGGATATTTCTCCCCCAGGTGAACGCGGCAAGACGCTGTCTTTTGCCAGTTCTGTCTGGGGAATTTCCTCGATTATCGGCCCGACCTTAGGCGGCGTTATCGTCACCTATGTCTCCTGGAGATGGATCTTTTTTCTCAATGTGCCGCTGGCGCTCGCATCCTTGGCAACAATAGGTCGCTGCCTGCCGCAACAGGCCCCTACCCCGAAAAAGGTACGGTTGGACATTGCAGGTATTACCTGTCTTTCCTGTTTTATTCTTTCTTTTCTGACCATCTTCATCACCGGTGGACGGAATTACAGCTGGTTGTCCAGCGAAATACTAGGGCTCGGTGTTCTGTCTGCGATTTTTGCAGTGCTTTTTATAGTCATTGAAAAACGAGCTGCAGATCCTGTGCTCGACTTGCGCTTTTTCGCCCGGCCAGTCTTTGCCCTTGGCAATGGCGCTGCATTCTGCGCCAGCTTTGCAATTTTTTCGCTCTTTGCCTATGTTCCACTCTTTATAGAAGGGGCATTGGGCCAATCCCCCATGCAGGTGGGACTAACCATGCTCTCCCTGAGCCTTGGATGGTCAGCAGGTTCTCTTGTGTTAGGACGATTCGTTGACGGCACAGGCAGCAAACAGGCTGCCGTACTGGGTGGGGGTATACTGGTGATCAGCAGCTCGGCTATGCTGTTTTTTACCCCGCAGACCTCGCTGGTCGTCTGCTTCATGGTCTTTCTGCTAGCCGGTCTAGGTATGGGATTTGTCACTCTGTCCACCCTATTGCTGGTACAAGCAGATCTTTCCAATGTTAATCTGGGAGTGGCGACTTCCTTTCACCAGTTTTCCAGGACTCTTGGCGGAACGATCGGCGTGGGTATTTGTGGTGGAGTGGCGACAAACGGGTTACTTAATAATCTGCAAGAGTCTTCTGCTATGATTCCATCCTCGATTATGGATCTGCTGCATAAAAGTCTGGAGAATCTTTTTCGCGAGGAATTCAGGCAAATGCTGAATGAACAGAGTAAAGCTCTTCTAGAGTTGGCAGTATCGAACGCGATGTCGATGGTTTTCTGGATTATTTTCGGAGCGACGTTGCTCTGCCTTGTTTGCACTGTGTTGTTGCTTAAGAAAATGCCGACAAAAGGCATGAGATGTTAAGCAGAAGTATGGTGCTGCATGAACCAAATGTATACTCTCGGACTCCCTCCTGTTGACTATACATGTATATATATACTTTGGTAAAAGGCGACATCCATGAGAACTTTACCTGTTAGATGAGTCAAGCAAAGACGCGACCCCTTACTTTTTAAAATCGAGACATTTAAAAAAAATAAGCACAGTCATATATTTGATATTGCGAGCATTGTTTTTTGGAAATGTCGAAGAGTTTGGGCAGATAGCGTAGCCTTCGAAAGGCCATTGTCGGACAGCTTCCTAGCTACTCGCTTTTAGAAAACTCTCTACCTCATCAAGAGTTGGAGTGGAAGACGAGGCCCCGGCCTTCGTGGTTGATAAGGCTCCACAGGCAGAAGCAAATCGTACAGCATCTTCGATTTCTCGGCCTTTCGAAAGCGCATAAGCCAGGCCACCGTTAAAACAATCCCCGGCCGCCACCGTATCTATTGGTGTTACTTGAAATGGAGGGATGTAGAGATTCTTATCTCTGGAACAATAGCAGACACCGCGTGCTCCCATCTTCACTAATACAACCTGCACACCCTTGTCGAGCAGTATTTGTGCAGCCCTGGCAGCTTCAGTTTCATCTGATGGGTAAATCCCCGTCAACAATTCAGTCTCTGTTTCATTTGGAGTGATAATATCGATCCGTTCCAGTACTTCTGCTGGAAGCCCATCTTTGGGAGCTGGTGCCGGATCAAAAATAACTCTACCACCAGCTGAACGAACCAGATCGGCAGCCTGCATAGCCGCACTGAGCGGGATCTCCATTTGCAGCAGTAATAGCTCTGCCTTTTCAAACAGAGATTGGTTGGAATGAACATCCTGTTCATTTATGGCCATGTTGGCGCCACCGATTACGGTGATACAGTTCTGGCCATCACCATCGACACCGATAACTGCCAATCCGGTATTTGTGGTATTATCAACAGTTATGTGTTTGGTGGGAACACTGTTTTCCCGAAGCAGTGCTGTGGCTGTACGACCAAAATCATCGGTACCAATCCGGCCCACAAGCCGTACATCTCCGTTTAATGCAGCAACTGCTGCAGCCTGATTGCATCCTTTTCCACCCAGGCCAATCGCATAACTCTTGCCATGCAACGTCTCACCCGGTCGGGGAAGTGTTTGACTATATGTTACCAGATCAATATTAATGGAACCGAAGACAACAATGGCCACAATGCACCTCAATTTTCAGGAAGAAAATGGGGAAGCTAAGGCCTCCCCATCAACACGATCTTTTCGTCCGTTTACTTTGTAATAAGCTTCAACGCAACAGGTGTATATTCTTCGACCTGACCACCTTTCAAGACCTTATCTGCAGTTTCAACACCGATCTCACCGATCTTGCCAGCCTGCTGGGCAACAGTAGCAAGCATAGAGCCATCCTGAACAGCTTTTACACCATCATCGGTACCGTCAAAACCTACAACCAGGATGTCACGCTTGGCTGCCTGTATTGCCTTGATTGCACCAAGGGCCATTTCGTCATTGTGCGCGAAAACCGCATCGATTTCCGGCTGAGCCTGGAGAATATTCTCCATTACGTTCAGTCCTTTGGTACGATCAAAATCGGCTGGCTGACTTGCTACAACTTCAAGACCTTCAGCCGCCTTGAGCGCCTTATTGAAACCATCACCACGATCTCGGGCTGCAGAAGTACCCGGAACGCCCTGAAGTTCTACAACCTTTCCTTTGCCTTTAAGGGTTTCGATGATCAGTTTGCCTGCCATCTCCCCGCCAAGCACGTTGTCGGAAGCAACGTGAGAAACAACCTTGCCACCGTTAGCTCCACGATCCAGAGTCACAACCGGCACGTCCTTACGATTAGCCGCCTTGATTGCACTGCGAACTGCATCTGAATCAGTCGGGTTAATCATCAACAGGGCAATTTTTTTATTAAGAACATCCTCTACATTGGCCAACTCTTTTGCAGGGTCATTCTGAGAATCCAGGACCATCAGTTTATACCCCAGTTCATTTGCTTTGGTTTCGGCACCTTCTTTAAGGGTAACAAAAAACGGGTTATTCAGGGTCGACACGACTAAAGCCATCGAATCCTGCGCTTGAGCAGTTAGTGTACTGGCGGCAAGCACAGCGGCAGCAGCGGTCAGTTGCAAAAGCTTCTTCATTGGATTCTCCTCTTTACTTCAATTTAATTGGTTGATTTACCGCGGCTGTCGATGACCACGGCAAGTAGAATGACCGCACCCTTGGCGATCATTTGAAAGTACGATGAAACATCCATAAGATTGAGAGCATTATTGAGCACTCCGATAATAAGAGCTCCGACAATGGTACCAAAAATTCTTCCTTTACCACCCATGAGGCTTGTTCCGCCTAGAACAACAGCAGCAATGGCATCAAGCTCATAAGCAAGTCCGGCTGTTGGTTGGGCTGATTCCAGACGGGCGGTAAGGATAATACCGGCAAGAGCTGCCAGCACACCGGAGATCATGTAAACCGCCATCTTTATCCGGTTTACGTTAACACCGGAAAGTCTGGCAACCTGTTCATTACCGCCAAGTGCATAGACATAGCGGCCGGTTCGGGTATGGTTAAGTACATACCAGCATACAACAAACACAATGAATGCAATGATTACCGGATTCGGAATCCCGAATATATAGCCACCACCTAGATTATAAAACGATTCCGCAACATCGAAATCGCCGGTAGAAATTGGTCTACCGCTACAAAAGACCAGCGTGGCGCCTCGCACCATGGTCATGCCAACAAGTGTGGCAATGAAAGGCTGTACCCCAAAAAAACTTATAACCGCGCCATTGGCTGCACCCAATGCGGCACCTACAGCAAGGGTTCCCACCAGAGCCAGTGGCAGGCTGACGTCAGCTGCAATCATGCTGGCACAGACCGCACCGGAAAGGGCAAGAACTGAACCAACGGAGAGATCGATACCGGCAGTGAGTATTACAAAGGTCATACCCATTGCGATGATGCCGTTGATAGACGTTTGGCGAAGGATATTGAGCAGGTTATCAATGCTCAAAAAACTCGGGCTGACCAGCGAGACCAAAAACATCAGGACCAGCAACCCTATGAGCGATTTATTATCGGAAGCAAACTGTTTGACATTCATGATACGACTCCTCAAGCCACTGCACAACGCATGATAGATTCCTGTGTGACCTCGCTGCGTGAAAACTCACCTGTTAGCCTGCCTCGCGACAACACCAGAATTCGATCGGAAATACCAAGTAACTCAGGCATGTCGGAAGACATCAACAAGATACAGAGGCCCTTCTGTTTCAGTTCGTTAATAAGTGTATAGATTTCCCGTTTTGCGCCAACATCCACGCCACGGGTAGGTTCATCCAGTATAAGAATACGCGGTTCGGGCAGGAGTGATTTGGCAATAGAAACCTTCTGCTGATTACCACCGCTCAACTCCGAGACGATTGAGTCTATCGAATGGGTCTTTATGGAAAAAGCCCGAATATATTCGCCTATAATCCGGCGTTCTTCCTTTTTTTTAAGATGACCTGTAGGACCTGTAAAACGTTTCAATCCCGTAAGAGACATGTTGCTCTGCAAACCCTGGGACTGGATCAGACCTTCATGCTTGCGATCTTCTGTCACGTAGCCGATACCTGCAAGTACGCCCTGGTGGGGAGTGTGGATTGACACTTTTTCACCGTCTATATAAACATCACCAGCCAAAGCTCTTTGTGCTCCAAATAAGGTTTTGGCAAGCTCTGTTCGGCCTGCACCCACAAGCCCGGCAAAGCCAACGACTTCGCCGGCACAACCAGAAAACGAGACATCGCTAAAGCCTTTGGAGGTTAACCCATTTACCTGTAAACGAATTTCTCCCGACTCAACTTGCGTGTAAGGATATTGGCTGGATAGTTCACGGCCAACCATGTGGCGAATCAGATCATCCTCGTCTAATTCTGTCACCGGCCCCTGATGCACCATCACACCATCTCGAAGAATGGCAACGTCGTCACATAGTCGAAAGATCTCACCTAAACGATGGGAAATAAAAACCAGCCCTTTCCCCTGATCCCGTAACTCTTCAACAACTTCGAAAAGGATCTCGGTCTCGATATCGGTAAGTGCATCAGTTGGCTCATCCATGATGATGACCTGGGCATTTAAGGAGAGTGCGCGGGCAATCTCCACCATCTGCTGCTGCGCTATACTGAGTGAGCCGAGGATGGTATCCGGATCTATGTCCTGCTTCAATACTTTGAGCCATCGTGCCGATTCAGATCGTACTGTTTCCCAGTCTATTTTTCCAAAATTGTTTACAGGTTCCCGACCTAAAAAGATATTTTCTCCGACACGCATTGTCGTGAGCAGATTCAACTCCTGATGGATTATGGCAATTCCGGCAGTCATCGCCTGGCGTGGATTTTTAAATGTCACCTCTTTACCGAGATAGGACATTGTCCCGCCGTTTCGTGAATAAATGCCTGAAATAATCTTCATGAGGGTTGATTTACCGGCACCGTTCTCCCCGGCAAGCGCTGTAACTTTCCCCGAAGTGACGGTGAAGTTAACACCCTTGAGAACCTCAACAGGACCAAACGATTTATTAACAGCCTGAAGTTCCAGTAATAAAGACATGGTGTCTTCTCCTAGAATGTTACTCCGGCATGGAGTATGACATTGGCATAAGGGGTACACTCACCGGTTCGGATAACGGCTCGACAATTTCTAGTGCGCTCTTTAAATTCTTCATGGGAACATTCATCTATAGTGATGTTATTTCCCTGAGTCGACTCCAGTGAGGAAAACATTTTTAAAAGGGCTGTGTGCACCTCGCTCTTCGTTAAAGCAAATTCGGTTGCAAGTACCACACGCTCAACGCAAAGTTCGGCGACCACCGCCTCTACAATAGCAAGAAACGGAGGCATCCCGTGGGTCACTGCCAGATCAATGCGCTCCACATCCTCAGGGATGGGAAGACCTGCGTCAGCGATGCATATGGAATCACCATGCCCTAACAGGGATATTACCCTTGAGATGGGACCGTTCAGTAAGGTTCCTTTTTTCACCGTTTTTCCTCCCTTATTGTTATGTTCGACGCTCAGAAATACCCAAAAGAAAACGTTTGCGCAAACGTTTTCTTTTGAGTGCTATTATTTTTCTGTTTTTATCTATTCCGTTGAACAACAGAGCCAGAAAAGACTTTTCTACCACTCTATTCTTGCGTACATTCCATAAAAATGATTCTACCATAACCAGGAGGTTGTCCGAGAATAGGGGTTTTGGTCATAATCGAGATATTTTCCCAAAATAAGCACAGCCATATAGATGATATTGCGAGCATTATTTTTTGAAAATTCCGAAGAGTTTGGGCAGATAGCATAGACTTCGAAAGGCTATTGTCGGACAGCCTCCTAGGAGCCCGGTATTGCCCTGGGAGGCTGATATCGCTGAAGGCAGATGGGTACTGCAAATAGCTTATTTATTCCAAATATTTAGTTTTTTTCCCGAAACTCAGCAAAAGGCAGTACCATTGTTGCGAAAGCAAATACTGATAGTGCATAAAAAATTATTTTATTATAGCAGGTACAATGGCAAGAAGTTCACATATAAGTACAATCCGAGACGTTGCTGAGAAGGCAGGGGTATCTGTTACCACAGTCTCCCACGTAATCAATAAGACACGATTCGTCAGCGAAGACCTGGTAAAACGTGTGGATGACGCCATCCGGGAATTGAATTACCAGCCCAGCGGCCTGGCAAGAAGTTTGCGCACAAAAGCAAGTGGCAGTCTTGGAGTGATTATCCCAGACAACACCAATCCGTTTTTTGCCGAAGTTGTAAGAGGCATTGAAGACTATTGTTACAAACAGGGGTACTCGGTCTTCCTCTGCAATTCTGACGGAGACCCGGATAAAGAATACAATTATATAAAATTACTGCGTGAAAAAGGGGTCGACGGGATGGTGCTCGTTTCCACAGGAAATGATAGTGACTCTCTCAAGTTCCTCGATCAGGGAAAAATACCGAAAGTCATCATCGACCGGGACATCGAAAGCTTGAACAGTGATTCTGTTCTTGTCGATAACCTGGCTGGCGGATATAAGGCTACCAAACATTTACTTGATCTGGACCATACCCGAATAGGCTGCATAACCGGTTCAAGCCAAATAACACCGAGTGCGCAACGACTTGAAGGATATATTCAAGCCCTCAAAGAAAAAGGGATTGCAATCGATAGTACATTGATCGAGACAGGTGATTTCAAAAGTCAGAGCGGCGGCGATTGCCTCATGCGCCTGATGAATCAGCCGGAACCACCAACGGCAGTTTTTGTTTGCAATGATCTTATGGCCTTTGGCGCACTTGCAGCAGCACGGCAATTGGAAATTCATGTACCTGATCAACTTTCAATTGTTGGTTTTGACGATATTGCAATGGCTTCAATGATAATCCCCAGTCTAAGCACGATCGCGCAGCCGAAAAGAGAGTTGGGTGAAACAGGAGCCACCCTTCTTTTGCAAAGGATTAAGGATAAAGACACGGCACAATCCAGAATCGTCCTTGAGCCGCTTCTGGTGGTCCGTGAAAGTTCTGCTCAACTCGTTGTAAACGATAAATAAGCCAGTGACGTTTTGTAGACGGCAAGGTTTCTCGCCCTGCAAAGTATTGTTAGGTAACGGGGTGATGAACTTTTCGTAGTTCTTCTCAATGATGCCGTTTATAGACGTGTAGGTGAACAGTAGCTATACGTAAAAATAGTATTTTTTAGCGCTGTATTATATTTTTAGCCCAGAATGACGTATCGAGCAATGAGCTGATCACGTTCTTTGTTCAACTCATTTGTTAATGGTGTGCATATGGCACATAAAGAATTCCCTGCAAATGGAGGATATATGAATCACTACAGGTCGATAAAAGACTACGTATTGGGAGGTTTATTGCTCATCCTCCAAATATGTCTTTCAGGACAATCCGGATACGCCCAATCCTCCCAGGAAGTGATTAAGGTTACTATCATTCCACATCGCTCAAACCTTGGGAATGAAGAAGCTTACAACGCATTCTTTAGTAGAATGGAAGTGGAGACCGGGTATACTTTTGAGTGGATCGGCAGCAAAACGTATGATGATGTTATAAAAAATATCAAAACAGGAAAGGCTGAAATGGGTTATGTCGGGCCATTTGCTTATGTGGATGCTCAGGACAGTTTTGGTGTTAGACTTATATGCCGAACTTTGAGCGAAGACAGTGAGGAATTTTATCATAGCATGATTGTAACACAAAAGAATTCAGGTATAGAAAATATACAGGATCTCAAAGGACGAACTTTCGCATTTACAGACCCCAAATCCACGAGCGGTTATCTTTTCCCAATGACGCAGCTAAAGAAGTCGGGTATTTCCTTAAGCGACTTCTCAGATGTTAGATATCTCAAAAGACATGCCAATTCTCTTTTAGCTGTATATATGGGTGATGTTGATGCAGGAGCTACTTCTGTCACTGCAGTAGATAAAGTGGACATTGATATGGATAAACTGAAGATAATTTGGAAATCAGAGCCAATTTATCGAGGCCCATGGATAGCAGGAAATGATCTGCCTGATGACAAATTTGAAAAAATCAAAAAGGCAATGCTGAAGATCGGTAAACCAGACAGAAGCGAGAATGATGAAATTTTTAATGAACTTACCACGAAGGGATTTATTGAAGCGAAGGACAGCGACTATGATAATATTCGCGAGGTTATAAAATGGATGAAAAATCAATAACAACCATTTGCGGAGTTTTTTTGCAATCATCAGTAGAAGAGGTTTGAGTGGTGCCTGTTTTCAGTATTCGTACGAAGATTACGCTGTGTTTTATTGCTGTTGTTGTTTCTATGAGCGGTGTATTTGCAGTGCTCTCTTACCTTCACACAATGAAGGCCATGCACGTTGAGATGGAAAAGCATGGTACTGAAGTTGTAAAAATCTTAAGCCAGACTATTGCTCCATATATCTTCGAGTCAGATTACGTAACTGTTATTGATATTACTACAAGAATTCTTGACAATAGTGACATAAAAAATGTGTCCATCGTTGGCGCCAGTGGCAGAACCTGGATGAGCACATCGGGATATCAACCACAAATACCCTCAAATGACGCTTTCTATAAACAAATTTTTGAGGATAAAAAAATACACTCCCGCATAGTCGAGCTAAATGGACGCAAGGTTGTAGAATCTGTTAGCCCAATTAAGGCTTTAGGCAAAGTGGTTTATTTGTTGAAAATACTAGTGTCCTTTGAGCGTGCCGAGCAGCAAGCTATTCAGCGTTTTCACGAGAACATAGCAATAGGTTTTTTGATGATATGTGTTGCCATATTAATGGCCATTTATCTCGCCAGGCAATTGACTGCTCCTCTAAAAGACCTTGTCAAAGGAACCAGGGAACTTTCCCAGGGTAATTATTCGCATAGGATTACAGTAAAAATTGAAGATGAGATCGGTTTATTATCAAAATCTTTTAACTCAATGGCAGCCAGTCTGGAATCTGAATTGTCGAGACGCAGGACAGTTGAAAGGAAATTAAAAGATTATACCGATAGACTTGAAGAGATAGTGTCCGAACGTACGGCCTTGCTGACCCAGACTAATTCGAGACTTTCAGAGGAAATTGAAAAACATAAGAGCACACAGGCAGATCTTATAGAAACCAAAGATCGTTACAGAAGATTCTCTGAGGTAACAATCGATGGGATTGTTTTTGTTAATAATGCCGGAATAATTGACACGAATTCCTCTTTCACAGACATGTTTGATTATTCTTTTGAGTCAGTTGCAGGGCGAGATTTGTTAGAGGTTATTTGTCTCCCTGAAGGTGGTGATACTATTCGGCAAAAAATAGCTTCAGATGAGGCTATAAGTGTCGAAACAACCGCACGGACAAAGTCCGGAAAAACTCTGCAAATTGAATTACAGAGTCGACCACTGGAGAGCAATGACACGTTTTTGTCGGTATTTTTCATTCGAGATATCTCCAAACGTAAACAATTGGAAAGCCAGTTGCGTCAAGCTCAAAGGATGGAAGGAATTGGAAAACTTGCAGCTGGTATTGCTCATGATCTTAACAATATTCTCTCAGGAATTGTAACGCTTCCGCAACTATTGATGATGGATTTACCTGAAGACAGCCCACTCAAAGGATCACTTCAATTGATGCAGAAATCTGGTGATAGTGCAGCGGTAATCGTTCAGGACATGCTGACTCTGGCGAATAGTGGGTTGAATGTCTGTGAAGTGCTTAATCCGCAGGATCTGCTCATGAGCTATATCTTGAGTCCAGAGAGCATGAAACTGACAAAGACGCATCCTGGTGTGAAAATACGTCTGTCAATACGTGAAAATGTTAAAAATATCAAAGGCTCACCCGTACATTTGGCGAAGCTGTTGATGAATCTGGCCTATAACGCTGCAGATGCAATTGAAGGTGAAGGCGAAATTGTAATTTCTCTAAGTAACGTGTATCTGGATGTTCCCATAGCCAACTATGACAATGTTTGTGAAGGGGATTACATTTGTCTCTCAATAAAAGATTCAGGAACCGGTATTCAACCACAAGACCTGGCGCAGATATTTGAGCCATTTTATACCAAAAAGGTATTGGGGAGAACGGGTACCGGTCTTGGCATGCCCATTGTCTGGAATACAGTCAAAGACCATCAAGGATATATCGATATCAAAAGCGGTGTTGGTGTCGGTACAGAAATACGGATTTTTTTACCAGTTACTCATGATGCTTTGCAGCAATCTCAAAATGAACCAGATGTGTTATCGTTACAAGGAAGAAACGAAACTATTCTCATCGTGGATGACATAGAGGTGCAACGAAAGATTGCTTCTGCAATACTTGAGAAATTGAATTATCAGACCCGATGTGTGAGTGGAGGGGTGGAGGCTTTAGATTTTTTGCAAAGTCAGTCTGTGGATTTAATTCTGCTCGATATGATCATGGAACCAGGAATTAATGGACTTGAGACATGTAAAAGGCTTTTTGCAATACGACCTGACTCGAGGGTGATCATTGCCAGTGGGTATGCTGATAGTGAAATCGTAAGTGAAGCTATGGATCTCGGAGCGCTGTTATATATTAAAAAGCCATACTCAATAGTAACACTCGGATCTGCTGTTAAAAATGCGCTACATAACTGATCCCTATATTTTCTCTTTTCCCTCAAAGATTTTTCTTTTCAACGGAGAAAATCAACGCAATCAGAAATCGTATTTCCGCGCAATTATACCAGGTATCGATGTCTAATCATTACACCTGGCTCGTTTTGCCACAACACTCCTGGAATATGCAATTTAGGGTTCAATCCGTATTTTTGCTTCAGCATCGCAGACCGGGTATGTCTTGCCCTGTAATCTTCTGTAAATAATTGTTCTTTCAGGACGACTGACATTCACCCCTATTTTTGTTGCGCTACCAAAATCAAAGATTGCATGCTTATCATTGGGCCTGTTCACAAATTGCAGAATCTTATCCGTGGATGCCGCAGGAATTGTGCCCCCGCTGTCTGTTGTGAAAATTATCATAGCTTTTCGCGCCGCTATGTTGAAATCTATCCCGTATCCATGAGATTTACATCTGACCCACCAATACTCACCTGCAATTGCCAGAGAGGGGACAAATGCAGCACAGACAATAGATACCATTATCATCCTTGTTGTTTTGGTTTTCTGTATCATGTTGAGTTCTCCTTTCTCTGAAAATCAACCTGTTATATACATCGTGTCTTCATTAGGGATGAGAGGGTTAAAACTACAGCCCATGAATCTCCTGGGCATAACCATAGTTTCAGTGTAAACCGCCTGAAGAGCGCACCAGACGACTGCTTCACCCATAAACTTAGTTAGGCATGACGGTCTGTCAATACAACAAGGTCGTACATCGTGGGTGAACTACTGCTGAGAATGTATATTTCTAGGCGAAAGGGGTGTATTTTCCCGTTTAAACCAATCTACTGTCTCAACTACAACTGCATTCATGTCCAGGCTTGCAGTGCAGCACAAATGGCTGAGCTGGAACGTGTCGTCGCCTGGGTAGTATTCTGCAAGCAATATGTACGTGAGCAGTATCTTCTGGGAAGAATACACTTCAGAGATGTTCGATTATAGAGGTTTCAACTTTAAATAAAAAAACACATGCCAACATTTTACATTGTTCATGTGTATCAATATTTTACATATGAAAATCCCCAACTAATCTAAAAACTGCAGGTACCAAAGCATCTATAGCAGCTCAATGAGAAGATGAACTGCTACATATGCTATTGAAACACCGGTCATTATTTACCAAGATGGGACAAACCTGTATGTGTGATGAGAAGTCGCGTGCATTCCTGATCGCATTCAACTTCACCCATTTTATTCATCGTTCGAATTACCTGGTTCAGCTCTTTCGGGTTGATGTTCAGTTTATCAGCAATCCATTTGGCCTCCATCACTTGTGGATGTGTATTGCTGAGATTCTCTTCAAGTGCTTTCAAAACCTGGTGCTTCGTTGCTAAGTAACCCATCTGTTTATTTCCTTTATAAACGTTTGCTACAAGCGGTTTGGTTCAAGTTCTCATACGATTAGCCCGGATATTTCATGACAAACCCAGCACAGCTGAATTACTTCTTATATTCAAACAGTTACCTCATCTATTTTGATTTGTCTCGCGGTTACAGTTTGTACACAATTACCCGGAAAGACTCTGTCACAGTTTTTCATGAAATATACGGGTTAGCCACCTGAAATGGCTGGGTAAACATCAAGTACGTCGTTTGGTTCTATTTGAGCTTTATTGGGGACCACCTGGCCGGCCCGAACAACTATGACCGAGCCGACAGGTTTTTCGAGCTGGCCAGCACACATCTCTAAGATATTGTCCAGAGTCTCGGGAAAATCGATATTCAAAGAAAGTGGCCCCACATCAGAAAGCTTAAAATGCACAATTACCACCGCATTGCCTCAGCCACCTCTTCGTCAGTTATATCCATTTTTTCCTGGGTATCAACCTGTGGAGTCGAGTAGAAAGTCTCCGAAAAGCGATGATCTTTCAGAGTTATTCCTGCATCACTATTAAACTGATGTTCTCTACGCAGTGTATCTTTTACAAAATTATCAAACTCATCCGGTGTAATCTCAACGTCATAATAGGCTTTAAGCAGATTAAGGAGCGGTGACATATCATTGCGCACAGAGTAGCGAACAAAATTACACGTTCCCATAGCATCCATGCGAGAGCCAATTACCTGAAACTTTTTAGACAGGGCAACTTTGCCCTCTTTTGTAATAGGATCTTCTTCATCCCTTAAGGTAAAACCAAAAGTGTGGTCACCACCCATGGGCGAGGAGAGGTAGGTCATCGCCATGCCTTTCGTTCCTCGAGGCTCATAAGCCGGCAACCCCTGGCCAAGCACATGCGGTGCATGTTTTACCCCAAGAACCTGTGCAGCAACCTTGCAGCCGGATGCCAGGATACGGCCCGTCGGCGTTACATTGAGTACCTCATTCATCAAACGAATAACGGCAACATCATCACCAAATTCAGCAATACCAGCCTCCATCGCGACACCAATGGCAGCACCAACATCCAGAGTATCGACACCTGCATCATTGGCTATCCTGTTCATCTCTGCGATAGTATCGAGGTTTTTAATGCAGAGGTTAGAACCCATTAGGGCCATTGTCTCATACTCAATTGGAGAACAGAGCAATTCTCCCTTCTCATTTGGATAGACGTTTGAGCACTGGATAGCGCACGGATTCATACAGGCATGCTGGGTCTTTCCCTCTCCACCACGTGCCTTGATGGTATCGTACATCGTCTGGGCATTTATCTTTTCAGCATCTTCCATTGTGCCACTGGTGAAGTTCCTGGTTGGCAAAACCTTCAGAGCCTGGCAGATATCGACCATAGCGGCGGTTCCATACTTCGTAAACAATGAAGAAACAGGATTTTCTTTCAGAAGATTTATAATGGTTTTGGCACCATCCCGGAAAGCCTCCTGATCTGCGTATTTCGGCTTCACGTCGCCATCATCTAAAATGACCATGGCAATTATACGCTTAGAGGCCATTACTGCACCAAGGCCACCACGACCTGCATATCGTGAACAGACACCATGCGGATCAGAGCACGCAAGCCCTGAGGCAAGCAGAAGGTTTTCACCTGAAGGGCCGATGGTTATACATCCAGCCTTTTTACCGAATTTCTCAGACAACAGATCAGATTTTTCGTATACACCTTTGCCAACGAGAAAACTTCCATCGATAAGCTCTGTTTTGTCTTTCCCTATAACGACGATTTTCCATGGGGTGTCTTCTTTCGGCATATCCTCAAGAACAATACAGCGGAGCCCTTGTTGCGCCATCCTCAAGCCCACGATACCGCCTGCATTGCTCTCTTTTATGCCACCGGTCAAAGGGCTTTTCGCGCCAACACTGAGCCTGTTTGCACTTGAAACCGTTGTACCTGCCAGTGAGCCGTTACAAAAAAAGAGCTTATTATTTTTGCCAAATGGATCACAATCCGCCGGCACCTCTTTACTCACCAGATAAGAAGACAACGTACGCCCGCCCAACAGGAATTCCAGTGAATCAGATTGCTCTTTAACTGCATTTCCCGTAACCGTATTGATTCGTAATGTTGAAAACACCGCAATTCTCCTTGGCTGCCTCTTTCATCAGCCGATATACAAAAAAATAATTTTCATAGTGTGTTTGATGTAACACTCACTTCTCACAACATTCCAGATGCAAGCGCTCTCTATATACAATGGTCGCGTACACTGCTCAACCAGTGTTTATCAAAAGGGGTCTGGCCACCCCCTCTTCCCCGCAGTTCTCGATAAGGCTCCACAACAGAGCGCCACAAGAAACGCAAACGGCGCCTGTGTTGTAATGCCAGCAAGAAAAAAAGCAAAACAGAGGACTGCAAAAAAATTCCGATAAAAAGTCATCGTCCTTACCTTCCTACCACGGTGTGCCCAAAAACAGATGAGGCAACAGTAAAGATATCTTTGGAAAGAACACCACTAGAGCAAGCACCGGTACCCAGCACAGCGCGATAAACCAGAGGCAGGGTTTCATCATCTCATCAATGGGAGCAGACCCCAGCCTTCCGGACAAATACAAAACCGGAGCGGCAGGCGGAGTAATACAGCCAAGCCCTGTATTCACACCAATAATTGCTGCAAAATGAATCGGGCTGAACCCAAGCTGCATAACGATTGGCATCAGAATAGGAGTTGCAAGAACAACCACGCTGATGTCATCCATTAACATACCCATGATCACAAGAAAAATGTTGATCATGAACATGATAACCATAGGGTTACTTGAGACTGCCTGAAATATTCCTAGTAACACCTCGGGTAGATCTTCAAGAAGATAAAGCCGGCTTAACATAGCAACAGAATAAAGCATCACCATGATAACACCCGTGGTGATGGCCGACTCAATAAGCACCTCGTAAGCACCTTTCAGGTTGAGTGCTTTGTATACAAGCATTCCTACAGGAATGGCGTAAAGAACCGCAACGGCAGATGCCTCGGTGGTAGTCATGAACCCGCCGTAAATACCACCTAAAACAATGAACGGAAGCAGCAGCGACGGGGCCGCCTGCCTTGTTCTATTCCTCAGAAGCTCGAACTTCTGTGAAGTTGATCTTTTCTCAGCAACCATTACCGTGGTGTTTTTGCGTAAAAGCCACCTGTTAACAACGCATAAGAGAAATATAACCATAAAGCCGGGAACAACAGTTGCCAAAAAACAGGCTAAAACAGGCTGGCCGGTTATCCAGGCAAAGATAATGAGCGTTGCATTTGGTGGAATTAGCAGACCGAGAAGAGAGGCGTTGGCCAGAAGTGCTGCGGATAAACCTCTTGGATATCCTTCTGCCTTGAACCGTGGAAAGGTTATTGTACCGACGCACGACAGTGTGGCGCAGGCAGCACCACAGATTGAACCAACAATAGCACAGGAGACTGTAGCAACAATCCCTAGCCCACCTTTAAGATCGCCAACAAAGACATCGACAAAATCAATGAGCTTTTCGCCGATTTTCCCCCGCTCCATGATGCCGCCGGCGGCAATGAAGAGGGCAATGGCGATGAGTGGAACAGAGTCCATTTGCTTATACCCATAGGGTAACAACTGGCTTGCTGCATAACCAGTTCCGTCAACTCCACCAAAAAAGACAAGCCAGGCACCGGAGGCCATAAAACTAATTGGTACAGGGACACCTATAATGAGGCATAAAACGAGAATTAACAGGGCTATATAAATCATTTGTCTCTCATCCTCCTTAGAAGTCTTCGTAAGTTCAGGAAAAGATCTCTGGTAAAATAGTAGGTCATGAAAATGAGTCCAAGAAAGACGGGTAAATATCCAATCCACAGACTAATTCTCCAGACACTTGTTTTCGGAATGGCAATTCCTGTCCCTAATGGCCCCATGAACCCAAACATGAAAAACTCATATCCATACCAGGTAAAGAGAAGACAAACTCCAACGGTAATAAGATCTTTTATGACGACAAGAAAATCTTTTAAACTACCACCAGGAACATATGCCTGTACGAGATCTGCTGAAACGTGAGTGCGGTTGTAGGCACCAATGACTGCGGCCGAAAAGTAAAGCCAAAAGGCAAATATTTTCACCCATTCTTCATAGCCGGTAAGGTCCCCGTTGAGGATATAGCGAAAGAATGCAGCGGCACAAATGACCAGTGTCAGGACAATGGTGGTGGTGAAACAGATAATGGAAAAACCATTGATGACGATTTTATCAAAAAAATTCTTAGATGCATCGGCAGTAAGCACACCCAGGGGCATGGTGTCACATTGGAAAGAAGGTAATTGTTTTTCTTCTTTTTCGGTTTTTTCAGACACGTAAAACCTCCTTGGCAACCACAAGGCCCGGGACGCAATGGGTGGGACATCAGGTCCCGGGCCTCATAGTTTATTGAAAAAACAACTGTGGAAATTAGCAGAGAATCACTTAGGGCCCAGCTCTTTCCTGAACTCGTCCATCAGTTCTTTGGTCATGTTCTTTTCAAGTTTTGGCCAAGTTGAAGCACACGCCTCCATAATTGGGGCTAACTCTTCTTTGGTATAGGTGAATACTTCAATACCTTTCTTTCTCATGAGATCCATATGATGCTCATCAAGTTCTTTGGCATTGTTGATACTGTCGATGGTAGCCTGAGCAAGAATGTCCTGAATAATTTTCTGATCTTGTGGCTTGAGCTTCGCCCAGGTTTGACCACTGATCATGAAATTGAGAACTTCAACAGAATAGTTGGTCATGTACCAGTATTTGAGAACATCTCCAAGAGTGGTATATGCTGAAGCAACAGGATAACCGTTAACACCATTTGCAACGCCGGTTTGAATTGCCTGATATACATCGGCATATGGAATACCTACAGAATTATATCCCATAGCTTCTGCAGCAAGTTTGTACACATCCATTCCTGGTACGCGAATAAGAACACCCTTGTTTACCGCAGGATTGAGAGGGTCTTTCGCTGGCTTGGTGGTACCGGTTCCAATCATACCTTCAACAAAGAAACCGAGGAGTTTCACACCAAGTCTCTCATTGAACTCATCCATTTTTTTGAACATCCAGCCGTCCTGAGCAAAAACAGTTTTCAAATCTTCGTAATTGCTTGCAAAACCATTGATGTAGATAAGTTCCATTCGGGGATCAAACTGGCTAGGAACAGAGATACATGACATATCGATGGTTCCACGAATCTGCTCTTCATAAACCAGAGTGTAATCACCAAGCTGGCTGGCTGGATACACTTTAACTTCAATGCGGCCGTCAGTTTTTTCGGCAATTTCTTTCGCAATTTCTTTCATCAATAAGGTTGCGGGATGATCTGCATTACTTTGTCCGGCAAACTTGAGAACCATTTCAGGAGCCGCAAAAGCTGCTCCGGCCCCGAGCATAACAAGTGATTGGATCAGGGCGATACCAATGATATTTTTTATTGATTTGTACACGTCTAAATCTCCTTTTGATGTAAGTTGCAAAGTAAATGTCATCAACAATAACAGCGTCGTATTTCTTTTAGCCTCCTTTGTGTCGTGGTCGTTGAAACGGAAGTGCCGGCAAGCTTATCAAGAGCCGGTACGGGACTGCCCTTTTGTCCTATATCGTCATTATGTAGAAAATATAATGCTCGCAATTTTATACATAGGGCTGCGCTCATTTTTCCCAACATGCCTGGATACGGACAAAATTGCTATTCTCTGGCAACTTCCTAGCCTTTAAAGAAAATAGCCTTAATAATTACCATGGCCATAGAGGGATTCTCTTTCACGCGTCGAGTACAGTAACCAAACCAGTGTTGCCCGAATGGAACATACACACGCATTGTATGACCGGCATCGAGAACGGATTTTCGAAGTGCCGGGGTAACCCCGTACAACATCTGAAATTCGTACTTTTCTTTTGGGTAATTATATTTTTCGAGAAGTTTGTAGGAACCCTCAATGACAGGCTTGTCATGAGTTGCAATTGCCGGATACATTCCCTCTTTGATCATGAGCTCTATATCTTCAAGAAAATGCTGGTTTATCTCGTCATACTTTTTGTACGCAAGAGATGCAGGCTCGACATAAATCCCTTTACATAGCCTGAAATTAAGTGGAACTTCTTCACTGTGAAGATCTTTGAGATTCTTTATGTCCTGATGAGTTCGTTTGAGATACGATTGCAAAACAAGACCGACATTTTCCGGAAATTCCTCTTTTATCCTTCTAAAGATATCGATTTCCATGTCTGTGCATGGAGTATCTTCCATGTCAATTCTGACGAAATTGTTGTAACTCGCCGCCTTTTCAACAACTTCACGGATATGTTTATAGGCCACTTCCTTGTCTATAAGTAACCCAAAAAATGTTGGTTTAAGGCTGTAATTCCCTTTAACGTTAGCCTTCTCTGCCTTTTCAATAACCTCAAGATACTCGTTTTTATTCGCCTCAGCCTCATCGAGGTTTTTGATGAACTCACCCAGAACATCTATGGTGGTCAGAATGCCCTCTTCATTGAGTTTCAAAGCAGCTTGTACCGCATCATCAATTGTTTCACCGGCAATATAGTCTTTGGAAAACTGCCAAACGAGTTTCTGTGGCATGTACGGCAATATGTTTGATATCAGCTTATTTAACATTCTGGTCCCTTATAGTTAGAGGATATGTTGTCGCAACCCGGCGCATCGAAACCAGGTTTCCAGACTTTTATGAACGCTATACGAATGGTTCTTTCATAGCAAAGAATGTGCCAATGGCTTATGCACACAGAAAGTGGTTGGAATTATCACCTGCTGAGAGCCTGATTATGGAGTTTCACCAGGTCGGCTGAAAGGACAGATACTCTAATCAAAAATAAGGATATCAGAATGTTATAAAGATTACAACTTGGCTACATACAGAATATATGTAATGACGGAGATCATAGAAAAAAAGGAAAAGATACACACGCGAGCTGTAGGGAAATGTGCAGATTACATGAGGGGATTATTCAATTTTGAATAATCCCTTTGCAGCATTGCCGCACTTGAGCAGTTACTCAATATTGAATTTCTTCATCCTACGGGCAATAGTGGGTTGGCTCACTCCTAATACATCAGCAACAGCAGCCTGTTTTTTATGTGTTTTAAGCGTCTGCAGAATGACGTTTCGCTCTACATTTTCAAGGATTTGTTTCAACGACTGCCCTCTCGGCCACCCAGCTTCTAAAACAGATGGATCAGAACTGTTGCTGCGTACACCTTTAGGAAGATCCATTCTGTCAATGATTTCGGTATCTGAAAGGACTATGGCATGTTCACAGATATTCATTAACTCACGGACATTACCGGGATAAGAGTACGAGAGCAACGCATCTATAGCAGCTCGACTTACTCGTTTGTGTGTGTTGGTGATGTCCGCAAAGTAATCAAAATAATATCGTACTAAAGGTAAGATACAGTCTTTTCGATCACGTAACGCCGGAACATGTAAAGGAATAACACTGAGACGATAATAGAGGTCCTGCCGAAATGTCCCCTTTGCAACCATATCTTGAAGGTTACGATGGGTTGCAACCAGAATACGGGCATCAGTGTTTATGACTTTCGACCCACCAACCCTCGTCAATCGTCCATTTTCAAGAAAACGGAGCAATTTCACCTGGGATGCCAGCGGTAACTCACCTATTTCGTCGAGAAACAAACTGCCGCCATCAGCGAGCTCTAAAGATCCTGGTTTTCCGCCTCTTTTAGCTCCGGTAAAGGCACCCTCTTCATAACCAAACAGCTCTGATTCGATGAGTGACTCCGGTATGGCACCGCAGTTAATCCTGATGAGTGGTTTCTTGGACCGAGTAGAATTTTTATGTATAAGGTTGGTAATGAGCCCCTTCCCGACTCCGGATTCTCCTGTAATCAGGACTGTTGAGTTGACGGGACTCACCTTCATCGCCTTTTCTAAAACCCTGATCATAGAAGAACTTCGGGCAATAATTTTATGCGTTTTCAAGTCTGCCAACTGCAATTCAAATAACTGGGATTGCAGTTGATCTGTCAACAATTCCTGTTCTTCCAACTCGCGGTGTAAAGTATCAATTTCTGTAATATCGCGCTCACTCACAACAACAGAAATGAGGGAATCGTTGTCATCAAAAACAGGGGTCCCGATAGAAATCAATTTGCGGTTATCTTTTTCTTGAAGGAGGCTAACGGTTTCTCTTTGATGAATAGCCTGTAGTGCAGCTGATTTATTGATAAATCCTTCGTTAATAAGATCCACCATATTTTTGCCGATCAACTCCTTTGCCGGAGTTCTATGTATTCGCTCTGAGGCTGGATTAACACGAATGACATTTGCCTTGGCATCACAAACAAATAAACCATCAGATGAGGAATCAATTATAGCTTCCAGCTCTCTGGTCAAATGTTGAAAAAAGCTCATCTGCCTAGCAACCTTCTCAAGCTCGGTACTTTCTTCAAGCGAGCAGACGACCCCAATTGATTCATCTTGAAACTTGAGTGGGTTTAATGTGATTCGATACTCTTCTTCCTCAACCTGAACAGATGGCCAAACCCGACGCCTTCCATCTGCAAGCGTTTCTTTTACCTGCTCCATCAAACTTGGTACAACGTCGATCAATAGTTCTCCTATTGAAACTCCAAATTTTTGTTCTGCTATGGTGTTAGTCAGGAAAATAGCCCCATGCCGATCAACTGCTACAATGCAGTTTCTTGAGACGTTAACAATTGCCTGACTGAGCAGCAGCCAATCACGTGGCTGGTTTTCGATCAGAGCTTCAACTTCATCGGATAACTTATGTAATTTTTTCACAAAATCTCTTCATTAATCGTTAAGAGCTACTCTTTAAAATCGCATACAAACCACCCTGCCAATCCGAATATACAGTATTGAATAATTATTCACATCCGAATAATAACTCCAAATAACACAAGGTCACACGTAATGTAGCACTATTCAATAGTAACATTTCAATGACACAACGGTTTACAGCTGGATATAGTTGTAGAAACTATGATGATTGTCGAGAGCATGTTTGGGGTAGTACCCGACGCATACTCAAAACGTCATCAAGAGTAAAAAGGCGTGAATACATAAAGGAAGGCTATACAAAGGCACACATCGATTTTGTTTTTCCCCCGGGTTGATTAACCCTTTGCAAACATGATGTAGTAGAAAATTGATAGACACGTTCTTAAGAGTGAAATAACAATTCTTGAGAAGGTGATTTATGACCAAACGAAAAAGGCGTAACTACACAAATGAATTCAAAGAAAAATCTGTACCACCACATCGGAAACGGAAAACAAACACCGGAAGCAAGTGAAGAAACCACATGCAATTCATGAACTGCCCCAAACCTGTGCCGATCCTTATCACGCCGGTCCTTACTAACCTAACTTGCCATGACAATTTGCAAATGGCTCTCCCTCTACCGGCAGCAAGCATTATAAGAAGATTCTATCAGGCCTTCGGTTTGTTTAGCATTGAATATTTTTTCGGCATTGTCATATTTCAATATAAACCAACGACTGCCACCATGTAACATTGACTCAGCATTGTGCCTAACTTATTTTTGATGCATGACATGACATCATTTCATTAGTCCTAGGCGCATTTTGAGGAAAAATGCTACCAACCAAGCATCAGCAACCAGACTATATCGACCACATATGTGCTGATGGCGTTATTCTATTAGAGAAGTGGCCCTAAAAGCTGGACCACTTTCATTTCAACATATTGTAATTAAGCTTTTTTATAAGTAATGCGGCTCTGACAAACTCTTTTCAGTGCTGATATCATTTCGAAAGTAGCCTGCCATAGAAAGGGCTCAATAACATCTTTCGATATGCATACACGTAAACTCGTAAGTAAATAGAAAGGGAGGGCGGTCATGAAAAGGTATATCACAGCGGTAATGACTTTTTTCTTTCTTGTTGTGTCTTCTCTCGTTTTTATAACACCCCCTAATGCGTCGGCATCTAAAGATCTTGAGCCCCAACTGCTGAAAAAGGGAGCCGGGAAATCAGCAGCACAACGGGCTCTCATGCGTTCGAACATGTTGGAAAATGTAGATAAAGACATCAACCATGAACTACTTCAACAGGATCTGCAACGTATCACTAAGGAGTTAATTGGTCCAGAGTCATTTGGTACTGAAACGCAAGAGACATTAACCTTCGAATCCGGAGGAAGTTGGTTTCAGGGTTGGTATACCCGGATAGTAGATCATGACAATCAACTGTCTCTGGCTGTGGTTGGTGCATCACAGTACCTCCCTGAAGAGAGTTCAAAGCTCAACAGTGAACTTCCAGGATACATAGGAGTCATCATAAACTTCATCGATAAAAATAACGAAGAGATGACTGTTGTGTATGATGCTTTTCCGGAACAAACAGTATTCTGGTCCAATAGGGAGATGGTTCTAGATGATCCCTCTTCTACAGAGTGGGAGTCATTCTACTGGCGAGGTAAAGGCAAGAATGGTTTAATTGCCGTCATTACAAACGAATCGATCAAAGTGTCTATACCAGGTTATATTAAAGTATCGGCCACCATTGGTGAGAGAAATCCTTACAATTCCCTCATTACATGGTTAGGCCCTGAAGGACTGGTTGAATTTCTGCCCTTTATTCCGTTACATTGGTTTGTTTATTCTCTGGGTTCCAATTCGCAATATAGCTTCACCCTCCTGGACCTGGAAAATCAGGAGGTATCAGGAACAGGCTTTGCGCACCAGGAAACTAACTGGGGAAGTGTGTTTCCTCCTGCATGGATCTGGACGGAAGGAATTAATGAAAATAACACAAGGCAATTTGCCCTGTCTGGCGGAGTCCTCGATCTTGGAGATACTACCATGACTCAGTGGTTGGTTGCTTATCATTCTCCTTACCTGAAATGGCAGTTCAGGCCGACTCTACCAGATACTGAGTATGAAACTGAGATTGACGGATGCTCGGGATATTTCTCCATTACGGCAACAGATAGTTTACGAAAACTCGTTATTACTGCTCAGGCACCGACAGATTCTTTTATAGACGTCTCAGTTCCAACAGAAGATGGCTTTCTCCCTGAGGGGCAAGAATCCTTTTCTACACAAGTGAAGGTACAAGGATATATAAAGTTTCCATTCTTTGGCTACATACGTGTTGATCAATATATATTTGAAGGGGCGGCTCTGGAATTTGGTGCGGATTATGCGTGCAAATAGTCTGTGGCGGCACTTGTAGCCCAGTGTTCCCCAGTAATGACAAATTTAGATCTTCTACTTAAATGGAACATTTTTAAATACTGTATGGAAACCCTTGGCCTAAAACTCCATACCACCCTACGAAAACACAAAAATAAAGGGGGACGAAAAATGAAAAAAGCAACTACAATCATATGGAAAATTTTATTTCTCTCAATTTTTATTACGCTTCAGCTCACCGCAACCCTAAATGCGCAATCGGATGATTACGTGGTGCTCTGGAATAAGTTAGGGAGTGAAGATGAAATATTGAACAGTGAAATAGGACCGAACCTTGAATTTTATGACCAGGACCTGCACGACCCACCTGGATGTTGTGATGTAGAAGGAGGCAGGCTATACGATTTTGGTGTATTTGGAAATGGTGTTATGTTAAGTGGGGGGCCTTATTACGTAACCGCCCGTATTCACAACTTAGTCCTAAGTAATTTAAGCAGTTATGTTAGTTCAGAACAAGGTACTATTGCAGTCTGGTATATGCAAAAAAATGATCCTGTTTCTTATGTAAACAATGTTTACAGAATATTTGATGGAGACTTTGGTTTAGGTGCTGGTATGCAATTTCAAAGTGTGGAGGACGGTGGCTTGGTGTTTAGCTTAGCGTTTGGGGGTGAAACATCTTCAGTAAACACAGATATTTCGACATTCAACAATACCTGGATACATATAGCCGCTGTTTGGGATAGAAATGGCATAGCTGGAACACCAGAAGCTCTGAGATTATATGTTGATGGAGTAAAAGTTGCTAGTACCACACAGAATAATTGGGGGACTTCTGTTGGAGATATGGCAGACATTTGTGGTAGTAATGATGATGATGAAAATTTTGCTATGGATAATCTTGTAATCTATGATTTTGCTAAAACCGACTTCTCTGATAGGTTTAGTGAAAATCCACTAACTTCAGTCTCCAGGAAGTACCAAGATGCAACCTCCATTGCCGATCTGGACGGAAACGGATTTCCTGAGATAGCTGTCCTGCACACCAGGAACGGCCATACCTACGTTACTCTCAAGGACAGCTACAACAAGACCCAGGTAGGTAGAATCTATTTTTTCAACGACAAATGGACCCCAAAGGCCATTTCTACCCTGGCTGACATGAATGGTAACGGCACCGATGAATTGGCGGTCCTGGCCGTGAAAAAGGAAAACGGCAAAGTGTGGGTCAAAATCTTGGACAGTGAAACCAGGGAGGTGCTCAACAGCGTTTACTTCCTCGACAATGACTGGATGGCCATGGGACTGACCACGGTTGCCGACCTGAACCAAAATGGAGTCGACGAACTCGCGGTCCTTGTTGTGGAAAAGAGCACCGGCCGGGGCAACACGATTATCCGTGATGCAGAGACTAGGGAGCAGCTCAACTGGATTTGTTATTAGCCGTAACCGGCAAATAAGCAGATTTGAAACATTCTACTTGCCTCGATTACAAATCTTCCCCCAAAAAACTGCAACCGACAATGGTCCTGGTTTTGGGGGCTGGTATAGGCCTGTGCCCAATGGAAAGTGAGATTATCCCGCGACGATACAGTTTTAAATGGAGGTTGGTTTACTGTTTTCCTTACTGAAACCAGCTACAATTCTTGTCTTCGATACGACTATAGCTGGTCTTGCTATTCCCAGCTAAGAAGAACGAAAAACTAATTTCGTTTCTATGATCACCGGTATAAAAATAGGGGCTTAGCAATTCCCGCTGTTTTGATTTTAGCTAAACTAAACACCCACCGACTAGAAGTCGGTGGGTTTAACCTCGCGGACTGAAAGTCCAGCAATACCGGCAAAGCCGGTTTATTCGATGTCAAATTGATCGTTGGGGTCTTTTTCAAAATGATGAGTCAAGTAATCTGCAATCATCTCTTTTGTGAGTTCACCAGAGATTACACAAAAGTAGCCACGCGCCCAGAAATGGCACCCCCAATATCGCTTCTTCACGTGAGGAAATTCTTCGAATATTTTACGTGACACCCTTCCCTTCACTCTTCACATTATATCTGAAGGGGAAATATTTGGTGGCGCAGATACCAGAATATGAACATGATCCTTACTGACAACACCACGCAAAATCTGAATCTCGAAATGCTCACATATTTGCAGTACCAGCTCTCTGACTCGAAAGGCAAGATCCCCTTCAAGCACGTGATACCGGTACTTTGTTACCCATACAAAATGGTACTCAATCTTAAATTTGGTATTATTTCCATGTCGATAGTTCATACCCATAGATTTTAAACTAACTGCTAGCAGAATGCTACCCGCCTAAAAGGCGAGGGTTTTAACCTTAAGCAGGAACAATAAAAATGGACAAAATCGAATGGCGCTAGTTTCAGGTGTTTTTCCCATAAAAACTGTCTGATAACTTTGGCCTAAACTGTTAAGCTGAGGTATGAACTTCACTTCCGAGGCTTCAGCCCTGACCCATTGAGATTTAGCAGAGCGAAGTGACCACAACACGACAACGCACTACACGGTTTCAATGGCCTCTTCAATCACAGAATCAAACGTTCACCCTGGAGGGATTTCGTTATCCCACCAGCCACGTAATAATTCGTTTTCAAGCAAGGCCCGCAACTCGTGGGGCTGCTTCGCGATCATCTCGGACTAACTGAGAAAGATATCTTTCATTGATCGTTTTTTTTAAGCGAATGGTGAGCTCACCGGACCGGCGATGTTTGCCGAGCCCGAGTTAAGTGACTTGATATTCTCAATCTATTTTTTTCACATAAACTTAGCTATTGGCCCTTTTTAACGCTTTATCGATTCGCTTTTTTATTCTTGGTGCTGAAGCACTATTAATATCTCCTGTATATAGCTTCAAATAGGAGTCCATCTGCTGAGTTGCCTCCTCAACCCTTTTGAGTTTGATAAGGCATATAGTGAGACGATCAAGCGCTTCAATTTCACCCAAACAACCGGTTTTAGCGCTTTCCTCTTTAATAGTTTTCCAACCAAACCACCTTCATAATCTATGGTTACATATGACTGTCAACATCTGATAGGGGATATGAAAACAACACCTCGCTTCCGGTTAATCACGGGTTAGGATATACTGCCAATAGTGATGATCTGAAAACACATAACTATTCATTCTTGCGTCGGTTGGGCTAAGACAATTATATTCCTCGTCTCAGATCCAATATAGCTTTCAAACGTGATAAGCAGAGAAGGAGGTTAGTATGGAAAAGAAATTGACAACACTATGTGTACATTCTGAAAAAGATTTTAAAAAACAGGGGAAAGCTATCACCAAACTGGCAAAGAAACTGGGCCTCATTGCCATTACAAATCGGTTGTCACTTTTTATCGATAAGACTTGCCGTCGCTGGTGGTTTGCCGATAAGAAAACCGGAGTTCTTATCTCTGTAGAATATGGTTTGGTTGACAGAGAAGCCATAAATTTCCTCACCAATGAGATTTCATAATGGATTCAAAATGTTGCGCTCGGCCTATTTTTCTCTTTTGAAGACTGATCGGGCCTTTACCATAATTTAGAAAATCTCTGCCAAGAGAACACCATGATCATACACCAACGAGAAGTCCAATACAGTCATGATTACGAGGAATTTTTCAAGGTCCTTATCGAGGCCAAAGAACACTTGGAAAAAAAATTTCCTGAGGTCTCAGTTGAGATTATGTACAACCTGGCGGGTTCAAGAGGTTGGGCAACAATTCAGACTCGCTATCCTGGCCTGGCTGACTACGAGAGGATCGATGCTGAGATGGATAAAGATGAGGAGTATTGTAAACTTCTCGAGTCAATCATGGGGGCTGAAGGCGAGCCACCTGTCGATCAATTCTTCCGTGTAATTCAGAGTGATTAGCGCATGCATTTGATCTAAAAATGAAGGGAAAGGGAACAGGTTAAAGCCTCTCAAAGAGTACCTCATAATCAGTTAAAACGGAGGCAGTTTAGCCTGTCCCCTATTTACTACTGCAGGTCAGATCTATTAAGGTACGATCAGGACTGGACAGTGAATCGTATTGAGTACCTTATGCGTAACGCTACCAAGGAACAGGCCGGCAATCTCGGAGTGGCCGTGTGATCCCATGATTATCAGATCATAGTTCCTCGATTTCGATCGGTTAACCAATGTGGTACCAGGTTCCCCATCAACTGTTTCAAGTGTATACTCAACGCCTTGATTTTCGAAAATCTCCCCGACTTTCTTCAATATGAGTTCAGCATCCTTTTTTCTATTCACTCGAATTTCACGTACCAAAGATTCTGTAATTTCTGAAATGTTAGGATCCCATCCTTCATAACAATTGATAATTGTGACATGAGCATTACAGAGTTTTGCCAAGTCTAGCGCATACTGTGTGGCGTTTACTGAATAGACAGAGCTGTCATAAGGAAAGAGAATTTTTTTAATTGTCATTGCAGGCCTCTTTAGCTGGAATTTGAACATGCATATGTCTCTTCTTCGCTTGACGATCTTAAATACCATTATAGCACCATACCGCCCTCACCTGAAAGTTCAGCTATACAAGCCGAAACCCGTCGGGAAACCTCCACTGAGAACAGGAGGAACATCCATTCCAAGAAAATTGTAAATTGGGAGTCTCTAACTACGGCGATCTTGAATGTGTACTATTCAAACCTTCTAACAGTTATCGGAAATCATCCACGATCTGAGGATCGATCAGGAATTATCACGCAAAAGAGTCAAGCAAAGACCTGCACCCTCTTGTTATGACCCCTCTTGTTCGCAAAGCACTAGTTTCCGAATGGACACAAAATAATTCATCACTTTATATTCTGTGTTCATAATTCGTGCACAATGTGTTTTTATCATGCTCCATGCATGCGATAGTGCTGGTTGTTGTGTTCTATCACGTACTACAACGTATTCGATCAAAATGGTTTAACTTTTACAATAATTATCTAGAAACTAACTAATTGAAAACACGGCATAGTTTATTTGCGTTCATCGTCACCTCTGATTGATTTCAGAATTAATCCGGAAATGCTGTTTTCACTCTTATGGCTGTAAATCAGTGTTGAATCAATCTGACGGTGTAATTGAGAGCAAAGTTTTCCCGGCACCTAACGGGTAGGTTGATTGCATAGATCAAGGTCACCGCTCATAATTGTTTCTTACTTCAAGTTTACTCTGACTTGTATACGGTTTTGGGGGGATGTACATACCTCGTGTGCTGCGGCTCAGTAAGAGATCAACTTTATCTGAATTTGTTACAAATTCTTGCCCTAGTACAGAGTACATTTTAAAGTTTCGGATAAAGGCGTTTCAGCTTAATCCGAGCATCATCGGTTTTAAACTGCCAATCAACTGATGATTCGCGATTATTTCTATCAGTATTCCAGGCTGCCACCTTGCTTCGCATTTTCTCTATGCAGTCAATTCTGCCAGCAAGGCATTGTCGTTTTAAAACACTGAGTTCAATCTCTGCAATGTTGAGCCAGCTACCATGCTTTGGAGTGAAGTGAATCTCTAAACGGCCCGCCAAGCGCTTGGCTTCAGCTGGCAGGAACGCTGTGTATAGTGAAGCAATGTCATGGGTATTGAGATTATCCATTACTAAAAGGACTTTTTTAGCCTCTGGATAACGATTGTCCAACATTTCTTTAATAAAATTAGCCCATTCTATACGTGTACGGCGCTCAGTGATTGTAACATGTCGACGACCTCCAAGAGGTTCAACTTCAATGAATATGCTGGCAACACCTTTCCTGACATATTCATCATCGACAAGCTCGGGATGTCCAGGTGATGCAGGAATGGGATCACTTACTTCGCCAATCAATTGCATACTTGACTCATCCATACAAACAACAGGATAATCTTTACTGTATGGTCGAGCATATACATCCAGAACATCCTCCATTGCTGCAACAAAGCTTGCATTTTGATCAGGAGGAATTTTCCAATACTTGCTTAAGTGAGGCTTAAGTTCATTTTTTTTAACGTATTACAGACTGTCATTGGGGAAACAGTCTCTACCATTTTTAGTTCAACCATTTTTTCTGCCAGCAACCTCACGGTCCACCGCTCTCTGCCTTCCGGGGCTTTGGAACATGCTAACGCTAAAAGTTGTGCTTCAAACTCTCCACCAAATCGAATTTCCTTTGGTGGTTTAACCCGTGTTTTCCGTTCAATTGCAGCTGATAGCCCTTCTTCTACAAACCTCTTCTTTAAATGCTCAAGGCTACGCGTGGTTACTCCGAGAGCTTCCCCGACTTTCGCAACAATCCATTTGGGACCAAACTCTCCAGCATCGAGCAATAAAAGAGCACGAGCATACAAAACTGTCCTTGCAGCCCTTTTCCCTTTTGTTGAGATTTCTTCTAAATACTCTCGCTCTTCTTTAACCAAAGTTACTCGATAACGGGGTGCCATATAGTCTCCTTAAAAATTGTGAGACTATTGTAACATGTTGACACGAGATGCGAAATGTTAATTTTTACACTGTACTAGGCCTAATTGGGTTAATTGCTTTTTCCAAAAAAGATATAGGAGATTAAATGAAAATGAAATATTTGATTCCTCAGAGAACCTTTCGTCAAAGAAAATCTCATATACCACGTCTTGTTGCACTCTTTACTGTCATGGTTTTAAGCAGTGTTGTAAATCCTGTTATAGCTAACGTAAACATACCTCAATCTAAAGATCAGAACCTTCCAGGAAAAATTGTCTGGCATGATTTGTTTACCCATGACCTTGAGTCATCATCTCGATTTTACCAAGAACTGTTTGGTTGGTCATTTGTCGATTCTTTATCAGGAAATGCAAAAGTAAAACACATATTCTCAGGTGATAATCACATTGGAAATGTGATTGAAATCAAACCACTGACTACCAATACAAGCGAGTCTCAATGGTTGAATTATATGTCTGTGGAGGATATTGATGAAGCTACAAAGCGAGTCGAAGACAATAACGGAATTATCCAGATACCAGTAAGAGAACTTCCGCAAAGGGGAAGCGTCGCTGTATGTCTTGATTCTCAAAAAGCTGTTTTTGCCATAATTAGACCTAATAAAGGGGAGTCCCTAGCTGAGCAAAAAGAACTTAACAGTTGGCTTGGAAGTGAGTTGTGGACAAATGATTTAACTGGAGCACAAACGTTTTACGGTAATCTTGTTGGTTATAATATGCAAACCATCACAATGAGAAATGGCGAGAGTTACCAGGTTTTTATGGGTGATGGTAAGGCCAGAGCAGGCATAGTTAAAATACCTTTTGACGATGTACAGCCCAACTGGGTTCCTTATATAGCGGTCAAGGATGCCATGGCTGTAACTGAAAAGGCAGTGCAACTCGGTGGGCATTTACTTACCGAGGTGGACAGAGATCTCCCAGAGAACGCCGCAGTTATTATCGCGGATTCCTCGGGCGCAGTATTCGGAATCCAGCAGGTAGAGTTGGTGAATAGCAATGAGGGGGATAAAAATGTATCACATTAAGAGACTATCACTCATCCTGGCTATCCTTATTGTCGGCTTTCTCTTGCAGTCCTGTGGTTCACCTGGAAGAACGAATTATGGGGTAAACGTTCACTACAGACAAGGCTGGGGACACCATCATTACCACCATAAGAGATACTACCATCATCGGCCCAAAGTACGCGTTCATGTCAGAACAGATCGTGGAAGACCACACCGACGATAGCTGGCGATGCTCAACCAAAAAAATCAACTGAAGCGTGATTAATCCACTAGTGCATGTCAACGATGAGATGTCGGCATATTGCGAACGAAATGCATGGTGTCAGATCGGAATTAAACCTTAAGGCAGACGTGCAATGAGGAGATAAGGCGAAAATCTTCTATCATTCCAGGCTATTATTAGGGCAACACACAACAGCATTTCCTGAAAAGCCGTCAAAAAAGTCTACTGCTGACTGTTTAATTTACTCTGATCCTATTCATTTGCTTTTACGGGAAAATATTAATTTCTTAGAAGAAGTTGGAGTTGCGAGAAGGGGCTAGAGCTGGGTGAGACGCCTCGGGAGCAGTACCCCATTAATGCACCAATCAATGGGGTACTGAAAAGAGCGAATCCTACCACCCCGGATCACTGATTAAAAGCCAAACAATTATATGCTGTTTGGCTTTTTTCATTATAATGATATTTCCCCATTTAGCTGAGGAAGAGCCATTGGGGGGCTGAGCATAGGGTCGTTGCTTACTTTTCTTTGAATGGAACAGAAACTCCTTTTTCTTCACAGTTTGCAATATGTTTTTCAACTTGGCTTATAAAATTTTTTTCAAGCTCTTCGAAGGTTTCTCCTTCGTAATGAAAATCTGATTCTATGAATAAAATACTTCCTGAAAGGGTAAAATCGTCGGTATTCACTTCGATTGTTCCGTGATAACCACGATGAACGATTGTCTTTTTGGCCATTTACTCTTTCCGTTTGTAGAGATGATTTCGCCGCATGGCAATTTTACTAGCGGGACGGTCTGAATCCACTAGCATACGCAGGGCTTCTAACCTAAACTTTTTAGGGTCAGTTTGGTAGGGCTTTTTCTTGGTGGTCACAAGAGGAGAAAAGGCGGCACCAATCAGAAGATAAATTGAATAGGTTTATCAATTGTTGCGACCTGAATAGACCTCTATAGTGAATCGGAGCACATTGTTTTGAATAATAACCTGTGGTCAAATTAACCTATAGCAATTATTGATAAACCTGAAGAACTGAAGTGCGGAATACCCAGGATGTTATAAACTTTTTCCTATGGGGATTTAACGAATGGCCAAGTGAGGCTGATATTTGTATTTGGGATCGGACCAAGTCAAGTTATCTGAATTACAGTTCATTTGTAGCGAAAAGTGGTTGTTCTAGTCCCTGGAGCGCCTTTTTTATGGGTAAAAATCGACTTCTAAGGAAAGTGGCAGCACCTTTGTTACCTAAAATGCGGCACGGATTTCTCACCACCACCTGACATATTCTTGCCTCAGGGCACCCTTTTTGATACCCAAAAGGGCCTTTTAAGCTTCAAAAACACCTGTTTCCAACACATTAAATCATAAAATTTAATGTGTTGGCGTGGTCCGACCCCATCAATTGTTATTTTAGTCCATGGAGCGCTATTTTTATGAAAGCGTTAAGCTGTGGGTAGCCTCTACCTATACTTGTATCCTTTCAACATTGCAGGTAATTTTTCTCCAAGTAACTTCTTCAGTATTGCCACTTTCACTATTCAACTGAAATACGGGCCGGCAATATGCGAGAATTCACCTCATAGGTAACTGGAAACACAGAAGCTTAACGCTTTCCCAAAATGGCCTTTTAAGCTTCAAAAACACCTGATTCCAAAAAATAAAGGCATAAATTTTAATGTGTTGGCGTGGTCCGACCCCATCAATTGTTATAAAGAACGGGTATTCTACAAGGCAGGAGTTGTATGACAACTATGTACCTTACGAAGGAAAATGTATTTTTTCCTTAATTGGGGATATTATTCCTTGACCGGGGCCTTTTAATGGGTGACCCCTTGTAATTCATTGGTTACGTATTTTCAGGCTTAACTTCTAACCGACAGGCCGAGATCTATAGGAGATATCTTGACTTGGTGATATGGGCAAATGACTACTTTTTTAGTTCAAAATGTGAGCCAAATAAAGACTTCAGCACCCCTTATCTTTTGATTGTAAAAAATCTTATTTGATAACAGCTATAAATAGCGATGGTTTCCAATTGTGTAAAATTATAAGATGTTTTTTTGCTCGACTCAAAGCAACGTATAGTAATTTTTGTCCATTCTCTAAGCTGTGTTGAGTTAGACCTTCATATGTCCATGTACTGCGATCTATCAACTTTTGATAAGGTAATTTATTTTCATTTATCTCGTTGAGAATTACAGCCTCAAATTCAAGCCCCTTAGCCTTGTGTATGGTGCTGCTAGTAATTCCATTTAATCCTGAAATTATATCTATATATCTTTGAGTAGAAAGTGTGTTTAAATCAATGTCGCCTATATTAGCAATAATCTCATCAAAAGTGTCATGTTCTATCGGAAATGTTCTGTTGAAAATGTCTTGAATATCGCGTAATCCATCTTCAATTCTTGTACCTAGGTGGAGTGATAGGAAATTGCTTATCAATTGGTTTGGCTTCTGTTTTAAATCGTCATCAGTAAGAGAGATAGCGTTTTCAAGTATATGATTAGCAATATTTCTTTTAACATTTCGGTATGTGTATATGTTATTATTTATATAATGTCTCGATAACGATTTCAGTAGCGTGTTTGTGGAATTGTAAATGCTTTTGTGAGGTAAAGCACCTGGGCCAACGATATTATATTTATCCCTCAATGATTTACTTGCATTGAAGGCACTAAAATAATTTGTAGATAGTACTGCAATTTCCTCTTGTGGTATTTTGTGTAAAAGTATTAAATTGGCTATCTCTCTTGAGAGAATTTGAGTGTGGTTGCTTTTTTGTGTTTGGATAAAATTTACTTCAATGTCCAAATCCTTATAGCTAGGTCGATTTATAATCTCAGGGTGATCTGTGGTTAATTTGCAATAACTTTTTACTATATGATTTGTAGAACGATAAGTTTCATTTAACTCAATTGAACTGGCATTGAAATCAGATGCGGCTTTCTTGAAGGGGTTGTTAATAGCTCCCGCAAATGAGAAGATTTGTTGCTTTTCATCCCCTACCATAAAGAATGTACATTTGCCGCACAAATTAATAATTCTGAATATTTCGTATTGATATTCGTTTGTATCTTGAAACTCGTCAACTAATATTTCTGTAAACTTGCAGGATAATGATTCTGGAATGAATTTGTTTTCATTTATCAACTTATAAGATCGGTAAAGAATCTCATTGAAATCAATAACTTTTATAGTGGATAGGTATTCAAAATAGCTAAGATAAGTATCCTCAATGGAGATGGAGTGATTCCATTCGATGTCTGTATCTAGTGTCCCGTCTAATCGCCTTTTTATTTTATTTAGTTCATCGACATTGTTCTGACCAAAATGTTCTTTCAGATTAATTTCCGGATAATTTTCAAAGAAAGATATTTGTTGGTCGTAACTAATTACCTTTGGATGGTCCCAGTTGTTAATCCATCCAAAAGGACGAAGGATATATTCAAGGCAAAAGGAGTGGATTGTGCCTATAAATATGTTATCATCCGATGCTAATCTTGATGAAATTTCATCCGCTCCCGCATTAGTATAAGTTATTAACGCAAGATTGTCGTATTTCCTCTTCGTTTTAGTGATTTGGATAGCTCGATTAACTAATGTCCTAGTTTTTCCAGACCCAGGAGATGCAGTAATCAGTAAATTACCAGATTGTTTCATTACAGCAGATAATTGACGTTCGTTTAAATCCATATTCGATATATTTTATTTAATAATGAACTCTAATGCGTCTTTTATGTATTGTGGAACAATAAATTTATTGCTCAAATTTAGAGATAATTCTTGAGCAAATCGGCCTTTTTTAATAGTACCATCAATTCTTTTTAATAGTTCATCAGTCCAGTTTGCTTGGGTGGCCATCAAGTTTTTAAATGATTTACTATGACCAAGATTAACAAAACAAGTCTCTAATATTTTATTATTAGTGACATTGTCGGGGAAAAGATCAACTTCTAATGTATAAGTGCCAGGGAAAACATTTACCCGTCCCTTTACTTCCAACGACTTTGCATTTTTTACAGAAGTTGTCTGTTCATCATCTCCAACTTCATTCCAATCACCGTCTATAATTGCGCATGCCTTTATTTCAAGCTTCCCATCTTGAAACATTTCAAGAAATGGGTCAAAATACCTGCTATGTATTGGTACTACTGAAATGTTTTGCTCTGTGAGGTTAGTACCATATACCTCTTTTGCTATGCTTGGTATAATGAACTGTTCTGCTACGCCTTCTACAAAGATAACTGCGGACGAAAAAAACAGTTCGGATCGTGTGGCGTCGAGATATCTTTTCAATAATAACTGATCTCTCATGGATTTTTTATCATTGGAAATCATTAGAAATGGCGAGAATGACTTGATTGTTTGGTGGTTGTTTTTATAGATTATCTGATTACGTACAAAGCTCAGCCACGTTTATGAAAGCATTTTAGAACTATGGATTTTGGTATACTTTCCAAGCGATTAACAACTGAGTGCTTTTTTGCCATGCGTTCAGAGAGATACCACCACCAGAATCATAAACCCTGGAACGAAGGAAGTACAGATCTAATGTTTTAATATCAATAACATTATCTTTACACCTTTAGTGGGTAGTCGGAATCAGGCTGAGTTTCATACGTAATCAGAATAGATTATATTTAGGTTTTTGTAATCACAGTCACTCGCAATATGAGTGGAGTGGGAGGACATGAAAACCTGAGTATTTGTTAAATCGCTCAAGTTGGCAAATAGAATTTTTTGTAATTGTGGGTGGAGATGAGCCTCAGGTTCCTCAATTAATAGAAGATTGATCTCATTCTCAGAGTATTCGTTGATAAGTCTTGAAAGAAAAATACTAAGATATAAAAGGTTTTTTTGACCAAGTCCTAATGCATTTAATGGGACGTTTTTGCCTTCTCTTGGATTGAAAAATATTTTTAATTGATTCCATACCTCACTATCTTCATTGGCAACAAATCCCAATGAAACCGGGAAAGTGAAATGTTCGCCGGCTATCTCTTTATTCTTACTATATAGGGAATCAGATATTTCAGGTATGAATTCTAGCTTATTAAGATTACCCGAAGATTCTGTTAGTATCGACTTAATGCTATCTAACTCAGATGGCGCTTTTATCCGTGATTTGCAATATTGACTTAATAATGATTTTGAACTCCCAAACAAGTCTGCATGTGTATTCCTGAAACCACTTATGTAAAATAAATTAATCCCATCAATGTCTTTAAAACCTATTTGATTCAGCTTTTCTACTTCATTGTAATCGAATGAATTTCCTCCTCCATATAAGCGCCATCTGAAGTTTCTAATTGATAAATCGTCATTTTCATTGCATTCCTGTCCGAATTTAGATTTATGGGCAAATAGATATGATATTCTTACAGTTTCACTTGATGTCTTTAATGCATGGAGGTTTGGCAATTTGTTTAAGTTGTTTCCATATAGCTCAATACTTATTGATATATAAGAAGAATGTTTCAATTTGTCAAAATTATGAAAATCTTTTTCTTCAAGATTACGCGTATTGTAAGGAATGTCTCGGTCTAATACCAATCGTATTGCCCAGAACAAATTACTTTTCCCTATATTGTTTTCGCCTATTACTGTCTGGAATCCCGAAGTGAAGTCGATATTAAAGTTGTCAAAATTTCTAAAATTATTTATTCTTATATTTTTAATATGCATAAGATAATCAGATTTTAAATGGATGTAGTTTGATGTTTTCTATTATAATTGGATTAATTTAGGTCTTTGCTTGACTCATATCACTTGAAAATATTCCTAGTGTCTGCTGTTGCCAAAGTCTACATATTTCCACTACATCTGAACCATCGTCATTCATCGGTTACTAAATATGCCCCAAGCTGTAGATGGCGTCGGCGTAACAATAATGTAGTACCGCTACAGCGTAGTGGTGACATTGTCTGTGATTACTTGTTGTTATACTTTTACTACCTATTGTTTGTTATTACAATCGGCTACTCAAGCAAGTTTTACATATTTCCAAGCTATTGCGGTTATGTACCGCTTTACTTAGAATGGGCGACGATAAAAAATATGAAAAAGGGGTCAAGTCCGCTTTTGACTTTTACCTAAGCTTTGAACAATCCAAGATATTCCCTGGTTAGCAGTTAGCACGTCAACTGTTATCGAGTTATTATGGCATGCACGCTTGATTTGGCAGTTGCCGGTTAAACTTTGGTGAGCGCATTCCACAATACCCAAAAGTAGGCAACCACTGATATCATCTGAATTTTTCCGTTCGAAAGCCCCTGTTTTAAAAGAGCTGTGGCGTTGTCAGCACCTGATATTGATGCAGCTGAGCGTGTTTGCATAAAATCTTGGACGATCTGTTGGTACGAGGGTATCTCCTGGAACCCGAGCCAACACCAAAATACCAAGATGGCTAGCAACGTCGAGGCGAGAAAGCTGATATTTGTATTTGGGGTCGGACCAAGTCAAGTTATCTGAATTACGCTTCATTTGTATCGAAAAGTGGTTATTTTAGTCCCTGGAGCGCTATTTTTATGGGTAAAAATCGACTCTTGCCTTAGGGTATCCTTTTTGATACCCAAAAGGGCCTTTTAAGCTTCTAAAACACCTGTTTCTAAAAAATAAAGTCATAAAATTTAATGTGTTGGCGTGGTCCAACCCCATCAATGTATAAGTATCAAATTGCGAAGAGGTAAGATTCAACATTATACCATTTACCTCCATTGGATCTACTCGGAAACAGGGTTAAGGTAACGATCAATCAACTACCATAAGCCTGAAAAACATCCTAACTGTAGGCAATTAAGAAATTATCAAGAATATTAACCAAGCAAAGATCTAACCCCTTTTTTGTTGAAGTTTTCAGTTCCCTCAACCTCGCCGAGAAGCTAAAAGAATAGTCCGACAAACACAATCAACCATTTTGAATTTTCACGACTCAACCTTCTTGATACAAGCGAAAAGATGATAATAGATACCGCCGGTGTGGTAAGGATAAGTATGATGGATGTTGGAGAAGCTTCAGGAAACGCAGATTGAATTTCAGCAAGTGCGGAGGCTACAGCTGCTCCTGACATTACAGTGGGCAACGACAGTGACAGGATTGCCAGTTTCAATTTTTTTTGGGAATGAGTTTCCGTATCTTAGGGACACACGCTGTTATTATAAAAATCTGTGAATTGCTTCACTTGCATTGTTTTGAATAATCTCGTTGGCCAGGTCAGCAAAAATTTCGCTCTGATCTCCGACTGGCCCCGTGATACCTTCTTTACTCGCGTAAAACACACCGCTTTTATACGATTCATCCAGTAAAGCATCGACAAATCGTTTTGCTCCGACTTCCACTTTGTGCATTTTTCCAACCAGACACATCATCTTAATCATCAGTTGGAACATGAGCGTTTTTAGTGACGAAGTAGAACTCGTAACTTCTGTACCTGCTGTTCCGCCGGGACTCATCGCAATGAGCCTCACATCCGGATATTGACGGGCGAGTGAAGACATCCACAGGGCACCCATGTATTTGACCGGAGCATAAGGTTTTATTGAATCCGAACGCGATGTAAAAAAGGACCCGTCTGCGATAGTTGCAAATTCATCCACTGATGAAGTGGCTAAATTCGGACGTTCATCCATTCCTGGAATTCCCCTTGCCGCTTCTGAGCTGACATACAGCCCAACTTTGGTCAACATCTTCTTTTTCAGCAATTCTTCCGCCAGCAGGACATGCCCCAACACATTGACTGCAAATACTCGGGTTACTCCATTTTCTGTTGTGTCCATGGGATGTTCTCCGCCCCACCCACCTGCATTCATGACAAGGGCTTCAACAGGCTCGTCCAATGAGTCAATTGCGGAGCGAACAGAGTTCAGATCTGAAACATCGATCAAAAAAATGTCAAAAACAAATTTCCCTGTAGACTTTTCCAGATCCTTTTTAGCTGCCTCAGCCTTTTCTTCATTCCTGCACCCCAGATAGATTTTTTGGACCCCGTCCTGTAACGCCAATTGCCGGGCGCACTCCTTGCCCAAACCTCCATTTGCACCCGTTATCAAAACACTTTTTATCATTTTGTCACCTTCTTGAAGAACTTCTCAACACCTTCATTATTCTGGGCAATAGTAACGGGAAAATCACAATCTTTGGGAAGAAGGGAGTGTGTTACCGGGGCACCCTGCAGAACCATAACGGAATTCCCTTCGGCCGTGCAGATCTTCAAAAAATCCTCAACATAGCCGCCGTTGGGAGACTCGGAGTAATGCTTGGTAAGTCCGTCAAGATGTCTGTAGATTTCATGGATGACATAGATAATTCGTCCGGTGGTCTCTTTACTTGCCGGATTCAGTGGATTCTTCATCTCTTTGTTTTTGGCTACCGAGTACGAAACCATTCCCCAGGGACCATGGGTTTCCCGTAACCACTTCTTGTGCTTATCCCACACACAATCTGTCTCTTTTTCCATCTCTTCCTTCACTATCAAAACAGTACAGACGGCAAAATTGCCTTCGTATCCTTCCGGTGTTGTGTGAACTCCTTCTTTCTCGTTAAGAGATTCACTGTTGCTCCCTTGGGCAAAAGCAGATTGAACCCCGGTGGCAGCTGCCGCCAGGCCAAGCCCAACCCCAATAACTGCTTTGCCAAAATTTCGGCGGGAAAGGGATGGTATAGCTTCATTGCCTTTTTCTTTGTAATCTTTTGATGTCATATTTTTCTCGATTTATAGATATATGGGGTATCAGCAACCGTTGTGGGAGAGTGATTCCCGATGGTTCCCATGAATCAGGGGCATAATTAGTGCCCGACCGAAAACCGCCAACTTCCCCAATTTCTTCGTTGGTCTCAAATTTTAATCCTCAAAATACTTTGTGTATTTCTCCGGTTAAAATTATCAGCCGCCTTGAACTTGAAAAAAATTGCAGGTTTTCGTTCAGGCACTACTTACGAATCTACCCTCACCGCTGATCACATTAAGAATGGAACACGTTCCGCTGTTTTGAGTTGACTATCGTATTGCGGCTAAAGTCTAATGCGGATCAGTTATTAATTAAAATGATCGCTTATAATATTTATTATGAATGAAATTAATTTAACAAAAGTCGATTTAAATCTTCTGAAATCATTGCGGGCACTACTTGAAGAACAACATGTAGGACGGTCCGCAAAGAGAATGAACGTGACCCAATCGGCAATGAGCCATACCCTTTCCAGATTAAGAGATGTGTTTGATGATCCGCTCTTTATCCGTCATGCTAAGGGTTTGGAGCCAACAGCTCGAGCGCTTGAACTCTCCGGTAAGCTTGGATTTATCCTGGGAGAAATAAATACCTTATTGGCACCTAAAACGGTTGATATGACACAGGTACATACGCACTTCCGGATTCAGACCCACGATTTTATTGTTACCTCGTATTTAGCAAAAGCCTTCAAGACGATCAAAGACAAGGCTCCAAATATCATCATTGACGTACAACTCATGGAGAGTGAGTCTTATGCCAAACTGGAAAATGGAAAGCTTGAGATGATCATCGGTGCAGGGTTAATGACGAGTCCTAAATTTATGCAAAAACGATTTACCAATGAATCACTTGTCTGCCTATTGGACAAAGAGAACCCGGTACTGAAAAACTGGAGCGCTGAAGCAATCTTCCGTTGTCCTCATGTACGCTCAAGCCTCCTGGGGGATAAGGATGATCCTATAACACAGTATGGAAAACAAAATGGACTACCTGAAAGGCAGATAGGCATGTATGTAGGTTCCCTCAGTTTACAACCTGCACTGTTGGCAGGCTCAAAACTCATCGCTTTCCTGCCAGAGACACTTGCGGCACAGGCAACTAAGTTTTATAAATTTGAGGTAAGAGAGTGTCCGTTTGCCTTGCCAACATTAACAATCCGGGGAATGTGGCATGAACGACATCAATACGATCAAGTTCACAAATGGATCAGAGACAAAATCAGCAATTCGTTTTAACAGGTAAGCAAGAGCAGAACGGTCACAAAATAGGTTCTACAAACTTTACGTTCTTCATTGGATGGAAATCATTCGCTCTAGATTAATCATGTCAGCTGTTTTTATCATACTGGCAATTAGTAAAAAAAGGGGGTCAATAAAAAGGGGTCACCCATTAAAAGGCCCCGGTCAAGGAATAATACTCCCCCATTAAGGGAAAAATGAATTTCCCTTCGTAAGGTACATAGTTGCCATGGAACTCTAGCTTTACAGAATACCTGTTCTTTATTGCACCCGTTATTTCAACATTATGTGTCGGCAATATCTTTACCGCACCAGTCACCCATCAGGATCAAGGCGAAGGGAGAGATTAGGATTGTGGAACGAAGAGATCCTCAAAAAATCTCGTAGTGGAACAATTCCAATCTCGGGTCCATGCCCCTGTCCGCTTCAGCGAACCCAGAAAATTATTGGTGCCATACTATGTCCAAATGTTTGTACAAGTCTCATGGTTCTTAACCAGCCCTTTGGTGGTTCACAGTATGGGCAGTAAAGAAAGTGGTATTCTATCAGACGGAACGGTTACCAATCAAATCCAGTGGTTTTACCAACCCCTTTCCGAGTTCCCCGTTCCGGCTGAATTTCAGGTAAAGAGTTTATTGCTATCAAACTCAACGTTGTCTTTCATAATGTAAAAGGCGGCCCGTGCGAGTTTGTGGGATAATGCGGCATAGGCAACTGTTGATTTGGTTTTTGCTGATTTTCTGTTGAAAAATGCCTTTGCCTTATCGTCGTACCTCCTGCAAAATTCAGCAGCTTCAGCAAAAGCCCAAGAGAGATATTTGTTGCCATTTTTGCTGTTACCTTTTCTTTTACGCTTGTTATTGCTGGTCCAACTCGTTGGTACTTTCCGGCAATATGAGGAGTAGTCACCGACTTTCTTGAAGCGCTCAATGGGACCAGTCTCCAGCATTATGGTTAAGGCTAAGATCTTGCCAACTCCAGGAATGGTGAGAAGCCCGCTATATTGAGGGTTGAGTTTCATTCTTTCCTGGCAGATATTTTCTATTTTGACAATTTGTTGACTGAGGTAGTCTATACTCTGTTTTGAGACTTCACCGCTGAGTGCTAAATCTTCATTGTCTGCGAGGAGAGGTTCAACATGGTTAGTGCTCGTCTGTTTCATCTTCCTACCACTGAGACTGTGACCACAATTCCTGGCAATAATTCCTTGCAGACTATTGATGAGCGATGTCCGGAGCTTAATCAGATGTCCGCGTTTTCGTAAGAGATCACGTATAGGTCGTATCTCTTTGGGGTAAATGTATCCTTGTGGAAGAATGCCAAGTCGGTCCATATGTGCCAGCCAAAAGGCATCGTGTTTATCGTCAAGGAACTTTAAGCCTGAATACTGTTGCATAGCAGCAGGGTTTGCTAGGTGAACGGTATATCCAGTATCAATGAGACAATCCACAATCCAGTACCAGTTGAAGGTTGATTCAATCGTGATACTCACCATTTCGCCCCTGAATGGTTCCAATTCAGCAAGGATCACATCTTTTTGATTCGGTAACTTCTTGTGATAAACTCGCTTGTCCTCTTGGTCAATTATCCCAATGTGACTGTTGTTTGAATGTAGGTCAATTCCTGTATATAATTGTCTCATGAGGCACCTCCTCTTTGTGTTGAATTCCTCTTTAATTATACCACCATTGCTTGTAGTGGTATTGGGAGATCAACGGTGGTCTCCCGGAGGTGCCTTTTATATGATTATCAAGTCCGCTTTTGACTTTTACCTATGATTTGACCAAACCAAGATATATCCTGATTAGCAGCTAAGAAGTTAGCTGTTATCGAGTTATTATAGGATGCACGCTTGATTTGGCAGTTGTCGGTTATACTTTGGTGAGCGCATTCCACAACACCCAAAAGTAGGCAACCACTGATATCATCTGAATTTTTCCGTTCGAAATCCCTTGTTTTAAAAGAGCTGTGGCGTTGTCAGCACCTGATATTGGTGCAGCTGAGCGTGTTTGCATAAAATCTGTGACGATCTGTTGGTACGAGGGTATCTCCTGGAAGCCGAGCCAACACCAAAATGCCAAGATGGCTAGCAACGTCGAGACGAGAAAGAGAGAAGATAATTTAAGGAACTTTTCCCGAAACTTGAGATCTCTTGTTCTGACTAAAGGGTGAATCGCTGATACAATCAGAACAGCACCGATGGTACCGCCAAGTCCTACTCCCCAGAACTTTACGGGATAGAACATTGCGACTTTTGGTAAATGGTAAAGTCCCAGATAAAGCAACAATGCCCATACACCAATGCAAAATATCCAGCCAGTAACACCTCTAAACAGTAAGCTTGGTTTTTTCGTATAATTTGGTGTGTTCTCAGCAGGTATCTCGTTTTTCACCACAAATCTTGCGAGTTCATCCCAGTTGTCCTCCTCAATAGCCACACTGTGTGCACCTCGCATGTATTCATTGTTATTTACCCGAGGATCGTCTGAATCATTAAACGGTGCACAGCCAGCACTTCCTAGATCCGGCCCCATTAAAAAACCGATAGGTTTGATTTGTGCCAACTTAGGAAAAATACCGACCACCCAATCCGCAGAGGCAGAGAAATTCAGCACATTTCTTACCCTGCCTGCATCAAGAAGTGGTGTCCAGGCGTAGTTTTGATTTACAACACTGCCAGCAAAGGCTATCCGTTCGAACGAAATTTCATCATGCAGTGCCAAGGCCTTTGCCGCAAGATATGTCCCATGACTATGACCAATGTAGGAAAAGTTGGCCTTAGGGTACCTGCGTCGTGCTTCGATATAGATATCAACCAACCAGGCGACTTTCTTTCTTCGTTCCCATGGCAGTAAAAACTGAAGCATAGAAAAATAGCCATAGCTGCTGGTTTCTACAGCTATTTGATCTCGATTCCCCTCGCCTTCAGCACTGAAAACGGCACGAGCACGATTTGCTATTTTTTGTGTCCAATGGCCTTCGTCACGAATGCCATGAATGACAAATACTACTCTTTTCACATTGGGATCTGGGGGGATTGGTTCCTCATCCCAAGGCAAAATCGGATAAACCTCGTTGTCTTCAAGAGAATGGATTCTGAAGTCATTCTCTTTAGGTTGATTGAGATCAGGCTTAAGTGCATTGCGAAAAATAGTCTTTCTGGCGTCACCGAGAGTCTCATGGTCAAATTCAATCAATTCAGCATGGTTTGAGTATGGGACATCATAAAAAATGGCCCTGCTCATTGAAGATGCGTCAACCATATCACGCCATGAAACAATCTCATCCTTTGAGCCCAGCAATTGGACAACAAGGGGTAGCTCTTCCTGGAGCTTCAACCAATGGAGTCGCAGCCACGTTATGAGGGGAGAGCCGCGACGTATCTGGAGTAGCCAGGCGTCCCAATCTCTTCGCTGAGCTGTTTTGGCAATAAAATGTGCAGGCGTCATTAAGAGTAATCCCAAAGACCAGGCAATTTTGTACGTGACTGGTAAGTGGTGTGAAATTTCCCAGCCCCGAGTAATCGGTGCAAGTAAAACCATTTGAATCCGGTCGGCCTCTATCCCTCTCAAACCTGTATCACTTCCAGAGAGTCGTGCGAGTATATAAACAATCTGAGCAAGAACGCCTCCGGCACTATGGCCGATAAGGTAGACGCGCTGAAAACCACCCCCAGTGTGTTTTTCAATTTCATCATCTAATAAAGTGAGGATCTGCTTACCCAGTTCCTTGAAATCATAGAGACGGTGCCATGCCAGAGGTAATTGTGGAACGAGAATTCGAACTGGTGATAATTGTTCTTCCACAACACTGATTAAGCCTTTGCTCTTGAGTATATTGGAATCCATCCCGTGCAAAAAGAGTACGAGATTCTCACTGTTTTCAGAACCCAAAACAGTCGTGTCGGCTATAAGCTTTTTTTCCTGTTCTTTCATTTTCATTCCTCGGTGATCTGGATTTATAAATGAGACAGCTCAAAAAAGTTTCTAACAGTGTAATGCAGGAATGCGCTTTCCCGCCTTTCATGTGGAGTTCATCACGAATGATGGAACCCGTATTCATTAAAAATGAGTCAAGTCCGCTTTTGACCTTTAGCGTTTGTTTATCAAGAAAAGATACATTGAATAGGTTTATCAGTTGTTGCGACCAGAATGGGCCTCAACAGTAAATCGAAGCACAAATTCTTGAATTACAACCTGTGGTCAAATTAACTTATAGCAATTATAGATAAACCTGAAGAACTGAAGTGCGAGGTCGACTTGAAAAGACAATGAATGTATTCGGCCTGAGTCGTTTTGATAAAACTTTAACAACGCCGGAAAGTAGGGGCGGGACAAAAAAAGACGCAACTATCCTAAATACGGGTATTGTATACTCCAGGATAATACCTGCGTCCGCCGTACTCGGCCTTCTCTTTGACCGTGAATTTCAACGCCCTCCTTCCTTCCAACCGCATTTCGGGAGCGGGACTGGTAAACTTCCTCGGACTTTAGCAGTATCTCAAGGACATAACTCAAGTCTATCCTTGAAAAAGCGCTGTAGCAAGAATTATAGTGAGATGTTTCGGGTGATACGTGACTACAAAGTATTGATTATTTGAAAATCCAGAGCGACCAGTTTTGCACCATTCCTCCTAGTGTCATGTCATGTGTCAAATGTCGTAATAATGCGAAGCTTTTTTCTTTTCCTGCAAGGCACGACTGCTGGAGCACAGCAGCGCTATTTAACAGAAGGCGTAACGAAAGTCAGGGAGTGAAAAGGGCGAGCAGAATTAGACATCTGAGGCATGACAGGACACTAGTGGTTCAGTTCTTCCTGAACATCAGTAGATTGAGATTGCCTAACCAAACCTCATATAACGGCAATAGTATCAGCATTGAAGATGCCTGCTGTTGCTCTAAAGGGCGGGGAGTCTTCCCCACCCTTGTCGGTAAAATTACCCGTAGAGCGTTTCTATCCATCAGATAGCTTCGGTGTCATTAACTTTACCGAGATATCGTTGAGTCGTTGCAAGGTCAGCATGTCGCAGAATGGCCGTGCTGACAAAGATAAAGGATCTGAACTGCTATCCTGCAGGCTTGAATACTTCATAAAAAGTTCGTTCACCGATAAGACTGTCGACCTTTCCCTGAATGTCTCTTCTTTCCTTGCTCTGGAACCACGACTTCCAGTTTTCCTCAGTATCCCACCTGCTGATGACAAGGTATTCTCCTGGATTATCGACGCTTTGTAGCGTATCAGTAGAGATGTACCCCTCTTGAAGTTTAGCTCGATCACTGAGTTCTTTTATAAGTGGGGTGAGCTTTTCAGGATCATTTATTATCAATTTTCGTTTAATGATGACATGTACTGTCATTTTCATCTCCCTCGGTAAATTGGAAAGAAGTATTGTCTGCTGCAACACTACTTCAATGTGTAATATATGTTAATATTCTATGATATCAATCAAGGAGAGAATTGCCGTATATCGACCTGCGGCCGACATGTTACCCCTCAGGACATCTTTTCTAAGGGTAGTTATACGTTACGAAAGCAGTTACCCACGAAGCTGTTCAGGCTGCATCAAGTTGTCTTCCATATGTTTTAATTCATCAATGCCTGAGATCACCCCTAAAGGATCTGGAGTAAGTTCTTCTTCCGGCAGTTTGTTGTCATACTCCATGTTGCTGAGAATGAATTTAATGCAGTTGAGCCGAGCCTTCTTTTTAATGTCAGATCGGATAATGGTCCATGGGGATATGGTTCTATTGGTTTCCGAGAGCATCTGGAATTTCCTCACGGAATACTGGTCCCAGTATTTTTGGGCCAGGTTATCGACCGGAGAAAGTTTGTATTGTTTCAGAGGGTCTTCAGCCCGTGAGTCAAACCGTTGCTTTTGAATCTCTTTTGATACGGAAAAATAAAATTTAAAGATTTTTATTCCGTCTTTCACCAGCATTTCCTCAAAAGAAGGGACGTCTTTGAGAAAACGTTTGTTTTGCTCATCGGTACAAAAGCCCATTACCGGCTCGACCATTGCCCGGTTGTACCAGCTGCGATCAAAAATAACGAATTCACCGGCAGATGGAAGATGTGTAGTATATCTTTGGAAATACCATTGGGTCATCTCTGTCTCATTAGGTTTTACCAAGGCAACAACGCGAGTGTTACGAGGGTTGAGATGAGCGGTTATCCGCTTGATGGTGCCCCCCTTCCCGGCGGCATCGCGACCCTCAAAGATTGCAAGAACACGCTGCCCATTGGCTTTTACTGTGTCCTGTAGTTTCATTAATTCAATTTGCAATTTTTTCAATTCCAGTTCGTATTCAAGATGTTCTTTTTTTATATGAACAATTACTTTTTTGGGTCCTGGCTTTTCCTGCATTTTCTTTGCCGCTGTTCCTTCAATTAGCTTGATTTTCGATGGATTTTTTTTGCTTCTGGATTTTTTCTCCATGAGTATATTTTTCGTTGCCATGTCGTGTTGTTCCCCTTGTTGAATGGTAGAATACAGATATTCTTACCCAAAAGACAGCGCTGGTGCCTAACGTATTGTATCGTGTGGCTAAAGAGATTGAGGACAGACTGCGATATTCTGAACGCTGTTGTTCAACCTTTTGCAGCTGACCAATCTGCAAAAGGATCAAGTGAGAAATTTACCGAACATTTTTCGCTCTTTTTTCATGTTCTTAAGTTCGATATTACCAGGAATGATAATTGTATTATCCGTTTTAAAATCCAGAGATCGGCTTCTTCCGTGGTATTTCACTTTGTTGAGGATCAACTTGATGGTCTGGAGTCTAGCCAATTGCTTGTTGTCTGATTTAACAACATACCATTTTGAATCTGGTGTATGGGCTTTTTGGAGTAGTTGGTATTTAGCGTTCGAAAACTCGTCCCATAAATCTTGGGCCTGCAGATCAACTTCGCTTAACTTCCACTGTCGTAGTGGGTCACTCCTCCGCCTTTCAAAACGACGTGCCTGTTCCTTCTTTGAAACAGAAAAGTATAATTTGAGGAGAATGGTTTTTCCGTCATCCGTAAAGTTACGTTCGTAATTGACGACTTTGTTCATAAAACGTTTATATTGTTTGGGGGTACAAAAGCCCATTACCGGCTCGACCATTGCCCTGTTGTACCAGCTACGGTCAAATAAAACTATTTCTCCGGTCCGAGGAAATTGTTCGATATACCGCTTCATATGCAATTCGGTTTGCTGTGTTTTGCTTGGCTTGCCAAGGGCTACAATTCGGTAGTGTTTTTCGTTCATGTACCGGCACACCCTTCTAATTGTGCCTCCTTTTCCTGAGGCATCCCGCCCATCAAAAAGGATTATCATTTTCTTTCCTGTTTTTTCGAGATGCTGCTGCATTTTGATGAGCTCAGCCTGGTACGACATCAGTTCCTGCTTATCGCAATAACTCTTAAGCGCTGAATCGATAATTTTATATTTATCTTTTTTGCTAAGCTGTCGGCTTTTTTTGTTCAACGCAAGGTGGCTGAGTTTGATTTTTATCGGTTCTGCTTCCATCAGTTCCAGCGTATCAATTTCCAGGATCGTATCACTCGACTTTTCGACTAAAGTTTTTGGGACTGAATTTCCTCTGGTTGCGGTTTTCATGACTCCCCTTTGGTGTAAAAAAAGCAGAAAACTAATAATTACCGGAGTGTAGATCTTGATTTTCTCGTCTCATCATCTTGCTTGATTAATCGTGGTAAAACAATACAGAATAATTCAGTACGTATTGGGTAGGAAATATACCTAATTAGGCATTGCTGGTACCCCATGTTTATAACGTTTCTTTTCCATTCTCCGGTCATTGTGCAGAGCCTGTAAAAAATTATGTTACTGGAAAGGGGCATTCTATTAGAAAAAAGTTTGGAAGGTCGAGATGCAACTGCCAGGTGGCCTAATACTGAAAGTGGAAGTCAGGGTGACATTGTTTTTCTTGCCACAGTAAAAGTTTTTCTTGATCTACAACATGGTCGTCTCAAGCTGCTGCAGTATGGTTTGCAGATTGACTTTCTGGTTTGTGATTCCGCTTTTTTGGCGTATATTCCTCCTATGGGTATATATGGTTTTGTCAGAAAGATTGAGAAGGGTTGCAATCTCTTTGCTCGAGTGACCATTTTTAATGAGGTTAGCCACTTGCATTTCTGCTGGAGTTAATTTTGCGAAAAGATTTGAAATCCGATGAGCAAAAGGTGAGCTAATTTGTCGCAGGTTGTTTTCAACAGATTTCAATAATTTTTTATGGTTGGGACAGCTATTGCTTTTGTGCAACTTGCTAAAGAAGGGTAGCACAAGTTGATCGACATTTTGCTGAAATATTAGGTTGATTTCTTCTTTATCTATTTCTCTTTGTTTTAATAGGACTCTGAGGGCAGCATTGGTTTCTTCGAGTTCTTCGCTTCGTTTTTGTAAGTGCTGCCTGGTTTCAACGCTGTCAGAAATATCTCTTGCGATCAAAACATAACCCTGAATATCATCATCTTGGTTTTTTATGCCAAATACATTCGATTCAATATGATGTGATGCGCTACCTATTTTCCGAGTGTACGTGTAGTTAACTTTCCCTTTGTTTTTAATATAACCTGCTACTTCATCGAGGTGCCCCGCGCCAAGCCCTTCTCTTTCAATTATGGTTGGTATCCCAACCTTTTTGGCTTCCTTTGAAGTATATCCCAGCAGCGTTTCTGCCGTTTTGTTTGAATGCAGTATTTTGTAGTCTAAATCAGTGATGACAAAGGCCATATCTGTAGTCGAGTGCATCATTGATTCCAGAATAATTTTATCGTCAAGTTGTTTACGTACTTGTTGAAGCTGTACAACCTGGGTTTCGATTACTTCTTTAAGCAGATTTATATATTCAGATTGAAGACCTTTGACGATATCCGTCTCTGTAAGAATTCCGGCTATCTGGTTATTGTTGTCAGTAATGACCAACCTGCGTATGCCAATTTTCTTGATCAGCAAAGCTGCGCTGTGGACGGAAATGTCAGAGAGTGCTGTTTGTACTGGACGACTCATTACCTCACTGAGAGGCGTCGTATAGAGATCAGTTTCAGCCTCGATTAACCGTACAATATCACGTTCAGTAATTATGCCTGCTGGTTTTGAATTCTTGGCAATAACAATAGAACTTATGTTGTTATTGTTCATAAGCTGCATGGCATCATACAGGCTGTCGTGCTGTGCCAGGGTTATTACATCTTGAGTGATTACATCACCAATATCGTCAAAGGAAACAAAATACTCTAGGCCGAGATTGTGAAGCAAATCGGTTTCCGTGGCAATCCCGATCAAAAGTCCCTGGTTGTCAACGATAATCAAATGGCGAATATTATGCTGCAAAAAGAGGAGGTAGGCCTCGTTGATACTGATGTCAGAGTGAGAGGTGATCGGTTTGGTAGTGATTATCTTACTGATGACTTGGTTTGGGTTGAAAGAACCAGATATTGCCAGGCGAAGTAGAGAGCGCTCTGTAAAAATACCTACAGGTAATTGCCTGTCGACGACTACAATTGAACTAATTTTATGATGTTTCAGTAGAGCAACAGCCTCGGAAACTTTAGATTCCGGTGTAACAGTGACCACAGGACTGCTCATTACTGAATTGAGATTTTTCATCATAGCAACCCGCTTTGTCAGTGTCTTGTTGCGTTGAACCCTCTTTTTGGGAAAAACCAAATTATTGCAAACTACTGTTTTATCAAGTTTCCCCCCCAGATAAACTCTCACGAGTTTGCTTGATTAAACATAAAAAAGCAATATACAACAAGCAGGTATATATTAGGTATCAAGAATACCTAACAAATCATTTCTCGATGAAAATTCAATTTCAAGCAAAAGAATGAGGCAGTCACGGGGTGGCATTCTCCCTTTGCAAATTCACTCAATGTGCTTGATAATAATTTACTTTTTCATGCAGCGATTAAAAAAATGGCCTGTCCGTCCCTCCCTTATCAACATAACTATATTCATCTAAAAAAGGGGTCAACTCTTTGCTCAACTCACATGCGATGCAGCTGTAGTTCCTGAACAATTAGCATATTACGAAATTCAGGAACTATCGATCTGAAGTAAAAACTCGACAAGAACCAAGAACAGAACCGCCCCATGATTTTCTTTTAGAGGATGAATCTGGTTCTGAACCTCTGAGGCTAATGTTACACAATGGTAGCATTGGCTACTATTACACACTCATACTCTACCTATTGAAGATGTATTGTGGGTGTCTATATTGTAGACATGACGGCAAGGCAGGTAGCTTGCCGAAAAGCAAAATACACTTTTCCGCGTTTGTAATATCATCGACTTAAAGAACAAATATAGATAAAACAATACAGAACGGAGATTACATATGAGTATGCGTGGACAAATTATTTCTAAAGAATATCAGAGAATGGAATGGATACAGGATAAAGACGGTAGAGAACTTGCCTGTTACCGGGATGATGTAGAAGGTTTTGATTCTAAAAGAGGACTCACCGAAGAGCAAAAGAAGCGATGTCTGGATGCAAGTCAGGTAGTTGGTGATACCTGGTAAAGCGCGGTATTAAGCAGCTTTTTTTAATAAACACATTCTCTGATGCGTTCCGCGCAACAGGGAATGTGTTGTTTGAGAGACAAAAGAAATCGTACCGAAGAATATTCCAACAGGTATTCTTTCATTTCAGTTCATTTTTCTACTGTACTCAAAAGTACCTGTATCTCAGGGGGCTTTCATAATATTTTTCCTTTGAATTATTACTATTTCCCTTCTCACTGGCTGTTCGACAGTAGATGTAAAACAATATCGTGATAACTTGCCAGTATTCAAAATATTTGAATACTTTCAGAGGGAAACTACAGGTTAGGGGATGGCACAGGACAGAAAATGAAAACTTTTGCGACAATTTGTGGTGAAAATAAACGATAACACTTCAGAGAGCGATGAGCTTTTACTCAATGAAGATTTTGTCTGGAACGATGGAGAGATCCAAAAGAGGATCGGGACTATATGCTGACGGAAAACATCGGTTAAATGGCATAATGGGGTCTGAGCTTTGCTTGACTCATCGAAGATGATATTATCCTGAACACCAATTTCTCGCGATTCATAGGAGTTATTTTCTAGACTTCAACACCCAGCATGAATCAAGCAAAGACGTGTCTCCCTTTTCTCTTTTCCCTCTGCCGGGGGGCTCACCCAAAACAGATCACAAACTCCACAGATAAGCTGTACCAAGTGTGCTCTTATATTATATACTAATTCATGGTCTTTCGTGAAACAGGGACAGGGGGAGTGGCAATGATACCAATCCACAAACTGTTGAATCGAATACGCTGGGATGCCGAATATGCCAAGGCTGACTTCAAGATTGGCTATTACGACAGGGTAGAAGACAAGATTATAGTTGTCCCAATGAAACAGGTCTGCATTGAGTCGGGCAACCACTTTTCCTTTGACGTGTTAGACGACTCAGACGAATTGCACATGATACCTTTCCATCGAATCAGGCAAGTTTACAAAGATGACAAGCTCATCTGGGAACGGGCCCATTGTTTGAACAAAGATACATCCTGATTTTCAATTGTATATGATAGTCTTAAATTCTCAACACCCCTTAATGGTATGAAATCTTATGTAACCACTATCAATGTGATACAGTTTGCCTGAATTGTCGCTTAGAGCAGATGGCTACCCTGCCATCATGGTCACGTATACCGCTTTTTATCGTTATGCTTGCTGCCTGCCATCCCCCCCTATTTCAGACCGGAGAAGCTCGGCTATGAATGTTTGTCCCTCGTTGGTCAGCGGCCTGACACACACCATTCTGGAGCTGGCCGCTGAAAACCTCGAGCAAACTACTGGGTCCCCAAATAAAGGATATACCACAGCTCATAACAACGCGGGTCAGGCTGTCGTGATTGTTGCAAAGCTTGAGGATTAAAAAAGATGAAAGCCCTTATCGTCAGTGGCCAGCACTTTGAGGATTCGGAACTGTTGGTCCCCTACCATCGCCTCCTTAAGGAAGGCATAGAAACCCATATTGCCTCCAGCAAGGCGGGACCCATACGGGGTAAACATGGCTGTCAGATAGAGGCCCTTGCCTTAGCCGCAATTGATGCTAAGCAGTATGACCTGTTGATTTTACCTGGAGGCAAGGCCCCTGCAGTGCTTAGAACGGACGAGATACTCCTTGACCTTGTCCGCCAGTTTGTTGACGACGGCAAGACAGTGGCAGCCATCTGTCATGGCCCGCAAATCCTGGTTTCGGCAGGAGTACTTGCTGGCAGAAGAGCCACCTGCTACCGTGGAATGGCTAAGGAGTTACAAAGGGCTGGGGCCGAGTACCTGGACCAGCGTGTTGTCGTCGATGGCAATCTAATCACCTCCAGGATACCAGCAGACCTCCCTGATTTTATGAGGGAGATTATACGAAGGTGTGGGACATGACGCTACTGGATCACAAGAAACTGGCCGTCATTCACATTGTTAAACGTGAACTCAACCTTTCCGACCAGGAATACCGGGATATGTTGGGGCAGGTAGCTGGGGTACGCTCAGCACGGGATCTTGATGAGAAGGGCTTTCGGCGACTGATGAATGCCTTTACCAGGAGCAGCCAGTACCAGGTAAACCCGTACGGACTCACCCTCCGCCAGAAACTGTTCATCGACCATCTTGTAGCTGACCTGGCGTGGGATCAAAGCCATCTGCATAATTTTCTCAACAAGTATTATAAAAAAAGCAGGGTTAAAGAGCTGAGCAAGAAAGAGGCAAGCAAGGTTATTATAGCTCTACAGAAAATCCTGCACTCGCAACAACCCGGCTCCAGAAGAGACTGAACATACCTGTGGGCTCAATATGAAACAGTCCGGAATTGCCATGGGAAATTGCGTCGTTGATCGTGTCGCTGACAGCCTCTAGATCGGAGATAATTCTTTAGCATAAAGATTCGACACTTGACACGTCAAGACCCCATGGCCTAACCTATAACAAGAGGAGGTTGCGGCCAAACTTGAATAAACTGGTTTGGCCAGCCCCACTAATTACATCGAGTTTTGTTTACAACAATTTAAATACCATGAGCAGAAAGATGTAAGGCACAAGGTTCAACTTCTTGAAAAGGAGATTGAAAATGCCAGTCTACGAATTCATATGTCAAAAATGCGATCATAATTTCTCATTGACCATCACAATTTCAGAATATGAAAAAAAGGATTTCACCTGTCCGAAATGTAAAAGCAAGGAGGTGAAAAGACAAATTTCGTCGTTTCAGACTGTCACCTCAAGAAAAAGCTAGGCTGAGGCCTGTCCCCAAAACAGCTCTTTCGGCATCTCATCAGGTGAAAAGTAAATATTCTGTATTTCGATTTTAGGTTCATACGTAGCAAATTTCACCCCTCCCGATTTGCAGCAGGAAAATAATGCTCGCAGATAAGCGAATGAAGTGAGAGTTCGATATCATTTATATGGTTGCGCTTGTTTGTTGAAAATGCCTCGATTTTGACCCAAATCCCTATTGTCGGACAGCCACCTACAGCCACATAATGCAGGAAATGGATTTCCTATTCCCTCCGGTTCATTCCATTCATTAACACAACGTAGAGCGCCTGCTTCATTTTTTATAATGGAAAATGCCAAAGAACATCCTTCCTTAAAAAAGAAACATTTCACCCACAATGACTCAGTAATGCACTGTTGCTCTCACTCTTTTTAAGGGTGATTGTTGAAAAAACTATTGCATACATACACGCATGTATGTATAAGTGTCCGCGTTACGCAAAACTACATTACTTGTGAGTAATCAAAATAAACCAAACATCTATATAGGTGATAGCATGTTAAAATTGCACAATAAAAACAGATTATTATTAATGTTCCTGATCTCAGGACTTTTCTTAGGAGGCTGTGAACAACAGGCACCTAAAGCTATGGCTCCACGAGGTCCTGTTGAGGTCGATTTCGTTACACTTAAAACGCAGCAGGTTGATCTTATAAGCGAATTACCAGGCCGTACTGCTGCCTACAGAGTTGCAGAAGTTCGTCCTCAGGTGAATGGGATTGTTCAGAAAAGGTTGTTCACCGAGGGTAGTGAAGTTAAAGCAGGAGAACTTTTGTATCAGATAGACCCAGCAGTCTATAAGGCGAACTACGACAGCGCAAAGGCTGCTCTTGCAAAAGCCAGAGCGGTTGAACATTCTGCACGCTTAAAAGCTGAAAGTTATAAAAATCTGGTTCGTACAAAAGCTGTAAGTGAGTTGGACCAGGTAGACAAAGAGGCGATATGGCAACAGGCAGTTGCCGATGTGGCTTCTGCAGAAGCAGCATTGAACAGTGCCAAGATCAGCCTTGATTATACCAGAGTGGTAGCTCCTATCACTGGCAGGATCGGATCATCTATGATTTCTGAAGGAGCATTAGTAACAGCACAACAGAGCACAGCGCTTGCAATCATCCAGCAGCTTGACCCACTCTATGTCGATGTTACACAATCAAGTACAGAATTGCTCCACCTGAAAAAAGATCTGGCATCTGGCCTGTTAAACGAAAGTGGAGAAATGAAATCCGAGGTGACGATCCTGCTTGAAGATGGATCTGAATATAACAAGACCGGTTATCTGGAATTTTCAGATGTAACTGTCAATCAATCTACAGGTTCGGTGACTTTACGAGCTCTTGTTGAAAACCCTGATGAAGATTTATTGCCGGGCATGTTTGTTCGGACACGTTTGACCAGGGGGGTGCAGAAAGATGCCATTCTGGTACCGGCAGAGAGTGTCAGTCGTAACATCAAGGGTGAAGCAGTTGTAATGCTGATGAATGATACATCGACAGTCGAAAGTCGGGTTATTCACACTGGTCGAAATATTGGGGAAAACGTTCTTGTAACTGATGGTTTGGTAGCTGGAGAACATGTAATTGTTGCAGGACTGCAAAAAATTAAACACGGGGCTTTAGTCAAAGGCGTCGAACAGCAGAACGCGAAATCTGACAAGGTTGTTTTACACAGTAAAAAAGCAGCCACTGTCGCGTTAATGGAGTAAATCATGGCCCGATATTTTATAGATCGCCCTATTTTTGCATGGGTTATAGCCATCGTCATTATGCTGGCAGGTGCTTTGGCAGTTCTTAAACTGCCAATTTCTCAGTATCCTGACATAGCACCGCCTTCAGTGAGTATTACCGCCATATACCCAGGTGCTTCAGCGAAAACTATCGAAGACAGTGTTACTCAGGTTATCGAACAGAATATGAATGGCATTGATAACCTGCTTTACATGAGCTCACAGAGTTCTTCTGCAGGCTCGGTTACAATCACCCTGACCTTTCAGGCTGGTACCGACCCGGATATTGCCCAGGTACAGGTGCAGAATAAACTTCAACAGGTAACAAGCCTGATTCCGCAGGAAGTGCAGAACCAGGGTTTAGTAGTTTCAAAAGCAAATTCGACTTTCCTGATGGTTGTCGCTCTTATTTCCACCGATGGCAGCATGGATAAGAATGACCTGTCTGACTTCATGGTGTCCACGCTTAAGGATCCACTCAGTCGTACCTCAGGAGTTGGTAGCCTTCAGGTATTTGGCAGTCAGTATGCTATGCGTATCTGGCTGGACCCGCATAAGCTTAACAGCTATCAATTGACACCTGGAGATATCAGCAGTGCTATCCGGGCACAGAATAACCAGGTAGCTGTTGGTGATCTCGGCGGCACTCCTGCTGTTGCAGGACAGCAGGTCAGTGCAAGCATGATTGCCCAGACCAAAATGAGCTCGCCTGAGCAATTCGCTAATATTCTGCTCAAGGTAAATACTGATGGTTCACAAATCCGCTTGGGGGATGTAGCGCGGGTTGAGATAGGTGGCGAGAGCTACAACTCGGAAACCAACTTCAATGGTCAACCGGCAGCTGGAATGGCAATAATGCTGGCTACCGGGGCTAATGCCCTGGACACTGCCGAGGCTATCCGCGAGAAACTTGTTGATCTTCAACCGTATTTCCCAGCAGGGGTCGAGGTTGTTTACCCCTATGACACCACCACCTTTATTGAGATATCAATTGAAGAGGTAGCCCATACTCTGGTTGAAGCTATTTTACTGGTTTTCATAGTCATGTTTCTGTTTTTGCAGAATTTCAGGGCCACCCTCATTCCGACTATAGCCGTGCCGGTAGTGCTTCTTGGTACCTTTGGCATAATGGCGATATTTGGATTCTCAATTAATACACTGACTATGTTTGGTCTTGTATTGGCTATCGGCCTTCTTGTTGATGATGCCATCGTTGTTGTTGAAAACGTAGAACGAATTATGGCAACCGAAGAATTGTCGCCTCTGGAAGCAACCCGAAAATCTATGGATCAAATTACCAGTGCTCTTGTTGGTGTTGCTCTGGTGCTTTCAGCAGTGTTTATTCCTATGGCCTTTTTCGGAGGTTCGACCGGAGCAATTTATCGTCAGTTTTCATTAACCATTGTTTCAGCTATGGCCCTTTCAGTATTGGTGGCGGTTATTCTTACGCCTGCACTGTGTGCAACCTTACTCAAGCCTGTAACCAAAGAAACGCATGAGCAAAAACGTGGATTTTTCGGCTGGTTCAACCGCATGTTTGAACGTAATACCGAGCGTTATGGTCGCAGTGTCAGCTATATCCTGAAACGAACAGGCAGGTTTGGCCTGATTTACCTTCTGCTTATTGCGGGAATGGTAATGCTGTTTACCAAGTTGCCGACATCCTTTTTACCTGAAGAAGATCAGGGTATTTTTCTTACCATGGTTCAGTTACCCACAGGAGCTACTCAGGAGCGAACCCAGGAAGTACTGAATACAGTCCGTGATTATTACCTTACCCAGGAAAAAGATACTATTAACACTGCCTTTACCGTTGCCGGTTTCAGTTTTGCGGGTAGTGGTCAGAATATGGGTCTTGTTTTTACACAATTGAAAGACTGGGATGAGCGAACGGAAAAACATAAGAGCGTTAATGCTATCATTGGCAGGGCCATGGGATATTTTTCTCAGATAAAGGAAGCACAGGTCTTTGCCTTTAACGTTCCTGCAATTCAAGGGCTTGGTACTGCAACAGGTTTTGACTTTTATCTGCAGGATCGTGCAGGACTGGGCCATGAAAAACTCATTGAAGCCCGTAATCAACTTCTTGGCATGGCTGCACAGGACCCCAGCCTGACAAGGGTTCGTCCTAATGGCATGGAGGATACTCCTCAGTATCATGTGGATATTGATTATGAGAAGGCCATGGCTCTTGGCATTACGGTGAGTGATATCAACACGACCTTAGCCACCGCCTGGGGTTCAAATTACGTGAACGATTTTGTTCATAATGGACGAATTAAACGCGTCTACCTTCAGGCCGATGCCCAATATCGGATGCAGCCTGAAGATCTTGAAAAATGGTATGTGCGTAACAGTGGCGGCGAAATGGTACCGTTTTCCACATTTACCAGTGGCCATTGGAGCTATGGTTCACCGCGACTGGAAAGGTATAACGGTGACCCGGCTGTTCAGGTAATGGGTGAAGGTGCTATGGGGGTCTCCAGTGGTGATGCAATGGCGACGATAGATCGCCTGGTGTCGCAACTACCGATTGGTATTGGTTATGAATGGACAGGAACCTCCTTCCAGGAGCAGCAGTCCGGTTCACAGGCACCAGCGTTGTATGCGATATCAATACTTGTTGTTTTTCTCTGCCTGGCCGCTTTGTACGAGAGTTGGTCTGTACCGTTCTCAGTAATTCTGGCAGTTCCGCTTGGTGTACTCGGTGCTCTTGGCGCAGCATATTTCCGGGGCATGGAAAATGATGTCTATTTTCAAGTGGGACTGTTAACAACCATTGGTTTGTCTGCCAAAAATGCCATCCTAATTATTGAGTTTGCCAAAGCTCTTTACGATGAGGGTGCTGATCTAATTACGGCAACTGTCGAAGCATGTAAGATGCGCCTTCGCCCCATTCTTATGACATCACTTGCCTTTATGCTCGGAGTTTTGCCTCTTGCAATCAGTACCGGTGCAGGCGCAAATAGCAGGAACGCTATTGGAACCGGTGTTTTTGGCGGAATGTTCTCGGCGACGGTTCTTGCCATCTTCTTCATCCCTCTATTTTTTATAGTGGTTGTTCGATTGTTTAAAACACGCCAGGCAAAACAGCTTGTTATTGCTTCGGCTCAGGAGAGCTGATTGTATGACTATTACAAAAAAATTATGTGCCGCAGCTTCTCTGTTTCTGATGTTGAACGGCTGTGCCATGGCTCCTGAATATCTACGGCCGGGGTTACCTGTAACAGACGAATTTCCGATAAGTGAGGCCCAAAAGGCCGAATTGAATGCAGACGACACACGCTCAGGCCTTATTTCAGATCTCGGCTGGCGTGATGTCTTTACAGATCCAGGCCTGCAAGAACTTATTAAACTATCATTAACCAATAACAGAGATCTGCGCGAAACAGCCCTTAATGTGGAAGCGTATCAGGCTCAGTTCCGTATCCAGCGCTCGGCCTTATTTCCGAATATATCTGGTGACGCAAGCGGCATTAAACAACGTGGCCCGACCAGTGGTGGTGCCGCTACCAGCGAATCCTATTCACTTGAGGTGGCAAGCACTTCTTATGAGCTCGATTTTTACGGTCGGATCCGCAATCTCAATGATCAGGCACTCGAACAATATCTGGCACTGGAAGAGACCCGCAAGAGTGCAACTATAAGCCTTATTGCAGAAGTAGCCAATGCGTATATCACCTGGCTTACTGATAGGGAATTATTATATATTACAGAACAGACACGGCAGGTCGAAGAGGACTCCTATCGCCTTATCCAACAGCGGGTTGATGCTGGCATTGCCAATCAACTCGACCTGGCACAGGCGCGTACCAGTCTTGAATCTGTGAAAGCCAATTCGGCTTTGTATCGGAGGCAGGTACTTCAGGATCTTCATAATCTCACATTACTTATCGGTACCAGTCTACCACAGACTATACTGAGTGAAATTGGTTCACTGCAAGAGTTTGAACCTCTATCTGTTATGCCTTCAGCCGTCTCGTCGGAAGTGTTGCTGCAGCGACCGGATATAATGGCTGCAGAGCATGAGTTAATCGGAGCAAATGCCAATATAGGGGCAGCCAGGGCAGCCTTTTTCCCTACAGTCAGGTTAACTGCAAGTGCAGGTATCGGCAGCTCTGATCTGAGTGAACTTTTTGATAGCGGAAATGGCTCCTGGTTATTTTCGCCTTCTATAAGTCTGCCAATTTTTACTGCAGGCAAATTGCAGGCGGAACTTGATGTGGCAAAAATACAAAAAGAACTCTATGTTGTCAGATATGAGAAAGCTATTCAGACCGCATTCAGGGAAGTCTCTGATGCCCTGTCTGCCAGTGAAACCTATCAGCAACAGCTGATTGCTCAACAGGCTAATCTGCTGGCAAATGAAGAGTATTACAGCCATGCCAGCAACCGATATCAACAAGGGGTTGATAGTTTTCTTACATTGTTGGATGCCCAGCGTTCGTTGTACAGCTCCAGGCAGAATTATCTTACTTTAAAACGTGCTCAGCTTGAAAACCAGGTAACCGTTTATAAGGTTCTTGGAGGCGGCTGGAAAGAATATACGAAATAACACAAGGAACAATTATGGCCCGTAAGACGAAAGAAGAAGCCTTGAAAACCCGCGAAGCTATTCTGGATGCAGCGGTAAAGGTTTTTTCTGTTCGTGGTGTCTCCGGCAGCACTTTGGCAGATATCGCCAAAGAAGCTGGTGTGACCAGAGGCGCTATATACTGGCATTTCAAAAATAAGGAGGATATGCTCGCTGATCTTTGGGAGCAGCTCCTCCTGCCCTTTGAACCTCTGTCACGTGCAAGTGAGAATCCGGACACTCCAGATCCGCTGGGTAAATTGAAAGAGACCTATATTAGTTTTTTTAAGAGTCTTAAAAACGATCCGCGGGTACTGCAGTTATTCAAGATTTTAATAAGTAAATGCGAAGCGGTAGAAGATACTGGTACCCTTCATGTTCATAGGGTCAACTGTCACCGCGAGGGCCAACAGAAGATAGAAAAAATTCTGCGAAATGCTATCAAGCAGGGGCAGTTGCCCGAAGACCTCAATGTTCGTCTCGGCAGCATTGCCACACTGTCGTTTATTGACGGACTGGCAACCAACTGGATTTTCTTTCCAGATCTTTTAGATGTAGAGAATGAAATTCCTCTTATGCTCGACGGCCTGATTCAAATGCTGCGCTCCGGTCTTAGTCATTCGTAAGGCCGGTGACACCCGCAAAGGTGGATGTGGAATTTTTTGTAAGTGGAACAACATGTTATAGATTTTTTTTCGTTAAGATATGGCATGCCCACTATCAAATAGGACCGACACCTGATGAGTAGAAGGTGTCGATTCATCGACATATTTCCAGTTCAGCTTTCGTATTAACTGCCTGGTTAATTGCAGTCCAAGGCCAAAACCCAATTCGTTTTGATCAGAACCAGCAGGCAATTGCGGGTTGAAGACAACAACACGATTGTCTTGCTGGTGAATGGTAATACATCCTTCCCAGGTGTGCTGAAACGCATTCCGAATCAAATTTCCCAATACAATTCTGACTGGAAATTCGGGTAAAAACACTGTACACGGATTTGTCTCTACTTTCAGTTGAACATCTTTTCTATCGAGGAGATATTTCATCTCATCCACCAGTTCTTCCAGCAAACTATCCAACTCAATCTGTTTACCCGGAAGTGTCTGCATTTCCTTTCTGCTCAACCATAAAAGCGTCTCTGTCAGATACTGCATATTCAAACTGGCTCTATCCATCCGGTCAATTGCTTTTTCCAGCGGAGCACTTCGCTCAAAGGCCGTTGTTTCTTTTATTTTATGTAACAATTCTATATTGTTACGCATAACGGTTATCGGGGTTCGTAGTTCATGACTCGCATGACGCAAAAAACTGTGCTCTCGGTCAAGACTCTCCTGAACAGAAGAAAGACTGTTTCTGATCAGATACGCCAAATCGTTGAGTTCCGGGTAGGAGAAATCAGGAGGTGGTTCACTCAGGTTTTCAGCGTTCAGAGATCGAGCCCATTGCCCCAATGACGCTACAGGCCGCGAAACACGTCGCAGCAAAAACAAAATTGTAACCCCGATTAATCCTGCAGTTGAAGCGCTGATGGCAAACAGCATTTTCCGACTTTCCGCTGCATTACGACCAATGAGCGGAGGAGCATTAGCTCTGGAGCCACGCCGGGTAACAAACAACGTTCCATTGTCGTCCTGATATCGATAAACAAAATAGACGATATCAGGCTTATTGAACCAGTTGTCCTTTTCTACTTCTATTGACAATCCCTGCTCGGGAGGTTTGGTACCAAAGGCGGTCTGGAGATCAAGGGGAATAGTATTCCAGTTACTGGAAATCCTATACCCTCTGAAATGTTCGAACTGGGTTCGTTTGGCTGGCGGAACTAATTTAACATAGCTGCGGGCAGTCTCCTCCATATTGCTGGCAGTGACACTGTCCATCCCCATATGATAATAGTGTGCACTGAGTAGCGAATAGCCTATAACAAGCACCACAGCGAGTAATGAAAATGCCAGGGTAACAAACAGTTTAAGACTAATCTTGTACTTCATAATGAAGACTTCTCTCGCATAGCGAAACCGTGCCCGGTTATTGTCTGCAGCAAAGGATTGGAAAACGGCACATCAATTGCCTTACGCAGATTAAATATATGAACTTTCAGGCTGTTGCTATCTGGGATATCATCATTCCATACCGCTTCTTCCAAATCCTGCCTGGAAATAACTTCGGGGGATGCCCGAAGTAACGCTTCCAGCAATCGCCAGCCTGTGGGTGATAATTTTACTATGCTGCCGCCCCTGGTGACAGTTTTGTCGGTGAGATTCATTTCAAGATCCGCGCAGGATAATTTACGAACCTGACCACTACGCCTGCGCGAGAGGGCTTTAAGTCGCACCACGAGTTCCAGCAGGGCGAAGGGTTTCACCAGATAATCATCGGTTCCTGCCTGAAAGCCTGCCAATTTGTCATCCAGACCGTCGCGTGCCGTCAGCATCAGGATCGGCGTGTCATCTCCGGAACTTCGTAATTGCTCACACAGACTCAAACCGTCCAGTCGTGGCAGGTTAATATCAAGCAATAATACCTGATATCCACCCTCTTTTGCCAACTGCAGTCCGGCCATACCGTTTGCACCATGGATACAACGTATTCCTTCAATCTCAAGATACTCGACGATAGTATCCGCCAGATCGAGATCATCTTCCACAAGGAGCACGTTTAACATACCTGTTGCTGGCCTTTTTCAGGAAAATACCATCGCTTAATTGCGACCAAACCTCGTACTGCATCTGCCTGAATCATCAGCAGCGAAGGTATTAATATCAGAGTAATCAACGTTGCAAACATAATGCCGTAAGCAAGCGACACCGCCGCCGGAATAAGAAATTGAGCCTGCAGTGATGTTTCACCAAGCAAAGGCATAAGTCCTGCAAAAGTGGTGAACGAGGTGAGCAGCACAGCACGAAGTCGATTACGACAGGCTTCACTAATTGCATCATGTAAGTCACAACCTTCGGCTCTTAAAGTATTGAACCTCGACACCAATAGCAGGCTGTCGTTTACCACCACTCCGCTGAGTGCAATTATGCCATTGAGCGAGAGTATACCTAAAGAGAGATCATTTATCCAGTGACCGATAATTGCCCCGACTATACCAAAAGGTATTGCAGTCATAATGAGCAGAGGCTGCACATATGATTTCAATGGGATTGCCAGTAACATGTAAATAGCGAGCATAGCAATGCAAAACACCTGGACCATAGAGTTTTGTGTTTCAGCCTGTTGCTCGGCTTCACCGGCAAAGTGAAGAGATAACCCCGGATAGTTTGCCTGAAGTTCAGATGCTGCTGTAGTCTTTAGCGTACTGACAAGTTCGGTTGCAGACACTGCATCTTTGTCAACATCAGCAGAAATGTACACAGCACGCTTTCCATCTATGCGGGTAATTGTGTCTCGAGTATAGCCGTAAGTTACCGTGGCCACACTGGATAAAGGCAATACCGTGCCGTCACTCGTTCGTACCGATGATTTAAGGAGGTCGGCGCTATTCTGACGCTCGCCTTCCGGGTAGCGGACCTTCACTTCTATTTCATCACTATTGCGTTGATAACGCTGCACAACCTGGCCACTGAACCCCTGATAAATTTGTTCGGAAAGCATCTCTGTTGTCATGCCGAGTGCCCTTCCCTGCTCTGTCAGTTTGAGCTGCAACTGCGGTTGACCCGGTTGTAGATTGTCTTCGATACCGCTCACAGACGACATATTCTGCAGCTCTTCTTTGAGCTTTTCTCCAGCGGCTGTCAAAATACTATCATCTGTCGCACGAAGCTCAATTCGCAACGCATCAACCATTCTACGGGTGTTCTGGACACTGAGAGACCGTGTACCTTCCGGCAAGCCAGCCAACTTCTGCCAGTGACGTGTGAATGAATTTATATCATAGGGCGCTTCACTGCTTAGTTTAAGTGTTATCGTACCGGATTGATCTGCCTCAGCCAACACCTGCAGACTTGTAATATACGAGATTGCAGACTCACCACTCAATTCCTGATCTGCCTGATAGGCCCGTTGCTCCAGAAGCCCAAGAGCATCATGAGTCTGGCCAAAACTGGTATCGTTTTGCATTGTAAGTGATGCCGTCACCGTGTCGCCTGGAATATCAGGAAAGAAACTCACCCGCAACACTCCTGCAAATGGCATCGAAACAACAAGAACAAAAAGGGCGATAAACACGATTATCACAGCATAGCGATAGTGAAGAGCATATTCAATAACCGGCCGGTAACAGCGTTCAGTAAAAATGTTAAGAGCCCGGTCAGCACCATGTTGAACCATCTGCCAGAGACGTGTGAGCGGGTTACTTGAACTTTGTGGTCTGGTGTTAAGATGTGCCAGATGAGCCGGCAAAATAAGCTTTGACTCTATAACAGAGAGAACCAGACAAATGGCCACAACCATTGCAAACTGTGAATAGAGTTCACCAAGGCGTCCGCTAATTTGTGATAGAGCAAAAAATGCTGCCACAGTCGTAAAAACACCAAAAATAGTGGGTAGCGCGACACGCATTGTCCCCTTGATGGTATTCTCGATAGTATCACCATTTTGGGCACGCTGGGTATACACGCTTTCACCCACCACCACCGCATCATCCACAACAATACCCAGAGCCATTATAAAGCCGAAGGTTGTGAATTCATTCAGTGTAAGACCTATGAAGCTGGTCCCCATACAATAGAGGGTTCCAAAGAAGATAAAGGGCAATCCCATTGCAACCCAGAAGGCAACAGTAAGGTTTAAAAACACAGCAAGCAGGATAAAAACCAGGGCTATACCTGACAGGGCATTTTTGATCAGCAACTGCAAGCGCTGATTAATTGAGGTAGAGCGGTCATACCAGGTGGCAAGCTCCACTCCTTCGACAAGTTTGGAGCCGTCCTGCCACTGCTCAGCTACCTTACGGGCGCTCTTTGCAGAATCAGAAATATCATCCATGCCTGTAGTGATAACCTGCAGAGAAATAGTATCTTGACCGTTATAGCGCGACAATACAGCAGTTTCGTCATCAAAGGTGTCATTGATCGTTGCCACCTCTCCAAGTAATAATCTATGACCATCGCTGGTGGTAAGAAGTGGAATGGCGGCAAAGTCTTCTTTCTGGTACGCCTGCTCAGAAGATTTGAGCTGAAGATTGAGGTGTTCATTTCGCATTACGGCAGTTGCCGTACTCGAAGAACCCTGGTTAATAGCGTCCTCCACATCAGAAAGCGATAAGCCATATGCCCGTAACCTCGCTTCTTCTATTTCAACAACCATCATAGGATCTTTGCGACCAGAAATACTGACCCTGCTGATGGCGTCTTCTGCCAGCAAATCAGTTTTCAAGTCATCTGCAAGTTGTTGCAATGTCTGCCTGTCCGCATTGCCATAAAGCTGCAACCAGAGAGAATGCTCTTTACGCTCTGCTTTCTCAATGATTGGATTTTTAGCATCAGCAGGAAATGTGGAAATGGCATCGATCTTAGTCGTCACATCTTCGAATAATTGGTCAAGATCGTAATCATCCTGCTTTTCTATAGAAACCGTAACACCGCTGCTGGTAGACTGGCTGGTAACCGTGTCAATTCCACTCACGTCTTCAAGCTGGTCCTCAATTTTTATTGCAAGACCTTCCTCAGCCTGCTGTGCTGAACCACTGCTATACGAGACCGATACATTTATCGCGTGGGGTTCCATACTTGGAAACGCCTCTTTGCGTAAGGTCGTCAACTGCCAGACTCCAAGGACAATGACCAGCATCAACAGGAGATTAGCAGCTACCGGGTTGGATACAAACCATGGGATAATCCCTTTTGTAGTATTTGAATTATGCATTTTCATCCCCCACAACCGGCTGAACGTTCATGCCAGGAAGATAACTGCTGAGCGGATGGACCACTATCTTCACTGAAGATTGGGTCAGCTCTTTTGGGACATTGATATATATTGAACTCTCGTTGCTGAATAGTGGCTCCGTAGAAAACCTGGCCAGGATATTGTTTTCTGTCACATACCAGATTTCACCTCGCTGACTCAGCGCAGAGTTTGGCAATTTCCAGACGTCGTGAACCTCACTGCCGCTCATAGCAACTTCAACAAAAGTTCCAGGTAAAAGTGGGGGAACCTGATCCAGCGGAGAATCTACCGCAACAATCAGCGTACGCTGCCGACTGGTACTATCTACATGCTGGGCAGCACGGAGCACTCTGCCCGACCATTTCTGACTATCTTCAACACCTTTCAATTGAACCGGCCAGGAACTACCAATAAGGGTTGTCGAATCCGGGAGATTTTTCCAATCTCTTGTCGACAGCGGCACAGCAACTTCGATCATGTCAGTGCTGTATAAGGTAGCGACTGCGGTTCCTGCCTGAAGATAGCTGCCCGGTGTTGTTAATCGTTCAACCACAATAGCATCAAATGGGGAGGTGATTTTTGTTCGGCTTAATTCTTTTTCTGCACTCACAAGGGCTGCTTCAGCTTTTGCAACTGCAGCTTTTGCTGCTTCAAGTTGAGGCTCATGCAAAACAAGATCTGAATCCGGTTCACCGCTAAGCCCTGAAGCGCGCCACTCCGCCTGCGCCTGATTTGCCTCACGTTGCTCTTCAAGCAAACTCAACCTGGCACTTGCCAGATCACTTTTAGCATCAGCAACTGCAGACTGATAGTCGCTATCTTCAAGTTGAATAAGGACGTCTCCTTTCTTTACCTGGCATCCCGACTCAAGTTGAGTTGACTGATCGATCACCTGGCCACTTGTCTGAGCTGTTAATGTCAGACTGTAATGTGTTTTCGTTTCACCATAGCCCTGAATTCTTGCACTATATGTAGCGCCTGCAACGGTGAGAACTGCAACATCCGGGCGCTGAGGTTGAATCGCCTGTGGTGGACGGCGGTTTTCCACTTGCTCGGCTATAAGCTGACGGGTATACAATACTGAAGCAGCCAGGATGATGAGTGCCACAATGACTGTTGACCAGTTTATTATTCGATGTTTCATTTTTCTACTCCAAGGCCAAGCGCCAGACCAAGGTCAATCCGGTTTGTCAGGCGTTCGTAAATGAGGGTATCTAGTTGTGATGCAAGATCAAATGTTTTTTCCTGAACGGTGAGCAGGTCAAGTATATCAACCAGACCGGACCTGTAGCTCTCCTGATATCTTTCTAGAGAATTACGGGCACTTGCCAGCGCAGAGGTTATATGGTTTTGCTGACGAGTGATTGACTGCTCCAGGCTCAAGGCGTTTTCTACTTCACTTATGGCCTCCAGCAGGGTTTCACGATAGGCTTCATAGCTCTGTGCTGTCTTTAACTTTGCGACTTCAGCTGCAGCTTTAAGCTTTCCCCCCTGAAAAACAGGTGCGGTCAATTGGCCGAGCAAACCCCATAAAGGATCACTCAGCAGCATGGATTGTGGTGAATCTCCGATATCCTCCAGGGCTGCCTGAAGACTTATGCTCGGAAGCAAATCTTTATACGCAACAGACGTTCTCAAATCTGCTGCTTTAATAGCAAAATAAGCTGCCTGCAGATCAGGACGACGCTGCAGGGTTTGATCTGGCAGATCAGCAAGTGGAGTTAGAACTTCAGGGTATGACGCTTTCGCTGTGAGATCTGTGCTTCCAATACGACCAAGAAGAGTTTTCAGGGTTCGTTGTCTTTGTGACAGATTTTCCTGATACCCTTCAAGGGATGCTCTTGAAACAGATGTCGAGGTACGGGCACTGTCCAGATCTTCAAGGTTGCCAATACCGCTGCGATATCGCTGTAGTATATAGAGTTCGTTTTTTTCGAGATTTTCCAGGCGGAGTCTTTCTATATCGATGGTGTTCTGGTCACTGATCAGGCCCAGCCATTCTTTCATAACTTCCGCAGTGAGTGAAAGGCGTACTGCCTCAAGCAATGCCTGCTGTTCTGCTTCGTCCATTACTGCCGCATTTTCACTGTCTGCAAGTTTCTTCCAAAGGTCAACTTCCCAACTGATACTGAGCGAACCGCTATAGCTTTCATCATCACCCTCGTCTTTACCTGCACCTGCGTCGAATTGCGCCTTGGGAAGACGATCAGCAGTTGTCTGCTGACGCTGTGCACCGAGAATCTTCAATGTCAAAACGGTCTGCTGCAAATTCGGATTTGCCTGCAGGGCTTCCTCTATCAGTGAATCAAGTTCAGGATCCCTGATAAGTTCCCCGAGGTATGTTGTTTTTTCAGCCCCCTCTTCCTGTGCAGGCCACTCCGTCACACGTTGACGTTCCTGTTCTGCAAGCGCCGTATAGTTCCCCTGAGGAATTGTGCTGCATGAGCTCAATAGCACGACAGAAATTGCCACCACAAGAGGTAGTAAATATGTTTTGATTTTTGTTAGATACATCCGCATTCCACTCCATCCACTGTTGATCGGGGCTATAAACCTCAAACCTTTAAAGATATATCCATAAGCCTACAGCCATCCGGCATATCCCAACTATGAAGAGGAAGATATCAGGAAGGCGGTTAACGGAGGGTTAAGACCAGATGGAAAAATATAAAAAGCAGGGCACGACAATGCATACTGCACATAAAAAGCTGTTATTGCACAACTATATACATAACGCTTGGATATAAAGGCCTTTAAGGGATGCTCCCCTTTGTGGAAGCAATTCTAAGTGTATTTTAGTTAATATGGCGACTTCGCCCTTCTAACAATCAATTGAATTAGCACATTGTTAGTGGTAACACTAATTACACCTATATAAAGTTAGACCTTGAGGGCAGAATATTTAGCCAGCGTAATCATTTGTTAATCAACAACTCGAATTAATGAGTTTTTTGAAACCAATAGCTGATTACCAGTTGAGAATTCCGAAGTACTAACATCACTCTTCTGTAGTCAGAAATACGTCATTTGAGTCCAGAACTTTTGAGAAGGAGGACATGAAATGGAAAAAAAGATGCGAGTTATGACCGAAAAACCTCTTAACGCTGAAACACCAGTTGAATCTTTGCGATCGTGGATTACCGCTAATTCCATTTTCTTTGATCGAAACCAGGGCATGTTCCCAAGCGAACCTATCTCTCTTGAAAAATGGAAATTGTCCGTTGATGGTGAAATAGAAAATCCATTTCATCTGACCATGGACCAGATCCTCAAAATGACCAAGGTTATTGTCGCTAACACCTTTGAATGTTCGGGTAACGGGCGTTCTCTGCTCAAGGAAAAAGCACGAGGCAACACCTGGACTATTGGAGGGGTTGGAAATGCTGTTTATGGAGGTATCTGGCTAAAAGATGTTTTGCAGCAAGCGGGTTTGAAGAGCAGTGCAAAACACGTGAGTTTTGAAGGAGATGATCAGTCTCCGGGTTCTGCAGGCATCAAATTCATTCGAAGTCTCCCCATCGAAAAAGCCATGTCGACAACTCTTCTTGCCTATGAGATGAACGGTGAAGCTCTGCCGTTAAAACATGGGTATCCCTTACGTGTGTTAGCGTTGGGTTGGACGGGAGCCAATTGCGTGAAGTGGTTATCGAAGATTAACGTACTGGATCGCCCATATGAAGGATTCTTTATGGACAATGTCTACAGAACCTATCAGAAAGGCGAAGAATCGAAATCCGGCGAGGTAGTTACTGAAATCACTTTAAAATCCTTCATTACTCAACCGCTTAATGAAGAAGAACTGAGCGCTGGAACTGTCGTCATACTTGGCACAGCCTATGCTGGTGAAACCGACGTTGATCGGGTCGAAGTATCGCTGGATAACGGAAAGAACTGGGCCGATGCCGACTTCATAGGACCTCACGAAAAATTTGCCTGGCGTCATTGGCAATACATCTGGGAAGCCAAAGAAAAAGGAGATTTCACTCTGATGTCGCGGGCAATTGATTCAGATGGGAACCCACAGCCTATGAATGCTGATTGGAATGTACTTGGCTATGGAAATAATGGGGTTGAGGAACACGCTATCACTGTGCATATACGATAATCAGGAGGTACCTTCCCTCTATGGATGTATATGTTATGAGTACCAAAAAGATAGATCATTTGTTATTATATGCGATCCGAAGGACCGGTATATTAGCACATATACTTATCTGATCTCAGATAGAAGAATTGTACATTCTTTTAAGGCAGGAAACACACTACATCCATCAGTACAACAAGGAATGTCATGACGGTAGAAGAAACGTGTAAAAAACACGGGGAGGTACCTTTTTGGATTGTCTGCAAACATGTAGGAGACGGAAGTGCAGATACCATCATATTCAGCGAAAACAAGGATGCCCTTTGCTTTGATTGTGCCCACAATTTCCAAAAGCTGACAGATCAAGACGTGGTTGCCATGTGTGAGGAATGCCTCAAAGACTTCACGGCAGAACTCATGATAGCCACAAAGACCTTCGCCAATCTCAAAGATCGGGTTCAAGGCCTTGAACATCTCAAGAAGAAATGAAATCAGATCTTAAAAGTCTGTAGAATAATCGAGTTCAGCAAGAAGAGCTTTGAGGTTTTACGTATCTTTAGTTGGGCAAAATTTCATCCTGAGGGTTTTCAAGATCATTAACAAGCTCAGCAAAGCTGGATTGAATGTCTTCGGTATCTTCATCTGCAGCCGCTTCAATTTCTTCCAGTTTCACATCCGGATTTAATGATACACTCAAGGGGCTTGCCGCCATTACAACAAATTCACCATGTTCCTCGATAACAGCATCTACACGTTGAGTTGCACGCCATAGCGCAAAAACTGCAACAGAGCTTAACATCACACCAAGGCTTCCATAAAAAGCCTGCGGTCCGAGGATATCCATGGCAATGGCTGTCATAGGAGATCCAATTGCAGCTCCCGTCGCACTCAGAAGCACCAAAGTCCCACTTGCAGCAACCATCTGGGTAGGTGTCAGGTAATCATTGGTATGCACACAACAAAGGGAATACAAAGGCATGGCGAAACCTCCAACTGTTGCGACAATTGCGTAAAAGGCTAAACCTTCGGCCTCAATAGTCATTGCAATAAAAGATACTGCCGCACCACTTATACAGCTGAGTATGATAGCCTTGATTGGTCCAAAGCGATCTGAAAACCATCCCAATGGATACTGGAAAAGAAAGCCACCAAGAATAAGCGTTCCCATAAAAAAGGAAACATCCTTAACCGACAAACCAATGTCAGTGGCGTAGACAGCACCCATCCCGAAAAATGTCCCTATCGACATCCCGGTGATAAACATGCCAAATACGCCAAGCGGCGAGACCCGATAGAGACCTATAATGCCGACACTTTCCATCACTTCGAACTGTGGTGCCCGGGAAGTCGACAGCAATATTGGTATCACAGCGAAACTGATTAGCAGGGATGCCAGTACAAATAACTCAAATCCGGATGGATGAAAAAGGTTAAGCAGCATCTGCCCACCAGCCATACCGCCAAGAGAGACAAGCATATAAAAACTTAACAATTTCCCACGATTTCCGTTTTCGGCAGCTTCATTAAGCCAGCTTTCTGCAACTATATAGATACCGGCATAAGCAAAACCTGTAACAAAGCGCATTGCCCACCATGCAAAAGGATTAACGAGAACCGCCTGTACAAGTATTGATGTGGATGCAAGAGATGCCAGGGCACCGAATGTACGAACATGACCAACCCGGCTGACTATTTTGGGTACAGTATTGCAACCGACGATAAGCCCGATGAAATAACCGGACATAACGATACCTGTGATGGTTGTGCCAAAACCTTCCATAGAGGCACGCACCCCAAGAAGTGTTGCCTGTAAACCGTTTCCCAGCATGATTAGTCCCATACCAAGAAACAGTGCCCAGCTGTTCAAAATAAGACGCTGCATTTCTTACCCTCAGGACTGTGTAGTCAGTCACTGTAAAAAAATATTTTTGATATTAAAATTACAACCAGGATCGAAAGCATCCTGGGAATGTTCTACGCTCATTAGAAGAAAATGACTAAAAAAGCAATGTTCAGACAAAATTCTTTTTTCACGAATGAATCTGAAGGATTTTTCAGAGAATTGAGGCTACCAGTAATTTCACAAATCACAACCACACAGGCATCTGAAATACATGTTTTTTTGGTGAAGGCAATCAGACCTTCAAAGAGTAAAGATTGTTCAGCGACATGATTGAACAGCGGATGGTGTCTATGACAATAGACGTAAATTTCTACCCGTATTCTTTTAACGACTATGACATCCCTAAATATATTGCTGTATCAATACAACGCCAACATCGACCAATATGAAGGTCAGAACATTTCGACCGCTCACATTCCATTAAGTGGAAATGACAAAAAAAAGGTGATGATGTATTATAGAAAGTGCAACAACGTGTTTTGAACGCATGAATTAATTAAATATTAACTGCATGTTTTATTTCTAATTTAAACGACCAAGCAAGCTCTTACCAAGCTTTCCATTCAATATACACGTTTATCCAAGAGTAAGGTCATGACCTCCAATCGCTCTATAAATCCTAATAATAACGATGCTCCCCCTCCAGACGTTCTGTCAAATATGCTCAAGGTCTTATGGCCACAACATGTTGGTGACACTGATTCTACTACCCGTTGTTTCAGCCTACTTCTTGACGCAGTTGAAGCGGGAATTGTTATCGAAAATGAATCCAGACTGATTATTTTCATCAACACCATTGCTAGGGAGTTGCTTGACTTAACGTCGTTGCATGGTAAGCCTCAGTACACCAGCAACCTGCCTATGGTAAGTGAAGACGGCACCGCTTTATCGAGTGACGAACATCCTGCTGCTATCACGCTCCGCACCGGGGCCCCATGCGATAAGGTGATCATTGGAATACAATCAGCTCATGACACTCTCAGTTGGATGACGGTTAGCTGTCGGCCACTTTTTTCAGATAACAGCAACACGCCGACTGCTGTACTCACTACCTATACCGATATTACACGGGAGAGACGTGCAACACAGGAAACGTTAGAAGCCTGCCGCCATTACAAGCAACTCTCTACAGCGACTTTCGAATCTATATTTTTATCAGTTAAGGGAGTCTGCATTGGTCAGAACGAGACTGCCAGAGAAATGTTCGGCTATTCAGATACCGAAGCGATCGGACGGGCAGGCATAGAATGGATTCACCCTGATGACCATGTTACAGTGTTATCGCGAATGCTCAGCAATCAGGAGGCCCCATATGAGGTAACCGCCCTGCGCAAAAACGGAACAACCTTTCCCTGTGAGATTCAGGCGAGGTTGATAAGGGAAAATGGTGAAGATATACGGATCACCGCACTACGCGACATCACCGATCGCAAACTGACCGAAACCAAATTTAATAACGAAGCACGACGCCGAAGTATCCTGATGGCAAAAAGTGGTGACGGCATAGCAATTTTTAACCAACAGCACCGGGTGATTGAAGCCAACCAACGATTTGCCGACATGCTGGGCTACAATCTTGAAGAGGTAAACCGCCTGCATAGCTGGGATTTCGACGCTAATTCCACCGAAGATGAGATAAAACGAAATTTTGGCCACATCGAATCGATAGACAGTATTTTTGAAAGTCAACACCGCCGCAAGGATGGTACCGTTTTTGATGTGGAAGTCCGTGCCAGCGGAGCAATGATTGAAGGAGAACCTCTAATTATTACGATAGCGAGAGATATCTCTGATCGCAAGAAGGCAGAGGCAGAACTGATTCGTGCTAAAGAAACTGCTGAAGCGGCCAACAGAATAAAATCCGAGTTCCTGGCTAACATGAGTCACGAAATCCGTACTCCGATCAATGGTATCATGGGAATGTTACAGCTCATGGAGACCACTGCTCTAACCACAGAGATGAAGGAATATGTATCCTACGGCCTTCTGGCATCAAAAAGGTTAACCAGACTGCTGGAAGACATACTGGACCTCTCTAAAGTAGAAGCAGGGATATTGAAAGTACAACCGGTAGTATTCAACCTCATCGAGACAATGCGTGCCACTGAGCAGATCTTTGTTCCCGATTTTCAAGAAAGAAAGATCACCCTGAATTTTAAGATAGATTCCGACATCCCTCCTTTGCTGGTTGGAGACGTTGCCAGGATTCAGCAGATTTTAAACAATCTCATCGCCAATTCTCTCAAATTTACCAGAGCCGGCTCTGTGTTGGTCGAGGCTTGCAGGCTAGAGCCAAAACCTAATGAGTTGGACCGGATACTGTTCTCGGTCACAGATACCGGCATCGGAATTCCTGTTCATAAACTCAACAGCCTGTTTGATCCATTTGTTCAAGGCGACAGCAGTTTCACCCGGAAATATCAGGGGGCTGGATTGGGGTTAGCAATTTCCCGACACCTGGTAACTCTTTTAGGCGGCAACCTCAGTATAATGAGCGAGGAAGGCGTCGGTACTGCCGTGAATTTTTCCCTGCCCCTTGCTGTCGCCACCACAGATCAGGATATTGACAAGATCAACATTAAGAGCAACATCCCTGAGGCAAGACTTTCCATCTTACTCGCTGAAGATGACCATATCAGCCGACAGGTTATTACTAAAGTTCTTGAGAAAATGGGGCATCGCGTCAAGGCATTGGAAAACGGCCTTGAAGTATTATCAACTCTTAACCGGGATGAAGTCTTTGATGTTCTTCTCATGGACGTCCAGATGCCGATCATGGATGGAGTGGAAGCCACACGACATATCCGTACAACACCGGAGTTCACAAAGTATGCGGATATCCCGATAGTCGCCATGACCGCCCATGCGATGAGCGGTGATAAAGAGAGACTCCTTGAAGCCGGGATGACAGACTACATCTCCAAGCCGTTGAGTCCAGCTGATATGACTGAGGTCTTGCAGAGAGTTATCGGCAATAAAAAGTGATTTTACAGATACCCAAAGGCCCTATGACTAATTCATTTTGAGATATTTTGATCATAAGACCTTTCCAGGACTGACTTTTAGGAGGCTGTCCGACAATAGGGATTTTGGTCAAAATCGAGAAGTTTTCTAAAAATAAGCACAGCCATATACATGATATCGGAGTCTAACGCTTACCTGCGAGCATTATTTTTTTGAAAATTCCGAAGAGTTTGGGCAGATAGCGTAAACTTCGAAAACCATTGTCGGACAGCCTCCTAGCGCTCTTCCAGCCCTACCCGATCCAGAAGACTGATCTTTCTTCCCTGAACTTCAATTAAGCCCTCTTCTGACATCTTTCCGAGAATCCTGGAGAGTGTCTCCGGTATTGTTCCAAGTAAACTGGCTAATTGACCTTTCGAGATTTCAAGCTCCACAGTATCGGCATTGCCTTGTTCTTCAGAAAGATATAATAAATATGAAGAGAGTCGCGCTGGTACTTCTTTTAGGGAGAGTGATTCAATCTGGCTGGTGAAACGGCGTAACCTCATTGAGAGCATCGCCAGCATGTTTAAGGCAATGGACGGAATTTTTGTTACAACTTCTACAAATTCTCTTCGCGGGAAAAACAGCACACTGGTTTTACCCAGCGCTTCAGCGGTGGCTGGAAAAGGCTGACCATGAAATACAGGCACTTCACCAAAAGGTTCGCCAGGACCAAATATATGTAATATCTGCTCTTTACCCTGCAAAGACATTTTGAATATCTTCACCTTTCCTTCTGCTACAATATAAAAACCGTTACCATCATCACCTTCGAAAAAAATTGTCTCTCCCCTGCCATAGTGTTTTGAGATGACTATTCTTTCTATTTCGGCCAGTTCATTTTCGGGCAACCCCTGAAACAGCCTGTTTGATGCAATGACGGATTTTGTATTCATAGTAAGCCTGTAGTGATAAATGAAGAAACTCTTTAGTCTGCGATGCCTTTCGTAGTAAGATGCGCCCTGTATATACCATCTGGCAATACTACTGTAAAAAAAATACAGCAACAATATAGCATGTAGAAAAATGATGGCACAGCGCCAACGGATCAGCATTACAACATATTAGTCTTGAAATTACCCGCTCTACCCATTGCTCAACCGATATAATGCACAGTAATCGAAAAATTATACATATAGACATGGATGCATTCTTTGCATCTGTAGAACAACTCGACAATGCTGAACTGCGCGGTAAACCGGTAATTGTTGGCGGCCGACCGGGTGGTAGGGGCGTCGTAGCCGCCTGCTCATACGAAGCACGTAAATTCGGTATTAGATCGGCCATGCCATGTTCTAAGGCGTATAGATTATGCCCATCAGCAATATTTACCAAGCCCAGAATGGCACGATATAAAGAAATTTCCATGCAGATAATGGCGATTTTCCATAAATATACCGATCATGTAGAGCAACTCTCTGTCGATGAAGCTTTTCTGGACATCACTATAAACAGATATAACGAGCCCTCAGCATCAATCCTTGCCGAACGCATACGAAAAGATATCTATTCCTCCACCGGACTCACTGCCTCTGCTGGCGTTTCCTGCAACAAATTTCTAGCTAAAGTCGCCTCTGATATTAATAAACCTAACGGCATAGCTATAATTCCTCCCGCTGATGTTCTCGAATTCCTGGCAAGGTTACCAATAGGGAAATTTTATGGTGTCGGTAAAGCTACTGAAAAAAAAATGGAACGAATCGGCGTTACGACAGGTGCAGATCTCAGGAGATTTACACGTGAAGAATTGATTTTTCACTTTGGGAAATCCGGCGGCTACTATTACGATATTTGTAGAGGCGATGATCCCAGGCCTGTAAAAGCTTCTCGTACACGAAAATCAATCGGCAGCGAAACCACATTTGCTGAAGATATACGTGATATGCAGCAAATCATGGCAGTCCTCGGTGAACTGTCAGAGTCAGTTGCGGGCAGTCTGTTAAAACGAAACGTTGGAGGGTATACCCTCACACTTAAAGTCCGCTATCATGACTTTGTTACCGTAACACGGTCAGCAACCGTTGTGTCACCACTTTTTACTCATGAAGACATTATGTTCTGCCTGCCAAGACTCCTTAACAATACCGAAGCAGGAAATAATAAAATTCGCTTACTTGGAGTGGCTGTATCCGGACTTTTTACCAGAAATTCTATTCCAGTCCAATTGCGATTACCCTTTCCGGATGCACCAATCCCGAAGCAGCCTTGAAACCACATGTTGTTTCGAGGATATTTTCGCATATCGTTATTATAATGTCATTTTAGAGATGCGCATATTCTCAGCAACGTAATACATCGCATATGTTTTTTTCTGAGCCATAAAGTACTCTCAATACAAATATAGACATTGCTGTCTTGTGAAAAGTGATTCCAGTGTTTAAAATTAGGCAGCCGATTCACTGGAACCCAATAATATCGAAAGGAAAAACATGAAAGACCTTATTCTCTCAATTCTCAATATATTCCGTTACACAGGACGTATAATCAGCATCGTTCGTAACACTATCGTCAACACGGTCTTTCTTTTTATTCTGGCTATTATATGTCTGAGTTTCTTTATTTCTCCTGATGAGACTGTCAAAGAAAACTCCGTGCTCCATCTTAAATTGCATGGGGATATTGTTGAGGACCGTAAAAATAGTGCCCCGATTGACGATCTTATTGAAGAAGCCCTCGGCATGGAGCAGCAACCGCGTGAGATTGTTCTTCAGGATATTCTTACAGCTATCTACTCTGCAGCAGATGACCCTTCAATTAATGTAATCCTCCTAGATTTCAAAGGACTTGGTCGTGCCGGGTTAAATCAGATGCAGGATATTGGCAAAGCTCTCAATACATTTAAGGAATATGGCAAATCCGTTATAGCAGCTCAGGATTATTACACCCAAAAACACTATTACCTCGCGTCCTACGCAGATACAATTGTTCTCAATCCTATGGGTGGTGTTGAGTTGCACGGCTTTGGGGTATATCCGCTGTACTTCAAAGAGGCTTTAGACAAACTTCAGGTGAATTATCATGTTTTTCGCGTTGGCACGTATAAATCTGCCATAGAGCCTATAACTCGAAACTCTATGTCTGATGAAGCCCGCAGCCAAAATTCAAGTTGGCTTAATACACTCTGGGCTAACTATATTGAAGATGTCGAGCGTCAGCGAGGGTTATCACCCGACACTCTTACCGATTACATAGAAAACATAGAAGCCAACCTGATTAAAACACGCGGTGATACGGCATTAATGGCCCTTGAGAACCGCTTGGTTGATAAGCTTTTCACCAGAGAAGAGTTCAACCAATATTTAACAACCATGAACCTAGGATTCTCTCCTAACTTAGTTACCATGGATGATTATCTCAAAATCACAGCTCCTTCTCAGCAACCTGAAACAATAGAAAACAATGGAATAAGTGTTATAATCGCTGAAGGTACTATTATTGGGGGCGATCAACCTGCTGGTGTTATCGGAAGCGAATCGCTTGGAGATCAGTTGCGCGACGCACGAGAGGATGACTCTATCAAAGGAGTTGTTTTACGCATTAACTCTGGTGGCGGATCCGCATTTGCATCAGAAATAATACGCCAGGAAATTCTTGAAATCAAAAAGGCTGGCAAACCGTTTGTTGTCTCCATGGGGACTATGGCCGCTTCAGGCGGTTATTGGATTTCTGCAGATGCAGACCAGATATGGGCTTCGCCCAACACTATAACTGGTTCAATTGGAATTTTCGGCGCAATTCCGACCTTTGAACGCACTCTGGCCAGAGTTGGTATCCGTAGTGACGGTGTTGGTACAACCAGTATGTCCTCGGGTATGAACCTCACCCAGCCACTCACACCAACGCTTGCACAAACCATACAGTTAACTGTAGATAACGGCTATGACCGTTTTTTAACCATCGTCCACAATGGACGTAATATATCTAGAGCAGACTTATCTCTGATCGGGGAAGGACGTGTATTTTCTGGAGAACAGGCTAAAGAGCTAAAACTCGTTGATGAGCTGGGTTCGCTGGATGAGGCAATTGAGGCAACTGCACAACTCGCCGGGCTTGACTCGTTTGTACCTGTATACAGTAAGCGCAAAAGCAGCATGAGAGATCAAATCCTCTCTCACTTGACATCGGCTATGGCAACGCACTTCCCAGATGTATTTTTATCTCCTGCAGTCAAGTCCCTTTACAACCTGTTTCGTAACGAGTTACCAGACTTCGCACTTATGGATGATCCTCATGGCATTTATGCGCGGGCAATGTTACAACTTTCGCTCTAACCCGGATTACTTATAAATAGTGTTTTGATTGCAAACGAAAAACAGTCTGTTAGTTGAGATAGTCACTTTGATATCTGAAATGATACAGTTACATTTGTAATCAAAATGCTAACAAGCAATGCCGACTATTTGTACGCAGCCTCAATAACAGGACATTCACCAGCAAGGCCTTCCCGCCTATTGATCATTATTATTTTACGATTTTATTATTATGGAACTATCACCTGAGTTTTTTCTCATGCTTTGGGAGAGGCTTTGCTGGCCTCTCATCCGCTTAATATGCTTTATTTCTATAGGCTTACTAGTCGCTAATTTTATTGAAGCGCTGAACTGGACTCGATGGATTGCTCTTCTTGCACGCCCCCTGACCCGCCTTGGCCACATGTCTGACACAGCAGGAGCATCATTTTCGCTGGCCATGTTTTCCGGGGTTTCAGCCAATACAATGCTCGCAGAGGCCTATGACAAGCAACAGCTCCCTAAGAGAGAGTTGATCCTTGCAAATCTCTTCAACAGCCTTCCGACCTATTTCATTCATCTTCCCACGATTTTCTTTATTACTTTCCCGCTCATTCACGGTGCGGCAGTTATATATATTGGTATAACACTTGGTGCCGCGGTGTTACGAACTGCAAGCATCGTAATTATCAGCAGATGTATGCTCACCAAACCTGAGGGAGTTCAAACTTCGACGGCTCAGGCAGAACACTCTACCAAAATAGATTTTAAGGCAGCCGCGATTAAGAGCTGGAAGAGATTTAAAAAGCGAATTCGCAAAATCATCAAGTTCACTGTGCCCATATATATCCTTATTTTCATAATGCACAGGGTTGGATACTTTCGTGAGCTTGAGCAGTTTGCTGCGGGATACCTTGAATTTATCCCATGGTTGTCTCCCCAGTCGATGGGTATAATCACCCTTCACCTTGCTGCCGAACTTACAGCCGGTCTTGCAGCTGCGGGCGCACTTTTACAGGAGGGAGCGCTTTCCCAACGTGAAATCATCTTAGCACTGCTTGTTGGAAACATTCTTTCATCACCGCTCCGGGCAGTGAGACACCAGTTTCCGTATTACGCAGGGATATTCAAACCCAAAGTCGCGGCCCAGTTGATTTTCTTCAGTCAGTCGTTCAGGGTACTTAGCCTGATACTTGTTGGAATCGTTTATTATTATGTGAGTCTAGTATAGAGGTTTCCAAACACGAAACTACAGCAATTACTGGACAAAACCGAAAGACACATCAAGACAGAGGACGGAATTGCAGAGGGGGGGGGGAGAAAAAAACACAAATGAACACTTTCAGGTGTTACTCACCCTACTGACACTGATTTTTTGTTGCTAAAACAGCTTGCTAAACCGGATCAGGCGTTTCCGTGAGTTGGAATATTTGCCTTTTGCCCAGGTACAGTTTCAAGAACAAATTCTGTCCATTCCCAGGGAGCGTCAATGATTTTGAAACCAATCTCCAGACCTTCGTCAGTCTGACGCTTCCAACATGGCTTAGCAATTATCTTATAATGTTTCCCATTACCAGAGACAACAGTATGATAATAAAAGTCTTCTGCCGGGAATGTGTCTTCTACCGCGGTCATTTTAAAACCTGTTGAAGAGACATTCTCTACATTTCCACCAATAAAACGGTGACCATCAGCAATATCACATGAGAAGCCTGACACAACAGCGCGAAGATAGCGTCTATGGATACCACCCATTCGTTCAGATGCGACCTGATTACTTTGTAATTTCATGCGTTCCATAATAATTCCCAAACAGCTTAAAGAGAAAACATATTCAGATTCAAATACTTGTGGCACTTAAACCCATATACATTTTATACCACAACCGAAATCTCAATTACCAATAAAAAACCTCCTTTACTAAAAGTATATCATAAGGCTAACTCTATTGTCACTTGACAAGAACTGTTGATATGGGTAACGAGTAACTATACAACTCAGGTGCACATTTTATACGGTGCTAACAATCGTATAGCTTAATAGGGAACTTCGTGAAAATCGAAGACGGGCCCGCCGCTGTAACCGGTGACGACCCCTGAAAAAATGCCACTGTCCGAAACAGGATGGGAAGGCTCAGGGCAAGGAAGATCCGGGAGTCAGAAGACCTACCTGAAAGTTATCCAACCAGAGCCACGGATACGCTCTTTTGGAATACAGATTTCGGATAATTAGGGATATCCCGGATCACTTTATAGTGTGATCCGGGATATTTTTTTGTGATAACCATGTGTTTCATGCAGATGTCACTTCTTCATTATCAATGAGAGTTTTTTTGCTTTTAACAAATAGTTTAACCACATCCTGTCTGAAACAGTATACCCTGCTGAGGTTAAATGCGCGTTAAGTCAACATTACTTTTTGGTGCACTTACCCTTCTGCTGGTTGCCGCCATAATTGCAGCCACTGGAATGGGATATATATCCATACCTCCGCTTAAAGTGCTCGGTACTGTTCTTGATGTATTCATCGGAAATAATGCTGCCCAGACCGTTGCTGATCAGACATACTCTGTCGTAATCATGGATGTTCGATTGCCGCGAATTCTCACGGCGGCTCTTGTTGGTGGCGGTCTTGCTCTGGCCGGCTGTGTTTTTCAGGCAATTTTACTCAACCCTCTCGCTGACCCATATACGCTTGGAATTTCTTCAGGTGCTGCATTTGGTGCTTCTACAGCGTTTATATTGTCAATAATGGGCTTTGCTATTCCCATTGCCTTGTCTGTGCCTGTACTGGCATTTTTAGGAGCAATTGGAACCCTTGCTGCAGTATTTGCTCTCTCTGTTGGAGACTCACGATTATCATCAAACACCCTCATCCTTTCAGGTGTTATTGTCGCAGCAATACTTTCTGCAGCAATTGGATTCATTAAATATATGGCTGATGAAGAGGTCAACGTTATCATCTTCTGGCTCATGGGTAGCTTTGTCGGTAAGAACTGGCAGGATGTTCTGCTACTGATAGGTGTTCTCAGCCCGTGTCTTATCTTTGCCTGGTACTTTGCCCGTGACCTCAACATAATGGCTCTTGGCTCCACTACAGCTGATACGCTTGGCGTAGACAGTGCTAAAATACGCAGACAACTGCTGATCAGCGCCTCACTTGTTACTGCTATTTGCGTGGCTGTTTCCGGTGTCATCGGATTTATAGGTTTGATTGTTCCCCATATGTTGCGCATGCTTGCCGGGCCTGATAATCGCATCTTGCTGCCAGCATCATTTCTTGCTGGTTCAATACTTCTTCTGACAGCCGATACAATTACCCGGGCAATCCTCCCGCACGAAATTCCCATTGGCGTGTTAACCGCATTAATTGGCGGTCCATGCTTTTGTTATATATTCAGAAAACGACAGCTGGGAGCAGCGTATGGCCTCAGCTAATACCACCGTTTACGATATTGCGGATTGCACCTTTTCTTATCGGGGGTTCCCTTGTCTTAGCGACATAGACCTCACACTGCAGCAAGGGAAACTCTACGGACTGATCGGCCCAAACGGGAGCGGGAAAACTACCCTGCTCAATCTTCTTACCGGCACGGCAAAACCAACTACCGGTTCGGTTACGTTTTATTCATCAAAAATTCACAGCTACCCCAAACCTGAGCTGGCCCGAAAATTGTCATTTGTTCCGCAAAGCTTTTCGATGGAATTTGAGTATACAGTTTTTGAGGTAGTCATGATGGGCCGTCATCCTTTTATCGAAAGATTTGGCCAGCCAGGTTCGCATGACATTGAATTGGTCATGAAAAGCTTGAAAACTCTGGATATCTTCCACCTGAAAGATCGATATATAACACGACTATCAGGTGGCGAGCGTCAACGAGTTATTGTAGCACGCGCCCTGGCTCAGAACACTGACGTTATGGTTCTCGACGAGGCTACAGCAAGCCTGGATGTCCGGCACTCGATTGATATCATGCATGCACTTAGAACCCGAGTAACACAGAGCAATGCAACAATTATTGCAGCAATTCATGATCTTGATCTTGCAGCCTGCTTTTGTGACGAACTTGTTATCATGCAGGATGGCAGGATTCATACGAGCGGCCCTGTAAATGATGTTCTGAGCGGCGAGATGCTGAAAAATGTATTTTCAGTAGATGCTGATATTGCCTACTCATCAGAAAACACAGCACATATACAGTATAGGTATACTCATGATCAGCAATAAACGATTATTACACAGAGCGTATATATGTATCGTTTTTATCGCTATTGTCCTTCATGGAGGCCAGTTACATGCTGCCGTTATAACCGATGATGAAAACAATACGATCTCGTTCTCAAAACCTTTTACACGGATCATTTCACTCTACCCGGCTCACACCGAAAATCTCGCTCATCTCGGATGTGACCAGGAACTCACTGGTATTGGCTTATCAGATGATTATCCACTGAATATCTCGAATAAAGAGAGATTCAGCTATAGAGATAATATTGAAAAGTTCCTTGCAGCATCACCTGATCTTATTCTGATCCGGCCGATGATTTCACGATCACAGCCGGAACTCATTGCAAAACTGAGGGCATCCGGTATTGCACTTGTTTCTCTTCAGCCTACCAGTATCGAAGGAATGTATAGCTACTGGCAACAACTGGGCCAACTCTGCGGCAGGGAAAATGAAGCACAAGCAATGATTGACAGTTTTAAAACCAGCGTCAGTGAAATGGCCACCAGGGTTCCCGCTGACATGCCATCTCGCCCTCGAGTATATTTTGAATCGATACATGCAAAGATGAAGACCTTTGCCCCGGATTCAATCACTGCATTTACATTGCTTACAGCGGGCGGAATAAATGCAACACCTGATGCTAAGGCAAGAAACAATAGCAATATTGCCCCATATGGCAAAGAACGCTTACTCGCCAAAGGCAAGTTGATTGATATTTTCATAAGCCAGGTCGGACGTATGAATCGTGTGACTCTTGAAGATATTTACGCAGAACCGGGTTTTCAACTCATCAAAGCCGTACAAAACAAATCAGTATTCCTGATTGAAGAAGAGCTGGTCTCCAGGCCAACAATCCGCCTTCTTGAAGGAATTTTTAAAATACATTCATTTCTTTATGCGCAAACAACTCACGAAACAGTGGTACAGAAGCAGCGTGAACTTACTCACAACACTCTTTAAAAAATGGCAATGAACATGCAACCTACTTTATTTATTGTTGGTACCGGCCCGGGAGATCCCGATCTTCTTACGATCAAGGCATTCAACACATTGAAGAATTGCCCTGTCATAGTTGCACCCAAAGGTTCACCCAGTGGAAATTCGACAGCTCTCTCTATTGTACAGCAAGCGCTGGACGTCTCAGCTAAAGAGATACATGAAACATATTTCCCTATGAAAAAAATTGAGCTGGATAAAGAAGCGCATCCGGAAATCACAGCCGCATGGACAGCTGCTGCCAATAAGGTGCTCAACCTTCTCGATTCAGGCAAAAACGTAGCTTTTCCAACACTTGGTGACCCTGCGATCTATTCGACCGGATATTACCTCTACGATACCATCATGAGCTTACGCCCTGAAATGCATGTGAAATTTATCTCAGGGATTTCAGCTATGAGCAGTTGTTCTGCTTCCACATCAACTCCTGTTTGTCTCGGAGATGATATGCTCGCTGTCGTACCAGCCACGTTCTGTGAGGAGAAAATCAAAAAGGCACTTGCAGAGTTTGACGCAATTGTACTTATGAAAGTTCACAGAGTAATGGACCGTATCTGCAGAATACTTGAAGAAACCGGTTTAACAAAAAATGCCATCTATGTTGAAAAAGCCGGAATGCATGATCAGCGGATTATCACTGATCTCTCGAAGATCCCGGAAAATCCGCATTATTTCTCAACAATTATTATTAGAAAACGCGGCACTGCACCAACTCTTCCATTACATTAAGTTCAGGCGCCAAATCACTGTACTTCTGTGTTTCATCTCTTTCATGACGGCTAAAACAACGTTCATGAAAGAGATGATGTTTGTGCCTTTTTCTCACCATTCAAAAAAAAACGCCCTCTTCTTCTTAGCGTATATACTGTTTTTATTTGACGCTCCACTATTCAAATGCTTACTCTAATAGCATACGCCATTCGACTACTATGGAACGAGGAATATGGAAAAACAAATACTTATAGCACTGGACGACTCGGTTAGCAGTAATTTATCCCTTGATTATGTCGCACATCTCTTTTCTGCTGATCCGGATGTAAAATTTCTGCTGCTTAATTGCCAGCCCCAGGGGGCAGAGGTTATGCCTGAGCCGGAAGACCCGAGAAACTCGCTTATGCCTGATCACACACAGGCAAAGGGTCAACAGAAATGCACCATACTACTAGGCAAAGCCAACAGAAAATTGACCTCACTCGGTATACCTGAAGACCGCATTACTATCTCATGCCAATCAGCAGCAAATATTGCCTCCGGCATCACTAAACATGCAGAACAAAAACTTGTAGACTCAATCGTTGTCGCCAAAAGAGGAATGGGGCTTGTTGGAGAACTCCTCCTTGGTTCTGTCTCATCATCACTATTCGATATCTGTCGTTCTACTCCCCTATGGATTATTGACGGCGTGATACAATCCAAACGACTCCTCGTTCCGGTTGACGGCAGCCCGGCATCACTTATGGCTGTGGATCATCTTGCACATGTGTTTTCCCAGCGAACTGATGTCCAGTTTTTCCTCTTCCACGTTAAAGGCTTTCTCTCATCTCCCAAACAGTGTAAACCCGAAAATTTTTACGACAGATGGGGCAAGGAATGGTGTGACAAAAACTTATCAGGCAATGATTGCATGTTCATCGGTCCCACTAAATTATTGAAAAATGCAGGAATCCCCGAAAAATGCATTGAGACTTTACCGCAGGCAACAGCAATAGAAGAGAGTACAACAATAATTAATGCTGCGCGTAAACATCGTTGTGGAACAATAGTCATCGGAAGAAGAAAACCGAATGAGGTTAAAGGATTTCTGGGAGGGGTTTCCAAACGAACAGTTGTACAGGCTGAAAACTTAGCGCTTTGGGTCGTTGGGTGAAAGGCAGACAGTAGAATTTGTAGTTAGAATACTACTGAGAAATGTGGGAGGGAGGTATAGTCACCTTTAACGTCCTGCTTTTCACAATTACACCACGCTGGTTTTGGATCGAAACAAAAAAAGAGTTAGCCTAACGGGCTAACTCTTTTTTACTCTGTAGTTTTTACACACCTTACAGACTTTTTTTCTTCAAATAGATTTATCAACTACATCACAACCCGTTCAAGCCCTTATGTAGTGGCTATACCAATCTGATATTTGAACCATCGAAAACTACACCAAATGTTTTAATGGTTGATCAGCCAGCCACATTCCTGCTGTCATAAAGAAAATCATGAAAAAGTACAAGACGCCGATCAACCGTTTTTGCCCTAACGGCACATTGTAGTAGTCTTCGGGCATAACATCTTTCTTAAATAACGATATTACACCGAATATCAGTATTATAAGTAAAATCGGTGAACCCATTTTGTAAAAAATGAACCCGCCGACAATCAAACCGACAATTTTTATTTTTTGACTGATCACCCCGGTCATCCGTCCCCCGTCAAGTGGAGAGATTGGGAGCATGTTGAACAGATTGAGCATAAATCCGACAGATGCCAGAGCATAAAAAAACTGTGAGTCCATCTGCCAGCCGACAAGCAGGCAGACAGTTGCACCAATGGTTCCAAGAATAGGCCCGCCAGCTGCAATAAGGCTCTCATTATAGGCGTTTCTCGGCAACTCCTTCATGGCGATAATTGCACCAACAAAAGGGATAAAGATAGGTGCTCCAGCCTTAATGCCCAGGCGGTTCATCACAACCGCATGCCCCATCTCATGAATATAAATGAGTAAGACAAATCCAATTGCAAAAGGAGCTCCCCAAAGCTGAGCATAGACCCAGATTGCAACAAACATTGTTGCAAGTGTTGACAACTTTGTGAGTTTAAAAATTACAGCAATCCATTTCAGTTTTCCAAATAGAAAAATAAGTGGAATCCCTAATGCTCCCCATTTTTTAATCGTACTGCCAGCTGATGGTGTTTCCTCTACGGCTACGGCAGTGCCCTTTCCTCCTGCTGCAATATGATGCTCTGCCACAATCTGAAGGTTTCGTAATTTTCGTTCCTGCTCCGTTATCATATCTTCTACTCAAATTTATATGGTCGTGTCATAGTCCAGGCCTGCCAAATTGCAATACCAAGAAAAACGAGATTAAACGCCTCAAAGGTCTCTTTCAATACATTCAAAAATATCTTTGGGTCAGGCAGATATGTTAAAATGTTGATATACTCTGCTTCATTCCCACTGAGTATATAGCTTCGCACAACAAGATAATCAGCATAGAAAAATGCAATCACCGTTATTGCGACTGCCATCAGTTGTATACTTTGCGAACGCCTATTCCCATTAAATACCGTTATCCCTTTTGCCACAGTAATACCGATTACGATGGCCACAATGCCTACCGAATATCCAGAGTAAAACGTTATAGCCCACCATATTAAAACACCAAGAGCTGCACCTAAGAGGCCGCCAGCCAAAGAAAGCGGATAGTTGATTTCTGAATTTTGAACTGCTACCTGTTCTTTAACTGTAGTAAGAAGTGCGTCATAACACGGCCTGCAAAATGCGCCATGTTCAGTTTCAACGAGATTTTCAGTAAAAAGCTTTCCACATTCAAGACATTGTTGTTCTTCAGCCACGCATTTACCTCCAGTATATAAATATAATTACTTGATACGTTAACATTTACTGGCAATATCCGAAAGGACACTTCTCTTAATATCACGTACCATCTCCCGGCAAACCAGATAGATAGTGCCTGGATTAAACGGATAGTAATCTCGATCAGGGAATATGCCTGAATTACAATACGCTACCTAAAAAATTGCTGTAGATTCACCTAATCAACCCCCCGATTTGGGCAGGAATTGTAACCCCGAGCATCATAACATTAGCGATTACAACTGCAAGAAAAGAGCACTGAGGTAACAATTATGCCACTCTAAATATGCTACTACTGCACTCAAGAGATCTGATGAAGTGAATAGAAAAGGATAAGATTACCTGCGGATTTCCAAAGGACAGAAGAATCGAACACCAGTCAAGCAGCTGAAAACATATCAAAGCTGCTACAAACAATCATCAAAGTGTATGTGTATTTGTCGGTTACCTTCACACAGGACGTTGAACAATAGATGGTGGTTGGAGCGCATCTGAATTACGAAAAAACCATCTGTTCAATTCAACATACTATTGAACAAAACTCCCACCACTACAACGTTATATTTCCCATGGCTCATTGCTCTCTAGTGCATCTACAGCCACTTTAGCAAGAGCACGGCATTGTGCAATTTTCCATGTATCAGCATATCTACAGAACTGACGTTTAGTTGACTTTACCGGAAATGTATCAGGACCGCAGATATTCACAATTTTCCGACAATATCTGCCGATTTCCTCTTTTGCCTTTTTCATATTGAACGTATCAGGAGAAAAAAATACCCCAAGCAGTTCCAGTTCAGCGAGTGTTCCATATCCCCAGACTTTATCTTTTTCTTTGGCACTGGCTAATTGCCACTTACTCATCTGCCTGGCCGCAACCCACCATTCTCTGTACTTTAACTCAAGTCCGGAAACCTCGGAAATCGCCTGGTTTTGCGTAACAACCAGCATAGACAGATATTGGGTAATCGCCCAATGATTTGTAATATCTGCTTCCAGAGCCTCCCAATAAAATCTGCGTGAATTCTCATACGCTGTTAAAACTTTAGTAGCCGTATCACTATCGTCATCTTCCAGTTTGAAATTCTGGAGTGCTATTCCTATTCGTTTTTCACTGGCGGCGCTCACACCTAATCGCTCCGACTGGTCTTGGATAGTCGTCAATGCAGAAGAAGTATTGCGCCAATCCTTGAGATCCTGCCGAATGTCCGAACAGAGTTTGACCATTTCGTTGGCAGTTTCCACATCAGCCTCGCCAGCTTCGCTGTGCTCTAGCAGATGATCTATTCGAGCAAATTTGATTTCAATACGATTACGTATCTGTTTATCACGAAAGCTTTCGACCTGATTCTCAAAATTCCAGGGAACTGTCGCATATGCCACAATACTCGCCCAGTCATGCGTATCAGGGCAGGATGTTCTTAACCGCTGTCGCAACTCATACAGTACACATCGTGGATCGTGTCCCCTTAATAATCGCTTATACAACACCTCGGTGAAAATATTCGAGGCACGCATATAAAGCGGAAATTGGGAAGCAAATACCCATGGAATACCTGCCGCGTGTAATTCATGGGCAATGCTCCCACCCGGAGTAAGCACTGAGTTTGTGTTAGCCGAGTCACAAGTGGCTAGAGACAACACTGTCGGTCGATTCCTACTGTCACATGATGCTTCTCTATCTGCGGTTATGGCTATAGCAAGCCGCTCTCCATCCACAACATCCATCTCAGAGGAGCTCTTACTGCTGCAGAGCGCGAGACCGTATCGACGCTCCCCGGCGTTCTGGTACGATGCACCATGAGCTAATACATGAATATGAGTAAACTCTGTCTCAACACAGGCATGACGGACCTGCTCAAGGGTCGCATTAGACAACACTGTTATAATTTTTTTGACTTCTTTCAATTTATCGTCATCACTATCCACGATCGTTACCCACGGTGAAATCGCACGACGAATAGCTACAAGATGCTGCTTTGCCGGAACTTCTGCGAGGCCGTCAGGTGAAGCATATATAAAAAGGATTCTCGGTGGCCTGTCCCAGCTCACCGGCAACGGTCGGCCACGTCGAACCTCACGGGTAAGAACAATAGGTAGAGTTTTCTGCAAAAACAGCGGTGAACCGGAACTGGGAAAACCGTCAGGTGAAATTGCCGTCTCAAACGGCATAAGGCCAAGCTCAAACGCCGATAGCGAAAGCCGCAGGTGTACGAGCTTATCCCAGGTTGATCTGGCACTTCCTAATTCTGAAAGCAAAGCAGGGATCTGTCCAAAAATGTCGCCCATACTTTCGCCTATCGCACGAAGTTCAGCCTCACGCTGCTCTGGAGCAACCTGATTGGTACCGATAAAATATCGTAGCCTGTTAAGCCGGGTGAGAAGCTGTCTCTGTTCAAACGGCTGATTAATGGTCACTGGACCATCTGCTCCGCATAACGCAAGATATTGTGTAAGTGGAGAGAGAAGCTGGTTGTGAGCAGGCCCCGGCCGTAGAATTTCGAGCTTTATATTTCGAATATCGGTCATTTTCTCACCTTTGAAATTGCTGAATAACCCGTGGCGTCACTGTATTACCAGTATACTCGACATGTACCAGTTGACCAATCACATGGTTGCCATGTTTTCCAATGCACACTGCACTGTTTTGATCAATCACAAACGGTTTCTTATCGAATGTGGCCTTATCAATGGCTTCCATCGTACCTTTTTCAAATACTTCCAGAACTGGTTTGAATGAAGCTTCACTTTTTAGCATCTCGTTTGTTAACCGCAGTAATCGTATCCAGGTTCCACAGTTAAAATAGAAACGGTTTTTATCGACCTCAATCGCACGTTCAAGATGGGTGTGACCTGTTACAATAAAATTGACACCTATACCTACACTGCTGACAATTTCTTTATATGTTTCATCCTGGTTATCTACCGTAAAAGTCTGATCATCTTTAAGCCAGTCCTGAAGGGATCTCCTGAGTAATTCTCCTTTACTCAATTTTGAAAACAATGCCTTAAGTCGATCGAAAGTATCACTCATTACGCCAAGTGTTTCATCGTGATGGTCAGTGACTGCGCTGCCAGTCTCAAATTCATTTTCAACCTCAAGGAGAAGTGCATCATCGCTGTACGCTGTATTTTTATCTGAATGAAAAACTGCCTGAGTAAGGTTTTCACCCAGAAGGTCATATACACTGCTCGTAATATGCTTGTCGGCTGGCGGCACACTATACCCTTCTGCTGAAAGTCGTTGGTCCACCTCCTTATTACCTTCAACTTTTTCGCCGATTATTGGTAACAGGCGACCAATTTTCTTAACCTGTCCGGGATCAAGAGCAAGCAGCACACCTACTGCAGCATTCTTCTCAGGTTTAAGTAAATCAATCCAGGGATATTTCCTCTTAACGTCATTCATCACATCCTTAACCATCATGGTTCCGGCATTCGGCTCCCACTCGCCTGATTTCAGATTGCGATCGACATTTAAACGTCGGGCGACTTTGGCCAGGTCTTCATAACGGGTGTAATTCCAGGAATCCACCTCATTGCCATGAGTGCAGAACACCCTGGAATTTCCTACCATGCACGAATATCCTGCTCCCATTGTAGAAAATTCGATGCGTGCGCAACTTTCCAGGTGATTGCCTGCCAGTCTCTGCGTGATAATGCGCTGTACAACAGGATACGAAAGTTCAAGATCGTGATTACCAAGGGTAATTACAAGAAATCGACCATCTGTTTTCACAAAATCAGATAGTGCTGCCCACACTGAACTAAACGATGGGTCTTCCATAATTCGTGTAACAATTTTTTCAGCCGTATCTATTGCAATATAGTCTTCACCTTTTTCAGCCAGGGTATCTATTATGTCACCGTTCAAGATCAGCGCCACCCGCTCTGACGGTCGTTGCTCCTTTACCCAGCTAATAAAAGCAGCCAGGCGCTCGGTCTCCCGTAGAATCTGAAAACTCCCTTCTCCGCCCATATGAAGATCAGATACAACATGAATTTCATCAAATTCAGGTAACATCATAAGGATTCTCCTTAAGTTTCCGGTGCATGAGGTGATTCAGGCCAGTTGCATTGGTTATATAAACCGTAATGTATCAACTCAAAAAGCGATCAACACCGACAGTCAGGAATAATCACAATTCTACCGGTTTCAGTTCTATAAAATCGACCAAGCTCAATCACGTAGACTGCCTTGAAGATAGATGGGTAAACGATATCAGGATACAGCACGTTACATTCGCAATGGAGCACCAAGCCAATTACCGAATCGCTGCTGTTTTTTTTCATCACAATCAATCGTGTAATTTTACAAGAGATCACCCGAATTATATCATCGAACGCAATGTCTCTGACAGTACTTTCTAGCAATAAAAACAGACAATATCGATTTTTGAAACGTACTATGATCAAGATCTTTACTACGAAGGACAAATGAAGGGAGCTACATAAACAGGTTGAAATTCCAGCAGCATATACATTTTGACTTTGGAGGCAAGAAGTAATATTGCTCACTGAAAGTCTTTATTGATTAGAAATCAGGGTTAACCCGATTATTTATTAGAGTCTACCAATCTCCCCGGAAAGGGTTACGCCGCAATACTTTTTTACGTCAGGCACACTCTTCTTTAAAGTCGGCAGAAACAGCTTTTTGATACACATTAGTAATGCTCAGACCGCAGGGGAATATGTATCCCTGCGGTCTCCCTCCCAGCTACTCTCCTTCTGCTGCAGGCTGAACCGAAACAACTTCAGCTGTCGCTTTTGCTGTTTCTGTCAGGTACTTTTTAGCCAACGCTTCGATTTCCATAGATGATATTGAAGCATAGTCTTCCTTCATGGTTTTCGGCCATTCGAACTTTTGAGGATATCTTGCAGCTTGAATCATCACTGAATTCAGCCAATAATCATTGGATTTGACGGTATCACGTAAAGAATTCATTAACGGCCCTACAACCCGCTCGACTTCCACGCTGGAGATACCTTCATGACTAAGACTATGAGCTACAGTAAGTATGACATCTCTAATTTCTTTTTCCATTCCGGGTGCAACTACGATTTCTACCATCAATTTACCGTACCCCCTATAAAGTATTCCGGGAGCGCTGTAAACACGTGGTGCGTAGCTTGCTCCTAACTTTTCACGCACTTCAAGGCGCAACCTTTCGCTAAATATTTTGGCAAGAACATGCAACCTCCTGGTTCTTTTAATGTCCCACATATCCGCAGTAGGCCACGCAACAATAACAATGGATTTTTCAACAGAAGAATCCACCTCCGCATTCAAATGGCGACCATGAGGAAAGGTAAGGGTTGATGCCATGGGACCAATTGGATTACGCTCAGGAAGTGTTCCAAAATATTTTTCTACTAATTTTTCAATTTTCCCCTCATCAAAGTCACCAACAATAGCAATTTCGAGGCTCCCATTCTGAAATTGAGGCAGTATCCATTTCCTTATATCTTCAAGAGACACCTTTTCAACACTTTCATGGGGGGGCAATCCGACGCGTGGATCACCATTAGCCAGAAACCTACTGACCTTTGACTGGACTACACCGTAGATATCATTATCCAGCCGGTCGTACATCTGCTTGATCTTGTTTTGCCCTTGGACATATGCTGACATGCGAAATCCGGGATCCTGGATTGTTGCATAAAGAAGCTGAAACAACACCTCAACATCTTTTGTCAATGAACTTCCGTTTAAGCGAAAGCTCTGCTCTGTAATAGAAAAACTAACATTCACCGAACTACCTGCAAGTACTTCTGACAATTCGGTTTCTGTTAATGTGCCGGTTCCAGAATCATTGACAACTATACCTGTTATGAGTTCCATTCCCGGGGATGGCTCAGAGAATTTACCTTGTCCAACATCCAAAGATATTTTGAGAGAATTGGGATCAAAATCTGTTTTTTTGAATGAAACGGTTACATTATTTGCGAATTCAATTTTCTTAATACCGATATCTGAATACATTTCAGTGTTTCGCACCGACGCCTCAGCATCCGGGGCAATCTGCAAATAGGGGAAAACTGAGGTATCGCTCTCTTTAATTTGCGCCACCTCTATTGCAGAAACCTTTTTATACTCAGCAAGAATCGTTTTTTGACTAAGCCCCTCTTCAGGACCCGTATTTCCTACAACAGAGATCAACCTCTTGCCGTTTTTCCAGGCATTACGGAATTCTGTATTAACAGATTCAAGCGTCAATCTCTCAAGCATCGGGGTATACAGAGCGAGCTCCTGTTCTGGTGACAAAAAAACATGATCCTCACTCAGGTGTCGAATGATGAGTCTCGCCAGCCTTTCAGAGTCACGGCTGTCTTCAGTCATTACAGAAGATTCGAGATATGATTCTAAATCTTTTTTAACCCGTTCCAACTCATCTTCGGTAAAGCCGAAGGTGATAGCCTGCCTCAGTTGGTAATCCAACTGTTTAAGCGTGGTTTTCCAGTCTTTGCCTTCTGTTACTCCGTAAAGCATGGTTGTCTGGACGCGTTGCAACATATCATCAGAAAAATATCCAGCATCACTAAATATTTCGGCATTCTTTTCTTTGTACTTTTCAAGCCTGTTCTGCATTATCAACATAGAAACGTAACGACCAAGATCTTCAAAACGAGCTTCAACAGAGTCATCAACACGATCAATTTCCATGATTGATTCAATAGTTACTTCAGTTTTTCCCAGTTCCTTTTCATAGTGGTAAAACGCATCTATTTCGGGATGGTCGATACTGCCAAATTCATAGCAGGCAGGTGGAGACCCTTCAGCTTTGAGAGGCTCAAAAAACTCCGTGATAACTGGTAGTACAGCATGAGTATCTATATCACCGACAACCACAAGAACCATATTCTCCGGCCGATACCAATTATCATAATATTCCTTAAGGGTTGCCCGGTCCATTTTCTCAAGCGTCTCTTCGACACCTATGATCGGCCTTTCCGGAATCAGTGTCCCTCTGTACTTAAATTTTCGAGACGCTTCACTTGCACGATATCTGACAGAATCTCTTGTCCTTTTTTCAGCTAATATCACACCACGTTCTCTCTCGATTTCTGTTTCGAGTAACAGTGCACCGCGAGCATAATCAGAGACTATAAGAAATCCCTTTCGCAAATTGTCTTCTGCTCCATCTGGCAAATCCACCTGATATACAGTTCTGTCGTACCCAGTGTGAGCGTTTGCATCATCACCGAAAGTCATCCCAATTTCCTGGAAGAAGGTGACCAACTCACCAGGCTTGAAATGTGTAGAACCGTTAAACAGCATGTGCTCAAGGTAATGCGCCCCACCCCGCTGCTTATCATTTTCATTAATGGAACCCGCTTGTATATACAGATAAACTGCAACGCGATTTTCAGGCTCATCATTCTCCATTACCACATAACGAAAACCATTATTCAGGGTGCCGCGAACAAGCCCCGGATCCGGTTTAATTATGCTTCTGTCCGAAGGCCAGCCGGGCTTAAAACACTCTGTCGATTCGGCCTGCACATACGAAGAACAGCCGACCGCAACCAACAACATGAAATATACGAAGTACACATATGTTTTTTTCATAACTCTCTTTTGAGGAACCCAATAGTCGCTTATTGATAGTATCTGGAATTAGACAACGTATCCTATAGTGTCTGTGTATTACTCTGGTCTGGATTATGATAAATCAATTCCTTGCATATGCAAGGTTTACACTCTCAGGCGCTAACTTACGGCAACACTGTTGCCTGCGGGTATCAATACCACAAATAGCCATCGCCAATTCCCTGTCAAACAGATGACACGAACAATGTCCAACATATTGATATAATGTATATATCAATTTAAATTCACAACATTTATCTCATGGCACATTTTCTGCTTAAGGAAAAACAGAAAACGAAAACCTGTGTCGCCGTTAGCACTGTACACTGGCTCTGCGCAGTGCTAATGGTAGTGCAGGACAACTTAAACCCATGGGAGGACATTCATGTCTAACGCACAAAAAAACATGCCGGTCTTTATTATGTCCGGCATACTCCTGATCTACGGGCTCATCACCTCTACAGGTGCCCTGTTGCCTACAATGAAGTACCTCAGTACCCATAAAACTATGGATTTGCAGGTTACTTTATGTTTCATTCTTGCTGGTCTCGGACTTTTCGGCGCTGTAGTTAATACAGTACGAGAACAAAAAGACACCCTGTTTGATCGTTTTTTCCTTCGCCCACTCGGCGGAATCATTTTACTTCTTGTTCTCGCAATGTTTATCCGCTGGTACGCGGAGCCTATTGTTAAGATCTGGAGTAAAGCACTTGAGCCGGTTCTTGGTTTCGCAATTTACAAGATCATGAACCTGAACTACGTTGTTCTCGGTCTACTGACAGGTGTTGCTATCACAAACACCATCGGTATACCAAAGTTCGCTGGAGACGGTGTCAAATGCGCTCGTTTTGTTCTTAAGATGGGTGTTATCATGCTTGGTGCACGATACTCTTTCGCGGAACTTGCAAAGCTTGGCGTTTACTCTGTATGGCTTATCGGCTTTTTCGTACTCGGTACAGTTTTCCTTGTACTCTGGCTCGGATCTGTCTTCAAGCAGCCTAAAACCATGACTGGTGTACTTTCTGCTGGTATGGGTGTTTGCGGTGTTTCAGCTACTGTTGCTGTAGCTCCTGTTGTTAAAGCCAAAAGTGAAGAGATGGCATACACCATCGGTACCATCCTTTCTTTCGGTATCCTTTGTATGTTCATCTTTCCGACCGTTGGTAAAATGGCCGGCATGAATCCTGTACAGTTCGGTGCATGGGCCGGAACCGGCATCCTGAACTCGGCTCAGGTTGCTGCTGCAGCTCTTGCCTTCGACGCGGTTGATATCAAGACGCTTAAAGTTGCAGAGATTTTCAACATTACCCGTGTTCTTTTCCTCCCAATCATCGTTTTAGTTCTTGCAACCTGGTTTGGTAAAGAATCCGGTCAGAAGCTCAGCTTCAAATCTGTTGTAATTGATAAATTCCCTATTTTCATTCTGGGTTTCCTTCTGCTGTTCGCCATGTCCTCTATGGGTATGTTCTCTCCACCACAGCATTACAAAGGAAAATTCATTGATGTAAGTTACAATGACCGTACCCAGATCACCGACGACGAGTGGATCACACTTGACGGTGCTCTTGCAGCAGGCGCAATTACCGGTCTGTCTGATGCTCAGATGGCAGCTGTAAATGATCTTCACAAACAGCGTCAGATTGCTGGTAACTTCAATGATCGTGATAATAAAAAGATCTTTGATCAGGTTGGTCGTGCACGAATGGCCGAACTTGAGGGCATCCTTGCAGGAGCTAAGGCAAAAGAGCTCAAGCTTACCGGCGAGATCAAGTCTGTTATAAAGCATGCTGTAAAGCAGGTACACAAGAAGTCTAAAACTGTAACTGTTCTGACCGATTTCATGATCTGGTTCTTTGCCTTCGGCCTTATCGGTCTTGGTATGCAGATCACTAAGAAAGCGATCTTCCAGGCAGGCGGTTGGCCTCTTCTTATAGGTGGCATTTCAGGTATCATGAAGGCAACATTGTCATTCTTTGTTGTTCTCTGGCTTGTTAAAGATGTTGTCTTACATTGATAGGAGATAAATCATGAGTGATAAAAAGACAATGCAGGAAAATAACGACAATAAGGGAAATACAGAGAAGCTTGAAGAAAGAGCCCTGTCTGTTTTCTCGAGTGAAAGAAATGAAGATCTTACTGCACTTGTTCTGTGCCTTGTAACAACCTTCAGTGTACTTCTATTCACCAAATGGCTTGTATAACATTTTCATAGAATAGCAGGACTCCCTGGCGCCAAAACAGGGAAGATAATTCTTGACAACCTCGGCCCGTGATCGCACATTTTGATGTGTGATCACGGGTTTTTCTATATACTGCTGACAGTACAATTTCACTTCCAAACTGACATTTCAGGTTACCGGAAACAGAGTTATAATTATGTTTAAAAATGTTTTGTTATGTACCCATGGTTCAGAAGGTGCACAAAAAGCTGAAAAATACGTATTTGAGAAACTTCTCATCACTCATCCGGATATCAATATCACTGTACTCACCATTGTAGATAAAGACTGGAGCGTAATGACAGGCGATGACTGGCTGAACACATCCGGCACCCGAAACCGCTTTTTCAACTATGTCGACGAGCAATTGGGACGTGAGATATCTGAAGACTGGGACCGCATAAAAGATACATATTCAGTTCCCGATGCTGTACGCTTCTTGAATGTCACAGGTGATATTGAGGATACCATGTGCGAGGTGGCCACTCAATTAGATTGCGATCTGATCATTATTGGTCCCTTCCAGAAAAAACCATTCCGACTGACATCGATGAAAATGTCACCGGGTCTTGCAGCACGTATCAAAAATGAGAAGCTCCATCACCAACTCCCGTGCCCCCTCCTTACAGCTAACTGATATAATGAAAAAAAACTATCCGCTTAACCTCCCTGTTTCTGCTGCCGGCAAGTCGTTCTCGCCAAGCCTCCTCATTGATGCTGAAAAACTCCTGCATCTCAATCCTATCTGGATTGTGAAAGAATTACGTACAGAGCAAAATACCTTTGAAGCAGATTTACAGGATCATGAAACGGAAAAGGAATTTACCGTTAAAGGTGAGATAGTTGCAGGTAGAGATGATTCACTGACAGTAGAGTTTAGCGAAGGTGACTACACCTCAGTCACTATTGCACCAGCTACTGAGAAATATGAAGCTGTGGTGACATACAGGGATTCTGATTTTAAAGATGAATCTGATCTTGAGCGCAATACCGTTATGTGGTTGCGGTCAATTCAGGAATATCTGAGACTATATAGAAAAAGCTCTCTCAATACAGTATTTTTCAGATTCATCATGAATCGCATTGTAATGAAGATGACACCATCACAGCGTAAGATCAGTCTGATGTTACTCAGGATTACTGCTGTTGAATTACTCGTCATACTGATTATCGTGATCGGCTATGTGTTTTTCGTACTTAAACCCTTGGGTTCTTCATAAGCAGATACCATGTTCATGACACCTCGTGAATCATTTCAGTCCAGATAAGCAAAGCTGAAGTGGATTTCTATTTAATACAGCTGATAGTGCATCCTTCACCCCTCGCTTATAACGGCTATACCATACTCAAAAACAATTAAAAGCAGTGTTGGTATTCAACCTGAGGTATAATCTATTATTATTATTCATTTTCACAATTGATTCACATTCCGGGTAGTGCTATGGCTGAAGAACTATCATTAAGTAAACAAACACGAATTCAAACGAAATTTCTCCTTGGCCTTGCTGCCATTCTCATATTTTTCAGTGGCCTTGCTTCCATAACTATTTACCATTACGCTGAAAAAACCATTGAACTTGAGGCATTTGACAAAACCGAACTCGTTATGACAGCCATGGCCGCGAACAGAAAATATGTTCGCGAAGTGCTCAGGCCCAAAATGTACGAAACCTTTGATGACAACACATTTATAATAGAAGCAATGTCATCTTCGTTTATCAGCCGGGCGGTAATGGAACGAGTCAATGAAACCTTAAAAGATTTCACATACCGCAGAGTAGCAATAAACGCCAGAAACCCTCATTACGAAGCCACCCCTGAAGAAGCGGAAATGATCCAGATATTCAGAGACAATCCTGCAATTGATGAATGGCATGGAATTGTAGAGCGAAAGGATGAGCGATATTTTATGCGATATAAGCCTGAATATTTCGATGCCTCATGCAATCACTGCCATGGTGATCCACAGGATGCTCCGAAAAAGATTATTGAGTTATACGGCGACACACGAGGTTTTCATCGTGATGCAGGTACCGTATCAGGAGTGATAAGTGTTGGTGTTCCCGTTGATCTCAGCCTCTCAAGGATTAAAGAATCATCTATCGCCGTTTTTATGGCAGGAATCCCTCTAATACTCTTTCTGTACACCATTATCAGTGTCTTTTTTAACCGTTTCATCGTTCAAAATCTTAATAATATCCTGGCCATATTCAGGACCTCGTTAAAAGATGAAAAAGATCATGGGATCTTCGAAAGAGCAAAAGGCCAGGATGAGATCCATGAACTTAATGAATCCGCCCGCGCCCTTGCCCATTATCTCAAAGACAATAGACAAAAACTCGAAGATTATACTGATCAGTTGTTGCAAAGTAAGGAACTTCTACAATCGGTATTTGATGGAATTACCGATCCGGTTGTTCTGCTCGACAAAAGTGCGAATATCAAAATAGTAAACGCCGAGTTCCTGAAGCGATACGAAGTAACGTTTGAGAGTGTCAAAAACAATAGTCCTTTAGAGTTGCAGCTCGGAATATGTTGCCCGCTACAGTATTGCGAAGAAATTTACGGCGAGATGCCAACCATGCCGATCACCAAAGAAATTAAACTTCCCGGCGGTGGTATATTCCTGATCTATTTTTATCCAATTCTCGATTCAGAGGGTCACGTTGACAATCTCGTCTGCTATGTAAAAGATATTACAGAGCAGAAGAAGCTCGAAATCAAGATCCAGCAAACAGAAAAACTTGTCTCCATGGGTCAGCTTGCAGCAGGGATCGCGCATGAAATCAATAATCCTCTTGGTGTTATTCTTTGCCATATTGATCTTATTGAGGAAGAAAACAATCTGTCAGGTGATGCACGTAGTGATCTTTCAATTATCAAAAAGCATGCAAACACCTGCAGAACCATTATCGCTGATCTGTTAAACTTTGCTCACCAGCAGCAGACGCTCAAGGCTCGCTGCTCAATTAACGACATTCTCGATGACGTGATTTTCATGGTTTCACCACAGTTCAAGAAAGCGAATATTGCTATAACCACAGAGTATAACGAGACCCTTCCCCCGCTTTATATTGATGCAGACAAGATCAAACAGGTTATTCTCAACCTGCTGATAAACAGTTCACATGCCATCGACAGTGACGGTACTATTTCTCTTTTCACAGATTTCGATGAATCTGGAACCCATTGCATGATCACCATTGAGGACACGGGCCCTGGTATACCTGATGATAAAATCGGTAAGATTTTTGATCCGTTCTTCACTACAAAACCGCCAGGAAAAGGTACTGGACTCGGCCTATCTGTAAGTTACGGCATTATCAAAGACCATAAAGGGGATATTCGTGCAGAGAGTCTTCGTAATCAACCCACCCGATTCATTATCACGCTTCCGCTATCAGAGGTGAGTGATGAGTAGGCATAGATTACTTATTGTTGATGATGAACCTGATATGCGTAATGGCTTACTCCGTGTTCTTGGTAAAAAATTCCCGGCGGTTGAGATAGTCACTGCACAGGACGGAGAAGAAGCCCTTGAATATATCCACGAACATGGCGCTGATCTCGCGTTACTTGATATTCAGATGCCAGGTATGACCGGCCTTGAATTGCTCAAAGAGATGACCTCCCGCGATCCATGGATCACCGTAGTAATGATGACTGGATTCGGTACAATTGCTACCGCCGTTGAAGCAATAAAACTTGGTGCCTACGATTTTTTAACAAAGCCTTTCGACAGCGACCTTCTCAGAAGAACCATCGCCAAAGCCCTGGAGCGAACCCGATTACTCAGGGAAAACCACGAACTCAAACAGCAGGTTTGCGACAAACATATCAAAACTGAATTTGTCGGTGAATCAGCGACAATGAAACGCTTTCAATCGTATCTCAACACTGTCGCACGATCTAATTACACAACACTTGTACGGGGGGAATCAGGAACAGGAAAAGAACTTGCTGCACGAGCAATCCATTCTCTCAGTAACCGGGCCGATAAGCCGCTCATTATGGTAAACTGCCCTGCTATTCCAGAACACCTTCTGGAATCTGAACTCTTTGGTCACACCAGAGGCGCGTTTACAGGTGCCTCACATGAGCAGAAAGGGTTGTTTGCCGAAGCTGATGGGGGAACAATTTGCCTTGATGAGGTAGGTGATATTCCTATTGGTATTCAGGCGAAACTATTACGCGTTCTCCAGGAGCAGGAAATCAAACCGCTGGGAGCACCTGTTACAAAAAAAATCGATGTGCGGGTCATAGCTTTAACCAATCTTGACCTTGAGACAATGATTGCAGAACGTCTGTTTCGAGAAGACCTGTTTTACAGACTCAACGTGGTAACACTCACAACACCATCACTTGGTGAAATTATTGATGACATCCCCCTGCTGGTCGATCACTTAGCTAAAAAGGTTTGTTGTGAATTAGACCTCCCCTACAAACGATTTGACCAGCGTGCCTTAGCCGCATTGTGTCATCGAAACTGGCCAGGAAATGTCAGGGAGTTGCAAAATGTTGTTCGCCGATCAGTCATGTTCTGCCCTGGAGATGTTATCTCTATTGAGGATATTCACGGGATAGAACCGCCAAATCTGTCGTCTTCGCCCGGTCAGCAATCAATCGTATTAGTTGGTGATGAACTTGAACCGTACAAAATAGCAAAAGAGAAAATCATTGATTCCTTTACTGTTGAGTATATACATTCCATCCTCAAAAAACATAATGGGAATATAAGCCAGGCAGCCGCCACCTCAGGCCTGTCGAGGGTGGCATTGCAGAAAATAATTAAGCGTCATGACATTGATGCTGATGCGTTTCGATCGTAACAGCTCAACACTATTCTGCCCCTAACACACTGGATTTCATATAACGCTATGTCACTACAAGGAAAAACAGTTTTAATCCCCGGAGCATCCAGACCCATTGGTCGTCAAATAGCCCGGCGATTCGCCAGCGAAGGTGCTAATCTAGTGCTCCCCTGGTACGATTGGCCAGAATCGGTAGCAGAAATGAACCAGGAGTTCGCGCCAGATTCCCCAAATATCCTTTCAGTTCAATGCGACCTGCGCGACATTTCAGAAGTCCGGCAACTTGTAATTGCTATTCAAAAAAAGTTCTGTGGCCTGAATTACCTGATAAATAACATTGAACGTGGTGGCATGCCCGTTGTTCACGGCAGCTACGATCATGAACATAATCGTGAACAGTGGGAATTGGAGGTTGATACCACGCTTAAAGCCAAGTGGAATCTTTTTCACTGCGCCCAGAATTTACTCTGTGATTCACAGGATGGAGCAGTTGTAAATATATCATCAATAGCTGCTCTGACTGGCCGAAGTGGCCCGGCAGCTTCTTTTTTTAACGATGGATATAGTGCTGCAAACCGCGCAATACAATCACTTACCGAAACATGGGCAAGAGAAGTTGCACCAAATATCCGCGTCAATGAGATAATGGTCGGCCTGGTCAGCGGCAGGCACGGCGACAATACCCGTGGATGGGGTGCACTCTCAGAGTCTGAACAGGAACAACTCCTTAATCACACCCTTCAGAAGCGCATCGGCAACCCGGAAGAATTAGCTTCACTTGTATATTTCATCGCTGTTAACGCAACGTTTATGACAGGATCAGTAATACGAATGGATGGCGGATATCTGCTTGGTGGTGAGACGGTTCCACCATATCCCCCTGGTATTTTGTAGTATATCACCGGTCACAGATCTCCACCCTGCTGTTTTGCTCTTGATTTGAGTGAGATACTTGACTCCCCATAGAACAATGAAGACATGTGTAAGGACAAATTTCCGGTTTTCAATTTCAAAAGCAATTCAACAATTGTCTCAAAGAGTGCGTATAACTCTTCATGCACTTGATGAGTATGAAAATATGGGCAGTATATGATCTCTCCCAACTCCACGTCTCATCAGCAAAACCAACACAATGCACGTGATCTCGCCGACCGCATTATTGATGAAAACACAATCGAAACATATCTACATCTCAGTCGAGAGAAAAACCGCAATATCCTCAAATTGATATTTTCAAAGTATCTGAGCTATGCAGATACAGCAATTACAGAGTTACAACAGAAGATTACATCATGCGACAGCAATTCTGTAGAAACTCTGGCTCACACGCTGAAGTCTTCTTCTGCCCAGGTTGGTGCCTTAGAACTTTCAGCATTATATGAACAGATCGAATCTCACGCGCACCATCAGCGCCTGGACAAACTCAATGTAGAATTGGTTGCAGAGCTTGCACAACTACACAATGATGTCTCTATTGCACTTGAGCACATTGTCGATAATTCAGAGAACCTGATAAACTCAGACCGCGTTTGAATCCACCCCTTGAGCAACAGCCTCGTTATATCTTTGTACGAGTTGCCCAGTTGTAAACGTGTGAAGCGTTCCATCTACAAAAAGCGTAATTTCATCATTATTTCCAGATAGTTCGAGAACTTTCGACATAGTTTTTGTACTCTTTAGTGCTGTGAGACACCAGACGGCAAGCCCCCTGACAACCCCATCTTCCGAGCCTAGATAGTTGGAAATATCATCCTCAATACCACGCTCACGCATCATCTCCGGTTTCACATGACATAACCTGCCAATACCCCAAAGTACACCACGTTGCAACATCGGCAGTTCCAGGTAATTCCCATCCTGAAACAGTTCCGGCCCATCTTCACGTGTATATGAGATGAGCATATGAAGATATTCGTCGGCCAGACCATTATGCATAGCCATAATCTCGGCCATCGCCTCTGGGGAGCCCCAGCCAATTCCGCCGGATTCATCATTGAGTGTCCAGAGAAAGCGACGCATGATTACGCGGGCAGATTCCATATTGTCCTGAGCAATACCTGGCACAACTTTTCCAAAGACAACAACAGCATTCCAGCGAACAACTTCAGATGTGGAACACAATGCTGTGAATAATGGATTTACCAGATCCTTAAGGGGGAATTCACTCAGCTCAGTATGGATAATATCGATATTGTGCTGATCAAGAATAGTCAGCACATGCTTTTTCATTTGTCTTCTTTTCATCAGGAACCCCTCTTTATCATTGAGGTAACTAATAATCATATACGGCAAACAAACAAGAAAGCCATTACAGAAGGAGAATTTTTTTCAGTTCTAAATGCAACGCAAAGAAAAAATAGTTAAAGTCTGCATTTCAGGGGAGAAGTAGAAATAGAAGAAGTCCATGAACCAGAATGACTGGATCATACACCTTTGGCACAACCAAAGAAAAAATGTAACCACTTACAGTGGTAATCGACTTGGTTTTCTAAACCTCTGTATTTTTAACTGCTTGCAGGGTGCCGAAGATTTTCGCAAGCAGGTTGGTGAAGCGTATATGTCATACGTAAACCAGACTGATCGCGGAAAGATTTGGTGCCCTGTGAGCAGTTACGAAAAAATGTGCTATACTAATTGTCATTCACCGGAATCGTCAATTCGTTTCATACCCTCCATGATCAAGCCCATAAAACCTCCGATGACGTTCTTTTGTCGCTGCGCAACAGATAAACCCTGAGTAAATTTGAAGCGACCTCTTTTGACACCAAGGCATTTAAAAAAGGCCTCTTTACCTTTTTCATTCTGAAATTCGGCATGAATCAACTCACCTTCATCAAACATTAACAGGGCTCGAATCTCATCATGTTCGATTTTAAGACTACCCGTCTTCTGGTTTGAGTTGATCATTTGACACAACTCAACAATTGGTATATCAGCTATCTGACCAACCATTCCAGAAGCAAGTTCTTCTGCCCGCTGAAGGTTTATGGCTGTGATGCGATTGACGAGCAGTTTGTAAAAGAAAACCTGCAACGCAGGAAAACGCGTCAGGATATGTCTGAAATCTTTTTGATTCATCACCGCCATCCGTGACGGTTCTGAAGCGATAATTGTCGTTGTTACAGGGTCACCTGACAGAAGACTCATTTCACCGAAAACATCACCATGCCTCAGTTCAGCTAATGTAATTCCCTGGTCATCTAAGACCTCTACTTTACCCTCCATAACAATGTAGAGATTAACACCAGGATCTCCTTTCTGAACAATAGGGAATCCCCACGGGTAATCATTGAGTTTGAGTAAAGTTGCCAGGTCAAGCAGGTCGTCATCTTTAAGAGGTTCAAATATCTCAATCGTACGCAGCAGTCCCGCGAATCTGGCTACATTTTTTATCTTCTCTTTTCTTTCAGATGCAGCGAGTAGCTTCATCTGCAGTGTTTCAAAGCCTTTCTCTTTTTTGAATTCAAAACGGATCAATCCGGTACATCCACCGCAATCGAATTTAGTTTTCTTCCTCTCACCATCCTGTACCCACTCATACGACTCATCTTCTGAGGCTACACGTACAAGAACGTCCGCAAGAGTCATGCACGTAGGTTTGGCTACAGGCAGAGTCAAAATTCCTTCATGGATTTTAAGCTCTTCTCCAACATTATAGAGAGGACAGTGATTGTCTTCAGTTATGATGAATATACCGTTTCTAAAACGCATTACCTTCCTGCTCAGTCAGATCTTCCAAATAATATATAGATTACGAGGCCTAACGCCGCAGCACCTCCGAAGACAACTGGTAGAATTTTTTCCATTTGGAGTTCGTTATTTACAATAAGCGAGCCCATATAATCAGTGCCTGAAGCCCACCAGACAAACCCTAAAACTGCAATAAGAACAATATCCTTAAAGCTTTTCTTAAAAAGAAGGTATCCGATCGCGGCCACAAACGGCACCATAAACCACGGATTTGTAAAAAGGCCGGCATAGTCGACACCAACCACCTGTTCATGGAGGTGAGTCGATTCATAAAAATCTGATATTGCAGTAAAAATACTCATTGTAATTGATAGCAGAATAAATTGTTAAAAATTTCGTTTTTCCTTCCCAAGAGTCAGAATCCGTATAATTCCGCATGCTTGATAAAGATGCTTCCTTGTGGTGCACTACGTGTAGTGCTATACCATAACACCAATTTTCATGACAATCTATTGCCACTTAGCTGTTTTCTCATCTATTAATGAAAAATGTATAATAAAATTGAATTATAATCAATCGAAGCCAACATTTAAAAAACACAAGCCTAACCTTTTCGCTGAAAAAATATCACGAGATACCTATCCTTGTAAGCGAAATTGACAGGCTTTACTTTTACTGTTCACCATCAAGCCCAAACTCTCCGATTATTCGTTATCCTATATATTCTGAATCTCATTTCTAAAGATTGATACATCCTTTTTATGGTAGATCGCAGTTGAAATCATTACCGATACGTATAGTTGCCGTCCGAAAACTATTTAATGTCTTACTTGTAAGCCATATATGACTGCGGTATAGTCTGCTCTTTCTCACTTACTCAAAAATTTAGTCAACAGCTTTATTTTGCAACAATAATTATGACCACGAGCAACGATGAAAAACATTAAAAACAACCCCATGTATTTCTATCTGATGATTCTTACCATCTGTGCGTCGTCAGGATTACATGTATGGAGAACGCTATTTGATAATTTTGCCATTCATGCTATCGGTCTTGATGGACATCATATCGGCATTCTTCAGTCAATTCGTGAGATCCCTGGATTTCTCAGTCTGCTTGTAGTCTATATCTTGCTTTTTATCCGTGAACATAAACTTTCTGCCCTGGCAGTGCTCATTCTTGGATTAGGTGTTGCACTTACTGGATACCTGCCAAGTTTTTCAGGAATCATCTTCACTACACTGATAATGAGTTTTGGCTTTCATTACTTTGAAACAACAAACCAGTCTCTCACCTTGCAGCATTTCGATAAAATTCAGGCTCCACTTGTATTTGGCAGACTTCGAGCGCTCGCTTCCGGTAGTTGTATAGTCATAAGCGGCTTAATGCTGCTAATCTCCCCAATCTTGAGCTATAAACAACTCTACATAGTATTTGGCGGAATTATTATGATTGTAGCGGGCTGGAGCCTTACCCGTAACCCTGCAAAAAAGGACACTGTGCCTCAGCATAAAAAAATGATCTTGAGAAAGAAGTATTGGCTTTACTATGCCCTCACCTTTATGGCTGGAGCAAGACGCCAGATATTCATTGCTTTTGCGGTATTTCTGCTGGTAAAAAAATTCGACTATTCCGTCCAACAGATAGCACTGCTTTTTCTCATTAACAATGCTGTGAATTATTTTCTCGCACCATTTATAGGAAAATGCATTAATCGATTCGGAGAACGCAAAGTGCTGTCTCTTGAATATGGCTCACTTATTGTAATATTTATTGCATACGCACTTGTTGATAATAAATTAATTGCAGCCTTTCTCTATATTGCCGATCACATATTTTTCAATTTTTCGATCGCCATACGAACGTTTTTTCAAAAAATAGCTGATCCTGCAGATATCGCACCAAGCATGGCTGTAGGCTTTACCATTAACCACATTGCAGCTGTCGTTTTACCAGCGATTGGCGGCTTACTCTGGCTCGTGGATTATAGAATTCCATTTATTGCGGGTGCTGTTCTCAGTGCAGTTTCTCTCTTTCTGGTTCAGATCATATCTTCCCAAATAGCCCTGCACGGTACTGAATAATTTGATTATGTTTCCTCCGTCTATCTAAATACAGGAAAAACGTACCAGGAGGCTGTCCGACAATGGCCTTTCGAAGTCTACGCTATCTGCCCAAACTCTTCGGAATTTTCAAAAAATAATGCTCGCAGATAAGCGAATGAAATGAGACTTCGATATCATCTCTATGGCTGTGCTTATTTTTTGAAAATGTCTCGATTTTAACCAAAATTCCTAATCTCGGACAGCCTCCCAGTGCTCTGTAAATATTTAAATGTCGCAAAGATTGTTCTGCAATTTTAGTGCACTGCGAGGCACGAATGAGGGAGCATAGCAGCGATATGTGACTGAAGGAGTAACGAAGTCAGGAAGTGAAAAGGGCGAGTAGAATTAGGCATATGAAGCATGATAAGACACTAACCTAAATAATCGAATTTCTACTCTTGCTAAATCACATGGCTTACTTACTATGTAACCATATGAACTCATAACACAATTAAGGCGCTTTATGTCCCCTACTTACCCGGAAAAATCAAATATAGTTCTTATTGGTATGCCAGGCTCAGGTAAAAGCACGATCGGCATCATTCTTGCCAAACTGACAGCCAAGAATTTTATTGATACTGACGTTTTGATACAACTTGAAGAAAATCGAACTCTTCAGGATATCGTTGACACTGATGGCCATATGGAGCTTCGAAAAATAGAAGAACGTGTATTACTCGGAGTAAATCATAGAGACCATATTATCGCTACCGGCGGCAGTGCCGCTTATAGTGATAAAGCGATGCGGCATCTTCAAAAAAACGGTCTTATAATTTTTCTGAATGCTGATCTCACATGCCTGCGTTCACGAATTCGGAATTATGATACCCGCGGTCTTGCCAAACGCCCGGATCAAAGCTTTCAGGATCTCTTCGATGAACGATTTGAACTCTATAACCGGTATAGTGATATTTCAGTTGACTGCTCTAAACGTACTCAGGAAGAGGTCTGTGAAGAGATAGTACGAACAATTTCGACGTTAACATCATCAGATCTACCCGGATAGCTTATGCGTCACGCTTCACCACAACATGAGAATCTTCACCCTAAAATGAAAAATGAATTGAAAACCATCAGAGCGATGATTTCAATTTATTGCACAGCACATCATCATTCTCCCCAATCGTTATGCAATGAGTGTGAGCAGTTATACGATTATGCCACGAAAAGACTGATGAGATGTCCATTTCAGGCCGACAAGCCGACATGTGGCAATTGTACTATTCATTGCTATAAACACGAAATGCGTGACAAGATAAAGAACATTATGCGATACGCTGGTCCACGTATGATTTATCGTCATCCGATTTTGGCTATTTACCACCTGCTCGATAGTAAAAAGAAAATTCCAATCGTAAAATCGAAAAAATAACAGATCAACACAGAAGAAATCGACATCGTCAACTGACAATAGTGAGATACCCTATGAGAATTCTGATTTCAGGAGCCACAGGGCTGGTCGGAAGTGCCCTGGTAGAATCATTACACTCTAAAGGCCACACCATCCGCTGCCTTCAGAGAAATAAGAAACCCGGCAGTACGTCTATCTGGAAGACGGACGATTTGTTCCCGTCTCTCGATAGTAATGAGCCCTTTGATACCGTTATCCACCTTGCTGGAGAGAATGTAGCTGACGGTCGCTGGTCTAATTCCAGGAAAAGACGAATAATGAGCAGTCGGGTTGATGGCACTCGGGAACTCGTTGAATACCTCTCCACTCTGCCTCAGCCACCCAAAACATTTATCAGTGCATCGGCAATAGGCTACTATGGAGATCGCGGCAATGAGTTGCTCACAGAACAGAGCGGTCAAGGGTTTGGCTTTCTAAAAGATGTTTGTAAATGCTGGGAGGCAGAGGCAAAGAAAGCCTCACAATCAGGTGCCAGAGTTGTCCTTCTTCGATTTGGCATGGTGCTCAGTCCCAAAGGAGGAGCACTGGCAAAGATGCTTCCACCATTCAAAGCTGGTGTTGGCGGAACGATTGGTAAAGGGAAACAGTTCATGAGTTGGATCAGCATCAGAGACCTTGTCGAGATTGTTGATTTTGCTATAAACACAGAGTCAATCAACGGTCCTGTTAACGTGGTGTCTCCTACCCCGTTAACCAATAAAGAGTTTACCCAAACTCTTGCTGATGTTTTAAAAAAACCTGCACGATTACCAGTTCCACCTTTCGCTCTTCGTCTGCTTTTTGGGGAAATGGCAAATGAAATGCTCTTAGCAAGCAGCAGGGTAATACCGGAGAAATTGCTTAAATCAGGGTATACTTTTCGAGACAAAGATTTAAAAAACACGCTTGAATACTGTGTATACAGTTAAGATGTGATAACTACACAGCCGAGCCTTGAGGTTCAACCGTTGCTTCAGGATTTTCAGGATTTTCAGGATTTTCAGGATTTTCTGGAGCAGGAGTGTCAGGTGAGTCTTCCCACTCGCCCTCACCTCCCCATAATATTGCAGCACATTTCAGCAGATTCTTCGAAACCATTCGGGTATATGAGCTGTCATTCATTAAAGACGAAGCCATTCTATCGCTGATTTTTCCATCTCGTAACAATACACTCAATCTCTTTGCTGCTATCACGTCGAGATTCCTGTTTTTTGCTTTTGATTCTGTAATATGGTGTAATAGTTCCCTGCTTCCCGGCTGTTCACGGACCCTTTCAATGACTCTCAAAACTGCTGCAAGATTTTCCCGCAAAAAATTATATTCGCCTTTTATTGCCATGTTATCACCGGCCATATAACGGTTGATATTTTTCTGTAATTCACGGATATCTTTTATTGCTTCAACGATTTCACGACTGGCAAGTTTAATCTTATAAACATGTTTTCTCTGTGCTTTTTCCATATATGGTTCTGCAAGAACAGCGTGCTGAAGGATTGTACTGTATAATCGTTTGATTCGTGTTTCATATATTTCATTCACGTCTACATCGCTACTGCTCACCTGCTTAACCGCCCCCCTGAAATCTTTTTCAGAAAAAACATCTTCCTTTTTCATTCTCAGAGCTTTCACAATGGTGTGCTTGGCGATATCGTACAAATGCATTGTTTCTTTTGAAAGAGCTACAATTGCAGGTCCTGCTGTCTTAATTACCTCATGATCAAGATAGATAGGTTTGCCACGTCTTTCACCCTTAAATACAAAAAGAGTGTCTAGAAATTTCACTAATCGCTGGATAAACGGAGTTACGATAATGACGCCGATAACATTAAACAGGGTGTGAAATAACGAGAGTTTTAAAGCGATTTCTTCGTCACCAATACCAAATAATCCTGCTAAAATATCAACGATATCCTGCAATACATAAATAAATACTATTGCAAACAATGCAGTTATTGCATTGAAAATAAAATGAGCAACAGCAAGACGTTTGCCGTTAGCGTTGGAAGTTAGTGCCCCGAGAACAGCTGTAACCGTTGTACCCAGGTTCGCACCGATAGCAAGTGAGATGGAATTCATATAATCAATCTGACCAGTTGCCACGGCGGTAATGATCAGGGCCATTGTAGCACTACTCGATTGGATTATTATCGTTGCCACAGCTCCGACCAGCACATAAATCGCAATTCCCGCAACTCCGGACACAGCAAAATCAGCCAGATCGATACCACTCTTTAAGGTTTCAAAACCATCTTTCATAAAGGAAATGCCAAGAAAGATAAATCCAAGGCCTAGCAGAATGTTCCCTGTACCCTTAAACCTTTTGTCCTTGAAGAAAGTAAATAGCACTCCAAAAACAAGCATTGGCATAGCATAGGCGGAAATATTTATTTTCATGCCAAATGCTGCGACAATCCAGGCAGTGGCTGTGGTGCCTATATTCGCACCAAAAATAATTCCAATTGCCTGCGATAAACTAATCAGCTCTGCAGTAACAAAAGAGATGGCGATAACACTGGTAAGCGAAGAACTTTGCACTACTGCAGTTGCAATAAATCCACTGAAAATCGACTTTGCAACAGTATCAGTTGTTTTGCGTAGAATCTTAGAGAGAATTCCACCGGTAAATAGCCGAAACCCGTCTTCCATGAACAGCATGCCAACAATAAAAATCGCAACTCCTGACGCAATCGCAGAAAAGTCACCGCTAGCGATGAGTGCATAGCCAAGAAATAACAGAACAGGCAGGATCAACACATTCTTCATAGAGATGACCTCACTTCCATCCACGGTCAAGGGGGCAAGTTACACCATAATACTGACAGAGAGGATTCGCCTTCTCACCTACATTTCATAGTAGCTTTTTGATTACAAACTCAACGCTATGATTTCATATTGAAATAATGTTCATCTCAAATAACAGAGTTTTTTTCGTTCTCTTCAAAAGCTAACAATAAATCCGCCCTAATCCCTTACGGATAGTAAAGTATATCACCAATTATTCAGTTTCTGGTAAGACTATCTCTCTTTCCAGATATCCTGTAACCAGCATCATTGATATAGACATAAAAAAACCGGGATAAAGAATCTGTAAAAGATTCTTTATCCCGGTTGAGTAAAGCATGTAACAGTACATATCAGCCCAAGCTGATTAAATGTGTGTTTCGGTCACTATTTTCCGGTAATGAGGGCAACTGCTTCTTCGTAGCGAGCCTTTGTCTTATCGGTAATTTCCTTGGGCAACTCGGGTGCCGGAGGCGTCTTATCCCAATCAAGTGAAGACAGATAATCCCGAAGATACTGCTTGTCATAACTTGCCTGACTTTGCCCAGGTTTATACTGATCCTCAGGCCAGAAACGTGAAGAATCCGGGGTCAACACTTCATCAATAAGAATCAGCCGACCTTCATACTCACCAAGTTCGAACTTGGTATCAGCAATGATGATACCGCGTTCACGTGCGTAATCTGCAGCTTTCTGATAGAGCTTGATGCTGATTTCCGCAATCTCCTTAGCTCGCTCTTCACCGACAATTTTCTTCATCTGCTCAAGTGAGATATTCTCATCATGATCGCCGAGTTCAGCTTTAGTTGACGGTGTAAATAACGGTTCAGGAAACTTATCAGATTCTTTTAAACCCTCAGGAAGTTCAAACCCGCAAACAGTAGTATTCTTTTGATACGCCTTCCAGAAAGAACCCGAAATGTAACCACGAACAATACATTCAATGGTCAACGGTTCAGTCTTTTTCACAAGCATAGAGCGTCCACGCAATTGCGCCGCGTAGGGCTTGCAAGCTTCAGGATACTCGTCTACATCAGCGGTAATAAGATGGTTCTCAACGATATCACCCAGAAGATCAAACCAAAACAGAGACAGGCTGGTGAGCACTGCACCCTTTCCTGCGATCGGGCTGTCCATGACCACGTCATAAGCAGAAATACGGTCGGTGGCAACCATCAACAACTTATCGTCATGCCCGGGTATGCTATACATATCACGTACTTTCCCACGGTGCACAAGGGTAAGCTCAGGGAAATCTGTTCGTACAATTGCTTCTGTCATTCTCTCCTACTCCTCAAAAGACGTTATAAAAAAACACGTTAACCAATTCTCGAATTACTATCTCCCACAATAAGAAAATACAATCCGAAAAAAAACACTAATTAGATAGTTTGGCGATTGGCGTATATCTCGTACATACAGGATTGTCATACGACAATAATGTGGATGTTATTGAGCCAATAGCTAGATTTGACGTAATCTTAACAGGAACGCGGCACTCGTCGTTGGTATACCAGATAGTGGTATCTCCACGTTTATCGTAAAGACCCTTAAACTTGAGAATTGGAGACACCTCTACAGTATCTACCGATCCAAGCACCGTCTTTTTGAAATGATCTCTTCCTAGAATTTTGACTTCAACTTCTACCCGCCGTTTATCAGCAAATGTCGGTATTAAAAATGAATTCCCAATCTGAAAATCCATTAACCGACTACCAAAAAATGAGCTGAACTCATTATGTACAGGTCCGCCGACTTCGTATTCTATAGGATCACTTTCATTTTTCTGATACTGCACCTGGCCCACGATCTGGTCATAACTAATCTGCTTATGTGCTTCATAGCTGTGCCCTTCTTTTTGCCACACTTCATAAAAGTAAGGTAGTCGTTCCTTTCCTTTAACGCGGGTAACGTGGACGTCCCGAACGGGGTATATACTGTTGAAAAAGGTATCCTCGGTACTTACCAACGCGTAGATCTCATAGTCATCGGTGGTACCTGGTATGCGTCGAATCTCCAGATGAAGTTCGCCGAGTGTGATTCCGCCGGTATATGATACTTCGTATTTGAATTTTTCTGTCCCTGCATAGGCGATTGGTACAAGCGACTGATCAATTATCCCATATGGAATATCTCTCTCAGCAGAATCCGCGTTGTCTTCTTCTGCACTATTTGCAAGAACTGCTGATGGCAGTAATAACGCAAAACAACATGCAGCTATCAACAAACGATCATACATATCAACCCCCATTCGTAATAAGTGCCAACCAGGTGGCAAAAAACAACGCGACGCTGATGAATCCATTCATTGAGAAAAATGATACATGTATCCGGGACAGATCTTCAGGATTTACCAATTTGTGCTGGTACAATAATGCACCGGCAGTCAGAATAATACCTATAAAATAAAATACATTTAACTGAGCATATAAACCGGTAAGCGTAAAAAAGGCAAATGCAAGTATATGAAACAGACCTGCAAGGCGAAAAGCACGTTTTTTACCAATACGTGATGGTAGCGAATGCAAACCGATTTTTCTATCAAAATCAGCATCAAGACATGCGTAAATAGTATCAAACCCTGCCACCCAGAATAACACTCCTAAAGAGAGTACCCAAGGATATCCGACAAGAGACCCTTTAACTGCAACCCAACCGCCAAGGGGAGAGAAAGCAAGAGCTACCCCAAGAACCAAATGACATAAGGCTGTGAATCGTTTTGTATAAGAATAGAATAATGTGAGAAAAAGCGCAACTGGAGACAAAGCGAGGGTAAGCGGGTTAAGACTGTAGCAAGCAAAGAAAAAAATCAGTCCGGCGAAAACAACCATTGCCGAGGCCTCAACCATGCTCACTTCACCTGCCGGAATTGCTCTGGCTTCTGTTCGCGGATTGGCTCCATCAAACTTTCGATCTACAATCCTGTTAAAACCCATAGCACAGGTTCGTGCACCTGCCATTGCTAGAATAATCCAGAGAAAAACTTTCCAGTCAGGCAGGCCGCGTCCGGCAAGAAAAGCGCCTGTAAATGCAAACGGCATAGCAAAGATGGTCAGCTTAAACTTGATCATCTCTAATAAAATTCCAATTTTCTTTAACATAAATTCGGATCTCCCCAACGTTTTCTGTCAGGTATTTCTAAGTCCAGTTGGTCAGCTAGCCGCCAGGAAAAGGTCTGAACTGCGTCATCAAGACTTTTGGGATTCATATAAAAGCCCGGCATCGGTGGACAAATAACCGCCCCTGCGTCATGTACCTTAAGCATGTTCTGCAAATGGTTACGATTATACGGAGTTTCCCGTACCGCCAAAACCAGTTTGCGTCGTTCCTTTAACATTACATCGGCAGCCCGGTGTATCAAGTTAATGGATAACCCTCCTGCGATTGCTCCGAGAGTCCCCATTGTACATGGCAGAATAACCATTCCATCATAATGACTCGAACCTGAAGCAGGCGCTGCAGCAAAATTTTTTTCATCAAACCAATTACTGACAACGGGAAGATCTTCGGGTGCGACCTGCTGCTCCATCTGCAAAACCTTTCGGCCTGAATCTGAACAAATTCCATGAACAGTCACATCCAGTTTTTGTAGTTCCTCAAGAAATGAGCGCACAAAAAGCATTCCGCTGGCACCGGTAATGGCGAGCAGCAGCTTTCTGGGTGTTGTATTCTTTAGATTTGCCATTATCACATATCTCCATCACGTAAGCTTTGCAGCCAGAATTGATCATGTGTTAACTCGTTCCCATCCGAAAACTACCACCTGGCTCAATATCAACTACATGTCTGCTGTAAAATCAAACACACAGCTCAAATCCTTGAATCACCTGTCAACTATTCGAATGTATACTAACTAAAATGAATGTATCTTCAAGGGTAATGCAGATTCAGGTACGTCCCCTCTTTCGATGAGATAACCGAAAAATTGCTCAAGCGCTTCGATCTTTTTATTACCCAGATCGAACTCTATACCTTTGAGATATTCCATGCACGTGTCAACTTCCATGGGAATGCGTGGTGCAGCAATAGTACAGATATCTCTTAAACGTGAATTTCCTTCTTCTCTGCACTCCCGAAGACGGGTATGGACTTTTTCCAGCAATTCAGGGCTCTTTTCACAAAAATCCTGTCGCACTGCACAGACAGCAAAGACAAACGGTAAACCTGTGTGCTGCTTCCAGACTTCACCTAGATCCAACTGACATGTAAAACCGCCTTCAGCGGCAAGCCTCAATGCGTCATCCCCAATGGCAAGTAGTGCTTCACATTTCAAGAGAAGATCACCATCCAGTTCACCAGAAACATACTCAGGTTGAACACCATGAAATTTCTCAAGTACAACCTTGGTGAGAGCTACAGATGTGTCAGACTGGCTACTTAGCAAAACAAGCTTACCATCAAGATCCTTTACAGGGATTTTCGAAAAAAGAAAAACAGAACCAACAGCTCCATTAGCACTGATAGAAAGATCAGGTAATATCTTATACTGCTCAGGATGAGCAGCATATTCAAAACAGGATACAAAGCCAAGATCCAGCTCGCCAACTGCAAGCATCCTGTTCAAGGTTGAAGGTGGCGCCTCTTCTACATGCCAACCATCAACAGGGCCACGCCGTTTCCATGGTTCATAGATTGGCGCGGTATTAATATAATTCACCATGCCAATTCTAACGGCACAGTTTTCAGTATTTTCACTCATCGTATTCTCAACATCGAATTCAATAAAATCAGCCACACATTCTTAACACAAGAGTGGCTGATGCTAACTCTCAAAGAACTACACATGTAACTGCTCGGAATATTGCGTTTTATTTCTCTACAAGAGAGTAGTCCATTCGACGTTGCATTGGTGTAAAACCTGCGTCAGTAACCAGCCGGCGAATCTCCTGCTCTGAAAGCCTGAAACTCACACCTGCTGCTGCCACCACATTTTCTTCAATCATGGTACTGCCAAAATCGTTTGCTCCGAAATAGAGCGATAATTGTGCTATCTTTGGTCCCTGAGTAACCCAGGAAGCTTGAACACTGCTGAAATTATCCAAATATACCCTCGAAAGTGCCAGCATTTTAAGATATCCATCCGCACCAACCTTAGTGATATTATCAAGCACTGTGTTATCAGGCTGAAACGTCCAGGGAATAAATGCTGTAAATCCGCCAGTGCGATCCTGCAACTCACGTAGTCTTCTTAGATGCTCAAGTCTTTCTTCTGGAGTTTCCACATGACCAAACATCATCGTCGCCGTGGTTCGCAACCCCTGATTGTGCGCCTCTTCCATAACAGCTATCCATTCATCGGCAGAGCACTTTCGAGGTGCAGTCAGCTGTCGAACTCTGTCATTAAGAATTTCCGCACCACCGCCCGGGATAGAATCAAGACCTGCATCTATCAATCGTCTGAGTACTTCGGGCATAGAGAGTTTAGAGATCTCTGCAAAATGACACACTTCAGGAGGAGAAAAGCCGTGAACGTGAATCCCCGTGCTTTTCATAAAACGCAGCATATCTTCGTAATATTCAAGCGGAAGATCTGGATGCAGACCGCCCTGCAATAAAATTTGTGTTCCACCAAGCTCCTGGGTCTCACGAATTTTATCTGCGAGCTCCTGTTGTGACAACAGATAGCCGCTCTTATCTTCCGGTGCCTTAAAGAAAGCACAAAACTTACACGCGGAGATACAAATATCAGTGTAGTTTATATTTCTGTCAATCACATAGGTGACGTGTTTTTCTGGATGAAGACGCTGGCGTACCGAATTTGCCAGAAAACCAAGCTGATGAATATCCGCTTCTTTTTCGAGCAGTAGAAATTCATCATCAGTTATGCGTGTCCCAGCTTCAACTTTGGCGATAATTGTCTCTATACGATCAGTACTCATATGTATTATTTCTACTCCTGATCGTGGGCGTTAATGACATTATAGAGGGTGCCCCTTTCAATAGGTTGACGCCCTGCTTCGCGTATCAATTTAACAAGGGTGTTGCTTCCGATAGCCTGCTCAGTGTCAGCACCCGCCATATGCGTGATAATTTCTTCTTTAACAGTGCCATCCATATCGTCAGCACCAAAAGAGAGTGCGATCTGAGCAAGTTTCGGCCCGATCATTACCCAGTACGCTTTAATATGGGGGAAATTATCCAAAAACAATCGTGCTACTGCAACATTTTTCAGATCATCAATACCTGTTGTGCGGGAGAGGCTCGACATTTCTGTGTTTTGAGGATGAAAAGCCAGAGGAATGAAAGCAAGAAAACCTCCAGTCTCATCTTGTGCATCGCGTAAGGCTTTAAGATGCTCAACACGCTCTTCTATGGTTTCAATATGACCGTAGAGCATGGTAGCATTGGTATTTAGTCCCTGTTTGTGAGCAATTTTGGCAATCTCAATCCAGTCCCTACCCGGCAATTTATCCGCACAGGTCAACTCACGAATACGTGTACTGAAAACCTCAGCTCCACCGCCAGGTATAGAACCAAGGCCCGCTTCTTTCAAGATCTCAAGTGTCTCGGCCACAGGTTTATCGGCAAGTTTAGCCAAATGTGCAATTTCAACACAGGTAAATGCCTGAATATGAATTTCAGGTTTAACCTCTTTTATTCCGCGCAGTATATCCAGGTAATATTCAAAAGGAAGGTCCGGATGAATACCGCCAACCATGTGAACTTCAGTAATCGGCTCATCAAGCCGGTCACGTACCTTCTGCTTAACCTCTTCAACAGACATCTCATATGCCTTGTCTGCACCCTTTTCCTTACCGAAAGCGCAGAATTTACAAAGGTTTGTGCAAATATTGGAATAATTAATATGCTGGTTGTAAATATAGTAGGTTTTATCACCGTTAAGGCGATTTCTCACCATATTGGCCATATAACCAAGAGCGAGGATATCCGGGCTATTGTAGAGTTGAATACCATCTTCAACTGAAAGCCTTTCACCAGCCTCAACCTTATCCAGAATATTCCCCAGTCCTGCTTGTTCTATGTATTTTCTCATGGCAAAAAAAAAAGCCGGGGAAGATGTACTCCCGGCTTAAATCTGAATTTTTTGAAATTATCAGTCAATGAAAAATTTCAATTTATCTCTTCGACTTGAGTGGCGTAACCTATTCAGCGCTTTCTTTTCGATCTGACGAATTCGCTCACGGGATACGTTAAAGCGTTTTCCAATCTCTTCAAGAGTGTATTCTGCTTTTTCACCAATACCAAATCTGAGACGAATAATTTTTTCTTCACGTTCACTTAGGGTAGACAGAATTTCTTCAACCCTTCCGGAAAGTTCTCTATTCTGAACCGCATCGTATGGCGATTGTGATTCTTGATTTTCAAGAAAATCACCGAGGGTAGAGTCATCATCACCAACAGGAGTTTCAAGAGAAATCGGTTCTCTTGACGCCTCAAGGATGGAGAGAATCTTGTCCATTGGCAAACTTGTTGCCTTGGATATCTCGAGAGGTGTAGGCTCACGACCCAACTCTTTATATAACGCGTAGAACGCCTTAAAGAATTGACTACGCAGTTCAAGAAAGTGAACCGGTAGACGAATGGTTCGTGTTTTATCAAGAATTGCACGGGTTATTGCCTGACGAATCCACCAACTCGCATATGTAGAAAACTTATTACCTTTGGTGTAATCGAAACGGAAAACAGCACGCATCAGACCGAGGTTACCCTCCTGGATAAGATCGGCAAGAGTAAGCCCCTGATGCATATATCGTTTGGCAATTGAAACGACCAGCCTGAGGTTTGCCCTGATCATTGTGTCTTTAGCGACTTCGATAGATCTGCTGTATGCTTCAATTTTTGCCTGAAGCTCAAACAACTCTCTAACATCAGTATATTTCTGGGCAGCGCTGGTAACACTGTAACGCATCAGATTAAGCTGTTGTTTCTTCGGCTTAAGCGTAGGGTCTCGCTTCTCCCAAAGATCAATCCTCTCCCGCATCAATGCGAGTTCCTTTACACCGGATTTCTCTTCGCGAACAGCCTCGATGATACTCTCAAAGCCTTGCCTGATTGTCTTACTGTACTTTGCCTCTTCCTCAGGAGTCAGCAGGTCAAAGCGTCCCATCTCACGGAGATAGGTAGTTGTAGTTTCCTCAGCTTCATGAGATTCGTCATCGGAGATATTTGCGGTCATGGCCAACTCGTCCGCATTATCATCGGGATCCAGGCCGTCTTTCTTTTTCCAGACCTCTCCGGATAACGTCCGTTTTTCACCGGATTTCTCTTCAGTAACGATTTCAATATCGTGAGCACCGAGAAAATTAAAGATCTTTTCTATGGCAGTGGGATCTTTGATTTCATCAGGTAATAACTCATTAAGATCATTAAAACTGATACAACCTTCAGACTTACCGGCTTTTAGCAGATTTTCTTTGATTTCAGACAGCACAGGGCTACCACTCCATTAACTTGAATTTGAAAGACAGATTACAGTACACTGAGTATATGAGGATAGGTCACATCAGTTATATGATGTTCATGCACCTATTGCTGGGATGACTGGATTCATAACAAAAAAAAAGCCAGCAAAAAAAAGGCTTTCGCTAGCGTAAAAATTTTAAGAATGCATATATAACGTATCCCCCGAATAAATGCAATCCTTAAAACAGATCTCGATTTGAGTGATATTCCAGTCAATAACAAGCATAGGGTTCCCCACAGACCTTATGTAATGAAAAACATGCAGTAACCTGCAAGTGGTCAATAGTTCAGATACACATTATAGCATTCATCTGCTATGAAACAAGGTCAGCTATTACGAATTTTTCATAACACATTCGGATGTATGCGGGTAATCCCATAGAATGACAATTGTATTTACAACCAGAAACCAAAAGCTGCCGAGCATATGAAAACCATTCTAACAGAAAAAAGACGTAGTGGGATCCTCGCCCACATCTCTTCTCTCCCCTCACCTTATGGTATTGGAGACATAGGTACAGCTGGCATAGATTTCCTTCATGTACTAGCTGAGAGCGGCCAGAGTTGCTGGCAGTTCCTTCCTCTTAATCCAACAAATTCTCTCTTTGACAATTCACCCTACATGAGCACGTCAGCTTTTGCTGGCTCCCCTCTCCTGGTCTCACCCGATCTATTGTTCAACGACGGCCTGATCCAAAAGTCAGACCTGGAGAATCCACCAGATTTTTCCCCGTATTTTACTGATTATTCTTTGGTAGTCACCTACAAAAGTGGACTTCTCAAGAAAGCGTTTGCCACGTTTTCAGCAAACCCGCCACACGACTTGGCAGAATTCAAGCGGAGTCACTCCTGGCTTGGTGATTATGCAATATTTATGGCCCTGAAAGATCACCACAACAATGATCCGTGGTTTGAGTGGCCTGAAGATATCGCAGCAAGAACTCCAGATGCAATACAACGATACGGAGAATTACTTAAAGTAAGTATCGAATATTATACCTTTGAACAGTTCATTTTTTATTCACAGTGGCAACGACTTAGACAAAAGGCAACTGAACTCGACATCCTCCTGTTTGGTGATATCCCCATCTACGTTGGTCTCGACAGTGTAGACGTATGGGCTCATCAGGATATATTTGAACTTGATCCCAACACAGGTAAACCCACATTAGTATCAGGAGTGCCGCCTGACTATTTCAGCGAAACAGGACAGCGATGGGGAAACCCGCTTTACCGCTGGAACTCTAAATCTTCAGAGGTAGAGAAAAATCTCGAAGATTGGTGGGTGGAACGTTTCTCAGTTGTCTTTGAACTTGTCGATATTGCGCGAATAGATCATTTCAGAGCCTTTGAGTCGTTCTGGGCTATCCCTGCAGAGAATGAGACCGCGATAGACGGTGAGTGGTTAAAGGGCCCTGGCTCACAATTTTTCGATAAAATAGAAAAACGTCTCGGCACACTTGAAATCGTAGCAGAAGACCTGGGTATCATAACGCCAGAGGTCATCGAACTTCGTGATAAACTCAAGTTTCCTGGAATGAAAGTACTGCAATTTGCTTTTGATGGAGATAGCTCCAACGCTTTTCTTCCTCACAATTTTGAGACCACACATTGCATTGTATATACAGGTACCCATGACAATGATACAACCGTTGGCTGGTTCCTGAGTGACAGACTGGATGACCATCAAAGAAGTTTGGTGAAACAGTTGGCCAACAAAACCCTTCACGACAGCTTCGGAATCCATAACGACCTCATCTACCTTGCAATGTCATCCACGAGTATTATGGCCATTTTTCCACTACAGGATATTTTAGGATTCGGCAATGATTGTAAAATGAACAGCCCGGGAGTTCCTGAAGGAAACTGGAAATGGCGATGCGCACCTGAGTTTCTTACTCATGACCTGAAGGCGCATTTGAAACATAGAACACTACTTTTTGGCAGATATAAAGAGGGTCGCTAAGTGGTGAAACCGCTCTTTTAAACACTGTTCAAAAATGAAGCAGTGCAAAATAAAAGAGGTATTCAAAACTTTTTTTACAACTTAATATTGACAGCCTCAAACTGTTTATGTATAAACGTCTCACCAATTGGCCCCATCGTCTAGTGGCCTAGGACTCCGGCCTCTCACGCCGGCAACGGGGGTTCGAGTCCCCCTGGGGTCACCAATTGATATTTAAGCCGTTCCAGTTTCACAGCGGCTTTTCACTGATAGAGATGAGATCTAATCAGTTCCAACAAAATGTTGACAAGGTCGCATCTGTTGGGTATAAAAATCGCACCAAATGGCCCCATCGTCTAGTGGCCTAGGACTCCGGCCTCTCACGCCGGCAACAGGGGTTCGAGTCCCCTTGGGGTCACCATTTGACAGCGTAAGCCACTCAGTTCTACTGGGTGGCTTTTTTTTATATCTTTTTTGCCTCTGTTTACCTACAGCAAAGAATCATTCATTCACTGCCCAAGCGTTCAGACCATCCGCTCAAAACTGCTTTTAATATCCTCAATCAGGTCGTCTGTTTCTTCAAGCCCGACATTCAAGCGTATAGTGTATTTTTCAGATTCAGTCGGAACTCCAATACGGGAATACTTGCCCGCAGTCACCAAACTCATAAACCCGCCCCAGCTGAAGCCTATTCCAAACATTTCGAGACTATTTACGAAATCTGCGATGACCTCCTGAGGATAATCGACTGCGAAGCTGAAGGCGAAAAGACCTGACGACCCGCTAAAATCTCTTTTCCATATCTGATGCTGAGGATGAGATGTCAGCGCCGGATGTATTACACTTCCTACAAGAGGCTGTTCCTCCAGCCACCGTGCTACTGTAAGCGCAGATTTCTCGTGCTGGCGTAATCGCACAGCCAAAGTCTTTAGCCCACGAAGTGCAAGATAACACTCCTGAGACGGGGCAAAGAGTTCCATTGTTGTGTAATAATCGAGAAATTCTTCTGACCACTTTTCATTGATAGTAGCAGAGCCCAACAATACATCCGAATGACCCGAGATATATTTCGTTACAGAATGAATGATTACATCCACCCCAAGATTAAAGGGGTTAAGAAACAACGGTGTCGCCCAGGTATTGTCAAGGACTGTAATGATACCCTTAGGGGCAGTAATCGCTGTGATTGCTGGTATATCCTGTATTTCAAACGTATTCGAACCTGGAGACTCCATAAAAACAAGACGGGTATTGGGTTTAATCCAGTGAACAATATCAGCCCCGATGCTTGCAGGCAGAAAATCAACCTCAATAGCATATTTCGATAGAATTTTTTTACAGAAAGTAGCAGTTGGTCCATACACATTCTCACAAAGAAGTATATGGTCACCACTTCGTGTAAACGCCTGCAACACACTCGTTATAGCAGATATGCCTGACTGAAATGCTCGCGTAACTGCACCGCCTTCCAACTGACTGAGGTGCTCCTCGAATGCTCTTTGGGTCGGCAGCCGATCCGTGCCATATGCAATCCCCTCATATTGGCCTGACGCAATCTCAACAATATCTTCAAAACTGTCAAATAGTACCGTTGATCCGTTATATACTGGTGGATTTATTGTTCTCACCCCCTGCCACTCTGTACTGCGCCCGGCACAACAACGCTTTTCAGTGTCTCTCTTTTTCATCTGAACCATATACCCTTAACAAAAACAGGCGGATGTCAGAAAAAACATCCGCCCAAGTAAAAACCATCAAATTCGTATGTATTTAATTAGTTTGCATCCGAAAACGGTGCTTTTCGCCTAACTCTGGGTTGCTCTTAATATTTTATCCTCAGAATACCAGGCTACAATGAACTCATTAGATTACCCACGAGACAAAGAAAGATAATGCACTGTGATTACATACACATATCGATCACTCATCACAAAGAGTTTATTTGCAATTTATCACGTTAATCTAAAGCGTTTTAGCAATTTCCTCACAAAAAGCAGCAAATATCAGCCATAAAGGCAATACCAGAAATCCGGGACCTTCATTAAAAAAGGCTTTTATCAATTGAACTCTATTATGAAGAATGTAGGTGAGGAAGAAACTTAACCCTTTATTCCCTGTTGAAATAATCACCCACACATAGATTGAAACATGAAAACCTATGAGAAATATTGCCACCGATATAAGTCTCAATGGATTTAAAAAAACGTTATACTCAGCCCAAAATGCTTCTGTCATAATTTCCTGTTTGGTTTCCATCCGAAAAGTCGGTAATTTAGTAAATATCGAGGCCTCCGAAAAAAATTCGGCATGCATATAGCTAATATTCTGAGAATAACGTTATTAGCATAACGCTGATATCGACTGAACAGACAGGTTTTGGACGGGAACTAATTAAATGCCTTTATAAAAAGCAGCTCCTCTGTATCACCATCAAGTTCACCGCTAAGATGCAATCCGTATCTTTCCTGAAACGCCAATATTGCTGCAAGCGTCCTTCGGCCTCTGAATCCATCAACCGGGCCGGGATCAATTCCCAGATAAATAAGAGCAGCCTGCGCTGCACGCAAGGTTATATCAGGGAGATTCACTGAATACTTAGCATATGCTGCCGCCAACCGGGTATCATACTCATTCTTTTTATACTCTCTGCCGTTATAGCCTCTGGCGAAAGCGCCCCAGTTTTTCCTTTGCAACGCAGCAGCGAGATTATTGTTTTCGATGAATTTAGCCATAGCCATTAATTGAGCATTTTCATCAGCCACCATCTGGAGAACCATCTCACTCACAGAGCCAAATCCTGAAATAGCGTAATTAAACCCCATTACCTGACCGATCCCCCAGGAGCAACTCTTGAGTGCCGCATCAACATCTAATGCCATGGCCTTCTCAAGCCTGGTGTATTCATCAGAACCGCTTAAATACCCACCGGGAAACTCGCTGCTTATGTCAGCATTGCCCTCATCAAATTTACCACTGGTCAATCTATGGAAGATATGACGTTCAAACAATATCTGAGGACGACGATCTTCAAAAAATCCAAACCCTCGCGTTTCGACAGTGAGAACCGCCCAAATCTCGGCATCGTGAACACAGAGAGTTGCACACACCCTGTCCAACCCCTTATCTCTTAATGGTATTCCATTCCCTTTAAAATTCATCGCAATCTCCATGCTTGAAAGAATGTATCAAAAAAACAAATGACCATCAAACTAGATAAAAGGTTCCTAAAATATATCTGTATCAGACTATCGCTGTTCGTGAAACTTCGAGCAGCCCATATGCAATAAACGAGTACACTGACAAAGCAAACATCCAGACCGCCATGAGGCTTAGCCATCTACTACTAATTATAGTCCTGTTTTGTCCGCAAAGAATAACAAGCATACCGAGGATAGGAAACAAATACCTGCCCTGGGGTTGAAAATCAGAGGCCCATGAATGATAAAGTGAAACAGCTATCAAAGCTAATGCAAGACTAAGAGCAGCTCCGGCACACAACATATTCAACGGCTCTCCTCTTGCAAATATAACCCCGAAAAAATAGACAAACAATATAACAGCCGACCACCTGATTATATTGTAAAGCATCTCTGAAGCAGATATCTGCATATATCCATAAACGCCGAATGCGGACCGGAACGTTTTTTCAAACCACCTGTGCTGCATAACTACACTTTTTAGCGGAACTCCACGTGATTTCATGTAGAGATTTGAATGTTGCTGGTCAAGGCTGGCTTTCGGGCTGTACTGATAATTGGCATGATCCGCCCTGGCCTCAGTTAGCAGTAATTGCCTACCAGGGCCGTTGACACTATAATCAGCAATTTTTTTGCCCCCAGCCAGCACCAGGCCTATAGCAATAAGCACAGCTGCCCGCCTTAAAAATATCATTTTGGCATCGCGCCCCGACAGGCGCAGGAAGGACAAAGCAGCAACAAAGGTAAAAAACACCGTGAACGGCAGGTAGTTGTTTTTTAAAAGTGCCATCGTCCCCAGAAGCAACCCGACAGCTGCTCCCCGCAACATCCAACTCGGTCGAACCAAACCGGCTAAAAAGCTGTTAAACCTACTGTTGGGCAACAGTAGTTGGCATGCAGAAAAAAACATAATTGCCACCGCGAATCCATCAGAGTTACAGTAGCTGAACAGGTACCATATCTGGGGTGAAATCAGCAAAGGCAATGCCATTATTCGTGCTGCTGCAACATGGGTAGTATACAGCACCACACATAGCAGCAATGCCACATTAAACATTCGGCATGAAGTATAATTGTTAAAGAAAAACGGCTCCATAACCTTTGCAAACTTCCCAGCCACCAGGTAATAAATCTCCTTTCCATGAAGCCTGGATACTCCGTAAGGGCTATAACTACCTTCTATTCCCTCATCATCAATAGCCGGCGGCAGCCAATGATTCTTGTAATATTCTACTGCAGCAACATGGACAAATTCATCCGGATGCGCATTCTGTTTACTTATGATTGCCATAGTTGCAGCTAACACCAGAGCAACCGCAAGACAAATTGGGACAAAACTGTAATCAGGAGCAAAACGTGCTGAGACAAAATATATCAGGAAAACTATCATTATCAGGACCAGCATTCTCAATACTTCTTCCAGAAGCCCAAACGATTTTTTTTCCTTAAAGCGCACATCCACTACAAAACCGGGATCACCACCGCTTGATTTCACGATCATACCTTCATCGTCCATTTCACTTTCAGCAATATGCGCATATGGTTTCATTGTGCTGAATGTGCTTTCTGAATTGAAATCTATGGGTTTGAACCCCTTTTGTGAGATTCTGAGTGACTCCAGTTTAACCTGACCTGTATATTCATGTGTATCAATCCTCAACTGAGCAACATCTCGCAAATCTGTTAAGTAGAAATGATATTGAGTCGTACCTGGCTTAACCCGTATCTTGCCCACACGCTTTTCTGAGAATTGTTGATTTTCAGCAGCCCAATATATTTTAAACCATGTTTTTTGCTCCGTACTGATCTCGAGATCAACTCGTGCCCGACCTAACATCAGCACGTAATATAGAACACATACAACTACGCCTATAAACATCGCAAATTTCCAACTCACAGGATAGCTTGACCATTCTCGCATAAATAAGGCACCAGGTTGAATATCACTTTTATGGAGCGGATAATTACTTCTGCAATTGCTTCTAAAGCGTGTGCTTGAATAAAAAATCACTAACTGCTGGTTACACGTTTACCAAAACCCGTATTTTCCAACATGCTCCTGCAATCTAATTGCTCGTGTTTTTCACCATCATCAGGCAAAACCATCAAATCATTTTCTGATAATCCAGACGTACTACCTAACTCATAACTGAATCATATTCAATAGTTTTTAGATATTCAATGATACTATGACATTGTCATTGGACATCAATCTGCAATAATAGGAACTCTAGGAAATTTTGATAAAATAAAGACATTACAAAAAGAAAAGGCGATCCGGAACCGGATCGCCTTGTACTACAACAACTATTCGATGCTTCAGATTACATAAGTGCAGAAAAGAAATCGTTCCCTTTATCATCAACAAGTATGAATGCCGGGAAATCAACAACATCTATCATCCACACAGCTTCCATTCCAAGCTCAGGATAATCGATACATTCCACCTTCATGATATTTTCTTCAGCAAGAATCGCAGCAGGTCCACCTATGGAACCGAGATAAAATCCGCCATGCTTCTTACAGGCATCAGTTACCTGCTGAGAACGGTTGCCTTTAGCGATCATGATCATCGAACCGCCATTTTCCTGCAACAGATCTACATAACTATCCATTCGTCCGGCTGTAGTTGGGCCAAATGATCCTGACGGCTTACCTGGAGGTGTTTTGGCAGGACCGGCATAGTAAATCGGATGTTTCTGCAGATACTCCGGCAGTGATTTGCCGGCATCAAGCAATTCTTTAAATTTTGCATGTGCAATATCACGACCAACTACAATAGTACCACTCAGCAACAACGATGTTCCAACAGGATGCTTTGTCAGTTCAGCTAAAATTTCAGGCATTGGTTTATTCAGATCAACTTTCACACCATGGCCGTGCTTTCCACGATATTTTTCAGGAATCAGTTTGCCCGGTTCAGTGTCAAGTTGCTCGACCCAGAGTCCTTCACTGGTAATTTTAGCTTTTATATTTCTGTCAGCGGAACAGGAGACGCCCATCCCCACCGGACAAGATGCGCCATGACGAGGTAGACGTACAACTCGAATGTCGTGGGTGAAATATTTGCCGCCGAACTGTGCGCCGATTCCTAGATTCTGAGCCGCCACCTGCAATCTCTCCTCAAGGTCTATATCGCGAAAGGCCTGGCCATACTCATTGCCTGCTGTAGGCAAGGTATCATAGTATTTTGTCGACGCCATTTTTACTGTTTTGAGATTGGTCTCCGCGCTCGTTCCACCAATAACAAATGCAAGATGATATGGCGGGCATGCTGCAGTTCCTAAGGTTTTCATCTTGGCAACAAGAAATGCCTCAAGCGTTTCAGGGTTTAACAACGCCTTGGTTTCCTGAAAGAGGTATGTTTTGTTGGCACTTCCACCACCCTTGCAGACAAACAGAAAAGAATATGAATTGCCTTCTGTTGCATATAGATCAATCTGGGCAGGTAAATTTGTACCAGTGTTTTTCTCTGTATACATATCAAGAGGCACTGTCTGTGAGTACCGAAGATTCTCTTCGGTATAGGTTTTATAAACACCTTCAGACAGAGCAGCAGCATCATTACACGCAGTCCATACGAATTGCCCTTTTTTACCAACTATCGTCGCGGTTCCGGTATCCTGGCAGATTGGTAACTCAAACTTAGAGGAAACTTCTGCATTTCTCAGAAACGCAAGAGCCACACCTTTTTCATTAGCAGAGGCTTCCGGGTCATCGAGAATTTTGGCAACCTGCTGATTATGCGCCGGGCGAAGCATAAACGAGACATCCCGCATCGCTTCATTTGCTAAGACAGTCAACCCTTGAGGATCTATTTTCAGAATCTCCTGCCCATTAAACATATCAACACTTACATACTTCTCAGAATCATCAATTTTCCGGTATTTGGTGTCGTCCTTACTTAGCGGAAAGGGCTCCTGATAATAGAATTCGGTCATTGCTAAATCTCCTCATCTCAACGTGAATTAAAAAGTCGTGACACACACTGATAACTGGTCAACGGCTGGAATTACAGTAGAAAAACACCTGGAAATCAGTTTTACCTCGCCACTGGTCTTTTCGCTAGACCTTTTTCAAGAGCCAACACACCGACTGGCGTAAAAAACACGAACCACACTATACCGGTATTAATAGAAAAATTTCAAAATCCACAGGTATTAATAAAAACGTATGCTAACCTATATCAATATTACTGATTGACTATTTCTCGACGCAAAATGCCGTTGATCTCAACGTCACCGAGTTGTGGTTCTGTTGTTAAAACGAGCCTGTTACCGGGATTTGCCTTCTCAACTTCATTGCCTTCAAGATCGTGCATTGCAATGATACGAACGCGGTCGATATCAAAACCGCGCTTCATATACTCAACCTCAGCACCACTATGGAGTGTATTTCGTATTTCCACTAACAGTTTTTCACCAATTTCGCGAATTACTGCGACCGGCTCATAGGTCTGAACAGTTCTTGAGGTCATGTAATTCATCTCACTGCTGCCAGGCTTTTCATTAATGAAATTTTCTGTAATTCCACGAGTTCCCGTTCGCAGGATTTCTTCCATGCAATTATCCGGTAATCGTATAGATTCAGGATTGCGCCATGCTGATGCAGGCAGGTCCCGCAGGTAATCAAGAGCAGCCCGATAGGTTCTTACAACACCGCCAACATAAAAAATTGACTTCATCCGCCCTTCAATCTTCAGAGAATCTACACCTGCAGCCACAAGCTGTGGCAGCATCTCAAGTAAACAGAGATCTTTGGAATTGAATATATAGGTCCCCCGCTCATCCTCTTCTACCGGAAAATACTGACCCGGACGTTTCTCTTCGAGCAGAGCATAGCTATATCTGCATGGATGAGCACAATTCCCCTGATTAGCATCTCTCCCAGTCATATAATTCGAGAGCATGCAGCGACCTGAGTAGGAAATACAGAGTGCTCCATGAACAAAAACTTCAAGTTCTCCATTAACCTTTTCGCCGACTGCTTGTATTTCAGCAAGAGATAGCTCACGTGCAAGATTGAGCCTTGAGGCGCCGTTATCCAGCCAGAACTGTGCAGATCCTGAATTCGTCACGTTAGCCTGAGTAGACAGGTGAATGGAAAGTTCAGGAACATATTTCCTGGCAACCCGCAGTATACCAGGGTCAGAAATGATGATACCGTCAGCACCTATATCGCGTAATTCCAGCAAGTATTCAGGCAGACCTTCGAAATCTTCATTGTGAGCAAGAATATTTACGGTCACATAGACTTTCACCCCATGTTTATGCGCATATTCGATACCTTCATGCATTTTCTCTATACTGAAGTTTCCGGCTTTAGCCCGAAGACTAAAGCGCTTACCACCTAGATACACCGCATCTGCACCATAATGCACTGCGGTAACGAGTTTCTCATAATTTCCGGCCGGTGCAAGCAATTCCGGCATTACCGGAACTCCACCCTTGCCGCTTTCAATTTCTTTCATAGTCGAGTAATGTGTAAGATTATTTTTCTGGACTAAGCTCCAGCTTTTTTCATACTCTTAATAGATGAACACACAAGGTATTGCAAGGACTTCAGTGAACAGTAGACGTATTGGTATAGCAATGAGCGGTGGAGTTGATTCAACTGCAACTGCCCTCATATTACGGGAAAGCAATGATATACAGGGTTTCTTTATGCGGCTGGCCCAGCCTGACTTTGCTGCACAGAAAGAGCGGGTCGAAAAGCTGGCTGAACGACTATCAATCCCTCTGACAATAATCGATCTTCGTCAGCAGTTTACAGATAAGGTCCTCGAATATTTTGCTTCCTCATATTTTAAAGGAAAAACTCCCAACCCATGCATGATTTGCAACCGCGAGATTAAATTTGGTCTTTTCCAGGACGCAATCCTGAGTAGCGGCATGGAAATGATGGCTTCCGGTCATTACGCACAAATCAGCCATGATGAATCCGGATATCACCTCCTTGACGGTGTTGACCAAAGCAAAAATCAATCATATTTCCTTTCCCGACTTACCCAAAAACAGTTGGGAAAAATACTTTTCCCTCTTGGTGCACAATACAAGTCTGACATTTACGATTATGTCAAACAGAACGGATTTACACATTTTGAAGGTATCGAAAGTCAGGATATTTGCTTTCTGGCCGATGAAACCGTCGGCAACTACCTGGAATCCAGATACCCAGAATCTGTAAAAAAGGGGCCGATCGTTTCCACAGAAGGAAAATTGCTCGGCGAACACAACGGCCTCTTTCGTCATACAATAGGACAGCGACGCGGTCTTGGCATCCCCGATAGTACGCCCTGGTATGTTACCGGTATTGAGGCTGACACTAATACACTTATTGTTGGTAAAACTGCATCGCTGATGAAGCACGAAATTGAATTGGGAGATATACATTGGCTCAGCGGTATTGAACCACCCCTTGAAGCTTCCTACAAAGTGCGTATACGTTACAGTCACCGTGGCTCAATGGCCAAAGTAGAGCTCATCGGTAAAGACCGTGCCCACCTGATATTTGAACAGGAGCAAAGAGCAGTTACTCCCGGTCAATATGCAGTTATCTATAAAGATACCGAAGTCATCGGTTCCGGTATTATTCTTTCTTGAGGCAGTATTTCGATGAATCGAGTTATCATCACAACCCTTGGTTGTAAAGTGAATCAGTATGAGTCCGCAGCTTTTCGAACCAGTTTCAACGAGGCTGGCTATACGGTCGTTAAAGCAGGAGAACCTGCAGATATAGTTGTCATAAATACCTGCGCTGTTACAGCAAAGGCCGGAGCCCAATCCCGCCAGTCTGTACGCCAGGCTTTACGTAAAAATCCTGAAGCGCGTATTTTTATTACAGGCTGTTATGCGGAAATCGCGGCTGACACGCTCACAGAAATAGACGAACTCGAAGGCAGAGAATACTCCATCATTGGGAACAGTAAAAAAGATCAACTGGTCCCTTCTGCAGTTCAATTTGATACTCAGAGCCAACAGCTTCTTTTAGGTTCAATTAGCGAGGCAACAGAAATCTGCCGACTCCCTGTTCGCCACTTTGGTGACCGTACCAGAGCGTATCTTCGGGTTCAGGATGGCTGCGAGAGCTTTTGTACCTATTGCATAGTCCCTTTCACCAGAGGACCAAGTAGAAGCCTGCCTCTTGACGAAGTCATTGAACAGGCCAAAACCTTTAGTGAAGAAGGCTATAAAGAGCTGGTTCTCACAGGTATTCACCTTGGATATTATGGTCGTGATCTCACTGCGCCAACGGATATTACCGAACTTGTTGACCGGCTATCCCTTGAAACACCTGAAATTCGATATCGTATCAGCTCGCTTGAGCCTACCGAAATCACTGACAAGCTGCTTCATCTGATGAAAACCCGATCCAACATCATGCCTCACCTGCATATCCCTCTGCAAAGTGGTGATGATGAAATACTTTCACGGATGAATAGAAAATACACAACAGCTCAATTTAAAGAAGTTGTTGATAGATGCCGGACCGCCCTGCCTGAAGCCGCTATTGGTATTGATATACTTGCAGGCTTTCCTGGTGAAACAGAAGATCATTTCATTAATACTCGTGATTTTCTGGCTTCTATTGACTGTACCTACCTGCATGTCTTTCCCTATTCCAGACGCCCGGGCACAGTAGCCGCAGATTTCATTGACGACGTTCCTAAAGAAATGAAAGACAAACGTGTTGCAGTGTTAAGAAAGCTTGGTGTAAATAAACAGAACGTCTTTTATAAACGTCAGATAGCTTCAACGCATCGTGTGCTTGTAGAAGGCAAACGCGATAACAAAGGATTACTTAAAGGTTTTTCAGACAATTATGTCCCTGTTCATTTTCAGGGCGAAGATCACCTTAAAAACAGCATTGTCATTGTAGAATTGACACAATTTGACGGTGCTTTTGTTTCAGGGAGAGCGATATAGAACGATGAAAGTTGAAATTATTGCCATCGGTGATGAACTTACTTCAGGGCGTATTCTTAATACTACGAGTAGTTTTGCGGCACGGCATTTTTTTGAAGCCGGCTATGAAATATATGCCATGCACACCATTGGTGATACGCCAGAACTCATCGGCGAAGCACTTAAAAGAGCAATTGGAAGGGTCGATGCCGTCATCGTAACCGGGGGACTCGGCATGACTGATGACGACATGACCAACGAAGCTGTTTCCAAAGCCCTTAATCGGCCAACCATGCCTAATCTGGAAGTGCTGTCCAACGTTCGCCAGCACCTTCAGGATATCAGCAATGGACCTGTCGGCCAGATAGAAAAACTCGCATGGTTACCTGAAGGTGCTGAAGTCCTCAATCCGACGTCCAGGATGGCTGGATATATGCTTGTACATGATAACACTCCTGTCTATTTCCTTCCTGGTATTCCTGTACAGATGAAACAACTCCTTATTGAACATGTACTACCCGGCCTTGCCACTTGGAACGCAGATCATGCAGTTTCAACATATCAGCGGATTTTTCGTATATTTAACCTTCCGGAATCTGAAGTTAACAGGCTCATAAAAACACTTGATTTACCACCTGCCACCCAGATAGGTTATTATCCTGTCTTTCCGGAGGTTCATCTCAGCCTGACCATCCGTGACAAGGCTGCAGATAATGCCAAACGGCTTTTTAAATCTTGCTCACAGGCAATTGATACCGTTCTCGGTGATTCTATCTATGGCCATGATCGAGACAACATGGAAACAATAGTTGGTAATCTGCTGATCCAGAAAGGGCTAACACTTGCTGTCGCCGAATCATGCAGCGGTGGTTTAATTGCTCAGAGGATAACTAACATTGCAGGAAGCTCTGCCTATTTTCTTGGTGGAGTTGTTTCGTATGCGAACAGCATGAAAATTGAATACCTTGGAGTCAGCCCAAAATTGATAGAAGACCAGGGTGCGGTCTGCCGTGATGTTGCAGAAGCGATGGCAACAGGTATTCGCGATAGAAGCGGCGCAGATATAGGACTGGCCGTAACAGGTATTGCAGGACCAGAGGGCGGCACTGATACAAAACCAGTAGGTACCGTTTACATTGGTATTGCAACACCTGCAGGAAACTGGGTAAGTAAATTCAAATTTGAAGGTGATCGACTTCAGATCAGAGACATGACTGCTCAGACAGGTCTTGATCTAATCAGGAAATATCTTCTTCAATCCTAATATCTGATTTAACACGTTTATTTCAGATATCTGTTTGATTTTCAGACTAGACTATCAGAGTAATATCCAAAGACTTGAGAATGTGTTACATAGAGTCGTGGGTTTATACTATCGAAAAAACTTTGCACATAATGGAGAATAATATGGCAGCTGGGCCTACTAAAACAAACAGCGTTGATAACGCAATCAGCCAAATACAACGTCAGTTCGGTAAAGGCTCAATAATGAGACTTGGATCCAGGGAAGCCGAAAATATTCCGGTAATCTCAACTGGAACTCTAAGCATTGATCTCGCCATGGGAGTCGGAGGTCTGCCTAAAGGACGTATAACTGAAATATATGGTCCGGAGTCCTCAGGTAAAACCACCCTTGCCCTGCATGTTGTTGCTGAAGCTCAAAAACTTGGTGGCACAGCGGCATTTATTGATGCTGAGCATGCACTTGATACAAGTTATGCAGAAAGACTCGGTGTAAATGTTGACGATCTCCTTGTCTCACAGCCGGATTTCGGCGAACAGGCTCTTGATATTGCGGACATTCTTATTCGCTCCGGCGGAGTCGATGTTATTGTAATCGATTCAGTTGCAGCTCTTGTCCCACGTGCTGAGATTGACGGTAACGCTGGTGATTCTCATGTCGGGCTTCAGGCACGCCTTATGTCTCAGGCCATGCGTAAATTTACCGGAGTTCTCAGCAGAAGCAACACCGTACTTATTTTCATCAACCAGATTCGAATGAAGATTGGTGTGATGTTCGGTAACCCGGAGACTACTACCGGTGGTAATGCCCTTAAATTCTATTCTTCAATCCGTGTTGATATTCGTCGAATTAACCAGATCAAAGATGGTCAGGAAATTATTGGTAACAGAACCAAGGCAAAGATCGTCAAAAACAAAGTGGCTCCTCCATTTAAAATTGCAGAATTTGATATCATTTACGGCGAGGGAATTTCAAAAACTGGTGACACCCTTGATCTCGCGGTAGAAAACAACATCGTAGACAAGAGTGGTGCCTGGTATTCCTATAATGACGAGCGCATAGGTCAAGGACGTGAAAATTCAAAAAGGTTCCTTGCAGATCATCCTGAAATGTTCCTGGATATTCAGAATAAGGTCAGAATGGTATATGGCATGTCAGTAACTGAAGCTCCCCCCATCGAGACAACAGCCGAGAACAAAGAATAGCATCAATATCGATTCACTACTGTAGTAATAAGAAAGCCTCTGGGATGATATCTCAGAGGCTTTTTTATTCCCCCCCGACATTTTCAAAAACACACTCGCCGATATCTCTATTGACGACATCAACGCTCTGTAGTAACCCTGCACTTTGGTCTGCTTTTCAGTCAATCTATTCACGGGATAGAAATATGAAAAAGAAGAAACAAAAGTCGTCCAGAGCATTCGATGTCATCATTGTCGGTGGAGGCCCAGCCGGCCTCTTTGCTGCATATTACCTTTCTGAACATTCCCATCTTTCTATCCTTCTTATCGAAAAGGGTAAAGCTCCTCTCGATCGTAAATGCCCGATAACAAATGGTGGTTGCATACGATGCAAGCCATGTAATATTCTCTGTGGAATCGGCGGTGCCGGTCTCTTTTCTGATGGGAAATTGAATTTCATACATAAACTTGGCAAGACCGATCTGACTCAATTCATGTCAGTATCCGAGGCCATTCAACTTATAGATGAAACTGAAGAAATATATAACAGATTCAATATGGACGGTGACGTCTACCCTACGGATATGGAGTCAGCCAGGGAGATCCGAAAGCAGGCCAGACGACATGGAATTGATCTGCTGATTATCAAACAGAAACATCTGGGTAGCGACAACCTGCCGGGCCACATCTCTGCTATGGCTGATTATGTTCAAAAAAAGGGTGTTGTTTTTCATCACTCTGAAGAAGTTGAAGACATACTTGTCACGGACAACTGCGTAACCGGAGTTACGACTGCTAAGGGAACGTATGAAGCACCATATGTTATTTTAGCTCCCGGCCGCGTAGGAGCAGACTGGATAGGAAAAATCGCCAGGGATAATGCGCTTGAAGTTTCTCAACGCGGCATAGAAGTTGGAGTACGAGTCGAAGTACACAATGAGATCATGCAGGATATCTGCAATATCATTTATGACCCTACTTTCTTTATTCGCACAGCTAAATATGACGACCAGACACGAACGTTCTGTACCAATCTTGGTGGATATGTAGCACTGGAAAATTATCAGAACTTTGTATGTGTTAACGGTCACGCTTTTATGGATAAAAAATCGGATAATGCTAATTTTGCATTTCTTTCCAAGGTAGTATTAACCGACCCTGTTGAAGATAATCAGGCATACGGCGAGTCAATAGGCAAACTTGCTACACTTATTGGCGGAGGTAAACCAATTCTTCAACGATACGGAGACCTTAAGCGAGGCAGGCGTTCCACCTGGAATCGAGTGCGCAACAGTTATATCGAACCAACCCTGACCAATGTGACATGCGGAGATATTGCCATGGCCCTCCCTGAAAGAATCCTGACCAACCTGGTAGATGGACTCGACCAACTGAATCATGTTATTCCAGGTGTAACAAATGATGAGACCCTGCTCTATGCTCCGGAGATAAAGTTTTTTGCCACACAGATTGAAACAACGAATAACCTTGAGACATCAATATACGGCCTATTTGTTGCCGGAGATGGACCTGGAGTTGCAGGAAATATTGTATCTGCGACGGCCACTGCCCTCATTCCCTCAAAAGAGATATTGCGACGGACGAATGAGTAATAGATCTCTCGACTACTAAATATGCTATTTTGTGTAGTTTTGTCTTTTCAGTTAATTTCACATTGATATTTATCTATTTCGCCAATAAAATTTCTGTATGTTTATTGTTGACAGCGTTTTCTCATAGGCTATATTCATCAACAACTGATAACAGTTATTACTACCACTAATCAAAAAGGGGTGTACAATGCAGAAATGGGAATGTCCATGTGGTTACATATATGATCCAGCTGAAGGCGACTACGAAAATGGTGTAGATCCGGATACTGCATGGGAAGATCTTCCGGCAGATTGGGTTTGCCCACTCTGTGGCGCAGAAAAGGATGCATTCTGGAAATATGATGACTAACCTCGGATAGTCAGGCTGCTTAACAATCTATAAAGATAGTTAAGCAGCATTTTTTTACCATTCAAGTTCGCCACCCCTTACTTTATCGCATATGCCAAACTCACAGGAGAACTTATATGAGCCTCATCGTAACTAACCCGGCACCAGATTTCACGGCAACTGCAGTTTTACCAGACAACACCTTTAAAGAAGGTTTTAAATTATCAGATTTTCGCGGGAAATATGTTTTGCTCTTCTTCTACCCGCTCAACTTCACGTTTGTCTGCCCTACCGAAATTCTCTCTTTTAATCGTGCTGTTAAACAATTTGAAGAGAGCAACTGCCAGCTCATCGGAATCTCAATTGATTCACACTATTCTCACCTCGCCTGGAAAAACACTCCAGTCAAAGAAGGTGGTATCGGACCAATAAAATACCCCCTTGTCTCTGATCTGGATAAGAGCATTTCAAGAAACTATCAGGTGTTACTGGATTCAGGAATCGCATTGCGGGGCCTATTTTTAGTGGATAAAGAGGGAATTATCAGACATCAGGTCGTCAACGATCTTCCTCTTGGTAGAAATGTTAATGAAGCTCTACGCATTTTACACGCCCTCCAATTTACCGAGAAACATGGGGAAGTTTGTCCTGCTAACTGGCAACAAGGTGAAGATGCATTGTCTCCCACTGCAGCTGGAGTCTCCAGTTATCTCGCAGCTAATCTTGACGACTAGGTGTTTTGCTATAATCCAAAAACGGGGAGTGGATCGCAACAATCGATCCACTCCCCGTATTTCAATCTGACCACTATCGTGACGTACTACATCTCACGTATCTGCTGATACAGTGCTTCATTAAAACCGATATAATAGGTATTTCCTATTCGTAAAGCTGGTGCTCTCAGATTACCAGTTCGACCTGAAATCTTGGCGAGTATTTCATCCTTGTCGTCAGATACAGGATTATATTCGAGGATTTTTTTACCACTGGTCACAACGATCTTGTCAGCAGTTCCCACCACTTCCCAGACCCCATCAGACGTGATAGTATTTTTTGCAGCATTTACTTCTTCGCCAATCTCCATATTGCTTTCCTCGAAAACCGCCCCGGCTTTCTTACAGGAAACTCAACCTTTTCGTATGTACGCCCAATCGATTCGCATTATTAACTCCTTTCAATCTGAATAAAAAAGGCCACCTTTCGGTAGCCATTTTTGAAATATTATCCAAGAGGCTTCTTATTTTCCAACCGGTTCAATAAAAACTCGCTTACTCATTTCCATATCCATAGCAAACATTCCAGCCGAGTCATTACCCACCAGTCGCATGCGATCCAATACCTCACCTACACTGGCCTCCTCTTCAACCTGTTCTGAAACGAACCACTGCAAGAATATGTTTGAAGCATGATCACGTTCATCAAGAGCGCAATTAACAAGTTCGTTTATCAAAGATGTAACTTTTGCTTCATGGTCAGCAACAGCCTCAATCACTTTTAAAGGAGACTCCCAGTTAATTTCAGGTTTATCAATTGCCTCTAACTCAACCTTTCCGCCTCGTTCCAGCAAATAATCAAACATCTTCTGAGCGTGAAAATCTTCCTCTTTAGCCTGCGCGCGCATCCAGCTGGAAAATCCTGGCAGTCCTGTTCTTGAGAACCAGGCAGACATTGAAAGGTAGAGATATGAAGAAAACATCTCAGCATTAATCTGAGCATTAATGGCGTCACTCATTTTGGGGGTAATCATTAGGTACTATCCTCCGATTAGATTGGTTAATTTCCCGCCTCACAGTGAGCAACTACTGTATATAGCAGGTTATTCTATATTATTTTTTCTTATCTTTCTTTTTATTCTTTTTCTTTTTCTTATCGTCCTTCGAGCTATCCTTAAATATATCTTCAAGTTGCATTATTGGACAACCTTTACATTTTTTGCCTTTTTTTTCAAATTTCAGGCAGCACCGTTTTTTCGACATCACAATTTCCTTTCCATTCAGATTGAGTAGATAATTATGCAGGATCCTGAACCTGACATAAGGAATTTTTTCAAATAATTACAATAATAATTACCATTACTGATTTTATCTACTAATAAATACCTGAATTATGAATTTGAGGGAAATCACTTCTCAGCAGGAAAGGATCACAAATAGTAGTTGCCAACGCCCACAGTAATCATATGAACTAACAGCATAATATTGAGACACACAAAGAGCGAGCGATATGCCGGAGACTCACGTAATACTAAATTATAGCCTGCAATCACAACCAACAATAATGCGTTAAATACGACTAAATATTTCAACCCGGCCTGGTTGATACCACCCGTCACTGAAAAAAGCATCATGACTAGAGCAAGGCCACAAATCCACACATAACTTAACTGCTTTACCCCTTTTTCAGACAATGTTTTTATAAAACTCGGGAGGTTAGATTGAAGGTAATCATCCTTGTGTCGCAGGAGAACAAGATAGAAATGTGGAACCTGCCAGAGAAACAACAGCATAAAGAGTAATAAACTTGTATAGGAAAACGGTGCACCTGCTGCTGAAAAGTATCCAATTAATGGTGGAATAGCCCCACACACAGCTCCTGGAAAAATGGCAAAAATCGTTTCCTTTTTTAAAGGGGTATAGACTGCATTATACAAAATCAATGCGGAGATACCGAGACTTACACAAACGACAGGTCGATAGACCTGTGACAGCATGATTAACGCTAAACCTACAAGTATAATGGCGAGACAAACTGCAAACTCACGTGACACAGCCTGTCGAACGAGTGGTCGGTGAGCTGTGCGTTTCATTTCACCATCGACTACTGCCTCCTGGGCACTGTTGATGGTTGCTCCACCCATTGCAAGAAGAAATACACTCAAGCTGACGTACAGGACATCAAACGGTGCGGTGCGGCCAGCCAGTATCGCACCAAAACATGCAGAACAGGATATCAGCAGACACAGTGGAACTTTTGCAAGTTGCCAGCCGACTGTGAAAGATGACCATACTCCGGCAATAGATTCATCAACCTCCTCAGAAAGTCTATTCATCCTCGCTTTCAAGCCACTCCAGATATTCTTCTTCAGGAACTATCTTGAGCACTGAGACCATTGCCGAATGGTCGGTTCCACAATACTCCGTGCACATAACATCATATTCACCAACCTCGTCGGCAAAAAACCAGGCATATGTCTGAAGTCCTTTAACTGCATCGACCTTGATCCTATATGCCGGAATATAAAAACTGTGTAAAACATCAACAGATGTAATATTAAATTTTATCGCTTTGCCTTGCGGGACAACGAGTATATTCTCTGTTTCCTTATCGTTATCGTACACAAAGATCCATGAGTATTGCTGCCCATACACCTCTATTTCAATAGCATCTTCAGGTACCTCACGAAGTCCGAGGTATGAAGTCCAGCCGATATAAAACATCGACAGGGCAATAAGAGTCGGTATAACTGTCCATACGATTTCAAGGAGCATATTATCCCTGATATCGGCTGGTACCGGATGCTTACTACGCCGATACCGTATAACAAAATAGACCATTACAACCGTTATTCCAAACAACAATACAGCCGATATACCAAGAATATACCAGAGTGCCTGGTCTACAGCATGTCCCGGATTCATACGTTTCTCCGTTGATTACCTAAAAGCCACATCCCAAAAGGTGAACGTTATCATTATTGCAAGAAAGATTACGCTGCTGATAAACGAATAGGTGATAACCTTTCCTTCATATTTCAGATGCATAAAAAACAGCAGAACAATTGTCGCCTTTGTAGAAGCTATGGTAAGCGCTACCGGGACATTAAAAATACCAAGATCTAAATACGAAACACCTACTGTAACCAGTGTCAGGACTAGAAGACTCCCCAATACAAGAGCCAATGTTTTATAACTAAGGATATGATGTTTTTCGTCTGTACTCAAAACGACCTCCAGTAGTAATATCAATTTCTATAGTACGAGATAGAAAAGTGGAAAAACAAAAATCCAGATGAGATCCACCAGATGCCAGTACAGTCCGGAGTTATCGAGCATAGCAAATCTCTCAGCCGTAATTTTGTTCTTAGCCACGAGCACCAGACTGATTGCCAGAAGAGTCATACCGATTATAACGTGCAACCCGTGCAACCCGGTAATTATGTAATACAGGCCGAAAAATATATTTATACCAGGCTCACCATCAACCAGTCTTTCGGAGTTTGGATATATACCATGATGAAACTTGGCACCCCACTCAATGTACTTATTGATAAGGAAAATAAAGCCGCAACCAAGCGAAAACACAAGTAACCCGATCGTTAACTTCTTCTTCCCCTGCTGAATGGCTGTAATCGACGCTGCCACTGAAAAACTACTGACGAGAAGAACTACTGTATTCAACGAACCTATAACCCTATCCAGTTCCCTCCCACCCTCTGCAAAGAATTCAGGAAACGTATAAAAATACACAGCATATAAGACAAATAGTCCGCCAAAGAGGATGATCTCTGAGTAGAGAAATATCCACATCCCTATTTTTATGCCTGTCGAATCAAATCTGGTTGACATTGACGAGTCCTTACCTGGATTGTTGATCTGATCGTGCAATAATATCTTTAAAATCGTACGGGTATTCCTTAATAACGGGTTTCTCTAAAAAGTTTAAAACCGGAGGAGGTGATGGTACTGACCATTCGAGTGTCGGCCCACCCCAGGGGTCCATCGGTGCACGAACGCGTTCTCTGAAACTCATCAGCAGATTGTAAAACATTATTGCAACACCAAGCACCATTACATAGCCACCGATTCCGGCAGAGAAGTTTCCGCTTTCATACTGAGGCAGATAGTCGTAATACCGTCTCGGCATCCCCTGCAATCCGAGGATAAACATTGGAATATAATGAAAAAGAAAACCTACGCAGGCAAGAACAGCACCGACATACGCCTTATTAAAGTTGTACATAATGCCAAACATCTTCGGCCACCAGTAATGAAGCGCTGCAAAGAAGGCAAAACCGGTTCCTCCAAACATTACAAAATGAAAATGGGCAACAACAAAATAGGTATCATGAACGTGTATATCGGGACCGGCCGCACCAAGCACAAGGCCTGTAAGACCACCAACGCTAAACAGAAAAATAAACATGAGTGCGAGCAGCAATGGCGGACTCATTTCAATTGAGCCCTTGTACATGGTCGACACCCAGGAAAAAACCTTAATAGCAGAAGGGACAGCAACAAGAAATGTCAACAACGAGAAAACGAATATAGAAACATCACTCATTCCACTCGTGTACATGTGATGAGCCCAAACGAGAGAACCTGCAATTGCAATAGCCATAGATGAAGCTGCAATTGCCTTGTAGCCAAAAATTGCCTTCCTGGAATACACAGGAATAATTTCAGATATTACTCCCATCCCAGGGAGGATCATTATGTATACAGCGGGGTGTGAATACATCCAGAACAAATGCTGGTAAAGAATAGGGTCACCGCCCTTATCGGGGTCAAACAGCCCAACAGACAAAAATCTTTCAATCACAACCAGAACGAGCGTGATTGATACAACCGGTGTCGCCAGAATCTGTACCCAGGCAGTCGCATAGAGAGACCACGTAAATAGGGGGATCTGCATCCAGCCCATTTTCTTATCACGCATCCTGTGAACAGTGGTGACAAAATTCAAGCCGGTCAGCATGGATGACATACCTAAAATAAAAGCTGCACTTACCGTCATGGAAACATTACTTTCTGTGGAGACACTAAAAGGTACATAAAATGTCCAGCCGGTATCCGCAAACCCCTGCCCTGTAAACAGAGATACAACTGCGAGCACTCCGCCGAACATATACAGATACCAGGAAAAAAGATTCAGGCGAGGGAAAAACACATCATCAGTTCCCAGCTGAATTGGCAGAAAAAAGTTTCCGAATATTGCTGGAATAGCCGGAATAATGAATAAGAAAATCATAATTACACCATGCAGGGTAAACATGGCATTATACATCTCAGGTCCCATCAGTGTTCTACCCTGAGCCATCAGTTCAGTCCTGATAATCAGGCCGACAATCATAGCCAGGCTGAACCAGAATAGTACCGCCCACATGTACATGAGTCCCAGCCGCTTGTGGTCATGCGTCAGCAACCACGCCTTTATGCCCGTCAAATGTGCCGGGGAAGGCGTATCATAAAATGAGGTGGATTCTGTCATGGTGTCTCTTCCTGTTCATTACTGCTCTTGAATTTATCATGGTCACGATGTCTGCTATTCCTTCGTTTCCTGCCAAACAGGAGAAAGAACACTCCAACACCAATTGTAAAAAAAACCAGTACAGCAACTTTTACATATTGGAAAACTGCTTTATTCTTGTCAGGATCATAGTCCAGGCAAAACTCGAGAAAACGTTTCACCGACAACGCAGGAATCCCTGATTTTGCATTGGATATTGCCATATCCACATCACCGGAAACAAATGAACCATAGACGTAACGGATTATTTTACCGTCTTTATCAACAGCGATAATTGTTGAAGGATGAATAAAGGTCTGGTCAGGCATCCTCTTGAACCTGTAGCCCAATGCATCGGTAACTGCAGCAATTGACTCTTTTGTTCCGGTCAGGAATTTCCATTCATTTTCAGGAAAACCATCGTATACAAGTTTTAGATAATTCTGTTTTGCCCTATGAGCATTATCAGCGGTCTCTGTGTCACTGAAACTCAGAGCAATTGCCCGGTAATCTTTACCCGGATCAAAACTCAGACGATTCATTACAACAGCCATGTTAGCTAGATTTTTACTGCAGGCACTTGGACAATAGAAATAGATCGGAAGAATAAGCGTCGGCCTGTCAATAAACGATCTGAGCGTTATTTCTTTACCGTTTTCATCTACAAATTGCGTATCAAGAGGGATGAATTCCCCGTTTTTTTCTGTTACCCATTCCCGGTCAACATTCTGATTTGCAGACAAAAGGATCGTATCAGGAGTTACAGCATCCTGCTCCTCCTGAGCCATACCCGCAACTGGATAAAGCAATAGCGAGAGCAGTATTGCAGAGACTCGTTGTAAAGCACGCCTCATATACATAATCCGCCCTCGCTGTTTAAATTACTTAACTTCTCCGGTACCGAGATTGATTGTCATGGTAGTGCGAAACTTATGTTTACTCTTTAAGCTGTCACGACCTGCACCATAAGCAAGCAACACAGTAGTATCAGCGGTAACATCAATGTTGCCATCGTTTTTATCTTCAGATTTCAAAGGGATAGAGAATTCAATTGTTGTGATTCCGCCCTCTTCTGAACCTCCGACCACCTTAACGTCTTCAGTTCCACCGAGTTTTGTATCATTTTTATGACCGGTGCTTGTGGTTCCAAACTCGTCTACAATAGTAACCACACCCTTCTTCACATAGCCGATCACATAGTTGGCATCTTTCATTTTCTCTGAAGGGTTAAAGCCGACACCTACCCACCCATCAGTTTCAGCTGTCAGTTTACCGGCCAGATTTTCCCCGTCGATTTTCCAGGAAAATGTCATTTTTTTTGCTTCGACTGTATGGTCGTAATCCGCTGCAATACCCTGAGAGGCAACTCCAAATACCAGAAAGCATCCTATAGCAACAGATTGAATCATTCTTTGTAGCATTACCAACCCTCCTTAGTTTTTCTTATGGATATATGCTGTTGTTATCAAAAACAATCAAACAATTAGCACTGAATGTCAAATAATTTTTGTGGAATTTTCAACAACTTCGCACGCCCCCCTATCTAAAGAGCCTGCCAAGATTCTGTTCTTCCGCCAGACATTCCTGTTCTCGTTACGCAACTACTTCATTAAAACACACACGAGCGAGCAATCAATTTCTTTACAATACGTGAAAAAAAAGTACTTAAAAACACTACCAGTCATTGAAATTTCTTAATAAATTTCCTATCGATATAATCTTTTAGAAAGAAAGCAAATCGTCCCTTAGTGAAAAGAAAACCTTTTTGCAACACTCCGTAGCCATTACCTAAATTAAAAATAAGAAGATAACCGCCACCCGGAACGAATTCCTGCAGTGAATCCCCTTCAAGTGCAGCAATAAGATTATGATAAAGAACAGGATTCTGTCTCACCGCATACACACCTACTTTATCAAGCGGTTCCTGTTCAAAATAAATACAGTCTCCACCACCAAAAATTTCAGGGTGATGAATGCTTTGTAGATATCTATTGACCGGAAGACCTCCATCTGGACCAACAGTAAAACCTGATTTGGAAAAAACTGATGAAGGATGTATTCCTGAAGCGATAAAAATAACATCAGCAACACGTGTTTTTCCACAAGCTGTTTTTATTACACCACCCTCTGCAGATTCTACCGATACACCTTCGACAATATTAACACCCTGCTTTTTCAGATAATTGTTGCAGCAATTTCTAACCTTGGCATCAAATCGGTTCATCAGTCTACTGCGACAGTAAATACTCACCTCAGGCTGATTCAACCCCTCAGAGCAAGAAAGTTGCTGCAGGTTACCAGCCAGTTCGACTGCTGAAGGGCCTCCTCCGATGATGGCAATACGCAGAGACCTGCTTTTGCCATGTTTGATGAGATAGTTTCTGGCCTCAAAAAGTTTCTCAATAGGCTTTACAGTAAACACCATACACGTACTGCTGGATGAATACCTGTGATCAGTCGAACTACCCAGGTTGCATGACAGCACATCGTACTCTACGCTCTTCCCGGAGGAGAGCGTCACAACCCTTGCCTGTGGATCTATCAGCTCTACACTATCCTCGATAAAGCTGGCACCCTGTCGTTCAACATCCGCCCTGCTATCAAAACGAATATCCTCTGGCGTGTAGGTTCCTCCCAACATTCCCGGCCCCATGCCTGAGTAGTAATGAACAGCTGAAGGGCCTATAACTGTAATTGTATGCCCACGGTCCAGAATGCTTTTCAAGTTCTGTAAAGTGACCATGTGAGCATGGCCGGCTCCAGCCAGCACAAGATGTTTTCCCATACGTTACCTAACGCGCAATTGAATTTGAATGCAAATTTCTATCAGCTTATCACAATCTATAGCGTCCAAGAAGAGATGATAACTATTTTTTCTTTTGTTTATACGACAAAGTAGAACGTATTCTGTCATTTTCCTACAATTTATTATTATCGTGGCATGTCTATTTTTTCCTCTGGACAGCGCCCTTCTATGCGGTATACTATTCTGTGTCTCATCAATTATTTATTCCTTAGTCACATACCAATCGGAGGATTCTTATGCCAAACAAGATGGAAGTATACAAATGTAATATTTGTGGCAATATTGTTGAAGTACTTACTGCTGGTGGTGGAGAGCTCACATGCTGCGGGGCAGCAATGGTGAAAATGTCAGAAAACACAACTGACGCAGCTGTTGAAAAACATGTACCAGCGCTTGAGAAAAAAGACGGTGGATGGCAAGTTAACGTTGGTTCGGTTGACCATCCGATGACCGCAGATCATTTTATCGAGTGGATTGAATTGGCTGATGGAGAAACAGTCTATCGTCAGTTTCTAAAAGCCGGCGACAAGCCTGCTGCCTTTTTCCCTGTTGAGGCAGCTACTGTCACCTGTCGTGCCTATTGCAATCTGCATGGTCTCTGGAAAGCATAATTACCATCTATACCAGGTAAGCAACGAACACACCAATAGCGGATATGCTATTTCAGGCATATCCGCCTTCTCTTTAAAAGGCTATTTCGCGCCTCTGATTACCTATCACAAGCTTCCGCACATTCTGATATATTTTAAATATCGCTCTCAGCTGTTTTTCTTAATCATTTGAGTTAGGAGATTATTACTTTTCCGTACTTGCGATTCTTGACAGCCCTCCTCGGCCTACATAGTTTAAGATTAAACCACCTAGGTAAAATGAGACTATATGGCAAAAAAACAGGGTAAATCACTCGAATCCACTGCGTTAAGTACATTTATGAAACTTTTGCGATGTTCTGAGAGCGTCGCTAATGATGTACACAGGCATCTTGGTAACAGGGGCTTAACGGTCAGTCAGTACGGTATCCTTGAAGCCCTGTATCATCTTGGTCCGCTTTGTCAAAAAGATCTCGCCCAGAAAATCCTGAAAACTGCCGGTAACATCACCACAGTCATCTGCAATTTAGAAAAACGCGGCCTTGTTGCCCGCAACAGGGTGAGTGATGACCGGCGCTTTTATTCTGTAGCTCTGACAGAGGAAGGTGAGAATCTTATTAAAGATCTCGTTCCTGTCCACCAGCACCACATCATAGAACGTATGTCTGAGTTAACTCTGGAAGAACAAGAACACCTCGGTATCCTGCTGAAAAAATTATCGTTGGGCAATACTGGCACACTCATAACACCTTCGCGCAGGCAAGGAGAAAAAGAATGAAAAACACAGATACCAGGGTCGAAAATGACAGTATGGGCGCAGTCACCCTGCCATCCAATGCTCTCTACGGCCCACAGACCCAGAGAGCAATCGATAATTTCCTAATATCTCAGACCCCGATGCCCTGGAAATTCATAGCCTCTGTGATTCTTATAAAGCAGGTTGCTGCGGAAATAAATATGCAGCTCGGTCTGTTATCTGAAGATCACGCCAAGTCGATCTGTGATATTTGCACAACGCTTCTTGAAGAGGAACAGGCTGCGCACTTTCCGGTTTCTGTTTACCAAACAGGTTCGGGTACCAGCACAAACATGAACGTCAATGAGGTCATTGCCAGGATGGCAGAACTCAATGGGGTAACACTCAGCCCTAATGATCATGTCAATCTAGGCCAAAGCAGCAATGACGTAATCCCCACCGCTATTCACCTTTCTTCTGTAATTGAGCTTGCCGGTACACTGTTGCCTGCTGTGAACCACCTTGTTCTTGCAATACGAAAAAAAGGCAATGAGTATAAAGATGTTATTAAAACAGGCAGAACTCACCTGATGGACGCTCTGCCAATCAGCGTATATAATGAGTTTGAGGCATGGGCGGTTCAACTTGAAGAAGGTATCGAGCGCATTGAGAGTTGCTCGTCACGCCTGGTTCGCCTTCCGCTTGGAGGAACTGCTATCGGAAGTGGAGTAAACTGTCATCCTGATTTCCCGGGAAAGGCTATTGATAACATCAGCAAAAGAACCGGAATACAATTTTCCGCAGCCCTTTCACGCTACAAAGGGTTAAGCAGTATGGACACCGCGCTTGAGCTCTCAGGCCACCTCAAAAACCTGGCAATGTCTCTCTTTAAAATTGCCAACGATCTTCGCTGGATGAACTCAGGTCCTCTTTCCGGCATTGGTGAGATACAACTCCCAGCTCTCCAACCCGGATCATCAATCATGCCTGCCAAGGTTAATCCAGTAATACCCGAAGCAGTTTGTATGGCAGCGTCGCAGGTCGCTGGTTACGATACTGCCATCACCTTCGCTGCACAATCCGGTAACTTTCAGCTCAATACCATGCTGCCACTGATTGCTGCCAACCTGCTGGAATCTATTTCTATCATGGCCGGAGCCTGCAAAACTCTTGCTGACAAGGCAATACTGGGGTTAAAAGTTGATGTAGAACGGTGTGGTTCAACGCTAATGAAAAACCCTATCCTGGTCACTGCATTAAACCCTGAAATAGGGTATCTTCGTGCCGCTGAAATAGCAAAAATCGCCGCATCTGAAAACAGATCAGTTCTGGACGTAGCCAGGGAACATACTGATATTGATGAGAGACGTTTGATGGAACTACTCAATCCTAAAAAGATGGCCAGGGGAAACGAATAACCTCTATTGCTCTTTGCGACCTATTAAAAGTTGAGGAAATCCTTTCTATTCAAATGCTATCGAAGTGCTTGTAATTGCAACATGGCACCATAATATGTGACAAGAATCACTATTGTTGGCCACCAGAGCATATGCAACACTTTACGTATACTGCTTGATTTCATTATCCCATCATCCCAGAGATGTATTGCCATCGATGGAATAAGTGCCACCCATACGACACCTCCTGCATATAGACCTGTCTTGCCAGGCACACCAGGCAACAGAGCAATGAACATCGGGACTAAGAACATCCCTATAAGAAAGCGTCTGTTTTGGGTGGGAAACTGTCCAGTCCCTGCTAGTATATTCGTATTCATCTGCCCCCATTGTATACACGCATATACGCCAGCCAAAAGTCCTGTCGGGGTTAAGAGAATTACTGCGAGATTTAAGGCGGAGGGCAATGAACCACAAAACAACGATTCTATCCAGGTTGCAAGTGGTTCTCCTGCCGCAGCAGCATTACCTGTACCAACCAGAAGCGTTGGGGTAAGAGTCAATGCTATACACGCCAGAGCAAGATATGGCCTATTATCGGAAACTAATTTAGCCCTGTCTTCTATTCCTGCAATAAATATAATAATTCCGGGAATAAGCAGCAGAACAATTCCTGAGACCTGAATGCCGAAACCGAGGACAAGTCCAGCCCAGATCCAGGCTGAAAAAATTGTACCTACCAGAGCCCTGTAAAGTATATAGACAGAACCGCACCAGAACATGGTCAATACAGCATCATTGCTGACATAAAGCCCGGTACCAAAGAAAAAAGGCAGGATTGAGTAAAGAAGAATCGCTTTGAATGCAATAGACCTATCATACACATCCCTTGCATAATTAAACACACACACTGCAGAGACAAACCAGAGCCCCCAGATTCCTAAGCGGAAACCAAAGACGGATCCATCAAAAACCGCATGAAACATCATTGCAACGACTGCAGGAAATGGCAGCCTCATCGCATCCAGTAACGAATCCGATGATTGAATAAGCGACCAGTAGTATTGCTCTTCAGGCAGCAGACTCAGACCAGCACTATAAACCAGCCGGAGAACAATCAGGTAGGCGATTATCCCAATACCGTAAAATCGATGTACCAGCTGGCCGCAAATTCGCTTACGACCGATGGATAGTACAAAAAAAGTAACACATATATACCCGAAAATTAATCCGAATGCGCTAACAGCACCAACAGCAACTGAAGATAACCCATGGTCATTAGATAGAAAGGGGCTTGCCAGTCCTGTGCGGAGAAAAACGACCAGTAACGTTACCCAACACCAGCCGAAAACATGACTTGGAGAAATCCTGTTCTGTTGAGCTGCACCATAGGTATTATGTACATTTCGTATTGCCCACGTCCCTGCCACCAATGAGGCAAGAATATACCCGGCACTCTGACTCACCCCGAGCCCCCAACCGTGTTCGAGACCAAACGTCAAAACTGCCGTGTCGATAAAAAAGGTAGTTAAAAGAATTTTACAGAGAGTTGCAGACCCACCGGGCAGAAGATAAATTCCAGCAAGGATCAGTAACTGATGAACATAATCTACAATCACCTTTGCTTCCATTTTCGAGGATCCGTACTGCCTGTCCCTGAAGACAATAGGCACCTCTTTTACACGCATTGTTTTTTCCGCTGTTGCGAGTAGCTCAAGCCCTATTTTAAAACCATACACCTTATCTTTTATTGAGGCTAAACGTTCACGCCGAAGAGCTATAAATCCAGCTAGCGGATCCTTAACATCGGTAAACACTCTTGCCGGAAGGGTCGCAAGAATAGAAGATAATTTTCTACTTGTCGGCCAATCGGGGGTATTACCACCACTAACGTAGCGGCTTCCGATAACCATATCACATTCATCAGCAACAAGCGGTTCAAGTAAATCAGGTATGACTTCAGGAGGATGACTCAGGTCAGCATCTATAACTACAAGATATTCGCCGGAAGCAACTTCCACAGCTTTAATTACAGCCGCTGCAAGTCCTTCATTTAGAGCGTTATGGACCAGACGGACTTTCCCTGTATGAAACCATTTCGCTACGCGTTCACAGGTAGCATCTGTTGAAGAGCCATCAGAGAATATTATTTCGAGGTCGTACGATTGAAGTGCTTCAATTGAAAATATTCGGTTTAGTAGTATATCGACATTAGCGGCTTCATTAAGCGTCGGGACAATGATGGAAACAGCATGCATTTACGGTTCACCTTTTGATTCTTGAATCAATCTTTTCGTCAAATGAATACCGCTTAACACTGACAGACCTGCTTTTATTCTATCATGCCTAGCTCTAAGAATTACAGTGATTATTCAGTTTTACACCATTTCACCCTTCATTATCCCGAACACAATTAATATCACAACGAATATCGATTAAACCGGGAAAGCGTCAACCGATTTTCTTAAGACTGAGTTCATGCATTGGGACAATTATCGAATCGGTTTGCTTCACTTTCTGAATAGATTCCCATGCTGCTACAGCGTCAAGATGAACTCCCGGGCATACAGCAGGGCCATTGGCCGGAAAATTCTCTTTATTACAGCAAAATCCTGTAATAATTGCTTCTCCTTCTGCTGTTTCCACCTTAACAGATAAACAGCCTACAGAATGACCAGGAGAGTGCATCACCTCTACTCCAGGCACAATCTCGGCATCCTCGGATACCTGATTAAACTCAATCCCTTCAATAAAGTAGTTATCATACCTGTGATCAATCGGATGAGGATTATTACAGAATTGTATTTCTTCACTATGAGCGTAAAATTTTGCTTTCGTCAGTAGCAAATTATTACCACAGTGATCGTCATGAAGATGGGTGTTGATGACCAGGTCAATCTCATCAAGAGTCAGCCCGTTGTCTGCTAAATTTTCTTCAAGTGTTTTGGGTACAAGCCCTGTTTCTTCAGTAAATCCTGCAGGAGTGAACAACTCGTTTTCATCCAGGCCTGTATCTACAAGGATATTGTGATCATCTCCTTGTAGTAAAAAAGCCCAAACAGGAAGCCATATACGTTTTCCGTAGCCTTGCTGGTATGTCATTATCCCCTGATCAGGATTCCTCACTCCGGTCAATAACGGTGTTATCGAATAGGTCATAGCTACTCCTCACTGATAGAAATTCATCTGCGATCGCAATAATATTCTTATACTTAGAACATGAACCTCAATCTATAGAATGAGATTTTTCTTGCCATTTCACCTCTACTATACAAGACTACGGTTGTAGTAGATATAGATATATACACATAATTTACGGATAATCCAATCTTCTGGAGAGATTTCGATGTACGACAGGTATAAGCAGCCTTCACTTTTTGTTTCAGTAATGGCTATATTGTTTTTCATTCTCCTTACGCCAGGTTGCTCAACCCGTCACCTGCAATCCATGAATACGTTATCGATTCAAGTAGATGAAACGTTAGAAAGCTTTGAACGAACCATTATTGGAGGCGATACCTTTCTGGAAAAGAGTGAAGGCGTTTTAGTTTTTCCCTCTGTTATCAAGGCTGGAGTAGGTTTTGGAGGTGAATATGGGGAAGGCATCCTCAGGGTTGAAGGCAGAACTGCTGACTATTACTCTACAGCCGGTGCGTCATTTGGCTTTCAGTTTGGAGCACAACGCAAATCAATTGTCTTTGTTTTTCTCGATAAAGCGGCTTTGTGGAGTTTTCAGCACAGCGACGGCTGGAAAGCAGGGGTAGACGGCTCAATCACAATTGCAGATTGGGGAATTGGTGAAGATATCAACACAATTGAAATTCATTCACCTGTTGTCGCTTTTGCTTTTGATGACGAAGGGTTTATGTACAATCTCACCCTTGAAGGTACGAAATTCACACGCCTTCGTCATTAAAGACGCATTTACCTCTCACTATATAATCGCATGAAATAATGAGAAATTGAACATTATCTGTCCGTATTTCGATAGTGTTCAATCCATTTTCTGGTTCCTCTGTATTTACATGAACAGGTGGCAACTACCGATGCCAGCTTGAGGCTTGTAAAAAAGTCGTTCTTTTGAATAAAGTGACAGAATGCACCGTGCAGGATATCACCCGCACCTAAGGTGTCTGCTACCTCGACAGGTTCAACACTGACCTCTTCATATTGCCCTTTGCTCCAGGCCAACATCTTCTGTGCCCCTCTGCTAATGCACACATTACCGACACCAGCATTGCTGAGAAAATCAGCAACTGAGCGTTTTCCATCACAACCTGGGGGAATAAAGTTTTCAGAACAGATGGCATAGTCGACATGTGGAAGTAAACGATCAAGCCCCTCTTTCCAGCTCCCACCATCAAGAATAACCGGAATATTGTTCCTTTGGGCTAATTCTGCAAGATCGCAGGCGTGTTTCAGATAATATCCGTCAAGCATCAGAACCGATACATATGCCAGGTAATCAGCAGGTTCTCCCGGCCAGACCAGTCCTCGATTTGTGGTGTTTGTGTAAACCACACTCCTGTCTCCGGTGCTGGTGTCTACAGTAATTGCGGACAAGACAGGTAACTTGCAATCATCATCTGTTAAATCAACAATCTTTATATTATTTCTCAAAAGATCAGCAACTGCAAGGGTTGCAAGCGGCTGTTTTCCTAATCCGGTAATCAGGCTTACATCACCAGAAAATGCAGAATAGGCAACAGCGGCATTCGCTGCAGGTCCGCCGGCAAAGATCAGCTGCTGATCCGCTCGCAATTTTTCATTGCTTGATGGATAATGGCTTACGTAATTGAGAATATCCACTGTGGTCAATCCCAGAAACAGTCCTGTTGCCATCCCCCCTCCTTAATTGTCATTTATTATCTGGTAGTTAGTTTGATCAACAGTTTCCCTGTCAGACAACAAGTGCCTCACTGCTGCTCATGCAAGAGTATCTCAGCACATGCAATTCAGCGAATATTGGAGATGAATAGCATGTTTTTCTGGTATCGCCATCGCTTTTTACATACAATTCTCTCGAAACCCCATTTAATTGTCAGGCTCCATGCCAATCATAGATATACATCGCACCAATTGACTTTTGTTTTGTCTGATACCGTGTCTGGGACTATCGTTTCCCCGGCCGCTAATGATTCATTAACGCCTCTGGCGTTGGTGATATCTCATTCAACCACAGGGAGAATGTCGATGAAGAAAATGATTTTTGCAGGAGCAATGGTTGCTTGTGCAATGCTTTTAGCACCTCTTAGCTTGACAGCAGGGGTAGCAGAAGACTGCATCAGTTGCCACAAGGAAAATAATCCAGGTCTTCACAACCAATGGCATTACTCTAAACATGGAGTAAACGATATAGGCTGTATTGACTGCCATGAAGCTGACAAAGCAGACAAAGATGCTTTTGATCACCATGGAGCGAGTATAGCGACCTTGGTTACACCAAAAGATTGCGGTAAATGTCACGAAGCCCAAGCAGAGCAGACAACGAACTCCTACCATGCTCATGCAGGTGAGATTCTCGAATCTAATGATGCGTACCTGGCGCATGTTGCCGGCGGTCACCCTATTGTTATAACTGGTTGCGAATCATGTCATGGTGGAAAAGTCCTGATAGATGAGAGCCAACCCAACAAACTTTCCCCACTAAGTTGGCCTAATTCAGGCATAGGAAGACTCAACCCGGATGGTTCCAAAGGCAGTTGTAATGCATGTCACTCCCGCCATTCTTTTTCTGCCGAGCAGGCACGACAACCTGAAAACTGTGGCAAATGCCACCTCGGACCGGATCATCCGCAAAAAGAGATTTTCGAAGAATCAAAACACGGGATTGCCTATTATTCCAATAAAGACAAAATGAATCTCGATAAGGAAGAGTGGATCGTCGGCAAAGACTACTACGAAGCACCTACCTGCTCCACCTGTCACATGTCTGCAACATCAACCCAGCAGATCACCCATGATGTTGGTGACCGTATTTCCTGGACGCTGAGACCACCGGTTTCAAAATTCAAAGATAACTGGCAAGCAAAACGAGGCAACATGAAAGAAGTGTGCCTTAATTGCCATCAGAAACCTTTTGTCGATGGACACTATTATCAATACGATGCACTGGTCCATCTTTACAATGACAAGTTTGCTAAACCAGCTGGTAAGATTATCGGCATGCTGAAAGAAAAGAAAGTTTTCAAAAATACAGCAGCATTTTCAAATGAAGTCGAATGGCTCTACTGGGAACTCTGGCACCATGAGGGCAGAAGAGCACGTATGGGAACGGCTATGATGGGTCCGGACTATGCATGGTGGCATGGAATATACGATGTTGCCCATAACTTCTACTTCAAATTTATCCCCGAAGCTCGTCATTATAATGACCCTGAAGTAAATGCCTATATTGACAATCTGCTGAAGACAGATCCAATGCATACTTGGCTGAACGCTGACACCGCATCGCTTAAGAAGAAGATCAATAGTGGTGAATTCCAAAAAATCTATTCTGATCTTTTCAATCGTCAATAATTCCTAATACGTATTTACATCGTATTCAGATCTGGGGATTGCCGCTATGGCAATCCCCTTTTTTTGCTTTCACCTTGCCGTGAAAACAAAAAATCCGCAAACTCTTGCTACTGCAATTTGCACTTTAGCCGCCTGGAGAGAATTTTATTCTTGACCGGATTCTTTTTCATGAATATTATTCTCGCACAAGGAGGATGATCGTTATGATAGACAAGAAGAGCATGCAGATACTAAAAATTCTTCAGGACAAAGCAAGAATACCGAATGTTGAAGTCTCACGTCAGGTAAACCTTGCTCCGTCGGCAGTTCTCGAACGAGTAAGAAAACTCGAGAAACAGGGAATCATTGATGGATATGAAGTTCGCCTTAATCCGGAGAAATTCAACTGCAGCCAGGTTTCATTTATTACGATAAAAATAGACTCAGCCAACTCAAACACAGAGCAAATTGGTCATGATCTGGCTGCATTACCAGAAATACAAGAAGTGCATTTTATTGCAGGAGAAGATGGTTATCTTGTCAAGGCACGAACAGCCAATACCAAGGATCTTGGTCAACTGATTATACAAAAAATATCGGTTATTGACGGAGTAATCTCAACAAGCACCTCCACGGTCCTTGACACTATTAAAGAAACATCGAGAATTTCGATCAGATAATACGCAATACAGGAGTTTAGCATGCCACTTTCTTCATCCTATACCGATAGGCTCTATCCGGTTTTAGAGAACATTTCTAATCATTTTAATACCCCGTTCCACATCTATGATGAAGAGGGTATCCGTAATACCTGCAAAGATCTCCGCGAAGCCTTTTCAGGCATTGAAGAGTTCAGGGAGTACTATGCTGTAAAGGCATTACCCAACCCCAGAATTCTCGAAATAATGAAAGACATGGGCTTTGGTTTTGACTGCTCTTCGATAACCGAACTCATGCTCAGTCGTGGTGTTGGCGGTAGTGGTGAAGAGATCATGTTTACATCTAACAACACGAGCCCAGAAGAATTCGATTTTGCCGAAGCTTCCGGAGGTTGCATTCTCAATCTTGATGACATCTCTCTTATCCCAAAAGTTCCGAATATGCCGGAGTTGATCTGCTTTAGATACAACCCTGGAGCTCGACGAACGGGTAACGACATCATCGGCAATCCTACTGAAGCTAAGTACGGTGTAAGCCACGACCAGATTATAGATGCCTATCGCCAGGCCAAAGAGCGCGGTGCCACACGTTTTGGTCTTCATACAATGCTTGCCTCAAACGAGTTGCACTACAGTTATATGGTGCAGACTGCAGAGATGCTGCTTGAGCTTGTTGAGGAGATCTCTGAAAAATTACAGATCACTTTTGAATTCATCAATATCGGTGGTGGCCTCGGAATACCGTATCGTCCAGAGCAGGAAGCACTTGACCTTGCTGCTATGGGTCGTGAAATCACCGAACTGTTCACAGCGTTTAAAGCAAAACACTCATATATGCCAGGTCTTTATATGGAGAGCGGCCGTTTCGTTACCGGCCCGCATGGTGCACTGGTGGTAAAAGCGATAAACAGAAAAGATATCTACCACACCTACGTTGGTGTTGATGCGTGCATGAGTGCACTCATGAGGCCAGCTCTTTACGGCGCCTACCACCACATTGATGTCTTAGGCAAGAACATGGACGGCGAAACAGAAACAGTCGATGTCGTTGGTTCACTCTGCGAGAATAATGATAAATTTGCGATTCAACGTACACTGCCAGTAATCACTGATGGTGATATCCTCATAATTCACGACACTGGAGCTCACGGTCAGGCCATGGGTTTTAACTATAATGGCAAGCTTCGTCCTAAAGAACTCCTTTTACGATCTGACAGTGAAGTTGAACTCATCAGGCGGGAGGAAACAGCCAAAGACTATTTTGCAACTCTCGAATTCACCGAACAACGCTTGAAACTCTAACACACGAGCCGTCCCGCCACTGTATTTCCGGTATATTCTTTACTGGAAATACAGTGGCAATAGTATCCACTCCTGACCTTTTCCAGACATTCCTGCATTTTCCCCTACGACCTTGCCAATACACCACTACGATTGCAACAATACACAATAGATGGTAAATAAAATGGTTGTTGTATACTTTTTGTAGTGTTTTCTCTTCAGTAATTCTAAAGCAGGACATATGATAGCAACCTACTCGTTTTTTAATCATTTCTTTCAGTTTGCCCGAGTTTCTTTTTTAGCAACCTGCATTTGCACTTCTCTCACTTTGCCTGTCATTGCTGAAACCGAAACATCCGAAACAGATCTCGTGGCCGAAATGACCAAGCAGCTTGTATGCTATCCACTTGAACTGCTTGATATAAACAAAAATCGCCCTATCCTTGCTACCAGAGAACTTTGCCTGGCAGTCATTTATCATGAGAGAGGAGCTCATCCTTTATGGGTATCCCCCGAAGGCCCTGGCGAAAAAGCGTATGTCATTCTTGATCATCTCAAAAAATCATATGAGCATGGCCTTGACACAAGTAACTATGAGATCGAAAGGATTACTGAACTTTGGCATTCAACCCAGCTAACCGACCTCACTGAACTTGATGCTTTACTTACATACAATCTAGTCAAATATTTTCATGATCTAAGCTACGGCCAACTCAAACCGCATGAGGCCAACCCAGAATTATTTCCTGAAGCTGGAGAGGAAAATTTTGATCCAATTAAAGCTGTTGAATTATCCCTAGCCTCTGAAGATCTTGATGCCTTACTTAACCTGCTCCCACCGCAACATCAGCATTATGATAATTTAAAAAGTGCACTTACCAGATATAGACAGTTTTCAGATCTAGGTGACTGGCCACCTATCCCACCAGGCATGACTCTTCGCCCGGGTGAGAATGATACCCGGGTTAAACTCCTCCGAAAACGTCTTGAAATGAGCAAGGACCTTCCACTACCTCTTCTTACTCCTGGTGAAGAGGTGTATGACACTGAACTCGAAAAGGCTGTTATACAATTTCAAAAACGACATGGACTTGAACCTGATGGAATTATCGGAAAACAAACACTTGCAGCATTAAATGTGACCGCAGCCGAGCGAGTTGATATTATCCGTCTCAATATGGCACGATGGCGCTGGCAGGCGCACGACCTTGGAGACAAGTATGTACTTGTAAATATAGCAAGTTTCAACCTCAAGGCATATAAGGACGGCGGTGCAAATCGTATACTCGACATACCGGTAATTGTTGGAAAACTTCAACACCAAACCCCTGTCTTCAGCGACAGTATCAAATATGTGGATATTAATCCTTTCTGGAATATTACACCCTCAATAGCCCGAGACGAGGAACTCCCGGAACTGCGCAAAAATCCTTACCATCTCACCGAACGCAATATCCGCCTATTTTCCAGCTGGCAACATAATGCTGTAGAGCTTGACTCTACTAAAATAGACTGGCACTCAGTGACCAAAAGCCAGATGTCAGGTTACAAACTGAGACAAGATCCCGGCCCCGGCAATGCTTTAGGCAAAATCAAATTCGTCTTTCCAAACAATTATTCTGTCTATATACATGACACACCTACCCCAAACCTTTTCAACCATACTCAGCGCGACTTCAGCCACGGCTGTATCCGGGTAAGTGATCCTTTCGCGCTCGCTCTTTTTGTCCTTGATGATCATAAAAATAATTGGACTGTAGAAAAAGTGAGGGAGGTATACAACCAAACCTCCCGAAAAGTCATAAGATTATCAGATCCTCTTCCCGTACACATTACCTACCAGACTACATGGGTTGACAAAGACGGTACGATCCATTTTAATAGTGACATTTATGCACGTGACGAAGAACTGTATAAAGCACTGTTAAAATAAGTTTTTTCTTCAACAAACCATATTTATTAGATAGTATTTCCTTATGACTTTACAGAACATCACCGGTTCTATGAATCGGCGTAATTTTATTATTGCGTCGACAAAGCTGACACTCGGCCTCAGCCTGTTGTCACCAACGGACTTGTTTGCAAAAAAATCCCCAATAGATTCAATACATTTTTACCACACCCATACCCAAGAGCAGTTCGAACTCAGTTTTACCAATCGCACCTGCCCGCCTTCAATCAAAAAAGATCTGTACACTTTTTTACGCGACTTCCGTACCGGAGATACTCATCCCATTGATTTTCGTCTCATGAAAATTCTTCATAAAATTAAACGGGAAACAGGGAGCAAAGGTGTTTTTGAAGTCATTTCAGGGTACAGATCGCCGAAAACTAACGAAAAACTTCGTTCGAAAAGTAGCGGTGTCGCTAAAAAAAGTTTCCATTTAAATGGCCAGGCAATAGATATCCGTCTTACAGATGTTGCCACCAGTGATTTACGCGATGCTGCAATTTCTTTAAAATCCTGTGGAGTCGGGTATTACGCTCAATCTGATTTTGTCCATATTGATACCGGACGCGTACGCAGCTGGTAAATCATCTATTTCTCCTACCATTATTTTGAATCCATGAGCCATTCTCCGATAGATATCGACCATTTTCTTGATGTAATTGCTGATTTTGTAAAGGACAAACAGGTTCCGGTGGTTGATCTTATCGCGGTTCAAACAAAAGATCCTTTCAAAGTATTGGTTGCAACAATTCTTTCTGCACGAACTAAAGACGAAACAACGGCAGTAGCTTCAGCAAAACTTTTTCAAAAAGCTGAATCCCCGGAAGAGCTTGCGACACTCAGCGAAACAGAATTAGAAAAACTGATCCACCCAGTTGGTTTTTTTAGAAATAAAGCTAAATATCTCAGTCAGCTTCCAGAAGCACTCAAAGCTTTTAAAGGCAAAGTTCCGGAAACAATTGAAGAGTTGATCACCCTGCCGGGTGTCGGTCGTAAGACTGCTAACCTTGTTCGCAGCGTTGCGTTTAACAAACCAGCTATATGTGTTGACACCCACGTGCACCGCATAATGAACATCTGGCGATATGTTGAAACCGATACGCCGCTCAAAACAGAGATGGCACTTCGCAACACGTTGCCTGAAAAACATTGGATTCCGGTAAACTCGCTCCTGGTCGCCTTTGGCCAATCTCTCTGCAAACCCGTAGGCCCACAATGCGACATCTGCCCTTTAGAGAAACTATGCCCGCAACTCGGCGTAACTCCTCGACGCAAAACCGCTACAGCTAACAATAAAAACGCCAATGCTACACCTGGGCTGCGCCTTATCTCATGGAACGTTAACGGCATACGGGCAATGGAGAAAAAAGGCTTTACCGACACAGTTATTCAGTTAAATGCAGATGTACTTGCTCTGCAGGAAACAAAAGCCCAGCCCGATCAACTCTCTGAAAACCTGAAGACTATTGCAGGCTACACCTCATACTGGCACAGCGCTGAAAAAAAAGGGTACTCGGGCGTGGCAATCTACTCAAAAAGTGAGCCGCTTCGAATTATTACGGGTATCGGTAACGATCTCTATGACAGGGAAGGCAGAGTGATAACCGCCGAATTCGAAACATTCTATCTTATCAATATTTACTTCCCAAATGCAGGTGAAGGACTGAAAAGGCTCGATTATAAAATCAGCTTCAATATAGAATTACATAAATTTGCAAATACACTCGGTGAAGAAAAGCCGGTAATCCTTTGTGGCGACTTTAACGTAGCCCATAAAGAAATTGATCTTAAGAATCCAAAGAATAATATAAAAAATGCCGGCTATACTCCAGAGGAACGTGAGTGGATGGATAGCTTTATAGATTCAGGTTACACCGACACCTTCAGAATGTTTAATCAGGAACCGGATCAGTATACGTGGTGGAGTTATCGTTTCAATTCCCGGGCAAAAAACATAGGCTGGCGTATTGATTACTTTTGCGTTGATAGTCAGGCTGTAAATAATGTGACTGATGCAAAAATATTACAGGAAATGATGGGCTCAGATCATTGCCCAGTCCTTTTGGAATACACCCCATCAGCAAATAATCAGCGTTAATCGCTTAATTACATCTGCATTACCTTCGGTATCCCAGTTAGAGCTTGCGCAACCCATCCTGTTTTAATACAATTTCAGGATATTTGACAATATACAGAGTTCAAACCAACTGGCAATTCTTCTCAGGATATTCTTCTGGGAAACCAAAATCGTTGAGGTGTAATTATTCATTCGAAATACGCTCCCGGAAGGATTTTTCTACTTCAATGTGTTCTGTTACTCTTCTGCGCGCTCTTCACACAGTTTTCTCTTCCTTCCCAGTCTCATGCTTCTAAGAACAACACAGCAAACCAAAAGGTTTTTATTCAACTTAGATGGACACATCAATTCCAATTCGCCGGATACTACGCTGCAATAGAACAAGGATTTTATAAAAACGAAGGTTTTGAAGTAACACTTGTCGAAGGTGGCAGCGGCATAAATACTATCGATGAGGTTATCAATGGTAATGCTGAGTATGGGGTTACCAATTCGGAATTGCTCCTACAGAGGCTCAATGGCAAACCGCTTGTCGCAATGGCTTCTATTTTCCAGCATTCTCCATTGGTCTTCGTTGCTCGATCTGAAACAGGAATAACCTCTCCACAGGACCTGTATGGAAAGTTTGTCATGATGAACTTATCCAGCCGCGATATAGAACTCCAGGCTACACTACAGGATGAGGGGATAGACTTAAACACAGTGGTGGTGCTTGATGAAATCACCAAATACGAAGACTACTTTGACCCTACCATAGACGCCCTGGCTGCTTACATCACCAACCAACCGTATTTCCTCAAGCAGAAAAACATTCCCTACAACATTATCAATCCAACCTCATATGGCGTAGACTTTTATGGAGATGGTCTCTTTACAACAGAACAGGAGATAGCTGAACACCCTGAACGGGCAGAAGCAATTCGCAGGGCCACATTACTCGGCTGGGAGTATGCGATGGACAACCCCGAGGAGATTATTGAAACCATTATTTCTAAATATAAGTCGAAAAAATCCAGAGACCATTTGCTCTATGAAGCTGAGGAGATGCGTAAACTCATACTTCCGGAATTTGTCAAAATCGGCCATATGAATCCGGGCAGATGGCGCCGCATAGCAGAAATATTTTTACGCTATAAACTGGTGCCGGAAACATACTCCCTTCAAGGTTTTATATATTCCCCTGAAAAAGAAAGGGTTCCCAAATGGTTTATTCAGGCCATATCGACCCTTGCAGCATTCGCTGTGGTTGCAATCATCATCTCGTTTTTTCTGTTCCTTTTTAATCGCCGCCTGAAAAAAGAGATCATAGAGCGAAAAAAAACTGAACGTGCTCTTCAGCAAAGCGAGAAAAAACTTTTAGCCTATTCTCAGCAAACCGAACAATTTAGTCTTTCTGCAGCATCGATAATCTCCATACGGGATGAGAAAAAACTTTTTGCTGAAATCAGTAAAGCAATCGTTGAACATTCGGACTTCAACCGTGTCCTGATTTCCCTCTTTAGAGATCAGCCACCATATCGTGAACTTTTAGGAAATGCTGGTGTATCCGAAGATATTGTAAAAAAAGTGCGGGAAACAGATATATCAAAGAGCTGGTATTCTGACGTATTCAGCCTTGGTACCAAACTTGGTCACTGCAGTTATTACGTTCCCCACACGCTCAAAGGCATTCTCAACGAAGATGCGACATTTTATGGAAATGGAACAGTCCCAAAATCTGCAGACCACTGGCACCCGGAAGACAACCTGTTTGTCCGGATGAATGATGAAAAAGGCGAATTCATAGGAATAATCTCTGTTGATTCCTCAAAATCTGGTGAAAAACCGACAGATGAAGTTGTTCGGCCTCTGGAAATCTACTCCAGCTTGATTTCGCAGATAATTATCTTAAAACGTGAACACTCAAGGCGACAGCAGCTGGAACAGCAATTACGACATTCTCAAAAAATGGATGCCATAGGAAAATTGACAGGAGGAATCGCTCATGACTTCAACAACCTGCTTGGCATCATAGTCGGAAACACCGAATTGGCTCTACTCGATACTCCGGAATGGAATCCCTGTCATAAAAACCTGGCTACTATAAAAACGACCTGTTTACGAGCAAAAGACATAGTTCAACATCTGCTCACCTTCAGCCGTAAATCCGAACATGAACTCCGATTGGTGAAAATCGCTGAGGTGCTGAGAGACTCCTTACGTTTTTTACGATCCACCATTCCACCTGGAATCATGATCGACAACCGAATTGAGTTAAACAATGAGCAGGTCTTTGCAGATCCTCCACAGATCTATCAAATGCTTCTGAACCTTTGTACTAATTCAGTGCAGGCCATGAAAGGAGAAAAAGGACAGATTCATATTTCAGCCCAGATTGAATATCTCCAGCAACCGTTGAAAAGCTCTACACACCTGCTTGAACCAGGCCCATATATACGAATAGAAGTCACAGATACAGGGCATGGCATAGACCCTGCCCTGCAAGAGAAAATTTTTGACCCGTATTACACGACAAAAGGATTTGGCAACGGTGCCGGACTTGGACTATCTATAGTGCACGGTATTATTCTCAATCATGACGGTGCAATACATGTTGAGAATGGCGATACCACCGGGGTCACATTTATCATTCACCTCCCTGTTGCAAATCCTTCCAGAGAAGACACTCTTTATCAGGAGCCATCACTGCAAAAAGGCACCGAAACGATACTTCTTATAGATGATGATACAGAACTATTACATATAAACAGTCTCATGCTGGAAAAACTCGGTTACACAGTAGTTGCCGAAAATCTGCCGGATTCAGCATATAAGAACTTCCAGCAGCATCCGGAAAATTATGATCTCGTGATAACGGATATGACAATGCCTGAAATGGACGGAAGTCAACTGGCCCAGAAAATTCTTGAGATACGACCGGAGATCCCGATATTCCTCTGTACAGGGTATAGTGATAAAATTAACGAGCATGAAGCTACGCGAATGGGCATAACACGTTATTTCCAGAAACCCCTTGATGTTACTAAATTCTCGGCGGCACTACGCAGTGTATTCACTCACCACTAACACATCTAAGGCTGCCAATATTGCTCATTCCCCATTTATCGACAGGGATCATTCAGGAGCTCAGGACAATTCGCATCAATATATTCAAGGAGCTTTCTGTGTCCGGCAGGAAAGCCGTACGCCTTGATCTCCTCAGGAAAAACCCATTTATACTGTTGAGCTGCAGTGAGTTCAGGCAGCGGTGATCTGCTTCCAAGCTTACAGCTAAAACAATGTAGAATCACTTTATAGCGGGTATAAAAGTGAGTGACAGTTGTTATCTTTTTGCATACAGTCACGGTGAATCCGGTCTCTTCACGATATTCACGCACTACAGCCTCTTCCGCAGCCTCTCCATCTTCAAGCCGTCCTCCCGGAAATTCCCACAGGCCACCCCATATATCATCACTTTTACGTTGCTGAATAAAAAGACGCCCTTCTTCTTCAACCATTCCCGTTGCCATTTCAATAACAAGCGTCTTTTTAGCTTTGTCAAGAATAGGCCTGTCTTCCACCGTACCCCTGCTATTTGCACGACAAAGTGAAGATATCGGACACTCACCACACAATGGTTGTCTCGGCCGGCAAATCATTCCGCCAAAATCCATCAGAGCCTGATTGAACACACGAGCCTGCCCTGCAGGAAGTAACTGGATCGCAATGTTCTCAATATTTTTTTTGGTCTTACTTTCTTTAACCGGAGTATCAATATCGAATATACGCGAATACACGCGAATGACATTGGCATCAACTGCAGAAATATCAGTGTTACATGCGATACTGCTGATTGCTCCTGCTGTATACGGCCCTATGCCTGGTAGTGATAATAATTCTTTAGGATTGCAAGGCATAACTCCTTCATGCTCAGCCATAAGTTGCTTTGCAGCAGCATGAAGATTTCTTGCCCGTGCATAATATCCTAATCCTTCCCACAGCTTGAGAATTTCATCTTCCTGTGCTTCTGCGACAGCAGCAATATCCGGAAACCTATTCATCCACCGGGTATAATACTCAACACCTCTATCCATCTGCGTCTGCTGCAGCATTATCTCTGATATCCAGATACAATATGGGTCATACGCCTTTCGCCACGGCAGGTCTCTACCGTTATCCTTAAACCAGCTGATCAATATCTTTTGAACTGGTTCAACCACTTCCTGTATATAACTATTCATGACACACACATCGGCAGAGCATTTTTACTAATAAAATCAGCGCGTATTACGACTGCATCCGTTCTGCCTGTAAAGCTGATCGTATCGCTGTTCCAAGGACTTCAAGAGAATAGGGTTTTCTAATGTACATTCCTGCGCCTAACTCCTGTGCTTTCATTACCCGTTCGTTCTCAGAAAAGCCACTGGCAATTACTACCTGAATGTCCGGCACAATCGCTTTAAGTGCAAGATAGGTATCAAGCCCATCCATCCCGGGAGGCATTATCATATCGAGTACGACAACGTCTACATCATTCTTCTTTATATAGGCTACCGCCTCATCACCTCCTGTAGCAGTGGCTACAGTGTAGTTGAGCCTTCTCAACATACTTGAGGCTATTTGCCGCTGTTCATATATATCGTCAACGACAAGAACATGTTCACCATCACCTTGTAATGAGGTTATATCAAAACTTCCTGATACTACCGTTTCCGCTTCACGAGTTAGTGGTAAATAAACTGCTATAACAGTACCTTCTCCAGGTGTTGATTGAATGTCTATATACCCGCCATGATCCTTTACCGTGCTATAAACCACCGCCATACCAAGACCGGTTCCACTACGACCCATTTTCTTTTTTGAAAAAAATGGTTCAAATATCTGTTCAGAGACTTCCTGAGTCATACCTACACCTGTATCCTGAACAGTCAAACAGACATAATCACCTTCATTGACAGTATCGTAACCTTTGAGAACTGTATCAACATATACTCCGCTCGCAGAAAGTGTTAGAACTCCGCCCTCCGGCATTGCTTCCATGGCATTGGCCATAAGGTTCATTACAGTCTTCATTAGATGCAATCTTGAACCTTTTACATTACCGCAGTTTTCTACAATCTGAGTCACAACTTCAACACCAGTATGTACATTACAGAGACTTCTATACTCAGCGCTATGTAAGTATTCTTCCAATAACTGATCAAAAGCCACAACTTCTGAAATAGCAACTCCCCTTCTGGCAAGTGTTAAAAGGTCCTGTACAATTGAGGCAGCCTTTTCGCCTGATTGTTTAATGGTGATAATTGATGGATAGAGTGGATCATCTTCTTTCATATCCAACAGGATCAATTCAGGATAGCTGACAACCCCTGACAATATATTGTTAAGATCATGAGCAACACCACCTGCAAGGGTCCCAATCGCCTCCATTTTTTTGGCACGAATCAGTTTTCCTTCAAGCTCCCTACGCGTTTCATCTGCCCTGACTCTATCAGCAATTTCATTTTTAAGTCGTGTGTTCATATGGACAAGTTCAGAAGTTCTCTCCTGAACACGTCTCGTTAACTCTCCCCGCATTTTTTCAAGAGATGTCACTTGATTTTCTGCGGTATCCGCCAACATATTCAGTGTATCGTATATGATCTGAAACTCACTGTAGCATCGATCAGTATAGCTGATCCGATATTTAAGATCGGACTGGATCTTTTTAGTTTCACGGACAGTTCCAGCAAACTCGCGAGACAACCTTATTCCATAGAAACCGAGCCAACAGGCAAGCCATACCAACATTACAGTACTTGCTTTCTGAAGGATCTTTAATCTTCGCTTTAGGGAGGCGTTGCTACTCTTGAGAGCAGCAATTGAACTTTCGAACATTTTTGAGGTTGCCTGCTGATTGCTGCTGAGTTTTTTTACAAGTAGCCTCTCACGCTTGTTGTTTTTCAACAGTTCCCCGAAAGATCTGGTAAATTCCCTACCGGTAATCAATAGCTTCTCTACAAGCACTCCATCCTGCGAATCAATTGTGTAATCATCAAAACGATTAACAGATGCATAGAATTTCTCAATTCTGCGTTCAAAAAGAGTGGCAATATTATCAGGAGAACTGCCCTGCTGCATTGCTGAAAAGAGTGATACAATATCGAGCAAATCATTTTGGACAATAACTGCTGAACCGATAATTTCTAATTCCGGAGCCGCCTTTTCAGGTGAGCGTTTAAAATCACTACGAACATTCTGGACGGGGACAACACTCCTCTCATCGAGCCTCTCTTTAAGGGTCTCAATATAGTATTGATGAATATTGCGGACCCCATCAATCAATTCCGGCAACGTCTCATTAACATTCATGTAGTAATTTTCATTTTCTACATGATTTGTCAGCAATTTATTGAAAACATACTCCCGCTCTTTCAGCACGAGAGGATCAAGTAATTGTGGCACCTGTTTTATCTGAATCTGGACTTCCTGACTTCTGGCAAGCAGATTTGCATAATCCTCTGCCTCGTTGAGAACAGCAGACTCGAGAAACAAGACATCCACAAACATGTTCTGAATGCGCAGCACATGTTGATGATTTTCCTCGGCAGACTGCAGTGAACTGTTTGTGTAACTGTGAAAAGAGGCCAGCACCGCCAATATGACTATGGACACGAGCGATACCCACTGAGAAACCTTCACAGATCGTATTCTATTGCTTTTCATTGACGATAGTAAAATCTATTAATTTGTTGGGTAGTCAGCTTTAATCCATCCACGCATTCCAAAAATCAGCCCGGTAATATTGGTATAACCATACTTTTTCAGGAATCTGCCGACATACCTGTCTCTATTGCCAGTTTCTGTAATAACGTAGACTGGTGAGTCGATGGGAATATTACTGCGAAACTGTTCATCAAGTAAATCATCCATTACACCTTCAATAGTTGTACAATTGGAGGCGATATTCAGTGGCACATTACCACCTGCCTGGCTTCTCTCTGTACGAAGATCCAGGAGAGTCAAAAACGGTCTTCCATCTACCGAGGTGCACCCGTTCTCTTTTGCGGCTGTAATTTTTTTTAGTAACTCTGCAGCATCAATCATTGGCAAGGTGTACTCCTGCAGATGATCAATAACCTCTACCGTATTACCTGAAGCAATCCACTCTTTAAGGCCACCATTATAAATCCGTATGTTTGAATAACCTGCTCTCTTGATGGCAACTGCCAACTTATATGCGTACACTCAACGGAACCCCATGCAATAGGTAATTATGAGTTTATCTTTATCAGTACCTAATAGAGATAAATGTGTACCAATCTCAGACAAGGGAATATTGATTGATTCAGGTATGGAGTGTTCGCGATATATAATCCTGTCGAGAGAATTGACAAGGATGAAGTCAATAGTACCTTTTTTACGGTTATCTAGTAATTCCTGCATCTCTGCTGTCGTTACAATGTCGAACCTTTCGAAACTAAAAGAAGTATCTACCAAAGCAAATACTCCAAGTATGACCAGAGTTACATTCCACCAAACAGAAGATTTCATTTCAGTCTTTGTGTAAATGTTATCCGTTATATTTAACGGTAATTTATATAGTTGCAGCCTTCTTCCACCTAGGAGAATGTCCAAAAATGCCACTAATACAAAAATATTTGTTATCAGAAGCCTGTCGTATTGAGCGTTTCCCCCTCAAATCATGACTTTGCTATGATTTCGTACACAGCAGTATCCGTAACATTAGAGTCCTCACTTACCATCGAGCATTATTTTTTTACAATAACTAATACTTGAAAGATAACAGCTCACCCAAGCGCCCCCCATGGGAGGATATCCGACGATCACCTTTCGCACAAACATGTGGAAATTTAACTCGTGATAACAAATATATATCAAACACATGCTGTACTCATTTTTGAAAATTTCGTTATTCTAACCAAAATTCCTATTCCAGGACAATCTCCTGAAAATATTATGCCATTGAAATGCTCTCTTTCCCAAGCAGTTTCATGAAACAGATTCAATTGTGAGTATTATGAGCAAATGATGTCCCGATTTACACGACTCCTGCAGAAACTCCAAACAACTCACGTCATGAAAGATCGAGTTTACAGGTTTTGGACAAATACCCTCTCGTTGTTTCATTCCATTTAAATGCTATAACTCAAATTTCTAAAATTTTGTTTTTAACCTGTGGCCTTAAATGGTAACTCACAAACCATCTGGTATTTTGGTCGTACCATTGACACCCACACAAGACCCCATCAACTTGACAGGTATCAAGCTAAAGCTATTTGTAATTAGCAAGTTGCCTATTTTTGTCTGTGATTTTCTATCTCAATAACAGAGCAAACCAATTCCCCACGTATTTATCTGGAACATTCGGATACTTAGTTGACACACACTCCCAAAAGACAATATTTAATATTTTATTACTCTCATGTAATAACTAGCTGCATCGACCATACTTTTTAATCAATTAATTGCTAAATCAGATGTAGACAAATAATACCAATTCATTTAGTATTCCTTCTGATTTGTTTTGTTATACGAGGGACATACATTACCATCTTTGGCAGAATAGGTACTATTGCAACACCCGCAACCAGTAAACTATTAATAAAAAAGGATGTTTTACTCACAATGATCTGAAAATACTTGATATTTCAGATCCCACAACGAGTCAGGCAGCGATTTTCCGCTCAAAAACACATTGCCTGCTAAAACATCATTTAAAATTTCATGTTTGCTGATTACCGACATTCCAATCAGACGTAGTGTTGTCAGTAACAATTGTCTTCTAAGGTGTATCACCTGTGGCAAAATCTGGATTCACGGAGGAGTAATGGAAAGTACAGTTAACGGGTCGGAACAGAATGGTGCTGTTTTATCCAGTTTGACAGAAGGCCTCAGCATTCGCAGTAAGCTGATGTTAGCATTCATACTGATGATCGCCCTTACCCTTACGGTTAGTGCGATTACACTGATATCCCAAACTTTTGCCAATAGGACTATTGATGACCTGGTACAGGTTCATGGTAAAATTGCCCGATTGAGTCTGCAAACGGAAAACACACTTAGAGTAATGCAGGGAATGGAAAAGGATTTTCTGTTGAAATATCAGAAGATCGGTATTCAGGAAGCAAAAGAAACTTTTTTGACACCATTCACCGAGCATGGTGGTCAGGCATACCAGACAATTTATCAGATCCAGCAGCTTGCTAATTCCAAACAGGATGACAACGCTGTTAAAGCAGCTCAAACTGCTATGAATTCCATCAACGAATATCTCAGTGCATTTATTGGAACCGTTAACATTCTCGAGCTTCGGGCTGATAAGGAATTTGGTGAGCTTGTCAAATTACAGGAAAGCCTTAAGGCTTTGGCTGCAAATGAGGAATATTACGATTCTATTGCACTCAGAAACAGCTATTACACACTTGAGTCATTTATTCAGGAATATCTTCCGAATCCCAATCGCGATTTTGCAAAAACTGTATTTTCCGCCCGTGATGATTTTACAGAAATGATCCTTCTTTCTGATCTATCCCCTGTTCTCAAGGAGCGAATTGTAGGGCAGATTGAAGAGTTCAGTAAGTGGTTCACAGAGGTTGCAAATACTGATGAGGTCATTGTTGCAAGAATTGCGGCGTACGAAGCTGCAGCACTGAAAGCTGACCCTGTTATCGCGTCATTTCTTAGCACTGCTGTAAAGAACGAGACTCTCGCCCGCCAGCAGATGGAAGACTCTACCGCCCTCATCCAAAAGGTCGTTATCGCTGTTGGTGTCCTTGCAATTTTACTCGGTATCTTTATCGCTATTAAACTTTCTCGCGGCCTTACAACTCAGGTTAATCACATTGTAGAGCTCCTCAGTGAGATCGGCATGGGTAACTTTGATGCACGAACTGAGGTGGTAAGTAACGATGAGCTTGGATCAATGGCTTCTACTCTGAACGCCATGCTGGATAACATTACGGTACTTATCCAGAGTCAGGCTGAACGTGATGCTATTCAGGAATCAATCATGAAACTCCTTGAGGAGATTAGTGCTCTTACTGATGGTGATCTTACAGCGCGTGCCGAAGTTACTGAGGATATGACAGGCGCAATTGCAGACTCGTTCAACGCAATGAGTGATCAACTTTCAGACATTATTCGTAAGGTTAAGCAAGCTACCGCATCGGTTGATGATACATCCGAAGATGTTTCCAAGCAGACCATCACTCTCGCTAATAAAAACATTGAGCAGTCCAGAAAAGTTACCAACGCTATTCAGGCAATCGAAAACATGTCTGAGTCCATCAGAAATGTCTCTGATAACGCACTGCAGTCTGCAAACGTTTCTGAGATGTCCCGTATGAATGCACGTGAAGGTGCTGAGGCTGTACGTAAGACAAATGCAGCGATGAGTGATATTCGTGAGCAGATTAATGAAACTGCTCGTTCCATTAAACGTCTTGGTGAGAGTTCAATGGAGATTGGTAACGTTATCCAGATTATTAACGATATCGCTGATCGAACATCAATTCTCGCACTCAATGCTTCTATCCAGGCCGCTATGGCCGGTGATGCTGGTCACGGTTTCGCAGTTGTTGCGGACGAGGTACAGCGACTTGCTGAAAGTTCAAGTAACTCAACAAAGCAGATTGAAGCACTTGTTAAAAACATTCAGGCAGAGATTAAAAACGTTTCCACCCGTATGGATGAAAGTATCAGTACAGTTGTGGAAGGAACACAGCTCGCTGATGATGCTCATGCCAAACTTCAGGAAATTGAAGAGGTATCAAACCAACTCGCTGACCTCATTGAAGCTATTACAACATCCGCTACTGAGCAGGTACTCGTGTCCGAGACTATTTCCTCAACAATGCATGAAATTGGTGAGGTAAGTAAGGAGTCTTCCCGTTCATCTCAGGAGACTGCAACATCGATGGATGTTTTGAGTAGAACAGCCCGCGATCTGCGTTCCGCTGTTGAGATGTTCAAAGTTTCGGATACCACTCAGGCAGCGTGAGAAAAGTAAGACATTAGCAACTTATGAAAAGTGGTCGCGCGGGAAACAGCGCGACCACTTTTCACTACAATGGAGTAGACCATGAACCATGCTTTTCGCTGTATGTTGTTTTTTCTCGCACTTTTAGTTGTTTCCAGTCAATCCTCCTTCGCCAGTAACCCTCAGTTACGCATAGGATTTAACATACCGCTGACCGGCATGTTTGAACTTGTCGGCAACCATTCCAAGAATGCTGCAGAGCTTGTCCGTAAAGAACTGGAAGCGCAGGGTGGACTTAAAGTAGGTGATACAACCTATGATGTTGAGTTTCTCTATGGAGATAATGGTTCAAATCCATCAACCGCTTCAACGCTGACAATTAATCAGGTAAGCAAAGAGCAGGTTATAGGAATCGTGGGTCCGTTAAGCAGTCTTCAGGCAATTCCTGTTGGCCAGATGGCCAACTCGTTCTCCACGCCTATGATATCCCCGTGGTCGACTTCTCCAATCACCACACGTAACAAACCATTCGTTTTTCGAAGCTGTTTTATTTTCACAATCCAGGGTCCTCTTCTAACCAAATTTACTGCAAAAGAATTTAATGCAACCAAGGCCGCAGTTCTTTACAACGAACTCAATCCCTATTCTCGCGGAATGGCAAAGGCATTTAGAGAATCCTTTGAGGCTGTAAACGGTCCTGGCTCATTAGTATCATTCGAACAATTTCGTACAGGTGATCAAGACTTTTCAAAACAGCTTGAGAAAATCCGCCAATCCGGAGCTCAATTTATCTTTACGCCTCAGCATTTCAACGAAGTACCGCTTATCGTCAAGCAGGCCAAGGCACTTAATTTAGATCTTCCTATCATTGGCAGTAACTCCTGGGCTGGCGGCGACCTCGTTGGCGAGTGTGGCAGCGACTGTGACGGACTCTACTTTTCCGGCAACTATGCTCCCGGCGGCGCGACCGGTATCAATAAGAAATTTGTTGACGCCTACAAGGCTGAATATGGCTCAAGTCCTGATGAGCCGGCAGCGCTCACCTGGGATGCAGTTCGTGCACTCCTGCAGGCGATAAAGGATACAGGTGGTCTCAGTGACAATCTCCTTGCAAATAGAGTGGCAGTAAAAAATGCCCTTGTTAACGTCAAGAATTTTGACGGTGCTTCAGGGATGATGAGTTTTAATGAAACAGGAACTCCAAGTAAATGCGCAGTGATAGTTAAAATTCAAGATGGAGTTTTAAACTTTCACGAATCCGTTTGTCCGTAAGTTACAATAGCCGAGAATACTGCTATTTATGTCATGCTCTTAAATCGGCTAAGGAGTTTTAACCCAATATATGCTGTTTCCATCGCCTCGTCATTACCAGCTCAGTACCGAGCATGGTCAGACAAAGCAACTGGGAACAGCTCAAGAGTAGTAATCTGATATGGAAAAGTCTCCATCACCGCCAATAGCAAATGCTGCCAATGTCGCCAATGTTGAAAGCCTTGTTAATTCATTGAAAAGAATTCAACAGCAAAAACTGGATGTCGATCTTCGTGTCAGCAATTCCTTTCGCCAAGGAATTATTCATGTTCGTGCAGGTGCTGTTTTCTCCGCCCATTCAGGAATACTTCAAGGTAACGGTGCGTTACTGTCTCTAGTTCTGCTTAATGAACCATTGATTGAACGTATACGCTCCTCTGAGCCGGTTCAAAAAACCATTTACATCCCCCTTTCCCAAATCGAGCGTTTTCTTTCGTCTCAACCTGCAAAAGTTCCTATTCTCTCACAAAAAGAGGAAGAGACCTTACTACAGGAAGCCCAGACACTCTTCTTCCAGTTTCAATACAAGAAAGCTGTCGAGAAACTCGTTACGATTGTTCGACATAATCGTTTTTTCTATCCAGCATGGCTCTGGAAATCTCGCATTCTGACCCAAAAAGACCATGTGGAAAAAGCGCTTGACGAAGCCTGTCGATGGGGAAATCATGATCAGGATGTATTGCGGGAAGCGAGAAAAATACGTCCGCAGTTAGATAGTGGTGAAGCTCCAGCACAACGATGCATCTTTTGCTGGTCAATCTTATCACAGCAAAACTATTGTAGCCACTGTCATGCATTCCTGAAGGTAACAGCGCAGCCGGTCTCATCCAACCTGAAAATTCCAGAAATTCAACTGGCACTTACCCACTATTATAAAGCATACACTCAGGATAAATCCATTAGCCGTGTACTTTACGCAATGGCTTTAGGGTATTTCAACTTGAAAGATCAGAAGCGTGCCTTGGGATGTATGCGTTCAGCTGTTAAGCTCTCCCCGCAGTCTGCACTCTTTAAGAAAAGCCTTTCACTCCTACTTGCTCTTGCTAAAACGCAATCCACTGTAAAAAAACCTGCTGCCATCACGTCAACCGTAGCAAAACATGAACAGCAACCAGACAATTCTACAATTCTTATCATAGAGGACAGTCAGACTTCACGCAAAGTGCTGTCGATGCTCTTTAAGCGTCTCAGTTATAATATTATTGAGGCAGCAACTGGAAAAGAAGCGCTCAATGCAGTTCAATCAAACAAGCCGGATCTCATCCTGCTTGATGTTATGTTACCCGATACCAACGGTCATGAGCTGCTTCCACGCCTGAGAAATCATAATCACATATCAGTAATTCCTGTGATTATGTTAACTGGCAGACACGATACAAGTGATCGCATGCTGGGGATTAGAGCAGGAGCAAATGAATATGTAACAAAGCCATTCAACCCTCAAAAGTTGACAGCGCTTATCCAGCAATACCTTCCTAAGAAATCTACCATATCAAATCCAATGGAGCAGGCTCAGGTGGCATCCACGCCGGCTCAGTCTCCCGAAACCAGCCAACATACCAATCCCCTGCATACTTCAGCGGTTCAACTGTCTCAAACGAAAAGTCGACCTGCTCTGCCTAAGAAAGACTCAAGAAAATCGATTTTTGTAATAGAGGACAGCAGCACATCAAGAAAAGTACTGGCTATGATTCTTGGAAGAAATGGTTTCAAAATGTATGAGGCAACATCAGGTCGTGATGCGCTTACCATCGCTCAAAAGATCAAACCTGACCTTGTACTACTCGATGTAATGCTGCCCGACATGACAGGATACAAATTTTTGCCGCGTCTTAAAATAATTGAACATTTTAAAGACATCCCCGTGATCATGTTAACTGGAAAACGTGCTTCAGACGACCGTATGCAGGGGCTGCTTGCAGGTTCTAACGAATACATAACCAAGCCTTTCAACCCACAAAAGCTGCTCTCAGTCATTGGCAACTATTTATAGTGAACATGAATAATCAATTTTTACACAACATAGTGACCCATGAACACGCTAAATGAAATAATTGGTTCGATTGATAACCAACTCAACCTTGAAGAGCAGATTCTTAAAGGGACCAGAAAAATTAATCCGATACTCGGTGAGCAAGAGGAAATGTGCAAGTATGTACTGGTGCGCACCGGATCTGAGCACCTCGCTCTGCCGATCAATGGTCTTTCAGAGATTGGCACCATGCCTGCTATAACCCCCCTGCCAAATCTGCCAAGCTGGATCCTGGGGATTATTGGTCAACGCGGTGAAATAGTCTCTGTTATAGACTTGAATCTGCTCATGACAAATAAAAAAGGTGCAGCAGGCACTCCAAAACGGCTCGCTGTAATCAGAAGCGACAGTATGAAGATCGGAATTGGTATTGATCAGGTAGTAGCCACCGTATCAAGACCTGAATCGGCCTGCATTTCTAATAGTGAGTCCGAATACTTTCGAACCGAACCGGAAGTGTTCAGTACCAGCTTCACTGTAGAAGGGACCAGATACCAGATCATAAAGCCATTAGAATTCATGAATATGGATCGCCTGATGGAATATTACCTGTCTGACTAGAAATCTGGAAAACACGTGCTATTACAAACAGACAACCACACGTTAAACCATTTTTACTTTTCCTCTTGCAAAAGGGAGATATAGATGTCGCAGTCACCACAATCGAAGATCGCAGGAATTCTTTTTAAAGAAATTGAAGGATATCTGCCTGAGATAGAACTGGCAATTTCCATTTTGCAGGAAACCTCAGCTGATTTTGATATTCTCAGCGAACTATACAGGCTCTTTCATAATATCAAAGGAGCTGCATCACAACTCCAATACACAGGCCTGAGCCATAGCGCCGGCCTCTGTGAAGCTGTTGTAGCTGACCTTCTTGAAGGTGAAAATACTGAAATACATTCTCACCTCGATTTTCTTGACAATGTTACTGCTCGAATCTGTGACTTTTGCTCTCTGAATGAACGAACGGATGATGCTCAAGAGCTTTTGTTTACAAAAGCTCTCGTGGAATTCAATTCACTTGAAAACCATCTTGGTGAAGACAGATCAATCGTTCTCCCTGATTATATTCAGGACGCCCTTTCTGTTGAATCACGGAACTCAGAAAAATCCAAAGAAACGGGTAGTCCCGAACACGCTCAGATACAACTGAATCAGGAAGAATGCCTATATGATCTTCGCTCTATTGTTCCATTGCTTCAGGAGTTAACTGCTCACTCTTCTTCTGGAACCTCAAGCACAATTCCTGAAGACATCCTTAAAGATCTTTCAAGTGCGATTGAAACGCTTTCGGAATGCGTACGATGCGCAGGACTCACTCAGCATCATGATCTTCTCTCAAGTTTTCTTTTTATTCTTCATCAGCTTCAGGATAGTCCCGAATTAGTTGACAATAATTCCTCAGACCTTCTTCAAGATTTTCTCTCATATGTGGATCTGGTTTTCTCAATGCCGCCTTACGAGGGTGAACTCGTTATCATCAAAATCCAGGATCAGTTATCTTCTATACGGGACCTGCTTCTTTCTCCTGAAGCTGAGGGCATGTATAATAATGATAAGGGTTCAATAGGATCTGATCCCAATATTTATCCACCTGATGAATTAACTCAGGATGAGCAGTTAACCACACCTGCCGATAGCTTGGACAATGACGATTATGATGTTTTCATTGAAGGAAATGCTACCGAAGAAGATATTGAAAATAAAGAATTATCATTTCAGCATGTAGAATACGACAATGACAATGCTGAAGACTTTGAGTCCGACATCGAGCCTCCTGAAGTGTATAGCCAGTCTAATCATTTTTCTTCTGAGCCCTTCACCTCCCCTGAACCTGAATCACAATCTCCCTCTGACGAGATCGATACTCTACAGGAAGAAGATGAGCTGATCCTAATATTCCGCAGTGAATGTGACGAACATCTACAGACTATTAAGACTGAACTCTTAACACTTGAAAACGCTGTAAGCGAACCTGGCCAGATGAACAGCGACACTCTTGAGTCCCTGAACATAATCCGTCATGGCGTACATACCCTCAAAGGCGCTGCTGCAATCACCGGCTTTACAGATATCGCAGATAGCAGTCATGCACTCGAAGAGCTTCTCGACTGGATCCACGATGACAGCAACGAGATTATGCCGGGAGATATTGCTCTTATTGCTGAAGCTATCGATTATATCGAATCCCTTTCTTCCTCACTGCAGGGTAACAGTTCAGATAAGAGGGTTCCTATACTTTTACCTATTGAAGAATACCTCCAGGAACGTAGAGATAGTGACCTGGCTGACTCAATATCCCAAGACAGTTTAATTGTATCTTCAACAGAGGGCCAATCACCTGATTCTTCAATATATGAATCAAATTCAGAACCAAATGAAACTGGGAGTTTAGCCGAACTAAATATCTTCAGCCAAATTGAAGCAGAGAATCAGTTAAGCCAGATAACACAATTTGACAGTACTACCGATGAGTCCGGGATATCTTCAGCCGATTCTTCAGGCATGTCTGAAGAAGAGGAACAGGAATTACTGTCAATTTTCCAGGCCGAATGTGAGGAACAACTTGGGAGCATACATTCTCAGTTAAATCCACTCTCTCTTGAAATTCAGGCAACAACAATACTCACGCCTGCCCTTCGTGAAACACTCAGCAGCATACGAAGAAGTATACATACAATTAAAGGCGCTGCAGCCATGACGGGATTTGATAATCTTGCCAGATGTGCTCATGAAGTAGAAGACCTGCTTGACTGGCTTCATGATTCATCTTCAACCATCAAACCAATTGATATTACCGTAACCGCTGAAGCTGTAGAATTTATTGAAACACTCACTCAATCAGAATCGTTATCGGATTCCGATAATGCCACTCTTATAGCTGAAGCCGTTGCCAGCCATCTCTTGAATCGTTCTAACAATAGTGATGAAAGTGAAGACGCTTTAGAGCCATCGTATGAAGAGACATTAGACTCTACTATCGATGGTTTTATGTCAAACGACATAGCAGCTTTATCGTCTGCCGAATTTGAAGTAAGCCCTAAACCTGCCCTGGAAGATTCAGAATTACCAGAATTTGATGATGACTATGTATTTGATCTTGATGACATTACTACCCCGGAAATCAAACCGGATACAGCAGTAAACGACGAACATTTTAACACAACAGCAAATATCGATTCTACTACTTCCAGTATTGACGATGTGGTCGTATCAGATTTTGAACAGACCATTTCCGCAAGTTTTGAAGAATCCAGCGATGCGGATAACGAAGATTCTCTTGCAGAAGGATTTGAAAACGCGGCACAAGCGGATATTGAAGATGCTATCGCTATCTGCTTTGATGACACAAGTGAAGAAAGCGTCAATGCACCTGATATTACCCCCCCGGAAGAGACTTTCGAATCCTCTATTGAAGAAATCACTACCGCCGTTCTTGAAAATACTCTTGATAGTCAAGACTTACCGGAAATAGTTGGTAAAGAAATCGATACTACATCAAGCGCTTTCCAAACATCATGTGAAGACACAACCACTATTTCTGCTGAAGCAGACATCTTCAGCGAAATTGACGAGCAGGACATCGTAACAGATCTCGCTTTTGCAGCCCCAGAAGAATCAGATGACATGATTTCAGATGTTGATGGAATGACCAAAGAAGAACACGAAGAATTATTGGCCATTTTCCAGGCAGAATGCGAAGAGCACCTGCAAACAATTAATGAAAATCTCAATACACTCGTCACTGAAGTAGCTGTAACCTCAATCGTCAATTCTGCTCTTCGCGAGACACTCAGTAGTTTACGAAGAGGCATACACACGATTAAAGGTGCTGCTGCCATGACTGGCTTTGATAATCTTGCCACATGTGCACATGAAGTCGAAGATCTTTTAGACTGGTTACATGACTCATCTTCTGACATAACCCCTGAAGATGTAGCTATAGTTGCTGAAGCTACGGATCTGATTGAAACGCTGACCCAGACCGACAATATAGATGATACGAAAAAAGTAACGCACATTGCAGAAGCTCTCGCCCGGCATCTCTTTCTCAGATCTAACAAAATATATGAAGACCTCGAATCCAGTGAGCTTACTGCAGAAGATTCAACCCATTCTATACATGTTCCTGAAGAGGTTACACTTGCCGAAGAATCAGCCGATCCTGCCCTGAAAGATTTTTCTGCAACACCCTCTGAAGAGTTGGTTGAACCTGCTCTCGTTGATTATAGTGAGCCGGATACAGAACAACCACCTGAGTCAACCCACACAGAAACAGTGAAACTGTTAGCTGAGGATACAGAGGGCGCTGATTATCAGGCAACAACACCTGTAGACACTATCCTTTCAGCTGACTCTGTAATTCCTGCGGCAAAGGAAATACGATTTAAACGGGCTCCGGAATTAAAAATAGATACATCCACCCTGCCCACCGACACAGGAAATGTACGGGTCAAGCTTCACGATCTTGATGAGTTGGTTAATATCGAGGGTGACCTCGTCGTTGCTCGAGGCTCAATAGAGAAATTGATGGAAAAATTCTCTGATTCGCTGAGTGAACTGAATACAATCAAAGACACTCTCAAACGCAAATCTCAAGAGCTCGAAATTGGGTTCGAAGCTCAGTCACTCTACGGCTTTGGTTCTGGACAACTTACAGATAGCAGTTCCGGTAATGATGGTATCAATGCTAATTTATCAGACTTTGACCCGATCGAATTAGACAGATACTCTCAACTTAATCTGATCATTCGTTCTCTCAACGAGCTTTCTATCGATGTGAACGCAATTCACCAGGAGATGTCAACTCTTGGATCAAGCCTTGAGAGTCAGGTTGTCAAACAGCAGCTTTCCATGGCGATGATGCAGGAAAAGCTTATGCGCATCAGAATGACCCCATTGTCATCTATTTCACGTATGATGTTTCGTACAGTTCGCCAGACTGCCAAACGATTAAATAAAAAAGTCAATCTCAGTGTAATCGGTGAAGATGTCTTTATGGATCGTTTCATCTGGGCCAGAACCATTGATCCTCTCATGCACATCCTTCGTAATTGTGTCGATCATGGCATTGAAGATGCTGATCTCAGAAATTTCATAAACAAACCTCAAACCGGTCAGATCACCCTTGAAGCCAATCAGCGTGGGCGATTTGTTGTTCTCAAAATCAGTGACGATGGCCGAGGTATAGATATTGAAAAACTCAAAGCCAAACTGATTGCTGAAAACATTATTCCGTCAGATTCAACAGCTAGTGACCAGGACCTTCTCCCCTACATATTCAGACCGAGTGTCAGCACTCGCGATGATATTAGTCAAATTTCAGGACGCGGTGTCGGGTTGGATGTTGTTCAACGAAATATTCAGGAACTTCGCGGTACCGTTCAGGTTATTAATTCCCCCGAAGAGGGCGTAACCTTTGAATTGAGTATTCCCATTACACTTTCAGTAAACAGAGCAGTAATTGTAGACCTTGCCTCCCGACAGTTTGCAGTACCAATTCAGGACATTACCGAGGTACGCAAGTTTAAGCAGAGTGAGACAGATCCGGCTAATCCATCCAATGTGATTTACAAAGACAAATCCATTCCACTTATTCAGCTTAAACAAAAGCTTCAAATTCCTATCTCCTCTGAAGAAAACCTTTACACAGACGTCCTTACTCTTGTCGTAAATACAGGGGAGGAGCTTGTAGCGATGCAAATTGACCGCGTGGATGATCAGCGTGAAATTGTCATCAAGGATCTCGGTAGTCATCTGCACTATGTAAAAGGTATTAACGGCGTTACACTCACCGGTGAAGGTACAATTATTCCAATTCTGAACCTTCGCGAGCTTTCTGTTGCAGATCAGCAGGAAATCACACCGGAAATTGTCACCATTGAGGGGCCAGCAACACAAGGTCCGCTCAAGGTCCTTGTTGTTGACGACTCCATCAGTGTTCGATTCAGTATTACCCGATTGGTAAAAAATCAATCATGGGAAGCAATTCAGGCCATTGACGGTATTGATGCCCTCGAAAAACTTGAAGAGATTACCCCTGATGTAATAATTCTCGACATCGAAATGCCACGAATGAATGGTTATGAGCTGCTCGGAATGCTGAGAAGCAATGAAGCATACAGTAAGATTCCTGTTATCATGCTGACTTCTCGTGCATCTGAAAAGCATCGTAAAAAAGCAGAGGAACTTGGAGCACGTCATTATATGACAAAACCGTTCCAGGAAGACTACTTCATAGAACTGTTGAGCTCCATGCAACAGAGTCACTAGGAGGCCGTCCGAGAATGGCTTTTTCTCAAACTCTTCGGAATTTTCAAAAAATAATGCTCGCAATATCATCTATATGGCTGTGCGTATTTTTTGAAAACATCTCGATTTTGACCAAAATCCCTATTCTCGGACAGCCTCCTTGCCTCTTAGTTTCAACCTTCTGATTAATTGACAAAATATAATGAATACATCCATTAGAAACGAACTGGAAGTTGCCCTGATACCTGCCAATACTGAGCAGATTGATGGGTGGAATTTGAACTGGCTTATTAGCAAATCACAGGTGGAATATATATTACACGACATCGCATCAATTCCATCAGTCCGAAATGACTCGCAACTGCAACGGGCACAATATCAGGATGAAGCCTTACCTGTTTTCAACCTTGAGAAACATTTTGGACTTCAAGAAAACCCGGATGCACCTAATCTCAAATATGTAGTTGTTAAAGTTCCACTCCATAGTGGTGGCATATCAAAAGCAGTCATCAGGCTTACCAATTCTATTCGAATCAGAAAACTCACATTTAATTCCACATTGGCTCAAGCCACAGGTTTGCAGAAAAATGAGGATGATATATTGGGAGCATTTACCCTATCCGACAATCAGCTTGTGATAGTGCCAGATATCGCAGCTATGCTATTAAAGGAGTTGTAAAGCTAAAAAAGAGAAACCCCACTGATAGATGTTTTGTTATCAACCAGTAGTTACTCATCATATACGACTCGCAAATCTAAACCACATAGGGGGATGACGTAATGAATATGAATGAAAGAGTAAAAAAGAACTGGATTGAAATACAGAAAAAGAATAGCGTGCCAGTCAATGCCATAGGTGTCAAAATCAAAAGTAATGATAAAAAGACACTGGAAAAGTGGAAAGAAGAAGGAATTGACGCATATCTTAAAAAATAGGATGGAAAGAGTATTATGAGCGATAAACTCATCTTGATTGTTGAAGACAGTGCTACGCATATGCAAATCGCTGAGGATCTTTGTACAGGAAACGGCTATAAAGTAATAACTACTGATGAAGGCGAAAAAGGAATTGATCTGGCAGCAGAGCATAAACCGGACCTGATTCTTCTTGATGTTATCTTACCAAAACAAAATGGGTATCAGATCTGTAGACAGCTTAAGAAAGCTGCTGAAACCAAAGACATCAAAGTCATAATGGTAACCAGTAAGTCACAGCCCAGCGATAAATTCTGGGGAATGAAGCAGGGGGCGGATGATTATATTTTCAAACCCTATGAAGAAAGTGATATGCTCGCGGCCATTCAAAAGCAGATTGGTTAATATCTACAACGCAGAGGGCCTCACCACTAATGCCGGATTAGCCATCGGTTAATCAGAGTAAAAATAAAAAAAACCCCGTAACAGGAGATCCTGTTACGGGGTTTTCTTTTTCGTTTAAATACTACAATACGACTGCTTTTACATACGCTTGTATATTTCGAGGGTTCTCTCTCTGGTCATAATATTCTGCCAGTCAGGTCCGAGGCAATTCTCCCACAAAGGAACAAGTCCAAGTGCTGTGGTTACCATCTTATCCAGAGAAGCATCGTCCATTGTAGCAGTAAGGTTACGTGGCAACGTGATAGAATGTCTACTCATCATTTCCCTGAATTCCTCTACCCCCTGAGGGTAGATATCTTCAAGATAATCAAACGCTATACAACACCCTATTCCGTGATGGATACCGAGTACATAGGAGAGACCGTAAGACAACGCATGGCATGCCCCAACCTGCGAGTAGGCGATACTCATGCCGCCAAAATATGAGGCCATCATCAGTTTATCATTCTGATCGTCATGCTCCTCAAGGAAAACCTGACGACATAGATCTAGCGATTTCTCGCCATACGCTTTACTGAACTCATTGATGAACGTACCCTGCAATGATTCAACATCGTGGATGTAACAATCCATACCTGTATAAAACCATTGATCTTTTGGCACACCTTCAAGTAACTCAGGATCAAGCATAATCTGATCATAGAGAGTATAATCGGAGTTTATCCCCAACTTTTTTTCCGGTCCAGTCAAAATTGTCGTGCGCGATATTTCAGCACCTGTTCCAGAAAGAGTAGGTATCGCAACATGATAAACTGCAGGGTTTTCAATGATATCCCACCCCTGATAATCAGCGGAAGAACCAGGATTATTCAGCATCAGTGAGACAGCTTTTGCAATATCCATAGCGCTACCACCACCTATTCCAACAACTCCGTCAGGCTTTACAGGGTGATACTCTTTAATCTGTTTTACAAGTGCATCTATATATTGTGTCTTCGGTTCATCATCTACATTGACGCGAAGCAGATAATCTTTCCCTTCAAGAGGAAGGCGTGACTCCAATGCAGTTCCTTTGAAAACATCATCAATGACAAATACAACGTATGAGTCAGGTGTGACACGTCTCTCCTTGAGAACATCTCCAAGCTGATTGAAAGATCCTCTACCAAAGATAATTTTGGGTACTATACTGAAGTTTCTGTACATTTTTATACCGTATATTTAATGAATTTTAATACAAGCCAAGGTACCATATCCTGCAAATAAATTACACATGCTCCCCTAACAGATAACCATACAAAACTCAAGACAGATTTCCTAGAAAAGTCTCAACTAAAACAGTTTGTCTGCAAGTTATGCTTGACAAGCTTTAATTTCAAGATAGGTTTTCATTCTTTAGATTCCTACTTTAACAATAACGATTATTATGTCTGTCTATAGCGATAACAGTGTTTTTACCTCTTTACTCCAGCACGGGCCTCTCGCAGTAGAGGATTGTGTAAATCTCTCAGAACCATTTTCAAAGCGAACCAGAGAATGGGTGAAGCGACTCTCTAAAACTCCTAATAATGTCACGAAATATCGTGCTCTCAGAAGTCAGATCTTTGAATTTCTTGAAATTTCCAGCTTTGAGGAGATACAGGAAATCATAGAAAATGACGAACTCAGGGACCAGATTAGTAAGCGAGCATATGCGCGACTGGCAAACATGTTCGGCATACAGGGAAATACCAGAGAAATCGAATCCAGAGTCCATGAATATGCACGAACAGCTGATGCTGTCGTAAACAGTCTCAAAAATAAAATATTCAAACCTTACACTTCGCACATCGCCACAACAAACGAAATCGAAGTAGCTAACGACCCGATTCAACTCCTGCTGATTATTTTCGATGATCGTTATCACAAAAAGGCACGATTTGAAGCCAGAAGAAAGCTGCAGTTAATGAATCTTGCCGCAAGCATTCATCAGCGTGAGGGGGAAACGGAAATTGAGGTGAAGTTTTCTAATTTTCTGAAATTTCTGAATGATTTTGTCTGGAGCAGAAAACAGAAAATAGGTGAACATGACATCGTGTATCTTCTATCCGAACACAATGAGGATGATTTCAGTTGCAAATCGGTAAAAGTTATCGACCGCGCTAAAGCGGCCAGCATCAAAACCAGCAAGGGAACCAAACTTACCCTTCTAAAACGGCGAAAATTCCAGGTAGGTGAGCGGGAATACCCTATTTATGTTTCAATCAGAAAGAAGCCACCTGAAGCAAAAGTTCTAAAGCTGCTCAGGAAAAATGAAAAGAATCCAGCTATAGCCGTTGACGATGAGCTTGGTCTTATGGCAGTTCTCGATACTGTCTCTGATGTCAAAATTTTTCAGAATCATCTCACCCGCAGTGCATCACGCGCAGACTCGTTTATGGTTCTGGAAGATATCTCAGATACGCTTACAGGTACAGGCGAGTATTCGTCATCTGCAACTGGTTCATCTAAAAAAACTCCAATGCTGAAGTTTTTTGCTCGGCTTGGTGGTATGCGTGTAGAATTTATCATCCACACTAACCGTTCATGGTTGAATTATATGTACCAGCAGGATGTGGCTCATGATGAATATGAAGTTCGCAGGATTTTTGATTCCGGCGTTGCCGACCTTCTGTTTCCCGCTGAAATATTTCAACTCGATCACACAACTATTCGAATTGATATGCTCAAGCTTTTTCGAGAACAAATAGAGAAGATCTGATATTTAAAAATATGATTACGAGTTGCTAATCAACCTGCCCGTCTGTTACTCGAAAGCCTTCTTAAATTGGGGTGTTGCTGCAGCATACACCATCTTGACACAGCCCGTCGCCAGCGTTATTCTTTGCCGGTAGTATATACTTGCGCTTCGTGACGCGTTTCCATTTTTGCACTCAGTGTTTTTTGATGGAAACAATATTTTCCATTTCAATCTGGAGCAGTATCTAGTGCAACAACAACCACAAATAAACATAGTACCGTTGCCCCTTCCTAAGGTTTCAGGCAAACAGCCTGAATACCAGATCAAACCTCCCGAAGAGGTTGCCTCAGGTCCATGCTGAGGCCCTGAAACGGATCCCCGGTCTGGAGATTACGAACAGGCAGGATACATCATCGCACCATTTGTACAGAACTTTCTCGTCACATCAATTGGTGCAGTACCGCGTGTTGATACAACACTTTCAAGAAGGGACCACCTTGGATCCATTGGAGCGCGAACGGGTATTGGCAGAGATAACTACAAAGTGACTCCCGGCCTCTATGCAATTGGCAATCCAAATAAAGAATCTTCAGTAATTGTCACAGCGAACTACAAACTGACCTTTGATTCAGTCAGATCAGCCCTTAGCAGCATTGATGTGTGGCTGTTAGTCGTTGATACTCGAGGAATCAATGTCTGGTGTGCCGCTGGTAAAGGTACATTTTCTACTGGAGAGGTTGCATACCAGGTCGTAAAGTCCAGGCTATCCGAGCTGGTTAGTCACAAAACACTTATTCTTCCGCAACTGGCAGCAACTGGCGTATCTGCACTGAAATTAAAAAAACGATGCGGTTTTACAGGTAAATTCGGTCCAATACTCATCAGTGACCTCCCTGCATATCTTGCTAACAACATGCAGGCTGATGAACAAATGAGAAGTGTTACCTTCTCATTATCGGAGCGGGCAGTTCTCATACCTGTAGAGATACCTTTAGTGTTTAAGCCACTTTTAATCTCTTTTCTCTTAATCACAGTCATATCCGGTATCGAGCCAGGTGGCTATTCATTGGCTAGCGCGTTCTCCCGTGGAATGCTTTTTTTCCTCTCTACACTTCTCGCAATTTTTTCCGGAGCTGTTGTTGTCCCCCTTGCTCTGCCTTATCTTCCTTTCAGGCAGTTCTGGCTTAAAGGTGTTGTTGCTGCGTCTATATTGGCTATCGTTTGCCTAATTTTTCTGCCAGATAATTATACTCTCACCACCTTGACCGCACTTTTTTTATGGATTGTCGCCACCGGCTCCTTTATGGCCATGAATTTTACCGGATCAACGCCATTCACCTCGCTCACTGGAGTTGAACATGAAATGCGCAGAGGCCTTCCTTTACAAATAGGATTCACCTTTATCGCACTTCTCCTGTGGATTGTTTCACCCTTTTTAACCTGAGTCTGATATGAAGAAACTTCGCTACCTTGAAAAGCTCCCAATACTGAGTCTTGACACAGAACGTTGTATTGGCTGCGGCATGTGTGAAACCACCTGTCCACACAGAATTTTTTCAATAGAAAATGGTAAGGCTAAACTTATCGACAAAGGAGCCTGCATGGAGTGCGGCGCCTGCGCCACTAATTGTCCTGTTAATGCTATTACCGTAAATGAGGAAGAAGGCTGTGGCTGTGCTACGCTGATAATCAGTTCCTGGATTTCAAAATTTACAGGTAAACCATCTTCCGGCTCTTGTTGCTGAAGAATTTAGTTTTCTATACATTGCACGCCGAAATCTCTAATAAGGTATGGCCTTTTTCGTATACTTATGATATTTTCGCCTTTTTTTTGACAGCACTCATTATTTCTCATTCATTTTTGCTATTTAATGTGTTCAATGCCATCTCCTGTTTCGCACCATTCCCATATCGACGAGCCTTCAACCTGGATTAAATTCACCCCTAAATTATGCGGCACCTGTAACGCTACCTGCTGTAAACTTCCCGTTGAAGTAACTGCCAGAGATTTGATCCGTATGCAGTATATGGATGAATTTGAACTGGAAGAAAATCCTAAAACCATTGCCAAGCGTTTAAAAAAGGAAGGTGTTATAGAGCATTTTTATCCCAAAAAGGCGCTTTTCACTCTTACCAGAATGGCTAATGGCGACTGCCTCTTTCTCGATAAAGTCACGCGTAGATGCACAATGTATCACCAACGACCTGATACGTGCAGAAACCATCCCCGAATTGGTCCCCGGTCCGGTTTTTGCGCCTACATTGGCCTAACTCAGTAAAATCCTCACCTCCTGGACAGAGTGTATAACCTTGCATTTATGGCAATATAATTTCACTGATAGAATTTGATTGCGTACTTACACTGAACCTCGTACCTTATGTGGCAGTTTTAACAATGATCAGATCGACCACTATGTTACTCAGGAGGTAAGCGATGTCAGCCCAAAATACTGAAAATAAAGAATGTGATATTAGCGAAGAAGAACTCGAAAAACTCGATGCGAACCTTCTGGCAATTGAAACACTCTACGAGAGTCGCTGTGTTCAGGCTCCTCGAGCTTCAAATGTCACGGTTCGGGATATAGAGGATAAATAGTGCCTGAACGAAAACCTGCATTTTTTTCAATCTCAAGACGGGCGACAATTTTAACCGCATGAATATGCTAAATATTTTGCTGATCAGAATTTGAGACCAACTAAGAAATCAGGGAAATTGGCGGTTTTCAGTCCAGCACTTAATACTCCTCTGGTGAGTAAATTTTCCACATCGTATTTTCTAATTTTGCCTTTTCACTACGTGTAAGTCTACAATGCAAAGGCAATCCCGACTCATTCATGTCATTCTCATCGTGTTAGCCGGTCTTTTCGGAGACCAGCTAACCAAGATGATTGCAAGACATTATCTTGAGGGCCGCGTTACAACCCATTTTTTATTTAATACCATCCAGTTTCAATATGTTGAAAACCATGGTGGATTCCTTGGGTATTTCAATATCCTACCTGAGCCTTTTCGATTCTATGTGCTGACATTTGGTGTCGGCTCACTCCTGTTCATGTCACTCTACCTGCTGATAACAACCGCTAAATTTTCGGATTCACAATGTATTTTTTTATCGTTCATCATTGCAGGAGGTCTAGGTAACCTTCTTGATCGTCTCATAAATAACGGAGGCGTTATCGATTTTATTAGTATAGGAATCGGACCATTGCGTTCTGGTATTTTCAATTTCGCAGACGCACTCATCCTTGCATGCTCGTTCGGCCTTGGCATGAGCCTGACCCGAGATTAACTAGAGTCCTTTACACACTGTTTCCCGCACCTCTTTTGATCCGCATTACATTGCCATTCAACATTCACTAACCATATTGCTCACATTCCTAACAGATTTTAACCTCTGGACTTGCCAACCGTAATTCCTGTAATATTATGTTGAACGTATCAAGATGGTTTATTACTTGTAGCTGTTATCACAGAAATATTACACATCCTGCTTATTTCAGTAAACGCACGTAAACCTGAACATTTAAAAGGAGTAGAATATGAGATTTTCCATGGTACATATACTCGTCACATTTTTTTCTCTGATGCTGTTTTCTACAAACGCATCAGCACATTGTGAGATACCATGCGGTATTTATGATGATGCCACCAGAATCAAACTGTTGAATGAACACACTTCAACGATTGAAAAATCCATGGGTATGATACATGATCTTGAAGCGGATAAAGCACATAATTCAAATCAGTTATTCCGCTGGGTTATGAACAAGGAAGAGCATGCCAATAAATTACAGGAAATTGTTACCCAATACTTCATGACTCAACGGATTAAAGTCGACACAAAAGATTATGACAAAAAAATCAAACTTTTGCATCAAATGCTGCTCGCCGCTATGAAATCAAAACAAACAACAGATCTGGTTTATGTCGAAGAACTTCGTAAGCTAGTCGCTGATTTTGAAAAGCTCTATTTCGAAGCACATTAAGTCAGAAGCACTACCGTTATACTAGCAAAAGCCCGCAATCCTCATTTTTTAAAATCTAAAGCTAACCCATCTGGGCAATAGCTTTTTTCGCAGCCACATCGTTACAAATCACTTGCGACAATGTATTTCAGTCGCGTGGGTTGAACCTCAAACTGCGAAAAATTGTATTGATGATAAATCCGAAATAAGAATAGATACTTTGCAATATATGAACTCTTTATACAGATGGATCTTCAGTCTAACTACTCTCTGCTTTATGTTGAACGGTTTCGTAATTCAGCCTAAAGCAGAGACCGCAACTGATGAAAGCGATCAGTTCAGTATCGAAACACTCGCTTCTGGTCTCGACACTGTGTGGGGAATGGATTTTATCTCTGCCAATGAGATCATCTTCACCCAGAAATCAGGCAGCATCTCAATACTTTCACTCGACACCTCTGCCATTACCAACCTCTCAGGATCACCACCGGTAAAAGCTGCCGGCCAGGGAGGGATGCTTGATGTTAAAGTATCACCTGAATATAAACAGGACCCGTGGATCTATTTCACATACAGTAAACCTGCAGGAAAATATGGAGTAACAACTCTGGCAAGAGCGAAACGATCACATAATAGACTTATTGCCTGGGATGATCTGCTCATTACACGATCAGCCACTGATACCAATCGCCATTATGGTAGTCGTATCGCCTTTGATTCAGCAGGACATCTTTTCTTTTCTGTAGGTGAAAGAGGTGAACGACCAAACGCCCAGGACCTCACCAACCACGCTGGTAAAGTTCTCCGCTTAAACCTTGATGGTTCAGTACCTGAAGATAACCCTTTTGTGGACATCACAGCGGCGCGACCGGAAATCTACAGTTACGGCCACCGCAACCCACAAGGCTTGGTCTTTGACAATGCCACCAACAGATTATGGCTCATTGAACATGGGCCGCGTGGTGGTGATGAAATTAACCGCATCTATCCTGGTAAAAATTACGGCTGGCCTATCGTTTCTCACGGCAAAGAATATTATGGACCCATCTCTATAGGTGAAGGAACCGAAAAAGCAGGCATACAATCCCCTCACAAGGTGTATATCCCTTCCATAGCTCCTGGAAGTTTAATGCTTTACTCAGGGAAAGCCTTCCCGCAATGGAAGGGATTTCTTTTTGCCGGCGCCTTAAAGCTTAAGCATATCAATATTATCCACCTCAATGATGACGGGATACCAACAGCAGAGGAAAGGATTCTTCAGGATTTAGGTGAACGTATCCGCGCCCTCATTGAAGGACCTGATGGATATATCTACTTTTCTACAGACAGTGGGAAAATTCTCAGACTTCGTCCAAAATGAGCTATCAAGCCACCGCGCGCGCGTATTTGACAGAATAGGTTTCAGGCTCAATAATAAACTGTAATCTCAGAACTATTAGAATCGGCCCAATCTGTTCGTCGGGATATATTATAAGGAGAAAGTATGGACCTTAGAAACACTCGCACCATAATACTCAACAGCGGTGATCCTGAAACAAAACGAGAGGAAATTCGGAACTATTTTCATGCTACCTACACTATTGATGAACAGCTTTACGATCTCCTGGCTCGCGACGAGGCATTTTACCTCAGGGCCGAGCCATTGCGACATCCGCTCATTTTTTATCTTGGTCATACAGCATCATTTTATATCAACAAACTCTCTATCGCCAAGTTGATAGATCACAGGGTAAATCCTCGTTTCGAATCGATGTTTGCTATCGGTGTTGATGAAATGAGCTGGGACGATCTCAATGAAGCAAATTATGACTGGCCCACAGTAGCTGAAGTCAAGGAATACAGGCAGCAGGTCCGTGAAGAGATTGATCTACTCATTCGCAGCATCCCCCTATCAATACCTATCACATGGGACAGTCCTTTCTGGGCAATTATGATGGGGATAGAACACCAGAGGATCCATCTTGAAACTTCCTCAGTTATTATCAGACGAATGAATATTAGTGAAATTCGCGAGCAACCACTCTGGGATATCTGCCCTCATTCTGGTAATCCGCCCGAAAACTGCCTGTTACCTGTTGAGGGTGGAAGAGTTGTTCTTGGTAAAGAACGCTCTGACGCTCTTTATGGCTGGGATAATGAATTTGGAACTCACACATCAGACGTCTGGGACTTTCACGCCTCAAAATATTTGGTCTCAAATAAGGAATATAAAGAATTTATAGATGACGGTGGGTATACCTCTCGAAAATACTGGACTGAAGAAGGATGGAAATGGGTTCAATACGCCAATCCATCACATCCCCTGTTCTGGGTCAGGCAAGAGAACGATTTTCAATTTCGGACACTGGCCAAAATAATTGAGATGCCATGGAACTGGCCGGCAGAGGTGAATTACCTCGAAGCAAAAGCCTTTTGCAATTGGAAAGCTGAGAAAACAGGTAAATCTATTCGGCTCCCAACTGAGGACGAATGGTATCGGCTTCATGATTTACATCAAATCCCCGACCAGCCTGATTGGACCAGAGCACCAGGCAATATTAACCTTGAACACTGGGCGTCATCCTGTCCGGTAGACGCGTTTAAATTTGGTGAATTTTACGACATTATCGGCAATGTATGGCAATGGACAGAGACCCCAATTGCAGGTTTTGAAGGGTTTGAGGTACACCCCTATTACGATGATTTTTCAACGCCTACCTTTGACACCCAGCACAACCTTATCAAAGGAGGTTCATGGATTTCAACGGGAAATGAAGCGATTCGCAACAGCAGATACGCATTTCGACGACATTTTTTCCAGCATGCCGGTTTTCGTTACGTCGAATCGGACCAACCTTTAGCCGAGCCTGAAGCTATGTATGAAACCGACCAGGCAGTATCTCAATTCTGTGAACTCCATTACGGAGATAGCTATTTTGGTGTTAAATCTTTCCCTGCAGAATGCGCAAGGATCTGTCTTGACCATATGAAGAATCTGCCTAAGACAAAAGCCCTTGAACTCGGCTGTTCGGTTGGCAGGGCAACCTTTGAATTAGCTAAGGAATTTGAGCAGGTACATGGGCTTGATTTCTCCGCTCGTTTCATACGTATAGCTTTTCAACTTCAGGAGAAAGGGTATACACGGTATGAACTCTGCGAAGAAGGAGATATTGTTTCTTACCACGAGCATAATCTAGCTGAATACAATCTCGAAAATCTTGCAGAAAAAATCGAATTCCACCAGGCGGATGCAGCAAACCTAAAAGCACGATTCACGGGGTATGACCTTGTGTTGGCCGCGAATCTCATTGATAGAATGGTTAATCCTGCAATGCTACTCACAACCATTCATGAACGAATCAATTCTGGTGGCCTTCTGGTGCTCGCGTCGCCATACACATGGCTTGAAACCTTTACCAAAAAAGATAAATGGATTGGAGGTTTTCGAAAAAATGGAGAGCCATTTACCACTCTTGAAGGACTTAAAGAATTACTTCAACCTCACTTTACGTTGCTTGGTAAACCTCAAGATATCGAATTTGTCATTAGAGAAACCAGTCGAAAGTTCCAACACAGTGTAAGCCAGGTATCAGCCTGGAAGAAAAACTCCTGACCAACGATTCTGCCATCAACTGAAAAAATCAGTTGATGGCAGGATACGATATTTCTTTGCACTTCCGCTACAACGAGATTATATCAGACATATCGAATTATCTCGTACCATACCGTATTAATAGCCTTTTAAACCATTACACGTTTCCTATCCACAACCGCACATTACGTAGATAAATTATGTCAGAATTACTGATCGAAGTGACCCGAGGGAATATTGTTGAATGCATGCATCGCGGCGATATCGTTGTTTCCGACAGCTCAGGCAATCTCATTGCCACAGCAGGCGATTCAGAAAAAGTAAGTTACCTTCGCTCTGCAGCAAAGCCATTACAGGCACTTAACATTTTCACATCAGGTGCGTATGACCATTATCACCTATCAGATCGTGAAGTTGCTGTTGTGTGTTCATCACACTACGCTGAAGAATTCCACCTAAAATCCGTCAATGCAATTCTAGAAAAAATCGGACTCAATAAAGAGCATATCCTTGGTGGCACAGTGACATCGCTGAACCCACGATACGCACTTGAGCTAGCCTGGAATAACATTGAACTATCCCCTCTCTTCAGCGACTGCTCTGGAAAGCATGCGGGCATGCTCGCTGTCTGCCAGCATCTCGTTTGTGATCTCCGAAATTATCTACAACCAAACCATCCCTGCCAACTGGGTATATTGAAGGCCTTATCTGAAATGTGTTCAGTCCCAGAAGGTGAGATTCAATTAGGTATTGATGGTTGCAGTGCACCGGTTCATGCGATGAAGCTCCACAATATAGCTATTGGCTTTGCACGACTCGCTAACTCTGCCAAGGCTCCTGCACTCTATCAGGCTGGCAGTGAAATCATTTTCAATGCTATGACACGCCATCCGGAAATGGTCGCTGGAACAGGAGGTTTCTGTACCGACCTGATCGCCAATACCAATAAACGGCTTGTCGGTAAAATTGGCGCGGAAGGAGTCTATTGCATCGGTGTTAAAAATAAAGATATAGGTATAGCTATCAAAGTGGAAAGTGGGAGCATGGCAGTGCTGCCTCCAATTGCTATGCGTGTACTTGAACAGCTTGACTTACTGGACAATAATGAACTCCATGACCTTAAAAAATATAGAATAATGGAGAACAAAAATGATCTGGGTGCTGTAGTAGGTATAATCGAACCTGTATTTGATCTGGAATTCCACCATGCATGAAGTATGCTGGATCAAAAAAATCAGGAGGGTGCCCGATTACTCAGTAGATCTTTAAATGTCGTAAAGATTGTTCCGCCCTTTTAGTACACTGCAAGGCACAAATGAAGTAGCATAGCTGAGCTATGTTACTGAATGAGAAACGAAGTCAGTGTGCTAAAAGGGCGGAACAGGATCGGACAGTTACAGGTTTATAGAGCACTAGCTACACTTCAGTCTCAACACCAGCTTCTTCAGCTGCACTGCCAATGTCATTTGTGCTCATCTCATACATTTCGCTATACATGGCGTAGAACCTGTTATATGCACCTCTTCCTGTTCAACGACAATTATAACTCCGGGTTGACGACAATTATAATTCCGGACTCATCTCGCTTTTAACACTTTGTTTTAACGGTAAAATATCACTTTTCTTCTTGCTAAAACAAATTTCCATAAGTAACATTTCAATACTCATCCGGAGGATAGGGCAACGCTGAGGAGCGACCTGAGCGCCGAGATGAATGCCGTAAGGATGGAGACCGAGCGTTACTGCTCGGTCTTTGTTTTTTTCTCCATCCATATGGCCTCAATGCGTTAAACCTCGGGGGTTTGGGGGCAGAGCCCCCGGTACTGAGGAGCATTAACCTGCCTCCAAGTTCTGTTTTGCCTTTTTTAGCCTGTAACTATCGAGGTTGAGCTCCAGGATGACACTGTGATGAACCAGGCGATCTATAGCAGCAGCAGTGGTCATCGGATCTTTAAAAATCTTTTCCCATTGTGAAAAAGGTAGATTGCTGGTGAGCATGATGCTGCTTCGTTCATAGCAGTATGCCAGTAGAGTGAACAGCACCTCCATCTCTTCCCGGCTTTGCTGGACGTAACCGATATCATCGATAAGTAACGCGTCATATTTCACCATTTTTTTGAGCATTCGGGGTAGCACAAGTTCTCTTTTGGCCACCAATAAATCTTGAACAAGCAAGCTGCAGGACGTGAAGAGAATTCGCTTGTCGTTGTTAATCAGCTCTTGCGCAATCGCGCAAAGCAAATGGGTTTTGCCACTACCGGGATTTCCAAAGGCCAATATGTTTTCAGATCGTTCAAGGAAAGAACCTTCCAACAGGCTATTCACCAAGCCACGAAGTTTAGCAGGAAGGCGAGTCTGGTCAAACGAGGCCAGGCTTTTTTCCAGAGGCAGCCTGGATTCCCGTAAATATCTCGCAATGCGTTTGTGCCGACGTTCTTCGCATTCTCGAACAACCAACTCCTGGAGATACGCTTCATAGCTCAGTGATTCCTGCCTGGCTAACTCAGCCTCGCCCCGATAACAGGCTCGAACAGTTGATAGATAGAGCTGCTTTAACGACCTCTCCAGAGTAACCACATTATCTGCTTGATTCATCCGTGGACCTCCTCTAAGAGTTGATCATAACCAGCAAGGGTAACAGTCTGCACCGATACGTCAGTGACAGGTTCAGCCGGCTGTTTCAAGGAAAGAAATTTGTGTACCTCAGTAGCATTTATTGGTTCTTCTTCTGCAATCAAGTAACGCAGAGCATCATCGACAGCTGTCTCGTTTTTCTGAGCAGCAAGTTGTAAAATTGACAAGTATTCTTTGGCAGCATTGGTAACACAGTGCTGTTGAGCAAGAGTATCATAGGCCATCCGGAATCTGCTGGTTGGAAACAGATCATTCAGATACCTGTAGTTTTCAAACGCCCGAGGTTTGCGAACCAGCCAGTCAATGATATGACGGTATTGAATATAATGCTTGTTGCTGCCTCTTATCCTCGGAATATTTTCAATATGACTTTGTCCATACCAGATCTCCAGATGCCCTGAATACAGGCGAACGTTGACCTTTTCTTTTATCAGACGACTGTTAACTGAATAGACTTTGTGTTTTATTCTGATAGTGCTGCTCGGTCCGACTCTCACTTCAAAACGCGTACATGTATCAAGCTTACTCGAAGGTAAGGGTTTCAAGGCTGCCTGTTCTTCGAGAAATCGTGATTGACGATTGCGATTAAGTTGTGCAAACAGCTTCTGCAAAAACAGTTCATACTCTTGTCGCGTAGTAAAATCCCGACTACCTCGCAGCATTAGTGCTTGATCAACTGCTTTCTTAAAACGATAATGGCGCTGTTCAATGTCTCCGTTTTCATGAGGGCTGGAAGGATTTGTTTTACGCCCCTGCATATTGTAGTGGTCCAATAACCCTTGATATGCACGAGTAAACTCTTCAAGATTTTCCGGTTTATTTACCGCAGCTGACAACCTATCCGTTTGGTGTTGCTCGGGAGCACCGCCAAGTTGCCAAAGACATTGTTGCAGTCCTTCGCTTAAACTCTCAAAACTTTCTGAAAAACATATTGTCCCCGTTTCCCAGTTTGAATAGGTCAGAACAAAATGAAATACCAGGTGATCAAATGGCTGGCCTGCAATAGTAATTTGCAATTTATCCATATGGGTGAAATCTGATTGGCCTAATCTGCCAGGGTGATGCTTTTGCGGAAAATAAATTTCATTACCAGGGCCTGCTGTAGCACGCCAGTTTTTTACTCGACGTTGAAAAGTCCGAAGCTGACCATCGCTGAAACGGCCAGGGTGAAGTCGTTGCAGGTGACAGAAAAGTGTTTTGGCCTCAAGGGCGTCATTGCTTTCTAAAAATGGTGTAACCGAGGACCATACATCATCAAAAGGGTCGTCTCGAGTTCGCCAATCTCGTATTCGTTCAGCGTTAATTTCACTTGGTAACTTTTCAAGATCACGATACTTGCGGCCAGTTTTTTCATCCATGCCAGCCTTCAGTGATGCGACCTCTAATGTTTTTCCCTGACTTAAATATTTCTTCAATTTTCTCACCTGAAAGTCTGTGACCATTCATATCCCTCCTTTGAGAGATATGAATAATCGGATCACAATTTTCCGGGAAAAATAATTGTCGTTAGGGGGGAATTATAATTGTCGCTGATCATCTTCCACCATTTGGCTCGTTAAGCGGTTGTAATGCGGACACCTCATCTACTGCCGTTTGCATTGCATCCATCTGACTCGAGAACCACTCCTGCAAATCACTAAGAGCTTCGCTAAACATAGCGGCCATATTAACCGACTCTGCAGAACTCTCAGTTGCTGTCTCTGCTGATTCGGAATTTGCTTCTTCAACCTGATCCAGCACCATTTCATCCAATTCGGGTTCTGTAAATTCAGCGGCTTGTGCTGTTTCCTCAACATCCCCAACTCCAGCCAATGAATTATCACCTTCAGGCAATACATTTTCAGGGTCACTCACGACTGTCGGCGTAAGCTGCTGAAGAGAAGCGAACATACTGGAAAATGCATCCTGAATTCCTGTAAAAATTGATTGCGGTCCAACCTGTTCGCCTTCCGATCCCCCAAACATATCCTGAACCGCTGCTGCAAATGTTGAAAAAAGATCTTCCATTTCACCAGCCAAATTAAACCCTTCACCAATACCGTTAAGCTGATCTTCAATACCGGCAGTAAGAGTATCACTTTCTGTTTCCAGTACATTTCCAATTTTTGCGGAATTCATACTTTCAATTTCAGCATGAAAATTCATTCGTAATCGTATACCTGCAACACCTTTGAAATGGTCTTCCTGCAGCAATCCGACTGCTCCGTTTCCTTTAGACTCGGTGTGATTGGCCTGTTGAGTTCTATCTCCAGAGGTTAATTCTATTTTAGCAGCCATATGCTGCTTGACCGATACATTAGCACCGGCCCTATCTGTTCGTGTAAATGACTTAGATTGTTGTGCGACAAATGCGTGCTGTTGTCCGGTTCCCTGCAATTTCATGATAGTGTCTCCAAATGCTGAAATTAACATGTTCAGTACCTACCTATCGACTGGAGAGCCTATATTAATTAATCTTTTTTCAAATACACCACACGCACCGTCTCCAACCATTTGTTTCTCCATAAAATGTGAATACAACACATAACCTCATCAGTAATTTTTTTGCCTTCACTCATGCGGACTACAATTAATCAAAGATAATCTTTCAGGTTCTTTTCTGGACCTTTATGGCATTTTGAGTAAGTATTACTCTCACTAATCCGCCCTATTCCACAGAAAGTGTTGACCTTTTTTCCATAGTATGGGAATTGAAATGGTATTATTTTTCATTAAAAACCAACTAAAGCTATACATAAACCCTCGTCCTTCATCTACGCCATGTCTAATACCCCAACTGTATCACTGTTCATTCAATGCCTGGTCGATTCTATGTACCCCGACACCGGCGATGCTATGGTTAGCGTCTTCGATCGTTTAGGAGTACCAGTTACTTACCCTGAAGACCAAACGTGCTGCGGCCAACCCGCATACAATTCCGGATATAGAAAAGAGGCAGCAAAAGCTGCGCTCCGTTTTATTGAAATATTTGAAAATTCTGAAGTAATCGTATGTCCATCAGGATCCTGCGTACATATGGTTCGTCATCATTATCCGCAACTTTTTAAAAATGATCCTGAATTGCTCAAACGAGCCACTGATGTTGCGGCCAAAACATACGAGTTCACCGAATATATAGTAGACGTTCTCGGGCTATCATCGGTTAAGGCAACTTTTCCGTATAAAGTTACCTATCATGACTCGTGTCATTTGAGCCGTGGACTGGGAATTGATAAACAACCTCGTCAACTGCTCTACAATACAGAGGCTCTACACTTTATTGAAATGCAGGATAGCGATACCTGCTGTGGATTTGGAGGCACATTCGCTATTAATTACCCTGAAATATCTACAGCCATGGTAGATGAGAAGATCGAGAACATACTGGCCACCGGTGCCGATGTCGTTACAGGATGCGACATAAGCTGCCTTATGAATATACAGGGCAGACTTTCCAGACGTGGAGAGCAGGTTAAAGTCATGCACATTGCAGAAATTCTGGCTCAAACTCAGGGAGCATAGCAATGAATCCACAAAAACAATCATATATCGATGGCGCACACGAGGGCATCACGAACCAGACTCTTCAGAAAAGTCTGAAAAAAATCCAGAATGGTTTTGGCCACGGTGCTATGCATTACTGGAAATCCATGCCTGACCCGGAATTACGCAAGCGTGTAAAAGCGCGCAGGATGCAAACCCTTGCACATGCCGATATAGTCCTTGCAGAGTTAGCCGGGAACATTCGAAATCGTGGCGGCAATGTGTATTTTGCAGCCACTGCAGAAGATGCCATCAAGTACACACTTGAGGTAGCTGAGAAAAATAATGTTAAGCGTGTTGTCAAAGGCAAATCTATGACATCCGCTGAGGTAGGTATAGACCCGGCTCTTGAAAAGGCTGGTATAGAGGTTATTGAGACTGACCTGGGTGAATATATTATTCAGCTTGCTGAAGATACACCGTCCCATATCATTGCTCCATGCATTCATCTCAACAGAGAGCAGATAGGGAAGCTTTTTACTGAAAAACTCGGTATCGAATATACCGATGATCCACCAACGCTTACCCAGACTGCACGAAAAGCGTTAAGGGAAAAATTGCTGTCTGCAGATATGGGGCTAACCGGCTGTAATATTGCCTGTGCTGAAACAGGACACGTATCCCTTGTTTCAAATGAAGGCAATATCCGTATGTCCACAACGATGCCAAAAGTTCATGTGGCATATATGGGTCTTGAACGTGTCGCAGCAACTCTTGAGGATCAGCAGGGAATGCTGCAACTCTTAACCCGTGGCGCTGCATTACAAAAGCTCTCCACCTATGTCAGCTTTACCGGTGGTCCCAGTGAACAGGAAGACCCGGATGGTCCTGAAGAATTTCACCTTGTCATTATCGACAATGGTCGATCTAAAATTCTCGGAGATCCTGATTTTCGTGAGGTGCTTGCCTGCATCCGGTGCGGTGCCTGCCTTAATATCTGCCCTGTTTACGGCAAGATTGGTGGCCATGCCTACAACTCACCATATTGCGGACCAATTGGCGCTGTTGTTACCCCACTCATGCAAGGCATCAATCAATATGCTGATCTCTGTAAAGGCGAAACATTATGTGGTGCATGCAAGGATGTCTGTCCCGTTGAAAATGATCTACCACGGATGCTAAGCGAATTGCGGTATAGACTCGCCTATGGTGATTCCAAATGGCAGGTTAAGCCGCATAACAGTACTGAAGGATTCGTTTTTAGAATGTGGGCCAAAGTAAATAACAGTCGTAAGCTTTATGGTTCTCTTCTCGGCATGGCACGATGGGTAATGAAAGGCCGAATTGGCGAGAATGGCATGATCAGCAAAATGTTTGGGCCGGGGAAAAAATGGACTAAGGACAGAGACCTTCCACCCATAGCCAAAAAAACATTTGCAGAGAGATGGAAAACCGAGCACAAACAGAACAGACCGGAGAAAACACAATGAGCATGATTCAAAATTCAGAAAATGAAATATCTTTTCTCAGTACTATCAGAAAAGCTGTTGCTCCGGACCGTGATACAGCTCGACATAAGGCGGATTTCCCTGATCTGTTTGCCACCAAAGATGCCAGACATATCCAGCAGCGCATTCAAAGCCGTGAAGATATAGACTTACAGGGCTTAGCGGCCTCCTTTAAAGATAACGCTGCAGCCCTTAACCTCAGTGTCTACATTGTTGATTCGTCAGATGAAGCTGCTGACGTTATAGAAGATATTGTCAGGGTAAGTCAGCCTGAGTTTGGAACCAGCCGTCAGATTATTCAGCACGCCCATCCTGACATTGCTGAATTACGCCTATGGGAAAGATTCTCGGATACACCTATAGCACTTCACACAACCTACAAAGAAGATCCGCAAATTCGCGACAAAACTGTCTCGTCGTATATAGGAATAACAGTCGCAGACTGGGGTATCTCGGAATCATCAACTCTTGTTCAGATTACCGGCGCTGACAGACCACGTTCCACGTCTCTTGTCCCTTCAATACATATTGGACTGTTACGTAAATCAAAACTTCTTTCTTCTCTTGCAGAAGCGTATGCTATGCTAAAACGAGAAGCAATTCCAAATTCATTTACATTTATCACGGGACCATCAAAAACAGCTGATATTGAAGCACATATGGTTCATGGTGCTCACGGTCCCAAAGAGATGCACGTAATAATAATGGATTAGGATATCATACGGAACATGCAGATACTTTTTTTGTTTTGATTATATATAGATACGCTTTCGTGGAATAGGTTCACATCTGAAAACTACTGACAAAGAGTCATAAACACGTACAGTGTGAACCTGTAAACTTACTGTTATCTTCTTCTATTGCAGTGAAAATGAGTTCGTCTAACAAAAAAATATTTGCAGCAAAACTTTCCATTACAACTGCACTCAGTCTCTCTGTCCTGAAGTTTATTGTAGGGTTCATGACCGGGTCTATGGCGGTATTATCATCCGCCATAGACTCGATGCTTGATATTCTTATGTCCGGCGTTAATTTCCTCGCTATTCGCCATGCTGAACAACCAGCTGATGATGGTCACGCTTATGGCCATGGGAAATTCGAAACAATGGCTGCACTGATCCAGTCTTTGGTAATAGGTGGTTCCGGTGTATGGATTCTCATTGAATCGATACGACGAATTTTAACAGGCTCAGCACCGGGGGAAATTGGCAACGGTGTTATTGTTCTTGCGATATCAGTTGTAGTTTCATGGCTGATCAGTAGATACCTGGTAAAAGTTGCAAACGAAACTGATTCATCAGCTTTGCGTGCAGATTCCCTGCATTTTGCCATGGATGTCTACACGAACCTGGCACTTACTGCAGGATTAGTTCTGATGTATTTTTTTCATATTCCCTGGCTCGATGCCCTGCTTTCTCTGCTTGTTGGTTGCTTTATTCTTAACGAAGCAATCAAGCTGGCCCGTCATGCGATGAATGATGTTCTTGATGCTCAATTGCCGGAACCTCTACGTCAACAAATCGAGAGAGTTATTGAAGAGCATGGGGGCCACATGTATGACTGCCATAATCTCCGGACACGTAAATCAGGATCAACCAAAATTATCGATTTTCATCTTACCGTCTGCAAAAACCTTACAGTTGATGAATCTCATCAGATTACAGAGGTCCTTGAGCATGAGATTGAAGAAGCAATAAGTAACTCAGATATTACAATTCATGTTGAACCGTGTCGAAAACCTGAATGTCCTGATAACCCTCATATTTGTTCTTCTGGAGCCATCCGCTCAGTTATTGATGAAACCGAGTAATTGGTAACATCATTTTCATCAACGTAAATCCTATACATTCATGAAGTAGTTCAACAGGCAATACCTGCTTCTGCCTGCTGGAATAATCATTTTGAAACCTGTTTATTTCCGCATATCAATACCCTCCTACATTCAACAAATTACCGTAATCTGTACGACATCTTACTACCTATTTCTTAATTTAATAAATCATTTAATTGCTTAACCTTCACACCATGTAGTATACTGCCGCGTAATAGTGTGCATCTGGAATCAGTGCATTCATGCTGACTTCAGAGTTAAGGCATCTGCCTGTTAGTGTTATGCAGGTAGTGAATTATCACTTCATGGGATATTCCCAGAATCCGATGCGAGTGAATTCTTTATTTCGACAAGGAGTAGATTATGCGAAACAAAACAGTTATGACAGCGCTTTTCGGTTCTCTCGCTGCCACCTGTCTGCTGCTACCTAACGCAGCACTGGCCGGTAGTGAGAAACCCAAGGTACTCAAGCCCTGCATGCAATGTCACAAAGGTGACGCTGCAGATACTATTCGCGGCAAATTGAGTAGTGTTTCAATGAAAGCAGAAACACTCAATGTTAGTACCGGAGGTGGAACCTGGCTTATAGGCTTTGACGAAGACACCACTTTGAAAGGTGCTGAATTGATGAATAAAATTGGCAAAGACAAAGAAGTCAAAGTCAAATTCATTGAGGAAGATGGTGCTTTATACGCAAAATCAATCAGTGTAAAAAAACCGGCTAAACTGGCACCTGAAAAACTGATTAAGATTGACACACTCGCTCCACTCGTTGAAAAAGGCCCTGAGGCCGGCAACTTCACAATCGTTGATGCTCGACCGGGTAAGCTTTTTGTTACCGGACACATTCCCGGTGCAATCTCAATCTATGATGCTCAATTCGAAAAGAATTTAGATAAACTGCCAAAAGATAAAGATAATCTTCTCGTATTTTATTGCGGAGGGCCTACCTGACGACTCAGCCCATCATCTGCCCGGCGGGCAGAAAAACTTGGTTACACCAACGTAAAAGTATTTCTTGATGGAATGCCAGCATGGAAGAAAAACAAGAAGCCTCTTGTTGCGTCAGCAAAATATCTGGAACAGATGTCAAAGTTCAAAAATTCAGTGGTCATCGCAGATATACGGCCAGAAGCTGAAGTGAAAGCCGCACATATTGCTGGATCAACTGTTTTATCAACAGAAACTCTTTCCACTATGCAGGACAAATTTCCTGCTAAAAAAGATGCACCTATTGTCATTGTCGCTAATGATTACAACGAAGCCTTAAAGAGTTTTGATATCATTCGCGCATGGGGTTATAAAAATAGCTCTATCCTGAAAGGTGGTTTTGCTGCTTGGCAAAAGGCTGGTCTTCCTACCACTAGCGGAGATGCAGCTTCAGAAATTGTCTATGTAGCTAAACCGATCCCGGGTGCCATTGGCGTTGCTGACTTTGAAGCAATTCTTGCGAAGAAATCTGATGATGTTGTCATCATTGATGTTCGAACAGAGGATGAAGTGGCAAGCGGCACAATTCCAGGTGCTATTAATATCCCGACGGAAGAAGTTGCAGAACGCCTTGATGAAATCCCTAAGGGTAAGCAGGTTGTAACCTACTGCTCCACAGGAATCCGCGCAGAAATGGCGTATATTGCTCTTAAGGATAATGGATATACTGCTAAATTCCTCAATGCCAAAACTGATTTTCCTGAAGCGGATAAATATACACTCGGTGAAAACTGATACTCGTATATACATGTATCAATTCCAATACAGGCGCTAACGACAAAGTCACTTTTTTAAAGAGTAGCTTAAAGCGTGTATTGGTAACGTAACAAAAAAAGGCCGTTTCCGAGATTGATCGGAAACGGCCTTTTCATTACATCTTAAAAAACATCTATTGAGTACTACTTGGACATAGCAGCCTTAGCAGAACGAACAGTGTTTTTCATCAGCATAGCGATTGTCATTGGACCAACACCACCTGGAACCGGAGTGATCTTTCCTGCTACCTCAGCGGCCTTGTCATAATCAACATCACCCTTGAGGATAGCCTTACCAGTTGCCTCATTCATTCCTACACGGTTAACACCAACATCAATAACTGTAGAACCGGGCTTAATCCATTCAGGCTTCACGAGATCAGGTACACCAGCAGCAACTATAAGAATGTCTGCACGCTTACAATGCGCTGCAAGATCTTTCGTACGTGTATGCACGATAGTTACGGTAGAGTTAGCACCAACACCTTTCTGCGCCATCATCATTGCAATAGGTTTACCAACGATGTTTGATCGGCCAACAACAACAACCTCTGCACCGGAAGTTTCAGTTCCTGAACGAATGATCATTTCCTGAATACCGGCAGGTGTACATGGCGGGAAGAGCACTTCATCACCACCAATCATCAAACGACCAACATTTACAGGATGGAAACCATCAACATCTTTGTCAGGGTTAATTGCATTGAGGACTTTTTTGTCATCAATATGCTTAGGAAGTGGAAGCTGAACAAGGATGCCATGAATATCATCATCGTTATTATATTTCTCAATCAGCGCGAGCAGATCAGCTTCTGAGATATCTTCAGGTTGATCATCCTGGATTTCATGAAAACCAAGACTTAAAGCAGTTTTAACTTTAAGGGTAACATAACTGATAGAGGCTGGACTGGCACCAACAAGAATGGTAACAAGCCCGGGAGGCTTTCCGTATTTCTCTTTGATCTCTACAACTTCGTCCTTCAGTTCTGCAAGGATAGCTTTACGAATCTCAGTACCGCTTATGATTTCTGCTGTCATTGATAATTCTCCTTTTGAACTGCAACTGTCTTAACAACATGCGTAAACTACACGTCTACGCTAGAGCATAAACAAAAACGACCCGCCCTGTTATCAGGACGGGTCGTTTAATAGACGATCTTTAGAATACGCCTTGAACCTTACCGGTCTCAACATCAACATCAACCCTTCTAAATGCAGGGTTGGAACCTGTACCAGGCATCAAGCTGATTGCACCGGCAACAGGAACAATGAATCCTGCACCACCGTAGGTAAGTACCTCACGGATTTGCAGACGCCATCCTGTAGGTACACCTTTGAGTGCTGGGTTGTCAGAAAGAGAAAGGTGAGTTTTCACCATACAGAGACCAAGCTTTGAGAGCTCAGGATCTTTCTGGATTCTATCAATAGCAACATCTGCTGCGGCAGAGTAATCAACACCGTCTGCGCCATACACTTCTTTAGCAACCTTCTCAATACGCTGCTTAACAGGCTCATCAAGCTCATAGAGAAGTTTGAATTCTGATTTTTCTTCACACGCTTCCATAACAACATCAGCAAACTCAAGAGCTCCGTCACCACCCTGCTCCCAATGACGGGAAAGAGCAACTTTAGCACCTGCAGCTTCACTCAGTTCACGAACCTTAGCTATTTCTGCATCGGTATCAGTGTAGAACGCGTTAATACATACAACAGGGCTGATACCTGCTTTACGTACGGTCTTAATATGATGAATCAGGTTATCACAACCTTTTGCTACCCACTCAACATTCTCAGTTGAGTATTCTTCTGGCATCGCTTTACCAGGAACCGGTACTGGTGCACCACCGTGACATTTAAGTGCGCGGATAGTTGCAACAATAACTGCACAATCAGGTACAAGGCCACTGAAACGGCATTTGAGGTTCCAGAACTTCTCAAAACCAATATCAGCACCAAAGCCGGACTCGGTAACATGATAGTCAGCAAGTTTAAGACCAACTTTATCAGCAATGATAGAGCTCTGGCCGATTGCGATATTAGCAAAAGGTCCTGCATGAACGATAACCGGCTGACCTTCAAGGGTCTGCATCAGGCTAGGATTCATTGCGCCGACCATCCATGCAGTCATTGCACCGGCAACTTCGAGGTCACCTGTGGTTACAGGCTTGCCTTTCTTGGTGTATGCAACAACGATCTTCTCCATACGCTCGCGCATATCTTTCAGATCGTTAGAAACAGAGAGAATAGCCATTACTTCTGAAGAAACAGCAATACCGAACTTGGATTTCATCATGAAACCATCAGATTTGCCGTTAACACCATCAATACCGATAATGATATTTCTGAGTGCCTGACAGCAATAATCCATGACCCAACCCATCTCAACTTTGGTAGGATCGATATCAAGACGTTTCATTCCTGAAAGTCGCTCAAGCTGCTCGTCAGTATAATTTCTTTCATGCTGCAGACGTGAGGTCAAAGCAACCATCGCCAGGTTATGGGCGTTCATGATTGCATTGATATCACCGGTAAAACCAAGTGAGAAAGGAGTCAAAGGAATACACTGAGCAAGACCACCACCAGCAGCAGATCCTTTGATGTTCATGGTAGGACCGCCAGAAGGCTGACGAATCGCTGCACAAACATTTTTACCACGCTTACCAAGACCCTGTACAAGGCCCATAGAGGAAGTTGATTTACCTTCACCTAAAGGTGTTGGTGTAATTGCTGTAACGTCAATGTACTTGCCATTAGGCTTGTCTTTCAGACGAGCAAGAACTCGTGGAAAGTCAATTTTACCGATGTAGTGACCCTGGGGAAGAAGCTCTTCTTTGGTGAGCCCAAGTTTTTCACCGATCTGGTAGATCGTCTGCATGTCTTTTTCAGCGTCTTCGGCGATTTCCCAGTCCTGATGTTTTGTCGGATCTAATGTCATAACGATTCCTTTGATTCAGGTGAAGGTGGTAGGTGATTCGATCTCAGAATGATATCGATACCAGGTTAATTAAAATTAACAGCCTTTCTATACCTCAATATTGTCGCTAACCTACTCTAAATTATTCCTCTCTTGCAACATCTTTTGACACAAAACCAGATGAACGCATTATTTTTTATACATCTCCATCTTTCATACTCTAACGGTTGAATGTTTCTCAATTAATTATACTACACCATTCCATTTCCTATCGATCAGATGCACAAGAACGCACAGCGGGGACCCCTGTTGGCACAAATCGCACAACAACTCCTTTTTCGTGTTATACCGACACACTCTGCACAATACGTCCACACACTACAATTTTGTGTGTTACTCAAAATGGATCCAGAAAACACACTTTAAGGAAATAACTGGGGCAACAGTAAAAACTCCATTGACGCCATCTCCATTGATACGTTAATAATTCAATAATCGCGGTGTGCGTAGTTTTTAGTTCAAATCAGTTTTCATCAAGAAATGAGGCGAATATGTGCGAAATACGAGTCGTAATTGAGCAGAATGGTGTTGAAGAAGTTCTCATGGAAAACGTTACCAAACTCGACGTTCTTGAAAGCTCAGTTTCAATAACATCTCTTTTCGAAGGCTCCAGGGAGATCCCTGACTCAGTTATCCGAAATATTGATTTTCTGTCCGGCAAGGTTTTTTTGCAAAAATCTCCATAACACCTTGCACAACCAGATACCAACAATCTATTTAAACGCTCATTAGTCCATAACGTATAACGGAGAAAAAATGGAAAATAAAGAAAAGCTACGTGTACTTTTACAACACTGGATTGATCACAACAAAGGACACGCTGAAGAATTCGAAAAATGGCGGGTAATAGCTGAGCAGGACGGTGAAGGCGACATCGCAAAACATATAGCCGATGCCATAACCGCAATGTCTAACTCCAACACAGCACTTACAGAAGCTCTCACCAAAGCTGGCGGCGCCTCTGAAGAACATCACCACCATCATCACCATCATCATCATCACCACGATCATTGACACCACGATCGTCGAGCAATCCTTTACTCTGCAACACACTACAATGCCGGATACATTGGTTAAATTATGGATCCGGCATTTGACCTGATACAGGAACGATTCGAAACTCTTTACAAAACGCTTCAGCCCCGTCAGTCTACAACCGGCCGTGGGTATAACCCGGCTCTCTCGATAATCTCGGGCACTTTCTCTTCCCATTCAATCGCCATAACATGAAAACCGGCAACGCCTTTTACCTCTTTAAGACGCTGAATCTGTTCCACCGCGATATTAATACCTTCCTGAGCCTGATTTTTCTTTTCGACTCCGGCTATACGCTCTATTAACTCATCAGGCACATCCATTCCAGGCACAGCACGCTTCATGTATTTAGCCATACCCACTGAACGCATCGGGGTTATTCCGGCCATAATATAGACGCTTTCATCAAGCCCCCTATCACGCACGCCTTCCATCCAAGCCTCGAATTTTTCCATATTGTATATACATTGGGTCTGGATAAATTCAGCACCAGCGGCTACCTTCTTTGCCAGCCGCGGCACCCGGATTTTGAATGGATCACCAAAAGGATTTGCTGCAGCACCTACAAAAAATTTAGGCGGAACTTTAATTTCATCACCACTGAGGAACTTACCTTCCTCACGCATATGGCGAACAGTCTGGAGTAACTGCATCGAATCAAGATCAAATACATTCTGCGCCTGACGATGGTCACCAAAACTTTGATGATCTCCAGACAGACAAAGCACATTATTAATACCGAAAGACGCCGCACCGAGCAGATCACTTTGCAGAGCAATCCTGTTACGATCACGGGTCACCATTTGCAAAACTGGTTCAAGACCTTGATTTTTAAGATGAACGCACGCTGCCAAGCTGCAAATTCTTGACACCGAGGTCTGATTATCAGTGACATTTATGGCGTCCACATGATCTTTAATCAGGTTACCCTTCTCGATGATATGTGCAGGGTCACTGGATCTCGGAGGCCCGCACTCACTGGTTACCGCGATGTGCCCACTTTTGAAGACTTTCTCAAGTTTACTGTCTGTATGCAATTCCACGATTAGAAGCCCTCCAGAATAAAAGATCTTGGCCCGCCGGACCGATCTTTTGACCAATCTTTAATGGAGCTGAGTTTCTCATAATCTTCCAGTTTCCCGACAGCCTCAAGTCGATCGATAATCAATTGCCATGCACAATCAACATCTTTGGATATTTCGCATTTTCCGTTAGTCGAACCACCACAAGGACCGTTCAAAACCCTCTTGGCACATCGGCTAACAGGACACACACCCGCTGTGACACCCAGCACACAATCTCCGCAAGCCTGGCATTTTTCTGTGTAATGCCCAGCCTCCATAACATCTCCAAGAAAGGTTGTATTAAGCGCTGGATAAATCGGAGTTGTCGGGTATTTAGTCGCCATAAACTGCACACCAATTCCACAGGCCAAACTCAAAACCGCCTCTGAACCCTCGATCAGCTTCTGCGTCTTTTCAAAGAATTCGTGTTCACACTGACGTTCAATTCCACTGTCAACAAATTCTATTTCCAGTTCTTCCTGAGTAGCCTTCATGCGCAATAGCGAGGCCAGGACTTCCGCCTCTTTATTCCCACCCTGATGACAGACAGCAACACAGGTATTACATCCGAATACAGTTATATTTTTATGCTGCCGGACCATCTCCCAGATTTCTTCCAACGACTTCTGTTCACCTACTATCATAATTGAATAACTCCTTGGTCAATACTGCGTTCCATGTAATGCAACAGTAGTATTTATGCAGGTTGATCCTCTGTATTCTGGTCCTGATTCTCAGTTCCGGCTTTCTGTTTTTTCTTTTTCAAAGCAAGCCATATTGGCGATGGCCCAAGTTGTTGAATTTTTTCAGTGAACTCAGTACAGATTTCCGCCCACCTGGGCCCCATTGCAGCAGAAAGGTTGAAGAAGTGCAAGCGCTCTGAGTCGATACCTACAGATTCGAGCAGTCCATGTAAACGGTGTACACGTTTTTTGGCGTTGAGATTTCCTTCCAGGAAATGACATTGACCTTCCAGTCAACCAGCGACGAAAACGCCGTCCACTCCCCTTTCAAATGCCCTCAAAACATATGAATGATCTAATTTACCGGTACAAGGCAACCGTACAACCTTAACATTGTACGGATATGACAGTCGCATAACTCCTGCAAGATCAGCAGCGGCAAATGCGCAATAATGGCAGGCAAATGCAATTATATTAGCCTGCCAATCAGCAGGAATCTCTTTGGGTTTCACTTCCGGACTCACCCGTTCTTCTTTAACTTCATCACCAGGTGCCATACATTCTCCTTTCTTGTGGATCAGTCAATTTCGGTAGCAGAATCAATCATTGCCTTAATCTGGTCATCTCTGAAAAAATTGACCTGAAAGGCTTTGGCCGGGCAAACACCTGCACAAATTCCGCACCCGGTGCATTTGACTTCATTATGGCTAATCATTCCGTCTTCATCTATAAATGGGGAATCAAACGGGCAGGCCCTGAAACAGGCCAGACACGACATACACATATCTCTGTTATGCTTTGATATAATACCTGAAACAGAGAGTTTTTCATGGGAAAGAAGTGCACCTGCTTTTCCTGCACCTGCAAGTGCCTGGGCAATGGTTTCTTCGAGATTTTTCGGAGCATGTGCTAATCCTGCGAGGAAAAAGCCCTCACTCGGAAATTCAACAGGACGCAATTTCACATGCGCCTCAAGGAAAAAACGGTCAAGGTTGCAGGTAAGTTTATATTTTTTAGATACATCTTCAACATCTATCTGAGGACGTAATCCTGTCGAGAGCACAACATAATCTGCATCAATGGCCATTTCACGACCAAGAACCTTGCTCTCAAACGTCACACGACAGGAAGCACCACCAGGCTCAACCACAGGCTTTTCTTCAGGAACAAAGAGGAAAAACAATACGCCTAGGTCACGAGCTTTCTTGTAATAATCTTCTTTCAACCCGTAGGCGCGCATGTCACGATATAACACCACAACCTGCGCATCAGGAGCCTTCTCTTTGATGGCAATTGAATTTTTCAAAGCGTCCTGGCAGCATATACGGGAACAGTAATTATCAGGTTCTTCACGAGATCCGACACACTGTATCATTACATATGTTTCTTCATTTTTCGGATCACGCTCTGCATGCAGATCTTCAAGCTGACGCTGGGTGATGATCCTGTCAGATGAACCATAACCGTATTGATCAGGTTCATATTCGACTCCACCCGTCGTAAGCAGAACCGCTCCGTGTTCTATAGACGCACCACTCGCAAGTTTAGTTTCAAAATTACCGACAAAACCATCTGTAGTGTCAACAGTAGTTCCCAAATGCAGAGTTATATTCTCTTCATCTTTAACTTCTGCAATAAGGTTGTTCAGATATTGCTGAACATCGTCACCTTCAAGAGTTTTTCGCACTTTTCGTGCTAGGCCACCCAGTTCTGCATCCCGTTCGACAAGATGAACTCCATATCCTTGTTGGGTTAGCGACACTGCTGCGACCATTCCGGCAACACCACCACCGACAACAAGAGCGTTGTGGGTAACCCCTACCGAATTCTGTTGGACCGGGTCAAGAAGCCGCGCTTTTGCCACGTTCATCTTTACAATATCAAGCGCCTTCTCTGTTGCGTGTTCTTTATCGTCCCGATGACACCACGAACACTGCTCCCGGATATCTGCGAGTTCAAAAAGGAACTTATTCAATCCAACTTCACGGATGGTATCCATAAAAAGTGGAGAATGTGTACGAGGAGTACACGAACCGATTACCACCCTGTTCAGATGTTTTTCCTTGATAAGATCTTTAATTTTAGCCTGCCCATCAGGGGCACAGGCATATATTATTGTTTCACTGTGGGCAACACCTTCTTCTTTTGCGCATTCTTCAGCGACCTTTTGAACATCGACGACTCCGGCAATATTAACGCCACAGTGACAGACAAAAACGCCTACCCGGGGGTCGTCATTTGAGGTGTCAATTTCATCAGGCAGCACAACTTCTTCAACCTCTGTCCCTCTGCTTTCTCCAAGCAGAGACATCGCTTTTGCTGCAGCACCACTTCCTTGTACGACAGTTTCCGGTATATCTTTGGGGCCCTGGTAAATACCGGCCACATAGATACCTTTTCTGCTCGTCTCAACAGGAGCCAATTTAGATGTTGCTGCAAAACCGTATTTATCAGTCTCTATCCCAAATAACTCCGCAAATTCAGCTGCCTCATCTCGCGGTTCAAAGCCAATAGAGAGCACAACCATGTCAAATACCTGCGTAACAAGATTGCCGGATTCATCTACATGATGGATAGTCAGGTCGCCGGTTTCTGGATTTTCAATAACCTCCGAGACCATCGCCCGTTTATAATGTACTCCTGCGTCATTTTTTGCCTTATCGATAAATTTATCAAAATCTTTACCAAAGGCACGCAATTCCATATAAAAAACTGTCTGCTCAACTTCCGGATCATGTTCTTTTGCAATAACACACTGCTTGGCAGCATACATACAGCATACAGATGAGCACCACGGATTTGCATTATGCTCATTTCGTGAACCAACACATTGTATCCATGCTATTTGCTTAGGGGATGTATTATCGCTCGGTCGTGCTACATGACCACCACATGGGCCGGATGCCGACAGCAGTCTTTCAAACTGCAATGCTGTGACAACATTTTTATGACGTCCGAAACCGAACTCCTGACGTATTGCAGGGTCGTACGTTTTCAGGCCGGGAGTAAGGATTACAGAACCTACATGAACTTCATATTCCTTGTCTGTATCTTCAAAGTTAATTGCGTTTGCATCACAAACTTTTTCGCACTTTCTGCAAACACCTTTGTTCAGGTAAAGACAGTGTGCATTATCGATGGCACGTGTATTTGGAACTGCCTGCGGGAACAGGGCATAGATAGCACGCCGATCATTCAACCCCTGATTAAAATAGTCAGGAACACGGCTCGGGCATTTTTCCTCACAGGCACCACAACCGGTGCAGCGCTCAGCATCAACATATCGAGCTTTTTCTGTGATGGTGACAGTAAAATCACCTTCTTCACCTTCGATTTTTGAAACTTTTGCGAGGGTATGGAGCTTAATATTGGGATGGCGGCTGCTCTCGACCATGCGAGGAGAGATCATGCACATTGCACAGTCTCCTGTAGGAAAGGTCTTATCCAGCCGGGACATTGTACCGCCAATTGAAGGTTCATCATTAATCATGTGAACCAACAGGCCGCTATTGGCCAGGTCGAGGGATGCCTGCATCCCACCAATACCTGAACCAACTACAAGTACTGAACCGACTTTATCATTCCGTTCCTGTCCGGGGGTAATCCTTGTCAAGGCAAGCCCTCCTTCAGTGCAGTCCCGGCAGTTTCTGAATGCTGGTCATTCTGTTCTACCAGCATCGTTGCGGGTATTTATCAGAATACTACGGTTAGGTGACACAGCTCGGTTTTCACCAGCCGCGTGCAGTATAATACATAATGTTTGTTATGATAAATGATTTTTATAACTAACACTATATTGGTGTACTTTTGTAATTTTAACCAAAATTCAATGTACATCTAATAAGTACCACATTAGTCGATTAATACCGTACTTATCTGATCAAATGTCCGTAATAAATTGATAGGAACTCATAAGGGGCATTTCAGGAGTTTCAGCATAATTCTACTGCCACGGTACGGATTTTCTACAATGTATTCTTCCCCAAATGCGTTTAAGAGTCAAATAGCATGAAATTACGACACTGTATCACACGATAACATCATCAGTGCTGCCTCTGAGAAAAAAAAGTTCCCAAACAGTATCGGCTATATTACCATGGCAGCGAAACCGGGTTTATGTTTAGGGAATTTCACCTGCTTGTCAGACGTAGCATAGGAGTCAACAATGGTTCAATCATCAGCGGAACAGAGCCTTATATCCCCTCACATTCTCGTCATTGATGATGAGTCGCGCATACGTGACGCGTGTAGAATGGTCCTTTCCTCTATGGGATTCTCTGTCGAGACTGCGTCAGATGGTGTTGAAGGACTTAACATGATAGAAGACCAGCATTACGATATCCTGCTTCTTGATCTCATGATGCCCAAGATGTCCGGTTTTGAGGTTCTCTCAAAAGTTAAAGATATTGACCCTGATACCGTGGTGATTGTAATCACAGGATATGCAACACTTGAACACTCTATTGAGGCAATGAAAAAAGGGGCTTTTGATTTTATCCCAAAACCATTTACCCCGGATCAACTTCGAGCCGTTGTAAGCAAGTCCTTACGATATACCCACGCCCTGCAGGATATAGCCACCAGTAAATCCAGGATGCGTGTTATGGTCAATAGACTAAAAGATGGTGTGCTTACCACAGACACAGAAAAGCGCATTGTCCTTGCAAATCCAGCTATGAGGCACATGATTGGCTACAAAGGAGGCAGCCCGGTTGGTTTGCTCGTTGATGAGGTCATCAGTGATGAGTCGCTCCTCCATTCAATTGAGACTACACTCTCAATGCCTCCAGGAAAATATACTGAAATCACCCATGAAATCGTCATCCCGCACGCTGTCACCAATGAAGAAAAAATATACAGTGTGGTGTGCTCCCCTTTTCGAGGCCGCACCGATCAAAATCTTGGTACCATAACAGTTCTTCACGATATCACAGCGGTAAAACAGATGGACCAGATGAAATCAGATTTTGTATCAATGGTTTCACATGAAATTCGCAGCCCGATCAATTCCTTGCTGATGCAGCTTAAAATTGTTCTTGACGGGCTCGCCGGTGAGGTTACCGATAAACAACGAGAAATTCTAGGACGCGCTTCAGACAAGATGCTTAATCTCAATAACCTTGTGACTGAGTTACTTGATCTTTCCCGGATAGAATCGGGGCTGGTTGCCCACGAGAAAGAGAGCGTTGATATCGCCGCCCTACTCAATGAACAGGCAACATTTCATCAACCCTATGCCAGCAAAAAAGCGCTGCAGATCACCCTTGAAATAGACGGGAAATTACCAGCAATTCTGGCAAATCCACGACATTTGGAAGAAGTTCTCTCCAATCTCATTACTAATGCGATTAAATACTCCCCGGAAGGCGGGTCAATAAAGCTTCTTGCCGGAGTAGAAGACGATTATCTACAGCTACGTATTATCGATTCCGGTTTTGGTATAAGCGAAGAAGATATTGGAAAAATTTTCACACGGTTTTATCGGGTAAAAGATCAAAACACCCGCACCATTCATGGCACCGGTCTTGGCCTTGCCATTGTAAAATCAATTATAGATTCGATGCATGGAACGATCACAGTGCAAAGTGAAATTGGCAAGGGCACAGAATTTACTATTATGCTACCGGTTAACGGCCACTGAATTACGACAGTCTGCTTTATCAAGGACGAAAAAGACCTCCATTGCATTTTTCGCAACCAGACATTTTCGCCTTCTATCGTTTCATCAAATCAGAAATGTAGCGGACTAATCTTTCCACTAAGGTATATGGCATTTCAAAAATCTGATTATAAACGCCATGGCCTGACGTCTCCCCAGTATTGCCCACCTTAAAATCAGAGTAGAATTTCTTCCCGCACGATGGACAAGCCATCAGCATACCACCTATTTTTTTCGGGAACCGTAATCGTTGCCCGCACTCCGGGCAGTCTTTTTCAATATGATCTGACATGCTTAAAAAATAAACTCGTAAATAATTGCAGCTTTATTACCTCTTCATAGTAGCCTTCTCTTCTAGGAGGCTGTCCGACAATGGCCTTTCGAAGTCTACGCTATCTGCCCAAACTCTTCGGAATTTTCAAAAAATAATGCTCGCAATATCATCTATATGGCTTTGCTTATTTTTTGTAAATGTCTCGATTTTAACCAAAATTCCTATTCTCGGACAGCCTCCTAGTTATCATCCTAATACAGTCGACACGTAAGACATATGTACTTCTCTACATTTTTTCGTATTGATCAAATATGACACTTATTCAAGCCCTAGAACCAACCGTATCAACACCATCTCCTGCTCAGATAATTCAAATTCAAGAATGGAGAGATCTTCCAGCATATGTTGTTCATCACACGTTCCGGTAAGAAAAACAACTCTTGACTGATTGAGAAATCTGAAGAAAATCTGCGGCGCCGTCTTACCGTGCTTTTGAGCTATAGCCTTTATTGCATTACTACTAAGAACATGAGGGTTGGCAGTCAACGTCCAGAATGATTCATAAAACATACCTTTATTAGAACAAAATTCACGCAATTCCTTATCGTATCCGGTTTCCTGGTAAAAACGGTTTTGCAGAACAACAGGCTTTACCTCCACATCTTCGTACAATCTTTCCACAAGAGCAAGATCATAGAAATTACTTATTCCAAGCTGATATACCTGCCCACTGGCGACAATTGACTCCATGGTTCTCCAGGCTTCGAGCGTCTGCTCATAATCGCGCATTGGTGAATGCAGGATCAGCGTGTCGATATATGAAGTTTGAAGATTTTTGAGAGACACCTCAACGGATTGATTTACCTGCTCAGTTACCGAGGCGTTCACAGTGTACGGAACCGATTTCGGATCCTGCCCGTCAATTGCAGTATATTTAGTCTGCAGGTAAATTTCTTCCCGTCTAATTCCTTTTCCCAGTACCCGCTTCAAGGCGTCTCCTACCTGGGACTCATTATAGTGTCGTGGCTGGCAAGCTGTATCTACCCCTCTAAATCCTGCTTCAATCGCTTTTACAACAAGATTGGCTGTCCGCTCTTTTTTCCAGGCTGTACCATAAATGCACCACGGAATTACTCTACCTGTCGATGTTAAAAATCGGTTATTTGTATTCATAATCATCCATTCAGAGCATTATTCTATCTGTTTTTATTATCACACTACCGGTCAGACCATACGGCAAATTCATTCCCGCTTGGTTCCATAAAATGGAAACGCCGACCACCAGGAAAAGGAAATATATGCAGAACAATTTCCCCATCTGCCTCCTCAATTTTCTGCTGTGTCTTTTCAATATCCTCACTATAAAAAACGATGAGTGCAGAGCCGTTTTTAGTAGATGATGCACGCTCAGACTTATAGAATCCGCCGTCTATACCTGCATTGGAAAATGCGGTGTATTCATGACCATAATCAGTAAAATCCCAGCCGAAAACCGACACAAAAAATTCTTTTGTAGCAACAAGATCATTTGCTGGAAATTCAACATAATTAATTTTTTCGTGTTCTCTCATGGTGTGTCTCCCAAAACATAAACAACAGCGTAAACGAGTAAAAAAAAATGGAGAATGTCATCAACATTCTCCATTTTAGCTGATTTAGATTTTAAAGGTCACCCCATCAGGTTCTCTTTTCGAGGGGAATATAACTTCTCGTGTTACTGCCTGTAAAAATCTGGCGAGGCCTGGAGATACGCTGCTTATGGTCATGAAGTTCACGCCAGTTAGCGATCCAGCCCGGCATCCTGCCGATAGCAAACATTACTGTATACATATTAAGTGGGATACCGATGGCTCTCAGGAGAATACCGCTATAGAAATCAACATTAGGATAGAGATTGCGTTCTTTGAAATAACTGTCGGCAAGGGTTTTCTCTTCAAGCTCACGAGCAATATCAAGAAGGGGATCCTGCATATTGAGTTCTTGCAGCACATCATCGACAGCTTTCTTCAAAATAATAGAGCGCGGATCGAAGTTCTTATACACTCTGTGTCCGAATCCCATCAACCTGAACGTATTGTTCTTGGCCTTGGCCATATTGATATAATCTGTTACAGGCCTTCCCGATGCCTGTATTTCCTCAAGCATCTGGATTACTGCAGTATTTGCCCCACCATGTAATGGTCCCCAAAGCGCACAAACACCTGCTGACACTGAACTGAAAAGATTGGCACGGGAACTACCTACTACACGAACTGTGGAAGTTGAGCAGTTTTGCTCATGATCAGCATGGAGAACAAGAAAGAGATTCAGCGCTTTTTCGATTACTGGAGATGGAATATATTCCTGATACGGGTCAGAAAACATCATGTGCAAAAAATTCGCACAGTAGCTGAGATTAGGGTTGGGGTCATTAAATGCTTTTCCTGCAGCCATACGAAATACCCATGCGGCTATTGTTCGCACCTTGGAAAGCAATAATGCTGCTGATTTATCAAATCCCTTGCCCGAAGTATGCACTTCCAGAATATCCGGATGAAAACAGGAAACCATATTCAACATAGCTGAAAGAATAGCCATGGGCGGTGCGTCGGAAGGCAAACCGGAGAAATGGTGCTTCAAATTAGTATGAAGAGGAGCATGCTCTTTTAGAGCACCGGAAAAGCTGCGCAGCTGATCGGCTGTAGGCAATTCTCCATAGAGTATGAGATACGCTGTCTCAACAAAAGTTGCGTTCTCCGCGATATCTTCAATCGGATATCCACGATATTTAAGAATACCTTTAGCACCATCGACAAATGTAATATCAGAATAGCAGGAACCCGTATTTCCAAAGCCCTCATCCATCGTTATATAGCCGGTTTCTTTGCGCAGGTTGGTTATATCAATACACCGTTCGCCTTCAGAACCTGTGTGAATATCATACTCATACTGCTTACCTTCAAGAGTCAGGACTGCTTTATCGCTCATATCGTCTCCCATGTTGTGGGTTTAAGAAAAGCAACGGATTTTCTATTGTATACTTCTTATTTGATAATGATTTATCGATAAAAATCAACACATATCTTGGGAGAAGATCGTATGCAACACCTTGGATTAAAAAATAATCAGCAATAGCAAACAGTCAAAGTTACTCAACAAACACAACTACCCACCCACCACATCCCTGTCAAACAATGGCCGCAGGTTTAGTATGTAGGCAATTCTAGCCTTTTGAGTCCTCATTCCCGGATGTCTTCTCCAGCGCCCTATCAACAGCGTCAGCGATAGCCTTTGCATGAACTTTACCTGCAAAATGGACCGGACTTTTTCCATAAATCGGATCCCAGCCTGCAGGGTTTGCAGAACAAAAAAACTGCGACTCTATACCCATCTTTCTGGCACCATCATCAACAGGTGTACCAATCACCCTTTTTGCCGCCTCCCAACTTGCAGCACAGGAGGCCCCACGGACTACCCGAATATCTGAAATCACACTGTCAGTTATATCCACTTCATATTCAGGAGCACCGAACATTTCGCCATATTCTCCCAGACCAACCTGCCTGGAAAGACCACATCATGTCGGTGGGGTTAACACCCACTTGCTGGGAATCTTCTTACCTGAGGATATCACAGGAGTGTTCTGGGTATGACAGAGTGCAACAAGATCATGTGACAGATCTTCGTGTTTTAAAAAATCAAGCACCAGATCAGCGTCAATCTTTTCAGGGAGATATTCACTGCTATCATCTACAACCGGTGGCAAATCGATATCAATAGAAACAACGTCGATTTCTATTTTACCTTTCGCATACTGACGAATTCCAGCTACCTTACGTTCACCACTTCCATTCTGCTGAAACACAGTAATCTTCTGAGGATGTTGCCTGGTTTTGCTAGTATCGCTCATTTCAGAATTTCCTTATTCATATATCAAGACGAACCCAACGTGTACAGTACCTGTTTGTTATCTCGAGCATTTTCTTTTTATTGAGCAATGCATGAATTACGACATGGAACTCTCCGTCTCCATCCCTGTAGATTACCATGCCGGACTCAATTGCCTCAGCCTCATCTCCACGTGTAATTCTCATCGGATTACTGACCTCAACGACGTCGAGTTCATCATCCTGATAGCGGTAGTAAGCCATTTGCGCCATAGCATGAAACTCATGTTTTGACTGGGCTTCCATGCTCGCTGTCAATGTTTTTATATATCCTGGTTCCTGAATAGCCTTATCAGGAACCAGGATAACACTTACAGCTTCTACTTCAAGATTATCAAACGATATGCGTATGGTGTCTTTCTCCACGGCTAACAGCGTCCTTGTCTCGATAGTTTATTGATAAAAAATGGGGAATTGGATCAAAAAATCCAACTCCCCATTATACGCTCTTTAGTGCAGTTTACATCATTTTCTTTTTTTTCTGATTCACTTCTCTATACGAACTGCACAAACCTTGGCCTCCATGATTTTACTGATAGGGTCCAGAGCATCATTGGTCAGCATATTTGCAGCAGCCTCTTTATAATGAAACGGGATAAACACCACTCCTGGAGGAACAATTTCAGAGACCCTGATCGGCAAAGAAATTGCGCCTCTTCTCGAACAGACATTCACCACATCCTGATCTGCAACATTAAGCTTCGCTGCATCAATCGGATTAACCTCGATATATGCTTCAGGAGCTACCGCATCAAGCCCTTTTGATCTTCTAGTCATTGTTCCGGTATGATAGTGGAACAATTCACGACCAGTGGTAAGCAAAAACGGATATTCCCTATCCGGCAATTCATCAGATATAACCTGAGGCACAACAGTAAACTGGGCTTTACCACCTTCTCGTGGAAATACACCCTTAAACAGATACGGCGTACCTGGATGAGTAGAATCCGGACATGGCCACTGCAAACCATCAACTCTAAGGCGTTCATAGCTCATTCCGGCCATATTAGGCCATAGCTTTGCTATTTCAGCAAATACTGCTTCCGGGTCAATCGGCGTAATTTCCTGCCCCTTCATTCGACAATAGATTTCATTAAAGATATCTAAATCTTCACGTGCCTCACCGGGAGATTCAATTGCAGGACGAACCTTTTGAACTCGTCTCTCCGAGCAGGTGAACGTACCAGTCTTTTCCGCAAACGAGGCGCTTGGTAAAACGACATCAGCCAGTGCGGTGGTATTTGTATTGAATATATCCTGCACAACCAAAAAATCGAGGGTCGCAAATCCTTTAACAGCATGATTAGTGTTCGGATCTGAAAGGGCCGGGTTTTCACCATAAATATACATGCCCCGTATCTTGCCTTCGAGCATTGCACTGGTCATCTCTGATGCGGGCATCCCTAAATCACCTGAAAGAGCTGTTCCCCAGGCTTCTTCAAATTTCTTTTGAACCTCAGGATTATTCACCTTCTGGTATCCTGGATATACATCAGGCAGACAACCCATATCACAGGCGCCCTGAACGTTATTCTGCCCCCGAAGCGGATTAACGCCGGCACCAGGTTTACCAAGATTGCCGGTCACCATTGCCAGATTTCCAAGGGCATACACGTTATTGGTACCCATCACATGCTGGGTAATACCCATTGCATAGTAAATTCCTGCATTTTCCGCTGAACCATAAATCCGTGCGGCTTCCCGAATATCATCAGCAGGAACACCTGTTACCTGTTCAGCAAATTCAGGGGTGAAATCTTTTAGAGAATCTGCAAACTCTTCATACCCTTCAGTTCGCTCGGCAATGAATGCTTTATCTTCAAATCCTTCCTGAAGGATCACATGCATAATTGAGTTAATAAGCACTGAATCAGTACCGGGTTTTTGCCTAAGCCAAAGCGTTGCAAATTTTGTAAGCGGTATCTTGCGCGGATCTGCAACAATCAGTTTCGCTCCTCTGCGCACCGCCTCTTTCATACGAAGCGCGATTATCGGATGATTCGCAGTAGTATTTGAACCAATAACCAGAAGTGCTTTGGCATCTTCAATTTCAGCAACAGAGTTATTCATTGCACCAGAACCAAATTTTGCGGCCAGACCGGTCACAGTTGCACTGTGTCAGTAGCGGGCGCAGTGATCAACGTTATTGGTTCCTATCGCCGACCTGAACAATTTCTGAAACATGTAGTTTTCTTCGTTGGTACACCGCGCTGAAGAAAGGCCACCAATAGAATCAGGACCATACTGCTCTTTTATTTCTGAAAATTTCGATGCCACCAGACGTAATGCCTCATCCCAGCTGGCAGGCTCAAGTTCACCACCCTTCTCGCGCCTGATCAGTGGCGTGGTTAATCGATCTTCACTATTGATAAATTCAAAACCAAACCGCCCTTTCACACAAAGCCAGCCACGGTTATGATTGTCCGATCGCGATGTTACTCTGGTTACCTCATTGCCCAGCGCATGTATCGTAATATTACAGCCACAGCCACAATATCCACATGTTGTCTCGGTAGTCGTAATGCCTTCGTGACGGGGGTGACCTTCCCACATCTTTGCCGACAAAGCACCTGTCGGGCAAACAGATACACACTGACCGCAGAACTCACAATCAAGATCATGCTCAAAAGGCGAACATACCTTGGCTTCAAAGCCTCGGTTTGCATAGCCTATGGCAGTTACTCCCTGCACTTCATCACACACCCTTACACATAGCCCACAGAGAACACATTTATTCTGCTCACGAAGAATAAACGGATTCGCATCAACACGGTTGTGGTCACGCATTTCACCTTTGAAACGATTCTCTCTAATCTGGTATTTGTAGGCGAGTTCCTGAAGGGTACAGCTCCCGGCCCGAATACAGACCATACAATCGTTCGGATGATCAGAGAGCAATAATTCAACAGTTGTCTTTCGCAACCGCTCAAGATGATCAGTTTGAGTACGGACCACCATCCCTTCCTCTGCAGGAGTGGTACATGAAGTAATCGGACGACGCATGCCTTCAATTTCAACTATACAAAGCCGGCAGCCGCCGTGCGGTTTCATACGTTCATCATAGCAGAGCGTCGGCATATCAATCTTCAACGCCTTTGTTGCCTCAAGAATTGTAGATCCTTTCGGAACTTCGACCTGCGTATTATCTATAGTTAACGTTATCATTGCGTCTACTCCTTGAGCACAGCGTCGAATTTACATGCGTCAAAACAGGCTCCACACTTAATGCATGTGTTCTGATCGATGACATGCGGCTGTTTTTTCTCGCCGGTAATGGCATTAACGCCACAAGCGCGCACACACATCCCACAGCCAACACACTGGTGCTCTCGAATAAAGAACGTGAGCAGCGCATTACAGGTCTTTGAAGGACACCGCTTATGGTTAATATGTGCCTCGTACTCATGTCGGAAGTATTTAATTGTACTTATGACCGGATTTGGCGCAGACATCCCCAGGCCACAGAGACTTGAATCGCGAACATCTTCAGCTAGCTCCTGGAGCAATTCAATATCACCTTTCTTACCCTCGCCTTCGGTTATGCGTGTGAGGATTTCTAATAAACGTTTTGTGCCGAGACGACATGGCACACATTTACCGCAGGATTCTTCCTGGGTGAAGGCAAGAAAAAACTTGGCGATGGCAACCATGCAGTCTGTCTCATCAAGCACTACCATGCCGCCTGACCCCATCATCGAACCTATAGATTGTAAGCCTTCATAATCTACAGGAAGATCGATAAACTGCTGAGGAATACAACCACCGGAAGGACCACCAGTCTGAACAGCTTTGAAAAGTCTGTCATCTTCAATACCGCCGCCGATATCGTAGATAATCTCTTTCAAAGTCATACCCATAGGAATTTCTATAAGACCAGTATTTCGTATTTTCCCGGTGAGAGCGATAACCTTGGTCCCTTTGCTCGTTTCAGAACCAATTGAAGCAAACCACTCAGCCCCCTTATTAATAATGGGAGGGATATTCGCCAGCGTCTCGACATTATTGATAATCGTTGGTTTCCCCCAAAGTCCCTTATTGGCAGGAAACGGCGGTTTTGCACGCGGCATACCTCGATCACCTTCAATAGATGCGATAAGTGCAGTCTCCTCACCACATACAAAGGCACCTGCACCCAGCTTCACTTTAATATCAAAGTTAAAATCAGTGCCGAAAATATTTTCGCCAAGATATCCCTTTTTGCGAGCTGCATTCAGAGCGGTATGCAATCGGTCAACAGCAAGCGGATATTCTGCACGTATATAGACATATCCAATGCTCGCTCCGATGGCATAAGCGCCGACTATCATACCCTCGATAACAGCATGCGGGTTGCCTTCGACAACAGAGCGATCCATAAATGCACCGGGGTCACCTTCATCAGCATTACAGATGATGTATCGCTGGTCAGCTTCAGTGCCGGCGCAAAAGCTCCATTTAACACCTGCCGGGAATCCGCCACCACCTCTACCACGAAGGCCGGAATCTTTTATTGTGGTGATAACGTCCGCAGGGCTCATCTCACTAAGCGCCTTTCGCGCGCCTTTATATCCATCTACAGCCAGATATTCTTCAATAGACTCGGGATCAATCTTACCCAGGTCCTGAAGGATTATTTTCTTCTGTTTATCATGGAAGGTGTGATAATCATCGCCCACCAGCCACTCTTTGACTGGCTCACCGCCAATGACATGATCACTGACCAGACGCTTGACCATATTGTCTTCAATATACTGGTAGGTGGATGTTTCACCGTCGATTGTCACATCAACAAGCACATCACGGGCACAGAAGCCACGACACCCAACCTTATGCAGCTTACAGTTTTCAATAAACGTCGCATCTTTAATGCCGGCTGCATCAAACTCCTCTTTCAGGGCCGTCATCACCTGTTCGCCACCAGCTGCAATACCGCCGGTGCCCATACACACATTGACAGTTATTTTGCGATCCACGCGCTATTCCTTATAGGGTTTGATATTTTTGACCATCTTATCAGCACTTTGTTTGCCAAAAACTTTATCATTTACAAGGACAACCGGCGCAATACTACATGCACCTACGCAGTTGACATTCTCAAGGGTGAACTGCATATCTCTGGTAGTCTGAGCATCTCCTTTGAGCTTTAGCTCATCTTTTAGTTTGCCAATAATCCGTTCTGCACCTTTCACATGACAAACTGTGCCGGAGCACACTGTAATGATATTTTTTCCACGAGGGCTAAGGTGAAACTGAGAGTAAAATGTTGCAACCCCATAATACTTTGCGGCTGAAACTCCTGTTCGTTTAGCAAACCATTCAACGGCCTCTTCATTAATATATCCTAGCTCATTCTGAATATCCTGAAGGATGGTGATAATGTTGTCACCACGTACGATACTTTTATCATATATTTTTTCCAGAACATCTTCCATCTGCTTTACCAAACGTGACATGATCGACTCCCATTTTAAAAACCCGCAACTACACCCACAACCCTCAAAATGCCACATTGTAGCACTATAGCTACTATAATCATACAGGAATCGATCTCCAAAGTATTTCTCGCCAACCGGCACAAATCCTTAGCCTTTCGCACATTTTGCATATGTTGCAAATCTCAAAACAACATTAACTATAAAAATTAGCCTCCTAACAGCGCTATTCAAAAAAAGAACACTCCAACCATTTGGCCTGAATACTTTGAAAAAAGTTGCTAACCGCGGGAAAATGAGATAGTCTGCTTTGCGATCCAAATAGCACCTAAGGTGAAATAAATTATATGTAATTCACCACTAAAGGCATCTGCCCCATTATCTACGACCGGCTTGTCACCCTTATAAATATTTATTTAGAAGGAATCTCGATTATGGCTGAAACGGCAATAAAGCTTAAAGGAAAAGCCGAAAGATCTTTTTTGGACGACATTAAAGACCTGCTACCTGAAGGCAACCTCAGTCTTTGTCTTACCTGTGGACTCTGTTCCTCGGGCTGTCCTGCATCGGGACTTGAAGGCATGGACCCAAGAAAATTCTTACGCATGCTGGTCCTCGGCATGGACGAAGAAGTTCTCAAGTCAGACTGGCCGTGGATGTGCACGATGTGTCAACGCTGTGTCTATGTCTGCCCTATGAAAATCGATATTCCCCAGATGGTTTTCAATATCAGGGCTGCCCGTCCGCGAGACGAACGACCCAAAGGTATTCGTAACTCCTGTGACGTAGCCGTCCAGAGTGAATCAAAGAGTGCCATGGGAACTCCCACCGAAGACTTTATCTTCGTGGTCAACGATGTTCTCGAAGAATATCGCGAGGCACAACCTGAATTTGCAGACATGCAGGCCCCTATAGATAAAGAGGGCGCTGAATTCTTCCTCAACCAGAACTCCAGAGAGCCAATGACTGAACCTGATGAAATGGTTCCACTCTGGAAAATTCTTCATCTCGCAGGCGCTGACTGGACATACAGCAGTACAGCATGGGCTGCTGAGAACTACTGTCTCTTCCTGGCTGATGCAGAAAATTGGGAGCATCTGGTTCGCGCCAAGGCTGAAAGAGCCGATAAGTTGAGGTGCAAGACGTACCTCAACACGGAGTGAGGCCACATCACATTTGCAGTCCGGGCCGGACTGAAAAAATTCAATATCAAGCACAACTTCGAAACCAAAAACATCTACGAATATTACGCCAAGTGGATCAGAGAAGGTAAGTTGAAACCTAATTCTGACTGGAATAAAGATCTCGGCATCAAGTTTACCGTACAAGATCCCTGCCAGATCGTTCGTAAAAGTTTCGGTGACCATATCGCTGATGAATTCCGTTTCGCTATCAAAGCAGCTGTCGGTGAGGAAAATGTCATCGAAATGCATCCTAACAAATCCAACAACTATTGTTGCGGCGGTGGTGGTGGATTTCTCCAGTCTGGTTTCAAAGATCAACGACTGGAGTACGGAAAAATTAAAGACGACCAGATTAAGGCAACAGGGGCGACATATTGTATCGCAGGCTGTCACAACTGCCATGCACAGATTCATGAACTGTCGCATCATTTTCAAGGCCATTACCAGGTCGTGCATTTTTGGACAATACTTGCACTGTCTTTAGGTATACTTGGCCCCAATGAGCGAACGTACCTTGGTGACGATCTCAGGGATGTTAATGTATTTCATCCTGAATCAGCACTCTACTAGGAATGGCAATGGATAAAATCTCTCAGGAGGTTGCCTGATAAGCGTTTCACAGAACGTTACAGGCATAATCCTGAAGTTTTTGCGGCTAACCGTTGAACTTTATACAACATAACTAGGTTTTACTATGCAGCTCACAAAACAGCAGATCGACTATTGCATGGAGTGCGGGGTATGCACAGGCAGTTGTCCCATAAGCTATGACCGCCCCGGTTTTTCACCACGTCAAATGATAAAGAAAACCCTGGTGGAGCCTGATGGTGATATCCTTGAGTCAAGTGATATCTGGGCCTGCCTGAGTTGTTCAAGATGCAGCGACCGTTGTCCGGTAGGTATCGACTTCCCTGAATTTATTCGTTCCTACAGGGCCAAAGCGATAGCGGTCGGCAACCTTCCCCGTAAAAGTCATCACGGAATATTTCAGACTATAACCTCCCTGCAGACAGGCAGCCTCACACAGAATCGCATAGCCTGGGCGCAGGAAAGCGGCAAAATACAGGAGAAAGGCGATTATTTCTTTTTCGTCGGCTGCCAGCCTTACCACGACGTCGTTTTTGAGTATCTTGATCTGCAAATGATCGATAGCGTCAAATCGATTCTTACGATACTCAATAAAATGGGTGTCGAACCTGTCGTGAGTAATGATGAAAGATGTTGTGGACACGATTCGTTCTGGGCTGGTGATGAAGAGCAATTTGCTAAACTCGCCAGGAAAAACGTCGAAACCATCAAGAATTCCGGTGCGAAGACAGTTATCTTCTCCTGCCCTGAAGGATATTCGATTTTCAGAGAAAGCTACCCTGCCATTGTCGGTGAACTTCCCTTTGAGATAATCCATATATCTGAATTCCTTGCTCGGGAACTCCCAAAGGCTGACATCACCTTTACTAAAACAGGCAATGGCTCTGTGACATATCACGATCCATGTCGCCTCGGTCGAAGGACAGGTATCTATGAAGAGCCCCGTCAACTGATAGGCCTGGTACCGGATACTGAATTAAAAGAGATGGAGAACAACAGGGAAAATGCTGTCTGCTGCGGCACTACTGCCTGGATGGAATGTTCTTCGTGTTCTAAAACTATGCAGATCAAACGACTGCAGGAGGCACAACGTGCCGGAGCACAGACAATAATTACAGCTTGCCCAAAGTGTCAGATTCATCTGTCGTGTGCGAAGTCAAATACGGATATCGATGTTGAGGTCAAGGACCTTTACGCCTACCTTTCAGAGAATATATAGTTTCGGAGAAATTTGATGAGCTCAGCAAATCCTCAAAGCGTTCAAGGCTCGGTCGTAGTAATCGGCAGCGGTATTGCCGGAATGCAGACGGCACTCGACCTCGCAGACTCGGGTTTCTATGTCTATCTGGTTGAAAAGTCAGCCTCCATTGGCGGAGTCATGGCCCAACTGGACAAGACGTTTCCCACTAACGATTGTGCGATGTGAGTAATCTCACCGAAACTGGTCGAGGTCGGCCGGCACCTGAACATAGAGCTTAAAACATTATCAGAGATCAATTCTGTCACCGGAGAAGCAGGTAACTTCGAGGTCGAACTGATCCAGCATCCCCGATACGTTGATATGGACAAATGTATCGCCTGCGGGGAATGCGCAGTAAAATGTCCTAAAAAAGTCACTGACCCGTTTAATGCAGGCCTCGCCAAGAGGAAATCGATTTACGTCGATAACCCTCAGGCAGTCCCACTTAAATACGCCATTGACGCTGATAGCTGTATCTACTTTAACAAGAATGGTAAGTGCGGTTTCTGTGCGAAAATCTGTCCTGCCGATGCTATCGATTTTAATCAGAAAGAAGAAATCGTCAAATTGCAGGTTGGTTCTGTAATTCTTGCACCTGGTTTTTCAGCTTTTGACCCATCAGATCTCGATACATACCAGTACAGCAACTACAAAAACGTTATCACCTCTATGGAGATGGAACGTATCCTGAGCGCCACCGGCCCATATCAAGGTCATCTGGTACGCCCTTCTGATGGTGTAGAACCGAAAAAAATTGCCTGGCTGCAATGCATAGGGTCACGCGATCAGAATCGTTGCGATCACGGTTACTGCTCCTCAGTATGTTGTATGTATGCGGTAAAAGAAGCCGTCATTGCCAAGGAACATTCACATTCTGACCTGGATACAGCCATATTCTATATGGATATGCGTACATATGGTAAGGAGTTTGAAGGATATTACGATCGCGCCAGAGAGGAACAGGGCGTTCGTTTTGTACGTACGCGAGTTCACTCCATTGTTGAAGATAGAGAAACTAAAAGCTTAAGCATGCGGTATGTCAATGACTCAGGGAAAACCCTGGAAGAGACATTTGACATGGTCGTTCTCTCTGTAGGCATGGAGACACCAAAAGAGGTGATTGAACTTGCCGGTAAGCTGGATATCGAACTCAATAATGATAATTTCGCTAAAACCGACTGCTTCTCTCCCGTTAAGACTTCAAGAGACGGAATATATGTCTGCGGCGCCTTTCAGGAACCTAAAGACATTCCATATTCAGTAATGGAAGCAAGTGCTGCAGCCTGCTGGGCAGAAACAGATCTGGCAAAAGCACGTGGCGAACTAACTAAAGAAAAGACCTATCCTGTAGAAAAAAATATAACCGCTGAAGAACCTAAAATCGGTGTTTTTGTCTGTAATTGCGGAACCAACATTGGCGGAATCGTTGACGTCCCTGCAGTAGCCGAGATGGCAAGAAAACTCCCCGGTGTCACATACGTCGAAGAAAACCTCTTCACCTGCAGTCAGGACAGTCAGATGAAGATGAAAGAGGTTATCGAAAAAGAGGGGTTGAACAGGGTTGTCGTTGCAGCCTGTACTCCGAGGACACATGAAGAACTGTTTCAGGAAACAATGCGTGATGCAGGCCTCAATAAGTATCTTTTTGAAATGGCCAACATTCGCAACCAGTGTTCCTGGGTCCATAGTGATGATAAAGAGGCAGCAACGACTAAAGCAAAAGATCTTGTACGCATGTCAGTTGCCAGAACCAGACTTATCACCTCGCTTAGCCAACCATCGATCGGTGTCGATAGAAGTGCACTTGTTATAGGTGGTGGAATTGCAGGCATGACAACTTCTCTTGGCCTTGCCGATCAGGGTTTCGCCGTTCATCTGGTTGAGCAGCAAAAAGAACTAGGCGGTAACGCCCGCGTTCTTGCTAAGACCTGGCAGGGAGAATCGATAAGCGAGAATCTTGGTGAGATGATCGCAAACGTAGAAAACCATCCTGCTATTACTGTCTACCCTGAGACAACGGTTGCAGCAGCATCCGGATTTATCGGTAATTTTGAGACAACAGTTAATCAGAGCGGTAATGACATCACCCTTAAACACGGAGCGGTAATCGTTGCTACTGGTGCAGTTGAAAGCGTCCCCACCGAATATCTATACGGAACAGATGATCGGGTAATGACCCATCTGGATCTTGATAAGGTTATTGGCCAGGGAGGCAATGAATTAACAACTAACGCCGAATCGGTTGCATTTATTCAGTGTGTAGGCTCACGCGAACCTGACCGTCCATACTGTTCGAAGGTTTGCTGTACGCATTCAATTAAATCCGCTATCAATTTTAAGGATGCGAATCCTGAAACCAATGTATTTGTAATATACAGAGATATCAGGACATATGGCCGCAGAGAGTTGTTATATAAAGAGGCCCGTGAAAAAGGTGTTATCTTTATACGTTACGACCTCGACACCAAACCTGTAGTCAACTCCTCGGATGAAGGTCTAACACTTACTGTTAAGGACCATATCCTTGAAATGGATATAGAGATTAACGTAGATCTACTTGTACTCGCCTCTGCAATTGTACCACGAAATAATGAGCCGCTTGCCCAGATGTTTAAGCTCTCATGCAACAGCGACAGCTTCTTTAACGAGGCCCACGCCAAGTTGCGACCTGTAGAATTTGCAACAGCCGGTATTTTCCTTGCCGGTATGGCGCATTACCCGAAGCCTATCGAGGAATCGATCGCTCAGGCAGCAGCTGCAGCTTCAAGAGCAGCAGTCACCCTGTCAAAAGACCAGATAACGGTTGAAGGCGTCGTCTCCTATGTGCAGGACTTTATGTGCCGCGGTTGCGGAGAATGTGAATCAGCCTGTCCTTTCAACGCTATCAGTGTCATTAAGAGCGACGAGGGTGTTCAGATTGCAAACGTCCAGGAAGCGCTTTGTAAAGGTTGCGGTATGTGCGCAGTAGCCTGCCCGACCGGTGCTGCTTCAATACGGCACTTTGGCGATAAGGAAGTTCTGACAATGGTTGAAACGGCGTTTGACCGATAAATATATTTTAAGGAAGAAAAAATGTCCGTGGAATTTAAACCGAACATACTAGTCTTTGCCTGTAACTGGTGCGCTTACTCAGCGGCGGATCTGGCCGGTGTCAGCAGGTTCCAGTATCCACCTACTCTCCGCATTGTACGAGTGATGTGTTCAGGGCGAATAAATCCGAACTTCATCCTCGAAGGGTTTCAGAAAGGAGCCGATGGTGTTCTGGTCGCCGGATGACACATCGGTGACTGCCATTACCTGGACGGTAATGTAAAGGCTGAAAAAGTTTTCGGATCTGCAAAAAAACTCGCTGGTCTGGTCGGTATCGACCCCAGACGTGTTCGTCTCGAATGGATATCTTCGGCTGAAGGTACGAAATTCGCTGAAGTGGCTACAAGCTTTTCAGAAGAGATTGCATCTCTGGGCCCTCTGGCTGTAGAAGAAGCGGCCTAGAATATTTTTTATATAGGTGCGAAGAAAAAGGCTTTTTCATCGTACGTGATAACTGCCTTAACAGGAGGTAGCTAGTGAACAAGGACATGCTTGTTATTGGTGGCGGTATTGCAGGAATACAGTCATCTCTGGATCTGGCCGAAATGGGCTTCAAGGTACATCTGGTGGAGCGTTTACCGAGTATCGGCGGCAAAATGGCCCAGCTCGACAAAACGTTCCCCACCAATGACTGTGCCATCTGAATACTCTCGCCAAAGATGCTTGATGTCGGTCGACATCCAAACGTAGAATTAATGGCATATAGCGAGGTTGAAGAAGTTTCCGGTACTGCCGGATGCTTTAAAGTAAAGGTGCGCAAAAAAGCCCGTTACGTTGATCAGGACAAATGTACTGGTTGTGGTGCATGCACAGAGAAATGCCCCACGGATGTGCTTGATCTATACAACGAGAAACACTCGTACAGAAAAGCTATCTACAGCTGGTTTGCCCAGGGAATTCCATCCACTCATGCTATCGATACCGATCATTGCAGGGTATTCAATGGTAAAAAATGTGGTATATGCCAGAAGAAATGTGAAGCAAACGCCATTGATTTTGACCAGGTAGATGAGGTTGTCGAACTGGATGTCGGCGCTATCATAACATCTGTTGGCTATGATGTGTTCGACCCGATCAAAATACCTGAATACAGATATCGTGATCTGCCGAATGTAATCACCGCGATGGAGTTTGAACGATTTCTCAGTGCCAGTGGACCTACCCACGGTCATCTCAATCGGCCTTCTGACATTATTGTCAATTCAAAGATCAAGGATCTTGAAAAAATTGAAAATCGTTCAACCAAAGCACTTGCACGACTCGAAGAGAAAAACGGTAAGAGTTCAGCCGAATTTTATGCAGAGTACGAGGCAAACGGATCTGGAGGTGACGCTACCCTTGATCAATGGGCTGACAAATACAAAGAGTACCAGAATCTTGTTAAGGAACTAACTACTCTTAAAGAACAGGCTGCGACATTCAGCACCGCCAGTAAGCTTGCATTCATTCAGTGTGTCGGCTCCAGGGATCTACGGTTCTACCCCTTCTGCTCCGGCTTCTGCTGTATGCACTCAATCAAGGAAGCGATCATTGCCCATGAGCATGACAACGACACCACTTCTACCATCTTCGGCATGGACATCCGGGCGGTAGGAAAAGGTTTCGACGAATACAAGGTGCGTGGCAGCAACAACTCCAATATCACTTACAAACGCAGTCGCGTAGCTGAAATTGTCCGCGGTGACAATGACAATCCTGTCCTTGTTTATGAGGATACTCAGGAGCAAAAAGTCATGCGCGAAGAATTTGACATGGTTGTACTTGCAACAGCCTGCTCACCAACCAAAGGTATGCAGGATCTTGCGGATATTCTCGGAATCGAAATTAATAAATTCGGCTTCTTCAAAACCAGCCGTGATAAACCTCTTGATACTTCAAAAGAGGGAATATTCGTCTGCGGATGTGCCCATTCACCTATGGACATCCCCGAGTCTGTCGCCCAGGCTTCCAGTGCAGCGTCACGAGCAGTACAGGTTGTGACTCGCGAAAAGCTCCTTGAGGTATCTTGATAAAGGTATAAATGGACATGGATAAGAAGAGCAAAAATACACAAGAGAATTTACGGGTCGGCGTATTTATCTGCGATTGCGGATCCAATATCGCCGGGCATCTCGACTGCGCAGCCGTTACCGAGTATGCAGCAACTCTTCCAGGTGTTGTTTTTACCAAGGAAAATCTTTACACCTGCTCGGAGTCGGGAATAGTTGAAATTAAGAAAGCCATAACTGATAACAACCTCAACAGGGTTGTGGTGGCATCATGTTCCCCGCGAACCCATCATCCACTTTTTTCTTCCTCATGTGCGGAGGCCGGCTTAAACCCTTATCTCTTTGAGATGGTCAACATCCGGGATCAATGCTCATGGGTACATATGGGAAAGAGGGATATAGCTACGTCCAAAGCCAAAGATCTTGTTCGAATGGGCGTTGCCAAATCCACAGCCCTTGAACCTCAGGACGAGATTGAATCTTCTCTTATTCGAAAGATTCTTGTCATCGGCGGTGGTATAGCTGGTCTATCCGCTGCAGAAGCTCTCACAGGAATGGGTCTTGAAGTTATTCTCGTTGAAAAAGAAGAACAATTCGGCGGACTCATGAACGAATTGCATCTACTTGAGGACGGTAAATCTTCAGAAGATTATATCACCGATCTCGCAGGAAAAGTCGCTGCGACTCCCGGCATCACACCGTTAATCGGCTCTAAAGTTACCGATATCAATGGATACATTGGTAATTTCTCAGTGACAGTCGAGACTCCTAATGGACCGTTCAAGGAGACAGTTGGTTGTGTGGTAGTTGCCACCGGTGCTGTACCGCTGGTTGAGAAAGGCCTTCTTGGTCACAATGGTGACAATATAATCACCCAGTTTGAACTTGAGAAACGGCTGAAAGAAGGCACCTTCAAAGGTACTTCCGTGACTATGATTCAGTGTGCTGGAAGCCGTAACCAAGAGCGGGAATACTGCTCACGAATCTGTTGTCTTACAGCTGTCAAGAACGCCATGCACATCAAACGCCAGTTTCCTCTGGCTACTGTTAACGTGATTTACCGTGACATGCAGATGTATGGTGATGAAAAAGAACAGATGCTGTGGGATGCCCGAGGTATGGGTATACATTTTGATGTCTATGACGGAGCCACTACACCTGTTGTCGCTGACGGTACTGTGACATTTGATCAAGTGGTTCTCGGAACCAAAAAAGAAATCAAAAGCGACCTGGTCGTTCTTTCCACTCCACTTGTCGCAAGAGACGATGCACCTGATGTAGCTGGACTTATGCGGGTTCCAACAGATAAAAACGGATTTTTTCTTGAAGCACATGCCAAGCTGCGACCGCTCGATTTCGCCGCTGATGGTGTTTTTGTCTGCGGTAGTGCACGATACCCTGCAACATCTATTGAAGCACGAACACAAGGGTTTGGTGTCGCCTCCAGAGTGGGCGCAATCCTGTTCAAGGACAAATTAGTAAAGAGTGCTATCGTTGCGGAAATTCATGAAGAGACATGTGTCGGATGCATGGGTTGTCTCAATGTCTGTCCTTACGATGCTATTAGCTACAACAGCAAAACTAAAACCTGTGAAGTCAAGGACATTCTTTGTAAAGGATGTGGCAACTGTGCCTCAACCTGTCCGTCGCACAGCGCTATTTTACGAGGATATAAACCGGAACAGCTTCTCGCCCAGATAAGGGCTATGTAGGTGTTATCCGAAAACAGATGCTAGTGATCCACATAGTACGATGCACTAATCACCCATTAAAAAGGAATTAACTGATGAGTAACGACATTTTCGAACCGAAAATTGTATGCTTCCTGTGCACATGGTGAGCATACGCCGCTGCTGACCTGGCTGGGGTCAGTCGATTGCAGTACCCGGCAAATGTTCGTACTGTCCGGGTTATGTGCAGTGGAAGCGTGTCACCACACCATATACTCCTTGCTTTCCAAAAAGGGGTAGATGGAGTCTTTGTTGGTGGATGACACCTCGGCGAATGCAATTACCTGTATGGTAATTATTCCTCTAAGAAACGAGTAACTGTACTGAAGGAAATGCTCTCATTCAGCGGCATCGACGAACGTCGCCTGAAAGCAGGATGGGTTTCATCTGCGGAAGCACCTGAACTAGTCCACGAATTCAACACCTTCATTGACGAGTTGCGTGAAATAGGACCTTCACCCCTTAAAAAAGATTATCGAGGTGATGTGGTAGAGCCCATCGCGGCAGAGTGACGATATGATTGAAACTATTAAGAGTAAAGTCAAAGAGTTGCTGGAATCTGGAGAAATTAAAGGTTTCCTCGGTTTGGCTCACAAAAATGGCCACATTGCCCCTCATCTCTATCAGAATGTCGATGAACTGGACATGATGGTTCTCGGTGATAAGGACAAAGCCGGTGATGCGAGATATCCCTTAACTAAATATCTGACCAATATACATAAATCATATCCTGATGACACATTTGGCATTCTTGTTCGAGGATGCGATGACAGGGCACTGACGACATTGTATACCTGGAATCAGCTCAGCCCGGACAAGGTTTTGACAGTAGGATTAGCCTGTCCTCAGGAACTTGCAGACGCCTGTGAGTGCTCGCAGCCATTTCCGGCAGATATCACCGCAGGAGAAGCAGCTGAGGGACGTGAGAACACATCCGTTGCCGAAATTGATAATCTTATGCTTGCAGACAGATTTTCATTCTGGATGGATGAGTTCGTAAAATGTATCAAGTGTTACGGTTGCTCTAACGTCTGCCCTATGTGTTTCTGCAACGACTGCAGTCTCAAATGCGACGAACTTGTGAAAAACGGTCAACTCCCACCGGAGATTCCTGTTTTTCATCACACCAGAGCAATGCATATGGTTGGCAGATGTATCGACTGCGGCCTGTGCGAAGAGGCCTGTCCTTCCACTATCCCGCTCAGAACGCTGTACAAGAAAGTCAACAGCATCATGGACGAGAAGTTTGACTACAAGACGGGAATCCAGCGTGGACAGAGATCACCGCTCAATATGATTGATAAATAATTTCGGACAATACGCCATTTTTCCGGCTATAGGGTCCGAGTAATAGAATTTGAGTACAGAGACATAATGAGTAAGGAGCGACTATGGATTACAGGACAGTACTGACAACATGCACATACTGTGGCTGTGGCTGTAACTTTTTCCTGGAAGTGCTTGATGGTGATCCAATTGGCACTATTCCCTGCAAAACAAGCCCCGTGAATCAAGGCAAACTCTGCATTAAAGGCTGGAACGTGCACGAGTTTATCCGAAACAAGAGGAGACTTACCCAGCCTCTGATTCGTAAAAATGGAACCCTTGAAGAGGTTAGCTGGGACGAAGCCCTTGATTACACCGCATCAAAACTTAAAGAGATTAAGGAAACAAGCGGTCCCGACAGTATAGGATTTCTTACCTCAGCTAAAGTAACCAATGAGGAGAATTTCCTCCTGCAAAAATTCGCAAGGGCAGGTGTAGGAACTAACAATATCGACCACTGCGCCCGTCTCTGACACTCCTCAACTGTGGCAGGTCTTGCCGCATCTTTTGGTAGTGGAGCGATGACAAACTCAATGGACGAAATTGAGGATGCTGACTGTATCTTCATTATCGGTTCAAACACAAGTGTAGCTCATCCGCTGGTGGCCACCCGCATTTTCCGCGCTAAGAAAAACGGGGCCAAGGTTATAGTACTTGACCCACGGCAGGTTCACATTTCTGAAATTGCAGATATTTATGCCAGCCATAAAATGGGCACGGATGTCGCTCTGCTTAACGGTATCATGCACGTTATCCTTAAAAACGGCTGGCATGATCAGGCATATATTGACGATCAGACTGAAGAGTTCGAAGCCTGTAAAGCGGTTATCGAATCCTTTACCGAAGAAATGGCGTCAGAGATATGTGGTGTCGACGCCGACGTTATCCGCCAGATTGCTGAATCTTACGGAACGGCAGAGAAGGCCTCTATTATCTATTGTATGGGTATCACACAGCACACAACCGGTGTTGACAATGTGAAAACACTTGCCAACCTGGCAATGCTTACCGGAAACCTTGGTAAGGAATCGTGCGGTGTTAACCCTCTACGTGGACAAAACAATGTTCAGGGAGCCTGCGATATGGGTGGCCTTCCTAACGTGTTTACTGCCTATCAGCCTGTAACCAATCCTGCCGCCTGTGAAAAGTTTGCCAAGGCATGGAATGTCGATTCCATTTCCAATAAGGTTGGTCTTACCATTCCTGCAATGCTTGAAGGTCTTGAGGACGGTTCAGTGAAGTCGCTATACATCATGGGTGAGAATCCTGTTGTAAGTGACCCGGATGTCAACCATGTCAAGAAAGCTTTCGAAAAAGCTGACTTTATTGTGGTTCAGGACATATTCCTGACGGCAACCGCAGAGATGGCTGACGTCGTACTTCCCGGTGTTTCCTTTGCAGAAAAGGATGGCACATTTTCCAATACTGAGCGCCGTGTTACACGTGTTCGTAAAGCGGTTGAGCCTCGCGGAGAAGCACACCAGGACTGGCAGATAATTCAGGATCTATCAAGTCGTTTCGGCTATCCAATGAACTACGCAAACCCGGAAGAAGTCTTTAATGAGATCGCTTCGCTTACACCATCATACGGCGGTATCACCTACGAACGTCTGGAAGGTGAAGGATTGCAGTGGCCCTGCCCTACTCAGGATCACCCTGGCACCAGATTCCTGCACAAAGGCAAGATTGCCCGTGGCAAAGGATTGTTTCATGGAATCGATTTCAAGCCACCTGCAGAGGTTGTTGACGACGAATATCCTTTCTGGTTTTCAACAGGCAGAGTATTTGCGCACTACCATACCGGTACGATGACAAGAAATTCACCGACTCTTGATGCTGAGATAAAGGAAGGTTTTCTTGAAATCAGTCAGAACGATGCTGCACGACTTGAGATAAAAGAGGGTGATCTTGTCACAATCAGTTCACGTCGCGGAAGTGTCGATATTAAAGCGGAAATAACAAAACGAGTAGATGACGGCTCAGTGTTCATGCCTTTCCACTTTATTGAAAGTTGCGCGAATGTTCTCACCAATCCTGCTCATGATCCGATTTGTAAGATTCCGGAGCTTAAAGTTTGTGCGGTAAATATCCGGAAAGCAGCCTGATATAATGAGTCGTCCCCCTTCCACGGGGTTGACACTTTAAACCTGAAAGCCCCGTTAACCAGATAGTTTTAACTATATTGGTTAACGGGGCTTTCATTTTATATCCAGACAGTCTTTACAGCTTTGTATATCATTACAATTGCACCCCACCTGACCCCGATCGGGACGCTTCGCATAGGTATACTATAGCCAATCATCCCGCTTGAGGCCATCTGGAGCACTGCTAAAGAGTTACGGCCTGCAAAAAAGGGTACATATTAGGTCTTGACTGAATAATTACATTGGTTTTCAAATACGGTTCACATTGCTTTTAATGATCCATCAAATTCGGAGTCTAACGTTCATTGCTCACCACTTTTTTTATACATATTGAAAAAAAATTTAACTCTTGTGAAATTTATTTAATATATATTATAGATCAATTTAATTTATGTTGTTTTTCCAATTGCTACAGCACATTCGGCATACTCTTTTCGTCAGTGCACGACCCTTCAAGAGCCTGTACCGCCATCCAAAGGCTACCCCCATAAGACATTATCTAATCATTTGTTATTATGTGTATTTCTAGTGAAAAATGCCAATCCTCGCTTTAAGTCATGTCTAAGCAAAAGTCAATTCATCGGTTTGACATTCTCTTTGCGTCCATGTAGATTTGAAATACACACAACGTCGGTGGAATACGGGCTTAGAGTGAAAGCGCTTGATTTCATTCCTTGAAACAAGCGACGACAGGTCTCTCCAGCACTCCACGTGTAATGGAGGAGCAGTCCTTTGATATCACCCTACCTGTCCCCTACACTGCCCATGAGTACTGCTCTACTCTACAGCGTTTTCCTTCGACATCAGTCTGCTCACAATGCGTTATCCGTGCCTGCTTCCTGTTTTACGTAACAGCTGGTGCACTATGTCGTCATGATAAAGAACCTGCTCAATCATGACAGCCATTCGTGCATTACCGATTTGCGAATTCGCACTCTGCAATTCTGCATACAGGAGGCACCATGCAAGACGCTCAAGACAACAGTAAAGAACCCACTTCATCAACCTTCAATGTCATTGCCGAAGTTGACCCTCCAAAGGGCACGAATCTTGACTCGTTTGTCAGTTCAGTACAGCAACTGCGAGGCCGGGTAGACGCAGTTCAGGTTACTGACAGCGAGCACGCTATCATGAGGATGGCTCCCATCGCGCCCTGCCTTACCTTAAAAAACATTCATATTGACCCGATCATGGTCATTAATGGACGTGATCGTAACCGCATTTCATTCCAGGCTGATTTACTCGCCGCATCTTCTCTTGGTATCACGCATATCCTCATCAAACAGGGGCATGACCCTAAAGAAGGTGATCAACCAGTAACCCGCTCGAGTGAAGACCTTGATTTACCGACCATGATCAAGTCAGCAGCTGCCCTTAACAGGGGCCGCGACCTTGCCGGTGAAACACTCGACGGTGCCACAAACCTTATTGCGGGTGTAGCACTGGAGCTTTCGGATGATGCAGGTATTAACAGAAAACTTGCAGATTCGTTTGATTTCATGGCTGACCATGGCGTTAAATCTGTCACCCTTGGCCCTACTTACGATCTAAACATCATCGACACTTTCCAACCGGCAGCAGAGCGAACCGGGATAAAGCTATACAGCTCTATCATGTTTCTAAAATCTGTTGTTATGGTCAGGTACCTCAATAATCTTCCGGGAGTTCCCTCCATCCCTCAGGAATTTCTCAAAAAAATGATGAATGCTCCGGTAAAGAAAGATGCAGGTATGCAGATCGGTGCAGATTTGTTTCGTGATCTTGAAGGGATGTGTGACGGTACAGTCCTGCTTGCAATCGGTTTACGAGATCGTTTACCTGATTTCCTCGACATGATTGGTCGATAGGAGAGTTCTATGGCAACCCAAACGCCATTACATCCTTCTATCGAAAATAATACGGATCTGCAATCAGCACCGTATCTTTATCAGATTCTGGAAGAAACGCCCAACGGCGTTATGGTTGTTGATACTAACCATAGGGTAATTTACGCAAACCCTGCGGCAGGGTTATTTTTAGATGTTCCTTTTTCACAATTAACAGGCAGCAGTCTTAACTCAATTTTACATGGGAACAATCCGGAACTCATTGAACTCTTCGATAGTTTTTTTAAAAGCAGCCAGGGTAATCAGAAATCCCGTTTCAGAAAAGAGATCAGTATCGAAAAGGAAGGTTCAGAAAAACGAGTAATAGATGTTGTCTTTGTCTACCCGCCATCCAAACCTGACTACTACATTCTGTATCTCATAGATATTTCTCATCTCAAAATTCTTGAGCGCGAGTTACGCAGGCGCAATGTGTTTTTCCATAACCTCATTGATTCCTCAGTAGACGGCATTATTGCAGCCGATATGGAGGGGAACATCATCCTCTTTAATCAGGGTGCTCAGTCATTACTTGGATATTCTGAGGAAGAAACACTTTCAAACTTTCATGTGACCCAACTGTATAAAGAAGGTGTCGCCTATGAAGTAATTTCTCGTATGCGAAGCCATGAATATGGCGGGATGGGCAAGCTCAGACATCAGGAATTAGTTGTTACCCATAAAAACAGACAGGATATTCCGGTCAGGTTCTCAGGCGGGATAATCTATGATAACGGACAGGAAATAGCTACTTACGGTATTTTCACAGATCTCCGCGCCATGCATAAAATTGAGGAAGATCTGGAAAATACACATCAGATGCTGATGCAGTCAGAAAAAATGGCTGGTCTTGGCAGGCTTGCTGCCGGTGTAGCCCACGAGATAAATAATCCCATGTCCGGCATAATGCTCTACGCCAATATGGTACTGGAAGACCTTGGAGAAAATCACGAACTCCAGGATGATCTGAAAACCATTATACGCGAGGCAGAACGTTGTAAGGTCATTGTCGCTGATCTGCTCGAATTTTCGCATCAGACAAGTTACGAAATGGATCTGCTCAACCTCAATGACGTAGTTACCAAAACTCTTGGTGTCCTCAAAAACCAGCCGTCATTCCATAATATTAAAATTGAGCTGAAACTCGAGAAAAACCTGCGACCGGTATTCGGCAACGCCATCCGACTCAATCAGGTGGTAATGAATATCATGGTCAACAGCTCTCAGGCTATGCCGAATGGCGGAACACTCACCATCACCACACGAAACAGAGCCAGTAGCGGCATCGCAGAAATTGCTATTTCAGATACAGGCTCAGGTATCGAACCTGAACTGCGTGAGAAAATTTTTGATCCGTTTTTCACCACGAAAAAGCCCGGTGAAGGAACAGGACTCGGGCTGTCAGTCTCATACGCCATTGTCAAAGAGCATCAGGGTACCATTCGCGTTACAGAATCTTCGCCCTCAGGCACTACATTTGCTCTGAGATTTCCGGCTGTACAGGAAACCCCAACTGGAGAAACCCATGAAGAGCATGAATATTTCACCGGCTAAGGGAAACAGGAAGCTGCTGAAAAAACTAGAATCACGAAAAATCGATGTGCAGACCTGCTACCAGTGCGGTCGATGTTCTGGCGGTTGTCCTGTTGCCGATTATTTCGACCTGCAACCGATGGAGGTCGTTCGTCTTGCCAGCTATGGGATGGAACAGCAACTCCTCTCCAGCAGCACCATCTGGCTCTGCGCATCCTGCGATACCTGCGCCACCAGGTGCCCGAACGACATAGACATAACCGCTCTTATGGATGTACTGCGCGAGCTTGCTCTTCGAAAGAACATCAAACCTGCACAACCACGGGTTCCCGCCTTTCATCTCTCATTTATGGAATCGATCAAAAGATGGGGACGCACCTATGAAGTTGGCATGATTGGCGCATATAAAATTCGCTCGAAAGATTTTATGGGAGACATGAAGCTCGGTCTCAACATGTTCAGAAAAGGTAAACTGAACCTTCTCCCTCACTCAATAGAGGGTAAACCGGAAATACGCGAAATATTTGCGGGTAAAGGCAAGGAGTATGAACGATGAACATGGCATACTACCCCGGATGCTCGCTACAGGGTACAGCCCGGGATTACGATCAATCTATTAAGGAAATCTGTGAGAAGCTTGCAATCAACCTCAAGGAACTTCCTGACTGGAACTGTTGCGGTGCATCTTCGGCACATATGACCAACCATGAAATATCTATGCGACTGTCGATTCGCAACCTGCTGATGGTGAAAGATAACGACCTCGATATCCTGGTCCCTTGCGCCGCATGTTATCAGCGGTTAAAAGCTGCCGATAAGGCATTACGGCAAGATCCTCATTTCTGGGATGTCGACTCGTATGCTCCCGAGTATGAAATCATCCATATAAGCAGTTTTTTCTCCCGTTTGGATATCCTTGAGATGCTTGAAAAGCATATGGTGCATCCAATCGATAATATGAAAGTTGCCTGTTACTACGGCTGCCTTTCATTACGCCCACCCCATGTGACGGATAGCAAAAATCACGAAATGCCAACCACTCTTGAACAGATCACTCTGGCCACCGGGGCTCAACCTGTCTCATGGTCTCATAGAACCGAGTGCTGTTCAGGAAGTCTGACTATGACTCGTCCTGACATTGCTGTAAAACTTGTCGGTAATATCGTTGAAGCCGCACAACGAGGTGGTGCAACTGCAATGGTAACAGATTGCCCCATGTGTCAGGCCAATGTCGAAAGCAGGCAACTCGATATAAACCCGGCAGGACCTCTTCTGCCTGTCTATTACATAACAGAACTTATCAACGCGGCTTTAAGCGGGACCTATCCAGAAAAACAGCAAAAAGTACATCTTGTGCCGGCCGATGTTCTGAAAAAGCATCTGGCTCAGGCTGACACCAGAAGGGAGGATTTATCATGACTTCTAATCTCGTCCCTCCATCAACGCCCAAAAACAAACCCACCGGAGCAATCATGGTTATCGGTGGCGGTATAAGCGGTATGCAATCGGCATTGGATCTGGCGAACAGTGGCTTCAAAGTCTATATGGTTGAGAAGTCTCCGGCGATCGGCGGCAAGATGGCGCAACTCGATAAAACCTTTCCCACTAACGACTGCTCGATGTGCATTGTATCGCCAAAACTTGTCGAAGTCGGCAGACATAAAAACATCGAACTGTTCACCCACAGTGAACTTACCGGCATTACAGGTGAACAGGGAAATTTCACTGCGACAGTGACCAGCCGTGCACGATATGTCGATATCGATAAATGCACCGGTTGCGGATTATGTGAGCACACCTGCCCTGTCACCTATCAATCTGAATTCCCGGATGTACTCAATACCGAAAACACAGCAGATGCTGGAGGAAAAAAGAAACCGTTACGTGCCAAAGAAAAACGCATTATTTCAGGTTCGCGTCCGCCTGAAGCATCCTCCCCACATGCATGGACCTTTAGCATCAATGAAGACAAATGCGGTAAATGTGGTCTCTGCAAAAAGGCATGCCTGCAAGATGCTGTAAGCTGGGCCAAAGGCGAAACCGCGACTATAAATCAGGAAAGCTGTACCGCCTGTGGAGCATGCTTTACATCGTGTCCGGCTAAGTTTGGTGCGGTCGAAATTAGTAATGCCCCTGAACTTGAGAAAAGTCTCGGTGCAGCTATCATTGCCAGATCTCAAGAGATCAGCAAGGAGCAGGATGAAATAGCTCTCGAAAAATGTATTCGCTGCGGCCTCTGCTCCATGATGTGCAAAGAGGTGATGGGAATCAACGCCCTGAAACTCCATGAGCAGGGTATTGAAGCCGGCATTGATATTTGTCAGATGTGCGGTGCCTGTATCTCGGTTTGTCCTGTTGACTTTCTCTCTATGGATCAGTTAACCAAACGCACACCGAAACCTTTACTTGATGATTTTAATGAGCGGCTCAATCGAAGAAAACCTGTAAATATCCATTACCCCCAGGCTGTCCCTCGCGTTCCGGTAATTGATGCACAAAGCTGCGTAAACCTTAACACAGGTAATTGCGGAATATGTCAATCAATATGCGGCGTTGGCGCCATTAATTATCAGGATATCCTCACAGAAAAATCCATCGATATCGGTTCAGTTATTTTCTCGCCCGGCTTTGAAGTTTCCGACCCGAGTATCAGAAGCGAGTTCGGTTACGGCATCTATAAAAATGTTGTCACCTCAATTGAATTTGAACGTTTACTCTCTGCATCCGGCCCAACGTCGGGAACAGTAACCAGACCAAGTGATGGAAGTCATCCTAAAAAGATAGCATGGATTCAATGCGTAGGTTCACGTGACAGCAGTTGCAATCGCGAATATTGCTCATCAGTGTGCTGTATGTATGCCACTAAAGAAGCGTACATTGCCAGAGAGCACGATAAGTCCATCGAGCCGACAATCTTCTACATAGACATGCGCTCATTTGGCAAAAATTTCGACGAATATATTGAACGTGCAAAGCAGAATAATGTGAAATATGTCCGTGCAATGGTAAGCCGTCTTTTTGAAGATCCGCAAAACAAAAATCTTGAGATCCGTTATACCGATGAGTCAGGCCAGAGAAAAGCTGAAATGTTCGATATGGTCGTCTTGTCAGTGGGAATCCAGATTGAGGAGTCAAGCAAACAACTTGCCAACCTCATGCAGATTGAAATGGATGACTATGGCTTTGCCGTCACCGAATCGTTCAGTCCGCTTGTAACAACCCGCCCAGGTATTTTCGTTAGCGGCGCATTTAACGGTCCTAAAGATATTCCGGAAACCGTCAGCGAAGCTTCAGGGGCAGCCCAGGCAGCTTCCGCAACTCTTTCAATGTCGCGGGGGAGTCTCATTACAGAAGAAACATTACCGGATGAACGAGTACTTGCAGAAGGCGAGGAACTCCGGATCGGTGTATTCGTCTGCCATTGCGGCACTAATATAGCCTCTGTCGTAAATGTTAATGAGGTCATGGAATATGCACGAACCTTACCCGGTGTTGTCTATGTTGATAAACCGCTATACACATGCTCCCAGGATTCGCAGGAGCAGATGCGAAGCATCATCGAAGAGCATCAGCTCAACCGCATTGTAGTTTCAGCTTGCTCTCCTACTACCCACGAACCACTCTTTATGTCCACCATGCGGGCGGCCGGATTAAACAAATACTATTTTGATATGGCCAATATCCGTGATCAGTGCAGCTGGGTACACCCAATGGCACCTGACCTTGCCACGGAGAAAGCTAAACGCCTTACCAAGATGGCCGTTGCCAACGCTTCACAGGCCGAACCATTATATGAAATGGAATTTTCAGTCGATAACCGACTCCTCGTTATTGGTGGTGGGGTTGCAGGGATGACAGCAGCACTGGAAGCTTCGGCCCAGGGATGCAACGTTTATCTGCTTGAAAAAGAGCCTATGCTTGGTGGTCAGCTTAACCGACTTCGCCAGACAACGGATTTTAGAGATATCCAGAATTACCTTGGCACGCTTGTCCAGCAAGTTGAACAGGATGAAAAAATCCAGGTTTACACCAGCTCAGTTGTCGTCGAGCACTCAGGTTTTGTCGGTGCTTTCGAGACCGAAATCATCACCCCGTCGGGCTCTCAGCGAACACTGAAACACGGAGCAATCCTCCTGACAACCGGAACCACCGAAAACCGCCCAAAACTCTACGGTCTCGGTGAACAGGTCAATGTTATAACCCAAACCGACTTTGAACGTCTTATATCAGAAGGCACTGAAGTTACGAGTCAATATAAAAATATCGTGATGATTCAGTGCGCAGGTTCACGAGATGAAAATGAGCAGAATTATTGCTCGAGAGTTTGCTGTAACCAGGCCGTTAAAAACAGCCTGAGCTTCAAAGCTATGCATCCTGATAGTCGTATAGATGTTTTGTATCGCGATATGCGAACCTATGGACTAGGTGAGTTAAGCTATCGAAAAGCACGTGAACAGGGAGTAAATTTCATTCGCTACGAACCTGAACAGAACGCACCTATTTGCGAACATCAGGGCAATAGCATACATATCTCAATTTTTGATCCATCAATACGAATGCAGGTAGATCTGCAGCCGGACCTTCTGGTGTTATCGACCGGTATTAAGCCAAACGATACCGATGAGCTGGCGTCGATGCTTCGCTGTACCCGTAATGCCAACGGCTTTTTCATAGAGGCTCACGCCAAACTACGACCTGTCGACCTTCCTTCTGAAGGGCTGTTTATGGCAGGCACTGCCCACGGCCCTAAGAACATTCCGGAATCAATATCACAGGCTCAGGCCGCTGTTTCCCGCGCTCTGACAATTCTTTCTCAAGATAAACTTACATTATCCGCAGTTGTCAGCAGAGTGGAACCAGAAAACTGTGCAGTCTGCCTCACCTGCGTCAGAGCATGTCCTTACGGAGTACCGGTAATTACAGAAGACCATACTGCTGAAATCAACCCGGCACTCTGCCAGGGGTGTGGAATTTGCGTTGCAGAGTGTCCCGCAAAAACAATATATCTCGGCCGCTACAATGACCAGAACATGTTTGCCAAGGTACGGCCGGATAAACTGGAAGCTTCACAAAAAACTGCCGAGGAGGAAGTAGCATGATAAGCGCGAAAGAGAAAAATATCGTCGCCTTCGCCTGTCGCCATTGAGCGTACTCAGCTGCGGACCTGGCAGGTTCGGAACGAAGGCAATACCCGCCATCCATCTCAATCGTCATGCTTCCCTGCACAGGCAGGATTGAAGAAGCACTGGTGTTACAGGCATTTGAGGGCGGAGCTGATGGCGTAATGGTAGTCGGCTGTCTTGAAGGTGATTGCCACTATATATCCGGCAACCTGCGTGCACGCGCACGGGTTGAGCGGGTAGCCCAGATACTTGAAGATACAGGTCTTGGCCGGGAGCGTGTACGGATGTACAACCTGAGCGCCGGTGAAGGCGCTAAATTTGCCGCATACGCTAACGAGTTTTCAGCGCACATTGAAGATCTCGGCCAAAGCCCGGTTAACATAGCCCGAAATAACCTTACCAAGCCGGTATTAGAGGAGGCATAACAGATGATCACCGGAACACCAAAACCACTCGAGCAGATTCTGGAGATGGTTGAACCGTACAAAAGGATTGTTGTTGCCGGCTGTTTTGGTTGCGTAACTGTCTGCAGAGTCGGAGGAGAGAAAGAGGTTCAGATTCTCTCGTCATCACTGCGACTCGCCAGAGAAGCAAGCGGCAACCCTGTTGAAATTAAAGAGGTTTGCCTGGAACGCCAATGCGACCCTGAATATCTAGAGCAGCTCAGACCTTATGTATCAGATTATGATGCGGTGCTTTCGATCGCATGTGGAGCAGGTATTCAGTTTGTAGCGGAAAAATACCATAAAACACCTGTGCTCCCAGGTATCAATACAGGTTTTCTTGGTGTTACTGAACGTCAGGGAGAATGGTCTGAGCGGTGTCAGGGGTGCGGTGATTGCGTACTGCATCTCACTGGTGGTATCTGCCCCGTCAGCCGTTGTGCAAAACAGCTTTTTCACGGTCCCTGCGGTGGATCTTCAAAGGGTATTTGCGAAGTTTCTCCTGATGTTGCATGCGGCTGGCAATTGATTGTAGACAGGTTGAAGGCACTTAATCAGCTCCATAACTACGGAAAGATTATCCCCTATAAAGGATGGTCAACTTCAAGGGATGGCGGCCCTCGCCGCATTATCAGGGAGGACATGACACAATGAAAGCTGGAAGCAACCTTGAAAAGGTCCTGAAGGCCGGACATTTCGCTGTCACCGCAGAATGTGGCCCCCCCCGTGGTGCAGACGCCGACCTTGTCAGAAAAAAGGCGGCATATGTTAAAGGCAATGTCGATGCCTGTAATGTAACAGATAATCAGACTTCGGTTGTTCGTATGAGTTCGCTTGCCGGCTGTCTGCTCGTAAAAGAGAGCGGAACCGAACCACTCATTCAAATGGTTGTGCGGGATAGAAACAGAATAGCCCTGCAATCAGACCTGCTCGGTGCCTCTGCGATGGGCGTGCATAACCTGCTCTGTCTTTCAGGTGACCACCAGAAATTCGGTGAAGATCCAGGGGCAAAAAATGTCTTTGATATCGACTCAATTCAGTTGATTAACATGGTCAAACTCATGAGGGATGAAGGTGTATTCCCCAATGGTAAAAAGCTTCAGGGAGAACCTAAGTTTTTTATCGGCTGTGCGGTAAATCCGTTCGCCGATCCATATGAAATCCGAGTGCCACGCTTTAAGCTCAAAATAGATGCAGGTGCTGACTTTGTGCAGACGCAGTGCATTTACAACATGTCGAAATTTAAACAGTATATGGAAGAATCCAGACAGGAAGGTTTACATGAACGGGCATATGTCCTGGCTGGAGTTACCCCGCTTAAATCGGCGGGCATGGCCAAGTTCATGAAAAAATTTGTCGCAGGTATGGACATCCCTGATGAAGTGATCAAACGCATCGCCGATGAACCTAAAGAAAAACAGGCTGCAAAAGGTATTGAGATGTGTGTTGAACAGATTCAGGAACTAAAAGAAATTGAAGGAGTAGCCGGTGTCCACGTAATGGCCATCGAGTGGGAAGAAAAGCTTGAAGAAATAGTTGGAACTGCCGGGCTATTACCACGGCCCGTGATTGATTGACCCGTGCAGGATCAATCCTACAGATCAAGAGGAGAAAATTATGACTGAGAAAAAAAATGTTCTTTTGGTAGATGATGATCCGGATTTCGTTGAAGCTGTAAAAGTGATCGTCGAGAGTGGAGGCTACAACGTACGGGTGGCCTATGACGGCCAGGAAGGTCTTGAGGCTGTAAAAGAAGAAAAACCGGATATCATTGTGCTTGATGTCATGATGCCGGTAATGGATGGCCATGCAGCTTGCGCCGCCTTAAAAACTGACCCGGAAACTAAAGATATCCCAATCATTCTGCTCACTGCTGTTGCGGACAGAGTGACGACCTCAAAGTATTCTCACAGGGATATGCTTGAGAGCGAGGCGGAAGATTACATGCCAAAGCCTGTAGATCCGCCGGAGTTGCTCAGCCTTATTAGACGCTGGCTCCTATAGTTGAGCGCTATTCGTAAGCACACCATCTGATCACGATCCGGCAAGGCAGCATACAAAAAAGTATTGCTGCCCTGTCGGCTTGTAATCATATGGAGCACTTTCGAACAGCTTGGGGAGATCGTTGATTTACTCAACATTTGTAATATTTCCTGCAAGCACATGAGTGTGTTCTTTGTAGAGGGACTTAATAGTTATGACCCATTTTTTCAAAATATTTCCGGAGTAGGAAATGGCTGAAATTCGCATTCTCATAATTGATGACGAAACTGTTATCCGTGAAGGTGTCCAGAGAGCTCTGTCCGGCAGGGGCTATCAATTTTCAAAAGCCGAAAATGGAGAAATGGGGATCGATATGATTCGTAAGGAAGGGTACGACATTGTTTTGCTCGATCTGATGATGCCGGGTATTGATGGCTTTGCCGTACTCGACTGGATCAAAGAGCATAGACCTTCTATCGAAGTTATTGTTATTACTGGGTTTGCAACAGTCTCAAAAGCTGTAACCGCCATGAAACAGGGGGCTTTTGATTTTGTAGGAAAACCATTTACACCTGATTATATCCGAATTGTTGTTAGTCGGGCAGCTGAGAAAATCAAACTCGAAGCAGAAGCAAAACAACTCCGGGAAGAACATACTCTCAGCCTCGCGGCGATTCAAAACGAACAGAGTCGCCTAAAAACTGTATTCGGTTGTATGGTTGAGGCAGTGGTCATAACTGATCATCAATCAGTCGTGGTTCATCATAACCCTGCTGCTATTAAAATTTTAGAAATTCAAACAGACCCGGTAATAGGAAAACCATTAGCGGATTCGATTTTAGATGAAACTGCAGTAAAAATGGTAGATCAGGCGATTAAACACTCTAAGGTTGTTACTAAAGAATTCCCCCCAGGTACTATTTCAAGAAAATACCTTCGCGCTCATTGTGCACCGGTGACCGCAGAGAGTGGCAAAGTCATCGGCTCAGTAACCGCATTTGAAGATATCAGTACCCATAAACAAATTGACCAGATGAAATCTGATTTTGTTGCCATGGTCGCTCATGAACTTAAATCGCCTCTGGCGTCTGTCGAACAGATGATTTACGCATTACAAATTGGCTGTGAGCACGAAGCGGGCCAGGCATGTTCAACAATGCACAAACGGATTACGGTACGTACCCGTGACCTGTTACGAATGATCGACAACCTGCTCAATCTCTCTAAGATGGAAAACGGAACCGTCGAATTTAACCTCGAACCCATCAAAGGTCATGAAATACTGGATCATATTCTTGATATAATTACAGAACAGGCAGAGAGCAAAAAGATAACCATCAACTATACACCAACGGAGATCGACTGGTGGTTTAATGTTGATTACGATCATATCCGCACCGCGTTTATGAACATTATTTCCAACGCAGTGAAGTATACGCCAGATGGTGGAACTGTAGATATTACTACATCAGTGAGCGGCGGTTTTGCCAATCTCAGCGTTGTCGATTCAGGTATTGGAATCAGCAAAGAAGACCTTCCCCATATTTTCGATCGTTTTTTCAGAGTGAAAGGGAAAGCGACCCGCCATATCACAGGCTCAGGACTTGGGCTTTCATTAGTAAAAGAAGTTGTTGAAGCCCATCAGGGATATATTGACGTTCATTCTGAACTTGGCAAGGGAACAACGTTCACGTTGAGTTTCCCTGTTACTCAACCAGCAACTGAACACGCTGAAGTGGCAGAAGCTGAATAGCTGGATAGCTGGATAGCTGAATAGGTGTAATTGAGGGATAGAGACACAACAGGAGAAAATTATCCCTCATCCACACATAAGTTAAATCTCCTCAGCGTCTTACTTTTTCTGGCAGCACTATAAAAATGTGATAGAAATGCCTTCTCTGAGATTGTCGGTATTTTATCCTGTAACAGTACTGTCGATATCCTGTTTACCGCTTGCGTGTCTGCCTGGTTGATGACGACAATATCTCCTGCCTTAATCTCTTTCCAGACCAGATGAGTTACGATTATCCCGAGCCCCAGATTATTTCTTACACCCGACACCACTGCCTGATGGCTTGCAACAGTTAATGCAATCTCAAATCTGGGCACGGTTTTGCCAAAATGGTGCATAAACCAGTTATTGAGGGCCCGTGCATCATGCTGTTGCGATATGAATATAGACTTCATAAGATTCTCAAATGAAGAATCACTATTCAAACTGTTTGCAAAAAATTGTTTAGAACAGGCCAGCACAACCTCTTCCTCGATTACAGGAGTAATACTGAAACTTCCATAATCACTATAGTGTTGTTGCCGGGTCGGGAAGGTATCGATAAAAGCGAAATCAAGCTCACCTGAGTGTATTTTCGGAAGCAGGTCGGATGGCCTACCTAAAACGAGATCAAACCTTACCTTATCATATATCCCCCTGAAAGATGCCATAACACGTGGCAGGTAGATTGAGCCGAATTCCACTGGCGAACCTATCTTCAAAATACCCGTGGGTTCTGTTCGCTCCTGCTCAAGACCGATAATCCCTTCCTGCAAATCATTGAGTAATGGTTGTACTAATTCATACAATCGCTTACCCGCCGGTGTCGGTACAAGCCGTTTATGTAATCTGGTAAAGAGTGGTGTCTTAAGTTCAGCTTCCAGTTTTTTGAGCTGCTGACTTACCGCTGATGGCGTTATATGCAACTCATCCGCAGCATCTGTAATGCTTAAGCGTGAATGAATGTGCGAGAATATCCGAAGACGATTGAGATCTGGTTGCATTAGTTTTTCTAATCCTAAGATGTATTTAATGTATGTTTACTACATCGTGAAAAAACAGTAAATACCCTTCTCAATGAGAGAACCTTCTTAAATAGTGCCCGACAGAAAACCACCAATTTTCCAAATTTCTTCGCTGGTCTCAAATTTTAATCTCCAAAATACCAAGTGTATTCATATGGTTAAAATTATCGACTGCGTTGAACGTGAAAAAAATTGCAGGTCTTCTTTCAGGCACTAAATACACACTATTCAATTCACTCGTCTGGAGAAAACATGTCGGAATTGCTCTTGAACAAACCCGGCCATACGGCCCTGCTCCTTGGCAATGAAGGATTTGTCCGCGGTGCGCTGGAAGCAGGCCTTGCCTATGCCAGTTGTTACCCGGGTACGCCATCATCTGAAGTACCTAATACCCTTTATGCAATACAGGATCAGGCCGGCCTGTATATGGAGTTTGCCACTAACGAAAAAGTGGCGATGGAAGCCGCAGGCGGAGCTGCAATAGCCGGTGTTCGCAGCCTCACGACCATGAAGCATGTCGGCATGAATGTGGCCTCAGACCCGATGATGACACTTGCCTACACTGGCATTCGCGGGGCACTGGTTATTTATAATGCCGATGATCCGGGAATGCATTCAAGCCAGAATGAGCAGGACAACAGATATTTTGCCAAATTTTCCGGTCTGCCGATGCTCGAACCTGCAGACGCACAGGAAATGAAAGACATGACCGTGTTTGCCTTTGAGCTGTCTGAGCAATTGCAAACGCCTGTCATTGTCCGTTCCACCACCAGAGTCGCTCACTCACGTGGCGCGGTTGTCTATGGAGAGATGACTCCTGTTCAACCCAAAGGACGTTTTGAAAAAGATCCTATGTCACTTGTAGCCCTGCCAGCGACAACTCCAGCAATGCATAAGCGACTGCTAGAGAAACAGGATAAAGCTGAAAATATTGCCAACACCAGCACATTCAACACAATCATCGGAAACGGTGAGTTTGGAATTATCTGCAGCAGTGTCTCACGCTCTTATTGCGCAGATGCTGTCGAGGAACTTGGTCTTACCGAATCCGTCAGTATCCTCAATCTCGGTTTCACCAACCCTCTTCCTGAAAAACTGATCACCGAATTTTTAATAGGAAAATCTAAAGTTCTGATAGTTGAAGAACTTGAACCTTACCTTGAAGACGCGGTTCGTATTGCAGCGCAAAAACATCAAATTACCTGCGAGATTGCGGGCAAAGGTATTGGCCGTCTTTCACGCCTACTGGAATATGATCCGGCAATGGTTCGTGAAGCCATAGCGATCTACTTTACTGGTCAAACCTTAGAACAAAAGCCTCTTGATCTGGCTGACGTTCCGGTCCTGCCAAGGCGTCCACCAAACCTTTGTGCCGGTTGCCCGCATCGCATGACCTATTATGCAGCAAAACAGGCAGCACCAAAAGATACAATTTTCTCTAATGATATCGGCTGTTATACCCTTGGCTTCTTCCCTCCATATCAGATGGTTGACTGCGCTATCTGCATGGGTGCCTCGGTGAGCATGCCATCAGGTTATGACGTGGTTACCGACCAGCACACAATTGCCTTTATCGGAGACTCCACCTTTTTTCATTCCGGTATGACCGGGCTTGCAAATGCGGTCTTTAACAATCATAAGTTTGTACTCATTATTCTTGATAACAGCATCACGGCAATGACCGGCCACCAGCCCTCCCCTGCCATGGATGTTTCCTACTCGAAAAAACCGAAAACTCATATTGAAATAGAAAATGTTGTGAGAGGTCTCGGGGTAGAAAATGTTCAGGTCGTAAAGCCCAAAAACCTGAAAAAGACACAGGCACTCATTGAAGACGCGCTTCAACATGATGGTGTTTCGGTAATAATCTCCCGCGAACCATGTCCACTGCATGTTAACAGGCTGAAGAAGAGAAAAAAGGTCAGTTTCACAATCGATCAGAACATCTGCAAGCAGCATAAAAAATGTATCAGCGACTGGGCATGTCCTGCCTTTTATATGGACGATAAGAAGGTACTCATTAACCAGGGCCTTTGTAACGGTTGTGCTGTATGTGTACAGCTCTGTACTGAAGGTGCGATCAAAATCAACAAGGAACAGGAGTAAGTAGATATGCAGACTAAAAGAGTGTTTTTTGTTGGTGTTGGTGGCCAGGGCAATATCCTCGCCACAAAACTGGTTGGAGAAGCAGCGGTGCTTGCAGGCACCCGCATAAGCATCAGCGAGACCCATGGTATGGCGCAGCGTGGTGGTGTAGTTGAGTCCACTGCAGTAATTGGTGGCGCGAGCCCCATTATTTCTGATAGTGAAGCTGATGTAATCGTCGCTTTCGAACCACTTGAGGCGCTCCGTGCGCTTAGAAAAGCAAACCCCAAAACGATACTGATTACCTCACTTGCCCAGATCCAGCCATTTACTGTTTCCCTTGGGCAGGGAGAATACCCTGCCCTTGATAAAATTCTTCAACTCCTCGAAGATAAGGTAGATAAGGTTGTCGCCTTTGACGCTATGGAACTTGCCCGCAGTGCAGGCAATCCCCTTGGTGTAAATATGGTAATGCTTGGCGCACTTATGGCAGTTGGCGATATTAATCTGCCGGAAGAATATTTGCGTGAGGCCATTTCAACCAAAACTAAAGCTGCGTTTGTTGAAGCAAACCTGCAATGTTTCGATGCCGGTCTTGAAACTGCCCGCCGCATTTTAGGATAACGTACTACGCGTAACAGGGGGGTTGTCTGAGAACAGGGATTGTGGTTGTAAGACCATTCTCATACGACCTCCCAGCAAAAGTTACAAGGGAACTTCTACATGTCCAATACAGACAATTTCACCCCGCCAGCCTATCAGCTTGCAATCGATTTTACTGCAATAACAGAGCTGTTTTCTACCGCACAGAGTCAGGGAAGAGACTTCCTTTACGAGCAGGAGACCTACTCCCTGCTTCGTAATAGCGGTGCAGAAACACCTCCGGCGACCATTTTTCTTGCAAAAACCGGTCGCCCGACAGATGACGAGCTGATGTCTATGACTGGTGACACTGTTGTACTAAAAATAGTGTCACCGACGATTATTCATAAAACAGAGGTTGGTGGAGTAAAAATCATCCAGAAATCACCAGAGAAGATTCGTTCTGCCTGGCGTCGGATGATGTATGAAGTTCCTGAAAACTATGCAAACCTTATAGAGCGCGATCAGGCTCATGCACCCGATGCCTATAAGGGCTTAACAGGTGATCAACTTCGTCAGGCTATATCTCGTGATATCAGAGGGGTGTTACTGGTGCAGTTTATGCCGCCTGATTCACAGGCCTTTGGTAACGAGCTTATAGTAGGTATCCGTAACACGCGTGAGTTTGGCATGATCATCAGTGCAGGTCTTGGCGGCACCGATACCGAACTGTATGCTGAACGGTTCAGAAAAGGCCAGGCAATCGTAGCAGCATCGACTGCACTCACTGACGGCGCAACGTTTTTCGAACTCTTCACCTCGACCATCTGTTACAAAAAACTGGCAGGTCTTACCCGCGGCCAACGAAGGATTGTTACTGATGAACAGATCATTGAATGTTTTTCTTCAATGATTGAACTGGCAAACCAGTATTCACCTATAAATCCGGATGCACCCTATGTGATTGAAGAACTTGAGATCAATCCATTTGCCTTTACCGATTTTCTTATGGTGCCGCTTGATGGAATGTGCAGGTTCGCTGCGCCTGGATCTGCACCGGAAAAACGTCCTGTTCGTAAAATTGGCAATCTGCTTAACCCGAAATCTATCGGCATCATGGGTGTTTCAACATCACGGATCAATTTTGGTCGTGTAATCCTTGGTAACATTCTGGCAAGTGGATTTGATCCTGAGAAGATCAGAATTATTAAACCAGGTATTTCAACGTTTGAAGAGGTCACCTGCATACCCGATCTGGCCTCACTTGATTTCAAACTCGATCTGCTTGTTGTAGCCTTAGGCTCTAATCAGATTCCTGAAGTTATAGATCAGGTTATAGAACGTGATACAGCTGAATCAGTAATGCTCATAGCTGGTGGAATGGGTGAAACAGAGGAAAGCGCAGATCGTGCAGCCCAGGTGGTGGAGGCAATAAAAACTGCTCATACTACAGATGATGGCGGTCCTGTAATTCTTGGGGCCAACTGTCTTGGGGTTATCTCCCATCCCGGCAAATATGATACGCTCTTTATCCCTGAAGCCAAGCTGCCAAAACAGCGAGGCGATCGTAAACGAAATGCCGCTTTTGTAAGCCAGAGCGGAGCATTTATGATTACCAGGCAAAGCAGACGTCCTGAGCTTGATCCGGCATATATGATCTCCATCGGTAACCAGACAGATCTCACGCTTGGTGATTTCCTACATTACCTCAAAGATGATCCACAAATTGATGTAATTGGTGTCTATGCCGAAGGATTTCAGGATCTCGATGGATTATCTTTTACACAGGCAGTACAGGCTGCAGTAATTTCAGGCAAAGATGTCATCTTTTACAAGGCTGGACGAACACCAGAAGGCAAAACAGCCACATCAGGCCATACCGCCTCTCTTGCTGGCGATTATATGGTCTGTGAGTCGTGCGTACGACAGGCAGGCGGGATAGTTGCCCAGACCTTCTCTCAATTTGAAGATCTGCTGATGCTTTCTCAACGTTTGCATAGCAAAAAAATTCTTGGTAACAGATTGGCTGCTATGAGTGGAGCCGGCTTCGAAGCTGTTGGTATGGCTGATAATATCCAATCAGATGACTTTAGAATGAAAATGGCGGATTTCTCGAAAATAACCAATCAGCGACTTACAAAACTCTTAAAGAATAAACGACTTGATGGCCTGGTTCAGATTCAGAACCCCATGGACATCAACCCGGGTTCTGATGATGAAGTACATATTGCAATAGCAGGATATCTGGCTGATGACCCTCAGGTAGACGCAATAGTTCTTAGCCTTGACCCACTCTCGCCTTCAGTAAGAACCCTGAATACAGAAAGCACAGACAGGTATAGCTTCCATTCCGGGGAGAGTATAGCTCACCTCCTTCCAAAACTTATTACCGATAAAGATAAACCTATTATCGGTGTCGTTGATGCAGGGCGCCTTTACGACCCACTGGTTGATGAACTGGTGGCAAAAGATGTTGCGGTTTTCAGGTCATCAGATAGAGCCGTACATGCTCTAGCCATCTATATGGAAGGCCGACTCCACGCTGAAAAGATCAAAAAATCAGATCATCTTCTATAAGCGTGACCACTGGAGATATTGTGCTATGCTTTAATTGATTGAAGAAAATAGCAATGCAACACCCTCTGAATCATAGCGGGCAACAGATGCAGCGAGATTGAGCGTAATTGAATTCGATTCATTGATCACTTTCAGTTCGACCTGCTCTCGGTTGTCCGTAAATTGAATTTTTTCAATTCCCGTACAAACATCGATATATAGGCTGTTCCTGCTGATATCACGAAGCCTCCCCTTAAAAAGCAGTCTTCCAGCTGTACTTACCTCTACCAGCATAGTTGACGGTAACCGAACGTCGCTTCGTTTTTCCCTGTGGTCTTCTTTTTCTATCATTCTCATACAATTGACTCAAATATGATGTTATTGGCTCGAATATTCTGACTCTTATCTTTAAGAGAACAGAAATATCTGTATAGCTATCAGTATTAATGAATCAGAGAACGCTAATCAACCGACATAGTGCAATCCTTACTAAAAGCTTACATCTATATCTCAGATGAGAATCAAGTTTCCCGATTTTCGTATTTTAGTATGTATGTTTAAGAGTCCAACGATGAGCCAGGAGTTTAGAGGATATCTACAATTAGCATTCTTTGATGAAATTACATCGATAAAGCCATGTGAGAAGAGCAACCATCAGACTGAGTGTAGAAAATCATTTAGTGGAATTTCGACGACCATCATAGCAAAGGTTGATTTGCATGACGTTTCGACTCTACTAAGCATGACGTCACATTACCATCTTCACCTCAATCACTTTCATATACAGCTATTTATTTCATTTTTACCTTAACATTTCCGAACACTATCCGGTGTCATTGCTCTTGCTTTTAGTTAGTGTTCTATGTTAAACATATGACATAGCATCTAATCATTCACAAGACTTCTTAGCACAAATTTTCTTGCCGATACCTGGCTCACACCAAGCATTTAACTCGATCGGGTTGAAGCGCTCCGACACTCTCAACGTTACTATAATAATGTATTATATATGCTACTATTCACTCAATTTCGAATGAACCAAATTTTTAAAATATTTGATAATGCAACAGGCTAAAGCAGACTCTATCAAGACGACAAGTTACTTCTACGCAAGGAACTCAACTTCAATATGATATCGCTATTATCACTTGTAATTACCTACTTTCTGATTGTAAGATTTTGTATTAAACGCATTTTGCCTTTAAACCCACAATACCAAAGTGCTTTCAAACTCATATCGTTCACAACTATCGCTATCATTCTAATAGTAGGAGATCATTTACTATCCATAGATCTAACTCAAAACATCGATTTCACGAACAACTTCTTCTCCGCAAATAAAATAAAATATTACTCATGGGCGTTACTCTCTTTTACATCCCCACCCTTAACCATACTACTTCTGAATAAAGCTCTATTTCATATCCAGCCAAAATCACAATTTGAATCCAATATACTAAACCAAATCAGCATCGTTAAATTTAAAAATGAATTAGAAGAAAAAAAGTGTCGAATTAGACAGAGAGAAAAAGGAAATAGCAAGTTAGTCATTTATATATCAAAATGGTTTGGTCACCAGGAAAATGACTTTTACTACATTTTGATTAATAACACTGTAATTTCAGCATTACAAGTCGATGAATATACTGAAATTGAAATAAATCAGAATGAAAACATTTTAGGTTGCTACGCCATACCGACAAGACACTCAAATTATCAATACAGGTATAGCTATATGCCAATCAAACTCAATACAAATAAAACGAAGGTCATTGAAATCAAACACGACATTATATTCGGGTCATCTTTTAATGAAATTGAGGTTGAAAAATTATCATCCCGGCTTGATAAGCTGAGGTACAACAAACCGGGACTTATATTTCAACAACGACAAAGATAGCCTGACGCATAGTTTACACGCTCCACCTTTCGCCAAATCCCGCCTTCTCTGCTCTTAATCGTAACTGACATCTATGTCCGTAATCGTAACGTAATAACACTATTCTTTTGAAACAATTGAGGCAGAAACCTTACGATTACAGCCTCTTTCATGAACCAATAATTGCTCTGTCACACTTTTCCTGCGGTTGAAAACGTTTAACTCGGTTATGATATACAGTACGATTTACGTACGAATTAGCTGTCATTTCAAAATGATATCAGGTCAAACAACCATCAGGATTAAGGCACAATCACTCGACATGGAACTCACAAGTATCTCACTAGAAATATTATCATTTTTATTCTTATGCGCCTTCGTTGCCGGATTTCTTGATACTCTGGCTGGTGGCGGTGGTCTTATATCACTACCAGCACTTATCGTCAGTGGTGTACCTCCGCTTTTTGCTTTGGGCACCAACAAGTTGCAAGGCTCAATGGGAACGTTTACCGCATCCTTTATCATGCTCAAAACCAAAAAGGTTAGTTGGGATAATGTTAAGCACCTTATGCTTTCAGCGTTTATTGGATCATTTCTTGGAACGATCGCTGTTCAGTTTATTAATACGGACATTCTCAACTTTGTAATTCCGGCTGCTCTGATATTTACCGTTATTTACTTCCTGATTGCACCACTACTTGGCAAGACTAGCGATACGCCGCGTCTATCCGATGGTGTATATCAAAAAACCGTAGTGCCTGTTATTGGCTGGTATGATGGCATGTTTGGACCCGGAACCGGATCTTTTTTTGTTCTTGCTGGCTTATCACTTAGATCTCAAGGAATCATAGATGCTACAGCTATTGCGAAAACTCTCAATTTCGCGACGAATATAGCATCATTAATAGTTTTCCTTGTCGCGGGAAAAGTGGTGTGGATTGCAGGGATTGTTATGATGCTAGGGCAATTCCTTGGCGCCTGGGGAGGGTCACTGTCGCTCTTTAAAATAAACCCTCAATACCTGAGATATATTGTGGTCATGATGTGTTTAGGAATGCTTACGAAATATGCCTTTGCAATGGGCTGGTTTGATTAAGAAGCTGTCCGGGAATGCACTTTTTTCCTATCTAATCAATATTGTGAACCTTACGTTTCTGCAGATTTTTTTTAGCTGATACCAAGATTTTTTTAAGGCGCTGGTACGGTTTCTCTGATCATCAGGTCATTGTGATCGCACCGGGCCAAAAGAAAACACAGGGCACAAAGGAATAACGAGGGTTCCGATACAGACCGGATAGAGATAGGAAGTTTGAATAAAGGCCTGATCACTGTGTATTGACCAGTGATCAGGACTCTTTGAATTAATCGACATAGGAGCAGAGAACAAATTATGAATAGAATACAGCTACAAATATTTACTCAACTCGGCAGCCAGCAGCAGATGGAACCTGATCAATATGTTGCCGCATTCTCGATGAAATACATCGGTAAAACAGTCAACACCTTAACAGACCTCAGTGAGGAAGAGGCGGATATCTGGATTCATAAAGCCTATGAAGAATCGCTGCAGTAATAGATGTGAGCTTAATCCGTTATTGAGCCACTTAGCCCTTTACTAGGAGGGTGTCCGAGAATAGGAATTTTCGCTCAGATCAAGGCAAACTCGCAAAATTACCGAAGGCATATAATCGATATTCCGAGGATAATTTTTCGAGTTTAACGAAGATATGGGTGGGAAGGGCATTCTCGGACAGCCTCCTAGGTTCGTGCGCTGATCCAATTACGCTCACATCGATCTGTGCTCCTCATCCAGCTCCCTGTAAAGTGCCAGAACTCCAGACCGTGTAAGTTTCTTGATACCGAATGGTCGAAGTTGTTCTATCAGTTCATCTACATCATGCTCATATCCCGTTACTTCAATAATATACGAGTCAGCACTTTCGTTAATAATCTTTGCACCAGTGGACTCTACAAGAGCAGCTAAATTCGCAGTATTCTCCGGTGTTATTTCAATGCTGATAAGCGCCATCTCCCGCTGGACCGCCAGTTCTTCGAAAGACATGTCGCGCAGCTTGATCACATCAATCAAGCGGTCAAGTTGCTTTCTGAGCCCCTCAAATTTTTCCGGTGTAGTCCGGGTCTTGATTGTGATGCGGGAAATATTTGGATCATGGGTCGGAGCACCGCAAATGCTCTCCATATTATACCCTCTTCCAGCAAACAGCCCGGTCACCCGTGAAGTCACACTTGGTTTATTCGCTACCAGCATTGATATTGTATAGGCTCGTTCTTCCATTATATTCTCCAAAATTGGCAATTATATCTATAAAGGAACCAATTCTAACCTGTATTGGTCATTAACTGAAGAGAGTTTTTAATCCTTTTTTCTCTCATTCTCATACATAATGATAATTTGGAGATTGTATTCTACTCACTTACGACAGAGTATGGGTGCAATTTCGCTCATCCCTGATAGGCAATATCGCAATTCCACCAAAGTTTACTACTACGTGTTTGTGCCACTCGCTCTAGACTAAATATTGAACAGTTATCGGTCTGTCATCGGCACAAAAACACAAGGCTTCTATAACCGAATCCAGTTCACCATTCCATGTAAGAATACTTCCTACCACATCACTCTACTACCGTTACAGATAACAACTATCATAGCTCAAACAGTAATGTGTTCACTTGATATAACTAAAATAGTGGATGGATTTATTTAGACATTTCAAAAGCATAAACGTATGATTACATGTTGACAGTTGAGGGAATAACCAGCATTTCCATTAGAGTTTCTGAAGAACCAGAAATGCAATAGGAACCTGCTGAAAGTTATTGATTTTCAAGAAAGAAAATGAGGCACAAGTAGTGTGTTTTTGTGGAATATTGCAGAGGTCTTACAATACTAACAACAGGTGATGGCCAGTCTGCACAACCCATCACCTGTTTTCTAATTATTTTCTACACCGAAATGACGGATTCGGATAGATACTACCTACAACGTCTGAATTTTCTCTGTTAACACAGGTAGAAGCTGCTTAAGATCTGCCACAGCAAAAACATCAGCCACTTCGCCTATCGGCGCGTCCTTATCTGTGTTGATAGCAACCACGAACTCTGATTTCTTCATGCCCGCCAGATGCTGCACCGCACCTGATATGCCGCATGCCACATAGAGTTTTGGAGAAACAGTCAAACCGGTGGTGCCGACTTGGCGATTATGCGCTACCCATTCAGCATCAACAACAGGGCGGCTGGCCCCATACTCGCCCCCCAGCGCTTGGGCCAGTTGCTCAATCATTGATACATTTTCAGGTTTGCCAACCCCTCTGCCAGCACTGACAATAACCTCGGATTTCGTCAAATCGACACCACCATGCTCCGCAGCCTCATATCCCAACAGGTTAACTACACCCTGATAATCACCAATAACAGGAGCAACATTGGGGATACCATTACCCGCTTCGCCGAGCGAGAATGCACCCGCCTGAATGGTGACTACGGTAACATCTCCGCTACCGACAATGGTTCTGCGAAGTTTTGCATTACAGGCAGGTACAACCATCGCTCCGTCTTCTACATCGATTACCTCAGAGATCTGCGGAGCTTTCAGGCTCACCGCTACCCGCGGCGCAAGATCCCATCCATAAGAGCTATGACAGAAGACAACCATATCCGGCCGCTCCTGAGCTACAACGTCAAGAAGCAGATATTTGTGAACATCCGGATTGTACTCGCCAAAATCATCCACCTCCGCAACATGCAGGGTTCCTTGAAATTTCGGCAGTTGTCCTGCGCTGTCACCAACTATAAACATTGCACTATCAGCACCCAGTTTATCGGCAAAGGCCATGAGTTCAGTGTAACTCTCCTGCACTTTTCCTTGTCTGTATTCTGCAACTAACAGGGTTTTCATATTTTTCTCCTAAGCGAACACACTCGTTTTATCTCTCAGAACCGCTATCAGCTGATCGGCTATCTGGTCGACCTCCCCTTCCAGGAACAGGCCGCCACCCTGCTTCTCAGGAAAAGTAACATTCTTTGTCTTCTGCATCGCACCCACTGAATGGAGGTCATCTGCCGCAAGGCTGAGCATTTCCTTTTTCTTAGCCTTCATGATATTAGGCAGGGTTGGATATCGCGGTGTATTAAGACCTAGCTGACAGGTTACAAGGGCAGGAAGCGTCGTTTCTACCTGAGCCTTCACGCCCCCTTCAAGCTCGCGCTTTACGACAATGGAGTTATTCTCACAGGAAAAATCAACAATGGTAGTTACAGCTGAAATACCAAGCAGTTCAGCCGTAATCACACCAACCTGGCCGCTGCCTCTATCCTGAGACTGCATACCTGTAAAAATAAGATCAAAATCTTTATCTTTGGCAAATTCAGCAATTATCGAGCCGATCTCAAAAGGATCCTTCATATAACTCTGATTGTCGATGATATGAACACCGCGATCACATCCCATTGCCAAGGCCTTTTTCATTGTTTCCTTCACCTGATCAGAACCGATGCACAACACAGTCAGGTCGCCACCATTCTGCTCTTTTACCTGCACGGCCTGTTCTACCGCATATTCATCATATTCATTCATCCGCCAGGCGAGATCACCGCGGTCATACCATAGTCCATCCGCATCAATCTTGAATTTGGACTCCATGTCTGGAACCTGCTTGATACATACGAGTAGTTTCATAATCTTCCTCCGTCCGAAAACCCTATATAAAAATCAGCCTTGTAACCGCTCCACCAGTACTTCTGCTATATCCCTTGGTCGTAAGCTTTCTTCTACATCTGCGCCTTTTACACCATCTTCAAACATAGTCAGGCAGAATGGGCAGTTAGAGAGCAATGTTCCAGCTCCTGTGGCTGCTGCCATCTCCACCCGTTTCACATTGATTCTGCTACCAAGCTTCTCCTCTGCCAAGATCCTGCCACCACCGGCGCTACAACAAAAGGCCTGATCCCGGTTCTTTTCCATCTCGGTGATCCTGCCACCTGATGCCGTAATCAGTTTTCGAGGTGCATCATAAATAGTGTTATGACGTCCCAGATAGCAGGAATCATGATAGGTACAATCGAAGCTTTCGCTGTTAATCCTCAGCGACCCATCTTCAACCAGGTTTGCTAAAAAGACTGCGTGAGACTCTACTTCGATCTCAAAACCGAAATCGCGGTAATCCTTTTCCAGTGTGTTAAAGCAATGCGGACAGGTGGTAACAATTTTCTTAACTCCGCAGCTGTTCAGCAGTTCGATATTTTCCTGTGCCAGGGTCTGGTAGAGATATTCGTTACCCATCTTACGTGCAGGCTCACCGCAGCATTTTTCCTCTTTGCCGAGAATACCAATTTTTATGCCTGCAGCCTTACAGAGGGTAATGAAATTTTTAGCAACCTCCTGGTTACGTTTATCAAAACTTGCATAGCAACCGACAAAATAAAGAATATCGATATCAGTTCCTTCTGTAGGTCGCAGCAGGCCGAGCTCTTCTGCCCAGTCACCACGCCCCGCATATCCCATACCCAGAGGGTTACCATTCACCTCCATTCCCTCCATAGCGGTCATCACTTCTTCACCGGGAAACTCTCCTTCCATCAGCACGAGGTTACGGCGCAGTTCAATTATTTTATTTACATGCTCAATAGAGGCAGGACAGATATCCTGGCAGGCGCGACAGGTGGTGCAGGACCAGATGGCATCACGAGTGACTTCATCGACGAGATCTGCCTGAGGATCAGTGCGTGAAATATCGCCTATTCGGTTTACAACCTGCATTGGTGACAAGGGCTTATCGGTCGTATACGCTGGGCATCGGTCCTGGCATCTCTTACATAAGGTACAGGCATCTGCGTCAAACAGATCTTTCCAGCTCAGGTCAGTTACCTGCCTGGCCCCGAAGCTCTCACTCTCTTCGTCTTCGAGATCAAGAGTGGTCAATTTGCCTGTTGGTCCGCGATCTGCCAGAAAATAGTTAGCACTGGTCGAAAGGATATGACGAAACTTGGTGAAAGGAATAAGGGCAATAAAAGCCATAGCCAGCAATAGATGTAACCACCACAAACCTTTATGAAGCGAGAGCATTACCTGCTCGCCAAGGCTTTCAATTCCTGTGGCAACTACTAAACCGACCGGCGACCAGTACGAGAGCTCGCTACCCATCTCAGTCACGGCCATCCGCGCCCCTTCAATTACAAACCCGCTCACAAGAATGAGTAGCAGCAAGGTATGCATAATTACGTCATCGCGACCTGTCTCAAGGCCTGCAGGACGTACCACCCAACGGCGTACCAACAGACCAATCAGCATAACGACCGCGGCTAATCCGGCAATATCAAGCACCACACTAAATATTTTGTATACCGTTCCTTTTAAGAACACGATATCAAAAAGCAAATCGGTGAAATCCGCCTGAATGACAATAAGCCCGGTACCGATAAAGAGTACAAGAAAACCCCAGAAGAACAGAGCATGAGCTAGACCTGGACCCTTTACCCGCAACACTCTGGACTGTAACACCATATTCTTCATCATCATGCCAAACCGTGCCAGCGGTTCATCGGTTCGATCAAGCGATTGCCCCTGCCTGTAGACCTTTATACGTTCAAATGTTCCGTAGGCAAGCACAGTCAAAGCAGCAAGCGCCAGTAAATACATAGGCCCGAGTGTGGTCAGTCCATGACCGACGTTCCAATATATTTCACGGGTAAATTCCATTGCGACCTCCATCAGCGGAAAGGCAAAAATATCTGTTATAATAACAACTACTACACAACACATAGAAAACCGACGGGGGAATAGTCAGGAGAACGACAAGTAAAAACACCATTCCCCCGTCGCAGCCGGAAAGACACTTGCGGAGACCTTCCGGGGCCATAAGAGGCAGGAGGAGTTTGCCCCATGGTTAGTCCGTATTTCAGCGAGTCATGTTCGCGCCAATTACGACACGTTGAATCTCGCTGGTACCTTCATAGATTTCTGTGATTTTCGCATCACGCATCATTCGTTCTACCGGGAAATCACGTGTATAGCCGTAGCCGCCATGTAACTGTACCGCCTGTGTTGTCACCTTCATTGCCGTTTCACTGGCAAAAAGCTTGGCCATAGCTGATTCCTGAGAATATGAAAGACCAGCGCTAGCCCGATAGGCAGCGTTATAAACGAGCAGACGTGCTGCTTCCACCTGGGTGGCCATATCGGCCAGCTGAAATTGAACCCCCTGAAAAGCACTCAGAGGTTTATTAAATTGCTCTCTTTCAATTACATATTCTTTCGTGGCATCCAGTGCTCCCTGCGCAATTCCAAGCGCCTGGGAAGCAATACCGATTCTGCCGCCATCCAAGGTCTTCATTGCGACCTTGAACCCTTTGCCTTCTTCTCCAAGAAGGTTTTCAGCCGGTATACGACAATTTTCAAAAACGAGCTCAAGCGTTGGTGAGGAACGTATTCCCATCTTTTTCTCTTTTTTACCGAAAGAAAATCCCGGGGTTCCCTTTTCAACGATAAATGCACTGATGCCGTGATGCTTTTGCGCGTCTCTATCTGTTCGTGCAAAAACTACGTAGATATCAGCCTCACCCGCATTCGTTATAAAAACCTTACTGCCGTTCAGAATCCATTCATTACCCTCACGGACCGCATACGTTTTTGTGCCTCCGGCATCAGATCCGGCAGATGGCTCAGTTAATCCGAATGCACCCATCGCCTCACCTGTGGCCAATGGTGTAAGAAACTTTTTCTTCTGCTCTTCATTACCAAACAGGTAAATAGGGTTTGAACCCAATGAAAGATGAGCAGAAAGCGTAACGCCTGTAGAAGCACATACGCGAGATAGCTCTTCAACAGCTATGGAGTAGCTCAGGTAATCTGCTCCTGCACCACCATACTCTTCAGGGAAAACAATTCCGGTCAAACCAAGTTCACCGAGCCTGCCAAACATTAGATCACGATCAAACGATTCATTCTCATCACGTTCATCGGCTGTAGGTGCTATCTCAGTCTCTGCAAAACTCCTTACCATATCACGAATAAGGTTCTGTTCTTCTGTCAGCTCGAAGTTCATACTCATGCTCCCATATAGAGGTATTAATCTGCAGCCGCTGCAGGCCCCGGAATTCCAGGCTTATCCTGGTACATTGTTCGGTCTAATCAACGCCGAGCCCGTGGTCTCATGGCCATTGGTAGTTTACTTATGTACTTTCGACTCGTTATCCCATTCGGTTTTCTATTCTGCTATTCTGTTTTTTTACGATGATTGCGGGACTTGAACCATGATGACCTGCCCCTCAACACACACTATCTCGTTTGCAATGAGACGCAGATCAACAGTGACCTTTCGCCCTTTAATTTCAATAACCCTGCCGCGGATCTCAAGTTCCACTCCGATAGGGGTTGGCTGCAAATAGTCAACCTTGAGTGAAGCTGTGACAAATCGTGTAATCGGTCCACCGTCTTCCCATGCCTTTGCTGCAGCAGCCGTGCCAGCACCATGACAGTCCAGCAAAGAGGCTATCATTCCGCCATAGAGGTAGCCTGGAAAGCCACCGGTATAGTGGCCTTCCGGAGTATGGTGACAGACACTCTCATCGCCTTCCCAATAACTTTTGAGATGCAGACCGTGCTCATTGTTGCGGCCGCAACCGAAACAATTTGCATAATCATCCGGATACTGGTCCTGAAATGCCAAAACCTCCATATATGACCTCATTTCCTGAAGAGTTGTCGCCTGCGCTGCAGCGTGCGGGCATAGATTAATATGTGTAAAAACCCCGGCCTGATTTTCGACCTAGCCAACCAGCCTCAACATACTGACGAAGTAATGGACATGGCCGGTATTTCGGGTCACCCAATCCCTGATGCAGCGTGTTTAAAATGGCCAGACAGGTATCCAGACCGATAAGATCGGCAAGAGCCAGTGGCCCCATGGGGTGATTCATTCCGAGCTTCATGACGTTATCGATAGACTCGTTATCGCCAACACCCTGATAGAGGCAAAAAATGGCTTCATTAATCATCGGCAGCAAAATTCTATTGGCAATAAATCCTGGAAAGTCGTTTGCCTGAGCAGGGGTTTTGCCCATCTGTTTAGAGAGTTCTACAGTAATATTAAAGGTCTCATCAGAGGTCGGCAGCGCACGAATGACTTCAACCAGCTTCATTACCGGCACTGGATTCATAAAGTGCATACCAATTACTTTTTCTGGTCTGCTTGTGCGTGAAGCAATACGACCAATCGGAATAGATGAAGTATTGGAAGCAAGAATTGCATGTTGAGGACAGATCTCATCGAGTTGTGCAAAGATCTTGAATTTAATTTCCTCATTCTCTGAAGCAGCTTCAACCACAAAATCCGCATTTTTCATGGCTGTAAGATCAGTTCCGGCATATATACGGTCAAGAATTGCTTCCTGCTCATCCACGGTGATTTTGTCTTTTTGAACACTTCGTTGCAGGTTCTTGCGGATATGAGCCATACCGCGCTCGATGAATTCCTCTGAGATATCATGCAGAATTACATTCAAACCGCTTGCTGCAGCTACCTGGGCTATGCCGCCACCCATTTGTCCTGCACCGATAACACCGAAGGTTTGTACTTTCATACCATGCTCCTTCATAAGAGGACGCCGGCAGGTGGGTCACAATTGTTCTGTATATCTCAACACCCCACCCACCAGCGTTTTTTTTATAGATATTTTTATCTTTTTTCTGATTACCTTAAAAACTCGGCATGTCGTAATTAGGGCTATTATTCAGGTCGTGCAATTCCCCCCTGACGTCTGTCCCCTTACACCTCACATGTGATAGCTGAGTATTAGCCCGGTAATCAGCGTATTATTTATTGCTCACCACCATTGCCATGCCCATTCCACCGCCTATACACATACTAATCAGACCTGTACCAAGACCACCGCGCTGCATCTGGTTGATAGTTGTCACCATCTGGCGTGCACCCGTACAACCTACAGGATGCCCCATGGAGATAGCGCTACCGCACTGGTTCGGTTTTTCCACATCAATACCAAGCTCAAGCATGCAGCCGATAGCCTGAGACGCAAACGCTTCGTTGAGTTCAATCAGATCGATATCTGAAACAGTCATCTTCGCCTGCTTCAGTGCTCGACGTACTGCAGGTACAGGTCCAAGGCCCATAAAAGCGGGATCAAGGCCACCTGATGCGAAACTCTCAATTGTCAAAAGTGGTTTGAGTCCCATGCTTTTGGCTTTTTCTTCACTCATCAGCAGTACTGCTGCAGCACCGTCATTAATGCCCGAAGCGTTTCCTGCAGTAACAGAACCATCTTTAGCGAACACCGGCCGTAATTTGGCGAGTTTTTCGACGCTTGTTTCCATAGGACGCTCATCCCGGTCTACAATTACTTCTTTTCTTCGGGCCATCGTTTTGACAGGTACAATCTCGTCAGCAAAGTATCCTTTTTCAATCGCCGCCATTGCCCGTGCATGACTCATGCTGGCGAGCTTATCCTGATCTTCACGGCTGATATTGTAGAGGTTGGCGATATTTTCGGCAGTCACGCCCATATGGTAGCCATAAAATATCTCGTAGAGCGCGTCATAGACCATAAGGTCATGCACTTCTCCGACTCCGGTCAATTCCATTCGGTAGCCCCAGCGTCCTTTCAGCATTGCCATCGGCACCTGGCTCATATTTTCCTGACCACCCGCCAGAACTACATCTGCATGACCGCACATAATTGACTGGGCACCCAGTGCTATCGCTTTCAAACCAGAACCACACACTTTGTTAATTGAATATGCTGGAGTCTCTTTTGCGATACCTGCGCGTACCATCGCCTGACGTGCAGGGTTCTGGCCCTGCCCCGACTGCAGAACATTACCCATGATTACTTCATCAATGGCAAGTTCCTGTGCTGCTGAATCCCAATTTGCATATTGACTCTCGATAGGAATCTCGTTCTGGTCAGCAAGCTTGTCAGGCACAGTGTCAGAAAAATCACTATTTTTTACCGGTCGCAACCCGATTTTGCTCATGGTCTCACGCAACACTGTCGCGCCCAAATCAACAACCGGCACATCTTTTAACGCACCGCCGAATGTTCCCACTGCCGTTCTGCTTCCACTAACGATGACAACTTTATTCATTTTGGTCTGGCTCCTTTGCTGATCTTTTTATGGATAAACCGGGCACTCAGAATTTTCCGGTAATCGTTCAGATATCTCTACTACCTGCGAATTCAGCTTTACGTTTTTCAATAAATGCTGAGGTTCCCTCTTTGGCATCCGGGCTGCTGATGCAGAGTGCAAATGCATCCCGCTCAATCTCAAGACCGCTGTTCAGATCACAATTCAATCCCTGGCGAATTGCATCCTTGGCCGCCCGTAATGAGGCACTCCCCTTTTTGGCTATCTGGCGTGCAACTTCAGCCACGCCTGCCATCAATTGATCTGCAGGAAGGCATGTATTGACAAGCCCCGCCTCACGTGCCTTTTCTGCAGACAAATATTTACCTGTAAAGATGAGTTCCCGTGCCATATTCGCACCGATCAGACGCGGCAGTCGTTGGGTGCCGCCAAATCCTGGGATAATACCCAGGCTGATCTCCGGAAGACCGAATGTTGCTGTTTCAGCAGCGTAGATAAAATCACAGGCCAGCGCCATTTCGCAGCCGCCTCCCAATGCATACCCATTCACCGCAGCTATCACCGGGATAGGAAGTCGCTGCAATCTATCTATTATTGTCTGACCAAGCTGGGCAAACTTTCGCGCACCCAGAGGAGTAAGAGTTCGCATTTCTGTAATATCAGCACCTGCGATAAAGGCCTTATCCCCTGCGCCGGTAAGAATAAGTACCCGGATATTTTCATCCCCGGCAATACAGTCAAGTGCATTATCGAGTTCACGCAGCGTGGCACTGTTAAGGGCATTGAGTGCTTTGGGCCTGTTAAAGGTAATAGTCGCTATACCACCATCCTGCTGAAATTCCAGACACTCGTAGTTCATGGTATTTCTCCTTTCCGGTCCTTTTACGTTATCAGTCATAGGTTTAAAACTTCCGAAACCATTCTGGCGAAGCGTTGATTCTCTCTAGCTTACATTTCTCTCCCACCCCACCCACTCACGGTTACGAAGTTGCGATTTGATGGTTTTGCCGGTTGCTGTTTTCGGTAACTGACAGAATTCAACTGTTTTCGGTGCCTTGAACTCGGCATGATTCTGCTGGCAGAACTCTATGATCTCTTCAGCCGTCGGGTTTCTGCCGAGCTTCGGAACCACAAATGCTTTGGGAGCCTCGCCCCACACCGGATCCGGTGTAGAAACCACAGCAACCTCCAGCACATCAGGATGCTGGTAAATCACATCTTCGATCTCAATTGACGAAATGATATCACCACCACGCATAATAATATCGCCAACCCGATCCATGATCTGGATATAGCCATCTGGATGCACGACTCCAAGATCACCGCTATGAAACCACTCATCGCGAAATGCTTTCTCGGTTGCAGCTTCATCCTTGTAATAACCAAGCATCACATTGTTACCCCGCATCACCACTTCTCCCATGGTCAGTCCATCACAAGGCACCGGTTGCAAAGTGAGCGGATCGACCACAGACATATGCATAGAGGTTGTATACGGTACGCCCTGACGTGCTTTCATGCGTGAAACGTTTTCCGGATCAAGCTCAACCCATGGTGCCTGCCATGCACAGACACTATGGGGACCATGTAGCTCAGTGAGGCCATAGACATGGGTGATATTTGCACCAATCTCTTCCATGCCCTGGATAATCGCGGGTGACGGAGAAGCCCCTGCTGTCAACACCTGCAAAGGACGCCTGAGTTTTACATATCGCGACTCAGGGTAGCAGATCATCATCAGTAAAACGGTTGGTGCCGCGCACATATGTGAAACATTTTCTTTCTCTATAAGATGGAAAATATCCTTCGGTAAACACTGACGCATGCAGATATGGGTTGCCCCTATTGCGGTAACCGCCCAGGGAAAACTCCAGCCATTGCAATGAAACATCGGTAGTGTCCAGAGATAAACAGACTCCGGGGTAAGTGACGACTCGATAATTTCGCCCAGTGTATGCAGATAGGTGGAACGATGGCTATACATTGCACCTTTGGGCTTGCCCGTAGTACCAGAGGTATAGTTGATGGCGATCATATCGTTTTCATCACTGATCCCGTCACACTCAGGTACAGTTGTCGCGCCACCACCAATAAATGACTCATACTCAGGTCCCTTCACCAGAGGCGAAATGGAGTACTCACAGATATTGACGAACAGTTCGACCTCGCTCAACTCCTCAATAACCGGATGCAGGCGATTGACAAATTCATTATCGACAAAGACCGCCTTCGCGTCTGAATGTTCGATGATATACTGATATTCTGAACTGGAAAGCTGGGTATTGATGCACACCAATACCGCACCAATAAGTGGTATTGCATAATGTGCTTCAAGCATCGGTGGAGTGTTGGGACAGATAAAAACTACCTTGTCACCGACTCCAATCCCACTTTCATGGAGTGCATTAGCAAGCTGATTTACCCGTTGAAAAAACTCTTTGTAACTGTATCGTTTATCCCCATAGACAACTGCGATCTTATCCGGATAGACGCTTGCGCTTCTATTTAAAAAAGAAACCGGACTGAGAATATCACGATTCACACGTGCTCTGAACATCTGGACCACTCCATTTACTGGCTGATTACTTTCATCTTGAACAGTTAAACAAAGAACGTTCTATCTGTTCTTCACATGCCAATGTAACTGAAGCGAACACTATTAGATCCGGCCCAAGCGGACAATCGGTACAAAACCTATTTGTATCTGCAATAAAAACTGAGGAGGACTAGGTTTTGAACCTAGCAGAGTAGACAACTGAGATAACTGGCTTTTTTTGATAGCTTATTAAAGGGCCTGGAATTATCGAGTGTAGTTCTGAATTCGCCGTCGAATCACGATCTAAAAGAGGGTATTTCAGCGTGATTGATGACTCATAGTGGGAAGTGGGCGGCGGGCACGGAGATTTCAAAGGTAATTACGGGAGAAACACCTGTTAAACACGCATTGAAAAATTCTTAAACGTCTGCTTCAGAGCGAATGCGGAGGTCCGGCTCTATACAGATCAATATAGCAGAGCAGAAAAGACGCTTTCTCTACACGCTTCAACTCTTGACATTTTCAGTTTAGCACAAAGACATCAGCGCCCTGATTTATCAATGAAGAATTTTGTTCGACCAGTGCACGGCAAATTTCACAAGCCCGGTAAAGTGTTTAAGCTTGAGTTTTTCTTTGAGATTTTCTCGATACGTACCAATGGTCTTAATACTGAGGTGTAACCGCTCCGCTATCTCTTTAGTTGAATAGCCCTCACCAATAAGCCTGAGCACTTCAAGCTCTCTATTAGTTAGAATATCCAGCGGTGATTTACTATCGGCTGTATGCTGGTTGGTGAGACGCTTAAAGACTTTTTCCTTCACAGAATTGCTGGCATAGATATCACCGTCAAGCACTTTGCGAATTGCCTTAACAACAAGTGAGATCGCCTCCTGTTTCATAATATAGCCGCTTGCTCCCGCCAACAGTGCACGTTCAGCGTAAAGGGATTCATCGTACATGGAAAGTACCAGCATCGGCAATCCCTCGTACTCCTTTTTGATTTCCTGAACCAGCTCTATACCGTTGCCGTCTTTGAGCGATATATCTATGATTGCAAGGTCCGGTTTCAGGTTATCAATTGCCTCACCGGCCTTTTTCATCAGCTCAATACTGCCGCACACCACTAGATCATCTTCCTTATTAATCAACTCGCTCATTCCGAGACAGAATATAGGATGATCATCAATTATCAGTACTTTATATTTTTTCGGCGGGGCCATGCACGTTCTCCGCGTTCAGGCTGATTTGAAAATTGCTTTTCAAGAAACCTTTTAGTGATAATGCTTCAGCTACGATAAAAATGTATTTCTCTTTCTCATAGGTATCCTTACCTCTTCATATATACATGGATACCTGTACCGCCCTTGCTACTTGTGGTTATCTCAAGGAAAGCGCCGATTACCAGGGCACGATACTGCATAATCTGCAAGCCGATTCCTCTTCTATCCTGCTTTTCCTCCATTCCCTTGCCATCATCGGTGATTCGTAGATGAATATACTCTTCTTCCTGACAAAGGGAAATATCAATACGTGTTGCAACCGCATGTTTTATTGCATTGTTCACCGCCTCCTGAACAATATAGTACAAATGTGTCGCCAACGTATTGTCATCAAATTTCAATGTTGCATCACCATGAAACGTGATGGGAATATCCGCTCCCTCTGCCGCTTTTTCTGCAATTTCCTCAAGCGCCGACTGCAAACCATAGGCAACCAGATGAACAGGACAAAGCCCACGTGCAAGCCCGCGTGCTTTGGAGGTCGCCTCACCGATCAGATCGACAATCCTGCCGGCAAGTTCTGCACCCTCGCCATTGCTCTTTTCGATGGTAATCTTGAGTGCCGAAACAAGACCGCCGATACCGATGAGATGCGGACAGAGATCATCGTGCAGGTCCTGACCGATATTTTGGCGAACATTATCACCGATATCCATCAACTGCTTGGTCAATCGTTTCGTCTCGGTAATATCACGCAAGATCACCACACTGCCGGCAAGCTGCTGATCATCACTCCTGAAGGCCGCACCGCTGATGCTGACATCACGGATTTCACCTGTTTTGGTATAGCGATTCGTCTCTGTCGCAGGCAATACTCTTCCTTCCTGAATCGCTTTGATCATGGCCGATGTTTCCTGCCAGTTTTCCTGCGGGACGAAATGATCGAGCTTTTTGCCGTAACATTCAGTCAGTGCCCAGCCAAAAACTTTATGGAAAGCGGGATTAAAATAGGTAACATGTCCCTGCATATCATAAATAACTATTGGGTCTGCTGCCGCCTCCATCACCGAACGATATCTGTCCTCGCTGATCCGAAGACTCTTTTCCGTCTCCTGGCGAACCAGGATCTGTTTCTTTAAACTGCTACTATAATCTGCAAGCTGTTCCATAAACCTGTTAAAATAGCTTGCCAATTGACCAAGTTCATCACGCGAATTCACCGGCATTCGCAAACTGAAATCACCCTGGCTTGCGTTTCCGAAATGCGTCATCAATCTCTGCAAGGGGCTGGTAATAGAATCACTGATTTTATACGTCAGCGACAAAACAAGAAACATGGTGATGGTAAAGGTGATCAGCACTACCAGGCCGATGGTTCGCAGCGGCTCGTAAAATTCATCATGGTAACTGGAAGCCCCGACTATCCAATCATACTCCTCAATATAGTTGAAGATGCAGAGCTTGAGACGTGATTCGGATTCACCTGGATTTTTCCACGGGTATACGACCCGGCCCTTTTTCTCCTTGAGAATATAGGCCAGATATTCGTTTGGCAATCCTTCAAGTGTCAGAATATTACGTCCTTCGAGTTTCGGGTGAATAATGGCCGTGCCCTCGTTATTCATCACATAGGTGTAGCCGGTTTTACCGAATTTCAAATCAAGTACACTGTGTTTAAAATCATCGACATTTATCAGATTCTTGAATTCAGCACGATAGGAGGATACTGCGATATACCAGCCCCACGGTTCGAAGTGCATCATATAAAGAGCTTTGGGCCTCGCCACATCTTCACCGGGATTCTTCCAGTCATATTCCAGATAACCACGCTCTTGCTTAATGAGATCTTTTACAAAGGAATATTCGGAAACATCGGTTTGCAGCAGCGCCCGCGAAGGATGAACAACAACGATACCCTTTTTATCGAGACAATAGATATATCCCGACTCGCCGATTGTCTGGCTCAACAGCACCCGTGCAGCACTCTCTTTCGCCTGCTCTTCAGTAATTTTTCCAGAGAGATGGTCCTGATAAAACAGGTTGATAATCTCTACATTTTTTTCCGCGGTACCCCGCAGATAGTTTTTTATAGAAACAGTAGCAGAAGTCCGTACAAGATTATAAATAGCAGTGGTCGTATTCTGCAATTCGCTTTCGATATTCGATTCGATAGTATCACGAATAACGATATAGAACGTACCGAACCCGATAGACAGAGAGAGGATATAGAGAAGAGAGTACGAGAAAAGAAGCTTATGACGAATCCGCGTTCCTGCAAACATATCCTTCACATCCTTTGTGAAAAGCTCAGGCCATTACAATGGCGACTGCATATCATCCACCACCCTCCAGATGTTCTGAAGCACCAGTTAATAAACGAGATTCAGTGGCGTTGCAGTTCATTTCTAACAGATAATGAATTGAAGGAAAAGTGTTTGTCGCGGTTTGTATTGAAAATGCTCGTTTTTTGAAACCCGTTAATTGGAATGGAATTTGACGAAGTGCATTCTATCCGGAATTACACCTGTCCGGCAGTGCCTGATTAATAATCGAATACTACTGAACCGCTACGAAACAGAAGGGAAAAAACTGCCCGATGATTCCTTGGGGTGGGCGGACGGTGAGTCGGTCAGGAGTGCAGGAGCAATCCTTTCCCTTCAGTCTTTATCATATTGATAATACGGAATCTCCCGATACACAGTGTGAAATGCCGTATTCTGTATGTTACATCTGGATATTCATGCGCTCCGCATGTTCCAACAACTCATCACGAAATTCAGGATGAGCAATCGAGATCAGAGCTTTGGCCCTTTCCCAGGTTGACTTACCTTTTAAGTTGATCATGCCATATTCGGTTACAACATAATTTACCATAACCCTTGGTAATGTTGTGATTGTGCCTGGATCAAGAAACGGTCTGATGCGCGATTTCCTTGTTCCTTCTCTATCTACAACACTTGAGGTAAGACATATCAACGCCTTGCCGCCACGGGAGTGATAACACCCATATGTATAATCCAGTTGGCCACCGGTCCCTGATATATGACGGGTACCCGATGACTCTGAGGAAACCTGGCCAAACAGATCAATCTCGAGCGCGTTATTAATGGCGATAGCCTTATCATTTGCCGCGATATTGTTCAGGTGGTTTGTATAATCTACAGGGTAACTGGAACAGGATGCATTACGATCAAGAAAGTCGTACAATTTCTTTGAACCAAGAGCGAACGTGTAGACGAATTTACCTACATCCTGCTTCTTGTTTCTGTTGGAAATACACCCGGCCTCATAGATATCGACAAAACTATCACAGAGCATCTCTGTATGCACACCAAGGTCTCTGAGGTTGGAGTTGGCAATAAGCTTTCCGATTGCATTGGGCATAGCACCTATTCCAAGTTGTAGACAGGAGCCATTTTGAATCTGGGAAACGACAATTTCTGCTATCTGCTCGTCGATATCAGATATTTTCGGTTCTTTCATAGAAAACATCTCTTCGTGATTACTCTCAACAATCGCATCCACTTCTGAGATATGAATTTGTTCTTCATTACCGCCATAGCAATACGGCATGTTCTCATTGACCTCGACGATAACCCTCTTGGCTGCACTTATCTGTGCACGGGTAAATGAGTTGGAAACACCGAAGTTAAAAAAACCTTTGTGATCCATAGGAGTTGTTCGAAGCAACATAACATCTGTGGTTATATCGTGTTTTTCGTAATACCCCGGCCCCTCATGGTAAAGAAGAGGTATATAATTACACACCTTCTGATCATGAAGTTTTCGATCTGCGCCGGTGAAATGCCAGCTGTTGTATTTAAAACTCCTGCCTTCAGGATCTGCTTTCGCAACTGCTGCAAGCCCCGGGAAACCTAATGCGCGAATTTTTACGTCCTCGACCTCACCGGCTCGTTTAGCCAGTTCCTGATCAAGAGTGATCGGTGTAGAGAGAAAACATGCGTAGTCTACCCAGTCACCTGATTTAATCAAATCAACCGCATCACTGGCTGCCATCAACCTGCTGGTATATGCTCTTCCGTATTCCACTGTACTCTCCTCAAAAATAGGAAATATCGTCTCATGCTTCCAGATTTCAGCCCGGAAGGACCCTGTCGGTGGTTATGCAATAGACAATAGAGGATTTCTACGTATAGTGGCAATCGGCTTGAGACTGAATTTGAACTGGGCGTTTTTCCGAAGCGGACTAGGTTCATCACCTAGAAATGGAGAGGGTACCACAGCTAAACAACTATAATTTCAATCGGAAATTGCGTAATTGCGTAATTGCGTAATTGCAGACATTTTTCTGAATATGCAGATAAAACATATAAAATACATTTCAGTGTGTACCAAACACTCGGGCAAGATATTGACCGCCCTCTCCTTCAATGACCAGCTCACACTGCATGCCATAGTGCTGAACAAGCAGGAGCAAAGTTTGATAATCGATATATAACCAGTCAAACGGTTCTGATATCACATGGTGATAGCTCATTACAAATTCGGTTTCCCCCATGTACCCTTCCAGCGAATATCCATCACCCGCTGCCTTATCGTACAATGAGGTCAGATCCGTTGAATCTGCAAGCAATTGCCCGCCATCTTTTAAGATTGAAGGCAGATGTTGAAGAAATAGATGCAGTCCTTCAAGCGTGCCACATAGTCCAATACCGTTCATGAGCATGAGAACTGTATCGTATTTCACAATATCCAGAGAAAACAGGTTGTCATAAATGGGATTACGCACGGACCGTTTTTTCATTACCTCAATGCAGCCAGGAGAGATATCGAGGCTATCCACCCGTTTCCCCTGCTCCTGTAAATAGAGGCTGTGACACCCACTTCCTGCCCCAACATCGAGTATATCACCGTGACACAACTCCAGTGCTTTTTTCTCAAGACCACTCATGAGCTGATGAGGCCTGAACATTAATTCACCGCACATTGTGCTCATATCAAGCGTGCTTGATTCTACTTCAAGACAGGCATCATGCTTGCCCGCCATATAATCCAAAAGCATTGCACCCAGCGGATCTTTTCTATTATCCAATATGATATTTTTCATTCTCTTTTAGATTGTTTACGCTATTACATACATTGCGTCCGCAGATGTTCTTCAGCCCGCATTCCTCATTGGTATTTAGATTACAAACTCAAACAAATGATTTTAAGCGGAAATAATAACAAATTCAAACAACAGAGTGTTTTTCATTTGAAATCAAAAAGGATCACCCTTCAAATCAATAGAATTTTTTCAGCAACTACATCATTACAGGCCATTTGCAGTGTTTTATTACAATAGCGTTGCTTGTGCCTCGGCCTGCGACTACCTGTATTGATGAGAAATCCAGGTTAGGACTGTCAATCACGCTATTTTTCAGTTATTCTCAATCAAGTCTATTATCTCAACTCTTTCCTTACTCAAGACGCTTACATTATGAAATTACTACTCAACTCGCCCCTGGATATGCACCTTCATCTTCGTGAAGGTGACATGCTTAAACATGTTGCTCCATTTACTGCCCAGCAGTTTTCCGGCGCTGTAATCATGCCCAACCTCATATCCCCTGTTGATTCGCTTATAAAAGTTGAACAGTACCGTAATGATATCAAAAAATGTTGTGGCCATGAAAATTTCGAACCATTTATGACGTTGTTTTTCAGACCCTATACACGAGAAGAGCTAGAGCAAGTCAGAGATAAAATTATTGGTATTAAACTCTATCCAGCCGGAATTACCACCCAGAGTGAAAATGGTGTATCAGATTTTTCAGCAATTGAACCGACTCTGCAAATAATGGAAGATCTGCAGATACCGCTGCTGGTACATGGTGAGAGTAACGGCTTTGTGATGGATAGAGAAAAAGAGTTCCTCGATGTATATCAAACTATAGCAACTCAATACCCGCGCCTGCATGTAATAATGGAGCATATCACAACAGAGGCAGCGGTAAGGTTTCTTGAAAAACATGAAAATGTCTCAGCAACAGTAACCGTCCACCACCTTCTACTCACACTTGATGATGTTGTAGGCGGAATGATGCAACCCCATCTGTTTTGCAAGCCCATAGCAAAAAGACCTACCGACCGCGAAGCACTGCGTGAAGCTGTTTTCAGTGGCAATAAAAAAATCCTGTTTGGCTCAGATTCCGCTCCACATCCACGTCATAAAAAAGAATGTGTAGGTTGTGCTGCAGGCGTATTCTCTGCTCCTGTTGCTCTTCCACTGCTTGCCCAGATATTCGAAGAACAAAACTGTCTTGAATTGCTGCAGGGATTCGTGAGTGACTATGCTATTAACCGCTACGGACTCACTGTTCCTAAAAAAGAGGTCGCGCTTACCGATACTGCGTGGGAGGTTCCTGCAAAGTATGGTGATGTGGTGCCTTATTATGCAGAACAGACTCTCCGCTGGTCGCTCATATAGCACTCTTAGCAACAAACAGATAATACATTACAGATGCACGGCATTTCTTTACGCCACGAATTTCTACATTACTCCGAAATCCAGTGTTGCAAGGTGTCGTGAAGTTCGACAGTGTCAAACGGTTTCGGTAGATAACCGTCCATTCCCGCTTTAATACATTTCCCCTCCTCACCTTTGAGAGCATGTGCGGTGAGAGCGATAATTGGTGTATGGCCTCCTTTGATCTTTTCACGGGACCGGATTTCTTTTGTTGTCTGATATCCATCCATTTCCGGCATTTGCAAATCCATCAGAATAAGATCGTAAAATGTTTTTTCCCACATCTCAATAGCCTCATTACCATCAACTGCACAATCAACCACACAGCCGAACAGCCTCAGTGTGCCAAGCGCAACCTCTTGATTCACTGCATTATCTTCAACCAGAAGGATTTTACCTGCCAGTGAATTTCGGAAAACTTTTAAACTGCCGCCACGGCGTATTTCAGCCCGGTCGTATGATATATCTTCCTGACGTCCTGCCAGTAAAGCCCGTTGCAAATCATTCGACCTTACCGGCTTTGCAATACAGTGCAACGGTATCCTGCCATTGGCATAAATAGATTCACTATTAGCCCAGTTGGGAACAAGTATAATCAGGTTGGGAGGAATACCTTTTGCTATATCAAAAATGTGTTCAGCCAGTTTCACCCCATTGATATCTGGTAATTCCTGATCAATTATAATTACATCGAAAGCCACACCAGCATTCATCGATTGCTTGTATTCCGCAATTGCATCAAAGCCATGTGCTGTTATTACATTCTGAACGTTCCATGAAGATAATTGTTTACTGAGAATTTCCAACGATCGCTCATTATCATCAACTAGTAACGATCTCAACCCGGCCAGCCTGTCGATTGAACCATCTTTCGGGATAGAATCATCAGCCTTAAGCGGAATTTCAAAACCAATTCGTGTACCATAACCGACTTTGCTTTCCATGCTGATTGCCCCACCCATAGTTTCAATTATGGATTTGCTTATAGCCAACCCAAGGCCTGTACCACCGTATTTACGTGTCGTCGATTCATCAGCCTGGGTAAATGGAGTGAAAAGACGCGTTTTGGTTTCCTCATCCACTCCAATACCTGTATCTCGAATAAAAATGGATAACGTTTGTATCCCGCCATGTCCCTCCCCAGCAAAGGCCTCTATTTCTATTTCCCCTTCATGGGTGAATTTAATGGCATTATTTAAAAAGTTTGAAACTACCTGCTGTAGTCTGTGGGAATCACCGTAATATTTAACCGGCAGATCGTCAGATATAGAGAGCAGTAACTCCAGTCGTTTAATATACGCCCTTGGAGCAAACAACTCAGCAATATCCTCAAGAACATTGCGAATATCAAACCACCTGTTTTCAAATATCAGTTCCCCCTGTTCGATTTTTGAAAAATCAAGAATATCGTTTATTACGTTTAAAAGGGTATCCCCTGAATTAATGATGGTATTGGCATATCGCCTCTGGTCTGATCGTAAATCAGTAGAAAGCAGGAGTTCCGCCATCCCCATTAGACCATTCATAGGAGTACGAATTTCATGGCTCATGTTGGCCAAAAACATACTCTTAGCCTCATTAGCTCTCTCCGCCTTAATACGAGCCTCATCCACATCACTCCAATATCGTGCAAGGCGATTTGTCATTTTATTGAACTGGATTGCTAATTCTCCGAGCTCATCTTTTGAACTAATATACAACTGTGTTTCGAGTTCCCCTTCACCTACACGCTGAAACCCTGAGAGAATTATCTTAATGCGGCTACTAAGGGCAGTAGCCAGAAAGTAGGCTAGGGCTGTGCCAAGCAGGAGGGCAAGGGCGGTGGCCATAAGTTGTCGTTTCAGAGTATCGGCAATCCGTTCTTTAAGACTTTCAATAGAAAACTCTATAGCGAGATAGCCAAGAATGGTACCATCAGGAAATGGGATTTCTCCAATCATCAGCCAGCGTGTATCTTCCTTTTGAATATGTGAGGAAAGACGTTCATCGAAGATCGTTTTATCCAGTTTTACTGTAAAATCTTCATTCTGTCCTTCACGCCCATGGCCTACCAGAACAGCTCCTTGTGTATCATAAACAACCATACTGTTTATACCAGGGTGCACAAAGGCATCCTGTAACTTACCGTCGAGAGAGTTAACATCGAGGAAATAGACATCGTTGATTATTGCAGACGTGAGGAAACTGATTGTGATTTTACATTCTTTCTCAAATATCTCATAGGCTCTCGTATTATCAGAATAAATTGAATAGAAACTAATCCCTGCACCTACGAATAATATGATTCCAAGAGTAAAAAGGATAAGTTTTGAACGAATACTCATACGATTAAACCAGAGTATTATTCGCCGACATTTTCGCGCATAAACTTCAATCCATCCTGCATTGCCTTAAGAGAATCCTCTGGAATTGCATCGAATTTAGCTGTCTCCTCAAAAGCTTTCAGGACCTCCCGACCTTTTTCCGTCTTATCCATTTCTGTGAGAATCTCTGTGATTCGTGCAACCAGTTCAGGTTCGAGGTCTGCACGATGTAAAACCACATGGCGTGGGATATAAAACGTCTGATGAATGATACGGATACTGTCTATATTGTCTTTAGCATGTCGGTTCATTTTTTCCAGACTCATTCCGCCCGCATCCACCTGTTTATTCAAGACCCAAAACATGGTATTTTTATCAGAATAGCTAAACACATACCCTAATTTTCCACCTTCGACAGATTCTCTAAAATTATTCTTTTCTACAAGAGATATGTTGTGTTGCATAAGGCTGTGTTTGGGCAGAAAATATGAAGATGATGACCACGGTTCTTCAAAGGCAATCATCTTTCCCTTAAGATCTTCCAGCGTCGTAATAGTGCTATCTTTATGTGTGAAAATCACAGAATGATACCCACTCAAACCACCTTTCCAGCGCCTTAGAAAAAACACCCCGCCACTCAAGTTACTCACATTGAGGATTGGGTAGGGGCTATCAATATAGAGATCAACTTTTCCTACTGATAACAGTTCTGCCATCTTTTCCATGCTTCGTGTTATGACCACTTTCCCCTTTTCTATCCCATCTTTTTGCAATTCTTCTCCAAGGTACTTTGCAATGGGTAGAAAAGTTTGAACCTCTTCTTTAGGGTTATCATTTATAGAGCCAATAACGATGTCTCGTGCCAAAAGCATCTGCGGGAAAACGACAAACAGAATGAACAGTACAACCGGTGTCCATCTTTTTTTAGGTATAAACATACACTCAAACCTTGTAGCGAATCTATTATAGAATGAGGAGCTTCAGCATGTTATTATCTGCTGATCCTTTAAGATTGAACGTGTTACCTCTAATTTTTCTGCGAGCAGAAAAATTATATATCTTCATACTTTTACCTAATAAGTGTATCACACCAACTGTTCTCAGATCAATTAATTGAAAGAATACCTATTCCTGACATTTCCTGGTTCACTACAATCACCTGGCTACGAAAAATTGTATCGATGAGAATTCCTGGCTAACGGTGAAACAGCTGAATCTCATACCGTACTATAACTTTACTATCATTTTTCTTTGCCTGCTTTGTCCGGAATGCGATACGATTGAACATCAGCCATATAGAAGTTCCTTGTAATATTGCATCTACAAATATGGATAATCCTGGGAGTCTGTCGGTTTAAGCGTTTTGACCTCAAATCTCGGCATTGCTGGAAAATTAAGTGCATCATTCTAATGGTTATCGGAGTCAACACCTACCTGCGGGCACTAATTTTTCTACACAACGCCGAGTTGATCTAAAAGGTTCAGCCCGACAATCTCCTAACCGAAAGGAGGTTCAGGATGCTCAAACAATCGTATGTCCACGGTGCCAGTCCTATTGCTCTTCGTGGCGAAACAATCGGCACAAACTTTGACAACACTGTCGCTCGATTTCCAGATAAGGATGCCCTGATTGTTCGACACCAGAAGGTCCGCTGGTCATATAAAGAACTCCAAAAACGGGTTAACGATTTTGCTGCAGGCCTCTTAGCCCTGGGATTAGAACCTGGTGACAGAGTTGGTATATGGTCACCCAATTGCAGCGAATGGGTCATAACGCAATATGCAACGGCGAAATGCGGTCTTATTCTGGTAAACATCAATCCCGCCTATAGGCTTTCAGAACTGGAATACGCACTGAAAACAGTCCAGGCAAAAGCTCTCATACTCGCAAGTACGTTCAAAACGAGCAATTATCTGGAAATGATCAATTCACTTGTACCGGAGATCGCTCAATCTACGCCTGGAAATATACGAGCTAAGATCCTACCTCACCTGAAATTTCTGATTCAGACAGGGGACGAACCACTACCGGGTATGTTCAGATTTCAAGAAGTACTGGAATTGGCCCGTGAAAAAGACCATGCACGCCTTGTGGATATTGCACAGTCCCTCCAATTCGATTCACCGATAAATATCCAGTTTACCAGCGGCACAACCGGGACACCAAAAGGTGCCACACTTACTCATTTCAATATCCTCAACAACGGTTATTTTGTTGGCGAAGCAATGAAATTCAGTGAAATAGACAGGCTATGCATCCCTGTTCCACTCTATCATTGCTTCGGCATGGTACTTGGCAACCTTGCCTGCACAACTCATGGTGCAGCAATGATTTATCCTGCTGAAGGCTTTGATCCAGTCTCAACACTTGAGAGCATCCAAAGAGAACATTGCACCGCGCTTCATGGCGTGCCCACTATGTTTATTGCTGAACTGGATCATCCTGGATTTCGAGACTTCCGGCTCGATACCCTGCGTACAGGCATAATGGCCGGAGCCCCCTGCCCAATAGAAGTCATGAAAAGAGTAATGGACCAGATGCATATGTCCGAAATTACCATTGCCTATGGCATGACAGAAACGAGCCCGGTCAGCTTTCAAAGCTCGACAAAAGATGACGTTGAAAAACGGGTGACCACTGTAGGACGTATACAGCCCCATGCCGAAGCAAAAATTATTGACGCTCATGGTAATGTCGTACCAAGAGGTACTGTCGGTGAACTGTTGACCAGAGGTTATCTGGTGATGCAGGGATATTGGGGCAACAAAGAGCGGACACGCGAGGTTATAGACGAAGCAGGCTGGATGCATACCGGAGACCTCGCCGTTATTGACGATCAGGGATATTGCAGTGTCGTTGGCAGACTAAAAGATATGATTATCAGGGGGGGGGAAAATATATACCCGCGGGAAATTGAAGAATACCTCTATACACATCCGCACATTCTCGATGTTCAGGTGTTTGGTGTGCCAGACGAGAAATTAGGAGAAGTGGTCTGCGCCTGGATACGTCCGGCCCCCGATCAATCGTTAACAGCAGAGGATATATACAATTACTGCAAAGAACACATTGCCCATTATAAAATACCGAAACATATTCGTATGGTAACGGAATACCCGATGACAGTTACAGGTAAGATTCAGAAATTCAAAATGAAAGAGGCAATGATAGGAGAACTGAAAGGATCAGGTACATGAAATAATGCAGAGCAGAACGCCATCCTGATGATTAATCGTGGCAGACCGTTCTACAATGACATTACTGACGCCATGCGTTGATCCTGAGACAATTTTTGCACCTCTAAGTGGATATTCAAACCCTTGCAATGATACACCGGTCACATCACCAAATAATGGCAGCAATGTGACCGGTGTATTCAGGTAATTGCTAAACCGCTGTTCGCGTAATGGCTGGAGAATATGCATCTGGCAATCAACCCCGTAAAGCGTGATTTCAAGACCACTGAATTTTCCAGCACCGGCAAGGAAAATATTGGCGATGCTCATATCCCATCTTCCACCCAGGGCACCGTATAATTCGATACGTTCCGCGCCTCTTTCCAAGGCAATTTCGAGTGCAAGCTCCAAGTCAGTTGAATCTTTTCTTACAGGGTGACGAATTATTTCAACATCCTCTGTTTCATACTGTTTGAGAAGATTCGCTGCAATTGAATCCAGATCACCTACAAGCACATCAGGGACAATTCCGAAATTGTCGCAATACTCAGCTCCACCATCTGCTGCAATAATGAAATCTGCACTATTGGCTCTACGTACTGCATCAGGTGGACATGGTTCTTTTCCATTTGCAAAGATGACGACCTGCATAACCCTTCCTTTACATTTTTAAATATTTTCTAGTCTTTTTTTTGAACGTAATAGCAGAATTGACGATGGTTGCAACACCAGATCTATGTGTTCGCCGGGCCCTGGTGGTTTTGGTTCCAGAGGCAAATCAAAAATACACTCCTGACCACCGGCATCAACTACAACCTTATATGTTGAACCTTGAAATCGGGACAGTACCACCCTGCCTGAAACGGTCGGTTGAACTGTTTCAACATCACCGTTTTCACACACGCATGCACCTTCCGGGCGTATAAGAAGTGTATGATCTCCGCACCATTTCTCTGCATTCAACAGCAGATTTTTTACGCCTGAGACTCCACAAACAAAATTACCATTTTCTGTAATCTGGCCGTCAATGAAATTGGTAAATCCCAAAAATTCTGCAACATCCCTGTTTGCAGGAAACCTGTATACGTTTTCAGGAGTTTCAATCTGTTGCAACCTTCCATCCTGAAGGATTGCGACCTTGTCAGCTACACTGAACGCCTCGGCCTGATCATGGGTCACAAAAACTGCCGTAACACCGATTTTTTTGAGGATACTTCGAATTTCTATGGTGAGTCTTTCACGCAAAATCCGGTCGAGCGATCCCAATGGCTCATCAAGCAATAGCAGATCAGGCTCAGGAGCAAGGCTTCGCGCCAGTGCCACACGCTGGCGTTCTCCGCCACTCAGTTCATCTACCTTACGATCACCAAAGCCGGTCAGGCCGACCAGCTCAAGCATCGATTTAATTACATTTTCCTGATGATTGGTGGAACATTTTTTCATTTCCAGCCCAAATGAGATATTCTGGCTCACACTCTTATGTGGAAACAGTGCATACTCCTGAAACATCATACCGATATTTCGCTTATGCGGTGCAACCTTGAGGATATTTCGGCCATTGAACATCACTTCACCGGATGTTTCCTGCTCAAGACCGGCAATAAGGCGCAGCAATGTTGTCTTTCCAGACCCTGAAGGTCCAAGCAGACAAAGAATTTCACCTTTCACTAAAGAGAGATTCACATCCTCTAAAAGCTTTTGCCCGAGGTAATGATTGGTGAGATTTTTTACCTCAAGAATTTTTGTGTTATTCGCTGGGATAGACATGCTATTAGAAAGATTTGAATAGAGTAAAAAATATCAGCTTAAGCGTGATCGCGATGAATCGACCTTACCAATAAGCCAGAAACCTGAGCAGGTAACAAGCATGAGAATACTGCTCATAGCCATTGCCTGCCCGTAGTTTAAATCGCCTGGCTGGCCCAGAAATCGGAAAATTGCCACGGGCATTGTCGGAGTATGTGGACGTGTGACAAACGCTGAAGCCCCGAACTCCCCCATACTGATCGAAAACGCAAATACAGCACCTACAAGAATTGCCCGTGTAATGATAGGCAGATCTACATATTTCCAGACCTGGGCAGGAGAAGCCCCAAGCATAGTTGCCGCTTCGCGAAGAGATTCTGGAATTTGTCTAAGAGTCGGCAGAATGCATCGCACAACAAACGGAAAGGCAACGAGGGCATGTGCAATCGGCACCATTGCTATTGAATCGCGCAGGTTCAGCGGAGGTTTGTTCAGGGTGATGATATAACCAAAACCCAGAGTTACCGCAGAAGTTGCCAATGGAAGCATAATCAGAGCATCCCAGAACGATTTGCCGCGCCTTTTTGAAGGTGATAAAAATATCGAGGCGGCAAGACCAAGAACGACAGCAAGCAGCATAGCCGCAACAGCAAATCCGATAGAGTTTGCCACAGCACTAATCGGCTCAACAAAAAACACAGATCGTGCCTGTGTGGTGAAGAGTGCTGTGTAATATACAAGGGTGGCCCCATTTTCACCTGTAAACGATCTTGCAATCAACGCAGTCAGCGGAGTTGCGAGAAGCAGCACCATAAATACGATATTGCTGCCAACCCATATACGTTTAAATAGTGTTGAAGGAAGTGGCTCTACGGATTTTGCCGATTCGGTATAAAATCCGGTTTTAGATTGAACATCCAGCTTTGCATAGATCCACATCAATGCAAAGTTTACAGCAATCTGAATAAGAGAAAGTGCTGCAGCCATCGGCAGATTAAACATCTGTACCGCCTGCCTGTAGATTTCGACCTCAATAGTCGCATAACCCGGACCACCAAGTATCAGCACAACGCCGAAACTGGTAAAGCAGAAAATAAACACCAGTAACGCTGCAGAGCCAATGGCCGGAAGCAGTAATGGAAGGGTGATTCTATAAAATGTCTGCCAGGGCGAAGCTCCAAGCATCTTTGCTGCCGAACGTAAATCAGGATCCAGTCCAGCCCAGAACCCACCTACAATTCGAACAACCAGTGAGTAATTATAAAAGATATGAGCCAGAAGGAAAAAATAGACAGTTTGATCTATTGCTATTGGTGGAGTCTGCAACTCAAACACTGACATGAGCATACGGTTAACCAGTCCGTTTGTACCCAGCAGAGCCCTGAATGCGGCCGCGGTTACCACTGTTGGAAGAACAAAAGGCACCGTCATCAACGCCTGTAAAATGTTTTTACCCCGAAAGCTGTATCGTGCAAAGATATAGGCGCCAGGTAATGCCAACAGTACGGTTAGCAACATCGAAACCGCTGCCTGCCACGTAGTAAACCATAGAATACGCGCATAGACAGGACTACTGAATAGCCTGCTCAGTTTATCCGGCTGCCAACTGCCTTCTGGCAGAAAACTCAGCAGAACTATTTTTATAAGCGGATAAAAATAGAACAGCGCCAAAAAGATCAGCGGGATCGAAAACAGTAACCAGCGCCAAACTTGAGATGAGGCGATGGAATACCGTTTTCCATTATTGTCGGATAAACCGAACAAAATACTCATGAGCAACTCTGGTTATCGAAGCATCGTGTTAGTCCAGTCCTCAAGCCACTGCTCGCGCTTCTCTTCAATGGCTTGCGGATCTACCTGAGCAGGTTGTTCAGCCACTACTGCATGTTTAACAAAAACTTCAGGAAGTTGTGCTGTGGTGTTAGCAGGAAAAACAAACATTTTAAGAGGAATATCTTCCTGAAACCGTTTACTTAACATGAAATCGACAAGTTTTCTGGCCAGTTCTTCCTGTTTGGTTCCTTTTAGAATTCCAACAAACTCAATCTGGCGGAATGCATTGTTTGCAATAACAACAGCAGCGGTTGGTGCCTCGGTGAGTGGTGTTTCAGAATAGTAAACAGCAGCTGGCGGGCTTGATGCGTAACTTACAATTATAGGCCTGTCGCCTTTAGAGGCAGCGGTGAAATAACCAAAATATGCGTCTTCCCACCCTGCTGATATCATGACATTATTGGCTCGAAGTTTTTTCCAGAAATCAAGGTATCCTTCTTCGCCATATTTGCCGATTGTGGTCAGCAGAAAAGCAAGCCCGGGAGATGAGGTAGCAGGATTCTCAATTACAGTAAGACCCTTATAGGCAGGTTTAATTAAATCATCAAGATCGGCAGGTGGCGCAATACCCTTTTCTTTAAACCAGGCTTTGTCGTAATTGAGACAGACATCGCCATAATCAACAGGTATCAAGCGATTTTCTTTATCAATTTTAAGCTCAGGCGCAATGTCTTTTAATAGTGGTGAATCATAAGGAAGAAAGATATCACCTGTAATCGCGCGGGAATAAAACGTATTATCTACACCGTAAAACACATCTGCAAGCGGGTTGGATTTGGAAAGAATTGCCTGTACCAGAGCAGCACCGGCATCGCCTGCTTTCAAAAAACGAACCGTGGCACCATTGGCCTGTTCAAATTCAGCGATAACTTCCTTGCTGACATCAAAACTGTCATGGGTCATTACGGTAATTACCTGCTCTGCCCAAACATTTGATCCAAGCAGACATACCATTGTCATGATAGCAGTAGCTGCAAAGCAACACATTCTTTTCATATCTTATCTTCCTCCCAAGTGGTAGTGAGTTTTACCCTGACAATTGATATTCAGGGATGGAACCCAATAGGAAATACACTCTATAAAAAATTCTATTAACCAATAAAAAAAACCGTCTCAGGTAAGGAGACGGTTTTGATCTTCATGTTTCCTCCGCCGGCATTATCCGGATCAGGTTTCACGGTCGGGTTGTACTTTTAACCCCTCTCAGCCCGGTACATTCAAGCTCCCGTTTCTTTGCGGTCAAAGTAGGCTATCGCTCATAACTTTGCAACAAGGATCATTGATGGACGTGTAAAAAGCCCGATCTACTTCGTTGCAGGTCTTCCACAGCAAATCGCCGTACCATATAAACTGTAAGGTGAGGCGTAAGGCGTAAAAAACATAAACTGCCCAGCTTCATCAGACATAGAATATTCTGTATGTTGTTGAGATAGTATCATGTCGATCCGGCTTATGTCAGTGATTGCATCTCCATTACAAAAGCGACTCATTAACACATGCCGAGTTTCAATGGTAATTTGAAACACGTATCTACACTATTCTAGATACCACCCTTTTTTATCTTCGAAGGCGATTGAGTTCAGTTCGGTAAATCCGGAGACGCCATCTGAAACAATTGTCAGATCGGCGCGTTTAAGCTGCGCTATTGCTCTCGGTTTAATCTCTGATGTTTCAGATTTGACCATAATGCTCAGACCGGGTACCAGCACTTCTCCGAGGCTGTTTGACTCACAGACAATCACTGCATTTTCAGGAATGATCTTTCTAAATTCCTTATACCCTTTAAGGATGCCTGCTTCGTCACTTTGCAGGTAAAACACCCGTAAGGCCCCTGCACGCAGCATACGTGAAGTATCTTTTCGGGAATCGGCACTGGTTTCTTCAAATAGTCTGCTCTGCTCCAGTTCATCAGAGTGACTTCCGTGAAACAGTCGTTCATCAGGATAAATGACCGAAACTTTCAAGCCATACACCTGGTGGGTTTGCGATATTTTTTCAATTACTCTGCAGACAAATTCCGTTTTACCAACATTTCTACCAACTCCACCAATAAGCAATACATTTGAATCTTTGAGCATACAGCCAGCACTCCGGAATTATGATTTATAAGCAGATATTTTTTCTCGGAGCTTGTCCGAGGAACACAAGACAAATACGAAAAGCTCTTCATATTTTCGATGCACATTCCACACAAAACGGGTTGGCAGGATCAACCTTGAGACGACGAACATTAATCTCCTCATCGCAGGATGCACAGTAGCCATATTCACCCTCTTCAATGCGTTCTAAAGCTGCTTTTATCCTGGTAAGTTGAATATCTCTACGGCGTTTCCCTTCCAGCGCCATCGCCTGGGACTGCATTGCATCCATTCTCGATAATCGGCCGACACTCGATTGATCAAGAGCTACCGCCTGAGTCGAGGCCTGTTCACTGGCCTTTAGCGCATTCAGTTCTCTCTGCTCTGATAAAAGAACATTCGTATATTCCTGTAACTCTTGCTCTGTCATAATATTTACAATCCGAATTATGGTTCTTTTTTGCAATTCCCGCTTCTGTTAGCTCAGCTACGAACTTCTACCATAGCGTATTGAAGCATTACTGCAAAGGACATCATCATATAGGAGAATTCGCAAGGAAGGTTTACATCGAAGAAATTGCAAAGAAAGTAACAATTGGAAACTGTAAAAAGAAAATCTTACAGCCCAACACAATCATAGGTGGTTACTCAATCAGCAACCACCTACAACTATTTTACCCAAGTAGTTTAGATACAAAACTACATATATTTTTTTACTATTGCATCGTATGTTCCGTCAGCCTTGATAGCATCTAATGCGCTCTGCCAGGTAGTTATAACCTCATCTGGAGTGTTTTTACTAAAAGCTATGTATAACTGAGTATCCTTAACATCAAATACTTTCTCAAGATTATCGCTTTCACCCTTTTGCTTTGCTTTATGGATTCCCTGCAACTCTCCTACAATCCAGAGATCAATTCTGCCCCCCATAAGCTTTGGAACATTCAGTTCATCATTTGGAACACTATCAATATTGGTAAATCCCTGCTCTTTCAGAAATGTTTCAGCAGCATCTTCTTTATATGCGCCAATTGCCTTGACTTTTTTTGCATCTTCCAGAGAATTGATTACTATCCCGCTACCTTTTTTTGTGAAAAACACCCATTTGTTTGAAGCAATCGGCCCTACCCATTTAAACAATTCTTCCCGTGCTTCAGTGCGTGTCATAGAGTAAAGAATCAAGCCATCCTTGCGCTGAATTAAACCGTATGCTCTAGCCCAAGGCAACACTTCAGCGTTCATCTGATGGCCGACTCGTTTAGTCAATTCCACCATAACCTCGCTGGATAGCCCAGTGAGTTTTCCATCCTGAGTATAATTGAATGGCGGAAACTCTTCTGTCATAATCTTAAAATCTTCGGCAAATGCCGCACCAGAATAACTCATCAGTACAAAAGCAAGAATAGATAGAAATACGTTAACTTTTTTCATCGTGTTCTCCTCAGAGTATTTGATTCGGATTGATTTGTATTTTTTCATACAAGAAGCAAGCACCAACCTCCTGCCTTCCCTGAAAGACATAATCGGGTTACCAATCACACCTTGAATCTGCCTACCATCGTATTGAGTTGACTCGACAGTTTTGACAGCTTTCCTGCACTTTCACTCACCACAACACTATTCTCTGTAATTTTTTCAGCCGCGTTAGTCACTTCATGAATTTCTTCTGAAATAGCTCCCACCGAACTGTTAGACTGCGCAACATTCAGGTTTACTTCAGAAATCCCTTCACTCGCCTGTGCGACATTACGCGCGATTTCTTCTGTGGCAGTTGACTGCTCAGTGATTGCTAAAGATATGGTCGAAACTATTTCATTAACTTCATTGACCACTCTGGCTATTTGTTCAATATGTGAAACTGTTCCTCTGGTTGAGTTTTGTATGCCCTCAATCCTATTCTTGATTTCACCAGTGGCCTCAGCAGTTTGTTTGGCAAGGTCTTTAATCTCGTTGGCAACTACCGCAAAACCTTTTCCGGCGTCCCCGGCCCGTGCTGCCTCAATTGTTGCGTTTAATGCAAGCAGGTTGACCTGTTCAGATATCTCAGAAATTGTCTCAAGAACTTTTCCGATTCCTTCTGCCGCACTTCCCAATTCATCGACCTGTCGTGTTGCACTATCTGTCTGATCAACTGCACTGACAGCGATTGTCATCGCATGATCAGTATTTTCAGAGATCTTGTTAATAGTCGCATTCATTTCTTCTGCAGCAGCGGCAACCATATTTATATTGGTTGAAGCCTCTTCCATAGCTGCCGCTACAGAGCTCATGTTCGTGCTCATCTCTTCAGAAGAGTTTGCAACATTACCGGCCTTAACAGATGCCTGCTCAGCATCATCTTTCATATTGGTTGAGAGCAAGTTGAGCCTCTCAGATTCATTATCGAGATCTTTAGAACCTGCAGAAACATCGGCAATAATATCCTGAATTTTTTCTACAAAAACATTGAACCACTTTCTCAATTCACCGATTTCATCGTTCGTTTTATCTACCAGGCGTTTAGTTAAGTCGCCTTCACCTTCTGCTATATCCCGAAGACCGCTTGTAATATTTTTCAACCTGTTTATCACAAGAATTTTCAGGGTAAGGACGATAGACAGAACCAGCGCAAATATAATACATACAAATGCAGAACTTTGAGAAATTGTTGCAGAACGAACTTTGCTATCTATTTCACTGCGTAATCCATTAACTTTTTTGGTCAATTTCTGATGATTCTTTTCCCTTTGTGCAAGCAACAGTGAATCAGTGTAGTACAAGGTAACGGTTCCTACCTTTTCCTCCCCATAGTACATATCTTCGGTAAATTGCTTATCTGGCTGCAATACAACAGATCCATTTACCTCTGCGGCTGACTCTACGCTACCTTCACTTTTCCAAAGAGCCAGAAAAGGCTTATCGCTCACATCCTTTATCTGAATTGCCGCGATATCCGGCAATGCCATCAAATTTTGCAGATTGTTTCTTAAACCATCAGTATCAAAATTATAGACAAAGAAGCCGGCCATCCCACTGCTAATTTTTGTATTGATGTTATGGCGTCCACTCAGATCGGAACTGTTTTGGCTGGCCTGATCATTAAAAGACTCCTCAACCATCCCCTGATATTCACCTAGAATATAGTTAACCAGTGCGTTCTGGCGTGTCATGATAAATGTTGCAACTATGGCAAGCAAAACCAGAACAACAAGACTGTTGATAATCGCAAGCTTGAGCGTTACCGATGACGTTCTTCCCTCTTCCCTCTTCTCTTTAATGGGCATTTGCTTTAGATCCCCTAAGGCTTTTCCAGGCATATCAGGTATGCTCTGATGCATTACGCTGTAATCTTTCTCTATGTTTGTTTTCTGGAAAGTGTCCGAGAATAGGATTTTTGATCTAAATCGAGACATTTTCAGAAAATAAGCACAGTCATAAAAACGATATCGAAGTCTCACTTCGTTCGCTTATCTGCGAACAGTATTTTTTGAAAATCCCGGAGAGTTTGACCCAAAAGACATTCTCAGACAGGCTCCTAAAGGTAATCCTATCAAATTAGTTGACTGATATGCAAAATTTTCAATTTCTATATTACAGCTAGCCAGCTGTAATATCGCGACCTCCGGGGAAAACTGAATTACCTGTTATATTGAAAACTCGAATATGGTGGAAATTGAAGTAATCGGCCTGAAATCTGCCAGTTATAATTCGGGAAATGCAGGCGGGAGGCAAGAGGAGAGCAGTGCACAAGTATTTCTGATTTCCACGCATACTCAACTACACAAGGTGAGTATGCGTGGAAATCACGAACAAAAGATAAACAGTTCTAATGAAGCCAAGCTGATAAATAGGGAAAATCAGCAAAATATTTACGCGTTATCGCGCTCATGAACACAGACACCAGCCACATAGGTAGCCTTAACAGCTCTATCATCACCCAGAATAATCATAGAGAAAAGTTTTTCTTCCAGTGTGTGACACGTCCCCTGCTTTAAGCTCATAAGTGGTGTGCAGTTAAAATCCAAAACAGCGAAATCCGCTTCGTTACCCTGTTTAAATGAACCTATTTTGTCTTCGAGCTGAAGTGTCTTCGCGCCACCCAGCGTCGCCAGATACACGCTCTTTAACGGCGATAATTTGTTGCCTTTAAGGCGAGTTACTTTATACGCTTCATGTAATGTCTTAAGCATTGAGAAACTCGTTCCACCACCTACATCAGTGCCAACGCTGTAAGCAACGTCTTCCTGTTCCAGAGTCGTAATATCGAGCAATCCACTGCCGATAAACATGTTGGATGTGGGACAGAATGAGACACTTGAACCAGTCTCCCGCAGTCGCTTATGCTCCCGTGACGTAAGATATATTCCGTGGGAAAAAACACTGCGCTTACCCAACAGGCCATACTGGTCATAGACATCAAGATAATCTGTGTTTTCAGGAAAAAGTTCCTTAACTAATGCAACCTCGTCTCTATCTTCCGAGATGTGGGTCTGCATATAGACGTCAGGGTATTGGTTATATAATTCACCAGCCTTTACGAGCTGTTCTTTGCTTGAGGTAATAGCAAAACGCGGAGTTACCGCATATAACTGACGCCCTGTGTTATGCCATTTCTCAATTAAAACCTTGCTGTCTTCATAACTGCTTTCAGGGGTATCGCACAAATACTCAGGTGCATTTCGATCCATCATCACCTTACCGCAGATCATTCGGGTATTCCGCTTCACTGAGGCTTCAAAAAAGGCATCTACTGACTGCGGGTGAACTGTTCCAAATACTAATGCAGTGGTTGTACCGCATCGAAGTAACTCATCCAGAAAAAAGTTGGCAATCTTTGCTGCATGTTCTTTGTCTGCAAAGTTCCCCTCAGTGGGAAATGTGTAATTCTCAAGCCAATCCAGTAATTTTTCACCGTATGAGGCGATCACCTCAACCTGAGGATAATGGATATGGGTATCAATCATACCCGGAATAATCAGATGACCTTGATAATCAATTATCTGATGATCAGCACAACCGTATTGTCCATGATAATTAGCTAAAACAGCTTCAGCCGTACCTATTTCAACAACTTTTCCGCCTTCAACAAGCATTGCCCCGTTTTCGAAATATTGATAGGCATTCTCACCGTCAATATCAGGGTCAGAAAGAAAATGTAAAAGTGATGCAAGATATAGGGTTGGCTTGATGGACTTCGTCATATTAACAATCTCTTCTTTTTCATGGCTAATCTATTTTGCCCGCATGTAAAACGTCGCAACAGACCAAAAAATACATACGTGCTGTACATGATCCTGACTCACAGGAACTATGAGGTAGTGAAGAAAGGGACAATCGCAGGTTACTGCCGAATACTACTGGATACCTCAGATCAAAAACCGGGGCTCACAGTAGTTTACCGGCCTCAAAAGATCAAGCTGGATAACGATTAATCGTAACGATACCTGGAGATGGTTTGTCTTTGTGTTTTATGTGTATTTGTCTAAAAAGTGTGACTTTTACTTCAACCCGCAGTAACACTACTCGTTTCCGGATTTAAGATTATCACTTCATCACCGCGAGCACCACATGGAAACATCTAACAAGCAAATACAACCAAAATTTGACACAAGCAAAGTTCTCCTGCTCTCGATGTGTCATTTTATTCATGATATCTATTCAAGTTTTCTGGCACCACTTCTGCCCTTTCTCATTGAGAAATTTTCCCTCTCACTCACACAGGCGGGCTTTCTATCTACCGTCATGCAGATTCCGGCACTTATCAATCCATATATAGGTAAGCTTGCAGATAGGATAAGTGTCAGGTATTTCATCATACTGGCACCAGCACTCACAGCCATTCCCATGTCGCTTTTAGGTGTTGCACCAAGCTATGGAGTATTGCTCATTCTACTGTTTTTCACAGGTATAAGTGTTTCTCTTTTTCATGTACCTGCTCCGGTTATGGTCTATAGAGTTTCCGGAGAAAAGACAGGTAGAGGGATGAGTTTTTATATGACTGGTGGCGAATTTGCCAGAACATTAGGACCCATTGTTATTATCGGAGCAGTATCCCTACTTGGTTTTGAAGGCTACTACCCAATTATGATTATTGGTATTCTGGCCTCTGTTATCATGTTTTTTAAGTTTAAAGACATGCCTGTCACAGTAAACAAGCATCAGGACAAACCCTCCATCCGCAAGATCTGCAGAGAAATGAAAAGTATATTGCTTCCTCTTTCTGCTATCGTTATCGTCCGCGGCTTTATGCACGCCTGCCTTACCGCCTTTCTTCCTCTCTATATATTGCAGCAAAGTGGTGACGTCTGGCTTGCAGGAATTGCTCTGTCTCTTTTTGAAGCGGCAGGAGTTGTTGGTATACTTGCGGTTGGTAGCCTGAGTGATCGTTTCGGTCGAAAACAGCTCCTTTCATTTTGCTTAATAGTTGCACCTGTTTCACTTTTACTTTTTTCATATACCACCGGCTATCTTCAACTCGCAGTGCTGTTAATTACAGGCTTTTCTCTGCTCTCAACTACCCCTGTTATGCTGGCAATGGTTCAGGAATATTCTGCAGAAGGATCATCAGCCGCCAATGGTGTATTTATGATGATCAGCTTTCTCGCAAGATCTGCGGTTGTCGTACTTGTAGGATTTGTTGCAGACATGGTAGGTCTTGAGAAGACCTTCATAATGTGCGGCATGATCGGTTTAACGGGCATTCCTTTTGTTTTTACAATTAACCAGGCAAAAAAGAACATTGTTGAAACAGCGGATCGCAAATAGCAACGGCTTCGGTTTACGTTGCTACTATTTCGAACTGATCACAAATATTGCAGAATAAAGCTTTGAAAAGGCGAGGGAAAAATCACAAACGATAATGATAATGCACTATTGACCGGGAGGAGTCTTACAGATCTTACTCTCATAAAAAGATAAGAAAATACGAGAGGGAAGTGCAGTCATGCCCCCCTCTCTGAAAAAAGAGCTTCAAATTCTAACCTATATCCAGAATTCCGGATAACGCCGCGTTTTAGGAATATTATTGACGATGAGAGCTATCAACAACATTATGCTGGCTCCTAGAGCTACGGGAATCAATACATACAAATAACCGAGGTTGTGTATTCCATCACTTCCGATGACAGCAATCAATGCCGTCGCACCACCAGGTGGATGGAGTGTTTTTGTAAGATGCATAAGGGCTATTGATGTCGAAACAGCTATTGATGCAGCAAGCCACGGCTCCCCACTAAACAATTGAAAAGCTGTTACACCCACAATTGCTGAGAGTATATGTCCGCCAATCAAGTTTCTTGGCTGTGCAAGAGGACTGCGGATAGCACCGTAAATGAGCACGGCAGAAGCACCAAATGAGCCGATGATCATAGCCAGATCTGTCTGGTTGAGGATCTTATAGTGTATGAGAGAAACAGCGGCAATTCCTAAAAAGCTCCCTATCCAGGACCATAAAATCTCGATCATACCAACTGCGGGTGGGCTTTGCCCATTGCCCTTCATCTTTTGCAGAAAGTTCATTGTTACAGCCCCTCAGTGAAAAGATGATATGCCTGTGCCAAATCAGTACGGGTAACGATCCCGACGATTAATCCTTCTTTGTCAATAATTGGCAGGCGATTAATCTGTCGATCTGTAAAAGTGGTTGAGATCGAACCAATGGTCATCTCAGGAAATCCGGAAAGAGCTGGTCTCGTCATTATTTCGGCAACAGTTCTGTCGTGCAAATTTTTGATCATACAGCTCTTATCGTGTAAGCAATGAGTGGCGATTTGCATAAAGGAAGGATTAAAACCGAACCCCATTTCCCTTAAAAAATCCTTTTCCGAGACAATACCAACAATTTTATTTTCATTATCAACAACAGGAGCTCCTGACACCTGGCTGTCTGCAAGTAACCCTGCCGCCTCAACCAGTGTCATAGTCTGCTCAAGAAGCAGTACGGTTCTGGTCATTATTTGAGCAGCCGTCACACTCTTGAGCAGTCGGTTGACAGCAGTTGCATAAGCAACCTGGTAAATCTGCTTGAAGTCCCCTGGCGTAATATCGACATAGCCTTGAAGATCTTTCATGGCATCAATGATATCCTGCTCCGAAATATCGGGTGGGGTGATAGTGTTTTTATAATTTTTTAGCATTGGACCTCTCCGATATAGGTCTTCACCTGAGGCCATCAGTTGCTAAAATGCCTCTTACTGACCCACTCAATGAAAAATGTTTAGTCTGTATTTACGCACAATGATCTTAAAAGGAATTGACTCACATCAATTTGTGGCGGAATATTTCGTGTAGAACTCGGATGCTACTCAAGGGATTTAAAACGTTTTGTATAGATTGCAGAATAAGTTTTTTCGAAATTTGCTCAGGCCTTAATGTCACCGGTCACATAGAGTTTACCTGCCAACACCGAAAACGTTGACATGTGTATGACCATTAGCAGGTATTAAATAGTTAGTACCTGACCGAAAACCGCAAATTTCACAATTTCTTCGTTGGTCGCAAATTTTAATCCTCAAAATACTTCGTGTATTCCTCCGGTTAAAATTATCGCCCGCCTTGAACTTGAAAAAATTTGCAGGTTTTCATTCAGGCACTGGTTACATTCAGCAGGAGGCAAATATCGCAAATACGGGGATGATTCATTTCAGGCCGTTTACTGTTGAGGATCGTTGATTTTTCTCAAGAACGTCAAGAATATCCAATATGTTCTACATTGGCCTTTAACCAAGTATAGAGCAGGTTGGATATCGTTACAGTTTCAATATTATGACTACCTCTCACACAACCAGTAAAAACTGAATGGCGGAATCACCAGACTGTTTTTGAAAATATCTGGAGTTTCTCCTCGATACAAATCAGTCATCAATCGGTATTGGGCTCCCCACCCTCCTAAGTCATCAAGGTTGAGGTGTTGAGGTTTATTGCTGAAGTTCGAAACCACCAGAACACGCTCGTTGGGTTTTTGCAGATGATATCGGCCAAACACGAACAGATGCGGATTCTCGACTTCAATCAACTCGCGATTATTAAAATCAGCGAAGACCTCAATCTCTTTTCTAACTGCAACCATCCGCTTTAAAGCGCTGAAGATTTTATATTCAACAGTTCCTACCGTGTTCCTCTTATCGGCTTTGTCCCAGTCAATCGAGGGCCGGTGTACCCAGCGTGTATCCCCCTTTTTATGGGGATCATCACGGTAAGAATCGTCATTTAGGGCACCAATCTCATCTCCGTAGTAAAGCAGCGGGATACCGCCGAAAGACAGAATCATGCCATGCAGCAAAAGAATCAACTTTATCGAATCATCAATCGCCTTATCGTCACCGGTTTCGAGTGCATGTTCCAGTCCAGCCAATGAAGCAAGAGAACCTGAGATACGCGCGTCACCCGTCTTGCTATTCTGCCCAAAAGGCAGACCGCGGGCGTGAGATTTTTCATATTTGCCAGTGAAATAATCGATAAGGAACCTTCGATGCCGGGCGGGCTCGTAGTCGCAAAGCAGGATATCACGATCATCAAACCCCAGGCCAATATCATCGTGACAACGCACATAGTTGAGCCACGTAGCGCGTTCCAGTTTTACCGGCAGACTTTTAATCCCCTGATTGAGGAGACGAGCATTTTTCGTTGCCACTGCATCCCACAATAACGCCATAAAAGTTGCGTTATAGGCGATCTCACATTCCTTGGCGATGACAGCGTCCTCACCAAAATATTTTATCACCTCTACCGGCGCGACAATCGCCTCAGCAATAAAAACCACGCCAGGAGCAGTGACCTGACAACAATCTTTTAATAACTGCAAAATCAAATGTGCTTCGCGCTCATTCTGACAGGTACTGCCAATTTTTTTCCATAAAAACGCCACAGCATCAAGCCGTAGAATATCGGCCCCCTGGTTCGCCCAGAAAAGGATAATGTTGAGCATCTCGACAAAAACCGATGGATTGCTATAGTTAAGATCCCACTGGAAGTCATTGAAAACTGTCATCACCCAACGGCCCATCTCCTCGTCCCAGGTAAAATTACCGGGCGAAGTTTCAGGAAAGATCTCCGGCATGCTCTGCTCAAACATATCCGGGACATTACGGTTTTCAAAGGTGTAGTAATAATCCTGATACTTCTTCTCTCCTGCTCTGGCACAGGTTGCCCAATAATGCTTGTTTGATGTGTGGTTTACGACAACATCAAGCACAAGCAGGATGTCACGTTTTTTCATCTCTTCTGCAAGTTCCCGAACATCCTCCAATGTGCCGACTTCTGGGTTAATCTCACGAAAATCGCTCACAGCATAGCCGCCATCACTACTCCCCTCCGGGCAGCGCATAATTGGCATCACATGAACCAGGTTAACACCGAGCTCCTGAAAATAGTGCAACCGCTCCTGGAGCCCATTAAGGGTTCCTGCAAAACCCTTGCAGTAAAGCGCCATTCCGACCCATTGCTGATGGAGAAACCAGTTGTAATCCTTTTCTCTCTCAAGATCGAGCTGACGCAGTTTTTCCGAGCGCTTAATATATTGCCTTGCCATGGTTTCGACCATATTCTGCGCCTGTTCTTCAAAATCCTCCCGATCACCATAGAGTCTTTCAAACAACGAGTGAATGGCGTAAAAATTTGCTCCTAACCGGGTATAGAAATGCCGCAGATCCTGTTCAGAGATCTCAGGTTTAATGCGGTTTAGTATGTCATTGAGAAGCGTATGAGAAATCTGTTCGTACATGATTTACCTATAAAAGGAGTTTTACTTTGATGGTCTGTCTAGATCAACAGCTTCTGTAACAAAATATGCAATAAACCGTTAATAAAAGGCAGGTTTGTCGTTGTAGAGTCACGAAAACCCAAAACGTTATCTGCTGACAACTTAACATGCTATCGACAAAGAGTTCCGTTATAAATAACTGTATCAACTATGCGCTATCTGCTCCAGATATTGTAACTTGGCCCTGGGTTACTAATCGCCACTTCAATCCTTGAGATCAGGTTGTTCGGCATCAATCTAAACCGCTTAAGTACCCGGCCCGACAGTGCCGCCTCGTATGCTGCAAACAATCAGTGTAAACAACTTTTCCTAGCCAGTAAACAAACTTAAACTACTACTGAAATAGTACAATAAATGCTCCAGGCATCAAAACACTATAACAAACAGTTGCATTCCAGCAGGTATCCTTAACTGGGCTGCTGATTCCATAGCACTGGTACCGACAGACATCATTTCAGGCCATTGGCCAGATAATTTACTGTTACTATTGTATTGCATGTCAAATACTTTACTCCAAAAGCTACTGTTACTATCGAGTAATCATCCCGTTCTACCCTTTTAAGAACAGCAAAACCAGGCACTGGTCCTGTCAATAAATTTTACAGTAGAAATGTAAGGCTTAAGCATTACCAAGAAACTTAGACGGCAGTGGATCCATTTTGCTAGACAGAGGTGGGAGATTATTAAGGTGTGTACTGGCAATATCAACCTATCACTGTTCTCTGGGTTGACGAAAACCTTCCCTGTGCATGTAGGCGCTTATCGTCCATGACGATTCACCCCATGGTATACAATTAATCAAGGCATTTTCGCCCCCCGAGCAACATGAGCTGTACTATGAACGCCTTACGGACTGTCAATTTCCACCTATACTACCTACCGAGCCCACCTCAATAATAATCATTAAATCCAATATTTTACGAGAATTACGCAGACATTGGCAGGCGGTGAAGCAACTATGCATTATAATGGATGGTGATATGTCTTCTGTGGTATATAGGTCCATATTCATAATCTGAAATAAAGTTGATGCTGAGAAAAATTGCCGATGCAGACCCAAAGAATACGACTTTCTAATCATTTAAAAAGCTTACCTGACAACCAGATCCAAAATATGGTTGAGATTGTTGTCAACTACCTCCCTAACACAGAACTAGTGGAAGAGATTATACGCAATCATATGAAACAGGCAAAAACTATACGTCTTGCCTTAAACGAGGATAGGATTGTCGGTTTCTCAGTTGCATCAAATCATAAAAGAATGACACCTTTTTATCATCGGCCAGTTAATGTAGTTTGTCAGCGCATGCTCTTTCTCGATCCTGATTTTCTATACAGTGGCATTGGATTACAACTCCTTTCGATAACTATGAGGGATCTTTTAGGGAGGTTATGGCCGCTCAAAAGAGTAGTTACTTTTTGCCGTACACAAAATCCAGTAGTGGCTAAATTCATGAGCATGTTTAATGAAGTATATCCACAATATAATCAACCAACACCTAGAGATGTCAGAGAATTTGCTGCAAGTCTATTACCACTTCTCGGTGATAAATCGATCGATGACAATCTTAAGATTATTGGAGCTCTCGAAAGATTCAGAGGTTTGGATTACACGGATAAGTGGGATCAGTATTATCATCGTCGAAAAGACAAATATGAAAAGTTAATGCTGAACAGTGCTTTTGAGGAAAGGGGTGGACGTATCATCAATAGTGGGCATGCAATACTGATGATTGGCTATGCAAAACCGTTCAACTTTATTCGTTTTATTTAATTGTTACGCATGTAAAAGGATAGATATACTAACGGTTTTCCAAGAATTACCATTCAAGGACACAGATGAGTGTTTTTCTCATATTCTTCTTGAGCATCGTGAAATCCTGACGTATGAGAATTATCTTCAGTATGAGTCAAGCAAAGCCCCCCCCTTTCTTCCTTTTTAATGGGTACACCCTTTTCCCCAAAAGGGTTATAGCTGGCCCTGTGCAATCTGAAGGGGCGAAATCTACAATGTCCTGTCTAAAAAAAATTCCCAAAATAATTTAAACCTTATTGAGCTGACTGTTTTTTAACACCTTTGTGAAGTGACTAATAAAATAATTCATACTTCGATCAGATAACAGGATTACGTCTATCGAAGTTCCCAAACCTTTTTCCAGTTTGAAATCAGTGCCCATATTTCTGTAAATCAACACATTGCTTTTTGATAACAACTAAGAGTTTTGGAACATAGGGCATTGTTGGACAACCTCCAGGTAACATACATAATACTTCGGCATCGTCGAACAGTGCCTTCAATCAAATGTCTACTCTTCAAGGCGAGTTACATACGAGGTTTTTTCGTCAGTTCACGTTAATCGATTGTGGATAATATCTCGACGTGCACCCGTTTATATTGTATTGGCATATATGTATTCTATGGGGGAGTCACCAGGCAAAGTGTCGGTGATAACTCTACTTGTTTATATATGTGTAAGAGACAAAAAAGGACTGACAAAACAATGGGTATATTAAGCGGATTACTTGGCAACGCCTCAGAAGTTGATATTGAAAAGCTGGAAAACGAGTTTGAAAACATTCTGGCTTCTGGAGAAGCTATTCAAAAGGCATATAAAGTCATAAGAGATTTGTTTGTTTTTACTGATAAACGCTTAGTTCTTGTTGATAGGCAGGGGTTGACTGGCAAAAAAGTAGCGTATCACTCGATTCCGTATAAATCGATAAGTCAATTTGCAGTAGAAACGGCAGGGACTTTTGACTCCGATGCTGAGCTGAAAATATGGATATCAAGTAATTCGACCCCTGCAATTATTAAGGAGTTTAAAAAAGGTACTGATATTGTTGGCATCCAACAAGCACTGGCTGAGTTCATGCTTAAATAGCTGTATTAATGCTGATTTGCTATAGTTGTAAATGGGAAAACTGGTAAATAGAGAGTGCGACTGGCCCTATCATTTAATCATATAAGGCATACAAAGTAGAACTAGCAATACTGATTAGTATCTCTGCTATTGCAGCCTATGCAAGGCCGGGGAAATTTTTTTTTGACCGTATTCCTGGACACTAACGACTATGACAATCTGACACTACCGCTACAGCAACCATTACTCCTTTTTTGATAGCATTTTGCTTGACCAAAGTTATTACCAGCAATGATTTTTATAGCAAATCTTTCTCGGGGTCGACTGACGCAGACCGGATCTGCTCCTGCTGCCCCGTAAGGCTGTATCAAAAAAGCGATGATGTGGGAGAGAGATCTACCGCTGCCCTGCGAATCACAGGATTCAGCTTGGACCATTCTGTTGCACTTGTTTTACGAATCCAGCAGGAATAAAAAACAGATACAGACAATTGTTTTAGATATGCTAAATGTGTGACAAGCACCAGGTATGGAGTAATCGTCCGTTAGCAATTTTACTGATCATTAAAGGAAGGATGTAATTGAAGAGTTCAGGATAAACAACAATCATTTCAGAAAAACATCAAAAGAGGAATTATTGTGACTAAATCAAAGGCAGAGAAGTCGAATTGTTTACTTCGTGAAGATGAACAAGGCATAACAACTTTAACCCTCAATCGACCTGATAAATTTAATCCACTATCCTTTGAGATGATTTCTGCACTTCAAAATGAACTGGATAGTATTGCCAAAGACCATAGTGTGCGTGTTGTCGTAATAGCTGCAAAAGGAAAAGCCTTTTGTGCCGGTCACGATTTAAAGGAAATGGCTGGGCACAGTGAAAAAGATTATTTCACCGGGCTATTTCAGAAATGTAGTCAGATGATGTTAACAATCAATCGTATTCCCCAACCTGTTATTGCAAAAGTGCAAGGAATTGCAACCGCAGCCGGGTGTCAGTTGGTTGCTGCAAGTGACCTCGCTGTAGCTGTTGATTCTGCAAAATTTGCCACTTCAGGTATCAGGTATGGCTTATTCTGTTCAACTCCGGCCGTACCGGTAAGTCGAAATATGCAACGTAAGCATGCTATGGAACTCTTGTTAACAGGTGATTTTATTAGCGCTGATGATGCTGTCAGGCAGGGTCTTATTAACTCTGCCGTTCCAGAAGGCGATTTGACTGACAAAGTACACGGCCTTGCCCAATCCATAATTGAAAAATCCGCAGTTGCTGTGTCAGTTGGTAAGGAAATGTTTTATAAACAGCTGGAAATGGAGCTGGAAGACGCTTATGGATATGCTGCAGAGATGATGGCATCCAATATGATGGCAAAAGATGCTCAAGAGGGTTTTTCAGCCTTTATTGAAAAACGCAGCCCCGTCTGGAACCATGGTATCAAATAACATGGTTCTTTTGTGTCTCACTTTCTGATTTCCAAGACCAGTTAGAAGTGGTCCAAAAGCGGGACCACTTCTAACTACCCAGCATGTTTTTTGTTGTTGATCCCATAAAGCCTGACCTGTAAAGTAGTTTTTCGAGTCTAGTATGTTAAAAGACAAAGGTAGGTAGACCTTTCATACGGTTATTCAGCGCTTTAGAATAAGGGAAATTGCTATGTGCTCACATATGGAATCGATCTTAGAGAAAGGCATTCTTCTGGAACAGGAGACGCATTTCAAAAAAGCCAAAACCTTATATGAGGATATCCTGCTGCATGTCACTGATGAAACTATCCATGATAAAGTTCGATTGCGGATAGAGGACATGGATGACCTTATCGCTGAAAAAGCAGTTTACCAGCGCATTGACGAAAACGCAAAACGAGTGCTGACGGAAATTGGTATCAACATTGCCGGGAACGAAATTCTCATGGATATCCTCCTGGAAGCTGATGCAATTGATTTCGACAATCAAACAGCTTTGTTTATTCCCCTGAAAATGAGTTATGTCGATCATTGTCTGGAGCAGGTGCCCCGGGAAATACCAGGAGATCCTGGAATGAATACTTTTGGCACCGGTGCAACGTCGCCTTTTCTTAAACGGGCTGGCGAAGAAGAACTGCGTCCCGCCAATCGTAAAGAGTATGAGCATATCATTAGCTTGGTGGCTGAACAACAAGATGTTGTAAACATTTTCAGCCTGCCGGTGGGCTGCGATAAAAGTATATCTCTCTTCGAGGTTGCTCAGCTAATGGAAAGAGCCTATTCAGGGCTCAAGATGATCACCACAAATACCATGTCAGCTGACGAAGTGACTTTTTTGAAGGACAAAGAGCAGTGGCTTGATGGTACCAGCCTGATTGCCTCCTTGGCTCCCATGAGTAACATGGTGGAGCCGTTTTTACGAAGCGCACGTACCGGTAACAATCTTCTGCTGATTGACCAGACGATTGCTGGCGTTTCTGGAGCCGGCAGCCCAGAGTCATTCTTGACGCAAAGCCATGCCCAGGTGATGTTCATGATGATTATCGCCCAGACTGTCAACCCTGGGATTCTGTGTATGCACGGTGGTATCCCAAGCGTTACCGAGACAGGCGGAAATATTTCCTACAGTTCGCCATCTCAAACGTTTATCAATGCAGCCTTGGCGCGCGTTAACATCTGGATTACAGGGTTCCCTTCGGCTCAAACCGGAGGGAGTACCAGCCTGACAGAGCTAAATCCTCAGGCTGTTTCCGAGTCAGAATTGAGCCGCAACTTGTTGCGCAAGTATGGGGTACATATTGTACGACATGCCATGGGCGCTCTAGGCAGCCTTAACTTCTTCAGCGTGGAAAAATTTTTGGAAGATTGCGAGCGTGAACGTCATTCTAGAAAGATCTTTGAAACGTGCGCGAAGAATGTCGGGGTTATACCTCTGTACTTTCCAAGCGACGACCATGCATTGGAGGGAATTCGCGAGATCGCTGAGAAAGGTAATCCCAAAAGTGCTGAGCATACGTTAAAAAATGTAGATTCGTTCCGTCAGTGGGAGAAAATCATCAACGATGCTGCTGAAAAAAAGCTTTACTTCCCGCAGCTCAACGATACAGTTATAGAGGCAATTAGCAGTGGAAAAAGGGCCCATTGAGATATACGCTATTTCTATGCAATGTCAATGAAGTGCCAGCGGTATTGCCGATGATTCGCAGGTTTCTATTTCATTACGTAGATAGACTGTAATTCTTTTGCCCAAGACATTTCCTGAAAATCAATTTTTCACGATAATCAGGATTATCTTCTTGAACGAAAACGTGGTGCAATCTTCTGTTTTACCCAATGAGTCAAGCAAAGGTCTGACCCCTATGGGTAGAATATTGTACCTACCGTGATAAAATTCCCATCTTTGCCTTTACTGACAATCACAATTTCACCAGAATCAGGGTAGACATTGGTGAAGGCTGTAATGTTTACTTGATGACTTACCAGGATGGTTATCGGACGAAGATCTTGCCTGTTAAGCCATTCCGTGAGTGCTTTTGTCTGAGGTGTTTCATTTGCATAATTCTCAAAGAATGAATTCAGAACCGGTAATTCCTTCACATCTCCTAAACTCATGAGTTTCGCAGTATCCAGGCATCGACACCATTGACTGGAATAGATCTTTGCCTGACTAATACCATTCTTCCGAAAAATATCGCCTATATGTCGCGCCTGCTCCCTACCCTTGGGAGAAAGATTTCGCTGGGTTTCACATTTTCCGATTATAAAGGTATCCGGATCTCCAAAACCCGGTGCTAAAGCGTGACGTACCATGGCAAAGTGATTCCCAGATCGCAATTTTTCCCACAACTGCGCTTCCTCCATCTCTGCCAACGACCAGGAAGCACTTAGAAATAGTAGGATTATCGTCAGAACAGCAGCTGGACGCAGTTTTTTTCGTATTATCATACGCTCTACCTCTGCCTTAAATACAGGCTGGATAAGTATATACAGACGTTTCTATCTCACTCATCAACCGACTTTCATTTGCCTGACACTTTAGTGGCTGGACAACGCTTGTCGAGTTGTTGTATGTTTTTTTTAGGCATCGACATAATTCATCCAAGGGGAATTCATGGGTACCATACTCATCTACGGTGGTAGTGGTGGGATAGGCAGCGCTCTTGCGCGCAGATGCGTTGAACAGGGCAATATGGTCCATCTCGTAGGTCGTAATGAACACGTCCTGAACGCTCTTGCAAATGAGCTGAACTGCAGCTTTACAGTGGGGGACGTTACAGACGAGTCAATATTCAAAAAATCCACAGCGGCGGCAGGTGAACTTTTAGATGGTCTTGTCTACAGTGTCGGTACGCTAAACCTTGGTAGCCTTCAGCGACTTAAATCTGACGATTTTTTATACGATTTCAAAATCAACTGTTTGGGAGCAGTCCTTGCAGTGCAGGCAGCGGTTAAGCCATTGAAAAAGAATGGAAAAGGTTCCATCATCCTTTTCTCCAGTGTTGCCGCGCTACAGGGCTTTCCCCTGCACTCCTCTATTGGCATGGCCAAAGGAGGAATTAACGGCCTAACTCTATCTTTGGCCGCCGAGTTAGCGCCAAAAATCAGGGTGAATGCTATTGCGCCTTCACTCACCCGCACGAAACTGTCTGAAACGATATTGTCCAACGAGCAGATCGCGGACCAGATTAGCTCCATGCACGCTTTGAAACGCCTAGGATCGCCGGAAGATATAGTAGGTCTTGCAACACATCTATTGAGTGATGAGGCAGGCTGGATCACCGGGCAGGTTTTTAGCATTGACGGCGGACGCTCTTCCCTTCGTACCAGCGGTTAGTAGCCAAGAGAATAGAGGACTATGGATATCATCTCCAAGGTCGATTTAGATCAAGCCCCGGAGTACTTCCTGAAACTCAATTTTCACAATATTCAGGATCTATCTTTCACCTCCCTCCAAATCCGGGGTCAGTCTCCCATCGTTATGTTCCTTTCTGCTTACAACCAGGCAGTAAATATCGTGATGTTTATAGAAGGCGAGACGTCTGAGTAGTCTTTTTCTAAAAGAACCATAATTTATTACTAATTCTCTATAAATTTTTAAATGTCGCAAAGATTGTCTGGAGTCTTCGCGATGCTCCGCTGACCTGCAACTTTAGTGCACTGCGTGGCACAAATGAAGGAGCATCGCAGCGATATGTAACTGAATGAGAAACGAAGTCAATGTGCTAAAAGGGCGAACAAAATCAGATAAGTAAAGGTTTTCAGAGCGCCAGGAGTGCTGTCCGAGAATAAGGGTTTTGTTCAAAATCGACAGAATTACTTTCATAAGTCACTATTAACCAATGAAACCCTCACCTCAAACAATGGCATGAAGTTTCAGGAGAGTTTTCTAACATCGCGAAAACTGATGTTAAGGAACTACATTTTGTTATGAACCTTAACAGGAAGAAGGTAAAAAGGTGCTGGCTGGGATAATCAGACCTTCGATATGGCAATGTTAACGATAACATCTGCGGCTTGTCCCCAGAATATTTTGTTGGGCAATTTTCCCCAAAAGTCCCTAATCGCTTTCAGCCTCTGTTGGGTATATTGAGACCCATCGCCTCACTGAACCACGACCATGGAGATCTCCTACAAAAAATTCCGGCAAGGTTCCTGGCGAATCGTTTAAAGATGCTCCGTAATGGGTTCGGCCCCACGACTCATTATAACCAGCAAATCCAAGGATCGACGAAAATATCTGAAAATGATTTGTCTTGTTGTAACTGGTGACCTGAACCACCTTGAACTCTTCCAAGATTGACTCCTCATTGGAGAAAATTATCATAGGTACAATACCTTCGAATCGATTCGCTCCCGGCCTACAGTGAGTAGCAAGTGTTCCATCGTCAACGATATTTTGCCCATGATCACTTGTGTATATAATAACGAAACTCTTAAAGGATCCGCTTTCAGAAAACACGTTTTTAAACCAGTCATCAACACTCCAACGTATTCCATTCATATACGAATTTAGAGCTTTTACCCTGTCGTTCATTGGCTCACCTTGCTTAAGCGCCGGGGTGAACAAATTATACTCTTCGGGATAGCTCCTGAAGTAGGGAAAATGAATTCCGTATTTATTAAACATGATAAAGGTTTTACCAGGTTGCTTGAGAAGATTGATTAATTTGTCACGAGCAACTCCATCGCTTTCATAGGCAGTTTTCTGTCGAACTCTAATGATTTCGTCTACGAAAGAAGCCTCATGTTCATTCATGAAGTTTTGATAGTTTACCCATTCCTCAGCACTCTGGGCATCCAGGTAGACATTGTAAAATCCAGCCTCCCTGGTGAATTGCCAAATCGAAGGTTTCTTTAAGGTCATTTGATTGTGGTCTGGAATCTCCTCTTTTCTTAACCCCGTTCTAAGAATGAGGTTAGAATAATCACTGCAGTTTGAAGCTGAAGCAGCTATCCCAAAATTCACGATTCCACTTTCCAGAGAGCGAAGATAGGGTGTGGTGTCTTTTTCGAATGTATTGATTCCCAGAATGTCCGCACGAATACTTTCATCCACAATCAGGACAATCTTCTCAACCTGTGGATCTAAAAAACCTGAGTAAATGACCGCATCTCTTTCGCCATCGTAAATGTGACTTAGACCGGCAAATGCCAGCATTGACGGAACCCTGAAATACGAGGGATATCGATCAAAAAATCCATGACTATATTGCAGACCAAAAGTAGTAAGTATAACTGCGCTTACAGGAACGAAATAGGCCTTTGGGGGGATATTGAATTGTAAAAGTTCCGGTAACCGTTCGATGAAAATACTCAATGGAAGAAGAAGTATTAAAAAAGGCAGTGCAGCAAAGCCAAAATTCTCAACCACTGCCCCAAACCACCATTGAAAATTCTCCACGATAATGACTGCCTGCTGGAAATCTAAAGGCGAGTTTGCGATATTGAAAAAACCAATATTACAAAGAAAGAAAAACAGAAAGAAAGGTAATGTTATTTTTCGAATAATACTGCGGCCGCTAAAGAACAGTAAGAATGCGCTCAGCAGACTCCAGAAGAACACAATCAATGACAGGGAAAGCTCGATTAGCTTGCCTTGATTCCAAAGAAACCGAAACGGATAAATAAAGTCGAAGAAAAAACTAAATTCTATTAGCAAAAGAATAGCAACTGACCCAAGAGCGATAGATTTTCTCAATGTCAAATTTGCCATAGAAGTTTCTCATCAAACCGCTAGCAGAAAACCATCCTCAGCGTGTGATTGCCCTTGGAGGCTGTCCGAGAATCACTGTTTAAAATCAATTACGATTATAAGCGCTTCCCTATGACCTCCATCATTGGCGAACCGAAAAAAATTGAATCAGGTTCTTTTGAACGTACCTCCCACTCTGCGAGGAAATCGTCATATATACTGTGATCAAGGAAACCTTCTTTCACGAGAGCGGGTAAATGATTTCGGAATAGGGCATCCGGCCAGAGCCATTCTTGAGTGGTGGCCCGAACGGCCTTAGTGGTCACATTAATCTCGACGTCTAGCCCGGCAGAGCAGAGTAAGCCGGGAAGATCGTTTCCAATTTCAGGATTGCATCCACGTTCGCCAGTAACAGCTTGGATAAGAGCCTCTGCTATTTCAGGTAGATACTTGCTTTGGGGGTGAATATGAATATGACGGTAATTACAGAACTCGATGAGGGCACAAACGCCTCCGGGCCTAAGCCACTTTGCTATACGGCCAATCAGCGACTTCACCTTTGCCTCGGGAAGATACATGAGCACCCACCGACCGTAAACGCCATCCACGCTTCCCTCTTGAAGATCAAATGTCTCCAGATTAGCCGCCCTTGTCTCAATATTAAAAAGACCTGCGGTCTCTGCTCGCTCCTTCAATAGCGGGAGTGAATTTTCTCCATCTCGATCTACGGCAATAACTTTCCCTGCCAACCCGACAATTTGTGCCAGATCGATAGTTGTATATCCAGGGCCGCAACCGAGATCAACCAGAGTTGCACCCGTGCTAAATCCAGCTCGGGAGATGAAGCGTTGATTTTCTTGCGCCCAGACGTGATGCTGATACCTTAGCCGCTCCATCTCCTCATGAGTATAACCAAAGCGGTATTCTTCGGTTTCGCTGGTAGATGCGAATGTATCAATTTCTGTTTTATCACCCATCGTACTGCCCTTTCGGAAGCTAAAAACAGCAGTGAATCGCAGTTCTTAGGACGTCGCCTCGCCTGCGTGATTATATAAGTCCCTCTTCTCAAGAATCCGCTTCATGTTCTCCCCCTCTTCCTTCATATGCTTCCTTATGCTTAAAAGCCCTTGCTCAAGCCTGTTTCCCGCTAACAGCTTGACCAAGCGTCCTACGCGAAGCACGCATGACGCAGTGAACACGCATGAACCATCTCGCGTCTCGATCAAGAAAGTATTTCGGGGGAAATAGATTCGAAGGAGACGGGACACGGGCACGAATTCGATTTTCCTGTTCGGCACGACCTCCTTGACTAGGAACTTGAGCTTGTGCAGTTTTCCGTGGATGTACTCTTCGGCATACACAATAGAGCCCTGCTGGCAGAACTCACCTCTGATCAGGCGAAACGCTACATGGTCATCTGGATGCCACGCTTGGTAGCTTGCATCATCGATAATCTGAAGGAAGAAGCCGAAGATCTTCTCAGGAGTCGTGTTAATCTCAATTGAGTTGGTGAGTACAATTTCTTCAAGTAGTTTCATTATTAGCTGTTACATAACTAAGAACGTTTTATCATTCGTCCCGCCCTGATTAAACCTCCGTCCGCCTTTACATTCCGGAATCTCGCTTCTGCAACGTTGGCGGTAAGTAGACCAATGGAAGGAGCGCAAGCGACACGGTATTGGTCCACGCCCACCCCTAGTTAGGCGGCGTGCGACTCTCTCGGTTGGACCTCAATCTTCTGATCTGGGACACCCACCACTCAGGTCTCTCAGTATATCCCAGGAATCAACCGAAAGCGCACTCGTCGTGCATAGTCTCGATAGCCTGGCAACTCTTCCTGTAAAGTCTGGTCTTCAAGTACGGTTCTAATCACCGTGATGAGTAATGCCACCGCCGCAGGAATCAGTGTCCATAGCGAGCCAAGGGCCAGAACAATACCGAACAGTGGAGGAATATTTCCAGCATAACCCGGATGCCGCACAAACCGGTACGGACCACTGTCACACACCACATGCCCTCGATCCGTCTGAATGCGCACCACGCTTGAGAAAAAGCGGTTCTCTACCAATGCCCATGCAGCGAAAGCGTATCCGAGCGAGATCAAAATGAAGCCAATCACGATAAGCCATAGCGGAAATTCGGGTGACCAGTTATAGCGGTGGTCCAGCCCTGCTACAATGACCATAGGGAACCCGATACTCACCGCCATCAATGGAGCAAGCACTTTGTCCCAGGTTTTTGCATTTTTGATATTTTTAATATTTTGTCGTTCGGCCATCAATCCAGGATGTCGCTGTTCTGCCCACATGCGCCCCCCTATACCAGCAGCAAAGATCAGTAGGAAATAGAGCCACGCCTGCCACCATCCGAGGTCCCCACCGCATATCAATAAAATCAACGGGATAAGGAGATACACCACAACTAATCTGATCCACTGGCGATGAGATACTTTTTGAACTGCCTCTTCACCAGACGCCTTCGCTGACATGTCATTCCCCAAATTAAAACTGATTCGAGCGCAAACCTGACACCTTATTGAATCTCCACTCTACACCAAGCGCGAAAATTTGAGAAAAAAATTAGGGAGGCTCAATACCGAATAGCTCCATAACCTTCATTTCAAACGGGTTAAAAATGCCCCTATTTTTCATTCAAGCGTTCTCGATTCCAGCGCATGTTTTTAGTCAGTACGAGACCTTTCTTAAAAGGTTATGGTATTCGGTAATCCAAGTAAAGATAGTATTTGAAATGGCTCAGATTTTATTGGGATTTTTGTCATAAATATGGTGGCAAACCGGAACATGCAGAAAATCTTGGCAAATTTCTTGATACGCTGACAGAAAAGAACCAATCGAGAAGTCAACGAAACCAGGCCCGGCATGTAGATTGGACAAACATCTTTTTCGGTTTCAAAATGCGATTTCCATTCGGCACTATTCTCCGTCAACCTTATAGTCATACACCAGTTGCGGCATTCGGGATAGACCACGAATAAGTGCGGATAAACGAATATAAATGATATTTCCTGAGCATCTAGAAAAGTTCATGTTTAGGAATTATCTATCACCTCCGTCCAAATCCGTGGTCAGTCTTCCATCGTTATGTTACTTTCTGCCTACAATCAAGTAACGGATATCGTGGTGTTTAGGGAGGGACGATACATCCGAGTAGTCTGTTACTAAAAAGAACCAGAATTTATTACTAGGTGCATTCCGTGAAAATAACTATGTACAACACACCGATATTACCTCATATCATGAGAATATTGTGTCAGGTTTGTCTCAAGTTGAGAGGCTGGAAACTGCAAGGTTTGCCACCGATAGCGCCTAAATATGTCTTGATCGCTGTACCCCATACAAGCAATTGGGATTTTCCATTATCATTGGCAATGGCTTTTGTTTATCGATTTGATATGCACTGGATGGGCAAAGATTCCCTTTTCAAAGGCTGGCGTGGCCCTATTATGAGATGGATGGGTGGTATACCAATCACACGATCGTCATCCAACAATGTGGTGGCCCAAACCATAGAGGTATTTAATGCTAGTGATCGCCTCGTTATTGCAATTCCCCCAGAAGGCACACGCTCAAAAGTCGATACCTGGAAGACAGGGTTCTACTATATAGCCCTTGGCGCAAAAATACCTATAGCCTTAGCATTTCTGGATTATGAACACAAAACAGGAGGTTTTTTATCAACCTTTACACCTACCGGTGATGTCGAAAAGGACATAAGCAAAATGCGAGCGAGCTATTCCGGAATTTCTGGTAAATATACTAGTCAATGCTCTGTGGAATAGTATTTTCACATTACTGATATCTACTAAGGGTTGGGCGGGAATTTACCTACAAAATCTTCAGAATTACTTTCATAAGTCACTATTAACCAATGGAATCATCACCTCAAACTATGGTTTGAAGTTTCATGATATTTTCCTGAACATCAGAAAAGTTAATGTTCAGGAATTATCTTCTTTTTGAAGGTACACAGGAATAGCATTAACCTGACCACTCTGGATACTGTTTATAGTTGGCAATGCGAATCTATAAATATGAGAATGCACGATGCTAAATTAAAGTCATTATTGTTGCACTTATTGTATTACTTCAGCAACAACCTTGCTATTCGGAAATTAATTTTATTCCCTTAGCGTACATGAGCGCACGAATCGAAGTGATACCCTACTAAGACTTATTGATCCAATTTGAATTTCCTGGATGTTTATAAAGCATATAGCGCTGATCAATTTTGTCTGCTTCAGCGTAAATGGTACTTGTCCCGTGAACAGGGAATCTCCTGCCATCCATCTCGATATAGTGTTTACCTTTAGTTGCAAAGCATTCAGACATAAGATAGTTAATCGCTGACCTCATTGAGATCTTTTTTAGATCAACGTTTGCCACAAATTTAATGCAGGAAAAGTCAAACGAAGCGCTTTCTGAGGATGGAGGTTGGAGCTGACGCAAGATGATTCCTGCCAATGGTTGGTCCCCGAGTTTTTCTCTGACAAGGGAACTAGTAGAAAAGAAAATGACTTTTTTCATGATTGACACCACCAGTTTTTGCAAAAAATATATTTATTCACGCTAATACTCTGACTTATAATAAGTAGTCCAGTGGTCTTGTCAGATGAAGTCACATTAAAATATCCTGCTTTTTGAATCGTATTTTTTCGGTTATGCTCATTTGCCAGTAATAGGATAAAAAAAAGGAAAATCTCAGTGATCCCCTTCCTCCTAGGAGAACATGAGGTTGATTTGGCATATCATTCTTTAGGTTCTCTAAATTCAAGAGCGGCAATAACGCTTGGATCTACTTGTTAGAACACACCACTTTTGCCAGCCTCATCACACTGTAAGAAAGCAAAATGACAAGCGGTACTACAATTTGAATGGTAACTGGCAAGAGCCACAAGCCGACAATTATTGTGCTTGTTTCTAACATTTGTCTCCACCTTTATGAATTTTTCAACCCATATTTAATTGAGATAAACAAAGACGATCCTGGCTGTCCCTTGCTTTGAACAACAATCAATTAGTAGTCAACTGCAATCTCCGCATGTTTTAATCTTCATTCATCAGTTCAGCTTTTGCCTAGTTTCGATTTAAAGCTCGAGTGGTCACGGCATTAGTAATTGAATCAATCTGCAGTTCATCACGCAAGCAATGACACTGAAATAAATCAACAACCTGTATGTCTAGTATTAGTTAAACTACTTAACACATTAGACTCAGTCATCTTTGGCTATTAAGGACAAAATTTATCAAGTACAACCACCCCTGTTAATTGATTGACTTTACGTCATTTTCACAATATGTTTGTACCGAAGTTTCATTCAAGGTGGGGGGATCATGTTCAAAGCTATTACTGCGTGCAGCACAAGAACCTGCAGCAAAGACATCGTTCTTGACCTAGTAGGCAAATCAAATGTGAAATTAAGACATTACAGACCATCTGTTGGTATTCTTTATGCGTCATGTCTTCACGACAATAAAAAACTAAAGGATATCCTCAAAGGCATAAGTGAAGCCTTCCCAAATATAGAAATTATTGGGGGAACTGTTATTGGCGGATTCACAGATGATAGCAAATATACCAAAGATGGGTATTTCCTCTGTTTATTAGTAAGCGATTCAGTAACCTTTATTACGGGTCGTATAAAAAACCTCTCAACCCTCATTGAATCTAATAGTTTTGCTCAGAATTTTCGGAAATTACTCAAAGAGAATTCTTTAGGCGAAGACCCTGTTGCCTGTTTCATCTACTCGGCTTATAGCAATGTTGATGGAGATAAATTGGTTGATGCCATTCAGGAAATGTTGCCCGAAAAATGTCTAGTCTTTGGTGGAGTCGCAACTCCTTACTGGAACGAACAGGATATTGCTAACTTTTCTCAAAAGGTACCAGCTATAAATGGTACTCTTGTCTTCTTCGCAAAAAACGGCATCATTCATGTTGAAGATGACACCTTGGTTTGTCTCTTTTTTAGAGGCAATATTACGATCAAGTATGCAGTCTCTTATGGATGGTCAGATCTAGGAACACTCTATCCCTGTCGCAGTGACGGTTCAATTCTTATAGAGATTGACGGCAAAAAGCCACACATGTTCCTCAGCGAGATTAAGCACCCGCTTTCTTTAAAAGAATATGATCATACCGAATACTCATTATGGTTTCATGTTCCTGGAAAAGACCCGTATATTAGAGACATCTTCTATGATGAAGCTACTGAAAATTACTACATTCAAAATTCTACGCTTCCTTCTAATTGTCACATAAGTTTTTCCTTTCCCACAAAAGAAAAAATATTAGATGAATTCAAAAACTGCCTTAGCAGAATAGAAGGACACAGCAGCCTTGTCATCACTACCACATGCTGCACCCATCAAGTGGTGCTGGAACAAGATATAAACCGAGAATATACAGAAATGGTCAAGATATTTCACGAGACACCATTCATTTGCGGTTACGTTTTTGGTGAGTTTGGTCCCTCGATTACAAGCAGGCAGAGTATGCTGCATAGTACCTCCAGCATTATGTGTTGCTTTCAAGAAGAAAATATCGACAGCAATGAAAAAAACGAGCCTCTCACTAATTTCCTTAATGAAATTATCAGCGAGCAAGGGGATGAGATAAAATCGCTACAGAAACAGCTTCGTTTTTTTGAAGGAAGTAAAAACAATAAGATGAAAAGATTAACTGAGGACTGTCTTGGAATACTGCTTTGCCTCTCTCACAAATCATTGTCTGGACATGCAGAGCGTATTAGTAGCTTTTTGAAAGCTTACTATGAAAAGAACGGAATAGATCCACCTTACGCAATAAGCAGAAACAGAGTGATTGAGCACCTAAGTGATCTTAAAAATCGTTCTAAAAAATTCAAATAAAATCATAGCAATTCACTTTCCTGTAGTGCTTTTACAATCCTATGATTGTCAGTTTAACTTACGGTATTACAATGGCTAACATTCCACTGTAATAACCGTTGGAACTTGCGACTGATAGTGCTTTCACATCAAACGTGGATATTAATTGTGTGAATCTCTTAAAATCCCATTTTCACTTGATGCATACCTTCTTCCTGTACACCTACAACCAAAGATACTTCCTGACCATCAACCCTATCGATGGAAGTATCTTGGATGTGGTTATGGTTAAAAATAACACAAACTTTCCTTGATGCTCGATACTGTCATGTAATTAATCACGACGTCTAACACAATAAACAGGTTAGCAGTGAACTCTCTCCTTCAGGAAAAAACGTGGTGCGTCCCCCCCACTTTTCCTATCGCCCCTCAACATGTGTTATCATGACTCATAAGCCAGATCGACCTGATCCTTGTAGCGATCCAGGACCTTCCTGCGTTTGAGCTTCATGGTATGGGTCAACATGCCATTATCTACACTGAACGGTTCGTCAACCAGAATAAATTGTCTTGGGATTTCATATCCTCCGAATTTCCCTTTAAGTTGAGTTGCGATCGATTCCTTTATCATAGTCTCGACTACAGGACTAATTATCAGTTCCCCATGCGTTTCAGCATTGATCCCATTTTGTTTAGCCCATGCTGATAACTTAATAAAATCCGGAACAATGATGCAGATGTTGTGGCTTCGCCCCTCACCATAGATGAAAACGTTTTCAACCCAGGGAGAGAGCTGAATTTCCTCTTCCAGGGATGCTGGAAAGACATATTTGCCGTTTTCCAGTTTGTACTGTTCTTTTATTCGACCGGTAATAAAAAGAAAACCATCCTCATCCAGGAATCCAAGATCTCCAGTGCAGAAACCACCGTCTTCGGTTATGACCTCTCTCGTTGCCTCCGGTTTATTGTGATAGCCCTGCATGACGTTAGGACCATATACTACTATTTCGCCAGAGCTGTTTCCATCATCTCCAAAAAACTCATTATCTATAACAACCCGAACCTTATCAATTGGGCGGCCGACGCTGCCTGGCTTGTTGGCTGTACTGCAATTCATGGTTACAGCCGGACTTGTTTCACTAAGGCCATAGGCATCATATACAGGTATGCCGATATCGGTAAAAAACTGTGCAACTTCAAGGTTCATCATTGCACTTGCCGTCAGCGCTGATTGTAGGCTGCCGCCAAAACCCTGTCGAATCTTGCTGAAAACAATTCGATCCGCAACAGCATATTTCAACCTCGGTAACAATGTACTTCCGCCCTGACTGGTAAGGGTCCGGATTTCGGCTGCACTTTCAATTCCCATGGTGAACAGTGCCAGCGCAAGACCTTTCTTTTCTTTCATCTTGCTCCAGATCCCATCATAAATCTTATTAAAGACGCGTGGTACGGCAATGAGAAACGTGGGTGCGACGTTCTGCATATCCTGAACAATGGTGGTTACGTCCCGGATAAAACCCATCGAGCCACCCATGTGAATGAAATTATATAACTCAGCGGTCTGTCCATAGGAATGGGCCCAGGGCAGTATGGAGAGGCTTCGGCTCTGATTATCGAGTTCGGGAAACATCTTGGCACCGCCCAGGACATTGCTGGTAAAATTTCCATGAGAAAGGAGCACTCCCTTGGGGTCACCAGTGGTGCCGGATGTGTATATAAGAACAGCAGTATCTGTCGGTTTTGGCACAATAGCCCTGAGTGGTATTTTTCTCCCCTGCCGTTCCAGATCCGTCATTGTCGCAGTAGCGCTGCCATGAATGAGGTAAACATGTTCAAGATTGCCCAGTTCATCACGCATTTGCTCGATTTGTCTATAAATATCTTCATTAGAGACAAACAGGATCTTAATACCACCATCATTGATGATATGTTTCCATATCTTGGGAAGCTCCTTTTCATACATGGGAATAAACCTGCCTCCAAGTCCCATGGTAGCAAATGCAGCAATTGCCCACTCTGTGCAGTTATTTGCAATAACACCTACTGCATCACCCGCCGAGACACCTTTCTGAGCCAACCCTGCCCTGAGATCATCTATCCTCAAGCCAACCTCCCGATAGCTTATCCAGGAGTATGTACCATTTTCATCTGCAGTACCAAACAACGGACGCTCAGCATTTCCAGCAAGACTGAGTGCGAACATTTCAACGAGATTGTCAGGTTTGTCATAAGTGTACATGAAGCATCTCCATTCATTGGGCAAGGATGACCGAAAGAACTGCATACATCAGTAAACTACTTCCAAATTTGTAGCGACAACGCACATCTGAAAATCAACTACTCAGCAAACATGTTTGCATACTAACCATAATGACACGGTTGTATTTATGTACATCGAGGGGATTGAGCGTCACCCGGCGTAATACCCCAGGCCAACACAACATCTCCCTTCATTTGAGAGATCAGGTGAGATCTCGTAACAACCGCTTGAACAACACTTCTTCTTCTGTGTTAAAGCCAGCCAGCATTTCCTCGTTGGCTGCTATTCGGAGAGCGATAAGCTCATCTTTTAATTCCGCAGCTTTTCCAGTGGTGTAAAGGAGAAAAACCCGACCATCATCCGGGTCGTTCTCTTTCCTGATCCATCCTGAATCAATCATCCGATCCAATACACCGGAAAGTGTTGCTTTATCCATAACCAGGAGCTTGCCAAGATCCGCCGCGGTGATACCTTCTTCAATCCACAGCCCTTCCAACACCAGATGCTGAAGATTTGTTAAATTATATGGCCGTAACTTTGCCTTAAACTGGCCATGAGCCTTTTGATACGCCTTGGCCAGAAGAAATATCGTACAATCGGGTATATTCTGTGAATTTTTCATGATCTCATTTTCCTTCGCATACGAACAATATGATCGAACAATTCATTTTTGTCAATTTGATATTAGCCCTTCTTTCGCAGATGATGCCGTTTTTCCAGTAATATGAGTATGGATCACATCAGACAAATGAAGCATTTTCCGTAACGCTCTTTGACCACTCTAAAATTGTAGTACGTTTTGACAGAAGTTTTCTGTCTGGAACTTTATATCAAGAGCAGGTACTTCAGGGTGACGATTGTCAGGGAGTATCTTTTTTTGAAAGTGTACAGGAAACATCTTAACCAGATCAATCCACCTGTATCTTTAGGTTGGCAGTGGTAATGTCCTACCGGAGACCTGTATGAACCAGGTTTATATCTCAATGTACTTTGCATCGAGGCAGGATAGCCTTAATCTTCGATTTGGCAAGGGCAAGGGCAAGAGCCCCAGCAAGGTTAGACCCTCTATAATAAAATAACACTAAACATGGATCTGGATAGATTTTAAGCAGCAAAAAATGTTACTTCAAATGAGCTCCTTCCCTTATATTAAACCGGTGAGCATTGAAGTGTAAAAGTAACTATCGGCCTGCCTTGTAACTCTCTGCAGTTACGTTGGTTCACCAAAACCTAAGTGGACATAATTGTCCACCTGATTAATAACACACATTTTATCATTGTTTACTACACTCATGAATGCTACTTTGGGATAGAATTTCGTGAGCATAGTACTTTATACACATTACTAGTCTTTTAAATCAATAGTTTCCGGGCGGTGATATTTTTGAAAGACCTGCCGACAATACTGATTGCTGATGACGATGCCATCTTTCTCGGCATAGCAGCGGCTATGATTAGAAATATGGGGTATCCTGTCATCACTGCTCTTAATGGTGTTGATGCCGTAGAATTATTTACAACAAATAAAAAAAATATCGGCATGGTCCTGCTCGACATCAATATGCCAGAAATGAACGGCGTTGACGCCTTTCAGCATATCAGAACACTCTGCCAAGAGGTGAAGGTAGTAATCGTTTCTGGATGCTTGAACGATACGAAGCGTGAACAACTCTCTCCTCTTAGTCCCACCGCCTATATCGACAAGCCTATCAGTTTTGATGCTCTCTCAGGTGTATTGAGCTCAACTTCTCCTGGTTAACCGTCTGTGATGACTCACATCATGAGAAAGGTAGGGATAGGCCAGCTTGAGAAGCTGCAGACTTTTTCCTATTGTTCATAGAATTCAGGATAATGTTTTTTGGCACAATCTGGGCATAGGCCATGGCTGAACTCAACATCGGCATGAACTGAAAGATAGGACTCTATATTATTCCAGTACCCTTTATCATCCCTGATGTTCTTGCAGAATGAGCAGATAGGAAGCAAACCCTGCAAAGTTTTTATCTCATCCAGAGCATGAGTAAGATTTTTGATTAGGTACTCCTTTTCCGCTTCGGTTTCCTTGCGGATCCGAATCTCTTCTTTCAAATCATTATTTGCTTGATTCAGGTCAAGAAAAAACAATTTGAAAGGTTCTTCGATGCCTGTCTTAATGAGTGCCAGATAGATCAGGGCAAATGAGAAGATTTTGAAATAGTGACCAACCAGGTTCATCATTCCATAATTGTCAATGTACAGCGTAAATGACAACTCTGAGCTGATGGTGAAAAAAATCGACGCCAGGAGGATGTAAAATATCTTCGGAGAGAATCTCGATCTATTTTTCACCAGAAGATAGACCGAGGTGACCAAAATGGCACAGATAACATATTCACTTATTATCTTAAACATTGTCTGTCCGTGCCCCTCAACAAAGCATGCGGGGAAGAGCTTCCAGTAGAAAATACTGGCTATGAACAGAGCTGTCACAATCGTATAGACAATGAATACAAGATTTACTCGAGGCATACGGTTCATGCGCATATAAGCAAAGGCAACAAGGAGTGTAATGGACTCCATGTACCTTGCCACAATCCAGAGTTGATTTGCGTAATAGTCGTAATCAGTGAACAGCGGCATACCCTTATATGCCATGGTATGCAGCAAATCAATCAGGGCGATGAAAAAATACGCAATTCCAATAAACAACAGATATGGATTGTAAATATACTTTTTGGAGTTCCAGGCTATCACGAAGATAGAAGATGCAATGATGATGCTGAAACCTTCTGCCAGAGTGTGAAAAACGAGATAATTAATTCTTATTGTGAAATAGAGACTTATCAGAGTGCCAAGAATAAATGTGTAATTCAGTAATGCCTGTCGAGTATTGCCTATTCCCTCTCCTTCCCTTTCCTGCGAAATTTGCTGCATGATGTTGCCTCGAATTACAACAGCTAAGATTATTATCGCTTTAGGTTTATTTACAGGTAGACTGATACGCCCAATTATCACAACATTTCAAAATTGCTGGTTACTCAGTCATTGCTCTCCCCGTCACCACGCATAAGGTGAGGCATTTGTGACATGATAAGCAATGAACAGAAGCCAGCGTCTTACTAAAATAGACCAACTATATTTGTATATTACAACATAGTGCCTCTTTATCGGCACGCTTTTTTTGGCACTATCAGCATAGCAAATAAACGACTTTTTCATTTTGTCCAGTAGTAGCTCAAACGTCAAGGGGGCATTGGCTTATATATTTCAAGGTATTTCGTAACTTTATGCTTGCAGTGTTGTTTAAAATCGAACCTCTCTCACTTTAACCAAGGGCACTTTGTATTTGCAATTTTGTTAGGCTAAATGCTCGCTACCACAAGAGTATTGTGCAATCCCATTTTTGAGGATTGCAAGGGCAATATCACTCCTTATGCCAGTCTTCTTGAGTGAAAATGTTTCCTGTTAAGGCCGCTTTCTGCAGACCGATAGACGGAGTTTGCCGAGGTGGAGACGGTTTTGAAGGGATACAGGAACAACCTTCGGTCCGTCCTACATTTTTAAAGTAAATCTTGGCAGAACGAGTCTATTTTATTTTTGATCTTGATGATGCTTTGTGGCCCATCTAGAATAGAGTGAATTGGCATTACGTTTTAACAATAAATAGGCAACTTCTTTTTTTCTAACTAGGGCTTCCAGATTTCTTCAAGATTGCATCGATTGACATAAGGTTCTGACATTATTGCTTTTTACACGACTATGGTTACGACAAAAATTCGCATGAATCAAAACGCATTATATTATTACAAAAAAAACAGGAAGCAACGATCATGGATATTCATAAATATGAGTATTGCTTGCTTGGTGTATATAGCTGGACTCTACGGTTATGAGTATTTTTTTAATAAATCTGTTTCTGAGAATTTTAAATATACTTATGTAACTGTATTCTCAATCTCATGTGTCATTTTGTTCTGTGTGGCTTGGTGGCATAGAAAAAATCCGGCAGTCTACGAAGCAGTAATCACAGCAGATAGGTTTATTGTGAATTACCCTGGTTCGAAGATGTGGTCTTTTGATATTAAGGTTGCAGATATAAAGAGATTTGAGCATAGAAATACTCTTTCACATGCAGGTGATGGAATAGGGAAAAGCGGTGTTCTACTTCATGATGGTAGGTTTTTTGAAATAAGTATGAATTATGGGAACAATATCAAGGAGATGTGTGAATCTGTAAAAATTGCAAATCCTGATGTTTCTTTTCCAAAGAAAGTAAACCAAAAAGTATATGGTTCATTCGCCAAAGACTATGATGAATAACAGGAGTCTAAGCAACCACTTACCAATTCAATAAGGTCTAGGAGAGACTAATATATACGATTTAGCACTTAACTAAACATTGCCGAGTCGATAGTTAAAAGTTCTTACTGTATTTAACAGGTTAAGGTGTTTCCTGTTAAGTTCATAAATACTCCAGCCTTAGATCTCTCCCGAAATGGAGCAGTTTGTAGCCAAAGATACTTCCTGACCATCAACCCTATCGATGGAATTATCTTGGATGTAGTTCTGGCTGAAAATAACACACGCCCTCCCTGATACCTCATACTGTCGTGGTATCGGTCACGATGCCTGCCAATACTTGGGCAAGCGATTAACACCATATTCGTAAGCACAAAAACTCGTAGTTGTCCCTGAGTTATTATGGTAATAAATACACATTACGCATACGTAAACGTAAGATCAATCATGATAGCAATATCAACAGGGAGCTCTAAATGGAAATCGTTCAATGGGAAACACAAGAAAATATAGCTGTGATTACTATGTGCAACGCAACTAACCGCCATAATTTAGAATTTGCTGAACAGATGAACCGATGTTTTGACCAGATCTTAGAGGAAGAATCTCTTCAATCTATTGTGTTGACGTCTTCTGATGAGAAGAACTTTTCCCAGGGGATTGATGTAGAATGGTTGACTCAAAGATTTGCACAACAGGATTTCAATACCATCAAAACGTTCATGTATGAGATGAACACCGTTTTTAAACGCCTTCTTCTTATGCCAATACCCGTTATAGCAGCCATTAATGGCCACGCTTTCGGAAATGGAGCAATTTTGTCCTGCGCCTGTGATTTTAGATTCATGACAAAAGATAAAGGTTTCTTTTGCTTTCCGGAAGTGGATGTAAATATTCCTTTCCTGCCAGGCATGATTGCCTTTGTTAAAAAATCAATTCCTGAGCATCTTTTTAACGAAATGCTGTTATCCGGAAAGCGTGTAACCGCAACAGAACTTGAATACCATAATGTGATTGTCAGTGCCAGTGAGAATCGGGCAGAACTATTGACACAAGCAATAGACTATGCCGGAACCTTTAACAAACAGCGCCCAATATTTGGTGAATTGAAAAAACGGAAGCATAAAGAAATCATTCGAGTCATTGAAGAAGAAGACCCTGAATATATCGAACCGCTTAATTTAATGATGAAATAGAGCTTCGCATTCAGAATCAGCTATAAGCTCAAGCTTGTTTATACAATTGAGTTGGAAGGTTTTAACGAAAAAAAGGAACCACCAATTTCAAATATTGCTACCCGTCGATAATACCTAAACGCCATTATAAGTTGTTTATTGGGTTCACGGCCAGCTTGCTCAATATCCTCTTTCGTGCAATTGTCCACTTGGTTGACCATCTCTTTTTGAGGGCGGCAAAGAACTCTTGAAGGTGAACAGTGGAAACTGGCTGCCTGTGCTGGTCGCTCAAGATAATTCCTGAACATTATTTTTTCTCGATGCTCAAGAATTATCTTGGACATGAGTCAAGCAAAAAATGCCTCCTTTTCGATGCCAACGAAAGCCAAATTGGCTAGTTTAAAGTGCTTCCTGAATATAATGAGATAGTGGTGTTCAGGAAACTTCTCCGACCAGCAACACGTGCAAACGATGTTAGGTCTTAGGATTCATAGAAACCAAAACTTCACAGTAGAAAGCTCAACTTCTAGCGTTGGTTGAGCATTTAAAGATTCAAAGTGGCAAGATCTACTCGACTTCCAGCGGCTAATGGGCTGCAATTTATTACTAAACACTGTAGAATCATAGGTTGTTTATCTTATAAAGTGTAGTGACAGTAACGATCTAATATGATTTTTTCGGTAAAGAGTTTATCTCCGGGTGGGGGGGAAATACATGAAGCCTACAGGTGCCGCAAAACCGGCAAACACGAGCGAAGATAAAATAATCTCCGGGGAATTCTGCAAACTTCCGCCCATCTATGCTGTCCCTAATGCACTAAACGAAAGAATTAAAGAACTTAATTGTCTATACAGTATCTCTAGCCTTCTTGAAAATCAGGACGTAACTCTGGACTGGATTCTATCTCGTGCAGTTGAACTCATCCCTGCCGCTTTGCAGTATCCAGAACTTGCCTGCTCATGTATCAAGCTGGATGGTCATGAATATGTCTCTGCTAAATTTAAACGGACCGAATGGTGCCGAAACACCAAGATCATGCTCAATGACCGGCATGTAGGGGATCTGGATGTTTTCTATACCCAGTCACCCTCAGCCGGTAACAGAGGTTTGTTTCTTGAGGAAGAATCACACCTCCTGCAGGCCATCAGCGAACATTTAAGTAAGGTTTTGTGGCGAAAACTTTCTGAAGAAGCATTGAAAGAGAGTGAAGAACGATACCGCATCCTGACAGAGCAGGTTACCGACGGCGTGGTGTTGGCCCAAAATGCACGATTTTGCTATGTGAACCCTGCATTTTGTGAAATGTTCAATATATCATCAACAAAGGCTGTGATCGACAGTCAGCTACTCAATCCCACCGCAGGTGAAGTCGACGAAATCAAGCAAATGTACCAGGGATATACCGACAACTTCACCAAAGAGAAGGTCGACAATGTACATTGTTTTTCTCGTCCTGGAAAATCTTTTTGGATACAAGTCTGCCACAGCCCGATCACCTTCAGGGGGCAACCGGCGCTTCTGTCTACTTTTAAAGATGTCACGGAAATCAAAGAGCAGCAGGTTGCAGCGCAAAGTATGGCTGACCAGCTCCACGACGAAAATCAGGTCTTGCGCGCTTCCTTGAATGAACGCTATCGGTTCGGCAATATTCTCGGCCGATCTCCGATTATGCAAGAAGTATACGAACTGATAATGAAAGCAGCTGTAACCGATGCCAGTGTGGCCATTTTCGGTGAATCTGGCTCTGGTAAAGAGTTAGTTGCTCAAGCCATCCATGAATACAGCCCAAGAAAAAACAACAGCTTTGTCGCGGTTAACTGCGGTGCGATTCAAGAATCCCTCTTTGAACGAGAGTTTTTCGGCCACCGCAAAGGCTCTTTTTCAGGTGCCCATGCAGACTCAGTTGGCTATTTAGATATAGCAAATAAAGGTACTCTTTTCCTTGATGAAGTGAGCGAACTTACCGTCAACATGCAGGCCAAACTGCTCAGAGCTATTGAAGGTGGAGAATATCGCCCTGTCGGCGGTACTGAAACAATCGAGTCAAATTTTCGAATCATATCGGCATCCAATGTTTCCTTAAGTGAAAAAGTCAGCAACGGGCAGATGCGTAACGACTTCTTCTATCGGCTGCAGATTATACAGATACGATTGCCACCTCTGCGGCAGCGAAAGCAAGATATTTCTTTGTTGGTTGACCATTTTGTCCAGCAGATGTCCCCTTCATCGAGTTTAACTAAGATTCCAGGACATGTTATGGATATCTTCATGGAGTACGATTGGCCTGGCAATGTACGCGAATTACGCAATGTCCTGCAGCGTTACCTTGCCCTTGGGCGACTTGAGTTTATCTCACCGGACAGGGCAACTGGTACTACCTCGATGGAGGCACAGCTGAACCTTCCTCAGGCTGTGCAACAACTTGAAAAATCCCTTGTCACCCAGGCATTGCAACTCACAAATGGCAACCGAACCAAGGCTGCCGACTTGCTCGGTATTTCCCGAAGAGCCCTCTCCAGAAAACACTACCTGTCCTAGATGCCAATATTGACCATACGGGCGAAATTGCCCTTGGTGGGCCTTATCGCCCGCTTGAGTTAAACTTTAAGATTCTAGATAATTAGACCAGCTTCTGTAAATTTTTCTTGGGCGAAATCGCCCACACCTCCCGTCCCCAGCACTCCCTCACCAGAAATATATCTAACAATATCAAGACCATAAAGAAAATGTCTGTTTTGGCATTGTCCTTGCTTTATCAGTGACAAGAAGGATGTGGATTCCCGTATGGTCCACTTCATTGACACAAATAGAGCGACGAAAATTCGTCCAATAGCAAGGAGAAAAAAATGCAACCTGACCCTTTTGGAAACCTAAGAGAATGGGGACCAGTTCTGGAACAAATTTATCAATTAGCAGACGAAGGCAACTTGAGTGAATGTCAATCAGGTTTGACACGGATACTTCGTTACCGTGACAATTGGAGGCTTCGCGAGGAAACACTGCTTAGAATCGGTAAGATCAAAACTCCTGACGATGCGATGGTTCGCCAAGTGTTAAAAATTATCGATGATGAAAAACTCTACTATGACGTGAGAATTCTTGGTTGTCAAACCATGGCGGAATTAATGAAGAATAGCTCCGCAAGGTTCAATGCTGCAACAGAGACGGATATATTAAACAAGGTGGAAGTTTTGTCTTCTACCACGCAGCCCCCTATTTTCGAGGAAGCGCTGAATAAACTATACTCCGTAGCACGAGAAAAATTTCGTATCGTTTAATACTGTTCCTTGATTGACCAGGTTTATGGAAAGTGCAAAGGACCGATAACAAACAAAATCTCAAAAGGTAAATAATACTTTTGCAGTGAGGTAAATAATGTTGATTGTAATCCCCCGAGAAATTCTGCCTGAAGAAAAACGGGTGGCAGCAACTCCGGAAACCGTTAAAAAATATATTGGCCTGGGTTTCACGGTTGCGGTCGAAGCCGGAGCCGGTGAAGGTGTTTATATCTCTGATGAAGACTACAAAGATGCCGGGGCAACTATTGGCGCTGATGTCGAAAAAATGCTGGGAGAAGCGGATATAGTCCTGAAGGTTAAACAACCCATCTTCAACGAGGAAAAAAAGAAGCACGAAGTGGAAATGCTGCGTAACGGCAGTATACTGATCACCTTCCTCCATCCTGCCGCCCCAGGCTGTCATCAGATGGTAAGAGACCTGCAAAGCAAAAACATCACCTCTTTGACCATGGATGGTATCCCACGAATTTCTCGTGCTCAAAGAATGGACGCGCTGTCATCGATGAGTGCTCTCACCGGGTATAAATCAGTAATCCTGGCCGCCAACCAAATGCCAAAGTTCATTCCAATGATCGGTACAGCCATCGGTACAATCAAGCCTGCAAATTTTCTGATCATCGGTATCGGCGTGGTTGGCCTCCAGGCAATCGCCACTGCCAAACGCCTTGGTGGCGTTGTTAAGACATTAGATATTCGTAAAAATGCCTCCGTTGAGGGAGACAGCCTTGGTGGCAAGATCATCGAATTTGATATTCCTCAGGAATTGACAACCGGTCCAGGCGGCTATGCAAAATCACTCGATGAAGAATGGCTGAAAAAAGAGCGCACTCTTATTACAGAGCACCTGAAAGATACCGACGTGGTTGTCCTCAGTGCACTGGTACCGGGCGAAGTGGCGCCGATGGTTATTACCGATGAAATGCTTGCTGTGATGAAGCCCGGTTCGATCATCATCGATGTATCCATCGACCAGGGTGGTAACTGCGAAATGACTGAGCCTGGAGTCTGGGCTGAAAGACACGGAGTACACATTTGCGGTATCCAGAATATCCCCGGCCGAATGGCAGTTCACGCCAGCTGGCTATATGCTAACAATCTCTTCTACTATGTAGAGAACCTATTCAAAAATGGTCAGGGCAGAATGGATTTCGAAGACGAGATCGTCAAGAGTTCACTCGTTACTCATGATTCAAAAATCGTTCATGAGGGTACCTTGAAAGCGATGAAATAGTAGATCTTCACCTCCTAAATATAAGAAGATGGGCAGCAAAGCCAGCCTTGCCGGGTCCCCCCGGACGGCTGGCTGTATCTACTGCCACCCTCACCCAATGTTTTCCAATCCGGAGCGAGTACCATGTTTAATCTGATCCTGATGGTCGTTGTGTTTTTTGGTTCTTTTGCCATCGGCTACCTGCTGATTTCACGGGTGCCACCCTTACTGCACACGCCATTGATGTCCATGACCAATGCTATCTCTGCCATTACGATCCTGGCGGCACTCATCCTGTTCTCCCTGCCAACAACACCTGTTGAAAAAATTTTTGGCTCCATTGCTATTATCACCGCGACCTTTAATGTGGTCGGCGGTTTTGTAATCACTGACAAGATGCTGAAGCTCTTCAAGGGCAAGAAGAAAAAAGCCTGAAGAAATAATTGAGGAACCTACTGAAATGAATCTGTTCATTGACTTTACTGTAATCGCTATTCTCATCGCCGGCATCTGGCAGTTTCGTTTTCCACACACTGCAAAAAATGGAAACCTGACAGCTGCCTTTGCCCTTTTTCTGGCCTTTGTCCTCATACTGTATCGTAACGGCATTGTGGATGTTGGCACCGTTGTCATATCGCTCGTAGTTGGTTCACTGGCTGGTTATGCCCTCGCCAGGGTCGTCACTATGATCCAGGTCCCGGCCATGGTCGCTTTTCAACACGGATGTGGTGGTGTCGCCGCCTTTCTGGTTGCCCTGGTAGAGTTAAGCCGGACAAGCCATGGCTTAAGTCTGGTAAGTGAAATCTCTGGAGTCCTTGGCCTTGCCATTGGCTCACTGACGTTTAGCGGCAGTATGATCGCTAGTGCCAAGCTTGCCAACAAGATGCGACAGGCTCCCCAGTTTCTTGACAATCACAATCTTTACGTGATCATCAACCTTGTTGCCATCGTTGTGGTTGGTGCACTCTCACTTGTGGTAGCACATGGCTTTGCTCTTTTTCTGTTTACTGTCGAGATTCTTCTGGGCACCTGCTTGGGTACACTTGTGGCGATGCGTATCGGTGGTGCTGATATGCCCGTGCTCATTTCATCACTGAATGCTACAGCTGGTGTGGCTGCGGCACTGTGTGGCATGATCATTGAAAACCAACTACTGATTGCCTTTGGCGCAACCGTTGCTGCATCCGGTTCGATTCTCACCTATGTCATGTGTAAAGCCATGAACCGCAAACTTGGCAAGGTAATTTTCCCAGATTATAAACCGAAAAAAGCTGGGCTACAGATTCCCGTAATAGATACTGTGGCCCCTGAACAACAACCTGTACCAGCTGCTGCACTTGCAGGGGAAAACGACCAAGCCGCTGCTACATGTGTCTTAACAGATGCTAAAAGAATCATTATTGTGCCCGGTTACGGCATGGCACTCGCCAAAGCCCAAACCGAGGTTGCAACCCTAGCAGATGAACTGATTGCCATGGGTAAAGATGTAAAATATGCCATTCACCCCGTAGCCGGCCGCATGCCCGGTCACATGAACGTGTTACTGGCCGAGGCGGGGGTTGATTATGACATGCTCGTGGAGATGGAAGCTATTAATCAAGAGTTTGAGGTCACTGATCTGGTGCTGGTCGTCGGTGCCTGCGATGTTGTCAATCCGTCAGCGGTTGAGGTTGAAGGAACACCGATATCAGGCATGCCTATTCTCATGGCGTACAAGGCTAAAAATGTTATCTGCTGCAACTTTGACCGTAACCCCGGATACTCGGGCGTGGAGAACTCGCTCTATGAGCAGGACAATACTGTGCTGCTTGAGGGGGATGCGAAAAAGTCAATCCAAGAGCTTCAAAAATTGCTTATTTCGAAAACAAAACCACAGAAAAATACACCTTCCACTGATATGGCTGCGGCTGATGCCTTTTCGGAATCAGCTGAAGCTCTAGCGGCGGCAAAAAGCGTGGTCGTCATTCCCGGCTATGGTATGGCCCTGGCTAAGGCCCAGTTCAAACTGGTGGAGATGGTTTCCCTGCTCGAACAGCGCGGTGTAAGTGTCAAGTACGCCATTCACCCAGTGGCCGGTCGGATGCCCGGACACATGAACGTGCTGCTGGCCGAAGCAGATGTTGAATACGAAAACCTACTTGAGATGGACGATGTTAATCCGATGTTTAGAGAAACCGATGTTGCAATAGTTGTCGGGGCCTGTGATGTCGTAAATCCTGCAGCCATTGAAAGTGAAGGAACCCCCATTTCCGGTATGCCGATCCTGCTACCCCAGGATGCCAAACATATTATTATCTGCAACTTCGATACGAATCCTGGTTACTCTGGTGTCCCTAATCCACTGTATAACACCAGTAAGACAATACTACTTACTGGTGATGCCAGGGAAACCATAAACAATCTGTATGCAGTATTGCAAAATATTGATGTTTGATTTTACCAAAAACATAACAGCAGTGAACGTTAGTATTGTCAGTTCCTAAATAAACAGCCGCATAAAATATATTATGAAATCAGAAGTGGTCCTAAAAGCGGGACCACTTCTTTTCCCTAATAGCCGACCTCAAATGTCTTGCTGTAATTCCCACCTCCACGTAAAGTACCTTTTTTTTAGATTCCAACTTCGGTTGTGTCACTATTAACATTCTTCTTCAACATCACACACAACAATGCCACGTTCACTCGCCATACTTTTGATGATTTTCGTCACCCTTCTCTGGAGCATAGCCGGAGTAGTGACCCGCCATCTCGACTCAGCCGCAAGCTTTGAGGTTACCTTCTGGCGTAGCCTTTTTACTGCAATACCGATTGGTATTGCGCTGACTATTCTCCGTGGACGTGAACTTTGGGTTACTCTGCACAGGCAACCCAAAGCGATCTGGATTTCCGGTATTTGCTGGTCTGTGATGTTCACTGCTTTTATGGTGGCAATTACAATCACCACTGTGGCGAATGTTTTGATCGTTATGTCACTTTGCCCTTTGATCACCGCTCTTTTTAGCCGGTTATTTCTCAGTCATCGCTTGCCCTGGACAACCTGGCTGGCAATTGCTACAGCCGGGTTTGGTATTGTTTGGATGTTTGCAGGTGATAATGCGTCAGTCACTTTGCTTGGTACTTTGGTGGCACTTGCCGTGCCATTTGCTTACGCCATTAACTTCACTACCATGCAATATGTTGGCAGCAGCGGAAAACCTGAGGTAGGTGTAGATGATAGACCGGATATGCTGCAGGCTGTTTTGCTTGGGGCGATAATCTCCGTTCTTGTTACCTTACCCCTTGCCTTTCCATTTCAGGCAACAGGTCACGACCTCGTGCTGCTCTCTATGCTTGGTGTTTTTCAGTTGGCATTACCGTGCCTACTTCTAGTCAGACTTACCCGCGAGCTTACTGCTCCTGAGATTTCTCTGCTCGCATTGCTTGAGCTTGTATTCGGAGTAACATGGGCATGGTTATGGGCTGGTGAGCACCTTACTGCCAATACACTAACAGGTGGGTTTCTCGTATTAAACGCTTTGGTGTTGAATGAACTGGCGCGAATCGTTCGGTCGAAAAGAGCGGTACATCAGTTGAAAAAGGAAAGGATCGGATAGTTCATGACAAAGCTCAACTCAGATAAAGGCCTTGACTGCAAAGGATAAAAACGAGGAAAACACGAATAAAATTTGCCTTACTGTGCTGTCTCTCGCAGATCAAATTGTGAATATTATATTGCGGGAATATTTATAGTTGGGGCAATCCCTTCTTTTTTGTAAATCTGGTTCACTACACGGTGAACATCACCTAAACATCATTTTCCTGATGGGTTTTTAGTTGCACAATCACAGGCTCCTGCCTTTTTCTCCGCCTTAATGCGTTCTTCAATGATGGATTTATTATTTTTAAGAATATCTATTTTAATGTCTGACTTAGTGTAGTTAAAACAATAACAGATGAGGTCTTTCGACATGCTAATGCACCTTTCGAATAATTGATATTGTGATAGCTGCGTGATCCTAAGAATTTAGCATATGCAGGTGAATGTTGCTATTTATGTATTGCCTCAGAACCATTGTTGCAACTGTTCGATGAATCATTTTTATTGGAATATAACTCGATCTTGACATCAAAACCGAGCCTGGTGGCGAAAGATGTTAGCCGGGCACCATTTTCATGGTTAATTTTTTCCAGTATAAAAGATAAATGTTTGCAAACAATTACAGTTGCAGAATGGAAACCTGTCGGCAATACATGCTGTTATTATGTGGAAGGACTATTAATTGATTATACGAAACGAAGAACCATCAGACATTGATACTATCGCCGAAGTCACAAAGGCAGCTTTTAAGGATTATTCTTACAGTCAACAAACTGAGCATTTGACCATTCATGATCTTCGAGTCGCTGGCGCATTGACCATATCTCTTGTGAGTGAGATTGGTGGGCAGGTAGTTGGGCACATTGCTTTATCACCAGTTACGATTTCCGACGGAACAACCAATTGGTATGGCCTTGGTCCGGTATCTGTACTGCCGGAATATCAAGGACACCGAATAGGCACAGCATTAGTTAATAGTGGGTTAGCCCTGCTGAAGTCCAGTAACAGTAATGGCATTGTGCTCTTGGGATTACCGACATATTTCAATAGGTTTGGTTTTTGGAGCTACCCACAGCTAATCCATGAGGGAACACCACAAGAAGTCTTTGTGGCAAAGTCGCTTGTTGAGAGGGTACCAAATGGGACAGTTGAGTTCCATCAGGCATTCAAACAGCTATCAATAATTGAAAAAGATGCAATTGCCGATGTTATTATCGACTATGCAATTGCTGGAATAAAGGTTGATCTTGCCGACCCGGTGATTGGAAGTCTCATCCAGAAGGAAATTTTGACTGAAATGCCAGATGGCAAGGTCATGATGCGACCTTCAGTATTAGCAGAATATGACTCATACTTTGCTCAGGTTAGTCAATTTAGGGCTACAGAAATGAGCCGTGTACATAAAAATCCGATATTAGCAGCCGTTACGTATGGAAATGGATGACTATCCACCAGAAAGAAAACGGTGTCATAAAAAGAGTTGACCACAGTGTAGAATCTTCAACTGTTAGAAGGTCAAAAGATACTCCATTCCTGGATAAGATCGTGCCCAATGCCAAGATGCATTCGTTCTATCTTTATTCCTCGTACGTTATTAAACCGGCGGGGAAATAGATACACAAAATTCATGCTGCAACATCTGCATCAATACGACCCACTTGCAAAAATGTTTCTTGAAAACGTTGCCATCAAAAACATTCAGGATCTATCCCTTACCGATTGGTGCCTTTGGCACTATTTTATACTTCATTGTAATTCCCGTGCTTATAATATTGTGAAGGCTGTTATTCTCACCATTTCAGAGGAAAGCTATGAGGTGGCTTATAACCAAGGCGTTATTGCTTTTCATGGTGACACTGTCAAGCGGCTGCACCACTCAGCCTAGCACACTGTTTCCTCCCTCAAAAGATGAGCAAACTACGTCAATATTTCTGGTAAACCACGGCTGGCACGCAGGGATAGTTATAAAACGTATCGATATCCGCCAAGCAGAATGGCCAAGGCTCCATGCATTCGCTCATATGGATTACCTGGAAATTGGCTGGGGAGATAAAGACTATTACACATCTCTAGACCCTGGGCCGGGACTTGCCGCCAAGGCCCTGCTATTGCCCACATCAAGTGTATTACACCTGGTCGGTTTTCGCGGACCACCAGAGAGCTATTTCCCATACAGCGAGATCATCCGGATAGAACTTTCCATTCCAGGATTCGAGCAAATGGTTCACCATATCTCAAAAAGTTTCTCGCGTGACGAGTCCGGCACTGCAATCCCTTTGAGCCCGGGAAATTACGGTTACAGTTGGTTCTATGCATCTGAGGAAACATATCACCTTTGCAAGACATGTAATACTTGGTCAGCAACTATCCTCCAGACTGCAGGTTGCCCAATCACCCATGCTTTTACGGTGAACAGCCTAATGTCCCAGGCACGCCGCTTCGGAAAGGTAATACTGGAAAAATCAGAACCGCAGTAAAGGCAATAGACAAATCACAATCAACTCCTGTCACGGTAATGAGATATCCGTGGTAAGAATGATACCAATAAGAGGACTACTCATTAGGCCAAGTAACACTAACTGCGAGGATGCGTTTACTCGTCAGGGGCAAAATATTGAGGCTATCAGGAACACGATTGATCATGTTTTTTTCTCTCAGACATAGGCTTGCCAAAAATAATCTTTTCTTTATGCCCCTCTTTCCGGGAGTCAACCCTTTGAGAAATCCCTCCTGAAATTGTGGCGCCAGTTGCTGATGTTGGACATAACCCAACTCACTCATCAAGCCAGCCCTTCTTTTCTACTTCTGTTTGGGCTGGTTGTCCTTAAAAATAGACTGCATCATTTCCACCGGGAAAGGGAAAACAATAGTGTTTGTCTTCTCTTTAGTTGAAATATCACTTAATGTCTGCAGATAGCGAAGCTGCAGTGCCTGTGGGTTTTGGGAAATAACTTCAGCGGCTGCAAGCAGTTTCTCCGAAGCCTGATACTCCCCCTCTGCATGGATGACTTTCGCACGCCTTTCCCGTTCCGCCTCTGCCTGTTTTGCAATGGCTCTGATCATTGAATCATTGAGGTCTATGTGTTTAATTTCGACATTTATCACCTTAATTCCCCAGGCATCAGCCCGTTTGTCTATTATCTCCTGGATGTTTTCGTTCAATTTTTCTCGTTCAGAGAGCATCTCGTCCAGATCATGCTGACCGAGTACCGATCGCAATGTTGTCTGAGCCAGCTGATTTATGGCTACCAGGAAATGTTCCACCTGAATGATAGCTTTTTCCGGGTCTACTACCCTGAAGTAGAGGACCGCATTTACCCTTACGGTTACATTGTCTTTTGAAATAACATCCTGTGGCGGGACATCCATGGTGATAACACGAAGATCTACACGAAAGGCTTTCTGTATACCAGGGACAACAATTCTAAGGCCCGGCTTTTTTACAGTCTGGAAGCGGCCTAGAAAAAGGACTACGAGCCTTTCGTATTCATTTACTATTTTAAACGAAAGTGCAAGCAAGCCGATAATGAGTGCTACTGGTACGATGTACTCCATGTATGTATAAATTAGCATATCCATGTCACCTCTCCTTTCTTAGGCTTTCCACCGTCAATTCCAGTCCATTTTGAGAAGTAATTCGTACCTTCTCCCCTTTTCTTATTATGTCAGAGCTTTTGGCCAGCCATGATTCTCCGAGAATCCAGATTCTGCCTTCTCCGTCAAAATCTTCCGCGGCTTCGCCTGTCATCCCAATAAGTGCCTCTTGGCCGGTCCTGATCTTTGTGTTTCTGATTGTAAGTATACGAGCCACCAGCAAAAGGATGAGAGCTGCCGAGACAGCTGTTGTGCTGATTATCAGAGGGATGGAAATCCTTAAACTTTCATCATCTATCAAGATGAGCGAGCCAACGGCAAAGGCCACAATGCCGCCGATTCCCAGAGATCCGAAACTTGGGATAAAGGCCTCACTGATCAAAAAGGTAATGCCGAGGATAATAAGAGCCAGCCCGCTGTAATTGATCGGTAAAATCTGAAAGGCATAAAGGGCTAGTAGCAGAGATATGCCCCCGGCAACACCCGGCAGGAATACGCCGGGATTGGCAAGTTCGTAAATGAGACCATAGAACCCGAAGAGCAGGAGGAAGTAGGCTACATTTGGATCGCTGATGACGCTCAGGAGTCTGTATCGCCAGGTGGGCTCTATCCTGGTGATAGTCATGTTCCTGGAGGAGATGGTATGGGTCTTGGAATCGAGTAGTATTTGCTGACCATCCAGCTGCTGGAGGAGGTCAGGCATGTCGGTCGCCAAAAAATTAATAACCTTCAATTCAAGTGCTTCTTCGGCGGACAGGCTGACAGCTTCTCGTACAGCTCTCACAGCCCAGTCGGGGTTGCGTCCATGTCGCTCCGCAAGGGCCTTTATATAGGCTGAGGCGTCGTTAATCACTTTGCGTTTCAGGGTGGACGCATCATCGGTTGCCAGCTCATCGTTTTCTTTCTTGCCCTCTTCTTCTGCTGGCTTCCGCGAACCGGGAAGCCCGCCGATACTAATGGGGGTGGCGGCACCGAGATTTGTGGCCGGTGACATTGCCGCAACATGACTGGCGTATAAAATATAGGTCCCGGCACTGGCTGCTCTGGCTCCTTCCGGTGCAACGTAGGTGACAACCGGAACTGGAGAAGCAAGAATCATCTGAATGATATCCCGCATTGAACTGTCAAGCCCCCCCGGAGTGTCCATTTGCAAAATCACAAGATCAGCATTACCAGCGACTGCTTCTTCCATTCCCTCTCTTATGTAATCACTTACCGCAGGACTGATAGCACCCTGTATCTCGAGTACCACAGCCTGAGAGGAATCATTTGCCAGTGATAAAGGAGTAAAGATTAAGGAGAGGGTGAGAGTGGCAATGAAGAAGAATACAATACATGCAGGAAGAAACCGTGCAGATCTGTTGGATATTTCGAGGATATAGCCAGACATCTGATACCTCCAACGATATTTGCAGAATTCACCAGTATAAACCAGCCAGATCCGTGCAAAGACAAGTGAGGATACTATACATATGTACTGAACCATTTCGTCAGACGAACACTTTACTTAGATAATAACCACTGTAACCTGTTGTGTCATTTATACAGTAGAGGGGGCAGAGAAAGGCCACCCATTAAAGAAAAAATGTATTTCCCTTCGGCTTTGTGCAGAGCATACCAAGGATACTTCCGGAGCATTAATTCTACTCTATGCTCAGGAAGTATCTTCTAATTGGTACCCCCTTCCCTCCTCTTGTTACCATGGGGAGAAAGCCCTACCAACTGACCCTAAAGAGTTTAAGTTAGAAGCCCTACGTATACTGGAGGAGTCAGACCGTCCCACTAGTAAAATTGCCATGCAAATTGGCATACAGCAAAATTATCTCTACAAATGGAAAGAGCAAATGGCCAAAAAGACACTCGTTCATCGGGGTTATCACGGCTCAATCGAAGTGAATACCGACAATTTTACCCTTTCAGGAAGTATTTTATTCATAGAATCAGATTTTAAGTACGAAGGAGAAACCTTCGAAAAGCTTGAAAATAATTTTATAATCCACGTTGAAAAACATATTGCAAACTGTGACGAAAAAGGAGTTCCTGTTCCATTCGAAGAAAAGTAAGTAATGACCTATGCTCAGCACCCCATTGAGTGGTGAACGCTTGACGAGAGAGAAGAGTCAACACCGGACTTGCCCTCTTGATTGGTGGAATCTTAGGGAATATTGGAATTTTTTAGTAACGGGAAAACTATAATTATGATGTAATCACTTTCATTCCAGGCTAGGAGTGGCAACCTCAATCCACGGATATTCAGCTTTATCTACGTGCTTGCAGTTATCAGAAGATTGTTTTTACCTCTTCAAGTACAAAAGAGCTGCTCGTGGCATTTACCTCACTCATTTTATTAATTTTCTGAACAATCTGCGAGTAAGCTTGCATATCAGATGCCACTATCTCAAGCATTACATCCACGTCCCCTGAAAGAGCAAAGACGCTCACCACTCCTTCAAGGGTGGAGAGTTTTTCTGCCAGCCCATCCCAGCCAATGTCTGAATGTCGGCTGACCCCGCAAAAGGCACGGACAGAAAGACCAAGTTTATGGCGGTCAGTAAGTGCCCTATAACCAACGATAACTCCTTCTTTTTCCAATCGGGAAATACGTCTTGAGCAGGAAGAGTGCGATAGACCAACCTGTTGGGCAACTTCCTGGTTTGTAAAGCGTCCGTTAATCTGTAGGACAGCTACGATCTTTTTGTCGAAATCATCCATTGCTGCTCCCTGCAAAAAATTTTCATCTACATACGTCATTATGGGGTTTGCTGCATAAAGTGTACATTATGACTGATTTCATGCAAGCATTTTGACTATATATCGGAATTGAGCAAAGTGTTTGCTCTGATGAAGGCTGTGTCGTACTATTAATGAAGATATGCAGAAACGCACTGTCAATACCACCTGACCTGATTCTACTAAATAAACGTTAGGGAAAGAGAAGGTGAAAAATTCTGGTTATCTGTCTTGTGATCAACCTTAACAGCAGGAGCAAACTATGACTGTTCAATGCGTCACGCAGTTTACATGGCTGGAATCGGAGAATGTAGTATCTGTTGAGCGGGGTAAAAATGAAGCAGTTAAAGTGATCCGAGACGAACAAGGCTCAATTGATTATCGTTATTATGCCAAAAGAGCCCGAGCTTTACGATCAGAGTCACAGTGTACGTTTTTCAATAAGCTGTTCAAACGTGATTGAGCGGTGTCTCATTAACTGCTGTGTTTGAGTCATAGAGGTTTATTGGATATCTCTTACTTGTGCGGGCAACCATGAACACGCGTAAAATGGGTACCCATGGGTATTTACAGCTATGCATCACTATCACCACTTTTCAAAATAAGCTGTAACGGTTTGAAACCATAAATATATTGCCAGTGCAGACTCAACCCGACCAGAACAGCCACATGAAATAATTGATGTGGGCCCAGGACTCCTTGAATAATTACAGGTTGTTGCATAAACTCTAAAACAGCACCTGCCGTATATGCCAGACCACCCCAAATAAGCAGACTGATGAACTTCAGATCTCTTTGATACCAGAGCAGTCCTGCAGTTACAGCTCCACTCCATCCTAAACTTAAGAACACCACGAGTCCAAGCCAGTCCAGAAATGAGGTGAAGAAGATATTTTTTAAAATGATAGATTCTGTTGCCGTGTGCAATCTCAAGTTAAGTTAGGTGCTAAACCGCTCTGCCTGGTGCCGATTGCTCCGACGAGCGTTTATGAAAGGGCCCATTCTCACAACCGGCCCAGAGCGACGCTCCTTTAGGGTAAAAACTTGACTTATAAGGTAGTAATAGAGGAAAATATAGTCAGGTAACAAACTATTTTAACACCAAATACAGGGTTGTTACGTATACTCAGGAATTATCTTGGACTGAATATTTACAGGAACAGTGTAAACTTGCAGAATTGCTTAAATGGGTAACATTGCCAATAGTAGCCTCTGCCATTGTGATATCGTGCGCCCCTGTAACCTCTCATGGAAAAGGTTTGGTTTCAAATTTCTTTATTTTTAAGCGTGGAAGAGGATGTAACCTTCCGAACATATTGAATATATTTAACTTGTGGATTGGCAAGAAAACAGTATCTTCGATGTGGCAATACTATCCCACGTTGCAATTTAGGCAGGACACTCCTCAAATATGCTGATTAAGTGGTTCTACATTCAACGGGAAGTCCTCGTTAGCTCTCCATGATAGTAATGTCCTGAAAGCATGCTTATGTTTCATATAGCAACGCGGATCTCCGAATCGATCGGTGTTGCTCTTTCCTATGATTATCATATGGGAGAGAATTTATTAGGAGGTGTGCTATGGCAGAGCTACTGTGTTCAGGAAAAAAAATTATGCTCGACAAAGACGGTTTCATGATAAATTTTGAGGCTTGGGATGATTCAGTTGCTGAGGTAATAGCAAAACGAGAAGGAGTTGAGCATTTAAGTAAAAAACAGAAAGAAATTATTGAATATCTACGATCTTATTACCGTAAACATGAAAATTTTCCGATTTTAGGCAGTGTTTGCAAGAACATCAAACAACGAGGAAAGTGCGTTGACCTGCAATTTACCAACCCCGAAAAAGCATGGAAGATAGCAGGATTACCTAAGATCGATGGAGTTCACTTTGTATCTCACGATGGCGGTAATCATTTCATTATGGAAGATTATTGCTAGTTTAAAAGGTACAGAAAAAGCCGTAAAGATTCCTTGAGCTTTTTTAGCCAAGTTATCAATCTATAGCTGAAAACCAATCTCTCATGCCTGAGACTGGATGAGAGATTGGTAATGCCAAACCTTTATAGAGTTAATTGCAGATTGGATAAGATGTTTCCTGAGAGGGTAGTAACTCCTACTTTTCTGAAACTGCAATAAAATGGAGCAACTGTTGACTTTACCTTACCAAAGATCAGATAATTTCGGCAACTGGTCTAGGAGGTTAACATTGCCAAGCCGAAGGTAACAATTCTGTATTTTTACTCCAACTTGAGGTTATTCCTTTAAATTTAAAGTTGGAGATAATTCCTGAAAATCATTTCCCTGTGATGGTCCGGAAGTATCTCTTGGATGAGTCAAGCATAGAACTGACCCTGTCCTGGCGATTCCTGCAGCATTGATCTGTTAGCCGTGACCAGCTCGGCAAACCTGTTTCCAGCTATTCAGTTGTTCTGCAAAGTCAAGATGAACAGCTATAGTGCGACACGCCACCAACATTAAAAAACGCCCTGGGTCTTAGCCGATAGTATTTATCTTCTACATCCTGTGATTGCTCTTCATATGGGGCGCTAAGTACTTCTTGCAGCTCTCTAATTAAGGCGTAGTCACCCAGTATGGCTTTTTGGTAGGCGGGGACAATCAACCACTCTCGCCATGCGTATTTGGGGTTAGTCTGTTTCATACTTGCTGATATCTCAGCCAAATTGCGATCTTTAATGACGAGATCGCGCCAGTCTTTTAGCCAAGCTTGCCATTGCTCATCGAGTTGTTGTGAAGTTTTTACGTAGAAGCTCTTTTTCAATGAAGAAACATCCTCCGGTATGTGGGATAGTTCTCTGAAAAAAATGGTGTAATCCACATCTGAGGCGGTCATTAACTGCATTAACGTATTAAATAGCTTCGGGTTATATTCAGGCAGACCAAGCTTGGCCGTCCACATTTTTCGCATTTCTTTTTGCATTGATTCGGCAAAGCCATGGCGCACTTGGTCGATATATTCTAAAGCTTCAGGCTCTCCTGCAAGCAGTATTCTCAGAGCTTTCCAAAACATATGGTAATTCGCTTCCGCGGCTATTGGCTGATTGAAGAATGAAAAGTGTTCGCCGCCGCCAGTCCAAGGTTGAAACCCAGGGTCAAAAATTTCACAGAATCCAAATGGTCCATAGTCTAGGGTAAAGCCACCAGCGGCGCAGTTGTCACTATTGAAATTACCCTGGCAATAACCAACACGCTGCCAATTGGCCACCAATGAAGTAAGGCGCTGGCGAAACAGCATGGCCAGCTCAATCAGTTGATCGGCAAAAGCAAGGTCTTGATCTATTTCGCTTTTGTATTCTCGGTCAATTAAATGCGACACAATCATACGCAACTCTTCTGATGCTTTTGGGTGGGCATTTATGCAAGCGCGACGAGCAAATAACTCTAGCTGACCAACACGCAGAAAGGATGGTGCAACTCGAGTTGAAACAGCCACAGGATTGTCCACCATAATATCAGGATCGGTGGCATGAGAGTCTTGAGAGTACCAAGGCCTGGTAACGGTTTCAGATTTAGAAACATACAGCGTTAATGAGCGCGATGTTGGAACACCTGAAGAGTGCATATATTCTTGCGCTAGAAACTCACGCACACTTGAACGTAGTACTGCACGACCGTCGGCACCACGGCAATAAGGCGTCGAGCCACCACCTTTCAATTGCATTTCCCAGCGCTTACCATTGAGTACTCCTTCAAATACTGATATCGCCCGGCCATCGCCATAACCATTACCAGTGCCAAATGGACACTGTTGGGTATATTCGGTGCCATAAATCGACAATGCATAGCCAGTCGCCCAGCCAACCTGACGCATAGGCTCATGCACGGCAGAGAGATCACCAGAGAATACCTGACGAAATTTTGCATCAAGCGCCAGCTCATCGCTCAACCCAAGTTCATTAAAAAAAGTGCTGCTATGGGTTACATATTCCGGTTCTGCAAGCGGCGTGGGTGCCACAGGTACATAATGACCAGAAAAAACCTGACGAGCATGGCGATCATCACCATCACCAGTGGCATCAGGATCGGCATTCAAGGTATTCAACAGAGAATAATCGGCCAATTGCACAAACTCATCGAAAGTCGTTAAGCACGGCCCAGCAGATGGTTTAGATATATATGACATTGCTATAAACACCTCACGTATAAGAACGCATTTTTTGTTTTCTCAAAAGGATCCGTGAAACATACTCTTTGAAACAATAATCACTCTCATGAATATTGGGTGTAGCAACCTCAACATACAGATTTTAATGGATTATCTTCGGCTCGAGCTAAAAAAAAATCGGGGACACAATTAATTTGAATCCAAGATACTTCCTGAACATTGCGAAAAATTGATGCTCAGGAATTATCTTGGATCTGGGCATGACTAAAAACATCGCTACAACAACTCTCCTAATGCACTATATTGTCGTGGAATATTGCAGGTTGCCTAACAATCCTCCCTTACCTTGACAAGTCATTTTCTATATTGGATTTCAGGTTCGTATATATATTAGACCTATCAACTTTAGCCAATCCCTGTCTTTTTCCAAGTTACCAGTGGCAATCACCAACAAGGTGGAAGCTGAAAATGACAAACAGGAAAGGTAAAATGCGGCATGATGAAGGTGGATCCTGCCATTCAAATCATGCCGCATTTTGTTCTATAATCTTGAACCGACAGATCCCTAACCACTGGACAAGTTAGCTCAGGACGAAATGCCCCCAAATTTTCTTCACAATCCCGGCCAGGAGTAGTGCGTCGCGTCAATTGGGCGTGGGTCCATCAGAAAACCCCTTTTATTCTCCTTTTATGATGTGTATGTTCGGATGTTACTAAAGTCGACACTCCTGGCTGAAGTATCCTACATCTTAGGGCGCCCGTAAAACGTGATTGAGAATGGGTTGAGGACCTTTGACGGGTCTGGACCGCGCATTGAGCCTGGGTTGATATAGTTCCGTTGTATAATCTTGACCGTATCTCCACGGGGAACCATCGTTCTGGACACCTCCTGGCACCACGGATACAATCCGCTACAATCCCTTGCAAAATAGTAAACGTAAAAGTTTTTGTAGGTGGATGGGATTGCCAGTGCATCCTTGAACTTTACCGCGCTCCCTTGGAGGACAACATCGTCACGATTCAGGACACCGACTAGCTCCGGGAACCAATTAACTGAGATACTCGTGTATGTGGCGTTCCCCGTTTCTGTCCCTAGAGTCCCTACCACTGCGATGACCTCGTCGTCGTCGAGATAGAATACATCGCCACTAATCTGGTAGTCGGCATCTTGACTGTCTCCGAGACAATTCATCGGGCCTCGAGGCAGTGTGATACCTTCTATCGGATCAGGGGGGCCGTCGCTTCCCAAGCAGTGCTGGCCGATGAGGTCGACCCAATGAGATAGGCTCCTGAACTCCACTGGAACGACGCTCTGATCACCCCAGTATTCCTTGACCGCTGCCACAAGGTTCGAAAGATCGGTCTCTAGCGCGTGCTCGTCAAAGTTTGCCTCCTTTGGTTCGTATTCTGGGATTTCGAATGGTTTGTTCGCAGTGGTGTCATTGGGGTCACGGACTCGAAGAATAGTAAGCGGAAGCTGCTCGCGCCACTGTTCACCTAGTACGATATCGTTCGGCATTGAGTAGCGAATATAGGTGATGAAATCGTCCGCTTCAGCCCCATATCCTAAAATGGCCAAACTAGGGGAGACAGGTTCCGTGAAAACCTGTCTAATATCGCCCCCCTCCAGGGCCGCGAGCTTGTCAGTCATCGCCTCTGCCATTTCTTGGTCCGGCGTGATGACGAAAAAACGCTGTTGTCCCCAACTCTCTTTGCTCTGCTCCTCAATGAGGACGTTGTTAATGCTGTTGCCGATGCTTGCAACAAACATCATTCGATCGGGATTCGGCGAGGCACTGAATATGATACGTCGAAGATCAGCCAATGCGGGGGAGCTGCTCAACAGTTGATAAACCGGATCAGATGTATTGAGGGTATCTATCCCTGTGAAGACATTCGTCTGCATCCCAAAGTAGCGCGCCGGCGGGGGAAGCTCGACCAGAACCACTAGGGCTTCTCGTTCACCGAGGCGGTAGTTGGGGGTCATGTTGCGTTGCCCAGCGGCGAGTACATGATGCATGCTTTGATCGACGAATTCGTCTTTCCAGTGAGGCACAAAGGCCATCACATACGGCGCGGTTGGGTTGTTACCGTAACAGAACCCAAGCGTCTGTAGAGGATATTTGCAGTCTTCTGCCGACCACAAAGACCAATATCCCCGCATCAGCTCGTACCCGCTCGCTTCGAGAGCGTTGCTGAAATCCTGGACCTTCAGCTCCAAAGACAGCGGGAGCCGATTGGCGTTGCTTAGCGGATCTGTGGCCGCACAAACGCCGCTGGTAAAGGCGCCGAGCAAAAGAAGAACATAGGTTACGTAAATTTTTATTGGACTCATGTCAGCCTCCTTGCTTCATCAAAAAAAGTGATGACGACGGTTCTTCAATTTGACCTCTGCACTCTATTATAAAGAAACATAATATCGCACATCCCTAATTATTTTTTGACCATAGCCCCTCCCTTGTTCTAAGTGCCCCCCATGTTCTCTTGCTGTTAGAAATCCTATGGCACTCAACACATTACAGCTTCCCCTTACAAAAATAGCCGGGTTGCCTATCAAAAAGGCAACCCGGCTATCTTTCTTGACCCGTGGTTTTCCGACCCTGGCTTGCGGCAGGTTTGGCTTTATCTTATTTTCTCAATACATGCATAAATTATATGTTAGGAGAACACATCCTGTCAATACGACATTGTTGGCATATGGGTGGAGTACCCGAAAGGAGTCCATTGGAAGTTTTAACTGGTCGAGGAAAGCTGCAAGTTGACATTCTTACAGCCCCTCTGACGGTGCCACACCGTTCCTGCAACTATAAACTCTGCTGAAAAGTTGCTCCATTCCCGGCCAGCGGAATTACTGATACTACTTTCGAATCAATCATCCGGATCAAGCTGACGTCGGTCTTTCCTATGGTAAAGATTGTCCTGAACATCGAAAAAATGGATGCTCAGGAATTATCTCTTACGTGTCCCCCCCCTGAGCTGATGGATTCTTTTAGAGCAATTTACTTTCTCGGCGACCATCTAAAGTAAAACAATTCACAATCACCGTGGCAGCCAAATTCATGAAACTTCTTCAATCCAGACCCAATTGCAATAACAAACAACAGGCACCAACTGCACAACTGCAAGCATCTAAATGCCACACTATTATTACATGAACGTCATCTATTGTTTGGTACATATTTAATAATTGATGAATAACAAAGGTTCAGATGTAGTCGATATACGTTGAATTTGGACGAAGAAAAATTTGTATCTCATCAGCCACAACATCTCGTTTTCACGACCCCTTGTTTCTCTAGGCCTATTTTGATATTCTTTTACGTGGAGTCTATTCGTGAATGACCTTTCGAATACGTTTCTGGTGCCTATACAGAAACGGCCTTTTTACCTTAACTTTTCGTCGTTCGATTAAGTATATCCTCAGAGGTAAATCCAGACTCTGATAGCAAATATATGTCTGTTGCAGAATTAGCGGTGAGTGTCCCGATTTAGAAGGAAAAATTTCATTTCTGAAGGAGTATTAACTACAAATACTCCAAGCCGTTTTTTGGTAATACTTTTCAAGTCTATAATGATTCTTTATTGTCTGCAGAATTCTCACAAGAACAGTTTGTCCTAAGCGGTTCGCTTCACGAGGGGGAATATCATGGCAAAAAACATCTTTGTTGCGGGTCTGGATGAGTTTCATCTGCGGCAGCTCACGTCATTACGGCATTCCGAGAGATATCAGTTCCACCCACTTATGTCTTATGAAGAAATTAAATGTGGCGAAACCCTTCCGATTCGTGAGTTCCTCGAATTTGCTCATCAGGCACTGATATCTTTTGAAGGAAAAGTAGATGCCGTCGTTGGTTTCTGGGATTTTCCGGTAAGTACGGTGTTGCCTATCATCAGAAAGGATGTAGGTCTTGAAGGACCGACCCTTGAATCAGTGTTGAAATGTGAGCACAAATACTGGAGCCGCCTACTGCAGGCACAGGTTGTTCCAGAGCATATTCCCCGATTCGCCAAGATCGATCCATTTGATGATAATGTGATTGAACAGTGTGACCTACCCTATCCTTTCTGGCTCAAGCCAGTAAAATCAGTTCTTTCTCACTTAGGTTTTCTCATCGAAAATCGTGATGCGTTCAAAGCCAGCCTTGCTGTAATACGTGAGAATATCGAGCGCTATGCAGATCCATTTAATGTTATCCTCAACAGAGCCGATCTCCCTCCTGAAATCAGAGAAGTTGACGGATACCACTGTATAGCCGAAGGGATAATATCAAAAGGGCGTCAATGTACCCTTGAAGGATATGTCTATGCTGGTGAAGTTCATGTCTATGGCACAATCGATTCCATCCGCGGGGGACGGTTGCAGACCAGTTTTACACGTTATCAATATCCCTCGACTTTACCTCAGCACGTTATTGATCGTATGACAGAAGCAACGCAAAAGACGCTGATTTGTACCGGTTATGATAATGCTCCATTCAATATTGAGTTTTACTGGGATGAGGAGGCAGACACTATATCCCTGCTCGAAATTAATACCCGCATATCAAAGTCACACTGCCCTCTGTTTAAGATGGTGGATGGGGAATATCACCACGCCGTCATGATAGATATTGCCCTGGGAAGAAGACCGGATTTCCCATTTAAAATGGGGCCCTTTGAGGTAGCCGCTAAATTCATGCTGCGCCGTTATGAGGATGGGTACGTAAAAAGTGTACCGAATCAGGAGGCCATTGCCAAGGTGAAACAGACCTTTCCGGGTACGGAGGTAGTGATCAGTGTCAGGGAGGATATGCACTTGTCTGACCTCCGCGATCAGGACAGCTACAGCTATGAAATCGCAGACATCTTTATGGGAGCAGCAAGTGAGAATGAATTATTGCTCAATTACCAGATTGCCTTGTCCATGCTTCCATTTAACATTGAATGCATAGAGAGTAGCGAATGAAAATAGTTAGGGAGTTTGCACATAAGGTAGTACAGCAGGAGAATGTCTGGATTCCGATGCCGGATGGTGTGCGGCTGGCAGCTCGACTGTGGTTGCCAGAAAGTGCGATTTTCGAACCTGTGCCGGTTATTTTTGAATATATCCCGTATCGGAAAAGAGATTCCATGCGCAGTCGCGACACTCAGATATACACCTATTTTGCTGGGCACGGGTATGCAGGAATACGTGTCGATCTGCGGGGGAGCGGTGATTCCGAAGGGGTTTTGTTAGATGAATATCTCCAGCAGGAACTTGATGACGGTATTGCTGTACTCCAGTGGCTTGAACTGCAACCCTGGTGTAATGGAAAAGTCGGTATCATGGGGATATCCTGGGGAGGCTTTAACGGTTTACAGCTGGCAGCAATGCAGCCACCGCAACTGGGAGCTATCATTACGGCGTCCTCAACGGATGACCGCTTTGCTGATGACGTGCACCATATGGGTGGTTGTCTGTTGGGGGATAATCTCTCCTGGGCATCCACTATGTTCGGCTATAATTCCTGCCCACCTGACCCCCAAATAGTCGGTAAAAAATGGAAGGAAATGTGGTTTGCACGATTGCGAGAAAGCGGTTTGTGGCTTGAAAAATGGCTTCGACACCAACGACGGGACGATTATTGGAAACACGGTTCTGTTTGCGAAGATTTTGATGCTATACAGTGCCCTGTAATGGCAGTTAGCGGTTGGGCGGATGGGTATTCAAACGCTGTTTTTCGCTTGCTAGCCGGTCTTAATGTTCCCCGCAAGGGGCTGATAGGCCCCTGGGGACATAAGTATCCGCATTTGGGCAAACCGGGGCCAGCCATTGGCTTTTTGCAGGAAGCTGTGCGCTGGTGGGATACCTGGTTGAAAGATATCGACACAGGGGTGATGGATGAGCCCATGTTTCGTGTCTGGATGCAGGATAGTGTTCCACCGACAACGAGATATGACAGTCGTCCTGGACGCTGGGTTACTGAACTATCATGGCCCTCTGAGCGGATCCGGCAGAAAGAATATTTACTAGGCGAAGGCCGGCTGCTCATACAACCCGGTGAGGAGACAGGAACTGAATGCTGCCGACTGCAATCTCCCTTAGGCCTTGGGCTCTTTGCCGGCAAGTGGTGCTCATATTCTTCAGCACCCGATATGCCGTACGATCAGCGGTTGGAAGATGGTGGTGCAAGATTTTACGACAGTATGCCCCTAACCGAACCACTGGAGATTTTTGGGGCACCTGAAGTTGAATTGGAAATAGATGCAGATAAGCCAGTTGCGATGCTGGCCGTAAGGCTCTCTGACATCGGGCTGGATAACAAAGCTACTCGATTCACATACGGTTTACTGAATTTGACCCATCGTGACAGTCATGAACATCCCGAACCGCTCGTGCCCGGAAAAAGGTATACAGTCAAAATAAAACTGAATTATGTTGCTCAGGTTATACCTGCAGGCAACCGTATACGGGTTGCTATATCGACATCGTATTGGCCCATGGCCTGGCCTGCCCCCGAATCCACCGCGGTTATGCTGTATACCGGTAAGAGCCGTCTGTTGTTGCCGGTGCGTGATCCGCATGTCAACGACGGACCTTTAAGAAAATTCGAACATGCTGAGGCAGCACCGCCAGTCAGGGTGAACATTGTTCGTCCTGAGTATCATAACTGGCAGGTTACCCGTGATCTTGCTGCGGATATATCCCGACTGGAAGTGATAAGTGACGCTGGATGCCAATATATTAAGGAGATAGATCTCACCATTAGTCGCCTGGCAAAAGAGTGGTACACCTATCAGGGAGACGATTTTGATTCTGTAAAAGGTGAAACACTTTGGGAGCGGGAGTTCAGCAGGGGAAACTGGTCGGTGCGTACAGTCACCCGTACAGTCCTGACATCTTCAAGCAGTGACTTTTTTCTTCGGGCAGAACTCGATGCGTATGAAGGCGATAAGAGAATATATTCCCAGAACTGGGATTATACGATCCAACGAGATTTAGTGTAGCCTACCGGATATCACAGCATCTCATATAAACCTTCATATTTGCCAGGAGGCTTGAAGAAAATATCAACATTTCCGAACAGGAGTGGTAGATGAAAGCAATGATTCACAATATCTTTCAGCACATACCAGACAACCCAGAGAGTACAAAACACTATCTCTTTTATCTTCATGGTCTTATCGTCGAAGAGGCCGGAATCCGTCCTCAGAGTGAAGAACACGGATTTTATGAATACCAACTCATCCTTGAAGAGTTGGCCCGGGAAGGTTTTATTGTGATAAGTGAGGCACGAGAAAAAGGGACTCAAATTAAGCCATATGCCGAGAAGGTTGCATCCCAGGTTAAAAAGCTCTTGGCAAACAAGGTATTACCGGAGAACATCACCATACTTGGTGCTTCAAAAGGTGGTATTATTAGTGCTTACGTCTCCACTATGCTGCAGGAAAGAAAGATAAACTACGTCTTTCTGGCCGGCCTGTTCGAAAAATGTTTAACAGATGAAAACTTGAAGTTGTATGGGAATGTTCTCTCGATCCACGATCGGTCCGATAAACTGTCAATTACTCCTCCATTATACTTTCAGCGATCTGAAGGCCTTGGAGAATTTGAAGAAATCGTCCTCAGTCTTGATGTCGGGCACGGCTTGATTTACAGGCCTTATAGGGAATGGATCGACCCAATGCTGAAATGGAGCAAGAAAAAATAGCCTGAGACATGTATTCTTGGTCATCATCAACAGTTCCACAGGTGAATACATCTATACTGGAGCTTAGCTTTGGCATAGGCCAAAAGAACTCCTCGAGATGAGACTACAGGTTAGAAGTTCATCCTGAATATATAGAAAAGATAACTCCCAAGCATCGTTAGACATTGAGGGAAGTGCGGCTTCACGACAGACGGGGAAAGGTAACGAGTGATTTGTCGGATTTTTTCACAGATAACGATGGAGCCCACGACCGGATTTGAACCGGTGACCTCATCCTTACCAAGGATGCGCTCTACCAACTGAGCTACGTGGGCACCAAAAGACTTTATCCTGACAGCATTGATATGGTGGAGGGGGGAGGATTCGAACCTCCGAAGGCGTTGCCGACAGATTTACAGTCTGTTCCCTTTGGCCACTCGGGAACCCCTCCTTCATGTGAATAGCTGATCAAAAAGAGGGCATTATCTACTCTTTTTCATTTACCTTGTAAAGCTTTTAGCTTTCAAAAAATAAAAAAGAGACAGATTCCGTTATCTGCCCCTTTCTTGTTCCGGCTAATGGAGGTCGGGCAGGAAGGCGTATCTCTGAGCTTGTGATTGTCAGGAACCACCTTCAGCATGATCAAAGCAAAACACGCCCCCGCTCACTCATAACATATAGAATAACAACATATTAAAGCATTTTCAGAAAAGGATATCTATAGTTGGTCGCAAAATATAGAACAATAGAAATTTTCTCTATTTGATATTGTAATAACAGTTATCTGAACCACGTTAGCTACTCCTGTAATTCTATTTTTTGCTTATCTCACCACAGTCCTACTGAGTGGTATTGCAATGGTCTTTTGGGGTGTCTATTTTGTTTTTAGTAGTTGGGGAAAAACACTGAAATACGCTTGAATTGAATCTATATTAAGACAATGAGGAGAGCCACTAACAGTTACGTTCATCGGGTACTGTGTGAGTACTATCCGGCTAATTATATTGACCATTTTTACAAATGTGAATTTATAATTTTAGGAGGTCTACCATGTATAGAGACTCAATGTTTCGTTATTCTATTCTTTTCCTCGCAGGAGTTGGTTTAGTCACAAGCGTAGTATCCTGTACTCAAACGACATCAACACAAGCTACCAGTGATTATCACCCAGAAGCCACGCTTGAAAATATGATGGACGGAACATGTCGTCAACTACCATCTGGTTTAATTTGGCAGGTAGACAAGAGTGATAAATTCTCAACCTGGAAAGAAGCCAATATGTACGCAGAATCACTCAGCCTTGGAGGCTTCAATGATTGGCGTTTACCTACTCGGGAAGAATGCCTTAGTCTTACTGATTTAGTTCAAATGCATAAAGGGGATTGTCCAATTGCTATCAGTGGAGCTCATTGGGTAAGAGAGAGTAATAAAAATAAACCTGGACATTGGGAAAGTAATGTTCTTTGTGATGGCCCCGAATTACGTTGGACTTCATCTGGTGAAGGATCTGTAAGGGCTGTTCGGCCGTAAGTGAAGGTATAAACCATTTCGATCATCATATACTTCTTGCTCTTTCCAGGAACACAGACAGGCATGGCCCCCATAAAGTAAAAACGGGGCCTTGCCTGCCCCCTTTCCTTTCCGCAGGTCGCCAATAACACAAGAACAGGCCATGCCCGGCGATTTCCCGAAAGCGGTTGACGATGCCATTCTGGAAAGTAATGAAGTTCACTAGAAGCAGATGATGCAGTTGCTGTCGGCCCCGCAGAAAGCATCGGGGTTTGCGCAGGTGGTGTTTGATTTGTTACATATACTCAGGAAACATCTTGGCCTTGAGATTATTTTCTCCTGTAAGGAGTGCCTACCTTCGCCAATTCTGTCAATGGTATAGATCGTCCTTTGCTCTTGATTACCAAGGGAAACAATGACATAAACTCTTCAAGATAAGACAATACTCTCTGCCACTGAGTTGAAGTAACAGAGAGCAACGCTTCACATCACTGGCAGCATAAAGTACTGCGACGGAGGAGTTACGCTTTCTACTTTTCAAATGTATGTTATTGATAGTATTAACTTACATCGTAAGCATTCTTGCTTGGATTGAATCGAATACCTGATATTGATTCTCCCGCCTCACCATTGAACACATTACTAAAAAAGTCCTTCACTACAGGGTTCTTATCTGCCAACTTTCCAAAGAGTTGGTGAGTTTTCTTAACTTTATGACCACCTGTAAAATCAAAATATATTGCTCTGTCGGACTCAAGTCCAGTAGAGGTGTTTCCTAGACGATCCGGGTTTACAACATCGGATATATCAAGGATCTTGTCATTTTCGTTAACTGTTACATAGACACGCCTAGCATACCTAAGTTTGTTAACCCAAAGTTCATGTCGTTCACTATCAACATCAGCTTGGTGCAAAATTAAATTATCAAATATTCGAGTTTCACCAGAAAACAGGGGTTTTTCCACAAAGCGTTGAAACACATAGTTTCCAAGGCTGTGTGTTAAGAGATTCAAAGAAATACTACAATCCTCATCCGGATCTTCTTTCATATATCTGGCAAGTTTTTCAAAGCTCATATCAAGCGCAGGCGATGAGGCACCTGCGATTGCCCTAGCTTTATTATATTCTACAGGGGGAATTCCACCAGGGTTTGACGCCCATGAAAATGCCAACACACCAACACCATAACGTTTTTGTAATTCCCATCCCTGATCAATACTTTCTTTAAAATTCTTATTGTACCCATGAACGTAAAACACGCAATTCTTCTTAAACTCAAGTAAAATTGCTTTGAATTCCTTAAATGCAGACCTACTTGGGGCACTATCAACAGTTAGGTCCTTTGGCTCATCAATTAAGGACAAATACCATTTCCTATTTTTTTTCTCTGCCCAGGCAAGCCTTACTTCTGCAGGACCTTCTCTATTAGTCTTTTCCCCAAACATCGATTCATCTTTTGCATTTTTATCCTCCAGACGACGATTTGTTACCACAAGCATTCTTGTATTCATTTTGACTCCTTTGAATTACTCACATATCAATGTCCGGTATGTGATTGAATGATGCTGGTTGCGTTGCCTATTTCGTAATGCCCCTTCTGCCCCACAAACATGACATGGACAAGTGATTACGTAGAAACTGGGTAGTATGATTTTCGCCAGGTCACATACAACTACAACACGTTAGGCAACCTGCAAAATATCAGGGCATTACCCGTGGGTCACAGATGTAAGATTGGCACTGGCAGAACCAAGCCACAATCAACCTAACAGATTAAAGATTCCTCCAGCAACCTCTGGGATGGTCAGGAAGCACTCCTTTGCCGACAGATACAGATTGTCAGGCTCCATCTTTACTCTAGAATGATGAAATAAAATGTTTCATTTCAAAACCTGAACCTTCTTTTCTCCGAATATTTGCGAAGGACAGTGTATTGATGGCTAATCTCGTTCTAATTCAATCAACAGGTTTGAGTGTAGATTTGCAATATTGCAAAACATTTGCAAAAGGTACTTGTGCAAGGCTACCAAAGAGTGGATTGCCCCGTAAAAATTTGGTCGCTGAAACTGCTGGTGAGTTCAGACCACATAGAAAACGCGCCTGCTGTCGGGGCTGTGATAAAGCATTTGGATATTCTTTGACCAATGCAGCCAACTTTTCGATATTGTGATTTTTAATCTCTTCACTTACTCTTTTCTTCACTCTGGCAGGAGAGTCGCCAAGGCATATGCCACAATGTCCGCATTTGTCCAATTTTTCACCAAAATAATTGAGAAGATAGCCCGTTAAGCAACCATCATGTTGTGCGTAGTCGAGCATGTTTTGAATCCTGCGAATCTCCATCTGCTCATGCTCCAGAAAAGTCGTCTGTAAATGAGTACAGACTTCCTGACGATTTACATTTTCAATAAGTCTTCTAAATCGCTGCCTGTACCCACCCAGTTGAAGTTCAACAAAACCCTTATTTTCAAGATCCTCCAAAGCTCGGAGAATCACTGGGCGGTCATGGCCAGTTGTGATGACTGCTTGATCAATATCCAGTGTGGCCCATTTTTTTGCCATGGTGCAACAGGTAAACATCTTACGCAAAAAGGAAGCTTGGTTTTCGTTGTAATGTGACAATATTTCATCATTGCTAAAAGCCGGGGCCAAGCGGATATTGCTATAATAAAAACCTTCCGAGCGAATAATTTCCATAAGCTCCAAGCGAGTCAGCAAGGTGTTAACAACAAGTGTGCGCATATCGTGCTTACGTGAAAGTTCGTAAGTAGAAACGTCAATTTCTCCACCCTGATCTAATATGGCATTCACGATGTCAACAATACTTTCAGCATCAGGTGTGTCACCATAGACAAAATTTTCAAGTGTTGTGCAATCGTCGGCACAGGCGAAAAGTTCGCAAACAGCAGGTTTTCCATCACGCCCTGCCCTGCCGATTTCCTGCATATAGCTCTCAAATCCTTTCGGCAAATGATAGTGGTAAATATAGCGTATGTTGGCTTTATCTATCCCCATGCCAAATGCAATTGTTGCACAAATAATTTCTATCGAACCATCCATGAACCCATCTTGTACGGATGCACGCTTTTCAGCAGACATTCCAGCATGATAGGCTCGAGCATTAAATCCATTATCTTTAAGATTCTTAGCTGTCGTTTCTGCATCCCGTTGCAAGCTTACATATATAATTGTTGAACCAGGTGGCCTTTTACGCAACCTTTTTATAAGCAGCGATGGTCTTTCACTATTGCTGCATGCAATAACACGCATTTCCAGGTTCGGCCTATAGAATCCTGTATTGATAACATTTTGATTTTTTATATCAAATGCTTCAGCCATATCAGCCGAAACTTTAGGAGTCGCCGTTGCTGTTAGAGCAAGCACTCGCTCCACGCAAAGTTCTTTTGCTGCACGAGCAAGTTTTAAGTAATCAGGCCGAAAATTATGTCCCCATGCAGAGATGCAATGCGCTTCATCCACCGCCATCAAACTGAGTTGTTGGCCTTTAATGACACTTAAGAACCGTTCGTTAGACATGCGCTCGGGAGCAACAAACAGAATTTTAAGTTGCCCGGTACGAATGTTGTTAATTGCGTTGCGGTAGCTCTCAGCATCCAGGCTGGAGTCAAGACGCTCAGCAGCTATACCCTGTTTCTTTAAGCTGTCAATTTGATCTTTCATAAGCGCAATTAATGGCGAAACCACAAGCGTCAACCCTGGCAACAGTAAGGCGGGCAATTGATAGCAAAGACTTTTGCCAGAGCCAGTGGGAAAGATGGCAGCGGAACTCTCACCATTTAGCAGTGTGGTTATGACTTCTTCCTGCCCAGAACGAAAAGCATCAAATCCAAAATAATCTTTTAGCGTTTGGTAAATATCGGTTTTGTCTATTTGATCTTTAGTTTGTTGAATATCCATGACGTAATTATTTCTATTTTTTCTTTTTGTATTGGTCCAGCATATTCTTGATTGAAACATTCCAGAAATCAACAAAGCATATCACATTAATCATGATAAGATATTAAATTATTATCATATTTTCAAAACAGAAGCCAAACAGATCTCCTTAGCGCTCTTTTTTATATACCCATAAATAGATCGAAAGGGCGTCAAGAGATTGTCCCCTTTTTTTGTTAAATCATATGATTTTTTGGTTAAAGAGTGGTGCTGATTTATAAGAGATATGTTGGCTATTAATTTGGCCAAACTCCAATGTAGATATCTTGACTTTGAGATCATGGATATCAGCGCCCTCTTCAGAAAAGGCAAAACCCACCCTCCTTTAAAAGATTGTCAGGTATTGTCTTTGACCTTATAAAGGTGGCAGATGGACGGCCCCCTGACTTCGTATCAGAAGAAAGTTTACGTTGGCGAGGAGTAGAAGAATGGAAAGCTTCATTCTGGGAATAATATGCACTATTTCTATTTAACGAATTTATTTTAAAACCCTATCTAATATTGGCAACATAGCTTACTTGGTTGGTCGCCTTGCAGCCCACACCATCTGAGTGTTATAATATGACATAGTGAACTCATAATCGACACTCGGATTGTCACTATTGAACCGACGAACTAATAGATATAAAACCAAACTGACAGGTTGCCTGAAAAAGTACAAAAAGAGATCTTTTACGATGTTGCGATCACGTTCTGTATTGTCACCGGATTAATAGGTTCACGGCGTGTTTCATGTTGCCGGTTGGCTGAAATATTGTCGCATGATAAGTGTAGTAACTATCATGTGTGCAGATTGCTCCCCCCAAACAACCTAACACAAAAAAGAGGCAAAAGATGTCTGAGAGAATACTTATACCATTGGATGGCTCTAAATTAGGCGAAAGCGCTCTTTCCTACGTTGATGGACTAATCTCCAGGATGGCCCCAGGGAAAAAGGTTACAATCACCCTGCTCCATATCATTACAGAAGTCAGCCACAGTCTCAATTTACAAGGAAGGGGAGAGGTGGTCTCGATTCCATATACTGAGGAAGAACTCGCCAAAATGAAAGATAGCGCAACAGACTATCTCAAAAAAGTGAGTGACGATCTGCGGAATGAAAACCTTAACGTCATATGTAAAGTTTCAGTAAGTACAAATCCGGCTGATGAAATTATTAGGATCGAAGAAGAAGTAAATGCCGACTTGGTTGCCATGTCAACGCATGGAAGAGGTGGCATTAGCCGTTTTGCTCTTGGAAGTATTGCTGACAAAGTAATGCGAGGAGGCACTGTACCTGTATTAATGGTGAGAGCGAGCAAGGCCTAGCGACCATTATGCTAATATTATGGACCGACTTAATATTACCTCGTTGATCTGGATTTTGTTATGTGGAGTACTTTTATATCGGTCCTGAAGGCATAGGTTGAGATTGCCGGGATAAACCCATTAGATAATAATCCCGCAACATAACTACTGTTCATCAAAACGTGGACAGAACCTTCTCAACGGCTTTGACTCATCGTTCCTTGCAGAGAGATTGATATTAGGACTTATGCCCGATTCCGTGAAATTTCATTTAGATCATGGCACTCACAATCTTTCAGATCCTGAGTGAAGATTTTTTTTCTTACAATACAGTATCATCATCTGGACTACATGTTCACGTAACCGATTCAGGTGCGCTCACTCTTCCGGTGGCTTATCCTTCCATGTCTCAAATTCATTGAAAGGTGCGTCCCAATCTGCCGGCTTGGTATCGGTTATTTCAGTACCGAAATCATCCACATCATCTATATCCAATGCTCCCGACCAGTTTTCAGGTGGTTCGCATCGGTCGATATCTAGTTTGTACCAGGTCGCAAGGTCAAATTCCTCGATATTACCGTCAAAGTGCTGCACTTCAATTGTCTGGGTATCTTCGTCTATTGCAACCACAAAGAAACGCTGCCCTTTGTCGAGATGACAATACCAGTTGTCAATGATTGGATCCGCTTTTGTATCCATAGTCATACCTCATTTTGATGGTAAAGATCTAATGATGGTGCAACCTGCAAGTGTGGAAACAGCCCGTCACCGAATCAGGCAGAAAGTCAGCCATTCCGGTAGTTGACGGTGTAGCAACTTGCTCCGAAAGAGTCATTCAATAATAATGAGGAGTATAATACAAGCATAGTTGAACCAATGACTTTTATCCAGAAACTATCTCCACAGGAAATATTTGCTTCAAAAGTTGATGGACTCGCAAAAAACCAGATCTTTTTCGTTAGAGATCTGAAACAGTGATTAGCTATACAATATATCACCAAATCGCTGCTTCAAACACTACGCCTCGTATATCAAGCATTTTCAAAATTCATCTCACAAGAGGAATATACTTTTTGCGAGATCATCAAAATTGATACAATGCTTAAAGGGGAACTAATTTTTTTAAGGATCAAATGAGATGATTGGTGCAATTGCCGGAGACATTATCGGCTCAGTTTATGAACACAGCCCCATCAAGACCAAGGACTTTCCGCTGTTCCATCAGCTTTGCAGATTTACCGACGACTCGGTTTTGACAGTTGCTGTGGCAGATGCAATTTTGACCGGTTCTTCCTACCTGCACTCTTTGCGCGAAATAGGTAGACGTTATCCTGATGCCGGCTACGGCGGATCATTTTATAGATGGCTCTACTCGGAGCAGCCGCACCCCTATAACAGCTGGGGTAATGGGGCGGCCATGCGAGTCAGCCCTGTAGGGTTTAGTTTCAATACTATAGATGAAGTGCTGGCAGAAGCAGAAAGAAGTGCATGCATCACCCATAATCACCCGGAAGGTATCAAAGGCGCTCAGGCTACCGCGCTGGCTATATATCTTGCCAAAACAGGAGCCAGCAAGGGAGAGCTGAAAAAGGAAATTGCTAACCGCTTCGGCTACGATCTTAACCGTACCGTGGAGAAAATCCGACCTCATTACCGGTTTGATATCTCCTGCCAGGGGACCGTGCCGGAGGCGATAATAGCATTCCTTGATTCTAACTCGTATGAGGATGCGGTGCGAAATGCAATCTCACTTGGCGGGGACAGCGACACCCTGGGGTGCATAACAGGCGGGATTGCCCAGGCGTTTTACCGTAACATTCCCAAAAGTATTCTTACCAGAGTGAGAGTTATTTTGCCTCCTGATCTGCTGAATATAACCGATGCATTCTGTAAGAAGTACATTGTGCAAAACTGAGAAGTGCGGGTTCACCTGACACAGTTATATCTGCCTGCCAATTGAAAAAATGATTTCTCTATGTGTGAAATATTTGAATCGATTTAGTATCCAATAAGCGTATTTAAATAGATTTTGACAAAATTTCGGGGTTTCTTTAGTTATGAACCAGCTTTAAGCGGTTAATTTTGCAAGAAACCATCAGTTAAAATATTTATCTGCTATTTGCTGTATTATCCCTTTCTCCTTAAGCTCATGAATTATTTTATTTAATTCTGGCAGCAGTTCTGTAATACGGGATTTTTTGGATAAGCCAAAATATAAATCAACACTATTGTTCGGTCCATATTCGACTTCTTCAATTTCTCCTTGTAATCCCTGTAGGCTAATGTGGTAATCAACCTGACAGTTTGTACCTATAATTACATCGAATCGGTCTGATATTAACATATCAAGAAGTTGTTTTTCATGCGTTACACTGTGTTTTTTGAGCTTTTCATCAGTGTCAAACTTGTTGAAATACGCCGAATTTGCAACATACCCAACTTTAAAACGATACAAATCGTCATATTTACGAATAGTAATACTGCTACCTTTTTTTACATAAAACCGGGTAGAGCATTTCGAGTAGTAGGGGGGAGATGTGTAAAGAATATACTTTTCTCTGTCTTCCCGTTTCGCTAAGCCTGTAATTATATCGATTTCGCCAGTCTCCATATAGTGAAGCGCCCTGATCCAGGGAATCTCCCTAAATGTAAATGTAACATCCGGAAGTCGTTTCTCAATCTCCTTCGCTATGTCAATATCAATACCTGAGAACGTACCGCTATCCACTATAGTAAACGGGGGCCAGGGGTCTGTTCCAATGATAAACTCTTCAGCCATAACTCCCAAAGAGTTGCCAACAAGAAAAAAGAACACTAAAGCCCGAAATAAAATATTCTTAGATGACTTTGACCTTGGCATTGCCTTTCCTTCTAATGACCGAGCTAACGGACAAATTTTCATTGATAACGAGTTTTCTCGATTATCGGTGTAAATTTTTCGGATTATTTGGAAAAAGATCCAGTTGTGTTATCGGGTTGATCTGTTGGATAACCCGCTTTATTGACAATGAAGTCGCTTTTTTCCCTGAACTTAACTACATCCGATCTATAAAAAATTTTAGCTAGTCAGCAACGAAAGCGCAAATGGAATGTTAGGTGGGATGTCTGTTACCATTTCGCGTAGCGGTTCAGTTCTTCCTGAGCATCATCTCTATATATCTGAGATTCGCGCTTTATATTCTGTAGGGTTTACTAAAAATTACTACGCGGAGTTAAGGGTCTCAATGAGAGTGTTTTCCCAAAAAAACGTTGGCATGCACTTATTATGCAAAATTATTAAAACCTCAAATCAATCATCATCTTCAACAGCTGCTCCTACTCTTCCTTGTCCATATCCATAAGCCGACCAACTGAGATCAACTCTTTTCCTCATGGCTGCAATTGCATGCCAGTAGATTGCATGATTTCAGCCTTATGGATTGAAGATTATTAAAACTTAGCCTGTGAACCCAACCTGGGCTCATATTGTCATCTTCAGGAAAAGCCAGACTTGCAGGAACTACCAGAAAGTGCACCCGCGGGAATAGTGGTTGCTCCTTTACTCGTACTGCTGACCTCAGAAAAGACTCTTTTTATTTCTGGGCTACCACACGCACTACAGGTGATAGAGGACAAGTCTGAAGAAGGAAGGATCTTGTCAAAGACCTTTCCACATGATTTGCAAATAATTTTGTAAATGGGCATCCTGCTTTCCTTTAATAAGTCACTTTCGGCGTCACCCGTCGAATCTCTTCAATCTTCATGAGTTATAATCCCTATAGACACAAGAATATCAATCAAAACCTAGTGCTCTGTAAACCTTTACCTATCGGATCCTGTTCGCCCTTTTAGCACACTGACTTCGTTTCTCACTCAGTCACATATCGCTGCTATGCTCCTTCATTCGTGCCTCGCAGTGCACTAAAATTGCGGAACAGTCTTTGCGACATTTAAAGATTTACAGAGCACTAGTTGACGATTATCTATCTCCATGCTCAATGCTTCTCGAAGAGAAAGTACGTCATTCGGGTTCAGCAGTTCCAAGCCATAGCACAGATACAACTATAGCTGCACCTGTGTCACCCTCTTTCGCAGATTTTCACCACCTTGAGATGAGATGCATGAGCAGAAGTAATGGGGTAAGATCTTTGCTTGACTCATATACGATATACTTCCCTGAACATTATTTTTTTTCGATGCTCAGGAAACATCTTGCAATAAGAATAAAGTAGACATGCCCTCTTAATTTCTTGCCCCCTCATGTCCCTCCTGAATTCTCTTATAGGTGAAAAGCTCGCGTCAGCCTTCTTTTCGACCATCGGGATGGCTTGTGCCTTTTACTGCTCCCTGCTCCCCTGTGACAAAATCGTTCTTCATATATTGAATAACTTCTTTAGATTGCAAGACATTGGCGACAGTACTACCCGCGACCTTTAACGCGATCTCGTGATTTGCTGTCGCCGTTGCGACTGCGTCACTAACCACCACGACATCATAACCGCGTGAATTACCTGCGTAGGCCGTGCTGAGAATACATTCATCTGTCCAAAGACCTATAATTACGATAGTATCGATGCCGTTTGCTTTCAGTTTTTCATCAAGATAAGAGTTGCCGTTTTCATCGAAATTCCAGAACATATCCAGATGCTTTCCATGGTAGAACCAGCCGTCAGCAACTTCCTTTTCTGTTGGAGCAATATCCGACAGGGGCTTTAGACCTGGCAAGCCGTTGAAAATATACACTGCATTTTCAGGATCTTCCGGACGCAAGCCTTTGGGTCCATACCATCGATCCATCGCGTTACTGATACCGTCATCAAAAGTGCGGGACCAGGCACTCCACATAATGCAAACTCCGTCACTTTCTGATTGAACTGTTCGAAAGGTATCCACCAGTTTTGTGAGGTTCGGAAGAATACCTACTGCATACGGTCGATACTCTTCCTGACAATCATCAAGGAGCAGTGCAATTCTGCGCGGTCGATCTTTAAGATTCCAGGAGGCCGAAAAACTCAGTGGTTGTTTATTCGGACCACCGGGAGTGCATTTGTAGTTGTCCATCGGCTTTAGTGCCAGATCCATGTCGCGATGCTTACGTGGTTCCAGAAGTGCTTCTTCAAGTGTCCGAATCTTATCGTCAATGTTATTCATGATCTAGTCCCTCTCAAGTAAAGTAATTCCATAGATAATCGCCATCTCGGCAATCAAACAGAATGTTAGGGTGGCATTTTACCACTTCAAAAGCTTCTTTACGCTATCTGGTGGTGGACACGCTGTCAAGAATTTAACTAAAGAGGGATATTTGTAACCACTTGTAATATTATGAAAAGAATCAACTAAAAACACCTTCATCTAGCCTTTGTACTGCTCTAATTAGGGGTTAATGTCAGGTTGAATTGTGGTTTCATGCTGAAAAGACTCTGTTATGTATAGGCACTGAGCATTACAGGCAAATTTGTTCAGGAAGTATCTTAGACTGAAGATTTACAGGATGCCAATTTACTTAAATGATTAACGTTGCCAATGGTAGTTACAGCCAAATTGATCTTGTGTGCCTTAGTAAACTCTCATGGATAAGGTCAAGCCGAAGGTCGTTAGTTTTGTGTTAGGTTTTCGAAAGAAAACGGATTTCCCTGAACGGTAACAAGGTTAGTGCAGATTATACTGAAGAAATATTGAGATTCGAAGTGCCAGGTTAATTTTCGGTGTTTTCAGACCGTATCAGGTCGTCAAAGCACATCATCTACTTCCTTCAATAGGTATCTCCCTCAATTTTTTGATATCACGTAATGGTGGGGCACCAAACAACCGGCTATATTCACGATTGAATTGAGATGGACTTTCATAGCCGACCAGGAAGGCAGCAGTAGCCGCATCTGTCGGTTCTGAAAGCATCAGCCTTCGCGCCTCATTTAATCTCAGATTTTTCTGAAACTGCAATGGGGTCATCGCTGTAAGCGATTTAAAGTGATGGTGAAAGGTCGAAGTGCTCATATTGACCTGCTTTGCGAGATCATCGATCTTAATCGGTTCAGTATAATTGTCTTTCAACCAATCAATAACCTGTGCTATCTGACGCCCCTGACCGAATATGGCAGATATCTGGCGCAAACGTCTCCCTTGTTCCCCCGTGAGAAGACGATAGCAAATCTCGCGCATGATAACAGGGAAAAGGATTGGGATATCCTCTTCTTCTTCCAGGAGGTCGAGCAGCCGTTTAAAGCATGAAAGCAGCGGCAAAGTGATCTTACCGGTTGCTATTCCCCGTGGTGACTGTTGAACACGTGGCGGAGGTAGCTGGCTGTCCGACATCAGTTGTGAAAGCTCATGGAGGTTGAATTTCAACCGAAGTCCGATATACGGTTTATCCCGACTGGCCGAAGTAACTTCCGCAAGTGTTGGCAAATGGACGGCAGTAATCAGATAATGATTCGCATTATACACGTATGTCTCATTACCCAGTAATACACGCTTTTCGCCCTGGGCTATTATACAAATTCCTGGTTCATACATGCCGGCCATGGGCTCGGTTGGTTCATATCTTTTAAACAGAGCCAGACCAGGAACCTGAGTTTCAATGCGTTCGACTCCATTGGTCCACTTAGCGATACTTTTTCCCAATGAGACCAATGTCTTTTTTATACTCTTGTTTTCAATTGTTTCTTTCATTGGCTTCACCTATTTTGCAATTGGGCTGATAATATTTGATAGCATAAACATTTTCAAACCATTGTCATATCAAACGCTGAATCGCTAACATGGTCAAATCATCCGAACGTGTGGTGTTTCCTTCAAAAGAGAATACCTGCTGCCTGATTTTATCAAGCAACTCTCTTGAGGAGTTAATGGGCTGACCAAGGATTTCTTGCACGCGTGATCGGCTAAACAGCTCATTTTTTGAATTCATGGCTTCTGTAACTCCATCTGTAAAGCCGAGAAGTGTGTCACCAGGGGCTAGTTGGAGTTTACCGGCTTTATAGTTAATATCGGGCATCACTCCCACGGCAGGCCCTGTTGGAGCAAGTTCCTGCTTAATACCGTTCTTGCCGATTATGTAAAGTGGCTCATGCCCTCCATTTATATAGACGAGATTGCCGCTTTCTACTTCCAGTACGCCGAAAAACAGTGTAGCAAACATTCCCTCTTGTCCGTGGTGACGTGCAAAATACTCGTTTGTCATTTGCACAACCCTTTGCTCTGTGCTTTGCCTTTCTAAAGATTTGTTTCCAGAGGCACGATACTCGAAGGGAAGAACATCTCCTGCCTCAGCTTCAAAGGATTGTTCGGAATACACCCGTATCAGACTGCGAATAAGAGCCATATAGAGCCCCGGTCCAACACCTTTGTCTGCCACATCTGCTATGACAAGTCCCAACCTTTTCCCCGGCAGCTCAAATAGATCGTAGAAATCTCCGGACACTTTCTTGGCAGGATCAAAACAGGTAGCAATATCCCAGTTCGCAAGGTTTGGAATTTCCCTGGGTAAGAAATTCTGTTGAAACTCCCGGGCCCTTTCAACATCAACCTCTAATTGCCTCATTCGTTGTATATCTCTTAGGCCGATGATCATTTTATTGAAATTTTTCCTGAGTTCTCCTACTTCAGAATCACCTACCGGAGGAACCTGGAAGTTGAAATCACCTTCTGCCACTCTGGTGGCAGCCCGGGAAAGTTGCTCTACAGGCTTGACAAGCCTGCCGGCAAAAATATGTGCGACTATTCGGAAAACGGTCAATGCTCCCAACGAGATTAAAATGAAATCTAGAACCCCATTCCTCAAGAGACATGAGATGCCCTGCTTATCTATAGTCACTTTATAGAAGTATTCTCCCCTGTCTGACGGAGAAGTTATGTTGATAAACAAGGCGATTTTGTGGGAGCTCAAGAACAAATTCGAATCCGAGCCAACAAGTCGTTTCTCATAATGGGAGGAAAGATCCTTAACCTTTGCCTGGTCGATAGGAATCACTCGCACAATATCATCACTGTCGAGATGTAATCTCTGCCAGGGCGCATTATTGGCAGCACGTCCATAGATCGAGGTATCCAGAATAGTGTGAGCACCCGAGGTGAGATTTGCCAATGTCCGTGACAGGGCTCTCAGTTCATGATGTTTTTTGTCGATCAAATTCCACCACACATCACCAGATTCTTGGATATTTATTTCCGAAATCTCCGTTCGAACAATACGGGTAATTGAATCCGCAAGGTTTTTTTGTGATAAGAAAATCCATGCAATAGAAGTAAAATAAAAAATCAGCAGGCCGAAAACTGCGAAATAGAGTGTAATCCTGCTTGACAGCGAGAGCTTGCTGAAGCGAAAGATCTCCAGTATGAAGTGTATTCTTTTCATAGAATTTAAACGGTCCTTCCTCTCTAGTGGTATCTACTCAAATCCGTACAACAGACAAAAAGCCTGGGTATCGGTTTTTCTTACTATTCCAATATATGGCTTGTCGTAAATCAGTGATAGACCATTACTCTTGCATTATTGCCTGATTCTCCGAAGGGTGGAAATTAAAGTGTCCCTTCTGTCCGTCTATCTGTCCAGGCTGTTTCCCCATTGCTCCCCAAAGATTTTCATTCCTGTTTTCCTAAGTGCACCGGCAAATTTAGCCTCCTTCATATTATCAGGCAATAATTGAACAGGATTGATCTACCGGTTCCTGTTCGCAAAGCATTAGGGTATCCAGCATCAGTCCTCCAGGTATACAACTTGAAATCAGCCGGAAGGGTTGCAGATCGACGGGATATTTCCTTGGTGATGTAATCCTCGACAAATAAAAGGAGAACAAAATGCAGAAGCGTAAACTTGGAAACAGTGCCTTGGAGATCTCAGCCATCGGTCTGGGTTGCATGGGGATGAGCTACGGTTATGGTCCAGCGGCAAATGAAAAAGAAATGATTGAGCTGATCACTAAAGCTGTTGATAACGGAGTCACTTTTTTTGATACCGCCGAAGTATATGGCCCGTACACCAACGAAGATCTGGTCGGTAAAGCACTAGCTCCATTCAAAGGCAAAGTAACCATTGCCACAAAATTCGGAATACAGATAGAGAACGGCAAACAGATTCTAGACAGTAAGCCTGCTACCATCAGGCAAGCAGTTGAGGGATCGCTCAAAAGGTTGCAACTAGATGTTATTGATCTTTATTACCTACATCGTGTCGATCCGAATGTGGAGATAGAAGAAGTGGCAGGAACAGTTCAGGACTTAATCAGGGAAGGTAAGGTCACCCATTGGGGCCTTTCCGAGGCTGGGGTACAAACCATCAGGCGTGGTCACGCGGTGCAACCAGTTGCTGCAGTTCAAAGCGAATACTCGATGATGTGGCGTCAGCCTGAAGAAGAGCTGTTACCGACTCTTGAAGAACTGGGCATTGGCTTTGTGCCGTTCAGCCCCCTTGGCAAGGGATTTCTGACCGGAAGATTTGACGGGAATTCGACTTTTGACAGCTCTGATTTCCGTAGCATTGTTCCGCGTTTTTCGGCAGAGAATCTTGACGCCAATCAGGTGTTGGTTGACCTGGTGAAACAGATCGCCTTCACCAGAAACGCAACCCCAGCTCAAATAGCCCTTGCATGGGTACTGGCTCAAAAACCTTGGATCGTACCCATTCCTGGAACCCGGAAGCTCGATCGTCTTATGGATAATCTTGGTGCGGCGAACACTGCACTGACAGTAGATGAGCTGAGTGATATCAATACAGCACTTAACGATATTGATATAGCAGGTGACCGATATCCTGCTGAATATGCAAAAAGAGTAGGAAAATAACACGGGAGTAAATGAAGGGATAATGATGGAAAAAGTACTTTTAAATAACGGTTTTGAAATGCCCATGCTTGGCTTTGGAGTTTTTCAGATTACCGACAAAAAAGAATGTGAAAGAACTGTTTTAGACGCTCTGGAGACGGGATATCGTATGATTGACACAGCGGCATCCTATCTTAATGAGAGCGCTGTAGGAAATGGCATTAAACAGAGTGGTATTCCCAGAGAAGAAATATTTATTACCACTAAGTTGTGGCTTGAGGATACAGGCTATGAGAGCACGAAAATTGCTTTTGAAAAATCCTTAAGCAAACTGCAACTGGATTACCTGGATTTATATCTCATCCATCAACCATACGGAGATGTGTATGGAGCATGGCGGGCAATGGAGGACCTCTATCGAGAAGGCAGGGTTAAAGCAATCGGTGTTAGCAATTTTCACCCAGACAGGGTTATGGATTTAATGATTCACAATGAAGTGGTTCCTGCTGTCAACCAGATTGAAACCCACCCATTCTGCCAGCAGGTCAAAGCACATAAGTTCTTGGCAGAAAATAATATCCAGATTGAATCATGGGGGCCTTTTGCCGAGGGCAGGAATAATCTTTTCACCAACGAAATGTTGCAGTCGATCGGCAATAAATATGAAAAATCCATAGCTCAGGTTGTTCTGCGCTGGCTTATTCAGAGAGGTGTCGTCATTATTTTTAAATCGGTTCGTAAGGAGCGAATGTTCGAAAATGCCTCCGTCTTTGACTTCAAATTGAGTGATGAAGATATGGAGCGTATTTCAACACTTGATCAGGCAACGAGCAGTTTTTTCGATCACCGTGACCCAGCAATAGTCAAATGGCTTGGGGAAAGAAAGCTTGATCTATAAAAACCTATAATGACATAGAATCTTGAGAAGGCAAAAAGTCACGTTGCTCGCATTATTGGGCAATTATTCCATAGTATCAATCTACCGCTGTCAGCACTACAGGCACTATTATAGTTCATTATAAAGAGCTTTCTAACTTAGCTGAATAATACAGATTGAACCTCAGGAACGCCCTTTAACATGCTCTCCATGTTCACTTTCTATCGTTAAAATACCTGCAAAACAAATACTATGAGAGAAACACATATCATCCAACCATCACGTCGTACTTTTCTAAAAACCCTGGCACTGGGCATTGCCGCCTGTGCTGTTCCCGAGAGCGCAAGTCATGCATTGGCCGCAATGTCCGGCAGTGGGAAAACCCTGGTAGTCTACTTCTCCTGGCCTGAGACCCTGAATCCACATAACATGAGCGATGACGAGGCAAACAGTACGGTAGTCATTAACGGCAAAGTGCTGGGGAATACCCAGTATGTGGCCATGGTGATTGCCAAGGCAACTGGTGCCGAGCTCTTCCGCATCGAACCAGTGAATCCATGGCCCCTGAATCATAAGCTACTCATAGCCCAGGCCAAAATCGAGCAGATGCGGGATTATCGCCCTGCCATCGCAAAACCGTTGGAAAATTTTCAGGATTTTGACACCATTTTCCTCGGCTATCCTAACTGGTGGGCTGATCTGCCAATGATTCTCTATACCTTTCTGGAAACATATGATTTCTCTGGCAAGCGAATAATTCCGTTCAGCACTCATGGTGGCAGCGGGTTCTCCGGCACCATTCGCACCATTGCCGATCTACAGCCAAAGGCAGAGGTAGTGCGAAATGGGTATACTGTCAGCCGGGATGTGGTGGCTGAGGCTGCTCCAGAAGTCACCCGCTGGGTTAAAGAGAAAGCATAGATGGTCAATCAAATTCTTCTCTAGAGATTGTAATGAGGAATAAAATAGTACCCCGCCTGATTGTTGATCTGATTTTGCTTACCACTTTTGTACTCTCCCAGGCCAATCTGTATACAGGCAATCGTTTTCATGAGTGGAATGGAACCATCATGCTGCTTTTTATTGCCATTCACATTGGCATTAATCGACACTGGTTTTTAGCGGTTTTTAAAGGGCATTACTCTTTCAGACGTTGGCTTAATCTTCTTATAAATCTTACTTTAGCTGGAATCTTTATAGCCGTTCTATGGTGTGCATTTTTTATCTCCCGGACCGTAATTACCTTTGACAGCATAGAGGGAAGTAAGCGCATATTGTTCATCCATGCCACCCTCTCCTGCTGGCTCCTAGTGGTGGCAGGCATGCATGTTGGCCTGTTATGGAAGCGTATCCATAACTGGCTCTGTCGCCTGATACCAACGATATCCTGTGACAAGTATATAAAAACAATAGCTATTTCGCTAACATTGCCTGTCGGAGGTGGGGTATATGCATCTTTTTCGCGAGAAATGGCTTCCAAGCTCTTTATGCTGCCAAGTGAGAACTACTATCTGCCGGACCAGACAGTGGTAACCTTTTGCCTACTGAATCTGTCGATTTTTTCCCTTTATGCCATTTTGACCTATTGGCTGATGCGTTTGGTTAAAGAGCAGTTCTTTCGATTATCGTGATTCAGCAATAGCCAAATGGCTTAGTGAGAGAAAACTTGATCTATACCGAAAAACTATGATGACATTGAGTCTTGAGAAGGAAAAAAGTGACGTTGCTCGCATTATTGGGCAATTATTCCATAGTATCAATCTACCGCTGTCAGCACTACAGGCACTATATTAGTTCATTATAAAGAGATTTCTAACTTGGCTGAATACTGCAATTCCCAGCTAATTAACAATGAAATTAACCATTGAATTAACAGGAGTGCAGATATGAAACTAAACAAACCCAAGTTGCTTTATGCTCAAGTCCTGATTCTCATCTGCTTGCGTCCTCATGCGCTATGAACGGTGTGAGCACACAGAATGGAACACTTACAATTAAGGAGCAGGGAAGTTTTGCAGCAGGTGGAACGGTCATCACCTGTCCAGGTCAATTTGACCCAAAAGATCTCTCTGCAACAGGAGCGCTAACCCTCCATGGCGACTACCTCTACACGTTTTACCAGATCCCGGAAAATGCCCGCCAACTGCCTCTTACAAAGAGGCATTGCTCGCAATATCAACTACATGGCAGTGCTTATTTTTTGAAAATATCTCGATTTTGACAAAAACCCTAATTCTCGGACAGCCTCCTAGCACCCTGAACATTGACAGGCGATAAATTAGTTAAAACAAGAAGGAATACTGATATGAGTAACAAACAAAATGACCCCGTTAAAGAGAACAACATTACAGCACTGGATCGACGCACATTTATCGCAGCAGGGGCAAGTGTGGCAGGTGTGATAGCAGCCTCAATGTTGCCCGGTCTTGCTACCGCTTCACCAAAACGCGAAGAACAGAGCTCCACGGGTTATGCAAAACCGGGGAAACGTATGCTTGGTTCACTTGAGGTGTCAAGCATTGGTCTCGGCGTCCAGAACATGCACCGCAAGTACACGACCACGGTGCCGTACCGTCCGGAAATGATAAACATCATCCGCGAAGCTTACGATCGCGGCGTCACCTTCTACGACTGTGCAGAGGCATATGGGCCTTTCGAAAACGAGCGGATTCTCGGTGAGGCAATCGAGCCGTTTCGAGACAAGGTGAGGATCACATCCAAGTTCGGCTGGAACATCGACCCGGAGACAGGCGAGCGCGGCCCCGGACTCAATAGCCGCCCAGAAAGTATCAAGCGTGCAGTGGAAGGGTCGCTCCAACGGTTGCGGACCGACCGCATTGACCTCCTCTATCAACACCGTGTTGACCCACAGGTGCCAATTGAAGATGTCGCCGGAGCGGTCAAGGAGCTTATGGATGAAGGTAAGGTTCTGCATTTGGGGCTTTCCGAGCCGGGCATACAGACTATTCGTCGCGCTCATGCAGTGTTGCCGCTGACCGCGATCCAAAACGAGTATTCGATGGCGACCCGAGACCCGGAAAAGGAAGTGATACCACTCTGCGAAGAGTTGGGAATCGGCTTTGTGCCCTGGTGGCCCCTGGACTGCCAATTACTCACTGGCTGGATCGATGCGAACACTAGGTTCGCAACTGGCGATTTCCGTGCTATCACGCCAAGATTCACGCCGGAAAATCTTGCTCACAACATGCAATTAGTTGATCTGATAAAGACCTGGGCAGTTCGCAAGCATGCAGCTCCTGTTCAGATCGCACTTGCCTGGCTGATCGCGCAAAAAAACTGGATAGTGCCTATTCCTGGAACGACGGTGATGGCGCACATGATCGAAAATATCGGCGCGGCTGAGGTTCAATTCACACGTGGTGAGATCGCCGAACTGAATGCGGCGGTGAAGGCCATCGAAGTGCGCGGCCAACGTCTGCCCGATAGGGTGCTGGCCTTTTCTGGTGTGGAGGCGCCCCCGAAAAGGTGAAAGATCCAAGGGCACACTCAATTTGTGGATAGAGGATCACCAACGGATTTCAGCAAATGAATGTCACCGTGAAGGTGCTGCACCTGACAGCATGATGTCTCATGTCGCAATTTCCGAGCTGCATAGAAGCTCAACAGTTACCTGATGGAATATGTCACCAATGAGCAATATTGCAAATAATCAACCTATGAAAAAAGAGAGAATGACTGGATGTCATGCAATAGCACTGCTCTTAACGGCTGCCTTTACGATTGGATTCTTTTCCAGTTATGCAACCGGAGACCAGAATGTGCAGGATCAACATAACAGTAGAGCAACGAGCGTGAATACACATTCGTCCTATCAGCATGTCACCACCGGAGATTCTGTTCGATCTGTTGTGGAACATCCTGCGTTTAAAGGGTTTGGTGAATACCTTCTCCCCTGGGATAACAGGCCACAGCAGCTTAATACAAGCTTGAGCAATGTCGGGTCACTTCTCCCGTATCATAGCCATGTGAATCCCGATGTGGTCGTCAGAGCACTCAATCACATGATCGACGAAGCTGCCTCCGGCCGTAAAATCTTTTACGATTTCTACACTGGCCAGCAAAAGAGACAAGATCCTGCCAAACATTCCGCCGGTCTCTTTTTCTTTAGGGGTGATCCGGGGGCACCTTTTGCGGTGATTTGCCCGGGAGGCGGTTTCTCCTATGTCGGATCATTGCATGAGGGGTTTCCACATGCGGTCGAAATCAGTAAAAATGGACTTAACGCATTTGTCCTGAAATACAGAGCAGGAAGTGGGCTGAAAGCTTCTGAAGACCTGGCTGCAGCGATTTCATTTATTGTCGATAATGCAGACACGCTAGGCGTATCAACAGAAGGGTATTCACTGTGGGGAAGCTCTGCCGGAGCACGGATGGTAGGCGATATCGCATTAAACGGTACAGCCTATTATGGCGGTCTTGATATTCCAAAACCTGGTGCTGCGATCATTGCCTACACCGGGCACTCAATTTATTCTCCAGGCTTTCCACCGACATTTATTACGGTGAGTGCTGATGACCCCATCGCCAGTGCATCAGTCGTAGACAGACGTGTTCATAACCTGAAGCGTGCAGGGGTCACAGTTGAATATCACAGGTTCAAGCATGCTGGGCATGGTTTCGGGACTGGAGTTGGTACTGATGCCGCGGGTTGGGTGAATGATGCGATCGGGTTTTGGATAAACAATTCCAATTTAAAATAAAATCAATAAATTACTTTTGGAGAAGTTTAAAGATGAAAAAGAGTGTTTTAGGTGCAGCACTAATGGCTGCTGTAACAATCAATTCAGTAGGAACCGCTGCTCTGGCAGCAGATTATAAACAGAACCCATATACGTTGACGTATCAGGATGCTATCACTGAAAATTTTGAGGGTAAAGTAAATATCCACCCTGTCACTTATAAACTCCATGACCTTGAAATTGCCGCCAATGTCTATACACCTGCCGGCTATAATCCTGGCAATACATACCCTGCGGTTGTCGTTGCCCACCCGAACGGTGGAGTGAAAGAGCAAGTCGCTGGATTATACGCTCAAAAACTTGCGGAAAACGGATATATCACTATCACCGCTGACGCTGCCTACCAGGGAGCCAGCGGTGGAACACCCCGTAATATTGATAAACCTGCCAATCGAATTGAAGATATTCGTGGTATGGCAGACTACCTTACACAGTATCAGGGAGTTAACGCAAACAGATTAGGCTTGCTTGGTATCTGCGGTGGTGGCGGGTATTCATTGAAAGCGGCTCAAACCGACAAACGCTTTATAGCAGTTGCCACGTTGAGCATGTTCGATTCTGGACTGGTGCGACGCAACGGGTATGTGGATTCCCAGGTATCAACCATACAGGAAAGGTTGAAAGCGGCTTCCGATGCAAGGGCGCAGGAGGCCGCAGGTGGCGAGATCATCTATGCTGCAGATGCAAAGCTTACCGATGAACAAATAGCCAAACTGCCTTTCGAACTCTATCGAGAGGGGTTTATTTATTACGGAAAGACACACGTACATCCGAATTCGACATTCAGATACACTATGAGCAGCCTACTTGACCTGATGAGCTTTGATGCTGCAAGCAACATGGATCTGATTAATCAGCCGTTGTTAATGATGGCGGGAAGCAAAGCTGACTCTTTGTATATGACCGAAAAAGCATATAACCTAGCTACTAATGCCAAAGATAAAGAATTGTTTCTGCTTGACGGTGCAACCCATATCCAGACCTATTGGAAAACCAAATATGTCAATGAAGCGATAAGAAAGCTTGAACACTTTTTTGGCAAAAATCTTGATTAATGGAAAATAGCGAGGTTGTTTTGCTCTATTGGACAGCTTCAACATAGTATTGAATTTTCACTGGTAATATCATGCCATTACCAGTGAAACTAATCGATTATACTTCCTAAGAGGTTAGAAACACCAAGTTTTCTGAGATCTTATAGAAATGGAGTAACTGCTAAGTAGGGATTACCAAAGACCAGTTAAACTCGGTAACTGAGCAGTGAAGTAACTGAGCAGTGAACTTAACATTTCCAGTACGAATATGACTAGTCTGATCACCTCCTCCGATAGAAGGTTTTTCCTGTATACCTTCAACAAGAAGATACTTCTTAAAAATCTAGAGTGACCAGTCTAGCACCATTTCGCGTAGCGGTTCAGTTCTTCCTGAGCATCATCTCTACATATTAGAGATTCGCGCTTTATATTCTGTAGGGTTTACTAAAAATTATTACGCGGAGTTAAGGGTCTCAATGAGAATGTTTTCCAAAAAAAACGTTGGCATGCACTTATTATGTAAAATTATTAAAACCTCAAATCAATCATCATCTTCAACAGCTGCTCCTACTCTTCCTTGTCCATATCCATAAGCCGACCAACTGAGATCAACTCTTTTCCCCATGGCTGCAATTGCATGCCAGTAGATTTCATGATTTCAGCCTTATGGATTGAAGATTATTAAAACTTAGCCTGTGAACCCAACCTGGGCTCATATTGTCATCTTCAGGAAAAGCCAGACTTGCAGGAACTACCAGAAAGTGCACCCGCGGGAATAGTGGTTGCGCCTTTACTCGTACTGCTGACCTCAGAAAAGACTCTTTTTATTTCTGGGCTACCACACGCACTACAGGTGACAGAGGACAAGTCTGAAGAAGGAAGGATCTTGTCAAAGACCTTTCCACATGATTTGCAAATAATTTTATAAATGGGCATCCTGCTTTCCTTTAATAAGTCTTTTTCGGCGTCACCCGTCGAATCTCTTCAATCTTCATGAGTTATAATCCCTATAGACACAAGAATATATTTCATGCAACTTTAAATGTTGGCAGGATGAGTTTTCTGCCGTCATGAATGATTTTTCCAGCATTTTTAAGGGTTTTCATCGCACGAGTGATGCTAACCCTATGAGCGCCAGTCAAAAAACTTAAATCCTCATGAGTCAGAGGGAATTGGATTGCAATACCTTGAGAACTTTTGGTTCCGTGTTCTTGAGCAACACTACAGAGCACACCGTAAAGTCGGTCTTCAATATTTGTAATAGCCAGGTTACCCACCCGACTTGTAAGCCATGAAATTCTATTGCTTAAGTTTCTAATTATCTGAAGACTAACTTTTGGGTTATCCGTGATGAGTTGTTCAAATTGACTACGAGTGAAGCCGCAAGTTAATGTGTCTTGAAGACATATAGCACTTACCGGGTATTTTCCTTCATCGGAGAACATGTTTTCACCGACAAAATCACCAGCTTTACGAATATCGAGTGTAAGTTCACTACCATCCTCAAGAATTTTGGATAACTTCATACGACCACCTTTTATGAGAAACATTTCATCAGCCGTATCGCCTTGCCGAAACAAAATCGAACCTTTGGCCATTTTCTTTCGAAGAGCTTTTTGATTCAGAGCTGCGATATCACTAGGGTTAAGGTCTTGGAAAATCCAGAGATTCCCCAAGCAAACCTGAGATAACTCTATGTCTTCACCGGCGATCTGTTCACAAAGGCAGGTCATGTTAACACACTATCCTTCTTGATGTTGCTGCGTAACTGTTTAGTATTGCACGAAAGGTGTACGTAAAGATTGATACAAATGAAGAAAATGTCTCTAGCACAATGAATACCTACCACTGATTACATCATTTGAAGTTTTTTTAGCCTCTTAGCTATTTCCTTACCAAGGTTTTCTGCCTGCTGCCAAGTTTCTTTCTGATCTTCTACCTTACAGAATTTTTCCGGAGTAACTTCTGTGTCGTCACCAAAGACCCACGGTAAAGCGCTCATAGGGCAGCTCTGGCCATAGCCGCAAACCATACATTCCGCATTGCCAGTTACTTTAAGCTGACCCAATATTTCCATTCCTTCCATGGTGAGCGCCTGAGCAACTTGACTACTTGCCTCATCTATTCCAGGCGCACCCCGGCCGATACCAGTAACTACAGTCACCGCTAGTTTTCCACGATTAAAGCCATTTTGATGTCTAAGAGAAAAGAGTCTTTCTAGAAAAGCTTTTGTAAAAGCATCAATTGTCGCATAGGGGGGATATCCTCCAACCACAATCGCACCTGCATGTTTCACCTTGTCAGCAATCTCCGGGAAATCGTCTTTTACTTTACACACATTATCTTTGGTACAGCCGAGGCAGGCAATACACGGTTGCACCTTGCATTTAGACAACTTGATAAATTCTGTTTCAAGACCTGTGCTTTTCAGTACTGCCTGGACAGCTCGGTCTGTGTTTGAGTTATTGATAGGGCTGCCGGAAATTCCAATTACCTGTGGTTTCATTTTCTACTCCTTGGAAAAAGTGACCTTTGATGCTTGTGTCTGTATACTGAACTTCTGTGAATATACTGAAGGAGTGATATCTATGTTGTAACAGTTGCTACAATCTCTGAAAAATAACTGATTTTGCAAAATCGAACATCTGGTTAAATGCGTTATACCTCAGGTCAAGGTGACTACTGTGAATCTCTTGTTTTCTAGAGGCCAAATACCTAATACATTTAAATTTACTGTCCTAAGAGATACTTCCTGAGCATAGATTTTTCTCGATGCTCAGAAACTACCTTTTAACCACAAGCTTGATATCTATATGAGAAATATAGACCCAAAGAACAGTAAAAGTTCACAGGATTTTGAAACCTGTGAACTTTTCTTGCTGCTATTCGATGTGTGTTTGCTGGTTTTAAAAAGGAAACTATCTCTTTATTACACGATATAGAATCAAAAGGATGATAGCACCACCAATAGCAAGCAAGAGACTCCCAAGATTTAACCCTGTAACTGCCCCTAGTCCTAAAAAGGACCCAATATACCCACCCACAAAAGCACCCGCTATTCCGATCAAGGTGGTAACGATAAATCCTCCGGGGTCTTTGCCTGGCATGATAAATTTTGCAAGCACACCTACGATTAGCCCCATTACGATCCAAGATAGAATGCCCATTTTCATGTTCCTTTGTTAGATTTTTGGTAATTCGAAAGTCAACATATTTCCACTAGAGGTTGACTTTAATACCGTCTGAACTAACCGATAACAAGAAATCACCTTTCGCAATCTCTACAGCTTATGCAAAACTGCAATTTGAGGTCATTCCTGATCCTCGTTAGTCACTCATGCTATAATCTTAAGAAGATTATCTAATCACATGCCCCCTTGCATACGCTTCCCTTCTTTTCACAGGGATGTGTAATTACATTAATGCCCTCTCGGCTTTAAGAAACAGATCGTCCAATAACTGGTCTGCTGCCTCAATCTCTTTTGCAGATGAAAAGCCGGAATCTAGCTCTCTCAGGATATTTTCATACGGGGATAGACGGATATCCGGAGTTGCACGAAAGACATCTGGCCTGGGATATAGGCCGTTTTCAAAGAAAAAGTTACAGGGACCGGGGGCATCGTGCCGTCGATAAGGCCATTTGGACTTCAGTTCGGCAAATTCCTTAAAAGCACTCTTTGCCAGGAAATTCTGCGTATAATCACTTGCTGCGATACGCCGTCCAAGACGAGATTCAACTTCCTTGAAATAGGCTGTCAGCAAAGAATGCTCTGTCACAATCAGTCCGAAATCATACCAATTATCAATAACCACTATAAGTATCGATTGGTAAACGCCAGGGAGTTTTTTGGTTGTGGGGCAAAAATAGGTGCGGCATGCCATTTCTCCGTACCAGCTCAGAGAGCGATAATCTACGCCATTGTTACCCGGCATTGCCGGGTGGAGCAGGCAACCAACGCACCATTTTTCACCACCGATCAACCCCAAAAAAGGGCAATGGTGAAATTGGGGAAAGGGTCGTGACAGCCTATGTGGTGCTTTGTTTCTTCTTTGAAATTCAAAAATCCCGTCTTCAGTTCTGGGGACAGACTCGAAATCCTTAGTTCGGTTTGACAACAAAATCTCAAGTTTTTCACGTGATAGATTCGGTAAATTATACAAACCACAACAGGCCCCACAAGATACTGTTTCACTCAACTGACACAAATAAATATCATGGATGTCATCCATAGATCGATCTCACCTGGAAAATAACGTGTTTTCTACTGCATATTGGAGATGGTATCGGTTCTGTCCACAACCAAAGCAAATGTCCTCTGGCAAACCTGCCAATTTTAAACAAACTACACATTAATCCTATTCCTGAACATTGATTTTTCTTGATTCTCAGAAGCATCAAGAAACAGACAGGTCAAGATCTACAAGAGACTTTTTTAGTGTTTTTTCATCCTAAAACTGCCCTTTTGCTCAATCTCAGCGTTGCTATCCTAGGGTCAATCTAATACACGCCTCAATCTTGAACCACATGACGAGTTTTCTGATGAGAACAACTCATGAAGAACGTACCATAGTCAATCATATTTACTGGTTATTTTCTGGCTTCGCTTTGCCTATTTCAACATCTTCCAACTCTCCAATATATTATTTTTTCTCGTGTTAAGATCCTATCGAAAAGAAAAGCAGGATAATCACAGGCCAAGTCTCACACTGCAAGGCACGAGCGAATTCTCATTATAGATATCGAGTTCGTATTGCCCTTACCTCGTCTATATGCTCAAAGAAAACGTCAACAAGATAGGGGTCAAAGAATTTCTCACGCTCGGAGATAATATAATCGTGGATTCGTTTTTCCGACCATGCCTTTTTATATGACCGATCTGACGAAAGGGCGTCATAGATATCAGCCAGCATTGTAATTCTGGCATAAATGCTGATCTCTTCACCTCTGAGACCGGCCGGGTATCCGGTTCCATCCCAACGTTCATGGTGTTGGTGCGCTATGATACAAGCGATGCTCAAAAGCTCCCGGCCCGAAGAGTCCAGAATGTCCTTGCCTATAATTGTATGCATCTTGATAACATCAAATTCGGAATCTGTCAGCTTTCCCGCTTTCTGTAGGATACTATCGGGAACACCAATCTTTCCAACGTCATGCATTGGTGAGGCGGCTTCCAGGATTTCAAGCTCATGATTACTCAATCCAATTTTTTCTCCAAGCAGTCGTGATATCTTGGCAACACGCTTCACATGATTACCCGTTTCTTGTGATCTGACTTCAATCACTTCGCCCAGAGTGCTCACCAACTCCCGTTGGGTTGTGATTAACTCTTTGTCCAGAGCTGTCAGACGGGCATTGGTAACATTGATTGTTCGTTGTTTCTGCAGATTCAGGAATAGAAGCGTTGTAATGACAGAAAGGATGACAATCACAATACCTGCCGGCAGCAGTACGTCGCGATGCTTTTCATAGAATGATAATGGCCTATTGATGAATGTAGCATCTTCAGGAAGAAGTTTTTCGTGAATACCAAACTGTTTAACCACTTCATAATCATAGCGGTTTTCGAACACGGAAATGTCCGACTGCAAAGGCGACACAGTATGTCCGTCAAGAATCGCCATGAGGGTGCGCATCGCCAACTCTCCCAGATGATTCGGGGAGATGACTCGTCCACCAATAACGCCTGTGCCCAACTGAAAGGACCAGGAAGCCAGGATAGGGACTGCTGAAACGGAAGAAAGTTCCCTGGCCACCTGACCTTCCGCGAATACATTCCCGGTAATGTCGCGGAAAAAAGGAAGTATATATGCTAGATCCGTTGCCTTGCGGGTAGAAACAAATCGTTTCAGTTCTTCAAGGTTTTTGTCGGAGATGAATTCGGCTTTGAGAGAGGCTTTTATTGAGGAGAGAGACTGTTTTACCTCACTGGCTATGAATCGACCTGTGGGGGTCGCATCGTAAAGGACAAACAGTTTTTTTGCATCCGGCCAGTACTTCAACGCCTGCCTTATGGTTCCTCCATGGTCCGATTCCTCCGCAATAATACTTTTGATGTTGCTTCCCTCTTCCGGTGACTTCGCGTCGTTGATCCCGCAGGCCACTACGGGAACTCCAGGAAAAACTTCTTTTCCATAGCTTGTCATAAAAGCCAGGGCATTGTTGTCTGTCACAACAATGCCATCGAATTGTACCTTTTTGTATTTAAGGGCATATGTCTGGGCAAGGGTCTTAAGAAAGGCTTCATCAAAAAAATTTTTTGTATCCATAAATTCAACGCGGAACTGTGAAGATGGATAAGTATTTTTAAGGGTCTCTGTTATCCCCTGATGCAGCCCCTCCGTCCATCGGAAGTCCATGGAATAGGAGTGTAAAATAAATATCCTGTATGATGGCCCATACGCATCCCCCCTGGCAACTGGCAGAATTAGAAGCAGAGCAAGTATGTAGAAGAGAAAAATGATTCTTTTTTGCATGTTTTACTCACGACGTTGGCAGGTTATTCATCCTGGGGTACTACTGCCTGGAAGGCTGTCAAAGAATGCTCTTCTTTCCCAAATCCCCGTCATCACAACAACAATACATGTTGAAATATCAACTACATGACTCGCTTGTCATTGTCAAAAACCCTTGATTTGAGAAGAAATGTCTATTCTTGAGCAGCCTCCTGGTAAAATTCCAAGGAGATCCAAATCTATAATATATCGTAGCACAATCTTGTGGCGTATTTGGGAAAATTTCCCTCAACATAAAGCTGAGTCCCTTGCCAGATGACATTTAATATTTTATTGAAAAAAACAGAGGGAAAGAGGAATAGAATTTTTTCTGATTGAAGATTTTGAAATTGGAAAATTTTACTTAACTAGTTCTAATCCTATAACTCAGCATTTTGTTCAAGATCGAGGTGCGGATCAGATTTTCACCGCATGCATATAGCTGATATTCTGCGGATATTAATTCGAGCCGCAACGCTGACATTGAGCATAAGGGTCATTTCAGGACGGAAGCTAACTGTATTTGCACCACAGGCAACATCACTACCGCCCCTACATTTCTGGTCATTTACACTTTACGTTATGGCAAATAGTATGACTAACGTATTCTATTTCCTGCTTGCTATGAATTTACTACTCTTCATCCCGCCTCTTTTTACGTAGTTCTTCCTTGTATATAAACCAAATGGTGCATGCTGATCTGAATTTACAATACAACTCCGGATCCTGGCAATGAAGGCACTCCTCGCAAAGCGCCACAGCATGTTTTGAACAATAGAACGGCGTTTCCCGATCCGGGTGTTTAACACATTTTGGCATAAACAATTCCCCTGCGCTTTTGAATATAATTTGCTATAGTTCCGCAATATTCATTTATACCACACAGCATAAGGAGTTCAAGCAATGACCTGTAGTTGTGCTATCCAATATCACCTGGCCGTAAACATTCACATCGGCCCTCTGTCCACCGCTCAATGCCCCTCATGAACGCTACTGCAAGTTACAGCTCTGATGACGTTCGTGTCACTATCAACAAACATGGGGCCAGACAGTATACGCGAATGAGCTACCCGCTCCACAGTGGTATCTTTACTGAAGTTGAAACGAAGAATCACATTCTTCATTTTAATCTAAATAACGAGATTATACGGGCCAAAGGTAAAGGCAAAGACTGGCCGCATCCCCACGAGTGGCTTAAACGTAATATGGGTAACGACTGGATATACTACTCCACTGGCGGCTATACCGGGGTGTTCGAAGCCACAGGAGAATATTATCTCCCCAACCTGCCCTATAAAACTAATGGCATGCTTGGGGGAAACCCATTCAGTAATGAGCCAGTAGATAATCTCATTCAGTCCTGGCCCGAAACACTCAGCGCGATCCTCAACAACACACCTGATTTGCCGATACATGTCTCAGACTTTCTCACTAACGCTCTTACCCACACTTCACAGGATCTTTCTCAAAAAGCAGACAGACTCTTCTCTATTTGCGGGGGCAGATCTACTGTGCTGCCACCCGATGCCCGTCATGTTGATTACAACGTTATCCCTATTACGATATCTACCGGTTGTCTGTATAAATGTCGATTCTGCGAGGTCAAAAACAAACTGCCTTTTGCTGCGAAGTCGAACAAGGAAATCACATCGCAGATAAGCAGTTTAAAAAATATATATGATAAGGATCTGCTCAATTACAACGCGGTCTTTCTTGGTGAACATGATGCGCTGCAGACAGGGCCTCAAATCATCGTAGACACGCTCTCATTAGCTTATGAGCAATTTCATTTCAACCAGTCGTTTGTCAGCGGTTGCAAGGCATTTCTCTTTGGTTCAGTTACTTCATTAATGAACACTCCTGATACATTTTTTAAAGATCTTCAACAGCTGCCTTTTGAGGTGTATATAAATATCGGTCTTGAATCCGCCGACCAGGCAACCCTGGATTTGCTCGGAAAACCAATCACCACCCAAATGGTTACAGATGCATTCATGCGAATCCAGGACATTAACGACAGATTCAGCAAAACCGAGATTACAGCAAATTTTGTTATCGATGACGATCTGCCGGCAACTCACCTGCCAGCTTTTTTAGAACTGGTTCGTGAAAGCCTGCCACGGGTTAAGCCCAAAGGCTGCGTCTACCTCTCCCCTCTTAAGTTCGGCCAGCCTTCACGTTCTAAAACATTTGGATTCAACCGACTCAAGGTATTGAGTCGGGTTCCCACGTTTTTATATATCATCCAGCGGTTATAGATGGTTATTATATCAGCACTTTATACACTGGAGAATTACAATGAGCGACTCAAATCAGTTACGTAAAGACATTCTTGCAACACGCAACAACCTCAGCCCGGAAGAGCTTCAGGAAAAAAGTAAAGCGATAGGAAACCGGCTACTTGAACTGCCGGAAATAGTGAAGAGTAAATCGATTTTTCTCTATGTAAGCTTTAGAAGCGAAGTAGAGACAATGAGTTTACTCAAAACGCTCATCGAATCCGGCAAAACAGTCTCTGTCCCAATTACCTATGTAAAGGAAAGACGACTTGATGCCATCCATATCACCGACCCGGAAAATCAACTGGTGCCCGGCTATTGCGATATTCCTGAACCTGATAAGAGTATACGTGTCAGTAACATTGTTGAGCCCGAGACAATTGATTCTGTAATTCTTCCAGGATCAGTCTTTGACGAGCGTTGCGGTAGATTCGGCTATGGCGGAGGTTTTTATGACAGATTTGTTTCGAAAATCCCTAAAGCCTGTCGCATAGGCCTTGCTTTTGATTTGCAGATTGTTAAACTCGCGCCCCTGCAGGATCATGATGAATTACTTGATTATGTAATAACCGAAACCAGGATCATTCGCGGTAAACGATAACTTTATACCATTACATGTTGATCCCGCATAAGCATGCCTGCATCTCCATGACCACACACACTCTTTAGGATTAAATGTGTCGCATTTCTTCGCGGCACATTTAACTCTCTGACAGGTGTATTTTTCCTACCATTTCATGCTAACCTATTACTATCGGTAATGTTCATTGAACATTACGGTAATTCAGGCAGACTCTCCCTGATAGCGAACACATGCATTGATTATTTTTACCAATAGCAAAGCTTTGCGCCGAATTCCAGCCATAACTGTATACAGCTAAAATATCACATATAATTAATGGGATGTTTGGATGAAAATCTATATCAGTTACACTCATCTTGATAAAGAACAGGCAGCTCTTATCGCCGACAAGCTCAAAGAAGCTGGTCATGATGTAACATTCGATTCATGGAACATCAAACATGGCGATAATCTTATAAAGAAAATCTCAAGGACAATTAAATCAGCGGACGCACTGATATTGCTGCTGAGCAGAAATTCAGAGCAATCCAAGTGGGTCATGCACGAATTTTCGGCAATTGCCTTCAATGATTTATCAAGCCAGGAACAACGGATTATCCCTGTACTAATCGACAAAGTTGCGATCCCCAGCTACCTCTCGCAATACATGTATATTGATCTCTACTCAGATCATGAGCATGGAATCAGAAAACTCATCGAGTTTTTCGAAAAGGATCGCAATGAAGTAACCCAGCAATCCTCCAAAGAAATTCACAGAGAACAGCAAGCGAAAACACGAGAAAACAAGATTATTGAACTGGCTAAAGCCCTGCATGATGGTCGGCTTACCCTGGTGAGCGGGTCAGGTGTTACTGTTGATGCGGGTGTACCATCCTGGAATGATCTGCTACTGCAGCTTCTCGGCACCATGATAACCAGAATGTCTACCGATCACGCACTACCCATGAGCGGGGCTGATGCCAACAAGTTTCATTCCAGATATTCTCCTTCCTCACTTGTTGTTGGCACCTATCTCAAAATCAACCTTGGAAATGATTTCCTTAAAGAATTACGTGATGCACTCTATTGCTCTAACCCGCAATCAAGCGACCTGCTCGATGCCATTGTTGACCTCTCCAGGCCGCAACGCGACGGTAAGCCGCTTGATTCGATCATTACCTTTAATTTTGATGCCCTACTTGAAGAAAATCTTGAAAAACAAAATATTGCCCACAGGGCTATATATGGTGAAGGTGTTCGTAATTCGCCGAATGAATTACCGGTCTACCATGTTCACGGCTTCCTCCCGAGGAAGGGGCCGATACCTGAAAACATGGAAGTGGTGTTTAGTGAGGATGCCTATCACAACCAGTTCATTGATCCATTTAGTTGGTCAAACCTCATTCAGCTGAACAAGCTCGGCCAGAACACCTGTCTGTTTATCGGACTGAGCCTCACCGACCCTAACCTTCGAAGGCTGCTCGACGTGGCAATACGTAAAAATCCTGAAAAGACGCTTAACCATTTTATTATCAAAAAAACTCCTTCAAATACACAATCGGAAGCAACAATGGATAAGCTCGCTCTGCTTTTGGAGGAACAGGACGCCAATGAACTTGGCTTAAGTGTGATCTGGGTGGATGAGTTTCATGAAATCCCTGTGATTCTTAACAGCATTGCCATAAAAAGCGGTTCAACCCAAAAGTCCTGAAAACAACCTGACAACTGTTAGGCCACCCATTCTGAGGGATTAACAAACGTAATCAGACAAAATGAGTAAGCTAAGGTCATTCTTGGTAGCAATAGAGAAAATTCTTTGAGCAGGTATCGGGAGGAATTATATAGATAGTAACTTCTTCTTGCGAGTCTTCTTAGAGTCTTCTTATATTCGCAATCGTGAGAAACGCTTTTCCATACCCGATGCGTCGTATGGCTGCCCCCAAGCTTCCATACGGCGCATGCTTTTTTCCGGGTCTAAGTATCATCACCTTACAAATCAAAGAGTAGATGTTCCTGCTGTCTCAGCTCTCTGGATCTTCAACCTTTGCCCTCAGGACTTCAATTTTTTCGAGCAATTCAATGGCCAGAGCAGCACCTGGCAGGTTAACCCGCAGATCCTCCTGCAATCGAACTGTTATCTGTACTTTCTTTATTGATGACCCGGTAAATATCCAGCTTTTTGGCGATTCCCCTGTTGGAGTCAGAATCCCCTCGTTAATCATATCGTAAACCAATTCATCCTTCACCTTGCACTCTCTACACAACTCTACAAGGTTAAAGGTGACCGAGTCATCAACGACTGTGCAGGTTTTCTTAAATGTCATCACTACACTCCAAACATGCGTCTCGGGTTAAATGGCATAATTTCTGCCATTTTCTTATACAGATCTTTTTGTTGTTTTGTCTCCGCTTTCGGGGTGTAAACAGAAAGTATAATATACTGATCTCCAGACATCGAAGACGTGGATAACCCCTTACCTTTCAACCGCAATTTTTTACCCGATTGCGATCCAGGAGGAAGCTTCAGATCCACAACTCCTCCCAGAGTCGGCACCTTTATTGTTGCACCAAGTGCTGCCTCCCAGGGTGTGACTGGCAGCGTCATCGTAACATCTCGTTTTTTTACCTTGAACGTGTCATGTTTGGCAAAGACAACTTCAAGGAAGAGGTTGCCTCTCGGACCGTTTGATGACGTTCGCTCGCCCTGCCCTTCCAGTCGTATCTGCTGGCCTTCAAGTATCCCTTTGGGAATTGTAACCTGTAACGATGTTGAGTCTGAGGAGCCGGCTGTCGGATTCGCCTGATTTCTACTCAGTGAAATCGATTTTTTGCTACCATGAAAACTTTCTTCAAGGGTTATCTCAATTTTCGCCCGCAGATCAAGTCCCTGATCAGCAAATCCACCGTCGAACATGGAGAAATTGCGATTCGAATACTGCTCAGCACGACCTCTGCTACCACCAAAAAGTGCCTCAAAAAAATCACTGAACCCCTGCCCGGATGCTTCAGCAGAGCGATGACTTCCTGTAAAATCCCGGAATTCCCAGCCCGGAGGTGACTTGAAATTTTGACCAGACTTCCAGTTTTCACCAAACTGATCGTATGCTGCGCGCTTATCGGTATCTTTCAAAACCTCATACGCCTCAGCAACTTCCTTAAAACGTACTTCAGCCTCAGCTTCTTTGTTGACATCAGGATGATATTTTCGTGCTAACTTGCGATATGCACGCTTAACCTCATCCTGTGTCGCATCTCGTTTTAAGCCTAAAATACTATAATAGTCTTTGTAATTCATTTGCTCACCAGACTACAGAAACAGGATTTTGTGTTAGAATACTGTTATTAAAACCAAACTGTATTTTTAGCCCAAAAGGTCTCCCTTCTCTAAGACCCTAAAACTAATTATAGTTCATCTCACCATCTCTCTCAAGGTGCAGGCTGGTAAGAAAATTGACCATGATGCTACTCCACACATCATGTAAATGAATGAATCCATATCCCTCCAGACCGAAACTATCGCATTAACCTTTCTTCCCACACCAGTATTATGGTATATTTCAAACTGTTACTACGATTTTAACCAGATGACATCCTACGTATACAGACTTGCCTTCTTTCACAATCATACTATTCTGGTGCGAGGTCAGGTTAAGATCTTTATGTCAGATAAATTTTCACTATCTCTGGAGATGACGATGAAAAAACTAGCCCTGCTCATATGTATCCTCCTTCTGGCCGGCTGTGAATCCAAACGCCCGGCAACGGCGAAACTCAGCCTTAACATTGCCAGAAATCCATCAACAATTTATGCCGGCTCATCAGCGACAATCAGAGGTGAAGACTCAAGGATGCACCCGGAGATTGTTGAATTCAAGATAGGGGATGATCCGATTTTACGTGTCCCGAGCCTTACTCCTCCCCATGCCCTCATTACCAAGCAGCTTGCTGATGGATTTCTCGATCAGGGTATGACATTCACAACGGCATCTGAAGCTCGCATACTGCTTAATATTAAGGAATTACTTGTTACTGTTACAAAACCCAAAATGCTCTACCAGGCAGACGCCAAAAGCCGTATAACCCTGCAAATTACCAATGGCAGTGCAACACTTACAAAAAAATATGACAGGGAAACAAGTAAAGAATCTGCTACACGACCTAAGATTCCTACTCTCGAAAACATGCTTAACAATCAGCTCAAAGACATCATAGAGCAGATTCTTGAAGACGAAGACATTCGTTCTGCTATCCTTAGCAAGTAATTACAATAAACGAACAACAACCGGACATAACTCATGAGTGAGCAGGTAAATAATCACGTCTCTATTGCTTCTCCATCAAAAGCACAATCAGCGCTGATTGAGAAAATACAGCAAGTCGCTATCGAAAAAAAACGGCCGGATGACACCACGTATCGCTCGCTCATGTTTAAAGATGAAGATATCATTTCAAAATCATCAGGAGTATCACACAAAGTAGTCCAGATAACTGCTTTACAAAACAATATACTACCCGAACGCTATGCCCGTAATCAGCGCAGTCTCTCTAATGAAGACCAGATAAAACTTCTTAATTCACACGTAGTAGTGATTGGTCTTGGTGGTCTGGGCGGGACGGTTACAGAAATTCTTTCCAGGATTGGTATAGGTAAACTCACACTGGTTGATGGTGACTTTTTCGAAGACAGCAACCTCAACAGGCAGCTTCTGAGTAGCACAGACGTTCTTGGAAAAATGAAAGCGGAGGTAGCAGAAAACCGTGTTGCTGCCTTAAACCCTGCAGTAGAAGTGATCCCGGTCAGGAAATATTTCAATCATGAGAACAGCGCAGAGATTCTTGCTGATGCTGATATTGTTGTAGATTGCCTCGACACAATATCCCATAGATTTATACTTGAAACCGGCTGTAGAATTGAGGACATTCCGCTTGTTTCTGCTGCCATTGGCGGAACCTCAGGACAAGTTACGGTTATCTTCCCAGGGGACCCCGGCCTCCAGCTCATATATGGAATACCGGAAAAAGCGCGCACAAAAGGGATCGAGGCAACTCTTGGCACACTCCCTTATGCGGCAATTGCTATAGCCGCAATGGAATGCGCCGAGGTTGTGGCTCTTGCCATTGGTAAACCCGCTCAATTACGTAAACGGTTACTATTAGCGGACTTTACGTATCACAGCGTAGAAACGGTATCATTCGAATAACTGTAGAATCCTGCTTTAAACATTCTTGCCGGTTCTTAAGCTGCAATACTTCAGAGGTTTGACATACCGGTATAGTTAGTGCCCCTGATTTGTCAGATGAATATCGAGTTGCAAATCATCCGCTACAGTTACAAGATCCTCTTCCAGTTGAGCAATCGATAACCCGGCAGGCATCTCCACCTCTATATCCATATTATAAATTGTCGAACCACTCTGCGGTGATGGTTTCGATGTTGAATTGAGATTGAGAATATTCAGCTTGTTGTCAGTGAGAAATTGGCTGGTCTTATAGACTATTCCAGCCTGATCGAGCCCTTCAATCTGTAAGGTACATTTGTTATATTTAGGTGCTACTTCCCCATTTCGGTCAGATAAAGGGCGAATAAATGCAGAGATCCCCTTTTCCATCTCCAGCCTGCGACAGTCACGAGACAGGTTATCTATAACATCTTCATCTGCTGAAGAAAAAAGCATACTTAGGGTAAACTCATCAACCAGCAGATTCATCGTGGTATCTTCCAGATTGCAACTATTTTCGTAAAGCAAACGGGTAACATCTGCAACAATACCTACTCTATCGACGCCGAATGCTGTCATTATATAACGCTTGTTCATCAGGTAATCTCCGAATAACGATTTACGGTTCGCCCAAAACCTCATTCCCGAATCGGGCTATTCTTAAAAGGCTAGTAATTTACCCTGTGCCTGACAATTCTGCCATATACGGATGGTGCAAATTTTTCTTTTCTCGCTAATACATCTTTAATCCAATAGCTTATGAATGCTTTTTTTACTTCCCTATAACGGCCACACTTTCTTGCAAGCAGTAGTGAGAAGATATTGAGGTGCAGGTTTGTGAGTTTTTTTGAACCGCCCTCTAATGCGCTAAATCAAACTTCTCTGTTATCTGCAAATACTGGATATTTGCTAAAACCTTCCAATGTAATTCCTCAATGGACATATCAAATTCCATACTCCGCGTAAAATGTGTATCTCAAATCGCAAAATCCAATATCACTCCCAATAATACTAGAACAAAACCCGATTTCGATACTCAAAAGCCTACAAAATCCCCACTTGCCTAACATCAAAAACGTTGACACATTTCAATTATTTGTATTGTTTGAATATCATCTAAATGGTAGTAAATATTTCGCAAACCAACTCATCCAGAGATTAAAAGAGGACACAATGAAAGAAATAGTAAACACGCTCTTATGCACGATGACTCTTTGTTTTCTGCTATCTTTATCTGCTACCAGAGCTCATGCTCATGATATAGATGGCGATGGTCAGGAAGGATTGGCGGAAGCCATCCATGCATTAAGGGTCGCATCGGGAGAATTGAACGAAAATTCTAATGCAACCTGCAATGATCGTATTGACAATGATGGTGATGGGCGTTCAGACTGTAACGATTCCGATTGCGCCGAAGCATCTGTTTGTGCAACTTATGAAAACACAAACGAAACGTGCCTAGACGGAGTAGATAACGACAAAGACGGCCAAAAAGACTGCGCTGATTATAACTGCACAAATGTCCCGGTCTGCCTCTTCTACGAAAATACGACAGGAACATGTTCAGATAATGTCGATAACGATAGAGATGGATTTAAGGATTGTGCTGATTACGATTGCAGGAACACCTCTGCGTGCAATTAGCATCAACACTATTACTGAACAATCTGATAATCTTCTGATTCTCCCTCCCCTGTATTAAAAATATCCTGACAAGGATTTCAAAAGAGCTCTCAAAGACTCGCTATGAACGACTGGCACCGTTCATAGCGAAGTTCGTCACTTTTTTCGAGGCAATCGCAATTAAGAACCTCTGAGATCCTTTAGGTGATATTCATAGGATGCTACTTCCGTTGAATCTTTTACCACTTTGGCAAAAAAACAGTGCTCTACCAAAACCATCATCTTTATGTGCCGAATTATATAATTGGTTTCTTATTATTTAGATAAGATGAGTTAAGCAGAGATCATTCGCCTTGCCTCCCGTCAACATCTTCCATCCCTACATTGCTTTTCGTTAACACTGATTTCGAAGTTAATAGAAATATTTTTTACCACCGACAAGAAAAATCAAACCCACATGCGTATAGTGAAAAAAATGAGAAAACAGTGTATAGGCTAGGTTGCTTAAAAAAATACTCATGTTTAACATCGGAAATCCGTTGTTTTTTTTGCGTGATTTCCTAAAAAAGTTTGAATACTTAAGCCCTTGATAGATGAACAGCAACACGAAATACTTAATTGAGCTTCAGGGTATGACCAAAACATTTCCCGGTGTATTGGCAAATGATTCAGTCGACCTTCGAATAAAGCCGGGTGAAGTGCATGCACTACTCGGTGAAAATGGTGCCGGAAAATCCACTCTTGTAAAGATGATATATGGAATCCTTAAACCGGATTCAGGTACCATTCTTTATAATGGAGAACAGGTAGAAATTCACTCCCCGGCCCGTGCACGAGAACTTGGCATCGCCATGGTTTTTCAGCATTTTTCCCTCTTTGACTCCTTGTCTGTTGTAGAGAACATCTCACTTGGCATGGACGAGAAAGTCGATATGAATGCGTTGGCTGCTGAAATTCTTGATCTTTCTGAAAAATACGGTTTACCCCTTGATCCTCACAGGCATGTATACACCTTGTCTGTCGGCGAGCGCCAGCGTATTGAAATTATTCGCTGCCTACTGCAAAAACCGCAGTTGCTCGTTATGGATGAACCAACCTCGGTATTGACCCCTCAGGAGGTTAACAAACTCTTCGTCACCCTGAATCGTCTTGCAGATGAAGGTCTGGCAATTTTATACATCAGCCACAAGCTTGATGAAATAAAAGAACTCTGCCACAAAGCCACCATTTTACGATTAGGCAAACTTGTAGCAACAGCTGACGTTGCAAGAGAATCCGCATCATCACTTGCAACAATGATGATGGGAGAAGAACTTCAGGAAAACCAACCGAGAAGATCCATAAATGTTGGCGAAGTGCGACTAAAGGTTGACAATCTCACCATGGAGGCAGCCGACGCAACCGGGATATCTCTTAAAGACATCAATCTTGAGGTACGCGCGGGTGAAATTGTCGGGATCGCCGGTGTCGCAGGAAACGGTCAGGACGAGTTGCTCAAAGCGCTGAACGGTGAAGAAACCTGCAGAATGTCTGAGTGTGTAGTCATTGACGACAAACATTCAGGAAAACTCAGCCCTAACGCCAGAAGAAAAGCCGGGCTTGCCAGCGTTCCTGAAAAACGACTTGGTCATGGCGCAGTACCTGACATGAGCCTTATAGACAATGCCTTTATGACCGGTTTCAATCGGATGGGATTACTCATTAAAGGAATAATCAACTACTCCAAAACCCGTAACTTTGCTAATCAGGTCATTAATGATTTCGCTGTAAAAACTCCTGGCGCTAACGTGCAGGCCGAGAGTCTTTCCGGAGGAAATTTACAGAAATTCATTATTGGCAGAGAACTTACTCAACGACCCGACATCCTCATTGTATCTCAGCCGACCTGGGGTGTTGATGCCGGCGCAGCGCAGACCATTCACAGATCCCTGCGTGAACTTGCCGAAAAGGGTGCTGCACTACTGATAATCTCGCAGGACCTTGATGAATTAATGGAAATATCAGATCGAATTGGTGCTATTTGTGGCGGAAAACTCTCAAAGTTTTACCCCACAGAAGAGATGACGATTGAAAAAGTCGGTTTGCTTATGGCTGGCGTTTCGCTTGAAGATGGAGGTAACAACAATGTTGCCTAATTTAGTTAAGCGCCAGTCGATATCCAAAAAGATGGTGTACCTCTCGCCAGTCCTTGCTTTTATTCTCTCGCTTCTTGCCGGTGTTTTCCTGTTTATAATGATGGGAGTTTCTCCACTTGCTGCGCTGCATGCCTTTTTTGTTGAGCCACTATCAAATGGCTACAACCTCTCTGAGTTAGGCGTAAAGGCTACCCCCCTTATCCTCATCGGTGTTGCTCTTTCTCTCGGCTTTAAAGCCGGGGTATGGAATATCGGCGCTGAAGGCCAGTTAACCATGGGTGGATTATGCGGTGGTGCAGTTGCACTCTATTTTTATGATCAGGAAGGGATGCATATTATCCCGCTGATGCTGATGGCAGGTGTACTTGGCGGTATGGCCTGGGCTGCAATTGTCGCCTTCTTAAGGGTACGATTCAACGCCAACGAGATTCTGACCAGCCTCATGCTCAGCTATGTTGCAGGCCTGTTTCTTAATTTGATGGTGCATGGACCACTCAAAGACCCTGAAGGTTTCAACTTTCCGGAGTCCCGGTTATTCAGCGACTCAGCTCTCTTGCCAGTTCTGATTGAAGGTACACGGTTGCATATTGGCGCGATAATGGCGCTTGTTTTTGTCGGCATCGGCTGGATCATATTATCACGGACGCTACTCGGATATCAGATAAAAGTCGCGGGGTCAGCTCCTGCAGCCAGTGCTCATGCAGGTTTTAGCGGAGCCAGGATTATCTGGATCACTCTGCTTACTGGTGGGGCTATTGCAGGCCTTGCCGGCATTATTGAGGTTTCCGGCCCTATTGGACAACTCCTGCCGAATATTTCACCCGGTTATGGATTCACCGCAATTATCGTCGCCTATGTGGGACGTCTTCATCCTGTAGGTTCACTGTTTGCCGGTTTACTGCTGGCCTTAACCTATCTTGGTGGTGAAACTGCCCAGATTCAGCTCAACCTACCGGTAGCTGTAACAGGTGTTTTTCAGGGATTACTGCTGTTTTTCCTGCTCGCCTGTGATGTATTAATTCATTATCGTATCCAATTTGGCAAGCCTGCATTGGCTGTGGAGAAAAGCTGATGGAGTTACTTTTACCTGCATTGCTCACTATTATTACTGCGGCAACTCCACTCTTGTTTGCTGCAATCGGCGAGATGATAACCGAGAAATCCGGCGTACTCAACCTCGGCGTAGAGGGAATGATGGTCATGGGAGCCATAACCGGCTTTGTTGTCGTCCACTATACCGGTAGTGCCACACTTGCTGTTTTGGCAAGCGTAATAGCCGGAGCCCTTATGGCAGCACTTTTTGCTCTGCTTATCCTTACATTTCATGCCAGCCAGGTTCCGACAGGTCTTGCGCTGACGATTTTCGGTATAGGCCTGAGTGCGCTTATCGGGCAGTCAATGATCGGTATTGCGTATAACGGTATACCTAAAATATCGATACCACTACTCTCATCCATTCCGGTTGTTGGGAAGCTTTTGTTTCAGCATGATTTTCTGGTTTATCTCTCCATCGTAATGGTACTGCTTGTCTACCTGTTTCTCAGTAAGACACGAGCAGGCCTAATACTTCGAGCTGTCGGCGACTCACATGACGCTGCTCATGCAATGGGATATTCTGTTATTAGAATCAGATTCATGGCAACATTATTTGGCGGCGGAATGGCCGGTCTTGGTGGTGCATATCTTTCGCTTTCATACTCGCCGCTCTGGGTTGAACAGATGACCGCAGGCCGAGGATGGATAGCTCTTGCACTTGTCGTGTTTGCCACCTGGCGACCATGGCGCGTATTGCTTGGAGCATATCTGTTTGGTGGAATCTCCATTTTGCAACTGCACGCACAGGCAATGGGTATTGGCATACCTTCCCAGGTCATGTCCATGCTCCCCTATCTTGCAACAATCGTTGTACTTGTTATTATCTCACGAGATCTGACAAAAATTCGGTTAAATTCCCCTGCAAGTCTTGGCCGACCATTTCATCCAAGCAGATAAACTCAAAACATTTGATTGACAGTTGAGTTAAATAGTTTATCAGTAAAAAATGATTTTCTGATTATACTTGTGATCGATAAGAGGAATGTGATAGTTTGCAAGCCCTTCATATCTGTGCATAATCATTTATAGCAAAATGTTATTCTGGTGCTGCCCCCATATTGATGGGCTGACAGTATCACGTTTCGTTAAAGTTTTTTAGTCGCTACGATTCATACAAAGAGGAGAGAGAAATGTTAAAAAAGTCGTTATTGTCATTAATGCTGGCAGCGGGCCTTGCTTTCGGCTCAAACGCAGCAGCAGAGACCAAGGTTGGTTTTGTATATGTAGGACCGATCGGAGATCATGGCTGGAGCTATCAGCATGACCAGAGCCGTCTTGCAGTAGAGAAAGAACTTGGTGTTAAAACATCATATGTAGAAAGTGTACCAGAGGGTGCAGATGCCGAGCGTGTTATCCGTCAGCTTGCCAGCTCCGGACATGACATCATTTTCACCACTTCTTTCGGTTACATGAACCCTACTCTCAAAGTAGCGAAAAAGTTCCCGAACGTTAAGTTTGAGCATGCAACCGGTTATAAGCGTGCAGATAACGTCAGCACCTACTCTGCACGATTCTACGAGGGTCGCGCAGTTATCGGTACCATCGCTGGTAAAATGACCAAATCCAATATCGTTGGATACATTGGTTCTTTCCCAATTCCTGAAGTTATTCGCGGCATCGATGCATTCACCATTGCAGCGCGTAAAGTTAATCCTGATGTCGTAGTTAAAGTTGTCTGGGTAAACTCCTGGTTTGATCCAGGCAAAGAAAGTGATGCAGCTAAAACCCTCATTGATCAGGGTGCAGACATCATCACCCAGCACACCGACTCCCCCGCTCCTCTTCAGGTTGCCGAGAAGCGTGGTGTATTTGCATTCGGTCAGGCTTCTGACATGAAATCTTTCGCACCAAAAGCACAGTTGACCTCTATCGTTGATAACTGGGACAATTACTATATTGCTCGCGTTAAAGCTGTAATGGATGGAACCTGGAAGTCTACTGACACATGGGATGGTATCAAGCCGGGAATGGTAGAGATGGCACCTTACGGAGATGCCGTACCTGCAGACGTTCGTGAACTAGCTGAAGCAGTTAAGCAATCTATTGTTGATGGAACTTTTCACCCATTCCAGGGCCCTATCAAGAATCAGAAGGGCGAACTGGTTGTTAAAGAAGGTGAAGTTGTTTCTGACAAAGAACTGTCTGGTTTGAGCTGGTATGTTGAAGGTGTTGAGGGAAGTATTCCTAAGTAATTACCTTCCGACCAGAGATTTTATTGAAAGCCGCCGTGTCGCTCAAGCTGACACGGCGGCTTTTTTCGTTTGAAATATTTTGTCTATAACATTGGAAAAAATTCTATTTCACACGATACGTATCGCTCGGGCGATCCTGCAGAAAAACCTGATCAAACTGCATTATATCTGCCTTTTCGTACCACTCTTCACCTTTTTTTATGCATGCAGCACAGGCTTTTCGCGGAATATGTACTGCCAAAACGCTCTTGCCGTAATTTGAAGAGCTCTCTATACGTAATGTTCCGGCACAGTCGTCACATACACAAATCTCTTCATTCTGCCTTTCAAGAATATTATCTGTATCGTAGAAGATCTGGCGGTTGCGCACATTACATCCGGAGTTACTTCGCAACGCCGCTTTAAGTTCATTTCGATTTTGCCAGAGCTTTATGGCATCTTCGCACACCCTTGTAATTTTTTTGGAAGTTTCAGGCGTTTGCTGCAGGTAATCCGGATCAAAATCAGGTTCACGCAGGTTCCCATAATCAAGTCCTGCCATTGCCATGATAATCCCAGCGTTAACATATGGAAGCGCACCTTCTATTGCGTATCCGCCTTCAAGCACAGCGATATCCGCCTTCAACATTTCTGTCAGTTGAGCATAGCCTCTGGCTGAAAAATTCATATTGGTGATCGGGTCAGAATAGTGATTATCCTGCCCTGCCGAGTTGATAATCAAATCCGGCTTAAAATCATCCAGAATAGGTAGGACTGCATGTTCAATTGCATACAAAAATCCGTCATCTGAGGTTTCCGGCGGCAAGGGTATATTTATGGTACTACCGACCGCATTCGGTCCACCGAATTCTTTTAGAAAACCACTTCCCGGATAAAGCGTGCGACCATCCTGATGAATTGAGATAAAAAGCGTATCGGGGTCATGCCAATAAATATCCTGGGTACCATCACCGTGATGGCAATCTGTATCTACGATAGCCACTCGATCAACACCGTACGCAGATCGCAGGTACTCAATCATTATCGCTTCGATATTAATATTACAAAATCCCCTGGCTCCATGAACCACACGATTTGCATGATGGCCCGGCGGGCGAACAAGAGCAAAACCTCTGTCGATAGTTTTGTCCATTACCGCTTTACCGATAGTTTTGGCCCCTCCTGCACTAATAAAATGTGACTCCGTGCACACACCATGGGGATCTGGTACGCAGAAATGCGTCCGCTTAATATCTTCGGGGGTAACTACGTCAGGCTTAAGTTCTACAATTCCCTCTATATCCAGCAGGCCTTCCTCAAACACCTGATCCTGGGTGTAGAGTAATCGCTCTTCCCGCTCAGGATGGGTTGGAGAAATTGCCCAGTCAAAGGCTGGAAAGAATACTAGACCGGTTTTGTTTTTGGCTCGAAGCATAATGTTCTTTCAGGTAAGTTGTTGAATAGTTATAAATAATCAGAAATCATCTCTGCTCAGCTTTCCGGTCTCAGGATCATAACCGGATATCAATCCCGGCTTAACCTGTGCCCTAACCCGTATATTCTTACCCGATGAACTATACCCGCGAATCATATTAAACTGAGACTCTTCTATGACTTCCATTTGCAGATATTCGGGAATCGCCCCACGTTGGATAGCTTTCTGGCGGACAAGATCAAAGGCAATCTGGCGCACTTCTTTCAGCCCCATGTCGCGACTGACAGCCTTGTCCAACTCTTCCCCCTGAGCGGTGATGATATTTCGTGCTGTATCCACATAAACAGTCACTTCACAGGTAGTGCGTGAAAGAGCACAGCCAATGGCGTTAGCCACGTGCCAATGCGGTACAGTTGAAACAGTACCGTCAAATAGTGTAGCCAGCTTTTCAGCAAACTGTTTTGCCGGCCCGCCAAGTACCTGAATGTGATCAGGCGTAACAGTCATGCCCTCAAACATTTCATGGACGGTGTAAACCGGTCTGCTGTTGATTTGATCGACCATATCCTGCGCTGCACTAAGTATATTCTGACACGCAGTGGTGAAAATCATTTCGGCAATTTCCGGCACAGGTCTATTCAGTTCTTCCGAAAGTGCCATCAGTGTCTCAACGCCCTTCAACCTATCGACACCTTCAATTAACCCAAGAGCACACAGGGCATCGGTTGGTGTAATCGTACGACCACCGTAAACCATAGCTACCCCCTGACGATCCGGCCCAATCGTTATCTTACCATCCTGTGCACGAACCACACTATCGCCACCTATACCTATAGATTTGGTCAACAAGGCGCGTATAAGTGTTTTATATGAACCAATCTCTATTCCCTGAGAAGCAATTATCGGAGCACCGTTTAATATAACAGCCATATCCGTTGTCGTTCCGCCAATATCAAGCACCAGACAAGTTTTATCTTTAGGCGCTGTGGCAATAGCACCCATGACACTCGCAGAAGGCCCGCTTAATATGGTTTGTGCAGGATAATACAACGATGCCGAGACATTCATATTACCCCCGTCTGGTTTTAAGATCCTGATGGGGACATCGAGCCCATGTGCCTTCAAGGACTGCTGAACGGCTTCAAAGAATTTGCTATGCACAGGACAAACCGCACCATTTAAGTACGCAGTTGCGATGCGCCTCGGGAAGCTCAGAATACCGGACAGGGTATGTCCCATAAACACGTGATCAACATATGGTGCGAGAAGTTCTGCTATGCGCTTTTCGTGTGCTGGATTACGAACTGAAAACTTTGAAATCACCGCAGCGTACAACACTCCTTCCTGCTGGAGGTCTTCACCAATCGCCGTTATCTGTCGTTCATCAAGCGAGGCAATCTCTCTGCCGCTATGATCCAGTGCACCATCCACCACATGATAATGATCACCTACCCGAAAATATTCAGGATCAATTCCTGGCCCGGCTGATACAAGAACAGCGACAGGTGGTAACTGCTGCTGGACAACCATATTCGTGGCCAACGTTGTACTCAACACCAATCGTTTGATAGTGCTTTTATCCAGATTTTCCGTCAGCTGTTCCAGGGTAGCCATAAGGGTTTCAAACAGACGATCTGTATCAGTGGAAACTTTGATCTCACGAACCACGCCCTCTGCACCGATCAGTACTGCATCCGTATGTGTGCCACCTACATCAAGTCCGATAATCATTGATCATTACCTTTTCTGTACCGCTTTATCTGTTCTTAAGGTCTTTCAACCAGGCTTACTTGCGACAGCTACAGGCATATACATGGATCAGGAACTACCTTTCTCTTCTTTCAATACTATAGCCAGACCACGACCTGCTTCGAAGGCTTCATCAAGATAATCCTGGCGACTATCAATTTCGCCTTTACGATCAACATCTCTACAAAGAACAGACTTCCATAAACCGGCACTGAGGACATCAAAGAAATATTTTACAGTGAGAATTGCACCATCAAATAACTTTTTACCGCCAGTCGCACCCACTGAAATAAATAGACCTTTACGGGTCTCTGGAGCTTCTCCAAACACTTCATTGTCAATCCAGTATTTCCGTACCCAGAGCGACTGACAGCGATCCATGAATATTTTTGTGTGAGCACTTACAGAATAAAAGAAAATCGGGGAGGCAAGCATGATGCCATCACTGGCTTCAAGCTTTTCGAGAATTTGCGGAAAATCGTCCCGAATGGCACATTCTCCGGTTTTGATACAGTTATAAATTTCCAGGCAGGGGGAAATTTTATAGTCACGCAGGAACACTTCTTCGACATGTACCCCTTCCTGCCTGGCACCTGCAACAGCCCTCTTTAAGAGGGTTGCACTATTTCCATCACGACGGGGACTGCCATAAATTGCGATAATTTGCACAATGCACTCTCCAGACCACTACAATTTTTTTTATAAAATGCTTCTCCTTATATAGTTTTCATCCTGAAAATATATTTTTGGTTCAATATCGACACACGCTTGAGATTATTACCGAAGGTATTTGACTGATATTCCTATAATAAAAACTTCAAGCGTAATGCTGAGTCTGTGCCAAAGGGTAGTTCTCGGATCAAAACTATCTAATCAATACAACTACTGCGGAAGGAACACACCATTCCGCAGCAATCCATCTACAACATAAATCAAGCCGAATAGTATAGTATATTAAGGTAATTTAAAATCTTTTCCTGCAAATTGTACATTCTCTATGGTTGGGTTCATAGGAGCAACGGCATGAACACCACCGCAATCAGGGCATGAATCAACATATGTTTTCATTTCAAAAGGCTTGCTGCACCCCTGACAAACAACGTTCAAAGGTCCCCTTGTGATGAGTTGGTCCCGAACTCCGCCACCATGTGCATTATACACGAATTCTACTAATTCTTTCCCTTGGGAATAAGGACCACCGGAACCACCACTTGAACAACCACATCCACAACCAGACATAAAGCCTCCAGATATTTTAGAATTACGGGTACAATAATCTTTAAGGATCATTACCCATTGCACGTAGTAATTCCAGTAAAATACCCGGTTATATCGATGCATAAAATGATGTAAGTCAAGTTTCACCTGATACGGATATTTTTATATACTATTGGCTGGTAAGTACAAAATGACGACAGGATATTGACATTACAAAATGGGATCAATTGGCCACAACCTCCAGAAATACATTTTCATTTTTTTACCGAACGTAGCATAGCTATCCGGATCTTCTTCAGAACTGTTCCAACTGTTTTCCGGTCGCATATCCCTGTCAATTGCCCGCCCGACCTTCGTCGCAAGTATCTTGTCGGTTATGAGTACACCAACTTCAGTATTCAGGTGTGCAGAACGCGGATCAAGATTAAATGTTCCGACAAAAAGTGTTTCACCATCAATAACCATCGTTTTTGCATGTATGGCAAATGTCGGAACAGCCTTTTCCAGAGCTCCATACCGCTCGATAAGATCCCGCTGAATCTCAGGATTTGGTTTAAATTCAAACACATCAATTCCTGCTTCGAGAATATCGTCCCGTTGCTTTGAATAGCCGCTAAATGCCTGGAGATTATCAGTTGAAGCCAAAGAATTTGTGCTGATTGTAACCGTAACACCACGTTTTATCAGCTCACGAAAAAACTCAATTCCTCCATCCGGCATGATAAGATAGGGAGATTGAATCACAACGCTTTTCTTTGCTTCCGAAAGTGCCTTTACCAATCCGTCTAAAGTATCACTTCCGCCATCCAATGTATCAGTACGGTTCTTCCCTGGAATATCATGGGTAAAGGCAATGTCTCCCCAGGTCATTACCTGCTGAAGCAGCTGAAATTTCTCAGGTAACAGTTGTAACGCTTCCCGTACCGCAGGCTCAAAATTTACAGGGCTTAAGGAATAGGCATGCAAATCATCATAGATCTTCGATTGATCCTCTGCAGATAATGGCGCAATCCCTTTGCCCAGCAATTTATCTATCGGTACAACAAATGTAGAATTCCAGAATGCTGTGAAATTGTTCTCTACATCTTCTACCACCGAGCCTATCAGCAATACATCACGATCCCGAAAATTGTATTTCCTGTTATAATCGAAATACTCATCGGCCATATTTCTGCCACCGGTTATTGAAACACTGCTATCAACCGTAAACGTCTTATCATGCATACGCTGATTGGAAGAACGGAAATTGAACACAAGATTCCAAAGACGATCCAACGTAGAGATCCCGACAGAATGTTTCGGGTTATAAATCCGTATATCTATATTCGGATGAGCATTAAGGGCAATCATCGACGAGTCAGGGGCATCAATTAACAGATCATCAACGATTACCCGAACCTTTACTCCACGCTCAGCTGCCCTGAGCAAAGCTTCAGCAGCCAGAATGCCGATATTATCTGTACTCCAGATAAAATATTGAACATCAATAGCTCGAACAGCGTGGTCTGTCAGCCATGCACGCGCAAGCAACGCCTCCTCACCCTTTTCAAAAATATAGGCTCCGCTTTTTCCATTATTACTACCTGTTATTTCCAGTTTTGCCTGTTCAAGAGTCATAGCTGCTGCGTGCTGATCAACCTGAGAGAGTTCGACACCTGCAAATAGCAGCAAAATGATAAAAACGCGCACGACAAGACTACTATGCCTGCAAAATTGTACAGATGGGTTCATATAAAGTCTGCTTTCTGTTAAAAAATTCAAATAGTATGTATTTCTCGTCGTATATAGATATCAGGTAATAGCTTTACATCCTTCAGATATATTTTCCTCTTGCCTCGCTGTCAAGGCAGTTATCCTGGCTGTCCAATCCTCTCCCTCTGTTTTCCTGTAAAGACGACATTTACACCCACACACATCAGACATTTTGTGTACACAGCACAGTCAATCAATGTACACCATACCAACAAAGCGATTGTGAAACCTTACACCACAAACACGTTTATCCACCTATTAATAGATAGTTATCAACTATAAAAATCTTCTGGCATGAAACATGTAAATACATCCCCATCTGCAGGAAAAACATTACTACATGGAGGATGACCAATGAAAACAGATAGAAACAGTAGTTCACTTGTTACCACAATAATTACCGTGGTAGCATTTTTTCTCATTCTGGCAGTATTCGGCAAATCTCAAGCCGCAGGACTCTTAAAACCTAAAAATGGAGATAGTTCAGCCATCGCAATTAAATCTCATGATGTATCCGTAGTCATCAACAATGGATTTTCAAAAACCGAAGTTGATCAGGTTTTCACTAACTCCGGCGACAATGACCTAGAGGCTATATACTCCTTTCCTCTGCCGCGCCAGGCAAGTCTTTCCGAGGTAAGCTTGTGGATTAATAATCAGGAAGTTATTGGTGAAGTCTTTGAAAAACAACATGCTAAAGCAGTCTATGAAGAACAAAAGGCAAACGGAAATAGTTCAGCACTCGCTGAAAAAGACGATTTCAAAACTTTTAATGTCTCCGTCTACCCTGTAAAAGCTCAGGCCGACACCCGTGTTCGCCTTGTTTACTATCAACCTCTTAACATTGACATGAACATCGGTCGCTATGTGTACCCGCTACAGGAAGGTGGAGTTGACGATGAACGAATTGCCTTCTGGTCTGTCGATTCAGCTGTAAAAGAATCATTTACCTTTGACCTCACACTCAAATCCGCCCAGCCGATCAAAGATGTGCGACTGCCTGGCTACACTCAGCAAGCTCAGATCGAGCAACTCTCTGCAATCGATCAAAAAGAAGTTGGCAACACAGATATTTACCATGCCCGCCTTGACTTCACAGAGGGCGCAAACCTCTCTGAAGATGTTGTGTTTTACTATCGTCTCGACGACACCGCCCCGGCACGTGTTGAAATTATCCCTTACAAAGATACAGGCTCAGCAACAGGATCATTTATGCTGACGCTAACTCCCGGTGCCTCGCTTGCCAGAATCACCGAAGGTGTTGACTGGGTATTTGTACTTGATAAATCAGGCTCTATGGGTGGTGGTAAAATTCAGACGCTCATTGAAGGTGTCTCTAAAGTAATAGGTAAGATGAGCCCGGCAGACAGATTTCGTATAGTCACTTTCAATAAAAGTGCCGACGATCTCACACGCGGATTTATTACAGCAACACCGGAGAATGTACAAAACGCTCTTTCAACAGTTAATGGGATAACTGCAGGTGGAGGCACTGCTCTTCATGCTGGCCTCAAGCTTGGCCTGAAAAAAATGGATGATGAACGTACCACTGCCATGGTCCTCGTAACTGACGGTGTTGCCAATATCGGCCCTACAAGGCATGCAGATTTTCTACAGCTTGTTGATGCTCAGGATATTCGACTCTTCACCTTTGTAATTGGTAACAGTTCAAACAGGCCACTACTCGATAACCTTGCTAAAGCGTCGGGCGGATTTGCCATGGACATCAGTCCTGGCGACGACATCTATGGTCGTATTCTCCAGGCAAAATCTAAAGTTTTACATGAGGCTTTTCATGATGTTGAAGTTACTTTCTCTGGAGGAAAAATCGACGAGTTAACACCTGCATCACCAGGAACACTTTTTCGTGGACAGCAGCTTGTTATGTTTGGAAAATACACAAAACCCGGCCCTGTAACCATTTCCATGAAAGCAAAAATTTCCGGTGCCGAACACGAGTGGACCAGTACGGCAATTTTGCCGGAGACTGATACCGACAACCCGGAAATTGAACGACTGTGGGCGCTATCGGCAATTGATGAAATCATGGAAGAGATTCGCCTTCATGGAGAAACCGAAAAGAACCGTAATGAGGTGATTCAACTTGGTACAGAATACTCGCTGGTAACAGACTACACATCAATGGTCGTACTTGATGAACAGGAAATGGAACGACTGGGCATTCAACGGCCTAACAGTAAACGTGTAAGCCAGGAACGAACAGCCCAGGAAAAACGGGAAGCATCACCAGTAAAAAGCTATAGAACCGACAACGACTCAAGTGGAATGTTTAAAGGTGCCCCTTCACCCGGGATCGGTTCAGGCCCTGTTGGACCTTGGCTGCTTATACTGCTTGCTGGTTGCGGGTGGTTAGTACGGCGTAAATCGTAATATCAGATAAGAAATACCACAAAACACGAGAAAACCATGCGACCACTTCATATCCATAGAAAGTTTGTAATACCAATAACATTTCTCAGCCTGTTATTGCTAAGCAACCAGCACCTGTTTACAGATACAGCCCCTTCAGCACTCATCTATGATACAAAGTCGGTCGCATCAGGTGAATGGTGGCGGATTTTCAGCCACCTCCTGGTACATGTCAGCTGGTACCACCTACTGCTCGACGCCACAGCTGTTGCAATTATCTGGCGTGAGCTTAATATCCAGTCTCTAGTGTTAAAATTCGGATCTGCAGCTATCTGCGCCGCGTGCAGCCTTCTGGTTGCTGTCATGTTTTCACCGCGTATAACTGAGGTTGGTTTTTGCGGACTCTCTGGCATGGCACACGGTTTGATGTTTCTGCTCGGAGCATTATGGACTCATCAAGCCCTGGCGAATACGGGAAACTCAGGAAAACAAAAACTGAAAAGAACAACGTTGCTACTCGGATGCACCCTTGCAGGAGTGAGCAGCATTAAAAGCATTGCAGAAGTTCTCAGCGGGTCAATTCTTTTTGGGAACCTACATGCTCACAACCTCGGGACTCCCATCGTCCATGCCCATCTTGGTGGAGTTCTAGGTGGATTGATCGCCTTTGTTCTCTACTGCTCACTCAACAGAGACAGCAGAAAAGCATTCCCACAAAACCACCTATAAAAAAACAATCCCGAATGCATCACTGCAATCGGGATTGCCCCTCCCCCCTCTCAGCCCCAAATAATACCGATTGCAGCCCACGAGAATTCACACCTCCCAGATCTGCATTATTTAAACAGCTATTCCTTTTGAGGCAGCTGTTTAAAATACCATTGCATGGGATCAGTTAACTCAAACCCGGCTTCAATAATCCGCTCTTTCACCCGAACAACATTATTGGTTAACAGATACGGAAATACAGCCTTCCTGTTCAGCTCCAGTGACTTAGAAACAAGTACACTTCCAAGTGAAATTTTTTCCGCAGTAATTATATCCACAATTTTCTTCATCTGTCCCTGCTTCTCATCGGAGAGAATGCAAAGTAATGTACCAGGCTCGTCTATACCCATTACATCAACAAATGCTGATAGCAAATCCCTTGTCGAGAGGATTCCCTTAAGAAACCCTTCCTCATCAACAACAGGCACTGCGCCGACTTTATATTTCCGCATTATCAGCAGCACATCCTGCATGGTGTAGTAACCATATATTTTAACAGGCTCCTTTGTCATGATTTTCGATATAGGAAAATTCATGATTTTCTCAAGTGACCTGTCATGGTCTGCCTTGTCAAGAAGTGTCGAAGGCATAGCACTTCTCATATCGCGATCTGACACCATGCCTAACAGCAGGCCTTTTTCATCGATTACCGGTAAATGCCGAATGCGTTTTTCAAGCATCATATTGCGCGCCTGTGCAATTCGTAAATCCGGCGAAGCTGTAATCAGGTCTGTTGACATCCTTTCACTGACGAACATAATCCCTCCTCAATCATGAGTGGTTAGTACGCGTTTTTTTCTGCCAAATCTACAACAGTCATACACCCCGCATGCCAGCCAGGTGTTTAATGTGATTTTCAACAAGTAGCGGTAGTATTTCTAAATTGTAGCCACCTTCAAGTACCGAAACAACCCTGCCATTTGTAAGTGTATTTGCAAGGTTCATAATCAACTCTGATACAAAATCATAACCGTCTGTGCTCAGATTCACGCCTGACATCATATCGTTAACGTGAGCATCAAAACCTGCGGAAATCAGCAACACATCAGGCTTAAACTGTTTAAAGGCAGGAATAAGGTCCTGAGTGAGCTTTTTTCGATAATCAAGATCACCGCGACCCGGCAATATAGGTGTATTTAAAGTATAGCCTGCCCCCTCACCAATGCCTAAATCAAACTCCCGACCTGTTCCTGGATACGCAAATGAAGGGTGTTCATGAATAGAGTAATAATAGACTGTAGGATCCGCTTCAAATATATGCTGGGTTCCATTTCCGTGATGCACATCAAAATCTATAATGCCAACCCGTTCGACCCCCCACTTCCGCTGAAGATAACGTGCTCCGATGGCTACATTGTTAAAATAACAAAAGCCCATAGCTTTGTCCGCTTCAGCATGATGTCCCGGTGGCCTTACAGCGCAAAACGCGGTATCGACATCACCCTGCATCATGTAATCAATTGCTTTCAGCACCCCTCCAACTGCAAGTAGCGCAGCATCATACGACTCCCTGCAAATCGCATTCTCCTGATGATCAAAGTCAGGCATGCCCATCGCGCAGGCATCATTGAATCTCATGATGTAATTGACATGATGAACGGCTTCAATCCATCGTTGATTAGCCGGCTCGGCTTCTATCCTGATTAATTTTTCCAACAAACCTGATTCTTGAAGTCGGTCCACTATCACTCTGAGCCGGTCTGCTGTTTCAGGGTGCCACTCTCCGGTATTGTGCTGCAGATACTTTTCGTCAAATACAAACCCGGTTTTTTTCATGTGTTTGTTCCCTGTTTGTATAAATAGTTTCCATCCCGAATCGAGGGATTTTCTTCTAAATCAAGGCGCTCGATACATTTCACCACAGCCACATACTTGATATCGGAGTCTACGCTTACCTGCGAGAATACAATCTTGAGAGCAACGAAGAGCTAGATGGAAAGCACCGTTTTCGGATGGAAACTACATACTGGTTGTAATTATTCAACCAACATCAAAACCACACAATCGGTGCTTCAACTCCGTTACTCATTCCAGCATCAGAAACCATGTTTCCAATAAGCAAGAAAGCTATTCCCTCCACACTCTGGCGCCATCAGCGTTATAACCAACCAACACCGCATAGTAACCTTAATCAATTTGTATACATCAATCACCATTATGATGCTCTTCTTTTCACAACATGTACTCAAGCATTCAATGTTGCCTTCTTCTTTTATATAAATTTTTTTCATTAAGAAAGAAAAAAAGATTTACAACAAAAGTTAGTCAGAGTAACATTGTTCTTAATCAGACTAGGTACAAACTATTAGCTTTGCATTTTAACACGTACTTTCGAGAATATAATAGTTTTAAACACTCGTAACATTGCTTCATAAAGTTTTTTCAAAACCTTTAGTTTGACAGGTTGCATTTTACCCATATTACTGTTTTAGCATACTAATCCACAATGAGATTCGCTTCACAACTTCAAGGCAACTCGATTATGGTAACAATGTTAAACATAGCTTCAAGACATTTTACGCCACCACCTCCCGGCAATTCTACAATGCCGTGGACAACATTAACACTTCGTCAAACGAACCCCGTTCGAACTTTCGGAGCAGCTAAAAATTACATTCCAGCAGCTTCGACACAATTGCACTTTCATGACGTTACTCAATATAAATTTCCAACCGATTCCGGATTTGAAGCACCACTGGACATCGATGGAACTTCCATCCCGTTAGGCGACAGCATGGTGCGAGTCGCGACAGCCGGGTTAACAACTGTCAAAATTCAAGGGAGTAACTGCCATGTCTTTTGAGAAAATCGTACAGCTGCGGGAAAAGAAAGAAAAACTCGCTCTTGGCGGCGGTAAAGCTCGAATAGAGAAACAGCATGCCAAAGGTAAAATGACAGCAAGGGAACGACTGGAATACCTTTTCGATCCCGGGTCATTTATAGAGTTAGATGCGTTCATCCGAAACCGTTGTACAAATTTTGGAATGGACAAAATGGAGTTCGAAGGTGAGTCTGTTGTCACCGGATATGGAATGGTTGATGGTAGACTGGTCTATGCCTTCTCCCAGGATTTCACGGTAACAGGAGGAGCCCTTGGAGAGATGCACGCAACGAAGGTTGTAAAAGCCATGGATGCCGCAATAAAAGTCGGCGCCCCCATAGTCGGCTTAAACGACTCAGGCGGTGCACGAATTCAGGAAGCGGTTGATGCCCTCTCCGGTTACGGTGACCTGTTCTTTAGAAATGCCACATTCTCTGGTGTAATCCCGCAGATATCTGCAATCATGGGCCCCTGCGCAGGTGGTGCTGTTTATTCGCCAGCGCTTACAGACTTTGTCTTTATGGTCGACAAATCTGCCCAGATGTTCATCACAGGCCCCCAGGTCATTAAAACCGTTACAGGTGAAGAAGTAAGCCCCGAAGAACTTGGCGGCGCCATGACACACAATAGCATCAGTGGAAACGCGCATTTTCTATCTGATACAGATCAGTCCTGCATAGATTCCATTCGTAAACTGCTGAGCTACCTTCCCTCTAATAATATGGAGAAGGCCCCTGTTTTTGAAATTAATGATGACATTAACAGGCAGATTGATGAACTGGATACACTCATTCCTGAAAATCCCAATAAGCCGTATGACTTCATGGATGTTGTTACTTTGATCATCGATGATGGAGATTTTTTTGAATACCAACCCTATTTCGCAAAAAATATCGTAACTGGCTATGCACGGATAAATGGCAAATCAGTTGGTATTGTCGCAAATCAGCCAAACATGATGGCTGGTTGCCTGGACATGAATGCAGGAGATAAAGCGGCACGATTTATTCGCACATGTAACGCCTACAACATCCCCCTGCTCACATTCGTTGATGTACCTGGCTTTCTGCCGGGAACCAATCAGGAGCACGGCGGAATAATCAGGCATGGAGCAAAGATTCTCTATGCATACAGTGAAGCAACTGTGCCCAAAGTAACCATTATCACCAGAAAAGCGTATGGCGGAGCTTATGTTGCCATGTGCTCTAAATCTCTTGGTGCCGATACGGTTCTGGCATGGCCTTCTGCAGAGATCGCTGTCATGGGGCCGGATGGTGCGGTTAACATTATCTTTCGTAACGAAATCACAAAAGCTGAAAACAAAGCAGAAACCCACAAGAAGCTATTGGAAGATTACCGAGCTGAATTTGCCACACCATATAAAGCAGCCGAACGCGGTTTTGTAGATGATGTCATTGAGCCTAGCACTACTCGTCAGCGCATCATTGATGCCTTTAATATGCTCGAAGGTAAACGTGAAAAACGTCCGCCTAAAAAACATGGCAATATGCCGCTGTAACCGAGAGGGGCAATTATGGATACCATAGAATTAATGGCAAAATTTGCCGACCCGGAAACACTGAAGAATCTGACCACCATGCAGAGACTCACGGCTGGGTTGATAACCACAATACTTGGCATGGGAATCACATTTGTCTCGTTGGTAATTCTTCAATTCGTCATGGTTTTATTGGCAAAGTTTACTGTAGAAGCGACACCCGCCAAAAAACAGATTGGACCAGAACCTGCACCAACAGCTGCAGTCACTGCAGCTGCGAATACACAAAAAGACGAAGAACTCGTCGCCGCAATCACTGTTGCGCTTGCCGTGCAATTGAAAACTGCAGCCAGCAACGTTGTAATTAGAAATATCAGGAAAGTCGAAGATCATTCCCCTGTCTGGAACAAGGTTGGTCTGACTGAGCAGATGACAAACAATTCGTAGCTAGGGAGGCCCCAGTGATGAGAACCTTTAGAGTAGTGGTTAGTGGAAACGAGTATGAAGTTGCGATAGAGGAAATTACAGAGAAAGCAACTGCACCCGTTGCAAATGCAAGCCCGTCTGTACCAAAGCCAGCAGCTGCTCCAGTAGCACGCAAGGCGACTCCTGCCGCACCCAAATCAGCACCTAAAGCCGATGATGCAGATGGTACAATTCTGGCTGCTATGCCGGGAACTATTACCGACGTCAAAGTAAATCAGGGTGACCAGGTAAAACGCGGTGATACACTTCTTATTCTTGAAGCCATGAAAATGGAAAATGAAATCAAAGCCCACAGAGACGGCATTGTTTCTGCCATTCAGGTTGATAAAGGTGCATCTGTCAATGCCGGGATGGCGCTGTTAGTGCTTGCCTAATATTATGAGGGACCTGCCATGCTGAACGCTATACTGAACTTTTTCCACAGCACAGGATTTTACGGACTCACTTTTGGTGCAGTCCTGATGATACTTATCTCATTTCTTCTTCTCTATCTTGCGATAGTCAAAGGGTTCGAGCCATTATTGCTGGTACCCATCGCATTTGGCGTCTTACTTACAAATCTGCCATTTGCCGGCCTTATGGCCCCACCGGTAATGGAGATAAAAGAGCACATGATCCATACTGTTGAACCTGGTGGATTACTCTACTATCTGTTCCAGGGAGATCATCTGGGAATTTTCCCACCGCTTATTTTCCTTGGCGTCGGAGCAATGACCGACTTCGGGCCCCTTATCGCCAATCCTAAATCGTTATTACTTGGCGCTGCTGCCCAGTTCGGAATCTTTGTGACTTTTATGGGCGCAATCGCATCCGGCCTGTTTACTGCTCAGGAAGCAGCATCTATAGGAATTATCGGCGGTGCAGACGGACCGACAGCAATATTTTTGTCATCAAAACTTGCACCCCATCTTCTTGGAGCGATCGCAATTGCAGCCTATTCATATATGGCGCTTGTACCGATCATCCAGCCACCAATTATGCGTTTTCTGACCACCAAGAAAGAACGTTCAATCAAGATGACTCAGCTTCGAGAAGTCTCGAAAAAAGAGAAAATCCTTTTTCCAATTATTGTAACTATCGTGGTCTCGCTGATCGTGCCTCCCGCAGCAACCCTTATCGGTATGTTGATGCTCGGCAATCTATTCAGGGAATGCGGAGTTGTTGCAAGGCTTGAAGACACAGCCAAGAACGCAATGATCAATATAATAACCATATTTCTAGGGGTCACTGTCGGCGCTACCGCTACCGCTGAAGGCTTTCTGCGAGTTGAGACCCTGGTTATTCTCGCTCTTGGTATAACCGCCTTTGCAATCGGTACTGCAGCTGGCGTCCTGATTGCAAAATTGATGAACAAGCTGCTTGATGTCGAGATCAACCCGCTCATTGGCTCAGCAGGAGTTTCTGCAGTACCTATGGCGGCTCGGGTTTCACAGGTTGTCGGACAGCAGGAGGAGCCATCAAACTTCTTACTGATGCACGCTATGGGACCAAACGTTGCCGGAGTTATCGGCTCCGCAGTCTCAGCCGGTGTACTTCTTTCATTATTTGGAGGTTAAGTAACAACCGTAACGGATCCTGGCCCACAACAGGTCGTTCTTTTTTCTTGCAGATCAAAAGCATTTACATTACAAGCTGGCAGAACTTTGGCTCATTATGTTAAGGCCTTACACGATGTACAAGACGGGATTGGTTAGAAAAACAGCAAGTTAAAGTAACAACATTTCTTTACACAATGCCTTTGCAAGCAAGATGTTCGGCAGACATCCAGCCTGAGTGTATAACCAGGTTTTCCACTTGAACTACAGGGCAAATCAAAGAAAAAGGACGGCAGTAACAATGGCAGACGAACTCAACCCTGACATCCAACGAAGACTTGAAAAAGCTGTATTGGAAGTGTTTTCACACTCCGATTTCCACAAGGCAAGTATCCGGGACATAGCGGATAAAGCCGGTGTCAGCTTTACCACGATCTACAAACACTACGAAAGCAAAGAACGGCTTGTTTTCGCGTTTGTTGATATCTGGATGGGCAAACTGACGGACAGGATCGTCGATCATCTTCAGGGGATCGAAGACCTAAAAGAAAAGCTGCGAAAAGTATTCTGGCTGCAGCTTGATTACTACGAACGCCACGAAGGGCTTGGACGCATTGTCTTTATGACTTTGCCAATGAAAACCTGGATGGCGGATGAAACATTTGAACAGCGGAGGATGATGAACCTCCTAATCAATGTGCTGCAGGAAGGACAGAAGGAAGGCGTTCTGAACAATGATGTTCGGGCAGGTACCTTACTCGATTTCCTGATGGGTTTTGTACAGCGCAGTTTTTTCATGTGGATACTTCGCGGCAAAAAAGACAGCCTGGCAGGACAAGCCAACGTTATGTTTGAAATGGTTTGGCGCGGAATGGCGAATCCAGATATTGAAAAAATAAAGTAGACTCAGATTTTTGAAAAAGCAAATTTTTCAATACTCTGCTGGTTCATCGCCCTCTCTTATGACAAGCAATGATCGGGTTGCCCGCCTGGGCAGCATCACTGAACACTCTTTTGGAGGCGCACAATGAAAATCTTGAAAATTGACCATCTTGGAATCGCAGTCAACTCTATCGATGCTGGGAAAACATTCTGGTCCGACATTCTCGGCCTTGAGTTTGAGGGAGCGGAAACTGTTCAAGAACAGAAAGTAACCACCGCCTTCTTCCCAGTAGGAGACAGTGAAGTCGAACTCCTTGAGTCAACAGCGCCTGACGGCCCAGTTGCAAAATTTATTGAGAAAAAGGGCACGGGGTTCCAACATGTTGCTTTCCGCGTAGAAAATATCGAAGAAGCCCTTGAAGAACTAAAAGCAAAAGATGTCAAGCTTATCGATCAGGTTCCTCGAATCGGTGCCGGTGGTGCGAAAATTGCATTTTTGCATCCGAAGGCGACGGGCGGAGTGCTCGTTGAGCTCTGCCAACGAGACTAGGTAAGAAGCGGATCTTTTAGCTGATATCAGCGTTACACTCAGAATGTAATCCTCGACGTATTTATTATACGTCTACGGTTACATTCTTCCTGTGCCTCGATCTCAACTAAAATCTCTCGCTTCCTCAAAGCCCGATTAGAATTCCTGAAACTGCTGTTGCTGCTGCCAATCCCACCCGCCTCGCATATCCGGTTTCAGGATGATGAGTATTTAAGAGAAAATATTACCGGAAAGAACCGGAAAAATTAGGAGTGCGTCATGTCAGAACATCCCGATAAAGCCAAATGGGAAGAAGCTGCTTCAAAGCTGCTGAAGGGGAAATCTACGGATAGCCTTAACTGGAAAACCCCTGAAGGAATCACGGTAAAGCCGCTTTATACCGCTGAAGACATCGAGGGTATGGAATCAGCTAACACTCTACCGGGTATGGCTCCATATGTTCGTGGACCAATGGCAACCATGTATGCCGGTCGTCCCTGGACAATTCGTCAGTATGCCGGTTTTTCTACCGCTAAAGAGTCTAATGACTTTTATCGCAAGGCGCTTGATGCCGGTCAGAAAGGTCTTTCTGTTGCTTTTGACCTCGCAACTCATCGCGGTTACGACTCAGACCACTCTCGTGTTTCTGGTGACATCGGTAAAGCAGGTGTTGCCATCGATTCCGTTGAAGACATGAAGATTCTTTTCGACGGTATTCCGCTCGACCAGATGTCTGTATCCATGACCATGAATGGCGCCGTTATTCCTATTCTTGCCGGTTACATCGTAGCTGCCGAGGAGCAGGGAGTTAAGCATGAACAACTCTCAGGAACTATCCAGAACGATATTCTAAAAGAGTACCTGACCAGAAACACCTATATTTATCCGCCCGAGCCATCCATGCGGATTATTTCTGATATCATGGAGTACTGCTCGAAAGAAATGCCGCGGTACAACACCATCAGTATCAGTGGTTACCACATGATGGAAGCAGGCGCTAACAGTGTCCTGCAGACCGCTTTTACTCTTGCTGACGGTATCGAGTATGTAAAGGCTGCCCTGAAATCAGGTATGGATGTAGACACATTTGCTCCTCGCTTGTCGTTTTTCTTTGGTATCGGCATGAACTTCTTCATGGATATAGCCATGCTGCGTGCTGCACGCCTCCTGTGGCATCGCAACATGAGCCAGTTCAATCCGAAAAATCCTAAGTCTTCAATGCTGCGTACCCATTGCCAGACCTCAGGCTGGAGTCTCACCGAGCAGGACCCGTACAATAATGTTATCCGAACTACCTTAGAAGCAATGTCAGCAGTTCTTGGTGGAACCCAATCCCTTCATACCAACTCTTTTGATGAAGCTATTGGACTGCCAACCGACTTCTCAGCACGAATTGCACGTAACACCCAGATCATCGTGCAGGAAGAGTCTATGGTCACCAAGGTTGTAGATCCATTGGGCGGCTCATATTATATTGAGTCACTGACCAACTCTATTGTTGAAGAAGCACAGAAGATTATCGATGAAGTTGAAGAGCTTGGCGGTATGGCTAAAGCCATCGAATCCGGCATGCCGAAGATGCGCATCGAAGAATCTGCTGCCCGTAAGCAGGCACGAATTGATCAGGGTCTTGACGTAATCGTTGGAGTCAACAAATATAAACTTGCCAATGAGCAGATCGACTTTGAAGTACGTGAAGTACCTTCAACAGTTCGTGATGAACAGGTCGCACGCTTAGTAGAAATTAAAGCCAGCCGTGATAGCGCTGCTGTTGAAAAAGCACTCGCCGATCTTACAGACGCTGCTAAAAATGGTGGAAACCTTCTTGCTGCTGCTCTGCCCGCCGTACGTGCCCGCGCCACCTTAGGAGAGATTTCAGACGCAATGGAATCAGTATTTGGTCGCTTTACCGCAACCACCCGCTGCATCTCTGGTGCCTACAGCTCAGAGTACAGCGAAGCCAATAAATCAGTTATTGAAGCGATTCAGAAGCGTACTGCCACCTTCCTTGAGAAGACAGGGCGCCGACCTAGAATGCTCGTTACCAAGATGGGACAGGATGGACATGATCGCGGCATTAAAGTCATCGCCAGTTCGTATGCCGATCTCGGCTTTGATGTAGATATCAGCCCGATGTTTCAGACTCCTCAGGAAGCTGCTAAAATGGCCGTTGAAAACGATGTGCATATTGTTGGCGCATCCAGTCTTGCAGCTGGTCACAAAACTCTGGTTCCTGAGCTTGTACAGGAACTCGAAAAGCTTGGTGCTAAAGATATTATCGTTGTTGCCGGGGGCGTCATTCCTCCTAAAGACTACGAATATCTCTATGAGAGAGGAATCAAGGCAGTCTTTGGACCAGGTACACCGATTCCTGACTCGGCAAGCAGAACACTTGAGCTCATCGAGAAAAAGTACATCCTGTAGTATGATGACGCTTAACCGATCTGCACACTCATGATTTACAAAGGCACGTATTCGTACGTGCCTTTTTTCTTCACAGTGGTAGAATTGCTGATCAAACGTTTTCCCCAACCAACATTTTATTTATTCTCTGAAAATGAGCTATGCAGATTGATATCGACAGCTACATAGACGGCATTCTTGACGGCAACAGATTAATGCTTGCCCGTACAATTACTCTGATTGAGTCTATCCTCCCCGTACATCAGGAGGCAGCCAGGACTATCATAGACAAGATACTGCCTAAAACAGGCAACAGTGTACGTCTGGGTATCACTGGTGTGCCTGGAGCCGGTAAATCGACCTTTATCGAGTCTTTTGGAACAATGCTCACCGCTATGGGCCATAAAGTAGCTGTACTGGCAATTGATCCAAGTTCTACCAGAAGCGGTGGCTCAATTCTTGGCGACAAAACCCGTATGGAAAAGCTCTCTGTAGACCCGAACGCGTTTATTCGCCCTTCCCCTTCAGGTGGCAATCTTGGTGGGGTAGCCCGCAAGACACGTGAGGCAATGCTTGCCTGCGAAGCAGCTGGTTTTGACGTTATTATCGTGGAAACTGTTGGCGTAGGTCAGTCAGAGACAACTGTCGCCTCAATGGTCGATTTCTTTATGGTCCTGATGATTGCAGGAGCTGGCGATGAACTCCAGGGAATCAAAAAAGGTGTACTTGAAGTAGCTGATGCAATAGTCATCAACAAATCGGACGGCGATAATATCGTAAGAGCTGAAGCGGCTCAGAAAGAATACCAGGCAGCCTTACATCTGCTCATGCCACGAAGCCCACACTGGAATCCACCGGTGCTCACCTGCAGCTCCTTAAGAGCCATAGGGCTCGATAATATATGGGATACAGTCCAGGAACACAGAACCAAACTTACAGACTGCGGTGAACTTGCTGAAATCAGAAAAAGCCAATCACTTGACTGGATGAGCTTCCTTCTAAATGAAGGTTTGAGTGAGTGGTTTTATCATTTAGATCAAGTAAAGAATTTACTCCCCAAAATGCGCCAAATGGTTGAAGCTGAGAAAATATCCCCTACTGCCGCAGCCAACGAATTGTTGAAATTAATAACCTCTAAAGACAACGCATAAAACGCTTCTTCTGACATTTCATCAATTCACCAACAACCAGACGTCAGAACAATATTTCCAGATTTCATTAGCCTCTTCTTCTTGAGGCTAATAGTTTCAACCCCTCCAGCCTGCAAACCAAATATCACAGAACAATACAGAAAGATATCAAACCATTAGCAGCACTATTATAGTGCAATTTGCAGGTACATTGCTATTATCTTGCCTAACAATTTTTTTTCTTCTCGACGTTATAAAAAACCAAATCACACTGCTATTGATGGTGAAATATGTTTAAGCGTTCTGTTCAATTTAACAGCAAAATTCCAGCACTCCGTTTTTTAGAGACTTCAGCAAAGAAAAAAAACGTATCGCCCTCATCAATCCATTGTAAATACGTTAATATTGCACTGTACTCCCTATTCATTTGTGCCTACCCAACATACGCATCATCATCGGTTACCTTTTCGAGCGAAATCGTTGAGCCTGTCCTTTTTACAATTCCATACTTTCCATACGATTATCCTTCAGTATCGCGCCTGAACATGTCAGATTCACCCCAAACTATTGATATCACACTTGGTACTGCAAACTCACCCTTGTATGGAAACGGGATAACCTCTGGATTAATTATACTGGACACAACAGATAGCAACGACACGTTTTTACATAGTGGGGCAGTAAACCTTTCGTATATTCAAGAAAGAAACTCTTCTCCTTTGCAATTATTTGGCATCTCTGTTCAAGATCTTCATTTAGAAAACAGTGGATCTATCAGTCTAGTGGCAACCGGCTCTCATGAAGTAACCCCCACCGCATATTCACGCATATACCTGGGAGCATCTGGTATTGCAAGCAACCAAAACGTATGTAATTCTGGTAACATTACAATAAGTTCAAACATACATGAGAACATGTACGGTTCCATCTACCATTTTGGAATCAATGCCGAATATGATATCACCAATCATGGTGATATCAATATTGACTCAAAGCTTTTACCGTCAACTTTGCACTCCCACGAATTACCCAGCATTTCAGGCGTCGGGTTAGGCAGTTATCGCGGAATTATAACTAATTACGGAAATATCTCAATCTCTTCAACACCAGGGGAAATCAGTTCTGCTACAAACATACATCATGCAACAGGAATTAAAGCGCAATCAGACGTGTTAAACAAGGGGAATATAATCATCAACACCTCCGGTGAAAATTCGTTTGTTGACAGCAGTTTTTTCAGCCAGGGTATCAGAAGTTATGGGACTGTGACTAACACCGGTAACATAACGATTTCCACTATTGCTGGCGGGACAAACTCTACTGAAAGCTGGGGACTCAGGTCAAATTCCGAAGCGTATGGAATCTTCTCAACTAAGAATACTATCAACCACGGAACCTTATCTGTTACAACAGCAGGTGGAAACAATTCGAATGGGGGCAGTTCCAGTTCCAGCACAGGCATACTTTCTCAAGCTGAAGTAGAAAACCACGGAGAGATAACGGTTTCAGCAACAGGAGGAGATGATTCAAGTGATGATGCAATAGCCACATCTCATGGAATCCAGACATATGGGCGATCGACAGTAAATCATGGCAATATCACAGCAACCTCCCGCGCAGGTAAAAACGCAACAGACCGTGGAGAAGCCGTTGCTCAAGGAATTCATAACCACTCATCGTATATTACAACAAATTACGGAAATATTGAGGTTTCCTCTTTTGGCGGTGATTATGCAAATACTGCTTTCAGCACAACAGCAGATGGTATCTACTCAGACGGAGAAGTAATAAACGAAGGAAGTATTTCTGTTACTTTACAATCCGGAAATTTTGTTACTGAGCAGTCTGACATATATGCTAATGGAATTTATTCCTTAGAAACAATTACCAACACCGGGAAGATATTATTAAAAGCAACAGGTGGAGATTACATAGGTACATCTGCAAATCTCTACGCGGACGGTATTGATAATCACCAAGGCAATGTCACCAACCATGGTGAAATCCTGATGAACACCAAAGGAGGTGATTACTTTGGTGGAAACAGCCAGCAAAATATCACAGTTGGCATCAATTCATCAAGCAGCGTTATTAATAGTAATACTATTTCTATTGAGGCGTTGGGGTCTGATTATGCTACTCATTCAACACAATTAGCAGCAGTAGGAATAAGCTCTAAAAATGATGTGCTCAATCAAGGTATTATCGCCATAACTGGGCTTGGTGGTAACGCTAATCAAGACAGCAGTGGTGGTAATTCTCGAATTGATGTTACAGGTATCTCAAGAATCTCAAGATTTTCCAACTTTGGTGATTCCTCTGGAGGATTCTTCAACGACAGTAATATCAGTAACTATGGAGACATTCAGTTGCGCAGTCTTGGGGGGAGCAATATATCAGGTTTATCTCAATCCTGGGTAACCGGAATAGACACCTATTCTTCAGGTAACGGCATAATAGAAAACCATGGCTCAATTGACATCATAGCAATTGGTGGAGATGAATCACGAGATATAAACGGTCTGGCCTCATCAACCAACGGTGCTGAAACAAATGCTATAGGCATTTCTTCAAATGGTGAAATCAACAATTACGGTGATATCATCATCGACGCTTGCTCAGGATACAATAACTTTTACAATAGTGATGTCGCTACTTATGGAATAGTGTCGTACCGGGGCACCAACAACAAAGTGTTCAATGCTGGAAAACTAATAGTATCAGGCCACGCAGGAACCTATATTGATTCGGATTCAACACTGAACAGCTCTGATGCTGTGGCTATTGGCATCTATATGAATGGTGGAGGTGAAATACATTCGAGCGGACTCATTGATGTTTCTGTCAATCGTGCAAGGGATAACAACAACCAGGATATCGGTGGTGGTATACTTAACACATATCAAATCTATGGAGATGGCTGGAATAACGAAGTAACAGTTACCGGTTTTGCGATGGAATTCGGTGATAGTCAGGAAGCATTAAACACACGCTATGAAAGCTCACTCGGGGTAGCAACGCAGAAGGGTTCTAAAATAGCATTCAGTGAGGATGCAACGCTCTATGTTTATACAAATAATCATATTCATAATGGTGAAAACACCTACACAATCCCGGCATTGATCGAAAGTGACAAACAAAATAATGTGAAGAAAGGGTATTTTTCAAACCTCCAGATAGAAACGACAAGTCCAGAGTATATTCTTGCAAGATTATCTGAGAAAAATGATTCTGAATTACAAAATATCTCAATAACCTATGACCCACAAACTTCATCACCACTATTAGCCGCCAGTGTCAACAATGTCATAACGGGCCAGGGAACCCGCATTGTCAAAAGCACTATCACGAACTCCATCATAAGTCATATGCTTGCAAGTGATCCAACCACTATCGAGTATGACGGTATACTTCTCGCATCCAACACCAACCCTCAAGATACATCTTCTGTTGTTTTTGGAAATCATCGGAAAAAGAATTCCATCTTTATACAGCCGTATTTTACAGATACCAGTAACAGTTCTACTCCAATGGGATATGAAGCCGATATTAAGGGCATAAGTGGGGGGTATAATTATCACGTAAACAACAGACTCGTCATTGGTGCTCACGCAGGTTATGGCAAAGCGGATATAGATTTTACCGGTAGAGGATACGATCAAAGAAGTGAAAATATAGATACATATTCAATAGGTATTCAGGGAATCTACAGAACTCCGTCGAACTGGCTTACAACAGCAACCTCCACCCTGTTTAGCACAACCAATGAATATATGGACCAACGTACAACAAACCGGGAAACTGCTGAATACGATATCAATGGATTGAAAACCAGTTTTGATCTTGGTTATATTTTCACCCAAGGAAATCAGCGCATAATCCCTGAAGTTGGCCTAACTCACCTTTGGCAACATACAGACCAATTCACAACTGACAATCTAGATAATGCTGATACTACCTATGGAGGTATGGATGAGCATGAAATATATGCACATGCTGGCATGAGCTGGTATGGCAATTACAATCCTGGTGAGTGGCAAATCACTCCAATGATGAAGATTGCTTTAGAACAGGTTCTGACCGATGGTGAGTTGAAGAACACAATGACCGCCGGAGCAGCGTCAAAAACAGTTCAATATACAGGTAACGACACATCTCTCGATATCTCTGCAGGACTTGAATTTAATTATAATAATTACCTGTTCTCTATAAACTATGATGGTTCTTACTCTGAAGATATATCCGACAATTCAATCATCCTGCAGGCAATGATGAGATTTTAATAGCTGTACACACAGAGAAACAACGTGATCAACCAATCTTTCTATACTGACAAGGCAACTGGTTGATCAACACTCATTTTCACACTTGCTCAGCCGTGAGAATCCAGGTACGTGCGCTTTCTATATCGTTAAAGGCGAAATGGCGAATTTCTGCCGAAACAAAGTGAGATGTGATCATCTCAGCAAGTGCCCCCATTACAGAATCTGTTACAATTGCGACATGTGAAATCTGTTTGTGGTGATTCTTGATGAATTTCATATGCCCCATCAGGGCCCCAAAATGCTCCCACCCTGGAAATGTTTTTGTATGAACAATTAGACCTGCAAGTTTTCCATATTTCTCAATATATGGGTCAATCGTACACGCTGTTGCTGCAAAATCATTTTTTGATAAAACGCCCATAGGGCGTAAAATTGCAATCCCGAATTCTGTATCTAACTCTACTTCCACCATAATTGACCTCAATAAAAAGTTTGCACTAAACATTTTTTTCAGCTATAAAAACCGGCTTTACTGATGAATTCAACACTACCATTCAAATGATATTTTACATCATTTTCCCCTAAGACTATCACGCCATAACGGTATGAATATTGCTAGATGGGAATTGGGTGATTAACTTCTTTTGTATAATCACAGCCAGGCCATCCTGTTAATTTAGCGCCGTTTCAATTCAGTAATAATATACGACAAGTCGTGTTACCGACTAGGAGGCTGTCCGACAATGCTCTTTCCGCTCATATCTTCGTTAAAATCGAACAATTATCCTCGGAATATTAACCATATGCCTGCGGTAATTTTTCGATTTTGCCTCGATCTGAGCGAAAATTTCTATTCTCGGACAGCCTCCTAGTAACCTCGCACTTTGAAGAACAACACGTTAAAAAGTAATAACTGCACAATCTGGACACAAAATGGAAAGTACACGCAAAAAAGCATCGAACAAACCAGTTTCCCCCCTCTGCACCAAATCAGGTTTACCTCTCAAATCCCCCGCAATATGCATAATGTGTAAACGAAAATGCAAACGAGCGGGAGTTCAACCTCGAAAAAAGAGAAAACCAATCTCCTGACATCACATGCACCGTGACAAATAATTCTCCCAATTAATATCAACATCTTTTCAGGTACTTATTCAATCTGGCAGAATTAACACTTGACAAATATCCAGTGTTCAAATAGACATCGTCAAAATTACATTGTTTTGCGGGGGAGCCTTGACCGGCTGAGATGAATTCTATTCAAACCCTTTGAACCTGATGCAGTTAACACTGCCGTAGGGAAGCTTAAAACATATCCAGCATGATAAAATTCCAGAATTAGATCATGCATGATGTTTAAAAAAGCCGACCCTTTGTGGTCGGCTTTTTTCATTCCTGCCCCAAAGCTCTTCACCCGCCAAACAATTATACCCGAAGACCATCATCCCGTATGAGGACTAATAGATGGAAATTATTGTTAATGGCGACGTCCAATCACTTGAAAAAACTCTAACCATTGCCGACTTCCTCCAGGAAAAAGGCATTGATCCCGGTACAGTTATCATTGAGCATAATCAGGAAATCGTAAAAGGTTCCAACTATGCTGAAACAATGCTGAACAACAAGGATCATATTGAAATATTACGCTTTGTTGGAGGCGGATGACATGACACATATACCTAAGCAGGATGATGACCTTTTTGAAATCGGAGGCAAAAAACTCCGCAGTCGTCTCTTTACCGGGACCGGCAAATATGCAAGTGACGCAATAATTCCTGAAGTATGTGAGTCTTCGGGATCAGAGGTCATTACTGTGGCACTTCGACGTGTTGATTTGAATGCAACAACCGAAAATGTAATGGACTACATCCCGAAATCAATGCAGCTCCTGCCAAACACATCTGGTGCCAGAAACCATACAGAGGCTGTGAGGATAGCACGACTTGCGCGGGCAGCAGGATGCGGAGACTGGATTAAGATTGAGGTTATCTCAGACAATCGTTATCTGCTGCCGGATGGATATGAAACAGCCAAAGCAACTGAGATTCTCGCTAAAGAGGGTTTTGTTGTGCTGCCGTACATGAATCCTGATCTCTATGTCGCGCGTGATCTTGTTAACGCAGGAGCCGCTGCGGTAATGCCTCTGGGTGCCCCTATCGGGACTAACCGCGGGCTTAGAACTCAAGAGATGATACGCATCCTCATTGAAGAGATCTCCTTACCTATCATCGTCGATGCAGGCATAGGCACTCCATCCCAGGCATGCGAAGCTATGGAGATGGGAGCAGCCGCCTGTCTGGTCAACACTGCAATCGCAGGGGCAACTGACCCTATACTTATGGGCCGCGCTTTCGGTGATGCTGTAAAAGCTGGCAGAGCTGCTTTTCTGGCAGGCAAAGCTGCAGAAAAGCTTGACGCCTCTGCATCTTCACCACTCACCGGATTTCTGGGCTGATCAAAGAGGATACTATGAGTTTTTATACCACGCTCACCCGTATTGAAGAATTTGATCTGAGTTCAGCACTCTCCTCAATATCAGATTCAGATATCAGTCGTGCGATCGGTAAAGAGCACCTATCAGAGACTGATTTTTTAACACTCATATCTGATAAGGCTACTCCTTATCTTGAAAAAATGGCTCAAAGAGCAAGCGAAATTACACGGAGACAATTCGGTAGAGCCATTGGGTTATATACCCCAATGTACCTCTCAAACCATTGTGCAAATCACTGTGTATACTGCGGATTCAATTGCAGAAATGACATCCCTAGAACGCAACTCACGCTCGATGAAGTCAGAACAGAAGCTGAAGCAATTGCCAAAAGCGGTTTAAAGCATCTGCTCATCCTTACAGGCGATGCTCCCCGTATTGCCACTGTAGACTATCTTAAAGAGTGTTGTGCGGTTCTTCGTGAATATTTCAGCTCAATTTCAATAGAGATTTATGCTCTCGATACTGACCAATACGCTTCGCTTATAGAGTCTGGTGTTGATGGCTTGACCATCTATCAGGAGACCTACAATCAGGAACTGTATAAACATCTCCATCCCAAAGGGCCGAAAAAGGATTACCGCTACAGGCTGGACGCACCCGAGCGCGGATGCATAGCCGGAATGCGCAACGTCAATATAGGTTGCCTGCTTGGTCTAGATCGTGACTGGCGAAGAGATATTTTTGTAACAGCAATGCACGCTGCCTGGCTGCAGAAAAAATATCCCGAAGTAGAAGTTAACATTTCTCTTCCACGTATGCGTCCCCATGAAGGTGAATTTCAACCGGGAGCAGTGATCAGCGATCGTGATATGGTCCAGATAATGACAGCACTCAGGATATTTATGCCTCGATGCGGGATTAATATCTCGACTCGCGAACACCCTGATTTTCGCGAAAATATCCTGCGCCTGGGAGTAACCAGAATGTCTGCAGGTGTTTCAACAGCGGTGGGCGGTCATACAAAAGAAGAAGACAAAACCGAGCAATTTGAAATTTCAGATTCCAGATCCGTTGCCGAAATATCCGCAATGTTAAAGGAGAGGAATTTCCAGCCGGTTTATAAAGATTGGGACGAGATTTCATGACTAGTTTTTATGACGGGATATCCCGTTACTTCAAGCCTGCAGAACTGGAGATGATCAAGTCCATAAAAATCGGTATAGCCGGTGCTGGTGGACTTGGTTCAAATTGCGCAATGAATCTGGTTCGATCGGGATTTCAAAATTTCGTCATTGCCGATTTCGACACAATCGATGGCTCAAACCTCAACAGGCAATTCTATTTTTCTAACCAAAGAGGCTTTTTGAAAGTCGATGCACTCAAGCAGAACCTACTCAAAATCAACCCGTCTCTCTCTTTAACTACGATAAAAGAACGCATTACCGTAAATAACCTTGAGCAAATCTTTGGCGAATGCGACTGCATTGTTGAAGCCTTCGATGATGCCCAAGCCAAAAAACTTTTGATCGAGCATTTCAGCAATTCTACAAAACTTGTTGTTGCGGCATCAGGTATCGCCGGTTGCGGAAATACTGATCGCATAAAAACCAGAAAGATCAATTCGAGGCTCTACATCATTGGTGACTTTGTTTCTGAATCTTCAGAGCAGCTCCCACCCTACTCTCCCTGTGTCACCATCGCAGCAGCCAAGCAGGCCGATGTCATTTTATCGCATGCAATCAATCTCGTTATGCAAACTGATTAGGAGGCAGTCCGAGAATGCTCTTTGTCCCCAATTTCTATTCTCAGACAACCTCCTAGACAATCGCAGAGACGTTAATCAGAAGAACTGATTTCAATCAGATAACTTCAAATTACCAATACATTACAGGATCACAGATATGGATTTCACTACCCAGATGGACGCTGCCAGAAAAGGCATTGTCACCCGAGAAATGGAAGTTGTCGCCCAAAAAGAGCAGATGGACATAAAGCTTCTCATGAAGCTGATGGCTAAAGGTGAGGTGATTATCCCTGCAAATAAAAACCACAAGAATCTTGATCCTGAAGGTGTTGGTACCGGCCTTAGAACTAAGATTAATGTAAACCTTGGAATCTCAAAAGACTGTGATGATGTAGATATGGAGATGGACAAGGTACGCTACGCGCTGGAACTTAAAGCAGAAGCCATTATGGATCTAAGCTGTTTCGGTAAAACCCAGGAGTTCAGAACAAAACTTTTAGAAATATCGCCAGCCATGATTGGTACCGTTCCAATGTATGATGCTGTCGGTTTTTATGACAAAAACCTGAAAGATATCTCTGTTGATGAATTTTTTGAAGTTGTTGAAACCCACTCAAAAGATGGTGTCGACTTTCTTACCATTCATGCAGGACTCAACCGCGCCACCGCAGAAAAAATTAAGCGTAACGACAGACTCACCAGTATCGTTTCACGCGGCGGCTCGCTGCTGTACACATGGATGATGTTAAACGATGCGGAAAACCCGTTCTATGAACATTTCGACAGACTGCTTGATATCTGTGAAAAATACGATGTTACCCTTAGCCTTGGTGACGGCTGCAGACCTGGCAGTATTCATGACTCAACTGATGCTGCACAGGTAGAAGAACTGATTGTTCTCGGTGAACTTACCAAGCGAGCATGGGAGAGAAATGTTCAGGTTATGATTGAAGGTCCGGGCCATATGGCAATGAATGAGATCGCAGGCAACATGATGCTGGAAAAACGCCTCTGCCACGGCGCACCGTTTTACGTGCTTGGTCCATTGGTAACAGACGTTGCTCCTGGATATGATCACATCACCAGCGCAATCGGTGGTGCGATAGCTGCCGCTAATGGGGCTGATTTCTTATGTTATGTAACTCCAGCTGAACACCTTCGCCTCCCTGACAGAGATGATATGAAAGAAGGAATCATCGCTGCAAGAATCGCAGCGCACGCAGCAGATATCTCTAAAGGTATTCCAGGTGCCCGCGACTGGGACTACAAAATGAGTGAAGCAAGACGCGATCTCGACTGGAGCAGAATGTTTGACCTGGCAATGGATCCGGTTAAACCTAAAAAATATCGGGAATCTTCAATGCCTGAGCATGAGGATTCATGTACCATGTGTGGAAAAATGTGTGCAGTCCGTAACATGAAACTGGTTCGCGAAGGTAAGGATATTCAGCTAAACGATTAGCTTTTTCAATACATAGCGCTACAGATGTACAGATTAAATGGTTGAAATATTTTAATCACAAACCTGACACAGCAGCGACAACATTACATCCCGATCTTCCTCGCAGGAGATCGGGATGTAGTAATCATTCTGGATTATTTATTTTTCCAGCTTATCTTTTTACTTTTGAAACTCCCTGTTGGCTTATTTTTTTGCCCCACCTGAACAATCTCACCGGTACTCGTCTGAATAAATGCATTGACCTCATTAGGACCGGTTCCAACCTGAAGACTGGGAGTCATAGCCTGCCCTTTTCCAAGGTCAAGCTTATCCTTCACAATAGATTTCCCCTCAGGATTGCTATACGTACCGATAACATCTTCATACCACGCGGTTCCCGTCAGGAAATAAACACCGTACAATGAACTCAGACCTTCAGCCTGGCATATATCTGCAAAAGGCTGATATGTAGTAAAAGTTACCAAACCACCGAGAAGGGTTGGCATACCAAGAGATCTTTCCCGCGAATCATTGAGTTCTCTGTACCAACCATCGACACCAATAGTGTTATTATCAGTGCTACCACAAGCTTCTCCTTTCACATACTGTACTAAGTCTGAAAATGAATAGTATGTCCGTAAAGAGACACCATCATCAGGGTTAAGCGGTGAAAATGGGAGGTAACACTTATCACCAGATTGATCTTCACAATAGACATAATCACCGGCTGACGAAAACAATCCTGACGTCCCATTTTCGACAACACGGATGCGGTCAGCCCTGAGAAGTCCACGGTTGCCTTCGGCTGCAGCAGGAGTAGTGTCAATCGGATAATTCCATGAGGACCAACTAAACTCATCCCAATTATAATCAGGGTATAACTTAACCAGTTCATCCAGAAATAGATTTTTGTATAACCAATCGATAGTATCCCAGGTTAAATTGCAGTTTTCGTCGCGTGGCTCTTTGATACCAAAGAAATATTGGGTTGAATCATCTCTTTTGTCTTCTGGCGCATAAAAACGGCCTGTTCCAAAATACACCCAGTAATCCGTATTATCAAAACCCACATTTGGTGCAGCTGTGATTGGCCCTTTGGCATCAATCATTTTTTTCAATTCCCAGTCTTCGGGATATGCATATACTTGCTTTCCGGTGGCTACGTCCAGTTTCTGGGTTAGCAATCTGTAGAGACGACCATCCCCGCCCCAATCACCATCTGCAAGATCAAAACCCGTTCCATCAGTTGTTCCGAAATAGACCACATCAGATTTGTAAGCAACACCTGTAGCAGTCGCACTTGCGTTTCTGATGTCGAAATCAACTGTTACAATGTCACCAATAAAGCTTTCGATCCCGTATCGTGTTCCTGGGATGAGCTTTCGCCCCATGTTTGCAATAGTAGATGCTGTTGTCGGCTCTTCATTTGGAATTCGAAACGGTGTGCGTGAGGTAGGATCATATGAACCATCCTGATTTACCTTCCAGTTCACCCCTGTAAGTGAATTCAAAGGTACAATACCAATTTTTCCCTGCTGGTCATTTTCACCTTCAATAGTTGTAGGTCCATTTCCGAGAACCAGAAACCATTCTGAGAAACCTAAATCATTTCTCATCACAACAACCGATGGCATCGATGTTGTATATCCCATCCTTGCATATTTATCTTCTGACACACCATCACCATCATAATCCTCAAGTTGAGTGGTGGTAGTCATTTCAGCAATAAGTTTCGGTGCTCTCTCTGGATCAGTGACATCCAAAACGAAATAGGATGAAACAAACTTACGATTTTCTCCTACACCGCCTGGATCCTCCGCTTCGTGTGGAGCCCCTCCAAATCCCATATAGCCGACAAGGATAGTTCCCCAGCCTCCGGGATGTATTTCATCATCTGGGAAAATACGAACATCAAAAATCCTTGGGGGTGCATCAACGAAATATTTATGTTCGTATGATGGATCAGCAAGACATTTCAGATGCGGCTGTAAATTGTAGGGAACATAAGCCCACAATTCATCTCCCAGTTGAGGATACGCCTGCTCCGATGTACCTTCATAAGGTCGGCTTACCGCACATTCCCCTGTGGACGAGTCACGTTGATCATCACGGCATGGCATAAATTTACTGACTCCAGCCTGATAAAAACCACCATTTACGGCATGAAGCATCCCATCATTGCCACCAAAATAGATTACATGGCGACGATTAAGATATTTCTTATAAAATCTTGCATAATCAAGATCTTTGTAAATATAATGATACCCTTCTGACGGTCTTGAAACCAGAGTTGGAGTGGAGTGAATAACATCACCTAATCTCCATGTTTCCCGGTTTAATGTCGTATAATCGCAATCAGGATACTGGCGGCAACGTAAGATTGTGTCACGAATACCATTATCGTTTATATCTTCAGTAAGATCGTTGGGTGTAAAACTTCCATCTTCCGCCGGTTCAAACTCATCGTATCCGCGCACCCATTTTATAAGCTTGTCGAGTTCACCAGCTGTCTCAACGTTGAAATCCTGTAAAATTGAACTCCGATTATTATTGGAAGTATAGGTATCTAATTCGCTTGCATATTGACCTGCTAAAAATTCAAGAACCTCATTAACGCTAGAATCACCATCAACAGAACCATCTCCATCGAAATCCGCATCAACGATTCCGTCATTGTTAAGATCATTCCAGGTAAAAATATATCGCTTAGGATAACCGCCTGAAAAATTCCACTTCCCATTGGTTATCGTACGATTTTCCAGGATATCGCTATCTCCAATCTCCGCCAATCGCTCTTTTACCGACCAGAGATATGCGTCAAAATCCTTCAGATCAATTGAGGTTTCAGTTGTATTGAAATAATCGGATTGGTTGCAGACACCTATATCAATCACTGATTGATTAAGACAAACCTGTGTTGAATTACTCGTCTCGTTGTAATAGGTAATTACCCTTCTATCACCATCCAGCTTACCATTTGGTACTGCGTTCCCATCTGCATCAACAGGATAAACATCTTCACCTTCGTCTAGAATCCCGTTACCGTTGGTGTCTTCTGTCCAGAGTTCTCCAAAGGTATCATTGGCATTTCCACTGTAATCATCCCAGAGATATCCACGTTCATCAATAAAGAAGGCATGTACGTCACCAATCCAGGTCAGTGGTTCTTTGCCGATCCCCCGGTCAACTTTAGGCCAGAAGATAGCCTGATATACACCGCCCTCACCACTTCTGGAACTCGAAATGACTGAGGCTGCAGATCCCGCAGAAGCACGAAAAAGAATATCTGAAAGTGCTGTTCGAAGATTAGATTCAAGTGCAGCAGGATCTTCCCCTGTAAGCAACGTGGTGCCACCGTTTTCAGCGGCATTTTTCATGAGCGTTGCAGGGTTGCATTCACTTAACGTTTTATTGTCGCGGGGGTTACCTGCGACAACCATATAGGTCGTTATGTTCTGCTTATCATTAAACGTACCATCATCACTCACCATTTGACCTGGATTTTCTGATGGAGTGGTAAACAGATTGCTAACAGATGCATTTTGGCCATAGAAGGTGAGATCATCCAAATAGGTTGAGCCAAAAAGATCACTCTTCCCATTTGTATTTTTACACTCCCCTTCATCAGCGGCAGCAACAGTACCGTCTTCCAACCCCATTGAGGTGATCAACGCTTTTACGTCTGGATGTATATCAGCAGTGGATGCACCTTCAGTAATGGCAAGTATGTAGTTTTCCTGACACGAGTATTGCACAGGGTCTGCCCAGTCACTGTTCTCAAGTGCGGTTTGAAAATCACCGCTATCCAGTCGCATGGATGTGTTCTGGCCATAGTAACCAAGGGCATTGTATAGCGCCTCTGCCAATGGCGTCCATGCAGTAGCACGAATATCATTAATTGCACCTGTAAGCGCAGTAATGTGTGTCGTGGTACCAACCACCGCATCTCCAGCGTTAATTGGCGCTATAACCTTTGCACCATCCCGGTTGAAATCAGGGCAATACTTTACGATAGTATCGTTAACAACCTGCTCCTGACATTCGGTATAAGCGCCATTTGCGTTGAACGCCATTGCACCCAGGCGAATATCTCCTGCAACCTCATGAAGTAGCCCTTCTGGAGTAGAAGATTGACTGATATAGCCTTTCATGACAATAAGCGGGCGATCAGTACCGAACTCCGCTACAATTCCAGAGTCGATCATGGAACCGACCATACCCCAAGTTTCACCGGTATTAAAAATCTGATCTGAGGGATCAATTACTTCAGGGATTTGTAGTGAACCACAATAATCCCACATTGCTTCTCGAACACATTGATCCGCATCGCTGGGATTTACATCGTCTGTCCACTTTCCATTCGTGATAATCGTTGAATCATCACAAAGTCCATCACTTCCTACTCCAGATCCTGTTAGCTTTTTGACCCAGGGCTTGTTACAATTGTTGCTGTTGGTGTTATAATTACCGCTACACTCATACAGCAGTTTGTCTTCAAAACATTTTACTGCCGGGTCGGCTGTAAGGTCATTGTCACTGCTTGTACATGTTACAGGAAGACACTCCGCCTCCTCCGAAAACTCACCAGTCTCCCAGCAGCGTCCAATATAGCCTAGTCTTGAGCTTCCGCCCCCTGTCGGTGAGTCAGCGTCAGGAATTGATTGATTATATACACCGTAGCACATATAACCGCTGTCTTGCGGGTCTATTGTTGCAGGCTCAATTCCGTTTTCATATATTTTTTCACAGGCATTGTAGATCTCGCTGACATTTCCAAGTTGAGCGGGAGTAGTATATCCCTTTTTAACAATTGACCAGCATGTGTGAATTGAATGATTATATGCAGCGTTGGAATCGGCCAAGACATTGTTTGCTCCATCATAGGCCAGACAAGTTTTTACGCTGTTTTTTATTGTGCCTTGGATAGCAGCAGCACCTTTTGCAACCTCATCAATTGCAGTTTGACATGCTTCCTGCCTAGTTGATCCGATAAAACCTCCGCTGGAAACGCCCAATATCTCTATTCGAGTGGTATTGTCGGTACTATCAACCCAATCATCTTCATTGAAGCCGCGTATTGAGAAGGTGATCACTGAAGTTCCTGTTCCACCAGTGACTTGAATTTCTTTAACAAACCCGCGCGAAGAGCAACCACGCCCTTCACTTATAAGTAAGTCCTGATTATCATCATACTTACCGCCTGTCAGGATCTCCTTTTGAATGTCAAATTTAGACGCAGCTGCCCAATTCAATAAATTACCTTTTGCCGCGAACGCAGGTACAGATGCAGGAGTTCCATCTACGGATTGTATATGAAGATAAATATCATCATTCCTGTAAGGTGACCCGGCAAACCCACTTAGAGCACTTGCTGCATCTGTGACAGTTTGATATTCTTCCTGCTGAAAATATCCTTCACTTAACCTCACCCATGTGACTTCTGCATCATCGGCGACACCGGTTCCTGAAGAAATACCTGCCGTGGCAGCAATATAGAGCATACCTTTATCGCTGACGATGTCGCCTGCAACATATGCAAAAGCATTCAGCCAGGTAGATTCGACAGCCACCCACTTAAGAGTATCACCTTGAATGGTAACACCGTCTGTTGTATCGGAATCATTTGCAATACCACCAGAACTACTATAGTAAAGCTGATCCTCATACCTGACGAAACTGTTCTCAGGATAACTCTCACCATTGGTCCAGGTCCTAATGTAATGAACCTCCTCCCAAATGACCGAAGTGTCTGATTCTATATCTGCACCGGTTGAGAAAGTTGATGTAACTGATTCGGCGCGATAAAAGACACCATTACTATAAACTATATCTCCAATCTCATATTTTGTACCACTCAACCACTGCCTGTCACTATCGACCCATTTATACCACCTATCTGGGTCAAACAGTCCGGCATATTGTTTGGACGCACTATAACCTTTATCTACACATTCACCGATGTTGCTCTCATCAACGTAAGCCAAATCAAGCATACTACCGGAGTTATCTAGAACAAGCAGAAGATTAGGGTCAGCGCCAGCTGAGAGGAACGGTGGAAGACCAAGCCCATCCTGACAGACATTGGCCTTGGCTCCAAGAGGTATAAAAGTTAGTGTCGCAAACAAAAACAAACGACTGACAATAAACGCTGATTGCTTTAAAAACTTCATTAAAATTCTCCAGTCGAGTGATGCATCGTAATGTTTCGTCAACTTCATCAGTCGTATCTGCAATAGTTTTCTTCCCTGCCAACAATGTGGCGCCACTCAATCCTGATTTGGCTCTCACTCTCTCCCAAACCAAGATGTCGAGAATGGATTTCGTAATCCATTGCTACCCCTGCAACTGCAGAACTTCGACCCAGCCCAACGTAACCCGCAGCCTGAATGATGGACGCACCTGGTATTAAATCTACAATTCCTTCTACAGTGATATTGGTATGTGGCTCACCTGCTCCATAAACCGGTGGAAACCACATGTCTCGATTATCATCAGTGGGAAAATCCATTCCGGTTCCTGTCCATTTCCCTATCGAATTCAGCCACAACATCTCAGCCCCCTTTTCGACAGCAATATTGCCATCCAACACCATGTCGCCATTTGCTGCAGTATCCAACCATTCAACGCCATCACCATTATTGCTGAACAAAATACAGGCAATATTTTGTTCAAGAGCCTCCGCGCCAAACTCACTGCCACCGTCAGCCTGATAAAATGACTGCAGATGAAGTTTATCGTTTGCGGTAATCTTGAGCTCAGTGGTTGTGTAGCGATTGATGGCGATACCTATAAATGTCAACACCAGCAATATTAAGAGTGAAACAACCAGAATGAATCCGCTGGAATTCTGCTTTAATTTCTTCCTGCCAAACCAATTACGCTTCATAGATTCAAAAAACCTTTTGTTTGTAATAATTCAGAACAACTTCCCTGGTTCTACCAGAATCACTCCTCTGCACTATGACCCGAATAGCTTTTAGCGTAGACTCTGATAACAAATTTGGGTTTGGCGTTATGTAATCAGCAACATTCCAGTAAATCACATACTTCCCGTCAGGTGAAAGATCTCGACCATCAACAGTGGCTGAGGTGTCATCCAATCCTGCTGCACCATTACCATTTATGGCAGGCGCCAGGTCTGTCGCATCATTGTCATCCTTCAACTGCTGATCATCGAAATCTAAAGCGAGCAAACGTTCAATTCGGTCACTTGCCCAACTCGCCGATGTCGTCAAAGCGCTTGCAGTTGCATTAAATCTCACAGACGTTGTTTGCATTGAATAGAGGGCAAGAATACCAATGGTCAAAATGACCATAGCCACAACAGTTTCAATGAGTGTAAACCCCTGACACTCCCTGGTTTTGTACAAATGAATTTCACGCGTCATAATTAAAGTCCAAGATTTCTGCATTTTACGTTGGCCACAATCAATCGTCGGCGATAATTATCCCCAAATGGTCCCCAGGAGTTGCCAGCACCGGTTGTATAAACCAGATTGTTTGTAAAATTGTGATCCGGCTTAGACGCCCTAGCAAGGATAGAAATTGTTACAGAATCTATTTGATATGGAACTGCTGGTGAGGTTGTAGTGGTGGGTGGCGAATTATTAAGAATATAACTAAACTCAATAGCATGAATATCATCCGCTATTTCTGAAAAAGTAGCTCCCGGGTCAGTTCTTACAAAGATAGAAGCTGCACCGCTATCAGCAATTCCGTCGTTATTGGCATCATCAGCGTCCCTGAAACCTAATACAATATTCTCAAAAGGACCGTCCAATGCACTGTCACCATCATCTGCAGTCCCGGTGCTATTTGTTATATCTTTGGTGAACTGAACGCGATTAATTGCAGCTGAAACAAATCCTGCATTGGCAGAACCTGTAGGGTCATAGCCAACCATTCGCAGCTCATCTTTCATAAAGCTGACCACAGCCCGAATATTTTGCTGCATTTTAATTACCTGGGTCTGGTTAGTATATTGATGCTGTTGGGCTATGTATGCGGAATAGACAGCAGCCATAATAAACATTGAAATAACCAACGTTATAAGTACCTCAATGAGTGTAAACCCTTGCTCTGCCGTTCTGTGCTGCATATTATGAAAATCCAGGTCTTTCATAGTGTCACTTTCATTAATTGAGTGAAATATTGCCCGCTGCATTTACCGCAATTGAATATGAACGAGATCGTGTATTCGAAAGTTTTGCTGTTCCATTTTCTAAGCCAACAGGTACGCCCGTTGGCTGAAACCCTATTTCTCCTCCGAAAGTTTCAGAGCATAATGCACAATCTTTCTGCATCGTTTTATTCAGCAGGATAATCTCCCCACCATCCAGAATATTATTCTTTGCTGTTCCACCATCTTTGCCATCATCTATAAACACACGATAACTACCGGCGCCATCGGGCACATCAGGCACACAATTCACTGATGTAAAAGCTACAACTACATTTCTGTTTCGTTTAATTGCCTCAGATTTTGCCATGTAAAAATCTGAAAGCAATTGATGAGAAGAATCCCGTAAACGAATCCCGGGCATCCATCCCATAATATTCGGTATTGCGATCGCTGAAAGGATACCAATTAAAGCCATAACTACTGCTAATTCCACTAGCGAAAACCCAGCAATTACTTGCTGTTTTTTTCTAAAAAATGAATTGCCTTTATAATTTTTCATATCAAACACTTAAGAAATTAAAAAAAGTGAGTACCCATAAATTTGAACGGGTTTTTTCCTGCATAATTGATGGAGTATCCCTTCTCAAGCTGTCGCCCCCCTTTCCTGTTGATTAGTTGAAGCAGTTAATATTACAGGGCTTTTCATCTTCCGCTAACATATAGTATTTATCCACGAACCACAACTTTTTATGCGATATCAAAATGTTTCATCACCATCTTTTTGTTTCGACACGTCGTTATTGATACCGATCAATTCTAACAGTGCTTTTTTGAAATTGGTATTTACCGCAGGATTACGACAGGAATTAAAGCACCATCAATGATCATCAAATGAAAAACTTCTATTGATGAGAAATGCTGAGTTAGAAGAGAATATATCCTGAAAACAACCAGAGAAAACTTCGCTAAATGACAGGGGAATAGATGATTCGCTTGCTTTTTCAGCGAGCAAACACGAAATCAGTAAAGAATAATCGATTATTACAGCAGAGGTATCAAGGGATTTAGACAGGAAGGCTTCTTCATAGCCAATATTTTCACATATCCCAATAGATGGTGAAACCAGAAAAAGCAGTAAGAAATATCAAGGTGTATACATTTCAGTTTTATAAACGTTTAAACTTTATTCAATGCCTCCTTGCAATTTCAGGATAGGGTTCCTCAATACAGTCCAGTCAAAGGCTATGACGAACTTTGCGTCAGAATGGAGCCTGACATACTATTCCATCAGGCTCCATGGACCTTCTTCATCGCGAACCTTCCTGCAATGTGAACATATAAGTAAAATACCTCTGTGAAGTTTTGATTTATGCAGTGCTTTCTGCAAAGAAGCGATTAATTTCAAGATGGCAAACCAGGAGTATATTAACATTCAGCATCACTATACGTTGATCGTGGTCTATTTAGCTAATTAGCAATAGTATTATTCCGAGGATTCGCGCATAATGATGTTACAGTGAACACGTAAACACAATTATCTTTTCCTGACTCTGAACATTTTTTCCTCCTTTACTGCCTACCCCAACACAACGTCTAACTACACCACAAGACCATATATAAAATGTATCGTTGATACACTCACCAATATTTCTTACACAAGAAGGTCTCCACCACCATCGCAAACCTCCATATTTCTATTACGCGACAACCTCGGCGATGTTCTTACCTGTCATTCTACGCATCTGACACATTTCAAGTCGGCACAAGGAACACGGATTTGTTTCCAGAGGGAGATCTCCTACCGCTAGAATACAGCTGATTGTTTTAACCGGACTCATCATAAATGAAACAGGATGATAATTAACCCCTAATGGAGAATCTCCCAGTTGCGTAAATATACATTCCTGTTCAGCCAGCGGATAATCACAATAGCCCGGGCTAAAAGGTAATGAGACATACTTCCCTAACACATGAGAAAGTTCATTCCGTAAGAGTTCAACACCCTGTTCAACAATGACTGAACCCAGGGCATCCAATAGCATTGCATCCACCATGTCGTTGCAACCGTGAAGTAACTCATCCATTTCATGACCAGCAGTGACCAACGCAAAAGCTACGCTATCTGCACTGGCAGCAAGTTCTCCAAAACTCTGACTGTCTATAACTCCTGCATCTGTAAGCACAAGATCATTATCACGGCCTATAATATTTTTCCGCACATAAAGGCCCTTAACCTCTCTGGCAACCGTATCCAGGAGTTCATCAAACCGAGATAGCAATTGCTCTGAAGGCAGGTTGCTGGCCGAATACCCCAGTGCAGCCAGAACCTGTTTACGGTCTATCTCGTCAATTACAAATATACACTCTTTCAATGGAGTATCCGCTCTATCTCATTCATTATTACCGATGCATTTTCAGCATAGCCATCGGCCTGTAATTTAACGGCAAGTTCATTGTCCATAAACGCCCCACCAATCAAAACCCTAATTCCCGGGCGGGAATTCTTAAGCTGGACTATTGTTCTCTCCATAGCCTCTATAGTTGTACTCATCATAGTTGAGAGACAGGCAATATCCGTTTTCTGAGCAAGAGCTGTGCTGGTAAACTGATCTGGAGTTACATTTTTTCCGAGATCAATAACTTCATAACCATAGCCTGTGCATACATCCCGGATAACGTTCTTACCCATATCATGGATATCCCCTTCCACAACCCCCATCAGGATTTTTTCACCGCGTCTTCCCGCAACCTGAGGCCCGGCTACATCCGAAATCCGTTGCACCTGCTTTAACCCCATCAACAGTTCAGGTACCGCTCCATTCCTGTTTATGATGTTTGCACACAACGTATCAAGAGCCGGGTCTATGCATTTACTACAAAGAGACTCAAAATCCAGGTCGCCTTTCAATACTTCAAGTAAATTATCAACTTTGGCGCTATCTGCCTGAATAATTGCTTCTTTTAGTTCGACAAACGTTTGGTCCATGTTTTTCGTTCCTCTTTCAAATGATTTTTTTGTCCCTGAATCACACAGCAGCCAGTTCTTCCTGACGTGCCCGAATAGACGAATACTGCTCAGCCGCTGTCACCATTGCTCGTGCATTCAACAAATCTCCGTTTGGCGGAAATTCACAGGTAGGTGCCAGAATGAAGTTGCCCCCCGAACCAAGCAAATCAATCTGCCGGACCGATTCGCGCACAACATCTGCCGGCGTTCCGCTATACAAAAGTTCAGTAGGCACGCAACCCATCAGGATTGATTCACGCCCATATTTTTCTTTAGCTTCAGCCATGGTCGAACAATCTTCCGGTACATCTGCAAAACTGAGAACAGCAGGTTCAAGCCATTTACGAACTTCCTTAAAATATGGTGAAAAGCCGCAACCATGATGAGCATTGAGCACACCATGAGTTACAATCTCATCTTTAATTCTCTTGGCATAAACACCCTCGAATTCTTCCCACACATTGGGCATAACTCCTGACCGTGATGCTGGAAGTGTATCAATACAGACCCCTGCCACTCCCCGACCAAACTGACCACGCACAAAATCGACCAGAACGTCAGTTACAATCTCAAGCCCCTCTTTTACATTTTCCGGGCATTCAAGAATATCCCTGTAGAGGTTTTCCATTCCGCGCAGCATCCCGAGAACTCCAAGCGGCCCATAAATAAATCCCAATATCGGAACATCCTGCCCCACTCTCGAAACCAGTTGACCGCAAAGATCGAGATATGTGCTCATTCTTCTGCCTTGATCTGCCTTAAAACGTTTCAGTCTGCTGTAGTCTCCAGGTGTTTTGACAAGAAGATTATCGTAATTAGGATGGGCTGTAGTCTGATCCGGATAAATCATTTCCTGGCCGAAATCAGCTGCCTCTACTGAAAGGTCTGTGAAACAAAGAATAATATCGTCACCAACCAATTGATTGGTCAGGATCATAGCTTCAGCCGCTGACTCACTACTCATAGAAAATTCAGGAAAACTGCATCCACTCACCTTACGCGCTACCCCAACGGCTAAACTGCAAACAGGAACCCTATCGGTCTCTTCACCGCGTATGGTTGCCAGGACCCTCTCCATAGATGACATCTGCTCCATCGTATTTTCTCCATGTGTAAATAATGATCATATTGGGTACGTTCGAATATGCGACGCAAAATATTTTTTGAATCACCCTTCAGGACAACGCTAATATGCAGCAATTCAATTCAGAGTTTTAAAAACAATCCGAATAGATAAGTCAAATTGTTAGATACGATAAATCGCGCTCATCACATCGTTATTACCTATCAATTTAATCGGCAAAACCGCTCAGCCTACCCCAAACTAGCACAACCGATCACATGGCACCCCTCTAACAAAATATTTCTGGGGAAATGATAAGAAAATCTGATTATTACTATGTAGACAATTTCATTGAGATAGCGCCTATACGATCCTTGATATTGTAATCCGAGTATAATTGCGTTAATTGAAAACAGAGAAGAACAATACACCCCAGCGGCCGTTAGCTGCTAATCAGCTTAAAACGCTTGGCATTATTGGATGAATGAGTATTTTTATGATAATTAAATTAGACGATAAAACAGAGATTGATACGGACAATGACCTTAATTCGGAAGAGCGGCATGTGATACAAAAGCTGTTTGGCTGGAGGGAATTTGCAGATTCTCTTGAACAGTTCAGACAAAAAACCACTCAAACGCTCAAAGATGGATGGAACAACTCCGGCCCCATTCGCAAATCAGAACCATTACGACGTGTTATTGAGCAGTTAGAAAAAGAGGTACAGCTTCGTTTAAACAATAAACACTGACAAAAAACTCATACGTCTGCAAATTCAGATTACGTAAACTGATACCTTATCAACGCTCTCTGATACTCCCCCCATTCAAGTCACTACATCTACACTAACCGCACTGCGGAGAAGATACGCAATTACGCCCCATCTCTTTTGCCCTATACAATTGTGCGTCAGCCTCACTTATAAATAGTTCCAGATCATATATATCGATACCAGGCACAGATTGATCATAAACGCTGATACCTGCACTAATTGTTATTACACAGGTTTCTCCATCGATATTTAGCGGAAGCTTTTCAATTGCCTTTCTCATTTTCTCAGCAACGATGATCACACCTTCAAGATTGGTATTACTTAACAGTACAGCAAATTCCTCACCACCATACCGAAAGGCCTCATCGCTTGGTCGGGTAGCCAATGCTCTAAGAGTCTTGGCAACATTTTGCAATACCTCATCACCAACCTGATGACCGTAGGTGTCATTAAAATTCTTAAAATAATCTATATCGATCATAACAAGGCCTATTGGGGCCCCCTCACGCTTTGCACTGCTGTATTCACGTTCTATATGCTTATCGAATGCTCTGCGATTCGGAATTTGGGTAAGACTATCCGTCAGGCTCATTTTATCTAAAATGATATTGGCTTCTTCCAACTGCTCCAGAGCATGATTCAATTCGGATGTCCTTTCCTCTACCATTTGTTCCAGTGAACTTGAGAGATTCTGTTCTACGAGAATACGCTGACGCTTTTCTTCGTTAATCCGTTCACCGAGAGCAATCGACAAAAGTAGAACTTCAAGAACTCCTCCGATCTGCATACTATTGTCTGTCCAGAACGCTCTCGGTAAGATCCCAAACTTGCTTAGCGAAGCTAAAACAAATGAGAAAAGTAGGGTAAACCACGCCAACGTAAATATTCGTGCAGGCAAATGGCCTGACCACCATAACTGAACCCCTGATATCATAATCAGCGAAGCACTGGGTATTGCAATGGCCAGCATCAGTTTAACCATCGGCCCATACGACATGACCGGAGCCAACATTGCCGCCAATACAGCAAGAAACGCGATACCATGCAGCAGTTTTGCAATAACAGGTATTTTTCTTGTGAGATTCAAAAACGATACCGCAAACAAATTGGCAAATACCATTGTAAAATAGCCAAATATCAGCAACGCATGCTGTTGCCACCAGACAGAATCAAGCAAAAACTGTTGAAAAAAGCCCTGTAAAACGCCCTGGAAACTGAAATAGAAACACGTGAAAACAACATATAAAAGATAGGGCCATTCACGCAGGGAAAAGAACAGAAACACGTTATAAAAGATCATTGCCAGAATGATTCCGAAATAACAGCCCTGAATAAAAATAATTTTCTGATTATGTTCAAAAAATTGCGTTGCTGTGAAAAATGCCATAGGCACCTGAACAGCACTCTCTGTCTGAATACGTAAATAGATGGTAGCCTCTGACTGAAAAATCGGCAGAGAAAATATAAAATTCCGGTGTTGTTCCGGTCGTTGACTATAGGGAATCCCATCACCAGTATGGACTCTATAAACAATAGTATTTTCCACAACACCAAACACATCTATTGAATCGAGTAACGGATAAGACACCTCAAGAACAGTCCTCTCACCTTCTTTCCATGGCTGACAGACATCAATTTTCAACCAATAGGCTGAGTTGCTAAAACCAAAACTCGGCACAACTTCTGCTAATCGATTCCAGGAAACTGACGTATCATTAAGGATTTCATCAATTGTCCTGTTGGTACTCTTATCCTCATAATAACTCACCAATCCCTCAAGATTATAGGTTGATGTTCCTCTATTCAGACTTACACAATCTCCATCATCGACTGCATATAGATTCCAGGGAGTCAATAGAGCAAGAAGCGCTGTGACACAGTGAAAGAGAATCATTAACTTCATTCATTCAGCCTCTTTTCTCGATTTCCTGGATGGTCGTTAATGGAAAGAGCAGCAAAACAGTCCTTTTAATCACTGTAGCACACACGTTGAGACTGATTCAAACCTGGACAGGCTTGATCTTCATCGTTTTTGTTACTCATTGTCATGAGACACTTTTCCCGAAGATGTGCCACCTAACTCACACGCTGCTTCAAGAAGTTTTCTGGTAACCTGAGAGATATTATAGAGGATAGTGAGGAGTTCCTGAGGAATTGACTGATCATAATCCAATATATTCTGGCGCAACTTCTCCATTGTATCAATGAGCCTGAAATTCATTGCTGTCGGGCCTGACTCAATTGATTCACTGACGTTTTGAAGAGCGGTTACAATCTCATCCGCCAATGCGCTGATATCAGGATGGAGTGTATTATGTTTTTCCCGTTTAGAGCCAAAAGCAGACAGGTACGATATCAGGGCATGATTGAGGTACGTGAGCGCAAAAGCCTGATCTCTGAAAAGTTGCCGTTTTTCGGGTTCGACCTGCATATCCTGCCAGGCCAAAACAAGTGCGTTATCAGCACGATGCGCTGCACGACGTGCGATTCGATAGGAGAGATCATCATCAGTTGGCCGCTCACGGTACGCATGCAGAATTGCCCGTAGATAATCCACATTCCTGCCAATTGCTTCGCTAAGCAATACCGGTAACCTCTCATACTGCCAGTTGGGCCAGAGAAGTCTGACTGAAGCAAACGCCAGACCGGACCCGATAAGTGTATCAATAACTCGAGGAAACATTATCGCCACGCCTTTATTGACTAGCAAATCGAATGCACACAGGACAAAAATCGTCACAAATCCAACAGAAACTGCATAGTTCTTACGCTGCCAGACAAAAAATATGTACGTTGAAATGAATAATAAAAGCAGCTTGCCGCCCACTGTAGGCAAAATTTGGATTATCAGAATGCCACCAATTACACCAACAATTGTACCGAGAATACGTTGATTCAATTTCCTCCTGGTCTCACCATATGTCGGCTGACAAACAAAAAGACTTGTCAGAATTATCCACTCACCTTTTGGCAGATTAAACGTTTCTGAAATGGCAAAACCTATCACAAAGCAAAGCGCTAGCCGGATAGCATGACGTAAACGTGGATTATGCCAATGCAGTTGGTCTGTAAACCGCTTGACTACCGTGCGACTATCTTTTCTTAAGCGCGGTGCAAAGGTATATTGCGTCTCTTCATGTATGTTCTGTAATGAGAGGTGGGAATCTGAAATAGTACCTACAACAAGACTCAGCGGGTGATTCGCATTCCGTTCATGCTTTTGCAGTTTTTCATTAAGTACATCGACCATCCAGCCAAGCGATATAGGATGCTGATACGGCGTTGATGCAAGCAGACTATCGGCAAATTGACCTGTAGCAAGCGATAATTGGCGAAGTGTCTGGCCGATCCCTTCAAGCAGATCGGTGTTTATCGGGTCACTGCTAAGGAGATGATATCGCTCATGACTGGATGCGGCTTTTTCATGCATATTCTGCAACACCATGAAATATCGCAGGTACGGTTTTAGGGCAGAACTGTCTGTCATTGCATCGCCATAGGTATTCAAGACATCTCGGCAGCAGTCAAGAGCATTAACCACCTGAACATTCTGCAGGGCAAGACGGTTACGTATATCCCGCGGATTATTCTTTTTGCTCGGAAAGAGATTTGCCTTTGTCTCAAGGTAACTTGACAGAGCAACAAATCCACGTGCAAGATGCTCATCAAGAGGACGAAGGGGATAGCGGTTCAGCAGGTACAGTGAGCAAACGCCATAGAACAATGCACCGCTGGACAGTAACAGTGGTTGCCAATACCAGGCCGGACTCATTGAAGCACTGAGCATGGTATACAACCCGGCGAGTTGAGCGCCAAAAGTAACACCCCTATATCGTTCGCTTATACCGCCAACAAGCAGATAAAAAATGGTAGAAAAGAAAAGTCCAATCCCCAGCACAACGGGATACTGTAAAAGAAGCTCTACAGAAAGACTTGAGATCCCAAAAATAATAACCTTAAGTGCCAGTGACTTCACCCGCCCTCTTGGATGATCATCTGTTTCTGACAAAGCACCTGCAAGTGCGCCCAGAGCCAGGGTAATTGCCAGAAAAGGTTCGCCCATCAGGATAAAAGGAACGATGAGCATTGTTATTATGCATGAAGATTTGGCAGCCATCAAACGATCCGGGCTACGCCAGAAGTAGGATGCCAGTGCTGTTTTCCATTTTGCAATACGAGAGGATTGAATAATTCTAGCAGCAGAAGATCTGAGGTTTCTCATGAATACCTTAAATTTGAAAAAACTGTGTAATTACATAGAGGACAGTCATGACACAATGTGAATGATACTGAAATTTTCAAGCACTGGCTGTATTACCGATATCAGAAACTCACTAAAAATATTTCGCATCCGCTGTATCCGTGCATTACTCTCTTCTTATCCGGAATTCTTTATACAAGACACCACAGGCCGCTGACTGCTAATGCTATATTCTGGATAACAGGCATGATCAAGAGCCATTAGAATCAATCACCCAACTACTTCTACACATAGAATATCGCCAATGATTCTCTACGACCCAAGTATTCCTGCCAGCATTACCGAATTTGGCATCCAGATTCCCATACGGGACAGTCGAGCCATAAATACATTTCAGGCTCTCCTGGATGATCCAAAATTAAAATCGCTTCAAAAGCACTGGCATCAGGATCGCATTAACCTTACGCTGACCCGAGATGATCTGTTGCGGGTCCATTCAGCTGGCTATGTTGAGCGGCTTTACTCTGCAGCACTTGAACAGGAAATCATTTCGACCTTTGAATTGATAGATGCTGAAGGTAAATATTATAGATATACCCCAGAAACAGCCACTCGCCCGCTCACCGAGCTCTTTGACCGCCTCCTGATAAAAGCAGCCGGCACTGTACAGGCATCACGACTCGCACTGCAACATGGCTTTTGTTTTTCATTTACTGGTGGAGCGCATCATGCTCAGTATGATTTCGGCAATGGCTTTTGTGTAATTAATGATGTTGTGATTGCTCCACGGAAACTACAGCATGAAAAATTGGTCGATAAAGTCTGGATAATTGATGTCGATGCCCACAAAGGTGATGGTACCGCCGCTCTTACTGCCGATGACGAGTCAATCAAAACCTTGAGCGTACATATGGCGAGCGGATGGCCACTCGACTCTTTGCCAGTGCTTGCCGACGGTACCCCACATCCATCTTTTGTCCCAAGTGATATCGACATCCCTATCGAAAGTGGTGAAGAACAGTATTACGTGGAAAGGCTGCATAGTGGTCTGCAGAAACTGGAAGAGGAAGGCACTGCCGACTTGGCTATCGTTGTCTGCGGAGCCGATCCGTATGAAAAAGATGAGTTACCCTCAACAGCCCCGCTCAAACTCTCTTTAGAACAGATGTTTGAACGCGACAAATTACTCTACAGTTGGCTAATTGAACGTAAAATACCTGCTGTTTTCCTGATGGCCGGAGGCTACGGAGACGAGGTCTGGCGGGTGTATTCCCAATTTTTACTCTGGGTTCTTCACCAACGGTATTAACAGTCCCTGACAATACTTTTGCTTATCAACCAACCAGAAGGCTGTCCGACAATGCCCTTTTCGCCGATATCTTCGTTAAACTCGAAAAATTATCCTCCGGTAAGCGAGGGACGAGACTCCGAGATATTAAATATATGCCTGCGGTAATTTTTTCGAGTTTGCCTCAATTGGAACGAAAATTTCTATTCGCGGACAGCCTCCTAGCCTAATGTCATAACAGAAACTATTCCTGCATTATGTTTGCAGCAGACGCGGTCATAGGTGCAGACGTCTTTTGGATATAGCGAAAAAACATTACGAACGCGACAAAGAACAGAACACAGATAATATATTCAATCCCCTTTATATGCGTATAATAATCCACGACCGTATGTATCGGCCGTATCATACCGCTTGCCAGCAAATACTGATGTACCAGTTCAGTTACCTGCCAGTTCACTCTGTACAGTCCACCAATCAACGCAGCGATTGCCCATAACTCGAAGAGACAACCAACTCCAACTATCATCAGCAATCCTACAGGACTTTTTTTATGTAGGGTCATCGTATCCTCCCGCTACAGAATTTCATCAATTCAATAACCGGTTAGGGCAGTTATATAGCCTCTTAACATTTCAACCGGCCCGCTACTTATCAAGGCCGAGATCAAACAGATACCAGCCAGGACAGCGATAAACACTCCGGCAACAGCACCAGACATCATTCCAAAACTCGTAACCTCTTCAGAGAAATCTACATTTACCTCAACCATTTCTTTGGCAATAATAGGGGTGTCCATAATAGCCTCCAGTTAGGTCCTGTGATTATTAGGTGCTTCCTGCTACCTCATCACATACCTACTAGATTGCATCAAACATGCCAGATCGCTCCCTCATTTTTATTGTAACCCTCTACATTACCGACGCCTAAAATCAACAGCATACCATTGTTATAACTATATATTACGCGCAAAATACTTTACGATTTAATCTCAACTCAAATTCTGCGATAACACAAGTGTTGCCCACCATTGCAACACCACTACAACTGTCTACACTAGTGTGGCATACCCTTCAGGATAGGTACGGTAGCTGCAAAGTAAAACAGGCCTGAAAACACAGGTGTATTTTCAAGCCCGCCAACCTTCCCTTCTTTTAAGCCCACTACAGGAAAGCTTATTCCCCCCATTCAAAGACTATCGGTAACCGGTATACAATGCATCGATATACTACAAAATAGAGCGCATAGAGGGTTATGGTAAGCCAGATCTCCTTCCAATGCGGAATGTCCTGATACAGCTGGTAGTTAAAGCAGACGATTGCAACATTCAACCGATTCCAAACCACACCGAAGACTGTAAGAAAAGCCGCTACCCGAACAATACCAACCTGAGATTCCCGAACACCTCTGGCAAACATAAACAAAGGCAGAACAACTCCGATAACAATCTCCAGCAGATAATATCCACCCCAACCTGTAAGCAGGAGTTCCCACTCGTTATCATGGGCTACCCCCACCAGTTTAATCACCAGATAGGTGATCATCGCCAAAGACGCCCCCTTTGCCATTCCTAATGTGAGTTGATCGATATTTTCTGTAAATGCCCTGCCACAACGCCAGCGCATAAATCGAATGATGAGAGTTGAACTCACAATAACCATTGCCAATCCACCAAATATTGCGGAGCACAGGAAATGTATCCACATAAATTCTGTAGAAAGCCAGAGAGGATGCAGCTTCGTCGGTGCATAGGTAAAAAGCGCTCCAAGCGCACCCTGATGCAAGGTTGAAAGAATAATTCCTGCGATCGTCAACCCAAGTGTCATTCGCTTAATAGAGATTTTCCAGGTAGGTCTGCCAAGCCACTCAAATAGAGCGGGCAGCACCTCTGCGACCTGTACCGACAGATAAGTCGCCACATGCCAGGCCACAAGAAACAGTACCGCAGCAGGGCCAAAAGACATAAACATTGGATAGGCAAGCCGCCATGGCATTCCCAAATCGACCTCAAGATAGACAACGGCAAAAAAATACCCGAGCAAACCATTCAACAATGCCAAACGCTCAATAGGATGAAAATCCTCCCGACCAAAAAGGTTCACCGTTGTGCCAAGTAAAAAGCCGGAGGCGGAAAGCGGAACCATGCCAAACAGTCCAAATCCCAGAAACAGTCCCCACGGATAGTCGTTCGAGCCATGGGTTACCGCCCCAAGACCATATAAATACCGTTGACAGAGCAACGGAAATCCAACAGCAAAAATCACCAGCAGCAACCAGTTAACCGGGTTGCGGAACAACTGTTGCAAATAGTGCTTTACGCTCAGTCCAAGCAACAGTCTTTCCTTCACACTCCAGAGCGTGTCAGCAGTTTTATTTGAACTCGTGACAGGCAAACTCAACTGTTCAGCAGTAAGAATCTTCATGCATTATCCTCCCGCCCATCTGTATGTTTTCTGCTACTGCCAGCGTTGTACTCTTTACGAGTTGCAAGCAGATGAAATCCGGCAAACAATGCAGGCCATATCGTAAGCACCATAGGGACAATACCGAGAAAGTTTTTCACCGAATCAAGAATCGGCTCATCGGGAATTTCATTTGAAAAACCAACCTGATCAAAGGGAACACTCGAGAGATATAACCAGGAGGTGCCACCAGCTTCATATTCGCCATAGATGTGATGTATATATTTATCACCATGTTCTTCTATTCTGCGTCGCCCCCGGCGAATCAGGTCGTCACGCCTGCCAAAGGTCAGGGCTTCCTGCGGACACGCTTCAACGCAAGCGGGCTGCCTACCATATTGTAGTCGCGTGTCATAGCAGAACAGACATTTCATAATCTGTGGTTCAAAGGCACTGGAATATTTAAACGTAGGAATGTAAAACGGACATGCAATCATACAGGTCCTGCAACCCACACAAACATCAGGATTATAGATAACTGCTCCTTCAGGTGTCTTTGTGTAGGCATTAACAAAACAGGATGAAACACAAGCCGGCTCCTGACAATGATTACACTGCACCTTACGAAACAACGGATGCTCAAGCCCTGCAACCTCGTAACGGTTGACCACGGTATAGCAGGTGTCATCTGTGCGGCGCTGCCTGCCATGCTCTCTATCTTCGAATACCGTTGTATCGGAAAATGGCAGCTCAGGTATTGGAAGATGTTGTTCTGCGTTACAGGCCGCTTCACAACTTCTGCAACCGACACAACGCGTCAAGTCGACCAGCACCCCGAGGGTGTCAGGGTATTTTTTTACCTGATGTGATTCCCCCCTCTTTGGTTTGCACAGCCATGCTGCCACTGTTGCAACAAGACTATTTTTGAGTAGTGACCTTCGGGTTGTGTTACCTGACATGTTAACCTCCCCCGGTAGCGTCGTCTTAAAAACGACAACCAGCCTACGCGGTCAAAATTAATTCAACAATTTCAAAAACTACTTCTCTTCAACAAAACGTTTTCGCCCCGCCAAAGTGTACGCATGACATTCAGTACAACCAACCGGACCACCCTCGTCAGTGTGGCAACCGACACATTGTAGATGCAATGCACCTTGCAATCCTAGTTTATCGATATGATAGACATATGTTTCTGCTTTCGCAGGGAATGTATACTGCTGATGACATCCGATGCAGGATACATCATCAAGCATTACGGAGGCACTATGGCATTTTTTGCAATTTTCATGCTCTACCTGATCGCCGGCAGTATGGTGATGACATGAGCCGCACGAGTAGCTTTCCACATGCATTCCATGATCAAAAACAACTGCCTCATAGAGTTCTGAGAGTATATCAATCACCACTGTTTCTGGAGGCTCATAGCCCTGAGCATCGCGTGCAGGGAACAACGGAAAAATAGTAACCGAGAAACTCAACACGACTATAATCACGCTCATTTTATCCATACCAGTTCCTCCTCGGACAGGCTCCTTAACGGCGTCACCAACCCGGTCAACAAATGATCCATAACCATTGCCCTGTCAGACCAGGATGCGGTGTTATAACGAAAACTAAACTCAGCCAGATAGTCCTGCAGATATCTGCGTTCAACAGCTCCACGATATAGCCTGCTCAACCATAGAGATGTATGGCGAAATATCTTCCGTCCCTGTTCAAGTTGCCAGACCGTTGGTTCAATGCAATCATATGATTTTGCACCGTTCTCATCGTTTGGAAATAAACCATCTGCCACCATTACCGTGGCATCCTTATCAATAATCAAATTGAATGCATCCCATGCGGATAACGCCAAATTCGAATCAAGGACCACAAAGCGAATTCTCCCAACAGTTCTAACCAAAGCGTTAAACTCTAGCGCCAGACCAATCTTAGCAAATGAGTTCTCTTGCTGATCTGTAACAGCCACATCTGCAATGCAAAAAAGCACCAAACCATGACATGTTCTTTTATCTGCAATTGCAGCCGCTCTGCGGATTTTCTGCAACCAGCGCCAGGCAGTTTGATAACTGGTAAGAGCCATAAGGTGCTGGATCTCTCTGGCACTTATACCCTCATCCCGGGAGCAGAACTGCCAGACAACCCGCATCCAGGAGACAAGGTTTTTCTTACTGCCATGCATCAGGGTATGAGCGGTAATCGAGGTGTGTTTACGACAATATCTACAGACTACTGTATAGGCCGGAGCGATCTCTCTCTGCAGCTGACCACAAAACGGACAGATAAATCCAGCAGGCCAGCGCTTGGCGAACAGATAAGCAATGCAAGCATGCTCATGTGTAAAGAGTGTTTTAAATTTCTGCTGTTGCAATCCACTCATATTCAGAATCCATAGCCAAATTAAATAGCTGTCGACAACCTACCTATCCTGATGAATTATTAAATAGCATATGCTATGCCAACATTTCAAAGAGCCTCAAAACACGTCGCAAGCATTCGATATCATAACATATGTAACGAGCAGATAAGAAAGGAGAAATACTACAAAGATAGGAGTTTGCAACAGAAGTAGAGGATTCTACAACAGTTGTGTGGCAACACTTATGTAGGATATACGCAATATAAGAAACATATCCGGCTAAATAGAAGAGTTAAGCTCAGGAGACATATGTGGAGGTTGCCCGAGAATAGGAATTCTCAGGCAAAATCGTCACGTTTTAACAGGTAAACATCTCTTCATCTATATGCAGTTCACGAATTTTTCGGTATAGAGTGGAACGGTCGATATTCAGTCTTCGTGCTGCCTTTGCTTTGTTCCCCCCTGTCTTCTTTAATGCAATTACAATTCTCTCCATGAGCAACTGTTCCTGGCGTGAAAGTGTATAGTTACAGATTACTACCGGCGACTGTCTCAGGTCGGGGATTTCGGCTCCCGCACGACTCGCGGCTTCGCTTGCATCCAGCAGGACACTGCTCTCCGTAATCTCGCCAGGCAAATGTTGCAAAGAGATCGTTGCCCCCGTACACAGCACACAGGCACGTTCTATCACATGTTCTAACTGCCGTACATTTCCGGGCCAGGGATAATTGCAGAGAAGCACCATCGCCTGTTCGGATATTCCTGTTATGCGTTTATCCATCTGCGCGGAAAACGTGTTCAAAAAGGCATGCGCCAATAGAGGAATATCTCCTTCCCGCTCCTTTAACAGGGGTAGCTTTATCTCTATAATCAATAACCGGTAATAGAGATCTTCACGGAATTTCCCACTAGCCACCTTCTCAGCAAGGTCAGCGTTAGTCGCTGCAATAACACGTACATCAACATGTATCTGCTTGTCACGACCAACAGGATAAAACGTTTTCTCCTGCAAAAAGCGGAGCAGACGCAACTGCATGGTCATAGAGATATCGCCTATCTCATCAAGAAAAAGTGTCCCCCCGTCCGCCTGTAGAATTCGACCGATCCGATTTTCACCAGCACCGGTGAATGCACCTTTTTTATGGCCGAACAGTTCGCTCTCCATAAGGTTATCCGGGATCGTCGTACAATCGACCATAACCAAAGGTTTGTCGCGCCTGGGGCTCTGCTGATGCAGCGCGTGTACCACGAGTTCCTTACCCGTGCCGCTTGCTCCCGTTATCAGGACTGAAGTATCAACCCTGCCGATATTTTCAATCATCAGATAAACATTCTGCATTACAGAGCTGGCACCAATCAATCTATGAAACCTATCACGTTCGCTATGAACGCACCGTTTTTCAGCGGATATATCCCGAAACACCACTACACATCCGACCATCTCGCCAGTACCACTTTCAAGCGGAGAGATGCAGACGCTCAACACGATGCAGCAACCCTCCAGCATACACTCCATCCGGTGGTCGGAGAGTTCTATACCACTTGCCAGAACCTCTTTCACCTGTAACAGTAATCGCTGCATAGCACTGCCGGAGAGGAGGTCTGTCAGCCTGTCCCCCTCATGCACCCTTCGTTGCATTTTACTAAAGAGATTTAATGCTGCCTGATTTACGTTAAGCACCCGGAGTTGTAAATCGACAGAAAGGATACTGTCTGAGACGCTTCTAAAAAGCGTCTCCAGAAAACGTCGGTACTTTTCGCGAGAAAGTTCTGCTTCCTGCTTTCCCTGTTCCAGCCGATATTGCTGAATCGCAAGCCTGGTAGTTCTTAACAGAGCTTCTTTATCCACTGGTTTTGGCAGATAATCGAATGCGCCGAGGCGAACCGCTTCAGATGCAGTCTCAATATGAGGATATCCTGTAATAATAACCACCGGGCATTTCACACCAAGCTCACGAAAACGCTTCAACAGGTCAATTCCTGAGTGACGCTCAAGGACAATATCACAGATAATACAATCAAAGAATTGGCTGGAAACAGCCTCGACGCCCTCATCAAACGATCCAACAGTAACTACCTTTTCATACCCTGCTCGCTGGAGAAAAATACGAAAGGTATTTCTCAGGCTAACTTCATCATCAACAATAAGAATTGCTGCATCTGTATTTTTCTCAAGGGTCATTCTTTTCACCTCGTATTTCAATCAGATCTCACAGGCAGTTCAACTATGAACCGTGTCCACTTGCCCGGGTTACTCTGCACCCTGATAGAACCGCCATGCTCTCGAATCAGTCCATGACTGATGCTGAGTCCGAGCCCCGTTCCTTCTCCTTTAGGTTTAGTAGAAAAAAATGGATCAAATAGCCTGTCCTGTATTTCATCAGCTATTCCACTGCCATGATCGGTAATCGTTATCTGAATACAGGAGCCCTCATTCTGAACAACAATCCCGGCAGCTATCTCGAGACGTTTTTCGGGACATGGCTTCGGATAGCGACTATTAAGCGCGTAGCGTGCATTGCTTATCAGATTTAATATAACCTGCTGTAGCTGCTGCTCATTACAAAGAAGTTGTGGTAATGAATCTGGGAGTGTAACCGAACAGGTTATCCCGTCTTTTTTAAGAAGATGTGCCACCAATTGCAGACTGTTTGCAATAATTCTGCAGACATCAGAAGGTCCAACCATCTCTTCCCTGCATCTGGCGAAATCGAGCAGATTTGAGACGATCCCGGCAATTCGTTTACTCTCATCTATTATATTGCCGAGGCTTTTATCCACACTTCCGTCCTGCGGATCATCTAAGATTATCTGTGCGTAGTTGATAATGGTGTTTATCGGGTTATTGATTTCATGCGCTACCCCGGAAGCAAGTTCACCGATCGCAGCCAGCTGGGATACCCTGATTGCCTCGGCTCTCACAACCTCTTCCTGGGTTAAATTACGCGCAACCAGCAATGTTGCGTTGATCTCACCATTTTCCTCAAACAAGGGAGTGACGGTCAGCATATAACTCCCATGAAAACCATGTAGCTCCGTTTCAGAAATCCTGGTTTTCTGGTTGCCTATACTCTCCTCAAGCGGGCACCCGGCCCCGCCGCCATGACCACCATGCAGGATGTCACACACATTTTTGCCGACAACCTCATCACGATGCTTTTTGGTTGCTGCACAGGTTGCAGGGTTTGCATCAAGAATAATGTTCTCGCGCGACACCACCAGTACCGGATCCTGGATCGAGTTGAATATCTTCTCCCAACGTGCCGTAAGCATTTGAAGTTGCTGATCTGCAGCCATATTGCCCGTCTCGTCAATACCAAGCATAACCAGCCCGACTTTACCGGTTTCAATATTATGACGGATCGAACCATGCCAGTTTATATACCGTGCAGAGCCATCCTTGCTGAGTAACGGTGCCTTAAAATTAATGTCCGGTTGGTCACCTTTTAAAGTATCTGAAAACCGCTGTTGAAACTCCTGACGGTTATCAGGATCACTGAGGATATCTACCCAGTACTTACCAACCGTTTCCCGTTCGGTATATCCAGTGATTTTTTCTGCTATCCTGTTAAACGAAATAATTGTACCGCATGGCGATATAGTCACCATAAGCGCCTGAATAGTATCGATTATTTCCTTATTATAATCCCTCTCTATTTTTAGCTTAAGAGCCGTGTCCCGTGAGTAGAGGGCAAGTGCTATATCGTCAATCACCGGGCTGATCAATTCGGTTTTCAGCTCACAAATGATCTCTTTCTGCTGGCAATGCATAACCACGAAACCATATGTGCGGTGCCTGTACGCTACCGGCCAGGCAAGGCAATAGTGATTGTCAGCGGTAAACTGCTCGACTTCTTCCGCATCGAGATAGAGATATAACGGTTCTGTAAAAGCACTGAAATCGCAGTTAAATTTCCTAATAAGCAGCCCTGCAATATAATGCTGAATTGAAGAATCCTGAGGGGTAGCCGCCGGTGATGAGGCGATAATTGAAAGCCGACATTGCTCGTCCGTAATATCACCAGCCCAGACAAAACTGCATTCAAATGCACTCTTTATCGTATTGCAGCAATGTTGAAATATGAAAGAAGGGTTCTGCACTTCAGGATCCCACAAACTGTGTTCCCTGATAGCCGTCAGCAACTGATTATGATGCTGGAAGAATGTCAACTCTTCCGAGTACTTTTCCGGTAAGGGCCCTGCCATTGGTTGTCCTCCCGGTGAAGCAGAGAGACTACTTCACGCGTATCCATGTTCGGCTGATAATGCTACCGGGATGTAACCACTTTATTTAATTATCCATAAATGTAGTACTCCAGTCAAGAAGTGACTGCACATATATCAACGCACAATCATGCTGTTTTCTCTAAAGCACTCAAGGTATTTCGGAAATTTTATTTTAGATATTACAGACGCTCGTGCTGATTGAACAAACTACTATTGCTCACTCCGGGGATTATCACTATCGCAGATATTGATATTGTCTCCCAAAACAACTGCCAAAAAGCTCAGAGCATGTGATAGGCATAGAAACTAACTTACATCATAATACTGCAGTGCTTTGCGCATCGTCATTCTTTTGCTCATATAATAGCGTTTAGCGCGACACTGTCATTTTTCCCCAACAGGCAAATCATGTGCTTTAGTCTCGCTCATGTACTTTTCGAGATATTCAATAAACGTTTCAGGATCAAGCGGTTTACTGAAATAATATCCCTGTACACTGTTACAGTTTTTACTTTTTAAAAAGTTAAGCTGTTCTTTAGTCTCCACGCCTTCAGCAACAACACTCAACTTAAGCGCATGCGACATTGAGATTATCGCCTCAATAATTGCTGCATCATCCGAATCAAGTGTCAGGTCTCGCACAAAGGATTGATCAATTTTGAGTGAGTGAAGCGGAAAACGTTTAAGGTAACTGAGCGATGAATACCCTGTCCCAAAATCATCAATAGATATATGGATACCGATATCTCGGATTTTCTTCATCGTATCAATTGCAAGATTCGGGTTATCCATAATGGTGCTTTCAGTTATTTCGAACTCAAGGCAATTGGCAGGCAAGCCTGTATTGAGTAAGATATCAGACACATTATTGAAAAGTTCAGGATCCTGAAATTGTTTTGCAGAAAGATTTACTGCCACCCGCAGGCTATCATCAAGCTGATTCAACCACTCACGTGTCTGCCGACACGCTTCTTCCATAACCCACTCGCCCATACTGACTATCAGGCCGGACTCCTCGGCAAGAGGGATAAATTCAAATGGAGGTACAAGACCTCTTTTGGGATGATTCCAGCGAATCAGCGCCTCCATACCTGAAATTTTACCGTTTTCAAGATTAATCTTTGGCTGATAATAGAGAAGAAACTGATCTTCGATCAACGCCTGCCTGAGATCCATCTCTAAGGCATGCTTCACCGCATTACGCGTATTCATCTCTTCTGAATAAAAACGATATATCCCTCGCCCCTCTTCTTTGGCCTGATACATGGCCAGATCAGCATTTTTAGTGAGGTTTTCATAATCACTGCCATCTTCAGGATAAATAGCGATACCAATACTTGCCCCGACAAACAAATCGTTTCCTTTTACCGGAAACGGTTTTTGAAGACTGTTAATGACATGTAACGCTACACCTCCTACAGATTCGATATCCTTGAAGTGCGGTACAATAATTGTAAACTCATCGCCACCAAGACGACCTACTGTATCGCTCTTTCTGACACAACTCACGATACGGCCAGCTACCTCTATGAGCAACTCATCACCCATATCATGACCGAATGTATCATTGACATACTTAAACCGGTCCAGATCTATAAAGAAGACTGCCAACCGGGTTGAATTACGCTCAGCCAAAGACATTTCATGATTCAGACGATCCCTGAACAGAGCACGATTGGGAAGCTTGGTTAAATGATCGAAAAAGGCAAGTTTCTCAAGTGCATCCTCCGTTGTTTTCTGGCGACTGATATCTGTAAAAATACCAACATAGTGAATTACCTTACCCTCAAGATTCCTGATGGTATTTATATTCAACCACTTGGGATAAATCTCCCCATCTTTACGTCGATCCCATATTTCCCCTGACCAGCATCCTTCACTATTTATGGTAACCCACATCTTTATGTAGAACGCCTCATCATGACGTCCTGATTGATTAATACTCGGGTCCTGCCCAAGCACCTCATCAAGGGTATAGCCTGTGGTCGCTTCAAAAGCCGGATTAACATCAATAATTTTGTTATGCCTGTCAGTAATAAAAACACACTCGCTTGCATTCTTAATAACCAGGTGAGAAAGATGTAGTTTTTCCTCAACCTCACGAGCCTCAGTAATATCCTGAACTGTTCCCCGCATCATTACCGGTTTACCATTCTGATCGCGTCTGACCGTGGTAATTTCACGAACGAACCGTTTTTCCCCGTTAGGCTGCACTACCCGATGCTCTATAACATATTTATATCCGGTATCATTTAACGATTCTTTAAACTCTTTCTTAACTTTTTCCCGATCAGCTGGATGAATTGCTGAAATGAATGCTTCATATGTCGGCTTAACTTCCTGTGGCTGCAAGCCGAAAATTCTGAATATCTCATCGGACCAAAAGAGATTTCCGGTAACAATATCCCAATCCCAATTACCTATATGTGCAATTTCCTGCGCTCTAGATAAACTTTCTTTATTTTGATTAAGTGTTTCTTCCAGTGCTTTTCTTGCCTGAATTTCATACTGAAGCCTTCTGTTCCATAGCAATATTGCTGCCAATAATGACAATGATCCGGCGATGACATACATGATCATGTGATAATCAATCTGTTCATCATACTTCAGCCGAATCCAGCGATTAAAGATTTCATCCCTCACACTCGGTTCAATGTCATACAACGCTTTCTGTATAATTGATGCGAGTTCTGGCCAATCGTTGCGTACAGCCATCGATAGATCAAATCTATATGCTGTCTGTCCAGAAACCTTTAAATTCGTTATGCCCTTTTCACGCATAACATGACTTACCGCAGCAAGGTTACCAACAAACGCATATGCGGTTCCCTGCGAAACGGCATCAAGTCCTGCCTTGACACTATCCACCGGCATCAGTTCCAGATCCGGATGGTTATTCTTTATAAGATCATGAGAGGCATAGCTCTCAACAACCGCAACGCGCTTTTCCTGGTTGACCAGGCTTTGGAGCCCATCGATAAATCCTTCGCTATCGCGAGATATGATCACCATAGGAAATGAAAGATAGGGATATGTAAACGTTGCATAACGCTCTCTTTCCGGCGTTCTTACCACACAGGAGAACACATCAAGATCCTTATTTTTAACCGCCTCAACCATCTGCGGCCATTTTCGATTTTTGTCGATCTTGAAAGTAATGCCAGTTTTCTCTTCTACGAGCGAGATGTAATCGGCTGCCATACCGAGATAGGTGTTATTCTTATCCACATACTCGAATGGTGCCCAGTTAATATCAACTGCCAAACGAATCTCAGGATGATTATCGAGCCACTCACGTTCTTTGTCCGATAGCTCGAACTGTTCTGCAGAGATATGCGTTACTGAGGCAATAAGAACCAACAGGGTAAAAACAACTCCTTTACATACTCTTATATAGGTTTGGATTTTCATCATAAGTTGATTCTCGGCGATCTCTATCTCCTGTCAGGGGGAGATCATCGGAAGCACGACTAAATTGACAAACGCGTGTGCTTTTTTGCTGGCTCTGTATATCTGTTTTTTGATAAACAATAGAGAATTTAACGATAAAAACAGTTTAGCATGATTTATCAGCAATGTGAAAAAACTTGAACATAGGGCGAAATACGGGAGGCAAACAATAATCTTTTAGCAGGATACCCCTTGAAAAGATTACCTTTCCTCAAAGATCGCTGATGCACCTATTAACACATTGAGTATCTGGGGAAATACCACGCTAAAGAATGGGGATTTTAAGATCATTGCACAAATCAGCCGAAACCTGTACATTCCTGCCTCGCCAAACAGGATGAGAATACAATTCTACATAGAGGAGTTAGTCTGATGTCAATGATTGAATGTCCACAATGCGGTGTTCCTATCATGTTTAACCATGACGGGGAATTTGATGATGAGGATGTGCTGTGTGCAGCATGCGCTGCTGCCGAAGAGATAGAGATTACCGAGACCCATTTCGAGTGCCCGGAGTGTGATCATACCACTATTCTTCCAGGTGATGTGGTTGAAACCATAGAGAACCGCGTCAATTGTGAAGAGTGCGGCTTCCTCTTTCCACTGGACGACGAAGAGTACGAAGACGCCTAGGAGGCTGTCGGAGAGTGTCCTTTCGAAGTCTACGCTATCTGCTCAAACTCTTCCGAATTTTCAAAAAATAATGCTCACCATATCATCTATATGGTTGTGCTTATTTTTTGAAAATGTCTCGATTTTGACCAAAACCCCTATCCTCGGACAGCCTCCAGGGGCACTGGGGATTTCCTTCGCATAAACTATATCGAAGACTTCCTGCTTTCTTCAATATACAGTTCGTTTAATCGTTTCACGATAGGGCCTGCAATCCCACCAGAAAGCTCAACTCCATCAATTTCGACAACCGGGCAGACAAAAGCTGTAGCCGCTGTCACAAACGCTTCCTTTGCTTCCTGGGCCTCTGTAATGGTGAATGGACGTTCCTCAATTTTCATTTCCAGCTCGGCTGCAAGTTTCAATACAGCAGCACGGGTAATTCCATGCAAAATAGAGGTCGAAAGGTTGCGGGTTATGATAGCACCCTCTTTCGTCACAATATAGGCGTTGTTCGAAGTTCCCTCGGTTACGTAGCCATCCTCCACCATCCAGGCATCGTCTTTACCTGCCTTCTTTGCCATCATCTTGGCCATAGAGGGTGCAAGCAGTTGCACTGTCTTGATATCACGACGCCCCCAACGGATATCCGGTACGGAGATTACGCGTAGACCAGGTTTTTCTGAGGTGAGCGATTTATTCTGGGTAAAAAGTACAACGCTCTGCGGAACATTTTCAGGAAAAGCAAAATCACGATCAGCCACCCCACGGGTAATCTGGATATACACCAGCCCTTCATCCACATTGTTACGACTCAATAACTCCCGGTGAATTCCAAGCAGTTCCTCACCTGTCAACGGCATGCCCATACCGAGCTCACCCAATGATCGTTCCAACCGTACGACATGGCCCTGAAAATCGACCAGCTTACCACCGACAACTGCGGTTACCTCATACACACCATCTGCAAATAAAAAGCCACGATCAAAGACCGAAACCTGTGCATTTTCTTCCGCTACATACTTACCGTTAACATATACTGTGCGGCTCATAATCATCCTTTATCAGCAAATTTTGTCCTGACAAGTCAGGACATTAATGTATTAATAGCCCTTCTATCCCCATAATGCATTTGTTGAGGGATAAACACCTTTTTCGTCATACTGCAACGCATGGAGCCTGTCTTCGGCGAGCAATAACGGCCCATCAAGATCGGTTACCGCTACAGACTGGGCTACAAGAACTGCCGGCGCCATTGCAAGCGAGGAGCCCACCATGCATCCTGTCATAATCTGATAGCCTGCAGCCATCGCTGATTTTTTCAGTTCCAGGGCTTCAGTAAGACCACCGGTCTTGTCGAGCTTGATATTGATCATGTCATATTTGCCATTAAGAGTTGGCAATGACGCCCTGTCATGACAGGATTCGTCGGCACACACCGGCAGGATACGATCAATATCACGCAGCGCTTCATCATCACCTGCCGGAAAAGGCTGTTCAACCATCTCTACTCCGAGGCGTACCAGCACAGGTGCCAGCTGATGATAGATATCAGCTGTCCAGCCCTCGTTTGCATCGACAATTATGCGGGCATCCGGTGCACCTTCGCGTACAGCTTCTATGCGCGCAATATCACCTTCACCACCAAGCTTGATTTTAAGCAGCGGCCGCTCTTTATTAACAGCAGCCTGTTCACGCATATTTTCGGGTGAATCAAGAGAGAGTGTATACGCAGTAATTTCAGGTCCCGGCTCATCAAGTCCGGCAAGACGCCAGACCGGTATTCCGGTTGTTTTGGATTCCAGGTCCCACAGTGCACAATCTACCGCATTTCTTGCTGCTCCAGGCGACAGTGCGCCTTGAAGTGCCTCTCGGGTAACCGGAAGCGGCACACTGTTTATCTGAGCCATCACACTCTCGACAGTCTCACCATAACGCGCATAAGGAACACATTCACCACGGCCGGTAAAGCCATTCAGCTCAACCTCGACCCGAACAACCACGGCCTCAGTGCGTGAACCACGGGAAATAGTGAAAACTCGGGCAAGCTTGAACACATCTTTGTAAACCGAAATTTTCATATAAGTGCCTCAACAAGACGGGTAGCCCCCTGCCTGAATGGATCTACTGTAGGGATGCCCATCTTTTGCTCAACTTCAGCAAGATATGCCAACGATTTTTCTTCATCCATATGTTGTGTATTTACTGAAATTGCCACGACCTTGCAGTCACGATTCACAACCTGCGCCAATCGTAAAGCTACATCACGCAGATCCTCCAATGCTGGCTGCTGATAATCAGGCAAGCCACGCATATGCTCACGAGTTGGTTCATGACAGAGTATAAGTGCATCCGGCTGTCCTCCATGAACAAGGGCCATCGTGACACCGGAATAGGAGGCATGAAACAAACTGCCCTGCCCTTCAATTAAATCCCAATGATCCGGGTCATTATCAGGAGTCAGCCATTCAATAGCTCCGGCCATGAAATCAGCAATAACTGCATCAAGCGGAACACCTTCCCCCTCAATCAGAATGCCCGTCTGTCCAGTGGCTCTGAAGGTTGATTTGAGTCCCTGTTTCTGCATTTCCCGGTTCATTGCAAGAGCTGTGTACATTTTACCTACAGAGCAGTCCGTACCGACAGCGAGACACCTTTTACCTGAGCGCTTTTTACCGTTTGCAATAGGATATTGGAGTGTCGGAATACGCACATCATACAATGTTCGTCCGTAATTTTCTGCTGCTTTGACCAGATCTTTTTCATCCCGGAGCAGGTTATGCAGACCGGATGCTATATCCATGCCCTCTTCCAATGCCTCGACTAAAACCGATTTCCATGTCTCGGAAATTATGCCACCACGATTCACAACACCTATGACCAGAGTTTTCGCTCCGGCTTCAACAGCATCCTTAATCGACATATCTGTAATTCCGAGATCGGCTTTACAGCCTTCCATCCGAAACTGGCCAACAACAGATTCCGGTCTCCAGTCGTATATTCCCTGCGCGACTTTGGCTGCAAGACTATCGGGAGCATCTCCCAGGAAAAGTAAATACGGTGACTCAAACATAACTTTGCAACTCCGGGTAGTAATTTTTAATGGTAAATTAGTAACGTATACGCCCTAACCCTTCGTGTAATAATCGTTTTCAATTCAGCCTGAACGATCCCGGACACACATGCTGTGCAGAATTCCTACAAGCTGAACCATGTATATCAATTTATATGCCATATTGATTATTACCGGAGAGATCCGCGCAACCACCCCACCATTAATCACCGTATTTCAAACACTTAAAAAATTCCCAGATAATTTCAGATGTTGTTCATGAAATCTCCGCGCATTTTCCATTGTAGATTATTTTACATTTACGCAATAATTGTTGAGCTAATTACTGTTAACGAAATTTTCAACACTCTCAATTACTCAATCCTCAAATCCACTTATTCACCGACACACAATCTCCCATAAGTCAATCCACGTGCTTAATTGCAACAGTACTCAGCAAAGTGAGTTAGGTCCCATCCTAAAATTAGCCTTCTGCACTGTATCAGCGTTACTGCCCAAATTTTAATTCGCAGGCAAGCGAGAACCGAGACTCCAAAATATACAACACGATAGCAACCACGAAATTAATCATATAAATTCAAACAATTAAAACAATTCCTGGAAGTTTTAAAACGTTGATCACGACGGCTCTCACCCATTCTCCCGAAAGGGGATTTTACATTTACGTAATTTTAAAAGCGAAAATTTACAAAAATGTAAATTTTGATACGCTTTATTACATTATTCTCATATGTGTTTAATTCGTCGGCATGCATTGTCCCACAATCAATCCAAGAAGCTTAGTTGCAACAGTGCCAAGAGAGATGAGGCGTTAATCGTTAACTACAATTACTTCAGGAAGATATACCAGATGGTTACATTACCCATTGAACATGATCAGCAGTAGGTGGTTGCAGGCTATAATAGTGTGGAATGTTTGCTGGGATGAATGGAATCAGTTGGTGTAATCATACGTATTGCTCGAATGATTCAGCAACATAATGTGAAACGTTCTTCCTGAAACTGGTATATTTCCAGATACGATAAAAGATATGTATCAGGTTGAGGGGGAAGAAAGACTGGTTTTTATAACTTTACTGAGCTCCGATAATCTGAAGGGCTTTCTAATGAACCCGCGTATGCCTTCCATGTAAAGATCTGAGATCATTTCTTCCGGAGCATATCCACTGCATATAATAACGTTGACATCAGGCAGGATCTTTCGGATTTCCCTGTAACAATCACGACCATTGAGTTCCGGCATAATCATATCAAGCAGGATCAAAACAATCGAATCCCCCTTTTCTTTGACGATATCGATTGCCCGACGACCGTTATTGGCCGTGATGACATCCAGTCCCAACTCCTGAAGCAGCTCAGTACCTACAGTTCGAACAATATCCTCGTCATCAACCAACAGCACTGTGCCGTTGATCTTTTCAATATCGGTTTCACTGCTGCCCAGATCGTTGACGATTTCTGCCCGTTCATTAACCGGCAAAAGAACAGTGAAAGCCGTTCCGCTCTCAGGTCTGCTCCTAAGGCTTATGGTTCCATGATGGGACTTGATGGTACCGTAGACGCTTGCAAGACCAAGCCCGGTTCCTTTGCCCTGTGGTTTGGTGGTAAAGAATGGTTCAAAGGCCTTCTTCCTTACATCTTCAGTCATTCCTGTACCGGTATCGCTAACTTTCAGCTCAACATATTTCCCTCTCTTCAATTGAAAATCCTTACTATCCTTGATACTTTTAATAATCCGATTCTCAGTTGAAATAGTGAGTGTTCCACCGTCGGGCATAGCATCCCGGGCATTGATCCCTAGATTAAGCAGAGCGTTTGAGAGCTCTGAATCATCTCCATCAATAATGCTGCAGACAGCTTTGGGTTCAACAACAATATTGATCCGCTTGTCTATACTCCTCTGCAAAATAATCACGGTGTCCTTGATCAACCGATGTATATCAAGTGAGGTTTTCTCACTGCCGGTCTTTCTGGCAAAGCTAAGGAGTTTCCCGGTCAGATCGGCAGAACGTTCGACCGAAGCCACTATACTACCGATCTGTTTAGATAAGTCGGGATTATCACCAATCTTTATCCGTAACAGTTCGGCTGCTCCCATGATGGCACTGAGCATATTGTTAAAATCATGAGCTATACCGCCAGCGAGTTGCCCAAGCGAGTCAATATGACGTCGCTGCTGCAATTCTACCTCCATCTGCTTTGCCTCAGTGACATCATCTACCCTGATAACCACATGATCGCTAAGCTCACCAACTGATGGATAAACGGCAAAATTATTAACCCTTTCAGAGTCACCTATCATCACAGTAACACCTGTCTTCTCAACAGGTTCATCAGTTCTTACCTGGAGCAGCAGTTCATCTATTATTGTCGAGTAAAAGGGGAAGATCTCGGAGATGTTTTTCCCTTTTGCATACCTGATGCTTGCACCTGAAATTTTTGCTGCGGTTTTGTTCATGTCGATAATAACACCGCTGGAATCCGCACCAATAAGCACGGAATGAATCGAGTTCAAAATACTGCTAAGGTATGATTGAGTATGGAGCAGCGTTTTTTCCGTGGCCTCTTTTTCGAGTATCTCCTTCCGCAGTTTTCTGTTACTCATTCTAAGGGCTGTAGTTCGCTCCTGCACAAGAGACTCAAGCCCCGCTCGTAATTTATAAATATCGAGAAATACCCGTGCCTTGCTGAGCAGAATATATTCATTGAACGGTTTGAATATAAAATCGACAGCTCCCGTATCATATCCCTGTATTTCTTTGGCATCCTCACGATCAATGGCAGTAACAAAGATAATAGGAATATTTGCAGTTTTTTCATCAGACTTTAATATCTCGGCAACTTCATAGCCGTCCATCTCAGGCATCTGCACATCAAGAAAAATAACCGCAAAATCATTATACAGAGTCTCGGCCAGCGCCTCATTGCCTGAACGGGCTGCGACGACTTCCACATCGAGCTTGGTGAGGAGTTTCTTGAACACCAGAATATTATCTGGGGTGTCATCAACCACAAGAATCTTGGGTTGTTCCGTCTCCTGTCTGCTAAACGCCGATTCAAGATTTCTTTTCATTGAGTACAGATCAAGCAGAACCCTTACCTTGCTGATCAGTACAAATTTATTGAAAGGTTTGTAGATGAAATCAACAGCTCCCTTGCCGTAAGCCTTAAGCTCAAATGCCTCATCCCGGTCCATGGCGGTTACGAAAATTATTGGAATATCGGATGTTCCAGGCTCCTGCTTGAGCATCTCAGCAACCTCTACTCCGTTCATTCCAGGCATCATAAGATCCAGTATGATCATGGAAAAATCATTGTAAAGCGTAGCCTTCAAGGCTTCATTTCCTGACCCTGCCCGAACTATATCCACTTCGAGTTCGCTGAGTATTTTCTCAAGGACAGTGAGGTTTTCCGGAATATCATCAACAATGAGTATTCTGTGCCTCTCATCGAGTGACGTCATTTCTTCCCTCCAGTACTTCTTTCAAAAATAGCGGAATGTCGTCCAGTGTCAGAATAAAATCAACCGACTTCGTTGATATGGCTGCAAGCGGCATAATGCTAACCTCTGCAGTTTCAGGATCTTGTGCAATCGTCATCCCTCCGCAGGATTTAATGCAATGTATTCCAGCCTTTCCATCCGTATTTGCTCCTGTAAGAATGACACCGATAAGTTTCGGCCCGAAAGCTGCAGCCGCCGATTCAAAGAGTACATCAATTGATGGCCGTGAAAAACTGACGAGATCATCGAGCGACAGAGAGAAGGTTGTATTTTTCTCAATGAGAAGATGGTAACCGGCAGGTGCTAAATAGACATTACCTGCACTCATCTTCTCTTTTTCTTCAGCTTCTTTTACCGTCAAACTACAGCGGTCTCCCAGATACCTGATTATATAGTTGTCAGAAGAAGCCATACGGTGCTGAACGATGACAACAGGCAGCGGAAAATACTCAGGAAGCCCGCCCAGAATTACGGGAAGCGCTTTAAGACCACCTGCAGAGACCCCGATTACCACAGCTTTGAATTCATTCCGCATCACGACACTCATCCAACCTCTTTTTCTGGTATATTTTCTGTCCGCTAACCAGAGTGACGAAATTTTTTTTGACTTCCGAAAAATCAAGAGTCTCTTTGGTTCCGAGGCAGAGAAAACCGTTATTCCTCAAACTATCAGAAAACAGTTTCACCACACGTCCCTGCAGATCCATGCCAAAATAGATCATCACATTCCGACAGAGAATAAGATTCATCTCCCCAAAGACGCTGTCGGTGACAAGATTATGGTTGGCAAAAACGATATTGTCCTTAAGAGACCGATCAAAAATTGCCGATTCATAGTCAGCATGATAATAATCTGCAAATGATCGTTTCCCCCCAGCTTCCTGATAATTCGATGTTGATCGTTTAATCAGATCTTTCGGATAGATTGCCTTTTTTGCCTTCTCCAGAACAATATCACTAAAATCTGTTGCGTAGATCTGCACCTTGTCATAAAGGCCTTCTTCTTTAAGCAGAATTGCTAGCGAATAGACCTCCTCACCTGTTGAGATGCCGGCCGACCAGATCTTTACAAACGGATAGGTGTTGAGGTATGGAATAACATTTTCCCGCAGAGTTTTATAAAACTCCGGGTCGCGGAACATTTCAGTGAAATGTACAGAAAGGTGTTTCACAAAATTTGTAAAAAAATCCTTATCGTAAATGATCCTTGGGATTAGCTCTGATATAGTTGAAAAGCCACTCTCTTCAAGGCCCTTGTTGATCCTGCGTGTAAGGGAAGCCCTTGCATAACCGGTAAAATCATATCCATACCGAAGTCGCATTGCATCTAGCAGCAGCGTTATTTCAATCTCTTGATTATCCATCATCACGGTCAGCAGTTTCTTGTATATTCGCCTGCAGGTTGCATCTGTTTAATACATCCATATTCGCAGCATTGAGAGGAGCTTTTTCGTATCAATTGGTTTTGACAGATAATCGTTTGCTCCACAACGGATGCATTCCTCACGGTCCGTATCCATGGCCTTTGCTGTCAGGGCAATTATAGGCAGATCCCTCCATTCGCCCCTTTTTCGAATCTCTTTCATTGCCTCATATCCATCCATCACAGGCATCATAACATCCATCAGTACGATGTTTGGAAGCACTTCAGTTTCAAGTAGTTCCAATGCTTTTTTCCCGTTGTCAGCGATGGTTACACTGAGACCTTTGCTCTTTAAGAATTTACTCAGAGCAAAGGCATTTCGCATATCATCATCCACAAGCAGTACCTGCTTATCTTTCAGGCCACTGTCCTTGTCTCTGATCTCCTGAATGATTTTTCGATGCGATTCGGGCATATCCTGCTCAACTCTATGCATAAAGAGTGAGGTTTCATCCAGCAATCTTTCCATAGAGAATGCACTCTTTAAAACGATGGAATTAGAATATTTATCAAGTCTTTCTGTCTCATCCCGGGTCAGGTCTCTACCGGTGTAGATGATTATAGGCAGCTTTGATATTGTTGTATCATTTTCGATATTATCCAGCAGGGTAAAACCTGATATATCAGGGAGTCCAAGGTCCAGTATCATACAGTCGAAACGATTTTCCTTCAAAAGTCGAATGGCATCCTTGCCTGTTTCTGCAGTCGTTGCATGGACATCTTTAGTGTTCATCACCTTAAGGATGCTTGAGCGCAGGTCGTCGTCGTCCTCAACGACCAGCAACTCTTTTACGGAAGCATCAAGGACTTGCTCTATCTTGCCCAAAGCTGATTTCAGGCCGTCGGTATCAACAGGTTTGGTCAGGTAACCGACAGCACCTTTTTTTAGACCTTCGGACGATTCGTCATGGCCTGACATTATATGCACAGGGATATGTCTGGTATCAAGGTTGTTCTTGAGTTCGTTCAGCACTGTCCAGCCATCAATGCCGGGCAGCCCGATATCAAGAATAATAGCGGTGGGCATCTGCTCAATAGCGTATTTCATTCCGAGCTCACCGTTTGAGGCTATAATCGTTTCATAACCGTTTTTCTCAAAAAAACCTGAGAGGATCGAGGCAAACTCCCGATCATCCTCTATAATCAGCATCCGCCTACCATCAGGGATCTGTGTGTCTTTATCCTTTCTTGTCGGAATCGGCATATCGTTATCGACTTTAGCATTATCAGAAATAGCGGGGACGGTGGGCTGCCTGATCACTTCTCCTTCGGGGGTATGTGGTTCACTGGCAGGTAAGGATTCAGAGTGATCAGGCGACTCCAATGTAGTTGGAATGCAGAGAGTAAAAACCGTTCCCTGCTGAGGTGTACTCTTTACGAAAATTTCACCGCCGATGAGGTTGGCAAGCTCTCTGGAGATTGAAAGCCCAAGACCGGTACCACCGTGTCGCCTGGTTATCGAGCCATCTACCTGACGAAAGGCTTCAAAAATGACATCTCGTTTTTCCTTGGGGATGCCAAGACCGGTGTCTGACACAGTGATGGCAATTGCCTCATTAATATCTAGATCTTCCCTACTTATAGAGATGTCGGCATCCGGTCGTGCTATGCGCAGCGTTACCGTCCCATGCTCCGTGAACTTGAAGGCGTTACCCAATAGATTTCTGAGGATCTGGTCGAGGCGATGCACATCAGTGATAAATGTGTTAGGTGCTCCTTCACCTACTTCAGTGATAAATGTCAGCCCCTTGCTCTTGGCAAGATGGTTGAACTCCATCTGAAAATTGGTGGTTATTGTTTCCGGGCTGGTTTGAGAGAGGCTCAACTCCACCTTGCCGGCTTCAATTTTCGATAGATCCAGTATATCGTTTATCAGATGCAACAGGGTTTGGCCGCCCCGATGAATTGATGCGGCTGATTCAATCTGATCTTCAGTCAGGTTCTTCTCGTCATTTTCTGAAAGCATCTTGGCAAGGAGCAGAATCGAGTTAAGAGGAGTTCTGAGTTCATGGGACATGTTCGACAAGAACTCAGATTTGTACTTGGTCGCAATCTGGAGTTGTCTTGCATTTTCCTCAATCTCCATCTGCTTTTCTATTAAATTTCTATTCGTTATCTCGTTTTCTTTTTTCTGTTCCTCAAGCAGCTGGTTCTTTTCCTCCATCTCCTCGTTGGAGGTTTGCAGTTCTTCCTGCTGAACCTGCAATCGGGCTTCAGATTCCTTAAGAATTTGTGTCTGGTCCTGCAACTCGTCATTGGCTTTTTGCAGCTTCTCCTGCTGCTGGCGCAGGGTTTCTGACTGTTCCCGCGTCTGACCAAGCAGTTCTTTGAGCCGATCATTGGCGATTGCACCATTGATAGCTACTGCCACGACACTACTAACCTGTTCTGCAAAATTGAGATCTCTTCGGCTGAAGGGATGGCTTGTCCCAAGCTCAATCAACCCCTGGACTACCCCTTCGTAAATAAGAGGAATAACCAGGAGGTTTACGGGAGGGCTGGAGCCTACAGATGATTCTATCCAGATATAATCTTCAGGTATATCATTAAAAACAATCACCTTCTTTTCAAGAGCTGCCTGCCCCGTAAGTCCTTCCCCTGGATAACACCGGTTTGAGAGTCCCTTTCTCAAGCGAAATGCATAACTGGCAAGAAGTTCATAATAATTCCCTTCTCCACTCCGCACAAAGAAGGTACCAACTTTTGCCCCGGTGTACTCTGCAATGAACCTGATTGCATTGTCACACAGGTCCTCGAGCTTATGTTCTCCACTAATTTTTTCGTTCAGATGTGTGAGCCCGGTTTTCAGCCAATCTTCATCCTGCGTCCTGTTATCGGCTCTCTCAAGCGTTTCCAGCATCCGGTTAAGAGATATAGCAAGTTCGTCATCCCTTGACTGTTCCGGAAACCTGAACGTGTAATTTTTTTTGTTGATTGCATGCCTGAGACCATCAAATAGAACCCTGTAACGCGATTCACTCTCCTGAAGAGCTGTACCGGAGCTATTGATCTGCTCCAGCATAGCATTGAATTCCCTGGTGAGATACCCTATCTCATCATGGCTTCTCACTTCTGCACGTACCTCAGAATCGCCGCTCCCGTAGCGCTGAAGAACATTTACGAGGTTTCCGATAGGTCCGATAATCGATCTGATAGTAAAATAGCTGATGGTGATGATCGCCAAGACCCCGAGACTCCCGATAATTACAGACATCAGCAGGGTCTCTTTGACTTTAGACATGATCTCCCCTTCATCCACCGCTGTAATCATACAGAGGCCGGGGTCGTTTCTACTAAAATCGGCAGAATCTATTAAGCCGGGGTTGAGCTTCAGGGGGATGTAAACTATGTGCTCTATGTGTTTACCTGTTGTGTATACCCCGATCTCACCGCCAATAGACTTACGAATAACGGTTTCAATCGGGGTAGCGATTGGTTGTTCCTGTGGTGAAAGTTTAGCCGAATATTCTATGAATTCATCTTTTTGGGGAGCCATTATTGCGACACGACTCGTAGTAAAACCACTTTTTTTTAATTCAGAGTAAATACTGTCAGTGGTCTCCTGGAAGTCGGCCATATCCCGGTAAGCCAGAAAAAAACCGTTATGCTCACCTGATGAGTTTTGTGTTCGAAAACTGTACAGAATACTAAATTGCCCCCTAGTCCCGGTATTATCATTATCAACAGAAGGGACAATGTGAGCGTACGCTTTTCGACTATTGCGAATGTATTCGAATTCGGGGATCAGTTGACCAATCTGTGTTGATTTCGCACTCTGCCTGCTTCGAGCACTGTGATTTTCCGAAATAACAACACCTTTGGCGTCGGTCAAAACAAGTCTGAGAAATTCGGGGCGGCTTGCCTGCAGTGTTGCAAAATGGTTGCCGAGTTCATCAAGGGCATTAAACTCTATGGCCATACCGAACACATCCTCTTCCACCCATTCTGAAAAAGTGTTTGAACCCGATCGGAAAAGGACATCCAGCTTTTCCGCCCCGCTGTTGCTAATTAAGGTGATTTGGCGATTGCTACTGGAAGTTGTGCTGTTTCTGGCCGGGAAATGTGTAATAACGACGATAGCCAGCAAAGGCAGCATTGAGAACAGAAACCCGAACAGGATTTTATACTTCAGACTTGCGGAATAGATGTCGCTAAAACCATAACCTATCATTTATAGCACCTTACTACCTTATCAATCATCAAGCTTTTCAAGTTGCGTCGGCCTGCCTGCTTTTATTCTTTCAGCGTTCCATTGCTCCCTGGTCTGAGCAGCCTGTTCGCCTGGAAGAGAGTCAATTACCTCAAAATAATCGAGTTTGAATGTATCTTTGAGCACCTGAGGTTCAGGTTTACATCTCACCGCATACACAGTCTGGATCGACTGGTGGTCAAAATCACGCCATGTTTGTTTATCTTTCAAAAGCTGATAACTATGGCCTTCAAGGGCGCGTATCACATTCGCCGTTGCGAAGGTACCGGCTCGCTCAACTGCATCCCTGTACTCATATAGGATGGTATAGGCGGACGCACCCGAGGTACCTGGATACCTGCTGTAACGCTGAACAAAGTTCTCGACGAATCGTTTTCCTCCCTCGTAATCATACAGGTAAGGAATGGCCCAACTCCATGGCAGGGCACCGATGACACCTTCCATTACCTTAGGGCCGCCGTTTTCCGCCATACCAAGGGTCAGGTTGGGGACGACAATCTGAGTTTTTGCTTTAAGCCCCTCTATGGTTGCCTGTCGAATGGCTTTACTCATATCTTGACCGAAAAGTACGAGTACCAGAACATCGGGATTGATAATCTTTGCAAATGCGATTGCTTTTCTAAAATCTTTATCGGTTGCATCGGGAAAAGGGGTACGTATTCCTTTATGAACAGCATTGTCAGTAGTGCCTGTGAAATGACGCATCGACTCTTCCGTGGTATGTCCCCACGTGTAATCCGCTGTTATATAGAAATATTTCTTTGAATCTGCCGGGAAGTTGCTATTCAGATAGTTAGCAACCACTTTCGCTCCCATCCAGGAGTTATAGCATTCCCTAAAGGTATATCTGTTCCCTTCAGAACCTGTAGTTGCATTTGAATAGGTTAGAGTTCCGAAAAAAAGCGTACGCTTTTTTTTGGCTACATCACCTGCAGCAATCGCCACATTGCTTGCCGATCCTCCGAACACCATAGAAACCTTCTCATCGTCGATGAGCTCTGCGACATTTTTATAGGTCTCATCAACCATTGACCTTGAGTCTCTGGTGACAAGTTCGATTTGTCTACCGAGAATACCGCCCGCTGCATTGATTTCATCTATAGCGAGAGTAGCAGCCCTGAGTTGATCGAGCCCCTGTACAGAATACGGCCCGGTCTCTGGATAATTCAGGCCAACCCTTACAACTGCCTCGGCATACGAGTTGAACTGTGCCTGAAAAAGGAAAACTGTGATCAAAAACATCAAGATACGACGTGGTATCGAGGAAACAAGAGTCATGATATGCATTGAATATTTATAGATATTTTGACAAATCTTCAGTCTGCAGTGATACGTAATTGAGGAGTGATGTCGTGTCGTAATCGTATATCAACACACATCAATCATCTTCACCCTGCAGGTTGGTTGATGTAAGTGGAAATAGGGAAATAGGGACTACTACGCTCAACATCTCCCGTGCTCCTTACATCTATGCTTACCACTCACATGGACGTTCCATGTGAATGATGGGGACTGTAAAAGTATAGCACAAATTTGGAAAATAGATGAATCGTGCTTCGGGAGTCGCTGTGATGTCAGCAGGTGAAGCGTAGAAAGGCAACAATTACCTGAAAACATCGCGTCTCAGGTAATTGAGGTGTATAAAACGGGTGCAGATTATTGCTGGAACCGGTTGAGATCTGTATCTGATCTTTTTACGATTGCAAATCAGTAACCTGTGCCAATTCGAAAGAGTGTATTTTATGATTTATACGTTGAAGGCATACTTGACTTTATCGTCTCCTTTGACGCAACACAGAGGATAGGAAACGATTTCTCCGCACCTAGATCAAATTGAAAACCATCCTTTTCAAACAGCTCCAGACAACTGTCAACCACTTCCGAATCATACCTGCTGCCGCGATGCTCACGCAGTTCGTTTAAGGCCGTATCTATTCCTTGAGCCGGTCGGTAGGGTCGATAGGAGATGGTCGCTTCTGCAACATCTGCAACCGAGAGAACACGTGATTCAAGCAGCATCTCGTCTCCACGCAGCCCAAGCGGATAGCCCGAACCATCCATTCGCTCATGGTGTTGAAAAACCATCTGAGCACAAGGCCATGGAAATGGGATGTTTTTAAGAATCTCAAAGCTAATCTGCGGATGGGTCTTTATCACCTCCATCTCTGCATCAAGCAACTGGCCGGTCCTGTTAAGAATAGACACAGGCACCCTGATTTTCCCTACATCATGTAGAAGACCTGCAATATGAATTCCTTCTGTAACTCGTTGCGACAAGCCCATTTTGGCAGCGATTGCACAGGCCAATTGTGCAACTCGCTGCTGATGACCAGCGGTGTAGGGATCACGAATCTCAACCATCAGCCCCATTGAGTATATAGAGCCAAAGAGCATTTCTTTTATCTCCAGGGTCTTCTGTTCTACCGCATGTTCAAGCATCTCGTTTTGGGATCGAAGCCTCGATTTCATCTCTTCAAGAGCTATATGTGTCTGTACCCTGGCCCTCACCTCTGCCGCATGAAAAGGTTTAGTGATATAATCTACCGCTCCCATCTCAAAGGCTCTGGTCTTGTCTTCCGTCTCACTCCTGGCGGTAATGAAAATAAGGGGGATCGATGCAGTTTTCGGATTGCTTTTGAGTCGCCTGCATACTTCGTAGCCATCCATCTGCGGCATCATGATATCGAGCAGAATGAGCTGCGGTTTGTATTTCTGTACATAGGCAAGTGCTTTCTCCCCATTCTTTGCGATCCCTAACCGATAGTCATCTTTCAGGGTGCTTACAAGCAGGTCTATATTCGTAGCGTTATCGTCAACGATCAGAACAAGCGGCTCTGTTGCTGTCATTACACTCTCTCCAGGGATTCCCGAATCTGTTGAATCGTTTCGTTTGCCAGATCATAATCATAGCGCCGGGTCTGGTTGTCAAGCATCTTCAAAAGCTCCGGCTCGACCTCCTCGTGCCCGCGAAGTCTGTGAAGGATTTCAGTTGTGAAACTGCTGATATCTTCAGGGTCTGCCCGCTCAATTGCCTCGGAAAGCGCATCAATAAGTGGTTCAGGGTCACTATTCTCAAGCTCTGCAGACCCTGCAACCGGCTCAATTACCGCCTGCCCCGCCAGAGGTTCTAGCAGGGCCAGCAATCCTTCCAGCTGAGTAGCAAGACGCGAACTGAGATCGCCAGTAATATCCGCTACAATCTCTCCACTACAGGCCTGCTCAAGCAGCGCCGCGGTCTGTTGTATTTCCTTAGCACCAATATTTGCAGCACTCCCCTTCAGGCTATGAGCTATTAGCGCCAAATTTTCGACATCATCCTGCTCCTGTAATTTCCGTATTCCTCCAGCTGTTGTCAGATTATCGCCGTAAAAGCCGGCAAGAATCATACTGAATGCCTGCCAGGTCAGGCCCGTTGCCTCCAGAATAGAAGCGACATCTATTCCCGGCAGGTCATCAGGAGACATGAGCGGAACAATACCGTCAACAGCTTTTGCTTTCCTTTCGGCAAACTCATGCAGGTCAGTCGACTGTAGTAATGCCGCGTTCTCCAGGCTAGTCTCTGCCACCTTCTTTCTGTTTCGTAAAAGATGCCAGAGCGTATGAAAAAGCCGATCCTGATTAATCGGTTTAGCCACATAGCCATCCATCCCCGCCTCGAAACATTTTTCTTCATCTCCCTTCATTGCATGCGCTGTCATAGCGACAATTGGCAACTGCTCAAATCCCGGCATTGCGCGGATAGCTCGTGTAGCTTCATATCCATCCATTACCGGCATCTGTACGTCCATAAGCACAGCATCATAGGGTTCACGCCCAACTTCCTTCACCGCCTCTTTGCCATTGAATACCATGCTGACCTCTATACCCGCTCCGCCAAGAATCGCCTGAGCCACCTGACGGTTGGTAAGATTATCCTCGACCACCAGCATGCGATAGCCTTTCAGATGTTTTTTATACATCGAGGCTCGGGTAGTAAAATCCCGTTTGCCTCCGCGTTTGCGCTTTCCTTCTTTGCCAAAAGCGTCCATAATCGCATCAAACAGGGTTGACTGGAAGATAGGTTTTGTGAGAAAGCCATTAGTACCAGCCCGTTCCGCCTCAGTTTTATGTACCTCCCTGGCAAAGGCAGTCATCATGATAATTGGCAGCGACAGCCCTAAATCCTGTCGTATTTTCCTCGATGTTTCAATTCCATCCATCTTTGCCATCTTCCAATCCATAAGTACCAGATCAACCTTTCCACCCTTCGTGTCATCTTTCAGTCGATCCAATGCCTCTATTCCAGACGACAGAGTCTCAACGAGAAAACCCAGCGAAGTAAGCATTCGATTCAAAATTTCCCGACTATCAGCACAGTCATCCACCACAAGCACATTGAGGCCACTTATATCTGCTGGTAGCGCAAAACTTCCCTCAGGTACTGTCCCGGCCTGCACCAGCCTGACTGTAAACGAGAATGTACTCCCTTGCCCGAGCACAGACTCAACCCAGATCTCCCCGTGCATCATTTTAACGAAACGCTGACAGATTGACAGCCCCAGCCCTGTGCCTTCGTACTGCCTGGTTGAAGAAGAATCTCCTTGAGAAAACGGGGTGAAAAGCAGGGGCATATAATCGGGAGAAATTCCTGTACCGGTGTCCTTTACTGAAAAGCTGAGCATGACCGCATCTGCTCCCAAAGGCTTCTCCGCAATTTCTATTCCTTTAACACTTACCAGGATGATACCGCCTGATCCTGTAAATTTAATGGAATTGCTGATCAGGTTCGTGAGGATCTGCTGGAGACGAAGAGAATCTCCGAGAAGTATTCTTGGAGTGTTCCTGTCTATATCGACCAGCAACTCGAGCCCCTTATCAGCTGCCTGATTCACAAACAGATCCATTACCCTGTCAAACATCTCATCAAGTCGGAAGACTCGCTCTTTCAGTTCCAGCTGGCCCTCCTCTATTTTTGAATAATCAAGAATATCGTTGATGATTCCAAGCAACGCCCCAGATGAATTCTGAACGATCTGAAGATATTGGCCCACCTCAGGTGAGACCTCTTCGGCCAGTGCCAGATCAGTGGCAGCAATAATTCCGTTCATCGGGGTACGGATTTCGTGGCTCATATTTGCCAGGAAACGGCTCTTTGCTTGTGTCGCAGCCTCCGCCTGATCCTTGGCCTCTTCAAGCTCTTTATCTAGCTTTTTGTGCATCTCCATCTCCCGCACCAGTGAGATATGAGCCCCTCGAAGCCTGCGATTGTATTTCAATACCACGCCAGAGAAAGCTACCAGAGAACTGAATGCTAACGCCGCCACGACAAACCAGGGACCATAACTACGCAGCATATCCGAGATGGTAACATTTCCAAGATCAGCATATGGCCCTACATGCAGCGCCATCATACAATCCATCACAGGCTGATAGTTGAGAGGAATCGTCCAGCCTCCCGACCCGGCGGCCATTGCTGCCTGGGACTCCATAGGCATTGCAAGAAGAGCAACCGCGACCTTTTCTGCCAGACTATCAATTGTGCCACGTACCTCTGCCATAGGCCAATTTGGATACTCACGTGTAGTAGTAAGATATGAAGGAAGCGGTCTGGGGACTGTTAGCGGTGGCGGAAGCACAAAAAAATCGCTTAAAACAATTGAGCCCTCTTCAGCCATAACTTCAAGGCTGTTGGTGCGAACAATCCCCACTTCAACAACACCGTCCCGCACCGCATAGACAACATCGTCATGGGTTTCTCCATAAGAGAGCGAGGTAAAGTCCCGCGATGGTCGGATGCCATTTTCCTTCAACTCACGCCAGGCCATCATCCATCCGCCAAGTGAATCTTCCGAGACACCCATTATTGACCTGCCCTTCAGATCATTGAACGAACGAATATCCTTTTTTGAGGCTCGGGTAAAAATTACACTGCCATAACTGGAATAGAGTCTGTTCTGCCGCCGCTCCTTGAGCGTGACAATCCTGTTGACACCATATTTCTGCTCAAGTTCAATGTACATAGCAGAATTGGTCAAAATAAAATCAACTTTTCCACTAGCGACAGTCGTAGCAATAATCGAATATCCGAGAGGAACAATTTCAAACCTATGACCTGGGATACGACTACTCAGGTAATCTGCAGTCGGCTGCCAGTTTTTCATACACTGCTCTTCACCCCGTTGTGCCAGCACCCCAATCTTCACTGATTCTTCTGCTGCACCCGGGTTATAGCAAAATACAGCCGACAGGATTACCAGCACAATCCATCCATACTTCAAACACCGCAAAAAATAGTCACCACAAAGAATAGCATGCATGGCATCACCCCAGTTCAGAACATCGGGATTTATATATCAAGAAGGCTTACATATCGATTGTGTAACATTGGTAAACAGCACTCACCCGTCTACAAGTATACCACATGCCTGACATACTGATAACCATAGATCAAGCACAGTTGGACATCATTTTCTCATCCCCCCTGATATCTGCCCGCCAATAACCAAACCATTTTCATGGTGAATGTGTCCGCAAACACAAGCGTTTGGAATTATGTATAAATATTATTCTGATTACCACTAATCCTCAGCTTCGAACGGTGAGGAGAGAGGCGTGAGGCGTGAGGCGTAATAAACAGGAAAACGTCCATACATAGTAATTATCTTATTTTACAACATATTTGAGATGATTTGCCGAATGATGTTGCTGACTCCTCACTCCTATCGCCTTACGCCTAACATCATGTGGCTGAGTTTCGGTGGTAATTAAAAATATGATTATTAAAATGTGCGATGACAATCTGAGTAACGGGTCATTACCTGCAGACATAAGTATGGAATATCCGGTTGCAGCCAGGAGTATGTTGTTATTGTTGAATATGAATTGTGCAGAAATGATACAACCAGAGCCTTCATACTAACAGACTCTGGCATACTAATGTTTAATGCGGAACGTCCTGCAGCTAAAGAGTGACAGGCAACCTGAAATCCGTGTTAACCCGAAACTGCATTCTTAAGACAGAAAGAAATTATGAAGGCCATTGATCAAAAAATTGTTTTTCAAGTGCCATATTCCCGTCTGAATCTTTGAAAAGGTTAATCCAGCAATCCCATTCTTTTCTGTCCACATCAGGATAATCCAGGCGATAATGACTGCATCTGCTTTCTTTACGCATTATCGAAGCGCGCAACTTCATCTCCGCATTCAGGATCATACTTTCAGTTTCGTGGGCCAGCCTCAATTCATGCATATCAGAGGCGATCAGCATCGGCTGATGGCTATCCCGTAGTTCTTCTATGTAGGCAAGAGCTGCAGTAAGCAGTCGTTCCTTTTTCACATAGAGAACAAAATTAGGAATCATTGTGGACTGAAGTGTCTGCGTAACCCACGCCGGGCTATAACCCCTTTCCCGTTTTAAGGGAGCAATAATCTCAGCCTCAACCTGACGTCGTTTAGCAGTTGAAATAAGCGGCAATCCCATATCTCGAACTGCACTGGCAGCGGCCTCACCGGCAATAGCACCCTGAACAGCAGACCCTGCAAGTGATGAACCAATCTGTGTATAAATCCCACCTGCCATATGCGAGCCAAGTGCGTCACCTGCTGCATACAAACCTTGAATGTTCGATTCTCCACTGGCATTAATAGGTACAAGGCCTTCAGCTTTGTGAATCGACATTCCTGCAGATGCACCTCCGGATGGGACACCGCCCATTCCCGGTGGTTTTCCACTTTTACCGCCACCCGGGCCCGGTGGTCTCCGGTCGTTATCCTGCCCTGGAGGTGGCCCAGGAGGGCCTGCAGGCTTATCAAATCCTTCAGGCCTGTATGGCCCTCCAGCAACTTTTTCCTGTATAAACATTGGTCGACCCGATTCTTTCGTCTGCGGACCGTTCTTGTATACGCCATAATTGAGGTCAACACCTAAATCATGGCGTATGCTAATCTCAGTTGTTCCAGGCGGTCGTTCAAGCATGCCACCCCATTGACTGAAGACCGAAGCCGGATTTTTTCGATTTGACGGATGCCCGTCATTCCATTCTTTACCTGTTACTTTGGCCCCGATTTTATATGCCATCGTTGTTCCGTCATGGGTAAGATCACATATAGGAAATCCGTTAGGTTTAAAACCACCCGCTCCAGTACAGAGAATGACACTTTTGGCCGAAAAGAAATGTATGGTGCCCTCATCAAGACTAAACCCTGCGGCTCCGTTAATTCTACCGTTCTTTTCTATGAGATGTGTCAGCATCACCCGTTCAATTATCGGGATTTCACGTTCAACAATCGGCTTTGAAAACGAGTTATGGTAGAGGGGAGAATCGAAAAACCCCCACTCCCTCAACTCATTAACACGATCCAGTGAATGGGCTGCCAGTTGCCTGGTAAATACCGGATTATTTGTGCCGATAGCTGAATGCGAAACGCCAGCTACAAACTGATCAATACTCATCTTCTCTTTTTGGTGATCATAGGCAAAAATCCCCCTGGCAAAAGGGGTCTGACCGGAAGTACCCAGCCTGCCCTTTGAAACCATCACAACCCTGGCACCAGCATCATGGGCTTTTACTGCAGCAAACAGCCCTGCCATACCGCTGCCGACGACCAGCACATCTGTATCAGTGTTTTTGGATTTGATAGCGTCAATATCGATTGTAGAAATGTTGGGACTGCTTTCTACTCTCGCTGCAGAGAGTCCAAAAGCTGATAATGCAGCAAGACCAGCAGCGCCCCCGGCTACTGACATAAAATGTCTTCGGGACAGGTTAGTTACTTTATCAACATGATTCATTGTTCAATTCCGGTTTCTTGAGTTTTCCTGCTGCGTATTCTGTAATAAGGAGTAACACAACGCCTCCGCCTGTAAAAATGATAAACAGGCAGGACATGGCAACTCCGGCATGACGGCCTAAGTCGATAGCATGCCAGGTCCCTACGATGATAAAGAGTACCGAGAGCAGCCCGTGAAATGCCCGCCAGTCTTTATACCGCAGAGGTAATTTTCTGCGAAAAACTGAGGTTGTTCCAATTACCAGCATAAGTAGCCAGGCGATGATGCCGAGAACCACACCTTTACTTGAGAACGTCGATAGTAGTGTAAACAAAGCTTCGCCAGGACTAATGCCCTTCTCGAAAAAACGGGGCAGCACAAGTAAAAAGGGATGCAGAAAAAGTACACCAACACAGATGTAACCAACGATATTGTGCAAAGATATCAGGTTTCGAGCCCGCAGAGACTCTACGGCAAAATCATTGACTCTCGACCAGTAAATCTGTCCCGTCAGCAGGCAGAAGGCAAGAATATTTATAACTGAGATTATCTCCTTGTAGAGCGCTCTATCCGGGTAGTTTCCTAGAATTAGTATAAGCAATGGCATCCCTGCATAAAGCAACAGAGATCGCATAACAAAACCATATGACGTCTTTCTCATCATTTTCAGCCCCATGAAACAATGACCGGAATTGATTTTTCCGGCGTGATTGTGATTGCATCAACAGGACAGTACATCCTGCAGAGATGACATATCTGGCAGTCTTGCGGATATTGTATGCGCGCTTTTCCAGTCCTGGAGTCCTGTCTAATGACATCTGTCGGACAAGTCGCAACACAGGTACCGCAACCAATGCACCCTTGTATATTTTCAATTGCCATAATCGTTATATAAGTAAGTTGAACTAATTAGCCTAAAAGCGCAGGCGTTTTTAAGGGGAAGTCAGGTATAACAAGTTCAATCACAGTTTCTATATCTGCCAGCTGAAAAGGCTTGATGACAACGCTATCGAAACCCATTCCGATACTTTCAATGTCACCTGTCACAGCAATAACAGGCACACTGTCATTGATATTTTGTATATGCCTTGCCAGGACATTGCCGTTTATTCCAGGTATATTGATATCTGTCATTACAAGATCGAATGAGTCGCTATCATGGTGAAAGCGCTCTAATGCCATCAAACCATCATGTGCACTCACCACTTTATGACCCAGATATCGAAGAAATGATTCAATCATTGCCCTGACGTTATCACAGTCATCAACTACCAGAATTTTTAATTTGGTTTCACCAGTCAGTGACAGATTATCTTCATTACACAACGTCTGTTTTGCGTTGATCCAATCTTCCGGCTGCCTTTCCGCTTTGGTTATCACCTGTGCTAACGGTTTCATTTTTTTTCTACTCCGCATGCTCCATTAAATACCGACCAACTACACATTTCTTTTTTAGGGGGAGGGAGAAAAATGTGTAATCGGTCAACTCAGGATTTTCCTGTTTTACTCGCGACTACCATGTCCTTCCGGAACAGCTACAAGTTGTTCTTTAACCATGCTACAGGTAGCATTGAGCGTCTCTCCGCGCCGGCCTTTGAATGAAACGGCGTCACCTTCCTGCTTTCCTTCGCAGGCTTGAATCGCCTCGGGTGGTGGTCCCTGCGGGCCTTTACGGTCACGACTGTTGTTTTCTGCGCATGCGGTAAGCGGCATTAATACAAGTAATGCTAAAATTACGGTTACTTTCACTTGTCCGAAGTTGTTCATGATATGTGTCTCCTTTCAGGGTATTGCCCCTAAATATACATATGAAGATAAAATTTTTTCAGGCACCTGCTGCCTCGATACTGTAAAAAGTAACCGTCAATTGAGCAGGAAATATGAACGAAATGTGAAAGTAGAAAGTAAGGGAGAAACAGGTGTTGATGGAGAAATATATAGAGCTAGCAAATCATCGTAATTATCTATACATATGCAATTTCGATTGATCCGATTATGTTCTCACCATTTTTGATTTGTGTATGGAAATGTATGGTTGATTCTGCAACTTAATAGGTAAATTTGATACAATAAAATTGTCAGGGCATCACAACCAATATGCTGCAATATCCTGACAATTAATCATGATTTCCTTGTAACTATTCAGTCAAGACCTCATACGTACCCTTTTCTGTAGGCCGTAACTGTTTAGCAGTGCTCCAGATGGCCTCAAGCGGGACGATTGGCTATAGTATGCCTATGCGAAGCGTCCCGATCGGGGGCAGGTGGGGTGCTGCTGAATAGTTACATTTTCTTTTACAAAAGCCTTCGTGAATGCATGAGGTCATCATGACCGTCAAAGGCATTTGGGCATGTGGAGTCTGAGAGCGTATCTATCACCTTTGGAATTTTTTTGGAGATGTTCATAAAATGATCAACAACTCTCGGTCCAAATTGATCTTCCCGGTGCCGCTGAATCTCCTGAATACCAAATTCAAGCGACTGTCCCTTTCGATAAGGACGATCAGAGGTGATAGCATCAAAGGCATCAGCAACCGCAATAATTCTCGACTCCAGAGGAATCTCTTCGCCCTGCATTCCGGCCGGGTACCCCAACCCATCCCACCGTTCATGGTGGCAAAGTACAATTTCTGCAATATCTTTAAATAACGGTAACCTAGAAAGCACATTATAACCGATGCGCGGATGCGCCTGCATATACCGCATCTCTTCCCGGGTAAGACGACCCGCTTTGTTAAGCACCCGGTCCGGAATACCAACCTTACCTATATCGTGAAGATACGCAGCCTCGTGGATCATGCGTACACGATCTTCATGGAGCCCCATGTCTCTTGCAATAAGTACTGCTATCTCTGTCACTCTGAGGGAATGACTGAAGGTATATGGGTCACGGGCATCAAGCACGGTCAGGATAACTTCAATAAGCTCATCCATTCTGATTTCAGGCAATTCATCACTGAAGCCTGCGGTCAATTGCTCCGCAAAAATATACGATGACTCAAGTTTGATACCTGAATGTTCATCCTGGGTTACTCGATCTACCATGGTATTCTGCATGGTGCTGATTCCTACAATACGTAAAAGGTTTAATTTTTATACTATATACCTACCGACACCTGACAACCAAATCAGGCATTTTCTAATGCAAACTGTTGCAATCCCTCCATCTCCCTACCATCAATCACTATGCTATCGCGCCCTTTGCTCTTCGCCATATATACACACTCATCCGCTCGCTGGATCAATTCTTTCATCCCGCTCTCGACATCTTTAAGGTCATGACACAGAGTGGCGACACCAATACTGAGTGAGGTGATTTCCGGAGCTGACTCGCCATAACCCGCCTTAATTCTGCTTGCAATGGTGATTCCTTCTGCACCGCTTATCCCTGGAAGTATGATTCCAAATTCATCCCCTCCATATCTGAACGGAATATCATTTTCAGAACGAATAGAGGTAAACATCGTATCAGCCAGCATGATCAATAGCTCATCGCCCTTCTGGTGGCCAAGAGTGTCATTGACCTTCTTGAAATTATCTACATCTATCAACATCAGGCTGAGGCTCTTTCCGGAATTAAGCGATTCTTTCACAAGAAGTTGCATATTTGAGTTGAAGAATCTCCTGTTATACAATTGAGTCAACTCATCTTTCATCGACAACTTCTGGAAATGTTTTTTCAACTCTTCGTTTTTGCCTAGTTGCTGCTGTCGCGTATTCTCACGAACCGATAGACTATGCGCCATCCAGTTCAACAAACGTTTAAGCTTTACTATTTCCGGCTCGTCCTCTTCTTCGTTCGCAAGAGAAAATGCCATATCGTAATGTCCCATTTTTATATTGTGACAAAACATAAACATCGCTGAAATTTCCCGGCCAACGATCAGGTAACTGCAAAATCTTGAAATGGGTCCAAGAAAGGCAAGTGACAATGCGAGATGCACAGAAAGAAATGATTTAAGCATATCAACCCGGCCACTCTCAAGCAGGTAAAGGGCATACCCCTCAGGGATACTGATAGTTGCGGTTAAAACCAGAATCATTCGAAGCTTTATACTCATTTTCCTGCTGTCCGTTATGCTGAATCATTTATCATTACGCCGCCAATATCAGAAAATCTGCCGAAATCTATATATTGTCTGCCCCCTATCGTGCTTAGAATCTTACAAAAGTACATATGTATCCATTCAATATCTTCTCCGGTATCGTTCATGGAGTTATTTGAGAATCTCTATGCTGTGAATCATCTTTTTCGAGGAGATTACTTCTATAGCGCACAAGCTCAAGATGTCGCTCAAGTCGATCAGCTCTGTACACTGCCGCCGATAGTTCATTCTTCAGATTTGCTATTTGTGAGCATTAACGACAAACGGTAGTCCGATACTGCCGTTGATGCTCAAGAAGCGTTGCTCCCATGACATTCATCTTTCTCTGTAAATCGCACGATTTTCGTTTTTGTTGCTGATGCATACAACAATTCAAAATAGAGAAAACACTGACTTGCTGACTAATGCTTTCCTGCATTTTCAATGAAGTACGATGGTGAGTCATAACTGCCCAGTATGCCCCTCGAAATTCACCTGCGATCATAGAAGCTTGCCATAATTTTTCCAAATCATGCGTAGAAGCAGCACTACCAAAACGAAGCAGACTCAGCTTGAACTTGGCATCAAGCACCTGCTGGATATTCTCACTTTTTGCTGAATGCACATGCACTCCCTCTGCGCTCAGCATAAGACTCTCGAGCTTGCAGGAGTTCATTGCATTTCGGCCACCGGAAATAACTCCTAAACGAGTTAGCTCATTTTCGCTAAGGCAAACAGCCAGAATTGTGACATGAAACTTTTCCGGTATATCCCATATGTACTTATGCCCGGGAACTACACAATCCTTCTTCCGCCCGGTTATATCATTGCCCATAAAATTGCCTCTCTCTTTTCTTAGTTTGCTTTTTAGGCACCCCTAATCTTGCGACAGTTTATACCTTCAGTAAAAAAATAGGTCAATGTGTTTTTTTAGCTGAGCCTAATCTTTTTTCAGAAGCCTAAAACCAGCAGGCAGATCATTGATAATTATTACTATTTTAGTAAGTAAAGTAATACCTCTATTAAGGTATTAAGAAGATGTGAAATAGCAGAAAACTTGAGATGAATTTACTCATGCAATAGGTATCACGGATTGTGTAGCATCGAGAATCCAACTGAACAAGCTGATGATCTTATACGCTGTTCGTCTCTCACTGGATTAGTAGAATATATGTAAACCCATAACGCATTCCCTCAACCACCGGGATAAATGCAGGTTCTGTATTTCTATTTTCTGACAAAATGTTTACTTTGGGCAGTGAGACTCAGAATGCATTCAGCCGTTCACAACCATTGCAAAACAGACTTTCAGCCAGGTGAAGAAGTGAAGGAATTACAATATTTATTAGGATACCCAGACCATCTCACAGATCAGGTGCAACGCCTGATTGCAGAGAATACATTACACAAGCTATTGCTCAAGAAGTATCCTTCCCCCCATGAGATTCGTACAGACAAAGCGCTCTACGAATACGTTATAGCGATAAAAAATATCTCTATGCAGAAATCACAGCCACTCAGTAAGGTGCTTTTTGATCCTAAAATCAAGATGCAGCACCAGGCTCTCGGTGTACATAAATTTATATCACGGGTACAGGGAGGCAAGTTAAAGGCAAAAAACGAGATCCGTATCGCCTCAACCTTCAGAAATGCACCGGAACCTTTCCTTCGAATGATTGTCGTTCACGAACTCGCCCATCTCAAAGAAAAGGATCATAACAAAGCCTTTTACAAACTCTGCAAACATATGGAACCTGATTACCATCAATTAGATTTCGATATGCGTCTCTACCTGACCCAACTTGATCTTTTTGGCCCACTATATTGATGAGAAATCTTAATTTGATGTTTCCCTAAAATGGTGGTCGCGAGGTTAAACCACATTTCACGTTAATTCCGCTTCCAATTCCGCTGGAGGTGTATAGCTATTTGCTGAGTGTCCTCTTTGCCTGTTGTAAGATCCTTTCATTGTATTGAACAATGCTTGTTCTGCTTGAGAACTCACCATGTTAACATGATTGAATTACAATAATTATGTGTATAAAACGGGTGTTTTCCACCAAGACAATCTAAGGAAAAACTCAACCCTCTTCCTACAGCTCTTTGTTCTAATTCATGCAATTTACTGTAGACCGACCCCAATCGACAGCAAACAATTCAATGAGAGATTTGTAGATTATCTACCTACCTGCTCGATAACACTTTTTCTTGTCTTTACCTATATTCGAGTGATACATTTACATGTCAGGCTTACATTGGAAACAGTTTTTGTACAATTAGATAAGGAGATGCAATCTCAACTGATGGTCTAATCTGACACACAAAAGCAGTCCACCTTCGTTTAAAATGGACGTTTCCACACCAATGTTTCCACTGTTCACAATTGAACCTCTGCTGGTGAAAATGTCAGAAAAATAGATTGATCTGAACCTTAGTCGGCAAAAACGCCTGACCTGTCTCTGCCGCAGCATACATTGATTAGATCCCGACATACAGCGGGACATACCGACTATTACTCGTAATATCAAAAGTAAATACATATCAAATCGATTTCGCTACTACCTGTAACAACGAAGAAAAGATGTTCTAAAGCATCCCTTCCCCCCACACATAGAAGGAGGACAGAATGAGTAGGATTCAAAAATTCTCGTTGCACAAAATCTTCAGGTCACACGCCACGAAAAGTGCGCTTGTGGGTTGCTGTATGGCTGGGAGCATTGCACTGTCTGCCGGTGTCTTACCGACTTGGGCAGAGGCAGCAGCCCCTGCCACAATGAAAAAACCAAATATTGTCGTAATCTGGGGTGATGACATCGGCCAGTTCAATGTCAGCGCCTACAACCAGGGCATGATGGGTTTCAAAACACCGAACATCGACCGCATTGCCCAGGAGGGCGCGTTATTTACCGACTGGTATGGCCAGCAAAGCTGTACCGCCGGACGTGCAGCCTTCATCACTGGTCAGTCGCCTATCCGCACCGGCCTCACCAAGGTCGGTCTGCCTGGTGCCCCCGAGGGCATGAAGAAGGAAGATCCGACCATCGCCACACTGCTCAAGGCTCAAGGATACATGACAGGCCAGTTCGGCAAAAACCACCTCGGTGACCGTGACGAGATGCTGCCTACGGCCCACGGTTTTGATGAATTCTTCGGTAACCTTTATCATCTCAATGCGGAAGAAGAACCTGAGAATCCAGATTACCCGAAAAGTCCGGAATTTAAGAAACGCTTTGGTCCTCGGGGTGTCATCAGCTCGACAGCCGATGGCAAGATAGAGGACACCGGTCCCCTGACCAAAAAACGTATGGAGACGGTAGATGAAGAAATGAATGCAAAAGCATTGGACTTCATGGACCGAGCCGTAAAAGCTGACAAGCCGTTCTTTTTGTGGTGGAATTCCACTCGTATGCACATATTTACTCACCTCAAAAAAGAGTCGCAAGGCAAGACGGGCCTGGGTGTTTATGCCGATGGTATGGTTGAACACGATGCAATGGTGGGAGAGGTGCTCGATAAGCTGAAAGAATTAGGCATCGAAGACAACACCATTGTTATGTATTCCACCGACAATGGGGCTGAGTCTTTCTCGTGGCCAGACGGCGGTACAACCATGTTCCGCGGCGAAAAAAATATGCAATGGGAAGGTGGCTACCGGGTGCCATGTATGATCCGCTGGCCCGGGGTTATCAAACCAGGTACCATCATAAACGATATCGGTGCGCACGAGGATATGCTCCCGACATTGCTGGCCGCTGTGGGAGATACGACTGTTAAGGACGATCTGTTGAAAGGCAGAAAAGCCGGGGATATGAACTATAAAGTCCATATCGATGGTTACAACCTGATGCCGGCAATCAAGGGTGAAGAGCAATGGCCGCGAAAAGAATTCATCTATTGGACCGATGACGGCAGTGCAGCAGCCTTGCGTTATGATGCATGGAAGGTCACGTTCCTGCGCCAGGACTCCGATGGCCTAAAAGTCTGGCAAGAGCCTTTCACCAAACTGCGCGCCCCTATGCTGACGAATCTGCGTATGGATCCCTTCGAACACGCTCACGAGATCGGCATGGGATATGACAGGTGGTTTGTCGAACATATGTTCGTCTTCGCCCCTGCTGCAGCATATGTCGGCCAGTGGCTACAGAGCTTTAAAGAGTTCCCTCCACGCCAAAAACCTGGCAGTTTCAACCTCGATCAGGTTATGGAGGCGGTAACCAAAGGTGCTGGCGACAGGTAGCCTCGCGCCTGGAAAAAAATCTCAGTCATCCTGTCCACACCCGTGTTTAAACGGGTGTGGACCTCACGTCTCAATGGCATAACCTCTTTCAAGATGCCCAATGAATCCTCGTGAAGCATTTAAACAGATAGCAACTGCAATGAACGCGGCCATTATCGGCCAGGAAACCGTCGTCGAACGTCTGCTCATAGCCTTTCTCGCTGATGGGCATGTCCTTATGGAGGGGTTGCCCGGGGTAGCCAAAACCCGATCGATCAAGACACTCGGTAAGCTGGTGGAAAGCGAATTCCGCCGGGTACAGTTTACGCCGGATCTCCTGCCTTCTGATGTGACCGGCTCGGAAATCTACAGGGAACAAAATAGCAGTTTTGATTTCCAACCAGGCCCGATTTTCGGCAATCTTGTGCTTGCGGACGAGATCAACCGTGCCCCGGCCAAGGTCCAGGCAGCTCTTCTCGAAGCGATGGAAGAACGTCAGGTCACAGTCGCCGGCACCACCCACAAATTACCCAGACTCTTTCTGGTTCTTGCCACCCAGAACCCTATCGAACAGGAAGGCACCTATCCGCTGCCTGAGGCCCAGATGGATCGTTTTCTTCTCTATGTAAACGTGCCTTACCCCCCTGCGGAAAACGAAGCAGCTATCCTTCGACTGGTGCGCGGCGAAAGGGCTGGAGATGCCGCCGAGACAGGGACAAAGATATCCGAAGACGTCATCTTCGCCGCAAGGAAGGAAGTGAACGCTATTCATGTTGCCGAACCAGCAGAGCGCTATATCGTAGATCTGGTTATCGCCACCCGCGAACCTCAGCGCTATCAGGGCAACCTCCCCCGTTGGATCCGCCTTGGAGCCAGTCCACGTGGCACACTCGCTCTCGACGCAGCTGCCCGTGCCCATGCATGGTTGCAGGGGCAGGACTTTGTTTCGCCGGAGAACATTCGTGCTGTTGCACCGGCCTGTCTGGCCCATCGCATCCACCTCTCCTATGAAGCGGAGGCTGCCGGCAAAACCCGAACAGACGTAATTGAGGCCATGCTGAAGGCTGTAGTGCCCATCTGAAGTAAAGTGATCCAATGAAACGTACCATCGAACAGACCTCCGTAATACACAGGCCAGGGGTGCAAACCTCACTGGAAGAACTGATGCTGCTGCGTGGCCAGGCCAGAGGGTTCAGCTTTCTGCCCCGCCAGCCCATAACCTCACTGCTCTCCGGGCGTCATGCATCCCGCTTGCGAGGACGTGGTCTGGCCTTTGAGGAACTCCGACAGTACCAGCAGGGCGATGACATACGCACCATCGACTGGCGGGCTACTGCGCGCTTACGTTCGCCACATGTGCGGGTTTATACCGAGGAGCGTGAACGTCCGGTGATTGTCGTAGTGGATCAGCGTCGTTCGATGTTTTTCGGTAGTCAACGTGCCATGAAGTCTGTGGTAGCTGCCGAGATTGCCGCACTTGCGGCCTGGCGCACTCTGGCAGTAAACGATCGGGTTGGTGGAATTGTATTTAACGATAATGAAATAATTGAGCTGGTTCCCCATCGCAGCCAGAGCAGGGTTCTACGCCTGCTACACGAAGTCGTTCGACTGAATACGCTACTCGTAGATCAACCAGACGAACCTGCAGCTGTAACTGTTACACTCAATGATGCCCTTAATGCAGCTCTGCGACGCGCCACCCATGATCATCTGGTAGTAATCATCAGCGATCTCGACGGGGCTGACGAGACAACAAAGAAACTGGCTACAGGGCTGGCAGCCCACAATGATGTTCTGGTTGTAGGCATATATGATCCGCTCGGGGCAGATCTTCATATACATCCCGGGATGACCGCGGTTGATCGTGATGTGACCTACGAACTTCCCACGGGATCGGCCTTTACTGATTCTTTCCAGAAGGCCTTTACTGACCGTCTCGACCTGTGGATGGAGATCTTTCGTAACCTGCGTGTGCCTGTCATTCCTATTTCGGCCGCATTATCACCAGTTGATCAATTGCGTGACCTTTTTGGCGCCCATCTTCAACAAAGGTCACGCAGCATATGAAAGCCGATCCGACAAGTCTCGAAAACCTTCATGATCTCATACCCCCCTCTTCAGTACCGTTTTGGCCACCGGCTCCCGGTTGGTACATTGTGTCAGCCCTGCTGATCCTGGCACTTCTCTGGATTTGCCGGCATTCCTGGAAACGATGGAACGCCAATGGTTACCGACGTGAAGCCCTGCACCTGCTTCAATCCTGTGAGCATACTGACGAGATTGCCGAAGTTCTCCGCCGTACCGCTCTGGCTTTTGCGCCGCGTCGACTGATCGCTGCCAAGAGCGGTCCGGACTGGCCCGACTGGCTGGCAGCACAATGTTCTGAGCCTATGCCGGATACCGTGCGGAATCAACTGAGTCTCGGGATATATACACCATCTGCTGCTGATACTGATCTGGAATTGTTGCGCTTATATGCCACCCGCTGGCTTACCAGTCATCATGTACCTGTTTATGAAGCCGAATCAACGACAACCGCAAACCCATGCCCCAAAGAGAACATTTCATGAAACGAACGTTACGTTTTTTCAGTGTAGTTACCTTCATGGTGATTTTCAGCACCTCAATTACGTATGGTGCTGATCCTTTACCTTCCTGGAACGACGGCAAGGCTAAAGAGGCCATTATTGACTTCGTTACCAGAGTAAGCACGGCAGGTTCTGATGACTTCGTTCCGGTCGCGGAGCGTATTGCCACCTTTGACAATGACGGTACGCTCTGGGCTGAACAGCCGATGTATTTCCAGGCATTTTTTGTCTTTGACCGGATCAAAGCACTTGCCCCGCAACATCCGGAATGGCAAACGAAAGAACCGTTTGCCTCGGTACTTCAAGGCGACATGAAAAAAGCTCTTGCGGGCGGAGAGCATGATTTGCTGGAAATGGTCATGGCCACCCATGCCGGCATGACCACCGAAGAATTCGAACAGCTTGTTAAGGATTGGCTGACAACCGCCAGACACCCCGTATCGAAGCAGCCTTTGACCGGGATGGTTTACCAGCCCATGCTTGAGCTGCTCAGTTATCTGCGGGAGGAAGGTTTCAAGACCTTCATCGTTTCAGGCGGCGGTATTGAATTTATGCGCCCCTGGACGGAGAAGGTCTACGGTATCCCGCCAGAGCAGGTCATTGGTTCAAGTATCAAGACCAAGTTTGAGTTTCTTGACGACAAACCTGCGCTTGTACGGCTGCCGGAAATCAATTTCATCGATGACAAAGCAGGTAAGCCCGTTGGCATTCATCAGCATATCGGCCGGCGACCCATTGCCGCATTCGGTAACTCCGATGGTGACCTGCAAATGCTGCAATGGACCGCAGCCGGCAAAGGGCCGAACTTCTGTCTGTATGTTCACCATACCGACGCCGAACGCGAGTGGGCCTATGATCGAAAAAGTCATATCGGCCGTCTGGATAAGGGGCTTGATGAAGCCAGAGCCAGGGGCTGGACGGTTGTAAACATGAAAAATGACTGGAACGTAGTATTCCCAAAATAATATTAGCGTGTACCCGATATGCTGATTTTCTCCTCACTGTGGGTTTTCGTGCTCCTGCCATTACCATGGCTTGTGCGACTGCTCCTGCCGCCCCGACGGACACGACAGATCGCCGTACGGGTACCGTTCGGAGACCGTATACGGCAAGCGGCTGCAGGAACGTCACTTCCACGCACAATCCGGCAGAACTGGCATAGTCTTCTGATACCCTCGCTGATCTGGTTGCTGGTACTCACCGCTTTGGCACATCCACAGTGGTTGGAGCCGCCAGTGATCAGTGAGCAACCGACCCGTGATTTACTTCTTGTCGTCGATCTTTCAGGGTCAATGCGCCAGGAGGATTTCAGCAATAGTGCAGGGGAAAAGATAGATCGCCTCAGCGCGGTCAAGGAAGTGCTTGGTGATTTCCTCACCCATCGAAAGGGGGACCGCGTAGGGTTGGTCGTTTTTGGCGATGCACCGTTCCTGCAGGTACCGTTCTCTACCGATCTCAGCCTTGCCAGGAGACTGCTCGATGAAACTGCCATTGGCATGGCAGGGCCGCGTACCGCCTTTGGAGACGCCATTGGTCTTGGCGTAACACTTTTTGCAAAGAGTGAGATGCCCGCCAAGACCATCATTGCCTTAACTGATGGTAATGACACTGCCAGTCTTGTGCCCCCGGTCGAGGCAGCACGGGTTGCGAAGGGAGAGAGTATCCGCATTCACACCGTGGCAATCGGTGATCCGAGCACAGTAGGTGAAGAAAAGCTCGATGAGGCGACTCTTCGTTCAGTCGCCCAGACCAGCGGCGGTTCCTACTTTTTTGCCGCTGACCGGGAACAGCTCAAAGGGATTTATGACGAACTCGACACGATTGAGACCAGGGAAGTAAATGTTGTCAGCTATCGGCCACGCAGCGATCTGTATTACTGGCCCGTGTTAGCCGCATTGCTGATTTCTCTGGCGTTGAAGTTCTCGGTGATTACGCGTACTGCAAGGCTCAGCACGCCTGCAACTGCCGCCCCGGGCACGGTTCACGTTGATCCCCGGACAGGACGACTGGAGGTGCTACAATGACAGCTGATTTAGCCAATTTTCATTTTATTCGACCTGTCTGGTTGTTGCTCATACCTCTTGCTGTTGGCGTGTGGTGGATGTGGTTGCGATACGCTGATCCACTTCGCGGCTGGCGCGCCCAGATTGCCCCGGATTTACTCAACGCACTGATCGTCGAACGCGGATCGAAAAAACGTTATGATGCTCTGGGATTGCTGACAGTCTGGCTAGTTGCTGTCATCGCCATTGCCGGACCGACTTGGCGCCTTGCGCCAAGTCCCTTCACCGATGACGCAACACCGTTGATGATTATCCTGAAAGCCGATAACAGCATGATGCAGCCCGATCCAGCACCTTCCCGTTTGGAACGGGCCCAATTGAAAATCGCTGATCTGGCAGAGGCCGGCAAAGGCAAGCTGCTCGGCCTGATCGCCTATTCCGGTTCTGCACATCTCGTGCTTCCACCTACTCGTGATACAGGTGTAGTTGCTACCATGGCTGCTGAAATAGGTCCTGAAATAATGCCGGTACCCGGCGACCGTCTTGACCTCGCACTCATAGAGGCTGTCCGCGTGCTTACCGATGGACAGCAGGGAGGAAGTGTCGTTATCCTGGCCGATTCTATAACTACCGACTCTGCTCTTCTGCAATCTGTCCAGCAGAAAGTTACATTTCCGCTCCAGATTCTTGCTATCAATAGTCCCGACTCTTCACAAGATAGTGCTCTGCGTACTGCCGCAAAAACACTCAAGGCTCATGTCGAACCATTTGATGTCACCGGTAAGGATGTCGCAACCATTATCCGCCGTGCTGCCAAGGTTCATGTTGGGAAAACTGGAAATCAAGGCGAGCGATGGCAGGAGGCTGGTTACTGGCTTGTGCCGTTGCTGGCTGCAGCAGCACTGCTATTATTTCAGCGAGAGGAAAGCGGGGGTGAAGCCCTATGAAAGAATTTTTTATCATCCTCGCAGCTACCTGGAACAGTCTGTGGTTTACACCCGATCAACTGGGCCAGCGATACTATGAACATGGAGAATTCAACAAGGCAGCTGAATATTTCCAAGATCCTTTCCGTCAGGGAGTTGCCTTATACCGTGGAGGTGATTTTCAGGAGGCCGCCAAGGTCTTTTCCCGTATCAACACTGCCGAGGCGCAATACAATGAAGGGAATTCGCTGCTGATGCATGGAGATTACGAAACTGCCATTGCCCGCTACGATGAGGCTTTAAAAAAACGACCTGATTTACTTGCCGCAAGTGAAAATAGAGCTCTCGCAATTGCCAGAAAGGCTATGACCACATCAGAAGGCGGTGATATGGGTGACCAGAAGATAGGAGCAGACAAGGTCGTTTTCGACAAAAAAGCAGAAAATCTTGGACAGGACACGCAAATAGAAGGAGACAAACCACTTTCCGACATCGAAATACAGGCCCTATGGCTACGACGTGTGCAAACCAAACCAGCTGATTTTCTTAAGGCAAAATTCGCTTTTCAACATACAGCCCAATCGGCAGAGGGAGTCAAATGAAACACGTTCTTTGGCTGATAATGGGTTGTCTGGTATGGGCGACAACTACTGGAGCGACAGGTATACCGGTAGCCCTGACCGTACCGACTCCCAAGGCCTGGGTTGGACAGCGGCTACAGTTTTATGTCGAATTGCGGGCTCCAGGTTCATTTGATGGTACAGCCTATTTTGCTTTGCCCGAACTTCCAGCTACCCTGGTAATGAAGATCGGTAATCCGATCGTCGAATCTGAAGAAATCGATGGTAAAAGCTGGTTTGTGCAAAAACATGAATTTGCATTATTTTCTCAGAAAACAGGAGTGCTCGACATTCCCGCCTTTGGTGTCCAGTTTTCTCACAAGGAAGGCTTTACCGGTCCGACCGTAGATGTCCAGGCAGAGGTGTCCGGCTGGAAAGTGGAAATACAACGCCCGCCTGGTAGTGATCCTGCTGAATACCTCATCACCACCGAATCCCTTGACATAACAGAGTCATGGGAGCCACAACCCGGTCCTGCTCAGGTTGGAGATATTTTCAAACGCTCCATTTCTCAGCAGGCACCGCAGATTCCCGGTATGGCCTTCATGCCTCCGTCAACCACTGCACCAGAAGGAGTACGAGTCTATCTCAGTGACTCGGCAACAGCGGACCAACTGGAGCGAGGTGATTTTCTTGGAAAACGAGAAGATACTCTTACGTATCTACTAACTGAACCAGGTACAGTGTCTCTCCCTGCTCTCACGTATGTTTGGTGGAATCCTGTTACCAGCACACTGCAGTCAAAAACCCTGCCCGCTATAGCCGTCGATGTAGCACCGTCTTCGGTAACCTCAGGGGGCAGGAAATCGTCTGTCCCCAGCCACTTCCTGCTATTTGTACTGACGGCAGCATTGACTATTACTATTAGCCTGGTCGTTTGGCAGAGAGATCGTCTTGCAGGTTGGGCACGAGAACGCTGGAAATTATTGCACCCACCAGAACGAGTGGCCGAACGAAATTTGCTTCGAGCCTGTAAACAAAACAATGCTGAGGCCGCAGTAGTTGCATGGCAATCATGGAGAAAGTACCAGGAACCAACCTTTAAACCCAAACCTGAATTACATGCCGAAATCCTGACACTTTATCAACATACGTATGGTGCTCTTCCCCTCACTTCATGGCGGGGAGGTAAACTCGCCCGCACGTTTAGAAATCACCTGGCATCGGTTCAGCAGACTCGAACTCCCCTTAAAAACTCATATCTACCATTGCTCAACCCGAACCCGCTATTGAAGAAAATCAATTGATATCAGAACAATAGATAAAGGGCTAATGGTGCAGACAACAATTGTGATAAGAACGTAACCTGGAAGAAAACACACTGTATTACGAGACAGAACCGCATAAACCTAACACGCTAATGCGCCTCCACAAAGTACGTTTATGCAAATTTGAAAAGCAACAATCTAAATTTGCGGTGGTGACCAACACTTTGCGTCGCCGCCGGTAATCATAAACCGTTAGTGAAAAGAGGCAATTTGTTCTGAATATTCAACACATTTATAAAAAAATAGGATTCATTATTCTTCAATCTGTTGTGATACTGCTGATCACAGCATTTATGGGGGAAATTGCTCTACGTATATATAATCATTTCTACCCATCGCATATTTTCTATAGTGGATCGTATGACAGGTTCCGAGGAAAACCTTTCGCAGATGACTGGGGTTTTACACTTAACTCTCGTGGCTTTAAAGACAAAGAATTCCTTGAAAAAAAAGAAGACGAATACCGACTTATTGGTATTGGCGATTCGTTCTCATTTGGAGTTGTACCATATGAATACAATTATCTAACTCTTGTTGAATCCAAATTAAAACTGATCAATAGCAACATCGAGCTATTGAATATGGGTATTCCTTCCATTGGCCCTAAAGATTATTTTTCAGTGTTTGTAAACGAGGGCTTAGAGCTTCAACCTGATATGGTTTTGTTATCATTTTTCATAGGAAATGATTTTTATGAAAGCAAAAAGAGAAAACCTTACGAATCTTCATTTGTGGCCTCTTTTTTTCATTATATGATTAACTTGCGCCATAAATACCAAGACGAAAACATTCATGGAAATGCCAGATATTGTGACCATTGTCCGAGTTTCGATCATGAACAGTACCTGAAAATAGAATTCGATCGGAGTTCTATCTATTTGCCCGAGAACAAAGACTTGCTCCAGAGACTGGATAACGCTCTATATTACTTAAAACAAATCAGAAAAATATGTGAACAACATAACATTAAGCTTGTCGTTGCAATTATTCCAGACGAATTGCAAATTAATAACAAATTATTACGGGATGTTAAGGAGGCCTACTATCCAGATATAGATATCGACAAATTAGAGATGACACGTCCTAACACATTACTATCGAACGAGCTCGACAAGCTGAATATTAACAATATCGACCTGTATGATTATTTTTCAAACTCACCCCAGCAACTTTATAGACCTAGGGATACACATTGGAATATAGCGGGCAATCAACTCGCAGCCATTGCTATTGAAAGGTATATTAGTAAAATCGTCCACTTGGACTAACACATCTATACGTTTCACTATCAACCCGGTAGGCATTTATACAGCTGTTCCCATTTCAATGAAGCAAGTCAATCGTAACTCAATGCTTAAACCCTTTTTGCTCCACGTTGTCTGTTGAGATAGTATCTGACGGGTTGGTAAAATGTTTTTACCATTGAAATCTTAGCCAGACAGGTAAATTAGTAACAATAACTTATTTAAGTTACACTAGTACTCTGTACACCTTTACCTACCGGATCTTGTTCGCCCTTTTAGCACACTGACTTCGTTTCTCATTCAGTTACATATCGCTGCTATGCTCCTTCATCCGTGCATCGCAGTGCACTAAAATTGCAGGTAAGCGGAGCATCGCGAAGACTCCAGACAAGAAAGTCAGGAAGTGAAAAGGGCAAGCAGAATTAGACACCTGAGGCATGACAGGACACTAGGCTACAACCGTGTAGATTTTGGTAATAGCATTCTCAAGAGTATCCCCCAAGGGCCTCTCAAACCGTGAAGGGTCGATGATGATGATCCTGTCGAGGAGTGAACGTATCTCCAGAAGGGCATGCTCATGTGCCTCCTTGTCGGATCGTTTTGTCGTCATCACCTGTTTTGCAATCGTCTCCAGATTCACATACAACCTCTGAATCAGTTGCTGCTGCTCTGCGGTTACCGCTTTAGGATTCATAGAGGATTTGGGTTTCTGCCGTCGCACATAACCGCTATCTTCCGGAACACTCCCCGCAGTCACTTTTCCGACACCTGAATTGCCGCCTGAGAGATCTCCCATTGAAGAGACTCTCTGCTCTTCAGAACCGGGATCTTTCCTTTTTCTTTTGACCGTAGTCCATTTCATATCTGTCATATGCTATCTCCAAACTCATTCCCTTTTTTTTCAAGGGAAAGTACTTCTTCATAAAATGCGTCTAATCACCTACTCCGAAGAATGATGAGTCGCAGGAACAAAAGGAAGGTCTCTATTACCGTATTGCGTCCAAGCAGGCAATCAATTTGAACCAATAATCACAATCTTCAACATTTCTCTTACGCAACCAGAGAAAGCGCCTGGGCCAAATTCGCCATGAGACCATCCTGATGTTCAGAACATACACGGTAGGGTCATGCCCATAAATATGGTATTAGATTAGTGACCCGTGATAAACTAAAGAAAATATTATTACATAGGGTAATCAACATAAGGTGAACGTGCTCATCTAAAGAGAAACTATCTGTAACCGATGTAATGACATAGTTGTAAATGCTGAAGTGAACAGTAAATCTAAGGAGAGAATCCTATGGACTCTACGGAAACGAGACTTAAATCCCTGACAATGAGCCTCGGTGCCGATCTGGTTGGTATAACCACTACAGACCTCCTTGCCGACGGACCACCCTCCGCCGACCCGCGCTATATCTTGCCAACTGCAAAATCGGTTATTTCATTTGCGCTGTCATTAGATATTGATCTCGTGCAGCACTTCATTAGCAAAAAGACATGGCGCCCCCACTGCGACAACCGAAAAGTCATCGCTCAGACGCTTTATACAATTGGTGATGCACTCACCGAACAACTCCGCTCGGAAGGATACGAAGCCGTCAACGTAGACCTCAACAACAACTATCGACCTGAAAAAGACGCCGCCGATATAACAGAGATGACCGAGTTTCATCCAGACTTTTCTCATCGCTATGCAGCCCTTGCTGCCGGTGTCGGGCGATTGGGGTGGAGTGGTAATTTGCTAACCAGGGAATACGGTGCGCTGGTAGAGCTCGGGAGCGTTTTAACTTCGGCTAACTTGACGCCTGACTCCCCCATACCTGATGAAGAACATCCTTGCGACAAATGCAAAATATGCAGCCTCGTCTGTCCCGTGGAAATGATTCAACCCAATACATCGACGCAAGTTATGGTCGCCGGCGTCACCGAAACCATATCCCGCAAGCGGCCAAACACCTGTTGCTGGATAAGCTGCACCGGCTATGAAGGTTTGGCATTATCCGGGACTTGGTCCAACTGGAGCCCCTACCGTCTCGGCCGTCCACTACCCGAAGATAAGCAAGAACTTGATTCACTGTGCATCAGCCTCCAGAAGGCGGACCCTCAGATGCAAACCGGCGACAATAGCTTTAACGACTATCGGCAGGCGGTCTTCGACCCTGACTGGTTCTACTACACTGTATGCGGTTTCTGTCGCAGTGTCTGTTCGCCCCGCCGGGAAGAGCGGCTTGCCAACCGAAAGCTGATTGTCAATTCCGGCACTGCCGCTTTAAAGCTTGACGGCTCCCACGAGGTGGCCACCGAAAAATCCGTTGAAGTGCAAACTCCCTTCGGTCTGAACGTAATGGTACCTGGTGAAGAACTATCAAAAGAACGACCAAAAATTCAGAAATGGCAAGGCCAATTCCCACTGGATCGTGAGGTAATACAATACCTTCACCAAAATTGTGTTTCTGCGGACGAAGAAGACAGCTCCGCTGATTAAGGTGCTAGTCTTCGATTGGAGAAAAAAAAACCCAGTGAGTGATACAAAGAATCGTGTATGTCCAGTTGAGAGAGCAGGTACTCTTGATAACAAATTTCGCAGATGGATACAAAATCCTGGAAAAATACTTGGGCCTTACATCAAGGAAGGAATGACAGTCTTGGATTTCGGGTGCGGTCCAGGTTTTTTCTCTATCGATATCGCCCAATTGGTTGGTGAATCCGGACAGGTTATTGCTTGTGATTTGCAAGAAGGGATGCTTCAAAAATTACGATCCAAAATTCATGGAACGGAACTTGAAAAGCGTATCATATTGCATCAATGCCAGCAAACCAGAATAGGTTTCTCAGGAAATGTCGATTTTATTCTCGCGTTCTACATGATTCACGAGATCCCGAATCAAAAAACGTTTTTCAGCGAGATCTGTGCGTTATTAAAACCACACGGACAAGTCCTTATTGTAGAACCGCCCTTCCATGTTTCTAAAAATGCGTTTGAAGAAACTATCAAAACAGCTTTGGACTATGGTTTTGTAGCCATTGAAAGACCTAAAGTACTTTTTAGCAAAGCAGTAATTTTACAGAAGCTCTGACCTGTGCGCATACCATCGTGCTATTTGAACACGGCTAACCGCTCAAACCACCTAAACAACTATAGCAGCGTTTTGAGGAAAATTTTTTCTGTTACAAGAGAGAAGTAGGGTGTGATTGACCTGAACACAATGAATGAAATTGTCTTCGTTCTGAAGCTGGTCCTCTTCTCATTGGAAGATTCATTATACTAATAACAACCTGAGATAGATTTGCTGAAATATGATTATTTGGCTTAATTTATTGCCCACCAACCAATGGAAAGCGAAATGAAAATAGGAATAATGAACAACCCGTCAAAATCAGTCTACGATGAGGCAACGTTCTGTGGAAAAGCCGGGTTCGATTTTTTGGATTTAACCATTGAAGGTCCTAACGCCAGCAATGTTGATAGTAGTAAATTGAGTCTAACACTTGATACCTATGGTTTATCTATCACAGGACACACTGATCCCTGTCTCCCATATACCTATCCGATACAGGGAGTGCGAGAAGCTTGCTTTAACGAACTGGAGCGATGTGCAGGCATATTTTCCGCCTTGGGGGCGAAGGTCATGAATATCCATCCCTGTTATTTTTGTCCGCCAGCTATGAGAAAGGATTTAATTTCATTCCATATTGAAGCATTAGCACCCATTGTCGAAATGGCTGCATCATATGGTCTCACAATGGTATTTGAAAATTTCAGAACCCCTTTTGACCGAGTTTCCACCTTTAAAAATTTACTGACTGAAGTACCGGGTTTAAAACTGCATCTCGATTTCGGACACTCAAACTTCGGTTTCGATAATCATGAGGTCTTTTGTGGTGAACTGGGAGAACACATCCAACATGTTCACTTTTCTGACAACCGATCCAGATCCGATGATCATATGCCCCTGGGTGTAGGAACCGTGAATTGGCAAAGTGCAGTAAAATCATTAAAGGCAACCGGCTACAACAGTACAATTACATTGGAAGTTTTCTGCAATGATCCGAATATGCAACACAAATATCTGAATCTAAGCCGAGAGTTGATTCAGGAACTCTGGGAATAGTGTCAGTCGATTACGATCGCATTATTCAGCTTATGAATCTGGCAGCCAGGGGTCGCTCGCATGAGACACGTGCTGCGCAGTATTGATACGCAAATCAATACTCAATTGTCCACACAAGCCGGTCTCAATACATCAAATTATACACGCTTACACAAGACTCCAGAATGCAAAATAAGGTCGTCATAATCTTGACAATGATGGAAGATGATTCATGAAGGCTATTATATATAAAAGATACGGATCACCGGATGTTCTCCAGCTTCAAGAAGTCGAGAAGCCGATTCCCGCAGACGATGAAGTTTTGATAAAAGTTCATGCGGCAGAGGCAACAAAGTCTGATTGTGAAATGAGGAGTTTCAGCTTTCCGGTAATATGGTTTTGGCTGCCGCTGCGAATTGCAATGGGTTTACTAAAGCCCAAAAAGCACATTTTAGGAATGTATTTTGCCGGAGAAATTGAATCCGCTGGCAGACACGTTGTAAAGTTTAAAAAGGGAGATGCGGTTTTCGGTACTACCAGGTTCCGGTTGGGAGCATATGCAGAATACGTTTGTGTGCCAGCCAGCTACACACTGGTTTCCAAACCATCTAATCTTAACTTTGTCGAATCAGCTGCGGTACCGCTCGGTGGCTTGAATGCGCTCCATTTTTTGAGAAAAGCACATATCCGTGATGGGGAAACAGTGTTGGTCAATGGTGCAGGCGGTAGCATCGGTACTTTTGGAGTACAGATTGCCAAAGCAATGGGTGCTGAAGTTACAGGAGTTGACAGTGCTATCAAGGAGGAAATGATCCGCCGAATCGGTGCGGATCATTTCATCGACTATACCAAGGAAGATTTCACCAAAAGCGACAAAACCTATGACGTCATTTTTAACATGGTTTCTAAAATCTCCTATTCTAGTTGTATTAAATCACTCAGCCACAGCGGGCGTTATCTCATTGCAAATCCCCGCATATCCGACATGCTGAGATCTGTTCTGACATCTATGTTTACAAATAAGACAGCGATTTTTGTTTTTGCCGAAGAAAGGAAAGAAGAATTACACATACTCAAAGAAATGATTGAGAAAGGTAAAATACATCCAATCGTAGACAAAATCTACCCGCTTGAGAAAGCTGCCGAAGCTCATCAAAGAGTTGAGACTGAACAACGATTAGGGCCTGTCATAATCTCAGTGGGAAAGTCACAAGGACTATGAAAGCAATTGTATATACACAATACGGAACGCCGGATGTTCTTGAATTAAATGAGGTGGAAAAGCCTGAGCCCAAAGACGATGAAGTCTTGATAAAAGTTCATTCAGCTTCCATTAATTCATGGGACTGGGAAATGTTGACAGGCAGGCCGTTAGAGTATCGCCTTTTTAGCGGAATTCTAAGGCCGAAAAAGACCAGAATCCTTGGATGTGATGTAGCAGGTGTAATTGAAGCGGTTGGAACAAATATTCAACAGTTTCATCCTGGTGATGAGGTGTTTGGAGATCTTTGTGAAGGTCATTGGGGAGGCTTTGCCGAATATGTATGTGCTTGTGAAAATGAATTAACGCTGAAACCGCCTGGAATCTCATTTGAAGAAGCAGCGGCAATACCCCAGGCTGGACTTCTCGCGCTGCATGGGCTTTGCGATAAAACAGAGATCAAACCGGGACAGAGAGTTTTGATTAATGGTGCTTGCGGCGGTGTAGGTACCTTTGCAATCCAAATTGCCAAATCATTTGGTGCTGAGGTGACCGGCGTGGATTGCACTGGTAAACTTGATATGATGAAATCTCTGGGTGCAGACCATCTTATTGATTACACCAAAGAAGATTTCACTAAGAATGGGAAATGTTATGATCTGATCCTTGATGTAAAAACAGACCGCTCTATTTTCGATTACAGGCGCGCTTTAAGCTCTGATGGAAATTATGTCACCGTCGGAGGCAAATCTTCCAGAATCTTACAACTCGTATTTCCTGGATTATTGATCTCCAGGATGAGTAGAAAAAAGCTGGCTATAATTATGCATAAACCAAACAAAGATATACACAGCCTTAACGCGCTGATTGAATCTGGAAAAGTAAGACCCGTTATAGACAGATGTTTCCCGCTAAGCGATACTGCTGAAGCTTTCAAGTATTTTGGAGAAGGACGTTTCAAAGGTAAAGTAGTAATAGCAGTCAAACAAGACAACCAAACCTAATACTCAAAACACTTTATTCACCTTCAGGTTCTTTATACCAACCAGAGTATTTCACATAACTATTCGCGATACGTTCAATCTCACCAGATATAAGTTCTTCACTGATATCCTTAATCTTTTTAGCTGGAACTCCAGCATAAATAGAACCAGACTCAACGTGCGTACCTTTGGAAACCACAGCACCAGCCGCAATAATCGAATTTGACTCAACAACACAGTCATCCATAACAATTGCTCCCATACCGATCAGGACATTGTCTTTTACTGTGCAACCATGCACTATGGCGTTATGAGCAATTGAGACGTTATTACCGATATTGGTCGGCGATTTTTGATACGTGGCATGTATTACCGCACCATCCTGGACATTTACCTTATTACCCATGCGTATATAATGCACATCGCCACGAATGACGGCGTTGTACCAGACCGAGCAGTTATCCCCCATCACCACGTCACCTATAACGGTGGCATTCTCCGCAAAAAAACAGTCTTCTCCAAACTGTGGTGTTTTCCCGTTGAGTTCGCGTATCAGCATAGTTTTCACTTGATCTAAGAGTTAAATAGTTTTCGGATATAAACTCAATAGATAACGGGCAAGAGAGGTTATCTCATGCCCGTTATATTTGCCATATCAGCTAGCTATACTTCACTAATTTACTAATACTAAGCAATAACTGCAAGTGGTGCGCCTTTTACAACACTGTCGCCAACACTGAAATTCAAGGCGTTAAGGCTGCCATCACATGGAGCAACAAGGGCATTCTCCATCTTCATAGCTTCGAGGATCATTACAGTGTCACCCTGCTTGACCTTGTCTCCCACTTTTTTCTCAAAACGAACAACCATGCCAGGCATTGGAGCAACAAGAAGAGTACCGCTAACTGGCTGTGCAGGTGCGGCAACTGGCTCAGCCTTAGCTACAGGTGCAGGTGCGGCAGCTGCGCGGGCAGCTGGTCTGGATACAACAGCTGGTTGCGCTGCTGCAAAGACAGGAGCACCGCCAACAGGATCAACATCTACAGCAAAATACTCATTATCAACAAACACATTAAACGTACGGACAGCATCTGTCTTCTCTGGTGTACCCTCTTTCTTTTCGATGAGTTCACCAGCCAAAGCTTTTTTCACCAGTGCTTCACGGGCCTTAACTTTCTCCATAGTTATAGGCTTCACACTGTCAGGTGCTTCTGCCTTGCCATATTTCCATTCAAGGAATTTCTTACCGGTTACCGGGAAGATGGCATACAGAATCTGATCATCGATATCGACCGCCAGATCACCGACCTCTTTTATGGCTTTCTCAAGCTCAGGCTCAAGTACTTCAGCAGGTCGTGAAGTGATCGGAGTCTCACCACGCGGATAGCCTTTAAGCGCCTTTTTCTGCAGTTCTTTATCAATAGGTACCGCAGTCTTGCCATAAAGACCGTAGCAGAGATCTTTGACCTGACCTGTAATCATCTTGTAACGCTCTTCAGGTGTATCATGGAGCACGTTGTTTACAGTCTGTACGCCAACGATCTGACTGGTAGGTGTAACCAGAGGAATCTGGCCAAGCTCTTTACGAACACGTGGCAGTTCTTTATATACCTCATCAATCTTATCAAGCGCGTCCATCTCACGAAGCTGATTAACAAGGTTCGAGAGCATTCCGCCAGGTGTCTGATGAAGAAGCACGTTGATATCAATAATGGAAACTTTGGAATCATCAAGCAGATGCTTATATTTTGGAAGAATCTGCTTCTCAAAAATCTCATTGATTGCCGCAAGTTTTTTAATATCAAAACCTGTGTCACGGCTTGTGCCAAGTAAAGCCATAACCAGAGGCTCTACCGCAGCGTGTGAAGTACGATATGCATATGGAGTCATACATGTGTCGATAATATCAACTCCTGCTTCAATCGCCTTCAGGTGGGTCATTGGTGACATACCGGAAGTGAAATGACTATGCAGATGAATAGGAGCCTTAACTTGTTTTTTCAGTTCCTTAACAAGTTCATACGCATCATACGGAGCCATCAAGCCAGCCATATCTTTTAAACAGATAGAGTCAGCGCCCATATCTTCAAGTTCTTTAGCCTTTCTGACATAATACTCTGAATTATACACCTCACCACCAAGGCGTGGTTCTGTCAGTGTGTAACAGATACAGCCCTGAAAGTGTTTACCGCTTTTCTTGATCTGCTTAACAACCGTCTCAAAGTTACGGTAATCGTTTAAGGCGTCAAAGGTACGAAATACGTCCATACCATTTTCAGCAGCGCGATCAACAAAAGCGTATGCCAGATCATCAGCATAGTTTCTGTAACCAACCAGGTTCTGTGCGCGCAGCAACATAGAAAATGGAGTTTTCTTAATATAGCGTTTTAATGTGCGAAGTCTCTCCCACGGATCTTCATTTAAGAACCTGTGCATGGTATCAAATGTTGCGCCACCCCAGGTCTCAATGGCCCAGAAGCCAACTTCATCCATCATTTCCGCTACAGGGATCATATCTTCAGTCCGCCCACGGGTCGCAAAGAGCGACTGGTGTCCATCACGCAGGGAAAGATCCATGATCTTGATTGGATTTTTCGCCGCCGGACGGTCGGCATCATAATTCATTTTGGTTAATTTTACCTTGTCGCTCATGGTGCTATCTCCTATACCAGATCGTAGTACATTGAAATTTTGCAACCCCGTAAATTACTCGCTATAAACATTGCCCGGTTATCTGCAAGAGGTACGTGTTTTACAACACGTCTAACTCAGGCTCTTTTATATTTTCGAGTTTTACGGGACCGACAATTCTATCTAGTTTTAATCCTAAAACTTAGCATTTGGTTCAAGATCGAGGCACGCTTGGGATTTTTACCGCAGGCATATAACTGATATTCTGAGGATAAAAATTTCAAGCGTAACGCTGAGCTTGAGCCAAAGGGTAGTTTTTGGATATAAACTATCTTAAGCGATCAAAAACTCTCAGCTGAACCAGCCGCCGCATGGCCATCATTTCCTGCCTGCCGCTAAAACTCCAAGGGCTCATTCCAACTTCTGCGGATACGCTTTGCAATTCAGTGGTCTGCTGGGCTGCAACGGCTTCTTCCTGCTGCATATAGGCGTTAACTGCGGCCAACGCCGCGGCCATTTTCTTTTTTTTATCTGCCATCAAGTCACCCGCCAATAATCTCATTTAAGTTGTAGACATCACCGTGTCCGGCTCAGCCATACACCTCATATTCCGTTTCCATACCGAGCAGTTTGTCAATCTCACCCTGCACAGCCACCCGTTCACCATTTCGTACCCAGTCGTTCCAATCCTGAATTGAGCGCCAGGTGCTAATGACCATACATTCGCCATCTTTATCCATTCGCTTAAGCGTTTCGCCTGAGACATAACCCGGTTGATTCAGCGTTAGCGATCGTAGTTTTTTTAGCAAACCCACTAACTGGACAAGGCTCTCATCTGCAACTTTTCGTTTAATAAACACTTTGACCATATCGTTTCTCCCTACATTAATGAATCCGCTATAATGGGATATTACCATGCTTTTTCATCGGGTTTGTATCGCGTTTATTCTGAAGCAAACCAAGTGCTTTAACTATTCGCTCACGTGTTTTCGCAGGCTCAATGATATCATCAATATACCCGCGTTCTGCGGCAACATATGGGTTTGCAACGGTATTCTGATATTCCTGCTCTTTATCTGCAAGAAAACCTTTAGGATCAATTTCGCTTTTTGCCTGCCTGCCATAAAGAACGCCAACCGCGCCTTTAGCACCCATAACTGCAATCTCAGCAGTAGGCCATGCATAGTTGATATCACCGCGTAGATGCTTGGATGACATTACGCAGTACGCTCCACCATAGGCCTTACGGGTAATAACGGTGACCTTAGGAATGGTTGCTTCAGCAAAAGCATAAAGGATTTTTGCTCCGTTTCTGATTACGCCACCATACTCCTGGACTGTGCCAGGTAAAAATCCCGGTACATCAACGAATGTTACTATAGGAATATTAAAGCAATCACAGAAACGAACAAATCTGGCAGCTTTAACAGATGAGTCGATATCAAGCACACCTGAAAGATGGGCAGGCTGATTTGCTACAATACCAACACTCATGCCATTGTATCGTGCAAAACCAACAAGGATATTCGGAGCAAAGTCGGCTTTAACTTCAAGAAATTCCCTATTATCCACAGTCTGCAGAATGACTTCTTTCATATCATAGGCAGCATTCGGATTCTCAGGGATAATCTCGTTAAGTTCCTCAGACCTTCGTGTTGCAGGATCGTCAGTTGGTACAAGCGGTGGGCTGTCCATATTGTTTTGCGGCATATAAGAGAGCAAGCCCTTGATGTATTCGATGGCTTCAATCTCTGATGGCGCAGCGTAATCTGAAACGCCACTCCTGCTTGCATGCATGTTGGCACCACCGAGTTCTTCGACGGTAACGTCTTCATGGGTAACTGATTTTACAACCTTGGGTCCGGTTAAAAACATGTACGACTGATTTTGCACCATGGTCACAAAGTCTGTCAGGGCTGGAGAATACACAGCGCCACCGGCACATGGACCAAATATTGCGGAGATTTGTGGAATAACGCCGGAAGACATAACATTTCGCTGAAAGATTTCAGTATATCCGGCAAGACTTTCAATACCTTCCTGAATACGTGCGCCACCCGAATCGTTCAATCCGATGACAGGCGCCCCGTTTTTCATGGCCAGATCCATAATTTTACAGATCTTTTCTGCAAATGTTTCTGACAAAGAGCCGCCAAGCACTGTAAAGTCCTGAGCAAATACGTACACTATCCTGCCGTTTACTGTGCCATACCCTGTGACAACACCGTCTCCCGGGAAAACCTGCTTTTCCATGCCGAATTCACGACATCTGTGAGATTTAAACATGTCAAATTCTTCAAAGGTGCCGGGGTCGAGCAGTACGTCAATTCTCTCCCTTGCGGTCATACTTCCTTTGGCATGCTGCTTTTCAATTCTTTCCTGACCACCACCAAGACGAGCTTCTTCTCTCAGCTTCATCAGATGGTTGAGCCGTTCACCTGTATCCATGCTGTCTCCTTGCACTGAAATTCCACATAAAATCTCCTGCTAAATAGACACACACCACAACTGTCGATTAGGAATTTATTATTTATTGATTTACTGCGATCTGTTCACCCGGCAACCGGTGTCCACCCTTGCACCGGGGAGACATCATAGTGTAAACAGCCTTAAGAAAAAGCCTCTTTACACAACCTTCCAAGATGACCAAGATCCTTACATACATATAATCCGCCATCTTCCATCGCTTTAATCTTTGCTGAAGCAGTTCCCTTACCGCCACTGACGATTGCACCGGCATGACCCATTCGTCTACCCGGAGGAGCTGTCAGACCTGCGATAAAGCCAACCACTGGTTTTTCCATATTCGCCTTAATCCAGGCTGCAGCATCTTCTTCAGCACTACCACCGATCTCACCAACCATAACAATCGCTTCTGTGGCAGGATCTGCATTAAACGCCTCAAGGCAATCGATAAAGCCTGTACCATTAACAGGATCACCACCGATACCTACGCAGGTAGTTTGGCCTAAACCAACAGCAGTCAACTGATGAACAACCTCATAGGTCAGGGTTCCTGAACGGGAAACAACACCGACCGGCCCGCCTGCTGTATGAATTGGTCCCGGCATAATGCCGATTTTGCACTCACCTGGAGTGATGATACCCGGGCAGTTCGGCCCGATAAGTCTGCTGCTGCACTGGGCAAGGTAATTCTTGACCTTCAGCATATCCATTACCGGTACACCCTCGGTAATACAGACGATCAACTCAATACCGGCATCCGCTGCTTCAAGAATTGCATCTGCAGCAAATGGAGGTGGTACGAAAATCATGGAGGCATTGGCTCCAGTGCTTTTTCGCGCTGAGGCAACTGTATTAAATACAGGTACATCATCCATCATCTGGCCGCCCTTACCGGGCGTAACACCAGCAACTACGTTGGTGCCGTATTCTATACATTGCCGGGTATGAAACTGCCCTTCCTTGCCAGTGATGCCCTGAACAAGTACACGTGTTTCGTTATTTATAAAAATGGACATATCGCACCTTCAACTGGTTATGATATCCTGCACGCCAGTTCTCCCGGCAGCAGTGTAATGATTCCTGGTTCCTGATTGCCTGTTCGTGCCAGCCAATCAGGCAACTATATCCGCAACCTTCTGAGCTGCATCTGCAAGGTTTTCAGCGTTGATAAGACTAAGCCCTGATTCAGCAAGAATCCGCCTGCCTTCATCCACGTTTGTTCCTTCCATGCGAACCACTACAGGTACATTCAGATCGATTTTCTTTGCAGCCTGAACAACACCCTGTGCCAGTACATCACAACGCAGGATTCCGCCGAAGATATTAATCAGGATTCCCTTCACATTAGGATCACTCAGGATAATACGGAATCCATTCTCAACCATTTCAGCATTAGCACCGCCACCAACATCAAGGAAGTTTGCCGGATTAGCACCCGCCTGCTTAATGATGTCCATTGTCGCCATAGCAAGACCGGCGCCATTTACCATATTGCCGACATTACCATCGAGCTTGATGTAGTTGAGGTCAAACTTGGCTGCTTCAAGCTCTGCAGGATCATCTTCAAATGGATCGTGCATCGCTTTAACGTCAGGATGGCGATAGACCGCGCTTGAATCGATATCCATCTTTGCATCCAGTGCAACAACGCCGTTCTCTTCTGTAATGATCAATGGATTGATCTCTACCATTGAACAATCGTAATCAACAAAGAGGTTATAGAGATTCTTCAGAATCTGCCCAAAGGGTTTCATTACCTCTTTTTCAAGCTCAAGGCCGAACATGACCTCACGGAGATGATATCCCTGAATACCAATCAACGGATTAACGAAGACCTTAATGATACGCTCAGGTGTACTGGCAGCAACTTCCTCGATATCCATACCGCCATCCTGACTGGTGACGATTGCAATTGAGGCAGTATCCCGATCAGGAATTATCGAAAGATACAGTTCCTTCTTGATATTTACGCCTTTCTCCACCAGAACTTTGCGTACCAGTTGCCCTTCCGGACCTGTCTGCTTAGTTACCAGTGTCATGCCCAGAATATCTTTTGCAGCGCTGGACACTTCTTCAGCCGCTCGGGCCAGCTTAACTCCTCCGCCTTTTCCTCTACCACCGGCATGAATCTGCGCTTTTACAGCTACCGGAAGTCCGAGTTTTTCTGCGATACTCTCGACTTGCGCCACATCATCGGCTACCCCACCTTCGGGTGTCGGAACATCGTATTTGCGGAACAGTTCTTTGGCCTGATATTCATGAATTTTCATAAATACCCCCTTGGGAGGCAACCGGCCCCCTTAAGGGACCGGCTGCTTCTATGGAAATAAGTGAGATTTCAGCTACGATTTGTAGCTGCTAACGTTGAACTACGCCTTAGGAAACCCTATGGATTTGAGGGTTTCGGTGATCTCGTCGAGAATGACTGGATCATCTATGGTAGAAGGCATGCTGTATTCCTTGTTATTGGCTATCGAGCGCATGGTACCACGCAGGATCTTGCCTGAACGAGTCTTCGGCAACCTTGCAACCTGAGCAGAATCGCGGAAACATGCGATCGGTCCGATCTTATCACGAACCATCTGCACCAGTTCTTTCTTGATATCTTCTTCTTTTCTGTCTACGCCAGCTTTCAGCACAAACAGTCCGACAGGCAACTGACCTTTCATCTGGTCATGAGTTCCGAATACAGCACACTCAGCAACATCCGGATGTCCTGCGATTACTTCTTCCATGGCACCAGTAGACAGACGGTGACCAGCTATATTGATAACGTCATCCATACGACCCATTACATAAATGTAGCCGTCCTCATCAATATATCCACCATCACTGGTCTCGTAATAGCCAGGGAAGTTAGTCATATACGATTTAATGAAACGTTCTTCGTTGCGCCATAAGGTGGTGAGTGTTCCAGGAGGCAAAGGCAGTTTTACAACTATGTTACCTTCAGTATTCGGTTCAACGACGTTGTTATCGTTGTCGAGAATCTGAACGTTCCAGCCCGGCAATGCCTTAGTAGGAGAACCTTCTTTAACAGGTAATTCTTCGATACCACGACAGTTACCTGCAATGGCCCAACCAGTTTCAGTCTGCCACCAGTGATCAATTACCGGTACTTTCAGCAGATCTTCGGCCCAATGCAGCGTATCAGGATCTGTACGTTCGCCAGCAAGATAGAGACATTCAAATTTGGACATGTCATATTTCTTGTAAAGCTCACCATTTGGATCTTCTTTCTTGATCGCTCTGAATGCTGTCGGAGCAGTAAACAGGCACTTGACGTTGTGCTCAGATATTACACGCCAGAAAGCACCGGCATCAGGTGTACCAATCGGCTTACCCTCGTACAGGACAGTAGTAGAACCTTGAATCAGCGGTGCATATACAATATAGGAGTGACCAACAACCCAACCAACGTCAGATGCCGCCCACCAGACTTCACCCGGATCGATATCATACAGGTTCTTCATGGTCCAGTTCAGAGCAACCGCGTGACCGCCGTTATCCCTGATAACCCCTTTAGGCATTCCGGTGGTACCGGAAGTGTAAAGGATATAGAGAGGATCAGTTGCTTCAAGCTCAACACAATCTGCAGGCTGTGCTTTTGCTGCAATTTCGGTCCAGTCAAAATCGCGACCAGGAATCATTTCTGCCTTAATGATGTCACGCTGGAACATGACCACTTTTTCTACCTGATGGGTAGACTGCTCGATTGCGCCATCGATGAGAGGCTTGTAGGCAAGTGTTTTCTTACCTTCAATAGCGCCCGAAGCAGCAATAATTACTTTTGGTTGAGCGTGATCGATACGAATTGCAAGTTCATGAGCTGCAAAACCACCAAAAACCACCGAGTGAATTGCACCAATTCTAGCACAGGCAAGCATTGCAACAGCTGCTTCAGGAATCATCGGCATATAAATAATAACCGTATCGCCTTTAACTACGCCAAGGTCTTTCAACCCCCCGGCAAATTGCGCGACCTCACCCTGCAGTTCCTTGTAGGTGATTTTCCTGATGGTGTTTGTTACAGGACTATCGTAAATGATAGCCGTCTGATCTGCACGTCCACTTTCGACATGACGATCAACGGCATTATAGCATGTGTTCATTTTACCGCCGGGAAACCAGCGGTAGAACGGAGGGTTTGATGCATCCAGAACAGAGTCACACCATCTGTACCAAGTAATACCTTTTGCGGCTTCCGCCCAAAATTCTTCTGGGTTGTCGATACTACTTTGAAAAACGGCATCAAAACTAGTCATAATCACTCCCCTTTTGGTCTGATTTTAGTCCACCGGTCCACCCTAACCACTTCCATCTGTATACAGCAATCGCATAGATACGGCAAGTACTTTATTAAACGTTGTTACATTTTAAGAGACTACAGCAATCGCCTCCAAAATCCACCAAGATAAAAAAATACGTTTTTTCAGGTATATAAAAGACTAACGCTCAAAAGACAAAACACGCTTAAAACAAATAAAAAAATTGTGTTATTATTTAAAAAAAGATCCTATATATCTATTTTAACGATATTTTATTGACAACAAATATCAATAGGATAATAATGACAATAACATTGTTACTCTAATCATTTTATAACAAATCATATTTATGAAATATCCAACAATTTCTTATTCTTCCGAGCAAACACTTTGTAATAAAGTGACAAAATGTGTCAATTTTATCTCAATGTATTTATGCATTTTTTCTATAAGAACGTTGTAAAGATGAAAAAAAAGCGCTTAACAACATGGTACAAACCCGTTTCCTGAATGAACACCTGTTTGCCGCTCATGTTATCTCAGGAAAAATATTGTTTCACATAAGCACAAATGAACAATTGAATGCCCAAGTCATATTTTTTTAATAGAGAGCATAACGTGTCGGGCTTCCAACGATAAGTAGGTTTTTTATAAGTATTACAACCAATATATACGTGAACGAAGAGAACAGAATGGACCTGCCAATACCTGGAAAATACGGAAAAAAATCATTTTCACAGGTCATCCCCGTGAAAATCATTCTCCCTGTGCTGCTCTCAATGTTTCTCTTTATCGCGACCTTCTTCGGGTATATCCTCCCGAGAATGGAAGACCAACTCATGGAGAGAAAGCGTGAAATGATCCATGCGCTCTCCAATTCAGCTATGAGTTCAGTCAAGCATTATGCAAAGATGTCACTGAATGGTGCCTTAACAGAAAAAGAAGCAAAACAGCAGGCTATCAATCATTTACGTGATCTGCGGTACGGCCCTGACAACAAAGATTATTTCTGGATCAACGATACATATCCACGCATGATCATGCACCCCTACCGGCCTGATCTCGAAGGTAAGGATGTCACCGACGAAACTGATCCTGCAGGGCAAAGACTGTTTCAGGATTTTCTTGCCGCCGTAAAATCAGAAGGGGCCGGCTATGTGAACTACCACTGGCAGTGGCAGGATGATCCATCAAGAATTTTTTCGAAAATCTCCTACGTTCAGGAATATCTCCCCTGGCAGTGGGTCATCGGCACAGGTGTCTATGTTGAGGATGTTCACGCACAGGTTGCCGCTATAACCCAAAACATGACATATATATTTCTTGGAATCCTCCTCATTATTTCCATACTCTCTGTATATATAATCTGGCAGGGAACCAGTGTTGAAACCAAGCGCCAGGAAATGGAGATTTCCTTGCGAAAAAGCGAAATTCGCTATCGGCTGCTTACTGAAACCGCAAAAGAAATGATTCTGCTTCTTGACCGTGACCTTCGCATAAACTACGCTAACACGTCGTTTAGTAAAATCTGCGGTTATCCTATAGATTCAGTTATCGGCAAATCTATTCTCGATATTTTGCCGCCCCCTCATCAACAGGAATTTCTCCACAAGATTGACAGCACAAATTCTGACAACAGCAACGATTCTATGCTTGAAACAGAATTTGTCTCGGCTGACAGTCATCACGTGCCGATTGAAGCCACATTTGCAATAATGGACAGCTCAAGCGGACCACCGACATTCCTTCTAACTGCCCGTGATATTACAGATAAAAAGCGAGCAGAAGTTGAAGCAAAGCTCCGCCAGGAGCAACTCATGCAAACCAACAAAATGGAAGCATTGGGAACACTCGTTGCAGGCGTGGCGCATGAAATCAACAACCCCATCTCTTCAGTTATGTTGAATTTCAAGGTATATGAACGATTCTGGGACGCTGCTCAACCAATACTCGATCTACACTACTCTGAAAACACCGATTTTGAGATAGGCGGTATGCCGTACATGCAGCTTCGCGACCGCATGCCAAAACTCCTTCACTTCTCACAGGATGGGGTTTCCAGAGTCCAGCGTATTGTAGGAGAACTCAAAGAATTTTCACGACAGGCACCATCAGAACTCAAAGAAGCTGTCAACCTTAATCAGGTTGTTGAGACTTCCATCGGCCTGCTCTCAAGTGTAATAAAAAAGGCTACTCAGGATTTCAAGGTGACGTATGACGAAAATCTGCCTATACTTCCCGGTAATAGTCAACGCCTGGGTCAGGTTATCATTAACCTGCTGGTAAACGCCTGCCAGGCCACAGATTCACCTGACAAGCCAATACGGGTTACCACCCATTATCTTGAAGAATCAGAAGAAATCATTCTCGAAGTAGCAGACCAGGGTGTCGGCATGACTCCGGAATTACTCGATAGAATAAAAGACCCGTTCTTCACAACTAAACGCGATATCAGCGGAACAGGGCTCGGTCTTTCTATTTCAGATACAATTATTCGAAACCACCATGGCTGGCTGAATTTCAAATCAGAACCTGACAAAGGCACTATCGCCACGGCGCGACTGCCACGTTATGACATGGACGAAGTAGCAGGAAGAATGATATGACTGGCACACTCAACCCATACGACCCGATTCTCGTTATTGACGATGAAGAAGCAATACTTCTTTCAGTAGACACCATATTAAACATGGCTGGCATGAATAATGTCATTACCTGTGCCGACAGTCGTCAGGCGATGGCGATTATTGAGCAGAGAAAACCAAGTGTAGTTCTGCTTGACCTCAATATGCCGCATGTAAAAGGTGAAATTATTATTGAGAAACTGTCGGAACTGTACCCGTCAATACCCGTCATAATAATTACAGGAAGAATTGATGCAGAAACCGCAGTTCATTGCATGAAATCAGGTGCGTCAGACTATATAGTCAAGCCGGTGGATGAAGAACGCTTGCTTTCAGCAGTAAAAAAGTCATTACAATCAGGCCAGGTAACCATCCAAAACACGTTGCAAGAGTGTGATAATATAACCGAACGACTAGATCACCCGGATGCGTTCAAAACCATTGTAACGCGTAGCCTTAAAATGGTTGAAATCTTTCAATACATCGAATCCATTGCAACTACTGACCAACCGGTTTTAGTTCGAGGTGAAACAGGAACCGGCAAAGAGCTTATCGCACACGTTATACACAACCTCAGTCAGAGGTCAGGCGAATTTGTGGCGGTTAATGTTGCAGGCCTTGACGATAACGTTTTCTCTGACACCCTTTTCGGCCATGTCAAAGGTGCATTCACAGGTGCAGAGGCTGATAGACGCGGCCTGCTGGAACGCGCAAACGGCGGCACTATTTTCCTTGATGAGATAGGTGACCTCACCCAGGCTTCACAGGTAAAACTTCTTAGGCTTTTGCAGGAAAACGAATATATGCCTCTCGGCCAGGATAACGTCCGAACAAGCAGCGCGCGTGTCATTGCTTCAACTCACGTAGATTTATGGGACATTCAAAGAAAGAAACTCTTCAGAAAAGACCTTCATTACAGAATACGTACCCATCGCATCCATGCACCACCATTGCGCGAGCGTAAAGAAGATCTAGGATTACTGAGTGCTCACTTTCTACAGCTTGCCGCCACCGCTTTAAATAAAAGTATTCCTAAAATGCCTGCTGAGCTCATAACATTACTGGAAACCTATAACTTCCCGGGAAACATTCGCGAACTTCAGGCTATGATTTTTGATGCTATGGCGCAAAACAAAAACGGAATATTGTCGCTCATGGTATTTCGCGAACATATGGCTCGAATGCGCAAACTTGATATGGCGGAAAACACCGTCAACTTCAATACCTCCCCTTCATTCACCCAGAGCGATGTATTACCAAGCATCAAACAAGCTACCCGTATGCTCATTAAAGAAGCGATGACCAGAGCAAATAATAATCAATCTATCGCGGCCTCACTTCTCGGCATATCCCAACAGGCTCTCAGCAAACGACTTAAAAATTTTTCTGAGGAGAAGTAGACGCCGACAACTCTAGTGTCATGTCATGTGTCAAATGTCGTAATAATGCGAAGCTTTTTCTCTTCCTGCAAGGCACGACTGATTGAGCATAGTAGCGCTATGTAACAGAAGGAGTAACGAAGTCAGGAAGTGAAAAGGGCGAGCAGAATTAGACATCTGAGGCATGACAGGACACTAGCCACAATATACGTATTACAATCAACTTTTAAAGCATCCTGCTAACACACTGTTATTTGGCCAAAACATCTTGCAAGCCCACACCATATCCACAATGTAACACTGGCAGGATCACCGTATTTGTGATATCCGTACCTGTTCAACTGGTAACTCGTTACCCATCCATTTCAACTCCGGAACCCCTGAATCTGTAGAAATACCTACATGAGCAACGCAGCTGCCCAGTCTCAACAAACACGAACAGATACAAAGAGCATAATCAAATAACTATTCAACGAACCACATTGCTTACGACATGAAAAAAGAATTCGATTTCTGGCAAGACCATTCAGACACATTTCTCACAATGGCATACTTGTATGATAGACAGGAAGTTATCGATAAACCAGATGGATATGGCAGTAAAACGGGTGATTGCGGGGACACAATCACGATCTACCTGCAAATACACAACGGCTGCATCAAGCAACTGAGGTTCAAATTAGAGGGATGCTTAAATACCAATGCCTGCTGCAATGCGCTGGCACAATTGATTGAAGGTAAACCTCTCGAGAAATCATGGGATATAACGCCATCTCAACTTATTGATTATCTCGAAACTCTGCCATCAGACCATCATCACTGTGCCGAATTGACTGTAGGCACCTACTACCTTGCCCTGGCCAGCGTCAAGAAGGAGTAACCACATTCTCTACATACCACACATCTCCCCCCTTCGGCACCTTCAATTACTCTCCAATATGCTGATTAAAAGATACTTTTCCGATATGTTTTCATTTAAAAATAGTGTTTCACTCAATACCGGTAACGCTATTCCCCTTACAACTTTTGTTGTAATCACAACATTTATTGTAATGTCGTATAACCGTGCTAAATCAGCATAAAAACCAGAATGAAAAATATCTAACAACTTTTGTTGTAACCTCCAACAACACGAACACCAGCCCTAACTTCCTGTTTTAACAACACTTAACAAAATATCAATACTGGCATTACTCTTGCTTTATAATTCACATGATTAAGCGCCTATCCCCAACGCATGTGGGAAGAGGAAACACACAAACTTTTTTATGGAGAATAGAGCATGGCAGACGCAAAAGGCACCCCAATGGCAAACCCTGCAGTAGTCGGCTTGGCTGGTTTCGGCCTGACCACCCTGATCCTCCAGCTTCATAACCTCGGCCTATGCGGCGTCGGCCCTATTGTAGCCCTTGGCTTCATGTTTGGCGGACTCGCACAGATGATAGCCGGCTTTCAGGAATTTAAGGTTGGTAATAACTTTGGCTACAGCGCCTTTGTTTCCTACGGCGCATTCTGGATTTCACTTTCAATTATTTTCATGCTCAACCATTTCGGCATCTACAAATCAAGTGGTACCGATATAGGCTGGTTCCTTGTAGTCTGGACTCTCTATACATCTATTCTCTGGTTTGCAGCTCTTCGCATTCACGGTGCAATGGCATCGACCTTCACCTTGCTGCTTATCGGATTTATCCTGCTCGACCTTGCACATTTCGGATATCCGGCAATGACCAAAGTTGCAGCGTACGTACTTATCCTTTGCGCCCTGAATGCATGGTACATGATGGCACACGTTATCTTCATGCAGATATTCGGTCGTGACGTTCTTCCTGTTGGCAAGCCTTGGATTGATCCACAACCTGCTCAGGAAAAACAAATGCAAGCGGCAAAAGCCTAAAAATAAATATCGCTCTTATGCGATCCCACGCAGTACCCGGTAAGGGGCCACCCACCACCTTCCTCGGTCCCTTACCGACTCAAATGTAATGTCTCCATCCTGTCAGCGGATTTAAATCTCCAACAATTTAATAGCAACACCACAAACCACTAGTCCACCCTACCCGCTATTTTTTTTGGTATCCGCCTGACAGGGTTGTTTAATTGAACACTTAATGAATTTCGAACCTTCTCCGGCAAAAGCAGACTGCACAGATGCAATAACATACATAGTTTCTCACAGGGAGTATCAACCAATTAGCAGTCAGACTCAGGTAATCGACACTGAAAATATTTCTATACGCAACACACTACAAAAAGAACACTTCAGATCATCATCACAACCTGCCAATCGTATGGCATTTCAGTATGTTAAAAACTACATGACAGGTAAAGTTACTTTTGTATATAGTTTCCGGAAATCTTACCCATATATGTTCACTCTTCACCTGTTCATTCTTCGAAAAACCATTCCTGCTAAACAGACGAGATGTCATATTAACCCTAAAAAGTCCTACAGTTCTGTCATGCCTCAGATGTCTAATTCTGTTCGACTGATCTCGACAAATAGGATTGATTGAAACAAAATCATGAGATAATCGCGTGCCATTCAATTTCCGTACTATTTTTTTAACCGCATCCCAGAATAGTCAGGGAAAATAGTCGCACATCACACATCTCATTGTTATGCCATGCTATCCTCACAATACAAAAATTTCATTGTCAAGTAGAACAGATACCACAGGGTTGTATTTTAATACGCATAATCACACTCAAACCTTGCGTTTTTTTCCTGATCTTATATAGATCATTGATATGTTGTTACCTTATTATGGAATTACAGACATTTGTAATTTTTCAAATTAGCTAGACAATGGCACTTCTGGTTAATAATCCAAAAATTTGAATTTGAGGTTATATTTTGGTATCTCCAGCTTTGCGACATATCCTTGTAGCTCTCATTTTCCTGCTGTGCTCCACTCATTCCGTCCACGCTTCCATAATATCCGGTAAACCGATTTTCGATCGTGCCCAACACGGTGATGTAAACGCACAGAGTTACGTAGCCCATCTCTATGCTACTGGTAACGGTGTAAAACAGGATTATTCAAAAGCGAAATACTGGTATCAGCGCATAGTGGATCATGAAAATGCTGATGCAAAAATTGTCGCCCATGCCAACCTGTTACTTGGGATTATGTACAATACAGGGAAGGGAACTGACCGAAGCTACCAGAAAGCGATGACATGCTACAAAGTTGCAGCCAGCCAGGGATATTTCGATGCACATATAAGTATCGGACACCTGTATGCTCAAGGCTTAGGAGTTCAACAAGATCTTGACAAAGCACTCTACTGGTGGGAACTGGCACAGAAAGAAGGACACCCTAAAGCAGCCAGCCTGGTTCTGCTACTGAAAAAAGAGATGACCAATAAGGCAAACAGAATGAAAGGATAGGTTAGAAATAGATATTTCAAAGCTCAGGTGAGTCCCCGAAACACGCCTTATGTGAGTAATATTTTTTGAAAATAATGAAGAGGTTAGTTGATAAGCAAGCAAAGCGAATCCTCGTAGAAAAGTCATTCCCTGCCAGGCTCCTGAGTCACGACTCTCGTAAGGCAACTGCAGGATCAAGATCGGCCGCTCTCATGGCAGGATGAAGACCAAAGATAAGCCCGGTCACCAATGCTGACATCGGGGCCATTACTATCGCAAACACTGAAAAAGCAATATCCCATCCCGCATAAAATTGTATAGCATACGCAAGCACTACTCCTCCTAATGTTCCCCAGACTCCTCCTGACAGAGTGAGTAACATCGAGTTCCACAAATACAGCCAGACAATACGACCCCGGCTTGCCCCCAGAGCCATTCGAAGACCTATCTCCCGTGTCTGCTCCGAGATATTTGCGAGCATTACATTCATAACCCCAATGCCTCCGACGAGGAGCGAAAGCCCCGCAATAGCCCCCATCACCAGAGAGAATATCTGCTGACTCTCCCGTGCTTCACTCAATAAAGTAAAAGGAACTACCATTCTAAAATCCTGCACCCCTCTATGAGTGCGCAACAACATATGCTGTAACTGCTCTGCTGTCTGCAGGATATGCTGTTCAAGTTTGCTGTTCAGCAGCACCACCATACCATCCAGCCTCCGGGCTCCGTATACAGATGTATTATCCACAAGGGCTGTAATCGGCAATATAACTGCCCGATCAAAATTAAGTGCAGACAAGCCTGTACCTTCAGTCAACAAACTCCCCCTCGGGCTCAGCGCGCCGATCACAGTCAGGGCGATACCATCAACTTTCAAGATTGATCCACGAGCAATATGCAGTTCCCTGGCTATTGAATCACCAACCACACAGTAATTCATGGCGGATTTCTCATCGATAGGATCAAACACCCTTCCCCAGTTCAAAGTAAGTTTTTCAGCTGCAAACCACTGCCATGAAGCACCTACTACGGTAGCATTCGAGGATAATATTTCTGTTGATACAACACGGTTTTCCCTTCGCTCATAGGCACCGACACTGCCATTATCTCCAAGCCATAATCGCAGCTGCTCAACATCTGTCATGGTCAGGCCCGATGACAGATTAGCGACAGTAGCCTTTTCAGAACGTGCTGCCGTTGTTGATTCCTCCACCCGTAAAGTATCTGTCCCAAGCGATGTGATTTTTGCCAGCGTTTTTTGCTTAGCACCTTCACTAATTGACAACATGGCGATCAGTGCCGTTATACCTATCCCAATTCCCAGGCTGCTTAACAATGACCTGAGCGGTCTGCGGCGAATGCTTGCAAAGGCGTCTATAATATCGAGCAGATACAAACCGACACTCACCCAGACACCTCGCTCACCCCGGCTCTGGCTTTCTGCAATGACAGATATGATGTACCATAACTGATTGCATCTGCTTCGTGTGTCACCATGACTACCGCCCTGCCCTGCCTCGTCTGTTGTTTCAACATACCCAGTATATTTTTTGAGTTATTTTCATCCAGACTTCCGGTTGGCTCATCAGCAAAGATGATGTCAGGCTCACGTGCAAGTGCTCTGGCAAAAACTACCCGCTGCATCTCACCACCTGACAATGTTGCAGGATGCCTATCAATTAAATTCCCAAGTCCGACATAATCAAGCAACTGACTACACCGTCGCTCAACCTCTTTGCGTTCGACCCACTCCCCGTAATGAAAAGCCAAAGCAACATTTTCCAACACAGTCTTATCTGCAATCAAGTGAGGCGTCTGATAGATAAATCCGAAAGAACTGTTACGGACGCGGGCAACATCAAGCTTGCCTGGAATAAATAACGAATTGCCCTTATATTCGACATCTCCGGTTGTTGGGTGATCGAAGCCGCTGAGGATATTAAGCAAAGTGGATTTCCCGGAACCACTCGGCCCAGTCACAATAAGGAAATCACTTTCAGCAACCTCAAGAGATACCTTTTCAAGTGCATGGACCTGCCTTCCACCTAGCGCGTAGCTACGGCTTATATCAGTTGCTTTAAGAAACATGAGTTCTCATGAGAACATTAAATGAATGTGTTGCATCGGGATGATCAGATGCATGTGGAATACTGAAATACCTTGATGTTCCAAAATTAAAACAAAGCACCACTCACGCGATCACCTTCGTCCAACCCGTTAAGCACCTGCACCCATCTCACTCCCTGCGCACCCAGATCGACATCTACAAGTTCAAGTGCATTTCCCTCAGCCTTGTAAACCATAGTTTTATCATTATGAAACACTACAGCTCCAGCCGGAATAACTATGGCATCGGTAATTCTTTTGTGGATTATCTCTGTGGTGGCAGACATGCCGACATGCACTTTGTCAACTCCTTCCAAAATTTGAATGCGGGCATAAAATCTACGAATGTTATTATTGTTATTATCATCTTCGGCGAGTGAAGCTACACTTTCAACACGGCCGCGGATCACAGTACCGGGTAATGCATCCAGCTCTATTGTTGCTTCCATTCCTTCTGAAATTTTGGCAACATCAATTTCACGTATCTGCGTTTCAACCACGAGATCTGTAGTGTCAGGAACCTCTAAAAAGGTCTGACCAACCCAGACAGAATCACCAATCTGAATCTTGCGCGTACCATTTTCCCGAGGCAGTTCAGAGTAAAGCAGAATTCCATCTGCTGGTGCTTTAACTGTACAGTTAGCCAGGTCGTTCTTCGCCTGTTCCAGTAATTTTATTTTGTTCTGTACGTTTCGCCTACTCTTTTCCACCTGTCCGACACGAGTCTGGATTTGCAGATCAGATGTCCGGTTAACACGCTGAAATTCACTTTCAGCTGCATTGACAAGAAGTTCTGCCTCTCTCACCATTTTAGGCCATTTATACTGATCGAAATTATTGAGTTCTTCTCTTGCAACATTGAGTTGCTCACGTGCCGTTTCAAATTCATCGCCAGCCTTTTCATACTCCCGCAAACTAGCATGGCCCTTATTGAGTAAGACCTCCATATCCCGGACGTTAGATTGTGCAAGTTTGAAGCTGCGCTGTGCCTGTTTGAGCTTCTGCTCCACCTGTTTTCTCTCCAGAGGCCCTGCACCTTCGTTAATGTTCTGTGCTTCAATTTTGGCTATCTCTACTTTTCTGCCAGCCTCTTCGATACGTCCCTTTTCTTCTTCTTTCTGTAACAGCAATAATTTCTTTGCAGCAGCCAGGCTTGCCTGTGCATCCCCATAATCCTGCTCTGTACGAGCTACTTCATCAAGAAAAGGTTTAGTATCAAACCAGGCCACTGTCTGCCCTTTTTTGACCTCAGATCCTTCCTTGACCAACCAGACTATTTTGGCTTGATTACTTGATATTTCAGATATAATGGCTGAGATTTTAGCCGGACGAACAATACCACGCTCAGTGATACTCATGTTAAATGAAGCCCTCTGAACATCAAAAAATGTTCCAGCCTCAGAAGATCTGCCATGATTCACCCACGTTTTCACACCAAGTAAAAAGAGTCCTGCAGTAACCAGCAAGCCAAGAATCAACCAGTTAAACACATACTTTTTCAGCGCTCCAACATCCATCTGTGCTACTCACCTCACCGACATCCGCAACCAGTCAGTATCAAGAATTCCCATTACATAGGCAAGGTGCACTGCAGCGTTATTATATGCTACCAGTGACCTCGAAATTGCCAGCTCCGCATCCGAAAATGCTGCCTCGGCATCCAACATATCCAGGTTATCGCTTAATCCCTTTTCATACCTGATCTTTGCAAGGTCCAGGGCCAGATCAGCCTGTTCCAGCTGTCGCCGGTTAAGCTGATGCTGGAGTTCCGCAGTCTTGAGATCATCTAGGCCATCCCTGACCTCACGTACTATCTTGCGCCGCAATGCCTTGCCTTCACGACGAAGTTTTGCCTGCTCCATAGATTTTCGAGTTACTGCTGCTTCTTCCATTACAGAATTAATTGGCGAATTCATCTGAACCTGAAAAGACCAGTTGGTGTCATCCAACGCAATCGCCTCTTCAATACTGTCACCATCGCCTCGTTGCTCAAGCGTAAGACTTACATCTACATCAGGTAAAAGATCACGCTTCACCTTATACATCTCACGTTTTGCAATCTCCACATTTGTCAAATACTTACGCCATTCCAGATGGTTAGCGATTACATTTTTTTCCCAGTCTTCAGGTAAAACAGGGAGTATTTTCTGTATGGATTCATGCCAATTCAGTGCACTATCTTCTTCCATCCCGAGCTGCTCCCTGAAGTCATCCAGAGCACGTTGCCTGCTTCGCTTCTGATTGTGCAGGAGATTTTCCGCTGCTAATGCCGCCAGCTCAGCCCGATACACATCAACTTTGGAAACAAGACCAACCGACTGGCGGGATTTAGCAGATTCAAGATGCTCTTTGCTACGTTCAAGTGCTTCATGACTTTTCTGCAGCAAATGATCTTCCAGGAGAAGTGCATAATATTTTCGGACAGTCTCAAGTGTAATTGTTTGCAAAGCATGATCTGCACTTATCTGATTAAGACCATTTTGCAGTCTCGCCACATCAAGCCCGGTAAGATTATATTCCTGCCCCCATCTTCTGAAGATCCCTTGGGATATCCGAACAAATGCTTTAGCGCTGTGGCTGTTTTCTATTACATAATCACTATCTTCCTCAACCCTGTTACCTACAACTCCATAGGTGACTTCTGTACCCGCCTCCATATCACGTTGAAACTCAACCCCAAGTTGCTGAGAGCCTGTACCCTGGGTAAACCCTACGGTTGTTAGCGGAACTATACGGGTAACAAACTGCTGTTCTGCAACTTTAATATCAAGCGAACCCAGAATTTTTTCATCGCGCACAGTAAAAGCTGCGTCACTCTGCAACATGGCGAGATTAACAAAACTCAGTAGCTCGTGATCTTGCACCGCGCCAGCTGCCTGTGGTAATTGAATCACCCACAGCGATATTACAAACAGAAAAGGTCGTAAAGACATCCGGATATCAAAATACATAAATAAAATATATTACCGCTCGAAATCAGCGCGTGAAAAATTCAATAGTATTGGCAATAATCCGCCGGATCGTTAGTATTTGCTCGCTACCACACTTACTCAGGAGCATTCAGCATTACTGGCAAATAACCATGACCAGGCTTTTCTCAATAATCCAGAAAAGCGAACGAATGCTTTTAATAGTCAGGCACTTGCGTGGAATAGTTTAACAAAAACAGAGAAATCGTATCGTATGACTGGTAAAATTTGTTACTACCTACAGACGGATTCTTACGCATTCCATTCAACCATCACAACATGTAACAGCCAAAGAGAATTACCTGGAGAACCCTATTTTACAGATATTTATTTGCATCCAACAATTCCAACTGGTTAAGAAACATGTATAATCACAGGTCCGAAACTGTTACACATGTTCTATTAGTCAGCTAAATCAAAATCGAAACGTAGCTTGAGGTGATGCTATCCATTTATTATAGTACGCTCATTCTTGAATTTAACAAAACTTCTTTTATGATAATTAGCTTAACTACCATTTTCTTTTCTTCCTTTCTGCTTGCACTTTCAGGTGCCCTAATGCCTGGACCACTACTAACTGTTACTATTAGTGAGACAGTCCATCGAGGAGTCAGGACAGGTCCACTGATGATATTTGGTCATGGCCTGCTGGAACTTTTTCTCGTTATAGGTCTTGCCGCCGGCCTGGCCCCGCTTCTAAAACTTCCTCTCGTCTTTATTCTGATCTCCACCATTGGCGGTGCTATTCTGCTGATGATGGCAATATCGATGTTGCGTAGTCTGCCATCCATGAAACTCATCACCGAAGCAAGCAACGAAAGAAAAAAGAATCTTGTCTTTACAGGTGCCCTGCTCAGCCTGATCAACCCGTTCTGGCTGCTATGGTGGGCCACTATCGGACTCGGTTATATTCTACAGACCCTGGAGTATGGCTTTATTGGTGTAGGAGTGTTCTTCATTGGCCATATTCTCGCTGATCTCAGCTGGTATGCTCTCGTATCTTTCGGCATTGCCAGAGGTAAGCATTTCTTTAATGATACCCATTACAAAATACTTATCGGTAGTTGTGGCTCATTTCTTCTGTTTTTTTCCGTCTGGTTCTTTTACAACGGGATTAATACATTTATTCAGGTAAAATCGACATTATTATGACAAAAGAACCCGAAAAATCACAATACACCTGCAATGAATATCGCGAAGAGATGATTCTTGTCGGATTACAACGAAGCCTTCAACAGCCGAACCTCACCCCTGAAGAACGTAAACGGATCGAAGAGGAAATCAGGAACCTCGAAGCAAAAATGGGATTATAGCGTTCATTTTCTATCTATTGCGTAATATACCTACCCGCTTAGGAATGTTGTTCAGTAAATATGAGAGGAAGTACGCAAAGGTAGAGTGTTTGCAGCAAACAAGACAGTAATGACCTTTTTCCTGTCAGTGGAAAAATACGAGTCGACACCAACCTTTTGCACACTCATAACATGGCTGTCATAATTGTAAAATCATGCAATAAGATTGTATCCTGTATCTCTGGCCATCCCGGAGATCTTTTGCAGATGTGCACGTTGAACTGCGGCAACGAGTGACTCTATTTTTTTCCTTAAGTCCTTTGTTGCCAACTCAAATTCAACACCACTAATATTATCTATACTATTTTCCTGCCTCACACGAGTAAGATGTCGAACATAACAGGAAACCTGAACAAGTTTTTCGCCATCCTGAAATATTGTCAGACTTCGTGTTTCTCCGACAAAAATATCCCCCCTGTTCTTTCTGGGAAATGAAGTTGCCAATCCGTTGACACTAATATCTACCATCTTCGTTTCAATATCATCCTGTTTTCTCTTCCCTTTGATCATTACCGTAAGATTTACATCTTCGCAAACCTTGGCCCTGTACTCACGTTCACCCCTCAGTAATTGCCCTATAACCGGATATCTGAAATGCATATACGGTATCTCATCAATCCGGAGAAAATCGAGAAAACTGGTTCCAAACTCAACAGCCAGAGATTTGGTAAACATACGAAAAACAACCTTTTCACTTTTTCGTATAAAAAAGTTTCCCATCCCAGGTTCTAAAGGCAAAGAAATCATGTGAGACATATCCTGTAAATACCCTGCTACAACATATTCCGGCTGATCTTCATCCTCACTCTCTGTTTTATCGATGGGTGCATCCACTATTTTGGTAAAGTATAGGTCCTCGCCATCATCAAATCTCACCTCGATGAATTTTTCATCAAGCAGAGCTGTCTGCAGATAGGGAAGAAATCCTGCGGGCGTGTGGATAATATCTGACAAATCAGTATGCTTATCAAACGACTTCTTCAGATACAAACTGTCAGGAAAATAATACTTCAACCTGTCAAATATATGCTGGTAATTAATGATCTCGTTCTTGTCTGCCATCGTCTATGAGAATTTTTCTGTGAATGGGAACATTCCTCTCGCGCTCTTCGAACCATGAAACTCATTGTATCACCTGCATGACGTTGACCAAAACAAATATCCATTCCATATCATATAAGTCAGAATGAACAACGATACCTTTCAACCTCATCACCAACCACATCCGTGCCTAACTCTATTTGAGTTAGCTATACAATTCGGCTATACATATAATGATATAAAGAACATCTGAATAACACTCACATCCGCCTGTTGGCTGATGCAACCGTGACACATCACTTCCGGAGGGAAAATGAATATAGCAACAGAGATTACTGACTATATGGGATTCCAGGGTTTGCTTGATGATGAAGAGAAACTGGTCCGTGAAACTGCACGAAAGTTTGTTAACGAAGAAGTTCTGCCGATAATTGATCAACACGCACAGAATGAGACCTTCCCGGAGCATCTTGTTGCACTCATTGGCGAGTTGGGTTTCTTCGGCCCTACCCTCCCTGTTGAATATGGCTGTGCAGGGCTCTCAAATGTTGCGTACGGCTTACTGATGTATGAACTTGAGCGTGGTGACTCAGCTATCCGCTCTCTTGCTTCAGTGCAGGGTTCTCTGGTTATGTACCCTATTTTTGCCTATGGCTCTGAGGAGCAGAAAAATTACTGGTTGCCCCGTATGGCTACAGGAAAATCTCTTGGCTGTTTTGGCCTGACAGAACCTGATTTTGGTTCGAACCCTGCAGGCATGCGAACCCAGGCTGTACGTCAAAAAGATGGGACATGGAAAATCAATGGTGCCAAAATGTGGATCACCAACGGATCTATAGCAGAAGTCGCTCTTGTCTGGGCAATGACTGACGAAGGCGTACGCGGCTTTCTGGTAAAAACAGACACTCCAGGGTTCTCTGCACCACGAATGAAAGGAAAGTGGAGCCTGCGCGCCTCTGTAACTTCAGAACTTGTATTGCAGGATGTAATCGTTGATGAAGCAGAAAGCCTGCTCCCCAACTGTAAAGGTCTAAAATGCCCGCTTGGTTGTCTGACTCAGGCCCGATACGGAATTGCGTGGGGAGCGCTGGGCGCAGCAGATCACTGTTACCAGACAGCTCTTGAATATTCTAAAAGCAGAATTCAGTTCGATAGACCAATCGCCGGTTTTCAACTGCAGCAAAAAAAGCTTGCCGAGATGGTAACCGAACTCACTAAAGGACAACTCCTGGCACTGCAACTTGGCAGACTAAAAGATCAGGGCAAGTACACCCCTGCTCAGGTGTCCATGGCCAAGATGAATAACGTTCAAATTGCCATGGAAATTGCCAGATCAGCCCGAACAATGCTCGGAGCAAACGGTATTATGGGTGAATATCCGATTATGCGGCATGCAAACAATCTGGAATCAGTCTACACCTACGAAGGTACACATGATATGCATACGCTGATTATTGGAGAAAAAGTTACCGGAATAGCCGCCTATCGCTAATTGGTTATTCTGCCGTAAGCTGTAGAAGCCGAGACCTGCTCTGATGGCTTTGTTGAGCAGATCTCGACCTAACTTTTAATTTCTGTTTAGACATATTTTGTCTATTAGATAATTAGGAAAAATCTTGGATTGGTGAAAGCATAGAAAAAGGTCAAAAGCGGACTTAATAATCATATAAAAGGCACCTCCTCCTAGTGTTGGATTCCTCTTTAATTATACCACCATTGCTCGTAGTGGCATTGGGAGATCAACGGTGGCATACCTGGTTCATAGCCGAATAAAGTAGGACCACCCCTCCTCTACGCCTCATGTAGACTAAGGTAAACCTTTATTGCTGCTGTGCAGCATGATACAGTCGTTTGCCCGGCATGTAAAAACCTGGGCAAACGACTGACAGTAGCAAATACTCTTCCGCATCTTGGACATTGTAAGTTGCGGCGTGGAACAACTCCGTTCGAAATCGGGTAAATTCACGCAGGCATTTGGCGAGGGGAATAATTATGGTAAAATCGTTTTAAACAACAGATCGACTTCGGAAGTTCTGTACTTCGCTTCCCGTTACGTCCAGGTTCCAGAGGCGGACTTTGCTCAAAAGCATTTCTTTGGGTAGCGTTCACATCACTCATCCATTTAAAATTTTATCTAGTATTCTAAATGGTAGCTCCAGCCGAGATTCTTGTTAAAAGTTCTTCTGACAATGTTCTGAAGTTGGTCCTTTCTGGTCAATGGAATTTAGGTCAGAACTTGCCTTCTACAGAAGAAGTACTTCAGCATCTGGGATCTTCTGCGGTAGAGCAGATTATATTTGACTCCAAGGATATTTCCGGGTGGGATTCTGGATTGCTGACCTTCGTAAAGCGATTACGCAAACAGGCAGAAGAAAAGGCCATACCACTCGATATAAGCGGCCTGCCTCAAGGAGCCCAACAACTCCTGGCTCTCGCCGCTGCTGTTCCAGAGAAAAAAGATGCCCGTACCGCTGATAAACGTCGTCTATTTCTTACTATTCTTGGGGAGGAGACTGTCGAACTCTGTAGGTCTGCCGGGAAATTGCTTGATTTTGTTGGTGCGGCATCGCTGGCTGTAGTGCAATTCATGCGCGGGAAGGCCACTTTTCGGAAGACAGACCTCTTGCTGATGCTGGAAACGTGTGGTGGTCAGGCCCTGCCAATTGTATCCCTGATTAGTTTTCTTGTCGGCCTGATTCTGGCTTTTGTCGGCGCAATTCAACTCGAGTTATTCGGGGCTGAGCTCTACGTAGCTGATTTAGTCGGGATCGCAATGGTAAGACTGATGGCAGCTATCATGACCGGTATTGTCATGGCTGGCCGGACAGGCGGAGCCTTTGCTGCCCAGTTGGGTACCATGCAGGTGAACCAGGAAATTGATGCACTGAGGACCATGGGTATTTCGCCTATGGAATTTCTCGTATTGCCCCGGATGCTGGCACTAATGATCATGATGCCACTTCTGTGCCTCTACGCCAACATCATGGGAATATTTGGCGGAATGGTAGTCGGCGTATATATGCTTGATATCGGGTTTATACAGTACTTCAATGAAACAGTGACAGCAGTGAGATTTTGGGATCTTGGCATAGGGCTTTTCAGCGGATTCCTTTTTGGAGTGATTGTTGCTTTGGCTGGTTGCATGAGAGGAATGGAGTGCGGGCGAAGCGCCTCAGCAGTTGGCGATGCCGCCACCTCCGCGGTTGTGACCGCGATCGTCGGTATTATAGTAACGACCGCAATGATTACAATCATCTGTAATATCTTAGGAATTTAAGGTTTTGATTTCGCCATACAACTTGCTACTCGACTGAAAACACAAAACATGACTGAACGTAAGGCACACATATCGATCCAGGATTTGACCATGGGGTATGGTGATTTTGTCCTGATGCGGGATTTAAATTTCACTATCTACCATGGGGATATCTTCATTATTATGGGTGGCAGCGGTTGCGGTAAAAGTACGATGATGACTATTCTCATCGGGCTGAAGAGTCCTGCCAAAGGTCGAGTTCTTTATGATGATACAGATTTCTGGGCAGCGGACCAGCAGACACGTGAACAGATCATCCGCCGAGGTGGAGTCATGTATCAGAGTGGAGCTTTGTGGAGTTCCATGACGCTCGGAGAAAACATCGCTCTGCCCCTTGAAATCTACACGAATTTAAGTACTGCTGAGGTGGATGAAGTTGTTGAACTGAAGCTGGAGTTAGTTGGCCTGGCTGGCTTTAAAGACTTTTACCCGTCTGAGATAAGCGGTGGAATGCAGAAGCGGGCCGGCATTGCCCGTGCAATGGCCTTGGATCCTGAGATTCTGTTCTTTGACGAACCTTCGGCGGGGCTTGACCCTGTGAGTGCACGCCGGTTGGATGATATGATTATTGAGCTGAGCGAAAGCATGGGCACCACTATGGTGGTAGTAACTCATGAACTTGCAAGTATCTTTGCAATTGGTACCAACTCGGTATTTCTCGATGTGTCCAAACGTACTATGACGGCAACGGGCAACCCAAACAAACTGTTGGCGGAGAGTCACGATCCAACCCTGCATATGTTTTTAACTCGGGGCGAAACGTTGGAGAAGTAACAAGGAGACAGAATGGCAAAACAGGCTAATACAACAATGATCGGCGGTTTCATTGTCATTGCAGTTTTCATATTTGCTGCGAGTGTAGTTATTTTGGGTTCTGGTAAGTTTTTTCAACGAACTGAAAGGTTTGTTCTCTACTTTGATAATTCCATCAAAGGTTTAAACGTTGGCGCCCCTGTGTTGCTCCAGGGAGTGCAGATTGGGTCAGTCACCAACATCCTCATTCGCGCAAATCCTCAAGACCTGACCATGAGCATTCCGGTTTTTATCGATATCAGACAAGACAAGTTTGATGTCGGCGAAACTATACAACCCCAAAGAGATCCGGCAAAAACAATAGCACAGCTTGCCGAGCGTGGTCTGCGGGCGGTATTGAGTACTCAGAGCCTTATTACCGGACAACTGATGATTGAACTCGATTATTTCCCTAATTCCCCCGTAAATTTAAAGAATCTTGACTCAGAATTCACTGAAATACCAACGATACAATCAACAACAGAAAGGTTATTCCAAAAACTGCAGAAAATCGATCTTGCACATTTTAGTAACATCATCGTTGGAGTTGATCGCCTTGTCAATAATCCTGATCTACCTGAGGGGTTAAAGTCCATGAGACAAACTGCCGACGAAGCGCGGCTGCTCGTCGGTAAACTCGATAACTACATTGGAGATGTGACTGGTAACATCGAAGATACTCTCAGCGACACCCGCACACTGGTTAACAATGTAAACACTCAGGTTGAGCCGCTTGTAGACGACATGAGACAGTTGATAGAGCATTTTGATTCGCTGACGCGAAATATCAACAAACAGTTAGATGTTGTGTCTACCAGCTTGAATGAAAGTTTGGCTGGGGTCAAAGGGGTCGTATCTGAAGATGCTCAACTTGTCATTGAACTGGAGGAGACATTGCAAAATATATCCAGCATGACAGATTCTATCCGACAACTGGCAGATTATCTGGAACAGCATCCTGAAGCCCTTATTCGGGGAAAAGACAATAACTGAGAAAAATATTATGCTGAAGAAAAAATCTTTTGTTTTGATCCTGGTAAATGTGGTTCTTGCTTTACTGATTAGCGGCTGCATGAATAAAAGCCAACCAACACGATTCTATACACTTACATCAACTGTAGAACGTCAGAAATTGCTGACAGAGAGCAGCGCATCACGCAACCTGCCCATTGGCATTGGACCAATCAAACTGGCCGACTACCTGAATACGTCCAAAATTATCACCCGAATTGATGAAAACAAGATTGGTCAAGCAGCATTCGATCAGTGGTCTGGTTCCCTCAAAAACAATATTATCAATATAATGGCCGACAATATAGGCTCTCTGTTAAACACCGAGAAGGTTTTTATCCATCCATGGCGCTCTTTTATTCCTATCGATTACCAGGTAATTATCGAAATCATCCGCTTTGATGGTGACCTGAATAACGAGGTCACTCTTGTGGCACGTTGGCTCGTTCTTAATGACAAGGACAAATCGATTATCGACAACAAACGAAGCAGTATCTCAGAAACAACCGATACTCCTGATTATGCCGGATTGGTTGCTGCCCAGAGCAGAGCACTAGGAAAGCTGAGTAAAGAAATAGCCCAGTCAATAGATGCAGCATCTTTGAAATAGGTGTGTCCTGGCTGTTCTCTTCTGGGTGATTCAGCAAGAGTAATAGATCGATCATTCCCAGCCCGAACATTTCATAAAGAAGCCATGCTTATCGTTAATGCCTTGTAACTTGAAGAATGAAACATGTCAGAGAATCTGAAACGTTCATTATCAGCTCAAACGCCTTTGGATTATTCATCACCTTGCTTTTACTTTCCTTTCGTTTTGTATGGGGTAGATCGATATTGCAGTTTGCCAATGTTCTTTGGACCACCGATGCTTTGTATCTCCTCTTTATTGGCATATACTAGTCAAAATTGAGAAGTATAGTAAGGCAAATGGATGAGATCATCTACGGATGGTTGAGAGTTAAAGAAGATACATCGAACTCCGATTGAATTTTCATGATTCCATCATTCCTCGTAATCTGGCAGTTATGTTTTCGGTAGAATCATGTTTTTACGGTATTACCATCTCCTCTAAAAATTTCTTTTCCCCATGACATTAGACCATGAGGGAATGCACCAGAATGATTCGTAAGTCCCGCTTCAAACCGATGAGGACAGATTATGTTCCAGCACATCCAAAGAAAACATTTCATTTTTGCGTTAGTAGTATTTTTGCTGGTTGGTTGTTCTAATCTGCCGGATAACGCTGAAAAGCAGGTTTCTCAAGTGATGTCTAATACTGATACAACATATTTGAGCAAGTTAGTCGAAAAACAAACGAAAGACCAGGCGGGCAAAACGGGAGCTATCCTGCTCGCTAACGGACTGGATGCTTTTGTAGCAAGGGTCGCACTCGCAGAAAAAGCGGAACGCAGCATTGATGTCCAGTATTACATGTTTCACCAGGACACGGTCGGCCAGCTTCTCATTCACCGCCTCATAAAAGCCGCCGATCGAGGAGTGCGGGTGCGCGTGCTAATCGACGACATGTATGGTGAGGAGGCCGACAACGTATGGACGACTCTGGATTCACATCCTCATATGGAAGTACGGCTTTTCAATCCCTTTGTGAGAGGAAGTTCGAAAAACCTTCAATTCATCACTCGCCTGTCTGATGTCAATTATCGGATGCACAGCAAATCATTCACGGTTGACAATCGCCTAACCATTATCGGCGGCCGTAATATCGGCGACGAATATTTCGACGCCAATAAGGATTTGGCCTTTGCCGATATGGATATGCTAGCCATTGGCCCAGTTGTACCCGAAGTTTCAGACGCCTTCGATCAATACTGGAACAGCGACCACGCTTATCCTGCCTCGACTCTTGCTGGACAGGCTTTAATAGACACGTTACCCACTCTGAAAAAGCGACTTGCCGAGTTTGAAAACAATGCGGCGGCAACAAGCTATATTACCGCTCTGCTCAACTCAGAACTCGCCAACGGTCTACTGCGAAACGGTACTATTCACTTCAGCTGGGGAGAGGCGCAGCTGATGCATGACTCGTCTGAGAAAAAAGAGCGGGGAAAAAATTGGAAGGAAGATCTGCTTATCTCCAAACTCTGGCCTTACCTGGAGAGTTTGAACGAGGAGTTGCTCATCATCTCTCCCTATTTCGTTCCGGGGCAAAAAGGCGCAGATGCGTTATGTAGACTCAGCGCCAAAGGGGTACGAATACGCATTCTCACCAACTCGCTGGCCTCAAATGATGTGTCTGCCGTTCATGCTGGTTACTCACGCTACCGCAAACAGCTTATTAAGGCCGGCGTTGAACTTTACGAACTCGACGAAGAGATAAATAAAGAGGTGATGAAGCGACTCAGTTGGTTACCAGGCCTCAGTAAGTCGAGTCTACATGCCAAGACAATGGTCCTTGACCAGGATGCGATGTTCGTCGGGTCCATGAACCTTGATCAGCGATCCTTAAACATCAACAATGAAATCGGAATTCTCTTTTTCAACAAGGAGCTGGCAGGAAAAAGCGCACGAGTTTTCATAGATAACATCGATAAAGTAGCGTTCCGAGTTACGCTCGACGGAAGTGGCTCTCTGCAATGGAAGGTTAACCGGGATGGAAAGGAAATCGTCTTTGAAAACGAACCGTATGCGGGCTTCTGGGCTAAATTGTCAGTTTGGTTCTTGCGTCTGCTGCCGGTTGAGTCGTTTCTGTAATAAAGTCGTTTTTATGAGCTGGTCACATGAGAAGATTCAGGATTTATTGAGTAGATAGACTTTTTATCTTTCAACGGATACAACGGCTGTATTATGGGTTCTCTGATTAAAAACAATCGCTGCCAATGCTATTTAGGATGCCAGCCAAAACCAGTGAATAATTTTCCTGATAAGGTTGTTACGTATACAAAATAGACATTGTGAAAAGTTGATTCTCAGGAAATATCTCGGATAACGAAATTAAAATTCTCTGCCTTCTGTTTAATTTTTCTCTGACCCCATTTAATTGACTGACCTCTATCAGTACATGTACTATTAAAGAGTCCAGGGCTTGAAGAAACAGCAGAAGCTATTATTTCCACTCAGGATAAGCAACCTAACATTTTTTCAGCACCACGCAGTGGTTCGATACTTATATTGTATAAAAACGATCAAATAAGTCATTAGTTCCATAGCTTCTACAGACACTCATCAAAAGTGATTTTTCGTGTTTCCACCAAAAATAGATAACCGAATTTCCAGTGACCATCGTGCGCGATTTGTGCTCGTAACACCATATTTATCGATATTTCCTGGTGTATTATGAATATATATTCTATCAATTTTCGGCTTCTAGTCGGTGGTTGTCTGACTGTTCTTCTTCCTCTTCTCATTGTTGGCCTGATAACCACCAAAAAATCTTCGGATGCACTCCAGAGACAGGCCATGGTGTTGATGCAGAATGGTGCAATCGCCATTGCAAATCTAGTTAATACCAATCTAAGTAAAGACAAAAATATAGCTCTCGCCTATGCTTCCGATTCGCAGGTAAGAGAGGTTTCTCAAAAGGTAAACGAGTCGGGAACTGAGAGCGCCGAAGAGAGCGTACTGAGGCTTCGACAGGCAATGAAAAAGCTGTATGCTCATCTGGGTAAGGAGTATCATGGTGTCTTTGTGACTGATGCTACCGGTGAGCTGTATACGGGTGAACGGTCTGACGGTTCTGAATATAAGGGCTCCAATGTTTCAGCCAGGGGATATTTCCAGGAGGCTAAGCGCATAGGAAAACCCGTTGTTGGTGATATGGTGAAATCAAAATCTACAGGGCAGTTGGTTGTTGTGACTTGTGCACCTGTTTTTTCTGATGATGGCACCTTCCTCGGCATCTTCGGAATGGTGTTGAACGCCTCAGCTCTTACGGATATTGTAAACCGGGTGAAAATTGGTAAAACCGGTTACGCGCTCATGGTGAATGAGAGAGGGGTGCTGATTGCTCATCCCAACCAGGATTATCTTTTGACTCTCAACCTGGCAGAAGAAAAAGGTATGAAGAGTATAACGACAGATATGCTCGCAGGCAAAGCGGGTAGCGCACCTTATACATTTAAAGGTACAGACAAATTTGCCGGATTTGCACCTGTTTCGCTGAAAGGGTGGGGTGTGGTCCTGACCCAGAACCGCAATGAACTCTTTGCTTCTGCAGTAGCCATTCGAAACAGTTTTCTTCTTATTACATTTCTTGCTTTGGCCTGTGTCGGGTCAATTATCTATTTTTTCTCTCGCACCATAACAGAACCAATTAACCAGGCAGTGGAGAGGTTAAGGGACATTGCAGAAGGTGATGGTAATCCCACTAAACGATTGCCTGTTACGACTCGGGACGAAGTTGGTGAAATGGCAAGGTGGTTTAATAAGCTTATTGAGAAAGCTTTACTTATTAATAAAAATATTTTTGATAAAGGTTCTATAGGGATATACAGGATCGGAGCAGATTCAAAAATTTTAGATGTCAACAAAAAAGCAGCTGCAATTCTTGGTTACAATACAGAGGAACTCAAAAACAAATATATTATTGATATTGATTCAGAATTGACTAGTGACAATTGGAGCATACTTTGGGACAAATTATCGGCCATTACCTCGGATAAATTTGAAACTTTACATTTACACAAAAATGGCAGCCTCGTGCCCGTTGAGGTGACAATAAATTTGTTAGAATATGATTCACACCAGTATTCCATTGCCTTTGTGCAAGATATTACCGACCGAAAGCGGATGGAGCAGGTTTTACGAGATAGTGAGGAAAGGTTCCGAACGCTCCATAATGCATCTTTTGGTGGCATTGTGATTCATGAAAAAGGCACCATTCTCGATTGCAATCAGGGGCTCTCCGATATAACCGGATATACATTTGATGAACTGATCGGCACGAATGGCCTTAGACTTATAGCCCCGGAATCGCTAGAAGAAGTTACTCGGAAGATGCTATCCGAAGCTGAGGAACCTTATGAAGTTCAAGGGATCCGTAAAGACGGAACTACATATCCACTCTACCTTCAAAGTAAGCTTATTCCGTACAAGGGACGCACTGTTCGAGTAGGGGAATTTAGAGACATCAGCGATCTTAAAAATGCGGAGCAGGAAAAAACTGAGCTCACCGCTCAACTGCATCAGGCCAGGAAGATGGAATCGGTTGGTCAACTGGCAGGCGGAGTGGCCCACGATTTCAACAATATGCTCACAGCAATTCTTGGCCATGCACAAATTGCAATGATAAGCTGTTCCCCATCGGAGTCAGTTCATTCCCATCTCAAGGGGATACAGGAAGCCGCTCTCCGTTCTGCTGACCTCGTCAAGCAACTCCTCACTTTTGCCCGCAAACAGACCATTGCTCCCAAAATACTGGATGTAAACGAGATGTCTACATCTATACTCAAAATGTTACACCGAGTAATCGGAGAGGACATTGATCTTTCATGGTTGCCAGGATCAAATCTTTGGCAAATAAAAATGGATCCATCACAGGTTGACCAGCTTCTGGTAAATCTTTGTGTCAATGCCAGGGATGCAATCACTGGTGTTGGAAAGATTAGCATCGAGACGAAAAATATCACTCTTGACCATTCTTCTTGCGGAGTTAACAGTGATTTCATCCCGGGTGATTATGTGATGCTTGCGGTAAGTGATAATGGCAGCGGTATGAACAAGGAGACTCAAGAGCACATATTCGAACCTTTTTTCACTACCAAGGAGATTGGCAAAGGTACGGGACTTGGGATGGCAACCGTCTACGGTGTTGTGAAACAAAACAATGGTTTTATCAACGTATACAGTGAACTCGATAAAGGAACGACCTTCAGAATATACCTGCCTCGATTCAGTGGAGAAGGCATTTCCGAACCAATTGGTATAGTGAAAGAAGCACCCAAAGGCCAAGGGGAGGTAGTGCTACTGGTAGAGGATGAAGCAGCGATACGGGAAGTGGCTCAGACCTTGTTAAGTGAGTTGGGCTATGTTGTCTTGATTGCTGGTACGCCAGGAGAGGCGGTCAAACTTGCGAAAAAGCATACAGCCAAACTCCGGTTGTTAATCACCGACGTGATCATGCCGGAGATGAACGGCCGGGAACTAGAAAAATTAATTCGCGAAATCAAACCAGACATGAAATGTTTGTACTGTTCAGGCTACACTGCCGATATCATTGCTCATCATGGAGTTTTGGATGAAAATGTGTGTTTCCTTCAAAAACCATTCTCCATGGAAGATCTTGCCTTCAAAGTTCGTGAGGCTTTGGAACAGAAGTATAATTAAGCATCAGTTTCTAAATGGGATTTAACGGTGTCGACAGGTTGGTATTGCCAATAGCAATCGTGTTATATGAACCATCGCTTGGCCCTATTCCGTAAGGCAAGGGGTCAAGTCCGCTTTTGACTTTGAGCTAATTTTCCTCTATAATTCTCAGTTCTTTTAGCAAATTTCGGTCTCTTTCAATACGTCTTTTCACTCTCTGAACCACACTACCCACAGTTCAGTAGTTATCAATGCCAAATTCCGCGCCCACATCAGGGTGCCACGAACATTTAATCACAAATATGCGCTAACATTAGCCATTGTTCTGATTCATCTCTCCCGGGCAACCTACCGGGTGAAATCCCTACTCGTTTTGTGGAGGATCTTCGGGTGTCTCAGGTGAGAAATTTCGTGCGTACGAAATCCAACCCCTCCCGGATGTCCAGGTTCAACCTTTGTTACGTATTTCCTGAACATCGTGGAATGATTAATGTTCAGAAAATATCTTTTTAAATCATTAATCCGCATTTAATCGTGGTCTATTCCAGTTTTATTAGTGGACAGGGAAAAAATGAAGGTCAGCAACGCTTAAAAAAAAGACAAGTCAGTGAAAGTCACCATTTGATCGAAAATAGTGCTTATTGATTTTAAAATTGGTAGAGAGGAGCAGAAACGATGGAAAGAGCTGATCTGTTTTTTTGTAATTTACCACCACGTAGTCGTTTACGATGATATTAATCATCATTTAACTCGTAATCCCATAGTGATTTTCTTTTTTTATCTATGCAAAACGATATTTTCAATTGTGTCATCAAGGCAACAGGCGCCACAGATCTGGAACTGGTAGAAAGAATTCAGGAGTTATGGAGCGGTTACGGTGTGATCCTGCGCTATCGATTAATCGGGAGTACCATTTCCACTGTTGTTGTGAAACATGTGAGACTTACCGATGGGGGGAACCACCCACGGGGATGGAATACTGACCTTGGCCATCAGCGTAAGCTACGGTCGTATAAAGTGGAAACAGCATGGTACAACAACTGGGCTCATCATTGTTCTAAAGAATGCCGTGTTCCACATTGCCTGGCTATAGAACAGCGTGACTCCGAGACTCTGATAGTGCTGGAAGACTTGGATTCTGAAGGTTTCCCTAATCGTCGTGAAGTCGTCAGCGAAAGGGAGATTACCGCCTGTCTCAACTGGCTTGCCTGGTTCCACGCAACGTTTATGGGATCCGACCCAGAAGGGTTGTGGCCTCAAGGCACCTACTGGCATCTGGAAACCCGACCGGACGAGTTGGAGGCGCTGAATGATCCGGCACTTAAACATGCTGCTTACAGGATCGATAGGCTATTGCGAGATTGTCGGTATCGCACCCTTGTACACGGAGACGCCAAGCTTGCAAATTTTTGTTTTTCTCATGATGGCAACAACGTGGCTGCTGTGGATTTCCAATATGTTGGCGGTGGATGCGGCATGAAGGATTTAGCCTATTTCATCGGCAGCTGTCTTGGAGATGATGATTGCGAGCGCCTTGAAAGCTGGTTGCTGAATACCTACTTCACTACCCTGCAGAAAGCACTGGCCGTGTGCAAGCCGCAAATCGACTTCGAGGCGGTAGAGATGGAGTGGCGTAAACTTTACCCTTATGCCTGGACTGATTTTCACCGTTTCCTTAAAGGCTGGAGCCCTGGCCACTGGAAATTGAATACATACAGCGAAAGAATTGCGCGGGGTGTAATTCGACAACTGAGCTAAACAGGCAACTGTATTTTTATAAAAAACCTTACCTTCAGGAATGTATACATTACCTGATAATGGATGAATCAGGTCTGCTGTTGGATTTATCTATTACTGAGGTGCTCGATATCCCCTTAAGAAAAAACTCTTCTTTAAACCTTACCCTGCCACTTTATCCATCAGATACGCACGTGTTTTGATCGGAAATTCTCACAACGAAACATGTCTCAATATGAAACACATCGCCCTGGAACTCCGCTTTTAGAGGTGGTACAGTGAGTAGACCATAAATATGTATCATAATGAGACACACCAATCATCTCAGATTATTACAAATTAATAATCCTGAAACACTTTCCCACTATAAGTCCCATCCCCTTCCCAGTCAAACTCCACAACAATTTTTCAATATTATCTAATACTTATACAAAATATATTTTTCATTATTCTGGGTGCGACATCAAACGCATAAAGGAATGTCATACTGGCACGATTATAGCTTACCACATCTACAATAATATAATCGACTGAGTACTCTTCAGAAGAAGAGTTGCTTGATCTAAACGGAGATAAACAGTGAATAAAGCTGACATAATCGTTATTGGCGGTGGGATAATGGGTGCCTCAACAGCACTTGGTATCATCCGTGAGGGGGCTGGAAAAGTTGTAATGTTCGATGAACAGCTTCCAACCCAGAGACTCTCGCGCGGCAATTTTGGTCTAACCTGGTTTATGTGTAAAGGAGCAAATAACCCTGTTTATGCCAGATGGAGTCGCATGGCGACTACAATGTGGCCTGAGTATGCTGCAAAACTCAAAGAGGAAAGCGGCTACGATGTAGAACTCGAGTGGAATGGCGGCGCTCTGCATGCAATTGGTGACGAACAGTTTCAGGCATATGCGGAGTCCGTTGCTAACCTGAAAAAAGTGTGTAGTGACGATGGCCTCGACTACCCTGCAAGGATGGTGGATCGAGAAGAGTTTGCATCAATGATTCCTGATATGAAACTTGGGGATGAGGTCACCGGCGCAATGTATAGCCCTGAGCAGGGGCATGTGAACCCTCTTACACTTCTGGCTGCTCTGCGTGGCGCCTTCCAGAATAAGGGAGGCACCTACTTCGGCGGACTCAGTGTATCAGCTATCGAGCCGAATGGTGACGGCACAATTACCGTGAAAACCGCTAAGGGAAATTATCAGTGTAATAAGCTGGTGATTGCTGCAGGTCATGGTTCTTCACGATTATTGGGCCATCTTGGATCTAAGCTTAACATCTACCCTCAACGCGGACAGCTTATTGTGACTGAGCGAGTGAAGCGGGTTCTTCGCTTCCCAATACTTGCTGTACGTCAAACCATGGATGGAACCTTTATGATTGGCTTATCAACAGAAGATACGGCCCATGATACCCAGGTGACCATTGAGGCGATGAAGAGCCAGGCAAGCAATGCTATCAAACTTTTTCCCGAGCTTGCAAAAATCAACTGGGTAAGGGCCTGGGGGGCCATCAGAGTGATGACACCCGATGGCGGGCCTATCTATGAGAGGCTTGCTGAGCACAAGAACATCTATTCTATTGCCGGGCATTCTGCAGTGACACTGGCTCCTGTTCTAACCAAGCAGATCGCTTCCTGGATACTGGAAAAAGAAGAGGCCCCCCAAATTTCACACTTCAGTAATGGACGGTTCAATGTTTAAACACGACTCATCTACAACAACTTCAATTGAAGTAATTCTGGACGGTCAGCCCACTACAGTTCCTGCTGAAATGAATTTGGCTGCCGCCTTGCTTGCTATTGGCAAAATAGTATCGAAGATATCCCCCACCTCAAAAAAGCCGTGCTCTCCACATTGTCTGATGGGCGTATGTTTTGAGTGTCTGATGGAAATTGATGGCGTCCAGCGTCAAGCCTGCATGACCACTGTCACTGAAGGAATGGTCATCAATCGTAATCTAGGAGAAGAGGGAGGGCTATCATGAGCAACCATTACGATGCGATTGTTATCGGTGCCGGTCCAGCCGGCCTTGCTGCAAGTTCCAACCTGGCCGAAATGGGTTTGAAAGTATTGACCCTTGATGAGCAGAACCGAATAGGCGGCCAGATATATCGCAATGTTGAAAATGCATCCGTTACCAATCTTGTGAAAATGGGAGAGGAATACCGGCGTGGTCAAGATCTTGCCACGCGGTTCAGGAAAAGCGGAGCTGAATATCTTGGCAATGCTTCTGTATGGAATGTGGAGCGGGAAGGCCGGGTTTGTTATTCCCGGAACGGTGTGTCTGAACGCATAACTGCAAATTATGTGATTGTTGCAACCGGTGCAATGGAACGTCCGGTTCCTATCCCGGGCTGGACCTTACCTGGAGTAATGGGTGCTGGGGCTGTAAACGGCCTCGCGAAAGAAGCTGATCTGTGTCCTTCAGGTACTGTGGTTCTCGCAGGCAGTGGGCCTCTCTTATTACTCGAAGCCGCCCTGTTGATTGAAAAAGGTGTTAAGGTTGCTGCAATCCTTGAAACAACTCCGAAGATACCTTCTCCAACGATTCTTCCCCATGTCCCCAAGGCGATTCTCGGTACTAAATTTCTTTTGAAAGGAGTGAAAATGCTCCTGGACATCAGAAAATCCGGGGTACCACATTATAAGGGCGTCACCAACCTGAAGGCACTCGGTGAAACCACAGTTACCAGTGTAGAGGCTGATTATGGTGGGAAAAAACTCAGCTTTATCACCGATATGCTCCTGGTTCATTTTGGAGTGATTCCGGATAGCCATATATACCGACTTGTCGGCTGTCATATGGAGTGGGATAAAAATCAGCGCTACTGGTATCCGTCTACCGACGAGTGGGGGCGCACGAATTTTGAACAGATCTTCGCCGCTGGAGACGCTACCGGGGTTTCCGGGGCTCTGGCTGCTGAATATAAAGGGGAACTTGCCGCCTTAGAGGTAGCACATTGTCACGGTATTATTCCACAATATGAGCGGGACTGCCTCGCAAAACCTTTTTTGAAAGAGCTGCAACACGACGGCTACCCACGACCACTTATCGATGCGTTTTTCGCACCGGATCCTAATCGGTTTGCCTTTGAGGACACCACTGTTCTCTGCAGATGTGAAAATATCACAGTCGGCGATGTGCGCAATGTCGTGAGCGAAGGAGTAACCGATCTGAATGAGGTGAAAACCATAACACGATGTGGTATGGGACCTTGTCAGGGGAGAATGTGCGGACCGGCTCTGGGAGAGATCGTTGCTGCAGAACGAGACAGTTCAATGCCTGCCGCTGGTTTGCTCACCATTCGTCCACCGCTCAAGCCGATACCTCTTGAAGAAGTTGCAGCCATGCCGATAGAGTCAGGAGGCGTTGATCCGGCTAACCTGTTTAAAAATCAAAGTAAAAAAGTAGGACATTAGGAGTCAGCTATGAACACGATAACTCGAATGGAAACATCTGAACGGATGAGCAAAATTGTAATTCACAATAACACCGTTTACCTGTGCGGTCAGGTCGGGGCCGATCTGGATGGCCCTATTTCCATGACAGAACAGACCGAAACTATGCTTTCCAGGGTTGACTCCCTGCTTGAGCAGGCTGGAAGCGGACGGGAGTTGATTCTTTCCGCGACCATTTACGTCCGGGACATGAAAGATTTTGCAGAGATGAACGCGGTTTGGGACAGCTGGGTTCCTGAAGGACACGCTCCGGCGCGAGCCTGTGTAGAGGCGCGAATGGCGCGGCCTGATCTGCTGGTTGAAATTACAGTGATTGCAGCGGTGAGACAATAATAGCATGAGTGAGAACACATTTTGACGATAGAAACCTTCTTTTGAGAACCAGGGTTTGCTGTATCAAAAGAAATAATATGGCTCAACGGAGAAGAACATGGAGAGATTCTTTAAATATGTACTGCCCCTGCTTATCAGCATCGTTGCACTAATGGAATTTTACCAGGTCCTTATGCGGTATGTTTTTGAACTTCCTGTCATGGGGCTTGATGAACTGCTGATCTATCCAACCCTATGGCTCTATATCCTTGGAAGTGTCAATGCTGCCAGAGAAGATACGCAAATCAAAGCAAATGTTCTTGATGTCTTTTTGAAGACTGAAAAATCACGCCTGATCGTTCGTGTTATCGCAGACGTTATGTCTGTGACAGTTTCCTGCTGGCTCACCTACTGGGCATGGGATTATTTCAAATATGCAAAGCGAGTGTGGAAAGAAAGTCCCACGCTGTACATCCCAACCTTCTGGGCTGAGTGTTCACTGTTCATAGGACTTACACTCATGACCGTTTACAGTGGATACTATCTTCTCAAAAATGCCAGACGATTAATCTCATACGCACCTCTGCAGTCTGCAGAACCACTTCTCCAGCCTACAAAGGAGCTCTAGAATGGAAATTGTAACTGTTTCTCTTTTGGCATTGGGTGTTCTCGTTCTTATGCTCAGTTTTGGTGTTCCGCTGCCATTCTGTTTTGGCGGGGCACTGATAGCCATGTATTTCTTAGGCGACGCAGCAATGGAAGGTACCATGGTATGGGGCTATTCCCAGCTTGCTAATCCTGTACTGCTCTGTATTCCGCTATTTGTCTTTGCCGGTACTATTATGAGCGAAAGCGGTATTGCCGCAAGCCTATTGAACTTTGTCAATGTATTTGTCGGACGAATACGCGGCGGGCTTGGAGTTGTTGCATCTGTAAGCTGTGCAATCATCGGAGCAATATCAGGAAGCGGCCTCACAGGCGTCGCTGCCACCGGTCCACTACTGATCCCGGAAATGGCGGAGAAAGGATATCCACGCGGATACGCAACAGCGCTTGTGGCAAACTCTTCTGTACTTGGGTTGCTCATCCCACCCAGTGTTACCATGATTATTTATGGCTGGGTTACCGACACCTCAATTCTTGCCTGTTTTCTAGCCACTCTCGGGCCGGGTCTGCTTATCACCTTTCTCTTTTCGGTAGTTAATCTCGTAATGGCGAGAAAGTTCCCGCTAAAACTTGATCCCCCGTCGACAAAACAGGAAATTATTAAAGAAGGAATTAGCTGTACCAGAAGGGCAATTCCAGCTCTTATTATGCCGATTATCATTCTCGGCGGCATTTATGGCGGGATCATGACCCCCACAGAAGCCGCAGCTGTTGCCGTTATCTATGCGATTCCTGTTGGTTTCCTGATCTATAAAGGCTTGAGCTGGGAGACATTCCTTAAAGCGGCAAAAAGTTCTGCCACTGCAGTCGGGGCCATCATGGTTATGATCATCTTCAGCCTGATGCTCAGCCAGATATTCGTTATGGAAGACGTTCCCCAGGCCCTGGTCGAAGGAATCTTTACGATCACGGAAAATAAGGTCTTATTGCTCATCCTAATCAATTTCCTGCTGTTTTTCGTCGGTATGATCGTCAACGATATTACAGCGATCATTCTCATCGCTCCACTTTTACTCCCATTGATGGAAGCTATAGGCGTTTCACCAATCCAGTTCGCAGCAATAATGGGCGTGAACACAGCGATGGGTGGTGTTACCCCTCCATACGCATCTATTCTCTATCTCGGTATTCGAATTGGTAAAGTTGAATTTTCAGAAGTAATTAAGCCTGCGATGATTCTCATCGTTTGCGGATATGTACCGGTTGTCTTTTTAACGTCTCTTTGGCCTGATTTGTCTCTGTTTTTCCCGAGACTCTTCGGTTATTAATCACCAACACCTTATCAGGAGTATGAAATGACAAAGCGTTTTATGGTCAGTATGATCGTTCTGGTTGCCAGCGTTGCCGTTATGGCAGGAAGCGTTCAGGCCAAAACAATGAAAATTTCTCATGTCAGACCTCAGGGGACAGCTATCGATACTGATCTTCGCTGGTTTTCAGACACCTTGAAAGAAGCCTCAGGCGGGAAAATGAAAACGAAGATCTATCCTGCCAGTGCGCTCGGCGATTACACAATCGTTCAGGAGCGGGTTGGTCTCGGAGCTGTCGATATGGCATGTCAGCCACCATCATCTGCTGCGGATAAAAAATTCCAGCTCGTCTATTTCCCCTATATGGTGAAAGACTGGGTTCAGGCAAAAAAGAACTATTCTGCAGGAGCACCTCTTCGTAAAGTAGTTGGAGATCTTTATGCAAAACAGGACATTCATCTCCTGGCTGTATGGCCGGTATACTTTGGTGGAATTGCCTTTAATACTGAAGTGAAAGGATATGGTGACCCAGAAGTTGCCAAGGGTGTTAAGCTGCGGGTTCCACCAATGAAGACCTTCCAGCTTCTTGCTGATACCACCGGTTATCTTGGAACTCCAATTCCATTTTCTGATGCTTTCACGGCGGTACAGACCGGCGTTGTCGATGGTGTCATCGGTTCCGGCGCAGAAGGATACTATTCTTCCTTCAGGGATGTAACCAAATATTACCTTCCATCCAACACGCATTTCGAGGCATGGTACCTCATAATCAGCAAGAAACAATTCGACAAACTTTCTGCTGAAGAACAAAAACAACTGCAAAATGTTGCGACCCAGTTCGAAGATCGTCGCTGGAATGTTGCAGAAGCTGATCAGGCAGCAAATGAAAAACGCCTTGCTGATTACGGTGCTGAAATCTTAACAATCAGCGGCGACGAAATCGCGGCAACCGCTAAAAAAATTCAGTCCGTTGTCTGGCCACAGATTCTTGATGATGTGGGTAAGGAATGGGGTCAGACCGTTCTTAACGGTATCGTTGAATAAGGTATAAAAGCTCGTCTTCGCTGCCAGTCTTTTGTCTAGCAGCGAAGACGTAGTCAACCAACAGGAGCCCCAAATGAATAAGGGTACTATCGTCCTGCTTCTTGGTGTGTTTCTTACTATTTTCTACAGCGACACGTTGCACGCTGACACATTAAGAAGCTGGAAAGTTGGACATTTACGCCAATCCGGTTCTGCCATAGACAAGGATCTGCACCAGTTTATGGAGCAGGTAAAAATGAAAACCGGCAACACGTTTTCATTTGATGTGTATACAGGAAACAGGTTGGGAGATTATTCTGTAGTTCAGGAGCGTGTATCTTTTGGTGAAGTGCAACTCTATGTCGGACCGCTCTCCACATCTATAGACAAACGATTGATACTGGCAACAACACCGTATCTCGTTAACAGTTGGGCTGAGGCGCAACAGATTTACACCCAGGGCAGTGAACTCTTCAACACCCTTGCCGGATTTCTTAAAGAACAGAATATAAAATTACTTGGTGGATGGCCGGTCTATTTTGGAGGTATTGCCCTTACAGAAAAGCCGCCTCAACCCGGAAACCCTGATGTATCTAAGCACATGATACTTCGTGTTCCGCCTATCAAGAGTTTTGAGTTATCCGCCAGACAACTCGGCTACACACCCTATCCGATTACCTGGACCTATGCAAAAATGGGGCTGAAGACAGGGATGGTTGCCGGTATGATCGGAGGTGGAGCTGAAGGATACAGCGGGCTGAAAGACCTGGTTAAATACTATATTCCTGTAAAAGACCATTTTGAACACTGGTTCATATACATGAATCTAGATGAATGGAACAGACTTTCAGCGCGGGAACAGGAACTTTTCGTCACGACAGCTAGTGAAATTGAGCAACGTCGTTATCGCGTTGCACCAGCTCAGGAAAAAGAAAGCATTGAGCAGCTTAAAAAGCAGGGAACGCAAATAATTGAGCTCAGCGACGAAGAACTCAAAGCCATGAGAATGAAAGTTCAAAAAAATGTTTGGCCGCTACTGGAAAAAGATATCGGCGAGTCGTTTGGTCAGATAATATCCGGCGTCAAAAAACTCCAGTAACCATCCGTTATTGCAAATAGTATTGCCCCCAGGAGACTGTCCGACAATAGGGATTTTCGCTCAGATCAAGGCAAACTCGCAAAATTACCGGAGGCATATAGTTAATATCTCGGAGTCTCGTTCCTCGCTTACCGGAGGATAATTTTTCGAGTTTAACGAAGATATGGGTCGGTAAGCGTAGACTCCGAAAAGGCCATTGTCGGACAGCCTCCTAGTTTTTCTCCAGCCCATACTGCTTAACCTTACGATAAAGCGTTGCCCGTGAAATCCCCAACCTCCTTGCGGTTTCAGCCATATTCGATTGTGTTTCAGTCAATATGGCTGAAATCATTTTCTGTTCCATTTCCTGTAGTGTTCCGGGGTATGCAATCTTTTCACTAGAGGTCGATTCTGTAATTCCAAGACCTTTACCAGTAATTTTTTTGCTATCGCTGACGTGAAGTGCCCGCTGGATAGTGTTTTCGAGCTCACGAACATTGCCTGGCCAGCTATATGAAACAAGTGCGTCACATCCATCTGGAGTGAAGCTGCACTGTGGGTCGTTCTTTTTTAGAAAATAATTCGCAAGAGTCATGATATCTTCAGCTCCTCTTTCCCGCAAAGATGGAATTCGGATTTGCAGGATATTGAGGCGATAATAGAGGTCCTGCCTGAACTTATTCTGCCCTACTGCTTGAGATAAATCCACATGGGTTGAGGCAATAATTCTGGCATCCGTCTGCACCACCTTGCGAGCACCAATAGGCTGCACTTCACCTGTCTGTAAAACACGGAGCAGCTTAACCTGCATATCATGGGGCATGTCCCCTATTTCATCAAGCAGAATGGTTCCACCCGTTGCGAGTGCAAACTTGCCGAGCCGGCCACCTTTAAGAGCTCCTGTAAAGGCTCCTTCAACATATCCAAACAATTCACTCTCGAGCAATTCCCCTGGAATTGCACCACAATTGATCGGTACAAACGGTTTATCTGTTCGCTGCCCTCCATTGTGGATCGCCTGGGCAAACAATTCCTTTCCTGTCCCTGTTTCCCCTAGAAGCAGTATTGTCGAGTTTGATAGGGATGCACGTTTAGCGAGTTCAACTGCCTCAAGAAAGAGCGGTGATGTACCTATCAGAGAATCAAAAGTAAAGAAAGGTTTTGAACCTGAAATTCTATTGTAGAGTTTTCGGATATTGCTAAACTCCGCAAAATCGAGAACAGCTCCGAGAAGTTTTTTTTCGCCTGATATGACAGGTTGAGCTGAATAAAAGAAATGAATATCTCTGTTCTCATCCTGTATATGACATTCTCTGTTTTTCCAGCGATGCGGGTGCTTTTGAATGCTTTTCAGGTCGAGATCAAGATCGCCGAGGGTGGAGATGGGTTTTCCTTCGAGCTCATCGGATTGAAGGATTTCTTTACCCTGACGATTAATCTTCCTGATACGCAGGTCCTTATCAAGTGTTAGAAGACCTGTTCCTGAAGATTCGATGACACTATTGAGGAAACCGATATAGAGAGACATCTCTTTATTGCGCCGCAACAGTCTCAAGTGTCGTTCAATAGAACGGGCAGCAGAGGTTATCATGATAAGGGTGTGGGGATGAACCAGGCTCTGATCTCCAAATACAACCAGAACTCCCCGCAAAACACCCTTGTGACCAAAAATCGGTGCGGCCGAACTGATGAGGGCCTGAGCTCGCTTGCAGAAATGGTCTGTACTGTGCAGTTGAATCGAAACCTGCAGGCGGAGGCACAGGCTTGTTGCTGTAGTGCCGACATCTTTTTCTGTCCAGCGGTAACCAGGAGCAAATTGGCGGGCTGCTGATCGCAATTTGGGTTCATCGCTACCGGCAAGATGAAGTATATACCCTTCGTTATCGGCAAACCCCACAAGGAAATCGTCCGGAGACATCAGATCATAAAATTCTTTAATCGTTGCAAATACAACATCCAGAACATCTTTATTTCTACGTCTTCTCGCTTCAAGCTCAGAAGGAGACAGCTTACTATATTCCAGATCTCGAAACTCACTGTTAATACCATATGCTTCAGAGCGCTTGTGAGAATCCTCAACCACCTGTTTCATCTGTTCAGGTGTTGGAATGGTGCCTTTAGGTATTATTGTTTCCATGAATCTCCAGAATGCAGTTTTCGCTATGTCCAGATGTACAACTCTATAGCCTCATACTCAACTAGCAATCTAACAGTTTTCAGCTTACATTGGACGTTTTTTTTTACCATATTTTTCACTTCCACAAATGTAATATTACATCGGGATATCAAGATATTAATAGAACCAACCCACCTTCCACCACGGTGCTAATCAGGACACAACAATAAAGAAGTAAGGTCTTGAATAATGAGATCTGTCGATACAATAGGAAATCAATAGGTTATTACCTAATCGCACTGGTTATTGTGCTAATGAAGTCGCCTGAATATGGGGTTTCATTATTTCTGTCATTTGATGTCTACAAGGCAATACTTGATAATCTCGTTAAAAATCGTTTAAACAATATAGAAGGGTTCATTAAATCGTTCGATATTCAAGGAGCACTGCAAGAGTGAAGCGCAAGGAGTTAGGCGTACTACGTTAATCACCCACGTAATAAATAGGTGCGACACCTGCCTGTCTGTAAGTAATAAATTGTGAAAGCAATATCGTGTGAATTTATGTCTACCTCCCTCTAAACCTCGCGCTTCACCATAGATGCTGAATATCTGTATAACCAGAGCAAAGAGGTCCTCAATGAAAATAGAGCTTCCATGTGGTAAAGAAACCGTTACGCTGGATTTACCAGATACCGTACAGCTCCTGCAGACCCACACTACAAATCCTGTAACAAATAAGCGTCAGGCAGTAGAACAGGTGCTGGCCCACCCCATCGGTACGCCACCTCTTGCGGATCTGGCTAAGGGACGTAAGAACTGCTGCATTGTCATCTCAGACGTTACCCGGCCTGTGCCAAACACATTGATTCTGCCGCCCATATTAAAGACGCTGGAAGAAAATGGTATGGCAAGAGAGAATATCACCATTCTCATTGCGACTGGCATGCACAGGCCTAACCTCGGTAATGAGTTGGAAGGGATGGTCGGTAAAGAAATTATGGAGAATTATCGCATAGTCAATCATTATTGCCAGAAGCAGGAGGAGTTGCGGGAAATCGCCAGAATAGAGGGTGCGCCGATTGAGGTAAACACGCATTATCTTGACGCCGATTTAAAGATTTTGACGGGTCTTATAGAGCCGCATTTTTATGCGGGATTTTCCGGTTCCAGAAAGTCCATTCTTCCGGGTATCTCCAGTTTTGAGACCATGAAATTCATGCATTCATATAAGGTCATTGACCAGCTGCATGAGGCAAATTGTCGACTTGAGAATAATATATTTCATCAATATGCCATGGAGGTTACAGAGCTTGCCGGGGTCGACTTCATTTTGAACGTTGTGATCAATAAAGAGCGTGAACTGGCTGGTGTGTTCGCCGGACATTATGAAGAGGCACACAAAGCCGGTTGCGAAATGGTGATAGCCCATGCCGTCGAAAATATCGAGAAAAAAGTCGATCTTGTTATTACCTCAGCAGGCGGATATCCGCTGGACGCAACATTCTATCAAGTGAGTAAGTGCTTAATCAGTGCCTACGATATTCTTACCGAGGGTGGGACTATCGTTGTTCTATGTGGATGTGAGGAGGGGCTGGGGAGTGAGGAATTTTGTACCATAATGCGTTCAAACCCGACTCCGACCGACTTCCAAGTACAGCACAGTGACCCTGAAAATTTTGTCATCGACCAGTGGTGTGCCCAGAATATCTATCAGGCACTCGAGCATGCAGGAAAAATCTATATATATTCACCAGGGCTGAGCCTGGATGATGTCAGCAGGTTCAGCGGGATTAAAATAGAAGACTGCCAGACAACGATTGATGAACTTCTAAAAGACCATACCAACGTGGCAGTTATCCCCGAGGGTCCCTATGTGGTCGGCAAGATAAAACAATAATAGGCCGGCAAGAGAATACTATCCAGATGAAAAGCCATATCGTATGGTATGTTCAGTGGGTCCTTCCCGTAATACACTTGTAATATATTCGGCTAGTTATGATTCAACGAACCCGTTGGTTCATACCAGAATAAACTGTAAAGATCCAAAAACGTACCCTGCGTCCTTGCAGGGTACGTTGATTCTGAAAGTGAACATTGTTCCAAAAAACAATAAGCCTATCAGTCAACGAGTAATTGAAGATGTTTCCGGTGTCTCTTCAATTGCTGATCTGCAAATCACTCGCCTACTCTAAAAAGTAACTTCAAAGGAGTGTGATTTACTTCTATATTCACGGTAATGCTGTTGCTGACCATTCCTGCACAGCATTTTTTCACCTACTCAGGCTTATTATTCAGGCACAACCAGGCAGTAAGGGTGGAGTAGCTGCTTTGCATACTTACCGTATTTTTCGCGGGCCTCCAGGCAGATCTCCGGAATAAATGGACAATTGAATTGCGAATCGACTTCCCCTATTCGTTGTGACACTTTTGCTTCGATCAAAGGGTCGGCATAGCTGTTACAGTTATTCCCTTCGTCCCACACACCGTCCAGATACACAGATAGATCGAATTTCCTGTTGCGCTCCCAAGCCTTCACAATTTTCATATGCCTGAACGAAGCAACAACTTGAATATCGCAGGTCACATATGGACGATCAAATAGGTTGGCCACAAAACCCTGCAATGGGTCGTTGTTTTTCCCAAGTACCCTATTCCAAAATCGCAAACCATTAAAATTTGCCACAAGATCGGAAAAGGAAAAAATTCCTGTTGTGGTATACCCATATTTCCCAGCTTCCTGCTCTTTTCCCCACTGCAGGTCCTGTTCAATATTTTTACCTTCCTCGCGGGTAAGCTCAAAATATTGCCAGCCTTCCGCAAAGAAATGGCCAAGTTTATCGAGTCCGACGAGATGGCCACTGATTCTTACCACATCGCTCAATTCCTTGATATTCAGAGAAACACCTTCTACATAACTGATATCACGATAGATCGAGTCATTCAGCGACAAAGAATAACTTCGGTCAGCCAGCAACTCCCGAAGCTGTTTGTCCAGACTGTAGCCCTTCAAACCCCAAGAAGCAGTAAATGACTGGTAAATTGCCTTTCTCAGTTCCGCGTAGAGAATGTCTTCATCACAGAATTCTTCCGATGTCAAATCCTCGAAATCATCTCTTCTACCATTGGCTTTTGCTATTCCCTCCATCATTCGCTGGTTGAATATTGCGTTGATGGCCTGAAGGCTGTCATCCAGGTGAACCCTGCGCGTGGTGACACTGTCAATTTCTGCAGCATTGCAGAACTGAAGAGTGAAAATGGCAGTTGCAAGAAAAACAGTTAGTATTCTAATAATGGTAAATGACATATCAGGTAACAAAAGGGACTACTTTTTCATATAAACAACAACGGCGTCGTATCATTTTTAGAGATACGACGCCGCTTCAATTTCATTATTTAAACCTGGCACCTACAGCTCCATAATTTCCTCAACACCAAACTCAAGAACTTCACCATCAAGGGTAAGGGCTGTCCAGTTACCTTTTTCGTCCATCGCTTTTACCAGACACTCAAACTGTCTGCCATCCACAAGGTCAACTCTGCACTCACCAGCCTGGTCGAGAGTAATTACCTGACGAAGCTCACGCGATTTGATGACCTCCTGAAATTTTCTTGTGCCCTCTTCCAGCTGCAGAATGTGTGCGTGCACCTCTGGATCAATTTCAGCTATTGAGCCTTTAAGTTCCTGAACCCGGTCTTTCATCTGCTTGATCTTCCCAATAACCTTCTCCATCTCCCCTTCCTGATCTTTAGGAATTGAAACCAGGATACTTTTATGCAGCTCGATATCCTGTTCTATGAAGCGTATTTTCTGGAGAACCTGTTCCACACTTTGCGCCATAATGTCAGCCCTCGTTACTTAGCTTGGTATTTATCCGAAAACTTCGTGCATTACCTCAACAATAGGCGAACAGTATGCCAGCAAGAGAAAGAATTGGCCACCATTTTCCGGAAAAGAACCCTGCCCGACTTTTTGATGTTAGCCTTTTCACTCCTCACTCCTTCCCTTCTGTTACCGACTAATCAAAAATTATTCTAATTACCTCTGAAACTCAGCATGTGTAAATACAGCGATTTTGTGGTCTAATGCGATAGATTACATGCAGTAATGATCTATGACTGGAAATGAGATAAGTAATCGCCCTATAGAAATTTGAGGTATCCGTGTCGCAATTCTTTCGTAAAAACTGGTTTATGCTTGGCCTGATCGGTGTTGCAACCCTTGCGGTTGGTGACATCTCTGGCATCACCGTTTCTGCAGGTTTATGGCTTAAAGGGCATCATGGGCCTGATATTGTCATAATGGTGATCTTCTTTTTATCAGGGCTCGCTCTTAATACGCGCCAGATCAGAACAGGAATTTCAGACTATTCAGGTACGTTTGTAGCACTTCTGCTTATTTTCGTTTCGGCGCCACTGGTTGCCATACTTTTTTGCTATCTGCCGCTATCGAGTGAACTACTCATCGGTTTACTGCTGGTTGCTGCCATGCCGACAACACTCAGCAGCGGTGTTGTTATGACGGGTTCTTCAGGCGGCAATATGGCCCACGCACTACTCATCACCATACTTGCAAACTCCCTGGCGGTACTCACCATCCCGCTTACGCTGGCCTTCTTATTAAGTTTTACAGGAGACAACAGAATTATCGAAATTGATCAATTGCCGATAATGATCAAGATCGCAACACGGGTACTATTACCACTCATTGCCGGAATTATTCTGCGTAATAAAGCCGGAGCTCTGGTAAAGCCGATTTTACCGTACATATCAGTCTTGAATCAGACCAGTATTCTCTTTGTGGTCTGGATGGCTTCGTGCCAGGGACGTGAAGCTATTGTTGCCAGTCTTGGCTCAGTAATTCCGGTTATTCTCGTCACCTTTGTATATCACCTCATTCTGCTATTTATTGCCATTGCTGCAACCGAGGTCACTACAATCGGAAAAAGTCGTCGAGAAAGCGTTATTCTAATGGGATGCCAAAAGACTCTGCCGCTCAGCATCATCCTTCAGGTCTCGCTCTTTCCGGAATACGGTCTGGCTCTGGTTGTTTGTGTGCTGCATCACATCACTCATTTGGCAATGGATGCGTTTCTGGTACAGTATCTTAAGACAAAAAAGTAGCACGTGTATATTCGACCCGAATCGTAGCATCGTATACAATTTCAAACGTATTTTACTGGATCAGCGCGGGAATACCCTATGAATGAAATCCCCCTTTACCCCGACTCATGCAGCCTCACTCTTGACCTCAGAGAATATCTGCATGAGCGTTTGCGAAAGTTGCCTGAAGGCGTCTCTGAATTCACTTTTGCAAACCTTTACCTCTTCAGAGATAAGCACAATTACCGACTTTCGCGCCTTGTAGAGGATTTTCTTATAATTCTTGGAGAAGATTCGGGCACACCGTTTTTCATGCTACCCTTTGGTTTGCCCGATAAAGAGTACCTGACCAGATTGTTTCATGATCATCGTTATATGAAATGCGTGACCCATCCCCAAAAGATCGCCTTAGAGACTCGTGGATTTAGAACAATAGAAGACCGCGACAATTTCGATTATCTGTACGATCGCAAAGATCTCGCAGAGCTAAAGGGACGGAAATATCATAAAAAACGTAATCTGATTAAGGCCTTTATCAGCAGTCATGAATATACCGCCAAACCTTTGCTTGATGAACACATCCCTGAAGCCCTGCAAATTCTTGATAAGTGGCGAGAGCAACACAATTCATCCGCTGATTATGATTCTGCAAAGGAGGCGCTCGAACAATCATGGGAATTACAGCTGTGTGGCGGAATCTATTATGTTGATGACAAGCCCGTCGCCTATTCCCTTGGTGAAGAACTGGCAAATTCAACCAGCTTTGTTATCCATTTCGAAAAGGCGTTAATCGATTACAAAGGGCTCTATCAATTTATTAATCAGACATTTGCCGCAATACTCCCCGATATCTATATCTCTATTAATCGCGAGCAGGATCTGGGTGACAAAGGTCTCAGGCAGGCAAAGCACAGTTACAAACCTATGGCATATGTGAAAAAGTATCTGGCATTTGAGTAAAAGGCCTAAACTTCGAACATCTACCACAGTCTCCTCTTTACCTATCTTGTCTTCAAACCTAATGACCTCTTGATCTTTTCCCGCTTTTAAAGAGGATTACACACTTTTCGAATTACACAGCAAGAATCAGAGTGTATCTATCAATTCCGGGCTCTATAGTGTGTCCATACAAAACGAAAGTTGAAATACCTAATCGTCATGGAGCCGATAGTTAATGTCATTTACGCCTCACATTTCTAAGCTGAGATTTAAGGGTAATCAGGTTTCTATTTATCATCGATCAACAGGACAATACATGCAAACAGCAGGTTCATCAATGAGTTCATTCGAGTGGCTTTTACTCATTATTCTTTCCGTTTTATGGGGCGGCTCCTTCTTTTTTGTAGGCATTGCAGTAGAGGCATTGCCGCCGTTTACTATTGTCGCCATTCGCGTATCTGTTGCTGCAGTTGCCCTTATCGCGGTAGTCTACTTGTCAGGTCTGCGTTTACCCACGTCACCGACTATCTGGCTCGCATTTTTTGGCTTGGGAATCATAAATAACCTTATCCCCTTTTCTCTCATAGTCTGGGGACAAACACACATCTCCAGCGGATTAGCATCGGTTTTAAACGCCACTACGCCTATCTTTGGCGTAATTGCCGCCCATTTTCTAACGAGAGACGAAAAAGCTACACGCTTAAAACTTCTCGGCGTATCACTAGGCTTAATCGGTGTAGCCATCATGATTGGTAAAGAGTCTCTTAGTGGACTGGGAACAAACCTGTATGCCCAGTTCGCCGTCCTGGGGGCATCCATGTCATATGCGCTCGCAAGTATCTATGGACGAAGGTTTGGCAGATTAAAGATACAACCTCTGGTCATCGCTACCAGTCAGGTTACTGCATCATCCATCCTATTTATTCCAATTGCCCTGGTGGTTGATACGCCATTTTCACTTCCAATGCCGGGTCTAAACGTCTGGTTTGCTCTTGCCGGACTTGCCCTTGCTTCAACTTCGCTAGCATATATTATCTATTTTCGGATTCTCAGCACAGCAGGAGCAACCAATGTACTACTGGTAACCCTGCTCATTCCTGTAAGTGCTGTTCTGCTCGGCACACTTTTTCTTGGCGAACAGTTAGAATTGCAGCATTATCTCGGCATGGTACTTATCGGTTCAGGCCTTATTTCTATAGATGGCAGGATATTTAGACGATTTCGAAAAAAACACATCATACACCCGGCCAGTTTGTCATAACGTGCATGACTCGGTAAACCACTATGGGAAATACTACAAAAAATTACAGTACAGAAAAAGATCGCTGGCAGGCACTCCTAAACAGAGATAGCGAAAGTGTCAGCAAATTCTTTTATGCTGTAAAAACAACTGGCATATACTGCCACCCAAATTGTTCTTCACGGTTGCCAAACAGGAAGAATGTTGAGTTTTTTGACAGCCGCGAAGAAGCTGAAAAGGCAGGTTATCGAGCCTGCAAACGTTGCAAACCTCAATCGATTTCACAACAAACTGCTATCGAACAAAAAATCATCATGGCCTGCAGGTCAATTGAAGCGAGTGAAGCGCACCTTAAACTTGAAGATCTTGCAAAAGAAGCTGGCTTAAGTCCTTATCACTTTCACAGGCAGTTTAAAAAAATTGTCGGCCTCACCCCGAAACAATATTCGCTAAGCCACACATCAAAACGCTTCGAACAACGTTTAAAAACTGACGAATCTGTTACAGAAGCAATCTACTCCGCCGGATATTCTTCAAGCAGTGGCGCATATAGCAAACAGCACGACAGGTTGGCAATGAAACCAAAAGTATACAGAAAAGGGGCCGAAGGAGTCACTATTACCTATGGAATCGCTGAGTGTTTTCTTGGCTGGATTATCGTTGCGGCAACTGAAATTGGCGTATGTGCAATTGAATTCGATGATGACCCGAATGCACTCGCGCCTATGGTGCAGAATAGATTCCCGAAAGCACTCCTCCAAAAAGCCGGGCCGGACTTTACAGGACTCATTAAAGACGTTGTACAATTCATCCGGCAGCCTGATAAAGCACGACATATTCCATTAGATATTCAGGGAACAGCATTTCAGCAACAGGTGTGGAACGTCCTTCGCCAGATTAAGCCGGGCCACACTCTAAGCTATACCGAGGTCGCGGAAAAAATAGGAAAGCCGGAAGCAGTACGCGCCGTCGCCACTGCCTGTGCATCAAACAAAATCGGTGTTCTGATCCCATGTCACAGAGTAATTACCAAGGATGGCAGGATAAGTGGCTATAGATGGGGAGTGGATCGTAAGAAGCAGCTGTTAGAACGTGAAAAAAAGGCTGCAGATAAAGCGTAATTATTCCTTTTTTCACACCGTCTTTTGGGCAACTTTCATGGGTTCAAATTACGATTTAGTGCCAATTTTATCCCGTAAAAACAGTCGATTTCTATAAAATTATAATGGATTCGAATAACAAAATCGGATAGGGTTGTGGAGTGTTTAATTATTACAGGGAACTGTGATAGTACTTTTTTCAAGGTTTCCGGAATTGTGTCACTTGTAACTATCCCTAACAGAATCTTACACTGTATCAGGAGGCAGCGGCATGAACGTGCAAAAAATATATGAGTATGCTTTACAGAGGGAAAAAGAAGGCTACCAGTTCTTCAAGTCCAATGCAGAAAAATCTTCACACGCTACTGTTGCGGGTGTCTTCACGAGACTGGCAGCGGAAGAACTTAAGCATATTGAATACATTCAGGGATTGATTTCCGGTTCTGATGACCAGGTTGCAAAAACAGCCGCAGCTCTGGAGGGCGATGACTGGTTTGAAAGCCGCGCCAAAGAAGAACTCCTCGATCAATCTGTTATTGAGTCTATGATTCCTGATGTTGCTGTCCTACGGACAGCGTATCTCATAGAAAAAGATCTCTCGGAGTTTTACGAAAACGCTGCTGGAAAAGCTGAGGGGAAAGCCAAGTCAGCACTTTCTCTTCTGGCTAAATGGGAAAGAGGTCACGAATCCTTTTTCAAAGAACTTCATGATAAGATTTTTCAAGAGTATACCCAGATGCCATGGGGTGGTTGATATAAAAAATTGATTACCACGACTCCGAACAATCTCTAACACGTTTTTTTAATATTCGAGACTTGATCTGCATATTCTGTGGAACAAGTCTCGACCGTATTTGAGCACTCAATACTGTGTTACTCCAACTTCAGTATTTTCGATCTGTCCTCACGTAATTCACGTAATGGCGTCTCGCTACGCCTATATGGTAAGCAGCAAGCAGGCAAAACCTTTCAAAACTATAGCATCACTCCTCCGCCCCTCTCTCAATTTGACAGTCACACTTCCCTGACCACATAAACGAATTCTTATCCACTTCATTAATATCAATATCTTACCCTAAACGCGTTCTCTCTGGCACAGCTGTTGCTTGATTTTCTCAAATTGCACACTCAATTCGAAATCATTGGCTCCTTGCGCAGCCAGGAGGTTTGTACAGTGTCCAGATCAGGAAACGAGCAGGAAAGCCGGGCAGAACATATCCGTAAATTAGAATCTACTTTAAAGAATCATCTCGGCCATCGCATCGTTAAAGCAACTGTCCCCTTAAGCATCTCCCTCAGAGATTGGCTGTATATGCTCATTGAGGTCATCATCAGCCTGACTGTCGTTATTTTCTTTGCACTCCCTCTCCTGCTTATACTTTTTGTGGTGAAGCTATTCTCAGGCAGAGCTATTTTTATCAACCGCGAAATAACCGGTCTAAACGGTGTTCCTACGACCATAAAGTATTTCAATGTCCCCTTGCAGATTGTCAGTAGCCTGTCGCTCTATGCCTATATTCTTAACGGCAAACTGGCTCTTATCAGCACCAGCATAAAACAGCATGACGCCAGCGCCGCCCTCAATGAAAACAATTATCTCCAGCAACTGAAACCAGGAATTTTCTCCCTCTGGCAAGTCCGGAAAAACAGCAATATCGCTCATGAAGGCCAGCTCAATACCGATTGGGAATATTGCTTTACCAGAAGACCCGCCTCAGATCTCCTGTTGTTGCTACGCTCAGCCCCGGCCTATCTTTTTGCAAGCTCCATCCCCGTTGAAGCAGATCATATCAATCTTCTGGACGTAACCTTTTCCAACGTTTCAATGAAAGAAGCTGTCCAACAGATTGGTGAAGTTGCAATTGACGGTAAGACTTCAGAATCGGTATTTTTCATTAACCCTGACTGCCTTAATAAATCGCGTACAGACAGCAACTATTTAGCGCTTTTGCAGCAGGCAGACTATGTGTATCCCGACGGCATAGGCATTGCCATAGCCTGTAAAATCCTGCGAACCCCCTTGAAGGAAAACATCAACGGCACCGATATGCTGCCATTTCTTTCTGAGATGGCTTCTGAACAGAACCTCTCCTTTTTCCTGCTTGGCGGCAAACCAGGTGTCGCTGATGCTATGGCATCCAACATGAAACAGAAATTCAATGCAACCGTAGCAGGTACTCATGACGGCTATTTTGACCATGAACGTGAAAGCGGCCCGGTAATAGACGCAATTAACAGTTCAGGTGCCGATATCGTCCTTGTCGCCTTTGGTGCACCACTACAGGAGCGATGGATTTCAACGAACAAAAGCAGCCTCAATGCCGGAGTGGTGTTGGGGGTTGGCGGCCTTTTTGACTTCTACTCAGGCAACACCCGCAGGGCACCGCGTTGGCTTCGGGAAATCGGACTTGAATGGGTATATCGAATTTTGCAGGAACCCGGACGCATGTGGCAGCGCTACGTTATCGGCAACCCACTCTTTCTCGCCAGGGTGCTGTTATGGAAAATCCGGAATCATACGTAATTCAGGAGAGCATTATGGCCAGTAAAGAAGATTCCCGAATGGAGCAGGCGGACAATCTCTCGGAAACACTCAAAGACCGTCGCTACAGAAATAAATTATTGTTTTTCAGGCACACCGTCCGTTTGACCATGCTCGTCAAACGCGTGTTCGACCTCTGTTGTTCCGGGATAATGTTAATAGTGCTCTTCCCGTTGTTTGCCATCACCGCCATCGCCATCTACCTCGAAGACCCCGGACCTGTTTTCTATAACCAGATCAGGGTCGGCAAAGATGGCAGATACTTTAAATTTTACAAATTTCGCTCAATGGTCATCAATGCGGAAAAAATAAAAGAGCAACTTGCCGAACAAAATGAATCATCCGAAGGGGTTATTTTTAAGATGAAAAATGACCCGAGAATTACACGCACAGGTAGGATTATACGCAAGTTCAGTATCGATGAGTTGCCGCAACTCGTCAATGTCCTCATAGGTGACATGAGCCTTGTCGGCCCCCGGCCCGCACTGCCTGTGGAAGTAGAACAATACACATTAGAGCAGAGAAAACGACTTCATGTGATCCCCGGCATTACCTGTATCTGGCAGGTAAGCGGTCGAAGTGACATACCCTTTACCGGCCAGGTACGGCTGGATCTGCAGTATATAAAAAGCACGAGTATCTGGCAGGATATCAAGATATTGGCCAAAACCATTCCTGCAGTTCTCACGGGCAAAGGAGCATATTAGTATGAAAATAGAACAGCAAAAACATGGTGATATACAGCTCTTAAAATTCACAGGCCGCCTTGCGAGCAGTGAAGCAAAAACAACGAAAGAAGAATTATTAAACACGCTCAAAACCTCCAGCAATATTGTTATAGACTGCAGTGAGCTTGAATATGTTGACTCTACAGGTCTTGGAACGCTTGTTATCGGATTGAAAAAGGCACTCAGCCAGGACGGTGATCTGCGACTTGCTGCAATCAACGCTAAAGTCAAAATGCTACTTGAACTGACCAAAGCCGATCAGGTCTTCAAAATCTATCCTACCGTCAACACAGCAATCAGTTCGTTTGAGAAAACTTCTACTCAGTAGAAAAGGATCTGAAATGAAAGCACTCATATGTATACGCGAAAAATATTATTCCTGGGTTCAAGATGCCTTCCCCGGCAAGCATCCAGCACTGCTTCGCATTTGCAACAAGCCCTTGATAGAGTATATGCTCGATTTCGTCATCCTTAACGGCTGCACATCGGCACGTCTCATTTTTGACGAACCATCTCCTGAAATTGAGAGTTATCTCGGCACAGGGAGCCGCTGGGGTATCGAACTAAGCTTTAGCAATTCGCGAGACTCAGATTCAATCGATTCCATTCTTCTGAAAAACGATAAATTCATCCAGAACACCCCGCTACTCATGCTGGAGGGATTCTTTTTCATTCATTATGATAAAAAGCTCGATTACCGCAACTGGCAGGAAACTTCTGACTCAGGAAAGATGATAAGCTGCACTACAGGTGCCATACGTTTCGGTCGGGACAGCAAGGAAATACAGAGCATGTCCCCTTCCGCACTTGATGCTGAATTGTCACTCTCATCGCTTGAATCAGTCAAAGATATATATCAGATATGTATGGAGGTGCTGGCACAAGAACAGGATAACTATGTACTACCGGGTTACAGCGCTGACAAAGGTACGATTCTTGGTCGCAATGTAGAAATAGGTAAAGATGTAGTTATCAACCCTCCGGTAATCATTGGTGATAATGTCCGGTTACTTGGTGAAGCAGTTATCGGCCCCAGTGCGGTAATAGATAAAAATGTCATCATCGACTCCGCTACAGAGGTAAAAGAAAGCGCCGTTCTGGAAGGGAGTTACCTGGGCCGCAATCTGTATGTAGATAAAAAGATAGTCAGCGGCAGGACTATTTTCAGCGGAACAGATGCTGAAAGTATCGACATCGAAGACGCCTTCCTGTTCTCAGAGATCAGTCCCGTGATACCCTGGCAAAGAATTCGCCAGCTTATCAGCAGCATTGGGGCTGTCATCCTTTTGCTTATTTTAGGCATCCCCTACCTCATTCTTGGCATCCTTCGCAAACTGCAGGGGGACTGGAAAAAACAACAGATACGTTGTTACATCAACCATACAGGTGATACTGTTGAGGTTAACACCATCGCCTCAAACAAAGAGACACTCACCGGCAGACTCTTTTCAACGTTCTATCTCGAAAAAATCCCTCTATTGATGCTTGCTATACAAGGAAAGATGCGCCTTATCGGCAACCTGCTGTTACCGGCAACCAGTGAGAATCATCAATCACTCCAAAGCTTTCCGGAATATGCCCCCGGTGTATTCTCCTACACCGAAGCTGACAATATTGCCCCGGGTACGATTGAATCAGAAGTAGCAGAACGTTTCTATGCTGCACATCGCAGTGTTGTTCAGGATACTAAAATGCTGGCGAAAGCCCTACTCACCGGGCCGGACAACAAGACTATGCACCAATGATCCTCGGCAATATACATGAGATTTATACCACATCCCTCCCGTATATACAGAATTCGGCCGGGGGAAAGAAAATCAGGAGCACGATATGGATATCACCCACACAACCGAAAATAGTGTCACTATAATTACTCTCTCAGGCCGATTCGACGCAAGTACTGTAAAGGATTTCAAAAGTACTGTGAACAGCCTCATTATAAAGACTTCCGGAGGATTGGTCTTTGATATGGCAGCCGTCACCTTCGTAGACAGTACCGCACTCGGTAGCCTCGTCTCACTCCTGCGAGCTTTTCGGGAAAAAGATGGAGATATTAAAATTGCCGCACTTACGAATAAAATCAGATCAGTCTTCGACCTGACACGACTCAATCAGGTATTCGATATCTATGACGACCCGCAGGCTGCAGTCAGAAGCTTCAGCTCAGATTAGAAGGGAAATTTTTCATGAAACTGATGGAAATCGAACTCAAGTCTACTCTTGAGCATGCCCAGCTCGGCTCCATCGCTGCAGCTCATGTGGCCAGAACGTTTTATGGTATGGTGATGGGCACCGAACCTGATGCTGATGAAGCGTTTATCAATGAGGTAGAACTCGCAGTCGGTGAAGCCTGTACTAATGCCGTACGCCACAGCCCTAACCCCGATGACGGAGAGTCTGATTTCACATTATGCTTCAGACTCACAAAAGATCAGCTCATCATAGAAATAAAGGATCACAACCCTCCATTTGCTTTCGACGAAGTACCGACCCCTGATTTCGATTCATTACCTGAAGGTGGATATGGAATACACCTGATGAAATCGACCATGGATAATGTCAACTACTCCCATGAGGATGGCTGGAACATTATCACCATGAAAAAACACCTTCAGAAAGAAACGTTAGCAATTTGAACCCTACAATCATTTATATACGTTATATAGCACGTACTCGACCTGTCACTGCCCATCACACTTGAGTGTAAACAACGTTATTTCAGGTTTCGTGTTGAAACGAAGAGGAATCCCTGAAGTTCCTGCACCGTTGCTGGTATAGCCGGTAACAGAACCATGCTGCCAGAAGCCTCCACGTCCCAGATGTTTTCCTACGTTTAGATGTTTTACTATCGGTCTTCCGCCTGGCAGAGAGATCTGGCCGCCATGGGTATGACCGGCAAGATACAAATCGTATCCGTATTCCGCTGCGACATCATACAGTTCAGGCGAGTGAACAAGCGCAATTCGAAACCCTGACGGCGCCGTCTCCATAGCATCCCTAGCCATCTCCGTATAGTAATAATGGACATCATCCACTCCGGTGATATGCAAAGTCTCTCCATTGCGGACAAAGCTCACCGTCTCATTTGCTAATACCCGCACTCCCATCTCTTCCAGCGGATTAACCATAAAGACCGTGTCATGATTACCAAGAACCGCCAGCACTCCTTCACGTGCTTTCGTCGCACGCACTACGTTCTCCATTGCTGGTAATACCTGGCGAAATTTCCCATGAATTGCATTACGATAATCCCCTGTGAAAGCAAGAACATCCACTTCTTGTTCACGTAGCAGCTCAATGATTCTGTCGTCGACAGACGGCATCGAATCGAAATGCGGATCGGTAATCTGGAGAATTGTAAAGCCTTCAAAGGCTGTCGGCAGATTTTTAAGCGGAACATCATGGCATCGTAATTCAAGGGCTCTGGCATTGGCAATACCGCGATCATAGAGCGATGTAACCTTCAGTCCCAAAGCAAAAACCTTTAAAAGCGTCTCAAAACTTCTCCAGTGATGCCGTCGCCTACCACCGTTAAGCTTTTGCTTATAGTTATCCGCTTCCATAGAGCAGCGTACCGTCGCCCAGATACTCCGCCTGTCCAGCCCCAATGTACGCATCGGTCTATTATACTCGTTTGTAATTTGCATGGATAAATCCTATCCTCCTGAAGATGTTATTTCAACATCCATAGATCCGGCACGCACCTTTAATCACAGAATCTAAAAAGCCTGAGAAAATACCTTAAGAATTTCTGGACGCAGCTGCCCTCCCCCATATAATGGAAAGAGTATACACTCTGTTCAGGATCTATAACTCTTTTGTATTCTAGCTCTGTACACTTGCACTAACACTAGCAACTTCAATCGTTGTAGCATGGACATCAGAATGACACTCGAATGAAAATTCTCTCCTCACAGTTTTCTATTTCAAAAGCGCTTGTCGCCTACTCCATCGCTGCAGCAGTTATCCTGACGATAGTAGTAAGCACCGGTGTCTATTTTCAGGTCGACAGGTCAGTCGGCAAAATCCAGGAGAGCATGATTGAGCAGGACATACAGGAAATCCGTCAGGCTATTCATTCCTTCCTTAACTATCGGCTGACTGCGCTTTCAGATATGTCTAAGCGTCCTGACATAACCCATGGATTACTTACACCAGCAACCTCTCAGGCACAGCTTGCACGTTACATGAAGGATCTCTCGCTGCTGGGAAGCACAGTCCAGATAACTCTGCTTGATGTTCACGGCGAAATACTCCATTCATCTCTCGCCCAGCCCCTGTTCAGTTATACACATGAAATATGGCTTACTGAACTCATGACAGGCAGGCAAAACAGATATCTGGGGCTCAGCACCAACGATAGGCACTGGTATTGGCGGATCGCTGTACCGGTCTACGTTCAATCTCAGCCGCTCGGTGCTCTGGTTGCTGAGATACAACTCACTGAACTCGCCGATTTTCATTATATTCAAAACGACCTGAATTATTACCAGATAGAACTTATTCACCAAGGAGCGGTGATCGGCTCCTTTGGCCCCAGCCTCACAGGTCAGATAAATATGCTGGCTATGCCTGATCTCAATATAGATATCGCCTACAGATGGAATCGCGATCTGCTCGACTGGGCCCGCAACAGAATAATCATCCGACTCATTGTCGGAATCATGGGTACCGCAATACTCTTTCTACTGCTTTCTATTGCACTGGCCAAAAGACTGTATATCCGTCCTCTTCAGCAACTGAGAGAACATGTACATGAATTCTATACAAGCAGCAGCCACAAACCCCTGCCAACAAACCAGCAGCTTGATGAAATTTCTGCACTGGCAAAAGATACCGACTGGCTGATCAATCAATTACATTCAAGGGAAAAGGCACTGCTGGAAACCAGGGATACACTCGAATTACGCATTCAGGAAAGAACACAGGAACTACACAGCAGTCGAGAAGAGCTTCGAAAACTCAATGAGACACTTGAAGCCGAGATTCATGTGCGGACAAACGAGCTTGAAAAAACACAATCCCAGCTCGTCATGCAGGAGAAAATGGCTTCAGTAGGACAACTCGCTGCGGGAATTGCCCATGAATTAAACAACCCCATCAACTTTGTACGTACTAATTTTGCTACGCTCACTGATGATTTTGAAGATCTGCTCAAAATGCTCAAACACTATTCCGAATTCATACAACTGGCGGAGGCTGAACCATCGCTGCATGAGTCATTGGCCCTTGTGCGCAATAATGAAAAAAATTTGCATATCTCTTATCTGCAGAAAGACATTCCCGTACTATTCAAAGAGTCTGAGCGTGGTTTTGACCGGATAGCCAAAATCATCCAGTCGATGCGTGATTTCTCGCGCTCAGACCAGGCTGGTGATTTTGCCTGGGCCAATATCAATAAAGGGATTGAGGACACGCTTACAATCGCTCAGAACGAATATAAATATCACGCAGATGTAACCACAGACCTCGGAATTATCGACGAGATATACTGCTCACTTGAACAACTGAACCAGGTCTTTCTTAACCTCATCATCAACAGCGCCCATGCAATCGCCTCTGCCAAACACGAGGCCAAGGGAATCATAAGCATTAAAACATGGCAGCACGATAAAACCGTCTTCTGCGAGATCCGGGATAACGGCCCGGGCATAGCACCGGAACATCGTAACCGGATTTTCGAGCCGTTCTACACCACCAAAGCCCCAGGCCAGGGGACCGGTCTTGGCCTGAGCATCTCTTACGATATCGTCGTTCACAAACATCACGGGACATTACAACTCGACTGCCCCGAAGAAGGAGGTTCTGTCTTTACCCTATCGCTACCCGTTGGATCTCAGGAGGACTCCGCACATGATGACCATTGATCAGCTTTCAATCCTCTTTGTCGATGATGAACCCGACATTTTGAGTGCTCTCCGCCGCTTCCTCAAAAAAGAACCCTACCGTACTGTATTCGTCCATAGCGCAAAAGAGGCACTTGAAACGCTGAAAACAGAGGATATCCACATCATGATCACTGACCTTCGAATGCCGGATATGACAGGTCTTGAGTTAATACGTCAGGCGAAAGAGCTTTATCCCAAAACCCTTCGACTGATCCTGAGTGCCACAAGAGACGTTGAACAGACCATAGCAAGTATCAACACGGGTGAAGTTTTCCGTTTTATTTCAAAGCCGCTGGAGCCTGTACTATTCAAAAAAATCATCCTTGATGCCGCACAGTATTATTTGCTGAAAAGCCAGCAAAAAGAGCTTATTGTCGAGCTTTCAAACTCAAACAATTACCTTGAGTCCACCCTGAAAGAGTTGAAAGAATTAAGCACTGAGAAAGAACGACTGGAAAAAGATGCTCTGGCAAGTCATCTGCTTATCGAAACTCAACTCCTGCAATCCGATGTTCCTCAACAGATACGTGGAGCAGAGATAACAACCCTCTGTCTTCCTTCAGGTCAATTGGATGGCGATTTTTATGATTTTGTCACCTACGACAGCAGCAGGTTCGACCTCATTCTCGGTGACGTTATGGGGAAAGGAGTTCAATCTATTCTTATCGGGGCGGGTATCAAAACGCTGATTCTCAAAACATTGGTCCAATACAACTCTGCCGGAGCCAGCCAGGCTAACTCTTCAAATCATACGGTTACTGATAAGACTTTACTCGAAGCAACACTTGACCGAATTCATGATCTCATAATCCAAAAGCTCCTTGACCTCAATGTGTTCGTGACACTTTGCTACGCTAAATTTGACCTCAAAAACAGTACACTAACCTTTTGCGACTGCGGCCACAGCAAGACAATTCATTACTGTGCACATTCTGGCAGCTATTCATTCCTTGAAGGGAAGAGCATGCCGCTCGGGCTTATCGAACAGGCAAATTACCAGGCAACGACAGTCCCCCTTAGCCCCGGTGACCAGCTTATATTTTATTGCAACGGTATTACCCAGGCCGAAAATTATGCAGGTAATAACTACGGACCTCAGCGACTGGCCGAATTTGTCTGCCACAACCAACATGTACCAAACTCGCTATTCCTTGAAAGGTTAAAACAAGATGTTATGAAATTTACAGGATGCACCACCTTAAAGGATATTTTCTCCTGTATCTCGGTACGAATTCAGAATTAACCCACCTGATTACCACCGAAACTCAGCCAGCCTCTTATGTATATCAAATCAAATTTGCTACATTTCGAATCCACCTGCAGCTTCTACAGTTTCCCCCTCACTCCTTCCCCCTCACTCCTTACCCCTCACTCCTTACCCCTCACTCCTTACCCCTCACTCCTCACTCCTCACTCCTCACTCCTTAGTCCTTAGTCCTTAGTCCTTAGTCCTTAGCCCTTAGCCCTTAGCCCTCAGTCCTCAGTCCTCAGTCCTTAGCCCTCAGTCCTTAGTCCTCAGTCTTCAGTCCTTACCCCTCAGTCCTTAGTCCTTGCCCCTCAGTCCTAGTCCTTAACCCTCACAACCTATACTGCTTAATTTTACGGTACAGAGTTGCTTCTGAAATATTTAAGATCTTCGCAGCCTTCCTGCGGTTATTATCGGCCAGAGCAAGAGCGCTCCGAATTGCCTCCAGTTCATACGAAGCAAGAGTTCCCGCAGGAAGCAATTCTTCAGCATTGGCAGGCGAAGGCTCACCACCAACTGCCGGTGGGAGGTCAGCTGGCCGAATGCAGGACTCACATGCAAAAACCATCGCTCCTTTAAGCACATTTTCAAGCTCTCGCACATTGCCCGGCCAGTCATACGCTTTTATCATCGCCAGGGCTTCGGCTGATACAGTCACATCTTTCCCGCTCGACTGAGTCAGTATACGATCTGCGAGTAGTTCAATATCACCTTTACGCTCCCTTAAAGGTGGCGAAATCAGCGTAACAGGAGTCAGGCGGTAATAGAGATCCTGCCTGAATGTGTTGGCAGAAACTTCATCAAGCAGGTTTCTGTTGGTCGCGGCAACTATTCGAATATCAACAGAGTAATTTCTGGTCGACCCAACCGGTCGAACGATCCTTTCCTGGATTGTTCGCAAAAATTTTGCCTGCACACTCTGCGAAAGTTCACCAACTTCATCAAGAAAGAGCGTACCTTTATCGGCTGCGCGTATCAAACCAAGCGTAGCTGAATCCGCTCCTGTAAATGCACCTTTTGTATGCCCAAACAGTTCCGATTCTATTACTGTTTCACTTATTGAAGCGCAATCAACCACAACAAATGGCTGCTTTGCTCTCGCGGAGTGATGGTGAATTGCCCTGGCAATCAATTCTTTTCCAGTGCCGCTCTCTCCCTGAATAAGCACAGTTGTGTCAGTCGGAGCAACCCGCACAATCATATCTTTGAGTTTGGCCATCGCAGGAGATTCGCCAACCATCTGATCATAGCTGAAAGTTATCGACCTCTGCCTTTCCAGCGCCTTGTTTTTCTGCTCAAGCAGCCACAATTCGTAGATCTGCCCTACACGCTTACGCAATATTTCAGGCGAGGCCCCTTTCTCTAGAAAATCAGAGGCACCATGCTTCAAGGCTTCTACCGCTTCGGCAACTCCACCATGCCCTGTTTGAATAATTACCTTTAGATCAGGTACCTTCTCACAGGCCTTTTTCAATACAGTCATTCCGTCAATGCCAGGCATAAGCAGATCAAGCAACATGAGATCCACTGCTACTCCATCCAGTTTATCCAACGCTTCTTCACCATTCTTTGCTGAAAGGATGACATAATTATATCTGGAGAAGAACCGCTGCAGGGAACTATGCACCTGCTCTTCATCATCGACTATCAATATTGTGAACCGTGAACGCCCTCTGGACATTGTCATCTCGTATTCTCTGATCATTATCGTAACGAAACTCTGTATATATCAAAGTATATGCCTCCCCCAGAGTGATATCCAGAAGTTTCCCTTAAATTCCTTTCAAATATATAGAGCAACTCGGATCATCGTCTCTCAATTTGATAGTCATGCTTAAACTGTACAATCAGCTGGGAATAATTTTTCATATTAATGCCAAACCATTACCTATAAACAGAACATCCTGGCACATCTGTTGCTCTTTAAAGTGAAGAAAACCAGTCCGCAAAGATTCCCACACCCTCCAGGGGACATGGACACATACGCGGAAAACGTACGCAGGAATATTATGAGAACACGATATTTTTCATCCCGATTTCAAAAAGTAATCCCTCCCCTTTTTTTCATACTTATGCTCCTTGCCTCCTGCACACCGTACAGAATTTCGGACAAAATGCCTGATCATGTATTCCAGCAAATGAACGTAGAAGATCTAGCATTACAGCGCGTTCAGGATGAAATTACAGCTAATCAGATTCTCAACAGCAGCACAGAACTTCCGAGGTGGTCAGAGTTGCGCCCTGCTCTCTCCCCCGGTGACCGCCTGCATATTCGTGTTCATAATGGCGACGACTTTAGCGGAATATATGAGGTCGATATTGACGGTGCTGTCAATATCCCGTATCTCCCCTCTCAACACGTTGCCGGACATGATGTTTCGTATGCCGAAACCTTAATAGCAACCGCCCTGGTGGAATCTGGACAGTTCCGCCCATCACGGGTTTGGGTCAGTGTACGCGTGCAACAGTGGGCTTCGATTCAGGTAAATGTAGGTGGAGCAGTATTCAATTCGGGGATAGTAACTATAAATGTTCGCGATGCTGAAGAGCGGACTCAAAAATCAACACAGTATTCCGGTGATTTCCCGCCAGAACGTTTGCTGCCCGCAGCATTACGGAGTGCAGGCGGAGTTCGCCCTGATGCAGCCATAGACACAATCACTTTAATCCGTAATGGTGTATCCAGAATCGTGGATCTGTCCGGAGTCACAGATGGCAGACCTATCCCAGCCATTCCGCTAATGACAGGAGACACCATCGTTGTACCCACGTCCGGCAAAATGGATAGAAAACTGCTCGTGCCATCTATCATCACAGCTCCCGGCATCAGGGTTTTCCTTTCAAACTTAACAGTCCCATCACGAAGCAACGCCACCTCCGCAATCGGTAAAGAATCTACAAGCCTGCCCTACGGCTCGCGCCTTATCACCGCTATGACAGCAGCGAACTGCTTCGGTGGTACAGTATCTACAAATGCTGCAAGGTATGGGGTTCTGGTGCGAAAAAACCCGCTAAACGGCAAGCAGGAAGTAGAAACCCGATCAATAAAGGAACTGCTTATGAACCCTGACAATGATGATATCAACGTATTTCTGATGCCCAATGACAGCGTAGGCTGCTACGACTCCGGTGTCACTAATATCCGCGAAATTGCTAATACGATTTTCGACATTATTGTCCCATTTTCATTATTTTAACAGCATGGCTGAAAGCAGTTCTCCATATGCGCTCTTAAAAGTTTTCGCCCTTAAAGTTCTCAGGTTTGTCACGCACGGCAGCAACTTACCGAGCGTACGCCGTTTTTACATGTACCTCGGCATAACGATCGCCGCCATGATGGTCATCTGGATTCCCGTAGTATTTTTCTTAGTTGGAGTTAAACCGTCATACTACAGTAACTGGACGCTGATTCTGCCAGGCGGCGGTGCCGGGCAGACTGTCTCACTAGAAAGTGTTGGTCAGGCTACCGCAAATGTAAAATCCCCTTACACAAGCCATTCAGTTGATCCAAAAGTTAATTACAAGGCTATAGCTTCAAGTCCTCAGGTTCTGAATGCTGCTGCTAAGGCAGCAGGCCTCAGCAAAGAAGAGTACGGCAAACCTGTGATCAAACTCGTTGATCAAACAGCATTAATTGAATTCCGCCACAGCGGCAGAACCGGAGAAGAGGCATATAATAAATCTGAAGCATTATTTTCCGCCTTTCACTTGGAACTTGAGCGACTACGTAATGATGAACAGGAGCGAACAGAAGAATCCACAAATATGATGCTCAGCGGATTCCGCGACAAACTCGAACAGGCACAACAAGACACTCTTGAATATCAGGCACAATCAAGCATAGTCTCTCTAGAGCAATTCGCCGAACTTACCTTGGGACTTGAACGGGCACGGACTACTCTGCGCGAGATAATAGCGGAACATGACGGTTTGAAAACACAGCTGAAAACACTTCAAGACACCTTGTCAATACAACCCGAAATGGCTTTCGCAGCCATTAATCTGCAAAGCGACCCATTGTATATCGAACTCACTGCAAAATATGCCACAGCAGCAGCGGTACTTGCGGAGGCAAGAGCGCAGTGGGGAGAAAAAAATTTAGCGGTTATCACCGCAAGGGATATTCATGATAAGCTGAAACAGGCCATGCTTTCACGAGTTCTGGATATCTCGGGTCACTCACAGGTTGACCCTGAAAAACTCGCCATGATTGGCAGTTCAGGTGATAAGCAACTGTTCAGCAAACTCATTGAAATGCACAGCCGTCAGCAGGGAATGGCCAGCCAGATCATTACGCTGGAAGCAAGTATCATAACACAACAGGAAATGCTCGAAAAGAGTACCATCGAGGCAAGCAGACTCGAAGATCTCAAGCGAAAACTCCAGGTCGCTACGGCTGTATTCACTACCGCGCTTGCAAGGATTGATCTGGGTAAATCTGATCGTTTCGCAACATACCCGATGGTTCAGTTATTTTCAGCGCCGGAGAAACCGAAAAAGCCCGACATGCTGCCACGAACACTGGCTCTGGTCGGAGCGGCACTCGGCACATGTATTGTTATATTTGGCCTCATACTCTTATGGATACGGAAACCATATCTCCAGAAAATCTTGAAGAACGTATAGTCTGGTACTCTATTCGTGGCACGTACTTCTTTTACCTGATCGGGGCGCTGTATGTCGTCGCCCCGGTCATAGCCTGGGTTATGCTCTTTATCATGCTCATCCGTTACTATCATGAAGGTGGAAGCCATCCCGGCCTGCCTCGTGGCCACATCCCACTGGCTCTATGGATCTGGATAATCGGCATGCTGGTCATGGAAATCAGCCTCATTATGGGCCATATCAATTTTGACCTCGGAGTAGGCAAAATCATTAAATCTTCAGTTGGGTGGGCTAAAGGATGGGCTCTGCTTGCCATATTTCCTCTACTGGGTTGCCTGAATATCCGATCTAAACTTATTTACAGAGCTGCCAATCATGTCTGTCTGCATACACTGCTGCTCTTACCTCTGTTTGTCGGGGCATGGGTTGTCGGTTTACCTCAGACGCTTTGGGTTTCACCACTCAAAGCAGTTGGCGGTCCCGGTCCTGAATTTTTTGCTCTGAACCTCTATGAAATCGACCCGGGTTCGGGTACTCCACGCTGGCGATTGTTTACCCCATGGGCCCCAGCTCTCGGTTTTGTAGCGAATATATTTTTCATATTCGCCTTGCAGGACGAATCACGCAAATGGAAAATTATAGGTATCGTCGCTTCGATTTTCATGGTGCTGATGTCGCAATCCAGACTGGCCCTGATCGCAATCGTAATGGTGTGGCTTATTGTACGGGTCATAGCCTTTATTCGGCATCCGGCCACTCCGTTTATTGTTGGCGCTGCAACGGGAATAATCGGTCTTATCAGTATCACCCTTTACGAGCTGGTCAACCAGTTCTGGCAGGCTTTTCGCGCTGCCCGTGCAGGGTCGTCACGTGTTCGTGAAGCACTCGGCAGAATCGCTGTTGATAGATGGCAAAATGAGGCACCGATCTGGGGGCATGGAATTGTTGAACGCGGGCCCCATCTGGTTGAATTCATGCCGATCGGGTCACATCACAGCTGGTACGGATTGCTTTTCGTCAAAGGTATTGTGGGCTTCTGCGCACTACTCATACCCATGGCTTTTGGCATGCTGCAACTCATATGGTGGAGCGGTGAAATGGCCATAGTCAGGGTTGGGTTAGGCATGATGATGCTGCTCTTTATGTATACCTTCGGTGAAAACCTCGAAATACTGGCCTATCTGGTATGGCCTGCTCTGATGATTATAGGTATGGCGCATCGGGACATCCTGATCGCTTCCCACGCGAAACTGTCAAAACAATCACCACCCCCGGAAGGAGAACCGACATGCCCGAAATAAGTGTAATAATGCCGGTCTATAATGTTGAACGCTTTGTCGCAAAAGCAGTACAGTCCGTTCTCGACCAGACATTTACAGATTTTGAACTGCTTATTATAGACGACGTATCACCGGACAGCAGCATCTCCATTTGCGAAGAGTTTAATGATCCCCGCATCAAAATCATCAGGCACACGATAAACCGTGGGCTTGCCGGAGCCCGCAACACAGGTGTCCGAAACGCACAAGGTGCTTTTCTTGCTTTTCTTGACTCTGATGATTGCTGGCACCCTGACAAACTCAGCCTCCACCATAAACATCTTGTCTCACATCCCGAAGTCGGCATCTCATTTAGCCGCTCGGCATTCATTGACGAAGATGGTACGCCTAATGCATGCTATCAAATGCCGCGTCTAAAGGACATTGAACCTGGCTACTACCTTTGCCGTAACCCGATAGGCAACGGTTCTGCACCAGTTATACGACGCGAAGTATTTGATGCCATCCGCTTCAGTTTCGTTTTTGAAGGTGAAGAAGAAGACTGCTATTTTGACTCGGAATTACGACGCTCAGAAGATATCGAATGCTGGATACGGATCGCAATCACCACCGACTGGGTCATCGAAGGTTTACCCGAGGCACTTACCTTCTATCGGCTCAACGCCGGAGGGTTATCTGCCAACCTGCTTAAGCAGCTTGAATCCTGGGAGCAGGTTATCAGCAAAACGCGAACATATGCCCCTGAATTTATAGATAAATGGGAAAATCGTGCACGGGCGTTTCAGTTAAGGTACCTGGCACGACAGGCAATCCGCCTGCGCGACGGACGTATGGCCACAAAACTTGTACATCGTGCTCTCGCAACAGATCCGCAGATCCTGTTTCAGGAACCGGGTCGCACCATACTCACTCTCGGTGCATCATATCTGCTGCTGATCTGCCCGCAAAAATTGTATCTGTCCATTGAAGGTATTGCCCAAAAATTGATAGGAAAGCTTCAGGCCAGACGCATCGAACACGACCTGGAATCCCATCCTTCATGAATTACGCAACGTGCAAACCATAAAGTAATTCATTGCCAGGAGACCAGATATGCCGACTACCCAGATAGAAAGCACAAACTCGGAAAACCAGAGCAATAATGAAGGTTCACGTTCGCTGATCAAATCAGTGATACGTGTTCTTTTTACCCGCGGTCTTGGCCCGGTCAGCTCATTTGTTCTGATGTTTTTGCTGGCACGACTTCTGGGAGCGGAAGCAAGTGGTGCATTTTACCTCTCAATTACAATGATGATGCTGTTATCAATCCTGGCAAAATTCGGATTTGACACCGCACTGCAACGCCTCGCCGGAATAGCGGTAATGCTGGAGGACTGGGCCAAGGCCCGTGCGATTTATCGAAAATCGATGATAATCAGTTTCCTGTTCAGTCTGATACTTGCCGTTGCAATACTGGCTCTCTCACCAATACTTGCACCGGTAGTCCTGAAAAATTCCGAATATGCCAACGTACTCAACGTTATCAATATAAGCATAATCCCTTTTTCACTCCTTGGCATACAGGCCGCAATGCTCAAAGCGATGGGTAAACCCGCCTGGGGTGGGTTCATTGAAGTGGCTGCCCTTCCTACCATGACCATTCTTCTTTTAAGCGTTGTCTCGGTCTTCACCACATTCAGCGCATTGTCAGTGAGTATCTGTTACCTGGCAGCAACCGTTTTTACAGCACTGCTCGGTTGGATTGTCGTTCAGAAATCATTTCCTGCCAGTGCAGGTGTTACCATTGTCAGTACACGGTCACTGCTCGCAAGCTGCATTCCGCTAACGCTTATTGAACTGATGAATTACGGAATGCTCTGGACCCCTTTTCTCTTTTTAGGCATCTTCTCCGACGGTGCGGAAGCAGGCAGTTATAATGTAGCCTATCGCCTTTCAGCTCAGCTTGGTCTGTTAATAATCGTTTTGTCATCAATCACCGCCCCGCGCTTCGCCTCCTTTCATGATGCTGATGACATGACAGGATTCATGGATCTGGCCCAACGCTCAACGCGCATGCTTGTGCTCCTTGGCATCTTTCCTGTCGGGATATTAGTTTGCTGGCCGGGATTCATTCTTAATATCTTTGGTACAGAGTTTACCGCGGCAAGCACTTCGCTTGTGATTCTTGCGGCCGGCCAGATGTTCAACCTCGTTACAGGCCCTGTCGGCTATCTGCTCGCAATGACAGGAAATGAAAAAACACTTCGTAATATTCTGATTATAACAACACTACTTACCATCATCCTTTCAGCCGTACTTATCCCAACCTTCGGCGCTTCGGGTGCCGCAATGGCAGTGAGCATTTCGATGGTTTTCAATAACCTTGCCTGCTGTTTTCAGGTTCAGAAACGGTTGAATCTTCCATTTTTATTAGTATTCGGCTCCCGTGCTGGAGCAGGAGGTTGATATGAATTTTAGGCCTGTGTTTATAAGCGGCTGTGACCGTAGCGGCACCACAATGCTTGGCGACATGCTCGGCTGCACTGAACAGACAATCACCACACCTGAATCTCAGTTCTTTCATGAGATGCTGCTGCATTTTCAACTTGAAGCATTTTCCTCCCCTGAAGAAGTTGCACACTGGCTCGTTGATAATTTTCGTTTTGCGGCCTGGGGATTACAGGCAAGCGAAAAAGAACTGGCAGAGGTCATCAATATAGATAAACCACGCGAAACTATTGAGGGTATAATCAGACTCTATTTGATGCGGGTTCAGCCTGGCAAAACTCAAGCAGGTGTGTGGATTGACCACACTCCAGATAATTTCAAGTATTACGCATTATTAAAATCAGTGTTCCCGGATGCCCGTTTTATTCACATCATTCGGGACGGACGTGCTGTATGCGACTCGTTCAGGCATCTGGACTGGGGCCCCAACAATGCCTACAGCGCCTCTCGTCACTGGGCAGAGCGGCTACAGCAGGCCCTGATTGTAGAATTTGTGGAATCAGATAATTGCCAACGCGTATTTTTCGAAAAACTCGTTAAAGATCCTGAAAAGAACTTAGAAGAACTCTGTATATTCGCAGACATTCCATATACAGATACCATGGTGAACGGTGGTGGGCTTGTTATCCCCGGCTTTACCGAAACACAGCACAAACTGGTAGGTAAACGACCACAGGCTTCAAAGGCTGATGCGTGGCGAGCAAACCTCAGCCAACAAGAACTACGTGATTTCGAGAGTTACCCTTTCTCCAGGTTATTACTAGAAAAACTTGGTTACGATCTCACTTTTGATCAAATGCCGACTCTATCAAGAACCCGTATTCTCACCCGCTATTGTCATGAATTTGTATGCTATCTCCGCAATCGAAACAGGCATCGAAATATGGAAAACAACGTTGTGAGCAGTTATCAGAAATCTCCTAAATAGTGTCTGAACGAAAAAACTGCACGTTTTTGAAGTTTAAAGTGGCCGATAATTTTAACCGGAATACTACTCAAAGTATTTTGAGAATTACAATTCGAAAGCAACGAAGCAATTGGGGAAATTGGCGGTTTTCTGTCGGGTACTAAGTAGTGTGCAATGCAAATATGTTGGGTTGAAAGGTTAGTTGCGCGCAAAAAGCCTGATTGAAAGCCTGAAGCATCGTTTCATATTCTTGGCCCTAAACCACTTTCACTGGCTGTTTTCCCCTCAACCAGGCAGGGAAGTCGACAACCAACGAAAGGACTATAAAGGATTTCGTAATGACATCCCTCTCCGCAAAGCAGTCAAAACCATCTAAACTGCTCTTGGTAATCGATGAAGACCCGGCTGTTATCTCCCTCTTCAAAAAACTTTTTGAACCGGAACTCACAGTGTTGACGGCTATTAATGCAGAACAAGGATATTCTGTACTGTTACAGGAGTTTGTAGGTGTATTGATATGTAACGAAAATCTGGCTGGTGAGAGTGGGTTACAATTTATGAGTAGAATAGTAAATGAGTTCAAACACCTTCAACCCGTACTGATGAGTGAAGGAATTGATGAAGACCTGCTCTATTTTGCTGTAAACGAAGTTGGTGTTCTTAAATATATCAAAAAACCCTTACATGAAGACGATATTAAGAAATCAGTTTCAGGCGCCTACGAACATCATGTCAAATCAGTGGAAACTGATACGATAACCACTGAATACCTCCGTATTCTAGAAGAAATTAAAGGCCTCCCCTACATTGCACAGAGATTCAGAAAGGCAACCGTCTCAATACTCTCAAACATCTGGACAACAGCTCTTGCAGCATCCGGTACAATAATCATGGTGTTCATGCTGTTTTTAACTATTGGAATCACAGTTCTTATTGCTCTTTATTTAATGAAGACTTTTCTAGGAATAAATGTGTTCGCCGATAGTCATATGCTGGATTTCTTGTAATTGGGGTTATCTCATTATACTACTCGTATAAGAGTTCATAATGTGCATTTCCATCCCAAAACTACTCATTTGGTTCAACACCAAGGCGCGTATGAGATTTTTACCGTAGGGATACTTTTGATATCTCGGAGTCTCGTTCCTCACTTACCTGAGGATAAAAATCTGACATGCAACGCTGAACTTGAACCAAAGGGCAGTTTAGTATGAAAACCAGGTGAGAATACAACAAGACAACCCCTGAATTGTTTGACGTTAATCGCTCTTTTTCACATCTGAAAAAAGATGGGAAAAATCATCCGGCTCTTCGGTATCATCGTTGTCCTCAACCCACACCTCTCGCTTTTTCCGCTCAATTTCTTCGCGCGCCTCTTTAAAACGACGTTTAAAATAGCTCTCGGGAAACGAAGGATCAGCGAAATAGCCGAGCATATTTTCCCGAGCCCGGTTGACTATTTCTGCGATCAACGGTTCCTTTTCCTCCTCTGAAATAAAATTCCGCTCATTGAGATTGGTAAGGACTATCTCTGAACCTAAGGTAGCACGAATCTCGTCTATCAATTCCGGCTCTCCACTCACCAGACTCCAAAATGCTTCAGAGACAGGAACAACTGCATCATAGCGCACGTTAACCTGCCAGCGATCGCCGGCCACCCTGCGGGATTCATTATAAAACCGTACAACAACGCCGTTTGCCAATTCTACATCTTCCAGGTGTTTCAGTTCAGCTTCCATTTCTTATAACAACCTCATTACTTCGCACGGTTCCGACATATAGCAGAACCCTATTGTTTGCCCATCATCGGACATCTAGATATTCTATTCGTGTAACGGTAGGCTCACCGGGGAGCCTCAGCAGGCTCGGTGAGAAAACAGGTAGCTTTAACATTTTTACGATCTTTAATCCAAGTAGTTACTGAATGTTGTGCTAAAAAATACACGGCAACTCCTTGCATTACAATTTGCACAACAGTAAGAATTGGACCAACACGATCAGAAAACAGTTCTATTGTAAGAAAAAGTACTGCACCAAATATACTTACGATGGTGAGAACAATAAATGACCATCTGGCCAAATTATGCTTTTTTAAGATTAAAAAGTAAGTTTTAAAAAAAAGGAGAGCCCTATAGCAATTTCCTTACCATGCGCGTACTGCATTTTTAATGCAGGATCATATTGAAATTGAGGCGGAAAATTACAAGGTAGGTTTAACTATGTGTCCATTATTATGGGTCAATATTAGTATAGAATTGACTATTATCTGTAAAACGCCCGATAAACTGCTCCCACTTCTTAACAGCCTTTTTCCAATAGCATTTTTGCACAAACCCAAGATTTTTTCTATGCATTACCGTATTTTCTTACCAAACAGGTAAAAAGTTTTTTTGACAGTTTTTGGAAAAGTTATTTCTGGGTTAATAGACTTCAAAACTTTAAACATCTTATTAACGCTATTTCCATAATTCATACTTATTTCATGAAAATCAGAATTTTCCATAAGCACCCCTGTTTTTACAATGGATTTTCCTCCACTTGAATGAGTTTGTCTATGCTCAATTCTTTTAATATCTTCAATTTTCACAGTGAAGGACCATGACATACTTTCGGGATAGCTTATTGAGAGTTCTTTGCTAGTAATAAATGCCTCGTATGTTGCAGGATTCTTGATAAGCCACCATGCGACATAAAACAATATAATTGCAACCGATGAAAATGCGATCACGATTATATCGTGAACACCTTCAGGTATATTAAAATCAGTATAGTATTCAACTAGATAAAGTGCAGCTATATACCCTAAAAGAACAATCCCCATTCTGATAAACAGAAAAGACCGTTGCTTCCGTGTCTTCTTAAAATAATATAAATATTTTTCTGATTACCCACAAAGCTCAGCCACTCTTATAAGCTTTTGTGGCATCGGTGGAGTTCTTAGAGCCACGTAAGTGAATCTGGGTAGCAGCTGTCGCAGATCAAACCTGCGATTGAAACGATAACAAAATTCAGCGAGGTATCGCCCAAAGTGTTTTTTGCTGATTGCGTGGAATGTACCATGGAATGACCTCTTAACGTTGCCGATGATAGTATTAACCCACTTGAAATCAGCAATTTTAACACTTTCAGGTCCACCTCCTGTGATAATTACTTTGTGAGAAAAACCTGCATCATCAAGGCCTTCAAAACCGAGAAGGCCGTCGGTGACAACTTCGCTGCCATTACAAAGATGTTTAGCTGCCCAATCAATGATAGCTTTCTTTGTAAAGGAGGCAACTTGGCTAAAACGCATATGAAGTGGATGACCATTCTCATTCGTTGAAACTGCAGCAACAAAAGGTATTTTGTCTGTTGCCCCGCGGCCTCTGCGACCATCACGTTTTTTGCCGCCCCAATAAGCGTCGTCAACTTGTACAAGGGTTGCTGAAATAGGTTTTGAATCGTCTCGTTCTTTCATAACCTGTTGTATTTTATGCTTGATCAATAAGGCTGTATTATAAGAGACACCAACAGTTCTCTTCAAACTCAGAGCGGAGATGCTAATTTTAGATTGTGTGACAAGATAAATACTGAGAAACCAAGTAGTCAACGGCAACTTAGTCGAGTCAAAAATCGTTCTGGCAGTCACTGAAACCTGAGATCGGCATCTGTTACACTGCATGAGTTTTCTTGATTTTAAGGTGCAATAGCGATCGTGGCCACATTCTGGACATTTAAATCCATTAGGCCAACGCCATCTGAAAAGTGCTTGATAGCACTGTTCTTCAGAACCGTATTTTGAGATAAACTCTTGCAAGCTGAGACCTGGTTGGAACTGGATTGAATTTTTCGCCATATTTACCTCCATTTGTTTAGTGGTATGGAGGTAGTGTAACAGGACAGGGTACTCATATAGTGATACCCCTAAAAAAATAGCTGAGCTTTATACGTAATCAGAAATATTTTTCAGGCATAAAGGTTTTGATTTAGAGTTACATATCGTCCAACTCAACGGGAAATTGGAGCGCAGCGTAAATCGATCCGCTACAGCTGATCGTTATAAGTAATTTACTCCGTACTTTATTTGAATAAAGTCGTTTGCGAACGTAGTTGCCTTAGAGCCTATTAGTTTAACGTGGTTATCTAGTTTACCAAAAAGCGGGATGCCACCTCCTAATAATACGGGCGCTCTAGTTATTGTCATCTCATCGATGAGCTTAAGATTAAGAAATGATGTAATTGTAGAGCCACCATCAATATAAGCATGTTTTAACCCTTTGCTTTCTAGTTCTTTTACCAAGTCATTAATTTCACCAGAGAACATTTCTACCTTACCCTTTAAGTTTTCGGGTGGTTCTTTTATCGTGTTGCTCACAACAACGATATGAATATCACCGTAAGGCCATTGTTCGGGAGATAAATTCATACAAGAAATCATTTCCATGCACTTCCGCCCCATTACCATGCAATCAACCGAGGCCATAAAAGCGCCAAAACCCATGTCTGGATTATCGCCCATATCAACTTCTGGATTGCCAGCACTATGGAGCCAGTCGACAGCTCCTTCGGTAGTGGCAATGTAACCATCAGCACTTGTTGCAATATAGACCGAGCATTTCATTTCTAGTTCCTATGCGTGATGCTGAGATTGCTTTTTAACGTGGAGCTAACAGGTTACTGGCACCCGAGAGTTACGCAACAATCTATACACTGTTGCATTACAATATGGGTTTTAAGAACGAATCGGTAGCCTGACAGCAATCCTTGTTGAGTGCTATGTTATTCAAGTATATCTTATTCTATTCGCTTAATAATTTCTTTTTAGACAACTCATATTCTTGCTCTGTCAAGGCGCCTGAATCATATAGAGATTTAAGTTCAGTTAATTTTTCTACGACGCCTTTTTGTTTATTAACGAATTTATACTCGTGTTTACAATTAACATTCATTATAGCAGAAATAATATCTCGTCCATGATCTATAATTTCAATTTCATCCCATTTGGGAAGTTCAATTTCTTTATTCATAGATTCAGCATGTTCTCTTGCAGCATTATTTATCACCCTCATGCATCCAATGAAACCATTTTTGCTGTTTCTTACAAATTGATACTCGTTGTAGTGTCCTGCTACTATAAAACCAGTTTTTGTTTCTTTTATGCTGTACTCGTGTCCATTCTCTGTTTTCTCAACAGAGCCCACATGTGTTGTTGTTGTAGAGCAGGAGCCGACGAGAAATAACAAAATTATAGGGAATATATGTTTCATGCTTGAGCCTCATTTTATTGAATTACATTGAATTCACTGGTATCGCACTGTTTGCGGCTGGAGTAGTACAATAAGTGCAACAGACTGAAATTTAAAAGTGAGTGAGTTGAAAGTATGGTGTCAGCTCTCACACTTAACCAAGGTCTGTTATGAACAAACAAAACAAACACTACAATCAACTCACTCAAGAACCAAGATACCAGATTTCCGGGCTTCGTAAAGCAGGGATGTCATTGAGGACCATCGCACTAAAGGTTGGCGTTCATTTTAGTACAATAAGTCATGAACTTCGAAGAAATGCCACCGTCGACGGTTATAATCCTAAAACGGCTAGAAATGACAACCTAAAATTGACCACCTGTGATCACTGAATTTTGACCACCCAAAATCTTAATAAGAGAACTGAAACCGGGTGATGTTTCAGTAGTGTTGTTCAGCCCTTCCCAGCATCAAAAGAGGGAGCCCTTGGGCGGCGACCGGAGTTGCTGCTGGGAAGGGCTGAGGGGCACCTATGTTTCAGCGTTCGTGTTCATTGCAAGGCTTTGCTTGAGTCGGTAGCTTTCCCAGGTGCAAGAAATAATGTGTGCTTTGTGAGTCAAGCGATCGAGTAAAGCATTAGTCATTATCGGGTCAACAAAGACCTGTGACCAGTCCGCAAAGCCAAGATTGGTTGTAATTATCACCGAGCTTTTTTCATGACGTTTCGCCAAAACCTGGAAGAGAAGTTCCGTTCCTTCTTTACTGAATGGGATGTAGCCCAGTTCATCAAGAATCAAAAGTTCATATCTGTTATAGCAAGCCAGTAAGCATTGTAGGGCACGCTCTTCACGGGCCTCCAGTAATTCATTCACCAGGCCATAACAGCTGACAAATCGTGTACGGATATCGTTTCGACAGGCCTCAATCCCAAGTGCCGTTGCCAGATGGCTCTTTCCCGTGCCGCTGCGACCCATAAAAATGATATTACGGTTCTCTTTGAGATAGTCACACGTTGCCAGTTGACGCAGTAATCTGAGATCAAGACCTCCGGCTGCCTCAGTATCAAAGCCGTCTAGCGTTTTGACTAAAGGGGATTTTGCTTCGCGCATTCGTCGTTTTAAACGGTTTGCAGTTCGATGCTGTAACTCTACGCTCGTCAGATCGAGGAGGAAATCCGCATAATCTGTTCCTGCTTCGCGTGCTTGACGAATCTGAACGTCTATTTCTTTTCGTATAGTTGCGAGTTTTAACTTTTTAAGATTTTCCCGGAGGGCAAAAGTGGCACTATTCATCACTGTACCTCCCCTAACTGGCCATACACTGTGAGATCCGGCGGTGCACTGCTTTCCCAGCCGACTACCGGAGGAATGATCCGTTCGGGCGTATTGCTGTAAATGAGAATATGCAGGATCCCTTCACTACTCTTGATGCCGTGCTCCAGAGCGACTGTCACTGCATGTTCAATGGCTTTCTCATCATAATCCCGATACAGCATAAGAACGTTAAGAAAATCCTTTGTTCCACCGCTCATTCCCGAACTTTTCTGGAACCGCTCAAGAAGCGTATTGAGGCACGTCGGCCACTGTTTACGCCATTCGACTATGGGCCGAGCGGAATCAAACGCTTGTGGTCGTTGTTGGATTAATTCAAGATAGTGATCAGGGACAAGGCTCCACTTATTGATGTTGAAGAGTCGTGTATGATCCGCCACTTTTTTCCCATTGAAATAGATAGATATCCTATCTACAGTCAGCTGTACTTTAACCGGATAAACAGCATAACGGCTTGGCACGGAATATCGATTTTTATCAACAATAACAGTTGAATACTTGTCAGCTCTTCCAGGCTGTAGCTGGATATTGCTGAACGGGACGGAAGGTTGTGACAGCAGCGATTGAGGCTCTTGCTCAAACAAACTATCCACGCTTTGTTCTCGACCGGAAATCGTGTGACTCCCGTAACGACGGCAGCTTTCAAGCAACTTATCGTTCAATTCTTCAAGGCTGGCAGCTTCGGGTACCGGAACCATATAGTTACGTCGTACAAAGCCTACCATGCCTTCTACGCCACCTTTTTCGTGGCCTTTGCCTGGGGTGCAGAACCGCGATTCGTAATTGTAATACGCCCGAAATTTCTGGAAGCTTTCTTGCTCTTTTCTCTTTTTACCTTGCAGTACTTTGCGCACTGCCGTTGTCAGGTTGTCATAAATCAGTATTGAGAAAACTCCACAGAAAAAGGCGAATGCATGGATGTGCGCATCGAAAATTGCCTGTTGTCGCTCACAAGGGTACATGCGGACAAAATGCTTTCCTGATTACTTTGACCGCATACAAAAATACTTGAGACGAACAGACACGCCAGCAATAACCGCGTTTGCAGTACCCCAATCAACCTCGGCCTCCCGTCCGACTGCCGGGTCACACGGAATAAAGGCACCGGGACTGTCTATGCCGAGTTTAACTTTTGCCAGACGAACATACCGACGTACTGTTGACTCCCCACCAGTGAAATCACATTCCGAGACTAAGCGGTTATAAATGCGGCGAGCCGTATGCCGTTATTTCTTCGGTTGCCCTTTGTCGGACTCAAGCCATCCATCAATAATTGCAATGAATGGATCTAAGGCTGGAAATGGTTGACGAGATCGTTCCTTGTAGCTCCATGGCTCGCCTCGTATGGCTTTCTTGATCGTATTGCGACTATGTCCCGTCAGTCGTGAGAGTTCACTGATGTTCTGGTTGTAATTACGATAGGCGGTGCGAATGAGTTCATACTGGTCCACGTTTAGCAACTCCTTCCCCCCTTTATGATTTTTTCAAATCATAGTAGCAGAGGGACTGCTTTAGGTGGTCAATTTTCGGCTAGCACAACTAAAGGTGAGTGCTCATACTTTTCGTCATACTTTTGCCACCCATCTTCTGCAGCGAGGTAATGATATCAGAACTATTCAGGCGCTGCTAGGACACAATGATATTGCTACAACAATGATCTATCCCCATGTACTTCATCAGGGTGGCCATGGAGTGCTAAGCCCGTTAGATGACCTTGATCTATATCCGGGATAAATGTCAATAGAGGTTACTCCTCGCACCCAAACGCCTTTATCTCAAAGTGTACTGTAAGGCATTTTCGGAAAACAGAGGGCAGGCATGATTAGCTCAAAATATTAAACTAAAATGGATGGAGGAGACTCGTGTCATGTCATGTGTCAGATGTGGTAATACTGTGAAGTTTTTTCTCTTCCTGCAAGGCATGACTGATGGAGCATAGCAGCGCTATGTAACTGAAGGAGTAACGAAGTCAGGAAGTGAAAAGGGCGAGCAGAATTAGACACCTGATGCATGACAGGACTCGAGTTAAACCTGAAATAAACATACATCATTATTTTTCTTAAAATAGCTGCAAATTCGAAAAACACAGTGCAACATCAGCGAGCCATCTCTTCAACGTGTTGTGGCTCTTAAAACAATGCGGGCAATTCGTTTCACAGCAGCATCAACCACCAGCAAGTTTTGCCTGATAGCCGGCCTTGATCAGCGCAGCCACCAGCACATCTCTATGATCACCCTGAATTTCAATCGCACCGTCCTTAATCGTCCCGCCAGTACCGCACTGCTGCTTGAGTTTTTTGGCGAGTTGCTTCAGTTCGGCTCCTGCAAGTGGAAGTCCGGTAATTATGGATACACCACTCCCTTTACGTCCTTTGGTCTGACGGCTCACGCGCACTACACCATCACCTGCAGGGGTACTGTTTTTCTTACTACAGCAACACTGTTTGGCAGGATGGCCGCACCCCGGACACATCTTCCCTTTATCGGTTGAATATACAAGACCTGATGTTGCTCTTTTGGATGTATATTTTGCCATGACTCAACCTTTATTTGCCGGTTCATTATGTTGTTGTTTTTGTGGCTGTGACTGTGGTCCTTTAGGCGGGTTCTTTTTGCCAAAGCTCATAACTTCGCCCGGCTTCCCATTATCATTGAGTCGCAGTGGATGAGAGGCGTTCTGACATTTCCAGTAATAAAATTTGGAATTATTCTGCGATTGAACAAGCGTGACCATCTGCTTGCACCCTTTCTCAGGGCATGGAACCTTAGGAGCATTCGGATCAACTATAGGCTGCCCCGGTGTTCCATTGTCATCTCGTAACAGTGGGCAATTCCCTTCTTTACCTGTCGAGCAGGCCCAGAAATAATTCCCCATTTTTCGATTACTTTCATATCGGATGAGGTAACCTTTTTTGCAATGCGGGCATTCCGGCCCTGTTTCAGGCCTGTCCATAAATGCTGCACCAGGAGCACCATTAAAATCTGAGCGCAAAGGGCACCCTTTGTCCTGACCTGAATTACATATCCAGAAATACTTTCCTTTCTTGTTTTTCGATTCAAGCCGTGAAAGACGATCACCACATAAGCAGCGATAGATTTTACCTGTTACTTCCTCTGAGAATCTCGTGGCCAGAGCGTACTTGACCATATTGGACATACGTTTAGTCAATTCTGCAATAAACTCTTCCCGTCCCAGTTCCCCCTCACAGATTCTATCGAGTGCATCCTCCCAGATTGCTGTCATACCCGGGCTTTTCAACGATGGATGAATTTTGGCAATGAGTTCTCTACCAAGTGGAGTCGAGATAAGTATCTTGCCTTTTTTCTCCAGGTAATTCCTGTTCTGCAGTTCGGTTATTATATTGGTACGGGTAGCTGAAGTGCCGATTCCGGAGTTCTCTTTCAACCGTGCTTTAATGACAGGGTCTTCTACATATTTATGCACCTCTGTCATAGCCACCTGCAGAGAACCTTCTGTAAACCTGCTGGGTGGTTTGGTAGATTTCTGTTCCTTGTCTACCTTATCAATTGAAACAGGATCACCCTTTTTAACTTGAGGCAGAAATTTTTCTTTGGTCTGCTGATCGTTGAGTGCCATCCAGCCCTGTTCTTTAACCTTGATACCATTGCCCTTCCATAATTCATCTTTCACGTCGATGATAATGGAACTCGAATAGTATTTGTAATCTGGATAGAACTGTTTCAAAAAACGTTTCGCGACCAAGAGGTAGATATTCTGTTCATCAGGAGTGAGATTCCTGGGCATTACCTCGGTAGGGATAATACCATGATGTGCTTCAGCGCCCTGTTTTTTGGTATCCCACGCAGGTGACTGAATGGTTGGGTCTGCTTCATGAGCGCCTTCAATATTCTGGTCCCTGAGTGTCTTTAATACACTTGGTGCATCTTCAAACATCTCATTAGGCAGATAGCGGCACTCAGTACGCATATAGGTCAGCACCTTATGCTTTTCATACAACCCCTGCCCTAACTCAAGGGTTTGTTTAGGGGAATAACCAAATTTATCTTCGGCTTTCTTCTGGAGATCTGAAAGCAGGAATGGCAGCGGCGGTTTCTTGACCTTTAATGAATCTTTTTTGCTGGTAACAACACCATCCTGGCCCGTTACCTTTAAGGCAATCTGCTCTGCTACCTTCGGATTGACAAGACGACCTTCAGGATCAAGTCCCGGTGCCAGTTCGTTTGGCTCCCAGGTGGCAAGATATTCACCGTTGACGTGGTTAACAGTTGCCCGCAACACCCAATATGGCTTTTTGGTAAATTGCTCAATCTCACGGTCTCTATCGACTACCAGAGAGAGCGTTGGTGTCTGAACTCTTCCTGCAGAAAGCACTGTATTCTGCTGAGCAGCAGCAAGAGTGAGGCCACGAGTGACATTAATACCAACCAGCCAGTCCGCATTGGATCTGCAGATTGCAGCATCCTTGATGTTTTTAAATGCGTTATTGTCACGCAGGTTTGCAAAGCCTTTCTTTATGGTTCGCACATCAAGTGCCGAAATCCATAATCGTTCAGCAGGTCCGGTGTATCCCAGATAGTCGAGGACCTCATCAATAATCAGCTGACCTTCACGCTCCGGGTCGCCTGCATTAATGACATTGTCCGCATTTTTTAGAAAATTCTCAATTATACGAAGTTGTTCCCGCGAACGGGGGATGGGTTCAAGAATCCACTTCTCAGGTATGATCGGTAGATCTTCTGAACGCCATCGCTTGAAACGAGGATTATACACATCAGGATCAGCCTGTTCCAGAATATGGCCGACACACCAGGTACAGATAATGTCATTTTTGCACGAAAAAAAACCTTTTCCCCGGCGCTCTATCCCCAGGAAAGTGGCAAGATCTTTTCCAACACTCGGTTTCTCTGCTATAAGCAGCGTCATTCCCATTTACTACACTCCAAATTTAAAACATCGTCGTGATATATTCCACAGATCAGGAGGCTGTCAGATTGAGCATTTCCTATCTCAATCCAAGGCATTGGCAGATAATTAAGCGCAGCCATATAACTCTATTTACTAGCATTATTTCTTCGACAATAACACTGGGTTGAGGAAAAAGGGTTTAGTCCGACAGTCTACTAGAGCGACATTCCTAACCCAATTAGTCGTAAAAATCAAAAGGACATTTACACTATATTAGAATTTAGTCAGATCGAAAATACTGCTTCCACCAAAAGTCGATACACGCAGAACTCTCGCTAATAGACTAATCATGCTGAAAATGGTAAACAGTGCTGCGATAGTAAAACTCTGTAGAGTTCCGGAAAATGATTATGTATTACGAATTATGATATTTATTGAGAGATAAAATGGAAAGATTATTAGTTATCACTGCTTCAGGCGCTATCGGGACGCTGATGTTTGTTTGGCTCTCATGGATGCTTCGCAAACAGACAATGAAAGACTATGTGATGGCCAACCAGTGGCTAATGCATCCTAATTCTATTTGTTACTGGCGTTCTGGTATGGCCATTGTCGGATTTTTTCTCTACTTCATGAGTAATTTCCAATCACTGGCTATTTTCATCTTCACCATTGCAGCCATCCTTGATGGGGTTGACGGTATGGTTGCCAGAAATTGCAATCTGGGAACGAGATGGGGAGAAACGCTTGATCCCTTCTGCGATAAACTAACCTACCTCCCACCTATGCTTGGTTTTGCCTATGTCGGTATATTATCGACACATCTTGTCTGGATACTCATAGGTATTGAGGTAGCTGGTCAATTCTTTGCGCGTCGCATTCTTACAGCACTCAAGATTTCAGGAGCGGCCAATAACTTTGGGAAAATTAAAGCAATTATTTGCTTTGTGCTTGTAATTTTCTGCGCTTTGATTGATGAAAATCCTCATCTCATTAATATCGGCGATGAAGTTCTTCTTGCCTGTATTATTTTAGCGGGAGCCTCTGTTGCCTTCAAATTCATTCCGAACAGACTTTATGCTGACATTCTTTCGACGCTCAACTTCATCTGCGGTATTACCAGCCTTGTTTTAACCCATGAGCTGCGCTTTGGTTATGCCATTTGTGTGATTATTGTCGGACAGCTCTTTGATCTGTTTGATGGCAGAATGGCAGAAAAACATGGTGGTACCAAATACGGACCATACCTTGATGACATAGCCGATTTTGTCAGCTTTGGTCTAGCCCCGGCTTATGTTATTTATCAGTCCGGCGGCACACTGGCCTGGTTATTCGGCCTTATATTCATTGCGGCAGTTGCCTATCGCCTGATCAGGTTTGTAACCGTCGACAAGCTTCGTACCGATCTGCCTGATGGAATTTTTAACGGCTTGCCCAGCCCTGCAGGTGCTCTGATCGTTCTTGGCGCTGCTCTTGTTATGCCTCCACACTTCCTCGCAGCAGTAGCCATCATCTCATCAGGCCTGATGATTAGTCATATACGTTTTGCACACTTCGGTCGAATTATTTTAAAACAGATTCCCCGACCACTATTCTTTCTGATCAGTTCCACTATTATCGTCGCACTTGTTTTTGTGCTCAAGACAAAAAATGTTCAAATGTTTGGATACCTTATCCTCTCATCGGTCATTATTTACATGGTTATTGGGCACAAATGGAGAGATGCAGGTCAAAGCACCTGAAGTTCAGATTAAAACGATAAACCGCAATGCAACCCTGCACTGCGGTTTATTATCTCCCTTTTCATCATTACGCTTCAGCAAACCAGCTCAACTCAATTTTACTTAATATACTTTTAAGAATTTTGAATACTGAGATATGGCACCCGCTTATATCACAATCTACCAGCAGCTATGATACAAAAATACTCTTAGGGATACCTAAAGTAATCATGCAGATACCCTTATCAGAAACCAATCTTCACTATTTATATTGTTTCTTGCAAAGAGTGTCTTTTCGCCCATTGCATTCATCTCCACTTGACCCACAGCCTGACTTTCCCCGTGACAGATCAGCACAATGTCTTACAATGTGAGATATGCTTTCCACCATATCGACATCGTAAACTATGTGTTTTTGCCGAGGCGGAAACCACCTAAAAAATACAGCAACACTCTGTCATTATAGAAAGACCTGACTGGTTGCCCAGCTTTAACCGTATAAGACAATGTTTCAGCCTATTGATTATTTAGAACCCAAACAGCCCCCAAGATCGGTAAATGAAGTAGTAAACATACTTTTTGAAGACCTTCAGTTACGTGACAGGGTCACTATGGCCAAGATGTCAGAGCATGAACTTGATTCTGCTGTCTACCTGACAATGGCCAAGTCAATTCGGGAAGAGTTCGGCCTGTACAATGGTAACGATCACCTCATCTCCTCCTGCCGCTCATACCTTGGCAGGGATTATGATGACTATGAAGATCCCGCCATGGTAATTATCAAAGAACTCTGGAAAAGAATTCGGGAAAATCATCACCTGCGGCTCGTTAAAGCCTGATCTGACAAGATCACTTATACGAGATCAAATAACGGATATTTGCGACTTAACAACGTTGAATTGCAACGTTCATCAGAGCCCCGCAAATTATCAAAAAGCGGTGTTCTTCCGGGAACTGTTTCAACACGATCAGATCACCACCCTATAGGCGGGGTGATATCAGCCAGAGCGTTCCCAAGCTTTTGAAGAAAACTTCTTTTCATGATTTTCCAGCTACTGAGGTTGGTTGTGTCCTTTCAGGTAGATCAGGAAAGAACGGGAGCCGTATTTTTCTAAGAGCTCCTGCTGCCTGCCTCTCATACTCCAGAACACAACGACCTGATCTATTCTTTCCTAACTCCTCACGATACTAATCTGAATTCCGGTGATAACTATTAAAGAATATCACAAAAAAAATAGCAGCTCGCCTTGATTGAAGGCAAACTGCTATAGCTAAGATCTTGTAAAAATATAGTCTACGAAACTACATACGGATTTTTGATTCAGTTTTTTCCGGTTTCTTTTCCAGATGTTTATATCTGTTACAGGCGGAATACGCAAAACGGTCAATAATATGCTGCAGGTCGGAAGTATTCCATAACTCTTTAAAAGCTTCCTTAGAGGTTATGGCCTCACCCAGGTTATATTTTCCGCACTCATCGCTATCTGGATTGTGATTGAGCTTTATGTCTTCGAATACCGCGTTGATTTCTCCTTCAGTTGCTCTGCTTAAAAGTTCGAGAATCGTGTGAGCAAAAAAATTCCTCACGTCCTCGGTCGATTCCGCTGCACCTATCTGCTGCCTGAAGGCTGGCAATAGTTCCTTTTCAATCTTCGAAAACGAATGCTGGACCGTCATGTAAACTCCTCCTGTCGGATTTGACACCAAGAAATCGAAATTGCGACCTGATCCGGCCACAAAACAACCTGGTAGATACTTAAAAAATGCGAGTACCTTGTGACAACATCGTGGAGATGTCTTTTCAAATGTATATTCCACCAAAGCTACTGTCAACTCAGCACCTCCAGGGAATTTCTAAAAACATCATTCCGGAGTTCAAACGCAGAGCACAAACGCACAAATACGGATCATATTGTTCAAAGTTTAATTTTTCCAGCCCTGTTCCTTTTCAATACAACTTTCTCTGCGCTATACTATTTTAAGGTTATTACAAAACACCTGATGGTTACAACTTCCCATGTCAGGTAATTGAAAAACTCTCTTCTGGTGGAGGCATCCATGAAAGCACCCCTCATCGCCCTTCTATTCAGCCTACTGTTGCTCTCTTCCCCACCATTGGTAATGGCTGCTTCTGACTGCTCAGGTCCCTGGCAAGTAATGAAGAATCGAGGAGGAGTTGCCCCGTGTCAAGCCCTTGGGCTCGACAGTAATCGCGGAACATGCCGGCCAGGCGATATGTATGAAACGTTCTGTGATGATATAAAAGGAGGAAAATACAGGACCTGCCAGGGACCGCGTCGCTGCGGCGGTAACCAGCAACCGCAGCAAAACAGAGGAGATTGCACTTACTGGGATTACGACTACAACCGCCCCTGTCCCCAAGGTTACAGAAACATGGATTGCCGCGGTGGATGCGATAAAAAATCACACAATCAGGAACCGTGTAAAAACTGGGATTACAACTACAATCAGCCATGCCCGAATGGATATATCAACTATGACTGTCGTGGTGGATGCGAACCCCGTTACTGATGAATAAAACAGAACAACTCCTTTCCACCATACACAGGAAAGGAGTTGTTGATTGGTCTACGTTACTGCCTGGATAGTTTTATGCAGATTCAAAATGCTCATTAACCTTTTCCCAGTTAATGAGATTAAAGAACGCCTCTATATATTCGGGCCTTCTATTCTGATACTTGAGATAATATGCATGTTCCCATACATCAATTCCTAAAATCGGCTTTTTGCCAAGACTGACAGGACTGTCTTGATTTTGGGTTGTCAGAATCTCCAACCTATCCCCATCTTTAACCAGCCATGTCCAGCCACTCCCGAACAGGAGCGCAGCGGTAGTTGAAAAAATATTTTTAAACTCTTCAAAGCTGCCAAACTGCTTTACTATTGCCTCATATGACGGACCAGCGGCAACAACACTTTTACCTAACAGTGGCCAGAAAAATGAATGATTCGCATGCCCCCCACCATGATTTCTTACGGCGGTGCGGATATTTTCAGGTACCGCAGCAAGGTTCCGTATCAGTTCTTCGACACTGAGTTGACGTAGAGATTCATGTCCTTCCAATGCTGTATTGAGCTTATCAACATACGTCTGATGATGCTTCGTATGATGTATCTCCATGGTCTTAATATCAAAAAACGGTTCCAGTGCATCATAAGCATATGGTAAATCCGGTAAACTATGAGCCATACTGTCCTCCAGATTAATTGTTAAAAAAGCGGGCAATATATTACAGGCAACTTTCCACACAGGATGCTGCACAACGTTCTCTGCAATCAGGCAAGCTGCATGTTGAGCAAAATTATATCTGGTTATTGTCCCCCGCCACTTCTCCGGTTCCTGTTAAAAGTTTACATAAGACCGAAGATTCATACCACCACGTTGTGATCATACGCTCATTTTGTCAAGAAGATTCATGCCAATTTATTATGGGATATCAATATCAAAGAAGCCCTGCTAAAGATAAACACACAGACAATTGTCCTTTTAACTACTCGCGGTGGGCAAAGGTGAACTCTCGACAAAGTTCATCTCAAAAATTTTAATGTGTAAAAGCAGATTTAATGATGAATAGTTAACGGTAGCTAGAGATAATACGATGTTGCCGATAACACCTCAGCCTGCCATCATAGCGCATTTTCACTACAACCGATCACGTTCACCCAACGAAACACCACTCACTATTAGCACGGTAGTTCAGAGACATAAGAGCATAATCAGTGCTCTCATTTTGATATATAATCTTACCGTCTACAAGGTGTGAGCGACACTGTGGTTACGATGAGAATGCTTAAAGCTCTTTAGAAGAGTAGCAAGTAAAGCCACCCCAAATAGCCTGACTCTCTCATTACGTTAATCGATTCAAATATGGACACGTCTTTTTTATAGCGTTCATGCAACATTCTATGCATAATGTGCGGAAATTAACGTCAACACTCATTTAAGTGAATATAACGTAGTCCAACCATATCGACTTATTGAACTCACCATGAAAGAAGTAATTGGCACTTTTACAGTAACCGGCGGTACCCTTCGACAGCAGACTGTATATATAACCCAGCAAACAGTCATCGACGAGAAGGGTATAATTAAAGCAACTATCAAAGGTTTTACGCTAAATGATAAAGATGGTGAGATTGTAGAACGGACAAAAGACCAGAACACCTTCCTTCTTGAAGACGGGACAATCCTACGCAAAACCAGCAATGTCCAGCTCGGTGATCCTGAACAACTTGCACCCCGGATCAATCACCGCCGTAAAAGCTAATCCCGCATCCAGAGCCTGAAACACAAAAGGCAGAAATTCCAATTTTTGGAATTTCTGCCTTTTTTATTTACTCTGTATATCTTCCCCCGGCATATGCAATCTGCTAAATGTATTTGCCGGGCGTAGCCGGAGATACAGGTTAGAAAGTAACTTTTTCAACTCTGTTGCCAAGCAACTTTACGAATTCATTCTTCCAGCTTTCACCGCCAATGGCCTGTGCCAGCAACACCGTCATATGTTGCGGTTTGACTCCAAGATCACGATTTCGACCAAGGCCGGAAATACATGATGGACAGTTTGTGACAATTGTCGGCTCGCCGGAGAAACCTGTTTTACCTGCCTCAATAGATTCACGTTTGCGCTGCATCATCTTATAACTGATATCCGGTCTTGAGATTGCAAGAGTGCCCGCCTCAGAACAGCAGTTCGGAACCGCTCTGACGTCTTTAGCAATCTGTCGGGCAGCGGCTACACCTTCGCCATCAAAAGAATCGTGACATGGCGCATGATATAAGACATTTTTCATCTTTCTTTCGCCGAAATTCAGATCACTATTCTCCAAAACAAAACCGGAAATATCCTGAATTTCACAATCAAAGATGTCATCAATACCGATCTCATGGATTGATTCACGACAGGTTCCGCAACTGACCACACATTTATCAAAAACGATGTAGCCAAGCATATCCCTTATCTGACTAAGGATAATAGTGTTTCTAAGGGTTATTTCATCATGCATTTTCGTTTTTGCGTTTACCTTCGCAGGGAAACCACAACAGAGAAACGGCGGTGGCAGAATCACCCGGATATTACTCCGCAACATGATATAAATTGCAGCCATGCTGATGTCAGAATACAAACGTTCAGAACCGCATCCTGGGAAATAAAACACTGTTTTTACAGGTTCACCAGCCGGCGTCAGCATAAGCGCTTCGTTTGCAGAGCACTCAGGAAGTTTGTTCCAGAGCGTCTCAGATGGTGCAGTCATCATCGGAGACTTCAGCATTGTCACATATTGCCAGTCTTTCTCTTTGAGATTTTCAGGCGCCAGTTTGAATACTTTAGCTCCAAGCTGCTGTATGCTGCTACCCCACTCAAGAACACCCTTTCTAAACACAGAGTTGAACGCCTTGTTCCTGTTGTTCAGATATGTAAGAGAGAGCTTTGTGGCTGGCGCCGTATTCTTGTAGCCTAATTCGCTCAATATAGTGCGCTCAAGCACACTTACTTCTGCAGTATCAATATTTACAGGACATGGAGTAAGACATTTACCACACATGGTACAGTGGTCAGCAATCTCTTCGAGGTTTTTCATCTGGTTAAAGCGTGGCTGATGAGAACGCTGAATATCATACAGCAGCGCTTCAATCAGGGAACCGATCACCATATTCTTATTGCGCGGGTGCATGAAAATATTGGACCCCGGATAATACACACAACATCCGACCATACATTTTCCGCAACGCACACATTTTGATATTTTTGTGGCCAGTGTCTCAAGCGATCCATGCTGCAGGATTCGCGCTTCCAGCTCAAGCAGATCAAAGGAAGGAGTAAACACTTTATCGATTATCTGAGGATCTGTGAGCATACCCGGACTCATTAATCCTTTAGGATCAATCTCCTTACGATACTCAATAAGATCCTTTCTGCGATCTTCAGTGAGGAACTTCATCTTGGTAATACCAATGCCATGCTCACCACTGACTGCGCCACCAAGTTCAACAGATTTGGCCATCACGTCTTCAGCAGTCTTCTCTGCCCGTCGCATCATCTCCCGGTCATTTGAGAAGACTGGAATATTCACATGGTTGTTACCGTCACCCGCATGCATATGGGTTGCAATAACAATTCTTCTGGAACGCACATGTTTGTATATCTCCTCAATAGTCGAGGAAACTTTACCGTAACCGCTGAACAATTCCAGAAGATCTGTCATCAGCTTTTTGATGTAGGCTTCATGACGAACAGACTCTTTAGTGCGTAGAGCAAGTTGTGAAAGCGTGTCCTGACACAGCTCAAGCGCCTTTGGAATCTTTGCTTCCAACCAGTCAGGATCCTCAATAGGCTCAGCCTTACGAAGATATCCCATTGTGCGATGAATAAACTGCTCTTTATTATAGATATCCTCTTCAATATTATAGGCATCAACAAAGCGGGTAAATTCAGCAAGAGCCGCAAGCGGCAGTACAATATCTTCATTGAGCTTAAAGGCATTGGTACGGGCAGAGATAGCACCCAGACGCTTTCTGTCACGCCAGAAACGCGTTGCCTCATCAGCATCCTGAGCTGTAAACAGTTCAGTGTTCACATAGGCGGACAGCAACTTCTCGAGACGCTCTTTACCGCGCATGATCTGAGCACTGTTGTGACCAACCATATCAATAAGCAAAACAGCCTTTGGATGCTCACTGCGAGCCGCCTTGAACTTGTATTGAATGGCCTTGATATATTCTTCGTCAAAATGCTCAAGAGCGATCAGGGCTTCTTCACCTTCGTTGGTAAACTCTTTTGAGATCTCAACGATAACCCTGCTGGCCTCGTCCATATCTTCGCCAAAGAACTCAAGACAGAAGGTGATTTTACGTTCATACGCTTTATACAGAACAAATTCAGCAGAAGTAATAACACCGTCTACACCTTCTTTCTGGAGGCCAGGGACACCCTTAAGTGCCTTATTGGTGATATCCTTCCACAAACCTTTCTTACGAATTTCTTCGCTGGTGAGGCCGATACGCTTCAGCACCGTACCCTTACTGTCTGCAATCTCGAAGAGAACAGTATCACCCGGCAGAATTTTTCTCATCGGATGACCTATACGTTTAACCGTCAGCAGGTCGGTGCCGGGCATGGCAATCTTGAAAGAAAGCAGGTTATCAATGGCGGTACCCCAGAGAACTGCGGTTTTACCGCCCGCGTTTTCTGCAATATTTCCACCAATGGTTGATGCCCAGGAGCTGGTAGGGTCAGTTGCAAAGACAAGATCAACTTTTTTGGCAACCGCCATAGCATCTGACGTTACAACACCTGACTCAACACGTATAACCGGAACATTTTTATCCTGATCTTCAAGGTGAGCAAATTCACGGTATTCAATTGGGTAAATCTGGGTCAGTCTTTCTGTATTGATGATCACACAACCACTTGCCACAGGCACACACCCACCGGTCAGACCGGTACCACCACCACGGGGAATGACATGTAATCCAAGCGACTCGATTGCAGCCATAAGCGGTGCAACCTGATCTTCACTGGTCGGACGTGCAACCGCTACCGGCAGAAAAAGGCGCCAGTCTGTTGCATCGGTTGCATGACTTATAAGGGTGAAAGGGTCGAACCATACATTTTCTTTACCGATAATCGGAGCAAGCTGCTTCTGAATCTGAGCACGATGGGCACTGACACCGCCAACTTCTTCTTTCAATGCGTCAAGACGATCGCGACAGGTATCAACCAGGCTCAGAACTTTTGATGATCTTTCAGATCCGGTACGCTGAATTGCAGCAGCCTTCTCTATAAGCCTAAGGTCTTCTTCCGCTGTATCAAAGAACTGTTGACGTCTGGACTGCGACTCAATCATTTCCTGATAAAGAAACGGGTTTCTTCGTAAAATAAACAGATCACCCATAAAACGCATAACAAGGCGAGCAGAACGGCCGGTGATCCTCAGACTACGTAATTCCTGCAGATCTTCCCAAATTTCCTTACCGAACAGGTGCTTTATAATCAGCCGATCATCAGCTGAGGTAAAGTTATAGGGAATTTCCCGATAATCTTTTTTTTCCATCGTATATCCGCCTTCTCTTTCTTGGATTATCTAAAAATGGTCTAAAATGACGCCATTCTGTGTTTTCAGTATTTTCGAGTCAGTATCGCTACGTTTTTCGCCGTTTCAAGGGTCTAAAACAGTCGTTAGCACCACCCATTCTACGAATTCCGCAGTCCATATTTTATTGAAGAAACACCTTCTGTATCTGCTGAAAGCAGATACCAATTCGACTTCGGTATCAACAACTTTACCGACATTTACAGTGTCAAATCAACAGGATGTGGAGCAGTGCGGCCAGGAAGAATACTTCCGGATATTCGCTGTCAAAGACAGCAAATGGTATGGGGGCGCAGAGGAAAACCCTAAGACTCCGTATAACAATACCCGTGTTTATACCCTATTGAAGCAACATTTGCGAGAGTCCGCTGCTCCTCGGATAATCGGATTGGAGAGCATACACTAAAATCTTTTTTGATGCTACTATCTGCACAAATTCTTTTGCCCGAGTAACAGCAGTATAGACAAGCTGCTTATTGAGCAACCTGCTCTCCTCCTCCGGAAGCATGACCATCACTTCACGAAATTCGGAACCCTGGCTTTTATGAATTGTCATCGCGAAAACTGTCTCGCACCTCGGTATTCTGTAAGGAAGACAGCTTTTAATGGTTCCATCACCTTTTTCAAACCATACTTTCATCATGCCATCAGCAGGGTCTGGTAAACAGATACCGACATCACCGTTAAACAACTCAAGGCTATAATCATTGGCAGTAATCATCACCGGCCTCCCGGCATACCATGGGTCTGCAACCGTATCGTAACCTGCTCTTTTAAGGTAACTTTCCACAACATCATTCACCCTTCGAACGCCGGTCTTTCCATGCCGGGTAGCACAGAGAACCTGAAAATCGGCAAAGGCCTTAAAGACCTCTTTAGGGTCGTCAATTCCTGAAGCTGCAACGACATCCATATATGACGCATATTTCCCACCAATCACATCAAAATACGAATTCCGCAAAACTGAGACATTTGTCACTTCATCACCGGCAACAACCTCCCAGGCTCCTTTGCCATCACCCGAATTGATTGCTGTCGCCAATTTTTTTATACCACTATCAAAACGATAACTTTTTTTCAGTTCAACAGTGTTTTCAGGAAGACTCTTTATACAATCGAGCAGGACAGCACCCGATTCAACAGATGCAAGCTGGTCCTTGTCTCCGAGCAGAATACACCGCGCACCCGGCTTCAAACCATCGATCACCTTACTCATCATTGCCAGATCGACCATCGAAGCCTCATCAATCACCACCACATCCCAGCTCATCGGATTTTTACCGGTATGCTTGAACTGGGGGGAATTTCGTCGATAACCAAGTAAACGATGTAACGTGGAGGCACCTGTGGGAATTTTATCCAGTACTTCATGTGGCAATGAAACGTTAGCTAAACTATTCGCTATCGATTCCTGAAGACGCATCGCCGCTTTTCCAGTAGGAGCTGCAAGTGCCATTCGCAGATCTGTGCCGTACGTCATAAGGAGCAAGGCGAGAATCTTTACCACTGTAGTAGTTTTACCTGTTCCCGGTCCGCCGGAGATTATAGCCAGGGATTTTTTCAGTGCACGTTCAGCCGCCTTTTTCTGCCAGTCAACTTCCTCAGAATCAGGGCCGAATAATTCGTCCAGTCGTTCTTTTGCTGCATGCTCATCCTGCATTTCCCGTTCTCCCTGAGCCAGCAATGCAAGTTGAGATGCGAGCCGGGATTCATAATGAAAAAATCGATGCAGATACAATGAATTGCCATAAAGAATGAGTGGCGTCATCTCATTAGCTGAAACCAGCGAGCTTGCGGATACCATAGTTACATCAGTATCCACAAGCTCCAGACAGCTATGCCCGTTATCCATGGCAAGAGAGAGCTCTTCAACAATGACTTTGAATCTGGCCTTGTCATCACCTTCAAGTTTACAGCGCTCTGCAAGAAAATTTGCAAAATGCACGTCCAGTAATCGTGTTGATGTATCAGTGTTCACTTTACACCCCCAACAGCATCTTCAAGACATGACAGCAACTCCAGCGAAGGCCTTGTGAAATACACTCCGCTTCCCGGTATCTCAGGGACCATCCCCCGCACAAACAAATACATCACACCACCAAAATGGGTTTCATAGTCATAATCAGCTGTCATATTCTGCAGATGCTTGTGGAGAACCAGAGTATAAATCCAGTACTGCAATCCATAGTTGTGAGATGCCATGGCCTGAATAAGCTTATCGGCACTATAATCCTTCAGCCTATCACCCAGGTAGTTGGTTTTATAATCAAGAATATAATAGCGTCCGTTATGCGCAAAAAACAGATCAACAAACCCGGTCAGGTAGCCTCGCATGGTACGGTGAGAAAGTGGAACAACCGTCGGCTCATCCTCTAAAATGACATTAAGGGCTTCGGTCTCCATTCGATCCATGTGGAAATAAAATGGCATCTCCTTTAAGCACGTCTTCTGATTCAGATCTGCAAGTGAAAAGGACGGACAACCGGCCTGGTCTTCTTTTAGAGGAGTTGATACGATGGTGGCCAGAAACTCCTGAACCCCATCAGCTTCCATTGCTATGCCGTATCGTTTACACAGCCGGCTCAATTCCGCCAGGTTATCGTCCTGCCTTGCCAAAGAGTCAAAAGCGATCAATTCCAGGCTATCATGGACGAGATTACCGAAATTAGCACCAGCCGGCATCCCGATATGCAAAATACTATCCCCTGCTTCTTCAGTCTCTTCTGCGAGTAGATCCGAACCATGATCCTCATGCTCACTGAGTGCTGCCATGGCAGAATAACTGGACATCTGATATTCGGTATACAGAGAGCGGGAGGTAGGGGTAAGAGATTTGAGTGTTGCCGGGACAGGGCTTTTGGGGTTGTAAACTGCCAACGCTTCCGGCTCTGTTGTAATTACCGTATGCTCAACACCTTCTGCCTGCGCAAGCGTCATAAACATATCCTGCTGTTCGGCAATTTTAGGCGAAGTTTCAGGAAAAAGCAGATAACCAAGGGCAGACTTAAATGCCTGGGCAACAAATCTATGAGGTTTCGTATCAACCCACATCGTGTAGCATCGCATTTCCGCCCTGGTAAGCGCCACATATAACAATCGTAAATCTTCAGCTAATTCTTCATCAACAGCACGATTGCGATGCGTATCAAAGTCATCAGAACCTATATCGACAATGAGGTTGTTATGTTCGTCATGACAAGTGACCAGATTCTCTTCTATACTCAACATGCTTGAGCGGTACCAGAGATACGGACAGAACACTACTGGATACTGAAGACCTTTGGCACTATGCATCGTAACAATCCGAACCGCCTGTTCATCACTTTCAAGCCGTAATTCTCTGTCTTCAACACCCGGCTTACCCGCGATCATGGACCGTAACCACAAAAGAGTCTGGTCCGGGCCATATTTCTCAGCAGTCTCAGCCTCCTGAACCAATTCAAGAAGGTGGTGAATATTGGCTATTCGCCGCTCAGCTATAGTGCTGCCCGCCACTGTTGCAAGAACATCTTCTGCTTCAAGCAGGCTGTTCATCATCGAGAGAAAACCGTCATTCTGCCAGAGCTGGTAGTAATTGAGAAAACGGTTGAACCAGCCATCAAAAGCAGTTTCGCTCTGCCAGATCTCCTGTAGTTCATTACCACTCAGGTTAAACCAGGAAATGGTCATAGCGCTCTTTAATGCATAACTATCTCCCGGCGAAGCAAGAGCTTTCAGTAACGTGTAGAGTTCTGAACATTCATCTGTTTCGAACACACCCTTTTTGCTGGAGATAATTGCAGGCACTCCGACATCGGCCAACCCTCTGAGATACGTGTCAGCATGATTGTTATTTCGGACCAATATTGCAATATCACGGGCAACAAGCTCAGTCTCAACTTCCAGACCATCGACCACTTTTCTGATAGTTACCGGATTATCACTATCCAGAAGGCGACAGATTTCGGCAACCACATATTCGAGAAATCGAGTGGCAGCCTTTCCGGACGACCATCGCCCTGCCTTATCATCCGGATATGCTGACAGATGACAGTAATTCATTACTGCAAGCTCTTCGTTGCCACAATACAACGAACCATTTTCAACAGTTTTGGCAGCTTCGACAGGAAGAAACGGCATAAGGTTTTCATCAAACGAGAACGGCTTTGTACGGCTTGCAAAAATTCGGTTCACTTCACGTACGAGATACGGATGTGATCTGTAGTTATGCTTTAAGGTGAGATGATGTTCAGCAATATTTTTAGCAGTAAAATACGAATAGATATCCGCACCACGAAAGCGGTATATTGCCTGTTTGGGATCACCAATCAGGTAAAGATAATGCGATTCAGAGCTGAACAATCCTGAAAATATTCGCCACTGTGCTGAATCTGTGTCCTGAAATTCATCAATGAGAGCAACGGTAAAACGGTTACTGAGAAGTCTTTTAAGATCATCCCCATCATCGGATAAGGCTCCATCAAGGCGGACTATCAGGTCATCAAATGACATGTGCCCCTGATCATAAAGACGGGAGTCTACTTCCTCTCTGACTGAAAGAATCAAATCATATCGAAATGCCAGAATAAGGTTATTGACTGCGCGTTCAAATTCACCGACAAGATCTTCAGGCAACGGCCAGTCTGCAAGAAATTCATCCTGTTTTGCTTTTGCAACCTTCCTGGCGTTAAGTGTTGTTTTCACCCCCTCCCGGGTAAGAAATTTCATATCTGCAGGTAGCGGTTCACCTTGGCTTGTAAAAAATTTGGATATAGCCTGCCACCAGCCTGGAAAACTATCACTTAACGGCTTTTTGAACTGACCTGCTTCATATGCCGCATTGAAACGCTCATGCAGCTCTGCAGATGAACGTGACCACCACTGTACCAGATTGCTATATTTTTGCTCAAATGCAGTAATAGCGTCATCAATTGTTGATGGCTGTGGGATTACGCTGCCGATATCGCGCCCCACCCTGGCAATACTTGCATGCAGTTCACCTGGAGTCGGAAACCTTTCTGTCAAAACAGCGCAAGCTAGTCCTGAAAGAGTATAGATTTTGCGTCGCCAATAATCTTCGACGACTTCACTGCTGATATGATTAATATCGGCCAGCAATTCGACATCAAACAGCTGCCCACTCTCCAGTGCCTGCTCGGTAAGCATTCGTTGGCAGAATGAATGGATGGTAAATATTCCGGCTCTGTCTATGTCAAACAAGGCGAGCTGCAACCGTTTTCTGACCATCTCCCTATCGGTCACAGTTTCCAGCCATGCGAGCATTGTATCATCAGGTTGCTTCAGTTGGCCTTCCAACAGATCACGTGCCTCTGCAAGACGCCCACGAATTCTGCTTCGTAACTCCTCAGTGGCGGCTTTGGTGAATGTCACAACAAGGATGCTGTCGACAGGTAGTCCCAGCTCTGTGACGAACCGCAGAACCAGCATGGCTATGGCATAGGTTTTCCCCGTGCCTGCGCTGGCCTCAACGAGATTCACCCCTTTTTGCAAAGGTGTTCGGGCGCAATCTAAAAAAGTGTTATCAATCATTAACATTCCTCCAGATCGGCTCCAGCACCTTCTGGCAGACGTGTTCAAATTCTTCGCCTAAAAGTGCTTCAACGTCACAATTACGTAACAACAGGCTAAGTTCAGCATCGTAGCCATCCTCAACCATTTTCACTAATTTCCTCCGAGCCGCATCAAGATCAGCTACACCGCTTTTCAGATATTTCTTCACCCATTCAACACCCGGATCTATATACAACGGGCTTGGCCTCCGGTTCCCTTCCACAAAGATTTCCACCAGGGTTTCGAGGTCCGGAAGAGGCGGGCTACCTGCTGGTATTTGATGAGAGCTGTCACTTGAAAAAAGATAGGTTGTCGCTGTATTTCCTGTAGCCCGGGAATACAACTGATGGTGCAGCCAGGCTGAAAGCAGATCCTTACCCTTGAATTTACTGTAGCGACAGAGCAACATGCCACCCTCATACACATTTGACAGCATACCTCGTATCGCATAACCACCAACTTCTTCATCAATCAACAGGTCATCAAGCCGATTTCCGATTCCGCAATCTGATATTGTTCGGGCAAATTTGGCAAGTTCTTCAATTTTCTTTTCATATCTGAGATCACCGGGCGTACCCAACGGCCAGCGCCCTGTAATGCTCAGCTTCCTGTGCAGATCATCAAGAACAGAACGATCAGCTCCGGTTATCATGGCTGCCACCAACTCCTGATCGATCAAATAGTTCTCCAGCCCTTCCAATTTGAAGTTTTCACTCTCCGCCACAATATCAAAATCATCACCCAGCCAGATCCCCAGACAATTACGCACAAAATACCGTTGCGGGTTCGAGTAGAATCTGAAAAGATCTCTCACATCTATTTCTTTAATCTCAGACTGACGCTCACCGCTCCACCATGATTTTTCATCTCCATCGGGCATAGCAAGCTTTTCGGCAACTTTGCAATAGGTCGAACTATAGCTGAACAAGCTGTTATCATAACCATTGAAATAGTTGCTGCTAAAAGGATGCAGAGGATGCCTTATAACGCAATCAGTGACATGATAATATTGCGTCAACACTTCAAGAAGCTCGGTTACCACCACAGAAGGAGGTATCTCTTCGTTGTTTTTGATGGATTGACCGATATAGCTGAGATAGAGCTTTTCGCGCGCCGCAACAAGAGCTTCCAGAAACTGATACCGATCGTCCATTCGTCTGGACCTGTCGCCAGGCCGATGTCCGGCCCCCATGAGATCAAAAGTCGCATAGCGATCGTTTTTGGGAAACAGTCCATCATTTAAACCAATCAGACACACTACCTTAAACGGAATCGATCGCATTGGAAGCATTGAGCAGAACGTAAGCTGACCACGAAGGAAACCTGAGCTCGATCGCGTTTCACGCGCCATATGTTCCAGCCAACTGCAGATAACGGTAAAATCTACATCGGATTGATGAAATACTCCCTGCTTCTCTCCGAGATCCTGCACTATTTCCTGTAATTCCAAAAAATCTTTGCTATCAGCGTAGCTGGATTCATCGTAAAACAGTTCGCGGCTATAGCTGACGAGCAAATCTGCCCACCCCGAAAGGGTGTAGGAAGTGCTGAAATCGCTTCGTGCTCTTTCAACTATTTTTACAAACTGACACAGTCCGCCAAGGGCAGCTGCACCACCGCCTTCGATATCAGGAAATGGCAGGACATCATCAACAAAATCGCCACTATCAATAGCATAACCCATCAGTAACCGTTCAAGCCCAGCCGCCCAACTGCACTCTTCAAATTCAGGCAACCCCATTTCGCCGCGTTGTTTTGCTGAAAGCCCCCATCGAATTCCAGATGTAGTCACCCAGTGCTGAATATTCTCCAGATCAGTCGGAGATAATTGTAATTTTTCTGAGATAACAGGCTCGTTTAACAGATCAAGCAATTCATCCCAGCCGAATCTCCCTGAAAAAAGCGCTAAAAAACTATCGAATGCTGCAATGACAGGATTCCTACGCCGTAGGCTTCGATCAGATACTGAATGTTGAATTTCTTTAAATACCGCAGGTATCAGTGCGGCATACTCCTGAATATCCGGAGCCATCACCACGATATCACGTAATTCAAGTTCTGGTTCTTCATAGAGCCAGCGTAGGATATGATCCTTTAATATATTGATTTCCCGTAGCTTTGAGTGGCAGGAAATTATGCGTATGGAATCATCACCGATGGGCCACGGGTTAGATATCGCTTCTACTTCCCCCGCAAGAAGATCTGACTGGAGTTGACGAAGAAGAGTTGGAGATTCAGTATCAAGAGGATCTTCGTAACTGTCAAACTCAAGTTCAAAGTGTACATCATCAAATAGCATCCGTTGAAAATCCCTGCCCTGCTGGCCAAGTGAAATAAGTAACGGATGACTTTCAGGGGTATCATCAAGTTCCTGAGCCATACCGCTTTCGTCATTGATGCTTCGAAGCAGTATCTTTCGACGACTCTCAATATCACCCCAATATTCACGACATGGAGAAAGAACATAGAGGTGGACATCACTATGCAACGCCAACCCCTGCAGATATCGTAAAAAAAGCGGCGGCATTATTGATAGTCCGAACACAGAAACCCGTTCAGGTAACCTGCCTGCGAGATCTTTTCCGGATGTAAGTGCGTTAATCACCTGCTGCAAAACAATACCGCGATGAGGAGCACTATCCACCTGCCCGGCAAGTCTCATCCAGAGTGTTCTCTGCCAGATCTCAGAAGGTTCTTTGGTTGTTAAACGGTTTTCAGCCCAGGCGTTCAGCATTTCCGGTCGCATGAGCTGATATTGATCAAAAATATTTGCAAGCTGGTCAGCAAGCTGGTAGCGCTTTACATCGAGATTTTTACCATTCAAATATCGCCTCAGCGGTTGAAACTCTTCCGCTTCAATATCGCGAAGCAACTCTTCTATACGCCAGACCATAACCTTTCGATCATAGCCGTCAGGCGTAATCTCCATGTCAAGCATATCCGCACTGTGCTGCAGAAAACTCAGGGGCAGAAGATATTCGAAATTACACCAGCTTGTAAAATTTTCAGCAAGAGTCTGAGAAATCATCCGCTCCATACCCTGGCTCTGGATAAGAAAATATTCTTTCTCAAACAGATTCCTTCGTTCTGTCACAGTAAATATTTGAACAAGATGCTGAAGGAGGTTTTCTGTACGGTTTGAAACATGAAGGTACAACATGGCAGGTCACTGTGGGATCTATTACGAAACCGTTTCACCGGATTCTGGTTCGATTACTTCAGAGATTTTTATAGACAGACAATCAAACATTAAAAAAATCTCTGCTATAGCTGTGAGTGTATAGTACAAAACACGAACTGAAGACATACCGTACATAAAGAGGAAGAGGAATTAGCAATAGGCTAATTCCCCGTTTACAGCTTAGAAACAGACAGGTACTATTGAGGAATGGTTCCCTGTCCGGCATATTCATATATGCCGTTAAACAGTCCGACCATAATACCCACAGCAAAAAACAAACGGAAACGGCGCTCCCAGGGCATCGGAAGACCACCCGCCATGTATTGCATCAGGGCGACAATAATACAGGTGATACCAACGACATACCACCCTGTATCGAGAATTTGCTTGCCAGTCTCTGTTACTGTGATCAATAGATCTTGGCCAACCCTCAGGTTAACCAGGAAATAGAGAACGGCAGAAATACTAAACGTAATTTTTTCTTTTATCTCAGACATATGAACACACTTGAATCATTATATTTCCCCGGAACTGAAATCTATTCCGGAAGCCAGTACCCGGTTTTTCTTTTGTTTTCAAAACTTCATGTCCTGCAGCCGGTAGAAGATAGCGAAACTGCAGACAATAGCGCAGATATATTCAAAACAACCGGTCACTGTCAAGCACATACTCCTAGTCCACTCGGTGACGGCCGTGATCGTTTTCTCCATCTTATCCGAGACATCAAGGATAGGAAAGATGATTATGCTGCTCAGCTGAGTTCTCTCACAGTTGCTTCAATGTCAGCCAAAAAGGCATCTATAGAAGACAGCTCCCGCGGAATTATCACTTCGTTACTTGGTGGCCATGGACTTAAAACCGCACCTGAAGAAGACAATGATGTGCAACTCTGGCAGGCTCGTCTGGTCTTAAAAATTGCAGAAATCCTTGATCGGGAGGAAGAAGAAGTAGCCATGCAGATGGCTCTGCTCGACGATGAAGAGGAAGGACTTTTTAAAACTCTTCATGGTGAACTTGCAGATGATGATGAGAACCTGCTGGATGAACTCAAGCAGCTCAAAGAAAAGATCACCCTCCCCACAGCCGGATCCATACGAAAGCGACTCTCAGCCTGGAGTCGACTGTACAATGGTGGAAAGGTAGAGAGTCAGCAAATCTGGCTTACTCACATGATCGAAGCCGCCGACACTCTTCTTGAACGTTACGAGGACCAGCATAACAAACCTGCCGCAAAAATTGTTGAATTTATACTGCCTGCTAATATTGGCTGGGGCAAGGCTGAAAGTATTGAATTGGTGGATTCTTTCAGGCAGAATAACAGTGATCTTTTAGACAGAATTGCCAAAGCCCTCACTACATTCGATACGGATGCACTCGCTTCACTCCCCGCCGAATGGGCTCATGCAATCGAAGCATCATTCCCAGAAAAAATGAACGGACGAGCACAGCTCGCCATCTATAGCTTTACAGAGTCTTCAATTGCTGAGCTATGCGGTAGCAAAACAGACGATAGTACAGGCAGGCTGCTTGGCGTGATAAGCTGGCAGGAATGATGTAGTACTTCTCTCTACAATGGCACCGCCCGAATTTCAGGCAGTGCCATTCTTGTTATCGGTTTATCTAATTCTGGGGGTGAGGTTATTCTTTATCATCCTCTTTACAGCATGTGTATGGATTAATTGTCATCACCGGGCAGTGTGCAGCACGAACTACTTTATCCGCCACACTGCCAAACATGATCTTTTCGAGCCCTTTATAGCCGTGGGTGCCCATAATGATCAGATCGCCATGAACTTCCGCAGCAAAGTCGACAATCTGCTCTGCAACATCACCCATAAATACCCTGTGGTACAGTTTCTCCACTCCGTATTTATCGCAAATTGCCTGAAGATCTTTACTAAAGCTCTGCATCTTATCTTCGGCACCTTCCACAAGCTCACCCTCAAGATTCGGCATGCTCATTTGAGGCACGAAGAAACCTGAATAATCTTCAAAATTCTGAACAACAAAAACAAGGTACATTGAGGCGTTAAACTTACCGGCCATGTATGCTGCCGATTCAGCAATGAGTTTCGAGTTATCAGAAAAATCGATTGGAGTAACTACACGACGTACATTAAGCAACTTTTCCATGCGAACCTCCGTAGTAGCCCGGATAACTCTCAGGTGGACGAGGCCGGGATTCCGGTTATTGAAGCCGCATCAACCCACCACTGATGTGGCCTGAAAAAACTGTATTTAAACATTAGACTATAAAAAGTACCCTCCGAAATTCCAGTGAGTATCTGTTCTATTCCTAAAAGAGATAACGCTCTGCTCATAATATATTTTTTCACAGCGATTTCTAATAATCAAGGGATTCTTCCTCCCATTCACTTTAGCTGAATGCTTCGTGTATACTTTACACTCCTGATAAAAAAATTCTGCAACTGTACGTAATTTAAATGTAAGTACACAAGGAGAAAATATCCAGTGTACTTCAGCCTTTCATCACATGACTGATAACAGGTAAGATTCCTCATTTGTCCTTGAAAAATTAGTATTTCGGGATATTGTGTCCAAGGACTTAGTACGCCCGAACATAATTGCACATGTCTTGCAAAGGAGTTGTGATGAAACGAATTAAAGCTATATCTATCAGTGATCGAAAAGGTGTTCGCAAAAAGAACATTGATTCTGTCAACCTTATTGAAAATTTCGGTCTCGAAGCTGATGCCCATGGCGGTAAATGGCACCGCCAGGTCAGCTTTCTCGCGGAAGAATCAATTGAGTCGATGCGCGAAAAAGGCCTCAATGTTGTAGCAGGCAATTTTGCAGAAAACATTACTACTGAAGGTGTTGATCTCTGCGCCATGAAGGTAGGTGACCACATACGTCTGGGCAATACTGAACTCATCATTTCACAGCTTGGCAAAGTGTGCCACAATCCCTGCGCTATTTACCATCAGGCTGGAGATTGTGTTATGCCTCGTGAGGGTATTTTCGGCGTAGTCATTAAGGGTGGTGAAATACGGGTAGGTGATGAGATTGAATTGCTGGATGCCAAATCCACTGCAGTTGCCATTATCGGTTCAGGAGACTCTGAAACAACGTTTGGCGAACAACTTAAGGAAATCATTCAGGAAAAATGGCAACCGGGCTTCATTCGCTATGACAGGCTAAAGAAAAAAGAAGACAACCTGGAACCTGTCCTTACCGACCTGATGGATGCACAGCACATAGACAGGATCATTATTTTTGATCCAAGCGGTAAACATGCCCTGGCCCTTGCCGGTATCCCAGCAGACGGCCCAATTAAAGTATACTACTGCACGTCGATAGAGGACGTAGAATCGCTATAAAGACACACTCTGTCAGGGTGGCTGAAATACCCACCCTGATATAGTATTATCTTGCTCTTCGACCCCTAGGAGGGTGTCCGAGAATAGCAATTTTCGCTCAGATCAAGGCAAACTCGCAAAATTGCCGGAGGCATATAATCGATATTCCGAGGATAATTTTTCGAGTTTAACGAAGATATGGGGGGAAAGGGCATTGTCGGACAGGCTCCTAGGAGGCTGTCCGACAATAGGAGTTTTGGTTAAAATCGAGACATTTACAAAAAATAAGCACAGCCATATAGATGATATTGCGAGCATTATTTTTTGAAAATTCCGAAGAGTTTGGGCAAAAGGCCATTGTCGGACAGCCTCCTAGGAGGGTGTCCTAGCATTCTCTGCCTACAGCGACAAGACTGATCCCAAGCTTCTTTTCAAGTTCCTGTATTTTTTTTAGATTTTCAGCAGACAAATGTGCAATAGAAGCATTATTACAGCTAAATGCAAGTAATGGTGATTGAATATCTTTTTCGAGTTTGTGGATTTCCTGAAGATCATTGTCATTCAAATTAGATAAGCTGCATAGCATGACCCTACCTCCTGTAAATGTTATGGTCGAAAAAAGTCTATCGACCTGAGTGATCTTTCAACATTATAATACCTCATGCATCCTGTGCAAAAATATCCACTCAAAACCACCTAATTCACTGCTATCACAAAGGTATTACAATAAACATTTCATACATTTGACTGTTCCGGCACCGAGATGAACAGATGGTTGAGACTTCGCCGTGAAACACAGGTATTTTTTATTTTATGATTACCACAAATCTTCAACGTCCAAAGGTGAGGAGAGAGGCGTGAGGTGTCAGGCGTCGAAGATTGACAAGTAGTGTCTTTTTTAGATTCCCGTAATTTCATTTAGTTGAGAAGAAGTCAGTAGCTTTGAGCTGTTACTCCTCCCCCCTCACTTCACTCAGTTGAGCTTTGGTGGAAATAATATTTTATTGTATTCTTTTAGATCTATAAAGCAAAACAGAGTGTATAATTGTGGTGAAATTTACGTGATTATGCGCGCCAGAGAAAATACAATCTCATTTAGAATCAATACATTGTAGTCACAGCTGAATTGCGGCTGCCTATAGAAATACCGTCCATACTTCCTATAGGCTTTGTCCTTAATCTATTTTTGAAAAGCGGGTTTTCAAACTATGGCAGTTTATCGAGTCCACTTCACCTGGAAAGAGAAAGAATATACCCTTAAAGCAAGGAGTCTTGATATGACTCACCCCTATTTTGTCTGCATAAAAGATCTTATTCTTCCCGAAGAAAAGAGCTACCTCATAAATCCGGCAGATGATGAAATCAGAAAACATTTCGGAGGAGTGCGCCAACTGCTGCTTCCATTCCAGTCAGTATCGATTATTGAAGAGTACATAGAAGATCCGGACCCGAAAGAGACCGCATCCTCAACTGGTAAAATCATTTCTGATCGTTTCACTAAGAGTTGATCTTCATTAACACATTTTTTTGCCCGTTTCTGCAGCACTGTAATTAAATGAGCTACTGAGTTTTACATGTATATTCCACATAAATTGCGGAGTTCTCTATATTTCCCTATTATTTTTATCATTACATTTTTTCAAAAAACAGGTAATTATAGATCTGTCTAAGAACACGGCTTTACCTCTAAGAGGTCGTCCCAAAACAGACATCCTTTCTCAAATTGAAGTATTTTGCAAATACCAAGCATGTTTATATTTTTAATATTAACACCGTTGTTGTTTTGAAATACCGAGTATTTAAAAAAGAAGAGCATTCCGGGATAGATTCCTAGACACTACATGCTGTATCTGATTAGGAGCTATTGAGATTTACCTGTAAGTTACGGAACTGATTTTCGTTGCTTACCCTGCTGTGAGTTAGAATTTCTATGAAGTTTCGAAATGTCGTCCGCACCCATTTTTCAATGTTTGCCATGCTAGCACTATTGCTGACAACCTCAACCGCCAATGCAAAAGGCCCACCGCAGGAAATCTGCCCAGACGCTGCGAAAATTTCTCCACCTCTAACCAAAAGCCACATGCTGTCTCGTTGTCTTGAAAATGACCAGCTTTCCGGCCCTGACCATTCCGAATTATCCAAGCGTAGAGCCACTGTTTATCTTGAACTGGGGAGATACAAGCTTGCTCTAATCGACTTCAAAGCCGCGTTAGAGTTTAATCCCGATGATGCGGAGATCTACAACGGTCTTGGAATCGTTAATAAACGGCTTGGTAATTATGAACAGGCGAAGACAAACTATGCCCGTGCGCAGAAACTTCGACCAGTTGTTGCTGCACCGAGCATAACTCGACAACCCCAACCGATTACAGATATCACTACAATACCAGATATACTTCCCGTAAAAATCGAAGCGATCACCAGCAAAAGGGTCTTCTTTCCTAAAGAGACAATGCACTCGATATCTATCGAAAGCCCTCTGGCGATCAGTGAGGAAATGAAATACCCGATTATAGATGAACCGCTTCAACCGGATATATTGGCTCAGTAAAGGTGATCTTCTCCACACCCACCCACCTTGTGGAGAATACTATCCTACTGGATGCATCTGATTTGTAGCAAAAACACAAATACACACATCTCGCACATTGCACATATGGCGCAATACCGAAACTCTTTGCCAATAATGCTATTGGCACCAAGCGTGTTGAGCGCTCTCCCCCGCAGTTACCAGAAGATAGCACCCGACACTGTTACAACAATATGCCTTTAAAGCACTCAACCTGAGCCCTTCCGCTCAGTGAAGCAGATCATTAATGAGCTTTTTGTAGTTCTTCTCAATAACGTGCCGTTTCTTTTTGAGCGTGTTAGTCAGCTCTTCACCCAGCTTGAACTCCTTATCCAAAAAAGCGATATTCTGAAGTTTTTCGTAAGGCTTGAACCCCTGCTTCGGCATGAGTAATCTGTTCATTTCTTTCTTGACCTGATCCACGACGTGCCGGTCTTCGAGCAATTCATTCTTCTCATTTTTCAGGTCACTGAACTTTTGTCCAAGAAACGCTTTCAATTCTTCCATATTTGGAACAACCAGCGCGCCAAGTCCCTTTTTATCCTGACCTACCAGAATCGCATCCTGAACAAATGGAAACATACTGATAGTGTTCTCAATTCTGGTTGGATCTATGTTCTCTCCGCTGGCCAGAACAATAATTTCCTTGGCCCTGCCGGTTATAACCAGCTCACCACCTGTCGTGAGTTTCCCGAGATCGCCTGTTTTAAAATATCCGTCATCTGAAAATGACTTACGATTCTCTTCGTCATTTTTATAATAGCCGGGAGTAACCTGCGGCCCTTTCACTTCAATGAGTCCTTCAATGCCGACAGGTAAAATGTCACCACCTTCAGAGACTATTCTCAGATCGGTATGCGGCACAGGTGGACCGAGAGTTCCATAAACCCGGCAGGTGAGTCCCCTACCGGCAATAGCCGGTGAACACTCTGTCATGCCATAGGCATTAACGATACGAATACCAACAGCATCAAGCCACTCTTCAAGATATGTCGCTAAGGTACCACCACCACTGATCGCAAGACGCAAACGCCCGCCAAACCGGTCCTGAACCGCACGCAATTTTTTCTTTGCCAGCAGATAGAAGGGAAATAGCAGCAGCATTTTCATACCTGCCATAGCTTTTGTTATCAGCCTGCGACCAAACCAGCGATTGGAATACATCGGTAACCGATCAAGAAACAGCCGTTTATTGTGTCGATAGACCTTCGAAACCCAGATGAGTGACCCGAAAACATTCATTGCCACGCCGCCTTTTTTTCGAATTGTTGCCTGTACCTTTGAATAAAGCGATTCCCATACACGGGGAACTGTGGCAACAAGGGTCGGTCGATATTTTTCCAAATCCTGCGAGAAGGTTTTTACAGATGAATAGACAAGGGTCGTTCCTGCTGCCAATGCAACATATTCAGCTGTGCGCTCAAAAATATGCCAGGTTGGTAGAATAGACAGCCATGAGTCGTTCTCTGTTAACTGAATAATAATAGGAATGCATCTGACATTATGCATAATGTTGGAATGAGAAAGCTGTACTCCCTTAGGCATGCCCGTGGTTCCGGAAGTATAGATAAGCGTAAGCAGATCGTGTTCTTTAATTGACTCACCCATCTCCATAAACGTATCAACATCTGCCTGGGTATAACGGCGATCTGTCAGCAGGTCGATGTAGGAGTAGGTGTGACTAAACAGTGTATGCAATCCCGGCCCTGTCATTACAAAAATCGACTTAAGCTGCTTTAGCCCTTTGAGATACTCATAATGGTATTCCAGCAATTCAGGGGTTTCAATTACGAGATAAATGGCATCTGAATGGTTAATGATAAATTCTAATTCCTGCGAAGGTGTATCGGCACCACGCGGAACATTAACAGCTCCAAGACTCATAATGGCAAGATCGGTCACTATCCAGGCGTAACGATTGTCTGAAAGGAGCATGACTTTGTCTCCTTTAGAAATCCCACGCTGCCTGAAAGCACGTGAAAGTAGCAATACATCCTCAAAGAGTTTGGCGTAGCTGACCTTATGTTCTTCTTTACCTGAGCGATAGATATAGGCGATATTCTCGCTGAATCGACCTGAACTATCGACTAAAAGGTCGAAAATTGTTTTCAGAGGTCGGGCCACTCCATGTTTTTCTGGTACTTTGAGTTCTTCACCACCGGTATTGCTCATTTATTCCCCCAATGCACTCCAATAGTTCCCAGCATGAATTTTTTATACCCAACATTTTCAAGCCCAGCTTCACGAAAAGCGTCGGCGAGTGCTTCTGCAGAATAAAAGTCCATGGTCGAACCTGTTAAATAGGCATACGCAGCTTCATCATCAGCAATCATTCTGCCCAAAAGCGGAATGCCATAGGCAAAATACAAACGGATAAACGGATAAAGCACATTCCTGTTGGGAGGAGTCGTATCAAGACAGACCACCCTTCCACCAGGCTTTAACACTCTGCGGACTTCACGGAGTACTTTTACGGCATCATCAACGTTTCTTAACAGATAACCAAACGTTACAGACTCAAAAACATTATCATCATATGGCAGATTATTAGCATCACACGCCTGCCAGCTAATCCCTGAATCAGAAAATCGCTTTTCAGCTTCACGTAACATGTTCTGTGAAAAGTCTGCCCCGATTACTTGGGCCTGGGGGTAAGACCTGGCGCTTAAGGCTGCGATATCGCCTGTACCTGTTGCAAGATCTAACACCCAGCCACTGCCCGGGTTACCCGCTTTATCTACAACAAAACGTCGCCACTTCTGATCCTGACCCATGGTCATGACCCTGTTCATCACATCATATCTGCCGGCAATGGCATCAAACATTTTTTGTACACCTGGACCCTTACTCAACCTGCTTCCTCCACTGCCATTAATATAACTACTAAAAATCAGTCACAACCAAACGATTTGGATGATCACTGCTATCTATTCATGACCAGCACCTTGGCACCGGTACTCTTGGTATATTTTAAGTCTGATAAAGCTGAATTGGCACTGGTAAACGAATATTCTGTAACCGTAGGCCGTATTTTCAGCTTATCTGCCAGAAGAAGAAATTCACTCACATCATCCCTGGTAATATTTGCAACACTCTTGACCTCTTTCTCTAACCACAGATGACGTGTATAATCAAGCTTCTGCAACATGAACAGGTCTCGATCCTCTTTTCTGATGGCATTTATGACCAGACGTCCACCCGGGGCCAGTATTTTCAAGCTCTCCAGGATAGGAGACCATGCTGGTGTGGTATCGATGATAGATTGGGGCACAAGGGGTGGTAATTCCCCTATATTTCCGGCCCAATATGCACCAATATTCTTGGCAAATGATCGCTGTGCTTCACTTCGCGCAAACACAAGCACACGACTTTTCGGGTATAAAGCGACTGCCAACTGTAACACGATGTGAGCAGAGGCCCCGAAACCAGTCAGCGCAAGCGTATCACCATCGATCATATTACACAACTTCAGCGACCGATAGCCGATTGCTCCCCCGCAAAGTAGAGGTGCCGCTTCACTGTCAGTAAAACTTTCGGGTATCCTGTAAGCAAAATCCTGCGGCACTACCATATATTCAGCATAGCCGCCATTTTCATCACGCCCGGTGGCCCTGAATTTTTTACAGAGGTTTTCAAGCCCTCGTAAACAACAATCACAAACACCGCAAGAAGAATATATCCAGGCAACTCCTACGCGTTCTCCATTATTAAAACGATCTGCATTGTCACCAGAGCGACAAACAACGCCAACTACCTGATGACCGGGAATTATTGGATACGTTGGTGGCGCTGTTCTCCCTTCTATTTCATCCAATTCAGTATGACATACACCACACGCCAATACCCGGAGAAGGATTTCTCCTGCCCCGGGTATTGGTTTATGCACTTTCGAAAATATCAGTGGAGTCCCGTTTTCAGGGATCGGTCCGGATGCGTTAAGCAGATATGCCTGCATCATTTCAGTCATTATCCGTCAACACTGATCGGACGAATGATATTTAGCATGGAGCAAAACCGGGCGTTCTCGGAAAAGGAATTACCTCCCGGATATTTGCCATACCGGTAACAAACAGTACAAGCCTCTCAAAACCAAGACCATATCCTGAATGCGGAACTGAACCGTATCTGCGCAGATCGAGATACCACGAATATTCTTCCGTCTCAATACCTGCTTCTATCATCCGTTTTTCAAGTACTTCGAGTCGTTCTTCGCGCTGGCTTCCGCCTACTATTTCACCAATTCCAGGAACTAATATGTCCATTGCTGCAACCGTTTTCCCATCGTCATTCACCCGCATATAAAAAGGCTTTATAGTTGCAGGATAGTCAGTAACGATCAGAGGACACTTAAATACCTCCTCGGTAAGATAACGTTCATGCTCTGACTGAAGATCAATTCCCCACTTAACCGGGAATTCAAATTTCTTATCAGACGCGAGCAGTTTCTCTACGGCATCAGAGTATGTAATGTGGGCAAATTCTTTTTCGACAACATTTTTGAGTTTTGCAATGAGTCCTTTTTCGATAAATTTATCAAAAAGTTCCATATCTTCAGGGCAATTCTCTAAGGCATCATTAAGAACATATTTGAGCATTTCAGTTGCCAGTTGCATATTGCATTGCAGATCGCAGAATGCCATCTCCGGTTCAATCATCCAGAATTCTGAAAGATGACGACTGGTATGGGAATTCTCGGCCCTGAAAGTCGGACCAAAGGTATAGACATTTCCAAGTGCCAGTGCGTATACCTCAGCCTGCAGCTGACCACTTACAGTAAGCCCGGCTTTTTTACCGAAAAATTCTTCTTTGTCGGCTTTACCTGAGATTTCAGAGCTGGTATTAACCTGGAACATTTCACCGGCACCTTCGCAGTCACTGGTGGTGATAATAGGCGTATGAACCTGCAGAAAGCCTCGCTCCTGAAAGAACTGATTAATAGCCCATGAAAGGCGCGAACGCACACGAGCCACAGCACCAAGCGCATTGGTACGTGGACGCAAATGACTCATTTCACGCAGAAACTCAAAAGAATGTCGTTTCTTCTGCAATGGGTATGTCTCTGGTTCAGCCCATCCGACAACGACCACACTCTCTGCATGCAATTCCACACTCTGGCCTTTAGCCGGCGATTCCTTTACAATCCCTTCAACTGTAACACTGCACCCTGTACTGATGCGTGATATATCTTCTTCGTAATTGGATAGACTTTTATCAGCAATGACCTGCAGATTTGCAAGACATGATCCATCATTTACCTCAAGAAACGAGAACCCGCCTGTGTCTCTTTTGGTTCGTATCCAGCCATTTATTACTATTTTCTGCCCTACAGGCTGCTCACCCAACACTGCGCTGATCCGTTGTTTCATATCTGTCACCATTTCTACGTGTTTTTCTGTCTTGAATGATAAACGACCATTTCTCCATTGCCGGATAACGAGCATTCATTATCCGACATTTTTGTCAAATGGTTACCTACCACTTTACATTTCACTGTCAAGAGAAAGAATACTTCACGATCAACTTCAGAAAGTGTCTCAAAATTGCCCTGCCCTTTTGAAATCACCAGGTCTGACTCGTTAAAAAGTGTTTGCAATTCATCAGTACACTCACTCACAGGCGTCCCGGGACACGCGATTCCGTTAGAAATAATACGTGCATACTTGTCAAGTCCAGCATCTATTGCATCTTCAATAAGCGCATCATTTATGATAGGCAGACCTCTTACAGCCACGGTCACTTTACACCCGGTTTTAGCAAGAATTTCAACGACAAGAGAATCATAAACTATCTCTCCACAATTATCAGCCAGATACAAAATAGATGCTCCTGGCTTAAGCGCAGTTATTGCAGAGAGGAGCTGTTCTCTGTGATCGATAGCAAAAGCAATATCTCGGCTTTTTTCAAAAGTTGCCTCTATATCAAACCGATCAGCTGCACCATAATCAATAATATTACCAGCTATGGCAAATCCAATAGCCGACAACAGCGGAGATGCAGAATGTTCAAGTTCGGATTTCAGTGCTGAAAGATGAGCTAGGGCTTTTGTATTTTCAATTCGTTTTATTTCTTTATATGGATCTGCACATCCGGTAATTTCAGAGATCTTTGCATAAATAGGGATCGCATTTTCAGGAGGGGTCTGTTTGAGATTCAAGGCAGGAAGCAATTCAGCAACAGCGAGCACAACCTCGCGCTGCTGAGATTCGCTACAGTTCTGTAATCTGGTAACACGTAACGACTGGTTCAGAAAACATGCCATACATTCTAAAGATGTTTTCATAGCATATATCCTTCACGAACGTTTGCAAGGGCTGCAAAGACAGAGCGCTTAGCTTCCGGAACCCGTGAATAAATGTCAGTGAGTATTGTGCGGACCTCTTCGCGTCGAGTGTCATCAGCCAACGGGCATAGATTCTCTACCGGATTCAGCCCGTGTTTTTCAGCTATCTGTATAACTTCATGTTTTTCGATATAGGCCATTGGGCGTATTATCGAGAGGTTGCCCTCAAAAAGCTCCTGCTTGGGCAACATGGTTGAGATATTGCCACTATAGAGCACGTTAAGGAAAAATGTCTCCACCAGATCATCTTTGTGGTGCCCAAGTGCTACTTTCGTATAGCCGCGTTGTCTGGCAATATCAAATAGCTGGCTACGACGATTTCTTGCGCATTGATAACATGTCCGATCTTCTTCGCTGATGTCCCAGGCCCGCTCAATCACATATTCCATTCCAAGACGCTCTATCTGTGTGCCAATACTCTTCATGGGCTCTACCGCACCTTCATGCTGACGCCAGAATTCATGATCAACAGTGATTGCGTGAAGCGAGTAATTTATTGGAGCTTTGGCCTGCCAGAATTTCAATATCCATGCAAGCGCCAGACTGTCAACCCCACCGGATATGGCAAGTAATACCCTATCGCCTTCCTCCAACATGCTATAATCATGCATTGCCTGCCCAATCCGTTTATTCACCGATCCGGGAAGGACTTGATCTGCCTTTTTTACCACGACGTATGATCCCATAATAAAACGCCCGCCAGACTGCCGTTTTGGCACGTCTGCGGGCGTGAATTTACATTATAAAACAATTATCTTAGTGAATTTCTGGATGAAGGCAGCTCATTGCCTACAAGTAAGGACAGTCTGCCAGTCGTTCTTTTATACCCTGGGAGAGTAGCTCTTCTACAGTAATCCATTTAAAACCACGTTGCTGAGCTTTACCAAATGACAGAATGTTACTGAGGAGTGATTCCTGAGTCTCATTAAAATCAGCTGCCCAAATAACATTTTTAGATTTCGCGTCATACAATCTCATATCAAATGAGGTTGATGCAGGCGCATCCACAGCATATGCTCCACCATCACGCTGGATGTAATTATGTATAGTCATAACCATTACCGTATCGCACTGCAACCCATCACCAACTGCGCTTATACTCGATGAAAGACCGGACACCGTATCTCTATCGAGAGCATTAAGATCTGAAGCTTGAACTATTCGTACTTTTGCGTTTCCGGAAAGTTCCTGCGCCAAAATCAAATCAGCCTGCATAGCACCGTTACGCAGCATTTCGGCCTGAGAAGCAGCATTCACTTTACCTTTATCATCAGCTACAGTCCTTACAGGAATAACTGCTATACATGCAACGGATTGAACGACAGCGCGTTGTCCTGTCGATGCTGTCTCACTCACACCTGAACATGAAGATAAAACCAGAGCAAAACAGCAAATTATGAGCATGGTCAATGATGTTTTCACGTAATCCCCTCTGAAGTTATACCTCTTAATTGGATAATCACACATCACACGACTTTTTTTACTACCGGGTAACTCTGTATACGTTACAGACAACCTTTACTGGACATTACACGGCCACTGGCAAGCGGCTCTGTTGCTTCATTCATTGCCCGGCCTAGAGCCTTAAACACAGCTTCTATTATATGGTGACTATTTTCACCATGCAACAGGTCTACATGTAATGTTACACCTGCATGCTGACAAAATGCACGGGCAAATTCTTTTGCCAGACAGGTATCGAAAGTCCCAAGTTTTTGATCAACTACAGGCGCTTCATAATGAAGATAGGGTCTATTAGACACATCGACCACGACCCGAACCAATGTTTCATCCATCGGAAGGTAACAACTGCCATAGCGTTTTATACCAGCTTTATTCCCAAGTGCAGTTGCAAAAGCCTGCCCGAGACATATACCTATATCTTCAACCGTATGATGATCATCAACCTCGGTATCACCATCAGCATCCAGCTTCACATCAAAAAAGCCATGTACCGAGAAAAGAGTGAGCATATGATCAAGAAACGGAACACCGGAATCGATATGATTTTCACCTGTTCCGTCTAATATGAGGTCGAGCTTTATGTCAGTTTCAGCGGTTTTTCGTGCAATTGTTGCACGCCTTTCCGTTTTCATCTCTTCAGTCATTAGATGCTTCACTCCACAATTTATATCTGGATCAATTATGTACCGGGAATCAAAATAAGCACAAGATATTCATGCTCTATTCAACAGAGAAGCTCAATATCATACTCCATTCGTGAAAAAGCATCTCTATTTTTCGTGACAGATTGATTCAAAAAAAATATAATCAAATTTCAAACGTAAATGAATTTTTTATTGACACACGCACACCGACTTTGTATAAATGCCGCTGTTTTGACATTACTTAACAGCACGAGCGGGAATAACTCAGTGGTAGAGTGCAACCTTGCCAAGGTTGACGTCGCGAGTTCGAATCTCGTTTCCCGCTCCACTACGACTATAAAAGGTTCGGCGCTGCTGAACCTTTTTTTATTAAATGACAGCCATTTTGAGGGACACAATGAAAACCTATCTTGCTCCAGTCAACGAGATCGATAGAAAGTGGTACGTTGTCGACGCAGAGAACAAGGTACTGGGACGTCTGGCTACCGAAATTGCTTCCCGCCTTCGCGGAAAGCATAAGCCGGCTTTCTCACCGTTCATGGACAATGGTGATTTCATCATTGTAACCAACGCTGACAAAATCCAACTTACCGGAAAAAAATGGGACGACAAGAAATACTATCGTCACACCGGATATATTGGTGGAATCAAAGAAGCCAGCGCGAAAGAACTTCTCGCAAAACACCCTACTGACCTTGTTATGAAAGCAGTAAAGGGCATGTTACCGAAAAACAAACTCGGCCGCGCACAGCTCAAAAAACTTAAAATTTATGCTAGTGCTGAACATCCACATGCGGCACAGATGCCAGAAGTTTTAGATATTTAATCCTGGAGAGAATAAACCATGGCTCAAGATCGATTTTACGCCACCGGCAAGAGAAAAAATGCTATTGCACGTGTATGGCTTACACCTGGTACCGGCAAGGTAATCGTAAACAAGCTGGATGCTGATGCATATTTCGGCAACACATTCAAGACTCAGAAGATTGAAAAACCTTTCAAAATCACTGAGACCACTGAGCAGTATGATGTAATGGCCACCCTTGCGGGTGGTGGCAAATCCGCACAAGTTGATGCCCTGTCCCATGGTATTTCCAGAGCACTTCTTGAGATTAGCCCAGAGAACCGTATACCACTCAAAAGATCCGGTCTTCTTACCCGTGACCCACGTGTCAAAGAGCGTAAGAAATACGGACAGAAAGGCGCCCGCGCCAAGTTCCAGTTCTCCAAGCGTTAATATCCGTACTATTCAACTCAGTGCGTTCTGCTCCAGGGAGATGACGTCACCGGGTTGTTATTACAATGGTATCGCTTCATACAAGGGAATAACAGCATCGCTGTTATTCCCTTGTTTCGTTTAAACTTTCTCGGATATTGCATCAACCTATAAAATCACAGCCATTTTCAATGCAATTGCAGCTGGAGGCATAAAAATGATCAGGGTCGCTATAATTGGAGCATCTGGATACACAGGTGCCGAACTCACAAGAATACTCTGCAACCACCCGCATGTTGAATTAACCGTAGCCACTTCACGGCAGTATGCAGGCAAAAAACTTGCTGAAGTATTTCCGCACCTGCGCAGCAAAACTGAACTCGTTTGCGAAAACCTCTCAGTCGAAAAGATAGCAGATCGTGCTGATATAATATTCACAGCCGTGCCGCATAAGACTGCAATGGATATTGTACCTCAATTGCTGAATGCAGGCAAAAAAGTCATTGACCTGTCTGCAGATTATCGTCTCCGTGACGTCTCCACGTATGAAGAATGGTATCAACCACACTCTTCTCCCGATTATCTTAAAGAAGCTGTTTACGGTCTGCCTGAGCTCTATCGCGATAAGATTTCACATGCTCGCCTTATTGCCAACCCCGGATGCTATCCAACCTCGATTATCCTGGCCCTGACACCTCTTCTTAAAGCAAACGCCGTGGACAAGCACTCCATTATTGCTGACTCAAAGTCAGGAACATCAGGCGCAGGACGTGCTGCTGCAGTTGGAACATTATTTTGTGAAGTAGCTGATGGTTTCAAGCCATACAAAGTTGGCGGAACCCATCGTCACACCCCTGAGATTGAGCAGGAACTCAGCGTTGCTGCCGGAGAAGAATTGAAAGTTGTATTCACCCCGCATCTCTTGCCAATCTCCAGAGGCATAATGAGTACCGTATACGCCAACCTGCAACCCGGCTGGTCTATCGAAAAGATAGAAGAACTCTACGCTGAAGCGTACTCAAATGAATATTTTGTAAGAGTGCTTCCCATCGGAACTACGCCAGCGACTCAGCATGTCCGCGGCTCAAATTTTTGCGATATTGGTTTTGCCATAGATACGCGAACCAATCGTGTGATCGTTATGTCAACCATTGATAATGTTGTTAAGGGTGCCGCTGGTCAGGCTGTACAAAACCTCAATCTACTTTGTGGCTTTACTGAAATTAGCGGCCTTGAGGGTGCACCTTTCTTTCCATAATTATTCTTATTATTGGTAACACAATGACGGTTCAGCGCAATATCCGGCTGCTTATCGCCTTCGACGGTACAGAATTTAACGGCTGGCAACGCCAGAAGCATGACGTAACAATTCAGGGCGAAATAGAGAAAAGCATTACCCGAATGACAAACAGCGATACAACGCTGCACGGCGCAGGAAGGACTGATGCAGGAGTTCATGCAGAGGGAATGGTTGCACATTTTGCAACATCTTCAAACATCTCCTGCACTGCATTCCAAAAGGGGCTTAACTCAATGCTCCCATATGCCATTCGTATCCTTGAAGCAGATGAAGTTCCGGAAGATTTTCATTCTAGATTTTCTGCCAGAGGCAAGCACTACGAGTACACGTTCTTTACCGGTGAAATCATGCCACCTACCAGGCGCCTGTACGCCTTGCATGCACCCTATAATCTCGATTTTGAGAGAATAGAACAGTGCCTTAAAGCACTTATCGGCACACACGACTTTTCTTCTTTTGAAAATGCAGGTTCACGAGACAAGAATTTCCCTTCCAGAAAAGGTGCTGTTCGAACCTTAATGAAAGCAGAGTTACAACAAACCGACCAGGACACCTACACCTTTACATTTATAGGTGAAGGTTTTTTACGCCATATGGTACGAAATATTGTCGGTACTCTTCTTGAGGTTGGAAAACATCATAGAACAGTTGATGAATTTACATTTGCTCTCGCTGCAAAAGACCGATCTACAGGAGGGGCAACTGCACAAGCACATGGCCTGAAACTAATAAAGGTCTTGTATTAACAAGACCTTTAAATATAAAAATAGCCCACAGCATCCACCCAGGAAGCGTGTGCGCATTGTGCATGTTAGCGTTTTTTCTGTGCAGAATGCCTTGCCAGAAGAGATTGGAGTTTCCACGGTGAAGAGAGACAAACCCTATTTTCATTGCACATGGTCATAACATCACAAAAACTTAAAAATTCAGCAAGCTCGTCTGATATTTCAAGGTTTTTACGTTGAATAACATTGAGTTGTCGCTTCATATCCAACCCTTTTATAGGGAGACTCTTAATCCAGCCATGCTCGGTTTCTCGACAGACACTCAAGCTTGAAAGGCATGCAATACCGGCACCGGATTCAACAGCACGTTTTATTGCTTCAGGATGTCCCATCTCCATCACGACGTTTATTTCATCAAGGTAATCCCGCATTTTTTCCCTGAAAGTTGCGTCGGTACCGGAGCCCTTCTCACGCATGATCCACTTTTTATCTTTGAAATCTTTATCTATGTCGAAGTAGTCATTGTGTGCAAGAGGGTCTGTTGGACCACAAAGGATCACTAATTCATCCTGAAACCATGGTCTCACTTTTATGTCAGTATTCTTCCTGAGGATTCCCTCGACATAGCCGACATCGCTCAACCCTTCAGCGACGCTATCTTCAGCCTGCCGTGTATTATACACAAGAAGGTTGACATGCACTTTTGGGTGAACTCGCTTAAACGCACCAATCAAATATGGCATTATGTAATTGCCAAGAGTGGTACTCGCAACGATATCAATATGCCCTTCAAGCGTATCATTACGCTCGGACATAATCGATTCAATATTTGAGACCTGGCAAGTAATATCTTTTGCCAGTGGCAGCAGGTATCTCCCCCTGGCATTCAGCAGTAAACTGCGACCATGCCGGTCAAAGAGTGACCCACCAAGCTGATTTTCCAACTCAGCCAGAGCCATGCTCACTGCAGACTGGGTTACAAATAGCTTTTTACTGGCTTTCGTAACCTGTGCTGTCTCTGCTACCGCTATAAATATTTCTAATTGACGTAATGTTATAGACATCTTTCCTGCCGTATTCAGTTACACTGATGACACGTATCATTTTTAGTTTATCTGCCAAACCTCATCATAGCATGAATTTGTATATTCTCAAGTTTTTTCAAAAAGTAAGGCGATGAAAAAAGTCGTGCGTCAGGACCCACCATGTGGTATCTGAATCGCAAGATAAATAGTTGTTGACATTGTGTTTTCAATTTTCTATACATTTAACCGTTCAGTTTGATTGAGCATAAGTTTACGTGCTTTTTTTACAGGACCCCACCTGTTTAGTTCTCTTCAAACACAAAAGGATTGCGCTATGGAACCCCAGTTCACAGATTTCCTCTATCGTGACAACGTTCTTTGGGTCACCGCTTTTACTCTTGGCGGTTTAGCATTTGCCCTAGGACCCATAGCAATCGTCTACCTGTTAATGCCCCTTAAAACCCGCCAAATATTAAACAAGGCAGAGCAGTATATCGAGTGCGGTATGGATCCGATTGGAGATAGCTGGATTCGTTATGGAATCGTCTTTTATCTTTATGCACTCATATTTCTCGCCTTTGATGTCGATGTGCTTTTTCTCTTCCCGGTAGCAGTTGCCTACGACGGACCGTTGTTTGCATCTTCCATTCGGGATTTTGTCGAAATTATACTATTTGTCGGAATCTTAACACTTGCGATTGTTTACGCATGGATAAAGGGAGTATTTAAGTGGGAGCGGAGAACATACCTACGATAAGTGAACCAGTACCCTCATCAATAGTTCAGTTTGCAGTTGCTGACAAACTGATAAATGTCTGCCGGGCCAACTCATTATGGCCTCTTACATTCGGTATTGCCTGTTGTGCCATTGAAATGATGGCCACCGGTTGTGCCCGCTTTGATATGTCCCGTTTTGGCGCGGAAGTTTTTCGGCCGTCACCAAGGCAAAGCGATGTAATGATTGTTGCAGGCACTATCACTAAAAAAATGATGCCTGGTATCAAGACACTATACGACCAGATGCCCGAACCTAAATGGGTAATGGCTCTGGGAAATTGTGCGATATCCGGGGGCCCATTTGCATTTGATGGTCAATACAGCATTGTACTCGGAGCAGATGAGTTTCTGCCGGTAGACATCTATATACCTGGCTGTCCGCCACGACCAGAGGCCCTTCTGCAGGGAATTATTGAATTAGAACACAAGCTATCTGGCTGGGAACGCTGGGAAGATCCTGAGACATCCATCAAAGCCTAGTTCATTTTTACATATAGCAGTCACATTTTTATCAGCCCCTTCGGAGCAAATCGGACATGATTGCAGAAACAACGAAAAAGGCACTTCAGGCTCTATTCCCTGAGCCAGAGGTAGTTGACGAACCGCTCGCCGAAGTTTCGGAAGAAACTGAAGAGTCAGCCGAAGAGCAGAAAAAGGAAGAAGGCCCACGTCAGAATGGTGTAGTTGAACGTGATTATAAAGTTCACGGTTATCACATCGATGCACAGGTTGACCCAGCCCAGCTTCTTGACGCTGTAAAGATCCTGGATGATTCTGAATTTTTCATTGAAACTATTACAGGTGTCGACTGGATCAAGGAAGGCCAGCTTGAAGTCATATATGACTTCAGCAGGTATGATTTTGAGGTTTGCAGGGTAGTTATAAGAACACGGGTAGCCCGTGATAATCCTGTTGTACCTACAATCACCTCTATTTATGCCGGTGCTAACTGGCATGAACGCGAGACTCACGATTTCTTTGGAATCAAATTCGAGGGACATCCGCATCTCGTCCCCCTTCTTCTTCCTGAAGATGCAGATTTCCATCCACTTCTAAAGGACTTCAAGGCATGAGTAAACCTATTCAACTCAGGCCGGACGAAACATTCGTACTTAACGTCGGGCCGCAACATCCTGCAACCCATGGTGTTCTCAGAGTTAAAATGCGTATGGACGGCGAGTATATCGTCGATTCCGAGACAGTAATCGGCTACATCCATCGCATGCATGAGAAAATGGGCGAACTCAAAACCTATCCCCAGTTTCTAATGAATCTCAGCCGCATGGATTACCTCGGTGCAGTCGGGTATTCCCACGGCCATGTTCTCTGCGTGGAAAAAGCAGCTGGCATTGAAGTCCCTGAAAGAGCTGAATATATCCGTGTCATTATGGTTGAACTCAACCGGATTGCTTCACATCTTTTTTGGTTCGGCGCCTTCGTAATGGATCTTGGTGGATTCAGTCCTCTTATGTATGCACTCCAGGATCGTGAACACATTCTCGATATGATGGAATCGGTTACCGGCTCCCGCCTAACCTATTGCTACTTCCGATTTGGCGGACTATACAACGACGTTGACGACGAATTTCTAGATTCTGCCCGTCGATTTATCCCACGAATGCGTAAATCTCTCGACAAATACGACAAACTCGTAACCGGCAATATTATCTTCCGCAAACGACTGGAAGGCAATGCCTTCCTCTCCAAGGAAACCTGTCGAAAATATGGAGCATCAAGTGCAGTAGCCAGAGGATCAGGTATCAATTTTGATGTCAGGAAAAACGAACCATATTCTGTTTATCCTGAATTTGATTTTGAAGTACCTGTATTTCACGAGTGTGATTCGATGGCACGATATATGGTAAGGATGCGTGAGATAGAGCAATCTCTCAGGATTATTGAACAAGCTCTTGATAAACTTCCTGACGGACCAATCATGCCTAAGAAGGCACCAAAACTTATTAAGCCGCCTGCAGGTGACTATTATCAGGCGGTCGAAACTGCACGTGGCAGCTTTGGCGTAAGACTTGTCAGCGATGGAACCAAAACTCCATATCGTCTGAAACTCCGATCACCTACGTATTCTAATATGCATCTTTTTGATGAATCGTGTAGAGGCATGATGATAATGGATGCTCTCGCATTCATGGGAAGTCTAGACCTCGTCATACCCGAGATAGACAGGTAAGGAAGGAAATATGAGCACAACACTTCTCAACATTATCTTCGCTGTAGTGGTTGCAATAGCGTTTGCCGCGCTCAACGCAGCCTATCTGGTCTGGGCTGAACGTCGAGGCGCTGCCCGCATCCAACGTCGCCCGGGCCCGAATATCAATGGCCCGTTTGGTTTATTTCAGCCACCTCTAGATGGCGTGAAACTCATGGCGAAACAGCTCATGATACCGGGCGGTGCTGACAAGGTGCTGTTTGTCGCAGCCCCTGTGCTGGCAATGTTCCCAGCAATCATGAGTTTTGTTACCATCCCATTTAGTCAATCTATAGTAGCCCGTAACATGGATGTGGGCTTGCTAATGATATTTGCTTTTGCATCAAGCGGCTCTATGGCTTTGCTATTTGCTGGATGGAGTTCACGTAACAAATATGCAATGATGTCAGCAGTTCGCTCGGTATCACAAGCGGTTGCCTATGAAATCCCGATGCTTATCACTGCAATTACCATTGTACTTATGACCGGTACAATGAACCTTATGGAAATAGTAAATCAACAGGGTCCTTCGATTCTTCACTGGAATATTTTTCCGGTTTTCGGAAGCTCACATAACCTGTTAATGCCTTTTTCTTTTTTAATATTTTTCACATGTACCCTCGCAGAGACCAACAGAGCACCATTTGATCTTGGTGAAGCAGAGAGTGAACTCGTTGCAGGTTTTCACATTGAATATGGCAGTATGGGATTCGGCCTCTTCTTCATGGCTGAATATGCTAACATTGTCATAGGTTCCTGCCTTACTACTATACTCTTTCTCGGTGGATGGCATCCTCCACTTCCGTTCCTTGGATTCATTCCAGGTGTAGTCTGGTTTCTTTTAAAGATCTATATACTTATAGCGACCTTTATTTGGATTAGATGGACATTCCCGAGAACCACAATCTACGGCCTGCTTAATTTATCATGGAAGATCCTTATTCCATTATCTCTTTTCAACCTGTTGTTTACTGCAGGATTACTGAAGGTGTTTTAAGATGGGTGCCTATTTCAGTGACATATTCAAAGGGCTCTACAGCCTTTTTATCGGCATGGGGATCACGTTTCGGGAGTTTTTCAAACCTCCTGTCACTGTAGCTTATCCCTATGAAACGCTCAAAATGCCTGACAGGTATCGTGGGCATGTCGAACTTATCGAAAACGAAGAAGGTAAGCCGAACTGCATAGTCTGCATGGCATGTGCTCGAGCCTGCCCTTCCGATTGCATTTCGCTTAACGGAGAAAAACCAGAAGGTTCAAAAAAGAAAGTACTGACAAGCTATGTCTTGGATTTTACACGGTGCTCTCTTTGCGGTTCATGTGTAGAATCGTGTAACTTCAACGCCCTGGAATTTTCAAAGGAATACAATCTGGCGAGCACCAGAAAAGAAGATTTTATTTTTAATCTTCTGCAACGACTGGAGGACAGAAACAAATGAATCCATCTCTTTTCAGTGCGGATGGCCTTGTTGGGCTCATATTCCTTCTAACCATTGGCATAACAATAGCTGGCGGGCTCATCGCCTGTAACGCCACTCGCCTTGTCAGGGCTGTGGCCGGTTTAATGATCTGCTTTATCGGTGTAGGTGCGTTGTATTACTTCCTCAATTCTCCTTTTGTAGCCATGATGCAAGTACTCATCTATATAGGAGCAGTCGCAGTTACAATTTCCTTTGCCATCATGCTTGCTGCGCCTGAGGATGCCAAAGACCATGGTCCAATAGGTGCGCTATCAGGACCTCTCGGCTTTATGACCGGCTTACTGCTTGCCGTTGGCCTTACAATGATAGCTTTCAAAACTGCCTGGACATCTGCTGCAAAAATCAATAATGGCTCGGTTGAGATTATAGGTATTCAGTTACTCACTGAATATTCAATGGTATTTGAGTTAATTTCGATAGTTCTGCTTATAGCAATTATCGGTGCACTGGTAATTGCTCGTGAAGGGAGGAAAAGCTGATGTCTGCGTTAACGCTACATAACAGTCTTAATTCATATCTTCTTGTCGGAGCGCTTCTTTTCGGCATGGGTGTGTACGGCCTGCTTACCCGAAGGACATTGATCGGAATGCTTATCGCCGCAGAAATGATTTTGGTTGGAGCATCCCTCAATTTTATGGCCTTCAACAGATTCAGCGCGCCAGATCCTGCCACTGGACAGATTTTTGCACTGTTCATTATGGCTATTGCAGCTGCTGAAGCCGCCATTGGTCTCAGTATTGTTATCGCGATCTACCGGCACTACAGGTCTATTGATGCCCAGGATGTCGTCAACCTCAAAGGCTAAGAAAGGAACCATCTGGCATGGATATTAATACTGTTAATTCACCATTACTGCTTGTAGCCTTGCTCATTCCTCTTTTCGGAACTCTCGGGGTAATGTTTAGAGGTAAAGAAGAAAACTTCAGGGAAACTATCTCCTGTGTTTCTTCAATTGCACTGTTTATTACAGTCTGTTTTATGATAAAGCCTGTGCTAAACGGTAAAATTCTTCTCTTCAACATGTTTGACATACTGCCAGGGGTTTCAATAACCCTTCGCGCAGATGCAATGTCAATGATCTTCGCACTTGTAGCCTCTTCACTCTGGACGATAGCTGTCTTTTATTCCATGGGGTACATGAGAGGCTTGAAAGAGCATGCCCAGACACGATTTAATGCATGTTTTGCTCTCGCTATCTTCGGTGCAATCGGTGTTGCTTTCTCGGACAACCTTTTCACTCTCTATCTATTTTATGAGATCGTTTCCGTTTGTACCTATCCACTCGTAGCACATCACCAGGATGCAGAAGGCTACGACGGTGCAAGAAAATACATAGTCTACCTGACAACAACAGCGAAAGCCTTTCTGCTTCCGGCCATGATCCTTATCTATGTTCTTACCGGAACACTGGATTTTGCAACGAATATATCTACAGGTATCTTCCCAGATGACGTCAATCGCTGGGTGGTTACAATGTTGTATGTCTTCTGCCTGTTTGGATTCGCCAAAAACGGCATTATGCCTTTTCACCATTGGCTTCCTGGTGCGATGGTCGCTCCAACCCCAGTATCCGCTCTCCTGCATGCGGTAGCGGTTGTTAAAGTCGGTGTATTCTGTACCACCAGGGTAATGCTCTATGTCTTTGGTGTTGAGTCAATGGATGCATTTAATCTTGGAATTCCCACGGCGTACTTTGTAGGCTTTACGATAATCACGGCCTCGATTATTGCACTTTCAAAGGATAATCTCAAATCCCGATTAGCCTACTCCACAGTCAGCCAGCTTTCCTATATAATACTGGGTGTTGCACTCCTTACGCCGCACGCTATTGAAGGTGGTCTTATTCACATCGTCAACCATGCGTTCTCTAAGATCACCCTTTTCTTCTGTGCTGGCGCAATTTATGTAGTCACACACAAGAAATACATTTCTGAGATGGAAGGTCTTGGCAAAACCATGCCATTTACTTTTGGTGCATTTGCGATCGCATCACTTTCCATGATAGGTGCTCCTCCGGTTGCAGGCTTTATCACTAAATGGAACCTGTTGGTCGGATCAGTTGAAGCGCATCAGCTTGGCATTCTTTTCATACTACTTGCCAGTACCATTCTAAATGCAGCATATTTCGCCCCGGTCACCTATAGAGCCTTCTTTGGCAAACGACCTGAGGGTGAACAATATACAGGAATTAAGGAAGCACCCCTATCCATGCTAATCCCAATTCTGATAGCGGCTTCGATATCAGTTATTATTGGCATATTCCCCAACATTATGTTGCAATTTGTAAAGGCGGTGACAGGATGATAGTTAACCTCATCGAATACCTGAAAGAGCGACCGCAGGCAGTCAAACAGACCTGCTATGGTGGTATCGCGCTGATCATGCTCTGGAGCGTTATTGCCGTGGATACACACCACGCACATACCTGGCTGGAAAAAATTCCATTTTTCTGGTCACTCTTTGGCCTGATATCCTGCGTGGTACTAATCTTTGTAGCCACCTGGTTCGGGAAGAGTGGCATCCAGACCCGGGAGAATTACTATGACAACTAGTTTCATTCATCCTGCGCTGATACTGATTTTCGGATCAGTACTGCTCCCATTCATTAAGGACCCATTTAGAAAGCCGTATCTCTTTCTAGTCCCGTTACTGACATTTATTGATGTTCTATATCTTAGTCAGTACCCGGGAACGTATGGTGTTATACCTTTTATGGGAGACTGGACACTCACCTTTGGTCGTGTTGACAGTTTATCTTTGGTTTTTGCTTTCATTATGTCACTGATGGCCATCATCGGAACAATTTACGGTCTCCATGTTGAAGATCCATGGCATCACATTGCCGCCTGGTTTTATGTAGCTGGTTCACTTGGTGTCATCTTATGTGGTGACTATCTTGTACTTTTCCTCTTCTGGGAAATGATGGCGTTCGCATCGACCTTCCTTGTCTGGTTTAATAAAGAAGAAGGTGCACTTGCTGCAGGTTATAGATATCTCCTTGTACATACGTTTGGTGGACTGATTCTGCTTTTAGGTTTTGTCCTCCGATATCAAGCTACTGGTGACCTTTCATTCGTTCAGATGGATGAAGCCAATGTAGAGCTTTACACCTGGCTGATAATGATCGGCCTCATGTTGAATGCTGCAGTGCCGCCACTGCATTCATGGCTTCCTGACGCGTATAGCAAGGCTACAGTTGCAGGCGCGGTATTCATGTGTGCTTTCACAACAAAAACTGCAATTTACACCCTGGCCAGAGCATATGCAGGTTTCGACATCCTGATTGTACTTGGTGTTATAATGGCCATTATTGGCATTATTTACGCAATTATTGAAAACGATATTAGAAGACTGCTCGGTTGGGAGATCGTCAGTCAGGTAGGTTATATGGTTGCCGGAGTGGGTATCGGTACAGCATTAGCAATAAATGGTACCGCTGCTCATGCATTTGCCCACATCCTCTATAAAGGATTGCTATTTATGGCAGCGGGCTCAATCATCTACTCGACCGGAAAATCCAAATTCACTGAACTTGGTAACCTGTACAAAAAAATGCCTCTTACACTGATGTTTATGGTGATAGGCGGTATGTCAGTTTCAGCATTTCCTTTTCTATCTGGATTTGTATCGAAATCGATGATTATCTCTGCAGGATTCGAGGAACATCATTACGTAGGAGCATTTCTTCTAACTATGGTTTCTGCTGGTACATTTCTTGTTGCTGGCCTTAGATTGCCATATCTTATTTTCTTCGGCGAGAGCCGATGCTCTGAAGAGACACTGGAAAAAGCCGTTGATCCACCATGGAATATGACCATGGCAATGGGAATTGCATCATTCTTTTGTATTCTTGTTGGTTGTTACCTACCGTTTCTATACGATATGCTACCTAACCAGGAGGCCACATATCACCCTTATACAAGTTATCACATGGGTGAAACACTCCAAATCCTTGCTCTTACTGCCCTTGGATTCTTTTACTTCAAGGACAGGATTGGTGCGAAAGCAACAATTAGTTTTGACCTTGACTGGTTTTACCGTAAGGGTGGGAAAATATTCTTGTGGCTCGCTCAGAAACCTATACAAGGTTTTGATAATATCTGGGGTGAGATATACAAGGTCGTTGGCTTGAATTCGCTTATGACAACAGCCAAATTCTGGGGCTGGTTTGACTGGCATGGAATTGATGGTGTTGTCGATGGCACCGCCCGTCTAGTTAGAAATTTTGGTGGACGTGTAAGCAAAACGTTACAGAGAGGTCAAATTCAGCATACTCTCTATTTTACGATATCGTTTGCAGCTATCTTACTGTTTGCCTTCGCTTGGCTATAATTCAACCTATTTCAAGGATCACTGGTAATGGATCAGCTACTGACAAATCAGGGACCGCCTCTGCTCAGCATATTAATTTTTCTTCCGCTTGCTGGCGCCCTCCTCGTATTACTGGTTAACAACGAAAATTTCGCACGATACTGGACTCTTGCAGTTACCGGCATTGCAGCCCTGCTTTCCATGCCTATTCTGATAGGTTTTGATCGAGCTGCAACGGGATTTCAATTTGTTGAAAAGCATAGTTGGATTGAATCTCTCAATATCAATTATGTGATAGGAGTAGATGGTATTTCTGTCCTTCTTCTTCTCATGACAACATTTATCATGCCGTTTTGTGTTTTAGCATCGTGGAACTACATTAAAACACGGGTACAATCTTTTATGATCTGCCTGCTGATCATGGAATCAGCAATGATCGGCGTATTTGTGGCACTTGACTTTGTACTGTTCTACATCTTGTGGGAAGCAATGCTCATTCCGATGTATCTCCTTATCGGAATCTGGGGCGGGCCACGTAAGATATATGCTTCAATCAAATTCTTCCTCTATACATTAGCTGGTTCAGTAATGTTACTGGTCGGCATAATCTGGCTGTATATCACAAATGATTACAGTTTTTTTATACCAGACATGATGTGGCAGAATTATGATGTCACAGCACAAATTTATCTATTCCTGGCATTCTTTCTCGCATTTGCAATTAAAGTTCCAATGTTTCCATTCCATACGTGGCTTCCAGCTGCGCATGTTGAAGCACCAACAGCAGGTTCTGTGATTCTGGCCTCAATCCTGCTGAAAATGGGTACCTATGGATTCCTGAGATTCGCTCTCCCTATAACCCCGGATGCGACACTAATACTCATGCCTTTCGTACTCTGGTTATCCATCGCCGGCATCATCTACGGCGGATTTACAGCTCTGGCACAAAGTGATATGAAAAAACTCATTGCTTACTCATCAGTAGGCCATATGGGTTTTGTTACACTGGGTATTTTTGTGTTGAACCGGCAGGGAATTGAAGGCGCTATTTTACAGATGATTAATCATGGTATTACTACCGGCGCACTTTTCCTCTGTGTCGGAATGATTTATGAGCGAACACATAGCCGTGAGCTACGTTCAGCAACTGGTGTAGGACAATATATGCCGGTATTTGTTACGTTCCTCGGTTTTTTCGCACTTTCATCCTTTGGTTTTCCTGGAACAAACAGTTTTGTTGGCGAGTTCTTGATCCTAGCGGGAACATTTGAATACAATATCCCACTTGCTCTCGCTGCCATTCCTGGCGCTGTGTTAGCTGCAGCATATATGTTAAGAATGCTACAAAAGGTTATTTGGGGTGGAACCGACAACCCTGATCAATCCTGGCTTACCGATCTGAATGTTCGTGAAATAGTAACACTTGCACCTTTCCTTTTCTTTGTATTCTGGATCGGTCTGAGTCCACAGCCATTTATTGATTTAATGCATACCAGCGTTGTTGACCTTCTCAATAACTTTGAGATGCACAAAAGTCAGGCAGTAGCTGCTGCAGAAATGATAGTACGCTAAGGAATTAACCATAAACGACCCTCAAAGGTACACCGATGCTATTTCTACCTGAATTAACATTACTGGGAACTGGTCTTATATTCTTTGTCCTAAGTCTCGGTGCCCACTCCAGCGACACGATCAGGAATGTGGCAATAACCCTCTGTGCTGTTACACTGGCTGCTACTCTTGCCACCTATAATGCCACGGGAGAATTGTTTTACGGGGCCTTCAAGGTCGACATGTTCTCGCAGGTTTTTAAAATACTCATAGCCTTTGCCACCCTCATCGTTGTCATTTTTTCAGACAAGTTACCGGGGATTAAATCAAAGTTCCTATCAGAGTATTATATATTCCTGTCAATGTCGGTACTTGGGCTTATGATGCTCGTATCGAGCGTAGAGCTTCTTGGAATTTTCGTCGCATTAGAGCTTTCCTCATTTGCTGTATACATCATGGTACCGATGCGAGACGAGATTCATGGCTCTAAAGGCCAGATGGAAGCCGCAATCAAATACCTTCTGTATGGTGTTGCTGCTACCGGATTTATGCTCTTTGGAATGAGTTATCTCTTTGGCCTTACGGGCTCCACCCGTTTAGATGTAATTGTCACACAGCTATCAACTATGTACACACAACCGGCTGCGATTATTGCTATTGCTCTGGTACTTTCTGGATTTTTCTATAAACTTGCACTGTTCCCATTCCACTTCTGGGTACCGGATGTCTACGAAGGTGCATCTAACGAGACAACTGCTTTTATTGCCGCAGTACCAAAAATTGCTGCTGTTGCCCTTTTAGTAAGATTTGTATCCCTTGTAAGTAATGATGGTAAAGAGATTGTAAATTTGCTTATGGTTTGCGCAGTTCTTTCGATGTTCTACGGAAATCTATCGGCACTTGTACAAAAAGATTTCAAACGCATGCTCGGCTTTTCCGGTATTGCTCATGGGGGATTTGTTCTTTTAGGTCTTATCACATTCCATGTTACAGGTTTTGCAACCTCTCTCTATTACATTGCAGGTTACGTACTCATGAACCTCGCCTGCTTCCTTGTAATTTGTTCCGTTTCCAAGGATGGTAATAATCTTGCGATAGAAGACTTAAGTGGCCTCCACAAGCGAGCGCCTTTACTTGCTCTGACACTTACTGTTGGACTCTTTTCACTCGCAGGTATACCGCCATTTGTAGGTTTTACAGGCAAGTTTATGTTACTGGTAGGAGCACTGAAAGAAGATTATCTGCTTTTGGTAATTCTTGCAGCGATAAACACTGCAATAGCAATATTTTACTATCTATCAGTTGTACGTCTTACATTCTGCAGTGATAGTGAAGATAGAGGTAAGGTAGAAACAGGATTACTTACAAATGTAACCTCTGTATTTCTCATGTTGGCAATCATCATTATGGGAGTTATCCCATCGAAGTTTATTGACGTTGCAACAGCCACCATTCAATCGATAATGTAACAACAACATTCTTTATTAATTCGAAAGGACCTCTTGACTTAATGTCATCAGGTCCTTTTTTTATTTCTCATCCATATCGGATTCTGTTAAAGTTCGTTGGCATAAAATTTAACATCCAATAACTACTCAATCTCCTTATCATCATGAACAGCTGGCTAATATTCATACTACTTATAATTATTATTGGGCTTCTCCTTGAATGCACAGTATCTCTACTGAATTTAAAAGCACTCAAGCCTGAATTGCCTGATGAGTTTGCAGATGTTTATGATTCAGCAGAATACTCAAAATCACAAAATTACACAAAAGCGACTACCCGTTTATCGATAGTTAGTTCATTATTCAGCACAACACTCACGCTTATTTTTTTGCTTCTAGGCGGTTTTAATTTTATTGATATCTTCGCCAGAAGTTTCGGCTATGGTTCGATTCTGACAGGTATCATTTTTTCAGGTATTCTCATAATTCTCAGCTACTTAGTTGGACTACCGTTTTCCGTCTATTCAACATTTGTCATTGAAGAACGTTTCGGATTTAACAAAACTACGCCGCTTATTTTTATTCAGGATACACTTAAAGCTCTCTTACTCGTCGTTATTCTCGGTGGCCCGCTTCTGTCTGTTATCCTGTTCTTTTTTGAAATTGCAGGAACATTTGCATGGATTTACTGCTGGGTAGCTGTAATTTGTTTTTCTACTTTTGTTCAATTTATAGCTCCAGTTGTTATTCTTCCACTTTTTAATACTTTCACTCCTCTTGAAGAAGGTGAGTTAAAAGAACAGATCACGGAATATGCTCATCAGGAAAATTTTCAAATTAAGGGAATTTTCACAATGGACGGTTCTAAACGTTCTACGAAACTCAATGCTTTCTTCACAGGATTTGGCAGATTCAGAAAAATTGTCTTTTACGATACACTGGTAGAAAAACTTAGTTCAAGTGAAATTATTGCTGTACTGGCTCATGAGATGGGGCATTTTAAATTAAAACATATTATTAAGATGCTGGTTGTATCGACCCTGCAGACGGGTCTAATGTTCTTTCTATTGTCTCTCACTATCAACAATGAAGGGCTGTTTGAAGCCTTCAAAATGGACAGTTTGTCTATATATGCCAGTCTGATATTTTTCAGTTTCATCTTTTCACCTGTCAACCTGTTGGTGTCCGTGATTTTTAATTTTATTTCGCGAAAACACGAATATCAGGCCGATTCGTATGCACGAGTAACAACAGGGGATAGTTCGAACCTGATAAGTGGACTCAAAAAGCTTAGCCAAGCAAATCTTTCCAACCTTACTCCACATCCTTTTGCTGTTTTTATGGAGTACTCTCACCCACCGGTGATTGAACGGATAAAGGCGTTACAGGCAAGCAATGAGTCTAACTGAGTTTATCGCTTAGATATTCGACTTGACATGAAACTGATTTCACTGTTGACTGTAGTGAAATATTCTTGATCATCCAGTCCTCTTGACAATAATTTTTGTAAATAAAGTGTTCACTTAATTGGTATGTAGTTATAACCCTTTTTATGTATCCAGAATTTTAGGAGAAAAGACATGAAAAACAATGAGTTTCGCACACCGTTGATTCAATCGGGTGCCTTACTTGTGGCGATTGTATTTATCATATCCCTGATACCTTCAGGTGATGGGATGAGCGTTGGAAGTTTTATTGGTGCCTTCTTAGGCGGCATCTTTAAACTTTTCCTTTTTATTCTTGCTCTTTCGATAGCTGTAGCAATATCCATTGTAGTTCTGATCGGGATATTTCTTGTTGCAGTGGCAATACAATCACCAGAAAAAGCGTCCGCAATCTACGCTGAAACAAAAGTTAGATTTTCAGCATTGCTTCAACAAGCTTTAGGAAATAATTCCATTTGTACCGAGTCTGCCACTACCGGTATCTCTCAGGAGGAATATGACAAAATGAAAGCCGAACTTACTTCACTACAAAATACTAACACCAAATTGCGTAGCGACGTATCTACCTTGAATGACAAAAACAGCCAACTTCAGGATGACCTCCATGGTCTGACTAAAATGGTTGAAGAGTTGAAAGAATCGGAAAAAAAAACTCTTGAGCTCATAGCAAGTCTGTCTGCGAAGGTCAAAGAGGAACCGGATAACCAGCTTAAGGAACAAATTCTTAAGCTCGAAGAGATCAATAAGCAAACAAGCAAGGATATTATTGATCTAGCAAACAGACTTGAATCACTTGAGGAAGCGGCTACAGAACCACCTGCCGAATCGCAAACTGCAGGAATTTTTTCCTACATCACAGCAGAAGACGACCAGGCTGTTTTTATTAACAAAGTTAATGAAGGCGTAAACAAAGAGCTTACATATGCTCAGTTTGATAAATTCCTCACAGAGGAACTTTCAGAAGACTTGGATCAGATTCTTAAAGATCATCCTTCGTTAACTAAAGATTACATTCGAACTATGCGAAAATAAAAATCTTTTGTAATCAGTAAAAAAGGGGCTATCAGATAATTTCTGACAGCCCCTTTTTTATTATGGTAGCCATTTTGATACTAGCCAAAATGAAGATGTACCTATTGAAGGGCTAATTTAACAATCTGTCTGGAACTACAAATCTGAAAAAGGATGTCCTACTATCTCTTTTGATATACTCCCATACTATTTCCGCCTTTTCCCACCTTTCAATACAAAAACTTTATCGTCACTCTTCAAAACACATATCACCATTTTTTCGCATTTTTCTTATATTACTCGTCAAATCATCTCCTCCTATCATAATTTGATAAGACAATTCAGTTGACAGCAAGAGGCTGATCCAGTACTTTGCCGCGTCTTCAAAACAACGGGACACGAACACTCGTCGGCTCAGAGCCACGCAGCT
>NZ_CP050698.1:450000-1637500 GCF_005116655.2 Desulfosediminicola flagellatus | reverse complement strand
GGTGGGTAGTTTGACTGGGGCGGTCGCCTCCTAAAGAGTAACGGAGGCGCGCGATGGTTCCCTCAGGCTGATTGGAAACCAGCCGTAGAGTGTAAAGGCATAAGGGAGCTTGACTGCGAGACAGACATGTCGAGCAGGTACGAAAGTAGGTCTTAGTGATCCGGCGATTCCGCATGGAAGGGTCGTCGCTCAACGGATAAAAGGTACTCCGGGGATAACAGGCTTATCTCCCCCAAGAGTCCATATCGACGGGGAGGTTTGGCACCTCGATGTCGGCTCATCACATCCTGGGGCTGGAGCAGGTCCCAAGGGTTTGGCTGTTCGCCAATTAAAGTGGTACGCGAGCTGGGTTTAAAACGTCGTGAGACAGTTTGGTCCTTATCTGTTGCGGGCGCAGGAAATTTGAAGAGATCTTCCCCTAGTACGAGAGGACCGGGGTGGACGAACCTATGGTGTTCCAGTTGTTCTGCCAAGGGCATTGCTGGGTAGCTAAGTTCGGAAGGGATAACCGCTGAAAGCATCTAAGCGGGAAGCCCACTCTAAGATGAGATTTCCCATGACACTAGTCATCTGAAGGCTCGTTGTAGACTACAACGTTGATAGGTCGGGTGTGGAAGCGTAGCAATACGTGGAGCTTACCGATACTAATAAGCCGTGCGGCTTATCCACATTTTTTTGATTAACAACTACTGATTACTCTACTATTCGATTATCGATTTTTAATTGTGAGGTGTAAGGCATGAGGAGTGAGGCGTAACTGCTATCCCCTACCCTATTTCTTGCAAGATATACGCTGAATACACAAAATTTTTCGGCGGTCATAGCGAAGAGGCTCCACCCGTTCCCATTCCGAACACGGAAGTTAAGCTCTTCAGCGCCGATGGTACTGCATGGGCAACTGTGTGGGAGAGTAGGTCACCGCCGATTTTATTTATAAAAAGCCCGATTGAATTACATTCAATCGGGCTTTTTGTTTTTGTGTATCAACAGGTTCATTCGAAAAACTTTATACTCTCTTTATACGATACACCTAACGGTTTGTTTTCCCAGACCTACTGCTATTTATTTTCAAAGTTGTAGCGAAGAGGTTCTACCCGTTCCCATTACGAACACGGAAGTTTCCTGAACTGTTCACCACTACGTTCGAATCGAGATGACTTACTCCCCATCGTCGCCTGCGAGATAAGCGTACAAAAGTACAGCTCATCTCACAGCTTCTTGACGAGCAAGTCATCTCAATCCGTGAACACTACAGGACCAGCTCCTCAGCGCCGATGGTACTGCATGGGCAACTGTGTGGGAGAGTAAGTCACCGCCGATTTTATATATAAAAAGCCCGATTGATTAATTTCAATCGGGCTTTTTGTTTGTGTATCAACAGGTTCATTTGAAAAAATGTATATTATCTAGACCACACAGCTAACTGTTGTTTTCCCTGACCTACAGCTATTTATTTTCAAAGTCATAGCGATGAGGCTCCACCCGCTCCCATTACGAACACGGTAGTTTCCTGAACTGTTCACCACTACGTTCTAATCGATATGACTTACTCCCCATCGTCGCCTGCGAGATCAGCGTACAAGAGTACAGCTCATCTCACGACTCCTTGACGAGCAATTCATCTCAATCCGTGAACACTACAGGACCTGCTCTCTCGGAGTCTCGCTACGCTCGCTTACCTGCGCCGATGGTACTCCATAGACCACTTTGTGGGAGAGTAGGTCACCGCCGATTTTATATATAAAAAGCCAGATTGATTAATTTCAATCGGGCTTTTTTGTTTTGCTTAAGTGTTTATTTACCTACTAGCTTCACGTAATATCATTATATTTCCATATATATCGCTAATTTTCACCACGCACCGCTACTATTATTAATCCCCCTTCCCTCTTTTTTGAAATTTTTATTCTCCGTTTTCAGATTTTTTGATCAAACCACTGCGGAATCCGTAAATTTCTATTTTTTTTTCACATAACTTCTATGTCACCGTATTTCTATCGAAAAGCCACTTTCTTATTCTTGGCTTCATAATAAACCTAATTATTTTCATATATTCCTACATTTTCCCGTAATTTATTCATTTTGAATATAGAAAATTTACATGATTTTTTTTATGGAATTTATTAGATAGCCATATGTTTTATATTTTTTTACATATTGTTCATGATTCGCATTAAGTATTTTGACTTGTCTATTTACTGGACCAAGTCTTCGAGTGAGCCACACGGCTTTATAATCAATGTACTGTGAGGAGGTTACATGGAATTTATTGCAACTCTAGATGCTCTTGTCGGAAAAATTGGTGCCTTTGCCTGGGGACCACCAATGCTCATCCTCTTGGTTGGTACTGGTATTTGGCTAACCCTCGCTCTTCGTGGAATTCAGTTCACCAAACTGCCCTATGCCCTGTATCTCGCACTGATCAAGCGTAAAGAAGACACCGATGAACCTGGTGACATCACCCATTTTCAAGCATTAATGACTGCTCTTTCCGCTACCGTCGGAACTGGTAATATTGCTGGTGTTGCTACCGCGATAGCTATTGGAGGCCCCGGCGCCCTCTTCTGGATGTGGATGACCGGTCTTGTAGGTATGGCTACTAAATATGCGGAAGCCGTTCTTGCTGTCAAATATCGTGTTGTCGATGAAAATGGTGAGATGGCTGGTGGACCAATGTATTACATTTCCAAGGGATTAAATATGCCTTGGCTCGGTGCTGTTTTCGCTGTATTTGCATCCATAGCTGCTTTCGGAATTGGCAATATGGTTCAGTCGAACTCTGTTGCGGATGCTGTTCAGGCTACCTTCAATGTTCCACCAGCTGTGACAGGTGTTGTTCTTATGGTACTGTCAGCAGCAGTTATCCTTGGTGGTATTAAGAGCATCGGTAAAGTTACCAGTGTTCTCGTTCCAATCATGATTTTCTTTTATGTTGTAGCTGCTCTCTACATCATTATCACTAATATTGCCGGTGTTCCTGCAGCTCTTGCTTTCATCGTTAATCAGGCATTCAACCCTACCGCTGCTACAGGTGGTTTCGCTGGTGCTGGTATCATGCTTGCTATCCGCATGGGTGTTGCCCGTGGTGTTTTCTCTAACGAATCAGGTCTCGGTTCTGCCCCTATCGCTGCTGCTGCTGCTCAAACCAAAAGCCCTGTAACTCAGGCACTTGTTTCAATGACTCAGACCTTTATCGATACTATTATTGTATGTACCATGACAGGTCTTGTACTCATTCTCACTGGTGTTTGGTCTAGTGGCGAGACTGGTGCTCAATTGACCACTACTGCATTCGCAGCTGGTATGCCTGGTGGTGCCTATGTAGTTACCATTGGTATCATTCTCTTTGCTTACTCTACCATGCTTGGCTGGTGCTATTATGGTGAGAAGTCAATTGAATACCTTTTCGGTGTCAAATCTATCCTGCCTTACCGCGTTGTTTTCATCACCCTCATCGGTGTTGGCGCAATCGCTAAGCTGAGCTTCGTTTGGAACCTCTCCGATACACTGAACGGCCTTATGGCTATTCCTAACCTTATCGGTCTGCTTCTTCTGACTCCGGTTATTGTTTCTGAGACAAAAAAATATTTTGATAACAAGTAATCCCGTCAAAATATTTCTCTAAAGCAATACTCCAGCCCTCAAATTGCAGCTTACTTTTATAGCCGCAATTTGAGGGCTGGTTTCGTTTTCGGCCATAGAGTATTATAACCTTGCAATTGCCTATGTAATTCTTTATAAACCCGGTTGTTTTCTTATATTGAAAAGCCATACATCAAATCTGAGCGATCTATATTTCTATCGCCATATATAGTTGTTTTTAAGGAGATCTGTTTTGAATTCAGGTGATACTACAGCGCTTACAGTAAACGACCTTCATAAAAGTTTTGGGCCGGTTGAAGTCCTGAAAGGCGTTTCATTCACCGCTAATAAGGGGGATGTAATAGCTGTCCTTGGTTCAAGTGGATCCGGAAAAAGTACCATGCTGAGATGCGTAAACCTTCTTGAGACTCCTAATAGTGGACAAGTCAGCGTATGCGGTGAAATTATTCGCATGGAGCGCAACAGGAAAGGCGAGTACATTCCTACTGACAGAAAGCAAGTTGAACGAATTCGATCGAAGCTCACCATGGTTTTCCAGCAGTTCAACCTCTGGTCCCATATGACCATTCTTGAAAACGTGATAGAAGCTCCAGTCCATGTTCTTAAAGTACCAAAGAAAACTGCAATCGAAAAAGCCAAACACTATCTCGATAAAGTGGGTATCCACGATAAAATTGACGCCTACCCTGCTCATCTTTCCGGCGGCCAGCAACAGCGGGCAGCGATAGCCAGAGCATTGGCGATGGAGCCTGAAGTCATGCTGTTTGATGAACCGACCTCTGCTCTCGACCCTGAACTGGTAGGTGAAGTCCTCCTTGTCATGCGTAAACTGGCCGAAGAGGGCAGAACTATGGTAGTGGTTACCCATGAGATGGGATTTGCGCGAGAAGTTTCTACTGAAGTTATCTACCTTTCAGAGGGCCTTATTGAAGAGCAGGGTCCACCTTCGGCAGTTTTTACCTCACCGAAATCTGAAAGATTCGCACAGTTTCTTAACACTGTGCTCTAAATTGGCATCACCAGATTCCCACCTTAACACGAGGAGAACAGCATGAAGAGAATTGTAGTGTTGATCGCATTATCCTTCCTGATTTGCACCGGTGCAGCTCAGGCAAAGGACTGGACTAAAATCCGTGTAGCTATTGAAGGCGCATATCCTCCATTCAGCCAGGTTTCCCCTGATGGAACACTTATCGGTTTTGACGTGGATATCGCTGTAGCACTTTGCGAAGCAATAGGTGCAGAGCCTGTACTCGTTGCTCAAGACTGGGATGGAATGATTCCCGGACTGCTTGCACGCAAGTACGACACCATCATCGCCTCCATGTCTATTACTGAAGAGCGCTTACAGAAAGTAGATTTCACCAAGAAGTATTACCAAACCCCTGCAAAATTCATGGTTAAGAAAGGAATTATTCCTCAATTCTCCATGGAAGCCCTTAAAGGTAAGGTAATTGGTGTACAGCGTGAGACCATTCATGATAAATACCTCACCGACATCTATGGAAAAACTGTAGAGATTAAACGCTATGGTTCTCTTGATGAAGCGTACCTTGATGTTGAAGCCGGACGTATTGATATCGTTATGGCAGACAGCGTTGCACTTATGGAAGGTTTCTTGAGCAAAGATAAAGGTGCAGATTACGAATTTGTCGGCCCGGATATGGTTGACCCTAAATTCTTCGGCCCTGGTATCGGTGCTGCAGTTCGCAAGCAGGATGGTGAACTGAAGCAGAAACTGAACGAAGCTATCGATACTATTCGTGCAAACGGTACTTACGAGAAGATTCAGAATAAATATTTTAATTTTAACGTTTACGGCGAGTAAGTAATACCTACCTTACCTTCCGGCGTTCCCGGTGGGACACTTCATTGTCTCACCGGCCTTACCGTGACGCTCTCTTATGATTGACCTGCAAGGATATGGCCCAAGTATCGCTCAGGGCACATTGTTGACTATCAATGTTTCTCTGACTTCGCTCGCAATAGCTACTGTACTCGGTGTTGCCGGTGCTCTAGCCAAACTCTCCGGTTCCCGCGTTTTAAAAACAATTGCGCAGATTTATACCACCGTAATTCGTGGTGTGCCAGATCTTGTGCTCATGCTACTGGTTTTTTACGGCGGCCAGATGCTTGTGAATCAGTTAGCATATAGTGTCGGCTATGAAGATTATATCGATATCAACCCGTACATCGCAGGTGTCTTGACAATCGGCTTCATATTCGGTGCCTATATGGCAGAAACTTTCAGAGGAGCAATTCTTGCTGTTCCGGCAGGGCAACTCGAAGCAGGTGCAGCCTATGGCATGTCACAAATACAAGTCATTATAAGAATACTTCTTCCCCAGATGGTTCGCCACGCCATACCCGGCTTCGGCAACAACTGGCTGGTGCTCACAAAAGCTACAGCGCTCGTCTCTATCATCGGGTTAGACGACATGGTCCGCAAAGCCTCGCTTGCTGCCGGTTCCACACGAATGCCTTTTACTTTTTATGCCGTTGTGGCATTTAATTACCTTATAATCACTACAGTCTCTATCTACCTGCTGCAATGGTTGGAGAAAAAATACAGTTTGGGGGTCATAAAGAACTGATATGAACTTCTCCTTAATCTTAGAAAATATTGATGTTTATTTCGGTGGTGTCTGGATCACCCTCGAACTGGTAAGTCTCTCACTGATATTTGGCTTTTTTATTGCTATTGCTTTAGCTGTATTGCTCACAATCAGTAATAACCCTCTAGTCACCCTACCAATACGAGCGTTCGTCTATTTCTTTCGCGGTACGCCTCTGCTTATCCAAATGTTTCTTGTTTACTACGGCATGGGGCAATTTGAAGCGATTAAAGATACCTTTATCTGGGACCTGTTTAAAGAAGCGCACTTCTGCGCCCTGTTCACCTTTGCTCTTAATACCGGTGCCTACACGACAGAAATTTTTCGAGGCTCAATAGTCAATACACCACTTGGTGAAATCGAGGCTGCTAAAGCTGCCGGGATGTCAAAGCCGTTAATGTTCAGGCGAATCATCCTGCCAAGTGCTCTACGGCGCGCCCTACCAGCCTATGGAAATGAAATGATTTTCATGCTTCACGGTACCGCTCTGGCCAGCGTTATCACCATTGTCGATATAACCGGCGCCGCGCGTATAATCAATTCACGGTTTTACAGCCCTTACGAAGCATTTCTGACTGCCGCTGCATTTTATATGGTTATTACCTTCACTATGGTATGGGGATTGAAAAAGCTGGAATACAAATGGTTGGCTCATCTAAGAAGGGACAGCGATACAGCCTGACCACTCTTGATTATACATCAAATCGAACCGGGTCAGTCGACAATTGCTAACGCTCTAACCGGCGCCCCGTCCGCATCAGCAAGGTTTAAAGGCAGGCAAAAAAATTCGCATAACGGTGTTGGAATATTTGACAGGTTCTTCAGGTTTTCGACTATTAACAGCTCTTTAGCAAACAGTATTCTGTGAATTGAAAAATCTTTGGATTTCATCATGTCTGCAGACATTACATCCAACCCGATCCCCTTGAGTGAAAACTGGGTCAACCACTTTGCAGCTTTCTCATCCAGAACAGGAAAATCACCAAAATACTCCGGTGTTGCCCAATACTTATCCCAACCTGTCGCCAACAACAGGAAATCGGCTGTTTTCAGATATGATTGTAATGGTTCTAGTAAATCAACTGTTATAGTTTTTCTGTGTTCATCAGGGTGGAAATATACGCATGCCGGTCCATGGAACCATTCCACAGGATAAGCGTCCAGGGTTTTTCCATTTTCATCCATATGTGCAGGCGCATCTATATGGGTACCTGTATGAGAATACATACATACTTTCTTTTCGCGAAAGCCATCATCTTCTAGAGTGTTTGCCTGCTCTATACCAGGCTGCTCAGTTCCAGGAAAAACCGGCATAGCAGGTTCCAGGCGGTGGGTCAGATCAATTGATCGCATTTTCTCAATTTCTCAATTTCTCCAGATTTCTTCGAAGTATTGAGTAGTAAGGCACAACGCCTTACTTTTTATTACAGGAAATAGCTGACAAAGCGGAACTATATCCGCCATGCTCCTTAAATTGTCCTGAATATAATCGATATCAGCAATTACCGTAATCACCGACATCCACAGATAGCGAGTAAATCAGCACAATCTCAGAATAGAAACAGAAATGATGATTAGTTCGCTCAGCGTATTACCTGAATATTACTCGCCGTCATCCAGGATTGGGCCACCTACAGTGTCGACAATAACAGTGTGGCAATCGACCTCACACCACTGATCAAAAAGCTTTCGGTCTAAATTTTTAGGCCAGAGCGATGGCTCATTGTACCAGTCTTCCAATTCAGATTCGAAGACCTGCCTAAAATTGAGATCAAGCCACTCATCAACATGCTCAGCTTCAGAATCATCAATCAGGTAAACTGTCCGATCCTCATTAGCTTCCTCAATAGTTATCTTAGAACGACTGTCCAAAGGATCAGCTTCATTTATCCATTTGATGAAAGGCTGTTTGAGTCGTACTATTAATGCAGCTCGATTAATCATGTTTTTTAATACTCCAAAAAAAGGGAAACACTACTTACAATGTATTTATGAAATCATACCACGACCTGTCATCTATCTCGAACGCCTCACATGATTCACCACTCGGTATTACACGGTTCATCAGAAGAGGGCAAAGGTTTTCTGTTATCCGACAAACGAGGAGTTCTATGCGATTGTATTGTAATAGTTTCTATCTTCTGGCTCTTTCTCTCTCAATGCTACTGTTATCCTCATGCGCAACACCTGTTCAACACTCATTAGAAGACAACAGACCCACCAGAGAATATGTGGTAACAGGAGAGAGTCACATTCGTAGTAACGCTCCCGTATTTATTATAGAAAACCCCGAAAATAACTATAATCTGATAGGCACTCCTGTCGTTAAGCTACACGGGGATAAAGACTACGAGGTGTACATTGATACCGACACAGCAACCTATTATGCAGAAACTAGAACATGGAACGGCATACGCGGCAACTATACAAATCTCATTTATCGCGTTCATTTCCCTGAAATACCTTTAAAATTTTTCCCATTTCATCTCGGCACCGGAAAAAATATTGGCCTATTTGTAATTATAACCCTCAATGAGGATAACCAACCTTTACTGATAACCACCCTTCACACCTGTGGATGTTATCTTGCGTTTATCCCGACAGATCTGCTTGCCCCTATCTACCACCCACCAAACAGAACCGATTCCCAACAATTAGTTTTTGGCGAATATCTACCTACTTCTATCGTCGCGCCTTCTACTCATGAACCCGGAAAACTCACTATCCGGTTGCGTAACGAAACACACAGGGTCATGGATGTAAATTACCGTTCTGCACACATCAACGGTACTCATCAAACACAATCACAACTGTTGCCACTTGAAGATCTTCAAAACCTTCCCTCCCCTTCGAGTCAAACGTATTCACTATTCAATACGAAAGACCCCGGAAAAGAATATGTTAAAGGCAGTTACAAAATATGGGAAAGAGCACTCATGAGCTGGTGGGCACTTGACTGGCGGGTGGGTGAAGATAAACGACTGGGCCGGAGTGTTAACGATGGAGTAGTTTTTTATACCAGCATAAAACCGTGGGCACGAGATGCCTCTGATTTGCGTGATTTTTCACGTTTTTTAAAGTATTGGGGCTGGAAATTATAAATCTCATAATTGTGAACTTTGCCCCAACACCTTTGTATAAACTGTGCCGCCCTTACGCCTGCCCTTCCGTGTGATAGGTAAGTAATTTTTGCAGTAGCACCTGATTATGCATATCGAGTTCCATAAACTCAACACCAACCTTTTTAGTTGCGTCTGAGACGTAGGATTGATCTTCAGAAACCTCTTCCCTGATTAATCTGACAGGGACATTTTTGAGATATAATGTTGTCCCTGCAAAAATAATTTCTACTGGCCACTGCGATGGAAACGTATCATTCGCCGAACATTGGAATGCCAGGCCACCAACACTGATATCATCTATATGATGCATTCCGTTTGGCGTAACCAGTATTGCTTCCTTACGCCCTTTGAGTCGTTTATTCTTTCGACGGTCATTAGAATCTGAATCTGAATCTGACATTGAATGTCCTTATAAAGTTCACATACTTTTAAAGCGCTTAAAGCTTAATGATAACCATACTCCTGTTGATGTTAGGCTGGAAGGTACGGGTTCACTCTATTTTCAAAACCACCCTATAATCATACATAAAATATACTGTAAAACAAATTACTAAAACCGCACCATCTTTATGTAAGATAAAGGAATAATATGATCACCACCGAAACGCAGCTTAAAAAAGTGAGGTGTTAGGAGTCAGGCGTGAGGCGTTAAAAGCACTACTCACTGGATTCTCCATAAGTAACTCTATGTTGGTTGTAAATGAATAACTGGATTTCGATAAATTCTATACTCCACACTCCTTGCACTTAACGCCTCAAAAGGCTAGTTGAGGTTTTGTTATTTAGAAGAAGAAAACAAAATCAGGCACACGCCTCAATCGTGAACCATCTTCTTGTATTTCTGATGGAAACTGACTAACGGTTACCACGGGCAGATTCCTGGCAGACACCAGCTTCAGCTTCGTGCTATATCGCTCCCTGCCGGCATCGTTGCTCTGATTCATAGCGTGCTTTCAGACTGTGTCCCAATCGTATAAGCAGATTGCCCAAAGCTATAGCCAGCCTGCCCTTCTCTTGTGGATTAGCTGCTTCCCACTCCGCCACCATTCGTTGTCGTTCAGCTTCCCGGCAGAGCTCTTGCTGCCGCTCTCTAATGATTATTTCAATAATATATGGATTCATATGTACTCCGCAATATGTGTTACAATTGATGTAATTACCACACAAACTCAACCCGGCTACTTCTATCTGAAATTTCACTGCAAGCTGAATTTAGGCGGTAAACTGACTCGTGTTTTATGCCTTATCTGCGTACGGGGAGGCTGTCCAAAAACTACAGCCTCTTTTGCATCCAGACCGTATCGAAATATTTCCCATGCTTTTTACCGATATTGACAAACCTGCCGCACTCCACAAACCCGTTTTTCTCATGAAATCGTATACTCCCGGGATTACGGGAAGAAATATTTGAGAGGATAGAAGAAAAGCCGATTTCCTTACCCTCATTTACCAGTCGATCCAGTAGCTGTTTGCCAAGTCCTGCCCGGAGATGATCGGGATGAAGAAAACAGACAAACTCAGCGGTATGTGCAAATTCCTGAATCGCTTTATGAGCCCTCAGCATTCCAAATCCCAGCAACTTACCGCTTTCATCCTTTATAACTAATGCAGGGTATCCGCGTGCAGCATCAAGAAACAAACTGAATGCACTAGCCGGCAATTTCTCTTCCCGATAAGCAGCAAAGGTGTGTTCGATATAATGATTAAATATATTCATTACAGCATCACCATCCTCAACGCCCATCCGGTATATTGAATAGCTCATCCCCCCACCTCTATCTTCGTTCAAATCATTGAAAACCACCAAGGCCGCTTAACCCAGTATCGCTTGGTGGTGCCTCAAGGAATTCTTCAATTGCGTTTGCAAGAAGTTCAATCCCTTCCTTTATCTGGTGCTCATCAGCCCATGCAGTTGATAATCTCATGCCATGAACGTACCGCTGGTCAATATCAAATAACGGACCCGGTAAAAAAGAGACGCCTTTATCTATGGCTGTAAGCAGTAGCGCCACGCTTGAATACCCTCGCGGCAATTCAAGCAGGATAGAAAAACCACCATTCGGCCTGGACCAGCGAATCTCTTTAGGCATGAGTTTTTCTAAAGAATTAATGAGTGTACTCATTCGCTTTTGGTATACGAGCCGCATAGATTCCACATGCGAGTCAAACCTACCCGATCTGTAAATATTCAACGCTAACGCCTGGGTAATTGCAGGAGCCGAATGATCCATCAAACGTTTAAGCTGGGCAAGCTCCTGAATTCTTTTAGGTGAAGTAATAATCCACCCTATTCTCAATCCTGTCATTACAGATTTTGACATCGAACTCACGACTATCGCCTGCTCCCCCCCCAGATCCTTTAACAAGCTAGGCTGCGCCTTTCTTTCAAACCGTAGATCACGAAATATCTCATCTGCAATAACAATGCTTCCGGTTCTTTTCGCCCACTCAACAAGACGGCGAGATCGCTCGGGACTAATATCTGTACCCATTGGATTGTGCACATACGGACAGAGGTAAAACATACGTGGCGAGTAGTCAGAAAAACGTTCCAATTGCTCAATTATCGGGCCCTGCTCGTCTCGCTGGACAGTTTCCACCCAATGTCCCATTGCAGCGAATGAATTTGATATTCCCTGAAAACATGGTGTCTCGCAGATAATTTCGGGCTGCTCCTCCATCGCAGACTGGGCAATTAAGGTAATTGCCTGCGAAACGCCGTTGGTGATCATGACCATATCAGGAGTAACCACCATACCGTCTTCACTCGCGCGCCTGGCTATCTCTTTACGAAGATCGTATACGCCCAGGGGGTCAGTTGCGGCAATATAGTGTACTGATCCATTTTTAAGTACATCTTCACAGGTCTCATCCAGGAATCGTGCAGGAAGATCTGATGCATCCGGCGTCCCTTTGGTAAGCGCTATCATGCCAGGCTTATGTGCAAGTGGCATGATATCATAGAGTGCCTTACTTACACCTGTTCGCAATCGACGGGCAGCATGCTCACGTGGCCTATCAAGCATTTGGCGTGAACGTCCTTTTGCCTCAGGACGCTGATTCAGAGCAAATTCGCTTGGCCCTTCATCATCAACTTTTACAGCATTCACGTCACGAATAAAGGTACCCCGCCCAACATGGCACGTTGTATGCCCTGCTTCACCTAAATCCTGCAATGCTCTGCGTACAGTTGCCTGTGTAACTCCTATCGCTTTTGCAAGACTTGATACAGACGGCAACCTATCACCCGGCTGCAGTTCACCGCTTTCAATTAACTTTTCAACACGTGTTCGTATCTGAATATATAACGGGATATCCAGATCCCGATCGATCTCATACATATACCACCTCATTTATACTGTATTAATACAGTACCAATACACCCAACACACAAAACGTGTCAAATAGTTTTTTAAGAAATAGCGGATATTTTCAAGTCTGCCAAGACTTAAGAAGCCGCTTTTAGGTGATTATCATGATTATTTCAAATACTATAAAAAATGAAGATTTGCTCAAAAGGGAAGATATACTATCGCGATATAACAGGACATTATATGGAGAAATGACAGTCTCGCAGGGTTGTATCCACTGGCAGAGGCCAAACCCAAAAGGGGCGATTATACTATGAAAGTATCTTCAGGGTGGGTATTGGTTTTCACCATTACCGCTTCTAAAAGAATGTCGTTGGAATTATTGATGAACATATGCTTTACATAAGGAGGGATCACAAGAGAAACACCGGGATACAGCTCAACCTCTCGATCATCCATCAGAATTCGTCCGGAACCTGCGGTAAAGTGAAAGAACTCAGTTGTACTTTTATGGTAATGACTGAACTTGCCTTCACGAAAACGGATAAGATAAACCTCGGTATTTGGAGACTGCATGACTTCACCTGTAGCTTGCAGGCAGGTATCGTAACCTTCCTTCTGAACCCACAGACCCATCGCCTCTCCCTCCTTTCGAGTACTCTTTTTGAGGAATATACTAATAACTATGAATTCGTAATGTGTTAGCTCCTCAGAATACCATGCAGGCAGTAATTGTCCAGAAACAAAACATATAATAACGGCGTATTACCTAAACAAATATCATTCAGCAATTCAACAGACACGGACAATTGCCTGTCAAATGGTTCCATTCATATCTATATTTTTATGGCTTATTCAGATAGAACATCAAAGCATTCAGTACCAACCCATGATCGATACTACCTGATTCTATCTTTTTGCGAACATCAGCTTCAGATTTAAGAATACACTCGATATCTTCCATATCATCAAAACTGGGATCGGATACTCGAACAGCATCCTCAACAAGTACAGTGTGACAGTAATTACGCTGAATAGCTGGGTTAGGGCAAACCTTACCAATCACCCGGGCATGATTTCCCGCATAACCTGTCTCTTCAAGCAATTCTCTACAACCCGCCTCAATAGGATCTTCACCCGCATTCATCATACCTCCGGGTATCTCTATTTCCATGCGGCCGGTACCATATCTCAATTGGCGTATAAGAACTATCTCCTGCTCAGGGGTAAGCGCTATAATATTTACCCAGTCAGGAAAATCAAAGAGGTAGAAATCCTTTGTTCTGCCACTTCTCTTGCAGACAACGGGTCCCGCGTGAATTTTCACAACGGGTGTGTCCAGTATTACTTTGTCAGGATGAACCTCCCAACCCTCAACTGAATTATCATTCTTTTTACGCACCGGCGATCTCCTGCAGTTTGTTCTAATTGGTTTAACATAGCTTCCACCCGAAAAGTCAGCAGGTGGCTCAATAGTATTTCTTCAAAAGAACTACTATTGCCGTTAATCTTCAGCATGTCTAATAGAGTTTTATACTGAGGAAAATTTTATTCATTTTATAGCTGTAGCCCACGCAAACCATCTATCCCCATCTGCACAGCCATAATGAGCAAAAGCATTCCCATCAGCCTTTCAAGTGCTTCAAGCCCTTTATCTTTAAGAATACGATATAAAAGAGGCGAAAAGATCAGCACCACCGATGTCACTAACCACGCCAATAATAAGGCTGCAAGAGTCTCCGGCCATGAACCCTGATTTGACCTGCTGAGAACCAGTAATGTGGCAAGTGCCGACGGACCCGCAATCATCGGAATGGCAATTGGGACCATAAACGGCTCACCGGTAGAACCATAGATATTGCCGCCTCCTTCAGACGGAAAAATGAGCCTGATACCGATTATAAAAAATATTATAGCGCCGGCAATCGTTACCGATTCGGTCTGGAGATGAAAGAGGCTCAGAAAATGATCGCCAAGAAAGAGAAACCCAAGCAGAATAATCAACCCGTATCCCATTTCTCTCACTATCACCTTACGCACCCGGTCTTCCGGCACATCCTTTAGCACCGAAAGCAGGACAGGCACATTACCGAACGGGTCCAGAACAAAGAGCAGCAGAATTGCTGTAGAGATGATTGGCAAACCGACATCCATAAGAGAACCCCTGAGAGAGAAAAATACGGCTCAAAACAGATCATCACAACACGACGGATCTATCCTTACGCCAATACATGTAATAGTCAAAAATTAAAAATGATTAAAAAATAGAAAGCTATAGAAGATCGTTTAGAGAAACAGGGTACAAGAGAAGAGAATAGAGGTAATGCAAAGCCTGTCCTTAACCTCAAGCTGTAACTTTTCAGCAGTGCTCAATATGTGCATACGCAGCCAGTGCAGTAGCTTCGTGTAGACTTCAATACAGCGTGGATACCGCACGGTCTAATCGGTGCATATGGAGTGCTGCTGAATGGTTACAAAATTACCGATAACCAGCTGACTGACGAGGGAGGAGATAACTGTCGCAAAAAACGAAGTATGTTGTGTCTCACCAGCCAGCATGGTTATCGATCTCTGCGTACTATATACTCAGTGACGCAGAGTTGTGGTGGCTCGTGTCTATCCAGGTCGGTTCTGGAAGTTTGTGCTCCATCTGGTGCCAGGTAAAACCACCAAAGTCAGAATTGGACGGGTTCACATATTCAAACCCTAAAGCAGTATAAAACTCGACCAGGTTATCTTTGCAGAGTAGAAGGATTTTTTGCTTCTCCTTTCCCTCGGCAACTTCAATTATCTTATCCATAAGCATTCTGGCGATGCCTTTACCACGATGTTCAGGGTGAACTGCCAGAGAAAAAATCACATTGTTTTTCCCATTTCGTACATGGCCGATAAGGTATTTCAACTCTTCGTCGGTAATATCATCTTTATGTGTCGCACCGGTGTTTATCATACCGACAATCTCACCGTTTACTTCGGCGACATAGAATCCATCCGGGTATATCTCAATCCGCTTGGCAATGAAATCACGCGGAGCAACCTCTATAGGAGAGTAGCAACGCTCCTCAAGAAGGACACAACCGTTTAAATCACTTCGCTCAACTCTTCTAATCTCTATGGTCTTCATGGTCTAATACCCGTTAATTGAAACAATATTTTCACTTCGAAAGATTGATGTTGTCACGATACAGAAGAGGAGTTAATAAGTAAAATATATATAAACAATCCACTTAATAAGTTTGAGTTATGCAACACGACCTTAATCGACTACGAATTTTTTATAATATTTACCGACTGAACAGCGTTAGCAATGCCGCCAGAAAGCTTAATCTCTCGCAACCTGCTGTAAGTCAGCACCTCAAAAAACTTGAAAAAGAGTTGAAGGTGCCGCTATTTACCAGAATTCATAAAAAGCTTGTCCCCACTTCTGCGGGCAGACAGCTCTACGATACCATTGAACCTTTTCTGACAGGTCTTCCGGATATTCTGCAAGGGCTCAGATATCCAGCAGACACTCCATATGGGCTCGTGCGGATTGGAGTTCCCTATGAATTCGGACGCGCTTACCTGCCTGACATATGCCATTCTTTCAGAGTAAAGTATCCGGAAGTACGTTTTTCAATCAGACTTGGTGAGCCGTTGTCACTTCTCAAACTGCTGCATGAAGGTGAAATTGACTTTGCAGTAATTGATCTTGTACTTGCTACAATGCAGCTTATGGGAGGCAGTGCCGATTTTTACAGTATCGATTCGATGATTGATGAAGAGCTGACACTCATCTGTTCGCGGGAATATTATGACAAGGAAATAAATGGGGACCATTCGTACGAGAACCTGATAGAAAAAGAATTCATTTCAGATGAACACGATGACATGTTCTTAAAGCACTGGTTTCTACACCACTTCAAGAAGAGAAATATTCGGCCTAATGTGGTGCTCACGGTGGAAAGTCATCAGGCAAACCTCAGATGTGTAAAACTCGGAATGGGCTTAACTACAACATCATCGCATATGGTTTGGAAGGAAATTCGCTCTGGATTGATAGTTCCGATAACTACAGGGACTCCCAACGCTATCAACACAATATCACTGGTTGAGCTTCAGGACAGGATACCAACAATAACTGAAAAAACATTTCATACACATATCATGGAGAGCATGCAGCACGATACAATGCTTCGCAGGTTCAACATTCTCCCCCAAAACCCGAATATCTCATGAACATTATGTTAATTCCAAAAACATTCCTTGCGTTTCGCTGCATTCTTGTTTACGAAAACGTTAACAACCTGCAATAGTTCATCCGTTTAACCCGCATTTTCATACGCTTTTCAGCAGTTGCAGCGCTACAAGCCACTTGCAGCAATTTACAACAGCAACATGGATTGTGCCGCGACCTGCGAAAAACTGTATTGACGAAGAATCCGGGTTAACAACAGCCCACAGGACCAGACATGGAAAAGCTCTTCTATCCCGATTCGATCGTCATACTTGGACTCTCCGCAAAGGAAAACAATCTCTCCCGTCTCATTCTCGGAAACTTACTCCGCTGGGGCTATCGAGGAAGGATTTTCGGGGTAAACCCCGGATCGGATGCACGCCATGTCGACGGCATCAAAATGTATCGGGAGATAACTGATCTCCCGGAGATTCCAGATCTGGCGGTGACCCTTCTGCCTGCAAGATTCATCCCTGATGTTGTACTTGCCTGTGGAGAATTTGGCATTCGGCGTATGGCCATTCCTGCAGGTGGTTTCAACGAAGCCGGCGAAAACGGAGAACTACTAGCCAGTCAGATGCTGGAATATGCGCGAAAGTACAGCATCCGATTCATTGGGCCCAATGGTCTTACCGTGGTAAATACCGCCAATGGGCTCTGCCTGCCATTTCCTCCTCTTTACAGCCCACCTAAGGGTGGAATGTCCATAATTACCCAAAGTGGCGGTCTCGGACTATTTCTCTGGAATCAGATGGCAGACGAGAATATAGGACTCGCCAAATTCGCTTCCATCGGCAATAAACTTGACTTGAACGAGGTCGATTTCCTAAAATATTTCGCCAAAGACCCGGAAACAAAGATCATCTGCCTCTATGTCGAATCTATCACAAATGGCCTTTCGCTCATCGAGGCTGCCCAGAGTTGCGACAAACCAATCATCCTCTACAAGGCCAACACCACCAGTGCTGGCTCCAGAGCGGCAATGAGCCACACCGCAGCCATCAGCAACGACAACGACATCATCGACTCCGCGCTCGAACGAGCTGGCATCATCCGCATAGACAACTTTAACGATATCATCTCTGTCACCAAGGCATTCAGCCTTCCACCAATGCGCGGCAACCGAATCATGGCCATGAGCCCGGCTGGTGGATTTTCAGTTATCATGGCGGATCTCTGCGACAAAGCCGGTTTCGAGTTCGCTGACCCTGGCAATGATTTCTACACAGAGATAACCAAATACGGTAATGCCGGAATCATCAACGTTTCCAATCCGCTCGACATGGGCGACATGTACGACCCCAAATCTACGGCAGATATATTTCACCTGGCGCTGCACAACGATAACGTCGACGGTGGGCTCTACATCAACCAATGGCCCCGTATGCCTTCCGGTGATGATATCTTCACCCGTATGTTCCATACCGATCTCTCACAGGAGACAATGGGCGCAGTCCGCTCAAGCGGAAAGCCGCTTGGAGTATGCCTTTTCGGGCCTTCCCGGACCATCACAAAAATTAAGAACAATCTGAGCATTCCTATCTTCAACAATCCTGAAGAAATGATCAGGACTATGAAAATGCAGCAGGAGTTTTACCAAAGAAAGAGTTCGCCCCCCTTCTCCGCTTCACGTCCAGACAACATCAACTCAGATCCGGCCTCTTCCTGGGTGAACACACACACTGGTGACCACGGCGAAGATGTTCTTGAACTACTCAACTGCTACACTATTCCGACCGCGAGTTCCCGCGTCGCATACTCCGCCAAAGAAGCGGCTGAGATCGCGGCAGATATCGGGTATCCTGTCGTTATGAAAGTGGTATCGCCCGATGCAATTCATAAATCCGAGGCTGGCGGTGTGCTGCTTAATCTGCAGACTGCTCATGAGGTCACAGAAGGTTTTGATCAACTGCGGATTAATCTTACCAACTTCAATGGCGAAGCCAGTTTTACCGGTGCACGAGTCATGGAAATGGCAGGCCCCGGTCATGACATGTTCATCGGTGCTAAGGTTGATGAAGCGTTCGGTCCAATAGTATTCTTTGGCTACGGCGGTATATATATCGAGATCTTCAAGGACACCGAGCGTGTGCTCTGTCCGTCCAGTCGTCAGGAGATCGCTGATAAGCTCAAGCGATTGAAGTCCTACGCTATTCTCCAAGGCGCAAGAGGTGGCCAGGCAGGAGATATCGAAGCCTTTACCGATCTCATCCTTCGCGTCTCGTGGTTGATGGCAGATTACCATCAGATCCAGGAACTTGATATCAACCCCGTACGGGTTCTCGCAGATGGCTCAGGAGTTCTCGCTCTTGATGGGCGGGTGCGGGTGTCCTAGAATTTTTTTGCGAATACCAGTATCGCACAAAAAAAGGTTCCAACCGATTATGCCGGAAGGAACCTTTTAGGTGTAAAGCTACCACACTACTTATTGAAATCTACTCAATACTATTTTTAGAGTAATCAAGCATCGTACTGATCAGTCCTTAACGTCGACAGTAACGTTTTCCTTTTTATTATCAAAATACTTCTTCGTCTCCGAAACAACGACCGGGGTCAACAGCAAGAGACCGATAAGGTTAGGAATAGCCATCAAGCCATTAAGAGTATCGGATATGTTCCAGACAAGACTCAATTTGGCAACAGCACCCACACCAACGAAAACTACAAACGTGATACGATACGGCAGAACTGATTTGACACCGAAGATATACTCAATTGCCTTTTCGCCATAATAGCACCAACCAAGAATTGTCGAATAGGCAAACAGTATTATACCAATGGTCACAACATGGGCACCACCGGGCATTCCGGCAGCAAAGGCCATTGTGGTTAATTGAGCACCAGTTTCACCATTAGACCAGACACCTGTAATAATAAGAACAAGACCAGTCATGGTACAAACGATAATGGTATCGATAAACGTCTGAGTCATTGATACAAGGGCCTGGGTGATCGGGCTCTTGGTCTGTGCAGCTGCTGCAGCAATAGGAGCACTACCAAGACCGGATTCGTTAGAGAATACGCCACGAGCAACACCCATCCGAATCGCCAGCATAATGGAGGCACCTGCAAAACCACCAACTGCTGCGGTAGGATTAAACGCCTGCTGAACGATGAACGCCAAAGCTCCTGGAACCTCTGATATATGGGTAATAATAATATACGCTGCACCAGCCATATAAAAAACGATCATGATCGGCACGAGGACACCGGTAACCTTACCAATTTTCTTGATTCCACCAAGCACAACTGCTGCAGTGCAGACCATCAGGATCAATCCGGTTACTACATGAGGTACATGGTAGGTGGCTTCCACAGCGTCAGCGACCGAGTTGGACTGAACCATGTTACCAATACCAAAGGCTGCGACAGAAGCAAAAACGGCAAAGACGGTTCCGAGCCAAGGCATATTTAAGCCCTTGGAGATGTAATACATCGGGCCACCACTCATCTCACCGTTTTCATCAACAACACGATATTTTACAGCGAGTACAGCTTCTGCATATTTGGTAGCCATACCTACAAGGCCTGTAATCCACATCCAGAACAGTGCTCCCGGTCCACCAACCGCAATGGCAGTGGCAACACCTGCAATATTACCGGTACCGACTGTTGCCGAAAGGGCAGTCATCAGTGCCTGGAAATGTGTGATATCACCAGGTTCATCACTATCTTCTTTACGTTTTATCAGTGCAAGATATAGAGCATGTCCAAGTTTTCTAAACTGTAGTCCACGGAGTGCAAAAGTCAGCCAGAAGCCGGTTCCCACAAGCAAAATCAGCATAGGCGGCCCCCAGGCAAAAGCACCTACTTTCCCGACTATGGCATCTAGAGTACTCAATAATTCCATTTACTTTCCTCCCTTTTTTTCATTAACAATTGCTTCTTTGAACCACGTAGAAAAATTCGTTCCCGGCAGCTCGTGAACTCCTGTTTCGACATCAGATGAACGTGCTCGAACGACATGATCGCTGAAATCTGTCCCGGATCTGTCTGTTCTTACTATGATTTACTACAACACCTCCTCTACAGGGGTGAAATCGAGATCAAAGGCATCAGCAACGCCTTTGTACGTGACCTTCCCGTGTACAATGTTGAGGCCGGTTTTGATTCCATGGTTATCCTGAGCTGATTTCTTCCATCCTTTATTGGCAATCTCCACCGCATATGGAAGGGTTGCATTTGTCAGGGCCATTGTTGAGGTGACAGGAACTGCACCCGGCATATTGGCTACGCAATAGTGGATCACTCCGTCTACTTCATACACAGGCTCTGCATGTGTTGTCGCCTTTGAGGTTTCAAAACATCCACCCTGATCGATCGCCACATCCACAATGACAGCACCAGGCTTCATGGTCTTCAACATTTCACGTGTTACAAGCTTCGGTGCCTTGGTACCTGCCACAAGAATAGCTCCGATCACAACATCCGCTTCCGTGACCAACTGACGAAGAATGGTAGGGCTGCTCATCATTGGGAAACAGTTTTTCGGCATAACCTCAGACAGATACCTGAGACGATCAAGATTCATATCAAGCAGATATACTTTGGCACCAAGCCCGCAGGCCATTTGTGCGGCATTTGTTCCAACTACTCCACCTCCGATAACAACAACTGTAGCCGGAGCAACACCAGTCACACCACCAAGCAGAAGTCCTCGTCCACCATAAAAACGTTCGAGATACTTGGCACCTTCCTGCATCGACATACGTCCTGCAACTTCACTCATTGGTGTCAGGAGCGGCAGGTCACCTTTTGCTCCCTCCACAGTCTCGTATGCTATTGCAACAGATTTATTCTTAATAAAGGCGCGTGTGAGTTGCTCGTCAGGAGCAAAATGGAAGTATGTGAAAACAATCTGACCTTCTCTGACCATATCGTATTCTGACGGCTGGGGCTCTTTTACATGCATAACCATATCAGATTCAGCATAGATCTCAGATGGCGCTGCAACGATTTTAGCACCGACTCCGCTATACTCTTCATCTGAAAATCCAGATCCAACACCAGCAGATTTCTCGACCATAACCTCATGGCCGTTTGCAACCATGGTCTCGACTCCGGAAGGAGTCATGGCAACTCTGTTTTCTGCACTTTTGATTTCCTTGAGAATTCCAACTTTCATTTTTTAAACCTCCTGATTAAAAAACTGTTTCCAGCTGTACACAGAATATGAGCATAAAGGTGCACAGCCACGGCGTGTTACTTAATGAACGTTCAGCAAGACTCTTTAGAAATGTTCACTCACGTATTAAGCAAGATACTTGCCACTTGTGAGATCGTTATCCCCAACCACGGCAAACCAACGCGATGAAAGTTAAATTAAAGGCAGTAAATACTAGACGTTAACCACATACAGTTTGGAATAAGAAAAGCAACATGTGATATAGAAGAGAAATACATTGAAGAGGGAAAAGCTGCAAGATGGTACCTTTAGTTACCAGAGCACCATGGGTATAACGTTACAAATTGATATATATGGAGTAACTACAACGGTTCTTTTTTGTTCCACTGGTTTGATTTATTACCAACATAAAGGTTATACTTGTCGATCTTTTTTAAGAGCGCGGTATGTGAAATAGACAACTTTTGAGCAGCCTTGCGGATACTAGGGCTGGAATTGAGGGTGTCGAGCACTATCTCTAACTCATAGTAGCCAACAAGCTCTTTCAATGAACTGGTGTGTCCTTGAGCAAAGCCTGAAACTGCCCGAGTACCATGACTTGTTGTTTCGTTGCTGAGAAGTATAGCATCCACGTTTATCTCCTCAGAATCGCTTAGAACCGAAGCGCGCTCTATAACATTCTTCAATTCTCTCACGTTACCGGGCCAGGTTGAAGTATATAATTTGGCCATTGCCATGCTGCTGATCGTCTGATCAGCTTTGCCAAGTTTTCGATTACAATGTTGCAGAAAACTTCTGGCAAGAAGAGGAATATCCATCAGCCTCTCCCGGAGCGGCGGAATCTGGATAGTAAGTACATTGATACGATAGAACAGGTCTTCTCTAAATCGGTTTTCCTGCACCATTGTTTTCAAATCTTTGTTTGTTGCCGTTATTACACGGGCATTGACAGGTATCTCTTCAAAACCTCCAATTCTTCTGACAAGTCCATCCTGCAGAACCCGAAGAATTTTGGCCTGCGGGCCTGGAGGCATATCTCCAATCTCATCCAGAAAAATAGTGCCGTCGCTGGCAGCTTCAAACAAACCGGGCTTGCCACTTTTTCGTGCTCCGGTAAATGCTCCGTCAACATAGCCGAACAGTTCACTTTCTATAAGTTGTTCTGGCAATGCCGCACAGTTAATCGGTATAAACGGACCTTTTCTTCCACTTTCAAAATGAATCGCTTTGGCAAACAGTTCTTTACCTGTACCGCTTTCACCGGTAATTGAAACGATGGCGCTCGTATCTGATATCTTTTTTGCAAAGGTAATCAGATTTTTTATAACAGGGCTCTGGCCAATAAAATCATAAAAAGTAACCTCTAAAGGGGTTGAAACGGCGTCGACCATCTCCTTGACTTCTTTCAGATTTTTCATAAGGAGAACTGCCCCTACAAATTTGCCCTGAGAGTCGTGAATGGGTTTGGCAGATCCATAGAATTCAACCCTTCCGGTGTTAGTCAGAGCCCATTTCCTCCTGCTGACCGGTATTCTTTTACTGATACAATCAAGAAGAATGGAATCTTTAGGGCTGATTTCGCTGATATGTTGTCCGATAATATTTTCATAAACCTCACCAAGAAGTCGACATGCAACACTATTGACAGTGTTAATGATACCCTTGGCATCAACAGACATAACTCCCTCACTCATGCCATCAAACAAAGTGCGGAACCACTTCTGTCTCTTTTCCTGCGGTAAACTTCGCAGTTCAGTCTGGCTTTCAAGCCCGGACAGAGTAGCAAAGAGTGTAAACAGAGACTCCTTGTCAAAGGCATGAGCTTCAGTTTCTATTTCGATAGATATTTTGGCAAAGCCTTCTTTCTGTTCAACTTCCATGGATACGATATTAAGACTCTGTTCGCTCATCAACCTGGCAATATCGAAGACAATCCCTATACGATCTTTAAATAAAAGTTGAAATTTGAGATTACCCGCCATGAATCACCTTATTGATAAACTGTATGGTTAAGTCGCATCATACATTTAATATTCCGTAACAATTTAGCAAAAACCTTACCCTCAGTATTGAATAAAAACGAGAAATATTTCAAGAATTCTTCCGCTTTATCCAACTCAACCCAATTCGTGTGAAAAGAAAAGTGCCCCACTCAACATAGAGACAATTGTGTCAAAACCAAGAATTGAGCAAATAATTCATTCATGCCATTTGAATTTTCCGCCATTCTCGTCGACAATGTAATACAAGACAGGAAAATTGGAATTCACAGAGGCGGAGTACTACAGACTTAGCCTCAGAGGACAAACCATCGTCACGCTTTGCCAGGAGGAATCATATGCTTAACAAATTTACAGTTAAACAACGGATGTACCTGATCATTACCGCCATCCTGGCCCTATTCATTGTGATGGTCTATTTCGCCGTTAGCAATGGCAACAAAGCCAGGGACATGGGAATTGCCAAAACAGGTGATGTAATGCTGGCTGATCAAAAGGCAAAAATTGAGGTAGCCACTCACGCCATGGCTCTGACCATCGGCGAAGCAATAAAAGAATATGACACGAGAGAAAAACAGATTGAGGCCATTCGGAGATTCATAAAAGAAATCAGGTTTGAAACTGACGAATCCGGGTATTTTTTTGTCTATGAAGGAACAATTACTCTTGCTCATCCGATACGGCCGGAAAATCACGGCAAAGATCTCGATGGTGCAAAGGACAAAAACGATGTCTACCTTATCCGTGAACTCCGTGATGCCGCAGCAAAAGGTGGTGGATTTGTTACGTATGTATGGCCCAAACCAGGTGCTGGAGATATACCCAAACTCAGTTACGCCAAGCTCATCCCCGGCACTCAGATGTGGATTGGAACAGGTGTTTATCTGGATAACATCGATGCATACAAGGCCCAGATGGGTGATGAGATAGGTGGCCAGGTACGAAAAAGTATTATCACAATGCTGGCTTCGGCAGGATTCATTTTTGCCTGTATCATTACCCTTATTATCATTATAGCAGTCGGTATAGTTGGTAGTCTCAAATCGATGATCGAAAGTTTTAAGGATATTGCTGAAGGCGAAGGTGATCTTACAAAACGTATAGAAATAAAGGCAAAAGATGAAATTGCTGAACTTGCCGGATGGTTCAATCTCTTTCTGGAAAAACTGCAGAACATAATCAGAAATATTGCTTCGAACTCAATTGGTGTCGGCGATAGTTCCGGCAAACTCTCCGCAATTGCAACAGAGTTACTTTCAGGGGCACAAAATACATCCGAACGTTCAACCAACGTAGCCGCTGCAGCCGAAGAAATGAGCGCTAACCTTAATAATGTTGCGGCAGCAATGGAGCAGTCATCAACCAATACCGGTATGGTGGCCACCGCTGCAGAAGAAATGACTTCAACAATTAATGAGATAGCTGAGAATGCCGAAAGAGCTCGGGGGGTCTCAACAAACGCTGTCAATCAGGCTAACAACGCCTTTGAGAAGATGAAAGAGCTTGGTGTAGCAGCAAACAAAATTGGCCGGGTTACCGAAACGATAACTGAAATTTCCGAACAGACAAACCTGCTGGCACTCAATGCAACCATTGAGGCTGCCAGGGCAGGTGAAGCAGGCAAAGGTTTTGCAGTTGTTGCAAACGAGATTAAGGAACTTGCGAAGCAGACCGCTGAAGCCACACTCGATATTAAAAATCTGATTGACGACGTACAAAACACATCGAAGATAACTGAGCAGGGAATTGAGCAGATATCGTCTATCATCGCAGGGGTAAATGATATTGTCGTCACAATAGCAACAGCTGTTGAAGAGCAGTCTGCAGCGACCCAGGAAATTGCCAACAACATAAGCCAGGCAAGCACAGGCATTCAGGAAGTAAATGAGAATGTCACGCAAAGCTCGGTTGTTTCGACAGACATATCAAGAGATATCTCAGAAGTATCTGCAGCAGCACAAAGTATATCTGCCAGTTCAAATGATGTCAGACAAAACGCTGAGGACCTGCTTGCCAGATCTCAGGAATTAAACACCATTGTCGGAAGCTTTAAGATATAGCTTAAAGATACACCCAATGGAATAAAGGGAAGTACACGGGTTTTGAGATCAGCAAGGATATCACACCCTCCCCTTCGAGAGTGGGAAGCAAATATTAGGACTTAGGCCAAAGGTAAAAGGACTGAGTGGTTCAGGAGCTTATTGCATTTTAAATGCAATTCACTCAGTCCTCCCCCCTTTAACCTTAGTCCTTTTTTGTATTTTCAAGGATCTCACTCAATCTGTAAGGTTGAGATTTTAACTGATGGGTAATAGGCAGTTCTAGCATGTTACTCCTCCCACAAGTATGATAAACTTGATAGACTATAGCGCAGAGGAAACAGTTTGTACGGGTTGAGCAGATCACCGAGTTAGCTCCCGTCCGAAAACTCTCCTTCTGGCCAATATCAGCGTTGCGGCTCAAATTTTTATCCTCAGAATATCAACACTATTCAAGCACTAATAATCTGTACCGCGTCTCGATCTTGACCGGAATGCTGAATTTTCGGGGTGGAAACGAGTAAGAATTACATGGAGCCCCAAAATGATCCCCGGTTATCGGTTGACGAAAAAGATCTACGAAAGCGATAACACAATAATTTATCGCGGAGTACAAAAAGACGGTGATAAACCGGTCGTACTCAAGGTGGTAAATTCGGAATACCCAGCACCTGAAGAACTGGCCCGCTACAGGCGCGAATATGCAATGACATCCCGATTGCAGATAGATGGTGTTGCCCAGGCACTCTCTTTAGAAGAAATCGGCAACAGGATTGCTTTGGTCTTTACCGATATAGGTGGTCAATCATTAGCTGACATTCTCAACACAACGATAAAAACATTCTCTCTGCCAGAGTTTCTTCCTTTTGCCATTTCCATTGCCCATACTCTCGACCTGGTTCATCGTGCAACTATCATACATAAAGATATAAACCCTACTAATATTATCTGGAACCAAGAGACAAACACTATTCATCTCATCGATTTCGGTATCTCAACAGAACTCCACCGTGAGACACAGGCTGTACTCAACCCGGCCATGCTCGAAGGAACACTCGCCTATATGTCACCTGAACAGACAGGCAGAATGAACCGGGTGATTGATTATCGTACTGATCTCTACTCACTTGGAGTTGTTTTCTACCAAATGCTAACGGGCGTCCTGCCGTTTTCTACCAGCGATCCGATGGAATTGGTTCACTGCCATATTGCGAGGCTCCCCCGCTCGCCCCATGAGGTGGACCCGTCCATTCCCCGTCCACTTTCTGACATTATCATGAAACTCTTGGCGAAGATGGCTGAAGATCGATACCAGAACGCAATCGGCCTGCGTGCAGATCTACAAAAATGCCTTGAAAATCTGGCGAAGAAAGAAGAGATCGAACCTTTTAAACCAGGTGAAGATGACGTCTCGTATCAGTTCAGTATTCCGCAAAAGTTATACGGTCGATCTCAGGAAATTGCCTCATTAATGAAAGCATTCTCCAAGGTGGCCAACGGCGCGCTTCAAATGCTGCTGGTGGCCGGGTATTCAGGTGTAGGGAAGTCATCTCTGGTGCAGGAAGTACATAAGCCCATCATCGAAAACAGAGGATACTTCATCTCGGGTAAGTTTGATCAGTTTCAACATGATGTTCCCTATCTGCCAATTATTCAGGCTTTTCAAAAGCTTGTTCAGCAACTACTGACAGAGAGTGAGCAAAACGTTCAAAACTGGAAAAAAATGCTGACGCTAAACCTTGGCGATGAAGCCGGGATAATTATCGAGGTTATCCCGGAACTTGAATTGATAACAGGAAAAACCAAACCTGTTCTGCAGCTTTCAGGTAATGAAGCCCGTAAACGATTCAATCGGGTTTTCATACAATTCGTCAAGGTCTTCTGTTCCGCCCAGCATCCGCTTGTAATTTTTCTCGATGATCTCCAATGGGCCGACCCTGCTTCGCTGCGACTGATACAGTCTGTCATGACCCAACAGGATGGCCGCTACCTGTTACTCATTGGTGCATACAGGAATAATGAAGTGTCATCCGCCCATCCATTGATGCTCACTCTGGAAGAAATTGAAAATTTGAAAAACCCTGCTACTACTCTTTCAACCCTTCACCTTGAGCCTTTACAGTATGATGACACACTGCAACTTGTCTCTGACACCCTTAATGCTGATACAACCAGAGGCAAACAACTGGCAGAGCTTGTCCAGCAGAAAACAGGTGGCAATCCCTTTTTTATCTCCCAATTATTGACAAACCTTTACGAAAAACACCTGCTGAAATTCTCACATCTTGCAGGTAAATGGGAGTGGAACCTAGAACGCATCCACGCTATTGCCATCAGTGATAATGTAGCGGATCTACTCGTCGATAAAATCGATATCCTTCCTGCCAATAGCCAGGCGTTACTTTTGCTTGCCAGTTGCCTGGGTAACCAGTTTGATCTGGCAACTCTGGCTATACTCAGTAATCAACCCCCTGGCGAGGTTGCCTCAAGAATATGGCCTGCGGTTCAGGAAGAGTTTATCGTACCGCTACACCAGGCATACAGGCATTTTCACTCTTCAGATTTTTCTTCTGATATAAGCGATCCGAGCTCAGTGGAATTTTGTTTTTCACATGACCGCGTACAGGAAGCCGCATATTCTCAACTCTCAGATACGGATAAGGAAGCAACCCACCTGCAGGCAGGCCGGCTGCTGTTGAACAACACTCCTGAAGAAAAACTCGACAATCATCTTTTTGAAATTGTATCCCACTTAAATTACAGCATAGCCAGAATTGATGAACAAACAGAGCGTGATGCTCTCGCCAGCCTCAACCTGCAAGCTGGCCGGAAAGCTAAATCATCAACAGCCTACAAAGCTGCCCTTCTATGTTTCACCCAGGGGTTCGACCTACTCAAAGAACATGGATGGGAGTGTCATCCTGCATTGATGTTCAATCTCTGCAGAGAGAGGATTGAATGCGAGTTTCTCTGCGGCAATCCCGAAAAAGCCTGGGAACTATTCCGCTACACACTCCCCCGTACTTCTGACCGATTGCAAAAGGGCAAGCTCTATGAATTGATGATCCGGATCTGTCATATAGGTTACGACTACGCACAGGGAATTACACTCGGCAAAGAGGCTCTTAGACTATTTTCAATAGATATCCCGGACAACCCGGAAGACTATGCACGAGAGACCGAATCGGTCCTTGAATACATCTCGCACTACGCCGGTGATGAACAACGCATCAGTAAGCTGTTCGATGGCAGAGAGATGGAAGATGAAAACATCATCATCTGTAGCGGAATTATCCACGAGTTATGGGTTTGTCTGTTCATGTCCGGCCATGAGCAGGTGCTGCTCCCTGCCCTTATTCTCATCCGCTTATCTATTGAGCATGGCCAATCTGCCATTACTGCTGTCGGCCATATTTTCTATGCCCTCATCCTCTCAATGCAGCAGGACTATGACAAGGCCTATGCTTTCGGCAAACTGGCCATGAACCTGAAAGAAAAATATCTTAACCCACTCCTTGCACCTAAAGTTCACAACACCTTTTGCAATTTCGTTAATCATTATAAAAATCATATACGTACCAATATCCCGATCTATGAACAGTCCTTTCGTTATTGCCTGCAGTCCGGAGAAATTTGGTGGGGTGCATGGGCCGCAACCTTCATTCGCACAGCGCGACTAGTCAAGGGCGATCCGCTTGACCAGGTTCTGCTCGAATCTAAAAAATACGCAGAATACATTCTGGAAGCCGAGTTTGAACCTCTGATTCAGGTGCAAAAATGTCAGGTAGCCAAGCTGACAAATCTGATGGACCTTACCGGCACCCGTACTTCGCTGGACTGCGAATCATATATCGAGGAAGAAAACGTTGCTCTCATGAAATCCATGCCTTTTGGGCTCGGGCTCTTCTGGCATCATGTGTACAAGGCGTTCATGCTCTTTCTCTATGAAGAAAACGCATTAGCGCTTGAAGCTATTATGATAGCAGAAGAGAACAAGGTTCATATACCCGGCCTGATGATATACCCGGACCATTTCTTTTTTCATACCCTCATTATTACTGCCAACTGGCCATCCCAAACAAGCAATCAAAAATCACATTTGCAGGCAATACACACAGATCTTGAACAAATGCGACTCTGGCAGACTCATTGCGCCGACAACTTCAAACATCGTTACCTGCTCATGTCAGCAGAATACTCCCGAATCCAGGGTAACGATCTTGAGGCTATGGATCTCTACGACAAAGCAATAGATGAGGCAGGAAAAAACGGATACCTTCACCACGAGGCACTTGCCAATGAACTCGCCGGTAAATTTTATCTCTCTAAAAATCGAAAACGTGCGGCCAGAGGTTATCTCATTGAAGCACGATATCTCTACTCACGTTGGGGCGCGAAAAGAAAAGTTAATCTGCTGGATGAGGTATATCCTGATATAGCCCAATCTGTTGAAGATATACGGTCAGCGAGAACAATTGCCTTAACCCGCAGCTCACAGGTACTTGACTTCAACTCGGTCATGAAAGCCTCGCAAGCCATTTCAGGTGAGATTGTCTTTGAGAAGCTTTTGAATAATCTGATGACTATTCTGATGGAAAATGGTGGTGCTCAGAAAGGGTATCTGCTACTGGGGAATAATGACGAACTGAGTATCAAGGCTGAAGGAACACTTGGCAAACATGAATTCGTTGCCCTGCGAACAACGCCAATAGCCACACTTGAACCTCACACGACTCTTGCATTATCAGTAGTCAACTATGTCATACGAACCCATAAAAGTGTTGTTTTAAACGATGCTGCCAATGAAATTGAATTTATGCGGGATGCCTACATTACAGCTCATCAGCCTAAATCGATTCTATGCGCACCACTCCTTAACCAGGGAAAACTTGACGGTCTACTCTACCTTGAGAACAACCTTACCCCCGGCGCATTCACCCCTGACAGAATCGAGGCACTGACCCTGCTCTCTGTTCAAGCAGCCATCTCTATCGAAAATGCAACTCTGTATACTACTCTTGAAAGAAAGGTGGATGAACGTACTACCGAACTGGTCCGGGCAAATATTGCTTTGCAGGCAGAAGTGACGCAAAGAAAACACATCGAGTCAGCTCTTGTTGATGCCAACAAGGAACTCCATAATCAGGTTTCACTCGATGGGCTCACCCAGATTGCGAATCGACGATACCTTGATGACTATCTTCGTGCTGAGTGGCAGAGAATGCGCCGTGAAAATAGCCCTATCGCCTTTCTTATATGCGATCTCGATTACTTCAAAGAATTCAATGATACATATGGGCATCTATCCGGTGATGATTGCTTGAAAAAAGTGGCCAGGGCAATGACACAATCTATAATGCGCCCTGCTGATCTTGTGGCACGTTACGGTGGTGAAGAATTCGTTATAGTATTACCCCATTCAGATTATACAGGTGCCAGGCACGTCGCAGAAACATTGCAGAGAAATATTTCTGCACTTCAGATACCACACAGCCATTCAAAGGTTAGTAAATATGTAACGCTCAGCATCGGCATCGCTTCACAGGTGCCTCAACCAGATTACACGAGCGAAAAGCTTCTCAATGATGCCGATAAAGCTTTGTACGATGCTAAAAATTCAGGGAGAAACTGCATAGTTTCAAGCTCTTAAACAATACCGATTCCCACTAAACCTCAGCTCGCATTGTGAGGTGTAAGGTGTCAGGAGTGTAGTTACCATTTCACCCTCCACTCCTGACACCTTACGTTTACAACTGGGTTTCGGTAGAAATCAGATATATAGTTGAGAAATATCTTTTTCCATATTTTCCCTGTAAACTTTTATAAGACGATGTCAGAAAGATAGAGCTGTCCCTTTTATGCTTGATTACTTAAAGCCTCGTTGCCTGCGCGCCGGAGGGAATATCCTCAGGAGGCTGTCCGACAATAGGGGTTTTGGTCAAAATCGAGATATTTTCAAAAAATAAGCACAGCCATATAGTTGATATCGGAGTCTTCGCTTACCTGCAGCATTATTTTTTGGAAATTCCGAAGAGTTTGGGCAGATAGCGTAGACTTCGAAAGTACATTGTCGGACAACCTTCTAGTGCAATACCATTCATCAAACCCTTACCAGTGAGGAGATACCATGAGTGATGCATCGCGAAATCTACATGTCTGGACAGAGTATTACGATAAATTTACCTATTTTTCGGATGCCAAGGTGCGACCCGGTTGCCATCCGCGAATTCTTGAGCATAGAGGTTCTACAAAAAATTCCATTGTGCTGGTTCATGGCCTCTCGGACTCGCCGTATTTCATGTCTGCAATCGGCGAGTATTTTCATAATGAACTTAATTATAATGTATATATGCCTTTACTTCACTTCCATGGACTCAAGGAACCACATGGAATGGAGGGAGTTGAACTTGAGGAATGGGAACTCAATGTATCGTATGCCCTGGATTGCGCAGAGCGGAATAGTGATGTGGTATCCATTGGTGGTCTTTCTACGGGAGGAAACCTGAGTTTTGCTATTGCCAACACCAGACCCGGGATAAACGGGGCAGTCTATCTCTTTTCAGCGGCACTGGATCTTGCTGGCGGACCTATCGGTTTGATTGGCGATATGAAGGAAAAGCTGCTGCGAAGCTTTCTTGCTGATGTTTTTGATATCAACAAGGAATTAATCGGTGACAACCCATACCGATATACACATGTCGATATGGATGGTGCAAAAGAGCTTGCCCGACTTATAAAGCGAACTGACACTATCATCCATGGATTCAGTGCTAAAAACCCTTTTAACAAGTACCTTTTTGCAGCGCACTCTGAGGCGGACACAACTGCTAATATTGAAGGAATTGAAAATCTCTTCAAGGTCTGTACACCAACCAAATCCCACTTTGAACGATTTCCTGCTAAAGATGAGATTGCCCATGCCAGCCTGGTGTTGAAACATAGTATCAGCGGAATAACAAAGCCTGAAGCAGCCAATCCGAAATTCAGTGAGATGATGCAAAAGATTGCTGCTTTTGAACAAAAAGTGGCCGTGAATAAGGCCATAGAATGAAGCACCATTAGTAAACGCCAGAAGCCTTTCGGTTTGAACAATAATTTCCCTGGATATTGTATAACCTGAACGTGCAGAGGTTTTGTAAAATGAGGCGTATATACTCAAAAATGTTTTTTCTCACAGACACATGTTCGTCAAACTGGGAAATGTACAGTAAAAAGAGTATATGAAGTATCCTCTCAGTAGCAGAGTGGCACAATTGGTACACAGTAAGACGAGCTTTTTTTCAACCGGAAAAAATCCCTGCGTTTATTTTCTAATAGAACCTGGTTGAGAGTTGGTTGGTAGCCAACATGAGTTTAACGTTAAACAGCAGGTACAGAGGTAACAATGGTACAGGTAGGAAAAATAAACAGGCTTCCGGTAAACAGCGTTCATGGCCATGAAGTGCATCTGGATGGAGGTAAGAGTGGCGACATCCCTCTTAAGGGTTCCACTTCTCGAAAATATCAGATTGGTGACATTCTGGATGTGTTTGTCTATGTGGACAGGGAACAGAATGTAATGGCAACCATTCATAAGCCATATGTGCTGATGGGTGAATTCGCCAAATTGACGGCTGTGTCAACTTCAAAAGTTGGAGCATTTCTGGGCTGGGGACTTGAAGACGATTTGTTTGTGCCAAAAAGCGAGCAAATCAATATCATGCGGGTAGGACAACCGTATGTTGTGTTTGCTTTTCTGAGCGAAAAAACTCATCGTATTACAGCATCATCAAAGTTGGAAAAGTTTCTTAATAAACGACCTCCAAAATACAGAGTCGGTGAAGCTGTTGACCTTCTAATATATGGTAGATCAGATTTGGGTTATAGTGCCGTTGTCAACGGAGCTCATGTTGGAATGATCTATAATAATGAAGTTTTTCAGAAACTTGAGATTGGTCAGAAACTGCAGGGCTATGTAAAAAAGCTTCGGGAAGATTCAAAAATAGATCTGCAGTTGCAGCAAACCGGATATCAACAGGTTGATGAAATTTCTCAGAACATTTTAAACTTGATCAAGGAAAAAGGCGGAGTGGTTGGAGTTACTGATAAAAGCGCGCCTGAAGAGATCTACGCAATGTTCGGGGTAAGTAAAAAAATATTCAAAAAGTCCATAGGTGCCCTCTATAAAAAGAGGCTTATTGTGATTGAAGATAATGGAATCACATTGGTGGATTGATAGAGTAAGACCCGGTTTTAAATAGCCGGGTCTTGCAGTTTGTACTGTGGGAGGTGATGTTACTTTGACGCAACCGCAATATTCACCAGACAATTTCTCACAGCTACACTCTGCAAGCTGTCTACATGCTAAGAGAAATTGATATTTCCTGACATTTCATATTACTAAGGTCATAGACTCCATTAAGAGTAAATACCTTTCCCTTAACATTTGTAACAAACAACTGCCTACCTTCTTGATCATAATCGAGGATCTCAGCGACGCCCTCAACAAACACACCATCCATTTTCGGCTGAACATCATCTGTGTCATCCACGCGGGTGCTAAAAGTGTCTATTTTTTTGACTACATCAGATAACTACGACTTTGCCTAACACCCTTCCCATTTGTAATATAAAGTAAGCTATATAATACAATTCATTTTGACCATTATCCAATGGAGTGCAAATGCCGATCGAATTCAAATCTCATAAAAGCGAAAATTACTTTCTCTCAAAATGGTCAGGGAAAATATATGATTCAGATATGATAGAAGGATATAAATCTTTTTTCGAAAGTGATGACTGGGTTCCTGGGATGTGGGAACTAGCTGACCTAAGTGAAGTTGACTTTACCAGCATTTCACCAGAAGGTTTGATCAATTTTAATCAATTCACCAAATCCTGGTATAAAGCTAATAACATCCGAAAAACTCAAACAGCCGCTTATTGCCCTGATGATTTACAATATGGAATAGTTAAAACATATGAAACACTATCGAAAGATTCCCCTGAAATAGTACGTGTTTTTAGAGACTTGAATGAAGCAAAGAATTGGATATCAAGAGGTTCTTCCTTTCCGACTGATGACTATGTGGAATAAACTCAGCTCGAAACTATCTCGTTTATTCTCTGCCGCTTACTTCCAGTTCTTTACGTTCTTATCAACATCAGCTCTCTCAGAGATTCGCAGCAACAAGGTCAACCGATGCTTCTTGGAACAGGAAGAATATTGATAATCTACTTCGTCAGTTTAATTCAGGTTCATCCGGCTAAAGTATACTTTGGCGTCGCCCCGCCAAAACAACTTTTTTGACACAGATTCATTGTAGTTTAATAGAGTTGAACTGGCCAACTCTATAAACGAATAAGGGGCAATAAATGACAGTTCTCCAGTAGCCCAATAGACTTGCTGACTTTTACGCTTATTCAAACTCTATCAGGGTTCATGAACACCTGGTTAAACAAAGCCGACCACACCAGAGAACGACAAGCGTTCGTCGGCAAATCTCAGTCTCAAATTGAAGATTTCACAATATTCTAATTTTTATTGAAACAACATCGCATTGCTATTGGATGCAAGCAGTTTTTCGCGTCTTATTACAAATTCGTCATTTCATCAATTTCACACCGTATTTCCCCACCTCCTATCCATATAAATATATTCGCGAATAAACAGAAAGATGCCGGAGCCTATGACCTTAGAGAGAGCTTATGACTCGCTACGATCTCACCCAATCTTTCCTTAGTCATTTAGCAATTACTCACGATGTCATACGATGGCTGAATAATTGTCTCCACTGACTAATAGCAACCTGCCAACCTGCTAATCTACCTACCTACCAACTCGAGCATAAATAAACTGTATTTTCGGGATCATAAACTCATTCAATCCAATTCCCTATTTCGTTTATCACATTTTTGACACACATATTTGTAATACTTTTTTATTTATTGAACTTTAACTTAAATATTGACTGAAATTTCAGTTTGTGTTTCATTCTTGTAAATCAAACAAGCATGCCAATTCGTAAAAGGACCAAATATGTCAGAAAAAACATCTGAAAGCAGTAGCTTAGAAAAACGAGAATACCCATCTCTCGACAAAGGGCACTCACTCAAAGACCAAGTTTATGAAAAGCTCAGCAGCATGCTGAGAAAGGGTGAGCTTTTTCCAGGTTCAACAATAGACCAAAAAAAAATCTGCAAAGAACTGAATATAAGCAGAACTCCGCTAAACAATGCCCTCATACGACTTGATGCAGAAGGGATTGTAACTATTCACCCCCGAAGTCGAGTGACTGTCAACAAACTGGAAGAAGAAGACATTCAATATCTTTATGAAATAATAGGAACTATAGAGAGCACGCTTATAACTAAAGGATGTCAAAAATATTCCCCTGAGAGAATAAAACGGATGAATGCGCTGAATGCAGAGATGAAATCCTGTATCGAAGATATGGATCTGACATCATATGGGAATCTCCATTATGAATTTCATCAAATTTTCATAGAGATGGCACCCAACGTCTTTGCAGAAAGAATTTTACGTCCAATAAAGAATCGATTATGGGATTTCCCGCAAAAAACATTCCCAAAGCAATGGTATCTGAATGCATGTGCAGAACATCAAATGATCATTGATGCCCTATCGGAAAAAGACATCCACAAGGCGGTTTCATGCCTCAAGGATCTCCATTGGAATTTTCAATACAACAAAGAATATATTCAGAAAGTTTACTACCTATAGTCCGCCCTGCCTCAAATCCACTACGAAACAGAAAGGAGAAACGAATGAAAAAATTTAGGATTTTACTTGTGGCTATTTTTGCAGCTCACCTAACCGTTCCAGCACTGACACTTGGAGCAGATTTCAACATCAAACTACAAAGTTACTATCCCGCCGGCATGATGAATGCTGAAAAACAATTTGCCGAAAAAGTGGCAAAAGAAAGCAATGGAAAAATTCAAATTATTCCATATTCCGGAGGAGAACTCGTCCCTTCCAGTCAGATATTGAGTGCTGTCAAAACAGGAACCATCGGAATGGGCCGCGGGATGGGGCACCACTTCACAGAAACTCCAATAGGACCGATTGAATCCGGCATGCCATTATCGTGGACATCTCCGGCAGAGGCTGAGTCAATCTTTATGGATGGTGGCTTAAAGACAATTATTGAAAGTGAGTATGGTAAACATGGAGTTAAGTACCTGGGGCCAATCTGGGCTGCACCTTACCACTTTCTCAGCAAGCGCCCTATCAAGAGTCTGGAGGATATGCGCAAAATGAAAATTCGGGCAGTGGGTGCTTCTGCAAAAATGCTCAATAAACTTGGAGTAAAAACTGTTTCAATGCCTCCAGAAGACATCTATCTAGCCCTGACAACAGGACAGATCGATGGCGTCTTATACGGCTCTGCTTTTGAATACAAAACAACAAAATACTACGAAGGCGCCCGTTTTTTTAACACATCTCCAGTGTTAGATCCGATTGTAGACAATCTTGTCATAAATATGGAACTCTGGAACTCTATCCCAAAAGACCTGCAGGACGTTATACAAAATGCCGCAGACGAGTTTAGAACCGGCTATTACAACTGGATAACCACTCAGGATGAAGCAACCATTAATGAATTGTTCAAAAATACCAGCTTTGCTTTTCCAAAGAAAGACATGAAGGAAATGACCAAAGCAGCACTCTCTGTATGGGAAGATGAAGCTAAAAAATCTGATGAGAATTACAAAGCTGTTAAAATAATTGAAAAAGCAGCTAAGGATTCAGGTCGCTTGTAAGTAGTAAGTCCACTAAGATTTCTGCGGGGTGGATAGTAGTATAATCGCCCCGCACTTCCTCCATCGAGTTCATGCAAAACTATAAAAAAGCTCTATCATTATTTGTTATTGCGATAACAAAAACAAATCAAATCATTGCCTATGGAACAGCCATTATCTTACTGTTTTTTGGTGGCACCATGCTTTACGAAGCAATATCCAGGCATTTTTTCAACAACCCTACTATTTGGGCTTTCGAGTTCAGCAAAATGTCATTTGGTCTCTACATGATCTGGGCAGGAGCCTATACTCTATTACGTGGAGAACATGTAAGTATGGATATTTTTTATAGTAAGTGGTCTCCGCGGGCTAAAGCCACAATCGATTCGATCACATTTATTTTTTTTGCACTTTCCCTATTGCTGTTACTTTACCTTGTTACATCAGACGCTCTGAATTCCATATCATTCAAAGAAACATCCAACTCAACACTGGCCCAACCTCTTTATCAGTGGCGTGCAAGCCTCGTCATCGGGCTTCTGCTTCTCTTTCTTCAAGGTATGGCTGAATTTATTAAAAAATTATGGTTTGCCATACACAATGAGGCCTTGCTGTGAGTAATATAACATCTAACACCTCTTTAAAAATATTATCGATTTTATATTGCCTCTACCTTTGTATTGTTGGTGGATTGTATTTGGCGGACATGTTTGACCCTACAAACACAGTAGGGGTTTCAATCTTCATGTTTTGCAGCATGCTACTTCTCATGAGCACAGGTCTACCTATTGCTTTTTGTCTTTCTACTGTTGCCATCGTTACTGCATTGATTTTTGAACCCAACCTGATAAACATGCTGCTATTCCAGTTTAAGGACTTCACATTGGAATCCGGCAAGACATTAATATGTATTCCATTATTCATTTTTATGGGATTCATCCTTCATTGTTCCGGAATTGCAAAAGATCTTTTTGATGCTGTTTATCTATGGGCAGGTGGCCTGCGGGGTGGCCTTGGAATGGGCACAATCCTCATTTGTGCTATTATGGCAGCTATGATTGGCGTCAGTAGTGCGGCCACTCTTTCTATGGGAATTATTGCCGTCCCGGCAATGTTATCTCGAAATTACGATAAAAAAATCGCAACGGGTATTGTCCAGGCTGGTGGAGCACTAGGTTTTCTCATACCTCCAAGCATTATGATGATCATGTATGCCTTTGTAGCGCAGGAATCAGTCGGTCGGCTCTTCGCTGCAGGGCTTGTCCCTGGACTTATGCTTGCCTCAATGTACATGATTTATATCGGAATTAAAGCATATGCTCATCCGGAGCTGGCTCCTGCACTTCCCCCAGAAGAACGAGGATCGATAAAGGAAAAGGTCGTTGCCCTCAAATATCTCATCCTTCCCTCTATTATTATTTTTGGTGTATTGGGCTGCATATTTACAGGAATTACCTCCCCTACTGAAGCAGCAGCGCTTGGTGCTGCCGGAGCAATTATCAGTGCTGCCATTCGCAGAACCCTTACCTTTGAAAATTTCAAAGAAAGCTTAATGAGAACCTTAAGCCTGTCAGGATTCAATGCCTACATTATTTTAGGAGCGATAGTATTCAGTTCAGTCTATAGCGGATTGGGCGCATCGAATATGATACGAGAATCCTTAACCAGCATGAACGTCAACCCATGGGTTGTCGTTGTCATGATGCAGCTAAGTTTTTTCTTCCTCGGAATGTTTTTAGATGACATTGCTATTCTTTTTCTTTGCATGCCAATCTACGTTCCAATTATTAAGACATTGGGACTTGATCCAGTCTGGTTTGCTGTTTTGTATGTTATGAATATGCAAATGGCCTATATTACACCACCTTACGGCCTTAATCTTTTTTACATGAAAGCGGTCGCCCCGAAAGAGGTTACACTCAGTGATATTTATCGATCTATTGTTCCTTTCTTAGCCCTTCAGGCTATTGCACTTGGTTTACTCCTGGCGTTTCCTGAAATAGCACTATGGTTACCAAGTCTGCTGTTTGACTATTTTCAAATGATGATCCATCCAGACCTTCTCTTGAGTAAACTGGATGTACTCATTCATTACCCCAGTCTTTATAAGGTGTTGATCAATAACCCGCAAATGCTCTTTGATGCTGGAAACATGACCAATATTTTAAGCAACACCCAAGTTACAAGTATTCTTTTTAACAATTCGGATTTTCAGAAATTCCTGATCAGCAGTCCTGAATTCGTTACAATGCTACTTGAGAACGATTGGTTAATACAGTTTCCAGCAATGAACGAATTTTTACAGCAGAGTCAACATTTTCTTGATTCTCATCAACAAATTAAATCCCTTATGCAATAAGGAGTTGCAATGCCAGTTAAGAAAATCGTATATCAACCCGTTGACTCCCTACAATCTCCGCGATTCAGCGGAGTTAGAACCTATATGCGATTACCCCATGGTCAAGAGCTTGAAGATGCAGATGTTGCAGTATTTGGTGTCCCTTTTGACACCGGTGTTTCTTTTCGCCCCGGGGCGAGATTCGGGCCTGCTGCGATCCGAGATGAATCTTCAATCCTTAAGCCCTATTGCCCCCTAACTGATGTTAACATTTTTGAAAATATTTCAGTTCTCGATTATGGAGATATAAATACTGTACCAGGCTACATAGAAGACAGTTTCCAGAGAATAGAAGCCAACATGGAAGACATATGCAGGGCTGGTGTAATTCCCGTATGCATGGGGGGAGACCACTCCATAAGCCTCCCTCTTCTACGAGGGCTGACCAAGGCCTTAGGAACACCTGTTTCCCTTTTACATTTTGATGCTCACAGCGACACTATTCCAGGTTACTTTGGACAGAAATATAACCATGGTACTCCCTTTTATTGGGCCATTGAAGAAGGGCTGATTGATCCAGAACACTCAATTCAAGTTGGTATTCGGGGTCCACTTTATAGCAAAGATGCACTTGACTACCCAAAAAACAAAGGGTTAGAAATTATTACGGGCCCTCAGCTCCACGAAAAAGGTATAGATGAATCAGTGAAAGCCATCAGGAAGCGTATTAAAGGGCAGCCGGTTTATGTGAGTTTTGATGTAGATTTTCTTGATGCAGCTTATGCACCAGGCACAGGCACACCCGAAATAGGAGGCTTCACAACGCACCAGGCATTGCAGTTAATGGTGCGTTCATGTCTGGGCATGGATTTAAAAGGAATGGATTTGGTTGAAGTCATGCCAGCTCAAGACAACGCCGGTATTACAGCCCTGGCTGGTGCATCACTGATTCACCTGTTTTTAGCTTTAGTAGCCAAAGGAGTCGAGTCACAGTCTGAATCATAAACCACAAAACCCGGTTCTAAACAAACCGGGTTTTGTATGTAAAACACGTATGTTATTCCCAGCCTAATCAAAAACAGTTCGAGGCAACACCTTTACCTGCTCAGCAATCTCAGGTACTTTATGCTCCCACTCAATCGCCATCATATACACACCGTGGACGCCCTCCAGCTCCCTGAACTCTTCAATCTGCTCACAGCCAATCTTGATGCCCTCATCGGCGACCTTTTTCTTGTCGCCCCCTTTTAGGCGATCGATAATTTCATCAGGCACATCCATTCCAGGCACCTTGGTTTTCATATACCTCGCCATACCAATACTCTTCATCGGCGTGTCACCTGACAGAATATAGATTTGGTCGGTGAGGCCTTCTTCATTCGCCACGTGAATAAATTCACGGAATCTATCCATGTTGTAGATACATTGTGTCTGGATAAAGTCGGCACCAGCTTCGATCTTCTTCGCCAATCCGTTAACGCGCCACTCATACGGTTCTGCAAATGGATTGCTGGCCGTGCCAATAAACATCTTTAATGGATGCTCGATTTCGCCGCCACTTAAAAACAATCCATCATCACGCATCTGCTTGACCATTGCGATCAGCTGAATCGAATCAATATCAAAAACACCCTTGGCATCCGGATGATCACCAGACAGACACAGCATATTTTTGATACCCATGGCTGCCCCGCCAAGAATATCCACCTGCATAGCCAGACGGTTTCTGTCCCTGCACACCATTTGATAGTTGGGCTCAAGCCCTTCCTCAAGTATCAATAGCGATGCCGCCCAGCTGGACATTCTCACTACTGCGGTCTGGTTGTCAGTGATGTTAACGGAATCGACATTCCCTTTCAGAAATTTTGCCTTCTCCTTCACTTCTGCGGGATCTGTTCCTCTTGGGGGGGCCCAGCTCACCAGTGAAGGCAAAATGCCCCCCCCTTTCAGGACTTTTTCCAGGTTACTATGGCAATTATTGTTCGTTTCTGTGCTCATATGTCATCCTCTGGTTCGATATAGTAGTTAGAGGAAAAAAGATTGGGTCATTCAAACCAATTACTTTGCCATTTTTTCCGTTTTTTGGTGTCCGGGCTGAACCACGCCTGCCCGTAAATACTTACCAATGAGTTGGAGTACCCGCTTATCTTCTATTCGTCTAGATACTCGCGCCATGAGCAGATCATGATCCACCCGATCGAAAAACTTCGATAGGTCTGCATCTACTGCATAGCAACGGTCTTCACGAATATATGACTGGACACTCCGAATCGCATCATGCGCTGATCTACCTGGCCTGAATCCGAAGCTCGATTCCGAGAACTCATAATCGAACCACGGCCCTATAACCTGAGTTATTACCTGTTGTATGACCCGGTCAAGCACAGTCGGGATACCAAGCGGACGCATACTTCCATCGTCCTTTTTCGATCTCGACGCGCAGTACCGGTTGGGGAGTATATCTACCTGCTAGAATAGTGGTGCGTATCTCCCGCCAACATTCTCGGTAATGGTAAGGGAAGTCTTCAATGGTTACTCGGTCTACGCCAGAGGCACCTTGATTCGACTTTACCTTTTGCCATGCCTGAGAAATATTTTCGGATGAAACGATACGCTCAAGTGAAATGGGATGTAAAGGCTGTTTTCCCGTAACGCGCATAGATGCTGCTCTCCCGGTCGGGATCGGTGCAACAATATAGCTTACGAGGACTTTTCCTTTGTTCTTCATGTTTGGCCCTTCAGTGGGGTGAGTCTTCCCGGCTTTTCTATTCACCGAGCTCGTTTCCAGACACCTATCCACGTTTGGTGTCGTCCTACATCTACTATGGCCGCTGCTGACTCCTGCCTCATCACAGCCGATGTTACCACCGACCGCGCTCCTGTTTCCAGACGCGAGAGAGACAGGCCTTCCCGGGCTCTTTTCAGTACCCCCTTGAGGGGTGTAATTGCGTGAACTTCTGATGAGCAGGTAAGCGACCAAAGGGAGACTCCGATCGTGTCATTTACCGTATCTCCTGATCCTAGGGCTTAAACATGTTGCACCCTAACTACCGGGCATTCATATGCTGTCTTACCCAGAGACTCGGCCTTATATGACATTTCTGTCCGTCGACCCACATCGTTACACTTAGGCTTCCTCCAAACACCACCTCGCGGTAATGCTCTTGCCTTCGGTTAGTGTTTCGTGTTAAGCCTTTAACTTAACACAGGATCACACACAGGGGACTTTAACCCCATTAGTTCACGCCCATGCCGGGCGCACACAAAACCATAAACGCGGACTCGCAAACAGCGCGGTCCGGTTATTAAATCGTTATCAATAAAAAACACAAAAACAGTAAGCAGACATGACTAAAACATTCAATTTCGAATCATTGTTAGAGTATGATTTTTACCATTTAAGATATGGAAAAGGTGCAGTGATTATAGCTGTTCAAAAGGAAGAAATTGCAAGTGCAAAAAAACAGTTCGAAAAGAATGAAAAAATTATATTGGAGAATCTGAGGGAAGTTAAGAAGGCCGAAAAACTGAGACTTCATGATTTAAAGCAAAAGTTGAGAAAGGTTGTAGGTGAGGTAATCAGACGAGATCGTGTGGTCAGTGAAGAAGAGGTAAAATTAAAGAAGGAGATCGAAAACTTGGAGTACAAGCTTACTCACTTAAATTACAAGGAAAAATCCTATTTCACAAATTTCCAAAAGGCAATGTTTTACACACATAACTTAGCAGCCACTAATGAAGTTAACACTAGAATTGATCCGATTTTAAAAATTGAAGAACACGACAATTTTATTGAGGTATTACTTTGTTTCAATGACACAATTTCTGGAGTTCATAATTATCACCAAAAAATTATGAGCCATAACCCACTTCAAAGTTCTATTAAAGCCACAAGTTCAGAAATTAGTGGCAGTGTTAAGAGAATTATTCCAAAAGATAATGTAACTTTAGAAATAATATCCGAATCTGGTGTTGAGTTCAACAATAGGTAAGCAGTAAATCAAAAACAAATTATAGATAACAAAATGTTCAACAAGGACTGCTGTCAGACGGCGAATCATTTCTTAAAACTTACGTGGTTAATAAAAATTCTAAAATCCTTTGAGAGTTCAAAAGTGCCAGCAGCCTTCTAGCTTCATGTTATATTTTTCCAGAAACTAATCCATGAATAACAACACCAAATATGCAACAAGTCGATGGTTGATATTTATTTAATTTTTTGCAAAAATATCAGGATTATTATAACCAATTGATCCACATTCAACAGCAATGGATATAGTTGGGCTAGTTTTATGTGTATTTTTTATGATTGGGTTGTATTTAGGTTCAAGAGGATCAGGAGTCCCTTTATCTTTCCAGCTCGTTATCCACTTAATTTTCCCCATCCATCAAGGTTCATTTTGGTACTATATTTGTTGTTGATTTTCGCATCAATAGTTTACTACGAGTAGTTTTGGTAATAAAATACTAAAAGCAATTAAATATTACATACCCAGTCACTCCAGGTGATTTACTGAGGTCGGTGAGTTATTGAAAAGAGGGGGTTCAATATATTTCGATATCAACTAAAAACAACAGTTTCAAATTCAACTCACCACTTAGTTCGATGTTATGTTTTGACAATGAATAAAAAGAACATTAAATCAACCCTCCTTACCACAATTATAATTATACCATCAATAGGTATATTAATATTTAGAGTAATTGATTCATATTATGGGTTTAAATACACAGAAGTCTTGGTTGGCCCAATACTTGAACCGTTTATTAAGAAATATCCTCTGGCAGTACTAATAATTACAGGTCTTTATTTGGGATATAGATTTTTATCTATGACAATAAAAGTAGATGTTGCACTGAAAGACAAAGACGAACAATAGAGCTTTAAATACAACAATATACAATTAACATAACTAGCCAATAAACGTGGAACCGTAAAAATCGTTCCAGCTGGTTACCACAAAGCCATACAATAAAACAATGAAAAATGCTCTTATCATCATATGTCTTTTGATTTTACAGTCATGTTCAAATGACAACGAAATTGCATATTATGAAAACTTTGATATGCCAATATATCCTTCAGGACGTAATGTCATATTGAGTAATGATTCTTACATCATGGCTAAGAAGGTCAATTATGAATTGAATGGCAGCTTTTCACCCGATAAAATATTTAAGTACTACAATCAGAAATTATCGAGTTTCAGTTTCCAAGAGAATATGCGAAATACTTTCTATAAATACGACATCTCTAATAGTGAATTCATTGCAGATGGCAACTGGAATCAACCTCCTGCAATTTATCATAAGGGGTGGTTAAACTCTGACAAAAACACCATAATTAAAGTTTCCATTCATTACAAACCTGAAAACAACACTCATGTCGGCATATTAATGCATCCAAATGTCAATCCTGAGTTATTGAACGATTTCAGAGAATATTTGAAAACATTAGATAATGAAAATGATTTTTATGACCTCTACTCTAAGTACCCAGGCCCAGGAAACACGCTAGATTTGCAAAAAGCATTACAACAGGAACCAGAAAACCAAATTCTCAAAAATTTCGCTGAATTTGAAAAACAAGGTAGAATCGAACTAGAAAATAACTATGAAGAATTTAATTAACATTTTCTACAACCAAACTTTCGGATTGGACTAGCTGAAGTTCGTCCCTCAACATCACATTATTCTTTTTTCCTTCAAAATTCAAAATATAGGATAACTATGAAAATTAAGCTTATTTTATTGACTATTATAATTGGTTTCTTTTTTTCAGGTAATGCTTTAGCAAAAAATATACACCTTGATGGTTATGATGTAGAAGTGAAGTGGGAACAAATAGGTAAAAAGAAAGTGAAAGTCTGGGGTAGTGTATCTAATGGTGAAGCATGTCCAAGTCTGAATTTGACAGTCACACTAGAAAACACGAAAGATCCAGCAGCGAAATGTGTAATAGATAAAAGCCTAATAGATTACGATAAAACAATCACAGAATTCAAAGGAAAAGACAAAATCAAAATCAGCAAAAAACATGCAGACAATTGGTTTCTAAAAATGGTAGATGTTAAATGTGTTAAATGATATTTTACAAATCGAATTAAAATATTAAACAACAGAACCATCAAAACGGACTAACTGAAACTCACCGCCAAACTCACTGCGGGAGTTATGGGTTGCATCATCAAAAATTACAATGAGAGTATAGATGAAAATACATTTAACAAAAAAAGAATATAGAAACCTTCTAGATATACTGTCTATTTCTGATTGGGTAATGAATGCACATCGTAATGAAGTGGAAGCTAAGTGTAAACCGTATAATGAATTACAACAGAAAATATTATCATACGCAAGAGACTTTGGTTGCGATGATGTCGTTGAGTCAGATAAGAATTCGAATACATATTATTTGACTCATATGGATGATGATGAAGCAATATCTAACGAATTTATAAAAGAATATGAAGAGGAATTCTTTTGGGATGAATTAACTAGTAGATTATCCCAACGCGATTTGATTGAAGAAAAAGGCTATGATGCAGTTGTTGAAATGAAACCTATTGAACGAATGACCAAAACAGAGGAATTCTCTGATAAATATCATGATGAATTTGAAAATAATGGGATCAAAAATTTAATCATTAAAAAATAGACATAATGAATAAGGAAAAATTGTGAAAGCGACCTCTCTACCTAAGGCTGAGTTTTGGTGGTAATTATCTAGGATTATGGATCTTTTACTGAGAAGGGTAAATGTATCTTTTGGTAATTTTGGAGCAATGTTCCATATCTAATTTTGGCTTTGTAATAGATATTCTCTGATATATTTCAATTGTTGATAAGTCCTTACCGCCATTTTGCATGACGTTGAGCGCATAGCCCTCCCCCTCCCGCTTTTTGCTCATCGATATTTGTGGTGGTAGATATGGTCCATCCCAATTGCCTTACTCATTATTTCAGGATTGGTTCGAGAAATTAGATGACTAGGTAGTACCGTTTACGTCGTCCACTCATCCTGAAATTTCATTGTTCTACTCCTGCATCCCGGACAGATCCCAACTGGCATGGAATCACTTCCGCTGAATGGATCGTAGTCATCTCCAAAACCTTCTGGTGGCCTATCAGTAATTGGTCCCGCTGACCCAAACTGCCCCTCCACCCTACAATTATCACAGATCAGGCTTGGCGTTGGTTCATGCTCACTAACAACAATATCCTGAATACAAGCTGGGCCCCGAACTGTATATAGAGCTATTTCCTCCTCTGTTTGCTCATTACCTGCATAAAACTGTGATGTAGATTGTTGCAAATAATATTGAGCTCCACAGTGGCGGCAATACATTGCGGTAATATATTCTCCGTCATAACCGTGATACGATCCGATAGAGATTGTAAGTTCGCACTCTGAACAGGCATAATCTTTGGGCATTGACTCTTCTCAAATTCTATTTCGTGTGTAAAAAAACATAGGTAATTGTAATTCTGATTGAATACTCTGCCCTCTTCCAAATATCCAGACTAATATGAATCTTCTTTTTTTGCTAAAGCCTATATCCTGAACCCTCAAACCACAAAACCCGGTTCTAAACGAACCGGGTTTTGTATGTAAAACACGTATGTTATTCTCAGCCTAATCGAAAACAGGTCGAGGCAACACCTTTGCCTGCTCAGCAATCTCAGGCACTTTATGCTCCCATTCAATCGCCATCATATGCACACCGTGGACCCCCTTCAACTCCTTGAACTCTTCAATCTGCTCACAGGCAATCTTGATGCCCTCATCGGCGACCTTTTTCTTGTCGACCCCTTTTAGGCGATCGATGATTTCATCGGGCACATCCATTCCCGGCACCTTGGTTTTCATATACCTCGCCATACCGATACTCTTCATCGGTGTGACACCTGCCAGGATATAAATTTGATCGGTGAGGCCTTCTTCATTAGCCACGTGAATAAATTCACGGAATCTATCCATGTTGTAGATACATTGTGTCTGGATAAAGTCGGCACCGGCTTCGATCTTCTTGGCCAATCTGTTGACGCGCCACTCATACGGTTCTGCAAATGGATTACTGGCCGCGCCAATAAACATCTTCGGCGGATGCTCGATTTCACCACCGCTTAAAAACAATCCATCATCACGCATCTGTTTGACCATTGCGATCAGCTGAATCGAATCAATATCAAAAACACCCTTGGCATCCGGATGATCACCGAACTGCTGATGATCACCAGACAGACACAGCATATTTTTGATACCCATGGCTGCCCCGCCAAGAATATCCGCCTGCATAGCCAGACGGTTCCTGTCCCTGCACACCATTTGATAGTTGGGCTCAAGCCCTTCCTCAAGTATCAATAGCGATGCCGCCCAGCTGGACATTCTCACTACTGCGGTCTGGTTGTCAGTGATGTTAACGGAATCGACATTCCCTTTCAGAAATTTTGCCTTCTCCTTCACTTCAGCGGCATCTGTTCCTCTTGGGGGGCCCAGCTCACCAGTGAAGGCAAAATGTCCCCCTTTCAGGACTTTTTCCAGGTTACTTTGGCAATTATTGTTCGTTTCTGTGCTCATATATCATCCTCTGATTCGATATTTTCGTTCAGGCTCTATTTAGAGGAAAAAAGATTGGGTCATTCAACCCCATTACTTTGCCATTTTTTCCGGTTTTTTGTATCCGGGTTGAACCAGGTCTCTCGGGGCCTGATCCTTCCAGCCGCGGGTGACGTTTATACTCTTGATGGCATCCAACCTGTCCTGGCCTTTGAGACGATCATAGATCCTGAACCAGGCACACGGCTGATCATTACTAATCTCACAGTTCCCTTTGTTCGTTCCTCCACAGGGGCCATTCAACAACCCTTTTGCGCACAAGGTTATCGGACATATACCGCCAGTAAAGCCGAGAACACATTGGCTACACGAACGGCAACGCTCTTCATACCAGCCCACGGCCTGATTTACCGCAAGACCGCTGGTGTCGACTGCCGGAAATGTGGGTATCTTTGGATATCGTTCTGCGAGAAATTGAATACCTACACCACAAGCCATTGACAGCAGCGCATCGTATTTCCCTTCTTCGATGATGGTATCGAGTTCGGCCAGGTATTCGCGGTCACATTGTCTCTCGACTGTGTGCGCGTAAATATCGATGGGCTCCTCGTCTAAGCGTCGTGCCATCTCAAGTTCGGTATTGAGGATGGCCACTTCCTTTTCCCCGCCTGTCAGGCAAACGGAGACGCAGGTTCCGCAGCCGATGTTCAGGACCTTGGTATACCCCTGGAGCATCTCCTTGATCTCGGCAAAGGGCTTTCTATTTGCAACTATCATAGTATATCCTCCAATACGGACCGGATTGTGTTGAACTTCCCTTCCGGTCCGATTGATTCAATGATTTAAATAATGCTACAGGCCGACGTTAGCGAGATCAGGCCCGAGGTATACTCTTTCGTTCTCTCCGAGCATTCCCATGGACAGGCATATAAGTGTCCAGAGATGCAGGGTATGCCAACTCCCGTTAAAATGTTCACATAAATCATGAACCTGAGCATGACAGTTATGACATGGCGTGATGGCGTATTGAGCGCCTGTGGCCGCTATCTGCTCGGCCTTCAGGCGACCATATTCACGACGTTGTTCAGGAAAACCTGATTGCAGGAATCCACCGCCGCCGCCACAACAATAGTTGTTGGACTTGTTCGGTGTCATGTCGATAAAGTTCTCCTCACCGACAACCTTTTTCACCACGTAGCGCAGATCGTCGGCCACGGGGTCGCCAAAGGATTTTCGTACTAACTGACACGGGTCCTGAACGGTAAAGGTAACTTTTAGATCCTTGTTCCAGTCGGAACTCACAGGCAACCGCCCTTCCCTGATCCATTTTGCGTAATACTGAATGATGCTTGCTATCTCGAATTTATGAGGAATGTTGAATTTTTTCAGTCCGGCCCGGACTGCGAAGAGTTCGTGTCCTCATTCGGTATTGAGCCACACCTTACAGCCAAGGTCATCAACAGCCTTTGCCTTGACCTCGATGATATGTTTCCAGCTCTCGTTATCAGCGAGGAATAAACAGTAATTTTCCGCCGCCCAACCTTTGGAGCCATATGTCCAGTCAGCTCCGACCGTATTAAGAATCTTCCAGAGCGGAACCATCTCATCCGGCTCTGTCATCGGCTCCCTTGAGTTCTGATTGAGGTAGAAATTTGCGCCCACCTTGTCCATCGGGGCCAGCAGGTTTTCAAAACCCGGCTGATCCGTGCGAACCTCTTCGGCGACATCTTCAACCACAAAACGCCAGTCCTCCTCGTTTGCTCCCATGGCACTGCAGGTATCACTGCGAAGAGCCATATCACACGAACCCAGAATACCTTTCGGGCGCTCTTCCCGAGGCCGTGCCGCCCTCAGGTTAAAGACCAGTTGGGGAATATTGATTTTCATTGGGCAAACGTAGACACAACGCTCGCACATTGTACACATCCAGGGCCAGTCAGAGGCCATGAGTTCCTCATCCATGCCCATGGCTGCCATGCGTAACATTTTTCGCGGGTCCAATCCTTCAAGCCCTGTTGCCGGGCAGCCGGAAGTACAGGCCCCACAGGTAAGACACATGTCAAGGTTTCCGCCTTCGGGCAGAAGGTCCTTGACCTGGTCCATAAACCTGCTTTTCTTTTTACCGCCTATTCGTAATGCTCCTTCAGACATAATTGACTCCTTACATGAGGTGCCGTTATTTCGACGCATCCTTTAAAGTTCTTTCTTGAACCCCCAGTTGAACCTGCGATATTATGCAGGCTCAACTGCTTTTCTGGGCTTTCCCTTTAAAGGATTGGGGCCGAGAGCCAGAATATGCTCGGTCATCTCCTGAGCATATTTAGCAAAGGTCGGTCCTTCTCCCGAAGACAGGTTATACATCCTGACACGGTCGCCTTCGATGCCGATTTCTTCGAGCAGTTCATGGATATGCTCGACACGCTCCCGGCACCTCAAGTTTCCCTCATTATAATGACAGTTACCTTCAAGACAGCCGACGCAAAAAACGCCGTCGGCACCTTCCTGAAAGCATCTGAGCAGATACATCACATCCACTTTACCTGTGCATGGTACGCGGAGTATTTTTATATTTGTTGGGTACGTCAGTCTCATCGAACCTGCCAGGTCCGCAGCTGAATACCCTCAATAGTCACAACAAAATGCCACAATAGTCGGTTTGAAATCAGCCATTATATTTCCTCCAGCAGGGTTTCAATCTCGCAGGTGATCTGGTCGTCTTCGTAATTGTTGAGGTTGATGGTCTGTCTCGGGCAGACACATGCACAAACACCACAACCCTGACAGAGAGCCGGATCGATCTTAATCTCTCCTGCAGCCACATCAAACTGCGGAACCTCAAACGGACATGACCGGACACAGGTCAGACACTTCACACATTGCTCGGGGAATACCTCCGCCTTAATTGCCGACAGCTTAATCTCATCTTTAGAGAGGAAGGTAACGGCTCTCGATGCAGCAGCGTTAGCCTGAACAATCGCTTCAGAGATCAATTGCGGGCCGTGTGCAGTACCACATAAGAAGACGGCGTCACTTCCCATATCAACCGGTCTCAGCTTGACATGCGCCTCAAGGAAATACCCTTCAGGGTTGGTATTCAGTTTCATCTTGTTAACCAACTCTTCCGGACGGCTCGGCTGAACACCCGCAGATAGCGCGAGTACTTCGGCACAAATCTCTATATCCCGTTGCAGGACATGATCTTTCACCGTTATCAGCACGCCCTCATCAGAGGTTTTGACAGTCGGTGGATTGTCTTTGGCATAGCGTACAAAAAGGACTCCCTGCTTCCTGGCCTCAGTATAATAATCTTCCATCTGGCCATACATGCGCATGTCGCGATAGAGGATAAACACCTGAGTATCCGGGCTGCTCTTCTTAATTGCCAAGGCATTCTTAACAGCTGCCTGACAGCAGATCCGCGAACAATTAGGCCGCTCTTCATTACGGGAGCCGACACACTGGATCATGACGACATTATCAAGATCAGCAGCACCCTTTTCAGCCAGTCTGTCAGTGAGCTGGGTCTGAGTGAGGACGCGATCGTCTTCACCGTAGAGATATTCCTTCGGCGTGTATTCATTCGCGCCTGTGGCGACAATGATGACACCGTGCTTAATTTCCTGCGCTTCTTCCTGACCACCTGCGCGTACCGCGGTCTTGAAGTTACCCTGGAAACCTTCAAATTCAACAATCTCCGAATCTGTGATCACATTGATCTTCTCATCGGAGCTTACCTTTGTCGCAAGCTGATCGACATAGGTCTTAATATCTGCACCTTCGATTGTGTGATGCAGTTTTCTGCCCATTCCACCGAGCTCGGGCTGCTTCTCGATAAGCGTGGATTCAAACCCCTGTCTTGAGAGATCAAGTGCGGCGTTCATACCTGCAATTCCGCCACCAATTACCAGGGCGTGCTTGTTAACCGGGATGACCTTACCATGGAGCGGCTTCAACGTGACTGCACGAGCAACAGCCATACGCACCAGATCTTTGGCCTTCTCAGTTGCCAGTTCCGGACTGTCTGAATGAACCCAGGAGTCCTGATTTCTGATATTTGCCATCTCAAAAAGATATCTGTTCAGCCCGCATGCTTCCAGAGTTTCCATAAACATCGGGGCATGGGTTTTAGGGCTGCAGGATGCGACAACTACACGATTCAATCGTTCTTCAAGAATCTTATCTTTTATCTTTGCCTGCGTATCCTGACTACAGGTGAACAGGTTATTATCGGTAAAGACGACACCCGGCAGCGTTGCCGAATAATCCTGTACTGCTGGCACATCAACAACACCGGCAATGTTAGAGCCGCAATTACAGACAAAGACGCCTACCCGCGGTTCCTGTCCTGAGATATCTATCTCTTCGGGCACTTCAAGAACCTTTGTATCAGTTCCCCGCGCCTCAGCTATCAGGCAACCGGCAAGACCTGCCGCCGCACTGGCTTCAGTAACCGATGCCGGGATATCCTTTGGCCCCTGAAAGGTGCCGCAGGCGAAAATTCCCGGTCTCGTAGATTCGAGAGGATTAAACGGTTTACTCTCTAAGAATTTGTTTTTATTAACAGCAATGCCGAGTTTATCTGCTAACTCCAGAGTTTCTTTTGGAACTTCTAAGCCGACCGAGAGTACGAGCATATCGAACTCTTCTTCCATGATCGCGCCGTTCTCATCGGCAAAACGTAGAATGAGATTTTGGTTCTCACGATTTTCCGTCACCGAATGGACCCTGGACTTTACAAAACGGATTCCTTCACGGTCCCGTGCACGGTCATAATACATCTCGTAGTCTTTACCAAACGAGCGGATATCCATATAGAATATGGCGGCGTCGAGATCTTCGGTGGCATGTTCCTTGGCTATCATTGCATCTTTCATCGCGTACATACAACAGACGGAGGAGCAATAGGAGTTGCCGCATTTATTATTATCTCGTGAACCGATACACTGGAGCCAGGCGACTTTCTTTGGTTCCTTGTGATCCGATGGCCGAACCAGATGACCCATTGTTGGTCCGCCAGAGCTGAGCAATCGCTCGAACTCAAGGCTCGTCATAACGTTTGGATTTTGTTTATACAAATACAGATCGGAAAGCGGAGTCGGATCGTAGGGTTTAGCACCTGTGGCGAGAACCACAGAGCCTACGGTGAGATCCTTATCAACTGCAACCATATCGTGATCGATTGCACCTGCCAGACAGGCGTCCAGGCACTGATAACATTCCGAACAGATACCACAGCTCATACATCGTGTTGATTCGCGTCTCGCCTGCTCCTCGTTATAGCCGCTTGCAACTTCAAGGAAGTTACCGGCGCGATCCTTCGGTGCAAGAGCTTTAGCCTTGATGCGCTCAATGATGCCTTCGCCTTCAATGGCAGGTCGCACATATTCCCAGACCTTGTCGCGATCTTCCCTGAGATCCATATTGTTGATATAACGATGGATAGAAATAGCTGCTTCTTTACCACAGGCAACGGCGTCTACAACCGATTTTGGACCGTAGAAGGCATCACCACCAGCAAATACCCAGTCGATCGGGGTTTGCAGAGTTACAGAATCAGCTTCGAGACCACCAGGCCGTGAAATAGCGATTCCCTGATCTTTGATGCCATCCATATTGGCACTCTGACCGATAGCAACGATGACCGTATCACAATTAAAGATCTCGCAGACACTCTCGTCATACTCAGGATTAAAACGTCCATTCTCATCAAAAACGTTCTTACAGCTCTTGAATTCGATACCTGCAATACGGTTCGCATCCTTGTCTATATGAAAATTATGAGGACCAAAACTATTGACGATTTTAATGTCGTCTTCCAGGGCTTCTATAATCTCATATTCCCAGGCGGGCATTTCCTCGCGGCGCTCAAGACAAATCAGCGTCACATTCTCGGCTCCAAGACGTTTTGCAGTTTGGGCAACATCAACAGCAACGTTACCACCACCTACGACAACAACCTCTTTACCGACTTCAATCTTTGTGCCCTTAGAGGCTTCCCGCAGAAAATCAACGCCCTGCAAAACCCCTTCCATCTCCTCGTTTTCGATGCCGAGATTTCTACCGCTATGTAATCCTATTGCGATGAACACCGCTGAATAGCCATCCATTTTCAGGCTCTCAAGGGTGATGTCTGTACCAAAGGTAACTCCGCACTTGAGCTCGGCACCCATATCCTGAACAACCTTGATTTCGCCTGCGAGGATGTCGCGTGGCAAACGATATTCAGGAATGCCGTATCGCATCATACCGCCAGGTTCATCAAGTTTTTCAAAGATGGTGACCTGATAGCCTTGCTTGAGCAATTCACATGCAGCGGTTACGCCTGCAGGACCTGAACCGATTACCGCAACCCTCTCGTCACGTTTTTCAGCCTTGATTTCAGGAAGGTAAAATTCACCCTTCTCAAGTTCATAATCGCTTAGGAAGCGATGCAGCTCACGGACGTTAAGGGGTTGATCCACCTGGGCACGTGTACACTCGCCTTCACAGGGGTGATGACAGACGCGGCCGCAGATTCCCGGGAACGGGTGCTCTTCCTTGAAAAGTTTTAAAGCCTCGTCATACCTGCCGTCATTAATCAGAGCAACAAAGCCCTGGATGCTGACATGGGCAGGACAGGTGGCCTTACACGGGGCAGTTCCCTCTTTGTTTATTCCGAATCCACCAGGAATAGCCTGCGGATACTGTTTGTAGATTGCTTTGCGAAAATCGAGTTTTTCGTTGTACTCGTTTGGGCGGGAAACCGGACAAACCTTTGCACACTCGCCACAGCTCGTGCACTTTGTCAGGTCTACATATCGGGGGTTCTGATGAATTTTAGCGGAAAAGTTTCCAGGCTCGCCTTCGATGCCCAGAAGCTCAGTGTTCGTCAATAGCTCGATATTGAGATGCCGGCCGACCTCGACCAGTTTAGGTGAGATTACTCACATTGCACAGTCGTTGGTCGGAAAGGTCTTATCAAGCTGCGACATTACTCCGCCGATAGCGGAGGATTTTTCAACAAGGTAAACATAATAGCCAGACTCAGCCAGATCAAGCGATGCCTGCATGCCTGAAATACCTGCTCCTACAACCATAACCGATCCACTCATCTTGTGCGTCTCAAATCCCATGATGACTCCTTCAGTGCTGATGGTTAAGTATTCGTGTACCTATTACATGTTACTTTCAGCTGCAGCTAACCACCTACGAAGCATCACCCGGTTTCGAAGATAGACATACTGCAGAGAGGAACCTCCTTGCGTGTTTACACGGTATTTATAATTACAATGGTCTGATAAAATATTGTTTTGCAGACAGCTTTAACTCTGATTTCTCACCAGTCGCGGTTGTCAGAAATCCGCGAAGCGAAGCATTAAACCACAGCATCCCCTGTTTCTTTCTTCAGTAACAGTGACAACGCCATAAGCTCAGCTTCCCTTGGTAAACATTGATTTCAATCGGTTAGTTGACTGACCAAACCCAATGTATTAAAAAAATCAATACGTTACTCTGGACTGCACAATACTCATGCTAAATTTTGGTGAAAAGTAGGTCTGCCCAACCATTGTCCTTCGATATCAGTGTTAGATCCTATCTGTTCCACGCTGTCATATCAACATTTTTTATGCCTTTCTTCATTAATATATTGCAGCTAGGGGTACAACAAAAGTTGTGGAGAATTAGTAATTTGATCTTTTGAAAGAGGTATAAACACGTCGAGTAATGGTTATCAGTCCAATAAATTCAACTAGAAAATATACTGATGCAGAAAAGGGGAAATGGAGCGAAAAAAGAAAAAAAAGTGTATTTTAACGGGGAAGTTTTTTTTGTTTGTTTCCTGACAATATCTGTCATGCTTTTGATACTGTTTTTTTTCTCACGCGCAACACAACTCCGGTCTAAATTGTAATAATGCCGGAGTTGGTGCACCTCAGACCGTATACTTTATGTTTCAGCCTTCATGCTGAATTGCTCAATGGCCATCAATCGGAGTGATTGCCACCAACGATTCGTGGAAGGTTGGTCCCGCCGCAATATCCGTAGTTTTCTGAGAAGTAAGATCGTTAATCCCAGCCGGGCAACTCGCAGTCTGCCAGAAGATCCCCTCAGCCACTATTAACCCCTGACGTGTATCTTCAGTTACTTTTGCCACACGGTTCACTCCACCACGATGGTTGTAAATCTTCACCACACAACCATCTGTAATGTTATATATTTCAGCATCATTCGGATGAATAAGCACGGTCCCCGACTCTTCAGGATACCTCTCGCCAAACGTCGAATTAAGCAGATCAATATGAGGCGGAGTAATAAGTTGCAACGGGAAACGTGAGCAGAGATCTTTATTTGAAAACTCATCCGCTTCAAGCAGGCAGGGGATCGAAGGAGTCTGCTCATCACCCTCAACGTTAAAAGCAAAAAAAGTCTGCCAGCAATCAATCACTGACTCAGACAGTCTCTTGCGTGTTGAAGTAATCCACTCAGTCGGTTTGTCTGGTATAAACTCAAAGTTTGGGGGTAATCCCTCAATAGTTGCAATATACGCACTGAGACGATCATCCACAGTCTGCCTGAAAGGTTCATCAGTAAACCCAAGCTTTCCTGCCAAATCCTGAAAAAGTTGAAAATTACTTTTGGCCTCACCAAGAGGCTCAATCACCGAATCAACAACTCCAAACTGAAAATGACCGTAGCCCGTATAGAGATCTCTGTTTTCGAGAAAAGTGGTGGCAGGCAGCAATAGATCGGCATATCTGGCTGTTGGAGTCATCACCTGCTCATGAACCACCGTAAAAAGATCATCTCTTTCCAACCCCTTCCGAACAATAGATGCATCCGGAGCTACACAGAGCGGATTGCAATTATAGGAGATAAACATTTTCACCGGCGGCTTAAGACTGGTTAAAGCATGTCCCAGGTGGGCCATATTGATGTGTCTGGTGGGCTTCTCCATCAGCTCAGGAAAACGGAGTTTTGAACTATCCCCAGTAAACGATTTGCTAGAAAGCAGCATCCCCTTGCCATCCTGGCCATCAAGGAGCCCCAGTACCGCACCAAGAGAAGCAATAGAGCGGACACTCATTCCGCCACGACTATTTCTACTCAGGCCAATACCGATTCTAATAAAAGTCTTTGGATGCCCGGCGAGCAATTGAGCAAATTGTTCAATCCCGCTTTTCTCTACCCCGCTTAGGCGTGTAAACTCATCCCAGGGAGTAGCTCTCAGGTATTTTTCAAGCGCATCAAAACCTGTAGTCTGCTTCTCCAGCATCTGCCTGTCTATCAGCCTGCTCTCCAGTAACAGCTTGATAGCACCAAGTGCCAGCGCACCATCACCTCCCGGCTGTACCGGTATATACAGATCGGCCGACTTCACTGTGTCGTTTTTGTACGGATCAATCACCAGGAGTTTGGCACCACGCTTTCTGGCAGCCGCAACATATTGCCAGAAGTGAATATTCGTCACCTTGATATTAATACCCCAGGCAACGATAAGATCTGCATCTTCAGCGACCTCAGGCGGGCTTCCTGGCACATCGGGTAGATGCATTGCCATTCCGGCCCCTGCCGCAGCGGAACAGATAGTCTCAAGTATCCTGCTCGCTCCCAGTTTATGATACAGAGCATATCCCGCATTTTTATTTATTGCGCCCATGTTACCGGCATATTGATATGGCAGGATGGCTTCACCACCATAGGTTTCGCGCACCTCTGTCACCTTTCGGGCGAAAATTTCCAGCGCCTCGTCCCAACTAATGCGCTTAAACTTCCCCTCCCCTTTTTCACCTACCCGAAGTTGCGGGTAGAGTACCCTCTCGCTAGAATACACGCGCTCAATGTATGAACGCATTTTCCTGCAAATGTACCCTTGAGTGTAAGGATGATCGGGATCCCCCTTTAAAGAAACGACTGTGCCATTGTCAACTTTGGCAATTATGCCGCAACTATCAGGGCAATCCAGAGGACAAATTGTTTTTTTATATTCGATTCCGTTTTCCTGTTTCATATCAGGTGCCTGGTGGTTTGTATTTTTCAAGAATACGATGAAGTTTCAACAGAGTTTATGGCTTATCACGGTCTGCTTTATATTAGAGAATCAGCATAAAATGAAGATCACAGACATTGGTATTGGTAGGGCCGGTTTTGCATAACCCACCAATCTTGTCAAAGAGATTGTATGAATCATTATTGTGCAAATATTCGGTTATATCAAGCTGTTCATCCCTGCATCTCTGTAGCAGCTCGAGATTAGCAAAAGCTCCTGCAGCATCAGTCGGACCATCGTTACCGTCAGTAGAAGCAGCCAGAAAATGAATGTCTTCATAGAGGTCAGGGCATTTTTGCATCTCACGTAAAAACGCCAGTGCCATCTCCTGATTTCTGCCGCCCTTGCCTGTGCCTTGAATTGTTACAATCGGCTCCCCCCCTGAAATAATACACAGAGGCAGGTTGCCCAGCATTTTATGCTCTTTGGCATCTGCACCTATAGCTGATAAGGTCCGGGCCAGCTCTTTGGCTTCTCCGGTTAGTCGTGATGTTAGTCGAATCACGGAATATCCATGCTTTTCAGCTTCGGTGGCGGCACCGTTTAATGCCGTACGATTTGTACCAAGCAGGATATTTGCGCTCAGAGCCAGCGCGCTTGATCCAATCTTTAATGACTCAGGAATTTCTTTATTCGCCCCAGCTTTAAGGTATTGCACAACCAGTTCAGGAACGTCCTTTTCTATGTTGTAATGTTGCAATACTGAAAGCGCATCAGTAAATGTTGTCGGATCTGCCGCCGTCATGCCTGAGGCAATACTGCTTAGGTCGTCCCCCACTACATCAGATAATATGAGGTTAATAGATCGTGCCGGAGCAATTGCATCAAGCAATCGGCCACCCTTTATCCCGGAGAGATGTTTACGCACACAATTAATCTCATTAATTTCAGCTCCACAGGCCAATAGCGCCTGAGTGGTCTTTTGCTTATCTGACAAACTTAGCTGAAACGTCTGCCCATTTTTTTCAAATGAACCGGGATACGGTAATAACGCCGAACCACCTCCGGAAATGAGGTTTATAACCAGAGTTGTTTTTCCCGCATCTGCTGCCAGTTGTAAAATTTCACCTGCTCCCCGTACGCCTTCAGCATCGGGTACAGGATGACCGGCTTCAATAATCTCGACCTTTTTCAAGCTATCAGTATGACCGTATTTGACGACTACCAGCCCCTTAGTCAGCCTTTCGCCGAGCAATTCTTCCATGGCTCTTGCCATAGGTGCTGTCGCCTTCCCCGCACCAAGAATCACTATTTCAGTATAGTCATCAAGATCGATTGAAAGCTGAACATCATCACTATGAATGGACAGACAGGAGCCATCACGATGCAGCTGATCTTTAATCATCTGATAGGGATCTACTCGCAGCAGGCCTGCCCTGAAAATTTTATCCAGGATTATCATACTATCTGAATTACAGGTGTTTTCCCTGCTCATCAATCACCTCGTTTTTAATATATTCCGCTTACATGTTATGTATCCGTATCATCTCACTGAGGGATTTCTACTATATTCACAGATAATTCTCATAGGTGTTTTTATAAAAGGCACAAAAATCACCAACAATCATCTAGACTCTGCAAACTAAAATGCATGGGAAACCTCAAACTACCCAATAACTCGCTATATGCACTCTATCAGACACACACCATTCATGATTATAGCTGAATGGCCAGCGTATATACGATGAATCAATGTAGAGCATTTACTGCTCAATGGTATATTTTGCGAATTTGCATTACGCAGAATGGTTAGGAAATCTTCAGAGAAAAAAAGAGAGAAAAACGGCCGGCAGGGTGCCTGTAACCTGACTACGGTTTATCAGGCACACTTGCGGATTATACTGGTATAATTGTATGTACTTTCAACAACGAATTAATGATCTTCAGATATCGGAAACATGGTAAATACCGGCCACCATTTCAACGAATCATTAAACTGAACGACAAAGCCAAACGCATCCATTCTGGCAATATTTCCTTCAGCTTCAATTATGAGATTACTGCTGCCGCTTCGCATTTTCACTTTGACCTTTACCGGCTCGCCATGAATTAAAAAATCATCATTCTCTTCATGGGTAAAAAGGTAAAGACTATGCATCCCTATATCACGTAACTGCCCCTCAACCACTCTGCGATCTACAGTTTCGACTTTAACAGTTGCGTTACTGTTCAGCCTTAGACGTTCGCGGTCTTCAGACATTGCAACGACATGCTCAAGTTCCATGCTTATCTCCTGGTATTAATAAAAAAAACAAAACATAAGCCAATATAGAAAGTATTGAATACTACGTAGTTTCAGAAAGAAAACCAGGTAGATTTCATTTCAATACAGTGTTTATCATCCCGTTCCCTGAGATTTCACTTACCTCATTATTTTGAAAACTTTTCCCATAGATAAATGGAGTACATGGGTAAATGAGGAACGATACACCGAGACTTTCAGCATAGACTCAAACTACAATCCATTCAGCATCCCGGCACAGAATAACATCTTATTATCAATGATAAAATCCACATTTTCGGTTCTATTTTGTCACACTTAATTTGTTTCATCTGATTTGGTAAAACAAATAGCAGCCAGGTGTCCCCCCCTAATCTGCAGGAAACTTTGGTTTGATGGAGCTTCTTTCTATTAAGACAACATAGAAGAATTGCTATCAAACGCCATCCCTAACACTTATCTACCTCATAATATATTTAATGACAACAGCTTTTTCCGTGACATACCCAACATATTGAGGCATCAACTCCTGAACTGCCGACAACGCCTTAATTGTTGGTTATTTCATACGAAACTTTTTTTCACAGGATGAATTATATATCGCATACCATATACTATGTACTTCGTAGTTCCAGCCCGAAAACTACGGAGTTTTCTTAAGGGAGATCAATGCGTGTCAGTGCTGCTCTGGCATTCTTGCTGGTCTGTACAGCTATACCAGATTGGTCTTCACTGCGTAATTGAGTTAGGTGCAAAAGCACCTCGGGTAAATATTCAGGCAGGTTTCTTTCGCCCCAATGGGCTGAAGGAGGAATATCTGGACTATCTGTTTCGAGAACCAGTGCTTCAAGGGGTAATTCGCTTGCCACTTTCCGGATTTTTCGGGAACGGTCATAGGTAACTGTGCCGCAGATTCCAATCATAAAACCATGCTTAATATAATGCGTGGCCTGCTGATAACTTCCGTTAAAGGCGTGGACTATTCCTCCATTGTTGAACTTTTTTCGCCGAATGGTTGCAAGCACCTGATCATGAGCTTTTCTGACATGAAGCAAAAGCGGCAGACCAGCACTGGCGGCAATATCAATCTGCGCCTCAAAAAGTCGTTGCTGCACAGCATGGTCACTGTTTTCGACATGGTAATCAAGCCCCACCTCCCCAATGGCTACCAGTTCGCCGCTGGCTGCGAGTTTTTCAAGCTCTGCCAGATCTTCTGGTGCATGGTAATCAAGATACATGGGATGCATTCCAGATGCCGCATGCAACTCAGGGTGCTTCCTGCTCAAAGCCATAAGCCGTTGCCAGCCTTGGCGATGAACCCCTGCCAGAACAATATCACTCACACCCGCTTTGACGGCTCTATCCAGAACTGCATCAAAATCCGGAAAATGACGTTCTATATCAATATGGCAATGTGTATCAACCAGCTGCATGCTTCCCCTCAAATCCCGGTTATCAAATCTTCATTACGTGTAGGTTTAAATATGACCATTTCAACATACTCTTCTTTAGTCATATTCAACTACTATCTGAACCCATTATGTTAGAGAAGCAGAGCTTATTCAATAGGATTTCTGCTATTTTTTTTTACAGCATGGTTTTCCGTGGAAAGACAACCAGATTATCAACCTCCGGTATAATCCCTATCAATTCACCAAGAGCATGATTGTGATGGCTGGATACCAGCGCCTGACATTTCTCGCCTGAAGGTAATTCAAGCTGATAGAGAATGTTGGGCCCACGAAATGATTTATGTAATACTTTGCCCTTTACGTAGGCATCCTCAACATGAACAACATCTTCAGGTCGCACAAGCAGATCTACCTCACAACCTGACTCACATGGCAGTGAAAGATTTCCCTGCAAAAGACCCAGGCCGCTTTTCACTTGCCCTGGACCTATCACCGTTCCTGAAACAAGAACTCCGTCACCGACAAATGTTGCCACTTCAAGACTTGCAGGTCTGTGGTAAATATCATGTGCGTTGTCCCACTGCTTCATCCTGCCTTCGAACAGTACACCAATCCTGTCTGCCACCGAAAACGCCTCATGCTGATTGTGGGTAACAAGCAAAGCGGTAGTGCCGAGTTCTTTCAGAATATCGCGAACCTCTACTGTCAGCCTGTCTCTCAAAACAGCATCGAGGTTTGAAAATGGTTCATCAAGCAGCAGCAGTTCAGGTTGAGGTGCAAGTGCTCTTGCCAGGGCAACACGCTGCTGCTGTCCACCTGAAAGTTCATGTGGATATTTTTCAGCAACATCACTAAGACCAACAAGATCAAGCAATTCTTTCACATTCTTTTTCACTTCACTATACTGCTTTGATCGAATGCCAAAGGCCACATTATCAAACACAGAAAGATGTGGAAAAAGAGCATAATCCTGAAAGACCATACCAATAGATCGTTTTTCAGGCGGAACATTTATATCCGATGCAGATACCCGCTCACCATCAATACTCACGCTGCCACTCTGAATATGCTCAAAACCGGCTACGACTCGTAAAAGTGTTGTTTTGCCACAACCACTGGGGCCAAGCAGGCAGCCTATCTCACCCTTTTCCAATACAAAACTCACATCATAGGCAACCTGATTATCACCATATGATTTACATACAGTATCTACCTGCAGAAGCGGTGTTTTCTGTTGCTTTTCCATTTCTATTTCTCCGTCTGCCGAATCAGCAGCACTACAGGAATGATTGATGCCATCACCAGATAAAGTCCGGGCAATGCTGCACGCTCCCACTCCCCTTCACTTGTAAGTTCATAGATTTTCACAGCCAGCGTATCCCAGCCAAAGGGTCGTGTCATCAGGGTGATCGGCATTTCTTTTACGACATCAACCATCACCAGAATGAATGCAGTTAAGAGGCCTTTCTTTAAAAGTGGTCGGTGAATGATCCAGACAAGTTTTGCACCTTTAACCCCCATAATCGCCGCAGCCTCATCAAGACTTGGACTGATCGCCTGCATGCCGCTATCAATGGCTCCAAACCCTGCTGCCTGAAATCGCACCATATACGCCATAAGCATTACGATAACAGTGCCCTGCAACAATGGCCCTGAATCGATATTGAACACTGTGTGTAATATCCCCTGCAGCTGATTATCAAACCAGGCAATAGGTAGAAAGATGCCTACAGCAAGAACAGTTCCGGGAAGCGCATAACCGACTGTCGATATTTTACAGAGCAATACGTTCAGCTTGCCAGGCTTTCTGCGCTTTGCATAACTAAGTAATACAGCGCAGATACAGGTAAGAATAGCTGCACCACCACCTAAAAATAACGTTTGCCATGTTTGTGCCATGTAATCCGGTAAGGCACTATCCTGTGCGGCTTCAACCACCCAAAGTGCAAGTTGGGTAACTGGCAGAACAAAGGCGACAAGCACAATTAATGAACAAAAAAGTGTGGCTGCCAGCCCCTTTCCACCAGAGAGCACTATTCGAGAATGGACACTGCCGCTTCTGGCATTGGCATAATATCGCATCTTTGAGCGATACATTGCTTCGACCAGAACAAGAACCAAAGCGAATATGACGAGTATTGAAGAGAGCTGGGCAGCAGCCTGTAATGAAAAGAACCCGAACCATGCTTTGTAGATCGCAGTAGTAAAGGTATCGTAGTTAAAAATAGAAACTGCTCCAAAGTCCGCCAGCGTCTCCATGAGAACAAGCGCCAGCCCGCTGACAATCCATGGGCGGGCCATAGGCAAAGCCACCCGCCAAAATGCAACCCACGGGCCGACACCCAATGTACGGGCCGCTTCCATAAGCACTCGTCCCTGGCTGAGAAATGCAGAACGGCTGAGCAGATACACATACGGATAGAGCGTAAGGCTTATTACCAGTACCACAAATGGCGTAGATCGCACTTCGATTATAGTACGTTCAAGACCTGGTAAAGTGCGCATGGCGGACTGAACAGGGCCGGTAAAATCCATAACCCCGACAAATATAAACGCCATTACATAGGCGGGAATCGCCATAGGTAAAGTCAGGGCCCAGGAAAAAAATGATCGACCGGGGAAATTACAGGCACCAGTCAGCCACCCCAGAGAAACCCCGAGTAAAGCGGTACACACAAGAACGCCGCTGCTCAACCAGAAGGTGTTGAGCAGCAGCGAAGAAAGAACAGTATCGGCCAGGTGATTCCAGATTTCTCTTTCCGGCCGAAATACTGAGGAAAATATAATCCCGATAGGAACCGCTACCAATCCAGCCAGAATTAGCGCTGACAGCTGCCAGGCATCCAGCCGGATAGATAGCGATTTGAGGTGTTTTCGCATGAGAGTCAATTACTTATAGCTTGCACGATCCATAAGTTTTATCGCCTCACCCTGAAGTTCGCCATATTTAGCGACATTCATTGGGTTGCCGGTGAATGTTCCCCATTTTTCTACAATTGGGTCAACGTCAACGTTCGTGTTCACAGGATACTCCATATTGAGACCGGCAAACTGAGCCTGTGCCTCTTCACCCGAGAGCCACTCAATCAGTTTTACCGCAGCATCCTTATTTTTAGCATGGGTGGTAACACCTGCACCACTGACATTCATATGCACACCGTTGGTCTCCTGATTCGGCCAAAAAATCGCAAGAGGAAGGTCAGGCTGCTTTTTCATGAGACGACCAAAGTAATAGGTGTTTACAACTGTCGCATCAGCGATTCCTGCAGCGACTGCTTCAAGTGCTTTGGTGTCATTACTAAAAGGATCTGCAGCGAGGTTATTTACCCAGCCTTTAACAATCTGCTCTGCCTTTTCTGCTCCATGCTCTGCAATGAGAGATGCTACCAGCGATTGATTATACACTTTTTTAGAGGTGCGGAGAGCGAGGCGCCCCTTCCAGTTATCAGCAGCAAGATCTTCATAGGTTGAAAGCTTTTTATCAGCACCGGAGGTGGTATTGTAGACGATGGTTCGAGCGCGTACTGATAAACCAAACCAGGTGTTGTTCGGGTCCTGAAGGTTCGCAGGTACATTTGCCTCAAGTATTTCAGAAGTAAGCGGCTGAAGTACACCGGCCTCTGCAGCCTGCCAGAGGTTACCTGCATCTACAGTGATAAATACATCTGCAGGTGTATTGGCACCTTCAGCCTTCAACCGTTCGAGCAAGGCTCCGGCCTTTCCTGTTATGTACTTAACCTGCACACCGGTTTTCTTGGTGTACATTTCAAAAAGAGGCTTAATAAGATGTTCATTACGTGCTGAATATACAATAATTTCATTACCTGCTGCTGAAACATATGCAGGAAGGCTGATAAGAACCAACATAAGGGCGGCTAACATTCGTGACAACATTTTCTCTTCTCCTGATCTTTTGTTCGTTTTCAATCTAAAACTCGCCACCTTGTTCAAGATCGTCATCTTGATGTGAAGTGATAGCTTACAGCTGGAAACAAGTTTTAAACTCATAATAATATAATGCTCTTCGTACTCACTTAGAGCAACCAATTAATTTTCGGCAAACCTAAACTATCGAAAAGTTAGTGTCAACAAATTTCGCTACCACCCAGTGGTGTTTTCATCTAAAAACTTTCAATCTCGGGTAACTCTCAGAACCTGCACTCAGCCTACTCCTAAACCTCCTTAAGTGGGAACCAGCCAAAACCACCTCTAAACACTGATAATCACGTATAATCACATAATCTATCAGCTCAAATCTAATCGTATAACCTTTCCTTCTTTGGAGTAGAGAAATACGAACAACCCGATTCTCATTCACCACCAGATTGGTCTAATCTCTGCATCCTGTCTAAAGCACGTCACATTTCCCCTTGACATATCCCTCCGATGCCGATTTAATTTCCCCTCAAAATTACATGTGTTCCTTTGAAAGGAACACATGTGTCTGTGAAATAAACATTTCTTACCCAAGAGGAACGAAACAAACGGGATACCACGCGTAACCGGAAGGACCCGAGCGTCATCTACATGTAAACAGTTAACCCAAACAACTACGCAGTAAGGAGAATTATAAATGGGACAGGTTATTGATTTTCTAAATGGAATTATCTGGAGTAAGGCACTGGTTTTTCTCTGCCTTGGCGCAGGTGTATACTTTTCGATTCTGATGAAATTCCCTCAGGTTCGATTAATAAAGGATATGGTTGGCCAGTTGTTCCATGGTAAATCCTCTAAGTCCGGCGTATCTTCTCTGCAAAGTTTTGCAATGGCCCTTGGTGGTCGTGTCGGTACCGGTAATATTGCTGGTGTGGCTTCGGCAATTGGTTTTGGTGGTCCTGGCGCAGTCTTCTGGATGTGGACCATCGCTTTTCTCGGTGCCGGTTCTGCGTATATAGAGTCTGCCCTTGCTCAGGTTTACAAAGAAGAGATGGATGGTGAGTATCGCGGTGGACCGCAATACTACATCGAAAAAGGTCTTGGCATGAAGTGGTATGCAATCGCCTTTGCAATTTCAGCTATCATCGCAATGGGCTTTTTCCTTCCTGGAATTCAGGCAAACAGCATCGCTGCTGCAATGAATAATGCCTTCGGCATCCCTGCCCCTGTTTCCGGCGGTGTGGTTGTTGCCCTTCTTGCCCTGATCATTTTTGGTGGTGTTAAACGTATCGGACGAGTAGCTGAAGTCGTAGTACCATTCATGGCTATCGCCTACATCCTTGTTGCCGCGACAATTATTCTTATCAATATAGAGAAAGTTCCTTCTGTGTTTTCTCTTATTTTTACCTCCGCATTCAGCAGCGATGCAGCGTTTGGCGCAATCATCGGTCAGGCTATTATGTGGGGTGTTAAGCGTGGAATCTATTCAAACGAAGCTGGTCAGGGTACCGGACCTATGGCCGCAGCTGCAGCAGAAGTTAGTCATCCTGCCAAGCAGGGCCTTGTTCAGGCGTTCTCTGTATATGTAGACACCCTGTTTGTCTGTACCGCAACTGCGCTGATGATCCTTATTACCGGAATGTACAACACTGTTGATGGTGCCGGCGGTTTCCTGTTCCAAAACCCTTCCTTAAGTGGTGCTGCACCTGGACCAATCTTCACCCAGTCAGCTGTTGATACGCTTGCCCCGGGTCTTGGTAGTGGATTCGTTGCGATTGCACTGTTTTTCTTCGCCTTCACCACATTAATGGCATATTATTATTACTGTGAATCAAACGTTGCCTTTTTGGCCAAAAAGTTTAAGAACCACAAACTTGTCTTTAATGTTACCCGTGTCGTTTTGCTGATCATGGTTTTTGTCGGTTCAATTAACTCTGCAGGTCAGGTATGGGCACTCGGTGATATCGGTGTTGGTTTGATGGCATGGCTCAACATTATTGCCATTATTCTGCTTACCCGCACTGGTGTTAAGACCCTGAAAGATTACGAAGCACAGAAAAAGGCGGGCCTTGATCCAGTATTTGACCCGCGTGAACTTGGCATTGAAAATGCTGACATCTGGGTCGAAAAGCTCGAGGCCAACAGAGTTAAAGCCAGCGTTGACCTGAAAAATTAATTGCCCGAAAGCTCCTCATTCCTCAGGGCTTAACTATTCCGCCCTGAGGAATGACCTTTCATTCAAAGGAATCAATGAAAGATACCTCCCCAATTCGTAAGCTCCTCATTCTGGCCACTGGCGGGACAATCGTATGTGATCATACCGAAACCGGTCTTCGCCCCCACTACACCGTTGAGAAACTGATAGAGTGTATTCAACCTGCTGCCAGGAAGCATCATATAGAGGGAAAAACTGTCATGAATATTGACAGCTCAAACATGGTTCCTCAGAATTGGCTTAGTATTGCTCAGGCAATAGCTGATGATTACGACTCATTTGACGGATTTATCATAACCCATGGCACTGATACCATGGCCTACACCGCGTCAGCACTCACGTATCTGTTACAAGGGCTCAACAAACCGGTAGTCCTCACAGGGTCACAATATTCTCTGATAGATGCCACAACTGATGCTATCCAGAATCTTAACGATGCATTGCTGTTTGCCTGCGAAGAACTCGCCGGAGTATTTATCGCCTTTGATGGAAAACTGATAAACGGAACACGAGCTATAAAAACTAAAACCAGAAGTTATGACGCGTTTAACAGCGTCAATTTTCCATCAGTTGCAGTTATTAAGCATAACAAGATTCGTTACAATGAAGCAGCCAACAATGTCTTTTTCAGATCGGATACCGATGCGACGGGCACACCCGCAGCACTCAATATCGCAACCGAAATTGAAGACAGCGTCTTTGTATTAAAACTTTTTCCAGGACTCAACCCTGACATTTTTGACTATCTCAAGACAAAGGTCAAAGGGGTCATTATTGAAAGTTATGGAATTGGTGGTGTCTCATCCGGCATTCTGGATCTTGCATCAAAAGTCCGTGAATTAACAGAGGCTGGTGTTGCGGTCGTTGTAACCACACAGTGCCTGATGGAAGGTGTAGACTTAGATATTTACGAAGTCGGCCGCAGCCTGCCCAGGGAAGATATCATTTATGCAAAAGATATGAATACCGAGGCTATTGTTCCTAAACTTATGTGGGCACTGGCTAAAGGTTCTACGATGCAGGAAGTCAAAGAGCTTGTCGAAACTCCCGTAAACGGTGACATTCAGGAACACCCTGAAACCCATTACTATTTTTAGTTTTACCTCCCAGCGTAATGAAGGATTACATCTCTCATTATGTATAGTCATACCTGACGGGCCCGAAGCACACTATCACACTTGCCAGATCGGGCCCACCTGCCAACCCGTTATTTTCGCAGCGTATTGACAACGACATCAGTTTCTGATTAGCTGCAGTCTATCCGGTAACAATCAGTCACATCCACCTTCATCTGCTATATCTGATTTATTATGAGTAATAAAAGCAGCATTTCAGAAACTCTCGACAAAGGGCTTCGAATTCTCGACCTTTTCTGTGCGGATGACACATCATTTAGCCTGAGTGAAATTTCCAGACGCCTTGAAATCAATAAAACGTCTGTACTCCGCTATGTTGGTGCTCTTTGCGAGCATGGTTATCTGCAAAAAGGCACGAAAGACAAACTTTACAGGCTAGGCCTGAGAACAATCCCTCTCGCGCACTCATTCCTGCAAAAAGCTGAGATTGTACAGACAATTAAGCCCTTTGTTGATGAGATTCACAAACAGCACGGCATTCACATTGATGTGGGGATCATTCAAAACCAGTCGATATATCTGGTCTACAGGCGCGAATCAATAGATACCCTCGCCTTTGCTCATTTCACCGTTAATGCTGATATGTACAATCTGGCAACGGGCAAAGCGGCCATGGCTTTTCTCGATAAAGATAAACAGCAAACCATGCTTGATGCAATTGAGCTGCGACCGGTTACCGGAGCAAGTATTACAGATAAACAGCAACTGCTGGCGGATCTCGAAGAAACAAAAAAACGCGGATATTCAATAAACAAAGAAGAATTTTTGCCAGGCCTGATCGCTATGGGCGCGCCGATATTCAACCTTAGAACCTCCGAGGTTGTCGGTGGTGTCAGCTTTGACTCATCCACAGCACGCTATTCAATGAGCGATTTCGAGAAGCTCTATTCTAATCTGCTGAAAGAACTTTCTAAAACCATCTCTGCTGCAATATCAAAGATTTGATATCGCAAACTATATACTTCTGGATATATCGAAATATGATCCCGACATATTCCACTCATATACTGTTAATACTCATTGGCAGAATAGATCTAAACCGGTATTACTGACGGCCTGATCTATACACATATATACATAACAGGCAGGTTCACAGCAGTCCCCCGGAGCGCAATAATGACAGCCCAGCAACCTGACCAATATGTACTGGCCAGCAGTAAACTCTATTGTAATTTCTGTCCCGGCTACTGCTGTTACAGGCTCGAAGGATCAACCTTGTATGTTGATGCCACAGATATCAACAGGATTGCACGACATTTTGCCATAAGTGACGGCGAGGTACGCAAACAATATATCGAAGGGAAAAACACCTTTAAAGTGCGCAAGGACGGCTCATGTATTTTCCTCAACAATGAAAAAATGCGCGGAAGATGCTCTATCCATCTGGCAAGACCACGGCAATGCCGTGATTTCCCGTATAATGAGCCCTGCCCGTATCTTGACCGTGAAGATCTGCTGGATATCATTCAGCCATTAGTAGAAAACTCAATCACTCTCTTACATAGCGAAAATACCAACTGAACCTCTACAAATCGCCTTAAAATGGATCAGATAAAAGAGCATATTACATCATGGATGAATGACCACGCAAATAACGCAATTGAACCCGGTTCAGATGTACATGCCTTTTCATTCCCTCTTGTTGGTATAGCTTCAGCGGAAGATTCGCTCTTCGACTTTTTGAAATCTGATATAGGACATGAGTTCTACTGGACACCACAGGAAGCATTCTCACTCGCTTTCAAGGATGAATCAGTTCGGGCTGATGAATTGAGCGTCATCGCATGGATTTTACCGCAAACAGAACAGACCAGAATCGCCCATAGAAAGGCTGAAGCTTTACCCAGCATAGAGTGGAGCAAAGTTCGACATTACGGTGAAAAGGTAAACGAAAACCTCCGACGGTATGTTGTGGATCTGTTTACGTCTGAAGGGCTTCAAGCCTGTGCTCCGGTTTTACTCCCTGAATGGTCCGGAGCGGTCTCAGAAAAATACGGTTTTGCCTCATCCTGGTCTGAACGCCATGCTGCCCATGCCTGCGGACTTGGCACTTTTGGCCTGTCAGATGGTCTGATTACGCCCGCAGGAAAGGCTGTGCGTGTCGGTTCGGTTATTGTTCGCAAGAGATATTCTCCCACCATGCAGATACGGCCTTATACTCAACATAACGAATGGTGCCTTTTTCAGGCTACCGGTAAATGTCTCGCCTGCATGCGTCGCTGCCCGGCAGGGGCGATTTCTGAATCTGGTCATGATAAGACCAAATGCAAGGAATATATCCGCAATGTAACTGCAGTTTACGTCGAAAAGGAGCAATTAGGTTTCAAGGTGAATAGTTGCGGCCTATGCCAGACCAAAGTCCCCTGCGAGTCACAAAACCCTTTGAATAGAAAGATTTTTCCACCGCGCGAGAAATTGTAACAAGAGATAACTCGTGAATTTTCAGGACTAGTTTGCACGTGTGAGTCTATAGAAAATGGTTGGTTTCAGAAAGACTCCCAGCGCTATTGTTTTGAAGCAAAAATAAATATATCTATGGTTATTGAACCATCCTGTTCCAGATACTCTTCCCTGCTGATTTCTTGAGGTTCTATCCCGTATTTTTTTAATAATTCCAAAATATAATCGACATCATAGTAGTTGAAGAATATCTGTTCTTTTGAAAAACTTGTTGATTCAAATCCAGAAGTACTTCCTTCCATGAAACTCAGGTAAAGATGTCCATTTTTATCAAGACATTTTGAAATGCTTTCTATGACATTCTCTGCTTCATTCTCGATTAAGTGAACTATACAAAATGATGCGATTACTACATCAAATTCAGCAGGTAACTGTATCGTACATATATCCTCAGTAATGAACGTGCACGAAGGGTTATTGAGCTTTGCAATACTAATGAGTTCAGTAGATAAATCGACACCAGTGCAGCAACAGGTACTATCCAGACTCATGAGTGTTTTAATGACATGACCTGGTCCGCAACCCAAATCTACTATTCGTGCACCTTCAGGCACATAGCCCTTGTGAAATTCAAGTATTTTCTTGGTGTATGTAGAGAAATTTTCAAATTTCAGTGCATAATGTTCTGCATTCCTGTCATATGCATCTATAGTTAGCTTCGTCTTCAGCTCATCCATTATCATCTCGTTATTGTTCAAAAATCAATCAGCTGTCAATTCAGTAGCCCTGAAATAGTCAGGTACACCCGGTTCAACAGTGTAGTGTTTTACGTTGGGCTTATACCCTTGGGCATTAACCGTAAGTTCGTAACTCCCTGCAGGTAACCCGAAGAAAACAAAACATCTATTGTAACAGATATCATCCCGTAAAATCAGGTAATCACTATTTCTGGTATCTTCCCCTTCAATCTGTTGAAGTGTTCTTTCAATTCCATCGCCCTTTAATGTAACTGAGTCTATCTTAATTTTTGAGTCAACTGATCGATATCGATATTCAGGCATTCCAACAGCAGTATCTTCAGGTTCACGTGAATTTGTCACGCATCCACCAATCACACCGTCAGGCAGAATGACAAAATCGAGGTTGTGCATTGTACCTTTTTCAATTGATACAGGTACATATTTTTTCGTTGGTTTTCCTGCCATTGAAACGATACTCGCTAAATATTCCCCAACAGGAAAAGGCCCCAGAACGCTATCATTTTCTATTTCACTTAAGAACGTGATCGTTTCCCCGTTACGTTCTTTTGCAGGACGAAGTATAAGCGTAGGCCTGGGACGTATGCCGTCAAAATCGTAACTATATACATAGTGCGTTTTGAGGTATCCACGGGGTCGATTAACCTGATCATTATGGTTTTCATCAAACTCATTGAGAATTGCATTATATTGCGCCACCACTTCCTTACTCGTAAGTATACTTATGTGATCCTCATTAAATGCATAGTTCATCTTAGCCTCGGCTTGAGGCCTGAAGTCGAGAAGACTGGACAGGCTTATCGTCCCATCATTGTTGTCAGTCGACAAAAGGCTGCGGCTTCCCTTGTGCCCGTAAAACATATAAAATTCAGTTTGTTCAGGAATTTTCTTTCTGTACAATGATTTGATAAAGTCACTCTCCGGCTGCATATCTATCCAACTCGGAATTACCGCAGGAGATCGTTGAACACCATATTCCGCCATTCTGTCGCCACCCCATGGAGTGGCCAGAGAGATAAAGAGTTTTACATAAGGGAATTGCCAGCCGTAATTTACAATAAATGACCTGGCGACCAATCCCCCCATACTATGTGCGGTAAAATAGATTGTGCTGAAATGATATTTCACCTGAAGGTTAGTGAGTTTCCATAACAACAGATAGGACATGCTGTCTATGCGGGCTCCCGTAGGATAGTGAAAAAACCACGGTTGAAAACGGGTTCTATCCAGGTTTTCGATAAAATATTTCCAGTCACCTGGAGTACCGGTTGCACCATGAACATAAAGAACGGGTATTTTTTCAGGATCATACTCCTCAAGAAAATAGATGTTCCCACCCAATTCCTCAAAAAATGAACCAGGCTCCCAATAGCCTTTAACTCCATATTCATGAGCAAAACGTTCATCGTCTAAATTCGTGATCGCGCCCGCCTGCCTACTGCGAAGTTTCGGAGGTATAACCGATGACATTGTAGCTCCAGGGGGGATATCCAATGTTCTCCCTTCTCCCGTGATAGCTATATCAATATTATGAACAACACCAACAGACGGAGCGCTGACCAGTGTGGGGTCGCCATAATGGCCCCCAGGTTCGCCAGCCTCATACACAAGATTGCTGTTTTTATCCCAGAAGGCAAAAACGTAATACTCCCTCTTTTCAACTATGAGTTCATACTCACCAGGTTCGTGTAAAACTGTATAATGTGCTATCTCCAGTTCTTCGTTCATTGAGCACGCGGCGACAATAAGCCTGCCATATCCGATTGGCTCTATATCAACATGCCCGATTATAACAGTAGACTCCAGGCTTCTATCTACTTCGCTTTGCAACTTTATCAGGACGCATCCCGTAGTAAGGAAGCAGAGGATGGTGAGTGCAAAAAACACTTTTGGGGAAATCGACGAAAATTTCGTATTCAAGATATTTTGAGTGGGTTGTAATGATTTCAAATTTGCAATCTCCCAATCTCCTCGTGACTGGGCTATCAACCTCCCCATTCACCGTTTTTTTTGCAAAAGTCAGCTGCAAGCATTTAAGTCACAGCAATCCCTTGAATACACTTAGGTTTTTCATCAATATTTATAAACTGATACAGAGACAGATAATAAAGTCCTTAGATACAGCCAGGTCGCTAATCCTTAAAAACATTACTACTATCGCTCAATGTTACATCATCTTTTCTTCTACACTGGTGACCTTATCACTCATTGACTGTGCGCGATCTGTGCGGGTTCCCATCTTGATGGTTGTTGTTATACGCGGCGCACCCATCTCATGAACTTTTTCATGGCAGAGCCTGACAACCTTCATCACATCTTCCCAATCACCCTCTATATTGGTGCCGTAGGCGTGCAGCGCACTTTTAAGCCCTGCAGTTTTGATTATCTTTTCACACTCAACAATATATTTTGACACAGATACACCTACTCCCAATGGCACAATACATAGATCCATAATTACATGCATTCCCTGCTCCTTTTAAGTTGTATTACTTAAAGTATTAGTGACTATTCAGCAGCACCCCACCTGCCCCCGATCGGGACGCTTCGCATAGACATACTATAGCCAATCGTCCCGCTTGAGGCCATCTGGAGCACTGCTAAACAGTTACGGCCTGGAAAAAAGGGTACGTCTTAGGTCTTGACTGAATAGTTACAAGTATTTCTACATTTGTAATCTGAAAAAAAATAACTCATAGTTCTAGACTTTTACGACAATCGTATCAGGTGTGCAACAGCAGCCTGCACCTATGCATTGCTCTTGAACAGAATGCTGAATTTTACGTTGTAACATATCTAAACAAAAGAACATTCCAGCATATTTAGAGAAATATTTCAGCGGGTCATATCATCAATGATATAGCACATTCCCGCATTAACCACCCCATATCGCTCTCTGGCATTCCCCCTTTTACCTCAAGTTTTCCGACAACTAACAGGTTCAATTAATGAGTTCAAGCAGGCTTCTACCACTTGAGTGGATGGTTAAGAGGTATTTCAAACTTTTCTGCTTATTTTGACATAATCGCGCTTGAGCAAATCATTAAAGCCAAGGATAGCATTCATCGGCGTGCGGATTTTATGGCTTATATTGACCAGGAGGCTGTCCTTACCCTCCTGCTTTTCCCCTTATTACCGCTGTACACTTTGCATACCGTACATCAGTTGAGCTATTATTTATAGTGTGATGCTGTTCAACGACCTCACCGTCGTTACCTGTTCACATAACGCAGATAATGGCTTGGTATTATGCGTCAAAACACCTTGTACAGAGGGGAAAAGCTAATGCCTGAGTATTCGGAAATGTCGGTGGATGAAGTCCTGTCAACTCTTAAAAGCTCAATAACCGGACTAACTGAGGAAGAAGTAGCGGAACGACGGGCCGAAAAAGGATTTAACCGACTGCAGTCCCGTCCGCCTGTTCCTGCCTGGAAGATTCTTATCAGTCAGTTTGCCAATTTCATTATCTATCTTCTGCTCTTTGCAGTGGTGTTCTCGATTATCATCGGTGAATATACTGATTCACTGGTCATCCTTGCCATTCTCGTCATGAACGGCCTGATCGGTTTCTTTCAGGAATTAAACGCTAACCGTTCACTAGAAGCTTTAAAGAAAATGGTCACCGTGGAAGCTGCGGTAACACGTAACGGAATCACCAGGCAAGTAAACAGTGAGGAACTTGTGTACGGTGATATTATTCAGCTTGAGAATGGCGATAAAGTACCTGCCGACTCAAGGTTGATACACGCCATTGAGTTGCAGGTTGAAGAATCGGCCTTAACGGGTGAGAGTGAACCTGTACGAAAACAGATCACCCCTATTCAAGGCAAGTCCGGCCCGGCAGATCAGCTCAACATGGTCTTTTCCGCAACAGCCATCGTTGGCGGCAGAGGGCTGGCTATTGTTACGGCATGTGGTATGGAAACCGAGATTGGCAAAATCTCACAGATGGTTTCTGAAGCCAAAGAAGAAAAGACACCGCTACAACGCCGGCTAGATAGGTTTGGCCGAAATCTTGGCATCGTTATTATCTGTATCTGCATCGTTGTATTCACCCTCTCTATTGGCCGGTTACGCATAGATCATCAAATTATCACTCAACTGATTTTTCTTGAATTTGCCTTTATAGCAATCAGCCTTGCTGTTGCTGCAGTGCCCACTGCCCTCCCTGCAGTTGTTACTATTGCACTTTCAATAGGTACAAAAAGACTTCTGGCTAAAAACATGCTGGTACGGCGGCTCACCTCGGTAGAAACACTGGGTAGCTGTGATGTTATCTGCTCTGACAAAACAGGGACGCTCACTAAAAATATAATGACTGTTAAGCGGGCATGGACCCTTGATGGTGAAATAGACTTCAACCATGACAATGTGGAAGAGAAAGCCAAAGTTGATCGACTATTTGCTCTTCTTTTACAAACTGGTGCTGCCTGTAACAATAGTGTGCTTCACTATAAAAACGGCACAGGTGGAAACCCGACAGAACTGGCACTCTTACAAGCCGTAAATGAAGCAGGTATTACATTTACAGGTCTCCGCATAAACGAGCGGCCCTTTGACTCTGAAAGAAAATGTATGAGCGTAACAGTCCAAGAAAACGACAGGATTTTTCTCTATGCCAAGGGTGCTCCCGACCATCTCATACAGAGATGTTCACACGCCAGAATAGACCAGCAGACCGTCGAACTTACCAGAAAATATGAAGAGATAATCACCAGCGCGTATCATCATCTCGGTTCTCTTGCAATGCGGGTTATGGCTTTTGCATACCGTGAGCAAAATGACGTACAGGACAACCATGAACAGAACCTGATTTTTATCGGTCTTCAGGCAATGATCGACCCTCCGCGGGATGATGTGATCGAATCAATCCGGCGAGCCCACCGTGCACATATCCGGGTAATCATGATAACAGGTGACCATAGTGAAACCGCTGCAGCCATCGCCAGAGAAATAGGGATAAAAGGAAAACGTCTCACAGGCCTTGAGATCGACAGCATGAATGACAGTGAACTGACCAGAGCACTTACCGATACAAATATTTTCGCCAGAGTAATACCCGAGCATAAACAGCGAATCGTAAAGTCACTGCAGGAGAATGGCCATATTGTAGCGATGACCGGAGACGGCGTAAACGATGCCCCGGCCTTAAAGAAAGCTGACATTGGTATTGCTGTGGGTAGCGGCACAGATGTTGCGCGGGAGGCATCCGATTTTGTGTTACTCGATGATTCGTTTACCTCAATTGTTGACGGTGTCGAAGAAGGTCGCGGTATATACGAAAACATTCAAAAATCTATTATGCTGTTGCTCTCCGGCAACCTTATGGAGGTGCTGATCATTTTTATTGCGGTCTTACTCGGTTTTAACCTGCCGCTTACCGCGCTTTTACTGCTCTGGATAAATCTCATTACTGATGGTGCTCCGGCACTTGCCTATTGTGTCGATCCTTATGGTGAAAAAATAATGCAGCGCCCACCAATACCTACCAGTGAAGGAATACTACCCGCCGCCAGATTACGACTGCTCATAGCACTTGGTGTGGCCGGCACAGTTATCGGGCTTTCACTTTTTCATTTTTCGGGCGGAAATCTTGCTGGTGCATCTACACTTGAACGTGCTCAGACAATGACTTTCAATTATATTGTCCTTTATGAGATGCTGCTTGTTTTTGTCATACGTCGCAGTTATCAGGTCAAACTGTTTACCAACCTCTGGTTATGGAGCGCTGTCATTTTTTCAATCCTGATGCAGGCAATTATCATGTACAGCCCACTGGCAAAACTGTTTCATGTGACCCCACTTGGAGTAATCGACCTGTTGCAACTTTTTGCTGCCACCGCACTTTTTGGGGTATTTTGCCTGTTCATCGCCCCCAGGAGGCTGTCCGAGCATGACCAAAACCAAGCAAAATGGTTATCACAATGAGGAATGAGCATTTTTTCCAGGTCAACCACTGAGATCACAAGAGACCGTATTTAAAACGTATTTCACCCAGCCTTGAGTAATGGCTACGAATTACATACTAGCACAGGTCAAAATAACTACGTTTTACGGATTGCCCAAAACATGTACACCCACTATTTATTCAATAAAATTAAGCATACAGAGCGTAGCATATGCGATGTTTGTCACACAGAGAAACGAATTTTCTACGGTTTTCACATTTTTTTAGAATTTCCTCTGTTAAAATCTCATAATTTTGGGTATAGTTGGCAGCCTACTGACCGGAGGTCCCCGTTATCCGGGCGCTTCAGGTCGGGCTAACTTGCCGGTGAATAATGATCCCAAACGGTCTATTATCACCGTTTTTTTATTGAAAACACCAATACAATTCTCGCTTTGCGAATTCACCCTGCAGGGTTGGCCTTTCACCACTATCCCTGCAGCAGCAAGCCTGAAGGAGCCACAATGAAAGACTTACTTATCGAAGATCAGGAGATTCACTCGCTGATCAAACAGGAAGAACTGCGTCAGGCTGAAAAAATTCGTCTGATCGCCTCTGAGAACTATGTCTCTAATGCAGTCCTGCAGGCAAGCGGCTCTGTACTTACGAATAAATACTCCGAAGGCTACGCCGGCAAACGTTACTATGAAGGCCAGCAGCTCATCGATCAGATAGAGATACTTGCAATCGACCGCGCCAAAGCACTTTTCGGTGCTGAGCACGCAAACGTGCAGCCTTATTCCGGCTCTCCTGCAAACCTCGCTGTTTACCTTGCATTCCTTAGCCCGGGAGACACTATTCTTGGTATGGCTCTGCCTCACGGCGGTCACCTGACCCACGGCTCACATGTATCTATTTCCGGTAAATACTTTGATGCGCAGTCCTACAGCCTTGATAAAGAAACCGGTCTGTTAAATTACGAAACCATCCGGCAGACCGCTCTTGCATGTAAGCCAAAGCTTTTAATTGCAGGTCATTCGGCGTATCCGCGTATCCCTGATTTCAAAAAGTTCAGAGAGATTGCAGATGAAGTCGGCGCAATTCTGATGGTTGATATGGCGCATTTTGCAGGTCTTGTTGCCGGTGGTGTACATCCATCACCTGTCCCTTATGCAGACGTTGTTACTACAACCACCCATAAGTCATTACGCGGACCACGCGGTGCGATGATCCTCTGTAAAGCACAACATGCCGCAGCAATTGACAAGGCAGTTTTCCCTGGAATTCAGGGTGGACCGCACGACTCAACCACTGCTGCTATCGCCGTTGCCATGAAAGAGGCTGCCACCGATGAGTTCAAGGCATACGCCGCCCAGGTTGTGAAAAATGCCAAAGCACTTGCTGACACCCTTATAGCTAAAGGATTCCAGCTTGTTACCAATGGCACAGACAACCACCTGATGCTCGTTGATCTTACCAACAAAGGTATACCTGGCAAGAAAGCTGCCAAGGCACTTGATGCTGCCGGCATGGTTCTCAACTACAATGCCGTACCATATGATAAGCGAAAGCCGTTCGACCCCTCCGGAATCCGCATGGGCGCTTGCGCCGTTACATCCCGCGGTTTCACTGAGAAAGAGATGATTTTCATTGGTGAAAAAATGAATATAGTCATAAATGATGCGGAAAACGTAGAATTACATAAAAAAATTGCTGCGGAAGTCAAAGCACTCTGTGCGAATTTTCCGGCTCCGGGTCTTGAGCATCTTTCTTAAGCTCAATTAGATTTCATGTAGACGTAAAACAAAGGGGGCAGTGCCAGTCGGCACTGCCCCCTTTTTAGTATTATGCTCATGAGGGTGAAAACGTTTTTTAAACACGCAGGAAGCAACCAACGCCTATGGATTTACGATATTTTCTAAAAACGATACTGCTGCCGCCATTCACGCAGATTCTTATGCTGCTCTTTGCCTTGAAAATTCGGCATAGTGCCCCCCGAATATCTAAAGCCATATCGTTTATTGCCATCTTCAGCCTATGGCTTCTTGGCAGTCCTGTTGTTGCCACCTACCTTGCCAGAACCCTTGAGCAGAATCCACCATTAACAGTAAGCGCACTGGGCGACATCAAAGCGGATGCCATTGTTATTTTATCTTCGAGTCAGAATGAATTCGCACCTGAGTTCGGGGAATCGGTGAGTGATGACCAGCAACTGGTTAGAGTGAGGTACGGAGCATTTCTGCAAAGAAAAACACAGATTCCGGTCTTACTTGCCGGTGGATCTGTTCGGGGAGATGAAAAGCGCAGCCTTGCAGCGACCATGGCATTTGATCTGGTCAGCGGTTATGGCGGAAAAGTGGACTGGCTTGAAAATACAAGCAGGACCACCGCGGAAAACGCCAAAAATAGTTATACGATTCTCGCTGCAGAAAATAAGACAACTATCCTGCTGGTAACCAGCGCCAGACATATGATGAGATCAAAATGGAGTTTTGAACAGGTTGGATTTACAGTAATCCCTGCACCAACGGATTTTCTCGATCATGACCAGATGACCATCAATTCGTTCATCCCAAGCGCAAGCAGCCTTGAACTCAGCAGTCAGGTTATGCATGAGTGGCTTGGTTACTGGGTATATTCTTTGCTTGCTCTCGTACGTTCTTAACCATCTCCGATATTATGGGGCCATAGCTAGACGATCAAAATACATTATTTTTATCACATCGAACCATAGAACCTTTGTTAGCCTCACAACCTCTCCGCATCAGTCCCCTTCACTTGACCTGACAACGATGTACCACATATACTATTTAGTAGCATATCGCTGTTTCCTTTACTCCAGGTGACACAAGACATCCTTACCATTACATAGATACACACTGCTGCCCTGCAGCAGTGTGTTAAATGTTCCAATAAACTGCCCCCGAGAGGGGAACGGAGGTTGGCATGAGGATTAAACGAAGGGACTTTCTCAAGTTGACAGCATTAGCTGGCGCAAGCGCTGCGCTCAGTGGATGCTCCCGATCTGAACCTGAAATGAACGCTCTTTCGTCAGAAAAAATGCGTTCGATGACTATTGGTGTCGAACCGGGTGAATGGAAACCCACCACCTGCCAGGGCTGTACAACCTGGTGCCCGGTAGAAGTTTTCGTTCAGGATGGCCGTGCAGTCAAAGTAAAAGGAAACAGGTACTCAAAGCAGAATGACGGTAAGGTCTGCCCGCGCGGTCATCTTGCAATGCAGCAGCTGTACGACCCTGATCGAGTAAAAGTCCCGATGAAACGGACCAATCCCAATAAGGGTAAAGGTCATGACCCGAAATTCGTACCAATCAGCTGGGATGAAGCATTAAACACCATAGCCGATAAGATGATGGATCTACGCAACAATGAAGAAACCGAAAAATTCTGTCTGATGCGCGGCAGATACACCTATTTGCGCGATATCATTTACGATGTAATGCCCAAGGTATTTGGATCTCCAAACAATATCTCCCATAGTTCCACCTGCGCTGAAGCTGAGAAGTTCGGTGCCTATTACACTGAAGGGTATTGGGACTACCGGGACTATGACCTTTCTAACTCGAACTACATTCTTATCTGGGGCTGCGATCCGGTTGCCAGCAACCGGATGGTTCCCGCAGCAATCAAGCGACTCGGTGATGCTTTAGACAGGGCCACCGTAGCCGCTGTCGACCCAAGACTTACCACCAGCGCCGCCAAGGCTAAAGAGTGGTTGCCCATCATTCCCGGCACCGATGGAGCTTTAGCTCTTGCCATAGCGCATGTAATTCTCACTGGTGGAGTCTGGAACAAAGAGTTTGTAGGTGATTTCATTGGCGGTATTAATTTGTTTAAGGCCGGTATGGTGGTTGCCGAAAGTTCCTTTATGGAAAAAGAAACTCATGGATTGATACACTGGTGGAATTTAGCTGTAAAAGACATGACTGCAGATAAAGCAGCAGAGATTTGCGGTGTCTCCGCCATCCAGATCACCCGTGTTGCAATGGGACTTGCGGCTGCCGCTCCCAATGTTGCTGTCTGGATGGGTCCCGGTGCCGCAATGCAGGCTCGTGGCGCCTATTCGGCAATGGCTGTCCACGCTTTAGCCGGTTTGCTTGGAAGCGTTGATAATATTGGTGGCTCACTGCAGACTGCCAAAATTCCTGTTAATTCCCTCAATAGTGAGATCCTGAAAAAGCATCAGGACGCACTGGCAAAAAAACATTCCAAGTTTGAAAAAATCGATCAACGCGGCCGCCTTGAGCTTCCTGTTATTGCCAAAGGTAAATCAGGAGGAGGTGTCTCAACCAACAACGCAGCAACCGGCATCGTCAACAAAGATCCATATGAAATTAAAGTGCTGGTTGGCTATATGAATAATTTTGTCTTCTCATGTAATGGTACTGATCGTTGGGAAAAAGCACTCTCATCCGTACCGTTTACCGTCCATCTTACGACCAACGCTTCGGAATTCACCATGTTCGCGGACATTGTCCTGCCATGTACCGTGAATATGTTTGAACGCTACGGCTTTGTTAAAACCAAAGCAAACCGCTATGCAACCTGCACCCTTCTGCAACCTGTAGTTAAGCCGTTATGGGATGTGATTCAGGATGAAACAGAATTCCCTTACCTGATCGCTGAAAAACTCAAAGAACGCGGCTTCTCTAACCTCTATGATTGCCTGGTCGAAATGTATGCGGACCCTGAGACAGGTGCAGTCCCTGCAAATTCAAAAGAATTCACCGTAAATGCTCTGAAGTATTACACCATGCCTCTCTGGGACGGAAAGAAAGACACCCACGGTGACACAATAAACGGATGGGCCGACATGCTGCAAAAAGGCATGTGGAATTCAGAGCCTTACAAATACAAGTCACACTGGGGTGGCAAGTTCAAAACCGAGAGTAAGAAGTTTGAATTTTACAGCGAGACCTTAAAGAAGGCACTTTCCGGCCATGCAAAAAAACATGAGGTTGATGTAGATACGGTTATGGCAAAGGCCAATTACACCGCCCGCGGGGAACTTGCCTTTGTTCCACACTACGAACCTCCCCTGCGCCATGGCAGTAAAGAGGAGTTTCCTTTTGTTTTCATTGATTACAAATCACGGTTAAACCGTGAAGGCAGGAGCCAGAACAGCCCATGGTATTATGAATTCAAGCATGTAGATCCAGGCGATATAGGTGGACAGGACACTCTGCGCATCAACCCTGCGGATGCGGTCAAACTGAACATCAACGATGGCGATAAGGTCAAGATTACTTCAATGGGCGGCAGCGGTGAATGTATCGCTCGAACCTGGGAAGGCGTTCGCCCGGGCACTGTGAGTAAATCCTATGGCCAGGGTCACTGGGCCTATGGCCGCACCGCCACAGGCGACTTTAGTGAAAGTGCCACAAGAGGAGTCAATAACAATACTATCATTCCATGGGAACTCGAGCGACTCTCCGGTTCCAACGCACGAAACGGCGGCCATGCAGCAGTTCGTATCGAGAAGATCCAGCCTGAATAAAGGAGGGCGTAAACAATGAAACAATATGGAATGATAATCGACCTGAGAAAATGTGTAGGCTGCGGTGCCTGCGCTCTTGCCTGTAAGACCGAAAACAATACATCCCTGCGCAATAATGGCCAGACACACAACTGGGCGGACTTTCTTCATGAGACCAGCGGGACCTTCCCGGACACACAGTTTCGCACCCTCCCCGTGCTCTGCAACCATTGTTCTGAGGCTCCCTGTGTCGAAGCATGTCCCGTAGTCCCCAAAGCTATGTACAAGACCGAAGACGGTATCACCATGCATAACAACGATCGCTGTATAGGTTGTCGCGCATGTCAGGATGCATGCCCATACAGTATGGATGAGGTTGAAAAAGATGGCGCCTCCGGAGAATACAGCGTTATCAGCTACAATGAAGAAGGCGTAGCCGCTCACCCGTTTTTCACCTCAAAAGAAGAGCTCATACCTGGTTGTTCAACATCTGCTGCCGAGTTGGTGAAGGCTACAGGAGCGTCGCCGCCACATAGAACTGATTACTATCACTCAGACTATAAAAATGTGCGCAGGGACAACATTGTCGAAAAATGTATCTTCTGTGATCACCGCCTGAAAAACAACGAGTTACCCGCCTGTGTTGAGGCATGCCCTGCCGATGCCAGGATTTTCGGGGATCTAAATGACAAATCAAGCGAAGCTGCAAAGCTTCTGAAAAAGTATCAGAATTTCGTCCTGAAAGACAAAGAGGGAACGTTACCAAACGTTTACTATATCAGGGAATATTCAGCCAGATAGTTTGTGCCTAAAAACAGCATGACCGGTTGGCACCCAGGAGGCTGTTTGACAATAGGAATTTGACCCAAATTCCTATTGTCAAACAGCCTCCCAATAGCAGCGTCTCTTCACGAATAATGCTGCTACATTTGAGTGTTTTATACATATGATTTCCAAAAAATCGGACCTAAACACTATGAATAATCCTACAAATAGCATTACACTCGGCAACGCGTTCAAATTGCTTGCTGCCTGCTTCTATGAACCAGATCGCCAATTGCTCCGCGAGGAACATGTTTGTGACAATCTGATTAGCCTAATGGCTCCTTTAACCCCAAAAGCTGCTTCAGCTGCGAAGGAGATGAAATCAGGCCTCGAATGCAGTACTCAGCAGCAGTTGAGCATTGACTATGCAGCACTTTTTGTCGGCCCTTTTGAACTGATAGCACCACCCTACGGCTCTATATATCTTGAAGGAAAAAGGCAGGTAATGGGTAATTCCACCCTGGATATCCAAAAACATTACCACGATGCAGGTATTGCCGTAGATGTATATGAGCCCGCCGACCATATCGCAATCGAACTTGAGTTCATGTATTACCTGCTGATGCAGGAAGCAGAGGCACTACATAATAACGATGAAAACGTAGCGAATACGCTACGTAATCTTCAAATGCAGTTTTTTCAGGGAGCCATGAGCTGGATTCCTGAATTTTGTATACTTCTCCATAAAGGAGCAGAGACGCTATATTACAAGTCACTGGCAGAATGTCTTGAGAGTTTTCATGACTCCTGTAACTGGCAGTATAGTGCTACGACCTCTGAAATGGGAACCATCCCCTGCCAATGACCACTCTTTCCGACACAACCACTAATAAATATATTGAAATATCGTTATCGATAAAAGGACAGAATTGCCTGCGAAAACGACTACGAGGCTTTGAATGCAATACATGTCTGAAGAGTTGTATTCACGGGGCGTTGGAGGTTGAAGATGGTGAAATAGTCATCAGGCGCGATACGTGTACCGGATGCGGAAGATGTGTCACCGCGTGCCCAGCAGATGTTTTTTCAATTCCAGGGCTGGATTATTCTGAATTCATCAATTTAATACGAAAAAGCGACTCTCCTGTTGTCTCCTGCTTCAGGCAAAATCAGCATTCTGGCGCATACCTTCTTCCCTGCCTGGGGGCCTTACCTATTGAAGTAATTGTTGCACTTGGTATCAGTGACATCGAACGTGTATACTTTCAAACGTGTGATTGCACATCTTGTAAAAATTCACCATTAATCGAAATACTTAACCAGACCTTCTCTCAAATCGGCCGGTTGTTTGGAGATTCGTTACAAACGGAATGCATACTGTGTAAACAACGTGCGGATCTGCCCCAAACGAATTCTGAAAACAGACGCAAATTTCTGATTGAACTGGCTGCGAATCTAACATCATTTGCCGAAAAGAAATTTGCCACCCGAAGAGTTTCGAAAGATCTTACCATCAAATCACATCGTAGAATTCCCCAAAAGACACGCCTACGTAATGAGGCTGTAAATTCTGCAGATATTTCACGATACAAAAAAATTTCAGCCCTGTGCTTCCCCACCTTATCAATAACAGAAAACTGCAATCTCTGTCCTCGATGCACGGGCATGTGTCCTACAGGAGCAATCAGGATTGAACAAACAAATGGTAATAAACGATTATACTATGATGCTACCCGATGTACCGGTTGCGAGCTGTGTGCAATTTTCTGCAAAGAGAAAGCGTTGGAAATCACCCAATCTCCGATAGAGGTATTTCAACGGGGATTGTATTGAAATACGGCATCCCACTCAAACTTGCACCACCATGACGACAGGCATGTTTTCAGAATTTCCTTCAAGCACATCAATAGTACAATGCTACTTACTCATAGATTTCATAGATTTCATAGATTTCTGTTCAGAACCAAACGAAAGCGCCTTCGTCGGGCAGTTCACAACGCAATTGGAACACCGCATGCAATCCAGACTTGGCACCTGCCCTTCCGCCTTGAGGGCGCCGGGATCTGTCTCTATTGGGCAGGATTTCTTACATATCCCGCATTCTTTACACTTGCCCTGATCCACGCGGAGTAGATAGGTGTTCTTTGAAATGAGTCCCTGCATTGTCCCCATAGGACAGACAGTGCACCAGGTACGCGGTTTTAGGATCAGGCCAAAGGCGGTTGCGAAACCGAGCGAGACAATCCACATCATGCGAAAGGTCGAGCCGATCAATTCCGGGTCACTACCTGACATATAGAGTCGTGATCCCAGGAGGCTCATCATCAAACCAAACATCAACCAACGAAACCATTTTTTAGTAAAAAGCGGTAGCATAGGTTTATTGAGGCTCACTTTGGACAGGATGCGCTCAAACACACCTCCCAACCCACAGAACCACCCGCAAAAATAGCGACCTCTGAATAGCGCGATGTTCATAAAAACCGCGATCATTCCGACAATTACCAAACCCAACAGGGGATAGAAATAGCCGCCAACAATGACAAGAGGAACCAGGGGCATAGTAAGCCACTGCATTTTCTTCCTTCCATCAATTTCTTTTTTCATCTCTTGTATTTTTATATCATATTCAAGGTAAACGAGAAGACCACGAGTCAATGAAATAGTCTTGATCGGATCAATGCAAACATCCCCGGTTCGCTATTTAATTAAATTCTTAACCTACGAATGTCAAGATAATTTCTCTTATTACATGGATAAATATCAATATGATTAAATTATCGCTAAGTACTATGCATTTCTATAGCGTGTTAGAGACAACAAGCAGAGATGTCGTCACTTTCATATACAAACACATGCATGCATATGATGTGTTTACAATTTCGTTGCAACACGAGCAGATTTAGAAAAATCAGGGTCGAAGGTAGTGCCTGAAACACTGGAGTAGGCACTACTGTCCTGTCATGCCTCAGATGTCTAATTCTGTTCGCCCTTTTCACTTCCTGACTTCGTTACTCGTTCTGTTACATAGCACTGCTATGCTCCATCGCTCGTGCCTCGCAGGAAGAGAAAAAGCTTCACATGATTACGACATCTGACACATGACATGACACTACATTCATCTATTAAAAATAGGTGGGTTTAAGATTGCGGGTTGTCAGATTCATTTTAAACCAACAATTACAACATGTGATATCGGATCTGATTGACTACCAATAATCCCACATAAACTCACAATCATTATTGACACAGCACATCCATTTTCTGCTTCGCCATATCTAACGCTTCCTGAGTAGAGGCGTTGGCAAAATCGGTCTTCGCTGTTTCACAAGGGGTGTTACCAGATGGTGCTGATGCTTGATCTTGTGGATCCAGGGACGCCACTTGAGAGCATTTACTCTGGTCAATACGGGTTACATTAGCCATCCCTCCAGACTGCTGAACCGTTACACAATCACCAACATGAATTTCCGTCTGATTGGAGACTACAGCTATAACACTATTTGGTCCTGTTCTAACAGAATACTCCCGGCCTTGTTCACTTTTACTGGCCACTTTACCTACAGCACCACCAATAACAGCACCAGTAACAACACTACGCGTTCTATTGTTAGAACTCCGAAGGGCACCAACGGCCGTACCAGCAGCAAGGCCTTTACCTGTATTGCTCTGCTTAAGCTCAACCTGCCCCGCACTCTCAACGATGCCGATAGAAATCTGTGTACTCTGTCCAGATTTCTGACCAAATGTGGACGTCGCTCCACATAATATAATAACTGCTAATGCAATCTGTATTTTTTTCATAATTTATCTTTCACACTATTTAGAAAAGGGTTTGGCTCTCTGACTCATTTAAAACGCCAGGAGTCTGTATTACCTGGCAGTGGATATCATAAACACTCCTCTTGACTGATTTCCATGGAATATTCGGCCAAAAGCATCTGTACATGATAGAAGATTATTTCAAATAGTATTGGTTACCTGGAACAAACAAGAACTTCAAAATGCTCCCTTTGCAGATAAGCTATTTGGAAATATATTCTTTGCACTTACTCATTGCTTGAAAGATCAACCACGTCCTCGAACAAACCAACCAATCATTAGCATACCTATAGCCACTATCCAACTACCTGAAACACGAACTACTATCCGTGTCCATGTACGCTGAAGCGACACTATAAAAGCCGAAACTACAGTCACCATAACAAAAAGAGCCACGGCAACTCCGATCAATCCCAACTCTCCGGCCCCTTCTTCTATAGACACACCATTAGAAAAGCCATGGAAAAGCCCCACCATGACTGTCAGCAAGGTGAAACCTATGAGAGGTAGACGAAGATCAAACGCAATGAGTGAACCAAGAACAAGAAATGATAATGCAGGTAGCAGATCTGAAAATTGGCTCCCGCCGAACAGACCTGCTAATCCTCCCGTCAACCAGGCTAGTGGTAATAAAAAAATGGCACGTCGACCAGCTACGACACCTAACATCCCCGAGTAAATCGCAACTGCAAGGGCTGGCACCAGATCTTCAGGGGTTAGCAGCAGGTGACCAATCCCATCGTAGACCGGCCCCATTCCGGTGGTAACGAGGTGAGCGGATGCAATGGAAGGGACCAGCACTAAACCAATAATCACGCTGCAAAAAAACAGGGGTGAAGCATGTGGGGTAAGTCTTTTCATACAACAGCATTCCACAGAAAGAAACATCCCATACAGGCGATAAATGCGCCGGCACTACGTAGTGCCAATCTCCCGGCAGGCCATCGGTGTATCAATCCCATTGTAATGCCAATTCCATGGAGAACACCCGTCGCCATAACAAATCCAATACTATAGAGAAGCCCGCTTTGTCCGGCTGGAAGTTCGGTGCCGTGGGCATGTCCGTGAAAAATTGCGAAAATACCCACAAGCAGTGCGGCAACAGGTATTTTCAGGCGTACTTCACCCAAAACCATTGCACCCAGGAGGATTGCAGAAAAGGCTATGCCTATTTCGATTCCCGGTAAAGGTATGCCCAATAAGCCCATCATAGCACCCAATGCCATGACCATAGGAAAGATTACAGGTAAGATCCACAGGGCAGGGTTACCGAGCTGAGCTCCCCATAGCCCCACTGCGATCATGGCCAACACATGGTCGAGTCCAGACCAGGGGTGCTCCAGGCCAGTTATAAATCCAACAGCCTGGCCGCTTTCAATATGGGCAAATGCCGATGGCGCTACTGTCAGGCTTGCTATGCTCAACATAATCACCCAAGACCAGAAGATACGTCGCATCTGCACGGATGGCTTTTCCATTATAATACTCCTCCAAAAAGAATATATGTCCGCTGAATAGTCCAGTAAGCCCCGAGACTGCCAACAGTGTAACCCGGTATTGCCTCGGCCCACACCGGCCAGCGAACTTCAAGAATCTTGAAAGAACGGGCCATTGCTAAAGCAGCAAACACAAAGATCAGCTGTCCCAGCTCTACCCCTACATTAAAAAACAGCAAGGCAAATGGCAGCTCAGCCTTTGGCATGCCTGTTGTTGAGAGGCCGCTTGCAAAACCGAAACCATGAAGCAGGCCGAACATGAAAGCGACAACCCAGGGATATCGAATGGTAAGACTCGTCTCCCCCCGCCAGGAACGAACAATCTCAGGTCCAAGAAAGAGGATACTGAGTGCAATTGCGGCATTGAGCGGCGGTAGTGGTGCACTGGCATACCCCAGTGTCGCAATCGCCAGGGTAATGGAGTGGGCTAAGGTAAACGAAGTGATTGTCTTAATGAGCATTACCCTGTTTGACACGATTAACAGCAAGCCGAGAACAAAGAGCAAGTGGTCGACACCCAGCATGATGTGCTGGAACCCAAGGCCTGTATAGGTGATTGTCGTGGTACTCCACGACCTCTCACCTCGAAGCTCAACAGAAGGACTGGTCGGCCGCACCACCGCTGTCATTATGGTAGCGTCAAGCCGGGTAAGCCGAACATAAATATCTGTTATGGTTGACTCAAGTCCAGGGAAGCGGAGGATAGCCCCTTCAACACTCTTTGTGCCAATGTCAACCACCCGGTGAAAGACGATAGAGTCCGCCATGCGACGCTCGGTTGGCTGAACGATATCCTTCCAGTTCTCAGGCAATTGTATTCTCGCCGGATGCGGCTTGCCATAATAGATCGGTGCCCGCCAGATTACATCGTAACGATCTGCAGTAAGTTGGTTTATTTCCAGGGTACCCGGTTGTGATTCATGTGCCAGGGCCGGGACACTGCAGGTGATAATGAGCAATAATGCAAAGCGCAAGATCAGATGCATCATTTCCGTTTTTCCCCTGCTGCTTGTGCTTCTGAGATTACTGTAAATGCTTTTTTCTCTCCTGCATCCGCTTCAAAGACAACAGTGTATTTTTCACGAAGGCTGTTGTAAATACTCTCCCTGTGTTCTTTTTTCCGAGTTGAAAACCAATCCCGCTCAACGATTTCACGCACTTCATCCAGTTCTGGCAGTCTTCCAGCAACCTTTTCACTGACTAAAACCAGGTGCAGACCATAACCGGACCTGATGGGACCGGTCCATGTGCCAGGCGTGATGTGTAAGAGTTCTCTACTAAAAGGTCTACCAAATAGCCGAGCTATTTCGCTTTCGGATGAAAGATCGAATACTTTTGGAAGCATTAGACTGTCACCCATTGTATCAGGGTCCGTCGTGCTCTTCTCATCCGATAGGTGTTGTATAAGTTTGGTTGCCCTGTCGATTGACATACTTTCCTGCTGATCAGCGTTCAAGTAAACATGGCGGAAAGCCACCTGAAACTCCTGGCGAAAATCTTCAGGATGATTTGTCATGTATAGGTTGAGCTGCTCGTCTAAAGGCGTGACAACTCCAGCGAGATCATCACTCATGAACTCCAGTTTCTGTTTCAGCCGCATGCGGATATACGGATCATCCCGATCCAGACCTAGAGCCAATGCTTCACGGTAGAGTATCTCATCACGCACATAACCGTTAGTAAGCCCCTCGAGTTCCGATCCGGTCGGCTGCCGCTGCCAGGTTCGCTTAAAATTTGCCGTCAAAAATTCAATTTTACCTTGTGTCACAACAATCCGGTCAGATTCCTTATCGACCGGATTGTCTGCAAAAGCGAAAGCAATAAAAAGCGCTGCGCCTATCAGTAAAAAATGAACCAGCGGTTCTCGCAATATTGATTTCATTGCTTCCCATACACTCCTAAGGCGTATACCAGATAGGCGAAGTGTAGGCCCTTTCCTGATGAATCGTTTTAGCCCCTTCGGGGATCTCTACACCGAAACGGAAGGCGTCATAGACGATCCAGCGCGGTGTGGGGATTTCGATTACACGGGCGTAGTAGAAGGCACTTTGATTTGGATCAAAATCAGGATCGGTCCATACTGTACCAAGTTCTGCGGCACCAATGGTGTTGAGCCAATTTGCATTCTTGATATCCACGGTATTGCCAACCGGTGGTAGCTTACCGTCATTGTCAGGCTGGCGGCCATCTGACCAGGCGACATCGTAAACTTTCTCGTGAGTCTTACCATCCTTATCCAGCCAGCCCTTGATGATCTGGATACGATCGAGATTTGCACCAACGGGGTCGCGCAGCGAGTACACCATAAAACTTGGCGCATTGGTGCCTTTAACTGAAGGCAGGTCGCTGCCCATTGGAACGCCTTTCTCATAACCACTAAAGGCAGGCTGGCGACTGTTGAGGTCTTCGAGTGTAAAGTCCCAACCACCGAAGAAACGTACCATCATGCGCGGCCCAGTGGTTGCATAGACCTCTTTTCGTGCCATTGCGTCAAAGATGGCTTCCCGTGTGTTCTCAGTTGCCCAGACTGCAGCAAGTCCTGAAGCCACTGTCTGCCAACCATCAAATTTACCATTTTCTGTTTCAGTGAAGGGGTGTTTCATTCGATCAGGAGACGGTTCCCCACCGGAATGCTTACCAAAGAAATTATCCTCTTCAGCCGTTGCCAATCCGGTGTGACTGTCAGTAGATCCCACAAGGCCAAATTTATAAGGATTAGTACCGAAACGTGCTTCGAGTTCCAATCCTTTTTTGAGTGCCTCTCGTCCGTATTCAGCTGCCAGCATCTCTGGTTTCTTTGCTTCACTGAGATCCAGGTTACCGGCATCCCAGGTTTCATAATCGGCAAAGGCATCATCTGGTGAGAGTAAGGGGTGGGTCTCGCCATCACCCTTTATCTGGGTAATTTCATACATTGGTTCCCATTTGGCCCGCTGTTCAACATAAAAAGCATCGAGCTTGCGCCCGGTATACTGGGCATCAACCGGAAACATCAATCCGTTGGATAGATTGCCGTTATGCGCCAGTGCCAAAACTGTTCCACCGGTCTTGGCCTCATAGGTTTCCATCCACTCGTAGAGTTTTAAAGGATCTGTGCTGCCGATGGGCTCCTGAGTGGTATAGGGGACTACCCTTGAGGCTCTTTCCCCATTATCACGGAAGAGGACATTACGATGGAGGTTATTTCCCATTACCAGCGAGGTCCACTCAAAGCCGATCAGTGTAGTGAATCTTCCTGGGTCATTATATTCCTCTGCAGCTTTGACCACACTGTCCCAAACGGATGCGTAGATTTTTGAGCCAGGAGAATACATTCCCATCAGATCTGGATTCACCTTCCCCTGAGAGAAAGTGGTGATCAAATCAAGTGCAGTATCAACGGCTTTTTGTCCGCCATGTCGCAGCCCTTTTGACCAGCGGGCACCCTGCTCATAGCGGGTGATTTCCGGCTTGCCTGCTGCAAGATCTCCAACCATGCCCATGCCGTCGGAGTGATCAGCAATTACCAGCCAATCAAGAGGACGAGAGAGCTTTGCTGGTTGTCCGGTTGAGGTTGTTACCTGTTCGCCTCGTGCGAAACGATAGGCATCTTCAAGCCCAAGACGGGCACCAAACAGCCCGGCATCAACTGAAAGCCCGGTATGAAGATGAGAATCCCCCCAGTATACCCTGCGGGGAATGCCGCTTTCCGCATAGGGAGAATATGGTCGTTGTCCGAATCGTTGCTTCAGGGCATCTCTGTCGGCTTGCATCTCGCCAGCATTTGGATCTGTACCATGGGCAAATCCAGTGGTTATCAAAACAACCGCCGCTGCAAACATCAAGATCCTGAATTTCCTGTTCATCTGCATTTTGTCCGCTCCTTTTCTTTAAGGCGTATACCAGATAGGTGAGGTATAGGCTCGTTCCTGAGTAATCATCGGAACCTCGCCAGACATTGTAACGCCATAACGCTTGGCATCGTAGGCGGTCCAACGCGGTGTTGGTATCTCGATTACCCTGGCATAGTAAAAAGCTCTCACTGATGGATCAAAATCGGGGTCCTGCCAAACTGTAATAAGTTCAGGGGCGCCGATAGTGTTTGTCCAGGTAGCCTCTGCGACATCAACAGTGTTACCGACCATCGGCAGTTTTCTATCAGGACCAGGCTGACGTCTATCTGCATCAGACCAGACTACGTCATAGACCTTTTCTCCAGTCTGCCCCTGTTTGTCGAGCCAGCCCTTAACAATCTGGATACGGTCAAGGTTACCGCTGTAGGGATCTTTAAGTGCCGCAACCAAAAAACTCGGTGATTTTTTTTCTGACACCTTGTTCAGGTCACCACCCATGGATACACCTTTGGAATAGCCTATCAAACCAGGAGTACGTGCCTGAGCGTCTTTGGCATTGAAGTCCCAACCACCAAAAAACCAAACCGTCATTCTCGGGCCGGTTGTACCATAGACCTCTTTGCGCTTCATTGCGTCCCAGATAGCTTCACGAGTGTTCTCTGTAGCCCAAACTGCTGCATAACCAGAGGACACCTGCTCCCATCCAAAATATCTGACGTCCCCCATTTCAGCGACAAGAGCACTCCATCGCTCAGGCTTAGGCTCCTTGCCACTGTGTTTACCAAAAAAGTTCTCTTCCTCGGCAGTTGCAAGTGCGGTATGAGAATCGGTAGAGCCAACCATGCCGAATTTATATGGATTGACACCGAGTTTCTGTTCCAATTTAAGACCATTTTTAAGGGCCTCACGACCATACTCATATTGCAGCATCCCTTTCTTCTTTACAACTGGCCCGAGATTGCCTTTATCCCAAATTTCGTAACCGGCAAACTCATCATTTGGAGAGAGATATGGGTGAGCCTCACCATCGCCCTTGATTTGCGTCACTTCATAGAGCGGTTCCCATCTGATACGGGTTTCTGCATAAGCCAATGTAAGCGGTTTACCCGAAGCGGGATTGATCTCCGGAAACATAAGTCCATTTGAGAGATTTCCATTGTGTGCCAAGGCCAATATCTGGCCACCGGTCTTCTTCTCATACGCCTCCATCCACGACCACAGGTCCTCTGGATTCATACTATCTGCTGCAGTGAAAGGCAGCATCAGTTGAGCCTCATCTGCATCGCCACGGTAGAGCACATTACGGTGTAAATTGTCACCGCCTGGTGTTGAAGTCCATTCATACCCTATCATTGCAGTGAATCGCCCAGGCTCATTATACTTTTCGGCAGTCTCCAGATATCGACTCCAGATTGACTTCGCAAATGCATCTTCCATGATTACATCAGGTGTGTTCCCCTCAGTGAAAGTCTGAATCACATCCATAGTTGCCATCAAAGCAGATTCACCACCCTTTGCTATTCGTTCATGCCAATCCTTGATAGTCTGGTCTCGTAACAAGTTAGGGTCGCCCTCGATGATTTTGCTCATGGCACCCATAGCATCCGAATGGTCGGCTATCACCAGCCAATCCAAAGGACGGGATAGTTTTAGTCGTTCGCCATGAGAAGTGGTTATTTCTTCTCCGCGTGCCAGCCTATAGGCGCCTTCAGGCCCAATTGTAACTCCAAATGCCCTGGCATCAAGCGACAACGAGGTGTGCAGGTGCGTATCGCCCCACAGCACTTGAGTCGGATAATTGCGACCAGCATATGGTGAGTAGCCGGGTTTGGAGAATGCCGATTTGATAGATTCCGGGTCTTGTCCAACAGTACGTATATCATCAGCAAGAATTGATTGGGCGAACAATAATAGTGAGTAAACACAAAGAGAAAGGATAAATCTTTTACAATTCTTCTTCATTTCTCATTTCCAATTCATTTGAAAATCATTTTTTATGATACATGTAGTTCGGTCAGGGGCTTGCTACAATTGAGGATCGAATAATTGAGATTAAAAGCGTTCTTGAGGAAATAAAAAAACCGTTATACTACTTTATATAGTTAGGCATTCATCGTCAATTACTTTTAGAGACCTCTTGCCTTCATTATGTTCAAATGGTTGAAACATGACTATGAAACTGTTAACACCATGAAGAATCATTGAGGAAATGGATATTATACCTTAGGCAGTAGTTTAGTGGGTGGAGTGTTCTCTCAAGTGGTGTGATGCAATACAAAGAACATTTTCTTACTTTAATGCGATAAGGTGAGCGAAGATTAGAAAATTGGGAGCTACTTTGTGGGGGGGATTGATTCAGAGGTGCTTGTTTCTCAGACCAGTCACAATGTGATTTACAATGTTCTACCTGTGATAATGCAGAATTCTTCCGTTTCCCTTATCGCTTAAAAAATTACGCCTGCCAGGCTCATCTTCGTTAAGGTCATAACCAAATTCTATCATTTCTTTACTAAATTTGGCAGACTGCCCTCTTCCCGGATCAACAATTATCACATCGCAATGCAATTTTGAATGTTGATCGATAAAGCTCGACAAATCAACAGCATGCCCTCTTTCATAGAGGAGATCACTTCCTATAATGAGATCAAACCCACCCAGGCTATTATTTTCGTCCTCCCATGCTGTACGAAGAAACGGAATCGCCGGACCATTGTTGAGTTTAACATTTTTTCTAAGAAACGACTCAGCCTCTGGATGATAATCTGTAGCTGTGATATCAGCCAGGCGATGATTCAAAACCAGACTGGCGAGGGCAATACCGCAACCCACTTCCAATATCCGCTTCCCCTCAATCTCATAATCGAACATTATATGCGCGAGTACTTCACCGGAATCCCAGATAATTCCAAATAATGGCCAGATAGCAGACGATATTCCCAGGCGTGATGCGACTCCTTCCGGGTCAGAAAACTGCTGATTATCGCGCAGCGTCATGACATGAATATCTATATTCTCAATCTCAATAGTCTGGTAACGAATTCGTAACGCACCCATAGAACTCCTTTTTCATTCTGATAAAAGATCCTCCCCTAATCAGCTATTCAAATTCTGTTTTCCAAGCCAATTATCAAAAGAATTCCTTTGATTATCATACAATATGTGTGCAAATGATGACCTGTCACAGAAGTACAATATATGCCGAATAACCGTATAAAATGTCAGATTGTGTTTCCCATCGAGAAGATCTTTATACACTCGTATGGTTTCAATGTTCTCGCGAATCATTTTTTCAAAAGAGCCATTGGTGATCTTTTTCATTTTCAATATTTCATCGACCAGTGCATCCACCTTATACGATGCCAGGCGAATTCCGGGGAAATAGGTCTCAGAGATTTTTGCGAAGTGGAAAACGTTTAATAGTTCACTCTCGTTATCATCAGTCTTTGATTTTTCTTTGGTTTTCTGTTCAAGTTTCTCTGTTTCTTCCTGAATACTGTAAAATTCCCGATCCGCAGTTTCAAAAAGAGCTGCAAGACTGTTAATTCGCCTCTTCAGGCCATGCGGTATCGACTTTTTATATTTTATTTTATGATCAAGAACGCTCCAGGCATCCTGGATAATTGTTCGTATCTGAACTTCAAATATTATATTTTTATACCTGCTATATTCAGGCATTACTTCTCTTGCCTCATCGAGTTTCAAATCCAGATGTAACCCTTTATAGCCAAAAGTGTTTTCTGCCAGCTCAATGAGTTGAGATTTATCTGTCGAATCAATCAGGCACAGGTTGTTTCCGAGAATATCCCCTATTTCCTGTATGTTTTTTTCATAGAGGCAAATGATCCGTACGCCTATCAGATCGGTGATATAATCTTTGATCTCATATTCTTTCTTTTCTTTCTCAAGATCTGACTGATATTTTCTGGAAAACTTCTTAATGCTTTCTTTTCGGCCTTTAACACGCGATGTAACTGTTGCCACAGAAAGTTCAGGCGACGTGGCCAGAAGCGACTGCACTAGCGTTGAAAATGATGACTCTGCGTTACGCAACAATTCGATGTTGTCATTTACATAATCGAGAAATATTTGTTTTTCTTTTTCGAAATCTGATGATGCCATAATAATGATATATTACAGGGTTCCTTCCCTGTTGCAGAAAGTCAGACAGCTCGTTTTCAAAACTTTCAAATGTAATTTTTTTACTCAAAACTCCAGTGTAATTTCACTGGTTCGCTGTAGTAGTTGGTTCTTTGGCAGATTATGATAATTAATCCGCTATTTTGTATAGTACACTGGCTTAAAAAACTGTCTCTTCAGTAAAATGCATGTGACCATTCTTTAGAAAAATCCGGACTAAAATGAGATGCATATCTTCTTTCCCCAGATTTTTATAATAGAGAAACATGTTATCATTATTCTCAATATTACTAGAGGAAAGGGTACCGCACATAAAATGGTTGAATGAATGCCCCTGATACAAATCAGTAGTTCGCATTAATTCGAGATCATGGGTATGACCGCAGAAGACATACTCGATTTTATGTTCTTGAACAAAATCAATCAGGACTGCTGAGTTTTTCAGAGGACATTCGTCCGTACCCAATATTGAATAGTGCGTCAGCAATAATGCAAGATCGTATTCGGTTTGGTTAATCTTCTCAGAAACTGCTTTCAGTACCTTTTTTTCTACAAATCCGTCATCAGAGTAAAGCTCATTAGAATCAATACTGATAAACAGTACCGCCACGCCATTTATCTCAACACGTTTAACAAAGTTCACATCGGTGAAATGATCATCGATTTTAGTAACGTCACGATTCAGAAAGAGATGTTTCTTAGAGGTTTTATCAGACTCAAGCACACGTATTATTTCGATATCAGAAATATATTTTCGAAAAAGCTCATGCGAGCGCATATTTCTTTTATCATGGTTTCCTAGAGTCGAAATGACCTGTTTACACTTGATGGCCCCTAGAAATTGCCCTGCTTTGGCATATTCATCTTCCAGCCCATCTGTTGTATTATCACCAGTGTTTATTACAATATCAGCATCATAGGAGTTAATCTTTTCCAACAGGATAGCATCATCGCCCAGCCAGTGACGAGGGCCGAAATGTATATCCGAAATATGTAAAATATTCATGTATGTCTCATTAATGCATACCCGTGTTAGTCAAACGTGTATTGATGAATCGCTCCTTTGAAAACCACCTGCAAAAAAGCGATACAAAGCGTTTTGGGTCAGAGACCTTTTCACGTTGATTTTGTATTAATAACAGAATCACCAGGGCCTTTTTTAGCCTTCTTGGCAGCCTTCTTCTCTTTCGGTGTCAGAGCCGCTTTCTTTTTATCTTCCTTGTTACTCTTTCTATCTTTTCCCATGGGTTAATCTCCGGGTATGTTGAATATTTCTGAGGCTGTAGAAGCTCCTCAGCTGTTTGACACCTGTCATTCCCTTTTAATACCACTATTAGCCAGGGATCTTTCAAGATGCACAAGATGGTTGTAGTCTTCAGCGAGCAAGATAATTGAGAAATAACCGTTTAATTCTAATGAATTGCAATTATACGGAAAAACCGAATTTGATTTTTTGCCGTCATACATGAATGATCCAAGTCTTTCGACAAGATCAGTGAATGTACCTTTCTTTATCTTGAATTTAAGAAATTTCCAGCAAGCAGCTGAAGGCAGGCTGGTCACTATTTTATCGTGAATGAGTCGAACAAATGTCGAACCATTGAAACGTGCGTTATTTTCAACTGGGAATACGCCCTCGTCAGTAACAATATAATCGATACCAAGCACCCCTTTGTAACCGAATGCTGACATGTGATCTACTATCAGACGTGATGTCTCAGTGACATAGTCATAAATGCGATTCGAGGAACGCGGACAATTCTGAGTACCGATATGGACCATGCCACTTTCACAAATCTGATCAGCCAGACCAAGATGATGTATAGTGCCGTCGTTACCGATTGCCCACTGGTCATTAGGTGTTGATATGACATCCAGAAACGGCTCGATTATAACTGTCTTCTCACCACTGTTAACAATAGCGTCATATACATTCAGGATGTTATCTCCACCTGTCCTGTATAAAGACATGCCTGATTCCCCTAAGGTACCCCGTATGATAACCTCATCACACCCTGTCAGAAGCCTGAGAATTATACGAACCATATTACCGGCGTTTTCGGTGTCTTTCGGGTTTATCTCAAAGGTAGTTCCTGCGACAACTGGGATCTCCAGTTCCTTACAAACATTTTTAAATTCTGCTTTATCGTTGTATTTTATGGTCGATGTCTCTGTCGCACCGAAAAGCTCAGCACCAAGTATTTTTGCCGCCTCAGCTTCCATGCGTCCAGAAAACCAGGGAACGTACACAGGTTTCCGGCCAGTTTCGTCTATGAACTTCAAAACAGGGTCAGGGTCTCTGACTATACACTCTGCAAGGCTGAATTCTGAAGACAGTTGGTGATATTCAATAACGTGCTCAGGTCCCAGATTAAGAGAACGAAGCCATCTGTAATATTCACGGTTCTGTTTACCACGTAAGACAACCAGATCGTTTGTAGACGCAGCAGGAAGCGCTCGGTCACAGCTTGATCGTATGGAGCCATCACGGCGTGGGAACTGAGCAAAATTATCCGTAGCATATATGACGAGTTCATCATTGCTTTTTGATATGCATTCACTCAGCAGAGATCCAGGTACAGTCATGCGTATATTCATATAATTACACAAAATGAAAAATGATATTCAATCACAGGCTATACCACTGCCAGATAAATATCGCAGACATCATCACAGTATAAACAAAGAGAATGTAATACCATTTGCCTGCAAATTTTGGTGTTTTGATCGGAGCAACATTCAGTGCGGCCAAAACCATGAGTGCTATGTAAAGAACAATGGAAAATGCGGGGCGACTCATCATTGAATTAAAGAGGAACACAACACTCAGCAGGATAACATTATTGTCCAGAGCAAGGCCCATGTAGGTTGATTTATCAACCAGCCCAAAGACATTGAAATAGCTTAGACGAATAACACCCGTCGCAACAATTATAAAAGCACCTGGTATGTACCAACCACTGAAATCACCATAGCTTAATAACAAAATTGCCGGACAAATCCCAAAACTGACAATATCAATGAGTGAATCAAGCTGTGCTCCGAAAAGGCCCTGGACTTCAGTACGCCCTTTCATTTTTCTTGCAATAATGCCATCACTCCAGTCAAAAAATACAGCCCAGATCATACCAATCATTGCCGCATGGAACAGACCCAATATTGAATAGTATATTGCGAGCAGCGAACAGAAGAGACCAACCAGCGAACAAACGTTTGGCAGATCTGCAGCGTATGACAAGATAGATTTTCGTGAAGTTGCTAACATTGATGTTTTCATTCTTACTACACCAATCCAAGAACACTGCGTAATGCATTTACAAGATTACAATTTTCAGTCTTAGTTCGACTGGCTATACGTACATAACGATCAGATTCCGGCAGCGTTTTTCCCTGACAGTGTTTTATATAAATATTGTGCTCAACAAACAGTCTTTCAGTTACCTCAGGAGCAGATGGTCCATTATCAGGTACACGACAAAAAATATAGTTGGCATCTGGCTTATAGACATCCATTCCCGGAATTTCACCGAGAAGCATATAAAATTCATCCCGATCTGCTTTTACCGTATTACAACTTTCCCTGAACTGCTGAATGTATGTTGGTGCACGCCGTAAAAATTCTTCGGCAAAACCATTTATATTCCAGATATGGAGCCCTTTCCGGACTTGCGCTCTAAACTCTGCATTAGCTGTAAGTAAATAGCCTATGCGTATACCGCAGATACCAAAGGCCTTACTCATACTCTTCATCACTGCAAGATTTTGATAATTGCCAATCTCATCTTCAAGCGTTTCACTCTCACCGTTTTCGGCAAAATCTATAAAGGATTCATCAACAATGAGCATGCAACTGTGATCAGCCAGGATTTTAAGCAACCGAACCAACTCTGCTTTAGGTACCAGCAATGAGGTAGGGTTATTCGGAGAAACAACCACTGCTATACGGGCTTTTCTTCTAATAGCCTCTTCTGCAAATTTGTCGATATCGAGCTGAAAGGAAGGTGCCTCCAGCACAAATTCAATGACATCACCTTCTGGAGCAGCATTGACATACTCATTAAACGACGGGACAGGAACAATCATTTGCTGATTCATCCCGGCAATAATCTTGATGAGCTCTGCCGCACCATTACCAACCACGATGTGATCTGGTGACTGGTTAATTAATTTACCTGTCAAATCAGCTAACTCATTCTGGCCGACAGGATAGTTGAGGACCAGTTGATGAATATTTTCGGTGATATGTGTAAAAAAATCTTCAGGCGGAAAGTAGAGATTATACAGATAGTTGTGATCGATAAAATCATAACGCCAATAACCGCCATGTTTATTTGAAATATCTGTGTACCGCTCTTTGGCAGTATTTTTTTGGTTCGCCATAATATTAATGAACTGCCTTTAGGCCCGGTGTGGATGATACTTGAATACCGAAATCTGAAGGGTGGCCCATCACCTTTGAACGATTGATATGTGTTTTAATGGGAAGTGGCTGATCATAGAGTTCACAGACTGTCCCGGCAGCTCTCAGATCGGCTAGAGTATCAATCTCATACCAGAGACTGGAATCAAAGAAGACCGGTGAAAAGCTGATGCAACCCTCACTTACCAGATCTGCAAAGACGGTCTCATAGTAACCATCCACGTGTTTGTTAGATATATATAGATCAAGTCTTTCACAAACCAATTTCCAGGTAGCACTCGAAAGACTGTAAATATTAACGGTTTTGAAATGGTTTTTGTTGAGCTTATTAATACCGCAGTGAAATGCATCAACCTCATTAAGCTTATCTACAGTTACTGTCGTTCCGTTCATCCAGGGACGTATCTTGGCAACCGCTATTCGATCAGGAACCAGCATCTCTTTTAGCATCGTCGGCTCGAAAACCAAATCACTTTCAATAAGCATAAATGGTTCTTTTATGACTTTTCTTGCTAACCATAAAGAGTAGATATTATTTGTGGTTTTGTAGAGTGGGCTTGTGATATACGATATCTCCATTCCCCCGGCTCTTGATCCAAGATATTCACGGACCGACTCAGCCTGATGGCCAACAACAACGACCAGGCGCTTGAAATTATACTCCTGAAGCGAAAGAACCAATCTCTCAAGAATTGATATTTCGTTGACGTGGACAAGACATTTAGGCGTCATATCGGTTAAAGGGGAGAGGCGGCTTCCTGTTCCTGCTGCGAGCAGCAAAGCCGTACTAACCCGTTCTTCTCCGAGATCTGCATAGAGAGTTCTGGTACTCATAATTTCCTCCAGAATTTAAGCCAAACCAAACCGGATGGACATTCAACACGGATTTGTGCGAATTGGGGATGGCAAAAAGTAAGAAATGTAACTTTTCTTTTGTGCCGATTGGCTCAGTCGAAATAGCTGAAGGGCAGAAATCTGATAGTAGAATTAACACAAGAAGTGAGATGGAAAAAGACGATGAATTATCAGAAATTATAACGTCTATTTCACTATGTTGACAAATTAGAATACTCTAACATTCAATCTATGTCAATGTTTTTTCCGTTTTTTCAATTACTTCGAGAACACGATAAAAAGGCTAAGGTGCTGATACACATCAACTATATAACCTTTTCATGCATTACACGATTGGTATGGAAAGATGGACTATTGTGTTTTGCTCATCTCTAATAATAGTGGTAAGGATTCTTCTAAGAACAAGCCGCACAGCAAGTATTTTCGGCCACGATTAGACCCAATGCACTCGCCAGGCTCAACGAGACAATTCGCATAATGAGGAGGGTCGATCCGATCAGTTCGCAATCACCATCTTGCAGATCCAGCACCAGCTAAACATCACATACCGGTTAGGTTACAACTATGTAGTTTTCAACCGAAAAGTCTGCAGATGGCTTTAGATCGAGACGTGTGTGAGGTTTTTCCATAGACATATAACGCTGATATTCTGAGGATAATATTTTGTGCATAACGAACATATCAGGCAAATTGACAGTTTTCGGACGGGAACTAATTAATGGTGTATCCTCTACCACAGCTCCAGCCACCAATACAGAAATACGGGCCTTTTTCGCTCCAGCGGCTATAATGCCGTCCCTCACCCCTTGAAAAAAACATCCTCAAGAGGTAAACGGACATATTCAAAATTACACTCACTGAAGTTCAATTAACGCAGTAACCTTATCATCTGACTTATGCGCCCATCAGTTCCCGCCAATATTTACTATCTATATCTTATCAAGCTCTCTAAATGGCTGATGTTGATCATGCCAATTGTCGCGCTCTTTTATAGCGATAACGGGTTGGATGAATTTGACATTTACCTGTTGCAGGCCATTTACTCGTTGAGTGTTGCCTTCATGGAAATTCCATCCGGATATATGGCGGATGTTATCGGGCGAAAGAAATCGCTCATTATGGGCTCAATTCTTGGGACGCTCGGTTTTGTTCTCTACTCTGTGTCAAGTTCGTTTGAGCATTTTCTGGTGGCAGAAATTATTCTGGGACTTGGTGGCAGTTTTATATCAGGGTCTGATTCTGCCCTGCTGTACGACAGTCTGGCTGATATGGGTGAAGAGCAAAAATATCTGCAATACGAAGGCAGGATCACTGCGCTCGGCAACTTCGCAGAAACCTTTGCAGCTATCGGTGGTGGCCTGATTGCAGCGCTGCTCAGCTATCGGTCGGTATATATTGCTCAGGCGATAATTGCTGCCATTGCCATTCCGGCATCACTTATGCTTGTTGAACCGCAACGGGAAAAACTCATCAACCGTCCGAGTTTTAAACAAATTCTCTCCATCTGCCATCAATCACTGTTTGTAAACATCAAACTGAGCGCCACCATCCTGATTTCTTCTGTTATCGGGACCTGCACACTGTGCATGGCATGGACCTCTCAAGTATATTTTGTTAATAACGGACTCAATGAAGTAGTGATCACCCCTGTCTGGGTTGCTCTCAACCTGACTGTTGCACTGGTTTCGGCATATGTTTACAGGATCAACACTATTCTGGGGACACGACTGGGCGTCATCCTTATTAGCGTTTTCATTCCTGCCGGGTATATTTTGCTGGGTGCCATGCCGCTTACCCTTGGTATACTCACCCTGCTGTTCTTTTACGCTGCCAGAGGGTATGCAACGCCAATATTAAAAGATCTCACCAATAAATACTGTACCTCAGATATCAGAGCCACAGTTCTCTCTATCCGCAGTCTTATTATCCGGACTGGTTTTAGCATACTCGGCCCGCTTATCGGCTACGGAGCACGACAGGCGAGCCTTTCCCTCGCACTCATAATTGCAGGTTGCTGCCTGCTGCTGTTATCTGTTGCTGCAGGGATATTTCTCTTTATCAAGGTTCCTGAAGTGGTAAGAAAACGGTGACCTACATGTAACAAACTTTACACGCATCTCTGCAATTGTGTTGTTAATTGCATATTACATGCAAAAATCTTCGTATTTTTATCCTTCACACTCGTCTCGAATGATCTTTCTATTTGACGACCACCGTATAAATACTGTAGTTTTCGAAGTTATCATTCTTTACAAAATGAATTAATCTCTGTCCCACCCACATTTTACCAGTCTTTCTAATCTGGTGGGAATTTTTACAAACTGCGCATTTTCAGCCTATGTCTTCACTACCAGTTAACGAAATCAATCGCTTACGCAACCATCTCACTTTAGCTGAACAACGTGTAGTTGAACTTGAACAGCAGCTGGAGATCACCACCAATGCATTACAGCATTGCATACCTCGCCAAAACAGCCTGAATAACTGTGAGGCTTCCCGGGAACTTCTACGAAAAAGCAAGAACAGGTATCGTAAATATTTCAACTATGCAACCGATGCCATGTTTGTCATTAGTACAGATTCAAAATCCGGCATGCCTGGTAAATTTGTTGATGTAAACAAAGAAGCTACAAAACGACTTGGATATACCCGTGATCAGTTCTTCAGAATGACCCCACGTGATATCAACCTCGCCAGCTATGATCAGGATGTAGATTTATATTATGAAGTACTTCATAAAAAAGGTTCATGTTCTTTTGAAACTACTCATGTAGCCAAAGATGGCAGGCATATACCTGTTGAATTACGTTTACAACTGCTCAATGTAGATGGTGAGGATTTCATCCTTAGTGTTTCCCGTGATATTACCGAACGATTGAAGGCCGAGCAGAGCATTAAAGAAAGCCAGCGACTCTATAAATTACTGGCTGATAATGTTCATGATGTTATCTGGACCACAGACACCAACTTGACCCCTGTTTTTATAAGCCCTTCAATAACAAATCTGAGCGGCCATAGCCCTTCTGAAGCTTTACCTGTACTATATCATTCGATTATTCTGGATTCGCCGCTAGTAGATATTTTTGATAAAGTTCCTAGAAAAACGGATATCCAACCTATCTATTGGGAAATTGAACTCTTTAAAAAAGATGGCTCATCCATATGGATTGAAAGCATTGCCTCCCCTCTATGGGAAAGTTCCGGAGATTTCAGTGGTATTATTGGCGTGACTCGTGACATCACCAATAGAAAAGCGATTATGCTGGAGCTTGAACTAGCCAAAGAGCAGGCTAATAAGGCAAACATGGCAAAATCAGAGTTTCTGGCTAATATGAGTCATGAAATTCGTACCCCGATGAATGGTGTACTCGGCACGTTGCAACTCCTCGGATTGACACACCTGTCAATAGAGCAGCGCGATTATGTTGATACCGCTCTCAAGTCCGGCCAAACCCTCTTAACAATCATCAATGACATTCTCGATTTTTCAAAGATAGAAGCAGGTAAAATCTCAATCCGAAGTGAAGTGTTCTCGCCTCGTGAGTTGATTACTTCGCTTATAGCCTCGTTTAAAACCGTGGCTCCGGATCCTGATTTGATACTATCTCATGAAATCAGTCCTGATGTACCTTCTACGTGCCTCGGAGATCAGGTCCGCTATCGCCAGGTACTCTCCAACCTCGTAGGCAACGCTATTAAATTTACCGAAAAAGGTACAATACATATCAATCTCCAACTCGGATCTCCACCTGCTGAAGGAAAGATACGATTACTCTGCACAGTAACCGACAACGGTATTGGCTTGCCTGATCAGGTAGGGAGTGAGCTTTTTGCACCTTTTGCCCAGGTCGAGGGGACCTTTCGACGCAAATACAAGGGCACAGGACTTGGCCTCAGCATCGTCAAACGGTTGGTTACATTGATGGGTGGTACAATAGACATTCAGGGCCGGGAAAACGAAGGAACCAGAGTGATCTTCGATATTATAGCCGGAGTAAGTTCTGGTAAGCAGCTTGATGAAACGATCAAGCCAAAGGTTAAAGTTGCATCCCAGCATACTGACAAGAGTCAACACATTCTGCTAGCAGAAGATGACCTTATCAACCAGCTTATCCTCAGATCTATACTCGAAAAATTAGGTCACAGTGTTCACATTGTTCCAAACGGTCGCCTGGCACTCGACGCACTCCGAAAAGAACAATATGATTTTGTTCTGATGGATATACAGATGCCTGAAATGGATGGTTTCGAAGCTACAAAGTACATTCGTACCCACGAGGATTTCAAAGAATTTGTTGATATTCCGATAATTGCATTAACAGCCTTTGCCATGACTGGAGACAGAGAGCGCTGCCTGGAAGCAGGAATGAACGATTACCTCTCTAAGCCTGTTAACATAGTCGTCCTTCAGGAAATGCTGCAGCAACCGACCAAAACTTGAGATGTAATGGCACCATTCGCCATCGTACTATCAGCGCATACTTGACCATCCGCCCTTCTTTTTTCCTGAGTCTGGACGAGGTTGCTGCTGATGCCCGTAACCTGATGCTATCTCAGCAAGGTAGTGTTGTCCGGGTCCATGCGTTTCCAGAGCACTATTTAAACGAAACCTGCTCAAAAAAGTAGCCTGCAACCCTCTTGCTTTAACAGAGATTTCCGCCATTGCAGATGCTGTCTGCTCAGCACTTGCTGAATGCTGCTGGATTGCTTTGTCGATCTGCGCCAACCCTTCCCTGATTTGCGCAAGACCACTGGACTGCTCACCTGAGGCCACACTCATTTCAGCAACAAGTCTGCCTGCGCTGCTAGTGAGATCAAGAATCTCTTCAAGCGCAGAATTGATTTCTCCCACTTTGGCACTTCGTGCAGCAAGATTTCTTACCTCTTCAGCCACAACAGCAAAACCTTTGCCATGAACTCCCGCCCGTCCCGACTCCACAGCCGCATTATAGGCAAGTAGATTCGTCTGAAAAGCGATCTCATCAATGACTTTAATAATATTAGAAATTTCCTTACTCGAAATACTCATATCATCTATCACCTGCATCATTCATTTCATCAGTTCACTACCCTTTTCTGCAGCTTCGCTTGCCTCGGTCGTAACTTTATTCGCCGCTTCAGCGTTGCTTGAATTTGCCTCCACCTGGGCACTGATCTCTTTACTGAGTTTGAGATTTCTTCGATTTATGCGGCCTGTGATGTTACTGCATCGGAAACAGAACCAGTAAAGGCACAAGCCGGAGCACTGTTATCGGCAACGATAGGTGATGCTATGGAAACTCTTGACATGACCATATTCCGATCGCCTGTGATTCCACCACAAAGCCTATCATTTAATAGCAGCTTTCGACAGAATTTATTATCGGCTAAGCTAAAATTTTCCAAGGTCCGTGTTTGATTCTTTTCTCTCTAATTTAAAGGTGTCGATAGATAATCGAGACTTACTGGCAGGTTACTGACAATCGTTCTCCTCTTTAATTCTCAGTAATATCAGATATTTTTTTCAAACTCGTATTACAGAGCAAGTGTAAGAATGACGATTGTAGACGAGCATCTAGATTTATGCGTTTATATGCAAATACATCTAAAGCCAAATACTTTATAATATCAGACCGCAATCATGCAAAAAAATGAACGATTACCTGAAAATCAGCTATACTGATACGAACAATACTTCTTTAGAAAAAATGGTCGTTGCACCTCATCATCAACATATATTTTGCGCAGGTAATCATAATAATCATCCAGAGATGATGAAACTAACGGGGTTATTCTCGCAGTATTCATAGATTCGTAGTAATCTTATCGTCCATTTCATAACAGAATGACACGCGTATCCCCATACCAATTTAGCGAAAACCACGTGCAATGAGAGACAAGGCAGCAATGGACAATCCTGTATGCTTTAAGGCAGTTATCAACGAAAATTCTCACACGCTCATTTTAGGCAGTATGCCTGGGAAAGTATCTCTTACAGAAGTGCAGTATTATGCTCACCCGCGTAACGGTTTCTGGCATATCATGGGAAACCTTTTTGGTGCAGGCCCTGACAAACCGTATCAGAAGCGACTTGCAATTCTTCTCGATAACGGGATAGCACTATGGGATGTTATAGAACAATGCTCGCGATCTACCAGTCTCGATTCTGACATAGAAGAACAATCAATCATTCCAAATGATTTTCATTCGTTGCTCAGTAAACACAAAAAAATAGATCGTATTTTTTTTAACGGCGGCAAAGCCGAGCAATCATTTAAGCGCTATGTGCACCCTCTACTCGGTGAACAGTTGAAAAACATCCGTTGTGTTGGTCTTACATCGACCAGCCCGGCAAATGCCCGTTATTCAATTGATGAGAAGATAGTTATGTGGCAAAAATCCATTATGGGTACAGTCGAATAACCTGGACCTGAAAGCTGATCGGACATACCGGCAGAAAACTACCGTTACATTGATTACGACAGCTACAAAGTAGTACATTAAACATTATATTTCAGCATGTTGCACAATTTTTTAATCTGATTTTCTCGACATTTCCTTTGACAAATATTAGGATAGATCCTACTCTATTTAACTATTGCCTTAAATTTATCATCTATTCAGGATAACACGCACTTTTACATCGCTGCAATTTCGTATAGTCACGTACAAAGCTGTCGCACAACCGTTAATATATCTCCAGGAGAGTATAATGAAATTATACTGGTTAATTGCCACTGCGATTTCTATCAGCCTCGTGATAAGTGGCTGTGAAAATCATGAAAACGGTACATCTCAAACACCACAACTCACTGAGGTTACCGTGACTGCCCAAAAAGCAGAGCAGGTTTCGGTAAGCAATCCTATTGAGATACTGGGTACAGTCCAGTCAGCACACCGAGCAGAGATCGCCGCAAAAGTAACCGGTGCCATCTCAGAACTACCTGTTATGCTTGGCTCTGTTGTAAGAAAAGGTGACCTGCTTGTTAAAATCAGTGCAGGAGAAATTGATGCCCAGCTCAGGAAATCTCGTGCCCAGCTCAATCAGGCCTCCAGAAATCTTGAACGTGAGAAGAAACTGCTGAAAAAAAATGCCGCAACACCTGAAACAGTTCGATCATATGAAGATTCACTGGCAATTGCGGAAGCTGCCTACGAAGAAGCTCAAACCTTGCAGGGGTATACACAAATTCTTGCACCATTTAATGGGTTAGTTGCCCGTAAAGAAGCAAATGTGGGTGATATGGCAACTCCGGGCAAACCATTACTCTATATTGAAGATGATAAACAGTTGCAGGTTATCACCGACATTCCCGAAGCAATGATCAGTGAATTACGCGTAGGAGATCAGCTTTCTATCACCATCCCATCAGCTGCTGTTACCACCACCGGAACAATTGCAGAGATTGCACCTATAGCCAACCCTACAACTCGTACCGGAGCAGTTAAACTGAATATTTCTCATGAAGAAAACCTGCGCTCAGGTCAGTTTGCCAGGGTCTCACTCCTGCAAAAAGGTGCAGGGACTATCATTATCCCACACGATGCTATTCGCATTTCAGGCCAGATGGAACAGCTCTTTGTTGTAGAAGACGACAAGGCACGCCTCAGATTAGTACGAAGCGGAACAACCTACGACGATGGGATCGAAATTCTTTCAGGAGTCAAACCCGGCGATTTGATCATTACCAAAGGACAGGACACTGTTAAAGACGGTCAGCCTGTAAAACTTCACTGATAATTCAGCATCGACAATAGAACGATCATGACAAAACTCCAAAACGAACATCAGGGATTTGCAGGTCGAATGGCCGCAATATTTATTGATTCAAAGCTCACGGCACTCACCATTTTTGCCTCTATTCTGCTTGGCTCTCTTGCACTGTTCATGCTGCCGCGGGAAGAAGAACCGCAAATCAAAGTTCCAATGATCGATGTTATGGTCACTATGCCGGGAGCAACACCCCAGGAGGTTGAACAGCGCCTCACTGTGCCAATGGAAAAACTGCTCTATGAACTGCCCGGAGTCGAATATATCTACTCTACATCCATGACAGGACGTACTCTATTGGTAGTGAGATTTTATGTTGGCGAAGATATCGAGAGCTCTATTGTCCGCCTGAATCAAAAGCTCGAAACGAATTTTGACAGGATACCTCACACCGTCTCCCAGCCGCTTATAAAGCCTCATACGATTGATGATGTACCTATACTTGCGCTCACCTTTCACAGCAGCCAATACGACCATATGATGCTGCGAAGACTCGCTGCTGAAGTTGATAACAGTATTAAAAGTATCAAAAACGTCGCCGAAACAAAACTTATCGGCGGAACTAAACGACAACTCTCTATTAAATTTTCTCCATTGCTGCTTGCCTCCAGGAACCTGACAGTTACCGAAGTTATCCAGCATATCAAGCAAGTTAACCTGCAATCTTACTCAGGAAATCTTGAATCCCTCGATCAGGAAATACTCGTGCAGGCAGGTACATTCCTGCAAAGCGCACGGGAAATTGGCAGGGTTGTTGTCGGCGTATATGGCGGTCTTCCCGTCTATCTTGACGAAATCGCCGAAATAACCGATGGCCCTGAAGAACCTGAGAATTATGTTATGTTCGGTTCAGCAGACAGTCCTGATCTTGATGCTGCCGTTACTCTCTCCATTGCAAAGCGTCCTGGCGCTAACGCAGTAGCGGTAGTACAGGATGTTATCACTAAGGTAGAAAGTCTTAAGGGTACACTTATACCGGAAGATATATCAGTGACGATTACCCGCGACTACGGAGCAACAGCCGCAGAAAAATCAAACGAACTTCTGTTGCATATGGGTATTGCAGTGTTTGGTGTTGCATTGCTCATTCTCATGTTTCTCGGCTGGCGTGAATCAATGGTGGTTATGCTAGCCATCCCATCCACGTTGTCGCTTACCCTTCTCGTCTTCTACCTCTATGGCTACACACTCAACCGTATTACTCTTTTCGCCCTGATATTCTCAATAGGTATCCTGGTTGATGATGCGATAGTTGTTGTTGAAAACATTGTACGGCATCTGCACTTACCCGAAAATCGTGACAAATCCAGAATGACTGTTGCACTTGATGCCGTGATAGAGGTTGGTAACCCGACCATCCTTGCAACACTTGCCGTTATTGCTGCGATTCTGCCGATGGCATTTGTCGGTGGGTTGATGGGTCCATATATGCGACCTATCCCGATCGGTTCATCAGCTGCTATGATATTCTCTCTACTGATAGCCTTTACGGTTACGCCATGGGCGGCAACACGCCTGCTGAAAAATAATGGTCATGGAAAGTCACACGCTTCACCTGAAGATCAGTCGCCAGACGACTGGTTCACCAGGATCTACCATATTATTATGGATCCTCTACTGGCTCACAGGGGATGGCGGATTCTCTTTTTCATTACCATCACTGCTTTGCTTCTCGGATCAGCCAGTATGGTCTATATGGGCCTTGTTAAAGTGAAAATGCTTCCTTTCGACAATAAAAGTGAGTTCCAGATTATTCTCGACATGCCCGAGGGTTCAACCCTTGAACATACTGCAAAAGTAGCAATTGAAATGGGTGCATTAGTTAAGAACGATCCTGCTGTGGTCAACTACCAGATCTACGCGGGCACCGCCTCGCCCTACAATTTCAATGGACTCGTCAGGCACTACTTCCTTCGATCCGGTTCAAACGTGGCTGATATTCAGGTCAACCTGCGCCCTAAACATGACCGCAACTTGCAAAGCCATGATATTGCGCAGCGAATCCGACCGGGAATTGCCGCAATTGCAAAAAAATATGACGCAACTGTGGCAGTTGCCGAAGTACCTCCAGGCCCCCCTGTGCTGCAGACCATTGTCGCAGAGATTTATGGACCTGATGATGACAGCAGAGTCAAGCTTGCCACCGCTGTTAAAGAGATATTCAACAGTACCGAGGGAGTGGTGGATGTTGACTGGTTCAGAGAAGATGACAGAACCAGAAAAGTAATAACTGTAGATAAAGAAAAAGCTGCTATTAATGGTATCTCGGAAGAACAGATTACCACAACCATCGACATTGCTATTGGTGGACTCTCGTTCGATATCTTCCACCAACCGCGTGATAAAGAAGATGTCAATATGGTCATAGAGCTTCCGGCAGCCTATCGGGCACGGATAGAAAATCTGCTTAACATTTCGCTCAAAGATAACAGTTCTCCGAACTCCAAGCTGGTGCCTTTACGCGAGCTGGTTCATATTACCGATATGGCGGTCGAACAACCAATATATCGTAAAAACCTCAAACCGGTAATCTATGTAACCGGTGATGTGGCGGGATCAGTTGAAAGCCCTGTTTATGCAATCTTTGACATGAATAATAAACTGGCAGAACTTAATGCCAAATCATTTGGCGGCAGTGACAAGGGAGTAACGCTCTATAATCTTAATCAACCCTTTTCAGAATCAGAACCAGCAATGAAATGGGACGGTGAATGGCATATTACCCTCGAGGTATTCCGCGATCTCGGTATAGCCTTCTGTGTTGTCATGATACTCATATACATGCTGATGGTTGGTTGGTTTAAAGACTATCTCACCCCTTTTGTCGTTATGGCAGCTATTCCGTTTTCTCTTATCGGTATACTCCCGGCCCATTGGGGTTTTGGTGCATTCTTTACCGCCACCTCAATGATCGGTTTTATGGCAGGCGCTGGAATTGTAGTGCGTAATTCTATTATTCTAGTGGATTTCATCGAGTTGCGGGTACAAGACGGACATCCCCTCGCTCAAGCCGTTGTTGATGCAGGGGCAATTCGATTCAGACCCATGCTCTTAACCGCCCTTGCAGTTGTAGTTGGAGCCTCTGTAATTCTCGCTGATCCGATATTTCAGGGGTTGGCAATATCGCTCATGTTTGGAGAGATTGCCTCGTTGCTTATTAGTCGGATGGCGGTTCCTGTACTCTATTTCATGCTGAAAAGTAAAAACCTTTAAGGAAGTACACTTTTCCAGCATTTTGCAAAGACTGGAAGCGTCATAGGGACTGAGGCCAAAGGTAAGAGGACTGAGTGCTTCAGAAGCTTATAGTATTTTCCATGCAATTTACTCAGCCCTCTCCCCTTTACCCTCAGTCCTTTTGTTGTGTTTTCAAGGACCCCGCGCAATCTGCAAGGCAGGGGTTTTAACTTGTGGGGAATAAGTAGTCCCAGGAGGCTGTCCGACAATAGGGATTTTCGCTCAGATCAAGGCAAACTCGCAAAATTACCGGAGGCATATAGTTAATATCTCGGAGTCTCGTCCCTCGCTTACCGGAGGATAATTTTTCGAGTTTAACGAAGATATGGGTCGGTAAGCGTAGACTCCGAGAAGAGCATTGTCGGACAGCCTCCTAGGCAAAAGAGCATCTCCTTTAGATTGACATAGAGGCATGCTACACTAAATGAATATAGGTATTATACACTCACAACATCCCTCTTACCTGCAGGAGTCAGAGATGACAGAAGTTACAGCATTCGATCCTTTTAACGACAGAAAGAGCAGAGACATTCGAAATACACTCTCAAGTTCGCTGGTTGAATGTCTTGAAAAGAACAGTATAGCTCCAGCAGCGGAAGCAGCCGAAAAGTTTCTGAACCCAGAACTCGAAGATCACTATCGCCTCTATATCAAAGAACGTCTCAGCAGATTCGGCAAAGCTGTGACAACCATTTCAAGAGGGAGCGAGGATCCTTTCTGGCGCGGCTTAGTACTCTGGGACCTGGAACTGTTTTTTGAGATGCACGAAGTACTGGAACACGCCTGGTATACTGCAGAGGGTGACAAAAAAATGCTGCTCCAGGCACTTATTCGTGCAGCGGGAATGTATATAAAGCTCGAACACGGCTTTATCCCTCAGGCAAAAAAAATGGCAGGCAAGGCCGTTGTGGTGCTTGAAGAGCAGAGAGATTTTCTTGCTGAATATTTCCAGCCAGATCTTTTGATCGATGCTCTGAAAGTTACAGCCCCTACTCCCCCAAAACTATTAAACAAACAATCATAATAGTGATACGACATTCAAGAGAACTGCTGAGACAGGAATACCACCTGATTGGTATATGGCTCATGACAATTCCGTTTTAATTACAGGTAGTCATAACCTGCTTCAGATCAGTTTTGCCGTCAAAAATCAGCTGGATGCCTTCTTGCAGAAGCACTGTCATGCCGTTGTTAATGGCCTCCTGCTTAATCTCCTCAGATGTTGCTTTGTCAATTATCATATCTTTAACTTTCTGGTTGGCAATCAACAGCTCAAACAAACCTGCTCGCCCTTTGTATCCGCTATTATTACATTTTTCACAACCGTTTGATCTAAATAATGTCAGCGAATCTGAATAATGGGTCTGAATATGATCGTAAAAGAGAATTCCATAACTCTCCACATAATGATCAAATTCTTTCTGGCTGGGAGTATATGCTTCCTTACACTCTTCACATAAGGTTCGCACCAGACGCTGCGCCAGGATGCCAACCAGAGCATCTGAAAAGTTAAATGGATCAAGCCCCATATCTATGAGGCGAACAATAGTTTCGGCTGCCGAGTTGGTATGCAATGTACTGAAAACCATATGACCAGTCAATGACGCCTCAATTGCCATGCCTGCAGTTTCCTTATCACGCATCTCACCAATCATGATTATGTCAGGATCAGCTCGAAGAAACGCTCTCATTGCAGTTGCAAAGGTATACCCAATATTCGGTTTGACCTGAACCTGACGAAGGCGATACTGGGTTATCTCCACCGGATCTTCAGCGGTCCATATCTTTTTTTCAGGTGTATTTATGTAGTGTAGAGCAGAATGAAGGGTCGTTGTCTTACCAGACCCAGTAGGCCCAACCACCAGAAACAGCCCATGGGGACGAATAATCACCTCTGTCATTCTATCGAATATGCGGGGGGGAGTGATGTCCTTTAAAGGTAGTGGCTTACTGTCTGCAAGCACACGAATAACTACATCCTCATTACCGCCGGAGGTCGGGATAGTCGCCACCCTGAGCTCAATATTGTCGGCTCTTGTGGTGGTGAACTTGATTTTGCCATCCTGAGGTTTTCTTTTGACCGAGATATCCAGATCAGCAAGCACCTTAATACGTGAAACAACAGAAATAACATTATCTTTAGGGATTCTGAGAATCTCATTACACTGGCCGTCTATTCTGTATCGAACCTCTGAATCCTGGGCATCTCCATACGGCTCAATATGAATATCTGAAGCACCAGCGTAATAGGCATCTTCAATCAACTTGTTAACCAACTGAATAGCTGGACTGCTATTCACCTCAATTTCGATAGCTTCAGGAACCTCCTTATCACCACCTTCACCACCTGCGAGCATATTCTCATCTTCAACATTCTCACTGGTATCATATTTTGCGAGCACTTCACGAATATCATCGCCGAAGGCAAGATATATTTTAGAATGCAATACACCATAGCTCTTTTTGAGAGCAGGAATGTCACTCTGATTTACCGGATCCTTTGCAGCCAGAAAGAGCGTGTCCTGCTTCTTTTCAAGAGGAAGAATAAGATTTCTCTTAAAAATCTCAATATCACCGGTTGGGAAAAGCTTCTCAAAGGAATGCAGACCTTTCTTCAGGTCCATAAAACGTGTCTGATAAACAACAGCCAATGCCTCGCCCAGCTCGGCTTTATCGACAAGGAAATTTTCCATGAGAACAGTTTCTACATCTTTTTCCTGCTGGGTTGCAATGACCATTGCCCGTTCCATTTCCTGGCCGGAAATAATTTCACGCCTTACCAGTTCTTCATATCGAAGGGGGATTTTCTTACCGGTTTTGTAATGATTAAACAGCGCAATGCCAAGAGTTTCTGAAAGTTCATGAATTCGAGATTCATCGACTGTATCAAAATCAGCTCCGCTGTTTTTATTTATCAGCTGGATAACACCAAGGAGATTATTCTGGTGAACAATCGGGGTTGAAAGAACCTGTTTGGTCCTGCACCCTCCTTTCTTGTCCCAATTTCTATCAAAACCAAGTGTCGGATGGACTCGTTTCAATTCATCATCATCGTAAACGTTAGATATATTGAGTGTTTTCCTTGTATCTGCGACAAAACCGACAATACTGTCACGCCGTATACTCATGCGTATCTTGCGTAATGACTCCCCCGGAAGCAGAACCCACGAAACAAGCTGTTGTTTTTTGGCATCTACTAGAAATATAGTTGCCATTTCAACATCATACACCTTAAGAATTTTATTTTTCAGTCCAACCATTATTGCATTTGGACTAGAAGCCGAATGGATTTCATTCATCAGCTTTCTAAAGTGCACCTCAAAGGAATCTGACGCCGAATCGGACTGTCTACCTGCCATACGTTTCACCTAAAAACTATTTCAAAACACTGAAAGACTCTTGAACAGCACTAAAGAGATTTCCATGAAGACTATAATAATCAATGTATAATCATCATTTCATGGAGTTTAAAAAAAGTCAGGGAATATTCTTCTGTTCGTTTATAAAGCCTGGAAGATCACAGAATCAGTCCCCTCTCTCACAGCGTGATTTTGGCCCAACAAAACAAAAAAAGCCCTCTAGAGTTAAAACTCCAGAGGGCTTAAGTCGATGACTATTTAGTGCCCGACCAAAACCGCCAATTTCTCCAATTTCTTCGTTGATCTCAAATTTTAATCCTCAGGTAAGCGAGGAACGAGACTCCGAAATACTTTGTGTATTCTCCCGGATAAAATTCTCGCCCGCCTTGGACTTGAAAAAATTTGCAGGTTTTCGTTCAAGCACTATTTAATCTGTATATTTAAAGCTGATTACAGTCTATTGAATGAGTGTCTCCTCAATAATAGGTGTCTGTTCTTCAGGCAAAACCTGATCATTGATATTTATATCGAAAACATCCTTGTCCTCACGCTGATCATCAAGCAGAGCATTGTCAGCATTCTGCAGAAGCATTGGATCAAGCGTATTCATCTCCTGCTCAACACGCTGGATATTTCCGCGAACCTTCTCGGCTATCTCGACATCGGGATATTTAACAAGAATATCCTTGAGCATTTTTCGTGATTCAAGCAGCAATTTTTTCTGACTGTCTAGATCAGTTGTTTTAGTAAACCGGATAAAGAGACTCGCCGCTTTTCTACGCTCAGCTTTAGCGGCCAGCAAGGAGACTTCACTTATCTTGTCTTCGGCTTTCACCGCATACTCAGTATCAAGCATCTCTGTAAAAATGGTAATTGCCTCATCGAATCGTTCGGCTTTAACCATCAGCATTCCGTTGTTCCACTTTCGCTGCAATTCCTGAACTTTTGCAAGCTTATCTGTTTCTCTATCAACAGCTTCAGCCAGAACAAGATCATCCTTTTTCAACTTGAGCAATTCCCGTTTTTCATCATCAATAAGATCAGTCGGTACTGTTTCGAGAAGTTCAATTGCTTCCTGAAATTTTTTATTCTCTACAAGTTGATCAACCTTCCCCATAAATCCGTTGAACCACTTATCCGCCCGCTCCCTGGACTTTGATTTAATTATATCCACATTAGAGGAAACGGCTGAATATGGGTAATTCAAAAGGAAATCTTCTGCCTGCCAGGCGATCTTATACCCGTCTTTCTCTGGTATAAATCCAAGATAATTACGAAGAAGACCAGAATATTCAGTTAACTCCGGGCTCCCTTTCAAACTTCTTTCAAGAATAGAAAGTTGCAGTTTGGACCATTCATCAATCTCACCAAGCATAACATAATCCTGAGAGATTTTATCGTATTGCAATTCAGCAGCAGGAAAATTACCACTTGCAGTATAGAGATCTGCCAATATCTTTCTAAGTGAAATAAGATCTGTTGACTGCTCTTCGGATGAGGACATCTGATCAACTATCTGCTGATACACTTCTGCAGCCTGTTCCTCCTGATGCAAATACATCAGGGCACTTCCATAACGGAGTTTGGAGAGCAAATCTACACGTTCAATCTGACCTTGCGGGATCTGCAACCAGACCTGAACAACCTCTTCATACTCCTGATTGCCTGCATAGCGCTCGATAAGCGTCTCGATCTGCGCAAGGTCAGCAGTTTCCTCACGCTGTCCCCAGCCGGCTCCTTTATCATCAGGCGCTGAAAGCAACCTACCGCAAACACTTTCGAGGAATTCTATATCGTTCTTTTGTAAATCCTGAATAACTGAACTGCTGACCTCACCAGAGCCAGCAAGACGGCGGCTCTGCAGTATTTCTTCCTGGAGGCCGGTATACCCGTTTAAGACATTCTGCAATCGCCTGAAGCACCTGACCATCTGTTCGGTGTCTTCCTGACTTAAGTTTACTGCAAGAGATTGACTATCAAGATCTTTCCAACGATCAAGTTTTCGACTGTACTCGAAAATTCGATCATTGATGTAGTTCATCGAAGGTATAACGGTTTCAGCTGTCACCTGCTCCAGGGATATATCAGTATCATCAGAAATATCAAGATAACGTGGTTGCGGCTTCTGACCTTCAGTCCCTGTCGGTTGCGTGCGCACAGATTCGGAATAAATGTCAGTAGTTGTCTGCGTTGGACGCTCGTACGTCGGGGATTGTGATGGGTTTACAACACGTTTTTGAGTTTGGACACATCCGGTTAATGCCAGAAGGCAACATGCTACTGAACTGATATATAATCTCTTTTTCATAATATGCTGGAATATTAGATGTTCAATAATCAGGTTATGCACAACGATTATCTAAGGAATAGGATTCTTGACTGTCATATCGGCTGGTGACGCACAACTCTTTACATTCGCAACCAATCCGGTTGTCATGTTACCACATAGAGGGGTTCAGGCCAAGGCAAAGCACAGATAACCTGATAAACTGATTTATCCAGTGCTTTCGAGCTGAACGGACGTAGAAAAGAAAAAGGGGGGAAGGCTATCTTTCTTCCATGTCAGTACGGTGCATCACAACCTGCATGAATCGTGGGGTGATGCACCTTCACAGGTGACTAATTTTTGAAATATACTGCTTAATTGATCGTGTCACCAACCCGCCAGTACGGTTCATATTGTCTTTCCGGTGAAAATCGACCACTGGTCGATAAATCACCAAAAGTCATGATCGACGGTTGGTAGCGATTTCTATCACTGGCTTTTCTGGCTGGCGTAGCCAGCAAACCACCATTATCAGGATTCGCGACCAGATTAATCTGCTCAGCCTGACCGCGTTGCAACTGAAGTCCGTAAAATGACAAATCGACAGGATCAAAAGCCTCTGCATAACCGTCCTGACTCAAGAGTTCCTTGACAATCCCAATCCAGGTGGGCAATGCCCCGGCAGCACCACTAACCTTTATGGTGGATTTACGCATTGGACTATTATCGTCAAACCCTGCATAAACGCCGATGGCATAACCGCTGTCGGTACTCATTGAGTGAGCCTCCCTATTCAATCCCGGCAGATACCCAAAAAACGAAGCATTGGTGTAGCGGTTGGCAGTGCCGGTTTTCCCAAGCAACGGAACAGGCAAATCCAGTGAGTTTATCTCGCTGTCATTCTCAGAAATAAGTCTGACCTCTTTATCAGCTTTTCGACCGGTCCCGAACTTCACGACATTTTCAAGAATATGTCCGATACCTATTCGGCCCGCCTCACCCAATACCCGTTTTTCATGTCGCTCAGGCTTATAGAGCACCAAACCATCTTCTGATTCGATGCGATCGAGAATAAGCAAACTGTCATTTTCTTCACTACTTGGATCTGCACCATACGTGGTCACATTACCGGTAACCATAGCCTCATACATTCTGGTGGCCTCAAGTAAACTTACAACATTTGAACCAAGCGGAAATGAGAGAACAGGCTCAAGATCGGATTTGACTCCCATTTCATGGGCCAGGGCAATAAGGTATTTCAATCCAACATAGATCCTGAAATCATTTACCTCGGTCAGAACCTCAAAGCTATATGGCAAACCTCTTTGAAGACGTTTATATTCAGAATCCATCTGCTTAGTAAGCAAGTCAAATCCGTTTACTGAAACCTCACCGTTCAGATGCACCTGCTGCCAGAATTGACGCTGTTCACCTTCCGACAAATTATACAGTTGTTCCTCAAGATATCGACGGTTTACGGATTGCAAATACGGCCGGATATGCCGTTTTGCCTGAAATACATATCTGCCGGTCGAGCTGTCAAAATAGAGATCAGGCGTGTCGAGATCATCGCCATACGCATCCTGTCGCATAAACCCCATTGGGGCTTCTATCTTCTCTCTATATGCACCTAATTTGCCACGTAATTCCTCATAAACAAGGAAGTTTTTCTCAAGAAGTTTTTGGCGTAATTTCAACTCGCTGATCTCATAATTCTTAAGATTCTTATCATTTTTGAGCTGATCTGCTATCTCCTCGTCAAATGTCGCGAAATTCAAGCCATAGTGAAGTGATTTGAAAAAACTGTATTCATCTACCATGTTCTCAAACATGAAGTCAGCTTCACTATTTCGGACAGCAGCATTATATGCAGCTTTACGCAACATATCTCTGTTTACGACGATCCCGTAACGATCACGCACACGGGCGCGATATGTGCGATAAGATTCAGTGTCACCATCAACTATTCGTGGAGCGAGTCCAAGATGATCAGCCAGATCTTTAAACTGAATAGAATTAAGATTGTCGCACAAGTGTGAAAGCAACCATACGGAAGCGAGATTTTCTGATTTTACGCCGGCCCAGCTCATGGAGACATGTTCGTACGGGCTATCATGATCAGGTCTCGGGAAGTACGGTTGATTATGGTATACGAAAACATCACGGGAATTCCTCAACTGATCCGTGCTATTCCAGCCAAGTTGAAGAGCTGCAGCAAAAACAAAAGGTTTAAACGATGACCCCATGGTTCGTTTGGCATATACGGCTCTGTTGTAATTTCTGTTCTCAGTACCGCCGGCCATTGCTCTGATTGCTCCGTCTTTGACTACAATGGCGCCGCCCTGAACCTTAGGATACTTCTCCAAATCAAGAAGAGCATCACCATTTTCAGTAATTTCGCGTACACTGACCCAAACACGATCACCGACCTGAAGCTGCTCAAGCAGTTTATTCAGATCATTTTTTTTGGGCTGTGTCCATATATCTTTCTGCCACTGAACCCGTGCTGCAACCAGCTGTTCAAACCCTTTTTTATCTATAATTGCGGTACCCTTTTTTCGGCCAAAATCGACAGTCACCTCAATATCATCACCTTTGCCCTCTATTCTTACAATCTGGCCAAACAGAAATGCGCAATGCTCAAGAGAAGTATCACCGCTATAATCAAGTTGTGCATATTCTTCCTGCACCTCTTCACGTTCATAGCCGCGTAACAATACATCGAGTCGGGAAAGATCATGACGGAGGGCATACAGGGTCTTTTGCTGTATTTTTTTATCAACAGTGGTCACTATCCTGATCCCTGATGTGGAAACATTCTCAATACCATGCTTTTCCAATGCCTCGATCACTTCAGTTGAAGAGACGACATCTTTGACCATCTCCATCACGTAATCAAGTGAATACCCAACCTGTCCCTGCCGGAAGCCGATAGGAGATGCCAAAGCTTCGTTATATGCGCCCTGTCCTATCATCTCAAGTTGGAGCATCTTGGTGAGCACATATTTCAACCGGACCTTCGCCCTCGTCTCTGCCAGTTCTGCAGCAGCACGGGTTTTCTTAATAAATGGATTGTAATAGTTGGGTCGCTTAACACTACCGGCAATAAATGCACTCTCTACAAGATTAAGTTCGCTTGGCACTTTATCGAAATAATACCGTGCGGCGATTCCAAGACCATGACCATTACCACTTACATAAAACTGGTTGGAGTAAAATTCAAAAATCTTCTCTTTGGGGTAGTGATATTCAAGTCGGAGGGCAAACAGGAGTTCCTTGAGCTTAGCTTTGAATGAACGGTCCTTTCGTTTGAAAAGGTTCTTAGCAGTCTGTTGAGTTAGTGTACTGCCTCCCTGCACCACCCTTCTAGCTTCTATGTTCTTGATAGCTGCCCTGGCAATACCGAGGACATCAAATCCAAAGTGGTCAAAAAAACGATTATCTTCAGCTGCTACGAGCGCATTAACAAAATCGGAGGGGATCTCACCATAACGCACGTACTGACGGTGCGACTGATCAAAAAAGACGCCGAGTTTAGTCTCGTTATCATTGTAAAATACAGGACTTTCCTGACCCAGTATGTTCTCTATGTAGCTGGATTCAATCTCAGGCCCGGGGTTGACCACTATCAGCCAGTGTAATCCTCCGGCTCCAGCAAGGACTGCAGCGAAAGAAAGAAACAGGAAAAAATATAATATCTTCTTTATCATAGTCGTTTTTTCTGCCATCTTAGACAGATAAATGTGATAACATTATTGCGTTAATCATAACAACTTTCAGCTGGTCGTATTATTGTTGCATTTCTCGACCACTTAGGTTTTAAATAATTGCGAATTCTCAATGGCTCTGTAAAAAACAGACCTGAATGTACAAGGTTATAAAACATATAACAACAGACTTTTCCGGGGCTGATTGCACGGAAGTGCACCATAGCATCCTACACAGGAGCTTGAAAACACTCATGTTTCATTTTTTTCCCAGGCGAATTACCCTTGTGGCTATTGCCGCATCTACCCTTATACTCAGTGGTTGTATCGCAAATCAAACACGGCTGGCTATGCCGGAGTTCCAAGGAACCACAGAAGAGCAGGAAATTCAACAAGCTGACGATCCTGATCTTCAACTCGTAACACCTGAACCCGAAACTGCTCTCGACCAGGAGCTTGTAGCTCTCAGTGAAACCGGGCAGTGGGGTGAAAAGACATCAGTACCAGAGCCTACAGAGAAAGACCAATCTGTACCACTCTACGATTTTCCAATAGTCATGAACAAACAGGTCGAAATGTACCTCAACCTGTTTCAGGGTAAACAACGCAGACACTTTCAAAAGTGGCTGGCGCGTTCAGGTAAGTATGCACCACTCATGGAATCTGAACTCAGCAAAGCCGGCCTCCCGAAAGATCTTATATTTCTTTCAATGATTGAAAGTGGATATAACCAGAGAGCATATTCCAGGGCACGGGCTGTAGGTCTCTGGCAGTTTATGCGTGCAACCGGCAGGCAATACAATCTTACAGTAGATAATTATGTTGATGAACGGCGTGATGCTGAGAAATCCACAAAAGCTGCTGTTGCTTTCCTAAATGATCTTTACACTGAGTTCGGCGACTGGCATCTCGCGGTAGCTGCTTACAATGCAGGACCCGGGAAAATACGTAACGGGCTAAAGCGATATAAAGTAGACAATTTCTGGGACCTTGCAAAACATAACTACCTCAAACTGGAAACCAAGAGATACGTTCCAAAACTGATTGCAGCCATTATTCTTTCAAGAGATGCTGATCGATATGGTTTCAACAACGTTGACTATGCGGAACCCCTTGCTTACGATACGCTGGATGTGCCATCCGGAATGAGCCTGGACGCTATTGCAATAGCTTCAGGAACTGAAACAAAGCTCATCAAAGAACTCAATCAGGAGCTTCACAAAGCCAAGACACCAGCAAACAGGTCATCGTATACAGTGAAAATTCCGGCAGGAACAAAAGCACTGGCCAGTAACAACATGAAGCGCTTACATTCATATGTAAGCACAGGCTATAAAACACATACAATCAAAAAAGGTGAATCTGTAGCCAGTATATGCCGTAAATACGACATCAATACGACCACATTGCTTAAAGTGAATAATCTTCGCTCTGCACAGCTTAAAAAAGGTACAAATCTTCGTATTCCTTACTCGACAGTAAAATACCAGCTTCTCCCTACCGGTAGCGATCAACAATTAGCACAGTATAAAGAGAACCTCATCCTCCATCGTATAGCAAAGGGTGAAACCATCTCAAAAATTGCTAAAAAATATTGTGTCCCTAAAGAGATGATTGTCTCTTGGAATGGACTACCCAGTGTTCACAAAATCAGGGCAGGTCAACAACTGGCACTGTATATTGAGAATAACGGTACTCCTCGGGGGGACATTCAAAAGAACCGTATACTGGCCACAACCGGTAAATTACTTGCAGCAGCGCCTGATACGTCTCAGGTATCACCAGTTACGTCTTCCTTACCCACTTTGACAGCCTCTAAAAAGACAGCTCCAAAGGAATCCCCTGCAAAAGCTGTTTACAGTTGGTATAAGGTCAGGAACGGTGACTCTCTCTGGACAATATCCCGCAGATTTAATACCTCTGCAACTGAGATCAGGCAGTTGAATAATCTGAAATCCAACCTTATTCAGCCCGGCAGCCGCCTTAAAGTGAAAAAAGTATAAGAATAATCCTGTCAGATGTATCCAGTAGTGATTACATGTATTGGAGTTACTTTGGCAGGATGTATCTTTTCACACGACCCTATTTCTTAGCACGAAATTCGAGACATATATCCGGCAGAATAAAACCGCCGCATATCATATAATTATTTATCATTTACACCAGGCGTATCAAAATCAATGACCATACCAGCCACGGCTACCCATGATTATGGGCCAGATGTCCATTCAATTGACCTTGAAAACAAACACGTAATACTTATCGGTACAGCTCACATATCACAGGAGTCGGTTGATCTTGTTAAACACGTGATCACCACAGAACGGCCTGATTGTGTATGTCTTGAACTTGATGACAAGCGCTACCAGGCCATGTCAAGCAAAGAAAACTGGCAATCACTCGATCTCAAACAGATAATTCGCAACAAACAGCTATCCACACTGCTTGTCAGTCTGCTTATGAGCTCCTACCAGAAAAAACTTGGTAATCAGCTCGGTGTAAAACCCGGTGCAGAACTGCTTGGCGCCGCAACCACTGCAAAGGAACTGGGAATTCCGATCAGTCTCTGTGACCGGGACGTCAGGATTACCCTGCGGCGAGCGTGGAAGTCGACCTCAATTTTTCGAAAAGGATATCTGCTGACTTCGCTCCTTGCCAGCATGTTTGATTCCGAAGAAATCGACGAAAACAAACTTAAGGAATTAAAACAGAAAGATGTCCTGTCTAATCTCATGGAAGAGATGGGAGAATCACTTCCTGAGCTCAAGCGCGTTCTAATTGATGAACGTGATATTTATCTGGCCGAAAAAATTAAAGATACAACAGGTAACACGATTGTTGCCGTAGTTGGTGCCGGACATGTAGCTGGAATAAAAAAGGTAATTACATCCAACCTACAACACAAGCTAGATGAAATCATTGCAATCCCACCAGTATCAAATGGCTGGAAGATAGCAGGCTGGGGAGTTCCTTTTATGATACTTGCCTCACTTGCAGCGATAGGTTACCTCAAGGGTGCCGAAGTTGCAGGTTCCAATGCTATGTTCTGGATTTTGGCAAATGGCATTCCTGCAGCCTGTGGTGCTCTGATAGCCCTTGCTCATCCGTTTACAACAATAGGTGCATTCACCGCTGCACCGATCACCAGCCTTACCCCGGTCATAGGAGCAGGCTATGTGACAGCCTTCATCCAGGTTATGACCAGGCCTCCGGTCGTGCGTGAATTTGAATCGGTCGGCGATGATATTTCATCGTTCACCGGTTGGTGGAAAAATAAACTGCTCCGTGTATTTCTTGTATTCTTCTTCACAGGCCTCGGCTCTGCTGTTGGTACCTGGGTCGGGGGATACGAAATTTTCAAGAATCTTTTCAGCTAACATTTTTCAGGCTGAGCAGAGCAAACACTCTACATAGAAAAACGATTAACAAAAAAGTATCGTAATTCGAACATTGGACAATATGACAGAAAAAAAACAAGACGAAAAGCTGGTGCCAGAACTGACCAGCAAGCAGAAAAAGTTCCTCAAGGGCCTGGCCCACGATCTTCCAGCACTTGTTCAGGTCGGCAAAGAGGGATTCAGTAAATCGCTCATTGAGCAAACAAATCTGGAACTGACCCGCCGTGAACTTATTAAGGTCAAACTTGGTAAGAACAGTGGATTAGAAAAGGATCAGGCGGGTATTACACTCTCAGAAGCGACAAAAAGCACCTTGGTTCAACTTATCGGAAAAACACTCATTCTCTATCGTGCCAACCCAAAGAGAAACAAGGAAGAGCGTATACGTTTGCCGAAGAACTAAAACAGAGTTCTTCGAGCTCACATCTTTGTTGTGAGATATCTATGGGCGTCTTTTAATTAAAGGCGCCCATTTTTTTTGTCTAATTCCTCAATATCTTTTTGAGTATAATATCAGCAATATAATTCTATATTGAAAAATTGATTATCACTGAAACTCAACCTTAGGTAGAAAGCTGTAAGGAGTGAGGTGACAACTACATCCATAACAAATTGGCAAATTACTGCACTTACCTCAATACTAATGGTCAGATTTTGAAAGGTTTAAACCCCTCACTATACTCGCTGCGGATTAGTGGCATTCAGATTGAAAAATGACCATCTCAAACAACAGGCGTGTCTCGTTTGAAATTAAAAATCAAACAATGAGAAGTCCGGGGCAGATCAGCTGAAACTAACCACTTAAAGAATATTCAATACTCTGCTATTTGAGAGCTGTCAGAACAGTCGGGGTCTCCTGCCTGGCAACCACCATCTTGGCCTTATACTCTTCGCTAAAACATTGCCCAGCAGCCTTACTCGCCAGTTCAGGTGTATTATTAGTCTCACTCAAATGCGCAAGCACAGCCACCTTAAGGTGACGATGCATGAGGTTGTGTAGAAATTCTGCCGCATCCTCATTTGACAAATGTCCCTGACTTGACCTCACACGTTGTTGCAAAAAGAGCGGATACGGCCCATTTTTTAACATTTCAAGATTATGGTTAAACTCTAAGATCAACCCGTGACAACCTGCAAGTCGTAGTTCCATGAGTTTGGATACCTTACCTGTATCTGTACAATAACCGAGATATTCACTACCATTACTCACCACAAAACCGACCGGGTCTGCTGTATCATGAGATACACGAAATGATCGTACCTGCAGATCCTGTATTTCAATATCTTCGCCTGTACCGAATTCGATCAACTTATGGAGTTTACCCATCTTATTTTCAGCACCTTTGAACGTGCCATAATTACTATAAACAGGAATTTTACAACGTCGTGATAGAACGCCAACACCTGCAATATGGTCATTGTGCTCGTGTGTCACACAGATCGCTGTAAGATTATCAAGTGATCGGCCTATGGCTGACAATCGTTTTTCAACTTCTTTACCTGAAAATCCGTTGTCAATAAGGATACCGTTTTTCCCTTCTTCAATATAGACGCAGTTTCCGCGACTACCGCTTCCGAGAACACTAAACTGCATCTTATTTCACTCCGGTGTGCCCAAAACCACCAGCTCCTCTGTCTGTTTCATCCAATTGAGCAGTTTCATGCCAGGTTGCTGTAACCACAGGTGCAAGTATCATCTGTGCTATCCTGTCTCCACGACATATAACAAAGGGTTCTTTGCCAAGATTGATCAGGCCTACCTTCACCTCACCACGATAATCAGAATCAATAGTACCAGGACTGTTAATTATGGTTACCCCATGTTTAACAGCAATACCGCTTCTCGGACGTACCTGCACCTCAAAGCCGACAGGGATGGCCATCGCAAATCCGGTAGGAACAAGTATAATTTCACCAGGTGCAAGTACATGGTCAGCTGTTACAGCTGCGCAAACATCCATACCTGCCGAACCTGAGGTTTCGTAAGAGGGAAGCGGGAGATCGCGTTCCTCTTCAGGAATGAGCCAGGAGATATTTACTACCTTGCAGGATGATTCTTTCTGAAATATTTCGTTCATAATTATCCGTTTTAAATCAGTCTTAAACAAAAAAAGCCGACTCGAAAGAATAACGAGTCGGCTTCATTTACTTACATACCACCAGATGGTTTATGATTCAGTCATCAGTGCTTTCCGGCTGAGGCGAATACGTCCGCGATTATCAACATCAAGAACGATAACCTCAATCTCGTCACCTTCATTTACAACATCAGAAACCTTAGCCACACGCTTAGTGTCAAGCTCTGAGATGTGAACCAGGCCGTCTGTTCCTGGAAGGATTTCAACAAATGCGCCGAAATCCTTAATGGTCTTAACGGTACCTTTATAGGTAGTCCCAATCTCAACTTCTGCAGTAATCTCTTTGACCCTGGCGACAAGAGCATCACCAAGTGCGCCATTAAGAGTGAACATTTTCACCAGGCCGCTGTCATCAACTTCAATCTTTGCATCGAATTCAGCAGAGATTTCTTTGATAATTTTTCCGCCAGGACCAATGAGGTCTCTAATCTTGTCAGGGTTGATTTTGTGAACAAAATATTTTGGAGCGTGATCTGCAACTTCTTCACGAGCAACAGAAATACCTTTGGTCATCTCTTTGAGGATATGATCACGACCGGCCTTGGCCTGTTCAAGAGCACGTCCCATGATGTCTCGATCGACACCATCAATTTTGATATCCATCTGTAAAGATGTGACACCATCGCGAGTACCGACAACTTTGAAGTCCATATCTCCGAGATGATCCTCGTCACCGAGAATATCAGAAAGAATGACAACCTTGTCACCTTCTTTAATGAGTCCCATGGCGATACCTGAGACCGGAGTCTTAATAGGTACACCAGCATCCATCAGTGCCATAGAACCGCCACATACGGTGGCCATTGAAGAAGAACCATTTGATTCAAGTACTTCTGAAACAACACGAATTGAATATGGAAAATCTTCCTCGCTCGGCATAACTGCGGAAAGTCCGCGTAATGCAAGAGTTCCGTGACCAATATCACGACGAGAGGGTCCGCGGAGCATACGAGCCTCACCAACACAAAATGGCGGGAAGTTGTAATGCAGCATCAAACGCTTATTATCTTCGCCGACAAGAGTCTCAACTCTCTGCTTATCGCGCTCACTTCCAAGTGTTGCAGTAACAATGGCCTGGGTCTCACCACGAGTAAACAGTGCGGATCCATGGGTCATGGGCAGACACTTTACCTCGCAACTGATATCTCTGACCTCATCAAAAGATCTTCCATCGATGCGAACTTCTTCCTCAACAATCTTAGATCGCATGAGACTCTTCTTGAATGAAGACAGGTAATCTGAAATCTCACCTTTCTTCTCACCTTCAGGATCAAGCTCAGCAACGACAGCATCTTTAAGATCATCATACATGTCATAACGCTGCATTTTGTCAGAGCAGGAAACAACCTTGCTCATACCTTCAGCTGCAATCTCAGCGACTTTCGCCTTCAATGCTTCATCAATTTCCGGCTCAACAACTTCACGTTTCACCTTACCATTGCTCTTCTGCAATTCTTCCTGAAGATCAATGAGAGGCTGAAGATTCTCAAAAGCATAGAAGATACCTGAAAGTACTTCTTCTTCGGTCAATTCATCTGCCTGACCTTCAACCATAACAACTGCATTTCTGGTACATGCAACAACGATGTCCATAGTTGAATTCTCTAACTCTGCAAGAGTCGGATTCAACATATACTGACCATCAATACATGCCACACGGCCACCAGCAACAGGGCCGGCAAAAGGAAGATCTGAAATGGATAATGCAGCAGATGCACCGGTCAATGCCAGCACATCAGGATTGTTCTGCTGGTCAGCAGACAATACAGTGGCGATAACCTGAGTCTCACACATGTATCCTTCAGGGAAAAGCGGACGGAGCGGTCTGTCTATAATACGACAGGTGAGAATCTCGTGCTCACTTGGCCGTCCGATCTCACGGCGAAAATAGTTGCCTGGGATTCGTCCAACTGATGCGAGTTTTTCTTGATACTCGATGGTGAGTGGGAAAAATGACTGGTCTTGACGTGCAGTTTTTGAACCAACGACTGTTACAAGTACAACTGTTCCGCCACAACGAATGACGATTGAACCTGATGCCTGTTTTGCGAGTTTACCGGTCTCAATAGAAATATTCTTTCCACTGATTTCGGCTTCTACTTTTGTAAACATAATGTCTCCAAGTGTTCAGCATCAGGGCAATGCCAATTGCCGTTTTCCTGACTGGATTATCCACCAGCCCCGTATGCTCTATATTTCCGGATTTCCTATAACGACAAAACCTCAGGCTGTTTCCAGTGGTACCGGAACAACCTGAGGCATACAATGGCACTACCGTAGGTAAGTGAATACCACAGACGAGTGCTGACTACTTACGAATACCGAGTTCTTGAATGAGTTCTCTGTATTTGTTAACATCTTTATTCTTGAGATAGTCGAGCAAGCTTCTACGCTGACCAACAAGTTTCAACAGACCCTGGCGGGAATGATGATCTTTTTTGTGAGTTTTGAAGTGCTCGGTAAGATAAAGAATACGATCTGTCAGAAGAGCAATTTGCACCTCTGATGAACCTGTATCTGATGAATGAGTCTTATATTTCTCGATTATCTCGTTTTTTGTTACTGTTGTCTGGGCCACAGCATTCCTCCTGTTACGGTATGCACTATATGATCAAATAGGTATAATTTAATTTCAATTTTATTTTCGCCATTGAGTTAGATGGACTCAGAGGCAAAAATCCGGGTCAGATTACTGAACCGGTGCATGATTCATTGAACAGGTGGCGTGCCCCAATGAATCATAATAAAAAAAACTTCCAATTACGAATCTTTCAGAATAGTCAACTCTGAAGAATATTGCAACAGATTAGCGACATCTTCAACCGATAACATCTTCTGCAGAATCATTTCACGCTCCTCAGGTGTTGAAAGCAACTTTCCATCAACTGATCGCTCTATGGAAAAAGGACCGCTTCGAGTTCTTCTCAACGCGGTAAGGTATGCTCCACAGCCAAGTGCGTCTCCAATATCTGCTGCTAATGTCCTGATATACGTACCTTTACTACAGACTACACGCACAGTGATCTCGGGGAAATCACCACTCAGATCAGAGGAACTGTCAATACGCTCTAATTCGTGTATATGAATTTTACGCGGATCTTTTATAATTTCAATACCCTTACGAGCATAGTAATATAAAGGTTTTCCTTTATGCTTCAACGCTGAATATGCAGGGGGAGTCTGCATCTGTTCCCCTCTGTAATTTGCAAGGCACGCCTCAATTCTGTCGTGCTTCAACGAGCCAACCGGGTGCTCCTCCACAACATCGCCTTCAGGGTCAAGTGTTGTGGTCTGTTTACCGAGGCAAAGGGTAGCGATATACTCTTTCTCGCCATCCATAAACAATGATATCATCTTGGTGGCCGGTCTACCAGCACAGACAATCAATAACCCGGATGCAAAAGGATCAAGCGTTCCTGCATGACCGACTTTTTTTATACCAAGTAATTTTCTCATGTGCCGGACCATAGTGAAAGACGACGGTCCAACAGGCTTATCAATCAGGAATATTCCCGCATGAAACTCTGACATAAATATACACGTATTACGAGCGGACTATTCCACACTATTTTTCAAAGTACCACTTAACTCATTGAGAACAAGTAAGTGAACCTCATCAATTGTTTTGTCACTAAAACGAAAACCTGCTGCATTTCTATGCCCACCGCCTTTAAAACGGCTTGCTACTTCGGCAACATCACATTCGCCCTTAGCTCGGAGACTCACAGAAATCTCTCCTTCCATAATCTCTTTAATAAAGACAGCAACTTTAACACTTCCAAGAGATCTTGGATAATCTACTAACCCCTCGAGATCATCAGTACTGGCACCGCTTCGATCAAGCATGTCACCGGTCACATGGACAAATGCCAGCTTGCCGTCTTCATAAACCTTCAAGGTTTCCAAAACTTCTTTAAGTAATTTAATCCTTTGCAGACTTACATTGTCGTGCAAACACTGTGAAACATCATGAGGTTTCACACCCTTTTCCACAAGTTCGGAAGCAATCTGGAAGGTTCGCGGTAGGGTTGAGTCGTATCTAAACGACCCCGTATCTGTACAGATAGCAACATAAAGATTTACTGCAGCAGCATACGAAACCTCGGCACCGAGTTTCAATGCAAGCTCATAAATCATTTCTCCAGTAGACGATTTAGTCGGGTCGACCCAGCGGCCCAGCCCGTAGTCTTTGTGAGATTTATGATGATCAATTGCCAGTACAGGCTCAAGGCTTTTCAGTTCTTCCGGAGTAATACCAAGGCGATTACCATCTCCAGCATCAAGCGCAATTGTCAGACACGCGCCGCTTTCCTTAGTAAATTCAACTATTTGACCAACATCAGTGACGATAGAATCACAACCGGGCAGGAACTGGTAAAGGGGAGATACAGCTTCCTCAAGAAAAACACAGACAGTTTTGCCGAGACCTCTAAGGATATCGGCAAAACCGAAAGATGACCCAAGTGCGTCCCCGTCAGGGCGCACATGAGTCAGTAGAACAATACGATCGGCAGAATGAATTCTTTCTACCAATAGTTCAGGAATCTTCGCCACGCTCTTTTCGTTCGTTTTCGATTTCCTGGAAGATGGATTCAACATGAGCAACCTTATCTGCAGTCTCGTCATATCTGAACTGAAGATCAGGTGTGTATCTCATGTTCAGCGTTTTGGCAAGGTGCGTTCGCATAAAACCTTTCGCTTTGTGCAGCGAATTTTCAGTCGCCTTTGCCCGCTTATTCCCAGCAAGCAAGGTGAAAAAAATACGTGCCACTCTCAGGTCATCCGTGACCTCCACTCGCGAGATAGAAACCTCGGCAAGCTTTGGATCACGAACCTTTTGCAACATAAATACCGCCAACTCATTACGAATGGCGTCAGCCACCCTTGTCGACCTCTTCTGTTCCTGTCGGCCGAGGCCGACAGAGTCCAGCGTTTGTTTTGGATCCCAAATACTCACGTTATACCTACTACTCCAGAGTCGCTTCTACCTCAAGCATAACAAATGCTTCGAGGTGATCACCAACTTTGATATCATTAAAGTTTTCAACACCAATTCCACATTCGTAACCAGAGGCCACTTCTTTAACATCATCTTTGAAGCGCCTGAGGGAACTGATCTTACCAGTGTAAATGACAACGCCATCACGAAGAACGCGAACACCTGCATTTCTCTGAATCTTGCCATCCATTACACCACAACCAGCGATGGTGCCGATTTTTGGTACACCGAATGTTTCTCTAACCTCAGCAGTACCAATAACGTCTTCTTCATAGGTAGGCTCGAGCATACCTACCATCGCTTTCCTGATATCATCAAGAGCGTGGTAGATTACATCGTAAGAGCGAACATCAACATTTTCTTTGGTTGCAAGCTCTTTAACCTTCATGCTCGGACGAACATTGAACCCTATAATGATTGCTTCTGATGCCGAGGCAAGCAAAATGTCTGATTCAGTAATCGTTCCTGTGCCTTCATGAAGTACACGAACCTTGATAGACTTGGTTGATAATTCTTCCGCAGCCTTGGCAAAAGCTTCAAGAGTTCCCTGAACATCAGCACGAAGAATAACGCGCAGTTCCTGAACCTCACCTTCACTCATTTGCTCAAAGAGTTTATCAAGAGAGATTTTACTAATTGAACCAAGTTCAACCTCACGTGCTTTCATCGCACGTACCTGGCTGACATTTTTCGCCATCTTCTCATCGGTAACAACAATAAATTCGTCACCAGCCAGTGGAACACCTGAAAGGCCATGAACCTCAACAGGTATAGCAGGTCCGGCACTCATGATATTGCGACCCCGATCATCCAGCATCGCACGAACTTTACCAGCATGCTGACCGACAACAAAGTTATCGCCAACATTCAGAGTACCTTCCTGAACCAATACAGTGGCAACAGGACCTCGTCCTTTATCGAGTTTTGCTTCAATAACCCGACCTTTTGCATTTCTTTTCTTATCAGCTTTAAGCTCAAGAATTTCAGCCATGAGCTGAATTGATTCCATCAACTCATCTATGCCGATGTTAGATTTTGCTGAAGTCTCGCAGAAAATTGTCTCGCCACCCCATTCTTCAGGAATAAGGTTGTAATCAGCAAGCTCACGCTTAACTCGATCAATATCAGCGTTGTCCTTATCGATCTTGTTTACAGCTACAAGAATCGGTACACCAGCAGCTTGCGCATGGTTAATTGCTTCACGGGTCTGATCCATCACGCCATCATCAGCTGCTACAACAAGAATAACAAGGTCTGTGACCTGTGCTCCTCGTGAGCGCATCTCAGTAAACGCGGCATGGCCTGGAGTATCTACAAATGTGACATCGCCGGCACTTGAACGCACGTGATATGCACCTATATGCTGAGTAATACCTCCAGCCTCGCCCTCAGCAACGTCAGTTTTCCGAATAGCATCAAGAATTGAGGTTTTACCGTGATCAACGTGACCCATGACAGTAACAACAGGAGAACGTGCTTCAACTTCTCCACCCTCCTGAGTCTCTTCAAGCAACTGGATACCGATTTCCTCAGTAATACCCTGCTCTACTTCGTAGCCAAAATCCGCTGCAATCAAGGTTGCGGTATCAACATCAACAGCTTGGTTGATTGTCGCCATAACACCAAGACCCATAAGTTTTGCTATAACCTCACTCGCCTTAATCCGCATGCGGCTGGCAAGCTCACTTACACTCATGGTTTCATAAATGACAATACGTCTTTTGCTGGCCTTCATCTCAGCAGCAGGCTGTACAAGTCTCTCTTTCGCCCCTCTGCCTTTTCTGCCGCGTTTACCATGACTGCGATTATAATCATCACCAAAATGGGTAAACTTGACATTTTTGCCGCCCTTCTTCCCACCCTTCTGACGACGTTTGTCCTCAGCAGTCGCATCAGCTCCACGCTTGCCACGTTTTTTTCCGCGTGCTGCATCTGCTACAGGTGCTGGTGGAACAGGTCCGCCATTCGCTGGCTGAGCAGGACGTGGTTTACGGGGAGCAGTAGAAGGCTTAACCGGTTTTTTGCGATGCCTGGAGGGAGCTGCCTCTTTTTCGATAGGAAGTTCTATGGTACCCACAATCCGGGCCATACCTTTTCGAGCTGGATTTTGAGCCGGCTTAACTGGTTTTTTCTCAGGCTTTACGGATTTTGCAGACGTAACTTCTTTAGCTGGCTTTTCTGCCTTATTCGCAGTAGTCCGTTCTTCGGTTTTCTTTACAGATTCTATCACTTCAGCTCCGGCTGAGGTTGGTTCTACAGGTGTTTCCTGCACAGTTTCAGTACCGCTGGACGCTATTTCGTCTTCCGGCGCAGCTTCAACATGAGCAGTTTCTTCAACCTTAGGGGTCACTGCTTCAACAGGTTCAACGGCTGGGGTCACCTTGACTTCCGGCCTTGCGATTACTCTGGCGACGTTGTCGTTTCGTGGAGCAACAGGTTCAGGCTTAGAAGATTCATCTGCTTGCTCAGCAACATCATGTTCATCGAATTCATCAGCATCATCATTAGCCATGTCCCGAAGTATTGCCTCATCATCAGCATCATACTCATACGAATCTTCAGAATCCGTGTCGATCTGATCGGCATCTTCAGCATCGTCAGCGTCTGCTTTTGCTTTTCGGCGTATAACTGTAGACCTGCGACGAATCACAGTTGCTCCCTGATCTCCACTGATTCTCTTTTCGACCATTTCCGTGTCTGAATCCTTTAATACTGTCTTACGGATTCGGGCAGCTGTCTCTTCATCCACTGTGGAACTATGGCCTTTAATATCATACCCTTCGTCCACCAGCTTATCAGCTAACGCTTTGCTGCTCATTCCGGCCTCTTTGGCCAGTTCATAAATCCTAACCCTGCTCATTCTTTACTCCCGTATTTCCTTCTCTCCAAGCCATCCAACCCATGGAATGGAAACTCCGTCAGCGGTGTTTTTCCGTCCTTATGAGCTATTATAGATACTATTTCCTTAAAGGCGAAATACTCTTTTCCATTTTTTGTTCTGCTTTAGGAACTTCTGCATACATTTTTCAGACTTGCAGCAGTAAGCCCCCCTGCCAGATTTATATCCAGACTTATCTGGCATTGGGGCATCATTGTGCCATACAAAACGCATCAGATTGGTTTTTGCGTTTTTTTGCCCACATGCCATACAAGTTCGAATCGGTTCTCTCACTTACGAACCTGTTATTGCTGCTCTACTTCAGTATCTGAAGAATCAGAATCCGAGTTATCACTTTCAACCTCGCTTCCCTCTTCTTCCGGTAACACCTGAACTTCTTCTTCAATTTCAGACTGATCCGTATCAACAGCTTCTACCACGTCCGTTTCACCGGTTACTTCAATCTCATCGGCTTCAGGCTCGGTTGGTAAAGGCGGCATATCTGCTGCTGCAATTTTAGCAGCAGCAAGAAGACGTCCTGCAGTTTCGGTATCTAATTGCCTAATCACCAGCAAATCTTCAACACTCTTTGTTGCCAAATCGGCAACTGAAGTAATTCCTTTTGCAAAAATCTGATCAGCAAGAGACTCTTCAACTCCGGGAAGTGCCAGAATCGTCTGATAGCCGGCATCCTGAAGATTGTTCCATCGCTGTTCACTCTTTACGTCAATTCTCCAACCAAGCAGCCTTGACGCCAGTCGAACATTCTGCCCCTGGCGACCAATGGCAAGCGACAACTGGTCATTCGGTACTACAACAAGCATTGAATTTGCGTCTTCATCTACCCGCACCATACTCACATGTGCCGGAGCGAGCGCATTATAGACATATTTCGCAGGATCAGGAGACCATGTTACGATATCAATTCGTTCTCCCTGAAGTTCCTGAACCACGTTCTGAACCCTCGATCCTTTCATACCTACACAGGCACCAACAGGATCAACATCACTCTCTGAAGAACTTACAGCTATTTTTGCTCTGAATCCAGGCTCACGACTAACGCCCATAATCCTCACAATTCCCTCAGCAATTTCAGGAACTTCCATCTGAAACAATTTACCGAGAAAATCATCACAGGTCCGTGAAAGAATAAGTTGCGAATCCCTGGCATTCTGTCGAACATCCATAAGATAAGCACGAATACGGTCACCCTGCTTGAACGATCTTTTAGGGATTTGTTGATCTTTCGGGAGTATTGCATCAGTTCGGCCAAGGTTAACTATCATGTTACCTCGCTCGAAACGCTGAACAATACCACTTACAACTTCACCCTGCCGATCTTTAAACATCTCAAAAATAACTTCACGCTCGGCATCCTTCATTTTATGGATAATTACCTGTTTGGCTGATTGAGCTGCAATCCTGCCAAGATCCGTAATGTCTTCCATCTTCTCGCCAAGCTCATCGCCCATCTGAACATCAGGATCAAGAGCGATTGCTTCCTCGTAGGCTATTTCGGTTTGCTCGTCTTCGGGTTCCTCCACAACACTGCGGAATTGGAACACCTCGACTTCGCCAAATTCGTCATTGTAACGAACCTCGATATCCCTTCGGCTGCCAAGTTTTTTTCTTGCGGCAGACTGGACTGCCTCTTCAATTGCTTCGACAAGCAACCGTTTGTCAAACCCGCGATCCCTGCTGATCTGGTCGATTATGCGCTTAAGCTCCGATACCATTCTCTTGCTCCATGCTTATTACTTCCTGCCTCTACCTGCATGAGGAAATCCGCATTCAGTATTCCTGAATTTCTATTGCAGTCCAGATTCTATAATGACAGACGAGCTTTCCTGATGAACTCAACAGGTAGCCGGACCACGCTTTCATCTTCCAGTAGCAACTCAACTGCTTCCTCATCTGCCTGATGAATAATTCCCACGAAAACTTTCTGTCCATCAACTGTCTCCCGCATTCTAATTCGGGATTTTTTGCCGATGTGTCGTTCAAAATCAGCTAAAGTATTTAGTGCCCTTTCGACGCCCGGCGAAGAGACCTCAAGGTTAAACGGATGATCAATCAACTCTTCAACATCAAGAAAAACACTCACTTCACGACTTACATCGGCGCAGTGCTCAACAGTGATGCCATCCACAGCGTCTATAAACACCCTCAACACCCACCCATGCCCTTCACGGCGAAATTGAACTTCAACCAGCTCAAGGCCCATCGCAGGTAGTAAGGTTGCGGCAAACTCTTCAATTTTTTCTATTACAAATTCACTCATCAGCACGGCACCTGGTCGACATGAGGTGCAAATTTAAATTTTTTCTAACCGGATTAAATTACACACATATTTATTATTAACACCGGCAATCAGACATAAAAAAAAGCGGGCAAAGCCCACTTTCAAAATCCTTCCAGCAAACGAACACCGGAAATATGCCAGCGAATCAGGTTAATTTCTTGCCTCTGCAACAAACCAACCTATTGAAAGACGAGAGAAATGCCAGACACCTGAACTGCAGTGACTAGCGACCTGATTGTTATGAAAACCCGGCCTTTCAATTGAACAAATTAAACACATAACTCCCCCCCTGTCAAGTGCGAAGCATGCAATACGCATTGGCAAAGCAGTGAAAGTTACTAACGTATATTCTTGCAATTCTGTTAAAAAAAGTCACTGAAAGCTAGCAATAAATCATTCATAGGATGATTTTGAACTCTAAATAAACATTGCTGCCAGCTACTTTAAGTAGCCCAACCCCAACGGGATTACAACAAATTCGTAATATAATTACCGCTTGAAACAGCCGCTATGCTATAAAAATATTTGAAAATACATTTGACAAACTGCAAACTGGCTTATAGAACAACCTTCTATTTCTACGAGGGTATGCCCCTCAGTCAATACACGAATTTGTCAGTTCAGGGTTAAGCATGAGTTTTCACGAATTGCCAAACCTACTCTATTCCTATATGCTCTTATAACCATCGTGAGCTTACAACGGTGAGCGGTCGGACTGAAAACTCATCCAGCCAACTTTCACCCCTTATATAATATGACGGTAAAAACACTCATAATAGCAGAAAAGCCAAGCGTTGCCGGCGACCTTGTCAAAGTCCTCCCCGGTAAATTTAAAAAATTCAAAACACACTATGAAAGTGACGAATATATAGTCTCATACGCTATCGGCCATCTTGTATCCATCTGCTATCCCGAAGAGATTGATCCCGTATATCAGAAGTGGAATATGGAGACCCTTCCTATTCTGCCGGAAAAATTTCCACTCAAAGGACTTGATGGCACTAAAAGTCAGCTCAACGTGCTCCAAAAACTCATTCGTCGCAAAGATGTCGTAGAAATTATTAATGCGTGTGATGCCGGGCGTGAGGGCGAGCTCATCTTCAAATACATAATTAATTATGTGTGGAACAATTCCGTAGCACGCAAGAGTTTTAAGCGCTTATGGCTTCAGTCAATGACCACAGATGCCATCAAGAAAGGATTTGATTCCCTTCGCAGCAACGATGAAATGACAGCTCTCGAAGATACAGCCCTTTGCCGCTCCGAGTCTGATTGGCTGATAGGTATCAATGCTACCAGAGCTCTGACAGGCTTCAACTCACGAAAAGGTGGTTTTTTCCTGACGCCATGTGGTCGGGTGCAGACACCAACTCTCTCTCTTATTGTTAAGCGGGAAAATTTTCGCCGTGCATTTGTTCCCGTGCCATACGACAACCTGCTGGCCACTTTCGATGCAGATGGAAGCCGTTATACCGGTAAATGGATAGATCCACACTTCAAAAAAGACCCGAATAACGCTTACGCCAAGGCTGACCGAATCTGGGAGCCGGAAAAATCTGTTTCGATCATAGAAAAATGTTCAGGAAAACCCGCTGACGTCAAAGAAACCAGCAAACGTTCTACCCAAAACTCACCCCAACTCTATGATTTGACAGCTCTCCAGCGCGAAGCAAACTCAAGATTTGGTTTTTCTGCAAAAAATACTCTGGGACTTGCCCAGGCATTGTACGAAAAGCATAAAGTATTAACGTATCCTCGTACTGATAGCAGATTCCTCCCCGAGGATTATGTCCAGACTGCGATAAAAACAACAAAAAAGCAGACAGAATGGAAGTTTGCTAAATATGCGGGAATTTCTCTTGAAAAAGGGTATATAAAAGCGGATAAACGCATTTTCAATAATGCAAAGGTTTCTGACCACCACGCGATTATCCCTACCAATGTTATCCCTTCCAAACTCTCTGAGCCCGAAGAAAAGATATATCAGATGATCGTTCAGCGATTTCTTGCAGTATTTTACCCTGCAGCGGTGTATCAGAACACAAAAAGGCTCTCAATAGTACAGGAAGAAACCTTCATCACTGAAGGGAAAATACTCCTTGAGGCTGGATGGAAAGCTATCTATGGTGGAGGTGCAGAAGCCGAGAAACTCCTGCAACCACTCCCTGACGGAGCAGAAGTTCTGTGTACTGAAGTTGAAAAAGAAAGTAAGGAAACAACACCGCCGCCAAGATTCACAGAAGCAACACTCCTTTCGGCCATGGAGAATTCTGACAAGCTTATCGACGATGAAGGGCTTGCTGATGCAATGAAAGAACGTGGTCTCGGAACACCGGCCACACGTGCAGCAATCATTGAAAAACTCCTTCATGAGAAATATCTGGTCAGAGAGGGTAAGGAACTTACTCCAACAGGAAAAGCATTTGAGCTGCTTTCACTGCTTGAAGCTATGAAAATCGAAGTTCTTGCATCTCCAGAGATGACCGGCGAGTGGGAATATAAACTCAACCAGATATTACGGGGCCAAATGACTCGTGAGCGTTTCATGAAAGATATTCGTGACCTCACTGCCCATATAACCAATCAGATTAAAAACTTTGAAAAAACAGAAGTCCGGGCTGAAGCTCCATTCAGCCCTGTTAATGGTATCCGTTTTTTCAGCACCCCTACTGCCTGGATATCTGAAGATGAATCGATATCCTTACGAAAAATACTTGGTGGTCGCGTCATGAGTGAAGACGAAATCGTCTGCCTCCTTAAGGGAGAAACACTTGGGCCCTTTAGTGATTTCCGGTCAAAACGGGGTAAACAATTTACCGCTTCAGTTAAGATTACCAACAAGAAAGTGGACTTTATGTTCGCCGACTCCACTGACGATCTGGATATTGAAGCTATTAAACAGGGACCGTCACTTGGTAACTCGCCTATTGACAACACCCCCGTTTATGAAACACCTGTCGGCTACATGTCTGAGTCAGCTCTTGACGGAGATGACAAAAAAGGACTAAAAATTGGTAAAATAATTCTTTCAAAAGAAATTCAACCTGCTAACATAAATCAACTTCTCACAAATGGGAAAACAGAATTAATTACAGGCTTTATTTCCAAGAAGAGAAGACCGTTTGACGCCTACTTGCTCATTGCCAAAAATGGAAAAATCAGTTTTGAATTTCCACCGCGCAAGCCACGCAAGAAGGCATAAAAAATTTGACAGCCCCAATATTAAAGGGCACAAGTAATTATGAAACAAATCAAAAAAGAATACCGCGATAGAAGCGGACTTGAAGTTGCCAAAGTATGTGCACAAATCGCACTCGATACCAAAGGTGAAGATGTTGTCCTCTTAGATGTTCATGGCCTCTCCTCCTTCACTGATTATTTTGTTATCATGAGTGGTCGTTCCACCAGGCACGTCCAGGGCCTTGCCGAAGCAATTGAAGGCGGCATTCGCTCCAAAAGAGTCAAAGCATCCAAAGCAGAAGGTCTGCAGGAAGGTATGTGGGTGCTGCTTGATTTCGACGATGTTGTAGTTCACATTTTTTACCATGAGCAGCGCGACTTTTATGACCTTGAAGGGTTATGGCATGATGCTGTTCGAATCCCGCTTGAAGACGAAGAATAACTTCCCTCAATAGCCATCTCGGGTCACTATGCAAAACAGACGATTCCAAAACATTCTGCAATGCACAACAAATATAGTGCCCGAGCTTATGGCCACAAACACTTCGAACTCATAACTATGCAATACTTAAGTACACGAGGCGGCATCGCCCACATTCCGTTTACCCGTGCTGTACTCATGGGGCTCGCTGAAGATGGCGGCCTTCTTCTGCCAAGGACCATCCCCCGAATCGGCAGCGAGACAATGCAGGCATGGCAGGAACTGAGCTATAGTGAACTCGCTTTTGAGGTCATGTCACGATTTATCGATGATATACCCAACAGTGATCTTCGCGCACTTATCGACAAGTCCTACAGCACTTTCAATCACAAGGACGTCACCCCGCTTGTTCATTGCGGAGATCTTCACATACTTGAACTGTTTCATGGCCCGACACTGGCGTTCAAAGATGTGGCCCTGCAGTTTCTCGGCAACCTGTTCGAGTATCTGCTCGATCGTGACGACTCCGTACTGAATATTCTCGGTGCAACATCCGGAGATACCGGCAGTGCTGCAATCTACGGCGTAAGAGGTAAAGAGCGGGTTAATATTTTCATTCTCCACCCGCATCAGCGAGTCAGTCCGGTTCAGGAAAAGCAGATGACTACTGTGTTAGATGACAATGTCTACAACATAGCTATCCGCGGTTCTTTTGATGACGGGCAGGCTATCGTCAAAAAAATATTCGGCGATATCGACTTCAAGAACACCTACAACCTTGGCGCGATCAACTCCATTAACTGGGCGCGTGTCCTGGCACAGGTTGTCTACTATGTCTGGAGCTGCCTGCATATCAGTTCACATGAGAAAGACAGTACCCTTGACTTCTCTGTCCCGACAGGAAATTTTGGTGATATCTTTGCAGGCTACATCGCTAAGCGTATGTTGCCTGAGGGAACCATTCGCCGCCTGATTCTAGCAACAAACTCAAATGATATCCTGTCACGATTTGTAAAAGATGGTGACTATTCGCTTAGTTCGGTAGTTCAGACCTCAAGTCCTTCAATGGATATTCAGTCTGCATCCAACTTCGAACGCTACCTCTACTACCTGCTTGACAGTGAGCCTGAGCGTACTAGAGATCTCATGCTTGAATTCAGCCGTGAAGGAAAGATTGACTTAAGTAGCTATGATGATCAGGTTCGACGCGATTTTGCTTCCTTAGCTGTCTCAGAGGAAGATGTTACCGCGACGATCAAGCAATTTTATAAAGATCACAACTATATTCTCGACCCCCATACAGCTATTGGTGTAAAAGCTGCTCAACATCATCGTAAGAAGGGAGTGCCAATGGTTTGTCTGGCAACCGCCCACCCTGCGAAATTTGGTGACGCAGTTCTCAATGCCATAGGGCGTGAGCCAGAAATTCCTGAATCTATTGCAGGTCTTATGGAAAAAGAAGCCCGCTGCGAGCTGATGGATGCTGACAGCAACGCAATTCAGGATTACCTCAAGGCTCATGCACGTCATGCCTGAGATTCCATTTTCCGAATACGTTCTGAACGTTAATGAGTGTGTTGCGTTTCTTCGCAACACACTCCCGTTCATGCCAAAAACTGTAATTCAACTTGGTACAGGACTTGGCGATTTTGTTAAAGAGATAGATGTAGAATCAGTATTACCCTACAGCGAAATCCCTCACTTTCCTGCATCCACCGTAGAGAGCCATCAAGGCAATCTTGTTCTGGGTCGCCTTAATGGCGAACCTGTCGCGGTACTCCAGGGTCGATTCCACTTCTATGAAGGATATTCGACCAAAGAGGTAACCTTTCCCATTCGGGTCCTCTCATTACTCGGTGCAAAACTCCTACTGGTGACCAATGCTGCCGGCGGCCTTAATCCGATAATTGCTCCGGGGTCTATCATGGCCATCAGGGACCATCTTAATTTTTTGGGAGAAAACCCGCTGAGAGGCCCCAACAATGATGAATGGGGCCCACGTTTTCCCGACCTTTCCGTACCCTATCATCCCGGCCTTATCAAAACTGCACTTGACTGTGCCAGCAAGTGCGGTCTTAAAAATGTTATCAGCGGTACGTATGTCTGTATTCCAGGCCCAAGTCTTGAGACTCCTGCCGAAACACGATTTTTACGTGACAGTGGTGCGGATGCCGTTGGAATGTCGTCGGTTCCAGAGGTATTGGTCGCCAGGCATGCAGGAATGGAAGTTCTTGGACTTTCGGTCGTTTCCAACGTAAATGACCCTGACAATTTTCAACCGATACTGCTTGAGGACATACTGGAAACTGCCGCCAGAGTTACGCCGCAACTTCAACGCCTTATCGCTAAGATAGTTGGCAACCTGAATACTGTCCGGATCTAAACTCAGCTAAACATCTAAATCCCAACCACCGGAAATCAGCTAAACGGTTGTCCCTTGAGCATTTGACTGGTATCTTCAGTACGACCTATTCCAGAACGACTTGCTTAGTCTACTGTAATAGCAGCTTATAATCACATTATCTCACTCGCTACGGGAGTAAACAATGTCGCAACCCGATCTCATTATCAGCGGAGAATACCTCCTTCCATCAGCAAAACAGAGCGCATTGTTAACTCAACACGGAGTTGTTGTTGCAGGTGATTCCATCCTCGAGATTGGTCCCACAAATGCACTTTGGGAAAAATACCCTGATACTGAAAGGCTACACTCAGAGAATGGTCTTATCATGCCCGGTCTTATCAATACCCACACCCATGCAGCAATGGCGTGTTTTCGTGGAATTGCCGACGATCTGCCACTCATGACCTGGCTTGAAGAACATATCTTTCCTATTGAATCGAAACTTACCCCGGAAATGGTCTACCATTCGACAATGCTCTCTATTGCCGAGATGATTAAATCTGGAACCACGAGTTTCTGTGACATGTACCTCTTTGCAAAAGAAGTGGCCAAAGCCGCAGACGAATCCGGAATCCGTGCCTGGGTCGGAGAAGTTCTTTACGACTTCCCCTCCCCAAACTATGGAAATCTCGAAAATGGTTTTGCCTATATTGCCGAGATGTTCGATCAATATCGCGACAATCCTCTGGTAAATATAACAGCAGACCCGCACAGTGTTTACACATGCTCCCCGGAACTTCTTCAACGACTGGCACACGTCGCTGATAAAGAGAATTGTCTCTACCATATACACCTTTCAGAAAACAGACCGGAAGTTGCAACCTGCATGGAACGATATGGATTAACTCCAACCATGCATCTCGAAAATCTTGGTGTACTTGGCAGCAACACTCTTGCTGCTCACTGTGTTATACTCGAAGATCACGAGATAACACTTCTTGCCAAGCGTGGAGTCAAGATCAGTCACTGCATTGAATCCAATATGAAACTCGCCTCCGGCACAGCTCCTGTTGTCGAACTACTCCAAGCCGGAGCCAATATCGCTCTAGGGACCGATGGTAGCGCAAGCAACAATGATGTGGATATGTTTGGCGAAATGAGTAGCGTCGCCAAAATCCATAAAGGAGTACTTCTTGATCCTACCGTCATGGACGCTGAAACCACACTTCATGCTGCGACCATGGGTGGAGCAATCGCCCTCGGAGCTGAAAATATGATAGGATCAATAGAAGCAGGAAAAAAAGCAGACTGTATCGTTTTGGATATGAACCAACCTCATCTCACTCCATGCTATAATATTCCGTCGCATCTTGTTTATGCAGCACGGGGAGGTGATGTTATTCACTCTGTGATTAATGGCAGGATAGTAATGAAGGACAAACGCTTAACAACGATCGACGAAAACGATATTCTTGAAAAAATGACATCCATGGGCAAAATGATTCGTGCAATGCACTAACCGAATACGGTGAAGATTAATGTACATTGACACCCTAACGCTATGTTATCACATAATTTAAATTTTAATCATCTGCCTATACACTCTTGAACTGGTCCATGCAGCAACACACTTGACTTTATGCAGATACTACTCTAAAGTCACGTTGGTATATTTTTAGGCCACCTTCAACACTATGAAGAACGCCTGTTTACAGTAATTTCTTTTGCTGAGGTACAATTATGTTCGGACTTGGAATGCCAGAGCTTATTGTTATTCTGGTTATTATAGTAATCATTTTTGGAGCTGGTAAACTTCCTGAGATTGGCTCCGGAATTGGAAAAGGCATTAAAAACTTTAAAGAAGCTACCCGCCAGGATAGTGAGCCAAAGAAACTGGACGACGAAAAAAAAGAAGATAGCGACAAAACCGCCTGATCGCATTCCATCGCCCTAATCATTAACAACCTCACAGGAGTATCTCATGTTTGGACTCGGCGCCCCAGAACTGGCCATCATACTCGCAATTGCCGTACTGGTGTTCGGTGGCAAAAAACTCCCGGAGATTGGCCATGGGCTTGGCAAAGCAATATCATCGTTTAAGAAAGGTATTGGCGATGTTGAAGATGGAACCAAGAATCTTGTTGGTGACATTCCTGGCGTGAAAGAAGCAGCTGAGATCAAGAGTAAAGTTGATCAGGTAAAAAACATCGGCAAAATTCTTAAGTAGAAGATACAGTTTCTTCCTGCAGCATCTTACTGTCCCAATAATTGAAACCCGGCCTCACTACTCCAACTGGTAGAAAGACCGGGTTTTTTTTGGACTGAAAGCGCAGTACCACACATATTCTGATACCAGTGCACACCACATAAAAATGTGCCGATAAAGATATGCGTTTCAGATACTGGAATTAGCTCTTACGCTGAAAGGGCTCTTCTTCACGCAACTCCCAAAGGCGTCGTAAAAGCCAATCTTCACGCTTTTCGACATCATCATTACGTAATTGCAACTCCGCAAGACGCGTCATTCTTCTTCGTCTTTCCGAAATAATCTCCCGCAAGTCACTTAAAACCCCCTGGACAATCGATGAAAATCCTGACTGTTCATCAGGCAACTCATCATCCTTAACGGCCAGATCCACTTCAGACATAGGGCGAACATTTCCGTCTTCAGTTATAAATAGACCGGCCTGGCTCACCTGGCCAATAACCCTGCCGCCATTATCTTTCAGGTTAAAATGTGCATCAATGCTTGCAAGCGACAAAGCTCCTACTCCAGCATCTCTTAAACTGACGAGCACAGCATCATCCTGACCCGCACCCATCCAGAGCTGAAGTTTGTCAAATATCGGGTCGCCTTCATCAATCCAGTTATTACCATCCTCGTCGTATATGTGTAATTCTTCATAGCCGGCACCGGTACGCGGACCAAAAAGTTCGTTTCCATCATTTACGGTTCCGTCACCATTCTGATCAAACACTAAAAAACCACTTCCTGACTTTAGCCTGCTTATCTCTTCTGTCACCCCATCACAATTAAGGTCAAAACAGAATTCGCTGTCATCTAATACAGCAAGACCATCATCAAAACTGAGCACCAGAGGATCTATGAATCGTGAAGAAATTCTCTCGGCCCAAAAACTCTCCCGCGAGACCTCTTCATTTTCAATGTTTAGCTGCATACGCATTGCAATTTCACGCCCATCTTCTGTAACAACAGTTCCGGCAGTTCGCACCTCAAGAGCTTCACGGGAATATTCCACCCGCTCCAATCCCAACGATATCCTGGTCAACCCTCCTTCCAGACCAGCTACCACGTTTCGGCCAGTTGCAGTATCTCTATTTTGAGGTAATTCGCTTAATGGACCATTTCCATTCAACTCTCGAACAGTGACTCTACCTCCAATCACCTCTGTCACCAGATTCTCAACAACCTGTTCCTGAGACTGGGTATGAACTTTCTGTTCTTCTGTCCCCTGGACTACTGAGACACTTTCGATGCCGTTTTTCTGCCTGTTCACCTCTACTTTTGAAATACCTGAATTCCACTCAGGAAGCTGTAAGTTAAATCCATCAACTCCCGATTGCGAAATTGAACCAGCTGTCAATTTCACTCCTGTTTTTGTTACATCCGTGTAACCCGTCGACGCGTCCATGCCCAAAGCTGAAGAAACAATTTTCATTGCATCCCTCCTACGTCTTTTATTAATCGGATTGCATCATATACTTTTCGGTCATACTCCTAAAAAGCTAAAGCACCAAATATTGCATTTTTGTAATATTTGCAGTTTTTCTTGACTTTCTTGGCATATTTTTCTAGATATTCGTGTTCAGCACTACAGCACCATCTTTTGTCTTTGTTCATCCGGCAGGAACACCCATCCCGGCTTGTATCCTATAGACTCGTTAACTTAGCCCTCTCGGGCATATTTTCTATTATCAGCAGGAGAAATCATGTGTCGCTTAGCCCTAAAAACAGCGAATGAACCATTCTCTCCGTACGAAGTGCTCCAGGCAATGGAAGCCATGCAGGAAGGTTATGATGGCTCCGGACTTGGCCTATTGCTTCGCGGTATGGAGTTCGAAGATTTCAAATACAACCCTCGTTTCCCCATTCTTTCAGGTATTGCTCACTCCAAAAAAGCAGAGCACCGGTTGGACCAATACATGGACGAAAGAGGCTATGAACTCAAGTATGATCATCGCTTCACCATGCGCCCCGAGCTCATTGAAGCCAAGGACCGCTATCGGTATTTCCTCCGTGCTTACAGAATGCCTACCGCTTTCAAAGAGAAATCTACTGAAGATCGTGAGCTTGAACTTCTTGACACCCGCCTTGCGCTGCGCAAGCTAGGTGAGGAAAACGGTAACGACCTGACAGTATTCTCCTTTTATCCTGATGTAGCGGTGATCAAAGAGGTCGGCTGGCCTCTTGAGATCGGAAATGCGCTCTCGTTATGGGATAATCAGATTAAATCACGAGTGTGCATGGCACAGGGACGGCAGAATACCAATTACGGTATCAACCTCTATGCATGTCACCCATTTTTTATTCAGGGAATTGCCACCATGACCAATGGTGAGAACAGTGCTTTTGTCCCTGTTAGAGACTGGTTGCTCGGAAAAGACATTCCGGGTTATATGGGTTACCAGAGTGACTCTGAGGTTTTCGCCCATATTCTGCATTATACCCTGAAGCAGCTTAAACTTCCGCTTGAGGCGTATAAGCACATTATTACTCCGCTCTCAACCAAAGAACTTGCCGCACACCCTCAGGGAGAATTTCTCACAGGGTTGCGCAATGTTTGCCGCCGACTCATCATTGATGGCCCCAACGCTGTAATTGGCACTCTTCCCGACGAAACCTGCATGCTTGCTATGGACCAGAAGAAACTCCGTCCTGCAACTGTTGGTGGCCGAGAAGGCGTCTGGGCAATTGCCTCAGAAATTTGCGGTGTAGATGCTATGGTTCCGGATCGCGATCCTTCGCTCGATTTCCAGCCAATGCGTGAACATACAGTTATAATCCCTCCCCATAGAAAGGAATTAACCATATGGTCTCAACACGATCAGTTTCCGTTACCCCAAGCAGCCTGACATACACTGACTTACAGTGGATCATCCAACATCGTGAAGACCGCTGTACACTCTGTGGACAATGCACCTCCGTTTGCCCGAAAGAGGCTATCGAGCTTACTTACCGGCGACAGCGGATGCCAAAACTCGATATACTGAGCAAAAAACGTGGAAGCGATTACCAGACGTTTGTTGGTATTCGTCAGAAGACCACTATGGGCAATGCCTGTATTGGGTGTTCCATGTGCTCTATGGTGTGTCCGAACGAGGCTATCATGCCCGTCCCGAACACCAACGAAAACCGTTCCGTCTTTTTTAATAATATAAAAGGCGAACCAAGCAAACGTGGTGGACGTCGAAACGTTTCAGGACCGACCCTGCTTGATCGCATCATGTTCGACAGGATATCGATGCTTACAGATCCCGCACTTGATGCAGGACGCCATGAGTTCAACGTTTCGACAACGCTGGGTCGTGTTCTTTCACCGGAAGACTATCTCGACAAGACGTTAAACGGTGGCTGGATTCCTCCTACTCGCGAGATCTTCCCGTTTGTCATCGGTTCGATGTCGTTTGGCGCACTTTCGCCAAACATGTGGCTGGGAATGCTCCAGGGTGTTGCTTACTGTAACGAAGTCCTCGGTATCCCGGTTGTTATGGCTACCGGTGAGGGTGGTTGTCCTCCATGGGTCCTCAGGAGTCCTTACCTTAAATACATCATCCTGCAGATCGCATCCGGTTATTTTGGCTGGGATGAAATCATCCGTGCAATACCCGAAATGCAGTGCATGCCTGCCGCCATTGAAATCAAATACGGCCAGGGCGCAAAGCCGGGTGATGGCGGACTTCTCATGTGGTACAAGGTTTCAAAGCTTATCGCCCGTTTACGAGGTGTACCTGAAGCTGTTGATCTGCCTTCGCCCCCTGTCCATCAGACACTCTACTCTATTGAGGAAAGTGTTATGAAGATGATCCAGACATTATCAATGGCCTTTGATCACAAGGTGCCGGTATATCCTAAGATTTCCGCGTCAACCTCTGCCAAGTCAGTTCTGAACAACCTCGTACGAAATCCGTATGCAGCAGGCCTGATGATCGATGGTATCGACGGCGGAACAGGTGCAGCGTATAACGTTTCCATGGACGCCACCGGCCATCCTGTTGCCTCCTGTGTCCGTGAGTGTTACCTCGATCTTGCTGCCCAGGGTAAGCAGAACGAGATACCAATCTTTGCTGCTGGCGGTATTGGTAAAAATGGCAACGTTGCCCAAAACGGCATGGCTCTGGTCATGCTCGGAGCATCCGGTGTACACATTGGTAAATACATTATGCAGGCTGTGGCGGGATGTCTCGGTAACGAAAAGAATCGCTGCAATGTATGTAATGTAGGTATCTGCCCCAAAGGTATCACCAGCCAGAATACAAAACTCTATCGTCGCCTCGATCCAGACAAGGTCGCCGAACGTGTAGCAGATGTCTACATGTCCATCAACACCGAGGTGAAAAAGATCATGGCTCCGCTTGGTCGTTCACAGAGTCTGCCTATCGGCATGTCCGATGCACTGGGAATTGCTGATAAAGATGCCGCTGACAGACTGCAGATCAAGTATGTCTGCTAGACGATCTAACGAAAACGCTAATAACAGGGCCGGCAATGCTGCCCTCTTATCTGACATGAGGAGTTTATAAGTGACTACGACTGTTGTTAAAGGCCTGAATCAAGACGGCCAACGAATCAGTTCCATGGAGTTTGAGAAGCTGGTGCGCAAGGCTGCGTCTGAGTCAGCGTCGCTATCTCTCGAATCCTATGGTCAGCATAATATCGGTATCCGGCTGCAGCATGAAGACGGATTACATATACATGTTAAAGGGCCTTCCGGCCAGCGACTCGGCTGTATGGGTATGCCAGGAACCACCATCGTCTGCGATGGCGCTTCTTCCGATGATGTAGGCTATCTCAATATCGGTGCAGAGATCACTGTTCTTGGCGATGCGACCAATGGTATATGTAACGCCATGGCCGCAGGCAAGGTCTTTATCGGTGGCTCCATCGGGGCCCGTGGCCTATCCATGACCAAATGGAACCCTGAATACGCCAAACCCGAACTCTGGGTTATGGGTTCAACCGGTGATTCATTCGCCGAGTTCAACTGTGGCGGAATTGCGGTTGTCTGCGGTGTTGATGCCAAAAATCCTAATAACGTTCTCGGTTATCGTCCATGCGTTGGAATGGTTGGTGGAGTTATCTATTTCCGTGGTGAAACAGATGAGTCCTACTCCACAACCAATGCACGACTGGATAAACCAAACGATGAACAGTGGCAGTGGCTGACTGATAACATGCCGGACTACCTGCAAAAGGTTAACCGCACAGAGCTGCTTGAAGATCTGACAAAACGTGACGAGTGGCAGGTGCTGATCGCTGTTACCCCCCAGGAACGTGCACTGATGTGGTCCGGCCCTATGCCTATGGCAGAGTTTCGTGACAATCACTGGAAAAAGGCACTTGGTGGTGACCCGCTGCGCGACCTGGCTCCGGGTCTTGATAGATCTCCTATCCCTGCAATTGTTACAGGTGAGTTGCGCCGCAAGAAACCCTGGTGGGCTAATTGCGAATCGGCAGCACCATGTACCTATTACTGTCCTGTTCATATCCCCACCGTAGATAGACTCCGCCTCATTCGTGAAGGTAAAACTGACGAAGCCTATGAAATGCTGTTGAAGTACACCCCGCTTCCAGCATCAGTATGTGGTGCTGTCTGCCCGAACCTCTGTATGGATAACTGTTCACGATCAAATGTCGATGACTCCATTGACATGCAGATTCTCGGACGATCAGTAGGAAACTTTGATGCCCCCAAACCTGCTGAGGCACTGGGCAAAAAGGTAGCTATTATCGGCGGTGGTCCTGCCGGTATGAACGTTGCCTGGCAACTTGCCCTGTCCGGAGTTGAGACGCACATATATGAATCAGGTGACCAGCTTGGTGGCAAGCTCGCCCAGGTAATTCCATGGGAAAGATTGCCTCGCGCTATCTGGGATATCGAAATCGAGCGTTTTACTTCCATGCCCAATGTAACAGTATCGCTCAACACCGAGATGACTAAATCTCTGTTTGCTGAATTACAGGATTCTTTTGATTATGTCGTTATAGCAATCGGTACCCACGAGCCACGCAGGCTTCAGTTCCCCGGCCACGAAAAAGTAACAGCCGCTCTTGATTTCCTGAAAGCCGCAAAGAGTGATTCTCCAATACCAGTAGGTAAGGAAGTTGTTGTAATCGGTGCAGGTAACGTAGGTTGCGACGTGGCTTGTGAAGCATATCGACTCGGGGCAGAAAAGGTCACTCTGGTTGATATTCAGAAACCACTTGCCTTCGGTAAAGAAAAAGAAGCGGCCGAAGCTCTTGGCTCCCAGTTCCGCTGGCCTGTTTTCACCAAAGAAGTTACCGATAAAGGACTGATAACTCAGGAAGGAGATCTCATTCCCGCGCAATCGGTAATAATTTCCATCGGTGATGTACCTGCTCTTTCGTTTCTTCCTGAAAGTGTTGAAACAATCACTGTTGGTGGTGCGGCATGGATTACTACAAACAAAGCCCATGTCACTTCAAACAGCAAAGTTCTCGCTATCGGTGACGTCGAGAAGCCTGGTCTTGCAACCAATGCCCTCGGTGCCGGTAAAGAGGCTGCGGAATTCATTATCGCCGAGTGTAAAGGTACAGAGTGGAGACCGTTTGAAAAACCGGTGATCCTCCAGCAGGCACTGACAATAAGTCACTACTCACCAGCCGATACAGGTTTATCTGAGACTGATCAGGCAGACCGATGTCTGTCCTGCGCCTCGTGCCGTGACTGTCATCTTTGTGAAACCATCTGCCCTACCGGAGCTATCAGCCGAAGGGATATCGCAAAGGGATCACAAAACAGCGATGAGTTCAAAACTGACTACGGTTTTGAGTATGTTTCTGATGATAAGAAGTGCATTGCCTGTGGATTTTGTGCAGACACCTGCCCTTGTGGAATATGGACGATGAATCCATACTAATACGAGATAGATAGACCACTCGTATCCCCCGTCAGTAACATGTTACTGACGGGTTTTTTTATTTCTATCCTTATATTGTCTCATCACTTACGAACAAAACGCACCTGAACACTATAGTTTGCACTGTCAATGTCCGAAGGGAGAAGATTCCCATCAGGTACCATGATGGTCAACACCCGGCCCTTAAGAGGATCCCTGACCTTCTTCCCCCTCCGTTCCATCCCCGACGGACCGGCGATACCCTTTCTCGGCTTACGTACGTGCAAAAGCTGGCCTTCAATGAGAGGACTGTTTTTTTCTAATGGTTTCTCTGGCTGTGGTGCAAGAGGTGGCATAGAGCCAATAATTATTTCCATAAAAGGTCACTCCTTTGCCGATTATACGTGTCATATAAACATACTATATAATCATTACGGAAAAAGGTGTTGTATTTTTCAATGCTTCTTAACAGTTATGAACTATCTCGTATTGCATACTAAAAGGCTGAGAAAAAAAATACATCTGTATTCAACTGATAATACGCTTTTTTTTCCACAAAAATCACCAAAGCAATCCCCCCATCTCGTGAGCCAGCAAAAATGACTTTGCTGGTAGCCCGGATGCAAACCCAGTGAGCTTTCCTGAACTGCCAACAACCCTATGACATGGAATAACTAGTGGTATCGGGTTCTTATTTGCTGCCTGGCCGACAGCTCTCGACAAATTCAAATCTCCAAGATTTTTTGCTATTTGTCCATATGACCTGACTTTACCAAATGGAATATTTAGAATTTCACGCCATACATCGCGTTGAAATTCCGTTCCATGCAAAAATATCGGCAATGAAAACTCCCGCAATTCGCATGTCAGGTAGGCAAATATCTGCTCTCCTGCAAGCTGCATCACCTCTGTAGGCTCATCTACGTTTTGCCATCGCTGTTCAATAGAGAGTACAAAATCAACACGAACCAGACATTCCCTGTCTACAGATAGATTAAATCCCAGAAACGGACAGGAGGATTTCCCGGAAACTGGGAAGAAGTGTGTAGATATTGTATTATTCATAGCATAGTTATCCCGCTTCAAAAGTGTTGAAGACGAAAATGTACAATATCAACACCTGTTCGTCACCTGTTCTTGACACGCTTGCAATAGCAGGATTAAACTATCATTCTCGCATTACCTTCACGAATATGAGCATACATGGAAGATTTACTAAAAAAAATACTTGTCCCCATCAAGGACATTCAGGAAATACGCGGCATTGCTATGCCGATTGGCCTCGAGTACCTTCAGCTTGTTGTCACAGGCCCCCCGGGTGCAGGAAAATCATATTATATAAACCAGATCAGAGGCTGGCCGAATGAAGGCTATATCGACCTCACCCGTAAGGGATGGTGGCGGGATCAATCCCTTATTTACAGACCGCGTGAAGTACACCTCGGCATGCCGTTTAAGGGATATAAAGAAGCTTTTACAGTTTTTGACAAAGAATGGCTTGATATTTCACCTCCTCCTCCCCTTGAACTTTCAAGGGTAAGGATTCCACCGGGTGGCGACAGCATCTTTCGTACAAATTATATCAACCGATATATTTTCGAATTTCTATTGCCAGATCCTGAAGTTATTTATGAGCGAAGAAAGGCACGGCAGATTCAGGGGTATTTCCCTGTAGATTCTGATTTGACCATCGAAATGGTGAACAAACAGAATCTTGCTTATCAGGAGATGGCGCTCTATATGCATAGGGCCGGAATTAACGTCTATATTCGTAAAGGTCTGGATGGGCCACCTATGCGCATTGCCGAGAAAGGTGTTGCAGCTGTCCCGAGGTGGGCGATTACCAAAAAGCCTCCACGCCCTAGTTTAAAAAACATTTCCGGCTGGAAGGAGATTTTCGGGTTGCGTCAAAGCAACTGGTTCACAATTACCCATGATGTTCAGCGAATTACAGGTGTCAATCGCATTGCTCATGATGGCAAAACCTTTGAAATGCTCCTTGGTGATCAGCGACTTTGCTTTCATCCAGAACTCCCTCTTGGCATTAAGCGAAAGGAGATGAAGAAGAACTGGATAATTAATACTCCTCTTGCCTGTTCAACTATGGCACCATCTGGATTTGTACGAATTAAAAATGGAGAAACTGTAATTCTTGGTCGCTCAAACAAAGAGTATGACGACATTCTTCGATTTTCCAAAAAAGTAGCAAAACGACATGTTGCAATAACTAATAGCCGTGGTGATCTCACCATCACCCCACTCGAAGAGGAAATCGGAGTGAAGCTTGTCCGTTTTGATAACCTTGATTATCGTGAGCGTGTTCAGGCTAATCGCTACAAAGCATTTATATCCCTGCGGCAACTCTTTGGCGGATCCATCACGTTACTCCCGCCTGATATTGCACTGGACCGTATCCGTAAGGTGAATGAACTCATGGATGCAGAGCCAATGCGTCCATTGACCTCTGAAGGAAAAGCCGGAGGAATTGTCGACCTTCAGCAACGCGCTGTTCCTGTCATTGTCGGAGACCTGCACGCTCAGGTCGATAACTTGTTGAAAATTCTTAGTGAGAATTGCCTCATCGGATGCCTGCGCAGTAAATCTGCAACACTTGTGCTATTAGGCGATGCCATTCACTCTGAGATTCTTGAAGAAATGGAAGATATGGATAGTTCGATCCTGATGATGGATCTTATCTTCACACTCAAACTTCGATTTCCTGAAAATTTCTTTTATCTCAGAGGAAACCACGACAGCTTCTCTGCAGATATATCTAAAAACGGTATATCTCAGGGGATCCTGATGAAGGAGCGGCTTCGTGAACTTCGGGGGCAGGAGTATGTAGACGAGATGGAAACATACTATTCAAAACTCCCATATATAATAAAATCTCCATACTTTTACGCCTGCCATGCTGCGCCACCGCGATCCGATGCCACCCTTGATGACCTTATCAACATAGCAAATAATCCAATCCTGCAACACGAAATAACCAAAAATCGTCTCCAGCGCCCTCACTACTTAAGCGGATATAATAAAAGCGATATAAAACGATTCAGAAAAACGCTGGATATGCCCAAAGGAGTACCATTTGTCGTTGGCCACACGCCTCTCGATCCGTTTGGATCTATATGGAAAAATGTAGGGACCATCAAAAATCATCACATTATTTTCAGTGCTCACCAGGAAGGAGCAACCATCCTGCAACAAATTAAAGACGATCTCATACCACTCAGTTATCCAGCAGAACCTCTTACAAAACTTATTAATGATCTCGAATAAAGGGTGCTTATATACAAATCACTATTCTCAGATTAGTTCCCAGAAGGTTGGCCCGGAATAGGTGTTTTGCTCAAGATCGAGACATTTTCAGAAAATACGTACTCCCATACTTTTGATATCGGAGTCTTCGTTTACCTGCGATCATTATTCTTAAAAAATTTTTGAAGAGTTTGGCAGATAAGGGAAAATTCCACAGAAATGCCAATTTCTGACAGCCTTTTAGACAGTGTTATCCAAACACCTTCTCCAAATCACCAACGACAATTCGTCACCTACCGAAATTTCAGTTCTTGATATCATGCCATCATAGCGATATCATTTTACACGAGTACATCCCGGCTATGATCCGCCAAGGCAAAACCTTAATATATCACCTTCTCTTCAGCCGGACTGCAGAAAAGGTGAAGTTCAAACCAGGCATTTTGCCATATATTAAATTTATGTTAGAGTTTCATTAGGACAAGGTTAAGCCGTTGTTTTACAGACATTTCAGTGTAAATAAACGTTGACAATTCAGGTGGCATTTAAGACCACTTCAGGTTAAGTTATCCGATTTTTAATGTGTTCTTAACATAGAGAACATTGTCGTAGCGATTCGTGTCGCTTATTTGCAACGAGCCATTTGGCAAAACACTTTTAAAAAAGAGGTTAATGATCATGCCTATTCGATCAACCACCCCTTTGTCGGGCCTGTTCCGACGCTCACCTTTCAAGCCGATACAGGAACACATGCGTATTGTTTTCTCTTGTATCTGCCTTGTTCCACCACTGTTTGATGCCCTTTATGTCAAGGACCAGCAACAGATCAAGGAACTCTCCAAGCAGATTGATGAACTTGAAACCGCCGCAGATAAAGTAAAATCGACGTTTCGACTCAATATGCCAACTTCACTTCTCATGCCGGTAGACAGAAAAGATTTACTTGGCCTCATAAGTGATCAGGATTCGATAGCAGATACCGCTGAATCAATCAGCCAGATTGTCTCTTTTCGCGACATGGATGTGCCTGAAGGGATCAAGGCGTTACTTGATGAACTGCTCGAAGGCACAATGGAAATCACCTCTGATGCCAAAGACATGATCGAGCAACTTGATGAGCTGCTCGAGGTTGGATTTGGAGGCCGTGAATTCGACAAAGTAAATGCGATGATCGCCGGTGTACGTCGCAGTGAGCATAACATCGACACCATTCTGCATCGAGCACGTCGTGCACTCTTTAGTATCGAATCTGAGCTTGATCCTGTTTCAGTTATGTTCTGGTACAAGATTTTAGAGTTACTCGGAAATATTTCCGACCAGTCAGAGAACATGGCTGACCGCTTATTGCTTTTCCTGTCCAAGTAAGGGGAGAAAATGGAAATCATCGCAACTTATGGAACCGCATTAGTAATTCTGGCGGTTATTTTTGGTTTATATATGACCTGGGGTATTGGCGCTAACGATCTTGCCAATGCAATGGGTACCTCGGTTGGTGCAGGCGCGGTAACAGTTAAGCAGGCTATTTGTATTGCCATTATCTTCGAATTTCTCGGAGCTGTTTTAGCTGGTGGTCATGTTACGAAGACAATTCGTAAAGGTATTATTGACCCATCCGCCATCGTAAACAACCCTGAAATTCTTGTATATGGTATGTTAGCAGCGCTGCTTGCCGCAGCCTGTTGGTTGATGATAGCATCCACCAAAGGATGGCCGGTATCCACTACACATTCTATTGTTGGTGCGCTTATTGGTTTTGCCCTTGTCGGCATTGGGCCAGATGCCGTCAAATGGAGCAAAGTTGGTAGCGTAGTCGCCAGCTGGGTCATCTCCCCAATGGTTGGTGGAACTATTGCTTTTCTACTCGTGATGAGTACTAGAAAACTGATATTTGACACAGATCACCCACTCAGAAATGCAAAGAAATATGCCCCGGCCTACATTTTTCTTGTTGGTTTTGTTATTTCTCTTGTCACCTTATTTAAAGGACTTAAACACCTGAGTATTGATCTCTCTTCTGGTCAGAGTTTCGCTGTCGCTTTTCTAATCGGCCTGGCAACAGCCGGCCTCGGATGGTTCTTTATCCGAAATATTAAAGAAGATATAGGGGCAAATCGTGAATTTCACTTTGCCAGCGTTGAGAAGGTTTTCACACCAATGATGCTCTTTACTGCGTGTGCGATGGCTTTTGCCCATGGCTCAAATGATGTGGCAAACGGTATCGGTCCTCTGGCTGCAGTTGTCAGTATCGTATCTTCCGGCGGTGAAGTAATGCAGGAATCAGAACTTCCAATATGGATTCTGCTTCTCGGTGGTGGCGGTATCGTTCTTGGTCTCATCACTCTCGGTTACAGAGTAATGCTCACTGTTGGTAAGAAGATTACTGAACTCACACCATCTCGTGGATTCTGTGCTGAGCTTGCTGCTGCTACAACTGTAGTTTTAGCCTCCAGAACAGGATTACCCGTATCAACAACTCATATTCTTGTAGGCTCGGTCCTTGGTGTTGGCCTCGCCAGAGGTGTCGGCGCACTTGATCTCCGTGTTGTCTTCAATATCATAATTTCATGGTTGGTAACACTGCCTGCAGGTGCCCTTATGGCCATGCTGTTCTTCTTTACATTAAAAGGTATTTTCGGTTAATATTTTTGCCACTCCCTTTTTCAAGCAGGGTCTTCACTTTTCTTCGTGAAGACCCTGTCTTACCGTTTTCTATATAGTTATACGCTGTTTTCTTGTTCTGGATTCAGACAGTTATTTTCTTGTAAGGTAGCCGCAACTGGTGTAGCGTGCAACCACGCCTAACAAAAATCAGATCACGCATAGTGCTTCTCGACACTTTCTTGCAGTTTCCTTTGCATTTTCGCTGCCGACAAAAAATCGTGCTGGTCACAGACAGTGGAGCAGGAATTGAAACTTTTTATTGGCAACCTCCCTTATGATATTAATCAAGCTGAAGTTCTTGAGCTTTTTACACAATACGGAGAGGTTATAACTGCAAACCTTGTCACCGATCAATTTTCTGGTCGATCAAAAGGTTTTGCCTTTATTGAGATGGCGACCCGCTCAGACGGCCATAAGGCAATGGAAACACTCAATAAGCATGAGTACAAACATCGTCAGCTAGTGTGTCGTGAAGCAAAACCCCAGAAAAAGGGTAAACGTCGCAGATAAAAGGCTTGTACGTACTCGCCTCATGTTGTACACAAGCAGTGTAAGTATTAGACGTAAATAAACGTAAAAGATATACGTAGCCTAGATTTTAAAAATACAGATTCCATTCTATATTTTCTAATAAAACTACGTAGTACCATCCAATCTGGTTATCAGGTTGGCGCCCTGAGTTTGCTTAGGCATTTCGGGGTATTGAAAACAGGGGCACACCCCACTAACAAACACAGGAGTAGCTGCAATGCCAGAAGGTACAGTCAAGTGGTTTAATGACGCAAAAGGGTTTGGTTTTATCGAGCAAGATGGTGGACAGGATGTATTCGTTCATCACTCAGCAATACAGAGCGATGGTTTCAGATCTCTTGCTGAAGGTGACAGAGTAAGCTTTGAGATTACAGATGGTCAGAAAGGACCAGCTGCAAAAGATGTAAAAAAGATCTAGTCATATAGCTCTTTGTGACAGCGGATTTTCTCCGCTGTCACAGCTTGTACAAACCGCCTGTCCATTCACGGATATCCCACCCCATAATACGCCTATAAATGCTTCACGCTCTCTATACAATCACTTCACACTTCGTACTGCTCCCATAAATTCTCGCCATATCGGTACCGCAGTTCTCCCACCGCTTTCCTTATTGCCCAGAGTTTCATTACGATCGTGCCCAACCCAGACGCCGGTTACATAGTTACCGTTAAAACCAACAAACCACGCATCTCTGTTTTCATCCGAGGTCCCGGTTTTACCACCGGTAATACCTGGCAAACCCACAGCCCTCGTACCTGTTCCCTGCTTCACAACACCTTCAAGCATAGTTCTCATTTTTAGCGCTGTATCGGCAGATAAGGTTTGAATTTTCATCGGAAGGTCATTTTTAAGCCGTTCTCCACCATAGGTAATATGATCAATAAACGTAGGGCTGGTGTATCTTCCGCCATTTGCGAATGGACCGTAAGCTGCAGTCATTTCTAGTAAAGAAACATCTACCGCTCCAAGTGCCAGAGAAAGGTCAGGGGGCATTTTTGATTGTATCCCCGCTGCTTCAGCCATTGCATGAACCTTTTTCACTCCAACCTTCTGCATCAACCTGACTGTCGCGACGTTATACGATTTAGCAAGTGCTGTCTCAAGTGTAGTGTCACCATGATATTCCCCGGAATAATTTTTCGGTTGCCATTTTCCATGCGTACCCCCTGAAATAGAGAGGGGGGCGTCACTGATAATTGAGAGCGGCTGCCAGCCACTCTGTAAAGCGGCAGCATATACAAAAGGTTTGAAAATTGATCCCGCCGGTCTTTTTGCCTGAGTTGCTCTGTTAAATGGAGATACTTTAAAATCTGCCCCTCCTACCAAGGCCCGCACCCTTCCACTATTTCTTTCCAAACAGACAAGGGCTCCCTGCGGGGCCTTTCCGGGTCTATCTTTGCGAAGAGTCTGCCGGGCTCCTGCAGCCTGAATACCATTGATAACAGCTTGAGTTGCATTATATTGCATCGCAGGATCAAGATATGTGTAAATATGTGCTCCTGCCTGCTCCAACGGCATACCAATTTTTTCGAAAGCCTGCTTCTTAACCACTTCAAGATAATAGCCGTTAGCACTATCATAGGAACTGCGACTTTTCTTTATTCGAAGATTTGAAGCAAACGCATTGCGCGCTGAATCAGGTAAAATGTAGCCGTCTTCAGCCATCCTGTTCAGCACATATCGTTGCCGGGCACGTGCACGTTTAAGGTGTTTAATTGGTGAATATCTGCTTGGTGCCTGAGGCAGACCCGCAAGAAGTGCGACTTCTGAGAGGGTCAGATTAGAGGAGTGTTTACCAAAATAGACCTGGGCGGCAGCTTCTACCCCATAAGCTCCCTCACCAAGATAAATCTGATTGAGATAGATATACAGTATTTCATTTTTCGTAAGGAGTGTATCAATCCTCCAGGCCAGGATAGCTTCTTTGAATTTTCGTATATATGTTTTCTCTGGCGTAAGCAGAAGTGCACGAGCCACCTGTTGAGTAATAGTGGAACCACCCTGACTTTTACGTCCGCTACGAATATTTACAAAAACAGCACGTAAAACAGAAATCAGATCAAGGCCGGCATGTTCGAAAAAACGGCCATCCTCGGCTGCAACAAAGGCTTTTGGCAATAGCGGATTCATCGCATCAAGAGAAACCACCGTCCTGTTCTCTGCAAAGACCCGCTCTATCACCTGGCCATGACGATCATAAATGACAGTCGCCTGTGGAGGAGTATATTTTGCGACAGAACGAACGTCCGGTATTTCAAGACTTTTCAGGGTAAACAACATTGACCCGAGAAAACCGGTAAGCAGAAAACAGATAAAAAAGAGAAATCCTATTATGTGCTTTTCATTGCAGGGTTTTTTTCGTTTAGTCGCCTTACGGGCCTGCGTTTGTCGTGGTGAGCTGGTATTTTTGTCTGACACGTGGAGAATACTATTGGTAAAATATGTATGGTTCTGTATCTTTGAGAATCAAAATCAATGTACCACTTACCCTTGAACTCGCAACTAATTCGTTTCTCTTATGTCCAAAATCCGTATTCTCCCTGACCAGCTAGCTAACCAGATAGCCGCTGGTGAAGTTGTTGAACGTCCCGCTTCAGTCGTCAAAGAACTTTTAGAAAACAGCCTTGATGCAGGTGCAAGCCGAATCGAAGTCGAAATTGAAGGTGGTGGAACCAGACTGATTCGCATTATTGATAATGGTGAAGGTATGGATGAAGATGACGTCCTCCTCAGTCTTGAGCGACACGGTACATCTAAAATTCATACAGACAAAGATCTTACTGCTATTGGTACGCTTGGATTTCGCGGCGAGGCAATCCCATCAATTGGATCGGTCTCAAAGATGACCATTATATCCAGACGTGCTGATGCCGAACTTGGTACACGAGCTGAAATTCAGTTTGGCAAATTGCAGAAAGTGCATGAGGCAGGTTGCAGTGTAGGTACAATATTTGAGATCAAAAATCTCTTTGGAAACACACCGGCCCGAAAGAAGTTTTTACGCACAGTCAGAACTGAACTGAACCATATTGATGAGGTAATTAAAAATTACGCACTCGCTAATCCTGAGATCACTTTTTCACTTACTGTAAACGGTAAGCGCACAATATATCTGGATAATACACTTTCACTCGAAGAACGTCTGTCTCAGTTAATACATTACAACGGCAGGTATATCTGTATAGGAGATGAACATGCGACCACTCCTGAACGCAGAGTTTACGGATTTCTAATTCCACCGGAAAAACTCCATACTGGTCCCGCACGGCTCAGACTTTTTGTCAATGGTAGAGCTATCAAAGACCGCATGATGACCCATGGGGTCGCAGAAGGTTTACGCGGTTTTCTGATGAAGGGTAAAAATCCAGCAGGACTTATCCACCTGATTCTTCCTCCTTCCGAGATTGATGTAAACGTTCATCCGGCGAAACATGAGGTCAGATTCGGCAATAGCAGGGATATTCATTATTTGATCAGCCAGGCTGTAGCTTCTGCAATGAATAATGAGCAGAGACGTTTGCAGACTGCAATGTTCGGTCATAATAAACCAACGGCGACTACAGTTCCTGTCGAAAGAGAACAGCCTGTTGAAAACCCTTTTTCGCCGGTTCCCGACATTCAGGACAGAAAGACAAAAAATGCAGCACCACGTCCTACACCAATGTTTCCCCCGTCTCCCCAGATGGAAGATCGGCAATTCAGCAGCAGCGAACCGTTCATCCCCGAGCCGCCACATGATTTACCGGCCGAACCACCTCATCCAGGCAACGACATCGGGCTATTCGAGACCTGCGAACCGGTACCGCAAACGGAACGACCTGTTGCAGCAGTCAGTAAGCCACAGGAACCTGCACAGCCAGCGTCATTGCTTCCCAAAGCACCAGTAGGCCATGGTTTACAGATAGTCGGGCAGTTTAGTGATCTCTATATTTTTTGTCGCAACAGTGAAGGGTTGCTGGTTATCGACCAGCATGCTGCTCATGAACGTTTGCTCTACGAAGAACTTCGCCAGCAATATCTCGGAAACAATGTCGCCCGTCAGACTCTGCTTTTTCCAGAAACTGTCGAACTGACGCTATTTCAGGTTCAGCTCGTTGAAAAACATCAAGAAGAAATTGATCATATGGGTTTCTCCCTGCGTGAGTTTGGCGGTAATTCGTTTATTATATCTGCCATTCCGGCACTCGCCGGGCAGGCCAATCCCACCGAGTTACTGAACGATGTTCTTGAACAGTTCGGAAGTGAATCCAACCGCAGGGATAGTGGTGACAGGATTGACACCATACTTTCCACAATGGCGTGCAAGGCTGCAGTGAAAGCCGGAACAACTCTAAGCCACCGGGAGATCGACAGCCTGCTTAACAGGATGGCCAGAGCAAACCTGTTCTCTCATTGTCCCCATGGGCGCCCGGTAGTGAAACAATTCAACCAGAACGACTTAAAAAAATGGTTCCACAGAACATGATATTTCAAACGTCCCCTTCACAACCTGCCCGCCTGTTCCTATTACTTTCATTACTGGTTCTTGCAATGCTTGCCGGTTGCGCCAAAAAACCAGTCGGCAGGCTGATTGAGGCAACAGCATATTGCGGATGTTCCTCCTGCTGTGGCTGGGAACGTGGCAGCAGTGCAGCGTTTAAACTCGATTTTTGGAATAAATATACGAGCAAAGGTGGCAAGCCATACAGCGGTCATACCGCCAGCGGGACAATGCCCCATGAGCCCCAACCGGGTCTCTTTTCCATGGACACAGTTCAAAAACCGTATATGATCCCATTTCGCGTAATGCCCTGGTCGATACTGGCCGATGAAGGCACCATTGCTGCAGATACGCGCTACTATCCCTTCGGCACCAAAATGTACGTGCCAGGATACGGATGGGGCCGCGTGGAAGATAGAGGCAGTGCCATCAAAGGTAAAGACAGGATTGACCTCTATTTCAACTCTCATAATGAAGCGTTGGTCTGGGGAAGAAGAAAAGTGCGGGTACAGGTTCAGTTCCCGTAATCAGTTCATTAATTACAGATAAACTCAAGCATCTGTGCTTGATTTACAATATATCACTATGAAAAATATCACTATTATCGGCGCCGGTCTCGCAGGATCAGAAGCGGCATGGCAAGCAGTACAACGTGGTTGTAAGGTTACTCTCTATGACATGAAACCCCACAACTACAGCCCCGCCCACAGCTCACCCGGACTGGCTGAACTGGTCTGCAGCAACTCGTTCAGGTCTAACGATGTAACCTCTGCCGTAGGTTTACTCAAAGAAGAGATGCGGAAGTGTAATTCCCTTATCATGAAAACAGCATTTGAGTGTGAAGTTCCTGCCGGCAAAGCTCTTGCTGTTAACCGGGATCAGTTTTCCGCAAAGATTACTGAAACGCTTGAGCAACATCCCGATATCACCATCGTCCGGGAAGAAATTACAGAATTCCCGGATGATCCCGATACTATTGTTATTCTCGCTACCGGCCCCCTGACCTCTCCAAAACTGACAGAAGCCCTTATAAAACTCACAGGACGAGACCGACTCGCCTTCTATGATGCCATTGCCCCTATCGTTAATGCGGATTCACTGGATATGGATATTATCTACCGTAAATCACGATACGATGACGGTCCCGGTGACTACCTGAACTGTCCAATGGATGAAGAGCAATACACGACATTTATAACTGAACTTGCTAATGCGCAGTATGTTCCCTTAAAGGACTTCGAAAATCCTAAATATTTTGAAGGCTGCCTGCCCATAGAGATTATTCGTTCACGAGGAGATGAAACCCTCAGATTCGGGCCGATGAAGCCGGTTGGCCTGCCTGATCCTCGAACCGGAAATGACCCGCATGCTGTTGTACAATTGCGCATGGAGAACAGGGAAGGAACAACCTACAACATGGTTGGCTTCCAGACTAAGCTCACCTACGGAGAACAAAAAAGGATCTTTCGGATGATACCGGGTATGGAAAATGCGGAGTTTGAACGATTCGGCTCCATCCACAGAAACACATTTATCTGTGCGCCCGAAATTCTTACTCCGGGCCTGGAATTTACATCACGGCCGAACATGTTGCTTGCAGGGCAACTCTCAGGAGTTGAGGGATATGTGGAGTCTGCCGCCATGGGCCTGCTTGCAGGTATTAATGCTGCAAGAAAGGCTCTGGAACAAGAAACACCTGCCCCGCCACCAACTACTGCTCTCGGTGCTTTGATTAACCACCTCACGATGAGCGAGGCGAAAAACTTCCAGCCCTCGAATGTTAATTTTGGCCTCTTCCCGGCCTGGAAAAAAAAGGTGCCTAAAAGATTTCGTGGTCAAATGCGGGCCGAGACTGGCCTGGCCGATCTTGAAAACTGGATGAAAGAAAACTCTATTTAGTTTTTATCCGAAAACTCACCATTCTGTTCAATATCGAGGCGCGATTCAGATTTTCACCCAAAGTATATTATTGATATTCTATAAATAAAAATTTGAAAAGCAACGAAGAGTTAGATGGAATGCACCGTTTTCGGTCGGGCACTATTTAGCAGATAATGCGATTAGAAAACAACATTTACATACTGTAACTATCTGATTTCAACATGCTCCCCGGCAGCTGTCGGGGGGCTATATTTGCCATTTTTTGAGGAGCTCCACAAACTCTTCTGCAGGGACTGGTTTAGAAAAATAAAACCCTTGCGCCTCATCAGCTCCGTAATTGCGTATAATATCGAGTTGCTCCAGAGTTTCCACACCTTCTGCTACAATTTTAATGCCGAGACTGTGCCCCATTGCAATAATAGCCTTGATGATAATCAGGTTCGTCGGCTGTTCAGTACAACTCATAACGAACGCCCTGTCGATTTTTATTCTATCCACCTGAAACGATGTTAAATAACTGAGGGACGAATACCCGGTCCCAAAATCATCAAGAGTAACTGCAATCCCCATCGCTTTTAGCTCCTGGAGAATCTGGGATGTCTCCTCAATATTCTGCATGAGAATATTTTCTGTGATCTCAATCTCGAAAAACCGATTTTCAAGCCCCGCACTCGATAAAGCATCTGACAGTGTCTCCAACACATTCTGCTGGGCAAACTGGTACCCTGACAGATTCACAGCAACCACACCAGGTTCATACCCGTCAACTATCCACTGCTGCCATTGTTTGCTTGCCGACGTAACTACCCATCTGTTTATTTTAACAATCTGACCTGATTCTTCAGCTATTGAAATAAACTTACCCGGCGGCACCATTCCCCGCTCCGGGTGATCCCATCTGATTAACGCTTCAGCACCTACTATTTTCCCGGTTTTAACATCAATTTTAGGTTGATAATAGAGGAGAAACTCATCCCGTTCCAATCCTTTGGCAATGTCTCTTTCGAGAGAAAATCGTTCTACAGTCTGAACATTTAATGATTCTCGATAAAACTGATAGTTATTTCTTCCTATGTTCTTAGCCTGATACATCGCAGTATCGGCATTCTTTAACAGAACATTAGCGTCACTTCCGTCCGTGGGGTACATACTGATTCCGATACTTGTCGTCACAGTTATCTCATGCCCTTCTATAATATGAGATTTAGGCACCTCTTTTATTATCCGGCGTGCTACCAATGCTACATGCTCTGCTTCATGAATATCATTTAAAATAATGGTGAATTCATCACCTCCCAGCCTGGCAATCATTTCCTCAGGATTCTCGGAACAACCAATGCGGGATGCAGTATCTGTACACCTGATAGATTTTAGAAGTGCAACACTTATTTTTTTCAACAGATGATCGCCGATATAATGGCCGAACGTATCATTAATACGTTTGAACTGATCAAGATCGAGATACAGCAGGGCAAACGTTGAATTGTTGCGCTTAGCGGCTACTATCTCCTGCTCCATACGATTCATAAACAGTAATCTGTTGGATAAACCTGTTAATCCATCATAAAAAGCAAGTTTACGTATTTCTTCCTCTGCGACCTTCTGTCGGGTTACATCCTGTACTGCACCCAGAAGCAGGATCGGAACATCCTGATCGTTATACAGAATTTCTGCCTGGTTAAGGATGTGACGCATTGTACCATCAGCGTGATACACCCTGTAAAGTAACCGTACCGGTTTTTCCTCTCTAATGGCCGTATCAATTTTATCCTGTACATCTTCCCGATCTTCTGCCTCAATATTGTGAAAGAAACCATCATACGTAACGTTACCGCTATTACCATTAAGTCCCAGCAGATAACTCGCCTGATCTGAACAGAGAAACTGACCACTTACGAGATCAACCTCCCAGTTGCCAAGCCTTGCCATTTTTTGGGTTTTCTCAAGCCTGAATCTCGACCGGTTCAGCTCCTGGAATGCCTGTCCCGCCCGCAGCATATATCGACTTCTATGCCCGAGAATCACCCAATTGATCGGTTTGGAAATAAAGCCATCGGCTCCAACTTTAAATGCCAAATCGATTGACTCGACATCATCAAGGCCGGTCACCATGAGAATTTGTGTCAATCCTCCACCAGGCAATCCTCGTAACATTGTACAGGTTTCGAAACCATCAATCTCCGGCATTACCACGTCAAGCAAAACCAGATCTGGATTATTTTCCCTAAACAGATCTATTCCCTTTCGTCCATTCTCAGCCAGGATACAAGCAAACCCTACTTTTTTCAGTGCCGCCTCCATAGCCAGTCTCATTGACAGATCATCATCAATGATCAGGGCCAGTGGGTTTTCCCTGTTAGGTGTTCCATAGATCATAAGTCAACCAACTCCTGGCTTAATAATTGTTTCACCTCATCATATTCTTCCATAATCGCATGAATCAAATCTTTGCAATTTTCCATTACCTGATCTCTGCAACGCATTTCAAGTCGTCTACACATATCTGCAAGGGCAAGAGCACCTACATTTGCACTACTTGATTTAAGCGTATGAGCAGCCATTTGCAGCTCGTCTCTATCCCCGGCAACATGATAATCCTGTAAGATCTGCATGAGCGGATCTGAATTCTCTAAATACGCTTGTAGAATTTTACTTAAAATGGATGGTTCACCTTCAATCTGCAGATCCTTGAGGTTGTCAAGAACAGACAGGTCCAAAGTAGCAAAGCCTCCAAAACCGCCGTTTTCGCCAGATAATAGTGATATATCTTCAGCACTTTCAGCTTTCTCAAGTGCTTCAATTTCTTCCGTAACCTCACGTAACTCAACACCGGATACGTGTTCAGGACGCTCCATTTTATTTCGAAAGAGCCTGGTAAGGAGATCCTGAATATCATCCTGCCTGAACGGTTTACTCATATAGTGGTTCATACCTGATTCAATGCATCTCTCTTTGTCGCCCTCAAGCGCATGAGCAGTCAGAGCTACAATTGTCGCCGTATTTTCTTTACCTTCCCTCTCTTCTTTTTCACGAATGATTTCTGTTGCTTTATACCCATCCACTAGTGGCATCTGACAATCCATCAGAACCAGATCATAGTCATTCTTATTAAGAGCATCTACAGCCTTTTGGCCATTATTCACAAGAGTCACTTCACAACCAAACTGCAGCAACATACCACGAATAACCTCCTGATTTGTCTCATTATCCTCTGCAACAAGAACCTTGATAAAAAATTTAGGTACGTTATCAACTATATTATATTTGGTTATTATTGGATGACTGGTCACTTCATGGTCGAAACTTAACACCTTAACAAAGGCAGCGTACAATTCAGCTTGCCTGACAGGTTTAGTTAAATACGCTGCAATACCACATTCCCTTGCCATTTTTGCGTCACCACGAAGCCCTACCGATGTCAACATTATCATCCGAAGCTTATCGAACCCTGAATTTTTACGAATCTCCTGCGCGACCTCCAGGCCGTTCATGTCAGGCATATGCATATCCAGCACAACAAAATCAAAAGGGCTGTCCTCTCTTTCTGCAGCGTAGAGCCTTTCCAATCCTTCATTACCATTCGGTGCGCTTTCAGCTGACATTCCCCACATTTTACACTGATGGGTAACTATCGCCCTGTTTGTAGCATTATCATCAACCACCAGTATCCGGTATCCTCGCAATGCATTCTTGTGTTTTTGCTTCATTTTCACATCTTCAGCAGAACTTGCTACAAGATCAACATGAAAATGAAATGTTGATCCCTTCCCCAGGACACTTGTACAGTCAAGCTCCCCACCCATCATCTCAACGAGTTGACGCGAAATTGCCAGCCCAAGTCCTGTACCACCAAATTTTCTGGTCATCGAATCATCAGCCTGTGAAAACGGTGTAAACAGTTGTCGCTTACTCTCATCACTAATACCAATACCGGAATCAACAACATCTACGAGTAGCCGTTCCCTGCCTCCCTCAACAGGCTGTGTCTTAACACGTACGATAACTTCCCCGACTTCTGTGAATTTAATTGCATTCCCTACAAGGTTGGTAACAATCTGCCTGAGTCTGTTTGGATCGCCCTTTAATGATGTACGGGTCCCATCGTCGAAAAATGCGGCAACCTCTAGCCGTTTAGCATGGGCTCTGGGCGCAAGCAGCTGCATAACATCTTCAATCAAAAGTCGCAGATCAAAATCAATCATTTCAAGCTCAAGTCTTCCAGCTTCTATCTTTGAAAAATCGAGAATGTCATTAATTATTTCAAGCAGTGCCTCACCAGACCCTTGAATGGTTTTTGTCAACCTTGCCTGCTCGCTATTTAACTCAGTCGACTGTAGAAGTTCAGCCATTCCGAGAACACCATTCATGGGTGTACGGATCTCGTGACTCATGTTTGCCAAAAATTGAGACTTCACACGATTAGCATTCTCAGCTATCTCCTTCGCCTCAACAAGATCTTTGGTTCTGTTGATGACTTGCTCTTCCAGATATTCATCCCGCTGCTCAATCTGCACCAGCATTTCGTTAAACCCTCTAGCCAACATGCCCAATTCATCTTCATGATAGACCGGTACACGGAGGTTGTACTCACGTTCGTCCGATACTTTTTTCATTGCCCGGGATAGGGCTGTGATCGGTGCTGAAATCACATTACTCATTTTCCCTGAAAGCAGTGCTGCTGCTCCTAATACGACTCCATTAATGCAGAGTATCATAAAACTTACAAAGAGAAGAATCTGTTTAGGTTCTTTCCTGCTGACAGTCATCGTGAGTAACCCTATCTGCTCATCTTCCAGGAGAATAGGTTGGTTAAATCGTGCGTAGTTAAACGAATTTTTCACACCGAACGGCTCAGCGAGTATTTCCTCACTATTTTTGATTTGATCTTCAGGTACTATGTGTGTTGTGTTTCTATAGCTGGCAAACACCTCTCCATCAGGAGTGATGACATCTGCTGAAACAACTGTTGACTTTGCCTCCAGCGATTCAAGAATTTGATTGAGATTGGTCTGATCCTGAAAAGTCAGACCTGCTGTACTGTTCTTGCTGATAACTTCAACCAGGGTTTTCAGCTCATCCTCGAGTTGCTCCCGCACTAAAATCCACTGGCTGACCAGAGATACGGTTGCTGTAAGGACCAATGACATGGTACAGGCGAGCAATATTATGAGATTGAGCTTGTTTCTAATCGGCAGTGTATGAAAGTTATCGTACATTTCCTATAACACCTCGACTGCAAGCCCTAAGAGTGACGCTGTAATTTTCACGTTACTTGATTTTGCCTGTGTATGGTTAATCACAAATCGTAATTTATCTCCTACAGATACAAACTCAATCGTACCACCTGCAGTGGCAAACCCTTCAATATCGCTAACTGTTACTATTGGTTTGCCGGAAAGCGTTTCAAATAGCGTATCTATTCTGTCTACTTCCGAAGAGCTGACAAATGCCAGACGGCAGTCTTTAAGCTCGGCTGGGTCACTCGTCAAAACAAGCTCTATTACTTCTCCCTTTATCTTCTTTCTCTCAGCGCCGGCAAGAGCCGACCCAAAAGGGTTTTTTCCATAAACACATATGCGAAACGTTTCTTCCCCGTCATGTACATCCGGCCAATTGATGAATTTTGCAAAATTCAACATATATGCTGCCTTGAGCTTATACTCGACAGCATCCCTCTCGGCACTGAAGGTAACCCCGGTGTTACACAACATACCGATAGCTAGAGCTATTATTATGAAAATCTTACGCATTTCACCTGTTGGAAAAGGTATGTGATACTGCTAACAGAAGCGTTAAAACGTAAACATTGCATTCAAATACACTCCACGTTCCACTTGCCCAGGCTACAGCATTTTCTGCGACGTTCCAAAGGAGTTGAGCAGTAGGCTGCACCTCAACTCGAGTAAAATCATTGTGTTCAACCTTTTGCCCCAGTGTCAGTTTCAGTGTATCGGGTGAAAGGGTTATTCTGCGGCCGAGGCATCTGAAAGTTGCTGACTCTTTGTAGCAACAGATATAATGGTTACCTGTATCAATTCGGTAAGATCAATTTCAAGAAAATCATCTTCCGTCGCCAGGGCACCACCACCTGACACGTAAACACAGAGTATTACAATTAGATCAAATACCGATCCCCAAAGCTTATTCCATCGAGAATATGCTATTTTCATCATGCTTTTCAGTTAATTGGTTTGGTTTTACTGGAGGATTACGCTTTTATCACCGTCCTGATAACTGTACCAAATACAGATTAGGCTTGTCCATTAACCGGAGGGCTTTTTACGATGAAAAGAAAAGGATATTTTAGAGATAGCAAGAGTCAGTGGCACGTTCAACAGCACCGGATTGGCGCAGTCTAATTACAGAAAAAACATCAAAACAGTGCACGACACAAAACGGCTATACACACGCTGAAAGGATAATAAAGAGAATGCTCAGAACCTTTATTTGACCAGTGCTTTTGAATCCTCAAGCAGGATCTCAAGTTCAGCAAGATCAACTTCAGTAAGTTCAAGGATATGGGCCTCAGGAGTTGCTGCGAGATTGATATCCGGATCTGATTTGAGGCCGATAGAAAGCTTATGACAGACCTTGTCGGCAAGTCGGATAATGACGAGCAGTGTGTCTTTAGGATCTACCTCAGGCTCATGATGATCACGCACAATTTCCGCATATTGATCCGGCATATTCCATTTTTTCATCAATGCATATCCCTCTGCGGTGTGGAGAGTATCTATTACTTCCATCAGTAGAGCCCGGGTTATTTTTCCGCTTTTTCTTAGCTTTGCCTGCTCAATAGCAGTTACGAGAAAGAGTTTACCGATATCATGCAGCAGGCCTGCAAAAAATGCGTGCCCCCCGAGCTCTTCGTAATCACATTTTTTGGCAATCCAATTAGCAGCAATACCATTACCTGCCGAGTGTTGCCAAAGTTTCTGCATAATATATCTGAGTTCCTTATCACCTATTCTGAATTGTGTTTTTGAAGCCGCAATCAAAACAACCCTGCCAATTTCCCGCATACCAAGCCGGATAATTGCTGCCTTAACTGTTTTAACCTCAACGAGACCACGGTAAAACGATGAATTTGCAATTTTCAACACTTCACTGGCCAGAGCCTGATCCCTCACAATCAGTTTTTCGATCACATGCATATCAGGATCAGTTCGTATCAACTCTTGCTGCACCCTCATTGCGTTAGGATTAAATACCGGAAGATTGACCTTGCCTGATTGGATAAACTTTTCTATTGCATCAATAAATGATTTCGTTCCACTCATTATACATCTCCACACAATCGCTGAATTACCTGTAGTGGCCGCGGAGCCATCAATCGTGGTAAACACCTGACTATCTCATCAATGGTGGTAATCCCAAGGGCCGCTTTAACCAGACCATCCTCAAACAACGTTACCAGCCCGGCATGTTCTATAGCAATAGATCGAATTTCATGGCTTGGTTTCTGTTCAAGAATTGCTGCTTTTATCAATTCATTTAATACCAGTAGTTCAAATACACCTACACGGCCCTGATAACCGGTTTGACGGCACTCTCTGCAACCACGACCTTTCATAAAGCTGCCGCTTGCCAAATCATCGTAACTACAACCAAGTCGCTGTAACTGAGCCGGGGTTATCTTCGCCGGTTCAGCACACGATGGGCAGACCTTGCGAAGCAGACGCTGTGCCACTACACTCACAACGGTTGATGCCACAAGAAACGGTGCAATATCCATATGTAAAAGACGGATGAGACCTCCAATTGAATCTTCAGTATGAAACGTTGATAACACCTTATGCCCGGTTAAAGCCGCCTGCATTGCCATATCTGCAGAGTATTTGTCCCGTATTTCACCGATCATTATCACATCAGGATCCTGGCGAACAATATGTCTGAGTGTCTCTTCGAAAGTCAGATCTATAACCGGGTCAATCGAACATTGAGCCACGCCGTCAATAAGATACTCAACCGGCTCTTCTGCCGTAATTATACTTATCTGGGGACTATTAATATAGTGAATACATCCATACACTGTAGAAGTCTTACCCGACCCTGTAGGCCCTGTTACCAGCAAAACGCCACCCGGCTGACAAAGTGCCTCTTCCAGAAAACGATTAAGAATTCGAGACGGCATGCCCAGAGATCGTATATCAATCAGTTCCTGCTTTTGGCGCAGCAACCGCAATACCGTTTTCTCTCCGTGGACAGTTATATAAAATGATGCACGTATATCGACTTTCCCCTCATCATAGTCAAAGAGCATCCGGCCACCCTGATGACGACGCTTCTCTGCGATATTGGCTTTGCACATTATTTTAAGCCTGCTGGAAAGAGGCAGGATTACATCTTTAGGGAAATCCTGATAGTGACTTAACACTCCATCCAGACGAAAACGGACCTGGAGTTTGTCATTGAGAGGTTCAATATGAATATCGCTTGCATCAGCCTTTATAGCAGCAAGGATAATTGAGTTTGCAATGCCGACAACCGTCTTATTATCGATATCAATTACTGCAGTACCATCCTTTTGCTGTTCTAAAAACCTGATGGTATCCCTGAGCGCCTTCTGATCACTCAAAGCCAGTATGACCTGATTACCGAAAAGTTTTTTTACAAGAGTAATGGTCTCAAGATCAGTGGGATCACTTAGGGCTGCGACAGTTTCGTCCCCTTTTTTCTTGAGTGGTAAAAACTTGTTTCTTCTCAGCACATTGAGTGATGCTTTCTCCACCGCCTTCCTGTCTACATTTGCCAGAGTAGGATAGACCAGAGGATATCCCAACTGCATTGATAGAATTGAATTAAACTGACCGGCCTCTATGAAATTATACTTTATAAGGATTTCACCGATTTTCAGGTCACTCTCATCTTCCTTTTTAATATTGAAGGCAGCAAGCAAATCATCTTTGGAAATATGACCGAGTTCAACCAGCATCTCGCCTATACGAATAGTCTTATCTGACTGCTGGATAGTCTCACGAACAACATCGTCTGTTACCAGCTTAAGGTCTTTTAATATATTGAGAAGTGGCTGCGGGCTTGTGAGTTTTTCCTGAATACGCCGAGCGTACAACACATCCTTTTCCCGCAGAATACCTTTGGAAAGCAGGATGGATATAATCTCACCGACGTCACTGTTAATCATTCTTCCCTTCATTCCTACCCTTGCTGGTCAAGTGTAAATAAAGGAGTTAACTCAACTCTGAAATCGTTGATACAGGTATACAGAAGCAGTACATCGAATGTTAAAAGCTAAAGAGTTTCTATCCGAAAAGTCAGCAGATGATTCAAAATTGAGGCGTGTGTTCTACTTTTACCGCAGACATATATTTAATATCCCAAGGTTATAAATTGTACACATAACGCTGATATTAGGCCAACTGGTAATTTTCCAACGGACACTAAGTAACAACAGGATCTATATTCGTAAACGGTTGTTCAATAAATCCCCAATAGGGGTAGTCCAACATATAACGGGCTACAGGTCCAGGCCTGTGCTCACGGGAAGCAACAATCCAAAGAGTGGATTGTCTCCCCCTGCTCTCATTCCCATCATCCTGGTCATTATCAGCAAACAGCACCATCGCATTGTCTGCACTATATTCAATATCACCAGATCCTTTGAAAACTCCAAGATGAGGTGTTTCAGCATAGGCTTTCTCGGCTGTTCCTCTGGTGAGTTCAGAAATAACAAGAAACGACACCTGAAGCTCATCCCGTATAGACTCCATCTGTCGCAACCATGCATCTATGCCTGTTCTGCGCTCGCTGAACTCCTTAAAAGGTAATTTATGTAAACTATCTACAATCACGACAGTATACTGACTGCGTGTTTCATGGCGAATAAAATCGATATGTCTGCGCATCAGATCAGGAGTAAGTTTGCGGTCATTTACCACCCTGAAATTCTGCATCATTTTTTTAAGCTTACCACATGACGCCTCATACCTCTGATTCTCATCATCGGTAAGATTTCCCGAGCCCAGCTGCTTCACCTCAATACGGCTTAGTCGACTTAATATACGCTGATACACCTGCTGTCGCCCATTCTCAAAATCATAATAGAGCACAGGAATACCCTTCTCAGCCATCTGACTTGCAATCTGGATTGTAAAGGCCGACTTGCCGACTTTCGGAGCTCCACCTATCACATTGATTCCATGCACACCGTCAAGAGAGAGATCAAGCAATGGAAATCCGGTACGGAGTTCGTTGTAGGCATTTTCCTGCTTACCCGAGAGAGTTTGTAAAAAATGGAGGTATTCTCTTTCAGGAGAGGCGAAAGGTGAGAAGGCGGAGGATGATCGAATCATTCTGCCCACTACTTTTCGTATCTCTTTTCCGTACTCAATAGCAAGATCAGCAAGTCCGACGTTACGCGCGGTACCTGCAGGCCAACTGAGTATTCGCACTTTATACCCGATGCGTGCTGCTAAGTCTTTTGCTGCCCCCAGTGACTCAGCACTGTTTCTGGCAACGATAAACAGCGTATGAATATCTCTGAACTGTTCAGGATCAATTGCCTCAAAAGCCTGGTACTGGGGAACTGCCACACCTGGATATCCAAGATTCTTCAGAACCAGGACACTCTCTTCACCGTCACACAGAAACAGGGTGCCGCCATGACACCGCTCAATCTCCTGGACGTTGAAGATCCTGTATGGATCAACCGAAAAATGTTCATCACCCTGCCAGAAAAAATCTTCCGGTCTGTCCGGGAAGACACAACGCAGAGAATAGCAATTGCCATCAGCCTGCACATACGGATACGTTATGTACCTGCCGTTAAATCCAATTTGCATCTGAGCTAATACATCTCGACCGACGTGCATTTTGGCAAATAGAGTCAAGACATCATCAGGAAGTCGATCATGACAGGCACGCATCTCACCATTGTGGTTAGATACCGGATAATCAGCCGGATTCAACGGCGAATCCAGATCAGGATCATATCCCGGTACTTCTGCAAGATCTATATTGAGCAGAGTACCAAAGCGCAGAGCAAAGCCCCCCGCAGTACATCTGGAAAGGCAACGGAAATATCCGTGAAAAAAACCGTCGGGGTTCAGGATGACAACAAGCTTTCCTGGAGAGGTAACGCCATGATCGCGGCAAAACGGACATTCTGCAGTGTAAACACCCTTGTCCTGCCACACCCCGTTAAGGTGTTTGAGATAAAATAATGATACTGCGTCATCGGGATGAGGCATTGCTAAAGTGTTATCTCCTGAGATTACAAATTAATATAGTATTAGCTACGCCATTCACTCTTTTACAGCAAACGCAATACCTGCTGCATTTGGGAATTACCCAGCGGAGTATTAAATTCTATGTGTACAGAATATTCATATTCCATTGCATGATGCGCCTTTACCGCAACGATATCCCCTATAAAACTCACAGGAGTACCGGATGTTTCTTCAATAGGCAGAGTAACTTTTAGACCTCTGCCAAGAAGCAGTCGTGCGTTATCTCTTTTCGAGATCCGCATATAAAATGACGTTCCGCCGCGGGAAAAATCAAACAGATCACCTTTTCCGCTCACACCGGTAGTTTTGCCGTTTTTATCAAGTAAAGTTATCGCTACACGCTGGGAGGTCACCTTATGCCGCTTGTATTCCCTTCTGTCTTTATCTGAGTTTTTGAATATGTCATTAACACTTTCAAACCTGTGACAAAAATCGCGCAACTTGGATTCGAGCGCAGGAAAGTCATCCTGCCATGCCCTCACTTTGTCTAAAGGCAACATCGAGATATTTGTCTGCCCTAAAGCTGCTGCCGACAGCGTCCAGAGTGAGGCATCAAAGAATGTCCCCACGCCAAGAATCTCTCCTTTTTGCAAGGTCTTTATTAGTATCTCAGTATCCCGCTCATTATAAAATAGTTTGACCCTTCCAGAGTTAATAAAAAATAGAGAGGTCTGCTTAGCACCTTTTTTGATTATAATCTCTTCGTTAGCGTACAGTTTATGTTCAAGGCTGTGATAAAACATGCTGAATTCTTCTGTGCTCAACACATCAAAAAGACCGGACCATATCTGCAAGTGTCCCTTGTCGACAGCTGCATGCTTTTCTTCTTCAATGATCTCGGCGGCTTTGATAATATCAGTTAAAGCCATTGAATCAATATCGATAAGCCAGTCACGCAGTTGCTCTGCCTGTGAAAACTTTCTTAACCTCGATATTTTGGCGATCAACTCAAGCAGCATACCTTTTGCGACATCTGTATCATCAGCAGCAAGCAGTTTACGAATCGACTTTTCTTCTGGTAGTCCGGTAATAGATTTTTTCTCAGTCGAAGCCTTCTGACCAACACCGGCCTGACTGATTGCACTCTTTCGAATCTGACTGACCTTGGCCTTAAACTGGCGCTCTCCCAATTGACTGTTTTCAGCCTGCTTGAGAGCAGCTTCAGCTGCGCTCCAGACTTTAGTGCCAATTTTTTTATAGCCTCGCTTGCCCTGCATCTCGAGAAAATTTAACAACACTTTTTCGGAATCGGGATAGGGACACCTGGCTATGGCAAGACACACATTAGAGAGCAGGGTATCGCGAAAATCAGCAGAGTAGAACTCATGTTCCTCAAGAAGTTGACTCAACCCTCTTGTCACCTCAGCATCGGCAAAAGGTATAAGTGCTCTCACTATTTGCAGCTTCATTGTTTCGCTTGCTTCAGAAAGAGCGTGCAGAAGCGCTTTTTTGCGCGTTTTACCACTTATTTTATACAGACAGGCAAAAGCCTCGCGTTGCACTCGGAGATCATCGTGCTGGAGGAATGGATATACACTGTCAACATGCTCTGGGGCTCCGGTCTCTGCCAGAAGTTTAAGGAGGTTCCGTTTGCCGTACCACGGCATTGGTTCATCAAGCTTCTCGACAAGAATAGGTGCCAGAAACTGTTCTCCATACGTCAAGAGATCAATTATCTTGATACGGTCCTCAGTTTTATCTGCACGGATGAGGCTATCTACTAGAAATCGCGAAGCTATCGGTCCCTGAAGTATTAACCTGCGACTAAGTATCTCATCTTTCGGTTTTGCAAGGCTCTCTTCCAGCAGGTGAGATAATAGCGCTCTATCCAGATTTTTATCCTGAGTTCGTTCAATTATTGTTCGAACAGCTTCTGATTTTTTTGCAGTACCTGACCTGATCTGGTAGAAAACCGAAAGAATAGCATCTCCTTGTTTGAGTTCTCCAGTTGTCCAGGAATACCCCATCAACGACTGCAATACGCGACATATCTTTTCGAAGATAAAATCACCATTGTCAGAGTGCCTAATCCAATACAATAAGGGATCTGCAATAGTTGCCAGAGAGTTCCAGCGCTTCTCCATTGCCAGATTTTCACCAACCTGAGACAAACTTCTAATAACCCGGGTCCGAAGTTCAGCATCACCTTCAAGGAAATTCTTAGTCAACCTTTTCAGTACCGCCTGAACTTCCTTTTCAAGCCCCTCGGCTTCCATTTTCTGCAGGACAAAAGGGAGATGAACATTGAATTCTTCACTTTTCAACACCTCCTTATTACCCTGCATAAGTGACTTGACGCTTGCTTGAACTCTTCGGGCAAGGCGTGTCTTTTCACCAGCCTGCATGATTGACTTGGCCTTTTCCTGGCCTAGATACTGTTTACCTTTCGGCGTTGCAAGCAATCGTTCAGTAACCGAATTGATAAAGCGAACCTGCGTTGAATCTTCATTCTGCGTGAGACGAAACTGAGCAGCTCGTTTTCGCAATTCGCGAATTATTTCTCCAAAAAATTCAAGAGAGATGTTTTGCAATATTGAAATGAGTAACGATTTAGCACTCTCTTTTTCAGGAGTCTGACCTAATAGCAAAATGGCAGACCGGGAATCAATGTTCTTAAGTAAAATCTCACCTGTCTGCATTACAAGCTGCTGACGCTTTTCAGCATCAATCAGCTTGCCACAGTTTTCCAAAACCATATCAAAGGCTGAAGAGGTCACAAACTGCTTTTTCTTCAATAAACTTTCAAGCACCCCTCGAATGGCTGTAGCCAAAATTGAAGCACCTCGATCCGGTATGGATAGCTCTGTTTGTAACTCGGTGACAATTCCTACCCGACGCTCCCGACCAAGAAGGACATCGATATACTCTTTACGCACAGTAACAGAGACAACATCACCTTCTTCTTCCGTTCCAGCAGACGCACTCGTATCAGCGGATTCAGGTTGGAGGGAAGACTCATCTTCTTCTGGGAAATAGCGATCAAGACCCAAACCACTAATGTATGCCCGGCCTCCTCCCTGCTGCTTAATCAGATCGACCTTGGCACTAAATACATCCAGTATTTTTTGGAAAATTTTACGATCAAGACCTCGATCAATTTGAAACAGATCAGCCTGAAGATGTGCTAATTGCCTGAACACTATAAGATTTGATATGGACTTAAGCACTTCAAGATCAAGAGGAACCCCACACAATTCAGGGCCTTCATCGCGTAGCCTCAGAGTAAAATTACCATGCTGACGCAGATGGTGTTTTACGGCTTTATACCCTCGCTCAAACGCATTGGTAATCTGGGGAGCATTCGCCGGGTACAACCGAATGGAAACGGCTGCATTATTGAATGTTTTGAGAGTATTAATAAACTCTTGATGTCGGGCTGCCTCAATCATTAAACAGGCTCCTGATGAAGTGCTGTCACTCCTGCCGGTCCACTAGGAAGCCGTCTCAAAATGCACATCCTCATCTCGGTGATATTTAAAATATAACGTTGCAATATTAACTATATGGATACGCTATTATTTCCAAACAACGAAGATTCGGGATAAAATTGCATTTTCGGACAACCTCCCAAGCTTTAAACCACAGCAAAATTACCGGATTGATGCTGCAGCATACAAAGAGTCAACTAAGAAATATAGTACAGAAAATCGGCTTTAATTCCAAGTCAACAGAGCGATAATCGTAAAGCGAAGGCGATCTTCGCCTCCTTTTCCCGCTCATTACAGACCAGTCCGGTTCCATTACAACAGAGCCCCAGAGAGAACTTAAAGAGTGAAGCGGACAAAGCAGCATACGGGAAAAACATAAAATTACTTTTCATATAAGTATGTTACGGCAACAATTACTCTTTTGAATGGTAAATGTCAAGATATCAAGGCTGCTTCAACCTCTCAGAACATATCGGTCATTTCAAGATATTGATTAATCCTGAGTAATTAACACAGCAGGTGAGATTATTCCCAACTGAACCATAGAAGCTACAACTTCAGCCATCGGCAATCCAACAACATTGGTATACGAACCAACTATTTTTTTTACAAGAAAAGATCCATTCCCCTGGATGCCATATGCTCCGGCTTTATCGAGAGATTCTCCCGTTGCCACGTAACCTCTGGCCACAGATTCATCGAAATCAGAGAAATAGACTTCAGTCGATACCGATTCCAGGACTTCGATCCCTTCCTCTTCATTTACAAAGCAATATCCGGATCTGACTATATGGCGGTGCCCTGAAAGAGCAAGCAACATTTCAACAGCCTCCTCTTCGTTTCCAGGCTTGCCAAGAATTCGCTCACCAAGACAGACAGCAGTATCAGCAGCGAGCACGAAGCTGTTTCTCTTTTGGCGGCTTACTGCATGCGCTTTTTCAAGAGAGATGCGTTCAACATAGGTCTTGGGAGATTCATCTGGCGTTGGGGTTTCATCAATTTCTGCGGAATTTACAGTAAATTCGATTCCTAAATCAGTAAAAAAATCTTTTCGACGCGGAGATTGTGATGCAAGAGTGAACGGCTTAATCGTTTTGTAAATCATAATTCCAGTAATTCATTAAATGGTAGTTGTTGCACAACAAACGTTGTAGTCGTTTAGTCGTAATAGAGGAAAAATCCATTTAGCTCCTATCCTAAAACTCAACATTCAGAGTCTGCGCTCACCTGGTTCAAGATCAAGGCACGCTTGGGATTTTTACCGCAAGTATATAATTGATATCCCGGAGTCTTGTTCCTCGCTTACCTGATGACAAAATTTCAAGCGTAACGCTGAGATTGAGCCAAGGGTAGTTTTAGGTTCGAAACTATTTAGCCGCGAATGGCATAACCACCATCAACTGTAATAACCTGCCCCTGAATCATCGAAGCGAGATCACTACATAAAAACAGGGCAATATTGGCAACATCATCAGGTGTTGTCAGTCTTCCCAGAGGTGTTCGTGCTAGAGCAGTGGCAAGGATTTCATCTCTGTTTGGGAAATGTTTTAAAGCATCGGTATCGACTGCACCAGCACTGATTGTATTGACAATGATCCCCTGTGGACCTAATTCTACAGCCAGATGACGAACCAGAGATTCAAGTGCTGCTTTAGAGGCGCCAACAGTGGTATAGTTTTCTATGGCACGAACAGACCCCAAACTGGATACCGCCATAACGCGACTGCCGGACTGCATCATGCGTACACCATGCTGAACCAGGGACAATAATGCACGGGCATTGATATCCATCGCCCAGTTCCAATGCCGTTCGGTCAATTCCATTGCGGGTTTCAAAACGCCTGAAGCTGCGTTACTCACCAGAAAATCCAGCCGCCCAAACTCATTTTCCAGCCGTTCGAACATCGAACAGACATCGTCTTCTTTTGCCACATTCGCTTTCACCACCAGACAGCGGGCACCCCTCTGTTCAACTAGATGTGCCGTTTCTTCCGCATCTTTTTTATGGCGAACATAATTCACCACCACATCGACACCGTTTTCCGCTAGTCTCAGAGCAATTGCTCTGCCGATACCGCGAGAACCACCTGTAATAAGAGCTACTTTACCTTCTATGTTAAACATGTATTGTATCCTGGATGCTGGTTATTCTTTTGGTTATTTGGGGAGGCTGACGTGATAACTATTACAATTCATGCACGAATAGCAAGTCGTATCCGCCTGATACTACTCAGCAGAAACCTGAACGGATTAAACCTGACCGGGTTAAGACCTTCTGGCGTCACAAAACCTGAACCGTGATAACAAGCCGGATTATCAAACGGGTAGACAATTCTTCGCGGGTCACTCCCGATAATATTGAGAGAAGTTGCAGCTTTCCAGAGAGGACTGCGATTAGGTGAAACTTCAAGTATATCCAACATACTTGTATCCAGAGCCACAGGGCATCTGGATGCACCAATACATCCTACGCCAAGCAGTTCTCCATCCAAAGGACCAGAACGATGCATCACCTCGATACAGTCTATAAGTGAAAGATGCGGAGGTAATAGTTCCGACAGGCGAATAATTATATCTGCAAATTCATGATGTGAACTTCCATGGACCATATGCAGCATCGCTTTTCGCATGCCAACAACGATACCGAATATATTTTTTACAGCCCCGGTCATAAACATCTGGTTATGAGCCTTCAATCTCGGCAGATTCAAAAACAGGTCGCAATCAAGCGCTTCTGCAGCAACATCAACACTCAGATTATTTGAAAGCGTTTTAGATACAGGGGTGCTGAATTTAACTTGCTTGTACTGCAGGCCACTCAGGTGATGACTAATCCCCTGCTTATCCATCACCGACTGTGTGGTTCCAAAAGCAGGTGAATCACCAATTATCACCTGCGCCCCGTTCTCCCCCAGCCACTGAACAACTGCCGCCAGAAAAGCACCATGCGTGCAGGCAAGCGCTGGCCCTCTGCTGCTGATAAGGTTCGGTTTAACCAGAACGCGTAAACCCGTCAGGCTGGCAGGTAACTCAAGATTAGACAGAGCAATATCAATACTATCCAAAAGAGCTCGCTCTGAATAGTCTTTGCACCTACGTAATATTACTGAGGGATTGGAAGAAAGAACGTTCATAATTTAAAAGAGAAACACAAAGTAAGGTAGCCTAAATAAGAAAAACCGACGAGGCGGGGGAGCCAGGTCGGTTTTTCTTAGGAGAAAGGAGAGAAGAGATAAAAGCATAATCTTTATTGCACCAACCATGCCACAATGAAGAACACAAAACAACAATCAATACTTTCAGGTAGTTATAAAAATCACATCTTTTTGCCTATCCCTTTAAGGGGTCAAAACATACAATTTTTTGTACTATCCCATTCCTAAGTAGTATAAATTCCCATCCTTCACCTAAATACAAGCGTCTAGCCGTAATGTTTTTTATACTGCAACATGAGAGCGTCAAAGACGGTTAACTGAAACGAATAATTCGAGTACGTATAACATCCTCATTCTGTTCAATTTCTTTAACAAGTTCAGGATAAATTGCCGATTCAACATCAATGATGTTATACCCGACAGTTCCATTAGAGCGGTTCAAATAACTGGCAATGTTTAGACTATGATTACCAAATACATTGGAAATAAATGCGATCATCCCCGGCACATCCCTGTTAATGACAATCAGCCTGCTGTGTACAGCATCTGCAGGAGTGGATTCGATATTAGGGAAATTTACACTATGAACAACATTGCCATATTTGAGATATGCTGAAAGCTCCTTAACAGCCATACAGGCACAATTCTCTTCAGACTCGGAAGTAGAAGCACCAAGATGGGGAGTGGTCAGCACTTTATCATGGCCAACATTTCTCGATGTGGGAAAATCTGTCAGATATGCTTCAAGGTCTCCCCTGTCGAGCGCTTCTATCACCGCCTCTTCATCAACAATCTGCTCGCGGGAATAATTTATCAGAATCGCACCTTTTTTCATCTTACTGATAAATTCGGCGTTAACCAGCTCTCGGGTTCTATCATTTAAAGGGAGATGAATAGAAACCAGATCAGCGTCACCTACGGCATCTTTTAATGATCTGCAGATTTTCACATCAGGTGAGAGTTGATGGATATTTTCAACGGCCGGGGAAGGATCGTACCCTTTGACAATCATCCGCCGCTGAATGCCACCATTAGCCAGTCGCATACCTATCTGCCCTAGTCCCACTACGGCCAGAGTCTTGCCACCAATCTCCTCACCTTTAAAGGCCGCTTTTCTCTTCTCAACTACAGGACCCACATCTTCAGGCTCAAGGTCTGCAAGAGATTCGCAAAAACGAAGTCCTTTATAGATGTTTCTCTTCCATACACCAACCATGGGAAAGATAAGATCGACAACTGCGTTAGCGTTCGCTCCAGGAGTATTAAATACACAAATACCTTTTTCAGTCGCCCTTGCCACATTGATATTGTTTACTCCGGCTCCGGCTCTGGCTACGGCATAGAGTGAGGGATAGTCATCTACGTCAACAGGAGAACTACGCACTAGAATACCATGGGGATCCTGCTCATCAGCAGAAACCTCAAAGGCATCGTTAAAGAGGCGAAGACCCTCTTCTGCGATTACGTTCTGCTTTTTTATTCTGAACGTGGACATTTCTATCTCCTCGAATTCTCTTTCCCGGATTATAAGCACCACGTTTTTTTTGCAGCGCCACCTTAAACAATTTCTACATATATATTTTTTCGAATTACCACCGGAACTCAGCGTGACCAGGTGAGGTGTTAGGAGTGAGGTGTGAGGCGTTAACTACACTACCCACCGAACATCCCACAACCAACCGTGGCTGCGTAATATTTGAGTGACTGAATTTTGAAAGATTTTTTACTCCTCACTCCTTACACCTAACGCCTAACGCCTCATGATGCTAGCTGAGTTTCGATGGTAAACATATTTTTTTTAGGTATGTTTTCAAAGCAAAGTGCCTAGTACTATACGCTATATCCCTAAAGGATCAAACATTTTCACTATCGCGAAAGGATTCCATCACATGTGTGATGTTGTGTTGGTAAAGAGTTGTATCCCTCTCCTGCAAGACAACGATGCGCGCATCGTTGTTCCCGTCAGTAAATCCCAATTTTCTGGCGGCTTCTGCAGAGAGCTTCATAAATATAGATTTTTTGAAGAAATGATTTCTCGTTTTATAGGTAAAAAACTCATCTACATTGTCTGGAAAATTGCGATAAAGTATGTCTCTTGCGGTGACAAGATCCTCCTCTCCTTCGCCAAAATCCAGACTGGCAGGTAGCTTTCTATGGCCGCATCTGAGCCAGTCATATCGCAGCAGTTCAGCTATGAGTTGCTTATCCTGCCTTTGCTCACACGCCGCCATAATGATTGAGCTGAGTAGTTCCTGAGTTGCTGCCCTATGAAGGACATTCACCTTCTGTCCCTCCTCCAGCAGACGTTGAAAAAAGACAAACATCTCTTCACCTGATTCCCGCAAATACTTCCAAAGAGAAACAAAATACCGATTGTTATAAAACTTCTCAACACACTCAGAAAACCAGTACAACTGACGTATCTGCTCATGATTCATCCAACCATTGGCAAATATCGAATACGGAGGATGTGTGCTGTGTTTATAACCATATTCCTCAACACCATGACATATAGGTGTATCCGGCAGAATCTTCAGTAGGCCCATCTGGATATAATGTGCTCCTGTGGCAAAGACATCTCTGAATGATTTCCGGAAACTTTCAGGAGTTTCATACGGCAGACCGAGAATCAGATCCACATGCAGATGGATTGTTTTTAAAGCTGCCAACCGCGAAATAATTGCATGAATCTTTGTGGTATCAACACGTCTTCTTATGGCATCCAAGGTTTCTTCGTTGGTTGACTGAATACCAATTTCAAGTTGAAAACGACCATGTTCAACCTTCTCAAGCAAGGTGAACATCTCTTCGCTGAAGCGGTCAGGTGCAATTTCAAAATGAAACAGGGTATCAGTATTCTGCTCTATCAAAAATTTCCAGATAGCAAATGCCCTTTCAGGAACGTCATTAAAGGTCCTGTCTACAAAACGAACAACTCGTGGTTTATGACGTAGAATATGACGAAGCTCAGTGAACACCTGATCGAGTTCTTTATGATAGAGTCCACGCTCCGAAGCAGAGAGGCAATAGGTGCAGCTAAACGGACAACCTCGTGAGCTCTCATAATAAATATGCCGATTTTCGAGGTGAGTGACAAAATCATCATCGTTAAACGGGTAATCAAGCGATTTATCCTGCTGCTTTAAAAATGAGCCACGATATACCGGCAACAGGTTGCCAGAAAGAAGATCAGTATAAAAATCCTGACCTACTGCTTCTATCTCACCGATTACCATAGTGCAGAGATCGTCAGGTAACTGTTCGCGCAACACACCAGCCTGCGGGCCACCGACAACTATCCGACAATCCGGTAAACAGGCACGGACATCGTGCACAAGTTGGGCTACCAGATCACTGTTCCAGATTGCTGCTGAGAAAAACACTGCCATCGGGCTGTCGCTTGTGATTTGCAGCAAGCTCTCGTAACTGTTATCGTTAATGGTCAGCTGCATTATCTCTACATCATTTTCAGGCAGATGAGCGGACAATTCATTGCGAATGTAAAAAAGCGCCAGGCAGGAATGGATAAATTTCGCATTCAGACCAACAAGTCTGATTTTACCTGTAGATTGAGTTGCTTCTGAATTTTCTTGGCGCGAACCTGTATTTGTCATTAATTTGTTTCCAGATATATACATATTAGCCCCGATTCTGCGGGGCCATGATAATTCATTATCTCATTTATTTCTTTTAGCTCAGGACATATGCCATGATCCTTACTGGAAAGATAGCCTTCTATTTCGCTCTGTCCATATTCTTTTTAGCCATTCCCAATACCGGCAGAAGTGCAGACGGTCCGGATACATCAGCAGCTACCTACCAGTTAGCTCTTGCCTTTGATATCCCGCACAAACAACTGACTGCAACCGCCCGCATCAGTATACCTGCAGGTGAGACGCTCTCACTTCATACAGGTGAACTGAAGATAACAGGCATTCTGCTGAAAAGGCAAGACGGAGGCAGTAACGAAATAGCCTCTCCACAAGGAGTCCGTCTAATAATTCCCGCAGATAGGTTTTACCGCGAGTTGTTTATCTCATATGATGCTACCTTTGAAAACAACAGTTCCAATCTGATCAGCAATGCCGGCATCACGCTCATTGATTCATGGCACCCTATCCCCGACAAAAAGATGGTTTTCAGTTTGGATGCAACTATCCCCGAAGGGTTCGAGGCTATCTGCGAATCAGACTCATTTCCCCTGCGGCGTGTCGGTAATACAGTTACCGCAACATTCTCAGAACCTTCTTACGCTCTCCATTTTGCAGCAGCACCGTATACAATTAACACGGTTAAGGTCAGGGCAGGACTGAATATTCACTCCATGTTTTTTCCTGAAGAAGCCAACCTCGCAGATGATTACCTCAAAAAAGCAAAAACATATATAAACACCTATGAGGCACAAATCGGCCCCTTCCCATACAACCATTATGTGATTGTAGCAAACCGACTGCCCACCGGTCTTGGAATGCCTACCTTCACTCTGCTCGGCCAGGCTGTATTACGATTACCGTTTATCAAAGACACATCTTTACGCCATGAAATTCTCCATTCATGGTTTGGTAACAGTATCGATGTAGGTATGGAATACGGCAACTGGTGTGAAGCATTAACATCATATTTAGCTGATCATGCTTACAGAGAAGAGCTGGGAGACGCTCGGCTCTATAGAAAAGAATCTCTCATTAATTACTTCAGCTACGTCCATGAGAGTAATATTATTCCACTCTCATCATTCACCAGCGCCAGCCACACCCAGCAAATGTCACGCTCACGTCGAGCTGTAGGATATTCACGTGGCCTCATGCTCTTTAGTGAGTTAGAGACACGGGTCGGCCAGGAAACCTTCTCTGCAGCAGTGAGATCATTTTTTTCCGAGTTTAACGGAAAATCTGCCTCATGGCATGATTTCATCGCTATCTTCAATACTGTTTCAGATACCGATCTGACAGATTTTTTTCAAGAACGTCTCTCCAGAACTGATACCCCAAACGTTTACGCTGACAACGTTGTCGTCTCACAGGATACTGGTCAGACGTTTCTTAACTTCACACTCCACCAGACAACTGACACACCGTTCTCGCTGCACATTCCGGTAAAGGTTGTAACGCTTTCAGGAGCTCACGATTTTACTGTTATTACCAAAACCGCTGAGACCACAGTACGACTTCCCTTACCCGGCCGGCCTTTACAATTTTATCTCGATCCTGATTACACGATTATGCGACAGCTAACTCTTGAAGAATTGCCGCCTGTCTGGTCACGATTCATGGGAGCAGAAAACCCGCTCATTCTGTTTGAGTCGCAGGAGGCACAATCTATCTATCAGCCCCTGCTGGAAGTTCTGGAAATAACCGAAGAGAACATACGCGCAGGCAACTCAGTAAAAAATAGTGAACTTCGCGATAAAGATTTACTCATCCTCGGCCTCAACCAAACTGCGGCCCATACGCTTTTCGGGGACCCCGTTCATCCTGAAAATGGTTTCACCCTTGATGTCCGGCAAAACCCTTTAAACCCTGATCATGTGGCTGTACTTGTTACGAGCAGTGGCCTTAACCAGACAACTGCAGTTGCCTCACGTCTCACGCATTATGGAAAGTATTCATATCTATCCTTTACAAACGGCAGAAATACCAGCAAAGACATCGCCCCTTCAGCTACAGGACTTGAGTATATACTTGAGCAGCTGCCTCAGGGTGGTGCAACCAGCCACCTGAACAGTTTTGATGCGATAGTCGATGAATTAGCGAAAAACGATGTTATCTATATTGGTGAAACCCACGATTCAGTGAGCGACCACCGCCTTCAATTGCGCCTCATTGAAGCGCTTTCTCAGAAAACCCCGAACATTGCAATTGGCATGGAGATGTTCCCATATACCAGTCAGGAGTCACTTGACAAGTATGTGCTTGAAGATCAGTCCATGAGTGAAAAAGAATTTCTAAAAAAATCTGACTACTTCAAGGTTTGGAGATATAACTACCGTTTTTTTAGAGATATTTTCCAAATTGCCAAAAAAGAAAAACTCCCTGTTATCGGACTCAATCTAAACAGAGATATAGTCTCAACCGTTTATAAAAGCGGCTCAACCGATGAACTGACTGAAGAAGAACAAAACGCTCTACCTAAAGAGCGAAATCTTGATATGCCCGGCTATGCCGAACGTCTGCGTTCAATGCACTCCATTCATCAAGAAGGAAACCATGGCAACGGACTGGCAAGTGGTTTCATCCAGGCCCAGGCCTTGTGGGACGAAACTATGGCTCAGAACATCATCAAACATCTGCAGGATAATCCCGGTCAGAAAATGGTGGTACTTGCGGGATCGCAACATACTCGAAAAGATTCCGGCATACCGCCAAGGGTCGCACGACGCATTAACGTACAACAGGCATCTGTGCTTAACATCCTTAACGGTTCTGCACCCGTTAACCTTTCTAAGGTTGCAGATTATTTTTTTCTGGTTGAACATATGCCTGCTGAAGAAGATCCGAAAATAGGGATTGTTCTCAATGAACGCACTGATGAAAATGAAGGTGAAAACTCTATTGAGATTATTGACTTCAGCCCACACAGCAAAGCTCAGGAAGCAGGCCTCCAAAAAGGAGACATTCTTGTTAGCCTGAATGGATACCCAATCAGCACTATGGAGGATATACGTATTGCCATGGTCGATACGGCCTCGGATAGCACGATAGAGGTGAAAGTGGTTCGTGGAGAAAAAGAAAAAATGTCTGAAATACGCGTTCAGGTTAAACCGCTACAAATGACTTCAGAGAAGCCTCACCCCTGATCGCCCTGATCGAGAAGTCGGGATACGATCATTCGTGCCTGCCTGCGTGCAGCACCCTGCTGCGCGCGTGCAACTATGCCTGCCCGCTCACAGGCCTGACTATACTCGGCAAAGTTTTCTCTGAAATTGGATATTTTTTCAAACAGATCCTTGCCACTGTCAACCTGTACACCGCTGTCAGCCATCTCAAGAAGCTCAATCGCATCCTGAAAATCTCCCATACTCGGACCGTACATTACGACCTTATCCCAGATGGCCGGCTCGAGAATATTATGGCCATTACGTTCAACAAGGCTGCCACCACAGAATATATAGGTACCTATTGAATAGAGTTCAGACAGCTCGCCGAATGAATCAACCAGAATAACAGCGTTTTTTCTCTGCTGCCCGGAAGTAAGGTTACTGAACAGCTCAAACTCAATACTGTTCTGTCTCAACAATTCTTCGATCTGCCCCAGTCGGGTCAGATGCCTGGGGGCGACTATCCATACCATGTCACAGTCTTTGCTCAATGCCTGATAGACCGGTATCAGTATCTCTTCTTCACCTGTATGCGTTGAGCCGGTGATGAAGACTTCTGTATCTTCATTGATTTGAATAATCTCTCTGTAACGTCTGCGAATCATTTCGACATCACTCGGTGACTGCCGATCATACTTGAGATTACCGGTTACTTCGATTTGATCAGCCGGTACACCTATAGCCAGGTATCGCTCTTTATCAATTTCACTGATCATGCAGAGTGCATCAAAATTATCTACGACTTTTTTAAACAGCCACCTGTGCTTGAGGTAACGCTTAGCTGACCGCTCCGACATCCTTCCGTTGGCAAGGACTACGGGGGTCGAACGGCTATTCAGCCTGCGCAACAACGTAGGCCAGAGTTCGGTTTCCAGGCAGATATATATATCAGGAAAGATGTTATATATTGCCAGGTCAACAAAGCCGGGCACATCAAGAGGTGCAAGCAGGCATGTTATGTCATCGCCCAATTGAGATTGCGCAATTTTTCTGCCGTGGATTGTCATGGTGGTTACTACGTATTCGGCATCAGGAAGCTGTTGACGCAATTCCGCAATCAACACATCTGCAGCCTGCACTTCTCCTACAGAGGCAGCATGAAGCCAAATTCGAAATCCTGGAGATTTTCGTTTCAGCCGTTTGTATAACCCCATACGTTGACTCAAACCTTCACGATGTTTACCCGTTAAAAGCACGTACACAAGCATGAATGGCAACGCAGAAAAAAACAATAATGTAAGAAACAGCTGATAAATCGTATACAAACGGTTCCTCTCCGGGGAACAAACAGTTATAATGCTTTGTGTTTGACTGTCGCTAGGAGTCTGTCAGATTGAGTATTTTCCATCTCAAATCAAGGCATTGTAGATAAATTAAGCACAGCCACATAATATAGGAGTCTTGGCTTACCTGCGCGCATTATTTTTTATAAATAACGAAAATTTTGAGCAAAAGTGCATTTTCAGACAGCCCCTGATGCCACAGTTTATGCAAGTCCCGGTCAATAAAACCAGAATTAATCACATCGTCAACAGAGAATACCGATTCTTTTACAGGCAGATTGGGTATATCCGTTAACGGTCTGAAGTAATTATTGATGGAATGTATTTTTTTTCCCAATCCCCTCTTTTCAAATGGAGTAACCATGCGTAGAGTGTCAGCAAATTTTGTACTCATTTTGATTACATTAATCTTTATTGGAGAACCCATAATGGCAAACCAGCAGCTTCAGGACGGCCTGTACGTCAAATTTGATACTACCAAGGGAGAGATCATCTGCTCACTTGAATTTGAAAAAACCCCTCTGACAGTAACCAACTTTGTTGGACTGGCTGAGGGAACCAAAGAACTTGGCGGCGGCGCCAAAATGAAGGGCGAAAATTTCTACGACGGCCTTAAGTTTCATCGTGTCATCCCGGACTTCATGGTTCAGGGCGGTTGCCCTCTCGGCTCCGGAACCGGTGGACCAGGCTACACCTTCCCAGATGAAATCGATCCTTCGCTCAAGCATTCAGGACCAGGTATTCTTTCTATGGCCAACGCAGGACCTGGTACCAATGGCAGCCAGTTCTTCATTACCCATGTTGCAACTCCATGGCTTGACGGTAAGCACACCGTTTTCGGTCACGTAGTTGAAGGCATGGACGTGGTAAACAAAATTGCTCAGGACGATGTGATCAACAAGCTTGAGATCATCCGTGTAGGTAAAAAGGCAGAAGCTTTCAAAGCTGACCAGGCCGCTTTTGACAGTTTGCTTAATAACTTTGAGAAAGCTCAGCGTGAAAAAGAACTCGCTGCTATGGAAGGCGAGATTAACCAGATCAAGAAAAACTGGCCTGATGCGATCACCACTCCTTCCGGACTCAAGTATGTTGTTGTTGCTGAAGGTAATGGCGATGCTAAACCAAACTCAGGCACCATGGTTAAGGCTCACTACACAGGCAAACTTCTTGACGGCACCAAATTCGATTCTTCATACGATCGCGGCACCCCGATTGACTTTCCTGTAGGACAGGGACGTGTAATTAAGGGTTGGGATGAAGCATTCCTCGACATGAAGAAAGGCGAAAAACGCGTTCTTATTATACCACCAGATCTCGGATACGGTCCATCCGGTCGTGGTCCGATTCCGCCTAATGCTTTCATGGTATTCGATGTGGAACTGGTAGATTTCTAATAGCCAGACGACTGTACAAACCAGGAGCTTGTCTGATTGAGCTTTTTTCCATCTCAAATCAGGCATTACAAATAGTCTCCTGGACGAGCAACGACTCATGTAGAGTTTGAAATCAGGCTATACAGAGCAAAACGGCATGCGGAAAATCCGCATGCCGTTTTTTTCATTCTACACCTTCACTATTATCCAGGCAGTACCTGCTCTTCGTTTTTAGTTTTACTCCTTACTTCTTTCAGTCCACGCCAATACGGCTTGTACAGAAAACTATCTTCCCCTAAAGCGCAGAGCTGCTCAAACATTGGTTTGGTTACAGTGAGAGCAAGTATTTCAGGTGGCAGATATTTTCTCATGGAAATATCTGTTGCTCCAATTATCGCTTTTGGCACATCAAGATTTTCAAACATTGTAATCAACTGTCCACAACCTGATCCAAAGGATGAAATTACCGGATGTGTATCAACATCGCTGTTATGGTACTCGCACCCAGTCAGTAAAAACCCCAGTTGATCAGGGTTTACAAAAAAAGTGACAGTTTTCAAATACTGCTGCTGATCATTCTTCAGTGGGCCGATGATAATGTTGCTATTCTCCTTCCTGTACGGTGCCCTTTTCTCCATCCAGCGATTCATTACCGAAGGACTCGACTTAAAGCCCTGCGTTATTGCGAGATAATCAGCATATTCTTTCTGAGGTATCGATTCTATTCCACACAGCCAGTATCCAGCCCCGTTACACCCGTAATTATCTTTACCAAGTAATACGCTATGTCCCTTAAGCCAATTCCTGTAACTCGAAAACACACAACTTCTTGCCTTAATCAATGGTGCAAAAGGTAAGGTTACAGGGGCATCATAAAACCCTAGAACCGGTGTCGTAATACCTGCGATATCCAACAATCTACTTGCATCGAAACCCATACCTTTACCACCTCATCAATTTCAGTTGAATTGAACTACCCTACTGATACACGTTAGCGACTAACGAGTTTCATTCAGAAAACGATGCATTCGATCTAACTCTTCGTTGCTCTCAAAACTTTACCCTCGCAGGTAAACACAGACTCCGATAACGTACATATGGTTGTGGTAGAATTTATAGAGCACCTCAATTTAGATGAACATCCCTCGTTTCAGCATAAAAACTAACCAGAATTTCAGGTCATCCTTGTATTTCATCATGTTTTGATCAGAATTGACACGTTTTTCTCATAACGCCATGAGCGGGTATGGGTTATTAAGGGGGTATTTCACGAATTGGAGTTTTGGTCAAAATTGAGCTTTTTCCAAAAAGCAGGCACAACCATGCACTTGACATCAGGGTCTAAGCTTACCTGCACACATCATTTTCCGGCGTTTTGATAAATTTGAGAAAAGCCGCCATTCCCGGACAGGTTGATGGAATCACTATGCGCTATATGATCTTGGGTAAAGCTTTGATATACTCTTTATATGTCCACTTTTACCCAAGAGATTTATGACCGGAACATTCAAAAATAGCCTGGCTGTTCGTTTTTTACTTACTACTATCCTCATTCTGGCTGCAGCGATGGTCCTTGGCACAACTGTCTCGTCGATCATTACCAATCGTGCAATGGAAGAAGTCGCTCGCACCCAGCTAAAACGACAGGTTGATGATACTATAGGTTTTATCAACACCTGGCTTGAAGCGCAGCGTGCACAAATGGCCAGCATCGGGCGCGAAACTATCTACACAACTGCTTTTGAAGATTCACCAGAAGGCCAAGCGGCACGAAAGGCTGCCGGTGAACGATTTGCCAGGATTGCCCTCTCTGCACCTTTCTTCTACAATCTCAGCCTGCTTGATCTCTCAGGCAAGGCACTTGTTTCAGATCTTCCTGATGAAGATGCAGCCATGTTGCAAGTTCAGGATGAGTATATGAATCGGGCTATTAGTGGAGAGCTTGTAGTAACACAGATCGTGCGCAGTTCAATTTATGAGTCTCCGGTGTTTGGGCTCTATTCAGCAATTTCTGTGGATGGGAAACCTCGAGGCGTACTCTATTTTGAATATTCCCTGCAACCGTTTAACAACCTCTTTATTGACGATCTAAAGGCAGGAAAATCAGGTTTCGCTTTCCTGCTTGATCATACATTTACAATCATATCTCACCCAAATGCTAAACAGCTAGGGAACACCTTTTTCCAAAATGCCGAGTATACCGAAAATCTCAAATCAAAGACTTCTGCGATTCTTGAGTACTCATTTGACGGGATTCCGACAATTGCCTATCCAGGTCGTCTTGAAGATCTCGGATGCACCTTGATATTGAGTGTGCCGTCAGCTGAACATCATTCCGCCTCCGCTCAACTCATACGATTCAACGTTATCATTACTCTGAGCGCCATTCTTGTGTGTATCGTTGCCCTTCTCCTTCTCTGGAGACGCGAAATATCAGGCCCGATCCAGGAACTTTTACGGGGAATACGTGACTTTCGGAATGGAAAGCTCGACAACCCTTTGCAGCCTGCCGTAACGAACGAATTTAATAATGTTGCCCGAAGCTTTAATGCGATGGCAAAAAACATCGAATCTTCAACAGTATCAATACAAGCTCTCAGAGAACAGCAAAATAACCTGCAGACTATTCTTGATTCCATGAGTATCGGAATACTGATTGTTAACCAGAAAGAAAAATTGCAAATGGTTAATGCCGCGCTACTGGCAATATTCGGTACAGAGTGGCAACATACTGATAACAATGCCATAAAAAATAATCAGGATATTCTTCCAGACATTCTAAAAGATCTCTCTGATGCACCGTCCATTGAGAAAGAGTTCATCAACTCTGATGGACGTTTGATACACCTGCTTCGCCTGGTAACACCAATCCGGTTAAGCGGAGAAGATGTATTGCTCGTCACCTTTGTAGATATTAGCGAACAGAAAGAAGCTGAAAAACAGCGAAAGCTTCTTGAGCAGGATCTTGAGACTGCTGGCCGTTTAAAAGCTATAGGCACGCTGGCTGCAGGAGTAGCCCATGAGATTAACACCCCGATTCAATATATAGGCGACAACGTGCGTTTCACCAGAGAAGCTGTTGATGATATTCTCTCGATTCTTTCTCTGTATCAGCAGCTGATTAATTCGCTTGGGGATGTTGAAATGACCTCATCCGTTCGCCAAGATCTGAACACCCTACGTAATAAAGAAGAGGAAGTAGATATTGAATACCTTCTTGAAGAAATCCCGCCAGCCCTTAATCAGGCCCTCTCAGGTATCGAACACGTTGCACGCATTATTGCTGCGATGAAAACATTCTCACATCAGGGTGAAGATAAAATCAGCACGTATGACATCAATGACGGCATTCAAAATACACTGACAATTTCTAGAAACGAGTGGAAACATGTCGCAGAGATCCAAACGTATCTTGACCCGGAATTGCCTTCACCATCCTGTTTCGTTGGTGATATGAATCAGGTTCTTCTGAATCTGATCATTAATGCAGCACATGCCATTGCGGATAAACTGGTAAATGAACCATCCACTCAAGGAACCATTTCGATTCGCACCTTTACCGACGACGAATTTGTCTGTATCACCATATCTGATAATGGCATAGGCATGACTGAGGAAACACAATCACGCGTTTTTGAACCCTTTTTCACCACCAAGGATGTTGGAAAAGGAACAGGTCAGGGGCTTTCACTTGCCCGAAACATTGTTGTCGACAAACATGGAGGAGAACTGCTGGTTGAATCTGAATTTGGGGTCGGTTCAACGATGCAAATCAAATTACCGCTTAATGCGTGATTGCAGCAGAATGCTATAATCTCAGATAAGACACCTCAACATCACGGTAATCCTGTCATTTTTTCTATTATCACACATGTTTTAATGAAATAATCGGTTTAATCGACCTGTCGGACTTATGGTATAGCTAAAGAAAATAACGAGGTGAGACCATGAGAACACACTCTTTAAACACTGTATTTGCACTCTCTTTTATATTTACCTCTGCCCTTCACGCCAATATAGCCATCGCTCAACAGCCGGGAATAACATACAACACAGTAGACGAAGTTGATGATGAACAGGCTAAATGGAACAGCCATATAAATAATCAGGCATACCTGCAGGAACTTGAAGAACGGAGGCGCGTTCAGGCCCAACGCTATCTGTATGGCAATACAACCATTATCATCAACAAAAACGGTAATCGTGACTGTTACAACAGACCATGCGATTCATGGGGAATTCAATATCAATCAGGAGATAGTTCATTTTCCTATCAGGAAGGATATCAACCTACAAAAATCTACCCGATTATCATTGTTCCAAACGCCAGGAAACGATATCACCCAACACCGTATTATGGTCCACCCGCCCGCTCGCCTGGATACCCCAGAGACTGAATCAGTGAGATTTTCTGATAGTATCTTCAGCTTCTTCGAAAGTTTTCATATCTCACAAAAACATTTTACGACAACGTAAACAAAACATAGTGACTGGTGGGCAATCAGTTAGTAAGATTGATTTTTCTGTACTCCATCAATCTGGTTTCCATCCGCAAGGTCAGCATTTTGTTCAAGATTGAGGCGTGTATCATATATTTACCGAAGGCATATATTCGATATTCAATGGATAAAAACATGATACGCAACGCTGAGGTTGAGCAAAAGGATAGTTTTCGGATAGAAACCAACAATCTCAGGAGTTACTAGTGGTTCGTGGAACAATCAAGCTGCAGTTTGTTGTATTCGCGTTAGTATCCGCCTCGTTTACCAATATTTACCTCACGCAACCTATTCTCCCCGTATTGCAGCAGGAGTTTTCGGTCACTCCGGTACAGGTATCTCTCACTGTATCTTCGGTTATTCTTGGTATAGTGCTGTCGAACCTGTTTTTCGGTTATCTGTCAGACAAGTTCTCCATTCATCCTATTCTTCTTGTTGGCGGGCTGTGTGTTGCTGCTGGTGGCGTTGTTTGCGGCATGACTGATGATTTTAATTTTCTTGTTGGTGCACGGCTTTTTCAAGGTCTGTTTATTCCTGCCCTGACCACTAGTATTGCAGCCTACCTTGCAAAGACATTGCCCGGGGAGAGACTCAGCGTAGTCATGGGATCGTATGTTTCCGCTACCGTCCTTGGCGGTTTAGGAGGACGTCTTCTCGGCGGCTGGATTCACCCTCCCCTCCACTGGCGCTATGCATTTTTCTCAGCCTCAACACTGATCCTTGCCACAACCATCCTGGCATACCTATTTTTGCCACGTAATAAGGAAAAAGAGGTAACAACAGCAAATATCAGTTTACTATCGTTACTTAAGCGAAAAGATCTACTGCTCATATTTTTTACCAGTGCCAGCAGTTTTTTGATGTTTTCTCCGGTATTCAATTATCTTCCCTACCGGCTGGCCGGTGATCCGTTCAACTTCTCAACAGAACTTATCACCCTTATTTACCTGGTCTATGTAATGGGCATTTTTCTCGGTCCTGTTGCCGGAAAAATGAGTAACAGGTTTGGCGGCGGCAATGCACTTATAGCAGGTACCATTATACTGGGTATCTCACAGGCTACCCTGCTCATCCCCTCAACAATTGCAATTATATTCGGTCTACTGGGTGTGTGTGCTGGTTTTTTCACCATCCATGCCGTAGCGGTCGGCTTGCTCAATAGAAAGCTTTCCTGTGGACATGGTAAAGCTAATAGTCTCTATGTTCTCTTTTATTATACTGGTGGTTGGGTTGGGATTACCGGGGCCGGGTTTGCTTATCAGCATGCAGAGTGGAGCGGAGTTGTGTTATTTGTTATGTGCTTTCTCATAATTCCGTTTACGACTGGAATCATGGAGAAGCGTGCCGCGTTTCGAGTATAACCTTCCTATCAGCTTCACCAGTTTCCTCGATATCTGACCTCATTGAATCGATGACATACAATGTATATATTAGACACATCGATCAGTACTAATTTTCCTCCCAATCATTTTTATCGTGATCCATCTCCGATGTGATCCTTCATTTGACCAGGAAACACACGCCATCATACCGGTTCAGCGATAACGGATTGTGGAGAGTGTAGAATAGTCCCTTTCTTGACAGTTTGTATTATATCTTGATAGCATTAATACGATCTTGTGCTCTCCTGCAAAGGTTTGTTTTCCCTTTCTTTCAAACAATAAATTATCATGATTCTCCATTGATGATCAAATATACCGGGTTCAGGGATTTGTCATATGTCTCATCAATTTCATGAAAAGTCCTCTTTCTGGAAATATTTTTTCCTGCTCGTACTCCTGATCATAGCTTTTCAGGGTATTTCAGTTTCAGCGGTTGAAACGAACGAAATTACTTCCCGGCAACTTCACTTTTCCCAGATTGGTGAACCGCAAGGATTACATAAACGTACTATTACCTGCGGATTACAAGATCAGCGTGGTTTTCTCTGGTTCGGCTCTGAAGATGGTCTGATTCGCTACGATGGTTACTCCTTCAAAGAGTTTCTCTATAACTCCGAAGATCCGTATTCTCTATCCTCAAACCTGGTCTATGCCCTGGAGGTTGATCGACATGGAACCCTCTGGATTGGTACGGTCGGTGGTGGTCTCAACAAGTATGATGCCTCCACAGACAGGTTCATACGTTATCTAAATGACCCTGAAGATCCGAAATCCCTCTCACATAATGGGGTTGTTGCAATTATGGAGGATTCAAATGGGTATCTCTGGATCGGGACTGAGGGTGGGGGATTAAACAGGCTTGATCCAGATCGTAACGAGTTCACCCGTTTTCAACATAATATGACTGTCCCTGAAAGCCTGGCAAATGATTCAGTATGGCATCTCTATCAGGACTCAAAAGAACGAATCTGGGTCGGGACTTTTGGTGGCGGTCTCGATCTTTTTATGCCTGATAATGAAAATTTCACCCACTATCGCTCTCGCGACGATGATCCAGATACACTGTCGAGTGATATCATTGGGGCCATTTACGAAGACAGTCAAGGCAGGATGTGGATTGGTTCTACCGACGCCGGCCTCAACCGTTTCGATCCGGAAACCGGCAGATCAGTTCGTTATAAGCCCGACGCAGACGTTGCAAATACCATAGGTCATTCGCATGTCTGGAGTATCTATGAAGATGAAGACGGGCTTATATGGATCGGCTCATTTGGCGGTGGTGTTATTCTCTTTGACCCCTCAAAAGAGCAGTTTTCATCAGTTCTGCATAATCCCTCGGTGCCCTCCAGTCTCAGTAATAACTTTGTCTGGTTTATTTTTGAAAGCCGGGATGGTGTACTCTGGGTCGGGACAGACGGCGGTGGATTAAACAAGCTTGTTAGACGTAACATGCTGTTCAATCACCTGATAAGTGATCCCAAAAAAACTGAAGGGTTACGCTACAACGGTATCACCGGCGTAGCAGAAGGGACAGACGGTCTACTCTGGCTGGCAAATGACGGTGGTGGCTTTCAGTACCTTAATCCGACAAGCGGTGACTCTCAAATTTTTCAGCATGAGCCCGGTAATCCAGATAGTCTGGCCAGTGACCTTGCAGAGGCTATTCTTGTAGACAGCCTGGGGGTTGTCTGGGTCGGCACCTATAAAGGGCTCTCAGCGTATAATCCGAAATCAGGTACTTTCAAAACGTACCTGAATGATCCTGCGAATCCGAATTCTCTCTCCGATAACAGAATCTGGGGGCTATTGGAAGACCATCAGGGTTATCTCTGGGTAGGCACCAGAAATGGCCTAAACCGCCTCTCGCCCGATCGAAAAACGATCAACCGCTTTTTCTATTCTCATGAAAATCCCCAGTCTCTCAGCGATAACGGAGTATGGACTGTCTTTGAGGACAGTCGCAAAAACATTTGGGTAGGCACCGATCACGGCCTTAATCGTCTGTTGGCCGATAGCAGCAATTTCGAACACTATTTTGCTATTCCAGGCGATAATACCAGTCTGAGTCACAACAACATAACAGTCATCTATGAAGATCGTGAGAGCAATCTCTGGATAGGCACCAATGGTGGTCTGAACTATTTGAAAGCCGGTGGAAACGTTTTCAGCCAATACACCAGCAGAGACGGGATGATAAGTAATTCCATTCGTGGAATTCTTGAAGATGATGACGGTTCGCTCTGGATAACAACGGTTAAAGGGCTGAGTCACTTTTCGCCAAAGAATAAAACATGTGATAACTTTGATAAGAGTGACGGATTGCAGGGGAGCGAGTTCAGCCGTGCTCATCTTCGAACACATGATGGCCTGATAGTGATTGGCGGGAGAAACGGTATTAATATTTTCAATCCTTCCCGGATCGAACGCAATACCTATGTCCCACCAGTTATATTAACAGCAATCAAACAGCAGAACAGACACATACATCCGGATGATCCACAAAACCAGAAAGGCCTCCACCTGAAATACACAGAGAATTCTATCAGTTTTGAATTCGCGGCTCTTGATTACACTAATCCGCAAAAAAACAATTATGCCTATATCCTTGAGGGTTTTGACAGAGACTGGACGGAAGCCGGCAATCAACGTAACGCTACCTACACCAATCTGGATGGTGGAAAGTACACATTTCGGGTCAAAGGCTCCAACAACCATAACCTCTGGAATGAAGATGGCGTTCGCATCAATCTGGTAGTTACAGATCCGCCCTGGTTGCGGTGGTGGGCCTATCTGCTCTACCTGCTCATAGTGACAGGTTCAGTATTTGGGCTTATGGGATACAAGGCCTATCAGCATAAACGTCGTATGGTAGCAATCCAGAAGATCAACATGGAGCTCGAAAAAGAGGTTCTTGAGCGAGTAAAGGCCGAAGAAGCACTCCATATAAGTGAGCAGCGGCTGAGTATGGCCGTTGATGCCGCTCAACAAGGAATTTGGGAATTTTTTCCTGTTGCAGGAAAAACGTACTTCAGTCCCGCCTGGTTCACCATGCTGGGGTATGAGCCTGATGAGTTTCCTCATACCTATGAAACGTGGTCAAACCTCTTGCATCCTGAGGATCAGCCCTGCATTAAGTTGTATATTGCTCAGTTCCTTGCCGACAGTGCAGATTCATTCAATATAGAATTCCGCATGCGGGCAAAAGATGGCAGGTACAGATGGATTCAGGGTATCGGCAAAACATTCAAACGTGATCACAATGGAAATATTGTCCACATGACAGGACTTCATATTGACGTTACTGATCAAAAAGAGTGGGTCAATAAGCTCGAGTCAAGTGAACGCAGATATCGTGAGCTTTTTAATGAAGCTCCTGTGATGTATGTCATTGTTGAGGACAGAGACGGTGAGGCCTGGATAAGAGATGCCAACAAAACCTTTATTGCGACCCTTGGCTATGAGCAAGATGATGTGCTAAACACTCCGCTGAGCAGGTATTATGCCCCTGATACACGGTCCACGATCTATAAAAATGGAAATTATGAGAAAATTGCTCAGAGAACCTTTTTACCTGAAGAGCAAATCCTGGTAACCCGTAACGGTCAGATAGTGCATACCCTGTTACACGCCTCGCCTGAAGAAACAGAAGACGGAAAGGTTACAGGGATACGGGCAATGTTTCTCGATATTACGTCAAAAAAACAGGCAGAAAAAGAGGCTCAGCGGCTTGAAGCTGCATTGCATCAGTCACGAAAAATGGAGGCAATCGGTACACTTGCCGGGGGCATAGCACATGATTTCAACAATATACTTGCTGCTATCCTCGGATACTGCGATCTGCTCATGATTGAGGTACCGGCAGATTCACCTGTCCATCATAAGCTTAAACAGATTAACCTGGCAGGATTACGGGCAAGAGATCTGGTACAGCAGATCCTCACATTCAGCCGCCAGAACGAACGTCGCCTCGAACCTTTGAACGTTGCCCCACTCATTAAAGAAGCACTGAAATTATTACGATCCACCTTGCCTGTTTCGATTGAAATTGTCACAAATATACAGCCAGATGTTCCCAATATTATCGCGGATCCTACTCAGGTTCATCAAATAATTATGAACCTGTGCACCAACAGTGCCCAGGCCATGCCGGAAGGTGGAAAGATCACAATTACTCTTGATAAGATGCACCTGACTACAAACGATTCACGTCGTCTTCCACATCAGCATCCTGGAGTTTATCTTTCTCTTGTCATTGAGGATTCAGGCCAGGGTATTCCGGAAGAGCATCTACATAATATTTTCACACCATACTTTACGACCAAATCCAAGGCTAAAGGAACAGGTCTTGGGCTTGCCGTGGTGCATGGCATCGTCCAGCACTATGGAGGTTCTATCACTGTACAGAGTAAGTTGAATCAGGGAACTTCTTTTCATATTCGTATACCCGCCACTGTAACGGAACCACTCTCAGAAGGTGGAGAAGTAGTAGTGCCAGCCGGAGACATGGAACATATTCTTTTTGTTGATGATGAACCAATGCTGGTGGATATCGGTAAGAATCTTCTCGGTTCACTGGGATATCAGGTAACAGCTACCACATCATGCAATGAAGCTATTCTGCTGTTTAAAGAAAACCCGCAAAGTTATGATCTGCTTATTTCCGACATCACTATGCCTGAAATGTCTGGAGAAAAGCTAGCTGAGCAGATTAAAGCTATCCGCGCAGACCTTCCGGTACTGTTACTCACAGGATTCAGCGACAAATTGCAGGGACAGACACCTGAAACTCTCGGAGTTGAGGGGTTGATGTATAAACCGGTTGAGAAAAACAGGCTGGCGGAGAGTATTTATAATTTATTGAAAACCTGAAATGCTGGGTGGACAGTCAAGTGTGCGTCAAATTCCTACCACATCAGCTTCAAGTAATACAGGTAGTGTCTACACTCCATCTGAAGGCTATCACGGGAATGTTAAGAGCCATTTGTTCCATGCATCGAGTTATCGCTATTATGATAGTAAAAACTACCCTCTCCTTCGAACTTTCTGTAACACTGAAGACAAATCATTCACCTGGCAGTAGCCAACCTTCTTGAGGAATGTGCCGTCTTCCTTTAGAAAAATCAGCGGATCAGTTGTGCGCTTTACTTCTTCACCACCTACAGTATCGAGCGTGAACATCTTACGGGCTGCCATAACAACACCTTCTTCATTTACTGTAGTCTCCTGGCTTACCGCAACAATTTGTCTGAGTTGCCCAGAAGACACCACCTCAAAATATCCAATAAATTGTTTCATGTCGTGTATACTGCTCCTAATTAAAAAAGGAAGGATCTCAGGCAGACCCTTCCTACAAGAAGAACATGAGGTTGATATGGCAGTATTAACTTCTGGTTCTTCTATCTTGTGTCATTTGGGTAACTACGCCGCAGAGAGTTCAGACTCTTTCTACCGACGTTGACCTGTGGGCAATAGAGATGACATTGCGTGAACCACGAGTATAACTAAAGGTATGATGATTTGTATTACAACAGGCAGTAGCCAGAAGAGCACTATTAACTCATTCACTTGGTGCATGGTTAATCCTCCTTGGACAATGATTTTTTTGGTGAAGAGTAATTGAGTTACAATAAAGCTACCACAAGGTAGGTAGGTTGAAAATGGGCATGATTACTTGGAGGACTGTGGGTATACTACCTATATTTAGTTTTTTTCCACAGTGATTTCAGATTGTTTTCATCGTTGAAACATGTTCGTATGTTGCTAAATTAATTAAACAAAAATAATTAAGCATCTCAACAAGGTCCTGACTGCCCGCACAGTTTGCACAGTGCCTGCGCACCATTACACTTCATAATTTCAAGTTAGCATTCAGAATCAACAAATAGTGAGGAAAATATGCATGACGCTCATTCGTCTCTAACATTTCTGCTTGCAATGTTTGCACCAACCGCACATCCTGACGTGTGCCGCCAAACTGCATTTTTCAATACAAAATCTCTGAGCCCATATCGATAAGGGTACTCCCCGACGCCCCTTTGCACCAATCACAGCTCCAAATGTCCGCAACGAGTTCCTGTCAGTTCTTCAGGTTACCAGCGAGCCTATCAATGCTGTGAACAGGCAGTGTGTCACTTGCTCTTAGATGTGCCGCACAGGCCTTCGGTGCTGGACACTCAGGGGTGCTGGATCGGTAAACTGCTGACTATGATGTAAGTTACCTGCTGTCCTGGCAATGTACTGCCCTCCTGAATGTTTACAGGATGTGTCATGCTTCAAGTGTCCAACACTGCCAAAACGATCCGTTACATCGTCTCAAGCATTAAGCAATTGACTTTTCTGGACACAAAAGAATGCGAACATAGTGCAACAGCTTGAGTGTCACAGAAGGTATACTCTTTTGCAGGTAGGATTACGGACCACCATAAGATAAATAGCAAATCCTTATACGCACACCTTAGAGCAAAACATGCAGAGCTGCAGGAACTGAATTATGAACCAATCAAAAATTAACCGTTTCTATTTTATTAAATAGAATGATTTCGATCAAATACAAAAATGGCGCAACCATCACTGATGATTGCGCCATTTTAATCTGGTGCGGAGGTCGAAATCGATACTGGACTAAAGCGCCACTGCTGGATTTAGCCAACGAATCAAAAGCTGATTAAAAAACGCCTACCACTCACACTTCGGATTTAATACTGTCCACTCTGAACCTAATATTGATTTCTCAAATACCGCGCCTGTATATGCTCTAGGAAGTAACCAGGATTAGTTCCCTCTCCCGTTGCCTGGATTATGATATCCTGCGAATCCAAGGTACTCGCTTTTGACCAGATAGCCTTCTGCAGCCAGTTACGAATAAAGCCGATGTCACCTTGAGCGAGCTTCTCCTGCCATTCTGGATGTTCTTTCTTTATTGCAGCAAACAACTGGGCACTATTTAACGCACCAAGTGTATATGATGGGAAATAGCCGAAGGAACCGTCTGTCCAATGGATATCCTGCAAGCATCCGTCCGCATAGTTATCTTTTGTGGAAAGCCCCATGTACTTCTTCATCTTCTCATCCCACAGTTCAGGGATATCATCTGGCTCAAGGGTACTGTTCATGAGGCTGCTCTCAATCTCAAAGCGTAGGATTACATGCAGCGGATAGGTAACCTCATCAGCTTCAACCCGAATAAGGCTCGGTTGAACCCGTTTGCTTGCATGCCAGATTTCTTCTGCCGAAAAGCGTTTTGCATCAGGAAGATATGAATGAACTGACTGAGCAAAAAACTGGGTAAACGGGCTTGACAGAAAAATCTGTTTTTCAAATAACAGACTCTGACTCTCATGTAGGCACATATTCCGTGCATTACCTACAGGCAAATCGGCCCACTCTTCAGGTAATCCGGCTTCGTAACTAGCGTGGCCGGTTTCATGCGCTGTCCCCTGCAGTGCATCGGCAAAATCAGTATCACGAAAACGGGTTGTAATTCGCTGATCGCCTGTGTCTCCGGTACTAAATGGATGCATGCTCACATCCAGACGACCAGCCTCAAAATTAAAGCCCAGAACCTTCATCAATTTCTCGTTGAGTTGCTTCTGGGCATCAATGGGATAACTGCCCCTTAACGAAACTGTCTCGTTTTGTTGGCTGATAACTTCTTCGATCAGTCCCGGTAAGGTGGTCTTTAATTGATCAAACGTCTTTTTAATAAATTCACTGCTGTCTCCGGTACAATACAGATCGAGCAATGCGTCGTAAGGTGTCGGAAATCGTTCGGGCTTTACAGCCTGACGCGCCTGCGCTTCTTCCCTGGAGAGATTTACCACTTCTCTAAAATTGGATAGAAAACCTTTCCAATCGTTCTCTTTTCTTTGGGTTCGCCAGCCATGTTCACACTTTGAGCCAGCAAGAGATTGCGCTTTTACAAGTGTAGAGGGCAGACATACTGCCTGACGCCAGGTACGCTCCATCTCAAGAAGACTTCGCTGCAGTGAAGGTTCTGTAACCTGTCCCTGCGCAGTATCTATCAGCTCGCCCATCTCCGGCTCTGTCAGCATCTCATGGTGCATGGAAGCCAGCTCTGCAATTGACTTTGATCTGGTATCATTGCCTGCAGCTGGCATCATCACAAGTTGATCCCATTGTAAAAAGGTCATTGCATGTTCCAGCCGTGAAAGTCGCTGAAATTTTTCTACCAGTTTTGCATATGCATCCTTTGACATGGTTTCTCCAGTGTAAATGGTGTTCGAATTATAAATGGTTACATGCGATGATCAAAGTATATCACCACAAATTAAAATGTGTACAAGCCCGTATTTCTTAAACCGAAAATTTTACCTGATTCCCGCTCTAAAAAGACAGGAGACCGATTTCTTTTCTCAAAAGACATGAAAATACATCAGTCCCCTCACACTATGGCAGCAACCACATCTCTTTCCAGAATCAAAGCTGATAAGCATTTGTATAAAACGATTAAGAAAAATGGGAAATCATAAAAAGTACCAAACAACAAAGGGGGATGACAGTATTACCCGTCATCCCCCTTTTTAAGCTGTCCTGCGTTTTGAAATCGTAGTTCTACAAACCTATCTGGTCGGCAATTTCCTGCATGGCCACAAGGCTCAATTCGCAAAAATCAGCGAGTGGAATATCAATCAACTCACACTCTGCGATGATTTCCCGGTTTGCTCCACGCGCAAAAGCTTTTTCTTTATAACGTTTACGCACAGATTTGGCTTTTACAAATGAGAGCTGTTTTTCAGGCCGTACCAGAGCGGAAGCAATAACCAACCCTGTGATTGTCTCTCCCGCTGCCAGTGCATGATGAAGTCTGGTGGTACGTGCTTCACCTGGGTAAGCTTCGAGGTTATGCAATCTAATGGCTTCAATTATTTCAGCATCGACACCTTTATCCTGAAGAACAGTAACAGTTCTTGTGGTATGGGTCGCCAGATCAGGCTCAAGCTCAGCATCAAGATCGTGTAGCAGTCCGGTCAATCCCCACTTCTCAACATCTTCATCAAGACGTTTGGCTATTGCGCGTAATACCGCCTCAGCCGCCAATGAATGATTAACAAGGTTCTCATTCTTTATGTGGTCTTTGACCAGCGCTAAAGCTTCATCCCTTTCAATACCGTATCCCATAACCTGCTGCTCCGTTCAATGACTTGATTATGCTATAAAGTTCGGCCTAGAATGATACTACCTAATATTTCAACCCGACGCGGTCCCGAACCAGATCCAAAGTGACTACAGCTTTCTCACGTGCTTTGTCAGCACCTTTCGCGAGAATTGCCTTCAATTCGGCAGGATCTGACAAAAATTCAGCCTTTTTCTTTCTGGCATCAGAATATTTTTCATTCAACAGATCAAGCAGCTCCAGCTTTAGATATCCGTACGCAGCGCCACCATTTACATAAAGGCCACGGATTTCCTTCATACGCTCAGGAGTCGCGAAAAGCTTCAAGAGGCTGTAGAGATTACAGTTATCAGGGTCTTTGGGATCTTCAACCGGTGTTGCGTCGGTCTCAATTGCCATAACCCGTTTCTTTAACTGCTTACCTTCAAGGAAGATGGGAATGGTATTACCATAGGATTTGGACATTTTCTGTCCATCAAGCCCGGGTACAATCGCAGTGGTCTCACTGATTGCAGGCTCAGGAATCACAAAGGTATGACCAAACTCATTGTTAAACTTCTGGGCCAGATCGCGTGCAACTTCCAGATGCTGTTTCTGATCTTTTCCAACCGGTACCCTATCTGCCTGATACAAAAGAATATCAGCCGCCATCAGCACAGGATAAGAAAAAAGACCATGGCTCGCGGTAATGCCTTTAGCAACCTTATCTTTATAAGAATGACAACGCTCAATGAGCCCCATCGGTGCAATTGTGGAGAGTACCCATGTCAGTTCACAGACCTCAGGAACATCTGACTGGACCCAGAAGATGCATTTATCAGGATCAAGCCCCAGCGCCAGGAAATCCGCAGCGGCTTCGAGTGTGCCGGTAGCTAATCTCTCCCGGTCATGGACCGAGGTAAGTGCGTGAAGATCGACAATAAATACGTAAAGTTCGGAACTATCCATTTGCGAAATCATCTGCTGCATCATTCCGAAATAGTTTCCAATATGCAGCTGCCCGGAGGGTTGTATGCCTGATAATACTTTCATGATATTGCGAGTAGTTATGTGTTATTTGAAAGGGATGATGTAAATACGAGAACCCGAACACCATACCGTAAAAACAAAAAAAAAGGGAGTAAGGAAAAGTTATTTCCTTACTCCCTGCGTTTTTTAGCTATTCCCCTTCCGGGGGATAACTACAGACTTATTTTACTTCTTCGTAGTCTGCGTCAACAACATCATCGTCGTCCTTCTTAGGTCCGCCTGCAGCGCCGCCAGCACCACCCGCTCCACCTGCGCCGCCTGCTCCATCAGGGTTATCCTTAGAAGCCTGCGCATACATGAGTTCTGCGAGTTTGTGAGATGCTGCGGTAAGAGCATCGACTGCAGTCTTGATTGCTTCAATATCGTCGCTGTCAATTACCTTCTTAACGTTCTCAATCTCTTTTTCAACGTTGCCCTTGGTCTCTTCATCAACCTTATCACCCAAATCTTTCAGGCTCTTTTCGGTTGCATGAACCATGGCATCCGCCTGGTTACGGGTCTCGATCAGCTCTTTACGCTTCTTATCATCTTCAGCGTGAAGTTCTGCATCCTTGGTCATCTTCTCAATTTCTTCCTCGGTCAGACCTGAAGAAGCAGTGATGCGGATTGACTGCTCTTTACCGGTTCCGAGATCTTTTGCAGAAACGTGAAGGATACCGTTCGCATCAAGATCAAAAGCAACCTCAATCTGCGGAACACCACGAGGAGCAGCAGGAATATCAGACAGCTCAAATTTACCGATTGTCTTGTTATCCTGTGCCATCTCACGCTCACCCTGGAGCACGTGGATGGATACCGCAGGCTGATTGTCAGCAGCGGTGGAGAACACCTGGCTTTTCTTGGTAGGAACGGTTGTGTTCTTCTCGATCAGTTTGGTGGTAATTCCACCAAGGGTCTCGATACCAAGAGAGAGCGGAGTTACGTCGAGCAGCAGAACGTCTTTAACGTCACCCTGCAGAACGCCACCCTGAATTGCAGCACCTACAGCTACAACCTCATCTGGGTTAACACCTCTGTTTGGCTCTTTACCAAAGATCTCTTTTACTTTTTCCTGAACCTTAGGCATACGGGTCATACCACCAACCAGAATTACCTCGTCGATTTCAGATGCGGTAAGACCGGCATCCTTGATCGCAGTAATACAAGGCTGAACTGTTCGCTCGATAAGATCAGCAACCAGGTTCTCGAATTTTGCACGACTCAGTTTCAGATTGAGATGTTTAGGACCTGAAGCATCTGCAGTGATAAACGGCAGGTTGATATCGGTCTCTTTTGTGGTAGAAAGTTCCATCTTGGCTTTCTCAGCTTCTTCTTTAAGACGCTGAAGAGCCATTTTGTCGCCACGAAGATCGATTCCCTGCTCACGCTTAAACTCATCAGCAAGCCAGTTAACAATACGCATATCGAAATCTTCACCACCAAGAAACGTATCACCGTGGGTGGATTTAACCTCGAATACACCGTCACCGATTTCAAGAATGGAAACGTCGAAAGTACCGCCACCAAGATCGAATACCGCGATTTTCTCTTCGCCTTTCTTATCAAGACCATAAGCAAGAGAAGCTGCGGTTGGCTCGTTGATGATACGCTGAACATTCAAACCAGCGATCTTACCAGCATCTTTTGTTGCCTGACGCTGAGCATCATTGAAGTATGCAGGTACAGTTACAACGGCATCAGTAACTTCTTCGCCAAGGTACTCTTCAGCGGTCTGCTTCATTTTAGCAAGTACCATAGCTGAGATCTCAGCCGGACGGTACACTTTGCCTTCAACCTCAACAGATACACTACCGTTGGTGCCTTCAACAATTTTAAACGGGCTGATTTCAGCAGATCGCTTTACCTCTGCATCAACAAACTTGCGACCAACGAGACGCTTAATAGCGTACAGGGTTCGTTCTGGATTTGTAACCGCCTGACGCTTTGCAACCTGACCAACAAGTCGCTCGCCGCTATCAGTAAAAGCAACAACGGACGGTGTGGTCCTGTTACCTTCTGAGTTGGCGATTACTTTAGGATCGCCACCTTCCATAATTGCCACACATGAGTTGGTAGTTCCCAAATCAATTCCAATAATCTTACCCATGTCTCTTTCTCCTTGTATATCAATCTAAATCGGACTGTTTCTTATTTCCGAGAATCCTCAAATAATTTCATCAAAATCTGCTTTCATCAACCTCTTCTAAAGTGGTCATGTTCCTTTCTTTGTCAAGAGAGATCAGCAAATTTTTCAAGCTATACAATACCTTTTCAACTTTCAGCTTTACCGGATGACACAATCACCTTGGCAGCCCGCAGAAGACGATCCTTGTAGTAGTATCCCTTCTCGAATTCATTTACTACATGACTTGCTGGAATGGTGTCGCTTGCCTCCATGGTGAGCGCTTCCTGATGATTAGGATCAAACGGCTCGCCTACAGATACTACAGGCTTTACTTCAAATTTTTCTAGTGTGTTCACAAGGCTCTTCAAGGTGAGCTGAACACCCTCCAGAAGACCTTTAAAATTGGCCTCGGCCTCTTCTACCTCATCGCAATGAGCTATAGCACGTTCGAGGTTATCGACAACCGGCAGGATCTCTTTGAAGATCTGCTCACCGGAGTATTTGAGCATCATTGAGCGCTCACGCTCCATCCGCTTCTTAAAATTTTCCGAGTCAGCAGCCATCCTCAACATCTTGTCACGTAGTTCATCTGCCTCTGCACGGGCAGCAGCAAGTTCCTGCTCCAGATCCGGCTCTACTTCTTCCGGCTCCATTTCAGCAGTTTCTGTAGCAGATGCTACTTCTTCAGCGTCGATATCAGCTTCGATATTTTCATTTTCGTCCTGAAGATCATTGTCCATTTTGTCCTTGCTCACCGATTCCTCCAATCTCTCTTCCCTAAATAATCTCTTAGTATCGGTTGAACGCCGAATCAGGCCATCCACCGGATCACTTCAAAAACCTGTGCGAACAATAAGTAGAGTATGAGCAATGTCAAGATTTGTCAGACAAGATAATAGTAAAAATTTTCCTTTGGAACCTCTATGAGTTAGCACAGCATTAAAATAACGAGAGTCTATTTTTATGCAGCTGTAATCACCTGCGCAAAACTGCTCAAAGCCTAAGATTGGACAGATGCCTGTCTAAAGCACTCAAAAAACCACCGAGGTTGTGAGAAAACTGTAGCAGGGATCATTCCTCATCATATTTATTTAATTTGTTCTGCAAGGTTTTGCGGGTAATGCCCAGACGCCGGGCAGCTTCACTTTTATTGCCTTCGGTTTTTGCCAACGTCTCTATCACAAGCCGTTTTTCAGCTTCATAGAGCGAAGCCGGTTCGGTATCTGCTTCAGGGGCGGACTGTCGCTTATAATTTTGAACAGAAAGCGGCAGACTCTTCTGGGTAAGCTGGTCGCCGCGCATCAGAATAATTCCGCGTTCAATGGCGTTTTCCAACTCCCGCACATTACCTGGCCACGGGTAGCTGTTTAAGGCCTCCATGCATTCAGGAATCACACTCTGCACAGATCTTCTGTTTTTTTCGGCAAATTTCCTGACGAAATGGTTAACCAGTAATGGAATATCTCCTGCTCTTGTGCGTAAAGGTGGCACTTCCAGCATAACTACATTAAGCCGATAATAGAGATCTTCTCTGAAATTTCCGGTCTTCACTTCGTCTTCAAGATTTCTGTTAGTTGCGGCGATTATCCGCACGTCAACCTGAATAGTTTTCTCACCTCCGACACGCTGTAGCTCATGTTCCTGAAGTACTCGCAGCAGTTTCACCTGCATCGCCTGTGAGGTTTCTCCAATCTCATCGAGAAACAATGTGCCGCCATCCGCCTGGACAAATTTCCCATCACGTTCGCGGTCAGCACCGGTAAAAGCACCTTTTTCATGGCCGAACAGTTCTGATTCCAGCAGACTCTCTGCCAATGCTGCGCAATTCACCTTGATAAAGGGCCCGCCTTTGCGCTCGCTATTACTATGTAACGCCTCCGCAACAAGTTCCTTGCCTGTCCCTGACTCTCCATAAACCAGTACAGTTGCTTCTGTCGGGGCAACGTACGATATCATCTCAAGGAGTTCCTGCATCTTTGGTGATTCACCTATAATTCCGGTTTGCAGGGTGGTCTGTTGCTCTCGCGGCTGCTGTTTTTTCTCGGTCACTTGACGATGATCCACCGCCCGCTCAAGAGCCAGCCGTAAACGATCAAAATCGAGGGGTTTTGTCAGATAATCGTGTGCGCCCTCGCGGATCATAATTACAGCATCATCCACTGAGGAATATGCAGTCATCAGGATCACAGGAAGCGCTGGCCGCATTGCATGAATTTTATGAAATGCCTCCCGGCCATCCATCTTCACCATGCGAATATCCATCAGCACAGCATCATAATTGTGTTTCTCGACTGCGGCGACAGCAGTGGTCCCATCATCAGCTTCTATACAGCGCCACCCCCACTCCTTCAGCATAGAGCTGAGCATATAGCGGTGAACCTGTTCATCATCTACAATTAATACTGTTGTCTGCTGACTTGCCACGCACCTGTCCTCTGAATGGTAAAATTTAACTGGCTGTAATAGGAGTTTGTCGGATTGAACACTTCAATTCCACACCAAATATGTGTTTATCCCATGTGAAATGCAAGACAAATTGTTTGGATGTGGTCAGTATCCATACCTCAAACAGATTCATATGGAGTAAATAATGACGTTAGCCCCGAAGTTTCCGCTCATCACGATTTTAGAAACGTATCTCTCCCCCTTTGAGTAGCCAGCCTGCTATTTCTGCGTGCCTGTGTTAAGACTGGGCAATACGCAGGAGGATTAGGGTTAGACAATCCACGTCCGGTATATTATGTAGAACCTCGTACTCTAAATTATGCTGTATTAGCACTACTGGCTGTCTACAGCATCGGTCGACTGGCCGGACTCACACTTATACTCCACTCGTTTCTATTTTTAAAATGAATAAACATTCTGTTACAATTGAAAAAGTCATTAAGGGCGGTTACGGGTTAGGTAAACTCAGTGATGGCCGCAGGGTGATGATACCGCGCACTCTGCCGGGTGAAGTAGTTACGTTCAAAACAATAGATGACAAGAAAACCTACCTGCTCGGTAAACTTCTCAGCGTTGATAAAAAAAGCGATTCCAGAATCACTCCTCCCTGCAGGTATTACAAAGTCTGTGGTGGTTGTGATATCCAGCATTGCAGTTACGAAGAACAACTCCGCATTAAAACAGATATCGTCATTAACAATCTGACAAGACAACAGTCCGAAATTCTCACAGAATACGCAAACACTATCGTCCTGCCCACCCTTCCGTCACCTGAAACATTTCATTACAGGCAACGCATCAGGTTGTGGGTGGATGAATACCAAAATTGCGGTTTCAGAAAGCATAAGAGCCATGAAATTGTCCCGATTTCAGAATGTGCCATCGCAGGCAAAGAGATAAACGAAACGCTTGCTGAACTTAATAACCACCAAGCATTTCAAGACCTGCTTAACCATTCTTCAGAGGTGGAATTACTCTGGCATCCGGCTACAGGTAAGGTAACAGCCCTGCTTCATTACACCAGAAAACCCCGTCCGACAGATTTTAAATACGCAGCAGAACTGTGCACAGATATAGAGTCACTTGAACGGCTCTTTTTTCAGGGCGAAGCATTTCCGCTGACTGTCGGTGCTCCTGCAGAATGTAGTAAAAAAATGCAGATAATATATGAGGATCTAACTGCATACCCATCACCACTGTCTCTTTCGTGGGAAGTGGGAGGCTTCTGCCAGGTTAATCTTCAACAGAATAAACAGCTGATTGATCTCGTGCTCCAATATGCTGATATTCAAAAAGATGAGACTGTCCTGGATCTCTTCTGCGGATCAGGCAATTTCTCTATCGCACTTGCAGCAGCGGCAAAATCATTGACCGGCATTGAAGGTCAGGGAGCAGCAATTCGAAGTGCAAAAGCCAACGCATCCACTGCCGGACTCACTAACACGACTTTCAAAAAAAGCCCGATACACAAGGCATGCAATGATCTTGTTGCCGCCGGAGAATCTTTTGATTGTCTGGTAGTTGACCCGCCACGGCAAGGCATGCCTGGTCTTGCAAAGCAGATTGCATCCCTGTGTATAAAACGTATGGTCTATATATCGTGTGACCCCGCAACACTGAGCCGCGACATTGCAGATCTTACCGGCACAGGATTTTCAGTTATCCAAATACAACCTGTTGATATGTTTCCGCAGACACACCATATCGAAACCGTTGTGCTACTTGAAAAGAATTGACAGATTGAGAGTTTCCCGTTACTTCCTTAGGATAGTTTTCATCCTCTCTGTGATTATTTTTTCCTGATCGATATTAGCGCCATGTTTACCACAGGAACGCACGGGATATATTTCTGCTTTTTAGAGTAGAAAAAGATATCCGCAATATCACCGGAAATCATATTACAATGAATAGATTTTGGCTGGAAACACAAACAGTGTTTAACATATAGGCGTTATTACCTGCGGCAGATATCTGCCGCTTTTTTTATAGATCAGTTTCTATCCCGAAATGAGCTGCTAAACAGCTTCATGGTATACCAAACCATGGCCGCTTACTCTTTCCTGATAAACTCTCAATCTTCTGATCGTTACACCCCTACTTACAGAAACGACTACCATGAGCAAAGACAACCAGACTCTGCAACAACGACGTGAAAAAGCCGAAGCCCTTGAAGAATTAGGTGTAAAACTCTACAGCAACCATTTTAAACCTGCGAATATAGTCACAGAACTGCTCCCCTTAGGTGAGCATCTTGAAGCGCAGCAGCATGATGAAAGCGGTAAATCCTATTCTGTAGCAGGCCGCGTAATGTCCATGCGCAAATTCGGTAAGGCTGCATTTGTTCATCTCGCAGACAGAAGTGGTCGTATTCAGATCTATCTGAAAAAAGACCTGCTGGGTGATGAGGAGTTCGCCAAATTCAAGAAGTGGGATATCGGCGATATCATCGGCATTGAAGGAACGCTCTTTAAAACCAAAGTTGGTGAGCTTTCTGTTCAAGCAAGTTCAATCAACATGATCTCAAAATCGATGCGTCCACTGCCTGAGAAGTTCCATGGACTTACTGATGTTGAGACACGTTACAGACAACGCTACGTTGACCTCATTGTTACCCCTGAATCTCGTGAGACATTTAGAAAACGTGTTGAGATTATCCGACTGGTTCGTGAATACCTCAACAATCTCGGATTCATGGAAGTTGAAACTCCAATGATGCAGCCTGTACCTGGTGGCGCTACTGCAAAACCTTTTCAGACACATCATAACGCTCTGAATATGGACTTATTCCTCCGTATCGCCCCTGAGCTTTACCTCAAGCGACTTCTTGTCGGTGGGTTTGAGCGCGTCTTCGAGATCAACCGTAACTTCAGAAATGAAGGACTCTCCACCAGGCACAACCCTGAGTTCACCATGCTTGAGTTTTACCAGGCGTATGCGACCTATGAAGAGCTGATGGACCTGACCGAAGATATGATTTCTAAAATCTGTAACAAAGTAAATGGTTCAATGCAGATTGAGTATCAGGGTACACCTGTAAATCTTGCTCCACCATGGAAACGTCTTACCATGGATGAAGCTCTTGTAGAGGTTGCAGGTATCAATGCGGAACTCTTAAAAGATGACGCTGCTGTTCTGGCGCTTGCCAAAGAAAAAGGTATTCAGCTTGAAGATATGGCTGGCCCGGGCAAGGCGAAGACAGAACTCTTTGAATTGCTCGTAGAAGAGAAACTTATTGATCCGACCTTTATTACCTCCTACCCTACAGAGGTTTCACCGCTTGCACGAAGAAACGAAGAAGATCCAACCGTAACTGACCGCTTCGAACTCTTTATAACCGGTCGTGAATTGGCTAATGCATTCTCTGAGCTTAATGATCCGGTAGATCAGCGTGGCCGGTTTGAAAAGCAGATCAATGAACGTGGCAACGACGATGAAATTCATCCTGTACTTGATGAAGATTACCTCCGCGCCCTTGAATATGGTATGCCATCGGCTGCCGGTGAAGGAATCGGTATAGATCGCCTTGTAATGCTGCTCACAGACGCTCCGTCTATTCGTGACGTCATCCTCTTCCCGCATCTGAAACCTGAAGTCAGCAGCAGAGAGCAGGAAAAAAACCAGGACGACCAGCAGAAAGAGACAGAATAATACTATGTACGAGTGGTTTATCAGCCTCAGGTATCTGCGGGCAAAACATAAACAGCGTTTTATTTCGCTTATCTCGCTTATCTCAGTTGCAGGTATCACGGTTGGCGTCATCGCGCTGATCGTGGTGCTGTCTGTCTATTCCGGTTTCACAGACGGCTTACGCGACCAGATTTTAGGAGTCAACTCCCATATCATTGTTCAGAGATATGGTGGATCGATAGCTGATTATGAATTGAAACGCGAGCAGATCCTGACAGTTAAGGATGTAACAGGTGCCACACCGTACCTCTATACTCAGACACTGCTCAGCTCTTCTTTCGGTGGAAGCGGTGTTGTATTGCGAGGCATTGACCCTGAAACAGCTGAAAATGTAGTGGGTTTATCTAAACAGATGCTTAGTGGCTCGATCCACGACCTCGATCAGGAAAAGGATATTCGTATCCCGAACATCATACTCGGCAAAGCACTTGCCTCTGAGTTGCGAGTTGGAATAGGTGACAAGGTTCGTCTCGTCTCTCCTTCCGGTCCTCTCACCCCGATGGGTGTTATTCCAAAAATAAAGACATGCATGGTCAGCGGTATTTTTGAGACCGGCATGTTTGAATACGATTCAACACTTGCCTATATGTCTATCAAGGGAGTTCAGACTTTTCTTGGCGAAGGGAATATAGCACATGGGATAGAGGTTACGGTCAAGGAAAACAGACTTGATCAGGCCGATGAGGTTGGTGCTGATATCGTCAGAAAACTTGGCCCGGGTCATCTGGCAAAAGACTGGATGTCAATGAACCGCAACTTATTTGCCGCTTTTAAGCTCGAAAAAATCGGCATGTTTATCTGCCTTACACTAATCATTTTAGTGGCTGCACTGAATATTATCAGTGCGCTCATTATGGTTGTTATGGAAAAGAGTCGCGATATCGCTATCCTTAAGTCAATGGGTGCGACCTCGGCCTCAATAATGCGGATTTTCTTTCTGCAGGGAAGTATAATTGCCCTCACAGGCACCACGCTTGGTGTGCTTGGAGGCCTCGGGTTATGCGAACTACTCTCCAGATACAAATTTATCGAGCTACCGTCTAATGTTTATCCGATGACTACATTGCCGATAAAAGTTCTCCCCTTTGATGTAGGTCTCATTGCTATTGCATCAATTGTTATTACACTGCTTGCCACGCTTTATCCCTCATGGAAAGCTTCCCAGGTGCAACCTGCCGAGGTACTTTCATGAGTGCGCTTTTTGAAGCTCGGGGTATTAGTAAATCCTATATTTCCGGAAAAGACGAGTTAACAGTTCTTAACACTATTGATCTCTCTATCAATGCTGGAGAGATGGCCGCTATCGTTGGCGCTTCTGGTTCAGGCAAGACCACACTTTTACAAATATTGGGTACTCTTGCATCCCCGACAGGCGGAGACCTGTTTTTTAAAGGCGAGCGACTTACCGAAAAAAACGATGGTGAGCTTGCTCAATTTCGCAACAAATCTCTTGGTTTTATTTTCCAGTTCCATCACTTGTTACCTGAATTCAGCGCATTGGAAAATGTGATGATGCCGGCACTCATTGCAGGAAAAAAGAAAAAAGATGTTATAGAACCAGCCACAGAGTTACTCAAAAGTGTAGAACTTGACCATCGGCTGGACCACAGAGTTGCCGAGCTTTCAGGCGGCGAGCAGCAACGTACAGCCCTTGCCAGAGCCCTGATCATGAAACCGGCCCTACTCCTGGCCGATGAGCCCACAGGTAATCTTGACAGCCGCGCCGGCAATCTGGTCTTCAATCTGTTGGAGCAGCTTTGCAGGGAACGTTCACTTTCTGTGATAATGGTAACGCATAATATGGAGCTAGCCAGGAGAATGGACATTATCTTCAGGCTTAATGAACAGCGAATTATCCGGGAATAAATTAGAGGGGATAGAGAGCATCTTCAAGCGCCATTTAACGTATCATTATTTCGACACGCCTGTTTCTTGGCTCAGAAACATTATCTGGTGTAGCTATCAGCGGTTCATTTTCACCATGTGATCGTATCGTGATGTTTTGTAGAGATGGAATAATTTCAAGCAGCAATCCTTCAACAACTTTTGCCCTCATCAATGAGAGCTTATAGTTATGCTCCTTTTTGCCTACAGAATCTGTATGACCTATTATGCTGACTTCAGTGGGGAGATCCTGTACCACCTCTCTACTCATCTGTTTGAGAAGTCCCTTGGATTGATCGGTTAATTCACTAGTACCATTTCTAAAATACAGGATATAGATGACCGGACCCGGTGGTTGCGCAGCAAGCAGTGCTCCATATTCCAACTCAACTTTTCCCGGTGTAGTCTCTTTGGGCAACGTTGGCAGAATTCCTGTTGATGAAACTGAAGAATAGGAATACGCAGTATTCACAACTACCTCACCTCCCTCAGCTGTCATAACTACTTCCCCGACAGCGCCTGAATCCTCAGGCAACAGGATGAGTGTTGTTTTCGGACCGCAACCCGCTAACAAAAAAATTAACACTCCCCCGAAAAGGTACAATAATCGCATATTTTACATCCCCTGCTATTTAATGCCCGATTGAAAATCGTAAATTTTCCCAAGTTCGTCATTGGTCAGAAATTTTAATGCTAAAAACACGGTATATATTCAGTAGTTTTAACTTGCATGCCGCCTCAAACTTGAAAACATCTACAGGTTTTCGTTCAGGCACTATTTAACTGATAATATGAATCGAGTGCCACGAACACCAACAGTGGCTCTTGGAGTTTCTACGTTCACTTTCTCAGGAGCAAGTTTACTGAGTTTCCCGGAATTGTATATTATTTCACCACGTTTCATAAACAGTGAAAAATCATATTCCTTTGCCTCCGGCTGAAACAGATAATTTTTGATTTCCAACTCAGTACCAGCGCCGAGAGTTAATACTGTCCCGTCATGAAAAACTATACCTGCGCTGCTCATAGACTCGGTGATAATGGTGTCCCCTGAATGGAATTTCATACCGGGCGTAACATCAATGTTATCTTCAACCCGCATTATTTTTACTACTCCGGTGACCGTTTTGAAGAACCCTACGGGCTGTTCACCGGCTGAAGCAAGGCTGATTGTCATAAACAGTAAAAGCATAAAACCAAAAGAAATAACTTTCCCCACATCGACCTCCACCGGTTAGTCAGGTTTAATTATTTTCCATGGTACACCACAGATGTTTGTATTTACCAGTATTTTTAAATAAAAAAGGCGGGAGCAATCTACAGTCGATTGATCCCGCCTATATGAAAGTTGCATTTCGACAGTTTACATTTCCAAAATAATTATTGGTTCACTGCAGCAATGCTCTGGTACATCAAAAAGATAGCTTTGGAATTAAACCTTTAATAGCTTTCTCAACAGAATCGCTATCGGTTTTAGGAAGTATTTTTTCCGGGTTCAACTCCTCCTCAAGAGCCTTCTTCAAATCTTCAGTTTTTGGCAATTCACCTTCCAGCTGACTCTTTAATAAGCTTTCAAGGTCAGGACTGAATTCAGGCGAACTAAACGTACCTTTCACCAGTACGGGAACGAGTAAACCTGAATGTTGTTCAGTATCTCCCTGGCCTTTTAGGGTTGCCACAAACTTCGGTTTCACTTTCATATCGAGGACTTCGGAAACCAAATCGGCAGAACCTGCTACAGTGACGCGTATCAGAGGAGAAAGCATCGCTGTTTCCGGAGTATTGAAAAGGCCGTTTTTCAGAGTAAACGGTGCACGTAATTCGGCAAAATCTGTGCGAGGTTTCGCTGTAGGGTTCTCGGTCAGACCAAAACTCGCCTGAACATTTCTTACCATTCCAGCTAAATCTATTCCGACAATTGCCCCATCTTTAAAAAGTAACTGACCATTGCCGTTCAATGTCTTTTTAATCATTTCTGCGGAATCGCCTTTAAGCGTTATGGCAACATTTGATTCCAGCGTTCCTTCAAGCATATCTTTTTTTGCAAAATCTTTTAGCATTGGACCGACCTGGACCGCAGCTGTCTTCAAATCAACTGCTGTGACCGGAGAATTCCCCTGAACATTCAATGAAGCTGTTGAGTTGAATTTGCCACCATAGAGATCCATTGAAAAGGGAGTTAAATTAAAAACACCCTTATCTGCGGTAAGATGCATCTGAATATTTTCCACCTTGCCACCCTGAACCATGAGGGTACCGACCGTGAATGTAGTATCCAGTTTCAGTTTTCTAAGTGGCGCGTAATCAATCGCCTTCGCCTGAGCATCTTCTTTCTTTACAGTCTCTTGAGCCTGTTCCTTTTTAGGAGGCATATATTTATCAAGGTTAATTGCATCGAGATTTCCTTCAAACACCAGATTAAGCGGTGCAAATGCCTTCACGTCGCCTTTGAAATCAATGTTTGAACTGTCGAGTACAATTTTACCATTAGAGATCGCGACACTGTTTAGTCCACCGGCAACCTTTACACCAAGTGCGACAGCACTCAGCGCTGCAGGGTCGGAAGTCTCAACAGGAAACGACATCTGCAATGCTTCCATTAACTTTCGTGGAGAAAACTTTGCTACATCCAGAGTCAGATCATAGCTGAGATCTGTTGCGGGATTGTTCAATTTACCTGAAAGTTTTGCTTCCAGCTGACCAAGAGCACTCAATGTAAGATCAAGAGGCAGGCTACCCTGTCCCGGTTTTTTGCCAAGAGGACCAAACTGGCCGGCTAACCCAAGAGCGTTTCCATCAAGAACAGCACTGAATTCAAGAGCTATCGGCCGGTCCAGACTGACATCTTTGAGTTTAAGAGTAAGTCCTTTGATATCTTTAGTGATTCCATTTTGTTTATCAATGAACGTAACAGTACCGTTAAGAATTGCAAACTCACCAACCTCAATAGACTTCAGCGCAAAGTCACCACCGGATTCTGTTTTTTTCGCTTCTGGTTCTTCTGCTTTCTTGTCAGCACCGCCTAGCCCTTCCCAGTTAGCACTTCCGTCTTTTCGCCTTTCAAGATAAATCTGAGGACTGTCCAGGACGAAGCTGTCGACCTGTACCTCTTTCGACAGCAGTGGCATCACTTTCACATGAGCTTCAAAAGACTTAACCTTTACAAAACTCTCACTACCATACCCTTTCGGATTTCCAAGCTGAAAATCTGAAAACTCAATACCCACCCATGGAAATAGAGAAAGATTCAGATCACCACCCAAAGAAACTGTTCGACCTGTCACTTCTGCAACCTTCTCCTCAATCATCGGTTTGTACTGCTGTACATCGATAATCTTTGGGACTATCAAAACAGCTGCCACCACCAACACAACCATTCCGCCCAAGAGAAATAATAAAATCTTTAATAGTTTACCCATATTTTGCTCCAGTTTGCTTCTTAACAGTTAACCCCTAATCCCGTTTTTCGACTCAGGTTGAGATCGCTATCGGTAAAAAGATTTTTTACATTCGTATGTAGAATGTATAAGCGTAACCTTCCTGAATAGCAAATTAAAATCTCCTATCTCTTTCGCGAATCTCATGCAGTTTGCGATATCGTTTTTTTGACAATGCTCTGCCAGATTACTATTTTGACATACAAATGAAATTTGGGTTCAGAAGAATACACTTCAGGAGAAAAAACCTATGACAGACAATACACGAGCCATGGTATTGGCATCGTTTGCAGCCGATGCGCTCTCACTGAGTGCTCACTGGATTTACGACACAAATCAGATTGACGCAACATTTGGAATAATAGATCACATGCTCCCTCCCGGGGAAGGAAGTTATCACCCCACCAAGAGCACAGGAGAATTCACACATTACGGTGATCAGACACTACTACTCTTAAAACATCTGGCATCCAACAACGGCTTTGCGCTCGCCACTTTCGCCAAAGAATGGCAGGAATTCAACACAACCTACACAGGCTACGTTGACCACTCAACAAAGTCGACCCTTGCCGCTCTTAACGCTGGAACTTCACCAGATGCCGGAGGATCCAGCTCTACTGATCTGGGCGGACCGGCTCGAATTGCCCCCCTCATCTACTGGTATGCAAATAATCCGGATCTACTCATTAAAGCTGCTCAGGCCCAGACACGATTTACTCATGCAGGGCCAGGTGTAGATGTCGCGACTGAATTTATTGTAAAGCTGGCTCTGCTTGTACTTGAAGGACGATCACCGTCAGAAGCTGTCCATCAACTCGTGGATGAAGGTGTTCGTGATATTGATCTCGACATTCGTCTCAGGCGTTGTCTTGACTCCACCTTTATAAATACCAGGGATGTTATCGCAGAGTTTGGCCAAATGTGTAAAGTATCCTCAGCTTTACCGGGTGCCGTACACCTGATACTCACCTATCAGGGGGATCTGAGAGAAGCGCTTATTCAGAACGTAATGGCTGGCGGTGACTCTGCAGCCCGTGGTCTGGTGATCGGGATGATACTTGGTGCACATCAGGGGATGGATGGAATCGATGAAAGCTGGTTAAAAGATATGCAGGCAACATCAGAAATCAACACATATCTGGATAAGCGTATATAGCTCAAGTTGCCTGAAGGTAATTACATAATACCTATACGAATTACGCAAACGAATTACAAATATGTGTTTGGCTTTTTGAATCAATCATTGTGTTATATTCATGTATAGCAATAACACATTATAACTCCTTTATTTAATCAGGCAGCTATTGATATTTGAAGGTATTATTTGCACCTGGCACAATGCATGCAAGTACATGTGTGTGCAAGAGAGATGCACACTCTTTTTCTCAGCCCCCCTTATCGGGTAGATCAGTACAGCAAGTACAGGTCTACCCGATCCCCTTTTGTAGCCTCGTACATCCCCATTCACCTGAATGTTTTCTTGCTATAGTGGTTAATCCGAATTCCGCATCAACACCGTTTTTTGCAGATCCAGGAGAGTGACAAAGAATACTATTTTTGCTCAAAATCCATGTATTTTTCACAACATAAACACAACCATATACATGATGATGAAGTCTTTGATTACCTGCAGCAATATTGTCTGAAATTTCGATACGATTGACTGGTAAGCAAGTAAAGCGAAACTCCACAGAAGAGCCATTCTCCCGACAGCCTCCAGGAAACAAGCCACCCTGCTGCAGTACACTACCGAAAGTTGCTTGTAACACTTATCGCTGTTGTAAAATATATCGACACTACAGGGTGTAGTTCTTTTGACTTCAAACGACAAACACCCTGTTAGTTGAGATTGCAATCGTAAAAAACACTTTGAAATCAGGAGTTAACAGCGGTGCTTACATTTCGGGTTAAACCATAAAAACAAACAACCCGGCAAGTGTTATCAGAAAACTATAAGGCAGCATCAGTGATCTAGAGCTCACTTCATCATCTACGAGGATCCTGGCTATAACCCTATAGGTCGCATACATTGATGCCAGTAATCCACCAACCACTGTGAAAATCTGCAAGACATATGTACTGTCAGGGCTCAGAATACGTCCGTGCTCGAAAACTACCGACTTCCCAAGTAACTCCTGAATGGCAGGTACGATGCTTCCGGCATCTCTGACAAACACTTCAAAATGCACAGCCATATACCCACCAAGAATGAGCGGAATAAAACCGTACCCAAGCATAGGCAGAAGAAAGTTTTTATCCATACGGGCATGCCAGGACTGAACCTGCACCATAAGATAATATCCAACCTGAAAGATTAATATCAGCAGGAAGAAAACTAAACTTCCCCCAAGAAATTCAGGGACAGCGACTCCATAGACACGTATAGAATCGGAGAGCCACTCAACCAGCAGACTAAACTCACTGTGCAGGGCAAAAGGGAAAAAGATTGCCCCCAACGCAACAATAAGAAAACTATCAGCTCTGCGAGGAGTCTCAAGAGACCAAAGCTCCTGAGGTGCCAATCGCAAATTAAGATGAATGGAGCTGTTGTTACAGTTTTTGATACAATCACCGCAGATAATACAGTCACGATTATTATCTACGAGATAAGGATGACGAAACATTGGACAACCGCCCTTCTTTTCTCCGCCTCCAAAACAGTTATGTTCCGTACACCTGTTCATGCACACATGCCTGTTTGACCGCAACTCGATAATAGAAGGCATTGCGAAAATTGCATTGATCGCGCCTAGCGGACAGAGATACCTGCACCAGGTCCTGCGGGAATAAAGAACACTGCAGATACATGAGCCTATCGTTACTGCCAGAATAATCCATCCGGTAAGCAGAGGGTTCTCATAGGCGTTCCAGACCACCTCCACCCACAGCACAATTATACAGAGAACAGCCATTATCCAGCCAGAATGTTCTTTTATAAACTGAGGTGTATTCTTTCGTGGTTTTATGAGGTTCTGCAACTGTTTACCCGGCATTGCCAGACTACAGACACTGCACCATGTTCGTGCCAGAAAGAAGAAGGAGAAAAAGAGTAGTGGCCAGCCGATTGCCCAGCTCATAATCAGGCCGATATTTTTATCAGGTTCACGTGGCCCCAGAAAGAGCGCCAGCACTGTTGCAAGGATTATAAGGCCGACAATACCCTGTGGAATAGTAGGAAACTTATTACTGGTTATAAACCGTTTAACAAGTGGGAAACGAAGAATATTAAATTCCCATTTCCCTTCTGACTTTGGAAGACCAAGAAGGATGTGATCGGAAAGCAACTCATCTTCGTTGGCAAGCATCACTGCACGACGCAGCACACTGGAAAGTTCAGTCAGATTGCCGGGCCAGTCGTAATTCATCAGGTTGCCAAGCGTCTCGGGCGAAGCCTTTGTGATATTCTTTCCATACTCCTTGCTGAACCTGCCAAGATAGTGCTCGACCAGGCGGGGTAAATCGCGTTTATGCTCCCTAAGTGATGGAACACTGAAATGCTGCCTGCGGAAGAGTTCCATCATTTCAGGCACAATTTTTCCGGTCTTCTCAAGGTAATCAAGATCATAAATCGAGATAAAAACTACCCTGGACTGCATAGCTATAGGGCTGTCACTGTCTATATGAGTAAAGGTATTACTCTCAATTGCCTTGACGATCTTTCGCTGAAGCTCGTGCGGCATGAGGCGTATATGATGAAAGGCAATTGTGCCGCCGCAACCTCGTTCAAAAACACCAGCCTGCTGAGCCTGCGCAAAAGGGTAATTTGATTTTTTTGTACCGAAAAGCTTTCGCTCAAGAAGAACCTGATCATGGTCACGTAAATCAAACTCGACATACGGGCCCTCAGATCTTCCGCTTTCAGCGTGAATCTGCCTGGCAATGATCTTCTTACCAGTCCCGGATTCGCCAGTTAATACATACGGTGCGTTATTTGCTGCGAAGGCGCTGATAACTGTCTGGGCCTGTCTTGCCGATTTGGAATCGTAGATAATGTTCTGCTTTTTCTTTTCCAGCCGTCGCAGTTTTATCTGGGACAGGTTTCTTTCACGGAAAAGAATAACATCATCAGCACTTGATTTGGCGTGGGGATCATTGGAACTGGCAGTGTCGGCCTGATCCAGATAAGCAACACGTAGACGCTCTGCGAGCACAGCATCAAGCTGTTTATGAATAAGAGGATTACCAAGCAGAACCGAACGAAAAATACGCGGTTCAAAACAGATTACAACAAGATCAAAGAGGGCTTTCACACTGAGCGATCGGGGTTTACCTGTAAGTATCCCGGTTTCACCGAAATGCCCACCCTGCGATACCCTGCCTACAACCCTGCTGTCGCCATCTTCTCTTTCGAGAACCAGCTCAACCTCTCCCTGGGCCACAACATAAAAAAGTTCACTGGCTTCCCCCTGCTGGTAGATATAATCACCTTCAGGGACGATCTGTACTCTGCAAAAATCAGCATACGTTTCAAGATCGGATTGACTTACATCAGCAAACAGAATCGAGTGGTGCAGATGCTGTGCTATCAGTTGTTTCTTCATTTAATTATCAGACCTGCCTGCTCCATACTAGGCCGCAACCACTTGGGAAAAACCGAAAATCTGTAGCAAATTTGATAAAAATACATGCAAACAGTTCTGAACGGTTTCGTAGTACTGCAACTTCTTATTGTGGCTGCTCCTGCTGCCCGATTGATCGAAGATGACTACGCAAAACTTCAGCAAGTAAAGGGGCAACTGAATATACATCCAACAAATTATCACTACACCTTCCCGGAAATGAGTCGGATCCAATTATCCTGGTCACCGGGCTGGCTTCAAATTTTTCTCGTGCTCCACCGGCCAACACCAGATGGGTTGCCATAACCGCCACATCACGGGCTCCGGCGTCGAGACATCTCTCAGCAGTCTGTATTATCGATCCACCGGTTCTGATCATATCATCGCAAACGATAGCCACTTTGCCTTTAACTACGCTGGATACCTGACTGACGATGGTCTTGTCTGTATCATATCTGTCCTTATCGGCTGCGGTATGTGGACAATCAAGAAGACTGGCAAGTCGTGCCACCCGCTTCGAAAAACCGTAATCAGGTGAAACAAGCACGTAATCTGTTAATCCAGATGCGCGTATCTTATCGACTACCAAACGATCAGTCCAAATATGTTGAGTACGGATTTCACCGGCATGAGCGTGAAGGACAGCTTCGGAATGCAGATCCACAAAAGCAACAAAGTCAGGTCGTGTCCTGAAAAGCTGGCGGGTACGGGTTATACCTTTTGGAATTTCATAAGAATTGGGTTTAGCCCTTTCCATGGTAGAGTAGCCCATGTACGGGATAACCACATTAATTGATGCAGCATTCCAGTACCGTCCTCCCTGGATGAGATCAAGAATCTCCTGGTATGATGATTCTGTATGGGTTGCCCCCACTATCACCAGATCCTTTCCTGAGATCGAAGTAGGAAAGGCGTGATAACATTCACCATCAGAAAATTGTTTCCGGATCATCTCCGAAAAAGCAACCCCTGTATATTCAGCAACCTTTCGTCCCAGATCCCGCGATGCCTCATTGGCAACGATGACGATATCGGATTTACCTGTCATGCCAGATCTCCTGTTCAGGAGAAAATGCCCGTGATGAGCATCTTCTCCTTATCCAGACTACAGTGCAGCGACAATGGCGTCTCCCATTGCTGCTGTTCCTACGGCTTTACTCTTATCTATAGCTATATCAGCTGTGCATATTCCTTTCTCAAGAGTCGCCTCTACCGCAGCATCAATAGCATCAGCAGCTTCATCAAGACCAAAACTGTAACGCAGCATCATTGAAGCAGAGAGAATCTCGGCTATAGGATTAGCAATTCCCTGACCAGCGATATCCGGTGCGGAACCACCTGCAGGCTCATAAAGACCAAACTTATCTGCATTAAGGGATGCAGAAGCCAGAAGACCCATAGAACCGGTAAGCATTGCAGCCTCATCGGAGATAATATCACCGAACATGTTGCCGCAAAGCAAAACATCAAACTGATGCGGATCACGCACAAGCTGCATGGTCGCATTGTCTACATAGATGTGATTAAGCTCAACATCAGGATATTCTTTGTGGATCTCGATAACTACCTCACGCCAGAGCACCATTGTGGTCAGAACGTTGGCCTTATCAACAGATGTAACTTTGTTGCTGCGAAGTCGGGCAGCTTCAAATGCCATACGGGTAATTCGCTCGATTTCCGCACGGGTGTAGGTCATTGTGTCATAAGCACGCTCTTCAGGCCCTTCACCTTCACGACCTTTTGGCTGACCAAAGTAAATATCAGAAGTCAGCTCACGCATGCAGAGAATATCAAAACCATCACCTACAATATCAGGCCTGAGTGGACATGCAGCTGTAAGCGACTTGAACACTTTGGCAGGTCTCAGGTTGCAAAACAGATCAAAATGTTTTCTCAGCGGCAGCAAAGCAGCTCGTTCCGGTTGCTCCTGAGGCGGCAGGCTTTCCCATTTTGGACCACCTACGGAGCCAAAAAGGATAGCATCACTCTTCTCACACAACTCAAGAGTAGCAGGCGGAAGCGCCTCACCATGATTGTCAATTGCTATACCACCAACGTCAGCGTGGGTGTACGAAAGTTCAAAAGAGAACTTTTTCTGGGCAGCATCAAGTACCTTGATAGCCTCTGCCATCACCTCCGGACCAATACCGTCACCCGGCAGAACCGCTATTTTCTTCATCTGATCTCCTTCCAACACGTTCAATTCGCATAATGCGAACCATAGTTACACACCACCCTGAGATCATAACATGAGTTATGTCCAGGGAAGCATTTTTACCAAATTATCTCGTTTTTTGCTACTGCTATAACCCGGAACGGGTCTTGAATACGACTAAAGCCCTCTCAGCAGAAGAGAAAGGCAACACACTAGACACGACCTGCGATTGCACAAAATGCAAGCTCTGCACAATGTCGCTAGCCCTGTCAACTTCTTCCTGCCATTTAGGACCTTTCATACAGATTATCTGTAGATCCGGATGACTAAACCGTACCACCATCTCAAGAAACGGAGCCACCTCATTTACAGCCCTGCTGGTAATATGAGTAAATACTGTCTCTGAGGGCAACTGCACTTCATCTTCAATCCTGCACGCCAGAACATCGACCTGTGTAAGCGCCAGAGTGCGGACAATATGTTTGAGAAAGGAAACACGCTTTAGCCGGGGCTCAACCAGAGTAAGCCGAATAGACGGATCTGCAGCCCCGAGTATGAGGCCCGGAAATCCGCCACCTGTACCAACATCAAGCAGATGCACATCGCCACCCTGCAAAAGCGGCAGGAGGGTCAGCGAATCTAGAAAGTGATTCTCGATGATCAGGTCGTCTCCAGATCCTTTAGCGATCAGATTGACCTTACGATTCCATTTTTTCAACTCGACAAAATAGATATGCAACCGGTCTACGGCATCGTCATCAAGATCGATTTTCAAGCGACTCAGCCCTTCGACAAGTCGCTCCTTAAATGTATTGCTATTCTTTTTATCACTCACAGAATACGGCCCGCTCACTTAACACGCACTGCTACAGAGTTTGCATGGGCAGTCAGCCCCTCAAGATTTGCCAGTCGCTGGATATGTTCACTATCTGCTCTCAAGGCATTTTCCGAGTAACTGATGATTGAGCATTTCTTTAAAAATGTTTCCACACCAAGCGCAGAGGCAAAACGCGCAGTGCCCATAGTAGGCAGTACATGATTAGGGCCTGCCACATAATCACCGGCCGCTTCAGGGGTATTATTACCAAGGAAAATTGCACCTGCGTGACGTACGTGAGGCACCTGTGACCACGGATCGTTAATCATCAATTCCAAATGTTCTATTGCGATATCATTTGCCAGACTAATAGCCTCAGTCAAATCGGCAGCAACCAGAATCACACCCCGGTTTTTCAATGAAGTCTGGGCTATACTTTTACGTGACAACGTTGCAAGCTGCCTCTCAAGCTCTGCTGGAATTGCTGCTGCCAGCTGTGCATCGGTTGTAACAACCACTGCAAGAGCCAGCAGATCGTGCTCAGCCTGAGCGAGCATATCTGCTGCAACATTTTCGACTTTTGCGGTGTCGTCAGCAACAATCAACACTTCAGATGGCCCCGCAATCATATCAATTCGCACCATACCTGAAACCAGACGCTTTGCTTCTGTTACATACTGATTACCAGGGCCAACAATTACATCAACCTTTGGGATAGATTCGGTACCATAAGCAAGAGCAGCAACAGCCCAGGCAGATCCGGCTTTAAAGATCTGGGTAATTCCTATCTCTTGCGCCGCCACCAGCAGATGCGGATTAATTTTACCATGCTCGTCTGGAGGAGTAACCATTACCCGCTCATGCACACCGGCGATTCCCGCAGGAATGCCGTTCATCAAGACCGATGAAACAAGAGGAGTTGAACCACCCTGCCCACCCGGAACGTAGAGCCCGGCAGTATCGACTGGACGAACAAGCCTACCGACGATGGTGCCGTCTTCACGGGTCTGCATCCAGGAATCTTCCATCTCACGCTCATGAAATGACTGAATGCGATCGATAGCAAGGCTAAGGGTTTCAAGAAATTTTTCATCAACCTCTGTATATGCGGCCTGCAATTCCTCACTGCTAACCTGCAAGGTTTCAACTGTCAGGTTTGGGGAATCAAAACGACGACCATATTCAACGACAGCTTCATCCTTTCGCTCACGAACCGCTTGAATAATCTCTTCCACTGCCTTTTGACAGGAGTTGTCCGCAGCCTGAAAACGCTGCAGTAAGGAGGTGATAGTTTTCTCGCCCTCAGAGCTGGATGTCGATACAGGTGTAATTATCATGATATATTTATATAGGTAGCTGGTATGGGAAACTATACACGTTTCGCCTAAATGATATGGCTAGCCGCACCTCTAATGCAGCTATGTTGCTGGTAGTGCGGGACACTATACGCCATTTCCCTCGTAAAATAAAGAGCGGCAGACCTTCGGAAGGGACAGAATATAGCTCACCTATTGCAAAATACAAACAAATTGCGTCAAGCTCTGCCTATTTTCCCGACTACACCCAATTAGATCCTCTTACCTACCGTGTTGACTTTATTTTTTCTTCTGAGTGCTTAATTTAGTATCGCTTAAACGTATTATAGACTTGCCAGAGGCTAAAAAGATAATATAGTGAGTCGCTTGGAGCCTACCTATTGAACATTACCGGAGTTACTGTATGGATTTTGAACCCAAATGGATTGCCTGGGAGATTACCCGTCGCTGCAACCTCAAATGTGTCCACTGTCGCTCATCTTCAGAGTTACAGGCACACGAACACCCAGACTTTACCCTCGATGAAGCAAAAAAAATCCTCGACGACATTGCCTCCTACGCAAGTCCGGTTATGGTTCTTTCCGGTGGCGAACCGCTGCTGAGAAAAGATGTTTTTGAAATTGCCCGATACGGTACAGATCTTGGATTTCGAATGTGTTTGGCTACCAACGGCACACTGGTCACTGACGAGATCTGCGAGAAAATCAAAAAAGCAGATATCCGTATGGTTTCACTCAGTCTTGATGGAGCCTGCGCTGAAACCCACGACGATTTCAGAAACCAGAAAGGTGCTTTTGAAGGGACACTTAAAGCCATTGAGTTGTTTAATAAGCACGGGATTCCGTTTCTCGTCAACTCCTCGTTTACAGTCCGCAACCAGAAAGAAATTCCGGATATTTACAAGCTCGTAAAAAAGCTTGGAGCATCAGCCTGGTATATGTTCATGATTGTGCCAACAGGACGTGGCGAAGATATTATGGAGGAGCTCATTCCGGAAAAACTGTACGACGAGATCCTTGACTGGCATTACGAGGTGGAAAAACAAGAAAATGAACTATTGATGCGACCAACCTGCGCTCCGCATTATTATCGAATCGTTCGCCAGAAAGCGAAAGAAGACGGTGAAAAGCACGTACGTCGTAATCTGAAGTTTTCTACAGGTGGTTCAAAAGGATGTCTTGCCGGACAGCTTATCTGTCTGATTGATGTGGATGGTGAGATCCTGCCATGCAGTTATTTCCCGAAATCAGCTGGCAACGTTAAAACCACTCCATTTAAGGACATCTGGGAAAATTCAGACCTCTTCCTGCAGCTTCGCGATTTCAAGAGTTACAAAGGCAATTGCGGCCAGTGTGAATACGTTGGAGTCTGCGGTGGATGCCGCGCAAGATCATACGCCATGACCGGCGATTATCTTGCCCAGGAGCCATTCTGCAGCTATACTCCATTAAAAGTGCAGCGAGCAAAAGATAGCGAGTAGATTCAACCAGGACATTTTCGAAGGATTTTCTGTGAGTATCGATTTTCTTACTCATGACGCATTGATCGTGAAATACATCTCAGAAGCTCTTCGATGACTGGTGAATCTAATACACCACAACCCAAACATTAATGGGAAAGTATGAACAATACATTTCTGAAAGCATGCCGGGGCGAAAAAACCGACTACACCCCAATCTGGATGATGCGCCAGGCCGGTCGTTACTTACCGGAATACCAGAAAGTGCGCGGCAACGTCACCTTTCTTGAGCTGTGTAAATCTCCGGAACTCTGTGTAGAGGTAACTCTCCAGCCTATTGATATTCTCGGAATGGATGCAGCGATTCTTTTCTCTGACATCCTGATCCTGATGGAAGCGATGGGCGCACCGCTTGATTTTCATGAAGGTAAGGGTCCGGTATTTGCGACCACCATCCGCGATCAGCAGGCACTTGATAAACTCATCATCCCTGATCCTGATGAAGCCACCGGCTTTGTTATGGAAACTATCAAGTTGCTCAGAAAAGAACTTAAGGTTCCATTGATCGGTTTTGCAGGTGCACCATTTACCTGTGCGACATACCTCATTGAAGGTGGTAGCTCTAAAGTGTTCTGGGAAACGAAAAAGCTGATGTTCACTCAGCCTGAAGTGTTCCACGGAATTATGGATAAAATCACCGAAGCCACAATCCTCTATCTGCAGGCACAGGCCAGAGCCGGAGCACAGGCATTGCAGTTGTTTGACAGCTGGGCCGGCATTCTTGCCCCATGTGATTACGAAGAATTTGCATTTCCTTACGTTAAGCGGATACTCGACAGCCTTCAGTCGTACGATATTCCACTCATATTTTTTGCCAACAACGGTGCAACGCTGCTTGATTACTCAATCAAATCGGGTGCGGATGTTATCGGTCTTGACTGGCGTATCAACATCAAAGATGCCATTGCCCGCGTTGGTAACAAAGCCGTTCAGGGTAATATCGATCCTTTTGCTCTGCTATTACCAAAAGACAAACTGAAAGCACGTATTCAGCGTCTTCTTGATGATGCCAAAGACGCTCATGGTCATATCTTTAACCTTGGACACGGCATCCACCAGTTCACGCCACCTGAACAGGCGAAAATGACAGTCGACTTTGTTCATGAACTGAGCAGCAAATAATTCTGCCACCATTAAATATTGCGGGGAATTGTATAATTCCCCGCTTTTTTCTATGCAAACAACCACACCTGACATATTACACTGCCTGAAATTAATGGAAGATTTCGGCATGTGGGAAAATATCCGCAGGCACTCCTTTATGGTTGCCCGGGTATCCAACATTCTGCTGCGCGAAATGCATCTGTCCGGGTTAACACCCCTGCCCGAAAGAGAGCATGTTGTCACAGGTGCACTGCTCCACGACATCGCCAAGACACAGTGTTTACAGGAGAATTGCCGACATGCTGAGGTCGGTGCAGAGATCTGTCGTGAGCTTGGTTATCCACACATTGCAGAGATAGTGCTCAACCATGTTATCCTGACCAATTTTGAAAAAGAAAAGTACGAAGACGGAATATTCGGGGCTACAGAACTTGTCTTCTATGCCGATAAACGCGTTCGACATGACGAAGTGGTCAACCTTGATGCACGCCTTGAATATATTCTGGATAAATATGCGCTCAGTAACCCGGAGTACGAAAGAAGAATCATTATAAACTTCAATCTCTGCAGAGAGCTGGAAAATCATATTTTCTCGCGCATAGGGATTGAACCAGATGATATCGTTGATCTCCTCGCATCATCACCTGCGGAGCTTGCCCATTATCCTTCCGAGAAAACACAACAAAAAGGACTGAGGACTGTGTAAATTGCATTGATAATGCAATATGCTTCTGAAACACGTAATCCTGTTACCTAAGTCATTAGACCTGATTCCAGCCTATGCAGAATGCTGGAAAAGTAAATTATTCCGCAAAAACTGAGAAGATATTGGGAAATGGGCAGTTCTTAGATATCAACCGTAAACCGATCCACCTGCTGTTGGCAGAGTGTTCTTTGGATCTCTATGTTCACCTGCACTGGTTACAATAATTGCAGATTTTCCCGGTAACGGACATTTATTCTCACAGATACCGCACCCGATACAATATTCATCAACAATATATGGTTGCTTAATCACCTTCACGCTTCCATCGGCTTCTGCATATTCCGTTTCCCTAAATTGAATGGCCTTCACCGGAGTAGGACAATGTTCCTCACAGACCATGCACGGAATTCCTTTGGCGTATGGCAGGCAACTATTTTTATCAAACCAGGCATGGCCAATTTTCAGCGTATGCTTTTCTGCAACTGAAAGCACCTTAATCGCCCCAGTCGGGCAGACCTGCCCACAAAGCGTACAGTTGAATTCACAATAGCCGGTGCGCGCCACAAGCTTCGGAGTAAAGATTGCGTCGATCCCACCTTCAAGCAGTGCAGGTTGCAATGCATTACCAATACATACCTGAATACACTCTGCACAACGCACGCATTTTCCTAAGAACTCTTTTTCAATTACAGCGCCAGGCGGGCGAATACGATATGGCTCATTACGCAATTCGAGTCCCTGTACTTTTTTAACAGAAGGCAGGAGGATACCAGTAGCAACAATCCCCAGAAATTGTCTTCGTGTCAAACCGGTACCAGTTTGTGCAAACCGTTTAAATCCATAATTGAAACTAATTATCTGGCGCGGACATTTCTGAACACACTCAAAACAGAGATTACACGTCGACATATCCATTTCACGATTATCATCAACAGCACCCATCCGGCAAATCGAGGAACAGACCCTGCACTTTCCGCACTGTTTATTGCCCCCCTTTCCGTGTAAGAGACTATAGCGACTGACCAATCCGAGCATTGCGCCTACAGGACATACGTTTCTGCAAAAGAATCGTTTCTGGATAATTTCGAGGCTGAATATGCCGACAAGAATACATAACGACAACCAAGCCAGTTCATAATATTTTCTATCAACCGGCAGAACAGTATCTTTCAACCACTGATAGATAGGCTCTGTAAAATTATTTACCGATGCAGGTGCAGAAGTATAGGTGAATGTAAAAAAGGATTCAGCGGCTGCATGAAATGCAGGATAGAATGCTTGGACAAGCCCGCGGACAAGTATTGAAAACGGATCAACATATCCGGCAAAATGAACCCCGAAGAGAGCAAGAAGCAGGGAGCCAAACAATACAATTCGACCAAGTCGCGGATAACAAGTCGGCAACCCTTTGACCCGTTGTTTCGCAATTTTGCTGCAACCATCGAGTACACTTCCCATCGGGCATAGCCAGCCACAAAATGCCCTCCCAAAAACCAGCGCAAGCAACAAGACAAACAGAGCCGGTAACATGAGTGCGATAAATGTTTGTGTTGCAAGTAGAGTTATCGCAGCAAGAAACGGATCAATTCTGAAAAGAATATTTACTGCATATTCAATCGTGTCAGAGCCTTTATAGTCGGTCTGCAGAAAGAGAAATCCGAAAGCACACAAAAATACCAGCTGGGATAGTCTTCTTAGAAGCACAACCGAAGCCCCGTTTTGCCTACCGGGTTTCGCTTTACCCGTTTTCATAAAGTAAGTTCCCGGATATCCATCTTATCAAGATTCATTTCACCAAGCCCCATTTTGTAGGCGGCTTTTGTCGAAGCTATCTCTTCCGGTTGCATACCAAAAAGGGTTGTTGCATAGGCATCTGCCGCAACAGGATCGACGGAGGCAACGATGGTATCTGCTATCTTTACGTCTTTAATATTGCCTCCCTGAGGACCATTGCGAAGCAACATTCGAGTAGCATCGATTACGGTGAGGGTCGGCCTTACCACGGTAGCCAGATCTGCCAGTTTTTGGCCGATATTGAAATGGAGACTGCCCCTGCTGCCCCCGATAACCCCCATCGAATTTTTCAGGCCAAGAGTCAAACGACTCAACCCATGATGCTTAGCAACCGGAACATTGATGTACACATCAGCATCCAGGGCATCTCGATAAATCTCCCAGCGTTTTAATGATCTGCCTTTTTTGATATCTACTTCTATGAATTTGCGGTTATCAATATGCTCAAGCCGCACACGCTTATCGCCAAACCCATCGATAACATCCTTGATACCACTGTTCACATAACAACGTCTTTTCTCGTTACAGGTGTAATCAAAAAGTTTTACTTTTGAAGCACCTGCATCAAGTGCTAACTCCACAAGTTTCTTAACAACTTCAGGGTGGGTGTTGGCTCCCTGTTCCGGTTTTCTGTCCCAACCTATGTTAGGCTTTATCACAACGCTATCACCTGAGGATATAAATCGTTGTGCTCCTCCAAGATTTTCAATAGCTCGCGCAACAAGCTCAGGATATGAAGAACCTGTCACTTTTACAATTGCAGGTTGGGAAGCCGCAGCGAATACGTCAGTTATATCCAGTACAGGAATCCCCATCCCAGCAGACCACAAAAGGACATCCTTGAGAAAGGTTCTTCTATTCATCTTCACCTCCATCAACATATTCATTGGACTTCATGTCATCTCATTAGAACCAATTTTATCATACCATAGAGAAAACCATCTGGAACAACAAAGAATACACCACATCGTGACACTATGTCACATTACTATCCAGCCACACAGCCTAACTCATCAATAGATCTCATCTTGAATTTCGAAACCCTGTTTCACCCTACTGGCAAAAAGACTGTTTTCTACTCTGAAATCTGCCTATTACAAGAGCAACCTATCAATTAAACGTATACACACTACTTCCATCAATCTATAGCAACCTACCTATACCCTCACAATATGTCATACACATCACAAGAACTATCAACCTGAAATATCTAGCCTTAACACATATCTCAAAAACATTTTCTCCTCTGTAACACATTAGTCCTTTGTGCTGCTATACACGTGCACCGTGTTTTCTGACCAGTTATGCATCAATATTTTTTATACTATGCTCGCAAGGCTGTAACTACTTATGACGCAAGACAGTTGCTCAAATGCATTACTCCAAGAGTATGTTGTCATAATTTTTAAGATTGACACTTCGCTATATTTCGATCATAAATGTGCTACTTTGTAGTATTGTCAAATCTGTTAAGCAGTACCGTTTCCCTACCACTTCCAGTGGTCGAGCTCCCCACCTCATAACGGACACTATAACAGAAGGACGATAGTGGATTAATTGCTTTTTATGTCCGTATCCTTGATGAATTAACTGCATATTTACGAGAATTTACTGCACACATTTTCATTACCCTATGATGCTCAGGCATGTCCATGGGGGCTAATGCGCGTTGTGCTCAGACCCCGAATTATCAAACACCCATACACTCGTGTAATTACTGAGGTGCGTTTTCCAACCAATTGCGCACTCTCAGAACTAATACGTGTATTTATTTAACGGTAGTCGCCATTGTTTCCTTCCAGGAGAAGAAGCACATAGGGGGATTGACTGCCAAACTTTTATCTATACTTAATTTAGGGAGTTAAGTTATTATGGCTGATTCACAAAGCTACAGCAAACTACGCAAACCGCGTAGCGAGTTCGCAACCAGATCGGAATATCTGGACCACGAACTCACTATAATGAAACCGAAGCGCTGGGCGCTAAACCTTCCGGGCCGCGATTTCAACTTCGAATGGGAAGACATGATTCCGGCTATCGCCGGCACCATTGGGCTGACCGTAATGTGTACAGCTGTAACCAATGCTTTTGCAAGTGCTTACGGTCTCGACAAAGCGTTCATCATTGAGAACGTCAGGGTTGATATGCTTGTTGTATCCTTCCTGTTCGTAATTCTCTTTTCCGGTCTTTTCAACCCACGCGCCAACCTGGCTGGTATCCATGGACCAATGATGCCACTTATTCCACTCATGGCGGTGTCCGGAACTCATCCGCTTGCACTCGGAGCCCTGATTGCAATATTTGGTATTATTCTCAGTATAACAAAAGGCGGTTCGCGTCTTGTAAATGTCACGAGTCAAGGTGTTGCCGGAGGTCTTCTGGTTTACCTCGGTGCCATTGGTGTAATCGGGCAGGTTGCTGCCATGCGTAAATGGGGAGCAGGCATTGATATGGGCTATGTGGCTTTTATCGTACTGATTGCCAACCTTGTTCTTTACGCATTACTTGCACGTATGAAAAAACGCTGGCTGGCTATTCCAATATGCTCTCTGCTTGCTGCTGTTGTAGCCCTTGTACTCGGCGCACCGTTTGAGTTCACCACAGGTCCGGGTCTGCCAAGCTTCAACCCATTCTACTGGTGGGGTGAAGATACAGGCTGGAAACTTGGTCTTCCTAATTTTTCTCACATTATTTCTTCTCTTCCGTTTGCTATCCTTGCAGTAGCAATGTGGTCTCCTGACTTCCTTGGTCACCGTATCTTCCAGGAGATGAATTACCCGAAAAAAGCCAAAAACGTCCTTATGGATGTAGATGACACCATGATCGGCTGTTCTGTGCGTCAGGTTACTTCTGCATTCTTCGGCTCAGGTTGCATTACTTCTTCCTGGGGTACTTACATGATCCCTGCGGCAATCGCCAAACGTCCGATTCCGGGTGGAGCAATTGCAACAGGTGTACTCGCTATCATTGTTGCGATAGCAGGTTTTCCTATGGACATCGCTGTATGGCGTCCGGTATTGAGTATCGCTCTTCTCGTTGGCGTTTACCTGCCTCTTCTTGAGGCGGGCATGGAAATGGTTCAGGACAGCAAAGACACTCAGTCTGCTGGTATCTGTATATTCTCTTCTGCTATCGTCAACCCTGTTTTCGGCTGGGCACTTACCATGTTCCTCGACAACAACGGTCTCATTGGTGACAAAGAGCGCCCAGGTAAACTGTCTGTTCTTGATCGCCTGGTAATACCAGGCCTTGCCCTTCTGGTGAGCACTATTGCCATGGCAGTAGTTGGTATGCTTCCAGGAATTCCTGCACTCATTGGTGGCTGATTATTTGATCTGACTACCACCTGATAAAAAGGGGCCTGTGAGTTTTTTCTCGCAGGCCCCTTTTTTGTTTGTATCAATTCAACACCAGGTTTTCGCAGCCTGCCTCAAAAAGAATAAAAAAGGCCGAATCCGAAAATTATCCGGACCCGGCCTGCGTATCAAACTATTCTCTTTTAAAGACAGTGAATTACAACACACTCACCCGGACATCGTCAGAGAGCGCCTCTATCTCATCAGCAACTGCCTCACCAGTGACATCTTCAGGAACACTCAGCGAAACTTTCGCAGTAAACACAGCTTCACCAATCGATGAAACATGAGCTCGATTACACTCCATATTCTCAACTACCAGATCCAGATTTGTCAGAATTGTGTTAATATCTTTGGTTAACCCCGGACGATCCTTGCAATCGACAACCAGGCTGATACTTTTAGTGGCGGCATCTCTCCTTGACACCGCATCTGAGAAGAAGAACTGGAGCCCGGAAAACGCACTTTTAAGGGTTGATTTCAACTCATCTTCCCTTTCCGACTCAATAACAACCTTCATCATGGCACTCAACTGACCATCGAGTCGCATAACTTTACTGGTAGTCCACTCGCCTCCTGCTCCGCGGGTTGTTTCAGCAATTGATTTTATAGAACCGGGAATATCCGGACCAACAATACTCATCACAAAAGTACTTTTCATATATTACTCCTCATCTGAAAAACATCTGTGCGACTTCAGTTAAACTGACATTTTTCGCCAGTTAAAACACAAAAAGTTCGCGGATACAGCTCACCTGGCCATCACTCTCCAGGATGGTTACAACCCATCGGCAATTCCTCCCGGTTAAGAATGCAGCAGTAACGCATTAAAGGGTGCTTATTTGTGTTAACTCTATAATGGATAAAAATAAAACAGGTCTGTATATTTCACACAGAATTTCGGTGTTTTTTTCGTTCTATCTCAATAATTGATTGGGATATATCGAAAAAGAGTGCAATTTCAATCAACAAATTCTAAAACCTTAAAGATAGAGCTGGAAAATGATCTGTTCCAGCTTTATCTTTTGCAATCTGCTTCCGATTACGCTCTGCACATTAACCACCTTTACCATCACCGCAAATCTCTTTATCGCCGACTACCTTCTATTCATCTAAACCATCTTTGCTATGTACAAATCGTTCTTCAGATAACATTGTATGTTGTAATCAGGACCAGATGCATGTACAGGTTGACTGCGAATGTATTCCCCAAACACACAACACTTATCGTTATAGGATGAACCTGTTTTGACACACTCAGTTATCGTAGTAGGAGGCGGAGCTTCCGGCCTCCTTGCAGCTGGCCAGGCCGCTCTTTCAGGCGCCGAGGTGCTGCTTCTTGAAAAAATGAAACAGCCGGGAAATAAGATTCTTATCAGTGGCAAGGGCCGGTGTAACATCACCAACGATTCGGACATTCAGGAATTTCTTAAACACTTCAACAGGAATGGCAGATTTTTACATCAAGCGTTTTCCCGTTTTTTTGCTCCGCAATTAGTCGACTTTTTCACGAACCAGGGGTTGCCCATTGTTACTGAGCGGGGTGGTCGGATTTTTCCTAAACATGGAAACGCCCAGGATGTAATAGATACTCTTCTTGCCTGGTTCAAAAAAACCGGTGCGACACTTCAGCCATCTTCCACGGTTACCAAACTACTCATTGATTCGGGGAGTGTTTATGGCGTTATCTGCAACGGTCAAAAAATATTTGCCGATGCCGTTATTCTCGCTACCGGCGGTTCTTCCTACCCCGGAACCGGATCCACTGGCGACGGTTATAAATTTGCCACTGATGCTGGCCATACACTGACCCCGTTATGCCCGGCTCTTGTTCCTTTAGAAACCAGAGATAAACATATCCACAAGCTGGCAGGACTGGATCTTCGAAATACCGGTATGCGGATATACATAAACGGCAAACGGAAAATCTCAGACTTTGGCGAAGTCGGTTTTACCCGTTTTGGTATTGGCGGCCCGTTAACCCTTACCCACAGCCGTTTTATTATTGAAAATTTACGAGTAAAAAAGAAAGTTACCGTAGCTCTTGACCTTAAACCGGCACTCGATGATGCAAAACTGGATGCACGGCTCCTTCGCGATTTCCAGAAACGTAACCAGGAAGAAATGCAAAGTGTCCTCCGGGGGCTGATTCCCCAGAAACTGGTTGCACTCTGTCTTAACCAGACCGATCTCGTGGGGGATAAACCAGCTGGAGAAGTCTCTGCAAAAGAACGGGCAAGACTGCGAACCTGGTTAAAAGATTTACGTTTTCAAATTACAGGACACCGGCCTTTACGAGAGGCTATAGTTACGGCTGGCGGCGTGAAGGTTAAAGAGGTCAACCCAAATACCATGGAATCACTTCTGGTAAATGGGTTATACCTGACAGGAGAACTTCTGGATGTGGATGCAGATACCGGTGGATACAATCTACAAGCTGCATTTTCAACTGGCTGGGTTGCCGGAAAAGCCGCTGCAGAAAGAAAAGAGCCGTAAACCTCTCCAAACATCTTAGATCTGGGGTGATACCCTCGTCACACAGAATAAAAAATGCCGGTAATATCTACACTACCGGCCTTTTTTATTCTGTGTGTTCGGAGAAGTATTTTTCCTGATTACCTTAGTAACTCAGCATGAGTTACTAAAACGATTTTGTAGCGTAGATGTCATTGCCTTAAATGATCAGATTTGGATAATGAAAAAAAAAGGGTATACCCAAACCACCTCGGCAGCTTATACAACGCGCCTCACGCCTAAAAAATAATGGCCATCAGATAATCATTCCAACAAATATCTATATAACATTAACCCTGGCATTAGCAGTTAATGCTTCAATTTCATCAGCAACCGCCTCACTACTCAGGTTTTCAGGCACTCTCAATTCACAACGTGCTGAAAACAGTGTCTCTCCGATATTTGCTACACGACAAAGTGTGTGCTCCATTTTTTCCACATGAAAACTTAGTCCCTGCAGAATATCATTCAATTCGTTCTGTACACCTGGACGATTTTTGCAATCCACAACTACGTTCACCTTTTTTGCAACTTTTGTATTCTCAGCACTTCCCGATACCGGAGAATATAAAAACTGCAAATTTGGGAATCTCTCTACCATGCCAGTCGCAAATGACTTCTCCTGAGTTTCCAACACAGCAATTTTCATGATAGCTGCCATCTGCCCCTCAAGCCTCATAACTTTACTGCTTACAATCTCTGCACCCAAATCATTTTGCACGGATACCAGATTATCTATTGTACCTGGCTGGTCAACTCCACACACTGTCATGACGAGTAATTTCTTCATATATTGCCCCGTAAAAAAAATGGTTACCACTTGAGAGAAGACTTCAACACATTCGCTTTCTCCTAACTCATCAGACCAGATGCCACATTGTGTGCATTGGCCTACAACTCAATACAGTATTACACCTTTCATAAGAGAAAAACTACAATATCCGACATTGTAACACTCCTGTAGGCCCTGTTATCATGTAATTTAGTTGAGAAATCTTGAAAGTTCCCTGTATAAAACGTGGTTTCTTCGTGGATTTTATATAAAGCATATTTTAAAATATTTTTTTCTTTTTCAGCTCTATTTCGATACATTTTCTTACCAGGCTCTCCGTTTCATTAGCGGCGAATACCACAATGTGGCAACGCTGATATATGGAAGTCAATGTAACATTGTTACACCAGTCGATAGATATTTTCCCCCTTAGCAGGCATAGTTTCTACCTTGGCAACTCACCGAAATTCCAAAACGCTTTAATAGCACACATAATTTCAATCATTCTCTGCCTTCCCTACAAAAATGTTATTACTGAGTTTTTCATCAATTACCATGTCTACTAATTTATCTTTACATTAAATACTGATTACTATTTCGTTGACATACGCATATTTTATTCTACATTAGTCGCCTTCCGTATAAATTGAGCAAAAAGGAGATTATTTTATGCGTAACCATTGGAGTAGTAGATTTGGTTTTATTCTAGCTGCTGTCGGATCTGCAGTAGGTCTTGGAAATATCTGGAAGTTCCCATTCATTACAGGAATGAATGGTGGCGGTGCTTTCGTACTGGTATATCTCGTGGCGATTTTGTGCTGTGGTTTACCTATTCTTATGGCAGAGTTTCTTATCGGTCGGCACTCTCAGAAAGATGTTGTCGGGTCTTTCAGGGAACTTACCCCTCATTCCAAATTCTGGAAAAGTATCGGCTGGCTTAATCTGGCTGCCGCCTTCATCATTCTGTCGTACTATGGGGTTGTTGCCGGGTGGACTCTCGACTACCTGTTCAAATCACTTACAGGTGCATTTGCCGGACAGGAACCTGAAGCGATCTCAGGGATGTTCGGAGCTCTTGTTACAGACCCGACACGTCAGATGGTCTGCCTTACCGCCTTCATGTCTCTCTGTCTTATTGCAGTTATCAGCGGAATCAAAGAAGGTATCGAGCGATGGAACAAAATCCTCATGCCTACATTATTTGGCATTCTATTTTTCATGGCTGCCTACGCAATGACCACAAGTGGCGCCAAGGAAGGATTGAAGTTCATGCTGTATCCGGACTTCTCTAAACTCACCATCAATGGTGTGCTTGAGGCAATCGGACACTCCTTCTTCACTCTGAGTCTAGCGATGGGTGCGATGATCACCTACGCCAGTTATATGGACAAAAAGGAAGCGATCTATCCTGTTTCCATACGTATTGCCTTCCTTGATACACTGGTAGCTATCGTTGCCGGTCTTGCAATATTTCCGATTGTATTCTCTGTTGGCATGGAACCTGGAAGCGGCCCGGGCCTAATCTTTAAGACTCTTCCACAGGTTTTTGCAACTATACCGATGGGAGCCGTTCTCTCCACTCTCTTCTTTTTGCTTTTAGCATTCGCGGCACTCTCCTCTGCTATTTCCCTGCTTGAGGTTCTCACTGCGTTCATGATTGACGAGAAAAAATTCGATAGAAAGAAAGCAACTATCTGCATGACAATCGCCGTATATATTGCAGGTATTCCGTCCGCACTTTCCTACTCCACACTTGGTAATTTTAAACTGATTAAAGGCATGGAAGTTCTGGACTCGCTTGATTATGTCGCAAGTAACTTCATGCTCCCTATTGGCGGACTATTGATCGCAATTTATAGCGGATATATTCTTGATAAGCGTATTGCCCAGGCGGAAATCACAGAAGATGGCACCGGCTTTCTGACTATCTTCAATATCTGGTATTTTACCATCAGATATATTGCACCGGTTGCAGTGCTGATTGTATTTTTGACCAAGATCGGAATTATTAAACTATAAGATAATTATCATCTTGTTCAGTCATGAAAAACCCTGATCAGAGCAATGTCTCGATCAGGGTTTTCTTATTACATCATTAGGTAACTGCAACTCTCACCACAATGTGAATTGCCGATTTCACCGTTCCCCGCCAAGCATCTTCTTTAAGACCAGATAACCGATAATTCCAGATATCAGCGATCCAAAGATAATTCCGAGCCGTTCATCAAAGATTCTATTGACTCCTGTCTCTTCAAATGCCAGTGACCCGACAAACAGGCTCATGGTAAACCCGATACCACATAGTGCAGATATTCCGTAAAGAGCTTTATACGTCATATCTTTGGGCAGAGTGGTAACCCCCGACCGCACTGTAACCCAGCATAAACTGAATATCCCAACCTGCTTCCCGACAATAAGGCCAAGAGCCACACCAAGCGGCACATTATGTAAAAATTGTTCTACAGAAAGCCCTGCAAAACCGACACCAGCATTAGCAAAAGCAAAAACCGGCAAGATCAGGAAAGCAACGACGGTATGCAAATCGTGCTCCAGGTCCTTCAACGGTGAATGCGAAGTATCACGATGTGATTTTAGAGGAATAAACATTGCCAGCAATACCCCGGATAGTGTGGCGTGAACCCCAGATTTCAACATCGATATCCACATAATTATACCGACAAAAATGTATGCACTTTTGGAGGTAGTCCCCCGGATATTCATCACAAACAATAGCGGAACACACAAAACCACAACCAACAACGCACTGATAGATATTTTTGAAGTATAGAATAATGCTATAATGATGATCGCGCCGATATCATCAAAAATCGCCAACGAGGTGAGGAAAATTTTGAAACTTGTGGGAACCCGTGGCCCAAGCAGAGATAGCACTCCAAGCGCGAAGGCTATATCAGTTGCTGCTGGTATAGCCCAACCTTTCATGGCAACAGCATCACCGCTGTTGAATAACCAATATATAATGGCTGGTACCGCCATCCCCCCGACAGCCCCGACACCTGGAAGGATGATGTTTCGCTTATCTGACAATTCACCTTCTACTACTTCTCTTTTCAGTTCTAACCCCACCAAAAAAAAGAAAACCGCCATTAGACCATCATTTATCCACAGCAAAAGGGGCTTTGCAATTTCCAAAGCGCCAATGCGGACCTCTACAGGAGTGTTAAGCAATAAATCGTAGTAGGACTTCAACGGTGAATTAGCTACAATCAAAGCAAGTACAGCGGCAGTCATTAAAAATATGCCACCTGCAGATTCCAGTTTCAAAAACTTTGTTATGTACAGTTGCTGGTCATCGCTCATTAATTGTCCTCAGTCGGCTATGTGGAACAGTTTTACATTTTCAAATTGAAACGTTCTAAAAAATCAAACTTCTGAATAGTACGATTATTGTCTTTGATATTAGACCAAACCATGACATAAACTCGACCTCCCCACCTCATGAATTGTCAAGATTAAGGTAGAGGTATAGTAGAAGATTACGCAGAGTCAAGATATCAATTGGTTTTCATTACGTTTGTAATCTATCATAGATCACCATATAAGCTCAAACCGTTAGCTAATAAAAACGCACTCCAGTCCATTGGCGAATGCCTTTGGTTATTGTGTCAAACAGCGTCTCTTTCAGGTGCAAAAATCGCCATGGTGTGCTAATACTAATTCCTGATTTGACCTACTCCTTAAAGATCAATACTATTTCCAAATACTACGTATGCTTACATCATAAAACACGTATACTCTTATTCGTATACTGAAGTGAGTTGTTCGTATACCGCAGTAAGATATTTTCTCAGCAGAATCCAGGCGGTTTACACGAGCCTATTTAATTAAACAGGCTCAGGAATAGTATTAATCTAAGCCTTTCAGCCGGGTATCAACCGGTTCTACAACAGGAATTACACATATTATGTCTGCAGGCTTTACCCATCTTCACGTTCATACCCAATACAGTCTTCTGGATGGTGCAATCCGTCTTCCGCATCTGCTGAAAAAATGCGAGGAGTACGGCATGGAAAGTGTCGCAATCACCGACCATGGTGCCATGTTTGGTGCTCTGGAATTTTATACCAAGGCCAAAAAGGCAGGTATAAAACCGATTGTCGGCTGCGAACTGTATGTCGCCCCGGAAGACCGCACGGTAAAAAAACAGGTGGATGGCCAGATCGCCTACCATATCGTCCTGCTGGCAATGGACATCACCGGCTACCAGAACCTGATGAAGATGGCCAGTATCGCTCAGCATGAAGGCTTTTATTATAAGCCTCGTATCGATATGGCCACGCTTAAAGAACATAACGAGGGTATTATTGCGCTTACCGCCTGTCTGCATGGCCAGGTTCCATATCTGATCGGCAAAAAAGACATGGCCGGGGCCCGCGCTAAGACTCAGGAACTTTTGGATATTTTTGGAGACAGGCTCTACTTCGAGATACAGGAAAACGGTATCCCCGAACAGACTCCAGTGAATAAGGGCCTTATACAACTGAGTAAAGAGTTCGGCATTAAGCTGGTAGCAACTAACGACTGCCACTACCTTAATCGTGAAGAGGCCCACGCCCACGAGGTTCTGCTGTGTATTCAGACCGGTAAAACCATTAACGACCCCAAAAGATTTCGCTTCTCCACCGATGAGTTTTATTTCAAGTCACCGGACGAGATGAAAAAAGCGTTCTCTTATATACCGGAAGCTATTGCCAACACACAGGAAGTTGCCGATCGATGCAATCTTGAGATTGATTTTGGTAATTACTATTTCCCTGATTTCCCTGTTCCTGAAGGCCAGACACTTGACTCGATGTTTATCGATGCCTGCAATGCCGGATTGAAAAAGCGTTTCGCGAAAATGCGGGAACTCGGCACACTCACGCCGGAGATGGAGAAATCCTATCGCGAACGTCTTGATGTCGAAATTGATGTTATCAACACCATGGGCTTTCCCGGTTACTTTCTTATCGTTGCAGATTTTATTAACTGGGCTCTTGATCACGATATCCCTGTCGGTCCCGGACGAGGTTCAGGTGCTGGAAGTCTTGCCGCATATTGTATGGAAATCACCAACCTTGATCCAATGCCCCACGGACTGATTTTCGAACGATTCCTCAATATCGAACGCAAGTCTATGCCTGACTTTGATATCGATTTTTGTATGGACAGGCGTGGTGAGGTTATCGACTATGTCCGCCAAAAATATGGCGGTGCAAAATATGTAGCACAGATCGTTACCTACGGAACGATGAAGGCACGCGGAGTTCTCCGTGACGTCGGACGCGCACTCGACATTCCCTTTGGTGAAGTCGATAAAATGGCCAAGCTGGTTCCCGACGCTCTTAAAATGACCCTTGAAAAGGCCATTGTCGAAGAACCACGTCTCCTGGAGGAAGCCAAACGCGATCCCCGGATGCAGGAACTGCTCACCGTTTCTCAAACACTTGAGGGGCTTGCCCGACACACGGGAACCCATGCTGCAGGTGTTGTGGTCTCTCCCGGGCCGATGACCAAGTTTCTGCCCACCTGCCGAGGCAGCAATGATGAGACAGTCACACAGTATGATATGAAGCATACTGAGATGACCGGCCTTATCAAGTTTGACTTCCTGGGACTCAAAACACTTACGGTTATCGACAAGGCTGTCAAACATGTCAAAGCCGATATCGGTATTGAACTGGATATCGATACCATCCCTCTGGATGACCCCAAAACGTTTAAACTGCTGTGTGATGGTGATGCACTGGGTGTATTCCAGCTAGAAAGTTCAGGCATGCGCGAATTGCTGGTCAAATTGGCACCCGAGCAGTTCAGCGATCTGGTCGCTCTGGTAGCGCTCTATCGCCCAGGACCATTGGACTCCGGTATGGTTGATGACTTTGTCGAAACAAAACACGGTCGTGCAACCGCCAACTTTCCGTTACCTCAACTCAAACCTGTTCTTGAAGAAACCTACGGAGTTATTGTTTACCAGGAACAGGTAATGAAAATCGCCAACATCCTGGCGAGCTATTCTCTGGGTGATGCGGATATCCTGCGACGTGCCATGGGTAAGAAAATTCCCGAGGTTATGGATCAGGAAAAAGTTAAATTCATGAAAGGCGCGTTAAAAAATAAAATCGATGAGAAAAAGGCTGAGTACGTCTTTGACCTTATGGCCAAGTTCGCCGGCTACGGTTTTAATAAGTCTCATTCCGCCGCCTATGCCCTGGTATCCTATCAGACTGCCTACCTGAAGGCACATTACCCTGCCCAGTTCATGGCCGCCCTGCTCAGTTGTGATATGACAAACACCGATAAAATTGTCATGTATATCAATGAGTGTAAAGAACAGGGAATCGAGGTATTACCACCTGATGTCAACGCCAGCCTCAAGGATTTCTCTGTAAAAAATGACCATATCCGATTTGGACTTGCTGCTGTAAAGAACGTTGGTGAGTCCGCTCTTGACTCTATTATTGAAGAGCGTGAGGCGGGCGGCATATATAGCTCGCTGTCCAATTTCTGTAACCGGGTCGATTCCCGTCGTGTAAACTCACGTGTTATTGAGGCATTGATTAAATCAGGTTCACTTGATTCAATGGGATGCAAACGTTCTCAATACATGGCTATTCTTGATAAGGCCATGGAGCAGGCCAAAGCCGTTCAGCGTGATCTTCAAAGCGGCCAGATGTCACTTTTTGCCGTCGCTCCTGAAACGGAAAATACAACAGAAATTAATGAAATTGTTGTTCCGGATATCCCCGAATGGGATGAACGTACACGACTCTCCCGGGAAAAAGAGACCGTTGGGTTTTATATCACCGGCCATCCCCTTGATGATGTTTTGCCTGAAATCAAAAGCGTAACAGACAGCGATATCCAGAATCTGGCTAACATCGCAGATGAACAGGCTGTACGTGTTGGCGGCCTTATTCGCAGCTGCAAGCTCCATAAGACAAAAAAGGGTGACCCGATGGCATTTTTGACCATTGAGGACATCTTTGAAGCAGTTGAAGTTGTCGTTTTCCCAAGTGCCTATGAAGGATGTAGTCATCTGCTCTCATCAACTGATCCGGTCATTGTGCAGGGAACAATTCAGCAGGATGAGCGCGGCCCTAAAATCCTTGCAGAAAATATAGAAACACTGCCAGATGCCCGTGAAAAATATACGGAGCTTGTTAAAGTGAAGCTGGTAGCTGACAAGATCAATCGAAGACAGATCGAACAGGTTAAAAAGACACTCTACCAGTTCCATGGTTCATGCCCGCTTCTACTCACCCTTCATTATCCGGGAAGAGGAGAGGTCGATATTGAGGTGACCCAGGATCTTACGATCAGGCCTTGCCGTGAACTGACTGACAGGATGGAAGAAATCCTGACTTACGACGCCATTACCTTTACCAGAAAACCCATTGTGCTCATTCCTCGCAAAAAAAAGCAATGGGGGAATGGAAACGGTAATGGCAATGGCAATTGATTCATCTATATGATTACTGCCGAAAATCAGCCCCAGATAGAAAGGAGTAAGGAGTGAGGTGAACACAACATCAGTCCAGAAAAAATGGTAACTTACGGTACTGAATCAATACTCAGTAGTCAGATTCTGAAAGGCTTTATACCTCTTACTCCTCATACCTAACGCCTCACTATATTAGTTTAGGATAAGTGGTAATCCGATTCTACTGTCAGAATAAAAAAAGGGCTGACCGGAATAGCCGGTCAGCCCTTTTTTTTGTGCATATAATGCTATTTCAAATCAGCCGAAACGTAATTCGCATTCGGGACAGGTCACAGTCTCTTTCGGAACAAACGTCGTACCACAAGCCGGACATACCGTTGTTACTGCATTTTCATCAAACACTGCGCCAGCAGTGCTCAAATCATGACTGGCAAGCCCTGTGGACTGCAGATACTCCTGCTGCAGTATTGCAATAGCCTGTTCAGCATCCTCGGTTTTAACCTCCAACTGGAGGTCCGGGCCGCCTCAGCCCTTAGCACAACCACCAGCTTCACTGCTGAGTAATGCGGGGATTCGTTGTCGCCCCAACAATATCTGATATGGCTTCAAGTCACGAAGCTTTCCATTTTTAATGGTAACCAACTGATCACTAGCAGAGATATCCATCGACTTACCGTTGAACGCTTTTTCTTTCTCGCGTTTCTGGGCAAGTTTTTCACTCCCTGAAATCAGTGCAACGTTGCAAGCCACACATTGTTCAATATCCGCACGATACTCATCACCGCAGGATGGACAATAATTCATCTCAATGTCTACCCCGAGCCGTAAAGCATCCGGGTCCTGCGATTGAGCTGAGTTCTTTCCCCAGCCAAACAATTTCTTTAGCATTTCTAAAACAGTGCCTCTCTTTCGCTGTATATTACCTGAGTTGCCTACAGGATATATCGTGATAAATCATGATCCTGAACGATGTCTGACAATTGTGTACGAACATACTCACCGGTGACCACAAATTGTTCATCCCCCATTTCAGAGGCATCAAAAGAGAGCTTATCCAACACCCTTTCAATGACAGTATGCAGACGGCGCGCACCAATCTCTTCTGTCTTTTCATTCACCTGTACAGCAATATCGGCCAGCTCTTCAACACCATCTTCAGTGAAAATGAGTTCGATACCTTCCGTGGCCATAAGCGCCACATACTGCTTAGTGAGCGCATTTTCAGGCTCTGTAAGGATACGTACAAATTCCTCCTTACCAAGAGACTGCAACTCAACCCTGATCGGAAAACGACCCTGCAATTCAGGGATGAGATCAGAAGGTTTCGCAACATGAAACGCACCGCTTGCAATAAATAGAATATGGTCTGTTTTTACCATGCCGTACTTAGTGGAAACAGTCGCACCTTCGACAATCGGCAGTAAATCGCGCTGAACACCTTCACGGGATACTTCAGGCCCATGACCACCGCTTCCGGAGCGGGAGGCAATTTTGTCGATTTCATCAAGGAAAACGATGCCGGACTGCTCCGTCCTGCGTAGCGCTTCTTTGGTAACCTTGTCCATATCGACCAGACGTTCCATCTCTTCTTTGGTCAGAGATTCAAGCGCTTCCGGAATTTTCAGCTTCTGTTTTTTCGTCTTACGCGGGAACATCTTGGAAAATGCGTCTTTAATATTGTTCTGCATGTCATCCATACCGGAGTTGGTTGACATGATCTCAATCATCGGCATTGACTGTGATTCCTGAAGCGCCAGTTCAACCTCGCGTTCATCCAACCTTCCATCGCGCAGCATCTGTCGGAATTTTTCGCGTGTGGAGTTATCTTTCGGCTCTGGAGTAGTTGCAGGCAGTTCGTAATCCTTGATAGTGAAAGAATCAGCTCCTGCAGGTCCGGAAGGGACATTTGCAGCGGGACCGGGAAGGAGTAGATCAAGAATTTTATCCTCGGCATTTGCTTCGGCAATTCCTTTTATGCGTTTTTTCTCCTCATCTTTCACCATACTGATCGCAAGCTCAACCAGATCGCGAATCATCGACTCCACATCACGCCCAACATAACCAACTTCAGTGAATTTTGATGCTTCAACCTTGATAAAGGGTGACTGAGCAAGTGAGGCAAGCCGTCTTGCAATCTCAGTTTTACCAACACCGGTTGGCCCGATCATGATAATATTCTTTGGAACTATCTCCTCACGCAGTGGCAATGGCACCTGGCGCCGTCTCCACCTGTTCCTGAGAGCAATGGCAACAGAGCGCTTTGCAGCGGCCTGGCCTATAATATATTTATCAAGTTCTGCCAGTATTTCCTTTGGCGTTAACGAATCGTTAGCTTTCATATTTTCTCAACAACAATTGAATTATTGGTATACACACAAATAGAACTGGCAATCTCAAGTCCTGTCCTGGCGATCTCCTCAGCACTCAGGTCACTTTTCTGCACCAGTGCCAGTGCAGCAGCCTGAGCGTAAGGGCCGCCTGATCCAATAGCAAGAATACCCTGATCCGGCTCAATCACGTCACCGGTCCCGCTTAAAAGCAGAGAGTGGTCTTTATCCACAGCTATGATCATCGCTTCAAGACGACGCAGCATTTTATCTGTTCGCCAATCTTTTGCCAGTTCAACAGATGCCCGCATAAGGTTACCGTTGTACTGTTCCAGTTTTTGCTCAAGCTTCTCGAACAAGGTAAACGCATCTGCGGTTGCACCGGCAAAGCCGACAATAACCTGGTCTTTATATAATCTGCGCACTTTTCGGGCATCATGCTTCATCACGGTGTTGCCTAAAGATACCTGGCCGTCACCCGCTATAACAACTTCACCTTTATGGCGAACTGCCAGAATTGTTGTTGATCGTATTTTCATCGAAAAAAACCTTCTCTATCCGTTCAATGAGCAGTCTGTCGCTCGGGTTGATAAAATAATCGAATTGTCAGTTACCGCCAGTCGCAAGTGGATGCGCTTTGTCGTACACATCAGCCAGATGATCGACAGTCAGATGTGTATACCGCTGGGTTGTCGATAGGCTCGCATGCCCAAGAAGTTCCTGTACCGAACGCAAGTCTGCACCCATCTCCAACATATGTGTTGCAAATGAATGTCTCAACGCGTGCGGTGTAACGATCTGGATAATGCCAGCCCTCTCACCATAGGATCGCACAAATCGTTCAACGCTCCGTACTGTAAGTCTTCCGCCTCTATTATTGAGAAACAGCGCCTTAGTGCCTGCAGCTTTACCTCGTGCCGCCCTGTTTACCAGTAATCTCTCACGTCCGGGTAACCAGGCTGTCAAGGCCTCCAGAGCCGGGCGACCAACCGGAACAATTCGTTCCTTATTTCCTTTGCCCCTCACCCTAAGCACTTCCTCATTGAAATCAAGGTCAGGGATGTCACGTGAGACGAGTTCCGATACCCTCATCCCCGTTGAATACAGTAACTCAAGCATGGCCTGGTCCCGAAGCCTGAAAGTATCCGTCTCACCAGGTTCTTCAAGAAGTGCGAAGGTCTCATCAACTGTTAAGAATACCGGTATACTCTGACCTACTTTCGGCCCTGATATACCGGCCAGCGGATCATTATTTACGATTTTTCGTCGCTGCAGATACCGAAAAAATGTGCGCAAAGCAGAAAGTTTCCTGCCAACTGTCGCAGCACTGTTATGCCCGTGAAGGCTGACGACAAATGACCGAACCCTGCTTGCGTCAATGGTTGTCACGTCTGCAGAGTCTCCCAGGAACACAGTAAATTCCTCAAGATCACGTGTATAACCGCTAATGGTATGGCCTGAATACCCTTTTTCTACTTCGAGCCATCGAACAAACAATTGGATTGATTTAATCATGATAAGGATATCTCCATATCGTTCTATTTAGTCACTCTTGTGCCTCGTAGTCCCGCTGTTTTCCAGGAATTATGTGGTATAGATAATACGGCGTAGCAAATTAATGCAATCAATCCTTGCGCGGAACAGAGCAGATAGATATATTCACACCAAATTTAAAGCCGTTTAATAACCGGGCTTTTGATCGATAACGACCCAAGCTTTGGTGTATAAAATACAACCAGTTGTAACTCGCTTCTATCAAAAAAGAAACAGGAACGGGTCCAACAATCTTTTTCCAAACAACCGGATATGTGTCATGGCCAAAAAATCATTCGAAGCAGCTCTATCGCGTCTTGAGCAGATTACTCAGGAACTCGAAGACGGTGAATTAAGCCTCGACAAAAGCCTGAAAAAATTTGACGAAGGCATCCAACTCGCACGCTTCTGCAGTGAACAGCTTAATGAAGCACGGGCAAAGGTGGAACTGCTACTGGAAAAAGACGGTAAAATTGAAGCAGTACCATTCACCGAGGGGAATAGTGAACATAACGACCTATCTGAGTGAGCAGCGAATACTAGTTGAAAAAGCCATGAACCGATATATGCTGAAAGCGGATGAGCCGTTTACTGAGCATATAGACGCGATGCGCTATAGCCTTTTTGCCGGAGGTAAGCGCGTCCGGCCGATTCTCTGCCTTGCCGCCGGAGCTGCAATTGATCAAAGCCCGGCAACCCATGAAAACCTGCTTCCGGTAAGTTGCGCCCTTGAGTGCATTCATACCTACTCGCTGATCCATGACGATCTTCCTGCCATGGATGATGATGACCTGCGCCGCGGCAAACCTACGAGCCATGTTCTCTATGGCGAGGCTGGCGCTATTTTAGCTGGAGATGGACTGCTTACCTATGCATTTGATCTGCTGAGTGATGAAAACAATGGTACACTCAGACCGGAAAGCCGTTTAAAAATAGTTAACCTCATCGCAAAAGCTTCCGGTTCCCTCGGAATGGTTGGCGGTCAGGCGCTTGATATCGCCAACGAGAACAAAGAATTCCCGTTTGAGACATTAAAGACAATCCATCGCAACAAGACAGGTGCCCTAATAACCTGTGCCGTACTTGCCGGTGCAATTGGTGCAGACGCTACCCCTGTCCAGCTGGAAAAGCTTAAAATCTATGGTGATAATATCGGTCTGGCTTTCCAGATTGTAGACGATCTACTCAATGCAACCGCGACAACTGAGCAGCTCGGCAAAGCAGCAGGAAGCGATGCAGAACGTGGCAAGGCAACCTACCCAGCCTATTTCGGGATCGACAAAACCCGTGATCTTGCCAAAGAAGCAGTTGACCGTGCGATTGATGCGCTTGCAGACTTTGACAGCAATGCAGAACCGCTACGCAAATTAGCTTCATATATATATACCCGGAGCAACTAGTTTCGCGCCGGACAAAAACTAAATAAGTACGACAAACAGGCTATGGCTTGCAGATCATGCAACGTGTTGTACATTAGACAGTCTGAAACATTGTTTTTAATTTACTGTTGATACGTAATGACTTGCCTTCCCCCTGTAACCACCGCTATGCTACCCACACTCAATCAAGACCCGAATACTCTGTTATTACCCAGAGTAAATTCACCTTCAGATATCCGAGATTTTTCTATGCCCGAACTCGAACAACTGGCACAGGAAATCCGAGATACGATTATCCATACTGTTTCCAAGACTGGAGGCCATCTTGCGCCGAGCCTTGGTGTCGTGGAATTAACCATCGCTCTGCATTATATATTCGATACACCGAATGATAAATTGATCTGGGATGTTGGTCATCAGTCGTATACTCACAAACTCCTCACCGGACGACGGGAGCAGTTTGCCAGCCTCCGCCAATATAAAGGCATGAGCGGCTTTCCAAAGTTTAAAGAAAGCGAGTTCGACAGTTTTGAGACTGGTCACAGTTCAACATCTATTTCTGCAGCCCTTGGCATGACTGTAGGCAAGAACCTCGGTGAAAACGGCAAAAAGGCTATAGCAATCATCGGTGACGGTTCCATGACCGCCGGAATGGCTTTTGAAGCACTTAACCATGCCGGACATCTTAACGAAGATCTGATTGTTATCTTAAACGATAACGAAATGTCCATTTCACCAAATGTCGGGGCACTCTCCAGTTTCCTGAGCCGTAAGCTCACAGGTAGAACTATGAGGAGGGTCAAAAACCACATTGAGGAACGACTTACCGCTATCCCTAATGTTGGTGAGAACATATTAAGCGTGCTCAAAAAAAGTGAGGAATCATTTAAATCATTCTTCACCCCCGGCATGCTGTTTGAGGCATTTAAATTCGATTATATTGGTCCCATTATGGGCCATAACTACGAAGAGCTGATCCCTACCCTCAGAACCGCACGCGAAAATTCTCATGGTCCTACTCTTATCCATGTATTGACCACTAAAGGCAAAGGCTATGAGCCTGCTGAGAAAAATCCCGGAGCATATCACGGTGTCGGTCCCTTTAATCTTGAAACAGGGAAACCACATTCCTCAAAAGGAAACATCAGCTACACTAAGGTGTTTGGGGATACCCTCTGCTCAATGGCCAAAGAAGACAGTCGAATTACAGCTATCTCAGCCGCGATGGTAGCAGGGACCGGTTTATCTGAATTTTCATCCACCTATCCTGAACGATTTTTCGATGTTGGAATCGCCGAACAACACGCCGTTACCTTTGCCGCAGGAATGTCTACAGAAGGGATTCGACCGGTTGTCGCTATATATTCAAGTTTTCTTCAACGTGCGATGGATCAGATTATTCATGATATCTGCATTCCCAATCTTCCAGTAACGTTTGCTATTGACCGGGCAGGTGTAGTTGGCGATGATGGTCCAACCCACCATGGTGTCTTCGACATCTCTTTTCTTAAATTCATCCCTAATCTGGTGCTTATGGCACCTAAAGATGAAGAAGAACTTCGCCACATGCTTTTTACCTCAGTCAACTATGACGGTCCTACCTGTATTAGATACCCACGAGGTTCAGGCGAAGGGGTTGAACTTACAGATGAACTGAATAGATTGGAAATTGGCAAAGGTGAAGTGCTTGTTGAAGGAGATGACGTTCTTCTTCTCCCTATAGGCAATCGGGTTTACCCGGCTTTGGCCGCTGCTAAAAAGCTCGCTGAACTTGGCTTTAAGGCCACAGTCATCAATCCGCGATTTTTAAAGCCGCTTGATGGCGAGTTGATCTGCCACTGGGCCGAAAAAACAGGTCGGGTTGTTACCATTGAAGATAATGCAGTTGCAGGCGGATTTGGCAGTTCAATACTGGAACTACTCAGTATGCAACAGATGCATTCAGTAAAAACCACTCTACTTGGCTACTCAGATAAGTTCATAGAGCATGGTCCACAGAGAACGCTATGGAAAAATAGCGGCATCGACACTCCCGCAATAGTCAAAGCCGCACTGAAGATAATGGGTAAAGATCCTCTGAAATTTCTTTAACACCTGAATGCGGTTGCTCTGCTCAATATGAGATCCAGCCGCTCATACCTCTTCTATGAAAATCCTCGCCGTCGCAGATACAGTAACAGCAAAATTACTTGAGAAAACTGCTGACGGCTTGCCGTATATTCCTGATGTTGATCTCATAATCGGTTGCGGTGACCTGCCACCCGAATACCTGAGCAACCTCCGTGCCAGATATGATGTCCCACTGTACTATGTCCTTGGAAATCATGATATTCGTCATGATGCTTCCCCGCCGATTGGATGCCGATTACTCGACAGAACCATCATAACGCATAGCGGTATCCGCATTACCGGATTTTCGGGCAGTCGCTGGTATAATGGTGGACTGAACCAGTACACAGAGCAGGAAATGGCTGGAAAAATAAGGAAAATGTGGTTTCAATTATGGCGCCAAAAGGGTATTGACCTGCTCATTACCCACGCCCCACCACGGTATATCAATGATGCTGAAGACCCCTGCCACAGAGGGTTTCATGTTTTTCGAAAATTCATTACGCGCTACAAGCCCGGCTATCTTCTGCATGGTCACATCCATACCTTGTTTGAAGACCAGTCGCTACGTACCACAACCTTCGACGCAACCAAGATAATCAACTGCTATGGCTACTACACCCTCGAAATTCAGTCCTCTTGAATTCCTGAAAAGATTTTTGCCGCAGGATAAAGATTATACAAAAGACCAGCTCCAGAATTTTGGTGAACGCCAGGAATCAGAGATGGCCTATGATTCGGTTGATCGTGGCACCTCAATGATTCCATTAGACAGGATTGTCGGCAGCGTAGGCCGTTATCGCGATTTCGACAGCCAGTTTAAGCCCAAAAGAGCTCATCAGGCAACCAGCGAAAGATTACAAGGCATAATCCACCGCATGCGGGAAGGCAAATCCCTGCCTCCTGTCTCTGTTTACCAGATTAAAGATGACTATTTTATACTTGATGGCCATCATCGTGTTACAGCGGCAAAAGAACTCCAGCACAGCCACATACGTGCCTGCATACTTGAACTGCTTCCTACCGCCGATACCCTCGAAAACAGGCTTTATGTAGAGAAAACCGCATTTCGTGATGAGGCTGGCATCCCACACACCATTGATCTCACAGAGCTTGGCCAGTTTCAGCATTTACGGAGACAAATAGAAGAACATCGCAACCACCTCCACGCGAAGCAAAACACTGAGATTTCTTACCAGCAGGCAGCTGCTGACTGGTATCGTACAATTTACCGCCCACTCTCAACACTCATTAAAAATAGTGGTTTAGTAAAATCGTTTAAGAACCGAACCGTCGACGATCTTTACCTCTATATTTCTGTTCATCAGTGGGAAAAGGGTAAAGCCAGGAAATACGGAATAGGAGTGGATAAACTCATCCCTAAAGATATGGAACAGTTCAGGACTAAAATGGCCGAACATAAAGAACAGGAATATCCGGAAATGCGGCGTGAAATAACCGCTTTTATTCTGCTCAATGTCGAGGGGAAGTACGAAAAAAGGATCTTTGATAAATTAGCCGAACTCGATGAAGTGCGTGAAGTTCACTCGGTGCATGGCTCTATCGACATTATAATAAAAGTCGTCCTGAACCGGGACCTCTTATCATCAGATGCAGAACTGCTCACACAGTTTCTTTTTACTACTATCCGGCAATGGAAAGGTGTACAGGCTACCCAGACCCTGTTGCCGGGTATGGCGATTGTAAAAAAAGGGTGATAACGAAAAATCCCGTCAGTTCTGGTAACTGACGGGATTAATCTACACTCTACAGAATGCCTGTTCAGGCAATTGCATAATAGCGTTTATACCACTCGACAAATTTTTCAATGCCGAACTCCAGGGTTGTTGCCGGTTTATAATCAAAGTCTCGCACCAAATCGTCGACATTTGCGTATGTTGCAGGTACATCACCGGGTTGCATCGGCATAAAATTCTTATCAGCTTTCTTGCCAAGACAGGTCTCAAGCACATCAATATACTTTAAGAGTCTCTCCTTGTTGTTATTGCCGATATTATACACCCGCCATGGACAATATGATGTTGCAGAATCAGGAGCATTGCCATCCCACTCATCGTTTGGTTCAGCAACTTTGTAAATCACTCTGAAAACACCTTCGACAATGTCATCAATGTAGGTAAAGTCACGCTCCATATTACCGTTATTAAAAACATTGATTGGCTGCCCCTCAAGGATAGCCTTAGTAAACAGAAACAATGCCATATCCGGACGTCCCCATGGACCATATACAGTAAAAAAGCGTAAACCTGTCGTCGGAAGCCCAAAAAGGTGACTATACGTATGTGCCATCAGTTCATTAGCTTTTTTTGATGCGGCATAGAGTGATACGGGATGATCGACATTGTCATGTACGGAAAACGGCATATTAGTATTTGCCCCGTATACCGAACTGGAAGAGGCATAGACAAAATGCTTAACATGTGAATGCCGACAGCCTTCGAGCAGATTTACAAATCCGACCAGGTTGGTATCAACATACGAGTGAGGGTTGATCAGCGAATAACGAACACCTGCCTGAGCAGCAAGATTAACCACAGCATCAAAACTATGTTCCTGAAACAGCTTTTCCATACCCGGGCGGTCAGCAATATCAAGATCAATATGAGTGAAATTATCACCTTCAGCCAGAGCCGCCATACGATCACGCTTAAGCTGCGGATCGTAATAATCGTTTAAATTATCAATACCAAATACTTCAGCACCGTTGGCAATGAGTTTTTGACTCAAATGGGCACCAATAAAGCCTGCTGCTCCTGTAACTAAAATCTTTTTCATGTCTTTCCTCGAGAGTATGCAAAAAAATTCCGGGGTCCAGAAATGCCAGGGACCCCGGATTGACGTCAAGCACAGAAACACTTACTGGTTAAGCTGATCATCTGCAACTAGTCGGGTAGGTTGCTGAAACATGATTGAACAGTACCGATGTACAAAGATTGCTCAACTATAAGCGCGAAGCGACAGCACATTCAATTAGTCATCAAAATCGCCTTCAGGACCTTTATCTACATCAAGTGTCTGCGCACGTTTGATAATAAGTTCTTTGCTCCATTCAGCCAAATCCTCTATAGGCTCCGCCTTCGGGCCAAGATCGTAACTTCCAGCCTCAAGCAGTAAATCCTTAGCAATGGTCGCTGTTCCATCGGCGTTAAAAACATTCGTCAGGATCGAGTAAATAAAATCTTCGACACGCTTGGTCATTCGATCCCGTATCGGCTTTTCCTGAGATAATATCTGGTTTTCAAATGGTAGATTCAATTTCTTGTAATCTCCACCGCCCCACCCCTGCTCCGCTGCATAATTGGTCATCTTCTGCCAGAGCTCATCGGTTACGCCTTCAGAAGAGATTTTTTTGAAGTTGCCCGCTTCATCTACAATGGCATTGCCGTCATCATTTACCTCAAGACCCCAGCCAACCATCTGTAGCGCAGTCGCTACATTAGCCTTGGTGGTTTTAGTCTGCTCGGCAATTGCCCGCAATTTTACAGAGCTGTTTCCAGAAGTTCCATGCTGGGCTCCGGAAACCCGATACGGCTCAAGAGCCTTATGAATCTCTGCGGTTAAATCGACCTGAATACCCTGGCCGCTCGACTCCAGGCCATGGGTGGTGCCATTGTTCAGAGCAATCCAGTCTGCAGATATACCGTATGCATTAAGCCCCTTAATAAGAAAAGAAGCATCATCAACAGTAGATAGCCCCTGCTCACCTTTTATTTCACCAACCTCGGTTTCCAGACCTGCCCAGGCGGGAATCAATGTGTTGAGTTCGATATTTGCCAACAGATTTTTATCGTCTGGCATATGCGAGGCATCAACAGCTATTGAAGTAATGCCTGCTTCAAACATAGACGGGATTTCAACTTTTGCATGAGGAATATCCGCCTCAGTCTTGATCCCATAATGGTCAGCATGGATAGCCACCGGAACGGTAATTTCCATTTCATTGCATAGAGCATCAACCTGTCTTGCAATATTATAAAAATTGACCGGGCAGTAGGTGGCTTCAGATTTTGCAATTTCAATAATAATTGCAGCATCAGCACGCTGAGCGGCCTTTAAGGCACCTCGAATTACCAGATGACTGCGGCCATTAGCAGCTATGGTCATCGCCTTTCCTTTAGCAAGCATAGCCCGATCAATAACCTTGCCACTAACGAGCAATGCTTTCGAGTTAGGAAACAGTCTGGTGATGTTGGGTGGTCTGCCTATTTTAAGAACTTTCTCATATTCTTCCGAGAAACTCATAGTATCCTCCGTTTATTCATAGATGCTGTGCGGTATGTAATGTGTACCTGATACCGCAAGGCGAACTTTCAGGTTATTTCATCTCTGATGAGATTCAAGAAACGTCATATCATAGTTCTTTATACTGCACCCTCACCCAGAAATCCAGAGAACATTATCCTCTCATATTGTTGGATTTTTCATACAAATACCTAACACAATGACCCTTCGATTCAGTATTCCGAAATTAGAGCCAGCGCATTAACCGCGCCAAATTGAGATGTTGGGTGATTTATGCAAAAAGAAACACATCAGCTATCACGGACCACATCCTTAAAGCAGAGGCTGTAATATGCTGCATTTCTACGAGTTATTGACAGGGGACTGTTATAAAAAAGATATTTCCCACACGTATAAACAACCTTTACATGATGTTTCAATCTTCAGCATGCTGCTCGTCCTGGAATCCCAGAAATTTCTTTCGCCCGAACATCCAGACAGAAACAACACTGATCTCATAAAGAATCAGCAAAGGCACACCCATCATCATCTGGTTGACAACATCAGGAGTCGGGGTCAGAATAGCTGCAATAATAAAATTTATCAAAATCGCATATTTCCTGTTTCGGTTCAGGAAAGCAACATCAACAACTCCTGCTTTTGCAAGAAATACCATTAAGATCGGCATTTCAAATATTGCCCCGAATGCAAGCAGAAGCCTGAGTGCTAATGAAAAATATTCGCTGACAGCAGGAAGTGAAGTAAGAAACTCGTTATTATATCCAACGAGAAAACGGAAGGCAGGTGGAAAGACTACAAGGTACCCAAAGGCTGCACCACCAAGAAAACACAGGGTAGAGAGTACACTGAATGGAATCAGAACTTTTCTTTCGTGTTTATATAAACCGGGTGCGATAAATCGCCATATTTGAGAAAAAATTACAGGACTGGCAAGCAGAATACCGCAAACTAAGGCGAGCTTTAGGTAAAAAAAAACCCTTCCTGGTAAGAGGTAAAGATAAGAGAGGTTCCTTCAGGGAGAACATCAACAAGCGGCTTAAAGAACCAGCTGCCGATAGGCCGTATATACGCATAGGAGAGGCCGAAACCGGCAAATACCGCTATAAACGTAACAATCAGGCAGGAACGCAGCTCTCTGAGGTGATCAGTCAGTGCCTGACTTTCGAAATTTTCTGTTGTATTGTGCTGATCCATGTTGTCCTTTGTACGGATAATGCCAGACCTTTAAAAAAAGGTGTTAAAAAAACTTCACACTGCATACCATCTGGAGGCGGAATTTGCAATCATATCCGTTTTCACAACGAATTGATAATATGGATATACCAGCTACACCAGAGACACAAAGTCAGAAGATAATCATCAAGACGAACATATGGTACGTATACATGGTCAGATGCGCTGATACATCACTCTATACCGGCGTAACCACTGATTTCAAGCGCCGTCTTCTTGAGCATAACTCCCGTAAAGAAGGTGCCCGCTATACCCGATCCCGGCAGCCTGTATCCCTTGTATATATCGAGTTCTGTGCTAACCGCAGCACAGCGTGTCGCCGGGAATACCAGGTAAAACACCTTACTAAAAAGACCAAGGAAGCCCTCATAAACTCAGCAGAAAACCAACTCGGTGTCTTCTAGTTTACCGCTTATCTCCTTGTCTATTCCCAAATCGTATTATACAGTTAAATGGGTGTAGTGCTCTCACCCCATAATAATTTCCACATTCATACACTAACTCCTCCATGGCAGATAATCACCAGACAGGAGTTCAATATTACTCTACGAACGCTATGTTTCAGATTCTTGTTGTCGATGATGAACGAAGTATGCGGGATTTTCTCAAGATACTTCTCACCAAAGAGGGACATCAGGTAACTACTGCCCCCAATGGAGAAGAGGGACTTGATTACCTGCAAAATTCCAAATGTGATCTGGTGATCACTGATATCCGGATGCCGGGTATGGATGGACTTGAACTTCTTGAATCAATTAAAGAACATTCACCTGATTTACCGGTAATTATGATCACCGCTTTTGCCTCACCAAATGATGCGGTGCAGGCAATGAAGCATGGTGCATTTGATTATATATCTAAACCATTCAATGTTGATGAAATAAAATCGGTTATAAAATCCGCAATACGAAAAGGCGGCGGTGAATCTGACCACACTCGCAAAACCGATACATTCCCGGGAATTATCGGTCAGAGTCGTGAAATGATCAAAATTTTTGACATGATCAGGCGTGTTGCCCCTACTCCTGCAAACGTGCTGATCTATGGTGAATCAGGAACCGGGAAAGAACTCGTAGCCCAGGCTATTCACAAACACAGCCACGTTGCCGACAATCCTTTCATCCCGATCACCTGTAGCGCTATCCCTGAAGAACTCATGGAGAGTGAACTTTTCGGTCATGTAAAAGGCTCTTTCACCGGGGCAATAAGCGATAAGCAAGGGCTATTTCAAGTCGCAGATAACGGCACAGCATTCCTGGATGAAATAGGTGAACTCACACCAATCATTCAGACAAAACTTCTTCGCGTTCTTCAGGAACGCGAAATCAAACCCGTTGGCGGCAATCAGATTCAACAGATCAATGTACGTATTATTGCAGCAACCAATCGTATTCTTGAAGATGAAATTAAGGCGGGACGTTTTCGTGAAGATCTTTTTTACAGGCTTGCTGTTGTCCCTTTACGCGTGCCCCCGCTTCGCGAAAGAAAAAGCGATGTGCCCCTGCTTGTTCGCCACTTCCTGAAAAAATACTCCCGGCTACTCGATAAAGAGGTTCGCGAGATTTCCAGTTATGCTCTTCAGGTTCTCATGAATTACAACTTTCCCGGTAATGTCAGAGAACTAGAAAACATTATTGAACGTGGAGTTGCACTTGAAAGTTCCAACATCATTCTCCCAGAAAACCTGACCCTGCCCTCCTCTCAGTCAAATAATGATAAAGAGGAAGAATCACATTCTATAAAAAGCACCGGAACGTTCCAGGCAGTCACCAGTGAGAAGGAACTCTATGAACTGGGGCTTGAAAAAGTTATCACCAATCTTGAGAAGCAACTTATCCGACACGCACTTGAGAAGACAGATAATTCAAAAATGCGAGCTGCTGACCTGCTTAGAATCAGCTTTCGCTCATTCCGTTACAAGGTAAAAAAATACGGAATTCAATAATAACCCATGAACTTAAAATCATTTTTTAAACGCAACAGAACACCTACCGTCAACCAGATACTGAAAACTCAAATACTCTGGATGATGCTGCTTCGGATCGTCCTCTACACCCTGCTGTTTGTGTTAAGTGTTGTGTTTGGCGGGGCCAGTCTTGACGTTATACTCATGCCAAGCGAGTTGATGACCCTGCTGCTTGTTGCAATCTATTTCACAACTATCGCTTCAGCATTTTACGCGTTTGTATCGAAAGCGAATCTGCGAAAGTTCGGTTTTATCCAGAACCTCATTGATACGTTTTTTGCTACCCTGCTGGTCTACTACACCGGAATTTCGCACTCGATATTTACTTCAATTTACTTTTTCCCGATTATCGCAGGTGGACTTATCCTGCCACGAAAAGGCGGTTTGGTTGCAGCAGCATCGTCGACACTCTTGTATGGAGGAATCCTTCTTCTGGAGGTGTTTGGTTCCTTTCCTGAATATCTGCTAGTTATGGGCTACCAGGGTGCAGACGATCCAATGGTTAATCTGAACCATTTTGCAGTCCAGGGGCTCACATTTTTCCTGGCCGCCCTGTTGAGTGCCCTATTCAGTCTGCGTGTTCAGACCACTGAAGATGCACTGTCTGACTCCATTCGTAATTACGACAGGCTTGCAGTTCTGTATAAACAGATCTTTGATAACATTGCGACAGGCATAATCACCATAGATCAGTCAGGGGCCATTACCTCAGCAAACAATGCAACAGGTGATATTACCGGGTTTCCAGCCGCCTCTCTTGTTGGCACAACCCTGATTGATTATTTCCCCAACCTCAACCTCTCAGCTCCCAGGATGCGACAGTCCGCTGATTTCACGCGGTATGATGGGAAGACTATCCGGCTCGGATATTCCCATGTTGATCTCCAGCAATTAGGGGAGACTGAGCCAGACTCTCTTGATCAACATAAAATAATCACACTTCGTGATATTAGTGAAATAGAACAACTCGAAAGACAAATGCGCCAGGCCGAAAAGCTTGCAGCTATCGGCATGATGAGCGCAGGAATAGCCCATGATTTCAGGAACCCCTTAACGGCAATATCCGGTTCAGCACAGGTGCTGGTTAATGAGTTTTCCCAGGAAGGCAGTGAGAATTTGTTCAATTATGAATTGGCAGACATTATTCTTCGCGAATCTAACAGGATGATTGATACCATAGCGGATTTTTTAAAGTTCTCACGTCCGGAAGCTGCAAACAGGGAATGGTTCTCGCTCAAAAGTATCCTCGATGAGGTCATTCAGGTATGCAGGGCTGACCCGACGTGGCCACTCTCAACGAGGCTTGAAATATTATTTGATGATGCAATAGACATATGGGCTGATCCCAAACAAATCCACACAGTGCTCAATCATCTCATCCAGAACGGCATGGCTTTCTGCCCGCCGGGACGTGAGATAATTGAGGTGGAAGCCGAAGAAGTAAAGGGGGGTGAAGCCGGTGACACCATCAAAATTTCCGTCAGCGATAACGGCCCTGGAGTGACCGAGGAAAATAAAGAGAAAATATTCGAACCATTCTTTACCTCACGTGCGGACGGCACGGGGCTGGGACTTGCAATCGTGCTGCAGATCATAGAGGAACATGGAGGTTCCATTACTATTGATTCAAGTACCAGTGGAGGAGCGCGTTTTATTGTTTCTCTGCCTCTTCCTTCGTAGTCTGACCATCAGGAGATTTTACTTGTGTGGAGTTATCTCGCGGTCCAACGTGTGTTTTAATAGCATCTTCCAGATTTTCTGCAAACCGAACCTCCTCGGCAGTCATAATGATAGTGCCGGTACCTTTTCCATCAACGCCAAGTAGTTCACCAGCTACCCATATTTTCTTACCGCGCTCTATTGAGAGTATATCTGGAAATTTGGCCAGATCCACATCAGTCTGAATCATTACTCCAAATCCATCTACAGAAACATCAAGTAATATAGTAGCATTGCCTGCCTGCTGACTCACAATCTGAAAAAAATATGCCGGCCACATCACGCGTAAACCGGTATATTTTTGATTATCAGGAGGCAGTTCTCCTTCTCCCATTTCCTGAATTAACGAAAGTACTTCATCAGGTGAAGGTTTAAGAAAAAATGACGCAGAAGGTGCAGGCTTAGCAGAGCCCTGCCCAGCCTTTTTTTCAGCGTTGTCTTTTGCCAATTTAACCTTTTTCGGTTTTTTTGCCTCTTCCTCCAATCGTTGCTGGACGGTGTAATTTTGCTGCATTCTCATCCCTAATACAACAGAGATCAACACGACAAATATAATCAAACTGACAACTATCATGTCACGTTTTTCATCTAGCCAATATATAATCTGTTTCTTTAGTTTCATTACGCTCTCATGTTACTCAATCGAAAATGTAACTATTCAGCAGCACCCAACCTGCCCCCGATCGGGACGCTTCGCATAGGCATACTATAGCCAATCGTCCCGCTTGAGGCCATCTGAAGCACTGCTAAACATTTACGGCCTACAGAAAAGGGTTCGTATGAGGTCTTGACTGAATAGTTACACGAAAATCATACAATCATGACAAAGGAACTTTAAGAATCTGCAAAGCGCTGATCTGTAGAAGGTTGTTGCGTGTCTCACGCATTCCTTCCACCACAGCAATTGCATCTCCTTCCTTAATATATCCCCACTCCAGAGCAATGCTCATCGCTTTCTGGATGATTTCTTCGTGACAATAGTCCTCTCTGATTATCAAGGGAACTATATTGTAGTAAAGACTTGCTCGTCTTGCGATCAACTCTGAACCAGTTACCAATAGTGATGGGATTTTCCTGTTCCATTTTGAAACTAAAGGAAAAAGATTTCCTTCGAGATCAAGCAATATAACAGCTGCCGTATCAGACAGACCCGCAACAGCGGTAATAACCGGGTTTTCAGCCGCGTCATCTTTGAGTTGTTTGTACTGTTCACCACTAAGATCAGTATATTGTTCTTCCTCCCAAATTATTGAGGCCATGGTTCGGATTACATTTACCGGGTCCACACCTGTTGCAGTCTCCTGAGAGAGCATAACCGCATCAGTTCCTTCACGTATTGCCATACTCACATCTGTAACTTCAGCCCGAGTTGGCCTTGAGTGTGTAGTCATTGAATCGAGCATTTGCGTTGCCGTAATTACAGGTGTATTCATTCGCCAGCAGAGTCGGATGATTTCCTGCTGAATCCGAGGCACTCGTGCTGCGGGTAATTCAACACCCATGTCACCGCGAGCTATCATGATAGCATCTGACACTTCTATAATTTCGTGTATATTCTTTACCGCTTCAGGCTTTTCAATTTTTGCAACCAGACGCAAATCCTGCTTCCCGGCATTGCTGATATACTTCTTTACCGCGATAACTTCTTCGGCACTGCGCACAAAAGATAAAGCAACATAATCGACAGAATGGTCAAGCGCCCAGTCGAGATCTCTCCAATCTTTTTCTGTCACAGATGGAAGCGATAATGTTGTGGCAGGAAGATTCATGCCTTTATTCGATTTGAGAATTCCACCAACAATAACATCACATACAACATCACATTCGCCTTCCTCTGCCACGCGTAATTCAAGCAGGCCGTCATCGAGAAGTACAGGATCCCCTTTTCGTAGATCTTGTAATATTTGAGGAATTGCGCAGGAAATCCTCTCAAAATTCCCTTCAATTGGTTCTGCCTGAATAATTATCTGTCTTCCCTCTTCAAGTTCGACCTCTCCGTCTTTCATCGTTCCGGTGCGTATTTTCGGACCACATAGATCCTGTAATACTGCAATAGGTTTCCCCCACTCCCTCTCTGCATCTCTTACAGCATTCAATGTTGCTTCGTGTTCTTTATAGGTCCCATGAGAAAAATTCAGACGAGCAACATCCATACCTGCAAGAACCATTTTTCCTATAACTTCACGATTGTTACTTGCCGGCCCAAGTGTACAGACTATACGAGCCTTTTTATTTACATTATCATGAGTCTGAACTGTGAGATTTTCTAGCAATGAAAAGAATTTTTTAAAATCCAGAGGCTTTGCCAGCAATTCAATGACATTAGTGAAACGGGCCACTTTAGCCATGATCTCAGGATCAACACTCAGTGATGTGACAATGATTATCGGAATTCTTGGACAAACAACCTGCATTGCATCAATGAACTTAAATCCATCCCAATGCGGCATCTGAACATCACTGACGACCACATCATATGGATAGGATGTAGCCAGGATAAACCCCTGATGTCCATTATCGACAACGGTTACTTCGTGCCCTTCCCGCTCCAGACGCGCCTTGAAGAGTTCCTTGAGTAATTTCGAATCTTCCAGGACAAGTATTCGCATGTTTTTTCTCTATGGTTAGGGGGGATGAGAAAATTGCTTGGGCCTGTTTGAAGCATGCTACTGTCATTATGGCAAAAACAGTGAAAACATCCAAGGTTCCGAAACGTTTTTCCTGTTGATAGAGTATTTTGTATTGCAATAAAACTTCAAAAAACTGCACTTGCAGGCATTGTACTTAACGGGTCTTTTGAGTTAGACCTTTCGGGGGGGTGAATACAATTCCAAGATATAGCTGACTGCAGCCAAAACAAAAAAAGCCGATTACAAATACTCACTATTTGCAACCGGCTTTACGAATTACCTGACAGGTGGATCTAATAAAAAACTAATCCTGCTCTTTCCAGACTGTAGCTCCAAGCGCTGTTAGCTTGTCTACAAGATTTTCGTATCCTCGCTCAAGATGGTATATCCTGGATATTTCGGTCCGTCCGCTTGCTGCAAGGCCTGCAATAACCAATGAGGAACTGGCGCGTAAATCGGTGGCCATAACTCTTGCACCACTCAATCCATCCATTGCAGCACCTTTAACAACAGCTGTGTGACCGTCAACCTGTATTTCCGCTCCAAGTCGCTGTAATTCAGCAACATGCATAAAGCGATTCTCAAAAATGGTCTCATTGATCACACTGACACCAGAACTAAGTGTCATAAGCGCCATAAACTGCGCCTGCAAATCTGTCGGATATCCAGGGTACGGTAAGGTTTTTATATCCGTTCCCTTTAATGGTCCACTTTGCCCATTTCCATTTGGCTGACGTACAGTAACAGTGCTGTCAGTTTCTTCAATTTTAAGACCGGTAGCCCGTAATTTTTCGAGAAGCGCAGGTAAATGAGAAGGATTACAATGAGTGACAGTCCCCTCACCGCCTGTAGCTGCTATAGCAATAAGATACGTACCTGCTTCTATTCGATCCGGAATAATTGCACAATCTGCAGGTTGAAGACTCTCGACCCCTTCTATCGTCAAACGATCAGTTCCTTTACCTTCAATACGTGCCCCCATACCATTGAGCATATCAACCAGATTGCCAACTTCAGGTTCACGTGCTGCATTTTTCAGCACTGTCGTACCTTCTGCCTGAACTGCCGCCATCAAAAGATTTTCTGTTCCGGTCACTGAAGGCATATCAAAGTAAATGACATTACCCTGCATTCTGCCATCGATGGCTGCATCCACATAGCCGCCTTCAAGGTGACATTTTACACCGAGTAATTCGAGCCCTGTTATATGAAAGTTTATTGGCCGTGCTCCAATTGCACATCCTCCCGGCAATGATACCCTCGCCTTACCCAGTCGGGCTACCAACGGACCGAGAACGAGCACTGATGCCCGCATTGTCTTAACCAGGTCATATGATGCTTCGGAGCCATTCAGATCTGAAGAGTCAATGGTTAACACATCATCCTTACGTGCGTGCCGGACTCCGAGGTTCTCCAGCAACCGAAGCATAGTTCTGGTATCCCGCAAATCCGGGACATTTCTTAGTATATGTTTTCCTGGGGTAAGAAGAGTTGCGCATATGAGTGGTAAAGCGGCATTCTTGGCTCCACTTATCCGCACTTCGCCGTTAAGCGACTTTCCACCTTCGATTATGAGTTTTTCCATTGTCCTGTTACCCTTTAAAATCTAAGAAATCACGGCTTGCAGCACCCGGTCCCGCCCTGCATAGTCCTTGTGGATTTCGACATTTCTAAAATCTCTTAGCCCGTAAACAGGCTTTCGGAACAGCTCCGCCACGTTTTCCCCCTGATCATAACCGATCTCCATGAAAATTCTGCCACCCGGCATCAGAACATGTGGGAGCTGTAGTCTAATCCTCTCAATAATATCAAGCCCCTTTTCTCCACCATCCAGTGCCATTTTCGGTTCATACAACCCAACCTCAGGCTCTACCTCATTCAATACAGAATGCGTGCTCACATATGGAGGATTTGACACAACCAGCGAGGTGCCTGCTTCAAGCGATACATTTTCAAACAGATCTGATTGTACAAGAACCACATTAGTACCTGTTTCATTTCGCGTACAGTTCTTCCGCGCCACTTCAAGGGCATCGGCAGACAGATCAATACCTATCACTTTCCGTTTCAATTCAAGGGCAAGTATAATGGCAATAACACCGCTGCCGCAACAGAGATCTACAATAGTGCTATTTTCAGGGAGAGGTGTTCGCTTAAGGTCCTTAAAGACAGTCTCAAGCATAAATTCCGTTTCAGGTCGCGGGATTAATACCGACCTGTTAACGAGAAAAGACTTTGACCAGAATTCCTGCTCACCGAGGATGTAGGCGACAGGCTCACGCTTTTTACGCCTTTCAAGCAATGTCAGAAAAGCTTTCTTCTGATCACAGGAAACGTCTTCTGCATGACCAAGCAGTAGTTGGGTCCTACTCATGCCAAAACTGTGGCCGAGAAGAAGATATACATCGCTTGCGCAGTCGGGGATACCTGCAGCAGTTAGCTCAGATATCCCGAGTTGTACAAGTTCAGCTATTTGCATTCCGGAAATAGAAGTAATTCAGGATGAATTCCTGTGAAGAGATTACTGGAGTTTCTTTAACTTCTTAGCCTGATCTTCAGCAACAAGCGGATAGATAACTTCTTCAAGTTTTCCATTCATTATTGATTCAAGCTTGTATAAAGTAAGGTTAATACGGTGGTCTGTCAGACGCCCCTGAGGGAAGTTATAGGTACGAATTCGCTCAGATCTATCACCTGAACCAATCTGATTTTTCCTATCCTGAGATATTTTATCATGCTGTTCCTGCTGCTTCTGATCAAACAACCTGGCACGCAGTACAGTAAGAGCTTTCGCCTTGTTCTTGTGCTGGGACTTTTCGTCCTGACAGGTAACAACCAAACCGGTTGGAAGATGAGTAATGCGCACAGCTGAATCGGTGGTATTTACACTCTGACCACCCGGTCCTGAAGATCGATATACGTCGAATTTTAATTCGTTCATATCGATTTCAAATTCAACCTCTTCGGCTTCAGGTAATATTGCGACAGTTACTGCAGATGTATGAATCCTGCCCTGGGTCTCAGTCTCCGGTACTCTCTGAACTCGATGAACACCACTTTCATATTTCAGTTTCGAATAAACCTGCTCTCCACTGATCAGGGCGATCATTTCTTTGAAACCACCAATACCGAGCGGGTTGGATGACATTACCTCAACTTTCCAGCTTTGGGACTCAGCGTACCGACAATACATCCTGAATAGATCTGCTACAAACAGTGCAGCTTCGTCACCGCCAGTACCAGCTCTGATTTCAAGGAACGTGTTTTTATCATCGTTGGGATCTTTGGGCAGTAACAAAACTTTTATGGCGCTATCAAGTTGTATTTCCCGCTCAGCGAGTTCTTCCAACTCAGCACGTGCAAGATCTTTCAATTCAGGATCTTCATCCTCATCTTTAACCAACGCCTTATTTTCGACGATGTCTTCCCTAACCTGTTTGTACTCTTCATAGAGTGCATTCAGCTTACTAAGATGAGAGTGCTCCCTGACGACTGCCTGATACTCTTTCTGGTTGCTAACCAGTTCGGGATCTGACATCCGGCCTTCGAGCTCGGACAACTTTTCCTGCAGTTCTTCAAACTTGCCAAACATGAGTATCTATCTGAGAGACTTAAGGTGAAAGAAAAAAGTCCACAGCCATGATTTTACATCACTGTGGACCTACTAAACAACACTGTTGATATCGATCGATCTGTTGAACGATCAGAAAGAAGAATGAAACTTATGCTTCCTTCTTCTCTTCAAAGTGTTTTGCATAACGCTGTTTGTATTTCTCAATTCTACCAGCGGTATCAATAAGCTTTTGTTTTCCGGTAAAAAACGGATGGCATGCAGAACAGATCTCTACTTTGATCTCTTCATTAACAGATCCAATCTCGAATTCTGCGCCACAAGCACAACTAGCTTTTATATTTTTATAATCCGGATGTATATCGTTTCTCATGATTTCCTATTCCTCCAACACATCTACGAATGTGGTGTTCAAATTACAGTATAAGCCGTCAAATTAAAGACACAAGGTGTGCATTATAACGAGGCAATTCTTTTTTACAACCTAAATCACATTATTCAGGCTCTACATCTACGTCAACTATTCTTTTTACCCAATACAGGCAGGTATCAGCCGTTCATGGACTCAAGAAAATCTTTGTTGCTTTTCTGATGCTTGAGTTTATCAACCAGGAAATCCATACAGTCTGCAGGATTCATTGAATTAAGCAATTTTCGTAGAATCCAGATACGATTCAAAGTCTCAGGTTTTAACAGAAGATCTTCCTTCCTGGTTCCTGAACGCTTAATATCGATAGCAGGGAAAATGCGCTTATCAGCCATCTTGCGGTCAAGAATAAGCTCCATGTTACCAGTACCTTTGAATTCCTCAAAGATAACCTCATCCATCCGGCTACCGGTTTCAATCAACGCAGTGGCAAGAATTGTCAGACTGCCGCCTTCTTCGATATTTCGTGCTGCACCGAAAAATCTCTTCGGCCTGTGAAGCGCATTTGCCTCCACACCACCGGAAAGTATTTTTCCACTTGCAGGTGTCACCGTGTTATAGGCGCGGGCAAGTCGAGTAATACTATCAAGCAGAATAACAACATCCTTTTTATGCTCAACCAGACGCTTTGCCTTTTCGATAACCATCTCGGCAACCTGAATATGTCGTTGAGGTGGCTCATCAAACGTTGAACTTACAACCTCTGCCGCTTTTACTGAACGCGACATCTCTGTAACCTCTTCAGGTCGTTCATCGATAAGAAGAACGATAAGATAGACCTCTTTGTGGTTCCTTACAATCGAGTTTGCAATTTTCTGCATCAGGACAGTTTTACCTGTTCGTGGCGGTGCCACAATAAGGCCACGTTGCCCTTTGCCAATTGGAGCAAACATGTCCATTACACGGGTAGAATAGTTGTCAGGCTGCCATTCTATCAGGAACTTTTCATTGGGATGAAGAGGTGTAAGGTTACCGAACAGGGTTTTCTGTTTGGCTGCCTCAGGAGGATCAAAGTTAACACTTTCCACTTTGAGTAAAGCGAAATATCTCTCACCCTCTTTCGGAGCGCGTACAAGCCCGTCAACAACATCACCGGTACGTAGGTTCAGTCGACGTATTTGCGATGGAGAGACATAGATGTCATCCGGACCCGGCAAGTAGTTATAGTCAGGAGCCCTTAAGAAACCAAAACCGTCAGGTAAAATCTCAAGTACGCCGGAGCCTCGCATCTTTCCATCTTTGTCGGCCTGAGCCTGAAGCAAGGCAAATATCAGCTCCTGCTTCCGCATGGAGCTAAAGCCGTCTACTTTGTATTCACGTGCAAGCTTTACAAGCTCGCCAATTTTCATCAGTTTCAATTCCGCCAGATTCATTAATTGGTATCTCCTTTGGGAACTATTGGCAGGATCATTTTTCAATTCGCTTGCTTAGCAGACCATCCAGCATAAGCAGGTAGTAGAGTCCCATTGACATATACAATCATGTGTATGGAACAATCAAACTACTGGCTGAGGCAAGTTGATATCAGCTAGGCCTTGTGGGCAAATTATTCAAAAAAAATAGTTATTGTTAAAATTGTTTTTAAGATCAGCAATAGAGTGGAATATTTGACATGATTCACTAAGAATCAGTTTTAATTACGAGGATTATGTAACGTTGAAATACACCTACCTGAGAGAGGGTGTTCTGATAAGCTGGAATGTGTGCCTGAATAAACAAAAGACTCATCAAGAGGCAGGATTTATCTCTCTAACCACTCCTTTTCTTATACGTGCTCTCCCCTTTACTGTCAAGCTTTTTAAAGGAGAAACAGGAAGCCTTTTTTAATCTAAACCAACCTCTTGTAGACGACAGCCTAAATGAGCTGCCTGAAAAACAGTGGCGGCCCAAATTCCTGAATTATTTATAACACTATCGGCATAATCTGCCTTCTCTTCAGCTGACATTTGGAGACCAAGTATTGACTCCGCCTGTTTGCGGGGAACGTTGTCTCTTAAAACTGTCCGGTCAATACAGATATCTCTATCCGTGTACACGGCTATAACGTGGTCAAAATCTCCACTCCAGCCAACCTCAAACAGTAATGGCACCTCCACAAGAAGGGAATGTTTTTTCTTCTTTGCTTCCTGTATGCATTTCAAAACTATATCACGAACAAGCGGATGCAATATATCTTCAAGCCCTTGCCTAATAGCCGGATCAGAGAAAACAGCCTCACGCAACAGAGTTCTGTCAAGCACCTCATCCAGGAAAAATTGAGGCCAGCACTGCCTGACCTTAATCCACCCCGGCTGAGATTGCAGTAAAAGATCTCTGCAAATAGCATCAGTATCTATTGCCTCAATTTGCATGATGCCGGCAAGGATAGCTGCTACTCCACTTTTCCCTGAACCAACGTTACCGGTAATAGCTATATTCATCGAATTAATAGTGTGTGATTCAGGAAAAATCGGTTTCAAGCTGGTTTAATATCTCACCCATGTCATCCCAGACAGGAGCAGTAAACGAAAGCTTTTCAGAAGTTACAGGATGATTGAAAGTAAGTTTCCAGGCATGGAGCATCTGACGAGGAAAGCGTTTATTATTGCGTCCAGGGCCATAAAGAGTATCACCGGCAACCGGATGTTTCAAGTGAGCCATGTGGACCCGGATCTGGTGTGTTCTTCCAGTCTCTATCTTTACCCCGATTTTACTAAAAGACTCACCATATTCCTCAATAACACGCCAATTGCTTGCAGCGTACCTTCCAGTCCCCTCTCTCACTGCCATCTTCTGCCTATTCACTGTGTGACGGCCAATGGGTGCAACAATTCTGCCGGATGGTCTATTCATTACACCATGCACAATAGCAAGATATTCTTTAGTTATTTCTCTGGCTTTAAAAATATCAACGAGTTTACTATGAACTGAATCATTTTTGGCGACAACCATCAGACCAGAAGTATCTTTGTCGAGTCGATGAACAATTCCGGGACGGATTACATCACCAACTCCAGCGATTGACTCGCAATAATGTACCAGGCCGTTGACCAATGTCCCGCTACTGTTGCCACTACCGGGATGAACAACCAACCCAGGCGGCTTAGAAAGAATAATGAGAGAAGAATCCTCAAACAGAATTGGAAACCTGATTTCTTCAGGTAAAACTTCGAGCGGAGGAAGTTCAAATAGCGATCCGGCAACCGACTCACCGACTTTCAGTTTATAACTTGCCTTTTTCTGGGCACCATCAACCAATATCAGTCCGTCTTTAATTGATGATGTTATACGTGATCGGGAAGTATCAGGGAGGTGCTGGACAAGCAAATGATCCAGTCTAACCCCAGCCTGTGCAATATCGATTCGGATTTGAATCATATCTCCACAGGGCTGTTCCATCTGATCCTCAATTACTGAATTATCCATATCCAATTAGCTAAACGACAAAAAAATGAAAAATCAGGAGAGAACCCTGTGGGGTATTATATTCAGGCGAAAATGGTATCGATACGTTTTGAAACTGAATCCTCTTCGATCTTCTGAGCAAGTGACAACTCTTTCACGAGAAGACTTTTGGCAGTATCGAGCATTTTCTTCTCACCGTAGGAGAGATCTTTATCGACACTAAGCAGGAACAAGTCACGAAGAACCTCAGCAACCTCATGAACAGAGCCTGTCTTGATTTTCTCCATATAATCACGATACCGCCTGTTCCAGGTCTGAGTACCGAGCTCGGTTGTCCTGTCTTCAAGGATTCCAATCACTTCGTCAACCTGCTTGGTGTTGACAATAGCTCTAAGTCCAACATTCTCGCTGCTTGCTGTCGGAATCATTATTGTCATCCCGTTCTCAAGTATCTCCAACACGTAAAAGCTGTGATCGACACCAGCAACAGATTGAGTTTCAATAGATTTAATAACACCAACGCCATGGGCCGGATAAACCGCCATATCACCTTCAGCAAACACTACTGTCTCCTTCATGGGAAAACCACATTAAACACAAGAAAGGAGTTTTAACTCCTGCACGCGGATTAATTTCTACGTGACAATCAGATGAGAACCTGGTTTCAAATCCTCAACTGATAACGAACCAGGTATATTTTGACACCGGCAACTACGCCTTAATACCGGTTGCAATTATTCAAAACGATCTGTACTATACCATATCTAGCACAATCATGCCCTTATTTTTACGCAAAAAGCCATACAGATGGTGTAACCCCAGAACTATCCTGAGTATTCCACTATTACTTAATACTATTTATAATGCTCATGGCCTTGGCAGGTCCATCATTTATAAACATCCGGATTCCTTCTTCAATACTCGCAATACGATCTTCCAGGAGAGAAGCTTCCTCAGCCGACATAACTGAGAGTACGTATTTTTCAACCGGAAAATCTGCGTGGACATCGCCTTTTCCTGGACGACCTATACCGATCTTCAGGCGAAAGAACTCATTGCTGCCCAGCGACTGTGTAATAGACTTAATACCATTATGTCCGCCAGCACCACCACCTCTTACAAGTTTTAACCTGCCGGGGTGCATGTCAAGGTCATCATGAACAACAATGATATTCTGCACAGGGATCTTGTAAAATTTTGCGTATTCGGCCACTGCCCTGCCACTCAAATTCATGAAGGTAACAGGTTTAATGAGTGTCAACCGGCAATCCCACTGCACCATCCGGCACGACAGAGCGTTCCATTTTTCTGTACTCAGACTCTCTTTCCAACGCCTGGCAAGTTCATCAACAGCAATGAACCCCACATTATGACGCGTATCTGTATATTTTGACCCGGGATTACCCAGACCGACGATAAGATATTCCGGTAGTGACATAGGCCTGTCGGACAACGTTAGTATGACAATCAATACAAAAAATCCGGAAAGATTGCTCTTTCCGGATTCATTGTTCGTAAGGTTCTACTCAGGGAGCCGTCGATATTTTAAGATATCAACGACGACCTGCTATATGCTAATCAGCTCTTTTACTTGTTCACCGCAACACAGGTCTTATCAGCCTTGTCCATAACCTCTACACCAGCAGGTACAGCAATAGCGGAAAACGTAAGTGAATCACCAATATTAAGTGCGGTGATGTCAAGAGTTACCTCATTAGGGATATCGAGAGGCTTACCTTTGAGCTCTACTTCTTTCTTTGCAAATTCAAGAAAACCACCAAGGTCAACACCTTTGGATGTACCTGTCAATTTTATCGGCACATTAAAGAGCTTTGCTTTCTCAAGATCAATCTCACAGAAGTCAGCGTGAACCAGAGCATCGGTAATTGGATCGGTCTGAATTTCTTTAACAACAACGCTTTTCTCAGTATTCTCATCAATCTTCAGACTAACAACTGCGTTGCGTCGTACAATCTTAAGAAGCGTGGCTGTCAGGGTCTTGGTCTCCATCTGAAGAGCAAGAGCATCAGCACCAGCACCGTAAACAACAGCAGGAGTTATCCCCTCGCTGCGAAGACGTCTCATAGCCCCTTTTCCGGATGTCTCTCTCACAGAAGCGGATATTTCTACCTGAAGCATAATTCCTCCTTCGTTCGCTTTACGTCAACCACTGCATAGGTTTAACGAGCGCCCGAGCGTGTGTATAATAATATATCGTATTAATCTATCAGTACATTCTCGACAGCTATATGAAAAGCGAGCTGACAGAATCTTCGTTATGTATTCTTCGGATAGCATCAGCCAGTAATGCTGAAACAGAAAGCACTTTAATCTTGTCGCAAGCCTGCGCCTCTGGACGCAACGGGATAGAATTTGTTACAACAAGTGATTTCAGATCTGACTTAGTAATCCTTTCTACTGCAGGGCCGGAAAGAACCGGGTGACTGCAACAGGCATGTACTTCTCTTGCACCGTTAGCCAACAGCGTAGCTGCTCCGTTACATAATGTGCCGGCAGTGTCAACCATATCATCCATCAGGATCGCGGTCTTCCCCTTCACATCACCAATAACATGCATTGCCTCACATTCATTAGGACGGTCTCTTCGCTTATCAATAATAGCGAGTCCACAGTTCATACGCTTGGCAAAAGCCCGGGTCCGCTCAACTCCACCAGCATCAGGTGAGACCATAATCACGTCTTCAAACTGATCTTTGATGTAATCAAGCACAACAGGCGCCGCATACAGATGATCTACGGGTATATTGAAAAACCCCTGAATCTGACCTGCATGAAGGTCCATACAGAGAACTCGACGCACACCAACTGCCATAAACATCTCTGCAACAACTTTTGCAGTGATTGGCACTCGAGGAGCATTCTTTCTGTCCTGGCGGGCATATCCGTAATACGGAACAACAGCAGTGATTCTTCTAGCAGATGCACGACGAAGTGCATCAACCATTATCACTAACTCCATCAGATTGTCATTAACCGGACTGCATGTCGGCTGAACAACAAAAACATCCGCTCCACGGACGTTCTCTTTAATCTCAACAAAAATCTCTCCATCACTAAACTTTCGTACATCAGATTCGGTGATAGAGGTACCCAGGTGCTCACAAATTTCCTGAGCCAGTGTTGGATGGGCGTTACCGGTGACAACCTTCAGTGCTTTTGGCATGACTCAACTATATAGATATTGCGACAAAGTCAGTTGCAGGGAAAATGGCTGGGGCGGGAGGGATCGAACCTCCGAATGCCGGGATCAAAACCCGGTGCCTTAACCGCTTGGCTACGCCCCAATGCATGATCGAGCAACAAAAACGTTATCTTTATATTGCTGACGAAGCTCTTCAGCCACGTCTTGTACAGCTACCTGTTCAGATTTAGTATCTGGAAAAATCCCGAACACTGTCGGCCCACTCCCTGACATCATCGCCTGAGATGCACCGGCTTCGAGCAACTGTTTTTTCATTTGCTCAATTTCCGAAAATTTCTTGCTGGTAACCAGCTCCAAGTCATTAGCCATGTCATCAAGTGACAAGGTGTTGACTTCGTGTTTTCGAAAACGAGACATCATAGAACCTTCGATACTGCTTGTCAACGCAAAAGTTTCGAATACCCACTTTGTAGAGACATCAAAACCAGGGTTAATCAGAATAAATGTGCAATTGTCCACGGGTTTCACTGGTTGCATTTTTTCGCCGATTCCCGTAGCTAAAACTCCACTGTGCTCTACAGCAAAAAAAGGAACATCCGCTCCGAGCGGTGTCGCGAGCTTTACCAACTGATTCTCGCTGAACTCATTATCAAATATCCGGTTTAATCCCAGGAGTACCGTACCGGCATCACTGCTTCCTCCGCCAAGTCCTGCCGCAGCTGGGATTTTTTTTGACAATCGAATCTCAACACCTTTACCAACTGCTCGCCTGCTTGCAGCAAAAAATGCTGCTGCAGCCTTAAATGCAAGATTCGATTTATCTGTCGGCAGCCTGGGGTCATCACAAAAAAAGGAAATACCCGGCTTCGACACTACACCTAAATCGATCTCGTCATAGAGATCGAGCTTCTGCATCCAGGTTATCAATTCATGATACCCATCCGACCTCTTCCCTACAACCCTCAATATCAAATTAACCTTGCAGGGAGCCAGAAGGTGTAACAACTCTTGACTCACTTCACTATTTCCTGGCTTTGACGAAACGTAACTTCACATCATAAACGATGTTTTTTAGCATCTCCTCTTCATCATGCGACAAATTACCTTTGGTTTTCTGCTCAAGCATAACCAGGGTGTCAATCGCATGACGGGCAAGATCAAAATTTATTTCTGTCTTACCTGTAGCCGGATCTTTTATTTCACCAAGATGATATAAAACTGAAGTATTCAGCGACATAACGAACGCGGAAAATGTGACTTCAGGCATTACGCACTTTCCATCTTTATCCGGCACCTTTCCTTCACCACACGCGCAACCGTCTTCTGTGCATTCAACTTTCTTTGTAGCCTTATCTTCCATGTTCTATCCCTTTTTATTTAAATCGCTATCATTGCCCCTGCTACCGCAGAGTTAAAAACCATTCAAATCCAACCCCTGAGCGGCACTAATATGCTTTAAAGATTGCACAGTAGTTAGAAGTTCTTTCGATATAAGCTGGTCGGTGCTGAGGAGAATTATATTCTGATTACTCTCCTCTTCCCTGCCAACTGTCATTCTTGAGATATTTACTCCTGATTCACCGAGTACTGTACCTAAAGCACCGATAACCCCCGGAACATCTTTGTTAAATACAAGCAACATAGGACCGGTTGGCTGTGCTTCAAGCCGGAAGGAATTCAACCTCACCAACCTCGGTTCCTTTTTGCCAAAGACCGTACCGACAAGAGTATTTTCACCTTCGCTGGTTGTAACCTTTACTGAAAGTGCATTGGTAAAATCACCTGCCTGATCTGTTTTCGACTCAACTACCCGAATCCCCCTGTCTCTTGCAATGACAGGAGCATTCACATAATTTACTGCATCTTTTAAGATCGGGGTAAACAACCCTCTAAGGAAAGCAACGGTGACCGGACTGGTGTTCATATCCGCAAGTTCACCACTGAATTCCACGTTGATTTCCTTGATCCCCCCTTTAGATATTTGCATGTGCATTGAGCCAAGCATTTCTCCAAGAGTTATAAAAGGTCCTACCTGAGCGAGAACCTCACTACTTACAGAAGGAACATTTACAGCATTGGTCACTGAACCACGTAAGAGATAATCGCTGACCTGTTCTGCAATAATAAGCGCCACACCTTCCTGCGCTTCACTGGTTGAAGCACCCAGATGAGGTGTACAAATAAAATTATCCAGATTCAGCAGTGGGCAATTTTCGTGGCTTGTCGGTTCAGTGGCAAAAACATCAAGGGCTGCGCCGCCAATTACCTGGTCTGTAAGTGCATGAAACAGTGCCTTTTCATCACACACACCACCACGGGCACAATCAATGAACATCGCATCGTTCTTCATATTGGCAAAGAATTCATGCGAGATCAGGTTAGCAGTCTCCTTGGTTTTCGGGACATGCACAGTAATGTAGTCTGATCTTTTCGCAAGGTCCTCAAGACTGACCAGTTCAATCCCTATCTTCTCAGCCATCTCTACAGGCATGTGCGGATCATAGGCGATGGTTTTCATCCTGAGTCCCTGTGCCCGACTCGCAGCGATAGAGCCGATACGTCCTATACCAATAATGCCAAGAGTCTTACCTGTCACCTCCCGGCCCATGAATTTTTTCTTTTCCCACTTTCCAGCTTTCATCGAAGCCGTAGCCTGCGGGATGTTCCTCGACAACGCCAGCATCATTGAAATTGCATGTTCAGCGGTAGTCACAGCGTTGCCGTCGGGAGCGTTCATCACCACAATTCCACGCTCACTGGCTGCAGGAATATCAACATTATCAAGACCGATTCCTGCTCGGCCTATAACTTTCAGTTTATCAGCAGCTTCAAGGAGATCAGCTGTAACTTTTGTTGCACTTCGTATTACAAGACCATCGTATGCACCGATAATCTTCTTTAATTCTGCCGGTTCCAGACCGGTATTAACGTCAACTACAAGACCTGCTTCTTCAAGGACTTTCACACCAACCGGGGATAAATTATCACTGACCAGTACTCTCATCTCGACTCCTTTGCTCTCGCCTGCACGTAAATACAATCACGATAGAACCTGAGATTCTCCGCAACCATTAAAATTTACGCGACCACTAGTGCCTGTCGCGACCTCTCTGAAAAACAGCTGTACTTATCGATAAATCTTAAAAATATACTGGGTTCCCCCTTTGAGAACAACAAAAAAGGCAGGAACACTTATACGCTAACTCCATGGCCTGTACCATCTGTCGTATAAATACAGCAATCCAAAACAGCTCAATGCTATTGAACATTGATCTTATTAAGTATATATAGCATGCACGTTGTTCGGGATGAGCACATTGAATCATCCGATGCTTTAAGGCCATCCCTTGCAATTCTTTTCCTGCCCTGAAATTTCGCAGCAGAAAAGATGCACCGCAGTTAAATAGTGCTTACCACTATCTCGTAAATTTACTGATACACACATAGATAATTGAGTTACAGAATTAACGAACAGGAGCAGCCTCCCATGACAGAGACACGATTACGATTTCCACCCAGCCCAACCGGTTACCTGCATATTGGTGGAGCCAGAACCGCCTTGTACAACTGGTTATACGCCAAAAAGAATGGTGGAAAGCTTATCCTGCGAATAGAAGATACTGATACTGAACGTTCAACCAAGGAATCCATTCAGGGAATCGTTGATGGGCTTGAATGGCTTGGTATAGACTTTGATGAAGGACCATACTTTCAAACTGATTTCAGCAGTGACCATAAAGCTGCAGCCGAGAAACTCCTGAAAGAAGGCAAAGCGTACAAATGTTTTTGTACCAAAGAGACACTCGACGCGAAACGGGAAGCTGCTCTCGCTGCCAAACAGGCTTTAGGCTACGATCGTACATGTACCAACCTAAGCACTGAAGAAGTTGCGCAAAAAGAAGCTGAAGGTATCCCTTACGTTATTCGTTTCAAGGTTCCTGACGGGGATCGTATGATTGGATATGACGACAAAATTCTCGGTCGTATCCAGTGCAATATTAAGGAAATAGACGACTTTGTCATTGTTAGATCAAACGGTTTACCACTCTATCTGCTCTGCAACGTTGTCGATGATATCCGGGATCGCATCAGTCATATAATCCGTGGGCAGGACCATATGACAAATACCATTCGGCAAATACTCCTTTACGAAGCACTTGGAGCACCGGTACCTGTTTTTGCTCATATGCCGCTTACACTCGACACCAAGAAAGCAAAAATTTCCAAGCGAAGTCACGGTGAGATAGTCGCAGTACAATTCTATCGCGATCACGGCTTTCTGCCCTGGGCTTTTAACAACTTTCTTGTTCTCTTGGGCTGGTCTGAAGGCAATGACCGGGAGATCTACTCAAAAGAAGAACTTATTGAAGCGTTCACCCTTGAACGTATCAATAAATCCAGCTCTATTTTTAATTTTAAGAAAGACGATCCAAAGTTCTTTACTGACCCCAAAGCCATCTCCATAAACGAGCATTATCTTCGCTCAATGGATATTCGTGAATTAGGCACTCTCGTGAAATCCGAGTTGCAGGCTGAAGGTCTCTGGGACGATGCATATGAAGGTGACAAAGCCGACTGGTACCATAACACTCTTGATATGATTCGTGATCGTTTTCATACTCTCAAGGATTTTACCAGCCTTGGCCGGGCCTATTTTGGTGATGACTTTTCGGTTGAAGAAAAGCCGTTAAAGAAAAACATTCTTAAACATGAAGGCCTGAAAGAGTGGTTCCCAATTCTTGCCGATCGCTATGAGCAACTCAGCGATTTTAGCCTCGAAGAGGCTGAGCGTGTAGCCCGTGAACTTGCAACAGAACTTGATATCAAGCCTGGAATTATCATTAACGGTATGCGAACGGTTGTTACCGGACAGCTGGCAGGCCCTTCAATGTTTGATATACTCATGGCAATCGGTAAGGAAAAAGTTGTCCAACGACTTCGCAACATAGAGAAACTCTACCCGGCCGAATAATACTAATGTGCCGCTGCGTTGAATAGTACATTTTCTACCCAGCCACATATACAGGCAACCATAATCTGAATTGAAAAAATGGAATCTAAAGAAACCCTTGAAAAAAAGCCTCTGGATTTTATCCGACAGATCATTGCTGACGACCTGGCTACAGGAAAGCACAAAACTACGGTAACCCGCTTTCCACCTGAGCCTAATGGCTTTTTACATATTGGCCATGCCAAATCAATCTGCCTGAACTTTGGTATTGCTCTTGAGAACAACACCAAGTGTCATCTTCGATTTGATGATACAAATCCGAGTAAAGAAGAAACCAAATACGTAGAGTCTATCAAAACTGACGTACATTGGCTTGGGTACGATTGGGGAGAAAATCTTCATTTTGCCTCTGACTATTTTGATAATCTTTACGACTTTGCCGTCCAACTTATTAAAGGCGGCAATGCATATATCTGCGACCTTAACGCTGATGAAATGCGCCAGTATCGTGGAACGCTTACTGAGCCGGGTAAAAACAGTCCGTATCGCGACCGCTCACCAGAAGAAAACCTCCAGCTTTTTGAGAAGATGAAAGCGGGTGAATTTGATGAGGGTTCGCATGTGCTCCGTGCAAAAATTGACATGGGTTCACCAAACCTGAAAATGCGTGATCCTGTAATTTATAGAATCCTCAAGGCCCATCATCACAGAACAGGTGACACCTGGTGCATCTATCCGATGTACGATTTCACTCACTGCCTCTCTGATATGCTTGAAGAGATCACACATTCGCTCTGTACTCTTGAGTTTGAAGACCATCGTCCACTCTACGACTGGGTCCTCGATACACTTGAAACACCGTGTCATCCACGTCAGATTGAGTTTGCCCGTCTCAACCTCACCTACACAGTCATGAGCAAGCGTAAAATCCTGCAACTGGTAAATGAGCATCATGTAGATGGCTGGGACGATCCACGAATGCTCACCATATCCGGGCTTCGTCGCAGAGGGTACACTCCTGAATCAATCCGTAATTTTTGCAATACCATCGGTGTCGGGAAAAAATCAAGCTGGATAGACATGGGTGTTCTCGAGAAATCTATTCGAGATGATCTTGATCCTAAAGCTCCACGCGTTATGTGTGTTCTGGATCCGCTTAAAGTGATTATTGATAACTACCCCGAAGATTTGACGGAAATGGTTAGCGGTAAAAATCATCCTAAAGATCCTGAAATGGGTACACGGGAAATCCCTTTCACCAAAGAACTCTATATCGAGAAGCATGATTTCATGGAGAATCCTCCAGGAAAATTTCATCGGCTCGGACCGGGGCGTGAAGTGAGACTCCGTTATGGATACCTCGTCACCTGTGTCTCATACGATAAAGATGAAGAAACCGGAGAAGTCACTGCTATCCATTGTACGTATGATCCCGAAACTAAAGGTGGTTCTGCTCCTGATGGACGTAAAGTCAAAGGAACCATTCACTGGGTATCCGCCGACAAAGGTATTGAGTGTGATGTTCGACTCTATGACCGCCTGTTTAACCACGAAAACCCTGATGCGGACAAAGAGGTAGATTTCAAAGAATACCTTAATCCCGAGTCGAAAGTGGTTATCACCAATGCTGTAGCAGAACCTGCCCTTGGAGAATTTGAGCCCGGTAGTCGTGTTCAGTTCGAAAGAACAGGATATTTCTGCATAGATCCAATTGATTCAAAACCAGGAAGACCTGCATTTAATCGTATTGTCACCTTGCGTGATTCCTGGGCTAAACAGCAGAAATAAGCCGATCTGTACATCTGTCAGCCTGTTGGCATTATTCCCAAAGCCCCCTGAGTTACTATTTACTCAGGGGGCTTTTTTTTGTTGATTGACACTATTCATCTTCGAAGGTATACAGATTACTCATAGCAAAACATGTACCATCCCTCTAAAGCATTAAGGAGCATCTAAAATGTCTGTAATCAATATGCGTCAGATGAAAAAACAACAGGCAGGAACCATTAAAGCCGTTAAGGTTGGAGGGGAACTGGGACGTAGAATTCGTGAAATGGGTCTGGTCCCCGGTACAGATATAATCATACAGGGTCGTGCCCCCTTAAATGATCCGGTTGCCCTGCGCGTAATGGGTTCCACCCTTACTCTTCGCAACAACGAGGCTGACCATATACTGGTCGAAATATAGTCGTAATCTGACATCCCCTATTACATCTGAAGCACTGCCAAACCACATATCATTGCTGCTTTTAAGCTATCAGTTTTCATGTAATCTTTTGATAGTTTTATGCTGATTAAATAGTATCTTCAGCCAGACAACTACTATCCACTTTTACATGTAAGTTCTGCTTCACAGCCACACTTTTAGTCATTCCTAAATATCTTTCATGTCTTGTATATTTATATTGACGCCAGTGATTGTTTGTAGTACCTAAAAGAGGAAATTATTTGGAGGCACATACACTTTGACTAAAATGGTACAGACATACAATTGCATTGCTGAAAAACTTAAAGACTGTTTCTGTCGGAATCAATGTGGCAACATGGTTCGACCATTGTCGCAACTCGACAGAGCAGGAAAAGTACGAATATGCAAAGTTAATGGAGATCGTCAACTCTGTGCCAGAATGGCAGCGATGGGGCTTTACCCTGGAACTGAAGCTGAACTCATTTGCCCGGAAAATGGTAGCCAGTGCATCCTGAAGATACATGGCGGGAAAGTTTGTCTTGATCGTACAATTTCTGAGAACATTCTTGTAGCAGGACGCTAATCCGCCCGAATTAAGTCCGACAATGTCGGACTATTATTTTGCCCTTCGAGTTAGGGCACGCTAATACATTACGAGACAGGTAAAACTATGTGGGAAAACATCATCCTCTGGTCAATATTAGGTTGTTGCGCATTTTTCGTAGGTCGAAGATTCTTTCGACAAATGCGGACTGCCTTAGATCCCAAAGCAAATGCTACCTGTGATTGCAGTTGTTCCGGTTGCGGAACATCCAACTGTAATGACAGGAAATAATTTTAGAAGTATCACTTTATCCACTAACAGGAGAAGAGAATGCAGACAATCGCATTACGCCAAATGAAGAAAGGTGAAAGCGGCTCAATTACCGCTGTAAAAGCAAACGGTGAACTTGGTAGACGAATTCGTGAGATGGGCCTTATCCCTGGGGCAAAAGTCACTATTTGCGGAAAAGCGCCTCTCCAGGACCCGGTAGCCATTCGTGTCCTCAATACCACATTGACGTTAAGAAATAACGAAGCGGATTTCATTCAGGTGGAAATCAACTGACAGATCCCTCCGTAAAATTGAAAAATCAGACGTACTCCCAACCGAAAGAAGCATAATTTAGCTGCCAACAACTGGTTATTCATAATCGAAGTTTGAGAAATTGAACCAGTTACCTGCGCCGAACTGACATGATCCGTTCGTTCACCGGATGCCGGGAGGGTGTCCGACAATGGCCTTTTGCCCAAACTCTTTGGAATGTTCAAAAAATAATGCTCGAAATATTGAATATATGTCTGTGCTTATTTTTTGAACATTTCTCGATTTTGACCAAAATCCCTATTGTCGGACAGCCTCCCAGGAGTATCGACCGAATTTTAATGTATTTTAATTCCAATTTCACCTTACTAGAATACCATGACTAGCCAAATTACAATGGCCCTTGCAGGAAATCCTAATGCGGGCAAGACAACCTTATTCAACCAGCTCACAGGAGCCAGACAGCATGTCGGCAACTATCCCGGAATCACCGTAGATCATAAAGAAGGACGGCTCGAGCATAAGGGAAGAAAAATAGCTATCACAGACCTGCCCGGAACCTACTCGATGACCGCCTACTCTGCCGAAGAACTTGTAGCCCGCGATTATCTTGTAAATGAAAAGCCACAGGTTGTTGTTAATATTGTAGACGCTTCAAACCTTGAACGTAATTTATATCTTACCTGCCAGTTTCTTGAGCTTGGTGTACCTATTGTTATCGCACTGAACATGATGGATGTGGCTAATGACAGGGGCATGGAGATAAAAGCAGAAAAGCTCGCACAGCTTCTGGATATTCCTGTCGTCCCTATCGTCGCCCGTTCCGGCAAAGGTGTAGACGAGCTTATGAGTGCCGCTCTGCAAGTTGCCGACGAAAGGCGTGTTTTCAGCTCCCGCGACATCCCTTACGGAGATGACATCGACGAGACAATTACTGCAATTATCCAGAAGATCGAAGAAGCACAATTCCTCACCCATACCTATCCGGCGCGATACACTGCCATCAAGTACCTCGAAAATGATGAGCAATTTATACAAATAGGCAGAGAAGCAAGCCGCACTGTCGCTATGGATATCGAGCAACTTGTCGAGCGGGTAAGTGAACACACCCAGAAGACCCTGGATGTCTATCCTGAAGCAATTATAGCAGATCATCGCTATGGTTATATTAAATCCATTGTCCGCCAAGGTGTAGTAACCCACAAATTTGATAGTGACCGTCTATACACATCTGATAAAATTGATAAGGTCCTCACTAACCGGTTACTGGGACCGCTCTTTATGTTCGCAGTGATTTTCGGGCTATATCAGTTCACATTTTCCTGGAGTGAACTCCCTGTTTCATGGCTTGAAGAAGGGTTTGGATGGCTTGGCGGTGTTGTTGAATCAACATTACCGGAAGGGTTACTCAAGTCGATGATTATTTCCGGTGTCATTGATGGCGTCGGTGGCGTGCTTGGTTTTGTGCCGCTCATTATGTTTATGTTTTTTGGAATAGCCATTCTTGAAGATTCAGGCTACCTGGCACGAGTAGCTTTTATGATGGATCGTATCTTCCGTATTTTTGGTCTTCACGGCTCTTCTGTCATGCCTTTTATCGTTTCAGGCGGCATCGCAGGAGGTTGTGCTGTTCCAGGTGTTATGGCTACCAGAACCTTACGTTCTCCTAAAGAGCGTATGGCGACACTCCTTACCGTTCCCTTCATGAACTGCGGAGCAAAACTGCCGGTTCTTGCATTATTAATCGGTGCTTTTTTCAGTGATAATCAAGCGCAATACATGTTTCTTTTTACGATGCTTGCCTGGGTTGTCGCTTTACTTGCTGCGAAATTGCTCAGATCTACAGTTCTGCGTGGTGCTCCGACTCCGTTTGTCATGGAGTTACCACCGTATCGTTTCCCGACTTTGCGCGGTCTGCTTATTCATACCTGGGAACGAACCTGGCAATATATCAAAAAAGCGGGAACTGTGATTCTTGGTATATCCATCCTGCTCTGGGCATTAATGACCTTTCCAGGAATGGATCAACACGATCTTGCCTCCTTTGAAAACACAAGAGAAAACATAGTGGCTGCATACCCTGCAGAAGTTGCAGCCGAACTAGAGCAGAGTGAAACAGAACTATCTGAAGCAGCCCAGAAACTTCAGAATAAACTTCTCGAAATTGACAATCTTGAAGCTGAAGCGACACTGAAAAATTCATTTGCTGGCAGAATAGGCACCTCTCTTGAGTCTGTTTCATCGATAGCCGGTTTCGACTGGAGAACAAATATTGCACTCGTAGGCGGGTTTGCAGCAAAGGAAGTTATCGTATCGACCCTTGGTACTGCCTACTCTATGGGCGAAGTGGATGTTGAAGAGTCTACATCATTAGGAGAGAGGTTACAGCGTGACTCAGGCTGGAACAAAGTGGTCGCCGTTGCTGCCCTCGTGTTTATCATGTTTTATGCGCCGTGCTTTGTCACTGTTGTATGTATTGCCAAAGAATCGTCATGGAAATGGGCCACTTTTTCAATGGTCTTTAACACTGTCTTTGCTTTTACCATGGCAGTTATCGTCTTTCAGGTGGGAACAATGTTACATCTAGGATAGCAATTGTATCACATCTCTATGCTGGATTAGGACAACATGACTGCCCCAAACAGGACAAAGCTAATACTCTGTTTTTACAAATCATTATGACGAGTTGAATGTTGTTTTTTTCAGAAATGACAGGATATTGGCAGATACAAAAATGAAAAGCGCCTGACTCACAATGAGTCTGGCGCTTTCATAGGGGGGGAAAGGAGAAAATTAATTCTCTCACTTTCCTTTATTACAAGACTAATGCCAGTTTGATCCCAAAAGACTAAACCTCAGAACAACAGCACGTTACTTATTGTATGCGTCATAAGTGATTTACAACCCAAAGCGGAAATAACCATTTTTTTCCCACTTCAAATCAATAATGGGCAAATTTTGCACACTTTTGCACACTATTGACAACCGATCAGGTAACAAGCGCGTACACCTGATCATTACTCTTATACAATTTGATACTGTCCCCATCGATATTGAAGGAATAGACTCTTCCTTCTTCCAGGCGAAAATCGATTTCATTTTCTTCCACCACAAAGACTGACACCAGAACACCACCCTTCTCATATAACATATGGACAGCCTTGCAATGACCCAGGTGACAAAACCTTGCACCTTTGACTGTATATCCGCCTACAAGTTGTTCAGGCGGTAAAGCAACACCTTCTGCATTAGCTGCAAACCAGAGAGCAGGATCATTCACCGGATCAAAAATCGCTGATGCCTGACCATGATCCCGGTAATCCGCCTGAAGGAAATCCCCGAACTCATCCATTGATGAGAACCCGGTATTCTCTCCTGTTGTGAACCCAAAAATGATCACAACAGCTAGACACATCGCAGAAACAGCAGCAATCAGTCCTTTACGGGAAGTCCTCGGATCTGATCGTTCAATACTCAGATCAACACTGTTTTTCAAACTGGCTGGTATAGGCTCACAACACAGAGAGTCAACTATCAAACGGTCAAGCATCTCATCTTTTTTTAACATGTCACAGCATGGTGCACATTCTTCAGCATGCCTGTATGCCTTGTCGGCTTCAGAGACATCGTGCATATCTCTGTTTTCCAGCCATGCGGCAAAACTTTCACATTTCATGGTTGGTCCTCCTTATAGCAGCATACTGGCCAGATGAACAATCTTGCCACCTTTTCTACTTGCATTTGCCGATTTCAACAGAGTGCTTTTCAACTGCTTTTTTCCTCTGGCAAGTCTGGACATTACCGTTCCAATCGGTACATCAAGAAATTCTGAGATTTCCTGATACGTCATATCTTCCATATAATAGAGCATTACAACCGTCTTAAACTTCTCGGACAGGGTTTCCAGTGCCTTATTCACTTTGACCTTATCGAGTTTTTTTTCCAGGACTCCGGCAAAGTCATCAGCACCGGTATCGACAATGTTCCGGAGATACCCCGAACCATCATCTAACAACGGCCGGCGAAGGAACTGTCGGCGCTCACGCAGAAAATGACTGCGAAGTATTGAAAACAACCAGGCCCTGCATTTGCTGCGATCCCGCAATTGATGAAACTTGCGATACGCTGTGTACATTGTTTCCTGCACCAGATCCTCGGCATCATATTTTTTGCCTGTATACTTGAGAGCCATGTTGTACATAAATTCCAGGTGTGGATATGTAAGCTCTTTAAATTTCTTACGATCAACTCGCTGTAAAAATCCCATCCGGATCTCCCACCTTTCAAACAAATAACGTAACTATTCAGTCAAGACCTCATACGTACCCTTTTCTGTAGGCCGTAACTGTTTAGCAGTGCTCCAGATGGCCTCAAGCGGGACGATTGGCTATAGTATGCCTATGCGAAGCGTCCTGATCGGGAGCAGACTGGGTGCTGCTGAATAGTTACCAAAAAACTTCACTATCTAACAGCACTTCCCACTTCATATCGCTGTAATTGTCTTCAGACGCACACGGTTTCTAGTTTTAAGAGCCTGAAGGGGTAAAAACTATTCCATTCTATTCTCAATCTGCCTGAATTTCGGAAACAGCTCCTCCCCTGCGTGAATCCGCAGCGCCTATCTGCCCTGGCACAACACAATGAACGCCACCGAAATAGACATCTTTCCCCTGCCACACATGAACCTGCTCACCAGCCTCAATCGCCTTAACTGCCTCAGTAGAAAAACCAGGTTCTATCTGCACACAGTTTTCATCCCAATAGAGACGCGGTGCTTCAACCGCTTCATCAATCCCGCGACCATAGTCAACAACCTGCCCCAGAACCTGGCTTATTGCTGTTCGTATACGCTTAGAGCCACCGCTGCCTATCACCAGTTCAATCTCGTCACCTTTTTTTAACAACGAAGGTGACATCATCGAATGTACCCGCTCTCCAGGAGGGCTTGAATGAAACCCTTCAGGATGCAGGTCGTCTTCCCCCATCATGTTGTTGAGCATAATTCCGGTTGAAGGAGCATAATATCCTGAACCTTCACCATTTGAGCAGGTCATTGAGGCACAGTTACCATCACTGTCGGCAATGCTAATATGGGTTGTTCCCCGTGAGAATAGTCGGCCTGAGTCATCGCTATCGCTAACCTGCCTTGTAGCAAGATATGCTTCCAGCGCCCTGGGGTTTGTTATCCCCTGGCAGCGGAGTTTTTCAACAGTTTTCATCCTGTGTACCGTCTGAAGCAGATAAGCAGATGAACCCCATTCATATTCTGTGGGGTCCACGCTATCTGCCAGGGCCAGCGATAAACCTATAAGCGTCCCACCCATTGATGGTTCAGGTGCTGTAAGCAGGACTGAATTACGATATTTCACCCCTAATGGTTTTCGTTCATGCACAGTATATCCGGCAAGATCGTGAAGCGTGAGCAGACCGTCGTTCTGCCTCATCTCCCGGGCAATCGCCTCTGCAATATCTCCCCTATAAAAATTTGCATCTCCTTCAAGGACGACCTGCTCAAGATAGTCTGCAAGTTTTTCATTCACCAGACTGTCTCCTGCACAAATGTAATTGCCCTCTGGCATATAAAGTGTACGCCCTACTTTGTGAAACGTCATTATTGGTCGCAACAAATCTAAAAAGTGACCCTGATGACCGTTTAGTTCATGACCCATTGCCAATCTGCGGGCAGGCTCAACAACATCCCTAAGCCCAACTACACCGTGTTTTTTATGGATATGCAGGAGTCCCCGCAATGTACCCGGAACTGCAACGGATCCCATACCGATATTGAACACCTGCGCAGCACCTGAAAAATTGACCGTTACAGGAAAAAAATGCGGCTCAAGCTCATCATCCAGATGCCCTTTCCCGGGAGTATCAACAAAGAAATCAACACATATATCCTGATTGCTCCGGGCATTAAACCCAAGCATAAAGCCTCCACCACCAAGACTTGTGAGGGCTGGTTCAACAACTGTTGAAGCAAAACCTGCCGCCACAACCGCATCAAAGGCATTTCCGCCAGCCTCAAGAAGTATGGATGCAGCCCTGCACACCTCGGGATGTCCGGCAGCAACGATAGATTTTGTATATTTTCTACTACTCACAGCCAGAACTCCCTGTTGAGTTTTCGAATCATCTCCTGAAAATCGCGGCTCTGCTGATACAGTTGCCGCTGATGTACCGCCGTTGTGTCATCAACGAGAATTCTTCGTATTTTTTCCAGATAGTTTTCACAGCCCAGACGAATGCTCATTGGCTGAACACGATGAATAAGGTGCAGTATCGCGGTTTTCATATCCGTTACCTTTTCAGGTAACAGTTCTAACGGATCAATGAACCTGCCCTGCAGACCATGCCTCGCAGCCTGCCATTTGTTTGCCCTCATAAAATAGACATCGCATGGACCAAAATCGCCGGCCGTTTCTGCAAGAGTTGCTACAAGACATTGCATCAAAGCGACCAACCCCAGAATAGCGTTGAAACGTCCGGGCAGATCACAAATCCGAATTTCCACAGTCCCATATTCAGGATTTATCCGGGCGTCCCACCAGAGATCATAGACAGACTCAATAACACCGTAAGATATTAAGCTGTTGACAGTTTCTTCGTACTGTTGCCAACCTTTGAAATACGAGTAGCTTCCAGACAGAGGCAGAAGTTCAAACAACTTTGTCCGATATGACATGAAGCCGGTATCCAGGCCTTGATAGAATGGTGAGGATGCTGATGCGGCAAGCAGAAGTGGTAAATATGGTTGAAGTCCGTTGAGTACCTTGATTGCCGTGGTACGGTCAGGTATACCGACATGCAGATGAAAACCCTGAGAAATAAACTGCCGCCCTACCAGTTGAAGTTCATTAATTATTTTCAGGTATCTCGGATTGTCAGCTAACCGCTGGTCTGATATGGAAGCAAAGGGATGTAAACTTGCGCAGTAAAGCATCGCGCTGTTATCTGCAGCCAACTCTTCTGCAAGTGAGCAGGTTTGTTGAAGATCGTACTCAACATCGGCAAGAGAAAAACAAATACCGGTTTTGATTTCGAGAATCGACTGAATAAACTCTTCCGCCAATCGGGGACGGAGAAGTGGCGGGGCATTTGCAAGTAACTGCGGAGCATGTGGAGCGAGATTTAAAGAAGACTGATCAAGTGTTTGAAATTCAATTTCTACCCCGAGTGTGTACCGGGCGCTGGAGTTGAATTCCAGTTTTTCTCTTTGCTCCCGGTTCACCTCTGGCTGCATATCAATCTCCTCCAGGAGCCTGGCCGAGAATAGGAATTTTGGTCAAAATCGAGAAATTTCCAGAAAATAAGCACAGCCATATAATCGATATCGAAGTCTCACTTCGTTCGCTTATCTGCGAGCATTATTTTATGGCAATTCCGAAGAATTTGGGGAAAAGTGCATTCTCGGACAGGCTCTTATACATCCCCCAGCCAGCGTAACGCCACAGCTGCAAGCCATGATGCACCAACAGGCAATACATTCTCGTCGAAATCATATGTTGCACTATGTGCCGGTCCGGCACCATCAGGATGTTGTGCACCGAATCGAACCAGGCACCCTTCGGTCACCTGCTGATAAAATGCAAAGTCTTCTCCCCCCAGGCTCGGGTGCCCCTGGGAACCAAGGCCATGTTCACCAACAACAGATAACGCCGCCTCTTTTGCAGTTACTGTAGCAACACCGGTATTCACAACCGCTGGAAGACTGTGAGTAAAGACCACGTTCACCTCAACATCATGCAGAGCTGCAATGCCAGCGACAATTCGCTGAATACCCGTAATCGTCCGGGCACGGCTCTCCGAGTCTGTCGCTCTGAGCGTCCCCTCAAGCACAGCTTCATCTGCAATAACGTTGTGGGCAACTCCGGCCTGAACCCGGCCTATTGAGACAACTGCTGAGTGATTTGGGTTTGTTTCACGGGAGACAAGAGTCTGTAAAGCTGAAATGAGACTCGCCGATGCAACCACCGCATCAGCAGCTTCATGGGGTCGTGCAGCATGTCCACTGCGCCCCTGAATAGATATAGTAAATGGTTCGGCCCAGGCACAGATAACTCCCTGATCGACAGTTATAATCCCCGTTGGAAAGTGGGTGTCAATATGACCGCCAAATACAGCATCAACCCCATCCAGGACACCCGCATCTATCATTGCCGCAGCACCGCAGCCGGATTCTTCGGCTGGTTGGAAAAGAAAATCGATGCGACCATCAAACTTCATTTTCTGTAACAGTGAGGCAGCACCAAGCAGCATGGCGGAATGACCGTCATGCCCGCAGGCATGCATGCGCCCCTTATAAACTGAAGAAAATGGTAAACCTGTCTTTTCAGTTATCGGCAGAGCATCCATATCAGCCCGAAGCGCGACATGTCGGGTGGCAGCCGTTTTTTCACCAAGGGTGGCAACAATTCCGGTACCTGCAATGCCCGCCCTGAATGGTATTCCAAGCTCGGACAACCGGTCCTGAATGTATCGTGCCGATTTATCTTCTTTAAAACTGACTTCAGGATGCCGATGAAGGTAGCGTCGAATCGTTAACATCCAGTCAAACAGTTCTTCGGATACAGTAGACTCCGCCCCTTTGGGTAGTGCTAATATTTTCAAGGTAGTTCCGTATTCTTACTCAATTCGTATAGCGCCAATTTCAGATTCAGACTCCTCGGTGTCGTCCTCCTCCTTATACGCCTCTTCAACTTTTTCTGTTTCGTGTACTTCCGCTGCAAACATCTCTTCAGGTTCAGGTTCAGGTTCATTTTGCCGGCCTATTTCGCGCGCAGGCAAATAACTCAACGAACGGTGTTCAGGTTCAGCGATTACTTCTTCAAAATCTTCCGAAGTTTCCTCATAATCCTTAGAAACAGATCCACTGAGCGGCTGTTTAAAAACAGCAATGACGCCGTCTCGCATATTCATCAGGGAAATTAATTCCCAGCCCGCCCGGCCAAACTGATTTAACGACTCCTCAATTTCTGACTCATCGAGAAATGCGTTACCAAGCAGCCCCTCTTTCCTAAACTCATAATGAACAGTTTTATAACTCCAACGCACGATGACCCTCTTCTACAATTAAACATCCTGTACCACAAAGGGTACCTCACCACCTACGTTTTGTCAGATTATCTCTTAGCCAGTCATAGCCTATTCTTTTTCAATAAGCCGATCATCTTTAAACCTGCCTGAAAAAACTCTGCCGTCACTTAAGTGTAATGTCCCCTTACCATTGCGCTGACCGTCCTTGAACTCACCTTTAAACCTGGTGCCGTCAGACGATACAAGTAAGCCTTTACCATGCGGGAGATCATTGACAAAGTCACCTTCATATACTGACGTATCGCTATAGGTCAGTGTACCGTTTCCATTAAAACGTCCTTTCGCAAACTCGCCTGTATATACACTACCGTCGGCAAAATGATATGTACCTATACCAGAAAACTCATCCTGTTCAAACCCGCCTGAATAGCTCGTATCATCAGGATAGGTAAGGAGGCCTTCACCTTCTTTTATCCCTTTAAGAAAAGTCCCTGTATACTCACGCTGATCAGCATAGACATAATGCCCCTTGCCATGAATAGTACCATTTTCAAAGTTACCTGTGTAACTGTCGCCGTTAGTGAATTTTAGCGTCCCCTGTCCCTGCATCAAACCTTCATATACATTGCCCGAATAGATACTGCCATCAGGAAGTAACATCTGCACCTGCCCCGTGACCTTATCCTTTCTACTGTTGTCAAAACAGATCTTTCCATCATGCAGAATGTAGTTTGAATATTTGCCCGGTGTCGGTACATTGCTTGCGGCTGCAGCCTTTACCTCTGCTTTTTTGACTGGCACATCCTCGCGGACGGGTTCAACTGTATCGGTCGACAGTATGGAGGTGTTTTCAGTTCCAAATGTGTCCAAGACTGGCTTTCCGGCCAGAAATGCTCCTGTAAAAACTGTGCCGTCCGCCCGGGTGAGCGTCCCCACTCCTTCCATCTCTCCGTTAACAAACTCTCCTGTATATACGCTGCCATCCGGGTAGATGTATTTTCCTTCTCCAATACTTACCCCGGCTACAACCGGCCCAACATAACGACCACCGTCAGCGTATTCAATAACACCCTCGCCAGTCGGCACATCATTGACAAATTCACCTTTATAGATGTTACCGTCAGTACCCTTCAAGACACCTGTTCCATGACGCTTATTGCCGGAAAACTCACCTGCATAACTGCTGCCATCAGCATTCTTCAGTTCACCGCGACCATCATAAAGACCAGAATAGAACATTCCCTCATAACTGCTGCCATCCGGCAAAGTCAACAACCCGAGCCCATGCCAATTACCATTCTTAAAGAAACCGGTATATTTGCCACCGTCCGGATACAGTCGTGTCCCTTTTCCATGAGGTTTTCCGTGGGCAAATTTCCCTTCATACCAGGTTGAGTCCGGATATTGCAACCGACCTTTTCCATGGATGATATTATTTCTGAATTCGCCTACATAACTGCGACCATCAGGGAAATTGAGCGTTCCTTCGCCATGATACTTTCCAAGACTGAATTCACCAACGTAGTGCAAACCATCAGGGGTCACCAAATCGCCTTTGCCGTCGATAACATTTTCACGAAATTCACCCTCATAGCGCTTGCCATCTTTTCCTGTCAGCAGACCATTGCCATGAAATCTTCCATTTCGAAAATTCCCCTTATAGACAGTTCCATCAGGATATTGGAGAGTACCACTTCCGTTACTCATTCCATTTTTAAAATCACCCTGATACTTTCTGCCATCGGAATGTTCCAGCACACCGACTCCGCTAATGCAATTGCCTTCTATGCACCCCGCTGAAACAGTCCACGACCATCCAAACAGGATCACGCCGGTTACCCCAATTTGCACTGCACGTCTCACGCTCACTCTCATTCTCCCTGCAAAATCTATTTGCTTAACCATAAGTCTGTCGGATTGATTATTTTTCACTTTAAATCAAAACATTGTCAAAGAATCAAGGAACACCATAGAGTTATAATCGTAGTCGTCACTTACCTGCGATCATTAATTTTTCGACAATAACGCCGAGTTGAGGGAAAAAGGTCCAGTCCAATAGTCTCCCAGGAGCTTGTCTGATAATAGGAATATTCGATCAGGCCTCAACATCAATATCCTGATAAGCCTTTTTCACTTCCTCAGCTATAATAGCCAGCCCCCGGGCAACATCATCATCGTTTTGGGAATAGGTTACCCTGATACACTCATCCTGATGACGCCATCCTGCCGGGAGTCCAGGAAAGAAATAATGCCCTGAAACAACAAGCACCCCGCGTTTCTTCAGTCGCTGGTATAATTCAAGACTGCTGATCGGCATCCCCTCAAACCAAAACCATAAGAACATTGCACCTTCCGGTTTATGAATTCTGCACGGAACCCCAGCAAATTCCCTCTTTACAATCTCACATGCCCGTTCCATTTTTTCTTTATAAAACGGTTTTATCACCTTTTTACTGATTTCGATAATTTCTCCACTCTCAACCATCTCCTGGCTGAGAACGGCACCAAAACTCCCTGGAGACAATGAAACAATGGCATTGATCGAGGCAAGAGCCCGTGTAATTTCAGGCCTGGCAACAATGATACCCGTCCGGACAGCAGGTAACCCCAGTTTGGAGAGAGAGAAACAGACAACCATATTCTCATTCCAGGAAGGGTTTGCATCTTCATACACCATCGCGGGAAACGGTACCCCATAGGCGTTATCTACAATTAACGGGATATTATGCTTTTTTGCCAGACAGTTCAATTGTTCCAGCTCATCATCGGTAACCACATTACCTGTAGGATTTGTCGGCCTTGAGACACAAATTGCCCCGATATCCGGACCAATCTCCAACTCATCAAAATCGATATGGTACTTGAACTGGTTATCCTCAAGATATTCTATCCGTGGCCGGGTAGACACAAAAAAGTCATTTTCTAAACCAAGATCAGCATAGCCGATATATTCAGGGGCCAGTGGTAAGCAGATTTTTTTGACTGTTCCATCCTCAAACCTGCCACCAAAAAGGTTGAAAAGCATAAAGAATGCTGTCTGGCTGCCATTTGTCAGACAGATATTTTCAGGACCAATCTGCCAGCCAAACTCGTTTTTCAACAGCTTTGCCAGGCTACTGACAAAGCCAGCCTCTCCCTGAGGTGGATCATATGCCCCAATTAACCTGTGAAACTCGGATCTGTCATCACAGATATTGCGCAAGCGATCCCGCATTATATCCTGAAACTCAGGCACAACTCCGGGATTTCCTCCCCCCATCATTATCATGTTCTCGCCACCGGCCGCCTTGGCACTGCCAAGATCATCCATCAACGAAAGAATCCCTGCATTACAGGTCAGCTGGTCGCCAAATAGTGAAAATTTCATATATTAAAAAAAATGTTATGTTTTAAAAGTAGATGATTTTGTAAAAATATTAGTCTTGTCGTACGGATGGCCTTGGGAAAAATTCGATATACGAGGCGTAGAGTCTTCCACAGCAATTCGGCAGTACATATAGTACGGCGAATTGCTGTGGAAAACCTGCAACGAAGTAGATCGGGCTTTTCACGAGTCCATCAAATGTTAAACGTTATTAGGACGAATAACTAATCTTGCGAGGCAGCGCCTTAATTAAGCGGACCAGAATAAATATCACTATAAGAGAAAAAAGAATTCTGCCCCAGAGAATACCACCCAGTTTACCGCCAAGTGCCACCATTAAAAGCGTATCTTCTACAAGACCGTGACAAAGTCCCATCATGGCCATTGAATTGAAAATTTCATTTTTAGCCATTTTGCCGTTAGCGGTTTCCCTGATAATAAGCGCGCCACCGTAGCCAATCCCCATAATCATGCCGACCACAGTAATGGGTGCCGCCTCGCTCCCCATACCAAAATGAGGAAGCACCGGCGCCAGTAATCGCTCAATAAATCCAAGCACTCCTGCTGAACGAAGCAATCGCATTATGAGTAGAATCGCAAAAATAACTGCAATTATAAGCAGTATATTCCGGCACTGCTGCACACCCCATTGAACAAGTGTCGGGTTTCCGGCTACAGCTGAAAAAAGCAGTTCCGCTTTCTGCTGCCAGATATTCAAACTCTTACACAATGAATCGAGTGTGAAACAATAAATGATAGCCCCGAAGACTCTGAGCAGAGCAATGGGTACAAGCGGAGCACCGGCCCTTTTACTTATGCTCAACTCAATAGGTAATGAGTGGGCAATAAGCATTGCTGAGCAGAGAACAGTTATTTGCGCAACAGTTAAATCCAACCCCGGTGCCAGCGCTGCAAAAACAGCCATTCCACCATACAGGGTCGTAAATATTGACGTTGCCCAGACTAAACCAAGTTCCCCCGGAAGACCGATCAGGTTCATTACCGGCTCCAGCATCATGCTAAGTGTGGTAATAAGCCCCATCTCTTCCAGAATCTTGGTAACAATGATCACCGGAACAGTAATCCGGATCAGCTCCCAACTTGTGAGCCACGTCTCTTTGCCAAGAACCGGCAATGAATTCCGTATATTTTGCAATGTCAATTTCTGCATATTCAACGTATCTGGATGCCAAACTCAGGCTGTCCTTGAGAATCCTCCGCCCCCGCTTCCATCAGGTTTGATTTTCTTTTTGGGAGTAAAAAGCTGGCAGATAATCCCGGAAGATTCGTAGACCACCCGTGCGGGGTTACGATTGCTCTTAAAGCGCATAGCCCTGCAACCATAAGGTTTTGCAGGTTCATAGGTTATAAAGTAATGCGTACATTTGTAGCAGTTAGGAAGATTTGTCGACATTCCCGTACACCGGACAAGTTAGCAGTTTTTACTTTTGAGCAACACTGGAGAACAGATCGAAGCAAGTACCATCAACCCGCCAGCTGTTGTTATACCCGCGCCAAGACTGGAATAATCACCAACTGTACCAATTATGGTAGGCAGAATACCACCACCACATAAAAACGCTAGTGGAATGCATAAGGAAACAGCCACATTTTTATCCTTTGTCGCACCAATTTTTGATAATACCGCAAAGGCAGATGGGAAAAAGCAGACTGCCACCATTGGTTGAACCACCACCAGGCCGATCATCAACCAGCCATCACTCAAACCAATAGGTATTGTTAACACTCCGGTGCTGAGCAATACAACCCCCATTACCCGCTGATTGCCCAATTTGTCGCCAATCCAGCCCCCCAGAAGTGGCATGCCCACTGAACCAATGCGGGAAAATGCGACAAGCGTGTTGGCGTGTTCAACATCCATCCCATGCTCACTCACAAGAAAGAGCGGCAGCATCGCATATATTCCAAGCGTTGAACAGATCGCCATCGAGAACATAATCGTTACTAACCAAAAACGTGGTAATTTCAATACCTGCTTTAGGGTCGTAAACTTCGGAATTGTACCTTTTCCGGTACTGGCCCTGCCGTAAATATGAAACAGCACACCCATGCAGACGAGCATGACGGCAAATATTTCAAGCCCGGTCCGCCAACTTACAAAAGAAAGGCTTACAGCACACAAAAGTGGTGTAAGGACAAAAGCGGCATTGGGAGCCAGTTCATGCACAGCCATACCCCTAGCCATATATGCAGGAGGTACCAAATGAATAATTGTTGCCAGGCCGGAAGGCAAATAAAGCCCCGCAGCAGCGCCAAGTCCGAACAATCCGAAGCGTAATGATAACAGTGATGAACAGGTTGAAATGACAAACAGCATCACTCCTGAAGCAACTGAAGAAAAAGCAATTGTGTGTTTATGATCTATACGGGCAGAAACATGACCTGAAAGAAGAATTGAAACAAAATATCCTGATGAGATACAGAGAAAAAATGATCCCGAATCTGCATGTGTTAAACCAAGTTCACCACTGATTAACGGCAACAGCGGCGCAAAGATTACCCGTGATGTGAAATTGAGTAGAAATAAAAATGACAGAAAAAACAAGGCGGGTAATGCCGCCCGAAAAGACGAGGGTATCACGTCCTCAGACTGCTCAGACGTGGATGTCATACATCTCCTTCATGTCGATGCTTCTTCGGATAATCGAAAAAGAGCATTTCCCCCTTCTCCTGATGCACTTCCCTCCATGACTCGATGGGAAAGGCAACTCCGACAATTCCACATGTCGGGATATTCCCAAACACCTCACCCGTGAGATATTCCGCAAAATCAGTGAGTACGTAGTTATGCCCCACCAAAAAAAGTGTATCTATACTATTCTCAGTTTCCTGCACCAATAACAACAGGCGATTCATATCTGAGGTATATATTCCAGCATGTTGTTCTATTTTCTCGACAGGGTAACCGATATTTAAGGCAATCTGTTTAGCTGTTTTTCTGGCACGTTTTGCAGGGCTTGTATATATCATATCAGGATTGATATTGAACTTCTTTAAACGTGATCCCATAAACGGTGCATCGCGCTTGCCGCGCTTATTCAAAGGGCGCTCGATATCATCAAGCCCAGGGTGATCCCAACTTGACTTTGCATGTCGTATCAGAAATAACCTTTTCATCTCCTTTCACTCCTCTCCCAGAGTTCCAACCAGAGTTTACTGTACTGCTGTGCAGCAACAGAACCGCTTGAAGTAGCACCAACCGGCTGTCTGGTCAAACCCATTTTTTCGACTTCTGCCAGATACGGGATCTGCGTTTTTCTGAATATTGCATACTTTGAATACTTTCCAATAACTTTCTTGTGCATGGACTTTCGTTGTTCAACCATAGAAAAGAAGCCGTTTATTCTATTATCGTCAGCCCCAACCTTTTTAAACATTTTAAGTAACTGTTTGAGGGATACCAATGACAGAGTTGTCGGAATCACAGGAGTTATCACTGAATCCGCAGCAAGGATAATATTTTCTGAAAGCAGTGTCATATTGGGCGGGCAATCCATAACCAGAACGTCGTATTCGCCCTCTAATCTCGTAAACAATTTCCTCAGAGCCTGCCGTCGTGTGTCTCGCTCAAGTTTAGCTAAGGCAAGATCGAGGTTTCGAAAGGAAAAATGTGCCGGCAGCAGATCCAGGTTAATATAGTCGGAAGCCCGGATAAATTTACTAAAATTGCCGCTCAACAGTTTTTTTCCATTAAAGTTTTTCCCAGGCCGTACACGAAAATAGAAGGACGCAGCTCCCTGCGCATCAAGGTCACACAGCAACACTCTCTGGCCGCTGGTTGATGCGCTATAGGCAAGGTTCACAGCTGCCGCGGTTTTCCCGACACCACCTTTACTGCTGTAGACAGCAAAGATTTTCATTCAATACCTCCAGCATTCCTGCTGTTTGGTGGTAGTTCAAAGATGTTTTCCATCAGGGCGATATTTTCAACAGTAGCAAAAGCCTGAAACGTTTGTTCAAACTTCATCCTGACCTGTTTCTGGCTATCGCCAAGAAGGACGATCAAGCCGCCGAGTGCAGCAGCAATCTCAATAGCGTTTTTACTTCCAGGTTGTATAGTACTCAGTCGCTGGACGAGCATATCTTTCTGGACCGACAAATCATTGAAGTCACCAAGATTATTCTGCAGCTTTTTCATCTGCTTCAGGTACGCATCAACAGCTTCCCCATTAAAGAGCGATCTGTAAAACTCCAGAAGGTATCTGAACTTTTTCCCTTCAATTCGTAGATTATGCAGACTCTCGTCGGGAGACTCCTGTGTAATGCCACAACCATGTTTCAATAATCGTTTAAAGCGTTTCTTAATTATGTTCCCGACAACTTTCCGACAAACACGCTGCCCTCTGGAGGAATCTTCCCTTTCAGGAAGCTCTAACAGAAAGTGTTGCCAGCTATTGACCACGTTCTGAAACTGGTCAGATTTAAGATTTTCGCGAAGCTTCTGTAATTGTCTTTTCCTCTGTCGTTCAAGTGCCTGGAAAAAACATTCAAGACCTGGGTGCAATTCTTCTGGTAACATGGCTCGGAATTCATCGGTTCTGAGCAAATACACATCGAGATCTCTCACCGGACCGGTTACCGTCCCCAACCATTTAAACTCTCGTTGAAAATGAGCTCGTTCCTCTTCGGGAAGATACTTTTTCATCAGTGAAAGCAAGGAACGAGTCCTTCTCACACTTACTCGGAAATCATGGAGAAACTCGGAATCGATATCATTGAGCGTACCTGGTAAATTACGAAGCATAGCCGCATGAAGCACCATAGAGATATCACATATCGCCTGGCCGATCGTTTCGTTGGCATCAAGCTGCACTGAAAATTTTGCATCACTTGCATTCGGATTTATTCCAAAGGCCTCATGAGCCTGAGTCAGCAGGTCATAATCGCCCGGAGACTCCTCAACACTAAGATCAGCCAGACGCTTGCGGACATGTTTAAACGGTTTCTTGTAGCCCCGCATCGGCTCGACAATAAGCACTGTTGCCAGTACCTGTGTTTCCTCTTCCATCCAGCTTACAGAGCTATCAACCTTACGTAATCTCAGAACTACTTTTTCATCTCTGTTTCTAAGAGCAAAAGTTCTGGCATTGCTCGAAACAGTAAATAGAGGGATTAATGCCCGGATGTCAGTTACCGGCTTAAGTATCTGGCGGAATTCTTCGTTACTAAAATCCCACCAGAACGGGTATTTCTTACGTGAACCATGTTTACAGAAAATCGAATCCGCTTTATTACTCTGCAGAGTGTAATTGATACCCTGCCGATTCATTACCATCCCGTTACGAAAAAGGTGCCATTCCCACGTATCGAGATAGAGCTTTTCATCTCGTTTACTGCCGAGATCATCAATACTGTAGGAATCTTCAAACCTATGAAGCAGGCTATCAAAGTCGAACGTTTCAGGTAATACGAATATCAGCGGTTCACTCATTAAAGCTCTCCCTTTACGAGCGGTAATCTGCGTTGATTTTCACATAATCTATTGAAAAGTCACAGGTGTAAACCTCTTCACATCCGTTACCTTCTTTAAGGTCAATGCAAACGTTAAATTTCTTCTCTTTAAGTACTTTTGATGCCTGCTCCTCAGCATCTTTTCCTACTGCCAGTCCATCCCGCACTATCACAACATCATTAAAGGCAATATCTACCCGATCGGGGTTAAATTTAACTCCGGATCGCCCCATGGCTGCGATAATCCTACCCCAGTTTGCATCCTCCCCAAAAAAAGCAGTTTTAACCAGATTTGAGTTAGCAACTGTTCGTGCCACCTTTTCAGCGTCACTATCTTCTCTGGCACCACAAACCCTGATAGTAATGCATTTACTTGCCCCTTCGCCGTCAGTAACAATCATCAGCGCCAGGTCTTTCAAAAGGGATTCAAGACTATCCTGAAACAATTCAAGATTCTCTGTAGATTCTTCATCAATCCATGGATTATCAGCCTTACCGTTAGCCATTACCAGAACCATATCATTGGTACTGGTATCACCATCAACAGTTATGCGGTTAAAAGTACGTTCAACGCTCCCTGACAATGCTGAATGAAGTTGCGGGAAACCGATCTGGGCATCAGTAATTACAAAGGCCAGCATCGTCGCCATATTCGGCATAATCATGCCGGCACCTTTCGCCATCCCCATGAGCGTGACCTCTTTTCCACCAATCATTACTGTTCTGCTGGCAGTTTTGGGTACAGTGTCAGTGGTCATGATCGCCTTGGCAACTGCGTCGAAATTATCAGCACTAAGTCCATCAACCAATGTTTGCATGCTGTTTTCGAATGCACTCATTTTCAACTGGTCACCAATAACCCCGGTGGACGAGAGTTGCACCATGTTATCAGGGATCTTTAGAGCGGTTGACAACATTTCACTAATACGCAGAGCAGATTCCATACCCTGCTTTCCGGTACAGGCATTGGCGCAACCACTATTAACCAGAATCGCCTGCGACCGTCCTTCCTGCTTGAGTCGCTCAATATCTATAATTACCGGAGCAGCTTTCACCTGGCTCGTAGTGAAAACCCCTGCTGTTACTGCTGGTGTCTCACTATAAATAAGGCCAAGATCAAGTCTGTCCTGATATTTAACTCCAGCAGCCACGGCTGATGTCATAAATCCCTTAACACTCATAATATTTCTTATGTCCTATTAAATCTGTTTAATATCGTTGTTCATGCTGCCATTGGGCCGACACCGGGTTCACTGTATATCCTTTAAGGCTCGATTCCTGTCCGTCATCCTCTTAGGATTTAACACCATCCAACCGTGCCATTGCCCTGCTATTCTAATGTCTATCTCTATCAACCTATCATTTACTCGTCTGTATTTGCTACTCTAAAATAGCTCAATCTGAACGAATTGATACAACATTTCATCAACTCAGTCCTTAACCAGAAATACTCATCAATAGTATTTCGATTTCAAACATAATTACACTCTGACATTGGAGATCATCATATTAAAGCTATAATATCGAACCATTAAAAAATATCTGGAAATAATATAATATGATTTCCACTAATCCTCAGTTTACTAAGATGGGGCGCTAGGCGTGAGGAGTAGATAGTCGACAATTGATTTTCTGTATAAATAGTGTTTTCAAATAGTTGATTTATGCATCTGCGCTTTGTGCAGTTACTCCTCACCCCTCTCTCCTCACCCCTCACGTGATGCAGCTGAGCTTTAGTGGTAATCGGATAATATAATGAAAAATACGGACTAAAAGAGAACCACCAGGTTCACATTACGCATGTTCACCTTCATCATCAACCTATCACTAATAGCATGTAAATCTTCGATACCGGCAAAAGTATTTATAGCTACCACGCAAATTGCAGTACACTACAATACATTGATCGACAAATTGATCGCGAATCAGTTATATAAATACAATGAAAATACTTCTACTTGCAGACATACATGGGAACTTTCCAGCACTTGAAGCAATTGAGCACACCTTTAAAGGAACTCACTTTGATTACATCATCAATTGCGGTGACTCTGTTGTCTATGCGCCATTTCCAAATGAAGTTATACATTGGTTAATGGATAAAAAAGCACTGTCAATCCTTGGGAATACTGACAAAAAGGTTATCAAGCTGCTTAAAGGGAAGACATTCAAGAAGCCGTCAAAACCAGATAAACGTATCATGTATTCACACACTGCAGACATTCTTGACAAGGATTGCAGTCACTACCTGATGAACCTGCCGATTTCTCGTGAAGTACCCCTGTTCACAACCACAGCACCACCTGCAGGTAAAAGTGACCTTCTAGGTGTTTTTCACGGAAGCCCCGCAGCACCTCATGAGTTCCTCTTTGACATAAGCCCTGAGAATCGTTTCAAGGAACTGGCTTCTGAGTTCCCCTACAGAATAGTAGTGACAGGCCACTCCCACACTCCATATCATTTTCAAGCGCTATCCAGCCATTTTATTAACCCGGGTTCTGCAGGGCGAATGTTTGACGGAGACCCACGAGTAAGCTGTGCAGTATTGTCTTTTAACAGAAATACAATCAATGTTACGCATTACAGAATTGAGTACAACGTCAACGCAGTTATTGAGGCACTGAACCATCACCACTTACCGCCTATCTACCAAATGATGTACAGTCTTGGAAAAAAACTTAATTGACGTTTGCATAGATCGCACATATTTTGCTATAATATTCAGATAATAGCCTTAATCAAACCGTAACATTCCCCCCAATGTTTTCTAACACTGGAGTTTTTTCCATGCCCAAAAAGAGCAGTAATCAATCGGGTAATCTATTCGATCCTTCCCGTGGAACGACCGCAATAATCCGTGACCTCGTCAAGGACCTCGACCGCACTCCCAGTACCAGGCGGCCTTCTGATATCAGCCGTGCAATCACCAGTGTTCTCTCGGATCGTCATAAAGAGGAAATCGTTGAGGCAGCCCTGCTGAAATATTATTACGCAGAGGAGCTTAAACCGTATCAGGCAGAACTCATTAAAATGCAGATGCATCTTGAAAGTACCGGGAAAAAGATGATTATACTTTTCGATGGGCGTGATGCTTCTGGTAAAGGGGGGACAATCCGGCGTGTCACCCGCTATATGAATGAAAAGCGTTATCGTGTTGTAGCTTTGGGAAAGCCTAACGAGATTCAACGTACTGAATTGCATATCAAGCGGTACATCGAACAGTTCCCGCATGCCGGTGAGATCGTACTGTTTGATCGAAGTTGGTACAACAGGGCCATGGTTGAACCTGTTATGGGCTTTTGCAGCTCTGATCAATACAAACGGTTCTTGAAGAAAGTTAACAGTTACGAAGAAAATTTCATTCTTGATGCAGGAAAAACAGTCCTGCTTAAGCTCTATTTTTCGGTATCAAAGGACGAGCAGGCTAAACGGTTTGAACGCCGCAGAAATGACCCGCTTCGCCAGTGGAAACTGAGCGAAGTTGACCTTCAGGCACAGGACCTGTGGGATGAGTTCACTGAAAAAAAACGGGTTCTGCTACAGAAGACACATACCAGCAGTTCGAAATGGTGGGTTATCCGTTCGGACAATAAACATCTTGCCAGACGTGAGACCATGAAACTTATTCTTAACTCTATAAAGTACAGAGGCAGAAGCAGAACCCTGAATTTCAAACTGGATCCTGAAACAGTAATTCCAGGAAATGTTGAGCTTAAACGAATGGCTCAGGAGAAAAAACAGTTTGGTTCGGCGCTTCGCTGATGTGATTCAGATTCATTTCCATTTCAGAAAAGGGTACTCATCATGGCAAAAAAGTCGAAAGTCAAAGAAAAACCTGAAACTCCCAGGCTGCTGGAGGGTACCGCGTCTAAAAATCTTACAACACGTGAAGGAAACAACAGGACGGCAATCTGGATAAAAAACAAACACCTTGAATATGAGCTGGAACTGAAAAAACTGCAGATAGAACTCATGAAGCTGCAGATTTCCATGAAAAAGAAGGGAGAACGGGTTCTGGCCATTTTTGAAGGCAGGGATGCTGCCGGCAAGGGTGGTACGATTAAGCGTATTATCGCTCATCTCAACCCAAGAAATACCCGGGTTGTTGCCCTCACCCAACCTAACGAAACTGAAGTCACCCAGTGGTATTTTCAACGATATATATCACACCTGCCTTATGCCGGTGAATTTGTGATATTTGATAGAAGCTGGTACAATCGCGCAATGGTTGAACCAGTCATGGGATTTTGTACTGACGAGCAAAACAAGCGGTTCTTAAAAGATGTCCCCATGCTTGAAGAAATGCTTGTTAAAGACGGCATTAAACTGTTTAAATTCTATTTTTCTGTGTCAAAGGTTGTTCAGAAAGAACGTTTTGATTCCCGTAAAACTGATCCATTGAAGCATTATAAACTCTCACCAGTCGACAATCTCGCCCAGAAATACTGGGATCAGTATTCTGTACGAAAATTCCAGATGCTCACAGAAACGAACCGCACCATCGCACCGTGGACAATCATCCGCTCTGATAACAAGAAAAATGCCCGTATACATTGCATGAAACACATCCTTTCATCAATGAACTATGAGGACAAACTTCCTGATGAAGAACTTATTGCAAACCCTGACGTTGTAGTATCGGGTATTGATGAACTACGACATATGGAAGAGATGCTGATGACACCGAATAAACTGCATGGGTGAAAAATAGGACTGAGGTTAAAGGACTGAGGACTGAGTAATGTTGTATACTCAGTCCTTTGTCTTTATTCCTGATTGTTAATTCGTTTTGCCACAACATTTTTTATTTTTCTTGCCGGAGCCACAAGAACATGGTGAGTTTCTGCCGGGCTTATCTCCATCACGCTTAAAGACTATGGACTGAGGTTAAAGGACTGAGGACTGAGTAATGTTGTTTACTTAGTCCTTAGTCCTTTGTCCTTTGTCTTTAGTCCTTAGTCTTTATTCCTGACTGTTAATTCGTTTTGCCACAACATTTTTTATATTTCTTGCCTGAGCCGCACGAACATGGAGAGTTTCTGCCGGGCTTATCTCCATCACGCTTGAATGTCGCGTCAGAACCTTCAGCATCACTGCCACCGGATGCAATTTTACTCATCTTCATTTCAATTTCCTGCTTACGGCGACGTTCTTCCTCAAGGCGTTCAACATCGTCCTGCTGCATGACCCGCACACGCATCAAACTTGATACAATCTGGGTCCGCACAGCATCCATAACGTTATTAAAGAGCTCGAAACCTTCACGCTTATACTCGTTAAGCGGGTTTTTCTGACCATATCCCCGAAGTCCAATACCTTCTTTCAGATGATCCATTGAAAGCAGGTGGTCTTTCCAGCTTGCATCGACTATCTGCAGGAGAAGGATTTTTTCGAGCTGTCGCATATTCTCAGGAGTGTTGGCCTCTTCCTGTGCTGCATATGCCTTACCGATAAGCTCCATCGTCTTTTCACGGAAAGTTTCTTCAGTGAGATCAACCCGATCTTCTTCAGGCCATTTATATCCGATATTGAACAGTTCAAGCATACGGTCATGATACGCATCCCAGTCCCATTCATGTGAATCGACCCGGTCCTGATAAAACTCTGTGATAACTCCATCAGCGACATCCGCTATCATATCCTGAATAATATTTGCAATGTCATCACCCTCCAGCACTTCACGACGCTGCTGGTAAATGATCTCACGCTGCTTATTCATTACATCATCGTATTCCAGAAGATGCTTACGAATATCAAAGTTATGCCCCTCTACTTTGCGCTGAGCATTTTCGATAGCCTTGCTGATCATACGGTGCTCAATAGGCTCATCTTCTTCCATGCCAAGCTTATCCATGATTCCGGTAATACGGTCAGATCCAAATATGCGCAGGAGATCATCTTCTAAAGAGAGAAAGAAACGTGATGAACCTGGATCACCCTGACGGCCTGCTCGACCACGAAGCTGATTATCAATACGTCGGGATTCATGACGGGAAGTACCGAGAATGTGCAATCCACCGACTTCAACGACACCTTCACCCAGTTTGATATCAGTACCACGACCTGCCATATTGGTGGCGATGGTTACCTTACCTTTCTGGCCGGCTTCTGCGATGATTTCGGCTTCACGCTCATGGTGTTTCGCGTTTAAGACTTCATGCTCAATTTTCTCTTTCTTGAGCATTCTGGCAATTTTCTCTGAGACATCAATTGAGATTGTGCCGACCAGAACCGGCCTGCCGGCTTCATGCATATCTTTAATCTCATTAACTACAGCACGGTACTTCGCATCCTCGTTCTTGTAGATGACATCAGCATAATCGTCACGAACCATTGGCATATTGGTTGGCATAACAACAACATCGAGATCATAGATTTTCTTGAATTCCGGAGCTTCAGTATCAGCTGTACCGGTCATACCAGCGAGCTTGTCATACATTCTGAAATAGTTCTGGAAGGTAATAGAGGCAAGCGTCTGATTCTCACGCTCGATTTTCACCCCTTCTTTTGCTTCCAGCGCCTGATGCAGTCCATCGCTGTAGCGACGGCCTTCCATGGTACGACCCGTAAACTCATCAACAATTACAACCTGCTCGTTATTGACGATATAATCGACGTCACGCTTAAAGAGAGTATGTGCCTTGAGCGCCTGATTCAGATGATGAAGCTGCTCGATATTGTTCGGGTCGTAGAGATTCTCAATCTTGAGTAATTCTTCACCAAGCCCTATCCCCTCGTCGGTGAGTGTCACCTGACGTGCTTTCTCGTCAATGAGGTAGTGTTCGTCAGGCTGAAATTTAGATATAATTCCGTTTACTTTGAAATACAGCTCTGTGGAGATATCTGCCGGACCGGAAATGATAAGCGGAGTACGTGCTTCATCAATAAGAATGGAGTCAACCTCATCGACGATGGCAAAATTAAAGCCTCGCTGACAGAAATCAGCCAGCTCAAACTTCATATTGTCACGGAGATAATCAAAACCGAGCTCATTGTTGGTTGCATACGTAACATCAGCAGCGTATGCCGCTTTTCGCTCAGCGTCATCCATGCCATGAACAATCCTGCCAGTAGACATGCCGAGAAAGTTGTATACCTTACCCATCCATTCGGCATCACGTGCAGCAAGATAATCGTTCACAGTTACAACGTGCGTACCTTTACCGTTGAGAGCGTTCAGATAAACGGCCAGTGTAGAGGTAAGTGTCTTCCCCTCACCAGTCTTCATCTCAGCAATCTTTCCCTGATGCAGAATCACACCACCGATCAACTGAACATCATAGTGACGTTCACCAAGAACTCTGCGTGCACCTTCCCGAACAACAGCAAACGCCTCCGGCAAAAGGTCATCAAGAGATTCCCCTTTAGCCACACGCTCCTTAAACTCGATAGTCTTTGCGGCAAGAGCAGCATCATCCAGTGGTTGCACCGAAGGTTCAAGCTCGTTGATTCTGTTGACCAGAGGCTTTATCTGCTTAAGAACCCTGTCATTTTTACTGCCGAAGACCTTGGTAAGTATTGTTCCAATCATAATCTATGGTCACTCTTTGGATGATAGATAGTCTTTGAAGTGGGCTGTCTCATTAGCCGGCCGCTCACTGATTACCCTGATTTTTCCAGGCAACGAAAAGTAACAAAAAGAGCACAACGCCGCAATTTTCATAGTCGGCTTGCGCTGTCAGAACCGGACATAAAAGTTATGTACAATTACATATAACGTCGTAAATATCAAAGAAAAGCTACAAGGAAACCACAATCTAACAATGATGGCTAATAGATGGAGTAATGCTGCTATCCTGCCTCACCACAACTATTAATCTTTTATGATTTTTTTCCTGCTTCCTATCCCGATAAATAATTTTTCCTGCTCTGGCGAAGCCACAACACCGTTACTTTGAGCTACCCTGTTTTCAACTTCAGCTTTTGGCAGCAGAAGTGACTGCCCGGTCCAGACCCCGAGCAGAAACATCCAGATAAAAATACAAAAACAGACCACACCGATCCCGGCAATACTGCTGCGGGTTAACTCAAATTTGATCTTTTTTACCTGGGGCTTGCGCCTTACCGCCATAATACTTCTCCGCTACATTTTCTCAGGTGCTGTCAAACCCACAATAGCGAGGCAATTTCTGAAAACCTGACGCAGTGCGATGATAAGGCAAAGACGCGCCTGGCTCAGAGCAACATCATCGGTGATGACTTTATGCTTGTTGTAGTAGCTATGGAACTGGCTCGCCAACTCAAGCAAATAGAAAATCACCTTGTGCGGTGCCAGATCGAGAGCAGCACCCTCAAGCATTGCCGGGAACGTTGACATTGTTTTCAATAACTGCAGTTCCTCTGGTTCTTTGAGCAGTTCGCTGTTTACTTCGCTAAAAGGAATCTGCTTAACACCTTTTTCAGGTGCCTGATCGATGATAGAACACATCCGTGCATGTCCATACTGAACATAATAGACTGGATTCTCCTGGCTCTCTTTTGTCGCAAGATCGAGATCAAATTCCAGTTGACTGTCCGCTTTTCTCATCATGAAAAAGAAGCGCACGACATCTACACCAACCATTTCAACAAGCTCATCGACAGTAACAAAATTCGCCTTACGGGTCGACATCTTCACCTGTTTGCCGTCCCTGGTCAGGGTCACAAACTGATGCAATACAACAGTCACCTTGGATTCGTCGTATCCCAGAGCCTTTACTCCAGAAAGAACATCCGGAACTGTAGCAATATGATCAGAGCCGAATATATCAATCATCCAATCGAAATTACGACGATATTTCTCACGATGATAGGCAATATCCGGCAAACGGTATGTTGGCTCACCAGTGCTTTTAATGATTACCCGATCCTGCTCCTGCCCTAACTCACTGGTTTTAAACCAGGTCGCACCCTCTTTTTCGTACACATAGCCCATATCACGCAGTTGCTTCACTACATCATCTATGTGGCCATCGTCATAGAGCGAACGCTCATTGAAAAAGTTGTCGAATTTTATATCGAGAAGGGACAGTGTGGATGAAATATCCTTGAAAATATGCTGCTCTGCCTTTTCCTTGAAGGGTGTAACATCAGGCTCATCTTTTAAGCTGTCACCTTTTTCATCAATCAGCTGCTGGCTGATATCCATGATGTACTCACCCTGATATCCGTCTTCAGGGAATTCAAAGGGCAAACCGAGCTTCTCAAGATATCTTGACCGTGTAGACTCACCAAGCACACGCATCTGCCTTCCGGCATCGTTATAGTAGTACTCTCGATAAACATCATGCCCGGTAGCTTCTAAAAGACGCGCAATAGAATCACCGAGAATAGCCTGACGACCATGTCCGATGCTCAAAGGTCCGGTAGGATTTGCACTGACGAACTCTACCATTACTTTACGACCGCCACCAACAGAACTCAGGCCAAAGTCTTTACCGGCACTATCGATAACCGCAATAACCTGACGCCAGACATCCGGCTGGATGAAGACATTAACAAAGCCGGGACCGGCAATCTCAACTTTTTGCACCAGCTCAGTTACTGCAGAAAGTTTCTCGGCAATAATGGCTGCTATCTCACGCGGATTACGTTTCTCAACACCAGCCAGAACAAGAGCGAAATTCGTTGCAAAATCTCCCTGCCCTTCATGCTTAGGCAACTCTACCGTGTATTTGCCAGCGCCTTGTGCAGACCAGCTTTCATCAGCTACGCCCTGCTCGAAAATATTATCAAGAACATCTTTTAATCGTGCTCGGATCATGAACCTACTCTATATGAACTCGTTGATTGTTGTTGCCCAGCATGCAGAGGATTTCATAACTGATGGTACCGGCCTTTTGGGCAATATCATCTGCGGTAATCACTTCTGAGCCTTGCTCTCCCAGGAAAACAGCTTCGTCGCCGATCTGCACTCCATCGATTTCTGTAATATCTGCCATACAGAGATTCATACATATCCTGCCCAAGACAGGCACTTTTGTACCCTGTATTAACACTTCCGCTTGATTTGACAAACAGCGCGGGTATCCATCCTCATACCCTACCGGCATAACAGCAAGCCTGGTGGCTCTGGTAGTGGTATATGTATGCCCGTAACTGACGCCTGTACCTGCAGGTACTTCCTTGACCATCGCAATACGCGTTGAGAACTTCATTGCAGGCCTGAGACGCTCTTCTCCCACTCGGGCATTATCTCTATTGCCATCCGGGGAATAGCCGTACAGGGCAATACCAGCCCTGCCCATCTCACACAAAGTTTCGGGAAAGTTAAGCACTGCGCCGGAATTAGCAATATGCCTGATCCCGGAAAACGTATTTTCAATTCGATGACAGGCATCCGAATATACAGTAAATGCCGAATTTGTGCCTGAAGATTTAGGATTATCAGCTTCATAAAAGTGACTCACCACTCCGGCAAGCGTCACACCTGGCAATTCATCTATATATTCTGCATACTCTTCAATTTGATCCGGCATAACTCCAAGTCGGCTCATACCGCTGTCTATCTTCAGGTGCAGATCTATTGTACAATTACGTTTGACCGCACGTTCAGACAAAAGAGCAATGGAATTTTTTGTAAAGACGACAGGCGTTAAACTGTGAGTAAAAAAATAGTCGGCCTGATTTTCTAAAAAACCGACCATTATGAATATTTCACCTGTAATACCTGAATTTCTCAGTTTAACTCCCTCACATAACTCAGCCACACCAAAGATATGGCAACCACCTGCCGCAAAGGCTCTTGCCGCCTCAACCATGCCGTGACCATATCCATCCCCTTTGACCATAGCTAACAGTTCAACACCATCAGGAATCCGGGAACGAAGTGTTCGGTAATTATGGGTAAGAGCAGCACAATCGATAGTAATGATATTTGAGGAATTTGGAATTTCGGTCATCGGTATTTCAAAGTGAAAAGAAAATAGTCTTATTTATTGCGCCATGCTTTCCAGCCATTTCGACTGGACCAAAACAACGCCCAACCAACAGTAATATAGAGAACTCCCAACAAAGGCTTTGGAACTGAAGACTGTCTCAAATAGTAACCCGTTGCCATCATTGCCAGCACCAGCAACCAGGTTTTTTTCGAATAGACTGCCCCCATACAGGTCCCGTCTTTCAATAGCAGGATTCGATGTATGCTTTTCACAGCGGTTCTATCAAGGATAAAATGAGATTTCAGAAACCCCAGCAGGATCGCCGGCAGCACCAAAAAAGCTAGATCTGCAGAGTAAACCCAATTGAAACCGCGCCCCATAAGGAAGCAACCGATAACAGTCCAGAGACTGGCTGCTAGCAAGAGGTGGGTTTTACGTTGAACACCCGGCTTATACTGTGACAAATCAAATGACATCTGATACTTCTTTCCTTACAAATAAGACAAGCCCATCCCCTGATAGGAGATGGGCTTGCCTTGTGACACTGAATGTACGGGCTATTACATTTCTGTAACAGTGATAGCACCTTCAGGACAAACTTCAACACAAGTCTCACAACCAAGGCACTCATCTGGCTCTACTACTTCTGCTTTACCGTCTGCCATCTCGAAAACCTGCGCAGGACATGCGGATACACACTCTTCATCGCCAGTACATTTATCTTTATCTACAACTACTTCAAACATAATACACCTCCATTATTTGGATAATTTAGAGAAGTATTCTTCAAACATTTTTTATGTAATCCAAATACCTTCACGAATGAGTTATTTCGTGTACTACTCCAATTAATGTACGGCCAGTTTTTTGTCAAGAAAAAATAAAAACCCTCACAGAAGTGTAAAAAATGACGTTTTTTCAATATATTAAATAGCACTTTTCGCGGAACACTACTGAGAGTTCTCACACAGTATCACCCCGATAATATGACATTTTACTCCTTTCGTAACATGCAGCGAGATGCGTCATTTTGCACACTTCGCTCAACCAAACCAGCACACACACATAACAACAGCAGGTTAGCCGATATCCTCATAGTTATGCACCATAGTAATGTAAGGAACTGAGAGGACCCGAGTATTTCGGTGAGCTCAAATTTTCAGTGTAGAAAAATAGATACCTTGTACATGACATTCAAACAAACACATCACCAATGCGCTTGCAAAGGTGAGGAGAGAGGGGTGAGGCGTAAGGTGACAACTACATTAGTCCAGAAAGATTTGGCAACGTACTGTATCTGCATATCGAAAGGGTTTATACTGCTCACTCCTAACCTCCAACGCCTCACAATACAAGCTGAGGATTAGGGTCGTATTAATATATCCAATTACTCATGAAACTCAGCACGCCTCGTATAGAGAAGGACTGCGAGAAGCATTTCATGCTGTTATAACCCGTTATAACGCGATGACATATCTATCAGATATCTTTATCAATTCACTTATACAAAATCGTAAGAAAATCATTTGCAAGTGTCATTTCCGCCTTACGCCTCACACCTTACGCCTCACATTTCGAAGCTGAGATTTAGGGGGAATCAGATTAATATATATTGACCATGTAACGGATTTCAAATTATGTTGCTCAGACTTCGGGTTCATCCCGGCTTTACATAATCATGAATCATATCCTCACAAAGGATGATAATACCACTAAAGACTACCGGAAAAACCCGTCAATAGACCTGACTTCTGCATCATGGCTGAGGCTTACCACCGAAATTTCAGATACGTTCGATCATGGTGAACTTTCCTGCATGCAGATATTTCGTTCGATTGGCTTTTCCCTATGAGTCCTGGCACTTTAACTCAATAATTTTCCACCGAAAAGAGCTATCATGGCAAAGAAAGAATCTGAAAACACTATAAAACAGCGAACTACTCCTGAAAAACGTGAACTGGCAATGATTGAAGGAATCCTGGAAGGCAGCCCTGATGGAATAGGGGTAGTCGTCGTCCGCCTTAACTGTGGCTGTCGAAAAATGGCGTCTCTGGATAAAGACGGTGAGCCAGCATCAAAAATCATTATGTACAGAGATGAAGCTGAGTCGATCTGCGCCCAATGCAAAGAGGATAACGGAGCATTTATGCGTGTTACCGAATCATTTATCCACTGGGTAGAACCGGCTCCATCAGCAGAACAACAACGAGATATCAGTGTAAAAGTTCTCGGTTCTGCCCCTGTAAACTGATCTTACTTCACTTATGGGCGGGATAATGTCTTTTGTTTTTTTATCCCGCCTTTTTCTTCGACCTGAAGATCGTCTCAGCTTCCTGCTTTAAATTCCCTGCAGCGTTTGAGAAAACCGGGTGCCCATTCGGGAGTACCATCAGCATGAACATGGGTATACATGGCCAGGACATTTTTATAGATCAACCCATCCTGTTTGTCGACAAACCCTTTACCACGTTGCATCACAACGGTCATATCCTGCTCACTACCGCCCCATTCCAAAACTGTTGAGTAGCGGAACTCATGCCCTTTGGCTGTAGTCCCCAGAGGATAAAATGGGTTTTCTTTTTTAACGGTAAATGTTGAATACCCATGGGCCTGAGGCTTTTCAGACATGCCGAAACGGGCCGGAAATACTCCAGCAAGCGGATATTCTTCATCATCAATCAAAATCGACTGTCCAAGATAGATGAGCCCGCCACACTCGGCATAAATAGGTAATCCGCTATCTGCCGCAGCTTTTATAGACTGACGAAAACTCTCATTTGCTGCAAGTGAGCTAGCACTGGTCTCAGGAAAACCGCCACCGATATACAAGCCATCAAGCTCAGGGAGTTTTTTATCTGAAAGGGCATTAAGCGGAACCAGTTCAGCCCCGCCCTGCTCAAGAGCTTCTAAATTCTCAGAATAGTAAAACTGAAATGCTGCATCCTGAAGTACCCCTATGCGTATATCAGTTTTTACAGAGTGCAGATCGTGAACTACATTCGAAGAGTACTCAACATCTTCCAGTGGTGCCATTATCGACTCTACACGGTCGATATCAACATTAGCGGTAACCGTTTCGATAAGAAATGATAAGGCATCGCCGCTATCCGTATATTCCTGATAAGGGACCATGCCGAGGTGACGCATTGGGAAAATATCCCGCCCCATCCGTGGAATTACACCAAGCACAGGAACACCTGTATACCGCTCAACCGCTTCAGTAACGAGTCGTCGCTGCCGTTCAGTGGCAATCTGATTAAGTACAACTCCACGTATATCAATGCGCTCATCAAGATGCATGCACCCCAGTACCATTGCCGCTACAGTGCGGGTAGTCTTCGTGCAGTTTACAACCAACAGGACCGGCATCTTTAAAGTGATAGCAAGCTCTGCTGTAGAATACCCACCCTCGGGATTAACACCGTCATAGAGACCACGGTTTCCCTCGAGTAAAGCAATGTCCGCCCCGACTGAATGCGTATAGAAAGATCTTTTCAGCTCCTCCTGCTCAACCAGATAAGGATCGAGATTATAGCATTTTCGATTGGCCGCCAGCTGTAGCCAGCCGGCATCAATATAGTCCGGCCCCTTTTTAAACGGCACAACAGTATTCCCTCTGGCTGCAAGGGCGGCGGTGAGGCCTACTGACACAACACTTTTACCGGAGCCGCCTGCAAGCCCCGCAACAACTAGTCCTTTAGTCTGCATATCTGGTAACTATCTAATTAACGTTTATAGATTGTAAATATATTAGTGTATTCGTATATCATTTGAAAGATATCAAGAGCAGCCTCGCAGCTATCAATGCTCGTGTATATTGTGCTTTCCCCACATCTCTTCATAGAGCGTGTTGAGTCGAGTTTCAAGGAGTAACCGATATTCTTCCAGTGCTTCCCCTTTGATCCCGGACGGCACCAGCAACGGTTCACCATAGACAAAATCCACTGTCGAAAATGGTTTTGGGAATGCGGTCCTGTCCCAGGAAGGAATTGTCACATATTTTGATGCTCCCCAGGCTACAGGTAATATAGGAACCCCTGTACGGGAAGAGAGCAAAATCGAACCCGGTTGCAACACTCTGGCCGGCCCCTGAGAACCATCAGCAACTAAGGCAGTATTTTCACCTCTGCGGGCCACCCGTATCAAATCCTTTAGGGCCTGGACACCGTTATTATTTCTAGAACCACGTATGGTGGAAAAACCAAAATTTTCGACAAGCCTGGCAATATAATCACCATCTTTGCTTGAGCTTACCAAAGTCACGCCATTATAGTTCTTGAGCAACTGAAATGCTCCCAGCAGGGAGTAGTGCCAGAAGGTTACGATAACCTGTTTGTTATTATCTAACGTGTTTAACCGATGCTCACTTCCATGCACCCGCACCTTGCACGTGGCAAACCATAAACGGCTCAGCCAACCAACAAGGAAAGGAACAACACGTAGCGATATTTTCATCAAGAGACCGTCTTTCATCCGAGCTCAATTTCCAATTTTCTTATGGTTTTAATTCTATCCCGCAATCGTGCCGCCTCTTCAAATGCTAAATCCTGGGCTGCCTCATGCATCTGTTTTTCAAGTTTTTTAATCTCTTTTTCCAATTCACTGATCGAACTGTAGATTGGCAGTTCTTCCGCTGCCTCCAGCAAAGCCTGCTGGTGATCGTCAATAACATACCCGGAATTCTGCAAATGTTGCTGCATGGAATTTTTAACATTAGAGATAATTGTTGTCGGGATGATATTATGCTCTTCGTTAAATTCCTGCTGCAACTTTCTTCTGCGCTCAGTCTCGTCGATGGTATACTGCATTGAACCGGTGATATCATCAGCATACATAATAACAAGTCCCTCAGAGTTTCTGGCAGCACGTCCGCAGGTCTGTACGAGTGATCGCTCAGAACGCAAAAATCCTTCTTTATCCGCATCGAGTATCGCCACCAAAGAAACTTCCGGGATATCAAGCCCCTCCCGTAAAAGGTTGATGCCGACCAGAACATTATATTCGCCATTTCGCAGATCACGTATCAACTCGACACGTTCCAGGGTTTTAATATCCGAGTGGAGATACCGAACGCGAATACCCAGCTTTTCATAATAATCCGTCAAATCTTCAGCCATCCGCTTGGTCAGCGTGGTGACAAGAACAGCTTCATTTCGATCACTGCGTATACGTATCTCCTCCAGCAGATCATCAACCTGATCCTTTGCAGGCCGTATTTCAATAACAGGATCAAGCAACCCTGTAGGCCGGATAACCTGTTCAACAATCCGCCCTTCCGCATTATCCATTTCATAATTTCCGGGAGTTGCCGAAACATATATTGCCTGATGGATGCGATCCTTGAATTCATCAAAACGCAACGGACGATTATCCAGGGCTGAAGGCAGACGAAAACCGAAGTTTACCAGTGTCTTCTTGCGCGACCGGTCACCATTGTACATTCCGTTGAGCTGACCGATACCAATATGGCTCTCATCGATAAAGAGGAGAAAATCTTCAGGAAAATAGTCCAACAAGGTTGGTGGCGGCGATCCAACCTGTTTACCTGTAAGATGGCGACTGTAATTTTCAATACCGTTACAATAGCCGAGTTCCTGTATCATCTCGAGATCAAACATAGTGCGCTGATCGAGACGTTGCGCTTCAACCAGTCGGTTTTCTTTGTAAAACTGATCGAGCGTCTCTACCAGTTCTTCTTTGATTGTTCGCTGGGCAATCTGCAACCGATCTTTTGACGTTACAAAGTGGCTTCCCGGAAACACAGTATATTCGTCCAGTTCTTCGAGCACCACACCACGAAGCGGATCGATGACAGTGATGGATTCTATTGTGTCTCCAAAAAATTCGAGTCGTATTGCACGTTCTTCTTCATGGACCGGAAAAATATCGATAACATCGCCACGAACTCTGAAGGTTCCACGATGAAAGGATATATCATTTCGCTCAAAGAGCATATATACCAGACGTCGTGTCACCTCATCCATGGGGTGTTCTTTATCACGCTGCAAAAACAGATGCATATTGCGATATTCTTCGGGTGAACCCAGACCGTAAATACAGCTCACAGAAGCAACAATCAGCACATCACGTCTGGTGAGCAGGGATCGGGTTGCAGAGTGGCGCAACTTATCTATGGCATCATTAATTGCAGAATCTTTCTCAATATAGGTATCCGACTGGGGGATATACGCTTCCGGCTGGTAGTAGTCATAATATGAGACGAAATATTCAACCGCATTATTGGGAAACAGTTCTTTAAACTCGGCAAACAGCTGTGCTGCGAGGGTTTTATTCGGTGCAATTACCAGGGTAGGACGTTGAACCCTGGCCACAATACTTGCCATAGTAAAGGTCTTGCCTGATCCTGTAACACCAAGAAGCACCTGATTTTTCGCGCCCTCTTCTACACCCTTTGTAAGGACTTCTATAGCATGGGGCTGATCGCCCGAAGGTTCAAAAGGAGAGACAAGCTCGAAAGGAATATCCATATTTTTGCTTTTCTTTTTTCTTTTTTGGGGGGAGGGAGTAACTCATACTATTCCGGCCGCCTGCACTTCACACAGATTATCACATTCATGCATTTTCTTTTTCATGCTCACTTTCAAAAAGGTCTTTGGCAATTTCTTTAGCTTCCAGAATATGGCATGGCGGGTTTTCCTTATCAATCTGGTGAAATTTTACCGGAATATAGTGGAGCAGATCGGCCAGATCCTGCCAGTCCTGACGATTGCTGACTTCAAGCCCCTCACGGGTAAGCCAGTCACGCCGACGCCATTGCGGCATCCAGTTAGTGGCGCCATCTTTTAAGTAGCCGGAAGTCGTGTAGAGATGAATTGCCAGAGGTCGTTTCAAATTCCGGAGTGCCTCAATTGCAGAAAAAATATGCAAACTATTCCCGCTTCCTTCCGCCCTGAATCCCCCGACCACCTTATAGGTATCGCGGTACTGCATGACTCCGGCCCAGGCACCTGCTAGAAATTTCTGACGCCAGGTAATAGAGAGAAATATATGAACAGCTTCCCTGTCGTTCAAGGGCAGATTCGGACGTTGTCGTACAGAACCTGCAAGTTTATCGACCAGAATATTCCACTCGTTATCAGCGTGCCCCTTTACCCATTGCCATGAAATCTTGTGTCGCTTGATCTCTTCAGAGAGTTGCTGCCACAGATCGCGGTTAGCTACATCTTCACCTGTAATGGTGGTCCAATCGCGTTTTCGCCAGTTTTCCAGCCACTCAGTTATACCATCTTTGAGGTAACGGGAATCTGTATGCAGGGTGATATCATGGGAAGTGGTGAGATGCTGCAGTGCTTTAAGCGCAGCAGTGAGTTCCATACGATTATTGGTTGTCTGCTTCTCGCCGCCATGAAGTGTCTCGCTTGTATTATCAGGCGCAATAAAGGCAACAGCCCACCCACCCTCTCCGGGATTCGGGCTACAGGAACCATCTGTGTAAATGGTAATTTCGGGGAGTAATTCTGACATTCTCAATCTTTTCCAACACGCTTCTTCTCAATTATCGTGAACTGAGCCAAAAAGATTGTGTACTCAATCATCGATTCCGCTCATTCTACGCCAACTGCTATTACCTACCCTATTCCAGACCAAGTTAAAACAGATAATAGGGTTGCCCGGGAGATTGCTGCAGATGAAAATGTTGAATGATTGAGTTACCTGACAGGCAAAGTTGACAGAAAAAAACACCAGCAAAATCGGATTACTGACTGTTAATTGACCAGTCATAATCAAGATAGCTCACCTTCAGCTTATCCCCTGCAGCATCTATCCCTGCACGTAACTCGCCCTGTGCATATTTTTTTACAAATCCTGTAATATCTCCAGAAAAATCTTCACCAAACCATTTGAATATTTTTGAAACGTAAAGTGTATCCCCTGAGATATTGTTAAACTCACGGTTATGTAAAAAATCGATAGTATTTGCCTCAAGCTGCTCATTAAGCATGGCACCGGTATACGCCTCACTTATCAGCGGCGGGCAACTTTTTGAAGCACAATTTACAGCAAAATGAACACGTGGATCGTTGAATAAGGGACGAATAATATCATGCTCAATTTCATCGAGCGTAAGGGTTTTCCCACCGATATCTGCAAAACGGATTGACCAGGGAGATGAAAACAATCCACCAATTTTTTTAATGGATTTTACAGGCTGCCCCTTACTGAAGTTCTTCAGGATCAGTTTTATAGTGTAGGCATTGTACGCATTTATATACAACGCGAGACGATCCTGTTCGTTGAGAGCCTCAGGATCTGTCGCGTTAAGACGCGCAAGATAGCTATCCAGTTGTGCTTCATCCTGCTTAAAACCCTGGTAATCAACCTTGCCCTCTTTAACATAGGTAGCCAGCAAACCGGACCACTCATTATGCAGTTGCTCTGTTCCTGCAAGAGCAATAGATGTCATCAATATAATACTGCACAGTTGGCTAATTAGTATCCGTTTCAACATGATATTCTTCTCTTTTTTGCCATATTAGACCGATCATTTTTCACCTGCTTTTTCAGGAGCAAACCGTGGCCGAACATACTGCATAATCTTTTTCACAGTGATAGGGAATATACCTAATATAACGAATGAAATAATGAGTGTCGGAGAGAGAATTCCTGAGAGAGAATCAATCTTTGCAAGCTCTTTGCCTGCGTTTACAAAGACAAATGTGGCTGGAAGCATTCCAATTTGAGAAACCCAGAAAAATGTAGAGAGACGCATTGAGGTGAGTCCCATAACCAGATTAATAACGAAAAATGGGAAAACTGGAATCAGCCTTACAGTAAACAGGTAAAATCCACCCTCTCTGTCTACACCCTCATTTATCGTCTTCAGTTTTTCTCCAAATTTGCCCTGCACCCAGTCACGCAGCAGAGTCCGCGCCACAAAACAGGCAAGAGTTGCCCCTATTGTTGAGGCGACAGAAGCGACCAATGTTCCTATTGTCAGACCGAAAAATGCACCACTGGCAAGTGTCAACACAGCAGCACCAGGCAGGGATAAAGCAGTTACTGTAATGTATAATGCTGTAAATCCCCCGATAACAGCCAACCGGTTAGCCTGATATAATTCCTGAAACTGGAGCTGTGACGATTTTATATAATCAAGCGTCAGAAATCTTCCAATATCGAAATACATAAACGCTACACCGATGAGTGTCGCAATCAGAGCTATTGATATTTTTTGTGCTATATTTTTTCCCACGCGTTTTTCCTTAAAAATAAAATTATGATTACCACTAATCTTCAGCTTGCAAAGGTGAGGAGAGAGGCGTGAGGTGTGAGGCGTCGCAGATTGCCAAGTTGAGTCTTTTTTAGATTCCAGCAATTTCATTTAGTTGAGAAGAAATCAATCGCTTTGAGCTGTTACTCCTAACCCTTCTCTCCTCACCCCTCACTTCACTCAGCTGAGCTTTGTACAATCTTTTCAACTCCCTCTTGAATCGCTGAATTATACTTTTCATCGCGATTGCATATAAGAGACATGAACTAATCACTTTCTTCCCAATAAATACAATCTTTTGGGCAATTCTTGATCGCTTCCTGAATAATATCTTCAGGATACGTATTCATATCAACAACTTCCATGCGCCCAGTGGCCTCGTTTACCCTAAAAACATTCGGGGCAATTTCAATGCAGCCATAGCAGTCGCTGCAACGACCAATATCAATGATGAGTATACGTTTCATTGTAAAACTATTCCTAACGAAAAAACGTGAATTATCTTGTATTTTTATCAATCTGCCCATAATCTTGGCAGCATCAACGTAACACCTTTTACTGACAGTCTATTTTCGAATACATACAACAGCTAGACTGCAACAATAGTATTGACTTATTTGATAATTATTACTACTTAATAAACCTTGTCAACACGAACCACTTACAAATCATCTCTTCTTGTAATCGTTCATTGTCTCAATTACTATAAAGAGAATTTGTAAGAATATAGGCTAGTCACATACCACCGAGTTCGCTCGCCACCATTGAATTGGGTCTATTTTCCCGGGTGGACGGATTACTGTTTCATATATGTGCTCGCCTTATTATATACATATTTATAAATATATTATGGAGTTATCATGAACAATACTGAACTGGCAAAAGGTATCCACTGGGTTGGAGCTGTAGATTGGGATGTACGAGATTTTCATGGCTATTCAACTCTCAGGGGTACGACATATAATGCATTTCTCATTGTTGATGAAAAAGTCACCCTGTTTGACACAGTAAAACGTAGTCATCTTGACGACCTGATCCGCCATGTGAGTGCCATTATTGATCCTAAAAAAATTGATTATCTCGTTGTAAACCACGTAGAGATGGATCATTCAGGATCGTTACCTGAAATCATGGAACTTATCCAACCTGAGAAACTTATCTGCTCCCCGATGGGCCATAAAGCAATTCTTGACCATTTCCATCGTGAAGACTGGCCATTTGAGATTGTCAAATCAGGGACTGAAATAAGCCTTGGTAAACGCACCATCCAGTTCCTTGAGACACGGATGCTGCACTGGCCGGACTCCATGTTCTCTTACATAAAAGAAGACGGCATTCTCTTCTCCAGTGATGCTTTCGGACAACACTACGCCACAAGTGAACGATTTGATGACGAAGTGCCATTGCCTGAGGTTATGCAGGAGAGCGCAAAATACTACGCAAATATCCTCTATCTCTTCTCACCACTTGTAAAAAAGCTGCTTAAATCAGTCAGCGAGATGAATCTGGATATTAAGATGATCGCACCTGATCATGGTGTTATCTGGAGAACACACCACAAGGAAATTTTCGAGGCGTATGAGAAATGGAGTGCAGGTGAATCATCCGACAAGGCACTGGTAATCTACGAAACCATGTGGCAATCAACCGCGAAGATGGCAAAAGCCATCGCTGCCGGACTTGAAGAAGAAGGTATATCGACTGAGTTGATTAATCTGAAATTTCATCATCGTAGTGATATATTGACCAAAGTGTTGAATGCAAAGGCAGTTATTGTCGGCAGCCCAACCCTCAACAATGGTCTGCTTCCCGAGATGGCCGGTTTTCTCATGTATATGCGTGGATTAAAACCACTCAATAAGATAGGTGCTTCATTTGGTTCCTTTGGCTGGAGCGGCGAATCTGTTAAACTGTTAAATACCGCACTCGAAGAAATGAAAATCGAACTCGTCGAAGAAGGTATGAAACATAAGTATGTACCGAACGCCGAGGTGCTGCAGGAATGCAATACCATGGGACACCGTATTGGTGAGACCATTAAAGCTGCATCGACTAAAGCGCTTTAGCTCACGTGTTTCCATCCTTAATTTTGCATTCCGATAACGCATGTTCGGGAAAGCTGGTTTGGGATGGAAACCAAAACACGTTGGAACATTCAGGGTAATTAATGGAAAGGATAGCCCAACATAAAATCCTTGTCACCGGGGATTCCTTCGAGCATTCCTGCGATCAGGTAAGCAAGTTTTTCGACCTCACTTCTCTGGTTATCTACGACTGCGTTCAGGTCAATGAAGAACAATGTTTATCAGGCAGTGACGCTGTTTTTCTAAACGAACTAACACTGGCTGTGAAAAAGAATCATGAAACGGTTAACTCACTCGTCGAAGAACTCCGGCAAACCGGAGCAGAGACGATACTCGACCTCAAACACCTTGAGCACGGTTATCCCAGCAAAATACTGCATGTGCTCAGTCATATGCTTGATGGTTTCATCGGAATAGATTCATACTTTTATAATTTAGGTGCAGATAGCCACTGGCTAAGTGAAGAAGATAGCAAGTCAATACAGGAAAACCCTGCGAATTACTGGCTCATCCACATAGACTGCTTCTCAGCCAGCCCTGCAGAGGCGGGTTTGCTGCACGCATAATTTTAAATAGGCTGGCCATCGCTTGCCGACCACAACCTCAATTCGTTTTTGGAAAAACTGTCATAATCTACTATTACAAAGGATGAAGAGTCATGAACTGGTTATCTTTATTCAAAAAAAATGAAAATATCAGTGCTGAGAAGACCCGGGAGTTAATCGACTCTCGCCCACCCGGCACTTTTCAAATACTTGATGTTCGCCAACCAAAGGAATATGAACAATCTCATATCCCCGGCGCTATACTTATCCCTATCAGCGAATTACCAGACAGACTCGATGAGCTCGACAGCACGAAAGAAACCATAGTTTACTGACGTAGCGGAGTGCGCAGCCGGGCCGGCTGCCAGGTTCTTTCAAATGCCAAGTTCAGTAAGGTACTGAACATGAGCGGTGGTATAATCGGATGGGAAGGTGGAAAAGCAACAGGGCTTGAAACAGTCGGCCTTGAGTATTTTATCGAAGGCAATTTCACATCTGCTGTATCTATGGCCTACGCAATGGAAAAAGGATTAAAGAAATTCTATCTCCTGCTGGCTGAAAAAACAGACTCTCCTGAAAACAAAGAACTTCTTAATTATATGGCAAAGCTTGAAGATGGCCACATGGCAAAACTCAGCGGTCAATATTCTGAAGTAGCATTAGAAAAAGAAAAGAGCTCTGATGCTATAGCTGAAGGAGGCGTTACTGTCGATGATTTTCTCAAAACATTTGAGGGACATCTTACAAATATCAGTTCAGTGATCCAGGTCGGAATGATGTTCGAATCACAGGCCTACGATTTATACTCCCGGCTGGCTCATAAAGCTGACGATTCAGCGTTAAAGAGCTTTTATCTGAACATGGCTCAGGAAGAGAAAAACCATCTGGAACGCCTTGGCAAAGAACTGAGTAAGCGTTTAGCATAGACACAGCCTGACGTTTTAGTGCACTTGTTTCACTATATAAAAATAACTATATATTGTATATATGTAGCTCACTACCTTCCACGATAAGGAGATAATTATGAGCATCTTTTTGTATACTGCTCAAGATCTGTACACCTGGCTGACAAGTAAACAGGATATGCTGCTGCTCGATGTTCGTAATTCTGAGGACTTCAAACGATTCCAGGTCGAATCACCCTATGATTTTGACATACTCAACATCAGCTATTTCGATTTCATGGAAATAGAGGATGAGTGTGTAAAACAGATACCCAGAGATAAACCGGTAAGGGTTGTTTGTGCCAGTGAGGGTTCTGCAAAATTTGTTGCCGAAATTCTCGAGAAAAATGGTTTTGACGATATAGGGTATCTTGAAGGTGGTATAAAATCATGGGGAAACCTCTTGGTTCCTAGCCTGCTCAACCCGGGTGAAGATTTTGAGCTATACCAGTTTAACCGTCCAGGAAAAGCGTCCTGCAGTTATGGTGTTGCCAGTGGCGGAGAAATGATGCTCTTCGACCCATCCCGCAATATTGCTTTCTATCAGGAATTTGCCAAAGAAAAAGGCTGTACACTTATTCGAACCTGCGAAACTCACCTCCAGGCTGACTATATCGCCGGTAGCCGCTCACTCATGGAAGCAACCGGAATAGAAGTAGTAGCCAACAGCCACGACTTTAGCGGAGCAAATTTCACATACACACCCCTCGAAGATAAACAGTTATTAAAGTTTTCTTATGATGGACCTGAAGTCAAGGTTCTGTTCACCCCCGGACATACTCCTGGATCAACCTCGTATCTTATTGATAACCGATACCTCATCACCGGCGATACAATCTTTATCAAATCCGTTGGCAGGCCTGATCTCGGTGGTCAAGTAGATGCATGGTCTGATATTCTCTTCACCACCCTGCAAGCTATCAGAAAAATGGACCATAGCATTCAGCTCCTCCCAGGTCATTATATAGACTGGAGTGAAGCCAATGAAAATCTTGCAATCATCACCTCCCTCGGCGAAGCCATCGATTACAACAAAGCCATTCACGACATCGATAATGAAGCAGACTTCCTCACCTTCATCAAATCTAATATGCGCGAACAACCAAAGGAATATGCGACGATACGAAAAATCAATGCAAACCTTGAACAGGTTGACGATGATAAGGCGGATGAACTGGATTTAGGTAAGAATGAATGTGCTGCTTCGGCGTATGCTGCGGAAAAAGGATAAAAGACAGGGCTGAGGGGAAAGGACTGAGGACTAAGTAAAAACGTGAGGTGTGAGGTGTGAGGTGTGAGGGAAGTTAGCACTCAGTAGGTCTGAAGTACAACAACAAAGAGGGGGCGAACTGAAAAATACAGTCCCCCCCGTTCGTGTATAACAATCCCCCCCTCTACCCCTATGTAAGCATAGAGATTACTTGAAATATCTGTTGAGGAGACCTGCGAAGGCCTGTCCGTGACGAGCCTCATCTTTACACATCTCGTGTACGGTGTCGTGGATTGCATCAAGGTTGAGTTCTTTGGCACGGGTAGCAAGTGCTTTCTTACCAGCACAGGCACCGTGCTCTGCAGCAACGCGTGCTTCAAGATTTGCTTTGGTGTCAGCAACAACACACTCACCGAGAAGCTCTGCAAATTTTGCAGCATGCTCAGCCTCTTCCCAGGCGATGCGCTTGTATGCTTCTGCAACCTCAGGATAACCTTCGCGGTCAGCCTGACGTGCCATGGCAAGATACATACCAACTTCGGTACATTCTCCAGTGAAGTTCATCTGCAGACCTTCAACGATTTCAGCGTCTACACCTTCTGCAACACCAATTACATGCTCATCAGCCCAAGCCATATCACCTTCAGCCTGAAGTTTGAACTTAGCTGCACTTGCTCCACACTGTGGACACTGGTCTGGTGCTGCACCATCATTAACATAACCACAAACTGTACATACATATTTTTGCATTGGAAATCCTCCTGAATATTTATTAAGTAATATTGATAATCATTACTGCTCAATTGCTAAACAACATACAGAGTTCGAATTAACTTTGCAACATCTTTTTTCTCTTTGTATATAGAATTGCAATATAACTTTACGAGGTGTTTTTGCTAGCGGCACCACTATCATGGCGAGCAGTAAACTTTCTCGCTACTACAGTATCTTAAATGAAACGCTCGGAAAATTTTGGCGATTCAGATACAGATACTGCTCTACTATTCTCATTCTCATCCAGGCCATCCGTGCAAATATATTCAAGCTACGACGAAGAACCGGAAGACATCTACCTGCCTCTACCGCAATTGATGTATTCGGAAATGTACGAACTGGAGATGGGGAGTTTTGATAAGGACCTGTTCTTCTATTCATCAGCACTTTCACATCAATCCACAGTGCTTGAAGTTGGCTGCGGAAGCGGCAGATTGACACGACTACTCTCAAATCTGGGCCACTCACTAACCGGTATAGACCTGTCCCGCGAGATGATACATATCGCCCGCACCAAATCCACAGGTAACGAACACTATATACAAATGGATATGCGTCAGCTGGCATTCAATTGTCTATTCGACGCTGTGGTCATCCCATATAATACACTGAACCTGTTATCAGATACTGATGACATCATCAGTTGTCTTAGTGGTTGCAGGAAGTACCTCAAGCCCGGTGGAGCCTTACTACTTCAGCTCTATATTCCACCGGCAAACGATCAGACCGAAAAGACGACAAAGTCATTTCAATTTCAAATGTTCGATCGTCCTCAAGGCGGCAGGATTGTCAAAGAGATTTTACGCACCATGAACTACACAACCAACCGCCTGGAAATGACAGAACGCTATAAAGTCCGGCCCATGAACGGCACTGATCCCAATGTTAACTATAGCCATACGCTTTACCTTAATGGCAGCGATAAAGAGCGTTGGCTACATATAATTGAATCCTGTAAATTTACCGTCGAAAACTGTTACTCAAGCTTTAACCTTGATAATTCAATTGCTTCAGACACCGGCCTCCTACTGATTAAAGCACAGCCTTCTAGCTAAGGAAAATTTCACAAAACATTTTCTGATCACTCCTAAATCTCTGCTTCTAAATGTGAGGTGTCAGGTGTGAGGTGTGAGGCGTTAGGCGTTAGGCGGAAACGACACCAACAACTGCCCCATTGCGATTTGACACAAACCATTTAATGACGGATACTTGGCAACTTATCATCACGTGACAACAGAGTATAATGGCATCAAAATTCTTCTCGCTATCCACCTCTATTGCACCCCTGCCCCCACTCCTCACTCCTCACTCCTCACCCCTCACGTTTTTACTAAGTCCTTAGTCCTCAGCCCTTAGTCCTCAGTCCTTAGTCCTTAGTCCTTAGTCCTTAGCCCCTTACCCTCATAGCTGAGAATGAATGATAATCACAAAACATTAATAAAATTCCAATCTCTTGACCTAGATCAAGGATTCTGAGACACTTTTTAAGTACTCTCTTCTTAACTGATGCGGATTTACACTTTTCCATTTCCCACATCGGTTAAACGTTATCTTCAAAGAAGTAGAATTCAACGATCCATATTCGGATCCATAATCGTTTCAGGAGGACAATATGTTTTGTAATCAATGCGAACAAACTGCAAAGGGAACTGGTTGTACCAAAATCGGTGTTTGCGGAAAATCGGAAGACGTTGCCAGCCTTCAGGATTTACTCACCTACGCAGTTCAGGGCCTCTCCCTTGTTGCCGTTGAAGGTCGAAAAGTTGGTGTAGTAGATAATGCTGTTGATCGCTTTGCAGCCGAAGCAATTTTTGCCTGCCTGACTAATGTTGATTTTGATCCTGCACGATTTCAAGACTGGATCAATACCACGGTAAAACTCCGTGATGAATTGAAAACAAAAGTCAAAGCTGCTGGCGGCAATGTTGATATTGCAGAAGCACCTGCAACCTACGCACCTGCTGCTACTCTTGAAGGGCTTGAAGAGCAGGGCTTAAAACTTGACTTCATCAATAACCTCGACAGCAACGAAGACCTTCGTTCTTTAAAGCAGATCGCGGTCTACGGTATTCGCGGTCTTGCTGCATATGCCGACCACGCAGCGATTCTCGGTCAGGAAGATGAGTCCGTATTTACGTACATCCACGAAGCAATGGCAGAACTCTCCCGACAGGGACAAAGCCTTGAGGCTCACGTTGCACTCGCACTTAAGTGTGGCGAAGTAAACCTGAAAGCAATGGAACTTCTTGATGCAGGTAACACCGGAACCTACGGGCACCCTGTTCCTACTAAGGTTCCTCTTGGCCAGAAAACCGGTAAAGCCATTCTCGTAACCGGCCATGATCTTCGCGACCTCGAACTGCTGCTCAAGCAGACTGAAGGAAAAGGCATTAACATCTACACCCACGGTGAGATGCTTCCATGCCACGGTTATCCTGAGTTGAAGAAGTATGAGCATTTCTATGGACACTATGGAACCGCATGGCAGAACCAGGCTAAAGAGTTCCCTCAATTCCCGGGTGCGATTCTCTTTACCACAAACTGCATTCAGAAACCTGCTGACAGCTATAAGGCTAATGTGTTCACCACCGGCCTTGTTGGCTGGCCTGATGTCGCACACATCGGTGACGACAAAGATTTCACCCCGGTAATTGAGCGTGCTCTTGCTCTCGAAGGTTACACTGAAGATACTGATAAAGACTCTGTTCTTGTCGGTTTTGGTAGAAACACCGTTCTTGGAGTTGCTGACAAAGTAATTGACGCAGTAAAAGCAAAAGCGATTCGCCACTTCTTCCTTGTTGGTGGCTGTGATGGCGCAAAGCCTGGTCGTAACTACTACACAGAATTTGTTGAGCAAGTACCTGAAGATTGCATGATTCTCACCCTTGCATGTGGCAAATTCCGTTTCTTCGATAAAAAGCTCGGTGACATCGGTGGCATTCCTCGTCTTCTTGATGTTGGTCAGTGCAACGATGCTTACTCTGCAATCCAGATCGCTGTTGCTCTTGCAGGAGCATTTGAGTGCGATGTAAATGATCTCCCACTCTCCATGATTCTTTCCTGGTACGAGCAGAAAGCATGCGTTATTCTCCTTACCTTGCTGAGTCTTGGAATTAAAGATATCCGCCTCGGACCCTCCCTCCCTGCATTCATCACCCCGAATGTACTGGACGTCCTTGTACAGAATTTTGAAATCAAGCCGATCGCAGCTACTGCTGCAGAAGACCTGAAGACAATTCTCGGATAATCCGCTATAGTACATCTCGCTGTTTTAAGGCAGGAGCCGTTACGGCTCCTGCCTTTTTTTGTCTATATAATTACGGTTCTCTTTCTACTCGTTACCAGAATTCACCATGCCCACTCGATCGTTTTCTACTGTTCCAGGTTTCCAGACCACCTCTTTTACCCCTCAGCAGCTTGAGCAGTTACTCATTGTGCTAAAAGCATATGATGTAGAGGAAATGAAGTTTACCTCCACGGGTCGCCTTAGTGTATTGGGTTTATCAAAAGAGACATGTACTCAGCTCGCCGCTGAACTCATTCCCCTCTTTCCGAAAAAGAAAACACACAAAGAATGGTTTACCTATATCCAGGCGTGCCCAGGGATGGACTCATGCAAATTCGGCGTACGAGATGGCGAGGCACTCGCAGCACAGATAGAAAAGATTGAACTCTCCGGCCCATTACGCGCAAAAATGAAAATCGGTATTGCGGGCTGCCAGATGTGCTGCACTGAACCCTATGTACGAGATCTTGGGATTCTCGCCGAACGTAAAGGCTGGAAACTTATCTTTGGTGGCAATGCGGGTGGCAGAGCCAGGATCGGCGATGTCATTGCTGAAGGTTTAACTGATGACCAGGTTGTTGAACTGATCCACAGGTGCCTTATCGTCTATCAGGATAACGCAGGAGCTAAAGTTCGCTCTGCCCGTTTTTTAGAATCATTTGGTGTGGATAGGTTTAAAAAGGCAGTTCTTTCAGAGCCTTTTCAAAAAAAATAGATGAAAAGTGATAAATAGTATCAGGACTTGACCCAGATCAAAGTTTTATTGCTAGTATCTGTTAGTATTGAATCATGATCATAAAGGACTGAACAGAACAATTTAGTCGGTCCAACTTAAGAAACAATTGATACAATGAAATAGTATCTCATATAGCATTTTGACCTGGGAGGTTTGATATGAAAAGTGTACGTAAAATAATAAAAATTGACGAAGAACTTTGTGACGGTTGTGGACAGTGCGTACCAGATTGTGCCGAAGGCTCATTGAAAATCATCGATGGCAAAGCAAAGCTTGTTGCAGATAACCTCTGTGATGGTCTCGGAGCCTGCCTTGGTGCCTGCCCTCAGGGTGCTTTACAGGTAATTGAGCGCGAAGCTGATGAGTTTGATGAAGAAGCGGTAGAAGAATATCTTGCAGAAGAAAAGAAAAAAGCAGAATCTGCACGTGCTCCAAAGACCATGGACTGCGGTTGTGCTTCAACCCATATCCAGTCGTTCAAACCGGTAAGCCCATGCCAGTCTGCCAATATGCCACAGGGACTGCCTTCAGCCGGCGCTGCAGGAACAGGTCTCAGCCACTGGCCTGTACAGATTCGTCTCGTTCCACCGACTGCACCATTCCTGCAGAATGCAGACCTGTTAATTGCAGCTGACTGTTCCGCAGTAGCAGCCCGTAATTTTCAGGAAAAATATCTTGATGGTAAAGCGGTAATGATGGGTTGCCCGAAATTTGACGATGCAGAGATGTACGTAGACAGATTTGCAGATATCCTGAAGAACTGTAACCTGCAATCAATCACCGTACTCATTATGGAAGTACCATGCTGTTCCGCCATGAATGTCATCGTTAAAAGGGCGATCGACAAATCAGGCGTCAGCATCGCAGTTGAGCAGATCACCCTCTCTGTAAAGGGTGAGGAAGTTGCTCGCAAATCTTGGTAGTTAACTGCAAGGACTAGGGTTAAAGGACTAAGGACTGAGTGTCGTTCTTAGTCCTTTAGTTTATACCAGGGAGATTAAGTTTCCAAGAGCATTGAGATCAGTGCAGTTGACACCTCTCTCCTCACGCCTTACACCTCACTTTTAATCTTAGTCCTCAGTCCTATCCCCTAAGTCCTGCCTTTTCTTCAGTCCCAAGTCCTTTCCCCTCAGTCCTGTTTTTTTCAGTCCTTGCTTTTAACCCAAAGTAATTCTATCCCTAAAGCAGACTCACGAACCTTAGCCCCCAACGGCTGTAAAAGCTGAAAAACCGGGCGGCCGAAGTAGAACAGTTCATGGCTCAGTTTGAGATCAAACTCCTTCACCACGCGTGTTCTAAAGCGAAGATCCTCGTTTGCAAGCTTTTGCAAATTGCGCTTCATTTTATCTGACATATCAGCTGCAAGAGATGAAATCTCTTCCAGCTCTGGACATGGATATAAGCGATCATGCTCACTAATAATTGATCGTAGCGGGTCTTCTTCTGTGAGTATATCTAATCGAGCCAGGTTATCTTTTCCGATCATATCGAGGAGGTCTTCAGGATCCCAGCATTTCAAAACACCGCATGCCTGTGGTCGAAAATCGTAAATAGTGCAACTGTTTTCCTGGGAATCATAATAGCAGCAGTTCCATTCCCGACCTGTGCCCTTCAGCTTTACCAGTTCATTATCTATTGCAGAAACTTTCCCGAAAACCGGATTATGGGCCAGCTCACCTTTACGGAGAGTGATTAATGCACTTAAAGGAATCCGTCCTGAAGTGATCAATTCCAAATCAGGACCATGCAGGGCAGGACCACCTTCGTTACAACATTTACCACAACGCCTGCAGCTATCTTGTTTAACACTCATCGATTCCTCATTTCGCAGGCATTACAACCTCTAGCCGGCATTGCTGGTCACAAACTCAACCATTTGATTTCATATTGAAAAAATGAAAATCTCAAATAACAGAGTGTTTTTCATTTGAAATCAAAAAACTATTAATGAGAAATCCGGGGCAGGAGCCAGTCGGACTGAGTATTTTCAGCTCAAATCAAGCAAATCGAACTATTGCTTGAAAAATAAAGATAGCTATACAGCTAACATCGGAATCTTCGCGTATTCGCAAACAGTAATTTCTTGACAATACCGCCAAGTTGAGAGGAAAAGATTCGGCCTGACAGGCTCCCAGCACCATCAAACCGCTATGAATTCTTTATTACTTTATGCAGTACTTCAAACAGATTAATGGGCAGACAGTTCGAGCTATCTGCCCCTCATACCTCACGCCCCTACCCCTTATTTCCAATCCAAAATCGGAATTGCCGAGATACTGTTTTTAGGCGATCCTTCGATAATTTTATTCGAATAAGTGAGATAGACGAGGCAATTGCGCTTCTTATCATAAAACCTTACCACTTGCATCGTCTTAAACAGGATGGATGTAGATTTCCTGAAAACCTGCGTACCATCGTCCTTTCCTGAGCGTACACTTTCAGGCAGTACTATCTTTCCCGTTTGTCTACATGCCAGGGATGCATCTGATTTATCTTCAGCAAGACCTATTGTTCCACTAATCCCACCTGTTTTTGCACGACTGAGATAGCATGTTGCACCATCGATATCCGGGTCATCAAATGCTTCTATAACAATCTTATCATTAGCTCCGAGCATTTTGAATTTCGTCCGTACTTCTCCTATTTCTTCAGCATGTACTGCAAATACAGGGAGTAACAATCCACAAATGGCAAATACTGCTCCTACTTGGCAAACCTTTTTCATCCAGTTTCTACATGTATACATTTTTTTCCTTGAGCCTATGTTTATTATTTCTGCTGTTGCCTGTTTCAAATATAGTTATAGTAACCTTTTCGTAACTATTCAGCAGGCCCCCACCTGCCCCCGATCAAGGACGCTTCGCATAGGCATACTATAGCCAATCGTCCCGCTTGAGGCCATCTTGAGCACTGCTAAACAGTTACGGCCTACAAAAAAAGGACACGTATGAAGTCTTGACTGAATAGTTACACTTTTTCAACCATTATTGAATTATCGTACTCCTAATTATTATTCAAAATCATCGGTAAACACCACCTATAGCAAAGAAGCCAGTCTACAGTTGAAGTAGCAGGTTGAATGGTTTACCCTGCATTAATAATTTTCTGATATTTTCTGAAACTCAGTAAGTCCAGTCTAGAGGTAGACAGTGAGGATGGACTTGATACTATCCTGATCTGATATCATGTGATAATATGAGTGTAATATTTAGTTATAATGACGATTTACCCCGAATTGAGATGGAATCGATTATTAGTGTCGTTTCCGCCTCACACCTTACACCTCACGCCTCACATTTCGAAGCTGAGATTTAAGGGTAAGCAAAAAACATTTTCTTTCAAACTCTACCTGCCACTATCAATAACCCGAAAAGACCAATGTGCTGTATGAAAATCACACTTTATAAATCCGCTCTCTGCCCCCGCTGTCATTTTGCCCGTAAATCGCTTAATGAACTTCTAGCCGACAGAGATGATATCGAGTTGGAAGTAGTTGACATCCTGACATCTCCCGCACGCACCCTGCGTGACGGTGTTAAACTTATTCCAGCCATTAAAGCTGGCGATAAGAAGCTGAGCGGTGTGTATCTTAATAAAAATGACATTGCCATCTTCCTTGAAGATGCCGCTCGCGGTTAAGACATTCAGCAATCGTGTATATTGTAAACATTTGTCTATAATCAAAACACACGATTTTGAACTAACGAGCACTTTACCCCATACTCTACGACTAAAATACTAATTGTGAAACAGATACTCATCGACTCTATCGGACTTCTCGACCTGCTGGTCTGGATTCTTGTAATTCTCTTCTTCTGCGGAAGCAGCCTGATATTTGGCGGCAATCTGCAGTATTCGTTTATCGGTGCTGCCGGTGTAATTATCGAAATGCTTCTGATCGGTATGGCCATTGAGCTAATCATAGAATGTTTGAAAAACACCAAAGGCATAGGCACAATCACCGGGTTTATCACCAATGGCCCAGAAGCACTCTGCCTTATTGTCGGGCTTCTGGTGGGCGATATTATCTTTGCCGCATCAACGCCGCTTGGATCAAACTTCATGAACCCTATTCTTCTCTTTGCAGCTACCCTCTACTGCAGACAGGTGGCTCAAACAATTCGTACAAATCCACGCTATACAATCACCACTGTCACCGGTACCGCAATACTTGCCGCAAGCTTTTTTACATTGGACTCCAGTCACTACTTTTACTGGATTTTAGGTGCCATGGGATTCAGCCTGCTCATGTTCGTTAAACGCCCTCACGAAGCGGATGGCTATTCGCTGGAAGAACACACGATTAATCCGAGAATCTGGTTGTTACCTGCTGTGGTCATACTCACCGTGACCGGATATTTTCTTGATAGCGTAGTAAGCTTTGCTGCGGTCCACTCACAGGCTCCCAAAGGTGTTATCGGATTCCTTGTGCTTGCAACCCTCACCAGCTGGCCTGAATTTAAATCGTGTATCGCACTGCTTTCCCGAAGGAAACATCTGGCAGCGATTTTAAATATCACCGTCTCAAACATTACTAATATCTGGCTTGCCGCAGCGGGTGTAGCCACATACCTATTAACGCATTGATCTTTTGTTGCAGGCTGAGGGACGCAAAACCCATCTCCCTTGCATTACTACAGTGTTTCGCGATATTCTAAGAGTGTAATATGGTAAACGTATTTGAACAATCGGCTCAGAACAGGCAATCTCAGCCAATGATTAAACTTCAAGCCAGCCACATGAGTAAATGAAGTACTTACTCACTATAGCCGCAATAGCCTGTGCTCTGACTATTATCACCGTCTATTTTCTTTGGCCTGAAAAACAACAACCAGCCTCTACAATTGCAGTTACAGTCAATGGACATGCATTAAGCAAAAAATCCATCGATGAAGAGGGAGAAAAGCACGGCTACCATAGCGAAGACCTATCAGCGAAGCTCAACTCGGTGATAACACGGGAGCTCCTTATTCAGGAGGCACAGCGATTAAAAATCGATCAGGAGCAAAGTTTTAGAACCTCACTGAAAGATTTTTATGAACAATCTCTTATTAAGACGTTGATGGATCGTAAATACAACGAAATCGGCCTGTCCATCAATGAAGCAGAGATTGACCATTACCTATCATTATTTGGCAAAAAAGTTACGTTTACCCGCCTTACCGTCTCTTCCGAGCCACCGTATAGCCTCACCTCGGAAGAGGGATTGCAGAATGAAGTAGTATTTGACGATTTAGCAGAATCACTACAGCCGATTCTTGCCGGATTGACACCAGGCTCACACACCATAAAGTTTGATACAGGCAGCGAGAGATATGCCATCAGGCTTGACGAGATCAAGGATATTACCGGTATTACAGACGTTACTACCAACCAGGTTCCGCAACGCGATCATATACAGAAAATTCTGGAAGAATACAAACGTCAACAACAGATAACAGCTTGGCTGAATGAACTAAGAGACAACGCATCAATAACTATTCATAGCGAGTAATTCTACTTATGGGAAAGGGATATACACGTAGAAAACGCAATTTTCTGATTAAAAAAGATTTTCAGGGCAAGCTTATTCTCAGCACCTTTCTTTTTGTATCCGGCGGATGTTTTCTGTTTATTGTGCTGCTCAGTTATTTTTCCGCTGACACATTGACTATCTCATATTCAAAGAACGGCCTTGAATTCGGGCAGACCCCTATAATGTTGCTCAAACAGATCCTGACGGCAAACTGGATTCTGATTGTCATCGGCGGCACCTTCCTGGTTATCGCGTCAATGATGCTATCACATCGGATCGCAGGGCCATTATTTCGATTTGAAAAAGCATTAGACAGTATGAATGCAGGGCTGCTTGATGATACAATACGATTACGCGGTAAAGATGAGGGGAAAGAACTGGCCACCAAGATCAACCATTTCAACCTGCAATTATCGCAAAATTTACGGATTATAGACAGAAGTTCTGAAGCACTTGAAGCACTTATAGAACAAACCTCTACGCTTAATCTATCAAAGAAAGAACAGGAACAGCTCGCCAGCCTTTGCTGGTCGATGCAGGAGCAAAACAGGAAGGTGCGCAGAGTTTGCAGCAGCTTCCAACTGATTAATGAATAAATGGTGCATAACCATAACACTGCTGTTATCGCTGCTTTTCACTTTTCCGATTGACTTACTGGCGCAGGGAAAGAGCAGATATGTAACGCTTAAATACAGCGACAAAAGTGTCTTACGTCAATTTAACAGTCAACTTATATTATCTCGTAACCTTCGCTACTACCTCAAGAAAAAAGAAATTACTACTATAGAAGATGAGGTTCTGGCCAAACTCGACATTCTGATTGAAAAAGCAGAGGTCGTCCTCGACATGTTCCCTTCCAACCTCCATATAACAGTGGTGCTGTTGGAGTCACGCAAAGATGTGTCAACAGTCTATACCCAAAGATATGGAAAGAAGGCAGACCACATCGCCTATTACTCACTCACTGAAGACACCATCTACATTTCTGTTGCTGATACCAAACTTCGGGTCATAGCCCATGAAATCGGCCATGCAATAGTTGATCATTACTTTAAGGTGCGACCACCATATAATATCCACGAACTTATGGCCCAGTTTACCGAAAAGCATATTACAGACTAGGACTAAGGTAATAGGACTTAGGACTAAGTGTCGTTCTAACTTAGTCCTCTAACCTCAGTCCTCAGTCCTAGTCGTTAGTCCTGTTTTTCACTTAGTCCTATCTTTTAATACGAATCAAGTTCCCCCATCCTACGCAACCGATTCCTGGCAGCCTTATAACGTGGATCAAGAATCAGAGCTTGTTGATACTCTTCTTTTGCACGGTAGCTGATGCCCTCTTTTTGGTAATAATCGCCGAGGAGTAAATGAAATGGTGCATAGTCAGGTAGTGCTTCTATTCCCTGACGTAAAATGACAAGGGCTTTGGCAGACTGGCCTCTTTTATCGTAATACTGGATTAACTGACTGAACCAACCGGGATTAATTGTCGTTTCGTTAGGAATAAACTCAAGAGCTGTTTTGCGATAGTACTCAGAACCATCAACATCACCTGACTTCTCAAGATAAGCACCGTAATTTATCCAAGCAGAAACCGTCTCAGGCAAGACTGAAGCAATTTCCTGTTGAGTGAGAGGATGTTTCTCGAACAGGGAAGACCACTCCATAAGCAGTCCCGACGATAACTGTAATCTCTCGTTTATTACCTTCAGTGCTTTTTGGCGTTCTCCTTTCCAAAACAAGTGTTTTATGTACCGGAGTGCAAGATCATCTTTATTGAGAGCTCGCTTATATCCTTCTTCGATAAGCCAATCTGATTCTTCATTATACGTAAGAAACCCAAGCCACTGAAGTGAGGTTCCTTCCATTGGGTTTTTCCGTATCGCTTCTGTAAAATGGTCTCTTGCCTCATTGAGATTTCCGTTATCCCACGCGAGAGTTCCTAACTCATGAGCATAGAGAACCTCAAGGGGATCGAATTTTTGAGCAGTTACAATTGATTCCCGAAGAGCCTTAGTCTCATCCTCATTACGTTCATCATTACTACTTAGCCGACTCATCGTGGAATATATTGTACCAGCTTTCATTACTCCAAACTGGTTTATTGTCGCTATGCAGCCGAAGATAAAAACAGCAACGAAGGCATACTTATTAAGCGACAGAGGCTTCTTCTTAAGCAGCGTTCCTTCACCGCTATAATCAATTTTCAGGTTAACAACTGAGACTAAAAAGCCACAAACAAAAAAGAAATAGAGACCAATAGCACCATTATGCATGTTGAAATCCGTCACACTATGCATAAGGACAGCGATTAAACCTGTTAAAGCACCAATTCCAAGTAATACTGCATACAGGTTCCTTCTAGCTCTAATCATCATGAACCCATGCTTGAACACTGCCAGGACAAACCAGGCAGCCAGACTAAAGCCGACAATACCGCCGTCTGTCAGCAACTCTATATAGTCATTATGGGCGTGATCAAAGAGGAAATTACTATAGAATGATTTGAATGAAGGAAAAACGTCTACAAAGGTTCCGAACCCACTTCCAAATGGCAAATATGCCTTAATAACCGTGTAGGAATCTGCCCAGATATCCAATCTGGTATCCGAAAGTTGCCCGGTTGTATTAACTGTTTTGTTAAATTCAGCAAACACAGTATCCCAGCCAAACCACGAAACAGCAACCACTACACAGCCAATTACCACCCAGACGCCAATTTTCCCAGGATGAGAACGACGACTATGGTGCAACACAATAAAGACAAATATGGAACATATCAGTGTTAATATTCCACCACGGCAGAGGCTTATAAACACTGAAAGTGACATTGTGACAGCGGCAAGTCCCACCAAGAGATGCAGATTAGCCCCAGGCATGGTGAAAAAGTCTAAAATTTTCGTTCTGACAGTTGCATCGCGCTTTACTCTAGGCTTGTAATAAATAAAAACGGCTAAAGCTAAAGGTATCACCAATTCCATAAAGCCGGCATACTGATTGGGATTAACCCATGGCCCAAACGGCGATGCATTTAAGGGAACTGATCTAAACCAATATATTAGATCAGGCGAACCAACTCGTTGAATGATTGCCAGCACAGCAATAGCAGTCGCGAGAAAAATCACAAAATTTACAACTTTTCTCAATTGCCGGGGACTGCTTAATAGCTGAACGGTAACAACATAAAAAAGAGCATAGCATGAAATACGCAACAGCTCCTGCACAGTCGCTTTCTGATAGACTGTTAGAGGAATCCATTGGTCGGGAGAGGTAATTCCCGGCAAATATGCCGTATACATCTCAGGTGAGAGGAACTTAACAATCTCCTGCGGCAGCGGGATGAGTTGAAACATCATGTACAATATGAGTAGTACAAGAGGTAAAATCCCCGGCATCTGACGTATATTCTCCTTGAAAAACCACATAGAGAGAAAAAAGAACACGCCACAAACAGCAGTAGCCACCTCAACTATCGAGATAGACCATAACTCTGTTGTCCCAAAGGCTAAGGGAGCAAAAAGCAGAACAAAAAGATAAAGCCAATACGAGCAGGTTTTCATACCAAATTATGTCCCCAACAAAAAAGGGCCGACCACTATAGCGATTTAATAGTAGTCGGCCCAAACATTCATATTATCTAAATACTATTCTATGCTTAATATCAAACCCCAGCATAGAAGGTAAGTTGCAAGGATTATAGTTACTTTCCAAAGTGTACCATACTATATCATGCAGATACTATCGCCTATCCATCACTCCGAACCCAATACCTCAGTCCTAAAACCCAAGCCCAAAGCCCTCCCCCCCTCACCCCTCAGTCCTCAACCCTCAGCCCTAAAACCTCAGTCCTCAGTCCTCAGCCCTAAAACCTTAGTCCTAGCCTTTAATCCTCTTTAGAATAATAAGTGGAATACCCATAATAATAATTACTTGCATCATGACTCTTCATACCGTTCAAGACGAACCCGAGAAAATTGGCTTTAACATCGTGTAATTTTTTCATGCCGCTCTCAAGAACTTCGTTGGTGGTTCTTCCCGCACGAACCACCACTATCGTGCCATCAACGAATTGGCTAAGAGCGAGGCTGTCTGTAACACTTTCAACAGGCGGGGAGTCAAGCAAAACAAAATCAAACTTCTCAGACATTTGCTCAATAAGCATCTTCATTCTTCTCGAACTAAGAAGTTCAGCTGGAGCTGGCGGAATCGGGCCGGAAGGAATAATTGACATCTCCTCCCCTGGAATTCTTAGGGTAATATTGTCCTCAGTAGTACCTGAGAGAAATGAACTCAGACCTATCTCACTCGTAATACCAAAGACTTTATTCAGTCGTGGACGCCTGAGATCGCAATCAATGATAAGAACACTATTGCCACCCTGTACCAACATACGACCAATATTAGCGGAGGTTGAAGTCTTACCTTCTTTTGCACCCATACTGGTTATCAGCATCGTCTTCGGCGGGTGCTCAGCGGAAGAGAGAAGAAGGCCGGATCGTATAAGACGATAACTCTCAGCTAGAGGTGACAGAGGATGTTGTGTGATATACGATTCTATCTTATCAATCTTGCCTGAAATTTCCTGAATTGTACCTAGAACGGAAACACCATACTTATCTTCAAGATAACGTGCATCTTTGACGGTGTTATCCAGATATTCGATAAAGAACGCAAAACCAATACCGCTAAAAATCCCCAATATTGCGCCCATGAGCAAACTTCTCCGCTTATTTGGCTTAGACGGAGATCCAGGCATCTCAGCCTTTTTGATTACCCATATTTTAACACTCGATGAATCTTTTGTGACACTCTCTTTATTGATGTTGTTTTGCAGGGTGTCATACATAACCCTGTTACTATCAACCTCACGCTTCATTATCTGATACTGCATGAACTTTTCATTTGAGTCCAGCATCTCAGACTTGGTTGAAGACAACAATTCATTCAGGTTACTTTCCTTGGAAACTGCAAGCTCGTAAGAATTGGTGATTGATGAGATAACACGTTCTATCTCATATTTTTTCTCTTTATTAAGGATGCGTATTTCATCTTTGGCCTTTATCATCCGTGGATGCTTATGACCATATTTTTTTGAGAGTTCCTGTATCGTTTGTTCGGCTTTATAAATTCTCTCACGAATTGATTTTAAGACTTCATTGGTCGCAAGCGTCGGTATATTTTCAAGACGTTCGAGATTACCTCCGGCAGCAGTAATCTGACTCAGCAGTTCCTGCAATTCCTTCTTCTGTGCTTCGGCTTTAGATATCTGCCCACCAAACTCTGAAAGTCTTTGAGGAAGAACAGTGAGTCTATCCTCAACTGTTACAAGATCATTTTCACGCATGAACTGCTGAAGATTCTTCTCAGCGTGTTCTAACTTTGCACGCTCTTCATTAGCTTTCTCAGTCATCCACTTTACAGAGTAGCTACTTGTGCTAAGTTTTATCTCAAGTATCTCATCCATATATGCTTTAACAACAGCATCCGCAATCAATCTGGCAATGGCCGGATCTTTGTTACTATAAGAAATAACGACAATTGTAGTATTCTTTTTCGTGGCAACACTCAGTCCCCCCTGAATAATGCCAGCAATGATCTCTTTATCATTTTTAGGGGCTAATTCAGGAACTTTGGAATCAACAGATATACTCGACTCATTTTCCGGTTCACTTGAAAATTTTTCAAGTACTGGTTTTAAAGTTGCTTTTACGGAAGATTTGAAGCCTGCAAAGAATGATGTTTCAGTTCTTTCACTGAAAAAATAATGGCGATAATGCGTGGCAAGCTGCAAATTTTCTACTACTTTTAAAGCAACATTTGCGCTTTTGATGATCTCAATTTGCGTATCAATAAAGCCGGGATCCCATCTGCTGAATTGATTTTCCAGCCCTTTACTCCCATAATTTTTTTCAACTAACACCTGAGACGATGCGGTATAAATCGGCACAGTCGTGTATGTCTTCAAAACTACAGCTATGAAAACAATACACATGATCGTAAGTACGATATATTTTCGTTTTGTAACAATGCGGAGATAAGCACGCAGGTCTATTTCCTGCTCTTCGAATTCTTGAGGATCGTAGTCTTTATACATAACTGATTTTGAGAGTATATTAGTTCAGGGATTAGTAACAGCTACCAGCAGAGGCGAAACTGAGTTGCAGTCGAGCATCTCATAATTCACATATACATAGTGACATAGCGACAACTCAGCCTGTTAAAAGAAGCTTTCAGGCACCACAACAACATCATTGTCAAGCAGTCGTGTATACAGATCTATATTCTTAAAAACCTTTTTTTCGTTCTCAATGATTCGAACAATAGAAAGACCTGATTTAGAAGCTTTCCCTGTAAAACCACCAGCTAAGGCTACCAGTTTCAGTACTGTCAAATCATCACCGCAGGCATAGGTACCGGGTTGTTCAACCTCACCGGTTATAAAACACATTCCAGCTTTTGAGATAAAAACAGTGTCACCGTCCATCACCTGAACATTCTGTGACAAATCACCCTGTTCGATGAGTGCAACCAGATCGACCACAACAATGTTCTTTTTGCCCTGCTCAGCTTGTCGCTGGATTGTTGCTGTATCACCGGCATCTTTCTCCAACCCACCGGCCTTGGAAACGAGTTCTAAAAAGTTTGTTGGTCCACTTAGCTCAATCAATCCCGGTGAACGAACATTTCCTAGTACAACCGCTTTTTTGCTCCTAAACTCTTCAACAAACACATTAACCTGGGGATTAACCAGATATCCATCCGCCAACAGGCCTGTTATTTTATCAGTGATTTTATTTACTGTTAATCCATCAACTTTCACTTGCCCGAGAAGTGGCATAACTACTGTACCGGCTGTCGAAACACGTACTTTTGTTCCGAGATCACTATTATCATAGACAGTAATAGACAAAACATCTCCGGCACCAACATGATAATCGTTAGCGTAGGAAACTGAAGCACAGAGACCAAAAAGCACTATGCATAAATGAGTAATAATTGTTTTCACTTGGTCCCCCCCTGGAACATATATCCGCAAAAAAAAACCTCTCCATGCCAAAAAAACACGGAGAGGATACCGCAATAAAACATTGTAATAGTTACATACTACATTGCCATATTAAGGCTCAGGTAGAATGTGTTTGTCTGAAAATCGTAATCGTCATCCGAAGAATCACGCTTATCAAACGAGTATGCCAATTCTGCCATAAGCCACTCTTTGAAAAGATACTGAACGGCTGGTCTAACAAAATACATGTCCTCGTCTCTCGCTAAACCAGCTAACTGGGTATAATCAGCATTTTCATATACAAAGTCACAGGTAAAACCAATCTTTTCATTGATCTCCTGGCTGTAGCCGAGCTGTGCACCAAGCACAACTTTCTCTGATGCGTCAATACTGTCTGATTCTTCTATCTTTCGGTATACGTCAAGACTGAGATCTGTTTTTTCTGTTATTCGATATATTGTCTGCAAATCAAGGGCAAATGCCTCAGAATCTGAGTATCCACCACCTGTAACGTCAAATTCCTTACTCTGCAGACCGGCTTTCAGCATGAATGACAGTTTTTCGGTTGTATTCCAGGTAACACCACCATAAACGTAATCCTGGCTATTATCATTAGCACTTGCAGAATCATATTCTACGTCGATATGACTGTACTGCAGAAACAGGGATGTTTTACTGGTCAAATTATAATACCCGTAAATATCGAATGCGTTGTCAGTACGTTCAAGAAAACTATTCAGATCCTGGTCATAATTCAGCAGGAAGTTTGAATAGTCGGCCTTGAAGGTGATCTTTTCGGTCAAGTCCCAATCGGCTGTCGCCATAAAGAGGTTAGTATTGTACTCCCTCAGGTCGTCTTCCGTGGCACCGCCAGCTCCAAATCCATCGTGACCGGTCTCATAACGATCAAGTATCTGCAAAGACAATCCACTCGCCATATTATAACGAGCTAACCCTTCGAAGAAATAGTCCTCAGAATCAAGATCAGAGTCTTCTGAGTAACGATTAATATCGAGTCCAGCATGTGCAACGACCTGGTAACGATCTGTGCCGCCGTAGTCTTCTATCTGCTGAGCCAGGCCACCGGAAGATGAATTATTGGGGCTGATAGTTACAGGGATATCCTTTTTACGAGGAAGTGAAGCCCATACACCAGTAGATATTCGATAAAGAGAACTGCTGATCTCATTGCTATTAACATTGAAAAGGTTGTCGGTATATGCACCCTCGACTGACAAATAGGGATGAGCATAGCCGCCTTGCGTTCCAAAAAGCTGGTCAGCATCAGTAGTACCGGATTCTTCAGGCAGCAAAGAGACATTTCCGTTTCCACTTTGTCCCATTGGTACATCTTTTTGCGCAGTGGTGCTTCCGGCACTGTTTGAAGCGACCACTATCATTTCATCCATTCGTATAGTTGTTGTTTTTTGCGCAAAAACCTGAGCGGGAAAACTCACAAGCAAAACCATCCCGGCACTTAATATTGTATAGTTCATCTTTATCTCATCTAAAAAAGTAATATTGCAGCTTTAAAATAATGTTTATCCAGTTATTATCAGCCTTAGGAAAATGATTTCCAGCTCTCTTACGCCGTCTTATGAACCCGGAGTGTATGGGCTGGCATTGGGGTTCCCGTTTCTTCTTCTTTTAGAAAAGGATGGTCCCTTTTGTTGCGCTTCAGTATACGGTTGAGGATCTTCCAACTTATCTAAACACTCAGCAACACTCTTTTCATATCCAGCTTCTACAATCATTTCAGACACATTATATTCAGCTGCAACAGACCGTACTTCTTCGCCTTTGATCCCCGCACAATATAAAGCTTTGATGAGGTTTTGAGGATTGAGCCCTTCCAGGTTTAAACCAGTATCCATAATTTCTGCAGTCGGTATCTCTGCCTTTACTGCCTCATCAACAGTGGCCTCTATACCTTTTGCCTTTACATCTTCTTCAAATTTTTCAAGGGTCGCAGCAAAAGCTACGCCAGCTGTAAGCCCTATAACAACTAATAAAGTAACAATCCGTTTCATTAAATCCCCCTTATGTTATTCACAACAACTCTAATGGTAACGTATAAACAAACGCCATATTTCAAATAATATATCTTCGTTTAATTCGATCTGATTTAGAGAAAAAGACTTCATATAGTCAATCTGTCGTCCTTATTAAACAGCAACACACTACTAGAACACAAACACACTCTATATCCTCTAACAATCACAATTCGCAAGACATAAAACGAGACTTACTGTTTTTTTACATCTTCAGGCATGCGCTTCCTGAACCCTCACACCACCTCTCTCTCCGTATTTTTTGAGAAATTCGTACAGTATGGCCTCAGATTCTGGTCCTAACGTTCTGAACCGAAATCCATGATAGTATGATCCTTCATGTTCGGAACACCAGAGATGCTCTACATCAACCGGCAGTTGCCTGGCAGTTTCATCCGCAGGAAGTGTAATGAACAAGTTGGCATCATCCGCTCCCAGGCAGTCAATTGCGTCAATCCTTGCCATACATCCGGTTAATGAGATATTTAACACCTGGCCATTTACTGCCGTTTCAAGATAATCGGTTTGGTAAGCCATTTTCAAATTCACGTTATGTCGTCGTGCCTTCCTGAATATGCCAAAAATATCAAATGAACCAAAAATCAATCGCAACACAAAACTTGTAGAGATCTTGTCTCGTCGTTTTTTCCTGACTTTCAAGCTATATCTAAAAACGCCCATTATATAGAATGAAGAAGCCAGGTAGACAAGAAAACACACGCAAAACGCGCTGAACAACCAGGCGTCTGAGACATTGAGTACAGGGCCAAGTAAGCTAAGACAACCCATCAGCACACTGAGCCCCAAAATAACCCTAACTGCACCATCCCTACCCATCCCATAACGTAGGAAAATATGATGAACATGATATTTGTCAGCTACAAAAGGGCTCTTTCCATGAAGAATGCGTTTCAGCATCACAATGATAGTATCAGTAATTGGAAGGGCCAGTACTAACAGGACTGTAATAGGACTCACCGCGCTTGATTCTCCCTGAGTGAGACTGAGCGCCATAAATGACAACGAAAACCCCAGACAAAGACTGCCGGCATCACCCATAAACAGCACTGATGGATACCAATTAAACCACAGAAACCCTAAAATAGAACCAGCAAGAGCCAAATTAAGCAACATGAGGTTGCTCTCTCCAGCAAACGATGCGTGAATGGCGAAGAAAATAAACGCAATAAAAGAAATTCCGCCAGCTAACCCGTCAAGTCCGTCAATCAAATTGACAGCATTAATAACTCCAACTACGCAGAAGACAGTAACGAGCCAGATTACAATATCACCACCGGGAATGTTGATTACACCAAAACCAAAAATATCACCAAAAGAGTTTAAGGAAATTTGACTGAAATGAATCAGAACTATCACAGCAACAACTTGTGCCAGGAACTTTTGCCGATGCCCAATCTCTTTAAAATCATCAAGAAAGCCAACAAGAAGCAAAACAGCCAGACCAAGGAAATACCCACGTAATCCCATGATAGGAATAAACAATAGACTGGTAAAAATAGTAGCAGTCACCATCCCAATCCCACCAACAAGAGGTCTCGGCAGACTATGCACTTTGCGGTGATTTGGATGATCGAGCAACCCAACTCGCTCAGCAATACGTGACAGCTTTGGTAACAAAAATATAGCGCTGAAAAATGCTACAAGAAATACTAGGATTATACGTAATTCAAAAGAAATCATTCTGATAGCCCCTGACTATGAACATTAACATTTATTTGCAGGGATTAATTACCACAGAAGTACAAATTTTAATATGGGTATTTATACCTAAAACAACCAAAAAAAACTTTTAAATTCCGGAAACCTAACCATCACCATACAAGCAATTTCTATTTTTTATTGTCATTATGACACATCAACATATTTAATAAATTCTAATCCTTGTACTTCAATCTCCAGCACACCGATCCTCCTACCTCTCTCACTCCATTGAAAAATTAATTTTCTATATTCTATTTTTGATTTATTCGTTAGAAGGTTTAATATAACAAGGCTGGTAAGTTCACAAAAAATCAATTGGACGTTGCTGTGCTAAAACATGTTAACTGATGGATGAAAAGATGAGGTTTTTTAGGCGCTTACGAATAAAAATGCGCAGATATTTTCGGGTAATCCTTTTTAATATCACGATGTATTGTCGGGTTTGCCCCAAGACACTCAAAGTAAAGCCCTACCTACTTACGCCTAAGTAACATCAATAATGGATTGAATATCATATAGATGTACACAGTTTTTGATTTCGAATTCAAGCCATATCGGAGTCGAATTTCAGACTTTGATGCAAATACCCTAGGAAGAATGCATCTGATGAGAATTTTGGGAGGTAATGACAAACAAGTGAAACATAGCATAGCAAAGTGCGGCTTACTGCTCTCAGAAAAGTTTTGTTCTAATATCAAGTTACGCAGAATCGAGTATCCCCACACTTTTGTATTACCAAGCTGGGCTGGCACCGGTGTACCAAACTGTTCATGTGCAAATTGAAGCGAAAACACAACCAATCGTTTCATACCAAACAAGTCTGCATACCAGAACAATTTATCCCAATCCAGATGCGTCGATTGCGTTATAAACGCAGATAGATGCATCCAGAATTTTAGGGGTGAAAATTGATGATCAAAAAGTCGAAAAATGAGATAGAGAAGATACTTCTCTGGAGCAAGCTCTATTATCTCTCGCCCCTCATACGTCCTCTTAGTCACTCCTTCCCACCAAAAGTCTTTAGGGGAATTAAAATATCTCTTCACCAAAGTCCAATGCAGCTCAAGACAAGCCGCTTTTTTTCGGTAGATCAAATGGTAGTGTGAAAAGAGAAGATCGGCTTCTTCAATCTCTTCAATAGCATTATATCCATATCCATTAAGCATCGAACATATGGTAGATAACTGTTCTTCTGGAACGAGTAAATCGATATCACTGGAAGGGTATGAACCTAAGTCACCAAACAACTTTTCTGCATCTACTACACCTTTTAATGGGATTACATCAATTTCGTGCGCATTAAAAGCATCTAGCACCTCAAGCAATTCTGCAAGTTGAGCTAAGTTACTCAATGCAGTCTGCCGATATCTGCTCCTTAGGATTTCTGCTGTCTCAGCAGGTAAAAAAGTAGATTTATGAATCCGCAGGTAGACCAAACCTGCAAGCCCATTCCTGTCTACCAGGTCGACAAATTTTTCATAATCGACCTCTTTTAACTGTAAAAAATTATGCTTTGATGGGGAATCTTCAAAACCACTAATCGGTTGACGAAGAATATGCAGTAGCAACTTCGCTTCGATACTTACTTCATCTTGAGTCATTAAGAACCTGTCAGAATATCTGCATATTGTTGTGTGATTTTTCGCCAGCTATATCTGGACATTGCTATTTTTTTCATTGCCACTCGTATTTCATCAAATTGTTCCTGCCCATTATTTACAATATCGATCAAATCACCTGGTGTAGTAAAATATACTGCCTGATTTACAGTGGTTTCTCGATTGTAACCTACATCAAAAGCTGCAATAGGGAGACCAAGACACATAGCCTCAACCAGAGATGGATTTGTACCTCCAGCGCTGTGCCCATGGACATAAAGAGCTGCGTTTCCGCGAAGCTGATCGAGTTTGCCTTGATCATAAATCGGATCACAAAGCTGGATATTCTGAATCCCCGAAAATTTCTTAACTAAGGATTTACCATATACACTGTTACCAAAGTTCCCAACCATGAGCAGAGGAAACGACACTTGGGAAAATGCCTCAAGAATAGTATGAATATTGTTTTCCGGCTCTATCCTACAGACAGTGAAGGCGTAAGGCTGCTGAGATAAGGGATAGGCTTCCTTCATCTCCTGACCTAGAGGCAACTTTCCAACATGGTCTCCACCGTACTCTATCAAAGTACTCTCTACACCATATTCCTGGTTCACATAATCTTGAATTGCCTTGTTATCTATGATTACTTGGTCAGAATATTGAACAGCTAACTTTTCTGAAAACTTGAGAAACCATTTAGCCAGCCTGTTCCACTTTGCTCGTTTCCATTCCAAGCCATCAATATTGACGACGATTTTTTTTTTACTGATGCACCTGATTACTGGCAAAGCGATACAGCCTGATACACCTAAAATCAAAAGTGTATCAGCAAACCGTAGGGCTTTAAACATTGAAACAATGTCGTAAACTATGCTTTGAACTCCATTGGCATCGAAGTCTATATAGATTAATTTGGCATTATTATGGTTATGATGTTTTTCATTATAGCTTTTTGAACTGCAGAATACAGTCAGATCCAAAGAACTTCCTAAATGTTTTGTCAGGTATTCGGTCAGTGTTTCAAACCCACCATATTTTGCAGGGATACCTACGGTACCGATAATCGCAATTTTTTTGTCTTCTTTCATGCTAAACTCAAGTTCCTCATATGCTTCTTACCTACCACATCAATAATCTCATAGAATATGACCAGCATTTTCAGCAATCCAAATATCCTATTAATCATTGTTTCATAGCTCCCTCAATAACACCATATTTTGCTATTATAGTTTTTAGAACTACAAAACACAGTCAGATCTAAAGATTCGCCAAGATGCTTGGTGACATATTCAGTCAGTGTTTCAAAGCCACCGTAATTCGCCGGCACTCCAGCCGTGCCGATAATTGCCACATTATTTTTCATCATTGGTCAGCAGTCTGTTTATTAACAATTCAGCGGAACGATGCCATGAGAACCGGCTCGTTATCTGACGCTCAATCTCACGATGAGGATAATCACACTCCAACGTGAGGAGGATTAAACGTTTCATCTCCCCCTGGACAGTAGGATCAAATAAATAGTCTGAGAAAAAAGAAAAATCGGACATTGCTGTTTGATTTGAACAGATCACTTTTGCACCGCACACAGCCGCCTCCAGCGGAGGAATCCCAAACCCTTCCGCCTCAGAAGGGTACACGAATAATGAGCAATTTGAATACAACCAAGCGACAGTCTCATTGCTCGCAACCCTATCATACATTTTAAAATAGCGACGCTCATCCGCCGACAAAGACTCGACCTCATCAACGAACTCCGGATATTCCACATAAAGCTTACCAACGATAACCAGGTAATACCCCTGATCTGCCAAGCCTAGCTCCCGCCAAGTTCGCAATAAATCCAACTGTCTTTTTCGAGGCTCAATTCTGCTTACTAATAAAATGAATTTTTTAGACTTAAGCTCGCTCACACAATTCCCATCAGCATTTCTCACCATATTCACAGCATTAGGGGTGATCACAATATCCTTTCGGGGGATCCTAAAATGCTTTTCTATCGCATCAGCAGAATATCCAGAGACAGTGCAAATGATGTCAGACCGGAGAGCTGACAAATAAAACAAAATCCTGTTTTTCACCCGATACTTCCAAGGAAACAGTTTGGGATGATCAACAAACAGCAAATCATGAATCGTATTGATCACTTTACAGGAAACAAATGGCGAGCAGATATACTGAAAATGAACATAATCTATGGCATTATCTTTAACAACACGTGGAATTTCATATAACAACCGCAAAAACTTATTTTTCTTTTCATATTTATAAAAAGAAAACGGGACATCTCCCATAAGCTCCTCAGTCCGCGTACGACTTGCTGCAGCGAGCATAATTTCAAAACGGTCATCTTTAGCTATTTCCCGATACAGACCAACTAAATAAGTAACGGTTCCCTGTGGCAATTCATCAAACACATGAGCATCTACAAAAATAGAAATTGGCCTATCCATCCATCATCTCCATAAAACCATCCCAAGCGAACCCGCCCGTCTATGCCCCTAAAGATAAATCAAATAGCTTAGGGCCAAGTCCGAGACGAACAACAGGCATCAAAAAGGGCAGCATACCTATCAGCCGTCTGATCATCGCCCCGTGCCCGCCAAAACAGCACGCGATTGATCAGATAAGCAAAGATAAAAAATTCAACCGGCACCGACAGGCCAAGGGCTTTGGAATACCGCACCAATGCCTGCTGAACAGGCTCGCCAAACAAAATGGCCTGCACCGCTTCAGTCGATTGATAATTAATGATCGGATCAATGAAATAATTCAACAGGTCCTCACACGGCAGACCATCATTGATGGTTTCCTCAAAATCAAAAATCAACGGTTTCGAAAACGGTAACACATTCCATGGTTTAAAATCCCGATGGACCAAACCGAGCGGCAGACGCTCATCCCCATACGTAGAGGAAAAATGATCAAATAAAGCGTCCAACACGGCATGTGATGCCCACCCACCCCGTTCACAAGCCTCGCGCAATGCTGACACATACGCACCGAACAGGACATCCTTGCTCCCTCCCTGGCTGACAAAAAACTCAGCCAGAACAGCAGACCAATCAATGGAATCGCCGACCGGGGCAGGTGGCAGCGAATCATGACTCATCGCAAAATGACAATAGGATCCATGATCCTCAAAGCTCTCCAGCCTCGAAATGGAAAACAGGCGCGGTTGCCCGGCGAATCCGCGATAAACAAGAGCCTCGTTGCTAACGCCGGCATAACTTCCACCAAAAGCCACCTTTTCGAAGCAGCGACCGTGCCGATGAATAATGACCTTATCGCGCGTCGGCGCAACATGAACCGAACAATGCCCATCCAGCTCAAACGCAATCTGTTCGTCCGGCAACGCCCCTAAATAGTTCGAAACATCTTTGCCCGTCCACAAAGGGGTCAGCCGCAGCTTCCCCAAAAGCAACAGCACCACAAAGAGCGCCGACTTCATCACCTTGCCTTTAAGGGTAAGCGCCTTATAAAACTTCAGCGACTCCCGGATACCACTCAGACTTCCCGCATTAAAGACATAGGTTGCCCCATTGCGGCCGTGGAGCATAAAAAATTGTTTTGTCACGACTGCCCGCGCTCCGCCAAGGCCTGATGAATCAGTTCAGTAATCTGCCGGCCCTTTTCTTCCCAGGTAAACTGCCCGCCGCGCTCAGCGGCCAATGCACCCTTTTTATCACGCAACGCCTTATCCGTTAACGCCAACATCGATTCCGACAATTGCTGAACCACGGCATCACGCCGCCCCAGTGGAATGACAACACCATACTCATTGGAGAAATAGCGGGTATATCCACCCGTATCGATGCAGATCAACGGTTTCGCGAAACTCAAGCTATCAAAAGCAGTCGTCACCGCCCCCTCTTTGAGAGCCGGGTTCACCACGACATCGCACGCATGCATATATTCATAATATTCCTGCATACTCACCTGCCCGCGCAGAAAAAACTTTTCCTGCAGACCATGCTCCGCGATCAATCGCTCCAAACGCGCCTGGTCAGGCCCTTTGCCCAAAAGATCCACCTGCAAATCAGGTTGGTGTTTCAGCGCCTTTGCAAGCGCATCAATAAGCAGATCAAACCCGCGCCACGCATCCAAGCGGCCCACCGCCAGATAACGGACCTTGCGCGAATCACCCTGCCCCTTTTGAGCATGCTGGGCAACATCCAGTCGTTCCACCGCCACATCCGTGCAGACCGTTGCCTTCGCCTGATCCCGAACCGGCAAACTCCGCAACGTGCGCTCCGTTTTGCACAAAATCAGATCGGCCTGACGGCACCGTTGCCGAAATCCTACATTGAAAGGCAACGCATATTTTGCCAGGCGCCGCACCGCCTCAATCACACGGCTTCGCCGATCATAAAACCTCGAATATTCCAGCGGAATCGTGTCCCCCACGCTCGTCGGTCCCCAGACAAAAAACTGACTGCGCCCATATCGACTCACCGGCCACAATGCATTGCCATAGGTCAGCAGGTGAAACACCTTAATCTGATTCTGCTGCATGCAGCGTTTAACCATCCCATTCGTCAAATGCTGCCACAGCACATAATAAGTCCGAACTCCGCGCAGCCCTTTCTTCCAGAAGCGCAGCGCAGGAGGCAGATCAAAATAGAGAAACGTCGGAGGATTCTCCAACGGATTTTCTTTCAGCCAATGTTCAATGTTCTGCTGATTACTCTTCCGGGTGAGCACCCACAGCTCGAAATACTTCGACAGCTCCAGCACCCAGTGCCAACCCACGCCGATCTCAGAACCGAGGTTGGGCTCGCAGGCATAGGCGGATATAAAAATCTTTTGTCTACTGTAATTCATTGTACCTAAACACTGATTAATGTTATTAAGCCGGTCGTTGATTACCCGAAATTAAAATGTACTTTGCCCATAGGTTCCTAAAGAATGATTTAACCTTTTCAGGGAGTCTTGGTAGAGATCGCATGATACTCTCAACTCATCTGAACAAAAAAAACCGTTCTTTGTGCATTGTCGACTAATTTTGTGATTTTTGAGGTAGTTCAAAACATGTTCATCAGGAGTAAGGCGGCAAAAAGAACAGAAGAAGCCTTCCTCCTGTACTCTTAACAAACTCTCGTACTTCAGTGGATCTGCGAACTGAATGGTTGTCCAAAATCAAAGATACAGGCTGGTTCGCTTTATAAAGCAAGCGTTTCAAAAACTCTATAAAAACAGTAGCAGTGACATTGCCATCTGTGGTCATGAATCGCATAGTTCCTCTCGGGGATTCTCCCTTTTCAATTGAAAAAACATCCGATTTATTTTCTGGACGATTGCTGCTGATGCAACAGAAAGAACCCAGACAATTACCAATGCCGTTAAAGCAATCCAAGTATTTCCCTTCAGGTCAAAATTCTCCAGAATTTCGTAGCAACATTTAGTAAAGGCATAATGCATGAGGTAAAATCCAAGACTGAGGGAACCCATTTTTTGCAGGAATGGGTTGGACAAAAATTTGGAAATTATTCCCTGCTGGTTGTAAAAAACCGCAATAAGACAAAGTAGAATCGGAACATATCCCCATCCCATTTTCAAGTGTGTCGGTAAAAAGGAAGGGCCATAGCTTATGAATATTAGCACGGCAATGCAAATAGGAATTTCCATTTTTCCTAGCAATCGAGATGACATTTGAGTTTTCATGAGAAAAAGATATAAAAGTGCTCCTGAGGAAAATTCCAGGATGCGGTAGAAGGGAGAATAATAAAATAAATATTGTGCAAGGTTGCCATAAACCGGCAGAAACGAAAATGCAGAAAATACTCCCCATAACATTGCCAGCGAAATCAGAATCCCACGGACTTGCCATTTTTCTTCAATTGTTGCAACTAATTGGATTACCCATGGTGAAACAAGATAAATCAAAAATAACGAAGAAAGAGTCCAAGCACAACTGTTGTATGCCCAGGCAACCGACATTGGTAAGACCGCTTGCACAAGGGAAAGCTGGAGAATCAATTTGGTTAAATTGATCAGCGGCTGTTCAAGGATGTATTGCCACATAAATGGAACATTTATCAAAATTGATATAAGATAAACAATATAAAAAGATTTAAGCCTTTTCTTTATATATCCGAAATATTCCTCTCGTGAAAAATTCTGAAAAAAATCAATGTACTTCATGGCAATCATAAAGCCGGAGAGCAAGACGAAAAAACTAACACCAACACCCGCATTTCCCAGTGATTTCCAAATAAAATTTCCGGCAATGGAAGTTTGTCCAAAAAACGATTGACAATGTGCAAAGAAGACAAGCATCATTGCAAAAAAACGCAATGCGTTGAAACTCTTGTTGAAATTCTGTTCTTGAGCCATAGTTTACCTCAGTAGCAGCTATTCCCGCTTTAATAAAAGATCGCTAAAAGTGTTGAGTCAAATGGCATTCTGCTCTGGAGCATTGCCATAGGTCAGCAGGTGAAACACCTTAATCTGATTCTGCTGCATACAGCGTTTAACCATCCAATTCGTCAAATGCTGCCACAGCACATAATAGGTCCGAACTCCGCGCAGCCCCTTCTTCCAGAAGCGCAGCGCAGGAGGCAAATCAAAGTAAAGGAACGTCGGAGGATTCTCCAACGGATTTTCTTTCAGCCAATTTTGAATGTTCTGCTGATTACTCTTTCGGGTGAGCACCCACAGGTCGAAATACTTCGACATTTCCAGCACCCAGTGCCAGCCCACGCCGATTTCTGATCCCAAACCGGGTCACATGCATAGGCGGATATAAAGACCTTTTGCCTACTATCGGTCATCATACCTCTGCACTATTTAGGTTATCGAAAAAGCGTATATTCTTTTCATGCTGCCGTTCTAAAATATGATTTAAAATTTTAGATACAGCCTCTTCCGCCGTTCCGTTGTTTTCAATCAAGCAATATTCCTTGGCAAAGGAAAGATACTGGATCTTTCCCAGGATCTCCTCGATCTGAGCGATCGTTAACTCCTGCTTACGTTTCCGTATAGCCCCAGAGTCTGCCACCACTAAAAAGTTATAGTCCAGTCGCGGAACCAAGCGGCGCAGGAAGAACACCCATTTATAGTTAAGATGAATTCTTGAACGCTTACTGTCCGTAGCCACATCAGTGTAATAACGATCAAAGATAACTACACCGCGTCTAAAAAGTGTCGGTTTCACGAGCTTCAAATAGCCCAGATTATAATCAAAAATATAGTAGGCCAGCCGTACCAGAGAACTGACCACCCCCGTTTTCGCACCGCGGTGCGGATTGTCATAATCGCAATCCACCTCTTTCTTGACGCCGCACTTTCTTCCGACCTCGGCTAAGCGAGGCACAAGGGTAGGTCGGAAGTGAAATAACTCCACACGCCCAACCGGCTCTTTTAGTTGAGAAATAAGCCTCTCAAGAACAGTTGTTTTTCCAACTCCATCAGGCCCTGAAAAACCAATCGAGAACCCTTTATGATTAATAAGCCCGACCACTGCAGAGAACATAAACTTAATTCTACAAATCAAGTGTCGCAGGAGATGCCTCTTTGCATTGCAGCGAGATAACAACCTGCGCAGTTCCAAACCGGAGCGGGCATCAACAATATCAATGGTTAAGTTTTCTCCAAAAATATAGCTAAGATGAACGTCTACAGAATCCGCACACTGTGCCTGCACCCGCTGCAGTACAGTACAGTATTTCTGAGGGTACTCACATCCAAGCAGCCTCATATAAAGATATTTCGCCAGAAACTCATCTTCCAATACAACATGAAAAACCTGTCCATTGAACGTTCTCCGTCCCAATACCCCGCTTGCATCCAGGTAACGGTTTCCAAACAAACTAAAATCAAAGAAAATATCCAAACAAACATGTTCCAGGGAGGACTTTTCTGCTCGAGCAAGTAGGACCATGACCTTATCCTCCTCGTCTGAATTCAGCATTAATATTTTAAAACCGGCCTCGCGAATCAACGCGAGCAATGGCTCCTTAAACCTCTCGAATTCTTCTCGCGTCATTAAAATATCAATATCGTGACTACTAAATTGATTGGGCAATTCTTCATAGCCCCTTAAAACCGCATAAGTAAAACCCTCGTTTAAAATGATAAAAAAAGATTTAACCAGTTGCTGCAAGCTGTGACTCATACTCATTTCCGCAAAATATTATGTTTAAACTTATCAATCAGATAAAAGGGGTTCAAAAGCACCGAAAGAAATAGCCCCCAAAAAAACAGAACATAATTCTTACGAACATACGCAAATCCCGCCATCCGATAAAAATATGCGGAATAATTTTTAAACCACATTTTTATCCGCTCCCCCCGCCTCAATGAGTTTATAAACTCAATGAACGTCAACTGAGCACGCCCAGACCTTCTGCGTAATAAGTTATTTTTTATATACTTCAGCTTGTACTGCATCGCAAAAAGGCTCTCTTTAGACCCCGAAAGACTAGAACAATTCTTCCGATATCTAAAGAGAGGCTCTGGAACTACAACCATATACAGATTCTCTTGGTAGCAATCAGTCATCCGAGTCCAAAGATCCACATCCTCGGACAGATCCTGATACCGACGCCCTCCTTCAGGAAAGCCCTCTTGTACATACCCGCCTGCAGCTATTGCATATTCTCTTCGAAATAAGGAAGGAGGTAACATGAACAGCATTTTTCCATTTTTAGATCGTTCCTCAAACTCAGTCCGAGTTTTAGGACCTAGAAATATTCCACCTGATAGAGGCTTAGAATATTCATCCATATAGGAGCAGTGAGATCCAACAGCAATTAAATCAGCATCTTCTTGAATCCGTTCATATAAACGTTGAACCAACGTTGGCAATGCCACGTCATCCGCATCGAAAAACATCATAAGTGGCGTATCGACCTCGTGCAGCGCTAAATTCCGAACATAGGCCGTACCCCGATTCTCATTTAACCGCACACTCTTGAATAATCTTCCCTTAGCGTTTAGAAACGATTCCGCCACCTCAAATGAAGAATCCGTCGAACAATCATCAATCAGCAAAATCTTAAATGACTGAAAGGTCTGGTCAGCGAGCGACTGCAACGTCTCTTCAATATATCCCTCGGCGTTATAGACACAAATGACAACTGTTACCTCTACTGCTTGACTCATGCCCCACCTCGCTCGGCCAGCCTATGCGGCACCCTGAGATAGATTCTGGAAGAGCGATGCAAACGCCGGCGTGCCGCCTGTCGCCTAAAGTAGTTCACTCCGGCCATTACCATCAGTGCCCCCCAAACGTACGCAATATTTCCAGCGCCGCCGCCCAACAAGAAGATAAAAACCAGCCACTCAAGCAGCCCTGCACGCGCAAAAACAGTCACACCCATCAACCCTAAAAAACAGATATACGCCAGCAAACCATAATCGCCAATACAACCCAGTGTTTGTTTTTCGCCGAATAAACCGGACTTAATTCCAGCATCAATACCAGATCCAAACCAAACCTCTGGATCCGACAGATCCAGATGCAAGGTATTCAATATCGGAACAATGCGCGTGGCCGCACTTCCATCCTCTTGAATAATCAGTTCGGTATCCACCGTACTCGTCGCGATAATCGCTTTATGCGCTCGTTGGAAGGATTCATTTTCAATATGAGGTATTACATAAAACAGTGCAACCACCACAGGGATCGCTATCAGCAGATATTGGCGCTTCAAGAAGTAGAGCCCAACAATCCCCAACCCAATAAATGCGGTGCCACTGCCCATCGTGGTCATACTCCATAAAAAGGCCACGAACACCCACCGCTTCTCTTGCCAAAGAAACCGAAGTTTCATCACTTTAGAATTACTCGCTAAGGTATAGAGGCGTAACAATGAGAGAAACAACACCGTAATCAAACGCGCACAATGCGAAGGTTCCAACGCTAACGACTGTGCTCCCAGGCCTCGGTCTAAAAACTGCATTAGATTTAAGGGAGGAAACGTTCTGATTCCTGCAACAATCAGAAGTTGCTGAGCCACCAAACAGATAGCAAAAGCAAATACAAGCCTCTCCAACACCTGAATATAACGCCCCAGTGAAAAAGCACGTGATTCAAGCAAACCAACAAACACCGCAAAATTGGAGACGAAAAGCAGATGGTACAAAAAAGTAGAACTGCGAAAGGAGTATCCATTGACAAAATAAGCCGTATAAAACGCCATCACCAGATAAAGCAACCCCGCGAACAGCGCTAAGGGCACCTTTCGAAAATAAGCTAAGCTCACAACCGGTGCGATCATCATAAAACCTGCTTTTATCGGGCTGACGCCCCATCCTTCCACCGGCACATACTGCACACAGAGCACCACCAAATAAAGAATCGCTAAAGTTTGGCGATTAAATCTTAATTTCAACTTCAATCGTTATGCTCCCGATTTTCATTCAGTACCTGCTGGATGGCCTCAAGATATCCATACCCGAACTTTTCATCCGGTTCCAAATACCCACCCTCAGCCCACTCATTCCATGCAAAAACAAAGATCTTGTCGGTTTTATACTCGTTCTTCGCTTTCCGGATTAAGCGAGTTAAATAACCCCTGAATTTTTCCGGAGTCGCCTCGGTATAAACGCTGCCATTTTCCTTCTTGCGCGGCGTATTATCCCAATCAACAAAAGCTGATGGAATTGCATTAGAAGCCGACGGTTTTAGCGCCAAAATTTTTTCCCACGTCTCATCATAATCAGACCGCTGAACTCCCTTTGGCCTTAATGCCATACGACGCTTAATCCCCAAAATCTTTTTAATGCGACTTGTATACTTCATCAAATTCAACTTGGTCCATAGACCCTGATGTGCATTCACAAAGCCCGGATGAAACTCAATACCATAGTCGAAACTGGAACGATCCCAACCCTTCGAGTGATACGACATCGCGCTCTGATACATAAACTTAATGCCGGAAAACCCCGCCTCAATCGCCATCTGATTCCACAGATCCAGCATTTTGTTTAATTTCCTGATGATGTTGGGAATATAGATGGTCAGCAGGGGTTTATTCTCCTCTTTCATATACCGTTCGTCCTGAAAGAACGGGAGCAGATAATTAAAATGCTCGACCCAATCGGCCTCGTTGTCAAAATCGTGCGCAATTAAAGTCGTTTCCTGCCCTGCCGAGGCTCGCCAGGTATCTTCCCAGTTATGATTGGCCCAAGAGATGCAGTATTTCAAATCGATATCCGGATTCGCCAACAGCAACTCCATGGGCTCTTCCAACAGCCGCTTATTATTGAAGCTGTAATGATAGAAACAAAACCCATAGATCCCATACTCTTTGGCTAAGTCCGCCTGCCAGCGTATTACCTCTATATTGGTCAGATCATAATAATTTTTATTCAGTGGCACACGCGGCTGATAATGCCCTTCAAATAACGGCTTCGCGCCCTTAACATTAGTCCACTCCGTGAACCCCTCGCCCCACCATTCATCGTTCTCTGGAATCTGATGAAACTGCGGTAAATACAATGGTATAATTTTCATAACTATCTTTCGGGCGGCAGCCCAGGTCCTCTTGTCATCTTGAAACGTTTTTCGCTGCAGAGGTGCAGCCATAACGGCCAATAGCCAACCAAATGAACTGGATCGTCCTATTTATAAATCCTCTACATTTAGGCTGTAACATCTTAACGATTCCATACGATACAGCAGCAACCAGAATGAAAGGTAAAAGGGGTAAGCATAAACGAGGCACACTCGGGAACGACCCATGTACCCCCGTAATCATAGAGATCATTGCATTTTCGTGAATGAGATATAGCGGATAACTTATAAATCCAAAAAAGATAAAAATTTTGTTATCGAATACTCGCTGCAAGCACTCCCACCTAATAGCCCCCGCAAAGAATAATAAAATTACTAACGCACCAACAATAGGAGTAATTTCAAATCCGCTTTTTACAAAAATTGAGCTAAAAATACTCACGGTCAGACCTGCGAAAAACGTGTAGTCCTGACCTGTCGCATGATAACGATACAAAAGTGCGCCGGCGGCAAACCACCCGAAATATTTCAAGCTCAAATGATGACTTACACTATTTGCAAAATCAAATAAGGGAATATCCGTTGACGTCGCAAGATATGAGATCACTACCGATCCACTAAACAGTAAAATCAAAAAAGGGATGACTCTCCTTCGTCCTAATTTGAAGAACGCAAGCCCTGCAATTAAATAAAACTTCATCTCGACAAAAAGTGACCAGAATGCTCCTTCCAGTGGAACCACAGGTGATTGCAAAAGTATTTCCCACCACCGTGGTTCTATAAAAGAAAGTCCTGGCAAAAGACTCAACAAAGTAGGATCCCCTATGGGCCTATCCGGAAACAGTGCCGTCGTGCTATATATTAAAACAGTTGCGATAAGCATCGCAGGGAAAAGTCGTAACCACCGCTTGTAGAAAAACTGCCTGAATGAACGGCTGTTCTCAAGCGACATATAAATCACAAACCCGGAGAGCAAAAAGAATAAGTTCACGCCCAACCAACCTATTCAAAAACTGGGAATGTACCCAAGCATTCGTCATACGCTGACAACTCCGTGTAGCGAGCAAAACTGTGGTATCCGATCACCAATAAAATCGCTACTCCCCGAACACCATCCAAATACTTAATTCTCACCGTTCACCTCGAAACAACAATCACAACCACACATAAACTCATACCTGCCTCAATACTTTGGCAGGAATGCCCGCCACAACGCTATAAGCAGGGACGTCTTTGGTTACGACCGCATTGGCCGCGACAATCGCCCCTTCACCAATGGTAACCCCAGGCATAATACTCGCCTTTTCACCAATCCAAACATTGTCGCTGATGATCACTTTTCCTTTTGAGACCAGTGCGCGTTGCATCGGAGGAATCTCCAAATCATCACGATTCGATCGCCCGTGCGCATTATCTGTGATCAACACCTTTTTTCCGGTCAAAACGTCATTCCCGATCACAATTTCATTTATCGCCGTAATATGCGCATCTTCGCCAATAGACACGCCATCGCCGATGGAAATATTAGGCGCTTGGTTGAGAAGAGCTTCATAACAAGTCAACGTTACACCATTGCCCAAACTTGAACGATGCCCGATGGATATATACTGCGCGTTTAGAATAAGGTTATGACGTCCGAGCAGGGAATTAACACCGAAGCTTTTAAATTCACTTCGTCGCACCGCGGTGATCCATTCACGACAACATCGAGCCCACAAATAATTAAACTTAGGTCCCCAAAGGAGCCCAGCGACCCTACCAAAGAAACGCACAACAACCAGACAATCAGAAACCAATATCCCCCCCCCCCACACTACTTCCTTCCGAAAAACAAAACGGTCATAGACCATATATGCTTAAGCATTGCTAAAAAAGTCATATACTCTCGTTTTCCCTTCAATAAAAGGGAAGAGTTTTCTGCATGAAACTCTAATCCACTACCCACATATTCAAACTCAAGATCTTGATCAATCTTTCTGGTTCCATAGCTAGGGTCAACTCCGCAATGCTCTCCACTACCATCGTGCCCCATATTCCGAACCTTAGAAACAACAGGCAAAATCACCTCTTTTTTTTCAAAAAAAAGGTAAACCGACATCGTATTATCGGTGTACAAGCTTGGTTTAATAACTTTCATCACCAAAAACAACAAAGTACTCCAAGAATGCGTCGCAGCCTTTAAAAACATCACCGGATTTAACACTTTTTTTAAACAGTATGAGCGCGTCATCGTGTTTTCGTATGCCGTAGATTTACTTCGCCACTCTCCATATCCCCACGCGGGCATTCCCATCGATTGTCTCCAAAATGTATTGCTCGAATATTTAATCTGATCAGAATAAGAATACCCGGAAACCGCAAAAACAGAATCATCCTGCTTGAATTTTTCAAATCCCTTATTCATGTAGAGCAAAAAATTTGGAGAAAAAACATTATCATCCTCAGTAAATATAAACCTGTCATACTTCCTCCATATATATCGCCTTAGGGCTAAGAAGTTTTTAGCGGCCCCAAAATTACATTGCCTCTTAATAACATGGACAGATTTAAAACCCTGAATACTAGAACAATACCGGCAAATCTTCTCGTATCCATCCCAATGTTCGTCTTTGGACGGATAGTCGATTGCGATATATAGCTCACTCTCACAAGCTCCCTGATTCAAAACAAGAGACTCGACACATTCTTTAAAGTGCTCATAACGGCACAAAGTGATGATTATAATTGGTGCATACATATTCTGAGCCTCTTCGTATACCGACAAATCATCACTCATCAAGACCTCCGAAATTTGATCTTTCTAAGAAAGAGCGTCTGACCTGCTGATAAATCTCTAGCAATGTTTCAATAATTTCTTGCGGGTTATGCCGTTGTAAGGCGGTTGCTCTGCAGTTTACACTAAGCTCACTTAATTTTTCAGAATCTGCCTGAAGCTGCATAACCAGGTCAGCTAACTTAAGTGGATCGTTCGCAGGAACTAAATATCCCGAGTGTCCATCTTCTACCAAAGAGGATGTCCCGCCCACATCAGTGGTGATCACAGGCACGCCTAAAACCTGCGCCTCACAAATACTGTTCGGACTGTTATCGATATAAGATGGATGGACATAAATCGTACTATCGAGCAAACGATCAACCAGTTCCTCTTGCGATACGACACCCAACAGATTTACCCCTACTGAATTCGCCTCGATACCATACAACGACTCCATCAACCGGGCCTCATGCACCCCACACACCGACCACTCAAACACAAGATCCGTATGCTCCTTCAGCAAACGCGCCGTCTTCAATATCAGATCCATTCCCTTATACAAGGGTCCTGATATGGTAGAGATTACCTTCAACGCCCCGGCTTGATAGGTCCAACTTTGCTCCGACTTTATAAACGAACTCCGCAACATCTCCTGACAGGTAAAATAGGTCGCCTCGGGATTATAGAAACGCACAATGGACTGATCCCAATGTGTACGCCCCATAAAATATCGATTCACTTTCAAAATACGCACTTCCTGCTCTGCATTTTTCCAGAATGTAGAATCAACCCGGAAAGCCATCAATTTCTGCCTGAAGCTTGTATGCCGGGATAACAATTTATTCCACACAGAAAAGCCCGCAGGATAGCGCGCATTATAGCAAGAAGGCAGACTCCCCTGCATATGCACTAAACAAGGGATATCGGTATGTCCGGCCAGCAAACCGTACCACCATTCTGAACCGAAAAACTGAATCAAATCCGGTTGGAAATCATCAATGATCTTGAGCGATTGATCTATCGCAACCGCCAACCGTTTCTTCCGATTTTTCTGAGTAATATGAAGAGGATAATAAGTCACCCCCTCAACCACACTTGAATCAACAGAAGAGTCATATTCGAAGACAACGCCCAACTCAACAGAGGATTGAGCACGGATCTGCTCCTCCAACGACGAAATCCATCCCCCTCCATTATGGCCACTGATCCGACTTTCAAATAAAGACTTGGTAGGCGAAAACCATAGAACTCTCATCGAACCATCCTTTCGATTTTTCGCCAAACACTCTTAAAAAACCAAAACGCAAACACTTTAAAAAAAACCCACTTATAGCGTCTCAGCAAAAAACAAAAATACTTAATGAATTCAAAAACAGACTTGTGAAACAAATTACTTAGTCTTGCGATAAGAATCCCTGACTCCAATTCATCAAATATCGCACAAGACACTTGAGGGAAATAACGTCTCATTTCCCGACTATGCTGAATCAACAGATTTATTGGCAAAGAACTGGCCATCCCTCTAACATGACGCCGATAAGTAGCCATATTATAGTTCATGCAAAATAGCTTGCCACGCTCGGCACAGATAAGGAATAAAACTATATCTCCCATCACAAACTCTTTAGAGTAAGGCATCTGCCCCAGAACAGCTGACCGAAATAAGGTCGAACAAGTAGGGACACTCCACCGCAACAAGATGTCACGGACTGAATAATCCCCATTGCGCAAATGTAAAAAACAATTTTCTTCGACAGTATCCCCCTCAAACTGCACATCTACACTATGAAAAACCAATGAATACGCGTCATTCTCCTCCAAAAAATCGACCTGTTTTTGCAGCTTCTTTGGATCGGTCCAATAATCATCCCCTTCGCAAATGGCGATATATTTCCCCTTACAGGCCTTAAGCGTTTCATTCCAATTAAACAGCGCCGGAGATGTATATTCAGCACGAGCGGGATCTGATTGGGAACGTAATATTAAATTGATTTGCCCTGGATATTTATCCGCATATTCTTGACAAATCACACGGGTTTCATCGGTTGATTCATCCTCACCCAAACAAATTTCAAATAGGAAATCTGTTTGCTGCATCAAGATTCCATCTAGACATTGCCGAATATAATCCTGCTGATTATACGTAATGACACAGACACTAACCAGGGGGGCATCTGTTCGACTATCCCAATCCCTCTCAGGTGAGGGTAAGAATTTAAAGTAGTTACTCATATACGATTCTGTTCCCTTTAAGTTTATTCCAACGCTCGATGACAAGATTCTGCAACTCCAGATACGCTGGATTCCGACTCAAATGCACCACCGCTAGATAAACCGTCGCTCCAGCAAATGCCTGCGCTCCCAGCTGAACCAAATCATCTTGCCACGTTAGTCGGCGCATCAACCCAACCACAATTCCCATCATTAAAACGGCTCCAATGGTCCCTCGCACGGCTACGATCTGTCTGTAGAGGGGATAGCCAATCAAGCGCTGAGTAAAATATGTATTAATCACTATGGCCACAAAGCTTAACAACAATTCCCCATACAGCATTGCCATCACACCAAATGGAACCGTGATGATTAACATGAGAACCAAAAGCATCTTCTTGATTATTTCCAGCTTTAAAAAAAGATCAGAGCGCCCTGTTGCAGTCAATACCTGTAAATTGATGGCATGCACCGGATAAAGGCACATCGTGACTGAAACCACTTGCATATAGGGCACTGCCGGCAGCCATTTATCAGTCAAAAGCACTCGGATCAGCGGATCAGCGGTGAATGCCAACCCCACCAAACAAGGCCACAACAAAAAGGCAACAATCTGCAAACACTTCTCAAGCATGCGTTGCATACGTTGCTCGTCAGATTGAACTTGCGCCATCGCCGGGAACAGCACCGATGAAATTGTGGCAGTTAAACTCATTGATACGACATCTGGAATCTGTTTGCCCCGGTTGAAAAAACCCAAATCAGCTGGCGCATAAAATCGACCGATCAGCAACCCGTATATTTGAACAAAAAAAGTATCCAACAAACCCGATACTAATAATTTCCAACCAAAGCCAAACAAAGGAGCCAATGCCGAAAAGCTGAACTGAAAAGTGGGGCGCCAATTGGATAACCAACTAATCAATCCCACACGAACCATCCCGGCAATAAGCATAGACCATGCGAGCGCCCAGACGCCTGCACCCCGATAGGCCAACGCAATTCCAACAATGGCATGTGCTAGCAATACAATTAAACTCACCACAAATAGGGGTTTAAAATGTAGCTGTTTCGTCAGCAGAGTAGTTTGTACCTGCCCAAAAGATCCAATGATTAATGAAAGTGCAGATAACCGTAATAGAGGGCACAGCACGGTCAGCTCCGGTTTATTATAAAACAACGGAACAAATGGCGCGGTCAGGTACAATACGCCATATAATAAGATGGCCATTCCAATATTACAGAAATAGACCGACGATTCCTCCAAGGGGGTTGTATGTTGGCGCTGAACCAATGCCTGCCCAAATCCAGCATTGATCACGACATTCGCCAACGACACAAAAATCGTTAATAGCGCAACCGTCCCGAACTCTTCGGGCATCAACAGACGCGCCAAAATAATGCTAACGATCAGGCTTCCCGCACGCTGACACAACATCTCTGCCATGCGCCAGAACGCGGCTCTGATTGTTTTATTTTTTAAATTATTGCTCATTCAGAGTCGCTTTAAACTGTGCCTCAAGTTCAAGTAAATTTTTACTACGTGCTTTAATTCGTTTTGCTGGAGCACCAAAAAAGATACTCCAAGGCTCACAGCTTTTAGTAATTAAGGAATGTGCTCCTACGGCAGCTCCCTCGCCCAACTCAACCCCGGGTAAAATAGTCGAGTTGGTCCCAACTATAGAATGTTTACGTAACACAATAGGGTTAGCCACATACCGTGGTTTAAATTCAATTGGCACCATCGGGTTTGTCAAAGATCTCCCCGAATAATCATCAGTTGCTGTATATAAAACACTTCTTGAGGAGATTCCTGAGAAATCCTCTAAGATAATTCCTGCTTCACCATATAAAGAAACATGTGGAGCAATATGAATGTAACTTCCAATTCTGATTCCACTACCACCGGAAATAATACAAAAATCGTCTATCCGCACATTGTTTCCGATATCGATAGACTCAGGCTTATAAATCCGCGCAAAACGACTAATCAAAACATTTTCGCCAAATGATCCTAGCCCTAACTCCTGCAACTCATCTTTCGAATAATACGAAGTGCTCATTTAAATACCCTCTTCATAGCTCATCAATTGCACAAAATGCTTAATTGAAAATTCATCAACCGCGGTACCTGTCGGCAACACAACAATCGGCTCCACAAGCTCTTTATTTACGGGTAGCATCATGCCTGGATTGGGCTACAATGACGTGTAAGGCTCCATTTCATGACACCCCGACCAGAAATACTTTCGTGTAAATACATTCGAACCATGCAATTTCTCAATCAGTTCATCGCGGCTTAACGGATAGGCAGTCCCACCCCCTACAACCACATATTGACGATTACATTTTTCGGAATCATCAAACTCAATAAGCGTAAGCCCCCAACCCCGGCCAAACCGTCCTTATTTGCCGTATAGCTCCGTTCATTTACGACCAGAATTTCATCGAGGTGATTCATATTAATCAAGCCCATTGCCGCGCAAATTTCAGTCATCTTCCCATTAGTTCCGATATAGCGGACATTATCCAGGCCGCTGAAAAAATAACACCTGTAAGTCGTCCTGATCCTTTGGCATCACTCCAACTAAGCGCAGTTTCCTTCCGATATTTCACCTTCCACGTCTTTGATTAACATAGCGATGCGGTCGACGCACTCATCGGCAAGGTTCGCAAAAATGGGCAGGCAAATGACCCGCTCAGTAATAGCTTCGGCCACGGGCATCCGGCCAGGCTCTGCAGAGGGCAAATGACGATAGCTGGGAAACTGGCTGGACAGAGGATAGAAGTAACGCCGACCGTAATAACCATTGGCTTTGAGTTTGTCGTAGAGAGCATCGCGACTTAAGCCGTACCGCACTTCGTCCACCAGGATCGGGAAATATCCGTAATTGTGCACGACGTTGGGCAGGTCCTCCATCAGGGTAATGCCGGGCACCTCTGCCAGGGCCGCACGATAGCGTTCGGCGACGCGCCGAGTTTTGGCAATTTCTTCGTCGATATGCTTGAGTTGCAGTAACCCGAAGGCGGCACGGAATTCGTCCATCTTGCCGTTGGCACCGGGTGCGACCACGGTCGTCTCACCTGCAAAGCCGAAATTTTTGAGAAAGTCGATGCGTTGCTTGAGCTTGGGCTCGTTTGTAATCAGCGCCCCGCCCTCAAAAGTATTGAAGACCTTGGTAGCGTGAAAACTGAGCATGGAGAGATCGCCGAAGTTCAGTACGGATTCACCATGCGTGCGCACCCCGAAGGCATGAGCTGCGTCGTAGAAAAGCTTAAGCCCGTAGGTATCGGCGATGCGCTGCAATTTCTCAACATTACAGGGATTGCCATAGACATGCACGGGCATGATGGCGGTGGTTTTGGGAGTGATCAGCGATTCAAGCTTATCGGCGTCGAGGTTATAGGTGACCGGATCAATATCGCAAAAAACAGGAGTACAGCTATTCCAATGAATGGCGTGAGTAGTGGCCACGAAGGTAAAAGGCGTAGTGATCACCTCGCCGGTGATGCGCAAGGCCTGCAACCCGATCTGCAGTGCGATCATGCCATTAGTGAAAAGACTGACATAGCGCACCCCGAGATACTCGGCCAAGGCTTGCTCAAACTGTTGATGAAATTGGCCATTATTGGTCAGCCACTTATTCTCCCAGATCTCCTCCAAATAGGGAATGAACTCAGCAAGTGGCGGCAGACTGGGCTCGGTGACGAAGATTGTATTTTTCATAGTAAAATAACTTCCCTTAAAATACTTATTTTGCTTTCACGCAGCTATGACCTTTGGGGTCGCACCACACTAACATGCCGTACTATCGTCCTTTCACACAAAGGAGCAGGTATTACATACCCCTATATCGTAGTTTTTCCATCCAGAATCAGCAATATAGACTTTCGCCCCCTCTCTAAGTTGAAAATCTAAAATTCAGCATTAATTGGAAACAGCCCCCAACTCTTCTCTCCGTTACCCTCAGCTGAGGCATCCATGGTTGAGCAAAATGAGAGCTTAAAACTGTCACAATCAGAAAACCTCTGCAGCATTAAAGAATAATCCAACTTGATCTTTTCCAGACATCAGAGGTTCACCTCTCAGCGGCCAAGCAATATCAAGATCAGAATCATTCCAGAGGATGCAACGTTCATGCTCTGGTGCATAATAACTCGTCGTCTTATAGAGAAAATCCGCTGTATCGCTTAGCACCAAGAATCCATGAGCAAAGCCTTCAGGCACCCAAAGCTGCCGTTTATTCTCAGCTGAGAGAATTTCACCCACCCAGTTGCCAAATGTTTTCGAATCTTTGCGAAGATCAACGGCCACATCAAACACCTCACCACTCACGGCCCGGACCAGTTTCCCCTGGGGCTGCTGTAACTGGTAGTGCAACCCCCTCAGAGTGTTCTTTACAGAGCGGCTATGGTTGTCCTGGACAAATTCCTTATCGATGCCTGCTTCCTTATACGTTTTGGCGTTCCAGCTCTCCATGAAGAAGCCGCGTTCATCGCCAAACACCTTTGGCTCTATGATTTTAACATCCGGTATAGCAGTTGTAATTACGTTCATTTCAAATATCCTCTCCTGCAAGTCGCACCAGATACCTTCCGTAGCTGTTCTTTTTAAACTCTTCTGCTCTACCCAGCAGTTGCTCTCGACCTATAAAGTCCATGCGATATGCAATCTCTTCGAGACAACCCACCTTTAGGCCCTGGCGTTTTTCTAACGTCTCAATAAACCCGGATGCCTCATGAAGGGAATCATATGTGCCGGTATCAAGCCAGGCGAAGCCCCGACTGAGCAGCTCGACATTAAGATCCCCCCTCTCCAGGTAAACCTGATTTACCGAAGTAATTTCCAGCTCACCTCGGGAAGAGGGTTGTATCGTTTTAGCAATATCGATGACATCATTATCGTAGAAATACAGGCCAGTCACTGCGTAGTTGGATTTAGGTTTTGCAGGTTTTTCCTCAATAGAAATGGCTCGCTTGTGATCATCAAATTCAACAACACCAAAGCGCTCGGGATCAGTCACCTGATAACCAAATACAGTCGCACCACTTTCACGAACACTGGACGCTTGCACCAACTTGCTAAACCCCTGGCCATAAAAAATATTGTCACCTAAAACCAAACAGACATTATCTTCACCAATAAAGTGCTCGCCTATAATGAATGCCTGAGCTAAACCGTCTGGACTAGGTTGCTCAGCATAGCTGATCTGTATACCGAACTGACTGCCATCCCCAAGTAAACGCAGAAAACCTTGTTGATCTTCCGGGGTAGTAATAATCAAAACTTCCCTAATACCCGCCAGCATTAATACAGATAGCGGATAATAAATCATGGGTTTATCGTAAACAGGCAAAAGTTGTTTCGAAACACCCATAGTGATGGGATGCAAGCGGCTTCCTGTCCCGCCAGCTAAAATAATACCTTTACATTGTTTCATCGTAGATCAGCCATTATTTGATGAATTGCACGTGACACGCCCTGTTGCCAATCTGGCAAATAGAGGCCAAATACACGACGCAGTTTATGGGTGTTCAGTCGAGAGTTCAAAGGTCTCTTCGCTGGTGTCGGATACTCACTGGTCAGAATTGAATGAATATCCTTCACCTTTAATGACATTCCACATTTTCTCGCCTGGGCTGCTATAAAAACAGCGTATTGATACCAATTCGTTTCTCCGTCTGGTGCAACGTGGTACACGCCAGAGAGTTCTGGGGCATGAGTAACTTGTCGAATGGCATGTGCTGATACATCTGCCAAAAGTTCAGCACCGATTGGTGCCCCTACCTGATCACCTACGACACTGAGTTCTTCACGGTTGGACATCAAATGAAGCATGGTTTTAATAAAATTATTACCATGGGCACCGTAAACCCAGCTGGCTCTGAAGATTAAATGCCGACAGCCACTTTCCAGTATTGCCTGCTCTCCCTTTGCCTTTGACAACCCATATTGATTGATCGGGTTTATCACATCAGTTTCACACCAAGGTGTTTCACCTGTGCCATCGAATACATAATCGGTGGAATAATGCACAAAGCAACAGCCTAAAGTTTCGGCTTCTTGAGCAATAACTTCAGTAGCGAACCTGTTAATTGAGTCAGCAAGACCGGTGTCTTCTTCTGCCTTATCCACAGCAGTATACGCTGCTGCATTAACAATCATATCCGGCTTGACAGTTTGTATCGTTACTCGCAACCCATCTGCATCGCTAAGATCACCGGTTAAGCCAACAGTACCTTTGCGGTCGAGTGCAATCAATTCTCCCAATGGTGCAAGTGAGCGTTGTAACTCCCAGCCTAACTGTCCGTTTTTACCAAACAGTAGAATTTTCAACTCTTGTCTCCGAGCCGTTCTCGCTGGTAGCTGCCATCCTGGACTCGATTACACCAGTCCAGATTGTTCAGATACCATTGAACAGTCTTGCGGATGCCAGACTCGAAGGTTTCTGCAGGTTGCCAGCCGAGTTCTTTGTGGATCTTACCAGCATCTATTGCATAACGCAGGTCGTGGCCAGGGCGATCCTGCACATAGGTAATGAGTTTTTTAAAACCTTCTGGATTCTCTGAAGACCTGGAATGCGAATTGTGATCAGCAAGTTCTTCAAGTAGTTCGCAGATGGTATGAACTACCTCGATATTCTGCTTTTCGTTATTTCCACCTATATTATAGGTTTGCCCCACCATCCCTTCAGTGACAACCTTATATAGGGCTCTGGCATGATCATCTACATAGAGCCAATCACGTACTTGCTCCCCTTTGCCGTACACAGGTAAAGGTTTACCTTCGAGAGCATTGAGAATCATAAGTGGAATTAATTTCTCTGGAAAATGATGCGGCCCGTAATTATTGGAACAATTGGTAATTAACGTTGGAAAACCATATGTTCGTTGCCACGCTCGAACCAAATGGTCAGAGCTGGCTTTACTGGCTGAGTATGGTGAGCTTGGGGCGTATGATGTTTCTTCAGTAAACAGATCATCAGGCCCCTCAAGGTCGCCATACACTTCATCTGTTGAAATATGATGAAACCGAAACGTCTCTTTTTTATCTGTACTCAAGCCATTCCAATAATTGCGTGCCACTTCAAGTAAGGTGTAAGTGCCTACAATATTGGTAGCAATAAATTCTGCGGGGCCATCTATAGAGCGATCTACATGACTCTCTGCGGCCAGATGCATCACGGCATCTGGCTGATACTCTGCAAAAGCATTTTCAAGTTCATGACGATCACAGATATCAATATGTGTAAATTCGTAACGACTGCTACCTGATACATCTGCAAGAGACTCCAGGTTGCCTGCGTATGTTAATTTATCGATATTAAGAACAGAATCAGATGTACTTTGTATGATAAAACGTATAACAGCTGATCCTATGAATCCGGCGCCACCGGTGAGTAGAATTTTCATATTAAAATTTTATTGTTTTGTTTATATACAAAATATTAGAAAGAGGGGAAGATACGTTGAGAGTTTATTGATTCAAGGCCTCATCAAGAGCCTTTCGTGCCCTATCATCACCATGCTTAACTACCAGGACTGAGGTTACAGGACTTAGGACTCAGTGATTCGAGCAGCATATACAGCTCTTTTCGTGCTTTATCCTCTCCATGGATCAATCGAAACTCTTTTGGTGGTACCGGCATTGACTTAAACCAATCAACCAGCATTTGCTGATCAGCATGAGCTGAATACGCTGTAAGCATATGGATGCCAGCCTTAACAGGAACCTTCTTCTCAATCATTTTTCTACCGGGTGTCCCTTTGGCTTGGTAGCCAACGAAGAAGATGTCGTTCAAAGGGGCTTCAAGACCATGTTTTAAATGGTCAACAATTCGGCCACCGGTGCACATTCCACTACCTGCAATAATGATAGCCGGCCCTTTAATATCGAGCAGTTGCTTATGATCGCGGTAGCTATTTACCCCATACAACCCTCTAAAATCCAAGGGGTGGTCGCCTCTATCTTTAAGCCCTTTTGCTTCTTTATCCCAGAAAGCATCAAGCTCTGAATAAATTTTGGTGATTTTTAGTCCGAGAGGAGAATCTACAAAGACCGGAACCTTTACACCGATTCGGTCTAACTCGTAAAGCAATTCCTGTGTTCTTCCCAAAGCAAAAGCAGGGATATAAACAATACCGTTGTCGGCAAGAGCTTTATCCAGCAATCTTCGTAAATTTTCAACTCGGCTTTTTCTGTCTGGATGGAGTCTGTCACCATAGGTCGATTCCATAATGAGGAGATCGCAGGAATCTGGTATGTCCGGGTCCGGAAGTATTGGTGTATCTGTAGAGCCAAGGTCCCCTGAGAAAATCACTCTGATACTTACATTGGCCTCGGTATCAGGGAACGTAAATAGAATGAAACAGGAGCCGAGAATATGCCCGGCATTTTTCAATTTGAAGGTGATTCCATTTTTCAGGGTAAAGGTCTCATACAGTTCAAACCCCCAAGACAGATCGTCTATACGTTTTTCAATGCGGTTAATATCTTTATCTGTTCTGTTCGAGAAAGATAAAGCATCATGCAGCATAGGAGAAAGTAGCGCCTTGGTTGCATGGGTGCAGATAATCTCACCACTAAATCCAGCGTCAATCAGATCAGGTACTCTGCCTATATGGTCTATATGGGCGTGGGTTAAAAAGAGATAGTCTATTTGATCTGGTGAAACGGGGAATTGATCGAAAGGCAACTCAGGATCATCACCATAGGTAGAACCACAATCCACCAGGATGTTGACAGTTTTATCCGTCTCAGGGCAAAATCGTACCAGATGGCAGGAACCTGTGACACAATCGGCTCCGCCGAGATGGTCGATTTTTATATGGTGGGGGAAGATGTTGCTCCCTTGAGGATTGTTTGTGTTCATTGCCATTGGGTCATTTAGTATTGAAGACTAACTCGTATATTTGAATAAAACGGGAGCAACAGAGTGAGGAGTGAGGCGTTAGGGGGAGAGGTAAACTACAACTGCTCTAACTCGACTTCAACTTTACTCTACTTGGAGGCTCTATAATCTCTCGGGCAATTTATGTTATTTATATTTTCAGGTAGTAATAATCTGCCTACCAAACCTATTATTCAATTCATCACACTAACTGTCTACTTAACAAATCAATATTACTTCAAATTCGCCAGATACCATTCAGCGGCTTTGTCTAAACCACTTTTTACTGAGTACTCTGGTTTATATCCGATGAGGTTTGTGGCTTTGGAAATATCTGCGAGTGAATGGCGGACATCACCTGCTCTGAAATCACGGTACTGTGGTGCCGCGTCTTTGGCAGCAGGGTTTGTGCCTACGACGCGCTCCTGAATCAAGGTATAAAGTTCGTTCAAACTTGTTCTTTCACCGAAGGCAACATTATAGACCTGGTTTGTTGCGGCCTCATCTGTGACTGTTGCGGCCATAATATTTGCCTGGACGCAGTTTTCGATGAAACAAAAATCTCTGCTTGTTTCGCCATCACCGTTGATAAAAACAGGTTCGTTTTTGATCAGACCTGCAAACCATTTAGGAATTACCGCGGCATAAGCGCCATTCGGGTCTTGCCGTTGTCCGAAGATATTGAAATATCTGAGGCCGATAGCCCGAAAACCATATGTCTTAGAGAAAACTTCGGTATAGAGTTCATTTACCAGCTTGGTTACAGCATATGGTGAGAGCGGGTTGCCTATATTCCCTTCTATCTTAGGAAGATCCGGATGATCGCCATAGGTTGAGCTTGAGGCAGCATAGACAAACCTCTTCACTTCGGCATCTTTTGCGGCCACCAGCATATTCAAAAAGCCGGATATATTATTTTCATTGGTAGTTATAGGATCTTCAATAGACCGGGGTACCGACCCCAAAGCAGCCTGATGGAGAACGTAATCGACATCCTGACAAGCTTGTCTGCATGTATCAATATTACGTATATCACCGTTGATAAATGCAAACTGCTTCCACTGCTCTTCATTCACCAACGATTCAACTTCATCAAGATTGTGTTGATGACCGGTAGAAAAATTATCGAGACCAACAACCTTTTGATCGAGCTTTAACAACGTCTCAAGCAGATTTGAACCAATAAAACCAGCAACTCCGGTGACAAGCCATGTTCCGGGAGTATTGGAAAGATGCTTTTTTATATGATCGTATGTTGTTGTCATTGTCCTACACTACCCAAGAGTTTTCAGGTATACGTTCAGGTGAATGCTGCTACAAATCATAGGCCATCAGATCGAGGCACCAAAAGATATTAGCCGAAAAGAAAAGTAAATGGCTTCTTTTTTTTAAATATTTTGTAGGTGAAAACGACAGGATAACGCCTAGAGGACCCCACCAAATGCCATGCTTACACACCTTTTAAATACCACGATTTGTCAACACTAGACAGCAAAGACACTTGAAAGTAAATAGGTATATCTACCAATTTTCGCTCAAGATTAACCTTGATATATTTTTATAAATTCTAGCAACAATGCCCTCCTTCCTAATATAAGTACTTGAGGGTTTTAAAGAATCTCAAACCCGCTCCAAGAACACCTAACATTTACAACCCACATGTTTTTTTATTTGTTTTTTAGGTAAAATATTACTCTAATTTTATTGATGCTTTTTTGAAATAGTAATTACTTCTACATAAGCTTGTGAAAATGCCATATCAAAACTTATCAATCAATTCTTTTTCTGATTACCACTAAAGCTCCGCTTGGCAATTTTTCTTAGGGTGGTAGTCACTAGATGAGTACCGACCCATGTCATACAGAGACGGTCCCAATATTTCGGACCATCCCTTAAGTTTAGTTTCCAGCAGTTCCTTAATCATGCTAAATTGAGAAACTATGAAAAGGAAAAGACGCAAACATACTGCAGAGTTTATGGCCAGAGTGAAATAGTAAAGGAATTTGAAACTCACCTTATAATGGTCGGCAAATGGAAGACTGAACTACTTGAGCGTATGCCTGATCTTTTTGCCAGCAAGTCCGATAATGCTGATCATTACAGTGATAAAGAAAAAGATCAATTGGAACGCAAAGTAGGTCAGCTTACAATGGAGATGGATTTTCTCGAAAAAATGTGCAAGCAGTTGGGGATTCCGCTGAAAGGGCTAAACAAGTAGATTGGAATTCCCAACTGAGCATTAGACGGCTATGTGAGTTGCTCCATATACATTGATCAAGGCTCTATTACTATCCCAAATCAGAGTCTACCAATAATCTTCATCTCATGGGCTTAATCGACAAGTACCACTTGAAAGACCCGTCAGCTGGCACTTGTCGAATGAGTAAGTATCTTTGCCGAGCAACGGGGATGAGGATTGGCCGAAAACGAGTACAGCGTCTTATGCGCCTCATGAGTATTAAGGCAATTTATCCACCAAAACAGACAACGATTCGAGGGATCTCGTCACAAATATATCCATATCTGTTGCGAAATTTACCAATTGTTAGACCAAACCAGGTATGGGCAGCTGATATCACTTATGTTCCGATGAGAAAGGGCTTTGTCTATCTCTTTGCCATTATTGATTGGTATTCAATAAAAATCGTAGACTGGGAAATATCCACAACGCTTGATACGGAATTCTGCCTACACTGCCTGAATCGTGCTGTAAGTAGACATGATAAACCTGAGATATTCAACACAGATCAAGGGGGCCAGTTCACCTCTAAAAAATGGATTTCGCAGCTCAAAGAGTATGGGGTAACCATCAGTATGGATGGAAAGGGCAGATGGATTGATAATGTAATGATCGAGCGCTTCTGGAGAACTATCAAGTACGAAGACATCTATTTGAAATCATATGAGAACCCAAGAGTATTAGGCAAAGGGATTTCCGGTTAGATTCAAAAATATAATGCAGTGAGACCACATGAGAGTTTATCATATGCGACGCCTAATGAGATTTACTACGAGCAACTAAGGAAAGCGGCTTGAAAAAGTCAAGTGGTGGCCCTAAAAGCGGGACCACTTCTGATATCACATATATTTGGGCTACAGAGGACTGGCTGTATCTTGCAGTCGTTATAGACTTATATTCCCGTCAGGTTGTGGGTTGGCCCCTGAAAAGTCGCATGACAAAAGACATTGTTATTAATGCATTGCAAATGGCAATATGGCGTCGTAGGCCTTCAGCAGGCCTTATTTTTCATTCAGATCGTGGCAGCCAGTACTGCAAAGTAAAGACTTCCTACAACCGACTGACAAGCAGCATGGGCCCGGTAAGCGAAAACTCCGAGAGGGCCATTGTTGGGATAATAGTTATGCCGAAAGTTTCTTTAGGAGTTTGAGAACAGAAAGAGTACTTGATTCACTCTATCACACCAGGGAAACAGCCAGAATGGATAACGTTTATTACATTGAGATGTTTTACAACTGCAGGAGACACCATTCGCATCTTGGCTATCTCAGCCCAAATGATTTTGAGAAGATGATGGAGTTGAAGATGGCAGCCTAAGAAAAGTGTCCATTTTTACTTGACCAGGTCATGATTTGTTGGAGGTGAAAGGTCCATTCCCGGACTCCCTCTTAGAGACAACCCTAAGTTATATTGACGATGAGAAGAACCCTCGATTTACTTTTTAACCCCTGTTGACTAACTCTTCTCAATAAAGGTAGATAACCTTGTCTTCCAGTCAGGTACCTCCCATAATTTTTCTCCCTCAGTTATTAACCCCAGGTATACAGCTTGAGCATGAGTTATCTGGCAATGATATTCAACCGGACTGTCCAGTGTGCCATGCTCTATCCACGAACGTGCAGGGCACTGCTGACAGAGACTTTTAAGAAAACACTTTGCACATCGCTGATCATATTCACTCCCTGGTTGAGCACTCATTTCAGCAGCCTTAAATTTAAACTGGTCAAGTGCACATTTTAGCGACCCCTTCAAAAGATCATATGAAAAATCGGGATGACGCAGAAGAAGACAGGGATAACCCATCCCATAAGGATCGACTGAAATGCTCTTTGAACCAGCCTCACAACCTAAAAGCTTCAGCCCTGGAGGTGTGGCAAATTGCGAACAAAAGCTTTTTATTTCCGCTAAAAATTCATCTTCATTGCGCGTAAGGAATTCTAAAGCCTGCTTAGCGGCAGGTCTTAAGCTTTCTATTCGACTATTTTTGGACTCACTATCTCTTCTAACTCGCAAGTCGAAAAATATGGAAAAAGTAGGTAGAGCACCGTTCATATGTCCCAATGAGGATACCCAAGAATCAAATTCAGGAATTTCATTTCTATTATTCCCAACAAAAGCACCTTTGATTATGAATGGAATACATGCCTCTGCCAGCAACTTAATACCTTTTATTGCAGCATCGTAAGATCCTGGTATCCGGCTGACCTCTTCATATGTACCCTTTGTCATTCCATACAAGGTAACCTCGATTGGATTTAGGGGAGGTACTTTAGAGAAAAGTGATATGTGATCTTGAGTTATAAGAGTAGCATTTGTGAAAATCGTAACCGACAATCCTAATCGTCTCGAAAAAATATAGAGGTCCAGGAAATCTGATCTGAGTAAAGGCTCCCCCCCGGTAAAGAGTATCGACATGCAACCCAACTCAACGGCCTCAAAAATAATATTTCGAAATTCAGAAGTAGGTAACTCTTTATTCTCAAGCTCCTTATTTTCAGCAGCTAAATTATTGTAGCAATGAATACATCGGTTGTTGCACCGTTGAGTTAGTTCAATTTTAAGGCTGGGCAAATCTACATTTTTCATTCGTGAGGAATAAATTTCCCCCATACTTGTCTGAGAATAATATTTGTCTATACTCATTTTCGTGCCCTACACCTTAAAATAATTATGAATAGAAACATATCAAAGAGGATTTTATTCGTCCAACTCATTCACATAAATAGCAACTATATTCAATTTATTGTAAGTGAATTAAGGGTTTTTCAGACCTTCAACATGAGAAACGATACTACCGCTCTTATCAAAATAGAGATCGTAGCAGGGGACAGTTTGCGCAATATCAGATAACAACAAAAGGATGTTCTCCCACCACACAGCACTCTCCAACGGACGAATGACACATGGAAGTAGACTCCTTATAATAAGAGAGTTTTTCTGAATGCGGGAAAGATAATTGCTGTCTGCCTGATTAAGGAAAAACACCCCGCTCAACTCCACAGGGCCAGGAAAAGGATTTTGAGTGAATTCATGAAACCAAGTACCATAAAGACGATAGCCGCCATAAGATTTTTTTACGATTACCCTGTCTTCAGAAAGAATATCTGTATAACGATTTTTAAATAATTTTAAAATCGTACTTTTTCCGGCTCCAGAGTGACCTATAAACAAGTATCCTTTTCCATTACAATTCAAGCCACTAGAATGAAATACACACCCATTACGGGCAGCCAGCAACTGGCCAAAAAGGATTTCATCTTTGAGTATCCCTGTCAATGATTCCAAAATTTCTGTACTACGAATCTTATCGCTGTTGTGGTAGACATCCCCTTTGCTGTAGTCTTCATTAAAGACAGCATATTCATCCAGGTTAGACTCACCATCCTCTGAATTTTTCTTAACATAAACTATTTTATCCCTAACCTTGCGCACTTCCAGTCCAGGGTGGGAATAAAGTTTTTTACCAGATTGAAGAATAATATCATTGTCGCAATGACTGTTTATTACATGATGGGCTAGCAGGACGGTATCTACCCCGGCATCTTCAGACAGAAAATTTTCCAATTTGGGAGAGAATATCATATCGTGGAAGGGCGAATCGGATTTGACCAAAACTCCAATGCCAGCAACCTGAAACGTTTTTTCCTTCCCCACCTGCAAATTCAATCTGACACTTTCAAATTTTTCCGTTAATTCACATAGGTAATCAATTTTGCGATGTACATTTCGATGTTCCAAATATGCATATGCAGGACACCAACGACAAAGTTCTCTCTTGGTACATTTACCGCACCCATTAAGGTATTCCTCGATCACAGGTAATGAGTGGCCCACGAGAGGTAAAAATGAGTTCCAATACTCGTTGAAAGTTCCATTTTTAATATCGTATCGTAAAGAAGGATCTTTAATGAAACCACAGAACGATACTTTGCCATAAGCATCAATATGGAATTTATTCCTTTTCTCGATACAATGGCCAAACAGCGTTTCTTGATCTCTCACACAATCTGAGATTTTGTCAATACCAGCACTTCTCTTTCCTGCAACATCAGGCTTGACGTAACCCACGATTTCTTCTGCATCTAATCTCTGTGCACAGATTATCTTATTTTTAGCTATATCACCATCTGCAGTCAGATTAAGCCATGTCGCCCCTATTCTAACCCTATTGCTCAGTTTATAAGCGAGGTCGTTCATTTCCTTGAACACATGCTTATTTGATTGCATAGGAACTAACTGAACTATGAAATTTGCACCAGCCTCTTTCAGGTATCGACACCCACGGATAAATTGATCAAATGATCCCGGATTCTGAGTGATTTGATCGTGGATATGTGCATCAGGACCATACATTGAAACCATTTTGGCCCCTTTCGCTTTAAGAAGATCAGCAATCTGGCTCGTAATTAGGGTGCCATTGGTATTAACAGAGTATGTGTAATTATAATCAAGAATATATTGGAGGATATCCGCAAAATCATTTCGTAGCATTGGTTCACCCCCAGATAGGGCCCAATGCCTACATCCTTCCATCCTGCCTTTATCAATAACTGCAATTATTTCTTCTGTAGATAGCTCATCATACTTTTCAACAGCATCTACAGGCAACCGGAGCCAACAATGTAAGCAATTATTATTGCATCTGTATGTAAGATCGAGACTTCCTCTGGGGATCAAGTGTGAAGCATAATCACGCACTTGTTTTTTGACATAATTCGTCATAATATATTTTTTAAAAAGCTAAAATAACCCATCTAATTGTTTTAGTTTACCATATTTGATTTAAACAACTAAACCACGTTGCTCCAATCAACTACAGGATCACCAGCAAATATCCCCTTCCCGACAGCACGAAATATTTTTCATTCAATTAAAGAATTTCTATCTCTGGTATTTTCCAGCAACTGACCTGCGTGTTCATGTGCCAGTTCACAAAAATAATCAACCATTTCATCCAGCCTTCCACATTCCAGATATGCATGAGCAGGGCACCACATGCAAAGATTCAGGTAATTACATGTACCACAACGCTGAGAATACTCTGGAGAATCAGATCTGCTTTCTGTTATTTTAGGAACCAACGTTTTTAAAGCACTCTCTAGTGTGCCTTGCTTTAGATCATACACAAATTTATCATGAGTCAATGATTGGCATAACCGCAAGCTTCCATCGGACGAGATGTACATACTCCCATTGCCAATAGCACATCGGAAAAGAGACTGTCCATCTTCCTTTTTATATGTTTTATTACCAATCAAGTTGTCACAATTTTTAGCGAGTGCTTTAGACCTTGCTGGATCGTCAGCTTCCAACTTAAGTATTTCTTTGGTGCTGAGCCGCTCTTCTATGATAAGTTGATTTCGTAATTGGTTGCGATCAGTTCTGAGGTGTAACTTGTAATCAAAATAGAAATAATCTTTTGTCCTCCCCTGACAAAATGATTTGATCTTGTCAAATTCGTCCAAAGTCGATTTCATAGCAATAGCTTTGAGCCTGTAACTAACATTGTATTTATCCAGAAGGTCAAGGCCATTTATAAATAAATCAAAGTGATTCTTCTTACCTGTAACATTTCCATAGATTTCCGGACTAACACCATAAACAGTTAACTCCAAATCTCGAGGAGGATAATCCCGAAACAATTTCACATACTCTTCATTCAACAGCGTCCCGTTTGTGAAGACAGAAACTAAAAGCCCCTTCCTTTTTAAATATAGATATATTTCTTGAAAATCATCTCTCAATAACGGCTCCCCACCAGTCAATAGCACCCATAATGCACCACGCTGTACAACTTGATCAACTATTCTCTTAATCTCGACCAGTGAAAGTTCGCTGTTTATCGAAGAAATATCATTCGTAGGTAAATTTACATAACAATGTCTACAGTTGTTATTACATCGTGCTGTTAGCTCAAGAGAAAAAGATAATAACGGATTAGCTTGAATGACATCGTTCCAAAATGCGATATCCTGAATCTCTATAGCTTTAGATACTTGTTCTATCATTATGTTTGTTACCAATAAATAGTCGGATGATGAAAAGGTAAGCAGAAATACAGAACCTAAGGATCTTTAATCGTGAACAATATGCAATAATTATCCTTTCACATCCAAGACCAAAGGTGATTAACTTTCCTTCTCTTTCAATTGCGACAATTTTCCCTAAAATTCGCGACAAAGGAACACTTCTATCAAATGTTAAAAGATTATCCCCCTTAGTCACATAGAACCGGCCACTACTTTTCACAAAACGATGAATTACGATTGAATCTGAGTTTTGAGACAAAAACACTATTACTTCGCCTATAGAGGGCACACCATTTTCGAGTGGGCTTACGGTAACGATGTCATCACATTTAATAAATGGTGACATGCTTTTGCCTTGAGCTTTGAACCTAACCGACAAATTGTCACATAGCATTATAGACATAAATTGTCTAAAACCGGATCGACTTGATAAGAAATTTGACATCGATTCATTATGAAAAGAACACTTGGATTAATTTAATTTTGTAATGATTTTTCTTCTCAAAAGTTCACCAATAAGACCTAAAACGTCTGCAGAAATTTCCTCATAACTCGCATCATACTCGTCCACGAGGTCATTAATAATTTGGTGCAGATCATCCTTTCCTGTCAATCTGGACCAAATATCTTTACCAGTGTCCTCAAGAGTATATAAATCATCTTCAAGATCGCCAATCCCTGCTACAATTGGAACAATGAGGAGTTCCCCTCCTATTTCTCGTGCGACAATATCTTTTGAAGGAATGAACAAATCGGTAAAATCAATTTTAATCAAAGCTTTTTCTCCATCTCAATAACAATTATCTATATGTTTAGGTAAAAGGTGATTATCGAAATAACCACTGTATGATAGGGACGTTTAGGATAACAAGAAGACCATATGAAGCCGCAATTTAAATATTGAGAAGCCTTTCTTACTAAAGGTGCAAATTATGAAGGGCTTACAAAGCTCTTATTTTATCTAATTACCACCGAAACTCAGCTTGAAAAAGTGAGGTGTCAGAGGTGAGACGTTAACTACACTACTCAAAGAACACTCCATAACCACTCATATCTAGGTCATCTTTGGATGACTGTGTTATGTAAGATTCTATACACCTAACAGCTAACAGCTAACAGCTAACAACAGTAGCTGAAGATCAGTGGTAATCAGGTTATTTTATGCGAGATGACAAAAAAAAGGTAGAATGAAAAATCAGTTTAGTTTCAACTACAGTTAACAGGATGCATCTTTCAAACTGCCAAGCATTATGCCATTCTCAGGAGTATAATTATAGACTTTGACATATCAACATCCCCCCCAAAAAATACATCAAGCCATTTGCGCTCCCTAACATTTTCAACAAACCCCTACGCTTTCACACGGATCACAGACACCAATATTGCAACCACTATCCTTAATATTTGCTGCGTTTACCCTCACACCTGAGCATGCTTTTAATACTGATTCATCAGGTGATGTTCGTGTTATCACAATCAGTTCAGGTTTTTTCCATTTCTTATTCATAATTCCCCCCCTAATTAAATATTAACTGCTATCGATTGTCTTTAATTATTTCAAAATCAAATCAAAGCAAATACCTATCCAATCTATTACACTTCAAGTTCTAGTAGCAACAAGTTTTTTTTAATAATAGTAATTACTTTAAATTGCAACATTTCTAATTAGTAACACAAAAACGCACAAATAAAAAGTAAGTATTTCTAGTACAAATCGACCTAACATATTACACGACCGATCCGAGTATATTCAATGTACTGTTCACTTCATCGTTTACAACTATGTCATTACATCGTTTACACATAGTTTCTCTTCAGACGACCAAGTTCATCTTGTATTCTTAGCGTCTCTTCCTCAACTAAGCACAAAATTTGCTCGGGTCGAGGTTGGGTAAATGCAGCAAATTTTTAACTATTGGCTATTATTTAACCTAAAATAATACAATACTGACAAGTATTGTATTAAGTACTTTAATCGTGCAGAATAGTATGTTCCATAGATAGCATTCTTCACAGTCACTATCATCGTATTGCCCCAATGAAAGATTCTATCATTAGGCTCATCGAAGATTTGGACGGTTTTAACTCTACCGTGGAATTTATTCAGCTAAGAAAAGTAGTCAAATGGATTCTAAGCATCAGAAATCATGATATTCATGCTGTTGATGTCTTCCTACGCAAACCTGAACTTCAATGATATGGTAAGAATTTACCTAACACTTTCTTTCGAATGAAATATCAATTTTCAAGGGAAGTTATCCATAAGTAAACGAATCAAACGAAAATACACAGAAGGATTCAAAAAAGAGACTGTCAGACTGATTTCGGAATAGGGTTATACTATTAATGAAGCAGGCAGGAATCTCAGGTTAAATGCAAACCTGCTCTACCGATAGAAGCAAGAATCGGAGAGACCAGCAAACGAATCTTTATAACCTGATGATTTGACGGCAATACAAGCTGAGCTCAAGCGTCTTCGTAAAGTGAGTACACAGCTGAAGATGTAGCCGGAAATATTAAAAAGGACAATGGCCTTCTTCGCCAAGGGACAGGAGTGAGGTATCAATTTATTGATGTTAAGAAGAAGACCTCCCTAATATCCATGCAGTGCATAATAATGCAGAGACGACTTCCACGGCTTGCTCAAAAAGAAACAGATTAAAAGCAACATGAGTCGCGAAAGAGACTTCTGGGGGGGGGGCATTTGACTCAACTCACCAGATAAGATGCCAAGCGGACTGTCATTAACTATATCAAAATGTTTTACAACAGCAAAAGAAGTCATTCTTAGTTGGGGCATCTCAGCTGAATGTAGAAAAGGGATTGAATAGAAAAAAGCAGCCTAATAAAAATGTCTCTTTTTTACTTGACCAGGCCACTCTTCAAGTACCAGTTATATGCATCCCGAAGACCTACTTTTAAACTGAAAGCTGGTTCCCAACCAATATTGTTTATCATGGTGGTGTCAAGTAGCTTTTGCGGGGTACCGTCAGGTTTATCAGAGTCGTAGATTGTTTCACCTTTGAAACCCACAATTTCACAGATTACCTGTGCAACTTCTTTGATTGTTATGTCTTTACCTGTACCAACGTTATAGAAACTAGGACTGGAACTACTAGGACTTAGGTTAGAGGACTTAGGACTTTTACTACAACTGCAGGTGTTAAGAGACTGGGGAAGTAGCTGCATTACATCGTAGCAGGCGGCTGCCATATCGTCTACGTGGAGAAATTCTCTTTTTGCTTTGCCGGAACCCCATAATACTACTTTAGGACTGAGGGAACTGCCAGGGCCAAGGACTGAGGGATTAGGACTGCAACTGCCAAAGCTGTTTAAGGCTGAAGAATCTTCAGCTAGGCCAATGGCTTGTTTTATGTCTTGGGGGATTGGGCCGTAGGTTTGTTCGTCTTTCTGGATTGCCTCAAGGTTGCCTTCCATAGCCAATTTGGCGAGGTGGTATTTGCGGATGATGGCTGGGATTACGTGGCTGTTTTCGAGATGGTAGTTGTCGCCCGGGCCATAAAGGTTAGTTGGCATTACGGAGCGGTATTTGGTTCCGTATTGGCGGTTGTAAGACTCGCACATTTTAATGCCGGCTATCTTTGCAATGGCGTATGGTTCGTTGGTAGGTTCGAGGTAACCTGAAAGGAGGTATTCTTCTTTCATTGGTTGTGGGCACATCTTTGGGTAGATGCACGAACTGCCTAAGAATAGAAGGTGTTGTACACCAGCTTTATAGGCCTCATGGATCACGTTGGATTGAATCATGAGGTTTTGGTAGATGAATTCAGCCGGGTAGGTGTTGTTGGCGTGGATTCCACCTACTTTTGCTGCGGCGAGAACGACGTAATCGATTTTGTGTGTTTTGAAAAAATCCCGTACCGCAGCCTGATCTGTTAAATCGAGCTCTGAGTGAGTTCGGGTAATAATGTCGTTGTAACCTTCAGATTGCAATTTTCGGACTATTGCTGCACCTACCATGCCGCGATGTCCGGCCACGAAAATCGATGAGTGAGGAGTGAGGGGTGAGGAGTGAGGGGTGTTGTTGCCAATATCCATGTTTATAATGCCGCTTGGGTCTTTTAGTTATTTTGAGGGAAGGGTTTTGGTTATTTCTACGAGAACAATTGAATAGTGGGTTTAATCAAAAGGCTCAGGTTCATTTGGTGTTGTTGCCATTTAGTGATTTAATCAAACCACCCAACAGAGCGAAAATTTTATTCATGAGTTTGAAGGTCTCGTCAACATCCGAAACATATTCAAGTTTTCTGCAAATGATTAGCTGAGTTTCCAATTCACTCAGAGAACCTCTTGCGATAGAGAGGAAGTGTGAAAATTCTTTTTGGGTCGTGCGGGCTGCGCCCTCAGCAATATTGCTTGGAATTGAAACAGCAGCCCGACGCATTTGGCTCACGAGACCATACTTTTCCTCAGGAGGAAATGCAGATGTAAGACGGTAAATAGTGGTGACCAGATTAATACCTTCCTGCCAAACCAACAAATTATGATGCCGCCTGACCGAACTATCTGACTTACCATCCATTACAGATTCTCCTAATACCGCCATGCTCCCCCAAAGTTTCTTTTACACCTCACACCTAACGCCTAACCCCTCACGTTTTATTCGTTATAATTAAACGTCTGAAATCCCTGACTCTGGCAAAGAGCGTCTTTTTTCGCTTCTTCGAGATCGTAGCGGACCATCTCTTCTACGAGTTGTTCGAAGGTGATGCGTGGTGTCCAGCCGAGTTTTTCTTTAGCTTTTGCTGGATTACCAAGGAGGGTTTCAACTTCGGTGGGACGGAAGTAACGAGGATCTACGCGGACGACAGTTTGTCCTGGCTGAACTTTTATTGAATCATCAGTCTTATCTACTGATTCTACAATACCTATTTCTTCTAGGCCCTCACCTTCCCAACGGAGGTGTATGCCAAGCTCACGTGCAGCAATATTTACGAAATCACGTACTGACTGTTGTTGACCGGTGGCGATAACAAAATCATCAGGTGTTTCCTGCTGGAGCATAAGCCATTGCATTTCGATATAATCTTTTGCATGTCCCCAGTCACGTTTTGCATCCATGTTGCCGAGGTACAGACAATCCTGCAATCCGAGAAGAATACGGCTGATCGCACGGGTAATTTTTCTGGTTACAAAGGTCTCACCACGTTGCGGGGATTCATGATTGAAAAGAATTCCATTACAGGCGTAAATTCCATACGCTTCGCGATAGTTTACAACTATCCAGTAAGCATAGAGCTTCGCAACAGCATATGGTGAGCGTGGATAAAATGGTGTTGTTTCGGTTTGAGGTGTTTCTTGTACTAACCCGTACAACTCTGAGGTCGAAGCCTGATAAAATTTGGTTTTATCTGTAAGGCCGAGCATGCGAATGGCTTCTAAAAGTCGTAGAGTACCTAGAGCATCAGAGTTGGCGGTGTATTCAGGTTCTTCAAAAGAAACCGCTACGTGCGATTGGGCTGCAAGGTTATACACCTCATCCGGACGTACTTTTTCCATTATCCGAATCAGGCTTGAGGAGTCGGTCAAATCGCCGTGATGGAGAATGAATTTTCTATTCTCAACGTGAGGATCTTGATAGAGGTGATCTATCCTGTCTGTATTAAATAGGGAAGTTCTTCGTTTTATGCCGTGAACTTCATACCCTTTTTTTAGTAAAAACTCTGCGAGATATGCCCCATCCTGACCTGTAACGCCTGTTATCAAAGCTATTTTTGTCATGAAATACAGTCCTGGTTTCCCTGATATTTATTAAGATCTCAATCTGTTATAACCACAAAAACTCTTCCAGACTGCAAGCCTACTACCTAACACAAAGATGCTCAACAAAAAAACAGGGGATGGCTTGAGGTGGCAAGTCTGGATGTGAAAAGCAAACCACTTTATGCTATAAACTTTCAATCTTTTGGATAAATACATAAACATCTGAGAGATCTGTCAAAATGTTTCCACATATCACTTCCGCATCAACCGTTTCATAGTCATGGGCAAGGAAATTTCGAAATCCAGCAATCTTTGAAAATGATCTGGCAAATTCCGGATCTAAAACATTTGCTTCACCCAAAATATCGAATGCCTCAGTATATGATTGAGGTGGCCGCAATCCGTGTTGTTTTATCACCATTTCAGCCAGACTGATGCACGAATCTGCCATCAGGTACAGATAATGAAGCAACGCTCCACGATAGACAAAGTCTGTATGAAATTTCTCTGAGCATGCAGGTGCCAACTGTTCAATATTAGCTAAATACTCTTTAGCCCTAAATATCTTTTGGTTGATTCGTTCTCTCATCCCCCATAGCCCTTTCTCTCTGACATTTGAAATCAATTACCTGGTGCAATTTAGTTACCACAAATTCATCCAGTATCATCTGATCTTGAACATAAATAACCTCACCTTCTCGTATAATATTTTCTAACAAAATGAGGTTATTCATTTGGTTAACAACCACTAGGTCAACATCGTTCCGTTTTAAAGCACGACAGCAATCTGCCTGAAGAGTTAACTTATCGTTAAATGAAAAGTTATGGGGATCCTTTACATAGACAGCAATATCGACATCACTGAGGTGTGAATAATGACCACTAGCTAGAGAGCCAAAAAGAAACGTAAACACCACATCCGCTGATCCATTAAAGAGAGGCAGCAGTTTCGCGGATACCTCTTGAATGCTATGAGTTTTTTGCTGTTCCATAGTTTTTTTGAAGGACTAAGGACTCAGAGGATAGGACTAAGTAACCCAATAACACTCTTAGTCCTCAGTCCTAACCCCTTAGTCCTCAGCCCTTACCCCTTAGGCCTATTTCGTCATTTTACGATTTAAACAACTCAACACGGCTTTAATAGAAGCAACAATAATATCGGTATCAACACCAACACCCCAGGTTTTGGTACCTTCAGGTTTTTCAATCTCGATATAGGCTGCAGCGCTTGCGCTTGAACCGCCATTAAGAGCATGCTCATGATAACTGCAAAGAGTAAAGTCGCCGGTAATATGTGCTTTAAGGGCAGAGCAGAAAGCATCAAGCGGGCCGTTACCGGTAGCCTCTATAGACTTTTCTTCACCATTAACACGTACTATGGCTTGAATTTCTGCAGATGAGAGTTTTTCGGCATCATCGAAATGGCGTTTAACAACATTGAAACTCTTTAAGGAATATGGTGCAGTAGCTGCAAGGTACGCTTCTTCAAAGGCCGCCATAATTTCTTTATGCTGTAACTCCCGTCCTTCCCGGTCTGTGACACTCTGAACAATATTCCCAAACTCTGGATGCATTGCTTTTGGCATCTTATAGCCGTACTCTTTGTCCATAATATATGCGACACCACCTTTACCGGACTGACTGTTAATCCGGATTATCGACTCGTAGGTGCGACCGACATCTGATGGATCAATCGGCAGGTATGGAACTTCCCAAAGTACAGAATCTGTAAGGTCGTAGGCGGTCATCCCTTTATTAATCGCATCCTGATGAGAACCTGAAAAGGCAGTATAAACCAGTTCACCTGCATATGGATGTCGTGGATGAATAGGCAACCTACAAACCCGCTCATAGACATCAACAAGTCTATTCATATCACTGAAATCAAGTTCAGGATCAACGCCATGTGTGAACATGTTGAGTGCAAGAGTTACTATATCGACATTACCGGTTCTCTCTCCATTACCAAAGAGTGTTCCCTCAACCCTGTCACCGCCAGCCATCATTGCAAGCTCAGTTGCCGCTACTGCACAACCACGATCATTGTGTGCATGTAAGCTTATTATTGCAGCCTCGCGGTTAGACATATTATTGCAAAACCACTCAATCTGATCAGCGTAAACATTAGGACCCGACAACTCAACGGTCGCAGGAAGGTTGATAATGAGTCTATTCTCTTTGGTAGGTTTCAGCACACCCATAACCGCTTCGCAGATCTCAAGAGCAAACTCAAGTTCGGTGCCTGTGAAACTCTCTGGAGAATACTCATACCTGAATTTTGTCTCAGGATATTTTTGTTCTTCTTCCTTCAAGAGTTTTGCACCTTCGACCGCAAGTGAGATTATCTCCTGCCTGTTCATGTTAAAGACAGTCCGACGCTGCAATGTTGAAGTTGAATTGTAGATATGGACAATAGCTTCTTTAGCACCCTTTACAGATTCGTAAGTGCGGCGGATAAGATGCTCTCTTGCTTGGGTGAGCACCTGAATAACTACACCTTCAGGAATAAGATCATTTTCGATGAGTGTACGTGTAAACTCAAACTCCACCTGAGAGGCAGAAGGAAACCCCACCTCAATTTCTTTAAAACCGATATCAGTGAGTAACTTGAACATTTCCAGTTTTTTCTGCAGGCTCATTGGCTGAATAAGCGCCTGATTACCATCACGCAAATCTACACTACACCAGGTTGGAGCTGTGGTAATGGCTTTGCTTGGCCATGTTCGCTGTGGCAAATCTATCTTTGGAAATGGACGATATTTTTTCACTGCTTCCGGATTCATTCGAGTTCTCCTAGTTTAAACGCAAGTGTTGACATTTCAGGCAAAAAAAAAGGCCGCGGTTCTGAGAACCGCGGCCTTTTGGGGTATTTAGTTTAGTAGTCGTACTACAACTCCCCCGCTTTGACCGCGGTGCTCACAAATAGTTCTAGTAGTAGAGCCAGGAGTAGATTTTTCATTTCGCTAGATATAATTGAAAAAATAAAAAGTTCTTAAGTTTTAAAACGACTATCCTGTTAAACTAAACGCCTACTCACCTTCTTGTCAAGTTGGATTTTTACGAAAACATTGGGACTTGCAATTTTTACGATACATTTCACCACCGGGTAGCACCGTATGAAAGGCCTGCCATTACCATTCAGTACAGCTTATATTCAACAATAATCGTACTAAATTGGTATCCCTACATTTACGTTGATGGTTGACATACGAGTTTTAGACATATATATTTCGCACTCTCGACGGTATTCCACCGGTTTTCCAGCTTTTCTCAATCGGTCTGTCTAACGAATCTATACAAAAGGAAGAATTAATGGGAAAAATTACCGGCGCTCAAGCAATTGTCAAATGTCTCCAGGAAGAAGGAGTTAAAACTATATTCGGTTATCCAGGTGGCGCTGTTATCGATTTATATGACGCGCTTATGGACGCAGATATCACTAACGTTCTTGTACGTCACGAGCAAGGTGCTGTACACGCCGCAGATGCATTCAGTAGAACTACCGGCGAAGTTGGAGTTGCCCTGTTAACATCAGGCCCGGGTGCTACAAACGGTGTTACAGGAATTGCTACCGCCTATATGGATTCAATACCACTTGTGGTACTGACAGGCCAGGTACCCAGACATCTTATTGGAAATGACGCCTTTCAGGAAGTTGATATTGTCGGTATTACCCGGCCATGTACCAAGCACAACTACCTGGTAGGTGATAAAGACGACATCGTTTCTGTTATTCGCGAGGCATTTTATATTGCCCGCACCGGCAGACCCGGACCTGTTCTCGTTGATTTGCCTAAAGATCTCGTGGCAAGCCTCATAAACTATCCGGAGAAGCGACCTATCCGCATGCAGAATTATCAGCCAACCTATGAACCGCATATAGGCCAGGTTGCTAAAGCATGCAAACTTATCATGCAGGCGCGTAAACCAGTTATGTATGTTGGTGGCGGTGTTATTTTATCCGATGCAAGCCCTGAATTAACTGAACTCGCCAAGAAGCTGAATATTCCAGTTACCATGACCCTTATGGGGCTTGGTGCTTTCCCGGGGACACACGAACTCTCCCTTGGCATGCTGGGTATGCACGGCTCTTACAGTGCAAATATGGCGGTTGCCCAATCAGATTTATTAATTGCTGTAGGTGCCCGATTCGATGACCGTGTTACAGGTAAGCTTGATGAATTTGCTTCCAACGCCAAGATCATCCATATAGATATTGACCCAACCTCAATTAGTAAAAATGTTCGCGTTGACGTACCCATTGTTGCCGATTGCAAATATGCACTGCGGGCAATGAACAAATGGTTTAACTCCGAAGCGAATCTCAATCTTGAAGAAGAAGCTGCACGGCATAAACCGTGGTTTGATACTATTCAGGAATGGAACACCCAACACCCAATGTGTTACAACGATGATGACACAATCATCAAACCGCAATATGTTGTCGAAATGCTTGACAAATTAACAAAAGGTGATGCAATAATCACCACTGAGGTTGGCCAGAACCAGATGTGGGCTGCTCAGTTCTATAGATTTAACAAACCGCGTCATTTTGTAACCTCCGGTGGCCTTGGTACTATGGGTTTTGGTCTTCCAGCTGCAATCGGTGCGCAGATGGCTTTTCCGAATAAGACTGTAATCGATATTGCAGGTGATGGTTCCATTCAGATGAATATCCAGGAACTGGCAACGGCCAAGCAACAGGGCCTTCCCATTAAAATTGCGATTCTCAATAATAATTATCTTGGAATGGTACGTCAGTGGCAGGAACTTTTCTACAATAAACGTTACGCCTCAACAGTAATGGAAGTAGCGCCTGATTTTGTCGAGCTCGCTAAAGCATATGGCGCAGTTGGCCTGAGAGCTAAGACTAAAGACGAAGTAGTGCCGGTTATTGAAGAAGCACTTGCAACTGACAACATCGTTGTGATGGACTTTAATATCAATCGGGAAGAAGGTGTTTACCCAATGGTCCCTGCAGGCAAGTCCAATACTGAAATGCTGCTGGTATAATTTGCTGCCTGAGGTCGCAGATGAGTTGGTTGTAGAAATTTTGTTTGCTAACATTTGAATTGCACAGGATACCCTGATGAGAAACCATACAATTTCAGTCCTCCTGCAAAATAAGCCTGGTGTACTTTCGCGTGTCACAGGTCTATTCAGCGGACGTGGCTATAATATTGAAAGCCTTTGTGTTGCAGAGACACTTGACGCAGGCATATCCTGCCTCACTCTCGTCTCAAAAGGTGACGACCAGATTATAGAACAGATAACCAAACAGCTCCACAAACTCATTGATGTTATAAAGGTTACTGATATCAGTGAAAAAGAGTATGTTGAACGCGAAATGGTACTCATCAGAGTTAAAGCTGAGGCCCATACCCGGGCCGAAGTGCTGAGGGTTATCGATATTTTTCGCGGGAAGGTGGTTGATGTCAGTGCCAAAAGCTACGCAGTAGAGGTAACTGGATCTGCATCAAAAATTCAGGCAGTCGTTGACATCCTGCGACCAATTGGCATTAAAGAGATTATCCGAACAGGGACAATCGCCATGGCCAGGGCCGATAAACGAAAATAAGCTTTTCATTACCAGAGGCTCTTACGGGTGTCACTGTATTTGAAGGATGTGTAATGTTGAAACCACAAATCCCTGTCGCCAAAGAAGGGTTTCCATTTATTGGCTTCATGGTCTTTATCACTCTGGTCTTCGCGATTCTTTCGTACGACTTGCTTGTATGGCCATGCCTTGTTCTTACTGTATTTGTGTTATGTTTTTTCAGAGACCCTGAACGGTTTGTGCCACCAGAAGAAGATGCCATGGTATCTCCTGCTGACGGCAAAGTAATTATTGCTGAAAAAGTTCAAGACGACACCTTCACTGAAGGTGAAGCTTTTAAAGTATCTATCTTTATGAACGTCTTCAATGTTCATGTAAACCGTGCTCCAATGGCTGGCACAGTTGAAAAGATAGTGTACCGACCTGGTAAATTTTACGCAGCTGACAGTGCCCGTGGCGCTCTGCAAAATGAGTATTGCGGTACTGTGCTGCAAACTGCTTCAGGAAAAAAGATCGCCTTTGTACAAATTGCCGGACTTATTGCACGCAGGATCATCTGCTGGCTTGAGCCAGGAGATTCGATACTCAAAGGACGCAGATTCGGCCTTATCAGGTTTGGTTCGCGTGTTGACCTGTATCTTCCACTGGATACCGAAATTCTTGTACAGGTTGGTCAGAAGGTTCGCGCTGGTGAAACCGTTATCGCAAACCTTAAGTAGGATTACGACGCCAGAATAATAACGATTACTTTTTGGTACTATTCAGATGTACCCCACCTGCCCCAATCAGGACGCTTTGCATAGGCATACCATAGCCAATCGTCCCGCTTGAGGCCATCTGGAGCACTGCTAAACAGTTACTGCCATCAGAAAAGGGTACGTATGAGGTCTTGACTGAATAGGTACGCTTTTTGTTGATTATTCGGTAGAGGCAATACATAAAGCTCAGTGAGTATTTTCACTGAGCTTTTGTCTTTTGACAGCCTCCTAGCCGAAGATTTCAAATTCTGATTACTACTAATCCTCAACTATCCTTGTAAGGCGTTAGGTGTAAGCAGTGAGGAGTATAGAATCTTTCAAAATTCAGCCATTCAATTATGACGTATATACGGATGTTTATGGAGTATCCAGTGAGTGGTGCTTTTAACGCCTTACACCTCACTCCTAACACCTCACTTTTTTAAGCTGAGTTTCGGTGGTAATCATATTTCAAATACTTTAATAGCAAAAAAGAACATATCGAAGTATGAGCTATCGTATCTTTCTGTAATCAGATTCTCACTTCGTCAAAGTTAACAGACTAACTGCACGCCTGTTACCATAACGTTAATACTTAAACACACTAATCTAAACGTGAGAATAATCAGCGGATGGGCCAAAGGCCGACGTCTTTTTACACCACCTGGCCGCACCCAGACAATCAGGCCAACTTCTGACCGTGCCCGTGAAGCACTTTTCAACATTCTTGGATCACGTTGCGAAAACAGCACTGTTCTCGATCTTTTTACAGGCACAGGTGCTCTTGGTCTCGAAGCGTTAAGTCGTGGAGCCAACGAAGTGGTATTAGTTGACTTCCATCGCCAGGCTCTTGATCTCGCTAAAAGAAATATCGAAGCATGCAAACCCCACCCGGAAGGTGCTGCGGTACATATTATTCGCCATGATCTCCGAAAAGGGCTGCCACCTTCTTTGACCAATGGTTCAGTAATAAAGAAATTTGACCTGATTTTCCTTGACCCGCCCTATTCCAAAGGGTTATCTGTTAAGATTCTGGAATCAATCAGCAATAGCAAATTATATAGTGACCACACGCTTATCGTAGTAGAAGAACGTTCTTCTGAATCATTGCCTGACCAATGCGGGCAACTCACCCTAACTGACCAAAGAACCTATGGTGACACAGGTTTCTGGTTGTATTCACCAATACAGCTTTAAATATTTTCAGTTGAGGACTACTCATGACAACTCCAGCACCAAAACGACCAACAATTGCTATTTATCCCGGCACATTCGATCCAATCACGTATGGCCATATTGATATCATTCAGCGTGGGCTTAGTCTTTTTGACAAAGTTATCGTGACGGTCGCTATCAATCCTTCCAAAAGCCCGCTTTTCTCTCTCGAAGAACGAATGGAGATGATCAGGCAATCATTTGTTTGCGAAGGAGACAGGGTAGAGGTAGATTCTGCATCCGGCCTTTTAGTTGAATACGCCGTACAACGTAACGCAACTGCAATCATCAGAGGCTTGCGGGCCGTATCTGACTTCGACTATGAATTTCAGCTAGCTCTCATGAACAGAAAACTTGAGAGGGAAGTGGATTCCATTTTTCTGATGCCGGGTCTACGATGGATTTTTATCAGCTCTTCAATAATCAGGGATGCTGCCAGACATGGCGGAAATGTTGACGATATGGTTGCGCCGCATGTAGCAAAAATGCTTAAAGACAAGTTCAAAAACTGAAATACCCAAAGTAAAGATGCAAAATTCCGCTCCCTGTAAATCCAGGAAATTCAGTCGACGTTCACTACTGTTTGCCGGGCTCCTTGCCCTTCTATATCCGTTTTTTACGTTTATTGGCTACACTGTTCCACGCAAGCCTAAAAAGCTCTACGTAAATAAACCGTTGCCCTTAAACGGTGTTCTGGTTAACAACGATTACATACTGTTTGACCGCGGCAACAGCAGTTGGGCTCTTTCCAGAAGATGCACCCACCTTGGATGCAAAATCAATTTCCATGAGCAGGAAGATTACCTGGAATGTCCGTGCCATCAGAGTCGTTTCACTGTTGAAGGGAATGTAATCAAAGGCCCTGCTAAAGACAGTTTGACTGTTTACCCGGTAGAGAAGAAAGACAGTGAACCTTTTTACACCATCTCGACCTGATGATTTCCTTTAACACAATGTCACTCCAAGGCCTTGCATCTGCAGCCAAATCACTTTCGAAATATCAGTGGGGAGCCTGGAGTCTTGTCAGTCTATATATTTCAATTGGTTCAGGTATAGTCGTTGCCCTGCAATATGACTTATCTTCGCCATTTTATTCAAGCACAGCACTTGATCTTCTTGTACCGTATGGCGAATTTGCCAGATCTGTACATTTCTACTCAAGCCAGTTCTTCTTTCTATTTTCCTGCATACATCTCATAGCTATATTTGAGAAAACGGACGAATATACGTTTTATAACTGGGCGATTCTCATCATTTCCCTACCTACAGCAATTTTTTTATTGTTCACTGGATACGTACTGCGTGGAGACAGTACAGGATTCTCTGCCGGGATGATTGCGGAAGCAATATTAGAAAACATACCTCTGGTAGGAGATAGTTTAAACCATCTCTTCTTCGCGATATCAGACAGAGGCATGCAACGCGTTTATGTGCACCATGTTATCACCCTTGACGTTCTCTGGCTTATTCTTGTCTGGGATCATCTGCGAAGGTACAGGATAAAAGTCTCCAACCATATTCCTCTTATATGTCTTACATTCGGTTTTTGTCTTATTATTCCAGCTCCAATTGATCCAGAAAAACTTGGCGTAACATACATCTCAGGACCATGGTTCTTTCTTGGTTTGCAGGAATTACTCAGATATTTTCACCCGCTTTTTGCAGGTGTGATCGTACCAATAGCATTTGTCTTTGCCTTAGTGCGCATGAGAAAAGGTGAGAAATACTTTCATATAATACTGTATTTTATCTATACTTGGCTTGCTCTATACCTCATACTCACAACCATTGCATGGCTTAGGTAAGTCATTTTTTGCATGTCGAGGCTAAGCTAAGCTCGTGTAGCAGAATACCTATCGCAACTGACTTGCAAGACTGTCAATACGCAAAAAGCTATTAACCCTTAGGGTTATTTTTAATTCAAACGAAAATCACGGGGTAGCTTTTTTACATCTCACGCCTCTCCCCTCACCCTTGAAAGCTGAAGATTAGTTGTAATCATAAAATAAAAAGGGCCACTCATACTTAATGAGCGGCCCTTTTTATATACAATCTACATGCAATCGATATAAATACAGGTAGAAAAACGAACTAGTTTCCGTCCTGAAACGACCCTTCTGCTCAATATCAGCGTTACGGCCCGAATTTTTATCCTCAGAATATCAGCTATATGCTTGCGGTAAAAATCTGCCCCCCGCCTCGATCTTGAACAGAATGATGAATTTCAGGATGAAAACGAAATAAATATATGCTTACTTCTTTATTGCTTGTTTCAATTCCTCAATTTCCTTTTTCAAGGTGTCGCGAAGAGCATTGATTTCACTTCGAACGACATTGGTAAATTGACTATCATCTGCGACAGAAACAGCATCTGTCGCAGACTCATAGAGTTCTTCGGTCTCTTCAGAACCATCTGAAGAGAACTCATCCTCAAGAGCCTCAGCTTCAGATAATGCAAGGAAGCCATTATTATCCCTGACAGCCACACTGTTGAGCATATTCTGTTGCCATTGCAAAACTTTACACGTACATGATAGAAGTGCTTCCTGCACCTTTGCGTCATCTTTTGCAGAAATATTTTCGAGGTTTTCCAGAATGTATGCGAGCAGTTCAATAGCCTGATCATCAGAATTGAATCTATACTGATCAATATGTTGTGCAACCGTTGACAAGAGTTGCAGATATGTTTTTTCAGTAGGTTGGGCAACGAATTTTTGCCTCAAGTTGTTTATTTCAACAAACAGCCCCTGAATAATAGCATCCTCAAGATCAAGACTGAGCGACTGAACAGCTCCTCGTAATTCAGAGTATTCCGAGCCAGCATCGACCAATACACCCACAGTGTCATCTAACTCTTCTGCTTCTTCCAGGTAGATGTCATCACTTGCTTCCATTTCCACAGCAAGCTCTTGCTCGATAACATTTTCTGCGATTTCACTTTCTTCGTCAAATGCGTCCGTAATATCTGTATCTTCAGTGTCACCGGTATCAAAGAATATATCAGCAGAGTCGTCAGCTACATCAACCGCTTCTCCTTCCGCTTCGAGAGAGAACAGATCATCCTGGCGAGCGTCTTCATCATCCGCTACAGTAACTGATACTGCGGCGGCAGCCGCTAGACCAGCACCTAGACCTGCGACGGTGGAAGAATCCTCTACCTCAGGCTCTACGACAGATATTGAATCAGGTTCTTCCTCAGCAAGCTCAAATACAACATCTTCCTCAGCCTCCACAACCTGTTCGCCAATGTCTTCAGGCGGTTCTTCAAAAGCTAACTCATCAGCCTCTTCAGCCTGTTCTTCAATTACCAGTTCTTCGGCCTCAAGGACAGGTTCTTCAATTACAGTTTCTTCGGGCTCTTCAATCGATTCCTCAAAAACCAGCTCTTCGGGTTCTTCAACCTGTGCCTCAAATATACTTTTTTCAGGCTCTTCAATATCGGACTCTTCCAAGGCAAAGAAATCTTCTATCTGATCTTCAACCTCTGAATCCTCCAGAACTCCTGCAGAATCTTTGAGTTCTTCATTTACGGCTGTAGCTACAATTTCCTGCTCTATCTCGGTAAGATCCTGCTCCGTATCAGACTCAGCCTCATCTGCTGTTGCCTCAAACTGTGAGAGATCTTCTTCAAGAAATGCTGCCTCTAATTCTTCGATTATCTCCTGATCTGGTTTAACTGCAATTTGATCGATCGTATCTTCAGCAGGTTCTGCTGCAGCTTCAACTTCAGACTCAAGATCAGACAAATCAGAATCCAGGTCTGCTTTTACAGAGTCGTCATCAAATTTCAAATAATCGGGTTCCGCCATTTCGGCAGGTTCCATAGGAAGCTCAGAATCACTCAGAACATCATCAGGTACAGCCAAATCATCATCAAGATCTGCAAATGCAGGAGCCAATTCTTCAAAATCAAGTGTATCTTCTACTTCCTGAAGTTCATCTTCATCCCCTTCAGCTTCAACATCAACACCCTGCAATGCTATATCAGGTGAAACATCAAAGGCGGTCTCTTTCAGTGGCACGGCCGGAGATTCCTGCGTCCCAAAAAAGTCGTCGAGACGTCCGTCAATCTCGTCATCACTTGGTTGATCCTGACTGACATCGCCAAGCGAGACTTCACTGAAAGCACTTACACCATGACTATTGTCGGCGAGAGCCGGTGCCACTTTTCCTTCACCAAGCATTGGCAATGCTTCTTCGTCGGAATCATCATCAGCCTCAGTTTCAACATCAACACCCTGCAATGCAAGGTCACGATCAACTGCTGAAAGATCTGGAGCTCCCTGTGTATCATCAGTACCAAAAAATGCAGCGCTTAATGCTTCAGCCTCTTTCTCAGCATTATCATCCGATGCAAAATCAATCTTCGCCTTATCTTCAGGTACAGGAGTTTCATCTTCTCCACCGAAAAAACGACTAATATGATCGTCAACATTATCAGGTGTACCAATACCAAGAGCCGCAGCCTCAACATCTTCCTGGAAGCCACGTGTACCTTCTTCAGGCAGATCAGCAAAAGCTGGAGCTATACCTCCAGCCATTGCAGGAGTAGACCTGACTTCAGGCTCTGGAGGTGCAATTTTAGCCTCGGCCTCATCCTCATGCTCAACCAAAGTCTTCGCAATAAGAGCCTTAAACGCATTAAACTTTTCAACCTCAGGCAACAGAATTGCCTTTTCCTGATCGAGAGTCAAATGTGGTGTCAGAACAAGTCTTTCGAGCCCTTCATAGAAAGAATGCAGCAGATTGAATGCATCAGCATGAGAGTTACTCTGTTTTTTGCGAATATATGCACCAAGTGTACCTATTCCTTGCAGGAAAACCAGCTTAGGTCGACTTCCTGAATATACACCCTCAAGCCGTTTCACTTCTTCTCTGAGTTCCAGAAGGTCTTTTTCAGTAATTTCCCAGTCAATACCAAGGACAATGGCTTTCAGTTGAATAAGTTCGCTATCCTGGGCTGTCGTCTCAAAGGATTCTGCAGGAACCTCAACAGGCGCTGGAGCAGACAAGGAGGAAGATCTTCCTCCCCGGCTTATTAGCTTCTTAAGCTTTTCAAAACGACGAACGTCATCGAGAAGAATCTGCTTTTTTTCAGCCTGTGACAATCCGTCCGATTGAACAATCCGTTCCAGATTATAATACATACTCAGAAGCAGCTTAATTGAGTTAGGATGAGAATCTGCCTTTTCACGGGAGATGTATTTCCCTATCTTCTCGAGTGCCTGCAAATAGACCATATTGACCTTATCATCAGCCCAGATGTCCTTGAGGTCAATAAGTTCGTCATTGAATTGCGATAGCACTTCGTCAGTGATCTCCCAATCAATAGATAAAACGAGTGTCTTCAAACGATCAATGGGGGATTCCTCCTCGCCACCGAATTCGAATAAATCTATATTACCCGTCTGAAAAGAGTCATCAAACTCTTCTTCTGAACCTATTGTCAGATCGTCATCATACTTGCCGTTTTCTGTGTACTGGTCCACTGCACTTTCTCTCTAGAGTAGTTTTTTCTGAATCGATACAACAGTTGAAGAGATAATTTTCTTCAAGGTCTCCGCAACATTATACCCCGTAATGGCACTAGCTTCATAATAAGGAACCTTCAGCCTGCTATTAAGGTCATTCTGCAAAACTTCTGTCGGCAAAATAGGAATACCGTGCTCTTGCAAATCTACCTTATTGTATTGCATAACAAGGGGTAAATTGAAAATAGACTCTTTATATGATTGTAGATTTTCGTGCAGTTGATTGAGTGATCGTATATTTTTTTCGCGCTGTTTTTCCATAGCATCAGCAACAAATACGATACCATCAACTCCGCGTAAAACGAGTTTTCTTGTAGCGTTATACTTTACCTGTCCGGGAACAGTATATAACTGAATTTTGATATCGTATCCTTTAATCTGCCCCATATCAAAAGGCAGAAAGTCAAAAAACAGCGTCCGGTCACCGTGTGTTTTCAGACTAACCATTTCGGATACAATTTGTTTTCGGTAGGTCTTGTTTATATATTCAAGATTAGTTGTTTTACCGCAGCGTCCCGGGCCATAATATACAATTTTGACCTGTACGACTTTTTCCTTCAAATTTATAAAACTCAACGATCCGCCCTCCACATTCTCCGTTGTATTATGCGCACCAGAAATAGATATCAGCAACTATCTGCGCATCCATCAGGGGATGAGTTCTATTGTTTTTCCCAAATCTTACGAATTTTCTCTATGACATCAACAACGTTTAACCTCAAAAATCCGAGGGATATCTCTTTGCCAAACATTGATATCAACAGGAGTTCATCATCTATTTTGCTGAAATGGATATTTGAATCCTGTCCTTTATGAAAAAGCAGTGAAAACTCCTGTTCGCCGACTAGCTTCGCCATCGCATCCACGGTAGCAAAGTTGCCTGCCGCTAACGCAGCAAAGGAGTAGACATCATATTTACTCTCGCCAGCATCTTTGGCTGTGATAATGTTCCCCGCCATATCGATGATAATGACACAATCAACGCCAAGGCTGATCAGCTTATCTGTCAAAAGTGCATCAATCTGTTCTAATTGTTCCTGACTGACAATCCCATAATTCATGCTGCTGTCCTCTTCATAGTATTGGGCATATGGTACCGGGGTACTGTAATCCTTGTCATCGAAAGTATCATTTAGCTACACTCCAGCTACGACAATCTCGGAAACAGGACTGTTGCTCTCGACATATTAGGCGTTAAAAAAAACATGTGCTTTTGCGGGCACATGAGTTAATTCCGAACAAAAATCACATTGTAGTTAATTCATCCGATGAATCAGCATGTCAACATCTCTATGCTGACTGAAATACGCTGTAATCACTATACGATAGTTTGATCTGTATATGAAGATTTTTTTTACTTTTCTTTTAAAATCATTACAGTAATCTACGACCTTTGTTAGGCTTTTTTCATAAGAAACTGTACCAAGCATAGTTTTGTTAATATTGACAACTTGCCTAAAGATTCTGTAAGAGAACTTTATTTTTACGTTTAACTCCATCAATAATACCACAGAAATGAATGGATATATACCTGCGATCATGAACATCTTTTTTTAGAACTATATAGACAATACGCAACCAGACTTTCCTCGATTAGATTTTCGCCAACGTAACAATGTAGTCCAAATCTGAAAGGTCAGTTTTTATACCTGAATGCGCATCATGCCTTACCGTTCACATATAATCGATATAGCAAGGATAAATATTTAATCTGTAATAGTGAGATACATCCTCAATGTATTTTTCAGGTGAAAACCATTTGGGTTTATGTCGAGATTTATTATGCCTCTTGCCTTTCTTTTCTTAACAGTACGTCATATAGTTGCGCCCATAATTTCACATTCAACCCGACCACTCAATCAATAGGATTTGATTAAATAAAGAGGTATAAAGGCAGTGTCGAAGAAAAAGAAAAAATTACCAATATTGTCACAAGAAGCATCACTGATAGACACACATTGTCATCTTGATATGGATGCCTACAGTGAAGATCTGGAAGCTGTACTCCAAAGAGCCTGCGATTCTCGCATTGAGCATATCATCTCCATAGGCATAGATATAGCAAGCTCAAAAAATGCGATTAACCTGGCAAAGCAGTACAGTTATATTTCTGCAACTATCGGTATACATCCGCACGATGTCGACAACATTACCACCAGCACTTATGACACACTTGGTGAACTGGCAGACACTTTTCGTAAGCATATTGTAGGCTACGGAGAAATCGGCCTGGATTACTTTAAAGAATATTCAGCAGCAGATAATCAACGCCAACATTTTAAGAATCAACTTTCACTTGCCAAAGACCTCCAACTTCCGGTAATTATTCACGACAGGGATGCACATGAAGATACTCTCAGCATACTTAAATCTTCAGGTGCCAAAGATATTGGCGGCGTGATGCACTGCTTCTCAGGCGATAGCCTGCTTGCAAAACAGGTGATCGACCTCGGCTTCTACGTCTCCATTCCAGGCGTTGTGACTTTCAAAAACGCCTCAGATCTGCAGGAGGTTGCCCGTACCATTCCTCTTGATGCAATGCTTATCGAAACTGACGGACCATTTTTAAGCCCAGATCCACTTCGTGGCAAACGCAATGAGCCGACAAACGTCCTGTATACTGCAGAATACATAGCACAACTTCGTGGAATTAGTTTGGATGAACTCGCCATCCAAACCACCAGAAATGCAAAAAAACTCTTTCAGCTACCCTCCAACTGATCAGGATATAATAATGAGTATTGCAGAAAATATTGAAACTATTAAAAGTAACATCATCACAGCAGCAAAAGAATGTGGACGTGATCCAGAAGATATTCAGCTTGTTGCGGTTTCAAAACGCTTTCCCGTCTCAGCAATAGAAGAAGCAATAACCTGTGGTCACAAGGTCTTTGGAGAGAATTATATTCAGGAAGCTGAGGAAAAGTATAAGACAGTCGGAGGGAAATGCCACCTCCACTTTATCGGACACCTGCAAAGTAACAAAGCAAAAATTGCTGCGCGGATTTTCGACGTAATTGAAACGGTTGACAGCCTCAAGCTGGCTAAGGCACTTAACCGGCATCTAGAGCCGTTAAATCGTACAATAGATATCCTCCTGCAGGTAAATATCGGGCACGATGATGCCAAGTCAGGTGTAAATCCTGAAGCAGCAGAAGAAATTCTTCGAGAACTCAATTTGCTTTCCAACATCAGGGTTATTGGCCTTATGACCATGCCACCGTTTACGGACGACCCTGAATTGGCAAGACCACACTTCAGGGAATTACGCCTTCTGGCAGATCAACTCAATCAAAAAGATCTCTTTCCTCAAACCAATAAGGTTGAGCTGTCGATGGGCATGTCAAACGATTATCACATTGCGATTCAGGAGGGGGCTACTATTATCCGTGTTGGAACCGCAATATTTGGTCACAGGTTATAATTACCAAATCAACTACTAACTGCATTTGGGATCTAAGAAATGAAAATTACTATTATAGGCACAGGTTACGTCGGCCTTGTCACAGGAACGTGCTTTGCTGAATTCGGTCACCATGTCACCTGCGTTGACAAAGATCAGAATAAAATCAGCAATTTGCTCGAAGGTATAATGCCGATCTATGAGCCCGGCCTTGATTTACTCGTTGAAAAAAATTGCAAAGAAGGACGTTTAAGCTTCACAACGACGCTGGCTGAAGCTGTATCCAGTGCTGAAGCAGTCTTTCTTGCGGTTGGAACTCCCAGCAGCAGGCGTGGTGATGGTTACGCCGACTTAACGTATATTTACGAAGCTACCAAGGAAATCGCTGCCGAACTCAAAGGGTACACGGTTATCGTTGACAAAAGCACCGTACCTGTTGGCACAGCTGACCAAGTTGCTAGAATAATACGTGAAACCAATCCTGATGCAGAATTTGATGTTGCCTCAAATCCTGAGTTTTTGCGGGAAGGCGCAGCCATTAATGACTTCATGAGACCCGATCGTGTTGTTATCGGGGTTGAATCTGACAGAGCAGAAAACGTTCTTCGAGATATTTACAAACCACTCTTCCTTCGTGAAACCCCAATTGTACGTACAGATGTAAAAACCGCAGAACTCACCAAATACGCCGCCAATGCCTTTCTGGCCACAAAAATCAGCTTTATCAACGAAATTGCCCTACTCTGTGATTCAATTGGTGCAAATGTTACCGATCTTGCGAAAGGTATCGGTATGGATGGTCGAATCGGCAGTAAATTTCTTCATCCCGGACCAGGTTATGGTGGTTCCTGTTTCCCTAAAGACACCCTTGCTCTCTTACGAATCGCCCAGGAACATGGTCAGAGCCTCAGGATTATCGAAGCCACTGTTGAAGTCAACGCAGCGCAAAAAGCGATGATGGTCAAAAAAATCCGCGATGCTCTTGGTGGCGATGAAGCAGGTAAAAAACTCGCTGTTTTAGGCTTGACGTTCAAACCGGAAACAGATGATATGCGTGATGCGCCAGCTATAACCATCCTGCCAGCACTTCTTGAAAAGGGTGCAAACATCACCGCTCACGACCCACAGGGCGTCAGCGAAGCAAAGCATGTCCTGCCGCAAACCATTTCCTATGTTGAAGATGCTTACGAAGCCTGCAGAGATGCAGATGCCGTCATCCTTATGACTGAATGGAATCAGTACAGAGCCCTGGATTTCGACAGATTGAAAGAAATAATGAAAGGCAACGTCTTTATTGATTTGCGAAATGTCTACACACCAAAAGAGATGCAGGAAGCCGGTTTTGACTACACTGGAGTCGGAACCTGCTAGCTCGGTTTTCCCTTCAATAAAGCTTTTCGCAGAGCTTGCAGGACTGCAACTGCGGAAAGTTTTATTGATCCGAAGGGGTATTTTCAATCTCACCCACAAGACAATTACTCGAAGACTCCAACTCGAAGACTCCAGGAGAGTCTACATCAATTGCTACCTCAGTAAATACGTAATATTGCAAACGTGGGCACATGCTAACTCGATTGCTTACTATAGAAGTCAACAGTTAGCAGGCAGCTGAACTACATGCTCAAGTAATCACCTTTAAAAAGGTAAAAAAAAAGGCTGTACCGAATATTCGGTACAGCCTTTTTCTTATACAACGTAAAGCACAAAGCAATTCAAATAAGAATTACTTGCCCTTTGAAGCTCTTTTTGCAGCCTTCAGAGGGTTAACCCTGATCTTGGTAATTGTGATCTCAGGCTTAGCATGTGTTGCAAAGTTACATATACCGAGACGCCATTTAGCACCAGGATTCAAGTAGCTCTGGCAAAATTTATTTTCTGCTTCTTCAACAATTCTTTCACAGCCGTCACATTTTTCGACAACAGGCTTGAAATTTCTCTCTTTATAGCTCACTGCAGCTTCCTTCTGCATGGTAATAATCCTCCAATTCGATATACAAACCAACACCTACCTGCTACGTAAAGCAGAGGCAATACAGGCAGGCGTATCCGCCAGCCCTGGCAAATTTAGTCAACTAAAGTTTTGAACATGGTATATTATCAAAGTTTGAATTTTCTAACAACACAAATCCGATCCATATCCAATTTTCTTCTTTAGGACTCATTCTAAGAAACGTATAATACCTGTTGACGATTTCGTCCAAGCCCTCTTTTAAATTAGCACTCGAGGTTCGTTGTAACCATAAGGTTTGAATTAGAATTCTGTTCACACTACTTTGCTTGTATTCTCTAATCACTTGATATATAATACCACGTAGTTTGTATCACTTCGATTTTATTAGGTTAGAAGCGCAAAAACGCATTGAATGAGAACTTCATCAGCACCAGGAGAAACGGATGCCTGTCTATATATGGAAAGGGAAAAATTCCTACGGGGAGAAACGAAAAGGAGAAATCGAAGCTCCAGATCAGGCAGCCGCGCTTGCACAGGTTAAAAGACTGCGCATAACCAACCCTGTTATCAAAGAAAAGCCTAAAGATCTTTTCGCAGATGTTGCCTTTTTCCAACCCAAAGTAACCGGTAAGGACATTGTTATTTTCACCAGGCAGCTCTCTACAATGATCGATGCAGGTCTGCCGCTGGTACAGGGTCTTCAGATACTTGAGAAACAACAAAGCAATGCTACCTTTAAAAAGGTCCTTGGTGATATCCGACTAGATGTAGAATCTGGTTCTACGCTGGCAGATTCAATGAGGAAACATCCAAAAGTCTTTGATAAGCTGTTTACAAACATGATTGATGCCGGTGAAACCGGTGGTATCCTGGACACTATCCTTTCAAGGCTTGCAGTATTCATGGAAAAATCCATGGCTTTGAAAAAGAAAATTAAAGGCGCAATGACATATCCAACCATATGCCTTGCAATCTCTATTCTTATTCTTGGTGTAATTCTGGTTTTTGTTGTTCCTGTTTTTAAATCTATGTTCGAAGATTTTGGATCAACCCTTCCGGGACCTACTCAGGTAGTCGTCGATATGAGTGACTTTTTTAAATCAAACTCACTCTACATGGTTATTGGAGCAGTTTTGGCCTGGATGATCTTTAAAAAGGTTTACGCAACAGAAAAAGGTCAAATCTTTTTTGACAGAGCTTTCCTTCGCACGCCTGTTGTTGGTCCGTTATTGCGTAAAGTTGCTGTTGCGAAGTTTACTCGTACCTTGAGCACAATGCTTCAAAGTGGCGTACCAATACTGGAAGCTCTTCAGGTTGTTGCCAGGACTGCTGGTAACAAGGTGATAGAATTGGCTGTATTCAGGGTTGGTGATGCTATTGCAGAAGGTCGTCCAATCTCGGAACCCCTTGATGAGAGCGGCGTTTTTCCTAACATGGTTGTGCAGATGATCAATGTTGGTGAATCCGTTGGTGCTCTTGATGCGATGCTTGAAAAAATTGCTGATTTCTATGATGAAGAAGTTGATCAAGCTGTTGAAAACTTAACAGCAATGATAGAACCTTTTATGATGGTTTTTTTGGGGGGCATGATTGGTGGGCTCGTTGTAGCTATGTACCTTCCCATTTTCAAGATTGCCAGTGTGGTTTAATTCGACACAATATTCGCGAAGGAGAATACAATTTAGTTAACAATCAACAATTGATTATTTTCTAATCCGACAGACTTTGGTGGGGTACTCTCCTCTTTTGTATTGAATAGTATCAGGATATATACTAATAGCCTTAGCCCATATCCTCACTCACCAGGGCTAACAGTATTAATTTACTGGATTCAGGATACACTCACTAGCCTGAGACAACATTCTCAGAATTTACAATTAAACCATTTTCCAACAGCAACACGATGTGCTGCCTGTAATTAATAGTAGAGTTTGACAACAACTGTCATATTTCATCGTAAATGTGCAATTATTTGTCTTTTATTTTGAAATTATTTCCCTGACATTGTTGACATTATTAACCGAAAGTATATCATTATTACAGGTTGTACCAATATCCCCGTATCTCTAAGGAGGAAGAAATGACTCTCACCAAAGCAGACATAGTACAGCAGGTTTATAAAAACCATGAAGGATTAACCAAGGCGCAGGCAACCGATTCTGTCGAAGCGTTTTTAAAGATCTCTAAAAGCGCACTGATCGACGGAGCAGATCTCCTGCTCAGCGGGTTTGGCAAGTTCAATGTTAAAGATAAAAATTCACGCCGTGGCCGGAATCCGCAAACCGGTGATGAACTCACACTTGATGCCAGAAGAGTAGTTACGTTTAAACCATCAGGTATATTGCGTGATAAGATTAATTCTAGCAATTAATCATTACTAATCAGAACAGTTACTCATCACTGTATACTGCACTGAAATCAATTAACCTGTCGTCTATATCCCAAGTAGACCTGACAGGTTAATTGCATTTATGCCTCCCGAGTTTCCCTAGCTGATGCGTACACGAATATTCTACTCTTCTACTGTTTATTATAATGACTCGATATTTTCATAATGAGACTGTTCCATTCCATTGTTTGATTAGCAACAATCCATGGGATATTCATGCATTTCAGCCACTAAATCAGCCAATTCTTCAATCGGTTTCTTCGATAAAGACAATAGGCATACTTCACCCGCCACTTGTTAAAAAAATCGAAACAGATAGATATGAAGTCATAACAGGTAGTAGGTGTTTATCTGTCTTTCAAACAATACGTTCTCAGGATAGCATTGAATGCCGAATACTCTCTAAAGATTTACATAACTCAGAAATTCTGACTGTTCTTTTTCATGAATACACAGCCATCTGTCCTTTGTCTCCTATAGCTTTGGCATATTTCTATAAGTTATGTGCAAAACTCCTTAATGAAATTGAGCAACAACAGTTACTCGATAATTTAAACCTTAATTCAAAACCCCACTTTATTAATCGGATATTAGCGTTATTGAAATTGAACCCGGCGCAACAATTGGCAATAAAAGATGGTTTGCTTTCAGAAAATATGGCTCGTGAACTATTAAAGTTTCCGACTGATGACCGCGACTCTATATTCCAATTATTTTCATCACTTAACGTTGGTACTGGCAAACAAAAGCGCATGCTGATGCTAATCAGGGATATCGCAGGCAGGCAGGGAGTGGCTATTAAAGATTTTCTTAAAACAGAAGATATACAGCAGATTCTTGACCATCAGGAGATGAATATACCTCAAAAAGCACAGTCATTGTTACAGTTGCTGCAAGGTAAACATTCTCCCTCCCTGAATGCAGCTGAAGCGCAATTTCAATCCTGGAAATCACAGATTGAAATCCCTGATAGTTGCAGCCTGAACCATAGTCAATCTTTTGAAAATGACTCTGTAACAATGGATATTAGATTCAAGAACAAAGCCGAGTTTGAAACATTCTGGGCTGCGCTTGGCCCAAAGATTATAGCCGTCAAAGTTTAGGTAGGGGAAATACAAAGCAGGTTTTCGAAGAAAAGGGAAAGGTACAGATAAACACGTTACGCCATTAGCAAACAAAGAATATTCAAAAGAACGCGGATATATAAATACCCATTATCCGCGCATAAGTTATTCCGTCACCGATAAATAACATCTCCCGATATCATAATATCCTCACCCTGCCGATCATACTGTACATCAGTTAGTTTAACAGCGTTCTCCTTGCAGTCTGCTGCATATCCTGTCAGTAATGAAATACCATCTTCACCTGCAAAAACTGGGGCAACGAATAGATTACAATAGTCATAAAGGCGGTTATTCAGCAACTCACCATGAATGGCGGCTCCTCCTTCAACCAACACAGAGCATACACCACTATCCCCAAGAGTCTTCAATACCTCTCGCAAGTCGAGTTTGTCGCCACTACATGAAACCTGAAATACACGTACCCCAAGCGCTTGCAGTGCTGCAATTTTCTCAAACTCAACATCGTCTGAACAAAATACCCAAGTCGGCGCAAGAGACTCAAGATGATAGACTTTCAAGTCAAGATTAAGCGAAAGAGTACGGTCAAGAATAACTCTTACAGGATCTTTACCTTCTTTGTTTGGTAAGCGTGTCGTTAAGGAAGGATTATCGATTTTTGCAGTATTACTTCCAATCATTATGGCATCATGAGTATCCCGCAAACGATGGACCATATGGCCAGATTCTTTTCCTGTAATCCAGCCACTTTTTCCTTTCTGATAATTGAGTTTACCATCAAGAGAAATACCAGCTTTCATAACCATCCACGGCATACCTGTTGAAATGTATTTTATAAACGGTTTGTTTATATCAATACATTGTTTTTCAAGAACACCGCTAATAACATCGATATTTTTCTGCCTCAGATAGGTAATGCCTGTACCATCAACGAGGGGATTAGGATCTTCCATTCCGACAACAACTCGTGATATACCAGCTTTTGCAACAGCGTGACTGCATGGTGGAGTTTTGCCAGTATGATTACAGGGCTCAAGAGTGACATACATCGTCGCACCTACAGCTCCTTCACCCGCCGCACGTAAAGCATGTATTTCGGCATGGGGTGTGCCGGCTTTTTTGTGATAGCCTTTAGCGATAACCCGACCATCTTTGACAATGACAGCACCGACACACGGGTTGGGAGATGTTCTGCCTAATCCTTTCCTGGCCTCGCTTAGCGCAAGAGCCATATACTCTTCATCTTTTTTAGATACCATTGTCATGTCGTGAATCAAGTAGCGTTTTCAGTTCGTCCATAAATTCATTTACGTCTTTAAACTGCCTGTAGACTGAAGCAAAACGAACATAGGCGACCTCATCCAGCTGAGACAAATCCTCCATTACCCATTCACCGATAACCTGCGAGGCAACCTCTTTAGAGCCCATATCCTGTAGTCTATGTTCGATATCGTCAACAAATTGATCAATACGATCCCTGCTTATGGGTCGCTTTTCGCAGGCTTTTTGTAATCCAGATGTCATTTTCTGTCTGTCCCAGCCTTCGCGACGCCCGTCTTTTTTAACCAGCATCGGCATCATTACCTCAAGCCGTTCATAGGTAGTAAACCGTTGATCACATGCAAGGCACGACCTCCGCCGCCTGGTAATCGTACTATCCTTATTAAGGCGGGAATCAATTACCTTATTATCAAGGTGACCGCAATACGGGCATTTCATGGTGAGTCACTCCTATCTACTTCAATTAATCATCGTAATTGATACAACCAACATGGTTAGCTTCGTCTTACTAAATCCAGCTATTCTGAACAATCCCAAACCACCCGGTAAATAAAAAAACCGCCTGTACAGGATGTACAGGCGGTCATTTCAATACAAACCATTATGATTCAGACATGCTCAGGTCATCGACTGTATTTGTCTACTCGGATCTGATGTCGCCCACCGGCAAAGTCAGTTGCCAGCCACGCCCTCACAATTGCATCAGCAACACCGGGACCGGTGACTCGTGCACCAAGGCAGAGAACATTAGCATTATTATGTTCGCGACTCATTCGTGCTGTATATTCATCATGACACAAGGCAGCACGTATTCGTTGATCTCTGTTCACAGCGATAGACATCCCGATTCCGGTACCGCAGATCAGGATTCCGGCCTCACAATCACCTTCAGTGATAGACGATGATAAGCTTTTAGCGATATCAGGATAATCTACGGAATCAAGTGAATGACACCCAACATCTTCAAACTGGTATCCGAGAGACGTAAGCAACTCTTTCACCAGTTCTTTCAACTCATATCCGCCGTGATCTGACCCTATGGCAATCTTCATTTTTACTTTCCTTGAAGTAGTATCAGCTGGTAAACCGCTTCATTGCCACAACGGCATTCGTACCGCCAAAACCAAATGAATTCGAAATAGCGGTGCGAATTTCCATATCTCTGGCAGTATTAGGAACGTAATCAAGATCACATTCTTCACTTGGCTCAAGATGGTTAATGGTTGGCGGAGCTACCTGGTTATGGATAGCCAGTGCGGTAAAAACAGATTCAATTCCGCCCGCTGCACCAAGCATATGCCCAGTCATTGATTTGGTGGAACTGATTGCAAGCTTATATGCATGCTCACCAAATACTGACTTTATGGCCTGCGTTTCACATCTATCGTTAAGTGGTGTTGAAGTACCATGGGCATTGATATAATCAACGTCCTCAGGATTTATGCCAGCATCCTTAAGAGCCATTCTCATAGCACGTTGCCCACCCTCACCATTTTCTGGTGGAGCTGCAATATGATATGCATCACTGCTTAAACCATAGCCAATAACTTCAGCGTAGATTTTTGCGCCACGTGCAACTGCGTGCTCATATTCCTCGAGAACAAGCATACCTGCACCTTCAGACATAACAAAACCATCACGATCTTTATCAAAAGGTCTGGAGGATGCTGCAGGATCATCGTTACGTGTGGAAAGTGCTTTCATTGATGAAAAACCACCTATTCCAATAGGGCAGATAACCGCTTCAGTTCCACCAGTAACAATAACATCACTCATTCCATACTTGATGTGGCGATACGCCTCACCAACAGCATGGGTTCCAGCTGCACAGGCTGTGGTCAATGTGAGGTTTGGTCCTTTTGAACCAATCTCCATTGAAATATGTCCGGACGGCATATTGGGAATTACCATAGGAATGAAGAACGGAGTGATACGTTTAGCACCCCGTTCAAGCATTACAGAATGGTATTTCTCGATTGTCGGTAAACCACCCATACCACAACCGGTAATAACACCAATTCGTTCACAGTTCTCGTCAGAGACTTCAAAACCACTGTCTTTGACAGCCATTATTGCCGCAGCCAAACCATACTGAACAAAAAGATCCAGATGTTTTGCTCTCTTTGGTTCAAAGAAATCGTTAGAATCGAAATCCCTTACCTCGGCGGCTATTTTAACAATGGAGTCACTTACATCAAAGCGGGTAATGGTATCAATACCACTGACCCCTGAGGTAATATTACTCCAGGTTTTATCAACTCCGGTTCCTAATGGTGTAACAAGGCCTGTGCCGGTTACGACAACTCTGCGACTCACGGTGAAAACTCCTCTGTGTTCTTACCCAGCTATGTGGATGATTCGTCCAGCAATTCTGTACGTAAGCTCTATTTACTTAAGCTTCTGCACGTAATCGATAGCATCCTGAACAGTAGCGATCTTCTCTGCATCTTCATCAGGAATTTCGATATCGAAACCTTCTTCCATCGCCATAATCAGTTCAACGAGATCCAAAGAATCTGCACCGAGATCATCAACAAAAGATGCGTTGGCAACTACTTTATCTTTCTCTACGCTGAGCTGCTCTACGATGATGTCGATCATTTCTTGTTCTATAGCCATTACTTATCTCCCTAAATATTTATTTTTTACAAAAATTCTCAATAACATTGGTGGGTGCAACTTGAAGTGGTACCCAGTTCAACGAAGAACTTTTACCACAAATTGATTTTGATAACTACATATACATACCACCATTGACATGCAAGGTCTGACCAGTTACATATCGCCCGTCTTCAGAGACAAGGTATGCAACCGCACCAGCCACATCCTCAGGCGACCCAAGAGACGCCATAGGAATTTCGCTCTTTATTTTGGCCTGAGCATCTTCTGTCATTGCATCAGTCATCTCGGTGACAATATACCCTGGAGCGACAGCGTTTACTGTGATGTTCCTGGATGCAAACTCTCTCGCGACAGATTTTGTCAAACCACTTAATCCTGCTTTAGCCGAAGAATAGTTAACCTGACCGGCATTTCCGGATGAACCGACGACTGAGGATATATTAACAATACGGCCCCATTTCTTTTTCATCATCGGTTTAGAAGCAGCTTTCGCACACAGAAAAGCTCCTTTCAGATTAGTGTCCAGAACATCGTCCCAGTCACCTTCCTTCATCCTCGCCATCAAACCATCTCTGGTTATACCAGCGTTATTAACAAGAATATCGATAGAACCTGCATCAGTCACAATCTGCTTGAAGGCACTTTGCACCTGTTCAGCATCAGCAACATTGAACTGAATGATTGCAGCTTTACCACCGGCATCCTCAATTAATTTCTGAGTCTCCTCGGCAGTATCAGGTCTACTCACATAGTTGATATACACTAAGGCGCCAAGTGAAGCAAGACGCAGACTAATCGCCCTGCCGATACCACGGCTGCCACCGGTTACCACAGCTATTTTTCCATCGAGCATCATGAACCTCGTTTATCTTCTATCTTTCTTATCAGTTTAGGTATGATTTCAAAAACATCACCGACAAGACCGAAATCAGCCACATCAAAGATCGGTGCATTTTCATCACGGTTGATAGCGACGATGGTCTCTGAAGACTGCATTCCGGCAACGTGCTGTACCGCACCTGAAATACCACATGCAATATAGAGTTTCGGTGCCACTGTTTTACCTGTCTGACCCACCTGATGCGGATAAGGGATCCATCCTGCATCAACAACTGCTCGTGATGCAGAAACATTAGCATCCATAGAGTCTGCTAGTTGCTTAATCAGTTCAAAGCCTTTATCGCTCTCAAGACCACGTCCGCCAGATACAAGAATCTCAGATTCCTGGATATTAACGTTTGTCTCTGTTGAAACAACGGATTCAAGAACTTTGATGCGACTGTTAAGCTCAGAAGATGGAGGGGAAACCTCTACAATATCCCCCTGTCTATCTCCATCGAATTCCATGGCTTTCATTACTTTCGGCCTGACCGTTGACATTTGTGGACGGTGATCAGGACAAACAATAGTTGCCATGATATTACCACCGAAAGCCGGACGGGTTTGCAGAAGTGCGCCATCATCCTCTCTGATTTCAAGCTTCGTACAATCTGCGGTTAGCCCTGCATTGAGAGTCGTCGCAACGGCAGGAATAAATGATCTACCGATTGCTGTTGCCCCTGCAAGTACAATTTCAGGCTTATGTTCCTGAATAAGTGAAGTGAGCACTGCTGTATAACTGTCTTCTGAGAAACTTGCGAGTTCAGGTTTATCAACTCGATAGACCGTATCTGCTCCATAGCCGATCAGTTGCGTCGCAGTATCTCCGGTTTCGTTACCAATAAGCACCGCTGACAACTGCACACCACGAATTTCAGCAAGTCGTCTGCCGATACCAAGCAACTCAAGAGATACAGGTGCCAGAACTCCGCGCCTGTATTCACAGTATACAAAAACACCTTTCCACGCATTGAGATCAGCCTTACCGCCTTTCTCGCCAGTCTCGATAGAAAGGGCCTCAACATCGCAGCTCTCTACACACGCACCGCACAGAGTACAACTATCACCAACTAGAGGTAAGCCATCTGTCATTTCGATTGAACCGAATGGACAACTCGACTCACAGATACCGCAACCGATACACACTTCTTCATTAATTTTCAGCATTACCTGATCCTCCTGATACGGGCTTATAGATACGGGGTCAGTTTCTCGACAAGCTGGTCAATCTGCTCATCAAGTGTACCGGTGAGAATGGATCTTTCACCCCTAGCCTCGGGAGGAAATACTTTAGCAACCTGAGTTGGAGAACCAGGTAAACCGATACAGGTTGCATCAGCCTGAATATCCGCTGCTGTGAGAACCTGAATCTTGGCTTTTTTTGCCTTCATTTTACCTTTAAGAGAAGGTACACGAGGATTATTGATATCTTTAACGACAGTCAATAACGCAGGTAAAGGTGCTTCGATGACATCGTAACCATCATCCATCATTCGTTCTAAAATAATTGCAGAATCGGATGCTTCACGAACTTTCTGCACACATGTTACAAATGGAATATTCATACGCATGGCCAGGCCAGGGCCGACTTGTGCTGTATCACCATCAATAGCCTGCTTGCCACAAAGAACAAGATCTGCACCACCAAGCGCAACAATTGCCTTTTCCAGGGTGTAGGCTGTCGCCCAGGTATCAGCTCCTGCAAACGCTCTGTCTGAGACAAGTACACCGTGGTCGGCACCACAGGAAATAGCTAACTTTAGAATTTCTTCGGCCTGGGGGGGGCCCATTGTGATTACTATGACTTCACCACCATGGGCTTCTTTTAAACGAACTGCCTCTTCAAGTGCATGCTGATCATAAGGATTCATGATCGACTCAACACCTTCACGGGCCAAAGTGTTCGTTACGGGGTCTAGACGTACTTCCTTGGCGTCCGGCACCTGCTTAACACATACTATAATTTTCATGACACAACCTGAATCTTTTTTTGGGTATCCTCAAACAACCAACTAAAAACCGTCGAACCTGACAAAATGTCTAAACATACGTTTATTTAGAGTATTCCTTGTTCAGTTCCTGACCAACGACATTACGCTGAATCTGGTTTGTGCCCTCATAAATTTGCAGGATTTTTGCATCACGCATCATTTTTTCTACCGGATACTCAGACATAAATCCGTAACCACCGAGAACCTGAACGGCATCAGTAGCAACTTTCATTGCAACATCAGTAGCATATATTTTACACATAGAAGATACTTTAGACATATCCTTCGGATGCGCAACAATATGCTTAGCTGCTTGATAAACCAGTGCACGCGCAGATTCTACACCAATAGCCATATCGGCGAGCATGTGCTGAACAGCCTGGAATGCAATGATCGGTTTACCGAACTGAACACGCTGTTTTGCGTAACTTGCAGCTTCGTCAAGTGCACCCTGAGCAAGTCCCACACCAAGTGCGGCAATACCAGGACGGGAAGAATCAAGCGTCTTCATGACAGTAATAAAACCTGTTCCCTGACGACCAATCAGACGATCTTTCGGGATACGGCAATCTTTAAAAATAAGCTCTGTGGTTGAAGAGGCACGAATACCCATCTTCTTTTCTTTTGGACCACAGGTAAAGCCAGGATCACCCTCTTCGACGACGAACATTGAAGCGCCACGAGGCCCTTTACTTCTGTCGGTAATGGCTATTACAGTATAAATCTGTGCTTCACCGCCATTGGTGATCCACTGCTTTGTACCATTAATAACCCACTCATCACCATCAAGAACCGCTGTCGTCTGAATGCCCGAAGCATCAGATCCTGCATTTGCTTCGGTTAGACCGAACGCAGCAAATTTCTCACCTGACGCTACAGCAGGCAGGTATTTCTCTTTAATCTCTTGGGAACCGGAAATAAGAATTGGATAAATTCCAAGTGAACTCGCGGCAAAAGCAGTACCAACGCCAATACAACCACGTCCGAGTTGTTCAAGTGCTAAAACGCTATCAAAACAATCACCACCAAAACCGCCGAACTCCTCGGGTATCAGCAAACCAAAGAGATCAGCCTGTGCCATATCATTTAAGATAGCACGAGGAAATTCATGCTTCTCATCAAGCTCAGCACGGTTCGGTATAATTCGCTCATCAGTGATCTGCCGAGCAATGTCGACGATCATCTGCTGCTCTTCATTTAAAAAATAATCCATCTCAAACTCCTCCCTACCACTTAATCAGACTTGCTCCCCAGGTAAAGCCACCACCAAAAGAACAAAATAACACTGTATCTCCGCTAGATATTCTATTCGACCGCTTCGCCTCATCCAATGCAATTGGAATAGACGCAGCAGACGTATTACCATAGTCAGAAACGTTTATAAACACCTTATCTTCTGGCAATTGCAGACGTTCTTTCAATTTATTAAGAATTCGTATGTTTGCCTGATGTGGGATAACAAGGTTTATATCATCAAGAGTCAGCTGCTCTCTCTCAAGAAGTCCCCGAACAGCATCTTCCATGGCCTTTACTGCATGCTTGAAAACCTCACGGCCTTCCATGACAATATGCGCGCCTGTGTTGTCCGGAACTTTGAGATTGGGATTCGTACTTTCTGGTGCGTGCATATGCAACAGCTTCCAGAGTGAACCATCTGAAGAAAGATTTGATCCGATATAACCACTCTCACTTTCAGAATACCCAACTACAGCCGCACCCGCACCATCACCAAAGATGATACAGGTGTTTCGGTCCTCCCAGTTAATGCGCGTCGACAGAGTCTCAGCACCTATAACCAGAATTTTAGATTTTTTATCTGCTCGTACATATTTATCAGCAAGATCAATGCCATAAAGAAATCCGGAACATGCAGCATTGAGATCCCACGCAAATGCATTCGTTGCACCGATTTCATTTTGCACAAAACAGGCACTAGAGGGCATGAGCATATGTGAGCTTATTGTTGCAACAACGATTAAATCAAGTTCTTCTGCACCTACTCCAGCCATCTCCAGCGCTTTTTCAGCAGCTCTGGCAGAAAGCTTGTAGGTATATTCATCTCCGCTGGCAATATGCCGGGATTGAATACCAGTTCGGGAAGTGATCCACTCATCGGTAGTATCAACAATTTTCTCCAGGTCACTGTTGGTAACAACATTTCGTGGCAGACAAGATCCAGTGCCAAGAATAACAGTTCCCATTATACCTCCGATTGCGAAACAGTAGCCTCAGCAGTAATCCCACTGAGAATTTCCTGATTCACATTGTTTTTGACCATTTTTGCAGCTTCAAAAATAGCATTTTTAATAGTAACAGCATTGGACTTACCGTGACAGACGATTCCGACCCCGTCGACACCGAGAAGTGGAGCTCCTCCGTATTCTGAGTAATCCACCCGCTTCTTAAAAGCACGGAAAGCCGGTTTAGCAAGTAAATATCCAATTTTTGCAAGGGTCGACTTAGCTATTTCATCACGCAACATGCGCATAGTAGCTTCGACCAGACCTTCACTGATTTTCAAACAGATATTACCTACAAAGCCATCACAGACAATCACATCCACATCACCTTTATAGACATCACGTCCTTCGACGTTACCTATAAAGTTGAGTGAAGTATTGTTGAGTAAATCATATGTTTCTTTAACGAGAGCATTGCCTTTACCTGATTCCTCCCCGATAGTGAGAATTCCAACGCGCGGATTTTCTGTATCATGAATTCGGGAGAAAGCTGAGGCCATAATGGCAAACTGAACAAGATGTTGAGGACGGCATTCGACATTTGCGCCGATATCCATCAATACAACCGGCTTTTTCAGGGTGGGGAAAAGTGAGGCGATGCCGGGCCGGGATACTCCCTTAATTCGACCGAGTTTACGTACAGCCGCAGCCAGAGTAGCACCGGAATTACCGGCACTGACCACGGCGTCTGCAACCCCCTGACCGACTAGGTCAAAGGCCACCATAACGGAGGAATCTTTTTTCTTTCGGATAGCATCTACTGGATTATCCTTCATCTCAACCACCTGAGATGAATGAACAATATGGATTTTTGATGCGGTACGCGAGTCAGGAGCTGCTTTGTCAACGAATGATTGCAGGAGTGCCTTGTCGCCTACCAGGCTGACTTCAACATCAGCCTGATTAGCGGCTAGTAATGCCCCGGCAATCAATACTTCCGGCCCATGGTCTCCGCCCATGGCGTCCAGGGCAATATGCACGGCTATTCTCCTACTCTACTTCAGCGTCAAGACTGAATACGGTTCTTCCTTTGTATTTACCACAGCTTGCGCAGAGACGATGTGGTTCTTTTGGTTCACCGCAATCAGCACACAGGGAGATCCCAGGAGCTTTAAGTGCATCATGTGAACGGCGTTTACGAGTTCTTGAATAGGAATGTCTTCTTTTCGGCAGAGCCATAATATCCTCCAATTGGTATATAAATTCCAATCAATTAAATGTTACTTAATCCTTCTTCAACTTCTTTAGAGCAGCAAAAGGCGAATCAGGTAAAACCCCATCACAGGTACATTCATTCCTGTTCTTTGATTTACCACAATTCAGACACAACCCTTTACACTGTTCATCGCAGAGAACCTTGCCAGGAATGGCGAGATATAACTGCTCCTGCAGGATATCGACAACATCAATGACCGGTTCTTTCAGGTAAAGTGTATCACATTCTTCATCACTGCATTCTTTTTCCTGCAGATCAGAAATTTCTTCTTTTTGTGTTGTAACCAGGTATTGAAAATTTTCTTCAAGTTTAACATCTACCTGATCCCCACAACGGGCACAATCCAATCTAAAACGACCGGCAAGCAATCCTTCCAGAACAACCATATTTTCAGACGATTGCCGACACGAAATTTCCGCGGTCACTGACGAACTCAGAGGAGCAATCTCCGACGGAAGCCAGCTGGTATCCTGGATGCTGAGCCGAGTTATTTTCCGACCAATCTCACCAAATGCAATTTTCATAAATTCCTCACAGCCCCTTCTAATTATATGAAGGGCACACAAAGGAAGCAAAAATAATCAATTTAACAAATAAAGGCCACAAAAAAAACAGGGAAGAGCTAAATCTCTTCCCAACAACGACAGTTTGACAATGTGATACCGTCGTTATTCTGACTATAATAGTACCATGACATAAAAAAAGGGATTATAAAACGAGCGCGAGACGTTCTGAACTTTTTTGAAGTCTAAGTGAAGTGATAGATACTATTCTCTTGAGCATTGAAATATAGACGGATGGGAGTTTCTGCTCTAACTCGGCGAGCCCCTGTTGAGAAAGAACTGCAAGTTTACTATCCATAACAGCTGACACTGTAGTTGTTCTGAAACGTCCCGCTACAATCCCGGCCTCTCCGACTACCGTTCCCGCATCAAGCAACGCAATAACCTGAGTCCTGTCCCCAATGCCTATTGTTCTCTGAACCGCAACACGCCCTTCGAGGAGAAGATAAACACAATCAGCAGAGTCGCCTGCATTAAAAAGCACCTTTCCTGCTGAAAGTTGCCGAGTGGCCAAATTCTGTAACAACACATCGACATGGCCCTCGGAATCGTTTGAAAAAAACTGACCTAGAACAGGATGAAGGGAATCACTCATTTTCAGCTCGCTATGATTCGATTTCAAAAGATCTGTTTTTTTCCTGCAACACTTTAATCAATCCCTCGAAGTCATCCTTCCTGATGATCGATTTGAATTGCTGCATGTAATTACGAACAAGACTAACACCTTCTATGTTGATGTCATAGACCATCCACTTCCCATTATCAAGAGACATTATATAATGGACAGGGATCTGCAATTTGTCATCTTCGATGAGTGTTGAAACCTGCGCCCGGTCACCTTTAACTCTCTCATTTACGTAACCGATAGTCTGCCCGGAATAATTCTCAAGCTTGCCGATATAGACATTTTCCAACAGCTTTGTCATCAATTCTGTAAACAGTACTCGCTCATCGGGGGAAATTTTATTCCAGGTTTGCCCCAGAATACGCTGACACATCTCCTCGAAATCAAATCCGCTCCTGATGGAGTCCATAATTTGCGCACGGCGTTTGACCTTATGTTCATCACCTCGAAGTTGTGGGTCAGCCAACAGACTCGTCAATTTAGACAACGTTGGCCGTAGTTGCTCCATTGGCCCCTGCTCAGCAAGACAATAAACCGGCGAAAGCCAAACCAGAAGCCATACTGCCAAAACTAGAATACTGCTATTCTTTTTCATTTGGATACACGCAATGTTATAATGCAGCAAACAGTAGAATACATCATCAGATGTCTACTGATCGCGAGATAATATCAGGTTTCGCCTATAGTCCACATATGCTTCTCTTGTGGCAACATAGGGATCGAGGGATATCTTTATAATCTCCTCATATACATCAGGGGTAATTGACAGTCTATTGATAAATTCGGCACCTCTTGCAGCTGTTTCAGCCTGAGCATCAAATCCGGCAAAAGAATATGGATGCAGTTGCATATCGCCCAAAATTCCTATGCTATCGCGGACATTTGATGGACCGAAAACAGGCCAGCAGATATAAACGCCCTCACCAATGCCGTAAACTCCAAGTGTTTCCCCAAAATCCCCACGCTCTGGCAATAAATCAAACTCTACGGCGGCAACATCTCCAAAACCAAAGGCACCAATGGTGCTATTAATCACAAATCTCCCGAGTATCACGCCGGAATCTTCAAATCGGCCCTGCAAAAGAGTATTTACAAGATTCACAGGTGTTGCGAGATTATAGAAGAAATTCCCGATAGAGAGCCGTATGTCGTCTGGAAGTACAGCTACATATCCTTTTTTAACAGGCTGCAGTACCCAGAAATACAGTTTATCGTTGAACTCGAAGGCTAACCGATTTAGAGGCTCAAGCGGATCACTGATCTCCAGATTGCTCTCACCGTCATCCCAATCATCACCAAGTAAGTCTGGCTGACCATTCTCAACAATATAGTCATCGCCTCCAATACCATATTTATCCGCTGCGAGTGTCTCCATCGGAAAACCAGATAGGATAATAAATATACCTGATAGACACACCATTCGTAATACGTTCAAAATCAACTCCTATTTTGCACTGCCAAAGGCAAATTTGCTTATAAGTGATTCGATATCTATGGCAGATTCAGTATCTGTTAGAACATCTCCGGTTGCATAAAACTCCTCATCTCCACCAAGGCTAATCTGGATGTACTTATCCCCGATTATCCCCTGAGATTTCACTGAAGCCATTGAATCAGTCGGAACTTTAAGCTCTTTGTCCAGTCGCATTGTTAGTACGGCATACCTATCTTCCCCCAACCGTATTCCTTCAATACTTCCAACCACGACACCTGCGACCTGGACCGCTGCACCTTTTTTTATTCCTGAGACGTTATCAAATTCTGCATTAAGCAGATATGTACGACTACTACTAAATATTGAGACCTCTCCAAGATTTAACGCAAGATAAGCCAGCGCACTGAATCCTGCTATCATGAACAAGCCCACAAATATTTCCAGAGTTCCTCTTTTCATTGCTCCACCAGTTGGCTCTGATATATTTCACCCATTGTTGTCGTTACAATATCACGTATATGTTGCTTCTCAGACCATTGAATCTCTTCAGGACTGGAGAACACATCCATCTGTCCCTGATTCAGAATAACGACCTGATCAGCAAGGTTAAACACCTTTGGAATATCGTGACTAACAATAACAGACGTAAATCCGACACGTTCCTGTGTTCTGTCAAACAGCTGATAAATTTCCTGAGTCATCACAGGGTCCAACCCTGTTGTAGGTTCATCAAATAACATGATTTCAGGGTTGAGCTGAAGCGCCCTGGCCAAACCAACGCGCTTACGCATCCCGCCACTTAACTGTGCCGGATACTTATTCTCGTGCCCCAGCAACTCAAGCTGATCGAGAGTCGATGAGACGAGCTGTTCTATTTCATCTTCATGCTTTCTTGTTCTTTCACGCAAAGGAAGGGCAACATTTTCAAAAACCGAAAGCGAATCAAACAATGCCGCTCCCTGAAAAAGAACTCCGAACTTAGAACGGTATTTTTCGAGAGGCCCACCCCGTAAATGCGTCACATCCTGACCGTCGACACGTATGCTCCCTTTATCAGCGCGCATCAAGCCAAGTATTAACTTTAAAGTGACGCTTTTTCCCTGCCCCGACCTGCCGGCAATAACTGTAGTTTTGCCTTTGGGTATAGTGAAGCTGACATTGTCGAGTACTTTCTGCTCTCCTCCATCACGCTTGGGGAATACTTTATCGACACCTATAAATTCTATTGCTGGGAGTATCAAAGCAACACCGCCGTAAGAAGGTAGTCAAACACAAGCACAGAAATAGAAGAAAGTACAACAGCCTGAGTCGTTACGCGACTGACACTCTCTGCACCAAATCCCGCACCACGAATCTCTCTGACAAAATACCCCCTGCCTGTGCAGATCCACACAACAAGAAGTCCAAAAACAACCGATTTTACAAACCCCAGCCAGATGTCATGATTGGTAACGCTTGAAATCATGCCGTCCAGATAACTGCCCGGGTTCACCCCCATAAGGCTGACACCGGCAACGTATCCACCAGCGATACCAACAACATCGAAAATGGCTGTTAGTAATGGCACAGAAACCAGGGCAGCCAGAAATTTAGGAGTCAGCAGGTAGCGGAAAGGATCAATCGCCATACACTCCAGGGCGTCAATCTGATCTGAGATCTGCATAATACCAATCTCTGCACACATGGCAGAACCGGCGCGACCCGCAACCATCAAAGCAGTCAACACAGGCCCCAATTCCATTATCAACGTCAGAGATACTGCTGATCCCAAAAGCCCTTCAGCGCCAAATTTATTTAACGAATAGTATCCCTGAAGACCAAGCACCATGCCTGTAGAAGCTGCAGTAAAAAAAATGACAACAATAGACCCTGTGCCGATGAAATGAATCTGACGCAGGAATTCTCTAAATCTGAATGGACGCTTCACACTTCCAATCAGAGCCTGGCAAAGATAAATGGCCATCCGGCCAAGATCCTGCAGTATATATATTCCGGAGTCACCCAGATTTTGAATTGGGCCTTTTAACATAATAATATATGTAGAGAAACTTCAGGAGTAAACGGGTCAAGCGTCTTTTATGCTCTTGAATCGCACCCTGTCTTAATCGCAATTAACAGATATTTGTATTTACGACTATAATTTTAGGATTGCTGCGTACAATAAAGATATAATACCTATCTGTCAACAGCCTGAATACCATATGGATACAAGCTGACTTTCTTCTTACAGTCACTATAAGATTATAAAAAAATACTGCTTATCTGTAATTGCGGATACACATCACCCTTTCCTGGGATCAAATGCCTGTCGCAGTGCTTCACCTATGAAAATCAGAAGAACAAGTGTTCCGACCAGAACAAAAAATGTTGAAAAAGACAACCACCATGCGTCAATATTCGCTTTTCCCTGTGCCAGCAACTCACCAAGACTTGGTGTTGTCGGAGGAACACCAAGTCCAAGAAAATCGAGACTGGTAAGAGCAAGAATTGATGCAGAAACCCTGAAGGGTAAAAAAGTTATAACCGGAGTCATGCCATTGGGAAGAAGATGCCTGTACATGATAGTTACATCATTTACACCCAAAGCTTTTGCAGCTTTCACATACTCCATATTCCTACCTTTCAAAAACTCAGCCCTCACGTAATCAGAGAGCCCCATCCAGCTAAAAAGTGAGAGAAGCACAAGCAGAAGTAAGATTCCCGGTTGAAAAATGGAGGAGAAAATAATAAGGAGGTATAACTCCGGCATTGCTCCCCATATTTCGATAAATCGTTGAAAAAACAGATCTGTTTTCCCACCGAAATATCCTTGCAATGCACCTGCAAGGATCCCGATTACCGTCCCGATTGCCGTTAAAACCAAACCAAAGACAACACTTAGCCTGAATCCATATAGAAGTCTCGCCAGCACATCCCGGCCGCGATCGTCCGTGCCAAGAAGATTTTGCCATGTCGGAGGAGAAGGAACAGGACCGTCAATTGAAAGGTTTATAGAATCATAATAGTGCATATTGGGAGGGAAATACGCTTTGCCATCAACCTCGTCCAGAAGTTCCTGAAAGAACGGATCCTGGTAATCAGTTTCTGTTTCAAAATCCCCACCAAATACCGTTTCAGGATAGCTCACCAGTATCGGGAAATATGGCTTACCTTCAAACATCACCAGAAATGGTTTGTCATTACTCAACACTTCCGCAAAAAGACTGATGGTAAAAACAGTAAGAAAAATAAGCAGACTATAGTACCCTCTCCTGCTCCTTTTAAACTGTCGCCATCGCCGCCTTCCAGGACTCTGGGCTTTCATGACTTTTCTGGATAATGCAGTTCCGCTATTCATCGAAACTCTCAAAACTGATTCTCGGATCAATCACCACATAACTGAGGTCAGATAGAAGACGTGAAAAAAGCCCGATTAACGTGAAAAAATACAATGTACCCAGAACAACAGGATAATCCCGGTTCAGAACCGACTCATATGCAAGCAATCCCATTCCGTGTAAGGAGAAAATTGTTTCGATAAGCAGGCTGCCAGTAAAAAAAGAAGCGATAAAATACCCGGGAAACCCAGTAACTATCGGTATTATTGCATTCCTGAACACATGCTTATACAATACCTGCTGCTCACTTAAACCTTTTGCTCTGGCTGTCAGGACATATTGTTTTCTAATCTCCTCAAGAAATGAGTTCTTTGTAAGCAAGGTCATTACAGCAAGACTGCCAACTGCACTGGCAATTATCGGAAGTACCATATGCCATAAGTAATCCAAAACCTTCATTCCGAGACTCATACTTTCCCAGTCATCTGATACGAGCCCACGAAGGGGGAAAATATTCCAAAAACTCCCTCCACCAAACAGAACAATAAGTGCAATACCCAGAACAAAACCCGGAATAGCATAACCAATGAGGATAGCCGTGGAACTCAGTACATCAAATTTACTCCCATCCCGCACGGCCTTGGCAATCCCCAGAGGAATGCAGACCCCATAAACAATACAGAAGCTCCAGAGACCTAGAGACATCGACACTGGTAACCTCGAAACGACTAACTCAACTACGCTCTGTTTATAATAATAAGACTCACCAAAATCAAAAACGAGATAATCCCCCATCATTGAAAAAAACCTTTCAACAGGCGGCTTGTCAAAACCATAGAGTTTACGCAACGCTTCGACTCGCTCAGCATCCAGCCCTGCATTGCCGCGATAAATGGAACTACCACCTGATGAGATCTCTCCCCCGGCTGCGCCAAACCCTTCCATCTCAGCCACAAGTTTCTCTACCGGACCACCTGGAACAAACTGTGTCACGACAAAGGTGATGAGCATCACACCGACGAGTGTCGGAATCATGAGTAATATTCTTTTAATTATATATAGAAGCATCTGCAGTCCGGGAATGAATCAAACAGCTAAAGTAGTCCTCCAGTAATAATACGCCAATTATCCCTAGACACCACTGTTTAATAGTTTCTTGCTTTTTTTTATCATAATTGCCAGTAAACATCTTCTGTAGCACAAAATTGTTTGACGCCGTCATGAGGATTGACTAAAGAAAGAGGAACGACCTACCTAACCCTATCCAGAAAATACCCATATAGACGATGATTACAACCACAGAAGACCTTAAAGCACTTGTGTCCAGAGCACGGAAAACCGACGCAGTTGCACTCGATACAGAATTTGTCTGGGAACGAACATATTACCCCCAACTCGGACTTATCCAAATCGCATTATCAGACGAAGATTGTGAGCTGATAGATCCAATTGCTATAGAAGACCTGAGCCCCTTGGGGGAACTCCTGTCTGACAGAGGCGTTGTAAAAATACTTCATGATGCCCCTCAGGATCTAGCCATCCTCTATCAGGCTACTGGTGCGGCTCCACAGAACATTTTTGATACACGTCTTGCAGCAGGCTTCAGCGACCTCCCGGCCACCCTCTCCCTTTGTAACCTTATTAAAGAGTTACTTGAGATAGAATTACCAAAAACTGAAACCAGGACTAATTGGCTGAGACGACCCCTCAATGACAAGCAGGTTGAATATGCACTAGACGATGTGCGCTATCTTCGCGCTGTGCGCGTCCTGCTGCTAAGTAGAATTATCGGGCCCAAAATTAAATCCTGGCTTCAGGAAGAACTTAATCTTCTTAATAATCCTCAAACATATATCGACAATGGTAATGGGGAAAGATTTAGAAAAATACGGGGAGCAGGATCTCTTAGCAGGCAATCCCTGGCAATTCTGAGCGAACTCGCCCAATGGCGTGAAGCCGAAGCAAAAAAGCAGGATAAGCCACGAGGACACATCATTAAAGACAACATCCTCATAGCCATTGCTAAAAAGAAAACCCTTAATGCCGAAGAGCTCTCAGCCAAGACAGGTTTATCACCCAAGGCCCAGAAAAGGTATGGCTCTAAAATAGTGTCATTGACTCTTGGTACTTTAGAATCTGAGGAAGACAGTTACCCACCATTAGAGCGCTCCACCAGACTGTCAAACCGCGACAAAGAAACTCTGGAACGTTTGCAAAACCTGATAGAGCTCAAATCTGATCTTCTTGGAATAGACCCCATTCTTGTCGGAAACATGAGTGAATTAAAATCACTTGCAAAACTTCTCAGCAACAGCAAAGCTACGCCACTCAAACAACTCAGGCAGACAACAGGATGGCGCAAAAGCTTTCTCGAGGAATTCTTTCATCACAACAGGTAGTTTCAATTCGAAAAATCTGCTTTTCAGTCGATATCGAGGCATGCGAATAAACAGTTTTCGGCGGGACCCAGATAGTACACGCTGCTATCTACCCGTATGATCTTCTATTGCCTCAACTTTATCCAACTTTCCTGTTTTTTATTTTCTAAGAAAAATACCAGTCATCTTCCGAGCTGATCTCATTGCATAAACTGTAAAAAGAATTATTATCAGAGATCAAGCGACATTTAGAAATTCCGTGAGGAATGTAACACATTACCAGTTTGAAAGGAGTCAACATGAAAGCGCTATCCATGATGTCAATATCACTGTTTACTCTCTGCTACATGCTGATATTTGCCGGACCAGCCGATGTTACTGCAGCAGAATCTACTAAAATTTCCGGATGGGAAGTTGGTTCAGAGTACAATGATCTATACAACTCAAAAGAATTGGATAAACTCAAAGGAACTATCACAAAGTTTACTACAGTCAAACCATTACCCGGAATGGCTGAAGGAACCGCGTTTTATTTCGATGAAGGTGATGGAGAAAAAATTCTTGTCCATCTTTGCCCAAGCGCTTATGCCAGTATCAAAAATACCGGGCTACGCAAAGGTCTAAAAACAAAGATCAAAGGTAGCTGGGCTGTCATTGATGATAAAGACATTTTCATGGCTTCAAAAGTGAAACAGGGGGAACATTTTGAATTTAAAGTCCGCCTCACTAAGGATGGTACGCCGTTCTGGACCATGAGCAAAGAAGAACTTGCACGCGAACTTGCTGCAAAGTAGATGCTTACGAGTCACTTCCGTCTGCTAAAACGGTATATCAGAACTACCGTTTTAGCAGAACGACGTACACAACCACCTACTTAAAATAAGTAGATACAGAAGATTCTGAACACTCCCGAGAATTCCTTCTCATCCCATCCTCTTCCGTGAGTTAATGCGTTAGTAGTCTGTATATCTCAGGCATCCGTGCAGGAAGCTTATCCACCCCATCTACATATATATAATTGCCCTTACCAAACATATGTGACAAATAGGAATGTGCTTCCTGGTCGACAGTTATACAAAAAGGAATAACACCTTTCCCCCTGGTCTCAATAAGCGCCTGCCGTGTATCCTCAATGGCATATTCGCCGCGATAGTCATCATAATCTTCAGGTTTTCCGTCAGATATCGTTATCAACAACTTCACCTTCGCTTCTGTTTTTACTAACATATTAGTCAGATGACGAATCGGCGGGGCCATACGGGTATACTCTCGCGGAGAAATTGCACATATTCGCTGCTGCACTAGCTCGCCATAGCGCTCCTCCATCTCCTTAATCTTAAACAACTCACATCTGGAGCGTCGCATACCAGAAAACCCATAGATTCCATATTTATCGCCAACTACTTCTAAGACATCGCAAAGCAGAACAAGGGATTCCTTTATGGCTTTGCCTACCCACCCTTCTGTTGAATTTGACATATCAACAAGAAACATCACTGCAATATCACGCTCATCCCTTTGCAATCTAATAAAGAGCCTATCGGAGGGTGTAAGCCCTGCCAGCCTGTCACCAACAGCTTCGACCAGAGCATCAAAATCAATATCATCACCATATCGTCGTCTCCTGATAAACCTGTGCCGTGTTCTCAGCATTTCAAATTGTCGGCGAAGCCTGAGAATCATGCCACGATAACGAATCAATGTTTTGTTTACAAATTGCGATCTGACCGGAGTGATCTCCTTTTCGATCAGGGCACACCAGTTTTTTCTATATCCCTGTCGCCGATAATCCCATTCATCATATAATGTTGCTTCACTCAGCGTCTTGAGTGTGGATACTTCTGTACCACCTCCACCACCTGTCTGTTTCGCTCTGCCCGCTATTCCCGCTGCTGCCTGAAGATACCCTTCAGGCACCTTGCCCAGGTCGGTAGTGATTCTATTTACAAGATCTGAAATTTCAGGGGGTAACTCAAATTCTTCGTTATTAAGTCGTATTTTATGACTGATTTGACCCCTGTTTTCCTCTGTGTTCTTGAGTAAAGAAATAACTATCCTACTCCCATCAGCAGCCTCAGCTGAAACATCTACATCGTTCTCTTCCTTGGTATTCTCTGTGGCATCGAGTTGGTGTTCGAGAAAATTGGCAATTTGCTGGATAATGGAGGTCTTCTCTTCGGCCCTCCTCCTTTCAGCCTGTTCTCTCACTTTGTTGAATTGTACTATTCCGGTTAAATGGTTGAACTGGCACCAGTCTTCTGAAGAACTATTGGTACTAAAGCTCTCATAGATCTCAACGACTCGCGCCAGATTAGCATGACGATCTCCTTCCCGACTCTCCTCCTCACCTTCCTCTGGTCTACTATGAAGACTTTCAGTTTCACTAACCAGGTTACTCATGTGTGAGTAAAATGCGCTTATACTCATCCCCTGCCCTGCTAAGCGATCAAGAAGATCAGACAATAACGGCGTAATTCTTCTCATCAACCCAGGCAGTTCGCGATTGAGCATACGAACAACACGTGAAAATTCATAAAGATGAAAGATATTGATCGCCAATTGAGGATCAGGGAACAATGCAAAAAACTCTTCGACAGGATAGCGACCACTCCCCCCAATAGCCTGCTTTGAATCTGCAGGGAAATGCGATGAATCAACATCAGTGGTCAACGTCCCGAGCAAAAGGTATCCCCACTGACAACAAGCAAGAAACGTATAATATGATTGGTTTTGCGAAGGACTTAAAAAATAGTTTATATTCTTAGGAAGGTATATTACAGCACTGTCCGTCCAGGCAGTTTCTGAAACAGAGATATCCAGAGAAAGCGAGGATACTCCTCTGATAAAGGGTAACAATCTTCCGCGTACCTCGCTAAGATCTGTTCCAGCTTCACCGGCAATACGTCTGAAGAAATTTTCATCGACATCAGACATGAAGGCTCTGGCTCCACCAAGCCCTTCACGCTCATAATGATCAAGTAACTGGCGAACCCACTCATTGAGATTCGTGGCACCAAGTTTTCCAATATTTGTCGCCGCGTACTGAATATATGAGAAACAGAGGCTATTACTAACCGGCCAGACAACATGAACTAGTGCAAGTACGGCATCCTGCTGCCACTTCTCGAGCTCTATCAACGGCTCAAGACCTTCTTCAACCTCCCAGTCGTTTGGTAATGAAGGGGAAACCTGTTGATAGAAATGTTTTTTAAGTTGAGTTGACATAATTGAACTCAAAATACAGAGGCAACCATTTCACCCATTGCTGCAAGCATATCCTCATCATCCGTTAGGCTTTCAAGAATACCGGCTCTGCAAGCCATTGTAATATCTATTCCGCTATTAAATAGTATTGCAGCATGAATAAGTAGTCGGGTCGATGCTCCTTCAGGAAGACCCGATTCCTTTAGACCTCTTGTCATAGTAGCCAGTTTCACCAGCTGACCTGCAAGTATTTCATCAACACCCGCTTCTTGTTGAACTATTGTCCGTTCAAGTTCAGGAGACGGATAATCAAAAGATATAGAAACAAATCGCTGTCGAGTTGAAGGTTTAAGATCTTTAAGTACACTCTGGTATCCGGGATTATACGAAACAGCGAGCATAAAACTATCAGCAGCGACAAAAAGCCTGCCAAGCTTTTCTATAGGTAGCTCACGCCTGTCATCAGCTAATGGATGAATAACTACTGTTGTATCTTTTCGCGCTTCAACCACCTCATCCAGATAGCAGATTGCACCAGCTTTCACAGCCATTGTTAAGGGTCCATCCACCCATACGGCTTCGTTGCCTTTAATAAGGTAGCGACCAACCAGATCAGAAGTCGACAAATCATCATGGCATGAGACAGTAATAAGAGGTCTCTTCAGTTTCCAGGCAAGCCACTGCATAAATCGCGTTTTACCACATCCCGTTGGCCCCTTTAATAATAATGGTAATTTGTTTAAATATGCGGTAGTTGCCAGGAGAATTTCATTAGATTGTGATTCGTAATACGGTTCATCACGAATGAAATATTCTTCAAGCCCTTTTTCTTTAGTATCCAAATGTTCACCCTCTATAGTGATATTCAATTTTATAAGAATAATAGGCATTCCTGGTTGATGGGCAACCAATGCAATCTAAATGGCCTATTTTTGATAGAGGATAAGCGAGGACGTATTGACCGGTTTCAACAAATAAGGTATTTTCGGTTCCTCACAGAATTCTGTCTTCTAACCCTGAAAATTTAAGCTATTTTATTCGTATATCCATGAGCACTATTGAAAAAGCATATTCGATTTTTGCAATTATTTTCGCCTTTGCCCTTATTTCACTCCTCGTTTTAGTTCCTGAAATGAGGCAAATGCACCTCCTTCTTACTGCAAGTGGAGTCGGACTATTTGTGAATGTCATTTTAATGTTCATTATCTTTCGGGATATTTTTTATCGTCCCGCTTTGAGTAAAGGAGCCAAGACATTTTGGACTGTAGGCCTACTAATTTTCTGGCCAGCGATCCTTGTATATATTCCGCTCCATGGTTTTCGAAAGCGATCCTGAAAAACATCTCACAACATAATTCGCATTCCTTTGCTGATAGTGATGGTATGACTTTTTCTCTCGCTTTTCGTTACCTGCTTGACATATCATCTCATACACAGTAATTTGCTCTCTTTTGAGCTGACCAGCAGCAGCCTGAAATGTGTATACTAAATTCAGGCAGGCGAACAACATTTACATATGTGTTTCAGCAACAACTAACTATTTTTGCCCGCCACCTCTTTCAGGTAATTACGGGCCTATGTATAACAGTAACAATATACTATGTTTGAAAACCTGACAGACCGGCTAGAAGGAGTATTCAAGAAACTCCGTGGTCACGGCATACTTACTGAAGAGAACATTCAGGAAGCAATGCGGGAAGTGCGAATGGCACTTCTTGATGCTGATGTTAACTTCAAAGTGGCCAAAGAATTTGTAGCCACCGTGACTGAAAAAGCCATAGGGCGGGAAGTCTCAAAAAGTCTCTCTCCTGGACAACAGGTCATCAAAATAGTACATGATGAACTTGTTGCTCTGCTTGGCGGTGGTACAGAACAGCTGAGACTTGACGGCAAGCAGCCTGTTATCATAATGATGGCTGGTTTACAGGGCTCTGGTAAAACAACAACATCCGGTAAGCTTGCAAGGATGTTGAAAGAAAAGGGCAGAAAGCCATATCTTGTTCCTGCCGATGTTTATCGTCCGGCTGCTATTGAGCAACTCCAGGTACTTGGAAGCAGGATCGATGTCCCTGTCCATCCATCTACACTAGAGACAAAGCCGGTTGATATCTGTCTGCAGGCTGTAGATATTGCCAGTAAAGAAAATTACGACACACTGATTATAGATACCGCGGGTCGTCTCCATGTTGATGACGCCCTCATGCAGGAACTAAGAGATATTCAGCAAGCGGTTCACCTGTCTGAGATTCTCTTCGTCGCTGACTCCATGACAGGACAGGACGCGGTAACAGTTGCTGACAAATTTAATCAGACGCTTGAAATTTCTGGTGTAGTGCTTACAAAAATGGAAGGTGATGCCCGTGGTGGTGCTGCTCTCTCCATTAAAAATGTCACTGGAAAACCAATCAAATTTGTTGGTGTCGGTGAGGCACTCGATGCGCTGGAAATATTCCATCCAGATCGTGTTGCATCCAGAATTCTCGGCATGGGTGATGTACTTACCCTGATCGAAAAAGCTGAAGCTGTCGTAGACAGAAAAGAAGCTGATAAGCTTGCCAAAAAACTTCAGAAGAACCAATTCACACTCGAAGATTTTCTCGATCAGATTCAGCAGATCAAGAAAATGGGTTCCCTCGAACAAATTCTTGGCATGGTTCCCGGAATCAACAAGCTGAAGCAGTTAAAAGATGCGCCAAAGCCTGATGAGCGAGAGCTCGTAAAGACAGAGGCGATTATTCGTTCCATGACCCGTAAGGAACGAAAAAACCACAAAATCATTAATAACAGCAGGCGTCAGCGAATTGCTACCGGTTCAGGTACAACAGTTACAGACGTTAACAGGGTACTCAAAAGTTACTCTGCTATGTTGAAAATGATGAAGAAGATGAGCGGCAAGCCCGGTGCTATGACAGGGCAGAAGCGCAGGAAGTTACCCAAAGGTCTTAAAAGAAGATAAATTTAATACCGGATCTACGAATCCGGTTTACTGTCGGGTGCTACTTACCCATATAAACCTAATCGGAGGATAAACCCGAAATGGCAGTTCGTATTCGTTTAACCAGACTTGGCAGAAAGAAAAAACCTTTCTATCGTATAGTTGTTGCAGACAGTCAGTGTCCACGTGATGGAAAATTCCTCGATATCGTTGGCACCTACGATCCTCTTCAGGATCCGGCAACAATTACCATTGACAACGAGAAGCTTCAGAACTGGGTTGGTAAGGGCGCATTGCCTACAACCACAGTTAAGAGCTTGCTCAAAAAAGCAGCGATCACCGAATAATACGGCATGGAAGAACTTATAGCCTTCATTGCCCGTTCCCTGGTCGATCAACCGGATGAAGTAAAGGTAACCATGAGCGAAGAAGAAGATTGTCTCACGGTTGAACTTACAGTCGCACCGGATGACTTAGGAAAGGTAATTGGTAAACAGGGAAGAACAGCCAGGGCTATGCGTTCTGTTCTCTCAGCAGCTGCGGCCAGAGAGAACAAGCGGTCGAGGCTTGAAATAGTGGAGTAACTGTCGTTCAGGATTATGCAGCATAAATATAGATTTCCTGAAAACAGTTACATTCTGATCGGAACCGTTGCAAAACCGCAAGGATTGCACGGTGAGGTGAATATCCATGCCTTTTCCGGTCAGCCTGAAAACTTTAAAGAATACGACACGCTTTACCTTGTTGACAGTAAGGGAGAGATATCTCCCAAACTTGTCATAAAACGATTTAGAGTCCAAAAAGGCAAAGCTGTCGTATTGTTTGATCGGGTTTCCGATCGCACCCATGCCGAGAGATTAACCGGTATGGGTGTACTTGTTGCCAAATCTGATCTTCCCGAGTTAGGTAAGGACGAATTCTACTGGCATCAACTTGTTGGTTTACAGGTGCATACAGTCGATGGGCGCGACCTCGGTACTCTGAGTTCCATTTTTTCAAATGGTGCTCAGGATGTTATGGTTATTCAAGGTGATAATGACGAATACCTTGTGCCAATGACTGACGGCATTCTCAACACGTATGATGAAACAACAGTGGTAATAGATCCACCTCCCGGTCTTCTCGATATAAACACCGATGAAGATGAAGATCTCTTTGGCAGTAATAAATGATTTTTGATGTATTAACAATTTTTCCAGACCTTTTGGCCTCCCCTTTAAATGAGGGAATACTTCGCAGAGCCAGGCAGAGTAATTTCATAGATATTCACACCACGAATATTAGAGATTTTGCTACTGACAAGCACTCCATGACTGACGATCGACCCTTTGGGGGCGGTGAGGGAATGGTTATGAAAGCAGAGCCGTTAGCTGCAGCTGTCGATAAAGCCAGGGAAGTAAACGGAGCAGGAAAGGTCATCCTGATGAGCCCGCAAGGGAGAAAATTTTCACAGGATATTGCTCAAGAATTCGCAAATGAGAATCATCTCATTCTTGTCTGCGGTCGCTACGAAGGTGTTGATGAACGCTTTCGTGCAACATATGTAGATGAAGAAATCTCTATCGGTGATTACATCCTTACCGGTGGTGAGCTTGCAGCAATGGTCATCATTGATTCAGTGACCAGGCTGTTACCAGGCGTTCTGGGATGCTCAGATTCTGCTGACAAAGATACTTTCAGCAGAAATATGCTTAAGCATCCGCAATATACCCGGCCCAGGGTATGGAATGATCTGGAGGTTCCTGCAGAATTACTATCAGGTAACCACGAACAGATTGAAAAAATACGATTTCTCGCATCCGTTCAACGAACACTTGAACGGCGACCTGAGATGATCAGGACTGAAACTTTTTCAAAGAGTGAGAAAAAGCTTTTGAAGCAACACAAGCTGTATGACACAATACTCGACATACAGACAGATTTGGATAAGGTAAGTCGGGGTAAAAAATGAAAGCAGTTAGTTTAGCCCTGGTTCACCACCCGGTTGTAAATAAAAACGGTGAAATAATCGGCTCAGCCGTGACAAATCTTGATCTGCATGATATAGCAAGGGCTGCAAAAACTTTTGGAGTAGACCAGTATTACGTCACTACTCCATATGAAGACCAGCAGCAACTGGTCAGAGAAATAGTTGGTCACTGGCAGGATGGTTACGGTGCTGGGTACAACCCGGCAAGAAAAGAAGCTCTTTCTATAGTTCAACTGGCTACATCAGTCGATGAAGCTATTGAAGAACTTACTGAACGATACGGAAAAAGACCTCTTATCATTGTAACCAGTGCAAAAACCTATGACCACACTCTGCCCTACACGGTCGTTAAAGAAAAAATTGCCTCCGGCACGCCAGTTCTGCTCCTTTTTGGTACGGCACACGGATTGGCGAAAGAGGTTATGGATGTAGCTGACGCTGTGTTGCCTCCAATAAAAGGCTGCACAGATTACAATCATCTATCAGTTCGCTCTGCAGTATCGATTATTCTCGATAGACTGCTGGGAAGCTGATAAATATTAACAGATGCAAGTAATACGGGAAATATTCCTATACTTCAACCTATACAAGACGTTATGAGCACAATCATCGAAAGAATCAATGAAGAACAGATGCGTCAGGATCACCCGGATTTTCGTCCTGGTGACTCTGTAAAAGTTCATATCCGAATTATCGAGGGTACCAAAGAGCGTGTCCAGATTTTTCAGGGTGTAGTTATCAAGCGTAAGCGTGGAACAATGGGTGCAACCTACACCGTGCGCAAGATTTCTCATGGTGTTGGTGTTGAGAAAACCTTTTCTCTCCACAACCCACGTATTGAGAAAATCGAGGTGGTAAGCCGTGGTCGCGTTCGTAGATCCCGTCTCTACTACCTGCGTAACCTTCGCGGTAAGGCTGCACGTATTCGCGAACGCGGTTACCAGCGCTAAGACCACGTTTCCTTTAGGAAACATGTGTCGCATTGTCACCCGAGCAACCCTTCTAAGGGGCTCGGGTGTTCGTGTTTAAAGTATTCACCAGTACTCTTTTAAAGAGATGAAAACTTCATTGTTTGATTCCAGCGTAAACGCAGGCGATAACTTCCACTACGAAAACTATCTTGCTTCCCAAGGTTTTTCCGCTATTGCAGGATCAGATGAAGTTGGTCGAGGACCTCTTGCCGGCCCGGTTGTAGCTGCCAGTGTAATCCTCCCCGCTCACTGTGATCCTCGAATTTTTCTCGATTCAAAAAAATTATCCCATAAAAAGCTGAAAGAACTCTTTTCTGTTCTTCATGAACTGGACGCTACTATCGGAATTGGAATTGTTTCAGAAAAAAAAATTGACCAAATAAATATCCTGCAGGCTTCTCTTTATGCCATGCGTTTGTCGGTTGATGAATTAACCGCTCATGGGCATGCTCCTGACTATATCCTGGTCGACGGAAAATTCGAGATACCCCACTCCACACCCCAGCGTGCCCTAATAAAAGGTGAAACAAAAAGTGCCTCTATTGCGGCAGCTTCGATAATCGCCAAAGTTACACGGGATAGACTCATGGTGGATCTCCACGAAAAATATCCAGTATATAACTTTGCTCAGCATAAAGGTTATCCTACAAAGGCTCACCGCAAGGTAATCGCGGAACATGGTCCGTGCCCCATCCATCGAAAAACATTTAAAGGGGTAAAGGAATTTGTCAAATAAACGATCAATTCTTGGACAAAAAGGTGAGGATCTGGCAGCGATTTATCTTCAACGAAATGGATATTCAATTCTTCACAGGAACTATCGTTTGAAGACCGGAGAAATTGATATTATTGCCCAAGAAAACACAACCACTGTTTTTATCGAAGTCAAGACCAGATCATCTTCTGTTTTCGGTTCTCCAGCCGCTGCAGTAACTCCCCGGAAACAAACTCAGATTTCACGTGTCGCTCTTGAGTATTTATGTCGACAAAACCTCATGGATTCTTCTGCCCGCTTCGATGTAGTTTCGGTGATGATTGATTATAACAGTTCTCCTACCATAGAAATCATTAAAAACGCCTTTGACCTTAGCTATCACTGATAAGAGTTTATTTACCCCGTTTTCGCTTTACATACTGTTTGTCTTAGATACTACGTTACGGCTTTGACTAATTTCACATACGCGTTACACTTTAATTATGACGATGATCGGAATTACAATGGGATGCCCAGGAGGCATCGGCCCTGAAATTATATTGAAATATTTTTCAAACATCTCCCGACCTCCTGAAGTCAGGTCTGTCGTAATCGGGGATATAGGTATCCTTGAAAAATGCGGTAGAGACCTCGGACTTCCTGCGCCCTGTATCCCCTGGCAGCCAGGACAGTCTTACCCGGAATCTGGCATACCTGTTCTCAGCGTTTCATCTCTGGACCTGGCAGACCATTCATGGGGACATTTTACCCAAAAGTCATCAAAATGTATGGCTGACTACATTCTTACCGCTGTAAAGTTAGCCAAAAACAACATTATCGACGGCATCACTACCTGCCCAATATCTAAAAGCGCGTTACAGCTTGCAGGTCACAAATTCCCTGGGCATACTGAAATGCTGGTAGAACTCACCGGAGCTCAAAACTATACAATGATGATGGCAGGAGACTCATTAAAAGTCACCCTGACCACCATTCATTGCGCTCTCAGCCAGGTACCAGCTAAGCTCACTGAATCAGCTATCTATAATCTTATCCACATTACTAATAACGCTCTAAAGACTGATTTTGGTATAAACTCGCCCAACATCGCAGTTGCCGGGCTTAACCCGCATAGCAGTGAAGATGGCCTCTTCGGTACAGAAGAAGAAAACGTCATCACACCTGCAATACATCGCGCTATACACGATGGGGTTAATGCTAGTGGTCCTTATCCGCCAGACACCGTGTTTTTTAAAGCCTCATCTGGATTATACGATGCAGTGGTCTGTATGTACCATGATCAAGGGTTAATCCCTTTTAAGTTGCTGCACTTCAAGGATGGAGTAAATGTCACCCTGGGCCTTCCAATCGTGCGTACATCAGTTGACCATGGCACCGCCTACGATATTGCAGGTAAAGGACTGGCCGATGAGACCAGTCTGTCTTGCGCTGTGGCCATGGCATCTGACATCTGTAAAAACAGAATAACACATAACTCTAAATAGAATTAATCATGACCAAAGCATTGCCAGGCACACTCATCGTTTTTGAAGGGATTGACGGGACCGGAAAATCAACACAGATTGAGCTATTAGGTGAATACCTGTTGGAGAACGGCCATGAGGTGGTTGTCACCAGAGAACCAACTGACGGTCCTTACGGACAAAAAATCAGACAACTTTACATGAACAGGGATCTGGCAAGTAAAACCGAAGAACTTGAACTATTTCTTGCTGATCGCCGTGAGCATGTTAACACGTTACTTTTGCCCGCTCTTCAAGCTGGAAAAATTGTACTATGTGATCGCTATTACCTCTCTACCGCTGCGTATCAGGGCGCAAATGGTTTTGACCCTATAGAAATATTACGATTAAACGATTTCGCTCCAGAACCCGATATAGCTTTTATATTTGAAGTATCTGTTGAAACCAGTCTGCACAGAATCACCAAGGGTCGAGGGGATCTGTTAAACGATTTCGAGCAGGCGGAATCTCTTAAAAAAGTGAAAAAGATTTTTTCAGAACTCGACCTTCCATTCATTTATCGCATCAATGCTGAACGTAACATAGATGAGATTCACGCCAATCTACTTTCAGTCATCGACACGGTAATCGCTCACCCCTTAGCCGATCCGCTGGAACAACTATGACAAATCTCCGCCACCTCCTCGCATTCGTTCTTTTACTTCCACTTATTGCCGGCTGTGCCAGCGGCAGCAGAGCAACTGACAGAGACAGCAAAGAGGTCTACCAGGCGGATTTATCCTGCTCATATTTCTATTATTTATGGGGAGCACACGCCGAGTATGATCAACGGTTTGACGAAGCCCTGGAAGCGTATCAAAAATCGTTGATCTGTGACCCCGCCGCTAACCACATTGAGAAAAAACTACCAGTTCTACTTTTTAGATTAGGTGAAACAGAAAAAGCAGCTGAACTTCTTCGTGCAGGTATTAAAAAAGATCCTGACGATATTTCACAATACCTGCTTCTCGCACATCTGAGCATTCAGCAGAATAAACGCAACGATGCAATCATGTTGTATTCTGAAGTTCTTGAGCGTGACCCGACAAATGAAGGCGTTCTACTGAGACTCGGGATTCTTTCAGTTCAACAGGGAGAACTCGATAAGGCCGAAAAGGTGTTTAAACGACTTATAAAGCAAAATCCCGAGATGTATTTTGGTCGAATTTACCTGGCCCGTTTATTCCTCATGAAAGGCAAGATCGAACACGCAGAGCAAGCCTACGAAAAAGCATTGGACCTCAACTGGTCTCCAGAACTTGTATTTGAAATGGTAGAGTTCTATCAATCCCATGAAAGATATCAAGACATGCTTCGCCTATACCAGACGGTCCTTGATAACGATGCGGAAAATGAACAAGCAATTCTTGGTAAAATCCAAACCCTTCTGGCTCTTGAAAAAGATGAAGAAGCACTCGCTGAATTACGCAGACTCAAGCGTATTAATTCTAATACAGCCAGATTGGATATGGCTATATCCAAGATATTACTGCGACTTGGTAAAATCCCTGAAGCTGCTGAAGTACTTGAAGGGATACGGTCAGGCGACACTGCATCAGAAGCCAATTATCTGCTTGGCCTTATAGCATTTCAATCAAAGCTAGGTGAAACTGCACTTGCCTACCTGCAGGCAATTGATCCTTCAGCAGAAGAATATGTCGATGGCGTCTATCTACAAATTCGGATAATGCGAAGCTTGGATATGCATCATGAGGCAGTCGAACTACTCAAGAAAGCAACTGAGAATCCTAAGAGTCAAACCCCTGTGTTCTATGCGTTACTCTCGTCCATTTATCAGGAGCAGGAACGGGTAGAAGAAGCAATGGCCAGTATCACTGCAGGTACCCGTGCTTTCCCTAAAAATGACCAACTGCATTTCGAACATGCTCTACTGCTGGAAAGATCAGGTCTCCATAAAAAGGCTCTCTCAGCTATGTTACGCGTCCTTGAACTCCGTCCGGACCATCCTGAGGCATTGAATTTTGTCGGCTACAGTTGGGCAGATCAGAACATAAATCTCAACCTGGCATATCAGTATATATTAAGAGCTGCGGAACTTGAGCCTGATAATGGGTTTATTAAAGACAGCCTGGGATGGGTTCATTACAGACTCGGTAATTTCGATAATGCTTTAGAAGCTTTGCTCCATGCACTTGAACTTGAACCTAAAGACCCGCATATCTATGTCCATCTCGGAGATGTTTACCGGGCGCTCAACAGAGTTGACGATGCCCGCGATGCGTATCGCAGAGGGCTTGAAATGTTTGATGATGAAAACGAAAAAGGCCCTCTGGAAAAAAAGATTAATGAACTATCTACCCAGTAATTGTCCCAACAATTCGTATACCAAAACATCTATACCCTTAGTTATTTTCTCACTGGTAATTGTAGTCTCATTAACTAGTTGTGCCCGCAAGCCCTGGCGCGAATCCCTTCAAGATTCCGAAAGGCTCGCTGTGACCAAGGCTCTTAATGACATTCGCGAAGGTGAAACTTCACGAAGCAATTGCGTTGATGCTGATCTGAATATTTTTTTCACCAGCCACCTAAAAAACCGCGCAGTCAGTGGCTATGTTCAGATTATGCAACCGTCCTATTTGAAATTCATTGTATCAAACCCCTTAGGTCAACCATTGTTTGCTTTCACAACTGACGGTTCACAATTTAATCAGCTAGATACATCACGACAGCAATTCCTGGACGGAGAGCTACAAGCATTTGCCCGCATTTATGATACCCCTGCATTTGTATACAATCGTTCCTGGGGTAAATGGCTCACAGCACGGTTACCTGAATCTGAGCTAATCACCGAAATTCGCTCCGATTCAGAAGAACGTGGCAGTTGGGTAACAATTATCGACCAGAATAAGATGAATACAGACAACCATCAAAAAACTGCAACTGAGCACCTCTTGATAGATAGTGATAACAGTCGGCTGTTAAGCAGAATATTCACAACTGAAAGCGGAGATATTGAGGCGGAAGTGACCTACAGTGACTGGAGTCCTGAAAACAGATGGCAACCTGGAAAAATAACCATAGAAGGACTCGACTACGGTAGTAAAATGGTGTTGGACTTTACGGATGTAAGCGATCTGGAATACTGTAGAACTGCTGATTTTCAATTACGAAGACCTACAGGCTATCAGCACATCCCAGTATGGGAGAATCTCTATTGATCTTTTGCTTCAGGCGTATCATCTTTTGCATCCAGAGTATTCACAATCAGGACAAACAGGTTATCCTCCTTAAAGAATACCTGTTGTAAATCATAGTCATTACCTGGAGTTAAATCGAGAACAACACGTATCTTTGCGGGTTCTTTATGTTCAGCAACCCGTATTTTTTCGACAAGTTTTCCGTTTGCCTCAATTTCTTTTGGTACATTCTCGTGAATGCTTGCATCAATAAAGTCACAGATAATGCGTGGGAGGCCTTTCTCTATTGCAGATATTGTCGGTGGATGAAAATCATTGAGCCTAAAAAGTACCATTTCGCCATTTTTGGCGTAGACATTATCAAAAGAGATATCGAGCAAAACCGGACCGCTTTTGACTTCCTGAATCTGCTCTGAGGGAGTAATTACAGCCTCGGCAAAATCAGGCTCAGCATTCGTTTTGCTTAATACGTTTTGGTCAATTTGCTGAGGTTCCGGAATAGGTTTAATTTTTAATGTTGATGGCGGCAGTACTACAGGCAGAGGTTTTGCGATGGTACTTCCACCACCTTTTATTGATATGACAAGGAGTTTTTCGTCTGACTTGAAATCCTGGCTCCAGAATATTTCTCTATCTTCAACAAGATCGACAACAACTCTGGTTTTCAATTCAGGTTTCTTATGTACACCAACCCGGATACCGAGGACAAGTTCACTTTTTTCGATATCAATTCGTGAACTTCCTTTATATTCCGTATCTAGAAAATCAAGTACAAGTCGTGGTTTTTCGCCGCTTAACTTGAATATTTTAGGCAAATTTTCGTTGCTCAAGGTAAGCTTGATGACATCAGAATTTTTATCAATTGACTCAAATGAGATTGTGTTAACAGTTCCCTGTTGCTGACTGTAACCAGACAGAGGCACTACCAGAAATGTACCGATGCATACCAGGATAGCAATCACTAACCTCATAGAGAGTAACCTTTTGTTTCAATATAATAAAAATGACACTACGTTCGCGGGGGATCGTGTACTCTCTTTTTTGAATAACTTATCCCCGCTTGAAATGTCAATCAAATTTCAGTAAATGGAGTGTTCATTAGAGAACAATCAGGATAATACACGACCATATTAAAAAATTCGCAGATTTCTTCAACTTATGTCGCTAAATCTTCAGATTTTCAGTTGGCCGTTCCCTCTCTGTTAAATTTTCCACTACATCAAGAGATACGCATGACCGATACTACAATCTTCTCTCAGGTAACCAAACCCGGTCGCTACCTGGGAAGTGAATATAACTCTGTACAAAAGAACTGGGAAGATGCGGATGTTCGCTGTGCCCTTATTTTCCCTGATCTCTATGAGATAGGAATGTCTCATCAGGGACTACAGATACTTTATCACATTTTAAACAATAATGAGAATTTCCTTGCCGAAAGGAGTTATTGCCCTGATAAAGATGTTGAAAGACTCCTCCGCAGCAGAAAAGAGCCTCTCACCTCCCTTGAATCTGGTCGTTCCCTTGGTGATTTTGATCTGATTGCGCTTACCCTGCCATATGAACTCTGTTACACCAACATTCTAACCGTTCTGGATCTTGCAGGAATTCCACTTCTTGCAAAAGACCGGACAGCAACCTATCCGTTCATCCTGGGTGGTGGTGCCTGTTCAATGAACCCTGAACCTGTCGCCGACTTTTTTGATGCGGTTCTACTAGGTGATGGCGAAGAGGCAATTCTCGAAATAGCTGAGGCAGTGGCTCTTGCTAAAGCCTCAAATATGCCCAAAAATGAGCTCCTGGAAAAACTCGCTCTCATCAACGGCGTATATATACCATCATTCTTTACTCCCGAATATGATGATGCCGGACATGTAACCGTAATACACAACAGCAACCCGCTCCAACATTCAGTTATGAGACGAGTTGTCCCGGATCTTGCCCAAACCGACCACCTGCTTAATCCAATTGTTCCCAATGCTAAGATTGTTCACGACAGGCTCGGAGTTGAAATTGCCCGTGGATGCACCCGTGGGTGTCGTTTCTGCCAGGCGGGTATAACATACCGCCCAGTTCGCGAACGAACACCTGAACAGGTAATGTCTCTTGCCAAAAACGGTATTGAAAATTCGGGCTTTGAGGAATTAGCATTATTATCGCTTTCAACCGGAGATTACTCCTGTCTTGGTGATGTTCTTCCCAAACTCATGGACGAGTTCGCAGGCAATTATGTTTCCGTTGCCATGCCTTCAATGCGTGTCGGCACGCTCACCCCTGAGATTATGGAGCAAATCAAACGAGTACGTAAAACAGGATTCACCCTGGCTCCGGAAGCAGGCAGTGAGCGATTACGACGCGTTATTAATAAAGGTATCACAGAAGAAGATCTCCTGACTTCCTGCCGCACAGCCTTCTCACTTGGCTGGAAAGTAATGAAATTTTATTTCATGATCGGCCTGCCAACCGAATCGATGGATGACATCGATGAGATTATCGAGCTTGTTATAAAGTCAGGCCACGAGATTGACAGCGTTGCCAAAGGCAAAAAGAAAATCAATGTGAGTATTGGAACCTTTGTCCCCAAACCTCATACTCCTTTTCAATGGAACAAGCAGCTTACCATTGAGGAAAGTCGCGAGCGCATCAATTACCTGAAGCAGAACCTTCCGCGTAAGGGCTGCAACATGAAATGGCACAGCCCTGAGCAGAGCTTTCTGGAAGGTGTTTTCTCCAGAGGTGATCGTAGGCTGGCAAAACTTATTTATCAGGCATGGAGCGAAGGAGCTCGTCTTGATGGTTGGTCTGACCATTTCAATCTGGTACGCTGGAGAATGGCTGCAGACACATGTGAACTCGACCTCGAGGATTATCTGCGGGAAAGAGATATGAATGAAGTTCTGCCCTGGCAACATCTGGAAACAGGTGTCGATCTCGATTTTCTTAAACAGGAATGGCAGAATGCACTCGAAGAAGTATATACCCCAGATTGCCGCTACCATGGGTGTCAGCAATGTGGGCTGTGTGATTTTGAGCTGATCCAGCCCATAGTCCATAGCGATATTGAACCTGGGTCCACTGAACCCGGCACAGTCATACCTGTAGAGCATGAGGGTAAGCACTATCCGCCCGCCTCCGATAATGAGCCGCATTTCAAATATATCGTTAACTACAGTCGTACTGGCAACATCTGCTATTTAGGTCATCTGGAAATCCTGCAATTGGTATTCCGCGCACTTCGCAGAGCACACATTACGACCAACTTTTCGAAAGGTTTTAATCCTTCCCCGAAGATCTCATTTGGGCCTGCCCTGCCGGTTGGTACCCGCAGTATGGCTGAATTCTTTATTATGGATCTTCCTGAAGTGCTCAAAAGTCCGGACAGCGTTGCCAAAACGCTGAGTTCCAAATTACCACCAGGGCTTGAGGTTGACAGTATCAAACTGCATTCAGGCAAACTGCCCCAGGTGATTACCAACTCATACACCGTGCAATTGGACAGGGCTATCACTGAAGAAGAAGTTCAACTCATCGCACGGTTCGTTGATAGTGACGAATTAATTATCAGCAGGGTGCGTAAGGGGAAAAAACGGCAATTCAATATCCGACCTCTCATCACCACTCTTGAACTGATTAATAGTGAGACCATTAGCATGGAAGTCATTAACAGAAGCGGTTCGCCAGGCATCAAACCAAGTGACGCCCTTCAGCATATTCTCGGGATCTCAGAGGAAGCTGCACTTGCTGCACTTATTACTAAAACAGGATGGGAGCCTCTTAAAGAAAACTGATCGCTCTTGCCTTTAACTGCTCTTGTATGGTAGGACCTAAGGCTAATACATCGGATTTACGGCGGTTCGCTGCTATAACTCAAATGCTATTTACTTTAGGGGAGAAGACATGCAGAAGAAAATCATACTTCGTGACGACGAGATGCCGAGACAGTGGTATAACCTTGTCCCGGATATTCCAAATGGTCTCCAGCCTCCACTTGATCCAGAAACAAAAGAACCCATGGGGCCGGAAAAGCTTAGCGCTGTTTTCCCCATGGGATTGCTTGAGCAGGAGATGTCACAAGAGAGCTTCATTGACATCCCCGAAGAAGTGCTTGATATCTATAAGATCTGGCGCCCTGCCCCACTGGTAAGAGCATTCAATCTCGAAAAAGCACTCGGAACCAAGGCTAAAATATTCTTCAAAAATGAAGGTATTTCTCCTGTAGGTTCTCATAAAGCGAACAGCGCAGTTCCCCAAGCCTACTACAACATGAAAGAAGGTGTGCGCAGGCTTGCCACCGAAACCGGAGCCGGCCAATGGGGAAGTGCACTCTCTTTTGCCACCAGCAAATTTGGTCTTGATTGTAAAGTCTATATGGTACGGGTTTCTTTTAAACAGAAACCATACCGTAAATCGATGATGCAGACCTTTGGAGCCGAGATAGTTGCCAGCCCGAGTGAAGACACGCGAACCGGCAGAAAAATTCTTGCCGAATTCCCTGACACTCCCGGTTCTTTGGGTATTGCAATTTCTGAAGCACTTGAGGATGCCTCCTCCAGGGAAGACACCAAATACGCGCTTGGCTCAGTATTGAATCACGTCTGTATTCACCAGTCAATTATTGGACTGGAGGCTAAAAAACAGATGGAAATTGCAGGTGAATATCCAGATGTCATCATAGGATGCTGTGGTGGTGGATCCAATTTTGCCGGAATTGCTGCACCCTATATTCCCGACTACCTTGAAGGAAAAAAGATAAAATTCCTTGGAGTGGAACCATCATCCTGCCCGACCCTGACCATGGGTAAGCTGGCATATGATTTTGGTGATGTCGCCCAGACAACTCCTCTATTGTATATGTACACCCTTGGCCATGATTTTATCCCGCCGGGTATTCACGCGGGAGGACTTCGGTATCACGGAATGTCTCCGATAATCTCAGCCTTGGTACGGGAAAATATTATTGAGCCACTCAAAGTTCATCAACTCGAGTGCTTTGAAGCCGGAGTTCTCTTTGCCAAAACTGAAGGGATTATCCCAGCCCCTGAAACCTGCCACGCGATCCGCGCGGCAATACTTGAAGCAACACGTAATCCGGATGAACCAAGGACAATACTCTTTAATTTTTCCGGACACGGTCTCATTGATATGGCCTCTTACGATAAATATTTCGCAGGAGAATTACACGATTACGATTATCCGGAGGAAGAAATTGCCAGATCAATGGCAAATCTGCCAAAAATATAGAGATTCGAATCTCGCTGTTCTCAGATTAGGGCAGAGGGTTAGCGAGTTTTTACAGCGCAAAAGCATGTTGATCGTTCTATGCCTTTGCGCTGTTACCGTTACTTTAATGCCTGCGTTTTCCACCGCTGCAATCCTGCCGGTCGATACAGTACAAAATGGCGGATACATCATCTCCAGAAACGGAAAAGTAATAGAGAGTTATCGTGCAAACGACCGTTTCACCCCTGCATCAACTATTAAACTACTTACAGCGTTGACCGCTTTTGAGTTTCTTGGAGAAGATTACAGGTTCACGACCTCCTTTTATACTGATGACTATCAGAACCTCTATGTTCAGGGTTCGGGAGATCCATTGCTGACCTCCGAGAGCATAGCCAGGATTGCTGTGGAACTAAAAAAACGCGGTGTCGAGACTATCCGCTCATATATACTTGATGATTCGTTGTTTCAGCTTGAAACCTCTCAGCCGGAAGGATCCCTCAACTCTGAGAATCCATATGATGCACCAAATGGAGCACTTGCAGTCAACTTCAACTCTGTATCTATAGTCAAAAAAAAGAACGGGACCATAGGCTCAGGTGAAAGCCAAACTCCGACTACCGTGCTTGCAAAAGAAATAGGCAGCAAACTCCCAAACGGCAAACATCGCATTAATATCGGTGCCTATGATATTCAGGGAAATATCTCGACTTCCCTCAGATACTCCGCTGAACTGATGCATTCTATATTCAATAATACCGGGATAAAATCTACACTGGAGTTTCGCCAGGGTAAGATTCCGAAGACTGCCAGAAAGATAGTTGAATACACTTCTGACAAAACAGTTAAGGATATTGTGCGCCTCTGTATGCACTATTCAAATAACTTTCTAGCAAATCAATTAGCCCTCGCTGCCGGGGGGAAAAAGTATGGGTATCCGGCAACCTGGGAAAAAGCCAGAAAAGCACTCTCCTATTTTGCCACTCAACAAATTGGTATACCGGATAATGAATTATTGGTTAAGGAAGGCTCTGGATTATCACGAGCTACCTATATAACTCCAAAGGCTATGATGAGCATAGTTGATGCGTTCACGCCGCACCGGGACCTGCTCCCCATAAAGCATGGTTATCATCTCAAATCAGGAACTCTTGAAGATGTATACTGTTATGCAGGTTATCTCGACACACCAGGAGGCCTTGTAACATTTTCCCTTTTGCTCAATCAACCGACCAATAACCGAAACCAGCTCATTAGAACCATCAGAAGAAAAATGAGCATCAACTGATATCCATTACTATGATGTACTTTTCATGCGTATCCTTCATCTCATAAGTCAGCGGCCTGACTCCACCGGAAGCGGAATCTACATTCAGCAACTCATTGAGAAATCTGCAATGGCAGGCCATAGTAACCGCCTGGTTTGCGGTGTAGCCAAAGGGGACATCCCTCATCTGGCAATGATCAATAGTGCGTATATATCCTGTGTTGAGTTTGGACAAAGACAACTTCCAGCAAATATTGTTGGAATGAGTGATGAAATGCCCTACCCCAGTATTCGGTTCAGGGATTTGGATCACACAGATATTGCAACGTATGAATTCGAGTTTGCACGGGCTCTTGTGGCAGTTATTCGAAAATTTAGGCCGCATATTATCCACAGCCATCATCTCTGGCTTTTAAGCTCACTGGCGTCGAGGCTTTATCCACAAATTCCAATGGTCACAACGTGCCATGGATCCGATATTCGTCAGTTCAGAACCTGCTCTCACCTGCGTGCACGAGTCCTCAGTGGCTGCAGGAATATTCCTGCAATTCTTGCACTCAGTGAACCTCAAAAATCTGAAATCCAGTCCCTTTACCACGTAGCACCTGAAAAAATAACAGTAATCGGCGGTGGCTATAGCAGTGAACTGTTTTTTCAAAAAAAGAAACCATCGCCCTCTCCTGTCCGCCTCATTTATGCAGGTAAACTCAGTTATGCCAAGGGAGTACCATACCTACTAAAAGCATTGACCACATTAGAAGATATGGACTTCCACCTCGATCTGGTTGGTAGTGGGACAGGACCTGAATATGAAGAGTGCATGCTACTCGCCGGGAAATTAGCTGGTAAAATTTCTTTGCACGGTTCAGTCCCTCAAACTCAACTAGCTCAGCTCATGAGAGAGAATCACATCATGATTCTCCCCTCTCTGTATGAAGGTCTACCGCTTACAGTACTGGAAGCGGTTGCTAGCGGCTGTAGAGTAATTGCAACAGATCTTGTTGGAACGCGGGAGATACACTCATACCTACCGGAAGCAGATATCACCTTAATCCCGCTGCCCAGAGGCCTGGAGGTAGATAGAATTCCACCCGCTGAACAACCAGGTTTTATCAGATCGCTTGAAGAGTCTATTAGAGCAAGCCTACTAAGAGTGCCGACCAAGCCTGATCTTGACCTTGCCCCGCTTACCGCCGGGATCAATCATTTCAACTGGAATAGCGTATATCGCCGCTGTGAACACGTATATAACATATTGCTAGGTCAAACTTGACAGCATCCCAAAATCACTGGCTATTCCTTTGAAGTTACATTATATCTTCGGCTAAACCTCAACCGTTAAATTTCACCTTCGACGACATATATAATGGGCAAATTCCACTTTGTTAATCAAGATACCCTGGAACACCTCATTGCAACCAATAAGGCTACGCTTGAGGGAAGTTATCTTTCTATCGTCGAGAGCTTTCAGTCGTACCACCTCACACCTGCAGTTAAAATAATTTCCTGCGAAAGCTCTACCAGTGACCCTTTACGCATTCTTCATAAGTTCATACCATTAACAACTCTTGAAAATGTGGGAGCTGAAATTTACATAAACTCAATCATTCTCAAATCCCATTCATACTTAATTGATCTTGGTTTTATCTGTGACGCGAACAACAGTATTTCTCCATCATATGCTGATTCACAGCTCCATCATTCATAATGCGTAAGTTATTTGGTTCCGGTTAGTTAAGAATAAAATAGCCCTTGCTTTTTCCTCCCCGTTTCTATACCATTTTTTTAACGAATTTCGCAAAATCCATCAGATAATCGATGAGTTTTGCAAGATGTTTTACATGGTCTAACAGCAACGTTCTTTCTAGTTTCCATCCGAAAACGGTGCTTTCCACCTAACTCTTCGTTACTCTCAAAATTTTATCCCGCAGGTAAGCGTAGACACCGATATCATGTGTACGACTGCGGTAAAATTTATCGGGTGCCGTGATTTAGATGAAAATCCCTCGTTTCGGGATGAAAACTTTCCAGGAGAAGTGGTAATGATCGGGAAATGGAAAATCAGATGCCTGTTGATACTGTTGTCACTATTTAGTCTGCTCCTGCTTTCGGCCTGCAACGGTTCAGGCGGCAATGCAGCAAATGGTGAACGGTGGTTTTCAATGCACAACTGTTCGGCATGTCACGGCAAGGCTGGCAATGATGGGAGAGCTGCAGCAATTGCCGGAACCGATATGGGATTTGGATCATTTGTAAGGTTTCTTCGTGACCCGGATTCACCGAGTATGCCTGCTTTCCCAGAAAGCAAACTTTCCAAAAATGATGCGGCTGACATTTACGCATGGCTCAAAAGCCTGCCAGAATGAAAGAAAATTCAAACCATATTTGAAGATTTTTTTCTCAGAACCAACATATTTTATTAAGCCATGCCTTAAAGAGTGATTACAATTCCTTTAAGTGACAAAAGGTTACAGATACAATTGACGCTGAAACAGCTATTTTAGCTTAAGGTATTTTCCCACAAGAAAGGAGATTTCCATGATTGAAGGACTATACGCATTACTGGAAACCGTAGGTTTCACACATCCGTTACACCCAATTATGGTGCATATCCCCATGGGAATGGTGATAGGAGCAGTAATTTTTTCGCTTATTGACTTAAAATGGAAATATCAGAACCTTGACCAGACTGCCTATCACTGTTCTGTACTTGCCTTGATATTTATTATCCCAACTCTCATTACCGGCGTACTGGATTGGCAAGGTAAACTCGGGGGTGACTGGGAAGCCCTCATTATTATAAAAATTATACTTGGAATACTGCTCACCATACTCTTGGCGGTATCAGTGATATTCAAACGCCAGGGTGCAGACTCCAAAAAACTCCTTATAATTTATCTCTTATGCATGGCGTGTGCTGGCGGACTTGGCTTTTCCGGTGGCGAACTCGTTTATGGCTAATTCATTCGTTGTAGTGTTTAAGATGACTTACGAACCTGAAAAAAGATTAAGAGATCACTCAATATTCATTTATCAGGGGGCTGTGTTATCGCAGTCCCCTGGACGTTTTTCAGTCACTTTCACAGGCGCAATCGGGATTTGATAATAATTGATTTACACATTTCGAAAATATGCTGCAAACGCTTTGTCATCTTTCAAAATATGGTTAACAATCCAGTTGAACAAAAACGCCTCAAGAGAATCATAATCGTCTAAATCGAACTTTACGGCAAACACACGGTTACGTAATTCTGCAATGATTTCTTCGTGAATTCGACTGTGCTCAGCACGTTCTGGATAGTTACATCCATACATTAAATTCTCTTCGCTGCAGAAGTGATATTCCGCATACTTAAGCAGTTCGCTCAGCAGGAGACTCATCTTTTCGTTATCAGCGCCACTGCCTTTTTCAGCCCGTATTTTCCCTACTAATCTCAGAAACATACGGTGCTGATCGTCTATGTCGGGAATGCCAACATCGTAATCAGATTGCCAGATAAGTTCGTCCACCATTTACCCGCGTCTTCGTAATTGTAACAGGCCGATAACTATCAGTAATGCCGGCCACCACTCTTTAAAAATCACCTTGAGTTGACCGATCTGAACAAAGCCCAGATTTGACAACAGCAACAGAACACCAACAACAATAAGTAAAATAGGTCCAATACTTGCGCGCATAACTCGTAATCCTTTACAGGTAACCCCGAATATCTCAGGTATCTTTTCGTATTGTATCGCCAGATAATGGTCATTCTCAAGAGTCTATTCTAGAATAGAATCCTGGAATCCGACTGATAACCAATCAGCTATTTGAAGCAAGGTAGATACCTGCACCTGCCATAATCCCTCCTGCAGATCGATTCAGGCCTTTCATAGCAGATTCAGAACGAAAGACCTTTTTTGCAGACGCAGCAGAAACGGCAACCAGCATCAATCCCAACATTAATGCGGTGATGGCCAGACAGGCTGCCAGGACAATATCACCTGATGATAAAACAGTTAAATCCATAAACGTCGGTAAAAACGCAATATAAAACAAAATAACTTTCGGATTTGATGCCGAGATAAGAAACCCCTGACAAAACCCGGCCAGAAGACCACTATGTGAATGTTCTTGTTGTAAAGTAACGTTTACCTCAGTAACCCACATTTTCCAGCCAAGATATATAAGATAGCCTGCACCTGCAAATCTAATGATGGTGAAAACAGTTCCATAATTCTCAGCAATTGTCGAGAGCCCGAAACAGGCCAGTATAAGATAGACCACATCGCTCACTGCCATACCAAAACACAAACTCAAGCAGGATCTGGATCCAGACACCAATGCTCTTGCCAGGATTGCAAACACTCCCGGACCGGGTGTAATCGCAAAAATAAATAGTGCCGCAAAAAATGTAATACTGCTCTCCAGACTCATAGCCCCGCTTCCTCATAAATAGTATGTCAATACATGTCTTAGAAAAGATTGCTAATCGTAGTGTTTATGTTCCTATGATGTTCATCCACAGGATTTGGTTCTGCCGAATAGCCATGGTCGTGTTTTATTCCAGTGGCTACATCATGTCAACATGACAGCAGATTTATAATTTAATTCCATTGCAAAACACAAAACTGTATACTACTCGCTTGTTATTTTCACCTTACTGATTCTGGATAAACTTTATGAAAATACTCCACACTTCCGACTGGCATATTGGCAGAAACCTTTATGGAAGAAAACGCTATGATGAGTTCGCCTCATTTCTCACATGGCTGGTCAGGACAATCTCACTCAATGAGATTGAAGTTCTACTCGTTGCAGGTGACGTATTCGATACCGGTACACCAAGCAATAAGGCCCAGCGTCTGTATTATCAGTTTTTGAAAGAAGTCTCTTCCACCTGTTGCAGGCACATAATCATTATAGGCGGTAATCACGATTCACCGACACTGCTTGAAGCTCCCCGGGAGCTTCTCCGCTTTTTTGACGTTCATGTAATCGGCAGCACACAGGAAAATATCGAAGACGAAGTGATTGTGCTTAAAAACAACACAGGTGAAGACGAACTCATTGTCTGTGCAGTTCCATACCTGCGTGACAGAGATATCCGTACGTCAAACGCTGGTGAAGACCTTGATGATAAAAACAGAAATCTTCTGAATGGCATAGCAGATCATTACAAACAGGTGGCAGACATTGCAGAAGCAATTCAGCAGCAATCACGATCATCATCGCTCCCTATAGTTGCAACCGGTCATCTGTTTGCAGCAGGTGGCACCAAAGTAGAGGGTGACGGTGTACGGGATCTATATGTAGGATCGCTCGTCTATGTAAATTCATCATCTTTTCCAACCTGCTTCGATTATCTCGCACTTGGTCATCTACACAGCAGTCAGCTTGTCGGCAAAAACCCAGTACATCGCTATAGCGGATCACCGTTGCCAATGAGTTTCAGTGAGGCCAAAAAATCAAAATGTATCCTACAAGTTGATATTGAACACGGACAAACCAGTGTAACCGAAATACAAGTACCGTGTTTTCAGGAACTCAAGAGTATTCGTGGTGATCTGAAGTATATTTTGGAAGAGATTGATACGCTGATTACAACTGAAACACCTGTATGGCTCGAAGTAATTTATGACGGAGAAGAGATCATAGCCAATCTGCAGGCGACCCTTGCAGACGCAATATCCGGTTCATTGATCGAGATACTCCGCATCCTGAATAATCGGCTCATGCGCTCGGTCATGCAGCAGAATACCCCTGACCATACTCTGGAAACAATGACTCAGGAGACAGTTTTTGAAAAGTGCCTTGAATTACATAATATAGCAGAAAGCCAGCAGCCAGAGCTCCTGCATCTGTTTCGAGAAACCATTCAGGCAATTGAAGATGAAGACCTCAGGGCAGAATAAAAAGCACCTCCGCTTTTGTTTAACACACTATTGAAAAATGAAAATTCTTAACATTCGATTCTGTAACCTGAATTCCCTTGCCGGCACCTGGTTTATCGATCTCACTTCGCCTGAATATCTCCTTGATGGAATTTTCGCTATCACTGGAACCACCGGTGCTGGTAAGACAACGATACTTGACGCAATGTGCCTCGCATTATACGGGCGTACCCCGCGACTAGAGAAGGTCACAAAATCATCCAACGAGGTAATGACAAGGCAAACCGGTTTATGTTGGGCGGAAGTTGAGTTCAGCACAGCAAAGGGACGCTTTCGCTGCCACTGGAGCCAGCACAGGGCCAGAAAATCACCTGCGGGAGATCTGCAACCCCAGAAGCACGAAATTGTCGACTGTGCCAGTAATACGCCACTGGAAACCAAACTGAAGATGGTTGAAAAGAAAGTGGTTGAAGTAACAGGCATGGACTATGACCAGTTCACCCGTTCTATTCTTCTTGCGCAGGGCGACTTCAATACCTTCCTGAAAGCCAATCCGGATGACCGGGCACCCATCCTTGAGCAGATCACAGGCACTGAGATTTACAGTCGTATTTCAAAAAAAGTTCATGAACGACGAGCTGAAGAACAGACAAAGCTCGCTCTGCTAAGCCTGGAATGTGATGGATTCCTCCCGCTGGGGATTGAGGCGCTGGATACAATACATACCCGGTTGAAAGAATTGCAAACCTTGTCAGCAGGGGCTGATCAACAGGTAAATGGTCATCGCAAACTTCTGGACTGGTATGAGCGGCAGGAGCAACTCCAGAATAAAATCAACACGGGGTTACAGCATGTACAGCAACTCGAACAGCAATGGCTGGAATTATCTCTAAAACGGGAGCAACGTCATGCCGCCGAAAAGTCCAGACCACTCGTTCCTGTATATTCCCGATTACAGGAACAGCAGGCACTCCAGAATTCTGAGCTTAAAGAGCTTACAGCATGCAGGCTCTTCATAAAGGATCTGGATCCTAAAATTATTAAAAACACTACTCAACTCAATACGACAGAACACCAGTTAACGACCCTCAAAGAATCACAAATTTCAAGTAACATTATATTAAAAAAAGTACGAACACTTGACCAGCAGCTCAATGATTTACTACAGCAACGTACAACGCTTGAAAACGAACTAGAGCAGACAGCTAAAAAAACCAATCAACTAAAAATTGATCAGACAAATAGTGAAAAAGCGATTCAGGAAGAGGAATTAACGCTTAAAAAAATAGAAGGGTATCAAAAAGCTTCGGCCTGTAACAGTAAACTTGTAGAAGAATTCAGCGGCATACAGCAACAAATCAACCTGTACGTTGAGCAATCACACAAACACAAGGCTACTGCACAGCAGATACTCGATGCGCAAAATGCAGAAAAGCAATGTTTGCTAAAAATACATGCGCAAAAAACACATACTCAAGAACTCCGAGTTAGACACGACAGCCTCTTGAAAAAAGAGCAGGAGTGTAGGAGCAATGTGCAAGAAATGCTTCAGGGCATATCTCTTGACCAACTCTTTCACAAAGAGAGTGAGGAGCAGAAACAGTTCCATTCTCTTGAACAGGCATCAAACCTCGCAAACCAACTTCAGCAGCATATAGCTCAAATAGCTGCTCTTCAAAAAGACGTTGAAAAAGTCGAGGCTGAAACAGCAACTGCTCTGAATAAGAAAGACCTCAGTCACAAAACTGTTCTTACTCGTGAAGAGCAGGTCGAAAAGCAGGAAAAGATAGTTTTGCTCGCCGCAAAAATCACTAGTCTGGAAACAGAACGTAACGCCCTCAAGCCTGGAACTCCCTGCCCCTTATGCGGTTCACCCGAACATCCTTACAGATTATCAGAGATACCACAAGAATCTGATGAAAAAGTGCAATTACAAAAAGATAAAGCAAAACTTCATGCAGCCAGGGAAGAATTCAGCACAATCCAGGCTGAAATAGCGGCATTTAATGCGAGATCTCATCATATAGCAACGGAACTTCAGAATCAGAAACGTATGTCTGATGAATGCAGACAGGCGTTGAGTGAAAAGTGCAGACTGCTGGGTATAGATGTAGACTCTCATCTGGTCAACAGAATCACCGCCAGGATGCAGAATGCACAACGTGCAATAACAGAATTGCAGGCTATCCGGACAAAGGCCGAGAAACACAATGGAATTCTTGCAGAAACAGTAAGACAACTTCAGGAAGTAACCCGCCTCTCAAATGATGCCGAACTTAAAATGCAGGGATTGGTGAATGCAGGCGATAAGTGCACAGAGCAAAAAGACAAACTCAAAGAAAGCAGTATAAAAGAAATCGGACAGTTGAGCCTGCTTTCTGAAAACCTCTCAACAGTACTGAACGGTTTCACAGACCTGTCTCTCTCACTCGACAATCTCCAGGAGATACTACATACTCTCCGCAAAAAACGAGACCTCTGGTTACGATCAGTAGAAAAACTGCAATCTGTCTCTCAAAACATTCTCAAACATAAAAGTGCGCTTTCAAGTCAACAACTCCTCATCAAACAGCTTGAGGAGCGTGCCGCCACATGCAACAGCAACGTGCTCAAGATAAAAACAGTCTTTGAAACACTTCAGAAAGAACGTTTTCAACTCATGGGTAGCGATGACCCGGATGTTATTGAACAGAATATCGCAAAAGAAATTTCAGCAACCGAACACACTGTTACCAAACTGCGTCTTACAGCTAATGAACTACAGCAGCAGCACGCTATCCGTTCAGATCGGGCATCGTCACTTCAAGAAAGAACTGATGATCGTACAGCGAATTTGCATAAAGCCCTAAACGATTTCAATACGAAGTTAGTTGAAGCTGGTTTCGCCAATAGCGAACAATTTCTTTCTTCAATTATGGAAGAGGATTCTCTGAATCAACTCGTTCAATATTTGAATGAGCAGCAGAAACGGATGGAGGAAGTAAACGCAATCCTTAAATCAGACAAGACCTTGCTCAATGAGATACATGATCAGAAACTCACAGAGGTAGGAAAAGAAGAACTCATCAGCCAGATGAATGACTATCTGCAAAAGCTCTCCGCCCTGCAGCAGGAAACAGGTGCCTTAAATCAGCAACTACTGGATAACCAACGGCAGCAAGAGATCCATAAACAGAAAATTGAGCAGATGAAGTCTCAACAGCAGGAGGTGGATCGCTGGTCTCGACTCCATGAACTTATTGGTTCTAATGATGGGAAAAAATTCCGCAATTTTGCTCAGGGACTCACTTTCGAGATAATGATCGGCCACGCAAATATGAGTCTGCAAAAGATGACAGACCGTTACCTGCTGATCAGAGACCCGGCACAGCCGCTGGAGTTGCAGGTAATTGACAACTATCAGGCGGGTGAAATGCGATCAACAAAAAATCTTTCGGGTGGTGAAAGCTTTATAGTTAGCATGGCCCTTGCACTGGGTCTTTCAAACATGGCAAGCCACAATGTTCAGGTAGACTCGCTATTTCTTGATGAAGGCTTTGGAACACTTGATGATGAATCTTTGCAGACAGCGCTTGATACCTTAGGCGGTCTCCATCAGGAAGGTAAGCTGATAGGCGTAATATCCCATGTGAAAGGATTGCAGGAAAGGATTGCCACGCAAATAAAAGTTACACGTGGCGCTGGCGGACTCAGCACCCTGTCGGGTCCGGGTGCCGGCAGATGGAAGGAACCCGAAATAATCGAACAGAATGAATAAATAACTCTATCTACCCACACAATTATTGTGCGGGTAGATTGTGAAAACACTCACTGTGTTTAGTCAAACACCTTCGCCTCAACAAATGAAACGCCAGCCTCATCTTTAGCTGAAAGTCGCGGCTCAATATCAGAAGGCCAGGTTATATTAATATCTTTATCGTTCCAGATTATACACTGCTCGAATTCCGGTGCGTAGTAATCGGTCGTTTTATAGAGAAAATCCGCACTGTCTGAGATTACCACAAAACCGTGACCAAATCCTTCAGGCACCCAGAGTTGACGTTTATTCTCAGCGCTTAAAATTTCCCCGACCCATTTACCGAAGGTAGGTGAAGACCTACGTAAATCTACAGCCACATCGAACACGGCCCCGGAAACAACACGTACCAATTTGCCCTGAGGTTTTCCAAGCTGGTAATGAATACCTCTGAGTACGCCTTTACTTGAGCGGGAGTGATTATCCTGAACAAAGTTTTTTTTCAGGCCGGTTTTCTCCTCCCAGAGATGTTGGTTAAAACTTTCGAGAAAAAAACCTCGATCATCACCGAAGACCTTAGGTTCGACGATCAACACATCCGGTATACTGGTCTGTACTATATTCATATGCGTATCTTACAGGGGTTATTTCCCGTACATTTCCTGGTAATAGTTCTGATAGCTGCCATCGACAATGGCCTTAACCCAGTCCTGATTTTCAAGGTACCAGTCCAGCGTTTTTTCTATACCGGACTCAAAAGTAACCTTCGGCTCCCAACCCAGTTCATCTCGTATACGGGTTGGGTCTATGGCGTAGCGCCTGTCATGACCCAGTCGGTCTTTAACAAAGGTGATCAGTGAACTTCTCGGCTCACCGCTCTCCAGCAGCCCGATCTTTCTATCAAGGATATCGCAAATAAGTGTGACTACCTCGATATTCTGTTTCTCATTATTGCCGCCGATATTGTAGCTCTTACCGTTTTCACCTTTTTTGAGCACTTCTACTATCGCCTCGCAATGGTCTTCGACATACAGCCAGTCACGAATATTTTTCCCGTCGCCATATACCGGCAGCTCTTTTCCAAGCATACTGTTATTAAAGACCAGTGGGATCAACTTTTCAGGAAATTGATACGGGCCGTAATTGTTTGAGCAGTTAGTTATTCTGACAGGCAGACCGTAGGTATGGAAATATGCACTCACCAGATGATCAGATGATGCTTTAGAGGCCGAGTATGGCGAACGCGGGTCAAAGGCTGTGCTTTCTGTGAAGAACCCTGTTTCCCCCAGAGAGCCGTACACCTCATCAGTGCTGACGTGGAGAAAACATTTTTCCCGACTATCGTCCACGCCCTCAGCCAACCAGTTCTTTCTGGCAGCTTCAAGCAATGTAAAGGTTCCGATAATGTTTGTCTGGATGAACTCTGCCGGCCCTGAAATTGATCTATCCACATGGGATTCAGCTGCAAAATGAACAACTGTATCTATTTCTTCCTCGATAAAGAGGTTTTCAATAGCCTCAGCATCACAGATATCGGCTTTTACCATCCGGTAATTCTCACCTTCAGTAATCCCTTTAAGGTTCCGCAGGTTACCGGCATAGGTAAGTTTATCGAGATTAATCACCCGCCACTCCGGGTAATCGTCAAGCAGTAACCGGACAAAGTTTGAACCGATAAAACCACAGCCTCCTGTTACAAGAACGGTGCGTTTATTTTTCATGATTGAGTAATTTTCTAGTTGCAATATGGGAAAAAGAGCCTATTCTTCTGCATTTTTTCAGCTTGTTCTTATAATAAGACTGAACAGTAAATGAAAGTATAATCTCCGGTTTATATAGATATGAGTAAACAACTCCAGAATGAAATTGAGAGACGCCGCACCTTTGGCATCATTAGCCATCCGGATGCAGGTAAGACGACCTTAACAGAAAAACTCCTGCTTTTCGGTGGCGCCATCAACATGGCAGGTGCCGTTAAGTCACGAAAAACTGAACGTCATGCGACCAGTGACTGGATGGCTATTGAGCAGGAACGTGGTATCTCCGTCACTACATCTGTCATGAAGTTCACCTATCGTGATTACGAGGTAAACCTCCTGGATACTCCAGGTCATCAGGATTTCTCTGAAGATACGTATCGCGTTCTCACTGCAGTTGACTCAGCTATTATGGTCATTGATAGTGCAAAAGGCGTCGAAGCCCAGACACAGAAACTGATGGAAGTCTGCCGAATGCGCAATACACCCATCATCACCTTCATCAATAAGCTTGATCGTGAAGGACTTCATCCGCTTGATCTTATGGCCGAGATAGAAGAAAAGTTGCAGGTAGAATGTACTCCTCTTTCATGGCCAATCGGAATGGGGAAAAACTTTAAAGGTGTCTACAACATCTACCAGAAATGCCTTCACCTTTTTACTGCAGGACAGGAAACACGAGATATCAAGACCGTCACCATTAAGGACCTTGATGATCCAAAACTTGATGAGTTGCTCGGCATCCAGGCTGACGAACTCAGAGAAGACATTGAACTGCTCGAAGGGGCGGCTAACCCTTTTGAATTGGATCACTATCTCGAAGCAAGCCAGACTCCTGTATTTTTTGGTAGTGCAATTAATAATTTCGGAGTCAAAGAGTTACTTGATGCCTTCGTTGAAATGGCACCCCAGCCAAGTCCACGGGAAGCGCAAACCCGTACGGTAGCCCCTGAAGAAGATGCATTTTCCGGCTTCGTTTTCAAGATTCAGGCAAATATGAATCCTGCCCATCGCGACCGAATCGCTTTTTTCAGAATCTGTTCAGGAAAATTCATCAGGGGAATGAAGGTAAAGCATCACCGACTAGGTAAGGATATTTCACTCTCCAATGCGACAATATTTATGGCTCAGGAACGCGCTAATGTTGAAGAAGCATTTCCGGGTGACATTATAGGTCTGCACAACCATGGAACGATCAAGATAGGCGACACCTTTACCACCAAAGAAGAACTAAAATTCACAGGCATCCCCAACTTTGCTCCTGAACACTTCAGACGCGTACTGCTCAAGAACCCCTTAAAAATGAAACAACTCCAAAAAGGGTTGGTGCAGCTTGCTGAAGAAGGCGCCATTCAGGTGTTCAGGCCAATGATCGGTTCTGATTATGTGATGGGTGCTGTCGGTGTACTCCAGTTCGAAGTCACTATGGCAAGATTGAAGAATGAATATGGTGTCGATGCAATCTATGAACCAGTTGACTACCAAGCAGCACGCTGGATACATTGCGACGACAAGAAAAAATTGCAGGAATTCGAACGAAAAAATCAGGAGGCACTTGCCCGGGATTCTGAAGGTTTCCTCACCTTTCTGGCCCAGAGCGAGTGGATGCTCAATTTCCATAAAGAAAAATGGCCGGAGATCGAATTCATGAAAACACGTGAAAACGTTTAAGACTTTCTCTTCATCCGGACGGAAAACACCGCCTACCGGCGTCAATGATTTCAGATCGCAGGAAATAGATACCACCCGGTATCAAACTCCCTGCGATCTGCAAAGCAGACACCAACCTTCAAGCAGCTACTCACCAGGCTTTACTTGCAATTCCCCCTGCAAATTAAGCTTTTATTCCCGAAGTTATCGTAGGTGGAGAGTCATCGCCGAGGTCAACATCAAAAATGCTGTTGCGATGACTGGAATGACTTTGGTTATTGCTGAGAACTCATCACGCTATTCTTCGTCATCGACAAAGATAATTGCGTAACCTCTAGCGAGCGAGGTTGATGTTTTCTTTCTGGCGACTGTCAGGATACGTTGTATCGTACCTCTGGAAACCCCCATACGCAATCCAGCCTCCTCCTGCGTTAGTCCTTCGGAATCACACAGGCGAAGCGCTTCGAGTTCATCACGATGAAGTTCGATTTGCTTAAGTTCCGATAATGGAGTTCCTGTTGGCTTGTAAGCATGCCCACAGAAACTCGCCTCACATTTTCTTGTTTTTTTGGGTCTTGGCGACATAATAATCTTGAATACTAAGAGGATGGCTGACTAATACATTCATCAACCGGTCATTTGTGGTACTCCGTCTTTTATACAGCCGATAGACCAAAAATGCAAATTCTCAATGCTGACAGTTGCCGGAACCTTTACAAACCTGATCTGCATGCATCAGCGGCAATTGATTATTAGTGAATTTATCGACTACTGACTGGACATTCTGTACTGTGCCCTGTACTGAAAAATATACATCAATTCCAGCCTGTGCGAAACCCTGCATAGGTCGTGCACCCATGCCACCAACAACGATTGCCTTCACATCAGCATCATTGAGAAGCTTTACAGGAGTCATACAGCCACCGGCTTCGTGGCCGCCATTGGCAATAACTTCTACAGCTTCAACCGTTTTATCACTACTGAGGTTGATTATAGTGAACACCTCACAATGGCCAAAATGACCGGAGACATTTGCTTCAAGTCCACCGGGATTATCTGTTGGAATTGCTATTCTCATTTCCTTTATTCTCCAATACTGTTTAAATATACGTACATTAGTCAAGCGCAATTGTTCATATGCACATAATACATTCATTCAATCTGATGGTCAAGCAATTATTACACGGCAACACAGTCTTATGCAGGAGGCTGTCCGAGAATAGGAATTTCATCTCGAATCGAGACATTTCTAAAAAATACGTGCAGTCATACAAATGATATTACGAGCATTATTCTTTAGAAACAACGAAGATTCGGGGTAAAAGTGCATTTCGGACAACCTTCTAGCCATTACACTGCTATCCTTATCTGCACAAGCCATTAATGGACATCAAGCGTAATATCAAGTAGATTACTATTCACTAAAACATGGGACAAACATGCCGTGTAACAACACGTCATTATATACTATCCACACCAGTCAAGTCACTTTAAAGAACGTGCAGCCTGGAAATTAAGAACACGATTGTTCTTTTAAATCTGCTGCCACACCCCAAGAGTGGTTACTGCTTTATAATTTATGCAAAAAAAGATACTTATAACCATCTTACTGGCTGTATCAATGGCGATCATCACCCCGCTATGCTTTTCCGGTCAGGATGATTCAAAAAAGGTTACCTTTACTGATCTCATCGCAACAACATCGGAAACTCACCTGATTCTGTTTGGCGTAATCAACAACAGTTTTACTGAAGAAATGATCTCTGGTGTAAAAAGCGGTGTGCCTGTACACTTTTCGTTTTTTATCGAACTATTTCAAAAAGAAAACAATGTTGAACAACTGCTGACGGAGATGGAATTTCGTCACACCATGACATATGACACACTTAAAGATAGTTATAAGGTTGAACTTGGCGAAATCAACAACAAGATCGTTCTGCTTCAGGACCTCAAGGATACACAGAAAACTATGAGTGAGGTCAACGGTGTCAAAGTTATTGAACTCACCAATCTCGTTCCCGATAAAACGTACCTACTTAAAATTAAGGCGAGCCTCTTCGAAAAAACTCTGCCACTGAGCCTGCATCGCATCCTGCCTTTCACTTGGTGGGACAGGGAAACAAAGTGGCATTCCCTCGAATTTAACTATTAATTAGCAGTGACACACCACACTCCACCCACAACCGGGCTCTCACCTGCCCCGGAACGATCTGGTAAAGATTACTCAGAACGTCAGTACAGCCGTGAACAGCTCCTGCAAAAACGGAAACTGGTACGATTGGTCATTGTTATCTGCCTGGCCCTGATCCCTGTTTTCATCTACCTGCAGACCACGCTCTACCAGCAGGAAGCAAAGCTCCCGATCAGCAGCAACATTCTTATTTTCGGCCTGATAAACATCAACGTACTGTTGGTACTGTTTGTTCTCTTTCTTGTACTGCGCTCACTCGCAGAGCTGTTCTTTGAACGGAGGATAAACAAACCCGGAAGCAGATTAAAAACAAAACTCATTTCGTCTTTTCTCTGCCTCACCCTTATCCCGACCGTACTGCTGTTTTTTGTTTCTCTACAATTCGTTTCAACCAGTATGGAATACTGGTTTAACTCAAATATCGAAGAGTCCCTGCAGGAATCACTCGAACTTGCACAATCCATTCTTCATGATGCTTCCGATAAAGCAGACATGATGAACTCAGGGCTCTCTGAAAAACTTGCAAAGCATAATCTCGACGGAGCTCCACCTGAAAAAATCAACCAGGTACTACGTGATCTGCTTATAGATAACGCCATATACGGGCCCTCTTCAATCACCTACATTACCGGCGCAACAAACCTTCAGGTATCGATCCTCGGCCCTAACACCCATAACCTCATCCTCCCTAAAATCCCCATTGATCTGATTGTAAAAGTTAAGACCCTGGAAGGCAGAGATACAATCATCCAGGAAACCAATCAGGGAGATCTTATACGAAGTATCGCCTCTATTCAGATGGGAGGTAACCCTGAAGACAGAGCAATACTTGTCACTTCAGTTCTGGTTACAAACGAAAGACTTGAGCGCATGACACTCATATCCCAGGGAATCGAAGGATATCGTCAGCTTAAACACTTCAAGGATCCATTCAAATTCTGGATATTTATAATCCTGCTCATTGTCACCCTGCTGATCATCTTTGCTGCCATCTGGTTCGGAATGTATATTTCCCGTGGAATCACCAGCCCTCTTGGTGAACTTGTTATTGCTACCCGTCGTGTCGCTGATGGCGATCTCGAATTTGAGATGCAAAGTGAATCCAATGATGAAATCGGCTATCTCGTCAATTCATTTAACCAGATGACAATGAACCTGAATACCAGCACCAAACAGCTTGCAGAAACACATACGGCCTTAACTCTCAGCTCTCAGGAATCTGAGCAACGGCGTCGTTACACCGAAATTATTCTGCAAAACGTTTCTGCCGGTGTTATCTCTCTTGATGAAGGAAATCGTATCACTACCATCAACCGATTTGCTGAAAAACTGCTGAGTATCAATAAAAGTTTTTTTATAGGCAAGACATTCAACGAAGTTCTTCACGAAAGTCAGGGGATGATCATTCAGGGGTTTATTGACGAGCTCGCCATCACAGGTAAAACTTCGATTGAACAGCATCTCAAAATAAACATCATGGGGAAGAACTTCTCACTGCTGATTCACTTCACCAGGCTGGAAGATGAGAAACAGACACCTCTCGGCTATGTTCTAGTCTTCGATAACCTGACCAAACTTGAGAAGATGCAGCGTATGGCTGCATGGCGTGAAGTAGCTAAACGTATCGCTCACGAAATCAAAAACCCTCTTACACCCATCCAACTTTCTGCTCAAAGGTTACGACGCCGTTATCCGGAGATACTTGCAGAAGAAGATAGCGTCTTCGACCAGTGTACCAACACCATCATAGGCCAGGTTGATGAGTTAAAACGCCTGGTGAGTGAGTTCAGTCAATTCGCCAGGATGCCAAAAGTACAAAAAGGGCCGGCTGATCTGAGCAGTCTCTCCAAGGATACACTCGTTCTTTACAGAGAAGCTCATAAACATATAGAATTCACACTCAAGGAAACTTCGCCAGTACCGATTTTCAACTTTGATGCGGAACAGATCAAGCGGTGCATAATAAACCTGCTGGATAATGCAGTTGCAGTTTTACCTGCTGGCGGTAAAATAGTAGTTGAGCTTGCACCGGATAATGGTTCAGACTCGATTTTTATCAAGGTCAGCGATACCGGGCCGGGAATTTCAAAAGAAAACAAACTCAAGCTTTTCGAACCATACTTCTCCACCAAAAAGACGGGAACAGGCCTCGGACTTGCCATTGTCTCCACAATTGTTTCAGACCACAACGGCTATATCAGGGTTCACAACAACGAACCTGCTGGATCTGTTTTTACCATTGAGTTACCAATGACCGAAAGAAGAGATTCCCCTCTCTAACCGATTCTCAGGAAGCTGAACAGCCTGAATAAAACACGTAATATACTATGAGCAAACGCATACTCATTATTGATGATGAAACAAGTATTCAGCAGTCCCTTTCAGGTATTTTAGAAGATGAAGGATTTGATGCTGTCACCGCCTCATCTGCTGAAGAAGGGCTTGAGATACTCGATGAAGAGCATATAGATCTGGTACTACTTGATATCTGGCTTGGGGAAAACATGGACGGTATGGCAGCTCTTCCCAAAATTAAAGAGCGATTTGATCTGCCGGTAATCATGATATCAGGACACGGTACAATCGAAACTGCTGTCCAGGCTACACGAAATGGTGCTTTTGACTTTATCGAAAAACCACTCTCCTACGACAAAATCATACTCGCTATTACTAATGGGCTGCGTTTCGCACAGCTTGAGCAGGAAAACCTGTTGTTGCGCGAGACCACTCAGCGAACCACCCAGATAACCGGTACATCCGAGGCGATCAGCGCCATAAAAAAACAAATCGAAATGGTTGCCCCGACCGATGCCTGGGTGCTTATCCGTGGAGATCATGGCACAGGCAAAGAACTCGTTGCTCAGTCAATCCATCGGCTTTCTTCGTCATGCAATAAACCGATGATCGAAGTTAACTGTGCTGCAATCCCTGAAGAACTCATAGAATCTGAGCTTTTTGGTCATGAAAAAGGTTCTTTTACCGGTGCCCACACCAGCAAAAAAGGTAAATTTGATCAGGCTGATGGCGGTATTCTTTTCTTAGATGAAATCGGTGATATGAGTCTTAAAACACAAGCAAAAATATTGCGCATTCTTCAAGAACAGAAATTTGAGCGGGTAGGTGGTTCGAAGACCATCAAGGTAAACGTCAGAGTTCTTGCCGCAACCAACAAAAACCTTGAAGAAGAAATCGAAAACGGCAACTTTCGTGCTGACCTGTTCTGGCGCCTTAATGTTGTACCGATTCACGTTCCGAAATTGCAGGAGCGTATTGGAGATGTACCCCAGCTTGTTGAGAGCCTCATGAAAACCATTTCAGGCAAAGGTGTCGGTGTGAAGCATTTTTCCGAAAACGCTTTTACCGCCTTGAAAGAACATAGCTGGCCAGGAAATGTTCGTGAACTCAGAAATTTTGTCGAACGACTGGCAATCATGTGCCCGGACGACACAATTTCAGGGGATCAGGTACGTCTATTTCTCAACCCGACAGAACAGGCACAGAAGGTGAGTAGCGGATCGTCTATTACCCCGTTTCTCTCCTCAGACTTTAAAGAGGCCAAGCGATTGTTTGAGCGAGCGTACCTGCAACATAAACTTGACCAGAACGAACACAACATCTCTAAAACTGCAGAACAGGTCGGACTTGAGCGCAGTCATCTCCATAAAAAGCTGAAGAGTCTCGACATCATACAATAGATCTGACATTTCACAGATCACTCACGCACTAACAACCCGACACGTACTTTTTACTCGTGTTTTTCACATGTTCTTTGTAAAACGTGCACAATAAATATCAGCCGCAAAAAATGTGATTAACATTACCCGGCTGAGTTCAGAAATAACTCCAGAATCAGACATCAGTTTATGATCAATTCTGGCTAAAAATAGACTACTACAGGAGCTGATATGGTTTTTCCAGAATATCGTCCACGCCGTATGCGACAAAACAGTGCTTTCAGATCACTTATCAGGGAAACGCATCTTTCCCCTGCCCAGTTTATCTATCCCATTTTTGTTATGCCAGGGAAAAAGGTACGGGAAGAAATTCCATCCATGCCCGGAGTTTTCAGGTTATCTGTTGACCAACTTGCAGCTGAGGCAAAAGAGTGCCTTAAGCTCGGTATCAATGGAGTAATTCTCTTTGGACTCCCAGAGAAAAAAGATGCAATGGGAACCGGAGCTCACATTAAAGACGGCATTATTCAAAGAGCAATCAGAGAGCTCAAAAATAAAGCACCAGAATTAATGGTGATTACAGATGTCTGCCTCTGTGAATATACAGATCATGGCCACTGCGGTTGCCTGATAAACAACAGCGTAGACAATGACGCAACACTTGAGATCCTGGCAAAAACTGCTCTCTCGCATGCCAATGCCGGTGCCGACATGGTAGCGCCTTCTGATATGATGGACGGTAGGGTTGCTGAGATTCGTGCGACACTTGACGAGAATAATTTCGATAACATTCCCATCATGTCCTATGCTGTTAAATATGCTTCTGCATTTTACGGACCATTCAGAGATGCAGCCGACTGCGCCCCAACGTTTGGAGATCGCCGCAGCTACCAGATGGATCCTGCCAACAGCAGGGAGGCTCTTCGTGAAGCTACACTCGATGTTGACGAAGGTGCCGACATTCTGATGGTAAAACCTGCTGTTGCCTATCTGGACATCATCTCCAAACTGCGTGATGAGTTTGACTTGCCCATCGCCGCGTACCACGTAAGTGGTGAATATGCGATGATAAAAGCTGCAGCTGAAAAAGGATGGATTGATGGTGATAAAGTGATGGAAGAAACCCTGCTCTCAATAAAACGTGCAGGTGCAGATATAATCATCACCTATTTTGCCAAGGATATGGCCAGATTATTACAAAAGTAATAGTAACTGTTCAGCCAAGACCTCATACGTACCCTTTTCTGTAGGCCGTAACTGTTTAGCAGTGCTCCAGATGGCCTCAAGCGGGACGATTGGCTATAGTATGCCTATGCGAAGCGTCCCGATCGGGGGCAGGTGGGGTGCTGCTGAATAGTTACAAGTAATATTTCATGCAAACGAAACAGCCAAGGGAGTGAATCACTCCCTTGGCTGTTTATCATATACACTATCAGTGAGTAGTATCATACACGAATGTCAATAGTACCGGGACGTTGCCTATCTGATGACTGCTCGTCGGCGCTTGGCTGCAGTTCCTGCTGCTCTTCTGCCGGGTTTTCATTTACTTCACTTGTCTCAGATACCGCTTGGGCAGCAGTAGCCAACGTTGCGGCTTCAGCAGAAATTGTTACCGTATCGCTGGGTGGAGGAGTCTGCTCCTGACTTGTTTCCTGCGGCCTTTCACTCTGCCGCTCACTCGTCTGATTTGTACCACTCTGTCTTAAGAGCTGTTCAGTCAATATTGACGAACTGAGCCCGCCTGTTTCTTCTATCATCTCATACCTCAATCGGCTAAAGATTGTTGAGAATTTCTCTCACTTTCACAGTATAAGGCCAGAATGTTCGTCAGGCAAGTCTAAAGTCATTTAACATTGCCCGCTTCGAGTGAAGTGCAGTACATATTTCCGCTAAGATTATTATTGCGGCCAGATAGATAAAACAGGTCAACAAAGCCGTCTTCTGCAAATCAACGAGACAATTTTTGCAATCGGAATTGTCACCGTTATTCAATTAAGATGCGACAGGTTACTGATTATGACCGACTGCGAATACGTTTGTACATCAGCCATGCGAAGCAAATCAAAAGAGCCCCGGAAACATCAGCTATGAGATCCCCCAGGCTTACAAAACGACCAGGAATAAATGACTGATGATATTCGTCTGAAATGCCGAATATAAGACAAATAGTGATGGTTGTAACTATTACGCGGACGGGTGAATTACCTCTGGATTCCCTACAGTGTGCAACAATGATACTGAGTGCGAGAATTGCATATATGGTGAGATGTGCCAGCTTATCCATACCCGGAAAACTAGGCAGATCAATGGAATCACCGGTCTGGTGTGAAAGAAAAAAGATGGTCCCCATGACAACAATCATGGGGACCATTCTATACTGCTCAAACGTACTTCTCATTCTATTATCGTATAACCGAGGAGTCGTTCCCTGCTAAGCCGCACTGTCCGGGACATTCTCAACATGCACCTGACGTAACTGCTCAGGACTGAATTTCTTCCTGATTCGACGCAACATTGCGCTTATCTCGTGAGCCGGCGCATCTTCCTGTACAGTAACTGTACGATCAGCATACGCGGTAAGCACAAGCTTTTTGTTTTTAACTTCAAACGTATGGCTCCAGTTCACTTCAATTGTTTCAGGTGTTTCATCAATCTCAGCAGCTATGCGCTCTCCGCCTTTTGCCACCTGAATACAATCACAGTCGGTCATTTCAAGCAACCATGCGTCACCGGCAGCATTGGCGTAGAAAAAGAATACACCGATTTCACGGGATGCTTTTTCACGTTTTTCTGCAAGTTCCTGAATGGTCTCAACACCACTCATTAATGTGACTTGAGCCACCTGTTCAGGTGTCATTGGCTTTGGGCGTACAGCAGCCGCCGTATTTGCGCAACAATGCTTATATTTCTTCCCGCTCCGACACGGGCATTTTTCATTTCTGCCGATCTTAGCCATTTACTTCCACCTCACAAGAAACCGGATCGCTGGTCGCCATCCCATAATACCTGAAAGAATACAACCATGAGCGACCGTGCATAGTAGCAGGCCCTCACGGCTAAACAGTATCTATATCAGGAGCATTTACTGTAGCCACAATCATGGCAGGTTTCACACCCCTCTTCGAAAATCAGGGTTCCTGAACATTCAGGACAAGTCGAGGCAAACCCACGCTGTGTTCCCGCCAGAAAAGATTTGAACAATTTACTCAACTGAGCAGGAAGGTCAAGCATATGTCCACTTGAACGATCAAGCTGCTTGATAATTTCGTCCATCGGAACATTGAAACGAAGAAGAAGAGATACCAGACGACAGGTAGTTGTCCACATGGTGGACTTATCCTTCAGGTCAACCCTGTTATCAAACGGAAATTTTGCAAAAACCTCCATCGGCTTCTCGTTTTCGTCAAAACATACAATGATGTACACCGACTTCGAGTCCTGATCTTTTACACGATAGCGCTTAGCATCAAGGGTATCCGGCAGATTGTTCTTTATAGGTCCATTTTCAGAGACCATCGCCATGTCTTCAGCAGCTGATGCACTCTTGGTGTTGAGCACCTGAGAATCCCGGGATCCATCGCGATATACAGTCAAGCCCTTACAACCGAGATGATAGCCTGTAATATACGAGAGTTTCACTTCATCTCTTGTGGCGTTATTCGGCAGATTGATAGTCTTGGAGATGGAACTGTCAACACCGCTATTCTGTAAAACACCCTGCATAGCGATATGGTCTTCAGGTTTGATATCCTGAGCGGTGCGAAACACCTCCTGCCACTCTACCGGAATTTCATTATGCCCTATGACTGTGCCGCTATCAGCGACCTTGCTCATCAATTCTTCAGAGTAGAACCCCTCTTCACGGGCAATCTGCTCAAAGTGCTTGTTGACCATGATAAGTCTGTCGCCGTCCATGACGTGTTTAACCATAACAATTGAGAAGTATGGCTCACAACCAGAACCACAATCAGCAATCATGGAAACAGTACCTGTAGGCTGGATCGAAGTAAGTGCAGCATTCCTACGTGGAGGATAATTATTATACTTAGCGTCGTACGCAGGGAAAGCACCTTTCTGCTCTGCAAGCTCTTCAGACTTTGCAGCGGCAGTATTCCTGATAAAACTCATTATCTCGCCGGCAAGCTCGCGGCCTTTCTCACTGCCGTATGGTATAGCAAGCTGAATCAACAGGTCATGGAGCCCCATGATACCCATGCCGATCTTACGCGTTTTCAGCGTCATTTCCTCAATTTCAGGAATCGGGAATCGATTGCAATCTATAACATTATCAAGAAAAGCAGTCGCATTCTCGACTGTTCTCTTTAACCGATCATAATCAACCCCGTCATTTTTGACGAAATTGGCAAGATTAATAGAACCCAGGTTACAACTCTCATACGGAAGCAGCCACTGCTCACCGCATGGATTGGTAGCTTCGAAGTCACCAAGCTGCGGAGTCATATTTGCCTTATTGGCTGTATCTATAAAGAGCACACCAGGCTCGCCATTATGCCATGCAAGATCAATAATCTTTTCGAACACCTCACGGGCATCAAGGCTCTTTATAACGATACCGCTTGAAGGTTCTACAAGATCATACTCAGTTCCCTCTTCAACAGCTTTCATAAAGACATCGGTAATACCGACACTGAAGTTGAAGTTATTAAACCGCTCCTGATCTTCTTTGGCGGTGATAAAATCCATAATATCAGGGTGATCAACACGAAGAACTCCCATATTTGCGCCCCTGCGTTTACCGCCCTGCTTGATGGTCTCAGTTGCTGCATCAAAGACTGCCGCAAAAGAGAGCGGGCCTGAGGCAACTCCCTGAGTGGAGCGAACAGATGCATTTTTAGAGCGAAGACGTGAGAAGGAATAGCCGGTACCACCGCCGGTCTTGTGTACCAGCGCACCGTTTCGAATGGCAGTGAATATGCCATCCATTGAATCCTCAACAGGTAATACAAAACAGGCAGACAGCTGACCGATATCGGTTCCTGCATTCATCAGACAAGGTGAATTCGGCAGAAAATCCATATGGTAGATCATGGTAAAAAAGTCTTCCCGCAGTTTCTCATATATAGGAAGATCTTTATCAACATCAGCTACTGCATTTGCAACCCTGCGACACAGGGTCTCCCATGTTTCAACAGGAGTGCCACTCTCATCCTTCATGTAATAACGTCGGGCAAGAACGGTTTCAGCGGTACTCGTCAATACCTGTTTAGTCAAATCAGGTGCCATAAACTTCCTCTCTTCTCTTTGCAAATATAATGGTGATGGTGAGGCGCAACAACGTCCCCGCTTTTGCACAGAAATACATCTTTCCCCCACTGTGTCGGAACGTTTTTTCGATTACATCCAGCGCCTGGTCTCCGCCCAGGCACAACCCAGCTTATACTCTACATTTATGGTATGCTCAACAACAAACTACAACATGTGGTAGGAAAACAATTTCGTAAAAGACCAGGGGAAATGTGAAATCATGATAACAATAGTAAGATTGGGCCCTCCGTTAAAGCAAAGGACCCAACTCACAAGACAACCAGTCCGGCCATTTTTTTTCAATATAAATTTACATATTTTTTTGACTGAAAATGGCTTCATCAACGATTCAATTTTCAATCAAAAAAAAGGGTGTTCAAAAACTATCTGGCCTCCTTTTTGCTATTGACACCAGATTGTAAATGGCACGGATTTTCAGATTCTCAGTAAAACCTGTAACATTTCATACTGAAATAGTTCGGTTTATCATCCACGTCTGGCTTCCTCAGCTATCCGCTTGTATTTAATTAATATTGCCTGAAATGTATCCCAATCTTTTGTTGTTACTAAACTCTGCTTAATAAATGCTATCTCACTTTTTGCCATTAGAATTCCTCCAACAATGAATACATGAAAAATAATTATGCAGGTCCACACATTACAAACCTGCGTGCTCAACAATGTTTAAAAACACTGCTTCTCTCCCGCCACACTGCCTAACCAGCAAAACAGACGTAACAATTGCACCATAGAGCGTATGAATACGTCATGTTGATCTGGATCACACCCCAAAGCCAACATGGTACATCTACAGGATAGGCTTGTGGTTCAATTTTAAAACAGTATACGGCTGGATAAGCTGATAATACGGATGGTTTGAAGACTACATTTACAGATTGATGGTAAGTAAAAATAATTTGGCATGACTCTCTCCTTTTCGCGAGGTGACGAGTTGATTATGAAACACTTCATTAATGTGTGGCAGGTCTTCGGACTTACAGGCAGATTCGTATACCTACTCATCACCGCTTCCCGGGTTTTTCCCAGTGCTCTATGGCGATTTTCGTTCCTGTTTACCGCTGCGCGACAGTTCCGGTTTTACACCGGATTCCCTTTTCACGTCCTCAGCAAGCTGATTCAGAACCACGTATTTACTGTGACTATATGCAGATATGTTCTCTACCAAATAATCACTGACTATTCCGCTAGTGTACTCCTCTTTTTTCTATATTCAAGCGGAATTTTATTACGGCATGAAATCATTCAGTTATTCATTTCAATGCATGCTATACAATAATTGCAAATCAATCCTAACACTTTTAAAGGTTCATTTTTGAAAATTAATTACTTGCGACATTCAACCTAGGCGGTGTAATTATTAGAATAGGCAGCATTTCACACACAACTTAACTACCAGCGTCAATGCTCCATCATGATTCTTATTGTAAATAGATCCTTTAGCTTTCCGGGTCATCTTTCTGAATTGTTACAGCCAACACCTCAAAAACAGATATCTCACAACCTATGGTTCACATAATTAACTCTGCTTGAGGAGGTAGAATGTTCTCACACGATCTTAAAAAATCAACGTTTGCAGCAGGTGTCGCTACCCTGTTAATCATTTCATGCACCTGCCTTCAGGCTGCACCTACAGCAGCAATCCCAGGAATGGAATCTGTAGAAAACAACACGTCAATAACCATTAATGATTCTGTTGGTATAATTTCCGGTAGATTGTCACTGGGTATACTTAATGGAGAGTCCAACGAACTTGTTTTTGACCAGAATACAGGAAACACAATCAGTCATCTTACATGGGAACTTGAGAATGTTATGATGGTAGGTGCAGGGCTTACGGTAACGCCGGCGCCCTGGATTACACTCAATATGGACCTGTGGTTCAACGTTTCGGACGGAAGCGGTTCAATGGATGATTACGACTGGAATAGTTCTGGTGGCGACTGGACAGACTGGTCACATCATGAGGATACTGAAGTTGATAGCTACTGGTTGTTTGACATTAATGCGGAAATGCCATTTTATAAACAACCTACATCCACATTTTACGGCATCCTGGGTGTGAAAAGAGATAATCTGGAACTCACTGCCAGTGGTGGAGATTATATATACTCATCTCAATCAGGTGTACGGGACCTTACCGGCAGCTTCGCCAGTGGAGTACTTGGTATATCCTATGAACAGATTATGACAACACCGTACATCGGGCTTGGCTTCAATGCCAATTATGCACCTTTCACATTCTCAGGAAGTGTCATTGGCTCCGTCCTTGTCAATTTTGAGGCAACCGACATACATCATCTCAGGAATCTCGAATTTGAGGACGATTTCGAAACAGGAACAATGTTCGGGATTGATCTCGCTGTGGCTTACAGTTTCTCCGACAGGCTTCACCTCATGGGCAGCTTTAATTATGTAAATTATGAGGAAGTTAAAGGCTCTACCACAATCACAGATCTCACAGACGGCTCGTCCTATGTCATTGGTGGTGATGTAGCTGGTTCCGACAATAATTACAGTCTTTTCATGGCAACGCTAATGTACATTTTTTAGTGAGTAGATAAAATTACTACATGATAGATATTCTCAATCGATATTTACAAGCGGGCCTGGTTATGCAATTTAACAAGGCCCGTTTTAGTTTGTCCTTTTAGAGGGAGTTAATAGGTATTTTTTCACATCATATAGAGTTTTCATATCATCTTTGACTCAGCGACATGACCTCCAGATCGAGTACATATTCATTAACATGATTCTGAATCATCAATATTTCCTATACTTTTAGACGACATATCAACCAAATACGGCTTGCCACTCCGCTCATATGTGGTATAGTTTTGGCGATCAATGTGCAGGTAAACTTCAGAGTAAATCGATAACTTAATCAAGTGATAGGTATGGAAATAATTACGTGGACAAAATCGTTTAGTGTTGGCGTTAAGGAAATGGATGATCAGCATAAGAAACTAATCGCTATGATCAACCGATTAATTGAAGAGCAGCATACCCTTACCGAGCCTGAAACTATTGCTGAACTCCTTACAGGCATGACAGACTATGCCCTGGAACATTTTCGTGCCGAAGAGTATCTCATGTCTGAATACGGATACGAGAACCAAGCCCGTCAGGTTAAATCTCATGAAGAGTTCATCGCCAGAACAATGGATTTCATGTCATCAACAGAAATTGGGCCCAATATACTTTCAAAAGCCCTGCTCGAATATCTGAAATCCTGGCTCGTAGGTCATATCCTTAATGAAGATATGCAATATAAAGCATTCTTTGCCCATAAAGGTGTTTCATAATTGTTTTTCAATAATCGCCTCCTCGTAATATGAGGTGGCGATTGATCCTCCCTGAAACCAACTCAAGCAATCTCCTCGAAGCAGATGTCTCCGTAATCAAGATCTCACCATCTTCAACAACAGTGCAAATATTACACACTCAAGTTATCTGATCGTTCACACTTGCTATTCACCCTAATAGTTGTGAATATATGTGTTCAAAGCCAATCAACGTAACCCATTTATTAGTATAAACAGCCATACTCACAAGCGCATGCAACTCCACTCCCGAAAATACGGCTCTGGCCCACCTGTTATCATTCTCCATGGCCTTTTGGGGATGTCGGACAACTGGATCAGTGCAGCAAAAAGTATTGCTGAGCGTGGTTTTTGTGTGCATCTTCCTGATCTTCGCAACCACGGGAATTCGCCCCATGCCGACACTCACAGATATCCGGACATGTGTGAAGATTTAATATATTATCTCAACAATGAACAGTTAGAGTCATCACGGATCATCGGTCACTCCATGGGAGGTAAACTTGCTATGATAATGAGCTTGCTGCATCCCGAAAGAGTAGAAAAGCTCGTTGTTGTCGATATAGCTCCTTCTGATTATCGCAAACCTGAAAACACTTTCCACGCCAGACTTATCAGCACCCTGCTGCAAATGGACCTCAGTGCCTACACCAGGCGTTCAGAGATCAGAAAAGCACTTGAAGTGCAGACAGGTGACAACGACCTGGCTATGTTTCTTACAAAAAACATCACCAGAGATAACCAGAAAAACACTTTCAAATGGAAATGCAATCTACCGGTATTGTATAAATTCATTCAACACCTGCATACTGGTCTTGAAGATCTTGACCTCTATGCTCCCTGCTCCGTCCAGACACTTTTTGTTAAAGGCAACGACTCTACCTACTATACGGAAGAACATGAATCGGATAGACAACATTTTTTCCCTGATTCAAGAGTCATAGGGATAGATAATGCAGGCCATTGGCTGCATAGCCAGCAACCTGCTAAATTTCTAAATATCCTGGCAAATTTCCTATAGAATCTGTTTATTTCCCAGCCACATCCTGCCTACTCCCGTAATTTCGTTTCACTCCGGAGTGCAATCCCACCAGCTTGTGTTTTTTATTCATACGTATGACAACGGCTGACTGTAACAGGACAGGCCTTAAGCGCATATCACGTGCACTGATTATCCGTAAATAATTTCACAGGATAAATTGCGGTTCTCAACGCATCATAAAACACGTACAATATTTACATGTCAGGAAAACTTCCCGCCTATAACCGGATTGTTAGAACCTGACTGCCAACGGTTAAATAGCAGAGACGTTGTAATCTAATAGAATGACAATAAATCGTACAGAGGGCTGACATGAACAAACGTATATCAATACTTCTTATTGGCATAGTTACTATTATGATAACCAGTTGTACGCCTACACCTGGCAGACAGTATGCGGGATTAAAAAGCAACCTTGAGGTTGAGCGGATGTTTCGGACTGGCGAAATGTTACCTCAATTCAAATACTACTTCAATGGCCCGGAAAGTGTACCAAGAGCCCTGTTAGCATTAGATCGAAAATATATACTCAAATCACAGTTCTGGCACGAGATTGAGAGCAATAAGCAACTTCAGGAGTGGATCTCTGAATTCCGGAGGATAGACGGTGAATTTGATGACATTGAATATGTCAAAGTAGACTACAGAGGTATTGATATACTCGCAGCAGACAGCCACCGAATCGGAATGATTTACACACGATACCATTGGGTTGTAGCCTGGAAGGGAGAAGGTAACGACATATATGTCCTTCAGCCAGAACCAAGCGGAACTCAAAAAACACGCTTCCACAGATTTTACCACAACGATTAATTACAGTCACTACCTCCGACATGCTTCTGGCGACACGTACTCACGGCATAGTTAGACTGTCCGAGAACAGGAAGTAACCTGCAGATTGCTCCAGTGCTTTCACCCTTCAGGCGAACCGGGTACGTAAATGTCCCGCGTAATATATCTATAGTTAAAGATAACTACAGCGGCGTGGCTTGTGCCTGGATCTGTAATAAACGTTATTGTTGAGAAATGCGGGTTAGTGAGAAATACTACATTACAGTTATTTTATTGTTGAGGAAAATGCTGGCGTAACTCCAACAGCATTTCATGAACACCTGTACATGATAGCTTATGCATGATTTTGGTCCGATGAACCCTAACAGTTTTAGTACTTATAAAAAGTGTCTGTGCAATCTGGTCCGGGTTCAGCCCCTGGGCAATCAGCGACGCCACCTCATACTCTCGAGGACTAAGCGTTGATGCCGCATCACGCTCTGTTCCTTTTCCATGTATCAGTTCCACCATAATAGTATCGGGAATACTGCTGCTCAGAAAAATTCGTCTATTCATCACATCCTTAACTGCTGCGACAAGCTCTTCTGTTTTATCGTTTTTAAGAACATACCCAAGAGCACCTGCATGAAATGAACGAACTATATACTCTCTGCTGTTATGCATTGTGTACATGATTACCCGTGTCTTTTTAGACACTTCACGCATACGACTGATGAGACTGATACCATCATAACCCTGCAGAGTTATATCCAGAATCGCGACATCCGGCTGAGTTTTCTCAACGAGTTTCAATGCTGATTTCCATTCATTTGCTTCTCCTGAAATTACAAATGAATGTTCCTTATCAAGAATTCTATTTAAGCCATGACAAATAACAGGATGGTCATCAATGATCACAATAGAGACAGGCATAACAGGTCCAATCATAGGGATTTAAAAGACTCTTCTGCAAAAGAAATGGCCAAAACAAAAGACAGAGACACGTGTTGTAAGGTATTTCCGAAATGTTAATTTACTGAATCTGTATCACTTCCAAGTATGAAATCTCGTACTTCGTGAATCGTCTCACTCTCGTTAGGATCGTACTCACTGAAAGTTTTACTTATGGAAAGAACATCCGCATACTGGTTATAAAACTCAGCCGCTTCGATTTCCATCTGAATCCGCTGAACCAGGCCCATGGCGATACTTAACTGACATTCACTGAAAGCAAGGAAAAAACTATTATGGCCCCTGTTGATAACCAGATCCGTCCCCCTTACGTTTTGCAAAAGTACTTCTCCGAAAGACGCTGTCAACTCATCCACCGCATGATAGCCATGATCTCTGTCAACTGCTGCGATGTTATCGAGTTCTAATATCGCCACGCTCAGGTGGAGCCTACCTTGCACAGCGTAATCGAGTAATTTTTGTAAAACAAGGACACCCGGTTGAGAGGAGAATACAATATCAATTTTCTCCGCCTGCTTAGGTACTTCAAAAAATGTCTCTATTTTTTGTAACTCCTCGATGTAATTGCGTACTAAAGTGTCTGGTCGGCATGCTTCTATATAGTGGTCCGGGATCGAGGCAAATCTACTGGTAAGCTCCTCATCCAGCTGAGTATTACTGATGTCATACATTATTGCCAAAGCATCCTGATGCGACTTGCCTTTTCGATATGGTCGGTCTGTAACAAGAGCAGAATAGGTATCTGCCACCGCGATCATTTTTGAAACAAATGGAATGGCTTCCCCCGGAAGGCCTTGATATCCATTTCCATCGATCCGTTCATGATGGTATTTTATCCAATCGATGATCCCCTTCAGATCATCACGCTTTGCAATCAGCGTACTGCCAATCATCGGGTGTTGACGAATAAGTGCCCATTCTTCTTCACTCAACCGCCCTACTTTATTCAACACATCCTCCGGGACACCGATTTTTCCGATGTCATGAAGCAGACCAGCGTGCTCCAGTATACCCTTCGGAATCTTTTCACGAATGTCCACTGGCAGATAATTCCATAAAAGAATCAGAAGATTAGCTACATGCTCAGAGTGTCCTATTGTATACGGGTCGCGGATCTCTACTGCACTGACCAACATTTTGACAGAATCTGTATAGGTAGACTGCAGACACGACAACATCTTCTGCTGGATCACAACGCCAAACAGCACAAAAACAGCCCCGAAAAAGAAGATTAAACCGACAAAGAGTTCACTGACAATTTTCACACCCGCAATCAGCGTTGTAAAAACAACCACATAGCCGACAATAAAAAAACCCATCAAAAAAAGATGAGAAATGTTCAAAATGTTTAAATTGCCTGAAGCATGGGAACCGCTAAAATCCTGATCCTTGATAATCCGCCTGTACATTGCCAAACTTACAATCATCAGGATTGCACCAGTACCGATCAGGATAAGTACAAATATCGTGGACAAATTCAAAAACAATCCCATGTAATATCTCTTTTTTCACTCAGGGAATACAATTACGATTCAGGTTGCGTTCACAATACTCTCACATCAACGCCGGCTAGCTCAATCACAGTGTGTGAAAAAACCGGCCAAGGCCAGCTACTGAGATCAACTTGCGAAGGGAAGTATATTTATGCTTATATTTAAGTATACGTATGCATAAGAACCGGGCAAGTACAATAACGTCCTCAACATGACAGCCTCCTTTTAAGGCAAATGGGTTTGTCAAATCGCAAAGCGGGATTTTAACCTAAATAGAGACGCTCTTTAAACTTTACCAGAACCAGAAATAGGACCTCGGAATATACGTTTACCAGAGAGGATACAATTATGAGAACAACGAGGTCAGCGAAGATTCTGAGAGTTAGATGGTAAACACCGTTTGATTGTATATGCTGCAAAACACACAACTACCCCTCAACAAGGAGTACCTTATGCGACTCGTTATCATCTCTATGCTCCTATTCTTACCTTCTCTCTCATTTGGTCTTGATTATCAGAATATGAACTCAGCAGACATGCAGGAAATGATGCAACAGATGCAGAAGGTTCAGCAATGTATGGAAAGTATAGATCAGCAGCAATTACAAAGCTTACAGAATCAATCAGAAGAGTTTAAGGCAGAAATTGACGATCTCTGTGCTCAGGGAGACCGGTCTGAAGCCCAGAAAAAGGCACTTTCTTTCAGTAAGAAAATGAGCAAAAATCCAGCAATGAAACAAATGCGTAAGTGTGGCGAGATGGCAAAAGACGCTCTACCGAACATGCCACAGATAGCAGGACAGGAAGATTACTCGAACAGCCATGTCTGCGATCAGTAAATTCAGTACAGGCAATTTCCTGCTAAACCAGCTATACAATCTGGACTACCAGCTCACACAATATTGTACGTGAGCTGGTAGTCCGGTCTTGCAGATTATGTGCAGGCTATGAATTCATTTCATACTGGCCATTCATCGAGTAGACATATGTTTCCCAAACAGCATTAAAGCGAGATTTGTCAACTACCGGACGTTTGACCATCCTATTACAGATTTTTTGTTGAATAAATGTAGCACTGCCTTTTGTATAAAGTTGCAGCGCATATTTTGAAAAATCCCGAATCATAACATCAAAAATCTGGTCAATTACGCAATCATCAATACCAAGTAATTTTGCATTCTCCAGAATAAGCTGACCATAGACAACCAGCGTAAAAAGCTCACCGAGATTTAAAAGAAAATCAAAATCCTTGATCTGCTCTTTATTCGGTTTGCCGGCCACCAGAAATATTTTCAGCAATCGTATCTGCTTCTTGAAGATATTGACATTAGGCAGATTGACGGAGTTGTATATTTTCTGATAATCATGAAATCGCGTTTTCCCAAGCCCTTTGGTAGCGCCCTGATTAAAGAGAAAATCATCGTTTTCAGCTGCGATTCTTCTGCCAGTCTCTTCGTACTTTCCAGGCTTAAAAAAGTAATTTGCCATAAACTTGATGATCAGCGCCATATTCACATGCACAGTCCCTTCCAGTTTTGGAAGCGCACGGATATCACGTGCTGCCATCTCAAAATACATATCTTTTTCAAATCCTTTGGCTGCTATCACGTCCCAGAGTGCATTAATTACATCTTCCCCCTGAGTGGTAACCTTCATTTTCACCATCGGGGTAAATAGCAGATAGCGTCTATCATCAGGTCCAGCCGAGCGCACATAATCAATGGCCCGTAGCGCAAAAAGCTTCATTGCCGCAAGGCGGGCATAAGCATCAACAAAGAGCTGCTGCACATGTATAAAATCAGTAACATAGTGATCAAATAGCCGGCGGTTTGCAGCATGATTAAGTGCTTCGTAGTAAGCATGCGTACTGATTCCAATTGAAGCCCAACCGAGATTAAATTTTCCTACATTGACCGTATTGAGAGCCATGTCCCAGGCATCACGACCTTCGGCAAGAATATCCTTTTTAGTAATCGGATATTCGTTGAGCGTATATTCCGCTACATAGTTTTGGGAGTTGATGACGTTTTTCACCAGCTCGTAATTTTCATGCTGGGAATTCACCGCAAAAAATACATATTCACCAGAATCTGAGAATTTACCAAACGTTGAGACCAGCGCCGCTTCATTGGCATTTCCGATGTAATACTTGCTGCCGCTTGCTGTATAGCTGCCATCCTCCTGCGGTGTCAGATCCATATCGCTTGCGTAAATATCTGCTCCGTGCTCTTTTTCTGATAATCCAAAAGCAAATATTTCACCGTCTTTGAGCAGCTTTGCCGTCTTTATCTTTATCTCTTCATTCGTACTCATCCAGATCGGGCCGAGCCCTAAAATCGTCACCTGCCAAGTGTACCAGTAGCTCAGACCGTAAAAACCAAGAACTTCATTTATTGCACAATTCCTGCTCGTGTCCCATCGATCATTGCCAGTACCATATTGGGCCGGAGTTAAAAATGTGGCAAAGAGTTTTTCTTCTTTTGAGAATTCCAGAAAATCAGCATACCAGACACGATCATGATCATCTTCCAGCAACCGCTCTTTACCTTTATTCTCAAAAAAACCGATTGTTTTTTTAACCAGTTCACGTGAACCGGCATCGAGATGTTGATACGTTTCAGTTTTGGGATTAAGCAGTAGATTCCTGGTTGCTTTAATGACCTGCTCCTGAGACATTGGAGTGTCAACGGCCTTGTCGTCGCGGTTTAGAAACATCATAATAACATCCTCCTGTATCGTTGTTGAATCAAGATATACGTTATATTCCTCTGTTCTTCATTCATTGGAAGTAAACCAACAACACACGTTAACGTGTGTTAACTTGCAGGGCAAAAAAAATGCAACTCACAATCTATCAACGCTTCAACCCATTAAGGATGCGGCTGAATGTTCTTGCATACTTTGCACGCATTTCCTCAAGGGAATCTTTCTTTTTCTTAGAGACGTAAAGACCAAAAAAGCCATTACAGGTAGCAAGTAATAACATTGCGACCTCTTCCGGATCATCATCGTGTAAAGAACCGTCCTGCATACACTCTCTTACTCTATCCTCCATAAACTGCTGACTCACCGTAGCATCCTTTACCAGTGCACCTTTCACCGAGTGTTCGACTGTATGGTCCAGGGTAAGAAATAGTATTTCGTAATATTTGTTTTGCTCTGTTGCAAAAGCAAAGAACTGTTTAGCAGCCAGGTGCAGACGCTCTATCGGAGTTGCACCCTTCAGGGATTTTTGCAGATAGGAATCAAAGGTTTTAAAACCTTCGCGCAGAACCTGGTGATGCAAAGACTCCTTATTCTCAAAATGTCGATATATCGCCGTTGGCGAAAGATTTACCCTGGCAGCAACCTTACGCATGCTCATACCTTTATATCCTTCAAGCAAATAAATATCGCAGGCGGCTGAGAGAATTGTGTCTTTAGTAGTAGTCATGTTAACACCAGTTAACATAGCCGGAACGTTTATTCAATATTTTTCCGCAAAGCATGATTACACAACCACTTGCCATAAATGGACTGCCTGGACTGCGGATAAAATCCACTGGTAAATGCTCCTTCCGCACATACAATTGTTAATCCAGCAGGAAGAAAGAAGATGAACCATGCGCAGTGAAAAGAGCATAGCAAGGCAATGCTTCACTGCAGTTCCTCCCTCTCAATATGCATTATTACCCAGTGACAATATTAAGAGCACACTATCTATATTACTAACAGTTGTTGGAGAAATGATCACCTTGCCCCTACCGGCAATGGATGAGATTGAATATCAGAAGACAACCAGAGATTATGGTATTATAGGAAAAAACACGCCCCCTTACTCCTAGGGCAATTTAACACACTTAATCTTTTGATATTACAACCAGAAAAGCATCGACAACATCAGGGTCAAAGTGGGTTCCTGCCCCCTCAACTATCAGTTTTTCAGCCCGTTCATGTACCCAACCTGCTCGATAAGGTCTATCAGACGCTACAGCATCCCACACATCTGCTACAGAAAGTATACGTGCCCCCAGATCAATATCCTCCCCCTTGAGACCGTCGGGATAACCAGTACCGTCATATTTTTCATGATGTTGAGCAACCAGTGGAAGAATATTCTTATATGCCTCTATTGGTTCAAGTATTTTAGCTCCAATTTCAGAGTGTTTCTTCACCTCTTCGTATTCCGACTCACTCAACCGTTCGGGCTTATCCAGAATCGCAAGCGGAATACCTATCTTGCCAATATCATGCAATAGACCTGCTCGTGTAATTGTTTCAATTCCTGCATCATCATATCCCATCGCCCGCGCTATCAATGCACTCAGACCTGCTACCCTCTCAGAATGGCCAGCGGTCCACCGTGATTTTGCATCAACAGTTCGAGCCAATGCCTCGATCGTGCCCGTTGCCAGGCTTTCCATATCTTCCAATAGCATTGAATTCTTAAGAGCTACTGCAAGCTGGTTGGCGATCTGACGCGCCTGGTCCAGTTGATCCTGTCCCAGGACTCTCTCTTCTTTCCATACGAGTAATAGTGCTCTGTTAACCTGTCCATCAATGCTAATCGGTAGACATACACACTGGGCATAGCTGTCTCCAGTCAACTCATGCAATAATGGTCCCTTACCTTTTATATCAATTGTAGAAATCTTTGTATTTTCAGGAAAAAATGTAGATTTTATCTCTTCACTCATTCCACAATATTCAACCTGTGGATCACTTATGCGTTGCCCAGTCATCTTATAAAATTTCAGATGCGCTTCAGACACCTTCGATTTTTTAAGATATAGGCACGCATCACATGCAAAAAATTGTTTTAAACGATGCAATGTTGTCTTAAGTATTTCAACCCGGTCAAAGGAAGAGAGGATTGCTCTTTCAATCTCACCTAGCACTTCTAGAGTTGTAAACTGCTTAGACAGCTTAGAGCTCATGTCATTAAATGCATTACCTAGTTCTTCAAACTCATCCTTACTGGTAATATCTACTTCTACAGAAAAGTCTTTCTCAGCAATTCTTCGAGTTCCACGTTTAAGCTCTTCCAGTGGTTCCAGTCCTTTTCTGATAAATGAAAATGAAAGGTAAAGAATAAGCAAAAGAAACAGGAGAATAATCAGTGGGAAAGATGCCTTAAAGCCATCAAGTGCAGACATGATATCACTTCTCGCCTGACTCACCATAATGATCCAGCCAGTACGTTGAAATCGGGATTCAATAAACAGATTGGAAAAACTGGCAAAATACTCTTCACCCTCATGTCGATACTCAAAAATGCGTAGATCCTTGGTAAGGTATTTTTTTTCCAGATCCCTATAATCCCCTTTCGGTGCATCAGCGGTAGCCATTATATTCCGTCCCTCACTGTCAAACACAGAAAGTTCAATCATCGGCGGCAAGAGAGGATTTACACCTACACCCCATAAATAGGATGTACTTATCTCTCCAATAAGAGAAAAGGACAGTTTCCCTTCGTTATGAAAGTTCACTCCCATAAAAACCCGGGCAATCGCATTTTCTTGAAAAAGTGTTAGAAGAAAAGGACGATCAGAGTGTAGATGTTCAATACCTACTACCCGCTGAAGTTCATCTTTAAAGAAGTTACCTGAAACAGGTGAGGCACCTCCCGTTGAATACATAGTTATGCCACTAAAAAGTTCACCATGCAGATCCTTGGTAGCATCCTCAGGTACAGTTTCCTGAGTTCCGGCAAATTGAATCTGTTTGCCCCGGGTATACAGTTCATTCTCCAATCGAAGAAGTCGATCAAACAGCCCTAACCCATACGCCTTAGCCTCCCGTTTGAGTCGTACATAACTCTGCTCCTCAATCTGGGACACTACTCGTGTGTAAGAAACAACAACCAACGCAATTGTAGGAACGAAAGCACATAGAATAAAAAGCGTACAAAAACGCCTGGCTATTTTACTTTTCAGAAATGAAAATCCGGGTCTCATCTGTTTTCCCTAGTAATCGGATACTCGGCCAATAAAGGCCCCATCATTTGCCCGTACAACGTCATCACGACTTTCTTTTGCTGTAAACGGCCCTTGAGATTTCCCATCAGGCCCCATGCTGTACAGGTCATAGTCGGTATTAACAGGAACAAGACTATGGTCTTTTCTCACCTTACTCTTACCTTTTAAACCTTCAAAATTCAGAAACTGATATGGGTTTCCCCACGGGTCTTCAATCCCCCCAATACCCATATCTGTGAGACTTGAGGGCAACGCATTATTATCAAGACTGAAGACACTAATTTCCCTTTCAATATGTCTCAGGTTTTCAATAGCCACTTGATAGTCTGTTCTTTCCTGATATTTCGTATATTGTGGAAAAGCGATGGCAGCAAGTACACCAATAATTGCAATGACAATCATCAGCTCAAGGAGGGTGAAAGCCTGCTCCCTATATCTGCATTGGCCTGAATAAAAATGCACTGAATCGCGGCTGGAGATAATCATTCGGGATAGTCATGATTCTATAACAGTAATAAAAGTCATCACTCGCTATTTAAATATAGAGAGAAAGAACTTTTGGGGAGTTACATATCTGATTATCCATCAATTACAGGCAATGTCAAATAGCTATTCTCTTCAAAAAATACGATGGTCACCTGCTGCTAGAAAGGGCTATGATCACGCCCATGAGAAGTTTACCGCAACGGTTCAAGCCAAATCACCCGGTTAAGGATACCCGGGCAATCAGACCACATACTCTGTAATGATATCAAAGGAAATTAATCATTAACATCACTCACCGGAACATCTATAAAGCTAAAGGACGACACATCAAAAAGACCTGAATCACAAATTTTCAGATGCGGTATTACTACCAGCGACATAAACGAGAGTGCCAGGAATGGATTGAATAAACAGTTTGGAGCCATTTCCGTTACAGCCTGCTGCAACTGCTCTAAATCGTTCATTACATCGCCAGCCTGCCGTGCAGTAATGAGACCGGCTATTTCAAGTTTAAGCGATGATATAACCTTACCTGCACGAACAACGACGATTCCGCCCTGCATTTTTCGCATTTCGGATATAGCAGCAATCATATCAGCATCGTTTGTGCCGACGACGATTAAATTATGAGAATCATGAGCGATAGTTGTCGCAATTGCACCGTCGTTTAGCTGCAATCCTTTAACTATCCCCCTGGCGATGTTACCCAGATTGTTATGCCGCTCAATAACCGCAATCTTTAAATGATCCTTCTCTGTGCTGATTGAAAATTTTCCGTTCTGCTGTTCGACCTCTTCAACCAGATGGTTGGAAACAACTGTACCAGGCACAACCTCGATAATGTTAGCCATCGTACAACCGCCCATATCTATGGCCAGATCGTCAGCGTTCACTTCTGGTAAATGTACTGAGCTTACAAATGTATCAGGCGCACCATGCATGCCCGGATCAACACGATTTATTATTTCACCATCTTTTGCAACCAGCCTGCCTTTTTTATACACCTCTTCAATGGTTAAAGTATGCAAATCAGAGACTATTGAAAAATCAGCAATATAGCCAGGAGCAATAGCCCCGACATTTTCAAGCTTGTAACATCTTGCAGCATTTAATGATGCCATCTGGATTGCCGTTGCCGGATTAAGCCCATTGGCAATTGCTAAACGAACATTTTCATCCACCCCGCCATTATCATACAGATCGTCAAGATGTTTATCATCGGTTGAAAAACAGAGCATCGGCGCATTCTTTTCGTTAATGGCCGGCAACATTTTTAACAAATCTTTACAGACCGTTCCTTCACGCACCAGAGTATAAATTCCGCGGCGCACCCGATCAATGAGTCCCTGACTGGTATCGCACTCATGATCTGTACGTATATTTGCTACTGCATATGCATTCAACTGATCATCACCAAAACCTGCCCCATGACCATCAATCCGGCACCCCGCCCTGTTAGCATCTTCAAGCTTTGCCATCATGTCGACATCACCTTCAAGCACAGCAGGAAAATCCATAACCTCGGCAAGCCCAAATACTCCCGGGTTTGTATATAGCGGTTTAAGATCCTTAGCAGTCAACGTACAACCAGCATTTTCAAACGATGTGGCGGGCACGCATGATGGAAGCATAAAATAAAAATCCATCGGCACATTTTTACCGTTTTCTATCATGAACTCAATGCCATCAACACCGCAGACATTGGCTATTTCATGTGGGTCTGCTACAACACCTGTAACTCCATGCGGAAGAGACGTGTTACTGTATTCAATGGGAGTTACCAACGTCGATTCGATATGAGCATGTGCATCAATGAGGCCTGGAATTATATATTTACCACTGCAATCAATCTCAGTTTTTCCATGCCCCGTATAATCACCTATTCCTGTAAAAACACCGTTTGACACCGCTACATCTGCAGTAAAAACATCCTGCGAGAACACATCGACAACATTGACGTTTACTAACACCAAATCAGCTTTGATCTTTTTTGTAGCCGATAGAATTCTGTCTTTTAACATGGAATCACCCTGTGTGAATTACCTGAAGGCTATGCTTGAGACCTGTTGGTAATACGTTGTATTGAGATTATTGCCCACTTTGATACCAGCGATTTACGTATTGAGAAATTCGGATGTACGTATTTCTGATTGGAAAGTTCGTGGACATGCAGAAAAGTAACTAGAATTAAGATAATCGCTTTCTTTGTAATGCCAAGCAAATGAGTCTCTGCAAAAAAGCTGAATACACTATATTTTGCTGGATTCTTTAGCAACAAAGAAACTGATTCTTACGATAAAAAAGGAAACACAATGGGGTAGCGAAAAAAGAACAACGAGCAGGTTGACGATTTTTTTTATAAATCCCCTACAGCTATCGATTCACTGCATGTATTGCTGAGATTATCTGCCTCAATCAGCTTTTGCTGAATCTCTTCCCGGGTTCTTCGAAGATAAGCAGTCATACCTGACTGCCCGTTACTCGGTCAGAGAAATGCGTCGAGCAATTCAATGGCCTGAGTATAACAGTGAAGTCCGGCCAACGATTCTGCCAGGTTATTGGCGACCTCTGCACGATTGGGATCTTTACGCAGCAGATACGCGAAAAAGGTTGCTGCAGGTGTATAACGCTCCTGTGCGTAAAGCGTATTGGCTAGACCAAAAATTGCAGTCTCCTGATACGGATGGCGCAGTAGTATCGCAGTATATCCCTGTTCCGCCAAAGCGGGGTTACCCGCTGCTTCGATATCTGCAATTGCTTTAAGATATCGTTGAATATCATGATCTGCCGGTATATCATCTTCGCCCAAAACAACAATACCCCAGTTACCCGCCTTATCCCAGCTTGACTGAAATTTACCAAGACTGACTACCAGCCTCTCAGATTCTCCAGAGCGAAGGATAATATTGCCATCCGCCTGAACTCCAACCACTACCGCATAATGGTAAGCAGGCCATGTTTTCAGCCTGAGATTCTGCATCACCAGAACGGGTCGACCAGCATTCAACTCACCAATAATTGACTCAATGTCTGGTTTAATCTGGTAGGGAATACGATTATACCGTCGAATTGCTCCAACAAGCTCGAGTTGCAGCGTCCCTTTGCGTTCCGGAATAAAGATCTCGGGTGCCAGCATATCGGGAATAACAAAAAGACCTGAATCAGCCAGCACCATGGCAAGTGAAGCCGGCCCGCACTGATATTGTTGCTGCGGGAAAAACGGCGTATCGATCAGTTCTACATCTGTTACAGGCAATGCAACCTGCAGATGAGACCGATGCAAACTACAACCTGACAACGTGCAGGATATCAGGAAGAGTCCAAATATGAGTATTCTTCCAGTCTTCATTTATATCTTGGTAAAGATATTAGTAACACCAACAAGCTCAAGAATTAACAGTACCAGAAAAACTACTCCAATCACTTCAAGGGCACCCGCACCTGCTGGCATTGTATCGATATTTCTTTGAATACTCATAAGTTCAGCCGCTGTTAATCCATTTAAACGTTGGCTGACAACATCAGGGTCAACTCCACGATGTATCAGTTCTGTACGCACATCTTCCCTGGCAAGCATATGTGCTATCTGACTTCTGGTATCATCCTGATAGGTTGATTCAATCAACGCTTTGGTCGGAATCAGGGCCGCTCTTGCCGCGGGCATGACTCCGGATAGAATCAAAAACTGCAGGAGTGTCATTACTATGATACATTTTTGTGTTTGCATCTTCATGGAGTTCCTCCTCGTATGTAGTCGGAGATCGTTTGTTCGTCGTTTAGATACAATTTTCTTAGAATGAAAGGCTTAACGACTTACAGGTAGCTTTATCAAGTAAAAGGATCCTTTACGGTAACACTTGTACACCTGACACGTTTTCACATCAACCACTTTCGTTTATCCCCTGCAGAATACACCATGAAAAACCGTATGGATAGCAGCAACATCAAACACATAACAAACAACACTTTAAACCTTGGCAAAGCCTATTCTCGGCCCACAATTGCTCCATTTTAAAAAAAAAGACTGCCTTGTAGCATCCTATGTATGCAAACCCATAACCGATACCATCAATCTGTCCTAAACATACTAAATGGAATTTCCCGTCCCCTGCTTTTTTACTCGCTACCATTGCCACATCAAAGTTTCTCTCGTTGATCCACCAGGCCATGTTGAAAGGATGAATATAGAATGATAGGATGATAAGTATCGGATAATCGGTATTTGATACAATTACATAATAAATATCGTAGAGGACATTACAGATAAACATCTAACCGGCCAATACGATAAGTAATAATCGTAGTACCTCCACGTACCTTTTACAATGACAGTATCCTTCAGGAGAATGCCCAATACTTCCTCCATACTTTCGTTCATGAGATACAACTCTTTGATGGGGAAAATCCTCCTCTGGATTATGCCCATAGTTATTGTCGGATTGTTGTCTCTCAGCTTTGCGGCTTACAAATACATCAACATCGTTATTGAAGACGAGCTCTCAAACAGTATGTTGGTTTCAGTCAGTAAGAGCGCTGAAAGCATAAACCGCTGGCTCGCAACAATAATGCTTGAGCCGGAGACTATTGCTTCGACTCCTGCAGCGAAAAGAATAAATGACGATTTCAACGCATTCGATACTCAGAACATCAACAGACATAAAATTCTTCACGAAAAACACCCAGATATTTTTCAAGACATATATGCTGCAAACAGTAAAGGTGAATACCATACAATCCTGCAGAATGATTCTGACTATTCAATCTTTATCGGGGATATCGCAAACCGGCCATATTTCAGATCAATTATGGCAGGCGGTCCGACTCAGATTACCCCACCCCTCATATCCAGAACGACAGGAATCCCAACCATATTTATGGTTTCGCCCATTCAAGATGATCAAAAACGCCCCTTAGGCCTGGTTGGTGCGGGCATTTCACTACGGTACATTCAGGAAATAGCAGAAGGGCTTAAGGCAGGGCAAACTGGTTACGGTTTTATCATCGCAAAAGATGGAACATATATTTATCATCCTGAGCCTGATTTAGTCATGAAGAAAAAAATCACAGAACGTAACACTTCGGCAGAGCAGAAACTCGGGCAGTTGATGCTCGCAGGTGGCTCAGGAATATATCGAGATCTATTCAGCAATCGTGAAATGGTTGCCTTCTATCATCCAATCGCTATCACAGGCTGGTCGGTAGCAACGGTTATTCCTGCACGTGAGTTGTTTGCCCCGACAATAAGAATGATGAAGTCACTCGGAGTGATAACTGTGTTGTTCGTTTTCGTCATCGGCTCTACCATTGTGCTGGTGATGCAACGATTGACACGACCATTACAGACACTTGCAACACGTACACAGGAAATTGCAGCGGGGAATCTAGAAGGAACAGCTCTGAAAATCACATCGGATGATGAAATAGGTATCTTATCACAATCGTTTAATACGATGGCGAAAAACCTCAAACACACGCTCTCGGGTTTAAAAGAGAGTGAAGATAATTACAGAGGCATCTTTGAAAATTCCATTGAAGGAATCCTACAATCAACCATTGACGGGAAAATACTCAATGCCAATCCTGCCATGGCAAAGATGTTGGGTTTTGAATCAGCTGAAGCGTTTATTGCAACCTGCGTTGATATCCCGCAGCAACTCTATGTTAACCCTGATGACCGTAAGAGACTTATTTCGATATTGCTTGAAAAAGGAACTGTTCATGATCAGGAAGTACAATATTATCGCCGTGACAAAGAGATTATCTGGGTTTCTATCAGTTCAGTCCTGATACGGGATTCTGAAGGAAATATACTTCGTATAGAAGGCCAAGTGAGTGACATCAGTGATCGAAAACGAGCAGAAGAAGAACAGGTAAAATTGTTCGAACAACTGGTTCAGGCTCAAAAACTTGATGCTGTGGGCAAGCTGGCTGGTGGCGTAGCCCATGACTTTAACAACATGCTCGCAGTTATTCTTGGCCAGACGCAACTGGCATTATTGAAAACCACGCCTGCAGATCCATTTCATAAAACTTTTCTGGATATTCAGAATGCCGCTGAACACTCCGCGAACCTCACTCGCCAACTACTGGCATTTGCCCGCGAGCAGACCGTATCTCCCAAAGTTATTGATCTCAATCAAGCCATCAATAGTACGCTGAATTTGCTGCGACGCCTCATAACGGAAGACATAGAACTTGTTCTTACTCACAATAAAAATATCTGGCCGGTTTTCATTGATCCAGATCAGGTTGGCCAAATACTCACGAATTTATGTGTGAACGCCCGCGACGCCATACATGGAATTGGCAGAATTACCATTGGCACCCAAAATGTATCTTTTGATGAGGCCTATTGTGCTCATTATCCGGATTTTATACCTGGAGATTATATTTGTCTATCGGTAGCTGATACTGGGTCAGGAATGGACAAAGCAACTCAGGAAAATATTTTTGAACCGTTCTTTTCCACCAAGGACATTTCAAAGGGTACAGGGTTGGGATTGTCAACTGTCTATGGGATAGTCAAACAAAACAATGCTTTTATAAACGTCTACAGTGAAGTTGGACAGGGTTCGACCTTCAAAATATACTTTCCCAGAAATCAGGACGCTGTAACTGATTCAACCCCAAAAGAGCCCGACGAATTGATTGCTCTCAATATGGGCATGGTGTTATTGGTGGAAGACGAACCCAGGCTTCTTAAGATTAGCAAAGCAATTCTTGAGGAACTCGGATGCAAAGTTCTGGCAGCGGGCTCTCCTGCCGAAGCTATAGAAATTGCATTAAATAACTCCACCATAATAGATTTACTCATTACCGACGTCGTCATGCCGGAGATGAATGGTCGTGATCTGGCATCATGTATTGTAGACATTCAGCCGAATATCAAATGTCTTTTCATGTCAGGCTACACCGCCGACATAATTGCCCATAAAGGTGTCTTGGATAAAGACATAAATTTTATCCAAAAACCTTTTTCGATTCACGATTTATCTGCCAAAATTCGCGAAGTGATGAGCCAAAAGCTATAAGTCATCCAACTGATGTTCTCTTGAGCCAAAGCCCCCCACTCTAAAAACAGAAAATTCCCAATGTTTTAGATTTGAAATATACGGTTCAAATCTAATGCCTATCTGTTTAATTAACTTCTTTTTAATCGAAGTACGTTTTGCTGGGAATACCTGTTGAGGTGACCGATGCTTTCTATCACGTTTCGGCAAGTTAAACTCGGGCAACATCGGCATGATTTGAATCTGTTTTCCATACTAAAACCAGCTCGTCATAACCCGTATTTTCAGTATGCTAACATGTTACAACATTTCTTAAACCAGTGCCATTCAGGTCAGGATAAGGTCTTCTTAAATCTCCCAATCGCGATAATGAGAAAACTTAGGGTCAGAGACGTTTGAGCAGCGATAGCAGGCCACAGCGCGGTTATACCTACATCCTTCATTACAATGCCCCGCAGAACTTCTAAATACCATCGCATCGGGTTAAAGATTGTGGCGTAGCGCACCGGATCAGGCATATTGCTGATTGGAAACATAAATCCACTTAACATCACCGACGGCATGAGAACCAGAAAACTTGTCAGTAGCGCTTGCTGCTGTGTGGCAGCGCTACCACTGATTATCAGGGCAATTCCCATATTACCGGCAAGATAGATGCCGGTCAATGCATAAAGCAGAGGTATACTCCCCCGCACATGGACACCAAAAACAAGATAGGCAACACAGAGCATAAATGACATCGTGATATAGCCGGTTATCATATAGGGAATGGTTTTGCCGAGGATGAATTCAATACCGCGGATCGGGGTCACCATCACCTGCTCAATGGTGCCGATCTCTTTTTCTCGAACGATCCCGATACTTGTGAGTAACAGGCTGAAGATAAAAAGCATGGTGGCGATAAGTGATGGCACATAATAGTAATGGCTCTCTTGATTGGCGTTATACCAGGCGCGACTTTCGGTAGTTATCTGTAGCGCAGAGGTGGTAATCCCTTTTCTTCCCAGCCTCTTTTCCCGCATCCTGTCATTAAAGGTATTGATTATATAGCCAGCGTAGCCAAGAACGATTGCTGTACTGTTGCTGTCGGTCCCGTCTGTGATGAGTTGGGCTTTCGCAGTCTCTTCTTTTACAATATCTTTACTAAAGCCATAAGGGATGTGTAATACCGCCCGGACATCGCTTCGATCCAGAAGCGGGACTATTTCATCCTGGGCTAACAGATACGAGGAAATACGGAAATACTTGCTGGCGGTAAATGCGCTTATCAGTTCCCGCGAGACAGGGGTTTTATCCATGTCGAGCACAGCCAGACGGATGTTTGTAACATCGGTGGTAAGTGCAAACGCCATGACAGTCATCTGTATCACCGGCACGCCAAAAATAACCACCCGCATCCTCGGATCGCGCAGCATCTGTAAAAATTCTTTAACAAGCATACGAAACAAACGTTGCAGCATTTTTTTTGTCACTCCAACTTGAACGAGAATTTTCGGTTAGCAACAATCATCAGGATCAATCCATACATCGCCAGAAATAGTGCATTCAGCCACAGGATTTCAAGGCCGATACCTTTTAAGTAGATGCCACGCAGGATAGCGATAAAGTAGCGGGCCGGAACGATATACGTAAGGAACTGCAGAGGCAGCGGCATATTTTCGATAGCGAAAACAAAACCGCTCAGTAAAAGCGTTGGAAGAAATCCTGCAATAATGGCAAGTTGATTGGCCAAAACCTGCGATTTAAGCTTAATGCTGAGTGTAAGCCCAAAAAACAGGGCTCCTGTAAGAAAAAGTGCAGACATCGCGAATAAAAGCGCTGTATTGCCAACAATATGAACGTCAAAAATCCAACTTCCCATAAAAACCGCGAGTGCCACATCAATCATACCAATACAGAAATACGGAATAACTTTACCAAAAATCAGTTCAGGCCCCCGCAACGGTGTGCTGATGAGTTGTTCCATGGTGCCAGTCTCCCATTCTCTGGCAATGGTTGTGCTGGTGAGCAGGGCTGCGACGACAATCATAACAAGAGCGATGATGCCAGGAATGAGCACGTTCTGGCTTCTCAGACCGGGGTTGTACCAGGATCGTTGAAGAAGTTCGACCGGTTGTTTCAGCTTTCCCCGACCTTTCAACTGCATCTGTTCAGAAGTTACCCCCAGAGCGTAAATCGAACCTATATTGGCCGCATAATTCATGGCAAGACGTGAGGTGTTTGCATCACTGCCATCTCCAATGATCTGTATCTTTACAGGTTTGTTCGCCTGAACTTTAGCGGCGAAATTACCAGGAACAACCAGCGCAACCATGGCCTTGCCGCGATCCAGCGCCTGCTGCAATTCCGTGTAATCATCATGATAGCTGATGACTGTAAAGTAGGGAGAACTGTGGAAGAGACTGAGCAGTTCCCGGCTTTCAGGGCTGTGCGACTGATCCCATACAACGGTTGGTACATTACGCAGATCAAGTGTCAGGGCGTAGCCATAGAGCAGAATCAGCAGAAGCGGAATAGCAAGCGCGAGGGTCAGGCTCCGCCAATCTCGTAAGAGATGCAATGTTTCTTTGCGGGCCACAGCCGCTAACCGTTGTAATTTCATACTGCTGCCTCTCGGGTAGCTGCGGCAGCCTCGATACCCCGGTCAACTTCCTCAATAAGGGAGATGAAGACATCTTCCATACTCGGCATGATAGTCTCCATGGTAATTTCACCAATACTTCGAGAACTGAGCACTCGCCGGACCTCTGCCTCCGCAGCCTGTGCATCAGCAACTACTAGATGCAGGCCCGAACCAAAAAGTGATGCATCACGGATTTCCGGTAGCTTTTTTAACGGTTCAATAAGCGTTTGAGGATCAGGACAGTGCAGGTCGATAATCGTGTCGTGCATGAACGTGGTTTTCAATTCAAGTGGAGAGCCCGAAGCAATCATCTGACCATTGTAAATAAGAGCAATACGATCGCAATATTCAGCCTCTTCCATATAGTGGGTCGTCACAAAGACCGTTATTCCCTGCTCCGCCATATCATAGATAAGATCCCAGAACCTGCGGCGACTAATAGGGTCGACACCACTTGTCGGTTCATCAAGAAAGATGATTGGTGGTTCATGGAGTATTGCACAGGCCAGGGCAAGGCGCTGCTTCCAGCCACCGCTGAGGATTGCGGTAAGGCTGGTTTTATGATCTTGCAATCCTGCAATTTTCAGTGCCCATGCTCTCCGCTCTTCCAGGCGACTGCCACTCAAACCGTAGATTCCTCCGTAAAAGTTTATATTTTCGGAGACTGTCAGATCTTCATACAGAGAAAATTTCTGACTCATATAACCGATATGGCGTTTGATCTGTTCGGAATCTCGGACAATATCATACCCGCCAACTGTGCCGCTACCTGAAGTCGGGCTGAGCAGACCGCAAAGCATACGGATGGTGGTACTTTTGCCCGCACCGTTGGGCCCTAGAAAACCGAAGATCTCCCCTCTTTGTACTGAAAACCCGACATCATCAACCGCCACAAAATTGCCGAAACGCCGCGACAGATGTTCCACATGAACAGCCGGCCCATCGTCAATCTTTATACTATTTGAAGAGAAGTTTTTTTGTGAAACAGGGAATGCACTTTCTGACGTATTACCGAGCAAACTTACAAACACATCTTCAAGGGAAGGCTGGGTTTCCTGAACCTGTGTATAGTCGATATTCTCTCGGTCAAGCATCTGGCTGATATCAGACTCGCTGCTCAGATTCTCTTTACAGACAAGATGAACTGTATCACCAAAAAGGTTAGCACTTTTAGTGAAAGGTTGGCCCTGCATGAGGTTAACAACCTGACGGGCCGAACCACTCCTGATTGAGAGTATCCGCCCATCCATGAGCTTCTTGATTTCATCAGGAGTGCCCGTTCCCAATAGTGTACCTTTATCCAGTAGGCCAACCCGGTCACAGCGCTCAGCCTCGTCGAGATAGGCAGTTGAAATGAGGATAGCAACCTTCTGCTGGCGCAATCTATGGAGGATGCGCCAGAAATCGCGCCTGCTCACGGGGTCGACACCATTAGTGGGTTCATCAAGAAGAAGAACCTTCGGGGTATGAATAAGGGCACACACCAACTGAAGTTTCTGCTTCATACCACCGGAGAGATCACCCGCCCTGCGTTTGATAAATGGCCGCATATTGCTGAAGTCAAGCAGCTCCTCAATTCGGCCCTTTCTGCCTTTACGACTCATACCGTAAAGATCTGCATAAAAGCTGATATTTTCGCCTACGGTAAGATCCTGATACAGGCCAAATTTCTGGCTCATATAGGCAAGATGATCTTTTACCAGAGCAGCCTCGGTAACTGTGTCAAAACCTGCTATTCTGGCTGAGCCTGTGTCCGGGTCCATGATAGTGGCCAGCATTCTGAGGCTGGTTGTTTTCCCCGCCCCGTCAGGCCCCACAAGACCGAATATCTCTCCTGGAAATACTGAGAAATGGAGTGTATCAACTGCGGTGAGCTGAGCAAAATTCTTCGTCAAACCTTTAGCGATTATTGCCGGGCTATCTTCTACAACTGCCTGTTCTTGCGATATGGATGACTTCATCAGGAACTATCAGTTTTCCTGACTGGCCGCGAGACTGATATAGCCGTCAGCCGGCATGCCTGGCTTCAGTTCGTTATCCGGGTTATCCAGAGCGACCTTTATCCTGAACATCAGCTTTACCCGCTCTTCAAAAGTCTGCACAGTTTTAGGGGTAAATTCCGCCTGACTGCTTATATAGCTCACCCGCCCCGAGTAGGTCTTATCAGGAAAGGAATCTGTTGATACCTTCACTTCCTGATTTAACTGAATCCGGCCCAGACTTTTTTCGTGTATGTAAGCGCGCAGCCATGGCGTATCAACCCTGCCTAGTGTGAGTACAGGTGATGCAGGGTTGAGATACTCTCCTGCTTCTGCTGAAGTACTCAGTACCACTGCATCTGTCGGTGCAATCAGTTTAGTATAATGCAACTGTTGTCTGGCCTGCCTGGCAGCCTCCATTGCCACCTGAACTTTTGCCCTTGCCTGATCGATACTCTCTTTGCGCGGGCCCGCCTTTATACGATCGTATTCCGCTTTCGCCTGTTGTAACACCGCCTCAGCCCTGCGTATCTGCTCAATACGCGGACCGGCTTTCAGCAATTCATAGTGTTTTTCTGCTGCTCTGGCTTTTGCCATCGCAACTTTAACCTGATTTTCCGCTGTTTTAAAAAGTGTCTGACTACTCTCAAGAATGGTTTTGCTTATGCTGTTATCGCTATATAGATGGGTGTAGCGGGTAACATCGTTTTTAGCCTGTTTAAACTGGACAATTGCTGACTGCTCAGCCGCTCTGGCACTTTCAAGCTCTGCTTTTGAAGCTTCAATTTCCTGAATACGGCTGCCGTTTTGCAATTCGGTCAATGACTGACGCGCCTGCTGCACCTTCGCCTCGGCCTCATCAATATCCTCCTGTCTGCTGCCCGCTTCGAGTTCTGCCAGGACAGCATTAGCATAGGCCAAACTCGCTTCCGCCTGTGACACGGCAATGGTTTGATCATCTGTATTGAGTAGTGCGAGGATTTGACCTGCGTGGACGCTATCACCTTCATCTACCAATCGTTTTTCCAGACGGCCTGCAATTCTAAAACTCATCTGAGCTTCGGTAACTTCTATATTCCCGGAAAACTTCAATGAAGAATCGTCATCCTTGTGTGTTATAAATCGATAGACAAAAATGATGATAATACCAGCCGCTATAATCGGCAGAATGATCTTTACCCGTTTTTTCATAAATCACCTTTTCCCAACTCTATGAAAATAAAGTGGAATACCAGACGAAAGACAATTTCGAAACACTATGGTTAGTTAGGCAAAAGTACTAAAACACTGAAGTACGATACCCGAACCACCTAACATCCTATCACATTCCTGTCGCAAACAACTGCTTTTCCAATTTAATATTGATAGCGCATCTGAGAACGAACTGTTGCAACGTATGGGTATCCTTACCTCACACTACTGCTGGTCGTTGATATTGTGTTTAATCAGAATATCCAGGAGGCTGTCCGAGAATAAGGGTTTTGGTCAAAATCGAGATATTTTCAAAAAATAAGCACAGCCATATATATGATATCGAAGTCTCATTTCATTCGCTTATCTGCGAGCATTATTTTTTGGAAATTCCGAAGAGTTTGACAGGTAAGCAAGCAAAGCGAGACTCCGCAGAAAGCCATTCTCGGACAGCCTCCTGGGTACGTTCCATCTGCTTTTATACTTTTCAATCCCGTATTACAATCTGCTGTCAACTTCTCGTAACCGGCCTTCTGTTTAAAAAAACTCCATACATCACATAGATTCTGAACAGAGGAGTTAAACTGTGAATTACATCGCGACTAATTTGGGGATGTGACATAACAGATATTCAACCCCAAGCGCTGCTATATATTCATGACATATCACAATACCAACACCTTCTCATTCAGATAATCAGCCATCTCAACCAGGCTATATATTTCCTGCTTGCTTGAACCTGAAAAATCAAACAACTCACCAATGCACAGCTGTTTGCCACTGAGAATCATGGGCCAATCTGGAGGAGGACTAAGCCATTTGCCATCCGTGTCTTTCATATGCTTTCTATCAGAATGAAATTCCCTTACATATCTTTCGGCGCCAATAATCTTGAATTTTGGAAAATACTCCGGATGAATATCAGGGAGGCCTTTAAAGGTCAAAGACATGTACGCTTTCAGCTCAATTGGAAAAGGCAGTGTTGTATCCAAATCAAATATCTGCCAGCCACCCTTATAAACCGTTAACACAACATGGTAGTCCCAGCAGGTAAATTCTTGCACTGGTGCTGATTTCTGAAACCAGAAGGGACATTGCTTTGCGATGTTTGAAATACAAAGAACATATTTGGGAAACTGCACCAGATCAGCATCTTGGCACAAATGCCAGATATTTTCCTCACAATAGCATGTGGTGTATTTCGTATTGGTAGACTTCATCAGGGATAATAAATATTTAATGGCCTATAACTTCTTTGTGTCATCAACCGATTGTAACTGTTTGGGTTGTATTCTGTAAACGCAATCTATCAGCTCCATTTTAGCACAAAACATTGTTTAAAATACAAATACGTCAACTATGATGCATGCTATTTTCAACAATCACGTAACTCCTATCCTGGAACTGCCTATCCCCCATATCTTTTCAGTTTTTGCGAAATCTGTTGTTTTTCAAAAATCCTGTATAGGCCGAAAGCGTCTATAAGGACTCAGTCCTTTTACCTTTGGCCTCAGTCCTTTTTGTCAATTTTATCCGGGAGCATCAAAAGCACCACTACCCAACAGGATCATTTCGATCTCTTCAGTAATTTCTTCCTGACGCAACGACCTGGCTTTCGAGGTTAAAACGGTCAACCGCTCATCGAGTCGATGCATAGCTCCACTAAGATGCTGGACCCGATGCCTGTTTTCCGCCAGCAGCGAAACAGTAAACAATCGCGTCAAACCAAGCAGGAGATAATGATGAAGAAAATCGGAGAAAAAGAGTTCCGGTTCAAGATACAGTTTTGGGGGAACATACCATTCTTTTGACAACGCCACATATTCCGGAGGCAATACACGGCGACTTACCATGTTGCCTCTCTCATCACTATGGTACAGAACCCATAGCGAGGCAGAATCCTGCAGTATCAGCTGTTCACGGATTGCACCTACCACCTGTGATAAAATCGGCTGAATTTCTTCACTTGCACAGGCGCCGGCAAGCCCTTTATACCCCGGCAACTTCTCATCAAGTCGCCAGCAGAGTTTATGCCCCACAGCCAATACCCTCTCAGGCTGTTCAGCACATGCAGGCAATACCTCAAACAGATGCCTGACTAGTAATTCATTAAAGCCCCCACAAAAACCTCGCTCAGAACCGATAATCAGCAATAATTCATTGTCGGTTTCAACTGCAGGACGCGGAAAAAAGATGTGAAAGTCTGAGGCCATTTGCTCGAGAATTTCTGTCATCCCCCCCTGACTCTCCGTGTACCCTGAAAGTTTATGCAATTCGAGTTGCGAAAGTGTCTTCATCGAAGTGATGATCGACTGCAATTCCTCAAGTTGTCTGAGGTGTAATTCAACTTTGCGATAACGACTCATCGGGCTCTTTCTCGTTAATTGCAGAAGTGGCTGCAATCCAGGGTCGGATTGTTTCAAGCCAGTGCGCTCTGTCATCTTCCAATAGTAAATCACTGGACTCTACGTGCTTTTCCAGATACTCAAGAATCTCAGGAAGCAGGTCAAGTTCAACTGTATCGAAAAGTCCTGAGTTATACGCCACCAGCCAGGCCATATGGAATTCCACAGGCAAGGGGTGTAATTGTTCCTGCTTCAGGATCTCACGCAAAATCCGCCCACGTTGAATCGCCTTTTCCATTGATGCCTCGAGCCTGGTCCCGAAGCTGGTAAAAACCTCAAGCTCAAGAAATTGAAGATAATCAAGCTTCATTCTCCCTGCCTCAGCCTTGATCCTTGGGTGCTGTGCCTGACCACCAATTCTGGACACCGACCTGGCAATATCTATGGCTGGACGAAAGCCCGCGGAAAAAAGGGTTTGATCCAGATAGATCTGCCCATCGGTTATTGAGATGAGGTTAGTGGGAATATAACTGGCAATCTCTCCCTGCTCTGTCTCAACAATGGGTAGTGCAGTCATCGATCCTCCACCACGTTCTTTGCCGAGAGTGGTGCTTCGCTCAAGCAGGCGGGCCTGAATCGAAAAAATGTCACCCGGATACGCCTCACGACCCGGCGGGCGGCGCAGCAATAATGATAATTCGCGGTATATCTTTGCATGAGTACTCAAATCATCATAGATCACCAGAGTATCACTGCCTCGGTGCATCCAGGCCTCAGCTATTGCACATCCTGAAAACGGTGCAAGATACTGCATTCCCGGTAGTGAACTGGCTTCAGCCACAACAACAGCGGTATAATCTAGCGCAGCATGACGACGAAGAGTGTTAATAGTACTTATTACGGTGGAGCGCTTTTGTCCCACAAGCACATAGACGCACTTTACAGATTTACCCCGCTGATTCAGAACAGTGTCTATTGCCAGGGCACTTCTTCCGAGCCCTTCATCCCCAATCAGGAGCTGTCTCTGTCCTTTGCCGATAGGAATAAGCGTGTCAATCGCCTTTATTCCGCTATAGAGCGGTTTATGGACAAAATCACGGTCGATTATCGGCGGAGACTTCTGTTCAATCGAGCGATAGGTAATATCGGTAAGATCTCCTTTACCATCCAAAGGTCTGCCCAGTGGATCAACCACCCGACCAGCTATGCCATTCCCACAAGGAACACGCAGCTGCTCATGTGCGAGAAACACCGGCATACCTGAAGTCAGTTTCTGACTATCGTCCAGCAGTACAGCTCCCACCCGTTCCAGGGCAAGATCAAACACCATGGCCCTGCTACCATCAGCAAAAACGACCATGCCGTCCATCGGTGCAGAAGGCAGTCCGGAAATCCAGGCAATACCATCCCCAACTGATACAAGAAGCCCCTGCTCAGTAAAGCGCATTTCATAGCTATACGAATCGAGCCATGCTTCCTGCCTGCTGAGCAGGCTCTGGTCTAAAGGCTTACTTTTCATGGGCGATAGAGGCAAAGGTCCCGAGTTCGTCATACAGGTTGGCATGGATAACCCAGGGACCTATAGTAATGCGTACGCCTGCAATCAGTTTTATTTCGCAGGAGTAGTGGTACCTGAGCTGATGAGCCAGAACCGAATCAAAATAATTTTGGAAAGATTGACGTTGTGTATCATCAAGAGAATATGCACTCACAATCTGAACCTGCACGTCTTTACCATTTTCCAGCATAGTCAGAAGTGTATCTTTTCTGGCAGTCGGTAGATTCTCAAGCTCTGCCATAAGCAGCTCGATCAATTTTGATTGCAGCTCCGCAGACGCAACGCTGCAAAGGAGCTTTGCAGAAAATCGTGCCCCCAGCTCCATAGCCCGGACCTCTGCCAGCTGCAACTGCTCCTTAGCCTTACGAGCCGCCAGAACGTCATTTTTTTTTCGTTCTGCATCAAGTTCCTGCTGTAACTCTGCAATCATTTGCAGGCGCTGCTGATCTATCTCATGCTCAAGTTGCTTTCGTGCACTCCTGCGTTCGTCCTCCCAGTCAACCAGTCGGTTCTCATATTGTTTACGCAGTACCTGCGCCTCCTGCTGCATCCCGCTGGCCTGGTCCAACTGCGCTGTAATTTCCTGCTTGCGCCGGGCAATAACGTCCTGCACCGGTTTGTAGAAAAAGCGTTTAAGCAACCACACCAGAACCAGAAAATTGAGTATCTCAAGTATGAATGTTGTCCAATTCAGCTCCACGATAACTCTCCTGTTTATGGGCGGATGAGATATTCGAGCAATGGGTTCCTGAACAACACGATGAGCACAATAACCAACACATAAATTGCCAGAGACTCGATCATCGCCAGACCAATAAACAATGAACGCATTATGGCTTTCTCAGCCTCAGGCTGACGGGCCAAGGCATCAAGGGCACTGGCAATTGCCCTGCCCATAGCGAGAGCCGGCAGCTGCACACCAATGGCGATTCCGACCACAGCAGCCATCGTAGACAGCAGTACAATGAGATTCATATCAGACATATTTTTCTCCTTAATCAGCCTGCCGTTCTTCCTGAGATTGAATTCCTCCGGCAACATAAATAAGAGCCAGCGTCCCGAATATATACGCCTGTACCAATGCCTCGACGATATGCAGCATGAGTATCGGTATGGGCACCAGAAAACCAGCGACCATGAGAATCAGCAGTGCTGCCATTTCCAGGCTCATCATATTACCGAACAAACGAACTGCGAGAGCAACGGTTCTCGTTACTTCACTGATGAGATGAAACGGCAGAAGTATCGGGCTTGGACTCAGATAATGGCGCAGATAACAACGAAGCCCCTGAGTGCTTATGCCAAACCAGTGTACCGACAAAAACACCACTATCGCCAGAGCAGCCGTCACTGACAGATCGCGTGTCGGTGAATCAAGCCCTGGGACCAGGCCCAGCAAATTTGCACAGACAAGAAACACCCACAAACTTGCAATAAAGGGCATGATGCGCTGGGTATGACGACCCGCCACCTCTTCCACAGCACCTTCAAGGGCTGAGACTATCGCCTCCACAATCACTTGCAACCCACTGGGTGACTTGCTCAGATTACGGGTCAGTAACCAGCCGATACCGCTGACGACCATGGTTAAGCCGATGCTGGTCACCAGGCTGCTACTTATACTCAATGGCCCCAGCACAAACATGTTTTCAACGCCCAGACCGATATCACTCATCTATCTCTCCCGTATCATGAGGTAGGCATTAAACCCACCAGCGATAACTCCGAGAAACAATAAGCTCAGGGTCCAGCGTATCGAATATCCCCGCACCATGCCGTCAAGCCAACGCCCGAGGTACGCACCTGCGACAACCGGCAGGACGAATACCAGTCCGAGAGTACCGAGAAAAATAGTCTGAGCGAGGACAGTGTGCCGTTCCTTATCTGCCTTCTTCATCCGCTTCACCTGTCGCTCGACATCCTTACTCAACCGTTTCCGGTCATTCATGATAACGCTCTCCCCTGCCTCCCTAATTCCCACATTCGTTTGAGCAAAGCCTCCTCCATCTGCTTCAGGCTCTGTCGTACCTCAAGAAGTTGCTCTTCTTCTGTCAGCAACTCTTCAATGAGTCGTGTTGAGATGCGATCGTAATCCTCATCAATCAGATAATGCCTGCTGACCAGATTGAGAATATTTTCGGTAAAATAAAGAACCGCTCCCGGCACTGCCAGATACTGCCAGGGGTTGTCTGCGCAACGAAACCGTGCAAGACCAAGCACAAGTACTGTCATCATGCGCGTGTGACCCGGCAGAATGCCAAAGCTACCGCTTGCATCTTCTCCAACAAAGGATGTAACTCCCTCGACAGTTATTTTTTTCCGGCTGTCATACAGCTTCAGGGTATACCCGTTCATTTCCCGACCTCTTTCATACTCCCGCGAAAATAGCATTCCTCCTCAGGTATATGATCGAAATCTCCATTCAGGAAGCCCTGACAATCATCGAGGACATCTGCCAGAACAACAGTTTTTCCAGCCATGCCGGTATACGCTGCAGTTACCCAGAATGGCTGAGTAAGATAACGCTGCAGTTTACGCGCACGCATAACTGTCAACCTATCCTTCTGCGAGAGTTCTTCGATTCCCAGCATGGTTATAATATCTTCAAGTTCTGCATATCGGGCCATAGACTCACGTACCCCTTCGGAAATCGAGTAATGTTTATCGCCAAGCGTGTGCCGATCCATCAACTTACTGGTAGAACGCAATGGATCAACGGCTGGATAGATGCCTCTGGAAGCCTGGGCACGGGAAAGGATAATAGTAGTATCGAGATGCTTTAAAATAGCGTTAACCGCTGGGTCGCTCATATCATCAGCCGGCACATATACTGCCTGCACTGAGGTTATTGAGCCACGTTCTGTTGAGAGAATTCGGTCCTGCAATTCTGCGACTTCAGTATGTAGAGTTGGCTGATAGCCGACAGTAGCCGGCATTCTACCAAGCAGGCTTGATATTTCACTTCCGGCCTGAACAAAGCGGAAGATATTGTCCATAACGAACAGGACATCTTTCTGCATGGTGTCACGCATATACTCAGCGTAAGTCAAGGCTGACAGCCCAACCCGAAAACGCACACCCGGCGATTCATCCATCTGCCCGAAGAGCATGAGTGTCTGCGGCATAACGCCTGCCTTCTGCATCTCATGCCACAACTCGTGTCCCTCGCGAATACGCTCCCCTACCCCTGCAAAAACAGAAACGCCGTGATGGATCGCAGAGATTGCATGCATAAACTCCATAACAAGAACTGTCTTGCCTACTCCGGCGCCACCAAATAAACCAGTTTTTCCGCCAGCTGCAAAAGGGCACAGCAGATCAATAACCTTAATACCTGTTTCTAATATTCCCTGAGTTCCCAGAGAGTCAGTCAAGCTTGGCGGGCTGGAATGGATATTACGGAAAAAATCAGCTAAGAGAGGGGCACCACCATCAAGCGGTTCACCGAAGATATTTACCAATCGCCCAAGACATTCGGGTGTAACAGGGACCTGAAGAGGCGCGCCGCTATCATACACAGGCATTCCCCGATAGAGTCCGCCGGTCTCGTGTAAAGTAATTGCACGGATATGATGCTGATCTACATGTTGATGCACCTCAAACATGTAGATTTCATTATTTACCTGAGTAGTAAGTGCCTGACGCAATGGTGGCAAAAATCGGCAGTTGACCTCCACTACCGGCCCATGCACTTCAGAGATAGTACCTATGGCAGCAATTGCTGCCGGTTTGTCTTCAGAGTAATTCATTTTCACGATGACTCCTGTTTAAACAATCAAGGAAATCGGGAAAATGCGAATCGTACATTTCCTCAGGTAGCAGACATAACCGGCTGACTCAAAAGGTGATAGATGATTATTTTATTCACTCGCCAGAGTCTTATGCTACTTTGCCGGATATGTTTTCTGGCTGGGATTGAAATCCTACACACATCTCAGCCTTTCTCTCATTTCGCAGACGCTTCAACAGGTATCGACAATCCAACTCGTTGGAAAACCGGTCTACACTCCATTGTATAGTTATGGTGTGAAAAACTAAAGGGTGCTTTGAGTAATTTCTTTTTTTCGTTGAGTAACGAAATGGATTCGTATCGTCGCGCAGGGTTTCAACAAGATAATAATAGTCTTCATAATTTTTCAACGTAAGCCTGCTTCATGGCTTTCTAACCATTGAAGCAGCTGCTGCTGAGCCGGACTGCAGCAATGCCGGTTCGCTTTCAGTTCACGTCGTAAAGGCAGGAGATCTTTTTCGAGGTCGACATCATACTGCAACGGCAAACTCGTATCGATGGTAACACCCACTACCTCTTTACTGAGAATAGAAATAAATTGATCCATCGTGTCAGCATGTGAATACCTGACCTTCGTCCATACCTCTTCAGGTATCAGGCAACTGCCTGCGATGAGCCAGAACCCGCCATCACCACTAGGACCGAAAACAATATCTGCATTCTGTAATCGAACTGATATCTGCAGAGTCGTTAGCGGCGGCATCTGCGGAATGTCAGTTCCAACCAGACACCAGTATTGGTGGTTCTGCATCAACTCTGAAGATATTTGGGCCATGCGAGCGCCAAGGCTCCCGGCGCACTGCTCGATGGTTTTGATACTGCCCCATGGATTTGAAATTTTCTGGCTTGCGCCGGTAACAGCCCAGTACGGTTTGGCAGCTTCCTGATCTGCCTGCAGCCACTCCGCACCGCAGCGGAGGCAGTGTTCATAAAAAATATCAGTGCGTTCACGCCCCCAGGTCGAAGCCAGGCGGGATTTTCCGCCTGAACCTGGTGTTCGCGCAAACATGGCAATGCCGAGATGATGCGTTGTATCACTTTCCATACTATCGCCGATCAGCCTGTCAGCAGCAGTTGCTGGCGTTATCATCGCTTTCATCAGCATCATGGCTGCTTGAAAAAGGAGCTGCCGAGCCACAATCTGCAAACGCACCGAAATGAATCGACTCATCGCCCCAAAAATCAAAAAACTCTGCAAATCGTGTACTTTTCAGCATATGCCAGGTATTGGTGCAGACCTTTACACTCTGCCCCTTTTCAAAATAATGATGATTGTCCAGAGTAAAACCTGATTCGTGTTGCGGCACTCCGCCACGATAGCGAACTACCTGGCCATAATCTTCACAGATAGGTTCCAGCATATCCAGTTTAAACAACCGCCAGGTCGCAGACCAGAATCGGGCAGGGGCAAGCATTGACTCAAGCTCGGGATTTTCAATATTCAGCACCCGGTCCGTAACAAGTCGCGGATCGAGAAAACCGGTAGATTTGGCCAGAGTAAGAAAATCCATCCAGTACAGAGCGCCTGCGAGGCATTCTCCCCAGAGAATTTCGTTATTTCTGATATCCCAGGAGAGGCGACGATCAGCGTAAACGTCAGAGAAATAGAATTCCCCGCCAGGCTTGAGGATGCGGTGTACCTCGCTCAGGACGCGCGGCTTATCAGGGCTCAGGTTCACAACGCAATTGCTGACCACAATGTCGACTGAATTATCCTCAATTGCTGAAAGGTCTTCAATAAAGCCTTTAATTATCTTTGTGTTCGGCCTTGAATAGCCGTGACGCTGGGCATGCCATTGCTGATGTTTACGGGCAACCTCAAGCTGTTCAGGAGTCATATCAACACCTATCACCGTACCTTCAGCACCAACAAGCTGGGCAATCACGTAGAGGTCACGGCCCGATCCACAACCCAGATCAACGACGGTGCAGCTCTCTATTGCCTCAGGTGCTACAAGTCCACAACCATAATAGCGATCGAGTACCTCCGTATGCACGTTAGTCAACGCCTGCTTCAGCCAAAGCGGCATGTCACCTAGAGTACAACAGGCATCAGTTTTCAGGTCGCTGCTGCCCTGCAGAATTTTTCCATAGTAGTTTTGAATTGCCTCAAGATCCATGGATTCGGTTATGGGAGGGGCAACTGACGGTGAAATCGTTTTCATGCTTACAGATTCAGATGATGACGCGGGAACTTTCGAGGTGCCGTACATATAATCAACCGGGGCCAGATTCCCCCCGCATGAACTGCCGGTTCCCGCCGTGCAACCAAAGCAATGGGCAGAAGTGAGAATCCGGCGATTGAGCCATGTCTCATAATCAAATTCAAATACCGTCCTGCAATCGGGTTGCTCAAGATCAAGCATCTGATTGAAATCGCAATCATAAACCTTGCCATCCCAGCTTACAGAGATCTGACGTCGGCACATAAGACCAGGCAACGTATTGGGGTTAAACGAATTTACCAGCAGCTGCATATATTCCTGATGCCTGCCCTCTGCAACCAGCGCATTCAGATAGCGACCTAGAGGCATATTGTTAAGCGCATATAAGCCACTGAATTCGATCCCTATCGGAGTGAGACTTCGACGAAAATCCTGCTCAAGACTCAACTGATTGCCAGCGAGAGAGTAATCACCCGGATTATATACAAGATACAGAGGGTGACGTGTTCCATACCCAAGAATGTTTAATTGCTGCAGTCCGGCCATAGAACTTTCACAGACTCCTTTCCCTCGTTGTCCCTCCAGTTGCTCAGGAATATAATGTGGAAGAGATGCAACTATCTCTATGCCCTGGTCAGCAAGCCATGATACCAGATCCTCAAAGCCGGGCTCACTGAGGATAGTGAGGTTGCACCTGTCAATGACCCGTTTCCCGAGTTTTCGGCATTCTTCAGCAAATCGACGAAATTCCTGCTGTCCCTCAGGTGCCCCGCCGGTGAGGTCAACGACCTCAATTGATGGGGTCGTAGCTATAAGCTCAAGACACCGGTCTACCACTTCCGGACCGATAGTTTCAGTGCGTGCCGGTGAAGCATCCACATGACAGTGCGCGCATGCCTGATTGCACCAGCGCCCCATATTTACCTGGAAAACTGACAGTTCAACAGGTTTGAGGGATTCTGAAAATGTAAATGGCAGCTCTCCGAGCACCTTGTTCTGTTCCTGCGGGGTCATTCTTGTCATCTATGATACTCCTTTGCTAGTCTAACTGGAGATACTCCACATCTATATCGGATGAGCGTCCAGAGGTTTCGAATTGCACTTTTCAGATAGCCGCGTTGCTTGAATCTGCGTGCTGAAGTGATAAGCGGCCACGGTAGAACCCGGACATGCTCATGTCGTTTCATCTGTTGCCACCAGGCAACGTCCTCCATCAGGGGCTGTTCCTGAAAATCGAACCCTCTGAACCAGACATCACGACGAATAAAAAAACCCTGATCCCCGTATGGAAGATTGAATATTCTGCTACGCAACCAGACATTCATCTCATAAACACGGGGCCACAACCCCGGCGTCCGCCCCAGAGAGAATGTAAATGCTCCACCAGCCAGTTGAGGTTCATCTGTCATTGTCTGCAAAAGCCCGTGATAACTTTTAGCTGGCAGTAAGCAATCAGCGTGTAAAAACAGAAATATTTCACCTGTACATCGGCCTGCACCCGCATTAAGCTGGGGACCACGCCCCTGTGCCTCTGCTATGAAGGTAACCCCGAATGCCTGTGCTATCTCCAGGCTTTTATCTATACTGCCACCATCACTTACCACTATCTCCGGAGCCGGTTTGAGCGCGAGCAGCTCAGGCAGGAGACGCAGCAGATTTTCTTCCTCATTGAGAGTAGGGATCACCACTGATAGAACATTTTTGTCGCGCACAGAATCTTACCCTCAGGTAGGCATTTATCAGAATAATATCATTATCTTAAAATTTATTTAATCAGCGCTCACATTACTCGTCCGAGTTTCAATTGACAGCAAACCTATCGTTTTTTCCTGTTATAAACAAGGAATATTCCTATTGATGCATGCTAGAAATACTTACGCATTATGTAGGTCGGAATTACTCATAAATGCCATCCGGGCAGTAATACATTGCGACAGGCGACTCAGGGAAAGACATGTCGTTTACGCGTACACAACCTGCATTTCTACTATACCTTCATGGCTATATATTATGAACAGCAATACATAAATCACTTGCGCAGATAATGAACGCCGAAGATAATGCGAATCACCAGTCATGAAAGAATGTTAGCTTAAGAAGTTTCCTTAGGACTGAGCGTCCTTCAGCCGGCCTCTTTATATAAAGGACTTTCGCTTTGAAGATAAAAAAACGAATAGCACTCGTTGCCCATGATAATAGAAAGAAAGATTTGACCGAATGGGTTGAATACAACTTTCAGACTTTGCTTAAACACCAGATTATTGCCACCGGTACAACAGGAAAAATGCTGGAGGAAGTGCTTAACAAAAAAATATCTGAAGATGACATTCGAAAACCACTGGTAAACATCTACAAGTTAAAATCAGGACCGCTTGGTGGTGACCAGCAACTGGGTGCGATGATCGCTGAAGACAAGATCGATATCCTGATATTTTTCTGGGACCCGATGGAGCCGCAGCCTCATGACGTCGATGTAAAAGCGCTGCTCCGTATTTCTGCAGTGTACAATATTCCGGTTGCATGCAATCGTTCTACTGCAGATTTTATTATTTCTTCACCTTTGATTGAAGAACCGTATACTCAGCAGTTAAAAGATTACTCAGTCTATTTAAGTCGCACAGTCGGGTAGTGAACGAATCACCCGGCATTACCTGTAAAGATGTACTGTGTTATTTTTGCTGATCTAAATGACGAATAGAGATGTTCACTCCAGAACGCTGATTCTGATATGATAGAGTTTTCTGCACTCCTTTTCATCTAGCGAGAACCGGGTACAGATTTGATATGTATTATTATTCCCTACAACGCTCGATGAAAAAATTTACCGGATGGATCATAGTCGGAACACTCATTACTTTTCTCCTGAGTGTCTTTATTTCACCAAACATTCTGTGGATTGCAACACTCCTTGCCTGGTTGATCCCACTTCTGATGTGGACCGGACTCGGAAAAAGTTCTCGCAACCAGGCTGTTACGCTTTTTGCCCTTGGTGCACTGGCGCTTCTTTTTTCTACCTTCAACGGAGTCTTTCTCGGATTTTCTCAAGTGCTTTCTGTTAATGTGCCCCTACTCGCCATGTTTGTTGCCGTGTCGTTTCTGACATTGTCAAACCCCAGCACTGAAGAGCAGGACCTCCCCAAAGGCAATCTCGCCATAGCAACCACAGCCTTCGGCACTAATCTGCTCGGTGCTGTCATCAATCTCTCTGTACTCTTTGTTTTTGGGGACAGAATGCAAAAAAACGGTATGCTCAGCAGATCGCAGTCGACAATTCTCGCCCGTTCATTTTGCGCTGCCGCCTGGTGGTCTCCATTTTTCATTGCCACTGGTGTGGCTATCACCTATGCACCTGATATGCACTGGCAACAGACTCTAAAACCCGGGGCACTGATGAGTCTAATCGCAATATGCTACTCAATCGCTGAGGTAAATATCAGGAAGCAAAAAGAATTCAGAGGATATCCACTGAAAATTGAAAGTCTGATAGTACCCCTTTCGCTCGCCGCTGTGGTAATTACAGTTCACCACTTCCTGCAAGATCTGAAAATCCTCGTTCTTATTTGCCTCGTCGCCCCTCTCGGTGCCTTCATCTTTATGAAAGGCAGACCACGAATCCCAACGCTTCAGGACTTCATAGTCAACCGAATCTCCTCCGTCAGTAGCCAGTTTGCTCTATTTTTAGCTGCAGGAGTATTCTCTTCCGGGCTAAAGTCAATAACCTATGTCTACCCCACCCTCTTCAACCTTGAAGGATTCACCTTTTCACCGGCACTCTTTGCTATTGTGTCAGGTATATTAATACTCATAGGCATCTTCGGCGTTCACCCGGTTGTTAGTATTGCAATCGTGAGTCCCCTGCTCCTCCCACTCAATCCGGACCACTCCCAACTTGGTTTTCTATTTCTCACGAGTTGGGCGATCTCAACCGGCAGCAGTCCGCTTTCGGGCGTCGGCCTCGCTCTCACAAGTAGATACCAGGTATCACCTCGACAGATACTGCTCAGTAACTGGCATTATGCTGTGGTAATGTGGGCTTTCGCCTGCGGAGCTAATATTCTCTTCTTTGAGTGAGTAAAAGAAGCTACATAAGATGCAGCTGCCCCCCTCTTCACAGCACAGAACCTTTCCCCGGGAATGTTTCATATCCTCAACGCTGGCACCATTGCCGACAACTACAAGCTCACCGTTCACTTACGGTAGTTTACTCGTGCGGTGTGGCCTGAACCTCAACCCTCGACATAACAGTACTGAAGAGAAATCCCGGCCACGCATCAGCAATGCGGAATATCATCACTTTTGACTTTGGTTTGAGCGTTGGGATAAACTGCAATGACAGAACGTCTGAAAACGATGTAGATAATTACCTTTCCATATCAGGATGCAGCACTCATGCAATTACGATGTGTTTCATGACACAGCAGGGTTTTATGTCCTTGAATTCGATGTAAGGCATGGTTTCAAGAATGGATAAATTGCAACTTTCAGAGCTCATAGATGTGGCGGCTGTGCAAAAAATGGTTGAAGCACATTATGCGTCAGCAGGTATGCCCATCGGAATTATTGATGCTGTCGATGGATCGGTGCTGGTAGCAGCCGGCTGGCAGGATATCTGCCTGAAATTTCACCGAGCGCATCCGGATTCCCTGGCTGGCTGTCAGGAAAGTGATCGATATATACATTCCCGTCTTACTCTGGGTAAAGCCTGCAAATACAAATGTACACATGGTCTTTGGGATATCGGCATACCAATTGTAGTTTCAGGAAAACATCTGGCTACGCTGTTTTTCGGGCAGTTTTTTTATGAAGATGAAGTTCCAGATAAAGTATTCTTTTCCAATCAGGCAAAGACTTTTGGATATGACCTTGCGGGATATCTTGCTGCTCTTGATGCTGTACCTGTTTTTAAACATGAACAAGTAGATAATGTCCTGAAGTATAACACCGCCTTTGCCGCATTTCTTACCGATTTAGCAGAGCAGTCTCTCGCCAATAAACGTACCAATCTCACACTCCAGGAGAGTTCAGAACGACTCTCGATTTTGTTTGGAAAAGCCTCTGATGCGATCTATGTCTCTCGTCTGGATGGTCAACTGGTACGTGTTAATGAACAGGCATGTCGTGTGACTGGATACACAGAGGATGAATTGCTCAGACTGCGGGTGACTGATATTGATGCCGAGATGACTGATCCCGTAAAATTTAAAACATTTATTGAGTCGTTGTCTCCCGGAGAACCAATCACCCTGGAATCGAAACATCGTCGAAAGGATGGAACAACCTATCCTGTCGAAATAAAAATAACCCTGTTACAGACCCTTGGTGAAGGCTATACCATCGGCATTGCACGTGACATACGGGGTCGTAAGGAGAAGGAGGATAAACTACGGGAAAGCGAGTCTCGATACATACAAGCGCAACGTATGGGAAAGGTCGGTAATTGGGAATTTGATCTTGTGACTGAATCTTTTTGGGCGTCAGACGAAGCAAGAAGGATTTTTGGTTTTGAGCCGGATAGTGTCAGCTTAACAACAGAAGAGGTGGAGAAATGTATTATTGAGCGGGAACGCGTTCATCAGGCGCTGATCGACTTAATCAAGCATAATCTGCCATACAACATTGAATATGAAATTGAAGCAATAGGTAGCCGGAAACGCAAAAGCATAAAATCGATAGCAGAACGAGTTGATGATGATGATGGCAATCCGATTAAGGTTGTAGGTGTAGTGCAGGACATCACCGAAAGAATAAAAATGGAAGAGCAATTGCAACATGCTCAGAAAATTGAGGCAATAGGTAATCTTGCAGGCGGTATAGCTCACGATTTCAATAATATTTTATCGCCTATCATGGGTTATGCTGAATTACTCATGACTTCTTTGCCAGATAACAGTTTGGAATATGAAAGCGCGGAAAGAATTCTGAAAGCAGGGCGAAGAGGCAGTGCCCTTGTCAAGCAGATCCTTGCTTTTAGCCGTCAGTATGAACATGAAATGATACCTGTTCAGATGAAAAACATAGTACAGGAGGTAATTAAGCTCGGACGTCCAACTATTCCTGCCAATATTGAAATTATTCAAAATATGGAAGAGGATTGTGGTCTGGTTGTGGCTGATCCTACCCAGCTGTATCAGGTAGCTATGAATTTGCTCACAAATGCCTTTCAGTCTATCGGGCAGAATGATGGTGTTATCTCAATAGAGCTGAAGGAAATGCTGCTTGAAGGCTCTGGCGAAGGACCAGATGAACTAAAAAATGGTTCTTATGCTGTGCTCTCTGTTTCTGATACTGGATGCGGCATTGAACCGGAGGTCATCGGTAATATTTTTGAGCCGTATTTTACGACCAAGGAACAAGGAAAAGGAACAGGGCTCGGGCTGGCGGTGGTTTACGGAATAGTCAAGGCGCATAAAGGCGATATCCTTGTCTATAGCGAGCTTGGAAAAGGTACACGATTTAGCGTATTTTTACCGATTATTCAGACTACTCAGCGTCGTGTTGAAACTACTATAGAAAATACCCGGTATCCTACTGGAACTGAACACCTATTGATAGTAGATGATGAACAGGCGATTGTTGATCTGGAAGCACAAATACTTCATCGTCTCGGTTACCACATTACCTCTCTGACAAGCAGTATTGATGCCCTTAAAGTCTTTGCAGCTCATCCTGAGGCATTTGATCTGGTGATTACCGACATGACTATGCCGCAAATGACGGGGGATCAGCTTATACGTGAACTACATGCAATTAAACCGGATCTTCCGGTCATTGTGTGCACCGGTTTTAGCGAAAGGATGCAAAAGACAAATGCTGCAGCTATGGGCGCAAATATATTTCTGACGAAGCCGGTCAGCACATCTGAACTGGCAGTTGCGATACGGGAGGCACTGGATAAGCACAATCTATAACTTCCAGCTATACAGTGTAACGAAAAAATCCCTGTAACTCATCTATGAGATACAGGGATTTTTTAATGCATACTTTTACGATACGTACATCAGGAATTAAATGATTTACCTATGTTTTTCAGAGTGTGATCAAGTGCCCTGAAATCTCGGCGCTCAAATCCCTCGAAAATCGCATCAAGTCCTTCAGCATCATATTGAGCAGGTTCCGGCAATTCTACTGCAATCGGATTTGCCATCACCTGATGAAACTGATCAATCTGCTTTTGCATATTATCAATACCAAAATCATTCAACTGTGCTGAAAAACCGAACATATGCCGTAAGATTTGGTAGTCATACCGGGCAACCAGGCTGAAGATCTCTGCACTTTTATCTATCGCCACATCATCGAGGGTATCGCGCTGATGACTGCATGAACTCTGGCAGCACGGGATCCCCAGATACATATTCAGCTCGGCGAGCAGAATATTGATCATCGTGTTCGAAATACTGCCAAACTTCATCGGCATATCCTTGCTGGTCATATCGGCAATCGTCGGCATGGCAGCATTGATCGCCTTGATACCCGGTCGAATCAACTGACCAAGGACGAGACCGAATATCGCCTCCGCCTGCGCAAGACTTGCAAGTGCTGTCATACTGTAGGGGCCGGTTAGTCCGCCGATTGGCATCGCGTTCATAATATACGGTAAATCTCGAGTCACCGTTTTCAAAAGTGGATCGACCATCTCATCACTTATGGTCATATAGGTCGAGATGATACTCAATGCAGCTCCTACCCTGTGACCTTTTTCTGCATAATGTTGCAAGCGATCATAACCGCCCTCGGATAAAATCGTCGGCATAATGAGCTTACCATTAGCCCCTGCAATCATATCATCAATTGCGCTCGTCTCGATTTCTGCACGAGTTGCCATATCGCTTCGCTTCACCCTGCTGCAGATGTTAAACGAAGACTGAAGGTTGGTAAGGATATCGGTTTTACCAAAGAGCTCCGCCAACTGCTTCATGTCAGCGCCTTCAGGTGACCTGGGTTCCTTACCATCCACAATGTATGCCGCCATACCACCGGTACCGAAGCCTGTAGGCCAATAATCCATTCCCTGACGAACCCTGTCCAGACAATCTTCGATTACATCCTGGGTAATATATATCCGTCCGGTATCTGCACTGTAAATTACTCTCGCTGCTTCATCAGCAGGCATGGCACCAAGTAGTTTTTCGGCAGATTCCGGAGAGACAGCAACGCCATATGATTCGATAAGTAAGAGCGCATCCTGCTGCATCTGCTGATACAGCTCGTCATTACCAAAGCGCTGTTTTTCCATCATTTTAGCATCTGTTTGCATCTGAAAGTTCCTTCTCCGGGAAATTGTAGAGGTAGTAAACATTCATCTTCCCGTCGTGTATTATCATACGCTGCTAGACAAGGCGGCCTGATTCCTCATGCGCCTTTCGCAACATTCTAAATAGTGAGATAATCATCATAAAAATGATAATCGAAAATGGTGCACCGGCAATTATTGAAGCCTTTTGCAAGGCCTGCAAACCACCACTTACGAGCAGAACCAATGCCAGAGAACCAATAAATCCACCCCAGATCAGTTTCATAAGGGTAGTCGGTTCGTAACTACCGCGTGACATCTGCATAGCAACGAAGAAGGAGGCTGAATCTGCCGATGTTATAAGAAAAATCAAGAGATTAATAAATACGAGATAGCCCATGTAATCGCCGAAGCTAAAGCTTGAGAGTAGCACGTAAATACCTGATCCCATATCAGCTTTCAATGCTTCGGCCATTGGTGCAGTTTCGTTTATCTGGGCAAACTGTGAGGCGCCGCCAACTATTGAGAACCAGACAATAGCGACAAGCGTCGGAACGAGCGCCACCCCAAGTATAAACTCACGAATGGTACGTCCCCGGGAAATACGGGCAACAAAACCGCCGCAGAATGGTCCCCAGGAGATCCACCAAATCCAGTAAAAGACAGTCCACCAGCCAAGCCAGCCCGATTTAGCGTCAAAATCGGTCCAGAAAGTCATGTAGACAAAATTATTGATATAACTTCCTGCAGTTTGAACGGTAAGGTTTAAAAGGTCGGTGGTTGGCCCCATGATCAATATGAAAGCCCCCCAGATAAACGCCACATAGACATTAATGGTTGAGAGGTTTTTAATACCTTTTTCGATACCGGAAACTGCTGACAGAATATAGCAGCCGATAAGAAAAATCATAAACATCACCATGCCCGAGGTGCTGAGACCAGTTCCAAAAATATGTTTAACACCTGCATTGATACTGATAATACCAAGCCCAAGGGCTGTACTCACACCTGCCACAGTGCCAAAAGCTGCAAGAAACTCAACAAAACGACCAAAGCGACTACCGATGATTTTATCGCCAAAAATGCCATACAGTGCAATAGATACATTCATAGGTTTGCCAAGCCGATAGGCAGGAAAGGCGATTGCCAGACCAACCAGGGCAAATACAGCCCAGGCATGTAACCCCCAGTGCATTACACCAATTTGAATAGCCACAGGCATTGCCGCTGGTGTCTGCGATTCAGCAAGGTACGGGGTGTTCATATAGTGCATTACCGGTTCGCCAACCGCCCAGAATGCATATCCCACACCTACACCACAGCTAAAGAGCATAGCAATCCAGGAAAAGTAACTGAACTGCGGCTTCTCATCATCCTTACCAAGTTTAAGATCACCGTATTTTCCAAAGGCAATTGTCCCGCAAACACCGAGATAAATGGCAATGGAAAGTATAAAATACCAATTCAGATTGACCGTAATGATCTGCTGCAACTTTGACAGTACCCCATCAAAACTCTTTGGTGACACTGCTCCGTATACAACTGTTGCCATAATAATAGCACCAGTTGTCCAGAACAGTGGCGGGTCAATATCACCGATGTGCTTTTTAAAGAAATTTTCCCGGGCGGGTGCAGCTATAGTTTCCGCGTGTTCCATACCGTGCTCTCCTCGCTAATCCAACTGCTAAATGATGCGCATGCTTGCCACTACTATGTAGTATGTCATGCAAGAAATACAACGTTTACGATTCATGGGGGAGTAATTTTGTAACTTCCGGCCTTACCTTAAGGTTGTCAGATATTCTATGGCGGAGAGGGCTGCGATTGTCCCGTCCCCCATAGCAGTTGTTATCTGTCTGAACTTCTTCTGAATCACATCTCCTGCGGCGAAGACCCCTGGTAAAGCAGTCTTCATTTCGCTGTCCACTGGAATGTAGCCGGCCTTGTCCAGTTCCAGCTGCTCGACATAAAGATCTGTCTGGGGATCCTGGCCGATATAGACAAAAATCCCATCTACAGCTTTTGTAAGGCGCGAATCATCATCTTTTTTACGAAGGCTGATACTCTCAAGGCGACCATTGCCATGTATAGCCTCGATTCTGGTCGAGGTCATCACCTCAACATCGGGGGAACTTGTGAGCTGTCTGCATGCACTTTCTGAGGCGAGCAGCCGGTCAAACTCTTCAACCACAAGAATTGAGCGCACGCCTAAACCAAGCATATACAGTGACTCGTCAACACCACTATTGCCACCACCTATTACAACAACATCTTTATCCTTATAGGCAGTGCCGTCACATATTGCGCAGTAGTGAATCTGCTCAAAATCGGTTTCTATAGGGAGTTTTCTAGGGGTGCGACCTGTAGCCAGAATGATGGCTGAAGATGAGAAATCACCTTCGTCTGTAACAACGGATTTACGTTCGCCTGTTAAATGTAGCGACTCAATTTCGACGATTTCAATAACCTCAACACCAAGGGCATCTACATGGTCGCGAACCTTTTCCATAAGATCCATGCCGTTAATTGATGGATACGATGGAAAATTCTCCACGACATGGGTGGAGTTCACAAGACCTCCACATACCATTTTCTCAAGCACCAGCGTTTTAAGATTGGCCCGTGCTGCATAGATCGCTGCGGTCATGCCGGTTATACCACCGCCTACAATAATGAGATCGTATGTATTGTTCATATTCAACTCCCGCCTCAGGCGATCATCCGCTCCAGATCCTTATAAGTAATATCACCGCTCTTGGAATGAACCTTCTGACCGTCACGGAAAATGATAACAGCAGGGATGCGCTCTATCTCCATCGCTTCCGTAGATTTGGGGCATGTTTCGCGATTAATATGAAAATAGCCTATCTCTTTTCCCGCTGCGGCAGGCCGGTCAGAAAATTTAGTAATGATCTTCTTCATCGCTTTGCAGAATGGGCATTTTTCTTTATAAAAAAGTACAATATTCAGGCCACCTGCCACGCTATCGGAAAAATTTTCATCTGAAATTTCAGTAAACATATCGTGTATCCTGTCATATAAGAAAAGGCGGAGGGCAATGGCTGCCTCTCCGCCTTAAATATCAAGCTGTGGTATAGATGGTCTCCGCTTTCAACTCCATCATGAACTCACGCAATTTATCAAAGAGTTCACGTGCTATCTCAGGATGCTGTGCAGCGACGTTTTCCAGCTGAAAAGGATCTTTATGGCGGTTATACAGTCCATCCACCGCAGGAACCTCAGTGAGAGAACCCGGGACGCAGGTCCATTGATTTTCCTGCTGATTTTTGATCTTGTCGAACATCGTCTGAGCATCTTTAATGCCTTCAGACACCTCACCTTCTTCTATATCAAACACTTCAAACATGGTCTTACCACCGGCTTCCGAGTTCTCGAGAGCAACCGGGTTAAGCCAGTGGATATACGACCAGTCCTCAGTGATAATTGACCAGGCCTGGCCGAAGAATCCGGTAATGACAAAATCATTAACCTTATCTGTCTCGCCTTTCATAATAGGCCAGAGACTCTTGCCCTGCATGTCAGCCCAGGATTCTTTTGGAACCTCAAGCCATTCCATCATGGTGGTTGATATATCAATATTCTGCACCAGACCGGGGATGCGCTTGCCCGCTTCAAGGCCGGGAGCTTTGACAATCATTGGTACATGCACAAGCTCTTCATACGGCCATGGGCGGCACTTTCTGACAATTCCATGCCCATGAGCACCATTGCCAAGCGGCTCACCGTGATCGGACATTAAGACTATCATGGTGCTTTGCTCAAGACCCAGAGTACGGACACGATCAATGACCTTACCGATCCATTTATCAACGTTGGTGATTTTTTCTGCATACAGAGCTCGAATATGCTCCATTTCCCTGTCGGTATACACGTTGTCGGCGTAAGTCGATACCGGATTCCAGATTTCCTGGCCATCATAATCAGGATCATACGGGCAGGTTATTTCAGGGTCATAAATACTTGGGGCATCCCATGGCTCATGCGGGTCAAAACTGTCGATCCAGAGGAAAAATGGTTTATTACGATCTATTTCTTCAAGGAAACGGATAGATTTCTTGGCAATGTCCGCCACATTCTGGTCTTCGTCGGTTCGCCAATATTGACGCTGAGCAAGATAACCGACCATTTCATCCCGTGAAAACTCTGACCACATCTCTTCAACCTGCTCACCATTTTCGTCGGTGCGGTAAGAAGGCTTATGATAATCTTCCATATTCAAATGGTAGATAGGGTCCTGGGCATAATAGTGATTATCATCATCATGACCGCGCAGGTTGTATACAAAATCAAACCCGCGCTGGTAGCCATATTTCGGCAAATGCATTACAGCTGTATCGGTGATCAGGCCACTATATGTACTATGCCGCCAGAGGATGTCGGCGATGGTGGTATCATCAAGTTCGAGAGGAGACCATCCACGATACGGCAGGGTGAAGCGTCCGGTCATCAGAGCACGCCGAACCGGAATAGTTGGCAAACCTTCCGAATATACATTTTCAAAAACCACGCCTTCGCGGGCTAATCGATCGAAGTTTGGAGTTTTGCAGACTTTGCCTCCATAACAACCCATGTAGTGCCATTGAAGGCTGTCGAGCATGATATAAACGACGTTTTTTGGAACGTTCATTACGTAATTCTCCTGACACATATAGTTTAGAAGATTTGATTGCCATCAATTATGACGGCCATACAAATCTTTACCTGGCCGCATTTATGCGACGATTATATTTGTGTCAGTTGTAGCAAAAGATATGCCAACAGAGCATAGTCGTATATGTACTTGAATATACTATGTTATAATCATATCACAGATAATGCAGTATCTTGCACATGCCGGACACATATGACCGACAAGCAGACACACACCACCATAAACAACTGTAGTTACGTACTTTATTAAAAGTGGCCAGATTTGGCCGATTAAAGGACTACTTGAGGTTGTGCTTATTCACCCGACGCTGCAGGGTTCGTCTGCTAATTCCGAGAGCAGTTGCTGTTTGACCCATATTCCATCGATTTTCCTGCAGTGCCAGAAGAACAATCTTTCTTTCAACCTCAACCAGTTCAGCAGTGACACCTTGAGAAGTTGATAGAGAATCAATATACGCAGGAACTTCATTTGGTTCAGCTGAGGTCTGATCGGTCAACGGACTGAAGCTGACTTCGTTAAGCGTAAGGTAACGTCTGATAACATTCTGCAGTTCCCTCACATTACCCGGCCAGTTATGCTGATTGAGTTGCCTGTAGAAATCAGAAGACAGTTCTACCTCTTCGACCGTGTAACTGTTCACAAAATGTTCAATGAGCAGAGGCAGGTCTTCCTTTCGTTCGTGCAAGGGAGGCATTACAATAGGCACAGTATTAATACGATAATAGAAATCTTCCCGCATCTTTCCCTGCCTCACCATTTGAGCAAGATCGCGGTTGCTGGCCGAAATAAGTTTGAAGTCCGAAGACAAAATCTTATTGTCGCCGACTGGAGTAAAGCCCCGACCGTCCAACGCCCGCAAAAGCTTTACCTGTAGTTGCAAAGGCATTTCACCTATCTCATCGAGAAACAGTGTCCCCCCATTTGCAGCCATAAGAAAACCATCACGATCCGAGTACGCACCTGAAAAGGACCCTCTCAAATGACCGAAGAATTCACTTTCAAGCAAAGCTTCAGAGATAGCACCGCAGTTGACAGCCACAAAGGGTTTATTTCGACGTTCACTCAGTTCGTGGATAGCCCGTGCAGCCAACTCCTTGCCTGTACCCGATTCCCCGTTAATGATTACACTGGCTTCAGTATCAGCAGCTTTGACAATACGCTCATAGATATTCTGCATTGCCTGACTTTTGCCGATTAATTGTCCGAGACGATAGCGTTCCTTAATTGAAGAACGTAACCGATAATTTTCAGCATGAAGCTTGATTTCTCTGTTTTTCTGTTCAGTAATATCGGTAAGAAGACCTTCAATAGCCACCGGTTGACCATCATCAGAATAGATAGCAATACCCTGCTCATGAATCCATCGATTATCACCAAAAGCATCCTGCATTCGATAGATTAAATTGTATCTATTATTTTCTGGCGTCAAACTGCTGACCACTTCCTTATTATGCGCCTGATCATCCTTATGGACCATCTGTCGAAATGCCAGACCACTTACAATTTGATCAGGATCATAGCCCAGGATAGTTTTAGAACCTTCACTGGCATACTCGATAGTCAATTGCGTATCATACAGACAGCGAAATGCCATACCAGGAAGGTTGTTCAACAAACAGGACATTTGCTCAAGCCGCTTCAGCAGATCTCTGTTAGTCTTTTTCAACTGCAGCAGCTCTTTTTCTACTGTTGCTTTTTCTTCTGGCAAATCTGCTTGTCTATCGTTGTCCACTTTTCAATCCCCACAATACTACGATGATAATATCAGCCGTTATATAGAGAGACGAATCTATCTTATAAAAGGAAAATTGTGAAGAGAGGAGTCAGCTCTCACTCTCAACTTGACCTACAGGGCGGTTCATCAATCTCAGATCTTCCCTGCCTTTTGTCCAACTGGACAACGCAGCTCACATTTCCTGCAGTATTTGACGCAATATTTCACCGGTTGTTTCCGGGTTGGCGCATTGATATGACTTTTTTCAAACTCGTTGATCATCTTCCGGGCTTCCTGCTGTTTCTTCTCATCTGAAGATATGTCCCTCGCCGCATCGTCAATATCTTTTTCCATTTTCAAATTGCAGGTAACCCGGTCATAGTAGCCGTCGAAACCGGGCAATATTGATTGAGCCAGAGACTCGGCACTATATATTTTGCTCTGGAAGGCCTGTACCGGGCAGACTTTGCGACAGGGCTCGTCGCAAAGTTCACAAGGATTAAAACCGGAAGAGACGATCGGCTCAACTTCCCTGTCTAGCAACATGGCCCTGAAGCGGATACGGGGACCATATTCAGGTGTAATGACCAGGTTATTCCGGCCAATACATCCTAAACCGGCAAGTACCGCCGCATCTTTCAGAAAAAGCCCCCCTTTTTCAATAGCATAGGGTAATTTATAGGTTGTAACACCAAGTGTTTCCTCAATCCAGGCTGACAGGTGCTTATTTATGTCAATCAGAATTCGATTGCCGGACGTTCCCTTACCATCCCACCAGTCAAGCTCCGGTCTCTCGGCGCTGTGTTCAACACCGATCACGACCACCGATACAGCATCTTCAGGCCAGGCAACTTCGAAGATATCACCATCTCGTATTTCTGCAGTGTTTTCATGCAGATTATTACCAAGCCTGGGGTAAAGGGTATGAGACGGAGACGCTTTTAAAGATGCTACACTTGCAACACCCGCCAGGGAGGCTCCCAGGGACTGCGCTTTAGCAATAATTTTCTCTGTTAATTCAAGACGTGAAATCATTTTACCTGCAAACCTTTTCTATTTTTGTTCAATCAACCACAGCACACCCTGTGAGTATATACAAGGCAACATTATCCGAGAGTCTGGCCAAAATCAGCTAAAAAATTCAACGTCCTAAATTCCTTTAGAAAATCTGGGCAGCCCGTTGTGATCAAACACCAGTATCATGTCATAATTCGCCTATGCTCATATTGGGATTTTGTACTCCCCGTAACTTACAACTAATTGAGTATAACGGCGCTATGAGACGGGAAATCTTACGATATCATGAGAGACTAAAAGGACCAGAACTCATTACACCCCTGAACGTTCTGATAAACGAAAAGATGAGCAGTGATAAATAGATCTGTTGAAAATAATAGCGTTGTGTTCATAGTCCTGTCCAGATGTCATTACAGCTTACAGGACAACACAATATTCCTTGTAATCAGGAAAGGTCATGAGTCGAGGACGGTTCTCACCTTTTGCAAAATTTCCAGAGAACTAAACGGCTTTTGAATAAACTGTATCCCTTTCTCCAACACACCATGATGGACAATTATATCGTCTGTATATCCAGACATATAGAGCACTTTAACCAAAGGGATTTTCGTTAATATCCGGGTAAACAACTCCTTCCCGTTCATATCTGGCATTACCACATCAGTCAAGAGCATGTCGAAGGTCATACCGGAGACAACCTTCAAGAGGGCCGATTTCCCATCCTGTGCAGTGATAACCCGATACCCCTGTTCTTTAAGGATGTCATATACTGTGGTACGTACTGCTTCGTTATCTTCTACCAGCAAGATGGTCTCTGATCCATGTGTGTTGGATTTTTTCTCATGCTGTGGACTATCCGGCCCCGGAAGCTGCGTGGCAGCCGGCAGATAAATTTTAAAACTTGTTCCCATGCCGGGTTCGCTGTATACCCAGACACTCCCTTTATGCTGTTTTACAATTCCATACACTGTTGCTAGCCCCAGGCCTGTCCCCTGATCTCCTTTAGTTGAAAAAAATGGTTCAAATATTTTTGAAAGGTTCTCCTCATCAATGCCTTCACCGGTATCACTGATTCCCAGCATAACATAGGTGCCTGGGGTAACATCAGGATGAGTCGCTATATAGATTTCATCCAGCTCCGTCATTTTTGTTTCAATAGATAATTTACCTCCATTCGGCATGGCATCTGATGCATTGACAATCAGGTTCATCAGGACCTGTTCAATCTGTCCACAGTCGGCCATAACAGGTTTCAAGTCGGAAGACGTTGATACGCGTATTTCAATATTCTCCCGAATGGTGCGCCGAATGAGGCTATCAAAATTTTCAACAATCGTATTGAGATACATTGGCTGATATTCCAAAACCTGCTTACGGCTGAAAGCGAGGAGCTGTTTTACCAGATCCCTTGCTCCCATTGCAGCCTTGCTTATCTGTGCAAGTTTCGCTTTTGCATGGCCAGAGATGTTCTTGTCTATGCCAAGCAGGTCTGAATAACCAAGAATCGGAGTAAGCAAATTATTCAAATCATGAGCAACACCTCCGGCCAGCCTGCCCACTGCCTCAAGTTTCTGGACCTGTTTGAGTTGCTTTTCGAGTTTGTCCTGTTCTATTCTTGCCTGTTCAACTTCAGAAATATCCTGAACGAAGCATACCCTGAATACTTTGTCCTTATGGGGTAAAGTACTAATGAATACCTGCACAGGGAAGATATCACCGTTTTTTCTCCGATGAGTTGTTTTGATTGTAGCCGATTTCATCATATCCAACTGAGACCTGAGCTCTTCTAATTGGTCTTTGCTGATTGCCGGGTCAATATCCATTACAGAGCGATTGCAAAGTTCCTCTTTTGAGTAGCCGAGGTTGCGGCAGGCATGCTCATTGACGTCAATGATCTGGTTATCGTCCTGGACAAGAAATATACCGATAGCAGCCTGGTCGAAGATGAACTGGGAAACTTTGAGTGACTCTTCTAATTTTATGCGCTCGGTTATATCCTGACAGACGGCGAGGACATTTACATTTCCGTCCGGTCCTGTAGTCGACCGCATATACTCATCAACCCATAAGATACTGCCATCTTTTCGTATTTTTCTAAGTTGCCAGTGGTGCACCTGCCCGTGAGTATGCAGACACCCTTTAAACCTCTCCAGTGCAACTGCAGTGTCGTCTTTTTTTAATAGATTGAGGAAAGATTGCCCCTCTAATTCTTCTCTGGAATAACCAAGCTGATTTGCACCGAAATCATTTACCGCGGAAATGACACCATCAGTATCTAACGTGAAGAACATAGAAGGATTTTCATTGTAAAGGCTGCGGTAACGTTCTTCGCTTGCTCTGAGAGAAACTTCAGCTTTCTTTGTGTCAGTAATATCGATCAGCGTACCGATAACACCGACTTTACCTTTGTGATTAATGCGGCGACCGTGAACTTCAACATAGATGATCGAACCATTTTTATGCCAACCTCGAAATACGTAGCGAACGGAGTCCTCTTTACCTTCAACACGACGACGGATATTTTCGAGGACCAGAGGGCGGTCTTCCGGAAAAATCAAGTCTGTCATTTTGAGATTGTTAATAACTTCTTCAACCTCGTAGCCAAACATGTGGGCAAATGCTGTATTAACATAGTCAAATTGCCCTTCCATAATAAGATAAATACCGGTTAGGGAAGATTCAGCAAGCAAACGAAAACGTTGCTCGCTTTCATGAAACTGTTCTTCAATCCTGTTTTGCTTCCCGAAACCGCGCACCAGACCAACTACGCTGCCCTCTGACAAACTCTGTAAGCAGAGTTCTGCCTCCAGTATTGTTCCGTCTTTATGACGTAAAGAATATTGTTCCGACTGGTTATCAGTATTACCGATGTTTTCAATACAATGCAGAGGGATGTTTGTGTTGCTGTTGAGGACTATGTCGCCTGCAGAGAGACTCAGCATTTCATCAGTCGTGTAGCCAAGCATGTTACATAATTGCTGGCTAACTTGAACAATCTCCCCCTGTCCGTTAGCAACAAATATACCGTCGGAAGTGTGTTCGAAAACAGCTCTGCATAGTTCTTTCGATTGTGGAAACGACACGTTATTCTCAATCTGTGACGTGGAATTGTGTTGAATTGGCATTACGGCTTTGCTCCCTTTCCCATTATATTATCACAAAGCTGACAGGTTTCAGGCATTAAACAGGCATAAATTAGAAAGGCAGGATTAATGTTTCCAACCAATATATCGAAAGACAATTACTCTTTTTTCACTGCTGTCCAGCATAGGCCGGACATGCAACGTTGATATAATAGGAATCCGGAGGGAACTTCCCTAGGTTTTAATATCTATTATTTAGACAAGATACCTCTGATTCATTAAGAAAAACGGAACCAACAAAAGAAAGCAGTCTAAAAAACTATCCAGTGAAAATGAGCCACCCCACACTCCTGTTAGTACCAAAGCATATACAGTAGTGGTCAACTCCTTGCGTATAACACCCTCGACTTCTATTTTTACAGACTATACTATAAGAGTAATGATAACATTTCTCGGAGGTTTAAGATGAGATGGATGGCAACAGTCCTAACACTTTTAGTATTACTGTTATTGACCTTTCCACTTACGACCTTGGCTCAACCTAAAAAACTCCTCTATATCGCTTCCTATCATTCAGATAAAGAGGAATGGAGTGCAGGTATCAAGGCCGGGATTACTTCGGTTCTGGGCGGTAGAAAAGATATCCTCCTAAAAATACACAATATGGATACGAGGCTCGAAAAATCTGAAGAAAACAAAATGAGCGCCGCCCTTCTGGCAAAAAAAGAAATCGAAACATGGCAACCCGATATTGTTATTACCTCTGATGACAACGCTGCCAAATACCTCCTGAAACCATACTACCAAAATGCTGACATACCGTTCGTTTTCTGCGGGCTGAATTGGGATGCCTCGGTATACGGACTTCCGTATAGAAACACTACAGGCATGGTGGAGGTCCAATTGATCAAGGAGATTGTCGACCACCTTGTGCCTTTTGCACAGGGAAAAAGGATCGGAACATTACGAGGCAACACCCTTTCAAACAGAAAGGAACAGCAACATTTTGAAAATCAGCTCGGCGTTTCAATGCATACACGATACGCCAACAATCTTTCGGAGTGGAAAACCCACTTTCTGGAACTTCAGCAGGAAGTGGACATGCTCGTGCTGGGTTCCATCAGGGCTCTTGACACCCAGGATGTACCATTAGATGAAATATCAGAATATGTATTTGAAAACACTACGGTACCAACCGCTGCTTACGATGAATTCATGCAATCTATTGCCCTGGTAACACTTTCGACTATCCCGGAAGAACAAGGTCAATGGGCTGCGGAACAAGCGCTCAATATACTGAATGGAGTCGCCCCATCCGATATACCGATTGTGCAGAATAAAAAAGCAAAACGTATCCTCAATATGAAACTCGCCCGCAAACTTGGCATCAGGTTTCCACTTGATATTCTAGAGAGTTCACATTTGGTCAGTGGAGCGAAACAGAAGGTACTTTTTATCAACTCATATCACAAAGGTTACAAATGGAGTGATGATATTGAAAAAGGGTTGTTAAAAGCGCTGGGTATCAAAAACGGCACTAGCCAGACACTTGAGAGCAGTGAAAACACAATCGATTTAAAAATGTTCAGAATGAATACAAAGCTGCATAACCGGGAGGATCAGATTAAGCAGGCAGCTCTGGAAGCAAAACGACTGATAGACACCTGGCAACCGGCCATTGTTGTCGCATGCGACGACAATGCTGCTAAATTTCTTATACAACCGTATCTTCTCGAATCTTCCATACCTATTGTCTTCTGCGGCATCAACTATGATGCAAGCGTGTACAACCTCCCTACTGAGAACATGACAGGGATACTTGAGATTGAACACATTCCTGAAACCGTTATTATGCTTCGGGAATACGCCGAAGGGGACAGGGTTGGCTACATAGGCGCTGACGATATGTCCAACCGAAAATCTTTGATCTTTCATAAAGTATTGCTGGGTATCGAATACGCAGACGGAAATCTGGTGTCGACACTTGAAGAGTGGAAAAAGGAGTTCAACCGTTTGCAGACCAGCGTGGACATGCTCATCATCTTAAATCCGGTTGGCATTCAGGGGTGGAGTTCTGAACAGGTTGAGGAGTTTATAATTAAACACTCCAAAATTCCTTCAGGAGCGGTTGGCGACAGCGAGGTCCGTTACTCCCTTCTGGGAAATGTTAAAATCGCTGAAGAACAGGGTTGGTGGGCCGGAAAAACTGCCTTGAAGATACTTAATGGAACCGCTCCTTCCAACATTCCAATAACCACGAACAAAAATGCCAGACTCTTTATCAATATGCCCATTGCCAACAGTCTCGGTATTAAATTTCCTGTAAGCCTTCTTGAGCAGGCAACCATTATCAAGTCAGGCTCCAGCGATCATTGATATTCATGAAACTTCGTTCAATAACATTCAAACTCCTGCTGCTTATAGTATGCTCATTTGTGCTGATCATGACCGGTGTTTTGCTCCTCTCAAAAATCCAACTTACAAAAATCATCGACAGAAGCCAGCAGGCAATCTTTACAGAAAAGGTCGATGTGATCTGGGAGACATTACAAAGGGTTGATGACCGTTTACAAAAAACCGGCCTGATCGAGGCGTATAAAGATGATTTTCAAAAATCTACGATCGGTAACCTGAAGAACACCTATTATCGACAGCCGAAGATAAATTTAAAACCGATCATCCTTGACGAAAACTCCATGGTTATACTGCACCCGGCCTATCCGGCAGGGCAAATTCTTGAAAGCGGTGGCAGCAGACTTCTTGCTCAACAAACCGCCACACAGGGACAATTTTACGCTAAAACTGCCGACCATGACATGTGGTACGTATACAGGGTGTTCGACCCATGGAAATGGATCATCGTTTATGCCGTCCCGTTAAATGACAAATATGCTGACGTAATTAAATTTACTTCGTTGCTTTTTTTCACAATGTCCACAATCACATTGTTGGTTGCTATTGTGCTCTCAATAGCCATAACTCGAATGTTACGTCCGATCGGAGAACTCACCAGGACAGCCCTGGAAATTTCCAAAGGCAATCTGGATCATCCGATTAATATACACAGTTCTGATGAGATCGGTGTACTTTCCGACAGTTTCAACAACATGAGAAATGCCATTCAAAATCAGATATCCAAGCTGAGCAGAGAGGTATCGGAAAGGAAAAAAATAGAAATTAACCTGAGAGATCTTAAAAGCTATCTCACTGACATTATTAACTCAATGCCTTCAGTCATCATCGGTATTGATTCACAAAAAAAAATAACCCAGTGGAATAGTAATGCCGAAAAGATAACAGGTGTTTCTGCATCAAAAGCACATGGCATGCCTTTGGGGGAAATATATCCCGACCTCGATGAAATATATCCCATGATCTCAAAAAGCTTGGAAAAGTATGAGATAAAACGACGAACAAAGCGAGAACGGAAGACCGAAAGTGGTTCAATATATGAAGACATTACTATATACCCACTCTCAACTCACTCCGCCAGCGACACCGGTGCAGTCATTAGAATCGACAACGTTACCAAAGAGTATGAGCTTCAATTGCAGGTCCAGCATGGCCAGCGAATGGACGCCATCGGCCAGCTCGCTGGTGGTGTGGCCCATGATTTCAACAATATGTTGAGTGGCATAATTGGAGCATCAGAGTTGCTGGAGATATCCCTTGCCGGAAAAGAAAAAGAGTTGAAGTATATCGACATCATAAAGAATGCCACGGAACGGGCTGCCGGACTTACAGGGAAACTCCTGGCATTCAGTAGAAAAGGTAAGCAGCTCTCCACGCCAGTAGATCTACATGCAATAATACATGATGCGATTGCCATCCTTGAGCGCAGCATAGACAAACGGATTGTCATTCACACTGAACTGAAGGCCGAACAGTCCATGGTAATTGGCGACCCTTCACAACTCCAGAGCGGTATCCTGAATATCTGCGTCAATGCCCGTGATGCGATGCCTGAAGGTGGAGAAATTCACATTTCAACGGTCAACGCTGAATTTGACGAGGATTATTGTCAAATAGATACCAGCCTTACACCCGGTAAACATATCCAGATTTCTATTCAGGATTCAGGCACAGGAATCCCTCCCGAAATCCAATCCCGTATTTTTGAGCCGTTTTTCACAACCAAAGATGTGGGAAAAGGAACAGGCCTTGGCCTGGCTGCTGTTTACGGCATGGTACGGGAGCATCAAGGAAACATACACCTCTATAGTGAACCTGGTACCGGAACGGTATTTCACATATATTTACCGATATCAGATGAGAGTGTTCCCAGTATCACCAGCAAAGAAGAACCTGTTGCTCACGGTTCCGGCACTATACTGGTCGTCGATGACGAAGATATCATCAGAGCCACCGCATCACTTTTGATAGAGAATCTTGGCTATACAGTCCTGCTTGCAGAAAACGGAAAAGAGGCGGTGGAAATTTACAGCCGTAGAGGTGATGACATCGACCTTGTCATTCTTGACATGGTTATGCCGGTTATGGATGGTCGTGAAACATTTAATACGATAATCAAAAAAGATCCTGACGCAAAAGTGATTGTATCTTCAGGGTATGCAAAAAATGTTAGAATTGCAGACATGACGGACAAAGGTCTTGCTGGGTTTATCACCAAACCATTTAATCAGCTTGAATTGAGCAAACTGATTGCCGATGTTTTGCAATAGAGCGAGCCCCTTTTAATTGTACGTGCCTCCTTCACTGTATCACTTTCATCAGGATTCAGTTGTTAAGGCTTCCCTTTACAGTCGGGACGTTCAATATCCGGCGACCACTCAGGAAAGTAATGTAACCGTTGCTTCCAGACGGTCTCTTACAGAAGTCAACTTGAGGGAGTATGCTATAGTTGATAATAGCATGAATATTCCCAATAATTTTTGCAGTCGGTTCTATACCATTCCGGCAAACAGACTGAGAGATCATCTGCTAGCTGAATTCATTGAAAAGTCTCTATGGATACGACATACACCACTCACTTTACCTCTCAGACCATTATCACTGAGGCTGACGATGTCTCTGGGGAATTGGTCATCCATGAACGTGTAAAGCAGAACCAGGTGATAATTTCCCTGTCACCTGAGACATCACCTGATACTGCAATTCTCGTCGCCGGTGAAAACTGCTGCCTGTCCGATGATAATCAAAAACTTACAGCGCTCCTTGCTGGTTATCCGGAAGTTACCACCCGGATAGATAACGGCCGTATAATCATAGAGGCTAGCCTCAACCCACTAATCACTCTTTCTAAAGACAACATGTTGGCTTTGATGAACCTCTACCCACCGGTTCAGAGCCAGAGTGCACTGACTCTTGACGAACTTAGAGGCTATATAGAAGAACAGAATATTTGCTACGGCATAGATGAGGCACTTTTAGCCGAAACCCTTCAAACCGTTCTCTTGAAGAGTCGGCCAAGCAAGAATGTGCCGGTTGCAAGGGGAATGCTACCTATTAACGGCAATGATGCTTTCCTCCGCTTTGAAGTGGAAATTGGACCTCTGCCCGGCAAGATACTCCAGGATGGATCAATGGACTGGCGGGAAAGAAAAATTTTCATAGGTATAGAAAAAGACGAAATCATTGCCACCAAGGTACCTCTGACCGAAGGCACTCCCGGAGTTAACATTTTCAGGCAGCTCATTCCTCAGACACCTGGAAAAGATATTACTGTCAAGGTGGCCGGTGATGTCGAATATCGGGAAGAAAGTGGTCAGGTGGTTGCAAGTCGTTCGGGGGTGCTCTCCATTGTCAATGAAACCGATGTAAAAGTGAGTGCGAAGCAGACCATTAATGGTGATGTTGATTTCTCCGTCGGCAATATCGAATCAAAAGATGGTCTTGAAATACGTGGCAATGTTAAGCCCGGGTTCATTGTTCGATGCAGGGGTGACCTCCTGATTGGAGGTAATGTAGAGAGTGCAACAATCAGATGCATTGGAAACACAAAATTGACCGGAGGGATAATTGGTGAAAATGCAGTGCTTTCAACCGAAGGTGATATAGAAATCGCATTTATTGAGAGGGGAAAACTCACCGCCGGTGGAACGGTGGTAATTAGAAAAGGTGCCTATTATGCAACAGTCAGTTCCCAAAAGAAAATTCTCTGCAAACCTGATGTCAAAATCATTGGAGGATACTTTTCCTGCGGCTCCGATTTTATCGGACGTGACATAGGGTCCGGCAATGCTGCTCCAGCCTCCATTGCTGCAGGTATAAACCCAGGTCGTCTTGAACAGCGAAGAAAATTCAAAAAAGAAATTGTTACATTAGAAAACGAACTCGTTTCACTTCTCGCTATACACGGGGAGGAATATGCTGGTTCAGATGACTATCAGGAAAAGCGAAGTCACCTGAACAAGCTCAGGAAGAACCTCAGGAAATTCAATCTGATAGAGGGCAGCCCGAACTATTCCCGCCATGACGCTGCTTTCATGCATAGCAGTGCAACAATTACAGTGTATGGAAAAATTGCTGCAGGAACCCGGTTACGTATAGGAAACGCGAAAACAACTCTTGAAGAAGATGCTTCTGCCATCAGGTTCTATATAGATCGGCCAACTGGAAAAATCATAATACGTCCGTTTACCGAGAAGGAGAGATAATGTTTGTAAAGCTCTGGATGCACAGCGGGGTTATAACAGTTTTACCAGACCAGACTCTTGCAGAGGCAGATGATTTGATGACCAGCAACAGAATCAGACGACTTCCTGTCGTCGATCAGGAAATGAAAATCCTCGGAATAATTACCAGGGAAGATGTAAAGAATGGTCTGCCCTCAATAGTAGACGTAACCCTTGATGAAACTACCAGGGCATTGGCAAGGCAGGCAAAAATCGAATCGTTTATGACCAAAACGGTCATAAAGGCAACCCCTGCAGATACTCTTGAGAAAGTCGCCATGACCATGCAGAAGCACAAAATCGGCGGAATCCCGGTTGTTGAAGAAGACCGCCTCATTGGCATCATAACAGAATCAGATATCTTCAAAGCTTTTGCAGAGATTCTCGGTGGGAACGAGAATAGTACAAGAATAGAACTTATTGCCGATCAGGGAAAAGATACGTTTTACAGCATTATAGATATCTGCAAAACACATGATATCGAGATAGAGAATATCGCTCTGTGCAACAACTACAGCACTCAGAGCAGAGCTATAATTTTGCGAATCACCGGGCAGAATATTGAACCTCTGGTCGATGCACTTTGGAAGACTGGTTGTAAAATCAATAGTGTTATATCCGGTACCCCAAGATGACTTCGTAGTGAAGGACAGAGAGGGGGACTAATCTTCTGTTGACTTTTGCAATTTACAATTTCATAAGAACTCAGGCAGGTTAGGCTAATTCGAAATGAAATACACGCCACTTCCAAGTGACCACTACCAACGATAGTGGTATATAAAACAGGAATACACAATCAAAAAGGAGTTTTCCGTAAGAGGAGTAGTATTCTTTGACCGTACCCGGTTAATGGGTGTCGCCCCGGCGTCTCACAAAATATCCTCAGACCATCTCCCCTGAAACGAATGCGGATAACACTCTGTTATCGAACCTATGTCGTGTTTTGATTGACTGATAACACGTCATGACCTATTAATACCGCAACACCTCCCTCCGTCAACTTGAACAATAGTTGAGAAATTGATAGTTTTAGTAAGACGTAGTTTTTACAACTACAATCAGGAAATGAAGTGTAGTCTGAAGTTCATTCCACATTTATTATTCACAAAGTTTCTGTTTATGCTCAAAACACATGTCCTCTATATCTTGGTACTGTTCACCGTGCTTTTATGTCCACAAAATTTCGCTAAAGCTGCAGAAACTAATGCCTTTATCCTCCACTCCTATCATCAGGAGTACCCCTGGACTAAACGTGAAAATAACGGGATAGTTGAAACACTACAAACCCTCAATCCTGAAAGCGACATAACGTTTTCGACAGAGTACCTTGATACCAAACGCGTTCAATTTTCGACCGAATATCAGGAGTTTTTTGCAAAGTACCTGGAAACTAAATATGCGGGACTTCGACCAGATATCGTTTTTGTAACCGATGATAATGCTTTAGAATTCATCACAAACCACAGAAGTAGAATATTTCCCACTGTCCCTGTTGTATTCTGTGGAGTAAATGACACCTCCTTTATCACGCAACATTCATCAGATGATATCTACGGGGTTTTTGAAGAAAAAGATATTACAGCGAATCTCCAGCTTGTTAAAAAGCTATTTCCAGGAATTGAAAATGTCACCTTTATTGGCGACAACTCACAGACATACGAAGTCATTTACCGCCAGATTCTGGCCGCCGCAGCATTAGATTTCCCTCAATATGATCTGAGCTTTGTCGCACACAGAAACCTGAATCAGGTTGAGAATCTGATAAGGGCAACATCCAATACAGTTCTTGTTCTTACAACCATAGGAGGGTTTCATGATAATCACGACCAGGTGCTATCCATTAGCACCACCCTCAAGCGGTTGAGAGCTCTTGGTGAATACGCGATTATCAGCATGGAAGATGTGTACATGCACGACGGAATACTCGGCGGAGTAACAACCAGTGGAAAAACTCAGGGAGGGAGCGCTGCTGAACTAGCCTCACAACTTCTCGAAGGCAGATCAATTAGCGATGCAAAACACTATGTGACCGGTGAAAACATTCCTACATTTGACCACCGCGAACTGGTTCGTCTAAATATCCCAGAATCCCGCCTCCCCCATGATTCTATTATTGTTAACAAACCATTATCGATCTATGAAGAATTTAAAGATGTTATCATCTCTGCGTTTCTCACCTTCCTCATACTCTGTACACTCATATCTTTTCTTCTGATAAGTATAGTACGCCGAAAAAAAGCTGAAGAGGATTTGAAATCCAGTAGAAATTTTTTAAATTCTGTCCTTGATAATCTCCCCGACATGGTCTTCGTAAAAGAAGCAGAAAATTTAACCTTTGTCAGCCTCAACAAAGCGAGCGAAGCTTTTTTTAACGAACCCACTGACAATGTTATCGGCAAAACTGATTATGATTTTTTTACCAAGCAGGAAGCTGACTTCTTCACGTCCATTGACAGAAAGGTACTCACGAGTAAAAAGTTTTTTGAAATTCCATCAGAACCAATACGTACATCTTCTGGCCAAAGACATCTTCACACAAAAAAAATTCCGATCCTCGATGACAATAACAAGCCAATATTCCTCCTTGGTATTTCCCGTGATATAACCAACGATATTATAGCCGCTCAGGAAAGAGTAGAGCTTGAAAACAAACTCAAGCAATCACAAAAGATGGAATCGATAGGGACACTTGCCGGTGGCATTGCTCATGATTTCAACAATATTCTCAGCTCAATCATAGGGTACACCGAGCTGGCACAACATCAGCCCGATGTTACTCCAGGAGTGAAAAAACTCCTGGATGGTACTCTGAAAGGAGCAGAAAGAGCAAAACAACTGGTCCGTCAGATTCTGACTTTCAGCAGAAAAAACGAGCAGGACAGAAAACCAGTGGTCTTAGCCGATATTGTGCAGGAGAGTCTCACATTATTAAAATCTACCCTGCCAAGCACTATAGATATCAAACACGAGATATACTCCAGAGGAAAAATATTAGCTGATCCAACGCAGATGCATCAGGTTATTATGAACCTGTGTACTAATGGCTATCAAGCCATGCAGGGAAATAATGGCATACTCAGGGTACGCCTGCAGGAGATAGATGATAAAGTATATCCTTCTGACGGAAAATTTTCAGATTTCCCTATGGGGCCTTACCTCCATTTAACCGTTACTGATTGCGGTAAAGGGATGTCCAAGGAGCTATTGGAGAGGATTTTTGATCCCTATTTTACTACAAAAGGTCCTGAATCAGGAACGGGATTAGGACTTGCTGTTGTTCATGGCATAATAAAAAGTCACGGTGGGCATATTGTAGTAGAGAGCGAAAAAGCACAAGGAACGACAGTCAATGTTTATCTGCCAAAATTTGACAACACCGAGGAAGAAACTGAAAATACAGCCAACCAACAGCCTGTACACTCCGGGTCGAAAAACGGAGAGTTAATTCTACTTGTGGACGATGAGCCTGACCTTATCAACCTCACAACAAGCTATCTCACAAACTACGGATATAGAGTACACTCCTTTTCTGACAGCCAAAAGGCTTTAGACCAAATCAAAAAAATGGAGGAACACTATGCAGTAGTAATCACAGACATGACAATGCCAAACCTGACAGGCGTTGAACTTGCCCAGGAAATCACAGCATTAAGTCCCAGTACTAAAGTCATTCTCTGTACAGGTTACAGCGACAAAATTAACAGGATGAAAGCTCTCTCCATGGGAATGAGTGAATACCTGGAAAAACCAGTTTCGATCAATGAAATGCTTGCTGCATTAGATAAAGTTCTTTCAAAATAGCAGGCACATTCATTCTTAAGAACTGATGCTGGTCCATCAATCTCTTCCATCAGATCGTAGTTGTTTATCAACGTCATCTTTTAACAGATTCTCTATATTTCGTCTCAATAAGAATACCTGCCCCCTTCGCACATCGCGTGCCTGAAACGTTAATGCAGTTCATGATCCTCCTTTATTCTGTCAGACCTCAAGGAATGGGGATACAAAAATAATCTTGCGCTCAGCGGAGATACACACGGTACTTTATCTCAAGATAAAGAATATTACGTGTAAACACTTATCCAGCGAATAAGGTTTACTTTATTGAAAATTTCATACTTGAATCCAATGCAATGTATTTCCAGCTATTCATTTACGTTTGTTAAAGAAAAATACGACAACATTAGATCCACCGACACAGATTATTGCTCATAGATATTCCCCTGAACACTGGTAGCTACAATTCTAATTAGCTGTAGGGTGTAATATCAGATAACTTTTTTTTCAGAGAACATACTCTCCAATAGTATATTCTATAAAAGCATTAAACCTATTGCTTTTTCACCCTATAATTAATAAAATCAAGAGCTAATCCACCCCGTTATTACTTCTATCATCTATCATACTATTTGGTAAAAAGAAGCCCCCCTCTTCTTTCCAGCTTGATAGAAATACCAATTTCATACCCAACAATGTCAACATTTCGTTTGCCAGGATTTCCTCTATATTTCATTTTCTGCATAGTACTGTTTTGCACCATTTTGGCAAATACTCCCAGAGAATCAAAGCTACAGAACAACCTGAGCAAAGAAGAACTGCAAATTCTTCGAAAAAAATTCGAAATCAATGGGTTTGGTATTCAAACATTTGCAAACAGCACACTACAGTCACGCATCTCCGCTGATAGTTTCCGTATACAAAAAAAGAAAATTGGATTTTTAAGTTTTGCGTTACTCAATGAAGGAATATTCCGGAACGCTACTATACAACTCTTTGGTTCGAGTATACAGAGCGAGAAAGGTATTACGTTTGCTTCCATTCCAATGGAAAAAGCATTGTTGAGCCTACCAGCAAACAGATTGACATCGATTATTGCAGTTCCTGTAAAATTGGATCTCTACAACGATGAATCGCTTTTTGCCTCTATAACCGCTGAGAATGCCACTTTCACAATAGAGAAAGATATAATTGTTTTTCGGGATACGGTTCAGTTTATTTCCAAAACACACCGCCTGTTGTCTCAAGAACTGTATTTCAATGTAGAGGAATCGTTACTTCATGTTTCAGGACAACATGAACTCAACGGTCTTAAAGTTCATACAGCAGCAAACTATTACCTACCAGATATGCACCTCAAAGATGCTTTACTACCAAACGATACATCTATTTAAATAACTAGAAAGGGGGAAGGGACTACATGCAACGTAAACTCATTTTTTTTGCAACACTCATAGTAATGACCTGTTGCTTTATCAGTTTTACTTCAATAGTAAATGCAGGCGTCACAGAAGGGCGTCAGTTACTATTTAACAATGGAATGCCAACCTACTCAGGGATCATCTCTGCAAACGATGAATTCAAAACTGTCTTAGCAACTGATCCTGATAATCAGGAAGCAAACCTATTTTATGCTATTACCCGCATAGTGGCTTTTAGCCTCGATAATGGCAACAATGCATCCTTGGAAACAATACGAGACCTTTACGAAACCTTTGGCCTCGTCCGAACAGAACAGGACAGCCTAGATTACTTTCCCATGGAATTGCCGGAGAGTCTGAATGACCAATATACTCCCCCTTCTACTTTTCCAAGCGGTGAGGAATTCCATGACTTTCTTGCAGGTCCGTTTATCGAAGAATTTACAGGAGCTATTGATAATTTAGATACGATCGCTCCTACTTTTTCAACTGTATTAACTGCTGTCGAACTCAATGGCGCCCCCGTATCACTTGATTATTACGATGTCCTCATTGTTAAAGCAATGCTGCTCAACTTTAAGACAATTTTCGAGTTCATTGTTGCGTATGACATAGACTCTGTCGATATTCGGGAACTTCTTGTGCTCGGTAGCGCAGGCGTCCTCCAAGTTCAAAGAGACCTTTTGGATAAGTATGATAATGCCCTGTCGCTGAGAACAGAAGATGGTGCAAATCATCTTGCTGTTACCTGGGAGACTTTAAATAATGCTATCAACTCCTTCGCAGAAGCTTTTGCCTTCGTAAAATCACAGTATGAAGTATCGGACTATCGCGACACACACGTATTCTCATTTGATTCACAAGACGCGCTCGATGGCGCTGGAGAAATGCTGGCATACCTTCAGGAAGTTCAAAACTCAATTGCTGAAAACAGGGTTGCCGATTACTCAGAAATAGAAGATTGGTTCTCTCTTAGCTCTACTGAAGGTGGTTATGACATTGATATGTCGATCTACTATAACGGCCAGGGCGAAATAACTAACAAAGTAGTATATAGTGGTAATTTCTTTGAAGACTATCCAGTAATAGATCTCTTTTCACTCATCAACAATGAAGTATCCTTTACAATTTCTCATATCGGTTCCTCCTGCACTGTTGCATTTAACGGATCTGTCGATAGTTCAAATGATATAACCGGCACCATGGTAACTTCTCCTGAGTGCCTAACTCAGCTGGACCATACCTTCACAGGCTATCATTCTCAATATCTGGGTGAAGATCTTTTTAATGTTATAAATCTGAATCAAATCTTCGGCACAAACAGCCAGACGCCTCTCAACCTTGCAGCTGTACTACCGAATTTTTCCGATGATAATAATCCACTCTACGGAACATTCCCGCCTACTGATGAAACTTCACCTGTCCTCAATGGAATTTTCCCAAAAGCGACTACCAGTCAGGATTTGTCATGGAAGTTTGATCTTTCAAAACCTACTTCTTTACGCAATCCTCTGATCGCAACCAAACTGATTGATGGGAATTTCCAAGATTGGCTTCCTGACACACCAATACTTACAGATCAGCTTGGAGATAATGCAAGTTATTGTGGAGAAGATCTTGCACATGTATTTATGGCAATGGACGAACAGTATATGTATTTTGCCATCACATTCCAAGACCTTATCTCTGCCCAACCTTCTGATAAGATGGCTGAAATACACCTTCGCTACCCATGGGAAGAATGGTATTCCTACCGAGTTTCTGCAGGAACCGACGATAATGGAATGACATGGTGGGTAAAATTTAGAGATCCCAATTATAGAATTATCAATGAATATCAATTCGACCATGCAGCCGCAGGTGAAAAATTCATAGAAATGCGTATTCCGTTATCCGATGTAACACAGGCCATGGGTTCTATAGATGGTATCCATATTGAAGCAAACGGACAATGTGATCAATTGGAAGCAAGTACACGGATCAACACTACAACGATCAGCGGCAATGTTATTATTCCTGCAAGTGCTTTCATTGACGGGCATAAGATCTTTGTTGGTGCCTACTATTTCCCTCCCACACCATACAATGAAATAGGAAGTACCTACATAGACGAAACATCTCAGTCATTCTCTATCTCTGGAATACCCTTCAATGCCGGTGAAGTCTTTATAGTTGCCCGTCTTGATGATGACGGTAATGGCGCAGTAACACCCGCAGACTTATCCTGGTATAGTACACGTACGGTTTCTGATAGCCCGGTAATAATTGATATAGATTTCGAAGAAATTGTGACTCAAAAACGGTTAGCTGATTCCATCTTAAACCTACGTATTCTTATAGGAGAAAATCCATTTGGCTTGGAAATGATCAGAGATCACAGTAATGACGGTAAATATGGTATTGATGATGCAATTTACAGCCTGCAGGATGCTGCAGAACTGATACAACCCTAATATTCCACACTCAAACCATATGGGGGGTGAACGCTTTACGCGTTCACCCCCCATATTTTCAGTTCACCTATCCTGCTCCAGGTACAAACGCGACAAATCCGAACCAATTGAAAATACTCACATTACAAACAGACATTTGCGACTAAACACTACACGCAGTCCCACCAAACGCCTGGTCCACGCATTTCAACCCCTCTCTGGTTATAAGTGACTTCTCGCCTTCCCCATCGCTGATTACCATCCCAAGTTTATGCATGATTTTTAACATCTGGCAGGTGTCTTTTACGCTCATCTCCAGTTTATCTGCAATCATTTCAGAATGAACAACCTGGGGTTCGGAGTTATTGAGGTTTGCAACTAAGATTTGAAGGATCTGTTTTTTCTTTGCAAGCATAGACATGACGTACGTCTCCAAAAGTCTAAATAGTGACCGACCAACAACCGCAAATTTCTGCCTAAACGATACAGATACAGAAACACGTATATTGGTTTCAGGCTTCAGCCTCGCCCCATCCTCTCAGGCGATAATAATCACTGAGCATATATTCCATCTCTTCCGCCGAAAGAGATTTACCTGATGGAAGTGCCTCTTTATGAATACGTTTAGGTAATCGCTCATGCTCTGGCAGCATGCCTTCACGCAAGTTAAACTCCCGGGTCATGTTAACGATGTTGCCGGCAACCTTTTGCAATTCAGCTTTCTCGCATGGTTGACCTGTAACAGCTGCAAGCGCTGTTTCAAGCTCTTCCCAGCTATAAAGATCGCGATAAAAACGGCAGAGCACCAGGGTATCAAAAATATTCAGACGATCTTCGTACTCAATAAGCAACTCGGCTTTGTCTTTAGTTTGTTCAGGGGGGATAATGCCTGAGAGTTCCGGTTTGTAAAACGTTGTTCTCAAGTGACATGCACCTCGGGGAGAGGTTGCAAAAGTTAAGCCCATACCCTTTAATGCTCGAGGATCATAACCGGCAGGCTCCATACCTTTTACATGTACTGCAATATCTTCAAGGCCCCAGGCCTTTGAAGCAGGTATAATTCCGTCTGCCAGAAGATCTCCGATACCGTCACGGTCAGATATCATCTGTACAAGGGTAGCAATCTGATCAACGTTGCCATATTCAATATCAAAATCTATCTTGCCCCGGGCTTTGGCTTCAATGGCAAGGCCGCAGAGATTACCAGCGGTAATCGTGTCCATACCCAGCCGGTCACAGATATCGTTAAGATGAGCAATCTCTGCCATATCATCAACCATGCAAAGCCCGCCGAAAGAATAGATTGTCTCGTATTCAGGACCTTCGAGCTTAAGACCTTTATGGCGTCCTTTTTTAATCGTTGCCATCCTGCCACAAGCCATAAAGCATTTGGCACAGGCATGGGGTTTCACCTCATGTTCGGCATGGTACTGCTCACCGCTGATCTTCTCCCAGTGCTCGCAAGATCCTTCGCTCCAATATTTTGCAGGAAACGCACCAACTGTGTTCATCAGGGAGACCATCATCGTTGTCCCCATTGCCTTATAGGCCTTTACACCTGGATTTGTAATATTTTTACTGGAAAATTCCTTGGCGTACTGTGCAACACCTTCCGGATCAGCATATTGCCGTTTCCTGTCACCTTGAAATACAATGGCCTTAACGAGTTTTGACCCCATTACCGCACCAGCACCGGTTCGGCCGGCACAACGCCATTTATCATTTGCTATGAGAGCAAACTTGACCATTCTTTCCCCTGCGGGACCGATGGTGACTGCACCCGGTTTTCGATAGCCTTCATGACTTACTGAAAAACGGGCAACTGCTTCTTCTTCAGCCTCAATGGAATCGGTGCCCCACAAATCACCGGCATCATGAAAATCAACACCTTCCGGTGTAATGGTGAGCACTGTTGGAATTTTCGCTTTGCCAGTCAGGATTATTGCATCAAAACCTGCGGAATCAATCGCTTCAGGAACTTTTCCGCCAGAGTAGGATTCTGCATAAAATCCTGTCAGTGGTGATTTTGTATACACTCCGTACCTGCTTGCTCCCCACAGACGTCCACCACAAAATGAGCCTGTCGAAAAAATGAGATTATTTTCAGGCGAAAGAGGGTCAACACCAGGCGTATTGCGTTCAAGAAGAAGCCGGGTCGCCAATCCTTTACCGCCAAAGCACTCAGCTAACACCTGATCGTCAACCGGCTCTATGGAAACTGATTGATCAGTAAGATTGACGGTTAATATCCTGTTATAATATCCAAACATGTTGTTCCTCTTTGGCCGTAATTATCACAAAGTACTCCTGTTAATGGGCTGCACGCGTAACTGTTTCACTCAAGCTAAAACGTCGAAGGTATCGTATACGGTATGAAGTCTGCCCACTATCCATTAGTGGGCAGACGGAGATCATGTTGCATCCTCAACGCATAATCGACACGAATGATGATTTAGCTGATTGCGGTCAATCCATCATCAATAATCTCCATACCTTTTGCCAACTGTTCATCAGTAATAACCAGAGGCATCAAAAATCTGATAACATTGCCATAGGTACCACAGGCCAGAAGGATAAGGTTTCTGTCAAAGCAGAATTTTACGAGTTGTTTTGCTTTATCAGGTGCAGGAGTCTTTGCGTCTCTGTCATAAACGAGTTCCATGGCTATCATCGGGCCAATTCCACGGACATCACCAATAAGTGAATGTTTCTCCTGAAACCCTTTCAAGGTAGAGTGAAGACTCTCTCCAAGAGTTTTGGCTTTAGCAAGAAGATCTTCAGACTCAAAAATATCGAAAACTGCCAGTGCAGCTTCGCAGGTGAGAGGATTGCCGCTGTAGGTTCCGCCTATTCCTGAAGGATGTACTGAATCCATGATTTCTTTTTTGCCTATAACTGCGCTCAGAGGCATACCGGCAGCAAGACTTTTAGCCACAGTCGTGATGTCCGCCTCAACTCCATAATACTCCATTGCAAACATATAGCCGGTTCTGCCGATACCGGTCTGAACTTCGTCTGCTATCATAAGAATTGAATTTTTCTCACAAAGTGCTTTCAGTTTCTTAAAGTACTCTTTAGGAGGAGCAACAAAACCACCTTCGCCCTGAACAGGTTCGATGACGATTGCAGCTGTCTGCTCAGCAGATACATAGTTGATAAAGAAATCCTCAAGGTGATCAGCACAGGCCACATCACAGCTTGGATACTCTTTGCCGAACGGGCAGCGATAACAGTTGGCGTAAGGCATACGATATACTTCAGGTGCAAACGGACCGAGACCATGCTTGTAGGGCTTCACCTTAGAGGTGAGTGTCATACCCATTAATGTACGACCATGAAAACCATTCTCAAAAGCAATAATACCTGTTTTCTGAGTATAATATCTGGCGATCTTAACTGCATTTTCTACGGCTTCTGCACCACTATTGGCAAACATCACAGCTTTTGGGGAATCGCCCGGGGCCGCAGCACATAATTTCTCTGCAAGCTTTACCGGAGATGCATACGGGGCAACCATAAAACAGGTATGAGTAAATTTCTCTGCCTGATCTTTTATGGCCTTAACAACCTTTGGGTGAGAGTGTCCGACATTCATTACGGCAATACCACCTGCAAAATCAATATACTCCTGCCCTTCCACATCAGTGATAATAGCACCTTTGGCATGAGCTATATATCTGTCAGTGGCACTGGCATTACCTTTTGCTATCACTTTGTTTCGGAGTTCATGCAGCTCTGCGTTTGTTTGTAGCTTTTCCATTTTTATATCCCTTGCTTTGATTTTGTCGAAACGAACCGTATGCTGGTCTAACACTAGCAAAAGGGATGCCATATTGAAGAAAGGACAACAACACGTGCAAAAGCAGCGCGACGGATGATGTCTACATGTGATGGCAAATGACTTTTTGATTCAAAACCGGATCAAATCAACTATAAAAATTCGTTTTTACAGCGAATTTTAATGATTCATTTCTGGATCAAAACATAGGGAGGGAAATTTAACGCAAAAGAAAGAAGAATGACAAAAACCTGTAACCATTAAATATAATAGGATATTTTCAGGAGCAACAGAGTAAATTTCCAAGTTAATCAGACTTTAGGATCGGAACACTCGTGTGCAACAAACATGAGATCCGTTTTTACTGATTCACAATTGTATCAAAAGATGTAGTAAATAAGCGGAAGGAATTACAGATTTAAATTATAATCCATATTTTTTACATTTTCTTACAACAGAAGGTTGGCTGATGTTTAAATGGGCAGCCATCTCCCTGGTAGTCGTACAATGTGCTCTTGCTTTAATGAGCAGTTGTTTCTCAAGTTGTTCAAGAGTTGCATGTAAATCCAACTGTTGTGGTGACGCTGAGTGCTCATCCTCGGGTGGATGCACGAGTTCATTCGTCTCAATGCTAGCGAGAAGAAACGCGTCAAGCTTTGACTCTTCACTAAGAACCACCCCGTTCTCAATTATATTCTTTAATTCTCGAATGTTTCCGGGGAAATCGTAGCTTTGCAAGCTCTTAACTGTTCTTGAGCGGATGTGGGTCGATCTACCGTATTTCTGATTATACTTTTTCAGGTAAAATCTTACCAGGCCGGGAATGTCTTCCCTGCGGTCACGCAATGATGGTATCTCCAGAGTAAAACTGCTGAGCCGGTAATACAAATCTTCCCGAAATTCATTGCTTTTGACTCTATCCTGCAGATTCCTATTGGTGGCAGAAATTGTTGCACAATCCACATGTATTGATTTGGTGCCTCCAAGCCGCCTGAATTTCTTATCGTCGAGATATTTCAGAAGTTTTGTCTGCAGATTCAATGGCATATCACCAATTTCATCAAGAAAAAGAGTTCCTCCCTGAGCCAACTCAAATAAACCCACTTTGCCGGTATTGGCAGCTCCGGTAAAGGCACCCTTTTCATAACCGAAAAGCTCTGCCTCCAGCAGGTTTTCAGGAAGAGCTGCACAGTTTATTTCTACGAAAGGATTATCACGCCGATTACTGTTTTTATGAATAGATTTGGCAAGTAACCCTTTGCCGGTACCAGAAGCACCAAGAATCAAAATATTCGAAGCACCTATATGAGCAAGCTTCAAGGATTTTTGAAGAATCTGCTTCATGATATTACTGTCGGCAATGATTGTATTGTGCACTAACTCCCGTAGGGTGAATTCAGACAACTCTTCTTTAAATTTCTCAGTGAGTTTCTTGTTTTCTTTGAACCTGTTGCGCAAGGTCTCAAGTTCTGTCAGGTCCCTTTCATTTACGACGATCATGGCAATGTTACCATTTTCATCTCGAGCGGGCGTTCCTGTACAGAGTAGGATTCGGTTGGTTTTCTTAATATTCTGGACAATTGTTTCCTGTTTCCCGCTCTCAAGAACCTTGGTGGTAACAGATTGATCGAAACTCTTGTTTTCAAGAAGATGTATAATGTTTTTACCAATTATATCTCTGGATTTTATACCGTTAAGTGCTTCAGATGCGCTATTGATGGATACAACATTCCCCTCACCATCACAGACCCATATACCATCTGATGAAGCGGCGATAATCGTTTTAAGCTGACGATTCAACTCCCTGTAAGAATCCGATTGCATTACAGAGACTTCACACGCATCAAGTTCCTGTAAATTACAGACTGCGCCGACAACCTGCTGCTCATAATATATCGGAGTTACGTGCATTATGAGATGTTCCTCCCCAACCTCCAGTGGTTGGTTCAGCAGCGACCTACCGCTCTGTAAACTCTCCATAATGACAGCTTTAAAAAGAGGGAGAGCGTCTGCAATACGTCTTCCGATCAGGTCCTCCGCACTCATGCCGAGTTTCTTTTCACTTTGACAATTAACATGAGTAATTACAGCCTGACTGTCGGTCGCGAAAACCGCACTGCCGATACAGTTAACAATCTGCTTTTCGTTTATTGCTGTGTTCAATACAGTCACCTGTTTTATTCTCTTCCTGAAGCGCTTTCGGCCAAGGAGTTGGATCTGCCCGCAACGTTGGATCAAATATTGCTAGGGTTTACTTCATATTAATGGATTTACCTTCACGTTTTCTGAAAATAATCGAACAAAAGCTTGCCATCTCATTCATAGCGGCGTTTTGTTATAGACAAATTTTAACGAATTACAAAGTGATTACTCCACGACATGCCAAATGTGAATATGCCTAATAAAAAATACATTATAACGGTCGCTGCACTGTCCGTGGTGATTCTGGTTGCCACCGGCATCAATCACCGCATTACTCAACATATCGTTAATAAAACCATTGCTGATCAACAAGAAGAAATCGCGGTTAAAGCGGCAGATACAGTTGAAATATGGCTCGCTCAACAAATGAAAATCCTCACAGCTACTGCCGATTCAGTACCGTTACCTGCCCTTGCACCAAATGATGAAACACTCAAACCATTAAAAATGGCAATGAAAGCCGGCCACTTTTCCGATGTGTATATTGGCAGAAGTGACGGCCTGTTGATCGATGGCGCAGACTGGACACCACCAACCAATTATGATCCTCGATTGCGCCCCTGGTATCAACGGGCAATTACAGTTGGAGAGATCAGTTTTACTACTCCTTATATAGATCTTGTTACCAATAAATTTGTTATCGCACTTGTTAAACCACTGATCGTTAACGGGAAAATAATCGGGGTGATGTCGGCAGACACAGTACTCGATACCCTTGTCGATAATGTGATGAACCTGAAGGTAGGAGAAACCGGCCATGCATTCATTGTTCAAAAAGATGGTACCATTCTGGTCCATCGTAATCAGAATTATGTTATGCAACAAAAATTACAGGACATCGAAAGCGACCTTGCTAACAGGCTTAATCACTTTAAAAATAAGGACGTCGGGACAGTCACGTATCATTCAAAGGATATGCGTGATCACGTACTCTCATTCAGCCAGATTGACAACTCCGACTGGTTTATGTGTGTGACAGTGCCACGAATAGAAGCATATTCTATCACACGTAAAACAACGATGATATTTGCAACGGAAATGGCTCTCAGGGTGCTTGGATTTTTGGCTCTTGTTGCACTGTTTGTCGTGGGATTAAGTGGCTTAGGTCTTTATTTCTATAGAAAAAGCTACAGTTCTGCCATAGAGCAGCACCAGCTTGAATTAACCGGAATCAACAAAGATCTTCAATGGAATATTATCAAGAGAAAGGAAGTTGAAACGTACTATAAAACACTGTTTAATGTTGCAAACGATGCGTTCATGATCACCAATGGCAGCAAGTGTGCTGAGTGTAATCATAAAGCAATTGAACTGTTCGGCTTCCCAAAAAACGATATCATCGGGAAAGGTATCCTTGAGTTATCACCTGTCAATCAACCTGACGGCTCTTCCAGTGCACACAAATTAGAGAAAATCTTATCAGCGGCCCTTCATGACGAGCAACAGGTCTTCAGGTGGTCATTTATCAAGTCTGATGGAATGGAATTCCCAACATCTGTCAGTTGGAAAATTTTCAAACTTAAAGATGAAGAACTCACCTTATATAGTATCAGGGATATTTCCAAACGGGTTGATGCCGAAATGCAGCTTATTCAGGCTCACAAACTGGCGGCTGCAGGTGAAATGCTAGGAGCAATCGCCCATCAATGGCGACAACCTCTCAATACCCTTTCTACATATATCTCGAGTCTACAGGCCGCTCATTATAATAATAAGCTGGAGAAATCGTTTGTTGAAAAATTAGTCACAGGCGCCAACCGGCAAATCCACTTCATGTCAAAAACGATTGATGATTTCAGGAATTTCTCCAAGCCTTCAAAATCAAAAGGGCCTGTCGATGCTCTCAAGGTAGTTATAAGTGCGGTCAAACTGCTGGAAGCACAAGTTAAACACGCAGACATTGCTCTCAGCGTTATTAACAAAACAAGCACACATTCTCTCATGGTTTTTGGTTACCGCCGTGAATTTGTGCATGTCCTTGTAAATCTTCTCGTAAACGCGAAAGACGCAATCCTGCAGCGCACACTCGAGGCGGGAGATGCAACACTGGCAAAAACCATTAAAGTAGTTGTCAGCCACGATGAACATATTGTTCAAATAGAAATCTGCGACAGTGGTTGCGGCATACCCGAGGATTTGATGCTGAGAATTTTCAACCCGTATTTTACCACGAAAGGATCAACTTCAGGCTCAGGGCTGGGACTCTATATGTCGAAAATGATAGTGGAAAAACAGATGAGTGGATCGCTTACAGCAGCAAACACAGATTCCGGGGCAAAATTCACAATCAAACTCAATAAAATACTAGCGGATAGCAGTCAATGATTAGTTCAAAGATGACAAACTGCCAGATACTTCTGGTAGACGATGAATGTGATGAGCTTGAGGCCTACAGCCTTTTGCTTTCATCAATGGGTATGGCAAATATCAAAACACTCAGTGATAGCCGCAACGTGTTATCTACAGTGGAAAAAATGCAGTCTCCTGTAGTGTTTCTCGATCTCAATATGCCCAACAAAACAGGACAGGAAGTACTGAAAGAACTGAAAATCAAGAAGCCACAGGTTCCCGTCATTATCATCACTGCAGACTCTGAAATTGAGACGGCTGTTGAATGTTTGAAGCTCGGTGCCCATGACTACCTTGTTAAACCGATAAATCTCGAAATGTTCAGTTCCGCTCTACGGAACGCGCTGGAAATAAATTTTCTTCGTGAGGAGGTTCTGTCCCTTAAAGGCATCTCATTCAACGACAATCCAACTAAAAACCAGGCATTTGAACCAATAATATCACGAAGCCCGATAATGCTCGGACTCTTTCAATATATAGAATCGATTGCAACAAGCGGCCTGCCAGTATTGATACTTGGTGAAACCGGTTCCGGCAAAGAACTTATTGCAAAGGCAATACATGATATTAGTGGGCTGCAGGGAGAGTTTGTTGCACTCGACATATCCGGCCTGGATGACACGTTGCTCTCAGACACCCTGTTTGGACATACCAAAGGGGCGTATACAGGTGCTGATTTTGTACGAAGCGGCATGCTCGAAAAAGCAGCCAATGGCACAGTTTTTCTTGATGAAATAGGAGACCTCAGTGAAGCCTCACAGGTGAAGCTTCTTAGGCTGCTCCAGGAAAAAATCTATTATCCTCTTGGCTCAGATCAACCTAAAGAGTGTCATGCACGCATTATCACAGCGACAAATAAAGACCTGAGCAAACTTGCTGGAAGAGATGGGGAATTTAGAATGGATCTCTACTATCGACTCAGCACTCACCTCGCAAAATTACCACCATTACGAGACCGTAGAGAGGATATTCCGTTACTCGTTGAGCATTTAATTGCATCTACTGCAACAGCAATGAATAAAGAGATTCCTGTTATAGGCGAAAAGGCGTTAAGCCTTTTAATGAAGCATCCCTTCTGGGGAAACATCAGGGAACTGAAAGCCTATATCTCAGATGCTGTAGCCAGATGCAATCATGGACGCATTGACGTTAATCACCTCTCCGAAAGGCTTGCTGGTTCTGTCTCTGTGAAAACTCAGGAACCCGGCTTAACAAATCCGCTGGAGGAAATTTTCGGTCACTTCCCGACACTTGAAGAGCTTGCTGAATTTGCAATCGATACGGCTCTTCACGTCACCGAAAACAATCAGAGTCAAGCATCACAGTTACTTGGCGTTTCAAGACAGGCACTTAATAAACGTTTAAAAAAACGAACATCTGAGGATCCTTCAGAAAGTATCTGATTTTTATCATATCTCATACCCAACTGGGACAGCCTATTACCCATATCCTTTCATTTTTACCAAATTTTATGTCATTTCAGCACACTGTATAAACTGGACGCATGCATAAGGACTTAGGCCAAAGGTAAAAGGACAGAGTATTTAAAAAGCGTATTGCATTTTCAATGCATTTCACTCAGCCCTAAACCCTTTAACCTCAGTCCTTTTTCGTGTGTCAACCATGTTTTACACACCTATTACTCCTGAATCACCTACGAGATTGCAGGTGTAACTCCATTAACTCATAATCTCAGGACAGGATTACACAGGCAACGACTACCAACTGCCCCGTTTCCTGCCTGAACGCCTGCCTCAAGCAAATCTCCTCCCTGTAATTTCGTCAAAACTGTACTTCACACCCCGTGTCAACCATGGCTTACAACGTCAACCCTGGTTGACGACCTGGTTGACACAAACCTTTCCACCGAATCCTGAATGTTTGATTTCATGGCTAAAAACACAACTCACCACTCTTCCTGAAAAAATTAACTCCTGGCTCGGTATTTGCTGAATAAAGATACGTCAGGGGCAGGTACTTGCTGAATACACCTTCTACCAGACCTAATTTCTCATATTTTTTTTGAAACAGGCAAGAGATGTTCTTCGTTTAAAGAGTCTTTGTCATATCAATGTCTTTGAAGGATATGTGAAAATACTTTTGCCGATCAATAAACCAATACATCACAAGGGAGAAAACATGTTACCGATTCTACAAGGTATGAAAAGTACAATTCTCAAGTCAACAATGCTGGTAGGCTTAGGATTAGCCGTCTGTGCTACAAACGCTGCTTCAGCAGAACATAACTGGCGTTTTGGAAATCTCTATGGTCGTGGAACCGCTTTTGGTGCTCTTTATGAGGATCTCGGCAAGAACATCGGCGAGATGTCCGGCGGCAGAATTAAGGTTCAGGTGCTCTATTCAGGAGAAGGCGTAGGCACGAGTGGAATGCTCAGCGCAGCAAAGACCGGCTTGCTGACAATGGTTGCTCCTTTTCAGTCAATGCATGCGGGTGAACTCCCTGCCGGAGTTGTCGAAATTGGTCTGCCAGGCGGTACAAGCGACACGAGTGAACTGTATTCACTCTTTCACGATAAAGGCTGGTCTCCTATTCTTAAGGAAGCATATGGCGAGCATGGTTTGGAATGGCTCGAACCGTATATTCAGCCACCGGTATACATTCTGACCAAAAACAAAATTAATTCCGTTGAGGACTTCAAAGGGCTCAAAATTCGTGCTCCTGGAGCTTATGGTAAATTCTTACGTAAATTAGGTGCTTCACCTGTTTCTCTTGCCTGGAGTGAGATCTACACCAGTTTAGCGACTGGAGTTATTGATGGATCAATTGGCAGCAACATGATTGATCATCGTGATGGTAATCATGTTGAAGTTGCCCAATACATGTATCCCCTGCCTCTTGCCGGAGCACAGGTCCTTCCTATTCTTGTTAATCAAAAAGCCTGGAATAAGCTTCCTGATGACCTCAAAAAAGTAGTTATGGAAGCGACTGAAATTCACGCCAAATCACAACTTGCAATGTCCAAAAAGTGGGAATCTGAGGCAGTCACAGAGATGGAAAGCAAAGGCCTGCTCTGGAGTGCAACTCCAAATGAAACTGACAAAAAAATCTGGGCTGAAGCTGGTGAATCTTTGTGGGGCGAGTATGCCGCTGAGAATAAGTACAGCAAGCAGTTGATTGATGTATTGAAGAATAACAAGGGATAATAACGCGTTAGCAGTGTGAAATGCTCGAAGAATGAGACCTTGCCTGCAAGGTCTCATTCTCCATAACTCTAGTAGGTGTTATATGTTTTTAGCAATTCTGCGCGGATTCTGCAAAAAAGTAGATTTCATTGTCAAAATGATGGGTTATGCAGCATCGTACCTGATGCCGATCCTCGCCCTGATTGTCGCTTTTGAAGTTTTCTCCCGGTATTTTCTCAATAAGCCAACCGTCTGGGCTTTTGATCTTTCTCTTTTCCTCTTTGGCTATATTGCAGCTTTAGGTGGTGCTTATGCACATCAGAAAAGAGCGCATATTGCTGTGGATATCCTCTACGTACGAGTGTCGCCGAAAACAAAGCGGATATTTAATCTAATCTCATACACTCTCGGTATTTTCTTTTTAATATTGATTATATATGTGTGTCACGAGAAGTTCATAGATGCTCTCAAGTTTGGTACACGCAGGCAAAGTGAATGGGCTCCTTTTATGCACCATTTTTGGATCATGACCATCATTGGCAGCGTTCTTTTTATCGCCCAACTGTTCAGAGATATAATCGTCGATGTATTTTATGTAATAACCGGGAATAATTTGATTAAGAAGGGAGAACGATAATGGGAATTGAAGCACTTACTGGCGTTCTTCTCTTAGGTATTTGTATTTTTTTCGCACTGGGTGCACCGGTTGGCCTAGCTTTAGGTGGCATAGCTATGGGCGTCGGTTATCTCACCTGGGGAGATGCTGTTTTTAATATTATTCCAACTACAATCGAAAGCACCTACTTCAGTTTCATACTGCTGGCCATTCCTTTATACATTTATATGGGCCAGTTTTTCACTAAGTCCGGTATTGGCGATGCAATGTTTGACACAAGTCAGTTGCTTATCGGCAAGATACGCGGATCATTGGCTATAAGTGTTATCATTGTCTGCTCCATGATTGGAGCAATGGTGGGGATCATTGGTGCAGGTATAATGACATCGGGTTCCATTGCCTTAAAACCAATGCTTGAAAGGGGCTACAACAAAAATCTTGCCATGGGTGTCATCATGGCTGGTGGCGGATTGGGTATTCTCATTCCTCCAAGTATACCAATGATCATGTTTGCGGCATCAACGCATAACTCCATTGGGCGCATGTTTATCGGGGCTATGATGCCTGCCCTGTTAACAGTCCTCTTAATGATAACGTACGTCATTATCAGCTGTAAGATGAACCCGAAAAAGGCTCCTATAACCGTTGCCGATACCGACAATCAGAATAAACCTCTAGGCCAGAAACTGAGTATTGCCCGCGATGGCTTTCTTGCAATGCTGCTTATTGTAGCCGTGCTGGGCAGTATTATTTCAGGCATCGCTACACCGACAGAATCCGGAGCCATTGGCGTTGTTGGAGCCGTAATCCTTTCGATAGTATTTAAGCGATTTAAAGTAAAAATGTTCCTTGAGGTAGGTCTACAGACGTCTCTACTCGTAAGTGTGGCAATGTGGATCATTTTCGGTGCTTCAGTATTTAGCAATTTCCATCTATTGATGGGTGTTCAATCAATGGTATCAGACTTTACGACTAATCTTGATCTGCCCCCAATCATGATCATCATTATGTTTCAAGTAATAATGTTACTGTTAGGTTTCGTCATTGACGAATTTATTATTGTCTTGATGTGTGCGCCCCTCTTTACACCTATCGCAGTGTCAATGGGGTATGACCCTATCTGGTTTGGCGTTCTCATGATCCTCAACATTTTGATTGCGGTACAGACTCCTCCGTACGGGTTCGCATTATTCTACCTGAAAGGTATTGCACCTCCAAATGTTGGAATGGCCGATATTTATCGATCAGTTACCCCGTTTGTACTTATCAATCTGACTGTGCTGATTACATGCATGATCTTTCCACAAATAGTTTTGTGGTTACCTACTATGATTTTAGGGTAAGTATAAAATCTTCAGGGTATTTTAACACATCTTGGCCAAAGATTTCCGAGGCATACCCGGCACATTGAAAATGCAATCACCTTAAGACAATTACATCTGTTTTGAGGTGATTTTTTTTGTTTAACCTGCAAGCAAACAGTCTGTCACAATGACGTGTGCTGATTCTACTTCTCTTCCATAACATTTAGGCACTTAAAAAAATCTCATGAAAAATTGAGAATAGGAATTTGGCTCAAACTCGAGGCATTTTCAAAAAACACGCGCAACCATATATATGATATCGGAGTCTACGCTACCTGCGAGCATTGTTTTTTGACAATAACGAAGAGTTTGGAACAACTGCCATTGTCGGACAGTCTCCGAGGGGCAATGATGTCACTTCGGAAGTTGGTAGCATCATACTGCCTGTAGCGGCCAGCTACAGGATTCAATCGTGACAGCAACCTATTCATTCTTGAAAGTTACTCTCAGTATCTTCTTTGGAATGCCTGTGGCCGTTGCCGCCCAGTTACAGATATAAAAATATCACAGGATGCGAGTTGGGATAACCCTTCAATACTATTCTCTTCCCGTAGTCTTCAGAGTTGCTCAGGATCACTGTCCCGCGAAACGCGAGTGGAATAATATGCCTGCACATAATAGAATTATTTTGAGTTCAGGCTACAAATTAAAGAAAAAATCGATAGCTCAAGTATCTCTTTCTGACGTTTTCTACAGTTATGCGGAGGATCTGAATCATGATGGATATTTTTCTGCCTGATTTGGGCTTAGTCATTTTTGGTAATTCGATTCAATGCTGGCTGTATGCAACCTTCACATTGCTGCTCTTATATATTCTCACACGGTTGCTGAAATATATTCTTGTTCGCAAAGTAAAGGGTCCGACCCAAGTGACTGCAGCTGGCTGGGATGATCTGCTGGCTGAACTTATCGAACGCATTCATCCTGCATTCCTTCTGATTGCCTCTATCTATATCGGCACCCTTACTCTCACATTGCCCATCCTGCTAACTAACATTCTAGATAAAACGTTTACACTTGCCGCCTTACTGCAAACAGGCATCCTGGTCACCCACGTGCTGCGGTCACTTATGGACAAATATCGGCAAAAAAAACTTGAACGTAATGCCGAGGCTGTTACCACCCTCAGTTCAGTGACATTTATACTGCGTGTTGTTCTTTGGGTAAGTTTGTTGCTTGTTGCTCTTGACAATTTTGGTGTAAACGTAACGACCCTGATCGCTGGCCTCGGGGTCGGCGGTATCGCAGTTGCGCTCTCAGTGCAGAATATTCTGAGCGATCTTTTCGCCTCATTTTCTATTGTACTCGATAAGCCGTTCGTCATAGGAGACTTCATTATTGTCGGCGAATTCATGGGCACTGTTGAATACATCGGCTTAAAAACTACCCGCCTGCGCAGCCTCTCAGGCGAACAGCTGATCTTTTCTAATGCTGACCTGCTCAGCAGCAGAATCCGAAACTACAAACGTATGTATGAGCGTCGTGTTGTTTTCATATTACGGGTGATCTATCAAACTCCTTCGGAAAAATTGGAAGTTATCCCCTCAATTACTCGTAACATAATTGAAAAATTGAAGAAAATACGTTTTGAACGTGCTCACTTTATGGAATATGGCTCCTATAGCCTGAATTTCGAAGTCGTCTACTGGATCGATACGCCTGACTATCTCTATTACATGGACATTCAACAGATAATTAATCTGGAGATCCTGAACCATTTCAAACAGCATGGTATCGAATTCGCCCTCCCGACACAGAAAATTGAACTTTCGGGTGAACAAAGAATAGAAACGCAGGCACCACAGACAACAAACCACAGCTACTCCTGATGCAACCATTTACTTAATTTTTCGCCATGAAAATTAACGTAAATATGCATGAATGTTTACTTCCCCCCCCCTACAGGGCTGACCGGGGTACGTTCAGGTATCATCTCTCCTCAACTATCAATCCCCCCAATACCAAAGACAAAAGCGGTAACTCATGAGCTACACTCTAACTATCATAGGATGAGCAAAATCACGGAAGCAATTCCACCAGAAACAGCTGTCAAAGCACCTCGTTTAAAACGCTTAGTACCCGGCCTATACATCAACAAGGAAGACAGCGCCAGGAAGAGTAATGTGACTCCATACGTTAGTGTAATCCAGTGTTTTGAGTCTTTGCTGGACACAACGTGCAATGCATTAAGCCCCTGAAGCATAGAGGGCAATTCCTGACTTCTGTATGAAACATCCCCGCTTACTTTGTTATACGTTCCAGTGGTAAACGTAATCTCATTTTGATTTTCACTAACTATCTTCTCTCTTCTCAGATGCAAGGTCTCTAAAACTTTATTTCCTGTCAATCCCGAATCAATGGTCTTTTCAATCAATCTGTCACTTTTTAAGAAATCGGTATCTCGTAATGTTAGTAATATCCCGCTTACACAGTATATGACAGTTAAACCAATGAGAAAAAAACCGATATCCCGGTGCAAAGTGCGAACCCATTTGTAAATCGAATTATTCTTCGTTATCCCCATGCTATTCACCCATTTTTATTTAAAGTTTTACTTCAATGCCTATTCCCATAAGATAACAGCAAATTGAGTGCCATTAGCACATCTGAAATTATCACACTGTTTTTATGTGATACTCATAGCATTTAAAAAGAATCTCAAGAAAATCCGGAAGGCGCTGAGTGCGTAATTGTTACCTAGTTCCAGGGTAGTATTGGATAATATTTTCCAATACTACTCCGCGGTACTTGTCGATCAAAAATTGCATTCTCAGTTTGGAAATCATGACTTCAGCTCAGATGAACTTTATGAGGTTTTGAACATACACCCTACGATTTTGATTGATCAAAACTTGTTTTATGTATCCAGGAATACTGCCTGAAAGACATCACGTTTTTTCCTTTTTTTATGACGGAATTTTTAGACCTGATTTCTAAGGATGAGATTCAGTCGTACGATTTTATTGTATGCTGCTTTTTTTTGTATCCTTATGCGTTCTGAAACGTTTCGTATGGTGAGGAAACTGAGGAGAAGGAATTACCTGTTCTGCCGGGACTTCATACTTTATCAGGAGGGTACTATGAAGAAATCGAACATTGTACATCTTACAATACTAACCACATGTCTATTATCAGCATCGTCCTCACTGGCTATTAATCAGCAGCAGGATCAATTGAGAATTCATCAGGATGACCCACTCTATCTTCAAACACAAGACAGGGACAGGCTTCAAATTTACTGCCAGCATCTCATGACTCCGACCGAGATCGCAGAATACAGGAGTCAGTACCAGGCCCTGCAGAATGAACAAGCTAGAAACACGTTCAGGCACAGGCACGAAGAAAGGATGAGACTTAGAGCAGAAGCTCAGGGACTCCCTATCCCCGACCCTACTCCACAAAACCAAGGTAGAAACAGACAAGCTGTAGCGGGTGCCACAGGGCAAACAGGTGGTGGTAATGGTGGCCAGAGCAATGGCAGCGGTAATGGCGGAGGCAACGGAGGTAGTGGTAATGGTGGAGGGGGAGGTGGAGGTGGCAACGGAGGTAAAGGTGGTGGTGGAGGTGGTGGTGGCGGTGGAAAACGATAACAAGGGACAAATTCCCCGTCACACAACCATTTCAAGCACCGACTCTATCCATATGCATAAATACTCTGTGTAAATGAATGCGGGCATGACCCGAATGAATTATTCGGGTCATGCCCGCCTCTCCCTAACAAACAAAACACCCCTCGACCTGCTCCATTTTCCTTGCCAGACAGCAACTCTACAGATACCATTTTAATTGGAACACCTCTTTCCAGTTCTCATCAGAGTTCGACATATTCAGGAGGGAACATTATGCCCTACAGGATTATCGAAGAATCGCCTGTACCACCTAATATCACTCCGCACTTACAAAAGTATGAAGAAATTTGCAGTCAATTTACCTGGCAATCGGCACGTTCCGAGTTGGAGGGACTGCCAGGTGATCGTGGCTTGAATATTGCCCATGAAGCTGTTGATTGTCATGCAGCTACGGCTGGAAACCGGATAGCAATCCGCTGGCTGGGAACAGACGATGCCAGAGAAGAAATCTCATACAGAACGCTAAAAGAGCAGTCAAACCGATTTGCCAATGTCCTGGCGTTACTCGGCCTGAAAAAAGGAGAAACAGTCTTCTCCCTCACGGGACGGATTCCTCTGCTCTACTCTGTTGTAATAGGAAGCTTTAAGCATTTGAATGTATTCTGCCCGCTGTTTGAATCCTTTGGGCCCGAACCGGTTGCCCAGCGACTACAACGCGGGCATGGAGTTGTGCTGGTAACCACGCAGCAACAGTTTTTCCGAAAAGTCGAACATCAGTGGGATACCCTGCCAGGCCTCAAACATATCTTGCTTGTGGATGTCGAAGATCACCAGGGACCGGGAATATGGTCCCTGCCACGACTCCTTAATGAAGCTCCGAAAACCTGGGATATCCCAGCTACATCCCCCACAGATCCGGCTCTCCTTCATTTCACCAGCGGTACCACATCATTACCTAAAGGCGCATTGCATGTACATGAAGCCGTGGTAACCCATTATGTAACCGGAAAATACGTGCTGGATTTCCATCCAGACGATGTTTTCTGGTGCACTGCTGATCCCGGCTGGGTTACGGGAACCTCCTACTCAATTATTACACCGCTGGTACACGGCATAACCACCGTAATCGATCAGAGCGATTTTGAAGCCAAACGGTGGCTCCATATTCTCTCAGACGAAAAGATTTCTGTACTCTACACCTCCCCCACTGCCATTCGCCGACTGATACGGATTGACGAATCAATATGGCACCAATATACATTCCCGCACCTGCGCTCGATCCACAGCGTAGGTGAACCGCTGGATCCCAACGCGGTACTCTGGGGAAAACGAGTGCTAAACCGTCCAATCCACGACAGCTGGTGGCAAACCGAGACAGGCGGAATCATGATCGCCAATTTTCCCGGTCAGCCGATCAAACCAGGTTCTATGGGCCGTCCGATTCCGGGCATTACAGCTACTATCCTTACATCATCAACCACCAGCGAGGCTGCACCTGGTGAGACAGGAATACTGGCGCTTAAAGCCGGCTGGCCATCAATGTTCAGGCAATATATTCATGATAACGAGCGCTATGAGAAATGCTTTTTCGGTGGCTGGTACCTGACAGGCGACCTGGCTAACATGGACAGCGATGGGTACTTCTGGTTTAAGGGGCGGGCAGACGATATCATCAAAACAGCCGGCCATATGGTCGGCCCATTTGAAGTGGAATCCGTTCTTACCGCTCACCCTGCCGTCGCTGAGGCAGCAGTTTTCGGTATACCGGATGCAATGCTCGGTGAACTGGTAGTTGCCAGTGTTGTTTTACATTCAGGTTATACCGCCAGCGAAATGTTACATCAGGACATTATTGGCTATGGTCGAAAACACCTCGGCCCTGCTATCGCCCCCCGAAAGATTCAATTCGCCTCACAACTCCCAAAAAACAACGCCGGAAAAATCATGAGACGAATCTTAAAATCGCGGGAATGCAATCTCCCCACAGGAGATGTATCAACCCTGGAAAATACTGTGATAGAAGCTTGAAAAACGACGTTTCATACAGCCCCCATATAAGCTCAACAGGAGATTTCCCATGACGGTCCGTAATCTCGATGCAATGTTCAAACCAAAATCGGTAGCCCTGATCGGTGCCAGCCAAACCCCGAAGAGCGTCGGATCAGTGCTGGCTAAAAACCTCATGTCATGTGGTTTTACAGGTGACATCTTCCCCGTGAATTCCAGATACACATCAATTGAAAACTATCATTGTTACCCTGATATTAAGAGTCTGCCCTATCCTCCGGAACTTGCGGTTATAGCCACCCCGCCGTCGACCATTCCCGAAATGATAGGTGAACTGGGTGCTGGCGGAACACGGGCAGCGGTCATTATCACAGCGGGTTTTGGCGGAGAGAACAAACAACAGGGGAAACTCTGGAAAAAGGCGATGCAGGAAGCAGCTCGACCACATCTACTGCGTATAACCGGCCCCAACTGTCTCGGCATCATGGCCCCCGGCCACTGTCTCAACGCGAGCTTTGGCCAGGTTCCTCCACTTACCGGCACCCTGGCCTTTGTCGCGCAATCAGGTGCTGTACTCACCTCTGTGCTCGACTGGGCAACCTCACGTGAGATAGGATTCAGCCATTTCGTCTCTCTTGGTGATATGGTTGATGTGGATTTTGGTGACATGCTTGATTACCTGGCTGCTGATCCGGCGACGAAGGCAATCCTTCTTTATGTCGAATCTATCACGCATACCAGAAAGTTCATGTCGGCTGCCAGAGCGGCAGCCCGTCTGAAACCTGTTATTGTTGTAAAGAGCGGGCGTTTTGCAGAAAGTGCGCAGGCAGCCGCGTCCCACACAGGCGCTCTCGCTGGTGTCGATGCCGTTTATGATGCTGCATTCAGGCGTGCCGGTATTTTGAGAGTCATGGATATGGAGGCACTCTTTAATGCGGTTGAAACGCTGGCTTTGGCAAAACCAATCAAGGGCGACAGGTTAGCCATATTAACCAACGGCGGCGGTGTAGGAGTTCTAGCCACCGACACCCTTATTGAGAAAGACGGCAGGTTAGCCACGCTTAGCAATGAGACGATAGAAAAACTCAGTCAGATTCTGCCCCCCACCTGGTCACATACCAACCCTATCGATATAATTGGTGATGCTGATGGCAATCGCTATGGTCAGACAATGTCTATTCTGCTTGAAGACAAAGGTGTTGATGCTATTCTTGTGATGAACTGCCCTACCGCCATTGCTTCCTGTACCGAAGCTGCACAGGCTGTGATTGAAGCCGTGCATGCTAATAAAAGCATCTATCGACACCCGATGCTTCTCGCAGGCTGGCTTGGGGATGGATCTGCCAGGGAAGCCCGCCGTATGTTCAGAAAAAATGGTATTCCATGCTACTCCACTCCCGGCGATGCGATACGCGGCTTTATGCAGATGGTACGCTACCAGCATAGCCAGGAAATGTTGATGGAAACGGTCCCTGATATACCCACGCGTTTTACCCCTGATACTATGCGTGTGAAAGGTTTGATTTCGAAGGTCATAGGTGAAGGGCGAGAGTGGTTAACCGAGAACGAAGCCAAGGAAGTCCTTACCGCCTATGCAGTACCTGTTGTAGAGACCTATATAGCCACAACCCCTGATGAAGCTGCGGAAATGGCCGCTAGCATCGAAGGAGCGGTGGCGATTAAAATTCTCTCTAAAACTATAACCCACAAATCAGATATAGGCGGAGTTGCACTTAACCTTGAGAACCCGGGCGTTGTAAAGGTCACCGCTGCAACAATGATTGAACGGATTCAAAAGCTTCAACCGGAATCGGAAATTGAGGGCTTTACTGTTCAGCCGATGATCAGGCGCCCACATTCTCATGAGTTGATAATCGGTGCCTTTGAGGATTTCCAATTCGGGCCGGTAATTCTTTTCGGACATGGAGGAACTGCTGTTGAAGTTATCCACGACAAGGCACTGTGTCTGCCCCCGCTCAACATGAATCTTGCCAATGAAGTAATTGCTCGCACCCGGATCTACAAATTGCTGCAAGGATATCGAAATACACCAACAGCCGATCTGGAAGCTATCGGTTTAACACTCATTAAAATTTCACAGCTGGTATGTGATTTTGCAGAAATCAAAGAGTTGGATATCAACCCGCTTCTTGCTGACGAAAATGGCGTAATAGCACTCGATGCCCGTATTCGTATTGCTCCTGCCGAAGGAGTCGCCGCCGATCGTCTTTCTATCAGACCCTATCCCAAAGAACTTGAGGAGTCCATGACGCTTCCCGATGGACGGGAGTTATTGCTGCGCCCTATTCGCCCTGAGGATGAGAACGGATTCCATGCAATATTTTCAACACTCTCTCCAGAAGAGATACGCATGCGCTTTCTTCACCCGATGAACAGCTTACCGCACAAACTGGCAGCAAGGCTTACCCAGATTGATTATGATCGTGAGATGGCTCTGGTACTTGAGGGGCGCAACGCTGAAAACCAGCCGGAACTTTATGGCGGCGTGCGCATTGCTGCAGACCCGGATAATGAAGAGGCGGAATTTGCCATTCTGCTGCGCCGTGAGATGACAGGGAGCGGCCTTGGTCCAATGCTGATGCGAAAAATTATCGACTACTCACGTAATCGCGGAATACGCCGGTTGTTTGGTGATGTGCTGACAGACAATACCCAAATGCTCAGGCTTGCCGGAGCTTTCGGGTTTACGAGTAAGCCTGTGGCTGACGATCCGGGTATTCGATTAGTAGAACTGGAGCTCTAAATTCTCTCCTTAAGATAATTGATACAGCCGTTCAGCGTACCAAGCTTCGGATAGTCTATCTCCGGGATTGTGATCTTACGTTCTTTCGAGATTGCTGTAATAAGGTTTAGACAATCTATCGAATCAAATTCCAGCTGGTCACGAAACCTGACATCCATTTGCAACGATGAGAGATCAGCTTCCGGTGCTATCTTTTGCAGGAAAGCAAGAACCATTTCCTTAATCTGTTGTTCGTTCATACCAATCCTCCTTTCATACGATATAGCATGATATAGGATAAGAAAAATACGACATTTTATGGATCTTAGGTTAATACACTTTCATAGCAAACTTCAAGGCCTCAACAATGTGCGGTGTAATTTGTGATTCACCTAATCAAATCTATTCAGTCTATCTCCTGTACTTCAATCTTTCCACCCACCTCAACCCTATTTCTTCCCAGTTGTTTAGCTCTATAGAGCGCGTTGTCAGCTTCTTTTAGCGCCTGATCAACAGTCGTCTCGGCTAACTGTGTTTCAACCATTCCAATACTCATCGTAATCTCAACTCTGGCGCCTTCGTCTGACAGCATATCCATTCCTGCTACTGCCGCTCTGATCCGCTCAGAGACTATGCGTCCTTTCTCAAGGTTTGTTTGCGGCATAAGTACAACAAACTCTTCGCCACCATAACGGGCAAAAAGATCAATTGAACGAACACAATGCAGACAGGTCTGAGCCGTTTCGTAAAGGACTTTATCCCCAAATGCATGACCATAGTTGTCATTAACCGATTTGAAGTAGTCGATATCCAGCATCAAAAGAACAGTAGGCGTTGTGTTACGCTTCACCCTGTTGACTTCCTGTGCAGCTAAGTCAAAGAAAAAGCGACGATTGTAAACCTGAGTCAGACTATCCATTGTTGCGAGCTCTTTCAATTTTCGTGCTTTATCAAGCAATTCCTCAGCAGCGCGCGCCATGTTTGCTATCTCATCACGCCCTTGTACCGGGAGATTTACACCCTCATCTTCTCCCGGATCTGTTCCCATGGCCCGACTGATAATACTGAGCCTGTTCCCGAATCCATCAATCACAATACGCCTGTAGAGGATATAGAAAAAGAAAATCGAAAATACCAATAAACCGAATGTCAGATACAAACTATGCTTTTCCCTTTTTATTACTTTCAGTGCATTTCCCCTAAACTGATTAAACACCTTCTCCACATACGTATTGGTCTGCAAAGTAAGCTGATTAACGAGCTCATTCAACTCATCGATAAATGCACTGATATTAGTTTTAATCCGAAAATACTGGCGTTGAAGATTAAACAACCGATCAATATTTTTCAGAGTACTGCTCGTTTCATGCTTCGGATCTTCTTCTGTGCTGTGTGGGTCTGCCAGCTCCACCACTTTCTGAAACCCAGCCCGATTTTCTTCATACAATTTTTGCAATGCATCAAGGTCAGCCAGATTTTCAACATTTTCCATTCTATTAAGGTGCGAGAGCAGCACCCCTATATATTCATGCATCTGATCGTGCTTTTGTCTTGCCGGAGCAAAAAGTTCCTGCTCATTATGACCAAGTGTAGGTAACTGTATAAGTTCTAACCGGACCTGCTGCCTGTTGTCCTGCAACGTTTCTTTAAGCTTAACAAGCTGCGCTTCCAACTGAAACACCAGCTGCGCCTGACTTCGAATAGCCTGGCTTATCAAATTTAGCGACAGTATATCAATTTCAGGGTCTTGCTGGGTAATTTTGGCAGTCAACTTTTCAAGACGATCCAGAAGGGACGCGATTTTGACAAAGGTAGGTCTGAGCCCGTCCCACTTGCCTGTACGGGTCAGATCTTTGGTTTCATTTCGTATCTCATGAGCAGTCCGGTGTAGCGAATTAGCCGTTTCAATCCTTGGCAACGTTGTATCGACAAAAAGCCTTGTTGACATAAGCAGTTGATTCGACGAATAAAACGACAAAAAACCGCCACAACCAATAATGATGATCGCAATCAAAAAAACCAGTGAGAGCTTAGACTGGATGCTATACAACCGTTCCTTGATCACTGTTTAGATCCTTTTCCCCAGCTTCTGAGATAGCTGTTTCGATAACCATTTTCCGGATCAAATAGATTGAGGTGATCGTGTTTGGGCCAGATATTGTCTTTTGTAACAATATGGGGCGGACTAATATAGCCGCTAGGTGGATGTTTCTGTAGCAGCCGATTAAGTTCATCAATGAGTTGCCAGCCATGAAACAATAGCGGTTCGGGAACCGTCGCCTTCTGATAGCTGTCGTTTTGGATGCGCAAAAAAGCAGACGGACTTCCGTCACCTGCTGATATACTCAATGGAGCACCATCTGGTTGATAACCGTTCATAACAAGAGGAGTAACAAAATAGTCAAAATAGAGATCATTTATCCCGAGAGAATAATGCCAACGCTCACCATATTTATTCAATAATTTTTCCACTGCTTGCGGCACCTGTTGTGCAACCTCATCCAATTCAATATCCAGGGTTTCAAGAACAGTGCACTTTTCGCATGCACCAATTATCTCTTGCATGGTGCTCGATTTCTTCAAAGCGATGGCAAAACGACTGTCGGTGAAAAGTATTACTTTTGCTTCTCCTTCTGAATCGGCAATAACATAATGTGCAGCAGTTCTTGCCACCTCAAGAGAATCTGTCGTTACGTTCACCTGGATAGGAGTTCCCGCAACCGGTCCGGGAAAAGGCGCAACATGCCAACCGACGACTGGAATGCCCGCCTCTTCAAAACGATTGAGAAACACTGCATTGGCTACACCATCCATACCACCGAGAATAATACCATCCGGCCTCTTGGAAAATGCCTCACTAAAGACCGACTCACGAAACTCGTCTCTGCTTCCTATATCAAAAAAATACACCTTCCAACCAATGGACCTGGCAGCTTCACGTACCCCTGCACCTACTCCGAGAATCCCCCCATTTCTCAAATCCTCACCGATATATACGATTGTTTGATTATCAAGGGCAACCGGTCCTGCCGAAGGCAATGGCCAGGACTCAGTCGGCTTCGTGGCATCTCGGGCAATTTGACGTGACAATTCAAGACCTGTCAGTTCTGCCTTGGCGGAGACCGCGCTAACTATACATAGAATAACAAGGTTGACGACAGCAGGTATTGCTCGTATATCAATCATGTATATGCTCCTTCATTAACCGCTATCCCCCACCCGCTCATTATAATGCCACACACTCCCCTGAAGGCACTTCAGGAATATCAGAAGTTTATCAAATTCAGGGCTTAATACCCAAGAATCAAATTAGCTTTATCTGTATCAGTGGTATTTTGGGCTGACCTATTTGCTGAAATCAGACCTCTCATATAACAAAGAAGTTACTCAAAAAAATTACACAATTATTTTTTTTGATGATAATTCGTATTTATTAATATATTTACAGTGTTTCAACCACATGACAGATCACTCCCCCACACCGTCAGGCTACATATCGCTAAAGATAATAGTTATACCATATGGTATATGTTTCAGGTTAATTAGGGATACCTCGAAACAACTATATTGAAACCTCATAATTCTAAAGTATTACATTAAAATATATATTTATGGCTTGTCATTGTCACTCATTAGTCAGGAGACTGATTCTCACGATCTCCTGCATATTATATTGCTCAACGTCTGTCTGGGCGAATGGGGAAGAAAAACTCACTGTAGAAATTACTGGTATACATAACTCCGTACTTAAAAACGTTGAGGTTTTTCTCAGTATCAATAATGCAGCCAACGAACAGAAAACCAGTTTGCTGGAAAGTTTCAGACTCGGAGAAAAAGAACCTAAGCCCGAGTTATCAGAAAGAACCATCAAGCGATTGCACAGCGCCGCACCGGAAGAAATTCGTCAGGCGATGCAGCCCTTCGGGTATTATGATCCCCATATAGATGCTAAACTGGAAAATGTCAGCGGCACCTGGTATGCCTCCTACGAAATCGACTCCGGACCTGCTACTGAGCTTGACCGAATTGAGATCAAGGTTAACGGTGACGGTGCCAATGAACCTTCAGTAAACGATGCACTCGTCACAACTGAACTTATAACCGGTCAGAAACTTGATCATCGTAAATACGAAGAGACCAAGAGTAAACTCTCAGATGCACTCTACAACGCAGGTTTTATTGATGCTAAATTCACTCACAGTGAAATCAAGGTCTACCCGTCTAAACACAAGGCTGACATTACATTGATTGTAGACTCGGGCCCGCGTTTCACTTATGGCACAATCACCGTTGAACAAGACATTTTGCATCCTGAATTTGTAGAAAAATTTGCCAATATCAAGCATGGAGATAATTTCGAAGCCAACAAACTCATTGACTTTCAACTTGCACTCATGGACAGCAATTACTTCAGCGAAGTAGAAATTATGGCTGATCGCGAAAAGGCCGTCGGTACAGAGATCCCGGTAATTGTTAAAACCGAACCTAAAGAGCCACGCCGATATACCTTCGGCCTTGGGTATGGTACCGATACAGGGCCACGTGTGACAACCGGTGCCGAATTACGACGCATTAACCGCTCTGGCCATAAGATGCGTTTTGATCTTCGTGCCTCAGAAATCGAACAAACCGTCAGTAGTCAGTATCAAATCCCCATAAAGAAGATTACCACAGACAGCCTTGCTTTCACCGCATCAGCATCAAGTGAACAGGAAGGCGATATCGATACCGATCAATTCAAGCTTGTAACCAGTATTAATGATGACTGGTACGGCTTTCGCCGCAGGCTTTATCTGAGTCTTGAAAGAGAAAATTTTGATATAGGCGAAGGCACCCAAACCTCAAATCTCTTGACTCCCGGAATTCAGCTATCACGCAAATATTTTGATGATCCGCTGTTCCCTCGTAAAGGGTATAGTGCAACCCTTGATATACATGGCGGGCTTGAGAGCCCTATGACTGAAACGACGTTCCTGCACACCAGTCTGAATGCACGTGCGGTGATGCCTTTGTCTGCGCAGAGCCGATTGCTGGTGCGCGGGGAGTACGGCGTGATCCAATCATCCGAGTTTGACAATCTTCCACCTTCTCAACGCTTCTTTGCCGGTGGTGACCAGAGTGTTCGAGGCTACGGATATCAGGATCTAAGCCCAAAAAACAGCGATGGCGATGTGATAGGTGGTCAATATCTTGCCGTTTTCAGTATTGAGGCTGATTATCTGTTCTACAAAAATTTTGGTATGGCGGCATTTTTCGATGCGGGTAACGCAAGTGAAGATTTCATGCCCGGCCTTAAAACCGCTGCCGGACTTGGTCTTCGTTACCGCTCACCTGTTGGAATGATCCGAGTTGATCTGGCGACTCCACTTGAAAGCAGTGAAGATTCGTATCGTCTTCACATAAGCATTGGAGCCGATCTATGAAACGGTTAATCATCAAAGTAGGCCTTGCCTCAGTATCAGTAATTGCAGCATTACTCATAACTCTGCTGGCTGCTGTTTCTCTAATTGTTTTCACACAAAGTGGAACGCAGTTTGCCTGGCAACAGGCTCAACCGTTTTTACCTGATACAGTGAAAGTAGAATTGCTCACAGGAAGACTTGCAGGGCCGCTGAATATTTCAGGTCTCAAGGTCAGGACTGAAGCGTTTGACCTCGAACTGGATAAATTCGAATTTGGCTGGCAGCCCTCGAGGTTGTTTAAACGTGTTCTGGATATTGACCGTCTTATCGTGACAGGTCTGCGCTTCACTCAACTTAAAACAGCCACGCCCAAAACCGAAGAGGAACAACAACCCTTTACTCTTCCGGAACAGATCAAGCTTCCTTTTAATGTGAGACTTGGCCTTGTAAGTCTTAATGAATTCGAATTTCGCTCCCAAAGGGACGCTGAGCCATTTGTTATTCATTCAGCACAGCTAACAGCTGCAGCAGGTCAGCAAAAAATAGACATACTCTCTTTAAACGTCATATCACCCGTCATTTCTCTTGAGGGAAAGGCCAACCTGACAACAGCAAAAGACTATCCATTGACTGGAGAATTACGCTGGCAAGTCCCTGTACCTCAGTATCCAACTGTAAGCGGGCTTACACAATTAACGGGCAGTCTGCAGGAGCTTAGCATCAATCAAACAATTGAAAAGCCCTATGATGTGCAGGCTCAGGTGCTCCTCAAGAACCCTCTGAACAATCTTTCATTTGAGGCTGCTGTCAATATACATCCACTCAACCTGCAGAGCCTGAATCCAGATCTACCAGCCATAACCGCACAGCTTGCCCTTAAAGGGAGCGGTGCGCCGGATGATATTGCTTTACACTTTACCGGCTGGGCCGAAGATCAGGCGCTGGGCAGGTTTAATGCTGCACTGGCAGGTGGCTATACCCCCCAGACAGTTTCAATTGATGATCTGACAATTACAGTTCCCGAACAACCTGCGCAGCTGAAGGCCAGCGGCAAAATCGAGCTTGCTGATGAGCCGAAATTGAATGTTCAGATGGATTGGCTAAAGCTCCAATGGCCGCTCACGGGTAATCCTCTCATCACCAGCCCTTCAGGCATGGTAAAGCTCACAGGAACCATAGAAAATCTTATTGCCGGCCTGGATATAGCCGTAGGTGATAATGGCAATATCACAGGTAAGGCTCAACGGGAGAACGAAGGTGTTGCCATTTCCCTCAACTGGCATGAGCTGCAATGGCCCCTGACGCAACCCGAAGTAAAAAGCCCTAAAGGACATGTCTCTGTTACAGGGAAAATTAACGACTATATCCTCGATCTGCAGGCGGGAGTGGTTGTGCCCGAGCAGACAGATGCCCAGCTGCTGATACAGGGCCATGGCAGTGAAGAAGATCTTACATTATCACGAATAGCTATCAGTGCACTTGAAGGTACAATCAATGGCAAGGCTGATGTTCGCTGGAAACCTGAGCTGAAAGGGAGTGTTGATTTAGCCGGACAAGGGTTGAACCCAGGAGTACTGATACAGGACTGGCCCGGCAAATTAACAGTAAAATTGCAGGCACAAGGCGGCATAGACAACGAGAAGCCACATCTGCAATTGCAGCAACTACAGGCACAAGGGCAACTTCGCGGTTATGAACTGTCACTGGACGCAAAAGGAACATATACGGAAGAGCTCACTGTGCTGGAGCAACTTGCACTGTCCTCCGGTTCGACACAACTCACAGCTGATGGCACAATCAGTGATACACTCGATGTCAATTGGCAGGTACATAGCAAAGATTTAGGCACATTACTGCCAGAAGCAGAAGGACGGATAGATGGTAAAGGCATTGTGACCGGCTCTATGCAGCGCCCGCAGTTCATTGCCGGTTTGAATGCTGAGAATTTGGCATATCCGGGCTATAACCTGAAATCCCTTAATCTTGATGCCGATGTCGATTTAACTGGAGAAAAACAGTCGAAAGTTATCCTTCTCATAGAGAACGGTAATGCAGCAGGCGTAGAACTCCACAAGATTTCCTTAAACGGCCTGGGGGATCCGGGCAGACATTCGTTCACGCTGACTGCTGATACCAGCGAAGGGCAAGCTGACATTGCTCTTCAAGGCGAATTACTTAATCCCTGGCAAGAGGACATGGCCTGGGACTTCACCCTGAATACGCTTCAACTTAAATATCCAGCTCTCGAAGGCTGGGCCTTGCAAATGCCTGCCACAGGACGTATTTCGTCTGGACAAGCACAGCTTTCCCAAAGTTGTCTGCAATCCAGCGAAGCTGTATTGTGTCTGAATGGCAGTCAATCAACAGAAGAACTCAAGGCCGACTTTACACTGACAGAGCTGCCTTTCAACTATCTCGCTCCCTTTCTTCCTGCCGATATTGATGTGCAGGGAAATATCAGTGGTAAAGGTTCATTTCATAAATCGGGAAACCAGGAGCCATCTGCAGCTATTGATTTCCAAACAAGCACAATTCGTCTGCTGACTTATGATCCAAATGAAGAGGAACTGAACGAGAAACTGATACTCACATTTCTACCAGGTGAAATCAATCTGAATATGCAGGATGATGGCATTCGGGCAGGCATTAAATTACCCTTATCGGAGACCGATGGAATCGCCATGCAGGCCACCATTGCTCCAGACCAGCGCCCACTGACTGAACGCCAATTGACTGGGCAGGTTAAGGTCGATATCGAAGACCTCGACTTTATCGCAGATCTTATTCCTGATGTTCAGCAGCTGGCCGGTCGCCTCAATGGAGATATGACGCTCTCTGGAAGCCCCGGTTCACCAGTATTAAGGGGAAAGTTGGCTCTGGTCGACGGTGCTGCACAACTTGAACGTCCCGGCCTCAACCTCAGTGAAGTTAGGCTCGAAGTTACCGGTGAAGGCGATGGTGGACTCAAGCTTACTGCCCATGCGCTCTCAGAAGGCGGTGAACTGAATATTACCGGAACAGCAGATTTGAAAGGCGATGCTCCCGTAGCTGATATCACTATAAAAGGTGATACTTTCCGAATAATCAATACCCAGCAGGCAGAGGTGGATACTTCACCTGACCTGACTATCGCCATTCGTGAAAACCAGATCAATGTAGAAGGTCAGGTGGTTATTCCCCATGCACAGATCAAGCTCAAGACACTACCGGAATCAGCTATAAAAACTTCGGACGATCAGGTGATCGCAGGCTCTGAAGAACCAGGTAATGCTGATAAAAATACCAGCAGAGATATCTACGCCCGCGTGCGTGTAATTCTTGGAGAGACTGTGAGTTTTGACGGATTCGGACTCAATGCCCGTATTAAGGGTAACATTCTTGCTGTTGAGAAACCCGGGGAGCCAACCACTGGCAGCGGAGAACTGATGGTTCTCGATGGTGAATACAGGGCATATGGTCAGGGATTAGTCATTGAAAAAGGACGAATTCTGTTTGCCGGTGGTCCTATCAGCCAGCCCGGTCTTGATGTGCGGGCTGTTCGTCGACCTGCAAGTGGTATTACCGTTGGTGTTCAGGTAAGAGGAAACATCAAACAACCTGATTTCACATTATTTTCTGACCCTTCCATGACACAGGGTAATCAACTCTCATATCTTGTACTTGGGCGCCCTATGAGCGGATCTTCCAGCAATGAGGAAGGATCAGCCCTCAGCCGGGCAGCTCTTGCCCTGGGCTTAAAGGGTGGGAGTAATGTGGCGGCTAAGATCAACAGCAAGCTTGGGTTTGATCAGTTTGGGATTGCTTCAACCGAAGCGGGAGCAGAGAACAATGCGGAAAATGCTTCATTTGTTATAGGTAAGTACCTTTCACCACAATTATACATTAGTTACGGATTAGGAGTGTTTGATCCAGTCTCAACGTTACGACTGCAATACACCATCAACAAACGGTGGGAATTCGTTACAGAATCTTCAGACTCAGGCAGTGGTGGAGATCTGAACTATACTATAGAAACGGGAAACTGATTTATAGGCCGGGCATACCAAAGGATTGAATAAGCAAGGCGTTGTCGTCTTCCTCGTAGGCCAGTAGTTTCCCTTCTTTCTGATGGATTCGGAAAGCAAGTGCGTAGGAGAGTACACGGATAGGGTAATCACGGGGAAGCTTCATCAGATAAGGCTGAATAGTAATAAAATCAGTAGCTCCATATTGCTCCATGATAAAGCGAAGACCACCGTTGGCTGGCCCCATATTATATGCGAGAAGACCAAGAAAGAGATCGTTGTTCATCTCTGAAAGGTAATAACGCAGAGTGGCCGCACCGGTAAAGGCATTATATCGCGGATTGTTCATATCCCGACTATCAGCCTGAAATAGCCGATCAACACTCTGCGTGACAGTTGCCGGAACCCGGGTTATCTGAAAAAGTCCATGTCCACCGTCTTTACTTTTCCGCGGCAGATACGACGATTCTGTCGCAGCAAGCCCTTTGAGCAGGTCGATATCTATATTGTACTCTGCTGCTGCGTCTTCTATGTCTTCTGTAAATGGTTCTGCCCGACGTAACAAGAAACCCAGTTGCACGGTGTCCTGTCGACGATAGGTAGCATATACCTGATGCACAAGAGTGACACGCCCGGCCTCCTCTTTGCCACCAACCAGAGTGCGGTAATAGCCGAAAGCCTGGGTAAACACTCTTTGCGGAATGAGGGTACCTGCAACAAGCGTCATACCAAGTACAATTGCTGAAGGCAGCCACGGCGAGACACTGCGCAACCACCTCCGGAGTCGCTTCCAACCACTCATAAATAGTGTGGACAGGATAATCAGCCCGAGGATTCCACCGGCAAAGGGCAAAAGGCTGTTAAAAACATCAGTGCCGGAAAAACGATTGCCAAAATGACCTAGAAAAACAATTATTATAGCAAGACAGCTTACCATCAGGCCGAGACTCTCCACGCAAATCAGCGACAAATCCCGTAACAGTCGTTTACCTGGATCATTCTTTTTCTTCCGGCCACGGCTCTTCTTCGAGCCGAAACGTGGAACCTTGAAACGGCTTGAACCATTCGGCCGCTTATTCTGTAATTGTTTAGCTGGAACTGGTCTACCCATTCTGAAAATGCTTTAAAAGTTGTACCAGGGGTCACAGCAATCATACACCATTTATGAATACTCCCCGCCAACCTCCATACCTGCCCTGGATTGTTTACATTCGAACAGAATGCAACTCGACAATTTTAATCTGATATGGTGAGTTAACGACAATCCTTGATATATTCTCCCGCAAAACAAGTTTAATAAGGGGGGACAATGATTTTTTTATAGCGAAAGATTGAACCTTAAACCAGTCATCATCAGATTTGAGTATTTTTACGATATCAAATCGATTCTCGCTGTCACCGGTATGTAAACACACACTCGTACAGGTAGAATTCAACTCTAAGATGATGTCTTGAAATGTCTCACTCTGAAAAGTTGGTGTTTCTACGGGCAGATTGTAAGAGGCTAGATAATGAATAGCCCGGTGCTCCCTGTTACCCCAATACACCTCAGTCACCTGCTCTGTTTCGAAAACAGTAAATCCTTCATAATCACCGTTATCATCGTAGAGATGCATTGCAATTACAGTATCATCTACATGGCAAATAATTCCGGTAAGTTCTTCATCATGACAGTTTCTTTCAACTGATACTAATTTTGATTGTCGCTTTAATTCTGCTAACTCAGAAACGAGCATATGGTATTTCCTTTTGCCATTGGCAAACGTACAATTGGGAGCTGATTGTATTGTGGAAGAACAGGCCCATCCACCCTTTCAACATCAATATTTCAGACAGTAATAGACTGTCATTTTTTCCTCAGACCTACCACCGCAATCCATCCACCAATCCTGTCAATACATAATCATATTAAACAGATACAGCAAACATTTTCCTGATCGTGAAGCACCGTTGCCGGACTATATCTCAAAGAGCTCAGGAATAATTTTCTTGGATCAATGGAGGGAAGCAACCGGAATTTCTAACCAGGGAATTCAGAAATACGTATAGTAGTAACAATTACAAACATATCGCCAGAGAGCGGTCCCGCGTGTGCGATCAGAAATGGAGTTTGATCCGAAAGCAGCTTGAGATAAGCAACCATTCATGAGGGAAAGCGCAAGAGGCGTAATGTTAACCTCCCCTTGTACTTTAAATTCTGTAACTGAGCAATTGAGTAATAACACACTATCAATCCACATTCATTGACAGCATATCATTTCAATCCAAAAACACGAAGTTCCCCAGATACTCATGCAATTTTCTTCTATTGACTTCAGTAAGTTCAGGGCAATCCTCAGCCGATTTTACTCCTTGCATCACAAGTGATGCGAAAACTGTGCAGGTAGCCTGATTGCATTTTTTACAGTTAGATTTTGGCAGGAGTTTTAACACTTCTATCAGTTTCGGTTTTTCTGCTGCTTTGAAACTCGGAATAATGGAATTACGGTTTTCCCAAGTCTCATTAATTTCGTTTTTTAACCATGCTAGTATCTTGTCTGCGTCTTCTTCACTCTTCAAGGCATTGATAGCAATCTTTTTCGGATGCAAAGCAATGAGTTGCCCCTGAACCTGCAACATGAGTGAGGGTGGTTCTTCCGTGTACTGCGTTCCACCGAGTCTGGTATTGAGATATGGGAGGACTTCACCTATATCTTCGCTCAGGTGCGCAAAACAATGGAGTGATTGAAATTGGGGATTGCAATCGGGCCTGAATATCTCTTTCGTGAAATTTTTAAGCAACATGATATTTCCCTCAAGCATATAAGGATTACCGTGAATCACCAATCCGCTTTGGATAGTTCCCACCTATTAAAGGAACACGCTCCAGGTTACGAATTCAAAGCGAACGCCCCCTAGTGGGGGGGGGACTGAACGAGAATAGCTCTATGTCCCCCAGGAGACTCTCAATATAGCCTCTAAAGGATATTGGCCTTCTTTAGATCTTCTACCAAAAGGACTGTCGCCTTCTCCACATACTTTTTGGTCATTACCGGATCTTTTAATTCTGAAGTCGCTGACCATATAAGATTTTTTGAAGCCGTTTCATAGAGCTTTGATTCCAGAACAACCCTGATTGTGATTGACGTTGTAGTTGTCTGATCAGGCAGCATAAAGACAGGTTCATACGGGGCACGATCGAGTGCCATATCTGTTCGACCAACAGCTTCCCGGGTGTACGTCTTTTCACTTCGACTGTTCATCCTGGTCAGTAATACAGCATCTGCACCAGTTTCCTTCACAACCTGAATTACTGTTTCGGGAGTTGGCATGCCTTCCAAAATCTTAAGATTGTAACTTGGTATCGCTGCAGTTCCCTCCCGCTTAAGATCCTGAACAAAAGCGTTCTCAAAAAGTCTGCGATATGTTGCATTATGTGCGACCCCAATAACAAGGATCGTCTTAATATCTGCTGTTTTCATCTCGGGCGCAGACCAGGACGAAACAATTTTATTCTTAGCACATGACGATAACAGCATAAAAGTCAAAACCAATCCCAGTGTTAAAACGGAAATTCTACAATTCACAAAAATTTTCATAGTTCTCCCTTACAGTTTGGAAAAGCAATTAGTCTTTGATGATTGGTACTTCAGTTACGATAGAGACGACTTGAAGACATCCTGTATATTCAGTACCATGCCCCGCCCACCTGTGCACCTTTTTTTAGTCAGGACACCAGTTCACACACCAATGAAGAACTCTTTAAACTTTGACATTACCAAAAGGTTAACCCACCGATATTTTGAGGATAATTACTAGAATTGAAATGTTTTTTTTCACATTTCATCCATGAGGCTGGCAGAGAATGCCCTCTCGAAGTCTGCGCGTATCTACCTCAACCCTTCGTCATTTCGATAAGAACAATGCTCAAAATATCATATCATCAAGCATACTGAATTAACGCAACCACGTGATAACACCCGGATCGGATTCTTATTGCAAAAAAGATGTGGTTATCCTTTGTTTGAAAAGGTATTACCCGTGCACCTACTGGCAATCATCAACCTTTTGATTATTGTGGTTCTACCGGATATCATCCCGTAGTTTGCCAGTAAACACATGATGAGTATTTAAACCATTTTCAACAAACAACGAGTTTGTGCGTAAAAACACACAAACACACAAACCTTATGTCGCTTTTGTAAATACCATCGTATTCACACAGGTTCCAGCCACAACAATGAGCATTCATGCAGTTCAAAACATACAACCTGGAAAATGCTAACCCATTATGATGAGCTTTCCTGATCTGTTACTGACATTACTTGTAAATTTTGCCTGGGGATTCAATTTTATTGCAGGCAAAATCGGAGCAGAAAAATTTCAACCGCTGTTCTTTACTGCAATCCGATTCCTCTTTTTGCTGCTGCTGATGTTTCCCTGGCTAAGGCCTGCCAAAGGTTCAATGTTTGCGCTGCTTCAGGTATCGTTTCTGCTCGGTGTAGTTCATTTCAGTATGATGTTTATGGGTCTTCATGCTGGTGGAAATATCGCATCAGTTGCCATCACTACACAGCTGTACGTGCCCTTTTCCGCGATATTGGCAACACTCTTTTTACGTGAACGCATTTCATTTCTGCGAATACTGGCAATTGTTATAGCTTTATCCGGAGTAATGCTGATTGGCTTTGACCCGATAGTATTTAATCACCTTGATGCAATTTTGTGGGTTACCGGCGCCGCTTTTGCGATGTCTGTTGCCACCATACTAATGCGCCAATGCCCGGATCTTGGTGTTTTCAGACTCCAGGCATGGATTGCACTCATCGCCACTCCATCACTTCTACTCTTATCATATCTTTTTGAATCCGGTCACTCTGAGATACTAACAGAGATTCAATGGCTCGATCTGTGGTCGCCCCTCTACTCTGCTGTCGGTGCTTCAATTATCGGACACGGAACAGTCTATTATCTTGTCGGAAGATACCAGGTATCGGTTGTGACACCATTACTATTACTGGCTCCGATACTGGCTTCAGTTTTCGGTGTGATCTTTTTAGGTGATGAACTTGGCTGGAAACTGATAGTTGGTGGACTGCTTACCATGCTGGGAATACTGATCGTCACGATTAACCCTAAGATTGGCAAAAGCGCCAAAACGGCTGCCAATTGAGTGCTCCGGTATATGTTTTGAGATGACCTTCAATCGTATTCCTACCTGAAGTCATACATTTATTCTATTGGATTCCTGGAGTTAATTGCAGCTTTCATAATTTCTACACCTATAACTGATTCAAACTCCTGCCAAATTGGTATCATTACATCTTCCCATGCTTTCTTTTCCTCCCCGGATAGATGCAGAACCTGCACGTTTTCGACCGCCATAATTGTTTTTTTGTCGGTTTCCTCTTTTTCTTTTGCCAGCCGATTAACCTCTTGGGTCACTTCATCGAGAATCACATTCAGTTCGCTACGCACATCCTCGGGTAAATTTTGCCAAAAGGCATGGTTTGTAACAACCATATACCCCAGATAACTATGCCCTACCTCTGTGAAATACGGACGTAGAAGATGCAGTTTAAGTGAAAGTATATTTGACCAGGCATTCTCATAGCCATCGACAACACCACCTCTGAGCGCATCAGGAAGATGCTTAAATGGCATCGGAGTAGCAATCGCTCCAAGGCGTTCATATTGCCGTTGGAAAACGTAGGATGGCTCAATTCGGAATTTGAGGCCTCTCAAATCAGATGGCTTAGATAAAGGTTTATTGGCAGACATCACTCGAAACCCGTTGTCCCAGTAACGCAATCCTTTAATTCCCCTTTTTTCCATTACTGCAAGCAATTGCCGGCCAACATCACTCTGTTGAAATCTGTGGATATGATTGAGGTTTTCAAAAAGAAAGGGTAAATCAAAAATCTGGAGCGCAGTACTGAATTTTCTAAATTTTGGGAAACTCGGTGCCGCCAATTCAACATCACCGAACAGGATCCCCAGTATCGCCTGCTCATCAGTATATTTTTGTGAACCAGGGTAAATTTCGACGTTTACCTTGCCGGCCAGTCGCTGTTCAACCAGTTCGCGAAACATCGTGGCCCCTTTCCCTTTCGGGGTATTTTCCCCCACGACATGAGAAAAACGTATCAAGATCGGCTTACTATACACTTCTGATAAAAGCACAACAAAGAGTGTTATGGCGCAGAGTATTGTTACCTGGAGATGACATTTCTTTATACACATAATGGTCTCAAAACAGAGAAAGTTCCTTTCAAGAGAGTTACCTTCCTCCAATTACTCTGGAAGCAAATCACTCGTTTACGCGGCAGGTCTTATAGCCATGGCATGTTCATTTTTCAATAAACGTACAGGTAACTATCTCAAAGAGAGAATGAAAGACTTGACCAGTTCCCTAACATCTCTCATTATACGTCATCCTGAGTTAACAATTCAATTCGCCCAAAACTATCGATCCTATTTGATAAACATGTCAGCATATTGAAGGGTAATAATTCATTTTCAGGACATATGAGTAGAACGTTTTCCTGTTACAATACTATTAGGTAACCAATTCCACTTTCATAAATTCCTCCACCACATCAACAGTAACTTCGACCAACCGCTTACAAGTATCAACCTATAATTGTTCAATAAAATATTGTCGTATCCGATCCTCACACCACATTGACTGAACAACACTGAATCTCGGATTTGTTTTGTCTTTCAGGATTAGATAAAATGAACAGTGTATGACAATGTTCTGAATAATTTGCCCCGAAAAATCACTTCGCAGAGCATTATTATCTTCAATAGGAATACCATAAAAATGCTTTTTTCAGAGCGCAAGGTGTCTTCTGCCAGCCACATACTTTTGACAGTATCTATCCTTTGTGTCTGCTTTGTTGGACTTCATACTCCGTGCTCTGCAAAGAACCAGAGAGCAAACATTCTCGTTCTTCATTCCTACCATGTCGGATACAAATGGACCGATGAAGTTAATTCCGGCATACTCTCATCGTTAACTCCAATGGGTGCCAATGTTGATATTCATGTCGAATACATGGATATGAAGAGATATTATTCCGAAGATCGTTACGATATGATCTTTCGAACCTTAAGCGATAAATACAAATATATTCCGATTGATTATGTCATCTCATCTGACGATACTGCCCTAATATTTCTTAAGAAATACGGCAAAAGCCTATTCCCGGGGGCAATTGTATCTTTTTGTGGTGCGAATTATCTCAATGAACACGAATTAGAGGGATATCCAAATTTCTTTGGTGTCACTGAGGAAGCTGACGTTGAGACAAATGTTACAACCCTGCTGAAAATTCACCCGGACACAACACGCATTTACATCATCAACGACATAACTGTTACCGGCCGAAAAGTTCGCAAAGAAATAGACAGGGTAGTTGATAAATATAAACACATGTTGGAGTTTATAGTACTCGATGACGTATCTCTGCCTTATCTCCTTGAGCAGGTGTCAGCTATACCTCCTAAAAGCTTAATACTCTTCTCATTGTTTCTAAGCGATAAATACGGACAAACGTATGAGTATTATGAGGTGTTTTCTAAAGTATATGATAAAAGTCCGGTTCCGATATATGGTCTATGGGATTTTTATTTTGGTCATGGACTGGTCGGTGGGATGGTTACTAATGGTTATAGCCAGGGAAAAGCAGCTGGCGATATTGTTATCCGCTTGATTCAAGATGGTCCCTCAGCCAATCTCCAACGCCTGTACCACAGCCCCAATGTACACATTTTTGACTACAACATTCTGATTTCTAATAACATTAACCCTACTTCTTTACCTATAGACAGTCTGATTTTAAACTTTCCGGTATCGTTTTATCAGAAACATAAGCAAGTGCTTTTAGGCAGTGCGGTGGCAATTGTCTCTTTGCTCGTAATAATTATATTTTTAATCGTAAATATCTACAGGAGAAAAGTAGCCGAAAAGAAGTTGTTTCATTCTGAAAAAAACTTTCGAAGTATATTCGAGAATGCAACAGAAGGTTTATTCCAGACAACCCGTGAAGGTCAATTCCTTAAGGTAAACCCGTCTCTTGCCCGAATGCTTGGATTCGAAACGCCCGAAGAGACAATTGCATACTACACCGATATACGAAACCAGCTGTATGTTCACCCTGAAGAGCGGGATCAACTGCTGGCAGAGCTTGCGGCAGGGCGGAAGGTGGTAAACCACGAAAGACAGATGTACTGCAAAGATGGATCTATTATTACGGTACTTCATAATATACACGAACTGCACGATGAATCAGGGAATTGCCTCTACCTTGAAGGGTCACTCACAGATATCACGAAACAACAACAAACCGAAGCAAAACTGCGCCAAGCGCAGAAAATGGAAGTAATTGGCACTCTTGCCGGTGGAATCGCCCATGATTTCAACAACATCCTCTCGGCTCTTACCGGCTACACACAATTGGCTCTTCTGCTATCAGAAGGAAATCAAAAGATACACAATTACCTCACTGAAGTTGAAAAAGCCTCAAAGCGGGCAAAAGATCTTGTCTCCCAAATCCTGGCGATCAGCCGGAGAACAGAATCAGAAAAACACCCGCTGCAAATCAGCCTGATTGTTTCTGAAGCACTAAAACTACTACGATCATCTATCCCGTCTTCAATAGAGATTGTCCAGGATATCCAGACAAACACCTTGGTAGTCGCCGATTCGACAGAGATTCATCAGGTGATTATGAATCTCTGCACCAATGCTTACCATGCCATGCAGGATACAGGTGGTACTCTTTCGGTTACTATGAGGGATTTTCAATTTATCGCTGATGACGCCACACCTGATTCTGAATTTCCCTCTGGACAATATCTACACCTTGAGATCAGTGACACCGGTACCGGCATGGATAAGCAGACACTCGCCAAGATATTCGAACCATACTTCACTACGAAAGAAGCCGGCAGAGGTACCGGCCTGGGACTTGCGGTAGTTCATGGAATTGTCAACGGATGCGGTGGATTCATCCGAGTCTATAGTGAACCGGGCCAAGGTACCACTTTCAATATATACTTTCCGGTATTTACAGATACCGATACACCTGTATCGCTCCCCCTTAACACAACCCATACTGATCTGAAAGGCGGCAATGAAACAATTCTGCTCATTGACGATGAAGAAGATGTACTCCATATGCATCGGGACCTTCTTGAAACTTTTGGTTATACCGTAGAAGCCTACGATAACAGCCACGACGCTCTAAGGAATTTTTTTGAAGCCCCGGATCGCTACCACCTGGTTATCACCGATCTGACAATGCCGGGAATGACAGGCGAACAATTAGGTGCTGAAATTCTTGCAACTGATCGGAACATTCCGGTTATCGTAGTTTCTGGATTTTCCGGAGCAATGAACAGATCAAAATTCATTGAAAAAGGATATTCAGATTTTATCCAAAAACCTGTGGATGTGCATGAATTTCTGCACCGAATTCGAGAAATATTAGATAGATCTACTTAAAAACCTCTTTAGATGCTTGAAGCCATCAAAGTCTGTTTAAATGCACTGCCTTGATGAGGTTAGCTCTCAAATTTTATAATTTGCACCAGATATACTATTGCCCCTTCCCGGCAATCAGAAATGGTATACGAACTGCACTGAAGCGACAGGATAATATTCAAACCAACTCAGATCATCCTCGATTTCCTTCTCTTCGTTGGCAAGATAATCCTGCACATCACTAATCCCATTCACATCAATAGGTCCTTCAACACGCATATTTTTTACATCCGGAGCCCCCTGGAACATGACACCAAAATTGCACGCGATATCCCATCCGGTAGTTCCATTATTAGATCTCCATCCAATACCGAAATACGGGGCAAAGGTATTGAAACCTACATCAGCAAGCACTTTTGCTGTCTCTAAATACGGAGACAACGAACCGGGAACTTCACCAGCGTCAAACGTTCCTACTACACCAACTTCATTATTGTTAATATATGCTCCACCGCTCAAAAAGAATGCACTGCTGAAAGGATGATAATCAAGCAGTAATGAAAACGACCGGAGTTTTGTGTCAAAATCATAGTCGACATCATTACTCTCACCGTCCAGCGAGAAGTCGAGGTAATTTAATCCCACACGAAACCGTGTATTTTCTAAAACCGAAAAACTTATCTCAGCTCCGGGGCCAAGAGTTCCTAAGTGAACACCTACCCCAAGGGTCTCACCAGCTTTACTCTGTTGTGGGAATCCCACAAATATCACACTCGCCATAGCAACAGCTGCTACTGCATATTTTTTCTTCATACGCGCAAAGTTCCTTTAGCTTTCTGATGAATGAAATCAACGCACCTAACCGAAACTTGGGCGATGCCCTGAAAGTAAGCAATCGTGGTTACACTACATGCGTAGATGATAGGCTAACTGCCTGAATGTTCCAATACAGACATCTTTCCAGAGTCATATACCATTAATTCACAGATTCATCAACACGTTAGGATTCGTAGTGAAAATGCACACTGACAGCTCACATTCAGGTAAATCAAATACTCAAGAAATGGTGGCTGCTACAAACTTCTATACTGGCTCAGATTGAGATTCAGAAGTGGGAGGTGGAAAATGGGAAGTGGCTATACGATACATCAAAGCAAATCCAAAGAGTTTTTTCCCTCTTTGGATTTGCTTACAAAATACAATGGTTCTCCTTCAGGATGCCTGCTGGATAATTGCCATAGCTGTCCGTATTCCGTCAACACCGCTCGAAATTATGCCGCCAGACCAACCGGAACCTTCACCGGCCAGATACAGATTGGAAAACCCCTGGCAGCGTCTCTCGTCATCTCGTAGCACCTGCACAGGCGATGACGTCTTACTCTCAAGTCCAAGAATAGTTCCGCTCCCAAAACCTCTAAGTTTTTTATTGAACTGTGCTAAGCCCAAAGAAACTGAACGACTGATCTCGCCTGGCAGCAGATCCCATAAGGGTGCAGAGATAAGGCCTAAAGGATAGCTGGACTCAACAGATTGAGACGGCTCTCTTTTATTAATAAAGCCCGATATTGTAGAGAAAGGTGCTTGATAGCCGTTTGAATATTCATAAAACTTTTGTTCCAGATCACCTAGCCAGTCAAGGGCTTCGAGTGGTTCAACAGCTCTTCCGAGTAACGAATTTAGATTACACCCTGCCACACAGGCAGCATTGGCAAACCGGCCGTTTCGCTTGTAGCGACTCATTCCGTTTACAATATTGGTATTCTCATAGGCTGCAGCCGGTACAACGATACCGCCAGGACACATACAGAAAGTGTAAACAGGCAGACAACCATCTCCTTTTGCAGTAAGCCGATATTCAGCTGCTTTGACTCCTGGTAGCTCCGCCTTGCCCCATTGGGCTGTATTGATCAGTTCCTGCGGATGTTCAATCCGGCAGCCTATGGCAAAATTCTTGGTCCGGAACTGAACGTTGTTGTTGATCAGCATCCGATATGTTTCATGGGCCGAATGTCCGGGGGCAATAACAACCACATCTGCGGGAATCTCTCCAGCCGATGTAACTGCAGCGACGACCTTTCCAGAATCAATGCGTAAATCTGTCAGTTCAGTTTCAAACCGCATTTCTCCGCCCAAGTCTTCAAATTCATTTCTCAGGTTCAAAACAATTCTTCTGAGATTATCGGTACCGAGATGAGGGTGAGCCAGGTATTCGATCTCCTTTGGGCCTCCAGCACGAACATAACTCGAGAGGATAAACTGTTTTTCGCGGGCAATCTTTTTCGTTCTGGAAGTGAGCTTGCCGTCAGAAAACGTTCCAGCCCCGCCTTCACCAAATGCATAGTTGTTTATTGGATCAAAAGCACCCGTACTTTCAAATTTCTGGATGCTGTCAATGCGTCTGGCAACCTTGGAACCACGTTCAATGAGTATGGTTTGAAATCCGGCTTTTTGTAAAATCAGCGCCGCAAAAAATCCAGCAGGCCCACTCCCTACAACAACAGCCTTGGTACTTCTCTGCTTCCAGGGAATCTCAAGTGAAGGGTACGAATTCGGCTCGCCACCCTTAAGTTCATCAGAGAGAACACCAACACGCATCAACCAGTGTATATTGCTTTTCTTTCGCGCGTCGAGGCTCTTGCCTTCGATCTGCCACGAAAATTCTCTAATGCCAAGCTGTTTTGCAATGTCTGCCTTCAAGACATCGTCGCTATAGTCGGTGGGGAGTTGAAGTGTGATTTCCCGAAAGCCCAAGAGGATCTCCTACAGTAAGGTTAGTACTGAAAATATATAAAATTCTGGAACTATGCGTTTCATATTGAGCGATGTAGTAAAGCACAATCTTTCAACATGCTCGTCGCAGCTGTTTTTACCCGCAGAGTCTAGTGTTGTAAAGCAGAACACAACAAACTGAAAACTGCAGTCGGTGTAGCAGTAGAAATACGGCTCTTCTGTTTGAAAACAACGACCAACTATCAAGAAGAGTTCAATTCATAATACAAATCAGCTTCAGCTCAACTGAAAACCTGTCAGATACTCATGCATTACCTGTTCTAATGCTTCAAAGCAGCCGAAATAAAAATGATCTGCAAAATCAATTACTTCAAAGCGTGCATCGCTGTACCACCCGGCAAGAGAATCGCTGATCAGCTTGACCGGAGCGATTTCGTCCTCCTCTCCTGTAATAACGAGCTTTAGAAGCGGAAATGATCGATTTCCCTTGAATGGAAGCAATGCTAACGGGGGCGAAACAAAGACCATCCCAACAACCACGGCTGGAATCTCATCCATATGAGCAAGCACCCACGATCCAAAAGAATACCCGGCAAGATGAATTGACGTTATACCACTATCAACAAGAAAGCGTATCGCCTCCAGCACATCCTGTCCCTCACTGATGCCATCGTCGTAAGTTCCTTCACTTCCCCCAGTCCCCCTGAAATTGAACCTCAATGTGGTATAATTTTGCCGTTTGAAGCTATGCATCAGCGATTCAACCACAGGATTGCACATATCCCCGCCATAAAGCGGGTGAGGATGGGTAATTATAGCAGCTCGGGTGTCTGAGACTTTATTATAGAGCCCTTCAAGAACGAGATTCCCTGAAGGAAAGGTGATCATTTTTTCCATGGCTTGCCTTCTATTACATACGTATCAGTGAGATCGAACAAAATAAATCAGAAAATTCCAAAATCGATCCCTGCCGCAAGAGTCTGTCCTAACTCCTCAAGATCAAGTAGATCCTGTTCTGCAGGGTGCCCCACAATCCTTCTGTGCTCCTGCACCTGTTTCCATTTATACGCGGTAGCAAGTCGCTCAATTTGCGCAAGAGCGCCCCGCCCGTCATTACCGGCGCAGACAAAAACAACAAACGGCAGTCCTATAGTCTTATCCTTTGCGGCTTCATACGTGCGATCAAAGAAATCTTTTATCATCCCGGCCATTGTCCCGAAATACTCAGGAGATCCTATAGCAATTCCACTACACTCTAAGAGATCGTCAACATCGGCATCGGCTGCGTTTTTATATACAACCTCAATGTCTTCCTCTCTGGATGCCCCTTTGGCAAATCGGTCGGCCATGATTTTCATGGTGCCACCCTGAGAATGATAAATGACCAGCAGCTTTTTCCTCTTCGACTCCACGCGCAACTCCTTCAAATAGCAAGATTATATGGTGTTAAAAGTTGTCCATCTAACACCCCACTCCTGAGCCCCAGCCCTCACTCCTCACTTCTAAGCCTTCAGCCCTCAGTCCTACCCCTCAGCCCTCAGCCCTCAACCCTCAACCCTCAGCCCTTAGTCCTCAGCCCTCAGCCCTTAGCCCTCAGCCCTTAGCCCTCAGCCCTCAGCCCTCAGCCCTCAGCCCTCAGCCCTCAGCCCTCAACCCTCAACCCTCAGCCCTCAGCCCTCAACCCTCAACCCTCAGCCCTCAGCCCTCAGTCCTCAGCCCTCAGTCCTCAGCCCTTAGTCCTCAGCCCTCAGCCCTTAGCCCTTAGCCCTTAGCCCTCAGTCCTTAACCCTCAGCCCTCAGCCCTCAACCCTCAGTCCTCAGTCCTTAGCCCTTAGCCCTTAGCCCTTAACCCTCAGTCCTCAGTCCTCAGTCCTTAACCCTCAGTCCTCAGTCCTTAGCCCTTAGTCCTTAGTCCTTAGTCCTTAGTCCTCAGTCCTTAGTCCTTCAGCCCTTAGTCCTTCAGAGTCACTTAAAAGCATCTCTTGAAATGCCCTGGCAGCTGTCGACAAACTACGATTTCGATGCGTCACCATACCCAATTTGCGCAAAAATTTTACACCCTGAATTTCGATACAAACCAGCTCATCGCTCAGCATACTGAGCGGCAACACGCTCCAGCCTAACCCAACCGAGACCAGCATCCGAATTGTCTCAAGATAATTGGTTTCTACTCCTATTTTCCAGGAGAGCTCAAAAGGTTCAAGGACCTTTTCTATCATTCTTCGGGTAACCGTGCCCCTCTCAGGCAGGATAGCCGGATACTCCTCAAATTTTCGAATACCTTTTGTTGTATCCACAAGCGGATGATTCCTGCTCACCATAAACATAAGAGGGTCATCCCAAATGGTATCTACAATAAGCTTGTCGAATGGTGTCTCAGGAACAGTTACTACCGCCAGTTCGATATCCCCGGCTGCCACAGCCTCACAACCGGTTTCCGAGTTCATAAAATGCAGATCAAACTCCACCTTTGGATAGCGAAGACCATATTCGCGCAAAATATTCGGTAAGCGGTGTAATCCTACATGATGACTGATAGCTAACTGCAGACTACCGCTTACATCTGTTGAAAGATTTGCAATAAGCCGTCTGCTTTCAGCCATCTCAAGAAGAATATGCCGCGCCTTCGGCAGCAGAGTCTGCCCCGCCTCTGTGAGTAACACGCGCCTGCCAAGTCGCTCGAAAAGTCGTGTTGCCAGTTCATCCTCAAGGGCTGCAACCCTTTTACTTACTGCAGGCTGGGTGACAAACAGCTGTTCGGCTGCTAGCGAAAAAGAGCCGGTATCCGCCACGGCAAGAAATGCCTGTAAAGTATTCGTATCCATCAGCCTATTCTAATATGGAATAGCATTCATGAAAACAATGAATTTGAGTTATATCTAAAAAAGCATTATTCCTATCTTTAACAAGGAGGAATTACCTATGGCTAAAAATCTGTATGACAAATTATGGGATGCACATGTGGTGCATAGCAACGAGGACGGAACCAGCCTGATCTATATTGATCGGCATCTTGTCCATGAAGTGACTTCTCCCCAGGCCTTCGAGGGTCTGCGACTTGCAGACCGTGAACCGTGGCGACGGGATACAGTTCTGGCAGTACCTGATCATAACGTACCAACCACAAATCGTGGATTGCCAATAAAAGATCCAGCATCAAAATTGCAATTGCAAACACTGGATGACAACTGCTCATCCTTTGGAATTACAGAATTCAAACTTACTGACATTCGCCAGGGTGTTGTGCATGTAATCGGGCCTGAGCAAGGTGCCACCCTGCCCGGCATGACTGTCGTATGTGGAGATTCGCACACGTCAACCCACGGGGCATTTGGCGCGCTGGCCTTTGGTATCGGTACTTCAGAAGTCGAACACGTACTTGCCACCCAATGTCTGGTGCTGAAAAAATCGAAATCCATGCTGGTATCGGTAACAGGTAAGCTTGGTACAGGCGTAACCGCTAAAGATCTGGTCCTGGCAATCATTGGTCAGATAGGCACTGCAGGTGGAACCGGCTGTGTCATTGAATTTGCAGGAGATGCAGTTACCGATCTGAGCATGGAAGGCAGAATGACTGTCTGCAACATGGCTATAGAGGCAGGAGCACGATCAGGTATCATCGGCGTAGACGATAAAACTATTGCCTATGTGCAAAACCGCCCATTTTCTCCCAAGGGAGAAATGATGGATCAGGCCGTCGCAGCATGGCAGGAGTTACACAGTGATCCAGACGCCAGCTTTGACGAAATAGTTACTATAGACGCCAGTGCGATTGAACCGCAGGTCAGCTGGGGAACCTCCCCCGAGATGGTTGTATCAGTCAACAGTGTGGTCCCGAACCCGGCAGACGAGACTGATGAAGGCAAGGCCGATGGAATTACCAATGCCCTACAGTATATGGGTCTCAAAGCCGGCACAGCTATTCGGGATATTCCTCTTGATAAGATCTTTATCGGTTCCTGCACTAATGGACGAATTGAGGATCTGCGGGCTGCAGCTGATGTGGTACGCGGCAAGAAGGTTGCGGCCAACATCAAGATTGCCCTTGTTGTTCCCGGCTCCGGCCTCGTCAAACAACAGGCTGAAAAGGAAGGTTTAGATACCATATTCACCGATGCCGGTTTTGAATGGCGCGAGCCGGGATGCTCCATGTGCCTTGCCATGAATGATGATCGACTGGAACCCGGCGAGCGTTGCGCTTCAACCTCCAACCGTAATTTTGAGGGTCGACAGGGGCAGGGAGGACGCACCCATCTGGTCAGCCCGGCTATGGCTGCAGCGGCAGCAGTTTCCGGTCACTTTGTCGATGTACGGGAGCTTGTCTGATACAGACGTTGATGAGCAGCATATGTTTTTATTTATGGTTTACAAAAAACATACAATAAGGAGTAACGATGCAACCCTTTACCAAAATATGCGGTGTGGTCCTGCCTCTTGATCGCGCCAATGTCGATACAGATGCGATAATCCCCAAACAATATCTTAAGTCTATTAACCGCACAGGTTTCGGCCCCAACCTTTTTGATGACTGGCGCTACCTTGATCCGGGTGAACCATTCATGGATCATACAACACGCCGCATTAATAGCGATTTCATCCTGAATAAAAAACGTTATCAGGGGGCTGAAATCCTGCTGGCGCGTGAAAACTATGGTTGTGGGTCATCTCGCGAGCATGCGGTCTGGGCGATGGTCGATTATGGTTTTCGTGTGGTGATCGCCCCAAGCTTTGCCGATATATTTTATGGCAACACGCTTAATAACGGTCTGCTGGCAATTACACTGGATGCTGAGGTAATAGATCAGTTGTTTGAGGAAGTGAAAGAAGAATCCGGCTACACATTAACAGTAGATCTGGAAGCACAAACAATCACCACGCCCTCTGATAAGACTATCGAATTTTCAATTGCGGAGTATCGTCGTCATCGTTTACTCAACGGGCTTGATGACATCGGCATGACCTTGCTGCATTCAGACAAGATCAAAAAATATGAACAGAATCGTAAACAGACAGCACCGTGGCTGTTTTAACCCCGATCTTTCATCAGTTCAGGTAATGCAGGTTCGAACTTTCGGCCAGTAACCTGTAGTCGGCTATTTCACTTTTAGGCTATAGTTGCCGAAAAAATATTGAAGAAGCGATTCAACCTGTGATTCAGGGTCAGAAGGAAATATCTCTTATTTTTCTTTGACCCTGAAGTTCTCACTGAAAAATGTATCTATAACCTGGAGATTGGAATTATATGCATTCCAGAACTGCTCCTTTATCTCTTTAACTTCAGTGGCATCCTTTCTACAAAAACGTTCAATCGTATAAAACTTCTCCATGACCCTGTCTGAAATACTCAGGACATAATCTCCAGTCATTCTCACCATACTCCTATCTGTTTCGGCGAAATCCTTGACCATTCTGTTGTATTCATCGATCGCCTTCGATAATCCACTGAATTCCTGAGTAAAACCTACTATTTCCATTGCGCAGAATGTGCTGTCTTCCAGGTCAACATATTGTTGATCCTTGAGCTGAGCATCCTTCTTTGTAAAATTCTGCAAATGATCTTTGCATCGATTCCAAATATAGGTGAAGTTTTCTTTGTTGAAATACGCGGTATCATGAGAATCTTTGAGTTTCTCAGCTGCATATTCGCTTTCTTCCCAAATACTTCGTTTGCCTATGGTAAAATTCTTCTGAGCCGCAGATAACGACATCTCCTGTTCGTCGAGCCAATTCATACAGGTCGTTCGGGATGGTTCTGTCGGGTTCCCAAAAGTATCATTGGAAAACAATAAGCAACAAGCCAAAAGGGTAATATTTAGTGCACTCTTCAACATGATCACATACAAAATTTTTTTGGTTTAAACTTTAACCAGTAGCTTGCAGGCTGTGTTTAATTAGCGCATCAATCAATCCTACACGGCTCCCCCCCTCACAACACCGGATTTATGTGGTGGTTTTAGCTCCCTGCAGATAGAGGTATCATAAACTGAATACCCCAACAATACCCTCTTATTTTGTATCTTTACCCGCTGTAAAGTTATGCTAACTATGAGTTGTCTGATTCTATCAACAGAGTAATCCTCACTCTGCAGGCAAACCTTAGGAGAGCACGACCAATTGCTTTAAGAGTCAAACTGCAAACTGCTCCTCTCCTTCTCCCTTTCCCTTTCCCGAATTGCAGCAGCCAGTCCCTCCCTCAGAATTCACAGAAGAGTATTTCCTAAAAACGCAAAAAGGCCGCTTCCTGAGAAGCGGCCTTTTTAACATCTATATTAATTACTAAGTATTACTTCTTTTTCCTCTTGCGAGCATACACGGCAAGACCTGCAATACCAGCCCCCATCAGTAACATGGTAGAAGGTTCAGGAACCGGTTCACCTATAAGCTGGCTCTGCTTACGATTTCCAGAAGCATCTACAAGATTAATGACCTTAACGACACCATTGAACGAATAATCACCTTGTCCCTGAACGATGTTATAAAGATCATACGAAGACTGCTTTGAGATTGATAAATTTGCCCAACCTGTGTCTGTAAACTCATCTTCGAGAAACCAGATTGTGTTCTGGACGGCGTTGGCTTTTTCTGCTGTAACGCCTGTCGTTCTCGACCAGACATAATCACCAAACATATAATTGTGATAAAGCCATTTGGTAGCGTCACTGATATAATCTTTACCATCGACCGCCCCGCCACCACCCAACTCTGCATAATCTACTATATGATCGATCTCATATTCTGTATCGAATGAGATATACTCACTTCTCTCAAGGCAAAAACTAATATAATCTGTTCCTATACCATTGTTCTTCAGGTCGATATTAAATTCACCACCACCCGTGGTTCCCGGCCCGTTAAATATTTTCAAAAAGTCGCCGCCCTGCGGGAGCGCCTGCACTTCCGATAACGGCAACAGTAAAAGCCCAACCAGCACCAAAGAAATTTGCCAATCTCTTCTTTTCATATATCGTCCCTATAGTATAAACTCGTTTGGTTTGTATACATTGAAACAACCCAAATGAAAGATCTTCAAAATCAGATACTGTCGTATGTCATTCCAGACAGTCTCAGCTGTGTAGATACTGCATCTTTTTGATAAGATTGTAAATACACTGCTTAAAACCTCATGTACGAGAAACTATATACTACACAGAACTTGTCAATAATGATTCCTATAAAATTACCGAAATCTTACTTTTTAGAGTGGAAATTACTGGAGCGGTGTTACAGAATTATGGTGAAATACGGGCGAGACCTTTAATCAAGGTATAAGAGCCGTTTGCATACTTTTGTTGATATACTGCTCTGTCCAGCTTATTGTGAAAAATGAAAAACACATAATAACTACCTGCTGACAACATAAAGAAGCATCACAGCCTCCTAAAAGAAAAAATCTTTATGATTAATCCCTTTACCATTCACTCAAAGATAAGCAAACTGCAGCAAGATGTGTTACTGCCGCTGTATACCATGCATCCTGATCAGGAAAAAACAGATCATGAATGGCTGTTGGTTTTGACAGGCAGGGTAATCGAAAACAACCGTCCATTTCTCGAAGGAATTGCAAAGAGCAGCCTCGTGGCGGCAGTTTTCAAGATAGTTAAACTGTTGGGTGGTGCCGAAGAGCTAACAGACACTGACTTCAACAGCTTTAAATCGTATATAAATGCTGGTGGCCTCAAAGCAATGGTTAAGATGCTTCTAGCGACAGATAAATACAATTCATTCCGCAGCGAGCTACGGCAGCTACCATTGTCTAATCGACAAAATGCCCATCAGATGCTTGCCAAATCTGCTCTATTACACCAGCAATTTATCACTGAGTACTTGAATGATCAGTATGGAAGTATTACCGCAACGCCAGCAAAGCTTGTTTCAAATTTTGAAAAATCGACAGAGTTTATCAATAGCCTTGCTGCCATTGCACATGAAGAGCAGAACCACTGAAACGACAACAATTTTCCAGATGCATCAAAATCAAACTAATAGACATTTTTTTTAATAATCGGTAGTGAGTGTGTGCGAAGAGATTATTGTGTGACCCGAAGATCAACCATTCCACATTCCATAGTATCCCCTTCAATCAAGCCCCATCACCTATAAATACACCAAAAGATAATGGACGAAACTCGATACATAGTTGCAGGAAGCTTCATCGACGGTAGCAGTACAGTCGTAAACAAAAATATCTTCATTGCTGTCAAAGATGGCATCATTACCGCTATTGGTCCCTTAGCGGATTTACCCGACACTAGCCCTGCAGTAATCGATGACTTCTCACATTGTACTCTTCTGCCAGCTTTTATTGACTGTAGTGTTTCACTTTCCAGGTCACCCTCAGTCGACATGCGGGTGCGATTAGCTGATAAAGAAGCCGGGATAGCACAAAAAGCAGTCTTGTTTGAAAAACACATCAGCTACTGTCATGCATACGGAGTGATGGGAGTCGCTGACTGTGATGAGATAACAGATCTGCTCAAACTCTCTCAAAAGAGAATAGCAGACGAAAATATCATTGAGATTCAAACGCCCGCCCTTCCCGACTTGACCGATGAGGATCGTGTAGATCTCGAAACCACAAGCGGTGATTTTCTTAAACTCTACTACTCCAGTAATATCGAAGATGAGGTAGCGCCTTCACCTGTACTTACTCAGGCAAATCTACATACTCTTCTGAGTACAAAAGGCAGCAAAAAGGCAATCGTTGTTGCTAATGGCGAGCAAAAGGTAAAAGAAGCACTCGACGCAGGATGTGACGCTATCGAACAGGGTTATGCGATGGGTGAAGAGAATCTCAGGAAAATGGCTGAAAAGAACGTTCTATGGATTCCAAGCGTGCTACGGGCCAAGAACGGTTTGGACAGTTCAGGAAGCAGCGGAGATGTCTGTTGCCGATTTTCCCAGCGATATGTCGCACCGGGTAAACCAATCCCGGGAGCAGAAGCGTTCTGGAAAAAAATGCTCAACGAACACCTCATGCAACTTCGTCGTGCAAAACAATTGGGGGTAAAAACAGCAATAGGAACCGGAGCGGGTAGTGTTGGCATACTCCACGGCGAGTCAATGGCAGAAGAGATGAAACTGTTTATCAAGGCTGGCTATTCACTGGAAGAGACCATCCGATGTGCTTCAGAAACCGGAGCCAGATTCTTCGGTTTTGAAAAACTTGGCGCATTAACTGTAGGTCGAAAAGCAACATTTCTTATTTCAAGGGGTTCTGTGAAACAGCTGCCAAGAAAACTCTCGTATCTGGAAGGCATTTATGTCGATGGTGTGCCCAGCGGAAAATATCGAAAATAATGGGTTTAGAAAACGCCCCATACTGCAATACAAATCCAACAGAAAAGTGACCACTCTTTTAGTCGGAACATTCACCAAATGTTTTGCTATAAATGTTTGCACTTCCACATGATGAAATACACTCCTTCCATGCCAGCCTATCTCTTCCATACACAAGACTTTTGCATTTTTCAGGCGTGTATTCAGCCAAACATTTCAAAAACTCGGAGTTACTCTTTTCCTTACAATTCTTTTCAAACAGCTTAACAACTTCATTGAAATATTCGTCGTCATTCTGTTCAGCTGCCATACATGGTGTAACTGAAAACAATAGAAATATAACAAGAATAAACGGAAATATATTTTTCATAGAGATTGTTCTCATGTTTTTGATATTTTGAATTTCGAAAAATCAACAGAGTGTATCAATAGCCTTGCTGCTATTGCAAGTAAAGTAGAAAATTATTGAAGCAACAACGATTTTTCATATGAGCAGAAGTCAGCCAGATTATCATTTTCAGCAATAATGGGTAGTTTGCATTCCATAAAGGCTACCAACAATCTAACAAAAAAGAGTAGCTACCCTAAAAAGGGAGATTCCGGCGTGAAAAAGTAACTTTCCAAGGCAAAACGACCACTTCAAAGTACATTTTTATACGTAAATCTAATTCATTGACTTAGTCTAACCCCGATCAGCGGTAGCCCCCTCCAGCATTATGATACATTCGAGAGTATCGTAGAAGTTTCTTATGGCCCTTTCACTTTTCTTAACTCTTGTGATACTATACTGTTTATAATCGAATGTCTTTTTATGCTGTAAAATCAAAGAGGTGTAAAAGGATGTCTGTCAAGACACCAAAGGCTATTGCCAATATAGCCAAAAACAGACTGCATATAACAATTGCCGGAAAGCTGAGTAAAGAAAATCTTGATAAACTCTACACGGAAATCAGGTTTTGCGTGAATGACCTTGCCCCAGGATTCATCGTAATAACAGACCTTTCGCAGTGTACAATAGGTTTTTTGAGTGCGATTCCAACATTTAGAAGAATTACGAATTACCTCATTGAAAACAAGGTCGGAAGAGTGGTTCGGGTTGTGGATGAAGATAAGGTTATTCTCAAACAGTTGATTAATTTTACGTCAAATATTTCTGGTTATAAAGCTGATCACTTTCAAAGCCTGGAAGAGGTTGAAACGGTACTTTCAAACTCTGAAAAGCGAGGCAGCTTGCGATTCGTGCTTTACCAACATTCAATAAAATTCAGCAAAGATGGCCTGGAAGGCGATGGCTTTGTGTACGACATATCAAGCAGTGGCTGTGCGATACAAACACATAGCCAAATTCCAGCGGTTAATGACAACATTTCCATTTCAATACAATTCAAGGAACATGAAAATTTGATAGATTTTTTGGAGGTAAAAGCAGAAGTCATTTGGGTCGAGGGTGAACTTTTTGGTACTAGATTTGAAAACATAAATGAAGAGGCAAAAGAGAAGCTATGGGAACGGCTTGTTTATGAATCTAAATGCGATTTACCCTAGTGTCCCGTCAACGCTGATCTGTCAGTATCTTGCTTGTCCTTTTTCGCTCCTGTGCTGTTGGTGTATGTGTTACATAGCTAGTGTCAAAATAAAATTCCCCCACGATTTCCTCGATTAATCAGCATAAAAAAAGAGAAAATATTACACATTACTCCCTTCCCGCCGCACTTTGTGTCCCCCCATTCGCCTCCTACATACCCTTTAGAGAACGATTACATTTTTCTCGAATATCCCCCATATGTAATTCATGAAAATCTACGATAATATACCCAGATAAACCTAACCACCACATTGACCTCAGCATATCCACGACCTATTTTCTGTGTAATACACATTGAAGATCAGACATCAACACGTCGACTTACAATAACGAAACAATATCAGAGAATTGTACCTGCATATTTCTTCAGATAAGCAGAGACAGAACTATTCACTTTCTATTCACAGCTAGATGGGAAATGCATTTCCCTTCAACCTAAAAAATTAGCACCAAGGAGGTGGGTAATATGCCATACACAATTGAGCTCATATCTATCAGATGTAACGACGCACAGGAGCGTACAGATGAACCTTATCTCAGGGTTAACAACTCCACAGTATGGGGCCCGGTCAGTATGCGTACAGGTCAGACAAGGAACATAAATAGTAGGGTTGAATTTAGAAACGACGTTGTAGTTGAGTTACGAGAATCGGATCGTCGTCGAGATGACCATTTTGGAACGCTGCGATTGGGAGAATCTGATGTGAGAGGTCTCATTCGAGGAGACCGCTCAACTCTCACTCATACATTTCGACGGGATCGCGGAATTGTTGGAGATGCTAGATATACGCTTACATACGATCTACATCAGGTATAATTTTCATCAATCAGATACATCCCCCCATACACCGTCAGCTATTGGTGCTGACTAACCTCAGTTATCGTCATAACAGTTTTCAGGATCTGCTAGTATTCAACAGCAGATCCTGAAAAAAAAAGTGGTCAAGTCTGCCTTTGACTCTTCCAGGCCAATTATGATCGGTATCAATAGTTACGTATAGTCAGGGAGGATCTTTGCTATGCACTACAGAAAGACAAAAGTCAAAAGCGAACTTGACCCCTTCTTGGTATATACCTTCGACTGACTAAAGGTGCCAAATTTGTGGCCAGCAAAAAACAAGAGAACAGTGCAGACAGGGCCAAGCTCTATACTTTAAACGATCTCATCAGGGCTTTTAATTCAGCAGCAAGGTCTGCCATTTTCTCAGCACTTTCAGACAGCTCTATCCCGCTCTCGGCCAATCCTGATACTGACTCGCTAACCGAACCTGCCTCCGTACTAATATCAGCTACTGAAACAGAACTCCTGGAGAGATTCTGGTTTGTCTCAGAAACGCCATCAGAAAGTTGGGATATATTCGTTGAAATCTCCTGAGTGGTTGCGGTCTGCTCCTCAATGGCCGCAGCAACCGAGGTAATCAATTCGTTAAAGTCAAAAATGATGGTAGTGATCTGTTCAATATTCGCAATGGAATCGCTGGTTGCATTCTGGATTCCAGATATTTTATTCTTTATTTCAAGAGTAGCCTTAGCCGTCTGATTTGCCAGCTCTTTAATTTCAGTTGCAACTATTGCAAATCCCTTTCCTGCCTCACCAGCTCTTGCCGCCTCAATAGTGGCATTGAGAGCGAGCAGATTAGTCTGTTCGGATATTTCGGTAATAGCTTCTGTTACACGCCCAATCTCCTTAGCTGACTCTTCAAGAACCCGTATCTGGTCTGAGGTAGTTTTGGAGGTATCCACCGCACTTTGTGAAATAGTGCTGGCCTTTGAGGTGTTTTGGCTAATTTCACTCACTGTTACAGTCATCTCCTCGACACTGCTGGCAATCATAGAGATATTTGCGTTTGCCTCCTCCATAGCAATGGCGACGGAGCTTACCCCCCTAGTCACGTCTTCAGCCGAAGCGGCTATGTTCTTGGTCTTCCTTGAGGTCGAATCGGTCTCAGTAGAGACATTTTTGGCGATCCCAAGCATACTGGCAGAAGCCTCATCCACCTTTCCGCTATGAGAAATGACCTCTTTTATTATCTGCTGCAGCTTATCGATAAACAAATTAAAGGAGTTGGCGAGATCCCCAATTTCATCTTTGGAAGCAACGTTCAGCCTCTTGGTGAGATCGCCCTCGCCCTCAGCAATATCCTTGAGTGTTGCAGCAGTTTCTCGTATCGATTTAAGAACGACATTGAGAAGAAAATTCAAAACCACAACCACAATCACGACAAACCCTGCTATAAGCCCCAGGGCCACCAGCTTAATCTTCCCCAAGCCCTTGCCAAGCTCCTTCGTGGGTATCTCCATAACGACCTTCCACCCGGAAGTTGGAATATTACGATATATAACAAAGATATCTTCTCCTTTATCATTGATATAATCCAATGCCCCTTCCTCGGCAGAAAGAATCTTCCCGGCAACATTGCTCCGATACTCATTATCACTGAATTCCTTGATGTTTTTTCCGCTTTTGACAAGTTCCTTGTCGGGATGGGCCTTCACCGCGCCATCCCCCCCGATGAGGTAGCTGATGCTATTATCCGTAAGACGTGTACCAGAAAGCTGTTCGGAAAGCTGCTCAAGATTAATGCCACACCCAGCCACGCCTACAGCTGCATTTGCCGGTCCCATGAGAATATTAATATAGGCCATCAACAAACCAGTTTTCTCATCTACATCAATGTTGATATCAATCTTTTTGCCCTTATCTATAGTGGAAAAAAACCAACTATCTCTTGGGTTCTCCTTACTGAGCTGTTTAAAAAATCCATCGTGGGTATAATAGTTTTTTTCACCCGCTGTCACCATGAACACAAAATCGACATCCTGTTTTTTTACTTCTTTCAAAAATTGCATGGCCGGAATCTTCTGATCCTCACTTTCACCACTCCTAAGCCACTGGAGCAGAAAAGGGTTATCTGCAATAAGCTGTGAGATACTGATTGCCTTGCCGATTTTTGACTCAAAAGTCTCTGCGATGTAATTGACGGTGGCAGGAGCTTCATTGGCCCGAATGCGATCATAGATTGTATTAAATGATATACGGGTGTTAATGGTCACAGAGACACTCATCATCACCACCACAATCAATGCCACGCTGAGCATCAGTTTCAGCTTAATACTCATCTTTGCAAACATTCCCCCCCCTTAAAATCTTTTGATCATTTCCATTGCACCTCCAATTACCATAGAGACTAGGTTACATTTAATCACACCTTTAAGAATTAATGCAAATGAACGGGAAGATAACAAAGGAAAGGGGCACCCATTAATACAACAAGAAGGGGGCATGTTTCTACATGACTCTTACAGAGGTTTAAAACTATTTTTTCACCCTGATTTTCCACATGTTTATTGTCAGAGATTTGCTTTTCTAGCCTGACAATAATACTACTAACCGAACTACAAAGGTCAAAAGCGGATTTGCCCCTTTCTTTTTTTATGCACCTCAGAGTGATTATTGTAAATTCTAATGCCAAATGAGTCTTAGGCAGACTTTACCCCTTTCTCTTGTTTTAAACTTAGAGCATTGTCACACGAACCAATGAAGGAGTCCTAAAATGAAAAACAATGACAGTGACAAGGTGCTTCAGTTGCTCATTGAATACTTTGAGACCGGAAACACTGAAACAGATGCGGTAGCAATAATCATCTTACAATCCTCATCAGAGTACAAAGAATATTGGTCGGAAGAGCTCGATCAATTCCAGAACGGAATTGAGTGGACAGGTATACGTACCGTCGAAGCTGAAATATTGACTACCGCTTTACGCCAACTCCAAAAGAGTCATGCAAAGACTCCCCCCTATTTTTCTCTATCAGGGTAAGCGGTACAATGATCTTTTTACCACGGCATCATAACTAGTTACAGGGTGCTGAAAATTTCTCAGGAATTATCTTAAGCATAAGTCAAACAAAAAACTGAACCCATTTTTATTTTGGGGGATCAACGGTGGTCTCCCGGAGGTGCCTTTTATATGATTATCAAGTCTACCTTTGACTCTTCTAGGCCAATTATGATCTATATCAATAGTTACGTATAGTCAGGGGGTATCTTTGGTATGCTCTACAGAAAGGAAAAGTCAAAAGCGGACTTGACCCCTTTTCATACCCACAAACACTTGGAAACAGTATGGCACCAATAATTTTCTGGGTTCGCGGGTGCGGACAGGGGCATGGATCCGAGATTAAAATTGTTCTACTACGAGATTTTTTTGAGGATCTCTTCGTTCTACAATCCTAATTTCTCCCTTCGCCTTGATCCTGATGGGTGACTGGTGCGGTAAAGATATTACCGACACGAAAAGTTGAAATAACGGGTGCAATAAAGAACGGGTATTCTGCAAGGCAGGAGTTGTATGGCAACTATTTACCTTACAAAAGAAAAGTGTTTTTTTCCTTAATCGAGAATATTATTCCTTGACCAGGGGCCTTTTAATGGGTGACTCCTTTCTCTTTTCTTATCCAGTGAATCAACCGATGTTATACACCTTTTCATTACGTGAGTTGGCTGCGCTGTTCACCTGTGCCTTCAATTAAATTGCCTGAGCAGCTCTTAATTTCTCTATTCTTCTCAAGGCATTTTTCTAACAGTAGAAAACTGACGTCATCGGATTGATTGTGAGGTGAATACTTACCTTTTAAAAGGTCGATTTGCTTGTTTGACGAGAGATCGGCCCAAAAGCCATCAGTCGCTAATATGATGCGATCGTCGGAATGAATTAGAATAGACTGTTCTTCTGGATTCCTAAAACGTCTACCTTTAAAACATCTTGTTAATACGTTTCGATTGGGATTATTAACCATTTTTTCAAGTGTAACATCGGATGTAGCATTGGCAAGTGTGTGCGGGACAGCTAGCCACTCAATATTACTTTCTTCAACTACTCTACCTATCAAACAATCTCCTGCATGAAGTGTTGTTAAATTACCTTCTGAGTCAAATATAGCTATGATGAAGGCAGTTGAGTCAGAAATATATTTTATACGTATTTCACGGTGTATTTCTCTCAACCATTTCTTTACTAACTCAATTGATATATCTGTTGATTCTCTTTGACACTTGTAGATTATTGCTGCAATTAAATCCTTTGCTAATGGACCACCATTTCGGCAGTTAGTGAAACCGTCAGCAAGAATATAGATGCTAAGACCATTCCCCGAGGCTAGCCCGCAATAATCCCTATTGTCGACAGTGCGAGAGCCGGAACATGAATACCAAAAGCAATTGTGCATCATTTGTCTTCCTATTGCTCGCAGACTGCTTCTAAGCGTTCGTAGAGAACCTCAGACCTGCCAGGTGAATTTCTTGTTTGTGAATCAATAAGAACTTGAAATAATGGATCTTTAAGTAACATGCCTAGCTTTACTGATATGTAAGCCTTAATTTCATCATCAGACTTCATGATTTCAGAAACTAGTTCATCCCTTCCATCAAAAAGATTTATTATATCCTCTATATCTTGGCTTTCAATAGGGTCATTGTTACCCCTTCCAAGATATGCTTCTAGCTTTGTAGCCACAAATAAAGGCGGTGTTAAAAGGTTAATATAAATGTCACCTTTAAGTTTGTATTGTTCTGATGTTGCAAGGGCTTTGCTATACCATTTATTACTAAAACCAAGCAAGTTGGGATCAACTGGCATAAAATCAACCTGGAGTTCACCAAGTATCATTCTACAAATGGGTCCGTTTTCCATCGACTCCCTAAACCCATAGCTCCTCAATTTATCACACAATTCATTCCAAGCAGCATAACCCATGACGTCAACGATAAGATCAACATCATGAGTATACCTCACCTCTTCCTTAACTAATTCATCTGTAATTAAAAAACCTGTGGTGCAGCCACCGACAAAGGCAACTTCGTTTAACAAATCCGGGCCAAGTGCCTTAGCGACTTTCTCGATCATGGACGATAATTTTTCGGATATGGCTGTCATGATAATAATAATTTCAAATGAAGTTGCTCTTTTGCTAATTTTACTTCTCGTGCATTTCCTATACGTATTGCATCGACAAGTGATAAGTACTCATAAAGACTTTTATCTTTTCTGACAGCAAAAGGTACTGTTGGAAAAAGTGGGGTGACGGATTGTCCCATCTTCTTCCCCCTTGGATCAGGCCAAACATATATAAACTCCCCTGCAGTTACAACAATTTGGTTCAGTGCTGGGGAGGAAAATGATGTTGGAATACCTCTCGTCATGCTAGAGAGTTCAGCAGGGAATACGTATTTGATTGCATGAATAATAAAATTATAAATAATTGCTCTATTAACTTTAGGATATTTAGTTTTACGGTCTAAATATACCAAACCAACACTTAGGCTACGTTTTAAAGAGTTGTTTACTGCGGTTTTGCTAATTCCAAGAGCAGCAGAAAGGCCACGGACAGAGTATTTGCTGGCGAATTTAGTTGATTTAGTGAATTCACTAAATATTTCTTGATTGGCATAGTCAGCATCGTCTGGGAGCCAACCCTGCCAACTGTCCTCTTTCTTGATTAATCCATTTGGCTGAAAATCTAGCTCATCCCATTCATGATTTGTCGAAGAAGAACCGGCATCTTTGCTTATTTCATCATTGCCTATTCTTGCAAATATTTCTATGTCGCTTTCTTCTTCTACATGTGTCTTGTGTCTTAATAATGTTTTTGAGAAATCCTTTTTATTTTCATCCTCTTGCTCTTCTAGACTAGCGATTTTCAGTAAAATAAAAATATCTTGACTTTCCATTTCCACCCTCCTTAAGATGTCCTTTGTCCGCGGACAAAGGACAGTCTATGTGTTCCATGGCGCTCATGTCAAGAATAAATAACACACCTTGTGTGTTTTTGTCGGCATGACCTCTTGAGAAGCCTTTTGATTGATTGAACGAACATCGTTAGCACTAACTCTAAATTCTCTTCTGAAAGCTTTATTGGTCTGGTAAATTGCGTCCTGCTTCAACTGTTCAGATGAAAATGCCCCTAAGGTGATTGCAGAACTGTGGCGTGGACATCATAGAGATTAACATCTTGTATGTCCAATTTGTCGCAAGCTCGTTTCCACTATTTAAAATAGAAGCTTTCACCAGAGTTCTAGCCATGCTCGGCGCATACCGATAGCTAACAAATTTCATGGCTGACAATTCGTATCCGACAAAGCATTACAATAAGAAAACGTTATTACTGCATATTATCCATGTGGATCTAGTGGTGCAAGGTTGAACTGGCTGGAATATGATAAAAATCAATTATCCCATAGCAATGGGTAGCTTCACGCAGAAACAATGTTTGGAATTTTGAATTAATTTGTTTGATGTGCAGATTGCAGCTATGCGGTGAAAAGATTCGAAAAGCCGATTGGACTGCTGCAGGAGGATGGCTTAGACGCACCCAACAACATTATCTGTGTATGTCCGAATTGCCACAGGCGATTGCATACCGGCGAGCTGGCCATTGAATTTGAAAGAGGTAAAAGACGAGGTTGCTTCGAGTATTGCTATTATATATTACTCGAATCTCCTTACACAAACAAAAGCAGCCACTCAGCTAAATTAGCTAAGTGGCTGTCATATATGGTGGGCGAGGCGGGATTCGAACCCGCGACCTTCGGCTTCGGAGGCCGACACTCTATCCAGCTGAGCTACCCGCCCGTGGGGTATGATAGGTGGTGTTTTGAGAGGTGACTAATTTACCACAAAAGCGTTGTACCGCAAGAAAAATCAAATAATGACAGTATCATTTTCGTTCGGGTCTCGGAATAAACAGCCCTCTCGTCTTATACCTGATTCTTTTTAATCTTTTCTATATGCTCTTCCCATTCAAGCGGCATCATTGACTGCTTTTTGGTATTACACTTCTTGCATGATGGGACGAGGTTGTCTTTTGTGGATCGTCCACCTCTGGCAAGGGGCACCAGATGATCCATTGTTAACTGTTTGAATTTGAATTTCTTACCGCAATAGTAACAGAGGCCCGGTGCTGTTTTCTGTTGCCACCAGCGGCTTTTGCGAAGATCACGTGCGTTTGCACGTTCTGTTCGCATCTGATCTTCATCCATTCCGTCGATACTAAAATACTCCATTCTGCTTCTACTCCTGCTCTACCAACTCACCAACCAAGATTTTGCGTACTGCGCCAACGAGATATAATGACCCCGCTACGACTATTATATCATCTTCGGTGGCTTTTTGTTCGGCTTGCCGAAGAGCCTCTGCCACATCCCTTACCAGTACCACTTCTGTTTGTAATTCTTCAGGGAGAAATGCTGCCAGTTGTTCCGGCTCTGCGGAGCGTTCACCAATCGGCGTTGTGAGGATGAGCGTATCAGCCAGAGGTAACATGCTGGATAACCCAGCTGCGATATCTTTATCTATCATCGCCCCCCAGACTACGATCAGTTTTTTATACGAATATTCATCCGCCAGCGTCATCGAGAGATTCTTTAAGCCAGCAGGATTATGGGCACCATCGAGTAAATAGCGAACACATACACTTTCGCCTCTATCCTTTGCTGCAATCTGTTTTCGTGACGCTTTTTCAAGCACTATATATTCAAGACGGCCCGGCCAGATTACTGACGCTAATCCTGAACGCAGATTGTCTTCAGTTATAGTAAATCCCTTGTTGTTCAAAAGCTGCAAAACAGCAATAACCAGTGATGCATTCTCTCGCTGATACGCACCACGCATCGAACACTTCAGGCCTGAGATCAGTGTATCCGGAGATACCGTTCCACCATTCCAACTCCAGTCGTCATTACTTTCGCCGGAATAGCTGAAATCTTCTCCCAGCAAATACAGTGGTGCGTTTTGTTCTTTTACAGTCTCTTTCAATACAGCAACAACATCCTCGTGGCCGTTTGCAGCTACCACAGGAATTCCGGGTTTTATTATCCCAGCTTTCTCTCCAGCAACTTCTCTGAGTGTATTTCCCAGATATGCTTCGTGGTCCATGCTGATACTGGTAATTACCGAGACGAGCGGCTCAGTTACATTCGTTGCATCCAGCCTTCCACCCAGACCTGTTTCGAGTATAACCAGATCAAGACCGGACTCCTCAAACCAGAGAAAAGCAAGAGCTGTTGTAAACTCGAAATAGGTTATCGTATTCTCACCAAGCACATCGATTATGTGCTGTGAGAGACGTGCAAAATCTTCTTCGCTGATAAACGTGTCGTTGATACGAAAACGCTCACGCACACAACTAAGATGCGGCGAAGTGTACAACCCAACCGTGTAACCAGCTTTTTGCAGCACATGCAAAAGCGAAGCACTCACCGAACCTTTGCCGTTGGTGCCTGCCACATGAACAATCTTTAAACGCTGCTCCGGCTGACCGATATCGGCCAGAAAAGAGCGCATTGCCCCAAGCCCGAGTTTGATCTTATGCAGCTGAAGATTGTCGAGATATGTTATTGCTTCCTGATAGCTGAGAGTCATATATATTGAGTGAATTCTTAGTAAAGTGATCTGACGATTATTCGTTTAAATAAATAGTTAAAAAGCAAAATATTCCCAACGCGCTGAACCAGTAAATAGCTGCCAGTGCCCCATATGTGTACAAGCAGCTTGGCAGGCTATAGTTACAAACAAATAGCTAAAAAGACAATAAATCCCAACAGGCTAGACCAGTAAATGTTTGCCAGTGCACCATAGGCGTGCAAGCAGATTGCTGCAGGCTACAGTTACAGACAAAAAATAAAGAGCGAAGTATTCCCCACGACCAAGGATTAGTAAACATTTTCCAGTGCGTCAGATGTGCACAAGCTGGCTGGCGCGCTATAGTTTCTCCTATGCGCGCCAGCCAGATCGTGCGCAGATGGCGTGCTGGAGGATGTTTACATTAGTTTCAGTTTGGCATAATCAAGGTGTAACGTCTTAACCCCATGCCTGTCAAAAAGCACATCCAACGAGCTTGGAGCAGAGGTTCTTTTCACCGTGCCCATACCGAAAAACGGATGCTGCACCTTCGTTCCTACCGGAAGATCATTCAATGTCAGCTTTTTCTCGCGTTTCTTTGGTGCCTTTGGGATAGACGGTGCTTCATAGCGCGGTTGCGATTGGCTATATGTATGCCCATGTGTGCTTTCGATACGCTCATAAAGCCCTGGGTTGATCTCTGCCAGAAATGGTGAAATCCCTACTCTTCTGAACTGACGATCCGGTGTCATTAATTCTCGCGGGTAGGTCAGGTACAGATGTTTTCTGGCGCGGGTTGCGGCAACATATAATAGTCTGCGCTCCTCCTCCCACTGTTCGCCCATCCCTGCAGATCCGTGTGGAAAACGTCCTTCTGAGAGGCCAATCATAAAGACCGCATCAAATTCAAGCCCTTTGGAGGAATGAATTGTTGAGAGAATCATCTTCTCACCACCGCTATCTGCGGTTGACGGGGTATCAGGCGGATCAAGGGCTGTATCATCAATAAACGACTGCAGGTCATCTTTATCGACCATGATCGATTTAAGCTGATCGAGGTCTTTCTGCCTTTTGGGATAGTCATCAGCGTACAGCTGTTCAAATATCGGCTGATAATACTGCATGACTATCTCATACAACGCTGATGGCCGCTGGTCTGCTGCTCGCAGATCTCTAAAGAGCTGGTTGAGGTTATCTAATCCATGCTTCCAGGTTTTACCGCCGGGATATCGACTCAGCGCCTCAAACGAATCATCAGCAACAGCGATTGCGTTCGTAATCTTCTGGGCTGTTTTCGGTCCTACTTTGTCTAATTGCAGAAGAATACGGTTCCAGCTCAGATTATCCTGCTGATTGACGAGTAGTCGTAAGAATGCGAGCACATCTTTCATATGTGCCGATTCTGTGAGTTTTAAGCCACCGCGCTTATCAAAGTCGATGCCTGCGGTGTTGAGCTCCATTTCAAGCCTGTATGAATGGAAGCCCGAACGGAAGAGTACGGCAATTTCTTCAATCGGCGTACCTTCGCGTAGCAACTCATTAATTTTTCGTACAACAAACGAAGCCTCGCCCCGCTCATCACGAGCACCATAAATCTTAGGCTTTTCATTACCCTCAATTCTGGTGAAGAGCGTTTTGGTATATTTCTCGGTGGCGTTTCGTATAATGTCGTTGGTAAGCGATAAAATCGGCTGGCTTGAACGATAGTTTTCTTCAAGTTTTACAATGCGACACTCAGGAAACACCTTCGGGAAGCGCATGATATTATAGAAATCAGCGCCACGAAAAGAATAGATAGACTGTGAGTCATCGCCAACCACCATAACATTATTATGGGTGTAGGCGGCCAGGCGAACAATATCGGCCTGGATAAGATTCGTATCCTGATACTCATCTACCATAATGTGCGAAAAGCGGTTCGATATCGTTTCACGCACCTCGGTAGACTCCTCGAGCAGCCGCTTCCAGTTTACCAGAAGATCATCATAGTCCATTAAACCATGATCATATTTAAAGTTCTGATAATGCTCACGGAGCTTAACTATATCTTCTATATGGTCACTCAAATGGGCATACTGCTCATAAACAAGATCTTCAAGATTAAGCGACTTATTAACCGAGCCGCTAATCATGTTAATGATTGCCCTTTTTGACGGAAACTGTTTGGATTTACCGGTCAGGCCAAGTGAAGATTTGAGCAGATTGACAATTCCTTCAGCATCTGCCCTGTCTATAATGGTAAAGCTTGAGCCAAAACCGATTTTCGATCCGTATCGTCTTAAAAGAAGGTTAGCGAGACCATGAAAGGTTCCGCCAACTACTCTGCTACACGATTCATTAAGCAGATGACCGGCTCGCCATAACATCTCCTGACTTGCCTTTCTGGTAAATGTGAGCAGAAGGATCGACTCGGGTGCCACACCTTTTTCCATAAGATGGGCCACACGATAGACAAGTGTTCGGGTTTTACCGCTGCCCGCACCGGCAATGACCAGTACAGGCCCGTCAGTTGTGGTTACAGCAGCGTATTGTGATTCGTTAAGTTCGTCCAGTTTAGCACTGACGCCAGGAGTATGGCCGTGCCCTGGTAAAAATTCATTTTCCATGGCGGCACTTTAACACAGTGATATTGCACTGGCAACGCTGGTTGACAAAATGAGCGGTAGAGTTATATTAGCGTGCCAGATGTTTTCAGGATCAAAGAAATATCTGTTTCCCCTCCTCTACATGAAACTATCGGACAATATTATGACAACAGACAATTTCGCATCAATTTTCACGACTGACACCCTGCTGAAACTCTTTCCCAAAGATCGTGCTGACGAATTTTTTGATGCACTCTTTGGAGACGCAAGTGAAGGAGCCTTCGATATCGCGCTTGGCTTCAGAGGAATGGAACAGGGTAAACTCGTCATGGAACTGCTGCTGACCGAGCGCCCAGGACACTGCCTCGCCTGTAACCTGACTCAGGGACTGCCGACTGTCTTCTCACGCCACCCGATTATCAATATAAACGGCCTGGTCAAAGAAATTGACGAGCTGCTCGGGGATGAATACAACTGCCCTGAATGGTCTCTCGGCTATACAGAGCAACGTGGAAGCTCACTCCATGTTATTCCTATCAAAATCGACGTTGTACGCAACTAGTTTTCAACAGAAAGCTACCGAGATTATTGATACGTTAGAATTGCTCAGGCAAGAAATGCAAAAAGGCCGATTCCTTATGGAATCGGCCTTTTTTGTACCTTTTTGCTGCTACCAGTTATTTGACTGCCACTCTTGAACGGCCCTGAGCCTTAGCGTGGTAAAGGATATCATCGGCACGATCCATCCAGTCACAGAGCTTTTCACCTTCCTGAAGCTCTGCAATGCCGATGCTCACTCCAAGTTTGACGTCTTTACAGGCACGGATATCAAGAGCTTCGACTCCGGCACACAGTCTTTCTGCAAGATGTCTCGCTTTCTCTTTATCAGTGTTATCAAGGATAGCTAAGAACTCATCACCACCCATTCGAACCAGAAGGTCTGAGGAGCGGACAGCTTTTTTAAATACTTTGGCTACAGACTTGAGCGCTTCATCACCTGCAAGATGGCCGAGTTTATCGTTAATCTGCTTGAACCTGTCGAGATCCATAGCAACCATAGTAACCGGTTTATTATAACGCACAGAACTATCAATGATTCCGAAAATACGCTCTTCAAATACTCGTCGGTTATGCAGGCCGGTTAACGCATCGTTACTCGCACGTTCGAACAGATCTTCATACTGCAGGCCGCGCTGGAGACAGTCGGCTAAAACTTCAAGGGAAGCATTTATGATTTCGAGTTCGTCATCATTAAGTTCCCTGCCTTGTTTTAAAATGAGCAGAATACCTGCATCATCAACTGTTTCAAAAATCCATTTATGTGCATGGTGTCCATCTTCACTACAGACCATTGAGCCATTACACATTTCGTTGTTATCAATAATTGCTTCAGCAAATGCTATAGCTTTCCTTCTGCCTGGTCCATGACCCGAGCAGAACAGATGCTGTTTTTGCTTTGTATTGTTGTTGTAACCAATCAGCTCATGCTCGATCATAGGCATCATCCATACTGAATATGCCTCAATCATACCGGTAATACTTAAGATTCCCGCCATTCTTCCATGCAGCTGATTCATCAGGTCCAATCTTCGGGATTGTCGTTTGAGGTGATCGAGCTCAAACATAACCCTATCCATCTCAACATGATTATGCTGAGCGGATTCTGATGAGGTTACTGTTAATAATTGATTCATAGAAGCGATCCCTATTTAGCGTGTGAACAATTTCTGTACTAATAGTTACTCATCGGCCGGGACTGCCTGAAGCTTAACTATTTTTTTTACAATCAATCGCAGTTAAGAACCTATCCCTTCAGAATCCGAGGCTATCTTTCTTAAGAACTTTCGCCAGAGCGTGTCATCAGGTAAAAAACCCACACGCTACACAGGAACCACCATTCACGCATAGAAACACATTTATGATATCTATAGAGTACAGACCCCAAGAGTATTTACGCTTCCCCGAACAGCTGTAAAAAATGAGATATCGATAGGTTCATGAGATACACTATTTCAGGAATAATCAGAATATGTCTCCTTGGCCCACAGTCGGAAGGCACGCTTGACACTGGAGAGTTGGAGATAGGAGAGAAACTCAGGTGAGACACGTAAGTCAGAGCCAAAGAGGGCCCAGCATGCCTCAAGTAATGCTTTATCTGAAACGGGTGCCATATAGTTCCTTGAGCATTTTCAGAGAAACTTCCTTTGGGAAAAAGCTTTTCCGACAGTGTGTTCTATAGTAATTCTCTCAGGGTATGTACATTACGCATTTCCCAGACGCTGGTGTTGTTCTCTATAAATATTAGTACCACCAAAACGTATACATAATGAATCTCGAACAGATAATCGGCCAGCTACTCATCATAGGCATGGAAGGACCCTCGATCACCTCTTCAAGCCCGATAGTGCGTGATATTCGAAAGCACAATCTGGGAGGCGTCATTCTGTTCGATCGCTTTCTGGCTAAAAAATCACCGGACAACAACATCATCTCCGCCAGCCAGACGCGACAGCTTATAGATAGCCTTCAAGAAGAAGCGGGCGGGTCTCTGATTGTTACGGTAGATCAGGAAGGTGGCAAGGTAAGCAGATTCAAAAAGTCGCGCGGGTTTGCAGAAACACTCACCGCAGAAGAACTCGGTAATGACCTGCAACTCTCAGCGACCGTTGATGCTGCCAACCAAACCGCCAGCCTGCTTGCAGATCTCGGTTTCACACTCAACCTCGCACCGGTTGCCGATATTAACTGCAACCCGGACAATCCTATAATTGCCAAATATCAACGAAGCTTTTCAACATCAGCAGAAGAAGTTACACGACATGCAGAGGCATGGATCAATGCTCATCATAACCATGGTATCCGCAGTTGCTTAAAACATTTCCCGGGTCATGGCAGCGCCACCGAAGACTCTCATCTCGGTTTTGTCGACATAAGCGACAGCTGGCAGGAAATCGAACTTTTTCCTTACCAAAAACTTACAGAAAAAGGCACCGTTGATGCCGTAATGACTGGACATTTATATAACACTGCCTTAGATTCAGTGTACCCTGCAACCTTGTCTAAAAAGGTAATTTCAGATTTACTAAGAAATGATATAGGCTTTTCGGGTGCTGTAATTTCTGATGATATGCAGATGCGGGCAATAACCAGCAAGTACGGCCTTGACGAGGCAGTGTGCCTGGCATTAGCTGCCGGTGTAGATCTGCTTATTTTTGGCAACAATCTTGATTACGACCCGAATATTGTACCCCGGGTAATTACAGCAGTCATAGGCGGAATAGAGCGCGGAACACTCACCGAAGAAATGATATATGACAGGTGGCGACGTGTTCAGCTACTTAAACAACCTCTTACAACACATGAGATATGAGCCAAAACCAAACACACTCAACACTTTTCGGCTATCTTCTCTGGATTTTCGGTTTTCTTGGAATGCACAGATTCTACTATGGAAAGCCAATCTCAGGGACGATCTACTTCTTCACTCTCGGCCTCTTTTTCATCGGCTGGATTGTTGATCTCTTCCTGATACCAGGCATGGACAGAGACGCAGATATTCGCTTTATTGACGGCGATATCGATTACAACATCGCCTGGCTGCTGCTTGCTTTTCTCGGTGTCTTCGGGATTCACCGCATGTACATGGGCAAGTGGCTCAGCGGCATTCTTTACCTGGTGACCCTTGGTGTGTTCGGTCTCGGTGTTATTTATGACCTCTGGACTATGAACGACCAGATCAGCCTGTTAAACGGTAAAAAAACATCCAGAGCGTAATAGAAACACAAGAAGTGTAGTTGAGCCGCAATAACGTGGCTCAACTACCGGTTATCAGTGTGTCGTAGATGAGTGAAGATAATTTTCTGAGCGACACAGGCTTCATACAATACTCATCTATACCTGCCTCTTTAGCATCTTGTGGAGTAAAATTATCCGAATACCCGGTAAACATAACTACAGGCAGATTACATCGTATCTTTTTTAATTCGCGCGCCAGTTCAATACCTGTAAGCCCGGGCATTGTCTGATCCGTAAGAACAAGATCATAATTGTCCGGTTCAGCAGCTACCAGTGCCAGCGCGTCACGCGGTGAAGTTCTTCCGGTCACATCATAGCCGAGGCTGGACAGTAACTCACAGGTCACCTTCACCACCTGCGCTTCATCATCTACAATCAATATTCGCCCGGACCCACGACAAAGGTCTGAAGTATCAATAATCTGGTCAAGACGGGACGGTGCATTGGATACCGGCAAAAACACATTGAATGTTGCACCTTCACCCACTTCACTCTGCAAGTCAATCCTGCCGCCCATGCGACTGACAATGCCGTGCACCATTGCCAAGCCCATCCCCGTACCACGCGTTTTTTCCTTAGTGGTAAAATACGGTTCAAATATCCGTTGCTGAACTTCCGGCTCTATTCCGCATCCAGTATCAGCTACACTTAACTTCAACCATTCGATACCATCGCTATCTTTACCCGTACTGGCCAGCGACACAGTAAGGTCACCATGCTTACCTTCCATCGCGTGGGAGCTATTAGTGCAAAGATTTATCAGAATCTGGTGTACCTTTGTCGGATCAACCGAAACCCTCCCGCAATTCTGATTAACCTGTTCGCTGATAGTAATTGTACTCGGCAAGGTTACCCGCATGAGCTTCATCACTTCTTTAACAATAGGATGAATATATTGCGGACTTTCTTTCTGTTCACTTGATCTGGAAAAGGTCAGAATCTGCTCAACAAGGCTTTTGGCTCTTTTAGCAGCCTTCAGGATACCATCAAGGTATTCCAGAATTACTTCATCATGCCCTTCACTCTGGCTGAGTTTGAGTTTGATGATTTCAGAATACCCCATAATCGGGGTGAGAATATTGTTGAAGTCGTGCGCAATCCCGCCTGCCAGCGTACCAATGGCCTCCATCTTCTGCGTGTGACGCAGCTGATGTTCAAGCCTGTTATGTTCAGTCACATCACGACCAATCACAACGACAGAGATGATATCACCTTTAATATTTTTAACCGGTGTGCCGGTCAGTTCATATACCCGTTCCTCACCGCTAAAAGTGATCATCTCAAACTGCTTGATAGTCGTTTTAACAGTGCCGCTCTCAAGACTCAAAGGGACGGCACAGGAGTTGCAAGATTTTTCCTTTCGGCAAAATATCTGATGACAGGTCTTACCTACCGGATCATCATGGAGTTCCAGAATTTTATCATTGGCCCAAATCAGCCTTTCATCTACATCAAAAAGGCAGAGAATGCCTGTAAACCCATCGAGTATCGCCTGCTTTTCAGACTCACTTGCGTGGAGAGCTGTTTTCACCGCAGCCAGCTCAGAAATTTCCATTATCGCCACAAGAATACCGTAGCTTTCCCCGTCATCGTCAATGAGGACGGATTTTTTCAATACTACTGATTTGGAATTTCCGGAATGGCCGACAATCTCAACTTCATGGGAAATGGACTCACCATGTTCGAGAAGGCTGATGTCTATACTTCGCAGTCGCTTTGCTTGATCTGGTGCAAGAATTTCATACGGGTCGCGTCCTGAATAGTGGTTACGATCACTTGCGGTCAGATTATAGTAGGCACGATTACCCGCCTGAAAGATGCCATCGGTATCAGTGAGGAAACATGGAACTTCGATTGTTTCTATGATACCCTGAGCTGAAATGCCAAGGTTAAAAAAATCCCCTGTCTCTTTCTGCTTACCTTCATCTTCCGGCTCTATCGATTCAATATCTCTTGTCATGATACTAGTGCTGCACACTTCCATGCTTAATATAATAGGTTAACCTCAGTAAGAACGACGGGAGTCTAAACGGAAATACGACGCTTTACAACTGCTTTATCCTCGAAGTATAGAAGCAGCTCTTTTACTTGACTCTTCCGGGCGAAACTTGTAATACTTCGTATCCGGCTGCCGATAATGGCAACGGTGCAACAAAAAAAAACAGCTATAGAAGACATGAAGATATTAAACTGCAATTCCAGCGAACAGCCTGAGAAACCAGAAATAGACTACCCATGCAACTGGGTCTATAAGGTTATTGGACAGGATCCAGAAGCTCTCAAAGAAATAATCTTAACCGCCTGCGCTCCTTCTGATGTAATAATCAGCCACTCCCATACGAGCTCAAAAGGCAAATACCACAGTCTTAATGCATCCCTCGAAGTCGAGGATGAAACACAACGACTGCAAATCTACGATCTCCTGAAAAAACATCCGGCCATCAAGGTCGTTTTATAACATAACTATGAGTAACGAATCTCCCGACAAGAAACAGTCCGAACTAATTAGCTCTCTCCGTGAAGGAGTTAGTGTAGTGCAGATGATCTTTTTCAAGGAAGTACGCACAGTAGTTACAGACAATCATCCTGACAAAGAATCTTCTTACCTCTCCATGCTCGCAGGAGCAATCATTAACGACGTATTCGGTACACCGAATCAGGAAGAACGATTTGTGAATTTTTATTCAGAAAATCGTGGGGTAATTGAACAGGAGCTGCTAAGCCTGCCGGATAACTGCCCGGATATTCTTCCGCCGCTGACTGATGCTCTGCGCATCCAGTCTCTCTGCGATCATCAGGAGGGGGGAGACAGTTCCCATGTTCTGGCAAAAGCCAATGAACTTGGAATACTGGTAGTAGATCGCGAAATACCGCTCCCATCAACATTTATGACACTGGTTCGCATTCTCGGCGAACAGCATAATCTGATAATTTCTCCGGTGCAGATATCGCCGGAACAAGATCAGGAACTAGTACATTAGAAGACGAGTGTCCCGTCAACGCTGATCTGTCAGTATCTTGCTTGTCCTTTTTCGCTCCAGTGCTGTTGGTGTATGTGTTACATAGCCAGGACTGAGGTTAAAGGGTTTAGGACTGAGTAAATTGCATTGTTAATGCAATTTACTTCTGAAACACTTAGTCCTTAGTCCTTAGTCCTTTTACCTAAGTCCTTAGAACCCGCACCTGAATAACTCCGCGAACTGAATTACAGACAAACACAGCATCTGCATTACGAACGTCCGCTATAGTCAAAGGAATTTCCGAGATATCCACGTTCTGCTCCTGCAGGAGGTATCTGCGCATGGTTCCTGCGAGTAAACCGCATTCAATCGGCGGAGTATAATATTTGCCGCTTTTGTAAATAAACAGGTTTGTTATCGCGCCTTCTGTTACCTGGGACTTTTCATTAAGAAACAGACAATCTAAGGCACCAGCGTTGCTGGCTGCCCCAAACTCACTGTTATACACTTCCCGACGTGTTGTTTTGTGCATGAACCAGGGTGAAGCTGAATCTATTGTCATTTCAGAGAAAACAACGTACGGAAGACCCGAATGAGCAGGCTCCGGGCTAGCTGGCAGCTGGATATGTTGTGGTAACTCGCATGCAACTGATGTCAACTCGATATGACCGTCTTTTGCAAGCGTAAGACGAACCCTCTGGTTCCCGCTCTGTTCTTCAGCCAGTTTAATAAGCGACTGTTTTACCTTTTCACGGTCAAAGGAGAAATAAAAGTATTCAGCTGAAGAACACAGACGGTCTACATGTTCTTCGAATAACAAGTAACCGATTCCTTCTTGCCACAACAGCGTCTCTATAAGCTCAAATTCCGGAGTGGGATCGGTGAGAAACCTGCCCTTGAGCAAACACTCGCGCCATTCATCACCAGGATCTGAGTCGTGGGTTATACCTGAACCTATACCCATCTCACCACGCTTCCCATTAAGAACTACAGTTCTAATTGGTACATTAAAAACGCCTTCGCCATCAGGAGTGAGAAAACCAATTGCGCCTGTATATACACCACGAGCTTCTTTCTCAAGCTCGTCGATAATTTCCATTGTCCGGATCTTGGGTGCTCCTGTAATAGAACCACATGGAAAAAGTGCCTGAAAAAGTGCCGGAAGCGAAACAGAGGTCATCTTATCGATACTGACATCACCATCTATAGTTGAAGTCATCTGCAGAAGGCTTTCATAGGTTTCAACATCAAAAAGCGATGCCACCTTAACTTCGCCCCCCCCTGCCTCATGAAGAACCCGTCCAAGATCATTCCTCAAAAGATCTACAATCATGACATTTTCACTTCTGTTCTTCTGGTCGTTGTGCAGAAATGCGCAGGCTTGTGCATCTTCTTCAGAATTACGACCGCGCTTAAGTGTTCCTTTCATCGGTCGTACTGTCAGACCAGTGTGTCGTTTTCTAAAAAACAACTCTGGAGAAAATGACATCACCCGTTCATCACCCCAGCGGATATACGACCCATATGCTACTGACTGATTTCTCCGTAATTCTTTATACATTCCCTCAGGAGACCCGGCAAAGTCAAACAGCAGCTTTAGGGTGTAGTTAACCTGATACGTATCGCCTGCGCTGATATATTCCTGCACCGCATCAATAGCTTCCAGATACTCTTTCTCAGTAATATTAGGATGTAACCCGCTTACAGAATATTCACCCTGATAGTGTTGGTTTCCTATTTGGAAAGTGCAGTTTCCATTTTGATGGTCGAATATAGCAGGTTCACCATATACACCAAGGTCTGCTACTATTCTTTGCCCCTCTCCTGGTTTACTGGTTAGACCAGAAAGATGGCCCAAAAGTAATGCGCCGAACTCATAACCGAACCAGCCTGCAACATAGAACCCATCCCCTAACCACTTCTCCACCTGCATTAAGAATGCGGTAGCATCCTCATCAACACCACATTGTAGCCGTGTTACAGGCCTCTCGAAAAGGTAACTTTTAGGGTTATCCTCTCCTGGTTTTGAAGTATCGAAAAAGGCGAATTGTTCAGTTTGTGCAAAATGGTGCAATAGCCTATTTAACAGCATATTTGAAACAGTAATCATAAAGCTCTCCGGAAACCGCGTTTCCTTCTTGGTACCACCACCATACCTATCGTGCGAAATTACAGCGAAAAAGCATAGATGGGAGCGACCAGACTGGCTAAATCGCAGATTTTAGACCAATTCCTTTCTTGCATGCACCCCGTAAATACCATATAATATCTGGTCAGTTTAATGAAGAATGTCGCGGGCAGTCAAAGTAATCCTCAGACCGGAAATACGGTCAGATAATTACAGAGCGGCAACACGAACCTCAAAACGAAATAATCATCGACTCCGCAACTGTAGTTGCCGTAATTGATGATGGATGCATAAGCCTGTAGATAACCTTGCTTTGCTGGCAGTTGTCAACGGCTTTTTCTTATGTTTATACAGTGCAAAGGAAAGAATCTCAGCACGATATTGTATATTCCGTCATCCCTGTTCGTTATTTACGGTGCCCGTATACTGTAAAAATGCCAATCGCTGCACCTGGTATTGGTTCAACGGTAGTATTCAGCAATCAACCGGTTCTCTCTGACCGGACAACCGGACGACTATAAGTCCAGCTTTTGTGACAGAAAAGTCACACGTTTGTTTCTATACATTTAGAACATACACAACCAGAAGACATCTTAAAGGAGAACAGCAAATGTCGCGTAAAATGGTTACTATTGATGGCTGCCAGGCATGTACTCATGTCGCTTATGCCACGAGTGAGATTATCACCATTTACCCAATTACACCGTCATCACCTATGGCAGCGGATTCCGATGCCAAGGCAGCTTACGGTCAGGAAAACCTCTGGGGTTCAGTACCAGTTGTTACCCAGATGCAGTCCGAAGCTGGTGTTGCCGGTGCAGTTCACGGTTCCCTCACCACAGGTGCTCTGTGTACCACCTTCACAGCATCTCAGGGTCTTCTGCTGATGATCCCGAACATGTACAAGATCGCAGGTGAGCTTACCCCTACAGTATTCCACGTATCTGCACGTGCACTTGCTTACCAGGGTCTTTCCATTTTCGGTGATCACAGTGACGTTTATGCAGCACGTCAGTGTGGCTGGGCTATGCTTTGTGCCCAGAACGTTCAGGAATGTATGGATATGGCGCTTATCGCCACCCAGTCTACTCTTAAGTCCAGAGTTCCTTTCATGCACTTTTTTGACGGTTTCCGTACCTCTCATGAGGTTCAGAAAGTTGAAGAGCTGACCTACGAAGATATGAACGCAATCGTGGACGAGAAACTCGTACACGAGCACCGCGCACGTGCTCTTACTCCGGATTGTCCTTCTATCCGCGGTACCGCACAGAATCCGGATGTTAACTTCACCGGCCGTGAGACCTGTAACAAGTACTACGACGCTACCCCTGCGATCGTTCAGGATACCATGGACAAGTTCGCGGCACTTACCGGTCGTCAGTACAACCTGTTCGATTACTACGGTGCTCCTGATGCTGAAGACGTAATCGTTATCATGGGTTCAGGTGCTGAGACTGTTTCTGCAACCATCGACTATCTCGTTGCTCAAGGCGAGCGAGTAGGTATGGTTATCGTACGTCTCTACCGTCCGTTCGATGCTCGTGCAATGGTTAACTCTCTGCCAAACACTGTTGAGAGAATCACCGTTCTTGATCGTACTAAAGAGCCGGGTTCAGTCGGCGAGCCACTTTACCTCGACGTTCGTGCTGCAATCGGTGAAGCTGCTGAAGCTAACCCAACTGCAATTCCACCAGTTATTTACTTTGGACGTTATGGTCTTGGTTCTGCAGAGTTCACCCCTGCAATGGTTAAGTCAGTTTACGACAACATGTCTTCTCTTTCTCCAAAGAACAAGTTCACTGTTGGTATCCACGACGACGTAACTTTCACCAGCCTCGACTTCGACGAAGATTTCAACATCGAAGCTGACGATGTATTCCGCGCACTGTTCTACGGTCTTGGTGCTGACGGTACTGTTGGTGCAAACAAGAATACCATTAAGATCATTGGTGCAGAAACCGATAACTCTGCTCAGGGTTACTTCGTATACGACTCTAAGAAGTCCGGTTCCATTACAACTTCTCACGTACGTTTCGGTGACAACAAGATTGCTGCTCCATATCTTATCAACAAGGCAAACTTCATCGCCTGCCATAACTTCACTTTCCTCGACAGTTACGACATGCTTTGTAACCTCGAAGAAAATGGAACCTTCCTGCTGACCACCAGCTATAACAAAGACGAGATCTGGGACAAGATGCCGGATCGCGTACAGCGCGACCTGATCAATAAGAAAGCTAAGTTCTACATCATCGACGCTATCGCTCTTGGCCAGGCACTCGGCCTTGGCGCACGTATCAACATGATTATGCAGACCGCATTCTTCATGATCTCCGGTATCCTTACCGAAGACGATGCAATCCGCGCTATCAAGACTGCTATCAAGAAGACCTACGGCACCAAAGGCGACAAGATTGTTCAGATGAACTACGACGCTGTTGACGCTGCTATCAAGAACATCGTTAAAGTTGATATCGGTGCTGATGTTACCGGTCATGAGCTTCCTCCGACTGTTCCTGAAGATGCTACCGACTTCGTTAAGAACGTTACCGCTAAGATCATCGAAGGCAAAGGCGACAAGCTTAAAGTATCTGAGATGCCTGATGACGGTACCTGGCCAACCGCTACCACCCAGTACGAGAAGCGTAACATCGCTGTAAACGTACCTAAGTGGTTGTCCGAAAACTGTATCCAGTGTGGCCAGTGTTCATTTGTTTGTCCTCACGCTGCTATCCGTACCAAGATCGTTCCTGAGGTCAAAGAAGGTGTTGTTGCTCTTGACGCTGTTGGTAAAAACTTCAAGGGTCAGAAATTCACCCTTCAGGTTTTCACTGAGGACTGCTGTGGCTGTACACTCTGTGTAAGCGCATGTCCTGCCAAGACCAAAGCTCTCGAAATGACTCCGAACACCGAAGAACTTCGCGTAGCTGAGATACCTAAGGTTAAGTACTTCCTTAGCCTTCCTGAGATTGATCCTGCTATGATCAACGCTGCTACCGTTAAAGGCAGCCAGTTGCTCCGTCCTCTCTTCGAGTTCTCCGGCGCATGTTCCGGTTGTGGTGAGACTCCTTACGTTAAGCTTGTTTCCCAGCTGTTTGGTGACAGAATGGTTGTTGCTAACGCAACCGGTTGTTCCTCCATTTATGGCGGTAACCTTCCTACCACACCATACTGTAAGCGTGAAGACGGTCGTGGTCCTGCCTGGGCTAACTCACTGTTCGAGGACAATGCTGAATTCGGTCTCGGTATGCGTTTCACCGCTGACAAGCTTGGCAAGCAGTGCCTTGAGATTCTTCCAAAACTGGTTGAAGCTGGTCTTATTTCTTCTGAGCTTGCTGACAAACTTATTGCAGCTCCGCAGAAGACCCAGATGGACATCGAAGCACAGCGTGCTAATGTTGCTGAGTTGAAAGAAGTCCTGAAAGGATCCAACAACGTACTCGCCAGACGTATTCTTCCTATGGCTGATTACATTGTGAAGAAATCTGTATGGATTATCGGTGGTGATGGTTGGGCATACGATATCGGTTATGGTGGTCTCGATCACGTTCTTGCTTCCGGCCAGAACGTAAACGTACTGCTTCTTGACACCGAGGTTTACTCCAACACTGGTGGTCAGATGTCTAAGTCTACCCCACGTGCTGCTACCGCTCAGTTCGCATTTGGCGGTAAGAAGTCACCGAAGAAAGACATCGGTATGATCTTCTCTACCTACGGAAACGTATACGTTGCTCACATTGCAATGGGTGCAAACCCAGGTCAGACTGCAAAAGCAATTGCTGAAGCTGAGGCATATGACGGACCATCTCTGATCATTGCATACTCACACTGCATCAACCACGGTATCAACATGGCTAACGGCCTTGAGCAGCAGAAGAAAGCTGTTACTTCCGGTCACTGGCCTCTGTACCGCTACAACCCAGAGCTCGAAGAGGCGGGTAAGAACCCACTGATCATCGACTCTAAAGAGCCTACCATGAACTACTCTGACTACATCTTAAGCGAGAACCGCTACAAGATGCTGAAGCGTATCAATCCTACCGAGGCTGATGAACTCATCGCCCTGGCAGAGAAAGATGCCATGAGAGCATGGAAGTTCCTGAAAGGTCGTCGTGATGCTCTTGAGCCGGAGACAGATGGAGAATAATTTATTCTCTGATCTGTAAGTAATTCAGATCCCGGCTCCTGGAGTCGGGATCGTATTACTACACGGTTTAGGCATAAAAAAAGGGTCTGTGGAAAATTTCCACAGACCCTTTTTTCATGTCTAGCATTTCAAACTGACTACAGATGTCACCAGTTTGAAATACTTTATACTTAGTGCTTACTGCTTACTGCTTACTTCTTTTTGCCACCCGGTGTCAGATCGTCGATATCAGCCTTAAGAGCTTCATACTGACGAACTGCCTGAAGTACAGACTGATCCTGCTCCTGCTTCATTGTAGAAACCTTTGCCTGGATCCTCTCGTCTTTAATCTTGAATCCTTCATCCTGAACGCCGAAGAGACTGGATGCAAGGTACCGATACGAGAAGTGCAGCATTTCAATGTCATCTTCCTTGATCTTCTCTACGAGTTCAGGATCAACTACGTAGGTATCAAGAAATGAGCTCTCAAAGATAAACCGGCGGAAAGTTGCAAGGTCGGTGGAAGCCATAAAGAACATGCGCTTGCCCTGCTCTGATAATGTTGCCTGCTTACCATGCGACTTACGGCGCATTACAAGTCTCAGCCAGTCACGGTTCATTTCGTCACGAACATCGACTCCCTGGTCAGCACGCCACTCACGTACAGTCCACTCTTTATCTTCTTCGTGACCTTTACAGTAGTCTTCCTTTACTACAAAGAAGAACTTATCGTCACCACCGGAAATCTCACTACCGTTCTCATCCTTCTGACCGGCTTCATGGAAATCGGCCATGCCAACTGGATAGTAGCGGCATGCGGATGGGCGATCGGTGTAAACGGTACAGCCGTCAGGAGTTACAAAAGGACATTTGTTGTCCTCTTCACGCATCTTGATCATAACACCGGGCATATCAGTATTCTCCAGATATGTCGGTGTGGTATACAGCTGCAGGAACTCATGAGCCGGGATCTCAAGACGTTTTGAAAGAATCAGGATATCATACGGGGTCAAAACAATTTTGATACCACCGCAACAGGCGGTAAAACAGCTTACACCAGGATGACAACGGAACTTAATCGTACTGTCCAGAGTCAATTTCCGGGGCATGATATTGGACGGGTTTTTCTCTTTGCCAAAAAGCGCTTTCACTTTAACATCATTCTGTTCATTACTCATTACATCACCTATATAGAAAATGGTTAAACAGTTCCACGATAATTTCAATCTCGGTAGCAACCCAGTATAATATACCGCTACATCCCATGTGTCAAACCCAATCCTTGTAATCATTTGAAGCATATCACGCAATTATGCCCATATAGAAAATAAATACCTTATCACTCTAAGGATTTATATCGACCTTCTGTCTTTGCTATTGCAGTTTTAAACGATTATTCGTATATCAGAGAGGTCTTTCAATTCATATATTCTGCTCCGTATTTCCGGAGCTACCAAGGATTTCTTTAGAGGTTGGGTTATTTCATGAGGGTATTTTTTTCGCCTGTAGATTTATCTGCAGCAAGCACAATTGTTTATCATGTTCCCGGGGGCCCTGCCCTTACTGTCAATCTCGATGGTGTCGAAGAGTACATCGACCTCGAACTTGAAATGGGTCATGTTTGTGATACTTCGGATATCGACGGTACCGTTCATTTCTTCCCAAGGGGCAATGCCTAAACCACCCCGTACGACGTATAACGTTATCCTGCCCGACAGTAGTTTTTTCACCCATACTGTCCAACCCTCCCATATCTCTCATACAATGAGACAGCGACAGTGCCACTGAAATATACTATAGACACCCTTAGCGACGGCCACGTACACACACGGCTTTGTAATCACGCCAAGGGTGAAATGGAGGAGTATGTCCTCTCCGCCATTAATCGAGGTCTTAAAGAAATCATCTTTCTTGAACACCTTGAAACCGGAATAGACTATCTCGAAAGAACATGGCTGAGTGAAGACGACTTTGATTTTTATTTTGAGGAAGGTAATCGCTTAAAAGGAAAATACTCAGGCCAGATCAGGATAGGTACAGGAGTGGAGGTCGGTTATAACGCTGAATCACCTGTCGAGCTTATAACAAAACTGGAATGCAGAACATGGGACAGAATCGGCATTTCATGCCATTTCCTCAAATTGCCGGGAACTGACGCTCACCTCAACCTGTTGAGCAAAAAGAAACGCAATATTGACATAGCGATCAAATACGGCGTTGAGTCTATACTCTCTTTATATTTTAAAACCCTCATTGAAGCAGTTGAAAAACTACCAGGAACAGTTCTTTGTCATATCGACGCAGCGTTACGCTTTGTCCCCGGCCTTCAATTCAGCAACGCGCATTTCCAACAGATTGATTCACTGCTCGCTTTAGTTAAGGATAAGGGAATGGCCCTTGAGGTTAACACCTCAGGTTTTGCTATTCGTCAAGAGCCGTTCCCAACACAAAAAATCCTTCATATGGCACATAGCCATAACATACCGCTAGTAGCAGGCTCTGATGCCCACAAGCCCGAAGATGTCGGCAACCACTTTGACATTCTGCCAGAATTTATTTCCTCTTCAATTGTTTGTCCATAGCATCACCAAGAGACGTAGCATTAAACGGCTTGTGAAGAATTGCATTCACACCTGCTGATTTAGCCGCCTCATTGTCGGTCGCTTCGTTCTGCGTGGTCACCATAATAATCGGTAATAAATCAGGTGAATATTTTTGCCGTATCTTTTCTGTTAACTCAACACCTGTAATATCCGGCATGTTGAGGTCAGTTAGAACCATAAGAGGTTTCTCTTCACTCAACCATTCCAATGCAGATGCAGGAAATTCAAACAGTACCGGTTCGTAGCCTAGTTCATGCAATGTTGCTTTGTAGATATTCAGGATCATTCTTGAATCATCAACTGCAACAACCTTCGGACGGACCACCTTCTCGTCTCTACCTTCAATTTTTGCAGCAAACTTCGTCAAGCCTTTATCAATTAACAGTTTATAGTAGTGCTCCCGAATATCTTCATGCGTGTGCGGCAGATACACCAGTGCCAGCTTTTGGAATACCTCATCCTCAGCCAGATCTGCAAATATCTGATCCACCTGCGCATTGACTATTATTTTTGCAATATGCTTTGCTTCATCTTCATCACCGCGAAGCAGATTTCGTATACCCACACCAAGTATTTTTGAGAAGTTACGATCAATAGCTCGTGCTGCTGCGACACAGACATGATCTTCCGAATCGGTCAAACCTGCTGTTAAGGTATATGCACCTTTTTTCAGTGGCAGTAATGCAAGTGCCTCATAGGCTGCAAATCGTACATTTGCACTTTTAGGTAAACCATCAATCAACTTACGAATTTGCGATGTAGCCGATTCATCCCCTATATCTCCTAATACATTGAGAGTATGGATCAAAAAATCAGGGTCTTCATGGGTAAGGTTCCCTATCAGGAAAGGGACAGCCTTCGGCCCAATATTTACTAATTCCTTTTTTGCATAACTGCGCATGTGGGCATAATGTGATCGCAGTGTTTCATTGAGTTTATCCAGCGAGACCTGATCCTGCACATCAGCAAAAATCGAGAGAATCAAAAAATCTATCTCGTTGTCAGTCCCCATGCGTTCAGCCAGGCGATGCATTGCCGTGGGAGTCCCCAATTGACCAAGCGATTGTACCGCAGCAATAATTAACTCGCGGTTGGCAGAATAGAGATAATCTGTCAGTGTGTTTATTGCCTCGGGATCGCCCAGTTGACCAAGTATTTCAATAATAAGCAGGATCTCTGCATCATTATCTGTTGCTGCAGCAATATTTAATAATGACTGTGTGGCATCAGTGTACCTGAGCTCACCAACAACTCTGATCAGCTCACTCTTATCTGCTACAGCATCTCCCTCTAAAAATTCTGGCAATTTTTCAGGATACGCAAGCAGGCTTGAAAGCAGCGTTTCCCTGATTATCGGCATTTTTTCGGTAACTTCCGAATGCTCTGAAAGTAAATGAGTTAAGAGCGGCACAACAAACTCAACAGGTCCCTTTGAAAGCTCATAAATCATCCTGTTTTGGATTTTACTATCAACCTCCCCGATGTGAGCGAGAACAATTTTTGATTTTAGAATGTCTCCCGTAGTGACATTTGCTTGAATTTCCTCGATCATATGATGGGAGTTCACTTTGGCCATTCTGAACCTCTTAGACGTATTTGGCTTGGTATTATAAAGCAGTATTGTGTCTGAGATTTAATACTAACACACGAAAAGAGAGTTTGTCTAATCGGAGAAAATGAGGAAGAGAGGATGGACAATACTCTTTCCTTTGTCAGAACATTTCAGTTAATTGACAAAGGAAAGATTTGCAGCGGTATTAGGTAAAACGTGTATTACGGCAGCCACTCAGCACCGATTCTGCGGATAACATTAAATCCGCCCGGCAATACCAGCGTATTACTTTTGCCTACAGAGTCGAGGAACACCTGAATCTCATAAGAACGTGAACCAGCATTACAGAAAATGATCATCGTTTTATCGTCAGGCAATGCTTCATATCTATCACGAATCTGCTCATAGGGCATTGAGCCCCAGATATCTTCGCCTAAAGCAGCAACCATCTGGTCCGCCTGTTTAGGATGACGAACATCAAGTACCTGCCAGTCTGGATGTATAGAGTAGTCAGCCATCCAACTAAAAAAATCTTCCATCGTGATCTGGCGCATCCGACCATCACAGAGGTTATCAGCAACATATCCAGCGGCGTTAATAGCATCAATTGCAGCTGAAAACGGTGGGGCATAACACATTTCTATATTACAAAAATCTTCAATTGTTGCCCCATTAGACAATGCCACAGCTGCAGCATCAAGTCGTGCTGAAAGCGCATCATTCATCGGCCCGACACCTTCAAGACCAAGCACTCTTCTGGTACGTTTATCAAAAACAAGCTCAAAGCAGAGAATATCCTGACCGGGGAAAAAATGAGCCCTGTCAGATGGCGATGTGAGTGAGGTATCTGCATCAAATCCTTCAGCCAAAGCTTCATTGAGACTAAGACCTACCGAACCGATAGACATTTCAAAAGCTTTCATGATAAAGCTACCGACACCACCTTTAAAAACTGAAGGGATCCCAGCCATATTGTCAGCGACAATCCGGCCTTCTTTATTGGCCAGACTACCAAACGGAGCACAGAATCGTTTACCTGTAACCAGATTTGGAATTTCGACACAGTCACCAGCAGAATAAATCTCAGGATCCGATGTCTGCATACGCTCGTTGACCACAATTGCGCCGTTTGCCGAAACATGCAGCCCGGCAGCAACAGCCAGTTCAGATCGCGGGCGAACACCGGCAGCCATAATGACCAGATCAGCTTCGAGCGTACGCTCGGCTGTCTTAACTCCGCTCACCTTACCATCAACTCCCAGTATTTCTTCTGCACCTTCACCCAAGTAAACATCTACCTTGTTATCACGCAGATGCTTAGTGAGTATTGAAGCCATTGACCAGCCGACAGCACGTGGCAGCAATTGATCAGCATACTCTACAACAGCAGTCTCAACTCCCCAGAGATCTGTGAGTGCTTCAGCCATCTCCAGCCCAATGGCTCCGCCACCGATAACCACGGCCTTGCCGACCTGTCCTTTAGCAATACGCTCCTTAATTGCTATAGCCTTGTGCAGGTCACTGATAGTAAACACACCGTCAAGATCATTACCTGGAATGGGAAGCACAACCGGTTTGCTTCCAGTAGCCAGCATAAGTATGTCATACTCAAGCTTGCCCTTTTCGGCAGTCTGTACATTTTCTATAGAGACAGTCTTATTCTTTCTGTCTATTGAAACTGCTCTGGTGGAGGTGAGTGTCCTGACTCCCTTAGCTTTTTCAAAGAAAAATTCGTCTCTCACCATATGAAAACTGGTAGAACGCAATTCCTTTTCGTCCGCAACATCTCCAGAGACATAATAGGGAATTCCACAGCCCCCATAGGAAATCAGGCTATCCTGATCAACCAGAGTGACGTCTGCATCCGCCATCAGTCGTTTAACACGTACAGCGGCTTTCGGACCTGCAGCCACTCCACCTATAATTACAATTCGCTTACTCACTTCAGCCTCCTGTTCTATCGTTCAAAGTAGAGGATTCTATAGAAAATCAATCCGGCTCGTATATATTCCGGCATAAAAAAATCATCCAGAGATGTTGTTCATCCAATTGTAATGATTCGAGCAACCAGGATGATAACCGGCAAAAATTGGCAAATCAATTAATAGACATATGACCACTATCATATAGAAAACACAAGTCGATTCCATTCGTTTTCGGGATTTTGGATTGAGCTCACTGCTGCTTGGCAGATAGGCAGTCAAGACGTAAACGGTGACGATCATCAAAGAGGTGTCTGCTGGTCATCCAGATAGCACCGATCACACCAAAACCAGTGCCCGCAGCTATCAATAGCATTATCAGAATCTGGTATTTTACAGCTTCAACAGGTGGTGTTCCGCCAAGAATCTGCCCTGTCATCATTCCAGGCAGACTGACAAGTCCTGCTGCTGCCATTGAATTGATTATCGGCATCATACCTGTTCGCATACTATCCCTGCGAATATCAGCGCTGGCTTCCTGCCAACTCTGTCCCAGCATTAACCGTTGTTCTATTGTATTTCTTTGATCGTAGTAGCGGCTTGTGAGATTATCAACAGAGAGGGCTATTCCTGTCATGGTGTTTCCCAGTAACATACCGAGGAGAGGAATGGCGTATTGAGGAGTGTACCAGGGATCAACCCCGATAATTATCGTTAAGGTAATTCCGGCAACAGCAAACGATGAGATGAACATCGTTCCAGTACCTATCAGATACCCCGCCAAACCGACTACCTTGCGCTTCTGGCGAGCCTGAACCTCTCTGCCTGCAGCAAACAACATGACAAGAGACATCAGGAAAACCAGAAAGCCATTCGCATTGCTAAAGAGAAAACGAAGAACAAGCCCGATAAGCAGGAGTTGGCCTACCATTCGGCAACTGAAAATAATGATCTTCTTTTCAAGCCCAAGGCTCATACATATGCTTGTTATTGCCAAGGCAACAAGCATTAGAGAAGCAAGGCCGATATCCAGAGCACTTAGCGAAATTACACTCATTTCAACAGACCTCCATCAACCAGCCAATGTTATACACCATCTGACTCACGCAGTTCTTTTTTACCGACAATCAAGACTCTGCGCGTAACACGTTCGAGCTGTGCAGCATCATGGCTCACCCAGATAACCGCCATCTGATTCTTATGCTGCAGTGATGAAATCAATTTTTCCAGCCCACTGGTATGATAAGGGTCGAGAGCAGAAGTTGGTTCATCGAGCAGCAAAACAACAGGGTCAAGTATCAAGGCACGTACTAATGCCAGTCGTTGTCGTTCTCCCGTAGAGAGTCGGCTTACTTCCCAGTCCAGTACATCATTTTCGAAACCGAGCAGATTAAGATGGTTGAGCAAGTGTTTTTGTTTTTTGGGGGTTACAAAATGATCACCAACACGATCGTACCACCAGTGTGGATCAGCTGGCACCATTCCGACTTTTTTTCGCCACTCTGTAGGAGAAAAGTGTGCACAGTCCCTGCCACCTAGACGAATAGTTCCGCTGTAGGGAATTAGATCGGCAATAGCTCTCAACAGCTGAGTCTTACCTATACCGGAGGCTCCGCTTATGCCGATACATTCTCCAGCTCCAACGACAAAACTATATGGACCATTTTCAAGAAATGAAATATTGCAGACTTCCAGCACAATCTCAGGTAAAGGCTGTGAGAGTAATTGAAAAGGTGGTTCCTGCATTAGGAGCACTCTCTACATGTATTTTGCCGTTGTGACTATCAATAATATTTTTAGTTATCGCTAGCCCCAGGCCGGTACCCTTATTTTTATCGGTAAAAAATGGGGTGAAAATCTTTGCAATTTTTTCCTCGTCCATTCCTATACCACTATCTTGAATCGATATCCTGACGAATTGATTATTGACTACAGTAGTGCTTACCTTCAAAACTCCGCCCTGCTCCATAGCCTGCAAACCGTTCACTACAATATTCAGTAGAGCTCGATAAAACTGATCCTGGTCTAATGGAGTCGCCGGCAGATATGTTGCCAGGTTCTTTTCAAGCGTAATTCCCTGTTCCCGAAGCTTTGGAGCTGCGAAAATAAGTACTTTTTCAATCAGCTCATTAACAGACCCCGGTTGCAATTGTGTTTCACGCGGTCTGGCGAAATCAAGGAATTCAATAACGATATCATTTAATCTTGTGGTCTCATCAATAACAATTCTGGCGAGATGCTCACTACCAGGAGCCACTTTTTTGATTCTTTTTTCAAGGATCTCAGCTGTGCTGCGCACAATGCCGAGAGGGCTTTTAATCTCATGAGATACTGTGGCAACCATAGTTCCGAGATGTGCAAGACGTTCTGCCTGATTCAGCTTTTCCTCAAGGCGTAATCGTTCAAGCGCTTTATTCTCCATAATCTTGCCAGCACGAGAAACAATTGTTCTCAAAACCAGAAAAAGAACCATCATCACAGCCGCGGAAACGGCAATAATTGATCCCTGCAGTCTAAGGATGTTTAAATATTCGTTATATAGATCCTTCTGTATCTCAATAACTCCCATGATGGCTTCACCACCGCCCCCGCCAGCTTCACGAACCTGACGAAAAGGGATAAATGTACGCAATTCACAGGAAAGCGGTCGTGTTCCCGGAAGGAGACTGAGAACTGAGCCACTATATCTCAGCTGAGAATTAGCAATACCTTCAAGGGATAATTCATACTCGATTCCACCAACATCTTTTTTTCCAACCATCTCACTTCTGGTTGAGTAAGAAATGATATTTATTGATGAATCATAAATAGTTACAGACTCAATTTTCATCCCTTGAATCACGTTGCGAACGATTCTGTCAAGATTCTGAAATTGTGCAGGATTACTGAGTTTGATATTCCCGTAGCGAACAACAGCAGGAAGAACAAATCGTCGAAAAACCTGCTGATTGAGGTTTTCTGCCAGAACCAGTGAATATTCCTCACTCTGCTTCAGCATTACCTTTCTGGCATTGTTGGAAATTACCCAGGAAAGAAAAAGTGTGAATACAAGTATGGCGGCAAGGCTGGAAAAAGAGAAATATTTAACGAGCTTAAATGGCTGTAAGCCAGCTTCAAGTTCTTTCTGTCTGTATTCGTTGTCGGTGGAGTGTGCACCATTTTCAGTCATGACAGACCCCGCAGCGACGGCAAATTGATGTATCGCAGGCGATGGTCAGTTTTTCATTAAAAGCACGCTGATAATCGTTCCAGAGATAATCATGCTCTATGCCATGATCAATGATGTACCAGGGGAAATAACTGGTTTCATCAAAGCCACTTACTGCAAATTGTTCAGGGCGTAAATGATGCTTCTTCATTGCCTGCTTCCAACCAATACCGGTTAATGCCATAGTATTAAGCACTTCAGCCAATCGGCGGTCGCCGCGCGACAGTACAGCCTGAAAAAGAACATTTTCAGGTTTATCAAGTTGCACATGGACATTTGCATATGCTGAAAGTCCTTTACGCAACAGTTTCTGTCTACGTTTCAGTTCTGCAATAACCTTCTTGGAATCTCCAGACTCTCCCTTCGGCAAGGCTGAACTCATACCAAAAGGATGATATTGGAAAGGTGTCCAGGGTTTAGGCGCAAAACAGTTTACAGAAACCATGATCTCTGTCAGCCTGCCACGCTCCTTACCAATGGTATCGATACACGCTTTGATTTTACCTACCAGATCTATAGCTTCCTGAAGATCTTCGTCGGTTTCGGTGGGCAGGCCAATCATCAGGTAAAGCTTGAGCTTAAAAATACCAGCCTCGACAAGTCGCTTGGCTGCATCAAGTAAATCAGACTCATCAAGACCTTTGTTGATTACTCTACGCAATCGCTCAGATGATCCATCAGGAGCAATGGCGACACTTTTTAAATTGCTTGCCGAGAGTAGGTCAATGAGTGGTTTGGTCAACCGATCAGCACGTAATGAGGAAAAGGACAAGGCGCAACCACTCTCTTTGAGATAATCACTTATCCTTTCAAGCGATTCACTATCCGCCATCTCCATACCCAGAAGACCCACTCTGTCTATATCGCTGTATCGCGCACGTAACCCTTCCACAACAGCATCGCCATCCCAAAGACGTGGAGGACGATAGATAAAACCAGCCGCACAAAAACGGCACCCTCTTGAACACCCTCGACCTAGTTCGGTCAGGTGCATCTCAGAGAATTCTGCTTCGGGTGTCATCAATTGTGAGTGTGAAGCAACAGGAGAATGTGTAAGAATTGCTTTTTCTACCCGGGCAGGTAACCGTGGATCGTTTGTAAAACCAGTAAATTCACCATCAGCACCATCAGCATATTGCGGCTGATAAAAGCCGGGCGCATAACACCCTTTAATAGAGCTGCAGATATCAAGAAGTACCTCCTCACGGTTGGCGGTACTCTCTTCTGTGTAGATAATTTTAGGAATAAGGTCGGGAAAGACAGCCTCTGCCTCTCCCAATACAAACATGTCGACAAACGGAGCGAGAGGTTCAGGATTCATGAACGTTGCTACGCCACCGCATATTATAAGCGGGTCTTCAGTAGAGATGGTTGATTTACGCTGATCTGCAAACGGATTGATACCAGCCATGTGCAGTAACTGTACAAGATTCTGGTAATCGTGTTCGAAACTGATCGAAATGAAAATAATGGGGAAATGTGAAAGAGGCCGTTGTGATTCTACAGACCTTAGCTGTTCTCCTTTTTCAGGGAGAAAGAACCGCTCACAAACGAGTTCATCCTTTTCCCCGAGAATGGAGTATACCAGCTGAAAACCGAGACTGGACATCCCGACACTGTAGGTGTTTGGATAAATAAGGGCTACGGGTAGTCGACCTGTCCATTTTTTCAGGTAACTCCCTTTCTCGCCAGCCAGCCTGTTCTCGCGCTTGCTGGCTTGTCCCTCTACTTTCCTCTGATGCTTCCTGATCCCGGTGCCCTCAAACTAATTGGCTTTTTTGCGCAAGTACGCAGGAGTCTCAAGATGATCCTCATGCCATGCAGGTAAATCCCTTCTGCGGTCACTTTCGTTCGGCGCAGCGTTACTGAAATGATCTATAGTCTCAAAGTTGGAACTTGGCAACCGTGTTACACGAGGCTGGCGGTTTACCGGTGCCTGCTTCGCGGAACTGACCAACTCCGTCTCGCGGGAATGCTCACGCTCGCGATCACGCTCAAGCTCCTGTTTTTTTCTATGCAGATCATTTACCTGGGCAATGGCTTCTTTCTTACCTGCTGCATCACCAACACCGGTTGCTATTACTGTTACATGAAGCTCATCGCCAAGAGCATCATCATACAGGGCACCAATAACAACTTTTGCATCCTCATCAACACGTTCCTGGATAAGCGTGGAAGCCTCCATGAACTCTGACATGGCAAAGGTCTCTTCTGAGGCAGAGATATTAATAAGCAGTCCTCGTGCTCCATCTATACCGAAATCCTCAAGTAACTGGTTGTCTATTGCCTTTCGGGCAGCTTCTGAAGCCCTGTTCTCACCAACAGCTACACCTGAACCCATAATAGCTGGTCCAACTTCTCTCATTACGGTACGAAGGTCAGCGAAATCCGCATTAATAAGACCCGGTACATTAATAAGATCGGTGATACCCTTTACTGCCTGAAGCAGCACATTGTCTGCCATACTCAACATATCGGAAAGTTTACTATTCTTCTGCATTAACGATAGTAATCTGTCGTTTGGAACAGTAATGATGGTATCAGCATACTTCTGAAGCTCTTCCCAGCCGAGCTCTGCGTTGCGCATACGAAATTTACCTTCAAAACTGAAAGGCTTCGTTACCACGGCAACAGTCAGTGCTCCTAACTCTTTACTGGCTTTTGCAACAACAGGAGCAGCACCGGTTCCTGTACCACCGCCAAGGCCGGCAGTAACAAAAACCATGTCACTCCCCTTCAAGGCCTCTTTTATATCTTCAAGAGACTCAAGCGCTGCCTGCTCGCCTGTCTCAGGCGTAGCACCTGCCCCCAGTCCCTTGGTAACGCTTGGTCCAAGTTGGAGACATATATCAGCTTGTGATTGCAAGAGAGCCTGTTTATCGGTATTAGCTGCAATAAATTCCACTCCCTGCAACCGATTGGCAACCATGGTATTGATGGCATTTCCACCACCTCCGCCGACGCCAAACACTTTAACTACCGCAACACCTTCTGATTCTGCCATTCTGAACGGCATACTTTTCTCCCTGCTACAATATTAAGCTATCGTCTATATTGATTCGATAAACATAACGTTTAAATAGGGCGAATATAGCATCTGCACCCCGACCAATAAACAAAAAACTCGATACTACATGATTTTTTTGACCCACCCTTTCAACCTATCTAAAGCGGATGGTTCACGATTTTGAATTTCTTTGCTCTTGTTCCTGCCAAACAATACCAGTCCTGTGGCAGTTGTGCACCTGGGACTGTAAATTTCTTCCAATTTACCACCAACACCTGACGGATATCCTATACGTACAGGTAAATCGAAGATCTGCTCCGCCAAATCAACAATATTTGCAAGAAGTGCTGTTCCACCGGTTATAACAATGCCACCGTTGATTTTGTTTTTCTGACCACTCGCCACAAGTTCACGGTCAATCATCTCAAGAATTTCTATCATTCTCGCTTCAATGATATCAACCAGCACCTTTTGTGTTACTTTACGTGGCTCTCTATCACCTACTGTAGGAACGTCAACAACAAGATTCGGTTTAATAATCGATGAAATCGCTCCACCGAAATCTTCTTTGAGCCTTTCCGCTTCCTGGAGAGGAGTACGTAGGCCAACTGAAAGATCGTTGGTAAGGTTATGACCACCGAGTGCTATCTCCCGGGTATGACGAATAGTACCATCGCAGAAAACAGCCAAATCTGTTGTTCCCCCACCAATATCAACAAGTGCTACGCCAAGTTCCATCTCGTCATGACTTAAAACTGCGTTTGCAGAAGCAATGGACTCAAGAACAAGTTCAGCAACCTCAAGCCCAGCCTTATTGCAGCAGGTTACGAGGTTATGAACTGCACCAATATCAGCAGTAACAATATGTACATTGGTTACGAGCCGTACGCCTGTCATTCCTAGCGGATTCTGAATTCCTGTATGATCATCGACCATATATTCCTGCGGCATCACATGGATCACACGCTGGTTCTCAGAGATTTTTACTGTTCGCGCCGCATTGATAACATCATCGATATCAGACTTTTTAATTTCACGGTTGTTGACCGCAACGATACCAGGACTATTAAAGCCCTTAATATGGTTACCGGCGATACCGACATATACCTCATTTGAACGCAGATCTATTCGGGCTGACTCTTCCGCGAGCTTTATTGCCTGCCGGATTGAGTTAACCGTGCTTTCGATGTTAACGACAACGCCTTTCCGCAGACCGTTCGACGGTACGGTTCCAGTACCTATTACATCAACCCTGTCTTCAAAGACTTCACCGACGATACAACATATTTTTGTTGTACCAATATCGAGACCGACTACAATTTCACCCGGCTCCCGATCCATCGCTTCAAGTTCTTCGAACGGCTCTAAATCTACGTTTTCGTCCATATCTGTCAACCTGATTCACTTTGTGCTACAAGCACCTTGTCTTTCAAGTAATCCATCCGGATATATTCCACCCCGGAGAGTAACATTCCTTTCTTCTTTTCCCTGTACAGCACATCCAGAACCCTGACGAGCCGTGTATACTTATCAGAGATCTGGCCTCTTCCGAAAAATATCGGAAAAGTATAGTCGACCAGATAGACTACCATTTCACTATTTTCATTAACATGAATCTCAGATACTGACTGAGCAGGCAGATTTGGATTGTTTCTCCTCACTAGCCTTAAAAAGGTATAGATATCAGAAAATATTTCTTCCCTTTCCCGAACATCTTCAATCTTGTCCAGCCCTGTAATAACCGGAAAATCCACATCATTTCCAGGCTTCACTTCGAGAAATGGAACGCCTTTTTTATCAATGTAATAGAGTTTGGGCTCAGTAGTTTCACTTTTATTCAACAGAGCAACAGGTTGATGCTCTACAACCTTTATGACAATGGTTGACGGCCAGTCTCGTGTTACCTCTGCTTTACTTACCCACGGGTCCTGCTCTATTCGCGATTCAATCGACTCGCCATCAAGACCCATGAGGCTGGTTTGGTATATTGTTATTCCTGCCAGTGGTCTCAGCCTCTTCTCCGAGGTCGATTCACAGCCGACAATATCTATATTCCGAACCTTAAACGTCGAAATGTTTTCACATTTCCGGCCTAAGTAGCCTGGCCCATCCAGAGCAAAAATCGATACAGCAATCACAACCACAAAAATAACAGGAACTGCTTTCAGCTTTTTTGATAGCCCTAATTGGGATTGAGAAATATAGCTTTCAACTTCAACCTTGCGTTTTTTTGGCAAACTCACTTTGAATCTGCTCAGGAAATTTTTTTTCCGTCGCTGAGTTGGTTCAGGCATCGAGGCGAAGTTGTGTCCCTGCAAGTCGCTGTTACGCTTAACCCGCCGTTTTTTTTCACCCGACAGTTCCCGACAACATTGTCGCAGAAAGTCAGAAACATCGCGAAGTTTCCTTCGCCAGTTATGCGCCCGCAGTTTCAGCTTCTTCCTCCCTAATCCTTTCATCTCTTCTGAACAGTCTGAAAACCCAACCCCTATTTGTTAGGCACAGTGCTAGTTATTCCCCATTTTGGCCAATCTATTCAAGCTCTATCTTTTACTTATTGAGTAATTCGACAAGTTCTTCACCAACACGCACTATATTTCCGGCACCAAGAGTCAAGACCAAATCGTTTTCACCAATCATGGCCAGAACCTCTTCGGCCATGGTCTCAATCGAAGGTATATATTGGGTATGTCGCTGACCGTGCTTTTCAATTTCAGCAAGGAGACTTTCGCTGCTCACCCCTTCGATAGGCTGCTCACTTGCAGCATAGATATCACTCAAAATGAGAAAATCCGCCTTGTGAAAGGCCGTAATAAAATCTTTAAATAATGCCTGGGTCCGGCTGTAACGATGTGGTTGAAATAATACAACCAGTCGTTTTTCTGGCCATGCAGCTTTAATTGCCGAAAGTGTTGCTCGAATTTCTGTAGGATGATGCCCGTAATCATCAACAACAGTTATCCCTCTGGCCTCACCCTTGTTCTGCATTCTGCGCTGCACACCACCAAAGCTCACAAGAGCATCGGCAATTACTGCAAAAGGAATCTCAAGTTCCAACCCGACACAGATCGTGGCAAGCGCATTATACACATTATGTTTTCCTGGAGGTGCAAGATTGATTTCTCCGAGACACTCTCCCTGGCTATGAACAGTAAAACAGACACGACCGTCTTTGAAATAGATATTATCTGCGTATAAATCAGCCTGAGCTGTCAGACCATACGTGATTATGCGTTTTCCTATGGACGGTAGAAGATCAACAATATTCTCGTCGTCAAGGCAAAGAATTGCTGCACCATAAAATGGGATTTTTTCAATAAAGCTTAAGAACGACGCCTTAATATGGTCCAGATCTTTATAATAATCGAGATGCTCAAGATCAATATTAGTAACAACCTCAACCACTGGCGATAGCTTTAAAAAGGAACCATCACTCTCATCCGCCTCCGCTACCAGAAATTCTCCCTGACCCAGCTTAGCGTTTCCACCAAGGCTGTCAACCTTACCACCCACCACAATGGTAGGATCGAGATTCGCCTGAGCCATCACCCAGCTGACCATTGAGGTTGTAGAGGTTTTACCGTGACTTCCGGCAATCGCTATCCCAAATTTTTTGAGCCGCATCAATTCTGCCAACATCTCGGCCCGCTGAATTACAGGAATGTGTAATCTGCGTGCTTCCAACACTTCTGGATTCTCTGCTGATATTGCAGAAGATGTAACTACAACGTCTGCAGAGGTGATATTCTCCGCGTGATGTCCCTTACAGATTCTACCGCCTAGCGTTGCAAGCCTGTCGGTGATTGCAGACCCATAAAGATCTGAGCCGGAAACTGTATAACCGAGATTGAGCAGTAGTTCAGCAATACCGCTCATGCCGATACCACCAATTCCTACAAAATGAATATGTTTGCTTTTTCTATACATCTGCTCAACCCTCCTGTCGGGAATCTTCTCTACTACCGATTCCGCCATGACCGTGTGCAGCCTGGATGCAGACATCGATGATTCTTTCCGCAGCATCAGGGTTTGCCATTTTTCTCATTGCATCCCCCATACTCCTCAACTTTTCTTTATCTTCAACCAAACCAGTGAGAATTTTCGTTAGTACCTGGCCATCTAATTCATTTTCAGGAATCAGTAGCGAACCACCACCTTGAACATAGTAGTCAGCATTCTTTTTCTGGTGATTATCAGCAGCAAAGGGATACGGTATCAGAACTGCAGGTTTTCCTAATACCGCAAGTTCGGTAAGTGTCGTCGCCCCCGCTCTGGATACAAGAAAATCCGCTTTTTCATACACACTTTTCATATCCTGGAAAAATGGCTCAACCTCTGCATCCACTCCCGCCTCGCGATATTTTTCGCGAACCCAGTCTATATCGTTCTTTCCCGTCTGGTGAATCACGGAGAGTTCTGCCAGTTTTCCAGATAGGTCACTGCAAAGAACTTCAGTCACTGCTCTGTTAAGAGCGTTTGCTCCCTGACTTCCTCCAAGAACGAGTAACGTCGGCTTCCCGGTCGTTCGATCAACCTCGATTTTTGCGAGTTCCAGGATGTTTTGCCTGACCGGATTGCCAGTCATTACAACTTTGCTATCCGGAAAAAACGTCTCACTGCCAGGGATTGAAACACAAATCCTGTCGACAATGGCTCCGAGTTTTCTATTCGCCATGCCGGGAATTGAATTCTGCTCGTGAATAATCGTCGGCACACCGAGAACTTTTGCGGCCAGCATCACCGGGCCGGTCACATAGCCACCAACTCCAAGGGCAACATCAGGTTTGAATTTACGTATTCTCGTCACCGCCTGGAAAAATGAAAAGGGTAATATCGTCAGTGCCTTAATAAGCTCGATGACGTTCTTCCCTTTTAAGCCATGACTATGAATAGAACTGCTCGCAAAGCCATAACTGTCCAGACTTGTTGTGTCTATTTTCCTTCTGGTACCGATAAATAATACATCACTTTCCGGCTGGCGTTTTTTCAGCGCCTGAGCTGACGCTACAGCAGGGAACAAGTGTCCCCCGGTTCCGCCGCCTGTTATCAGCAGACGTAATGGTCGCGTTTTATCTGCCATTACCCCTGCCCCTGTATTAACGATTCATTTTCAGCAATCATCTCTTTCACGGCAGAGGTAAACACCTCACCACGATGGCCGTAAGATTTGAACATATCGAAGCTTGCACAGGCGGGTGAGAGAAGAACCGTATCACCTGGCTGAGCAATGCTTTTGGCCAAACGTACTGCAGCCTGCATCGAATCTGCTGATTTAACAGCTATCGATCCTTCAAGCGACTGGCGTATAGCTTCAGCCGCTTCGCCGATAACTATAACCTCTCTTGCTTTCGCGCCTACTGCACCGGTAAGCAGAGAGTAATCTTCACCCTTGTCTCTGCCTCCTGCAATGAGGACAGTTTTACCGTTCAGATGTTCAAGAGCCGCAATCACCGCGCCGGTATTGGTCGCCTTAGAATCGTTTATATAGGTGACGCCGTCGAGGTCACCCACAACCTGCATCCGATGTGGCGGAGGCTGAAATGCAGTTATTCCCCGCTGGATGTTTTCCTGGGTAATTCCTAATCTCTCACATGCCAGAATTGCTGCAGCACCGTTTAACACACCTATAGAGGTTGCAAGGGAAGTTCCGCTGAAATCATATGTGCTCTGCGAACTATTACGCGTAACTGTAACCCGTAAGCCCTCAATTTTCGCAAGACTTCCCGGACGTTTTCCAAACGTCTGCACTTCCGGCTTAACTGACTCAATCCGTTTCATGCATTCTGGATCATCGTTGCAAACCACCGCAACATGTTCAGCTGTCTGGTTGCTGAAGATCAGCATTTTTGCAGCAGCGTATCCATCAAGATTTTTATGGCGGTCAATGTGGTCAGGAGTGATATTCAGTAATACGCTGACATCAGGTGCAAACCCGCCAGCCATCATCAACTGGAAACTGGAGACTTCAAGAATAGCTACATCCGCCTTTTTTTCTTGTCGTAGATAATCAAAAAGTGGTGTGCCAATATTTCCCCCGACAAAAACCTTCTTTCCAGCTGTTTTGCAAATTTCACCAATGAGGGAGGTAACCGTTGTTTTGCCATTTGTACCGGTTACAGCCACTACAGGCATATCCAGAAGAGGAGCAGCAACTGCCAATTCTCCGACGACCTCTATCCCACTTTCGCGAAGTTGAGATACAACCTCATGCTCCTCGGGAATTCCAGGGCTTATAATAACAAGGTCCGCTAATCGTAAAAAATCAAAAGTGTGACCGCCGGCTTCCCACAGGACACTGTTCTCACGTAAAAAATCGGCTGCCTCACGCTCAAATCTCTCGGGATCACGACTATCAGACACTCGCACATCTGCACCACAGTCCAGACAAAAACGCACAGCGGCCTGACCGGTAATCCCCAGTCCCATGACCGCCACACACATGCCTTTATGGATTGTTTTATGAGCTTGCATCAACGTAGTTTTAATGTTGCTATGGCAAAAAGGCCGAGAATAATTGAAACGATCCAGAACCTGACAACAACCTTGGGTTCATGCCAGCCTTTTTTCTCAAAATGGTGATGAAAAGGTGCCATGAGAAATATTCGCTTTCCGTTGGTCATTTTGAAATAGCCAACCTGCATAATCACTGATAGCGCTTCCATCACGAATATACCGCCGACTATCGCCAGCAGAAATTCCTGTTTAATGATAATGGCAATGGCCCCGAGCGCGCCCCCCAAAGCAAGCGAACCGGTATCTCCCATAAAAATCTGGGCGGGATACGCATTGAACCATAGAAATCCCAGACATCCACCGAAAATAGCCCCGCAAAATACTGCCAGTTCACCACTTCCTTTTACATACGGAATCTGCAGATATTCAGCCAATACCACATGACCCGCGAGATAGCAGAAGACCAGATACACTGCTGCCGAAACAACCGTCGGGCCAACTGCCAATCCGTCAAGTCCATCAGTGAGGTTTACCGCATTCGATGACCCGACAATGACAATCACAGCAAAAACTATATAAAACCACCCAAGATCAGGTTGAACATTTTTCAAAAACGGCAGGCTAAGCTGGCCATCGTACCCTGGATGTACCAGGATAAAAATACCGACAGTCATAGCGCCTAAGATCTGAAGAATGAGTTTACCTCTTGCACTCAACCCTGCAGTGGTCTTCTTACTTACCTTCTGATAGTCGTCGTAGGCTCCTATCATTCCGAAAAACAGCGTGACAAATAACATCAACCATACCAACGGATTATCGAGCCTTGCCCATAACAACGTAGATATGGTTATCGAACAGAGTATCAGTAAGCCACCCATTGTTGGCACGCCCTGCTTCTTCAGATGGGTCTCAGGACCATCATCACGTACAACCTGGCCAATCTGTCTTCGCTTTATAGCCCGGATGAACATCGGCCCAAAAACGAGGAGTATTAAAAACGCGGTTACCGCTCCGCCAATGGAGCGAAGAGTAATGTAGCGGAACACATTGAAACCGCTAAATGATGTGTGCAGTGGATAAAGTAAGTGATACAGCATGTAATATTTCCAGGTAATCTTGTTGCGGGTTTAATAGGACATTATTGTGGTGGCTTTCTACCTTGCCTTGCGCCATTCCTCAAGTCTTTCCTGTCAGTCTCGCAACGATTGTCTCCATCTGCAAACCCCGTGAAGCTTTGATCAACAGCCAATCTCCACTGCCAATCCGCCCCTCCTCTTCCAGCTTTTCAATCCATTCCGCGGCGTTGTCTTTACTTTCAAAAGTCCTGACATACTCAGGTGACATTCCTCCACTGAGAGCCCCATCAAGAATTTCTTTTTTAAATTTTCCGACTGCACCCAGATAGCTCACACCAAGTTCGGCAGCTAATCTGCCAATTTGGAGATGCGACTCAACAGAACTTTCGCCAAGTTCAAGCATGTCGCCTAAAAGGGCCGCTGACTTACCTGTACCCATCTGCACCAGCGTATTGAGCCCTGCAGCCATTGAAGCCGGGTTGGCATTGTACGTGTCATTTAAAACTCCAAGCCCCCGATCTGTCTTCAACTGCACCATTCTTCTGTCTGCCGGACGAAAATCCGCAAGGCCTGCAGTGATTTCGCTGATTGTCGCCCCTGCTGCAGTAGCAATCGCCGCGGCTGCAACACTATTTGCCACATTATGAAGACCGACTGTATGCAATTGAACATCAGCCACCTGATCGCTGATATGTAATTTGAAAGAGATACCATCAGCGTTACCGGCCTGAATGTCTGAAACATACACATCAGCTTCTTCAGGTCGCTCATCAAGTTGTGCTGAAAAGCGTACTTTTGCCTGCGAATATTTCGGTGCCATCTTGCGAATATTCTCGTCATCGAGATTTATTACCAGCACAGAAGCAGGACCAGCCTCCGCAAAAAGTTCTTCTTTTGCTGAAGCAACACCTTCGATAGTATGCAACCCTTCAAGGTGAACGCCATGCACGTTGGTAATACAGCAAATAGCAGGCTCAGCTGCCCGCGCCATAATACGGATTTCACCAGGGCAGTTCATTCCCATTTCTAATACTGCGGCTCTGTGGCGCGGAGTAAGCGGAAATAACGAAAGAGGTAAGCCAATAAGATTATTTAAATTACCCTGTGTAAATAAGACGCATTTTTCAGGATTATCAGGCCCCTCAGGCCATACCCTTCTGAAAATTGAAGCTGTCATTTCCTTGACGGTCGTCTTACCGCAACTACCGGTAATCCCCACTACAACCTGATCACTCACACCTTTAATTAACCGCCTTCTGAATCGCGCAAGATCAGCAAGTGCCTGCAGGGTATCTTCAACTTCGATTAAGGCAACACGTTCAGGGATATTTTTATCTTCTGTTCCGGATTGGATAATAAGACAACCTGCACCTTTTTTTTCAACCTGCACCAGAAAGTCATGGGCATCAAACTTCTCGCCCACAAGGGCCACAAAGATATCACCAGTACTGATCGTTCTGCTGTCTGTTGAAATATTACCCAGCTTAGCTGACGGCTCACTTTGTCTACGAATTTTTCCTGAGGTTGCCAGGGCCAGTGACTCAAGATTCCAACACATCAAAGATGTCTGAGCTTCAAGTACATCGTCAAAAAATCTCTTCCCGTTAATTCCCAGTTGATACTTCTCATGCCCTTTACCGGCAATCAGAACAATATCATCAGGACCAGCGGCCTTAACTGCGCGCTCGATAGCATCTTTTCGATTACCAATAACGACATAGCCTTGCTCGCCGGTACCTCGCTCTGCAAGCCAATTATCAGATTTGTTGGCGAGGCCTGAATTATCAATACCTGAGACTATCTGCTTTAAAATGCCTTCGGGCTGCTCAGTCCGCGGATTGTCATCAGTTATGATCGCAACATCTGCGTATTCTCCAGCAATTGCTCCCATCACTGCACGTTTACCGGAATCTCTGTCACCACCACAGCCAAAGACACAAAAGAGATCACGATGCGGCAATGCTGATACCGTCTTCAAAACCTGCTTCAGTGCATCCGGAGTATGGGCATAATCCACAAAAACTACAGGTCGCTGGAAATTAGTCAGATCATCAATCTCAACACGCTCTAAGCGTCCCGGTGCCCCCTTTGACGATGCAAGAGGCACTATGGCATCCTTTACATCCAGGCCAAGTGCTTGAGTAAGTGTTAACGCTGTAACCAGATTATCGACATTGTAGTGCCCTACCAGGGGAGTTGTAAGTGAGAAGCTTTGTCCGGCAATTGACATATTCAAAACTGTCTCGGTTAACGTCGAGGCATAACCGTCTATCCGTATATCAGCATCAACCTGCAGTCCGCATGATAATGTCGCCACAGAGTTACTCGTGCACGCTTCCCGCATCATGGCAGACCAGTCACCATCATCCTGATGTTGAGGAGTAGAAATAACAGCCTTTGCGTCAGGTTTAAGATGGTTTTCAAACAAGATTGCCTTTGTCTGAAAATACTCTTCCATAGTGTGGTGATAATCAAGGTGATCTCTTGAAAGATTTGTAAATGCTGCCACATCAAAGCGGATATTTCCTATGCGTCGCTGATCAAGAGCATGCGACGACACTTCCATGACAACATACTCCACTCCGGATTCTGCCATTTCAAACAGCAACTTCTGAAGCTGCATCGGCTCAGGTGTTGTAAATGGCGATGGATGGATAATTTTTTCCACACCATTATTGTATCTGTAGTTCACGGTTCCGATAACACCTGCACGATAGCCGAGCCCTTCAAAGACATCCTCAAGCAGATATGTAATGGTCGTCTTGCCGTTTGTTCCCGTAATTGCGACGAGCTTTAAGGAATCAGCAGGACGCCCAAAATAATTCTCAGCGGCAACTGCGTAGGCCACCCGACTGTCATCAACTTCAACCACACACCCCTGCCAACCGGGTATTCCTACCCATTGACTGTTGCGGTTGACGACGATAGCAGCACAGCCCAACCGCATTGCATCTTCTATATAAACGTGACCATCAGCAGCATACCCACTCACAGCAAAAAAGACTGCTCCGGCCAGAGTAGACCGGGAGTCATTGGTAACAGATGATATCTTCACATCAACATTACCGTCACCACCTCTAGTGACGTGCGTGTAATCGACACCCTCAAGAAGAGTTGCCAGTGACTCGCCCATGCCCGGAGGCTGGTGTTTGTTTTTGTTTGTATCAGCTGTGGTCATTATTTATCCGACAGTTTTTCTTCCAAAGTCTCAAGACTCACATCATCCTGACGCTGTAATCGAATCACACATTCCTCAATCCCCTGCAGTGATGTACCAGCAGCAGGCGTCTGCTCAACCACCCTGCCTGTCCCGAAGATTCTTAACTGACATTGCTTATCCTGCAACAACCGCAAACTCTTCCTAAGACTCAAACCAACCAGTGATGGCATCTCTCCGGGTTCTGCCGTCGTGCCTGCAAGATTTTCTTCCAGAGATTCCTTTACAGCCTGACGCAATTTATCGAGTTCGACTGGGTAATTTACATTTTCTCCATCTTCAGGCTCAGCAACTACTGCGATGGATTTGCCAACCTGCTGCAAGACTGTCAATCGAGGAAGTGCTGCAGCAATTACTTCGCCGGGGTCTGCTGTTTTCTTATACTGTTTGGTCCTTACACTTCTGGTACCGCCCTGTATGGTTACCAGCAACGATAATCCCGCCTTATGGGCAGGAACCGCCGAAAAGTACACTTCGTTGTTTCGATAACCAAAACCATCAGTGCTACTGGTGCTCACGTGAATACTGTCTTTTAAGGTCACGCCTCCAAAGTCATCTTTTTTTCCTGAAGCTACCAGCAGTCTTGAAATCTCATTTGAAACCTCAGTTGAGACCACTGTCTCAGCTGAAAAATCATTTTTTTCATTATGCAGTTGAAACTCGTCCCAACTTTCTGCGTCGATTACCGCCTGTGCAACATATGGGCGTATCTTTTTTCCACCATTTACAAGAGAACTTAAACTAGTCAACAGAGCTAAAGGGGATGCCGTTTCCGGAACGGTCGCAAAATCTGGTCCTTTCGTCCTTTCAACAATGTAAAATCCTGATGGTAACTCAAGGCTTCCATCATTATTACCAAAATCCTGCGGCGCCCCACTTTTCAGACCCGAATTCTCCCAGAGCCTTAACTGACTGCCGAGATTCACCTTTTCAACACCTATCGACCATGGCTGGATATACCCCCGGTTTTCGAACTGATACTGGATAAATGCACTATCCCGTAGCAAACCTCTGAATGTGGGTGGCAGCAACATGGGCTGCACAAGCATGTTCTCCAAAAGTTCCTGGGAATATTTACGATACGTGTTCGGGTTAAATGATGGAAACTGGACTGAAGCGATTACGGCTCCGGTGCCAGCATCCATTGCGTATGCACCAACCTTAACGTCAGGTCGGTCTGCAACAATTGTTTCCACAAGGTCTTCGAGAATATGTTGTATTTTCAGATCCAGCGTAAGTAATACATGCTGACCTGAACTTCTCCAGCGTTGACCTTCCTGCTCCTCTGTCAGCATCTTCTGGACAAGCTTGTCGTAATAGAACTCTACCCCGGTTAGACCACTATCATCCTGCACGAAACCGACAAGATGCGCAGCCACAAGTTGTTGCGGATAATACCGGGAATGTTCTCTATGAAGATAAATTCCGTCAAGGTTCAGTGCTTTAATCTCTTCTTCCTGCTCCTGACTAATATTCCTTCCCAGCCATATTCTTGACTCTCCGGCCAGCAGCATTTTATGAATAGCTTCGGCTTTAACACCTAGAACCGTAGCAAGACTGTCAACCGTTTCATCGACAGCCTGCAGCTCACGGGATCGTGCAAAAACCGACACTCTCTCCATCGAGACGGCAACTTCCTTGTAATTACGGTCGTAAAGGGTGCCTCGTACAATTTCATCCCCACCAGAAAGTGAGGAATCAGTCGCAATAATCTGACGAACGAGCATTATCGGCGTAACATCACCCACTAACTGCCATCCCCCCAGCACTCCACCAACAAGGATCAGAACGAGAAATCCCCCCAGTCCACCTTTTTTTTTCTGCCTCTTTCTTAGACCGGTTCTTCTCGACATCTCACCAACTATAAACTGGCCACATTGTGGTCCTTCTTAACCGTTACAAACCTGCCAAGATTACTGTCATACTTAAAGTGCTGGTTACTACCAGGTGCAAAAAGTGACAGATTTTTCCCTGCTGCATCCTTAATGGCGTCTTTTGAACGCAACTCAACTTTTTTTATACGTAATCTGACTCTTTCATCTACCAATTCAGACTGATACGCAGCCACCTTTTGAATTTCTGATTCAAGATGTCCCTGATAAAGGCCTAAAACCATATTCAGGGAAATTGTTACTGCAAAGACTACCAGAGAAATTCGTCCCATAATCTTCCAGAATGCGACACCGCCAGGAAATGGCAGAGAAGCTCTTCGACGGCGTGGCCTGCGGATCCCTGCATTATTAATTGGGCACGTATACGAGTTCGCTGATTGTATATATTTCATCTCGTTCCTCCTGAGTTTTCAGTTTACTTCTTTTGTGCCACTCTCAGTCGTGCACTTCTGGATCGTGGATTTATCGAAACTTCTTCCTCACCAGCCATTACCGGCCTGGCCGTTATCACTTCAAAATCTTCATTAGCGCGAAATTTTCTCTTCACCATCCGGTCTTCGAGGGAATGAAACGATATCACGCAAAATCTGGCACCGGGCTTGAGATAATCAGCTGCTGTATCAAGAATTGCCGCCAGATTTTCGAGCTCGGTGTTAACCGCAATACGAAGAGCCTGAAAGATCTTCGTTGCAACATGTATTCGTTTCGGATGGAATCGTTTCGGCACCGCTCTCGCAACCACTGACGCAAGTTGCTTAGACGTTTCAATTTTTTCAGTCTTTCGGTGTTCTACAATTTCTGATGCTATGCGCCGCGCCTGCCGTTCCTCGCCGTAATAATAAAAAATATCTGCCAGTTCATCGGTTGAACCGGAAGCAATTATAGAGGCAGCAGTAACCTTGCGGCGACTGTCCATACGCATATCAAGCGGTTCATCACGCTGAAAACTAAAACCACGCTCACCCATATCAAGCTGCAATGATGAAAGCCCTATATCTATCAGCAGGCCGTCAAGCGAGGCGACACCGATCTCGTCCAGCCCCTCAGCAATCTCAGCAAAGTTCCTGCGAACTATTGTCAGCCTGTCACCATGCTCAGCAAGACGTTGCCGACTGCGCTTAATGGCATTCTCATCCCATTCAAAACCAATGACCCGACCGTCGGGTTCACAGGCCCTCAAAATTGCCTGTGTATGCCCTCCCAGCCCCATCGTCCCATCCATATAGACGCCACCGGGCTGAGGGTTCAAATACTCCATTACCTCTGCAAGAAGAACAGATTGATGGATGCTCTCGATATCTTTAATAGACTCCATTAGAAAATCCCCATCTCAGCAAACTGATCATCAAAAGCTTCAAAATTCTCACTGGTATCCTGGTTTTCTTTCTCCCAGACTTCTCTATTCCAAATCTCTACACGATTGATTGTACCTAAAAGAACTACCTCTCGATCGAGATTAGCTACATCCCGCAAACGCTGTGGTAGTAGTATTCGTCCCTGCTTATCAAGAGAGCATTCAACAACACTGCTCACGATATATCTCATAAACTTGGCAACATCCTTTTGCCTTTTACCTTCAGTCATTAATGTGTCTTCAAAGGATTCCCACTCGGAAAGGGGATATGCGCGCAGGTGTGACTTTCCCCAAGGAGCAACCATTAATACCTTGGAATCATATTGATTAAGCACATCACGAAAACGGCTGGGGAAGTTCAATCGCCCCTTGCCATCCAGCGTGTGCTCAGAACTGCTGCGGAATCTGTTTTTGATAATCAGCCCCCTCAGGCCTCATACTCCACTTTACACCCCTTTCTCCCACTTTACTCCACCCTGTCTTCATTTATAACAGCACAGCTACCCATGTCAAGGAAAAATATCCGTAAGATCAAGCACCTAAGATTAGCCCTAGAAATCCGGCAATTTACACAATATGTTGTAGACACTAAAAGTTCACCACTCCATATACAGCGTCACAACCTGAATATTTTACGATCATCGCCCAACACACTGTCACCCCATTCCACCAGTGATTGCAATGCATTCAGCCCATACGACAAAAGCGAAAATTTACTGTGTGATTTCAGAAAGTAACAGGACAGAGTGGGTACGAAGTGGGGAGAAAAATGATTTCACTACTTTAAACGCTGAAGAGGCTGTAATCACGTGTTCTTCACTTTGGAAAACGAGAGTAACTCCCAAGTAGATATGATTCACATTGTTTCAGAAATGAAGATTGAAAAAAAATCTCAAATATTGAATATTTTGGGTCCTCACCAAAATTGAACAGCAATGAGATCTAAAAACAAAAGCCGCCGGAATTTAATCCAGGCGGCCAGAAGTGCAACATATCTTTTAGTGAGGGTCAATCGTCAGACAACTCCGAGTAATCGGTATTGCAACTGAAGCTCTGATCAGCTGCGGGAAAATCTCCAGCCTTCACTTCGGCAACATACTGCTTGACACCTTCCCGCATTTCAGGAGCGAGGTTTTGGTATTGCTTAACAAATTTTGGAACAAATTTCTCAAACATTCCAAGCAAATCATTTATAACCAATACTTGTCCGTCACATCCACCACCAGCTCCAATGCCAATTGTCGGAATCTCAAGTGCATTTGAAATAATCGTCGCAAGTTCAGAAGGAACACACTCCAGCACCAAACAGAATGCTCCGGCAGCCTGAAGCGCACGGGCATCCTCGATCATTTTTTTGGCACCGGTAATATCTTTTCCCTGTACCTTATAACCGCCAAGCTGAGATGCAGTCTGAGGAGTAAGTCCCAGATGGCCAACTACAGAAATGCCAGAGCGAACAAGTGTTTCAACCACCTCACACACTTCAATTCCGCCTTCAAGTTTTACAGCATCGCACCCCGCTTCTTTTACAAGTCGAAGCGCGTTTTTCGTCGCATCACGTACACCGGTCTGATATGAGCCAAAAGGCATATCACCGACAACAAAGGCATCCGGCGCTCCTCGCCTGACTGCAGACGAATGATGAATCATCTGATCCATCGTTACCGGCACAGTCGAGTCATACCCAAGCACAACCATTCCAAGTGAATCACCCACCAGCAACATATCCACTTCACAGTTACTCAGCAGGCGAGACATGGCAGCGTCATAGGCGGTAAGCATAGTGATTTTTTCACCAGCTTTTTTCATTGTCAGAAAATCTTTTACAGTTTTTCCCATTTTCTTACTCGCTTTGATTTCTGCGTTTAAAGGTAACGCAGCCGGTTAATCATTATCCCCGAACAGACCGGGCTGTACAGCGGCAGGTCGTGGCACCTTTCTATGAAAGTGCTCATAAGCCATTCGCGTAGCAACTCGTCCTCGCGGGGTTCTCTTAAGGAAACCAGATTGGATCAGAAATGGTTCATACACATCTTCAAGGGTGTTTTTCTCTTCACAGACCACGGTAGCCAATGTTTCAAGGCCGATTGGCCCACCCTGAAATTTATCAATTATGGTAAGCATTATTCGCCTGTCCATCTCATCAAGGCCAAAACGATCTACACCAAGCATATTCAAGGCATCATCAGCAACTTCGGTATTAACCACAGGATGTTTACCCACTTCGGCAAAATCCCGAACCCGTCTCAGCAGCCTATTGGCAATACGCGGAGTACCGCGCGATCTCCTGCCCAGCTCAAGCGCACCCGATTCATCAATTGTCATGCCTAAGATAGAGGCTGACCTTTGAACAATAGATACCAGTTCTTCAGGACTGTAGAATTCTAGCCGAAGGATAACACCAAAACGATCTCTGAGTGGCGGGGTCAAAAGACCCGTACGGGTTGTAGCACCAATCAACGTAAAACGAGGAAGATCCATCTTAATGGAACGCGCTCCCGGCCCCTGGCCGATGATGAGATCCAGCTGAAAATCCTCCATTGCAGGATACAGCACCTCTTCAATAGCATGGTTCAAACGGTGAATTTCATCTATGAAAAGAACATCGCCTTCCTGAAGACTGGTCAGGATCGCGGCCAGATCACCCTGTTTTTCAATAACAGGCCCGGAAGTGACTTTAATCCCTGCTCCCATCTCGTTGGCAATAATATAGGAAAGTGTGGTTTTACCAAGGCCTGGAAAACCATGAAAAAGGACGTGATCCAAAGGTTCATTACGCCCAAGAGCTGCTTGAATAAATATCTCCAGGCTCTTTCGCAGAGGTTCCTGGCCGATATAATCTGTCAATCGTTTCGGACGGAGAGCGTTATCGTTAGTAACCTCGCGCCTAATCGGCTCCGGATCAACCAACCTGTCACTGCCTGCCTGAATGTCTTCCTCAAAATTCATGCGAGTGCCTTCAAGCCTTCCCTGATCATCTCTTCTACGGACAGGGTTGCAAATGTATCATCACCAAGTTGTCGCTTAACAGAGGTCAACGCCTCTCTTGCAACCGGATCATTATAGCCGAGATTGCAAAGCGCCGAAATAGCATCCATCACATTGGAGCCACTAACACCTGCAGCCGCCTGACGACCAGCGGATTCCACAGTACCGGAAGTAAAACCGGACACCTTGTCTTTCAACTCTACACAAACACGCTCAGCTGTTTTTTTACCTACCCCCTGAAGAGTAGTCAGCCGCTTAATATCTTTTTCAGTGATTGCCTGGCTTAAATCAGCAACCCGCATTCCGGAGAGCATTCCCAATGCGAGTTTCGGCCCTATACCTGAAACTGTTTTCAAGGTAAGGAACATCTCCTTCTCGTCCTCTTCAGGAAAACCGAATAAAACAAATGCATCCTCACGCACATTAGTATGAATATGCAGGAAGGTTTCTCCCCCCTTTTCAGGAAGTCGCGACACACCATCGGCTGAGAGAAACACCTCGTACCCTACCCCTCTCACATCTATTACAGCCCGATCTGTGTATATCGCCTGTACTACTCCTGTAAGTGTTGCAATCATAAAATCCTAAAACCGAAATTGATTAGCATGGCAGATAGCCACGCCAAGAGCATCAGCAGCGTCTGTGCTCGGAGAACCGGATAGCTCAAGCAATACCTTTACCATATGCTGAACCTGGCTTTTCTCAGCCTGCCCATAACCGACCACCGCCTGCTTGACCGCCCGAGGGCTATAGTCGTGAACAGCAAGTCCGTTCTGCATAGCCGCAACAACCGCTGCGCCACGTGCATGTCCGAGCTTTAAGGCCGATCGCGGATTACTGGCAAGAAACACATCTTCTACAGCTGCCACAACCGGATTGTGAAGCTGAATTACCTCGTTTATTCCCTCAAAAATCTCATTGAGCCGATGTGCAAACGGATATTTCTGATTCGTCCTGATTGTTCCGCAAGCAACAAATAGCAGTTTACCGGGGGAAATATCGACTACTCCGTAGCCGGTCACCCTTGAACCGGGGTCTATGCCAATGACACGCTCCATCTTGCCGCCTACGTAATTACCTCCCGCCCAAACAGCGGGAGATAGTATAAAACTACAACAATCCCCTTAGGAGATTTTCTCCATCAGGGAATCATCAATATCAAAGTTGGCGTGAACATTCTGAACATCGTCATGCTCTTCCAGATTATCAAGCAGTTTGATAAGTGACTTAGCAACATTCTCTTCGGTGACATCAACGGTGTTCTGCGGAACCATGGTAACCTCGGCGCTGGACATTACAACACCTGCCTTTTCCATAGCTTCACGAACCTCGTCAAAATCCTCCGGAGCGGTCAGTACCTGAAAACCGTCCTCTTCCTCGACAACATCCTCGGCACCGGCATCAAGTGCAATATCCATCAACTCGTCTTCAGACATCACTGACTTGTCGACAATTATCAAACCTTTTTTATCAAACATCCAGGCAACACAACCAGACTCACCGAGATTACCGTTACTTTTAGAGAAGTAGTGACGAATATCAGCGACAGTCCTGTTACGATTGTCGGTCATACACTCAACAAGTACCGCAACACCACCGGGACCGTATCCCTCATAGAGGATCTCATCATACACTTCACCTTCAAGCTCGCCTGTACCTTTCTTGATGGCTCGGTTGATGTTATCCTTCGGCATGTTCTCAGACTTGGCAGTTGCAACCGCACTTCGAAGACGCGGATTGCCATCAATATCGCCACCGCCCATTCGGGCAGCTACCGTGATCTCTTTAATGAGCCGGGTGAAAATCTTTCCTCGTTTGGCGTCTACCGCGCCTTTCTTGTGCTTGATATTAGCCCATTTAGAATGTCCAGCCATATTTCTTCCTATATAGTGTTATCTAGTTTGCTAAAAAGTGATAACCGGAGCAATTTGCCCCGGTTTATCCCATTTCTTTCTTCATGTTATTTTGTACCGCCAGCTCCAGGCGGTTGCTTCTTAAAACCCATCCCTAAAACAAAAACCTCCCGGCTCTCAACTCTGGAACTATCGGGCTTAATGACCTTGACCATATCAAAACGTTTTTTTAATCCCTGAACAAAATCGGGGAAATCTTCGCCCTGAAATACCTTTACGATATAGTGACCTTTGGGCAACAACAGCATTTCAGCTATTCTCAATGTCTCCTCAACCAGAATCATTGACTGCTGAGCATCGGTCCAACGGCTACCTGTAGTTTTAGGAGCAATATCAGAAATCAATACTCTGAAAGAAGGTCTTATCCGACGAACGTTTTTCACGAAATCCTCATCACGGATATCCTGACACATCCAGTGGATTTTCGCACTGTCCGGACGCGGAACCTGATCAGCCTCCTGCAGATCAACCCCTACTACAACACCTTTTGGGCCGACAACTTCTGCTGCAAAGAGTGACCAGCTCCCCGGATAACAACCGATATCCAGTACACTGTCGCCTCGACGCAAAAAGTTGTACTTTTGCTGAGCCTCCTCCAACTTATAGATGGAACGAGCTGGATATTTGTCTTTTTTTGCCTTTTGGGCATAATAATCTCTAACTTTACGCACTTTTTAGTCCATTTACTTTTCTTTGACAAGACGAAACAGGCCAGCCATTACTCTCTGTGGCCCCGTTCTTCTACCCTTGCTGCCTGCTAAGAAATTTCTCGACCCAGGCCAAGGCATCATCTCGAGTATTTACCTGCCCCTCAACCTGCAACGACTGCAATTCGTCAAGAATTTCTGAAAAAATCGGCCCTGGCGTCAGACCAAATTCACGTATAAGATCGCTTCCACCCAAAAGTGGAGGCCCACTCAAGGCAGGCAGGATATGTTCTCTGTATATATCAGTAACATCTCTATAGAGATGAACCAGTTCTTCCTCAATATCCTCTGGTTTCAGTTCCCCCAGGCTTGCCAGGCTGTCTGACATCGCCAGTAAAAACACACCGTGCAAGTCCTCACCCGCTTTTCTGCATAATTTTAGCGCAGCTCTTGGAGATATCTTCTTTTGCCGCTGAACTGTGCAGAGATGAAATGGGTGCATATGCATAGCAATCAGTCCCGCAGCTCTGTCGCGGTCCTCATTACTCCATTTCAGCCTTCTGGCAAACCCTTCAAATTGTTTTTTGCCGATTTCATCATGACCATAAAAGGTGACACGTGATTCATCGGCTGTTTCTCCCTGCGCTGCAGGTTTGCCAACATCATGCAGTAAAGCTGCCCATTTGAGACAAACGCGTACCCGATCACATTCGAGATATTGTGTTATCTCATTAGCACAATGCGGGTAAATGACCGAAGGCTGTTTCAGTAGCCGTTCCATTTCGCGCAGTGCCTGAAAATTATGATGGAACACATCCAGATGGTGAAAACCCGGCTGCTTAACACCGCTTCCCTCATATAACTCAGGAATAATATGCTTCAGCAGTCCAGTTTTATGCATTGCCCAGAGCACATTACTACTCTCTGATGACAGCATGATCTTATCAAGCTCGTAATGCACCCGCTCTGCGGCCACTGTGGTTATTGCTTCTGCATTTTCTGCTATGGCACTCTTAGTCTCTTCACAAATTTCAAATCCCAGAGTAGCCATAAATCTGAAAGCACGAACAAGCCGCAATGGATCATTTTCAAATGCTTTAGGGAAATGATGCAATGATCCAGACTGTAAATCGGCAAGGCCACGCATCGGGTCAATGATCGCCTTCGCGCCAACACCATCAGCCAAAGCAGTTAGTCCAACGGCCAAACCGTTTATTGAAAAATCCCTAAGCGCCAGATCATCTTCTATAGTGATGGTATTTCCACGAAAAGAAGAGATATCTATATCAAGGCCATTCCAGACAACTCGAGCAGCTTCTTCCTCCTCTGTGCCAAGCTGCACATACGTGCCCCCCCGCAACTCCCGCATCAGTTCGCGGCAAAAGAGTTCTGCGTCCCTGGAAACGGTAAGATCCAGATCATTCGGCTGCTTACCGAGCAGCCAATCTCGCACAGTTCCACCTACACAGTAGATTTCAGTGCTGCGATTCCTTGCAACGGAGATCAGCGCTTCAATAACTATATCAGGAAAGCTGGCAGATAAATTACCAATGCTCTCCATTCTTTCGTGCAGCTTACTTTCTTTTTCCATTGCCATTTACTATAGTGATGTCTTTGCAGGTACCCCTGCTCGACCCCGCAGTTTACCATATTTGAAATATTTTCGATAGCCCTGCAAAAACGCATGTTGACTGGTCGCCACTAAAGCAGACAAATTACTGAAACCACCTACATTTAGCATCTAATAAGCATAGGATCAGTTATGAAAACAGACTGGCTGACAGCCAGATTAACAGCGCTTGATCTCAGTCCGGCACTCGCTGAAATCATCACAAGCAGCTGTATATTTATAGCAGTCTGCATCGGTGCAGCTATGGCAACCTGGATTGTGCGACGCACCTTACTCCACGTCCTTACCAACTGGATTCAAACAAATTCCTATCGATGGGACGACCCTCTTGCCAACAACCGTCTGCTTACTAAAATAAGCTGGTTTGTTCCTCTGGCCATCATCTCTGTTTCAATAGATGCTTTGCTTGATCCTGCAGGCAGTACATACCTGCTTGCACGACGGATGGTCATGACAGGCTTTGTACTGATCACCGTGTTCAGCCTTCTTGCGCTGCTTTCTTCAATAAATGATATTCACCGCATTCTTCGCAAACATAAAGGCAGCAGCCTGGCCGGATACACTGATGCCGGTAAAATTATCACTATTTTGCTTGGTGCAATTTTTATAATATCCATTTTCACGGGTAAATCGCCGTGGGGCATAATTTCGGTTCTCGGTGGATTGACAGCTGTCACCATGCTGGTATTTAAAGATACTATCCTGGGTTTCGTCGCCTCAGTCCAACTGACGTCAACCGATATGATCCGCATGGGTGACTGGATTGAGATGGAGCAGTACGGAGCTGATGGTGATGTGATCGATATGAGCATCAACTGCATACGGGTTCAAAACTGGGACAAGACAGTTACAACCATTCCCACCTACGCTCTCGTCTCTTCATCGTTTAAAAACTGGCGCGGCATGAGCGAATCGGGCGGCAGAAGAATCAAGCGATCAATCAGTATCGATATACAATCAGTTACGTTCTGTGATGACGCTATGCTTGAAAGATTTTCACACTTTCATCTGATCACTGATTATGTACAGAAAAAGCAGGCAGAGATACAAACATACAATCAGGAACATACAATCGATGATTCGACTATCATCAATGGCCGTCGACAGACAAATATCGGCATTTTCAGAGCGTATATTATTGCCTACCTGAAAAACAATCCCCAAATTCATGACGACATGACCTTTCTTGTTCGACAATTACCGCCGACAGAGACGGGCCTTCCTCTTGAACTCTACGTTTTCTCCAAAGATCAGGCCTGGGCTAATTACGAAGCAATTCAGGCTGATATCTTTGACCACCTTCTGGCGGCCGCACCGGAATTTGGTTTATCTGTATTTCAGAGCCCCAGCGGTGCAGACATCCGATCACTACAGTGTTCATGATCAGGATTTTACTCACTCATTCACTTTTAAAAGAAACGTATATAGCATGACTGCAACACCTTATTTATACCTGGCTCCTTTACGCGGTATCACTGAAGCACTTTTTAGAAATGTTTTCACAAACCATTTTGGTGGTTTTGATATAGCAATTGCTCCATTTCTCAATCCCCAGAAGAATCCAAGTAAAAAGAAAAACATGCTGGCCGACGTCTTCCCGGAAGATAACCGTCAGCTCGAAATCATCCCTCAGCTGCTCAATAATAATGGAGATGAATTTCTTCATCTCGCATTACAACTTGAAGATCTCGGCTACACCCGCATCAACTGGAATCTCGGATGTCCTGCGCCGATGGTCGCCAACAAAGGTCGAGGTTCCGGCTTACTGCCCTACCCTGATCAAATCATTGAAGTGCTGGATACTGTAATCCCACGTCTTTCTGCAAAAGTTTCAATAAAAATGCGGCTTGGTTTTATTGAAAAAACAGAAAGCCTCAACCTCATACCGCGCCTTAATGATTACCCGCTTGAAGAGATTATTATCCACCCAAGACTCGGTAAACAAATGTACAAGGGCAAGACTGATCCTGATGGTTTTGCTGAGTGCTTGCAACTCACCAACCATCATGTGGTCTACAACGGCGACATAACCTCGGTCAAAATCTATGAAGATCTATCTGAGCGTTTTCCACAAATCTCACACTGGATGATCGGCCGCGGTGTTCTTGCCAATCCATTTCTCGCAGAAGAATTGAAAGGAAAGGTTGAAACAGATACAGAGATTCGAAAAAAGAGAATTCGGGATTTCCATGATGAATTATGCGAGGCCTATCAGGATAAACTCTTTGGCCCCGGCCACTTTATGGGAAAAATGAAGCAACTCTGGCTCTATCTCGCCTATTCGTTCCCAGGAAAGGATAAAGTTATGAAAAAATTGAAAAAAGCGAGAACTGAGCAGCAATTTCTTGAGGCTGTGGATCAGATGTTTGCGTAACAGCGTAGTGTTTATTTCAAATCACTCATAATTGCTTCTGAAACTCAGTCATAGGGTGGCTGTTCAACAGGAACCAAATAGTTTTCGGATGGAAACTATTTAGTTCTTCAATTTTTTCACAGTTACCCTACCGACCATTGAGCAGTAGAGATCGATATAGGCGTTGACCATTTTCGTTATGGAAAATTCCACTTCTATACGGTGTTTTCCGGCAAGCCCCATACTGACCATTCGTTCAGGGTTTGCCAGCAGCTCATGTGCAGATGATACGATTTCATTTTTATCGTTATTCTTGATCAGGATACCTGTAACACTATCAACAACCAACTCACCGTTGCCGCCACAGACTGAAGCTATAACCGGCTTTCCAAGCGCCATATATTCAATTATGGCGTTTGAAATACCTTCGCCGTGAACACCAATATTGGATATCAGCAGACAGATATCCGATCTCCTGATATATGGTTCCGGATTATCGCAATTTTCAATAAACTGAACATGTTCTTCGCAGCCGAGTTCCGCTGCATGGTCCCGACAGGTATGAACGTGTTTACCACGGCCAATCAATATTAGTTGAATATCCGGGTAGGATGTTTGCAATGCAGGCAGACAGCTTATCAAGGTGAACTGATCTTTTTTTTCCGTAAAATTGCCTACCATGCATAGCACGGGCGAACCTGCCAGTTCGGCCTTCTGCACATTCCTAAACCTGCCATGATCAACACCGTTGTGAATCACTCTGCCTTTTTCTGCAATACCAAAAGATTTCAACCCGGCATGGGAATTTGCAACAATCGTATCAGCACAATTAAAGGTGAGCTGGCTGATGCGGTCGCGATAGTATAATTTTGGTCGTGCCGCACGAACTGAACCATTAATAAATTTTGCGTCCAGTTTTTTTGCCAGGAGTACACCCAGATGATCTGAGAAACACCCGAATGTATGAACTATATCAGGTCGCCAGTTTTTTGCCTCGCTCAGAACCTGCAAAGCTGTCCTCGGCATATGCAATAGTAGAGAAAAACCGGCATTGCGGGCGGGATGATTAGAAAACGTATGATTTACAATTTCCTTAGCCTCACGTTCACGCTCACCACCAATAGATAGCGTACATAGACCAGTGGTAATTTCAGCATTATGCTGTAAGGCACGGAGTAACTCAATGATCTGCCGTTCTGCACCACCAGAAAGCATACCATCAACAATTATGAGTACCCTCACTCCCATACTTCACGCTCACTCAGAGAAGATAAAACAACACAGTAGGTTGAAATATACACACGCAATCATATTCTGGATCTGACAATAAACCAGTATTTGTCAAACAAGAATACCTATCGCATTTCTGAATCAATTTCAACAGATACTCTATGCACGCCGGCAAGACACATCGGCCTGCCTTTCAACTTTTGCCTTTCCATGCATTCAATGCAACCTTTACAGAACGGCGCATTTCAGCAAAAAAATCAGAACCGGTTTTCTTTAAGTAAAAGTGCTGACCAACGTTTTCAGCTTCTCCTAAAAAGTTTCCGCTTTTGATAAGCGACTTTGCCCGCTCGGAAAACATTTCTTCAAAGTCTTCAGCGTTCAGTCGTTGATAACTGTCTTTAGAATATATGGATTTTTCGGGGAAACGCGGAGTGATTGAAAGATTTCGGCCATGTTCTGTCATATGACCAAAGCAGAGCATAGTTACAGGAAAAACGAGATCAGGCGGATCAAACATCTCCCTGTGAATTTCGTAGTTTTCCATAATGTCGCCAATATAACAGGAGCCTACCCCTAAGGATTCTGCGGCTATGACAGCTGTCTGCGCGGCTATTAGAGCATCACAACTTGCAAGCATAAAATCGGCCTCTGCCGGCTGCTCAAATTCACGACTATTTTTACTGCAGAGTTCAGGAACACCTGAAATGTTGTAATAATCATACCAGCGTTGCATATCCGCTAGAAAAATTAATACAAACGGTGCTTTGGCAATAAACGGCTGATTATCACACGTGACCACCAACCGCTCTTTTTTCTTCTGATCAGCAACCTCCAGTATGGAGTATAGCATCATATTGCCAGCCGTCGGAGCACGCATGGCGCAACGGATTATCAGCTCTTTTTCTTCATCCGTTATGATTCTGTCCGCATATACCCTTTGAGACTTCCGATTAAGTATTGTCTCAATAGTGCTGTTCATTGCATATCCTCACTTTCAATGTGCCCAACATTACATATGATGAGCCTGGCACAGTATTTACCTGAATTATTACAAGGAGGAATATGCAAAGGCTTTTCCGCTACAGCATCCACTCCCTGGAGATTTCATCTGCCAAAGGCTCGGCTATAATCGTCTTCTTTTCACCACTCAGGGTACAGATTACTTCACCAGTCTGCGGACCATCTTTTACCTTCTTGCCATATCTGACAACAAGTCCAGCCGCATAATTAAGATCTCCCTGCTGTGCAGCATCATCAGCATAACAGGTGGATGCTCTTCGGAGTAAAGCGATCGGCCCAGGTCTCTCCTCCATGCCGAGTAACGCATCACCCTCTTCGCAAATTGATTCGAGCTTATCATTATCACGCTCATCACGGCCCAGCATTAACCAGCCCCCGTTTGGCAGCAAAAATTGTCGCCCGACCAGCAGAAGCAAAACATCAGTGACCGTCATATCCTCATATTTTACGACAAAGTTATCGCCGTAAAAGTTCTCAATACGTCTGCTGAGGATGGGGTCTGCAAGCACACAACCACCTGCGGGCGATGGAAAATCGGTGATACCATACTCTGCAGCAAGAGCAATCTGCCGGGATCGACCACGACCACTGAAATTCAGCAGCTTTTCACGATCCACCAGCCCGTCTTCTTCAGGCTGTGTCGGGCTCATAAGTTTTGCACAAAGCGGCCTTAACAACACAGAACGACTTTCTGAATCACGACTTATCACGTTGAGTGTGTCGCGGCGCTGGGACATAGGGCGCTGACCGATAACTTCACCGGTAATGAGAAACGATGCGCCATACTCAGCAAGCATCTTTTTTGCCCGGTTCACCATAAATATTTTACAGTCCACACAGGGGTTAAAATTCTTCCCGTAACCATAAGCCGGGTTGCGCAGCATCTCCAGATATCCTTTACTGATATCCACAACCACAACATTGATTCCGTACTTATCTTTAACCTCCTGACAGTATCCTTCTATATGACTCAGAATTTCGTAATCAAAAAACGGGGAGACAAACTTAACTGCAGTAACCTCTATTCCCTGATCCATTACCACCCTTGTAGCAAGGATGGAATCAAGACCCCCGGAAAAAAGGGACAACGCTTTAACTTTTGACATATTATCCAACTTCTATTGCACTTCCTTTCTCCAACAACTCCCGGGCCCAGGCCTGGGTCTGATCTGTTGCTGAATCTCCTGCCAGCATGCGGGCCAGTTCCTGCACCCTGTGACTATTTGAAAGCCTCACCACTGAAGATTGGGTTCGGCCTTCTTCGACTACTTTAGACACCTGATAATGCAGGTTGCCACGTGCGGCAATCTGCGGCAGATGTGTTATACAAAACACCTGATGATGGGTTGCCAGCTCTCGTATTTTACGCGCAACAGCTTCAGCAGCCTCACCACCGATGCCGGAATCAACCTCATCGAAAATTACTGTATCCACCATGTCTCTTTTAGCAAGCAGACATTTCATAGCCAGCATTAATCGCGACAACTCACCACCCGAGGCAACTTTTGCAAGCTGACGAGGAGGTTCGCCCGGATTAGCCGAGAAGAAAAACTCTACTCTATCCCATCCCGTGGCCCGCAATGTATCAGGTGTCAGTTCAATATCCTGCCAATGTACTTCGAAACCAGACTGGTTGAATGCGAGCGATGACAGTTCATGCCCCATTGCTTCTTCCATACTGGCAGCAACGTCTTTACGATTATTCATCAGCTTATTTGCAGCCGTACTGAGTTGCTCTTCAAGGGCTGCAACCTCATGCTCCAGCTCTTCTATTTCCCGATCCATATTGTCGATCTGGGTCAACTCCTGTCGTGCTTTCTCTGCAAAAGCGAGGACATCTTCAAGATTTTCACCATACTTTCTCTTGAGGCTGTGAATTATATTCAGACGTTCGCTCACCTGATCGAGTCGTATTGGATTAGACTCAAGACCATCTCGATAGTGGCGCAGTTCAGCTGCATAATCCTCGGCCTGGAATGTGTACCCGCCAATCTCTTCAGCAAGTTTTTCCGCTTGTGGATCAAGGGCCACAAGTTGCTCGAGATTACGACGGAGTGTAGACATACTGTCGAGAATTTCAGTCGAGAGAAGATAATAGCTTTCCTGACTGATTTTAATTAGTACATCGGCACTTTTCAGTCGTTTCTTTTCGGCAGCAAGCTCTTCATCTTCCCCCACTTGAACTTCAGCCTGATCTATCTCCTCAAGCTGAAAGGTGAGAAAATCACGGCGCTGCTCTTTATCCTGCTCCTGTTTCCTGAGATCAGAGAGTGCCTGCCTGCGGTCCTGCCAATGTGAGTATAGCTGGCCCAACTCCTGCCGGTCACTCCAGAGTTCGCCATAGGTATCAAGAAAATCAAGATGTAAGGCGGGCTGCAGGAGTTGTTGGTGATCATGCTGACTGGCGACACTCAACATATCTGCAGTCAACTCTGACACCATCTTGACAGTGGCAAGTGACCCATTCAGATAGAGCTTACTCCTGCCGTTACGATTGATGACCCGTTTAATAATGACAGTTGGTTCCGTACCGAAACCGGCTTCTTCAAGCCTGCGCAAAAGCGGCAGGTTTTGCGGGTTAACATCGAATAAGGCTTCGATGATGCAACTGTCTGCACCATTTCTAATCCAATCGGCGGAAGCCCTACGCCCCGTAAGTAAATGAATTGCCCGCAACATTATTGATTTACCGGCACCTGTCTCACCGGTCATAACTATCAATCCGCCGCCAGGAGATTCATCAAAACTCAGCTCAAGAGAGCTGATTAAGGCCAGATTATTTATCCGTAATTCACAAAGCATTGTTTTTTTCCATACATGGAATCATATTCATTCTCTGCGGCTTGACTACACTGTCAAAGGGCAGTAGGTTACACCCCTATAACAGGGGAGCATAATCCTGGCAACCGCTATTAATTAATACTGGTAATCCCCAACACTTACAGAGTACATCAGCGAATCATGAAAAAAAAACAGTCACTCAGCGCAAGCCTTGAAGATTATATCGAGGCGATCTATCACATAATTGAAGAAAAACTCGTCGCCAGAAGTAAAGAGATAGCTGCAAAACTCGATGTCAGTCGAGCTTCAGTTACAGAGGCGTTACGAGCACTCTCCAAGAAGGGGCTTATTAATTATGCTCCTTATGAAGCGATTACCTTAACAGACAAAGGCCGCAAAGTTGCCGAGGATGTCATCTTCCGCCATCAAACACTCAAACGTTTCTTCATTGAGGTTCTGGCACTGGATGAAGATATCTCAGAAGAAGGTGCATGCAAAGTTGAACATGCAGCTCCTCCGGAAATCATCAATCGCATGATCAATTTCATTGATTTTATTCAGAAATGCCCACGCGGCGGGGACGACCTGATAAAAGGCTTCAGCGATTATTGTGCACAGGGAAAGACCACTCTTGACTGTGAAGATTGCGTATCAAAATGCCTGGATCAATCTAAAAAAGTGGGCTGATGTTCCTATCAGCCCGTTATTAATCCTGCAATTTCGCCGTCTTCAGGAAAGCGGTTGAGGGATTTCTTTGAAAAGAGCAGATTTCCATCGGCCACCACTTCGAAAACGCCTCCGGAGGATGCGATCAATTCAACATCAGCACCAAAATCGGTGATAAGTTCGGCCTCCAGCCTGGAAGCACGGGGTTTATAGTTTCATCTGGTGCAATACTCAATCGATATCTTCATTCGTTTCTTATTCCCCTCACTTTGTGGACAGCTCAATAAAGAGCCATTAAGATTAATCACTACAGGTTCTTTTAACCTAAAAAAACCTTCACAGGTTAACAACAGGCAAACCACTTATCACGGAATATGTGATTTTTAGGGCCACAATGGGTGCATTTTTTTTCACCTTCTGTATAATAGCCAGTTTTTCCGTTGAAGGTATTCACTTTTCATAGATTTGCAACATATAGGAAACACGCTCATGTCGGCCCGCAGTTCCCAGGATGGATTATTTTCAATCCTGGAATCACTGAACAAAGAGGAATACAGCAACCTCTCCCCTCTTGCTACCTGCAGCTCAACCGGCAGACGAAGACAGCCTGAGAACCGCAAAGGATATCGCCAGCACTTCGCACTTGATGCGGACCGTATCCTTCACTCCCGTGCCTATACCCGTTATATAGATAAGACACAGGTTTTCTGCCTTGTTTCCAACGACCATATTACCCATCGAGTTCTCCATGTGCAACTTGTCTCGCGAGTGGCACGCACCATTGGCCGCTTCCTGCACCTCAATGAAGACCTTATAGAAGCAATAGCCCTTGGCCACGATATCGGGCATCCGCCCTTTGGTCACGATGGAGAAAGTTTTCTCTCTGAACTATGCCTCGAACATGACCTGCCTTCATTTCAGCATAATATTCAATCAGTCCGTTTTCTCGACCAGCTTGAGAGAAAAGGAAGAGGCTGGAACCTGACCGTTCAGACACTTGACGGCATTCTCTGTCATGATGGCGAGATTCATTCACGTGCACTTACGCCTCAGAGGGATCTTGATTTTACGGCTTTTGATGCAAAACTTGCAGCAAAAGAGACCGACCCAAAATATGCACTGCTTCCCGGTACCCTTGAAGGCTGTGTTGTGCGTCTCGCGGACACCATTGCCTATATTGGTCGTGACATTGAAGATGCAATAATTCTGAATCTCGTCTCAAGGGCAGATATCCCGAAAAGCTGTAAAGAAATTCTTGGCGACACAAACGGCACCATCGTTTACAGCCTGGTCACCGATCTTATCAATAACAGTAACGTCACTCCACCGGGTTTTCCATCTAAGACAGACACCGCAAACACCGGCTCTATCGGATTCAGTTCCGAGGTATCTGAGGCCCTTCGTGACCTCAAAACATTCAATTACGAACACATCTATCTCGCCCCGACAACGAAAAAGGACTATCCCCGAATTCGGGAATGTTACCGCGCACTCTTTGCCCATTATCTTAAAAATATTTCTGGTAAATCGGTAACTCCAAACTTTCAGGTCGATCTTATGACGGATGTAACCGACCGCTATAACGCAGAACAACCTGCGGCTATGGTTCGTGATTTTATAGCCGGAATGACAGATGCATATTTCCTCAGACAAGCAGCAGCAATTGGCTGCAGTGTGCCAACAAAAAAATGAAGTTATCCATACGCAAACTGCTGCCCGGTGAAAATACCCGCTTACTGGCCATAGCAACATTCATCGGTCTGATGGCAGGCCTGCTCAATATTATATTTCGTACTGTCGTTCACCTTTTCGATTCAGTTTTTCTTCAGGGTGGCAGGGATTTTCTTCAGGTTGACAACGGCGACTGGCATATGTTCCTGTTGCCGCTAATTCCGATGTTCGGCATGGTACTGCTTATTCCGCTTTCCCTGCTCTTTCCCGGAGAGATCAACGGCTACGGATTTACAAAATTTCTGCGCAAGGTCAATCTTGAAGGCGGCTATATCCGCGCAAGAACCATTTTCTTAAAAATAATCTCGACAGCTATCACTATCGGTACAGGAAACTCTGCAGGTGTTGAGGGACCGATCGCCCAGATAGGTGGTGCGATGGGTTCTCAGGTTGGACAGTTTTTTCGCGTTTCCGGCAATAGAATGAAGGTGTATATCGCAGCTGGGTGTGCCGGTGGCATCGCCGGGATGTTCAACGCTCCGATTGCTGGCATTTTCTTTGCTGCCGAGATAGTCCTGCTCGGAACCTATGAGATAAAATCGTTCTCCGCCCTTGTTACCGCTTCTGCAATTTCTACGGTTGTTACCCGTGCCTATTTTGGAGAGATGAGTGTTTTTGTCATCCCTCAATATAATATGGTTAATCCCTATCTCGAAATCCCACTGTACTGTGTGCTCGCAGTAATTGTCGGGTGTGTTGCTGTTCTCCATATAAAAATCTTCTATTACGTGCGCGACAAGTATCAGGCCTTATCAATGCCTGCTCAGCTTAAACCGATAACTGGCGCGTTTATTGTCGGCTCCATAGGCATTATGTTTCCGCAGGTTATGGGAGATGGTTATGACTTTATAGAAGAAGTGCTTTATGGCGACGGTATGATGAAGATCATGTTCGCCCTCATTTTCTTAAAGATTTTAGCCACAGCCATCACACTTGGCTCAGGTGGTGCCGGTGGTGTTTTTGCTCCTGCGCTCTTTATCGGCACCATGGTTGGCGGCACGTTCGGCTCTATAGTCCACAGAGTTTTTCCTACGATGACCGCTGACTCAGGAGCATACGCTTCCGTAGGTATCGGTGCTTTTCTAGCAGCTTCTACCCATGCACCGATGACAGCGATCTTCCTGCTCTTTGAAATGACAGGTAATTACAGAATTATCGTACCGGTAATGCTTGCCTCGATCATTGGTACTATTGTTGCTACAAAACTCAGTGAAGACTCAATCGATACTGTCGATTTTAGCAGGGAAGGTATTAACATTCATGAGGGTCGTGAAGTAGCAATCATGAAGTCGCTCAAAGTTGGTTCGGCTATTACTGAAGATGTAGACTTCATCAGTGAACGTGCAAATATCAATCAACTACTGATTATTTTCAGCCAGACAAAAAGCGGTTTTTACTTCCCTGTAGTCGATGACAGCGGAAAAATGATCGGTATAGTCTCAATGACCGATGTAAAGAATATTATTCATCGCGACACGAGTGAACGAAAAGCCAAGACCGTTGGTTCAATCTGCCACCGTGACGTTATCATGCTGACACCTGATGATACGCTCTACACAGCCATGCAGCTTTTTGATATCAAAGGTATTGAAGAAATTCCTGTAGTAGAATCTCTCGAAAACAAATGGGTGGTCGGTATGCTCAAACGCCGCAGCGTCATTTCAGCCTACAACCGTCAGGTATTGAAAAAAGGTATTAGCGAAAAGGTTGGTTCCATTCGGGTCGCAAGCCCTGATTAATCAGCAGTATTGCACGTGTATTCGCTCAGGTTATGAATAAACGGGCAGACTGCATTCTTCCCGAATCATTGTGCTCCTTCAAAGCACATGCGCTGACAACGGGTCATTCTGCCCAACCATCTGATCTATGTCTACTTTCTGCTACATGTTGACGATGTGATACACTCGCTTTATTTCTAATTACAGTCGAGTACTGACATTTTCTGAATCATGTTAAGAGGAATATCGCTGAAACCTGATACCCCTCCCCGTAATTCAAAAGAGAGGGGTATAGATTTGGCACTCAACAGCCGCAGGGATTCACAGCGTCAGCATCATGTCTGATACGCTTACTCGGTGATCCTACCAGAGATATATGTTTCGTATGGCCATGGAGCAGCACCACTACGTGCATCACGCCATACAGAAAACTCCTGAATGAACGCTTCCTGACTGTCCATTACTTTTTTAACATCAGGATGCTTCGCCTTAACAGAGTCGATATAGGTCTTGGCAACTTTACGGAACTCTATAAGCGTCTCTTTGTCCATTTTCACAAGCTCAATCTTCTCTGCAAACCTATTGATTGCTTCAGCATTCAGAGAGTTGATCCAGTTATATGACCATGCCTGAGTCTCTGCAGCCGCGAGTTTCACTATCCACTTGAGATCATCCGGCAGGCCATCCCATGCCGCCTGATTAAAGAACAAAGCGCACTGGATACCAGGCTGATGAACACCCGGCTGAATAGCATATTTGGTGATCTCATCAAAACCCATCGGGAAATTTATTGCGGGTGAAGAAAATTCAGCAGCATCAATAACGCCACGCTCGAGAGCAAGATACACTTCTCCACCAGGCAGCGGAGATACTGATGCGCCAAGGTTGTTCATAATATCCATGTACCAGCCCGGAGTACGAAGACGCATACCTTTGAAGTCTTCCATCTTGGTTGCGCGCTTATTGGAGAACAGGCCCATTTCCTGGCCAAGTTGGCCACCAGGGAGAGCATACAGACCGAACTGACCGTAGATTTCCTGCATCATCTCGATACCGCCCTTTTCCTGCAGCCAGATGTTATACCCTTCACCATCAAGACCGAAAGGAACAGAAGCAAACGCAACGAAAGCTTCGTTCTTACCTTTCCAATATCCCGGCCAGTCATGACCTACCTGAGCAGAACCTTTGGCTACAGCATCAAAAGACTGCATAGCAGGTACAAGTTCACCAGCAGAGAAAGGTTTGATATCAAGGCGTCCTGCAGATGCAAGGCGTACGCTGTCTGCAAAGTGAACAGCGATATCGTAGAATAGCAACCCTTTGGACCATGGCATTACCATTTTCCATTTGATTTTCTCAGTAGATGTTTCGAACTTTACGCGCTTTGCTTCACTGTGACGCTTATCAACACCAAACTTTTCGCGCTTTGCGGCATCTGCGGTAGCAACTGTAAGACCAACTGCCAAACACGCGGTAATCGCACCTGCAAATAATTTTTTCATGAAACGCTCCTCCTTGCTGTTTTTTCAATCGCGTACACCGGTAATACACCGGAACACACCTTCACTTCAGGGGGCTGTATAGTCCTTGTGTCGTCCTGGCAACTCCCTGAGAAAGAAACGAGAGACAGATGACCGCTGTCCATCATTCCATTGAGCGTCTCATATTCAATAATTGCGCCAGCATTGTTTTTAAAAAATTCCTGATCTCGCGAGAGGATCATGACTGCCAGATGATGTTCATGAGATTCCAGATTGATTCATCATGAAGGGAAACTACGGGGTCAAACACAAGCCAGAAAATTGCTTATTTATAGAAGAAATAACTCGTGTCTCCCAACGACCTAAGAGATATCGCCTATATTCTGATGTAGTTATCAAATTTCGATACGTTTCAGAGCATTGGTGAACTACGGCATTAACTCATTACACACAATCAGACACTACAGTTCAACCCAGCCTGGTCGCCTTCAAATAATTTTCGATTATTGATACGCATAAAAAACCACAGAATGTGTACCACATAGTCTACAGCCTTAGATTGACGGCTCGAGTTCTGTAAGCTTAAAGCTCTGCAACACAATAGTATTCTGCAGTAGCCATATCTCTGATACCCTTTTAGCCATTGACCTCTGGCCCCAGACATGGTATCAGATTGCCATACACACGCACCCGTAGCTCAGCTGGATAGAGCACCAGGCTTCGAACCTGGGTGTCAGGGGTTCGAATCCCTTCGGGTGTACCAGTTATTTAAAGGACTTACAGAGAAACTCTGTAAGTCCTTTTTTGTATTCGCCCTACCTGTACAACCCCTGTACAACCTTTTCACTCAACCTCGTTATATTTCACTCCTCGGCGATTACCATAGGTCTTGATGAGCCATAACTATGAACTCATAGGTGCAGCAATCATGAACACACAAATCCATACCGTATAAGGTAGCAGCAACCAACACTACACACCACATATTGACCCAAGTGATCATAAACATGTTGACTTTTATGCTTCGATTGATATTTTACTTAATGTCATACGAATAACCGGTTACTGAGGGATCGCTACAAAGCGTTTCCCACGGCCCGAATAGATCATAAAGTAGTTACAGGTTACCAAGGGATCGCTATACAGCGAAATCCTAAGGCCCGAATAGACGAGAATTCTCTATTCGGGCCTTTTTTTTGCCTTTTTTTTGGGCAGCAAGCCATAATTTTGACGGAGCGAAAATGGAAAAGCAGAATTGCACTAATGAAGATAAGAAATCTGCAGTAATTGAATCAATAAGAGCGTGTGCAAACCACTGGCCCAGTAGGATAGTAGCACGATCTGAGATACCAAACTTTACAGGAGGGGCTATAGCAGCAAGATCTATCGCGAATCACGATTCTGCAGGAACTGGGGTCCATGGTGCCTTTAAAATCGGGAGAACTGTGGTTTATCCAATAGACAATTTGGTTGAGTGGCTGATCTCACGTTCGGAGGGATAATCAATGATTGCAAATAAAAAAGCGCCCTCGTCCCGGGTTGCAGCCCAAATGGGACAAGAAGTACCCGACAATTCTGCCTCATCTCAGCGTAATAAGATATTGGAGGGGGGAGACAATGAATGAGAATAATTTTGAAATCATAAAAATTGGCGGCGCACACTTAACAGTCGATGTGTCTGCAATCAATTCTGAATCGATGTTCTTCAATGCTACGCAGATGGCAAAAGAGTTCAACAAACGCCCAGATGACTTTTGGAAACAACAGCAAAACCAAGATTACCTAGAGGCCTTTATTACCCTCTATGGGGGTGATATGAAATCATACGTCAAAACAAGACGCGGAAGATACAGCGGCACTTGGTTACACAATGATTTGGGGCTTGCCTTTGCCAGATGGTTAAGCCCATTTTTTGCTGTTCAGCTTGACCAATGGCCTAAAAAACGTCTGGAGGAAGAGAAAAAGCGGCAGTGTGCTAGCTTTGAAGCACGCACGGGTTACCTGCCAATGACGGTAGCTGTGTTAGAAGCCCACCCCCCTTTAAGAAAGTATCACTATACCAATGAAGCAAACCTGATAAATCGTATGGTATTGGGAATGCCTGCTAGAAAATTCAAAGAAACCAACAAGGTGAAAACTGTAAGGGATTCACTCTCTACAGCACAGTTATTCTGGATTGAAAAATTACAGCGAGTGAACACCGGGCTGATTGAGTTAGGGCTTGAGTATAGTGCCCGTAAAGACATGTTGTGCGATTTGTATGTCGGCAAAATCGCTATTGTAGCTTAGATAGGATTAGTCATGAACATATTCACAGATCCAACTAAAGACTATCTTCGTCCCCTTCTTAATCAACTCGAAGGTAATCACCGAACGCTATTGAGATATCTAACAGCTGCAGGCGGCTCCATTCCCCTAAGGTATTGCCAGAGCATTTTACTCATAGAAAATCCGTTTGAAGTTGCAAGGAATCTCAACATAATCGGAAAGGAATGGGGTTTTGAGATATGGATCGACCGCGCCAAAGATGCCTTGATCATCAATGGGCTAGAGTTTCTCGAGCAGAAGCATCAGGTAGCAGCAAATTGCCAGCTCCATTATGACAAAGAGCAGGCATTGGCATCACTGGAGGAGCTATGACGAGTGATATCCGCCTTGCAGTATCTATCCGCTCTCACAGAAAGGTGAAGAAACTACGGAGGAAGCTAGGAGCTGAAGGGGTCCTTAGCCTAGTTTATTTATGGATTGGCACTGCAACAAGTAAACCTGACGGGATTCTGATAGGCTGGGATGTAGAAGACATTGCATTAGAAAGCGAGTGGGAAGGTGAACCACAGGAGTTCGTTGATTCTCTCATAAATTTAGGTTTTCTAGATGATGACGGTAACGGAACATATCGGCTACACAACTGGAATATACATCAAGCGTGGGTAGTAGGCGCTAAAGCAAGGTCTGAAAAAGCTAAAAATGCGATACGAGCCCGGTGGGACAAGAAGGCAGAGAAAGAAAACAGCAGAGTTAGAAACCAACTTCAATACTCTGAGAATACTACGAGTATACAGGATGTAATACCAAACAAAAAAGGGAGTAATACCCCTTTCCTTTCCTCTCCTCTCCCTACTGATCAGCGACAATTATAATTCCCCCCTAACGACAATTATTTTTCCCGGAAAATTGTGATCCGATTATTCATATCTCTCAAAGGAGGGATATGAATGGTCACAGACTTTCAGGTGAGAAAATTGAAGAAATATTTAAGTCAGGGAAAAACATTAGAGGTCGCATCACTGAAGGCTGGCATGGATGAAAAAACTGGCCGCAAGTATCGTGATCTTGAAAAGTTACCAAGTGAAATTAACGCTGAACGAATACGAGATTGGCGAACTCGAGACGACCCTTTTGATGATGTATGGTCCTCGGTTACACCATTTTTAGAAAGCAATGACGCCCTTGAGGCCAAAACACTTTTCTGTCACCTGCAACGACTTCACCCTGGCCGTTTCAGCGATGGTCAGCTTCGGACTTTTCAACGTCGAGTAAAAAACTGGCGTGCTACAGCAGGCCCTGGTAATGAAATTTATTTTCCGCAAAAGCATCACCCTGGCAGATTAGGCCAATCAGATTTCACCCATATGGATAAATTGCAAATTACTATTGCAGGCCAGCCATTTGATCACCTGGTATTTCATTTTGTTCTGACCTATTCAAACTGGGAAACGGGGACAATATGTTTTTCAGAAAGTTTTGAGAGTTTAAGCGAAGGACTGCAACAATGTCTTTGGCAACTTGGCGGTGCTCCCGAGCAACACCAAACGGATAGGTTGTCAGCTGCGGTAAATAAACCGGAAAATCTTGAAGAGTTTACTCGTGCATATCAAGGGTTATTGGACCACTACAATATGCAGGGGCGTAAAACAAATCCTTCCAGCCCTCATGAAAACGGAGACATTGAACAGCGCCATTATCGTTTTAAGAAAGCAGTTGATCAAGCACTAATGCTGCGAGGTAGTCGGGATTTTACTACGCGACAAGAGTATGAACTGTTTTTGCAGAAGCTGTTTGCACAACTTAATCGCAATCGTCAATCACGATTTCTCGAAGAACAGGCAGCCTTGAAACCCTTACCTTCGAGTAAGCTTGATACATGTACGCGTTTTGAAGTGAGAGTCGGACCGAGCAGCACTATCAGAATAAAACACAAAGTCTATTCAGTTAACAGTCGTCTGATAAAAGAAAAGGTCAACGTTCGCCTGTATTCAGGGCATCTGGAGATCTGGTATGGACAAAGTCATATTGAAAATATTCCGAGGATAAGAGGCAGCAACAAGCATTATATTCAATACCGTCATATCATTGACTGGCTGGTTCGCAAACCTCGGGCGTTTGAAAACTACAGGTATCTGAATGATCTGTTTCCAACCAGCAGATTCCGGATGGCCTATGATACTCTTGCTCAACAGCACTGTGTTACCAATGCTGCCAAAGAATACTTGTCAATTTTACAACTTGCTGCTCAGAAAAACGAGACAGCTGTCGATGATGCTCTGCGTTACTTGATTGCAGAAGAAGAACCAATAAATGCTACTGAGGTACACAAATTTCTTTCCTTGAAACAGCCGGCTGAACCTGTCACTGACGTATCGGTGCAGACTGTTACCCTTGCTGGTTATGATCAACTCTTAGAGGAGGTCCACGGATGAATCAAGCAGATAATGTGGTTACTCTGGAGAGGTCGTTAAAGCAGCTCTATCTATCAACTGTTCGAGCCTGTTATCGGGGCGAGGCTGAGTTAGCCAGGCAGGAATCACTGAGCTATGAAGCGTATCTCCAGGAGTTGGTTGTTCGAGAATGCGAAGAACGTCGGCACAAACGCATTGCGAGATATTTACGGGAATCCAGGCTGCCTCTGGAAAAAAGCCTGGCCTCGTTTGACCAGACTCGCCTTCCTGCTAAACTTCGTGGCTTGGTGAATAGCCTGTTGGAAGGTTCTTTCCTTGAACGATCTGAAAACATATTGGCCTTTGGAAATCCCGGTAGTGGCAAAACCCATTTGCTTTGCGCGATTGCGCAAGAGCTGATTAACAACGACAAGCGAATTCTCTTCACGTCCTGCAGCTTGCTTGTTCAAGATTTATTGGTGGCCAAAAGAGAACTTGTGCTACCCCGAATGCTCAAAAAAATGGTGAAATATGACGCGTTACTTATCGATGATATCGGTTACGTCCAGCAAAGCCGGGAAGAGATGGAGGTGCTGTTCACTCTACTGGCATACTGCTATGAACGAAGCAGCATCATGCTCACCAGCAATCTACCTTTTTCACAATGGGAAAAGATTTTTAAAGATCCGATGACCACTGCTGCTGCTATAGATCGCCTGGTTCATCACAGTGTCATCCTGGAGCTCAACCTCGATAGTTACAGGCTAAAAAAGGCAAAACAGAACTTGGAGGCAGGTTAATGCTCCTCAGTACCGGGGGCTCTGCCCCCAAACCCCCGAGGTTTAACGCATTGAGGCCATATGGATGGAGAAAAAAACAAAGACCGAGCAGTAACGCTCGGTCTCCATCCTTACGGCATTCATCTCGGCGCTCAGGTCGCTCCTCAGCGTTGCCCTATCCTCCGGATGAGTATTGAAATGTTACTTATGGAAATTTGTTTTAGCAAGAAGAAAAGTGATATTTTACCGTTAAAACAAAGTGTTAAAAGCGAGATGAGTCCGGAATTATAATTGTCGTCAACCCGGAGTTATAATTGTCGTTGAACACCCTACCTTACCTAACCATTCAAAGAATACCGCATCTAACAATGCGGGTGAGGTCGAACCTGATGGCAAGGAATATTATCTTTCACAAAAAAAGAAGAGACTCACCGGTCAAACACTCAAAGACTTTTACGAGTTCTGGACAGCATTCAATCTCCGCAAAGGAAAAGCCGCTGCAGCAGATGCCTTCCTTGCTGTGTACACGCCTAAAATTTTGAAACTTATCATAGAAGGTGCGCGGCGCGAGGCAAAGAACAGACAATCCCTCTTGGATCAGGGGCGAACTCCTAAATATCCACAAGGATGGTTGTCTGAGCGGAGGTTTGAGGATGAACCTAGTGTTAATCCGCAAGGGATTACTATCAATTGTGAAATCTGTGATTACCGCCAGCGGTATGACTGTAGAAAGGAGCAAAAGACATGCAACAATTTCAAACCCGTAGCAAACTAAAGAGAATACCACCACATAACATTGAAGCAGAGCAGGCCATTCTTGGAACAATGATGCTTAATGCTGATTGTATTCCAGTGGTTCTTTCCAAGTTAAAAGTTGGCGATTTCTACAGTAACAGCCATAAAACAATATACTGGGTTATCGATGGTCTATGGAAGTCTGAAACAAACGTCGACACTATTACTGTCACTAATTCTCTAAAGCGTGAGGAGAAGCTAGATTCAGTTGGTGGTGCTGGGTACCTAGCAAATTTAACCAGTGTGATACCTGTTGTATCAAAAGTCGAAGACTATTGTGATATCGTCACAGAAAAAGCTCAACTCAGGGCAATGATCGAACTTGGTACCAGATTAAGTGATCAATGCTATGAGCAAGGGAGTGCCAGATGTGCCTCCGATGATTTCGGGAAAAAATTCTTTGAGATAGCAGCAGGACACAATGAAACAGCATCTTTTGTTGGTGACACACTCGAAAAGGTGATGGCGGACATAGATGAACGATGTAAGAGTGACAAGGGTTTAGTTGGTATTCCTTCAGGTTACTCAGCTCTCGACAGCATTCTCTCAGGACTTCCTCCAGGAGATTTAATCATCTTAGCTGCCCGCCCCGCCATGGGCAAAACGGCCTTGGCTATGAATATAGCTGAGAATGTTGCCAAATCTGGTGTTCCTTGCTTGGTTTTTAGCTTGGAGATGGAGAGGCACCGATTAGTAGAACGTCTAATTTCGACATCATCAGGGGTTTTCTTGAAGGCTCTACGTGATGGACTTTTAAATATTAATACTAGACCTAAAGTAAATAAGGCTGTTTCGAATATTAGGGGAATGCCCATAATCATCGATGACACTCCCGCCCTATCTATCACGCAGATAAAAGCAAAGGCCAAAATGCTGCACGCTCGCCATACGCTTGGCCTTGTAATTGTTGACTACCTGCAACTTGCGAGAGGTTCAGGAGGCAACAGAGAACAAGAAATAGCTGATATTTCTAGAGGCCTGAAGGCACTCGCTAAGGACCTCAATGTGCCTATTATCGCACTTTCTCAGCTTAATCGCGGTCTTGAGAATAGAGAGAATAAACGCCCTATCATGTCAGACTTGAGGGAGTCTGGAGCGATTGAACAAGACGCAGACACGATACTGTTTGTTTATAGGGATGAGGTCTACAATCGAGATGAAGGTAATCCTGCAAAGGGGATTGCTGAAATCATAATTGGTAAGCAACGAAGTGGACCCACGGGGGAAATCAAACTCCGTTTCGATGGTGCTTTTACTAGATTTTCGAATATCTAGCAGGAGGGGAGATGAGCACGATAATCAGCAAAGCCAACAGACTCATAGTGATATGGAATAACATAAATCAGGAAGTGATAAGCGTCCTGCAGCGTGTGAAGCCCTGTGGATACGTCATTACTGCAAAAATATATTGTGGTTATGGAGGTGGCATATCGAAGACAAGAATCGGCATGGCTTCTGAGTCATCAGTAATATTGAGAGGGTAAGCGCATGGCAGAGGTGAAAAAGAAGAAGAAACAATTTGATTGGGAATTGATAGAGCGTGAGTACCGGACGAACATGTACTCAGATGCCGAACTTGCTAGGCGCCATGGTTGCAGCAGGACTGCGATTCAAAAACACGCGAAAACAGGTAAATGGGCACGGGACTTATCTTCAGCTGTCAGGCAGGCAGCAAATGCCAAACTAGTTCAGGTAGATGCACAAGTTGCAGGGTGCTACACGATGCTAGATAGTGAAGCCATCGACCGTGCATCCAGTACCAGAGTTGAGGTTATTAAGTCTCACAGGAAAGACATAAACCGCTTACGGGATCTTGAGTCAAGAATGGTTAGTGACTTGGGCGATTGTCCACAAAAGACGTACATCACACAGTTTCAAGGCCAGATCATAAAGCAGGATGTGATGATAGCAATTACGGAAAGGGCTACAGCTCTCAATAACCTAGTAAACGTGATGCACAGGAGAATTCAACTAGAAAGGCAAGCGTTCAATATTAAGGACGCTGATGATTCAGACGAAAAGAAGAGTAACCCTCTCTTGGAAATAATCGAGTCCATTGATGGCACGTCAAAAGGGTTGCCTGTGTTTGATGGTGAGTAAAAGATACACGACAGAATCACCTGGCTCTTGAACAACTCTACAAATACAGGGAGAATTACCGGGTGATAATGCTTAACGAACTCCACTATTGTTCGAGGAACATAGTATGAAAATCTACACAGAAGTAGTTATCGGCATTGCCAGTGGCGAGGTCGAAAGTGAGACATCATTTAACCATGCAGGCACTATTTCTCTTTGCAAAGGAAGCGGTAAGGTTGAGGAAACGGCACAGGAGAAAGAACTCGCCAAAATTTCACAGGAACAGTGGAACGAATACGAAACAAGGTTCAAACCATTTGAAGACGAGTGGATCAAAAACACCGAAATGGATGCAGGAGATCAGGCTAAAATGGCTGGCCAGGTTAATACCGGTGTTGGTGCTGTATTCGATAACCAGCAGCGTGAGGTTACCTCTCAAAACTTCTCTGCTGGGATGGACCCGAGCAGCGGTAGGTTTAAAGCTGCTATCTCGGGACTCTCGAATCGGAAGGGAACAGCTGCAGCTAAGGCAAAAACTGACGCTTCTCAGGCTGTTGATGATCAGACCTATCTTAGGTTGCAAGGTGCAGTTGCAATGGGACGTGGGCAGTCAACTGGTGCTATGCGTGATATGACAACACTTGCCGGTGATGCTACCAATAAAGCAATCGCTGACGCACAAAGTGAACAAGACACTCGTAGCTCTATTGGCTCTTCACTTTCAAGTGCTGCAGGTATGGGCCTTGCTGGGTGGAAAAACAGCAAGAGACCCCAAAGCACTAACCTGAGCAGCAATGAAAAAAAGATAATGCTTGGTGGGCCGGAAATGGGTGAATCCATGATTGCGTAAATTGAACAGTAAAGTCTTAATTGTAGAAATCTGGATTCGATCTGACATGCACGAGCGAATAGGTTCGATTTGAGCTGACAATTCACCGTTGGGCTACCCACTCTCACCAAGATTATCAGGAAGTATCTTTAGTAAAAAGTGGTGCCAAGATCCTGCAATTCAAGACATGCCAATCACACAACAGAAACCTAATCCAAAGTTTCTGATTGTGGCTTCTTGTATCAACATAGACGGAGGTATAATAAGATGTGAAATGGACAAAAAGGTGGTCACGATCTTTTACTGCGATCTTTATACTTTAAAAGTTAGGCCCTTCAGGGCATGGAGGTAGGGAATGGAAAGAGTTATCCTTTAGATTGACTAGCGATTGAATGGCACATACAATTCACTTATTAAGCACACATATTTTGTTAGGTGACAAAATATAGATTCAACAATGACGCTTAACGTCACCCACAATACCCGTTAGAACTAGAGGAAATTCATTTTATCTTTACCCCCTCGAAAATTGTTTTCTTTTTGTGGCATTAGTTCATCTACTTTATCTATGCCATCAGGTATAAAATGGAATGAAATGTGCATGAAGGAGGATAGGATGAAAGTTCAATTGTTTGCATGGGCAAGACCGATTGGCGGCCGTTCCAAGCTGGATCGTTTAGTTAATAAGCTGAATCCTTATTCTGATGAAGTTGAGCAGATTATAGACAAGATGGATCACACTTATGTTACTGACTATTTTCCATTATCTGCCAATGACTCAATTGGTGATGTTGTCAGCCGAAATCAAAATTTTTGGTACTGCCATGGAGACTTTCATAACGATCAGTCCCGATTGGTACCTCAGGGTAAAAAAGTTTTTGTGAAAGGAGATTTATCATTACTGAATTGTATATGTAAATCAAATAACAAGGATGGTACTGGAACGGTTGACGTGTATCTGTTAGATGGCGTTTGTCACCAAGTTACAAATCAGATCTTGTACTTAGCGTCACCGAGAATAATCGTTGAGGGCGTAAGGGGTTATTGGCTTTCGCAATTATCATTTGGGCACTACGGAAGGAATCAACGAGATTTTTTATTACATGTCAGATATTGCAGATATTGCAATAAATCAGTCAACAATCCAGTTTCATCAAAGAAGGGCAGTATGAATAATAACAATTATCTAGAACGGTTGGACGAATTATTGTTGGAATCAATTGATGCTGGCGATAGCAAAGAGGAGATGTTGAGGAAAGAGCGACTTTTTATGATTGATGAACGAATAGGAGATTGCGTAAACGATAACGAAAAGGAGGCGATTATTAAGCTCATGGAAGTAGCTGATCGTGAAACAGAGGGTTCCCACTCCATGCTGGTTAGTAAAGAAATTACTGTTAAAGCGTATGTAAAGAGCGTGAATAAGATTAATCGGCAAAAATTTAGTAAAATTGCAAAATTAATTGGTCCATCGCGGTTTGAAAAGTTGTTCGATTGTACTCCTAGTCAGGTCGTGGACCTTGGTGATGCAGAAATTGCTGCTAAAGCATTTGCCGAAAGGTAATGGAAAGTTCTCGCATTTTGCAGGGTGGGAGTGTTGGATTGTTTTTCCGGTTTGTTGAACCGGAACTCCGGAATTGGAGCATCCTATGCTGCAAGACATGGACGACTAATAAGGAGAATGCTGGACGTTGGAAGGTCCAGCTGCGAATTGCATTTGTGCCTGGAGAGCGCCCCATCAAAATGGGCCCAACGCCAAGACAAACATGACGATCAGGACCAGGCGTGTGAAGGAATTGGAAGCAAGGCCCAATATTGCAACTGGCAACCTTGAACCAAAAGTGATACTGACCGACGAACCTTTTCCCCGTAAATCTTGTGGTGCATGTTGTAGGAGGTGTCAGAGCAGGTTTAGCCTCACTACCCAATTATGTTATGTCGAATCTGGATTTATACATCTTAATACTTACGAGTCCCCCACGATTAGAGAATTCGTAAGCATTAAGACTGCGCCTGCAGGAGTGAGGTGAAAATGTAGTACAGCTCATATCAAACAAGATTTCTAGCACTATCCTTGGCAATCTAAAAGAACACCTGCAACCCTGTCTTACAACGCAACATCAGTTAATTACGCTCTGGAATTGCAGATTGCAGTTGCAGGGCCCAACGCAAGAGGAGGCCGTAAACCTCTTGAACCGGCCCCTGATGCCAGAATCATCCCGAAAAAAAGCCCCTCCTACATGAATAATCGGAAAGCAAACCGTTTCTTATAGAGCAGAAATCGAAGAAACCGCATTCGTAGAATTGAAAACAATGCGGGAAAGAAAAAATTAGCTGTAATAGTCACGACTTGATCTGACAAACTCCCTGATGCACAATAAACGCTATTCTTTTGTCAGCGCATACTCTTCTACTCTTAGAGAGACTAACTTGCTTATCCTTGCAAACTCCCTAAGACCTGTCCATGCCCTATAATCACGTCCATCTGAGTCTGCTGCAAGTTCTATGAAGGCAATCATGTCGGTGAGAATTACAGTGGCACAATACAACTCATCGACATTTTCTAAAGGTCTGTTCTTCTCAACTATGCCCAAGGCTGAGTTTATTTAATCATCGTTAACACGACGCAAAACACTGGAGTTGTTGGTCAAGTTGATTTTGTTTTTCATTTCTTGCCCCTATTGAAAGGTTCTTTATCCATCCTCTTTTGACGCCAATCAAAAAAGGATGGTGCTGAGCAGGTTGGTGTTACCGGCCATAGGTCCGGCGAGCCCTAAGGCTCCCTCCTCAACCCGTCCAAATTGGAAGCAAGCTGAATTTCGGACACAATAATACCCACGCATTACATGTAACAATGGCGGGTTGTCCGCCTATGGAATTCGGGACGCCAATCCCGGTCACTGGATTTTGCCAGCGACATCAAAAGATTACGACATCAAGTAGACCCATGTAAGAAGATCTTTCACCGGTAGTTATGCACATTGTTACAGTGTAACAAATATTGTTCGTTTTTTTTCGACTGTCCTTAGTGCACACCCCTCAAAGTGATTGTTAGCATAAGCGTAGGTCTCTACTCCTCTACTCTACAAATCTGCAACCATGCCAACCATACTTGTAATATTTTGATCTTTCCCTGCCTGTGTCCCCTCCCTCTTACCGTCAGGCCAGTGTAACCTGATCACAGCCTTACATTGTCCTTCTCATAATAATGAGTGAGAGTGATAATGTTGAGTACATTCACAGAAAATATACGCTTTTAGGCACTGAGGTAGCATAATCACTAACAGCAGCAGATTTAAACAGAACAACCTTGCCACTTGAGAACAGGCTCCAAAACCACTGGTCTACCTCAACCGTGTTGTATTACTGGCTGTACTCTTCAAGATAATAGACGGGTTTCTTCTAATCCGTCGGTTATGAACCAGTAAGGTCTGTGAATCTCGTTTTTGATGATAGCGTTACCGGTCCCTCCTCCAATAGCATGACTATTTGACCAAACCCATACTAAATTACCCAATGACAACGTTATGGAGAAAAAGAATGAAACAGGAGATTTTCGAGATAAAAGCTCAGTTGAGCCGAATAGAAGCAATGCTTAACGAACTCTTGGCTCTACAAGCTGCATTTAAAAATAAAGAAAACAAAGCACGAGAAAGCCCCAAACCTCCAAACATGTCGCTTGATGATACGGCTAAAGCACTTAATACGTGGAGGAAGGAAAACGAAGCACAGGAGGATGGGAAAGAAAATATTCTGAGAATAAGAGACGTGGTGAAGAGAGTAGGTATGAGCAAAGCAACAATCTACCGTTTAGTCGATGCAGGCAAATTCCCAAAACAAATCAATATTGGAGTCAAGGCTACAGGATGGATCGAGAGTGAAGTTGACGAGTGGCTTTTGTCACTTATTGAGGGGAGGCAATAAACATTATCAAGGTAAGCGGCGTTTATTATTCGGTCGGTGAGTGGGCCTTCTCATTTCTTTGCGATCTAATGTTTTAAAGGTAGAAATCGAAATTCAATCTGGCGGCTTTTGCTGACAGGATTTGATTACATTTAACAGATATTCGAAGATTATCGCTCAGCACAGGACGTTGATACTGGCGTGTTATCAACCCCCACCCCTGACAACATTTTACACATACGAGAAGCATCCGAGGCCCCCTATTTAATAATACAGCCCAAGTGCACAGATACAGGAAACATCATAAGTCTGTCATGCGATAGACAGTTTCATCCAGCCAGTGCAAATCTCAAATCCAGTACGAACGTCTATTGTCGTGGTATCTTGCTTGTTGCCCTACAGACTATTCTTCTGTATAAACACTCCAATGTAAGCGTGATAACCTGTTAACCTGATAGCCAACAAAAAACGTGTGATCTATAGCCGAATAGTCCCTATCTTGTTGATTTCAAGTTGTCAGTTTTTTGTTCCTCTCTGGAGTTATTAGGAAACCAGAGAATTACTTGTTATGCACTTACCGAACCAGTCAATTTTCACCCGATTAAAATAAGGTTAACTATATGACCAGCACCCAACAATTTGACGAACTGAAACGACGCATCTGGCAGATTGCCAATGACGTGCGCGGCACCGTGGACGGATGGGACTTCAAGCAATATGTGCTTGGCGCACTTTTCTACCGCTTCATCAGTGAGAATTTTGCTCGCTACATTGAAGGCGGCGACGAGAGCATCCACTACGCCAAGCTTGGGGATGATGTCATCACGGATGATATTAAAGACGATGCCATCAAGACCAAGGGCTATTTCATTTATCCCAGCCAGCTCTTTGAAAACGTCGTCGCCAAGGCGAATGACAACGAAGATCTCAATACGGATCTGAAGGCGATCTTTACCTCTATTGAGAGCTCTGCCATGGGTTACGCCTCTGAGGAGGACATCAAAGGGCTGTTTGCTGACTTCGACACCACGAGCAACCGCTTGGGTAGGACGGTCAAGGATAAGAACAGTCGTCTCGCCGCCGTGCTGAAAGGAGTGAATGAACTCGACTTCGGACACTTTGAGGACAATGAGATCGACCTCTTCGGGGATGCCTATGAATACCTGATCGGCAACTACGCGGCCAACGCAGGGAAGTCGGGTGGTGAGTTCTTCACTCCCCAGCATGTTTCCAAGCTCATTGCACAGCTCGCCATCCACGGGCAGAAGAGCGTGAACAAGGTCTACGACCCAGCTGCAGGTTCCGGCTCCCTTCTTCTACAGGCGAAAAAGCACATGGACGATCACTTGATTGAGGACGGTTTCTTTGGTCAGGAGATCAACCACACGACTTACAACCTCGCTCGGATGAACATGTTTCTGCACAATGTGAACTACGATAAGTTCAACATGCAGCTCGGTAACACCCTGACCGAACCCCACTTCCGCGAGGATAAGCCTTTTGACGCCATCGTCTCGAATCCACCCTACTCGGTGAAATGGATTGGTAGCGATGATCCCACCCTTATCAACGACGAGCGCTTCGCTCCCGCCAGTGTGCTGGCACCCAAATCCAAGGCAGACTTCGGTTTTGTCATGCACTGCCTCAATTACCTCTCCAGTAAGGGGCGGGCGGCCATCGTCTGCTTTCCGGGGATTTTCTACCGGGGTGGGGCCGAGCAAAAAATCCGCCAATACCTCGTTGAGAACAATTTTGTGGAGACCGTCATCTCGCTCGCTCCGAACCTCTTCTACGGCACGACCATTGCCGTGAACATCCTCGTGCTCTCCAAGCACAAGACCGATACCAAGGTTCAGTTCATCGATGCCTCGGGGGAAGATTTCTTCAAGAAAAACACCAACAACAACCTGATGACCGATGCCCACGTCGCGGAGATTGTGAAGCTCTTCGACCGCAAGGAGGATGTGGCGAATGTTACCAAGTCCGTAAGCATGGGGAAAATCGCGGAGAATGACTTCAATCTCTCTGTCAGCTCCTATATAGAGACCAAGGACACCCGCGAGGTGGTCAACATCACAGAGCTAAATCAGGAAATCGAAGCCACCGTCACCAAAATCGACGGTCTTCGTATGGATATCGACACCATCATCGTGGAAATCGTAGGGGGTGAGGCTTGAACGAGAGCGCCTTCTTAGAAAAGCTGCTTGATGGAGCGGAGGTGGAATGGGTGCCGTTAAGGGCTCTCTCTCAAGTATTGAATGGATACGCATTCAAAAGCTCAAGATACACGGATTCGGGAATTCGGGTTATTCGTATTTCAGACGTCCAAAAAGGAAAAATGTCTGACAAGAATCTGAAGTTCTACCCTATTGATTCGAAATCTGAGATTTCCAAGTATCTGCTAACAAATGGAGATCTAGTAATGTCTCTCACGGGTAATGCTGGACGAGTTGCAATGCTGTCTAAAGCTGATTTGCCAGCAGGATTAAACCAGCGAGTTGCATGTATTCGAGCCCAAGAAGACCTTGTGTTAACGCGGTATCTTTTTCACTTTTTTGACCGGACATCATTTGAAAATGATGCAATGGCAAACGCCACTGGTGGAGGGCAGAAAAACTTGAGCACGCGGTGGCTCTCCTTATATCCCATCCCCATTCCCTGCCCAGAAAACCCTGAGAAATCGCTAGCCATCCAAGCGGAAATCGTCCGCATCTTGGACACTTTCACCGAGCTTACAGCCGAGCTTACAGCCGAGCTTACAGCCCGGAAAAAGCAATACAACTACTACCGCGACCAGCTCCTCACCTTCGAAGAGGGTGAAGTGGAGTGGAAGACAATGGAAGAAGTCGGTGAATTTATTCGTGGAAAGCGTTTCACCAAATCTGACTACACCGATAATGGCATTAAGGTCATTCACTATGGCGAAATTTACACTCATTATGGAACCTCAACCACTGAGGCTATCTCACAAGTCCGTCCTGAACTTGCACCAACATTAAAATACGCAGAGCCAAAAGATGTCGTCATCGCAAGCGTAGGGGAAACTGTTGAAGAGGTTGGTAAAGCGGTCGCATGGTTGGGAAATGAAAAAGTCGCTATTCACGATGACAGCTACGCATTCCGTTCCACCATGAATCCGGTATTCATCTCTCACTATATGCAAACGGCTCGATTCACATCTGAAAAAGAAAAACACGTGAGCCGGGGGAAAGTGAAAAGGCTTTTAATAAAAGGCATTTCAAAAATGTATATTCCTATTCCATTCCCAAACGATCCCGAGAAATCTCTCGCAGAACAATCCCGCATAGTTGCCATTCTCGACAAGTTCGACACGTTGACACACTCCATCAGCGAGGGGCTCCCTCGGGAAATCGAGCTGCGACAGCAGCAATACGAGTACTACCGCGACTTGTTGCTGGATTTCCCAAAACCTGAACCTCAAACGGAGGGAGTTGCCTAAGATGAGCCAGACTTTGAGAGAAATCGCCGAGCAGCTTCAGGAGAGTGATAAAAAAGTGCAGCTGATCTACGCCTTCAATGGAAGCGGCAAGACACGTTTGTCACGTGAATTCAAGGAACTGGTCTCACCCAAACTCACCACTGACACAGAGGGTGATGGAGAGGAGGAAGCTGATCCGTCGCATCTCAAAATCCTTTATTATAATGCGTTCACCGAGGATCTCTTTTATTGGGATAACGACTTAACCGAGGATGTGGCTCCCAAACTTATCATTCAGCCAAATGCCTTCACCAACTGGACTCTAGTCGATCAGGGGCAGGATCAGAATGTCATCACCAATTTTCAGCGTTATACCAGTGACAAACTCACACCGGAGTTCAATGGAGACTTTTCAGAAGTCACTTTCTCCTTTGAGCGTGGGAATCAGGAGCAGGAAGACAACATCAAGCTATCGAAGGGAGAGGAAAGCAATTTCGTCTGGAGCGTTTTCTACACGCTTTGGGATCTGGTGGTAGAAACACTGAATATCGCCGAGGTGGAAGAGCGGGATACTGACCAGTTCAATCACTTGAAGTATGTCTTCATTGACGATCCAGTGAGTTCTCTTGATGAGAACCACCTCATTGAGCTGGCTGTCAATATCGCGAGCATCATTAAACATAGCGAAAGCGAACTGAAGTTCATCATCACCACGCACAATCCACTTTTCTACAACGTGTTGCATAACGAGCTCAGAGGTGCGAAGAAGTATTTGCTCAGGAAGGAGGAAGACGGCGGTCATACACTCGAAGACCAAAAGAGTGATTCCCCCTTTGCCTATCACCTTTATTTGAAAAGCGAACTGGAGACAGCCATCCAAACAGGAAAGATTCGCAAGTATCATTACAATTACCTGAGAAATCTCTTGGAGAAGACGTCTACCTTTCTGGGGTATGAAAAATGGGCCGATTTGCTGCCCAGAACCGAGGGTGGAAGAACGAATCCTTACGAAACGCGGATGATTAATCTTTTCAGTCATTCCAAGCATTCTGCGGAGGAAGTCACAGAGCTTGATGATGACGATAAGCGAATGATGGGATTTCTTGTCAGGAAAATCAACGAGACCTACCGCTTCAAGTCAGCGGCTGGCCAGCCCGCCGAAACAGCAGGATAACGCATCATGATCAATTACAACACCATCGCCGAAACCAAGCACTTCATCGTCCTCGACCGCTATCATCGGGATCTTGTGCTCAAAGAAGACTACCAGAGCGAAGATGCCTTGGAGCGGGAATTTATCCGGGATTTGGAAAACCAGGGCTACACCTACGCCACGGATATCCGTACGCCCGAGGCGATGCTGGCCAATGTCCGTGTCCAGCTTGAAGAGCTGAATGATGTGCGATTCACAGAGGATGAATGGAAGCGATTTGTAGAGAAGTATCTAGACCCGGCCAATGAACACAGCACAGACAAGGCCCGTAAAATCCATGAGGACTACATCCATGACTTTGTCTTTGATGACGGACACATCGAAAACATTTATCTGCTGGATAAGAAGAATGTGCTCAACAACAAGCTGCAGGTGATCAAGCAGTTTGAGCAAGCTGGCAGCCATGCTAATCGGTACGATGTCACTATCCTTGTCAACGGGCTGCCCTTTGTGCAGGTCGAGCTGAAAAAGCGCGGGGTGGCGATCCGTGAAGCCTTTAACCAGGTACACCGCTACAGCAAAGAGAGCTTCAATTCGGAAAACTCCCTCTATAAATATCTGCAACTGTTCGTGATCTCCAATGGCACGGACAGCCGCTACTTTGCCAATACGACGAAGCGGGATAAGAACAGTTTCGACTTCACCATGAACTGGGCGAAGGCGGACAACTCGCTGATCAAAGACCTCAAGGATTTTACCGCGACATTTTTCCAGAAACACACCTTGTTGGAAGTGCTCTTGAAGTATTCCGTCTTCGGTGCGGACAACACTCTGCTGGTGATGCGCCCCTACCAGATTGCTGCGACAGAACGTATCCTCTGGAAGATCAAGAGTGCGCATCATGCAAAGAATTGGAGCAACACTGAGGGTGGCGGCTTCATCTGGCACACCACCGGATCAGGAAAGACCCTCACCAGCTTCAAGGCGGCGCGTTTGGCCACCGAGCTGGATTTCGTCGATAAGGTGTTCTTCGTGGTGGATCGCAAAGACCTCGATTACCAGACGATGAAGGAATACCAACGATTCTCGCCCGATAGCGTCAACGGCTCCGAGAACACGGCGGGGCTGAAGCGGAACATGGAGAAGGATGATAACAAGATCATCGTCACCACTATCCAGAAGCTCAACAACCTGATGCGGGGGGATGGCGACCTTCCCATCTACAACAAGCAAGTGGTTTTCATTTTCGATGAGTGCCACCGCAGCCAATTCGGTGAGGCGCAGAAGAACCTGCAAAAGAAGTTTAAGCGATATTACCAATTTGGATTCACGGGCACGCCGATCTTCCCTCAGAACGCCTTGGGTGCCGAAACGACCGGAAGCGTCTTCGGGCGGGAGCTGCATTCTTACGTGATTACCGATGCCATTCGTGATGAGAAGGTGTTGAAGTTCAAGGTGGACTACAACGACGTGCGTCCCCAGTTCCAAACCATCGAGACCGAGCAGGATGAGAAGAAGCTCACCGCTGCGGAGAATAAGCAGGCATTGCTCCACCCAGATCGTATTCGTGAGATCTCAGGCTACATCCTCAAGAATTTTCCCCTGAAGACGCATCGTGCGCACATGGGGGCGAAGGGCTTCAATGCCATGTTTGCTGTGAGCAGTGTGGATGCAGCCAAGGCGTATTATGAAACCTTCCGTGAGCTGCAAGGTGAAGTCGAGGAAAAGAAGCGTCTCAAGGTAGCCACGATTTTCTCTTTTGCTGCCAACGAGGAACAGGATGCTGTGGGCGACATTCCCGACGAGAGCTTCGAGGTGGTCGCTATGAATAGCAGTGCCAAGGAGTTCCTCGATGCTGCCATTGGCGACTACAACGCAGCGTTCAAGACGAACTACGGGGTCGATAGCAAGGGTTTCCAAAACTACTACCGCGACCTGGCCCAGAGGGTGAAGAAGCAGGAGGTGGACTTGCTGATTGTGGTAGGGATGTTCCTGACAGGCTTCGATGCACCGACTCTCAACACGCTTTTTGTCGATAAGAACCTGCGTTACCACGGACTCTTGCAGGCTTTTTCACGGACTAACCGGATTTATGACACCACCAAGACCTTCGGCAATATCGTGACCTTCCGTGATCTGGAGCAGAGCACTGTTGATTCGATCACTCTATTTGGCAATGCGAACACCAAGAACGTGGTGTTGGAAAAGAGCTATAAGGAATACATGGAGGGTTTTACCGACATCGCCACCGGAAGGAATTTGCGTGGTTATGTGGAGGTAGTGAACGAGCTGCTAGTGCGCTTCCCTGAACCGAGCAAGATCGAGAGCGAACAGGATAAAAAAGACTTTGTGAAACTGCTCGGAGAATACCTTAGGGTCGAGAATGTGTTGCGCAACTACGATGAGTTTACCGGCCTCAAAGCCTTGCAAGAGGTTGATCTGGAGGATGGGGAAGCGGTCGAGGAATTCAAAGCGAAGCACTACCTGAGCGACGACGATCTGGAGGCAATGCAGAAAATCGTGGTTCCGTCTGAGCGACTGGTGCAAGATTATCGATCCACCTACAATGACACCCGCGACTGGTTAAGACGGCAGAAGGATGCTGAGCAGAAAGACAAATCGACCGTTGATTGGGATGATGTGGTTTTTGAGGTGGATCTGTTGAAATCCCAAGAGATCAATCTCGATTACATTTTGGAACTCATCTTTGAGCACAACAAGAAGACCAAGAACAAGGATGACCTCATCGATGAAGTGAGAAGGGTGATCCGAGCCAGCATTGGGAGCCGGGCAAAAGAGAGCCTGATTGTTGACTTCATCAATGAAACGAATCTAAACGACATCGGAGACAAAGCGAACGTGATCGATGCGTTCTTCAAGTTTGCCCAAGCTGAACAAAAGCGCGAAGCCGAGGAGCTAATCCAGACCGAGGCCCTGAATCAAGAGGAGGCAAGACGTTACATCAAGGCGTCCTTAAAGCGCGAATTCGCGACCGAAAACGGCACGGCACTCAATGCCACACTGCCCAAAATGAGCCCGCTCAATCCGCAATACAAAAAGAAGAAGCAAACGGTCTTCCAAAAGATTTCAGCCTTTGTGGAGAAGTTTAAAGGGGTTGGTGGAGATATATAGGCGAAGCAATGAATGTGGAAAGCAGGCATGTCCAGGCGCTGTGTCAGATAGAATCTTGATTTCTACACTTAAAATTACGTTACACTGTAACGCTTATCAGAATCTATAAGTGCCTTTTCAATTATTTGGCGCTTAGTTTTTCCTGAAGTTTTGCATCCTCTACCTAGGTAGGCTGCAGGCTGAGGACAAAGCATTACTTGTAGCCCTTCAGGGTCTTTGAGCGCCTTTTCTCTATATCGTCGTTGCCTTTATACGTTGGTTTTTGCATGTTATTGAACCGTTACAGTGTAACGAGAAACGTCTTTCCATTAAAGTCAACTTTGTGAACGTTGCAGTTTAATAATATTACTGGATTCGGTCTTGGTCTCTTGCAAAGTCTGCATAGCAGTCTTTACGGTATTGTCATTCACATGGCTATACCGCATGGCCATAGCTAATGTTTTATGACCAAGGACCTTAGCAATCACCATGCTCTCAACGCCTGAATTAGCCATCCAACTAGCTGCAGTATGTCGAAGTGAATGGAATCCTAATTTCAGGCGACGATCTGTAACGCCTTCATTAAAGCCAAGACTATCAACAGCTCGAGGGAAGGTATTGGAAATCTTTTGTATTACTCCATTTCCACTTTTATCAGGAAAGACCAATTCACCGGGTTCCCCCTCATCCATCTCCTTGAACATCTCATGTATCTCATCAAGCATGTGAACTGTGCGGCTCTCCTTATTCTTCGGATCAGCTACGAAAATAGTCCTTCGGTCAAGTCGAACATGCTGCCACCTCAAACCAGCAATTTCACCAAACCTCATCCCGGTGTATAATGATAGAGTTGCCATCTGATAAGTCTGAGGAGATATTACAAACAATACCCCCAACAACTGCTCAGCCTGCTCTGCTGTGTAGTACTCTTCACGCTGATTGTTCAGTTTTAACTTCTTCAGGAAATTATCAGTGCATTTGACTCCTGCGTATAGCTCGTGCTCAATAGCATAGTTGTATATCTGTCGCACAACCTCTTTAATGGTCTTAATAGTCCTCGGAGCACGACCAGCTTTCTCCATTCTTTTCTGAATTCGCTGCAGGTCAAGTAATTTAATCTCATCTAGTTGTTTAGAATGAAGATCAGACTCTAGCCACTTTCTGTAAAAACCTGCACATTCACGAGTAGCACGAGTATCTGGCTTTGATTCGATGTATTCGCTAAAAAGATTACCAAACACTGTACGATTGAGTTTCTCTTGCTTCTCAGCTTCAGCTATTTGAGCTTGCTCCTGGATTAGCAACTCATGCTCACGATCATGTAGTAAATCTTTATAAGTAAATGGTGGAATCTTAACCTGACGATTCATCTTTAGCCGGAGAGCAATTGCCTGTATCTCATTCGGGCCACCGGGAAATTCATCTTCATATCCATAAACATCAGTAATAACTTTCCCCTTAAATTTGAACACAGCAGTGTAATATCTAACCGGTCGTTTATTTCGCCCTACTCCTGTCTTTCTGGTTGCGTGCTCTCGATAACGTAAACCGTATCGACCGTCCTTAATCCACTGCATGAATTACACCCGAGTTTAAAAGAAGAAAATTGCAAGCGCACCTTTTTGTACAACCCCTGTACAACCTTTTGCGTGAAACAAAATGACGCCACGTGAATTGAATTACCCAGAACACATTGTTTTGTCAACACATATGCATTCAAGTGATGTCATGTGAAATCTTAAACACAGGCTTCGAACCTGGGTGTCGGCGGTTCGAATCCGTCCGGGTGTACCAGTTATTTCAGGCCCTTACAGTAATTATTCTGTAAGGGCCTGTTTCGTTTATACCATTCTGGGTTTCTATATTTATCTCGGCATTCTTCACCATATAAATCTCCCCAAATCAGTACGTCTAAGCTGAACACATTCAGTTGTTCTAAGTTTACCCTCAAAAGTCATTTCAAAAATTTTCCAGTAAAGCTTAATCAACCAATATGATGACAATCAGGGAGACATAGGATCCTGCATATATATCAGTAAGAATCCTTTTAAAGGATATCACTTATAATATAGCTATATGGAATTTTAGGAGAAACGGAAAGTACTACGATGTTAAGGTAATCCTCAGATTAGCAGAAAAGGTATGGTCAACAGCATTTATAGCAAGTAAAAACGTTCCAAAATTCACCAGGGAATGATCTACGTAATAGCAATCCCTGCTGGTCCAATATTTACTTCCACGTGAAACATCGAATGGCCTACGTTTGATGATTTAGTTAGCCTGATATTCAGCTACTATCATTTCATGGTTTTGAGGAGTAATTTTAATATTGTCATTTGACTCAACAAAATGTTCTCCGGCATTCTTTATAACAAGTTTTCCCTGTGTAGGTTTTGTAATATTAATAGTTAAATTTGATGAAACGTTTTCTTCTACTATTGGGATATATATAAATCTGATCGTCTCATTGTCTATGACATTCTCTTGTTGATAATTAATTTTGAAAATGTCTTCTTGCTCACAATTTCTGATAGAATAATATTCAACATTATAAACGGTTGTATCCTTTGCAACATCACCAACCACCTCTGCTAACTCATTATTTTCAATAAGATATGCACCATTCAACGTCAAATCGCCACAAGAAGCTGATATTTTGATTGATTGCGCGAAGTCGTTTATTGTTTGATTTTTATCTTTCAAAATTGGTATTTTTACAACAAATTCGCTATCATCTACTCCCGAATTGTTTCGACTGTAATCAAAAATAAACTCCCCGGAAATTGAGCTATAGTGTTTTCCTATTTGGATTGTTATATCCTCATACTTCTTTTGCAGTATTCTGCTTGAATCATTTTTTTGTAGATGAGGATTTGAATATGAAATTTCGAAGAAACTTAACAATAAACACAATAATAATAACATCATTAAAGACTTATATCTTATTACATCTCCCCATTCATGACGGCAAGCTAAACGGCGAGTCTCAACGAGACTGAGTGGAACCAAATGGAGCAGTGTTGAACGCCTGGTTAAAACCTTAACTTCTTCTTTTGTTTTAATTAGTCGCACTAACTTTTCACCTCCAAAAAATACATTTTACAATCATGTCAAACATTAACAACCACTTATTAAGCGGGACGTATAAAAGCAAATACTCTAGTAGAGATTAAATAATTTCAGAACAATCACTCAATCGTAAATTGAGATAGTATCAATGTCGGCTAATCATGTTACGTCTTAATATCAGGCCACTTTTCCCCGGAAATATGGTTGCCGATGTACTTTCAGAATCAATTGCAATGTAATAGTCCAAATTTCCTATACTGAAATATCACAAATGCTGCTCGCTACTGCGGATCAGGAAACACAAAAAACTCTTAGATTCCCCTTGCACTACATGACCTTCCAGCACCATATCAAGTCCTGTGATCTATGTCCGTCCAGCCCATTACCTAACACTTAAGTTCATCCTACATTTTATGTCAATCATAAAAAAATCAACATGCTAGATCAAGTACGATAGATCATCCGCTAATTTATGTTCACACACATTTAATATCAAATAATGAACCCACCGTTTTTATTTATTTTTTTAGAGAAATGATAAAGACTTCACCTTCGTGATTGACGCAGCCTTTTCGTTATACATGAACACCAATTGTCACGTATATATTTGATACAACGAGATAAAAAACGAAAACATACCCTTGGGCCAAAAATAATTACCCCGACAAAGCTTACTCTTCATATTTTGAAATTTATTGAATATTCGAATTTCAGTCCGGCCTTTTAGAGTGTCAACGAAATTCGAAATCGAAACCTTTAGTGGAACTTTGCCAAGCAAATGCACATGATCCAACGGGACACGTAGTTGTACTATTTCAGTTCCTTGTTGTTCAGCACAATGCTCTTACACAACGCTCTGTTTCCTTGACCACTTCACCGGCAAGTATCTTGAATCTGTAATTTGGAAGAGACACTATGCGATACTGGCAGTGCCAAATTGTTTGTGATAGCTTCTTAAAGTGACTCATTGCCTACTCCTTCTACACTATCGTGGGAGCAACATCGTTGAAGTTGTAGCAATGAGTCGTTCACATCACAAAACCTATGAACTCTGACCTAGTGCTCTGTAAACCTTTACCTATCGGATCTTGTTCGCCCTTTTAGCACACTGACTTCGTTTCTCATTCAGTCACATATCGCTGCTATGCTCCTTCATTCGTGCCTCGCAGTGCACTAAAATTGCCGAACAATCTTTACGACATTTAAAGATTTACAGAGCACTAGGCCTAAGGCCAAGGATTTCCATACCGGCTTAAAGGTTTAGGAAACGGAATCAACCCCATAGTTCAATATCTCTTTGGGCTGGCCCTGGCGTCCCATGTATTTCTGCTGACAAAAGATATAACTGATGCTTCTTAAAGACTGAGCGACTTCATATCCAAGAGGTCTTTGTCGTACATACGATTACTTGAGCAACCTTCCCAACTGATTTACATCCGTTATCGAAGAAAAGTCCTCGCATAGGAATTCCCTCATGGTAAAATGATTTCGGTTCTTATCCTGCGCACCAACTCATTGCATGGGAGTATTTTTCGTTATTACATTTCAACTACCGGTCATTTGCATGTCCAAGCAGTTATCATTTATTGAATCCGAGCCTTTGCAGCAGCCTATTGATATCCCACTTGCGGAGCGTGTTCGCCCACAGGAAATCACCCAGATTGTTGGCCAGGAGAAACTCCTGCGCCCTGGTTCAATGCTCGAATCGATGATATCATCCGATAATTACAGCTCATTTATTCTCTGGGGACCTCCTGGAACCGGGAAAACCACTATTGCAAAACTCATCGAACTTACGACGACCCATTCGTTTTGCTCGTTGAGTGCAGTTCTCACGAAAATCGGTGAAGTTAAAACGCTGATGGAAGAGGCCAAAAACCGGCTCTTTCGAGAACAGAAAAAAACTCTGGTTTTTGTTGATGAAATTCATCGCTTCAACAAATCTCAGCAGGACGCATTTCTGCCATATGTAGAATCAGGAGCCATTGTGCTGATTGGGGCTACAACCGAAAATCCCTCGTTTGAGGTGATCAGCGCCCTGCTCTCCCGCTGTCATGTATTTGTGCTGGAATCCCTTGCAGCAGAAAACATACAGGAAATTCTGAAAAGAGCACTCAGTACAGTCCCGAAGGATCTCACTATTGATGAAGATGCCCTACAGATTTTGGCTGAAAAATCAGGTGGAGACGGCCGGAAAGCATTAAACAACCTGGAAATGGTTGCCCGCAGGATGAATCGGGGCGAGAAAATTTCTGCAGAGCAGGTGATGCAGGCAATCTCACAACGTTCAATGTTTTACGATAAACGCGGCGAAGAACACTTTAACCTCATATCCGCCTTTCAAAAATCTATCCGCGGCAGTGATCCTCAAGCAGCATTATACTGGCTTGCCAGGATGCTTGAAGCAGGCGAAGACCCGATGTATATAACCAGACGACTCGTACGTATCGCAACAGAAGATATCGGACTTGCCGACCCGCAGGCAATAACACAGGCGATGGCAATAAAAGACGCAGTCCATTTTCTCGGGATGCCCGAGGCCTCAACCGCGCTTACTCAGCTCACAATCTATCTGGCAACCGCACCTAAAAGCAACACCACTGAGGTGGCCTACTTCGCCGCACGCGATGACGCGCATGCTACAGGGCATCATAAAGTGCCTCTGCATATCTGCAATGCCCCGACAAAGCTCATGAAAGATCTCGGCTACAATAAAGGCTATAAGTACTCCCACGCATATAGCGACAATTACAGCTACCAAAAATATTTCCCCGATTCCATGGATGAGAAGACCTATTACTCGCCATCAGCTTTCGGATTTGAAAAAGAGATAAAAAAACGACTGGACTGGTGGGATAGTTTAAAACGAAAACAGCAGGATCAGGAAAAAGACAAAAAGTAATATGATTAGAAATCACTCCTAAGCTATGAAGTGTCAGGAGTGAGGTGTGAGGTGTGAGGTGTGAGGTGTGAGGTGTAAAAAAAAACTACCAAGCGGGCTTGAACATGAAAGTTTCTGTACGTTGCCGAGTTTTATCATGTCGATCCTGCTGATATCAGCACATACATCTCCACTACAAAATTGCCTCATTGCCAGATGCTAACTTTCAGCAAAAATCGGTACGTGCTACTTCAAGTCATAATCAAAAAATCATCCACTAAAAAATTACGTAATCCCTTCTCTCTTCAGTTCATTTTTGACGCTGTGAGCTATCTGATACATGGTATACGGTTTTTTCACGAAAGCACCCGCTCCAAGCTGCATAGTCAGCTTAACATCTTTGTTCTCTGCATAACCGCTCACAACAATCGCCTTCTGATCCGGATGAATCTTTAGAATGCGTTTATACGTTTCCAATCCGTTAATACCAGGCGGCATAAGCATATCGAGAATTACAAGGTCTACACGTTTATGTTCCAGGAATCGAACTGCATCTTCTCCTGAGCTGCTGACTTCGACCTCGTAACCAAAACGTTGCAGTATCCTTCCAGCTATATCGCGCTGCAGTGGCTCATCATCAATAACTAAAATCCTGCCTTCACCCTCCAGGTTCTCGACCTGGGACTGTTCTTCAGGGCAATTGACCACACCACCTTCATCTACAGGAAGGTAAATGGAGAACTCTGTCCCCTCATCGCTGCTACGTACTTCTATTCTACCATTGTGCTCATTAACTACATTCCAGACAACGGTCAAGCCAAGTCCGGTCCCACCCATTCTCATAACATTACGGGTATAGAACGGCTCAAATATATGTTTGATGTTTTCCTCAGGAATTTTCGGTCCAGTATTCTTCACTCGTATAACAGCGAGAGTATCTATCGTTTTTTGGCCGGAAGCAATCACTCCTCTCTGGCGCGTTTCAACAGCTGTCGAGATGGTTATTCTTCCGACATTATCAAATGATTTCATTGAATAACGGACAAGATTCATGATCACTTTGTGGATATGAATTTGAGAACACACAATAAACGAAGATTCATCAGAGAAGTATGACTCTACTTCTATATTTCCATCCGCTTCCATCAATTGGATAAATTCTGCAGATTGTAAAACGTCCACGATAACAGATTGCAGTTCCAGCCTTTTCCTGTCCTTTGCCACACCCTGCGTCAATGCCAGCAGGTCATCAACAATTGCCGCAGCTCTCCGACCGGAACCAAGGATAGTGTTGAGCGGCTCCTTCATTTCGCTCTCTTCTGGTAAAGAGGCAAGCAGCAACTCGGGGTAACTCACAATTCCTGCAAGAATATTATTCAGGTCATGTGCTACACCACTTGCAGTTGTGCCAACTGCAGCCATCTTTTCACTTTGCAGCAACTGCATCTGAGTGGCTTTAAGCTCATTAAGCGCCTCAACAAGCTGACGATTCTTCCATTCAAGATCTTCTACCAGCTTTGATTTTGTAATACTCAGCGCCTCGGCAGCCAGGTGATCACGTTCCGCCTGCTCTCTACGTTTTCGCTCAACAATATTAAACAATCTGATATCAAAAGCATGCAACCGGCCCAAATCATCACGGACTGAATATGCTGAAATAGAAACAGGAAAAGTACCACCATCTTTGCGCTTAATATCTATTTCGCGATCCAGTACCTGCTCTTCATACTCAAGCAATGATAGTAACTCGGCAAAAACAAGTGGCTCTGCACACATTTGGCAGCCAATATCACTTATCTGATCAATCATTTCCTCAACGGATTCATACCCGGTCATCGATGCCAGAGCAGGGTTAGCCTCAATTATTTTTCCATCATACGAAATGCGAAGAATACCTTCCAGTGCAGAGGTGAACAGCTGCCTGTAGCGCGCCTCAGCATTGGTAATATTTTGGAATGTGACAATCCTGTCAATTGCAACATTCACCATTCGTGACATGGTCGCTATAAAATCGCGATCAACGGTACCAAGGGGTTTATACCCAGCAGCTGCGGCAAAAGCTAATACCTGATAATTCTGTTCATTATCCGTCACAGGCAATGTAAATACTGTTTCCCTTACTCTGGGTGATAGACCAGCTGAGGACGCATCGTACCGTTTCACCGGAAGTTGCTGTTCAATAAGTTCTGCTGCCTGTGTAATTATATCTTCCTGGCTTTCTGCATGAGCAAATCCTTCAGCCGCCCGGTTCAGGATCTGAAGTTTACCGGTATAATGCTGGATTGTTGAGATCATTGCATTAACCTGAACCATCATAGACCCAATTTGATCCGCCGGTCCGCTGTCTTCTATCCGTGCAGAGAAATCTCCCTCTGCTATACGATGCATTACTGCTGATGTTTTCGTGACCCTTGGTACTATCATCCTGTTGACCACTATAGCTTCGCCAACTGTTATCAGAATAATCGCAACCAGAGCTCCAAGCAGAATTGCCAGCATGACCCGCCTTTTCAGACGCACTATCTCTTCGCCATTAATCCTGATATAAATGCTTCCGCTATACTCCCCGCCTGAAGTGAAAGGAGAAATTGAAGAGATAGTCCACTGCCCTTCCAAGTCTGTAAATTCTACCTGATGATGGCCTCTGGGATCGCCTAAAAATGCCTGCTGTTCATCAGTGTTGAGAAAATTGAGATATAATTTACCCTTTGCACCAGGATCTGCTATATGCGAAACTGTACCGTCTTTCTCAAAAATAAATGTTTCGAGGACTTCCAGTTTGAGCAGATCAGACAATGTCCCAAGATCGTCAACGCACGTAAAATTAAGTGCACCTTTAGAGATGAGGGAAGCTGGTGTTGTCAACTTCTCGGCAAGGTGATTATCGATTTCTGCAGCAAATCGGCTACTGAAATAGACCCCTATCAGAGTCAGGACTATGATCTGTATTACCAGAATGGAAATACTGATTTTAAGTGAGATATTATTGAAAATACGGCTCATTAGCCATACTCCGGGTTGATAACTTCGCGGGCCTTGAAAAATGAATACATCACAGCTCAACCCGTATAATTAAAAGGCCCAGTCATTTCATATTTAAGGCCTCACAATACTCCACATTGAGCCCTGAAAACGTTAGACCTAGCAGCCTCAACTCCTAACACAGGATAAGAATTCGAACTCACATGGAATAGTTATAATAATTTAATCAACTGTCCAGAAGACTCGCTCCTACCCTGCATCAATCATATTAAGCGACAGAAGATAACCGGACTATGATGAAATATGCAATAGAAGGAATACAATTTTCTGATTACCCCTAATTCTCAGCAATAAAAGGTGAAACATGAGGTACAAGAAGTTCAGCCTGAGGCGTAAAACCACCAAGAACTGAAAATGTATAATCACCTCAATTTAGTGCGGAATTGGCATCGCCTGCATCGGGTTACATATACACATGTGAGAGGTTGTAGTGAAAAAAATGTATACATATAGACGATCTAAGAAACAGAGGCAATCGGATACAATGTAATTAACAGAAGTCAAATAAAGAAGAGCTTTTGCTTTAACACAGAGGCCCCCCCGCCGGAAAATAGTAACCTGCGGGAGGGAAAAAGACAGACTATCGGGTACACTGCTCTACAAGATACATGATAGATTTGTATTGAATACCTGAATGCAGCGACAAACCAATCTCACATGTTCTACTATTTGAGTAGCCTGAGGTTGCTCCACCTTTCATTACAGCAGGTCGTAAATCTTTGAGAGCGGATGCGTTCAGTTCTGGAAAAGTAAACCCCCTGTCACCGGCAAAACCGCAACAACCTACCTTTTCAGGCACTACAACAGCGGTTGCACATTTCTCAGCAACGGCAACTAATTTTGGTGCAAGTCCAAGCTTTTCAAGCGAGCATGTCGTGTGTACTGTAATTGTCTCATCGAGACGATTGATATTAAGATGAGCAAGAACAAAATCATGAAGGAACTCAACCGGCTCATACATCTTCAACCGCTTGTCCATTACCTCACGCATTCTGTAGAGGCATGGGCTGGTATCACAGATTATCGGTACAAGACCGCCCCCTGATGCTTCAAGAAGCACCTGTTCCAACTCTGCAGCTTTTTCATCAGCCTGCCTGAAAGCACCTTTACTCTGAAAAGGAACGCCACAGCAGAGCTTCTCCATACCTTCAGGATAAATAATTCCATATCCTGCACGCTCCAGCACCTTCTCGGTAACCTCTGAAAGCAATCGCTGCTCTGAATCACGTCGTGCAGGTCCCATTGTCCTTGAAATACAACTCGGGAAATAAACTACCTGTCGTCCACCAGATCCAGCAACATTCGAATATGCGCGTTTAGGTGCTCGCTTCGGCATTTCAGGAGTCCATAACGGCAACCGGTTTCCGCTGACTTTACGAGCGGATTCAGCAACCTTTGTCATCGCAGAAGTTCCAAGTATCTTGTGTGCAATATCAGCTCCTTCCAATCCGAGCCGTACCATAGTTGTAACAGGACCGTAATTTCTGGCAACAACCCGGGCGAGAGTCTCACGGGCTGTCCCGGCAACTTCCATCCTTCTGAGTTCTTTGGTGAGATCCGCTGTATTAATCTCGACAGGGCACGCTGTTTTACATAAACCATCTGTTGCGCAGGTTGCATCGCCAAGATATTTGTAGCCATCAATCAGTGCCTTCAACCTGTCCGGATTACTTTTTGTGGCTTTCAGACGTGAAATTTCACGTTGTACGGTGATGCGCTGTCTCGGTGACAGCGTGATATCCCGTGATGGGCACATCGGTTCGCAAAATCCGCATTCTATACATTTATCAACAAGCGGATTAGTCTTCGCAAGCGGTTTGAGATTCTCCAGATGTGCCTGGGGATTTGTGTTAAGAATCACTCCCGGGTTAAGGAGGCCTTCGGGGTCAAACAATTTCTTGATGTTCTGCATCAGCGCATATGCTTCATGCCCCCATTCATATTCAACAAATGGTGCCATGTTCCTGCCTGTACCATGCTCTGCTTTTAGCGAGCCATCGTATTTGTCGACCACCATCGTGCAGACTTCCTGCATAAAATTACCGTAACGATCGATTTCCTCGTCTGTTGCAAAATCCTGAGTGAAGACAAAGTGAAGATTTCCCTCTAGTGCATGGCCGAAGATAATTGCATTGTGATATTGAAAATTCGCCATCACCTTTTGTAATTCCAGGGTCGCATCCGCAAGTTTTTCGATAGGAAAAGCTACATCTTCAATGATGACCGTTGTGCCCGTCTCACGTATTGCCCCAACTGCAGGAAATAATCCTTTTCTGATATTCCAGAGTTTGGTGTACTCACTCACCTTATCTGTAAATTCAAGTGGACGTACAAGTGAGATGTCGCTAAGTGAGTTGGAGATTATCTCAATCTGATTTACCAGCAGATCATGATCAGCTGCCCGTGTTTCAACCAGCAGGGCTGCAACCCCTTCATCGAGTTTTTTGAGATATTCCGGCATTCCGGCTTTACTTTCAACAGAGCGCAGAGCAGCCCGATCCATCAGTTCAACTGCCGCAACCGGCTGGCGCTTGAGAATCTCGGTCGCAATACATGCGTCTTTTATCGTATTAAACAATATGAGAGCACTCGCCTTATTGGCATATTCCTCAACAGTGTCATAGGTAATCTCGGAGATAAATGCGAGTGTTCCTTCGGAGCCAATTATCAAGTGAGTAATAATGTCAATTGGATCATCATAATCAATAAGAGCATTCAGGCTGTAGCCCGTAGTGTTTTTGATTTTGAACTTGTTGCGAATACGTTCAGAGAGTTTGGCATTACCTTTCACGTCATAAGACAAATTGGCAATTGCATCATATAAATCAGCTCTCTTTTCTTTAAACTGCTTACAGCTGTCAGGATCTGCAGTGTCCAGAAGCGTGCCATCCTGAAACAGGATGCGCATTGACGCGACAGTCTTATAACTATTCTGAGAAGTGCCACAGCACATGCCGCTGGCGTTATTCGCTGCAATGCCACCAATCATTGCAGCATTAATAGAAGCCGGATCAGGACCAATTTTTTTGCCAAAAGGTGCCAGGCAATTGTTCGCATGTTTGCCGATAACTCCAGGTTGCAGCCTAATCCGCCGACCATCCTCTTTAACTTCACGATCCTGCCAGAATGACCCTGCAATGATTAGTACAGAGTCTGAAATAGCCTGACCAGAAAGACTGGTGCCAGCAGCGCGAAATGTTACGGCAACCCCACACTCGCTTGCAGCTCTAAGAAGCAATGCAACTTCGTCTTCATCCTGCGCCTTTATAACAATCTGAGGAATCAATCTATAAAAGGAAGCATCAGTACCGAAAGCAAGAGTTCTCAGCGGGTCGGTTATAATTCTCTCTTCGTCTACATAACTCTCGATTTTTTGTATAAATCGCTGATACTCACCAGGTAAATGGCTACGTGTTGCAGGTGCGTTCATAAGGTACTCCCTCCTGGACGGGCTCCTCTTGTTCCATAGTTCAATGGACTGCAGAGCCATAGATTTTTCATCTTGTGGTGGGTACTTTTATGCAGGCAAAAAAAACGATATCATACTGTAAGCTGCTACACAGTCTAACGCTAAATAATGGGATACGATTGAGGAGTACCCAACCATCGACAACTCACAATATCTGCCTGAAACTAAAAAACAAAATTTCTTAGTTGCAAATAGTAAGTATTCTTAAAGAGTTTTGCCAGAAAAGAACGGAGGCTGACGAATTTTAACCAGCCATCAACCAGAAGCCCACCCCGATCATCAGGGTACCTGCAACACGATTCATCATTCTGACGTTTCCACTCTGCTTTAGAAATCGGCGTAAAGTCTTCCCTCCACCCGCATACAGGAGAAGACAAGCAAATTCGATTACCAGGATAATCAGAACTAATAATGACAATTGTGGTTTGAGCGGCAAATCACTGTCAATGAACGGTGGCAACAATGAAATCATAAATGCCCATCCCTTAGGGTTGGCAATTGCCGTAACAAACCCTTGAAGAATAAGGGTGAACCTGCTTACTTCAACAACCTCCCCCCCGACCTGCTGCAGCGCCATTTTACCCAGGGATCTCCAGAGTTGAATTCCGAGAAAGGTAAGATACGCACCACCACCAAACTTCAGACCGATGTAGATAAATGGATAATTCAGCATTACAGCTGCTACACCGATTACTGCGGCAATAGAAACAAGTGCCACTCCAACCAGTTCGCCGAGCATCATCCACATGGTGCGACGCACACCGATAGTCATACCGAGAGTAAGCGAAAGCGTCATGCACATTCCGGGTGTTGCAGAAACAAAAAGAAACGTTGGAATGAATAGTGACAACAAGGCTATATTGAAATGATGAACCACGTCTGGTCTCCAGAAATATTGATCAAAGTGTTTGTATAATAGGTAGAATCTGTACTACGTCATGCAAACAAACGTTATCCGACACCATGCATTGTAGCAAGGGCAAAACTCACCGACTATTGATAATCAGATACAATCGCGGTGTGACCCGCGTTTCACAATTTCTATTTTGCCCCAGACCGCCTAACACACTTTAGCACTCTTTTTTTCTTTATGTTTTTTGCAAATACCAGTATTATTCGGTCACATTCCCCGATGTACTCGATATACATACCTGCACATTCATGGTCATGGCTACGTGTAATGTATGTCGCGTAACTTTAGCTTCATTATAGATCGTTAATTTTGCATATTTTCTTATACAGGTAGGGTTGCTACTTGGTGTTTTTTGCAAACACAACAAAAGGACTGAGTCCTCATGCACACTTCCAGTCTAGGCAGGATGCTGGAAAATCGACAGATTTGGCAAAAAACGAAAAGATATTGGTAATAGGCAGTCCCTGGAGGCTGTCCGAGAATAGGTATTTGGTTCAAAATCGAGACATTAGCAAAAAACAAGCGCAGACATATATTTGATATTGCGAGCATTATTTTTTGATAATAACGAAGAGTTTGTAACAAAGGCCATTGTCGGACAGTCTCCTAGCCCGCTTCTGTGAAATCAGCGTATCCAAACTATTATATATGTGATTGTTCTATTTACGAATGAGGTAATATGGAAAATCGAAAACATCCACGGCTCGGGGATATTAATTATCTGGTTGATATTTCAGATGGTAGAGGATTTTTCTCAGGCTACATACACAACATTTCCAGGTTTGGCATGTGCCTTCAGGATATTCCGGGAAAGATCGACCATAACGTTCGACGCTTATCTCTGGTTATTACAAGCAAGGAAACGAATTTCAAAATGTCAGCCCGCATTAGATGGTCTCACAATGCAGGCTATACTAAAAATCTCGGCTTAGAACTCATTAACGCCCCCTGGAAGTGGACAGAATTCGTTATGGATAAAGAACCGGTTGTTGAACACGAAGAAGATCCATGGCCAGACATTTTCATCTCATAAACAGTATCTCCTCAACCCTGTGCACCTTCGATTTTTTTCTCCCTGGGTGTACAGGGTTTTCTCTTTTGGACAATACAATAAGATAATCTGCAGGGTATACAGCCTTCCCCCAGGCTGAAAACTCGTGAGACAATCCTGTTTTGTAATACTCTTCTAACGTATATTAAATCACTATTTCATTTGCCAATATCTTCATTCCATGATAGTAAATGCAAATGAATATCAATACTGAAAGCATCTTTTCCCCACCACTACTCTAACTTCCAAAATGATCACATGAACTATCTGTATGAAAAAATAACGTACATTTTTGACCCGCTCCACCATCTCTGGGAGCATGAAAAAATGTACCGTAAGATATCTGTAACACTGGTTATTTTTTTCCTTCTCAGTCTTATTACTATAGAAATGAAACGGCAGGGACTGCTGCCTGGAGCGTTTTTCAATTTTGTACCAACAAATCATTTCTACGCTATCTCTTACGCATTCACAGTAGTGCTGATACTCGAGGTGATAAGTCTCGTTTTTACACTGCCGTGCTCTTTTTCAAAATCCGTTGGTAAACAGTTTGAGATTCTCTCGCTTATCCTGCTCAGGAGTGCATTTAAAGAACTTTCGAAATTTCCTGAACCGCTCTCATTTGAAGGAAATCAGGATGCTATCCTCAGGATCATTTCAGATGGCTTTGGTGCACTATTGGTTTTCGCCCTCCTTGGCTATTATTATATAGTACAGGCTAAAAATGCTGAAGATGCTATGCGGCCGACCGATCTCTACGCCTTCGTTGCTGCCAAAAAAGGAATTGCTCTGGCTCTTTTAGCTACATTTTCGTATATGGGAATCAACAATTTGGTTTTGACAGTTCAAGGAACAAGTCATACAGATTTTCTTCATCAATTTTATACAGTTCTGATACTTACAGACATTTTGGTTGTTCTCATTTCACAATGCTTTCAACCTTCGTTTTATGCTGTATTTAGAAATTCGGGATTTGCTCTATCGACTCTCATCATACGTATCGCGCTTGCTGCACCAGCGTATTACAATGTGTTGCTCGGTCTTACAGCAGCCGTATTTGCGATCCTGCTCACCAAAACAAGCGGGACGTTATTTCGGAAAAGACGTTGAAATAGTTCAGGTAGTTTCCATCTTGAAACGTCAGCGGTTGGTTCAGGATCAAGGCGTGCATAAGGACTTAGGCCTTTAACCTCAGTCCTTTTATTGTATTTTCAAGGATCCCGAAGATAATCTGTAAAGCTGAGGTTTTGATTTATGGGTAATAGGCAGTCCCAGGAGACTGTCCGACAATGGCCTTTTGCCCAAACTCTTCGGAATTTTCAAAAAATAATGCTCGCAATATCATCTATATGGCTGTGCTTATTTTTGGGAAAAGTCTCGATTTTGACCAAAACTCCTATTCTCAGACAGCCTCCTGGGTAGGATTCACTTCCAGACGCCCGGAATCGAAGTCGAACATTCCGGGCATTTACCATCGGCCAAGCTGTTTTTCTCAATTGAGAAGCCACGCCTGCTCACAACCACCGACTTACAACCTGGGCATGAAGTGGATTCGCCGCCGCTTCCCGGTATGTTCCCCTCATAAACAAACTGCAATCCTGAATCTATTCCTATCTGATATGCCCTTTCAAGGATCTCTAGAGAGGTTCGTGGTGGTTCCAGCATTTTATGTGTCGGGTAGAATGCGGTGACATGCCAGGGGATTGTAACGTCTACATTCGCTATAAATTTTGCAAGGGCCTTAAGCTCTTCGGTTGAATCATTTTTCCCCGGGATCAGTAGCGTAGTAACTTCTACCCACACGCCCAACTCATGCATCAGTTGCACAGTATCAAGAACCGGTTGGAGGCGGGCACCACATATCTTTCTGTAAAAATCATCGCTGAACGACTTGATGTCGATATTAATTGCTGTAAGCACAGATGCCAGTTCTCTTGTAGCGGCACCACTCATATATCCATTTGAAACAAATATATTTTTCAGTCCATTCTCAACAGCCAGCACACTGCAGTCATAAGCGTACTCATAAAATATCGTCGGCTCAACATAGGTATAACTTATACTTCTGCAACCTGAGGAGACAGCTGATGCAACAATTTCCTCAGGACTGCGATCCTTACAAAACCTTGCGGGATCTTCTGTTCTTTCAACTTGTGAAATCGATGCATTTTGACAATGCAGACACCTGAAGTTACAGCCACGTGTAGAGATAGAATAGGATAGGGTTCCAGGCAGGATGTGAAAGAGAGGTTTCTTCTCGATGGGGTCTATATTCTCGGCAACAACTTTACCGTAAACACGAGAAAAAACCCTGCCGTCAATGTTCTCCCGAACTTTGCAGAGACCACGTTTCCCCTCGGTTATTTTACATTGATGAGAACAAAGATTGCACTGGACATACCCATCTTTCGAGGTACAGAACTTTGCTTTCCGCATAGCTTCTCACCTATAATAATCCCCATAGGTTGGCAGACGCAACTCAGCGCCTCCCCTAAGGGGTTTAAAAAACTCAAAACAGCTTGCACATTTAGGAGTATGGTATCTCAGGCCTGACGCAGCATACGTTCTTTTGCTGCCCGCAATACTTTAACCAGAACAGAATCCGTTCTGCCTCTGGCTATAGATGCAGCCGACCAGAGTGTTCGTTGGCCGGGATGCGGAATTTCAAGCTTTGGACTGGTCCGTCCTGTAAAACTGACAATACCCTCCATATGCCATCTTTTCATATCCCCCCTCCACGAATGGAATCTGATGTTGAAAAAAGTGCATGAAGACTATACCTGATTTTACCTTATCACAAAAACAACGGATCCGTCAATCAGTCAGGCTCATTCTTTTTCATCAACCTATACCGCATATCCATTTGGTATTGTTTTAAATGGATATCATCTGCTATGTTTTTTATGGTCCCATGACCAGTCAACGGGCCAACGTGAACAACATCGAAAAAACAGCACAATGCTTAGATATCAGCACCTACAGCGTTGACAATTAATCACATTTTCTGCTGCCAAACCCCGTCAATAAACAACTCGTGAGGACAAAACCTCTCCTTATAATTCATTGCCCGAACTTCCTTGATATAATATCCAAGATAAAGATATTCGATCTCATAATCACGACACATATCAATCAGGGTAAGAATGTTAAAGGTCCCGAGACTTCGTGCACTTTCATCAGGATCAAAATAGAAATAGACGGCATTCATCCAGTTATTTCCCATATCAATCACAGAACCGCCAACAAGACGCCCATCAATACGAAAATCAATCCGGATAGAATCCACAATGTTATTACAGAAGAAACCACCATAATACCCGTCAGCTGTATTAAACTCCTGCGGATATCGCGCTGACAGAAAACGATCGCAAAGGGCCATATGCTCCTTATCCATATCTACACTGCTGAGGCACACATCAATATCGGCATTTTTACTCCGCACACGCCGCTGATTACGGTTGGGCTTAAAATCAGCGGGTTTCATACGGATGGGAATACAGGCTGAGCATTGTCTGCAATGCATAGAGTAAAGACAATTGCCATTACGTCTATAGCCGGCAGCCAGAAACAGTTCCATCGCACGGTCATTGATCGGCCCGAACATCGCCTGGTAAAAACAGGCTATATACGGCAAACCGTAAGGGCATTCGGTATTAAGTTCAACGAAGTACCTGTCTACCCGGTTCTGGAGGGCAGCGAATTCCGCTGCACATATTTTGTCGTAATCTGTCGTCACGTTTTCCTTCATCCTTTCGTCATCGACAGTTGTAGATTTCATAGTAGTAATTAGACAAGCCCTTGATCCAGCATTGCGTTTACCACCTTTGTGAATCCAGCGATATTTGCTCCCACAAGGTAATTCTGCCCCATGCCATACTCTGAGGATGCATCAAGACAGGTTCTGTGAATCGATTTCATTATCTGCTTCAAGCGGTTGTCAACCTCTTCGCGTGGCCAGGAAAGACGCATCGAATTTTGAGCCATTTCAAGACCGGATACCGCAACCCCGCCTGCATTTGCCGCTTTTCCGGGGGCATATAACACTCCCTGGTCAATCAGGATATCAACAGCTTCAGGCGTGCATGGCATATTCGCCCCTTCACTTATCAGTGTAACACCACCTTGTATAAGGTTAGAGGAATCTTTCTTATTAATTTCATTCTGGGTTGCACATGGCATAGCGCAATCGGCTTTGTGTGCCCAAAGCGGATTATAATCCAGAGCAGGATCAACTGCCGTGTACACAGCACCCGGATATTTTTCAACAAACTCCTGTATACGCCCGCGTCGCACATTTTTTAGCTGCTGGATATATTCTAACTTCTCTCTATCTATGCCCTGCTCATCATAGATATACCCTGAAGAATCAGAGATCGTCAGCACCTTACCACCAAGTTCCAGGATTTTCTCAGTTGTAAACTGCGCTACATTACCGGACCCCGAAACAAGGCACGTCTTATTCTCAAAATTTTCATTACGGGTGGTCAGCATCTCTGCTGCGAAATATACCGTGCCGTACCCTGTAGCTTCCGGTCGGATAAGGCTCCCACCCCAGTTCAGGCTTTTCCCGGTCAACACTCCGGTGAACTCATTGCTCAGTTTTTTGTACATGCCGAAAAGGTATCCGATCTCGCGTGCCCCCACACCGATATCTCCTGCGGGTACATCGGTATTGGGACCAATATGCCTGTAGAGTTCTGCCATAAAAGCCTGGCAAAAGCGCATAACCTCGGCATCCGATTTCCCCTTAGGATTGAAATCAGACCCACCTTTACCTCCACCCATTGAAAGGGTGGTCAGTGAATTTTTAAATACCTGTTCAAAGGCCAAAAACTTTATAATTCCGAGATTAACTGAAGGATGAAAACGCAGGCCCCCCTTGTACGGGCCAAGTGCACTGTTCATTTCAACCCTGAAACCTCTATTGACGTGAACCTGTCCATCGTCATCCATCCAGGGAACACGAAACATTATAACCCGTTCGGGTTCAGTGATACGCTTTAACACTGCTTGCTGACGGTACTCCATATTTCTATCAAGAACCGGCTTGACAGTTTCAACAACTTCCTGCACAGCCTGGTGAAATTCCCTCTGCTCAGGATCGCGCTCCTTCACGAGGCTCATTATCTGCTCCATGCATTTCTCCCGCTTTTAGCCGGTGCTCATCTGACCGGAAGCTTCAATATGGATGATCTTATCAGTAGTTAAAGTATAGTATATATATATTTTGTTATTCGCTTACACAGCGTTGTATTCTAATTTAACTATTAATAATTAATACGACATGTTAAACTCGACGGATAATTCATATTCGGTATCTTTCTCTATCTGTAACGTTCATTAAAAACCGATTCGCCTTCAACTGTACATGACGCCTCGTCCGCCTCTTCACCAGGTAGCAAGCAGCTCTCTGACTTTTTCCCATCGCATTTCAAAACAAAGGGTGTTTCAAGTCGTACCAGTTTCACATAGGAATACTCTTCCACATGCGGTTGGGCGCTAAGCCATTCCCAGTCAAAAAAATCATGATCACGAGCGTTCAATTGCACCGTATCACGATCTTCAGTAACTGTCAGATATGGAATTCCCAACGAAGTAATATTCTGAAAAAAATGTGAACCCTGCGAAGGATCGACCCGCATACTTGCGTTTCGCAATTCTATCATGGCTCCGACGCCTGAGATATCACTCCACTGGACCGGGATACCCAGCCAATGATCGGCCGATCCCCAACGCCCTGGACCAACCAGCAGATATGATCTATTTTCGTTTGTCAGCTTTCGGTTTATTGCACCAATCTCAGTTGCCATTTTCCTGGTTGCTGCCGGGTCAAAATCGGTTGGATTGACGTAAACAATATCAACCATTTTATCAAAAGTCCCATGCCCCAGAGATTGATTTGAGTAGCAAAACGACGACTCAACTTCGTGATCACAGATAGTTACATCAGCACGTTCTCCGCCTGTTACCATTGGTCGTATCTGCAAAAAATAAAATGTACTTTTTTCTATTTGCGGATGCAAAGCCACAGCAAATTCAATTTCGACTTCACACCCCATCCCCCTCCGTCCCAACTTCAACAGTTCAGTCAGAATCTCAGCCAGAGGATAATTTGTATACTTCAACACCTGAGCAAAAGTCATCACTTTTAAACCAGGTAAATACGCGTCACGTATCCTGTGTTCATCTGCAATATAGGTTGATGAAAGCATTTGCACAGGCATCTCGCTCTCGGCATCCTGCACTAATCGTTTCACCAGATTTGAACCACGCCGCTGAACACAGCTATTGCTATACATATCTAACGCATAAAACTCCCTCTGACAGTTTTGCAAGATATCTTCAACAGACGAAAACTGCAGTAAGCGCTTAGGATGGGCAGGAGAAAACCTCAGCGACTTTTCCCCTTCAACAACTGTTTTACCAATGCCAAGTGCAATATGCGCAATCCCCTCCTCGGCTTTCATTCCCATCACCGGATAGTAATTATGGGATTGCGCAACACCGGCCAACGAGGGATACCAGAAACCATCATACTCCGCACCGACAACCTGCTGAATGATAATAGCCATAGAATCATCACGCCCCTGGCTTGAAGCACGGGAAAACGCTCTTGGGCTCTCAAACCATGTTGAAGCATAAACAAGTTTTACTGCACTTTCGAGTTGACTCATCCTCTCACGAAAGTCAGGATGATTATTTGGCAGAAAATAGGTGGAATAAAGTCCAGCATAGGGTTTGAACTGCGCATCCTCAAGGAGGCTTGATGATCGTACTGATAGCGGCTTGGAGCTTTTTTTTAGAAAGCCCGCAAGTTCTTTTCTCAGCCAGGCGGGCAAGGTTGCGTCAAGAAAAAGGTCCGCAACCATCTCATCGGGCATATCACGCTGATAGTAGAGATTGTTCTCTGCGACAAATGCATCAAAACCATCTGCTGTAATAACACATGTTATGGGGATGGTGACGGTATGTGCCGAGAGTACCGAATCTTCAGTATACGACCGCTGCAGACATGCCCACATAAATGCGAGGCCACGGGCTTTACCGCCCATTGAGCCATTTCCAATTTTGACAAAATCCATGATATCCGGGTCATAATCGCTGTGGTTAAACTTGACTACAACTCCCTGCTGACGCAGCTTACGGAGTGAATGGACTTTAAAAATCAGATCCTCTCGCATATCTGAGAGGTTTTCAATATTGGAGATATAGTCGCAATGCAATCGCCTGGCCAACGCCACCTCAGCCCGTGCCATTACCCAGTTTGAGAAATGATTCCTTTTAGCATGATATTCGAGTGATTCATCTGGAATAACACGAAGTTGTTGTTCAAACTCGTAAATATTTGATGCGTGGCCGATAGCAGTTTCATCGGGGAGCCTGAAGACAAAATCTCCGAAACCGAGGTAGTTCAGGAAAAAATCATGGAGCTCATCACGGATTGCTGGTGAATCCTTGTTAATAAATATAGCTGGTAACTTCTCGGCCTTTTCGCGATTGTCCGCTTCCGAACTGATCATCAGCAGAGGCAGATCCGGAACTTCCTTTCTCACGTTGCGAAGAAAAATTATCCCGGCTTCTGCGTCTATTACACCATCTTTTTTATACCGCCCATCAGATATAATGCCAAACACAAAGGGTTTATAGCGCATGTACAACTTCATGGCTTCTTCGTAATCAGTAGCCATCAGTATTCTGGGTCGGGCTCGCATTCTCAGTAAACGATGGCGTTCATTGAGGCTTTCATCAAGAACTGACTGGGTCTGCCGCACTACCTCCTGATATATGAGCGGTAAAAAAAGCGATCTGTATAGGGGGGAATCTTCAACATAGATGATGACCCGCACCATTGCCCTTTGGATATCCGCGTCGACATTACGATGGTCTTCAACATTTTTTATGATGGCAAGCAGCAGATCAGCCTCACAACACCAGAGGAAAATTCGATCTACCCCATGGGAGTCCATTTTATCAGCGAAAGTGGAGCGAATATTGTGAGCTACCAGCACTACGGGGATATCCGGCCGGATTTTTTTTATTTCCGACCCAAGTTCAAAAGCATCCATGCTACCGAGATATGGCATAGTCATAACCATATCAAACGGCTTTCTTGTTAAAATTTCCAGCGCTTCCTCTGCAGTGGAAACCCTGGTGATTCGCGGCGCCTTACTCAGGTTAAGACCGTGATACTCATTTATGAGCCTGGTTGCCAGGCTCCCGTCCTCTTCCATAATAAAGGCATCATAGAGACTGGAAACAAGCAGGATTTCCTGAACTTTAAAAGGCATAAGTTCATGGAAAATCTTAAAGTGCGGATCAAAATCTGAAACAATCCTGCCTGAGTCTATAAGCATGGATACCTCTCATTGCGATCTATTGTGCTGCGGTGGCCTGACCGACCTGTCATTTGACTAGGAGGCTGTCCGAGAATGGCCTTTTCTCAAACTCTTCGGAATTTTCAAAAAATAATGCTCGCCCTTTTCACTTCCTGACTTCGTTACTTCTTCAGTTACATAGCGCTGATATGCTCCATCAGTCATGCCTTGCAGAAAGAGAAAAAGATTCACATTATTACGACATCTGACACATGACATGACACTGGTAGAAAAATATCGCCAGTAACTATCTTATCTCAATTATAATAGTATTTCCCGATATCCATATATGCAAGTATTCAAAATTCACCTCCGGCAAGCATATACCGAACCGGGGCATAGGCGGTAATCAGTAAAAAAAGTATCAGAAGAAACTGACACGCAGAAATGGCTGTCTGTTGGAATGTTACAACAGGCTTAGCTAAGCCCTGATACCTTCTGACCGTTTGGGCAACTCCACAACCTGTACCGAGAAAAACAGAGGTCATCAATAAAAAATATATTGGAAATCCTACGTAATTAAATTCCGCCTGCAGTATGTCAAACGGACAACGGTGAAACGGCATAGCATAGATATACGAAGAAAACACTACAGTTATAGTCCACAGTGCCACAATAAAAAACAGCGCCCAGACAGCAGAGTAGAGTCCCATCAACCAGCTGTTGCAATCCAGGTTTCGCCTCAGGCCAGATTTAATCAAAATCCCTAACCCCAAGAGCAGCAGAGCAATGCCGTAGTGGAAACTCAACAAGACGGGAGTCGAAAACGGATCAAGATAATTATAACCATCACCATCTGATGGGCGAAAAATAACGCCGCAGCATGAAGTAATAACATCAGGTTCCAGAAGATAAAGATACATCGACTGAAAAAACAGATCCATCCCCAGAAACGGAACAAGAACAAACAGCACCAGATGCTTTACTCTTACCAGGGGATAGTATTCAGAGCAGAGATCGAGCCGGTGCAATAACACCCAGTATCCACAAAAGAATGAAAGAACAATCTTAGAAGCCAGGGTATACGTTCCATATTCATTGGCAAGGAAAGCGCCTGTAGCACACATGGCCCCAACGAGTAACGATGAGAAGCCGTCTGCCGCCATTATAAGCAGGAGTAAGGAAAGTAACTGAAAGAACAGTCCATACTCCATCAGAGCAGAGGTTAACCACGTCCTGCTTTCGAGCCCGATCTGCCTTACGGTATCTGCTCCGTGATCCCAATAACGTAAAATCCCTATACCGGCAAACAGAGCAACAAACCCCAGAAACAGAATTGCTATAGAACTGATGCTGAGTGCCACCGACCAGGATTGTATCAGCATCCTATCTACACCCTCTCAGCAGTGTTGCAGATTCGGCCATCGGCCACTTCAACCACTCTATCTATAGCCTTATGTTCATAAACGCGCGGATCATGGGAGGTGAGCACAATAGTTTTACCATCTCCTTTCAGTTCTTCCATTATCTCCATAAACTGAAAGGCCAGGCGTGAATCAAGATGTGCAGTCGGTTCATCGGCAAGAACTATAGGCGGATCATTAATAAGCGCTCGGCATATCGCAACCCTCTGCAACTCACCACCGGAAATTTTCCCAACAGGAAATTTCTTTCTGTGAGCAATACCCATTTTCTCTAGAAGCGGCTCAGCAAGACGCCTTCGGTTTGCAGGATTCATCCCACTCGGATAAAGAGGAAGAGTGATGTTTTCAAGAACCGTCAAATCCGGCAGAAGATTGAAATTCTGAAATATGAATCCGATCTTCTCCCGCCTGTAGAGACAAAGAAAGTGATCAGGTAATCTCGATATTTTTTTTCCTGCAATGGCTGCACGACCACTTGTGGGAGGAAACACACAACCGATAATTGATAGAATTGTCGTCTTGCCAGACCCCGATGGGCCGCACAAACAGACCATCTCCCCCTCACGAACAAAGAGATTTATGTCATGCAGGGCATGCACCTCGTTTTCTTCACCGTTATTATATAATTTTTCTACTGCCGATAATTCAACCAGCATATTACACCACCGTATCAGGCCGGATTACAGCACTGCGCCATGCAGGAATTACCGTGGCACAGAGATAAGGGAGAACGGTCACTGAAAATATCAGCAGTAATTCGTTCAGACTAAACGACGGCACCAGAGTAATTTTCGGTCTCAAAACAGACCAGCCAAGAAGCAGTGGTTCAAAAAGGATTCCCCTCCCCCAAACCACATGAACCCAGGACAGCGAATATCCGATCGACAAAGCGAGAAGTGCGACAATCCCAGACTCCCAGAAGCGAACTGCCATAACATCTGTTGCGCGCCAACCCAGGATTTTTAATATTCCTACTTCACGCTGATCTTCTCTCGTTAACCCTGAAGCCTTGTCGTACGCAAGTATCACGAATGCGGATAACGCCGCAAGTAAACAGACACTTCCAAAACCGCTTCGCCAACTAAAAACCACGCTATATGTTTTTATAATCTGGTTCCGGGTAATCACTCGTGAACCGGGTATTCGGCCAGCTATCTTTGCCGCTATAGTATCGGTCTCACGAGGATTCCCTACATTCACCAAAAGATCAGTAACTTTGCCCGGAGCCATAGCAAAGAGTTCACGGGCGCCGGCAAGAGACATAAACAGTGTATCAGCCGTGACTATTGACGTAGCCTCTGAAAACATACCTGAAACCGAAAAAGACATCATACTCAGGTCAGGACGGAATAGAGAAAAATTCTTCCTGCTGCCAAGCCCTAGACTTTCACGTACTGATTCGCTTATTACCACATCACCATGCCTGTTTTTTTCTGGAAGCGTACCTTCTTCTAAAGCTGGCAGCATATTTTCTGGCAGATCTTCAATCTTGAGTCCAAGCACAGTGTAATTGGCACCGTTACTTTCATCAAAATAGTACCCCCAGACTCTGGGAGTTATAGAACTGATGCCAAAAATAGAACGAACTGATTCAACTGCTGAAATATCCAGAGCAACCTGCCTGCCTGCAGAAAGCTGCTGTACAGTAATATCGGGAGCCTGCTGTAAAACTGTCTCAGCTGTTTCACTCAGCCCGCGGGTCATAAGCTGTACTGAACTAAAAAGAAAAATCACCGCAGAAAACACCACCAGTATGCCTGTATTTTTAAGCCTCTTCCGGTGTAATGAGGAAAGTGCATAATCAAGCAGATTAAGCTGTCTATGGAACAGTCGGATTACATTCATTGAAGTATTCAATTATTGAATCGGTCGAAAAAATGATCCTGAAGGAAAATGTTCTATTGCCCCTGGATGATCCATTACTGGAACAACAACATCACTTACGGCCAGGTGACGTGTATACCTTGCCTCTGTTGAAAGCGCCAGATCTGACAACCCTAGCACTCTCACTGTCTGTTGTGCGAGACGATACCTCTCGTTCTGTGCTTCACGCATATGCATCAAGCTCAATCCGAGAGTCACATTAACGGCAACAATACAAAGTACCAGACATAAAAGGTAGCTGACAGGTCTCATGCGCTACTTCTTCATCTTGTGCTTCATTTTATGCCCCATCCGCATAGCTTGCACAATTTCATCGGTGACCTCTTCAAATGCCAATATATTCTTGCCGTGGTGATCCTTCAGAAAATTCTCAGCAGCTTCCCGGCTCGCAAAAGGCACTAATTCATGCCCCATCGGCCCGAACACATCACTGCCGGTCACGTAGAGCGCCTCACGCCCACTGATCCATTTTCTGGTGTAATAATCCTTAACCAGAAGATGCTCAGGAGCAGCATCACCCGCCCCATACATTTTGGGTGAGAAATAGAAAACAAACATATCTTTGGGCCCGTCAAACATCATGACCTGTGAATCATTTAACTTTAGCTGAGAAATCCATGCCGGATATTTTGCCACAAACATGCCGCAGACAGCGCAACGCTCCGTACCAGTGACCGGTGCCAGCGGTTCGACATCATCAGCGGCGCTTATACTTTCAGCAACAAATAACAAAGCCGAGACTACGAGAATATAACGAAAAAGCTTCATACTTCCTCCTTTATTACATAGAATCAGTTACGTATAAAAATACGTTTGTCAGTGTAGATACTCACCCAGCAATTCATTAAATTCAGCTTCGCCAACTCCACCAAACAGATTTGCAAGAATCGTTCTGTCAGGACCAATAATAAATGTCTGGGGATAGATTTTGATATTATAGAGGTCGGCAAGTTTAGCATTGCCATCCATAACCACAGGAAAAGGCACCTCAAGCAGATCGATAAATCGCTTGACCGCCCCCAGGTCTTCATAAAAACTGCTTACATAGATGACATTCAACCCTTTGCTTCTGTACTTTTCAAAATAGCTGTTAAATATCGGCGTATCCGCTTTACAGAATTTACAATTCGTCTCCCAGAACCTTACCACCACAGGTTTGCCTTTCAGACTGGACAACACGATTATATTTCCATCAAGATCTTTAGCAGCAAAATCAGGCGCAATATCTCCGGCTGAAAGCGGCCCACCCTTTCGTTCCTGCTGACAACCTGCCAGAAAGGAGCCAAAGATAATTACAGCGACAACCAAAAGCACACAACGCACAGACCTGAAATAAGGTGACACTCTTCTTCTATTCATGCACGCTCCCCTGGAAAGATGAAATCTGCCACACCCAGCACCCCTCCACCTTAAAAACACACTGTAACACCACGTTGTCGTACAACAATCGAAAGGATCAACCTGTAATTGTTGTGCAGACTGTGCTTCCATGGTACATTGTGGCATCTAAAATTAATCGTATTATATGTAGATGCCAGAAGTATACACACTGACAATCAATTTCTTAAGAGTTTTCTGTTAGATATACCACTGGGTATATAACTCAAAAAGAACGTCAACTGCAAACGGGTAGCAGCAGGTCATGCTGCAGGTATAGCCAAATATCTCATATCCCCGGACTACCGATACTATTTCGTGCAGCATGTCAGGAGTTTTCTACTTTTTTTCTTAAGATATAATACATTTCCTGCAAAGCATCTCTCCCGTGGTCAGACCATGCGAATGTCCGCAGGTGAGGAGAACAATGGAAAATTCAGACTTTCTTGATATCAGGAAGAGGTTGGGCAAGACCCAGAAAGAACTCGCAGCCCTGCTAGGCACATCTCTTAAAGCTGTAAGCAGTTACGAACAGGGATGGCGTGGAATTCCCACTCATGTGGAACGTCAGTTGCTCTTTCTGCTTTCCCAGAAACTGCGTCAGCAACAGCCCCAGAGAAACTGCTGGGAAACCAAACGATGTCCTCAGAAAAAGCGTGAAAAATGTCCAGCCTGGGAGTTTGACGCAGGGCAGCTATGCTGGTTTATAAACGGCACAATCTGCGACTCGACAACCAAAACCAACTGGAAAGAAAAGATCATTGTCTGTAAACAATGCGTCGTCATGAAAGGAATCAGTTAGGCACTTTTTTTACGACCTACAAAAACTTTACGTTAAGGTCCCTGCACACCTCCCTGACTGCAGTTCAAGAACGCCATCCACCACTCGGGAGTAGTATTTACTTGTAGCCTGATAGCTACTCATTCAAAAGCCTGTTCAAGTGCAGCAATCACAGACTCAATCGGTCCGAGTTTATCCAACACGGCAATTGGGTGCAATTTGCCAGCCCGTTGCAGCAGTTTTTTATCCTGATTATAGCCAGTAAAGAATATGACTGGCAGAGGCATAGTCTCACGTATAATGGCGGCGGCTTCGATACCATCCAATCTTCCACCAAGACTTACATCCATCAAGACAACACCCGGGTTCCGTTGCAAAGCCACCTCGACGGCCTCCTCACCAGTGCTGACAACATCACACACAGTAAAGCCGTACTCTGCAATTTTTTTGGCAAGCATCATCCCCACCAGGACCTCATCTTCAACAATGAGCACTACTTTTTCCATCGTATTTTATATCCTCTTTTGCCGCATGCACTCTTTGAATCTGATTCGATAGCTTGTTCCATTGCTTCGGTCAATCTCCAGACTGCCACGAAGTTGTTTCTCTATAAGGTTGACAGTAATCTGCATACCAAACGAGCGAACAGAGCCAATATCAATACCTTCAGGCAAGCCAATACCATTATCTCCTGCAACAAGTTCGACAACGCCAGTAGAATCAACAGACAAGGTTACAAAAACTGTTCCTTTCCCGTCTCCGGGAAAACCATGCTTTAGGGAATTGGTGATTATCTCGTTTACCGCAAGCCCAAGAGGAACGATATTATCTATCGACACCGCGACCTTGGCACACTTTATTTGCACCCTGATGCGGTCTCCGATAACCATGGAATGAACCAGTGCTGTTACCATTTCCTCCAGATATTGTCCGAGGTCGATTTCAACGAGATTCTGGGATTGATACAGTTTTTCGTGAACAAGAGACATGGCCCTGATGCGATTTTCTGTTTCCAGAAAGAGTGTCTTTACCCGTTCATCATCGATATCCATAGCCTGAAGGTTGAGCATGGAGATTATCACCAGCATATTGTTTTTTGTTCGATGATAAATCTCTCGCAAAAGCACTTCTTTTTCGGCCAGTGATTCCTGTAGTTGTTTTTTACTCACCTCCAGCTGAGCCTGCGTCTGCTTCTGCTCGGAGATGTCCATAACAGTAGCCACGACAGCCGGGTTTCCTTTCCACACTGTTTGAGCACCACCAACAAGAGCATCAAAACCAGCCCCATCTTTTCGGTTACAACCAATAACGAAGGGCTTTTTTATTTTACCGCTGAATTTTTCATCAAGGCCATGCAGAACATCTTCGCGATACTCCGGGGCTACCAAGTCGTTTATACTGATATTTCCATCAATTAACTCATCAAGGCTATAACCAAAAATCTCAAGAACTGTTGGGTTAGCATATTTTACAGCCATATCCTGAATAATAACATGCCCGGCTAACGATGCATCCATTGCAACTCTGACCTGTTCTTCACTTTTCCTCAGTGCTTGAACAGCGCGTTTCCGACGATCACTTTCCAGATTAAGTTCACAAATCACATTACGTAGCAGGAAATTCTTATTCTGCAGATCTTTTGTTCTCTCAGCAACAGTCTGCTCCAGTTCTCTTGCCTGGTCTTTTTTAATATCTGCAGCAGACTCAAGCTGCCTGACCATATCATTAAAAGAGTCCGCCAATGTTCCGAGCTCATCTTTTCGATTGAGATAACAGCGAGTCTTCAAATCACCATTTCCTACTCGAAGTGCAGCCTCGGAAAGCCGTCGTAGAGGTGCCACAAAATAGCCTACGGCTACAAACACTGCGACAAGTACGAAGATCAGCATCAACACAGTATTTACCGCGAACTTCCGAATAAGCAAATCGATGGTACCCGAAAGCGCCTGTTCTGTACGATAAATGGAAGATACCAGCTGTTTTTCTTTAGTCACTAATACTAAATGCCAGTTCAACTTATGAAGAGAATGCATGTTGAGGATATACATTTCTTCACTAAGCTTGACCTCAATTACATTTTCAACTGCTCCAAGCAAAGAGGGAACCAACGGAGGAATAACCTCAACTGTCGACTGACTGAGATGATAATCCGGGAGTTCAAAAGAATCAGCACTACTCGTATTAATATCGATTCCAAACAACGCCAAATACTGTGAAGGAAAGGCTATGATCCGCCCCTCACTGTCTAGAAGAAATGCGAACAACGTATCTTTCATAACATCTGAAAGAATTTGATGATCGGCATTAAGCATATCATCAAAGATTCTTTGTAAAGGAATATCAATACCTGTAACTGCCCGAATATTCCCTCTAGAATCAATTACCGGAGACGTTGCAGTAATCATTACTTGCGGATCTTTATACCCCCAGTATTCTCTACTCCATAATGTGCTGGGGGGCATGCCAGACTTTTGCGTATAATCTCTGATCGCTTGCAACTCTGTTGATGCCCGCCTGTGAGCCACCAATGTGTTTTCAAATCCCTCATCTAACAGGTTCTCATCTATCAAGTATCTGCCAATACCTGTAGCTGTGATCATGTGTGTCGCAACGCTTTTGGGTATTTCTTTTTTAGCACCTTTAAAAACAGGGTCGAGCCGGGAAAGTGCCTGCAATTCTACGGCGGTTGTCGGGTTTATGTTTTCCCCCCCCCAATATGCTGTAATAATTCCGTCTCTTTGAAGTGAGTGAAATACGCTATCTTCCCGTTTTTTGGTCAGCTCTATACGCTCCCCGGGAAATCCTGCATAATAATCAATATTGTCGTAGACCTCTCTAGCCTGGGCAGCCACAAGTGAGGATGCAACTTCAACATGAGAAAAGACCTCATCATATTTATGTGCCTGCTCCCGGGCTATACTTGCAAGATATGTATGAGCCTGTTCTTTTATCTGAATTCGATTAATATCAGTCGTATAATTTCCGAAATAGCTCATTGCAGAGAAAACGACATAGGTAAGCGGCACAATGGCAAGGAAAATCAATACCACCAGTAAAACAAATAATTTTACGCCAAGCTGCTGTTGAAACTGCTTTATCATCTATATTCCGAAATAAGATTAGCTAGAGAAGCGTGACGACAAATCACAAAGAGAATTTAAATATTGAGGACATCCAGTTCACCTGGAGTATTAACGTTATTCCAGGCTAATTGAAGCTCTGGCGGAACAGATAGAATCTGAATTTTATCAGATTGCGCAACACTACTTATACGCAGATTACTCTCAGCCCGCATAGTTTCAAACAACTCTTTCGCTTGCGGTTCATAGAGGGCAAAAAGCGGTTCTACGCGATTCCCCATGACTGAAGGAACAGTTCCCCATGACCCGAATTTGCGCTGGCTGAGCAACCAGGCTATAGACTCTTTGTTGATGGACGGCATATCGCAGGCCAGTAGCAACCAGGCAACATTGGGCTTGAATCGCATCGCCGACAGGATGCCGGTAAGAGGCCCGTATACACCTGAAACATCTTCTAGCCGAGTGTGCGAGGCCAATGACGCAGGAACATCACCGGAACCAGAAAGGGCTATTCCAGCAACATGCGGCTTGACTACCGCAACAGTTCTCTCAAGCCAACTAAGCCCGGTTTTATCGGCAAGCAGGTGCTTGGGCTGCCCCATTCTGGAACTTTTTCCACCTATGAGAATACATGCCCAAACCGCTATATCATCATTTTTTTCGTTGGCAGCATCTGCCATAAACCAACTCCCTTAAACCAAAAAATATCACATTCGAGGAGACTGTCGACCTGAACCCATTTCATTCAACGTAGGGCTATTGTAGAAAAATCAATGATCGAAGGTAAGCGTATACGCATACATCAATCATATGACTGCGCTTATCTTTGTATAAATGCTGGATTCGTAACAAAATCGACATCCCAGGACAGCCTCCTAGGAGGCTGTCCGACAATGGCCTTTCGAAGTCTACGCTATCTGCCCAAACTCTTCGGAATTTTCAAAAAATAATGCTGCAGGTAAGCGAAGACTCCGATATCATCTATATGGCTGTGCTTATTTTTTGTGAATGTCTCGATTTTAACCAAAATTCCCATTCTCGGACAGCCTGCTAGTAACCTAATTTCATGGTGCTTTTCGGCAAGACACCAGCTTCTCTACCGCGAATCATAAACTGTTCAATTGCTCTGAAGCCTTCTTCCCCCAGATCGCTGGAAAACTCATTAACATAAAGGCCGATATGGTTTTGTACGACTTCTGCATCCATCTCCTGGCTATGCTGACGAATATAGGGCAGACACGCTTCGGTATTTGCAAATGCGTAGCCAACACTTTCCTGTATTGCTTTGTCAATCATGGCAATTTTCTGGATTCCCAGGCTTCTTCGGGCAACGATAGAACCAAGCGGAATAGGTAATCCAGAAACATCCTCCCACCACTGTCCAAGATCCTGCAAACAGACAAGACCAAACTGCTGATAGGTGAACCTGCTTTCATGAATGATTACTCCAGCATCTACATCTCCGTTATTAACTGCATCCATTATCTGGTCGAACCGCATCTCTACAAGATTTGTGCAACCGGGGAGCAACATCTGCAGTAACAAGGCGGCAGTTGTGTATTTTCCTGGAATTGCGATGCGCTTATCCTTCAAAGAATTCACATCAGTCTGTGCAGACGATACCAGTAACGGGCCACAGCCACGCCCGAGAGCGCTGCCTGCTGATAAAACACAATATTCATCCAGCACGTGACCAAGTGCATGACAGCTTAGCTTGGTAACATCGAGTTTTTTGTGTAATGCCAAATTGTTGAGTGTTTCAACATCCTCCAGCAATGGAGTGTCAAATATAAGCCCGCCCAAATCTATCTTGCCGTGCATCATCGCATAGAAAATAAACGTATCATTAGGACAAGGCGAAAACCCAAGAGAAAGTGAATTATTCATTTTATATCAGTTCCTTAACAAGAAGTGCAGCAAGCTCGGCAGCCCGCGCACACCCCTCCTGCAGTTGCCAGTTTTCTACATTTCTATCTTCTACCAGATTGGAAATAACACGCAATTCCACGAGGGGTATATTCAACTCATTACAAAGACGCGCGGCAGAAGCACCCTCCATATTCTCACACAAGCCATCCCACTGCCTGCGCAGGATTTCACCACGGCGAGCTGTTCCACTCACGCTGTTAACCGTTATAAATGTCCCGGAAAAACAGGTAACATTGTTATTATCAAACACTTTGCGTGATCTTTTAAGTAAAGTATTATCAAGTGAAAACTCTACTCTACCGCCAAGTTCCTGCGGGAAATAGTCAATATCATCCTGTAGAGCTATACCAAGATCTCCAAGGACTTCGCGATTTGCCAGACAGGCTGCAAGTATCGGCACCTGATTCACCGGATCCGGCTGAATATATGCCCCCCCCACACCAAACTGGATTACGCCCTGTATCTGTGTACTGTTTTCAAAAAGAAAACGCCCCAACCTGACCGCGGTTTCAACGGGTCCAAGTCCGGAAACCAAAGATTTCCAGCGACCGCCAGAATCTCCCATCACCGCAAGAAACGGTGATAACTCCATTTGGGTTGCAGCAACTGCTAATATCATGGTATCTACATCTGCTCCATTGAAAATCCGGATTGCATATTACTTACACCGGCCTTAACCTATCACACTTGAATCGATGACCGTACCACATAGTAGCAATCGACAAGAAAAAATACATATACTGAGTGACACTATACCCAAATGCATAAGGATTTCACCCTCGAGGCATATAATTTCAACCTGCCACAAGAAAACATCGCCCAGAAGCCTGCAGATAAGAGAGACCATTCCAGACTTCTGGTAATGGATAATCTCAATAAAGAACTTGTCCACAAAACCTTTTCTGAAATAACTGATTACATCAGAGATGAAGATATGCTTGTGGTTAACAACACCAGAGTGTTTCCCGCCAGGCTCTTTGGCAAAAAAGAGACCGGTGGCAAGGTAGAGGTTTTTCTTCTGGGATTTCCCGAAATTTCACCTGACACTCGCGGCTCTGCGCAGGTTGATGCCTTGATTAAGAGCTCAAAACGCCCCAAACCTCATTCGACAATAACAATCTCTGATAAACTCAGTTGCACGGTTGTTGAACTGCTTGATGGCGGCAAAGCACGGCTTGCTCTGCAATTCCCCCAATCCGCAGATCTCGCTGAAATACTCAGCGCATGCGGGCAGGTTCCCCTGCCTCCATATATTGCGCGCGAAAATGGTACAACAGATGAGGACGTTGCGCGATACCAGACCGTGTACGCAGATCAGCCAGGTGCTGTTGCCGCTCCCACTGCAGGTCTGCATTTCACAGATTCACTGCTGGCAGAACTTGACTCACGAGGCGTTAACTTTGGCACCATAACACTGCATGTCGGCTACGGCACATTCGCACCTGTTCGGGCACAAAAGATAAAAGAACACTCCATTCATGGTGAGTATATCGTTGTTCCTGAAGAGACCGTGAGAAAAATTGAAGCCACCAAAAAACGTGGCGGACGTATCTGGGCAGTTGGCACAACAACCGTACGCGCACTTGAATTTGCCGCAAAAGAAGGGACACTCAAACCAGTTGAAGGGGTATGCGACCTGTATATCTATCCGGGATTTGAGTTTAAGGTCATAGATAACCTTATAACCAACTTTCACCTGCCCGAATCATCACTGATGTTTCTGGTTTCAGCACTCTGCACACGAAAAGCCCTGTTGAATTGCTACGATGAAGCAATCAAGGCAGGATACCGGTTTTATTCATACGGTGATGCCATGGCGGTAATCAACACTCCCCGCCATGGACAATAAACCGGTTTTTAATGCAAAGATCTGATCAGGAGGCAGATGTTCCGGGGCAACCGGCGCATCCGCCACCTGAGGCACATGCCGGAGCCGGAGCGCTCGGTTTCGCTGCAGAGGAACCGGAATTGCTGGCATATCCGTCAGCATACCAGCCACCGCCCTTAAGCTGAAACGAACTCCTTGACATCAATTTTTTTAATTCACCTTCACATTCAGGGCATGTGGTCAATGGATCGTCTGCCATTTTTTGCTGAATCTCAAAAACTTTCTCGCATCCATTACATTCGTACTCGTAAACCGGCATTTCTACTCCAATCTATATTTCCTGATTATTTCAAATGAAAAACACGACATTATGCAACACGTCATGGTTGTCCATACAACTATCCTTGTCTTAAAACAGGCACTAAAGTAATTCTCCTGCATCTCTCTGTCAACAATCACTATCATGTGAATGTATGTTTTTCGCCTTTGAACAGTTAGTGCCTGAACGGAAACCTGCAAAGTTATTCAAGTTGTAGGCGAGCGATATTTTTAACTGGATGAATACACTACGTATCTCGGAGTCTCGTGCCTCGCTTACCGGGAGTCTCGTGCCTCGCTTACCGGGAGTCTCGTGCCTCGCTTACCTGAGGATAATTTTTCGAGGATAACGAAAATATGGGTGGAAAGGGACATTGTCGAACAGCCTCGTGCTCTGAAGATCTTTACGTGTCGTAAAAAATGTTCCGCAATTTTAGTGCACTGCGAGGCACGGGTGTAGGAGCATAGCGAAGACTTCGGACAAGATCCGACGTTTCAAGGTGTATAGAGCACTGGTTATAAAAAAGCGTATTACCTGAAATGCCTGCAACTTGTTGTTCATCTTCTTTTCTGGTATAGATAGATTTCTTATAGAAGTCGCCTGAAAGGCGACACCATCCATTAACGATTTATCCCGGTTTTTTCATATATATGATAGGTATTTTTGACTCTGGAATTGGCGGCATGACTGTGGCACGAGCCATCGAACGCCTTCTTCCCCGCTTGCAGATCCTCTATTTCGGCGATCTTGCCAGAACTCCCTACGGCCCCAAGAGTGACTCGGCTATTCTTGATTACTCCATAGAAAACACCGCATTCTTAATTGAGCAAGGGGCAAAGGTTATAGTAATTGCCTGTAATTCAGCCTCCAGTGTCGCCACAGAAAGACTCCGAAAAGAGTTTAATGTACCGATAATTGAGGTTATCACTCCTGCAGTCCAGGAAGCCATCAAAGTTTCCAGAAATGGCAGACTCGGAATAATCGGAACCAGTGCCACAATCCGCAACAACCTTTATGAAAAGCAGATACATGCCATTCATGCAGAACATAAAGTTTTTTCTCAAGCCTGCCCGCTTCTTGTGCCGCTTGTTGAAGAAGGCTGGATGAACAAACAAGAGACCAAAATGGTCATTCGCCGTTATCTGCACCCATTAAAAGACAAGCAGATTGATACTCTTATTCTTGGATGCACCCACTACCCGCTGCTGAAGCATTTCATCCAGGCGCGTATTGGTAAGCGAGTTACTCTGATTGACTCTTCAGAAGCTGTGGCAGGATACTTAAAAAACTTCCTGCAAGAAAATCCGGAACTGCTTACTGTTGATGAAGAAAATCCTGCCCACCAGTATTTTGTCTCTGACATTACCGAAACTGCGCAGAAAACAGCTAATTCAATTTTTCAACGAACAATAGAGCTCATACCCGCATGAATCTCATAAAATCAATTACTGTTCCTGCAGTCCTACTGGGCATAATGCTGCTCTTCGCGCCTGCTATCATGGCAGAAACCGGCAAAGCAACCGAATTTCCGGAAGACATTATCTCACGCCTGCAAAGTAAATATGACAACATGACCAGTCTGTCATTTTCTTTTAAGCAAAGAAGTCAGGGGGAAATGAGCGGCAGGCCTAAAACCGGCAGTGGCACGGCGTATTTTCACAAGCAGGACACGACAAGCCGTATGCGCTGGAACTATGCGGAACCCGATCGGCAGGTGCTCATCAGTGATGGGAAAACCTTCTCAATGTATTTTGCTCAATTGCAACAGATGATCATTAGTCCGGCTGAACAACTTGATAATGATCTTACCTACTCGTTTTTTAGCGGACGGGCAAAAATTGCCGATACGTTCCATATTCTCCCGCCAGACCCTGAATATATTCAGGAGCAGGTAAACGAAGGGCAACCAAAACCTTTAAAACTCGTTCCGAGGGAACCCCAGTCGCAGATGCAGTCTATTCACCTCTGGGTAACTGAAGACTCGCTCATTCGCCGCATTGAAATTCGGGACCATTTTGACACAATCACACTCTTGAATCTCAGTAATATTGAAGTGAATTTTCTCGATGACAAACCGGCAGCACAAGTAGATTCACTGTTTTCGTTCACCCCGCCGGAAGGCACAGAGATAATTCGTCAATAAGTGATGCCCAATATCAACAAAGTTCCCCACCAGCAGGTGATCCTCGCTTCAATGCCCTGGGCGATATTCAATCGACCATCTATCCAACTTGGAGCGCTCAAGGCCTATGTTGAGCAGGTCACCAATACCCGGGTAACAACACTACACCCTTATCTGCATATCGCACGGGTTATAGGTACGGATAGCTATGCCACCATTGCCGATAACAGCTGGGCTGGTGAAGCAATTTTCTCAGCATTGCTCTTCCCCGAGCGGTTTGAAAAAGCACATCAACTCTTTACCCAAAGCCTTGGAAAAAAAGCTACCGGTCTCCCTGCATTTGAAACACTTGTCAATGCTGTAGAAGAAACCTGTAATACCTGGGTAGAACACGTCAACTGGAGTGATTATTCGCTTGCAGGCTTCTCACTGTGTTTTAATCAATTACTGGCATCACTCTATATAAGCTCACGAGTCAAGACAGTTCAGAACGTTCCGCCTATTGTCTTTGGCGGTTCATCATGCGGCGACTCACTTGGTCAATCGCTCCTCGACCACTTTCCACAGGTTGATTATATAATTGACGGTGAAGGCGAAACCCCTCTTGCCGGCTTATGTGATTTTATTGCAGACCAGACCAAACCATTTCCTGAGAGAGTATTAGCTAGAATCGACTCTGACAACCGAATTGCTTCACCGGAAATACCTGATTTAAACAGTCTTCCGGTACCCGATTACGGCCCATATTTTCAACAGTTAAAGAGTGTTTTCCCTGATTCTCCGTTTATACCCACCCTTCCACTGGAGTTTTCACGCGGATGCTGGTGGAACAAGTGCACCTTTTGCAATCTCAACCTGCAATGGTGTGGATACAGGCATAAAAAGGCAAATAAAGTCTCCCAGGAACTGAAGCAGCTCGCAGCAAACCATCAGTGCCTTGATTTTACCTTTACTGACAATGCCCTCCCTCCAGCCGAAGCTGATATTTTTTTCAAAAAGGTATCGGAGGGTCAAGCTGACTACCGTTTCTTTGCAGAGATACGGGGGATAGGTAAATTCCACAAACTCCACGCGTATAAACAAGGGGGGCTCGATACAATCCAGGTGGGAATCGAATCCCTTTCCAACAGCCTGCTGAAGAAAATGAAAAAGGGGGTTGATGTTATCGACAACATCGCCATCATGAAATTTTCAGCCGCTGCCGGTATCAGTCTGGAAGGTAACCTGATTGTTGAATTTCCCGGTTCTACAGATAAAGAAATAGAGGAGACACTCAGCAATCTGGAGTATGTTCTACCTTATAATCCCCTTGCTCCTGCGGCATTCTTTCTTGGGCACGGATCACCTGTGGAAAAGCAGCCTGCTGATTACAGCATTTCAGCAATCACTCACCATCGTAAAAACAGGGCTCTTTTCCCAACAAGCTACATGAAAACGCTTAAACTCCTCATTCGCGACTATCGAGGAGACCGCCAGGAACAACGAAAAAGGTGGCAGCCAGTAAGAAAAAGAATTGCACAATGGCAACAGTTCCATGCCAATCGCAATTCTGTGACATCATCACCGCTAAATTATCGCGACGGCGACACCTTCTTACTGATTCGCCAGGAAATCGCAGGAGCAGCTCCTCTTCGTCATAGATTGCAGGGGCTATCCAGAGAGATTTACCTTTTCTGTGAAGAGATCCGTACAATTTCTGAACTCACAGAAGCCTTTAGTTCACTTAAAGAATCAGCAATACTTGCATTTATTCACCAACTCTGTCAAAAACGTCTGATGTATCGAGAGAATGGCAGAGTGATCTCATTGGCAATCCGCTGCAACTGAAACATACGGGCTGTCATTTCTTAATTATTTATGTCAAAAATAGCCATTATCTCAGATACCCATGATCAAATAGCCAACCTGCGTGCTGCAATCTCCCACTGCAATACAGAGAGCGTTGATCTAATTATCCATTGTGGAGACCTCATTTCACCGTTTATGTTAAAAGAACTGGCGAAATTTAACGGTCCGACCCACCTTATATATGGTAACAATGCAGGTGACCAGCATCTCATATCGAGCCGTTGCTCAAATGAGTATGCTAACATTACCCATCATGGTATCTTCGGCAGAATAACAGTATGCGGCCTAAAGGTAGCTTTTGTCCATTATCCCGATATGGCGATGGGCCTTGTCAGGCAAAAAGAGTATGACATAGTATGTTGCGGTCACAACCACAGGAATTACATTGAGCAATATGAAGAGACCTTACTTATCAATCCGGGTCATATGCTTGGTGAAAACGAATCAGGAGGCTTCACTGTACTGGACTGCACCACAATGTCAGTTCAGCGAATCAGTGTAGGCGAATGTATGTTCAACCGGGAGGTCAGGGTAGAATCAAACGGACCTGCCCGTCATTTACACCCAACCCTCAACCGATAACCCCAAGAAGAGCTAATCGTATTTACAGGAAATAGCCATGGAAGAAAACAACCTGAGCTTTGAAGACCTGTTCAATCAGGAATCAACCAAGAAGCTTCGCAGTTTTAAACCGGGACAAAAAGTAACAGCCACTATAATTGAAATGAGTGGTGAGTCAGTTTTTCTTGATGTCGGCGGAAAAAGTGAAGGCATTGTAGAGAGCGCGGATCTTAAAAATGAGGATGGAGAAATTACCGTAGCTGTCGGTGACCGTATTGACGTGTATTTTCTCAAGTCCAGCGCGTCCGGACTCGTTTTTGCTGCAAAGCTTGGTGGTGGTTCCGGAGCTGAACAACTGGAAGAAGCGTGGCGTAGCGGAATACCTGTTGAAGGGTTAGTAAAAGCCGAAACCAAAGGTGGATTTGAAGTCACCCTCGGTGGTAATATCCGTGCCTTCTGCCCGTTCTCCCAGATGGGACTGCGTAGGGTAGACGATGCCGCTGCCACATATCTTGACACGCGCATGATCTTTCGAATCACTCGATTTGAATCCAATGGAAAGAATATTGTAGTTTCTGCCCGCGCGATCCAGGAAGAAGAACGTGAAGCCCGAAAGGAAGAACTTAAACAGACCCTCAACGAAGGGGATCTGGTAGAGGGTGAAATCACTTCCCTTCGTGACTTTGGTGCCTTCGTCGATATTGGCGGAGTTGACGGATTAATTCCCATTTCAGAAGTAGGCTGGACACGGGTTGAAAATATATCTGATTACTTTGCAGTCGGCCAGCATGTGAAGGCGATCGTCAAGAAACTTGATTGGGAAAAAGACCGGATTTCTTTAAGTTTCAAAGAGACCCAGACTGATCCATGGGAAGAAGCTGTTAACAGCTTTCCCGAAGGCTCTACTCAACAGGGTACTGTTTCCAGGCTTGCACAGTTTGGTGCATTCGTGACGCTCGGACCAGGTGTGGACGGCCTCGTACACATCTCCAAGCTCGGTGGCGGACGCCGCATCAACCACCCAAGGGAAGTTCTCGAAGAAGGTCAGGAGCTTGAGGTCGTTGTGGAATCCATCGACATAGGAGAGAGACGCATCAGCCTTGCACCGACTGATTATGTTTCGGACGAGAGCAAGGAAAATGTGGAAAAAGCTGAATATACCAACTATGTAAAACAAGAGAAAAAATCAAAAGGAACAGAAGATACAGGAAGTTTCGGTGCCCTTTTGAAAGCCAAGATGCAACAGAAAAAGAAATAGTTTTTCTTACGGCTGTATAAATAAAAAAAGCCATTCAAGAATATAAGCATTCTTGAATGGCTTTTTTTATATCAATTAGTAGTACTCTTATAGTGACTGGCGCATAGCCTCAAACATAATTACTGCCGCAGCCACAGAACTGTTCAGTGAATCCAATGTCCCAACCATAGGAATCGAGATCAGTACATCACACTCTTTCTTTACCAGTGGACGAATCCCTTTTCCTTCACTTCCAACCACGATACAGGCAGGAGCATTAAGATCGGCAGTATAGAGTGACTGAGCTGTATCATCTTTTACGGCACCATAAATCCATGCACCCGCTTCTTTGAATTTCTTCAGAGCAGATACCAGATTGGTCACCTGGCAGATATCGATATGTGACATTGCCCCAGCTGATGACTTAGCTGCTGTGCCACCTAATGGTGCAGAACGCTCACGGGTGATCACTACTCCGCTCACTCCTGATGCGAGCGCTGAACGGACAATCGCGCCAAGATTATGAGGATCCTGCAACGTATCACATACGATAATGCGAGGTTTTTCACCAGCGTTGACTTTGGCCGCAAACTTCTCAACCATTTGATCAAAATCCATCAATGAACTTGAACTTTTTCTAGCCAGAACTCCCTGATGACGGATCTCGGAAGCACCTTCACCGGTAAGGCGAAACGCCGGTAAAAATGAAATTTTAATTTTGGCATTGCGGGCCAACTCAATAATTTCATCCTGTTTTTTGCCACGCCTGTCTTTTAGGAGGATAACCTCTGTGATCCGATCAGGCTCCTGTGCTAATGCTTCGACTACCGGGTGCGTTCCCCACAACAGATCATCGCTGACCTTAATACGTTTTTCGCTACCTTGCCGTTGCTGTTCGTGCTTTACATTCTTCATTCAGACTGATCCATCCCGAAGGGTTCACCATTAATTTTCCGCCGCCTTTTTGAACGCTCGGCGATTATAATTGATGCAAGCGTCTCTGCCGCTTCATCAAGCGCATCATTGACTATGAGGTACTCATAGAGGTCTGCAGATTGCATTTCCTTACTGGCATTGCTTAAGCGTAACTGCAGGGTCTCTTCATCCTCTGTGTTTCTGCCGCGCAACCGCTTCTCAAGCTCATCAATACCAGGCGGAGCAATAAAAATCTGTACAGCTTTGAGTTGGTCAGAGTCACGGATGATAGCAGCACCCTGAACATCGATGTCGAGAACTATATCACGCCCCTCATCCAACTGTTCTGAAACAGCCTTTGTGCTTGTGCCGTAATAATTATCATGAACACGTGCCCATTCAATGAACTGATTCTGTTCAATCATGCGCTCAAACTCTGCTGTTTCAACAAAGTAATACTCCCGCGCGTGCTGCTCGCCTTTTCTCGGTTTTCGGGTGGTGTGTGATACCGAAAAATTCAATCCGGGAATCCGATTCATTACCTTTTTCAGCAAGGTTGTCTTACCGGTGCCGGATGGTGCCGAAATTACGAATAAGATGCCTTTTTTCATAATATTTTTTGTCTATGTTATTGCTTTTCAAGCTCAGTGTGTGCGAGATGATATTCCGGATGAAGTGCCTGCATCCTTTGGGTAATCGTATCGGACTGCACCGAGGAAAGAATGATATGATTCGAATCCATCACCAGAATCGAACGCGTCCTCCTTCCTTCAGTCACATCAACAAGCTTGCCTTCTTTTTTTGCGAGTTCTTTCAGTTTTCTGGCAGGGGATGAACCGGTATTAACAACCGCAATTATCCGCTCAACCATCACAGTATTTCCAAATCCGACATTTAATAGCTTCATACAGTATTTCCCTGCCTCATCAGGACGAAGTCAACGGGCAGAATAGATAGTATACATCTCATTTCCTACCGAAAACTACAGCCGCGATTTGCTGACTCGTTGTCACGCGAATAAAAAGATTCAGATAGCAAAACACTGCCTGAATAGTCGAATGTCGAGTGTATCAATTGAAGTAGATTAATATCGTTTAGAAAATCCTATTACTCGATATTCTGAACCTGCTCTCTCATCTTCTCGAGTTCACTCTTTAAATCAACAGTCAGATGTGCAATACTGGCATCATTAATTTTAGAGGCCATCGTGTTGACCTCTCTCAGGAACTCCTGAATAAGAAAATCAAGTTTTCTACCAACCGCGACATTTTCTTTCAGAAAAGCGGCAAACTGCTGAATGTGGCTCCGCAGTCGAACAATCTCTTCTGTAACGTCTGTCTTGTCGGCTAGTACTGCAACTTCCTGAGCGAGCCGCATCGGGTCCATTTCTGTGTTACCAAGAAGTTTCTCCAGACGTTCCTTAAGATTGTTCTGACGAGTCTCCAGAAGCTGCGGAATCGACTGCTCAATCGTAGTGATTGTATCGGTGAAAAATTGCAAACGATCACTAAGATCTGCTACCAGGGCATCTCCCTCCTTTCCGCGCATTACCGTGCAGTTTGCAAGAGCTTTATCGAGAGCATCTTCGAGAAACGGCCAGATCTGCTCAATATCTTCTTCATCCTGCTCACGCACCATTACCTCAGGGTATGAGGCCAGCAATGATGCGGAAACTGTATCATCCAGATCAAACGTATTTGCAATTTTTGCCAGAGCTTCCTTATAATTTTCAGCAAGGCCTAAATTCACCTTCACATGCAACAAGTCGGAAAAATCACCACTCACCGTAACCACGAGATCTACACGACCTCTCTGGTGAAATTCAGATACTTTTTTCCGTATGCGTTCCTCTATACTTAGATAGCCTCGCGGAAGCTTGGTTTTAAGATCCAGAAACCTATTATTTACACAGCGCAACTCAACAGTCCACACACGCCCTGCATTTTCAGCTTCACCTCGTCCAAAACCGGTCATACTTCTTACAGGCATAATCAACCTTTTCTCATGTACTCTAATAAATAAAAAAACGATGCAAAGGGGGCCCCTCTGCATCGTTAGTCTAAAAAGCGGCAACCCTCGTGCCATAGGTGGCTGGAATTACTTCTTCGCCATCACGACGTTCAATTCCTTAACAATAGCTTCGCTTAATTCTGCTGCGTTGTCAAAATAAACAACACCTGCTTTAACGTCAAGAATTGCGGTATACCCATTCTTCTTGCCGTACGCAGCAACAACATCTTGGAGCGATTCGAGTATTGGTTTGACGGCTTTGTCCTGCATCTGCTGGAGTTCATTTTTTGCATCCTCATTTCTGAGTTGCATATCGCGTCGTTTCTTGCGTAACTCCGCAACTTTTTCCTTGGTCTTATCCTCACTCCATGCAGAGCTTTTCTTCTCAATCTCCTGCTGTAAAGCAACAATTGTATCATCTTCTGCTTTAAATGAAGACTGAAGCTCTTTCATGCGAGTTTCGAGCTGACCTTTCAGGGTCTGGCCGGCATCGCAAAGACTAAGGATTTTCTGTCCATTTATTACACCGATTTTTGATTCGGCTAAAGCTGTTCCAGCACCTGCAATTGTAACGGCACTAAGCAGTGCCAGCGCTACCATCCATTTTTTCAAAGTCATTACCTTCTCCAGGTAAACCGGAAATCAATTACTGCACGGGAAGTTTCCGGTGAGTGATAAATTTATTCTTGAATTACAAAATCGTCACGGCGATTCTGTGCCCAACTCAATTCATCGTGACCGTGAAGGAGGATACGCTCCTCACCATAACTGACAGTAGTCAATCGTGCTTCGCTCACGCCCAGATTCATCAGATATTTTTTAGAACTGAGGGCACGTCTCTCACCAAGAGCCATATTATATTCGTTGGTGCCGCGAGAATCGCAGTTACCTTCGATTTTAATATTTACCCCGGGATTATTTTTAAGGAATTCTGAATTCACCTGAATACGTGAAACCTGATCGCCACGAATATCAGAAGAGTCAAAATCAAAATATACAGGAAGCATAGGACCGGAGGTACGACCTTCCATGATTCCGCCAATTGCCTTGGACTCCAATGGTTCTTCAACACCCATAGCTTCACCGCTATCCACTTTCATTTCAGTATCTGTGGCTTTTTGCTTACCACAACTTGAAAGTGCAAGAACAGATACACAAAGTAATGCGGGTAATGCCGCACGTAAATTTCTTATCATGACCAGAACCTCCTAGAGTTTCTAAATGGTTATCTTCTTCGACCGGCAGACACCTGGGAAAATGTCCGTAGGGGACTTTTTACATCCTCTTCATTACTTTACCTTAAAAACGGTATATATAAAGGAAAGCACACCAAATTCAACAATTATTTTTGTCAATACCAATTTACACTGTCAATGACACTCTATTTCACCTGAGTAATTGACTCTGCATCACTTGAGGAATTACTATATGTAACATGTCACTTTTGAGACCAGTACATATTTTTATCCAGATTTTAACAAAACAACCAATCTCATCCACTCATTTGTCAGGAAAATGATAGCCACTTCAACACAGCTTACCGAAAGCCTTCTCGTCACCCATAAACTTGGGAATTTTTTCGGTGTTTCCAGAAAAGTCTTCGAACAGGTCTGGAACTCCTTAACACATCCTGAGGGTAATTGTGTGGCCTACATATCTATGGAGATCGGGGCTGACCCGGATGTGTACAGCCCAATAGCTGATTTGCTTAAAGTATCCCCGCTTGCAGGACAAATATCCGAACAACACAGGTTCTTTGACAGTAAATTCAGAGAAGGTCCACAGAAAATCCCCAACTATAGCGGTGGACTCGGGATTCTGGCAGGAGATACCCTCAAGAGCTTTGCCGACTGTCACCTTCCTGTTATCGCCGTAAGTCTCCTTTATCGTAAAGGGTATTTTGCCCAGGTTGTCGACTCCAACCTTGGTCAGATTTCTCAGGTAGTTGACTGGCACCCTGAAGAAGTGCCTGGATTATATTTGCTCAAGGACCCAGAAAAGCCTGAACGCCCACTAATAATTGAAATCCCGTTTTTTACAAGAAATCAAAAAGAACATATTGTTCCGGCTCAAATCTGGATGAAAATGGAGGTCAGTCATAACCTCGATTATTTCATACCTGAGTTGCTTCTGGATTTCGACCTTCCGGAAACACCAGCATTTATTAAATCAGCTGTGTCTCAATTATACAATGCCGAATCTTCGATGATTAAAGCAATTCAGCGAAGAATGCTCGGTGCAGGTATACTTCCGGCCTTGCGAGCGCTGGGAATCAGCCCCAAAACATTTCATCTCAACGAGCAGCACGGTGTTGTCCTTGCTACTCAGCTCATTGCAGAGCAGTTACATAACAATTACATAGAACAGACCACAGGCAAATCCTATAAAGACCAAATACTCACAGCAGCAAATGACGTTGCAAAAATGCTGGTTTACACTATTCATACCCCCGTTAAAGCCGGACACGACCGCTTCAGCAAACTCCTCTATAGTGAGATCTGCAGTTCTGCCTGTAAAGACGTTCTAGATATCCTGGCTCAGGACGATGAACACCCTGAGGAATACAATTTCACCAACATGGCAATGCGTGTAAACCGTTCCGCCAATAGCGTCAGTCGACTTCACAGAGATGTAACTCATAAACAGTTCCCTGATTTTGCTCATAAGATATCCGCAATCACCAATGGAGTTCACCACCTGACCTGGATCAGCGAAAACCGTTCCAGCGTGTTTGACACATTTCCTGAACTGGAAAACTGGCGGAGCAATCCCGGCGTATTCAGAAATGCAGCCAGACTCAAAAATAACGCAACATTCCGTTCTGACCTCTATAACGCCTGGAAAAAAGATTCCGCTATCCTTATTCAGTACATTAACACGATGCTTAAAAAGCATCGCCTGCAGATGGCCGAAACATGGATAGATCCGCCTAATTTTCTTTCAACTATTTCCGATTCAGCAACAGAATTGCAGCCCGATGTGTTTACCGTTGGATTTGCCCGTCGATTTTCTACGTATAAACGTGCAGATCTCATTTTTCATGATCTGGATATGCTCTGCAGGATAATAGTAGACTGCGGATATCCGATCAATCTTGTCTTTGCCGGCAAGGCACATCCTGCAGATGAACCAGGAAAAAATGTACTCAAATATCTTCTTAGTCTCCAGCAGAAGCTCCATGAAAAGAGTAATGGCTTAGCTAACCTTATTTTCATTCCGGGATACGACATGGAAGTGGCCAAAATGCTCGTCTCCGGTGTACATGCATGGTTAAACTGTCCTAAGCGCCCCCTTGAAGCATCTGGCACAAGCGGAATGAAAGCTGCCATGAACGGAGTGCCGAACATTTCAATAATGGACGGTTGGTGGGTTGAAGGCTATCATAATGGAAGTACCGGTTGGAAGTTTGGTCACGAGGGTCCTATAGAAAGTTCAAGTTTAAATGAGTCCAGGGAGGAGTTACTCTATTTTGAAGACTCAAGCTCATTTTATACCTTACTGCCGAATGTACTCACGGAATTTTACAGTGCAGAATTATCAAATGATTTCATCGACAAAAGCATAATGAATCTGTCGCTGAACGTTCCAATTTTTAATACTCATCGCATGGCCGCAGAGTATCTGCAGCGCTACGATCTTGTGCTGCAGGAACACCAAATGGCAGAAATGGCCGGCTATGCCAAACTTTACAGTAGTGATATTTAAATTTTCGGTTTATATAGCGTGGTTGAATCAATGGGTATCAGCCGAATTCCAAGTCTTCGCCTCCCACAGACGAAGGCATTTTCCGGGAGAAATTTATGGCTAAAGTAAGTATTAGCGCAAACCGAGCTACAGATAAAACAATTCGCGCAATAGACCGCAAACGTGAACGTGAACGGCGCAAAATGTTTCGCACCGCTAAAGATCACTCAGAACCTCTTGCGGCTAAACTTGTGCAGAGATTAATTGATCGTGAAATTATCGAGGCTAGCTCAGTAACAAAAATCAAGCAGTCAATTGTAGACCAGCTTCAAAAGCTGCCACATCTTGAAGATTTCGATCTGCAGATGAAAATCGCACCAATCAGGACACTTGTACAGGATCCTAACATTGTCAGCCTGTACCTGACTCAGTATGTCGTAGAAGACCTTATCAATCATCCTGATATTCTGGATGTTTTTGGTGATGACCTCGATGTATACCGAGCCATTGACTCCGTATTACGAGTGTTGAGACCACAGTGATTCATCCGCCACAAATACCTGCCCTGGTCATCGCTGATGACCAGGGCAATATTTCCGATTTTCCTGATCTTGATATGGCCGGCATGTCTGCCGGAAATTTTACGCGTCCGGTGCTCGAAGACCTGATCCCCCTACCTGAAGGGAGTGAACTTTTCGCCCTGCCGATGCGATTGCCCATAGGCTGTGACAAAGAGACCGGTGAACCTCTCCTGCTAGAGGAATACCCTTACGAGGAAGGGGCAGCAGTTCAGGCAGTGGCTGCTTTTATGGCACCTGCCCACACCGCTATCTTCAACACAGCATATCAAAGTTTGCCAGACGCTCCAACCTTACCGCTTTTTGCATATACAGCAGTTGGTTGGTACGATAACCAGTTCTGGGTTCCAGCTTTTCGCAGCGACAAGGATATCCGCCAGGATTCTGCTCAATATTCACAGGATACTGTTGCCAGAAAGACTAAAGCTCAATTGAAATTGCATACTGACAACAGACTGATTCAGCATCTTGGCAAATGCTGTCTGACATATGGTTGTCCTGCAGCCAGAAATTACTTTCTCGGCAGATGGGAAGCCCCGCTCCCCACTTCTCCTGAGTGCAATGCTCGATGTGTCGGTTGTATTTCCTTGCAGGAATCAGGATGCTGTCCATCAACCCAGGATCGTATTAATTTTGTTCCATCGCCTAAAGAGATAAGCCAGATGGCTGTTCCTCACCTTAACACCGCCGAACGCTCTATAGTGAGTTTTGGCCAGGGTTGTGAAGGAGAGCCTTTACTCCAGGCTGGTGTCATCGAACAAGCTATTAGGTTAATGCGTAAAGCGACCAATGCCGGAACAATCAACCTCAACACCAACGCGAGTCTCCCGGATAAAGTGCAACGCCTTGCTGATGCCGGACTCGACAGCATACGCATCAGCCTGAATTCCCTTCAGGAAGAGAAATACAATTTCTATTACCGGCCTAAAGGGTACCACTTCAATGATGTCAAACAGTCCGCCAGGGTAATGAAAGACGCAGGCCGATTCGTTTCTCTCAATTATTTTATCCTGCCGGGTTTTACAGATTCTGAGCCGGAATTTGAAGCATTGTGTAAATTCATCCACGAATATTCGCCAGACTTCATTCAGCTACGTAATCTTAACATGGACCCTGAATGGTATCTCTCGACTATTAATCACAATTCAACTGTGAGTACTATTGGAATTCTCAAGTGGTATGCTGCACTCAAAAATGAATTCCCCAGCCTTCGTTATGGATATTTCAACCCTGCACTCGATTCATCCAGTGCACCACGTACCATGCTTCCGTTCTGAATCGTTGTAAACCGTGGGCTATTGACCAAAGAAACTGGTATCAGATAAGTAATTTTCCGTTGAATTATTTTCAATTTGATATTATATGCTATATAATAATATTTATTAACCACAAATGTCACTTATGGAAAATACCATGGAATCATTGCCCAACATGCGACTGACCACTCAGCGCCAAATTATTCTTGAAGAACTTGGAAAGGTTACTTCTCATCCTACCGCCAATGAGGTCTATGACATGGTGCGGAAGAGACTGCCACGTATCGGACTTGGCACGGTGTACAGAAACCTTGAGCTCTTAGCTGACAGTGGTGTGATTCTCAAACTTGAAGTTGGTGGTACTCAGAAGCGTTTCGATGCAACTGTCCATCCGCATTATCACATCCGTTGTGCAAGTTGCGGCAAGGTAGATGACATTGATATCCCTGTACAGGAAGATATCAACATGGCGGCATCACATGCAAGCCAGTATGAAGTTCTTGGTCATCATATTGAGTTTTCCGGTATTTGTTACACCTGTTCAGAAAGAAAACCTGATTAAACCAGAACAGCACTCAGCAAATAGACAGAAATAGAAAAGGGCCGTTTCCTGAATATCAGGAAACGGCCCTTTTCTATTTTCTACCCAGTACTAAATCAGGTCAACCCGACAATGAGTATCGCATCGATATCAGCCAAATATAATCTTACAAAAACGTCGTTTGCCTACCTTCAGCAACAACTCGCCTTGCGGGGCAACAGTAGCCTTCATATCTGTAACTTTCTCACCATCAATAGTAACCGCATTCTGCTTAATCATCCTTCTGCCATCAGACGTTGATTTAACAAGATCGGCTTCAAGCATAAGTTGTGGAACCCAGATGTCCTCATCAGATGTGATAGTAACCTCCGGAATGTCATCCGGCAGACCACCTTTCTTGAACACCTGCTCAAAATTATCTTCAGCCGCAGCAGCAGCTTCTTCACCGTGGTAACGAGCTGTCAGCTCACGTGCGAGCTGCTTTTTCACATCCTTAGGATGAAGCGTACCCTTCTCTATACCTGTTTTAAGCTCTGCAATCTCGCTGTTACTCAGATCACTCAACAGTTCATAGTAACGGAACATAAGGTCATCAGAAGCGGACAACACCTTACCGTAAATATCATTTGCAGGCTCTGTGATCCCGATATAATTACCGAGTGACTTGCTCATCTTGTTAACGCCGTCAAGCCCTTCAAGCAAAGGCATGGTTAACACCACTTGAGGTGCCTGCCCATGCGCACGCTGCAGATCACGGCCCATCAGTACGTTGAAACGCTGATCTGTACCACCAAGTTCAACATCCGCTTCCATAGCTACAGAATCATAACCTTGTATGAGCGGGTACATGAACTCATGTATCGAAATAGGTTTTCCGCCTTCGAACCGGTTTTTGAAATCCTCACGTTCAAGCATCCGCGCAACAGTAAGTTGCGAAGCCAGCTTGATCATATCATACGAGCTGAGTTTGCCGAGCCAGGTTGAGTTGAAAACAACTTCAGTTTTCTCAGGATCAAGAATTTTGAACACCTGCTCCTTGTAGGATTCAGCGTTCTTTGCAACATCCTCGGGAGTAAGCGCTTTTCGGGTCTCAGACTTACCGGTCGGATCACCGATCATACCGGTAAAATCACCTATAAGAAAATAGACCTGATGACCGAGATCCTGAAAATGCTTCAGCTTTTGAAGCAGAACAGTATGTCCGAGATGCAGGTCAGGTGCTGTCGGATCAAATCCGGCTTTTACCTTCAGAGGCACACCCGTCTCTGCTGATTTCGTAAGTTTTTTGACCAGTTCCTCACGGGAAATACAGTCGACAACGCCACGTTCAATTAATTCTAACTGTTCATCTATGGAAATCATTGTATTAAATGCCTTATCGCTTAACCTTTCTCTACTGTGTTACTTGGCGTATTCAACTGCCCTGGTTTCTCTGATCACGGTAACTCTGATCTGGCCCGGGTAGGTGAGCTTTTCCTCAACTGATTTAGCAATATCCTGACTCATCAGAATAGCCGCCTCATCATTAATTTTACTCGCATCAACAATAATCCGCAGATCACGTCCCGCCTGGATCGCATAAGATTTTTCAACACCCTGACAGGCATTGGCAATATTCTCAAGATCTTCAAGTCGCTTGACATAACTCTGCAGCATCTCTTTACGTGCACCAGGTCGTGCCCCGGAAAGTGCATCGGCAGACTGGACCAAAACATCAAGAACACTCTGCGGAGGCTGGTCTTCATGGTGTGCACCAATGGCGTAGATCACCTCTTCAGGTTCGCCATATTTCTTGGCCAGGTCCCGACCGATAATCGCATGTGAACCTTCAACTTCGTGATCTACAGCTTTACCGATATCGTGAAGCAAGCCAGCACGTTTTGCCATTTTGACATCAAGACCAAGCTCGGCAGCCATGATTCCACATAGAAACGCGACTTCAAGCGAATGCTGCAAGACATTCTGCCCGTAACTTGTTCGATATCTGAGTCGTCCAAGAAGCTTGATGAGATCAAGATGAACCCCGTGAGCACCAACATCAAAAGTAGCCTGTTCACCGGCTTCTCTTATGGTCACCTCAAGTTCCTTGGTAACCTTTGCTACAACCTCTTCGATTCTGCCAGGGTGAATTCGTCCATCATTAATGAGCTGAAGCAGTGCCAATCGCGCGATTTCTCTACGAACAGGATTAAATCCAGAGAGAATAACTGCTTCAGGAGTATCATCAATTATGATGTCAATACCTGTAGCTGCTTCAATTGCACGGATATTTCGGCCCTCACGACCAATAATCCGTCCTTTCATCTCATCATTTGGAAGCGGGACCATAGAGACAGTTTTGTCGGCAACGTAATCGCCGGCATATCGTGAGATAGCAAGAGCAATGACGTTTTTGGCCTTTCTGTCAGCCTCCATTTTCATTTCATTCTCAATGCGAGCAAGCCGCTTCGCCGCTTCCATTCGGGCCTCACTTTCCAATGAGTCCATCAGCATCTTCTTCGCTTCTTCCTGACTTATTCCAGCTATACGCGCCATCTCATAGCGTTGTTTACCAATCAGGTTATCGACTTCTTTGTGCTTTTCACCGATTTCAGCTTCACTATCACGAAGCTTTTTTTCAGCATTCTGCAGGTCACGGGTTTTGCGATCCAGACTATCCCACTCTTTTTTCAAAGTCTCCCGCTTGCGACCAAGCTGCCTCTCCTCGCTTTTCAGTTCTTCCCTTTCAGCTTTGAGTTCTTTCTCGTGTGCCTGCTTAATATGGTAGGCTTCTTCCTTGCTTTGAAGAAGTGCCTCTTTTTTCAATTGGTCAGCTTCAACAATCGCATTTTCGATTATTTGTTTGCTCTGGGCCTGAATGTTCCTTTGATGCCCTTCTATAAACTGCTTCCGCAAAAGGTACCCGGCAACAGCACCTATGGAGAGGCCTAGAAATACGAACAGCGATGGGTGACTCATAACGCTCATGGAATATTTCCTGTTATGCAGTAACTGAATATGCTGTGAAGATAGTGCGCGGGAAGAATAGATGAAACGAGAATGGACAAGAACAGCTTGCGGGAAACCACACGTAAACCAAGTGATCTCTATATGTTAACAGATACAATGAATTATCGGGCAACCTGAACCTTGCCGAGTGAAAGTTTCCTCGGTAGGATATACATCACCCGATCCCCCCTGCTGCTTCCAGGGTTTCCCCAATCTCTACAAGATCGGTAATTGAGAGGTTGTCCGATTCGAGCATTTCAATAGACTGGCTACTCCAATTATCTTTGATTTACTCTAAGCGTAAAACCCATAACCTTGAAATGACACTAAAATCACACCAACACATGTCATTGTGCCAGGCACACAAAAATGCCATAAAATGGCAGCGTTCTGTACAAGGCAGGCCCTCCGGAAACTCAACTTCCCTGCAGCGGGCGATAAATTCTTTCAGTGCCCTTTTTTTTCCTGGCACTCAAACCAGATATCTGAAAAAAGCTACCCTGCTTCTTAATCGTCTTTAATTTCTTCACACAGCCTCTCAGCTGCACTCAGTCTTCAATATTTCAGCTCGGTCACGGGCTATCGTGCCACGCATTGACCGAATATATAAACAGGATGAACGACTGCATTATCCATCCTGATCACTCAACTTCCCCGCACTGCCGTGTCGGCAGGTCAGTTAAACCTATTAAAATAGGTGGGCATCCTCATGCCAATCTCAGGAAATTCTACAAGAGATTTTCCTTAAACCCACAGTGGTGGTACCCTTTTTTAGAGAGTTGGCTCAACACACGCAGCTGATCACCAACAGCGCAGGGAAAACTACAGATTCTACGTCGTCGAGCGGTAGAATCACTCAAGTTTTTGCAATTTTAACTCTATACTAATATGTTTTTAGTATATCAGACTTTCATATAAACGAAAACAAAATATGCAGAAGCGATTCAGCTGATCTTTAGACTGCTGCGTATCTCTTCATTAAGCCGGACATACCGGGTTTCCGAGTCTGATCTGTAATCTTGAAATTCCTGTTTGAGTTTCACATACTTCGATGCAATATTCAAACATGCCATGACAGCCACCTTGCTTGCGGGCAAGGTCCCTCTCCGCGAACCGGCCCCGCCTTCAACCTGTTCACGCACGAGTGAGAGAATCGATTCCAATTCCTTCTCACTTGCTCCGGTATAAAATTTGTATTCCTGTCCAAGCAATTCAAATTTTACCAGCCGTTCATCTTCTATTAATACAGTCATTGATTTCGAAACAACCCCGCATGCTATCGGTTAGTATTCGTTTACTCTGCTTTCTTCCCGATCCTCAGTGACCGTTGTGTCATCGTCAGACTGCGTATCAACAGAACCGAAAAGACTTCCCTGGCGACTCGCATCGCTTGGAGGATTCACGTCGAAAACCTCTTCTCCGAGGTTAATCTCCCATTCCTCAATCTTATCGATTATTCCATTAACACGACTGCCAATTTCATCCTTTTCGATCTCTTTAGCGTTCAACTGTTCGTTTAGGTTGACAATTGTTTCATCACGAACTTGAAGCTCCTGAATAAGTCTGCCGTTTTCTTCTTTCAAATCCTGAAAACTCTGCAGTAATTTACTTACGAAACCTTCTAATTTTTTCAGCTCAGTATCATTTGACATATTATTTCTCCTTCTCTTCGGATAAGGATTTATACAGATTATTTTTGCTGACTATACCAAACACTTCATCTTCCGCAACATCAATCAGGCTCTAGAGTATGGCATCTCTATATTCGTGTGTACTGCCACCCTAGAGGCTTTGCATTCTCATATGGCATATATCCATGGAAAATGCGTGAATCATCGTCAAAAACCAGTGGTAGAAAATATTTATCCCCTTCCCACATTGGTAACTCCATAATCTTGTCAATATCGACCCAATCAAGTTTTCCTTCTTCATTTTCTGTTCTCGGTACACCTTCGAAAGCATCTATTCGATAAATAAACCCAAACCAGTTTTCGCCATTCGGCCCGAAACCGGTCCAGTTGATTGTGCCCCTAAGGACGGCCTCGGTGCAGTGGATACCGGCCTCTTCATAGATCTCCCGAACAAGACATTGATAAATATCTTCCTCAGGCTCCATTTTACCGCCAAGACCATTATATTTTCCAAGATGCTGGTCATCGTCACGCTTGTTTCTGTGAACAAGCAATGTTTTCTTTTTGTCAGGTGACAGAATGTAGCCCAAAGTGGCTACTATTGGTGTATACACGACCTACTCCTTACTTGCAGTTTCATACATTTTTGCGCTAAGCCCTGATATAGATAGAAATGAGTTCCGGTGGTGATCAGGTTGTGATATAGATAGATGGATATAATCTCATGAAAATTAACATCTCAAATTTACGTATGAAACTTTGCATGCTCTTGTTGACTTCCCGCCCCTGTTCGCAATTCAGGAGCAGTATCTTCATACTTCTTGCCATTGCTCTTATCAGCCTGTGTACCTCCCTGCAATCTGCACGGGCTGCGGCAAATGTATTCCCAGAATACTCCTCACTTCAGAAAAGTATCTCCTTCTGGGAGGACATATACTCCACCCATTCAGTCAATTCAGCAGTTATACATGACCGAGATGATTTATCCAAGGTATACGATGTCATTAGCTTGCTAGAAAAAGAACTCCCCGGGGCAGAGCGCATCAATACTACAGCTCTCAAGCAGACTGTTAAAAGATATCAGAAAATATTGACAGAACTCGGATCTGGAAAAAGTCCTCAAACTCCAACAGAGAAAAATGTTTTTGCACTGTTCTCTGGCCAGGATTTCAGAGCCCAGATGCTCAAGTCTGCAGACAATATCAGATCACAAACCGGCCAGAAAGAGCGCTTCAGAGAAGGAGTAATCCGCTCCGGAGCTTATATGGCTGATATACGAAAAATATTTACAGACAAAGGTCTTCCTGCGGATTTAGCTTACCTCCCACACGTGGAATCCTCATTTCACAATGGTGCATACTCTAAGTTCGGGGCAGCCGGAATGTGGCAGTTCACCCGTAGCACCGGTAAGCAGTATATGACCATCAACGATGCTGTTGATGAACGTCGCGATCCTTTGCTTGCTGCAGATGCTGCAGCAAGATACCTTAAAAACAGCTATAATATTCTTGGTAGTTGGCCCTTGGCACTTACAGCATACAATTACGGAACATCCGGAATGATGCGGGCCCAAAAAGCCAAAGGTTCCTATGTGAAAATCCATGCGGAATACAAGGAAGGGCATTTCGGATTTGCATCAAGGAATTTCTATTCAGAGTTTTTAGCAGCGAAGAGAGTAGCTAAAAAACTCGAAAAAGATCGAACACTCGTTATGGATACTCGACGTCCTTTCAGGGTGTTTTCACTTCCCGGTTACATTCACATTAACGATATCAAACGTCATTTCAAATTATCCCTGGCAACAATCAAAGCATTCAACCCAGCCCTTCGGGATACCATTTATGACGGGAAACGCCTAATTACTAAAGGTTATGCGTTTAGACTTCCGACCGATAACACGACTAGACAACGTATAGCAACAGTGAAAAAATCCTATTTCACCAGTTCACAGTTACAGGATTCCTCGTATCGCGTTAAACGGGGTGATACAGCCAGTGGAATTGCAAACCGACACGGCATTACCCTTAAAGCGCTCATTACTTCCAACCATCTTGATTCTAACGCCAAAATTTTTATCGGCCAGAAACTACGCATACCAACAACAGCACAACCTAAAAAGAAATCATCTCCCCGACGTATTTCAGCAGATGACCAGAAGGTTTTTGCTACCAGTGGTAAACCCATCTCAAAATCTACTGGTCCGGCACTTACAGCAAAAAGCAAAACCCGCCCTGCACCCACTCCGGTTGCCAAAGGCGGAATCCGGTATGATCGTATAGTTGTTCACCCTGAAGAGTCGTTACCATTGCTTGCTCTATGGTTGCAGATCCCTGAGTCCGAACTTCGCAAGGCAAACGGCCTGTCTAATACAGACCTGATTGAGCCGGGGCAGGAACTAACCATCATACATAAAAAGATATCCGCCGCAGAATTTGCTGATCTCCGCAATGATTTTGCCCAGGAGACGGAAGAAGACTTTTTCTCAGCCTATGCGATAATTTCAGAGAAAACCTACCAGGTAAAATCAGGTGACAACCTCTGGGAACTCTGTAACGATACATTCGGCATTCCACTCTGGTTGCTGAAAAAATATAACATCGATATTGATTTACGCAGGATTCACCCGAAGCAAGAACTGACAATTCCGGTAATACGGAAAATTTAATATGCTTGCAACGGGTTCAATTACTCCACAGCCCCTTGTCCGATAAGAACTTCAAACAGACTCCCGGCGTGATGCATCAATCAGTTTTCTCACCGCCTCACTGTGGACATTAGCTAACCCATATTTTTCATCATCTTTCTGACCACAAACTCAACGACCTGATTTTATGACGAATAAAAGTCTACTTCTGAAAGAAGTAGAGTGCCTTTCGTTTGAAATCAAACGCCCCGCGCTTCAAACGATTTTTTTTTCGCTGATACAGTATTACAAGACATTTACGGGCGTTTACAATCACCTCGAAATTTCTACCTCGGCCTGCGAAAACCTGTATTGATGACAAATCCGGGCCAAAAGAACATATTTTTTACAGGTAGCTCTTCAGTACACTGTTTTTTTTGATATACTGAGTTGGGTACACGTTATTTTTTCTATTCTGCCCGGTCATTTTCAGTGATCACTATTGCAACTTTCACGATTTTGCAAACCGGTCATCTCTTTTTTGATGACTCGTCAGTTGGTCAGGAAAACCAGATTAACAACCATCGTCAGGATATGTAACCATCTATCAGTTTCATACATAAACACCACACAATACTAACGGGAGAATTATGTCTGCCGCTAAAGACCTCATATCACAATTCAGTGATATCCAGACCCTACCCCATGTTGTCACACATCTGTCAAAACTTATGGCAGACAGTGAGTCTACCATCAAGCAATTTGAAGATGTGATAAAGATGGACCCTATCCTAGTTGTTCAACTGTTAAAACTCGTCAATAGTCCGTTTTACGGATTGGTTCAAAAGGTCGACTCAATCAGCAGAGCAGTTGCCTATCTAGGAATGAAAAATATCCATAATATCGCAGTAACAGAAGCGCTTAAAACGATATTTACTGACAAAACCACGACCTCACTTTTTTCCCGTCAAAAACTCTGGCTTCATTGTGCGGCTGTTTCGATCTGCAGCAAAATGGTTGCTGAGCGAATTTTTGGCATTAACGGCGATGACACCTACCTCACAGGCATACTTCACGATTTTGGTTTAATCGTCGAAGAACAGGTCAAAGGTGCAGAATTGCATGAAATATGCAAAGAATGTTCATCTAATCTAAACATGCTTGATCTGGAGCGTAAACATTTTGGCACCGACCATTGTGAAATTGGCTACCAGATGACCCTTGAATGGAATATGCCCACACACATCCAGGAAGCAATTCGGGACCATCATACTTTACTTGACGATGTTAGACCCGAAAGCCTCACAGGAATACTCCAAATAGCCGAATACCTTACAAGCCAGCACAAATATACAACTCTAGAGGACCTAAACGTAAAAATCTCTGCTCCACTTATGGAACATATCCAGGACAACATCGATGAATATACAGTCCTTATTGAGGATTTTCCTGATGAAATGGCCAATGCACGGGATTTATACATCGGGGGAACCTCCGGATGATGCCTGAACAGGGACTTTTCTCAGCAGGCCTCACTGTTGACAGAGATCGTGAAGATTTTTACACCTTTCTGTGTTCACGTCTCAAGCATTTTGATATTTCTGCCATTGATACAAATGGGGAAATACTTTTCGGTAAAAGCACCGATCACTTATCTTCACCAACCACTCTGCGTTTACTGAATTCGGTCAAATTGAGCCAACCTCAGGCAACAGCAATCGCTCTTGAACAGCCTGGGGAATTCATTCTGCCAGTAGTTGATCTCGGATTAGTTGTATTGCTCACCACCACTCTTGTTGATTCCCCAGAAACGCTCATTACTCTGATTTCATTAACTTCTGAGCTATTTTTTAACAGTAAGGATCTTCGAAAAACAAAAAAACGACTTGATATCCAGAAGAATCAGTTTAATCGGAAATTCTCCGTTCTCGACAATAAATACCAGGAGATGCTGCTTGAAATTCAACGCAGCTATCAGATTATTCAGGAACAGCAGGAAAATTATTCCAAAACCCTTAAGTCAGAAATTAAGGCACAGACCCGTGAACTGCGTAAATCCAAGAGTGCGGCTGAAGCTGCCAACGTTGCTAAAAGTCAGTTCCTTGCTGCAATGAGCCATGAAATCCGTACACCGATGAATGGCATCATCGGTTTTACGGATATGCTTCTGACCACTAAACTTGATGAAGAGCAGCAGGATAGTGCTATGACCATTAAACGCAGCGGAGAAGCACTGCTTGGTCTTATCAATGACATCCTCGACTTCTCAAAGGTCGAAGCCGGCCAGATGAGTCTTGAATGTATCGATTTTGACCCTGAGATCACTGCCTTTGATGTTTGTGACATTATTCGGCCACGTGTTGTGGATAGACCAATAGAAGTGCTATGCAGGATAGGAGATACACTGCCGGCCAACGTTCAGGGAGACCCTGGAAGATTTCGCCAGGTGCTCATCAACCTGATGGGTAATGCAGCTAAATTTACTGATAAGGGAGAAATAGAACTCACTATTGATGTTGAAAATGAGACAGATGAAGAAATAGTTCTGCATTGTAAAATTCGCGATACAGGTATAGGCCTTGATAAATCAAAATTTGAAACGATTTTCGAAAAATTCAAGCAGGCTGACGGTTCAACAACACGAAAATACGGCGGCACCGGCCTTGGCCTTGCCATCAGCCGGTCAATTGTTGCACTGATGAATGGTAAAATCTGGGTTGAAGGTGAACTTGGAGTAGGAACAGAATTTCACTTCCTCGCAACCATGCGTAAATCTGCTAAAACAGCAGACCAAAAACGGCAGGATGACAGGCTTGACGGAAAAAACATTCTCATTGTGGATGACAATAACGTAAGTAATGAAATCCTGGCAAAAATCCTTCGGCAGGTTGGCGCACATGTAGAGTGCCTAATGGACGAAACCCATGCCATTGCACGAATCAAAGATCGTCACCACAATAATAATCCCTACCATCTTGTTATTTGTGATCTACGTTTACCACTTATTTCCGGGTTTGAGCTTGCAACACAGATACGCGAACTCGAAAAACCTCTAGGAGAGCTTCCAGTCCTTGCCTACAGCTCGTCTATCGAACGCAATGCAGCCCGGTGCAAAGAGGCAGGATTTTCTGCTTTTTTAATAAAACCCTGCCGTGGTCAGATCATGATTAAGACCATTCTCCGCCTCTTTAACCAGCAGAAGGGGGAAATCCCCCGTAAGGAACCCAAAGAACTTGTTACCCAGTATTCAGTACGAGAAGAACTCAAACAATCATTCAGGATATTATTAGCAGAAGACAATCCGGTAAATCAAAAACTCGCCAAAATTATGCTGACCAAAGCCGGTTATCAGGTTACTATTGCCGAAAATGGAAAAAAGGCAGTAGAATTATTCACTTCCAGCCCTGACCAGTTTGACACTATCCTCATGGATATTCAGATGCCTGAAATGGACGGGCTCGAAGCGACACGTGAGATTCGTAAAAATGGTTTCGATGAAATCCCTATAATTGCAATGACAGCAAACGCCATGAAAGGTGACCGTGAAATATGTCTTGACGCGGGTATGACAGACTACATCTCGAAACCGATAAAACGGGAACTGGTTTTCGAGATTCTTGAAAAGTGGCTCTACAAACAATAACAGGTTAATTATCCGGTAATGCAATCAACAACCGTGCTGCGGCAAGCACCGTCATCAGCTGTGCTCACCTGGGCAGATACACCCTCTGATAACCGGAATATTCTCTTCAGGTTGTTCCACTCGCTCCTGCGCCTTTTGCTTATTACATTCAGCGAGTATAAAAAGAATGACCTGGCGCTCCGCTCAAGCGCACTGACATATACCGTACTCCTCTCTCTTGTGCCTGTGCTTGCCATGAGCACTGCTGTCATGAAAGGACTCGGGTACGGCGATGAGCTCAAAGAAGTTGCCTATACGTACATAGACACGCTCGACAACAACTATGTTTCCACCCCGTTTCTGCATCCTGACGAAGCCGTTCAAACTCCAGCGGAAGCTCCCCCAGAAGGTCCAAATCCTGTCAATTCATCCAGTATCACCAGTCATTTACGATCAGCAATAGACCAACTTTTTGATTATGTGGATAAAACTAACTTCGCCACCCTTGGCACCATAGGCGTGGTCGGAATATTTTTTAGTGTTATTCTTGTGTTGTCTAATATTGAGATGGCCATGAATACAATCTGGCACGTAAAAGACAGCCGCTCTATCAGCCGAAAAGTAGCTGATTATCTCGCCCTGATGGTACTGTTACCCCCATCAATTATCATTGCGTTTGCAGCCAGTGCATTTTTAAAAACACCTACCCTTGCAGAAAAATTTCAGCTCCTTATTCCGTTTGCCTGGATGCAGGCTCTGATTTTACAACTTGTACCAGTATTTTTTATAGCACTCTCATTTTACGTTATGTATATCTTTTTCCCTAATACCAAGGTGAAAACAACACCCGCGGTGATTGGCTCGATACTTGCCGCCATGCTCTGGTTTGGTGTTCAGAATGTATATATTTCGCTGCAAGTTGGCGTCTCGAATTATAATGCTATCTACGGATCTTTCGCCACACTTCCTATCTTTCTCATCTGGATGTACCTCGGCCTCCTCTTTATTCTCGGAGGAGCCCAATTTGCATTTGCCTGTCAGAACATCACTACCTACAGATTGACTCCAGTACACACTGCTCCCTCAACCAGATTGAGTGCGGCTTTCGATATTATGACGACGGTTCAAAATGCATTTAATACTAATCAGGCAATCAATGACGCAGATATTTTTGCCCGATATGTGAATTATGACGCCCAAATGCTACAAAGTGTTATTGATGATCTCATTGTTGCTGAAGTGTTGCATGTGTCAGCTCAAAACGGCCGCCTTCTTCCTGCTGCACCAGCCGGTCAAATTGGCCATGAGCTCATTATTGAGATAATTCTAGGAAATGAAATTCCGGATACAGCAGGTGGGAAAACCAGTCAGCTTGCTCTACAGGCTGCAGCTCAATCTAGGCCTGGCTCAGATCGCGGCGGCTCAGGTATATTGCCAGGCAGTTTACAGGAAGAAGAAAGTTCAACATAAAAGACTGTCCCGCCCCCCTCTGCGCACTCAAGACCAATACATCCCCCGTGAGCTTTCATGATTTGCTGGCAAAAAAGCAGTCCGAGGCCAGATCCTGTTTCTCCACAAGTACCTGTGCTCGTCGTTTTAACATCAGGCCTGAATATATTATCTCTATAGCCTTCAGGAATCCCCTTCCCATGATCTCGAACCACCAGTCGTTCCTGATCATGAGATCTGTCATAGGCTATTTCAATATCGCCATCAGCGAAACTAAACTTCACTGCGTTGGAAACAAGATTGTTCAATACAACAAAATAGAGGTATTTATCGGCATAGAGTTCTGTTGATTGAGGCACCCTATTATTGAAGTGAAGTTTTTTTTGCTCTGCCAGGTGTGAAAAATTCTCAAAAACCTCGTCAACCAGTTCCGAGACATCAAAATAACTATACTCCGGTTTGATGTTGCCAGTCTCCAACCTGTCCATATCGAGCAGGTTGTCGATCATTTTCAACATTCGTTTACCGTTTTTAATGATATTTTCAATAAACGTCCTATGAATCTCATGCTCAAACGTTTCTTTTTTAAGAATACGTTGGAGCATACTGAGGATCGATACAAAGGGAGATTTCAAATCATGGGCAACCAGAGCCACAAACCGGTTTTTGGTGCTTTCTGCTATATCCGCCTGTGCTCTTGCTTCATTTAAAAAATTTGAGAGTTGTTTGTGGTCTGTAATGTCCAGCGCAACTTCAAGACGAACATATGTGCCATCACTCCACTCAATCGCCTGTGACTTTGAACTGTACCATTTTTTATTAAAGGGATTCTGGTACTCCCGGCACACAACACCTACGGGTTTACCGTCTGCGTCTAACAAACTCGAACCGGCTACAAAGCTATCATCACCGTCGAGATGTGAATAGAGAAGGTGTTTGCAGTTCCTGCCTACAGGATCAAATCCGAACAGTTTTTTAAGGTATGTGTTTGAAAATATGATTTTATTCGTCTCAAGATCTGCTATAAAAACGATCCCGTCGAGACTATTCAGGACTCGTGGAATAACATCCACGGTAAGCGAAATCCCTGCAGGGGTATCTTTTTCTCCCGGAGATCTGTCAAATTTGGCCATACGCTACCGCCTGTCTTCTGTACAACATGTTACCTGCCATACTGCCACCTAACACTCAAAGATCTCAGCTACACAGACTCCGGCAATACAGGTTAGTTACAAGAACATCTTTCCGGATATATCAATCACACAATATCTTCTGTATTAATTATACCTCCACACACAAAGATACCATAAAGTAAAAATGAAAGTCCAATAGCGCCAAACAACAAAAACTCGACCATTTAGTGGCATACTTACTGCCAACCGGACTTTTATATCGTACCATGATAGTTAATCGTGAAAGATGCTTTCCCATGATGGCAAAGAGTAATCGTACAGCATAAAATACAGGTAAATTAAGCGATGACACCAGCCGAAGGAAATCAATTCATCGCATCAAGGCTGCTTGGAATTTCTCAGCCGGCCCTGAGCAAACGAGTCAAAAAGATGCGTTCGAACAATGTATAATACGGGTCGTATAATAATGTTCATTACGGGATATAGGGCAGGTCATTACGTAAGGAATGACCTGCCCTATAACAAAACGGACGATAGCAAAAATATAATGAAAATAGATGCTTACTATTCATCTCAATACCAATATTCTCCGATACAACTTAATCAAGTTTTTCGCCCGGCAATAGTCAATGTAAACTCAGATCCCTTACCGAGTTCACTCTTCACATCAACTCTGCCGCCGTGAGCCTGAACTATATGCTTTACAATGGCAAGCCCCAGTCCCGTGCCGCCTAGTTCCCGACTGCGAGCTTTATCACTCCGATAAAAACGTTCAAACAACCGTGGCAGATGTTCAGGTGATATTCCGCAGCCCATATCTATGACCCGGATTTTCACCACGCTCTCGTCAGATTCGTTTTCAACATCAGCTCTGACAGTTATGGTGTCTCCACTGTCACTGTATTTAATCGCATTAACTAAAAGGTTCACTACCGCCTGCTCTATAAGCGTATCGTTCATGCGTGCGACAATAGAACCTGCGCAATTGAATTCCATCTTCACGCCCCTATTATCAGCATTCACCTGGCACGTCTGCACTGCTGTTTCAAGCACACAGCAAAGTGGTCCTTCCTCCATATATACAGAGCCGTCACTTGATTCCTGCTCTATTCGCGAGAGGGCGAGCAGATCGTCAATAATTGCGGTCAGGCGCTTTGACTGCCTGAGTACAATGTGCAAAAATTTTTCACTGTCTTCTCGACTATCCAACGCTCCATCAAGCAATGTTTCCACATAACCCCGAATTGACGTTATAGGAGTACGTAATTCATGACTGACATTGGCAACAAAATCCCTGCGTATATGCTCAAGTCTTCGTATATGAGTCACATCATTCATGACAATAAGCACGCCAACCGCTGAACCGGTACCGTCAGAAAGGGTCACCACGCTTGTTTGCAGATATCGATCCCCACCAGCATCCTGAAGTACTATCTCATCTTCTACAGATCGTCGTGTGTTAAGAATTTGCTGGATCTGGTCCTGCAAATGCGTGTGGCGAATAACTTCCTGCACCAGCTTTCCCTGGGCTTTTTCCTGTGTAATACCGAGCAGTCGGGCAGCTGCTGTGTTAATGCTGATAATTCGCTCATCAAGGTCTATGGCAATAACAGACTCAACCATGCTTGAGAATACTGTCTCAAGTTCATTTCTCTGGGTCTCGATAGCCTTGATCTTTTCATCAAGCATCTCAGCCATTCTGTCCATGGATACTGCAAGAGCGGTTACTTCGTGGGACGACGAATGGTTGAGTCGAGGAGTCATACGCTGGGTAAACTCACCGCGGGCGAACTGTTCAGCGGTCTTTGTCATTTCCTCAAGTGGTCTGCTGATATTTCTTGAAATAAGCAGCGTAATCAGCGCACCACCCAAACTGATTATTATACAACCGGCAATCACTCGAAAAAGCAGGCCCTGCAGTGTTTTGTATAACGAAGTTATCGGCACAGACATGCGAATAACAGAAGTAATGTTATCCGTTTCGCTGTTATACCCCTGTGGTGAGTTTCCCTCATAGAGCGGCAAGGCAATATAAAGCATCGACTGGCCTAATGTATGACTAAAGCGCACAGCCCTACCACGTTTACCGGTGAATGCGGTTAATATTTCAGGACGTTCACGGTGGTTGTCCATTATTTCAGGATTTTCATTGGAATCAGAAAGAACACGTCCGGTTTTATCAACAATGGTTATCCTGGTTCCGGATTCACGCCCTGCCCGCTTACTGAACTCCCGTAACTCGCTCTGATTATCCGCCTGAAGATAATCATACACTCTCGACTTAATGAGATTTGCACGTGCCTCAAGATCGATCTCCGCCTCATGCAGATAAAAGTTCTGAAAAACAACGGAGCCATACCAGGTGACAGCCACGATAGCTGCTATCACCGCAATGAGTGTGGCCGGATAAATTTGCCATACAAGCTTATGGTGTTTCATAATTCAGCTTTTTCATCCTGATCGTTCACATTTTTGAATCTGTAGCCAATACCACGTACAGTTTCTATGTTTTTGCCATACTCACCCAGCTTTTTGCGCAATCCGAAAATCTGCACATCAATGGCTCTCGGGGTAATAAGAAAATCATAACCGCGAACGGCATCAATTATCTGCTGACGAGTGAATACCCAGCCTGACTTACCGGCAAGAAGTGCGAGAATGCCAAACTCAGTAGCTGTTAATTGCACATCCTGATCACTCAGCAGCACTTCATGTTTGCCCTTATTTATGACGAGATCACCAACAACAATTGTTGGCTCCATCTCTTCATTCTTTTTCTCCGTCTTAGCAACAGTACGCCTGAGAACTGCCTTGATCCGCGCAATGAGTACCTTAGGACTAAACGGCTTAGTCAGATAATCATCTGCACCGCATTCAAGGCCGACGATAACATCTTCCTCTTCACCTTTTGCTGTCAGCATAATGATCGGAATATGACTATGCTCCTTAGCCCTGCCCTTTTTGACTTCAGTGCAGACCTCAAGCCCCGAAAGCCCAGGCAACATAAGATCAAGCAGCATGCAGTCGATATTTTCGTGACGTAAACATTCAAGCGCTTCTTCTCCTGAATCAGCACAGGTTACGTTGAACCCGGCGCGAATGAGGTTATAGCTCACGAGCTGTTGAATATCTGCCTCATCCTCTACAATCAGTATGTGTACTTTTCCCATAATGTTCTTTTCATCCAGCCCATGCTGGTGTTGGCGTATTGCGCAGTAGAATCGAACAGGGCGAATTACGACGACCCATTGCCGATTGTTTCATGTTTTAGAAATATGCCCTCTGTTAGCCACTCTATACATTCTGTATTTTCATTTGCCCCGCAAGCCATTTCCTGCACCCTAACGTGATTCTAACATTCTCTTAACTGACGAAAAATACTTTGGCCGTATTGTATTACCAGTTTCGATACAAAATCATTACAGACAAACAAATACTATATACTTTTCAGGACCTTATACATGGAACCCTATTACACCTTTCACCACGAGCTGATAAATCTTAAGAAAAAGCTCATGCACCTCAGCACTATGGTGGAGGAGCGAGTTCGTACCGCCACATCTGTTATCAGCAGTCGCGATGAAGAGACGATTCAAAACCTTATTCTGACCGATTACGAAATCGACGAAATGGAAGTCGAGATTGAAGAAGACTGTCTCAAAATCCTCGCCCTGCATCAACCGGTAGCAAGCGACCTCAGGTTCATCATCACTGTTATTAAGATTAATAACGAGATTGAACGAATAGCTGACATGGCTGTTTCTATCGCCATACGCGTACAGACCATCACTGAATGTGTAGATGGGTGTGAAGTCGAAGGCGGTAACTGGATTTACGATTACAGCGAGATGTCTGAAAAGGTAATCACGATGTTGCGAATGAGCCTTGATGCACTTGTAAACCGTGATACAGCACTGGCGCGTAAAGTCTTTTTGCTGGATGACGATGTCGATAACATCCTCAAAGACTCCTACGATCGGGTTCGCGAAAAGATACGAAAAACTCCGGAACACCCAGGCTGCCTTATCAACGTCTATCTTCTCGCACGGCATCTTGAGCGTATCGGCGACCGGGCCACCAATATTGCAGAAGAAGTTATCCACCTTGTTGAAGGCACTATCGTTCGTTGTCCGTAACCACGATTAGATAATGAAATATATTAGAAGAAATCAGTTCACTGGCTCACTACTTACCCACAGACCGCAATGATATATACATATACACTACCGATTATCCTGCTGCTCACTGTTGGAGCATTTATACTCGGAAAATCCAAAGCATTTGCAATTGCAGGTCAGGTTGGTGGCGTCAGTAAATTGCACTCCTTACCGACCCATTACGGTGTCCTTTCAGCAATGGCGTGTGCAATCCCTGCCATACTTATTTATGCGATCTGGCAATTTGCTGAGACAACTATTATCACGCAGATGATTGTCAAAACGCTTCCTGCAGAAGTACAGAAACTCAGTGCAAATGAATTTACACTGGTACTTAATGATATCAGAAATATCGTAACCGGAAACATTGTCTCAGATCATACTAATCCTGCAATTGTAAGCGCTGCTGCGACATATCAGCAGTTACAGACTTCTGCAAGAAATAGTGTATTTATGGTGATTACCGCGGCAATGCTCTTTGCCACAGGTGCCATCTATTTCTGGATTAAGACGGAACTGCGAGCCCGAAACCTGGTGGAAGGAGTCACCATGGTGTTTCTTTTCGGATGTTCGGCTGTGGCAATTCTGACAACTGTCGGCATCGTTCTATCTGTTCTCTTTGAAGCGCTTCGATTCTTTCAGGCTGTACCTGTCACCGATTTTCTCTTCGGCCTGGACTGGAGCCCACAAACGGCAATGCGCTCTGATCAGGCAGGATCTTCAGGTGCCTTTGGCGCGGTACCTATCTTTGCAGGCACAATCCTCATTGCATCTATTGCTATGACAGTGGCAATCCCGATTGGGTTAATGGCAGCCATCTATCTCTCTGAGTATGCCAACTCTACAGTTCGCACCATCGTAAAACCTTTACTTGAGATTCTGGCAGGTATACCGACCGTTGTTTACGGTTTTTTCGCAGCGCTCACCGTTGCCCCGCTTATCAGAGATTCCGGCGCCATCTTCGGCCTTCCTGTTTCATCAGAGAGTGCGCTGGCGGCCGGCCTTGTTATGGGCATAATGATTATCCCGTTTATCTCCTCTCTTTCTGATGATGTAATCCATGCAGTACCGCAAACACTGCGGGACGGTTCGTACGCTCTTGGTGCCACTAAATTTGAAACAATTACAAACGTGGTAATACCCGCCGCCCTGCCGGGCATTGTCGGTGGAGTCCTGCTCGCTGTCTCACGCGCCATTGGCGAAACAATGATTGTTGTTATGGCTGCGGGACTTTCCGCAAACCTTACGGCTAATCCGTTTCAGGCGGTTACCACTGTAACAGTACAAATTGTCACCCTGCTGGTCGGCGATCAGGAATTTGACAGCCCTAAAACACTGGCTGCATTCGCTCTCGGCCTGTTTCTCTTTATCTTCACTCTCATTCTGAACTTTATCGCTTTACGAGTAGTCCGTAAGTACAGGGAACAATATGACTGATCGCGACTGATCGCGACTGATCGACGTAATTCTGCTCAGAACATTTTTTCAAGAAATAGATTTTGTGATCATCCAAACATAGAAAAGACCATGCAAAAGCCAGACAGAACAAGCCCTATAACTGAACGCATCAACGGTGGCCTGAAACGCCGCTACCGTGCGGAAAAACGTTTCCAGAGAATGGGTATTGCAGCAATATCTATTGCACTTATCTTCCTTGGGTTTCTCTTCACCTCAATCATTGCTAACGGGTACACTGCTTTTCAACAGACGTATATCCAGATCGATGTTGAGCTTGACCGGGAACTGTTCACCGATGAAAACCTTGCTGCCGCAGATTTCCCTGGCCTCGTCAAATCGTCGCTTAGAAAAATGTTCCCTGAGGTTACAAATAGAGCAGATAAGAAAAGACTCTATAAACTTGTCAGCCCTTCCGCCAGTTTCACACTGCTCGATATGGTGAAGGAAGATCCGAAAATTATCGGCACCAGACAGTCTCTGTGGGTTCTGGCTGATGATGATGTGGATATGATGGTCAAAGGTCACTATGAACGCAACGTACCGGAAGACGATCGTCGAATTAAAGACAATCAGCTTTTCTGGATAGATCAGCTGGAGAAAGAGGGAAAACTCGAAAAACGATTTAACACCACCTTTTTCACTGCTGGTGACTCCCGCGAACCGGAACAGGCCGGAATCTGGGGAGCTGCCCGAGGATCTTTCTACACCCTGCTTATCACTCTTGCCCTTGCGTTCCCTATCGGCGTGGCAGCGGCAATTTATCTTGAAGAGTTTGCACCCAACAATGCCTGGACTGATTTCATTGAGATAAACATCAATAATCTCGCTGCAGTACCGTCTATAATTTTTGGTCTGCTCGGTCTGGCAATTTTCATTAACTTCTGGGGGATGCCTCGCTCAACCCCCATCGTCGGTGGTCTTGTGCTTGCACTCATGACACTCCCGACAATAATCATTGCAGGACGAGCCTCACTCAAGTCCGTACCGCCCTCAATTCGTGAGGCGGCTCTTGGTATAGGCGCGTCTAAAATCCAGATGGTAACACACCACGTTCTCCCTCTGGCCCTTCCAGGTATGCTCACTGGTACCATTATCGGTATGGCACAGGCGCTCGGTGAAACTGCCCCCCTACTGATGATAGGCATGGTGGCATTCATTGTTGATATCCCCGGTAGCATTACCGACCCATCAACAGTTCTTCCTGTTCAGATTTATCTCTGGGCAGACAGTCCTGAGCGTGCCTTCACAGAAAAGACTTCCGCAGCAATCATGATGCTGCTCGGATTCCTTATTCTGATGAATAGTGCAGCTATATATCTCAGGAAAAAATTTGAAACCAAGTGGTAATTAAATAGTCCCTATATCGTCAAAACAATCAGGCCTCAACAGAGCCTAAATACAACGTAAAAAAACAGATGAAGTATCTTTTTCAAGGAGAAAAAACGATGAAAACCAAAAGCCTCTTGCTTGCAAGCGCACTTACCATGACCGTGATCAGCACTGCACCCGCAATGGCTGCACGCGACTATATCTCTATAGTCGGTTCATCAACCGTTTACCCGTTTGCTACTGTTGTCGCTGAGCAGTTCGGTAAATCCTCAAGTTTCAAAACCCCAAAGATTGAGTCTACCGGTTCCGGTGGTGGCTTTAAACTGTTTTGTGGCGGTGTTGGTGTTGAGTACCCGGATATCACCAATGCTTCCCGCGCTATTAAAAGTTCAGAGCTTGAGAAATGCGCTGAAAATGGTGTTAAGGACATCGTAGAAGTTAAAATCGGTTATGACGGAATCGTTCTTGCCAACTCCAAAACCAGCGCTCCATTAAAGCTCACCCGTAAAGATATTTTCTTAGCACTTGCAAAAGATGTACCTGATCCAAAGAACCCTGGAAAGCTCATTCCTAATCCATACACAACCTGGAAAGAAGTTAATTCAGCTCTGCCCAACACCAAAATTGAGGTTCTCGGTCCTCCTCCAACATCCGGTACCCGTGACGCTTTCGTAGAGCTCGCAATGGAAGGTGGAGCAAAGAGTTTTGATTTCATCAAAGCGATGAAAAAAGCAGACAAAAAAGCGTACAAAAAAGTATGTCACACCGTACGTGAAGATGGCGCTTATGTAGAGGCCGGCGAAAATGACAACCTGATCGTTCAGAAACTCCAGGCCAATCCAGCTGCAGTCGGCATCTTCGGTTTCTCTTTCCTTGATCAGAACTCTGATGTTATCCAGGGCTCTTTTGTTGATTCCCAGCAACCTACCTTCGAGAACATTGCTGAAGGTAAATACTCAGTCTCCCGTCCGCTCTTCTTCTACGTAAAAAAAGCGCACGCTGATGTAATTCCTGGCATGAAAGGATACCTCGCAGAATTCACCGCAGATAAAGCATGGGGTGAAGAAGGATACCTTGCAGACAAAGGCATGATCCCAATGCCTGAGGCAGAGCGTAAAGAGTACGCAGCCAACGTGAAGAACCTCAAAACTATCGGAATGTAATATTCCGCACGGAATTGAGTTTGCAGCGCTGGCTTGAAATAGAGCCAGCGCTGCATGTAGAACAAATACTTACCCGCTTTTAACATATAAAGAGACGCCAGATGGAACTTACAGCCGATATGACTAACCCTGCTTTTCCGACACTCGTCAATGATATCAATGCATTTGAGACAGAAACAGACGAGAGTACATCAACTAACGCGACCGTTGGAGAACCGTTTGTAGAGAACCCGCGAATGACCTGCAGGGATGTCGCTGTATATTACGGTGAGAAATGTGCCATAAATACCATCAGCATTGATGTCGGTCGCAATGAAGTACTCGCAATGATCGGCCCATCAGGTTGTGGTAAATCGACATTTCTGCGATGCCTCAACAGGATGAATGATACGGTTTCTTCCTGCCGTGTAGAAGGCGACATCAGACTTGACGGCATGAACATCTACGATCCATCTGTTGATGTTGTGCCTTTACGGGCAAGCGTCGGTATGGTTTTCCAGAAGCCTAATCCTTTTCCGAAATCGATCTTCGATAATGTCGCATACGGCCCGAAGATTCACGGTCTCACCTCAACCAAAGAAGAACTTTCTTATGTCGTTGAAACCTCGCTTACCAAAGCAGGTCTATGGAATGAAGTAAAAGACAGACTGCACGAACCTGGTACAGGCCTTTCAGGCGGACAACAGCAGCGTCTGTGTATTGCACGCGCGATCGCAGTAAGCCCGGAAGTTATCCTGATGGACGAACCGTGTTCGGCACTTGACCCTATCGCAACCGCTAAAGTTGAGGAGCTTATAGCTGAACTTCGTGAGCAGTTCTCTATCGTCATTGTTACCCACGCCATGCAACAGGCGGCCAGGGTAAGCCAGCGTACCGCATACTTTCATCTGGGTGATCTGGTAGAAGTCGGTCCGACCGAGCGAATTTTCACTAATCCGCGCCATCAACTGACCGAAGATTACATTACCGGTCGATTCGGCTGATCTATATATTTATTACAGAGGGCCTCTTACTCTATCTTGAAAAACTGTTTTTAATACTGAGTAAGAGGTTTTTCTCACGCTGCTTTCCCTTCATGCACTAACAACCAATCAATCAAGATATTTTCTGTCAGCAACTCAAACGATTATCCCGGCATCATACATTGTAGTCGTTGGCAGGTATCTACTCTCCGGATTCTATCCTGCCCCGTATAGTATTTCTTCTATCACTTCTGAACATATAGGAGGTTGTCCGAGCATGTACTAGATATTGGAACAACAAATAGCACACGCTCTAAGCATCGAATCTTCCTATTTGTCATACTGACACATCTTGGGTAAGACTGCACTCTGGTTACAGCAGTACATATCTGCAAAGGCATTGTAAACACAAATAGAAGGGAGAATCATAGTGAGATCACTGTTCATCTGTATGTTACTTGTTTTAGGAATTGTCAGCTCGGCAGTCGCCGGAGAGTATAACTTCATTTCACCGGAAGACATGAAGCAGAAAATCGACGCCGGTAGCGAACTTATCATTGTCGATATTCAGGTAGAAAAAGAGTATAAGCAGCACCGACTGCCAGGCTCTATTGCAACCTATGCATACCCTGTGAAAACTGAAAAAGAACGCGCTATGATCGACAAGGCCGTTGAGCAATTCAATACGACAGGTCAAGATGTCGTCGTCGTTTGTCCACGTGGTAAGGGCGGTGCAAAGCGTTGCTACGACTATATGAAATCACAAGGGGTACCTGACGAGAAGCTGACTATCCTCGAAAAGGGAATTGCTGGCTGGCCTTTTCCTGAAATGCTTGAAAAAGACTGATACTCTTTCAACAAACTATCAGCCATCAGACCTTTTCTACAGCTTTGATGGTGGGTGCCTTTCTAAAAGGCACCCACTCATTCAACTCTACCCCGCCACAAAACTTCCCAAAGAACCGAAAGACAGATTGATTTGCCCTAAAAAGATCTGAAACAAAAATCATTACCCTCGCGTCTGACGCAAAAACAATACCATATCAATCCATTTACCCAACCTGTCGCTGTTAACAACACATCGCATACCCAAGCAAATTACCTTTGGAACCTCACTGAAATGATTTTATAAATCATAAAACGATTGTACAAATCCGCATACGTTTTCAGCGATGTAGGACAAAAGCTGAAAAAATGCATATCATTGAATATCACAATGTGGGACGAATCAGTATATGCGGAGCCAGCAATGAATACCGACAACGATGATTCAAAACAGAATGGTACTATTCTCATCTTAAGTTCAGATAGTGCACATCATAGCCAATTGAAGGGAATTCTTGGAGATACAGATCTTAAACTGCAGCACGCAGATATTAATGGATTATTCGAGCACGACATAACTTTACATACACCAGATCTTGCCCTGCTCGATTACAGCACCCCCCAAAACCCTCAATCCCCTACTCCCTACCAACTACTTAAACTATCTGAGCATCATTTCAATGTACCCGCTCTGGCCATTTGCGAGGCCACTGAAACCAACAGAATAACAGAAGCCTTTCAAGCTGGTTTTCAAGACGTAATTACCACGCCTTTTCGCAAGGAAGAAGTACATGCCAGAATCAGCGCTCATCTGAAATTCTGTATCCAACATCAGGAGTTGATTGAGCAACAGGAACGTTTCCAAAAACTTGCCGAAGCAACTTCAGAAGGAATCTTAATCCACGATTGCGGCATTATTCTCGAAGTGAACCAGGCCCTCTTGAACATGATCGGGTATGAGTACAACGAAGTAATCGGCATGGATGTCATCACCCTGCTCACGCCGGAATCCCGCGATAGCGCCAGAACTCATTTTAAGGCAAACGCTGAACATTCCTGTAAGCTATTCGCCACCAGACGTGATGGAATTGAGATTCCAATCATCATCCAAGGGCGGTGCATGAACTGGAAAGGCGCAAATATCAGGGTTGTAGCTGTGAGGGATATCTCACTGCAAAGCTTTATCGATCGGGAGCAACAAACACTTTCTGCTGTCTTGGGCGAGAAAGATCATTTCGGTTCTCTCGTCGGCCGAAGCCGCATTATGAAAAAGGTGTACGAGAACATACTCCGTTCTGCAATCACCGATTCACCTGTCATAATTTATGGTGAGACAGGTACTGGTAAAGAACTGACCGCTCGTATGATTTTTGAGAAAAGTGATCACCACCGCAAATGTTTTCTTCCTGTTAACTGTGCCTCAATTCCCGATCATCTTTTCGAAAGCCAATTCTTCGGCCATAGGAAAGGTTCATTTACAGGAGCTGATTATAACTATCAGGGATACTTTGAACAGGCTCAGGGCGGGACGCTTTTTCTTGATGAAGTTGGAGAACTTCCATTGCCAATGCAAGCGAAATTGCTGCGCATTCTTGAAGATCATACCTACACACCTGTAGGAAGTCACACAACCGCACATGCAGATGTACGGTTGATTGCCGCTACGAACAAGAATCTGCACGACCTTGAGAGACAAGGTAAATTTCGAAGCGATTTTTTTTATCGGCTCCATGTACTCTCTATCGACCTGCCACCATTACGGGCAAGAAAAGAAGATGTACCCCTTCTGGTTATCCATTATCTCAAGCGCCAGACCGAGTCAGGAAGGAACCATGCCATCGACGACTTGCCGGCACCATTGCTTGAACAGCTTAATGAGTACAACTGGCCTGGCAATGTTCGGGAGCTGTTTAACGTATTAGAGCGCTACCTGATTACCAAAGAAGTGAGACTGGATACACACACAAACAATGGCCAACCTATCGACGAGTCGCTCGACTTCCTCGGTGCTGGCACACCTCTGACTGTGGCAATGGAACGCTTCGAACAGTATTATATTCATAAGGTTCTTGCTCACCACCACGGGCAAAAGAATAAAACTGCGGAAGCTCTTCAGGTGAACAGAAAAACGCTTTATAAAAAACTCATCAAATACTCATCTCAGCCCAAATAAACGAAACTCGAATAACTAGAAAGATGGGGTAAACCGACCCCTACGGGCAATGTGACCCCATCCGATCGTTTGCAACTCCCCCAAAGAGTTACAGGATAGAGCTACCTACACATTGGGGCCATTGGTACCCATTCTCACCTTGCCAGCGTGGCTACCCTAACCACCACTTCAGTAATTGCGCTATAAAAACATAATGTTAATAGAAACAATGAGTCCTGGCTCAAGAAATGCAATGGTTAAGGAAGGCTGACTATCAGCCATTTCCAGTGAACATCGTTGCCTACACCATGCGTATTGCTCAAAACATATGGGTGAACGATTATTTTTTCTGATTCAATTTTGGAGTAACCGCTATGAATACCATGTCGTCGGAAGCATCCAGCAGAAAGAAGTCACCACGAAACGAATATGATATCGATTTTGATTTTGATATACAATTCGGACTGACAGATTACATCCTTATGGGGCTGTATCTCCTCATTGTCCTTCCAGTTGAACTGGTAAACAGAATAATATCAGACTGCTACACAGCCTTTAAGGAGCGAAGAGCTCAAAAAGAAGAAGTTATGCCAGTCTTTCTGCAATGACTCACGTGGAATCACAAATGATTGTCCGGGTAGACAATCACAGTAGAGCACATGTAAACATGGCAGGAAACTGGTCTGCAACCATCTGCCTGATTATATTATATTTCTAATCATATAGTACTTCTTATCAGCTCCTAAGAGGCTGTCCAGGAATAGGCATTTGGGCCAAAATTGAAATATTTGGCACAAAAGGTGTTTCCGGACAGTCTCCAGGGAAGCTGTCGGCATGTAATTCATATAACGAGAAAGATAATTGCCCTACACTCAGGTCAAAGTTGGGATGATATCAATTATTCCTGGCAAAAGGCAACTGCAGGTTCAAGGCATCGATGTTAGCGCCTTCCATACTGTTTATCTCATCGATACAATGTTCGAAAATGAATTTGAGGCGCTGATCATAAAAACGGTGCAGACTCGTATTCGAGACTGCTCTAAAACCACGTAACAATTTATGCGGTGATCCGGCACCCGGGTCAAACGTCTGGATGCCGTTCTCAATTGCCCATTGGATAGGAGCATAAAAGCACATATTGAAATGCAGGTCTTTGACAGGCTCCTCGCAACCCCAATAGCGGCCGATTAAATGACGATCCTTAACCAGCAGCATCGAAAGCGCCAGGGGGACTGAGGATTGCCTTGCATATGCTGCGACGATCAACATCCGGTGGCGATAATCCTGAAAAATCCGCTCGAAAAATTCACCATTAAGAAACCGGGCCGCCCACTGACCGTATCGCTCATTGGTCTTGAGATAAAACCGGTACATGAGCGGAGCGAGGTCAGGTGTAATTTCATTACCTGTGAGTGCACGAATTTCAATACCATGCTTTTCCATGCTGCGTCGTTCGCGCCGAATATTCCGCCTCTGGGATGAATTAAAGGTCGATAAATAGTCTGCAAAGCAACTAAATTTTACATTTTCCCATAGATACGACTGATGCCGCCACGGGGTAAAGCCGTGTGAAGCGAATTCAGAAAATGCCGGTAGGTTGACAAAAAGTAAATGACAACCTGAGAGTTGCTTCTGCTCACAAAACTGATCAATAGCTGAGAGCATAGTCTGCATAACAGCAGCCTGATCACAGCCCTCTGCCAGAAGAAACTGATACCCAACTGACGGTGTTGCCGGGCTCATACCCACCATTTTGGGATAATACTTTATACCATACTCCGTAGCCATCTGCGCCAGCCAATGGTCAAACACAAATTCCCCGCCGCTATGGATTTTCAGATAAAGCGGTGCAGCCCCGACCAGTTCCTGCTGGTCCCAGACAGTTAAATGGTATGGTTGCCAGCCAAAACGGGAAGATATACTTCCTGAAGCTTCCAAATGATGCAGCCATTGCCATTCCAACAGAGGTGTTGATAACGACTGGGCCAGTTTATCCCACTGCTCGCGATCCACCTCACCTATCGATTCAAACCATCGTACTGTCAACATTGCTGGAGTATTCATAGCCCTACAGTTATAGTAAATATCTAGTCGGATACCGCCTCCCTCTTGTGAAGAAAGGAAAAATCCACCATTCTAGATTGGAGCATAATTTTTTGAGGTAATACAGAATATGGCGAAAAAACGATGAGCACCTCAAATGAGATTTCACACTCACTATTGAGCCGTATCACCTGCCATTCATATTGCACGTACCAGTGTAAGTGTCAAAAAACACTGTGGTCATGAAATCCAGGGGGAGCAAGTGATAAAAAGAAAGAATGTTGATACTCTTGCAGGATATACGAGTAACGATAAACAGCAGGAGCAGTGTACAGTTAGAGAGGTCATTCAACTATCAAGTATTCGAAGTGGCAATGCTAAAATGTATACAATGAACCGGAAAAGTGTACGTCTGTTATAAAAAATCCTATTCCACTTGAATTTGAACAGATACGTAGCAGACTTCAAATTATTTAATTTTCACGTTCCCATCCAACAGGTAGCGACACCCTTCTTTCGCCAGGTCAAACGGGCTGTTTTCGAGAAAAGCTGTGTGGTAGCCTAGAATTTTTCCAGGAATAGCCCGCTGTAATGATTCCACCTGTTTCCAGTGACTATGTACACTGTGCGGATTATCGAACTCAATCTCGTGAAACACCAGGTCGCAGGGAGCAAACCATTCAGCCGTCAGCTCTTTCTTTTTCAGCACCGCATTGATTTTCTCATCATACTTGGTGTCACCCGAATAACCGAAGCACTTACCACCAGCCGATATCCTGAGGCCAATTGTGCCATACGGCAGGATGTGGTGATTCCAGCGGCTTTCAATTGTTACAGGTCCAAGATGCAGAGGCTTTTCCGGCATCAGCGGCTGGACGCTCACAAGATCCATCAGGTCGGGAAACAGTGGAGTATACAGTTCCTTGAGAATACGGAATACACTATCAGCAACCAGCAGGTTTAATCTACGTCCGTACTTGCGCGCGCGCTGCAGGCATGCGGTAAAACCCTGAACATGGTCTTCATGATTGTGGGTGAATAGAAAATGCGTGATATCGTCCCAGTGAATGTTATGACGCGCAAGTGTGTGTGCCGGATAACCGCACGGATCTATCCAGATGGCATAGTTGCCGTACCGAACCAAAGTGTTAGCGACCGTCCCGATCAAGCCATTGCCGCAACCTATGGGAGTAATCTCCAGACAATCCCTTTCTACATGATCTCTTGGAATGTTTGCTAATAACGCTTCGATATCATCATCAGTATTTCCGACAGGAGTAAATGCTAATCTGTCATACACAATCTCTCCCGCATCTGAGATGATGAGAGTATCTGCGCTACACCTCACCTCAAGATCGTCATTACTATAAACCGACTTAACGGGATTTGGATAAAACCAGATGTCGAGCCAACTATTTCGCACTATAGCCAGGTTGTTTTCATCAAAATAGTATGGAAAGATACGTTCCATATGGCGGTGGAGCTGTTTGACGTTGTCGGTTAAACCAACATAACGCTTCAAAAGCCCGCCCCGAATCTGTGCCTGCCAGAGGATAAATTCCTCGCCGGTACGGTTATCACCTGCAAGAGAAACTTCCCATTCCGGTACTACGACAATCTCTTCTCGAAACCCGTGCTCCGAAAGAAATTTCGCAATATCCGGCATGCTGCCGACACGTACCGTACCTTTTGAGGTAGCAACGAGGTCGACATGCATTCCACCATAATCGATCCGTTTAACATGTTCGGTCAGAGTTGTTAAGCGACTGCGGCTCATTCATATGTCCTTATTAGAAATGTACATGTTTACATTAGTGATCATATTAGCTGCATAAATTATCCATTTCAAGATTATTAGCCATGAAAATCTCATCATATTTTAACCATATATTAACATGTAAGATGAATCGTAAAAAAATATTGACAGTTTTGTAACGACATTGTTATAGAAATGTAAGCGTTTACATTTTTGGGGAAATTCTATGAGCACTGTTCTTGATGTTGCACGACTTGCAGGAGTATCTACGGCCACGGTGTCGAGAGTCATCAATACCCCGGATTCCGTGCGCGAAAAGACCAGGGAGAAGGTCCTGCTGGCAATGGAAAAGTGCAATTACAAATATAATGCGCTCGCCCGTGGCTTTGCTACCAAACGATCTAATACTATCGGGCTCATAATCCCTACCATCAGCAACTCCGTTTTTGCAGAATCCACCCTGGGGGTCCAGGAATATGCCGACCAAAAGAACATCAGAGTTATTCTCGGCAACTCCTATTATAAATATTCGCAGGAGGAAAACCTGGTAAAGGCCCTTCGTGAAAGCCAGGTTGATGGGCTCATAATCACCACCACCAATCTCAAAGGGGAAATTCTTAAATCCCTTATCGATGAGAAATTTCCTTTCGTACTTCTTTTCAGCACCATAAAAAACGGTCCCTTTTCTGCAGTTGGAATCGACAATTACCGCGGCGGCTATCTGGCCACTGAGCACCTTATATCCCTGGGACATAAACGTATCTGCATGGTTGCTGGTAATTTTTCCATGACAGACAGAAGTTTCCATCGTTGGCACGGATACAAGAGGTGCCTCAAAGACAATGGAATCCCTTATGACAAGGAGTTGCTTGTTCAGACAGACTACTCCCTCTCGGGTGGCCGGGACTCAATAAAGAAACTGCTTAGTCTGCCCTCCCCTCCCACCGCAGTTTTTTGTTCCAACGATTATATTGCTTTAGGGGCTATTAAGGGAGCGAGAGAAGCTGGGCTTACTCTGCCCAAAGATCTATCCATCGTCGGCTTTGACGATATGCAGACAGCCTCGTATATGGTGCCTGCCCTTACAACTATCCACCAGCCTGCATATGAGATGGGGCAACGTGCTGCAGAGATACTGTTGCAAATGACAGATAGACAGTTAAAGCCAATACATGACATGATGGAAACAACATTGGTAGTTCGTGAATCGACCACTCGTTGCCTCGTGTAGAGAGCAACGGAGAACGGTAGGTAGAAAAGATAGAAATATACGGCTGTTGCAATTTTAGTGGCAACCATAACGTTAAGACAAAACAACATCACAAGGAGAGCACTATGAACATCAAAAAAACTCTTTCTGTCCTTTGCGCAGGGGCAATCCTGTCCATTGGCACCCAGAGCATGGCAGCCGACGATTACAAGTTAACCCTGAAGCTCAGCCATGTTTTCAGCCCTGCTGAGCAGTTGACCAAGTCCATGGATGCTGTATCAGCGTCTATCTTAGAGAAGACTGGTGGAGCGATCAACATTCAGACGTTCCCACAGGCACAGCTTCCTGCGTACAAAGAAGGTGTTGAGCAGGTAGTTCGCGGTGCGAAATTCATCTCTGTTGAAGATCCTTCTTTTATTGGTGATTACGTACCTGATTTCAAGGCGCTCTATGCACCGATGCTCTACCGTAGCTTTGATGAATACGTTGCGCTCACCAAGACCCAGATGGTTGCGGACATGAAAGCTAAGGCCGAAGAGCAGGGAATCAAAATTCTCGCTCTTGATTATATCTACGGTTTCAGAAATCTGATTACCCAAAAGGTTATTACCACTCCAGCCGACTTGAGCGGTATGAAGATCAGAACCCCAGGCTCCAAATCCTATATTGATACCCTTACTGCTATGGGCGCTGTTGCTACCCCACTGCCATGGGGCGAGACCCTTTCCGCAGTTCAGCAGGGTGTTGTGGATGGGCTTGAAGGATCCGAGTTCACCAATATCGGAACAAAAGTCTATGAAGGTCCTACCAAGAATGTTGCGAACACCCATCATATTCTGGGTACCTGCGGTGTGTATATCTCTATTGCGGTCTGGAACGAAATTCCTGCAGAATACCAGGCAATTATCCAGGACGAGTTCAGCAAGGGAGCAAATGACATGGTTGAACTTCTCAAGTCCCAGCACGGTGGCGTTGTGAAAGAACTTGAGTCTTACGGCGTTAAGTTCAATGATGTTGATGGCGATGCATTCCGCGCTGCCCTGGCACCACTCTATAAAGAGCAGGATGGTATGACCCCAGGCGTTTTCAAGGCTATTTTCTCTGAGCTCGACTCCATGAGATAAACTGAAGGAGACCTTGAAAATTGAACTCTTTATTCATTTTTCAAGGTAGCCTGAATTAAAGGTGCATGGAGGGCCTGCTCTCTATGCACCAATTTTGTGAACAATGTCTATTACACCTAAACAACTTCTTTGTAACTTCGATCTGGTTCTCAGTGGTTTTTTCCTCTGTACTACGGTTCTCGTCGTTATCGTCAATGTCGCTCTCAGGTATCTATCACTCGGCGGCATTTTCTGGGCTGAGGAAGTGGCCACAACCGCCTTTATCTGGAGTGTTTTTATTGGTTCTGCTGCTGCGTACCGATATAAAATGCATATCGGGATCGATTTTGTATCACGGTTCGGTCCCGAACCTGTAAAGGCGCTTATTGCAGTGGTTATCGATTGCCTGATGCTTGTAATCAATGGGTATATCGTTTATCTCAGCATTCTTTTCATTAACGCGAATAAACTGAAAACAACTCCGGTTCTGAATATACCATCTCTCTATGTCAATCTGGCATTGACTGTCGGTTTTGCCCTGATGATCATTTATGCCCTGAACTTTCTCTACCGGGATATTCGCAGATTAATCGATTCGCTTAAAGGCTAGATATTACATTTATGCAGGACGAGGGCTCTATTGCATTCACAATAGAAATAATTGTGCCAATTATCCCCGACCGCACTTTGCCAAAAGGCGTTATAACTCACCACAAATAAAGTTATGTCAACATTCCCTGTCATCATCGTAATGGTGTTGTATTTCACCAGCATACCGATCGCTTTTGCCCTTTTGGCTGCGTCTCTGGCTTACTTTACCTTCGGAGATGTAGGTACGCCACCGGATCTGATATTGCAGAAGTTTATCACCTCGGCCTCCTCGTTTCCGCTTCTGGCCGTGCCGTTTTTTATCATGGCGGGTGAGATTATGAACTATTCCGGTATCAGTTCAAACCTCATGAAAATGGCGGATGTGCTTACCGGGCATTTGCGTGGCGGCCTGGCTCAGGTCAATGTCCTGCTCTCTACCCTGATGGGAGGTATCTCCGGTTCTGCAAACGCTGATGCGGCCATGCAATCGAAGATACTTGTGCCACAGATGACCAAGCGTGGTTACAGCGCAGCCTTTTCTACGGCAATCACGGCGGCGTCTTCTGCCATTGCACCGGTTATTCCACCGGGCATCAACCTCATTATTTACGCACTCATTGCCCAGGTATCGGTGGCAAAGATGTTTATCGGTGGATATACGCCGGGACTTCTCATGTGTTTAGCGTTGATGTTGACCGTGCATTTTATTGCTAAGAAAAGAGACTACAAACCAAGTCGGGAAAAAATGGCCTCCGGGTCTGAGATTTTCAAGCAATTTAAAGAATCAATCTGGGGCTTGCTCCTCCCCTTTGGTATTATCTTTGGGATTCGCTTCGGGATATTTACACCTACAGAAGCGGGTGCAATGGCTGTATTGTTCTGTATCATTATCGGTGTGTTTCTCTATAAAGAACTTAAGTGGAAACATGTTCCTATCATTTTGAAAAACACCATTCTTTCTACCAGTTCAGTCATGCTGATTATTATTGCGGCATCCGTATTCGGCCAATATATGAGCTGGGAACGAATCCCTCATCAGCTAACACAAAGCATCCTGTCTATTTCAGATTCTCTGTGGATTATTCTGGTTGTGATCAATGTTCTGCTCCTTGTGCTTGGTATGTTCCTGGAAGGCGGAGCATTATTGATTATTGTCGCCCCTCTTCTGGTTCCTTTGGTCAAAACGATGGGCATCGACCTGACTCACTTCGGCTTAATCATGATCGTCAATATTATGATCGGCGGAATAACCCCGCCCTTTGGCTCGATGATGTTCACTACCTGTGCGATAACCGGGGTAACTGTAGGGCAGTTTGTTAAGGAAATATGGCCTTTTATCGCTGCATTGCTGCTAGTGCTCATTATCGTGACCTATATGCCTTCAGTGGTTATGTTTCTTCCTAACATCTTATAAAAAAGGAGGAGCTAATGATTCTCATAGGACACCGTGGCTGCTTCTACCCCGGCTTCAATCAGAACACTATCCGTGCTTTTGATAAAGTTGCCAGTGAAGAGGTTCCTGCCATTGAATTTGATGTACAGTTATGTGGTGACGGCGAGTTGGTTGTGGTTCATAACCTCAACCTTGAGGAAGTCTCAAACGGGCACGGAAAGGTGTTCACCACAGATTCTCACGCGCTGAAGCGTCTTTATGCTGGTGATCCCAAGCGAGGCAAAGATCGCATTCCCTTCCTGGCTGATGTGTTGGATTTTTTTGCATCCCTGCCTCCGGAACGACGACCAGCTATTCATCTTGAGCTCAAAGGTGATGGTACAGGTAAACCGGCAGGTGAACTATTAGCACAATACGTTGCCTCAGGAAGACTGCAGTATTCCGATGTCCTGGCAAGTTCGTTCAACTGGCAGGAACTCAGGAATATCCGCAAGGTCTGCCCCACCCTTAAAATTGCGCTCATTGACGGAGCCATACGACGTGCCGTGCTCATTGAAAAAGCTGGCGTAGAGGCAGAGCAGTATTTCGAACACATTTTTGCCTATGGTTTTGAACAGTATATGATCCCCAGATTTATTACTCTTGAAGAAAACCTGAAGTTGCTCGAAAAAAAGTGTACAGATCCACGGGTTGTCGCAATTATAACTAAAGAAATAGAGGCATGCCTGGACGGTAGATACTATACTGATGAATTGCTCGATATGGCCTGTGAGTTGAATGCCGTATCGGTGAATCTATGGTATCGTACAATTACACCGGAATTTATCGATAAAGCACATAAAAGAGGTCTTGCAGTACTGGTTTTTACTGTAAACATTCCCGAGGAATTGCAGGCGCTTGCCCGTATGGGCGTAGACGGCATTTTTACCGATTACTATTCAGAGTCTGCCCGCGCGCTTGCTCAGTAGAGTAATCCTCTGCCATTACGACATAACCAATCGGCTTGACGAATCGAATTGTCACACCTGTCTTTCTGTTGGCCGATTTTGCTGCTATGCTCACGTACTACTCTTTCCAAAGTACAGGTAGAAAGAGTGGATTATTCTTAGGCAATCTCAACAACTAAGAATCGCCCACTCTTTCAGCCATCTATTCACAATCGGACCTTATAGGTTCAAAAATCTCATTTCATTATTACTACCTGCCAGGTTCTGAGTAATCTATTCTCAGGTTGCCTCAGTGGGATGACTACACAATGACTGTTGCTTAAAACATGAATACAATCGCTTCACGCATATTTTTTGACAAAAACGACTATCACCTTCTTCAAATTGTAGATGACGTCCTTGAGAGGGGCCCCAGATCCAGAGCATTCCGTTCGTTGCTTATTGAATACATGCACCCCCACGGAATTAAAGAGTTGGCGGCACCAAGGGGCTTACGGATAGCATATGCAGTTGTGAGTCTGCTTGGCTCTTTTGAGAAAGGTATGGCACGCGACCGCCTGAAGGCTTTGCGCTCTTTGCGTGATGAGGTGTTCCTGTCCTCGTCGGGGTACTATCGTAAAAATACAGCCAGAGTATTGTTGCAAATCATGAAGGAGCTTGTGCGAACTCGCGACAACGAGATGCGCAGGCTAAAATTGGCGCATGATTTCAGAATGGTTTCCACCGGAAATCCCAGATTGATACGTAAAGAACTTGCTAGCTATCATCTGGTGGAAATGCCTGAGCAGTGGAACCAGCTCGCTTTTGACGACCACGTACACGACGCCAATACTAAGGGAAGGAAATCTCCTACCCACCTTATCATGGACGCCTGGATTAAAGGTATCCGTAATCTGACTGTCGTTTACTACAATTATGTTCAACCTGATGTGATTGAGGAACTACTCGAAGCCGGTAAGATTCTTGATATCACCGTACGAGTCGGTATAGAAATCTCCACACGGTTCAGGGATAAATATATCAAGTTCACCTGGGAACCTGACGGCTTTCCCGACAACGCTACCTTCCTCAATTTTCTCGACAAAGAAGGTGTCAAAGCATTCATGAGGGAGGGGCGCGAAGTCTCACAATACCAGCAAAAATATGTCTTCGATGTATTTGAGATGTTCAACAGTAAACACAGATTACAATTGAACAGGGAACTCGGCCTTTCCCTACCCGCTCTGGTATGTAATGACTTCCTCGCATTTGTCGGTAAAGGGCAGCCATCAATACTTCACCTGGCACGGTTCATTCACAACACAGTCTCAGATCGTATTGAGTTGTATTCTCATTCAAAGAATAGCAACAAAGAGACTCTGGAAAAAGTCGAGCTAGAAAAGATCCGTCAAGTGACTATTGAATCGATAATCGCAGATTATCTCATTCCTTCACGGAATCCTGAAGTGCATGATCCTACCGTCCCCCAGGATAGCCCGGAACTTCCCCAGCTTTTACATTGCGGTTTAAACGAAATACTCAAAAGACTGATATCGCTGCACCCCAGTTCAAATTTCACCCTGAATCTCAGCAACCTTTCTGCTCAGGATACGCTTGAACTCCTCTATGCAGGTGACGGTATGTTCACTCATATCGAGGCATATAATCTTAAAGATGCAAGCCGGGGCATGAGTGACGGAGTCTCTATTGACACAACTGTTTTAAAGGGTGGAACAGTCCAGGGGAAGAGTCCTGATGCTCATTACGACCTGATCAGCAAACTGCAAAAAGCATTGAACGACGATAATGTTATCAGTCTGAAGAATGTGATACGAAATATTATTCTGGATCATGAAGAGCATCAACTCAGAATAAAAGAGCAAGTAAAGACCACTACTGCGGGTAAAAAAAAATCTGTTTCGATGAACGCAGAACTTTCGTTTCTGCAGGAACGTAAACTCCAGCTGATTGACATTTTGTCACATTTGGAATCGTTCCACTACAGTTACCGAAAAAGGACCCTCAAGTCACGTATCGGCTCAGGCTCAACAGGCCAGGCGGAGCATTGCTACGGTATGGGCTTTGTCGTAATAGATACCTTACCAGCACGGGCTCGAAACAAATTTTTCAGTAAACAGGGAACTGAAGGAAGAACGCTTATTCCTGTAAGTGCCCTGATAACAAAAAACTGCCAAACTCAGGTGAAGCGTGTTCAAGGGAAAGCTGCGAGTGGATTTTTTTCGCGTAGGACAGGAGTAAAGCGATGGGTGAATTGGAAACTCGATAGCCTTATTCTGCATGGTGGTAAACGTGGCAACATCGGCACTCTCGGAGGACTCAGCAAACAGGTTGGCTGCGGTATTGAGGTACGCGGCAAGCAGGAACCTGAATCAATTGGCGAACCATGGAAATATCTTAACACCAACACTAAAAATATGGCGAAGGTGTTGCTTGGTTTTATCCCTGCGTTTCTCACTTTCTTCCTCACCAAGGACTGGTGGGTTCTTTCATATTTGGGAGCTGTTATCTGGTTCGGTATTACCGGCTCGCGTAATATCATCCAGTCGGTACTCGGAGGAGGCGGTCTGCGCCGTTCTCCACTGTTACCATGGAACTCACTTGTCAGTTGGAGCAGGATATCTGACTCTTTGCTGTATACAGGCTTTTCAGTACCGCTTCTTGATTATATCGTAAAGACCCTGCTGCTTGATCGCACACTGGGTGTTACGACCTCTACAAACCCGGTACTGTTGTATGCGGTAATGGGGTTGGCAAATGGTATCTACATCTCCAGCCATAATGCTGTTAGAGGGTTACCTAAAGGTGCGACAGTTGGCAATTTCTTTCGTTCCATCCTGGCCATTCCAATGGCCATCCTGCTTAACACAGCCATTGGTACTTTGCTGGGGATGGCAGGTGTCCCTGATACGACAACGATTCTCCAAAAATGGGCAGCAATCATTTCAAAATTCGCATCGGACTGTGTTGCTGCGGTGATTGAGGGTGTAGCCGATCGTCAGGCAAACATTACCGCAAGGCTGACCGGCTATCGTACAAAGGTTACCCAGCTATTTTCAGTGTTTTCTCGATTAGATCTGCTCTTCCCGGAAGAAGATGTCCTCGCCATACTTCAATCTCCAAAAATAATGATGAAGACACTCAGCCGGGAAGCACAGGACCTGGAGCGGCTTATCATAGTCAATGCGCTGGATCTTATGTATTTCTGGATGTATCAGCCGAGGTCCCGCAAGGCGTTAACAATCATTCTCCAGGAGATGTCCAAGGAGGAGTGGCTGATTTTCTACCGTTCCCAACTCATCCTGACTCGCTATCGAGAAATCAGCCAGGTCTTTGTGGACGGCCTGGTCGGTAAGCATTTTTCCAAAGCACTTTCTTTTTACCTCGACCAATCAAATCAATATTTGGTGGATATGAAAAAGCTGAAGGAAAAATGTATAGCAGACTGTCAGAAATAGACCGAAAATATTTGAATAGTGTGTTTTACTCGCACTTTTCTTTACGACGACCTTCCGTATTGTCCCGCAATTCAGTAGGATTGAGTTATAATATTGCGAGGTACATATGGCGGGAAAAAACACACACAATACACACCAGGCTTCAGAGCTGAAAGCTCTGCGGAAACGTATAGCAGAACTTGAGGATGAGATAAAAACATCAAAGCTGTCTCAGGCCGGGGAGCAACCTGCCGATGCAGAAAAGAGGTCCTGGTCAGGGGATTATCTCTACTCTCTGCTGCGCAGTATTCCCGATTTGATCTGGCTGAAAGACCCAAACGGTGTTTTTCTCACTTGCAATTCGACATTCGAGAAATTTTTCGGTGCACAAGAATCAGAAATCGTAGGAAAAACCGACTACGATTTTGTTTCTGAGGAACTGGCAGATTTTTTCCGGGCCAATGACCTGAAGGCCATGAAATCCGACAAGCCAAGCATCAATGAAGAATGGCTAACCTTCTCCGAAGATGGCTATCGGGGTCTTTTTGAAACCATCAAGACGCCGATGCGCGACCGGGACGGTCGCCTCATCGGGGTTCTTGGCATCGCCAGGGATATAACGGACAGAAAGCGGACAGAGGCTCAGCTAATTGAGATGAAGGACAAGGCTGAGACCGCCAGCAAAGTTAAATCCGAATTCCTGGCCAACATGAGCCATGAAATACGTACCCCGCTAAACGGTGCTCTCGCCATGCTGCAACTGCTCCAAACCACATCGCTGAGCGGGCAGCAGTCTGAATACCTCCAGGCTGTGAAAACCTCACTGCATCGTCTCAACCGGCTACTTGCCGACATTCTCGATATCGCCAGGATTGAGGCGGGAAAGCTCAAGATTGAGTCAGCAGAGTTCCAGGTAAAAAATCTGGAAAAGGCCATTCTCGAGCTCTTCAACCAGGCGGCGAAAGCAAGAGGAAATACCCTGGAGTTTGTCTGGTCAGGGAAATTCCCGGAAATAATCATCGGTGACGAAGCCCGGTTGCGGCAAATCCTCTTCAATCTGGTCGGCAATGCCGTCAAATTCACCGAAGATGGTCGTATTACCATCGAGGTCTCGTTCTGGCCTTGCAGTGATAGCTCCCGCATCTATATGCACATTGCTGTCAGTGATACTGGAATCGGCATTACCGATGAACAGATCAATGACGTCGTTGAACCGTTCGTGCAGGCAGAAGAAAAATATACCCGCCGATTCCAGGGCGTCGGCCTCGGACTTTCCATTGTCCGCAAGCTTGTTCACCTGATGCACGGCGAACTGGCTATCGACAACGGTAACAAGGCCGGCACAGTCATGTATATCTCCCTTCCTTTCACGGTTACGGCCAAGGGGCATATCGAGGCAAGACAGGCCTCCGAAAGCGTTGCCACTGAGCAAATCCGCAACCTGAAAATCCTCCTGGCGGAAGATGAAGGGATAAGTTCGTTCGCTGCCAAGATGCTGCTGGAAAAATCAGGTCATGCAGTTACCTGCGTACAGAACGGTCTTGAAGTTATCCAGCTGCTCTCCACAGAAGACTTTGACCTCATTTTCATGGACATCCAGATGCCGCTGATGGACGGTGTTGAAGCAACCAGAAAGATACGGTCCTCTAAAGAGCTTGGGCGCAAGTCGGAAATCCCCATCATTGCAATGACCGCTTATTCCATGATTGGCGACAGGGAAAATTTCCTTGCCGCTGGAATGAACGATTATGTTGCCAAGCCGATTAGCATGAAGGAAATCAACGAGGTACTCGTGCGCCTCCAAACACCCCTACAGCACGATTCAGACACTGGGTGATACTTATTAATTGCTTTTCAGGAAATCCTCAAAATACTCTTTCCTGTCTCATGCTCTCTATCAAAACATATTGTGTTCTCCAGTTAAATATGTGGATAAGAACAACATCTATGTCGATATAGTATTACCTTGAGCTTCTGGAATTCCGGTTATTATAAGCTTGTGAAGGCTGTTATTCTCACCATTGCTGAGGAAAGATATGAGGTGGCTTATAACCAAGGCGTTACTGTTTCTCATGGTGATAATGACAAGCGGCTGCACTATTCAGCCCAATCCCCTGTTCCCTCCCCTAAAAGATGAGCAGACCAGGTCAATATTTCTGGTAAATCACGGCTGGCATGCAGGGATTGTTATACGACGTATCGATATCCGCCAGCCAGAATGGCCAAGCCTCAACATATTCACGCATATGGATTACCTGGAGATTGGCTGGGGAGATAAAGACTATTACACCTCTCCCGATCCTGGACCGGGACTTGCCGTCAAAGCCCTGCTATTGCCCACGTCAAGTGTATTACACCTGGTCGGTTTTCGCGGTCCACCAAAGAGTTATTTCCCACACAATGAGATGATCAGGATAGAGCTTTCCGTGCCTGGATTCGAGCAAATGATTCACCAAATCTCAAAAAGTTTCTCGCGAGACAAGTCAGGCACGGCAGTCCGTTTGGGCCCGGGAAATTACGGTTACAGTTGGTTCTATGCATCTGAGGAAACATATCACCTTTGCAAGACATGTAACACGTGGTCAGCAACTATCCTTCAGACTGCAGGTTGCCCAATCACCCATGCATCTACAGTGAATAGCCTAATGTCGCAGGCACGCCGCTTCGGGAAGGTAATACTGGAAAAATGACCCCCATCAGGGGACTACTCATGAAGACAGGTAACACTAACTGCGGGGTTCGTGGAAATAACCGGCTGGATTCAGCGAGTCCGGCGGAACGCATGGTTATTGGTTTATATAATTTATTGATTTATTTTCAGGCAGATAACCAAAGATCTTAAACCCATTCCCTGTCCTTTCACCTGGCACATTTATCTGTTTTAATATTTTCAATACTGCTTCATCTTGCTCTTTAGATGAAATTTTTATTTCAACCCATTTGATTGTTTGATATCCACCAATTCTAAAATGATAGAACCATTCGCCATCCCATTCTGAGATATATTCGTTTTCAGTGTGACATGTACGCCATCGAGGTGATAATGAATTAAGATTGTACATTCCCATTCTTAATTCTTCCCACTTAGTATTGTTCATTATCCCGATCATTGTTTTTGGTTTCATCGAATAACGCTGAATTCAGCGGAATATGGAGCCGTCAGCCTTAATAACAGGTTATATTTTGATCTTATCTTAATATCAAAATTGAATATCGTACTCTTTCAGGATTTTTTCAACAACGCCCTGTTCTTTAAGTATCCATAATCCATTATTGAAATCATCAAGCTTCTTTACCCAGTCCCCTTTTGCATTTTTCATAATTCCGTTTCGGAGAGGAATTTTTTGTAAAGTTACAAGCCATTCTATTTCATTTTCCTCGCCTTGTTTTTTTAGAAGGTATGCGCCAAGATTTTTATCAACAAGGACTAATCTTATCCTATTAGCTAAAAGTTTTTCCATGTTTTGAAGGTCTTTTGTTACTTGCTCGGTCTTTATACCAGTCTGAACAAAACTTTCAGGATTGATATATCCATGCACAGTTCCAACTACAACATTTTTTTCTTTTAAATCTGCATAATTTTTAAAAACAAGTTTATCATACTTTCTTTTATATAATCCAACTTCATTTTCAAGTATCCCATCGGTATAAGCTGTCCAACTTTCCCGTTCCGTATTTAACCACCATACGCCCACAATCATGTCGAAGATACCTTTCTTACCTTCATTCAGACATCTTAACCACGGAAGAAATTTTACTTCGGCGTCATATCCGGCCTCTTTGAGCGCAAGAACAGTGATCTTGATAAAGGGTCCGAAATCAGCCATATTCTCACCGTAATAGGGCTCATAACTGTTGGTACAAATACGTATTTGTTCATTTGCATATGATTGCAATGAACATGTTATGACACTAATAACTGTTAAATAAAAAAATAGTCGTTTCATAGATGCTTCTTTCAAACTCTAACGACCAAGCTCACACAACGAACACCGCATCATGTTTCTTGGTCGGGCGAAGCGCCTTGTTAGCACTTGCTTGTGAAGTAATTGACCAACAATTGTTCCCATTCACCGATGAAAGCCTCATATTTCTCCTTGGAAAAACCAGCAATAAATTCGTTGCCAGTGGCTGACAACCCGATGTATTCATAGGTTACCTGCACCTTGGTAAGAGACTTTTTTAGCTCTGAACATTGAACCTCAATAACCCCAAGTTTTTCTTTTGGCTCTACCTTGTAGAATTGAATCAAATATTTTTCTGGCTCATACCGCTTTACCACCCATACAGCATCAGACGTAGCATGATCGTGACTTTTAGTGACAAACACATAATCTTCGTGAATTTCGGTGCTTCCCATTATGTTTTCATAATCCCAGCCGGGAACCCAAAGCATTTCGCCTTCGGCACTGAATAACGGGAAAAGTACGTTAACAGGCTCCTGAATTTCGAACGAAGTTGTATGTTTTACTCTGCTCATAATAACTGTTGTATCCTTTGCGCTAACTACACGCTCACACGCCTGGAACCTGCCAGGATGGGAAAAAGGCAGCACGCCTCAATTTTGCACAAACTCTCGAAAAAAAATACAGGGTTCCCAGGTCGCATGAAGCGCATGGTTAACTGGTGCCTCCTCCTTCATCTTACTCTGCACGTAACATTCATTTCTGGTGCACGGGATAGTGTTTGATATACCACACAATAACGCTCTGTTAGTTTGATCAAGGAGTTTAACTGCTCTTGCTCTGTGTCACTTTCTATATCGAACAGAAGACGAATACTCTTAAAACCCACCGGGGCTTCCCTGGTGACTGCGAGAGTACCTCGAAAATCCAGATCCCCCTCAGCACTAATCGTGGCATCTTTGAGATCCACCCCGATTGCGGTAGCTACTGCTCTCAAAGTTACTCCTGCACAAGCGACTAATGCCTCCAATAACATATCTCCTGAACAGAGGGAGAGTCCATCCCCTCCTGTAGCCGGATGTAGTCCAGCCTCGACAAGGGCCTTCCCCGTTTCAACCTTGCAGGTGATTCCTTCACCGATTCGTCCTTTGGCTCTAAGGGTTACGATTGCGGTCTCTGGTTTATCTTTATACTTTTGCTTCAATGGGGACTGAAGCGTCTTGAGTTCTTCTGCATTCATAACGGCCTCTCAATAGTATTTACTTTGAACAAGAAACCTTCTGATTCTTTCTCAGCGAACGTTGTTTTTCAGAGGTGCTCGCATTTTTCTACACTGCAAAAGCCGTGTTAGCTTCCGTCTGTGCACTATAATCACTGTTTGGACTCAATTGTGATTAGGAACGCCTCACACTCTGCAAGGAAATCTTCAAATACGCTGTGAGCAAAGAAACCTTTTTTCACAAAAGCAGGTAAATGATTCCGGAATAGAGCATCTGGCCAGAGCCATTCTTCTGTGGTGGCTCGAACGGCCTTAGCGATCACATTAATCTCGATGTCTAGTCCAGCAGAGCAGAGTAACCCGGGAAGATACATTAACAACCATCAACCACAACCTCGATTCACGCTTCCCTCTTGCAGATCACATGTTTCCAGACTATCGCTCTGTAAATCTTTAAATGTCGCAAATATTGTCCCGCAATTTTAGTGCACTGCGAGGCACGAATAAAGGAGCATAGCAGCGATATGTAACTGAATGAGAAACGAAGTCAGTTTGCTAAAATGGCGAACAAGATCAGATAGGTAAAAATTTACAAATCACTGGGATGCCGGTGGTGGAACACAGGGTTCTAACTATAACTTAATGTGAAAACATATACATAAAGCGCCTTCGCATCGCAAATAACGAGCAGCAACACTGGCAGCAAAAAGCATGGCGACGTAGGAGCGGCGCTTTTTGCTGCCAGTGTGAATGCGATTGTTAGGCTTATTGCTTCCCGGACATCAGCTGCTCCATAATGGCACTGAAGTCGAAGGTGGAGGCCTTCTGCACGGGCGGGTAATCCATCAGCGACTGCACGTGTTCGCCGAGCAGGTGCTGGATTGGTTCGTTGACCCACTGTTTGGCTTGAAGAACCTGCGAGCGGTCGCCGATCTCGTCAAAGGACTCGAAGGGGTCCATGCGGATGTTGAACATCAACGGGAATTTCTGCTTCACGTAGGGCGCGTAGTAGTTCTCGCTGGTTTCGAAGTGGAGTTTCCACTGCTTGTAGCGAATCGCCCTGACCGTGGACTCGTGGTAGTAGATGAAATTGTCTCGAGCGCTTTCTTCAGTCTTGCCAAGCCAGTAGTCGAGGTTGTTGACGCCGTCAATGTACTGCTTACGCTCGATCTTCATCTTCTCGGCGACATTGGGCTCGCCGGCCACCGCCGCGAGGGTGGTGAAAATATCCATGTGGGACTGGATGCCATCGAGTTCCCTGCCAGCAGGAATATGGCCGGGCCAGCGGATCATCATCGGAACGCGTACACCGCCCTCAAAGGTTGTCATCTTTTCACCGCGGAAGGGTGTGGTGCCGCCGTGGAGCTTGGCACTGTGCTCGGGGCCGTTGTCGGTGGAGTAGATGATTATGGTGTCGTCCATGACGCCGAGCTTCTCCAGGCCGTCGAGCAGCTCGCCGACCTGCATGTCATGTTCGATCATACCGCTGCCGTAGGCGTCGTGCTCGGTGGTAATGTCAGCGGCGAGATACTTGTGCTCGTCACTGAGGCGGGTGTACATGTGCATCCGGCATGGGTTGAACCAGACGAAGAAGGGCTTGTCCGCCTCCTTCGCGCGTTTGATGAAGTCGAGGCTGGCCTCGATGAACTCCTCGTCCATAGTCTCCATCCTCTTCTTTCCAAGTTGACCGGTATCCTCGATCTTCTGCTTGCCAACTTTGCCGAAGCGGTGGTCGACCGTGGGATCGTCCGTATCGGTGGCCCAAGTGTGGAGCACGCCGCGGGTACCGAATTTCTTAAAGTATTCGGGATCCTTTGGGTAGTCGCGCTGCTCGAACTCCTCCTGAGTGTTCAGGTGATAGAGGTTACCGAAGAACTCGTCGAAGCCATGCACCGTCGGCAGGTGCTCGTTGCGGTCGCCAAGGTGATTCTTGCCGAATTGGCCGGTCGCATAGCCAAGCGGCTTGAGCACCTCGGCAAGAGTCGGCGTTTCCGGCTTGAGCCCAAGTTCCGCGCCCGGACGCCCGACCGTAGTCATGCCGCTGCGGATCGGATATTGCCCGGTGATCAACGCCGCCCGCCCGGCGGTGCAGGAGGGTTGGGCGTAATGATCGGTAAACAACGCTCCCTCCTTGGCAATTCGGTCGATGTGGGGAGTCCGGTAGCCCATGGTGCCATGACTGTAGGCACTGACATTTTCCCAGCCCACATCATCCGGGAAGATGATGAGGATGTTGGGTTTGTCCTGTGCGATGGCCGATGTAATTAGTGCGCAGAAAATCGCAAATAATATTGCAATAGTTGCTGTTGTTTTCATGGTATCACTCCTCCTTTTCAGTTATGGGGCTAATGAAATCTTAGGGCTAACACCAGCTTCAGCCGCGCTGTTTAGGCGTCAGCTGGAAGCACTTGTTATGTGGCTTTATGCTTATGACGGCAAAGTCTCCATCATAGGAATTTTATGAAGATCTTTATCCCAATTTGCTTTGCTGGAAATACAAATGTGGGCGGTAGGAGTGATGTAGATATCACAATCAAGGCTTCCAGCAGGAACCACCAGAAGTTCACCTCCCATTTGAATATTTGGAAGTGCGGATCCACACATTGAGCAAAAGGATTTGTTGTGTTGTGTTGAAGGCAAAGTAAAATTTGTTATTTTATCCTCTCCTGATATCCATTTCAACTTGGCAGAAGAAGAAAAAAGATTGGCCCCATGAGCCGAACCTGTATCTTTTCGACACCGGCTACAATGACAAAGATAGAAATTGTCAAAATCGCCTTCTATTTCGAAAGTGATTTCACCACAAAGGCATGATCCTGATTGTGTACACATAGATCTAACTCCTCATGATTGTGAATTATATAGCGTTGGTTCACATTACGATAAGTTCTCCAGCCTGAGGCGCGTAGTGGCCTTGGTCTGGTGAAACACCTGGTTATGCATGTTTAAATGGAATTTGACAGGCTGGCTTTAAACAAAAAGAAGCCAGGCATTAGTTTTTTATGCTGAAATTCAGAAAACCCAGTTTTTTTAAACAGGTCGATAATTTGCTCTGGTGTTGGTAATGGGCCACATCCCTCTGTCATTGAAGACCAAAGATTCATTAATTGAATTGACGGCTCATTTGTTGGACATAAGGTTGTTAAGACCAAATGCCCACCTGGATTTACCAAATCTTTTAATTTGCGAAGGACGTCGATTCTTTCATTAACAGGGAAATAGTAAATAAGATTAAAAAAAGTAATAATGTCGTACTTGTTTTCACTGGTGAAGTCTCGTATGTCATTGGTCTCAATTTCTACTCTGTCTGATATTTGCCAAACAGTTACATTATCTCTCGCAAAATCAGCTACTTTCTCCTGTAGCTCTAATCCAAGTGCATTCAAGTTTGGGTTGCGATCACAGGCACGTTTGATATAAATGCCCGAGCCACATCCGACTTCCAAAAGAGAGCATTCTCCTGTTTGTGGTATTATTTCATCAACAATATCTAACAGAAAAGGTTCGACAGTTCTGGATGATCGGGCAAACAATTCTCCATAGGATTGGCTAAACTCAAACTTCTCATGCCTTTTCAGTTGGGATGGTGTGTTGATGATGTAATTGTGAAATATCTCTACACGAGCTTGAAAAAAGGCTTTCCATGTATCATTTGCTGGTTTCAATAATTCTTTAGCAAACTTACCCTTAATACTATAGCGGTTTTGATTTCTTTTCAGTTCTCCCAGTGACACACCCAAATCAAGCCATGCTAGAAGCCCTTCTTTATTGAAATCCGTATCAATTGCTTTTTGAAGGTCCTCACAACTTGCTGGCCCTTTAGCAAGAACATCGTATATCCCTTCGGAAAGAGCTGTTGAAATGAATCCTGCTCTGCAAAATTCTCTACCTGTCTTGTTGATATGGTATAGCAGAGACAAAGGTGATTTTAGTATGAATTTTATCATTTTAGGGCTGCCATTGTTCCATCCGATAGATTCTACATTTTATCCTTAAGCATAACGCTTGGGCTGACAGGTGCGCAGGCGCTTTTCCCGCCCATCCTTGTCTAGCCCGCTGTTATCCTCAATAGTGAAAAATCAATTAGGTGCACTATTTCCACATTTCCCCCAGGCTTCTGCAATAATATGATTTTTATCAAAAAATTGATTTCGCACTTTTTCATCAACCTGATTAAGTGGACAGGCAAAATTCATACATTGTGAACACATGAAATATATCAATGTCATAAAAAAGCCTACGGTTGTAATCGAATAAACAAGCAGCAGAAATATCTGTTTGCTAAGAATTAAAAATGTCAAAGGATAACCCCAAACAATAGCAAAACCAGCAAAAAAAATTGTTTTTTCAATAATTGACATGGGGCCAGGTCTATATTTCCATAATTTGAGAGATCCGTAATTTGCCCAACATTTTAATGACGTTAAAGACTCGGCATAATGAGGGCAGTGGGAACACATAACACGAATTTCAATCAATCCAAAAAAAGCAACCACGAAGATTATCCAAGGTATCAATAACCAGCTGTTCATATAGTAGATCCCAGCGCCACCAAGCAGAAAAGGAGGAAATGCAATGAAAAGGAAATATATCCAATCTTTTAAACTGAAATGGCAATGAAGATCATTATTGATAGCGCAATCATCACAAGAATCTGATTCACATGTTGCTATTGGGTTTTCAGGATCTAAAAACATCATGATAACAACCCCACTATATTTTGGGGATAACTTGAAGGGTAATCGGTCGAGTAGCCCGGGATATGACTTCAACTGCCTCTTGTAGAAGCGACCATAGTACTGAATCCAGCCCTGAATCATTGCCTTCTCCTACTCACTCACCACCATGGCTCTTTACCACAGCAGCAGTAGGTGATTTGATCCCAAATCCTTTAATCCGAGACCGAAGGGCCCTCCTTCATCTTTCATAAAGTTACAGAAAGCTGGTATCACTTTCCTTCCTGGCACACGGGAGCTTCAGTGAGTCCGCTGGAACGGTTTGTTCAGCTTTAAGTTTTAGTCAACCTCTGGATATTTTTCTTCCATACATTCAGGACAGATGCTATGGCTAATATCGGCTTCTGTGTGTTCTTCGATATAATGGTCAACTTGAGTCCAATACCCCTGGTCATCTCGTATTTTTTTACAAAAAGAGCACAAAGGCAAAATTCCCCTTAACTGTTTCAATTCAGCTTGAGTTTGTTTTAACTGAGTAATATCTACAATGCAACCGACCCAAGTGACATTACCTTCTGGTGATTTTGAAGCTGGTTTAGAGCGAAACCTTATCCATCTAATCTCTTTAGTTGGCACGATGATTCTTGCCTCTGTTGTAAAATATGAATCATCTATTGTTTCTCTATCTTCTTTTTCAAATCTATCAGTATCTTCTTCATGTGTGATTTCAAGGAAACTTGATACGTCTTTATTGATGAAACGATTTGATGGATAACCTAAGATGTCTTTAGAATTTGGTGATATATAAGTAATTCTATTAGTACCATCCCGATTTTGAATATACTCATATAGAACAGCAGGCATTATATTTAATAAGAAATCCAATGTTTCTTCATTTGGTCTCATCCTACTCACCAAAAATTATATAGATTTTATATTCAAATGCTGAATCATTGATTACCAGGTCACATTGCCCTATCGTGATATTAAGCTATTCTATTGAACAATGTCCTACCTTGACAATCAAGTAGGTTGTCTTTCAGAACTTCACTATAGATGACCTATGAAGGTATTGTAGATGACCAACAGAAGAAATGCAAAAATACGTTAGGCAACATATATGATACTACGACACTATCGTTCACATGTTGACATGACTCAATCATTATTTTAACCATGGATAAATCAAAGATACTTCTCCTAGGCACCAATTTTACAATGTTCAGGACACATCTCCGACTGTAGGTGTACAGGAATAACCCTCAACTGACTGTCTGGTGAGAAATAATAACCTTCGTAATGGCAATTGCAATTATAGTACTCCGGTTAAGCAGAGACGCATTAGCACCTTTCGCTTAACCGGATTTTAGCAAATTGGGGTTCGGTAATTGACTCTCCTTACCGTCCAGCTATTCCTGCAACGCAACAGTGACTTTCTCTATTTCGCCGGTGAACTTAAAGGGGGTTTTATAGTCTTCACTAACCGGTGTTCCCGTGTCTTCGCCTATATCGAGGGTTTCATCCAGTGATAAGCGAATTGGGATTGTTTTTTCAACTCGGCCAGTTGCCACGGATTTACCATCTACCAGTAATTCAACATCGGCGGGTTTTCCTGCCCCTCCACCGGAATAGTGAAACTTCACAAGCAAGGTATGTTCTCCTGGAGACAGGGCATCCTCACCGCGCAGGTCGGTACGTTTGAGGTTAAGGTAGTTGTATGTGAACGCTGGCTTTCCATCAAGGACGAAGAGGCTGATCCCATTAAAGCGGCCTCCCTGGGTTATGATAAGCCCCTCAGCACCTTCTTTGGGGATCTCTACTTGTGCTTCAATTTGCCACGACTGGTTTTTCAGATCGGGCGAACTCCCCTCTGGAATTCTGATCATCCCGTCATAAAAGGTGAAGGTTTTGCGGCCCTCAGTGTAGCTGGGACGGTTGCTAACATCAAAGCGTGGAATGTTGCTGTCGTCCAGTGGCAGGACATTATATTTGGTTGCTTCGACAAGGAATTGGTCTTTTAGGGCTTGGAGTTTTTCAGGATACTCTGCAGCAAGGTTCACTGATTGACTGAAATCTTCAGCCACATTATAGAGCTCCCACTCGTATTCTGTATGCGCGTTTTTGGATGGCTCAGAAGGCAGCCATGGAGCAATTTTGGGCGTCGTGCTCGCCATCCAGCCATCATGATAGATTGCACGGCGAGCGTAAATTTCGAAGTATTGCGTTGTTCTCGTCGATGGAGCGGCTGCATCATCGAATGTATAAACCATGCTTACTCCCTCAATGGGCTTTTGATCGAATCCATCAACCTTTACAGGTGCTGGAATCCCGGTTGCTTCAAGTACCGTCGGCAAAATGTCAATGACATGATGAAACTGTGTACGCAGTCCTCCTTTGTCTTTAATCCGTTTAGGCCAGGATATAGCCATCCCGTTACGAGTGCCCCCAAAGTGCGAAGCTACGAGTTTCGTCCATTGAAACGGCGTTGCCATAGCATGTGCCCAACCGGCCGGTTTGTGGTTGAAGTACATAGGGCCACCCAATCCGTCAACTGCCTTCTTTATATCGTCAAAGTCTTCAATTACACCATTGAAAATGGTCATTTCATTGAGCATGCCTTGAGCGCCGCCCTCACCACTGGGGCCATTGTCACCCATAATATATATGATCATTGTGTTATCCATGCGACCGGTCTCTTCGAGGGCATCGAGAAAACGATTGATTTGGTGGTCGCAGTGCGCAAGGGCGCCAGCATAAACTTCCATCATCCGGGCAAACACTTTCTTTCGCTCGGGATCTAAAGAGTCCCATGCCGGTAGATCCTTCGGGCGCTCCGTGAATTGTGCAGAAGCTGGGATAACGCCCAAACGCTTCTGGCGGTTGAAAATTTCCTCACGCATTGCGTCCCAACCATTGTCAAAACGGCCTTTAAACTTATCGATCCACTCTTTCGGCGCGTGATGTGGTGCATGAGAGGTACCCGGAACATAGTAGAAGAAGAAAGGCTTCTGAGGTGCCATTGCGTGAAGAAGGCGAAGCCTCTTAATAGCCTGGTCTGCGAGGTCTACGTCAAAATGGTAATCAGGATCATCATGGGGTGGTTCAATCGGGGTAGTATTTTCGAATATAGCAGGTGCCCATTGATTGGCATCGCCACCGAGGAACCCGTAGAAGTATTCGAAACCGAGTCCGGAAGGCCACAAATCGTAGGGTCCTGCCTGACTGTTCTGCCAGTCAGGCACGTTGTGGTTCTTTCCGAACCAGGCAGTGTTGTAGCCGTTGTATTTGAGGATTTCACCGATACCGGCAAGTTTTTTGGAAACAAGGGTGTTGTAACCGGGATATCCTACTCCCATCTCCATAATTGATCCTGTCCCGGCGGTGTGATGGTTCCGACCGGTAAGTAATGCAGCACGGGTTGGCGAGCACTGGGCTGTTGTGTGAAAGGCGTTGTAGCGTATCCCAGCCTCTGCCAACCGGTCAAAAGCGGGGGTGGGAATCGGACCTCCGAACACCTCTGAGGCTGAAAAACCCACGTCATCCGGCATTATGATGACTATATTTGGTGCTCCCTCTGGTGCTTCAATCTGGCGTGGAAAATCCTTTACCGAATCGGCTGGTGTTAGTCCAATCTTGCCTCTGAAAATTTGTTCAGGTATCGGCAGGATAGTTCGATCAAACTCGTTATCCGCAGCAGCAGTCTGCGAAATCAGCAGGGTTGCAAGGAGAGCAGGTAACAGCTTTATTCTCTTGGTGTACTTCATGAGCTTCCTCCTTTAAACAAACATGAACAGATTTTAAGTGAGTATTGCAGTTAGATATTGGATGCGTTCAGACCCTAACATTATAACTGCTGGCATAATACAACTACAAGTAGATAATAATTAATTAATTATCAGTATTATATGTGATTTTTTTAACGTGTACGTTCGACAGGTTATGACTCCATTACTGCTATCATAGAATATTTTATTCCATGACAAAATGGTGCACTTCTGAATGGATATAAGAATTGGCAGTCTTAACCAATAACAAGATCATCGTGTTAAAGATTCTTCCTGTTAAGGTCGCTTTCGGCAGACCGATAGACGGAGTTTGCCGAGGTGGAAACGGTTTTGAAGGGATACAGGAAGAAGCTTAATCTGGGCACTATGTTTTGGTTAATCTTACCAAAGCACACAATAGACTAATCACACAAAGGTAGAGTCCATTTTGTTATGCCAATTCATATGGTCCTGTATTGGTGTCAAATATTATTGCATAATATCAAAAGGTTTATCCAGGACACTTCGTACTAGATTGGCAAATTCTGTTTTGACAATTGGTTTAAAGGCAAATCCATTAATACCATATTTTCTGGCAGTCTCTTTTGTAATTCTATTGCTATACCCTGTACACAAGATAACCGGCACATCCGGAGCAATGGCTCGTATTTTTTCTACTAACTTATCTCCTGTCATATTCGGCATCGTTATATCGCTAATCACCAAATCAAAGCTTTCAGCTTTAAAGCGAAATAGCTCCAATGCCTCAATACTGCTTGTTCTGGAAGTCACTTCATAACCCAAACTTTCAAGCATCCTCGCACCCATTTTCACTATGGCAGCTTCATCATCGACAAACAAAATCCGTTCGTTGCCCATTGGGATCAACTCTGATTCATGGCTGAATTCTAAGTTACGTTTACTGACGATGGGTAGATATACAATAAAAGATGTCCCCACTCCAAGGGTGCTTTCCACGAAAATTTTACCGCCATATTTTTCAACAATGCCGTGCACCAGGGAAAGCCCAAGACCAGTCCCTTCCCCTTGGGCCTTAGTGGTGAAGTAAGGTTCAAAAATCTGTTTGATATATTCCGGCGAAATACCAACGCCATTATCAGATATTTTTAATTTTATATAGCTCCCAAACTCTAAACCAAAATCCACTCCTAAGTCAGGATTGGTACTAGTAATATCAATATCTTGTAGATTTACATCAAGGATACCCTGCTCGTCTTTCATGGCATGGATTGCATTTGTTGCTAAGTTCATAACCACCTGATGAATCATGGTAGGGTTACCCAGAATGAGAGAATTGCTCTTAAGACTGTGTTTTACTTCAATGGTCGTGGGGATTGAAGACCTTAGAAACTTGATTACTTCCTTAACTAAAAGAGCAACCTCAAGTGGACTTTGTTCTTCATTTGACTGCCTGGCAAAAGCAAGAATCTGCGCGACAAGATCCTTGGCTCGAATTCCTGCCAAATAGACTTCCTGCAAATCGCTGCCAATTCCAGATCCTGGTTTAACTTGACTCTTCGCAAGTTCAGTAAAACCCAGTATAGCAGTTAGAATATTGTTAAAATCATGGGCAATCCCTCCGGCCAGGGTACCTATTGATTCCATTTTCTGGGCCTGGAGTAGCTGTGCCTGCAGTTTCTTCCGATCTTCTCCCTCTTCCAGACGTTTGGTGACATCCCGTATCAGACCAATGTATCCGACCTCTGCCCCCTTAGCGTCTAACATATAAAACACACTGGTTTCACCTGTAAAAACGGATCCGCCCTCTTTTTGAAAATGAGTAATGTGTAAAAATCCAGTATCATCTTTATGTTCTTTGATTGATACACCCATACGTCGGAATTCTTCTTCATCTTCATAAAGGGCAAGCGTTTGTTTTCCAAGTACCTCCTCTTTCTGATAACCAAAAAGATCTATAAATGCTTGATTACAGTCGATTATTGTCCTGGTACCATCTGCCACCACTATTGCGTCGCGGATACTGTTGAAAAGGTCCTGGTATCGTTTCTCGCTAAACTGTATTGCTTTTTCAGCACGTTTGTTGCGCACGGTAATATCTCTAATATTGCATTGAATTACACTTGCCTTGTCGACAAAATACAATTCTGCATTCACAGATTTACCAGACTTGGTTTGAAGCATAACATTATTGAAATGAATAACCCTTTGATCGTCCAACGCTCTGAGTATCTCCTTTATATCAAACACATCATGCACTACGCCAATTTTGTGGAGATTTTTTCCGACACATTCCTCTTTGGAATAACCCAAAATTCTCTCAACAGATGTATTAATATCGGAGATATTTCCATCGTCCTTATTGAGAAGCAATATACCGTCATCTGCTGTTTCAAAAAGTCGCCTGAAGCGTTCTTCAGAATCTATCAACAACTCTTCTAACAGCATGCGTTTGGTGATGTCCTCAATAGCCAGGAGGATGAGTTTTTTCTTGTCCGTCCTCTGCTCAATCTGTCGGGCATTCAACAACATTGTACGCCTGCCGATAATATTGAAATCGTGCACTACTTCAAAGTTATCGAAAGAGCTTTCATTTGGTAAAATATCTTCAAGCAGTTCTCGCAGCCGGGGGATATCCCACTGTTTACTGCCAAGTTCGTAAATTAGTCGACCCACAGTTTCTTCAGGTTTTACCTTATAGACGGTATAGAAAGAAGGGCTTGCTAAGATAACCTTCAAATCTGAATCCAGCACTAATAGGGGTTCACGTATTGTCTTTATGATATCTTTCCAGATGTCGTCTATCAGAATGTCAGCCATTGTGGCCTCCTCTTAAATATGTGACCTTGATTCCTATTAATTGCGTGAGGGGTAAGTTGGGATAGGTTTGCTTTGAAAAATTAGCCCTCTTAAACATCATAGCAACTCTAGACTGCTTCCTGTTAGCTTAATATCAACAATCGACGGTTTGAAATCTAACATTGCCATAAAGAAGCTTATCAATGTGGCATTATACTCCCACGAGGGAGACTTCTCGTTAGGGTTCAGAACGAAAGCTATTTCCTGAAATTCACTTTTCACGATATTCGGAAGAACTGAACCGCTACGCGGAAAAAGCCATATCCTGTTCAAGTCTGAAACAGCCCTTCTATCGAGCTATCGATTCCTGAGAATGTGCCAGCCTGTCAGTGGAAATCTTCACCCTATGGATTGCTGTTTTCTCAAATATCAGAGAGGATAGATTGTTTCTCTGCCTGGAGAATGTTACGGTTGCCGAACCGACTCAAGAAAACTGTTGGGCAGACCTGGATTATTTCGAGAAGTCTGACAGATCTACAGAAGCATAAATGGCTAGAAGAGGAGCAGACTATGAAAATGCTTGATGCTGGCGGAATTAAGGAAATTATATATGGCAGTATTGTTGCTGCAATATGTTTCGGTGCTCCCGTATTTATGAAATATATGTTTCCTGAACCTACGGCAATACACGGTGTGGTTGATGAAATGCCATTTCTCGGTTGTCTGGTTATTGGTTTAACAATTATACGATTGTTGCATCGTAAGAAAAATCTCCAAAAAGAAGTATAGAATAAATAGCGTGCTTAGATGTGGCCTGCTCGCATGCATGTTATATCGATACAAGCATGCTGCACCCGGAATAACCCCAAGGTCAAGTTCTTATAGAAGCATCATTCCCACCAGAGAATGAAATTGACCTCTATCGGTACCGAGGCATCCGCATGATATGGTATTACTCTCGGAGTGTCGTCCTGCGCCGATCGCTGATTTGATACAACAGCGTGATATTGATAGCCGACATCAGACTCTAAGAACTTCTCACCACGATCCATGGATATACGGGCGGAAACTATCTACACCTGGCCGCTTCAACAGCATCTAAACCCTCGACAGAAGAGACCTTGATTATCTGGATTTCAATTGGTTTTAACAGGAGGCCTTTTATACCAAGTAAAACACTGAAAGTGTCAGACCTCAGATGAAGATTCAGATATGTCCGACTCTTCCATTCAGAAATCAGGTTAAAGATATTGTTATCTTCAATATCACGATAGATACCGTAACTGAGAAGTCCATTTCTGTTTGCCGGTGGCTCCATCATCGAGAGAAGCGTTTGCATAACTTCTTTCTGCTTCTCCGGCAGGGTATTTAAAGTTGTTCTAACGATGATCATTGTTTTTGAGATTCCTTATCCTGGGCAGTTCTGGAAAATGATGGAAGAATGACAACCTACAGTTCTCCTTCATGTGTGGAGATATCATCCTGAAGCGAGTCCTGTAATTTACCCCAGGCTGCCCTACCCTTCTTATTCAACCTGTGACCAGGCCGGCCACGGGTGTTCTCCTGATGTCGACTCAACTCACGTAAGGAAGTTTTTCCCTCGTCGATTCTCTGCTCAACGGCCTTAATACGGTCTGTATCTCTTGCTCGTATTCCAGTTGTGTTGCTATTGATTTTTGCCTCTAATTGAGCCAGTCTGGCCTCGTCTAACTTGATATCTGCTACAAGTCTTTTCCTATAGGCTTCTTTTTCGCTCATTGGATCCTCCTTGCGAGATTGAATAGATCTGTTGTGCACTTGGTATTTGCTCATGACTCAACGATCTCGCGCTGTTTTCAAAATAACTGAACCGTGAAGTGTTCTCTTGGGTTCATCACGACTGTGGGATACTGACATCATCTTTAGTAGACAACTTGAGAAACACACCAGTAACTTGTAATTTGCAAGCCTCATGCCATGAACATGGTGTCTGTGCTCATCGCCCACGACCAATCGGTATTTATACGAATATTTATCAACATTGCCTGCACCATATATTTAACCGAACCGATACAATCCGGGTCACATATGGCCAAGTGGTCATATGTGACCAATAAATACTCACCGGCAACATCAGGAAGCTTCCTCTAGGTTGCTTCAGTTGAGTGTTTCACGTCATCGTACTGTTGCATATGATCAATCTTGTAGAAAAAAGAAATTTCCCATACTATTCCAAGAAGATTGAGAAATGTTTCTGCCTGAAACTGCTTGTAGAATCATACATTCCAAGGAAAGCGGGAAACATGTGAGCAAAACAACACCTGACAACCAGATAACTCTCCTAACCGCCAGCAGTGTATATTTTTCTACAATGATAGGGGCACTTGATAAAGCGCAGCAGGATATTTATCTTGAGAGCTATATATTTAAAAACGACACAACAGGCCGTAATGTTGCTGCATCCCTGTGTAGAGCTGCCTTGCGTGGAGTCAAAACGCACCTGCTGATCGATGGCTTCGGCTCGAACCGTCTGCCGAATAGCATGGTTGACGAACTTGTGGAGGCTGGGGTACTTGTCCTGAAATTCCAACCCCAAATTTCACCTTGGACGTTCCGACGCAGGAGATTACGACGCTTGCACCGGAAAATAGTGGTGGTTGATGCAAAGATAGCCTTTGTCGGAGGTTTGAATATTAGTGACGACAGAACATCGCCTCATTTCGATTTCGCCGTGAAAGTAGAAGGACCACTGGTAAAAGCAATATATACGTCGTGTTGTCGGGTTTGGTCTCTGGTAGCCAGGATCAACTTACGCCCAGGTTGGTCCCGATCAAAAAACAGAACAATCCCCCCTCTGCAATCCAGAGGAAATATCCGTGCGACATTCCTGGTGCGGGACAACTTTCGCCATCGTCGTGACATTGAAAATGCCTATCTCCAGGCAATTGATGCAGCCCATAACGAAATCATCATTGCAAATCCCTATTTTTTACCCGGACTGAATTTTCGGCATGCACTCTCTGCCGCTGCCAGGCGCGGTGTCCGGGTAGTTTTGCTGTTGCAGGGTAGAGCGGATCATCGTTTGTTCCAGTTTGCCTCGCGAGCTCTTTATGGAAGTTTCCTCGATGCGGAAATTGAGATATATGAATATCACAAAAGCTTCCTGCATGCCAAAGTTGCTGTAATTGATAACTATTGGGCAACTGTTGGTTCCTCGAATCTCGACCCTTTCAGTCTGTTACTTGCTCTTGAGGCGAATATCGTTGTTTATGATCAGAACTTTGCCATAGCATTAAAGGATGAGCTGGACCAGGCCATAACGATAGGTGCGAGACGCTTCTCCGAAAACAGCTGGAGATCACAGCCTTTGCGACTGCGCCTGGCCTGCTGGCTCAGTTACGGGTTGGTGCGCTTTATGGTCGGAGTAGCAGGATATGCACCTGATAACAAGAAAAAAAAAGAAACATCCCAATAGGTCAAACCTATAGATTCACATTCTATCTCTCCCTCTCATTACTAATCAATCAACTGTAAAATGATTACCAAATGGTCATATGTGACCAGCGGTCACATATGACCGCTAGACTCAATTTACCTGACCACTGCCCCCCCCCACCGGCAATATCATTTCCCATTAATCTTCAAACATATACACCAGCTTATTTTTAAAATCCTAAACTGGTACTAAATTTGCATAAGAATAACCATCGACCCAGCTTCGTGACGAAGAATAGATAAAGAACTCTTGGGAAGCATTGTGGGTACGAATTCAAAAGTATGAATAAGGAGTAAGGTAATGGGAGACAAAGGTGGCAGGAAAAGTAAGGAAAAAAGTCAAAAACAAAATAACGCGAAGAACAAGCAGATGAAAAGAGACAAACTGGATAAGCAGCAAAGAGGACAGTCCTTACCCGATCTCATTTCCAAAAATGCTGATAATAGAAAATAGCATGTGCTAATGCACCTTGGATTTTTAGCACATTGTCAGTTAGTGAGGTTGAAAATGCAGCATTAATACATCCAAATATTAACCATATTATATAGTAGTTTTCGTGAATGGAGGGAGCAAACAATGGAGAAAGGTGACATCGTCATCGCTAACCAGGCTGATAGCAGATCAAGAGATTTTGTCCGATCTTACGGTATTGTTCAGGAAATGACCAAATCAGGCAATGTCATTATCAAAATGGCAGATGGTTCTGTGATCAAGAGGCAGTTCAACTCAATTGCCGTATACATTCAACCACCATCAAACTGGCAGGAGTTGTTCGAGCAACAACAGGTTGTATGCTCTCAGCCTAAGCAGAAAATGATGGTTCGTAACACATCTAAGCATAAGCAACAGAATTGATACGAGGACATCGCGTCTCTTTTTTCAACCTTCCTCACCTCGGGCTCTCTACAAGCATCATAGTCCATCATCACAGGTCATATACAACCAGATGATCAAATATGACCTGCAACAGATGGCTTTGAGTTCTCTTCCAACATTACCGATTTGATATTTTTTCACATCAAATCAGCTCAATAGAAATCGCTTTTCACGACAAGGATTCCTGGCGCAATACTTGCAAAATCAAGATTGATTATCTCGCAAAAAGTTCGATATCCAAGGCGTAGTAGATCGGGCTTTGTACGAGTTCATCAAGACTGAATCGACAGTCGCCGAGGATTTGAGGCACGGTGTCTGAATCAAATGTCGGAATGTTCCGGGGAAGCTCATAATCGCCTCTTAGCAAAGGAAAAAAAATGAATACCAAAAAATTATTTAAACAGAAAATAGAAACTGAAGTTGATCGCGCTCAGGCTAAATTAGCTCATTTTCGAGTCAGGGGCATGGGCTTTACCGCCGAAGCGAAAGATAGACATGACGCGTATGTTGCTGAACTTGAACTGAAGCTTGATGCGACAAAAGCCAGACTGAGAGATTTGGTCGATGCGGAAGAGCACCAATGGGAAAAACTCAAGGATAGTGTGGAAAACACCCTGAATCTATTAGAAGCCGCTCTTAAGGATGCAGCTGAGAACTTTAAGGATGAACCACCCATTGCCGGTTTACATGGAGCCGACGAAGGTCACTACCCTTACGTCAGAGGCCTGACAGAAAAAAGAATCCGCCAACCAAAACGTAGCGGTAAGCAGGACCACAATCAATAAGTAGGGTTGGAAACATAAACATTATAAAAATATGCATCATCCAGGAATGGCAGCTGTAACGAAACAGCTCACTGATTAAGCTAAAATAGACGTTCAGTTCCTCTTTGTTATCTGACCCGTCCGGGGCAGGAAGGCATGGTCTATTCTTTTATCCCCAATGAGCGTATACACCTAATGCTCTGTATTTTTTTAACGTTTTTACAAGGAGGAAACCATGTTGTGGACAATCACGATAGTATTGTTGTTTTTATGGAGCCTCGGACTGGTAAGCAGTTACACCATGGGTGGGTTTATTCATATCCTCCTGGTCATGGCCATTCTTGTTGTACTGCTGCATATAATCCAGGGTCGGAGGTTTTTGTAGCCTGGATAGAAGGCTTGTAATATGGAGGACTCAAATTCGTTCAAGTTCATATTCATTAAGTTTGAGTAGAGAGAGAAACTAACTGAAAAAAATAATCAGTTATAGCCGTCAGTCCTATTGTTCATGGAATCGCAACCTTTGCCTGACAGGGAATCATCTACTTCTCAACTGAGAAGGTTGTCGATCTCGGTTCGATCAAGGTCACGGCAACGGAGTTGAAACAGTGCCAACAGCAGGATTACTCCTGTAATTACCGGAGGCGTGTTTAACACTGGCGGGGTGGCCTTTTTGATAACTGATGCCCAACTGCTTGCCACCTGATCCGGCACGTCTTTGTAATGGCCAGCACCTTATGCTATTACTTCACAATGCTATGGTATGCTACATAAACAAAGGAGCTATGTTATGGAAAAGAAAGATGCCTACCACGAGAAGATAGACGCCGAATTGGAAATAATACAGGCCCAATTCAATGAGTTTAAAGCCCAGGCCCATAAACTCGACGGAGATGCTCGATCCAGACATGCCAGGCATGTTGCAGAAATTGAGCAGCATGTTGCCGACGCAAAGGCCAAATTGCTAGAACTGAATCAGGCTCATGAGGACGTGTGGGAACAAATTGTCGCCGGAATAGAGAACACCAGGAAAGTTCTGCAATCTACACTTGAAGATGCAGTCACCTCATTTAAGGACTAAACATAGTCGGCCGACAACGAACCACCCATTCAACCGTATCGATGAATTTTCCTCTGGGCGATATTGCGTTTTTCGACAACTACTGGGAAAGCGCGTACCAACTGCGAAATCAGCATACATACGCACAGCAGGGGATAAGGCAGAAGAATCTGCACCACCCTTTTCAGCCGCGTTTCGTTTAATCTCAGGGCGGCGCTTTCCAAAACACCAGGATTACCCTCTACGAATTGTCCAGGCGTTATACTTTTCGAATATTGAGTTTACGCATTCGGGCGCGCAACGTACTGCGCTCAATTCCCAGGATCTCAGCTGCACTGTTTTTCCCGCTTACTTTCCATTGTGTCTTCTCTAGTACCCGAGTGATATAATCACGTTCGACCGCTGCGAGTGTCTGCAGCTTATCCGGTTCATATGGTGAGACATGCTTGAGTTCATCAAACATGTTGAGCTTGGGGCCGGACGAATTGATCACCGCCCGCTCGAGGACATTTTCCAGTTCACGGATATTTCCAGGCCAGGAATAATTCTGCAGGCTGGTCATGACGTTGGACGGTATCGTTTCGATATCCTTACCTAATCGCTTGGAAATTTTTCGAACGAAGTATTTCACCAGAAGCGGAATGTCATCCAGGCGATCTCTCAATGGCGGCATCGTTATGGGGAAAATATTCAGTCTATACCAGAGATCTTCTCGGAATCGTCCTTTTTCAACCTCTTTTTCAAGATTACGATTGGTCGCGGCTATGATTCGAACATCTACGCTTTGAGTTTGAGAACTGCCCAATCGTTCAAATCTGCCATTCTCTATCACCTGTAGCAGCTTTGGCTGTAACTCCAAGGGTAATTCCCCAATTTCGTCAAGAAAAAGGGTTGTACCGTTAGCGAGTTCAAAACGTCCTATCCGTCTGGTGTTAGCCCCCGTGAAGGCGCCTCTCTCATGCCCGAACAGCTCGCTCTCAATGAGGTTTGCAGGTAGAGCGGCGCAGTTCATTTTGACCATGGTACGATCCCTGCGTTCACTCAAATCATGTATAGCCCGGGCAACCAACTCTTTGCCTGTCCCCGTTTCCCCCTGAATCAAGACAGTTGTGTCAGTGGCTGCAATCTGTTCAATTTTATAAAAGACATATTTTATTTCGTTACTTTGACCAATAATATTATCGTAATTGAACTCGAGTTTGATCTCTTCAAGCAAATACGCTCGCTCAGCCTCTAGCTGATCCTTGAGCTTTTTGATCTCTTCAAGAGCTGCTTCGGCTATCTGCCTGCTTTCTTCTGCATTTTTTCGTGAAATATGCAGTTCAGCTGTTCGCTGCTTCACAATTTCATCAAGATTCCGTTTACTATATTCCCGCTCTGTCACATCCTCAATCGCCAGAAGAATCAGTTGGGTTTCATCTTCCTCGCTGTCGATGCGTCTGGCATTCAGATGCATGATCTTGAAACCGATATCAGCAAAGGTATGTTCAACTTCAAAGTCATTGAATTCCGAATTCTTGGGGAGGATCGTCTCTAGTAGCTCTCTGAGTTTGGGAATATCCCATTGATGATTTCCAAGATTGTAAATTACCACGCCTTCGGTCTGATTCGGTTCCACCGCAAAAAAACGGTAGAATGCACTGTTGGCCTTGACGACTCTGAGCTCACCGTCAAGGACAACCAGAGGCTCGCGGACGGCCCCAAGAACATCATCAAAAAAGAGTAGAAAGTTTTCCTGGATATGCATATCTACATTCGGATCAGAGTGAAAATTAAACGGAAAACGAACAGTTTTAGTTGTGTTACGTATACGCACCAAACATCGTAGATATTGATTTTCCCGAATGATCCTGGGAACAAATCTACATACACGATGCCTAATACCAATAAAAAGCTCCAATTGAGCCAGCTTCCCCCCCTCCCCGATCCTCCTCTACTATATTTACCAATAAAACCCTATCATAAATCTCGACATATCTCAAAAGTGGCACGCTTCAAATTTTTCAATCAGAAATTCACTTGACAATGAAGCTGTATGTCCAGACAATCAAAAAAGTTAAATATTTCTTTTCAGCTCAAGATATTAAATCAATCGAAACATGCTTCACACATCAGATGCCTTGACATGTTTACTTTTGTAAAAGAAACACATTTGGAGCAAATGAATGAAAAATCTTAAATTGGGTGTAAAGCTTGTCGGTGGGTTCATGCTGACAGCAATCATTATTTTTGTTGTTGGAATAATAGGCATGATGCAGCAGGGAAAGTTACATGAACTTGAAGAAGATTTGGCTGAAGAGCATTTGCCAGCAGTAGAGCATATGTTGGAAATCAAGAGTGAAGCGGCGGTCATAGCTAGTCTAATGCGAACTTTACTCACGCCTTACGCGACTGAGGACCAAAGAGAGCAGGTACATCGGGGGCTACTCGAAGGGCGCCAAAGATATGCCAAGGCAAAGGAGCACTTCATAGCCCTTGATTTTGCTAAAGATGTGGAGCCGGAATGGAAAGTGTTTACAGAGCATATCGGCAAGTGGGCTGCTGTTAACAACACGGCTGTAGAACTCTCCAAAGAACTTGTTGAATCAGACATGATCAACCCGACTCTTTTGAACAATCATATGAACGAGTTTGAGATAGCTCATCAGTCGCTTCTTGCAAAACTTGGGAAGCTCATTGCTTTCGGCCAACCTTTCGAAGGCGGGACGGATGGCACGGCTTGTTCACTTGGCAAGTGGTTGGACAATATGGATACAGATAATCCCGATATTGTCGCACTGACAAAAGAACTTAGACCAGTCCATCTGAAGCTGCATGAGACAGTTGCTCAGATAAAAAATGACTTAGCTGAAAACAAGACATTTACAGCAAGAGATGTCACTCTCAATCAACTATATCCCCTTTCTGAACAGGTTTTTGACTACGTAGAAAAAATGAAGGGAATCAGTGATACTGCTTATATTTCATTTGAAGAAATGAACACGTTGCTCCTTGACAAGGCAGCCACGTATCAGGATGATACTTTTCGGGCAATGGATGAGATTGTTAAAAAGGCTGTTTTGGGTGCCGAAGATGCTGTAAAGGAGGGAGAAAGTATTGCAAAGACCGGTACTATTGTGACCATAACAGGTGTCGCACTTGGGGTGATCTTAGCTTTAGTCCTCGGCTTCTACCTTACCTTTATAATAACCAAACCACTATCAAAAGGTGTGGAGCTTTCACAAGCAATGGCCAGTGGTGACATGACCAGAACGATGGATGTGGACCAAAAGGATGAAATAGGTGTTCTGGCCCAATCACTCAATGAAATGGCTGCTAATCTCCGCCAGATGATTTCTGATGTCGGCAAAGGGGTAGCCAGTGTTAACGAATCCTCCAGTCAACTCGCTGCAATATCAGACCAAATGTCGTCGGGTTCTAATGAAACAGCAAATCGATCAAGTCAGGTGGCAGCGGCTGCCGAGGAAATGAGTACGAACCAGAACACTATAGCAGCAGCTATGGAGCAGGCTGCAATTAACGTTAATATGGTTGCATCTGCAGCAGAGGAAATGAGTGCGACTATAAATGAAATAGCTCAGAATTCTACTCGGGCAAAAGATATCACAAACCAGGCTGTTAATCAGTCACAGAAGGCATCAGTTCGGGTCAATGAGCTTGGTAGTGCAGCCGATGAAATTAACAAAGTTACTGAAGCGATAACTGAAATCTCTGAACAAACTAATCTGCTGGCACTCAATGCGACAATTGAGGCCGCCCGGGCCGGTGATGCTGGTAAAGGTTTTGCTGTCGTTGCAAATGAAATCAAAGATCTTGCAAAGCAGACCGCCGCAGCAACGCTTGAGATCAAGAATAAAATAGAGGGCATTCAGCAGGCAACAGGTGTAGCAGTAACAGAAATTAACGAAATTAGTACGGTTATCGCAGATGTAGATCTCATTGTAGCGACTATTGCCACTGCTGTCGAAGAACAGACTGCTACTACACGGGAAATAGCGGAAAATGTCAACCAAGCCTCCAGCGGAATTACCGAAGTTAATGAGAATGTGGCCCAAAGTTCTACTGTTGCAGAAAGTATAGCTCAAGATATTGCAGAAGTAAGCAATAGTGCAAAGGAGATGAGTCGTGCCAGTTCAACCGTAAAAGGGAGCGCAGGTGAGCTATCAAACACTGCAAACAATCTTAACGAAATGATAGCCAGGTTCAATGTATGAAAGCTCTTTAACATTTCGCTTGAAGGTTTGTTGAAAAACAACGCACCCTTACTTAACCTCAATGAAGCAATGTAAAAGCCCTTCCAGTAAAACCACTGAGGGGCTTTTCGAGTTCTGGCCAGTGACCTAGAGGAAAAAGGAGTCAAGTTTTTCTTGACTCCTTCAAGAGATGTTTCTTAACATCTTGAAATATTAATTTTAAATAAATATCTTTTATCTCGATTTACAGTAGATATCTCAACGTCTAGATTTGGCTATTTGTCTGCATTCTTCTGCATTTTTCTTTGAAATGCGTAGTTCAACTGTTCTCTGCATTACAATTTCATCAAAATACCGTTTATTATATTCCCGCTCTATCACGTCCTCAATTGCCAGAAGAATCAGCTGGTATCCATCTTTTTCACTGTCGATGCATAATCTTGAAACCAATATCAACACATGTATGTTCAATTTCAATGTCATTGAATTCCGAACTCCTGGGGAGGCTCGTCTCAAGTAGCTCTCTGAGTCTGGGAATATCCCATTGATGATTGCCAGGATTGTAAATTACCATGCCTTCGGCCTGATGCGGTTCCACCGCAAAAAACGGTAGAATGTGCTGTTTGCCTGACACAAAAGTGACATGTTACATAGTGGCATTGGAATTGCTTGACTAATTATCGTAAACACTCATTCCAGGAATCACATGGTCTCCCACACCGTTGATTTCAATTAACATCAATTCAGGGGGAAGCGTAATGTTACGATCCGTTTTACTTGGAGTTTTTTGCATTCTATTGAGTAGCAACTGTTATGCATCTGACAGGGATATTGAAATGTCCATCAATCAGAATGAGCCGGTTCCCGGTGACCAGATACGCTTTCAATGTACAGCTGAAGGTGATTGGGAACTTCCTATTATATCAGCACGATTAGTGATATATGATGTTTTGGGAAATCGTGTTGGCAGTCGTAGGAATATGGCAATTGACGGAAATACAGCCAGTTACAATTTCACTATCCCTAACAATAGCATAACAGGAAACTGGAGCTTCAAATGTGTAATTGCAGACAGAGAAGAACGGGAAAGAAGTACGGCTCAATTTACAGTTTTTGAACCAGGTATTATTGAACCACCCGATGATCCAGGTACAGCCCACGCTGCAATCAATGAATATAATGGGCCGGCAACATGTATCGGCTGTCATCAACAGGCAGCAGAGGCAATGCTTGACAGTCTGCATATGAAATGGTCCGGGCCAACTCCGAACCTGACGAACACCAACGGAGAAGAGTTGGGTAAAGCTGTCGGCGGGATCAACACCTTCTGCACCTATGCAGTATCATCCAAAGGTGCATGCTTTTCCTGCCACGTCCGCTCAGATGGAAATGCTCCCCATCCACCTGAAGTTACAGATGTTGACTGTCTGATGTGCCATAATGACACGTATCAGCGGAAATTTGTTTCTGATCCAAATAACACAGAGACAGTTGTAAATGTACTAGGTGAAGAGAAAACCTATGTCTTCGGAAAAGTCGACAGCCAGGGAAACTACACAACTGTTCCAGATTTCGACAAAATGCCTGAAGGGACAACAATGGTTGATGTTGCCAGATCTGTCCATCTTCCAACTACCAAGTCATGCCTGCGCTGTCATGCTAAAGCCGGAGGCGGTGACTGGACCAAACGCGGAGACATGGGACTTAACTCGGCAGAAGCCAAGTTGTCCGAAGATGTTCATCTTGCAAAAGATGGTGCTAACATGGGTTGCGTAAACTGTCATGCTGCACCTGACCATAAAATTGGCGGACGTGGAATTGATCTGCGCCAGACAGAAGCGGAATCCCCAACCTGCATGGCCTGCCACACCTCTGCACCTCATTCAGACGCACGACTTAACAGACACGCTCAGGGACAAGTAAGTTGTCAGGTGTGTCATATTCGTGAGTATGCCAAAGGCGGAGCGACTGAAATGTCACGGGATTTCAGAGAGCCTGTCTGGAATCAGGCGTTCTGTTCAGGTCAGGGTGGCTTTGTTGGTGAAGAGATAAAAGAGTCTTTTGTAAAACCTGAATATGTTTGGTTTGACGGGACATCCTATGTCTATAATGTTGGAGAGGTAATAACTCCTGATGAGCGCGGGATTTACCCGATGGCTAAAGCGAACGGGAATGCTTTTGACGGCAACTCCTTGATTGTACCTATCAAACGACACAGTTCAATTATGCCGTTACACGAAAGCGGCAAAATAATTCCACCTGCCATTATGTGGATGTTTATGACAGGCAATTTTGATATGGCCATTCAAAAAGGTATGGAAGAACAGGGAATGAGCGGCAATTATTCCTTCGTGGAAGCAGATGCAGAAATGCTGATCACTCACGGAGTTGAGCCAAAAGAGAATGCCCCGAGCTGTACATCGTGCCATGATAACACCGGTACTACTCCTGACGGTACACGAATGCTGCCATTTGCTGCACTCGGGTATCATCAGATACCGGAGAAAGTACTGTCGTGTACTCTCTGTCATGAGCAGGAAAGTATGTACTGGGAATCAATGCATACAGAGCATCGAAATGAGAACATCTCGTGCAACAGCTGTCATACTCCTGAACCAACAGGATTTATTAAGGCTAAAAATGTTTTGTGCTCAAGCTGCCATGAATCAAAATCATGGAGAAGCGAAGGTCATAAAAAGCACATTGAGAAAGGCCTTAAATGTGTCAGCTGCCACACCTTTTCATAAAAATTCACTCACAGTGTAATTAAACAGAGGCGCAGTCATCCAATGGATGCTGCGCCTCAACTGATTGAATGTTTCCAGTCAGCATTTCTGATGAATCTGAACGACTCAGGGTACCAGCCAGAATATTTCACGTGCCTTTTCATTTTTGGCCAAATCTGTTGCTTTTCCAGCGTTCTGGATAGACTGGAAGCGTGCATAAGGACTGAGTGTTTCAGAAGCTTATTGCATTTTCAATGCAATTTACTCAGTCCTTTTGCCGTGTTTTCAAGGCCCCCACACAATCTGTAAGGCTTAGTTTTTGACTTATGGGCAATAAGGCAGGGCCAGGCAGTCCTAGACGATCTTCACTATAACCAGTGTTATATCATCTTCTCTGGCGACACCAGAAGTAAAGCCTATGTGCTCTTGAACGATAGAATCAAGAATACTCTTTGCATTCTTTGTTGCATTATCCCGGACAACATTTTTAAGGCGTTCTCTACCAAACATCTCACCTTCAAGATTACTGGCTTCACAAATCCCGTCTGTGGTCATTATGAGAAGCTGATTCTTCACCAGACTATCAATATGTTGCTGCTGGTAGCTGTAATCTTTATCAATACCTAACGATAACCCAGGTCCTTTCAGTTCCTCAAAATGATCGACAACAGGATCATACAGCAATACCGGCTCATGCCCTGCACGAACCCACTCAATCCTCCGTCTAGAGCGCTCGATCAAAAGATAGAACAGCGTCATGAAACGATCAGTCTTTTCCATATCTCCGGTCAAGTGTCGATTCATGGCCATAACAATATCTTCAATCGATCCAGCCTGCGAAGCCCGCATCCTGAGAAATGCTCGTGCACTTGCCATAAGCAGTGCCGCATCGACACCATGCCCGACTATATCGCCAATAACTATTGAAATGGAGTTATCCCCTTCGATAGTACTTGGCAAAAAATCGTAATAGTCACCTCCGACTTCATCGCAGGGAAATGTTTTCCCTGCGATATCTAGTCCATCAACCAAAGGAGCTTTCTCAGGAAGTAAGCTCCTTTGCACTTCCGCAGCGAGTTGCAACGCCTTTTTCTTCTCGTGAATATCAATCACGATACCCTGGTGATAACGTAAGCCGGTCGAGTTATCATCTACAACAGATGTGCGATCTTCGATCCAGCGCACACCGCCGTCGCTTGTGACAATACGATAGGTTTGCGAGTAAGTCTCAACTCCCTGTTTTACATACTCCTCAATTTCTGCAAGGGTTCTCGGGGAATCCTCAGGATACACAATGTCCCGAAACATGATTTTGCCCTCGAGAAAGTCTTCTGCCCGATAACCAAAGCATGAAATATTCGGTGAAACATAAACCATTTTCCGTTTCTTAGGATCTGTTGCAGCAAGGCGACGAAACAGAACCGCAGTGCTGTTTTCAAGTATAACCTCAGCCAGCGACATTTTACTGAAGTCAGCTACGCCCTGCTCTTTGCACTCAAGTTGACGACTCAATTCATCAACTCTTTCGCGTAAGGACGTATTTTCATTTTCCAGTGTACGTGTGACCCCGGCAGTTTTCTCAATATCACTCATCTGCTCCTCATATAGATGGCTTAATATTCTGATTTAAGCGAAAAAGGTTATGAGGATCATACATGTTCTTGAGCTGAACCAGTCGATTCCAGACATTCTCGGTATATGCATCCTTTACCCGGGCATCCCCTTCATCACTGAGGAAATTGACATAAACCCCTTGGGCAAATGGCTCTGTTGAAAGGTGAAAATCTTTCGCCCAGGAAATACAGCGTTCATCATCTGATTGATCTCGCCATCGTGTATGAATATTTAATACAAAAGGAGGATCTCGATGAGCAAAAGCTGTTGCATCTCCTTTAACGCGGCTTGGCGCGCCTTCCATATGGGGAATAAAAATCTCGCACTCATCCGAAGGTAACGTATCAGCAAACCGTAAGATCTGGTCGATGCATTTATCGTTGAGCTCTTTTATCTGATGTGATTTCCAATAATTTCTTGCACCATGCTCCACTAATCCGTCAAATCCAGACTGCCAGTCAACCCAGGGTGTCATACCCATGAATTCACCATGGGACTCGGATTGATCACGTATAGGTTTAATCAGTTTTTCTCCTTTAGATTGCTCGCCAAGCCAGACAAAGGGGACAATGACAACCATCTGCCCATGAATTTCCGGCGGTAGAAAAGGAAGAGGCGGTGCCTTCCTGACGACCATCCACACAGACATTTCGTCAGGCAATGATCTCACGTATTCACTATGAAACGTAATGTATTGTTTTGCATTCTCATATTTTTTCACTATTAAACCTGAAAAAACATGAGTGCCTATATCTGCACAATTAAATACAAACGATGTCACAATTCCAAAATTACCGCCGCCTCCCCGGATCGCCCAAAAAAGATCAGGATTCTCATTCACGTTTGCCTGAAGCAATTTCCCATCTGCTGTAACGACCTCCGCCGAAACAAGGTTATCTACTGAAAGACCATATTTTCTACTAATCCAGCCAAATCCACCACCCAAGGTTAAACCACCAACCCCGGTGTGTGACACTATACCTGCTGAAACAGCTAGTCCATGGAGTTGCGTCTCCCTATCTACATCTCCCAGCAGAGCTCCCCCATCTACACGAACTGTCTTGTTCTTGACATCAACATTTACTCTTCGCATGAGTGAGAGATCAATTATAATGCCATCGTCGCACGTTGCCTTACCGGCAGAATTATGGCCACCGCCTCTTACTGCAATCAGTTGACTCTGGTTGCGAGCAAAATTGACCGACTGAATTACATCACTGGTGCATATACATCTGGCAATCAGTGACGGGTACTTATCAAACATACCATTCCAGACTTTACGTGCATTTTCATAATCATCATCACTACGTGTGATAACGGTTCCTCTGAAAGTTTTTTTGAATTCATCAATTGATTCTAAAGGTATATATGTCATTTTGAACTCCTTCCGAACAGGAAATCGATAGGACTATACATGCAGGACTTTACGAGGGATTAATAGATACGCAGAATCATTACTAAGAAAACGGACAGCAAATATTGATACAACCCGATTTTCTTTAAAGCCGTAGCTTTCTATCGCGGTTTCGCAACATTTGAACTCCTGCATCTGCCACAGGTTCTACAACCCTGAGTTGTTAGGTTATGGCACATTGTAGCACCTGTCAAGACATGCAGGGATAGCATGCATACTAGATAAATTTCATTTACCTGTATGAAATCAAATATTCTGACAGTGGCTTTTTGAAAATATTCGTAGCAGAAAAACATTAGCACAGTGCTCTATCATCGCCTTGTAATCGTCACTCCCCGGTAACGAAAGAAAATTCTTCCGGAAACAGAAAATATCGCTTACCTTTACCCCTCTTTTCAATCTAACCTCAAGGCGTCGCATATAGGTCAGTTCTACAGGTGCCAATCAGTCTATTGGGAACACAAAACTCAGCAATGCCGAACCAATGACCTGATTTGACTGATAACCTACTGACCCACCCAGCTCTATTCTCATCGTGCTTAAATCTTTCGGATGTCGTTGTACTTTCACTCTGAACGCCGCTCCTGGCTCACTGTCACCACTGCCGGCAATACCAAGAGTTCTGCCCCAGTCATAAGTGAAATATTGCTTCTCGTCGGAGATGTTTGTCAGAAACGTGAGTGCCCCCGCGAGTTGCAGATGGTAGTCAATATTATCATCCAGTTCATAGGTTTTCTGCCATCGCATTCCTCCTTCAAGATTTATCCACCAGGTATCACGACTATCGAAATCGAGCGTTAAGAGCGGAAAACCACTTTCTGTCATACTGGTCTGATGAATATAACTGAGAGTTGCGAGAGCAAAAGGCTGTAGGTCATGATCCATGTCGGTATCCTCATAACCGATACTTAAAAACGCTGAGGTTGCATCCCTATCACCTTTTGAAGCCACTACCGGATACCCTGGATACGAAAAATCTCTCTCCTGCTCTCCTGCCTGTTGGGAAAACACAAGGCTGTAGGTAAACTTGCTGGTCTCATTGTGATCGATATAATACACACCGGCACCGAAGTTATCCGACTCGTACTCACCCGGGGTTGGCCACTGATGTTCAACAGTCGTTCTACCGATATGAAGCATCAGCCCATATTTATTATCATCCTCAGTCTTGAAGCAGGTTCCAGCAGCAATTCCGAAACTCGAAGAATCATAATCGTTCCAAATGATGGATCCCCCTTCCTCACCTTCACTATTGTAAATTCCACTTGTCCAAAAGCTGGATTTCTCTTTGATATCAGAACAGTTTGCACTGCTTACAGCATGAAACAGATTTACCCCATATCCTGTGATTGCACGCGGTTGTGCATCAACGTTCCGCGGGAGGAACCACTGACGAACAATTCTGACCGCTTCCGAATACGTGATTCCAGGGAAACGCAGGTTTGTAGTAGAGTCAACCTCTCTTGCCACTTCAACAATTACGTCGGTCTCTCCCCCACCTCCGCCAGAACCGCCACCATCCGTGCCTCCACCTCCACCGGAACCGCCACCATCAGTGCCCCCACCGCCACCGGAACCACCACCATCCGTGCCACCGCCGAAACCGCCGCCGGAACCACCACTATCCGTGCCACCGCCGAAACCACCACCTGAACCGCCACACCCCTCAATGGCATTCTCAAGATCACCACACTCCCCGCCGGAACCACCTCCATCCGGTGGAATAACACCGATGGGAGGTTCTATAGGAGAGGTCGGCGAACATTTCCATGAATTACCACTTCCGAGATAACATAATTCACAGGCTTCTATAGCCTTAATGGCAACAAGCTGACCACCAGGATTTTCAGCCCACCAGACAACATCATTCGGAGATAACCCTTGTCCGGCAATAATATCCTGACATGACTCTTCAGGCCTGTCATTTCCTGTTTCTACTTCACTCGAGGTATCCTCTGATGCAGCCAGCATTGTATCAAGAGTTGCAACAGCATTCCCCCATGCAACATGCTGAAACAGTAACAGCAAGGTAATAGCTGAAACCAACGTTGAAACATGCACTGAAGTTCTCATCAATACGATCTCCTAATCTATGAAATTTTCCAGAACGAAAACACTACATATTCAGAATATTTGTACTGAAACATGGGCCGACTGACGATTTTAGCTGAGGATTGGTCACCGCCTGCTCTCACCGCCAGCCAACACCACTAAAAAGATAGGCATATTCTCTATCTCAAGGCGTATTCTGTATAATGGTTTGCATAGAGCCTGCCCTCCCCTATTACCCCTATTACCCCTATTACCATGTGCCTCGTTCCTGCCACCTTCCCTATCATATTTCATGACAGCGAGTGCAATATTCCATCATATTAGCGTTGTCGTGGCGCAAAAGATTTAGCGTATCGCCGGCATGAGGGTCATGACAACCGGCACAGGTAAATTCCCTCTCCGGCTTAAACGGATCTTTAACACCTCTGACGGGGTGCCCCTGACCATAAAATCCCGCAATGACGTGTGCTCCTGAAGCCTTATCATCATGGCAATTTATACATAAGTCTGTTGTCTGCATTCTCAATATCCCTGGCCGATCAGAGCCATGCGGGTCATGACAGATTGTGCAATGTCCTACAGCAGTAGGCCCGTGTACAACCTGTGATGCATTCCAACTCTTCATTTCCTTATGATGACAGGGATCACACATCTGCTGTTCAGGATCTGGAACTGTATATTTCCGTTGTTCATCAAGTACTTCATGACAGGCGAAGCAATTCCATTGCGTAGCGGGGTTGTGGTTAAAAGCTATAACTCTCTTCCGCTGATGACAGGAAAAACAGGGTGATTTAACGGGATCGGAAGGGCGAAGATCACTCAACGTCGGGTTCATATCATGGCAGGCGACACACGCCTGCTCTCTAGCCTCAACATGAAATACATACGGCTCAAAACCAGTTGGCTGAAACCTTGAGGAAGAATCCAATACTGATTTTGAGAAAATTTTTACAGAACGTTGCGCAACCACCTTTCCCTGATTTATCCCCAAAAGTTCGATTACGTTGAGCCCATGGTTCAGAGACACTGCGAAACATAGTGTAGGTACTGCAGCAGACACCTGTATTTCTGTAGTATCGTTTTTTCCGCCAACTACCCGAATAGAGCTCAACACCACGTTTTCGACGTTGAGAACTATGCCTACACGTTCGCTTTCAAGATATGCGTTTTCAGGAGGCAGATGAACTGTAAAACCACTTAAAGCCCAGCATTTGAGAGGCATACAGCAGAGAACGACAACTGCATAAAACCAGTGATTGAGTTTCATTGGAGATGCAGAAGATGTTGAAGACCCGATTTATAACTTTTTACCGCCTGAGCCAATTGCTTCTGCTCTTCATACATCTTCCCCTGATAGATATAAATATTGTAATCCAGAGGGTTCAACTCCAGGGCTCTGGCAAAAAGTGACATGGCCTTCTGCGTATCTCCACTTCTTCCGTGTACATATCCGAGATAATACAAAGCTGGAGTATATGCTTCATCGGCTGCAATGGCTTGTGTAAGCAATTCCCTGGCCGTTGATTCGTTTCCTTCCTCAATCATTAACATAGCCAGACCGCTCAAAGCAGAGGGGTTCTCAGGTTGCAGATTGATAACTTTTTGATAAACTTTCCGAGCTTCTGCAGTTGAGCCATGTTCTCTGTACCATCTGCCAAGGCTCAAATAGGGGTCGATATAATCGGGATCAACACTGATAGCTTTTTTATACCAGTTTTCAGCAGTACGAGCATTCCGTTTCGATTGTAAAGCTTTTTCCCCCATATTCCAGAATCGTACTGCTTTAACATCCGGTTTATACCCGTATGCACTTGGCATTACTGTCGCTTCCATTTTGCCTTCGTAAACTCCGGTGAGATAGTTTTTCATATTCTCATTCCCTGCCAAAGGCAAGCCGGACATTTCAAAAACTATATCTTTGTCCTGCCCCACGATTACAAAGGTCGGAACAGCGACAACACCATAGCGCTGAAATGTTGTAAGACCATGGTCGATCAATTGAGGAAAGGAAATTTCAATCCTGCTGACAAATGCTCCAATGTTTTTAATGGATTGCTCATCAATTCCCGATCGCTCCACATTGATGCCAACCACCGATAGCCCCTGTTCCCGATACTTCTTATAGAAGCTTTCCGCCTCCCGCAGAGCCTCTGCTGAATTTTTGCTCCAGGTTGCCCAAAATAGAAGCAGTGTACACTCACGCTCCTTACCTGTTGTTAAGATATGTTCTACACCATACAGATCCCGCAACACAAAATCGGGTGCCTTCCCTCCTACACCAAGAGTCTTCAGAGATGGCGTGGATACCGTGGCCTGCAAGACAACCGCAGTCACCAGAAAAATTACCGCGAGTAATTTTTTCCTATTCGGAAACACCTTGAAAATTTTCACAAGAAACTACCTCGCATTCTGTTCAAACGCTGAGATTCCCTTTTTGAAACAAAGAAGTGCTTGCTCCAGGTTACCATTGTGTTCGTGGATACGGCCAAGCTCATACAACACCCGGGAAGGATCAGGATTCAAGCGCAGGGCATCGTTTAAAACTACTTCTGCATCATGCAGATTCCCTTGTCGAGAGAGAACGATACCCTTTCCTGTTTTGGCACTACTTGATTCGGGGTGCAATTTCAGTGCGGTTTCGAATGAGCTTAATGCCTGCTCCATATCGCCCTTCTGAAGAAAAAGGTTACCTAGAGCAATGTGTGCCGCTCCGTCCGAAGCATTATTGCTGATGCACTGCATGAGAGCTTCTATCCCTTCGTCAAGCTTTCCTTCACCTGCCAGTTGTGAACCTTTTTGCAGACACGATGTTGATGCAGCCTGAGGCTCACTTAAGCCTAACGCAAAAATTACACACACAATCGGGAAGAATAATTTCCATTTCATCTGTTTTTCACCCTTGTGTTAGTGTCATATTTGAATTCCTGATGACAACCGGGCAGGCAGCCCCCACCACTTTTACTCTTGGTAAATCCTATCGGCAGTTGATACGCACCAAACGGCACGGCATCCCGAATATGTTTCGGGTTCGTTGTTGCATGGGCATCGTGACATGCTCTACAGGTCCTGCCCTTTGGCGTTTTATTGACATGCACATAGTGAAGATTCTGATCGCCGTTACGAAACGCGGTGAGCGTGGTGGTTTTGGCATCTTTCACCAATGTATCGTTATGGCACATGAAACAGAGTTCGAAATTATCAGGGTTGTACGGGGCGTAAAATTTCTGAGGAAAATACCCCCTCAGTATTCTGAAGTTAACAGAACCATGTGTGTTATGGCAGGCAGAGCAATCTTTATCGATGATCGGTCCATGATGACTGCTGTTGTTCTCCAATAGCGTTTTCATATCAGCGACCGAGGTTCCATTAGGGTGACTATACTCTCTATCATGACAGGAAAGACAAAGATCCATCGGTGCAGCATCGAGTTGAAAAGGAAATGAGGAGACATGCGGGTTATGGCAGGCAATACAGCCCGTATCTGTTTCAATACCACCGTGTTTTACTGTCGCCTTTGAAATTTCAACCTGCTTATCTGAATGACAGGTAAAACAGAGATCCTGATTACTTTTGGCTGGCAGGTTGAAATTAAAGTCACTGCTATGGGGGCTGTGACACTCCACACAACCATCAGTCACAGGCCCATGAACATATTTTTTTTCTGCAAACTCATCCTGCTTATCTGAATGGCAGGTAAAACAGACTTCGTTACCTTCAGCCATCAACATCTTTTGGAAATCAGATGAGTGGGGGGCATGGCACACTCCACACCCATCGACTTCAACCGGGCTATGAACAACCTTTCCCCCGCCAATAGATGCATCATGACACTCAAAGCACAGAGCGGATCCTCCACCCTTCAGCTGGAACCTGTTGGCAGACTGATGAGGATCATGACAACCGGTACAGTTACCGTCTGCGACAGGCTGGTGAACCACTGTACCAAGATCCATTTTTTCATGACATTCGAAACAGAGACCTTCAACATCCTCAATAGCCAGAAACTGGTGCGGAGTCTCACCTGCCAGCCTATGGCAGAAAGAGCAGTCACCGGTAGCCACAGGGCCATGCACAAAAGCACCTTTTCCAACTGCAGGATGGCACTCTGCACTGACACAGGACTGCCCGGCCGCTATCACTACATTTTTTCCTGCATTTTTAGCACATGCTTCGAGCGTGCAGAGGCTTGCAATAAGGATGACCATACAGACTTTAAGCCATTTCGACGACAGGACAGCTATAACTCTGCTCTTGCTATCCATAACCCCTCCTGTTTCAAGATGGTTTCAGGAATTTCTCCTGATTTCGATCAGTATGCTATTCCCCACACCTTATCTTTTTCTGCATAGGCTTTTGCTTTTCAAACATTCTGCATAGAATAAAATCGGGTCAAAGGTCTTAGGCCAAAGGTAAAAGGACTGAGTATTCCAGAAGCTAATTGCATTTTCACTACAATCCACCCAGTCCTAAACCCTCTAACCTCAGTCCTTTCAGAAAATGAAATCGCGTAATATCAAACAAATGGTCGTGCTTACTTCCAGAAAACTTCTCGATTTTGGCCAGATAGCGTAGACTTCGAAATTCCTATTCTCGGCCAGCCTCCTGGCAGGTTAGTCACCATGAGCTGTATGGTCTTTCTCATGACACAGAAGAGCACACGAACATTGAGCGTTGCTCATAGCAGAATAGTAAAGCTCACCCGCACTATTTGGAGAAACGACCGTCACATCAAAATTGATCAGGCTGCCATTATTGTCAGCATTTCCCTGTGTCGCACTGATACCATGGGGATCATGACAGACGGCACAGGGTGTATTTGCATTCTCAACATGTTTTCTGTGCAGTGAAAACCCACTTCTGCCAGACAGAATTACACCACGGTCATGACATTTGTAGCAGAGTGCATATGCTTCGGCACTTTCCCTGGTCATATCTGTCGTTTCATACCGTTCGACAAGCAAATATTCATTCATGGAACCATGGGGTCCGCGGGCACCTTCAGGATCATCCGAGCCATGGCAGTCTGTGCAATACATGAGACTGCCTGAACTATACGGAGGCAGGAGGCTTGGAACATAGCTGTTTATTGTCGAAGCAATTACAGGATGATACGAAGGGTTCCCGGAAGCGAACTCCATTCGTGTATTCACCTGATCAATCTGTCGTGTAATTGCGGGTTCGCTGATCACAGTATTATCAGCATGGCACTTGAAACAGATCTCATACAGGTTCTGCGACTCTGCCACCTGCTGTCCACCGGCATCAATCCCCAGCACTCCAACGTTTTCTCCTGCAACAACAGGAGCCGATGCCGTGCTGCTGTTCACTTGATGCGGGTTGTGACAATCCTCACACTCCACATGGTTTTCCACACCATTAAGGGTGAAATTTTCTGCCGCATCATGCACCCCGTTGTATGACTGAACAGGGTGAAGATATGGTTTGGTCAGTTCCAGCTCAACACTCTCAGCCGCAACGTTGCCATTGTGACAAACAATACAATTGTCTTCTTCATATTCTCTTTTGAGAAGTCTCTGATGGTTACCGGCAGTATGTGGTTGATGGCAGTTTTCACACCCGTTTTCAGCTACAGTGCCATATGAAGTATTCGGCCATGGGTCAGATCCCTGCCCGTTCCACCTCAACGAGGAAAGCGCGTGCGTACTGCTATCCCAGCCTTTTTTGCTATGACAGCCAATACATAGATACGAAAACCGGTTAGACATCACCAGAAAGTTTCCCAAACTGTCATCATGAGGATCATGACACGCTGTACACTGCAGCTGACCGCTGTCGTCAAGTTGTATTTCCGGAGGTAGAGATGCAACATTTACCAATTCCAGATTGCCATAATCACGACTGCTTTCATAACTGAATGAAACAGGATGATCATCGGACAGATCTGAGCCAATATATGAGCTGCGAGTAGCCGGCAGAAACCGGATACCTCCGAGGAACTCTATTTCATCGGCCCTGGAGAGCACGGCCCCCATGGCTATTGTCCCGTCATGGCAACTCAGGCAAAGTTTTGAGGCTCCTGTAGGCTGCCCTACCGAGGCATGCATTGTTGAACTTTTATAAGGAATGTAGTTGGTAGTCTGGTCGGAGCGGTTCCACAGAAAGGGAATATCCCTGCGCCCATTGTGTGGTGTGTGGCAGAAGATACAGACCCTGCTTTCATTGGTCGCACGTATTTCGCCAGTCCCACTTATCGAAAGATTATGTTTGCTTTCAAGTATACTGGCGCAATATGAAGGCAATCCATTGCACATAAACACTGTTATTCCCATGATGCAGATAACTGTTATCTTCTTCACAGTGAATGGTCCTGTTTGAGATACTGAAAGACCTGAATACGTTTGTTATACGAATCAGTCACATAAATTCTATCATTTTTATCAATGCTAATACCAGCCGGTAACCAAAATTCTCGGTTATCCCGCCCCGAACTCCCAAAAGCCATAAGTAAACGACCCGCTATATCAAATATTTGGATGTTATCAAAAAGAGCATCAACCACGTAAATATTGTCATCGCTGTCAGTAGCTATGCCACGAGGTCGAGAAAAATAACCGGGAGCGTCACCGGCACTTCCGAATGTTCTGAGAAATTCCCCATCTGCTGAAAATATCTGAACCCTGAAATTCAGAGCATCGGTAATGAGTATCGAACCATCTCCTGCAACACAGATATGAGTAGGGTTATTGAACTCTCCTTCCGCCATCCCTCTGCTTCCGAAACGTCCTTTAAAGTTCAGGTTCTCTAGATCAAACCTCAAGACAGAACACAGCTTGGTATCAACAACGAGCAACTCTCCAGTGAGATGATGAATTGCAATCCCGGTTGGCCGGTTGAGCAGTTCACCACCAACCACCAGAGGCATCTGATCGTCAGGCCCTTCAAAAACTTTGACAACTCCATCATGGGAGTCTGTTACAAAAATTCGACCATTCTCGTCATCAACAGCGATATCGATTGGGGAACTCAATGCAATCTCATCATCAGGAAAGATTTTAACATTGCCGCCTACCGTATCGAAAAGATGAATATTTCGCCAAAAGGCATCAACGACATATATCCTGCCTTCATCATCAAGAGTAACTCCAAATGGAGTTACTATATTCTGTTCTTCTGCGCCTATGATATAGCCCCATAATCGCTGCAGGACATTTTTCGTAATGCCAAGATCTTCAGGCCTGGAGATAGTTCCACTATATCGGATTCGCGGTATTTCATTCCCTGCAGGCCATGTCAGGTCAGTTTCATGAGCCAACGGTTCCCGTGTTTGCACTGCACAGCTTGATAATCCGATAAGCGTAAAAAGTACAAGCAGGAGGTAACTGCATCCTCCGTGGCAGGTTGTATTCTTCATAAAAGGTATGTGTCTGTAAAGGTGTGAATAAAGAGATTCACCATATTTTGCGGATAAGCTCTAACCGAATAAGCTGTTCATCCCGTAGATAATCATTAATTTTGTTGTCCTGCCGTGTCATTTCATAGCTGAGAAGCGCCTTCCATATTCGAAATCGGTATTCAACAGTTGCCTTCAATCCGTTATTTTCGGTGTCCTCAACATCACTTCGGGTGTTGTCGTAATAGCCTTCAACGCGAAGCATGCTCCGTCTGCTCAGTCCCCAGTCGACCGTGGTTACACCACCGTAAAACTCCCGTGTATCCTCACGAGTCGTGTAATGTGTCTTGCCGCAGAACCCTTTCAGGGTGAAATACAGCCTGCGTTGCAACCTGTAGCGCAGCACTTCCTGGACTTTCCATTGGGTATAGGTGCGTTCCGACTGACGGTCGTTGTCCTCATAGGTGAGGCTGGTATCTGACCAGCCGAGATCATAACGGACCTGAGCTCTGTGAATAGTATCATCAACTAATGGCTCGGACCTTTGTCCTGAAAAAACGTTCTGGGAAATCTTCACATAGCTATAGGAAAACCGCAGGTTCTGGAAAATATCAAAATTAACACCGTAACTCTGGGTCATAAGACCATCGTCATAATTAGAATCAACACTGTAACGATAGCTCACTGCCACTGCCTGGGGATCAGCTATCGAGCCGAAAGGCAGACGTTCTATGCGGATATAATTATCAATTTCCTCTATTGCATAGTCAATATTTTCAATATAGACAGTTGTTCCTGAACTGTTGGTAACTATTATAGATTCACGGTCAACACCATAGTTATCAAGATATGTCTCCACTCCTGTACTCAGAAGATGTACTTCATTTGTCACCTGCGCAATGGCGTCGCCGCTGCCACTTCGATCCGTGTATTGATATTCCCATCCGGCATTCAGATTCAACGTACCCTTAGGAAATGGCCGGGTGTAGGCAAAATCAAGAAAACCGATATACGCATTTTCTTTCCCTCCCTCATAATTGTAGAACTGTGTTTTGCCGCCAATATCGGTCGTCAGGTTTTCATACAGCAAGTGTGTTAACCTGCCTTCGAGCGACGTCTGGTCGGAGCGTACATCATCAGAGTCCTGCCTGGAATGAATGAATGTATAGTTTGACTGGAGGTTTTTCCTATGTAACCAGTTAAGATGCTCTCTCAGGCGTATATACTCTGAGTTGAGATACGTGGTATCCTGGGTTCTGTAGGCCAGAGACGAGTTCAGGGTTGCCCTGTTATCCTTCAAAGTAAAGAATCGATAGCTATTTGACAGGGTGTTATTAAAGCTTTTAATACTCGTGGTGATTCCCTCGCTGGTTCTCTCATCTTCGCTGTATGTTGATAGCAGGTTGCTGTAACTTCGGAGACTTTGATGTTGAGAAGAAAGAGTTATATTTTCCCGAGTGCTGAGCGAGGTATAAAAGCCGGTCTGATCAGTAGTCAGATGTTCATAACCAAACGTTGTGGGTAACATTTTGTACTTAAGCAACAGCTTTGCTCCGTATGATTCAACTATGGATTCGGTGTTGCCTGCAAAAGCCGCCCATACAGGTTTTTCCAACCGGCTGGCGCCTACTTTAATCGTATAGGGTTTAGGCTCGAGAATTGTTGCTGATATTGCATAATCGGGAGCAAATGATTCAACCCGCGCCTCTTCTCCCGAACTTCTGTTTTCTCTGGTCTGAAGCCATTCAGGCTCAATCATCAGTGAATATTTCAACAAAGCCGGGTGGTACACCCAGCCCCTGGTTTTCAATTGTATACTTTCTTTAAATCTGTTGTAACTGTCTTCGACTTTTTTGCCATCTGATGTACGTGACTCATTCTTATTTTCATACGTCAGCTGCATTCCCATGGCAGGTCTCTGAATGAAATAATACTCACCTTCCAGCCCTTCTTCCTTCTCCGCAGTCTTAACTCTACGGTATGGAACAGTCACAACAGTTTCCGTGCTTCCCTCCTGCACATCTGCAGTTACTCCAGCCTCCTCAGCCTTGACTACCGTTACACTCAGCAGGAATACAGGCACCAGCCAGACGACTCTTGAAATACACAATATTCCGCAGAGACATAACCATTTACCATAAAGATTACGGGGAGTTGACTTCCCAACGATCATTATTGATTACCCATAAAATCGCACATAGTATAAATTGTATTCTTCTAACTATAAAAATTGTACGGGGCTGTTTTCATATCAATTTTTATAGTCGTAGAAATTGACCCGGGTCGCCGGGGGGTACGCTGATTACCACCAAAGTTCAGCTGCATCGCGTGAGGAGTGAGGAGTGAGGAGTGAGGAGTAACTGTACAAAGTGCAGACGCACATATCAACTCATCGAAAGCACAAGTGATTTAACCAGGAAATCACTTGTATACTACCCACACCTCACACCTTACGCCTCTCTCCTCACCTTAACAGGCTGAGGGTTAGGGGTAATCAGAAATTGTATTGCAGTATCTCAAAACCTTACCTACTAATTATCGGATGCCCATTGATATGTGCTACCGGTTGCCGTAGCTCTTTATATTCTTTCTTCAACAGGTTCCTGTTAATTCCCATATGAGGATTATGGCAGGTAAGACATTCTTCGTGTTTTTGATGAGCTGGTGTCTGCCAGAATGCACCCTTTTCATGACAGGGGTAACATATGAGTGACAACGACTGACGAAGAGTTTTCGGGTTCTCACTCTGATGCGGATCATGGCAGGCAAGGCATTCCCCCTTCGCAGTGGTATTGTGTAACCATAACCTCTCAAACAAGGCTCTTTTGGGAGTTTTATCAGTGTGACACTGAATGCAGAGTGTAGTTTTAGGCAACGTCAATTTTCCAGGCATGCCTCCCCCTGTATTGAAAACTGATGTCGATTTTTCCCGAACACCCGGAAAGCTGAAATTCCCAGAACTTCCATGACATGGATCACAAACACCGGCCAGCCATACAGGGTGAGAAAACAGCGTTTTCTCAGTTGATTCAGACTTTACCGGGTTTATTATTTCGATAGGTAACAGTTCATTGTCTTTCTCAACCGAAGCTGTCTCTTCAAGAGGCGGCACCCCGGTAAAAAAAAATGTTAATATCGTATGCCGCTCTTTCTGACTGCACCCTGCCTGGCTGATTAACAGCAACAACACGAGCAAGAGGCACGCAGTTGTCCATCCCCGCCATACGGAGTTATGGTATTTCATCAGATAATATTCAGGTTAATGATAAACATTCACCAGGAGGCTGTCCGAGAATGGCTTTTGCCCAAAATCTTCGGATTTTTCAAAAAATAATGCTCGCAATATTAAGTATATGGCTGTGCTTATTTTCTGAAAACTTCTCGATTTTGACCAAAACCCTAATTGTCGGACAGCCTCCTAGAGTAATCTGCTCATCCTGATGCGTTGTTCTTTTCTCTTCCATCAGCCACAACAACCCCAATCCTAACAAATACTTCCACAAAGAGCTGCTCAATTTATAATAAGGCCCGTGCTGTCATTTATCCCAGTGACAACCCGTACAGAGGTTCATGCCCGGTATTAATCTCAATTTATGCTGCCGCTGAGCTCCCGAAGCTGCGGCAGGAATCCTAATGACTCCTTCCTCATGCGGGTTATGACATGTTGTACATACTATTTTCCCTCTAAATAACGGTAATTCGACCCCTATTCTCTCTATTGACGTACTGAGAGCGCGCAAGATATTTTCGGAAGGCGTTACCAGATGCGAGCCGCCGGATGGGTGCTTTGTGTCAAACCCCGGATGACATCCCGTGCAGTATTGATTTGGGTTATCGACAACAAACGTTACATGTTCCGGCCCCAGCACCGTCACGTCAGGACGACTGGAATGGCAGAAAAGGCAGACTTCCTCCTGGATTTCACCCAGGTCATCAAGCTGCTTATGCGGATTGAGACGACGATACGATTCACTCACATGACAAAGAAAACAGAATTCTGTACGGGACAGCGCATTGTGCCTGAGAAAATTCCGATTTCTCCTCATCTCAGAATCTGCAGTGAGTGCGCTTTTCTGCAGGGAACATTGATGGCATGTCTTACATGTCAGTTTACCATTATCAAGTGGCATTTCAGGCGGAACGTTAATTTTCTCTGATGGAATAATCCCCACCGGATGAATTTCAGTACGGGCAAACTCAGAATGATGACAACGGTTGCAGGTGCCGTTTGTATCTCCATTCCGGACAAGTACAGACTTATCACTGGTCGGTACCGACTGCACATGGCAGGAGATACACAACACACTGCACCAATGCGGATTCAGGCTTCTTGAAATTGCCGCGATTTGAAGATATTGCGAACTCAGCAGATTCCTGTTGTTGGTAGTATCGTGGGGTACGTGACAATCCCCACAAGACGGATTGCTGGCAAGCCTCTTTTTTTCAGAGCTTTCAAATGTACGGAGTGCCTCCGGATCCAGATAGGGATTCAGTCCGCTATAATGCAGGGCTGTAAGAGAACGGTGACACATATCACAGGTAGAAGCAGATACATCATGTACAGATTCAGCCCCTCTTGACGGATCAGTCATTGCCAGGAATGCCCCACTTAAAGCAATCACTGCGATTACCATGACAGTAATTCTGAAATTACACATAGGGTAGTGCCTTATCATCGTGCATTATCAGCCTCAATCATCGTCGTCGCTTCATCACGAAAACATATTATATAGATCTCTATTGTTTTCTGGGACGAGTTTTCCCATGTATATCCTTCTTTGCTTCAGCATCGTGGTAAAATCTGTATAACAGCAGAGTTGTCATGCCATGGCATGCATAACACAATTCACTTCTCGCTCCCTCCCGAAGGAAACTGTCCACAATGGTTCCCTCTCTGTTTTGACCTGTTCCCGCTCTTTTTTCCTTCGAAAACCAGACATGCGGATCATGACAGGTAGGGCAGGATATCTCCCCGCGATCCGTTTTCTCACCATCAGGATCATATAAAGGGATTTCACTCTCCCCTATCCCGATAGAATCCATAATAGAGGTGTAGGATTTACGATAACCGAAATATGGTTGTGTCGGATGCGAACCGGAAGTTACTATTTTGTTTTTTCCAGCCTGGTTTGCCTGATGACACCCATAACAGGCGTTTTCCATGAAATCCCGGCCTGAATCAGCGAGTGGTGCATTCCAGAGGATTCTTTTAATGCCTGCGTTATGGATAGCATGACAGGATGAACAGACTGATCCATCTTTGGGCAGGTGTTTCTTCAGATTCAAGGATGTGCCGGCAGTAACTCTCATATCATGATCAGATCCTGAGACGAGAGCCTGCACTTTATGGCACTCTCTACATAACAGAGGATCTTTCAGGTTTGCTTTTCTCAAGAAACTGCTTTCGGCATTCCCCTCTTCGTTGCGCCCATTGCCTTTCCCGACGAGCAACGAGTTCCACTGATGAGGATCATGACAGGTATGGCAGCCTAGTATCTTTTTTCCCTCTGTATTTTCGGCCAATGGCAGATCAACGTGTCCCTGCCACTGTACGTTTACAGGATGTGAAAAGTCTCCGACGGTCTTTTCGGCAGCAATTTCACCCGTCATATGACAGCTGAAACATAGACCTGACAATGCTGAGACATCCTTTACATCAGGGCGAGCCCATAGTTTTTCACCGGCTGCATTATGCGGTACATGGCATGAACTGCAGACACCGGCCTGTATAGCCGTCACATCAGCAATGTTTTTTGCCAGAGGTGCAGTGATGCTGAGATCATGATCGGTGCCTTCCACTCGGAATTTCTCACTGTGACAGCTGGCGCAGAGAGCACTATCTTTTCCGGATGGTTTACGTAAAAAACTGTTCTCTGCGTTACCTTCTTTATTGGTATGGTCCCCTTCCCGTTTATCTTTAAAACTCCATTGATGAGGCTCGTGGCAGGTCCCGCATTCCATTACGTCTTTTCCATCCGGTGTAGAGAAAAGTGGCAGTGCCAACACGCCTTCAACTGCTATATTCACAGGATGACTGTGTACACCTACCGACTTTCTGCCGGCAGGACCATTTGGTTCATGGCAGTTCAGGCAGTAGGTGGATGGCGAGTTGTTTGCGGTGCTGATCTCCTTCGCCCAGAGATATTTCCCTTCCGCATTATGCGGGATATGACAAGGTCCGCACACACCTGACTGATCGACTTTCTGTTGCAGCCTATTCTGTATATCAGGGGCAGTAACAGCCAGATCATGATCGGTACCGGCAATAGACTGTTTTTGCACATGACAGAGCGTACATATTCTTCCCCTTGCAGCAACCAATGCTCTGCTGCCAGGGCTATGTTGATGAATCTTATGACAACTCAGACATTGAAGCGTATCTCCAGCTCCTGCGAACAGAATCTCGTCATTGCTGATCCGATTGCTTTTAAACTCTGTATACAGTGGGTGATTGTGCTGTGCTGTCAGCGATCTCTTTTCATAATTTTTATCAGGATGGCAGACCAGACAAAGGCTCGAATCACTCGCGGAGTGGCGCAGCATGGTATTGACCTCTCTGTTTGCCCCACCTTCTCCAACTATAGATTGTTCCGGAGGTTCATGAGTATGCACTACATGGCAGCTTAAACATTGCAGACTATTTTCCAGGCCGGTATACACTTCCGCCAGCTTTCCTCCTTCGAGCTTAATTGTAACTGAAAGGGGATGGTTCTTCTGCTGCAAAGACTGTTGCGCGGTATCATCAACCTTATCGGCATGACAAACAGAACACAGGATTGAGTTGCGAGCAGGAAACAGCAGGTTTTTATGTTCCAGACCACCATGCGCAGTATGGCAACTTTCACATATCAGGTGTTTCTCATCAACATCAGAAGGCACTCCACCCGCTGCAAATATTTCCGGAGGCAGAACATCTTTCCCCTTATGAACTGGATGATTAGACAATTCCTTTGAAGCCTGATCGGTATGACACATCTCGCACATTTGTGAATCATGACTTGAAATACGGAGAAAGATTGTGCGCTCTATACTGGTATCTGTAGGCACCGAATGGGCGGAGTGACACGTAGCGCAAACCATTTCGCCTTTTCTGGAGAGCGGAAAAATTTTGGGAATAGTGACCTTATCTGAAGGTACCATACCCGTCTGATGACGATCACGAAGCCATATTTTTATACGTGAGTCATCGGTTGAACCATCATGACAACTGAAACACATCATTTCCTCACCGGCTACATCTTCGGTCTCCAGCGGAGAAAGCTCTGTTCCATGACCTGCAACGAACTGATCTATCCAGCGAAAATGACAAATCGCACATTCCCGCGATGAGTTCTGGGTAAGGTTACCTGCTCCAATAAGAGCATGGGAGGAAAGAAGCAGCAGAAAGCAGACTGCCGATAGTGTCATTAATGGTTTATACAACCGCATGCTGCTCATTCTATTCTCGTTGCAGAACAAGAAGACGACTAGGATACATCTCCACAATGAGTAATCGGTCACTATTTACTGCCATGCCCATCGGGGTGATAAACCGCCTCATATTACCATGTTCATTCCCCACTACTCCAAGAAACCTTCCTGATACATCAAACACCTGCACAACACCCAGGTAACTATCTGAGACAAACACTTCACCCTTATTACTGACTACAATCCCTTTAGGACGATAAAATTGACCGGGCTCAATCCCCCACTCCCCGATAAAACGCTTAAAAGATCCATCCGGGCTAAGAACCTGTACTCGCGTATTAATGACTTCAACAACGTAAACATTCCCGTCCTTGTCGATATCCATCATGAACGGAAAACGAAACTCTTCCTGATTACGCCCCATATAGCCCCGGGACCATGACATATCTCCGTCGTTGGTAAGCGCCACTATCCTGTGGTTATCGTTATCGACAGCATACAGGATAGTGTTGTCCGGGCTGAAATGACCATCTGTAGGGTCTGCCGGTTTATCATCAGGTGAAAAAGGGAGATCCAGATATCGGGGTACTAATTTACCTGCAGGAAAGATAGCCAATCGGTGATTGCCCGAATCAGCGACAAGGACTTCTCCTGTGTCATTAACATCAATCCCCAGAGGCTGATTTAAAATCCCCTCACCACCAAGGGTGTGCAGAGCATTCCCATCGGTATCAAATACCCGGACGCAATTAGCGGTACCATCCAGCACATATATTTTGCCTTCTGCATCAAGAGCAACATCGCTTGGCAGTTGCATTACTCCTGCTATTTCAAGAACCTGGCGATAGATTATTTTCTCAGCAGGAGTCTCTGAGGCAGAGACCCAATTCGGGCTGAACCACAAACAGAGAAGCATCCCGGCCAGGAAGTGCCATTTCAAGTGTAATATTTTGCATAATCCCTTGACTCCGCAAATGCACAACAACAGACAAAACAGTGTTTTACGCAACATAGCGGAAAGACGATCAAACACAGCTGTTGAAACATTTAGGCCGTTCATAACGTCCTAATCTGTAGAGCGATTAGCTGATTTCAGTTTTTCTAATTTTTCTTTTTTCATAAGGTCCGGATCAAACATAGTGGGCAGATAGAATTCCAGATACCTGTTTATCATATCTGCAACCTCAGTTCGGTACAGGCTCTCAGCTCTAGTGCGTGAATATCCCACCGCTGCCAGATCGATATAGGCGTTCATGCTGTGACATTCTGTGCATTGCAGCGGCTTTTTTGAGATATCCTTATGCAGGACAACTTTGGCCCGGGCCTGTTCTTCCGGCGTCAGCTTATCCTTTCGCGCCATATACTCTTTGGCAAACTGTTCATTGCTTGACCGATCGAGACGCTGTGTTCCGCTCGGTGATGACATAACAGGGACCAGTCGTGCACCATACACGCCGTTATTACCTTTAATAGAGGTCACGACAGCTTCTGTCTGATTATCAAACCAGGTATACTGAACCTTGCCGTCCACATCCTCACGACGAACATGACAGGTCTCACACGCCATAAAGTAATTATGCATATTGAGAAATGACCGGATATCCGGTGCCTTTCCATGCGGATACGTCCCATGACAATTCAGGCAAATAGGTTTATTGGCAATTTCCAATTCCACTGTCGTATCAATATTATGAAAATGATTTGCTGTTTCAGTTTCATCCGGCTTTTGCATAAATAGCTCAAACTCACTTATGCTTTTCGCAGCCTGAGCCTCACCCGTATTATATGTTGTCGGGAAATATAATATTTTCACCAGAAGATATGAGACAATTGCAAAAAAGAAAATTGACGCAAATGAGGTGAGCTCTATGAATCTGCGACCGAAAGTCTTTCTCCGGGGATGATGCAGAAAAGAGCTATGATTGCTGTCTTCTTCAACCGGTGCCAGCTTTCCTTCCTTCACCAGTCGCTCATACTGAAGAGCATGTTCCTCTTTGAGATGATGGGCTGACATTTTCCCATCTATCCAAGCTGAATTCATTGGGAACTGTCCCGGTTTCCAATGTACCGCATAGAAATGCCAGACGATGATGGCCAGTGTGGCCAGAATGGCCTCCATACCATGAATGAGAATCGAAATATCGAGTATGAACTTGCTCCAGTATGCCTCAGACCAGAGGAAAATGCCTGTTGTTGAAATGATCACAGTACCGGCAACAAGCGCCCAGTATTCAGCCTTTTCCCGATAATCAAAGCGTTCAAAGAGAGGAGGGCTTTTCCGCATTCCCAGATAATAGCCAATGTTCCCAATCACGTCCTTTATATCTTTGAACGTTGGCAGCATATCAACAAAGAATGACCTTCCGTGCCGTGAGACGATGAGGTATACGAGGTGGTAGACACTGGTCAGTATCATGGCGACGCCGGCTACACGGTGAATGACACCGCGATAGAAAAATATCGTTTCACCATATTGACCAAGTTTTAAAATCGCTTCTTCCGGAATCCTCAGCATATATCCCGTTACCACCAGAATAACAAATGTCAGAAATGTGAATAGGTGCTGTAACCTTTCCTGAACATTTAAACGTTCAATTTCAGTGGGCAGAGAAGTTCCTTCCATCATCTTATCCTCGCTCATTTCCCCTCCCCTCGTGAATTATTTCGGGTAATGGTAGCTCGCCAGAAATCCAGCACCTGATGGATCAACATCCCGCCAACAACAACTGTAATAAGCATGGTGTAAATGTATTTTACCAGCATCAATACTTTCCAGTGAAACACCTCCTTCTTATCGAGGTTTGAGAGATCTTTCTTTTCTTCATCTGTCATCAAGGTATTGAAACTACTGTTCTTCCGAATTCCATCATCGCCAGCCTGTAATTGTTCGCGCTTTGCCATGGCCATGACGTGTTTGTCTATACCAACTCCTGCTTTATGAATTTTTCCTGAAGAGAATGACGCGATTGCATTAGGATGACATATCTGCGTCCCATCCTGATTCATGCATGTCTGCTGAAGATTTTTTGGGTTAACGGACGAGGTATTATCGGCGGTAGTTTTCATGGAGTGTATTGTATACCCCACCGGCGCATGGCAGCTCAAACAGTCGGGGGCATTCTGATCGCCGTAGAGTACACCTTTCCAATGAAATGTATCTTTATAGTTTTCTGTTGCAATCAAACCATGACGCGCCATTTTATCTGTCTTCTGGTGGCAGAGCAGACACAACTTAACTGTTTCCAGTGATGTTTTTGACCGATGCAGACGATGGGTGAAATGCTGATAATAACGATTGGACCATTCCTTATCGGTGTGGCAGCCAATACACCGTCTCAAGGCGTCGGCTGAAACTCCCGCCTCCTGATCAAGAACCCCGGTAACCGGCTGCAGCACTGTATTTAAGTGGCAATCAGTGCACTCCGGCATATCCTCTTTGAATTTTTTCGGCTTATCCGCTGTCCCTATACCATGCACACTGGCATTCAGTTCTCCATAAATATTGCCATGTGAGAATTCTCTATCGGTAGACGGCTCCTTAATGTGACACTTTGTAGAACAGTTAACGCGTGTAAAATCAGCATGAGGAATAACATCAAGTTTAAGATGACAGTTTCTGCACAAGATTTTTCCATGCACCGAATTTTTATATTTGCCGTCATCTACATAAAAGAGACGCAAGCGACCTGTATCCTGATCTATTCTGGCCAGCCCCGGATATTTGTGACAGATAATACACCCTTCCTCATCTGCTGCGGATGCCTCACCGAAGGGAGTCTGGATAACGAGCATAAAAAGAACAAGCAAAAGACGTATCCTTCTGTCGATATTCATATCCATCCACTATCCCTCCTCACTCAAAATATGAGTAGTGTGGCTGCACCCTCAACAATCCACTCATGGTATTCTTGAGTAACATCATTCAAAAACACTTTCGAACCTTTTGCTTGTCAGGCACAGTCGCAGCAATCCACTATCGGAAGATACATTCTGTATATGAATTCATTCCCCCAGCCAGTCTCCGAATCCGTACACATTAATCCTATTCGGTCCGCTCATATTGCAGACATACAGAATATACTTGAGCTTAAAGTCCTTATCAGCGAACCGTTGAAAATATGCGATATTTTCATAATCGATATGAATACCTGCCGGCAGATACATATTACCGGGGCCAATACCGGGACCGCCGAAAAACAGCAGCAACTGAGCATTAGAATCAAAAATCTGTACACGTTCAAATGCTGCATCGGCAACATAGAGATGCCCTTCACGATCTATAGTCACGCCTTTACTCCGTGCCATAGCCCCGATCAAATCGCCATGGAAACCATATGTTTTCACAAAATTGCCATCAGCGTCAAACTGTTGAACTCTATAATTAAACGCATCATTGACAAAAAGGTTACCATTTTCGTCTACCGTAATGTGTGTCGGTTTGTATAGCTGTCCTTCACCTGCACCGATCTCTCCCACCTGCCTGAGCAACCTGCCCGAAACCTTGTCCAGCACCAAGACCGCGTTTTTCTTCATATCACAGACATATATACTGTTCTGGTAGATAGCTACATCGACCGGCTTCTCAAATATTTGTCCATCACCGTATGCTCGTACAAAACTATCATCGGCATCAAAAACTACAATCTGTCGACGCTCCAGATCCGCTATATATTTCACATCGTCGGGAGTAACCCAGATACCTGAAGGAGTTGCCAGTGCACCGCGTCGGATATCTGACAGCATATCGAATTCACCAGTATTGAGATCAACGGTGAGAATTTCGTTGATCGCTCTGTCTATTATATAGAGTTTCCCGGCTGATGAACTGATATCGTAAGGGCGACCGATATCTGCAATATCAATATCAGGCCCTAACAGATAATTCTGAAAGGAACTTTGCTTAACCTTGAGATCATCTTCTGAGGATATGACAGTCAAAAACTGCAAGCGAGGCTGTTCCGGAGGATTGGGATAAAATATCACAGGTGCTGATTCATCACTCTTTCGTGCGCAACTACTTAACAGGAGGCACATCACCGCGGTTACCACAAGAATGACCGTGTGTATACTGCAGAAATGTAATCGCCAGCTATCTCCAGATTCCTGGATAGGAGAAATGCATATTTTACTTATCATGGCAGGTCAGGCAAAGTGCCGAACTACTATTATCCACCTTAAGCAATCTGAAATTACTGTATTTATTATGAACATCATGACACGATGCACACTCTACCCTTCCTGCATAGAGCATATCCTCCTCGATGGTTCCCCCGGCAACTCCCGACATTGTTGTCTCCGGGTCAAACAACCCACCGTCCTCTGTGGCAAGCTCCGAATCGTAAACAAAAGATACAGGGTGATCATTACTCAAATCTTCACCAAGATTTTTTCTTCCCTGAAGATAGGTATTTCCGCCTTCGCTTCCACCGAAAGCGTCTACAGCCACCGTTCCATCATGGCAAGACAAACAGAGTTTTGATACGCCAGATGGTTGCGTGATATCGTCCGCAGTAAATGTCGGGCTGGAATACAACACATAGACAGCTTCGGAAACTTCATGGTTCCAGAGAGGAGCATCTACAACATCAATATTATTATGAGGCGCATGACAGGCCACACAAATTTCACCTCCACTCCAGGCTTTATTACTAAAATCATGTGCCGATCCACTGATGGCCCCGTTCGCATTGGGATTAAGGCTCATACTTGCGGACAAAACAGTTAACGCGACCAATATTTTATTATTCACGTTTTTCCTCCTGCGGTTGAAAGCCTCTACTACTCCTTATATTTAAGGATACGTTGGTCTACAATAGAGTGAAAGTAGGTATTCCCTACTTTTCCGGTTCCAAAAACCTATATCGTAATTTGTTGAGGTTGATAAGTTATCGCTTTCTCATGCATCCTTCAAAAATGGTCGTCACAGCCGGAGATACTTACTGTTTGACTGTCTTCGAGCAAAGTTTCAAACGGTTCAGTATTCTCTTAATCACGGCACGCTCGTAAATAATGTACTGAGATAATTGTTCGAACCCGTTGTCATCGGCTGGGTCGATCCTTACCTGGTCAGGGAACTCTCCTTTATGAAATTCTCGAATATCTTATCTCTTCATTTTTGAAAAATTTCATAAAATTTCGTGTTGTGGCAGGCAACACAGGACCCTCCCGACTTTACACAAGACGCATTCGGCATGTTACATGGAATACCATTATCAACATCAGCAAACTGTGCCTCATATTGTAATTTTAAAGGCCACTTGATTTTACCATAAGGCACAGACTCTCTTATGTGATTGAATTGATTGCTGGCATGTATTTCATGACACGCTCTGCACGTCCTACCTTTTTCGGATTTGTTAATATGGAGATAGTGAAGATTTCTTTTTCCATCTCTAAAGTTTGTTAATGTAGTTGTTTCCCTTTCTTGCAATACTGCTGATTCATGACAGTTAAAACATAAATTATAAGCATTTTTATCAAAGGTATCTGTGTAAAAGTCCTTAGGATACTCAGCTAATAATATACGATAGAAATCACTACCGTGTGGACTGTGACAACCGGAACAATTTTTTTCTTTAATTGGCCCATGGTGGATTGTATTATTTTTCAATATTTCCTTCATGTTTACTAATGTAGCACCATCATATGCGGTAACTTCTTTATCATGACAATGGAGACAAAGGTCGAGCGGTTCCGCCAACAAGTGACTATCAAAGAATGTAGCGTGAGGGGCATGACAATGTAAGCAACTTGTCTCTGATTCAACTGGCCTATGTTTGTGGATAACGCGGTCAAGATCAATAGGCAGGGTAATATCTTCTTCGAAATGACACTCAGTACAAAGGCTCTTTACGTTTTTTTTTAAAAGTTTACTACTCGTGTCAGATACATGGGGCGTATGGCATATAGTACAGTTATCAACTGCCGGCGTGTGTGTTGAATTCTGATCATCATTCATCTTTTCTTTTATCTGTTCGTGACATGCATAGCAGATATCCGGTTCATCCTCCTTAAGCAAAAAATCATATTCAGACTCATGAGCGTTATGGCAGAAAAGGCACTCTCCTGAACTACTAGGGCTATGGGAATACATTCCGGAATACTTTTCATGGCAGTTTAGACATAGTTCTGGCGCTAGAGAGACAAGGTCATTACCGCATGGTGCACCTGACTCATGGCAACTTTTACACTTTTTATTTGCGAATGGTTCATGTTGAAATTTTGAAGATTGTTTAGATTGCGTTGTTCCCTGGGATTGAGTGTAGCTATTAAAAAGGCTGAATAAAGTGACAAAGAAAAGTAGTGATAGGATATTCCTTTCCATTTTCTACCCTCCTGATACTTTCAACTTTCGCGTATTTTACGAATTGTTTCAAAAAATTACCTGCCTGTTTCCAACAGAAAACGTTGTCTCGCACGTTCGAAACAGTCTATTTCACCATGGTAGTCCAAATAGCTATAGCTTAAATTACAGGTCCACTACCCGAAGTGCAGATTGCAAAATGTAAGGACGCCTGAAATTGATATATCCTGCACATTTTCCGGAATTTAATACTCATTCATGTTGGTAATAAAATGTTGTGTTAAATCGCATGAAGCGTTTTCATTTTTTTTTAAAAATATACGTAACCGGCTCTGGTAACCATCGCACTTCCTTATAATCTTGAATTAAGAGCAATTTATCTTTACCTAAGTGAGGAGTATGACATAGAGAACAATCTTTTGACTCACTGTGACTTTTTGAAAACTTGATCAATTCTTCTGGATGACACATAGTACAGAGGTTTGCAGGTGTACCCTTAAGCAGGGCAGGAAATCTGCTCTGATGAGGAACATGGCAGATAGTGCAACCACCCTTGGTAGCAGGTGCATGTAGCCATAGGTTGTTTTCTGAGGCAAAAGTGGGAGACCTGTTTGCATGGCAATTTACGCATATCTCCCTAAAAGGCAGCTGAGGAGTTGCATTTTCACCTTCACTGTCAAAATACATTACCGGTACTCCCGTTGGAGCTCTTCTGTTAAGGGATTGAGTAAAGGATGTTTTGTGACATACGCCACACTGTTTTGAAGTAAAATAGCTATGGAAGGAAAGAAGAGGTCCATCCTTTTCGGAACGTGTCCTTTTCGCCAGTTGATCATTTGCAGACTCCTTCCTTTCGTCTTTATTAGAAGGTACACCGGTAAAGAATACAGTTAGCGTCTTATGCCTGGCTTGTTCACTACAACTTGTGGCAAACGTCATCATGGCGATAACAGGAAGTTGTAACAATAATATTCTATAAGTATTCATAGATTATTTTTATGCTCCAATCTTCGTTTGTCTGACCTGAAAAATTTTGTACTACTCCAGCCATAAACTACCTATTCTATCTCAAAATCCTTCTCAGCAATTTTTTTTTTAGTATTGCACGTTCCCATAATCAATATGAACAGAGGCCGGCAGAAACACATTCCATAGTCCCACACCGCTTCCTCCCAAAAATCATAAAAAGAGGCCCTGATTCAGAATCGAATATTTGCTATTTTCAATTATTGAATAATTCCATAAACCCGCGGTCTGAGATTCTAATATCATCTTCACTGGTAATAACATAAAGATACTGGAGTCGAGGTTGTTGCATAAGTTAAGGATAAAAGACAATAGATTCCATGAGCGTTTCCGGAAATGCACACCCTGCAAATGTAATTAGTAGGACTAAGTATTATGCTCAGAGAAGGCTTTAAAATTTTTCAATAATCATTGCTGTCTTTGTGTAATTACTATTTTTAGCCCAGTCTATTGCCGACCACCCCTTCCTGTCCACAACCTCTTTTCGAGCCTGATGTTTTAATAAATGCAGGACGATATCGTTATGACCATTAGAGGCTGCCGCCATTAATGCGGTGAACCCCATATTATCTTTGTTGTCTATTGCTGCACTGTTTTGAAGTAAGATACGGACAGACCGAAAATCTCCCCGTGCTGCGGCAAGGATAAGTGGTGATATTCCTTGTGAGTCAACAATATTTACTTCTGCTCCATTTTGTATCAATAGCTCTATTAAATCATAGTGTTCATGATTAACTGCGTAGGAGAGAGCAGACCTGCCGGTTGAACTCTGTTCGTTTACCTCAGCGCCATTTTTTATAAGCAAACGAACCAATTCAGTATGGCCTTGCGCTGTGGCCGCCATTAAAGGTTTTACGTTTCCTGTATTGCCTTTGTTTATGTCTGCTTTCTTTTCCAATAAGAGCTGAACAATATCTTGATATCCAAATCTTGCCGCTAACAAAAGGACCGTGTCACCACTCTTGGGCATTTTTGCACTAATGTCAGCATTGCACTCTAAGAGCAGTTTGATTGTCTTATTATCACCACTTCCTAAGGCAATCAATAAAGGTGTCAGACCTGAGTAATCTTCCTCATTGACTGCAGCATTATGCATAAGCAGGATTCTCAGGGTTTCCTCACGTCCTCTACTGGCTGCCCAAAATGCAGCACTACGCCCACTGTAATCCTTAAGGCTGGTATCAGCACCAGCGTTAATCAGCAATTGAGTACTTTGGGCATGTCCATGCTGGGCAGCATAAATAAGGGCAGTTCTTGCATCTTCATCCTGAGCGTTTGGGTCTGAACCTTTTTCTATAAGCAACTTAATACATTCAAGATTATTGTTTTTGGCGGCAAGAATGAGAGCAGTTTGCATCTGACTATTTCGGGTATGTATGTTATGCCCCTGTTCAAGCAAGATCTTAAGCCTGGCACTATCACCCATACTTGCGGCAAGAAAAATATTGCCATATTCCGTATTGATGTCTTCCGAAATTAATTTCTCTGGTTGTTTGTGTAAAACACGCTGTTTTTCTGCGAAACATTCATGCAACGGCATGCTGCTGAGCAATACACATAGCATTAATGATAGATATCTGAGCTCTAACATTTATCTGCCTCTTAATGTGAATTCAGCTTCACAAGCCGAACCAGTCTTCAGGATTGGCTCGACTTGTTGGTATAGATGATAATGTCTGTTGAGGTTGATCCGTAAAATGTATTACGGCATCCTTAAAAATGAAGTCCCTGTGAGGGTATTGTTTTCTGGATTGATATCCCCTTCAGCATTGAGAGTTGCTGTCAAGTTAACATACTCATTGTCATAATATGGCGCTTCCCATGGAACTATTATTTTAACAGTCTCGCCCGGTGCAATGGCTGAAACCTCTTTTGCTATCATATCAATTACGATGTCAAAACTTGCTAGATTTGCCTCAATTACCAGAGTGCCCTCAGCAACATCGGGGCCATAGTTAGTTATGTATATATTAAACTTTTTGGTTGTTCCCCCTGAAATTTTTCTGGGTACTTTGAACGTATCCAGAGAAAGGTCATATACCTTTTCTTCTGCAGGCGGCGTACCTGGTCCTTCACCATCACCTTCACCTTCATACTCAAGTATCAAGGTGGCGTTATAGATTGCTGTAGTTTTTTTATCCCCTTTGACATAGACAGCAAGGTCAAAGTCTTCTGTAAGAGGAGAACCATTTACAGAAATGAGGTTGCCTTCATCATCTCGTATTTGATTTCCGTCTTTATCCAAAGCAATCACATTGACACCATTGGGACTCATCCATCCCTCACTCCAGAGAAGAGGAGAGTTCTCGTCTTCAAAGTCGAGTAAATCAATGACAGTTGTTGTTGTTTCTCCTGCTTTATATTTTATAAATTGAGATGTATAAGGTGTCGGCATACATTCAACTGAAGGTAATTCGAGGCCTGGGATATCCTGGCCAAACTTGTTTGCTTTCAAACGCCAGCGCGGACCACTCACGTAATTGTCGCCAACATAATAATCTTCGAAAGGGTCACGATCGGTAGTTGTGTACCAGGCGTTCGTAAAACCTTCACGCAAATCCTCTGAAAACGCAACAGGGTCGGTTTCTTTATTTCCGATCGACTCAGCAAATGGTGGGTTTTTGAATACCGTGCCTTCCCCTATGAAATCGCCATCTCCTTCATAACAATCTCTTGTAGAAAACCAAACACCACCGTATGAGTAATACCCAGGCAGTCGACCTGTTGCACCCTCATTCTCCATATCTTCTGGACGTATTTGATCGTTAGGGTTGTTGGTTATGAGGTGGTCAACATGCAATTCAGCCCGGAGTATCGGATAATTCGTGCCAGGATTATCTTTCCATTCCTGGGGGAGTGGTATTCGTGCATACAGTCTGATATCGTTGGGCCGTTTTATTAAACTACCGAACCGGTATAACGCCTTTCCATCATCTTTTTTAGTAATTGAGTAATCTCTGCTTACAGCAATGTCCTCACGAACTGAAGATTCGTTCGGGATAAGGTTAGGGTAACCGTCAGAGTCAACCCCCAATTCCTCGATTGAGGGAAGTCCATTTTTAACGACATACAATGTATTATCCAATACACCTTCATCGCAAGTGGCGTTTTCAATAGCATCCCCTGAAGCAGGATCAAAAAGAGGGCTTTGGTCACCAGATATTGGATCAGCATACTTATACGGTATCGTTTCATAGCAGGTCTTAATATGCTCAAGTACCGTAAAGTGCTCGGTTGAGCATTTTACCATGTTTCCGCCAAGCCCGGCACACCACGTTCCCATTGGTGCTTTTACCTTAAACGTGTCAGTTTCAGCATTTGATACCTTCAGACCGATTACTTCTCCGTTCGAGATGATATTCCCAACCCAACCTTCAGCATAATCATCATCTCTGACTTTCTGGGCTGCACCTACAAAGTCAGCTACGTAAAATCCAAATTCATTGTCAACAGGGTAGAGTATAGTGCCTGAAGTGTCAGAAAACGGTTGTGCCTCTGCAGGGCAGGCATCAGAAATACCACAAATAATCGAAGAGTCCTGAGCATAGGTTTTGCCATTGAAACCGCCTTGGACATCATCTATCGAAAACCTGTGGTTTACAGAATACGTTACAATTTCTGCTGTAGAGGTATGTGGGAAAAAAAGAATTACTAAAGAAGGAAAAATTAAAATTTCGATAAACAGTGAAAAATATGAATCAAAATACTTATTCAAAAAATATTTTTTCATGGATACTCCCCCCGATTCCACAAATTTTTATCAAATTGATAAGTTCTAAATCATGAGCTATTTCGATAATTGGCTATCAGGCCATCAGAAACATACAGCTGTTACCGATGGCCTGATAAAAGGAATTTACTTCGTCGTGTTTCCATATCATTTTCCATAAATATTCGATGAAGAAGATTCATCCTACTCATTGCATGAGTTAATGATCCTGATGATTGTTTTATATTGTCTGAATATAAAACGTTCGGCATCAATCGAACGATATTCGTATATCTTTTTTTGATAGATAATGCTCATTCGCGATTGGTTATATTAAGAATGGATAAATACCACGTAGTAAGCATATGCTCATATATGCCACAAAAAAAGCGTATCATCGTTTGACACCTATAGCAAGTTAGGCAGTGAAGAAATACTGAATAGAGTCATTGTTGAAACAGAAAATGGACGCGTAGATTTACGTTATTATTACAACATTAAGTAATAAAAAATTTACAGGCGGGGTTGCATTAACATGTTGAGGGAAGAGTATCCTTCTTCACCCATGTGACGTAAGTGATATATTACGTTTATAGATACGGGGAAAAGGGGTGAATTCTTTACTCAACTCAATGGATATATACTACCTGAACATCGTTGGATCCCGATAACCAGGAAGTCTCTTTTAAGTGATTGCACTACTAATATGCCACTTTACAGTGAATGATAAGAAAGCAGTATCGGCCCACGACACTCTGGAAATGGAGCAACACGATGATCACAGGTTTATCCTGTGCATTATTTTGCTATTAAAAATTATGACAAAAGTCAAAAGACGATTATCCCCTTTCTCATCTATTGATACGCGACAATCCTCTCTACTGATTCGCCGATTTCCTCTTCGATTTCCTTCATGAATTGTCTTGCAGATTCCTGCGCGCGATCAAGCCCAGTTAAAAAGAATGAGTTTCCGTTATTGCGTTTACGCAAGGACGAGAACCTACGATCTAAGGTAGTAGGCTGGTCATACTCAATCAAGTAATCAACCAGCGGTACAAGCTTCTCCTCGATAGTGCGTGGCACGAAGTCACGAGCGGGCAGGCCCAACTGAGAGGCCTCTACGGCATTGAGACCGAAAAGAATGTGTGCTGCGCAGACGTAGGCTTCTTTTTCATACTTCAACATCGACAGGAGTTTATAGCCCTCGACACCATGAAGTAATGGGTCGTGTGTTATGTATCTCCCTATGTCATGAAGCAAAGCCGTAGACCAGAGGAAGGAACAGTCAATTGGCCGGTTCCTCGCTATAACATCACCAACCCTCACCGCCGCTTCGGCGACTGCAAAACAGTGTACAGTCCAGCTAGCTTCTCGACCGTACGCGGCTAAGAGCCTGAATGATTCTTTACGTGTTAGTTTCCTTGAGTGATTCATCCTTCTCAATCCATAACGCTGTGGTTCAGCGGCGGCGCGCCAATTCTTTGTGCTGCAACAACATATTAACCAGCCCTTTCAATCTTTATTTCACCAACTTGATTTCACTCGGACGCCAGGTTTTCTCAATCCAGATTATCCACCATCATTACAACCACGCTTGGCTTATCTGCTGCTAAAGAAGGAAGAGCAGACATGAAACAAAAACCTAATATGAGAATCGAAAATAAGAATTTTGGTGCATTCATCATAAATTCATCTCCAGTGATAAACTTTTATAGCACCTAACCACTTGTTATCAAAATAAATTGACTTGAAAATGTGATATTCTCCGTGTTTTCGGGCAAAATTTCCCTTTTGTGATATTAGGCTATTCCGTTGAACAACGCCCTGCCTTGACAATCACGTCGGCTGCCTTCCTGAACTTCACTATAGACAACCTATGAAAATATTGTCGATGACCAATAAGTATAATGCAAAAACATGATAGGCATCATGCATGATAGCACGACAATATCACGAGGCCGTTGCATATATACGACAGAGAAGCGGAATAACTTTACCGACAAGCTTGAGGTGTTAAGACGCTACGTCAAAAATCGACAGCTCCGACGAGTGTTCAGTTGTGGCCCATTTTCATAGCCGATCCTTAACTTCGCTCCCCAGATAGAGTGCAGACCACGGTTTCACACTCTATTGTGAATTTCATGACTAAGGTAGGACACGAACCTTTTAATGGCGACTTCAATACCTGCTTTTTTGTCTATTGCTGTTTGCCCAAAATGCGGTTGTTTATCATCATCACCTCTCTTTTAGGACATGATGTAACGGTACAATACCGTAGATATATTTCCAGTGCAGACTCAACCCCACAAGAACAGCTACATGAAACAGCTCATGTGGCCCAAGCACCCCTGGAATAATGACAGGCTGTTGAATAAATTCTAAGACAGCACCTGCGGTATATGCCAGACCGCCCCAAATGAGCATACTGATAAACTTCAAGCTTCTTTGATACCAGAGAATACCTGCAGTTACAGCTCCACCCCAGCCTAAAGATAAAAACAGAACGAGCCCCAGCCAGTCAGGAAACGAGGTGAAAAAGATATTTTTCAAAACGATTGAGGTTATGGCAATCACCCATACCATTATCAGCCACCCCCAACGCATGAACCCACGAAACAGAATCAGGTGAATAGGAGTCATCGTACCGACAATTAAAACGAATATCGCCGAGTGATCGAGCCGCTGCAGAACCGTTCTCGCCTCCCCTTCCGGTGACAGCAGATGATATACTCCACTCATGGAAAGCATAAACACGCTGGCAAATGAAAAGACACTCAGAGCAAAAAGTCTCAGCAGATTACCTTTCCCCGATCTTAACAGAGGGATCGATAATACGAGAAAAATAAATGCTCCCACAAGATGGCTCAGAGAACTAAAAGGATCACTGAAGCCGGGAATAGGATATGGCACATGCATGAAATTATTCCATTTGTAATACAGTCATGTCAACCTTGCTTCTATCCTAACAGATTATACATACTTCAACTCGTTTCGGCCACATGCTTAACCGTGCAAAATGCCTGTCCGCATGGCTGATAAAGTTTTTTTACATATCTCCTCCTTGAAGACCCGATACATTGAATACGAAGATTGGCAATTCAACATTCTAGAATGTTGATAATTACCCTTTGGAACAGGCTGTTTTTTCTTCTTAGAAGGCAATTAATTAAAAGGGGAAAATCTTTGCATGATAATTTTCGGAGATACTTCATGATAATTTCCAATTCCTACCCCATCGCCCCATTGTTCAAATTCAGTAAAGCAACAAAAACTCACTGCTCACACCGCAATGCCTACCCCCCCTCCATCTCCATCCCCGAAGCGACGTAAGTTTCTCCTCAACCACAGCACTCCTCTGTCTGTACTTAACACCTTCAGACTCTTCCCCTGCAGTCACTACATTTATCAAAACGAGAACTTCAAAGATTGATACCCAAAACATGTTTTGCGTTTTGAAAAATTCTGATGACATTTTCTCTATAATCAGTAAATAAAATGCTATTCTATCTATGGGCCGGAATATACTTTCAGGCTCTGTTGCATTCGCAACCTATTACTCCACCTCTTCCTATATACTTATCGTATGGAAACTCGACTGCACTTTGAAATACTGCCGCAACCCGATGACACTACCTGCGGCCCTACCTGTCTTCACTCAATTTACTCGTATTATAACGATGACATTTCACTCTCTCAGGTTATTGACGAAGTTCAGCATCTTGAAGATGGTGGAACTCTCGCGGTTTTACTTGGCTGCCACGCTCTTAAGCGTGGATACAATGCAACCCTCTATACCTTTGATATGCAGGTTTTTGATCCCACATGGTTTGAATTGCCCGCGGAAGATATGCTGGAAAAACTCGCACTGCAGTTGGAGGTGAAGCATACTGCTAAGATGGAAGTGGTAACCACAGCCTATAGAGAATTTTTAAACCTGAAAGGAAAAATACTGCTGAAAGACCTGTCAACAGAATTCATTCGGGGTTTTCTAAAAAAAGATAAACCGATCATTACAGGCTTATCATCAACCTATCTCTATCGCTGCGCCAGAGAGGTGGATAGGGGAAATGAATTATTCTACGATGATATTAATGGTGAACCAACCGGTCATTTTGTCGTTCTTTCAGGTTACGATTTCAAGACACGAAGTGCACTCATTGCCGATCCATTAAATCCTAACCCTATGAGTGATAACCAACATTATGAGGTGAAGTTTAATAGACTGATACCCGCTATTATGCTCGCGACACTGACCTTTGATGCTAATGTGCTCGTCATTACCCCAAAAAAGAAAGATAAATAAGAGGAATTCTGGTGTCTATACTTGTCGTTATTGAAAATCCGGAAGAGTGTCCTCTTCAACTGACCGGAGTTGAGACAGTCGCAGCGAGGACATACCTGACTGACAGCTCTTTTGCAGCTATGAAAGGCGTAAAGGTTTTCAACATTTGTAAATCATACCGATATCAGAGTATCGGCTATTATGTTTCTCTGCTTGCTGAAGCAAGAAGTCACAAATCCATTCCTAGTACTACGACAATTCAGGATATGAAATCCATGGGAATTGTCAGACTAATTTCCAGCGAACTGGATGATCTTCTCCAGAAGACATTCGCCAAAGAAGAAAAAAAGAAGGTCTCATTCAATATATATTTTGGCAATACCCCTGAAAAGCGACATGAAACTCTGGCCACTGCCATATTCAAATATTTCCCTACACCATTTCTTCGTGCAGATTTTTCACCGGCCAATCAATGGCAGTTGCAAAACATATCGCCGCTAGCGGTTCGAGATATCCCTGAAGCTGAGCTGGTCTTTGCAGACACCGTCGCATCAGCCTACTTTGCAGGGAAAAAATTGGTTATCCCTAAGCGTGCTGTATCCCGTTGGGATCTTGCAATATTACAAAACCCTGCAGAAGCACGACCTCCATCAGACTCCAGGGCTATAAAGTTATTGATAAAAGCTGCAGAATCACAAGGGTTTGGCGTAGAGCTTATAACCAAAGATGATTCGAATCGATTATCTGAATTTGACGGACTTTTCATACGGGAAACGACCAATGTCGACCACCATACCTATCGAATTGCCAGAAAAGCTGCAGCAGAAGGTCTGGTGGTTATTGATGATCCGGTATCTATTCTGCGCTGTTCCAACAAAGTCTACCTGGCTGAGTTGCTATCCCGCTATAAGGTCCCTATCCCTAGAACCCTGACTCTGCACAGTAAAAATATTTCGCAAGCGCTGGCGGAGTTGAGCCTCCCATGCATTCTGAAAGAACCCGATTCCTCTTTTTCTCAGGGGGTTATACAGGTCAAAGACAGAGATCGCCTCATGGAAGAGGCCAGACGTATGTTGAAAAAATCTGACCTTGTGATTGCCCAGGAGTTCATGCCCACAGATTACGACTGGCGTATCGGTGTTCTCGACGGCCGCCCTTTGTATGCGTGCAAATATCACATGGCCAAAAAGCACTGGCAGATAATCAGCACAGACAGCAAGGGAAAAGATACTTTTGGCAAGTGCGAGACATTTCCGGTGGCTCATGTTCCGAAAACAGTCATCAATACAGCCGTAAAAGCAGCAAAATTGATCGGAAACGGGCTCTACGGTGTTGACCTGAAACAGGTCGGCAACAAAGTCGTGGTTATCGAGGTAAACGACAACCCCAATCTTGACGCCGGCATTGAAGACAGCATTCTCGGAGAAGAACTCTACCTTCGAATCGTAGATACCTTTCGGCAGCGTATTGAAGAGAGAGTCAAGGGAGGACGACACATTGAGTAACTGGAAATTGCTGGATGCCATTGGCGTCGAACTCGAATACATGATCGTTCATCGTGACACACTTGATATCTATCCTGTGGCAGATAAGCTGATAGAAAAAGTGGCTGGTGCTATTGAGGGTGAGATCGAGTTTGGAGATATCGCCTGGTCTAATGAGCTTGTACTCCATGTCATAGAAATTAAAACCAATGGCCCGGTGCCCTCACTCAATGATGTATATAAACGGTTTTCAGAACATATCGACAAACTGAACACGCTTCTCGCCGATTTTAATGGCTGTCTGATGCCGACTGCGGCCCACCCCTGGATGGACCCGTTGCTTGAAACACGACTCTGGCCCCATGAATGCGGTCCAATTTATCAGGCATACAACCGAATTTTCGATTGTCGCGGACACGGCTGGTCGAATCTGCAGAGCACCCATCTCAATCTGTCATTTGACGGAGACGAAGAGTTTAGCAGGCTCCATTCGGCAATTCGACTGCTTATGCCTATCATGCCTGCACTGACAGCTTCATCGCCCATACTCGACGGCAAAGCAGGTACTCATCTCGATAGCCGGATGAAGTATTACTGTACAAATTCAGCAAGGGTGCCCCAGGTTTCAGGTAAAATCATCCCTGAAGGTGTTTTTTCTCATGCTGAATATGAGAACCGGATTTTTCGACCTATGTACGAGGCTATCTCCAGCCTCGATCCGGAAAACATTCTGGCACATGAATTTTTGAATGCCCGGGGGGCAATAGCACGCTTTGATCGTGGTGCAATTGAAATCAGGGTTCTTGATATTCAGGAAACCCCTGTGGCTGACCTTGCCACCACTCAACTGATCATTTCAGCAGTTAAACTCCTGACAGAAAAAGGAGAAGCAGATCGTAAAAGCCAGATGAAGTGGGACGTTGATCCGCTATCCACAATCTTTCAGGATGTGATTAAGTATGGAGACCAGGCCGTAATCAGCGATTCCGCCTATCTCTCGTTATTGGGCCTTGGCTCCGAAAAGATGGGGGTTATGGAGGTTTGGCAGCATCTGGCAATGAGCTGCACGGATAAAAACCAGTGGGATAGTGCTTTTAACAAACCACTGGAAATCATATTCAATCACGGCCCATTAGCACGCCGCATCGAAAAGACTGTTGCAGGCGACTACCGCAAGGAACACTTGAAAGGCGTTTATTCCAGGCTATGTGACTGCCTGTCAACGCATCAGATGTTCTTACCTTGAGATAGTCTCCTGGCGGGTGTTCTCGGACACCCTCCCAGGTTATACGGTGAGAAGACTTTCCTCCGGGTCGCGTAACGCTTCTTTCCCTGCAATTTTTGCGAGTACCCTGCCGGGTCTCGCAAACCTGTCATAATTTCGGCTAAAAAGCACGCCATCGGTCTTACATCTGACCGCAAGCACAGGACTCTCGCCTTTCTTCGGTAAAGGGTTGATAATTTCTGCAACGACATCGTTACGTGTAACGTACTCACCCGGTTCTTTGAGAAATACAACCACACCAGGGGCTTCAGCCTTGATGTAATCAACCCCTGTCAACGGAGTCGCCTCATTCAGAAGTTGTGGCAACTGCGGTGCTGCCCCTTCAACAACCTTTCTGCGCTGTAAAAATGAGATAATATTCCTGGCATCCTGCAATGCAACGCGATGATCAGTATCCGCTATTCCACGTAACTCGATCGTTGCAGAGAGGCATGCGCTCGGAATAGAATGAGCCGGAAATCTTTTGGCAAGGTCCCACCAGAGGCGGCTGCAAGCCTCATCAAAAGGATCACCACCAGATTTTTCAGCAAGCAGCGTCACCTCAGCACCCATTTGAGCAGCAAGATCCGCTCCCTCCGGCCAGAGTGGCGTCCCCATGTATACATGCATTATGGCATCATAATCACAGTGTAGATCGAGCACAATATCGGCATCATGAGCCAAGCTGAAGAGAATTTTCTTAAGGGCCCCCGCCTCATCTGCAGGATGCACTTCTTTAAGAACATCAGCTGTGCATTTCCGTATGATAGCAATATTTATATCGGCATCATCACCCAGGAGAGATTCAGCTCTGGCAGCAATCTTCTCTGTCAGATTAAGATGCTGACGATTAAAATTTACTGAATTTGCAAAATCAAATCGCCCCTGCAGGAATTCATCGCGCCATTGACCTAATCCGATTGGATTGGCAACAGGCACAAGAACTATCTCACCAAGCACATCTAATGAATCAAGGAGCTGTTCAAGATGATGCGCGACAAGAAACCCGGGAGCCTCATCTGCATGCAGTCCAGCTTGAATGTACACCTTTGGACCTTTTCCCGGCATACCGTAGCGCATTACTCTCAATGACCTGCCAGCCCCCGGGCTTGCTATCGGCAAGTCTATATTTTCAATACTTTTCATTACAATATCTCATTTAACTGGTTGTTCAGTTGACAGTAATTGTGGCTGGAAATAGTATTATTTGCCTGCCACTTTTCAGATTATCTGATTGCCGAAAGACAGACTACTGTTAACTTTTCAATCCTCTCACATTGAACACTCCGAAATATTGGAGAAAAGAGTTGTTCCCGAACAATCTCGCCAATATCACCTAGTCAATAATTATCAGGTAGCTCAACAAAATAATTCTTGAATGATGCAATCACTTTAATCTGGCTTTTCTACTATTACAATTGGAGACGTTGCCGAAAGGGTCCACATACACTCCGCACATATTTCAAGTTAGGCTAATAAAGTGCTATAATGGTATTCAAGATAGTCATGCGAAAAAAAACACATTCGCATGTTCCATTCCTACCTAAGGAGGCCTCTCATGAAGATATCAAAAATTCTCCTCCCCTTTGACAACTCTGTCCACTCTGTAAACGCCACGAAGTACGCGCTTGAATTGGCAAAACTCTGTAAGGCTCATGTCACCATTGTCTATTGCTATGAAGAATGGGATTCGAACCTGTCAGAAATTCCCGAAGCATTGATTAATGACATTAGAGCAAACAAGAAAAGAGATGCTGAGCTCACATTGAAAAAGGCCGAGGGTATATTCGAAAATCAAGGCGTTGAGTATTCACTTGAAACTGTTGCCGGAGAACCAGGTCACGTATTGGCTCATCGATCGAAATCAAAAATGTATGATCTGATAATTATGGGATCACACGGGCACTCTGATATTGCCGGCCTGTTCCTTGGCAGCGTTACCCATAAGGTGCTCAATACTATTTACTGCCCGGTTATGGTTGTTCCTTAATCGGATCAACGGACTGCAGGATTCGCCAGTTTGACTGCAGAACGATACAGTAAATATTGAACGTTGCTATACCTTTGCCCGTATCATGGCCCTGTATTCTCGACAACTAAAACAGGAGACATTCCGGTAAGGCATTCGTGTGCTAAAGACAATCCAGATGAAACGATCCGGGAGGATCAACAGAAAATTTCATCTGGATGTCTGGATCGATTTCAATAGAAAATGCAATTCCAAGCAAATGCCCCATGATCACCTGGCAGGCAAGTTAAATCTGCCACAGGGAGGTACGTATGAGCCAAATCAGGCAGATCGTTATCATACATCCCAGAGGCCTCATTACTCTACTTTTTATAATCATCGCTGTTATTCTTCAGCACCTGCTTTTCGTAAGGTGCATTTCGGCATCAGATTTCCCCAAAGGTACTTTGGATAAAGAGATGCGGAAAATGCTTGCCACAATTGAATCCCATGGCATGAAAGACACAACGGTACTCAAGGCCATGGCCTCAGTACCCAGACATATGTTTGTTCCTGAAAAATACCGGAAATTCAGTTATCACGATTCCCCTCTTGGAATCGGTTTCGGCCAGACTATTTCACAGCCGTATATTGTTGCTGAGATGACCCGCCTACTCAAACTTACTCCTGACTCCAAAGTGCTTGAGATTGGTACAGGATCGGGCTATCAGGCAGCAGTGCTCTCGGAACTAAGTAAACATGTGTACAGTATCGAAATAGTGAAACCTTTACTTGAGCATGCCAGGAAAAACCTTGCCGCTGCCGGCTACACAGATGTCAAACTGCGCTACGGTGACGGCTACCATGGCTGGCCGGAAGCCGCACCCTTTTCTGCCATTGTAGTCACCTGCGCAGCAGGCCATATCCCTCCCCCGTTGCTGGAACAACTTGCGATCGGTGGACGTATGGTCATTCCCGTCGGTAAGCGTTTTGGCACCCAGTATCTCATCCTGGTGACAAAAAACTTGGATGGAGCAATCTCCAGCAGAAATATTCTGCCTGTCCGTTTTGTGCCTCTGGTACGAAAATGACGGATACTGGTAAGTGGCCCCTGCGGCTTGCTGTTTTCTTTGCATCAATGGTGATCATCGTCGTCGAGTTGGCATTGATGCGTGAACTTGCACTCAGGTTCTGGGAAAACCTTGCCTGGCTTGCCATAAGTATAGCTTTACTCGGATTTGGTGTCAGCGGCACAGTGCTGATTCTGACGCATCACTTCTTTCGAGTGAGCAGGCAGACGCTTCAGTGCTTTGCTCTGACAGGGCTTGGCCTGAGCCTACCGGCCAGTGTCTGGCTCGCCGATTGTATAGAGGTAAATCTGGTCCAGATGGTATGGCAACCAACGATGATATGGAGTATCGGGGCACTGGAGATGGTTCTGGCTATCCCGTTTCTGTTTGGTGGCATGTTTATCGGCCTTGCGTTGGAAGATCAGCCCAACAGAGTCGGCGGCCATTATGCTGCGAGTTTTCTTGGTTCAGCAGCCGGTGGCATTATCGCACTGCCTCTCATGTTCCTGGCCTCTCCCCGGCTGCTTATCTTGCTAGGCGGCTGTACAGCCATGCTCATGGCACTGCTTTTTGTGCGGCGGGCTATCCAGGTTGCGATCTGGAGCATATCGGTTCTGCTGCTGACAATACTGTTGCTGCTTGCCCCGAATCACCCACGAATTTCGGACGAAAAAGACATAGTACAGATAAGAGGCATCGCTGACAGCAAGACAGTAGCCAGGAAATACAGTCCACAGGGCCTGATTGAATTGGTGGATTCACCAGCCTACCACACGGCACCAGGTCTGGCCTTGAATTATTCCCGGGCTGTACCGCCCCAGACATTAATCGTCATCGATGGTCAGCTTGTAGGTAGCCTCTACAGAACGACATCTGTTAGAGATTTTGCTTTCATGGATTACACCACACTGGCTCTTCCCTATGCCATTGGCAGTTTTACCCAGGTCCTGATAGACCATGATGCCGGAGCCGATCAAGTTGGATTAGCACTCTTTCATAAAGTCAATGAGGTCACAGCAGTTACCGGCAACAGTCAATTATCAGATCTCCTCAACAGCTTTTCACCTGGAAACGGCATAAATATCTATGCTACTGAACAGGTTTCACTCACTGTCGGAACCTTACGGGAACAGCTGCAAAAACACGAAATGCATTACCCACTTATTGTTCTGCCCACAGTCGGTTCGGATACTGCTGGTCTGGCCGCTACAGAGCCGGACCATCGCATAACCGTTGAAACTATGCGCCACTGCTTTTCGTATCTTAGTGAGGGGGGACTGCTGACCGTCAGCACCACTATTCACCTGCCGCCCCGTGAAAGCATGCGTCTTCTCAATATGCTGATTGAGGTTCTGCAGCAAAGCGGCCGCATGCCGGCTACTCATCTCGCCATAATTCGAAACTGGGCAACGCTTACCATTGTGGCTTCCGAATCCCCCCTGGCTGATTATCAGTTGGCAGCTATCCGCGCATTTTGCCTCAAACGTGGGTTTGATCTTGTCTGGTTGCCGGATCTTAAGGCGGATGAGACAAACAGGTTTCATTTACTTGATCATGATGCCTACTATCACGCTGCCCTATCCCTTCTGGGGGTGGATCGAAACCGTTTTGTTGAGAACTATCTGTATGATCTCTCTATCCCCGATGACAATACGCCGTTTTTCAGTCATTTCAGCCGTTGGCCAAGAGTTGATCAACAGACCAGGCAGCTGGGCCGATATGGTCGGACCTATGCCGAAATAGGTTCAGTGCTGCTCGCTGCTGCCTTGGTCCAGGCATTCATTCTTGCCGGGGTCTTTATTGTACTGCCCCTCATCCCGGTAATCGGACTACCCGGAAGGGGCATAGAACAGGTAACCGTTCTGGGATTTTTCAGTTCAATAGGATTCGGCTTTATGCTGCTAGAGATTGGCCTGCTCCAAAGATTGACAGTGTATCTTGCGCATCCAGTCTGGGCTGCAGCAACTGTTATCTCAGGATTCATGCTCTTTGGAGGTTTGGGCAGCAGTATAAGTTCGACATTGCACAAACAGTTGGTTATGAGACACTTAGGAGTAATCGCCGCTGTTGCTGGAATAAGTGGTATTTTGATTCTTGTAATTGATATGATTCTTGTATTCACTGAAGGGTTCGGATTATCCGGGCGGATTTCTATTGCATATCTGCTCATTGCTCCTCTGGCGATGGCCATGGGAATGGCGTTTCCACTGGGCATGAAACGGCTGGGTACCAGCCAGCCGCAGCTCATTCCATGGGCCTGGAGTGCTAACGGTTTTACTTCTGTTCTGGCAACGCTATGCGCCCCGATTATTGCCATGCAGTGGGGATTCAACCTGGTTGTCTGGTCAGCCATTGTCTGCTACGGCCTGGCTGCGTGGTTCAGTCTGAAACTGCCGGATAAATATAGAATCGAATAGGATAGGATAGGATAGGATAGGATAGGCGGATTCATAATTGCGTACGATTGGAAGTATTCTCTACACTGATTACCAAGGAGGCTGTCCGAGATTGCTCTTCCGCTTCATATCGTCGTTATGCTGAAAAAATAATTCTGCAGGTAAGCGAAGACTCCGATATTATACATATGGCTGTGCTTATTTTTCCTGCATGCCTAGATCTGAGACGAAATTTCTATTCTCGGACGGCCTCCTTGTGTGGGATTGAAAAATGAAACGTAGAACGCATCCCCATAAAAACCGGCAATGGTTGATGACCCTATGTTGGCTCATTATTCTTACACTGGTGCTTCTTATGTGCAGCCTCTTTGCTTTTACTCAAATGCCCGGTAGCTCCTTCCGCGGCCCGTTGCCTGAGTTAACAGCCCAGGAACGCCTTAGCGCCGAGCGACTGTCAGCCCATGTCCACGTTTTAGCAGATGACATAGGCCCCCGTAATATCTGGACGCCTCCTTCAATGGACAGCACAGTCAGCTATATCGAGAAAGTATTGAGTAATATTGGCTATGCCGTAAGAACACAGGAGTTTAACGAGTATGATGTCATTTCTCTCAACCTTGAAGTAGAAATCCCCGGCAGTCTTCACCCAGACGAAATTGTGGTGATAGGAGCCCATTATGACACAGTTGCTCACTGTCCGGGAGCAAATGATAATGGTTCAGGTGTCGCTGCTCTTCTGGAGCTGGCTCGTCTGCTGGTTGAAAGCCGCCCTGATAGAACAATCCGTCTGGTGGCCTTTGCCAATGAAGAGCCTCCATTTTTTTTCAGCAAGTCCATGGGAAGTCGCCACTATGCCAGACGGTCACGCGAAGGTCATGAGAACATTACAGGTATGCTTACGTTAGAAACCATGGGTTCCTACAGCGATGAACCAGGTAGTCAGCATTACCCTTTTCCTTTCTCCTATTTCTACCCTGATTCAGCTAATTTTGTTGCCTTTGTCGGGAATATCAAATCCCGTAATCTTGTTCGGCAGGCCATCTCCGCCTTCCGCTCCCATGCCAGATTTCCGGCAGAGGGATTGGCGGGACCATTTTTTATCACCGGCCTGGGTTGGTCTGATCACTGGTCTTTCTGGCAGGAAGGCTACCCGGCCATCATGGTTACAGACACCGCTTTCTTCCGCTACAACGCCTATCACACAAAAGCAGACACAGCTGAGAAACTCGACTATGAGCGACTGGCCCGTGTAGTAAGCGGTCTTGTCCCTACCATTCTGGATTTAGCCGGAGCAGAACCATAAGTATGGTTTTTGCCTCTCAGCGATTGATTGTGCTATAATTTGATAGGCGCTGAGAGATTTTCGACAAGCTGTATGTCAGATCTTTAACCGGGAGCTTGTTCGATAATAGCAATTTTCGCTCAGATCAAGGCAAACTCGCAAAATTACCGGAGGCATATAATCGATATTCCGAGGATAATTTTTCGAGTTTAACGAAGATATGGGTGGAAAGGGCATTGTCGGACAGTTCATCTCAACCCTCTTCCTCACTATCGTATCTACCTGCTGTTACCGGAAGTATCAGTTCCAGATCAACAGCCAGAGGTTATTGGGATGAGTTATCATCCACAAAGGAGGAAACCATGAGTGTTGGAGAAATTTGCAATCGGAACGTGGTTTTTATTTATCGGGAAGGTTCCATTCGTGAAGCAGCTCTACTCATGCGGAAACATCATGTTGGCGATGTTGTGGTTGTAGAAAAAAAGGAGGAAGAGCTTATTCCGATCGGCATTCTGACTGACCGTGATATCGTGCTTGAGCTTACCGCTGAGGATGTCGATTTAAACTCGGTCACTGTTGGAGACGTCATGAGCTTTGAACTGGTAGTCGCCAGGGAAGAGGATGATGTTCTGGACACAATCAAGAAAATGCGCAGCAAGGGGATTCGGCGTATACCGATAGTAAACAATCATAACGGACTGGAAGGAATTCTCACGGTAGACGACCTGATAGAGCTGCTATCTGAGCAGTTGATGGATCTCACACAAATCATCGCAGGAGGCCAGGATAAGGAATACCAAAAACGGCCATGAGTCATCGTAAGTCATAGAGTGTTTTTCGAGTTAATCATAGCAATGCGAGGAGCCTGAAAGATATGCCCCTGACTCAAAGACGCAAGGAAGGAAAATTCTATTTTGCTGTGGAGCAGCATAGTCCGGATCTTCCTGGTGCCGAAGTGGATATCAGTGTCTTTTTCTCCCATGAAGGCGACGGGGTTCCGCTATTGCGGCGAGTGCTCTATTTTGATGAACAAACTGAAGAGCATGTTGACAACTTCTGTAGGGCATTTGCCCATAATGAACACTACAGAAAAATCTGTCTCACCGAAACCGCACACTGGTGCAGGGTCGCCCATCTCTATGAAATAAATGCCGGTATCATGTGCGATGATGAAGACTTTACCCCGCAAGAATTAGAAAAAAGGTCTGAGCAACTGTTTCATATCCTGCGAAGGGACATTACGGAGATTGAAAACCACCCCCTGTACACGAAGGAAATGGCACGAATATCCAAACGTGAGGAAACAGCTCTTAGCCGGACACTTGGGCTGCTGACCAGTGTCCCGAGAGTTCAAATTGCCTCTGCCTGCCAGGGTTCTTCTTTACTCGAAATGAATGACCTGCAAATCTTTCTTCCCTACTGCCATGAACCGCATGCTGTTATTCATTTTACCTCGCTACCGCCCACGTTTCTGCAATACCTGCAAAGCGGACCGCTTGGACAGCAGCACATAGCCCTGTTTGAACCGAACGGGATACGTGCGTTGCGGGTTGTACATAATCGATCATTTATCAGTCTGCTTACAAATACAACCTTTTCGTACCTTAAAAAACACAGGCTCCTGAGGCCATCCACCCTGGTCTGAGAGTCTGTCCGAGAATAAGGATTTTGTTAAAATCGAGACATTTTCAAAAAACACATCCAACTGGCAGGGCAGTATTTCCGCACTGACAGCCCAACTTCAGCCATACAGGAAAATCCTGTTGTGGGGTGAGATGGGTACTGGCAAATCAACTCTCGCGATCGATATACTTCAACGGTTGAGCAGTCAGCGTCAAGCCTGCCGACTCCTTGAACTGGACATCGGTACACCACCGTTCGGCGTCCCCGGTGCCCCGTGTATTGGACGTATAGAAAATACGCAACTCATCTGGGACAATATGCTCCCGCTCTGCACCTTAAACAGTGTCCGGTTTCGCCTGCCATTAATCATTGCTGCCGGGAAATTGTTATTAACGGCCCAATCCCTCTCTAAAGAACCGACACTGCTGATCGACCCTCCGGGGGTAGTCAGGGGTGTTGGCGGGGCGGAATTGCTGACATCCCTTGCAGAATTTCTTAAAATCGATGCAATACTCGTCCTGTGTAAAACTCCTGATATCCCTCTTAAAGCTGAGCTTTCTGCACTATCAATACCGTTTATCCCTATAGCTGCCCCGTTCGCAGCGAAAAGACCGACAAAGACAGAGAGAGCGAAGTGGAGAACCCGGTTATGGGATAACTTTCTTCGGCAGGCAAAGGTTGAGGAGTACGACCTTCGGTTACTGAATCATATCGGCACCCCTCCTCCCTGCGATGTACCAGACGAGTGGCGGGGTAAACAGATCGCGCTACTGGATACGGCAGGTGAACCGGTCGGCGTGGGCGAAGCACTTGAACTGGTTGATAATATTTTAACAGCTAACATTGTGATAAGCAGCACAGCTCAGGCAAAAACATTGCTGATACGTGATACAGTGCGCAACGCAACTGGACACCTCGCGACTATCACACCTGTTATGCCTACCCGTAGGCATAAACATGTTCCAGCCGATATGGGCATACGGTATTTGGCAACTGACCATCACAGCCCGCCTCTTTCATGCCATACAGGAGCTGTCTGGGCGACTCTGATCGGTGGGGTTTTCGGGGATCCGTTACTGCATGTGCGTTTTCGCAACAAGAAGAGAAGCTTTCTTTTTGATCTCGGTGCTCCGGCTCGCTTACAGGCAAAGATTGCCCATCAGGTTGAAGCTGTATTTCTCAGCCATACTCATCTTGACCATATTGGTGGTTTCATCTGGTTTCTACGTTCGCGACTTGGCCCTTTCGGTCCGTGCAGGATTTTCGGCCCTGAAGGTACAATTGAGCGCCTTGAACATTTTATCGAGGCGATCACCTGGGATCGAATCGCTGATCTTGGACCGATCTTTGACATTACGGAGATACGCAATGGGGAACTCGTACTGGCGCGGCTGCAACCCGGCAGAAAGTCTGTATTTCTTGAAAGAAAAGTGTCAGAAAACAACATAATCATGACAGACGACACCCTCAACGTTCGGGCTGAAATCTGTGATCACAAAATCCCCTCAATAGCCTATGCACTCGAACTTGTGCAGAGGCTCAGTATCAGAAAGGAACGATTACACCAGCTGAACCTGCCAGCTGGTCCCTGGCTGGGGCATCTGAAGCAGTGTATTGCAACACAAGACCTGGCGGCCCCCATTCTTCTACCCAACGGATCAACACGTCCAGCTAAAGAACTGGCAGAGGAACTGGTTATTGTCAAACCCGGTAAAAAACTGGTTTATGCAGCCGATATGGCTGATAATCAAGAGAACCGAAACAAAATGGTCAATCTGGCCCGTGGTGCTCACACCCTCTTTTGCGAGGCGGCCTTTGCCAATGCCGACAAGGATAAAGCTACAGCTACCCAACACCTCACAACCATTGCAACCGCTCAGATTGCACGATCTGCCGGAGTCATGCAGCTTGTTCCCTTTCACTTCTCAAAACGGTATGAGCTTAAGCCACAACTCCTCTATGAAGAGATCTGTGCAGAAGCTGGAAACATCCGTGTTATCGGTGCGCAATTTTAACCGAAAAAAAAAGAAGATAAAGCCATTGAGGTGGTCAAATAACTGCATATCAACATGTGCTATGATTCTCCCATTGAGTTGGCAATTGAGAACGACATCCAGACTTTTGATCCAGGCATAGTAATAACCGTACAAAATTAAGCCTGGCTTTGAAGCTGTATGCAATACAAGCCTACATAAGTGCTCTCAACAATTCCTCATATTTCTATTCGAGAAGCTCATTGACGAAGTCAACACTATGGAAAAATCTAATATCGCTTCTTGAATGAGTATTTACCTTTTGCTAAGAAAATTACGTCCTATTGAAGCATTGAAATTCAGAACTAAAGTCGCCAGCCCAATTAAAGGATCTCGTCCTATTACGAGTTTTCCTGAGCAATCAACCGCTATTCATATCTCGCTGACTATGCCAGACCTGTTGCCTCTATTAAGCCGGTCGTTGATTGCCCGACATTAGAATGTACTTTGTCCATGGGTGCCTAAAGAATGATTTGACCTTTTCAGGAAGCCTCTGCAAGGACCGCATAATGCTCTCAACTCTTTTAAACAAATCAAAACCGTTCTTGGTGCATTGCCGACCAATTTTATGATTTTTAAGGTAATTCCAAACATGTTCATCAGGATTGAGTTCGGGAGAATAAGGTGGCAAAAAGAACAGACGAAGCTTTCCTGCTCTACTCTTAACAAACTCTCGTACTTCCTTGGATCTGTGAACTGAATGGTTGTCCAAAATCAAAAATACAGGCCGATTTGCCTTATAAAGCAAACGTTTCAAAAACTCTATAAAGACAGTAGCAGTGACATTCCCATCTGTGCTCATGAATCGCATAGTCCCTCTCGGGCTGATCGCAGAAACAAGGTTCACTTTATGCCGAGAGGCAGTAGTTTTGACAGTTGGTGTCTTCCCAACTGGTGCCCAAGTTGTGCCAGAATGATAATCAGATCGAACAGAGGACTCATCCCCAAAGAAGATCTCAGCATTCTGTTCTTTCGCCAGCTTGCGAATAGCAGGATAGTCTTCTGCCATCCATTTATAGACAGAAAGCTCGTCTCGTTGAATAGCCCTATGTGTGGGACGTTGAGGACTCAATCCCATCTTCTTGAGCAGGCGACCTACAGAGACCTCACTCAACTTGACTTTAAACTCACGCCAAATAAGCTCACGAACCATATCCCGCGTCCACAGGGCAAATTCGAATTTGAGTTGGCGTGGGTCAACACCAACCACAAGACGATAAATTTTCTTAAGTTGGCTACCGTTCAGCTTTGGCGTTTTACCTGGTGCCTTACGGCGTCGAAGAGCATCTATGCCACCTTCTCTGTACTTTGCAAGCCATTCGTAAATCTGGGATCTAGTAAACCCGAGTGCCTTAATAACGACTTCTGGACTTTCACCGGCTTCAACGCGTTGCACAGCCCTAATGCGAATTGCTTCAAGGGCCTTTCTGTCAATTTTTCTTCCGTCAGTATTTTTCATACGCTGAGTATAACAAATGTCGGCTAATCAATGCACGTCTTAATAAAAAGCATTCAATGTCATCCAAAACTTCTCCATAAATAAAAATTTCTTACACTTCATAAATTCATAAAAAACATAACGTTGCCGTCAGGATCATTGCGTATGCACATTAATTAAGATACATTGCACGCGATAAACTATATCGGGTATGTGCTTGTTATTTTATTAATTCAACGAAATTCATCACAGCCATATTAGAAAAATTCATTAGCTATCCGGAAAAGAAGAGGAGTATACATGCGAAGAATAGCCATTCATTTCATTGTAGTATTAATGCTGCTAATATTGCCTACTATTTCTCAGGCAGCAGAGCAAACAGCAACAGGCAGTTACCTTTACAACTCATCAGACAATACTCTTACAGTATCCATTCTAGAATCTTCATTTATCTGCGATGGCCCCATTCCCGGCGATGAATATTCCATGATAGATGTTTCCATCACCCAGTCTGATATTACCTGGACAGAAATTGAAGATGGCGAATCTGATATCATGACCTGGCAAAGAACTTCTGCTGAGACAGGTGGTATCATTGGTGAGTGGTCCCGTACTCACAATGACGAACAGGAAACACTCAAGTTCCTGAGTGGAAACCAGGTTGAAATTATTGGTGGTGATAGTGAGCAATGCCCTGAAGGAACAGGCACCCATACAGCAAGTGGAACCTACACATATAATCCTGGTGCTGCATCCGACCAGTTAACAGTGGATTTCACCTCATCTGATTTTTCCTGTGAAGGTCCTGAAATTGGGACAGAATCTTTTACTGTAGCTACTCTGACAGAGACATACATGACCTGGGACATGGCTCCAGGAGAAGGTCAAATGGAATTATTCCGAGAATCTGGTGTTGCAGGTATCATTACTGGTACATGGCGAATGGAGGATAAAGGGAATATTTATACTGTTACAATAAATAATGACGGAACATTTACAATCGTTGGTCAAATTTATCAATGTGACAATGAGGGAGAACCTGATGGAGCATATATCTCAACCAACCATTTCGAATCTTCCTACTGGGTTGACATCAGAGTTGTAGATCAGCAGGGCACTATCACCGGAGTTACAGTAGAAGGAACCGGAATAACAACACCAATACAACTTACTTCTGAAAACCCTGAAAACACACGATGGGTGAGTTGGCAGGATTATAATTCTGAACTGCATTTTGATAATGGTCTACCGACAGAACTTCCAAGTTACACTGTCACTATCGCAAGAGGTTCTGAGAATACAGTTGAAACACTCGACGTTACCGGATTTTTAACTGAGTTCCCCCAGCCAGTCGCACCTGCAGTTGATGCCAACCTTGATAATCTCCAGGATTTTTCATGGGAAGGGCTCGGCCAGGGATACCAATATTCTATCTGGATATACTCTGATAATGGAGACTTTATCTGGGAAAACAATCAAATCGAAGGGACCACTGTAAGCTATACAGGACCAGACCTGGAGTCTGGTTCATATAGTTACAACCTCCAGGTAAATGGACCAGATGGAAACGGATCCTTTATCCGGGTGCCATTTACTATTGGTTCCGGCGTAGAGCTCCTTTTTGCTAATGGTTCATACGCCCCAAATACTCAAACTCTAACAATCGAATCTTCAGATTATCTCTGTGATGGACCACTTGCCGGCGAGCAGTTCAGTGCTGGCAATATCACAGAGACATCAATGACTTTAATGAGTCTCAGCGCTACAGGATATCCACTTGAGTGGGTACGGGAATCTGGTACAGCAGGTAACATTACAGGCACCTGGACATTAGTTGTGGAAAGTTCAGTTATACTTATCGTACATCCAGACTACTCCTTTACACTCGAAGGTAATAAACCTGAATGCCACGATATTGAGGCATACGTCTGGTCCAACAATTATGACGGGCAATACGCGATACAGATGGAGATCAATGATCCAGACAATAAACTCATCAGTGTGAGTGTTCTAGAAGAAGGCGTAACAATTCCGGTAAATCTCTACCATGATGAGCAAGCCAACCAATGGGTATCATGGAGCGATACAGGAATTGAACTGTTTGTTTTCGGTGCAACTCATCCTGACCCACCACTCAATTACACATTGAAATTTACCTGGCAAAATGGTGAAAACTTCACTCGAGACTTTACCGTTACCAATTTTATTGAACATGTAGCAGTACCAGTATTTCCTCTTCCAGGTACATATATTAATGCGTTAACTGAAATATCATGGACAAGAGATATTGCCATTGCAGATAACACTATCTCTGTTGATCTTTATGATAATACCGGAGTAAAAATATGGAGAGCACGGGATATCCATAGTAATCTGGTAGTATATACTGGCCCCTCTCTGGTGAATGGCAAATATAAATACAGAATTAAGGTCTGGGACGATCAGGGGAATAGCTCGAAAATAAAAGTGCCTTTCCACATTGGTGCTCCGAAAGGTGATCTTAATGGCAACTATAAACTAGATGTCGTCGATGCCATACTTGCACTCAAAGTACTAACGGGCCAGGATACTGGAGTCATTACTTCTGAGACATTACTGGATGGTGATACGAAAGTAGGTATAGGTGAAGCCATTTACATTATAAAAGAGATAAGTAACATTCAGTAGAATCAGACATAACATCCTGTGTGCTACCTTCTATTTATCAGTAGCAGGAGCACGCAGGATGCAATAGCTTCCCCCCCCCTTTCCAGCAATCAGTCTTTCACCTTTCATGACTCCCCTCCACATTTGTCGTAATAGCACCCAGTTTTCCAACATTTTTTTTCGTGAAGATAATAGAGTAAATCCACTAGCAATTGCGGTAAGCGGTGCAACTGTCACAAGGACAAGACTTGCTGATCAGGGTTTTAAGAATCTCTGCTGCCATTTAGATCAGATTGAACGTATTGGCAAGAGTAATGCCCTATGTATAAAGACCATAAGCATGATGAGGAATTCACCGGAATACGCAGTTTGATCTCTTTCCAAACAAAGGTAGTTGATATATCACAAGCTAAACATTGCTACATACAAGACAGCCGACTTCGTAAGATATTCGACTGGTGATTAAATCCTGTCTTCAAGCAGTAATGTGGTAGGAATTTGATAGACACTTTCTTAAGAGTGAAACAACAATTCTTGACCAAACGAAAAAGACGTAACTAAAAAAATAATCAAAAAAAAGAAACTGTAAAGGCGGTCATAGGTCAGGGCTAATCCGTAGCTGAGGTCCCACCGAAATATAGGCGTAAATGCAAATCTACTTGGTCGTTCGAAGAAGGAATCAACATCGGCCGGAATCATGGCATCCATGCAAGCTGAATTCAAACGCCTAAAAAAGGAAAACAAGGAACTCAAGATGGATCTAGAGACCTTAAACAAGGCAGCGGCCTCTTCTTCGAAGTCTCGTGCCTCACTTACCAGCAAAAAACAAGGGTTAGGTACCAATTTATTGATACCGAGAAGAAGGTTTATCCAATTTCCCTGTTATGCGAGGTAATGAGCATCAGTCGTAGTGGCCTTATCTATTGGAACTCTAGAAATAAATCCGAGCGAGAGAAAGATCGTGAGCGACTGATTCCCAAGGTAAAAATGATACATAAAGAAGTCAGAGGAGCGTATGGGGCTCGGCGATTATCAGAAGAATTAACAAATAAAGGTGAGAACTGCGGCAGAACCAAAGTTTCTACACTGATGCAATTGGCAAATATGGCAGCAATGATTTTCAACAGTAGGAGACGGCATTCATATCTTGGCTATCTCAGCCCAAATGATTTTGAAAAAATTATGGCGTTGAAAAGTCCGCCAAAGAAAAGTGTCCTCTTTTACTTGACCACTTCATACACACTCGATTCACGGATACACACCTCCTTACCTCATGTTGTTTTCAAACAAACTACTTAATGAAAAGTCCACTACTGCATCAGAGTATCTATTCAAAAATACATAATTCAACAGAGAGGCACATATCATTACATGTTTTTTAACCTCCTAATTATCCATCAAAAAGAAATTGAAATCACTCCATCGCGGTGATAGGATTATTGCGTAAGCTTGAGAGTTATCTCTTGCCAGAGTGAAGAACCTACATTTCCTTGGAATATCGATCTAAATAATTGAAAACGGAGGGGCATTTGAAAAAATACATGCTATATATCCCAGTTTCCTTGATATTGTTAAATCCTATTGATGTTATCGCCGAAGAGGTGAGCCAACAAAATGAATCAACTATAATTTCGGAGGTTAGAGTAGGATTATCTAAACATGATAGCAAGGAAAAGCATGAAGATGGTTTCGACGTGAATGCAGATTTATATTTTACCTCTCCTTCCAATAGCTTCTTTAGAGCTATATATTCACCTCACCCTATCATTGGAGTTTCTTTGCATTCTGAAGGGATAACACACCAACTCTACGCTGGACTTGCATGGAATATTAAGCCGACCGAAAATATCTTTTTAACAATTATGCTGGGTGGAGGCATTCACTCAGGAGAGTTGGAAAGTGATGATCCGGACAAGCTAAGACTTGGATCAAGAGCACTCTTTAGGTATGCAGGCAGCATCGGCTATCGTTTTTCTGATTCCTGGAACATTTCAGTTATCTTAGACCATATGTCTAATGCCAGCCTTGCAGATTCAAACAACGGTCTCGAAAAAGTTGGAATACAACTGGGATATATTTTTTGAGCAGAAAAGAAACTGCATGGAATGATAGAAGTTATCCTAAGAATAGGATCACTTCTATCGCCAAAATACTTTTGATCTTCAAAATGTTACTTTTAACGACCAATATGCAACCTAGCTAGAATAAGACAGATTTTTCTAAATCTCACTATCAGCCCGCACCGTAGTGTTGGGAATCTGAAAATGTTCAAAAAACAATCGACCTCCATTTTTCCATTCTGATTCGAAGTTGTCTCGACGGCCGAAGAGTAATTCATTAAAATTTAAGCCTACTCCAACAAATGCATGTTGTGTCCGATCAATTCCATCCATCTTCTCAGCATCTGAAAACCCACGGGAATAGTAACCTGTTTGAAACTCAAGATAACGTAATGGAGTCTCCTGAAGTCTTTTAAATCCAGAGAGTTTAAAGGCAAAGAGGTATTTTTGACCGGCATAATCGGAAAATGGTTTGAATCCTTTATACCCAGAGGGCTCATACTCTAATCTGAAATCAATGAAATCATGAACAGTCGGGTATACAGTTCTGGCATATGCCAACCCCGTTCCCAACATATTCATTACAACATCTTCTTTAGAGAAACCATGATCATTTGAAAAACCATCAAACGCTTCGACGTATAACATGACTATTTGAGAGGTTATAGCCGCGTTTAACCCAGCTCTATATGGTGTACGCCCTTTTCGGATGAGCCTGTCAGCAAGTAAATTTGTTATCGCATAACTGGTAAATGCATGACCTAATTTATCAGCCCCTCCCGACCCGGTATCAGAGTCAAACCACCCCTCAGAGTTTATACGAAAAGAATTACTGCTTCCCCAATCCCAACTGGTCAATCCAAGGACTGTGACACCACCAAAAATTGCTCCTGATTCCCATTTGGTTGCGAGTAAATCCTCTGTCCACATTGAGAATTGGTAACTTTCCTCGGCTTGGATTGGCATGCTCTTGCAGATTAGAACTAGACAAACAAGCATAAAGCATAATGATTTTTTTAGTTTAAACATGAAATGCCCTTTTTAAAATTAGTCGTTTAGAAGGGCGATCATGGAGATATCATTTTGCTCACAATAATGCCTTTTCAAAATTGGTCGTAGATGAAATCCACTCATTTCAACCTCGATCCATTTACAGCTCTAATCCCAATCCAGATAATGAAACCAAAAAACAGCAACTGAACCCAAAGAAGAACAAGTTGGCCAATAGCGCTTTCCCTGCCCCGTTATTGCTGCTGTCATCAAGGATATAAATTGTAGATATTTAAACGCAACAATCTCGCCAAAGACCATAGCCGATTAAAAGTGCACATACAACATCATTCTTTATCAATTCAACAAATTACAGAATATACTTTCATATAATATTCCCTTTGAAATGTATCTAAAAGAAATTGTTGAATATGGACGAATATGATTTGAATAGCTCAACACACTGCAATAAAGGTCAGTTCCTTAATCACCCCTTCGTTAAATCGAACTGAAGGTGTGCACAAGTTCACTCATTGCGGCCAGACTGTCTTACTCTTCGACGTCAGTCATATGTTAGTACAGTGCAGTTCCCTTAGGGCTTGCTGGTCCTTCCCTAAAAATGTAGACAACTCACTAAGCCACTGTCATGAAACCAACAAGAGGATATAATGAGTATTCAACAAAGGCGAGAATACGACCCTGAATTCCAAAAGAATGCTGTGCTGCTCACTAATGAAACAGCGCACTGGTCATTGATGTATCTGAGAGTCTTGGAAGAAAAATAGATATTCTCTCTCGGTGTGGACAACAATTTCGCAATAATTGGAATATTGTTTTTTCCCGGTCATGCCAAAATGGCTCTCACTTTATAGTAGGAACTGATTTGAGAACTTGAGAAAAAGCTGAAAGACGCTGAGCTGGAAAGAGATATTATATAAAAGGCTATGGCATCTTCCATAGAACATTGAAATGAAATACTAATTCATTAAAGATAACCGTAACTCGTTACCGGTGATGAAGATGTGCCAGGCTTTCAATACATGCGGAAACGGCTGCTATAGATGGGTGAAAGCACCATGTTCTCAACGAAAACGCGCGAATAAACAAAGCAGGAAACGTATCTAAAAGCTCTTAAAAAAACATAAAAGCAAGCAGTCCCATGATTACCGCTGAAATGCGAGATGAGGGGAATTTGCTTCAGTGAGTAAAAACAGAGTGACAAAGCATATGCATGCCATGGTTTTACGCTGTAAAGCAACAATGAAATTCGTTGTAACAACAGGCTCCAAATATAACCAACCGGTTGCTCCAAATATTTTGAACCCACAATTCCCAGTTTCAAAACCAAACACTGTCTGGGTAGGTGACATTACATATCTCAAGGTCGGTCGGGAATGACAGTATTTAACTGCATTTATAGATTTGTTTTCCCGTATTGTGGCTGGCTGGGATTTAAGTCATTCTCTTGAACGTCATTCAATGCTTTATGCATTTAGGTAAACTCTGTGACGCCGTCGACCGAAAAATGACCTTTGGGGGCATAAATGATACTGGTGTGCAATATGCCAGTACCGATTTTAAAAATTTATTTGCTTCACATGGTTGTGTTCATAGTATGAGTCGCAGGTAAGCGAAGACTCCGAAGGGAATTATTAGGATCCTCAGTTCACAACACATATGAACGTTAGGATAGTCCAAATGATTTTGAAAAAATGATGGTGTTGAAAAAGTCGCCTAAGAAAGGTGTCCACTTTTTCTTGACCACGTCAAATTCACAAATGTGTACATTTATGTATATTCAGTTCAGAAAATCCGATTCCCAATCAGACTGAACACAACGAGGAAAGGATAGCCATGCCCCATATAACTCCGGCAAGCAGAAGGCTCAACAGAACTGCGGCACTGCCCATATCCTTAGCCCGTTTTGCATATACATTATAGTCAGGTGAAACCATATCAACTATCGCTTCCATCCCTGAGTTGAGTAACTCAACAATAAGTACCAGGCTGTTTACGATGAATAACAGACACTTATACATATCCGATACGGGAAGTATTAGAATAACAGGTAATAATATTATATAGACTACCGCTTCCTGCCTGAATGCTGCTTCATGTTTAAAAGCTGCTCGCAAACCGGCAAGTGAATAGAAGAATGCAGCTACAATACGATGGATTCCCTTCTTATTTGATTTCATATACTGATTACATGTTGGAAGTATCGTTATAAATACAAGATAGTTATAGACAGAATAAGAGAACAACTGAACATACTTAGCCACAAATAGCCAGCCAGAAGGCAGTCCGAGAATGACCTTTCTTCGGAATCTCACTTTACGTGCTTATTGTCAAACTCTTCGTAATTTTCAAAAAATAACACCCCAACTACCTGACCAACCCATGCAGCTAAACCATACCCCTTCTCTGTTAATTTTTAATTCATTTATTATCAATTTAGCCCCAAGTATAGCATTTTGAAAACTACATTCAAACCACTCAAACACGCATTCCCTAACCGGTACCTACGTTAAAGATTAATATTTTTCTAACAATCGCACTCTATACTACCGCCAACAACAATTGCCTGGAGAGCCTAATATATAAAGATATATCCAAGAACACTCTTTGTATATCAGTATAAAGTTCTGCAATCATATTCCTTTTTAAAAATGTGTTTTTTTGGATACAGTATCATGATACCCCCCAAAACAGTTAGAAGCCTGCGGCTGAGATACATTGTCGGCTTAAGTGTTATCGCGCTCCTTGTCACCGCGTCCTATTTCACTATGCAACGCGTTATTTCAGATCAGCGAAATTTCTCCAGTCTGGTAAATCTGGCCGGACATCAGGCAGGCCTAGTCAGCCGCATTGCCTATTTCAGTAAACTCATGGCAACAACTGAGGATGAAGATGAATTCAATGTAGCACAGGCGCAGGTTGGCCGGACAATACATAAAATGTACACCGCTCATTTTCAGCTCAGAAACGGTGATACCGAAAAGGGCATCCCAAAAATCACCAATGAAAAACTCCTCTCTATTTATGAAGATCCGATGTTTGGGCTTGATCTGGCAATCACCAGATTTCTCGAATATGCTCAGATCGTTTATGAAACTGATAAACGTGCTCTAAACCCCAGATCACCTGCCTCAATCTTCCTGTCAACCTATGGACCACATGTACTTGAGCCACTGCTTGATGCTGCGGTAGAGGAATATCAACGTATAAGCAAAAGTGCAATTGTACGCATTGAGCACCTTGAGAAAGGTATCTGGATTGCAACTATTATTGCCCTGATTTTTGAAGTTATATTTATCTTCAAACCACTCGAGGGTCATATCCGCACAACACTTCACTCACTTGAAAACTCAATCTCAAATCTTTCCGGAACCAGAGAACGGCTACTGGCAGCACAAAAGCTTGCATCGGTTGGTGACTGGCAATTTCAATTAGACACCAAAGAACTTATCTGGTCCGAACAGATTTTTCAGATATGCGGAGTCTCACCAAAAACATTTTTGGTCTCCATGGAAACCTCTCAACAACTAATCCATCCGGACGATGTAAAAATAGTCCGTTCAGCACTATTCAGAGCAGTTCGTCACAAACAACCAGTAAGCCTTGAGTACAGAATTGTGCGACCGAATGGTAACGAGCGACTTGTCTATCAGCAGGTTGCTCCTATTACTGATATGAGTTTACCAGTAAAGAGATTAGCCGGAACAATACAGGATATAACTGAGCGGAAAGAACTCTCTACACTGCTTGAAAAACAGTCGGAGAACATCCCCGGTTTTATATTTCAGTTTCGGCTCAACCCGGATAGTTCATGTTCCTTTCCATATGCCAGCAGAGGCTCTGAAGAACTCTGGGGAATACGCCCTGAAACAATCCGCCAAAATCCGCAAATCCTTTTTGACATGATTCACTCAAATGATCTGGCCCGGGTGCGCAACAAGGCGATAGCTTCAAGTCGAAAACTCAAAAGCTGGCGAGACCAGTTCAGAATTTGTCTTCCGGGTGAAGAAACCATCTGGGTTGAAGGTCACGGCACCCCCGAAAGGCTGGCCAACGGATCAACTCTCTGGTACGGCTATATCTGGAATATTACCGACAGAAAACATTCTGAAAACAGAATTCTCGAACTAGCGCTCTATGACCCGCTCACAGGGCTGGCCAACAGAAGACTGCTGCAGGACAATCTTAAAAAAGCCATACTTTCAGCTCGAAGAAATCAACACTATAATTCGATACTTATGCTCGACATGGATAATTTCAAGACCTTAAACGATACTCAGGGTCATAACACTGGCGACGCCCTGCTTGTTGAAGTCGGCAGGAGGTTGAGAAAATGCGTGCGTGACTCAGATACTATCGCACGGCTCGGCGGAGATGAGTTCGTTATTGTTCTGGAAGGATCAGGTAGCCTGGAAAAGGATGCACTAAAACAGTCTCTTGCCATAGCAGAAAAAATCAGGAATACCCTTGCCCAGCCATACATATTGGGTGAACATAAGCATGTGCATCACGCCAGTGCTTCGCTTGGAGTTGCACTCTTTCACGGCAATGAATTATGTGAGAGTGAACTGCTCAAACGGGTTGATGTAGCAATGTATGAAGCAAAAGAACTGGGACGAAACCAGGTATGCCTTTTTAGAAATGAACGGTTGGCACAAATTAGCTCACACTCAGCAATCAGCAGCAAACTGCAGCACGCCCTTGATAATAACGAACTATCTCTCTACTATCAGCCGCAAATGGATGCTGACGGTCTCCCATGTGGAGCAGAAGGGCTTCTGCGCTGGCTGCCACCGGGCAATGCACCGATTTCACCGGGTACATTTATCCCCATAGCCGAAGAGACAGGTCTTATTATTCCCATTGGTGAATGGGTTCTTGAGACTGCCTGCAAAAACATAACAGAGCTCTCACGCTATCAATTGCCACCAGACTTCGCTCTTGCTGTCAATATCAGCGCACGACAGTTTACTGACAAGGATTTTCTCAACAAGGTACAGGCAATTATTGCCCGCAATAACATTGATACCAGACGACTTAAACTGGAATTAACAGAGAGCTGCCTGGTCCAGAATATGGAACGGGGCAGTCAAATACTGAGTACACTGCGTGAGATGGGTCTTCATATCGAACTTGATGATTTCGGCACAGGGTATTCGTCGCTCAACTCATTAAAACGACTCCCGCTGGATACCTTGAAACTCGATGGCAGCCTGATACGTGAAATTGAAGGCGACTCCAGAGATGAGGCAATTCTCCGTGCAGCAATCGCCATGGGAAAAGCACTTTCTCTTACTATTGTCGCAGAAGGAGTTGAGACCCTCCAGCAAAATGATTTTCTTATCAATGAAGGCTGTGATGTCTTGCAAGGGTACTACCACGCAAGGCCGATGCATTTCGAATCGTTTATCGAATTCTTAAGTAAATATTCAATGACTCCTGATGTCTATTCTCCGTTGCCGTGTCTCAACAATGTTTACCATGAAGGTTTTCGTGAAATTTTGACCGTAGGTAAAATGGACAGGTTCGCTGCTTTATCCATATAGTTCAGAAAGTTTACCAGACTGATTGTACCCAGCGATAACACCGGATCGAAAAAAGAGTCAGGCTGCAGCACATACGCAACATGCTGGAGCCTGACTCCTGGCTTCTTTATCGCTTACTTTAGCGAATCTCGCTTAATATTGCGATTCTGAGAGTTGGGTGGAAGTATCGTGAGTCTCTTGCATTATCTCTACCTAATCAACAATAGATATTTTCCTCTTAGGAAAAGTAGTATCGGGATTCACCTCTTCAGTAATCCTGTCATCTATAACAGGATTTTCCTTCTCAACAGGTGTGTTTTGATTGCCTGCTATAGCTACTGATACAGGTAAATGACGTACAACATCCGGCTCAAACAGGAATGTTTTGGCAGCTACCAAAAAAATCATTACAGGGAGAAGTGCTGCGCCTACGAGCATAAGCCTTTTAAATTTTAGTTTTGTTGTAACTGGCCCTTTCCCCTCAAAGCGCTGTTCTACTATGCTGGATTTTTCAGTTGCGTCCGATTCATCTTCAGTTGACAACCTGGTATTGATCTGCAGGTTTTTCAGCACTTATTCGGATATCGATGAGTCGAAGCTTTGCGTCTGTCCATCTACCAGATTCTCTTCAACCTGTGTATTATCAGCATAATTTGAGGCTTCAATAATCAGGCAACGGTAATCCTTTTCAATATTTGGTGAAGGAAACTTTTTAACTTTAACTTCCTTGAACTTCCCTTTCTTCCACGCCATAATCCTGTAAAATGCTTCTTCGCCCTTCACGTCACTTAAAACGGTATAAATGACGCGTCCTTCCTTAATAAGGATTATTCCTTTCTCTTTACCTTGAGATACCAGAATCGCTTTGGTTGTCCCGTTCATGCAGAATATCTGTATATAGTCTTTAAGATGCACATCATCGAGGAGGCCGGAAAAACCTCTGTCACCGAGATGAGTCTTTACAACGTTTACCAGCGACACATAATCTACAGGGAATTGCAATATCCCGAGTATATTCTTATTAATGATACTGAAATGCTCATTTACGGTCAGAAGAATCATCTTTGTCTCTGCTGCATATAGCTGTAACCAATCAACCATATCACCACCATCATCCAGCACCTGCATACCAGGGTGTATAATAACAAGATCAAAAACGTCGGCATTGAGAATAGCTGTCGCCTCCCTCACCGTTGGTGAAGTAAAAACGTTAAAAGATTCTGCTTCAAGCAACCGTTGTAGAATAAACGTGGCATTTTTATCCGGATCTACGATAAGTATTTTCTTCATGTTTATGGGAGTAATTGATTTTTTTATGGGGGAGTAACCTCCAACTAATCCTTCTTGATCAAATCAATACACTCACCAATTTCAAATACCATTATGTTAAAATTAATACTTTATTCAAAAACGTATTTTCTCATTTATATCTAACCATTACACCATAACGATAAATCTATGGCTCTACGGAAACCAGCAGCTCCAGTGAAATCTTCCATCAGTTTCAGGTGAGATCATCACACGTATGTGTTCAACATCAGACTCACCTAAATCTCTCAAATTACGATGTACGTTACGAACTGCAATATCTGTGTGTTTTCAAGGAATATAAAAAGCGGGATTGCAAAAAAGAGAAGGGTAGTAACGTAATGACAGGGATGAAGCAGTTGCCCATATGATGATATACTGTATGATTAAATCCAGCCCCACACTGGTTGAATTAAATAACCGATAAATTCATGTATTCATGAAACATCTACACAACAGGATCTACGTAAAACCGATGAATAAACACGAAAAAAACGAGATAAAGAATGTGCTGTCATCACAAATCGATATGCTTACAAAGCAGACATCGGATATTGATCCAGACCCTGCGCACCTTCTCAGACTTGAACTACTTTGCTCAGCGATGAATAGAATTGATGCCGAGAATTTCGGAGAATGTTTTATCTGTGATTCTCCGATAGCAATTGATCTATTACGAACCAGTCCTGAAAAAAAATTATGTTCAAAATGCTCAGGCTACTCTCCAGAGACGTAACTGGCAGTCAATTACAACAGAACACAATCATTCATTATTATATGATTTGTATGAGTTGTATGATCATTTTCATTCTCCGAATAACCTGCACCAATGCCCTCCTCCTCACACCTTCCCCCTTCTCCCCTACATTTCACACTTCATAGCTGAGGATTACAGCAGGTAAGCAGGTATATCAATGTACTCACTTATCAAGAGAGCTGCGGGCAAGCAGGAGTAAGTCTCTCAAGTCGTTTGGTCGTGTCAGACAAGAGAGCGCTCAGTTGTTCAGCAATCTCATTTGAAACGCCATGTACCTGCACAGCCAGGCATCGGGTTTCCGTTGCTGCTGAGTTAACAAGGCCAATACTGTTACTGACATTCTGCATATTTCCGGAAGTCTGTCCTGCAAATCCTGTGATATTATCTGTAATTCCCAACTGTTTATCTATTGATACATTTATTACATCAGTAAGCTGATTAAGTTCCTGCACCTGATGATCAATTTCCTGCAGGTTTTCAACAAGTATCATACTTGCCTGTTCAATCCCGGCCACTTTGTCCATAACAGACTTTGCAGCATTTTCGGTTCGTGATGAAAGATCTTTCACCTCGCTGGCTACAACACCAAACCCTCTTCCTGCATCTCCCGCTCTTGCTGCCTCAATAGTAGCGTTAAGGGCCAGCAGCTTTGTCTGATCTGTGATCTCCGATACCATAGTAATTATTGCATTAACATCTGTTATCGAACTCTTCAGCAAATCGACATGAGCACGGGATTTTTCGTTTCGTTTCAAAATTTTCTCTACTGATATTACCTGTTTCTGAATCTCGGAATTAATACTGTGAAATGATGTTTGGAGCTGACGTGTGGAATCTGTAACCTCACCTGTATGCTCAGCAGTTTCAGATGCACGTAGAGTAACACTTTCAGACTGCTCCTCCGTAGAAGAAGCCAGGCGTTCAAGTGTGTTTGCAGTCTCAACTAAATCTTTGGCTCTGCTTTCAAGTCCATTAACAACTGAAGTTATATTCTCAAACATCTCATCAATAATGATTTTTTCCTGCTCCTTTCTTGCGTTTTCCTGCCGTATCTCAACGAGTGAGGCCTTAAAATGTTCAATTGCGCCTGCAAGAACACCAATCTGATCTTTACGCTGCTTAAACGGGACATCCGGAGTCTCACCTGAGCGGATTGCCTCGATTGTACCAGTCAAACGCTGAAGGGGATTTTCAACTATCCAACGAACCAGGAGAAAAAGCATAATCATATTTGCAAGAATAGCCGATCCTGCAACCAGCCAGGTAAGCCTTCTTTGGCTTGCCCTACCCGCTTCAAGTTCATTCTCCATGGCTGCAATGTCTTCAACCTTATCTAGAATCTGATTTCTCGTTATCTCGGCTTTCAGCCCCGAATCAGCAACTTTTTCGCTTAGCTGATAGACTTTCTTTTTATATGCGGCAGCCCCCTGTGCCTTTTCAGAAAGTTCTGTAATTAACTGCTGAATCTCTGTAAAATCAGTATTTACGTCATTACTGCCCAGTGTCAGTATTTCTACCGAATCTTTAAAGATACCCGATTCATCAAACACCCCCTGAGCTACCCTGACAGAACCCTCCTGCAACTGAAGGACAATTTTATTTTTCGAAATATCACGACGTTCTATTCGTGTAAACAGTTTGGAATAGCTTGTTCGACCTGTATATATTTTTCGATCACGAAGTGTATATTTCGCTTGCAGGTCTTGAATGATAAGCGCATTAGCATCTATTTTGAAAAAGGTCGGTAATGCAAGAAATTCATCCTGTAACTCTACTATCGCCGACCGTAAATTGGCGCTCAATTGATCACGTACCACCAACACATCATTAACTTTTCGCTCTACGATTTCGTTTGATGATATATTCACATAAAGCAAAAGTCCGATAAATAGATTTGAAATCAGGCTGACTCCGATAAGAATTTTTACGCCTACCGTTATGCCACCCGTTTTGCCAGGTTTGTTCTGTCGTTTCATTTCACTGCCACACGCTGATTGAAAATATGCAATTTGCAAACTACACAGTACATCTATGCAGCTCAAATTGATTAGTCAGCAATCGTATATGACACGGATTAGAATTGAGTTAGCAAATAATTAGTTATTGTTTTTTCATGTCCTCCAAGGCATTTAGCATCAAGTCATTCAAGTACAATCCTTCGTTTATCACTTGCTTCCTCATATGAATGCTACTTTAGCAAATAACAGATACGAACAGGCTCCTACTCATGAACCTGTTCGTATCATTAATCGTTGATGAATTCTATGCGTCACATAACGAATAAAGCCCCACTAAATGTGCTTTCAAGAATCACCCCTGTGACCGACTATAATCTGCTTGTCGTGAATAGATGAGTGCATCAACATAAACTTACAGCTTTTGCAAAGCGGCAATACGATCTTCTAAACTTGGGTGACTTTTCATAAGCATTGCAAGTCCGCCCTCTTTCGGCCGGATTCCGAAGGCCGAAACCTGGTCAGGCAGGCTTGATGGCAGCTGACTGGTCTGAAGCCGCTGCAAGGCTGCAATCATCTTATCTTTTCCTATCAGGTAGGCTGCGCCTTTATCTGCGACAAATTCACGTTTCCTGGAAAACCACATAACGATCATGGAAGCGAACAGACCGAGGAAGAGTTCCAGCACTATAGTCACAGCCATATAACCGAAAAAGCCGAGCCCCTCGCCCTCTTCATCACTCAAAAATGTGTTAATAGCATTAGCAACAAGCCTGGCAATGAAGATCACAAAGGTATTGAGAACACCTTGAATGAGCGAAAGCGTCACCATATCACCGCATGCCACATGGGTGATTTCATGGGCGAGTACCGCTTCAATCTCATCTTTTGACATATTTTCAAGTAACCCAGTCGATACAGCAACAAGAGCATCATTCTTTTTCATACCGGTTGCAAAGGCATTCATATCCGGAGATTCGTAGATCGCCACTTCCGGCATACCGATTTCGGCCTCTTGAGCAAGCCTACTAACTGTGTCATACAACCATTTTTCTGCAGGAGTTGATGGGTTTGTAATCACCCTGGCTCCTGTGGTTTTTTTGGCGATCCACTTTGAGATTGCAAGTGAAATCAACGAACCACCCATACCAAATGCCGCGGCCAGCAGCAGCAGACCGGTGGTAGAACGTGAATCTATACCAAAGAGGCTCATCACAATTCCGAGCAGGATCAGGATTGCCAGGTTTGTGATCAGAAATAAAGCTATTCGTAACATATACTAATCTCCACAGGTGTCAGTTCTGCGTTAACAGACGTTTAAGGTAAAAACCCGGCAGAGAGGAGAGTTTTCCTGGGGGACAGGTCCAGGGGGTGGCTCTCCTCCCCACCGGGAGGGAGGTGTGTTTCTTCTATGAGTTGTACTTTTCAAACTGCTATGCGTATTCGATCATTTACATCAGCGATCCATTAACGATAAAATGAGCTATAATACTTGCTGCATAACCAAGAGCGATAACCGGTGTCCACTTCAGATGGCCAAGGAAAGTGTATTTCCCACGTGCCTGGCCCATCAATGCAACACCTGCCGCAGAACCGATAGAGAGCATGGAGCCACCGACACCTGCAGTAAGCGTTACGAGCAGCCATTGACCATGCGACATATCCGGCATCATGGTAAGCACCGCAAACATCACCGGAATATTATCTACAATCGCGGAGAGGAAGCCCACCATGATATTGGCAACTGTGGGACCGAGATCAAGGTACATCAACTGTGATACAAGCCCCAGATATCCCATGAAACCAAGGCCGCCGACACAAAGAATGATACCGTAGAAAAAGAGCAGAGTATCCCACTCGGCCCGTGCAACCTTGGTGAACACATCAAAGGGTACAATCTGCCCAATGCGCTCCTCTGCCTTTTGGGGATCATAGGTAGCTGCATTTCTCTTATGGGTCTTGTTCAGATAAAAGCCAAAAATCTTCAGGAGCGAGAGGCCCGCCATCATGCCGACCATAGGCGGCAGCTTAAGGAAGTTATGGAAGCTGACTGCCGTTGCAATGGTCCAGAGAAAAAGACCGATGATAATAAACGAACCGCGCTTAAGCTGAATATTCTCCACAGACGCGTCGGGCTGGGCTTTGCGTATCGCGAAATGCATGATAGCTGCAGGAACAAGCCAGTTGACAACTGAAGGAATGAAAAGAACAAGAAATTCCTGAAACTGTATAATGCCTTTCTGCCATACCATAAGCGTAGTGATATCGCCAAAAGGACTGAAAGCACCACCTGCATTAGCAGCGACTACAATATTGATACAGGCCAGACTGACAAACTTTGCGTCTTCTTTACCGATTGCCATTACCACTGCACACATCAGCAGCGCGGTGGTCAGGTTATCCGCCACCGGGGAGATAAAGAAGGCAAGCAGGCCTGTGATCCAGAACAATTTTCTATATGAGTACCCGGCATTAACAAGCTTGACCCTCAACACTTCAAAGATCATACGCTCTTCCATGGCGTTGATAAACGTCATCGCTACCAGCAGAAAGAGAAACAGCTCGGCATATTCAAGAATATTGTGCCTGATCGCTATTTCTGCAGCGTGATCGATACCATTCATAGAGTAAATCAGCCCGATCAGACCCCAGATAATACCTGCAGCCAGCAGAACCGGTTTTGATTTGCGCATGTGCGTGACTTCTTCAAGCATTACAAAAGCATATGCGACTACAAACGTTATGATTCCAACATATCCGACCCAGTGACTGGTCAGATCAAGGGTCTCTAAGACTCCGCCTGATGACGCTGCATACGCCGCTCCGCCAAACCCCAAAAGGGCGGTCAGAAATGCCAGGCAAACGATGCCAAATCTCTGCATTACGATACTCCTGTGTTTTTAAATGTACTGTTAGTGCAGCAGCCACATGATATGGCTGCTGCTGGTAAAGGTATCAACTAGGTAACCGGAATCATTGTAGTCATTCCCATCATAGGCCAGATCACAGCCACCGCAAGCCAGGTAACTAACATCAGCAGGACAGATGCGGGAATTCCGTATTTAACAAACTCTCCGGTCGTAAATTGTTTTGAGTTGTAGGCAATGGCGTTCGGTGCAGCACCAACCAGCAGCAGAAACGGCATACCGGCCACAACAAGCGAGGAAAAGAGGATAACTTCACCGGTCACCCCGAGGTATGGTGCAATAACCAGTGCCACCGGCAGGGAGATGGCGATCGCCGCCACATTCATGATAAAGTTGGTCATCATCATAACGAAAAATGCCATTCCCAGAATAAAGACAATCCCGGGTGCGTCCTGAAACAACAACAACCAGTTAACTGCCAGCCACTTGGCGGCACCGGTCTCCCAGAGACAGAAACCGATTGACATGGCTCCGGCAAAGAGCAGGATTATATTCCATGGTATCTCCTCAAGATCATTGAGGTCAAGAATGTTCAACATAAAGAACCCGATTGTTGAACACAGCATGATGCCGGTCTTGTCCAGGGCCCCGAGAGCCGGGATGAAATTTTTCAAAGCGATCAGCAAAATAGTGGCCAGCACCAGAACAACGGTAGCTATCTCATTACGACTCCAGCGACCAAGCTCCTTATACATGCGCTTTGAGCGCTCCTGCAGACCTTCTATACTGCTCTTTTCCGGACGAAAAAAGAGCATGGTAAAACCCCAGAGCAGGAAGACCATTAACCAGCCGATCGGGAACATATACCAGGTCAACTCAAAGAAACTGATGTCCACATCCATGATGTCTTTGTAGAACCCAAGAGCTACCGCACCACGGGCTGCTCCAAGCAGAGTAATAATACTTCCCGCACCAGCCACATATGCCATACCGATAAACAACCCTTTGCCAAATCTGGTAGGATTTTCACTATCGGAATAGAGTGCGTGAATGGTCATCAACAAAGGGAACATTGTTGCTGCCACTGCAGTGTGTGCCATAAGGTGGGTGAGCAGTGCTGTCATCACAAAGCAGCCCAGATAAATCATGGAAGTTTTCTCGCCGACAATTGCCAGCATCTTATAAGCCAGTCGCTTAGTCAGGCCGGTCTTGGTAAAAACCATACCGATCACGATGGAACCGAAAATAAAGAGAACAGACGGATCCATAAAATCTTTAAAAGCTGCGCTGGGAGTTCGTATAAGGAAGAGCGCCTGCATGGTACCAATGGCAAGACTGGTTACACCTATAGGCACAACTTCAAATACCCACCAGGTTGCTGCCAACGCAAAAATCGCTAACGCTCCTTTTGCTTCTCTGGTTAGCTCAAAATGTTTACCAAGCGGATCAACAGCATCCGGCAAAGGTGGACACCAGTAAATCAGCGCGAAAAGGCCAAGTCCCATGCACATAAAAAATATGCGCTTCAGGTCGAGCGAGTGTTTCTCGACGTCTGGTTGCTGTACAGTTAATTCACTCATGATGATTTTCCTTCAGTATAAAGTCTATTCGTTGTGCTGAACGGAGGAGTGCAGCTGGCGAGAACTCTGAAGATGCCCTCTATGCGTACAACCCCCCGCTTCACGTTGTCTTCGATCACGCGTAACAGTTTTTTGCCATTGTTCAGCATCATGCCAAGCGCTGGGGTCGCTTAGCGGCGAGTATGCAGTGATATGTTGGAAGTCCGACACTTGAACCACTGTTTGGCAAACTACTGAAATCTCGATATTCAAGAGAGCGCTCCCTGTTACCTGTCGTAAAATGCTGCGATTACCAGCTATGGCTTTTCAGTATCTTTTGCAGTTTGTCCTGTGACCTTTTCCGCAGGGTCAACATGCGTCTGCTCCTGGCCTCTTCGATCTTTTCCAACAGCAAGCTGATTTCGACTGGTTTTTCGAGAAAATCACAGGCACCCTCTTTCATTGTGGCTATCCCTGATTTTATCGAACCATGTCCTGTAAGCATGATGACCTCTGCTCCGGGATGGCTCTCTTTTATTCTTTTCAGCGTCTCGATTCCGTCCATTCCCGGCATAAAGAGATCGACAACAATTGCATCGAACTCCTGCTCTTCGAGTTTATTGAGAGCGTCTTCTCCGCATAGTGAGGTATTCACTCGTAAACCGCGCACCTTCAATCGTCCAGAAAGGCTGTGCAAAAAACCTTCTTCATCATCCACCAGTAACACCCGGGCTGTAGCATGTTCAGTCATTCGTTCACCGTTGATATAGAATTTTGAGCAGGCGAACCTGCGTAGTTTCAAATTCACTGAACTCCGAATAAGGATGTTTCAGATTGACAACTTCTATAGCAACCGGCATGCCAGTTAGAACAAACACGAATAAAACCGTTTACAATTACTATGTTAACTCAATTCGCTCCATTCTCAACGACCACCAGCCATAAATGCGCCCACAACTTCAAACAAATACAATTCGTGCCGTATCGTATTATTTCGTTACATTTTGTTACTTTTCGTTCATGCAGAACTTTGGCCAGATATATATAGAAAGAGGCGCTCACATCCCCTTTAAGCGAATGTGATTGTAGAAAAAGCACTGTGTATGCTTTGAAGCGGCAAAGGTGAGAAATAGCCTACGTATTGATTTGACAGCATATTTTAAAGAGAACAGAAACAAGATGAACCAATCCGCTAACGTTCATTCAATCAATAAAAAACCTGAATATACGCAGCAAAACGTTATATTTAGAATCTTTTCGAGACAATGTTACTTATTGATACATTACTACAACCTATCCACACAATTACATGTAGGTAGTTGCTATACAGTAACAAATCACTACATTTGCAACATGGCATGAGAAATGCAATAGGAAAAGAGAGCTCACAGAGGCAACAAGAGGGAGTTCACTGAGGCAACATTTACACCCTAACTTAAATTTCATGAGGTTCCATATGTCATCAATTGCAATTTTCCCATGTACATTCACCCCGGCACACACCGTGGCCAATGCGCTCGCAAAGGCTCTTGACATTAAACTGTATGAAGACAGCGATCTGCTTGCTGAAACTTCGCAAAAATACGGCACCAGTATAGAGAAGTTGCAGCAGGCCATGCACGGCAAGACGTCTGTTTTCAATCAGTTTACTCTTGAAAAAGAGAAAATGTTGAATCACCTCAGGTCGGTGCTCGCAGAAAAACTCGAACAACCTGATCGATATATGTTCTATGGCTTTATGACCGCACTTATATCTCAGGAGGTTTCTCATGTACTTAAGGTACTTCTGGTTGGCACCAGGCAAACACGGATTGCTGCAGCCATTACGACTGGTCTAACTGAAAAAGAGGCTAAAAAGGCAGTGCGATCAGACGATGTGAAGGCGTATGGCCTTACAGATTTTCTCTATAAAAAAGAAGCGTATGACAGCTCTCTCTACGACCTGGTCGTACCTGTAGAACTGAAATCCGACGATGATCTTGTGGATATTGTTTTCCAGTATTTTCACAAAATCTCTATATTGCGAACCGCACAGTCTCAGCAGGCTGTACAGGATATGAAACTTGAGACCATGGTAGAGTCATCGTTACTGCTCGCCGGTCATAAAATTGCGGTGAGCGCCCATACTGGAGAAATTGTTTTAAAAGTGCAAAAAAGTGTACTAAATTTCGATAAACTGGTGTCAGGTTTAACCTCTATCGTCAGCCAGGTCGATGGTGTAACTGGGGTAGATGTTAAAAAGAGTAAAGACTATAACGACTCAATCTACAGACAGCAAAATTTCGACCTACCTTCGAAAGTGCTCTTTGTTGATGATGAAAAGGATTTTGTGCAGACCGTCTCAGAGCGCCTTATCAGTAGAGATGTTGGTACTTATGGTGTTTTTAACGGCGAGCAGGCCCTGAGCGTTATAGAGGAAGATCGTCCTGATGTCATGGTACTTGACCTCAAAATGCCCGGATTGCACGGAGTTGAAGTTCTTCGTCAAACCAAGAGGGTAGCACCGGAAGTTGAGGTTATCATCCTCACCGGTCATGGGTCAAGTCAAGACATGCTTGAATGCATGGAACTGGGTGCATTCGCGTACATGAATAAGCCTGTGGATATTGAAGAGTTATCGGCAACCATCAAAGCTGCTTACAAGAAAGTCAGTGAAGTATCTGAGGATAATTAACACTCTGGTTTTAAACGAGGTTATCTTATGGAAAATGGATTGAATACACGAGTACTGCTGGTTGATGACGAAGAAGATTTCCTGGCAGTTCTGGCCCAACGCCTTGAGGCTCGTAACCTTACGGTGAGCAAAGCGACCTGCGGTGAAGATGCTGTAGATATCGTCGAAAAAAAGGACTTTGACGTCATCATTCTCGATATGTCAATGCCCGGCATTGACGGACTCGAGACATTGAAACGAATCAAGCTTGGGCATCCTGACGCCGAGATTATTATGCTCACAGGTCACGGCACTATTCAAGCCGGAATAGAGGCTATGAAGCTGGGTGCCGAGGATTTTATAGAGAAACCGGTGGATATTCAGGAACTGATGGAAAAAATCAAGGATGCCAAACAGAAACGGATACTGGTTTTACAAAAGCAGTCAAAAGAAGAGATAGAGAAAATTCTTAAGAGTAAATCCTGGTAGCGGACTCAGTAGCCAATCAGTTCGGCCCGTGATTACAACTGGCCTTAACCTGAGTATTTCACGAATGTGAAGGGTGAAAAACATGGCAAGTATTCATAAGTATTCATGCTAAATCAACAGTGGAACTATGAGAAAACCATTTATACCTGATGGACTGACAATGCTGGAGGGCATTCCTTCCCCAGCCATGATCCTGGACAACATGTTCCGAATCGTTGCCATGAACCGATTGATGGAAGCAATGACCGGCTACCCTGTCGACAAGGTAAGAGGTATCCATGGTGAACTTGTTGTCCGGAGCAATACCGGCAACACACGAGGGCAGAACTATGCCCAGGTACTCAAGTCTGGTGAAGCACTTTCAGTGACAGGTGACATCCTGAATTGCTATCGCAGGAAAATCCCAATTATTTACAACATGTCACTGATTGCAGGGAATGAGGATAGTCGCGGTCTGCTGGTAATTGCCGAAGATATCTCTGCCCGCAGCAATGAAACCAAAAGCAGCATACGGGATTTCACATCTGAGGAACTTATCGGCTACAGCCCGAAAATGCAAAAAGTGTTCGACATGATTCCGCTTATGGCGCACACCGATGCCTCCGTGCTGATCACCGGCGAAACCGGTACCGGCAAAGATAAAGTAGCTGAAATTATCCACAGGGAATCCGAACGGGCGCGCTTCCCTTTTATCAAAATAAATTGCGGGGCGCTACCACTCGACCTACTGGAATCTGAACTCTTCGGTCATGTCAAAGGAGCCTTTACCGGTGCCTCGCGAAACAAAAAAGGCATGTTCAGTCTCGCTGATCGCGGTACGCTTTTTCTCACAGAGATAGGCGATATGCCCATGCCCCTGCAGGTAAAACTGCTCTCTGTACTTGATGATCGACGATTTATTCCAGTTGGCGGTGAACAGTCTATTGATGTTGACGTGCGAATCATTGCAGCCACCCACCGCCCTCTGCGTACACAGGTAAAAAAGAACCAGTTCAGGGAAGATCTCTTTTACAGGCTCAATGTGCTGCACGTTCACCTGCCGCCTTTACGGGAGCGCGAGAGCGATATGCGCTATCTGCTCGACCATTTTCTCGAGAAGTTCACTCGGGCACTTGGTAGGACCATCGTCGGCTTCACCCCTGCAGCGATGCAAATTCTCCTCGACTATAACTACCCCGGTAACATTCGGGAACTGAGCAATATTGTCGAATATGCAGCCAACATATGTAAACGTAAAAAAATCAGTGAGCAACAGCTTCCACCGTATATCATGGAAAAGCACGATGTTGCCGATTGGGAAGAAGAACAGGAACCTGATTACACTCCTCCCGTGATACAGCCCTCCCGCGAACCGGAACAGGTCACGCGAAAAGGGAACGGAGATAGCTGGGGAGAAATCGAAAGGGAAATCATTGTTGATGCATTGAAGAGGCATGGCGGAAACAGGAAAGGGAGCGCAGAACAGCTTGGATGGGGCAGAATGAAGCTTTGGCGCAAAATGAAAAAATATGGGTTGTTGTGAGAGAAAACACTCTATGCAGAAACTATTGATACCCATTCAGGGAAGCTATGTAGCACCGCGATTTGACCTCGCAACAGAGGTGCTTGTTGCACGTATTGAGCGGGGAAAAATTATTGGCGAACCCAGGACAATTATCATGGAACGTCCCTCCGATGAAGGGCTGTGCCAGATGATTGTTGAAGAAAACATTACAGACGTTGTCTGCGGCGGCATTGAAGAGCTGCACTACAACTTCCTCTCCTGGAAAAAGGTTTGCGTACTTGACGGCATCATCGCCGACTGGCAGACCGCCCTTGATAAGGCTCTTGCCGGTAAATTACGACAGGGAGACATTCTCCTCAGTAGCGAAGATGCCGAGATGAAACTATGAACACCACAAAACCATTAACCATCTTTGACAGAGTGATACCAAGCTCTGTCAAAAATGCCATCACTCTCACAACCTCCAGAAGAAAGTACGGACAACTCCGCTTCATTCTTTTATCAGCCATGCTCAGCATAGCACTGGGGCCGCTGTTGATGATGGCTGGCCTTGGATATTATTATTACAAAGATTTGTTGCAAAATTCAGAACGTGAACAACTTGAGTGGCAGCTGGACGGATCAATCAAGTCAATCCAGCATATGGTCGACAGTCTGAAATCTGTTGTCCAGTTTGCAGGTCACCGGGGCCGGTATAACGAACTGATCACTGGCAACAACCTTGAACACCTGCTGATTCGTATTCAGCGGCAGTACGGTTTTTTTGCCGATCTTGGAGTAGTTGACCAATCAGGCATCCAACAGGCCTACTTCGGCCCATACGATCTTGCTGGTGCCGACTACTCACAGGAAGAATGGTTCAAGGAAGTTTTTGAACGTGGAGTCTATATCAGCAGAGTCTATACAGGATATAGACAGATCCCCCATTTTGCAGTTGCTGTGAGTAACATTGACCCGGCCTCCCGAAAGGTTTGGGTGTTACGCGCAACAATCGATGCTACCAGCTTGCAGCAACTTATAAATACAATCAAAACAAATGCCGCTCATGATGTTTTTTTGGTGGATAATACTGGCAAACTGCAAACATCTTCCGGCTTATTCGGTGCCACTCTCTCACAATTCAGTTCTGAGATAGTAGAAGGCATCCGCCATGACATATCTGCAGACGGCGAGAACATCTTTCAGGCAGTTGGCAATATCGAAAATACACCGTGGTCACTCGTTATTATTAAAAAGAAGTATATTCATCAAAATGACTGGAAAGACTTTAAGGGCAAACTGTATTTAATGCTCTTTGGCTGCATACTTACCGGGGTACTTGTTGTTTACTCTCTGGTGAAAGTCATCATAGGACTGATCCGCAAGACCGACGATATGCAATTGGCCATGCTGCAGGAAGCTGAACATACCGATAAGCTCGCTTCAATCGGCAGACTTGCAGCCGGAGTGGGTCACGAAATCAACAATCCACTGGCCATCATCAGCCAGAAGGCAGGATTGATAGAAGATCTGTTGCTACTTTCAGATGAATTTAACCATAAGAAAGTTATTCAGGATAACCTGGTAGGAATCTACAAAAGTGTTGATCGATGCAAAGCTATCACCCACCGCTTACTCGGTTTCGCACGACGCAACGATGTCCATTCCGAGCAGATGCAGATTAATGAAGTCATCACAGAAGTTCTGCAGTTCCTTGAGAACGCCATGGTCTACAACAGAATCAGCTTGAACTTGCAACTGCAGGAAGTTATGCCCGATGTGACAAGCGACAGGTTGCAACTCCAACAGGCGTTCCTTAACATTCTCAACAATGCCATTGATGCAATTGGTAAAGATGGGGAAATTACTATTACCACCTATCTGGTTGCAGGCGATGTACGCGTCGTTATGCAGGATAACGGTCCTGGCATTGACCCGGCAGTTCTCCCTAATATTTTCGAACCGTTTTACACAACTAAAGAGCTAGGCAAAGGTACCGGGCTCGGACTGTCAATCACCTATGGGTTGATTAAAAAACTGGGTGGAGATATTACTGTCCGCTCCCAGCCTGGAGTTGGGACAGCATTTACAATAACAATACCTCAACACGGAAATACACATGACTCAAAATAACCATGATATGATCAAACTTCTTATTGCTGATGACGAACAGGAATTTGCATCAACACTTGTTGCACGTCTGGAGCTTAGAAATTTCAAAGTTTCCATGGTTACCTCAGGGATGGAGGCCCTTGAAGCTCTGGAAAAAGACCTGCCGGATGTAATGTTGCTTGATTTGAAAATGCCTGATCTTGACGGGCTTGAAGTGCTTGCGAGACTCAGGGTGAAGTATCCAAAACTCCAGGTAATTATACTAACCGGACATGGCTCGTTTGAAGCAGGAAAAGAAGGAATGGAACTCGGAGCATACGACTATATCATGAAACCGGTCGATCTCAGCCGACTCATCGAAATTGTACAGGCGGCATATGAGGCCAAATAACCATCGGGCCTCATATCCATCCTATGATAGCTCCAGCTCAATCTGATATTGATGTTTTACGTGGATAACACACAAAGGGCCTGAAATGAACGCACCATCCTCTATTCATGAAATCTGTCTTGAGGTCTTTGCCGGAGTCTCGGCAATAGTCACGCATGAAATTCGCAATGCGCTGGCAATTATCAACGAAAGTGCCGGTTTTTTAGATGATCTGGCCCAGATGTCCGGTGAAGACGGCGAGGTTCCCTCTGGCAGAGTGAAGCAAATGGCGACTTCAGTTTGCGCACAGGTTGATCGCGCCAATCGCTTAATGAAAAATTTAAATACGTTCGCGCACAGTGGTGATGTTCCTGTTTCTCGCCTCGACATCAAAGAAACGCTTGAACTGATGACAGCTCTCACCAAAAGAAAGGCCGCTGCACGTCAAGTTACTGTATCACTTGAAAGCCCCGACAATCTTCACATAACAACCCACGCTTTTGCTATTGAGGCACTCATCTATCTCTATCTCATTGGCATATACGAATCGGTCCCCCAGAAAAGCCGGATACATATTTCGGCTACGCAAAACGGAGAACAACGTATCTCACTGAAGTTTACTCTGGAAGGTGATGAGGAATTGCTGGTAGATAAACTTCAGGATAGCAAGAGTGACGCGCTGCTTAAGGCTCTTCGGGCCGACTTTGAGGGTGGATTACGAACAATTCAGGTACATCTCGAATCCTTGCCTGTGGATTCAGTTGTAGACCGGACTTCTTAACAATATGAGTTCGGTTCAACAGCAGGCAGATAACGATAGTGAGGGTAAAGATTACGGATAAACTCCTAGCTGAGTTTCTGCCATTTTGCCGCAATACTCACCCCGCTATCTATTATTTTCTGCAGGATTTCTCTCTCCTCTGAGGATAGGTCACGGTTCTCTTCATCAGCGAGTAACTGGGCGTAGTTAATAATTCCGTTAAGCTGATTCGTAGTTTCGTTGACCGTTTCTGCGATCAGAGACAACTCCATAGCTCGTCCACCACCATCCGATTGCTGGTCACCTGTAAATATTCCGCTCTCAATATTTTTGAGTTTATCTATGATATCTGCAACCTCTCGACAGACCTCAGGACCACACGGGATATCTTCAGTGAGATGCCCGTCAGCTTGTAACTGATTTGAAATCTGCAGCAGAGGCACCACGGTATTTTTATACAGTCTATTTAAGGAAAAACTCGCAAGGCTTATTATGAGGCCCATAGCGCCAATTATCACCAACTGAAAATTCAACAATCGTCCACGTGACTGACTGACAATAATCCTGTCATATTGAAGTAAATGATCTGCAATGGAACGCATTTGCTCCTGGAGCCGTTTACTCTCTGTCTGATCTTCAGTCCCGTTCCCCAGGCGCCTCACAGAGATGATTATTCCGGCAAGATCTACTTTCTCGACCATAGCCAGTTTCAACTCGTTAGGAATAAGTGGATTTTCCTGTAATCTGCTGATCTCTGAATTCAGTTTTTCAATTTCAGGTACGGTACTTTTCAGTCGATCCCAGCGTCGATCGATAAGCGATTCCGTCACCTCCTCTCGTATTGTCGCAAACTGAAAAATCGCCCGCTCGCTCTGTTCAATAATCTGAGAATATCTTCCGGACAGCAGATACTGATTTGCTCCCAGGAGTAGTATTATTGCTAACAACACTCCCACGACAATATATGCCAGCCAGACAAGTTTACGTAATGAGTTCATAAGATTTTTTGTATTACAAATCAGGTAATTAATATTTTTCTAATTACTCCTAATTCTCAACTATGAAATGTGAAGCGTTAGGAGAACGGTGTGAGGCGTACACTAAACTGAAACAGATGAGCCATAATTGCAATACCAGTTCATATCATCCTGCTGACAACTTGCTATACACCGTAGTTTACCTCTTAGTCCTTGGTCCTCAGACCTCAGCGCTTAGTCCGTAATTCTCAGTCCTAAGTCCTCACGCAGCGTGTCACCCTCAAACTATCAGCTATGCAGACACTGGCCTTTAGCAGGGCATACTGCGCACTCCGACTCATCGATTTTCGGACCATATTTCTGTGCTTTTTTGGTAAGGGAGCACTGGTAGATGATCTCAAATTCTTCACTATCAAGCGTCTCTACCTGCAACAGTATTTCTGACAACACTTTCAAAAAGTATTTTTCCCTCTCCAGAATCGCCAAAGCCTGATTATAGCATGCCACCAACAACTGTTTAATCTCACGATCCAGTTCATGGGCCGTTTCATCACTTACTGTCAGGCGGCTCGCACCTTCATTCAAAAAACCGCCGCTTTCTACAGCGTAAGCCTGAGGTCCGAGAGATTCACCCATTCCCCACCTACACACCATGTTAGTCGCGATCTCTGTTGCCTGAACAAGGTCGCTCTCGGCCTGTGTGGTAAATTCGTTAAAGATCATTTTCTCCGCGGCACGTCCACCGAGAAGCGTACTTATCCGATTCATCAGATAGCGTTTACCGTACGCATATCTATCACCAAGCTGTAATTGCTGAGTCTGGCCTAGAGCAGTTCCCCGAGGGATGATAGTGATCTTGTGAATAGGATCGGTCTCAGGAAGCATCTTGGCAACAATAGCATGGCCTGCTTCGTGGTGCGCAAGAATCTTTTTATCATTATTTGTAAGCACCATACCCTTTCGTTCCACACCGAGCAGAATACGATCACGGGCCTGATCAAAATGGCTCCGGCCTATCTCACGCTGTCCCTTTCTTGCCGCCAGAAGGGCCGCCTCATTTACAAGGCTTGCAAGTTCCGCCCCTGTAAAACCTGAACTTATCTGGGCAACTTCCTCAATATTAACATCTTCTGACAAGGTCACTTTACGTGTATGAGTGTTTAAGATATCAAGCCGCCCCTTCACATCAGGCGGAAGAATAGTAATCTGCCTGTCAAACCGCCCTGGCCGTCTAAGCGCCGGATCAAGGATATCAGGCCTGTTCGTCGCCCCAAGAACTAAAATACTGTCAGTTGAACCGAAACCATCCATCTCTACCAGCAAAGCATTAAGTGTCTGGCCACGCTCATCATTGCCATCAGTTGCTCCGGCACTCCGAATTGTTCCAACCGCGTCTATTTCATCTATAAATACTATGCATGGCGCATTCTGTTTGGCCTCAGAAAAGAGATCCCGTACCCTTGAAGCACCTACGCCGACAAACATCTCAACAAAGTCTGAACCACTGAAACTGTAAAAAGGAACTCCGGCCTCACCTGCAATTGCCCTTGCAAGAAGAGTTTTACCTGTACCTGGGGGGCCCTGAAGCAACATACCACGTGGAATGGTGGCACCAATGGCTCTAAAGATTCCAGGCTCCTTTAAAAAAGTAACAACCTCTTCAAGCTCCTCACGCGCCTCGGGTATGCCTGCGACGTCACTAAAGCGCACATTCATCAGTGCATCTCCTGGCATCATTAACCGTTCACTGGCAAATTTCTGTTCTTCTCCACTGGAGCGTCTGGTGTATGTGGAAATGAATACAACAAAGGCAAAAATGACTACCCCTACAACCATCCCCACCTGATAATAGTATTTCGTGTAATCCGCTGAAAAAACGATCTCTACTTCTGAGAGATCAAACTGATTGAGAATCGATTGCGGATCAGGCACCTGTGTTTGATACCTGTCACGAATAACGGGAATCACCTCAATCCTGCTTCCGGTGATGTGCAATGCTTTAACAGAACCATCACGCAGATCCTGCGTAAACTGGTTATAACTCCCAACAGGAAGCTTGCTATCAAGGTAGTAGAACAAACAGCCTAAAAATATTGCGAAGACTGCGAGGGAAAAAATCATGAGGTTTCTGACAAGCACGGCCATACGTAATCCTTTGTAGAGGTGTGAAATTTTCCACACCTCCACTATACAGCAACTTTCAAGGAGGCTGTCCGAGAATGCCCTTTATCCCCAACTATTCGTCATTTAGACAATAACAATGCTTGAAATATCAGAAATATGTCTCCGCATGTTATTGTCAAAATTCCTCGATTTGAGAAAAATTGTCTATTTTCGGACGACCTCACAGTAGATGAGATTATCAATTTATCATATGCACATTATATACCACGCTTGCCATCAGGTGTGTATCGAATAATTAGACTTTTCAATAATTGAAGCATAGTGAAAAACATAACCAAAGTCATACTCTTAATATTTAGACGCCTGTTTTCTCGCCTCCATAAGAGTAGCAATTATGTTTGGCTTGTTATGAAATTGGAAAATCACAGAATTGAAATAGTACAAAAAACAAAAAAAATGGCAGGATGATTGTATCACCCTGCCATATATAACTCTAACCGCATACTCACCGCGGTGTAAAATCCACCAGAATGAATTTGCGATATCTTTTCACGCGCGTCCCGACCATCAGCCTCCTGACACAGCCTTAAACCATGACGAAACAAGCTGAGAAACTCCGCCGCTCGACATAATTCCACCAACTATGCAGGCCAGACTCCATAAACCGACCATTGCCGCAAAAATGCCGACTACAGCTATAGATACTTTTGATACTTCTGTTGCGGCATCCGTTCGTTCTCCGGTTGCTGCTCGTTTCTTCCCTTGTACAGATGTACTTACTGGCATCAGTGTCACCTCCTGACTTTACGTATACAAATTCAGCTACATGCCAAATACTGCTTTAAACCAATCCCCGACGAGGGCAAGCGGTCCGCCACTGGCAATCATACCTCCTATGAGGCTTGCAGCAGCGAACAACCCTATTGCACAAGCAGAGACCCCTATTACAATCAACCCGACATTGTGCACTTGAGATTCAATTTTAACTCCAGACTGAGCGTTTATTCCGGACTTACTTGCCGCTGTTTTTGCTCTCATAGTTGTACCTCAATTGTTCAGGTTGAAATGGCGTTTTTACCACATTGTGTTACTTCATACATAGCAAATTATATACCAATGCGCGAAAAGACACTCCACAGAGTAGCACTTTCCTCGGCGGCTTGAATGACAGGCAGGCATGTTGCGTTGAATATGCAACATGTTAGCAGCTATTCGGCATAGCATGCTCTGTGCGAACAGAAAAGTCTTTTACCGACAAAACCAGTAGATAATGATTAGAATCGTTTCACAATACATGGAGAGATGTGTTGCATTTGTGTAGCGACAGACTGTTGCATGTTGCGACAGCAACACTTTTGCAACACTTGGAAATGGAGTATTCGATCTGTCCTGATATACATATTCAGGTAATTTGCCGTTTACTGACTCTATTGGTAATATGGAGGAATGGTTGATCAGATAAATCCTGAGGAGCCTGTCCGAGAATAGGAATCTGGGTCAAAATCGAGGTATTTTCAAAAAGAAAAGCGCGGTCAGATATCTGATATCGGAGTCTTCGCTTACCTGCAGCATTATTTTTTGAAAATTCCGAAGAATTTGGACAAAAAGCCATTGTCGGACATTATTAGATGCTTCTTAAGTCACAACCCTATTATAAGGAAAACGACCATGACAGGTGGAGTTTTTGCCATACTTGATGACATAGCAATGCTTCTTGATGATGCTGCGGTTATGAGTAAGGTTGCAGCCAAGAAAACAGCAGGCATACTTGGAGATGATCTTGCGGTAAATGCAGAAAAGGCAACGGGATTTCGTGCCTCACGTGAATTACCGGTACTCTGGGCAATCACCAAAGGCTCTTTTGTTAACAAACTGATTATTCTGCCACTGGCATTTTTACTAAGTGCTTATGCACCATGGTTAATCGTGCCGATTTTACTCTTGGGTGGAGCATACCTGAGCTATGAAGGCATTGAAAAAATTTTCCATGCGCTCAAACATACTACCCACGATAAACCTGCTGCAGAGACGGTAAGCGACCCGAAAGAGTTACTGAAAATTGAAAAGGCTAAAATACAGTCTGCAATTCGAACTGATTTTATCCTTTCCATTGAGATAGTGATGATTGCACTTGGTTCAGTTATGGATCAATCCCTGACCTTGCAAATTATTGTGGTAGGCGTGATCGCAATCATTGCCACAGTCGGTGTATACGGTTTCGTAGCCTTATTGGTGCGCATGGATGACGTCGGCTTTTACCTGATTGAACGCGCAAACCAATTAACCGGCTTTCTTTCAACTCTACTAACACATTTCGGGCAAATCCTGGTCAGTTCATTGCCATATATAATCAGAGTCCTTGGTATTATTGGTACCGCTGCCATGCTTATTGTCGGTGGAGGAATGTTTACTCATAACATCCATGCAATCCACGATGCTCTGGCGTTTATGCCTTCTCTTATCGCCGATACACTTGCAGGAAGCGTTGTCGGTATATCAATACTCCTAATTCAGTTATCTATCCAACTTCTTATGAAGTCTGTCACTCAATCAAAAAACTGATTAGTCAGGCGAATATTTACTACAAAATTCATTGCTCAGTTCCACAATTACATATCAGTAGGCCGAACACCTTTAAGCTAATCCTACTATTTTTCATCCTCAGTCCTTCCATGTTTACGCTCAGTTATCATTGAGAATTACATCCCTGATAACTTTCCTACATTCATTTTTAGAAATAACGAAGCACATGTCGCTCCAGCCCTATTCTTATTGCTTCACTGGCGACCGACCTGCCTTTAAAACAATCCAGCAGAACGAATGCATATATCCGATATGTAGAGGGTTAATCCTGAGAGTATTGAGCGTTTAGTGGAAACATCGTTTTCTGATGGAAAGTCAATAAGAACAAAAATATATCATGATGATAAAGACCAACTGGATGACGATTCTGTTTTTTGATAGGATTCAAGTCATAAGGACAAACTTTGACACGAATCGAGGTGAATCGAATGATTAGAAATCGAAATATTCTGCTTTTAGTTATTTTTTCGACATTATTGATTGGAATCAACAGTGCTGATGCAGAAACTCAGGATATTACATTTTTAACTTTTGGAATTGTTCCGCAGCAATCTGCAACACGACTTGCCAAACAATGGACCCCACTTATCCAATATCTCAATAAAAAGACCGGTGCGAAAATAATTTTCAAAACAGCTCCGGACATCCCAACATTCGAACAACGGCTTAAGCAGGGTGAATATGACATTGCCTATATGAACCCCTATCATTATACCGTTTTTCATGAAGATCCAGGATATGAGGCAATTGCCAAAGAGAAAGACAAAAAGATTCAGGGATTTATTATTGTTGCCAAAGACAGCCCGGTAACCTCTATTCAGCAATTAAATGATGAAAAACTCGCATTTCCAGCCCCTGCAGCTTTTGCAGCCAGTGTCCTTCCGAGATTTTCATTGGCTCGAGAGAACATCATTATTCACCCGGTGTACGTCTCGTCACACGACTCTGTCTACCTTTCGGTTTCTAAGGGAATTTTTATAGCTGGTGGTGGTATTGTACGTACGCTCAATGCGATGCCTCCTGATATTCAGAATACACTACGAATTCTTTGGCAAACCAAAAAATTCACCCCTCATGCAATAGCTATTCATCCAAATTTCCCTGAAGAAATGCGTAATAAAATTTCCGAGGCGCTATTTTCAGTTTCTGAAACCGAAAATGGACGGAAGATACTCCAGGATCTTAACATGAAAGCATTCGCCGCCGCAGAAAACAGTGACTGGGACGATGTCCGCGATCTAGGAATCAAACTGCTGGATACAAGCCTTGAGAAATCATCAAATTAAATGAAATTCCGTAAGTCTTTCAGATTAAAAACAATCTTTGGTATCGCTTTTATTGAGGCTATCCTCCTGGGTATAATAGGGATAACCAGCCTAAATTTTCTTGCGAAGTCTAATGTCGACAACATAACTGAATACGCAAAGACTACGGCTACACTCTTTGCTACTACAACAAAAAATGCAGTGCTCTCAACCGATCTCGCATCGCTTGAAAGTTATGTCAATGAACTATCTTCCAACCCAAAAATATTATTCTGCAGGGTTGTAAGCTCTGACCTCGGAACTCTTGCAGAGTCAGGATCTGCAAGCTCCTTAAAACAACCATTTATACCATCAAATTCATTTGAAGATATACATGACAATGTTTTTAATGTCCGAGCTGAAATTGAGGAAGCTGACTTCGTATACGGTCACGTCGAATTAGGAATAGATATACGTTCTTTCCTTCAGATAATGGACCAGGCCCGCTCAAGATTTATCGCACTTGCAACTCTCGAAATGCTCCTTGTCGCAATTTTTTCTGCAATCCTCGGGTATTTCCTGACACGTCAACTCAATAGCCTGGTGGATGGTGCGAACCAAATAGCTTCCGGCAATTTTGAATACAGAATCCCTGTTAAGAGCAGAGATGAACTTGGTCAGACAGCACATGTATTCAACGACATGTCAGCAAAACTGAAGCAGACCTACCACTCATTATCTGTCGCTCTAGATGATGCGAATGATAAACGAAAAAAACTTGAAAGCGAAGAAGGCCGCCTCCGCGCAATCCTGAATAGTGTCGTTGATCCATTGATAAGCATAGATACGACTGGAAAGATAGCAATTTTCAACCCCGCAGCAGAGCGTACATTCGGTTATTCAACGGAAGAAGTTATAGGAAAAAATGTCTCTATGATCATGCCGGCTCCTTACAGTAAAGAACATGACTCCTATCTCCAGAGGTACCTCACCGAAGGAGAACCCCGAATTATCAATGTTGGTCGGGAAGTAATTGCCAGAAAAAAAACAGGAGAACAATTCCCAGCTGAACTATCAGTCAGCGAAGTCAAATTGGGAGACGAACACTATTTTATTGGCTTGCTACGCGATATTTCTGAAAGAAAAGAAGCGGAAAAGACAATCCTTAGCGCAAGAAAAAAAGCTGAACAGGCAAGTGAGGCAAAATCGACATTTTTAGCCAACATGAGTCACGAATTGCGTACCCCTCTTAACGCAATTCTTGGTTATGCTCAGATTCTCCTCGACCTTGAAAATCTGCAACCTATTCAGATTAAAGGTCTTGAGACTATTAAAAGTAGCGGTCAGCATCTGCTTCAACTCATAATAGACATTCTCGACATTTCCAAGATTGAAGCTGGTAATCTGGAGTTGGATGCTCAGGTATATAACTTCCCGAACCTCCTGAAAGACATCGAAGACATGATAAACATCAGGGCCGTTGAAAAAGGGATTCAGTTCAATGTCTGGAAATGCCACGACATCCCAACCAACGTTTATGGCGACAGCAAACGACTCAGCCAAATCATTTTGAACCTGCTTACTAACGCCCTTAAATTTACTGACAAAGGGATGGTTATGTTCAAAATCGACAGGGCTAAACCAGATATTTCCGGTTCGTCAGAGAATAGTGTCCCTCTTCAAAACATTTTGAGATTTGAGATACAGGATACCGGCATTGGCATTTCCAAAATGCAACAACAACATATTTTCAAACCATTTTATCAGGCTACCGATATACGACTCAGCAGTGAAGGTGCCGGACTTGGCCTCTCAATAACCAGGCAATTGCTCAATCTGATGGGTTCAGATTTATACTTAAAAAGTACACCGGGAGAAGGGAGCACATTCTGGTTTGACCTCAATCTCGAAGAGCAAAAAGGCAATCGTCTTAAATCGCTTAAAGAATCAAAGAAAATAACCGGCTACACAGGACCGGCTACGAGGATTCTTGTTGTTGACGATGTGGCTGACAACCGCAACGTGCTCAGATACATGCTTATGCCTCTCGGATTCGAAATAGAAGAAGCTGAAAATGGAGAACAATGTTTGCAGAAAATTGCAAAACGTACTCCGGATCTCATTCTTCTGGATTTACGCATGCCTGTAATGGATGGCTTTGAAGCACTTAAGCAAATCCGAAACAATCCGGCTACCCAGGAACTTCCGGTCATCGCAATCTCAGCCAGTGTCAGTCCGAAAAAAATCAAGGAAGTAATGGCAAGTGGCTGTAACAACTACATTTCAAAACCTTTCAAGAAAACAAATCTTCTTAAGATACTTGGGGAAACGCTTAATCTGGAATGGCTTTTCACAGAACAGAAACGGCCTGCAAAGGCCGATAAGACGCTCAGGGGTCCTGATACACCCTTATCCAAATTACCAGACGATATTATTCGTGAAATTGTAACTCATGCAGAACGAGGAAGTGTCAGAAAGCTTCAGGAAATAGCTGACACAATTTCAACATCCGCCACCATCGATACAGAGTGGCAGCACGTTCTCATCCCCCTGATAAGAAAATATAAATTTCAAGAAATACTCGATATTTTTAATAATGAGAAGACAACATGAAGCACGATGAATACACATTGTTACTTGTTGATGACAACACAACCAATCTTGATGTACTCTCGGACCTCTTGCTCAACAAAGGTTACGAAATCCTGGTCTCTATAGACGGAGCATCGGCAATAGAGCGTGCCAGGTTGACCCAGCCTCACCTTATCCTGCTCGACATAATGATGCCTGGCATAGACGGTTTCGAAACATGTAAAAGACTTAAAGCCGATCCGGCTACAGCTGAAATTCCTGTCATATTCATGACCGCACTTGGTGATACCCAGAACAAAGTCAGGGGATTTTCATCGGGTGCCGTCGATTATATAACCAAACCATTTGAAGCGGATGAAGTTCTGGCACGTGTCTCAAACCACCTTCTGATTCAACAGCTCCAGAAAGATCTCAAAGAGAAAAACGCGCTCCTTTCTGATCGTGCAAAGCATCTGGAGAGTGAAGTTCATAAACGAACGTTGCTTCTTAAAGATGCTCTGAAACTACTCAAATCATCGTCATTAGATACTATTTTGCGACTTACCATGGCAGCTGAATATAAAGACAAAGACACAGGACAACACACCAGGCGCATAGGCCATTTGAGTGGGGCCACCGCTAAACTGCTGAACCTCTCTGACAAAGAAGTGGAAACCATTCTCAATGCAGCACCAATGCATGACATTGGAAAAATCGGTATTCCTGATGCCATCCTTTTAAAGCCCGGAAAATTAGATAAAGATGAATGGGATATAATGCGGCAGCATACGACCATCGGCGCTAAAATTCTTGCCGGCTCAGATGTTGACTTCATTAACCTGGCACACACTGTGGCCATGACACATCATGAAAAATGGGATGGCAGCGGTTACCCAACAGGTTTGAGCGGCAATGATATCCCGATAATTGGACGGATTGTCGCCATAGTTGATGTTTTTGACGCACTGCTATCCAGAAGACCCTATAAAGAACCTTTTTCCCTGGAAATGACCCTCGCCATCCTTGAAGAAGGCAGAGGAAACCACTTCGACCCTGATATTGTCGACCTTTTTCTCGCTAACATAGATGAGCTACTTGCCATCAGGCAAAAATACACGGATACAACCGACTAGGAGGGTGTCCGAGAATAAGGGTTTTGGTTAAAATCGAGACATAGTCAAAAAGTTATAATTGCACAGAAACGTTTCGAGCGATCATAAGCACCTCATCAGCAGAGTATAGATCACGTATCGTAACCTCCACTTCTGCACCTAAGGTCTTCGTATATAATTGCTGCGCATAGTTATCTGCACGTGTGGTAACCAGTATATGCTTAATTGTTGCCCCTCTTATGGCGAGTTGTCTATTTAATTGCTGCAGGGACTCATTGATAAGCCGTGTACCAATACCATTACCGTGGAATTCAGGCAGAACAGCAAGTTGCTCAAGTTCTATAACAACTTCTGGTCGAAAACCGCTTTTCTGGCTCCACTGGATATAGCCAACGATTTCATTCGGTGATTTTTCGGCCACAAAATATTGAATCCGTGGATACGCCTTACTATTACATTCTATCCACTCTTTCGACATCGTCTGGCGAACAAAAGCAGCTTGATGAATGCGTGCAGTAGCAGTAATGTCAGTTTCGTCTAACGGCCGAATTTCCAGTTCCATTGTATTTGCTTTAACCTTCCAGAAGATTACGAGTAAGAGAAAATTATACTACCAATCTCAACACATCTAAGCCTCAGTTTTTTTTATGGTAATGCGATAGACGTGAATAGAAAGGAGTCTTGAACCATTCCCCTATTAAGACAGGTGCATGTATATACGCTTCCAGCGCCCCCTGCAGAGAGACTGTTTACACAACCCATAACTGAAAAGATATTCTTTCAACTACGGGTTATATTCGTTGTGTCAGGAAAGGGTGTGCTCTCTAGCTTTGCTTGTCAAAGTTTGAATCGAAATTTATAGATTTGTTGATGGACGAACCGCCCGTATGTAGCCTGCCTTTCCTTTGTAAAAGGTACGGGATGGGCCACATTGATCCCCAATCTCCCAGGCCCCGACATAGGGTTGCCCCTTTTCATCAGCAAGCCAGTAATATCCTTCAAGACGTAATTTAACGTCACCGTTCTGCTTTAAATCGAAGAGGGAAAAAATTGTATACAGTTCCTGTTTAGTTGGCAGTCTCCAATCCGAATATTCACCCTGATTAAGACCAGCAAGATACTCGTTTACATCTTCAGGGATTTTAAGGCGGGCGGAACGTTTTACCAACCACATCAATTCACTCTGCTGTTCCAAAACAATATCGTCTGAAAACGTTTTGAGTGAAGGTGCAGCCCCGACGGCCTGAGAGGCAATAAGAACAAGTAAAGGGAAGATGGCAATGAGTAGCCTGCTCTGCAATTTTCGATAATCAATCATTTTTTATTTCCAGTGAATTGAGTAGTGAGTTTCTATGCGAAAGCTCACTACCTACGAGTTGTGAAGAAAGGCCATTCTCAGACAACCACCTGGTTATTGAATAGGCACCAGAGCATATCCTTTTCCCTGATATCCGGTAAGCGATACAAAGGTGTTGCCCACAACATGTATTCCAGGAAGAATTGTGCTGTTGTCAATTTTGTACAGGTTTGTCGCAATTGAGCACGCCTCCTGTCGTATACCGAGGTCCCGAAGTTCTTTTAAAAGGATTGTTGATCTGGCCAGACTCTGCTGATCCTCATCTGAAAAAGACCATGTCTCAGTGTTGATAAGTCTCACAGTAGCTCCACGGAATGCAATGACGATCTCCGGTTTAAGCCCCTGCCGGATTATGTCTTCGTGAGTCTTTTTTATAACGCCCAAATACAATTCGAGTGATTTGGCATCTTTCAGGTTGATATCGAAGAGCGTTTTTGCGCTAGTCAAGCCTTCTAAAGCATTGGTGTCATTATATTGACCAGAAAATGCCGGTGTTGACATTCCGATACCCATACACACCAGAATTGATACTATCACCGTGTAAAAAGTAGATTTCATGATTCCTCCTTTTCTGTGGATCGATTTTTTTTGTTGTTGTGATGAAAATATTTCACGCAGCAACACCTTTCCAGGCACATTCCCAGCATTCTTCCAAATAGGAAGGAAGTGGATTTTCGAGAACACCATCAAGACGTAAAAAGATGAGTCGGATTGCTCCTCCGAAGATGGCAACTGCGGCAACGTTTGGATCTATTCTGCGTATTTCACCCGCTTCAATACCTTCAATTATCATCTGTTTCATAAAAGTAAAGGGACGGGAAGAACATACCGGCTTTTCCTCCGGCATAAATTCCTGATGTTTGGCATAAAGCATATAATGCATTGCATCTCTGTCTTTTTCTGTTGTTTCAAAAAGATACTCCATCACAGTTCTGCATCGATCATGGCTTGTCTGGTGTGTGGACATGACTTGCGATATCACCTGACTCATGTTCGATTCTATATGCGTAAACAGTGCCTTAGCGATTGCTTCTTTATTGCCAAAATGATGATAGATTGACCCAATGCTGACATTGGCCTGTTTCTGTATATCATGAACAGAGGTGTTGAAATATCCTCGCTCTGAAAACAGTCTCAAAGCTACCGATAACACGAGCTCTTTTCTATCTATTGTTTCAATTTCACTCATCGTTTCTCCTTGGAACGAGCATTAGAACGAACGTTCGTTCTAGCATGTAATACATTGTGACAATTGTCAATTATATTTTATTACCGCTCACACAGGCACAGGAATAATCACATATATACTATTGATTTTATGTGCAGTTTATTATTAAGAAAATCAAACTCGGTCTCATTCGAAAACGGCCCTTTACGGGGTCAGAGCGTTATACTGAAAATTAGATCCTTCGATGAACGAAAGATGAGACTACATTAAAGTTCAATTGATGTTTTGAAGAGTGTTACAGCTTCACCGGCAATTCTTATCAGGCTGGGTACCCCATCTATTATTGATACAGATACTTCAACACAGCCTTCCCTTCCTATGGCTTCGCCCTGAGCACCTTTGAAAGTTAAGATATCAGACTCTGTGTCTACCAGTTTATTGTGAACCAGATAGGCGCCAAGTGGTCCATTTGCATTGCCTGTCACAGGATCTTCATTGATACCAATTGCAGGCGCAAACATTCTGCCATAGCTTAAAATATCTGAATCATCTGAGTTGAGCGTAAAAACAAAATAGCCATTGCAATGGATGATCGAGCTAAGCTCTGCCAACTTCTGAAAATTAGGTTCGAGGGCATTAAGCCTGTTCCTGCTTGTAATGCCAATCATCACTTTAGAGTGACCGGCTGATACTATTTGTACTGGGCATCGTGTATCACGATCGTCAGGCACAAGACCGAGATACTCTACTATTTGCTGCTCTACATCTTCGGGCATGGGTGGATCAATCTTAATTTGCCCCTGAGTCATCCACACTTTTATAGCTTCACCTGATCTCACTATCTCAAAAGGAAGCACACCAACGTTTGTCTTCATCTTAAGAACACACGACCCGGTTTCTTCTTCGATCGCTTTAGCATACATTGCAGCTATTGTTGCATGACCGCAGATAGGAACTTCTATAGTCGGCGTAAAGTATCGTATGATTCCGTCACAACTGTCGTCATCCGGGCGAAACAAAAATGCCGTTTCAGAATTATTCAATTCTCGTGCAATAGCCTGCATCTGTTTTTCTGATAGCCCATCTGCATTTACAACCACACCAGCCGGATTGCCCTTAAATTTCGTTTTGGTGAAAGCATCAATTTGGTAAAGCGTATATTGCTTCATAATGTTCACTTTTATGATATGTCTCGGACATGTTATACAGAAAAGTCGGTTAACGCGACATGCTGTTCAGAAATCAATAGAATTTAGTCTCTCATCCAGATGACCAGCCAAATCAAGCATAAAGAACACACCACTCAACAAAAGTAATATGCACGGTATTGTCCTTGTGCAAAGATGCTAATATTGGCAGAGAATATATATTTTCAGGTCTATTGGGGAGTAGAGTGATCCACATCGGTTCCGATAGAGTCTACGGCCACTGGACTTCGTTCAGAACGCAATTCACGTGGATTAAACCTGTGACTATGGGTGTTCCATCGCGATGCGATTCCAATATCGAACCCATAAACCAGATGTATTTGCATCACATCTTTTTGAATAGATTCTGGATAATTATCCACTATAGATATAGCAAGTAAACGTGCAAGTTCCTCATTTGCTATATCGTTTTTCAAAAGGGTGACTTTGGCACTTGTGTAGGTGGTTTCAGTGGTTCCGGAATCGCTTGAGGTAAATATACTTTTCCCATATGAAACACCAGCAAACTGTACAGAAGGATATTCCATTAAGGCCTTCCTGCTGGCCATTAGATTAACAAATGGTTCCTGTTCTGCCATATTAAGTGTAAATACGGGAACAACAGCAGCAGTAATAAAAAATAGGGCGACAATGACGAAGTGGGGTTTCCAGACGCTTTCGACAAATTGCTGCTCAACACCAACGTTTACAACATATGATCCAACCGCAATATCATGCAATGACTGCCGTGTTACCCGATTAAATATATAAAGATATATTACCGATGCCAAGCCACCGAAAACAATCATAGCAAGTATATATATCAAAAATGAGGTTAAAAACTCATCAGGAAACTGCATCCCATTCAGAGAAAAGGGAATTGCTAAAACTGAATATCTGGCTATCGATTTTGGAACTTCAAGTGGTTCATTATTTGAACCTACCACCCGAATATTGAGAATTTTTTTGCCGAATGTCTGCCCATTGACAAGCTTGCTATTAAAAATACCGAAATATGCTAATGCAATAAAGAATCCGACAAAACGCCCCCAGTTGCCCATTGCTACAAAAGTAGTCTCAAGAATTAACCCAATACATTGGCCAACAATCCCAAGAAGTATACTATCTATAACTAATGCGATAATCCTTCGCCAAAAGCCGGAAATCCACCGTTGTTGTTTGCCCTCAGACATATCCTCTCCCATGAAAATAATTCTATTCAATGTGACACCAACTAAAGCCACGAGTTTATATGCCTAAGCTTACAGAATCCTTACAACATCTACAATAACACACCACATATTACATCGGTATGACCATTGCACCCATGCGTTTCATGATGCTCTCAGAGGTCTTCAACACTCACGTTATACCGTTTTAGTTTTCGGTATAATGTTGATCTATCCATACCGAGCAATCTGGCAGCTTTTGCCTTGTTACCGCCGACCTGGCTCAATATCATCAGGATAGTTTCTTTTTCACTGCGTATTGGTGTTTCCGGTACTCTTATAGTATTTGATAACGGGTCTGTCGGTAGTGCTGATGAATAATTTCTGGTGTTTTCCTTTTTGTGTAACTCATGGGGCAGATGTTCGATGAGCATCGTTGTACCTGTACACATTACACAACCGCGCTCTATTACATGGCGCAGTTCACGTACATTCCCAGGCCAGGAATAGTTCACCAGCATCTGCATAGCCTGGTCTGAAACTGAATAGACATTCCTTCCAAGCTTGTCGGCAAAATAGGTCAGAAAATGGTGAACTAACAGTTGAATACAATCGTTTCGTTCACGGAGTGGCGGCATATTAATCTCAACCACCTTGAGGCGATAATAGAGATCTTCTCTAAACTGTCCTTCACGAACTTTTTTCTGGAGATCGACGTTGGTCGCAGCAATAACCCGCACATCTACCTGGATAGGCATATCCTCACCTACCGGGGTAAAGGTCTGCTCCTGTAGAAAGCGAAGAAGCCGCAATTGCATGCGGGGCGAAATATCGCCGATCTCATCAAGAAAGAGTGTACCTTTATCGGCCTGCAGAAGCCTTCCCGGCCTATCTCTATCAGCACCGGTAAAAGATCCTTTTTTATGGCCGAACAATTCACTTTCAAGCAGTTCTTCCTGTACTGAAGCACAATCTACCTTTATAAGCGGCATATGCTTTCGTTTGCTCTCAGTATGCAACGCTTCTGCCGCGATCTCTTTTCCCGTACCTGATTCACCTGTTATGAGAACTGCTGTGTCTACCTTGCCCACATTCTCTATCAGGCTATATACGCCTTGCATCACGGCGCTGCGTCCTACAAAACCATGAAACCTGTCTCTACCGGTAAATGTATTCTCTTCAGGAACACCGAGGGTAATATCCCGCACCACCAGCACTGCGCCTGTAAGCTCTTCAGTTACATCACGTAATGGTGCTGCGGTCAGACTGACCATCCGTTTCTCACCGCCTGAACACGAACATTCCACCTGATGTTCACGAACCGTTACACCTTTTGTGATGACTGCCTGAGCATCGTTGAAGCAGGCAACGGCCATATTCCCTGTAAGGCTTGCTAAGTTTTTATTATGTGCTCCCTGCGGAAGCATCTCAGAACACCAGCGCCGTGCAGTATCATTAAGCTGAATGATGTTCATTTCATCATCAACCGTGATAATTGCATCTGAAACAGAGCTGAAGATTACCTCAAGATACCTTCTGTACTTTTCGTTTTCCTGCTGCAGGGATTTTCGCTCCTGCTCAAGCTCCCAGTGTTTGAGCGCCTGACGGACGAACCTGAGCAGTGTCTCTTTATTCACAGGTTTTGAAATATAATCAAAAGCACCATATCGAACAGCTTCAGCCGCTGTCTTCAGGTTCGGAAATCCGGTTATCATAACCACAGGACACTCTATACCAGCCTCCTGAATGTATTTAAGCAAGGTAGTTCCCGATTTGCCTTCGAGCACGATATCACTGACGACAAGATCAAACTGTTCTTTTTCAAGCGCAGCAATTGCATCTTCAAGGGTTGCGGCTGTTGTTATGAAGCCATACCCTTCGCGCTTCAAAAACATTTTGAAGGTGTAACGAATACTCTCTTCGTCATCCACAATCAGGATGTGGATATTTTCCCTATTTTCAGCCATTAGCTCTCCGATGCCGGTATTTCTACTATCATATCTGTGTACTGGTTGAGCATTGAATCGACCCGTAAAGTACCTTTATGATTCGATACTATGCCATAACTGATACTTAACCCCAGCCCCGAGCCCTGCCCCGCCGGTTTGCTGGTAAAAAATGGTTCGAACATTTTATCGAGAATACCCTGCGGAATCCCTGTACCTAAATCTCTCACCGTTAACCTGAAATATGGCTTTGCTTCGATTTCTATTGGCTGGCAGGAAATTTCTATGCGCTTCTCTTTAACGGGCGTATTATAGCGTTCATTCAATGCGTATCTGCTGTTACTGATCAGGTTGAGCACCACCTGCTGAAGTTGGGAATAGTTGCCAACGATAAGGCACGATGGTTCATGATGGCTGAATACCAGCTCAATACCATCTCGATTAAGCTGATGCTCCACCAGCGCAATACAATCTTTAACTACTTCGTTAAGATCGACCAGCCCCCTTACATTCTCATTTTCTCTTGAGAATGAGAGCAGGTTATAGATAATTTGCGCTATCCGCTCACCTTCCTGAACAATTTTCTCTAAAAGAAGTGCCTGGTCGCCTCCCTTCGGACAATCATCGAGTAACAGCTGGGCAAAATTGATTATCCCGTTTATCGGGTTATTCACCTCATGGGCAACTCCAGCTGCCAGCTCACCTATCGCAGCAAGTTGCGCAGTGCGGATCGAATCGACCTTACGTACCTCATCCTTAGTGAGTTGCCTGGCAATAAGCAGTATTTTTTGCTCTTCGTTGTCTTCTATATTCTGCACCGGCTTAATGGTGAGCGAAAAATTACCACCAAGCCCTGGAAGCCTCGTATCCTCCATTCGTGAAGAACAGGTAAGAAGAAACTCTTCTAAAGGGCACTTGATATGCGGCCAGCGCCCTCCGTGAATAATCTCACAAATTCCAGCCCCAACCACTTCATCACGCGTTTTCCCTGCAGCCTGTAAAAGTGCATCGTTCACCTCCAGGATCGTCCCTTCCGGAGTTACGAGCAATACAGGATCCTGAATCGCATGAAACAGCTCAATAGCTGCACTTGCCGGCACACTGCCAGAGCGTCGCTGTGTGTCGGTATCGGGAGTATCCTTTTTATCGCTTAAAGGTGGACAATCAATATTCATATAGAAATGCTCCCTCATTTCCCAGGTTAATCCAGCTATGTTTTATAACAACGTTTTCAGGCCAACCACCTAACCTATTATCACACCGTAACACATCTTACTGGATGAACTTCGTCATTCACCTTTTTTACTGCATTCAACTGTCAACACAGCGACATAATACCAGTATTTTACGTGCATATGCAACATATCTATGATATTCTTATATCGGCTTCTGAGAATCCCACGCGCTATAAACCTATTGCAAAAGCAGCAGACCTAACGAGCAATCGTACGGCACTGCAGAGGTTATACATGTTTCATCTCTTTCATCAAAAGGCTCCCCTCTCAGACAGCGGACATATCACTGTTGACGGTGACCTGAATATTACCTCCTGCAGTCCTTCAGCTGCCTATCTTTTCAGCAAGCAGGCTGCAGACATCATTGGTAAAAATTTCCTTCTTCTGTTCGGCTCCGATAATCGTTACGCAACATTATGTAAACAGCTGGTACGCATAGCAGAACCAAACGGAAGCAACTCAGCCGACTTCAGCCTGGACCATACCTTTGCCGGAAAATATTCACCGCTTCAGGTTCAGATCATTGCTCTGCCAAATGACAAGGGAAGTATCGCTGGCGCAGTCATCAATTTTACAGATTTCAATACCCCGCTTGCTGCAAGCAGACTGGCCCTGAACTCGATTGCCGAAGGGGTATTTACAGTAGACCACGATAGAAAGATCACATCATTTAATGTTGCAGCAGAGCGCATAACAGGCTGGACAAAAACTGAAGCAATCGGCCAAAAGTGCAGAACAATTTTTCGCACTTCGCTTTGCAGCAAAGATTGCCCCATTACCAGTTCGATAAACAGTTCACTGGGAATCACACGGAGAATCCTTTACATCACCAGCAAAAGCGGCCATCAAATTCCTGTTCATATATCTGCAACGCCGCTTGTTGATCTCAGTAATAATATAATCGGTGGAGTAGAAACATTCAGTGATATTACCGCCTCCCTTCAGCATGATATTATACTTGATGCTGTAGCAGACGGAGTATTCACCGTTGATGAACATGCCGTCATAACATCATTTAATAAGGCCGCTGAAAAGATTACCGGCTGGAAGTCACAGGAAGTGCTGGGAAAAGTTTGCGCCGAAGTCCTTCTCGCCGATAACACTTTGGATAAGTGCACACTGACGACCTGCATGAATGAGAAAACAACAATCGTCGATAAAGAAATCTTTATTCGCGGAAAAAGCGGTGCTTCAATCCCGGTGAGTGCCAGTGCGGCACCATTTCTCGATCCGCAGGGCAATGCGCTTGGCGGCGTTCAATCGTTTAGAGACAGCACAAGTCGCCAGCAGACCACCCTGATTCTGGATTCTGTCGCGGATGGAGTTTTTACCGTAGACAGGGATTGGCGAATAACCTCGTTTAATATGGCAGCAGAACTTATCACCGGCTGGAAACGTGAAGAGGCGATCGGCGAATTCTGCAGCGATGTCTTTCACTCCTCTATTTGTGGAAAGAACTGTGCAATTGCAGAAAGCCTCTATACCGGGGCACCCATTTCCAACCGATCGATCAATATCCAGACAAAAGATGGAGAATGCGCGTCAGTAAGTATTTGCGCCGCCCCGCTTCTGGATCAGGACGGAAATGTTGTTGGAGGTGTTGAGACCTTTCGGGATCTCAGTGTAGAAATAAGTCTCAGACAGCAGTTGATGAAGAATTTCACCTTCGACGCAATAATCAGTAAAAGTCCACCTATGCAACGCCTCTTCCAGATATTGCCGGATATTGCCCGAAGTGAGAGCAATGTGCTTATTCTTGGAGAAAGCGGCACAGGTAAAGAGCTCATTGCCAGAGCCATCTATAACAGTTCAGTAAAAAGCGAAAATCCATTCGTGGTTGTCAACTGCGGAGCACTGCCCGAAACACTGCTCGAATCTGAACTTTTCGGCTATAAAGCCGGGGCATTCACCGATGCTAAAAAAGATAAAGAAGGCCGCTTTGCCGCAGCAGAAGGCGGCACCCTCTTTCTTGATGAGATTGGCGATATTCCACAGTCCATTCAGGTTAAACTCCTTCGTGTACTTCAGAACAAAGAGTACGAACCGCTTGGCAGCAACGTTCCGGTCAAGGCCAATGTCAGAATACTCGCCGCCACCAACCGCAACCTCTCACAACTCGTAAAAGAAGGCGACTTTCGCGATGATCTTTTCTACCGCTTAAACGTCGTTAAAATACAGCTTCCACCACTCAGAGACCGGATTGAAGATATCCCGCTGCTTATAGACCATTTTGTCGATAAATTCAGAGCAGAAAAGCAAAAAGACATTGTTGGGGTCAGTGATGAGGTCATGAATATCCTCATGCGCTTTAACTACCCGGGCAATATCCGAGAGCTTGAAAATATCATCGAATATGGATTTATCCTCTGCCCCGGCGGCTATATCCTGCCATCTCACCTGCCAGAAAGTCTTTCCAGCGAGAACACTATAAACTCCGGGCTTTCAATCAACGATTCAACTGGTAAGTCACTTGAAGATATAGAGAAGTTGGCAATACTACAATCACTTGAACGCAATCAGTGGAAGAAGATGAAAACCTGTCGGGAATTGGGAATCTCAAAGGATACACTACGGAGGAAGATTCGTGGTTATGGGCTTGAGGAAATGATTGGGTGAAATCAGGGGTGAGCAGACCATCCGAAAAGTAGCCCGAACACATTTGTCCCCTTTCCCAGCTAATCGTACTCACTCGCCAGACATTTTTTAATTGCTCCTGCCAGTTCCTCGAGTGAATACGGCTTTCTGACAATAGTACACGCGCCAAGTTCAAGCGTTTTATCCACATCATCGCTGGTGGAATAACCACTGACAATGATAGCTCTCTGCTCTGGTTTAAATGAAATTATCTCCTGATAGGTCTCGCATCCGCTCATACCTGTGTTGAGTACCATATCAAGGAGAACAATATCAAAATTTTCAACCTTGAGATGCTGTACAGCTTCTTCACCGGAGCTTACAGCCACACCTGAATAGCCAAGTGCTTCTATAGCGTTAAGTGCAATTTCTGCAAGACTGGGTTCGTCATCGACAATCAGGACAGTACCTGTACCACGCATATTCTTTAAGGAGGGAGAGGCACTTATAGCTAAAATGGAATTCTCCGGTAAGAGCTTAAGACGAAGAGTAAATTGTGCACCTGTGGCCGTATTTTGGGCGGTGATGGTACCTTTATGCTCTTTAATGGTGTTCCAGACTACCGAGAGACCGAGCCCCGAACCGCTTCTCCCCATTTTCTTAGTTGTATAAAACGGTTCAAAAATACGCTCAAGATGCTCAGGTGCAATACCCGCTCCCTGATCGGAGATCGTTATAATAAGATATTTATTCTCAGTGCCAGAGTGCTCGTCGACTTCATTTTCGGTATCTATAGATGTGGATATTGTCACAAGCCCCTCATGTCGGCTTGCCTCGACTGCATTGAGCAATAGATTCATGATACATTTTCTTAAATGAACCGGAGAAAAAAGAACAACGGCCTGTTCCGCATTGAGCTCGGTTTTGATCTGTACCCCAGGGTACGGTGTAACCATCGTTCTCCACTCAGGAGAATCAATAAACTCTGTTATGACCCGATTGACATCCGTTGGTTCCTTCACTGAAGCAACATCACGTGCCAGAGTAAGCAGGTCGCTGACCACATCTGCAGCCCTTTTGCCAGCCTGCTCTATTAACACCAGTTTTTTGGTGATAGGGCTATCGTCGGGAAGCTCCGTTCGAATAAGTTGTGGGTATGTGACCACTCCTGAAAGGATGTTATTTAAATCATGAGCAACACCACTTGCCAGTGTGCCGATCATTTCCATCTTTTGAGATTGTCTGAGCTGTTCTGCAATTTTTTCTTTGTCAGCTATCTCCTGCTGAAGTTGCTCAGTTCGCTGTGCGATAATTGCTTCCTGTTCCTGATACGCCTTCATTGTCTGAGCTTTAAAACGCAGTCTTTCTATCTCAAACAGATAAGCGAATATAAGTGCCACGATTGTAGAAGGTATGTAGCGAACAACAAAACCCATTGAGTAGATTCCGGAGTCGGGGGTGACAGCATCCAGAATTGTCAAAGAATACGCAGGAATGAACAGCAGGATAGTGGCAATTGTGCCGTGTGCAGGACCAAGCAGGAATATTGCAAAAAATGGATATGTGTAATGCCACATATACGTGGTGCCTTGAGCTGCCTGACTCGCAAAGAGATAAAGATATAGCGAGTACATAAACACTACGCCCGCATAGCGACATTGTTTTTGGTAGTCAGTCCAGCGATAAACCGCAAGCAGAGCACAGAGAACCAGACTGGCAAGATAATCCACTAAGGCTGTTTTCGTGTTTCCCTGAATCAAGGATGCAGTGGCAACACTTGTCAGAACAAAGACGGCCAGGAGACCTATTATCATTACAAGCAGGTAACGGCGATTCTCCTCAGCCGGCAAATTATGCTTTTTCCCAAGAAGCAGGACTTTAAGATGATTTTGAAAACGATGGAATATCAATGTCAGCCGACCTTTGGTGTATACGTTGGAATGAAGTGTTCTGTATAGAATTAATCATTACATGGAATTGATGAAAAGAAATAGCTGTATAAAATGGTATAAAATTCAAGCCGAACCACATTAACGCACTGATATCATATAACAATTGCCCTCAAAAAACATTATTCTTACCGCAAAGTCTCATTTGCTCATAAAAAACAGCAATGCAGGGTCCTGCTGGCTATTGAAACGCTTGCACTTTTATGTGATCAGGTGAGAGTGTAATTGTTAAATGAGATATTGCAGATTGCGCACCGGTCACGTATATGTGCAGAACATCAATACTCGCCATCTTTGGGAATGACCATGTCAGGGACATGCAGCGTTTCAGTCATATTTTTTTGGGCAGCCAGGGAACAGTAAACAGCAGTGGTCTGCTACCTGTTACCTCACAAACTCTTTTCGCGGACATCGGCCGCCAGTACCTTCCAGAGATCCTTGTTGCCCCTCGGATTATCTTGGAAAAGCCTTCAAAACTCTTTCCTGAGAGTTGATTAATATTACGTTTTTCTACGTTTATTTTGGCCAATCGACGTTCTTGTGCGAAAGGCTTATTTCCCATGCGAGGGGATCATGACATTATCAGTACGACAACGCGACAAGATAGTCGCCACCAATCAGCGGGAATTTGGCGAGCGTTACCAGAGCCTCAAATTCCCTGACAATCATGCTCTGCAGATCGCGGAGCAGCAGCGGTCTGAATATCTGGCGGAACTGCATGGCACAGTGGTTACCGACTTGCTCGGCACCAAACTCGATATGCGCAAACTCTCTCCTGGATGCAAGATCTGCACGGAAGGGAATTGGTCGTGTCTTTTCATCAGCGGTAAATGTAATTGTAGGTGTTTCTATTGTCCGACCTCCCAGGACGAGATCGGAAAGCCGACCACAAACTCGGTTGAGTTTGACCATCCCGCCGATTATGTAGCCTACCTCGAACGATTCGGTTTTGCTGGGGCAAGTATCAGTGGCGGGGAGCCTCTCTTAACTCTGGAGCGCTCACTAGCCTTCATCCGCGCGATCAAACGACGTTTCGGCTCGGGCATACATGTCTGGCTTTACACCAACGGCACCCTGGCTACGGTTGAAACCTTATCCAAATTGCGGGACGCAGGGCTTGATGAGATCCGTTTTGATATTGGCGCCATCGACTATAACCTGCAGCCATTGTCACGGGCTGTCGGGCTGATACCGACAGTGACGGTTGAGATTCCTGCCATTCCTGAAGAAAAGGAAAGGATGAAATGTTTGCTAAGCGAATTGCGGGATACCGGCGTACAGCATCTCAATCTACACCAGCTGCGCCTGACTCCTTTTAATTATGACCAACTGCAGGCCCGCAACTATCGGTATATTCATGGCGAGAAGATCACTGTCCTCGATTCCGAACTGGCGGCTTTGGAGATACTGCAACATGGTATTCGGGAGGGCATCGATCTACCGATTAATTACTGCTCGTTCCCTTATAAAAACCGGTTTCAGGGTGGTGCTTCGCGGCGGCGTAATGCATCTTTTCTCCTCCATGGCTTCGAAAGCCTGACAGAGAGCGGCTTTATCCGTACGTTGACCCTGCTGGGCAAACCGGCCAAACTCCACAACATTATCAGTTCTTTTGGCAAGCAGAGTAATGCAGAAACCCTATGGAAAATCAATGGTGCCAAAAATCAACTGACGCTACACCCGAGCCTCTGGCCACTGGTACAAACCGATGGACTGCGACTCCTCGTTGCCCATAGCGGCGCGTATCAAAAATCGTCGGTAAGCTACCGCAACCCTTTTTCCACCATTGAACTCAGCCCGACTAAAAACATCGTGGTTGAACGGGTAAAGCACCACGCAGACTTTGAGCTTAATCAAGACCAGGCAGAGCTTTTTGCCGCTGTTTTCATAATGCAAACGCAATCCGCCAGCGAACTGCCGCAACAGGATATGTGGGATGAACTCAAAGGTTTTGAAAAAACACAGGAAGGTTTACTGGAATATTTTTAATCCGGAAGGTCTGCCTGCAAAAGGAAGACCGCCGGAGTAATAGGATGGGCAGATATTTGATGTTATTCGAGCAGATTAACCTGGTCCGACTCCAATTGCCAATTATAGTAAGAATATACAGAGGTTCGTTTCGATTGAACTGATAACTGGGCGGGGAGAACCCGGGGTCGTTTCTTTACGTTGCACCGTGTATACATTGTACCGTGTATAATTAAATAGTTTCCATCCGAAAACTCAGTATTTTGCTCAAGATCAAGGCGCAGATCAGATTTTGAACACAGCTATATACCTGATATCGGAGTCTACGCCTACCTTCGAGGATAAAATCTTGAAAGCAACGAACTAAGCGTAGACTCCAAGAGTTATATGAAAAGCATCGTTTTCGGACAGGAACTACCTATCGGTAGACATCTGCTGAATTACTATAAGGATTGCATCATGACCAGAAAACCAACCACCCGTCGTTACAAGCTCACTCTGGAGTATGACGGTAAAAATTTCAGCGGATGGCAGAAACAGAAAGACGCCAGAACTGTGCAGGGCGATCTACTCAAAGGGGCAGCGCGTGTTTTTGGTGAGGATGCTACCATCGATATTCAAGGATGCGGTCGTACCGACGCCGGTGTACACGCCCTCGAATATGTTGCTCATCTTCAAGTGGCAAGTAAGCTGAAGCCACACGTTGTGGAGCAAATGCTGAATGAGACCTTGCCGAAGGATATTGCCGTTATGGCGGTTGAGCCGGCCGATCCACTGTTTCATGCCCGGCATAACTGTGTCGCCAGAAGCTATATCTATCAGCTGCGCAGTAGCAAATCAGCTTTCGGCAAACGATACAGCTGGTGGGTACGCGAGAAGCTGGATATCGATGCAATGCGAAGCGCAGCTCTTCTCATGGAAGGAATGCATGATTTTGCAGCATTTGCTGAAAAAAAAGAGCTTAAAAAATCTACAAAAGTGCTTATCCACAAGGTAGATGTCGTTGAGGATCAGGATGCAATCCGTATTCGTGTAGTTGGCTCTCATTTTCTCTGGCACATGGTGCGTCGAATAGTTGGTGTACTGGTTGAAGTCGGTTGTCACCGGCTGACAGAAGATGATATTCGGGGGCTGTGCAGCGGAAGTGCATCGGAGATTCCATCACATCATACTGCTCCGGCAGCAGGGCTCTTTTTTGAAAAGGCCTGTTATGACAAACAACTTCTGGATGATTTTGTGAGGGACTGAAAGCGGTAATGCTTTCAGCATAATGTGATTTTTCTATATTTACACGTAGACGCTAATGAAAAAAATTGAATACCGCGAACAGGCGCTGAAAATCCTGCCCTGGGTCTGTGCCAGCTGCGGCCGTGATTTTACAGGCAAGAAGCTGCGGGAGCTGACCGTTCATCATAAAGATCATAATTATAAGAACAATCCTCCCGATGGCAGCAACTGGGAGATGTTGTGCATTTACTGCCACGACAACGAGCACTCCCGGTTAATTGATGCTGAATTACTACCCACGCATAATTCAGATGGTGATAAACAACCACTTTCCACACATACCCCTTTTGCCAATCTCCTGGACAAGATGAAGGCTAAAGGCGGGAAAGGCGGCGGCGATACATCCAAATGAGTGTCGAACAACCGTGACGACTTCCGGTGTTCAGTATACCCATGAGTAACTCATTGTTGATAACGCCCCTGGAAATTTTAGAATTTTTTTTTGAGGGGGGTTGGACCAAGTTAACGATGTGCTTCTTAAAAACAGCACCGTAAGGTGCTGTTGGCTCTTGAAGCACGTGTGCTTCACCGCAAGAAATAATGTAATGATGAGAAAGGTAGTAATTCTTAAAAGAGAGTTTTAACGGGAAAACGGGGATTCCTGGGATACAACGATCACTTCCAGTCACATATCTATGGCGATTCAAGCAAGTTGGGTTAGTCCGACTCCCGATTGCTGAATCCTTTTCCTATTTGAATCACAGACTTCATCCTGACTTTTTTTTCCAGGATACTTTCTACAAATCGCTGGTCGTGCTTCATATACATTACAAGAATAATCGCCATTATTCTCATTTAAGAAAATACACTCTCCGTTTTTTTTAAAATCTAAAAAATATACTTCAACTGCCCCACCTTTTTGGTTCGTAAAAGCATCAAAGGGCAAGGCTGTTTTCTTTTCTAACTCGAAAATATCATGTTGAGATAATACGACAAAAGGATAGTTTTTACAGCACTCAGCACATTTTATACATATCTCACTGCTTATTTTGTTCTCCACTGACAAATATATCCTATAAGTATATCGTATTGTTACGAATAAAGATTTTCCCGTCATGCTTCCCCAATTCGTACGGGGCCAACCTGCTAACGAGCTTGTAGAAGATGTCTATTTTGACATTTCCACATTACAAACACGTGGTCTCTCATGATGTGAATATCACAGAATGAATGGTAAAGGAAATGTTACAAGCCAATAAGCAGCACTTAATGGTTGTAAAATGGGGGGCTGCACTGCCTTGAACCATCCAAACGAACAAGAGTCAAGGGTAAACATGACTTCGTGCTTTTCATACTGACAATCTGGTTTGGAGGAGTTGTAATTTTAAAAGGGAGTTTCCAGCGAAAAAAGAGATTTCTAAGCGCAGGGTCGATCTTTGTAAAGCACACATCTGCATTGATTTAAGAAGGTGAAATCAGTCCGACCCCAACTGACACACTTGAGCAATCAGACGCCTGAAATTACATTTTAAAAACTTAGTATTCCTGCGACATCCGAGCCGACTCATCCGTCATTACACTTATCCATTATTCAAGTCGAGACTTCAGGATATCACACGACAGACATTTGGCAGTTTTTTCCTCGAGAGAACAGCCCTTCGTGCAGCAGCACTTAGTCCCCGAAATAAACCAGCAAAGATGTCCACAGTTATACTCCCAGGCAGGGCATTGCTCCTTCAACCCGCATTGCTTCACTTCCCAACATGGGGGAGCGCTCTCCACGTGTTTCCGGCGATTGCTCAGCAGAAAAAATACCTGTCGCTCAATATAATTCGGGATTTTTCTCCATCCCTGTTCGTAACTGTGAATAGTCTTTATAGATACTCCAAGAAGTTCGGCTATTTCTTTTTGCGTTTTACCCAGTCTGTTCCTGTACTTAACAAAATTTTCAGATTCCACACCAACCTCCTTATATTGAATTCTATTTTACCATTCAATATAATACTGAAGTGCTGACAGGGCAAGTTGTATCAATTTAAGACCAGTACCTATCATCACATTGTACGTCGTTACGATACGTCTTAAAAGTATGTGGTGGAATCTAATTCGATCGAAAATCTTGCACAAAGGCCCATTAGTGGTGCTGCCAGCTGGACACTTACGCTCACTGCCCGCCTTCCGGATGTGAAAACTAGGAGGCCATCCGCGATTAGGCAGTTCTTCTCAAATCGAAGAAATTTGATAATAACAAGCGGAGACATATGCCTGATGGTTCAAGCATTGGCCGGGCAAGTATGCAGGTGAACACTTGATTCCTTCAGTCATTGACAATAGAATTCATCAATATCACCTTACAGTCTGCATTACGCAGTCTCAAAAGAGAATGACTGATACGGGTATGCGGGGATAGCTTCTGGTATCATTCTTCCAGGAGGCTGTCCGCCGATGTCCTTCCGCCCATATCGTCGTTATATTGGAATATTAATGCTCGCAATGTTATATACCTATGGCTGCGCTTATTTTTTGAAAATTCCGAAGATTTTGGACAAAAAGCCATTCCCGGACGGCCTCTCTGGTTAACCCCCTGAAATAATTATTATTTCTCAGAAAACACAATGCGTTAACGTTATGACTATGAACAAATTGACTCTCGCTGCCCTGCTTGTGCTAGGCCCCTTTCTATGGGCTCAATCAATAGTGGCCGAAACCCTTGTGATTCCAGGTACCGGAGCATCCGAATCAATATTAAAAAAAATAGCAGCATCCTATAATAAACACCATCCGGAGCATAGCGTGGTAATTCCCTCAAGCGTAGGATCAGGCGGAGGTATTAATAGCTTACTGAGCAATGATTCTGTGCTGGCCAGGGTTGCAAGGCCGCTAAATGATACAGAGGTCGGCCAGGGACTCACGTACCAAGTTTTTGCAAAAGATAGCATCGTGTTTGCTGTGGGTAGTAAAGTCAATGTAGACACCCTTTCCAGTACCCAGTTAATAGGAATTTTTTCAGGAGAAATAGACAATTGGCAGGACGTTGGAGCCAATATCGCCAACATACGTGTATTGCTAAGAGAAGCGAATGACTCATCTCTTACAATCATACAAAATCATATTGAGCCATTTAGAACCATTACGTTCACAGATAAAGGAAAGGTTCTATATCACGAGTATGAAATGGTAGATGCGTTGTTGAAATACAAAAGAGCTATTGGCTGGCTCGCCCAATCTTCCATACCGGCAGGTAGTCAGATAAAACCAGTAGGTATCGATAGCATAATGCCCAGTAAAAACAACGTTCTGTCAGGCAAGTATCCTTTTGTGGGAGATTACGCCATTATCTACAAAGAAACACGACTCACGGATCTTGCCAGAAGTTTTCTTGATTATCTCTTTTCTGATGAAGGCAAGCGGGAACTCGTGCGAAATGGACTCGTCCCGGTAGGACGACATTAATACTATGAAGCGCACATATTCTTTGGCTTACCCAATCATCATCCTGCTTGCATTTGTCAGTTTAGGTACAATATTCGCGACATATCATATCGGCAGCAGAGCTCTTGAGCAGAGTCTCATCGTGCGAGAGTATGAAAAAAGCAAGCAGATACGACTCCTTGTCAAATCGATTATCGCGGAAAAGCTTGATAAACTTCTGATGCTATCGAAGATGCTGGAAACCCATCGTGATATTATTGATCTGCTGACCCATGACACAGTTTCCGGCAGCCAAAATGTATCCTTGTCAGAAGTAATGGAACGAACGAATCTCGATTTGGTCGCCGACCGTGTAACCGTTACGAACAGGGAGGGAACCCGTATATATTCAAGCGAGTCAATACACGATCCGGCAGAACTGAAAAATATATGGGGTCTGGATGAGGCTCTTGATGGGGAACAAATAGTAGTAACCTCGAAAACACGCGACAATTGGGTCGTCAGGGTATTAGGCCCCATAACATCAGCAAATGAAATCATTGGCGCCATTATTTTGACGATTCGGGTCAACACTGAGTTTGCCGACAAAATCGGCGCTGCAACGCACACCCAGATTTCTTTTCTGGAATTGAGCGGGGCCGCAGTTGGTGCTCGAGTACCACTTCCAGCTGAAGCAAAATCCTCTCTCGAAACGTTTTTGTCCCAATGGGATGATTCACTGGAGCAGGATAAGGTTTTCTTCTTCGAAGACAGCGATAACGAATGCATGTTCATGTTTGCCCCGTTACGGATAACTGATGAATCCTTCTTTCTGGTGGTGCGTAGCGATATCAGTTCGATGTATAGCCTCATGCACAATGAAAAGAAGAGAATGGTGAACTCTTCGTTTATCCTTTTTGCCATCGCCGCTCTCATTGGATCTATATTTGCTTACAGTTTCACAAAACCGTTAAGGCGCTTACGCTTAAAAGCCGAGACATTGGCTAAACGCTATTCGGCTGAGCCAATTACCACGTTTGAGGGCAATGAGATTCAGACTTTGGTGAAGACATTTGATGTAATGGTCAAATCTGTTGATGGTCACATTGCTAAACGCAACCAGGCAGAAATCGCCCTGCAGGAATCTATTGCCAAGGTTCAGGAAGCCACCAGAGCTAAAAGTGTATTCCTTGCCAATATGAGTCATGAAATCCGTACACCTATGAACGGAGTGGTTGGCATGACTGGTCTTTTACTTGAAAGCGAGTTGACTCCAGAACAGCTACAGTATGCGTTAACTGCAAAGAGCAGCGCAGATTCGCTTCTCACAGTGATTAACGACATCCTGGATTACTCCAAAGTCGAGGCCGGCAAGCTGGATCTTGATAGTCAGGACTTTGACCTCAGAAGCACAATAGAAGATGTAACTGATGTCCTGGCTGTCAGTGCTCACGCAAAAGGACTTGAATTGGCTGTTATGATGGGTAATGAGATTCCTGCCTTTGTTCGAGGTGATTCCGGACGGCTTCGCCAGATCCTGACGAACCTGGCTAACAATGCCATCAAGTTTACACAAAAGGGCGAAGTGGTAATTCGAACTTCTCTTGAAACAGAAGATGACACTCATGCAACGGTGCGCTGCAGTGTAACGGATACCGGTATCGGGATTCCTCAAGACCGCCTTAATGGTTTATTCCAATCATTTTCGCAGGTGGACGCCTCTACTACCCGCCAATATGGTGGTACAGGGCTGGGACTTGCCATTTCCAAAGAACTCATCGAGTTGATGGCTGGTGAGATTGGGGTGTTAAGTGAATCTGGCAAAGGGTCAACATTTTGGTTTACGGTTCCTCTTGAAAAACAGTCGGGAGATCAACCCCTCAAGACGTTTATGCCTCAGGATATCGGTACAAAACGTATCATGATGGTCGATGACAATGCTACGAGCCGGCAGGTAATAAAAGAACATCTCCAATCCTGCAATTGTCGCCTGGAAGATGCAACCGATGGTCAACAAGCTCTTGATAAACTGCGTCAGGCGGTAAGAGATGATGATCCCTTTGATATTGCCCTCCTGGATATGCACATGCCACAGATGGGCGGGGAGGATCTCGGCCGAAGAATCAAGAGTAATCCGGACCTCAGGCAAACCATTCTTGTCATGCTTACGCCTCTTGGTCAACTGGTGGACACTTCCTGGAAAAAGGAGATCGGTTTTGCTGCGTATCTGACGAAGCCGTTAAAGCGAAAAGCACTTTTTGACTGCCTTGCAATGATCACCGAAAAAAGGGTTGAAGCAAAAACTGCCCCCCTACCTACGCTAGGATTAGATGACCCGGCGATTAAGGCGCGGAGAAGTCTGGTTCACATACTCGTTGCCGAAGACAACACGACCAACCAGAAGGTCGTACTAACAATACTTAAGAAATTAGGCTATCAGGCTAGCGCGGTGGCAAACGGCCGGGAAGCGGTCAATGCCTTAAAAAGGATTCCCTACGATCTGGTCCTTATGGATGTCCAGATGCCGGAAATGGATGGAGTAGAGGCCACCGGTATTATACGAAATTCCGAATCTTCAATAATTAATTCTAAGGTTCCGATTATCGCTCTCACCGCTCATGCCATGAAGGGAGACCTGGAAAAATGTATCAATGCTGGTATGGATGACTATACCGTGAAACCTATTGATCCTAAAACGTTACTTAAGAAGATCGAAAAATGGACAGCAGGCCGGGAAGTATGAGATAGATCTACACCTCAACTCATCAGCAATGTGTAACGAATTGAGTAAATGGAGTCAAAATACATTCAACGCTGTCCGGACTGCCCCCCTTCCCCTCAACTCGATTTTATTGTCGAAAAATTAATGCTCGCAGGTAGCGTAGACTCCGATATCAGCTATATGGCTATACGTAATTTTCCGACAAGCCCCTGATTTCAGAAAAAAAATGATCTATCTGATTATCTCCTGGCCCACTACAATTCTTCCGATTAGTACTGGGAATTGTAATCATGATATTTATTTTGAAGAAAAATCAGATGATCTTGGAGTTGATACTTCTCATCATAAAGCTGTTCTCTTTTCAGTTCCAGGCTCTCCAATTCTGATTTGAGATCCTGTATATTTTCATACAGTTCACGGCGTTTATTTTGAGAAGCTGATGTGGAAAAAAGTTTCTTTTCCTGTGATGTTATCTGAGATTCGAGTGAATTGAGCTTACGGTTAATTGTCTCTATCTCGCGTTTGGCTGAGTTGAGTTCCGAGGTTGCCAGGTATATGTCCCGTCCAGCATCATATCCGCTGAGAAATTGATGCTCCATTTCCCCTTGGCAGATGCCGTTGTATGTGTATCCCGTCAAGCCTTTATTATATCCGTTCCGGGAAGTACAGAAGCCTGAAAGCCCTTCAGCATAGCCGTGTTTATATGACTGAAGATTGGGGGTGATTCCATGATCGGCACACGCTTTACGATGCAAACCTATTCTATCCAATGATTGACCATGCAGTGCATCTTCATAGCCAATCATCATCCAATCGGCATTAAGACATTCGTTTTTACTCAGGCTTGCGCAACCAGAGAGCAACAAACTAGCTGAAATCAGTACGGGTAATACTTTCAAGACAAACTCCTTAAAATGTCAAAATCGTAATTCTTGCATTAGTAGTAGATAGAATGGCCAGATTCTTCTATCTCATTTTCGGGTAGGAACCTCCCAAACGGAAGCAATATATTGAATATCACAGCTAATGACAGGTAAAACTTCCTTTATAGTCAAATTAGAGAAATAACGTTGGAGACTTAAGTATTTCTAGTTGTCTAATCTTGCAAAGGTTCGGTCAAAGCATGGCAATTGACATCCTGAATTTCTGAATAAGAAACTGGGATTTTTTCACTCACTTCCCCGTTACGCCCTGACAAACATATAGCGTCCCCAAGTATCCTCCTGAGAGTTTCGGGCTTTCTGACACGCTGTTAAGTGTATCGACGCATTTGCCTTCATCATTGAGTGCTCTGCACTTAAAGTCTTCTTCGTAAGGATTGATGATAGGCGAACAGATTGTTACTACCTCTTTTCAGTAGGGATGACCTGAAAAAAGTGTGGGAAAAGCTGGTGGTAACGGGTGTTTTAAAACGAGATGAGGTACAATAATGTCAGAAGTTGAGGTTCTCAGAAAATCCGCGTAAGCCACTCTATTTATTATTTAAAATCCTTCTCAGTAGAAATACGGTGTAATACTTTCATAGATGCTGCAAATAGTACATTTAGTATTACTCCGTCACATTGTTTGTTGTTAGGCCTCATGCTACAATTTCACAGATAGTCTTAAGCTGCCAACCGACAAAACCAAACCAGCTGTAAGGCAGGAACGAAAAGGTACGGTTTCGGCGTCTGCTCTTCATAACAGACTGTTATTATCTCATTATATTCTCAAAGAGAATCTGTCATGATTTCATTTTACCGCCGATAGGTTTGTAAAATGACTAGAAACAGACTGTCAAACCACATGCAATATAGGGAATACATTCAATACTATGACCCCAAAATACATCAGAGGTTGAGCGGGAAGATAAATCATACCCGTAGGTTTTCGTTCAAATGTCCACGCTGGTCCAGATTGTCATACTTTTTTTAGAGAAATAGATAATGAAAAACGCCTGATTGCTTTCAAAATCGGGCATTTTCACTCGCTCTATATCGGGACTATTGTCGCTTTTTATCAAGGATCAGGAGATAGGCTTGACGTATTGAAATGCTAAAGGATTGAAACCTTTAGTAACAACAATATACTCAACCAACACAACTTAGGAGGAAGTAATGCGCAAGAAAACCATACTACTGGTCGCAGCCCTAGCGATCGCGATTGCGCCAGCGGCACAATCGGAGAATCTGTTCAGTGGAAAAGCCAAGCCAAACAGCTTCTGGTGGCCGAATCAGGTGGACATTAGCCCTCTACGTGACCACGATAGCAAATCCAATCCGTACGGTGATGACTTCGACTACGCCAAGGCGTTCAATAGCGTCGATCTCAAGGCACTGAAAGCGGACATCGAAAAAGTACTCACCACGTCACAAGACTGGTGGCCGGCAGACTGGGGCCACTATGGTGGCTTGATGATCAGGATGGCCTGGCATAGCGCAGGAACCTACCGCGTACATGACGGACGCGGCGGTGCCGATGGCGGCCAGCAACGCTTCGAACCACTTAACAGTTGGCCTGATAATGCCAGCCTGGACAAAGCGCGGCGCCTGTTGTGGCCGATCAAACAGAAATACGGGCGTAATGTATCCTGGGCAGATCTGATGATACTTACCGGTAACGTCGCGCTGGAATCGATGGGTTTCGAAACTCTGGGCTTCGCCGGTGGCCGAGTGGACGACTGGGAATCTGACCTCGTGTACTGGGGCCCCGAGACCAAAATGCTTGGCAACGACAAACGTTACAATAAGGAAGGCGAACTCGAAAAGCCTTTGGCGGCATTGCAGATGGGTCTGATCTATGTGAACCCGGAAGGCCCAAGTGGTAATCTCGATCCGGTCTCTGCTGCCAACGACATACGAGAATCATTCGGCAGAATGGCGATGAATGATGAAGAGACTGTAGCGTTGATCGCCGGTGGGCACACCCTGGGCAAGAACCACGGTGCAGTGAAAGCTGACTGTGTAGGCCCAGAGCCTGCCGGTGCTGCTATCGAAGAGCAGGGACTGGGCTGGAAGAATAGGTGTGGTAAAGGCAATGCTGAAGACACCATAACCAGCGGCCTGGAAGGTGCCTGGACCGAAACGCCTACCACATGGTCCAGCTTGTTCCTCAGTAATCTCTTCTCGTTCGAGTGGCAGAAGCATGTTACTCCTGCCGGCGCTACGGTGTGGATACCAACAGATGAAAGTGCACATACAATCGTACCTGACGCCCATGTCAAAGGTAAATATAACCCGCCTGTCATGCTTACGACTGACCTCGCTCTGAAGGAAGACCCAGGCTTCCGCAAGATCGCCGAGCGTTTCCTGAAGAACCCGGAAGAGTTCGACCAGGCTTTTGCCAAGGCATGGTTCAAGCTGACACATCGTGACCTGGGTCCGCGGGCCCGTTACGTGGGCAGTGAGATTCCAGAAGAAGTATTCATCTGGCAGGATCCGGTTCCGGCTTCCGATTATACGATAAGCACCACAGAGGCGGAAGATCTGAAAGCGAAGATCCTGAAATCCGGCTTGACAGTACCTGCATTGGTCAGAGCGGCATGGGCATCAGCTTCTACCTATCGCGGCTCAGATATGCGCGGTGGCGCCAACGGTGCGCGTGTCAGACTTGCTCCGCAGAAGGACTGGGAAGCCAACGACCCGAAAGAACTGGCCAGCGTGCTGAAGACACTTGAAAAAGTCCAAAAAAACTCCGGCAGCAAAGTCTCCATCGCAGACCTGATCGTGCTCGGTGGTGCTGCAGCTATCGAGAAGGCGGCAAAAGATGCTGGTTACGAGATCAAGGTTCCATTCAAACCGGGTCGTGGTGACGCGACACAGGAAATGACCGACGTGCATTCGTTCGATGTACTGGAGCCGAAGGCAGATGCCTTCCGTAACTACTACAACGACGGTGCTTATGGTTCTCCTGCTGACATGCTGATCGAGAAGGCCGACTTGTTGGCCCTGACAGTACCGGAGATGACCGCACTGGTCGGTGGTATGCGGGCATTAGGCGCTAATGCCGGCGGCTTGAAGCATGGTGTATTCACCGACAAGCCGGGACAGCTGAGCAACGATTTCTTCGCCAACCTTCTCGACATGTCTACCACGTGGGCACCATCGAAGGAAGAAGGCGTGTACGAGGGGCATGATCGTATCAGCGGCAAGCTGAAATGGACTGCGACACCTGTCGACCTGGTATTCGGTTCCAACTCAGAACTCAGGGCAGTCGCTGAAGCCTATGCCTCTGAGGATGGCGAGAAGAAGTTCATCGACGACTTCGTCAAGGCCTGGACCAAGGTGATGAACAACGACCGCTTCGAGATTTGAAGATAGTTTACTCACCAATAGAATCAAGCCCCTCCTAATCAGGAGGGGCTTTTTTAATAATCCGGCAAATTAATGAACAAATGGGGTCAGTATAAAATTACATATTGTATCGATATATAGGGCTTAATTTCACTCAAAACCCATTTAGTTTCTTACTTTCAGAGAAAACATCACTCCGTTGTATTCTCTTTTATTACGCTCAATAGGTTATCATAGACCAGCGGCTTAGAGAGATAGTATCCTTGTAGACTATCGCATCCAATTTGTTGCAGGTAGTTCATCTGTTCTTCGGTCTCCACACCTTCCGCAATAACATTCAGGTTATAAATCTTTGCTAGCTTTCGTATAATATCTACCATTTTGTGAAGGTGGTCAGACTCGGAGAAAAGGCCCTGAACAAAACTTTTATCAATTTTTAAACAATCAACCGGATAGTGAATTAACTGATTGAATGCTGTATAGCCAGTACCAAAGTCATCCAGTGAGAGGGTTACCCCCAGAGCCTTTAGGCTGTGCAACGTTGCAGAACTCTGCTGATCGCTTTCCATCAGACTTGTTTCTGTCACTTCAAGAACTACCCGACTCGGATCAACATTATACTTACTGAGCAATTGACCGACCTGATCTGGAAACGTAGGATTGTGTAATTCGACAGTTGAAATATTTATGGAAATTTTTCCTGTATACCCGGTCTCCTGCTGCAACTTCCCAAAACTGCCAAGTGCATGTTCGATAACCCAAAGATCAAGTTTTTTGATCAGACCGCTAGATTCTGCAATCGGTATAAACGTATCCGGGCCTATCCCGCGAAGCGCTTCAGCTTGACATCTCAAAAGGACTTCAACTGACGTTATTGCCAGATTTGAGCTGGCATATATCGGCTGGTACATCAACGTAAAGCGATCTTCGGCAAGAGCTTGCTGCAGACCGACCTCTATTGCCTGACGCTCTGATATTGAACGTGCGATATCCTCGGTATAAAATTGATAACTGTTTTTCCCGTTTCGTTTCGATTGGTACATGGCTGTATCTGCCTGCTTAAGCAAAACCTCAGCACTGACAGGTTCATCTTGCGATATAGCAATGCCAATAGAAACGGTGACCTGCAGATCCAGACCGTCAAGGGTAAAGCCGTCCTTACAGATACCGAGAATACGTTCAGCAACAACGACGATTTCTTCGGCGCAGCTCGCTCCTGCAATGGTCACAGCAAACTCATCACCTGCCAGCCGGGCTATCCCCTCATCGTTAATTATCATCGAAGTCCTGTCGGTAGGCCGCACACAGTTGAACAACCTGTTACCAAACTCTACAAGAAGTTCGTCGCCAACATGGTGACCATGGACATCATTGACCTGTTTGAAATTATCCAGGTCAACATACAGTAGTGCCAGGATCTTCTTTTCATGATCGAAACGATCGATCATTTTTTGCAGCCAGTGATTAAAACTTGATCGATTCGCAAGCCCGGTCAGGCTGTCAAAGAAGGCGAGTCTCTGCATATCCTGTTCATGGAGACTGACAATACAGTCCAGCGCCTTTTCCTTGTGATACACACCCAGTGATGAGATGCATGACATAGCCGTGAGGGTAAAGAGAAAACGTGAGGATTCAACGTTTGTATAGCTTGCTATAAGCGGGTGAAGATTAGGTAAGTACAATATCAGCGCACTCAGGAGCAGAAGCATGCTGGCGAGTACCAGCCCAACCGCAAAGCGATTAACCAGAAGACATATCGCCATAATCGGATAAATCCAGAGAATCCCCGTACTCTCAATCCCCCCCGTGATTAGTAGTGTCAGGCAAAGAATAATGAGAATACAATTCAATACGAACAGTGTGTATGTATCTCTTTTTCTTAATCGATAATAGAGTAAATTGAGCGTGCCTGTCACACTACACGCAAGAAGTACTAACCCAAGACCCCAAAGACCATTGCTTAAATTCTTGTATGAGAATATCAGCAGAAAGAACACTCCTACAAGAGTAAGGTGATGTATCATTTTCTGCCGGTAGTCCTGAGCCGTTTCAGCAAGCCTGTTAAACTCTGTTATGAACGTTGAGGTAGATTTTTTTGGTAATTCAAGGATTGGTGACACTGGGTAACTCTCTTTGGATAGCATTGCTTGTCAGGGGCTTACGCATAATATTGTTTGACAACATTCCAGAAATTTTATGTGTAAGTCCTTCGCGAAAGGCGGATAATGAAATAGATATTCAGCCACTTGAAAAAAGATGAGAAACGTACCTGTTTCAAAAGATCAACTCAAGGAACCAGGCAGCAATATTGATTATCTGTATAAATCTGAAATACGTATCAATTTGTATAAATTTTGTAACTATTCAGCCAAGATCTCATGCTTACCCTTTCCTGGAAGCTGTAACTGTTTAGCAGTGCTCCACATGGCCTCAAACGGTACGATTCGCTATAGTATGCCTATGCGTAGCGGCCCGATCGGGGTTAAGTAAGCCAAGACTCCGGGTCGTGCTGCTGAATAGTTACTACTATTTTGAAATATTAGACTGCTGTGTATACACAGCTATTACTAACTCAACCTATCAGCAGCAATACGCTAACCAAACCTGTATCTTTCGATTCGCCCTGGCTTGAATATTTTACCGATAGTCTCTTGGCACAACGCACTCATCTAGCAGGTTCAGCAACCTTTTGCAACCGATACGAAAGATACTTTAATGAGGTTTTCCCACATTTGCTTACATTTCAAATAATTGGCCAGGGAGACTGAAATATCAATATAAACTGAATGTTCAGTTGCAATTTGAGAGCGCATTCTAGTGAATCAACTTGGTCCGCCCCCCATTTTTTTGTCTTAAGATTACTTATAATTTGACAAGAAGGAGCCCTAACACAAAAATGCCCATCCTTCCAATCGTATATCCACTGTTATTTCAAAATATTAATTTGGGCTGCTCCAATTGGAGCACCTTTAAGATCTCCAAAGGTCATGCAGAGACTTGCCCTTCTCTCTCTTCACAAGTTCAAGAATTCAATAACATGTGGATAAATATGATCAACTTGCCAACCGTTTTCTTCGTTGAGTTCCGGCAAGGCCTAGAATACCTACTCCAAAAAGCAATGCAGTAGCTGGTTCAGGAACTATTGCCATCGCAGCCTCTTGGTAAATCAACTGATGTCCGATAGAGGATGGATGAAAACCATCAAACCAAAAAAGCTCTCCCCAAGTATCCGTTCCAGTCCAAATAGGCCTATCCGAGGTAACTTCCCAAGCTGAAAGATCTCCTACGGGGCATGCATCAAAAACTTTAAAAATATCTACACCATAGAGGTTTACATCATGCTGTATTTCAAAAATTGACAAGGTGGCGGCCAATGCACTATTAAACGCCTCTGTCCAGGCGGTAGCACCTCCACTGGCAACTCCTCCCTGAGCTAGTAAAGCCGGACTTCCCCCAATATTTGGAAGATTAGGAACTAAAAAATTACGAGCACCATCCCCATAAAGAGTTTCAAGGGCATCAGTCATGTTACCCATGGCCGTTGGGATACTGAAATCTTGAGTGGGTTGAGCTATACTCTGCAAAAAGTCATTTGCACCAGCCCACAAAGTTACAAGGCTGGTATCCGTAATACTAGAGGGATCGTATTTGTAGTTTTTTGTCTCGTCTACCTGCCATAACAAGCCTGTTGTTTGACCCGAAATAGTATTGGCGTTATATGCACCTGTTGTTGCACCACCATAGGCATAATCCAATAGTGAGACACCCAGATGATTCGCCAGAGACTCAACCCATATATCACCATCTGTATATCTCATAATGTTTCCATTATCAGTAAGGCTATCGCCAAAAGAAACGATATTTGAAAAAACTGCGGCACCACTTTGCTGGGGAATAACAGTCAACAGTAATACACATACAAATACTGAAAGCAGATAATTTTTCATCATCAATTTCCTTTTCATAAAAGATTCGTAGGATAGTAATGTGTACATTGCAACAGCAACTTCTGAATAGAGAAAACAAAACTGAACGTTTTATTATAAAAATGATTCTGGATAATTACCAGAACAGCCTAACCAACAAAAGAGCATCCATCAAGACAATTTATTTGTAAGCAAAAGTTCACAAACCAACCAACCTGAAGCGCCTTAAAAACCGGTATTGTCCAGATAGTCTTCAAGCTCGACAACTCTTTTCCCGCAGCGTCAATCCTGCGGTGAATCAAAGAGACGCTATTCAGATGATAACGGTCGTTATTCAATAATTGTGAGTTTTGGTTCTGGAGAAGATGATCGTTTCGACGAAGACGATTATTGCAACTTTATCTGGAAGGGCTGTCCCCGATTAATTTCGCCCCCAATTGAAATTGCAAGAGTCATGCAAAGACTTGCCCCCTTCTTACTACATATCGTCAAGCTAAAGAACACCGTGAATCTCATCAATTCAGACAGTTCGCCCCGACAATCAACGAGATAAAGAAGGTTGTGTGCGAATGTTATGGAGTGCCAGAAAGTATCTTACAGACAGCAAAACGAGGTCAGATAAATGAGCCTCGTAATGTCGCTCTTTATCTTGCCCGTAAACGATCTGGATTACGCCTTGAGGATATTGGCAAAGAGTTTGGGATCAATAAATACAGTTCGGTTAGTAGCATTATTGTCAGGACTAAAAAGCAACTCTCTGCCAATAAACATATGCAAAAGCAGGTTGAAAACATAGTCTCAACGTTTTTAAGCTTAAAAATCGCATTATTTCCATGTTCCAACGCCCACCAAACCACTCCTCAAACGGAACTTCAGCAATTTACCATGGCCCGACCCAGCATGTCTGGCCCAGCATGTCCTGGTCTTAACGCTTTCATTTTTCAGCGAATAAAAGGGACTTCTTAGCGCGAAAAAGATCAACTTCAGATGCATTTACCTAACCATTCTGATCACTTAACTTGATTCAGCCACAATTACCCACAATCCAATTGAATTGGGATCTTTATCAAAAGTAGAAAGGGTGTGTTTAGGTGGAAAATTTGCCATCTAATCAAACATAAGGCAAACTAAGTTAATCTATAGAATACATACAAATTTGACAGACTGCCTTCCATTATCATATTTTTACAAAAGACTGCGTTTCCCTTGAGATACTATTGAGGCCGATGAAAATGAGCATGACTTATCGTTTATCACTTTCCGTTACACGGTACGTTCAGAAACTCAGTCAGTCATTGTACGTATGTGCTGTATTAGCAGCATTATTTACCGCAACAATTCCGCAAACAGTTTTCGCTGAAACAATTGTCCTAGCTGCCGCTGATAGTACTCCGACGGCATACACTGAAAATGGCAAACAATCAGGTATTTTAGTAGATGTGATTAATGAGGCCTTTAAACGGGCTGATTATCCTGTAGAAATAAAAATCATGCCTTGGGCACGTTGTCTTAAGGAAGTCAAAGATGGTAATGTGGATGGTATTTTTTCGGCCTATGACATCAAGGAACGTCACGCTTTTTTGACGTATGCAACAGAAGTCCTGATCACTCAAGTCCAAGCTTTTTTTGTGCTGAAAGATTCCACAATAACTTTTGACGGTGACCTCACAAAACTGTCCGACAAGTCTATAGGGATTATCATTCAAACGAGTTATGGCCCACGCTTGGATTTGGCATTAAAGAATGGAACCTTTGTGAAAGTTGATCAAACAACTTCTGCACCTTTAAACGTGAAAAAGCTTTTGGAAGGCCGGGTTGAGATCATCCCCTCTTATCGGCATGTTGTTCTTAGTACAGCGAAGTCTTTGGGAGCCGTAAATCAAATTAAAGAATTGTCTCCAGAAATAGAGGCAATCCCGAGTTATCTGGCTTTTACCAAGAAAAGAAATTTCACAAACATTATTCGTGATTTCAACAAAGCCCTTTTGTCAATGAAGAACGATGGTACTTACGATATAATATTCAACAATTACATAAAGTAAAACCTTGTTGTCAGGTTGTTTTACACGGCACCAAAGTATGGTTTCTCTGGCTAACCAAACCAAGCTAATTGCTGATACTGAGAGAGTTTCTGTAAATGTATTCGGGGTCTGTCCCGAATATTCCAATAATTGTTGTTTCAGGACTTAGAGTGCTCTTTTTGATAGTCAAAAGGGCCTTCTAAGCTTCAAAACCACCTATTCTCATCTAATCAAGTCATAATTCTTAGTGTGTTGGCGTGGTCCGACCCCAATCGAAAATGACTCTATTCCGAATCTGTCCAGCAGGTCCTGAATACAGTTTCTATCCACAGCGGCAAAGCTCACATTTTTTCGAACCGAGAGATGGGCAAACAATGCATACTCTTGAAAAACTAAGCCAAGCCTACCTTTCTGTGGTGATATATAGATATTTTTTGAAGAGTCATCCCATACTTCACCACGAAGAGATACAATGCCTTCATCGGGACGCTCCAGGCTGGAAATGATACGTATCGGGGTGCTTTTGCCAGCACCCGAGGGACCGATAATGGCCGAAAGCGTGCTTTAATAACAGGAAAAAGCTACGTCTAAAGTAAAATTCACTCGTTTTTTTCGAATGTCGATATGCAGAATTACCAGCAGCGATCCGACGCTGTAGGCATTAAAATTATTTTTGAAAGGATTCTGTGAGGGAAGTGCTCGAGTCCCCAAATGGGACTCGAGCAACTGTGAAATAATATATACTATATAGTTTTTGCAGATCTCAATGAGTCGGCTAAAATCTCTACGACAAACCGTACGTTCTCTTTACTTTCGTGCTGAGCAAGGTTGTCGGCGATGTGCATAACGCAGGTCGGGCAACCAGTTGCAACCATATCTACCTTGGCATCCTGAATATCTTTGACCTTATGATCGTTGATCTTGATGGATGTGTCATAGTGGGTGATACAGTAACTTCCTGCGGAGCCACAGCAGGTGTCGGCGTTTTTCATCTCTTTAAACTCTACACCCGGAATCTTTTGCAAAATATCACGAGGTTGATCTTTGATTCCTTGTCCGCGAACCATGTGACACGGATCATGGTACGTTATCGTATAGGGTAGATTTCCAAGATGTTCAGGTCGTATATCGATATTTTTTTCGATAAATTCATTAATATCAAAAACCTTGCTGGTGAACGCTTCGAGTTCCTCGCTCGCATCTACAAAGACTTTGATCTCTTTTTTCAACGATAAACCGCATGAAGAACAGGCTACAATGATTGCGTCGAGATCATACTTCTGGAAGAGGTCAAAGTTGTGTTGCATCAGTTTTCTGGCACCTTCATAATCTCCGTTGACGAGTACCGGAGTGCCATTACACTTCTGTTTTTTAGGTATAACAACTTCATAGCCGTATCCGGTAAGGACATCAACAACAGACCTGGCAACATTTGTGTAGATCAGGTTGCCGGCACAGCCGGTGAAGTAGCCAATTCGTGCCTTGCGAGGACCGTTCTTTGCAGGGTTTACTTCAGGTAATTGGGATTGGGCGCTACGAATAGCTAACTGTGGAAAGTTTCTTCGTTTAGAGAAACCAAACAAAGGGTAGAGGTGACGTACAGGATTTTTAGGGCCGATGCCGAAAAACATTTTCTGGGCAATACCTACAGCTGCACAGCCGAGAGTGATTGGCCATTTCCTCCATAAGAGTTGTCTGAAAATTAATGCCTTAAAAAAGTGAAGACCTTTCTGGGTTGTAATATACCAGCGAAGACGAAGAACGACATGCTCCGGCTTGACGCCTGCAGGGCAATTGGCAGAACAGGTTTTGCAGTTAAGGCACTCGTTGATTGCATCTTCCACTCTTTTGGTAATCTGCAGGTCCCCGGAGACGATCTTTTCAGCAAGTTTATTTTTACCTCTCGCGACATAGAGTTCATTGCCGAACTCTTTAAAGACTGGACACACACTACGGCATTTACCGCATTGCATACATTTCTGAAATTCTTTTGCAGCTTCGAGCAGATGCTCTTCAGCGAGTTGTTTGTGTGATATATGAGCATTCATGTATAGTCTCTCGCTCCTCAGGATGATTCACCCGGCATATCAAACATCTTACCGGGGTTAAGGAGATTTTTCGGATCAAACATACGCTTCATATCTTGTAACATGGTTATGCCTGTTGCACCGATCTGGTTCTGTAGGTACGGTTTTTTCTCCAGGCCGATTCCATGTTCACCTGAAATGGTTCCGTCAAGATCGATTGCGAGTTGAAACAGTTCGTCGACAGCTTTATGACAGCGACTCATTTCTTCTTTATCGTTCTGATCGATAAGAAAAGTGGGGTGAAGGTTGCCGTCTCCAGCATGGCCGAAAATGCCAACCTGAATACCATGTTTTTTGGCGATAGCTATAATACCTCGAACCATATCTGGAAGAACAGAGCGCTTCACGGTTGCATCCTCAAGGATTACATTGGGCCTGACAGATGCAAGTGCGTTCAGGGCAACTCGGCGACCAGCAAACAGAGCATCACGTTCAGCGGTATCGTTGGCCCGCACAAACTTACGGCAGTCATTTTTTTTCACCTGCTCTTCTATCACTTCCATCTCAGCTTTTGCCGAATTTTCTTCACCATCGGTCTCAATCAAAAGGACCGCTTCCGCATCACGAGGTAAGCCACAATCTTTGAAGTTCTGGATTGCATTGATAGTTGCGTTATCCATAAATTCCATAGTGGCAGGAGTAACACCTGCGGCGATAATATCTGAAACTGCCTGGGCAGCACCGTCCAGACTATTGAAGATCACCAGTGCAGATTCACGATGTTGTGGTACAGGAAGGAGTGCAAGGGTAACTTCGGTCATAATGCCAAGAAGTCCCTCACTACCTACCAATATGAGTTCAGAATTGAATCCGGCAACGTGTTTAACACATTTAGAGCCAAGGGTAACGATATCGCCCTGTGGCAGCACTACTTTCAACATTTTGACGTAGTTTTTGGTAACACCATACTTTAGACCTCGCAGTCCTCCCGCATTCTCGGCAACATTTCCACCAATGGTAGAGAATGCGACAGAACCGGGGTCTGGAGGGTAAAAAAGGTTTGCTTCGGCAATAATTGGATCGATATCGGCCGTGGTGAAACCGGCTTCAACTGTAATAAGACGATTGGCCGGATCAAACTCAATCAGATTTTTCATTCGTTCCATAGAAAGGACAATTCCTCTTTTCAAAGGAATAGATCCCCCGGAAAGCCCACTTCCTTGTCCACGTGGCGTAACAGCAATCTCTTCTCGGTATGCCAGTCTCATCAGCTGGCTGATTTGCTCTGTCGTGGATGCGAATACAACAGCTTCCGGCTCTATTTCTACTGGTGCTGCATCGTAACTGTAAGCGATCATATCTTCGCGTTCTGTGAGAACATTTTCTTTGCCAAAGATAAAGACCAGCTCATAAATAATACTTTTTTTCATATCAGTTTGAACCCCATTCGCTAAAGAAGACTGTGCTGTACAAGTAAGGTTACACAGACCTTTCAGCATATACTTTATAAACATCTGGTACATAAACAGCCCACTCCCTCATTTTCTGCGAGAGGGAATGGGCTTCTATAATTAACTCGAACGGAAGAGTTATTTTACCAAGGCATCATCCAGGAGAGTACGTTCGTCTGTAACCAGACCAGAATACATATAAGCAATAGCATGCCGAGTGAGTGCATAATGGTGAATCGGAAAATATCTCCTTCTCTTCCCATAAGGCCAGTTGCAGAAGTGGCCACTGCAAGGGATTGAGGCGAAATCATTTTTCCGGCCACACCGCCGGTTGCATTGGCGGCTACCATCAGCTCAGGAGACACACCAATCTGTGTTGCAGTGGTTGCCTGCAATGAACCGAAAAATGCGTTAGATGAGGTGCATGAACCGGTGAGAAACACACCGAGCCAGCCCAGAACAGGAGCAAAAAATGGAAACAATTTGCCAGTCCCAGCGAAGGCAAGTCCGAGCGTGCTGCTCATACCCGAATAATTCATGATATATGCCAAAGCCAATACACACATAACAGTCATGATCGGGTATACAAGTTGTTTACCGGTGCGTACAAGGCATACCGCTGCCTTGCCAAAGCTGTAGTTGTTTAGCAACGGTACTGAGAGTAAACCAGCAAGAAGAATTGCGGTTCCAGCTGCGGAAACAAGATTGAGTTTGTAGACTGCACCATACAATGTATCGCTATTCACAATTGGGGTGGTTTTCACTACGAGGTTATGCAGGGCCGGCCACTCAAATGTTGTGAAAAAGATACTGTTGAGGACGCTTTTAACCGGCGCGAGTCCCCAAAGTAAAACTACTACCGCCAGGACAAGAAATGGAGCCCAGGCTCTCAGAACTTCAATGAGAGGGAAACTGGCATGTACAACTTTCTCTTTGCCAATTTCATCAGGGAAATACCAGGTTTCCCGTGGTTTCCATACCTTCAATAAAGCAATAAGACTTACGATAGTCACAATAGACGCTGCGATATCAGGAAGGTACGGTCCATGATAATTGGCCAGGATGAATTGCGTACCACCAAAGCTGATACCGGCAACAAGCAGGGCAGGGAGCACCTGCAATGTGCCACGTATTCCACTCATGGTAAGAGCTATCCAGAATGGCACGATCAGAGATATTAGCGGTAACTGTCGGCCAACAATTTGTGAGAGAGTCATGGTATCAAGGCCAGTTACTTTGCTAGCCATAATCACCGGAATACCGATAGCACCGAATGCAACCGGGGCACTATTTGCAATAAGGCAGATACCGGCAGCATAGAGTGGCTTAAAGCCAAGTCCTGTAAGCATTGCCGCTGCAATAGCCACTGGAGTACCAAAACCTGCTGTTCCCTCAAGGAAAGAACTGAAGGCAAAGGCGATAAATAAGGCCTGTATCCTCCTGTCATCCGTGAGTGTTGCCAGCGAACTCTTAATGATATCAAAATCACCAGACTCTACACTCATGTTGTAGAGCCAGATGGCTGTTATCACGATCCATATTATAGGGAATAAACCTACTAACACACCCATGACCGTCGCACTTACTGCCATTTGAACCGGCATTTGCCATACGGTGACAGCCAGCAAAAAAGAAAGTACTGCCGCCACGCCTCCGGCTTTATGTCCACCCCAACGGCGGAAAGCAAGTAAATAGAAAAGAACAATAATTGGAATTGCAGCCACAAGAGCAGAGAGGCCGAGTCCCCCAAGTGGGATATATATTTGTGTCCACGTCATAATGTACTCCGTTCCTTAGAACCTAAGTAAAAAGCGAATGCTCGCCACATGATATGTCATAATAACAACCAGATAAGTTTCCTGGTTGGAATCCGTACAGGTTCATTCAAACGACGGAATTCACCCGTTGAACGGCGCATATCACCAAATTGTCAATGTGGAGTTTTTCCCCGTACCTGCGGGGCAGCATGAATTAAGCTGCTAATACCCTAGAAAACCAGGATTGTGCCAAGGACTGGCATTTGGAGTTTTTTCCCGTTCCAGGCGGGAAGAATTTTTAATGAAATTACTACTAGCTACGTGACAAGAACATTGAGCCTCAGCAAGAAAATGCATAATGTATGTAGTGCACATACATGCTTTGCCTGCTCTGCAACATGTAAAGACTGATCTAACCGATTGATCTGGTAATTATGATACTGAAGTATAATGACCGGTTCAAACGTGTTTTTATCGATACTACCTGGAATTCAAATACGACAGTTACAGCTGGATCGTAGAACGTTACGTTATTACTTTACGACTTTCTGAAACTGCTTTTCCTCCGTACGTATAAACATACCTACTAACTTTTTCCATACACGACCAAACGCGATGAGGATTTCCTCATCATGCAATTGGTTGCATTTTCGGCAGATCACATCCATTTGCTCTAATGTTACATATTCCGGGGCTTCATTTTGCTTACTGTAGTCGATGTTCTGAGTGGTGGGGTTCATAACATCCTCCTTTTACCTATTATCGATAATTGTTAATATCTCCATTTTCTACAATACTGCTGTTGTCGTATAATTAACTGGGTTGCCCCAGTAATTCCTTGTTTGCCTGTATTATTTTGCCTTGTAACAAGTATCGAATTTCACCGATACCTTTGCGGGCTATTGCTGTGCTGGACGAAACAATACATTATCTGCCACCAGTCTGCACCACATATTATCGATAATCTACACATGGAGTCATCTTCATCATATATCACAATAATTTCCTCTGATCTTACATTCCTGAAAGGTCTGTTATCAGAAGGTAAACCAACTTGGTAGTGGACGAGAAAACACTATGATGATGACTTGTTTTCAGAATGAGTCGTAATTATTTGATAAAATCCGTTTTTTTCCAGTGCAATTCGGTTGAATCCAGCCCTGAATTGTTTTGGCCTATGATAAAATTGATCTTTTTTAATGGTGCTATTTTCACCAATTCATCACCAATTCATCACCAAAACTTCTATATCCTGAAAAACCAAATCCTTTGAGAAGTGTCATTTTATCTATGCATGATTAACAAGTAATTATATAGAAACTGCATAACCCGTAAAAATGAATGTTATACAGAATGATTCAACCTCATGGCTGTGCCATTTGCTGATTTTGACCACTTGAAAACATGTTACAATTTTCCACTATGCTCTTCTCGCTTGCCTTCAAACAAGTTTCCGCCCAATGAGGAGCATCAGCCAAACCCAGCCTGAAAACACTACCACAATGTGCTTTTTTTCAAATCATTACAAAATGTTAATCGAAAACACCAACTAATACCTATTACAATACATTCTCAACCTCGTCTACCTAACTAATCAAAAACATAGTACTTTATGGTCTCCCCAACCTTCCCTCAACTTCACCACTTGCAACTCCCATCGCACTATCCCCCACAAATCCCCACACCTACCTTACCATCACCTTACCCTTTGATATCACTCAAGCCTTTATGGTAGAGTTATCATACCCTTACATAATTCATGGAATTTAGATCAGATTACCAACTATCTATACCCCTTGCCCAAAACCATACACCCAGGAACATCCAATGATATTTATCTACAGCCTTGAATCGCATGAGCTATTTCTCATCGTTGGCTTGCTGATCGTTATTGCGATTGTCTGCTATTATTTTGCTGTTAAATCGCGCAAGAGCTACACATGCCCTGAATGCGGGGAGAAAACCAAGGTTGAACATATGGACACCGCTCGTTGCGGAATGTGTGGTTCCTTACTTGATCCAGACGAATAGGAGTCGACAAATGAACAGAGAAGACCTTGTTGCCGGAACCCGGCCGGATATTGAAGGTGGTAGAAAGAAAATCATCATGACCGGAGCTGACGGGTTTGATGGTTATGAAATCGTTGAATACAAGGGAATGACCTGGGGGATTTCTGTCAGGGCAAAGGATATGGGGCAGGACTGCGCCATGGGTTGTAAGCAGTTTACCGGCGGTGAACTCACTTCGTATTCTCAGCTTGGCGATGAATCTCGCCAGAAAGCAATTGATAAGATGCTGCAGATGGCAGCGCGACAAAAGGCCAATGCCATTATAAATGTTGAATTTGAACTGAGCGGTGCTGCACAAGGTGCATCTGAAGTTGTTGTTCATGGAACGGCAGTTGTTATCAAGCCTATTATTGGCTATGTGCCAGCCGGTGCAATCGGGAATATTCTTGCAGATATGCAGGAGAATTTTGAAAAGCATCAGATTGTCGTAAAAAGCAAACAGAGCAAATAGGGTTGCCAGTGTCCCCTGTTGCCCGACTTTACCTTTGGCTGCTCAAGATTTCCAGAACCTGGAGATTTAACTGGGCACATAAGCCGCTATGCAGCCCCTACAAAGCAGATGTTCTGCAATTTGGGACACTCTACCTGTGTAGAAGCTGCTGTTGTGTTTATTTTGCCATAGCCGTAAACCTCATACTGATTGTTCTTTTTCCTGATTTTTTCAAGGAATACGCGCATATTCTGCTTATCGGTTTTGTAGTGTTTACCTTGCCGCTTTCCTACCCTGCCATATACAAAACCCTCTATCGGCCTTTGCGTGATATACTTCGTTGTAGCCTTGGCTCTATTGTCGTGCTCAGTTTTACTGCATTAGTTCATGGACACTTTCTTTTTACCATTGTACTTATCATCACCTCATTTTTCTTCTGGCGGTACTATTATAGAAAGCGATCCCGCAGAAAAATTGAACTCTGCAAAAACTGTCCTGAATATTCTGATAGCCGGATCTGTTCAGGATACACATTTCAGGCAGAACAGATTCGCAGATATGAAGACGAGGCAACAGAGTATTTACTTAAAACCGGATATGTTCCTAAAAGCTTACGCAACAGAAAATAGCGTATACAGCTGTTAACAGAAAGACCACCCTATCCGATCACATAGACATCAAGGACACGCAATGGACGGAAGAACCCGAGCACATATACGGCCAGGAGTTCAGGTAAAAATAGTTTTGAAAAAAGATCAACGAAGCGGAGTACTCACTGAGGGGACGGTTAAGGATATACTGACTAACTCTCCGACACACCCGCATGGAATAAAGGTTCGTCTGACGAGTGGTGATGTTGGTCGGGTTAAAGAGATTGTTGAAGCGTGAGGTGTAAGGAGTGAGGGGTGAGGCGTAAACTGCACAAACTTACCGCTTGGATCGAATATGAGATACTCTATACTATATAGACATGGTAGTTTGGCGCCCATAGCTCCTCACTATTAATACATGAAGGTTGTAGAACAATGAAAATACGTAAGCTTACTGAAGACCATCTGCCGAAAGTTCAGGCACTCCTGGAAACTGCTTTCCCAAGAAGTAAATACGAAGAGCGACTCGTTACCAAGCTTCATAAGAACAAACGACCTCTTCACGAATGGGTATGTATCCACCGCAATATGTATATAGCCTATATTGCTTTTTCACGAGCGTTTAACGAGGGTAATGTTTGTGGGCTGCATCTTGCTCCGATTGCGGTTAACCCCGAATATCAGAAACAGGGAGTTGGAACAGAACTCATTAAGTTTGCATTGAGACAACCGGAAATCAAAGATAAAACACTCTTTGTGCTTGGTGATCCTGAGTTTTATACACGATTTGGGTTTGAACGATGCGAACAGCCGATATGCCCTTTTGCTAAGAATAACAAAAATTTCTTAAGCATCAGGAATCCGGGTACAGAAGCATTTACTGTAGGGTATGAACCGGAATTTTAATACGTATTGCTCCACCTACGATTAATACAACAATGGCGATGTGGAAGGTAATTCCACATCGCCATTGTCGTTCTTAACACATTGTAAATGTTCAAAACATAAAGAAGCTTAACTACTCAATCTTTCTTGATTTTGAAGCTTTCTCTTTATCCTTATTCTTATCTTTACCCTTCCGATTCTTCTCCCGCTCTTCGCGCTCCTCTTCCTGAAGTTTTTTTGCAGTAACCACATCACCTGCCAGGTGCATTTTGCGCGGGATAACTCTGTCTACAACAGCATCACAAGTGCAGGCTACACTTTCAGGGCATTCAACAATTTCATAACAGGTTGCATAGCGGAGCAGTTTTTTCACTCCGGGAATGGAGATTCCCTGATCGTGGATGGCGGATCGCAGGCAGGCTAGCCACTGCAGATCATTTTGCGAGTACATACGGCGGCCGCCCTGACGATGCGGTTTTATCAGCCCTTCATCCTCATAAATCCGCAGGGTCCTCGGATGGACATCGAGCAGCTTAGCTGCAGCCCCGATGGGGTATATGGGAAGGTCTTTCTTCAAAGGTTCCACTCGTTTTATTCGGGATTTGCCAGCCATATATTCCTCAGGAAGTCATTTCTTTAATTGTACTGAACCGCTGTACGTGAAATACAGCGGCCCAGTATACGACACTTCCTATAGAATGTTAATGGTCTTCAGCGAGATGGCCGCGAAACGCCTTTTCACCCACCAGAAAGAGCAAGCCGCAAAAACCAATACCACCAAGTACCACGAGATTCTCATGCAGACTCGGCATATAGGTAAGAAGCTCAGGGTAATCAACAAGGCCCATACCGTGGAAATGAGGTACCAACTGCCCTACTATCACCAGATCATAGCGCATAAAGAAAATCCCTATCATGCCGGCAAGTGAGGCAATGAACAGTACATGCATGTTTTTACCCTTAACTGCCATAATGAGTATAAACGGGATGATCATGCCAAGCGCAACTTCACCAATCCAGAAATTTATCGAATATGGCCCGTTCAGCAGTGACATCATTGCTGCGTACTTACCTGGAGCATGGCCGGTTACGCCTGTAATCATCTTCCAGCTTGTGAAGAAAATGATTATTGCCATCATCAGCGCACCGAATTTAGCAACATTGGAAAGTGAGTCTTTCATCTGTTCGCTCATCTTCCAGCCATTAAATTTATAGGCGAGGTAGGTAAAGAAGATGATAGCTATACAGCCGGACATAGCAGCCGAAGTGATGAAATAGATCGGCATATATGGGCCGTGCCAAAATTCACGACCATTAAGCAAGCCAAAAACAGCACCAAGATTAGAGTGAGCAACTATACCGGTTAACAAACCCGCCAAACCAAACGACATGGCTATTTTATGCTTTTCTAACTGGAGCATCATCAACTCAATCATCATAAAAAACAGATATGCCCCATAGAGCGTACCCATCCACCAGATATTCGAAGTTGGATTTGCACCGATAACATTACCCACCGGCATTCGCCATGAGTTCTCTATCTCAAATGCAATAACCAGAAAACCCGCGACAATCGTGGCAATCGATAAGAACACAGCGCGTTTTGCGATTGGCATAAAATTTTTAAAGCCAAACACATGGCCAATAGAAGAAACGATACACAAACCTGTTGAGGTAACAACAAAGAACACATACGCTGCAATCAGGATTCCCCACGGCACCTCCCGGCTAACACCAAAAGTATGCTCATGACCTGTATAGAGAGCATGAACTCCTGCCGCAACACCTACAACCGCGAGCAACCCCATTAAGCCGATAGCGAAGTTGTATTTCGCGGATGCAGGAACCTCCAGCCCACCTTCTTTGGGAAGCACTTCTGCCAATAAATTATTCATAGCTATTTGCCTCTTCCTTTATAGTTACCGGTTGCTGTTCACCCATACTCAGTTCGTTTTCAGCTGTTCCTGAACTATCTTCATTTTTCATCTTCAATTCAATTGCGGTGTGGACTGCCGCCCCGCCTAACCAGATAGCCAAAAATAGTAGTGCATCCATATCTTCCTCCGTTTGATCTCACAGGCCTGGAAGCATATCAACCAAGCCTGACATGCCTGTTACTCTTTACGGTATACCTGACAACTAGCACTGTCAACTAATTTACACATGCCAAATAAGACAAACGTACTGCAAATACAGGGTGAAACAGTTCTAACACCCTGTAATTCAAACGCATAAGCCTATCAAACTTATTCATTCAAAACAGACGCATTTTTCGTCGTATTTGTGAAATATGTATAAAAGACGCATTTTGCGCCTATCTAAAGGGAGAGGGAGCATGTGAGAGGGAGTTACTGATGAGTAAATACGCAGCAGCGACCACATAAAGATTAAACAAGTGTCATATCATCTGTCAGATGTCGTAATAATGTGAAGCTTTTTCTCTTCCTACAAGGAATGACTGATGGAGCATAGCAGCGCTATGTAACAGAAGGAGTAACGAGGTCACGAAGTGAAAAGAGCGAGCAGAATTAGACATATGAGGCATGACAGGGCACTAGCGGTTCAGGCAGTGTTGATTGCTGAGCAAGTCAAAAGAATACAATAAGAAGGCAAGAAGAGAAGAAGTAGAATAAGAAAAAAATCGAACGAATTCAGGTAACCAAATATAATAGATGCGGACAGAAAACTGTTCATTCCGGAGTCTACGCTTACCTGTTCAAGATCGAGGCGCGATTCAGATTTTTACCACAGGCATATATCTAATATGCCTCGGATAAAAATCTGAATCGCAACGCTGATATTGGGTAGAAGGGTAGTTTTCGGGGCTAGTTTTCTGCTTCAGGCGGCCACATCATCCTGCTCCTTGTTCGCAACCCGATTTATCTTCTTCGGCACCAGGCTGTTGGAAAAAAATGCCGAACATCGTTGTCTCTTTTCAAAGGGGCAATCGATAATGTTCCAACACGGAGTGAATTTGAGCAGTTTCTTTACTGCGTTGATGCTCACACCATGGGTATGAATCATCTCCCGAAGGCACTCAATCCACTGAACATCCCGCATTGTGTAATATCGCCAGGCACCTTTTCGAACTGGTGTCAACAGCCCTTTAGCCTCATAGTTTCTGATGGTTCTCGGATGCACGTTCAGCATCTCGGCCACCATACCAATGGTAAACACAGCTTTGTCATCCGATATCATAATTAATCCTCTTTCTCTGCTTCGCCATTAAAGAGCGAGCCAAGACGCTTTTCACCAACCAGAAAACCAAATCCTACAACCCCGAGCCCTGCCACTACTAACAGATATTCTGAAACCGTCGGGCTATACGACTGGTACATTGGCAGATTGTCATACCCTGCATAGATAGGGACAATTACGCCCGCCACAACAAGGTTGAATCGTGAGAAGAACTGCCCAACAAGAATCATCAGGGCTGCAAGCGAGAGTGCCTGTAACGAACGCATTCTGGTAAAAAGTATGAGCATAAGCGGTAGAACCAGACCGATTGCTATTTCAAACAGCCAGAAGCTGGTTGCAAGCGGGCCGGTTATCAATGCATTGGCTGATATTCGCAATTCTTCGGTTCCACAATAGTCATTGGCAAATTTCCAGGCAGTTGCCAGTAGAATGAGAAACAGCATGATTCCCATTATTTTCCCAGCCACTCGCAGACCATGAAATGTATTCGGGCTCATTTTACGTCCGTTTAACTTATGGGCATAATGGGTAAAAAGTATCACCGCAGCCGCACCGGAAAGCAGTGCACTGGCAAGAAAGAAAATCGGCAACTGTGCTCCATACCAGAAAGGCCGTGCCGCAAGCGAGGCAAATACAGAACCCAGATTTGAGTTAGCCAGCATTTCAGCAACAGCACCGGATAATCCTAAAATCACCGCGGCCTTAATCCGACCCGTAATAATAAGAAAAAGTTCAAGCATTAACAGACCCATGGCCAGGCCGTATAACGTTCCCATCCACCAGATATTTGAGGTGAGATTCGGGCTGAGTATCATGTTCAACGGCATGCGCCATGGATTTTCTATCTCGAGTCCGATAACGGTAAACGCACCGAGCAAACATACTACCGACAACCAGACCATCCTGTTTGCCAGAGGGATTAACCTTTGAATATGAAACACATGAGTAATTGCCGCCATCAGGCATAAGCCTGTTGATATAATGGCGAAATAGGCATAGACGCCGATAAGCATTCCCCAGGGCATTCCGCGTGTGTTTGCAAATGCGTGGTGATGACCAACAACTTGCGCATAGATACCTGCAGCAACACCAGCCCCGATACATAATAGTGTAATAAGGAGCAACACATTGAATTTGGGTGCAGTAAAAGCCGCTTCCTGCACATCATTTATCGCAATATTTCCTTCCATCCTACTACCTCCATACGTGTCGGCTATGTACCGACGCTTTCCTTGATTCATAACGTCAAAAGGGTTTCCCCGGCATTAATCTATTGATTCAGGCTCAATCATCGTACCTTCAGGGGCTTTGGCTGTAAAAACTGCAACCAAGGCAATCGGGGCTGCAAAAGGCCCCATAATCATGAAGAGCAGAAGTGAGAGAACAAACCAGAAGATCTCCATAGGATGAGGGCACATAGCGATTAAAGATTGGAGTCGTTCCCGCGATGGCAGTGTCAATTCTGTGGATTCGGCTGTTATGATCATAATGATGCCTCCTTGCTGTAGATGATGGCTTAACTATTTCTGTTATTTCTTAAATAGCAAAAGCTATGCCATCTACAGTCAATGGGTGACAGCCAGATACACAAAATTTTATCGTATTGTAATTGCAGGATATTTATTATTTGAACAGATCAATTCGAGAGAATGATTGACGATCAGGCTTACTCAAAGACGTTTTCTGCGCCCAAGGTACTACAAAAAGAGGGCGCATTATGCGCCTTGTCGGGAACTGCTAATAGACTGGTATCAAACAGATTTTTTCAGAACGTTCTAAGGAAGGGTGTAAAAGGTGAGTAGTGACGCGACAGACCGCAGTACACTGCTTAAGAATATCATGTAATTCTTGACAGTTAAGGGAGGAAATACGCAGCATGGCGCATATTGCGCCCATATGAGCGGATAAATTGTATAAGCAGGGAAGTAAACGCAGTGGATAGAAACAACAATGGCAGGTCTGCTAACAGACCTGCCATCGTAAGAATGTACAAAGAAAACGGCAGGAACCTGTCAATGTGCCTTTTCGGCCTCTTTATCAGCAGAACCGCCAACCAGACGGGCATGTCCACGGACACCGATATGACAGGTGGTACAACGGGTGTTTGAGGCAAATGCGGTTTCACCATCATGGCATGCACCGCAGTAGTTACCTTCGTAGAGGGAAGCCATTGTAAAATCTTCGGCCTCTTCAGCCGCTCCGGCTTCCATCTCAAACAGTTCGTCGTGGCAGGAATCGCAGTCGAGTCCTGCTTCCATCGTATGTGTTTTATGATTAAAAACTACGGTCTTTACCGGCTTCGTCCAGACAACCGGAGCCAGCGGACCATACTCATCTTCGTCATAATCGTTGTCAGTTACCGGCGCATCAGAAGCATGTAAGGTCATGCCGGCCAGCAAAAAAGCTCCTGCAACGATAAAAAGCAGAAATTTCTTCATGTCTTTCTCCTATTGAAAACAGACGGTATACGCCCGGATTATTCGTACGAACTCAGTCACCGGGCCAGTTACCATATCAACTATTAGTGTAGAAAATATTTGGGATAGCACCGGTCTCTGGTCTGAGTACCCATACCATTGTTTCCGGAGTGTGAACCAGTTCATACACCCTGCTCTTCGGATCAGCCAGATTGCCGAATACCCGAACATCAGCCGGACAGGCCTCTACACATGCTGTATCTGTCATTCCTTTAGAAAGACGTGTATCCAGACAGAAGTTACACTTATCGACAGCCCGTGTTTCCTCTTTAAAGTACCTGGCGTTATACGGACATGCGGTCATACAGGTCTTACAGCCGATACATCTGCTCGGCTTCATGACGACAATACCGGTTTCTTTATCTTTCCAGGTCGCAGTGGTCGGGCAGACACGCACACATGGAGGTCTGTTGCAGTGATTGCACAGAACCGGCATGAAGGTTGTCTCATACTGACCATCTGCTAAATTGCGGCGACGTTCAAGAATAGTTGTTCTGAACCCGTAGGAAGGAACACTGTTTGTTTTAACACAGGCCTCCTTACATCTTTCGCAATCGATACAAAGCCGCTCACGTATTACCATCGTATAATGGGGATTATACGGATATTGACCCGGCTCCGGCACCACACCTGAGGATGCTCTCGCAGTCCCCGCAGATGTGAGCGACAACACTGTACCACCGAGGTAAAGCCCGGTTACAGTGAGTCCTAATTTTAAGAATTTCCGCCGCTCAGCGGAAGTAATAGCTGAAAGATCTTCACTCTCAAGCTGCTCTAATTCATCAATTTTCATTGTTGTGCTCCATGATATTCCACCTGTCTCGACCAGATGATTCTAAATTGAATACCTGCAATGTTTCCCCGATATTACGAGGACACAAATTTTATTGCTACTATTTAGTGATCTTCTGAGAAATGACCTCTGAACATTTTTTCTCCCATCAGGAAAAGTAGCCCGCAGAGCCCGATACCACCGAGCACAACCAGATTCTCGTGAAGACTTGGAACATAGGTCACTAAATCAGGATAATCAACAAGACCCATGCCATGATAATGTGGCACAAGCTGACCGACAATAACCAGATCGTAGCGCATAAAAAAGATACCAATCATTCCGGCAAGTGAGGCAACAAACAGCGCATGCATATTTTTGCCTTTAACCATCATGATGATGACAAACGGAATTATCATACCAAGCGCAACTTCACCAATCCAGAAATTCGTTTTGTATGGACCTGTCAAAAGCGCTTCCATTGCTGCAAATTTTCCGGGAGGATGACCGGTGATACCTGTTATCATTTTCCAGCAGGTGAAAAACACAATGATCGACATCATCAGTGCACCGAGTTTTGCAACACTTTCGAGTGACTTCTTCATTTGTTCACTCATTACCCAGCCATTAAACTTATAGGCAAGGTAGGTGAAAAAGATAATTGCAACACAACCGGACATTGCCGCTGAAGTAATAAAGTAGATCGGCATATATGGTCCATGCCAGAACTCACGACCATTCAGCAATCCAAATACAGCACCAAGGTTTGAGTGAGCAACAACACCTGTCAGTAAACCTGCAAGGCCGAAAGCTGTAGCAACTTTATGGTTGTTAAGCTGCAGCATGACGAACTCAATCATCATAAAAAAGAGATACGCACCATATAAGGTACCCATCCACCATATATTAGATGTTGGGTTGGCACCGATTACGTTACCTACCGGCATACGCCAGGAGTTCTCGATCTCAAAGGCAATTACCAGAAAACCGGCAACGATTGTACAGATTGATAAGAATACTGCGCGCTTGGCAATCGGGTTGAAGTTTTCAAACCCGAAGACATGGCCAATCGATGAAACAATACATAAGCCTGTAGATGTAACTACGAAAAAGACATACGCAGCGATAAGCATTCCCCAGGGCACAGCACGACTCACCCCGAATGTATGCTCATGCCCCACCCAGAGTGAGTGCACACCTGCTGCTACTCCCACCACCGCCAAAATTCCCATAAGGCCGATTGCCAGGTTGTATTTCCATGAGACGGGAACCTCCAGACCACCTTCCTGGGGAAGCACTCCTGCCAATAAATTATTCATCGTTCTCTGCTCCTTGTTACATTCTTACTCGGCTTAACAACCTTATAAAAAGCTATGGTAAACACCTCATCGCTCTACTCTTTACGAGTAAAAGAGATATGGAATACTGTTGTTCCACAGCCGCCACATGCTGAAAATATGATACAGGTATACATCTGGAACCTGAGACTACCCCATCTCCTGTTCACTACTTGAAAACACGGTTACAGTTAGATTTTGCGGATTGTAAAAACTGCTCCTACGATTATTGAATATTGAGGACAAACAAGATGTGTCATACGTAGTACACATACCACAAATGCCTATTTTTACGAGAAATCACTACAGAGTAGTAATTTAGAAAACTATTTAATTAATCCCTTTACCTGACATTACTTCCATCTTTATACTACGTCGTCAAGGTTTTATTTTGTGCATTAGCAAAAAACTTTTCGTCAGTTTTCAGATTGCTATCCATTCCCGTATGTTATGCAGGAAAACGACGTGAAAACTGGATAATCAATAATATTTAACTTCACCATTCCAGATACTTACATTATTCTTTTTCTGACTATTTCAGGAAAAAATACCACGCTGCAGGACACTTACTGCGACAGCGTAGTAAGGATTGACTACAATGTCGCACATAATACTACATTGTGTCAGGGTGACATTTGGTGCCCACCGAAAACCGCCAATTTTGAAAATTCTTCGTTGGTCTCAAATTTTAACCCTCAGGTAAGCGAGGCACGAGACTCCCGGTAAGCGAGGTACGAGACTCCCGGTAAGCGAGGTACGAGACTCCGAGATATTGCATGTATTCCTCTACATACAATTATCGGCCGCCTTGAAGTTGAAAAATTTTGCAGGTTATCGATTGGGTACTATCTATGAGGGAAGAAGGATACCTCTAGCCAAAACTAGCTAAGGTGATTTTCTCATTGGCAGGTTCTTCATTTAGCCATACACGACCGTCACGCTTTATCAGATCATCAGCTTCAACAGGACCATCGGAACCGGCACTATACCTGACCGGCAGATCAGCAATAGCCCGCAAACGATCAACATATTTCCAGCTCGCCTCTATCCAGTCACGGCGCGGAAACATGCTGTGATCACCTTCCATTACGTTACGCAGGATGGATTCATACGCTTCAGGCGTATTTGGGCCGAAGTGGCAATGATGACAAAAATCCATCATTACTGAGGTGGTTTCATCATCTTCACCCGGCTTCTGGACATTAAAGGCCAGTGCCATACCCTCATTGGGTTGAATTCTGATAATGATCATATTCGGCTTGCTGTCTTTACCGACGATGTGATGCTGCCTCTGACGGAAAACAATTTTTATATCAGCATGCCGATGTTTCAACCGCTTCCCTGTTCTCAGATAAAAAGGAACATCACGCCACCTGTCAGTATCGACAAATGCGCGGATTGCAGCATAGGTCTCTGTAGTCGAGTTATCGTCAACGCCCTCTTCATCTGTATAGCCTGGAACAGTTTCTGACTGAACCAGACCCGAACCGTATTGTCCCAGGACGATATCGGACGTCTGTAATTCCCGCAGAGTATTCACCACTGCTGCAGCTTCATCTCGTAACCCATCAGTCCCCTCTTCGGTCGGCGGTTCCATGGCCACAAATGATAACAATTGCAGAAGATGGTTTTGAATCATATCTCTTACCGCACCGCTACGATCATAATACCCGGCGCGTTTTTCAACTCCCAGCGTTTCCGCGACTGTTATTTGTACATGGTCAATGGCCTGCTTCCCCCACGAACCTGTGAAAATCTCGTTGGCAAAACGCAAGGTGAGAATATTCTGAACCAGTTCTTTACCGAGATAATGATCTACTCTGTAAATCTCTTCTTCGTGTAGAACGGTCCTGATATTCGCATCAAGGCTCTTTGCGCTTTCCAGATCCTCACCAAACGGTTTTTCAAAGACAACTCTGCGCCAGCCAGCATCTGATTCCAACGTACCTATAAGGCTCGCTGTCTGTTTAAAGGCGGTGGTGGGAAGAGCAAGATAAATAAGTTTATTGGCTGTGCAGCTATGCTGCCTCTGCAACGCATCAATGCTCTTTTTAAAATCTTCAGGCGCCCCTTCTTCAAGATCGAACTGCAGATATTCAATACGATTCAGAAGATTCTGAATTACTTGAGTATCCCCATCAGGGATAAAGCGTTCAATCTCAAGTTTTTCTACAAATTGCTGCTTAGACAGCGCCTTTCTACCAATGCAGATAACCGGCGTACAGGCTGTTAATCGTTGTTTGCGTTCCAGATGATATAACGCCGGCAGTAATTTGCGCCGTGTCAGGTCGCCTGTTGCTCCAAAAATTATGATCATCTGTGATTCCAGTGTCATGGTGTCTCGACCTCCTGGTCTGTAAGGAGGTAATAGCGTGATAATTTCGTCATAATTTTTGCCGGACACTCAAGTGGTGATAGATGAATATTATAAAAATTTCGTAAAGCACTTCGTTTTGACTCACCCAGAAAAAGAACAACCCCTGTTTCTGCTTCACGGATAAGTGCATAACTGGCTGACATCCTCTGTGCCGGAGGCTTAGGAGAATCATCAACCAGAATAAATCCATTCTCTGTATTTTCGATCGATGGGTGGTGTGGGAAGAGTGATCCGATATGACCATCCTCCCCGCTACTGGCCAGGACCAGATCAAATCTGCCACCTAATGTCTGTAATTTTTCGTAATACCTCTGAATACCGATTAAAGGATTTTTAACATTAAGGTCAGGCTGATGAATCTGTTCTTCGGGGATACATTTTCCGAGGTGTTCTTTGACTAACCTGTAATTACTTTCAGGGTGATCAGGTGGAACTATCCGTTCATCAAGCAGAAAGATATGTATATGATTCCAGGGTAAACTATTTTTACAAAACAGCTTAAACACTTCAGCAACACTCCTGCCACCGGGAACCGCGATTATAACATTCTTTTGTTTCTTGAGAAGAGATTCAACCATTTTAAACAGTATCCAGGCAGCTTTTTCTATCATTCGCTCCTGTGATCCCTGGATTATCATTATTCACCTCTGCATCAGAGTTCGTCGATTTGAAAAGATATGTCTATTCTCGGACAGCCTCCCAGAAGACTGTTTTAAATCCTGGTTTGAAGAGTACCTTAATCATTACATATGAAATCATTATACCTTTTGCTCTGTAAATGTCATCCAAACCCAACATGTCGGTGGATTGCCCTTTTCGAGGCTACTATACCTGATTCACTCATTAATATGGCCTTATTGCAACTATCTGTTGTTGAAAAATCACTTTTATGGATGAAATAATGTGTGTAACTTTTTCAGGCATAACCTTTATCTTCAGAGTATTATAACAGCGTTTTATGGCTATCAAATTTTCACTTACTAGGCCATGCATTATACATTTAACTGATTACCACTAATCCTCAACAAATATACTGAGGTGCCAGGAGGCTGTCCGAAAATACTCTCTTGCCCAAACTCTTTGGAATTTTGAAACAATATTTCCTGCAATATCATAAATATGGCTGTGTTTATTTTTTAAAAATGTCTCGATTTTGGCCAAAACCCCTATTCCAGGACACCCTCATTCCTTACACCTCTTTTTCAGAGGCTGAGTTTCGGTGGTAATTAAATACATTTACCGTTTTGACTTATGAAAAAAAATTCGATTATAAAAAAGTTCGTTTTACTCACACTCCTCGTCGGTCTCTTCGGCGGCGGAATATATGGCTACAACCTCGTAACCCGGCTCAACCAGGAAATTCAGGCCAAATTCAATGGCCAGCGCTGGTCATTGCCTGCGGTTGTATATGCACGTCCTCTTGAATTGTACACAGGCCTGCAACTCACACCTAAACTCCTTGAGAAAGAACTGCAACTTGCAGGATTCAGAGAAGAAAATCCAATTCAGGCGACAGGAGGTTATTTTCGAAGAGGTGAAGAATTACATCTAAAAACTCGTGGATTCACCTTTCCTTCAGGTCCTGAACAGCCTGCCAAGCTCATTATAAGCTTCAGAAGAGGGAAAATCAGCCGCATTATTTCAGCTTCAACAGGTGAAGATGTTCCGTTTACACGGCTTGCCCCTTCGCGTATCGGCAGCTTTCATCCTCTTGAACACGAAGACCGTCTTGTCTTACAGCCTGCTGAAATTCCTGAACTGCTCACGCGCAGTCTCATGGCAGTAGAAGATAAACATTTCTACTCTCATTATGGTGTCTCACCTACCGGAATCATCCGCGCGATGCTTGCCAATCTAAAATCAGGCCGATTTGTACAAGGTGGATCAACACTGACTCAGCAACTTGTAAAAAACTTCTTCCTTACCAGAGACCGGACCCTCTCAAGAAAAATACAGGAAGCAATCATGGCACTTCTTCTTGAGTATAATTACTCAAAAGAGGAAATTCTTACTGCGTATATTAATGAAGTATTCCTCGGCCAGGATGGCGGCAGGGCTGTTCACGGCTTCGGACTTGCCAGCCAGTTCTTCTTTCGCAGGAATGTAGCTGACCTCTCCCCTGCCCAAATTGCAACTCTGGTAGGCATGGTAAAAGGCCCCAGCTATTACGATCCCAGAAGAAATCCTGAGAACTGCCTGCAAAGGAGACACGTTGTACTTCGCATGATGCTCGCAGAAGATATCATTAATGCTGCTGAATATGCGGTAAATACCAAAACGCCTTTAACAGATGTCACAACACAGAGAAACGGATTTAACAGATTTCCTGCCTTTCTGGATCTGGTTCGAAGACAGTTGAAAACTGAATACCGGGAAGATGATCTTCGAAGTAACGGTCTTAAAATCATAACAACTCTTGATCCGCAGGTTCAGTGGAAGATTGAAGAACAACTCGAATCGTCAATCACCGTGCTTAAGGCTAAGTCCGGACAAAAAAACCTTGAGGCAGCTGTTGTAGTCACGGGTCGCGAAAATGGTGAAGTTCTCGGTATTTCAGGTGGAACGAATTCGCATACGAGCTCATTTAACAGGGCTCTGGATGCACATAGACCCATCGGCTCATTAATTAAACCAGCTATCTATCTCGCCGCCTTAACGCGTGGGTATACTCTTGCATCTCCGGTAATGGATACATCTATTCAGCTCGAGAATGACGGTAAGATGTGGCAACCTGAAAACTACGACAAGGTCGAACATGGCACTATTCCTCTTTACAGAGCGTTAACGAAATCGTTCAACCTTGCTGCTGTCAGAGTAGGCCTGGAGATTGGTCTGGATACTATCATTTCGACCATGCGACACCTGGGTTATGCAAAACAATTAACTCCCTACCCGTCTTTGCTGCTTGGCTCTGTAGATATGACTCCACTGGAAGTCGGCCAAATGTACCAAACTATCGCTTCAGGCGGATTTTATCAGCCTCTCCGTTCAATTGTCAGTGTCATGAATTCGGATAACCAGTTATTATCGAGATATGGCCTTGAAGTTGAACAGCGTTTCTCCCCTGAGCATGTGTATCTGCTTCACCATGCACTGCAACGAGTAATGTCTGAAGGCACAGGCAGCAGGCACCCATTTTCAAAAAACAACACATATGCCGGTAAAACAGGAACATCAAACGACTACAGAGACAGCTGGTTTGCAGGTTACTCAACAAACCATACCAGTGTAGTCTGGTTAGGTAATGATGATAACAGCCCAACTGCTCTATCTGGTTCTACAGGGGCCCTCACAGTCTGGGGTGCGATTATGGGTGAAATAGATCATGATACCGAGCAACTTGAGCAGCCTGAACCGGCAAATATAACATGGGCTAGAATTGATCCAGAGACCCTTCGTCCGACAACTGCCCTGAGTCATAACAGCACACTGCTTCCCTTTATTTCCGGAACGGAACCGGTTATATCTACCGGTATTCAGGGGATACGTATTCCAGACATTGAAGAAAAAGCAAAACAACTCCTAGACTCTATAAACTCCATTTTCAGATAAACTCAACGAGACCTGAGCCAGCCATGGAATTACAAAAACACACCGGGATTTTACCAATTATCCGTATATCCACCATACTTGTCCTCAGCCTTGTTATACTCAGCGGTTGCGGGGTAAAACGCCCTGTGCCCCAGCCAACATATCCTTCATATCCTTCATATCCGCCCGCGACTCAGCCACAAGTTGAACCTCAACAACCTGTTACTGTTCCAACTACCATCTATACCCCGAAAATCGGCCCTGCAGGCTCACTTTATTATTCAGCTAAAAAGTCTCTTGGTTCAGGTGATACCCAAAAGGCGGAAATGACCATGGAGCGAGCACTTCGGATCGAACCGAAAAACGGACATTACTGGTACACAATGGGCCAGATCAAATTTCAGCAGCAACAGTACGCACAATCAGTTCATCTATGTCTCAAATCTAAAAGCCTTGCAGGCAATGATCAGAATTTACTGATTTTAAACGATGTCCTGATGAAAAAAGCACGAGAACAGATGAATGCCAAATAATACCCACATCTGCGTCTGATACAACCACCGCCTACCAATCAAACACGAGTAATACATGCCAAACCTTTCATTGAATGGTTTGGCATTCTTATTTATTCAACGCCGACGTCAACCTATTTTTATGAGAATTTAGGATTTAATGTGATACGATTCGATATATAGGTTGAGAGAAAAACATCACGAGAAGCCTCATTGACAGCCACCTCATCCAACAGGAGCTGGACACATGCCTCAAATAGAGTGGGAAGTTTCGTTTTCAATAGGTGATGAGACTATCGATAAGCAACATCAGAAGTGGATAGCTCTCTATAATAAAGTCGATAAAATGCTTCTTGAGAGCAATCCAACTGAATTTGCAGAAATGAAAGTTGAGGCACTGGAGGAAATGAAGCAATACGCTCTCTATCATTTCAGTTATGAAGAGAACTTCATGAAAAAAATCAATTACCCTGATCTGCCCCGGCATTGGCGACTGCATAAGGATTTTGATTATAAAGTTTTCGAACTCATCCGCCAGATTGAGTCTGGCGGCATACTGCTCCATTCGGAACTACTTACTGTAATGAGGGATTGGTTAATCGAACATATACTTAAAGAAGACATGAAGATACGGCAATTTCAGTAAAGAAGCTGAGTGAGTTTTGGGTGAAAATGAGATAGGAATATTACTGAGACAAAAGCTACAGACCCAACAGTGTACCTGTAAAATACCTGCCGGGTCTGTCAGCAACTTACCTTACTGTCAATCCAACATGCTCATCAGTTACCTCTCCAACCTGAGCGGCAACTCCGACACCGTTATCATGAAGATCCTTCAACAGCAGTCCGGCCTGTTCTGCAGGCAAAGCCAAAAGTAAACCTCCTGATGTCTGAGGGTCATAAAGCAACTCTTCTTCAAACGAGCGCAATTCGATAGACATCGCCAGCCTGTTTCTGGCGACCAGTGCCCTATTTGCCTTATTACTCCCTGTTGTCTCACCGCGCTTATACATTTCGGGTGCTCCGGTATAAAACGGCAATGATCTATAATCAATATAGATATTAGTGTTTGAGCCCAGAGCCATTTCGAGTGAATGGCCGAGAATTCCAAAACCGGTCACATCGGTACAGGCATGAATATCATATTTAAGCGCCTGTTCCATTGCCGTGCGATTGAGTGAAGCAATTGTTGGCAAAGTCTCGCGTTCGAGCGCGCTAAATTCATATTTACCTGCACGAACGGCGTTAAACAACACTCCTGATCCGAGGGGTTTAGTCAAGATAAGCGCATCGCCAGGCTTAGCTCCAGCATTGGTAAGAATTCGATCAGGATGAACTACTCCATTGACGCAAAGACCGTATTTCGGCTCGTTATCATCAACCGAATGCCCACCCACTAGGCTTGCACCAGCCTCATGTACCTTATCGTGTCCACCGCGAAGGATGTCACGAAGCACACCCATATCGAGATGTTTCGAGGGGAACATAACAAGATTGAGTGCAGTAAGCGGTTTGCCGCCCATAGAATAGACATCTGAGATAGAGTTTGCTGCAGAAATCTGACCAAACCAGTACGGGTCATCAACCGGTGGTGTGATGAAGTCGACAGTATTAATCATCGCGATATCATCAGTCACCCGATATACCGCAGCATCGTCTGATGTCTCTATACCAACCAGCAAATTAGGGTCATCAGGCTGAGAAAATCCTGCAAGTGCGTCCGACAAGTCCGTCGGACCGATTTTAGCAGCTCAACCGCAGGTGCGTGCGAGTCGAGTCAGTGTCTTCTTTTTAAAAAAGTTCAAGTGCATCACCTTATATGTGTTCAATTAAAGAAATAATAGGCTCTCAATTCAGTCATGTAAAACTGGACAGTAATCATACTCTATCTGTTTTTAAAGGACATGAAATTTAAATTGACCACTGTTGTCGGTCAAATGTTGAGCCCACATTTCTGATTATCTTTTCAAATACCCTCTCAAACTCAACCAGGTAAAGTTTCGGGTAAGGAGTAAGGTCTGAGATGTTTGCTGCATTGGTCGAGATAGAGTCGTCAACTCGTCGTAGCACAGGAAATTTCAAACAACGGAATTGTAAATGCTCACTTTTGAGGCTGGTAATTATGAGTTTCTGTGGGAAGAAGAACTATCAGAGAAAGGAAGGTAGAAAGAGTTACTAAAAAATCAGATCCTCGCTGCACAGCAAAGGAGGGAAAAGCGTGCAGCAGAGGATCTTTTGGTAGAACGGGTCAATCAGGCTGGATATTTACCTTCGATATAATCTTTAAGATACTTATTTTCGACGTTCTTTTCGGTCATCTGGGCTTTAACAACGTCACCGATCGAAACAAGGCCAACCAGTTTGCCACTTTCGAGAACAGGAATATGACGTACTCGATTTTCAGTCATAATATTCTGAATATACGCAATATCATCTTCAGGAGTAGCAACGATGAGGTCAGTAACCATCACCTCTTTGACTTTCATCACCGGAACCTTATCCAGTTTTTGATGCACAGCCTTGAGAACATCAGACGGTGCAACAAGTCCGAGAATTTTGTCGTTTTTATCAACAACCAGCAAGGAACCAACCTTATTCGCAAAGAAGATAGCCATTACATCAACTATCATACTATCTTCATGCGTTGTGATTACTCTGGAACCTTTTGAAGCCAGAATATCTTTTACTTTCATATGTAATTCACTCCTTTGATTACCATTATATTGAGTTCCCGGCGTTTAAAAACTGGATAATGATTAGCTCGTTGTTCTCGCAGTCTTCAGCGCACTCCGGAAGTGTCAGAACTGTTTTGCCATCCCTACAACAGGACCGGGTAAAAACCGATCGCAAACACACAGAAGGCAAGAATTACTGTACCTACAGGTGCCAGTGACATTCCTTCTGACTCAAATGTATTTTCAGGCTCTTTGAAATACATCAGTACAACCAGTCTCAGGTAATACCACATTGACAGGACACTTGAGACAATACCCAGCACTGCGAGTGCCATATGCCCGGCTCTGATCGCATCAGCGATAATATAAAACTTACCCATAAAACCTGCCGTCGGCGGAATTCCTGCCATTGACAGCATGAAAATCGTAATAGCCGCGGCTGAGTATGGTCGAACCTTTGCCAGACCTTTGAAATCATCAAAGCTGACTCGTTTCTCATCCTTGCCGCAAAGATATGTTATCGCAGCAAACACACCAAGTGTTGAGATTGAATATGCAGCCAGGTAGAACATGATAACGCCGCCGGTGAAATCTTCGGTTCCGACTGCAACCAGGGCGATAATCAGATAACCGGAATGAACGATACCCGATGCTGCCAGCATGCGTTTCAAGGTGTTCTGGCCTATGGCGATCAGGTTACCGGCAAACATTGTAAACACTGCAATGTAGAACAGATAGTCTATCCACACCTCTTTGAGACCACCATCAAGCACCAGAAAATTAGCAAAAACTGCAAATATTGCTGTTTTAACAGCAGTTGCCATAAAGGCAGTGACCGGTAATGGAGCGCCGTCATATACATCGACAACCCAGGCGTGAAATGGGAATGCTGCAACCTTGAACAGGAAGGCAACAATCACCAGGAAAGCACCAGCTGCCATAGCGGGGCTATTCAAAAAGTTTGTGGTTGAGAGGTACTCTGAAATAGCCACAAAGCGTGTTGACTCAACAGCGCCGTAGATAAGTGCGGCACCCATCGTAAAGAATGAACCTGCAAACGCACCCAGCATGAGATATTTCAAAACTGCTTCAGAACGCTTTATGCTTGAGCGGTCATAGCCGACCAGAACATAAATTGCCAGCGACATGATCTCAAGAGCAATAAAGAGCGTTATAAGTTCAGCAGACATTGTCAGCAGCAACATTCCGCATGCAGCAAACATGACCAGACTGTAGAACTCCGGAGTCTTCAGTTTGTTCTGGGAGAAATATGTCTGAGCGATCATGCAGCTGACAAATCCGCATGCAAGAATAATCAGACCGGCAGCCTTGGTAAATGTGTTGGCTACCAGCATCCCATTAAAGACAGTGCCATAAGGAGTCACACTGCCGGTAACGCTCATCATCAGTTGTACAGCGAAGGCAAACGCGAATATACCCATGGCGACCAGAGCAGTATTCCCTTCATTCAGGCTCTCCATCGAAGCCAACAGCATGAGCGTGATTGCCCCTGCACCAACCACAAGTAACGGAAGTATTATGATAAAATCCAGCATAGTCAGTCACCCGGCCTCAATTCTTTTCCTGTATTTGTTCCAAAACCGGAACGTTTGTATCTACCAGTGCCTGCTGTACAGTATTGATAGATGCGATCTGCTTCTGCGCCGCAGGAGTCACTTTAGCCAGAAATGGCTGCGGATAAATTCCCATAACAATAATCAGCACAATTACCGGCAGAATGGTCACAGTTTCAAGACCTGTCAGATCTTTGAAACCATCGGTGCGATCGTTATTCTTCTCAAAGAATACGCGCTGAAACATCCAGAGCATATAGCAGACACCGATTATCAGAGTCGTTCCTGCAAGGACGCCTATTACTACGTTAAACTTCACCGCGCCGAGGATAATCAGGAATTCACCGATAAACCCGCTTGTTCCAGGCAGACCTACAGAAGCGAGCATAGCGATAGCAAAGAACACTGCAAATATTGGTGCCTTATAGGCAATACCACCAAGATCTGCGATCTTTCTCGTCTCCATACGTTCTTCGATAAGACCGAGCAGGAGAAACAGTACGCCTGTGCTGGTTGCGTGAGCGACGATCTGATAGAGAGTTCCGGTCAGTGCCTGAACATTCATACAGAAGACGCCAACTGCAATAATTCCCATATGCGAAGCTGAAGAAAATGCCAGCATGCGCTTGAAATCTTTCTGGGCAATCGCTGCGATTCCACAGTACATCATCCCGATAACACCTGAATAAGCGAGAATGATTGCGTAACGTCCCAGATCCTCACCAAAAACCGGCAGTACAAACCTGATTACAGCATAGACGCCTATTTTGGCCATAACAGCGGATAACATAAAGGTCGCCGCTGTAGGAGCTTCTGTGTAGGCATCAGGCAGCCAGGTATGGAATGGAAACAGAGGAATTTTTATCGCAAAGGCCAGCATGAAGAATACAAATGCTGCAGTAGCTGCACCACCTGTAAGACTCATCTTGGTCACTTCTGCAATCTCAAAACTCCAGATGCCTGTCTGAGCATGATACGCCACACCTACATATATTATTGCCGCCAGCATAAAGAGCGAACCGGCAATAGTGTAGAGAGTAATCTTTAATGTTGCAGACAGTCTGTTTGGTCCACCGTAGAGGCCGATCATAAAGAAGATCGGTAAGAGCATAACTTCCCAGAACATATAAAACAGGATCATATCCGCTGCTGCAACAGCTCCCAGCATGGCACCCTGAGCGATAAGTAAGTTCGCGTAGAACCCTTTGCTCTTGGTGGTAAGAAGCATATACACCATAGGAAACAGACATGAACCAGCCAGCAATACAAGAAGTGAAATGCCGTCTACACCGAGATGATAGCTGATACCAACAGACTCAAACCACGGTACTTTTTGCACAAACTCCAAGCCACCGGTTCCGGAGAAATTGAAGAAAATCTTCAAGCCCAGCAGGAAAACCAATGCTGATGCCAGAAAGCCGATAAGTCTGGCCATCCCCTCCTTAATCGGTAGAAGGAGCACCCCAAAACCGGCAACAATGGGGAGAAAAATCATTAGTGACAGGATATTCTCTAACATTATTCCACCTTTACAGATTCAGTGAACGGGAGATCATAATACTCAGGATACTGAGCCCTATTACCATGTATATCGCATACACCCGTACATACCCTGCCTGTACGACTTTGAAAGCGTTAGCCAATGCTCCGTACAGCCAGACAATCGCTTTAACCGGGCCATCCGTTACAAAGGGTTCGATCTGCTTCCAGATGGTTTTTCCAAAAAACTTATATGGAACAACCAGCAGGTAGTGATACAGCTCATCTACAAAGAACTTGTTATAAGCAAAATTCTTAAGACCTGTGTAAATCGGCTCTTCGGCATCCTCGACACCAAATTTCTTCCAGGCGATATAGATACCGCCGGCGAAAGCAAGAATACTTGCAAGCACAGCAAACACTGCTACCCATGCGCTCACATGTGGATGATGCTCGGAGAGACTAGGAGCCAGCCAGTGAGACACTTCCAGATCGCCACCAAGAATTGACGGTACATTCAGGTAACCGGCAAACAGCGCGCCAACTGCAAGAATAATGAGCGGTACAGTCATAACCTTTGGTGGCTCATGGGCTTCATCGTAAGCATGCTGATCACGTGGCTTGCCATGAAAGACAATAAAAAACATTCTGAAGGTGTAGTAAGCGGTCATCACTGCAACCAGAAGGCCGACTAACCAGATTCCCCAATGACCTGTTGCCAGTGCCATAAAGAGAATTTCATCCTTACTGAAAAACCCTGAGAATAACGGACAGCCTGCAAGTGCCAGCGCACCAATCAACATAGTCTTATAGGTGACAGGTAACTTATCTTTCAAACCACCCATCTTCCAGATATCCTGCTCGTGGTGCATAGCGTAGATAACTGAACCGGCACCGAGAAAGAGCAGTGCTTTGAAGAATGCGTGAGTGAAAACATGAAAAATACCGGCTGAATATGCTGCAACACCAACACCGGCAAACATATAGCCAAGCTGACTCACAGTTGAGTAAGCAAGTATCTTTTTAATATCACGTTGAAAACAACCAAAAATTGCTGCCAGAAGCGCCGTTAGGATACCGGTCCAGGCAATGATCGAACCTGCAAGCGGAACCTCAATATAGAGGAAGCTGAAACGGGCTACCATATAGACACCGGCAGTTACCATTGTTGCCGCATGGATCAGGGCGGAAACAGGTGTAGGGCCGGCCATGGCGTCAGGCAACCAGACATAGAGCGGAATCTGGGCAGATTTGCCTGTGGCTCCAACAAAGAGCAGCAGACAGACAGTCAATCCTATAGCAGGAGTCAGCTGATGTGCATTCTCCCGAAGTGACATATAATCAAATCCTCCTGAACCGATGGCCCAGAAAAGAAATGACATACCAAGTACAAAGCCGAGGTCACCAATTCGGTTAACAATGAATGCTTTATTGCCTGCAATAACATTGTTCGTATCGGTTGAGTAATAGCTGATAAGCAGATATGAACAGAGCCCCACACCTTCCCAGCCAACAAACATTACGACAGGTCCGTTACCAAGTACCAGTATTAACATGGAACCAAGAAACAGATTCAGGTAGCAGAAGAATTTTCCGTAATTCTCATCTTCTGACATGTACGCTATTGAATAGATATGAATCAGTGTACCAATGAAGGTGACGAAAAGCAGCATGAGCGAGCTGAGTGGATCAGCAAAGAAGCCCATGGTTATTTTCAGTTCACCAACCTGCATCCATGTAAATGCGTCATGTACAAGAAACCGTGCTTCTTCAGGCAGTCCCCGAAGATTAAAATAGACCTTTAAGGCCATAAGTGTTGCTAGGCCGGGTCCCACACAGGCGATAATTCCATACGTTTTTTCAGAAAAACTGACACCCTTGCATTTCATTAAATGCATCAGTCCGAGGATTATTGCCCCAAACAGTGGCAACAAGGGGATCATTCCGAGAAATGTCACATTGTGTTCCATCGTTTCACCCTCTCAACAGGCTGAATACGTTGGTATCCAGGTTGCCTTTATGCTTATGCAAAAGAATTACGACCGCCAGTGCCAGCGCTGCTTCAGCCGCGGCAACAGCCATCACCATCAGGGCCAGTACATGTCCGTCCATACTTTCGTGAAGTCGGGCCAACGCAACAAATGTCAGGTTCGCTGCGTTGAGCATCAGCTCAATAGACATGAACACGGTGAACACGTTGCGACGGGAAATAACTCCAAGTAGCCCGAGGCAAAAGAGTATGACGCTTAATGAAAGATAATTTACAATCACGCTCCGCCCTCCCTCTTACCTGCCAGAACAACGGCACCAACAAGTGCCACCAGCAGGAGAATTGATACAATTTCAAATGGAAGCAGCCATTCTCTAAACAGGAGCTTACCCACTTCTTTCGTACTACCAAAACCGTTGCCGACTATTGTCGCCTCGACACCTGGCAGTTTATTGACAACCTTGAGCAGAAATATCGCCATCGGAGCGATTACTACCGCACCACCTGCAAAGTAAAACCAGCGACTTGACTCATCAGGAAGATCTTTTTCACCGATGTTCAGGAACATGATGATAAAGAGGATCAGGGACATAATCGCACCGGCATAGACAATGAGCTGAATTGCAAATATCAGCTTTGCCGAGAGCAACGCATACAATCCTGCAAGCGAGATCAGGGTAATGATGAAACTCATTGCCCCGTTCATAGGATGCCTGAGCAGTACAAGCCCTGCAGCACCCGCTACAGCAAGTACTGAAAAAGCGGAAAAGAGTATTGTGGAAACCATGATATCAGCACCCTCCCTTCTTGTAGTCTTCTTCTGTAAAACCACCAGGAGTTGTTAGCAGTTCATCAAGACCTATCATCATCGATTCTCTGTTATAACTGGTCACTGAAAAGATCCCTGTATCCATGCGTATTGCGTCCATTGGACAGGCCTCAACACAGTAGCCGCAGTAGATGCATTCCAGCAGATCAATATCAAACCGGACAGGCAGTTTTTCAGTCCTGCCATCTGTACGTTCTCCGGCCTCAATCATTATGCAGTTTGATGGACAGTTAGTCTGACACATATAGCATGCGACACATTTAACGGTTCCATCCTCGTGTGTTGTCAGTCGGTGACGTCCGCGCCAGCGAGGAGATATCTCAGGTTTAACTTCAGGATAATGCCGAACATAGAGACGCGAATTATCCAGTACATTTCGTACGAAGTGACCAAGAGTTACTATCATTCCCTTGGCAATCTCGACCAGATATAGCTGCTCGAGAAACGTCGCGCCTTTTCGCTCAATTGTTTTAACTTTTATGCTCATTACAGTTCCCCTTAAGCCAGAGACACAACAACTGCGCTGGTAATGAAAATATTCAGCAGAGCCAGCGGCAGGAGCTTCTGCCAACCGAGTTTCTGCAACTGATCATAACGGAACCGGGGTAATGTCCATCGAACCCAGACATAGACGAAACACATCAGAAATGTCTTGAACAGGAAACAACTAATCTGCAGCAGAGCTACAAGAATTCGTGCTCCTGCTCCACCCGTGGAGAAAATCAGAAACCCGATAAAGATGACCTCAAGGAACACAACAATGCTCCAGAGAACCGCCGAGTAAACCTGAGTCTCACGAATTCGTGGATCGTTTGGCCGGTTATAATGGCTGCGGTTATTCTTCTTCATCCAGTTGTTGAACAGATAGGCGGCTGCAGGGATAGCCAGCATCAGAAAAATAACAACAGGTTTAGCGTTATTAGCAAGTGTCTCGGTGCTGAACCATGGAATCTGGTAGCTACCGAAGTAGAGCGTTACGATCAGGGCTGAGGAGACAAACATCGCTACATATTCTCCCATGAAGAAGAGAGCAAACTTCATGGAACTGTACTCAACATGGAAACCAGCAACAATCTCACTCTCACCTTCTGCAAGGTCAAAGGGTGTCCGGTTAGTCTCGGCAAAGGCAGCCACGATGAAAATGATAACCCCGAGAGGTTGCAGGAACACACCCCACATCGGGATGAATCCGAAGAGTAGCTGTCCCTGATATTGTGCCATCTCGCTGAGATTTACTGTCGAGTAAATGGTTAACAGAGATACAATCGCCAAGCCCATCGGGATTTCATAACTAATAACCTGCGCTGCAGCGCGAAGACCACCCAGCACACCGTACTTGTTATGAGATGACCAACCGGCAAGGATGATTCCGTACACGCCGAAACCGACTACAGCAAGGAACCAGAGGATACCGACATCTGTAGGAATCCCCTGCATGACATAGCTGTTCTCGCCCAGAATCAGTGTGTCAGCAAACGGCACAACTGCAAAGGAGAGGATAGCGGTGATAAACACCAGCGTCGGCGCCAGTATAAAGTAGAATTTATGTGTTATATGTCCCGGAACGATGTCTTCCTTGAATATCAGTTTTACTGCATCAGCGATATTCTGAATCAGACCACCTGCCCTGAACCCCATCACATGACAACGGTTAGGGCCGGATCGATCCTGGAAGTATCCTGCTCCACGACGTTCCATCCACACCAGTACTGCCACAAAGCTGAGTGGAACGAAAACCCCGAAGGCAATACGTACAATGACTAGTAGAAAATCAAGCGCTGACATGGGCCTCCTCGCTTTCTGGAAGTTGCAACCCCTCTGCAGGGATCTGATCAGATTGAATATCAGCCAGAACATTTACTGTGGTTCTCATGCCCGGCCAGGCCTGCTCTTTATCGCGAACTGCGCCACCAAGCATTCGGGTTACTTCGAGTATATCGACTGCTTCCTCGTTTTTCCGAACAGCCTTGCGGAACGTTTGCAGTACACCGTCTTCATTGACAATTGTTCCGTCATACTCTGAGTAGGATAACACTGGCAGAGCAACAAGACTCGCCTTGGTCATTGCATTATCATGACTGGATATAGACAGCAGTTTCTTAGATTCAACCAGCGCTTTGAATTCACTGTTTTTGTCGAACATGAAGAGGTCATTATCAAAGCTCACCAGCAGATCACATCCCTTCAGAGCTTTTTCAAATGATTCTTTATCACTATCGATTTCAAGAAGTTGAAGGCCTTTTCGATTCGCTGACTTATCGTCACTGATGAGATAATCGTCACCGTCACCCTCTTTGATATAGGCATCGCTATAACCAGAGCATGTTGCTCCGAAAAGGGTTGCAATCCGCTTAACTGACCACTGCTGTTCAAGAGTAGAGTTTGGAGAGACAAGCAACAACGGCTTTTGTGCCATACTGAGTTGCTGCTGAATTCTCTGGACACCGTCCGCGAAATCAGCTTCAGCTCCATCTATACGTGTTACAGTCAATCGATTCTCATTTTCCAGTTTGTAGCTCATTCGACCTTGATCACATATGAAGTAACCATTGACCAGATCATTCTGACGAGCCCTGAATCTGTAGATGATATCATCCTTATATTTCTCACGGTTATGATCGATAAAGATATTGCACCCTTTGGCACAACCGTGACAAATGCCTTTATCTTTTTTCAGGAACCAGACCCGCTGTTTAAAGCGGAAATCCTTACTGGTCATGGCACCGACCGGACAGATATCGACAATATTCAATGCGTATCTGTTATTTAATGGACGCCCTGGGAAGATGTTTACCCGTGCTGTATCGGTACGATTGACGATGCCAAGTTCACCGGTTTTGGTAATCTGCCGGGTAAACCTGACGCAACGTCCACAAAGAACGCAGCGTTCCTGGTCGTGTACAACCCCGCAACCAAAGTCAAGATTTTTGCTTTTCTGCACCTGCGGAACACGCATCCTGCTGTCCTGCAGATCAACTTCCATGTAATAATCCTGGAGCTTACACTCACCGGCCTGATCACATATCGGACAGTCAGTAGGGTGATTTATCAGCTCAAACTCCATGATATCGCGTTGGATTTTTTTAATTACGTCAGTATCCAGCTGAACCCGCATACCTTCCCTGGCAGGAGTTTTACATGCCGGCACCACTGGGGGCCGTCCTTCCTCTATCCCAACCAGACACATTCGGCAATTGCCGTCCGCGCCAAGGGCAGGATGATAGCAGAGGTGAGGAATTTCGATACCAACTGCACCGATAGCATCGATGAGGTTTTTACCCTCCTCGACTTCTACCTCCTCGCCGTTCACAAACAGTTTTACCATTTCAGCCATGATCACCCCTAATTCCGTTCCAGCGCGACATCTGCAGAAACGTTGTCAATGGCATATGCCTCAAACTCATGCCGGAACTTGTCAAGATAACTACGCACCGGCATAGTACAGGCAGCCGAGAGTACGCAGACGGTTTTCATTTCGATGTTATCGCACAGCTCGCGGAGCAGATCGATATCTTCCAGTGTTCCTTTGCCTGCGAGCAGCTTTTTGGTAATTTTTTTCATCCAGCCGAGACCTTCACGGCATGGTGTACATTGCCCGCACGACTCGTGATGATAAAAGTCGATAAGATTATCTACGAGCTTTACCGCATCAACAGTTTCATCGAGTACCACGATTCCACCGGAACCAAACATGGTTCCGTGGGCAGCCATAGACTCGTAATCAAGTGTCACGGTCTTTGCTTCTTCCGGGGTCAATACAGGTGTTGAACTTCCACCAGGGATTACACCTTTAAGTCCTCGGCCTTTCCAGACACCGCCTGCAACCTGCTCTATGACTTCCATCAATGGCAGGCCCAGTGGTAACTCGTACATTCCCGGCTTCTCAACATGACCTGAAATACCAAAAAGATGAGTTCCAGGGCTCTTTTCAGTCCCGTGTGCGGTATAGGCGTCTGCCCCGTTTTTCATGATGAAAGGCAGAGAAGCGATGGTTTGAACGTTATTAATGATGGTCGGGCAACCGTAGAGTCCTTCAACAGCGGGAAACGGTGGCTTGGAACGAGGCTGACCTTTTTTACCCTCAATTGATTCGAGTAAGGCAGTCTCCTCACCACAGACATAGGCGCCTGCTCCACGATGAACAGTGACATCAATGCGGAAATCCTGACCAGCGGCCTTGTCACCCAGATACCCGGCTTTATACGCCTCGTCGATTGCGGCCTGTAACGCCTTAACCTGTGAAGTATACTCACCACGGATGTAGATATAGACATCGTGACAGTCAATGGCCCAGCAGCAGATGATGATTCCTTCAATCAGCATATGCGGATCTTTAACCAGTACGTATCTATCTTTAAATGTCGCTGGTTCAGATTCATCTGAGTTAACGGCAAGATAGGTTGGTTTATCAAGGCCTTTAGGGAGAAAACTCCATTTTACACCAGCCGGAAAACCAGCACCGCCACGTCCACGCAGACCAGACTTCTTAACCTCTTCAATCACGTCTGTAGGTGTCATGGAGAATACTTTGTCCAGCGTCGAATACGCACCATGCTCTTTAGCAACTTCCAGGAGGTGGGCGTTTTCGATATCAAATTTTTCGCTGAGAATTTTTACTTCCATTTCCTCACGCCTCCTATTCCAGCGTTGCCAGAAGTGCTTTCAATTTATCGACATCCATTTCCTCGTGGAACTCGCCATTAAGCTGAATAACCGGTGCAGTACCGCAATGGCCGAGACACTCAACCTCTTCGAGGCTGAATTTGCCGTCGTCTGTCATTTTCCCGGGAACCACTCCGACTTCTTTAGCAAGATAGTCGACGATTTCCTGTTTTTCCCTCAACCAGCAGGAAAGTGTACGACATACCGCTATGTGATATTTCCCCATCGGTTTGAGATTGAACATTGTGTAAAATGTAGCTGCCTCATACACCTTTGCGGCAAATGTCCCAATGCGATCGGCGATATATGCCATTGCCTCTACACTGATCCATCCTTCCTGCTCCTGAGTAAGCCACAATGCAGGAAGGATCATCGATTCCCTTGTCGGGTAGCGCTTTATAAGACGCTCGAACTCCGCATCTCTTTCAGCATCAAAGGCAAACTCTTTTCCTGTGATAATCAGATCTGATCGGTCGCTCATCTGTCCAACTCCCCGCCGATAATGTTGATACTCCCAAGATTGATGACAGCATCGGCAATCATCTCGCCTTCAACCATCTCATGGAATCCACCCATTATGTAGAAACATGGCGGACGTACCTTTAACTTGTATGGTTTTCCTGAACCGTCTGAGACAAAGTGAAAGCCAAGCTCTCCGTTAGCCGCCTCATAACTGTCATACCACTCACCCGCAGGTACTTTGACACCGTCGAAAATCAGCTTGAAGTGATTGGCAAGACCTTCAATATTGCCATAAACCTGCTCTTTAGGAGGAAGCACACTCTTATGATCACTAATGAAAACCGGACCCTCGGGGATGAACTTCATGGCCTGCCGAATTATTTTTATCGATTCGAAAATTTCTTCAAATCTGATCATGATCCGATCATAAATATCGCCATTACTGCCTACCGGTACGGTAAAGTCAAACGCCTCATAATTGTAGTAGGGGTTGTCCTTCCTCAGATCAAACGGCACTCCGCTAGCGCGCAGGCACGGGCCGGTAAAGCCGTATGAGAGAGCAGTTTCGGCCGAAAGCACACATGCTCCCTGGGTCCGGTCATGTACAATTCTGTTCTTTAAGACAAGTCCAAGGGAATCAGAAACACCTTTCTCAATAGCTTTGAGTTGTAATTCCATGTCCCCTTCCCAACCCTCATAAAAGTCCCTGTACATACCACCGATACGGGTGAAAGAACTTGTCAGGCGGGCACCTGTCAATTTGCTGATCAGATCGTAGGAAGATTCTTTTTCGTTATAGAGGTACCAATAGTTGGTCAAGCCACCCATATCGACAAGGTTTGCTGCGATACAGACGAGATGATCCTGAACCCTGAAGAATTCTGAAAGAACTACCCGCATGAATTTAGCCCGTTCAGTAATTTCAATACCCATCCAGGATTCCACCGCTTTTATATACGCGATGTTATTCATCATTGCAGAGCAGTAATTGAGTCGGTCAGTGAGTGGAACCACTTGGTTATAGGTTCTGTTTTCTGCGGTCTTTTCAAAACCTCTATGCAGGTAGCCTACTTCGTTCACATTGGCCAGAATAGTCTCACCATCCAGTGCTGTGAAAATTCGAATTGCACCGTGTGTTGCCGGATGGGAAGGTCCGAGATTTAAATACATAATCTCGGTATTGATGTCTTGCATCGTGGATTCATCTACACCATTTACCAGAAGACGATCTTTGATCTCCTGTTCCATGCTGTAGGTTTCTTCACAGATCTGGCGTTTGAAAATATCGTAATCTTTTCGAAGGGGATGCCCGGTAAACTGCCAGTGGTTAAGTATCCGTCGCATATCAGGATGGCCAATAAAATTGATGCCATACTGATCGTAGACTTCGCGCTCACCCCAATTAGCAGAATCCCAGAGATGACTGCAGGTTGGGATACCTACCTCAGGGTCTGCAACAGGTATACGCACCTGAGCGAGCATATTTTCTTTCCAGTTACGGAGCGTGTACACCACATAGAAACGGCAATCCTGCTTAACAGGATAATCCATGTAATCTATGGCTGTTACATCGACCAGTAACCCGAAATCCAACTCAGGATACAATTTCAGCTTCGAGAGAGTATCAACGAGACTCTCCGGCTGCACTGTCAGCTCCACACATCCCAGGCCTTCCCTGCACTCTATGCCCGGTAATGCGGTACAGATTTTCTCAATAGCTTTCGCATTCATGATCAGTCAAGGATTCCTTTGTAGTCTTTATGTCGGTCAACCAGTACGCTCTCTGTCTGGATCTGCTCCTGGATTTTAATTAACGCATCCAGCACAGCTTCCGGCCTTGGAGGGCATCCTGAAATGTAAACGTCTACTGGAATGATGTTGTGAATACCCTGAACCGTGCAGTAGTTATCATAGATACCGCCCGAACTCGCGCAGGCTCCCATAGACACTACCCATTTTGGTTCAGGCATCTGATCATAGATTCGTTTCAGAATAGGGGCCTGCTTATAGCTGATCGTTCCGCATACCAGCATAAGATCTGCCTGTCGTGGAGAAAATCTCACAACTTCCGCTCCGAATCTGGAGATATCGTGCTGACTGGCAGCGGCACTCATGAATTCGATTGCGCAACACGCAGTACCGAAAACCATGGGCCAGAGCGAGTACTGACGCCCCCAGTTGACTACCTCATCCAACTTGGTGGTAATTACCGATTCGCCGAGACCGGCTTCCAATCCTAACGCCAATTGAGCACCCCTTTCTTTAAAATGTAAATAAGTCCAGTAAGAAGCAACAGGATGAAAACTACCATCTCCAGGAACCCGAACATACCGAGTTCACGCAGACTTACTGCCCACGGGTACATGAAAACTGCTTCAATATCAAAGATGAGAAAGAGAATTGCCAGAAGGTAGAATTTTACACTGAACTTCTGGTCGGCCATACCCACGACATGCTTGATGCCGCTTTCGTACGGGTCATTTTTAGCAGTGCCGCCAGACCGAGGGCCAAACACTGCCGTTGCTAGCATGATCGCTGGTATAATAACTGCCAGGCCAAAAAAAATTACTGAGGAAAGGACCATTTCTGTCGACATCTGAGCATCTCCCTCCGACGTTCAACTACTCTTTATGGTAACGTTTTTATAAACCCTGGTTTCAGAATTTGAAACCCGAGCCATAGCGAACTGAATGAGCATCAATTACCAAGGAGGACGCGCCGTTGTCAAGAAAAACAAAACGCGTTTTCAACTACTTACAGATTTGATGCAGTTTCAAATTGTGCAAAAAAAATGTATTTTTTGTGCATTGTATGCAGAACACCATGAACCCCAGTTCTCTCCAGCGAAACATGGTTTCCTAAACAAGACTACGCCCTCACTCGCTACTGCACGACAATCACTCATGAAAATCAAACTAACAACACAAATGCGACGACGTCAAGGCATTTTTATGCTAGGCACCTTAGAGCACTTCCTGGTCACCTTTAGACCAGCAGGCACAGATCGCACATATTATTTTTTTCCTATTCGTGGTATATAAATAATACATATACAGATTCGAAAAACCCCTTATAAATCCAAGGTGTTTAATGCACAAGCACCCTTCGCAACTGACCTTTTTGCACTATGAATCACCAAACAAATACTTTACGTAAACTGGAAGCCACTGTAGTTCCACCGTTTCATGGTTCAACCTATGAACCAATTTAGTATGAGATTTTTCGGCTTCACCGGATGTAGCGTGAACAAGCTGCCCAAATACAGGTTTTGATATTAATTCTCTGATAATTGCAGATAGTTTCCATTTTAAAACGAGCCGTTTACCCAATATCAGCGTTGCTTCCCTGATTTTTATTCTCAGAATATCAGGCATATGTCTGCGGTAAGTTTTTCGAATGTCCCGATATCGACCAAATTACCGACTTTTCGGGTTGAATTTAAATAGGTGAATTCAGATATTATGAGACACTTTCACGCATTACAAAAACCGCTTGCAATGTCACTTTTAAATATGATAATTAAGCATTGCTCTGAATTTACAGGCGCTTTCCATATATTAGAAACACATTGAAAACACGTCTATTTCCCCTGTAAGTCCCATCCAGAGATCATCCTCGAGTAGCCTGATAAGTACCCTTTTCTTCTCAAAAATCAGGTTATTTTGTAATTCTACCCCGGCGACGCAGCTTATGAGAACGCACAATCTACGTATTGAAAAAATTGGCGGAACGTCAATGTCCCGCTTCCCTGAGATCATTGATAACGTTGTTCTGCACGACAAAGATGACGTTTACGGTCGTATTTATGTCGTGTCAGCCTATGCTGGCACCACTAACGAACTTCTTGAACACAAAAAAACTGGCAAACCAGGAATCTACAAGCTTTTTGAAGAGCAGGAAAACTACCCCATCAAAATGCTCACCCTCCGGGATAACCTTTTTCGAATCAACGAAAGTTTTAGAGATGCAGGCCTTGAAGTAGAAGAAGCAAACGAATTTATCGGCAATCGCATTGATCTCGCAATAAATATTCTTCGCTCGATGGATAATGTACTCGCATCCGGATACGTCACCAGAGGAGAGTTACTTCTTGCCGCTAGAGAACTGCTCGCATCTCTTGGTGAAATGCACAGTGCCTTCAACTCAGCTAATATCCTTAAGAACCGTGGATACAACACAACGTTTGTTGACCTAAGCGGCTGGGAGGACGGTCGCCAGCTCACCATCGACGACCGGATCAAAGACTCGTTTGACCGCCTCGACCCATTCTCTACCATGTGCTTTGCTACCGGTTACACCAAAGGTACAGAAGGTATTATGCGAGAATTTGACCGAGGCTACTCGGAGGTCACCTTTTCCAAGGTTGCTGTACTCCTTGGTGCATCAGAGGCTATCATTCATAAAGAATATCATCTCTGCTCAGGTGACCCGCTTACAGTTGGCGAGAACAATGCTCACCCCGTTTGTAATACTAATTATGATGTGGCCGATCAGCTTGCGGACGTAGGAATGGAAGCAATTCATCCCAAAGCTTCAAAACCTCTTGAGATTAATTCGATCCCCATTCGTGTGAAAAATGCATTTGATCCTGATCATCCAGGTACACTCATTACCAAGGAATTCATCGCACCTACATCCAAAGTTGAGATTGTTACAGGTTCAGACTCTGTAGCCTGCCTTGAGATTCACGATACACGTATGGTTGGTGAGGTTGGTTTTGATCTTAGTATCATGAATATATTTGCACATCACCGGGTGTCATATATAAGTAAGGTGACCAATGCCAATACAATTGATCTCATCATAAATGAAAAAGACTGTACACCTCGACTGGTTGCCGAGCTAAGTGACACCTTCGAAACTGTAACAACTTCGCTCGTAGCCATTGTCTGCGCAATTGGATCTAATATCGCACAGCCGGGAATCATGTCTAAGGCTGCCAAAGCACTTGCCGATGACAAGATTAACATCCTTGCTGTGTCGCAAACCTCAAGGCAAACCAATATGCAGTTTATAGTTAAGCGTGAACAGTTTGCCAACGCACAGCGTGCTCTGCATGCTGCACTCTGCATGTAGCACCTGATAGATAAACCGCATCCGTGTTCATCACGGATGCGGGATACACCTGCACAACCTCCCAGACAACCGGATGGCATTTCATGCCATCCGGTTTTTTTTTGTTTTCTATCTCTCTTTATTATGTAATCAGCTTCTAAGATTCGACGAGAATCCCGCCTGCCCTCTTCTTGCGCTCCGAGACCTTTCACACACAGACATCAGCTAACACACTGAAATAACTATCATGTATGGTCGACATCGGCCTGTATATGGCTGACATTGGCCTATATCCTCTATTATTTATCTACCTCAAACTCTACTTTAAAAGCACAAAAGGCAACAACCGGATCAATGCCTGATCACGTTCATGGGAACATGCAATAAGGTCATTTGAACTGGATTAAACGTAATACACAACAGAGTGGAGAATCATCATGATCAAAAAATTACACATACATTTCCTGGTAATTGCACTGCTGCTGACAATAGCTTCCCCATCACTTGCGACTAACCGTGAAAGAATCACTATGGATTTTGAGGATAGCCATATCTATTCAAGGTTTAACGATCCAACTCCTGTTTTTCTTAAAAAAGAATTGCGCAAACGCTTTCCAGGTGTCGACCTGTCGCACCTGGATTTACGTAAAGCAATAGTGGTTGCAAAAAGTCGCAGAGGACATGGTACCGTTAAGCTTAAAGTCGGCAAAAACATTTCCTCAAAAGCACAGATAGGCGGATCACCTCAAGCCTTTCACTCAACAGCTAAGCACACTTTTGATCGTCTGAAAATTGACAGCCCCTCGTATAGCAGCAATGGGCCATGGCAACTGCTGTTTAATGGTAACATCGTACTTCGCCAGATTGTTCTAATAGTTGATAACAAGGGAAGTTCACCAAAACGTGAACACAACAACTATTACGGCTGGTCACCTGATTACAATAGCGATGATCGCCAGATAGATTCGGGCTTCTATTCAGAAAGAATCATAGAGAAGTTACATCGCAACGATTCACCCCTGCCAATGGTTCTTCCTGCAAAAACATGGGGAACATCTATTGAGGGTGAAAAGCGGTGCGGACAAAAATCAAATAACAGCAGAGATGGCTGGGACTACCCAAATACCATTTGTGACTCCACGAGCAAGGCTACCTACCGTCGAGGTTATCAACCCACTCAACTCTACATACAGACAGATGCACGCGTTATCGATCAGTTTTCTAAAACCACCACTATTCGCTCCCTTGATATAACTGTTTCTGCTAGTCCTGGTAATAGGCGTAAAAGCCATGGTCCAGTTTCCGCAACGTTTGGTATCACTATTAATGGGCAGACATACTCCAAAGCAATCTATCTTGATCCTTTAAAAGCCAAGCACAGGAAAACACTTAACACAACGCTCAAACTTTCTGGCAACTGGTCTAAAAAAGATATACACAACAGTAAAGTATGGATTCTGCCAAACTGGGAAAGTGGCGATTTTACAGTTACTAAGATTCAGTCACTCGTTACATCAGCCCGATAGGAACGCCTACCTATACTTTTCACTTGCTAACGATTAAAAATGTGGTATCAACTTACAGGTTCAGCATGCGCTGCAGACATGAGATGGTGCCAGGATACTTTCCGGCCCCCCATGCAAAGATATTAAAATACTTTATAGATGAGTTATTAACAGAATTACAGGAGAAGTCAGCATGAACAGGTATTTATCAAACGCAGTGAAGGTTGTTGTTATAGCTCTCAGTATCAGTCTCGCCGGTTGTGCCGGCCAGACAAACCAACAACAGGGAACAGCTATTGGTGCTGGCGTAGGTGCAGGACTTGGCGCCATACTTGGTCAGGCCATTGGCGGTAATACTGAAGCGACAGTACTTGGCGCAGGAATTGGTGCAGCAGTAGGTGGAATTACAGGAAACCAGATGGGCCGCTACATGGACCTGCAGGAGCAGGAACTCCGTCGCGCAATTGGTGCCTCAGAAGCAGCCAGTATCCGAAGGGAACAGGATGTTCTAACAGCTACGTTTAAAGGCGAAGCATTTTTTGATTTCAACCAATCTACACTGAAGCCGGGAGCATATACAGAAATTTCAAGAGTTTCTAATGTACTTAATAAGTACCCGCACACCAGAATTCAGGTGGCTGGTCATACCGACTCCAGGGGGTCAGCAGATTACAACCTCAAGCTGTCTCAGGACCGTGCAGATTCCGTGAAAAATGCTCTTGTTCAACGTGGCGTTGATCCGATGCGGATTGAAACCATCGGTTATGGCGAAACCTCTCCAATCTCTTCCAATGATGCAATGAACAGAAGAGTTGAAATCATCATCGTTCCAGTTCAAGGTTAATACGGCATACTATCCCATCAGCCTACAAACACAAACCCCTTTCAGGTCGAAGTTTATCAGCGGCCTGAAAGGGGTTTTTTATTGCTCAATGGTAATTATTCAGCAGCACCCCACCTACCCCCGATCCCGGACGCTTCGCATAGGCATACTACTGCCAATCGTCCCGCTTGAGGCCATCTGGAGCACTGCTAAACAGTTACGGCCTACAGACAAGGGCACATATGAGGTCTCGACTGAATAGTTACGTTCAATGTAATTAGTGCCCAAAATTAACCAGGAAAAACAAGGTGTTTGGCGTACGTATTTTCAATTATTGTTTGCTCCTCGCGCCTATAGCCTCACATTGATTCACTTACACCACGATCAGAAAGATCGAAACGCTACAAACTACTTATTAAGTGCATCAAGTATGGTTCTGGTGGGCATCCCGTTCACAGTAAGTCCTGACTGTTTTTCAAACTCCCGAATTGCCTCCCGAGAACCTTTGCCCAGAAAACCATCGACCTCTCCGTCGTAGAACCCTTTTGCTTTAAGCAGTTGCTGCATCTCTATTTTTTCATCTGCTGTAAGTGAGTCTACCGGGCGTGGCCAGGATTGAACCATGCCATCCCAACCAGCGATCTTGTCTGCGAGCAACCCTACCGCCAGAGCATACTTATCAGAATTATTATAGCGCTTGATCACAAAAAAGTTTTTCAGCATCAAAAATCCAGGACCATTCTCTCCCGCCAGCACTTTTAATATTGCCTTCTCTTCAGGTCTTGGAAACGCTTTTTGGCCTGGTCTTTTTAGCCCGAGCTGTTCCCACTCTGCAAGTGTTTTGGTCTGCTCTGCATATTCTCCTATACCTTTAGGCAGAACAACTTCATATCCCCAGGTCTTACCTGGCCTCCAGCCGTTTTTCACCAGCAGGTTTGCAGCTGTTGCAAGCGCGTCAGGAATTGAGTTCCAGATATCGCGTTTCCCATTGCCATCCATATCGAGGCCATAGGAAAGATAACTTGTAGGGATGAATTGGGTATGACCCATGGCACCAGCCCAGGAACCCAGCATATCATCAGCAGTGATATCTCCGGCCTGGAGAATTTCCAGTGCTGCGATGAGCTGCTGGCGCGCGAATTTGCTCCGCTTGCTATCACCCCATGCAAGTGTTGCCAGAGCCAGAGGCACATAGTGAAGCCTCTCACGTTTCTTTAAAACAGAGCCATAATTGGTCTCCATAGACCAGATCGCCAGTAATATTGAACGATCAACCTCCATCGATCTCTCAAGCAGCGCCAAAGTTGCCATATGGTGTTCGGCCATTTCAAGACCACGACGAATTGACAACTGATTAACTCTGGTGTCCAGGTACGACCACACTTCCTGCACGAACTCAGGCTGATATGCTGCCCGTTTCAGAACAGTGGTGTCTGGTTCAACAACATTTCCAAACGCAAGGTTCCAGGTATTTTCAGTAATTCCCCTTTTGAGTGCAAAAGAATGAAAATCCTTCAGCCATTGATCAAACGTGATATCAGTCTCCGCAGCAACAGCACTACTAACCAATACAAGAACAAGTAAAACCGCTAAACAATACCTTTTCATGCGATCGCCACACTCCAGCACTAAAAATTAACGTCTTCTCGTCAACAACCAACCGCTTTCCTGACATGCCAGACAACTCGCTCCGTCAAATGCAACGGCAGTACCGCTGCAAGCAGTACATTCTTTCCAGTTAATCGGATCCGTTACATCAACATAGGTACCCTGGCATTGATAATCACCGCGCTTCACAACGCATGGTTTATCGATATCGTTCACATCAAACGAATAGGTAATACAGTCAGAACAGACTGCCACTGGCTTTGCTAACTGCTTGCTCATTTCAATTCCTGTTCCAAACTCATTAGTTTCCTGAAAGCATATTCTCTATCGCTTGTAAACTATCCAATTTTCCGGATGCTACCGAGTCAACAATCAACTCATTTGCCAGACATGCTTTCAGTTTGTCCAGTGCATCGTTTTCTTCAAGCAGCATCAGCAGATCATAAAACACCTGGGAACGACCAATGCATTTTTCCGCAAGTTTACGCCTGCCTTCACTTTCATCCTGAAGTCCCTGCTCGAGTACCTGCTGCATTCTGCCAATAACCTCTGCAGGATCATTACAGGTTGCAAGCACAGCTGCTGCAACGACAGGGGAGATATCTTCGTCCACATCACCTGGCTCTTCCGGTTCATCACCAATCTCAGCACCGACCAGCAAGCGCTCAAGATATGCCCGACCCTGTGCATCTTTGGCTCCTCGTGCTATAAGATCTCTCATTAGCTGAATCGGCACATCTTCAGCATTACAGAGCAGTCTCAATAAACTGTAATCTTTTTCGCCCGCAAGATAATCGGGAAGAATAGAACGACCTATTGAAGCTGTTGCCAACCATGGTTGTTTGGTAACGAGTTCTGTCAATTCAGCCCACTGCTTACCCTCCGCAAGCACCATAACCTGTCGCCAGTACTTATCCTGCATTGAACCTTTAGTTCGTTTCTTGCCTGTTGTTGCTTTTATTTTATTGCTCATACCACCCCGACCAATCGTATATGTTAAGCTAACCTGCTATAGCCATTCAACGCACCTGCTCTGGTTTTCAAACCAGAACGTAACCTTTACCATTCACATTGTAAAATTACCAATACAACCCAACCTTTATAGGGAGGCTCTGAGTCTCTCATCATAACCCGCCCCTTCAATTCGATATCACAAAGTCGTATCTACCTGTTTTTGTGGATTTTATTATAGAATTTATTTGTTCTTTTCTTTATAGTCAGAGAGTCAAATTATCGATTTAGCTGCTGCTGTACACGTTATAGGTGTTGCTGTTTTTTCTGGTTTTCATCTCGAAACGAAGGATTGTCATCCAACTTGAGGCGCGCGATAAATTTTACCATAGTCACAGTGTTGATATCGGAGTCTTCACTTACCCGCGAGGATAAAATTTTGAGAGCAACGAAGAGCTAGATGAAAAGCACCGTTTTCCGATGAGAACTATCTATAGTTCAGAATTATCTATAATCATTACTATTCATTTCAACCAGAACCAGGAGGATACTCATGGCAAGTTTTTTGTTTGTGTTGAGAGATAATAACTTTGAAAAAGCAACCAGATGTTTTCAATTTGCTAAAATTGCCCACACTAAGGGACACCATGTAAATCTATTTTTTATTGATAGCGGAGTGGATTGGGCAGTTAAAGATCGCGATGGAAGTAAAAAAACTGTTACTGGTGACTGCGTGAATGACTACCTGCCGTACCTTATCGAAAATGATGTACGCGTTGGAATCTGCACCCCGTGCGCAAACAACAGAAAACTTGATGAAGCCATGTTTCATACAAATATGGCACTTGATGGCGGTCCTCATTTAATAGATATGGCAGCTGAATCTAAAGTTTTCAATTTTTAGGAGTCTGTCGGGTTATAGCATTTTTTCACAGATCAAAGCATTTTCGAAAAATCAAGCACAGCCATATCATTGGCAACCTGTATTAGTGTCATGTCATGTGTCAATTGTCGCAATAATGTGAGGCTTTTTCTCTTCCTGCAAGGCATAACTGATGGAGCATAGCAGTGCTATGTAACTGAAGGAGTCACGAAAGGGCGAGCAGAATTAGATATCTGATGCATGACAGGACACTGCTTCCTGTGGCCATTCTCGACACTGATCTAAAAACAAAGTCCTGCGCTCATCACACTCTCATTGCGCGGGACTTTTCCATATCCTCCCTACTCCTACTTTCCATCTTGCACAAACCATCGGATACACATATAATCGCCCGAATATGAACACCGATACCCCAATACGTTTATGCGCCCCAACGTTTATACGTTGTTGTGTTTATGCGTATTTACCACCATTCGCAAAAACACATAAACGCGCATAAGCATATACCTAAAATTTCAACATAATTACTTTTCTGATGTCTATTTTTTCATTCGTACAGACTAAAGGCGGAACAGGCAAAACAACCCTTTCTCTTAGCGTTGCATGTTCTAAAGCGTTCAAAAAAACATTCGGCCAGGTTGCACTTGTTGAGCTTGATACCCAGGGATCTCTTGCAGACTGGATTGGCGAACGAATTGCCAACAAACGAAAAATGAAAAATCTTTCATATTTCCAGCTTGCAGGTATGGATATTGATAACATTACCGCTAAACTTGAAAAGATTATTGCTGAACATGAAGCCGTAATTCTCGATGTACCAGGTGAATCTATTGGTGGTTTTGCAACTAAACTTGCACTCAACCTCTCAGACCTTGTTCTCATACCTATGCGGACGTCAACAAATGATGAAGCAAGTTTTGGTCGGAATTTATGGCCTGTCATCCAGGAAGGTTTACAAATAAATCACGCCCAGTTCGCTATTATCCCTACCTTCATCCATCCTCAAACCAACAAAGAGAAAGTTAACAGCTATTTCAGCTCTATCATGCCTGATCAGGTCGGTTGTCTGAAAAATGCACTACCGACACGAACAACCTTCGAAAACTTTAACCGCGAAGGAATGATGCTCGAAGAATATGCAACCAGTGTTCGCTCTAACACTCGCCTCGCCAAACAGGCTAATAATGCTGTTAAGGATATAGAATCGATAGCCAAAGAAGTCATTTCGTACATACAGGAGTAACCTGATGGCGCTTCCAAAAACGAAAAAGAAAATCGTACCGGATATTAGTTCGGCAGTAAAACGTGCAGCTGAAACAACTCCCGGAGCAGCTGCACAGCATCCTCAAGGTTCTGCATCCAATAAAGGAGGCCGACCAAGCCCGCGCTCAGGTAACAGTGTGCGCCAGACCCTTCTGTTAAGTGAAGATACTGCAGAGAGGCTGACTATGGCTTATGCCGGAGAGCAGATCAAACGAAGGAAAGAGGGTAAAAAACTTGATAAGTCTTTGTTTATTGAAGAAATGATTATTGCCTGGCTCGATAAGAATGATGCCTGAAAGGCTATCATTCCTTCAGCAGCCAGGTAACCAGCAATGGATAAATACAGTTTTGAGGTCGCCCGAAAACATATCATCACAGATTTTTTTTCAGGATCAACCATTTAATGAAAGCATGTAATGATTACATGTGTAGTTAGTATCGTTATTTTATGGATATCCTGTATTTCTCATCAGGCATGATCTATCGTAACGGCAGGCAGCGCAAATCTTAGATGAGGCATGTAATAATAGACACTTAAGCGCGACTGCTACTATGACAGTATCTTCTGATCTGAAAGAAAATATTAATCCACTCTACCAATAAGGGAGGATAATTGTGACGCTCATACATCATGATTTCAAAAACACTGAAGATACTACCAACAAAGACGACAAAAAAGAGGTCCTTATTCCCGGATACCAGCTTCGTCTTGAATTGAGTTTTTCTTCTCCATCAATCTGGCGAACCATCAAAGTTCCTGGCACTGCCACGCTCTCAGATCTTCATCGAATCATTCAGATCTGTTTTGGCTGGGATGATGATGCCACACATCGATTTCTCGTTGGTAAAATTTTCTACAATCCACCGCCACTATGCAATGAAAACAACCATTGCGAAACAGATTTTCAGCTCCATGAACTTGAAGAAGGCATGGGCTTTATCTTCTCCTACATTTATGACGGTGGCAGTGGCTGGGAGTGTGAGATTACTCTGGAAGATAAAATCAAGGATGCTAAAACAATCCCGACGCCTCAACTTATTGCTGCAGATCGTGCATTCCCACCTCAGAGTTTTGATGACATCCATGAATATCAGGATGTATTGCAACAATTGGAACGCGAGAATGCGGATATTGGTCAAATATTGGGGTCATATAATCTTTCAGGAGATTACGACCCTGCCCAGTTTGATCTTAAAGCCATAAACAACAGGCTCAAGACATACTGACTGGCTAAGTAACACATTTTTCACTGTTGCCAAATTATCGAGTTTTCACCTCTAGTAAAGATTTTATACATATGTGCGCAAAAACACATAAACGTTTAAAGTCATAATCTAATAGTATAAATACTTACACAAACGAGAAATATATATGGTCCTGCTTCCTGCCGTAGAACACGAAACTACCCCCAATCCCAACGCATCAGTCATATGGCTCCACGGGCTTGGTGCAGATGGTAACGATTTTGCCCCCATAGTACCACAGCTCAATTTACCTAAAAAACTGGGTATTAGATTTATTTTTCCGCATGCTCCAAGTATTCCTGTAACGGTAAACAATGGATATGTGATGCCTGCCTGGTACGACATCCTTGAGATGAAAATTGACAGAAAAGTAGACTCAGGACAGCTTCTCAAATCTGCAGATTCAATTGCAATGTTCATAAAAGATCAGATCAATAAAGGCATCCCCAGCGAGCGGATTATTCTTGCCGGTTTCTCTCAGGGAGGCGCTGTAGCCTACCAGACCGCGCTCAGTTCTTCAGTCAAGCTTGCTGGCTTACTGGCAATGTCTACATACTTTGCCACCAGCAACTCCATCAACCTGAACGACACCAACAAAAATATCCCCGTAGAAATCCATCACGGCACCTTCGACCCGGTGGTGCCTGAACACCTTGGCCAAAAGGCCATGAAGTTTCTTGGCGATAAAGGCTATGAAGTACGCTACAAAACCTACCCGATGGAACATAATGTCTGCCCACAGCAGATATCCGATATTTCTACCTGGATATCCTCAGTACTCTCGTAACACGACCTATTCCACGTTTAAATATTGTCCCGGTATTGTATTTCGCAATTCATACCGGGGCTCCATCTACAGGTGTACAATGGCCGGTTTTATCAGTAAACTTTTCGGTTTCCTCTTTGGTCTCGTTTTTGCCGGTGCTGGTACATTCTTTATTTGGCAGACATCTATCCCCACCTACCTGAACTGGCAGGAAATGCGACAGTGGCAACCCGCTGAGGCAGAACTGTTAAAAGTCGGGGGATCACAATCCAACACAACCGCACTATATCGATACGACCACCATGGGTTTATCTATTCAGGCTCACGAGTCTATGTTGCAGATTTTAATGATTCGATAGGAAGCTATCAGCAAAAACTTAAACAGAAACTCAATCGCAGCCTGGCCTCAAATGCTCCAATACCTATCTGGATAAACCCGGATAACCCTGCAGAAGCTATAATAGATAAAGAGATGCGCTGGGGCTTATTTTCCCTGATGTCCATTTTCTGTTCAATATTCATTGTGATAGGCTTAACGGTAAGTTGGTTCAGCCTTAAAGCCCGAACCAAATCTTCAATTCCAAGAGCACAGCTCAAACAACTGCGCAAAACATGGTTGAATCAACATGTTGATGGGGAAAAGAATGAAAGCTTCAGTGAATATCTGCGGAAAACTACAGATGATGCAGCGGGCCAATCAGGCGAGTCAAACAACGTAAGCAATCAATCCTGGAAAAACAAACCAGAATGGGCTGATTCACACATTACCTCTGAGGCAAAATCACGCATCAAACTTATGTGGGGTATTGCGCTAGTCACCAATATTGTCAGTTGGCCTTTAATGTTTGCGATTCAAGATGAATTGCATAAAGGCAACCACCTTATTCTGCTTGCACTGGCCTTCCCTCTTATTGGAATAATCTTTCTCTACAAGGCAATCAACACAAGTCTTGAATATCGTCGATTCGGTATTGTTACGCTATCGCTTGATCCATATCCGGGTTCAATCGGGGGGCATGTTGGAGGGTCTCTTGATATTAAACAGAGATTTACCGACAGCAGCATGTTTACGATAGAACTGAATTGTATCTACAGCCACATGTCTGGTAGCGGTGACAGCCGTCGCAGACACGAGGATATCAAATGGGGCCAATCAGGTACACCTGAATTAAAAAGTATATCCGGAGGTACACGCCTTTCATTTAGATTCGACATACCGGATACCCTGCCGGAGTCGGATGTTGAAAAGAAGACAAATTACTATTTATGGCGAATTACGGTCACAGGTAATATTCCAGGAACTGATTTCAAACGAAATTACATCATTCCGGTATTTGCAACAGCCGAAGAATCCCGTTTTGTACACCATGATATAAGTAGACAAGTCGAACAGCGTCGTAAAGATGAAGCGACCAAAAGCGCTATGGCTATCAGCCGGGGTGATTTTGATAATACGAAACTTTCGAGAGTTATACGGGTAAAGAAAACAGGAAGGATGCTTGAACTCTATTTTCCTATGTTCCGAAATAAAATGCTTACTGCTTTCGCTATCATTTTTGGTGGTGGATTCGGCTTTGCAACGTTTCAGATCATAACAATTTTCGGAACAAGTACACTCACCAAAATCCTTTCCGGGACCTTTTCCATCCCCTTTGCACTTGTTGCCCTCGTTGGAACTACCGGAGCTATATATCTGCCACTCAACAACCTTAAGGTGACCATTGGCAAAGGAATAATCCGAATACAACGACGACTTCTCTTTCTACCAATTTACATGAAGAGCCTGAATCACAATGACATAACAGGCCTCACAATTAAACGCACAGGAAGCACTGGTCAGGGCAGTAAACAGATTGTCCATTTCAAGGTGTTGATGCACGCAAAATCAGCAGGATCATACACTATCGCAGAAGACATAGATGGCGAGGACCTGGCCAACCAGTTAAAAGAGTATTTATGGCAACGGATTCGCTCAGGGATATAAGTACGTTAGCCGAAGGAGCCTATACTGTATTCGCCTGATTCAGCGAACAATATAGGTAAGTGCCAGATAGGCGAGGCCACCCAAAACCAGTGCGAGCAGATATATCTGATAGGTAAAAACACAGGTAAAGAAGGTACGCATAAAAAGATCCAACCTGTTTTCTATTGAAGCAGAACCCTGTTTAACCTTGAGTTCATTCGGTCGTAACTGCCCCCAGGACTTGCGACGATACAATAACGTAGTACAGCTTGCCAGCCCAGAATAGCCGATTGCGATTACCACAAAAGCCAGTAAAAAAAGTTCCAGGAAATTAGCGGTCATGATTCGTCTCCTTGAATGATATACACTGCATTACTGAGTAAATATCAGGCATTTACCATAATCGTATCCAAAATGTATATTACCTTATTGAGTTGATGTACGCTATACTGCAAACGTCGAACATCATTAATAGTTGCAACGTCTCTGCCCGGAAATTCCATGATGCCAACCGGCTAGCCAGCGACTGGAGTGGATTTTGGCAACTAACTCCTTTCAACAACGTACTCTTTTCAGACAAAAATGACGTTTAACAGACGGGATTCTGAGATAAAATATCAAGCATTAACCATTCTCTCCAGTGTATACCTATTCGTAATGCGTTTTACCCACACAGAAATGTAATCAACATCAGCAGTTTGAAGGAGGTAAGATCATCATGTTTCTTCCACGTTGTCTTCCTGTTCTGATAGGCAGTCTTCCAATTACCAGCCACTCAGAGGCTGCCGGTCTAATACTTCAATACGCACCCTCAATTCCGCTCTGGCCGCAATTACCAAAACATAGCAAAGAAGGCATGGTGAGACAGTTTCTCTCAGGTTTTCCCGGCCTGGTAGACGAAGGCAAACGATTCGTTATCGACACATCACGAGTTGACTTTGCCGAAGAAATGACCGAATTCTATACAGACTACCTTGCAGCAGAAGCCGACAACACGATTCTGCGCAATTCACGATTTGCACTAAAAGATGATACTGCCGCAGGATTTCATGCCTTCACGGAACTGCTTGAGTCAACCGGTCACCAGTCGCAAACAGTTAAGGGCCAGGTAACAGGACCGATTACAACAGGAATCGGTGCAAAGGACATGCAGGGAAACAGCATTATTTACGACGATAATCTTCGAGATATGCTGGTAAAACTTCTTGCCCTCAAAGGGCGCTGGCAGGCTATTGAATTACAGAGATTTACAGGTAACACTCCACCGATAGTATTTATTGATGAACCGGCCCTCGTAAGTTTCGGCTCCAGCGCGTTTACCGGTATTTCACGAGAAATGGTTATTGAATCTGTTGGTGAGGTTGTTGGATCTATTCAACACGGTGGTGCGTTGGCAGGCCTTCATATTTGTGCCAATGGAGATTGGGGCCCGGCACTTGAGTCTGCTACAGATATCATCAGCTTTGATGCATACTCGTTTTTTGATAATTTCATTTTGTTTAAAGATCAGCTTATTCATTTTATTCAGCGTGGCGGCATTTTAGCCTGGGGAATAGTTCCTACAGGTGACCCAGACATTGTAGCTAAAGAAACAGCCGAAGGTCTCTATGCCAAATTCCGAGAACAATTGAAAACGCTGACAAGTTTTGGATTTACTGAAAAGCAACTCATGGAACAAACACTGATTGCACCTGCCTGCGGCACCGGATCTTTACCGATCGAACTTGCCTTAAAGGTACTCTCAATGAACGAATCAGTATCAGCTAAATGTCGTGAATATCTTGAGAACATTTAAGTTTTAGCCGGAATGAAGGCAGCTCGGCGTTATTTTCAATAAATCAATCCTCTCAATATCAACTATATGGCTGTGCTTGATTTTTCGAAAATGCTATAACCCGACAGGCTCCTAGCGTCACGTATAAAAGTATTAGTTCCAACTGCTTAAGCACTTTACAGTGGAGGTTGTTATGGATGTTATCGAAGCGATACAAACAAGAAAAAGCATAAGAGATTTCAAAAACGATGCAGTTCCACAGTCCATCATTCAGGAGATACTCGAGATTTCATGTCGTGCACCATCAGCAATGAATACTCAACCATGGGAATTTACAGTCATTGCAAAAGACATTTTAGACTCAGTCAGGGCAGCCACCGTTGAAAAGTTACAATCCGGTGAAAAACCACATGCTGAACATGCTGTAGCTGGTTGGCCTAAAGAAAGTGTCTATCGTCAGCGTCAGGTTGATCTTGGCAGAGAAATCTTTCGACTCATGGAGATAAATAAAGAAGATTCAGATAAACGGTCGGAATGGATGGAAAGAGGGTTACAGTATTTTCATGCTCCCGCGGCAATTATAATCTCCGTTGATCGAATGCTTGCAAAAGGAACACCGATCTTTGATATAGGCTCGGTCACTCAGACTATCTGTTTAGCGGCGTTACAGTATGGTCTTGGAACGTGTATCCAAAATCAAGGCGTTATGTATCCTGAAATATTACGAGAACTCTGTAACATCCCTGAAAGTAAACAGATCATCATTGCTATTGCTCTTGGATATCCCAACTGGGACTTCCCGGCAAACCGACTTAAAACGACCCGTGTACCAATAAAAAGCATTACCACATGGCACGGGTTTGATTGATCTTCTTTGTTGTCGGTCTGAAACTACAATTTGCATTCGATCACTCAAAACCACTACAGGCGTAGCAGTTACACGTGCTCTGTAGATCATTACATGCCGTAACGATTGTTCTGCATTTTATCGCACTGCAAAGATTGAGTGAAGGAGCATAGTGCAGACTCCGAACAAGACCAGATGGGTAAAGGTTTATAAAGCACCAGAGATCATTGCCTGTAAAATAGTTATCATAGAGATCTGATCAGATGAGTATCAAATTTATACAAAGAAATTTTTTCCAACGCTTACTCGGAATACCGCAAACAGAAAAACCCGCTCAACCAGAGTGCTGGGAATATAACAATGGGAAAATTGCTATCGAGCTTAAAAATGTACCAGAATTGCAGATGCCTGGAGGTGCAATTCGATTAGAAGGGAAAAATCTCCCGACACGGGTTCTCGTTGTTTTTGGTGAAGACAGAACGTATCGCGCATATCGTAACCAGTGTACACACCTCGGGCATCGTCGTTTGGACCCTGTGCCCGGGACAAATACAGTGCAGTGTTGCAGTATCAATACTTCAACATTCGATTCTGACGGGAAAACTCTTTTGGGCCCTGCTCCTCACCCGATCCATTGTTATTTGGTAGAAGTGGCTGATGACAAGCTCATCATTACTCTCTCAAAGTAAGATAATACATACACATATACCTACAGTGAAGCCATGCCTGAGAATACACCTGCAGTAACTGAGGAGCACCTTGTACACCTTACCTGGGAAGCTATTGAACGTGGTGCGACATCTTCTGCTATTATCTCCTCTGATAAGATCGAAGTTAAAGAGGCACTGGCAGCGCTATGCAACGGAGAGTATCGGTGTCCAAATTATGGTCTTGCAGCAGGATGTCCTCCCTATGTGGGAGGTCCTGCTGAATTCAAAAAGTGGCAGGCCAACAGTCAATATTCCATAACCGTGAAAATAGAAATACCGACGTCAGTAATGTTTTCAAGCGACCGAAATGAAGTGATGCAACTGCTTCATCAGGTAGTATCGGCTGTAGAACAGAAAGCCATTGAGACCGGATTTACTCAATCAAAAGGCTTTGCTGGAGGATCATGCAAAAATCTGTTTTGTGCCGATCATATCAGCTGCGCTGTTCTAAAAGAAGACAAACCCTGCCGTCACATTACTGTTGCCCGCCCTTCTATGTCAGGCTTTGGTATCGATGTCTCTCTTTTGATGAAAGCTTCTGGATGGTCAGCAGAAATTGCAAATAAATCGACTCTATCAGAAAGTGACAATATGAGTTGGGTGGCTGGTCTCATCCTGCTTGCCTGAAATTCAGAGCCTCTCACAATAATCACCTGCAGTTCAAGTTTCGGACGGTATCGAAAACACCACATTGATACATGACAAAACAATGCTGCTTTTAATGTATGCTGAAAAATCAAACCGTAGAAGTCTTCAGGAAATGGGGAAAAAGAAGACGCATACACGTTAACTCACGTTGCAGGAACAACGTGTAGTGGAAAATGGCAAAGCAGTTTGAACACTACCGAATCTGAGGCAAATTGCATTCTTTATGTGTTTCCCCTTTGGGCCTATGCATCGGGATCACTCAGTCCCAATTGTTTAACAGCCCAGGAGTGCATCATCTCTAAAATAGGAAAGGCGCTTTGGCCAAGTTCAGTCAAACTATATTCAACTCGTGGAGGAACTTCGGCATATACTGTTCGTAATATCAACCCGTCCTTTTCTAATTCTTTTAACTGCTGTGTCAGCATTTTTTGACTAACTCCAGGCACTATTCTTTCAAGCTCTTTATAGCGTTTTGTCCCTTCATTCAGATGCCAAAGCATCAGGCACTTCCATTTTCCACTCAGTAGATCCATAGAAACTTCAACAGGACAGTGGTAGTTCTTTTCATTCCACTTGATCATAGTATATCGTTTCACCCTCAAAAAAAATATTAACGTAGATCTCGCCAATCCAGACAAGGCGAACCAATTGGTTCGTGTCGAACAAAAATGTGCCTTCTTGTTATGGCAGCGCCAAACACTATAGTGTCACTGTACCCGGGATAACGTAAACAACAATATAATTCCAAGGAGCAGTAAAATGACATATCCTAGAACATTTTCACATATAGGTTTATCTGTAACCGACCTCGAAAAAGCAGTTAAATTTTACACAGAGGTACTTGGTTGGTACGTAATCATGCCGCCGACAGAAATCGTAGCTGACGATTCTGCAATTGGTGTCATGTGTAACGACGTTTTCGGTGAAGGTTGGGGCAGCTTTAAAATTGCACACATGTCAACTGGTGACAAAATCGGAGTTGAAATTTTTGAGTTCAAAAATTCAGAGCAGCGAGAAAACAATTTTGAATATTGGAAAACCGGTGTCTTCCATTTCTGTGTTCAAGATCCTGATGTTGAAGGTCTTGCAGCTAAAATTGTAGCAAATGGTGGTAAGCAGAGAATGCCGGTACGGGAATATTACCCTGGGGAAAAACCCTATCGGATGGTGTATTGCGAAGACCCTTTCGGAAATCTTATCGAGATTTACTCCCATAGTTATGAGTTGACCTACTCAGCAGGGGCATATCAAGATAAGCAGTGAATCGTGAAGCAACCTAGCCCACAATGTTGTGGGCTAGGTTGCCTCAGATTGAGTAAGACCTTCAAGCAATCAAATTCAACCAAACCTTTCATATGAGCAAATCGAAGCTCTCGATACATGTTCGAACTACAGAGCACATATGCATATTGTGACACTCGACATCGGTTCGAAAGGTTTGGTTTTCTAAATACGGCTCTCATACATCACGTATTGATTCCAGCACTATTAAAAACGCCCGTTGAATCTGGAAGCAGAGTAGTTTCTGATCATTTGAGGTCAAAACGATCCAAATTCATAACCTTATTCCATGCAGCAACAAAATCATTGACGAATTTTTCTTTAGAGTCCGCACATCCATAAAATTCTGACAATGCGCGAAGCTCAGAGTTTGACCCAAAGATCAGGTCGACACGGGTGGCGGTCCACTTGAGTTCACCTGTTTTTCGATTGCTCCCTTCAAAAATATCGGCATCTGCAGAGGTCGGTTTCCAGGCAGTGTTCATATCAAGCAGATTCACAAAAAAATCATTTGTCAGTGTTTCAGGATTATCCGTGAAAACACCATGTTTCGTCTGGCCGAAGTTGGCGTTTAAAACTCGCATGCCACCCACGAGAACAGTCATCTCCGGAGCAGTCAGTGTTAATAATTGTGCCCGATCCACCAGCATATCTTCAGCCGAGACTGTGTATTTGGCTTTCATGTAGTTGCGAAAACCGTCAGCTTCAGGTTCAAGAACAGCAAAAGACTTAACATCGGTCTGTTCCTGTGAAGCGTCCATACGTCCTGGCGCAAATGGCACCGTAACCTCATGCCCACTGCTCTTTGCGGCTTTTTCAACACCTGCACAGCCTGCCAATACAATCAGGTCGGCCATTGAGACTTTCTTGCCAAACGCTTTTTGAATACCTTCGAGAGTCTCAATCACTTTGGGCAATTGATTCTGCTGATTAACCTGCCAATCCTTTTGCGGCGCAAGACGGATTCGAGCACCGTTCGCACCACCGCGCATGTCAGACCCGCGAAATGTGGATGCCGAAGCCCAAGCTGTGGAAATCAATTCTGATACAGAGAGGCCAGAGGCCAAAACTTTCTCTTTTAATGCCTTAATGTCACTCTCATTGATCAATTCATGATCAACAGCTGGGATTGGATCTTGCCAGATAAGCTCTTCGGCAGGAACTTCCGGTCCGAGATAACGTGCGCAAGGGCCCATGTCACGATGCGTCAACTTGAACCAGGCCCGGGCGAACGCATCCGCAAATTCCTCGGGGTTTGCCAAATAGCGTCTCGCAATTGGTTCATAAATTGGGTCGAAGCGAAGTGATAGGTCCGCCGTGGTCATCATCGGCCTGTGCTTCTTTGATGGGTCATGAGCATCAACCACCATATCCTCATCATCCACGTCTTTAGCCAACCACTGATTAGCACCAGCCGGGCTCTTGACCAGTTCCCACTCATATTTGAAAAGTACTTTCAAATAACCCATATCCCATGTTGTAGGATTGGGCTTCCAGGCTCCCTCAATGCCACTACTGATAGTATCACCAGCGTTTCCACAACCGAAGCTACTCTTCCAACCGAGCCCTTGCTCCTCAATAGGCGCAGCTTCAGGTTCGGGTCCAACGTTTGCTGCGTCTCCCGCGCCATGACATTTACCGAAGGTGTGACCGCCTGCAACGAGCGCCACAGTCTCTTCGTCGTTCATGCCCATACGACCAAAAGTATCCCGGACATCAATACCGGAAGCAACAGGATCCGGGTTTCCGTTCGGCCCCTCAGGGTTTACATAGATCAGGCCCATTTGAACTGCGGCAAGTGTACTTTCAAGTTCCCGGTCGCCTGTATACCGTTCATCACCTAACCAGGTATCTTCAGATCCCCAATAGACATCTTTTTCCGGCTCCCAGATGTCTTCACGGCCACCGCCAAAACCAAAGGTCTTAAATCCCATGGATTCAAGAGCAACATTACCCGTGAGAATGAGCAGATCTGCCCAGGAAATCTTTCTGCCATACTTCTGTTTGATCGGCCACAGGAGTCGACGAGCTTTGTCGAGGTTTACGTTATCGGGCCAACTATTGATGGGAGCAAAACGCTGATTACCTGTACCTCCGCCACCACGACCATCTGCTGACCGATAGGTACCGGCACTATGCCAGGCCATACGGATAAAAAAACCACCGTAATGCCCCCAATCGGCTGGCCACCAGTCCTGCGAATCTGTCATCAAGGTACGAAGATCCTTCTTTACAGCATTGAGATCAAGACTTTTAAATTCTTCAGCATAGTTAAAATCGTTGTCCATTGGATTAGATTTGCTCGAATGCTGGCGCAGAATTTCAAGCTTTAACTGGTTAGGCCACCAGTCACGGTTCCTTGTACCACCTGCTCTTTGTTTACGTGTTTTGCCAGTTACAGGACACTTACTCTCACTGCTCATCATGTACCTCCTTTCGTTGTAGGTATTTCCCCGTTAGGAGACTGTCGGACTGAACCCTTTTTCATCAACCCGCGTTATTGTCGAAAAATTACTGCTTAATCCGACACTCTCCCAGGTTGGCGCAAATGTTATGCTATGAGATGCATTACAAATAGTACAGATGCCACAAAGCACCCCAGAACATTCCAACATTCGATACTTATTCAACAACAATGAAGACGCGCATATAAAATCTAACAACTAACACACCCCAAACAAACCCTCTCAATTTGGTGATTGTGATTATTTTGTAAAATAGCCAAGTTGCAACACCATCTCTCTATAGATAATCATTATCCGCTTTTGCGCAAAAAAAATCTGCTACTGGCAATCCGAGCAAAGGCCATAAAAGTCAAGACGATGTGTTAAAATCTTGAAACCTGTTTCCTCCATCATTTTATTGGTGATTTCTTCAAGGTTTAAATGAGAAGGATCAACTATTTTTCCACACTGAGAACAGATCACGTGGGGATGCGGATATGGCTTTTTCCCATCGTATCGATTACTCAGATCACTGAATTCCAGCTCAAGAATTTCTCCTGCTCGCTTAAGAAGATTGATTGTTTTGTACACCGTTGCCAAACTCATTGTAGGATAATTCTCGATGAGTTCCAAATGTATACTTTCTGCTGATGGATGTTCAAAGCTATTAGCAAGAACATTTAACACCGCATAACGTTGCGGTGTAATTCTGCAATCACTTTCTTTTAACTTTTCAAGCATCTCTTTCAGACGCTTTTCTGGTGAATTATGAGATGAATTCATTACAACGGCCTTTCAGTATCTGGTGTTTATTAATAATCATTATCCCAAAAGATCTATTTGTCAAATGGATAAATTTTTATGCGTACATCAACGATATGATTATTCTTAAAACCTAGGGTTCATATGGTAAAAGTATTTCCCAATCACGGCAGGGCCAATAACGTATTCTCAATTGATGGAGACAGAACAGGAGTCTGACTCCAAATTCTGGTCTTTATCATTACAGACTTCTACAATCAACTGCACATTAATCATTGTATTTCCAGGGTAGCCAGGGCAACCCTTCTCGCAGTCCATGACGCATTCGTTCCGCTGCACCGTGATGATAACCATAAACTCTCATACCAAAGATATGCAGCATAAGGCTGACTGCACGTTGGTTACTCAATTCCGTGTCAAATTCTTTTTCTAGATAGCTTTGATACAGCGCTTCAATCTCAGTCAACTTTGCAGATGCAAATTCATGGAGCTCCCCCCCTTCAGCAGCGAGTTCGAGTTGGGTTTTAACAAGGAAACAACTAGAGTAGTTTTCACTGGTCGAATCTTCAATATTTTTTTCCAGAATCGCACAAATGCCTTCCCCGACACTTGGAGCGTTATCAAGTATGCTACGAATGCGTGCTATGGATTGTTGGGCATAACTTTCCAGGGCTTCACGGAACAAGGCTTCTTTATTACCGAATGCCAGATAGAGTGATCCTGGTTTAAGGCCCGTGGTTTTTACAACTTGCTTCATCGACGATGCGCTGTAGCCATTTTTCCAAAATAGTTCAATTGATTTATCAATAATCTCGTCTCTATCAAACTGAGCTCGTGACATAGATTTTCCTCGTTTTTGCTCTTTAGGTTTTAAATATAGAGATACTATACGACATTATCTTGAATAGTCATTCAAAACACTATTAACAGACAACTTCGTACACCTCATTTTGAACATTCGTTCAACGTATCTTTTTATTCGCAACAGGTGTATCTGAACGCGGGGTATACGCTGAACGACAATTTCGCGTTTGATATGGTAGAAATACTCTTAAATTATCAGTAGGGTTTCAAACTGTGTCAGGAGAACGCAGTTATGGATTTGGCTGGGGTGGTGGTGATGACAATAGCCTCATGACAAACAATTCAGTGCAGGCTCCTGATTTCAACCGACAGGACGAAAATTCCCTGCAGATCAGGGCAGATTATGAACTCTCAGCCATACCGGGTCTTAAGATAATGGCACGTCGTACCATTGGTGAGTCCTCTGTTATTTTGGGTTGAGCTCGTCTGATTCGAGCACGGATGCCGAAGCACATCGGTGCTGTATGGTCATTTAATTATGATATTATGGAGTTCGTTATGGTCATCTGCGCGAATGGGAAAGTGGTGCCGCAGGATCTCTCCCACGGCGGATACTGCACGACAGAGTGCCGGGCCCCTCTCTCCTGAATGAATTCCTGCAGTGAGCTTTTCGATAATCTCCTGCCAGGTTCCTGGGTCGATCCTGTCATTAACGCCACAATCACCCAATATCCACACTTTCTGTTCCAGCACCGATATAAAGATCAGGATACCATTCTGTTCCCGGGTTTTGTAGAGCCCTTCGCCATAAAAAGTTGTGATCGCCGCTTCTTCGACCTCTTCGTCCACATCCCTTACGCTCAGAAAAAGCCGTTTAAGTGTAGGAAAGCGGTTGACCAGCCAGCGGGCTGGAAAATAGAGCAGGGCAAAAAAAGTGAGAAAAAGATACATATTCTGTGTACCGAGCCAGAGCGCAGTACCGAACGTTGAGGTCAGCAGCAGGGCAAGAGGCAGCGAGATGAGTGTCGCTCCGGTGGCCGCTGCGAGCGGGTAGTGATGACTTGCCGAGACTACCATGGGTACGATCTCGCCTGAGGTCTGTTTTTCTGCCTCCTGCACGGCAGCGGTTACGGCCTGCTGCTCTGCTATACTGAGAAACGTTGCTGAAAGTCTGTCCATATTACCACCCTCCAGAGGCACCGCCCCCGCCAAATCCTCCGCCGCCACCACCAAATCCGCCACCTCCCGTGCCTCCTCCAAAACCTCCCCCCCAGCTACTTCCGGAACCGCCATGGGAGCGGGAACCACGGTATCCGCTCGAGCCTGCAGAGAACCGCGCTGCCGCCAGGACTGAAGCAATCAGGCCTCCAACGATACCAACGGGAACCATGGCGGCGATGATGAGCCACTTCGGCCCAAGAATGAAAAAGCAGAGTAGCGGCGATACAATGCCGCCTATGGTTGCTGCAAGCGGTTTACTTCTGCCGAATGCCTTACCGACAAAAAACAGACAGGCGATTAGCATAACGGTAAATCCTGTCTCTTCATCTGATCCGGCTGGGCTACTGTTGACCTCTTTAGCTGAAAACTCGCCGTTGACTGCTGCCATCATCGCGGAAACACCGTCAATGACTCCCTGATCAAAGTTGCCGTTTTTGAACTGTGGAAGGATAACATTACGGATAATCCGGCCTGAGACCAGATCGGTGAGACTGCCTTCAAGGCCATAACCCACTTCAATGCGCAGCTTGCGATCACTGCGTGAGATGATAAGAATGGCTCCGTTATCCAGCCCTTGGTGTCCGATCTTCCATGTTTCCCCAACCCGAATAGAAAACTCTTCCAGCACCTCTCCCTCAAGAGAGGGTATGGTCAGGACAACGATCTGGGTGGACTGCGCGGTTTCAAAGCTCTGCAGTGAGCCCTCAAGTTGTCTCACAGTGGATGAGGAGAGTATCTTAGCGTAATCATTCACCCTCCCGCTAAGTGGTGGCACCTCGAGCGCCGAAACATCTGCTGCAGGCAGAAGCAGCGCGAATAGGAGGAGAAACAGGCCTCGTAAGAATTGCCTGTGAGTCAATGTGCTCATCACCAACTCCTGCTAAAATTTTACAGCGGGGACTTCTTTAGCGGCAACATCGGCCTTGAAATATTCCTTTCTATCCAGATTAAGGATAAAGTTATTGGTTAGGCTCTCAGGGAACTTGCGAATTGAACTGTTGAACTCCTCCACCGTCTCGTTATAGCGTTGCCTGGCGACGTTGATCCTGTTTTCGGTTCCTTCCAGCTGGTTCTGCAGATCCAAAAAGTTCTGGTTCGCTTTCAGATCCGGATATCGCTCGACAACGACCATCAGGCGCGAGAGGGCTGACCCAAGCCCGCCCTGCGCCGCGCTAAACTCTTGCATCTTGGCTGCATCACTCAGATCCGATGGAGAAATCTGGACCGAGGTCGCCTTGGCTCTAGCGTTAATTACCCCCTCCAGGGTTTCCCGCTCATGCGCTGCGTACCCCTTCACTGTTTCCACCAGGTTTGGTATGAGATCGCCCCGACGCTGCAGCGCTGCCTCAATATCAGCCCACGCCTTGAAAACCGTCTCCTCCTTCATCTGCAGCGAGTTATAACCGCATCCATTCAGCAGAAACACTGTAAGTAAAAGTGTAAACAGCGTTGCAAGTCGTTTCATTAGGGTTCCTCCGAAAAATGGGATAGCGCGCATAGTTTAGCGCACATGATATATAGAGAATACCGTCATTTAAAAATGGTATAGCGAATCACCAAACATGTCCACAACGAGTGGGAAAAAGTATGATAAAAACGCATTACTGGACCTTTACTTCAATTACCGCCATTGATTTCCGACTTTTCGAAAGAAGTAACAAAGAGCAGATAAAAATCAGAAGACACTAGTAAAATTGGGAGAAATAGAGTTGGCTACTTTCTCTTCTCAAATAATATGTCAACAATATTTCCATTGTTAACGAAGTGTTACATTTCACAAACAGGTTCCTAATGAAATCTCTAAGATTCTTTTGTGTTCTGCTTCTCTGGTGTTTGGTTGTAAATACTCATGTTTTTGCGAAGTCATCGGTTTGGAAAGTCAGTAAGGATGGGAACCACCTTTTTCTTGGAGGAACATTCCATCTCTTAACCCAATCTGACTATCCTTTACCCAATGCCTTCGAGAGAGCCTATACTGATTCAATGATAGTAGTTTTAGAAACTGACATACAGAAATTTGGTGCTCCTGAGTTTCAACAGACAATATTACAACATACTACCTACCCTGATGATCAGAACATTACTCAGTTCTTGACGCCTGACACCTTGCATACCCTGGAAATATATCTCGCTGAAAGAGGGATTCCAATGACCTCTATGACGAAATTTAAACCTGGAATGTTATCAGTTATACTTACGATGATTGAACTTCAGAATCTTGGGTTATCCGGAGCAGGTGTTGACGAATCATTTAGTTCAAGAGCCTTAAATGACTCAAAGGAAATCAAACATTTGGAAACTGTGTATGAACAATTGGAATTTCTGTCAACAATGGGGGTAGGTAATGAAAATGAGTTTATAGAGCACACCTTAAATGACATGAAAAATTTGCCCAGTATGATGGGAGCGATGAAGAATGCCTGGAGGAAAGGAGATATTGAACAATTGCAAAAAATCGCCTTGGACCCCTTGGCTGAACGCTTCCCCAAATTATATAACTCACTTTTGGTAGAACGAAATACTAATTGGGTACCACAAATTGAACAAATGTTAAAAACAAAAGACGTTGAATTTGTCTTGTTTGGCGCACTCCACTTAGCTGGTAAAGAAAGTATTCTTAATCAGTTGCAGAAGAGAGGTTGTGACATTGAACGGCTATAATGAATAACATCCCTCTAGTTGTGCTAATCAAAAATTGATCATCGAAGCATAAAAGAGATCAGAGTAAAATAGTTTATGTTTAACTTTACTCTGTCCCCAATTTACATGATGAAGCCTCCTGCCTCGTCCCCCCTCCTCAGACAGTACGGAATCGGCACGGCCAACCTATCCCTGCTCAGCTGCTTTTGATACCAGTTCCTTTCCATACGATTGCGCAACCTTTACACCACCGTCAACATTCCCACCTTTGAGCATAAGCGGCCCACTGACCATATTCATGCCATAAACATTCTTCATGGTGTCATATATTCGTTCAGCCGCCTCACCACTCCAACCAAAGGAGCCGAATGATCCGCCGACAGTGCCTTTGAGCTCTGCACGCTCTGCCAAAAACAGGAACGTCTTCATTCGCTCCATCATCATGCCATGGTAGGTTGAGGAACCGAACACATAGATGTCATAGCCAGTCAGATCTGTCTCTCGTTTGATATCTGTTACATCCTTTATTGTTACGTCTGCTGCAGAAAAGCGTATTCCCTCTGCAATGAGTTCAGCTAAATGACGTGTCTGACCGAGACGAGTTGAATAAACGATGAGTGCTTTCATGATAGTGTACTCCCTTAATAGTGGTTGTAAGGATTGCGAAAAAGAGGATCAACTCTCTCGTTGAATGAGAAACACACCTTTCGAGATTCACAATTTAAAACAGAAGAATACAACGGAGTCAATTACGACCATGAATCATACATCCTCAGCTTAACGTGAACAAGAATTTTTACTACATATAGAACAAGGATATAGATGTTCGCAAAGTGCTAAAAACCAGAACGCTGCAGAGTGTAAGCTTAGCATTCGTATATCTTACAAGAAAAAAGGGGCATCCAGGAATGAAGGTTGAGAAATATACCTAGCCAGAAAATGGCGCGATCTGGTTTATCTTACCAGGCCGCACAAGTAGATTTTGTTATATAAATCCTTTACAAGGCGCCTACAAAAGAGTAGAAAATGCCTTCTTTTTTTGATGAGCTATTTGCATGAAGGAGGGGTTCCCGAGTGGCCAAAGGGAACAGACTGTAAATCTGTCGGCGACGCCTTCGGAGGTTCGAATCCTCCCCCCTCCACCATCTTGTATTGGTAAAGATGAAAATCCTTACAAGCTGATATATGCGAGTTTAGACTGAGTTTTCCACTCGATGCTGTCAAAAAAAGCTTTTTGGTGCCCACGTAGCTCAGTTGGTAGAGCGCATCCTTGGTAAGGATGAGGTCACCGGTTCAAATCCGGTCGTGGGCTCCATCCTTGTCAGTGAAAAAAGGTAGTATTTTCATAGAAAAATAGCCTTTTAACAGGTGACAACTTAGTTCTCTTTCCAGCCAAATTTCTCGTTTTATACTTGAAGAGAGAAACAGAAGCCCAAAGTATATCTTCCCCCCATCAACTTTGGTTATTTAAACATAGATGCTGGCGGTCGTTTACCTTTTCAACATGGAAATCTGCACCATTTGTGTACATAACATTTAGGGCCGCTGTATCCTGGCGCATTTCCCGAAAACGGTCCAGCGAGATCCCTGAAGCAAAACATAATAGAGATACAATAACGAAATTGTGTGAACAGATCAGCAGAGTGCTGCCAGAATCATAGAGTTCCGATATCCTCATCAGCGTAGCAACTGCCCTCTCCTGGACATCCTGAAGACTTTCTCCTCCAGGCATTGACAATGTGGCCGGTTTTTCCTCCCAGGCCTTGCGAAAATCCTGATGCTCTTCTTTCCACCTCCGACCTTCCATACCTTCAAAATCTCCAAGGTCCATCTCCATCAGTCCTGGTTCTTTAATCAAAGGCGTTTTGGAGTGAAAGCTGCCTATATGAGATGCTGTTTCCATGGCGCGCTTTAAAGGGCTTGAATATATAGACGTGATTACCTCATCTTTTAAAGCCAAAGCCAAACTGCGCGCCTGGCTGTTCCCCTTCTCGTTAAGCGGTATATCGCTCAAGCCCTGAAAGCGGTGAAGTCTATTCCATTCAGTTTCCCCATGCCTGACCAGTATGATCTTAGTGCCTGGTTGTTGTATATTTTCCATTGTCTGACAGTCCTTGTAATTCTTTCCCATATATACCAGCTCATTTTCAGCAAAGAGCGATCAAATCATTGGTAACAATGATCTCTATCTAACAGGTCTCTTGCCAGGAGGTTGTCGTGTTTATTGAAGTTATAATGTAAAGCCTGCACAGAATCCATACAACACCGCCTTGAACACTCATTCAATACCATTATTAAAAACACCTCTCTTAAGATGTAATTCGAACGGCCATTTAGGATACATCTCGTCTGCATAGATAAAACAGGGGAGATACATGATCAATCAAAGGATCAAAATATACTCTTTTCCCTCCCAAAACACCGGGCTCAATTACAAGCAGAAACCTTGCCTTAAGTGAGCAGGAAGGATTGGTAAGACTACACGATACTACAATTCGCAAGCAGGTTAATGTTCACAAATCGTACTGGAAGTACTTTAGGTATATCGGCAGTACCTACAATAATTTGTAACAACTCCAAGTCGCTTATCAATGCACAACAGATTGACGCCCACACGTAGGTATTATCTTCATTTACCAAGGAAAATCCTGTATCTTGAGATCTCCAGATTACATCGTACCAAATGGGGCTTAACTTTTAGGAAAAGATACATGGGAAAAAAAGATTATATATTGATTGCTGTACTTTACGGTTCTCTTCTAGCCGGTGTCGTGTTTCCCGAAGCCTCTTCCACTGTTTCTGAAAGCATCAAATACCTGATGATGACCATGCTGTTTCTGGCCTTTATCAAAATATCTCCTGCTGATGTTGGCCGGGCCCTGATGTCCAACTGGGTCGGGATGATCTGGGGCACCCTGTTACGTCTGATCATCACACCGGCAGTGGCATACTGGGTTACCCTGGCAGTGTATCCGCCATTAGCACTTCCCATTCTTTTACTTGCCGGTGCCTCCACCGGAGTGTCCTCTCCGTTCTTCACCTCTATCAGTCGGGGAAATATTTCCTATTGTCTGGTCATGGCCATAGCAACCAGCCTGCTGCTACCACTCAGCCTCCCCGTTATGGTTAAGGTACTTTCCGATACCACTTTAAACTTTGACCTTACCGCTATGGCTATGTTTCTGGCCATGATCATTTTTGTTCCACTTGGTGCGGCATTTGTATTGAGGGGACTGGTGCCGGGCTTGCTTAAGCCGATGAACCGGATGAGCTATCCAATTTCACTGGTAGTAATTACCGGGATAAATTTCGGGGCACTCGGTCGGTACGTCCCCTACCTTAAAGCCAATCCGGAGCAAATTCTTTACTGCGCAATCTGTTCTATTGTCTTCGCCCTGGCGATGGCCCCTCTGGGATGGTATTCCACCCGAAGCCGGAACTGGGCCGACCAGATAGCCGCATCAGGCAGTCAGATCTGGATCAATAATATTCTCATCATTGCCTTGGCCGTTCATATAGATCAACCCCTGGCGGCGACATTAGGTGCTTTTTACATGATCCCATACTACGGTTTTGTTGTCTTTTTTTCAGTGATGGCGAATAGACGTAAGCCCGCATTAGTTGCAAAATGATTTGTCGATTTGAAGGGGGATCAATCTGAACCTCCCACTCCCCCTTTTCATATGAGTGATTCGGATTACGATACGACTTTGACGTAGTCCAATTCCTGACTATAGCGCCCCAACAGCCTTCCCCACCTCAACCACCCACTTATTGCTCAATTTCAAATATTTCATTTAATTTATTGCTTTATTACTTCAATTCTTCTTGCAGATAGCAATGTTTATATTTCAAATATGGCATAATATATACGGCAATTACTCATTAACAGCCCTATATACCGGAGGAAAAAATATGAACGGTGCAGAAATACTTGTAAAAAGCCTCGAAGACCTTGGTGTTGAAAGAATATTCGGTTACTCAGGTGCAGCGATCCTCCCGGTATTTGATGCTTTGGGAAAAAGTTCGATTGATATTGTTATCAACTCCAACGAGCAATCCTGTGCCTTTGGTGCCGCAGGAATATCAAGATCAAGTAATAAGGTCGGAGTTGCAATCGTTACCTCCGGGCCTGCTATCACCAATACCCTTACAGCCGTTGCCGACTCCAATGCCGACTCCATCCCTCTTCTGGTATTTGCCGGGCAGGTATCTTCCGGGAAAATGGGGACCGACGAATTTCAACATATCGACGTAAGCAATGTTTTCGCCAAAGCGGCGAAAAAGGTGGTTTTGGTCTCTCAAGCCGATGACATAGAAAGTATTGTCAAAGACGCATACTATTTTGCAAAGTCAGGGAAACCCGGGCCGGTAGTAATAGATCTGCCAATGGATGTGCAATTTGAAATCGGAGAATATCATGGAGAAAACCCCATTACCTTTTCCCATAAATACGAAGATGAACGGCACCTGGGTGCTAATCAGTGCGAGGAGTTTTTTCGGCTGCTTAAAAACTCCCGTCGCCCACTGCTCTATATTGGAGGCGGCCTGAACAATAGGGCAGCAAGTGAAAGGATACGTGAATTCAACCGGATTTTTGGTATTCCTTCAATTAACAGCCTTATGGGCAAAGGAATTCTCGATGAATCGTTCAGAACATCTTTAGGAATGCTGGGTATGTTTGGTACCCCCTATGCCAATATCGCAATTCAGGAGACCGACCTGTTTATCGGCATGGGAATCCGATGGGATGACAGAGTTGCACAGAAGGTAGGAGAATCCGGACTCAACGCGGACATTGCCTATATTGATATTAATCCAATTAAAGTTCAGGAAGTACGGACCAGCAGATACCCAAAATTTTCGTTCATCGGAGACGCTGCAACAGCGCTTGACGATCTGATTCAATATGCCAAATCTCACCCGGTAGAACTGGATATCGAAAAGTGGCAGCAAAGGGTAATTACCTTGAAGGATGATTGTCAATTGACCTATAACACTGATAGCAAATATATCCAGCAAGCCGAAGTCATGGAAAAACTATCTTCTCTTCTCCCCTGTGACATAAACGTAACTACCGGAGTGGGCAACCATCAGATGCTCGCAGCACAACATTTAAAAATTAAACATCCACGATCGTTTATTACATCCGGCGGATTCGGAACAATGGGGTTTTCACTGCCGGCAGCTATCGGGGCGCATTTTGCAAACCCTGAAACGCTCACCCTCGCCATTGACGGAGACTCCAGTATCAGGATGAATATGGGAGAAATGTACACCATTGGCACCAGAAAACTCCCTATCAAAGTTCTCCTGTTAAATAATCGCAGTACAGGAATGGTTCGGAACATCCAGACAGCCCGTTATGGTAATCGTATAGTTGCTACTGAAGAACCTGAGAATCAGGTCAGTTTTGCTGCCATCGCCTCCGAATGCGGGTTTGACACGTCCATTAAGATCAGCCATAGAGATGAACTCGAAGCCGCTTTAAAGACAATGCTACAGAGTAAAGGATCAGTTTTTCTCGAAGTAATGACTGACATGGAAGAAATGGTCTATCCCGTTGTCGCCCCCGGAAAGGGATATAAAGAAATGGAAATGGGCCCCTATATTTCTGCAGTAAAATAGTTCAATCTGTTCTAATCAGGGTTACTCCTGTTAATTGCAGTAAAAAAGCTCAGTGCTCGTTCGAAAAAAACGTGCACTGAGCGTATTCTTCACTGAGTTGAACTGTATCCAGGGGGAGGAGATACGGGGAATGACTCAGCGATGAACTCAATTTTCATTGTGGTCTTATCTCCTTGTCAGTAGTGTGCTCTTATCCTGTTGCAGAGTTACTGGTATCGTCATCCTGCCCATTTCTGTTACCATTACCAGCTTTATCATTGTCGTGATCATGGTCATGGGTGTGATCGCAATCGTTTCCACGTCTTGCCAATAATATGCTGGTGTCCTGGTCAAGAATTACACTGATACCATCGTCACCACTGTTTCCGTTATTACGGTCACAGTCATAACGACCTCCACGTCCTGAACCATTATCTCCAGCAAGTACTGGAGTGGTAAACATCATGATAGTTCCAAGAACTATCAACGTTTTCGTTATTGTTTTTCTAATCTTCATGTAGATACTCCTTGTTTGATTGCTATTTTGATACAAATTCAGCCATTGAAAAACTCCGGCCATTCAACAGTACAAGAGAAATATATGAAGAGTTGCGCAACTACCTGGAAAACGTATCCAGCGCTGGAAGGTTACAAAATAATAGAATATTGGTATACAAATCAGTCACATCGACAGGTTGTTTAAATGCGCCGAAGATACGTTATAGGAACATGTAATAATATGAGGTGCCACGGACAATCGTGCGTTAATATACGCTACGACCTGCCGTGGTTTTGATTCATCCAGAACCTCCCCTAGAAGCTGGCAGGAAGATGAAAATTATTCTAGTATTTCCGAGTATACGATCAATTGCGAAGACAGGCCTTTTCCCATGATGATTATTAGGACGAATCAATGAATTACCCATTTGAACTCGGGCCAATACGCCCGGTTGACGAATCAGACAGCCTGTTAATCAGAACGACACGGAACTGCCCCTGGAACAGGTGTGAATTCTGCGTAAATTACGAAGGTGAACGCTTTTCAATACGCTCTGTCGAAGAAATACTACGCGACATTGATAAAGCCGCAGACTATTTCAACAGCCATCCGTTCACTCGCTGTTTCCTTCAGGATGGGGACAGCCTCATTATGAGGACCGCAGATCTGTTAGTGATACTCAACCACTTAAAAAAGCGTTTTCCCACGCTTCAAACAATCTCAAGTTATGGCAGAGCATGGTCCATTAACAGAAAGAGTCCTGAGGAGTTACAGGAAATATGCAGTGCTGGCTTGAACCTGTTGTATTGCGGTATGGAGTCAGGTTCTGATGCCGTATTGAAGCTTATGAACAAGGGGGTGACATCCAAAGAAATCATCAGTGCCGGTCAACATGCAAAACAGGCAGGAATGTCTCTATCAGAATTCGTGATATCAGGCCTTGGAGGAACTCTTCACTGGAGAGATCATGCAACCAGCACAGCCTTAGCGCTCAACGCAATCAACCCGGACAAAATCAGGGTTCTGACCATTGGGGTAAAAGAAGGCTCAGGGTTGGAGAAAAAACTCATCGCAGGAGAATACACCTTGCAGACCGAAAAGAATATCATTGAGGAACAGAAGTTGATGCTTGAAAACCTTGATGGAATAACCAGCCACTACGCAAACCATCATGGTGTCGACTTGCTTATTGAGGCACGAGGCAAGCTTCCTGAGCACAAGGACCGTCTGATTTCCATCATGGACCGCTTCCTCAACCTTCCCGAGGATGATACGTTAAATTTCATACTGGGCAGAAGGCTTGGAATATACACGTGTTTGGATGACCTGAGTGATATCAAACGATACCAAACAGTTCAAACACAATTCACTAAAATCGGCTGCAAGACTCGTGAAGATCTTGAAACCCTTTTCCACTCGCTAAGGGCAAAGGTCGTTTAAAGAAAACGAGAATATCTTTGAGCCTCAATCTGTGCATTTCCTGTCAAAACAGTTTACTAAAGGCTCTTGTAATAAGGTTGCTGTTCAGCTACCCGGTGCTGATCCCAATACGGCGGGCTACCATAACACTTACCACAATAGTCGATAAAAGCCCGGACATTTGGAGGCAACAATCGCGAGATGGGATAGACGGCCCAGATTGCGGTCTCTGAGACTAAGGGGTAATCTCGCAGTATCTGCACCAGTTTCCCACGCTCAAAGTGCTTATAGACACTCCATGTAGACGCCATCGTAATACCTACGCCATCAGCACAGGCATCTCTGACCGATTCGCCATTGTCTGTTCGAAATCGTTCTTTCGTTTTAATGCTCAGTTGCCCTTTGGGGGTCTAGAACACCCAATTTTCAAGGCCCATTAAATTGATACATTGATGATCCCGCAACTCATCTGGTGATTGGGGCTCGCCGAACTCCGCCAGATATTTGGGGGATGCACATACAATTCGATTGTCGGGTGCCAACGTGCGGACAATCAATGTTGAGTTTTTCAGATCGGCATTACGAATAGCGATATCAAATCATCACTCAACCAAATCCACTATTGAATCGCTCAAGTGCAAATCTATAGAAAGACCAGGATAACGTGATAAAAAGCCAGCCATTATTCTGTATTTGGGACGATTGTTCATTGTGACAAAATGTATGTATTGTGACAATAATCTTGGACACCCTTTTACCCAACTCCGTGCAACGGCTCAGATGCTTATCCATTAAGGTAAGCACTGACTCCGAAATTCTCGATTTGAGTTGAAAGCTATTGATATAATGGCAATGGAAATTCCTACAACGTACTGTTCACAGTAAAATTACAAACCTCAAACACCCAAGTGCACGACATTCAGGTTCCACCTCCAATCTGATGATTACCAGGAAACATCTCTATCTGACTGATTGAGAAACACAATGCTCTTGTTAGATCAGCTTCGGCAGATAGATTTCCAGTTTTTGCATAATAATTAATTGGATCGCTCAGGGATTGAATTACGATTAAATTCTTTTAACAAAAGCTAATGCGTATGAGATAATTATGAAAACCTGTAATTGATATGATGTCTAATGACTGTAAGAGGATTGTCTTTAGGGACAGCTGGAGATTCTTCTATGAAATCAGATGTATTACGAACCTATAACTATCATCGTTATTTTGTAGGTTCACTGGCTTTCGTCGCTTTTTTCATAGCCGGAATAGTTCTTACAGAAAGAGGGGAATGTGGAGAGTCTGTTTCCGAGGTTAATGAAAGGTCCTTTCACATGTCAATAAACAGGCCTGAAGGAACTCCTTTGTATACATGGGTGAATCTTATTTATAAAGAGGTATTCAGGCGCCTCAATATGGAGCTCATAGTTGAATACTATCCACTGGGACGTGCGAGTATACAAACAAATGAGGGGAGAGCAGACGGCGAACCTGCGCGCATTCATGCCTACGGTACGTTATATCCAAATCTGATACGGATTGATGAATCTGTCTTTCCCATGACTGTCGGTGCATATACAACAGACCCATCCATTCCTGAGTTGAATGGCTGGGAGAGTCTAAAAAATACCGAATACGTTGTTCAATACCCACGAGGGATGAAAATCTGTGAAAACAATCTGTCGAAAGTTGTCAAAGCTGGACGCCTCACCGACATTACAGAGACCTCACAGGGATTGCAAATGCTGGCCTTAAAACGGACTGATCTGTATGTTGATGATGTTAATTCCGTAATTCCCTTTTTGAAAAATGGAACCTATAACTTACAAGGCAAGGTGCATTTGGCTGGCATCATGCAAGAAGTCCCGCTGTACATGTATGTGCATAAAAGACATACTTCGTTGGTTCCCCAATTAGCTGATGCAATTAAAGAGATCAAGGCGGAAGGACTTATTGAACACTATCATAAGATAGCTTTCGACATCAGTGACGATTAAGGTCTAAAGAATACTGCCCACTCCCCCTACCAAAATATGTTGGCAGGTAATAGTAGACTCCGACATCAGTTATATGGCTATGCTTATTGTTTAAAATGTCTCGTTTTTACACAGATTATTATTCTCGGACAATCTCCCCGGAAATTCTTATTGGCCAGTTTGAGCAGCTTCTTCTAAAGCTGCTGTTATTAGCTCTTCTGAAGGTATCGACGACACCCCATATCTGCGTCAGGAAATACCGAATTGTTCAATTGTTCGAGCATTGGGTTCAATGTCTAATCCATTCACCTGGATAGTAGGTCCACCAATGTGACGATACCGTATTGCCTCCTCAGAGGTTTCGACTGTTACAATTTCAATATCAGCATTTACCTTTAGCTTCACTAATGTGTCTTCGATCAACTCCTTGATCTCAGTAGCTGCGTTTCAGTTAACTAGTGAAATGATTCTTATATGCATTGAGTTCCCCTGACGAAATGTCCCGTACCAGTATCTACATATTTCCACTGCTAATAATTCATATTAACCATTATCGAGATGATTGACAGTCGTCTTAAATGTGACCTGGCTGGAGACAATTGACTAGGCTTAAGATGTACTCTGTAAACAGCGATCCTCAGACCAATGTTTTATCACTAATACAGACTGGAAATCTCTACCCCAGGATATTTCCTACCTACTAATATCCATCCATGCTCTGCAATTACTATTAATCAAGTATACAGATCAGTAGCCATACAAAGACTCACCCTGTACTTTCCGCCCAACTACTTTTTGTATTTCCAGAAGTCTCTTGTCGAAAACACCAGCAATACGGGGTAAGACTACATCAAAATTCTCTATTAACATGAATAATTCCTCTGAAAATGTTGACGTTGGGAAAGTATCTGTTATGAAATGGAATACATTTTATAACCATATCATTCAAAACATGAGCATACGTATTGTACTTTTTTGAAATCATCACGACCTAACTATTCAGCAGCATGCTTTAGTCATATAAACTCTCTGGCTTGACCACTCTACAAACCAAAATCCGATTCGATACCATTACTACACCTTCACGAGATTTATGTCCGAATTCAAAACCCATTTTTTAGGCGGCCTTACCGCTGGCGTTGCAACCTCTGCATATTATTTTATTTCCCAGCCTGGAACTCTCAACCCGACACAGTTGACGGCAGTTTTTCTCTGCGGTGCAATAGGAGGTTTGTTACCGGATCTTGATAGCGATACAGGAAAACCTTTAGCAATGTTGTTTGGCCTCATTTCCGTCATTATTCCCGTCACCTTTCTAAAATATGTTTCAGATTATTTTGTCGTTACACCGGAGTTTCTTATTGCCTACTTTGTCCTGGCGTATCTTCTAATTAACTACGTAATCCTGGAGGGAGTAAAACGGGTTACTAGACATAGAGGAATTATGCATAGTATTCCATTTGCTGTGTTTTGCGGGGAAGCCGGAGCTCTGGTTTTTCTCACATCTGGAAAAGATATGGCTGTGGCTGCGGGAATTGCAGTTTTTATTGGTGCTATGATTCATCTTATTTTAGATGAATTTCACTCCATTGTATGGAAATGGGGATTTCTGCCAGTCGCAAAAAACTCCAGTGGGTCGGCATTAACATTAAAATCCAACTCGATCATCGCAACCATTTCTGTCTATATGTTGGTCGTCATTACCGGCTTGCCGATTCTCAAACTTATGGGATATGATTTTTACGGTAATGCTCTCGTGACGCTCTGGTAAAAGCCATCTGAAATTCATAACCGTTGAGTTTGTAATCAAAAGGATCATGAGAAATGAGGGCTCCCCCTCTTTCTCAGCCAATACCTCTTTCAGTTTGTGATGAGGAAGAAATTTGCCTGCTGACACAATTCACCACTGCTGCTTGTGTAAATCGATATTTTCATGAGTTCCTACGATTTTCAGCACAACTTTTTTAACAACCCATATCAAAACCATAGGTGCTTTTTAATGGGTGCCCCTCTGTTGTATCCTAACAAACTTGCCCCTCTGCGACCCTGTGGCATTGACTGGAGGTGATCGCTTAACATAGTTAGTAGTAAAAATATTTTACCCAAAAAGATAAAGCCAAACTCGTTGAAAGACGGGGACGGAAAGCTACGGGTCTATTAGATAGCCGGGCTGCCTTCCATAACAGGTAGTCCGTTTTCTTGTGTTTAACCTACACAACCAGAGGGGGGGAATACGACATCCATTTTACATTTTATTGATACTGTTGGTTGCGTGGTTTTGCTTGTGCAAAAGCCTTGGGCACTTGAGGTGTGGGGGCAGAAATATGATTATAATGATCACAATCCAGATATCTATTCCAACTAATGCGTCATGGATACTTTTTAGTACTGGCGTACCTGGCACAGCAAGTGATAATGACAAAATTCTACATTTCATGATTTAAACTCGCTTAGCGTTCGGCGAAAAAAGGAGCCCAGCTATAGAGAAGATTAGCACTATATCCAAAACCGGCAGGTGACCAGTGTGACACCGACGGAGAATCATTCTTATCACTCATAATAAGAGGAGATTCATATGAAAAAGCTTCGACTAATCTGGATGCTACTCACCCTTTCTCTATTCTTTACCTCTATTATTTCCTTTGCCGCTAAACCGACCCCGCCTCCGGATGGAACCGGGACCCTTACTGGACAAGTAAGGATTGCCGGTACAAGAACCGCCATTGTAGGCGCAACAGTCACTGCTATTGGCGCCATCGAAACTCACACCCAAACCACTGACAGCAACGGAACCTACACGATGACGCCGCTCGCCGGCGATTACAACGTCACCGCGACCGCTGAAGGTTTCAACAACCAGACATTCTCGGCGACAGTTAGATCCGGAAAAAGAACAAAAGTCAGCTTTGCCCTTTCCGAAGTCGTTACAACCAATGGAGTCCTTGAAGGAACTGTGACTGACGCGACAAGCGGAAATCCGTTAATCGGTGTACTGGTTGCAACCGACAATGGCGGTTACAATTGCCTAACAAACAATATGGGCTCATACTCGATGAATGTTGTAGCAGGCAGTTACAGTCTGACGGCCTCTCTTGATGGCTATCAAGATGCTACGCAAACCGCAATGGTTGACGCAAACCAGATCGCGATAACTGACTTTGTCCTGAATGAACTTTCTACAGAAGTGAGCATTGCTTCATTGATTGCAACCCCTGATTCCTTTCAAGAAGCCTCCACTGAGGAAATCAGTCTTACTGCAACGATAGAAGGAGCGGCCACAAATTATATCTGGACACAACTTTCCGGGCCTAAAGTCTCTCTAACAGCCAATAACGCAACAGCAATCGCCGATGTCAGTAACCTCAATGTCGCCGCAGAGTGCGAACTGGTTTTTCAACTGACAGTTGAAGGTGTAAGCGATTCAGCATCTGCAACGGTTACCGTTTTGGTTCAACCGTTAGACATCCTGCAATATCCAGGACCAAATGTTCAGATCGGTGGGTCAACGACTGCCGTTGCCCGCTTCCAATACAATGACACCGAATGGTGTCTTTTCAATATTGGCACAGCTCTCAGGGCAACCACTGTTGACACCAGCATGGGCGTTATTTATGAGATCACCTTACCCGGTTCTGTCTTTGATATTGAAATCATCGATGATTACGAAGGTAACTCTTATGCCCTGATCGCTAATGGCACTGCAGGTGTTACTATCGTAAATATTACATATCCAAGTTCGATGTACATTGTCAATGTGCTACCGGTTAACTTTTACTTCGACGGTGTTATTTTCGCCGAGGGTGGTGGTGCAATTCTCTATGACAATGTTTTCGAAAGTGTTGCAGGCCCTGTAGTTGCTCTGGCCACCGATGGTATTGATCTCTACATAGGGGATCACGATTATGGTATCCACAAAACAGCTCTTGAAAATGTCTTCGGCAATAAACGAGAATCTGATCTTACGTTGCTAATCGACAAGGAAGTGGTAACCGTCCAATACGCAGGTGAGCATGCCTGGGGTGGCCCATTCTCTCTGAAATTTTACGCAGGAAAACTGTTTGCAGGTTTAGGTGCTCTCGGCATGGGAATCTTCGACCCAACTACCTTAGAGCAAATTGGGCGCTACAATCTTTACACTGATGAACTACGTGTGGAAGATTACTTTGGTGCCATGGCCTTGACTCAAACGGTGCATAGCGATTCAATTACAGGAGATCTTTTTCTTGATGACTTTACAGGCATGCCTGACTATCGCCAGGTCAATTATGAAATCACCGACATCATGCACAACAGTGCCGAAGGCGATACCCCCTGGGCTGACTTTGAACGTGAAGGCAAGTGGTATTATGAGGCGGTTGATGTTGATATTGCTCTACAAGGATCGCGCACCATCGCCTATATCGCTTACTCTCTCGGTGGTGTCATCGCAGTCGATATCACAGGTTTCGAAGAAGCTACAGCTGCAAATTTCCTAATTGCTCCCTACCTTGGTTACTTTGTTGCGGTACCCGCCAACGGTCCATACGATACCGACTCCAATCCCTCCAGCCTGTTGCCATATGAGGGAGCCGGCATGTTGAAAGAATCAGGTGTTTTGAGTGTCAACGTTCAAGACGACCGTTTGTTTCTAACCGACCACTTTGCCGGAATGGTCATCCTCAACAGTGCAGACAACCCTGAATTCTGGCAGGGTGATGCACCTCCATACAACAATGACACCGATGGGATTCCGAACAACAATGTGCCGGAATATGAAGATGTAACCTCCTACGACATGTCTCCATGGGACCTGAGCGACAACGAATCACTCCCCAGGGCCTATTATCAGACGCCATGTGAACTGGCAACCCGTGAGTTGAATGGACACGGTTACGGTCTGGCTCTGATGGATGATATCAACCTGACCGCTCCTGGACAGATTGACGTGCTCGAATGTTCAACTGCCGGTGGATTCGTTTTTGTTGATGTTGTCAATATTACTGCACCCTCTATGATCGACCGTTTCGATATCACGGTATATTTCCCTTCAACCGATGAGATTGGTGCAGCTCCAGATGGTTCTGCGACCGATACCATCGCTATCGGCCACACCGACGGGATTGCCTCAACCGAGAACTACATTTATGTCTCTGATGGTCCCCACGGTATCACAGCCTGGAAAATCACCGATGAAGATGGTTATCCGACTGATACTGTTCATGTCGTCGCCAACACCATACAGGATGAATATCCCATAGACGTCGATGGTGATTTGATCTATCCGGCATCACACACAGTTCGCAATGTCATTGATCCAAGCGGCAACTACACATGGGCACTCTCTGTCAGCAATGGCATACGTCGCGTACCAATTGCTGAAGTCGAGCAAGGACTCGGTGAGGTTGGCTCACCCCTGTTGTTGAAGCTGCATATCGACGACAGCTTTGAACATAATGGTGATTGGGGTGTGGTCAATCAGCTCAATTACCAGGATCAGGCATATGACGTTGAATTCCTAGGTAACTACGCGTATGTCGCCGACGGCACCAACGGTCTGACAATCTACGATACCACCAAAGATCCGACCGATGCTCAAAGTGGCTTCTTTGTCGGCAATATAGGCTACAACAAAGGCAGCCCATTGCTTGGTACCGCTTCAGGGATTGAACTCTGGACTGACCCGACTACGGGAAAACGCTATGCAGTCCTCGCTTGTGGTCCATACGGAGTAGGAGTGGTTGACGTCACCGACATAAACCACATGCAGATTGTAAAAGTCTTCGAACCAATCAAATACGAAGACGGTGACGTTGGCTCTGCTGACGGTCAGGCTATTGATCTTGAAGTAGTCGGCACAAATGCCTACTTCGGTTATGACAGCTTCGGCCTTATCTCCTACAGCATGGCTGATCTAATCGCCCCGTTACCGGAAGGTGTCGATCCGACAGAACTTTTCAAGAAAGAAGCTGACGGTACGGTGCTCTACGACTATCGTCCTGAAGTCCTTGGTAAATTCAAGCTGCAGGAAGTCGTCGGCTACGAGGATATTGACGGTGGCGCGGTCAAAATGGCCTACACCCAACAAAATGAAAACCTCTACTTCTACGCTGCTTTTGGCCACTACGGCGTTGTGAAGATTGACTACACAGATTCAGCGAATCCAGTGTTGTTAGAGGCTGTTCCTACAGCATCAGAATGTGTCGATGTTGAAATTTCCAACGGTCGTCTTTATGTCAGCGACCACGGGGGAGGGTTGGTTCTTTTTAAATAGATGAAGCTAAACTGTCACATCGTTTACTTGAAGCCTCCCTACGATTCTCCGGGGGGCTTCTTCTGTTCATCCCTTGAAAAGCAAAAGAGTATGTTACTAAAGAAAAAGTAATTTTTCCTTAGTAACATACATGGTCGACATGTAACTCCAATCTTACAAATTACCCGTTCTTTAAACTATACATATACGTAACATCTTCACCGCACCAACTAAGTTGCGCGATAATGCAGCATAGACCCCAGTCGCTTTTATTCTGCCTGATTTTCAGTTGAACATGTGGATGATCAGCCTAACAACTATTCAACAAGCCTAACTTTTTTTATAGATGAGTGGAATAAGTGAGACAAAGAAGAGCAAGAACGTACCGGCTATAAAATGGGGGGACAAGCTTCCTTTCAGCAGGTCCATAAGTGAGCTTGAAAACAGGATAAAGGCTGTGCAGGCAGGAAGTATACCGAGAAACGTCGCAATTATATAATGTGAGAACTTTATGTTGGTTAGGCCTAGACCGTAATTGAGGGGCGTATACGGGAAAAGCGGTACAAGCCGGAGAACCACAACTATCTTCCAACCATGATTTCTGGTCATCTCCTGTAGTTTTGCCCATTTCGTTTCAGAAAGCGCTGAACTCACCCATTGGTTGCCAATATATCTTGAGAGCAGAAACGACAAGCCAGCACCCAGAGTGGCACCTGCCATGGCATACACCAATCCCCATGTGTGTCCATACAGGATGCCACCAGCCATAACAAATGGAAACCCAGGCATAAAAAAGACAGGGGCAAGTGACAGGATAAGGATATACAGGGAAGGAGGACACTCTTTACATAGGGTAAGAAGGTGTTCAATATGCACCATATCCAGGTATTGATCGACGCCTGCACAACGCAGTGCACCGGCTATTCCGAGAATGCTCAGGAGCAGCATAATGCGCAAAGCAACGCCTTTTCTCTCAGGTTTTCGCTGCTTGCAATTTCTGACGGTTCTATCTGCACGCTTTAGCCTCTTCTTAAGGAGAAGTCGGGCTAAATAGGTGAAAGGGGCCTTTACCACTTTTTCTTTGCCGATTATGGCATTATCCGGGCAAAACAACACATCAAGTAGATGGGTATTCGGTATAGCTTTACCGAATGTTGCGGAGCAACCGGCACAATACGTGATAATATGTCTTCCGCCTGTCTCGCTTTTGCGAATATCTTTCCACTTACCAGTTATAACCGGGGCGACATAGGAGGCAGCTGCCCCCTCCCCGCAGCACAGAGCCTTTTCCCGGGAATGTTTCATCTCATCAATGGTGGCCCCACTACCTGCAACCAACTTCCGTACCGAGTCATGAACCTCTGGTATAAATCTGGTCGCACAAGCATCATGGATTGCAACCGTTTCCGGGTATCTTGTCATTGCTTCCGGCGGTTTTTCTGCCAGTACCTCATAGACAGTCTCTGTTTCCAATTCGGGTGCATAGCGTTTAAAGGTATCATAACAACTGGGACAGGCGGTGATAATTTTGCTGATACCCTTTCCCTTCAACGTGTCGACAAGGCTGGTAAAACGTTGTTGAAAAATACCATGGCGCCCCAGATCGTGTGAGGGCCTGGCACAGCAATGAAGAACGATCCCAATATCCGGGATGACTGTCTCAAGGTAATGATAGGTTGATTCCGCGGCCGATGCTCGTGTAGCGGCAAGAGTACAGCCGGGGAAAAAAATTGTCGTACATCCTTCGGGGATTACATACAACGAGAAAAGCGATGAACTTCCCAACTTCTCGTATGCACAGATACTCCGGTGTTCGACAATTTCTTTCTCAGGACCTATCTGGATTGTCCTTCGCATTTCAAGAAAAGAATCCGAACAATCCAATTGTTGTGGACACACAGCCTGACAGAGATTGCACAGATTGCATTGGAAAGGGAGGTGCTTCTCTCCGCTCACTGTCTGCGACATAAACCGTTCACTGATCTCGCCGGGGGTACCATGTTCCTTAAGAAAGGCACACTCTCTGACGCAACGGTTACAATTGACGCATTTTGCAGCTATGTTGTGTATTGCACCCATATCTCTTAAATACCAGTCTCCATTGGCAGGTCAGCAACGGCAGACCACTCATAAATGGAAGCTTCATAGTTTCTTACTTTTTCAAAGCCAACTGCTTTGAGGATCATGGCCATATAGCCGGATCGTATTCCCATAGTTCAGTAGAGAATAACGTCATCGTCCGGCCGCACCCCATAACTTGCCATCAGTTTGATAATCTCCTGAGGTGGCTTCGGCGTGCTGTCTTCATTGAGCAGATCCGTCCACTCAAGCCAACGTGCCCCTGTGATATGTCCACCACGGCTTTCACCGCGCGTAGTATTATCACCAGTAAACTCATCTTTACTGCGAACATCCAATAGTGCTATTTTGCCTCGATTATCCTCGACAAATTGGCGGTTCGCTCTATGACTTTCTTTGTAATCGCTTAAGAGTAATCCAGTAGATGGCAGAGGTTGCGGAACCTCCTTGCTGAGCTCATATCCCAACCGTCTCCAGACCTCAAGGCCGCCATAGAGGAGTTTGACATTGTTAAGTCCCGCCATTCGAAGCTGCCAGACTGCCCTGCCCCCTGCACCGGGCCCTTTGAACGTATCGGAGTAAGCAACGATAAGTGAATCATTGGTTACCCCAAAAGACTCCAGCTTTTTCGTGAGTTCTGCTTTTGGTAAGATAGTTCCCCATAATGGATCGCCTGGTTTCCCTGCTGAGCGGGAAAGCCCCTTAAAACCAATATTTATCGCACCGGCAATATGACCCTTGGCATAGACTTTGGGCAGGTTGCCATCCAGAATGATCAATTCCTTGTTACCAAGTTGTGTTTTGAGCTCGGCAGGGGTAATGAATATATCTTCACCATTTTTATACACCTCAGGTGCAATGGTGACTGATGCTGGAATCTGCTCAGATTGGTTATTGTTTGTATTGAAGATGTAGACTGCTGCAACAGCAATCAACAGCACAATACTCCCGAGAATAAAACGATTTTTTTTCATTAGTCCTCTCTTTAAAATGGTATTTATCGATATTTTGTAACTATTCAGGAAAGTAACGGCTTGTCAGCGCTTTGCATGTCCAGAAACAGATGGGATCACAGACACGAATCGGGAGAAGCATAAACTCCAACTTCAATACATGGGTATGCAGTAAAGTCTGATAGTGGGCAGGCACAATGCTGCGGAAGCGTTACGATTGTATACGAATCTTCTTTCGGGACCAGACCTGTTTGAGTAAGGTTGCCAGGATTGAAAAGGCAAAAAGCACAAGGAGACCAATTACAAATGTCCTCGCTCCTCCAGTGAGCATTTCACCAGCATACGAATAAATAACGGTGGCAGGCAGTTGGCCTAGCCCGGTTGCCCAGAAGAACGACCAGAAACTCATTGAGGTCAGACCCGCTGCGTAGCTGACGATATCGAAAGAGATAAATGGCAAGAGCCTGGCAATAAGGATGGTATGTTGACCATATTGTTTGAAGAAATTATCCACATTTTGCATGGCATACCGACTGGTGAGTTTTTCAGTTACCTCCCTACCCAAAAATCGTGCAATTGCAAAACAGAGTGCCGCGCCTACCATGGCACTTGACCAGGAGAGAACTGCTCCCTTTACCCAACCAAAGAGTGCCGCATTAGAAAAAGTAATGAGAAACGCAGGCAGTGGCGCAATAATTGACTGAAAAACCATCAGGAAAAATGAAACAACAGGTGCCCAGATTCCAAAACTCAGGATATAGCCCTTTATTGTTTCAACATCGCAGATTCCAAAGAGAAAAATCAGCTGTTCTATAGTGCTCCGCACAGGCTCCACAAAAACGCAGATAGCCACAAGAGCAAGGAATGGAGGAAATGCTTTTGCCGTTTTTGTCATAGTCATATTTTATGCCTTAGAAAGTAGATATAATCATTCCGACGCAACAAACACTTTCAGAATTTTCAGGAAAAACCTTCAAAGAATTCTATTACATGCGCAGGGAGTTAATGTAGTGCTGACTAATTGGAACTACATAGAAAGTCAAATATCAAATACCTATAAATTCCATGGAACATATAGGATGTTTCGATACCATCTCAGTTGGTAAGCGGAAGAGTCAGATACTCTGCTCAAAAAATCTCTTTACGTTATGTGAGCCCAGAAAATGAGACAATGAATACAATCAGAGAGAATTACCTTGGGTCTTGAAATTAGAAACACGCATGAGAAGAAGTGGACACGGCCGCCCGCTCTAGCCACAGCTCGAACTGACGGACATCGAGAGTGAATCAGACCGCGAGCAATAAGTAGGTCTGCGAGTACGTAATATAGAACAAATGATTCATAGGAAAAGGATCCTGCGATAAAAGAGTGGACACTCAGTTATGCCAATATATATACATTGGGAGGAAGAAATTATACGTGTTTAAAGGAGAAGATAGGAAGCCCACTATGAGTATTACCGATTTCGAATCCGCTTGTTAGAGATGGGTGCCCCCTGCCTTTTTCATCTGACAACTAGATCAAGAATGAAGAAAATTCACACCTGCATTTACCTTTGAGACCATATATCTCACATTCTCCACAACAAATTTCTCAAAAAAACCTTTTCTGTCAATGTGGGCTTTTTGAGGTGTTCAGATGCAACAATATTTATACATTGAGAGTACACGAAAAATAGCAAATTTTATCCTATTCACACTACTCCTCTATTGCGCTTTCAGCTTATCAGCTATTTGGGGATGAGATATCTGAATCTCAAAAATATGAATAAAATCGAATTCATGAAGTTTTTTCGTATTTTCGATTGATTCCGGAAATTACGACCATTCAAATCATTAGTAAATTTTATAGAAGACAAAATACATTAATTTTACATTTCTGCAGCGTTATCTTATTGTTCAGCAAGTCAGAGTCTCCCCGGCTCGCTCATAACATATTTGAGGGTAAATGAAGGTGTCAGTTTTGGGAGCACGACGTTTCTCAGGCCGAATCACATAACAAAGGATAAAATATGGCTGGAATTGTTGACTTAAATGAGTTGCTGAGATCCATGACACCAGAAATTCAACGTGGTGAGTTTGTGTTTTGTGCAGTGGATGGGAAATGCACCGATTATACACATCTTAATCCACTGGCATTCTTTGTGGAATCAGAAGGTTTAACTGTAATTCTTTCAGTTGAAGCGGCAGAGAAAGCCCAATTATCATACGAAAGCACATTCAAACACATAACGTTAACAGTACATTCAAGTTTAGACGCAGTTGGTTTAACTGCCGCTGTTGCTACAAAACTTTCATCGTATGGTATAAGTGCAAATGTTGTTGCCGCCTTTTATCACGACCATGTTTTTGTACCATCAGAAAAAGCCGATGCTGCCCTCTCGGCATTAAACGAGTTTGCTGTAGAAGAAAACTCATTCTAAAAGGCATCAAAGGATCGCCCCCGATGAATGGATATCACTGGTACGACCTGATAGGAAACATCGGGGTTTTCATGATTCTGATTGCCTATTTCATGCTGCAGTTAAATCGGATCAATACCCACTCACTCTCTTTTTGCCTCATGAATTTTTGCGGGGCATTTTTGATAATGGTTTCGTTATACTTTGATTTCAATCTCTCAGCATTTGTTATCGAGTTCTTCTGGCTTCTGATAAGTATTTTCGGCATATACAAGTGGTTACGTCAAGAGCACGTTTTACGAGATCCGCAGAAATAATATGAGCCAACACTGAAACTATACGATACCCAAACCTCCCCACCTGACACCACTCCTGATCGGCACATACTACATCTGTAAACTCCAGCAGAAGGCTCTAAAGCAGCGTTACTCGCTCTCAACGAGTCATATATCCAATAATATTCCCGGGGATCAATCCGACAATCTCCTGAAGTAGAATTATCAAGGTCTCCTATTTCTTCTCATCAAGTACTCTCCGGACAGTCTTAGCCAGATCCCAGTGACTAACAGGTTTATTTATAAATGCACGTATTCCTATTGTTCGTGCATGTTCAGCGGATATGAATTTACTGTAGCCTGTACAGAGTATAATCGGAAGTTCTGATCTGATCTTCAAAAGTTCCTTAGCCAATATATCGCCGGTCATCCCAGGCATAGTCATATCCGTAATTACCAGATCCCAGCGCTTGGGTTCGGCCCGAAAAAACGCAAGCGCCTGTTGACTTCCAGTTGCTGCAGTTATTGTATACCCCAAGGTTTCCAGCATTCTCCTTAGTAATTTGATTATTGTGACTTCGTCATCAACGAGCAGGATCTCTTCACCCCCGGAAGGTAATTTTCCGGTAATACTCGAAGCAACTATCTCTGCTTCTGAAGTCCTTGGTAGAATGATCGTAAAGACAGTTCCTTTTCCCACTTCACTCGCGACCGAAATCGTCCCGCCATAGCTGGCAACAATCCCATTAACCACTGCCAGGCCGAGACCTGTTCCTTCCCCTCGCTCCTTTGTAGTAAAATACGGTTCAAAAATCGAATCAATTACTTCAGCAGGAATCCCTTCGCCTGTGTCGGCAACTGTCAACTCAAGATACTTTCCCGGTTGCAACTGCCCTGATGCGGGATGACTGTAGCCGGATAAATCGATCTCTCTAAGGCAAACATCGAGTACTCCACCCTTTTTCATAGCATATGCAGCATTGGTACAGAGGTTCATCAATATCTGGTGCACTTCCGTAGAATTACCCATTATCAATGCCTTACTATCGAGTGTCTGCCTGATGCTGATAGTTGAGGGGATGGATGAGCGAAGAAACTTCAACACTTCTTTGACAACCAAATCAACCTGGATGGGTCCCAATTTACCGTCACCTTGTCTGGCAAATGTGAGTATCTGGTTAACAAGTTCTTTAGCGCGGATTCCTGCTGTATTAATTTCTGCAATGCTTTCTTCCAGGCTAGTTCCCTTTTCAACTTCTGACTTTGCCAACTCTGAATAACCAAGAATAACCATCAAAATATTATTGAAATCGTGCGCTATCCCACCAGCAAGTTGACCAACAGCCTCCATTTTCTGAGCCTGTATCAGCTGTCGATGCAACTCCTCTTTTTCTTGCTGTGCCCGTACTTTATCGGTCACATCATACACCATTGAATACAGCAGCTTCCTCCCGTCGACAACAATTGGGCTGCGAAAAGACTCTACGTCACGAATTGAGCCGTCCGCCAATCTGTGTTTACTCTGGAAACGGCTTTTCTTCCGAATCTCCATCGCCTGTAGTTCTTTCCGAATTTCAACACGCGGCAAGATATTGATATCACCAATAGTCTTGTGTCTAAATTCTTCTTTTGACCATCCATAAAAATCAACCGCTGCACTATTTACATCAATGATCTCTTCAGTGACAGGATCGATCAAAAGCATAGCGACCAGGTTATCCTCAAACAAACTCCTGTAACGCCTCTCACTCTCCTTTAGAGCCTGATGTTCCCGCAGGAATTGTTTGCTGGCATAGGCGCTTTCTATCATTGAGGGCAGTTTGAAAAGATATCCCTGATGTTTTGTTACATAGTCGTTTGCCCCCAGCTTTAAAGCACGTACCGCTATCTCTTCATCACCCTTTCCGGTTATCAACACTACCGGCAGGGCAGTATACTGTGACAAGCGCAGTTTATGCAGAAGTTCCAACCCATTCTCACCTGGCAAGCGATAGTCAAGCAGAAGAACATCATACTGCCCCAGACGGTTATCGTTGTCCCCGAGCATTGTACAGAATTCGGCCACACTACCCAGGCTATCAAGATGTATATGATGGGCGTGTTTTTTGAAATGACGCTTTGTAAGGTCGACATCCGCCGTATCCGATTCAAGATAAAGAACCTTGATAGTATTCACGCTTTTTTCTGTTGTGCCCAGATACGATTCCAGCGCACTCTCCAGTATCTTTGGCAAATGAGCAAGATAGCCTTGTTTCTTGGCAACGTAATCATCGGCTCCGGCCTTCAGGGCAGCTACCGCTGACTCTTCATCACCTTGCCCGGTAAGGATGACCACAGCAACCGGAAGCGAATTACCACGTATGTGAGAAAGAACAGCAATCCCATCGCCGTCCTGTAGATGCATATCGGTCAACACAAGATTGAAATCCCGGAACTCTGGCGACTTCATAAATTTCAACGCTTCACGCTGATAAGCCATTGGGACTATCTCAATTTGAGGTGACGATTTCTTGAGAGCACGCAAAGTCAGATCAAGATCAACTGGATTATCTTCGATATACAACACTTTCATGGGTTCCTCGGCAATGTTGTGGTTTTCAACCAATATGCCTCTATTTCTTTTGCCAACGCAATGAGCTTTGTAAAGCTCACCGGCTTTGTAATATATGAATTAGCGCCCAATTTATATGCGGCCCGAATGTCTTTATCCTCTGCTGAGGATGTCATTACTATGATAGGGATAACATGGTAGGCCTGATGCTGTTTAATAGCCCGAAGCACCTCAAATCCGTTTATTTTAGGGAGTTTGAGGTCAAGTATAATAATAAGAGGTAGCGGTCTGCCATGATCCCATTCTGTTATCATTGCCAAAACCTCCTCACCATCACGGGCAACCTCGATGGGATTGGTCAGCTGCGTTTTCTTGAAAGCTCTCAAAGCAAGATCGAGGTCCAACGGCGTATCTTCCACCAAAAGGATTGGCCTTTCACTTGTCATGTCAAATTTCATACCATCCCCCAATTCAACCATTAGCTGCCATTAGGTTTCGGAAGCTTAACAGAAAAGGTCGCTCCCAGGCCAGGTTCTCCCTCAGCCGAGATAGTACCCCCCATTCTCATGATGGCCTTTTCGACAATAGCCAAACCAATCCCTGTCCCTGGATATTCATCAACAACATGTAATCGTTGAAAAATACCAAATATTTTGTCTTGGAATTTAGGATCAAACCCTACACCGTTATCCTTTACCCGTAAAATCCAGTGATCTTCTGTCTCCTCTCCACTGATTTCAATACTCGGGCATACTGATTTCTGGCTGAACTTAATAGCATTGTCCAACAGATTCCCAAGCACCTGCCGAAGCCCCTCTTTGTCCCCGGTTATTTGTTTGAACGGCACGGTAATTTTGACTTGAGTATTGTTAACATTAAGGTCCCGCTCCCTTTCCTGAAGCAGGATATCCAGCAATGGTTGTATTTCGATTGACCAGGAAATGAAGTCCCTATGCTCAACCCGCGAGTACAACAAAAGATCTTCAATGAGCTGATTCATTTGAATGGTTGCATTCCGGATATTTTTCAGAAACAGCTTGCCCTCATCATCGAGGCTATCGGTATACTCATCGCTCAGAAGCTGACTATAACCATCTATGCCTCTCAGAGGTGCCTTGAGATCGTGACTTACTGAATAGGTGAATGTCTCCAATTCCTTTGTTCGAGCTTCCAGAGCCAAGGTTCTGGAAGCAAGGCTGCTCTGCAATTCCTGATGCAGGGTGATATCTCTGGCATGAAACACAGAACCTGTGATATCGCCAGATATTTCATCGAGAAATGGAAAGACACGAATTTCATAGGTTGTTCCCGTTTTATCAGTTACTTTGACTTGCTGTTCTTTCCCTGACAGCATTACCTTTTCATGCAGACAGGACACCTCGCTCACCGCAAAATCATCCTGGTCAAAAAGGCAAACACGGCTGCCAATAGCTTCAGTAATCGAAATGCCGATTTTCTGAGCCATGGCCCGATTAAGGCGCACAGCAATGTGTTCTGTATCGTAGAGGACAATGAGATCTTCTAGAATATCAACAGTTCTCCGCCACTCCTTTTGGGATTGTCGAAGTTGTTTTTTTAACTGCTCCGGGGAAACATTCCGTGTTGTGATGTTTTCGTCCTGCTGTTCCCGCTCAACGGCCGTCAGCAATTTTTGATATTTTGTTGCCATCACCAGATGTTCACGGCGTTCCAGATTTTTGCTCAACGTATGTTTCAGCAAGTTAAGACTACTAATCGGTTTTGCGATATAATCCCAGGCTCCAGCACTCAACGCCCGCACAACATCCTCCACTGAATCTGCACCGGATATAACTATGATCGGTGTTATTGGCGACAACGTTACAACCTTCTCGATCAATTCAAACCCATCCATTTCCGGCATAAAGAGATCAGTCAGTAAAAGATCTGGGAGTTTCTGTTGACATTCCTCCCAGGCCATTCGACCATTTACTGCGGTTCTGACGCAATAGCCGAGCATCTCCAGGAAATCGACAAAGGCCTGTCGTACCAGATCCTGATCTTCAGCCATGAGTATTTCCCCTGAACTTTTCACCCTATTACCCCTGTGCAGTCAATCACGACTCTATAAGCGACTTTAATTATAAGAATAAGCTTCACGTCATTCACTTTAGAACACAACACATACACACTATGAAGTTATGTAAACTCAAACTCGAAGAACGGTATAACTATCTAATGAATCCGGAATATACACCCTGAAGGCAGGGTTATTTTTATTAGTATATGCGCAATATTCATGATATCCCAGAAAAGAAGTTCGTTCCTCCCACAACGTTTGTAACGACAACAATAGAATGTGCACAGACAAACAGAACGAGAAACCTGTTGAGAATGAAAAGCATCGGCTACTTGGTGATATGGTTTGTTCAAGTGAGTTTAGGATGCAAGCACATGAGTTTGACCAATAGAGATCCAGGCCTTTTTTACATTGGTAAATCAGGTTCTTGACTGCTATTCTCCGTGAGATCGAAGTGGTCCAACACGGCGTGAAACTATTTTCCCCTTTGCCAGAGACAATCACCTGCACCCCAGCGCAAGCACTTCCATGTTCTAATTTTTCCGAAATTTCGTTTCACTACACAGAATACTCACCACTACTTGAACAATCGTTCAAAAAACAACATTGACAATGTCCCGCTCCAAGCTTAGCTTGAACAAACATTCAAACACATTTATTTGGAGACCTGGAGACCATGCGCTTATCAACCTGATGACGCTGCGATATTAGAAGATTTTGATATCACACATCTCAAAAACACATTGGAGGTCATTATGAAATTATACGAAAAACTCAATGAAATTAAGCAGAAGTCTATAGCGAATATACCACCTGAATTGATTGCAATCATGCTTAAAAGCACCGAAGAACTGGTACAATCAGGAATCGCTGATAAGGCGATCAGCGTTGGTGAAGCTCTACCGGAGTTTACACTTCCCGATGCAAATGGCAATCTGATCAGTTCAAGAGATCTTCTTGCAAAAGGCCCTCTTGCCATCAGTTTTTATCGGGGTATATGGTGACCTTACTGTAACGTTGAGCTGGAAGCTCTGCAGGAAGTCTACGGTCAGGTACTGGGACTCGGAGGTTCATTCATCGCTATTTCCCCCCAACTGAGTAAATATACACAACAGGTTGTAAAAAAGAATAACCTCACTTTTCCGGTACTGGTCGATGCAGATAACGGGTATGCTGAGAAACTTGGCCTGACTTTCCCCTTGCCGGAAAAACTCAAGGAAGTGTATAAAGGTTTCGGCATTGATCTTGAGCGCTTCAATGGTAACAATTCATGGAAGCTCCCAATGTCCGGAAGGTTTATCATTGCCAGCGACGGTATTATCAGATCGACTGAGGTGCATCCGGACCATACCATCAGGCCGGAACCAAAAGAAATCGTTGATCTTCTGAAATCAATTGCTTAGTAGATTTGTAAAAAGATCGACCTGCAGCGTTTACGATCTGAATCGACAATGTGCTATACCGCATGTACTACTCAATTGTCGAATCAGAGACTGCGCTTCAAATTTGGAACTTCCTTCAAGTCCCCCCCTTCCAATGGTTCGGGTAACAATTTACGATATCATATATTATTAACAGACACTTACATGGAAAGAGGAATATGAAATTTTTACATACAATGATCAGGGTAAAAGACCTGGATGAATCAATTAACTTTTTTACAGAAATACTTGGCCTTGTCGAAACACGACGAAATGACTATGAAGATGGCCGCTTCACCCTTCTCTATCTCGCAACAGCACCTGGAGAACCGGAAGTGGAACTCACCTACAATTGGGACCAGGACTCAGCCTATAGCGAAGGAAGGAATTTTGGTCACTTAGCATTCAGCGTCGAAAACATCTACGATTACTGCCAAATGTTAATGGACAAAGGTGTTACTATTTCACGGCCTCCCAGAGATGGATATATGGCATTTATTCGTACCCCGGACAACATTTCCATTGAATTCCTGCAAGAGGGAGAAAAATTGCCTGTCCAGGAGCCATGGGCCTCCATGGAAAACAAAGGGACATGGTAGAGATTTGTCATTGCGACAAAACTCGTATTCAATAGTATTTCAGTGAGATTAACTGCATACAAGACACTAAGACACGATCTCACTACTACTGAGTTCAAGCTACTGACGATTTCTTCATATTTGCCACCGCAATCTCTCGTGTTGTAATTCATATTACACCAGAAATAGTGATGGCATGGGATACTTGATACATATTTTGATGGACTCGTAAAAAGTGAGATCTATTTCTTTGCAGATCTCACTTTTTAACAGAACACATCGAAACAAGACCAAAGACCTTTTATAAAAAACATTAATCAGATAAGCACCTACGATTCCACAATAAATCCACCCAAAAACGGCCAACCAGCAGACTCTCAGAGGCGAATGTTGAATCATATTGCAAGATAGCACCCAAACTTTTTTTTCCAACCACCACCAAATAATGAAATTCGACTTATAATAAAGAGCTGACAAGATGTTGCTGTACCAAACACCACTGGAATAACCGACTGCAGGGATATCAAAACTGAAATTTATTAAGCCCTAACGGGCAGAACAATATCAGAACCCCGATCGGTATTCGCGACATAAACAATGCTTATATTATAAAAAGCAGAAGTAAAATAATGGACAACATCGAACGGATGCTGGCAAGACGATCACGCTGTACAGGAGTATGAAATTGAAATCATCATGGCAAAAGACACTGGAATCACTTGCACGCCCAGAAATTTCATCCGCTTTAAAGGGCATCCGCCGAGGGATAGAGAAAGAATCCTTGCGAGTTAAGAGTGATGCAAGTCTGGCCTCTACAGGTCACCCGGCCCCTCTTGGTTCGGCACTGACCCATACGTCTATAACCACTGACTATGCCGAAACGCTGATGGAGTTTATTACACCAGCGGATACTGATGCGACAAAAACCATTGAAGCTCTGACACACATCCATCGCCATGTCTATCAGCATCTAGGTGAAGAACTGCTCTGGCCTGCCAGCATGCCCTGCACAATTGAAACAGAGAATGATATTAAACTGGCAGACTATGGCAACTCCAATGTCGGCAAAATGAAAACCATTTATCGGCGTGGACTGAAAAATCGCTACGGCAGCATGATGCAGGTTATCGCCGGAGTACATTACAATTTTTCAATGCCGGACAACTTCTGGCCAGTGTGGCAGCAACTGAAAGGCGACCAGCAACCGCTTCAGGACTTTATTTCGGCAAGCTACCTCGGTCTGATTCGTAATTTTTTCCGTCTTAGCTGGTTGATCCCGTATCTTTTTGGTGCCTCACCTGCTGTCGACTCGAGTTTTCTTAAGCATAGTCGAAGCACGTTACCATTAAAAACCCTAAGCAATACCAGCCATTATTTACCCAATGCCACCTCATTACGGATGAGCGATCTCGGGTATAACTCTAAAGAGCAGGACAATCTCGATATCAGCTACAACAGTCTCCCCGAGTTTATCAGTGGATTACGCCAGGCGGTACATCAATCTAATCAGGTATTTGAAAAAATCGGCGTTAAACTGAATGGCGAATATCAGCAACTCAACACCAATACTCTGCAGCAGGAGGCCGAACTTTACGCCCCGATTCGCCCCAAACGAACCCTCAAGTCAGGAGAGAAGCTTTCGGACGCCCTGCAAACTGGAGGCATCGAATATGTCGAAGTCCGTTCGTTAGATGTCAATCCTTATGCTGTAACAGGGATCGACCTTGAGCAGATACACTTTTTGGATGTTTTCCTTACCTATTGCCTGTTAAAAGACAGCCCCGATATTTCACGACAACAGCAACGCACCGCCAAAGAAAATCAGAACAAGGTAACAACCTGCGGACGAGACACATCTCTGGAACTGCTGGATGACGAAAAAACGCGAACCCTTGGGGAATGGGCCGATGATATTTTTTCAGACCTGGCCGAGGTCGCACGATTACTTGATACAGCAAACCACGGAGAGAATTTTCAAGAGGCGTTGGACTACCAGCATCAGAAAGTCGCAAATCCTTCACTGACACCCTCTGCTCGGATGTTAAAGGATATGGAAGAACAAAATCTTGACGTCAACGAGCTAGTATTGAGCATTGCAAAAAAACATCGTCAGAAACTTTACGAAACTGACTATTCGCAGACGCTTGATTGTAATTTTTCAATAGAAGCAAAGGCTTCCCTGCAAAAGCAAAAGACACTTGAAGAATCAGAGACATTACGATTTGACGACTTTCATCGCCTCACATTTGGCAACCTTGCACCGTCACCTTCACCACAATGCTTGGGGACTCGTTTTCAATGTTCGACCCTGCGGAAGAACTGCGTAGTCCAACCTGCGAGTTGCTCATAGCGCATCACTGAGACATACCATGATCATTGTATTTCTTTGCGGAAAGTGCGTGCTTGCCATTCAATTCCCCCCATGAGGACCTCTGCTTTCTTACAAGGGACCATCGAATGAGTAGTACCTGAGCCTTGAGTGCTCAGAAATCTGCAGGATAGATTATCCTTGAAGATAAAAGGCTGATCCTGACTGCTCAAGCGCTGCAAATTCAGATGCCATCACCTGTTCCTGAATCTATCACGACTTTTCCTCATTTAAGCCTGCCACTGCTGATGCAAATCAGCATGTAACAATAGCCCCTTACCGGGTTCCCGTATTTAAAGATCAGGAAATACTTCTGGCATTGTCGCGCACGGTATAATTTTTTAGCGCATGCATATTTTTAATAACTCCGCGTTATGGTTATATTGCCTACCTGAGAATTAAACATATCACGCAACGCTGTAATTGAGCCAACTGGTACTATTCGAACACGATTAATCTCGGCTAGAAGCCTTTCAAATTAACGCATAAAACGGTTAGGCTGGCTAAGTATTATGACTTTGTATTGTGGTCGCTAAAATCGTAATAACAGATTTTCAGATACCTTTTCCTGGTTAAATTATGTCAGGTCAGGTGGGTGTGATGTTCAACTTCACACCGATTCTCACTATCTGATTTCATGAACGACGCCACCTAACACACCTCTAGTGTCACGTGCATTTTTTATGATTTGAATTTCGGATTAGATACCGCACCGATTTGTGTAATAGCTAACGAGATCGATTAACCACAAATAATAAACGTTATTATATTCTATTATCGCTCTGAGTTTCTTCTGGAAAGAGCACGATTCTTACAGCACTCACAATATCCGCCCTCCCCCTGCACCAGACAATCTAATTTTCAGAACCAATTTATGGCATGAGCCCAGCAAATATCCAAGAAAGATAATACGACACACCTGAGGTTCATTTTCAAAAGATATTCAAATTGCCCCTGTATCTCAGCCTGGCTCTATACAAATTCTCTCATTAAGGTAATTTTCTGGATGAGGATAACGCTGACTTTGCTCTTACTTTTCGATAACTATATTTGAGTATTAGTTTATGTTATTGCGCTTAACACGTAACCTATCATGCCTCACTTTTTGTTGATGAAGATGCGATAGCTGCAGGTATTTTTTTAGATGAATGATTTTTTTCAGGTGATGTATTGTTAGCAAATATGAATAAAATGTGCATAAAAACACAACACCCAACCAGCCCTAACAAAAATAGCATATCACGCAACTAACTAGAAATTAATGCATTTACCACCCTGGAACTATCTATTAACTAATAAAATCTTAGTGTGCATTTACTCGCAAAAATGCTTTATAGAGCAATATATATTTTAATACGATTAAACTTCGATCATAAATTTAGTTGCACACTTAAAAATCTATATTATATATTTAATAAATATCCCCCGTACCACTCCAATATTCAATTCATAAAAGGAAATTCAATGGAAGACTTCGTAAAGATCATCACCCATGCACGACGTTTTAAAAGTGCAACTAAAGGTTTTTCACTTGAGCAGCTTCAGGAAGTAAAAACCAAACTCGACACTATTATTGACGATCGTATCGCAGAAGCAGAAGAGGCCAAACGCGCTAACGCCGAGAAAATCGAAAAAATCGAAAAGTATCGTGAAATGATGGCCGCTGACGGAATTGAGCTTGAAGATCTTGCTGATGAGGCTCCTGTCAAAAAAGGAAAACGTGCTCCACGTCCACCTAAGTATGGAATCACCAACGACGCAGGTGAATATATTACATGGACAGGTCAGGGACGTATGCCAAACGTTTTTAAGACCAAAGTCGATGCTGGTCAATCTATTGATACTTTTCTTATTAAGTAATCAATAGACCCTACAAAAAAGGCTTTCAGCTCCATCATAGAAAGCCTTTTTATCCACATTTTAATTAACACAACCTGACCGGAACTGCTGGTTCTAAAACCCACCAACTGTGTGTGGTATTTTATTCCATCGGTAACAACATTCTTTTGCATCAGTAGCAAAATTGCATCCAATAATAATTAACCAGTTCGTCGGTATTTTTCTGTCCCCGTCCTCGGTACCCTTTTGTCTTCATCTAAAACGTAAATTACATATTTGACTAATGTACTTTCAATGAGCCTGCAGGTAAAATCGTCTTCCTTTTAAAATCCCACGGCTCCTACGACGAGTTATCGGCTATTGACCAGATTATACTCATCTCATTCTGTGTATTTCCACCATTCCCAAATGTGCGTGAACGTATAATTTGTGGTAGTCACGAAATTTTAATTCAAGAGTGTCATAGATTTTTATTATTACTGATTGCAGATTTCAGTAATACAAACGTTCTCTTTTTAGCGATATTTCAGCTCACCTGACATCAGAACCACGCATCGCATAATCCAATATCCATTCATCAAACCTGGCACTTTAATATCATAGACGAGACCATGAGCGTCAGATAGTCTTCACTCTATACTGCTCACTCGACAATTTGAACTATCTGGCTTTTTTGCTTATTCTATCAGGGTACAAAAGGGACGTGCTTCGCATGATGCAATCATTCTATATATGGTGCATTGTATGAATATCACATTGCTTTCAATCCAACTCCCGTATATACATGTAGAAAATTACAAACTCGAATTACTGGAGTTCAGTCTCAAAATATGAAACACTTTTTTTTACTATTCATGCTCTTGTGCTGCTTCAAAACCACCTGCACTGACGTGTATGCAATAGACAAATTCAGGACCGATGGCTGCAGTCTGTTTCCTAACGGCACCTTCGACAGCAATGCTCTCTGGTTACATTGTTGTACTGAGCATGATCGTGCGTATTGGCAGGGAGGTACCTACAACCAGCGACTTGAGGCGGATCAACAGTTGCGCCAATGCGTTCATGACGCAGGGGCCCCATTTATTGCGCAGCTCATGGTCGAAGGTGTCCGTTTAGGCGGCTCACCCTTTTTTCCTACCACATATCGATGGGGATACGGATGGCCCTGGCTAAGAGGATATAAACCGTTAACTCCAGATGAACAGGCCGACGTGACAAAAACTTATCAGGAAAGTTTCAATGGAAATACTCATTCAAAAGATTAAACAATTTGCTGCATACCTGTGGGGAAAGAAATCTGAACTTACTGACATGGATGAAAAAGACCTCCTTTTGTCAAAAGTAGTGCTTGATATCCATAGAAAACGCTCACACAAAACAGTAGAAATTGTCCCGCTTTTTCATTTACTTCCTATCCACCCAATAAATCGAGAAGGATCTCTTACCTCAACCTCGCAACGAATTAAAATTTTACACGACAAGCAAGAAGAACTGTTAACGAAAAAAATCCTCACCAATGAAGCGCTGAAAGAATGTATTCCTTCAATATCTGCCATTAAAGCGGTGCGGCTTTCTGATGATGAAATAGTTGCTTACGAAGGTAATGGTCGGTTGGCCGCAATGCAGGAAGTTTTCTCTTCTGGAGATAATATTTCGGTAGAGGTGGAGATTTATCACTTTAAAAGGCCGAGATCCATTCATCGACGTATCAAAAGACTCCGACGACTTCATAAACTCGACGTCGGAGAACCTGTGATACGACCATAAATAATGGAAGCGTATCACAGGTCTATTCGATCTGATTTTCATCCCGAAACGTAGTATTCGGAATCTACGCTTACCCGATTAAAGATCAAGGCACGCTTGAGATTGAGCCAAAGGGTAGTTTTCGGATGGAAACTATCTACATTTTCAATAACCGGCTCACACGTGAAGATATACTTACCTCCCCAGCCCCTTTATACAACTCGTGATTCCGCTCTATCTGAGAAAGGTCGTACAGATAATTCACCATTAATCCTGCTGATTGCTCTACCCCGGAATCGCTGCTATTAGCTTTCCAGTTGATTCGTTCAATACGTGCGCCATTAGACAAATGAAAATGTGCAACACGATCGAATGCCTGTTCTCCCCGCTTGACCTCTACAAGGTATTTAGCACATAATTTAAGCAACATGTTTTTGAAAACTTCAGAATTAGAGGATTTCTTTTCAACTTCAGCGGATTCAAACATACTTAATAAGGTTACGATAGGATTATCCGCAGATGCAATGGATTGTAAAAGTTCACCTTCTTTTCCACTTAACTTTACCGTCACCGCATTGTTCTTCAGCCAACCCATAAAGCCTGGAATAGGAGAAAGCGTCGAATAGTTTTTGAGATTTTGAAACTTTCCTGCCAGATCGGCAACTACCCGCTTAATTAGAAAGTTTCCAAAGCTGACACCGGCCAGCCCTTTCTGGCAATTTGATATGGAATAGAAAATTGCTGTATCAATTTTTTCAGGTTCTCCTTCAGGAGCATTAACATCAAGCAATTCCTGAACATTACCGGCAATTCCAGCAACAAGCGCCACCTCAACAAATATCAACGGTTCCTGAGGCATTCCCGGGTGGAAAAAAGCGTAGCATCTACGATCAGGGCGCAACCTGTTTTTCATATCATCCCACGAAGAAATCTCGTGTACTGACTCATACTTTATAAGCTTTTCCAGAATTACTGCAGGTGTTTCCCAGGTAATCCTTTGCAGATCAAGAAAACCAATATCAAACCATGAGGCCAGCAGACTGTGCAGATCACTATCCAGCGCTTTCAGCTGCGGATTTTTTCTGGAGTGCGGGAGAAGATCCGCCCGTAAATCCACAAGGAATTTAACTCCTTCATTCAGCTCTGTAAATTGCCTGAGAAGCTTTGTCCGCGGGGATTCCAGCATTTCCCTGAGGCGTTGATTCGATTGCTGCAATTCCTGAGGATTGGTTATTTCACTTCTCGCTTCAAGAGTTCGTTCAATAGCTACATTATCCACATCATAGTCATAGGCCAGCAACTCAAGAAATCGTCTACACCCTTCGCTATTCAATCCACTGTATACATGTCCCAATTCTGCCGCACGAGTTCTTGCAGATACCTCGCCACCACGCCCTTCCAGACATGCATTTATGGCCTTTTTTATTAGCCTGACATCATCATCAGGCAAATCTGCACGCACCCGTCCACTCAGCTGATCAGATTCTCCCAGAGGCCAGATATCCCGTATTATGCGTAGTGTCTTCCCCCAGAAAGGTTCTTCGGCATTAAACATATATCCCCCTTTATCAGCGTGAAAAAAGGTAAACTATCCGAACTGCCGAAAATGGCTATTCAGATATTCGGTATCTGGTTCAATTACAGATTATCGTATCATCTCTGAGGCTGTCCGAGAATAGGAATCTTGTCTCTAATCGAGGAATTGCTCAAAAATATACATTGTCATATAAGTAATATCGGAGTCTTCGCGTACCTACCATGATTATTTTTTATAAATAACGAAGATTCACGGCAAAGTGCATTCTCGAACAACCTCCAGGGCTAAGTCTACGCTGCTTTCCATTCATATCTAGCAGAATAGACACCACAGAGCATCGGCGACCTCGATCATTTCCAGTGTATTTACTGGTCACAAAAAAGGGATCTTCTCCCCTATTTTCGATTTTTCAGGTAAGCCTTCAAATAAAAAAACATAGCCGAGCTGGACGTTCTCCCGACAACAACATGTGTTGTCGGGAGAAACTACGGACACGAGGAAAGTTGCTTACTATTTCCTGTTGTATCATTTGAAATTTTGACTTTATCAAATAATCAGCAAGCCTTTAGCCTGCGCTTACAGTCTTTTTCACAACATTTCCTTCTACCTGATTTGCTGATTCACATAAACAGGTTCAAGCACCAGCGCTTCTTGTATTTCATTATATGCTGCACCGACTTCGGCCTTCAGATCCTCCAACCCGAAACTACTTCCTTCAATTTCTAGCCAGGCGTGTGCGCTGCCATTACCGCGTATAAGTGAAACACACGACAACATGTCCGCACGAGTGCAGCGGCGTATCGAATCTTTTCCAGAAAATGATATCCAATGACTGTGAGCCAGTGCCATTCGCTCAACACAGTCATGCCATTCTAAATCTTCCGGCAGCTTTACTGCAACCTGCAGGTACGCTCTACTATCATCGACAACTTCATGAACACTGAGCTCAGAAGGAATACCTGTTGAGCTTCCGGCGTCTATGAAATCAGCAACAAGTTCTGCCGCTTTATCCTTAAAGAATGGTGCAAGCCTGAACGTTTCTGCAGGAACTGTCATTAATGAGACCCCTACATATGTAATCCCGCTTAAAGCCATCGAAACAATCACTCCATGTCCCATAAGGACAGGATGAAGTATTTCCAGTGCAGGAGGACCACCTGCCAAAGTGTTTACAAGATCATAAATAACAAAGCCGCTTTGACAGAGAAATCCGGTAATCATAGAAGCTGCAGCACCGGACGCTGTCCCGCCCCTCCAGTACATTCCACCAATAAGTGGGAAAAAGTATGAAGCGCTTGCAATGAATGTTGCAATATGGATTGCATCGATAATTGAATCGATAAGAAATGATCCGATAGTCGCGCAACCAATAATAAACAGAACGCCTAACCTGTTCACCATCACCATTTCTTTCATTGATGCAGAAGGTTTTATCTGACGCTGAAAAAGATCTCTGGCTATACACGTTGCCCCCGATGCTGCAAATGTATCAGCACACGACATCGCCGCAGTAGCCAATGCAATAGCACAAAAAGCAATGACAATTTCAGAGTAGTTCTGTGCCAGTATAAAGCTGAGCAAAGCAGGTTCGGCCTTGGCCATACCCATAGGGAAACCGAGTGCTGATATATCTGGATAGATATACTGCAGACCAAGCGCGATAATCGCACAACCACCAAAAACCAGGAGCACCAGCATCGAACCGAAAACCATTCCCAATTGTGCAGACCTGTTGTCCTTTGCAGCCCAGACTTTCTGCCAGGGATCCTGCTCTGTGATCCAGCCGGGAATGATGGCAAGTGAGAATATAACCGCCATAGGAATACCCACAGACATAGGGTTCCACCAATTTCCTTCAAGAGATAAAGCCATCTGAGATACATCTAAACCAGACACGTCTGTTGCGCCTTCTACAACCAGAAAAGACATACACAAAACAAAAAATGCTAAACACAAATACTGAACGATATCCGTTGTTATGACAGCAGATAATCCGCCTAGTGAGACATAAACCGCCACGGATAAACCCACAATAAGTGCAGCCTGCACGTTACTGATTCCGTAAAATATCTGTAACACCAGGGCAAAACCTTTTATATCAGCAACAGCGAACAGCACCATGACCATTATTATGATTAACGCCACGGGTGTTCGAAGAAACGATCCGTAGCGAACCTCAAGAAGTTCAGGCTGTGTCATTGCAGGTACTGAACGTATCTTTTTGACAAAGAGTCCAATTATGAGCAAAGCAAGAATATTAGGTGCTACAAAACCCCAGATTGAGCCCATTCCCAATAACATGAAGAAACCGATAACCGCCAGCAAAGCGCCTGCGGTTAGCCAGGATGCCGCTGCTGAAAACCCGATAGAAAATGCACCAGCTCTTTTCCCAGCCTGCATGAACTCACGCAGAGATGTCTGTTTACTGTTAAAATAATAACCTGTTGCGACAAGAAGAGAGATGTAGCCTACAAGTAATACCATAAAAATCGGATAACCGTTCATACCACCTCCTGCATACAAACCGTAAACGTTATGGCCCGGCTTCTATGCATGTTGTTGCATCGGCTACAAATGAAAAACCCGAACCGACGCATGTCAGCCCGGGGATTTGCCATCTCCTCGAGAGAGAAAGTACATAGCTGACAGATATTCTGACTTGTGAGTCATCCTACCGGCTGCACCTTCCCATGGTTAGTAGTGAATTAGATTGTTGCTCACAGACTGAAATTATCAGCTTCAAGGCGATCATCATATACAATCACACACATACCACAGTGGCTCTACGCAGCTTTCGTCTTCACATACAGCGGCGGGTCCGTTCCGGATTCACACCGGATTCCCTGCGGATAAGAATACATTGCAGCACTCTCATCCGAATCCTATCGGATCATCAGCTAGCATTACCATTAGATTTACCGGATATCGATTCAATCATCCGACATAACAGTTATTTATTGTAATATTGATATCGTGTCAAGCTCCATTTGCCTGTTACAATCAGCAGGAGTTGCAAACAGACCTCAATTGACGTAATCTCTCCCTTATTATCACCAATATATAGAAATCATAAGGGTAAAATATGAATGAGCAGATAACAGATTCGTATAAGGGGTGGTCGATTACCGTCACTGCAGAAGATACAATGTGCGCCCATTTCAGCTTTAGTATCGCTGACCCAAGTGGCAAAGCACAACACGTCAGCATGGGTGGGCATAATGTTCAAAGGGCATTGGAACGTGCAAAGGAAATGATTGATTTAGAACTCTCATTCACAAACGGAGAGTAGAACTGACTCTTTCCGCAAGCGTAAACACCTAACAACCAACAAAAACATATACGTATAATCATTTATACCCTGAAACTCTCATACGTAAATACGCAAATACACCAATACACCAATACGTATACATGTATATATTCGCCAATTGCGTGTATGGGAATTACTAGGAGGGTGTTCGAGAATAGGGATTTTGGTTAAAATCGAGACATTTTCAAAAAATATGCGCAGACATATATTTGATATTTCGAGCATTATTTTTTGAAAATTCCGAAGAGTTTGAGAAAAGGCCATTCTCAGACAGCCTCCTAGGAGGCTGTCCGAGAACAGGAATTTTAAATCGGACAAATCATAAAGCCTAGCAATCGCTGGAGCTTTATATCTCTGCGCAAAGGTAAATCTTATAATATGCACCTGAAAAACGCCTGAATAATGCAATTATACTGAGAATCAGGGCTCTCCATCATTACTATGCAGGATTTGCCAACAATTTGCCGTCCTCTGAACGTACTACCCCATTTATGATCGCTCTCAGTAACTTCCTCATGTTGTGAGCAGTGCATGCAAGGGAAAATTCACCACTTGCTTTCTCATACCCTCTGACACTGAATCTTCTGAAACCGATATTTTTTATCTGTCCGAATACTGGTTCAACGATAACTTTTCGTCTTCCATATATTTCTTTAGAGCTTACCCTCTCCATTTTCTCATTCATCTGTTGCCGTAAGGGCTCTTTGTCATCCGTGTTAATTGTTCGAGCATTACCCTGAGTTGATTTGCAACATCTGCTTTTATAATCGCACTCAACACACACATCAGAGTCGCCTTGATATGTTTTCCTGCCCGATTTTGATGTACGTATTAAAACGAGGGATTGGTCTCCAGGACAGGTGAAAAAATCACCCCGCTCGTTGTAAATAAAATCAGCCTTTATGAGCTTGCGGTCCGAATCATTTAACGGAATTTCACTTCTCTTCTCAGCTTTATCTGTTGCTACATAAGCATCGAGTTTTGCCGATCTTATTGCCTCAAGATTATCACCTGACATGTAACCATTATCAAAGCTCATCTTTGAAGGAAAACTGCCAGTCGTTTCCCGTATATTTTCTAACGCAGGTTCAACCTCGTTCTTGTCATTTGCATTTAGACTCAGATGTTGGGCAACAATCACTTGCTTATCCTCATCTACACATATTTGCCCATTGTACTGATAATCAAAGACGTTATTTTTTCCCATAATACGGGCATCCGTATCTGCAAAGCTAATTTGCTTTTTGTCCTCAATGGTTTTGCCGGGGTGTAGTTCTTGCTCCCGTTGTTCTAAGGCTTTTTTGGCTGCCTGTATTTTTGCTAATCGCTTTTCTTTGAACTGTAAATCTTCGGGAATACCATATCCGGTAGGTTCCTTATACTCCCTGTCCTCTTCTTCATCGCAGTTTTTTGCTTTCGCTATAAGGCTCTCAATTTCCGCTAGTAATTCATGTTCTTTTTCTTTGAGTCTCTTGTAACTCATGGCCTTATGCTTAGAAGTGTCAGCCTTAAATTTTGAACCGTCTAAGCTTACATGGCCAAGAGACGCAAGTCCCAATTGCATGGCTATCAGGACACTCTGCTTGAAACATTCATGAAAAAATTCAGCATTATTTTTCCTAAAGTCACTTAACACTCGGAAATTTGGGCATGACATCCCTGATATATACATATAAGCAAGGTCTACATGGCACCGTCCTTCTATCTGTCTTGAGCTGAAAAGGCCATGACTGTATGCGTATATGAGAATCGAGATAATCAACTTGGGATGATAGGCACGCTGTCCTTGCATGCTATACTGTTTTTCAATACTTGAGGTGTCAAGCTGCTGAAAAATATCGTTATACAGATAACATTCATGATTGTCAGGGAGCAGATCAAAGATATTGCTCGGAAACATTTGCCGTTGTTTGAATTCTAATGGCAGATTTTTGAATGGGGGTGACATAAGGAAACCTCTCTTGTTTTATTGAATACAAATTAACACAAAAAACAAGAATATGCAGCTTATCATGCTGTTATATATAAGCATTCCATCTCAACCTGTTTGCCATTTGCTAGGAAATTCAGCTACGATAAAAACAATTTAACTATTCTCTTTAATTATTGTCGGACAGCCTCCTAGGAGGGTGTCAGTTGAGGTAATAATGTGAAGCTTTTCCTCTTCCTGCAAGGCATGACTGATGGAGCATAGCAGCGCTATGTAACTGAAGGAGTAACGAAGTCAGGAAGCAAAAAGGGCGAGCAGGATTAGACACCTGAGACATGACAGGACATTAGATTCTTCTACCTAAATCATTAAGCAATTTCCGGGTGCTTCTCCATTCTGGCAGAAAAGAATCCATAAGCGCTTTAAAACGGGCATTATGGTACCGCTCCAACAAATGAACCATCTCATGGACAATTACATATTCAAGACATTGAACTGGAAATCTTGCCAGTTCCAGATTTAACCAAACCCGTTGTTTTGTAATGTTACAGGTTCCCCACCTGGTCTTCATCCGACGAATACGCCACTCAAGGACCTCCACGCCGATTATCGATTGCCAATATGTAATCATTGATGGAATACGCGCTCTCAGTTCCTGGCGGTACCAATGGTAGATAAGGCTTTTTGATATGCTGATCTCATCATCATTTTTAAAATAGAGTGTTAAGGTGTGAGATTCAGTAACAGCATACCCGTCACTACGCCTCCCGGTAACACGCTTAACATCATGAGAGACACCAAAGAGATACACATCATCAATAGAATGAGGTTCAGGCTTCTGCTCCCCCGAACCTAAAACGATGCGCTGTCGTTCTTTCCGTAACCAGGAAAGACGTGACTGCAGGATTTCTAAAACCTGCTGATCTGCTATCTGGTAAGGCACAGAGACACGAATCCGACCATCAGGAGGATATATCGCGAGATTAATGTTTTTAATAGCTTTTCTCTCTACAAGCACATCAACATCTTCAATTTTCACTACAACACTGCTGAGCACTTTTTTTCCAGCCATCCGGCTCTTACTCCATATAATAAAAGACTCGTTTGAACTATTCAGCATCTCGGATGCGCACACGCTCGACCTGTGAAGTATGCAACTGGACGACTCCATGTCCACATTCTGCTTTTGCGGAACTGGAGTGCCGTTAAACATGTACAGATCAAGATTGATCAAAGATTAGTAAGAATAATGTTATCGTGCTACCAATCGATATTCTACCTCTGACCATAGTTCTTCAACTCGTTTTCATCCTGAAACGAAGGATTTTCATCTAAATCGAGGCGTTCAATACATTTCACTATAGCCATTTATGCTATATCGAAACCTCACTTCGTTCGCCTATATGCGAGGATAAAGCCTTAAGAGCAACGAAGAGTTATATAAAAAACACCGTTTTCGGATGGAAACTACTTATAACTGCAACGTTACTGATACCATATTCTGATAATGTTAAAAATGGTTTAGCAAACACGGCCATGTAAGCGCCCATACACTTTACGAAGACCAATTGAAAAAAATCTGATTTACCAGGCTAGTAAGGCTTTTAATCTCAGTTTTTTTAATGCTATGCTAAAATATTATGATTACTATCTACCCTGATATAAACAAATTATGGATTCACTGAATCCAAAGAGACTAAAAGATGGAGTTCAATAGTCTGAAATCGCACATATTTTAAATTTTATGAGAATGACAAAAATGTACCGTTTCAGCACAGGATACGCCATCCTTTATCACAAACAATCACAACACGGATAGAGGTTAATAATGTTACGAATTGTTCTGTTCCTAGCGACCAACTTTGCCATCGTCATTCTACTTGGCATCATCATGAGCCTTTTAGGAATCGACACACGAACGACTTCAGGCCTTCTGTTTTTCGCGGCCCTATTCGGAATGGGAGGCTCGTTGATTTCTCTGGCAATCTCCAAATGGATCGCCAAGAAATCAACTGGAGCTCACGTTATCGTGACTCCGAGTAACCCTACTGAGAAATGGCTTTATGACACAGTAGCCGGAATGGCAAAAGAAGCCGAAATCGGAATGCCGGAAGTTGCTATTTATGACTCACCCGATATCAATGCGTTTGCAACCGGTATGAACAAGAATGCTGCCCTGGTTGCCGTCTCCACCGGACTACTGCAGAATATGTCAAAAGATGAGACTGAAGCGGTACTTGCACACGAGATAACTCATGTGGCATGCGGAGACATGGTTACCCTCTCACTCATACAGGGTGTAGTGAACACCTTTGTTATTTTCCTTTCCCGGCTTGCGGCCAACGCAATCAATACATTCTTAAGCGATGATGACGGTGAAGGGCTCGGCTTCTTCGGATATATGGCTGTAGTAATCGTACTCGAGATGTTTCTGGGTCTCTTTGCGTCACTGATTGTAATGTGGTTTTCACGGCGTCGTGAATTTGTAGCTGATAAGGGTGCTGCCTATCTCACAGGTAAAGAAAAGATGATTTCAGCTCTTCGCAGACTGCAGGCTCATCAATTACCGTCAGCACTTCCTGATCAGGTCGCTGCCTTTGGCATCAGACCTAAAGAAGGTGGTATGGCTAATTTTTTCAGGAGCCACCCAAGGCTTGAAGAACGAATTGCTGCTCTTGAAAAACTCTAATCACAATGGACTTTAGCTACAGACAGGGGGAGATTTATCCCCCTTCGTAATAGAACTCCCGTCTCATACTTGAGTCGGGAGTTTTTTTTACCTTTTCGACGCCCCTATATCAACGACCTGCCGTAAAACCAGAAATACCCCTCATTTTTAAAACCCAAAAAACTCCCAGATGCAAACGCCCTCGATATGTAACCATCCATCATGCTATACGTTATAGCAACAATTGCAATCTGGTCATTTGACTAATTCTGCCTGACATATCAGTTTGCCTACAGCATTTCAATACACGTAGTTTTTTTCAGAGCATTTCAATGAGATGAAAGAGCATTTGATATTTCGCTAAATCTGTCTAAACTTGTGGCTTTTTCCTAACACTTTCTTTATGATACCGTAAACTTATACAAATACTTCTCCGAGGCATAGAGATGAGAACTGTTACAGGGTTACTCACCAGCATATCCATTATTTTCCTGCTACTCATTAGCAGTGTTAAGGGAGCAAGTCTTTCTAAGCTTGTTGTAATGGGTGACCATGATTTCCCTCCGTATGAGTTCCTCGAAAATGGCCGGCCTACCGGTTTTAATATTGACCTGATCCGTGCGGTTGCTGAAACAATGGGGCTTGAAATTGAGATCCGTCTCGGTCCATGGAATGAGGCTCTCAACAATCTTCAACAGAAAAAGATTGATCTAATTACAGGCATGGCCTATTCAGAAGTTCGTGATCTCGCCTTTGATTTCTCCGTTCCCCATACAAAAATATCTCCTGGACTCTTTACCAGAGCCGACTCCCCCATCAAAAGCCTTAACGATATACACGATAGAGAAATTGTCGTTCAGCTTGATGACATCATGCACAATTTTCTGGTTCAGCAATCTCCCACCACCCATATTATCACTGTACAGAACCCTCCTGAAGCACTTCAACTCATTGCCACAGGAAAACATGATGGAGCTCTTCTCTCGTCCGAGGTGCACAAATATTATCTCTCAAAGGATCCAGTATTCAGTGATCTGAAGAATATAGATATTGGTCTACCTATGCAAAACTACTGTTTTGCTGTGGCGGAAGGCAACACACTTCTTATCAATGAACTTGACCGTGGACTTATTCGACTCAAAGCAAACGGGACATACCAGAATATCTACAACAAGTGGTTTGGCGTATACGAAGAAAAGCGCTTGTGGGATTCATTAAAATTATATGTCTTCGCAATGTTACTTATAGTTGGGTTCTTCATTTTCAGCCTTGTTTGGTCATGGACACTAAAAAAACAGGTAAATATCCGTACAACAGAACTGAACGAAAGCCAACAGAACCTCATTGCGGCTCAGACAAAGCTGGAAAAGAGAGTACAGGAACGTACAGCCGACTTAGCACTGACAAATGAAAATCTGAGATCTGAAATAATTGAACGCGAAAAAATGGAAGTGGCTCTTAGAGACAGCGAAGAGGGCTATCGTGCAATTGTCGAAGCATTTGACGGGTTGATTTATATCTGCTCAGCAGACTACCGGATTGAGTTTATGAATCAAAACCTCATTGATGCTATTTCTCACGATGCAACCGGCGAAATCTGCTACGAAGCTATAATGAAAAGGGATACCCCTTGCCAACACTGCGCTAACGACAGAGTCATGCAAGGAGAAACAGTTCGTTTTGAAATACAACTGCATCAGAACAAGCGATGGTATTATGTCGTCAACACACCCATTTTCAACTCAGATAATAGTATCTCGAAGCAAGCGATGGTACAGGATATTACTTCCCGAGTAAAAGCGGATAAAGAACGCCGGGAATTAGAGGAAATAAATCGTAAACTCCAAAAAGCTAAAAGCCTTGATCGCATGGCTGGTGCAACTGCACACCATTTCAATAATAAGCTGCATGTTGTTTTGGGTAAGCTTGATCTTGCCAGGCAGACTCTCACAACCGATAAAAATATTGATAAATACCTTAAAGATGCAGGAAAAGCGGCAGAACAGGCTGCTGAAATCAGCAAATTAATGCTCACGTACTTAGGCAAAGTATCAGATCCGCAGTCTGTTTACGATTTATCAGCAATCTGTAATAAAGGCCTATCAACTATCAATGAATTAATCCCCAAACATATAAACCTGAGCACCAGTATACCCTCTCCGGGACCGTCAATTCAGGCGAACTTCCACCATATTCAGCTTATTCTTCTCAATATTATACGAAATTCCTGGGAAGCAATAGATACGAATGAAGGTACCATCGCGTTACGTATCGCTAATGTTTCCGCATCATCAATTCCCCGACACAATTGTTTCCCTGTCAACTGGACACCTGTTACTACAAACTACGCATGCATAGAGGTAGCTGATAACGGTTGTGGTTTTGAGGACAAGGATATTGAAACAGCGTTTGATCCGTTCTACTCAACAAAATTTACAGGTCGTGGACTGGGACTATCTGTTGTCCTTGGCCTCGTTCAGGCACACAACGGGGTTGCAACTGTAGAGAGCACCCCCGGCCGGGGAACAACCATCTCTGTATTTTTTCCTCAATCTTCAAAACAACCTTCAGCAAAGCCCGCGAATCAGGCAAAGACAATGACAAGAGAAAACTCAGGAACTGTACTACTCGTTGATGATGATACGATAGTCCTCGAAATTACTGCTGAACTACTCTCCCGAATGGGGTTCGATGTTCTTACAGAGGCTAATGGTATAGATGCCATTGAAACATTTAAGCAGCATAAAGATCACGTCAGCCTGATCCTCACTGATTATGCCATGCCACAAATGAATGGCCTTGAAATGCTGTCTCCACTACGAGAAATAGCACCAGGAATACCGGTTATCCTTGCCAGTGGCTACAGCGAAGATCAGGTTATGAGTTCTAACCACACGGAAAAGCCACAGGTCTTTCTAGAAAAACCATATAGCCTGGACGATCTCAAAGAGGCTGTAAATCAGTCGCTGGCTTGTCCGGTTTAATCGTTTCAACAGGTTGGTACTACACAAATACACGCCTGCCCCTCTGATCCTTCCAGAAAGGAAGAAATCTCAGAGGGACAAGCAACTTCATAATCAATTAAAACCTACATACCTGCTGCCAGTGCGGTTGACCTGCGAGGGTCGGCACCACCATACATAACTCCATCTGAAATCATAATTGACTGGATAGCACCCATTGAGGACTTTTGTTGCACATCATGTCCCTTTTGTTTAAGCCCGTCGATTGTGTCCTGACTCAAGCCTTCTTCTATTCGAATCTCATCAGGAAGCCACTGATGATGAATACGTGGTGCTGCTACGGCACTCTGGATATTAAGACCATGATCAATAACATTCATGATAACCTGAAGTGTCGTGGTTATAATACGTGAACCACCCGGGCTACCGGTTACCAGAAAGTTTTTACCATCCTTTTTAACGATTGTAGGCGACATTGAACTGAGCATACGCTTATTCGGCTCAACCTTGTTTGCATCACCGCCGATCAAACCATAGGCATTAGGCACGCCGGGCTTTGCCGAGAAATCATCCATCTCGTTATTGAGCAGAAAACCTGCACCTTCAACCACAATTCCTGAACCATAACTGAAGTTAATGGTATAGGTATTCGAAACAGCATTCCCAAACTTATCAACAATAGAAAAATGTGTAGTTTCATTGCTTTCATATGGAAGCGGTTTCCCCGGCATAACCATCTTGCTCGGCATCGCTTTATACGGATCTATTTGGGCCCGGATTGAAGTTGCATACTCTTTTGATGTAATGCCTTTAAGAGGAACTTTTACAAAATCTTCATCCCCCAGATACATTGAACGGTCTGCATACGCACGCTTCATTGCTTCAGCCATCAAATGGATAGTGACTGACGAGTTATGACCATATTGTGCTATAGGATAACCTTCCAAAATATTCAATATCTGAATAACATGCGCCCCGCCAGAGCTTGGTGGTGACATAGAATAGATATCATGTCCTCTGTAATTACCATGTACCGGTTTACGCATGACCGGCGAGTAATTTTTCATGTCGTCCATGGAAATAAGTCCGCCGTGTTTTGCCATTTCGGCAACGAGTAACTCAGCGGTTTTTCCTGTATAAAATTCGCTTGCTCCCAGATCAGCTATACGCTTAAGGGTTGCTGCCAAATCTTTTTGCACAAAGAGATCACCCGGCTCATAGTAGCCGCCATCCGCTTTATAAAAAATTTGAGCGCTGGATTTCCACTTCTTAAGACGATCCTCTTTGTCTTTTACCCCGCTACTAAATCGAGGTGTTACAATAAAACCCTCTTCAGCAAGCTTAATGGCCGGTGCCATTGCTTCCTTAAGGCTTATAGTTCCATATTGCTCAAGCGCCAAAGCAAGCCCGGCGACAGTGCCCGGAACACCGGCAGCAATGTGCGAATAGCGTGATTTGTTGCTATCGGCATCACCCTTTTCATTTAAGAACATATCAACAGTAGCCTTTGACGGTGCCTTCTCACGGTAATCAATAGCAACGACCTCATCCTTCTTTTCAGAAGAGATAAGCATGAAACCACCACCGCCTATATTACCCGAACGAGGCTGGGTAACAGCAAGTGAAAAGGCCGCAGTGACCGCTGCATCAATGGCATTTCCACCACTTTTCAAAACCTCCAGTGCAGATTCTGTAGCAAGAAAATGGCTGGTAACTACCATTCCCTCCTTTCCCTGCACCGGATTCATTCGTTCGCCCTCCAGAATTGCGGCAGAATGAACAGTTTGCGAAAATAATACCAGTGCGCCACCTACAATCACCGCAAATCGCTTACAACTCTTCTGTAATACAGGTCTGCTCATAGTTCTTCCTCATGTAATGTTGATTTGATAAAATCCAAAATGAAATACTCAACATGAAATTCTGCGTAGTCCTCTTACCAACGCATGAATATAAGAATGAAGCCTAACACTTTAGAGGTGTTTGCGCAAAATGGAATTTCGTTGTAATTGATTTATCATAAACATTAGGGTAATCATCTATATCTACATACTTTTTATCACATATCACCACCGCCGGAGATATTCAGTGAAAGATCTTGATGCTGTAAAAAAAATTGCTGTTTTGATAGATGCTGAAAATGCTCAATACGCCGTTTTAGGTGCAGTTCTTTCAGAGCTATCCAAACATGGTCATATTATTGTCAAAAAGGCTTACGGTGACTGGAGTTCAAATCATTTAAAAAACTGGAAACTGCCGTTAAACGAATTGGCAATAAACCCGGTACAACAATTCTCCTATACTCAAGGAAAGAACTCTTCTGATGCAGCAATGATCATTGATGCAATGGATCTGCTCTATTCAAAACGATTTGATGCCTTTGCTCTCATTTCCAGCGACAGTGATTTCACCAAACTCGCTTCGCGATTAAAAGAATCTCAGATTTATGTTTTTGGAGTTGGCGAAAAGAAAACACCACTGGCCTTTCGCAACGCATGTGATGACTTTATCTTCACCGAGGTTCTAAAAGATATAGAAGAAGATGATGAGAACATAGAGGAAAATGAGGAAGTTACATCTATACGAAAAGACACTTCGAAGAGAAAAGAATCCCGGCAGCAACTATGCGGAAACACCAAACTTATAAAACTGCTCAGAAACGCAATTCAGGAATATGCTGATGACGACGGCTGGGCAGCACTCGGCAGTTGCGGTGAATTGATTAAACGACAACACCCTGATTTCGATTCACGAACCTATGGGTATCGCACGCTGACATCGCTTATTGAGGCCACACAACTCTTCGAAATTGACAGGCGTAAATCTGAAAAAAGCAAAACGCACAACATCTATGTGAAAGATAAGCGGGCATGACGGTAAGTCCTTCAAAGCAGTGAACAATTGAAAGGAGAGCGCTGCTACCCGATAATTGAATAGCGCCCGCTCTTTTCAAACACATACTTGAAAAGAGCGGGTTCTACGTAGATAATTACAGTTACTGCTATTACAGAGCGGCTTTCAAAATTTCTCTTGAAATCTCAGGGGTAACGTCTCCCCTTTCCGACAACGCGCTCATACCGTGCTTTTCCAATGAGGCGACAATCTTCTCGATATCCGCTTCACCCAGATTGTGATCAGAAAGCCTGGTTTTCATGCCCAGTCCCTGAAAAAATTCTTCTGTTTTGGCGATAGCCTGGTCAATTCTCTCATCTTCACTGCCTTCAGTGATTCCCCAGACACGGGCACCATATTGCAGAAGTTTCTCGCGCTTCTGTTCTTTACGTACTTTCCAGACTGCAGGCATTACTGCGGCAAGTGTACGGGCATGATCTATCCCATGAAGGGCAGTTATTTCATGACCGATCATGTGTGTATTCCAGTCGGCAGGTACTCCCATACCAATAAGTCCATTAAGCGCCATGGTTGCAGCCCAGACAAGATTGGCTCGCGCATCGTAATCTTTCGGATTATCAATAGTCTTTTGACCAACTTCAATAAGAGTCTGGAGTATACCTTCAGCCATTCTATCCTGCACACGCGCTTCTACTCCATAGGTCACATACTGCTCGCAAACATGAATAAATGCATCTACAACACCGTTTGCAATCTGACGTTCAGGGAGTGTATAGGTGAGTACCGGATCAAGTATAGAAAATTTAGGATAGGCAAATGGGCTGTTAACAGGCAGTTTATCCTCACCATTGCTGATAACCGCAAAGGTATTGGCCTCAGAACCTGTAGCAGGCAAAGTCACTACTGTACCGAGTGGCACTGCGCCGTCTACCGGAACCGGCATAAAGCCAAAACGCAACAGCTCCTCTTCTTTGCCGACAAATTCCTTAGCAAAAGCTGCAAGCGCCACAAATTTAGTGCCGTCCATTACAGAGCCGCCACCGACCGCTAAGAGGAAGTCAATGTTCTCTTCCCGCGCAATCTTTACTGCGTCCATCAAAACAGAAAATTCAGGATTGGCGCCAATACCCCCAAATTCAAAAACCTTTCTGGGCGACTTGGCTAATTCTTTTTGTACCGAGTCGAGCACACCGTTTTTCTTGGCACTGCCACCACCATAGGTGATAAGGACCCTGGCATCTTTAGGTACAAGATTATCTAACTCCTGCAGCTGATCTTTACCAAATACGAGGTTGGTAGGATTATAAAAGCTGAAATTCAACATGGTGCTCTCCTTTCATGCTGGAATGGCATGATGTTCTATTTTATATATCCAGTTAAGGATGGGATTCCGCCTTTGACTGCATGGTAATTTAAGGCACAACTTCGTATTGAGAAGACACATTCCTGCCGATTTCATGCCTATTCCTGCTTTGATCGACAAAATGAGTACGAAAATGATACAGCCTGATTATGGTATTTGAACAGAACGAATTTTAAGGAGATCACCATGACAGAAATCGCCAGGCTAATGCATACACTCGCCAGAGAGGAAGGCTTTAATACAACTGAATTACCAGGGGTAGGAATATTCAAGGCTTCCCAGCCAAAACCACGAGAACCGCTCTGTTACCAGCAGGGGGTGATTATAGTTGGACAGGGATCCAAACGTGTTTTTCTTGGCAACAGTACCTATGAATACAACCCGGACAATTATCTGGTACTCACGGTTCCAATCCCGGCGGAATGTGAAACATCTACAGTAGAAGATAAACCGATGTTGGCAATGACAGTAGATCTTGATATCGGTATGCTTAACCGGATTATTGCCGAGATGGATAGTCATATCAATCTCGATTTACTGGAGAAGCGGGATAAGCATAAAGGGTTATTTCTCGCCTCGACAACCGTGCAAATACAAGACACCGTACAACGTCTCCTGCACGCTCTCCAATCGCCTCTTGATTGTGGTGTTATCGGTCCAGGTATTGTTCACGAACTCATCTTTAGGATCATGTGCGGTGAGAATGCGTCTTCGCTCTATGCGCTGGCCATGAAAAACACCAACCTCGCCAGAATAGATAAGGCACTTAAGTTGATCCACTCAAACTATCGAGAATCGATGGATGTGGATAGCTTAGCGGCGCTTGTAAACATGAGCCCTTCGGCGTTTCATCGGGCGTTTAAAGATGTAACAGCTTCATCCCCGATCCAATATTTAAAGAAAGTGCGCCTGAGCAAAGCCAAAGCGCTATTGATCGAAGAAGGTTCACGGGTAAATGAGGCTGCAACAGAAGTTGGTTATGAGAGTGCAGCTCAATTTAGCAGAGAATTCAAACGATATTTTGGCACCAGCCCTGTCGAATGCATTAATGGAGCTCGTTAAGTGAATTTCCATCAGAAAAGTCGAGTATTCGGTCGATAACGAGGCACTCGAAAAATTCTACCGCAGGCATATCTTCAATATTCTGAGGATATATTTTTGAGCATGACGCTGATATCGGCCGAATAGATATTTTTCTGACGGGACCCAGATTAACTTTTGGCAGGAATCACATACTGCAGTTTGCAGCAACAGTACGTGTTAAACGTAATTTCTCAACCTTAAAGGATAATAATCCAGCAACTCCAGCAAAGACCTACCTTTTGCCACCTGTCAGGCTGCTATGAACGACCAAATAATTTATTTATTCGCTTAGCCTGCTTCTCACGGAATATCTCTTCTTCCCTGCGAGCATTAATTTCTTTCTTTTGTTCAAAAATACCTATTGAAACATAGAGGATGTAAGCACATCCAGTCAAAGCCAACAATATTGCTGTATCTAAATCCATACCATCCTACCTTCTCTAAACAATGTCTAAAACATACACCCAAATCATGTGTAACATTACATCCAGGCTATAAAAAATAATGCTACATAGTAGCATGTCAATTCTAATTGTTTTTGGCAGCATGGATTCTGAGAACATTTGTACTATTCACCTCTAATCCCTCATTAATTTTTTTTACGAAATCACGAAGAGTACAATCCAATTCCCATCTTCTCTTATTATCTGGTTTTCAACCCGAAACAACGAGTTGTATTTTAAATTGAGGCTCTCGATAGATTTCGCCACAGCCATATGCATGGTATCTAATTCTCACTTCGTTCGTTTATCTACGAGAATAAAATTTTGGGAGCTACGAAGAGTAAGATAAAAAGCACCGTATTCGGATAGAGACTACCAAAGAAGAGAGTCATATACGTGAGTCAGGATGGCAGACTTTAGGAAACTATGATTGCTCGTACAGATTCGTCTCATTACAACACGCACCCCAGGTGCCATAGTGTCAATGCTCCTGAAATATGCTGCAAATGTGCTGACCTGAGAGAACAGTTGAAAGAAGGTGATAAGGATGCCGTGGTAACGTTTACAATCTAGAGCTTCAAACAATTACATTTGAGTATTGTAACATTAATCAGGTACTCATTCTCGGCTGGGCCGCGATCACCGCTGAGCTGTAGAAAAAACTGCTAATAGAAAAACATGAGGAAAATAAGGTGAATCAGACGTGTACTATAGTTGCTTCGATAACGCCTGTTGATCCGAGACAATTCCTGAGCATCCACTCTTCACGATGTTCAGGAACCATCTGTTAAATAGTAACATGCTGGTATTGTATATAGAGATTTACATTAAAAAGGCAGCTTTCAGCCTCTATTGGAACATGCTTCGCGTAAGTCCTGCGTGAGAGCAGTAAAGCACAGTATTATGTGTAACTATTAATCTTCCTGAGGAGGAAGAGTGTCCTTTTCGTCGCCAGCTTCTTTCTGTTTATCCAGCTTTGCCTGCTTTTTTTCCTCTTTTTTCTTTTTCTTTGCTAACTCTTTCTGGCGTTTTTCATATGAGTAATTTTGTCTAGCCAAGATTGCATCCTTATGATTGGTTCATCTTAAACAAAAAAAGGCCTAGCATATTGCTAGGCCTTTTCAATATCCGATATCTAGCAATTACTACTGCTGGACAACGTTCTCTGCGGCAGGTCCTTTTGGTCCATCAACAACATCGAAGGTCACACGTGCGCCTTCCGCAAGAGATTTGAAACCATCAGACTGAATAGCGGAATGATGAACAAATACATCTTTTCCGCCGTCCATCTCGATAAAACCAAAACCTTTTGCATCGTTGAACCACTTTACTGTACCTTCAGCCATCGTGTAATACTCCTGTGTACTTGGAACCCTGGGGAACCTATTAGTTATAGCGCCGAGGTATTTCTTATACTTCGACTTGAAGTCTGGGTGCCCAGACTAATTAGCTTATCATTGCACAGCCTTACTTATGTCGAAATCGAAGAAGGAAGCTTACTGCAAAGGTAAGGAATTATGCCCTGCCTGATAATTATCTTTTCGGACATATTCACCACACTTTAGTTGATAACCTAGAAAAAGCTAGGCATATCTACAATACAGGCAAATAAACTTAGAGTTGCACATGGCTTTCTTATCATTCCAGCCTGATAAAACACCAGTTTTCCGAAGAAATCCGCTCTAGGTATCTGTCAGATACAATTTAAAAAAAATTGCACTACATCACAATGCTCCGTCCCAATCTCAGAATACTTCGCGAAAAAATGCGAATTTAATGTTCACTTCTTACGTATTAGTACAGGTATTATCAGTCATAGTTGTATCAAAACTGATGCAGTTTATAGTAAACCCGGAAGATTTCAATTTGCAGGATTTACGCAGATAACCTCATAAGCTATCTCATCACCCATGAATTGTCGCCATTCTTCTTGTGTCAGATTTCTGGACAATCGGTTGCATGCTTCCTCAATAAGGTCATCAGGACGCCAGAGCCATAAGCCAGCGGTTGCATCTGTGCTTGCTGTTGCGAGATATTTGCTATTAGGGCTAAAGATTGCATCCAACAACTCACCAGAGGGATGCTCTCTACGTGCGATCTCCTTTCCTGTGGCAACCTCCAGAATTTTCGCTTTATTATCGAACGCAATTAACAGATATTTATCGTCAGGGCTGAAATCAATGGTCGCTTTAGTTATCCGCTCTTCATGTTTCATAGTCCTTATCTCGCTACCATCAGTCGTTGCCCAAACATTAACCATGCCTTTTTGATCTATTGATACCAGGAACTCTCCGTTACGCGAAAAAGCGACACGCTCTACCTGCCCTTCATGTTTCTTTGAAACAATTTTTTTACCACTATCAATATTCCACAACGTTGTTTCCCCTATTGTCAGGACTGAGTCCTTTGAGACCCGACCAGTTGCTGCTGCTATACTGTGACCATCTGAACTGAAGGTGATTTGGACTAAATTATAGATGATTTCGTTTTTCTTTATCGGATCTTCCTGCTGCAACTCTTTAACCACATGCGCGTTAGTTGCATCCAGAACATGAACAATTCCATCATGTCCTCCAACCGCAAGATATTTTCCATCCGGGCTAAATGCAACTGAGGTCTTGGCCTTATCGGTTTGCAGATGCCCAACCTCTCTGCCGGTTTGCCAATCCCATATCGTCGTCATGCCAATTCCTGCCTGACCTCCCAACATCTCTGGCGTACCGCTAATTGTTGCCACATACCGACCGTGCGGGCTAAATGCTACTGAATATATCCATCCATTATGTTGAAGATTTATTATCTCCTTTCCATCTGCTATTTCCCAAACCCTCGCGCCCCCATCAACACACCCGGTAACTAAATAGGCCCCGGTGGAATCATAGTCCATCTCCATCACAGTTCCGGGATGCTCCAGGTGCATACGCCTCTTTCTCGTTGATACATCCCAAACGTAGACATTACCACTTCCCAGATCGGTAAAATCCACCCTCGAATCGTTAACTGCTGTTTTGGGAATCTCTTTAAAGGTTGGTAATTGAAAATCAAAAGTGACAAGATAACGGCTATCCGGGCTAAACTTGACTCGTCCAACAGCATTCTCATGTTTCAAACGAAGATTTTCCTCGATACTGTCAATCGACCATACCCGAACGTCTCTTTGATATTGATCAGGAGGAGTTTCCAGATCGATATAGAGATCATGACTGATTGTTACCATATATCGCGCATTAATATCCTCTGCATATGCTAAGACATTTGGGCTTTCCATGAGACGTAAATACTCCTGGGTTGGGAAATGAAAACCCCATAACCGTAATACTCCATCCCCACCTGCAGTTATCATGTAAGAGCTATCCCCTGCCATAAGCCCATCGACTAAGCTGACAGAGTTTCCATGATCAATACGAAGCAGTTCCTCACCGCTGTTCACATCCCACAACCGTGCTGTATTATCGGAACTCCCAGTCAATAGAAACCGATTATTGGGAGTAAAAGAAATGGCGTTTACACTCATCTCATGTTCAACTTGAGTTACTTCTTTCCCTGTTTCTGTATCCCATATAGAAACGTATACCCCCTTTCCCGCCTGTTCTTTGCTTGTGGTGGCTACAAATTTCCCGTTAGCACTAAAAGCCACTTTGGTAACCGGACCAACATGCTGAAGTATTGCGATTTCTCGTCCGTTCAACACATCCCAAAGTTTAAATATTGATGTAGATATTGGCCCATAGTCTAGATCCTGACTACTGCTAGTCACCAAATATTTTCCATCCGGACTAAACACCATTTTAATTTGAGGATCAGCATGCACACTCCTCGACAACTCTCTACCAGTGGAAATATTCCATAACGAAAGTATCCCATCGGCATGCCCCGTTGCCAGCACTTCACCATCATCACTCAAAACAGCATTCATTATTGCCATCCGATCCACTGGTGTCCGAAAGATTTCCCGCCCGCCAGGTAGTTCCCAAACGAAAGCTGATACTCCTACAGCCCCCACCGTGGCTACGCGCTTCTCATCACCACTGAATGATACGCTGCTCAGTCTCGGAAGTGGTTCGTTATTAAATGAAACATTTATCAAATTGGCGATTACTTTACCGCTCACGGTCTCCTCTATGACCACAGGGCCGTCATATGGTCGTTGCGCTAAATACTTTCCATGAGGACTGAGAACAAGGTCCGCTAAACCTTGATAGGATTTCTGTGTTAGAGGCTTTGGACCGAGTAGTGACAGCCCATGATACAGTGCCTGATCTGCAGAGAACGTTGAGTATCTCTTCAGGCTTTCGGTTGCTAACAATACACTCTGAGGCAGTAGGTTTGCCTGTTGCCTGCCGAGTAGTTCAGCTTGACTTGCAAGCTGACGGGAAATCGCTTTTTGTTCATTTTCCTTTGCTATATTCTTCTGATTAACAGCGATAACAGCCCCAACAAGAGCAGACGCCGTCGTAATGAGTAATGCAATTACAGCCAACCAGGCCCATCGTTTATTTTTCCGCAGCTGACGAACATCTTCACCATCCAGTTCATCTTTAACTTTTCCGTAAAGAGGTGCTACAATGTCCAATACTGCACTTCGGAACTGAGAATGCCTGAGTGAAAGTTTCTCCTCAGATTTCGCCCATGATAAATCCACATGAAGTGGTTCATCCTCAAATTGGCCACGGAGATTATCTGGTAGGGCCGTTGTATGTTCCCAGTCATAATCATTCGTTATTCTATCCCATACAAGCTCACCGTCAGTAACGATAATGAGCATCTTTTCAATCGAACGATTATCAAGCCACCACTTTATCTCCCGCTCTACCCAAAAAGATTGCGCCGCTTGCGGCGAGGCCAATAAAAGGAAATATTCAGATTCAGCAAGTGCATTCTGTATTGAATCCCATAGCGCCGGGTTTGCGGCAAGGTTTGTTGTATCGCGGAACACGCGCATGGAACGAAGCCGGTACCACGGCTTAGCAAAAGATCGTAAAGCAGATTGGAGAACAGGAGCAAGTCGTGTATCGGCTTGGTGGCTGTAGGAAATAAACGCTTTGTAAAGCATATTCTATCCTCCCAATGCAAAACCTCAGCACTACACCCCAGACACGCCTAACGAATATTACACCTTCACCTATTAAACCTTTTTCAATTCCAAAGAGTCAAACGTATTCAACTCGTCAAATAGACTTCTAAATAACAAAAACTAGACATCTGTTGGGACCAGCTCGAAGCCCATTGATTTGGCGTGTTTTAAAGTGTTCTCTCACGTCTTTGCGTATGAAGAGTTTCTTGTTCAGCAAATACAGTTTCATCGAAGGTTTTGCCCGTTTTTATTCAATGAAAAGCTATCCTGGCCAATTTATGAGCTGTTGCTGTGATAGCTTTAGGTGTTCCATGACGTGCTCTCATCCGTCAGTAATAATGCCCCAAATACGATTGGCTTTTCCATAATACACGTGCAGTAAGCCTAGGGCTTGCGTAGCTCTACTTGCACCTGGACGAGTTTTGGAAGATAAAATCTTTCCCCCACAGATCTTATTATTAGAGCAAAGGCCGAGCCAGGAACAGAAATGGTTGGCCGAGGGGAATTTTGAAAGATCAGGACCGATCTCTGAAAACAGAGAATATGAGGTTAAAACACTAATTCCAACAATCTTCATAACCCTCATACAATTGATTGGTGACGGAAAATGACTACTCAGGTTGAAAGCCGACGGTGCTCCGCTATGTGAAAGGCGCCAGAATGCGGTTGGGGTTTACCGGAGATGAGGCATATATACCTGGGTTCCAACCATTACCTGGGAAGGGCCCCAGCCAGCAACCTCTTATAACAAAAAACAGGGTGTCAATTTTAGGTTGTCATTTCGAACATCAAAGACCAAATCAATAAAATGCTGGTAAACAACTCAAAAGAAGATGTAGAAGAGTACGCAATCCAAAACTATGAAGGATTTGAGAGTTACTCAATCAGCGAATAGAACGGTATCTATGAATTACCCCAAATGGCTTGTTTCTTAGAAGAACACACAGGAATACGGGGCGCCTTCTGTCTGAGTTCTGTGACAATTTGGAAGAGGTAAGACAGGCCATAGAGGAGAATTGTCTCGTTGCTATGAATCCTTCCCCGCTTATGCTGAAGAGCTGACGATAAGCTCAAGCGAAATGCATAAGCATCTTTCATTCGATATCGACTATGACTGCATGAAACGTGACATGGAAATAGGCGGCGATATTTTCACAGTGGAAACAGGGTGCAACAAGTGCATGTATAGCTTGCTGTGAGATTACACCCTGCCATGCACAATCATTTTTCACAAAATGCACTTTTTGCAATCTTTTTTCATGGCCTGGAAGTGTTTTTCATGGCATAGTGAATTCAATTACTGGAATAGGAATTCACAAAAATGGCTATATATAATCAAAATTCACAAACTGGAACCGTTTTTCATGGCTTTTCTAGCCCGGAAAAAGGTTCCTCTCTGGCTGGCTACGCTGCACTGATTGAAGCGCATGAGCTTAAAGTACCAGCGCCGGATAGCCTTTGTATCATAGGGGCCATACATAAAAAATACGTAAATGGACGTTGGAATGTGTTTACGCCCCGCCATAAACCGGATGACACACTTTATGGCCATCTTACATTTGCTTTAAAATATGAAGGTATTGATTTAGCAGTTCTCAATGCCTTGTTCCAGGCAGTTAAAGCGCAAGAGATTGAACCCATAGTTCGATCAGAGCCCACTGGGATCTATAGCAGGAAAATCTGGTTTTTGTGGGAGTGGCTGCGTGATGAACAATTAGACCTTGGGGACGTTATTAAATGTAACTTCGTTTCTCTAGTCAATACCAAACTGCAGTATGAAGGCAAACCTGTTTTGTCCAAACGCCACCGTGTTCGGAACAACCTGCCCGGGACAAGGAACTTTTGCCCCTTGATCAGAAAAACAAAGAAGCTTGAGCAATTTCTAAGCAAAAAACTTTCAGAAGAAACTGTTAAAAATATCGGTCAAACGCACCCCGATCTTTTAAGCCGGGCAGCCGCCTTTCTTCTTCTGAAAGATTCCAAAGCGTCCTACACCATTGAAGGCGAAACCCCGCCTCATAGCCGTATTGAGCGATGGGGCAGAATTATCGGTGAGGCGGGAAGTCGCGCACTCAGTCTCGAAGAGCTTGAGCACTTGCAAAACCAAGTGATAGTGGATAGCCGCTTTATTGAGCCAGGTTTGCGAACGGAAGGTGGTTTTGTCGGTGAGCATGACCGGGGATCAGGTATGCCCATGCCGGTTCACATCTCAGCGCGCCCGGATGATCTGGAAACGCTCATGTCTGGACTGATCGAAACTTACGAGCTACTGCGAGAGGATGAGTTTGATGCAATCCTCATGGCCACAATCATCGCGTTTGGCTTTGTATTCATTCACCCATTTGAAGATGGCAATGGCCGGATTCACCGCTATCTCTTTCACCACGTTCTCGCTGATAAAGGTTTTGTACCCAAAGGGCTAATATTTCCGGTATCCGCTGTTATCCTTGACCGTATCAATGAGTACCGAAAAACCCTGGAGCATTATTCAAAGCCACGGCTTGATTTGATCGAGTGGCGACCAACAGAGAAAAATAATGTTGAGGTCCTAAACGAGACGCTCGATCTGTACCGCTATTTTGATGCAACGAAACAGGCAGAATTCTTCTTTGAATGTGTTGAGAAGACAGTATCCCAAACACTGCCTGAAGAAGTTGAGTATCTTAGAAAATACGACCTCCTCAACGATTTCATAAAAAACTATATCGACATGCCAGATAGGCTTGTTGATTTGCTAATACGCTTTTTATCCCAAAATGACGGCAAACTCTCGAAGCGCAAGCGAGCAAAAGAGTTTGAAGAGCTGACAGAGAAAGAAATCCAGGCCATTGAGTCGAAATATCTGGAGATATTCGGTGGTCATTAGTTATCCAGTTATTCCAGAATAATTCTGTCTCTTTTATTAACCCGGCGGGAAAATAAATCTTTGCAACATACTGTATTACCGGACTAATAACTTGCCAAATGTTTAACGTATTCCTGATTCCCTTGACGCTCTTCAAACGCCCAAATATTCAATCGTATCTATCGCCTTCAGTTTATTGTCGTCAAGGAGGTGAGTATAGCGCTGAACCATCTGCATTGTATTGTGGCCAAGAATTTCCGCCAACGTTCTCAAATCCATGCCAGCCATGAGAAGATGAACTTATCGGAGACAGACCAGAATGGCACTAGTTTAAGGATGGTCCTGGTTGAAGAAAGAACACCTATTAACGCAGTTTAATCCTGTCCTTTCCAGAAAAAAATCAGCATATATAGATTTCGTTTCACTCGGAGAGTCTAAAGAGCTTTGGAGATTTTATTCCCTGAAAAACCCGTCATCAATATTATGAAGTTCCTCTTTCAAGGAGTACATCAAAAAAAAGTTCATGCCTCTGGCTAATTGCGTTGGAATACCTGAATCGAAAGCGCTGGCACCAGAGATTGACAAATGGATAGCTGTTTTTTACGAGAATTACAGCGTGGCACAACAAGATCTGCTGTATTCCAATAAGGGTACTACGAATACTGTACGGGATAATGCGATTCATCTTGTCCGGCGTCTATGCTGTAAAACATTATCAAATGTGGGCGCAGCATTCGACATCGATAATTACAGTACCATGAGTAGTGTGTGATTCAGGGAGTAAAAAGACGCATTGTGAAAAACAGCACCTTGCTAAAATAACTGAACATTATTGAAAGAAAAGTTATCAAAAGTCAAAAACGGACTTGATAATCATATAAAAGGCACCTCCGGGAGACCACCGTTGATCTCCCAATACCACTACAAGCAATGGTGGTATAATTAAAGAGGAATGCAACACAAAGAGGAGGTGCCTCATGAGACAATTATATACAGGAATTGACCTACATTCAAACAACAGTCACATTGGGATAATTGACCAAGAGGACAAGCGAGTTTATCACAAGAAGTTACCGAATCAAAAAGATGTGATCCTTGCTGAATTGGAACCATTCAGGGGCGAAATGGTGAGTATCACGATTGAATCAACCTTCAACTGGTACTGGATTGTGGATTGTCTCATTGATACTGGATATACCGTTCACCTAGCAAACCCTGCTGCTATGCAACAGTATTCAGGCTTAAAGTTCCTTGACGATAAACACGATGCCTTTTGGCTGGCACATATGGACCGACTTGGCATTCTTCCACAAGGATACATTTACCCCAAAGAGATACGACCTATACGTGATCTCTTACGAAAACGCGGACATCGCTCATCAATAGTCTGCAAGGAATTATTGCCAGGAATTGTGGTCACAGTCTCAGTGGTAAGAATATGAAGCAGACGAGCACTAACCATGTGGAACCTCTCCTCGCAGACAATGAAGATTTAGCACTCAGCGGTGAAGTCTCAAAACAGAGTATAGACTACCTCAGTCAACAAATTGTCAAAATAGAAAATATCTGCCAGGAAAGAATGAAACTCAACCCTCAATATAGCGGGCTTCTCACCATTCCTGAAGTTGGCAAGATCTTAGCCTTAACCATAATGCTGGAGACTGGTCCCATTGAGCGCTTCAAGAAAGTCGGTGACTACTCCTCATATTGCCGGAAAGTACCAACGAGTTGGACCAGCAATAACAAGCGTAAAGGAAAAGGTAACAGCAAAAAACAAATCAACAGTTGCCTATGCCGCATTATCCCACAAACTCGCACGGGCCGCCTTTTACATTATGAAAGACAACGTTGAGTTTGATAGCAATAAACTCTTTACCTGAAATTCAGCCGGAACGGAGAACTCGGAAAGGGGTTGGTAAAACCACTGGATTTGATTGGTAACCGTTCCGTCTGATAGAATACCACTTTCTTTAATGCCTATACTGTGAACCACCAAAGGGCTGGTTAAGAACCATGAGACTTGTACAAACATTTGGACATAGTATGGCACCAATAATTTTCTGGGTTCGCTGAAGCGGACAGGGGCATGGACCCGAGATTGGAATTGTTCCACTACGAGATTTTTTGAGGATCTCTTCGTTCCACAATCCTAATCTCTCCCTTCGCCTTGATCCTGATGGGTGACTGGTGCGGTAAAGATATTGCCGACACATAATGTTGAAATAACGGGTGCAATAAAGAACAGGTATTCTGTAAAGCTAGAGTTCCATGGCAACTATGTACCTTACGAAGGGAAATTCATTTTTCCCTTAATGGGGGAGTATTATTCCTTGACCGGGGCCTTTTAATGGGTGACCCCTTATTTTTCTTAAAGAACGCTGGATAACTCGATCCCAACTAATCACAACCCATGATACATTTAGGCAACTAGCAACTGTCTCAATTGGCAAGGGTGACATCATGCTCAGGATATATGATAAGATTCTTGAGCTAAAAAGATCAGCTCCTAAACAAGCTACCTTTGCAGAAGCCTGGGGAGTTACATTCTACGCTGAAAAGCCAGTCACAAGAGTTGAGTTCCAGCTTAGACGCCCGATTCTGAAAGACATCAAATCTTCGGAAGATTCAGAAACAGGTGTTGATACTTTCGAAGACCTTTGCGACTCTTTCCAATCCATTTGGACTCATTGCACTTCACATTGGGCCCGACACTGCTCAGAAAAAGTCGACTACAAAAACAATCACCAATCCAGAGCTACAAATTCAGATTTTTGGAACATAGTTTCTAATATTCAGTGGGAAGGGAATTCAATAAAGTCAAAACAGATATCCCGCCCTAAGAAAGACTATGGTGCTCTACGAAAACAATATATCGGATTGGGAATGACTCTTGCTGCCTTTCACGATGTTCATTCAGATGATTTAGATCATATTATAGATATCGGAAAGACGATTTTCGAAGAAGACATTCACTCGTTCTACAGAGATGATGAAACCGAATTTGTAAGAAGATTAGATAAAAAGAAGCGTGAAGTATTTGAAACTGTCTCAACTCTCCATCACCACAAGACTGAACACCCTACCCTCCAATTAGAATCTTAGGAGGAATTATATGTCAGACAACAGACCATTAAAGCCAACTGACATCGCAGAGATTTTTAATCAGAGTCTTGCATGGGTTAGCAAAAATCACAAGAAACTTGGTGGAGTGAAAATTGGAGGACGAATGTTCTTTCCTCCAAAGGAGACATTGTATGAGCGTTTATTTTGTAGAGAAGAAGGGATGGCGGTACGATTTCATGGTGAAGGGAGAAAGACACACCAAAACATGGTTCAAAACGAAACGAGAAGCAAAAGAGGCCGAGCAGAAAAAAAGAACAGAGTTGAACAAACCGATCTCAACAGACATGGCCTTTTTGAAGCTTCTTAACCTTCGTTTGGATGAGGTTAAACAACGTCTTTCTTACGAACATTACATGGACACAATCTATCACTCCAGGAGATGGGCAAAAAAGTGGTCTGGTTTAACTTGCGCTGAAATAACAATTGAACTAATTACAGAGCTCAGAGATGAAAGGAGTAAAATATCTAATCAAACAGCAAACAAAGAGTTACGGCTGAATTCAAGTAATAAGTGCAACACGCCTACCAGTAAAAGCTTCCAGAGGGGTTAAACCTCCCAAAACATTTCTTGGTGTTAAATTTAATAACAAAATAAGATCGTCAATTTCTTTATCTGTGAGGGTGGCCATATCAAACTTCTTTGGCCAAAAACGTCTGATTCTGCCGTTGGTATTCTCATTAGTTCCCCGTTGCCAACTTGCATAAGGTTTTGCAAAATAGACCTTTGCCCCAGTTCCTTTTGCAACACGAGCGTGAGCCGCAAATTCTCCACCGTTATCAAGAGTTATAGTCTTAACAGAGTGAACTTTCCGAAGCATCTCAAGCATGGCCTCAGCTACAGCTTCTTTTGTTTTCTTAAGCACACGTTTGGCCAACGTGAAGCGGGTTGATCGGTCTACAAGTGTTACCAGGTGAGCATTTTGGCCATGAACTGTATCTCCCTCCCAGTCGCCAATTCGCTCTCTTTTGTCAACAACTTCTGGTCGCTCTGAGATGTCAATTCTATCAGGAATGAGTTTAACGCCAGCTTTCTTATTGCGTTTTCCACCTTTCCAGCGCCTTTTGCCAAATCTCGGCAGTTGTCGATAAAGCGTCCCTCCTTGCAGTCGATCTTCTTCTATTCGTTTGTAAATCGTCGTGTGGCAGATATGTTCATCTGGTGGTGTTTCCAGCATTAATCGCTGACTAATGGCATCTGGTGACCAACCAAGTACCAACGATTCCTTGATGATTTTATTCGTTTTATCTGTCCGTTTATTAGCTTTTGAAGCTGATTTACGCCGAGTGTCACTCAGTTGATGCGCCGTTTTAGGATTATAACCGTCGACAGTGGCATTTCTTCGAAGTTCACGACTTATTGTACTAGAATGAACGCCAACCTCTAGTGCGATGGCCCTCAATGACATCCCTGCTTTACGAAGCCCAGAAATCTGGTATCTTGGTTCTTGAGTGAGTTGATTGTAGTGTTTGTTTTGTTTGTTCATAACAGACCTTGGTTAAGTGTGAGAGCTGACACCATACTTTCAACTCACTCACTTTTCAATTTCAGTCTGTTGCACTTATTGTACTACTCCAGCCGACACCTTCGTTCTCTCTTTAACTGGGGAATCAAAAAGGGATATGTCTACACCAACCCCGCTTCAGTTGTAGACATGATGAGAGTAGAAATAAAGAAAGTTTATGTGCCTTCACAGAACGATATTGAAAAGGTTTTCTCAGCCGCTAACACAGAGCAACTTGATTACCTTTGGTGCTTACGAGATACTCTTGCCAGATCTAGAGAAGTCAACCAGCTTAAATGGGAAGATATCGACCTCCTTAATAATACAATAACACTATATACCCGTAAGAAAAAATATGGGACCAAAACACCTCGTAAAATTCCTATGACAAAAAAACTTTGTAATATTCTTTGGCATAGACTGCATTCAAAGCGTAGAAAAGGTATTCCATGGGTTTTCTGGCATAAGTATTTCTCTCGAAAAGAAGGTAAAGTAGTAATTGGTCCATTTAAAGATCGTAAAAAGTTTATGCGCTCTCTTTGTGAAAAAGCAGGGGTCAGATATTTTAGGTTTCACCCGCTACGCCACGCTGGTGCTAGTCTCATGGAAAACATCAATATCCCTATAGCTCATATTCAAGAAATCCTAGGTCATGAAAATAGAAAGGCAACTGAGACCTACATTCATGCCATCAACAAGAGTAAATATGAGGTAATGGAGCGGTTTGAATGCGCTAGAACACAAATCGACAAACAAAGTGACTCTTAGTCGAGATTGCACAACCTTGACAATACATAATAACCAATTTAGTTTAACGATAGAGGTTCAAAGTGCTTATTAATGGATTTGGCTTTTCAGGGTATAGAAATATTGGAAATGATCTAGTAAAAATTGCACCATTAAAGAAAATAAATTTCATTATCGGTCAGAACAACTCTGGAAAGTCAAACATAATCAATTTCTTATCTGAACAATTCCCTACCTTTACTCAAAACGTACAATCGAACAATCAATTTCAACGTGGTAATATTAAAAATTCTTTTACAACAACGGATTATCCAATATCATCTTCTCAAATTCAGCATAGAATTGCATACTGTTTAGATCCTGATCAATTAAATAAATTTATTAACGAACGTCTATCAACCAAGCCTCATGTTCCAGCTCTTAAAGAGCTAGCATTAAGAGTTTTGTCATCAGATGAATTTCGAGACCATAACAATCTAACCTGGTTTACTTATACAGGCCTTAAGCCTGGCACTCCATTTCATTTAGAATATAATTCTGAACGTGTCAAAAAATGTTTAAATGCAAGTGAGTGGCGTAATCTCTGGGGCCAACTAACTGGTAAAACGGGTGGGAATCTGGATGAAGCATGGATACCGCAAACACTAAATTCACTCTCACATAGTCCTACAACAACCCCCGAAATATTAGTTGTACCAGCTATTAGAAAAGTTGGATCAGCTGGGAGCAAGGCGGAAGATTTTTCTGGAGAAGGAATCATAGATAGGTTGTCGCAATTGCAAAACCCTCCACTTGAACAACAACAAGCAAAAAACAAATTCCGTGATATTAACAACTTTGTTCGTACCGTTTTAGACAACCAAGAAGCAACAATCGAAATTCCTTATGGAAGAGATATGATTTTAGTCCACATGGACAACAAAACCCTACCATTAGAATCATTAGGGACAGGAGTCCATGAGGTAATAATTTTAGCAGCTGCATCTACTATTCTAGACAATTCAGTTCTTTGTGTTGAAGAACCTGAACTGCACTTACACCCATTGCTACAGCGTAAATTAATTCATTACATGTATGAGAAAACGAGCAATCAGTATTTCTTTACAACTCATTCAGCTCATCTTCTCGATGCGGTCGATTCCGAAATTTTTCATGTAATCTCACACACAGAATTCACAAAGGTAGTGCCAATATCTAAAACCAAACAAAAATCAGAAATTTGCAACGACCTTGGTTATAGGGCATCTGATATATTGCAATCTAACTGTATAATATGGGTTGAAGGTCCATCAGACAGGATCTATTTAAAACACTGGCTACACCATTATAACTCAGACTTACATGATGGCATACACTACTCAATAATGTTTTTTGGTGGTAGGCTGTTTAGCCATTTATCCGCTCTTGACCCTGATGAAAGCGAAATCGATGACTTTATTTCACTGAGGAGCTTAAATAGAAATAGTGTCATTTTCTTTGATAGTGACAAAAGCAGCCCCCATGCAAAAATAAATAAGACTAAGATTAGATTAAAAAACGAATTCAACCAAGGACCTGGGTTTGCTTGGATTACAAAAGGAAGAGAAGTCGAAAATTACCTAAATGAAGACTTCCTTGAGAAGAGTGTACTGAGTGTTCACCCATCGGCCTCTCAACTTGAGGCAGTGGGGCAGTGGTCAAATCTATTAAAATATAAAAAGAAACGGACTAGTAAAGTTGTAACCGCTAATAAAGTTGAAGTCGCTAAGCACTACGTGAAAACCAACAAACCTGATTTGTCAATACTTGATCTTGAGGCGAGAATTTCTGAACTCAACGACTTTATTCTTAAAGCTAACCAAAGTTTATGATACAAATTCACACACAAATTCACACACAAACATGACGGAATTGAAATGAACTGCTCAAAACTCTATAAACAAAAAAGGACTAACAAGCTGAAATCACTTGATAGTCCTTTATATACAGATGGTGACCCTGGCAGGATTCGAACCTGCGACACCAGGATTAGGAATCCTGTGCTCTATCCCCTGAGCTACAGGGCCATCAGTAGCGTTTGAGTGGACGGAATAATACCCGAGTTTTTGAAATTCGCAATATCTTTTCGTTCTAATACATCCCTGTCCGCGTCCCTACGTATCTTTCGGTTGCGCCAGCCTTGTTTCTCACTGGCAAAGTTTGGTGCAAATGAGAGGCGCAGGTTATGAAGCTGTAGTAAAGCCTCCGCGATTTACCTTAAACGAAGCAGCTGCGCCAAAATCTGTCTGCCCACAGGGTGACTTGTATTACTACTTCCTCACTCTCACCATTATCTACGAAAATTTACACCGAACAACATCCCATCAATACAAAACCAAAAGTCATGAGAACCCAGGTTATTGGAGTTCACCATTAGGATATAGCGTTGTCCCATGACTAATATCCTCTTTAGGGAAAGCCGCCTCACTCGTATACCCCTGCACGATACAGTTCCGACCAATGCTCTTACCTGCTGGAACCTGCACCCTCTTACCTATCACACTAATGCCAGTGTAGAGATGCTTGGGCGACTCGCGGTTTATCACATTATGGCCATCACCAGCCCCAATCACAGCACCTTCTCCGACTTGCACGTTTTTCTCTAAGATTGCAAGATCAACAACCGCCTTCTTCTTGATGAGACAGTCCTGAAAAAGGATCGAGTCCCTCACTATGGCACCCTCTTCTATCACGACACCGGGAGAGAGAATTGAGTTCACTACTGTGCCGAAGATTTTACAGCCTGCCGGGATCAGTGAATTCTGCAGTTCTGCTTTTTGGCCAAACCGTGCAGGCAACCTGTCAGAGATCTGATCGTCAGCTTCAATATTGGTGATTGTTCCCCATTCCTGCGGTGCAAGACCGCTATCCTGTTTGAGAAGATCCATATTGGTTTCCCAGTAGGACTGGATTGTACCGACATCGCGCCAGTATCCATAAAAGGGATAGGCAAAAACATTATCATGCTCGATTGCATGTGGGAGCAAATGCATACCAAAATCGATTTCAGCCTTGTCGCGCTCCAGTGTATCAAGCAGGTATTGCCTATCAAATACATAAATGCCCATTGATGCGAGGTTGGTGCGTGGTACTGCAGGTTTCTCCTCCCACTCAATGATTCTGTTATCTTTATCGGTTATGCCTGCGCCAAACTGGTTAATCTGACTTTTCGGCACGACCATCATGGCGACGGTAAGATCTGCTTTTTTGCTGCGATGGTACTCAAGCATGACCGCAAAATCCATATTATAGATATGATCTCCTGAGAGAATCAGCACTTCATCAGATGGATTTGATTGAATAAAATCAATGTTTCGACGCACAGCATCAGCAGTACCTTGATACCAGTCCGACTCTTTTGAGCCTGTCCGAGGGGGCAGAATCTTGACACCGCGTGTTCGGCCAGTAAGATCCCACGCTTCTCCTGAACCGAGGTGGCTCATGAGTGAGAGTGGTTTATACTGGGTGAGCACACCAACCTTTTGCAGCCCTGAGTTTGCGACATTACTGAGGCTGAAATCGATAATGCGATAAATCCCGCCGAAAGGGACTGCAGGCTTTGCCCTGCTCTGCACAAGTATATTAAGACGGCTACCAACACCACCAGCGAGCAGAAGAACCAGAGTTTCGGGTGAACGTTTCATCGTATCAGCTCCCCTGAGTCTATATGTTTCTTCCAGTCACCAGGTTTTAGTTCAGGCCATATTGTTGCGCCGTCACCTATTCTTACCTGTCCGGGAATCCTATTGTTCCAGCCGATTACGCTTACATTTCGGGCCTGACGCCCTACTTCAGAACCGATAACAACACCATCGCCATAAATAGTGTTCACATCAGCCACCACTTTACTAAGAGTGCAGTTTCTGCCTACCACGTTATTAAAAAAGAGTACCGAATCTTCAACTATACTGTTTTTCCCAACGACGACTCCGGGAAATAAAATAGAATTACGTACAGTCCCCTCTATGCGGCACCCGTTATTAACAAGACTGTTCTGGACCGTTGCATAATCGCCAACGATAGTCGGCTGAAAATCACGGATACTACGGTGATCGAGGTTCGTGCGGAAATTCCAGCCATCCATTTTGAATACCGGATCATCGCCAAGTAAATCCATATTAGCCTGCCAGTATTCATCAATTGTACGGGTGTATCCCCAATAGTCACAGAATTTATACCCATAAATTTTATAACCTTCCTCCATCATGGCAGGAACAATATCTCTACCAAACTCAAAAGATGTCTTCTCCTGATTACTGGTAAGCATCTTATAGAGCACTTCAGGCTTAAAACAGAGCACAGTGAGCGATGCCCATTGCGATTCCGGGTTTGCCGGTTTTTCCCAATAATTGGTGAGCTGACCTCCACGAATACCATCCTCCTCAGTAAGTGCACCAATACCGAAACGATGTGCCTTCTCCTTATCTACTTTGATAAAGGCCATGGTAAGATCAGCGTCTTTCTCGTTATGATAGGAGATCATATCAGCATAATCCATCTGATAGATATGGTCGCCCGAGAGAATAAGTATTTGCTCTGGGTCATGATACTGGACAAAATCGAGGTTTCTATGAATTGCATCGGCAGAGCCGCGATACCAGTCCTTATGATTAGAACCGATAAATGGCGGAAGAATAGAAATTCCCCGGTTCCGGCCAAGCATATCCCAGGCAGCACCTGTCCCGATATGGTTTATTAATGAATAACTACGGTACTGGCTAAGGATAGCAACCTGCTCAATGCCCGAATTCATCAGGTTGCTGAGCGGAAAATCGATAACCCGACCAAGCCCGCCAAACGGCAAGGCTGATTTCGGCCTGCCATAAGTCAGAACGTCGAGTTCATCAACCCTGCCACCAGCCAGGATCATTGCTAGTGTTGTTGGTTTCAGCATCGGTTCTCCTGTTGGAAATACCAGACTACAGATAGATTTCACTGAGTTTTATTGCCGGCATACGCCAAACACATTGTTAGAAATACTACTAATATTTTTATTTAGTGGTGTCAATCCGTGCCAGCAATGAGATAGGCACTGGCGGTGATTTTTTAATGCTTGTTGATAAAGAATTACCGGAATTAAGAATTTTGAATACGTCTTGCGATATTATCTGTAAATTTGCAGCTCTTTGTATATCTGTATATTGAGAGGTTTATCTGCTAAGGAAATTCCTGCTATAACAATAATGTTTGGAGATCGCAGTGGAGGCATATGGAGATTTTAACATTAGACATACAGGTACAATGACGAATATTAAAATGTCCATATAATGCTGACATCTGTAAAAAATGTTTTTCAAAAATCAGATGTGTCTCATAATAAACCGTTTGAGACTTGCCGAAGAAAACTCCCGGTCTCCCAGATCAAGATTTTTGAGCGGCACTTCCGCCCTGGCAGCCTCTTTATGCCCTCCTGCAGAACCGAAGGAACCGAAGGTTCGACTTGCAAGTTTTCCTGCGCTTTTTCTATAACCATCGCAACGAAAAATCACGACAAGCTTTTCCCCGTGTATTCCGGAAACGAAAACCCAGTCTATTTCTCCGACATGATTTAAGAAGTCGGCAATAATAACAAGAACATCAGGGCTACGAACCCTACCAACATGTGTGTAATATCGGCGCTTTGAATATTTCAATTCCTGAAAGGCGATATTAAAATATTTCAATTCTGATCGTCTAAGATCGGTAAGCTCGAACTTTCGAACAAGGTTACGGTTGGCTATACTGAACAGATAACGAAAAGCGATACCATCGGCCAAAAGTGACTGTTTTTCAAAATTTTGGGTATCGACCTTTATTGCATAAAAAAGTGCCGTAGCAAGAGCGACGGAAGGCTTCATTCCTGCAGCACGCAAATACTCTACCATCATAGTAGAAACTGCACCATAATCAGGGCGAAGATCTACAAACGGCGCATCCCACTCTCCACTCAACGGATGATGATCGATAATCGCATCAAAATCCATCTTCTCAAAACATGGAAGGTGGCTGGGCTGGGAATCCACCATGACAAATTTATTAAAATCCCCACATTTAACATTACCGAGTCGCTCAAGTGGAATCTTAAGTCGTTCAACCATTGCGACATTGTTCATGCGTCGAATCTCATTAGGATGCGCAATAACAACATTTTTCACCCGATACCTGAGAAGCCTTTTTACAGCCATAGCACTGGCCAGGGCATCCGGATCGGCGTTAATAATTACCAGAACATCGTCATCCTTATCAAAGACATCCCAAAAAGCATGAAGCCTGTCTTTAGCTGTGTTCCGGTAAATTATTCTTTCTATGTTTCCGTTTGTCTTATTTTGGTTTTTAGCCATTCACGGTAACAGTGACATGCTAAATATCAACAGGGTTTTATAGATACAACACAAAAAAGGCACATTAACGTGCCTTAGGATACCGGGAACATCCGGTTTCCACACAAAATCCCTGTAGCCAACAATCCGCTTTCCTGAGCGCCGCTATGACGGACCGAGTGAGCAGATTCATTGGAATCAGTATGCCAGCCACCTCCTGTAAAATTCAGCCCTCATCGAGTTTCGAAAGCTTTGCGCGAGAGCAAGTATATATTGGCGGGAACGTATAAATACTACCACTTTCGAAACGCGCCAACATCACAGAAAGAACTCAATATAGCACATGGTATGAAAAAAAATCAAGGTTTTGAAGGTATTGCCTATATAGCGTAAAGCAGAAAGACTCGATACCATCAACCTTTGTCCTGTAATATATACGCCTCCCTTCTTCTTGACGAGTTGTCATCTTAATGGTACCTAAGTTGAACGGTGTGCACATCTTTTCTGCAACCGAAATCCCTGATGACTCAACAGCATGAACACGAGATACGGATGTTAAAAATACTAGCAATTGCCTTAGGCGGTGGTATCGGTTCTCTGGGCAGATATTCCATTGCGCGTCTTGCCGACCGTTTTACCGATGTTAATTTTCCGCTCGGGACGTTTGCGGCAAATCTCCTGGGCTGTCTGCTGATTGGATTTTTCTGGAACTGGTTTGACCGGGTTCATATCAGTAATGAGTTCAGACTTTTTCTCTTTACCGGCTTTCTTGGAGGCTTTACTACCTTCTCGACATTTGCCCGTGAAAGTATACAGTTTTTTAAAGCAGGCGAGCCGCTCCACGCCTTCGGCTATATTCTGGTAAGCAATACCTTTGGTCTACTTGTGGTTGCAGCCGGGTTTATGCTTGCCGAGCGATATATTCGTCTCTAGAGGTCTTATTTGAAGCTACTTGATAAATATCTTCTCACACAATTTGTAAAACATTTCTTTACAGTAAATGTTGCCTTTGCCTCAATCTACCTGCTGGTAGATTTTATTGAGAAATTCGATAATTTCACACGAGCTGGTAAACCACTCGGTCTTGCGCTGAAATTTTTTCTCATGAATATCCCCTTCGTTGTCGATCAGCTCGGGCCCATTCTTATATTGCTTTCAGGAGTGATAAGCCTTGGTATACTAAACCATACCAATGAACTGACAGCCCTTAAAGCCGGCGGTATCCCGTTAAAGAAAATCGTACAGCCTTTTATTGTTGGCGGCTTGATCTTTACAGCACTTATGCTTGCTGCGGCCCAGTGGTTACTGCCATATACTATTTCAACCACTAACGAAATCTGGCATGAACAGGTTCAGGGTAAACTCCCGCTGGGTATTTACAGGAACGGACGTTACTACTACAAAGGTATTGAAGGTTTCTATTCTTTTCAATGGCCAAACAGAAAAAAGCTTCTTTTTAAGAATTTTTCGTATTCACGTTGGGATGAAAACTACAACACAGCTGCACTTATTACTGCAAGATATGCCAAATGGGATAAAAATAAAAATCGGTGGATACTCGATGTTGTACAGTTTCAGAAAAAGACCGATGATCAGAATTACGATATCCGGAATTTCCCACATTGGGAGATTAAGCTTCCCGAGACTCCCGTCGACTTTCTTGTACCCGAATATGAATCCGCAGAGCAGTCTCTGACGGCTTTATACACTGCAACTCAGAAACAGGAAACTGAAGGGCAGACATTAAAGGCATGGACCAGTTTCTTAAGCCGGATATCCTATATACTGCTCGGCATGCCTCTGTTATTGCTTGGCCTGCCTATTCTGCTTATTTCTTACCAGAAATGGGGGAAAGACCTCTCTGTTGCTATTCCTGCGAGTTGTGGAATGGCCTTTGGAGCCTGGGGTATATGGGGAGCACTTCAGTCTCTTGCCGGAGCAGGATACATTTCACCAATTATTGCGGCAGTAGCCATACATATTTTCTTTGTTACAGGTGGATTACTTCTTCTGAAGCGGCAGGATAGTTAAGGCTGAAAAGCTCCTACACCTTCTACACCTCCTAATCATTTGATAACAATGAAATTGCTATAACATCAGATCTATCCATCGGGTACAATGTGTACCTGATGGATATACTGTTAGACACACCACTTCAATCGACCTTAAACCATTTCACGATTCAAATGAGCTGCACCAATCAACCTCAACAGGGCGAAGTATTCTCAACCTTATTGGATAGCTGGGCCTCTAGTGTCGAACGGTTATTACACGCTTCAGAGCTGCAATCCAGAATAGCACATCATCCGCTGATACTGATTAAACCCAATCTTGTTAATACCTCTGCACCTCCTGTAACGACTCCGTTTGAACTAGTTGAAGAGATTATCATTGCCATAAAGACATTCCATCCGGATTCGACATTATGCATTGGTGAAGGAACCGGTTCTATTGAATACGATACCCACCACTGCTTTTCAAAACTCGGCTATATAGAAATGGCTCAACGTCAGAATGTTGAGTTGATTGATCTCAATCACGCTACGCTTGCACATAAAAAAAATGCTGAATTCAAGCGCTGGCCGGAAATGTACCTGCCTGAGATACTGGACAATGCGTTTATCATCTCTGTTCCAGTATTAAAAGCACACAGTCTTGCGGGCGTCACACTGACTATGAAGAATATGATGGGTTGCGTTCCACCAACACATTATCAACAGGGAGGTTGCTGGGGAAAATCCGCATTTCATACCCGTATTCATGCTGCAGTATTTGAACTCAACAGATATCGAACACCGGATTTCACCATTCTTGATGCCACCATCGGTATGAGCGAATCTCACCTATGGGGAGCTCATTGCAATCCACCTGTCGGACGCTTGTGCGCTTCCTATGACAGTGTTGCCATAGACAGATATGGCTGTGATTTACTTCAGAAGGACTGGCAGCGTATTGGTTATATACAGATGGCCAATGCAATTGTTGGGTGCGCTGAACCACTGAAGATACATGAAGTGTAAAGAAAGCATAAAGATGACAGGGCTCAATTGCTATAAAAAAACGGCCTGAAGGAGAATCCTTCAGGCCGTTTTTTACATATTGCTATAGATAAAAAGCTTAACTACTCAGCTTCAATGGCCAGCAATTCTACATCAAACAGCAACACTGAGTTGGGCTCAATCTTTGGCATAACACCTGCTTCGCCATAGGCAAGTTCTGAAGGAATAGCAAGCTTAACCTTTGAACCTACGGGAAGAAGCTGCATCGCTTCGCTCCAACCTGGAATCACCTTATCCACACCAAAAACCACAGGCTCACCACGACTTACTGTGCTATCGAACTCTGTTCCATCAATCAGGGTGCCCACATAATGCACCTTTACCTGATCACTCGCTTTCGGCATGGGGCCTTCGCCTTTAGTGATAAACTCATACTGCAAACCGGACGCGGTTACTTCAACGCCCTCTTTTTTTGCATTTTCTTCAAGGTATGCTTTGCCGTCAACGAGGTTTTTCTCCATCATTGCCTTCAACTCAGCTGCCTGTTTTGCCTGAAGGTGTGCACCAAACTCTTTCTGCACTAAAAATATCTCTTCTGCAGGGAGTGCCAGCTCGACTCCGGTATACCCATCTGTAATACCGTAAATGAGCGCCTCAAAATTTATATCTTCCCCAAGTCCTTTGAAATAGCGACCGATATCGGTGCCCATCGCGTAGCTTAATTTCTGTGGACTGCTTTCGAGACCGGGCTTGGCAGCGTTCTCTTCTGCGGCAAGCACACCGGGTATCGAAATAACACAAGCGGCAAAAAGTGCAACTAATCGCTTCATGCGAAGACTCCTTTCTATTGTGAATGCAATGACATCCACATATTTAATTAATGTGGCAGCCCTTGTGGCAGGCATAAGGGCAAGCACAACTCAATTTGCTCCGGCATACTTTTCAGCATATGCCAAAGTGTAATTTATACCAGATCTCTACGTAAAAAACATCTCATCGCAGTGGAAACTATCAATATTTACCAAATTCACTATCGCCCAAAGCAATAACAGACTTAGGCCTCACATCTTTGCTAAATTGCGGTCGCACACCTTCGATTCATGCATGCTGGGTCGCTGGAGGTGAGTCGAGCGACTGCCAGCCAATCTGATCTGTTTGAGTACGGTATCTACCTCACCAATTATCTCAGCAACACGATCTATCACTTTCCCGGACCTTCAACTATCTCCTGCAATGCATGGGCTGTTTGATCTGCGATGGTTGTTCCCTGTCTCACTTTCTCAATAAAACCTTCAATCAGTTCTGCCGTCTCACTTGCTGCCTTTGCACTTCTGGCAGCAAGGCTTCTCGCCTCTTCTGCGACACTTGCAAAGCCTTTACCATGCTGACCAGCCCTGGCTGCTTCAACATCGGTATTCAAGGCAAGTAAATTCGTTTGGAACGCTATCTCGTCAATTACCTTGATTACCTGAGATATGTTCTGGCTTGCATCATTAATTTCCCTCATAGCCCCAATGAGTTCATGCATGTGAGCATCACCCCGATCAGCAACTTCTTGTGACTTAGGTGACAACTGGTTTCCCTGTCCCGCATTAAGAGCATTGGTCGTGTTATTGCCCATTGAACTTGAAATATCTTCAATAGAATCTACTGATGCTGTAGCACTTTCAGACAGGTACCGGCTTACGGAAGCCACCTCATTTGCGCCGATATTTTTCTGCTCTTCCACCATATCAGTCTTGGAAATTACGGTTCGATGGCTCTCAACCATTTTCATCAGGGCATTGCCCAAAACATCTTTATCTGAAAGCATCTCGACATCAACTGTCAAATCACCGTCCGCAATAGATTGGGCGATTATTGCCTTTTTCTTCTGTCCGGCAACCATGAGATTAATCTCGCCTGCCAGCTCACCGATTTCGTCTTTTCTGTTAATATCGAGCGAGACATCAACATCGCCTTCACCTAGACGGCGAACTGCTTCAATCGCCTTGATCAGTGGGGATCGAATAGACTCAGAAAGTACTACATATATGATTAGGCCGAGAAGAATTATACCTGTTATCATCCATATTATCAGGCTCCGCTGATGCGACGCTCGATCGAGCATTTTCGGGGTGGTTATCATTTTTCGATCAATTTCCAGACGGATTTTATCAAGATTTGCACTGAACTTGTCGACTAAGAATGCGGAATTTATCAAAAAATTTCTGCGTGCATCATCTACTCCACCACTCCCGCTTCTGGCTTCAATAATTGTCTGGGCACTTGAATGCAGATCGTAATGTGGCTGTTCAATCGCCTTCAACAGTGGCCGAAGCGATGGAACCATTGCTTCAGCCGTTCGTCGCCCTTCGCCGTACAGCCACTTACCAAACGAACACTGATGATCGTCAAGGACAACGTCCAGTTTTTGATCGGTTTCATCAAGAAGGTGCATTGCAACAGACGTTGCCCACCTAAGGTGAGCAACTTCCACATCGTCAATAACAGATTGCATGTGGTTACTGCTTATTACCTCTTCTGCGTCATCTATTATCTTTTTGATTCCTACCTCTGCACTAAACGCCAGGATAATAACAAGTAGAATCAGTGCGGCAAATCCTGAACCAAGTTTTACACGCAATGATACATCTTTCCATTTCACAACAACCTCCATCAAAAGATGTTTGAGGAGCTACTCGCTACGTTCATCCGGGTATTTTCTCAATATTGACCTAGGAGGCTGTCCGACAATGCCCTTTCCACCCATATCTTCGTTAAACTAGAAAAATTATCCTCGGAATATCGACTATATGCCTCCGGTAATTTTTCGAGTTTGCCTTGATCTGAGCGAAAATTTCTATTCTCGGACAGCCTCCTAGGAGGCTGTCCGAGAACAGGAATTTTAAATCGGACAAATCATAAAGCCTAGCAATCGCTGGAGCTTTATATCTCTGCGCAAAGGTAAATCTTATAATATGCACCTGAAAAACGCCTGAATAATGCAATTATACTGAGAATCAGGGCTCTCCATCATTACTATGCAGGATTTGCCAACAATTTGCCGTCCTCTGAACGTACTACCCCATTTATGATCGCTCTCAGTAACTTCCTCATGTTGTGAGCAGTGCATGCAAGGGAAAATTCACCACTTGCTTTCTCATACCCTCTGACACTGAATCTTCTGAAACCGATATTTTTTATCTGTCCGAATACTGGTTCAACGATAACTTTTCGTCTTCCATATATTTCTTTAGAGCTTACCCTCTCCATTTTCTCATTCATCTGTTGCCGTAAGGGCTCTTTGTCATCCGTGTTAATTGTTCGAGCATTACCCTGAGTTGATTTGCAACATCTGCTTTTATAATCGCACTCAACACACACATCAGAGTCGCCTTGATATGTTTTCCTGCCCGATTTTGATGTACGTATTAAAACGAGGGATTGGTCTCCAGGACAGGTGAAAAAATCACCCCGCTCGTTGTAAATAAAATCAGCCTTTATGAGCTTGCGGTCCGAATCATTTAACGGAATTTCACTTCTCTTCTCAGCTTTATCTGTTGCTACATAAGCATCGAGTTTTGCCGATCTTATTGCCTCAAGATTATCACCTGACATGTAACCATTATCAAAGCTCATCTTTGAAGGAAAACTGCCAGTCGTTTCCCGTATATTTTCTAACGCAGGTTCAACCTCGTTCTTGTCATTTGCATTTAGACTCAGATGTTGGGCAACAATCACTTGCTTATCCTCATCTACACATATTTGCCCATTGTACTGATAATCAAAGACGTTATTTTTTCCCATAATACGGGCATCCGTATCTGCAAAGCTAATTTGCTTTTTGTCCTCAATGGTTTTGCCGGGGTGTAGTTCTTGCTCCCGTTGTTCTAAGGCTTTTTTGGCTGCCTGTATTTTTGCTAATCGCTTTTCTTTGAACTGTAAATCTTCGGGAATACCATATCCGGTAGGTTCCTTATACTCCCTGTCCTCTTCTTCATCGCAGTTTTTTGCTTTCGCTATAAGGCTCTCAATTTCCGCTAGTAATTCATGTTCTTTTTCTTTGAGTCTCTTGTAACTCATGGCCTTATGCTTAGAAGTGTCAGCCTTAAATTTTGAACCGTCTAAGCTTACATGGCCAAGAGACGCAAGTCCCAATTGCATGGCTATCAGGACACTCTGCTTGAAACATTCATGAAAAAATTCAGCATTATTTTTCCTAAAGTCACTTAACACTCGGAAATTTGGGCATGACATCCCTGATATATACATATAAGCAAGGTCTACATGGCACCGTCCTTCTATCTGTCTTGAGCTGAAAAGGCCATGACTGTATGCGTATATGAGAATCGAGATAATCAACTTGGGATGATAGGCACGCTGTCCTTGCATGCTATACTGTTTTTCAATACTTGAGGTGTCAAGCTGCTGAAAAATATCGTTATACAGATAACATTCATGATTGTCAGGGAGCAGATCAAAGATATTGCTCGGAAACATTTGCCGTTGTTTGAATTCTAATGGCAGATTTTTGAATGGGGGTGACATAAGGAAACCTCTCTTGTTTTATTGAATACAAATTAACACAAAAAACAAGAATATGCAGCTTATCATGCTGTTATATATAAGCATTCCATCTCAACCTGTTTGCCATTTGCTAGGAAATTCAGCTACGATAAAAACAATTTAACTATTCTCTTTAATTATTGTCGGACAGCCTCCTAGTGTCCTGTCATGCATCAGATGTCTAATTCTGCTCGCCCTTTTCACTTCCTGACTTCGTTACTCCTTCTGTTACATAGCGCTGCTATGCTCAATCAGTCGTGCCTTGCAGGAAGAGAAAAAGCTTCGCATTATTACGACATTTGACACATGACATGACACTAGTGAATAGATAAACTCATTTTTTTCGACTATATCAGCACCACTCTCTAAGAGTATTTCATTGTTCATTAGACACGCTGCTCTCGTTCTGTTTCGGCTGCCTATGATTCAACAGTAATCTGCACCGTTGTGGATATTTGCATGCACTGAAATCCCTTTTCAAATGTCTCATCAAATAGCCGGGCATCTCAGAATGTATATTTTCCAAATGAGTATTGCGTACCAGATAAACTCATTATGAGACTCGAAGTCTGCCTGAGATTGAAACCTTTCTACGGAGTCTTCACTTACCAGCTTAACTCGGCGTTATTCTATAAAGATCGATTATATGACTAATCGTAATTTCCCATCAATTTCTTGACTTGAGGAAAAACACATTGTCAATCAGCCAACCTCCTCGTGAGCATTCTGGAAATATGAGCACTTACGGGAAATTATATCAAAATTATTCCTGACAAAACAAGTGAGCACATTGCTTTTTTGGCTTATGCCTGAATCATATTGGTAAGAGTAGAGACGACTTTCAGAACTGTTCAATGCTGCAGCTCGCACGTACAGGTGGTACAAGTTAGCAGTATGAAGGGAAGATCAAACCCAAGCGGCTCAATCAGCAAGATACGAAAAGAAGGAGGGAAATGGGGAGAAGGAGTTAAACTAAAATAGTTAAAAAATAACTAGAGTGATTCCTCTGTTATTTCTATTGAGGTTTTTATTGTCACTAAGCTGCGGGAACCTACTGAGCAAATTCTTTACCAGACCATTTCGGCGGTGAAAATCCTCACCGGTGATATACGAAGAGAGTTCTCCCTTGCTGCACATATAGTCGAGCATATTTCTACACTCGGTTCGAATTACGCCACCCTTGCCAGAAGATCCATAGCCGTGAATGATTGTCAAAACCTGAATTTCTAGACGACGTGCTTCATCTATCACGGCTTTCAGGTGATTTAATGCCGGCTCGACAAAAGGCATCCCTTTTTCGAGATTCACGGTTCTGTGAGAAAACGTTTTTACACTGTAGGCGGCGGAACTATCGGTAAACTGAGAACTGCCGCAAAACCGGCAAAATTTACTACCAGGTTCAATTTCATTTCCGCACACCTGACAGAGGCTCATACCACTCCTCTGTCATACGCATTAAACACGTCTAACCTGCATACTGCAAAATAGTAATCTGATATATCTACAAAACACATTGCATTACAAACGGTTAAACTTTTTTAAACTCTTCGAACAGAAATAATATCATCCATCTGACGCAAATGCTGCAGAATAAGCTGCAAATGGTTGAGGTCACGTACTTCCATGGTAATATGAAGATCAGCTGTGTCTTCGGCCGTTGTGTGTCCTGCGAGATCTACAATGTTGGCATTATCAGTGCTTATCGCTGTACTGATATCTGCAAATATTCCACGTCGGTTTTCAGACTTAATATGGACGCTCGCCTTGTAATGTTTGTCTTCGAGGCCAGCCCATGAAACATCGATCCAGCGATGAGGATCAGTAGTTTTCAGATTGGAGCAATCCTGCTTATGAATAGAAACTCCACGCCCCTGGGTGATAAATCCGACAATAGGGTCTCCAGGAACCGGCGAACAGCATTGACTGATCTTCATCAGCATGCCTTCAACACCATCAATGGAAATCCCTGAACGACCTTCCTCTCTTGCGGCATGCTGTCGTTGAAGAAGCGTAGCTGCGAGCTGCTCCGGACTCATCTCAGTCGCTTGAGCTTCGTGATCACTTACAAGCTCAGGTGGTTGCAGGGCCCTGATGAGTGTCTGAACGGTGATAGCACCGCTACCCACCTTGACCAGCATATCATCAAGCGAATTGCATCGAAGTTGTTTTAACAACAACCGAATATGACCACTCTTTATCATCTTCTTGAGGGTCATATTGTAGACTTTCATCTCGCGCTCGCAAATCTCTTTACCGAGCTTGAAAGCCTTCTCTTTATCATCACGGCGCAGCCAGGATCTAATGCGCGCTTTTGCCCTGCTGGTCTTGACCAGGTTGAGCCAGCCTCTTCGTGGAGTCTGGGTAGGCGATGTGATAATTTCGATAATATCGCCACTCTGGAGCTCATACTTCAGCTGCACCAGCCTGCCGTTTACTTTAGCACCAACGCAATGATCGCCTACCTCTGTATGGATGGAATAGGCAAAATCAATCGGGCAGCTCCCCTGTGGAAATTCTTTTACATCGCCAGCCGGGGTGAGTGCATACACATCAGGGTCGTACAGTTCTCCACGGACAGACTCTAGAAATTCTCGGGGATCTTCTACTTCCTGCAGTGATTTAACTAGTTTTTTCAGATCTCTGAAAAGTTTGGCGTCACGATCACTTGCTTTTTGCCCCTCTTTATATGCCCAGTGAGCCGCAACACCTTCCTGGGCAATGCGATCCATATCTTCAGTACGTATCTGAATCTCGATAAAGTGTTCACGGGGGCCAACTACCGTTGTATGCATCGACTGGTAGTTATTGGACTTCGGGACAGATATAAAGTCCTTTATCCTTCCAGGAACGGGAGACCAGTTGGCATGAATCGTTCCAAGAGACTCGTAACACTCTTTAACAGAGTTGACGATTATACGAAAAGCAACCTTATCGTAAACTCTCTCAAGCGGAATGTTCTGGGCAATAAGTTTTTTGTAAATTGAATAAACGTGCTTGGGGCGGCCTATTATTCGCGTTGGAGTTATCTCAGATTCATTCAATTTCTTATGGAGAATGGCGATAACTTCATCAACATACGACTGACGCTCTTCAAGAGAAGACTCAAGCTTTAACGTCAGATCTGCATATTCTTCAGGATGCAGATATTTAAAGGAGTGATCTTCGAGTTCCCGCTTAAGCCAGTCGATACCAAGACGACTGGCAAGCGGTGCATAAAGATCCATTGTCTCACGGGCAATCTCAAGCTGAGTCTGCCGGTCAACAAGGTCAAGCATGAACATGTCCTGCAGCCGGTCAATAAGTTTAACGAGCAGGACCCGGATATCGGCAGCAATCGCAAGCAGCATTTTTCTGGTATTTTCCGCATGGCTTACCAGTTTACTGCTGTACTGCACTTTGTTAATTTTGGTAGATCCTGCGACTATTAATGCTACATCAGCACCAAACTCGCGCTCTATCTCTTCAATTGCAACGCCCTCTTTCAGGACACCGTGCAGCAAACCGGCCAGAACGGTATCAAGATCCAGATGCATGGAGGCCAGGGTTGAAGCGACCTCCAGTAAATGGATCAGATAGGACTCACCAGAAAAGTGCAGTTTCCCACTGTGGACCTTAGTAACCACCTCCCAGGCCTTATCAATCCGGGAGAGATCAACATCGTGCAAGTAATTAGAAGCGAGGATTTTAAGGCCCCGCGGATTCAGCATTGAAGAATAAGACATATCTACCAAACTACGTTAAATTAAGGAGCTAACTCCTCATTAAGCCGTTTCTGCAATAACTCAACAACCTGTTCCGGAGAAATTTCTTCTGTAAAACCGTCACGACGACGTCTAACCTCTATCACTCCGTTCTTAGTCAGGGACTTACCAACAGTCACCCTAAACGGAATTCCAAGAAGGTCTGCATCTTTAAACTTTGAACCAGGTCGCTCATCACGATCGTCAAGCAGTACATCAATACCAACCTGCTGAAGATCACTGTAAAGCTTTTCAGCCGCCTGAGTAATGGCTTCATCCTTTCCACCAAGGTTAAGAACGGTAACCTGGAATGGAGCAAGTGGAACCGGAAAAACAATACCGTTTTCATCATGGTTCTGCTCAATAGCAGCTGCAACAACACGACTTACGCCAATACCGTAACAGCCCATAACAAATGGTTTTTCCTGACCATCGCTATCCTGAAACAACGCCTGCATTGATTCGGAATATCCGGTGCCAAGCTTAAAGATATGACCTACTTCAATACCTTCAGTAAGCTCAAGTGTACCACCGCAGGCAGGACATGGATCATCAGTAGTTATCTGACGAAGATCAGCAACCGCCTCAACTTCAAAATCCCTGCCTATGTTCACATTTTTCATGTGATAGTTTTTTTCATTTGCCCCGACAACAAAGTTGCGCATTGCAGCAACTTCCTGATCGGCAAAGATTCTTACAGGAATTCCGACGGGTCCGAGATATCCGGTAGGTACACCGGTTGCGTCAAATACGGCCTTATCTTCAGCCATTTCAACATCAGCTGCACCAATGAGGTTTTTAAGTTTAACTTCCTCAACCTCACGGTCACCGCGGACCAGAACGGCTACAGGTTGGCCATCAGCTATGTAGACCATCGTTTTGACTAGCTGATCAGGAGTAATACCCATAAAGTCACAGACGATATCTACTTTACGCTTGCCAGGTGTTTCAATTTTTTCAAGGTCTGCAAGAGCGACATCTGAAGGCGCTGCACTGGACTTGACCTCTGCCTTTTCCATATTGGCAGCATATTCGCAATCTTTACAGACAACGATTGTGTCTTCCCCAGTATCTGCAAGTACCATGAATTCATGCGAAAAGTTTCCGCCAATTGCACCGGAATCTGCTTGAACCGCGCGAAATTCTAAACCGCATCGTTTGAATACTCGCTTATATGCCTCAAACATCTTGCCATAGGCGACTTCAGCACCAGCATCATCCGTATCAAACGAATAGGCATCCTTCATGATAAATTCACGACCGCGCATAAGACCGAAGCGTGGACGAATTTCATCACGGAATTTAGTTTGAATCTGATAGAGATTAATCGGAAGATCACGATACGAGTGAAGCTCTCTTCTAACTATATCAGTAATAACCTCTTCGTGGGTGGGCCCAAGACAGGACTCACGATTGTGTCGATCATGAAATCGCAGCAATTCAGGGCCGTATTTCTCATACCTTCCGGTTTCACGCCACAGGTCAGCCGGTTGCACCATAGGCATCATCAACTCCTGAGCACCAGCGCGGTTCATCTCTTCTCTCACGATTGCTTCAACACGTCGAATAGCAGCAAGACCATAAGGGAGATATGAGTAAACACCAGAAGTGAGCTTACGCATGAAACCAGCCCGCAGCATCAGTCTATGACTGATTACTTCTGCTTCTGCCGGTGTCTCCTTCAGTGTCGGTAACAGTAATTGAGAATAGCGCATAGATGTTCCGTAATTTAAATTAACACAATAGTATATAGATATTCAGATAACATTCCCGGAGTCAGGCCCCGGATAATATTGATTTCAACGAGAATGTAGCAGATTCTTACGAATTTTGCCCTTCCTCTTCTGCTTTTTTCAATTCGGCCATAAAGGTTTCAAGTAAGTCTTCTTCGGCGACCTTCTTATATATCACACCTTTCTTAAAGATAATGCCGACGCCATTCCCACCGGTCACACCAAGATCTGCCTCTTTCGCTTCGCCTGGTCCATTTACGATACAACCCATAACGGCGACCTTGATCGGCGTTACCATGGTCTGGACATAGCGCTCTACTTCTTCTGCCAACTTAAAGAGGTTAATCTGTGTTCGGCCGCAAGTGGGGCATGAAATCAGTTCGGGGCCACGTTCACGTATTTTAAGGGACCTGAGAAGTTCAAAACCAACCCGAATCTCCTCAACTGGATCGCGGGTAAGTGATATGCGAAACGTGTCACCTATCCCCTGACTGAGCAGAATCCCGAGAGCGACACTCGACTTGACTGTTCCGGCTATAAGCCCGCCAGCTTCTGTAACTCCAAGATGCAGAGGATAATCTGTTAATTTAGACAGCTGCTGATATCCACTGACAGTCGTCATCACATCAGAAGATTTAATAGAGATTTTCATCTCATGATATCCATGACTTTCCACCAGCCTTACATTACGCAAGGCGCTTTCAATCAACGCTTTCGGATTCTCAGCTGTTGGATACCCATACGTTTTAAGCAGGTCCTTTTCGATAGATCCACTATTCACACCAACCCTCACCGGAACCTTATGCAGTTTGGCTGCATCAATTACTTTGGCGAGTTTTGCTTCACCGCCAAGATTACCAGGGTTGATTCGAATTCCCTGAGCTCCGTTTTCCATAGCGGCGAGAGCCAGGCGGTAGTCAAAATGAATATCTGCAATAATAGGAATAGTAATACCATCACGAATTGTGCGGATAGCTGCAGCTGCTTCCATGTCGAGAACGGCTGATCGTACTATCTCACAGCCCGCTTTCTCGAGGCGCAGAATCTGGTCAATGGTGCTCTCGGTATCCCGGGTATCGGTGTTGGTCATCGATTGTACCGAGATAGGGCTGTCACCACCAATGGCAACTCCACCTACGTCTATTTTTCGGGTCTGGCGTCGTATAATCATGATGATTGTGCAGATATAAATTGTGGGAATGGGCGTAAATTGCTCGGTCTTAGTCTAATAATAGGGATACAGTTATCACATTAGCCCTGACGCTTCTGAGCCTTCTTTTTCATCTGAAGATTCAATTCTGCATCAGATGCACGTATATACATTGGAGAGGCAGCAGCTACATCAAGATGCGCATTGTGAACTGCCAGTTCACCCGCTAGTAAGCCCAGGGTTGATGCTGAAGGGCTCCAGAGTTGTGACGGGAACATAGACATCCTGGTTCCGAGTTGCTGCTTCCACAATTCACCGTAAACCGAAAGGCCGTCTCCAACCATCAACACCGGTTCATCAATCAGATCGACAAGTTTTTCAGGCGATATTGCGATAATGTCAGAAACTCTTTCGGTAAACCCGGATTCATTGCAACGATAGAAAGCAGAATAAACTTCCTTTTTCCGAGCATCAAGCACAGAACAGATAAGCCGTGAATCGCTACAATTAGCAGCGAGTATATCAAGAGTGGGTACACCATACAGTTTTGCACCTGATGCTGCAGCAAGGCCTTTCACGGTAGCCATACCGATTCGTAAACCGGTAAAGCTTCCAGGTCCGAGTCCGACAGCATATGCACTTATACTCGATTTTGGTATTTCTGTTTCGGTGAACAGTCTGTCAATAGCTGTGAGCAACCGCCTTGAATGTGTCACATTACTACTAAGCGACAAAGACGCAAATACCTTGCCTCCTTGACGAGTACCCGTAGTAAGCGCAACTGTACTACAGGGCGTTGCAGTATCTAATGCCAGTATGTACTGATCTTGCTGAGTCATTACTTGAATAACCGGAGTATATCGTTGTAGAAGACGAAAACCATGAGTGTACCGAGCAGAGCGATACCTATCTGTTGTGCAATAATCTGGGCTCGTTCATCCATCGGTTTTCTACGTACAGACTCTATACTGAGAAACATAAGATGACCGCCATCCAGTACAGGGATCGGCAACAGGTTCAATACACCAAGGTTAACACTGAGTAATCCCATAAAATACATGAGATTTATCCAGCCTGCTTCCATCTGCTGACCAGCTATCTGCGCTATAAGAATCGGGCCGCCAAGTTCTGACATAGGTATGACGCGCTGAACGATCTTCACAAAACCTGTTACAGTCAGCATGACAAATCCCCAGGTCTGTTTTGCTGCACTCTCAAGAGCACCAAACGGACCCGCTGGAATATATTTGAGCTCTTCATATCGGACAATACCGATCATATAGCGCTCATCAACCTTTTCACCGTAAATGTTTTTCACATCATCAACCTGCGGTATAATAGCAAGCTTAACTTCCTTGCCATCCCGCAGGACAACCATGGACAATTTCTCGCCTCCGCTGTCTTTAACGGCGTTTAATACATCCATCCATTTTTCGGTAATTTTACCATTAATCTCTACAATTACGTCATTATCGAGAACTCCAGCCTGGGCGGCTGGTGAACTTTCATTGACCCTACCCACCTGGGTAGTATCTATGGACTCAGGTACGCCGTTAAACAGGAAAAGAAAGAAAAACAACACGAGTGTAAACAGAAAGTTAAACGCCGGTCCGGCAAAAACAATTCCGAATCGTTGCCATACTTTTTTATGAGCAAATGATACTTCTCGTGTACCAGGAGGGACATCCTGCTCGTCGGGGTTTTCACCGAACATCTTTACATATCCGCCCAAGGGGATTGCAGAGACAACATAATCGGTATCACCAATCACTTTGCCAAAAAGGCGGGGACCAAAACCTAAAGAAAATTTTAGTACCCGAACTCCAAAGAGTTTGGCAAAAACAAAGTGGCCGAGCTCATGTACAAAAATGAGAAGACCGAGAACCAGAATAAACGAAAAAGCTGTATTCATAATACCATAAAAGTCGACCAGTTTTACCTGGTTGGATTAGTTGCTTACCGACCTGAGATGGTTCCCAAAACTATTATGGGAGAGATTTGATATGTTTCTCAGCTTCTCGGCGAGCGGCGCCATCTGCGGCGAGTATATCATCAAGTGAATCTTCACTTCCGTCCTGAACACGTTCCATTGTCTCGGCAACAGCTCTCGAAATTTCCAGAAAACTGATTTTCTCAGCTAAAAATGCTGCAACAGCTACTTCATTGGCAGCATTCAACACTGCAGGTGCAACACCACCTGCGTGAATAGCATCAAATGCGAGTTTCAATGCAGGAAAACAATCATAATCAGGTTCATGGAACTCGAGGTTAGAACAGAGGGACAAACTTAGTGGCTGTAGTTTTAAAGGCAAACGCTCGGGATAGGATAAGGCATAGGCGATCGGAATGCGCATGTCTGGAATACCGAGCTGCGCCATCACTGATCCATCCTGATACTCTACCAGAGAGTGAACCACAGATTGCGGGTGTACAACTACATCAATGTTTTCAACAGCCATGTCAAAAAGCCACCGAGCTTCAATTACCTCGAGACCTTTATTCATAAGTGTTGCTGAATCTATTGAGATTTTCTGGCCCATATCCCAATTCGGATGGTTAAGCGCCTGCTCTCTTGTGACTGTCTTCAGTTCATCTTTTGATCTACCGCGAAAAGGGCCCCCCGATGCTGTAAGAATTATCTTGGCAACATCTTCTCGCCGACCAGCTTCAAGCGACTGGAATATAGCACTATGTTCAGAATCAATGGGTAACAGGGGGACTCCGGCTTTAGTAGCCTCACCCATAACAAGTTTGCCGGCCATCACAAGCGTCTCTTTATTTGCCAGCCCAATCTGTTTTCCTGCTCTGATTGCCGCAAGAGTCGGTAGTAACCCTGCTGCCCCGACGATTGCAGAGACAGTGAAATCTGCATCAGATATTGAAGCTACTTCCTGATTTCCCTGGCAGCCAAAAGTAATTCGATCGTTATACTCACGGGGAAGGATTTCACGTAACTGTTGAGCGTGCTGCTCATCAATTACTGAAATACGCTCTGGAGCGAACTCGATTACCTGATCTTTAAGCCTTGATAAATTTCTTCCGGCAGCAAGACTGACAATAGAATACCTTTCAGGAAATTGTCGGACAACTTCAAGTACATTGACTCCGATTGATCCTGTAGATCCAAGAAGTGCAATACGTTTCATTAAACACCTATAATTATCAGCAGGTAATAAAGCACCGGTGAAGCAAGAAGAATAGAGTCAATCCGATCAAGCACTCCACCATGACCTGCCAGTAATCGACCTGAATCTTTTGTGCTGGTACCACGTTTTATGATCGATTCAGCTAAATCACCAAGTATACCTACACCAGTCAGGAGTATTGCAATTCCAACAACAAGGAACATATTGACGTTATCAAGAAGAATCCAGGAGAAGAGTATCGCAATTATTACACTACTCAACAATCCGCCCAAGGCACCTTCAACTGTTTTCTTAGGGCTGATATGAGGGCTAAGCTTCCTTTTGCCAAAAGTACGGCCAAAATAATATGCCCCGGAATCAGAACCTGCCGTAATTGCGGAAAGCACAACCAACCAGCTGCCTCCCTGAGGAATATATCTCAGCATTACGAGATATGAAGCTAACACTCCTACATAAACAATTCCAAAAACAACACGGCTAAACCGTTCATACGTATCATCAAAGTGTGCATAACGTTTGATGAAGTAAAGGGTTGTAAGGAAAAAAGAGAGATACAGGCCAAATTGAGAAGAAATATATTGGCAACCCGGCCAGGCGAAAACAGTGGGCAACCCAAGGGTAAGAATAAGAAAGGCTCTTGAAAATATTCCCAGACCTTCCTTAAAGGTCATTTTAAGATACTCATAAGCTGCAATCGCAACTACACACAACATAACAAGATAGAAGTGTATCGGGGTACCGGCCAACAATAGCAATACCCAGGCAACAGCTATCAAAATTCCAGGAAGAGTTCGTTTCATAAATCAATTAGCTGTAATCTGGGCGCTTGTTTTGCCAAAACGACGTTCACGCTTTTGATAATCAATAATAGCCTGAATATATTGCTCGCGACGAAAATCAGGCCACATTATATCTGTGAAATAAATCTCAGAGTAGGACGCTTGCCAGAGCAGGAAATTGGAAAGACGCGCTTCCCCTCCTGTTCGTATGAGCAGATCAGGGTCGGGAAGTCCAGCGGTGTATAGGCTCTCTTCGATATGCTCCGGCGATATCTGATCAGGAGTAAGATCGCCATCTACACAGCGACGGGCCAATAATTTTGCGGCTCGTGTAATCTCATCCCTGGCGCCATAGCTAAGAGCAAGGTTCAATGTAAATTTCGTATTGTCGGCCGTGGCCTCAATGGCTTTTTCTAGAGCATCTCTTGGACCATCAGGCAACTGAGAAATATCACCTGTACATAGAAGCCTGATACCGTTCTTCTGCATCTGCGAAAGCTCGGCTGCAAGATAGGTTTTCAGGATACCCATTAAACCACTCACTTCCTGTTGTGGTCTGTTCCAATTTTCAGAAGAGAAGGCGTAGAGGGTCAGAATTTTTATTCCTAACTCTAGTGAGGACTCAACAATAACACGTACAGAATCTGCTCCTGCCTTATGGCCAAACAGCCTGGGCCTGTTGCGCTTTACAGCCCATCGACCATTGCCATCCATAATGATGGCAATGTGATGTGGCAGACGATTCTGGTCTATTACAGGGTCAGTGACCATGATTCTCCGTAAAACAGTATAAGGGGAGTAACAACTCAGTGAAACGTGGAGGAATTATACCTCCATAACCTCGCCTTCTTTTGCGACAGTCGCCTCATCAATCAGCTTGATATAGGCATCAGTTTCACTTTGAGCTTCGTCCTGAAGACGAAAGAGATCATCTTCAGAGATTTCTTTATCCTTCTTCTGTTTCTTCAGAATATCAATCGCCTCACGTCGAATGTTTCGTACAGCAACTCTGAACTCTTCAGCGACTTTTTTCACTTGCTTAACAAGATCTTTTCGCCGTTCTTCAGTGAGCTGGGGTATATTGAGGCGTACGATTTTCCCATCACTAATCGGCGTTAGACCGACATCAGATTTAAGAATCGCTTTTTCGATGGCTGGAACCATCTGAACATCCCATGGCTGGATTGCAATCATGCGGCTCTCAGGAATAGTAAGTGTACCAACCTGATTAAGCGGCATACTGCTTCCATATGCATCAACCATAATTCCATCGACAATTGAGATTGAAGCGCGTCCTGTACGAACTTTAGCAAGTTCGACCTTGAATGCGTCAACACTCTTGTCCATCTTTTCAGCCATCTCCAGTATTACATCGCTCATACGTTTACCTCTAGTTTCTGATAGTTTATTTAAGTGGTATCATCAGGAGGTAATCAGTGTACCGACAGCTTCACCGGCGACTGCCTTGCGGATATTACCGGAAACACCCATGTTCAGTACCTTGATCGGTTTGTTATCTTCCTTTGCTAGTGCAATACCTGCAGCATCCATAACCCGAAGCCCACGCTTTAAAACATCATCGTAAGTGAGGTTATCATACTTTACGGCATCAGGATAAACAACCGGATCTTTATCATAAACTCCATCAACCTTCGTAGCCTTGATAACCAGATCGGCATCAATCTCAAGCGCTCTTAGAACTCCTGCTGAGTCAGTTGTAAAGTATGGATTACCGGTACCAGCAGCAAAAATAACTACTCGACCTTTTTCAAGATGGCGGACTGCTCGACGTCTGATATAGGGTTCGCATACAGATTGCATAGGTATAGCCGACATTACACGAGTAATGACACCTTTACGCTCAAGAGCATCCTGCATCGCCAGACTGTTCATAACAGTAGCCAGCATTCCCATATTATCAGCAGTGGCACGATCCATCCCTCTGCTCGCACCTGCAACACCTCTAAAAATGTTTCCTGCACCTATAACAACGCCTGGCTGAACCCCTAACGCTACAATTTCTTTAATTTCATCGGCAACGAATTCAAGCACATCAGTATTAATACCGTATGTATCATTGCCCATGAGGGCTTCACCACTTAATTTAAGAAGGATTCGCTTATATTCAATTTGCATCCTGTGTCCTTTCTGTCAGTTGTTGTTATTAAAGCAGGTACTACAAAACAATTCCGGCCGCCTGTCTAGTGACAGCCGGCCGGTAACAGGAGAACCTATTCGGCACCTACCTGAAAGCGGGCAAACCGCTTAATCGAGATGTTCTCGCCCATAGTGGCGACAACTTCATTCAGTTTATCCTGAATGGTAAGATCAGGGTCTTTCACATATTTTTGCTCAAGAAGGCAAATCTCTGCAACGAATTTATCGAGTTTTCCAGAAACCATTTTTTCAACAATTGCTTCAGGCTTACCTGAGTCAAGAGCCTGCTGAACATAGATCTCTTTCTCGCGAGCGATAACTTCGGCAGGAATATCTTCTCGGGTAATTCCGAGAGGACTTACTGCAGCAATGTGCATAGCGATCTCTTTGGCGAAATCGAGAAAACCATCAGTTTTAGCAACAAAGTCGGTCTCACACCCAAGCTCAACCATAACACCAAGTTTTCCACCTGCATGTATATAGGTAGCAACGGTGCCTTCACTTGTAGCTTTACCAGCACGTTTTGCAGCAACAGCAAGACCTTTCTGACGAAGAAGATCGACTGCCTTCTCCATGTCTCCATCAGTCTCACCCAGGGCCTTTTTACAATCCATCATGCCTGCAGCAGTCTTATCTCTGAGGTCTTTTACCATCTGGCTTGTAATCTTCATGGATATCTCCTTACAAGTAACGCCTTCAGGGGCATTTTATATCATCACATATTCCAACGTAGAGTTATACGTGAACTCAACAATCAATACGTGCATCATGTTTTTTTACTGAACATAACAAAAGGGGCAGTCGCGAGACAAACCCCTTTAATGTCTACCCTACTATCTATGAGATCGCAGGATAAATGTCCTTCTATTCCTGAGCGGCTGCTTCACCAGCAATCTCAGCACCGGCATCTGCCATTGCAGCGGCAATCGCCTCGTCAGAAGCATCATCGCCATCACGCTCAGCCTGACCAGCAAGAATAGCTTCAGCAATATGGTGACTAAGAAGTCTGATAGATCTGATAGCATCGTCATTACCAGGAATTACGAAATCAATTCCATCAGGATCACAGTTTGTATCAGTAACAGCAACAACAGGGATGCCGAGTTTATTCGCTTCATTAACTGCGATAGACTCTTTTTTAGGATCAACGATGAAGATAACGCTTGGCAGATTACGCATATCTTTGATACCGCCAACGTTTCTTTCAAGCTTGATGCGCTCTTTTTCCATCAACAGAATTTCTTTTTTAGGGAATCTTTTTATGGATCCATCAGCCTGCATTCCCTCAATTAACTTGAGACGTTCAATGCTCTTTTTGATGGTTTGAAAGTTGGTAAGCATACCACCGAGCCAACGGTGATCAATGTAGTACATACCGCAACGCTTAGCTTCTTCGTTGATAATCATCTGAGCCTGACGCTTAGTTCCAACAAACAGAACAGAACCGCCGCCTTTGACTTCGCTGGTTATATAATCACAAGCTTTATCAAAGAGTTTTTTGGTCTTATCAAGGTTGATGATATAGATTCCATTACGTGGACCATAGATGTATTGTTTCATCTTAGGATTCCAACGTCTGGTCTGATGACCGAAATGAAGTCCTGCCTGCAGCATGTCTTTTACAGATGCACTTGCCATTTTTTCACCTTGTCTGGTTTAACCTCCATCTTCCGAATCACTATGGATACGTAATCCATATGACACCAGTATAATCGAAGATGTGTGTTTTTTTACGTGATGAGCATTTCACTATGAAATACTCTTTAATTTGAACAACACTGTCATGTACCACGATAATGAGTTCAATGCAACAGTAGTAATTTAAACATTCTCTGGATTTTGGTTGTTACTTGCGGATTAACGAAGATTTTCCTGTAAATAGAAATTTGAGCCATTCAAATCCAAATTTCATCAACTCTTCATCGTGTAGAGCGATATCTCTTCTAACCTGTTTTGAAAGTTTAAATGATGCAAGAATATTTCGCTCTAAAGCAAAAGATCGAAATCCATCTATATTGTAACAGATCATAAAGGCAAGTTGCTGACCCGCTCCACCTGCACCTTCTCCTGCCCATGGGTTTGTTCTGAAAAGAGTGTCGATCTCAGTCCATAATTCATTATATGTATTGTACTGATCGAGATGCTGACTTCTCACATACGCTCGGGCAGTTGTCTCAATATTTTCATCGTGCCCTTTACAATAATCATGGTGAGTCAAAAAATAAAATTCATTTGGCCCACGTCTATCGGGAGTACGATCCAGAGCTCTCTCTAGAGGATATGTCCGGCAATCTGTAGGCCGATGCTCATATACAGAACAACCTTCAGTGGTTAAAAATGGACAATCCCCTTTTCCATCTTCTGTAAGTGAAAGCATTACAGTTGGAAAATATGGATTATCTCCATTTACAACTCTACTGAATTTCCGCATAAATTCTTCCGAATTTATGCCTAAGGCCCTCTTAAGACGCAGAACATCGTATGGATACAAAACCAGATCAACTTTCCTGCAACATATAGTAAAACACGATACTCCGGGATGGCAGCTAAAAGTAAAAGGAGTTTTCCCTAAAGGTTCCATTCCTTCTGGAAATAATTTTTCTTCACTCATAACAATATAACTAATAATTAAGTCAAATAAGACAGTTAATAAGATATAGCAACTATAAAAAAAAGGCTGATTGGAGCATAATGCCCCAATCAGCCTTTTTTATTAACTGCTATCTGGATACGAGATTAGTTCTCTTCAGAAGTCTCGACCTTCTCTTCATATCCAACAAGCTCGATGATTGCCATAGATGCAGCATCACCTCGACGAACACCTGTCTGCAGGATTCTGGTGTAACCACCGTTTCTCTCTGCGAACTGGTCTTTGATGTCAGTAAAGAGCTTATGAACGACATCTTTGCTTCTGATGTAAGAAGCTGCCTGACGCCTTGCATGAAGATCACCTTTTTTCGCAAGGGTAATCATCTTCTCAGCAATCGGACGAAGTTCTTTAGCTTTCTCTTTGGTGGTAACGATTCGCTCATGCTCAAAAAGCGATGTAACCATGTTTCTAAACATCGCTTCTCGATGAGAGCTTGTGCGGCCTAATTTTCTGCCTGATTTCTTGTGTCTCATGTGCCTATCCTCAACATACCCGAATGGAACAAAACCACCCAAGGATGACTCGAGTTTCTCTAGTTATAGTTAAGGCTCCTGCCTTATCCCTAATCTTCTTCCCTTTCACGATCGCATGGGCGAACCCAGTTCTCGAATCTCATACCGAGGGTAAGATCCATTTCAGAAAGGAGTGCTTTTATCTCATTAAGAGACTTACGACCAAAGTTTTTGGTCTTAAGCATTTCTTGATCTGACTTCTGTGCAAGATCACCGATGTAATTTATATCAGCATTTTTCAGACAGTTTGCGGATCGTACAGAAAGTTCGAGGTCTTCGACCGGTTTGTCCAGATATGGGTTGAGTGGTTCAATATCTGCGACGTCATCTTCTGTGTGAGCAGGTTCAGCCTGTTCTTCATCAAAATTGATAAAGATAGTCATCTGATCTTTTAAAATTTTGGCAGCGTAAGCAAGTGAATTTTCAGGCTTAACACTTCCGTCTGTCTCAATCTCAATGGTTAGCTTATCGTAATCTGTCTGCTGACCAACACGAGCTTGAGCTACATAGTATTGAATAGTTTTTACTGGTGTGAAAATAGCATCAATAGGGATCTGACCAATAGTCAGGTCATCCTTATTCTGTTTTTCAGCAGGTTGGTAACCTTTACCCCATTCAACAGTGAGCTCTGCTCTAAAATTGATGTCGCCGGTTAAATTACAAATTACCTGCTCAGGATTCATTACCTCAACAAAAGCAGACGCGCCTATATCGGCAGCAGTCACTTTTCCAGGGCCATTTTTTTCAATGACCACAACCTGAGAGTCCTCAGAGTTGAGTTTGAGTCTCACCTGCTTAACGTTAAGGATGATTTCACTCACATCTTCCATAACGTCTTTTAAGGTGGTGAACTCATGCAGGGCACCATCAATCTTTATTGTTGTAATTGCAGCGCCCTGGATCGATGACAGAAGTATTCTGCGCAATGAATTTCCGATAGTTGTCGCGAACCCCCGTTCAAGAGGCTGACAGACAAATTTACCATATGATTCGGTGTGCTTATCTCTGTCAACTTCAATCTTCTCAGGTTTGATCAGCTCGCGCCAGTTTCGGTAATACGGTATTTTTTCTTCGGCAGCTTGCGTCATATGTTCCTTCTTTGCGTTTCTGTTAGCTGTTTTCGTATGCGCCTGAGGAAAAGCCACAATTCAAACCCACTACAGGCGAACAATGTCGTCTCCCAGCGATGCTTTCCCGAACGCTGACAATAATAAACAGATGGCCCCAATAAATAGGACCATCTGCTACAAACTGTACTACTACTATTACTTGGAGTAAAGCTCGACGATGAGCTGCTCCTGAACAGGCATAGTAAGCTCTTCCCTGTTTGGAAGCGCTTTAACACTAGCCTTGTAATTGTCTTTGTCAAGCTCAAGCCAGGACGGTACACCCCTGCGGGCAACAGCATCAAGGTTTTCATTAATCTGAGTATTAGCCCGGCTCTTTTCTCTCAAGGTAATAACATCACCTTCTGAAATGAGAAAAGACGGAATGTCAACTCTGCGACCGTTGACCAGAATGTGTTTATGCCGTACAAGCTGTCTGGCCTGATCACGTGAGGATGCAAATCCACAGCGAAATACTGTGTTATCCAGTCGTCTTTCGAGAAGGATAAGCAGATTTTCACCTGTAACACCTTTCTGCATCTCAGCTTTTTCGAAAGTCAGTCGGAACTGGCCTTCGAGCATTCCGTACATTGCTTTTACTTTCTGCTTCTCGCGAAGCTGAACCGCGTAATCTGAAAGCTTCTTGAACCGTGCCTGTCCATGCTGACCAGGGCCGAATGCTCTGCGCTCAAAAGAGCACTTATCAGAGTAACATCGGTCACCCTTTAGATACAGTTTAAGATTTTCTCGCCTGCAACGACGGCATGCAGCGCCTATATTTCTAGCCAACTTAGGCCTCCATTATGAATAAAATTTTCGTATATCTCTTGAACGCGGTTATACGCGGCGACGCTTTGGAGGCTTGCAGCCGTTATGTGGAATCGGTGTGACATCATAAATTCTGCTCACCTCGAATCCTGTATTAATCAGCGCCCGTAGTGCAGCTTCACGACCTGGTCCAGGTCCTTTAACTTTCACTTCAACCTTACGCATTCCGCAATCGGCAGCCTTCTTGGCAGCATCAGCCACTGCGTTCTGGGCAGCAAAAGGAGTACTCTTACGAGAGCCTTTAAACCCAAGAACACCAGCACTACACCAAGAAACAACGTTACCCTGCCGGTCAGAGATGGTTACTATAGTATTATTGAACGTAGAGTAGATAAATACAATCCCCTCAGGGACATTCTTTTTCACTCTTTTTTTGTTTCGTGCCTCAGCACGCTTCGCTCCAGCCATATCTTACACCTGTTATATTGATCTATTATTTACGGCGTGCAGCCCCGCGACGAGGTCCTTTACGGGTACGTGCATTGGTTTTTGTCCTCTGACCGCGACAAGGAAGACTCATGCGGTGACGACGCCCTCTATAACAGCCAAGATCAGTGAGGCGCTTGATATCCATGGATACCTCGCGTCTTCGATCACCCTCTACAACGAATTCTTCTTCAATAACTTTACGAAGCCTATTGATGTCGTCGCCACCAAGATCATCACTGTTCATGGTGTATGGAAGATCTACTTTATCCAGTATCTTTCTCGCCGAAGTGATTCCGATACCGTGAATATAGGTCAAAGACCTATCTAAATGTTTGTTTTTGGGGAGGTCAACTCCAGCTAATCGTGCCAAAACCTATCTCCTAAAAGGAAGTGAATATTTAGCGTGAAAAGTTTGATTATCCCTGCCGCTGCTTATGCTTTTTAACCTTACAGGACACGCGTACAACTCCGTTACGCTTAAATACCTTACAGTCACTGCACATTTTTTTTACTGATGCACGCACTTTCATAATAATCAAACTCTCTATTTTTTCTTTTTGGCGTTCTTTGCCCTGAATGTGACTCGCCCCCTGGTGAGATCATACGGGGAAAGTTCTATTGTTACTCTATCTCCTGGTAAAATTTTAATGAAATGCATTCTCATTTTACCAGAAATGTGGGCAAGCACTTTATGTCCATTATCCAGCTCCACCCTAAACATTGCATTGGGTAGAGGCTCAATAATGGTTCCTTCAACTTCTATAGCTTCTTCTTTTGCCATGGAGGCTCCTGCAAAAAGTAGATTTCAACTCAAAAGCGGTCAATATAATACAATTCAAGTAAAAAGAGAAGTATTATTTTATTTTTAATCAACAGAACTTTTCACGTGAACTCAACACCAATGGGCCTTCTTCCGTAACTGCTACAGAATGCTCAAAATGTGCTGATGGCTTTTTGTCTGCTGTAATTACAGTCCAGCCATCACGTAAAACTTTCACCTTATAAGTACCGATGTTAACCATCGGTTCTATTGCAAGCACCATTCCTGCTAATAGCTTAGGAGAGCGCTCACCCTGATGAAAATTTGGAATTTCCGGTCCCTCATGCAAATCGGTACCGATTCCATGACCTACAAACTGCCTGACGATTGAGAAACCTTCTTTCTCAACATAGCCTTGTACAGCTTTTGAAATATCGGCAATCCGGTTACCCGGAACTACCTGCTCAATGGCTCTGTCAAGAGATTCTCGGGTTATATCCAGGAGTCTCTGCTTTTCAGAATCTATCTTACCTACGGGTATAGTAACTGCCGAGTCTCCGTAAAATCCTTTGTACTTGACACCAAAATCTACGGAAATAATATCACCTTTGCGCAGCTTGCGTTTCCTTGAAGGTATACCATGTACTACCTCCTCATTAACTGAAACACAGAGACTACCAGGGAATCCTCGATAACCCTTAAATGCAGGAATAGCATTCTTTTTACGACACAGATCCTCTGCTATTCTATCTAGTTCTAAAGTAGTGATACCCGGCTCCACCGACTTTATTACCAGACAGAGTGTTTCAGCAACAATCTGGTTCGCCTCCTGCATTATCATTATCTCATCATGATTCTTAATCACAATGGATTTTCCGCAACTTGGGTCTGCACAGTACACGTTTACTTCCTTCCGCGAATTTTGCCCTGCTTCATGAAGCCTTCGTAATTACGCATGTGCAGATGAGATTCGACTTGTGAAATAGTATCAATAGCAACACCTACAACAATCAGAAGTGCTGTCCCCCCAAAGTAGAACGGGATATTGAACTTTGAAATCATAATTGTAGGCAAAACACAGACAGCACTGAGGTAAATAGCACCCACAACAGTTAGTCGTGTAAGCACCTTGTCTATGAATTCGGCTGTTTTCTTGCCTGGACGGATACCAGGAACAAATCCACCATTTTTCTTTAGATTCTCAGCGACATCATCAGGTTTGAATGTTACCGCAGTATAAAAGAAACAAAAGAAAACGATCATCGCAGTATAGATCAGATAGTACCATACTGTGCCAGGTTGCAGAGCAGCAGACGCTCTCTGTACCCAGTCAACCTGGATAAACCCGCCAACTGTAGCAGGAAACATCATAAGTGATGATGCAAAAATTGGTGGAATAACGCCGGATACGTTAATTTTTAATGGTAAATGCGAGGACTGTCCACCATACACTCTTCGACCCACCACACGCTTTGCGTATTGGATAGGAATTCTTCGTTGCGACGTTTCACAAAAAACTATGATCGCAATTACTGCAACCATGAATACGAGTAACAGCGGTATAAAGAACATCGCGATCTCACCAGCTTTAACAAGCTGAATAGAGTTCACAATCGCAGCAGGTACACGAGCTACAATACCTGCGAAAATGATAAGGGAAATCCCATTGCCTATTCCCCGCTCGGTCATCTGTTCACCAAGCCACATTATAAATGCGGTTCCGGAAGTGAGCGTAAGCATAGTCATCAGCTTAAATTCAACACCAGGAATAAGGACAATTGCTTCGCCGCCAGGACCAGTCATGCCCTCAAGCCCGACAGCAATAAAAGTACCCTGAATGATACTAAGTAATACGGTACCATAACGGGTATATTGAGTTATCTTACGTTGTCCAGCCTGCCCATCTTTCTTCATTGCTTCAAGCTGCGGTATTACAACAGTAAGAAGCTGAATGATAATCGATGCACTAATATAGGGCATAATCCCTAATGCAAAGATAGAAAAGTTCTCAAGAGCACCACCAGAGAACATATTGAACATCCCAAAAAGGGTTCCGGCATTCTGGGCGAAAAAATTTGCGAGAGCTTCACTATTTATGCCTGGGGTAGGTATTTGAACACCCATCCTGTATACAGCAAGCATGATGATTGTGAAAAAGATCCGCTTTCGCAACTCCGGAATGTTAGCAGCACTCTGCAATCCACTCATTATAAATCCCTATGAACGATCCGTACAAACAAAAATCTGGCAACAAAGATAGAAACTGCTTCTTATTCAGAAACAGCTTCTACCAGAATTACTTCACCACCTGCGGCCTCAATAAGCTCTTTTGCCTTTCCGCTGATTTTCTCAACGTGTACTTTTACAGCTTTTGTAACAGTACCATTAGCAAGAACTTTGACCATTGCGCCCTTTTTAACCATGCCTGCCTCTATAAGAGCGGCTGTGGTAATAACCTCAGCACCCTCGAAGGATTCAAGCTGGTCGAGAGAAACAAGGACATATTCTTTTTTGAATATGTTATTGAATCCTCTTTTTGGGAGACGGCGCTGAAGCGGCATCTGACCACCCTCAAAACCCGGCTTGATACCAGATCCTGAACGGGATTTAAAACCTTTGTGACCACGACCGGCAGTTTTGCCGTGTCCTGTACCCGGTCCCCTACCAAGCCGTTTTCTCTGCTTAGTAGAACCTTTTTGAGGAGAAAGATTACTTAAATTTAACATGTTATGCCTCCTCAATCCGGACGAGATGTTGTACTTTTCCGAGCATACCTCTCAGCTCGCGAGTATCTTTCCGGGTTATAGTCTTATTCATTTTGGTAAGCCCAAGCCCGATCAATGTGGCGCGTATCTTCTGAGTACTACCTATGCCACTTTTGACCAGAGTAAATGTAATTGTCTCGGCCATCTGACTACCTTCTCTCTAGGAAATTTGAAATCAAGCGTTCGATGAAATTATTGAACCCAACGAACGCTAATAATTATGCAGTAATTTCTTCTACTGTTTTTCCGCGTAAATCTGCAATGGTCTGGGCAGAACGGATACTACGAAGTCCGTCCAAAGTGGCCTTAACCATATTATGCGGATTGTGCGATCCAAGACATTTTGTCAGGATGTTATGAACACCCGCTGCCTCAAGTACCGCACGAACAGGACCACCAGCGATTAGACCGGTACCTGCAGACGCTGGCTTAAGTAAAACGCGACCCGCTCCATATTTTCCAATAATCTCATGTGGAATCGAAACATCGGTTAACGGAACTAATGTCATGTCTTTTCGTGCGCGCTCTACACCTTTACGGATTGCCTCGGGTACCTGGTTCGCTTTTCCAAGACCGTAACCGACTTTTCCATTACCATCGCCAACAACAACGATTGCACTAAAGGAAAAACGTCTACCGCCTTTAACGACTTTAGCTACCCTGTTGATAAATACGATCTTTTCGATCAGTTCCTCAGTATTCTCTGCTTTGGAACGTTTGAAATCAGACAAGGGACACCCCCATATGTTTTTGTAACTTTAAAATTTCAGACCGCCTTCCCGGGCACCTTCTGAAAGCGATTTAACACGTCCATGGTATATATAACCACCACGATCGAAAACAACCTGCTCAACACCGGCTGCTTTGGCCCGTTCAGCGATTTTCAATCCAACAACTTTGGCGTCGCCTGTTTTACCTTTTTCTTCACCAGCCGAAAACTCTTTGTCAACAGTTGACATGGTGGCAAGGGTACGGCCTGCTGAGTCATCGATTATCTGAGCGTATATATGCTTATTGCTTTTGAAAACTCTAAGACGTGGTCGCTCACTAGTACCTTTGATCTTTTTCCGAATTCTACGGACACGTTTTGCTTTCGCAACTGTCCTGGGATTCGTCTTAGCCATAGTTCTATTCCGTTATATTATTTTACCTGCAACGACTAACGTTACGAGAAATTATCTTGCGCCAGCCTTACCGACTTTACGTACAATATGCTCGTCTTCATAACGAATACCTTTACCCTTGTATGGCTCTGGCTTTCGTATTTGACGAATCTGGGCTGCAGTTAGTCCGAGAAGTTCTTTATCAATTGATTCGAGTACTATCTTGTTGGCACCTTCAATGGTAGCATTAACAGCTTTAGGTAAAGCATATTCTACCGGATTTGAATAACCTACATTGAGGGTCAGGTTAGACCCAGCAACGTTGGCTTTATAACCAACACCTTCAATAACCAAAACTTTTTTGAAACCATCAACAACACCAATAACCATGTTATTGACAAGGCTGCGGAACAGGCCTCTGAATGCAGCTGTTTGTCTGCCTTCATCACGACCGTTCACTAATATTTCATTGTCCTGAACAACAACTTCGATTTCAGGACGAACTTCCATTTCCAAAGTTCCTTTACCACCTGTAACTGTGACATGCTGACCTTTGATGTCAACTTTCACTCCAGCGGGAACAGAAATTGGTTGTTTACCAATACGAGACATAGTTACCTCCGTAATCTGCGAGTCTTACCAAACCTCGCAAATGATCTCCCCACCAGTGTTCAGGGTCCTTGCTGTTTTATCAGTGATGATGCCTTTAGACGTCGAAACAATCGATACCCCAAGTCCGGTGAGGACTTTAGGGATTGCTCCAGCCTTAGCATATTTCCGAAGACCTGGTTTACTGACCCTTTTGATTCCCCTAATTACAGGTTCACCATCCGGTCCGTATTTCAGGGTAATTGTCAGGACACCCTGAACTCCTGAATCCGAAACCTTATAATCGGTGATGAAGCCTTCCTCTTTAAGGACTTTAGCAACGTTTACTTTAACGTTGGACTTCGGCATGTCAACGGTATCAAATTTAACCATTACTGCGTTACGTATCCTGGTCAGCATGTCTGCCAGGGGATCGCTCATAGACATAGCGAACACTCCTTATTCTGTATAAGTTTCTACAAATCTAACAAAGAAAATTGACCAAGTTTACCAGCTTGACTTAGTCACGCCAGTAACCTGACCACTCGATGCCAGTTTGCGGAAGCAAATTCTGCAAATTCCGAATTTTCTTATGAATGCACGTGGACGTCCGCACAATGGACATCTATTATACTTTCGCACGCCAAACTTAGGTTTGCGTTGTGCCTTAGCAATGATGGATTTCTTAGCCAAAACGACCTCCAGATTATCTCATTTATTCTCAGTATGAACTAGTATACCGACTATTATTTTCTAAAAGGCATTCCCATCGTTTTAAGAAGGAAACGGGCTTCGTCGTCAGTTTTGGCTGAGGTTACGATAGTGATATTCAAGCCTTTAATCTTGTCAATCTTATCGTAATCGATCTCCGGAAAGATGATCTGCTCTTTGACACCCATGGAAAAGTTGCCTCTACCATCAAATGTTTTCGGAGAAAGACCACGGAAGTCACGTACACGCGGTAAGGCGATATTGACAAGCTTGCTGAAAAAATCGAACATTCTATCGCCACGCAGAGTAACTCGGCAACCAATAGGCATGCCTTCGCGAAGTTTAAATGTAGCAATGGATTTTTTAGCTTTGGTAACAACCGCTTTTTGTCCGGCTATTTTGGTCAATTCGTCAGCCGCACCTTCTACTATTTTTGGGTTCTGGACTGCTTCGCCCAAACCCATATTGAGAACTATTTTCTCAATTTTAGGAAGCTGCATGGCATTTTTATAGCCAAATTCCTCTTTGAGTGCCGGAATGGCCTCATTTATATATAAATCTTTCAGCGCACCCATGTATAACTCCTAGCGTAAGCCTTATCTTTTCTATGATTTCTTCTCGATGGATTCGCCGCAACTTTTGCAGAAGCGAACCTTCGTTCCATCTTCGAGAGTCTTCTTCCCTATGCGACCAGTCTTGGTACATTCAGGACAGATAAGCTGAAGATTGGATGTATGAATCGGCGCCTCTCTTTCTACAATCTGACCTTGCTGATTCATCTCGGTCGGTTTTGTGTGGCGTTTTATCATATTAATGCGTTCGACAATCGCCTGACTCTTGGCCGGAATAACGTTAAGAACTTTACCAACTCGTCCTTTATCTTTACCGGCAATTACTTCAACCTGATCATCTTTTTTCAGGTATGTTCTACCCTGTCTCATTTTCAATACCTTTATTCTGTCGATGTATCTCAATGTCGAGAACTATTTACAATAGGTTAAAGTACTTCAGGGGCCAATGAAATAATTTTCATAAATCCCTGATTTCTCAGTTCTCGTGCAACCGGGCCAAAGATACGTGTACCTACTGGCTCACCGGATCCGGAAAGGATGACAGCTGCATTTTCATCGAATTTTACCCATGTATCATCCATACGCTTCATCTCTTTAGCGGTACGAACAATAACAGCTTTCATCACATCACCTTTCTTTACTTTGGCGTGCGGAATAGCTTCTTTAACTGCAACCGTAATAATATCTCCAATACCGGCGTAGCGCCTTTTGGAGCCACCAAGTACCTTGATACACAGGACCTTTTTGGCACCTGAATTATCAGCGACATTGAGTACTGTTTCTGTTTGAATCATAATTTCACCTGATATCTCATCTGTAACGTTCTTATGAATCTCTCACAGTTGAGAGTCAATTAAACGGCCTGTTCCAATATTGTTTTTACGCGCCACCGCTTCTTCTTACTCAGTGGACGACATTCCTCAATTAGAACAGTGTCACCTATGTTGCAGCTGTTTTCAGGATCATCAGCCAGGTACTTGACACTAGTTTTAACGTATTTGCCATACAGTTTGTGACGAACCCTGCGCTCGACCCTGACGACAACACTCTTTTCCATTCTGTTGCTTACAACAGAACCGGTTCTTGTCTTTCTGGACTTTGTATTTTCACTCATAATTTAATCAATTCGTGATGTTTATATGCGAGGATGGTAACCATATTTAAATTTTTCCAAGTCGCTGCTTAATTAGCAGCGACTTCACTCTTAATGGTCTGGATCCTGGCAATATCTTTTCTAATTTTTTTCAAACGTGAGCTGTCTTCAAGAGGCCTGATACGATGCTGAAAAGAAAGATTACCCAACTCTTCGTGCAACTCATTCTCTTTTTTGATCAATTCTTCTTCGGACATTTTACGAATGTCTTCAGCTTTCATAAAGTGTTCCTCCTTGCGATCACTTTAGTCGCAAACGGCAGCTTATTGCCTGCGAGTTCAAGTGCTCTCATAGCAAGTTTTTCATCTACACCGGAAACTTCATAAAGAATTTTACCGGGTTTAACTGGAGCAACCCAATGATCAGGGCTACCTTTACCTTTACCCATTCGAGTTTCGGCTGGCTTCTTCGTGATGGGCTTGTCAGGGAATACACGAATCCAGACTTTTCCGCCACGTTTCATTGTTCTATTAATCGTAATACGTGCAGCTTCTATCTGCTGAGCAGTCATTTTACCGCACTGAACAGCTTTCAAGGCGTATTCACCGAAGGATATGGAGGAGCCGCGATAAGCGGTACCTGTCATCCGACCCTTGAATACCTTTCTATGCTTTACCTTTCTTGGACTTAACATCATTTACTCCAGATAATAATTTACGTAAGGGGGATAAACGATCAGCCCGATTATGCAACCGGCGCTTCCTTCTCGTTTAATACCTCACCTTTGAATATCCAGACCTTAACCCCGATAATACCATAAGTGGTATTCGCTTCGGCAAGGGCATAATCAACATCAGCGCGTAAAGTGTGCAACGGTACACGTCCTTCACGTACCCACTCACATCTTGACATTTCTGCTCCACCAAGTCTTCCTGAACAGGAAATCTTAATACCCTGTACACCAAAGCGAAGTGCAGAATTGACAGCTTTTTTCATCGCTCGACGAAAAGCGACACGACGAACGAGTTGAGATGCAATGTTCTCTGCCACAAGCTGAGCGTCAGCTTCAGGACGTCTAACTTCCTGAATATCGAGAGTGACTTTGCGACCTACGAGTCTTTCGAGATCCCGTTTAAGAATTTCGATCTCTGAACCTTTCTTACCAATCACGATACCTGGTCTGGCAGTAAAGAGCTTAGCTCGTACTTTCTCTCCGGTGCGCTCAATAATAATTCTTGAAAGACCAGCGTGATTCAGACGTTTCTTGAGAAACTTTCTGATTTTCTGATCTTCAAGAAGATAGGACGCATACTCTTTATCTGCATACCAGATTGAGTCCCAGGTCCGGGTAATGTTCAGTCTTAGTCCTAATGGATTTACCTTCTGGCCCAAAACAATCCTCCAAAGAGTGCTTATTCAGTTATTATTCATTCTCATCAAGAACAACCGTTATATGGCTGGTTCTCTTGATGATACCGGTTGCCCGTCCCATTGCTCGCGGACGAATCCTTTTCAGTGAAGGGCCACCATCGATGGTAATCTTTTTGATAAAGAGATTATCGATATCAGCCTGATCATCCTGGGTTGCATTGGCTACTGCAGACTCGATTACCTTTCGCAGGATTACCGCACCTTTTTTCGGCATAAACCGAAGTGTAGTAATTGCCTGGTCTACGTTCATGCCTCTGACCACGTCTGCAACCAGTCGGGCCTTCTGTGGGGATATTCTAATATATTTCCCTACGGCTCGTGCTTCCATAGTATGTACTCCCAATGAGTCGTACCAGAAACTTTGATGTTTCTAAATTATTTTTTACCCTTCTTATCAGAAGCGTGTCCATAGTAAGTTCTGGTCGGAGAAAATTCGCCGAGCTTGTGCCCTACCATATTTTCTGAAACAAAGACAGGGATGAATTTTTTACCGTTGTGTACTGCAAAGGTAAGGCCAACCATTTCCGGGGAAATATCTGATCTCCGGGACCAGGTTTTAATAACCTTCCTGGATCCAGAATCGTTAGCTTGAACAACCTTTTTCATAAGGTGGTCATCAATAAAGGGACCCTTTTTAATCGAACGGGACATGCTTTACTCCTTGTGTGTTATGATCTCTTCTTGACAATGTACTTGTCTGAAGCCTTATTCTTCCTGGTCTTGTAACCCTTTGTCGGGTAACCCCAAGGAGTACAAGGATGACGACCACCGGAGCTCTTTCCTTCACCACCACCCATCGGATGATCGACTGGGTTCATCGCAACACCACGAACATGTGGTCTCTTACCTTTCCACCTGGTACGTCCAGCTTTACCGAGTTTCTGGCTATCGTGCTCGCTGTTACCAACAGAACCGATGCATGCGCGGCAATTCTTATGAAACTTTCGTACTTCACCGGAAGGAAGTCTAACGAGAACGTACTCTCCTTCCTTAGCCATCAACTGGGCAGATGCACCTGCACTACGTACAAGCTGAGCACCTTTACCGATCTTCATTTCGATATTGTGAATCACAGTACCGAGTGGAATATTAAACATCGGCAGACAGTTACCTGGCTGAATATCGACACTATCGCCAGCGACAATTTTGTCACCAACTGAAATGCCGTCCGGGGACAGAATGTATCTTTTCTCACCGTCAATATAACAAAGTAGCGCAATGTTTGCTGATCTGTTGGGATCATATTCAATCGCTACAACTTTAGCATCGATATCAGTTTTATCGCGCTTAAAGTCAATAATGCGGTATTTTCTTTTGTGACCACCACCAATATGCCGGGAGGTGATGCGACCGTAGTTGTTTCTTCCGCCTGTCTTAGACAGACTTGTAACCAGACTTTTTTCCGGGCGCTTGTTGGACAAGTCAGGGTTCTGTATGGATACCTGGTGTCGCTTACCGGCTGATGTTGGTTTATATGTCTTAATAGCCATGGTTTCCCAATCGCTCCATCATGATAAAATTAGATAGAATCATTCAATATGAGAGAGATTCGCAGCACGTCGAAATTAATTGCTTAATTGCTTACAGCTCATCTGCAAAGTTAATTTCACCTTCAGAGAGGGTAACGTAAGCTTTCTTCCAGTCGTTGGTCATCCCAATCTTCTGGCCAACTCTCTTCTGTTTGCCGTGCATGTTAGCGGTTCTCACATCTTTCACTTTTACGTTGAACATGAGTTCCACTGCTTTCTTGATTTCTATCTTGTTCGCCTTGGGATGTACTTTGAAGACGATCGCTCCGTCTTCTTCCTGTAACAAGGCGGCCTTCTCTGTGAGGCAGGGCCCCTTCAAAACGCCGTAAATATTTTTCATGCCATCAACCTCTTCTCAAGGCTCTCAATTACAGGCTTGACCAATACAAGTTTTTTGTGCAGCAATACATCATACACATTCAACCCTTCGGAAGGCAAAACCTTGAAACCGTTAACATTTCTAGAGGATTTTTTCAGGTTGTCAGCCTCTCCGTCAATAACGATAAGTGCGTTATCAGCCTCGAGGGTCTTCATGACCTGAACGAAATCTTTAGTTTTAATCGCTTCAAGGGAGAACCCTTCAAGTACGATAAGATTTTCCTCTTGAAGGCGAGCACTCATTGCCATTGCAAGAGCGAGCTTTTTAACCTTCCTGTTCAGCTTGAAACTATAATCACGTGGCTTTGGACCAAAGGTAACTCCACCACCTCTCCAGATAGGAGAGTTTCTGGTACCTGCACGTGCACGTCCAGTTCCTTTCTGACGCCATGGTTTAGCACCACCACCAGCGACCTCTACTCGGGTCTTGGTGCAGGCTGTACCTGCGCGTCGAGCAGCACGCTGCATTTTTACAACATCGTGCAGGATGTACTCTTTCACCTCAAGATTGAAAACATTGTCGTTCAGTTCTAACTGTCCGACGTTTTCGTTCTGGGTGTTAACAACATTTACAGTTGACATTATTATCTCCTCGAACCTGATCTTGTTCTGAAATCAATTATTTCGAAAATATTTTCAGAAGGCCATTTTTAGCCCCGGGAACAGGTCCTTTCAGCAGAACTACATTCTCGTCTGCGCGAATATCGATCACAATAACGTTCTTCTTCAGAACTGTCTCGTTACCCATGCGGCCAGGCATTTTCTTACCTTTTACAACACGGCCCGGCCAAGCACTACAACCAATAGAACCAGGAGCTCTGTGGAACATAGAACCGTGAGTTGTACAACCACCGGCAAAACCATAGCGTTTCACAACACCCTGGAAGCCTTTACCTTTGCTGGTGCCTTGTACATCAACAACATCACCAACGTTAAACAGTTCGGAAAAATTGATCTCCTGTCCTACCTCGTATTGCGCCGCGTCTACTCCTCGGAACTCACGAATATGGTAGAAACCATCAGAGTTAGATTTCTTTAAATGACCGGCTTCAGGCTTGTTTACCCGTTGTGCTTTCTTGTCTGAAAAGCCGACCTGAATTGCATTGTATCCATCTGTCTCAACAGTCTTAACCTGGATTACTTTGCACGGTCCTGCTTCAATGACAGTTACAGGTATTGCCTGACCCATCTCGCTATAAACGCGGGTCATTCCAACTTTCTTACCTAGTATACCCATTGTCTTTGGCATAATTGCACCCGATGCTTCAATTTACTTTGCATATACTGCCTTTAAGGCAGTTTAATCTCGACATCGACGCCTGCTGACAACTCAAGTTTCATCAACAGATCAATAGTCTGCTGAGTAGGCTCGAGGATATCAAGTAAACGACGATGGGTTCTCATTTCAAATTGCTCTCTAGACTTCTTATCAACATGTGGTGAACGAAGAACACAGAATTTGTTCACGGTAGTCGGAAGGGGAATAGGGCCTGCAACCGCAGATCCGGTCCTTCGTGCAGTCTCTACAATCTCGGACGTAGATTGATCGAGCAGTTTATGATCGTATGCTTTCAAACGAATACGAATTTTTTCTGTAGGTATCATCGTACACCTTTATTTAATAATTTTGCTTACTACGCCTGCGCCAACTGTTCTGCCGCCTTCTCGGATAGCGAATCGTAATCCCTCATCCATTGCGATAGGAGTAATCAGCTCAGCAGTAATTGAAACATTGTCCCCAGGCATAACCATCTCGGTTCCTTCTGGAAGAGTTACAATGCCTGTTACATCTGTAGTTCTAAAATAGAACTGCGGACGATATCCGTTAAAAAATGGTGTATGACGACCACCTTCATCCTTACCAAGAATATAACTCTCAGCTTCGAATACGGTATGTGGAGTTATAGAACCCGGCTTGGCAAGTACCTGCCCACGTTCGATTTCCTCTCTCTTTACGCCACGCAGCAATGCACCGATGTTATCTCCCGCCTGACCTTCATCAAGCAGTTTCCGAAACATTTCAACTCCGGTACATGTAGTTTTTGTAGTCTCTTTAATTCCTACAATTGCTATCTCTTCGCCGACCTTGATGATTCCCCTTTCAATACGTCCAGTAGCAACGGTGCCACGGCCGGATATAGAGAATACATCTTCGATAGGCATCAGGAAAGGCTGATCAACATCGCGAACCGGCTCAGGAATATAGGAATCAACCTGTTCCATGAGCGACCATATGCAGGCAGCTTTCTCTGGATCTTCTGGATTCTCAAGAGCGAGAAGTGCTGATCCTTGAACAAAAGGAATATCGTCTCCTGGAAATTCATACTTATCAAGGAGTTCGCGAAGTTCCATCTCAACAAGTTCGATTAATTCTTCATCATCGACCATATCGCACTTGTTCAAGAAGACTACAATTGCAGGTACACCAACCTGACGTGCAAGCAGAATATGTTCTCTAGTCTGGGGCATTGCACCATCAGTTGCCGCTACAACAAGTATAGCACCATCCATCTGCGCTGCACCTGTGATCATGTTTTTAATGTAGTCAGCATGACCTGGACAATCTACGTGGGCATAATGACGATTTTCTGTCTCATACTCAACATGGGCAGTGGCAATTGTAATTCCGCGTTCTTTTTCCTCAGGAGCCTTGTCAATATCACTGAAATCAGTGAATTTGGCCTGACCCTTCGTCGATAATACTCTTGTGATAGCTGCAGTTAAGGTAGTTTTACCATGATCAATGTGACCAACGGTACCCACGTTAACGTGCGGCTTAGTTCTTTCAAATTTTTCTTTTGCCATAGTAATTCCCCAATATACTTGGACTTAAATCCCTCTGATCTTTTTAATAATTGCCTCTGCTTTTGCGGCAGGTACTATATCATATTGCAGAAACTGCATTGTAAAACTTGCCCTTCCCTGCGTTGCTGATCTGAGTGATGTAGAATAACCAAACATCTCAGCAAGTGGAACATGCGCTTTTACATTCTGCAAATCGCCATCAGCTTCAACACCAACAATTTTCCCTCGTTTGGCGTTAACATCTGATATGACATCCCCAATATATTCTTCCGGGGTAACAACCTGAAGATCCATGACCGGCTCAAGCAGCGCAGGACTTGCCTCTGCCGTTGCCCTACGAATCGCCATAGACGAGGCAACTCCAAAAGCCATATCCGTCGATTCATCTTCATGAAAAGATCCACCAGTTAGTCTCACTTTAATATCAGTGAGAGGATATCCTATCAGCGGACCCGAATCCAGGCTGTCTTTAATACCTCTTTCAATTGCGCCGATAAATGCTGCAGGAATCTGCTGCTCATCTACTTTGCTCTCGAAAATAACGCCTTCGCCTTGCTTAAGGGGCTGAACATCTATTATTACATGTCCGTACATTCCCTTAGCGCCGGTAAGTTGATCAAACTTCCCCTCAGCCTTGTTGCTTGAGGTAATGGTCTCTTTATAAGCGACCTGAGGCTTACCGACCTTGGCACCAACTTTAAATTCATTTAGCAGTCGATGTACAATTATTTCGAGATGAAGCTCTCCCATCCCGGAGATAATCGTCTGCCCTGTATCCCCATCAGTCGTAATCGTGAATGACGGATCTTCAAGAGCAATTTTTTTGAGCGATTCTTCCAGCTTTTTCTCTTCAGCCTTAGTGCTTGGCTCTATAGCGACACCAATAACAGGGTCAGGGAAATCCATGCTTTCCAGCATGATATAATCACCCTTAGAACACAGAGTATCACCGGTTGTGGTGAACTTTAAGCCGACTATCGCGCAAATATCACCAGCGACAACTTCTCTGACTTCCTCACGCTTATTTGCGTGCATCCTCAGAATCTTGCTTATCTTTTCCTGCTTCTTCTTTGCAGGGTTAAAAACCTTATCACCAACACTAAGGGTACCGGAGTAAACCCTTACGAATGCAAGATTTTCAACGAACGAATCGCTCATCAGCTTGAAAACAAGACCTGCGAAATTCTCAGCAGGGTCTGTTTTACGCGTAACCACATTACCATCCTTATCCTCACCATCTATAGCCTGAACGTCCAGGGGTGAAGGAAGATAGCTGATTACAGCATCAAGCAGAGGCTGTACGCCCTTATTTTTAAAAGCACTCCCACACAACACAGGTACAATATTCAGTTCAAGTGTTGCGTTCCTGAGAGCTTCATAAATCTCAGTCGCAGATACCGATGTATCACTCAAGTATTTTTCCATGACACCCTCATCGAAGTCGGCCAACTTCTCGAGTAGTGCCATACGTGCGGCCGTGAACTTATCTATGTGTTCGGCAGGAATATCGGATTCGATCACTTCCTGACCAAGAGTGTGCTCTGTGAAGACAAGCATCTTCTCTTTAACGAGGTCTATGACCCCGATGAAGTCCGCCTCAGCACCTACCGGTATTTGAATCGCTACCGGATTGGCCCCAAGCCGTTCTTCAATCATCGTAAGACACCTATTGAAGTTAGCCCCGACTCTGTCCATTTTGTTAATGAACGCAATTCTCGGGATCTTGTACTTGTTGGCTTGCCGCCATACTGTTTCAGACTGTGGTTCAACACCACCTACAGCACAAAAAACGGCTATCGCGCCATCAAGTACCCTCAGGGATCGCTCTACCTCAACGGTAAAGTCAACATGCCCAGGCGTATCAATGATATTAATTTTAGTATCTTTCCAGTTGCAGGTTGTTGCTGCCGAGGTGATTGTAATTCCTCGCTCCTGCTCCTGTTCCATCCAGTCCATGACGGCGGTACCCTCATGAACTTCTCCGATCTTATGCGAACGACCAGTGTAATAAATTATTCTTTCTGTGGTAGTGGTTTTACCAGCATCAATATGAGCCATGATGCCGATGTTACGCACACCGGTCAGGTCAACCTGGGTTGCCATAGCCCTCCCTCAAATATAGAAATTAAGTAAGTGCTGATGCCAACCCATGGCATCGCTTGGTTTATTCTCGCCCTACCAGCGGTAGTGAGCAAATGCCTTATTGGCTTCTGCCATACGATGTGTATCATCACGCTTCTTAACAGAGGCGCCACGATTATTGTACGCATCAACGAGCTCGGCCGCAAGTTTCTCAGACATAGATTTTCCTGAACGAGACTTTGCGAATCCGATAATCCAGCGAATCGCCAAGGCATTACGACGAGTCTGACGAACTTCCATCGGCACCTGATAAGTTGCACCACCAACACGGCGGGACTTAACCTCAACCTTTGGACGAACATGCTCCATCGCTTCCTCGAAAACGGTGATCGAATCTTCATCACTAACACGAGTCTCTACTATATTCATCGCATCATAAAAGATGCGCATAGCGACACTCTTCTTACCACGTTCCATCAAACCATTTGTAAATTTACTTACAAGCACGCTGTTAAAGCGAGGATCTGCTTCGATCGGACGTCGGCTAATTACTTTTCTACGAGACATATCAGTTTTTCTCCATCAGGTCGGCCTTCTATTAAGAAGGACGCTTAGCTCCATACTTTGAACGTCCCTGACGTCTATCAGATACTCCGAGGGAATCAAGCGTTCCTCGAACAACATGATAACGTACACCAGGAAGATCCTTCACCCTACCACCGCGAATCAACACAACTGAGTGCTCCTGCAGATTGTGCCCGATACCCGGGATATAGGAAGTGACCTCAATACCGTTCGTAAGCCGAACCCTAGCAACTTTACGAAGCGCTGAGTTTGGTTTCTTTGGCGTAGTTGTGTAAACACGAACACATACGCCCCTCTTCTGTGGAGACCCTTTCAAGGCGGGAGTATTAGTTTTCTTAACACTCTTTTTTCTGCCACGCCTAACGAGTTGGTTAATAGTTGGCATTGCGCTTACTGCTCCTGTTTGAATAACAGTTTTAATATATAATTTCTGACAATTCAGTTGCAGATCTCGCCACTAAATTTTTGCACGAAAGAGATGATATTTACCCTAACGCCACTTTAGTGTCAAGACCAAAAGCAACTTCAACCTAAAAATAACATGCTGCGATTACTTACCGTCAAGACCAGTTCCAGCAGAGATCAAACGACCCATGATAACATTTTCTTTCAATCCGGTAAGTTCGTCTACTTTTCCAGCCATAGCAGCGTTGGTGAGAACTTTTGTAGTTTCCTGGAACGATGCCGCAGAAATAAAACTCTCAGTAGACAGTGATGCCTTTGTCACACCAAGGAGAAGAGGCTCAGCTACAGCAGGCATCTTGCCTTCTGCCATTAGCTTGTCACGTTCTATCTCAAATTTCCACCATTCAACCTGTTCTCCAATCATAAACTTCGAATCACCGGCTGAAGTGATCATAACGCGTTTCAGCATTTGACGAACAATAACTTCAATATGCTTATCGTTGATCTTAACACCCTGCAGACGATAAACCTCCTGAATCTCATTCACCAGGAATTTCGCCAGTTCCTTTACACCGAGAACGCTCAAGATGTCATTTGGTACGACTGTACCTTCCATCAGAGGCTCGCCGGCCTGCACATAATCACCCTCATGTACAATGATATGCTTTGATTTTGGTACCAGGTACTCTTCGGACTCACCATATTCAGGTGTCACAACGACTCTACGTTTTCCTTTAAGTTCCTTGCCAAAGCTTACACGACCATCAATCTTTGATATGATCGCAGGCTCTTTGGGTTTACGAACCTCAAAAAGTTCGGCAACTCGTGGAAGACCACCTGTAATATCCTTGGTTTTTGATGACTCACGTGGAATCTTACCAACTATAGTACCAGGTTCAATCACATCCCCTTCGCTCACAGAAATAATGGAGCCAACGGGTAGACTGTATCTTGCGTGTACATCTGAATTTGGCAGTTTAAGAGTCTTACCACGATCACTTTTAACGGAAACACGCGGGTTGAGCTGCGCGCTGCTGGTTGAGTGAATAATAACTTTTGACGACTTACCAGTAACGGGATCGACCTTTTCCTGCATAGATACACCCTCAAGAACGTCACCGTACTTGATTATACCACCAACTTCAGAAACAATTGGAATAGTATATGCGTCCCAGTCAGCAAGTATTGTTCCAGGCTCGACCTCACCATTTTCGGTAACAAGTACCTGAGCACCGTAGTTTACCTTAAACTTTTCACGCTCTCTTCCGAGTTCGTCAAGAATAACAATTTCAGCATTACGATTCATGACAATCTTAACCCCTTCAGCATTAACAACATGATGAAGGTTTTTAAATCCTACTGTTCCGCCACGCTGGGTCTGAATCTCTGCCTGCTCTACAGATCTACTCGCAGTACCACCGATATGGAATGTACGCATCGTCAACTGCGTTCCGGGCTCACCAATAGACTGCGCTGCAATAACACCAATAGCTTCGCCTCTATTGACCATATGACCGCGACCAAGATCACGACCATAACACAGAGCACACACACCCCGTTGAGCACGACAACTTAGCACTGATCGAATCATTACCCTATCGATACCAGCCTCTTCAATCTTCTCAATCTTCTCTTCTGTAATCTCTTCACCAGCAGCAACAATTGTTACATCGTTGAAAGGATCAATTACGTCTTCAAGAGCAACTCGACCGAGAATTCTGTCACCCAATGGTACAATAACTTCACCACCATCAAGCAGTGGCTCAGCAACAATACCGTCAAGAGTATGGCAATCACTTGTAACAATAGTGACTTCTTGAGCAACGTCAACAAGACGACGGGTTAAGTATCCAGAGTTAGCTGTTTTAAGTGCGGTATCAGCGAGACCCTTTCGAGCACCATGAGTAGAAATAAAATACTCCAGAACTCCAAGACCTTCTCGAAAGTTAGCTTTAATTGGAGTCTCAATAATAGCGCCCGAAGGTTTTGCCATAAGACCACGCATACCGGCAAGCTGACGAATCTGATCTCTCGATCCCCTCGCACCGGAGTCGGCCATAATAAAGATGGAGTTGAAACTCGGCCCTTCCTCAATCTGATTATCTTTATTGCGGAAATAATCAATTTTAATCTCATCCATCATCTCGTTTGCAACATCTTCCGATGCCTTTGACCAGATATCGATGACCTTATTGTATTTCTCACCAGCAGTAATCAGACCATCAGAATACTGCTGCTCTACATCCAATACGTCATTTTCAGCCTTTTCAACCATCTCTTCCTTACGAAGAGGTATTTTCATGTCGTTAATACAGATTGAAATACCGGCTCTAGTTGCATACTCGTAACCAGTGTCTTTTAAACGATCAGCAAGAATTACAGTATCCTTAGTTCCCGCACTTCGATAGGTGTAATCAATGAGATTAGCAAGAGCCTTCTTGCTCATGACCTTGTTAATCTCTCTGAAAGGAACAGACTTAGGAACGAGTTGTCCTAAAACAATACGCCCCATAGTGGTATCTATTATCTCTTTACCACGACGTATTTTGACTCTGGCCTGCAGATCAATCTCACCATAATCATAAGCGATTATGGCCTCGGTTTCATCAGAGAACACCTTTCCCTCGCCTAGAGCGTTGATACGCTCTCGTGTCATATAGTAAAGACCAAGAACAATATCCTGAGATGGGATAATGATTGGCTCACCATTTGCGGGAGAAAGAATATTGTTTGTAGACATCATGAGAACACGAGCTTCCACCTGAGCTTCGACAGATAGAGGAACGTGAACTGCCATCTGATCACCGTCAAAGTCAGCATTAAATGCTGCACAGACAAGCGGATGCAATTGAATTGCTTTACCCTCAATAAGTACAGCTTCAAAAGCCTGCATACCAAGTCTATGAAGAGTAGGCGCACGGTTAAGGATAACAGGATATTCAGTTACAACTTCTTCAAGAACATCCCAAACTTCCTTAGCTTCTTTCTCTACCATCTTTCGAGCACTTTTAATGGTAGTAACATACCCTTTGCTCTCAAGTTTATTGTAGATAAATGGCTTAAACAACTCAAGAGCCATTTTCTTGGGGATACCGCACTGATGCAGACGCAGATGTGGGCCAACAACAATTACCGAACGTCCAGAATAATCTACACGCTTACCAAGAAGGTTCTGTCTGAAACGTCCCTGCTTACCTTTAAGCATATCAGCAAGCGATTTGAGCGGACGTTTATTTGCACCGGTAATAACCCGTCCCCGACGGCCATTATCAAACAGTACATCAACCGCTTCCTGCAACATACGTTTCTCATTACGAATAATGATGTCAGGAGCGTCGAGTTCAAGGAGTCGCTTTAAGCGATTGTTACGGTTAATTACACGACGATACAGATCATTAAGATCAGATGTCGCAAATCGACCACCCTCAAGAGGTACGAGCGGACGCAGATCAGGAGGAAGCACAGGAATAACTTCAAGAATCATCCATTCAGGTTGATTGCCTGAATCCCTGAATGCTTCACAGACGAAGAGCCTCTTTCCAAGTTTCAAACGCTTTGTCTGAGAGTTGGTTGTAGCCATCTCATCACGGAGAGTTCTTGACAATTCGATGAGGTCTGTTGCTGCAAGCAATTCGCGAATTGCTTCAGCACCAATACCAACACGAAACTGAGCAGGATACTCTTCACGATACTGACGGAATTTTTCCTCTGTGAGTAATGTTCCTACAGGAATCGCCTCTGTCTCAGACTCAACAACCGCATACTGCTCGAAGTATAAAATCTTCTCCAGCTGCTTTAAGGTCATGTCAAGAACTGCACCAATTTTACTTGGTAAACTCTTAAGGAACCATATATGAGCCACTGGTGCTGCAAGGGTAATATGTCCTAATCTTTCTCGACGGACTTTAGACTGAATAACTTCCACACCGCATTTTTCACAAACAACGCCGCGATGTTTCATGCGTTTATACTTACCGCAGTTACATTCAAAGTCCTTTACAGGGCCAAATATTTTTGCACAGAACAGACCATCACGCTCAGGTTTGAACGTTCTATAATTAATCGTCTCAGGCTTTTTTACTTCGCCATGAGACCAGTCCATAATTTTCTCTGGTGACGCCAGTGAAATTCTTACACTTTTGAACTTTGTCGGGGCTTTCGGTTTTTGAAAAAAGTTAAACAATTCTTCCACGAAATCACCTCTCCCTCAAATTTTAGGATATGCCTGATGTATTTTCCAGCAGGCCTTGAAGAGATTTTCCTTCAATCTGCTATTGCAGTACAGCCTTTTGTACCTGAACACTTACTTATGAGCTTATTCCTCAATAAGCTCCATATTCAGACACAGCCCCTGCAACTCCTTCACCAGAACATGGAACGATTCCGGTAGTCCTGTTGTGAGGAAGTTGTCACCTTTGACAATTCTCTCATACATAGTCGTTCGGCCTTCAACGTCATCAGATTTAGCAGTAAGAAACTCTTTAAGAGTATACGCCGCACCATACGCTTCCATTGCCCAAACTTCCATTTCACCAAGTCGCTGACCACCAAACTGCGCTTTACCACCCAATGGCTGCTGAGTAACAAGAGAGTATGGTCCGGTTGAACGAGCATGAATTTTATTATCCACCAGGTGATGGAGTTTGACCATATACATTGCGCCAACAGTTACCTGATTAGCAAAAGGCTGACCTGTAAGTCCATCGTATAACTGAACCTGTCCAACTTCATCAGCACCGGCCTCTACGAGAAGTCTGCGAATCTGTTCTTCTTTGGCACCATCAAATACTGGTGTAGCCATATGAAGCCCTTCTCTATGAGCATGAGCCCATTCAATCAATTCCTCATCACTACGTCCTGAGGTGATAGCCTCATATTCACTATCCTGGTAAACAGCTCTTAGCTTCTCTTTAATCAGGTCTACTGCCTGTTCCTGAACGAGTTTCTCAAGTTGAGCACCAAGACGTTTTGCAGCATAACCCAAGTGGACCTCAAGAACCTGCCCAACATTCATACGTGACGGTACGCCAAGCGGGTTCAGAACGATATCTACAGTTGAACCATCTGCGAAATATGGCATGTCCTCTTCAGGTAGCAAACGGGATACAACACCTTTGTTACCATGTCGACCAGCCATCTTATCACCAACCGAAAGCTTCCGCTTAGTGGCAACATACACTTTAACCATCTTGACAACGCCCGGAGGCAGGTCATCACCTTTACGCATTCTTTCAATGATGCCATCGTAACGATCAGAAATCAACCTGGCTTGTTTTTCATAACGTTCAAAAGCAAGCGCAAGAGGTTCTTCATATTTCGTTTTTTCAGAGAAATCGATATGCTTAAGCTGATGAAAACCAATATCTACTGCCATATCAGTTTCTATTTTTTTACCAAGCCCAACAACAAGCTCACCGTCAGCACTGAAAATATCATTTTTTGCAGTACGTCCGTCAATAATCAAACCGATTTCTCGACAAACGCCACGCTTGAGGCTATTCAACTCATCAATTTTATCCTGATTGAGCTTATCAATTTCAAGATCCTCAATCATGAGAGAACGTTCGTCTTTATCTACACCTTTACGTGAGAAGACTTTAGCATCAATAACAACACCACTCACCCCTGGCGGAACACGAAGTGAGGAATCTTTAACATCCTGCGCCTTTTCACCAAAGATTGCCCGAAGAAGTTTCTCTTCAGGAGAGAGCACAGTTTCACCTTTTGGAGTCACCTTTCCAACAAGTGTATCGCCAGCTTTAACTTCTGCACCAATCCGAACAATACCAGAGTCATCAAGGTTGCGGAGGGTCTCTTCACTGACATTTGGTATGTCACGAGTTATCTCCTCTTTACCAAGTTTGGTATCCCGTGCCATTGTCTCAAAAACTTCGATATGCACAGAAGTGAATGTATCTTCTTTAAGGAGTCTCTCATTAATAAGAATAGAATCCTCAAAGTTAAATCCACGCCAAGGCATAAATGCAATAGTTACATTTTTACCAAGAGCCAGCTCACCTAGTTGACATGATGGGCCATCAGCAAGAACAGTACCTTTTTTCACTCGTTGCCCTGGCATTGCCAGTGGGTGCTGATTGAAACATGTGTTCTGGTTAGATTTTTTGTATTTCTCAAGTCGATATACAGCCACGCCGGTATCATACCCATCAACACCAGGTTTATCATATCGAATTACAATCCTGTTAGCGTCAGACTCTTCGACCACACCATCACCTGCAGCGAGAAGACATGCTCCTGAGTCACGTGCTACATATCTTTCCATCCCAGTACCGACCAATGGTGAACGTGTAATCAACAATGGTACAGCCTGACGTTGCATGTTTGACCCCATGAGGGCACGGTTAGCATCATCGTTTTCAAGAAAAGGAATAAGTGAAGCAGCAACACTCACGAGCTGGTTCGGTGCAATATCCATATAGGTGACATTGTCAGCGTTTGCTGTAACAACCTCTCCATCCTCACGAACAATCAGATTTCCTTCGGCAATAGCATTTTCGTCGCTCAAGCCGGTAAGTGCAGGAGCAATAATCTGATTCTGTTCCTGAAGTGCGCTAAGATAATCTATCTGGTCCAGAACTATTCTTTCACCCACCTTACGATAAGGCGTTTCGATAAAGCCGTAAGGATTTACTCGAGCATATGTCGCAAGAGAAACAATCAGTCCGATATTCGGACCTTCAGGAGTTTCAACAGGACAAATACGACCATAATGCGTCGGATGGACGTCACGAACCTCAAAACCAGCACGTTCTCGAGACAAACCACCGGGTCCAAGTGCAGACAAACGGCGTTTGTGTGTAACCTCGGATAACGGGTTGGTCTGATCCATAAACTGTGACAGCTGAGACGTACCAAAAAATTCTTTGATAGCAGCAGAGATAGGTTTGGGGTTAACAAGATCGTGTGGCATCAGGGTTTCAACGTCCTGAAGTGTCATACGTTCTTTAATTGCCCTCTCCATCCTGACAAGGCCCATGCGATATTGATTTTCAACCAGTTCACCAACGGTTCGAACTCGTCGATTACCTAAATGATCGATATCGTCTACAGCTCCCTGACTGTCTTTTAACCGTACAAGGTACTTAATGGATTCGACTATATCGGCCTTAGTTAATGCTCTGTTCTCAATCTCGATATCAAGATTTAATCGCGCATTTATCTTGTAACGACCAACCTCTGACAGATCATAAAGATCACCGTTAAAGAACAGATTGTCAAAAAATCCCTGGGCGACTTCAATTGTAGGCGGACTTGATGGTCTCAGTCTTCGGTAAATTTCGAGAAGTGCTTCGTCTGTCCCGGCGACCTTATCAAGAGCCAGAGTCCGACTGAATGAATCAGAGAATTTTACACCATCAATAAAAACGGTTTTAAATTGGTTAATCCCGCTAGCCAGAAGAGTTTCTAGTAATGCTTCTGTAATCTCAGTATTGCACAGGGCAATAGGCTCGCCATCCTCAGGATTGATAATAGTTTCAGAAAGAATTTTACCAACAACAGCTTCTGGAGAAATCTGAATTCTGGAGATTTCTTCGGTCGCTATTCGCTTACAGAGAGCTTTACTTACTTTTCTACCTTTCTTGGCTATAATTTCACCATTTACAGGTGATACAAGGTCGTATTCCAATCGCTGAGAAAGCAAAGTCTCTGAATTAAATTCAATAAAGAAATCCTCACCAACCTTACTAACAGTATCGATTGGATAAAACTCTGCGAGTAATTCTTCTGAGGTGAATCCAATTGCTTTTAAAAGAGTAGTAACAGGGAATTTTCTTCGACGATCAATCCTGACATGAAGTATATCTTTAATATCAAATTCAAGATCAATCCACGAACCTCTCACAGGGATGATCCTAGCAGAATACAGTAATTTACCACTTGCGTGAGTCTTGCCGTTGTCGTGAGTATAAAAAAGACCAGGTGAACGCTGTAACTGGGAAACAATTACTCGTTCTGTACCGTTTACAACGAAAACGCCATCAGCGGTCATCATTGGCAAAGAACCAAGAAAAACTTCCTGCTCCTTGATATCCCTAATGGTTTGAACCCCTGTCTCCTCATCTACATCAAAAGTAATGAGACGAACAACGATTTTAAGAGGAATCTCATATGTCATTCCACGTTGCTGACATTCCTCTACGGTGTACTTGGGCTCTCCGAATTTATATCGTACATATTCGAGGGAACAGAGTCCGTTAAAATCGTTGATTGGGAAGACACTCTTAAAGATTGCCTCAAGCCCAAGCTCTTCTCTCTCCTCAGGTTCTAAGTCTATTTGCAGGAATTTTTCATAAGAAATTCTCTGCATTGAGATGAGATGTGGTGGCTCAATAATCGTTTCAGCCGTGGCAAAGTTCTTTCTAACTCGTTCCATAAATTGTCCTCGAGGTTGCCTGTAAATCGTTACAAACTAATTAGCACAGTCAGATGCCTGAAAAGCGATCGATTCAGATGTGTTGCTGAATGAATAGGAGTGATACGTGTTAAGGATTTGAGTATGGATTATGTGAAAAGAAAAAAGTCAGTCTAATCGAATTAACTTTAATAAGCATTGCGGTAAAAAAAAGCGATCGTGTTTTTACAAGCATGTCTTTTTCCTTTTGTAAAATTTAGTGTTCTAATTATAGAAACGACAAAACTATACTCGTAACCGCTTGATATTGCTGACCTAATTTTTAATATATTTTTAACAGCCTAAAACAAGACACGCTACGTGGCAAAGCCCGTAGCGTGTCTTGTTATTCGTTGCACCCGATTTTCGGGTACCTTGCTAGCAGTCGGATTACTTAACTTCTACAGTACCGCCGACAGCTTCGATCTTAGCTTTGATCTCTTCGCATTCTTCCTTAGTAACACCTTCTTTCAGTGGCTGAGGAGCATCTTCTACGAGAGTCTTTGCTTCTTTAAGTCCAAGACCAGTGATAGCGCGAACTTCTTTAATAACCTTGATCTTCTGATCGCCAGCAGATGCAAGAATTGCATCAAACTCAGTCTTCTCTTCTGCAGGAGCAGCAGCATCACCGCCACCAGCAGCAGCAACTGCAACAGGAGCAGCAGCTGAAACACCGAATTTCTCTTCGAACTCTTTGATAAGCTCAGAAAGTTCGAGAACGGTCATATTTGCAATGAATTCAATTACATCTTCTTTTGTGATGGACATTATGAATAACCTCTTTTGTAAAGTAGTTTACACGTCGTAAAAACGAGTGGAAAATTATGCTTCTGCCTGTTCTTTCTGCTCTTTAAGAGCGTTAAGAGCATAACCAAAGGTACGTGGTACTCCAGTGAGAACCTGTACAAGACCAGTAGGCACTCCGTTGAGTACGGAAAGCAACTGACTGAGCAGTACTTCTTTGGTCGGCAGCTTGGACAGAGCAATCACTCCGGCCAGTTCCAGTTTATCTCCCTCAAGTGCTGCGCATCTGATTACAAACTTATCATTACCTTCTGCGAATTTGGCGAGCACTTTTGCAGGTGCGACCGGATCAGAATAGGCCATGACGACAGCGGTGGTGCCAGTAAATGAATCACTAAGCACAGCGTTGCCTGTATCAGCGGCTGCTCTTTTCAGGAGAGTATTTTTTGCTATGCGAATCTCAGAGTCACAATTTCGCAGTTCAACACGAATCTGTTCCAACTGAGAAACCTTCAAACCACAATAGTCTGCGACTACAGCGAATTTAGCTCGGTTGAATGATTCATTCAATTCCGAGACTATGGTCGCTTTATCATCACGATTCAAAGTGCTCCTCCCTATTTAGATATTAACGTTATTCGAAACAGCAGTTGATGCGCTGGTACAGTCAACATATGGGTTATCCACATGTTACAAAAAGGTAGTTAAACTACCTTCTGTCTCGGCAGGTCACGCGTATACGCATGATTAAACACTAGTACCTGCTGTCTTCGACCAAAAAAAGAGCATCAGTCAAAACTGATGCTCTAACCAAAATTTACTTTATTGCTGATCTGATAGCTACTGGATCAAGCTTAACACCAGGCCCCATCGTAGATGAGATAGTAATAGATCTTAGATAGATTCCCTTACTGGCTGATGGCTTTAACTGAATGATTTTTTCAATAAACGCAGTAATATTTTCGATGAGTTTCTCTTCACCAAAAGAGGTTTTACCTACACCTGCGTGAATGATACCTGTCTTTTCAACCTTGAAATCAACCTTACCACCTTTGATTTCCTTGACAATATTTGCTACATCAAATGTAACAGTACCAAGTTTAGCGTTTGGCATAAGATTACGAGGTCCGAGAACTCGTCCGATCTTACCTACAGTACCCATCATATCAGGGGTAGCTACAGTTTTATCGAACTCGAGCCAACCTTCTTTAATCTTCTCTACTAAATCGTCGCCACCAACAAAATCAGCCCCGGCTTCTTTAGCCTCAGCTTCTTTCGGTCCTTTCGCGAAAACGAGAACGCGCGTCACTTTACCAGTACCATGCGGTAACACAACAGACGAACGAATCATTTGGTCGGCATGACGTGGGTCAACGCCTAACTTCATCGCAATGTCAAAAGTTTCATCAAATTTTGCAAAGCTCATAGAGAGAGCTTTTTTGACACCTTCTTCAATAGAATAAAGGACACTTTTATCTAATGTCTCAGCTTTATTTTTATAATTTTTTCCGCGCTTCGGCATTTTGCCTCCTACATCGATAGAGCTCTGCGTGTCTCTACCTGCAGTAAAATTAAAATTCTAATTTAGTCTACAACAGTAATTCCACAACTACGGGCAGTACCTTCAACTATTTTCATAGCAGCTGCAATATCATACGCATTAAGGTCAGGCATTTTAATCTCAGCGATTTCTTTAATCTTATCGCGACCGAGCTCAGCAACACGCTCAGCCTTTGGATTACCTGATCCCTTCTGCAGATTAGCCGCCTTAAGAAGCAGTACTGATGCAGGTGGAGTCTTGGTTATGTAGCTGAAAGACCGGTCCTGGTAAACTGTAATTACAACAGGAACAATGGTATCTCCCATGCTTTGGGTTTTTGCATTAAAAGCTTTGCAAAACTCCATGATGTTCACACCATGTTGGCCCAATGCAGGACCTACTGGTGGAGATGGATTTGCTTTTCCTGCAGCAATCTGCAGCTTAATGTATGCCATTACTTTTTTGGCCATTTTCTCACTCCAACTAACAAACTTTTTTCTGTAATTTGAAATCTAATTAATTAGATTTTAAGAGTAGTGCGGGATCAACCGTACACCACATATCAGGTGTTTGTTACCTGTACGAACTCAAGCTCGACAGGAGTTTCGCGCCCAAAAATTGAAACCATGACGCGTACACGACCTTTTTCAGGAAAAACTTCGTCGACAACACCCTGAAAATTGGCAAATGGGCCGTCTATAACCCGAACTGTTTCACCAATATCAAATATTACTTTCGGTCTCGGCCTTTCAGAACCATCCTGAATCCTACCGATAATCTTAGCAGCATCTTCATCAGACAATGGAATCGGGTTACGATCATCGCCTACAAATCCAACAACCCGTGGCATGTTCTGATGGATCGTGTGCCATGTCTGATCATTGAGTTCCATACTTACAAGCATGTAGCCTGGGAAGAACCTTCTTGACGAAGTCTTCCTGGAACCTTTGATCATCTCAACTACCTGCTCGGTCGGAACAAGGATCTCACCAAAAGATTCTTCAAGTCCTTCCTTGCGAATCCGTTCTTCAAGGGTGGCTTTAACCTTATCCTCAAATCCTGAGTGGACTTGGAGTATGTACCATTGTCTTGCCATGAGTAATTTATTCCTTGAGTGTTTGAATAAAGCTGGAGCAGATCGCTAGATGGCTCATGCAATCAAACAGGATCCTGACGACGCGTTATCTTAAAAATGACGCGACAAGTTTACCGAGGAGCAGGTCAACAGAACCGAGATAAGCAGATATAACAAAGGTCAGAACGATAACTATCCCGGTTAACCCCAGGGTCATCTTCTTGTCCGGCCATACGATCTTACCGAACTCAACCTTCACCTCCTCAACAAATTTCTTAACCTGAGCAGGTGCGAATGGAGACGGAGTATTGTCTTTACTCACCGCATTGCTTTTCTTCGATTTCGCTTTCCCTGCCATAATTAATGCCCGAAAGGAGGTTTCTTCTAATAAATTTCAACGAATATTGGCTTAAAAAGCACCGTTGACCAAACACAAAAACACCTGCCATAAAAATGGCAGGCCAGGAGGGATTCGAACCCCCAACCCCCGGATTTGGAGTCCGGTGCTCTACCAATTAGAGCTACTGGCCTGTGTTTTGTTACTTAGTCTCCTTGTGCGGAGTATGACTCCTGCAAAAAGGACAGTATTTTTTAAACTCGAGTTTATTCGGAGTATTTTTCTTATTCTTCGTCGTGGTGTAGTTACGACGTTTACATGTACCACATGCGAGGGTAACTATGTCTCTCATTCCGATCTTCCTATGCAAAATTTATCCTGCCCTGCAAGCAGGACAGGATAAAACTTTATTGCGCCAGTAACTTACTTGATGATTTTTGCTACAACACCGGCGCCTACGGTCCTACCACCTTCACGAATAGCGAACCTAAGTCCCTCATCCATAGCGATAGGAGTGATCAGTTCTGCGGTTACAGAAACGTTATCACCAGGCATTACCATCTCAGTACCCTCTGGAAGGGTTACAATACCGGTAACGTCAGTTGTTCTGAAGTAGAACTGTGGTCGATATCCGTTAAAAAATGGAGTATGACGTCCACCCTCATCTTTACCGAGGATATAACACTCTGCTTCGAATTGTGTGTGCGGAGTAATAGAACCTGGCTTGGCAAGAACCTGACCACGCTCAATCTCTTCACGCTTAACACCACGAAGAAGTGCACCGATATTATCGCCAGCCTGACCTTCATCAAGGAGCTTGCGGAACATCTCGACACCAGTACATGTAGTCTTGATGGTGTCTTTAATACCAACGATAGAAACCTCTTCACCAACCTTTACAACACCGCGCTCAATACGACCGGTAGCTACAGTACCACGACCGGATATTGAGAAAACATCTTCGATAGGCATAAGGAATGGCATATCAACATCACGCTCTGGCTCAGGAATGTATGAATCAACGGCATCCATGAGGTCCCAGATACATTTTGCTTTTTCTTCGTCTTCCGGATTTTCAAGAGCTAAGAGAGCTGAACCCTGAACAAATGGGATATCGTCTCCTGGGAACTCATACTTATCAAGAAGCTCACGAAGCTCCATCTCAACAAGTTCGATAAGCTCTTCGTCATCAACCATGTCACACTTATTAAGGAACACAACGATTGCAGGTACACCAACCTGACGTGCAAGCAGGATATGCTCACGAGTCTGAGGCATAGCGCCATCAGTTGCTGCAACCACAAGGATAGCTCCGTCCATCTGAGCTGCACCAGTGATCATGTTCTTAATATAATCAGCATGACCAGGACAATCTACGTGAGCATAGTGACGATTAACAGTCTCATATTCTACGTGAGCAGTAGCGATAGTAATTCCACGCTCTTTCTCTTCCGGTGCCTTATCAATATCACTGAAGTCAGTAAAAGAAGCCTGACCTTTAGTAGACAAAACACGGGTAATAGCAGCAGTCAATGTGGTCTTACCATGATCGATATGACCGACAGTTCCTACATTGACATGCGGTTTAGTCCTTTCAAATTTTTCCTTTGACATTTCTCTTGTCTCCTCAGGCCGTTGTAAGTTTTCTTTTCGTAATACACTTTATTAGATCTGGAGCCCACGACCGGATTTGAACCGGTGACCTCATCCTTACCAAGGATGCGCTCTACCAACTGAGCTACGTGGGCGCCAATTTCACTTCTATGAGGCAGCATGGAGCGGGAAACGAGACTCGAACTCGCAACCCTCAGCTTGGAAGGCTGATGCTCTACCAATTGAGCTATTCCCGCCCTTTTCGAAAGTATCTAGCCATGCTAAAAAGAGATGGTGGAGGGGGGAGGATTCGAACCTCCGAAGGCGTTGCCGACAGATTTACAGTCTGTTCCCTTTGGCCACTCGGGAACCCCTCCTTCACTTGAATGTCTGATCAAAATGACAGACACTCTATATTCTCTCAGAAGCACTTTGTAAAGTACTTTTTATTTTTTTTTGGAGCTGGCGATGGGACTTGAACCCGCAACCTGCTGATTACAAATCAGCTGCTCTGCCAATTGAGCTACGCCAGCTTACAAAGCACGGGAATATACACGTTCGTATATTTTAAAGCAACACCTTTTTTCCAGATTCAATCATTTTTCTCTCGAAAGTGATCAAGGCCCACTTACTACCTGACTAGCCAATCGATGTTTTAACGATTTGAAGAGTCACTTGTAATTATCGCTCTTTAGACTTTTTTTTCAAGAGCACTGGGTCAATAACCTGGCCGTGCGTAAAAAAACCTCAAATTGATACTGGACAATGTACTATCTTTAGAACAGGAACAATTATACTAATAACTGCGAGTCCCATAGTCCAGTATTAACGATTTTTTTTCAGGCACAGTGATTAACACTTTCTACAGGGAACTTCCACTATAATTTACACTATGTACTAATATAAATTGCATTCTGTTGGTAATTCAATAGGATAATTTTCAAATAACTATGAACCTCATATCTCAACTTCAGTATCATATCAGTAAATTCTGGCAAACACCGATAAATGACTACACCAGCATTCATTACATTTGATACAATAAAAACTCTTATCAAAGCAACATGGCTTGTAATTTTCTTGCTACTACACCCATCTATTTCCGTCAGCATGATAATCGCGTTCATTAGTACGTAGTACAGGATCGTAATATTACTCTCACTCACTACACATAAGGTTTAACAATAGTACTATTTTTCTTATAGGCTACCCGAGTAGTGCCTGTTCACCGAAATCTTCGAAGTTTTCAAAAATCATGCTCGCAATATCGACTGGATTTCTATCTCTCAAATTGTACTGGTTTCATCTTCATAAGTTTCCAGATAATAAAACGTAGAGTTTACCAATGTTACGAATAGTTGTGCCATTCTATCATAACGGCCACCCTGCATCAGCCATAGTCCTGATTCTATGACAGAGACATTTACCTTAAGGATACTGAGCCATACCTTTAGTATTGAGATTTCGAAATCTCTTGAATACAGAGTATGTAAAATTCTCTATGTGATATTAGGCTGGATACCGTATAGAACTGATAAAGTGCGAAGGCAAAGCCTGATAGGTTTGAATGAAGGAATCAGAGACGCTTCACAATAAATCGAGGTACGCATGTTGTCATGCACCATGCAGATAAACAAAAAAAAGCCACCTCCCCCAAAAAAAGGAAAGATGGCTTTGACTTCTAAAACTATCTCAGCTGCAATCAGCAGCTAAGTTTCTACTTACTGTTTAGCAAATCCGCTTTCGCGATACTTCTCAAAACACATAGCTGTTGTTCTGTAGACAATGTGTGCGAATTTGGTGTATGGCATGTACAGGAACAGCATCATAACAGCTACGAGATGCATGAAATATACAATATAACCAAATATTGGTAATCCCGCCCAGCGCAATAACTCTGCACCAACGCCTGTTACACCTACAGCAAGGATTTCCCAGATAAGGAACCAATCATAAAATGTAGGAGTCGCTCTTCCTTTTGCCTCTAAATCTTTACGATTACTCCAGAGTATCCAGATACCGTAAAGTAGAGCAATTGCAGAAACGTTCGCTAAAATTTTGAAAGGATCTATGAGAGGCAGTGGTCCATGCAATGAAGTCCAGAATAATCCAAGGACATCATTCTTAAGAAGTGACCAACAGGTAACGATAAAAAGACCGATAAAAGCCAGAACCAGTGGCAAATGTCCTTTCACCCTGTCGGTATTAACGGTACATTCGCGGAAACGATTATGTTGCATTGTTTCAACGAGTGTGGGCCACAGAAACATCTGGAAGAACTGCACGATAGATGGTCTAAATGCAGATTTTATCCCTGCCCGTTTAGTCATCTCCTTCCACATTTTGGTAATGCCCATAAATACAGAGAATACTGCAAGGCCTGCAGCAGGTACCATAAACAGCACTATGAAGAAAATATTCTTCGCATACCATCTGAAATCCCAGGTACCGAAAAACTGCTGATATCCGTGACTTGCAAAATGCTCAACAGAAGGCACATGCATAGCCCCGGAAAGAAACCACAATACTAATATAATGATTGAAGGAATACCAATCAGCACTGGTAGATTCTTTGCACTTGTTGCAAGTTTTGCAAGTCCTGATGGCCAACCATAGAATGTGTAGGCATAAGAGCGAATAGCTCCAAGCACTTCACCTGGTTTAGCCCCTCGAGGACACATCTCTGTACAGTCACCACATGCATGACATAAAAACACATCAGGATCAGCAACGAGGTTTTCTTTCATACCCCACTGAGACCATATCATTTCCTTACGAGGAAATGGTTTGTCATCTGTTGAAAGCGGACAGGCAACTGAACATGTTGCGCACTGGTAACATTTTTTAAGCGTGTCACCTCCTGCCAGTTTCAAAGATTTTATAAATTCTAAATCCGGTTGAACATTCATGTAATCCCTCCTGTTATATTATCAAAAACACTATTTCATGATCTCATGCGATCTTATAACTCAAAATACAAGTGTAACGCAACCGCAGATGATTCCATCTGCGGTTGTGTTAATGATAAAAACAGGTTAGAAGCCCTTGAATGGATTTGGACCCATTTCAACAATCTCTTCTACGAAGTCGTTGATGATCTGAGGCACCTTGTCATAATCGGTAATTGCAATCTGCTGTGCAGCACATCTCTCAGGCTCAAGACCAAGAGTTGAAAGAGTATCACCGATGTTTTCCATACGTTTGGTAGCAATCTCGGACCCCTTAACGAAGTGACACTGGTAGTCATCACCGTAAGTACAACCAAGAAGCATTGCACCGTCCATACCTGCAGAAAGCGAATCACGAATCCATGCCATGTTAACTGATCCAAGACATCTAACTGGTACAAAACGAACCATATGATTGAGACCGTTGCGCTTCATACCGGACATATCAATAGCTGGATATGCATCGTTTTCACAAACAAAAACGATAATACGTAACCTGTCGTCATCGTCTTCAGGTACTTCAATAGACTTGATCATTGAACCAATCAGATCGATATTGTAATCCTTGAATCCAATGATACGCTCTGGACATGCACCCATACAGGTACCACAGCGACGACAGCGTGTAGGATTAGGAAGCGGTGTACCCTTCTCGTCATCATCAAGAGCACCAAAAGGACATTCCTCAGTACAACGCTTACACTGGGTACAACGCTGCATAAAGAATTCAGGATATGTCGCATCACCGGAGCGAGGGTGTACTGAAACACCACGATCTGTAGACTCAAGACACTGAATTGCTTTGAGTGCCGCTCCTGTTGCATCATCAATCGCCTCTTCCATAGTCTCAGCTTTACGTACACCACCACAAGCATAGACGCCTGTTCTTCGGGTTTCGTAAGGGAAACAGATGAAGTGAGAATCAGCATAGCCATCAAAAAGATCGAGGTCCATAAATGCAGGGCCCTGACGATAGGCAAGGTTTACAGTGTTCTCGTGAAGTGTGGTAGGCTCCATACCGGCAGCAAGTACGACCATGTCAACTTCAAGATTCAGGTCTTCTCCGAGAAGAGTTTCTTCTACTGAAACAGTGAGCTTACCACCAGCCTCACCAACTTCCATGACGTTACCTTTAGTCATGAAAATGCCATCGTTATCCTGAGCAGCTTTATAGAAGAGCTCCATACTACCAGGGGTACGCATATGCTGATAAAGAATGTATGCTTTACCTTCGGCATTATCCTGACAAACATACTGAGCCTGCTTCAAAGCAACCATCGAAGTTACAGAGTTACAATAAGGGAAATCCTTATCGTTATCTTTGCCACCCGGACTCTGAATAAATGCTACATTTGCCGGAACCTTGCCTTCTTTAGCAAGTTTCTCAAATTCAGCATTAGTCACAACATTTTTTATTTTACCATGCCCAAGATGCTCATATTCGCTAACATCAGCAGGCTTCCAACCAGTTGCAAGAACAACAGCACCTACTGGTACAGAATTAGGGTCGACAGCAACATATTGCTGAAGTCCAGCATTCGGATCTTCTTTCTCGCCCTTATTAATGAGTTCCTGCTCATCAACAGTAACTTTTGCAGGAGCATCCCACTCACCGCTAGTACCGGTAGCTTTAAGTGAAACCTTGAAATCTCCTGGAGAACCAGCAATACGTGCAACTTCAGTTGCAGTTTTGATGGTAATTCTAGAGTCAGCTGCAATTTCAGCAACAAGTGCCTCAACAGGATTCTCTTCAAGATCTGTCCACGGAGCTTTAGAAGGAAAAGATTTTCTCCAGCCTTTAGCTTTACCGCCAACTTCTGCTTCCTTTTCAATCAACAGAACTTCATACCCTGCTGCCGCAGCCTCTTTAGCTGCTGTAAGTCCAGAAATACCACCACCCATAACCATGATGGTCTTATTAATGTTCTCGAGCGTAAAAGCCTCTGCAAGTTCAGTCTTTTTGGCACGGGTACATGCCATTCTCATGTAGTCGCTTGCAGTTTCCTGAAGCCACTCAGCTGCATCAGCTGCAGGCTCCTCACCTTCTGCCGGTTTAACTTCAGACCACACAACCTGCTCACGAAGGTTTGCACGTACGGTAATTTTATCCTCACCGAAATTAAATTCAGTGGTCATTACACGAGGGGAGCATGCACCAACAACAACAGTATTTACACCACCTGCGATATCTGCCTGAATTGTCGCCAACCCTTCTTTGCCACAGAGATATTCATGTGTTTTACACTCCATGGACATCTCGCTGGATACAACCTCGGAAAGAGCCTCAATATCGAGCGCATCCCCGATGCCACATCCCGTACATATATATGCGCAATATTTTTTATCCATTGTCCTTACCTCCTGGAAACCTGAATTGCCTTCAAGGCAGCTGCAGTGGAATTCTGAGTAGTTGTAACAACATCAGCAGCCTTCTTAGCACAACCAGCTGCAATCATGCCTTTATCAGCATCAGTGATTACAAAACCATTACTATCCATCTCAAGAGCAGTTGGTGCTCCCTGTATGGAAAGTGAAGGTTGCATACCAGTTGCAAGGACAGCCATATCAACTTTCTGGGAAAGTTTTTCCATGGTAATAGCATTCTCTGCAATCAGAGTAACGCTACCATCTGCCTCAGGAATAATCTCAGCGACCTTGCCTTTTATAAATTCTGCATTTGCGTCGGCCATACGAGCTTCACGGAATTTCTCGTATTTTCCAGGTGTGCGAAGATCAATGTAGAAAACATAAATTTTAGCATCCGGGTACTGTTCGCGAATGTATGTCATCTGCTTGAACGTTGCCATACAGCAAATATGTGAACAGTATTCGAGATGATTTTCATCACGGGATCCTGCACACTGAACAAAGCCGATAGATTCTATTTCTTTATTGTCGCCAGGGCGAACAATTTTTCCAGCAGTAGGCCCACTAGGAGCAGCCATTCGTTCTAACATCATATTGGTGATGATAGAATCAGATTCTGCAAACTTTAAATTCTCCATCTTGGTCGCATCGTAAGGAACCCAACCTGTCGCCCAGATAATAGAAGCAACATTAATGGTTACGGTTTCTACTGCCATATCAAGATCAACTGCATTGTACTTACACGCTGATTTAACGGCTTCAGCACCTTCAGCAGAAAGTCCTTCCTTATTGATCACATAACGACGAGGAAACGCCATTTCATGAGGAAGATATGCAGCTTTACTTTTACCAAGACCAAAGTTGAAATCGCTATCAATCTCGTCTGGACATGCAACCGCACAATCGCCACAAGCAGTACAGTTGCTGTTAACGAAACGAGGTGCGATTTCTAACGTAACCTCATAATTTCCAGGACCACCTGTAACTTCCTTGACAGTGGTCATAGAATATGTGCGAATTCTACGATTTTCCTTGATGCGACGGAAATTAATTTCCAGCCCACAACTCGGTGGACACATTTTCGGAAAATACTCATTCAACTGGGCAACCCTGCCACCAAAGGTTGGGCTTTTTTCGACCAGGAATACGTCGTTTCCGACTTCGGCGGTCTCCAGAGCAGCTGTCAGGCCACTGATTCCTCCGCCTACGACCAAAACTGCACCAGTGGTGCCTTGCTCGTCAGTCATACCTTTCCTCCATAATTACTCTTAAAAATAATATATTGACCATTGGCACATTCTCAGCATGGCATCTCCATACTTTGAACATATATGCCAACTATTGGACTAAAACCTACAAAACCAGAAAAATTAAAATCATCAAATCTTTTTTTAACTTATGTAGATCAAAGCAATTAAATTCCTTTGCCCTTCATAAAACAAAAAAAGGCCTAGATAGCAAAAAATCTCCAGGAATCATACAATTCCTGGAGATTTTCACTACATCATATCAAGACTTTCGCCCTTGTACCATTACAGCCAAGGTTCGGTCTCAATGATGTTCACAACCTCAACCTTCTCACAGAGCCATTCTTTGGTCTCTGGGTTGAAAGTAGAGTTAACGAAACACTTCCAGTTTTCGTCATCACAGGTTGGGAAATCAGATCTGTAGTAGAATCCTGGGTAACGGGATTCTTTACGGAACTCGATGTGACGGATATGAGTCTCAACACACCAGATACGATGGTAGTTCTCCCAAGCTCTCATGAGCTCATGGAGGTCACCAGCACCCATCTTCTCAGCATCTTCACGAAGCATCTGAAGAAGATCAAGACAGATGTTCAGAAGCTTACCAGAGGTCATGTAGTATGTAGCAACACCACCACCATACTCATCGGTAGCTTTCATGAGACGCATCATCATACCAGCAGGCTTACAGTAGTTAGGATTCACATCTTCAGCTGTAGATGCATCCTTGAACTCATTGTAACGCTTAACTGGAGCGTAGATCTCGTCAGCAAGTTCCTGAGGAGTCTGCTTAAGCTCAGGGGTGAAATCAGCATTGTCACGACAGAATTTAACCATCTGCTTAGCAGCAATACGACCCTCAGCATGAGAACCAGAGGAGAACTTATGACCGGAAGCACCAACACCATCACCAGCAGTGAAGAGACCGTCAACTGTGGTCATACGGTTGTAGCCCCACTTGTACTTGTGAGCACGAGATTCGTTAGCAATCTCAGGTACCCAGTCTTCTTCCGGACCAGAGGTCCAGATACCACAACAACCGGAGTGAGATCCGAGCATGTATGGTTCGGTTGGCATAATCTCAGAACCTACTTTCTCAGGCTCAACGTTCATACCAGCCCAGAGACCAGCCTGACCAACGGACATATCAAGGAAATCTTCCCACGCCTCAGACTCAAGGTGTTTCCAGAATTTCTTGAGAGACTTCTCGTCCATACCAGCTTCGCGACGCTCGTCAAGGAAAGCATTCAGAGCAACGTCGGTAGCCATATAGATAGGACCACGACCTTCTTTCAGCTCGTTGATCATCAAGTGGTTACGAAGACAGGTAGGAGTAACTGGAGACGCGCCGTAAGGCATGAACTTAGAAAGCTCTTCCTTAGCTGCATCGCCCATTGCATAAAACTCGCCCAAGCCGTTAGCAACTTTAGCTTTGAAAAGAAGGAACCATGCACCAACAGGACCGTAACCATCTTTGAAACGAGCTGGGGTGAAACGGTTTTCCATCATGGTAAGGGTAGCACCAACCTGAGCACACATGGTGTAGGTTGAACCAGCATTCCATACTGGGTACCATGCACGACCTTTACCTTCACCGGTAGAACGTGGACGGAAAATATTAACCGCACCACCACAAGCAACCATTGCAGTTTTGCAACGGAAAACATGTACTTTGTTCTCACGGGTAGAGAAACCAACAGCACCAGCGATCTGGTTTGGCTTGTTCTTGTCAAGGAGCATCTTCACGATGAAAACACGCTCAATGATGTTATCAGCGCCGAGAGCGGTAGCCGCAGGCTCAGCAACGATACACTTGTAAGACTCACCGTTGATCATGATCTGCCATTTACCGGTACGTACAGGCTGTCCGCCTTCACGCAGGGTAGGAGCAGGCTTAGAACCGTCGAGGTTCTCGCCGTCTGCATCTTTCTTCCATACTGGCAGACCCCATTCTTCAAACAGCTTTACTGACTCATCTACGTGACGTCCACAGTCATAGATAAGATCTTCACGTACAACGCCCATCAGATCGTTACGAACCATTTTTACGTAGTTCTCGATCGGATTCTCACCAATGTAGGTGTTAATAGCAGAGAGACCCTGCGCAACAGCACCAGAACGCTCAAGAGACGCTTTGTCTACAAGTACGATCTTCATATCAGCTGGAGCCCACTTCTTAATTTCGAAAGCGGTACCACATGCAGCCATACCACCACCGACGATGAGAACATCTACATCATGCTCTACAACCTCAGGGTCGACCACGGCAACTAATTCACCTTTGGGTTTATTTGGTAATGCCATATTGAAATCTCCTTAAATAAATACTAAAGATTTTTTTTTTGCTTGCTAGTTTCAAATTCCAAACGCCTGATTACTTAGGTGTTGGGAGATCGGCCTCGAGAAGAAGACATTCGTCATCGAGATTAGCACCTGTCTCACCGACATAAGCGTTAGCAGCACCCTCAGCGGTTGTACGCACTGGGAACTTGAAGCGCTTCATTGCACCATTACGAAATTTAACGGTCCACATGATGGAATCGGCACTACGCATTGGATGAACCTGACCGCCCATAGGCACGAAGTCATCATAGCCACGAACAAAGATTGCACCCTGAGGGCAAATCTTTACGCAGGAGTAACACTCCCAGCATGCATCAGGCTCTTGATTGTAGGCTTTCATTTCGCCTTTCTCAAGTACCATCAGGTCGTTCGGACAGATGTACATGCACGCGGTTTTGTCTCCACCCTTGCAGCCATCACATTTGGAAGGATCTACATAACTTGGCATTAAACTACCTCCTCAGTTTGTTTTAACTGTTGTGGTCCTGAACATTCAGGACCAGCTAAGACTTGTACTCTTTACTGCAAAAATACTTACTAAAACTAATTACCCGATAATCTGTATCTTTTTTTTTCAAACAACCAGATAATCAATTGGATACAGCGATATATAAACTTATGTAAACCAACAAGAATTTAATGAATGAATCCTCATTTTATTCAAGACTTTTTCTTATAATTTGTTGCAGTAAGATTGTCAAGAAATTTCAATTTATTCACTAGATGTCTACTCGTAGCTATTTCTCGCCAGAACCTCTCGAGGCTTTGAACCGTCAGCAGGTCCGATCAGGCCTTCACTCTCCATGGTCTCAATCATCCTTGCAGCCCTGTTGTACCCTACTCGCAGGCGTCTCTGCAGAGATGAGATTGATGCCTGACCTGACTCTGTCACAAACTGCACAGCCTCATCATATCTTTCGTCATAATCAGTTTCTGTGGCGACTAATTCGCCAGCAGCTTCTTTTTCTATTTCTTCTATGATTCCCTCATCATATGTTGACTCACCTTGTTTTTTAAGGAATTCAACAATCTGAGCAGTTTCTTTTTCAGAAATAAACGCACCGTGAATACGCTGGAGGTTCGAACTACCCGGAGCAAGATAAAGCATGTCACCAGCACCAAGCAGATGCTCTGCACCACTATTATCCAGGATCGTTCTAGAATCAATTTTAGAGGACACCTTGAATGATATTCGCGTTGGGAAGTTAGCCTTGATCAGGCCGGTCAATACGTCAACAGAAGGCCTCTGGGTCGCCAGAATGAGATGAATTCCCGCAGCTCTGGCCATCTGTGCAAGCCGGGCAATTGCCGCTTCGACATCTTTTGATGCTACCATCATAAGATCAGCAAGCTCATCGACAATAATGACGATATACGGCATCTTGTGTTCTGCTGTTTCGTTATACGAATCGAAACTCTTAACTTTTGCTTCTTCAAGCATCCTGTACCTGCGTTCCATCTCTCGCACAGCCCAGTTCAATGCTTTACTTGCCAGTTTAGGATCAACCACTACAGGATGCAGCAAATGTGGAATCCCCTCGTACCCCGAGAGCTCAATGCGCTTAGGATCAACCATTAAAAATCGAACTTCATCTGGCGTTGCATTGTAAAGAATCGATGCGATTATCGTGTTAATCCCCACACTTTTTCCAGCACCAGTCGCCCCGGCAATTAGCAGATGCGGCATTTTTGCAAGATTTCCGGTTGCAAGATTACCAATAACATCAAGCCCCAGTGCTAAATTCAGTTTTGAGTTGTTATTCCTATATTCCTCAGTACCAAGAAGGTCTCTGATATATACAATTTGACGATTATCATTTGGAATCTCAATACCAAGTGCAGCTTTACCAGGAATTGAACCAACCACCCTGACAGACTTAGCCTTAAGTCCAAGAGCAAGATCGTCAGCTAGCCCAACTATTTTATTTATCTTTACACCAGGTGCAGGCGAAAACTCGTATGTTGTTACAACCGGCCCTGGAGATATTCCTACAACCTTTCCAGAAACTCCGAAATTTTTAAGTTTCTGTTCAAGCTGTTTGGAAATTTTGTAATATACTTCTTTATCGATCTGTTCATGCACCTGATCGTTTTTTGTCAGAAGTGACAATGGGGGAAGTTTCCAATCTCCCCTGGCGAGTTGCGTTGTAGCAAAAGACTCATCAGATTCTTTTTCAACAACCTTTTTAGGTAACTCTTTAACAACCGGCTTACTTGATGCAGGTGCAGCAGGTGATTCAACAACAGGTTTCGGTTCTCTTTCAGTCTTAAGTATCTGCTTGGTGGTTCCTGCCGCGGTGAGAGGTTTCTTTTTCCGCTTAAACAAAGCACCAACAAGTCGAAAACATGCTTTAAAGACGCCCCCAATCAACCGCATCAATTGGTAAGGCGAAAATTGAACTGCCAACATCAGCGATATCAAAAAGATCAAACCGAGCAAAAGGAGTGTTCCGCCATTACCAAGAAACATCTGCACGACTGAAAAGAACCACCTTCCAACCAAACCGCCCGTTTCAATGAGTTCAGGGTCTCTTAGAGAAGTTGCAGAAAGCAAACCACAAAAAGAAATCACTCCGGCGGTAAGGCCTAATGTAACATGAGGAACCCTGTCAAAGGACATTTTCGGACTGAAAAAAAGACAGGACATCACCAGAAGTAAACCGGTCAACAGGTAGCTACTCCACCCGATAATACCCAGCAAACCCAGTGCTATTATTTCACCAATATCTCCGCACCAGTTGCTTCCTGTTTGCAGAGTTGTGGAGAGAAGACTTAAAAAAAGAAAAATAGAAACAAAAATACCCAGTACAGCAACCGATTCCTGTTTGAATCCCGGCCGTGACTGCTCTGTTTTCTGTGCCATAATGTGCAGAACGCTCCTGAAAATGCAATTTAGTAAGAAGTTACGCTAACCGTGCAAGGTGTACACGGTTATAGATGGAATTGCAAGGCTGGGTCGCCCCGGCTAAGGCACCGCTATGAACGCAAAACTGTTTTTACTGCATCAAGCACACCGTTGATAAAAGCTGGCGATTCATCACTACCAAAGCGTTTTGCTATCTCTACAGCCTCATTTATTGCGACCTGATCGGGTATTTCGGTATCCGAGATCATCTCATAGACAGCCAGACGTAAAATATTTCTATCTGTGGCTGCCAACCGGGAAAGACGCCAGTTACTGGCAGCCTCACCGATATTTGCATCGATTTCCCCCTGAATCTTGATAATCCCCTGAAGCAATTCCTGGGCATAGGGTCGGGCTTTCTTATTCACCTGATACAAGGTGCAGAACGCATCGAACCGTTCAACAAGCTCTTCTTCCCGATGCCCCTCTTCCAGTTTAAAATCTTCCTGAAACAAGAACTGTAATGCGGCCTCTCGGGCTCTACGTCGAACTCCCATAAACGTCAACTTCCTGGTTAAAGACGAATACAGGAGGCTGGTTTCTGGACGACTTACGTCCAATAACCTATACCTCCTGATAAATTAAAGTGCAGACTTTTTTATCACAGCCTGCACACTACTCAATTTTAGTGAAGATTGGCAACAAGGTTGGCCATTTCAATTGCAGCAACTGCGACCTCAGACCCTTTATTTCCAGCCTTTGTACCGCTGCGCTCAATTGCCTGCTCAATAGTTTCGGTGGTAAGCACACCAAAAAGAACAGGAAGACCACTATCAAGACTTACCTGAGCAGTCCCTTTAGAAGCCTCATTCACAACAACATCAAAATGCGGAGTCGCGCCACGAATAACTGCTCCGAGGCAGATAATCGCATCATACTTCTGGGTACCTGCAAGTTTTTTAGTCGCAAGCGGGATCTCAAGAGCACCTGGAACCCTTACGACATCAATGTCGGAGTCGAGTGCTCCGGAGCGAACAAGTGTGTCGAGAGCTCCATCAAGAAGTTTCTCTGCTACAAAAGAATTAAAACGGGCTACGACAATAGCGAATTTTTTGCCGTCTGCCTTAAGATTACCTTCAATATAATTTGCCATCTTCTTTCCTCAGCCTTTAATAATCAATGACGTTTAATGAAAACTGCGTAATGAGTATCGACTAATCATCAATCTCAATAAGATGTCCCATCCGGTCACGCTTGCAGACAAGATATCCTAAACTTTCATCACCCGCCTCTATTTCGATCGGGTACCTTGCAACAACTTCAAGACCGTATGCTTCGAGCCCGACAATCTTTTTCGGGTTGTTGGTTAGAAGCGCCATTTTGCTGATACCGAGATCACGTAGTATCTGTGCACCTATACCGTAATCGCGTAAATCAGCATCAAACCCAAGCTCCAGGTTCGCCTCTACCGTATCCAACCCTTTATCCTGCAGGTTATATGCCTTTAGCTTATTAACCAGCCCAATACCACGCCCTTCCTGACGCATGTAAAGGATCACTCCGGCACCTTCCTGGTCTACCATCTTCATTGCCGCATTGAGCTGTAATCCACAATCGCAACGTGATGAGCCGAAAACATCCCCGGTTAAACATTCGGAGTGAACTCGAACAAGTACCTTATCTACCTTGGAGATATCGCCTTTGACAAGAGCCAGATGCTCCATATCATCAACATCGTTGGTGTAGACAATAGAAGTGAACTCACCTGCGTGCTCTGTTGGTATCCGTGCTTCAACCTGCCTGTGAACCAGGATATCCTGATTGAGACGGTAAGCAACAAGGTCTGCAATTGTTGCAATTTTCAGGTCGTGTTCTTTGGCAAATATTTTAAGGTCAGGCATGCGTGACATTGTTCCGTCATCGTTCATGATTTCGCAAATAACACCGGCAGTTCGCATTCCGGCAAGCCTGGCAAGATCTACTGACCCTTCAGTCTGACCGGTACGTACAAGTACACCACCTTTTTTGGCACGAAGCGGAAATATATGTCCCGGGCTGATAAGATCGCGAGGTTTTGCATCCTCTGCAACAGCAGCTTCAATTGTTCTGGCACGATCTGCCGCAGAAATACCTGTAGATACACCGATACGGGCTTCAATGCTTATAGTGAAACCGGTACCATAAGGTGACTTATTATTGGTCACCATCATCGGCAACTCAAGCTGGTCAACAATATCCGGGCTCAAGGTCAGACAAATCAGTCCGCGTCCGTACTTAGCCATGAAATTAATATGTTCAGCAGTGCACGCCTCTGCGGCCATACACAGGTCACCTTCATTTTCACGATCTTCATCGTCGACAAGGATGACCATTTTGCCTGCTCTGATATCTTCAATTACTTCTTTAATAGGACTTACTGCCATAGCTTTCACAATTATATAAAGTTAGCTGAAAACCCGAAAAGGGCTCATTCTAAAGGAACCCATGTTCGGCCAGGAATCCCTGCGAGATCGTCTGCTGTTTATTAGCTGCACCGGAAATCCGGCCACCTGCGAGCAATAGATTCTCTATATATTTACCTATAACATCAACTTCAATATTTACTTCATGCCCACTCTTAAGTTTCCCAAGTGTGGTCATCTTAAGCGTATGGGGAATAATAGATACCGAAAAGCTACCTGGGCTGCAACTATTTACGGTAAGACTTATACCGTCAATGGTCACCGACCCCTTTTCAATAACATATTTAGACTGCTCCGGAGGCATTGAAAATGTAAAGACCGTATAGTCGCCGACAGGATCAATAGTACTCACCGTAGCCATACAATCAACATGCCCGGAGACAAGATGTCCACCTAAACGGTCTGAAAGTTTAAGAGCCCGCTCCATGTTGAGACTATCACCTATCACGAGCTTCCCGAGTTTTGTCCTCGACAATGTTTCTGGAGAGACATCTGCACTGAAGCGACGCCCCGAAATATTGTACGCGGTAAGACAAACTCCACTGCAGGCAATAGATTCACCCTCCATCGGTGCATCAATATCGAATCCGGCCTCAAGATCAAAAGCCAGACCACCACCCACAGTTCTTTTAGCTAATAACTTTCCTGTACCTTGTATTATTCCTGTAAACATTTTTCTCGAAGTAACCGGTTACTAGCCTTTTAGAATATCTTTGGCTTTTTGCTCAAAGGTATCCGCAATAGACTCATGTTTGAAATTCCTATGAATCGAGGCGATTGTACGAAATGTATCAGCAGCTTTCTCAACACTATCAGCATCGATATACACTTCCGCCAGTGTCTCGAGAATTCCTACAGTGCCACGTGGGTCATTATTGCCCTGATAGACGTCTAGTATGTCAAAGCATAATTTGATAGCTTTGTCATAGTTTTTTAATCCCCGATTTACTTGTACAAATCGCTTATTCAATTCAAACAAACTCATAGGATCGCCAAGCTCTTCACACAGATCCCATGCTCTTTGATAATGATTTTCAGCACCGACAAAATCGTTTTTGGCAAGACAAACATGACCAAGCTGATTACTTGCATTGGCAATACCAGCTTTATCACCTTTCTCTTCATAGCCCAGCAGGGCGTTATGCAGAGACATCGCCGCCTGAGACAGGTTGCCATTGCCTATAAAGCGTTTACCCTCATCGTAATCTGCAGCTATTGGATCGACCGGCTCACTGCTTCCCTTCGGCTTATCAGCCATTGGTGCAATATCTTTCAAATTCTGTAAATCATTCATCGTTCTTTTTTAAACCTCCCTGAATTGCAGCAAGGGCACCAGCAGCCTCTTTTGCAACCGTGGTTGAAATCATTCGGCCTTTTTCCCACATCATGAATTCCTCTTCATCTCCACTCAATGTCATAATCTGCATCGAAGCTTCTGAAGCATTAATTCTGCCAAGCAATCTGGCAACATGCCCACGTACGGCAGCATCTGGATGCTGGAGAAAATGAAAAAGATTGTAAAAAGGCGTATCTCTAATCAGGTCAGGACGGGTCTCAGCGATTTCACCAAGTGCCCAGAGCACCTGTACCCGGCTTGTATCCTGCCCAAGAAAATTAAGCAGGTGACGAGTAAAGGCACCAAAAATATCAGGGCGCACGGCAATAACACTTCCAAGGGTTTCGACCATCCCCCAATGCGTGGCGGCGGAATCGTTACATGCCTCGTATAAGCGATGTAATAATTCGGAAACCTGCCCCGGCTCGCGCGTTGCTACTCTTCCGGTAACCTGTCCGATCATCCAGGCAACATGCCAGCGCTTTTCGTCATATGGATCATAAAGAAGCCGCTGCATCAGCCGCAACGTTTTCTTGTCGTCAAAACACAGGGCAACCAGACTATCAACATCAGCCTGCTCGACCAGTTCTTTAACAAGCCGTTTATTGGCCTTCTTTTTAACACGCTTTTCATCTGGAGCAGGCTCGAGAGCTGGACGATCTTCAGCAATCATCTTTTTGACAGTTGAAATCTCAATATCGCTTTCTTTTTTGGCTTTAAGGCGCCCTGCGATTTCATTGATTTCTGTATGCAATCTGACAAAATATAAAACACCACGAACAGGCCGACCATCAACATGACCCTTTTCAAATACTTCGTGACGTTGTTCGTCGTAATTTTCTATTCGCCCAGTCAAGTAATCGTCTTCTGGCAGCAATTCCCAGGCAAAATCCCAGTTATCATTGCAGGCATAGACGAGCGCCTCGACCATTGCAGACCCTACATTATGCCCAGTGGCGTCACTGGTATAAATTGCACCACACTGACAGTCCCCTACGGGAAATTCGTTCAGTCTTCTTTGTTCAGCTTCACGGGGGCGACCAACCCGTTGCCCGCAAAAAGGGCACCAAGGCGGATTTTTAATATCTGATTTACTCATGAGAACTCGATAGTAAAAGGTTGCTCTAAGCTAAAAAATCAGGATACGTGCTCCTGAAGCTTAGCGCTGAAATTCGGGTCTACCGAATATCCGAGTTCTTTTGCCCTCTGCATATGTTTGTACGCTTCAGCAAATTCCTGTTTAAAATATAGAGCAACAGCAAGATTATTATGACCAAGTGCGGAATCAGGGTCAATTTCAAGACCTTTCTTCGCTGCTTTAACAGCACGATCATCCTCACCTTTCATTGTAAGAACAGAGGTAAGATTGAGCCACGCTGTCACAAGTTTTGGATCATATTGAAGTGCCTTCTCGTAGTTTTCAATTGCTTTCTCAAGCTCACTCTGTTGCTGCCAGATGAGTCCAAGATTTGCATATGCCTGAGCAGACTCAGGTTGCACTCTTACAGCTTCTTCATTGAGCTTGAGTGCTTTTTCAAGATCACCCTGACCGAAGTGTATTGCTCCGAGATTAATCATACTGTCGCCATTAAGCGGATCTACTTCGATGGCCTTTTCAAGAGACGCTATAGCATCTTCAATTCTACCTGCTTTCATGTAAACAAGCCCAAGATGATGATGTGCCATTACGGACTCAGGATGCTCTGCACACTTCTTCTCCAACTCTTCGATGACCGTTTCAAGATCTTCATGTTTCTGCTCTGTCATAACTAAACCCCTATCAAAATAAAATAATAGAACATCAATGCATCGACTTAGCGAGAATGCAACTGACGTGACTTTTCTAATTGTACTGCCTTATTAAATGATATATTCAATGCATGACAGCAGTAATTTAGACATAAAAACGGAGTACAATATAGGCACCTTCTGTTCACATGCAAGTATTAAAAGGACGACCTGTTGATTTACCTGAAAACGCTATTGGTTGAATTTGTCCCCACAGGAAATTGTCAGCTCCTTGCTCTGCTGAGATAAAATTCGCTGGGCCTCAACTACATCTTTACTTATCTGGGCCGCGAGTTCCTTCACTCCTTCAAACTTTCGTTCACTACGCAGAAATTTAAGTAAGTTGACTTTTATAGGTTTGCCATAAATATCTTGATTGAAGTCAAAGATGTGAGTCTCAGCAACCAGCGCGTGCTCTCCGAAAGTGGGATTACGACCAATATTTATGATGCCACCATAACATTTTCCATCACAAATAACCTGTGAAACATAGACTCCCAATCGTGGAACCAAATCTTCCTCTGCAAACTTGAGATTTGCAGTCGGGAATCCAATCTCTTTCCCCCCACGTTGTTTACCCAACTGAACCTCACCCCGGATCTGATAACTTCTGCCAAGGAGTCTCCTGGCCGCCACCATATCACCTTCAGCCAACAATTTTCTAATCTGCGTTGAACTCACTAAAGTCTCCTCCAGATAATACGCATCTACAACGGTTACCTCAAACCCCTTTGCCTTCCCCTGCTGCTTCAGAAAAGTGATATTACCAGCTCTGTTTTTTCCAAAAGCGTAATCGTATCCCACAACCAGCTCTTTCATCCCCAGGCGATTAAGCAGGATTTCATCAACAAAGTATTCTGCCGTGGTTGTTGCAAATTCCTTTGTAAAGGGAATCACCAGCATTGCATCGATGCCTGCCATTTCTACCAATTCAAGTTTCTGTTCGCAATTGGAGATCAGCTTGATACCATCGGGTCGAAGAACCTGAAGCGGATGCGGATCAAAGGTAACAGCGACACTCTGCCCCTTACGAAGCTGTGCTCTTCGCGCCACCTCTCCAAAGAGTTGTTGATGCCCCAGGTGGACACCATCAAAATTTCCTATTGTTACGCAGGTGTTACTAAAGCCACCCCTCACATCTTCTATTTTATTGTATATTTTCATTTACTTAAGCATCAATTGCTATTTTTTTAACTTTTGTGAAAAAGAAAGTGTTGACAAAAACCCTACAAACTAGCATATTCATGCCCGTTGTCGCTGCCGAAGTGGCGGAATTGGTAGACGCGCTAGGTTCAGGGTCTAGTGGGGGTATCCCCGTGGAAGTTCGAGTCTTCTCTTCGGCACCAAATTGATAAAGGGTTGCAATCTTAATGATTGCAACCCTTTTCTTTTTATATTGATGCTCATTAAAATCCTCCTGTAATCCTTCATTGTCATACATTTTTAAATTGCCATCCTGAACAGCCTAAACTCAACCTGACATCTTACGGGTTGTTTATCAATATTTAGTATCAGGTCTCTGCTATCGCACTAACGCCTTGCGAAATTTTCCTCCTGAAAACTGGATGCCGTATATCACGAATATCCTTTTCCCGCAATCAGAGTTAACCCGAAAGCTGAAAGCTGAAAGCTGAAAGCTGAAAGCTGAAAGCTGAAAGCTGAAAGCTGAAAGCTGAAAGCTGAAAGCTGAAAGCTGACGTGTAACGACACTTGACGTAATTCTCCAAACTCAACATGCATTACTAATGCCGTCATCCCGTGATTTATCTAATATATGTTCATTACGTTACCAGACCTACAACAGCTAATTAACAAGTGAACAATAACAACCCTTTTCCAATTGCCAATAAAACCTGCAAACTAATCAGGAATTGCTTGATATTTTCATAAATTTCAGCCAAAGTGGAATCCACATTAGTCAACTGCAATGATATCAAACTACAAAGTTGACCTGATCCTCTACTACAGCTCCTTAGCACCTCCTCCTATACCACCTTCATGTTTTTCACCTCCAACCTTAAGCCTTGCTTAATATATTCATTTAATTTATCTTGCAAATCAAAAATATTTATACCTTTCGTTTCAACTCCTCTTTACTTCCTTTTTCTGCGCAAAACGAAATTCCTAACAACACAACGTATCTTCATATCACTATTTCTTATAGTTTAATTCAATAATTATTAAGGCTTCAGGTTGACGCCCTCCTCCTTTCAGTTTCATAACAATGCCATATAAATGTGAAAGTATAATAAGTTACACGCCACCATTCTACTTTTTTGCTCTAATCCTAGTGCTTGACGCCACATGCAAAACACCCTATGATGGTGCTCTCAAACACTATCATCGGCCTTTACGGATTGGCAGATGGAGCAAATATTTTTTTTAACAATTAAGGAGTCAAGAATGCTTGAGCTCAAGAAAGGTGCTGATATTCTTGAAGTTATCGGCGGCATCACTACAGCCGATGCAGCCAAAGCGATTTTAGCAGAGAATCTTGATGCAACAAATCAGGAAAAACTCGCGAAGATAAAGAACCCTGAGGCGCTGATAAAGGTGGCAAATGCTATCTCAATGTGTTCTCCAGCCTCGGTATTCGTCAACACAGGAAGTGCTGACGACCAGCAGTGGATACGTGAATACTCTCTTGAAAAAGGTGAAGAGAAAAAGCTTGCAAAGGATGGACACACCATCCACTTCGATTTGCCTCAGGATCAGGCTCGTCTCGTTAATCAGACCTTCTATATTATAAATGAAGGTGAACAAATGAGTTCTCTCGCCAAATCTCTTCTTCGGGATGAAGCGATGCACTACGTGAGAGAGTATATGCGTGGGGTTATGGCCGGTAAAGTCATGATGGTAGGTTTTTACAGTCGTGGACCAGTAGGCGCTGAAGCTGCCATTCCTGCGATTGAAATCTCATCATCCGGTTACGTTTTACACTCTGCCGAACTCCTTTACAGGAACTGCTTCAGTGATTTTGACAACGAAGTTGAAAGAGCAGGTCTTTTTTATACAAACGTTCATGCTGAAGGTAACAACACTCCTGAAGATGTGCCTAATGCGCGAATCCTGATGGACAGAAGCTGGCAGACAACATTTTCCACATTCTGTACGTACGCCGGCAACACCCTTCTTCTTAAAAAAGGTAACCACCGCTTCTCAGTAGACTACGCTACATATTACAAACTTGGTGAACAGATATCTGAACACATGTTCATTACTGGCATGACTGGTCCCAATGGCCGAAAAACCTTCTTTGCCGGCGCGGCACCTTCCGGCTGCGGTAAAACCACTACCGCAATGGTTGGTACCGACTTCGTAGGTGATGACCTTGCCCAGATGTGGATCGCAGATGATGGAACATTACGAGCAATTAATCCGGAAAAAGGAATCTTTGGTATCGTCGAAGATGTAAACCGTGAAGGTGACCCGTACCTTATGGATTGTCTGCGCGGTGATGACACAGAGGTTATATGGTCTAATGTGCTCATTGATGACAAAGGTGTTCCTCACTGGGTTGGCAATGGAGAACAGGCACCTGAACGCGGAACCAACTTTCAAGGTGAGTGGTGGGCAGGGAAGACAGATGCCGACGGCAAAGCAATCCCTATGTCTCACAAGAATTCTCGATGTACACTTCTTGCATCAGCGATTGCCAACCATGCCACAGAAGTTGCAGAAGACCCTGCAGGGGCTCCAATTAAAGTAATAACCTATTCGGGTCGTGATGCAGATACAATGCCTCCTGTATGGGTAGCTAAATCTATGGACGAAGGTGTAATCATTGGCGCCTCCATTGTTTCACAAGCGACCGCTACCGAGATAGGCACAACAGGTGTTAGACGACAGCCATGGGCCAATGCTCCGTTCATCCCCGGTTCTCTCTCAGACTACATGAAGGCACAATTCACCTTCTTCAACTCCCGAAAATTCTCGGATGCCGGTCGTCCTATCATGGCTGGCCTCAACTACTTTCTTACCCATGCCAATCGCGGTAGTTCAGGCAAAGGATTACTTGGTGAGAAAAAAGATGTCCGAGTCTGGTTGGGATGGCTTGATCTCTATGCTCATGGTGATGTAGAGGCTATAGAAACACCAATTGGTATGCTGCCGAAATATGAAGACCTCAAACCTCTTTTTACCGCTATTGATAAAGACTACCCCAAAAGCCTTTATGATTTGCAGTTCGCAATCTACACTGACAATATTATAAAACGTATAGAATTGCAGACTGAAGCTTACTCACATGAGACAGACATACCTGTTGAATTATATAATGTTTACCGCCATCAAAAAGAAGCATTACTCGCATTAAAAGAACAATTCGGGCCTGTAATTGCAATTGATGACCTTAGCTAAATCTGTTCTTTACCTGTCACAAAAAGCCAGCAAGGTTTACCTTGCTGGCTTTTTTTTTAAATTCCATGCAAAACTCGCACTTCCTTTTTACCTATTGTTGTTCAATCATTGACGGCTACTCTCCACCTACATATTATAACCGCATAAATATATTTTTTTATTCATAATTATCTCCAAAGAGTCGTTAAACGTATGACCATAGACGAAAGAGACATCATCACCAGTGATGAGCCTTCAGGAAATCTTCCTGTAATATCAACGTATGAACACGATAAGCTTCACACCTTATCACTTGTTCTCTCTTCAGTCGGCATACACCACAAAATCTCAGGTTCCCCCGCACATGGCTGGCATATTCATGTTGACAAGAAGGATCACAGCCAGGCAGTATTCCAGATCGACACGTATACGAGCGAGAATAAAAATTGGCCTGTCATTGATCAGGAAGACAATTCATTTACTCCGATTTTCCGTGTACAAAGTATGTTGATACTTTCCTGCCTGATTTGCATCTTCTCACTTACTGGCACATGGTCAAGCAATTCTCTCTGGTTTGAGAAAGGTGCAATAGACTCAGCTCTAATACTTTACAATCACGAATACTATCGACTTATTACAGCCCTAACACTTCATGCCGACATTGTTCACCTAATGGGCAACTGTATTCTTGGAGGTTTTCTACTACATTTCTATTTTCTCTTACTAGGCAACGGAATAGGCCTATGGGCCCTACTCATATCTTCTGTATCGGCCAACTACCTCAACGTCCTTGGCCATGGCGCAGGTCATCACTCTATTGGATTTTCAACTGCGGTTTTCTCAGTAATCGGTATCCTGTCAGCGTTAAATTATAAGCATTATAAGTTTAGCCGACCTGCACGAATTGTGCTCCCGCTGATGGCAGGAGCAACAATGCTCGCATTTCTGGGAAGCGGAGGGGAACGTACGGACCTTGGCGCTCACTTCTTCGGTTTAATCACCGGACTAGTTACCGGAATAATTCTGGGATTCAAACAAATCTTCAACTTAAGACATTCATTCTCGTTACAGTTGTTTCTCGCTGTTACCGGCTTCTTTTGCCCGGTACTTGCGTGGTACCTCGCCTTGTCATAAGCTCAACCTTAGACACTTCAGATGAATCATGTTGAAATAATGATATGATTTGGTAGCATTCTATTCATTAAATACTTACCATTGTAATCGATAAAATTTTCTAGAGTTTTACACATTCACATCCTGATACCCGTAATCGATACTGTAAATCAACGGTTCGACCGGTAATCAGGTAAAACAGTTCAGGAGAAATATTTATGTCCATGCAGGATCAACAACCTCCTTGGGGCAGAAAAAAAGGGCCTCAAACACCGGAGGAAATGGTTGCACAGCTAATTAAGAAGCTGCAGGATTTCTTCTCAGAAGAAAAAAAGCAGGGCCCAGGGGGAACACAGCCTCCTAAAAAGCCTTCCAATCCATTTGCCGGTATTACTAAATTTCTCGCAATAGCAGCAATTTTTCTATTATTGCAGGGTGCCTTCTCATCAGTATTCAAGATTCAGCCAGGCGAAGTTGGAGTAATCCTAACGCTTGGTAAATATTCGAGAACAACTCAATCAGGCCTCCACTTCAAACTCCCATATGTTGAAAGTCTGTACAAAGTCAATGTAGAAGAGATTCAGAAACAGGAATTTGGCTTTCGTACACGTTTCCCCGGGCAGCAGAGCACCTTTGACAGACGTAATTATGACATGGAATCTCTCATGCTCACTGCTGATAAAAACGTCATCAACGTCGCCTGGATTGTTCAGTATAAAATCTCAGACCCATACCTCTATCTCTTTAAGATAAAAGATGTCAAACAAGCAGTTCATGACGCTTCTGAAAGTGTAACCCGTCGTATAGTCGGTAATATGGATTTTGATTACGTACTGAGTAATCGAGACCTGCTTGCAGCTTCTGTAAAACAGGAATTGCAGTCAGAACTTGACAACCTAGAGTCAGGTGTTGCTCTTGTTACTGTTCAGTTTCAGGATATTAATCCCCCAGACATGGTTAAACCCGCTTTTAATGAAGTGAACGAAGCTGATCAGGATATGAAAAGACTGGTCAATGAAGCACAGGAAACATATAACCGGGTCATTCCTAAAGCACGCGGTAGTGCAAAACAGACGATCGAGGAAGCCCGAGGCTATGCATCAGAACGTTTGAATGACGCAAAAGGTCAGTCCGGGCGTTTTCTTGATATTCTTAAAGAATATAGAAACGCTCCCGATGTCACACGAAAACGCATGTATTTAGAATCCATGCAAGGAATCCTTCCAGGTGTCGAGAAGATTTATGTAATCGATAAAGACCAACAGTCTCCCATACCTCTCCTGAACTTAACCGGAGCACAAGGGTTAACTGCACCTCAGAAAAACTAGTGTGATACAAAAAGGATGCTCAGATGAAACAGATACTCCAGTTTTTACTCGTCGGCCTCGTTTTAATGGCCGTCTTGGTAGTTTATGATGGTTTTTATATATTAGAAGAAGGCAAGCAGGTTGTTGTTACTCAATTTGGTGCCCCTGTTGGTGACCCTGTGACAGAAGCAGGACTGCACCTGAAAATGCCATTTCTTCAGCAGACAAACCACTTCGAAAAAAAGATACAGATCTGGGATGGTGATCCTAACCAGATTCCGACTAACGACAAGACTTTTGTATTTCTCGACGTTACGGCAAGATGGAGAATTACCGATGCCCTCAGATACTTACAGGCAGTAGGCGGTTCTGAATCCAGGGCGCAATCACTTCTCGATGATATTATCGGTGGAACAGTCCGGGATATGGTCAACAAAAACAATCTGATTGAGATTGTTCGCAGCTCTGACTGGTCTGAGGCCACAATGTCAGTTGGTATCAGTGCCGAATCCATGGGCACCAAACCGGTAATGGGTAGAGACAAGATCGCTGATATCATTCTTAAAATCGCAGCTCAGGCAACCCCTCAATATGGTATTGAGCTTATCGATGTCATGATTAAGCGTGTTAACTATATTGAGTCTGTACGTACAAAAGTATACGACAGAATGATCTCTGAACGAAAACGTATCGCTGCCGAAAAACGCTCTAAGGGTGAGGGGCAAAAGGCTGAGATTCTTGGTACAGTGGAGAAGGAACTCAAGGAAATAATGTCAGGGGCAAATCGTGAAGCGGTTACCATCAAAGGTAAAGCTGATGCTGAAGCCACCAAGATTTATGGTCTCGCTTACTCACAGGACGCAGACTTCTATGAGTTCCTCAAAACTCTTGAGAGCTATGAAAAAATCATCGGTGCCAATACGTCCCTAATCCTGTCTTCTGAATCCGAGTTGTACAAATATTTAAACAACGTAGAGGGCAAGTAACCCTGTATTGAGCTGTACATCTAAAAGGGATTCTGTTATTTAACAGAATCCCTTTTTTTATATCGTAATCATCTAAAGGCTCAACACTATTTCTTTTTATCAAGACCATCACTTGTACCAGGATAAGCTGGCGTCTGTTCAGAATCGTAAGGTACACGGCCTTTAGAATCGAGCAAATCCTGAAATTCCTCCACCTGTTCATCATCATCCAAACTCTCAACATCCAGTTTTTCAAACCTGCAATTACATTTACAGAGCTGCCCATCACACCACGGACAGATTTCAACCGGGCAACCAAGCAAATGGAACTCTCCGACAAGTACACCACAGGCAGGACATGCAGCAGCTTTCTCCTTAACACCAAATTCTTTCAATTCATTAATCGGCCCACAACTCTTTATGAACTCTTCGTGTGAAGAATGTGCAAAGTAATTGAGTATCTCCCTTGGGGTTTCATCTTTAGCAAATTCACCCAAAATATGGGCCTCTCCTTCTGTAACAACTACAGTATAGGTATGGTTCGCAGTGTACAGAGCAAGTAACGTTACTCCCTGAAGGGAATCAATGCGTCCAATGCGATTAACCGCCTCCTCCCTGGCCTCCGGCAGCACTTTGTAAAACTCGAGAAGTGCAGCAAGAGCAATTGGATTATCTAGATATTTTTGAAGCAACTCCTTTGCTGGTATTCGTTGTTCTTCTACAACACCATATTCAATAAACAGTTCTATTTCAGAAACAAGTTTATCCTGTGTAATCTCAGGTAGCAACATCAGTCAACCCCATCCATTCTATTACGTTTTTCACGAATCTTTTTTTGCCATTTTTCCGTTTCTGCTGCCATATCTGCTGCCTGACTTATTGCAGTTACAACTGCGATCCTTCTGACACCAGCCCCAAGTAACTCATCGATATGGGCAAATTTAATTCCCCCCATTACTGTAAAAGGTAAGCTACAAGCCGATGTATATTCAGCAATTGCCTTGGACCCAAGAAAATTATGCAATCCCTCTTTAGTGGCAGTCTGATATATAGGTCCAACATTATAGTAAGATACACAGGAAGTACCTGTATTGACTTCATCCGCAAGAGCCAGAACCTGTTCTTTTGTATTGCAGGAGTGACCAATTATCATATCAGGTGCAAGCTTTCGTAACTCAGAAGGTGGAAGATCACCCTGCCCGACATGTATTCCATCAGCATCAGAAAGAAGCGCAATATCCAACCTGTCATTGACAAGAAATAATGCACCGGCTTCACGTGTTTTAGTTCTGAAATAGTTTGCTTTCTCAAGAAACAGATTATCTTTGCTTTCCTTGTCTCGAAGCTGAACAATTTTTGCTCCACCAGACAAAACCTGATCTAACCATTCTCGATCTCCACGACCATGAGTGAGCGAGTCACAGGTTACTGGATAGACGCAAACTTCATCGATAAATTGTTGCATCCTTGCCATATAGACATCGTGATTTTCAACTCTAAAAGTGTTTATCATAGCTCTAATATATTAAGATACCGGCTGGGGAACCGGAGATTAAATTCAATTATTCAAGGGTAATACCATCAAACCAAAGCTGGATATTTAAAAGATAAATTGCTAATTTAAATTTTTTATACTATAGTGTACTTCGATTGATGGAAAATATGGCCCTCGCATGAACACCTGAAGCACTTCCGCTCTAGCGTCATGCCAACCTACCGGGCTAGCTCCTTCCGGCACCACAACTCATGCATCCAGACACACTCATTGTACTGTAATCGCACCGTCTGTGCATCATTTGTTACCCTTCACGCTGCCGGATATAATTATGAAGTGTGTGTAACCACCGAATGGTCACCGTTTCAACAACTATGAGGTACGCCTATGTCTCAAAATTTCGCGCAACTTTGCCTGGACGGGCAAACATATACCCTTCCCATTGTGGAAGGAACAGCTGGTGAAAAAGCAATAGATATTAGAAACTTACTGAAAGAAACGGGATATATAACCCTCGATTCCGGTTATATGAATACCGGTTCCTGCACCAGTGCCATTACCTATCTCGACGGTGCTCAGGGTATTTTGAATTATCGTGGTTATGCCATTGAAGATCTTGCAGAAAATTGCCAGTTTATTGAAGTTGCCTATCTCATACTTAACGGTGATTTGCCAAATTTCGGAGAACTCGAACAATTCAAAAGGGATATGAAACGGTTTGCCCTGATTCATGAAGACATGATTCATTTCTTTGATCATTTCCCGCCCAATGCATCCCCGATGTCAATACTCTCAACAATGGTCGGATCATTACATAACTACTACCCAGAAATGGATGACGAGGAAGACCCTTATGGCGGCATCACAGTAACTACCGCCCGATTACTCTCTAAAATCCGTACCATTGCCGCGTTTTCGTATAAGAAAAGTATTGGCCATCCGCTTGTTTATCCTAATGCAAAGCTTAATTACTGCCAAAACTTTCTCAACATGATGTTTGATAGACCGAACATGCCTTACGTCATAAAACCTGAAGTAGCTTCTGCACTTAACAAGCTCCTTATTCTCCACGCTGACCACGAGCAGAACTGTTCGACCTCAACTGTTCGACTTGTTGGAAGTGCTGGCGTAAACCTCTATGCCTCGATCTCTGCTGGTGTAAACGCCCTCTGGGGACCGCTGCACGGTGGTGCAAACCAGGCAGTACTTGAAATGCTTGAGCTTATCTATGCAGATGACTGCAACTACGACAAGTACATAAAGAAAGCAAAAAACAAAGAGGATTCCTTCAGACTCTCCGGTTTTGGTCATCGTGTCTATAAAACGTTCGACCCACGTGCGCGCATAATCAAAAAAGCATGCCACGAAGTGCTTGAAACCCTGGATATTCAAGACCCATTACTTGATGTAGCGCTTGAGCTTGAAAGACGTGTAAAGAACGATGATTACTTCCAAACACGCAACCTTTACCCTAACGTGGATTTCTATAGTGGAATCATCTATAGAGCCATCGGAATCCCGACCAACATGTTTACAGTAATGTTTGCCCTCGGCAGATTACCTGGCTGGATTGCGCAATGGCGTGAAATGAAAGAAGATAAAGTGAATTCAAGAATAGGAAGACCTCGTCAGATATATACAGGTCTTACCCTAAGACCGTTTCTCCCTATGCATGAGCGATAATAAGTAATCAGTTGCATACTATAGAAAAAGGGAGTGACCGTCCATCCGGCTCGCTCCCTTTTTCATTTACCCTTTAGCGAGGCTTTTCCCTACTTCAACATTAACAACCAGCGGAACATCCAGTTCCATTGCTCCCTCCATAGCATCCCTAATCACCCGAGTAGCCTGATCGATGACATTTTCAGGTACTTCAAACACCAGTTCATCATGAATCTGAAGAAGCATTTTAGCTGGGATATTCTCTTTGAGCAGAGCAGCTTCCACCTTGAGCATTGCCAGCTTGATAATATCAGCAGCGGTACCCTGAATCGGTGTATTTATTGCCATACGCTCGGAAAATTCACGACGCATTTTGTTTTTGGCATCAATCTCAGGCACACCTCTTCGCCTGTTAAGAAGTGTGGTAACAAACCCATCTTCTCGTGCACGATCAACAATATCCCCCATAAACTGTTTAACCCCGGAGTAATGCTGAAAGTACCTATCTATAAAATTCTGAGCTTCCTTCCTGCTGATATTAAGTTGGCTGGATAAACCGAAAGCACTCATGCCATACACAATCCCAAAGTTAATGCTTTTGGCAATACGTCGCATATCAGGCGTGATGAATAACGGTGACACTCCGAAAATCTGGGCTGCAGTTCGGGCATGAATATCTGCACCACCATTAAAGGCCTCAAGAAGTGCAGCATCCTGAGAGTAATGTGCCAGTACCCTGAGATCTATCTGTGAATAATCGGCAGAAATAAAGAGACATCCTTTTGCCGGGATAAATGCCTGACGAATCTTATGCCCATCCTCACCCTTTATCGGGATATTCTGCAAATTCGGGTTTGTACTCGACAAACGGCCTGTTGCGGTAACAGCTTGATTAAACGAAGTATGAATCCTTCCGGTGATGGTATCCCGTAAACTGGAAAGTTTTTCAACATAGGTCGTTTGCAACTTCGTAAGGGTTCGATATTCCAGCACCAATGCTGGCAAAGGGTGTTTTGGGGCGAGCTTCTCCAACACCTTAACATCAGTGGAATACCCGGTTTTCGTTTTTCGGCCATGCGGGAGTTCCAACTCTTCAAAGAGAATCTGGCCCAGCTGACGAGGCGAATTAATATTAAAGGGCTTACCTGAAAGCTCATAAATCTTCGCTTCAATATCCTCTAGCTTAGCAGCAAATTCAATTGAAAGCTTTTTCAGAATGTCATCGTCTATGCATATACCCTCTACCTCCATTGCGGCTAGCACTGGTATGAGCGGCATCTCAAGATCATAAAACAATCCATCCAGATCTTTATCAATCAGTTGTTCCTGAAACTCGTTCCAAAGTATGATTGCCCCGTAAACATCCTCACAACTATAATTAGTAGCTTCTTCCAATCCGACATATGCGAAACAGTCTTCACGCTTGTCATTGCCAACAACTTCCTTAAAAGGAGTTAGCCGAATGCCCCGCTCAAAGCAAAGATCATCAAGCTTCAGTGAACGCCCGGGAACCTCTAAGAGATGAGCAGCAACCATAGTATCAGCAAGCTGACCACCAAGCTCGACACCCCATTGTTGCTTAAGCACGGTATAATCATACTTTAGGTTATGAGCGACCTTCATGACAGACCCGGCGACTAAAAGCGGTGTGAGCGTATCTCTCACCACACTTTCAGGCAGCTGACCAGGTTGAAGTGAGCCATCGTCATTCAAATGTCCAACAGGTATATACCATGCCTTTTCAGGGTCTGAACATAATGAGACCCCAACCAGTTTGGCTGTTCTCGCATCAAGTGAAGTTGTTTCAGTATCAACAACCAGAGTATCTTTTTGAAGCAACTCAGCAACTACGCTTTCAAGTTGAGCTTCATTGTTCACAATTGTAAATTTCTCTGTCGATATTTTCTCGGAAGTATCAATCTCTTTTAAAAAGGAACTAAATTCCAGCTCAGAAAACAAGGCCGCAAGTTTTTCATCATCGCCATCCTGTAATGTGTAATCATTTACATCAGTCGGGATCTCTGCATCATATTTCAGTGCAATCAGATCTCTGGAAAGATACGCAAGCTCCTTGTTCTCTATGATCTTGTCCTTCATCTTGGACTTTTTCAACGATTCTACACCAGCATATAAACCATCTAATGAGCCAAACTCAGCGATCAACTTTTCGGCAGTTTTCGGCCCGACCCCGGGAACCCCGGGAATGTTATCTGCACTGTCACCAATGAGTGCAAACATATCGAGAAGTTTTTCTGGTTTAACGCTGTATTTCTCTTCCACTGCAGCGATATCCATGAGCTTATCCTTCATGGGATCCCACATGGATACAGACTCATTAACGAGCTGGAGTAGATCCTTATCACCGGATACAATTATTACATTGTACCCGAGTGCACTTAGTGATACCGAAGCGGATGCAATAATATCATCGGCCTCTATGCCAGACTCTTCAATAGAGAGAATGTTAGAAGCAGAAACATATTCTTTGATGTGCGGAATCTGCTCAGCCAGGTCATCAGGCATTTGTGGCCTGTTAGCTTTATATTCAGGGTACATTTCATGACGAAACACCTTCCCTTTGCTGTCAAATGCCACAGCAAGAAATTTCGGCGCTTTCTCACGAATAAGTTTTCGAATTATGTTAATAAAACCAAAGACAGCATTGGTTTGTGCACCCTTACTGTTAGCTAACGGCTTAACAGCATGATATGCTCGATAAATATACGCACTACCATCTATTAGATAGACATCCTCTTTCACTGGATATAACTCCTTTCCTGTATTTTCCAGAACAATTATTTGCCACGACTATCTATACCCGATCAATAGTCTTAAAGCATGTGCAATTCATTCTCTGAGAATTTCAAGGTTTGACAAATCAATCTCATTCAATTGTACTTCACCGATCATGAGCGATGGCGTAAAACTGTTTTCTATCAACCTGAAATCAAGGTTTTTCCCAGAGTGAATCTCTGCAATATTGTAGATTAGGGAAATACACACCAATAAAAAAAGGCCTCGGACGATTTCTCGCCCGAGGCCCTCTTTGACTGTCTATTTCAAATAAGAAAAGTTAACGTGCCGGCCTGACCCATGAAGCCTGTGGGCCTTTATCACCACGGGTTTCACCATAGAGAACACTATCACCTTCTGCAAGTTGCTCCATGTCAACGTTTTTTAGTGCATTTTCGTGAAAGTAAATATCCCTGTTATCAAACGAGGTAATAAATCCATAGGATTCAAACGGAGAGAGTTTTCGGATCACTCCCACTTTGTCGGTTTCTGCGGTGTTGGGGGTTTTGATGTTTTTTCTTTTTTTGCGAACTTTCTCTTTAAGCTGTAGTGCTAAAACATCGAACGCTTCGGTAAGCAGTGGTCGTACAGTTTCTCCTCTTTTGACTACCACAACAGTATCAGTTGGAATTGTGGCAATCAGTTTGATCTCAAACCCTCCTTCCTTATGGTGAGTAGTAGCTTCGATAGAGACGCGAAGGTGAAGGACAAGACCCGCATAATGCTTTACAAGCTTTTCTTTCTCCTCTTCGATTTTCGTCTGCCATCCTTTACGTAACTCAACATTCCGGGCTTCGATCTTCAGTTCCATATATTTCCTCCGATTGATGCTCCGACAAAGGCATTCCAGCCAATGTCTACCGCATGCACCTGCAGGTGCATTCCCTGGTGAACCAGGCTGCCGAGGCTTACAGAGAAACCTGGCAACACAAAATGAAATTGTGCATCTTGGCTCACTCTGACTATTATTATATTTCCATTAATCGGAGAATCAAGGCAGGTTTCTCAGTTTACCTTCAGGTAATGGTCCTAGAAGAAGAAATTCCCGTCATTTGTTCCCAGCTATAGCGATTCCAATTTAAATACAGTAAAATGTTTGCGACTTCTTAGCAGCCTACCAATCTTCTTATTCCAAGATCCGGAGATTCAATGAAAAACTCGCCAACCGGCATTCTGTTGCTCAATATGGGTGGCCCGGATTCTCTTGAAGATGTCCCAGGGTTTCTTTTCAACCTTTTCTCCGACAGAGAGATAATACGCCTCGGCCCAGCCTTTCTGCAAAAGCCTCTGGCCTGGTTTATTTCACGCAGACGCTCCCCGAAAAGCCAAAACATTTACAGAAAAATTGGGGGATCTTCCCCCTTACGAAGAATTACTGAGGAACAGGCTTCAGCACTTGGCAGGACTCTAGCCCATGATGGTGACTTCATTATTAAAGTGGCTATGCGCTACTGGGAGCCAAGTGCAAAGGAGGCCGTTGTTCAAATGCGTGATATGGGCATAGAGAGAATTATCGCCCTCCCTCTATACCCACATTATACAAAAGCAACATCGGGATCGTCACTCAACGATCTTCGCAAAGCCTGTTCAACAGTTGCACCGCATATCGTTTTAAACGAAATATCTTCCTGGCCAACTGAGCCTCACTACATTAAAGCCTTGGCCAAAAGAATCTCAGAAGGTGTCAAATCTTTTGCAGAACAGCCATTTCAACTCGTCTACAGCGCCCATAGTCTTCCAGTATCCTTCATACAGCAGGGCGACCCGTACGTTGACGAACTGAATAAAACAATTTTTGAGATCGAAAAACTCACAGGAATAGCTGGCAAACTCTGCTATCAGAGTAGAAGCGGACCTGTAGAATGGTTGTCTCCATCCACATCCGACATGATCCAAACACTGGCAGATACAGGTTGTAAAAACATCCTCATGATGCCGATTAGTTTTGTCTCAGACCATGTGGAGACGCTATATGAGATAGACATGCAGTTTAAGGAGGAAGCGGAAACACTCGGCATGCGTCTTGAATCGACACCAGCGCTAAATTGTGATCCACTCTTTATAGAAGGTTTGCGAGAACTGGTTCTGGAACAATTACAGTAAGCAAGCTGACCCATAAGCATCAGCTTGCTTATTCTCTTTCGGATCTGCTAAATCAATTATCTCCACCGTGAGAAGGCTGGAATCTGCGCATCCGCACGTTCATCAAAATCCCTAAAGCAAGCATCGTTGTTAGCAATGATGAACCTCCATATGAAACCAAAGGAAGCGGGATTCCCACCACAGGAAGAAATCCAAGAATCATCAAAAGGTTGATGACAGCCTGCCAGAAGATCAGCATCACCACGCCAAAAGCCAGTAATACACCGAACCTGTCTCTTGCATACATCGCTGTATACAGCCCCCAGAAAAGCAGAAAAAAATAACAGCCTAGAAAAAAGAGACAACCTACAAATCCCCACTCTTCCCCCCAGACAGAAAACGCAAAATCTGTATGCCTTTCCGGCAGGAAGTGCAAATGCCCCTGAGTGCCTTCCATATAGCCTTTGCCGAGTTTTCCACCGCTGCCTACAGCGATCTTTGACTGCATGATCTGATAACCATGCCCCATCTGGTCTGCCTCGGGATTCAAAAACGTCTGAATGCGTTGCTTTTGATATGGACGTAAAAGTTTTTCCCAGGCAAAAATCACTACAGCAATACCAGTACCACCTAGCGTCGCGATGGTAGAAAATTTCATTTTGACAAATAGCGTCATCGACACAAAAATAATACCAAGCATCAGCGCAGTGCCTAGATCAGGTTGCAGAAGAATCAGCACAAACGGAATAGCTGTCAGGACTATAGGCATAACAAGCTGTTTGAGTGAATATCCGTCAATCACTTCTTTGCGTGAATAATAACTGGCTAGAGATATAACAAGCATCAGCTTGGCTGGTTCCGACGGTTGCAATTTAAAAAATCCTAAATTAATCCACCTCTGAGCCCCACCAGCCTGACTTCCTGCAAAATATGCGAACAACAAAAGTGCTGTAATCGTAATATATAACGGATAATTTAAAATATGCAGATCCTGATAATCAAAACACAGAATGACTAGACAAAAACTAAAACCTATTAAAAAGAATACAGCCTGCTTGAAGTATGGTGGTGAACCATATGGCTTAGGTGGATATGAGGCACTGTACAAGTTAAAAAGCGCCATTGCACACACCAGCAAAATAAGAAGGAGCAACACAAAATCGAAATTTGCAATAAGCCTCCTGTCTATGCGCATCATATACACTCCCTCATCACATGCTGATCAGCACAGAATTCTATCATTAAATTATTGGACTTTTTCAGATTCATCAGCTTTAAGCTTTTCTAGTTTCTCTCGAAAATATTCCTCAAACAAAGCTTTGGCGATAGGTCCTGCTCCAGAACCACCATGCAAGCCATGTTCAACAAGAACTGTTACCGCTATTTCCGGGTCATCAGCCGGGGCAAATGCGGTAAACCATGCATGATCGCGATATTTGTACGGTATTTCATCATCACGCAGGCCTCTATACCTTGAGACCTTCACAACCTGTGCTGTCCCTGTCTTTCCTGCCATTTTAAGACCATCTATTGCCAATTTCCGTGCTGTTCCTTTCTTACCGTGGACGACCTCTACCATCCCTTCACGGACAAGTTGCATATGCCACGGATTCACTTCGTAATCGTATTCGACAATAGGCTCAAGTTGCTCAATAACTTTCCCATCAGGATCAATCACCTTTTCAACAACCTGTGGCTTCATGCGTTTACCATTGTTAGCCATTGCAGCGGTCATTACATTGATCTGCAATGGCGTGGTCAGGTTATATCCCTGACCAATGGCGACGGAAAGCGTTTCACCCTCATGCCATTTCTGGTTATAACGTTTCCTCTTCCAGTCCTTAGTCGGAACAAGACCTGCTTTTTCATGTTCCAGCTCAACGCCTGTACGTTGTCCAAGTCCGAATTTTTTAGCAAATTCAGCTAGGGCATCAACACCGACCCACTGGCCAACCTGATAGAAATAGACATCACAAGATTCACCAAGGGCACGTTTTAAATCTACTGCGCCATGCCCACTGTGCTTCCAGCAGCGGTATGTTCTGTTACCAAATGCATAATATCCAGGACAATACATCACTGTATCTTTGTCTATAACACCAAGCGCCAGGCCAGCCAGCGCAGTAATCATTTTATACGTTGAACCGGGTGGGTACGCTGCCTGTACAACCTTATTCAACAGGGGATTCCTGATGTTATCACGCAATGCGTTCCAGTTTTTATAGGAAATTCCGCCAATGAATTCGTCAAGGTGAATAGGAGGACTGGATACCAAAGTCAGAAGGCGTCCTGTTTTCACTTCCATCGCTACCACTGCCCCGGCTTTTTCACCTTCGGCCATCAAACCTTCGGCTATCTGTTGCAGATCAACATCAATCGTAAGATGTATTTCACGCCCAGGCAAAGGGTCCAACCGCTTAAGCTGGTTTCTCTCAAACCCTCGTGCATCGACCTCGGTGAATCGCTGTCCCTTTCCGCCCCGCAAATCCGCTTCGCGCAACCGTTCAATTCCGCTTTTTCCTATGAGATCGGTCCCGCTGTAAATTTCTCTATCTGACTTCTCGAGTTCTTTTTTACTAATTATCCCAAGATAACCCAGAGAATTTGCGGCAAGATCTTTATAGTTGTAAACGCGAACGGGTTGTACTTCTATTCTGATACCCGAAAAGTTCTGATTATGATTTTCAAGATAGGCCAGAGTTTCCCAATCAATATCTTCTTTTAAAGTAATAGGGAGATAACGGGGAGTACTTGAAGCATCACGTATTTGTTGCCAAAGTTCAGATATGTCAACCTTGAGTATTGGGGAAAGACGCTTGAGAACATCTTCTATATCATGAGAATCCTCTCTCATCATAACAACATTGAAAGATGGACGGTTAGTTATGATTTCTCGCCCCTTACGGTCGAGAATATGCCCTCTTGGTGGAGCAACCTCCTGAATTCTTACACGGTTACTATAGGCAAACTTCTTATACTCGTCACCATTATGGATCTGGAGGGACCACAATCGAATGATTATAAGTGAAAAAAAGATCAATATCACAGCAGCACCGCCAAGCAATCGCTTCCGTAATAGATCTACTCCCAACTCATCACGCTCGGTGAATTCTTCAACCTCTCGATAGAACAACTTCATTGTGAATATCCTGACACCTTTGAAGCGAATTAATTTATATACATAAACGCTGTGGCGTAATAACGATTCATGATTGTAGATTGTAACAGGCAATTCTCCCAAGAGATATGTTGAATTTTCTCTCTTCTATACTTCATTTTCAGATTACAATCCTGTATCTCTCTGGCTTACGTTAACCTGAAAATCAACCTAAGCAACACGCAGTTCATCACTCCACGAATCAGCCCTGAGAAGCACCTTGAGTTATAAACGCTTCCTCACTCTGCGTGCCGGACGAGAACGTGCTATTCGCATCTGCAAGTATTCATATAGACTGTTAAACAATACAAAACAGGGGATAGCTGCAAGAACCAGCAAAACTGTTTCCTGAGCTACATTTCCCCAGGACCACTGAGGGATGGCATGATCAAGCGTCAGCGAGGAAAGGAAATAGACAATCATCTGCAACAGGAAATAGCTTAAACCTACCATCGGAATCTGATAAACACTTTCCTTAACAGGACTATTTAGTGTGACAACTTTGAGGGAAATATAAACAAACAGAAATTCGAGTGGATAAATGCCGAGATTGATACCTGCCACCACATCAAAGACCCACCCGACTGTAAACACGACCAATATACCAGGAATCCATGGGAGCCTGTACGCCGCAAAGGCTACGAGCAGAAAAGCAAGGTCCGGCCTTGCAAAGCCGCCAGGCAGAAATTGCAAAACCGTCGTTTGAACAACTACAAGAATTACAGCGAGCAATAAAAAGACAAGAGTAAGTATCATGACAACCTACCTGTCTGACTCTGAATACATTTCACTCTGTACTTTCTTTCTGTCAGTAAGATCTATAAAAACAACTTCGAGCTTCTGGAAATCAACACTAGGTTTCACCTCAATCTCCTGAAACATCCCCCGCTCTTTGATACGGACTGCAGAAATTACACCAAGAGAAATGCCGGACGGGAAAATACCTCCTATACCAGCAGTAACAATATGATCGCCTTCTGAGACGTCAGCATTTTTCAGAACATACCTGAGATTATATCCTTTTTCTCCAGCACCTTTCAATATGCCACGGACTCGATTCTTCTGCACCATTGCATCTATTGCACTACTCGGTGCGTTTGCAAGTAATACCTTAGAGAAATGAGCAGAGGTGTGTATGACCTGGCCAACAACACCACCCGGACTCAAAACGACCATGCCTTCAACCACATCGTCTTCTGATCCTCTGTCAACAATGATTGTCTGAAACCAAAACGCAGGATCTTTGCCAACCACCCTACCGGTTATCAATCCAAATCCGGCATTCTGTTTAAACTCAAGTAGTTCTTCGTAATGTTTGTATTTTTGATACCCCTCTCGTCGCTCGCTCAGTTCCTGCATGTATTTGTCAACAAGCTTGTTCAATCGCTTGTTGTCTTCACGCACATCGAGCAGTGCTACATAGTCATCCTTTATATCACCGCACCACGAAAATGTTGTTGTTACAGCACTTTGTAACGGACCGACCAGATCAAGAGTGATTTGATGCAGAGCACCGAAGCGCCCACCCAACATAGAGGCAAGCAACAAAAGGCCTGCAATCAGTATTGTTGCAAAAAACAGCAACATTTTCACTGAGAGCAGGCCCGATACCCCTTTTCTACCTTTAGTACGTTTTCTCACAGATACCCACTTCACATTTAACGGCGTTTGCAGCCGATGCGTTCATTACGACCAGAAAGGCCGGAGATGATATCTATTGGGTTTTGATCAGTAGTTAATCAATGGTTACTTCACGTAGAATATCAAGATTATCTAGTGCTTTACCAGAACCAAGGACTACTGATGACAAGGGGTCATCAGCAACGATAATGGGCATACCCGTAGCCTCTTTAAGGCACTTGTCCAGGTTTTTCAGTAATGCCCCGCCGCCTGTAAGAACTATACCTTGATCCACAATATCCGCCGCAAGTTCAGGTGGAGTAACTTCTAAGGCGACCCGTACTGCCTCAACAATGACATCTATCTGTTCTGCAATAGCGGATTGTATTTCATCCGCAGAAATCATCAATGTTTTAGGTACCCCGGATACGAGATCGCGACCTTTGATCTCCATAGTCTCATAGGGTTCTTCCGGCATAACATTACCAATGGTAGTCTTAATTAACTCTGCTGTACGTTCACCAATGGCAAGATTATGTTTGCGCTTTATATACTGAAGGATAGCCTCATCCATTTTATCACCTGCTACACGAACTGATTTAGCATAAACAATTCCGGCAAGTGAGATTACTGCAACCTCTGTTGTTCCACCACCAATATCAATAATCATATTCGCAGTAGGTTCTGTAATTGGCAGATCAGCACCAATAGCAGCGGCCATTGGTTCTTCTATGAGATACACTTCCCTTGCACCAGCAGATTCGGCCGATTCCTTAACAGCACGTTTTTCAACTTGTGTAATACCAGATGGAACCGAAATCATAATACGTGGATGAACAAGGGTTCGACGATTATGCACTTTATTGATGAAATAACGAAGCATCGCCTCTGTAACTTCAAAATCGGCGATAACCCCATCTTTAATAGGGCGAATTGCAGTTATGTTGCCAGGAGTTTTGCCGAGCATCATTTTGGCTTCCTGCCCAACCGCGAGCACTTTACTCATTCTGCCATCCTGACGTACAGCGACGACTGACGGCTCACGTAATACTATCCCTTTGCCCTTAACATAAAGAACAGTATTGGCCGTTCCAAGATCAATTGCCAAATCATTGGAAAGCCAGCCAAACAGAAAATTAAATGGAGAGTACATACAACCTTCCTTGAGGTAAAACAGCCATCGGCAGCTGATAATATTGGCATATTCGTAAACCTGTTACGTGCTGCCGAGCTGAACAATCTAACACGTAAAATCCAAGGCTTCAGAGCCCACATATGCAAAAAGACAAAACATAACAAACCTCTTATTCATTGGCAACAACAATGCTATTCGTAAAAGAAAATACAAATTTCGTTGACAGCAATCTCAAAGCCTGTTATTTAAACCGTCACAAAATTTGAGAGACATGTGGGGCTATAGCTCAGCTGGGAGAGCGCTTGAATGGCATTCAAGAGGTCGGCGGTTCGATCCCGCCTAGCTCCACCACATATAAATAAAAAGGGCAACTGTTTATAACAGTTGCCCTTTTTATATTTCAGCATGCGTTGGCTCTCAATCACTTCCATAAAACTCCGCTTTCTTAAGTTGTTGAATGGGTATTTCAAACACGCTATTCTTCAATACACAGTATTATTTCACCTTTCTCATTGCTCCCGCAACAGATAATACGTAAGGCTTATGTTTTCTCAAGAGACCGGGTACCGTATTTCTTGCGTCACGCGCTGCAGTCATTGTGTCATATTCACCATAAAACACAAAAACTGCAGGTGGAGTAGAATCCTTTTTGAAAATGTAAAATTCACCAGCTGCCTTGGCATATCCTTCACGGGAAAGAATTTCGTTCATTTTCCCCTCAGCATTATCCGAGGAAAGCACCATCAGCTGCATAGTGTATTTACTGTTCTTTTTCCCACTTAACCAGGATGCTCCCGCCGCTCTTCTGCTATTGTAAAGCGCAGAATTTGCAACAATCTCAGGGGCAGGCACAATCGCCTCGTTGACCTGCGGTATCCTCTTTGTGGTCATCTGTGATTCCTGCCCAGAGGTATCCTCCTGGCTTTTCACAGGGGGGCTAATCTCTTGAAGAACAGGTACATCAGCTGTTGTATCTGCAACATATTCCTTAGTTTTCTCAGGAATAACCCGAACATCTTTATTCTGATCCAATTCAGTAACTTTGAGAGCAACATCACCAACAATTTTCTTTTTATCTTCATCACCGCGAAGCAAGGGTACATGTGCCTCATCTGTACTGGTCAGAGAAGAGATTACAATATTTGTTTTTTCTATTTCTTCTTCCTGAACAGCCTCATCATTACCAACCGCGGTAACAACTTTGACTTTTGAAGGCTTAATAGTTGTTATTTCAACTGGCTCTTCAACCCTTGTCACTTTTTCAACCGGCGATGAGACAGTAATAGGTTTAGCCACTTCCTTAGTTGTCGGGGCTGTCACCTTTGTTTCAGTTACTTTCTCTGGCGGCTTTACCGCAACTACCTTACCTGACTCAATTCCCCCCCCAGTAGGCGAATCTATTGCTGTACCAGTTGGATTATTTGATTTTTCTCGTTTTTCAAGTGGTTGCTCACCCATCTTTCCACCGGGATCTTCTTCAAGTTGGAGGGATTGAGCAACTACCACATTTTCAATTTTCTGATTAACTTCCTCTTTAATTGGAGCAATTTTCTGGCCAGGATCATTCACTTCTGTTTCAGGGATAGAATCCTGATTCGGTGTTGTTGTATCGGCAACATGGGATGCCTCGTTCTCAATATCCCTATCCACCACATTTGTATTCGCGCTTTGTGTAACAACGGGCGAATCTGCTTTTACAATAGGTATCTGCTGTTTACTTCCCTCCAATTGCTGCTCTGTAACCTGCTGCTGAAGAGTTGCATCAAGCTCAGGTTTCTGTTCATTTCCACTCATCAGAATAAGTACAAGCACCCCGACCGCGATCCCCCCACCTATTCCACCGACAACACGCCATGAAAAATTACGATGAGTTAATGGTAATGGAACAATCTTTTCAACTACCTTCCGGGAACGATTCTGAACAGTTTGGGATGGAACACTAAGAAGTTTTTCCGCCTCAACATTTCCCGCTGTAAGTATCTTTTGACTTAGACTGTTAATACTATTTAGATTCCCGCCTGATGCCTGAAAGATTTTATCAACTATAGCAGGTGTAAAAATATTAGCCTTGGATGTTGGTAATTGCTTGCAGCAGTGTTCCAGATACGTAGTCGTCTCTGATAAGCTCAGTGGTTTTTGTATATAGCGAGACTCTGGAACCTCGTCAAAATCACAGATCTTTAACTGATTAATATTTTCGAGTAGACTTTCTTCACCAATAAAGACAACCTGGAAATGAACAGTAGAATCATTCATCGCATCCAGCATCTTCCGTATCCGTTCAAGGGTAGCCAGATATATTTTATCTGCCATGTCGCAGACAAGAACGACCTGTATTCCTTGTTCTGCAACACTCGAAACTATACGTGACATCGCTTCGGTAATCCCACGACGAGATAAATCGTGTACTTCTACATCTACAATATCAGCAACCCGACGAACGACATCTTCAAAACTCTGGATGGAATTTTCGAAATGTAAGGTTTTCCGATCCGTGAATCCATCAGCAATCAGTTTTCTGCAGATTGCCGACTTTCCACTCCCGGAATCTCCCGTCAGGAGAATCACAGATACCAAATCAGCAATATCCTGATTTACCCTGGCAAGTAAGTTCACATGTGCCTTCACAGGATAAAATTGAACGTTTCCGGCTGTCTCTACAAATGGAGACGGATCATCATCAGTAGTTCCTGTTAACTCATTACTATTCATCTTTTATATTGCGCTCAAAACTGTCCTGATTTATTCCCATGCACAAACCCTCTAAAGATTTGTACTTTGTAAGCAATTGGTCATCCATTGGTGTTCGACGTTTCATAATAATAATACAAACTGTTTACCACAACTTTGGACCAGAGCCAAATTGGCACCAATCCTACCACTCGTTTAATAATGGTTCAACTACAACAGTAACACGTTAATTAGCTGTTCCCCTGAAGAAGATCCGGGTATAAACGTATCGATTAACTGTTGGTAATTCAAATTGTTTAATCTGATAACCACTAATCCTCATCTTTCAAGGTAAGGTGATACATTTGAGAAGGAAAGGGTGCCGAAGATACAAGAGTACAATCCTTCATTATCAGAATGAAATTGGGGAGTTTTCAACATTATCCCAACCTGAGTCGATTCTCCGAACAGGTCACTGCTATCTTGCCAAGCTCAGGTTTGGTGATAATTAACTGGTTATATAAACAGGTTAATCTATGTCCCCATTATTATTTATAGCGGGTATTTTCCTTGTAGGTGGTTTTCTACAAGGACTAACAGGGTTTGGCGCAGCTCTTATTGCAATGCCTTTACTCTGTTTATTCATAGATGTTAAAACTGCCGTTCCTCTCTGCGTACTAAACAGCATAGCTATAACCAGTTACTTGATAACCAAACTCAACTCCCATATAGATTTCAGAAAAGTCCTACCACTCTGCCTTTCTGCAATTCCTGGAATTTATGTCGGATCAACTCTACTTCACGAAGTTAATAGCAACATACTGAGCATCTGCCTTGGGACATTACTGATCACCTATAGTCTATACAATCTGGCTTTCAGCCCTCGTCGCCGTCCACTTGCAACATATTGGGCATATCTTGCCGGGTTTTCATCCGGCACAATCGGCTCAGCATTCAGTACAGGAGGTCCACCGACTATAATATATACAACTCTCAATGACTGGTCCAAAGATCAGATCAAGGCCGCCTTAACAGCGTTTTTCATTTTCAACTCGGTTGTTACTGTAACAGTTCATGCATTTACCGGACTAATAACTCCTTCGGTTCTTCAAATGTTCACAGTGAGTTGCCCATCAGTGCTGGTAGGAACAATTTTGGGTTCAGCTGTTTATAACCACCTTCCCAGAAAAACCTATGTACGAATTTTTCCTGTTTTTTGGCTCTTTCCGGAGTCACTCTTTTATTTCCGAGATAAACACTGATAATGATCTCCCTTCCGATACCCAATTGCTCGTTGTTGACATCATATTGAACTACGGTTACCTTCATTTATGCCCGTTTTTGAATTAACAGATAAAATAGTTTTCCCACATCCAGACCTTGCAGAAGATACCGGATTGCTTGCGATTGGTGGAGACTTACGTCCGGAACGCCTTGTCAAAGCGTACCAGAATGGTATTTTCCCATGGTTCTCTGAAGGTGATCCGTTACTTTGGTGGTTCACATCTCCCCGCCTTGTCCTCTTTACTGATGAGTTGCACGTGACCAAAAGACTTGCGAGGACAATACGCCGTCATCCGTTTGAAATAACTTTTGACCAGGATTTCCATCAGGTTATTTCGGAGTGTGCAACCAATCGGACAGAAAAGGGTGAGCAAACCTGGATTCTTAGTAACATGCAGTCTGCCTATCTTCGACTTCATGAACTCGGATATTGCCATAGTGTAGAATGCTGGCAAGGTTCAAAACTTGCCGGCGGGCTCTATGGAATCCGTCTTGACAATGTTTTCTTCGGCGAGTCAATGTTTACCAGAATAACTGATGCGTCTAAAATAGCTTTTGTCGCACTTATTGAACATTTGCGTAAAAAAGGTGTAAAGTTAATTGATTGCCAAATGACTACCCAGCATCTTCTTAGCTTTGGCGCCAAGGAAATTTCGGGAAAACAATTCCAGCAATTGTTGGCCAAACATATCAAATCAACCCAGCCGGATGGCAAGTGGAATAATGAGTAAAAAACCGCAGACAACAGGACAGTGCCCAGGTTGCGAGAAAAAAAAGAAATTATTGGATTACAACGAGACGCAACTTTGTATGGATTGCAGCAAACTTGCAGATGCCCTGATAAACGAACAGAATCGCATAGACAGACTTAAAAAAATCGCAGGTAGCAATAAGCCCGCAAGTCCCTGCGAGCTCCCAGAAGTGCTGGACGCTGTTCGTTACCGGACTCGGGACAGAGATCAAAACAGCTGGTATGTGTCTATTAGTGAGATGGAAGGTGCGCCTGTAGAGATTTTTGCTTCAACAGCATTTGACCGTGATCAGCACCTGCAATCACGCATCTCTAATCTTACAACGATAACCCGTCTAATTTCATTGATATTGCGACATATATCCCTTGGAGAAAAGCTCACCCTTGAGAAAACACTTACTCAGCTGCACCGAAGTTCACGACAGCGAAATGACCTGCCTGAAATGCTCGTCACAGTTTTACAAAAATACAGTAAACGACCTGACGAAATAACTCGCAGTGAGCATGAAACACCGTAGTGCCTAATACCCTAAAATCGAGTTAATTAGCAGTCCAGGTAGTACTCATACGGAATATTTGATTTATCAAAATGTCTGAGTACTTTCTGGAGCGCATAAAGATTAGGGACATTAAAACTCAGTAGCCAGGCCGGCTCCAGGGTGGAATACCGAGATAAAAGTTGTAAATGAGCCACTTCCATATCTTCAGGAGCCTCACCGAGTGCTCTCATCACATCCGCACGTGATGCTCGCAAAACATGAAGTTCCTGCTGCTTACGAACAGTTGTTGTTCGCAATCTCCAGATAATATTTACCGCATCCTCACGACGAAACTTTATATGTTCAAGCCGTGAACATTTCTTGTGATGAACAGAAAAACCTTTTTCAGTAAGCAGCGCACAATTATCTTTTGCAGTCGGATTTGGTTTACAGCAGGAAGACAGTTTCACACAAACAGGGTCAAGCGTTGTTAGCTCTACTTTATTGAAGGCACCTGTCGGAGTAAAGAGCGGGGATTTTCCATCAAACATGTCGGATTTAATCCTGCTCATAATATCATACAGCCTCAAACGCCCTTCTCCAATTCTGCCATAGAAATCATCAAGGCTTTCAACTCGAAACATCGTTAATATTTTCTTCAGCCCATCGCCTTCTAACACATGGAATGGAAAACCATACCGCAACATCTCCTGCCTCATGAGGGACTCACCGACTCGACACGTTACTTTTCTGCGCCGTATCCTGAAACTCTTTGCCAACTCAGCCCGCGCGCGCGGTGTTTTGCACATATTCATCATATGCTGTTCAAAACGAACCGGCTCCTTATTGCGAATAATTCTGACCATCGCGCCATCAGTCAGAACATGATCTGGAGTTACCCGGGTATTTCGAATCATAGCCCCCAGGCAGGTTCGGCCGATTTCAGTATGTACCCTGAACGCAAAATCAAGCACAGTCGACTTAAATGGCAGACAGATCAAGTCACCCTGTGGAGTATATGTATAGATCTCTTTAATTCCACTGGCAGCGATAACATCTCTATAGGAAAATGATTCATCAGAACTCAGCACATCAAACATTTCCTGAATTTCCTGAACAAACCGCCCTTGTTTTCCAGTTTTTGATGTCCAGTTTCTAAAAAGTCCCCTTTGGGCTTTTCGTGCCATCTCATGGGTTCTGATCTTAAACAGGAATCGTTGCCCTTTTATGATAGCCCTTGCATGCAAGCCCTGATATCCTGTGGGCTTCGGGTTTGCGATAAAGTCCCGCATAGTCCGTGGGATTGGTCTGAATGTCTGATTTACAACGCCAAGCGCCCTGTAACAGGAGTGACGGTCATTAACGACAATCAAAATCTCCATAGGAGTTTCGATATGTTTGAGCAATAATCTGTTGGTCACATCATAATACGCCCAGAGTTCCTTAGTACGCATAACAACTTCTGCAGCCAACCCATGTGCCTTGGTTTCCTGGCGCAGGGCCTGAACAATTTCCAGCCCAACCGGCGAACGATTCAGCTGTCGGATCTGGCTGTTAAGTTTTGCTCCCTGCTTCGGGTATTTGAACAGCAGAGCCAGGTTATACATCTGCCGTTTCAAATGAAACAAACCAAAAACCGTGGCCAGAGGCGCATAGATATCAATGGTTTCGTCAGCAATCCTTTGTCGTTTTTTTCTTGGTAAAGCCTGAAGGGTGCGCAAGTTATGCATTCTATCGGCAAGTTTAACCAACATAACTTCTGGCCTGAGTGCAGCACCTGAAAAGATTTTTCTGTGAGTTTTCTGTGAATTATGTTGCTTGCTGCCTGAAACGTGCGTAACCTTTGTGCAACCCTCAACAATTGCCTGGACATAAGCACCGAACCTGTTCCCCACCACCTCGGCGGTTATCTCCTCAACATCCTCAACCGTATCATGTAAAAGAGCAGCTGCCAGGATTTCCGGGTGTGCAATATCCATTTCTTCAACAAGAATTTTGGCAACTGAACAGGGGTGAAGAATATACGCATCACCTGACTTACGCCATTGATCGATATGTGCTTCGATGGCAAAATCCAGAGCATCCCAGAACACAGACTGCCCGGGAGAATCTCCCAGAAGCGCTCGCATCTGTTGACGATAATCATCTATAGCAAAAGGAATACGTCGCATACTCTCCTATCTGGCTACAAAGTCGGTAGCCAACCGAAGCCATTTAGCCACGGATCACAAGGTGTTTAAAAATCTTTATCTGCTGGCAACTCAGTGATACACTGAATAAAATTAAAAAAACACGACAACTACGTCTCAGAATAACAGAATTCCCCTTGGAGGGGGAAATAAAAAATACGAATTTATGAGTCAAAAAAGATTGAAACGCAGAGGAAAGCCCCCCTTCGGTGCGAAAGATAAAAAACGCACTCACAAAAACTTTGCACTCCAGGCAATTGAAAACAGTGTCCTTCATTTTCTATTCGGCTGCGATTCCCCTGCCTCCTTGACTGATATCGCCACTGCTGTAACAGGTAAGCGCACCATCAGTAAAGATTTAAAACTCGCAATAGCATACCTGTTCCAAAGTAAGGCAATTATTAAACCGGGAAAGAAACATTACCAAATAGGGTCAGCAGCGCAACTATATAGTGGAACTCTCCATCAACATCCTAAGGGATTTGGATTTGTCAGCATCACAAAAAAACATGGCTCTTCTCCTGATCTCGATCGTGATGTTCATATTCCAGCCAATAGAATTAGTAAAGCAATGCATGGTGACACTGTGCTAATCAGGGTTGTCAATGTAGCCAAAAACGGTAAAGCGGAAGGTGCAATCCTAGACGTAATAGAACGTGGCCCTGAAACTATTGCGGGATTTTTCACTCGCGATAAGAAAGGTGCTTTTGTATTCCCAGAAGATACACGATACCCGTTTATTATCAGAATCGATCCTCAAACCTGCCCAGACATTGAAAACGGTATGGCGGTCATAGCGAAAATAACACCGCCAGATCAACCGTCACGAACAGTGGCCGGTTCAATTACAGAAATACTGGGCCCACCTGAACATATTGATGTTCAAATGCGCCTTGTCACTGAGAAATTCCAGCTACCTCATCAGTTCAGCGATGCAACTGTGGCGGAAGCTGAAAAGCTTTCTGACACTATCCCGACAGATGAGGCAAGGGAAGACTTACGCGACATTCAGCTGGTAACAATTGATGGAGAGACTGCCAAAGATTTCGATGACGCTGTCTGCGTTCTGAGAACGGATACCGGCTATCGACTCTATGTATCCATCGCCGACGTTTCCTATTTTGTCAAACCCGGTTCCGCCATAGATAAAGATGCATACCAGCGTGGTACTTCAATCTATTTCCCCGGCCGTGTCATTCCGATGCTGCCTGAAAAGCTATCAAACAACCTCTGCAGTCTGATTCCTGACCAGGATCGACTAGCAGTAACTGCAGTTATTGATTTCGATAATAGAGGTAATCGTATCGGTAAACGGTTCTGCCGCTCAATCATCAGAAGTCATAAAAGGTTTACTTACACCACAGTGAGACAAATCCTTATAGATAAAGATCCAGCGGTAATTTCACAACATACGCCATTTCTTGAAATGCTTGGGAACGCTTCAGAGCTTGCAACCCTTCTACAGCGATATCGAACAGACCGAGGATCAATAGGCTTTTCTATTCCTGAGCCTGAAATTTCCCTAGACCACGAAGGCAAAATAGCATCGATAAAAAAAGCCGAACGCAATTTCGCCCATCAGCTTATTGAAGAGTTTATGCTTGCAGCAAATGAAGCTGTCGCAGAAACATTCACACGGAACCATAGAAACAGCCTCTATCGCATCCATGAACTTCCTGATTTTGAAAAAGTAGTCGAATTCAGTCATTTTGCAAAAACACTGGACCTCCACCTTCCTCCTCCGGAAAATAATCCGCAGTGGTTTGGCAAAGTACTTGAAGCATGTAAAGGCACACCAAAAGAGTATATTGTCAACAACCTCCTCCTGCGCACCATGCAACAGGCTCGCTACTCACATGACAATAAAGGACATTTTGCACTGGCGGCCACTGACTACACCCACTTCACTTCTCCAATCCGCCGATATCCAGACCTGATGGTTCACCGTGAACTCTGCCGGTTTCTCCTGACAAAAAAGCAAACGGATACTGATAACATTGAAAGTCAGAACCTTGAGGCCGCAGGTATCTTTTTGTCAACGAGGGAGCGAACCGCTGTAAATTCTGAACGTGAAATGAATGACCGCCTAAAAATTATTTACATGGAAAAGCATTTGGGAGAGTCATTTAGTGCGATAATATCAGGGGTCACAGAATTTGCATTTTTTGTTGAACTGGACGATCTGTTTATCAGTGGATCAATCCTCGCCGAACAGCTTACCGACGACTATTATCTCTACGATGGCAAGCATCATAGGCTTATCGGTGAAATAAGCAGAAATATATATCAGCTTGGTGACAGGATTACTGTTATTGCGACAGATATTGATAAAAATAAAAACAGGGTGAATTTCAAACCATCTTTAATGCAATAACAGATATTTCCATAAGTATCTCCTACCAGTGAAATGTTAGGGTTTTTTATTAATGGTGCTTTTGCAGCTTGACTTGCGAGCACTTTTCGAATTAATTATTTGAAGAATGTTAAATCCGGAATTTTTAATCAATAATCAGTTATAAAGACTTACCTAACGTCCTACTCGCTCAGGAGGGAGTACCATATGGAAGGAACCGAATCTTTGACAACTCTTCTCGGAAACCCGTTTCTTAGAGGTCTTGCAATTGGCCTTGTGGTTTGTATTATTATTTATCTCAGAGGACTGCTCAGAAGACGCGAACTGAGTAAAGAGGTTGATCGACTCAGATCACACCTGCACACCAAGCTTGAAATCGATTCATCAGATAACGAGCGACGTAAAACTGAACTCAACCGGCTTAAGCAGGAACGCGACAATCTGCGAATCACTGTCCAGTCCCTGAACCAGAAGCCTGGTCGCAAAGAAATACGTCAGTTTTACATCTACCAGACCGCTCTGGACATAATGTTTGAGAAAGCACCAGGCTTTGCTCCGGCTTGGCAGGTTACCCTCAAAGAGGCAGAGAATCTCTTTGAAAAGTCTGAGAGTGGAGTTATGCCACTTCTTAAGAGACTTATGCCTACTTCAGCCGACAAGCAGGTAGAAGAGTACGAGAAAATCAGCAAAATTACCATGGATACCAATCAGAAGAAAAACTAACACTGACCGGGTAATACTCCCGACAAACAGTTGTTTTGATTTCACAGGGACCTGTTCCATTTAATGGAGCAGGTCCCTGTTTTGTATTTACAGGGCGAAATACACCTCCCCCTCTTTCAGATCTTATTTTACATATCCTCTTTTTCTTACAATGTATCCCGATCAATTATTACTCTCCCAGGTTGCTATAGTTCTGGTACGTCCTAAATTTGCCGAGAACATCGGCTCCACAGCCCGTGTTGCTTTTAACATGGGAATAAAACGATTGATTCTGGTTCATGAAATCATGCCCGACAGGGCTGCCATGGCCAAAATGGCAACTCACAAAGCAGCTCATCTCCTCGACAACATGGAAATCCATGATAATCTCGAGGAAGCACTCAAACCGTTTTCTGTAATAGTGGGAACGACCGCACGTACAGGAAAAAAACGAACCATTGAAAGAACGCCTAGAGAAATAATTGAAACCATCATTCCCGATCTACCCAACAACCAGCTCGCCATTATATTCGGGCCTGAAGACCGGGGATTGACAAATGACGAGCTCAAATACTGCAACTACACTTCATCCATCCCTACAGCCGATTTTTCTTCACTTAATCTTGCCCAGGCCGTGGCTATTCACTGCTATGAATTGTATTATAATATAGTGCATGCACCCAGGGCCATCGAACCTAATCCGAAAATCGCCTCGTCATATGAACTAGAAGGAATGTACGACTATCTAGAAGAAACGTTATTACGTATTGATTTTCTACAAGAAAAAAGTCATACATACTGGATGACCAACATCAGACAGTTTTTGAGCAGAATCCGCATAACTTCTAAAGATTCAAAAATCATACGTGGCATCTGCAGGCAGTTTCTCTGTTACCAGGGGAGGGGCCAGGAAAAATAACATTCTTAGGGGGGACACCACATGATGAACACCAAAGAGAACACTATACCGTTCGCCATGCCTTCCAACAAATTCTACCCCCCTCATATTGACGAATCCCAATCGTTGCTCCGCACCCGCTTACTCAGTAAAAAACTGCCGGCAAAGATCAAGACGAAAAAGGCAGTGATTATTGAAGCTCAGGCAGGTCAGGGAAAGACAACGCTTATCTCCCAGTTTCTGGATCACAATAGCTTCGAATATATGTGGTATCAGATAGGTCCTGAAGATTCCGACCCAGTTCTTCTGCTATCGTCGCTCCTTGCAAACTTCAATCAAAAATATCCCAATTTTCATTCGCCTCAACTTGCGACCATTTTGCGAGAAGGTGAAGTCGGTCCACTTGACCTGAAGCGATGTGCAAATATTCTGCTGACGGATATCAACCATTATCTTGCTCACGATCTTTTCATAGTATTTGATGATCTTCATCTCACCACCGGTGCAACGCTTACTAATAATATACTTGAGTATATTATTGACACATCTCCCCCACGCCTCCACTTTGTTCTTTCCACCAGACACCCGCTGGAAATGAAGTGCAAGACATTCAGAGATAGCAATAAGATATCCTACCTCAGCACTCAGGATCTGGCGCTAAGTAACAAAGAGATTGAAGATCTCTTCACCAATGTGCTTGAAAAAAGCATTACGAGGCAGGACGCCAGTGAAATTCATAGAATGACTAACGGCTGGGTCATGGGGATTGTTCTCGCCAGCCACCCGATGACCGGTCGCACAAAATTCTGGCAGCAAACAGATAACAGTTCAATTGCAGCATCCCGTTCTGATCAGGGTCATATGCTTGATTTTTTTCAGGATGAAATTTTTGATAAAATTCCAGAAAATCTGCATATTCCGTTTTTAAAACTGTCGTTTATATCACAGATCCCTGTTGATCTAGCCACTATGCTCACGGGAATTGAGGATATTGATACGATACTGAGCGATATGGCCAGGGAAAATTTCTTTGTCTACCAGCTTGACGATCAAAAATCGATCTTTCGATTTCACCATTTCTTTCAGGAATTTTTACAAATACGAGCTGAGCAAACCCTTTCGCCTTCAGATATCAAAAACATTCATACCCGGGAAGCTGAGTACTACCTTGAAAAGGACATGATAGAGCAGGCCCTTGCCAGCTATAAAAAAGCAGGTGACTTTCTTACCATGGAGCGACTGCTTCAAACGAAAGGAATGGCTATGGTAGCAGAGAATAAAACCCTGACTATTCTAGCGCTGCTCAAATCAATCCCTGAAGAAACCCTTTTCCAGTACAGTTGGCTAACATTTTATGCGGGTCTGCTCAGAAATGATTACTCCCCTCAGACGACCCTCCCTTATTACGAAAAAGCAATGGGAGTTTTCAAAAGAAATAACGACGAAACCGGAGAGCTGCTTTGCCTTTCCCAAATGATCTACTTTCATTTTGTTATCTCCGGACAGTATCAAGTTGGCTCAAAACTGCTTCCACAAGCTGCAAAGCTACTGAAAAAAAACAAAGACACTCTTCCGGATAACGTTAAAATCCATGCCGCTCGTAATCTGGCAAGTGGATATTGTTTCTTTGACGGTGAAATGGACACGGCAAGATCGTACATTGCACTAGCCAACACCCTGGCGACTCGTCAAAATTGCAGAAACCACATTGCATCAGCTTGCTTTATCCAGGGATACATTGAACTTCTTAGTGGTAATCGAGCGAAATATCTCAGAGAGGCCGAACGCTGTTATTCCTTTTTAAACGACCCCCTTGTAGGTATGTCCAACAAGTTGACCATCCGCGTCATGTACCTTTGCTACCTCTCTATGGTTGGAGATTTTTTAAATTTCAAAAAACATCAGCAGGAGATTCAGGAAAGCATTGACCAGACCATTGTAGACCAAACCGTAGCAGCTCCGTATATTTTTGTATGGGGTGCTATCGGGTATTTTTCTTTCGGGCAAACAGATAATGCCATGGCATTGTTGAGTAAAGGATTCGGCATTACGTCTACTGCCAGCACCAATCATATGCATAGCCAGATTTTGCAGTGGCTGGCTTATGGAAAATCTCTGACCAACGACAAAGAAAAAACACTTGAACTCATCACAGAGTCAGCAGATTTACGTCGACAGGCTGGCGGATTCTTTTATGAAACGTTTAACACAATATTGAGTGGAGCATCATTAACCAGAATTGGTGAGTTTGATAAAGCTGCAGAAGCACTTAACACAGCGGTGGAACAGGCCCAATCCATTCCATCCACTTTCCTGACCATTTGTGCACTCCTTCAGCGAAGTTATAACAAGCTTTTGGCTATCGATGCTGAAACAGCACTTGATGATCTGGATGCCGGGTTATCACTCATGAGAAATAACGGTTACTCATTCTTCTGGGGCTGGGAACCGGTAATGATGAGCCGTCTTCTCTCAATTGCTGTTCGTTTTGATATTGAAAAAAGTTTTGCGAAAATGTTGTCACGGGAAAGACTTCGTTTAAATTTCACGGATGAAGGCGAACCTGTAACACTGCTTAGCTTTTCATTACTCGATACTTTTCAACTCAGCCTGGGGGATACAGTTGTCAGCCGAGCTAAAGATCTCACTCCTTCCCAGCGAGAGTTACTTGGGCTGTTAATCACTTCGAAAGGACAACGAATAAGTCAGGAGAGGGTACAGCTTGAACTCTGGCCGGACAACACGCCTGAAAATGCACGAAAAAGCTTCGATACTCTACTCACCAGGCTAAGAAAAGAACTTTCGAAAACTGAAGCACTCACTGTGCGAGACTATATATTCATGCAAAAAGGAATTCTATGCCTGGCGAATTATCAGATGGATTCTCTTCAATTTTTCGATTCTGCTCGACAGGGGATGGTGCATAGCAAAAACAGCGATTGGTGGCAGGCAAGTAATGCGTTCACACGTGCACTCCATTACTGGAAAGGATCGCTCCCAGAAGACATATTTAAATCTGAGCAAGTGCTTGCCTATAATGACCAGCTCGTCTTCGGCCTTATCGAATTCACGACCACCTGGGCAAACCACATGGCTGAAACCGGTCGAACCGAAGAAGCAATCACCCTGCTCGAACAAGTTGTGCTGATGAATAAACTTGAAGAACAGCTGGTAACCCTACTTTATGCGCTTCATTCGAAAAATAACAGCCCGATCAAAGCCAAAGAAACGTTAGATAAGTATAGAGCAGCTCTGATGAAAGTTGAATATAGTCTCGACGAAATCGAGACCTACCTGCAGGAAGTAATAAAAACGGCACAAAATATTATACCCGAAAACACTCCAAGTTCATTTATGTAATTCTGATTCCACACATTCCCTACCCCACTCTCCAGTCAGACCTTCACCGACACGTTCTATGAACAATAGGTGAAGGACTATATTCATCAATTTAAACCAGTTAAACTATATTCTCTGGTAACGCCATTGCAAAAGTTTTTTTTGGCATTTAAATTGCTAATTAAAGATTAACTCGTTCAACGAAATCACATTTGCCTTAAAAAGACTACTATGATCTCCTCAGCCCAAAATTCAGCTCTTTCTGCCTTGAAAGCATTCTCTACGAGAGTGCAGTCCAACTCCAACAATGTTGCAAACTCACTGACTGATGGTTTTAAGAAAACCCGTGTGACATTAAGCTCAAAAGAAACAGGCGGGGTGCAAGCGCAGATCGAGAAAGTAAATACTCCCGGCAGTGTAGTATATCAGGAAACCAGTGACGGACAGCAAGAAGTTGAACTGTCTAATGTGGATATCGGACAGGAGTTTCCTGAAATGAGCATTAACAGCAACCTGTATCAAGCCAACCTTAAAACTCTACAAGTTGCTGACGAGATGGCTGGCAGTCTTCTAAAACTGAAAGCCTGACCCCAATCCCCTCTCCTCCTACCCCTCGACCCCCTTGAGTGGACATTGTTCACATAAGGGGGTTGTCTTTTTACAAAAATCCTTACCGACATTTACTATCAGCGCGTGATATTCATTAAAAAGTTTTGAGTCAGACGGTAATCTGCACGTAAACTCTTCCTGGAGCTCTTCATAACCACACTCATCAGGAACAAGATTGTGTCGCGAAAATACACGATGCGTGTAGGTATCTACGACAAATACAGGGTGATTCCCACAATATAATAAAATAGCATCGGCGGTTTCCTGGCCTATCCCTTTAACTGACAACAAATTCTCTCGTGCATCATCTGTTGAATCACTCAGCAGACTTTCAAGATCGCCATCGTATTGTTCAACAATCATCTGCAGCAGATTGCGCAACCTCTTTGCCTTGATATTATAATATCCTGATGGGCGAATACAGTCCGCAATCTCCTCATAAGATGCATCATGCAATGAAGGTAAAGAGAGTAAATTCCGCTCTTGTAAATTATTGATAGCCTTGGTGACATTTTTCCAATGTGTATTCTGTATTAACACCGCTCCTATCATTATTTCAAATGGTGTGTCACCGGGCCACCATTTTTGCGGCCCATAATGATTAAATAACAAATCGTATACTTGCTGAAAAACATCTATCCGCATTGCAACCAACACTCCTTTATTTTTCTCTTATCTGGTAAGTCTCCAGCCACCGGAGGTACCACCAAGACAGATACCGATGTCTTCCGCTGTGGAAATTTTATCGCAATCAGTTTGAACTTTTTTTCGATTCTTGATCGCATCAACAATTGGCACAGGAACCATCTTTGAATTATGAAGTGCTACCATATGACCAAATTTTTTCTCTTCAACCATTCTAACAGCCGCCGTTCCAAATCGTAATGCCAGCAGACGATCGAATGTAGTTGGCGAACCACCCCGTTGAAGATGCCCTAATACAAGCGAACGTGTATCTTTATCGGTACGTTTGCGAATCTCACTAGCTACATATTCCCCAACGCCACCGAGGACAACCTCCTCGCGACCCAGTTCCCCCTCGCCTTTATTAAATGCGGTTCCCTCTTTAGTCTTTGCACCTTCGGCCACCACTACAATAGCGTAATGTTTTCCATGCAGTTCATTATCTGAGATTTTCTCACACACCTCTTCCATATCAAATGGGATTTCCGGAATAAGAATAGCGTCAGCCCCGCCGGATATTCCCGAGTAAAGAGCAATCCATCCAGAATCACGCCCCATTACTTCAACTACCATTACCCGATTATGAGATTTAGCCGTAGAGTGGAGTTTATCAAGAGCCTCCGTAGCTGTAGAAACAGCAGTATCAAATCCAAAAGTACGATCTGTCTCCTCGAGATCGTTATCTATGGTCTTTGGGACACCTATAACGGGCATACCTTTTTCGGCAAATCTATTTGCTATATCCAGGCTGCCATCACCACCAATTGCTATATGGCAATCAAAACCCATTCTATTAAAGTTTTTTAGTATCTTATCTGAGACATCAATAACCTGAATTTCACCTGCAAGATTCTCTACAGGTCGTGAAAAAGGATTCCCTTTATTAGTAGAACCAAGAATGGTACCGCCAGTTGAATAGATTTCAGCAACGTCTTTAGGAGTTAGCCTGATCATGTCATCAATATCAAGAAAACCTGCATATCCGTCTCGGCTCCCATAAACCTCCCAGCCACGCTTGTAGCACGAATGTACAACTGCAAAAATAACTGCATTTAAGCCAGGAGCATCTCCGCCACCAGTCGAAATTACAATTTTCTTCATATCGGTACCCTTTTACTTTATGGAAATGTTTAAGGAGAAGAGAATCTTCGGATACTTAGTAACAAAACATCCGATTCATCAATAATTCAGTATCGCTTACGCGTTAGGATATATCAACAATGTTTCAATAATGTTGGATAATTGCCATATTTCTATAAGGTTATCACTACACTTTTCACCTAAGCAAGAAAAAACATTACATATTCAGGGTCTGCAGTGAACATCCTGTTAAAAAATCTTATGCACAAATAAGTCAATCCGGAATTTTCTAAAAATCCCGGATTGACTTATCATCTGTAGCACCTTATTTTGTCTGGGAACAGAAACCACTTCTTTAAAGAAGTTCAACCTGAAACACTTCAATATAGTGGTAACGTATTGAAACGAGGAGGCATCATGTCTGATTTTAGTGTAACAGACTTAGCTGTTACAAAACTCAAAGAGTATATGGAGCAGAACAATATCGATTCTGCTCTTCGTGTAGCCCTTATGCAGGGTGGCTGATCTGGTCCCTCTCTGGGCTTGGCTCTGGATGAGCCAAAAGAAAACGATAAAGTATACGAAAACGACACCCTGAAGTTTCTGGTGGAAGAAAGTCTTCTTACCACATGTGGAACAATCACCGTTGATTTTATTGATGCTGGACCTCGTTCGGGCTTTGGAATCACATCTGCCAACCCAATTGGTGGCGGTGGCGGTTGCAGCTCAGGTTCCTGCGATTCAGGTAGTTGCGGTTAAGTAGTATTGCCTGCAAAGGACTATCACCTGGAATATCTATTTCAGGTCTTAAATAGATGTAACAAAAAGGTGAAACCGTTCTGGTTTCACCTTTTTTTTTAACTTGTCCAACGTATATGTCAATTTATTGACACCCCTTTCCAGCATCCTTATTATCTTTCTGCCAATCAATGAAAGGGTTATGCTTTTTCCGAACCACTAACATCGGATTCTTAGCAAAGTAACCTTTAATAAACGAGTCAACAGGAGAGAAGAATGCAATTTGACAAGTTTACAATAAAATCACAGGAAACTATCCAGGCAGCCCAGAAAATGGCGAGGGATGCCTCACAGCAAAGTATCCGGCCGGTTCATCTGGTAAAGGCACTACTTGAGCAGGTAGATGGTGTTGTCGTACCGGTGCTGAAAAAAATGGGTATTGATCCATCACTCGTACTTATGGACTGCAATGCTCTCATAGAAAAAGAACCTAAGGTTTCTGGAAGTGGTGCAGGCCAGGTGTATGCATCTCAGGAACTTCAAAACATCCTTGATTTGGCTTTTAAGATCGCAGCCGACATGCAGGACGATTACGTAAGCCAGGAGCATCTTTTTCTTGCTGTCATTAAAAATCAAAAAGATCAGGTAACTCGTGCTTTGTCCGCAAGAGGGATTGATGATAAAAAGTTCCTGGCAGCACTTCAGGCTATTCGTGGTGATCACAGAGTTACAGATCAATATCCGGAAGAGAAATATCAATCTCTTGAAAAATACGGGATTAATCTTACGAATCGAGCCAAACAGGGAAAGCTTGACCCGGTTATCGGCAGAGATGACGAAGTCCGCCGTATCATACAGGTACTCTCCAGAAGAACCAAAAACAACCCTGTACTTATTGGCGAACCTGGCGTTGGAAAGACAGCTATCGTAGAAGGCCTTGCACAAAGGATTATTGATGGTGATATCCCCGCAACACTGAAAGATAAACAGGTTGTTACACTTGACCTCGCTGCCCTGGTTGCTGGTGCAAAATATCGAGGAGAGTTTGAAGACAGACTGAAGGCTGTACTCAAAGAGGTAGAAAAAAAGGCCGGAGAAATCATCCTCTTTATTGATGAAATACACACCCTTGTCGGTGCAGGTGCTGCAGAAGGGTCCATGGATGCTTCAAATATGCTCAAACCATCACTTGCCAGAGGTGAATTACACTGCGTAGGCGCAACTACCCTTGATGAGTACAGGAAATATATAGAAAAAGACAGTGCCCTTGAAAGACGATTTCAACCTGTTCTCGTTCAGGAGCCGACAGTTGAAGACACCATTGCCATACTCCGT
>NZ_CP050698.1:0-442500 GCF_005116655.2 Desulfosediminicola flagellatus | reverse complement strand
ATGGTGTTCCAGTTGTTCTGCCAAGGGCATTGCTGGGTAGCTAAGTTCGGAAGGGATAACCGCTGAAAGCATCTAAGCGGGAAGCCCACTCTAAGATGAGATTTCCCATGACACTAGTCATCTGAAGGCTCGTTGTAGACTACAACGTTGATAGGTCGGGTGTGGAAGCGTAGCAATACGTGGAGCTTACCGATACTAATAAGCCGTGCGGCTTATCCACATTTTTTTGATTAACAACTACTGATTACTCTACTATTCGATTATCGAGAATTTAGCGACTCTTTCAAAATGACTTGTCTTTACAGGCATTTTGTACTAGAGAAGCTTATCCCCGAAGGGGGTGCACAGCACCTACCGGAAAGGATTTATATATAGCTGAAAAACACAAAGTTTTTCGGCGGTCATAGCGAAGAGGCTCCACCCGTTCCCATTCCGAACACGGAAGTTAAGCTCTTCAGCGCCGATGGTACTGCATGGGCAACTGTGTGGGAGAGTAGGTCACCGCCGATTTTATATATAGAAAGCCCGATTGATTAATTTCAATCGGGCTTTTTGTGTTTGTATCAACATATTCATTTATAAAGCTTCATACTATCAGTACGATACAGCTAACGTTTTGTTTTCCCAGACCTACTGCTATTCATTTTCGGCGGTCATAGCGAAGAGGCTCCACCCGTTCCCATTACGAACACGGAAGTTTCCTGAACTGTTCACCACTACGTTCGAATCGATATGACTTACTCCCCATCGTCGCCTGCGAGATAAGCGTACAAGAGTACAGCTCATCTCACAGCTCCTTGACGAGCAAGTCATCTCAATCCGTGAACACTACAGGACCAGCTCCTCAGCGCCGATGGTACTGCATGGGCAACTGTGTGGGAGAGTAGGTCACCGCCGATTTTCTATATAGAAAGCCCGATTGATTAATTTCAATCGGGCTTTTTTGTTGTGTTAAAACACGCGTCTCTTCGTTTAGTCTGTTATATCTTTCTATACCATGCATGCAACAGCGTGTTTTCCTGGTCCGGCTGACATTCTCTCAAGCCTTTCCTGCACCTCTATGCATCGGGTAGCAATAGGACGAGCCATTAGCCGCTTTAAGCCTATTTCCTCTCCGGATATCTCGCAATAGCCGTACTCGCCCTCTTCGATGAGACCTAAAGCAAAATCAATTTGTCTAATAAGGTGTTGTTGACGATTTCTCGTCTCAAGATCACGAGCCATATCAGAATTCGACGCACTTTGGTCAACAGGGTCCGGCTTACGCATTGGCGTTTCTTTCAAAGCTTTTGTAAAACTATCGCGAGCTATTTCTAATTCAGAACGCCAGTTATTTAATTGCTGCTTGAAATAGTTAAGTTGTCTCTCAGACATGTATTCTTCTTTTTCGTCTGGAAAATAATCTCCCCTCTCATAACTGCTCATGTTCGCTCCTCTACATGTTATAAATCACTGAAGAATGATGAACCTATTGAGATGATTTGGCTGCCACAGTCACACCTTGGTACTGTATAGAACCACGACTGATTTAGAATTACATTAACCGAGGATCAATTTTTTATTACAACGAAGTCGCTCCCTACCCTTCCTGGCATCTACTAAAGAGCCGGGCAATCATCGTGGCAAAACATTCTCATCCGTGCTACAGTTCCGCACCAATATATAGTTGTCTTATGAGTTTTTTCTTACCTTATTGTTCTATGACCTTATTCTCCCGCTATTCACCCCTTTTAAAGCATATTACCCCTCCGAGAAATATCCTCATTCTTCTCGCAGTGCTTATGCTTGCCGAAAACGGTATCGCTCTCCTTACTCCTTGGATTGCCGGCCAGTTAACGAAATCGATTCTTTCAGAGACAACGTTTTTATCCCTTTCGTATAAGCAGATGATATTGATACTCTTCTTTGTCATCTCTATTCAATGCCTGCTATCCTATATAAGCCGCTTGATCTCAGGTTCGACCGCTGAACGTATGCTGGTACAATTACGAACTCATCTTTATAATCATCTACAAGGACTTCCGTTATGTTTTCATCACAACAGAAAACATGGTGAGACTCTTGCGCTTATCACTAATGATTCTGCTGTCATCAGCAGTTTTGTTACAGGTACTCTCATTGGTATTGTGCCGCACATTCTCACTGCATTCGGTGCTGTAATTTGTATAGGTATATATAATCCGTTAATTGCCGCTCTTGTTGTTATCCTGATCCCACTGTTCTATATTCTCATTAAGTTATTAGGGCGTCGGGTTCGCCCGATAACACGACAATTGATGGATCAGTACGCTGCTACATTTTCAATAGCTGAAGAAAATCTCTCATCGTTGTCTACTATAAAAATATTCACTCGCGAAGGCCTTGAGAGTTCTCGATTTAACGGTAGTAATGAACGCCTTTACGAGCTTTCCTATAAGTATCTCAACCACCAGGCAAGGCTCGCACCTATCGTTAAACTTGTTGCAACCGGTATAGTTCTCTTAATACTTTTACTTATTGGAGATGATATCTCGAGTGGCTACCTCTCTACGGGTGATATTGTAAGTGTCATGCTTTATGGTATGCTGCTGACCCAACCAATAAGCAGACTTGCTGACACCTACGGCCAAATTCAACGCACTGCCAGTTCAGCCGACCGTTTGCTTGAAGTATTTGATTACGAAACCGAACAGGTCGACAAAGGTATTGAACTACCGGCAATTTCAGGCAGAATTGAAATCTCTAACATTAGCTTCTCGTATCCTGGTAGAAAGGATATCCTTGAAAATCTCTCGTTAACCATTCAGCCAGGAGAGACATTAGCCATTACTGGTGAAAACGGGGCAGGAAAATCCACCTTAGCAACTCTCATTATGAGATTTTCTCACCCTTCAAATGGCAATATTCGAATCGATGGATTTGATATTGAGGATGTTTCACTTACCAGTCTAAGAAAACAGATCGGGCTTGTGGAACAACATGTTCTCCTCCAAAACACAACGGTTATAGAAAACATTCGTTTTGGTAAACCTGACGCAACTGACGAGGATATTGTTCAAGCAGCGCAAGCTGCACACGCTTTGGAATTTATTTCCAACCTTCCTGCAGGATTTGATACCATCATCGGGGACCATGGAATAAAACTTTCAGGTGGGCAAAAGCAGAGACTATCTTTGGCACGCGCATTAATCAGTGACCCTGCAATACTTATACTCGACGAAGCCACTGCTATGTTTGACCCACAAGGTGAAATCCAGTTCATCGAAAATAATAGAAAACTACTCAACAGCAGAACTGTAATTCTTATCACTCACCGCCCTGCCAGTCTGTCGCTTGCCGACAGAATTCTACGACTGGAAAACGGATCATTTGTAATTGATTCCATGTCTGGTATTGCATAATTATTTATGTTTTCGTATAAGTAACCGATTATCTATCTTTATTTTTCTCTTGTCTCTAGTAACAGGATACCCCATGACCGTAAATTCCAAGCTCTCAGTTATTGTTCTTGCTGCCGGCAAAGGCACCAGAATGAAATCAGATAAAGCAAAAGTTCTCCACGAAGTATATTCAGCTCCTATGCTCCACCATGTGTTGAATGCCATTGCACCATTGGAGCCTGGCCGGACTATTACAATTGTAGGGCATCAACGTGAAGCTGTTATCGATTCCATAGCCAAATATGACTTTGTCCCTGTAACACAGGAAGAACAATTAGGTACTGGGCATGCAGTCCTCGTTGCTGAGCACGCTGTACCTGATGATTCAGACACCGTTATGATTTTATGCGGCGACACACCGCTAATACGCCCAGCAACTCTTCGTGAGATGTTTGAAAAGCATACTGAAAATGATGCAACACTCACGGTAATGACAACTTTACTTAACGATCCAACGAATTATGGCAGAATACTTTCAGATAGTGACAATCGTCTGCAAGGTATTGTTGAGCAAAAAGATGCAACATCAGAGCAATTAGCAATAACAGAGATAAATGCAGGTATATACTGCGTAAACCGAACGTTTCTCTTTAACGCACTTAAGGAAGTCGGCACCGACAATAGCCAGGGTGAGGTTTACTTGACAGATATAGTCAGTATGGCAGTCAGTTCCGGTTTAGTCGTTGAAAAATACGTCACACCGTATGCACAAGATGTGCTCGGCGTAAATTCGAGAATTGAACTCGCCCAAGCCCATGCTGAACTGCATATGCGTAAAAATAGGGAGATTATGCTTCAAGGTGTGACTATTCAATCCCCTGAGAGTGTATGTATTTCATCACAATCCTCTATAGGGAAAGATAGTCTGCTTATGAACGGGGTTCATTTAGAGGGCACTTGCACAGTTGGGGCGCAGTGTGTTCTACGACCGGGCGTCATTCTTACTGACTGTACAATAGGCAACAATGTTGAGATTGGTCCATACTCTGTACTTCGTGACTGCACTGTTACTGACGGTACCGTCTTAAAGCCGCATAGCACCTCTCACTAATCTGGACTTTTTGGTTATTGGAATATAATCTATAGTCGGAATAGGCAAATAGCGAAAATATATGTTGGATGATTAATCTTCGCTGTTTTCTTTTACGAATATTGTTTTATTTCAGTACGCTAGTTTCATCTCGATTTCTACTTAAGTGATATCTTTGAGTGGATATTTTTTACTACCTCTTCGTTTAGACAACGTATCTTATCCCTCAAGCACCGACTCAATTATGGATATGCAGCAGATTCACAGCCCATAGCGATTACGTTTTTAATCACAAGAGCTGTAACTCACTTGATTCTTTTATTTTTAGTATATCAACAACAAAACCATCAGTACGCAGATTTCCTCTTATCAACTGGTAGTGGCCAATTATTGAGACATCGTTACACCAGGTGAAATATCATCTTACTGAGTACAGGTTTTTGCGATATAATCGTTTGACACAGACCCTCATTCAACGGAGCATACTATGAGCGACTTAAAGAAAATGTATAGTACCATTCTTGGTGACCAATTCCCGATGGACATGACCATCACCTTTGGCGATCAAAAACTCATTTATAAAAAACGAACTTGGAAAATCAGCAAAGAAGATGGTTCTGTTGACGAACGGGGAATCAGATATGGGGAGAATCCCGATCAGGAAGCCGCACTCTACGAATTAGTCAACGGCAACCTGACTCTTGGTGATTGCAAATATATCGAACCGGGTAATGGTCTCGTATCAGCTATAGATGTAAAAGATATGCTTCAGGTAGGCAAGCACCCAGGTAAAATTAATCTTACCGATATAGACAATGGCCTGAACATTATCAAATACCTCGTTGACCGCCCTGCTGCAGTTATTCTTAAGCATAACAACCCATGTGGTGCTGCTTATGGCGAAACCCTTGCCGATGCCTTTAATCGTGCTAACAGGGCAGACAGGATTGCAGCTTTTGGTGGCGCTGTTGTAATGAGTCGTGCTTGTGACATTGACACAGCCGAACTTCTTGCCAAAAACTATTTAGAAGTGGTTTGCGCTCCGGAATTTGAAGACGGTACACTTGATATCCTGAAAAAAGCCAAAAACCTCCGTATTATTAAGATGGATCGTATTGACCGTCTCGCTGAGTTTGAAAAATTCAGATTTGTTGATTTCAAAAGTCTTATCGATGGCGGAATCATTGCTCAGCAATCTGCTGTAAACTCAATTCGTTCTATTGCTGATTTAAAACCTGCAGTGGCTACCTGGAAAGGTAAAGAATACACCTGTAACCGCCAACCAACAAAGCAGGAAATTGATGATATGATCTTTGGCTGGGCCATTGAGCATGGCGTAACCTCTAACTCCGTTCTCTATGTTAAGAATGGCTGTACTGTTGGTGTTGGAACAGGTGAACAAGACCGTGTGGGTGTTGCAGAAATTGCAGTAAACAAAGCGTATATAAAATATGCGGATATTCTTTGTTTCGATAAACTTGGAATTCCTTATGCTGATCTAGCGTTAGCAATAAGCAAAGGTGATCGAAAAGCTGAGGAAAAAGAAGCAATTGATGCACAGGTGAAAGCAGATAGAGCAGGTCTGCCTGGCTGCACTATGATTTCTGACGCCTTCTTTCCTTTTAGAGATGGTGCGGATGTAGGAATTAAACAGGGAATAACCTCTATCCTACAAGCAGGTGGTTCAATGCGAGATTTTGAAACCATAGAAGCATGCAATGAAGCCGACCCTAAAGTTGCAATGATGTTTACAGGTCAGCGATCTTTTAAACATTAAAATTATTAATCTAATTCAGACGGATACCGTGTTCAGCATAGTCTTTCCGTCTGGATTAGAAATTTTAATCGGCATTGACGTGGTCAAATAAAAATGGCTACTTTTTCAGTACCATCTTTTTGTTCTACCAAAGATAATGCAGACAAAAGAGTTCCCTTTCAACTCCCCCCCCCCTCTAACATCTATTAAGGATCACAGTTGATTTGCCGGTAACTCTTGGTATTTATCGATATCAGGAAGATTGCACAAGACAATTGCATGAGAATGCGTCAACCAAGCATGAGCAACAACAGCAGAATCCTCTTTGGCCACACCAACACGAAGTGTTACATCAAAACCATTTTGCATACAAATTTCTCTTCCTGCCAGAGCCTTTGACAGGCATGTTGTGTAAGGAACAAGCGTTGCTGCACTTTCTACTAGTTGACAAATACGGTGGAGGGCACCTGACGAATGATCATGTGTAGTCTGTTTACTGCTGGTCTGTTCCATCCCATCTAAAACGAACTTCAAACTGCATAGTTTAAGGCTGAGACGATAGTAGAGCAGTAACCAGAAGGCCTGCAAAAATATCTGCTTTTCGTTGCTGTTTAAGTCGAAAAACTTACCTATTTTACTTGCCCTGAACAACAATGAGCCCATTTTTCTCTAAGTCGTTTAAAAAGTCGATTAAATCGTTTATACACTGTTCTTCTGAAACATCATAGTTATCCAGAATCTCTTCAACTATCTGACTAAAGGTTACTTCTTTCTCTAATAAATTCCAGATTGTAGTACCAACAGGGTCAAGACCACTGTACATCCCTGAATTAATATCTAAAATAACTGTTTCACCATCAAGTTCTGTAGATAACTTTTCTCTTGATTTCAGGAATAAAAAGTTATAAACATCTTGTGCGTTTATTGAATTATCAATCATATTAAGCAATTACCTTCACCTATATCATACGCTAAATTACAATATATTTTCTATAATAGAAGTAAGTTAAGAGCAAATTTATTCAACCTGAATTGCGAACTAGACATTCACCCATTTATTATCCTGCGAAGATTTCACACACGCGTCACATACTTGTAATGTATAGAAACCATCATTACCCACTACAGGATTTTCTACAGCATCATTTAAATATGATTGCCAATCAGTTAATAGATGTGAGATGGTCGGTTTCTGTTTAATTTTTTCCACACTTGAAAGCAAATTATTCTTGATACGTTTTGTAAACGAGTGAATTTGATCGGCGTGCAATTGACCTTCTTTACAAACAAACTCATATCTGCCACTTCGAGCTTGCCCTACTTTACTCACATCGATAGTTCCTAATGTCCCATCTTCTAATTCGGCCAGAATTGTGAAGAGGTCTGCAAGATGTTTGGAGTGAATGCAGCGTGCCGCAGCCATAACCCTTACTATTCGTAAACCAGTTATAACTCTTAAGGCATCAAAGATATGAACAGCGGTATGGATAATGACACCAGATCCAGCTTGTTCGATATCATCATGCCAGGCAAGGCTTGACGGTTCTAGACGCTGATTGATTGCAAAGGAATGCAGTTTCCCCATTGAAGGGAGCTGCTCTTTTAAAGCTTTAATAACAGGGTTATAGCGTAGCGTCTGCCCAACAGTAAGCTTGCAGTTGCTATCGTTCATGATCTTTACGATCTCTGCGGCTTCTTTTCCATTTCTTGCTAAAGGTTTTTCAATGAGCAGAGGCTTTGAGGCAGCAGCACAGTGTTTTGCGACTTCTAGATTTAATACTGGAGGAGTTACGGCAATAATGGCATCAATCTCAGGATTACTTACGAGATCCTTCCAATCTGCAAAGTATTTGGTATTCCATTTTTGGGCCTGAGCAATGCCCTCAGATGAACGACGGCTTATTCCTGAGAGAGTTAGGCCTTGAATATCATTGACTATATGATTTGCATATCTGCTGCCATGAGTGCCAGTGCCGATTATACCTACTCGAATATTTTTATCTGTACTCATCAGGTATTCACCTCACACCCCTTAGAATTTATCTGCACAACCAGTATGTCATTTTGGTAATGCTTCTGAAGATCTTGGGTAATTACAGTTCGGAAGAAAATTACATATCCAACAACGCTAACAGTAAAAAGCAGAAACGCTATCAAAACGATAAACACAGATAGGCTCTTTAAAGAAACCAACTTCTTCTTTTGCGGAGCCCTTTTTCTAGTTGGCTTCTTTTTGGATACTTTTTTATCAGGCGCTTTACGTTGCATACTTCCTTCGTTTTTATCCGTCGTAGTCGCGAGTTGTTCGATTCTGACTCCTGACTGGGTTATTTTTCTCTACTAAGAACGTACCCGGCAAGTGAGGTTAAAAGAGCTTTATCTTTCAGAGCATCCTGACTTGAAAAAACGTGTAACTGCTCGATTGCCTGAGTTACTGATTTTATTGCCTGACTTCGAGTTTCAACAAATCCATCGCAACTCTCAATAAGCGATTTTACTGCCTGCAATTCATTACAGCGATGGTCTTGGTCCTCAAGAACAGTATGCAACCACGTTTTTTCTTCTTCACTTGCACGGTTCAGAGTGATGATTACCGGCAAGGTCATTTTACCTTCTGCCAGATCATTACCAACAGGCTTGCCCGTTTTTTGTTCATCCCCAGTAAAATCAAGCAGATCATCAACCATTTGGAAGGCACAGCCCAATCCTACGCCATATTCACGCAATGCATTTTGCTGTGTATCATTGCCACCACCAAATATTGCACCCACTTCACACGATGCAGCTATTAGCAACCCGGTCTTGCCCATTATAGCATTGTAATAATCATGCTCAGACAAATTCAGCTGAACAGCATTTCTCAGCTGCATAAACTCACCATCAACCATGCCTGATGTTGCGTCACAGAATATGCTTAAGCCTTTCTCGCCAACCATGCGACCAACAATTTCCATGGATCGTGCATGAAGGAAATCACCCGCCAGAATTGCAGAGACAAGACCAAACTGTCTATTAACAGCAGGTCGCCCTCTTCGTGTTTGAGCGTTATCAATTACATCATCATGAAACAGCGTTGCAGCATGAAGATATTCGAATGCTTTGGCGAGTTCATACGCGTCATCCCCTTCATAGCCGCACATTCTGGCTGAAAGTACGGTTAGAAGTGGTCTAACACGCTTGCCACCATTAAACAGGCCGTACTCCAACACTTCAACTAACAGAGGATCAACATGAGGTTTTAAACTCTCAATATCACGCCGCATCGCCTCATCAATCTTTTGTGATTCTGTCTTGATGGCCTCTAAGAGCATTTCGGTATCATTCATGATGTGTTTTTCTTGTTTTTATATCTTTCGTATTACTACAAGGATTTATACGATATTATCTACGTTGTAAAATTCAGCAATCGGCTGAAACGTCCTCACTACAGGAGATGGCGGTAAACTGTTTCTAAAATGTCGTCCATACCCTTTTGTAAACAGACGGACATCGAGAATCGCAATAACGCCTCTATCGGTTGCTGACCGCATTAACCGCCCTACTCCCTGCCGTAAAGTTAGTATAGCTCGAGGTACCTGAAAATCGAAAAAAGCATTTCCCCCATTTGCCGTTACAGCCTGAGATCTTGCCTGAATAACAGGGTCTGTAGGAACTTCAAAAGGTAGCTTATCGATAATAACACAGCTGAGTGCTTCGCCCTGAACATCAACGCCTTCCCAAAAACTTGCAACAGCGACAAGAACAGAATTTTCAATTTCCCTAAACGATTGCAACAGAGCACTTCGCGAGCCTCGTCCCTGCACCAGAATAGGATAATCTAAATGTTCTTCAAGGTACTGTGCCATATTCTCCATACCACGAAAGCTGGTACATAACACTAGTCCCCGACCATTACTGAGCTTTAATAGCTCACATGCTCGAACACAAGCCTGGAGTTGATAATCATGTGATGCTGGTTCAGGAAAGCTCACCTCTGGAACATACAAAAGCGTTCGATGCTTATGATCAAAAGGTGATGCAAGTCGAATATACTCAATACCTGCTGGCAACCCGAGTCGATCCTGCAAATACGAGAAATCTCCAGCTGTAGATAATGTTGCAGAGGTCATTATGCACCAATCAACATTTCCATATAATGCCTTTTGAAGATGATCTGCAACTTTAACCGGAGTCGATGATAGAGAAACTGAGCGCTCACGTCGTTCATACCAATAGACAAAGCCATCGCTATCTGTGGCATCAGCTGGTATGGAGATGTCGATCAAATTCTTACACAGTTCCTCTGCCCGCTTTTCGAGTGTCAACCAACCTTCACCGTATTGTCTATATTGGGCGAGTTCTTCCACCAGCCTTTCAATCCCACTTGAAAGTAGATCTATCTCGGCCTGCCAGGCACTGGGAGAAATCGATTTGATAAAAGCATTGAGGTGAAATCTTCCCCTCTGCGCCGGAAAAAGTGAAGCGAATTCTTCTGTACGTTTTTTTACGCCTCGCGCAGAACCACATATTTTTTTGGCTTTTACTGGATCCAGATCAGTATCGGCCTGTCTTTCAATATCTGATACCAGATCAATGAGTTGATACTGGCTAAAGCTTTTACCGAAAAAGGATGTCGCTACGTTTTCTATATGATGGGCTTCGTCGAAAATCACACCTTCGTAACGCGGAAGCACCTCCCCAAAACCAGACTGGCGTAGAGCAAGATCAGAGAAAAACAGGTGATGGTTCACTACAAGCAACGATGCATTTCCAGCATTTTTGCGTATTCTATTTACAAAACAATGAGCGGCATCAGGACATTCTCCTCCAAGACACTGATTTGAATGTGCTGAAATTTTCGACCATAAAGAGGATCTCTCAGGTAACCAATCCAGTTCAGCCTTATCGCCTTCTTCGGTTGAATTCAGCCACGCCTCGATGCGTTGAAGATCAGAATCATCTGTTAAGGAGAGTTGCGCAGACGAACGATATTGATACCATCTATATAAACAGAGATAATTTTGCCGACCTTTTATACAGATAACAGGGACATTTTTACCAAGCACTTTTTCAATGAGCGGAATCTCCTTGTTCATAATCTGATCCTGGAGGTTAAGCGTTGCTGTTGAAACAACGATCCGCTTGCCTGAAAGAATAGCTGGTATAAGATAGGCCAGCGTTTTACCAATTCCGGTTTCCGCCTCAACAACCAACACCTTTGCCAGATCAGTAACACTCTCAACTTCCTCTCCTGATATCAAACGGGTAACCGCTTCAGACATCTCTTTTTGGCCTTCGCGAGGCTCGTAATTGTCAAGATACCTGGACAGGGGCCCTTCTGGGGAAAAAAACTCTGACATTGTCTAATGATAGTTAAGAGGAAAGCCGGGAAAATATTTCTCTAAGGAAGATATTTCAAAAAATGTGTAGTGAGTATACAATAGAAATGCGTACACGAGTACACGAATTTCATGCTATTTTGTCGTCGACAAAGATAAAGGTGCTGTTTTTGCGTATAAGAAATGACATAATTCATGAAATAAAACCTTCTGCTACCCTACCAGGTCCCGCATAGCAACTCAGGCAGGCTTATGGTCGAACTTCTCAGCGCATCTGACTCACAACCATCTTTAACCGCATCCCAGTTGCTGGACAAGGGTGAGGCGGTAGTAATTGTGGATGATTCTCCAGAAGTTGTTCTGCTTCTCAATCATTACCTCGATAAACAGGGATTAACAGTCTTGCAGGCCGGCAGTGCTGCTGAACTTTATACTCTTCTCGAAACAAGCCGCATCGCCCTTGTACTTCTAGACATCGGCTTGCCTGACAAGGATGGGACCGAAATCTTAAAAGAGATTGTGCCCCTGTACCCTGATCTTGGTATCATTATGGTTACAGGCTCTACTGATCTTTCTCTTGCTTTAGATTGCCTGAGACAGGGGGCAGATGACTATCTTGCAAAACCTGTAAGCATTGCTCAATTTAATCATATAGTCTTATCTACCTTAAAAAAGCGCCGCCTTGCCCTTGATAACAGAATCTTTCAAAAGGAACTCGAAGCAACCAATTACAGGACGAAGTTTCTCCATGGCCTTAACCTGAAGATGAATACAGTCTATCTCGGAACTGTCGAACTAAAAGGAATCCTCCAGGCAATACTCGTAGGAATCACTTCAGAAGAGGGGCTTAAGTTTAACCGTGCTTTTCTCGCTCTATATAACACAAAAACGCAGATGTTAGAGGGTCGCCTTGCAATAGGTCCTGCATCACTGGCAGATGCCAATAGAGTATGGTCCTCAATTAAGCAGAATGACCTGCATCTTCAGGACATCATAAATAATTTCCAAACAACTCAATCTGAAGGTGATGCAGCGGTAACACAAATTGCAAAACAGTTACAAATCCCCATTTCAAATTCAAACCATGTTCTTATTGCAGCTGGCAGAAAACGGCAGAGTATCTCTGTGCTTAACGGCTTTGCTGACGATTATGATGTTCCTGAGGAGCTCATCAACACTCTGGGTCATGACTCTTTTGTCATAGTGCCACTTTTTTCGCCTAGCAAATCCCTGGGAGTTATAGTTGTTGATAATTTCGTAACTCGAAAAACCATTACCCCAGATGACATTCAGGCGCTTGAAATATTTGCCAGTCAGGCGAGCCTTGCCATAGAACACAGCCATCTCTATGAGGACATGCGTGTAAAAATTCATGAACTCGAGATGGTCACTCAAGAGCTCAACAGAAGTAAAGATCTGCTTGTTGCTTCAGAACGTTACTCGGCAGTCGGTCATATGTCTGCTCAACTGGTTCACGTGATAAGAAATCCGATTACTTCAATTGGCGGGACTGCACGATTACTTGCCAAGAAAACGGATGACGAATATATCTCGAGTTTTTTGGATATTATCACCAGGGAAGCCGCGAAAATAGAATCCACACTTGAAGACCTTTTCAATTTTGTTGAAGACAGAGAGTTAAACCTCGCCCCCCACTCACTTTTTCCACTGATTCGCCGAAGCGTCATGATTTTTTATGCTACCATGAAGAATTCTAATATAACTTACGCTTTAAACTTGGAAGGAGAGAGTCCGATGCTAATGGTAGATGGTACAAAATTACGCCAGGTATTCATGCATCTCGTTAAAAATGCAATTGAAGCAATGGTAGGCGGGGGAATCCTGACTGTTACGAGTAGGGAAGAAGGGGAATCAATTGTTGTAAGTGTCACTGATAGCGGTGCAGGAATCACAGAATCAAATCTCCATCACGTGACTGACCCGTTTTTTACTACCAAAACCTATGGAACTGGAATGGGGCTTACCATTGTGGAGAAAATTTCAGCCATGCACGGAGCATCATTTTCACTTGATCATAATTCTGACGGCGGGATGGTGGCTAAATTACGACTGCCAAAGAGTTTACTCGTTCCTGAGACCTGATATGCAGCAGGCAACAACAAGAAGTGTCATTGCAATGATAAGTGTATCTTTTTGTGCATGTATAAATGCTTCTTGCAATTCAATAGAATACTGCTGGAGAGTATACCCGTTAGAGTATCTGTAAAACATCACAGAAAAACACGATCCTGCCAGACCTGCCCCAGTTAGCATCCCAAAATTTCTGGCTGTTGCCAGAATTCCCGATGTGATCCCTGCATATCTATCTTCTACCTTTTTGAGAATTGATGCACTGTTCGGGGAAAGAAAAATGGATTGACCAGCACCAAGCAGTGTAAGTGATAAACAAATCGAGACTGCACTGGAACCAGCCTCCAATTGCATCAAAAATATAATCGCTGTCAGACTTACTAATAGGCCGATAGTGGAGATTATTCGCGCATTGCCAAAACGATCATATAGCCAGCCTGAAAATGGTGAAATCACGACAAGGCTAACGGGTAGACTCATCATGACCATGCCTACCTTGCTGGCAGGATATAGTAGAATATAATCGAGATAGAAAGGTATTAATATTAAGGGGATAAAGAGAGATGCAAACGACATAGCTGCTGTTGCAACTCCGATCCAGTAAAAGCGTTTTCGTACTAGAAAAATCGGCAGAATAGGATCACTCGATTTCATCTCGACTTTCACGAAAAGCCCAAGGAGAATCATAAAAGCAGAAACTATTAAAGCCAGACTGACAGCTGATGTAGACTTCCAGTTTATTAGAGCAACATAGACAGCAACCAGAAGAACCCAAAGTATACCGCCAGGCAGGTCGTTTTTTTTTGAATTATTGCGGGAGGTTTCTTGTCCAATTGTCACCAGGTAGCTTCGACCTATTACACACACCGCTAAACCAATAGGCAAAGAAATCAGGAATACCCCTCGCCATGAATAATACTCAAGAATCAGGCCACTTACCAATGGCCCACTCATCAATCCGAATGAGGTTGCAATCCCTAAAAGGCCTAAGGTTTTTCCTAAATGCTCTTTAGGGCATGTCTGACGTAAAATCGCAGGGCCGGAAGACATCATCATTGAAGCCCCAAGCGCTTGAATACATCTGGCAACAACGAGTAAATAGAAACCAATAGCCAGAGAGCAAAGGGCAGCCCCAAACATAAAAACGATCATCCCAATCAAATAGATTTTGCCTTTTCCATGTTGATCGGCGAAACGTCCCCAAAAGACAAGGGTGCAGGTAATTATAAGAAGGTAACTAAGTACTACAAACTTCACCTCATAAAGACTCACTGCAAAATGACGTGTAATCTCTGGTAAAGCAACGTTGACCATACTGCTGTCCATTGTTGACAGCAAAACGCCACTTGCAACCAGAAAAAAATAGACCCAACGATTTTGCTGTTCTTCGTTCTCCATACTTTCTTATAAATCTAATATAGATAGAATTCCAGAAAGACCTGCGTTTCATCATTAGAACAAATAAAAAAAGGTGGATTCCCACTTAAGGGAATCCACCTTTTCAAGATGTAATACTAAATTTGGTTAAACCAAAATTAGTAAGCAATCTCCAGAGAAAGACCGAAACCGAAAGGATTGTCGGCGTTAGTATCACCTGGTGTGTCAACATCTGCGTAACCTGCAATAGCTTTCAGGGTAGCACCATCGGTAACTGCGTATGCTGCAGTTGCGCCGATATCAAAAATACCATCAAGATTATCAGTGTCAGCGTAACCAACAGAGGCGCCGAGGGTCAGCTTCTCAGAAGCTTTGAATGAAGCTGCGAGAGAGAAGAAACTAGTGTCGCCATCAGCACCAATTGCGTTACCACCGATCTGGGAAGCGTCACCGTAAATAACAAAGCCAGATGCGAAATCGTCATCAACAACAAAACCGTCGTTAGCAAAACCAGCAGTAGCGGTAAGGCTTGCAGCGCCGAGTGGCATGCTAGCCGCAATGAAACCACCCATTGCATCATCGGTTCCACCTGCAAGGTCTGATTCAATGAAAGAAATCTCAGCTTCAAGGCCTACACCTACATCACCAGAAACATTGATGGTTCCCATGAAACCTTCATTACCCTCGTCAGCATCGTCACTTACGTACATAGCGCCAGCGGTCATAGCCCAACCACCACCGAACTTCTGATTCAGTACAGCACCAAAACGGTCGCTATCATTACCAGTTACAGATATATCTTCTTCTTCGAGGATATCATAGAATGCAACAAGATTGGTGTTATCAGCAGCATACTTCACCTGAACGAAATCTGCAGCATTGTCATAGTAGAAGAATGGAGTAACAGAACGGTATGAAAGACCACCTTCAAATGTAACAGGACCCATAGGAACACCGATGTATGCTTTGTCGATGTACAGGTTGCTTTTTTCACCACCAGCTCGTGTATTTGTAGTTCCATTCAAGGTGGTATCAGCAAGACGGAAACGACCTACTGCGTAAGCACCACCCTTAGTGGTAGCTTTCCACTGAAGACGTACACGCTCGTTGAAAAAATCATTGCTGTCTTTTGCAACATAGCCATCAGCTTCAACTTGTGCTTTAGAATCGAATGCGTTGTAATCAGACTGGTTGTAATAACGAACACGAGCATCGCCACTGAAAGTTACATCTGCCATAGCGGTAGAAACCATGGTGCCTGCGAGCATAAGTCCTGCAGCTGCTACGAGTACTTTTTTCATCTCTTTCTCCTTAAGACTTTAAGTAAGTTTCCCCTTTCGGGGGCTTTTAATTACTTCGTTACCAAGGCTCCAATCCCTAGTGAAGCAATAAAAACGTTTGAGTAGTGTTTACTCATTTAAAATTCATACAGTTCTTTTATACTCACAGCCATTCGATGTCAAGGATTTTTTACTTTGGTTTAATTTTTTATACTTCTACCTCAACATCGTGTATACAGATGAAAAATACAGCTACATTTTTGCAAAATGCTTATCCCATGAACCCGCAGTTTCAATTATTTTACTCCCTCGACCCCTAACTCATACCGAAGCAATTTGCTTTCTTCATTAAAGACCAACCCGAACAGTACTTTATCTGGTATTTGGGCTACGTATAGCTGAATACTATCGTTTCTATCACCAGCTTGATTGAGGCTGTAATCTGCGATATAGCCATTAATCTTATTAGTGTGCCACATCTCCTGCATCACATCATCCTTCCAACTGAGGCACGCAATAGAACCACCATCATATTCCCGTGTTTCAGAGATCCATTTGGACCACTGGCGTGCATTTCTGCCAATAATAATTTCCTGAGCATTATCGCCATCAAGATCAACAGCAATCAATCGTGTAGGAATAAATGTGGTTACACGATCAAAGTCTGCCTCCGTTGTCCCCCCACTAAGGTCGCGATTAGATTTCACACTGCTTTTTGTCGGGCCAAAAAAATTACGGCTACCGCCAAAATCATCTTCACTCACCCAAATAAGGCTATTGCTACTGTCATAAACCAGCAATTTTTCACGGTTGTCTATTGCAACAAGTTCAACAGTGCCATCGCCTGCAAGGTCGGCCCATATAAAATCAAACAATCGTATGTTTTTTGGTAACCCGAGCTTCTTATCTTCCCTGATATTTTTAAAATCAGAATCAAATGCCATTTTCGCTACGCTACCGCGAACATATCCATCAACACCACTCTTGCTGCCTTTTTGACCAGCAAGCATCAAACCTTCACCTGGCTTGGTTACTGGTCTCAGATACCAGCCGTTTACCTTTGCAATCTGACTAAGTCCGGCAGAACTTCTATAATTATATATAGCTGAGATAGCTTTTTCACCTTCGTTACCACTGATAACGATCTCCATCAAACCATCATTGTTCAAATCTGCGATGCTCACTGCATTAATTTTATATTGAACACCTATTTTATGTTCTGCAAGTTTTCGAAACCGGGTATCGTCGAACTGGAAGATCTCAATAGATGTTCTTGAAGCAGCAATTATCTCCAGCGATCCGTCACTATCGACATCACCTGTCGCCATAGCCACCATCATTGTAGGAATTGGGGAACTACGTCGAACACCAAGTGCTTGTACTGCAGCTCCACCCTCTGCCACTATCGAACCACCATAAACACCTTTTTTGAAGATCTTCTCAGGGTGCTCAGTGGAAAACCCCGATACACTCTTACTCGCGTCGGTTCCCCCGGTAACAGCAACTATATCTGACGTTTTTACTCCGAGACCTTTTGCTGTTATGTCCTGCACCAAGCCTTCAACAGATTGCAATATTTCAGATTCATTTACTGCCAAAGCACTGAATTTACCTTCAACATCAACTAAAGAACTACCACGCAGAGACACTTGAATTTTGAGCCCTGTCTGTAAAGCATAGAGAGCACCGGTAACAACATAGTCGGTATTAAATTTTTTGAAAAACGTTTCATCCTCAGGAAGATTGCCACCTTGTAAAAGCAGATTAATCGCTTCTGCATTCACACTATAATCGACAATTTCGATTCCTTCCTTTGAGCCAAGTCGACTGGAAATCATTGCTCTAATGCTGTCAGTCAAATAAGAGAAATTCCCACTGGATGTACCATCAAAAGGCAGCACCATTATTCGTGAAGCGCCACTACTCATTTCGGCACTTACTGAAAAAGCACCGGCAATCATCATGCAAAAAACAATTACAGCTGTAAACCTGCGCAACATAATATCTCCTGTATGTGCATCGTTGTCATAAGATCAGAAACGCTATTCTGCTACCTAGGAGGCTGTCTGACAATGGCCTTTCCACCCATATCTTCGTTAAACTCGAAAAATTATCCTCGGAATATCGATTATATGCCTCCGGTAATTTTGCGAGTTTGCCTTGATCTGAGCGAAAATTGCTATTCTCGGACAAGCTCCTAGTATCCATCCCGAAGCGAAGGATTTTCATCCTAATCGACGCGCACCATAAATTTCACCACAATCATATATATGATATTGCGAGGATAAAATTTAAAAAGCAACGAAGAGTTAAATGGAAAGCACCGTTTTCGAATGGAAACTAACTAACTGGATAGTACCTATAGCTCACTTTCTATAGTGCTGCAAGACAGAGTAGCAGTCTTGCACAATTGATCAGGCTTTCGTTAATATTCAGAATTCACACGAATTGCGCACCGGTTTTGCCAAATTCTTTTAACTTTTTACTAAAAATGGTCTTGACATTTGCTCGTGGAGAGTCCAATATTGAACTTAAGTATAATTTTTTGTACCAAAATTCTTTCCAGGTCCAAAAGTCTGTATCAAGCAGCAGGACTAACCGACACACAAGACAATGAACAGATTACTCCTTCTCATAACATGCATTTTCACATTTCAGACCGCGCCATTACTGGCTGCGGATCTTGAAACGCATAGCGTTTACAAAGTGACCACATACAATCTGGGTGCGTTACTTGGTGATAGCAGTAATGGGAATAATAGTATGCAAAATTACGAACCATTACTCATCACAAGTACAAAAGCAGATATACTCAATGAGCAGCCACAATTGTCAGTACCGCTTACTGATATAGGCCAATCTCAATCCCCACAGGGCTTTGCAATTGCCGCTGAATACAATGCATTACCTCAACTTGCTGTTCAAGGCGTTCTTGGTGTAACCGGTAAGTCCTGGGATCCCGGCACATCCAGCAATAGTTCCAGCTGGGAAGCAAACCTTGGTGTTGTCTATCACTTTCTCGATAACCTCAGCTATCAGATTCATTTTGGATACATGGAAACCGGAGATATCTTCAGTGAGAGGAATAGCTATAGTGATGTAGAAAGTATTATTATGATTAGTAACAAACTCACCATGAGTTTTTAGAATCATTGCAACTGACGATTACTAACAGCCCCTCGCCCATTTGGGCAAGGGGCTTTTTTTTTGCAACAAGCCGGGAATACTTTTTCATACGGTTTCTCATATATATACACGCGGTCACCCTCCCCTGCTTGACAAGATCCTGCTGGTGGAATAAAAGTCGACTGCAACAAATATCTTCCTTTAATTCTGCTTAATTGCAGTAAATGTTATTCAATTAATTCCGGTTAGTTTCCTATGAGTGGCTCATCAACATATAATATCCTCATGTACTCCCATGACACCTACGGTCTTGGGCACATTCGCCGCTCTATGGCTATCGCAAATCACCTGCGAGATGAAAATACCAATGTTCTTATTCTCACAGGCTCCCCCATTGTCGGCAGGTTCCCTTTTCCTGAGCAGGTCGATTTTGTCCGTATACCCGGGATGATAAAGAAAACCAACGACGATTACCAATCCCTCTCAATTCGGATAGAGCAGGAACACGCACTCAGCATTCGCACAAATATCATTCTGGCTACCGCACAAACCTTTAAGCCGGATCTGTTTATTGTTGATAAAGAACCCCATGGTTTAAAACGTGAAGTTCTTCCAACGCTTGAATGGTTAAAACAAGAAAGTCCAAACACTACTTCAATACTTGGACTGCGTGATATATTGGACGAATCTCAGGTTATAGTTCGAGATTGGCAGGACAAGGGTGTTTACCACTCTCTTGAAACACTGTATGACCAGATCTGGGTCTACGGAAATCAGGATGTTTATGATCCGATTGAGCAGTACAATATCCCCGAAACCATTTCTGACAAAGTTACGTTTACAGGGTATATCCCCAGAAAACAACTCACAGATAGCACTAGAAATCGAATACGAAAACAGTATAGAATACTGGAAGATGATATTTTTATCCTTGTAACCACCGGTGGTGGTGGTGATGGCTGTGAAGTGCTTGATCACTATCTCGCGATGCACGATTACTACCCAACCTCCCTGCCACTCAAAACGGTTATGATAACAGGGCCTTTTATGCCAAAGGCTCAGCGCCAGGAAATACAGCAGCGTGCTAAACGGCATGGAATTAAAACCATGCCGTTTCACCCTAAACTCGAGGATCTGATGAACGCCGCAGATCTGGTTATTTCAATGGGTGGCTACAACACGATCTGCGAAATACTAACTCAGAAAACTCCGGCCCTTATCATTCCACGCGAAACTCCACGCCGTGAGCAGCTCATCCGGGCAACATGCCTCAAGGAACGCGGGCTGCTTGACTTTATCCCATGGACCGAAGTTACCTCTCAGCTCCTGCGAGAGAAGATTTTTTCCATTGTGCGTGACCGAAAACGCTACATTAACGCAATGTGTAACTTCACACTTTCGGGCCTCGATACAATGCGCGCTGAGCTTGAACAACTCAAAAAGAATACATCTTTATAATAGCCAGATATACCATTACGATATTTGCAATCACTCCCTCTTTACAACCCATATAATTCAATGCCCGACTTACAACACCGCACACTGCAACCAACAATTGCATATATTCTTAAAGGCTATCCCCGAATTTCTGAAACATTTATATCAAACGAGATTCTGCTGCTTGAACAGCATGGATTTTCAATACGCCTGATATCAATGCGCCATCCCCGGGAAAGCTTTTCGCATGACTCTGTTAAGAAGATTGCAGCAAAAGTTGATTATCTTCCTACAGAGCTGCTGCTTGACCTACCAAGGCTTCTTGTTCCAAATATTTTCCTGGCTGTAAAAAGACCGGTAAACTATTTAAAAGCACTTACTCTTGCAGGAGAGAGATATAAGCGCACCGGAAAAATTGCTACACTCAAGCACCTCCTCCAAGCTGGATACATGACCAATCGGGTACTTTTAAAAGAGCCCGACATCACTCATCTGCATGGACATTTCGCACATTCACCGACTTCTGTTACGATGTTTAGCTCCATTTTATCAGGGCTTCCTTATAGTTTTACTGCTCACGCAAAGGACATTTACACATCCAACCCAGCCCAATTGAAAGAAAAAATAGATGCAGCCAATTTTGTGGTTACCTGCACCAGACACAACGTTGAATACCTCCGACAAATTGCGCAGGAATCACCAACTCCGATACACTGTATCTATCATGGTATCGATCTCGCGCTATTTAACCATCCTGAAGAGAAACCAACTCCGAGTCAACCATATAAACTGTTTACTGTTGCCCGAATGACCGAAAAGAAAGGTCTCCCCACCGTATACAAAGCTCTTTCAATCATTAAACAACAAGGCATTGCTATTAAACATGTGTTGATTGGAGACGGTGATGATCGGGAAGATATTCTCAAGCTTATCAGGTCACTTGATCTTGAAGATGAATGCACACTGCTTGGAACCCGGACACACAAAGAAGTGCTCAACCAGTTTAAGGAAAGTGATCTTTTTGTCTTAGGCTGTGAGATTGCTAAAAATGGGGATCGCGATGGCATCCCGAATGTACTCGTTGAAAGCCTTGCCATGGGTGTTCCTGCCATCTCGACAACTGTATCAGCAATTCCCGAAATATTACAACATGGCAAAACAGGATTAACTGTTCCCCCGTCTAACCCTGAAGAGTTAGCCAAAGGAATCATAAAAATACTCCAGGATAATGACTTTAGAAAAGAGATTATTGCCAATGGTAAATCCTGGGTATCCGAACAGTTTGACAATCGAAAATGGTTATTACGACTAGCCGATGTCTTCGATTCCGAAACACATATAAATCGCTTAGAAAATTAACCATGACCACCTCAATCACCAGCCCAAAATACTCTTATGGACTTCTCCGGCACGGAGAAACAGTCTGGAATAGTGAGAAAAGAGTTCAGGGACATGGTGATTCGCCTCTCACACTAAAAGGCAGGGAAAGCCTTGAAAAATGGGCTGGCCTCCTGGGCGAAGGCAACTGGCAACGCATACTCTCAAGTGACCTTGGCCGGGTAAAAGAAACAGTATCGATAATTAACAGTCACCTGAACCTCCCTATTTCCGAAGATCCTCGACTGCGCGAGCAAAACTGGGGCCAATGGGAAGGTTTGAAAGTGAGTGAGGTAAGAGAGCACTTTGGTGATGAACTCGCCAATCAGGTCAACAAGGGCTGGGATTTCTGCCCCCCAGGTGGAGAAAGCAGAAGAGACACTCAAAAGCGAGTTTTTGAGGCATTGCACGATAGTCGGCGACATTACCCTGAACAAAACGTACTGGTTGCATGTCATCTCGGTGTCATTAAATGCGTGCTTTACACAATAGCCGGTAGAAATTTCATGGATGATGAGCCACAGCTTATTGAAAAACACTGCATGCATGAGATTACTTTTCAACATCACACCTACCACCTTGGACAACTCAACATTTCTGTAGATCTCTGATCATATGAAAATTGCCTATTACTGCCAACACGTTCTCGGGATCGGTCATTACCACCGCAGCGTAGAAATTTGCAAAGCACTCGCTGAGAACCATGAAGTATCTCTCATTGTCGGTGGCCCTGAGGTTGATCCTGCACCTGAACCTATTCAAACATACAAGCTTCCAGGCCTGCAGATGGACAGCAATTTTCTTAACCTTGCTCCATGTGATGCTGGCGCAACTCTTGAAGATGTCAAAGAGAGAAGAACTGCAATGCTTATGGATTTTTTTCGTGAGCAGCGCCCGGATGCGTTTGTTGTTGAACTCTACCCTTTTGGGCGTAAAGCGTTCCGATTTGAACTAGATCCTGTACTTAAAGCTATACGCAATCACACGCTGCCGCATTGCAAATGCTATGTTAGTTTGCGCGACATTCTTGTAGAGCGCCCCAACGATCGTGACAAATTTGAGAACAGGGTAATCACAATCCTTAATTCGCTCTTTGACGGTCTGCTTATCCACTCTGATGAGAATATCATCACATTAGATGAGACGTTTCATCGGTACGATGATATCGCAATCCCCTTAGCGTATACCGGCTTTGTCACCCCGCTGGTCACTAGCGATTCACGAGATTCTCTCCGGCAAACCCTCAATCTTGAATATGAAGATAAACTCGTTGTTGTCAGTATTGGGGGCGGTAATGTTGGCACAGAACTATTACGGGCATCAATTGATGCTTTCAGACTACTCTCTGAACGTACAGATCTGCACATGCAGCTTTTTACAGGTCCGTATTTTCCAGATGACGAGTTCCTTCACCTGCAAGAAATCCTGCCTTCACGCGTTACTCTCAATCGTTTTGCTAATAATTTTTCAGAGTGGCTTCAGGCTGCAGATCTTTCTATTTCCATGGCAGGCTATAATACCTGCATGAATATTGTTCAGGCAGGCGTACCATCACTTGTTTACCCTTTTGCTCAAAATAGAGAACAGGCTTTCAGGGCCTCGAAATTGCAAAAGAAAGCAAATATAAGAATTCTTACATTTGATGACCTGATACCTACAAAACTGGCAGCAGAAATCATTGCATTCTCGGACATGCCGCGACTATCCGTAGCGGTTAATATTTCGGGTGCCACTCAGAGCAGGATACAGATAGAAGCCTGGCATAATTCCAACTAGAGCACAGTATGCAATACCACCCATATCCACTCTACTCAAAATCCTTTTCTGATCTCCAAAAGCTGCTGGCAATGAGAATAGATAAAGGTTGCAGCCTTGCTCCCCCCTCTAAGCCTGTTGAACTATTTTTCAGAGCGGATGACATAGGTGTCCCCTCAAAGCTCTTCACTCAACTCGTCTCCCTTTTTCAAAAGCATCGTCTTCCACTTTGCCTTGCCGTTGTTCCTGCCTGGCTCACAAAAGCGAGATACACGGATCTATTAAAAATCACAGAACAGACTGACGAATTATGGTGCTGGCATCAGCATGGGAGATTGCATAAAAATTTTGAGATGCAAGGTAAGAAACAGGAATTTGGACCCGCACGTGATTACCACACAATTCATCATCATTTAAAAATGGGTAGAGACAGGCTTTCATCGCTTATGGGAGAGTCATTGCAGCCATTTTTCACACCACCCTGGAACCGCTGTAATACCGATACTGTCAATGCACTGAAAGAACTCAACTTTGCTGGAATCTCCCGAAGTAAAGGTGCACGTCCGGACTATTCAGACATACTTCCGGATTTTCAGGTTAATGTTGACCTGCACACCCGCCGTGAATCCGACCCTGATGTAAGCCTGACCGACCTTCTGGACGAGCTTGAAAATGCACTCGCTTCAGGACGATGTGGTATCATGATTCATCATCAGCGTATGAACAATAACGCCTTTGTTCTACTCGATCTTTTAATGGAACAACTAACACATCACCCTGAAATATCGCCAAAGCTATTTCAAGATTTATTGTAGCGCCTTACCGGCCTGAACAAAACTACCACACTGTGGTTGGTTGCCATTGACAATCAGGAATGCTAAGCTTAAGTTTTAGCTTATATTTTTATTATATTCACCTTTTCCAATGGAATCGTTACAATGAGGGAAAGTGTGCAAGGCCAAGCTTACGTTAAACAATAACCGTTCTGGGGTGAGAGTATATGAAGCGTCTCGTTGCTTTGCCGATGCGGAAGTCTCTGCAAATGGCTTTTCAGTCCATACGTGTTCGATTTTTCCGCTCGCTCATCACCACCATGAGCCTGGTACTCGCCGTGGCCTTTCTCTGCTACATTCTTGTGGGCAATGATCTTGCTCAATCGTTGCTTTCTTCAGGCGATGCACAACTCATACAAAAATTATTACACGCAGGATTTGATATTGAACCTGGAGCCACCGACCTTGGAGCTTCTCCGAAACAACGATGGATTATCTTTTTATCGTTATTGGTATGCGTTGTCGGAATTGTAAACGCACAGCTCATGTCGGTGACTGAACGATTCAGAGAAATCGGCACACTAAAATGTCTTGGAGCTTTGGATCGTTATATCGTACGATTATTTGTGTTTGAAGCTGCAATACAAGGACTTGCAGGTTCTATTTTCGGAGTAGCACTCGGAGTTCTAGCAGCCACTCTGACTGCAACACTGCGTTTCGGCTTTGTTCTCTTTTCGTATTACCCATTTACACATATTGCTGTCTCAGGGGGAATCGCCATGGTAACAGGTACGGTATTGAGCCTGTTGGGTGTGCTCTATCCTGCGCTTCTGGCAGCCAGGATGCAACCGGTCGAGGCTATGCGGGTTGAACAGTAAATTTTTGATTTTTTTAATAATTACCGCCTAAATCACCTGTTTTTCTTAAACTCATTTCAAAAGACATATACTATGGCAGAAAAATATATCGTCCGGGTAACAGGAGTCACCAAGGATTTCGATCTTGGTAAACTCGTTATCAATGTTTTAAAAGGAATCGATCTTGAAATAGAAACAGGTAAATACATTTCTATCATGGGACCGTCCGGGTCTGGAAAATCGACGTTGTTCAATATGATTGGCGGACTGGACAAACCCAGCAGCGGCAAAGTGTTTATTGATGAAGTTGATATTGCACAACTAGACGCCTATGAGCTTGCCTGGCTCAGATGCAGAAAAATAGGCTATATTTTTCAAACATTTAATCTTATTCCCGTCATGACAGCGCTTGAAAATGTCACCATTCCCATGACCTTTGCTGGGGTTTCAAATGATGACGCACTTGAGCGCGGCATGGAACTCCTTCAGCTTGTCGGTCTTGATGGGCGGCATGCCCACCGCCCTTCCGAGCTTTCAGGAGGGCAACAGCAGCGTGTCGCTGTTGCACGTGCTCTTGCAAATAATCCTTCTATCATTCTTGCTGATGAGCCTACCGGCAACCTGGATCTCAAAACCGGCGAAGATATTATTAAGCTCTTAAAAGACCTGAGTTCGTCATATGGCGTAACGGTGATCTCCGCGACCCACGACTATAAAATGTTAAACGTCTCCGATCAGGTTGTCTGGATTAGAGATGGGCGAATAGACAAAATTCAGGAAAGATCTGAACTCGAAATCCGTACAGGCGGGCTTGAAACCTCGTAGTCTAGATACGACACCTTTCATTTCAAGGAAATTGTACATGCAATCCCTTCTTCGTTACATTTTTTCACCGTTGCTGGCTGTGGTGATGATATTTCTCCAGCTCGCAAGCACAGCTGCGGCCGCTAATGAAGAACTCTTCAAGGAAACCATCAATAATCTTTCCTCCCATAAAAGCCGTATCACCGGTTCAGAGGGTTACAATTCTGCAGCGGACTATGTTGAGCAACAGTTCATTCGACTCGGCTTGGAGCCATCAAATCATTACTTCAGCGTGCCTGTACGCACGGTTGAAAGCGCGCATATTGAGATCAATAATACACGACATAACCTCTCACCCTTTATCTATAACGCCATAACACCCGGTGCCACTGACGGCGCTCTTAGCGGGCCGCTCTACTATGTAGGCTCAGGCGGCGTTGAGTCGCTTAACAACAAGATAATTGCCGGATCGATACTCCTCATGGAATTCGATTCCGGAAGAAACTGGCAGCAACTCGCAAGTCTGGGTGCCAAAGCACTCATTTATATCGATCGCGGCACAACAAAATCAAAGAGTTTTTTTAAAGAAAAACACGAACTCTCTCCTGTTCAGTTCCCCTGTTTCTGGATGGATGAAAGTACTGCACAGACAATATTCGGTGTAAAATTAGATGCAACACAATCAACCGTTGCACCAACTGTTACGATAGAAGCGGTAGTGCATTGGGAAAACGTGCAGGCCCGGAATATTTATACTCGTATTCCCGGTGCAAATGACGATCTCAAAGAGGAACTCCTCATCATCGAAGCATTCTTCGACACCGATGAATACGTTGTCGGCCGTTCTCCAGGTGCTGACAGCGCAGTCTCCATTGCAACCCTCCTTCAAATTGCAGCCGACCTTGTAGAGGCACCACCGCAACGCACAGTCATGCTTATTGCTTCAGGCGGTCATGCCCAGTCACTTGCAGGCATGCGCGACCTGATGTGGTCTGTTAACACCAGTGCGAAAGAGTTACGGAATCTTCGCCGTACCCTGCAAAAAGAATTAAAAATAATCGAAAAGCAAACCGTAACACTTGCCAATCTTGAATTTCCGCTGGAAGAGGACCCGGTTAGAGATAAAAAAATCGCATCAAGTATTAACCAGTCACTTAAATACGAAATAGATAAGATCTCCAGAGAGCTCATGCAACTTCGGCTAGCCGGAGACGATAAACAATACAAAGATCAAATTGATATTGCGGCGGAACAGCGATTTGCCCTCAGGCGGCTCGGGTGGGCAGAGAGTTACCACAATCGCCCTCCGGATGAAGCTGCACTATTTAAAAAACTTATTCCTGTCGCCCTTGAAGAAAATCGTCTCCTTCTTACCGAGATGAAACAACAATTCAAGGAGTTAAAGAGTACCAATGCCTTTAGGCAGACGGTCAAGGAATATGAGGTTGCAGCTGTTATCAGTCTGCATCTTTCAAGTCATGGTGATGGTATCGGCGGATTTCACAGAGGCTGGCTTTACAAGCTAAAACCAACAATCAACCGAACAGGTATCTTCAGTAACGTAGCAGAAATTCTTAGCAAAACCGCCTCAACTTCAGATATTTCTTACCCTTACAGGGAGACGCTCAGGCCCGGAGGACTCCGAAGTTGGGATTCCTGGCTTGCTGACAAACCCCAGCTCGGAGGCGAGATAAGCTCACTCGCTGGTTTTATCGGGATCAGTCTTGCAACAACAGGAGACAGTAGACCCTTATGGGGCACTCCCTGGGATACTGCAGATCAGGTCGACTACGCCAATGCCCGGCAACAGGCCCTGCTCGCCACCGATCTTATTCGCGCACTTTCTTTTGCCCCGAAATTAAACACTGGAAAATTCCCGCGTGACGGACTCGCATCGGCCTCCGGCAGAACCAACCTTCTGCTACAGGGAGAACTCTTTGCTGATTATCCTGCAGCAGGCACGACTATTCTCGCATACCAGGGACTCAATCGTTTTTATGCTACTGTAGACAGGCACGGCAGGTTTTTTATTCGGGGCATTGCGGATAAAAAGAATGTTCTGGATAAGCTCATCATTGAAGGATACAAATTTGATAATGTAACAGGCAGAGTCAACTGGGCAATTGACAAACAGGAGACAGGAAAATCAAATTATCGCCTGAAAATGCTCAGAAAATCAATGAAAACTGATCTGGTCATGTTCAGTTGCAAAGAGACGACGGTCTTTGATCTTCTTGAGCCCAGAAACTTCAACTATATGACCAAACTCCAGCTCTATGATGGACGCCGCGATGCTTCGCCGCAGCATTATTGGTACAGCAGAATAGATACCAGAAAATCGAACATTTCTTCTGTCTACCTTGAGCCTGGTGCCCGCTTAAAGATGACGCTGTCCGATACTGTGCTTACACGCAAAATGCTGCTTACCAACGCAAAAGCCGAAAAACCCATGGGTGTCGGTTATCCTGTGAATTCCTATAATGCATTATATAACACGACATTTCTTGCTGCAGACGACGCCTGGAATCTGCTCGGCCCCAGAATAAAGAATCTTGAATCTCACGGAATTTTTGACGAAAAAATACACAGCCTCAAAGAACGTGGGCTGACTGCGCTCAAAACAAGCAGAGATGCCTTCTCGGCTCTGAATTACTCTACAGCACGTGAAGCTGCAGCCGAAGCACTTGCTCTTGCATCCAGGGTCTATGTACAGGTTGAAAAAACCCAAAAAGACGTGCTGTTTGGAGTACTCTTTTACATTGCCCTTTTCATCCCCTTCGCCTTTTGCATGGAACGCTTTCTCTTTAATTTTGCAAGTATCTACAAAAGAATTCTTGGCTTCTCCCTGATCCTTTTTGTGCTAATAGCAATTATATATCAGGTTCACCCTGCGTTCCAACTCACCTACAGCCCCATGGTTGTGATACTCGCCTTTTTCATTATCGGCCTTTCCCTTATGGTGACGCTCATAATCTTCTTCCGCTTTGAAGAGGAAATGGCATTGCTGCAACAAAAAGCATCCCATAAACGTCCTGATGAAATTAGCCGCTGGAAAGCCTTTCTTGCTGCATTTTTCCTTGGAGTATCAAACCTCAGACGCAGACGATTGAGAACTATCCTCACCTGCAGCACCCTGATTATCCTCACCTTTACGATAATGAGTTTTACCACCATTAAATCTAACAGGCAGGAAAACCGGTTACTTTTCCAGCAAACTGCTCCCTACGCAGGCCTTTTACTCAAAAATTTAAACTGGCAGAGTCTGCCTACCCAGGCCACTGATATTCTCATTAACTCAATGCAAACAATCGAGCGGCCTGCTCCCCGTATCTGGCTAGAATCCGATACCCCTTCAGACACTATCGCAGCCCCGGTCTCCAGTAAAAATGGCAGAGAGGTTCTGCAGGGGCTTATCGGCTTAAGTGCCAATGAGCCGTATGTTACAGGGCTTGACTCTATTCTTACTGCAGGAAGATGGTTCAAGGAAGAAGATCGACATGCAATCATCCTTGAAGAGCAGATGGCCAACAGGCTTGGGGTTGATCCCAATAATGACAATCAGGTATTTTTGTGGGGTGAAGAGTATACGGTTATCGGCCTCTTCAACAGTCAGACACTCGACACCACAGTTGATCTTGACGGTGAACCGCTTACTCCGGTTACCTTTCCAGAAGAAGCCGGTACCGAAATGTCAGAAGCAGAGCAGGAAGCACTGGAGTCCGGTGAAGATATCCGTTCAATCCAGAGCAGGTACAGACATATACCAGGATCACAAATTGCCATTGTACCAGCTCAGACTCTTCAGGCTGCTGGTGGTAACCTTAAAAACGTTGCAGTGCGACCCGACGATCCATCAAGCCTCAGGGATATTGCTTCGCAACTCACCGACAGGTTCAGCCTCGTGATTTTTACAGGTGAACATGATGGAGTATGGCTCTACAATGTAAGCGACACTCTCAACTATAGCGGCGTCCCAAACATACTCATACCACTGCTGATATCTATCCTGATCGTACTCAACACCATGATAAGTTCTGTTTATGAGCGAAAAGGTGAGATTGCCGTCTACACTTCGGTAGGTCTTGCTCCTTCACATGTGGCGTTTCTCTTTGTTGCCGAAGCACTCGCGCTGGCGGTAATCTCAGTTGTAATCGGGTATGTGATTGCCCAGGTGTCGGCAGCACTTTTTTCAAGTACGCGTCTCTGGGATGGAATTACGGTTAATTACTCATCAATGGCCGGTGTCGCAGCCATGCTATTGGTAATTCTTGTCGTGCTGGTTTCTGTCATTTATCCAGCAAAGGTCGCTGCCAGAATTGCGATTCCTGATGTGAACAGAACGTTTACTCTTCCTAAGCCTGTAAACAATTCTATCACTGTAACCCTCCCGTTTTTAATGAAATATCAGGAGAACGAGAGTATCGCAGGGTTTATATATCAATATTTTACAGGGCATCAGGATATTTCTCACGGGGTTTTCTCCACCGGCCCTGTCGACGTTATTTTCAGTTGCTCTACAGTTGACGAAATAAGTAAACTACTAAGAAATGCCAACACCTCCGATGACCTGCACTGTCTGCACCTGCGTGCCAACGTCTGGCTCGCCCCCTTTGATTTCGGCATAATGCAAACTGTTGATGTACAATTCTGTCCAGCTCAGGAAGGTAAAGATTATCTTTCTATCAAAGTCACCCTTAATCGTAAATCCGGAGAGGCTGGTATCTGGCACCGGATCAATACAGTTTTCCTCCATGAATTCAGAAAGCAACTCCTTATATGGCGTTCTCTCGATGATGCAACTCATCATGAACTTACCGAAGCCTTTAAAAAAGTTGCCGCCCCAAACATTGTTAATCAGGAGACGGTCTAGATGAATACAGAAATCACCGATACTCGTCCTCCTGTCCGCTTGCGCGCCATTATACTTGGGCTAATTCTGGCCGTAGCTATCTGTATTCTGACGCCATTTAACAACATCTATCTTCAGGCAACCCCGCTTGGAGGAGGGCATTTCCCGCTTGCTCCATTCTTTATTTTTCTGATTTTGACAGTTATCATTTCAATCGCCGGAAAAATATACGCACCTCTCAGGTTTCTCTGCGGACTTGAACTGCTTGTCATCTGGATTGAGATGGTCATCGGTTCAGGCATCGCGTATACCGGGCTTGCCAGAACATTTCTTATTACCCTGACCGCCCCACTCCATTACGCGACTACCGGCAACCAGTGGGAGCAAACTATACAGCCTCTGCTTCCTCCTGCACTTAGTCCAACCAGCCCTGAGGCTATAGAAATGCTGTATAACGGCATTCCCGGGGGGCGAGGGATGGGATGGTATGAAACCTTTCTTGATATCCCGTGGAGTGCCTGGTTTCAGCCACTTCTGCTATGGGGGATTTTTATATTACTTGGCTATGCGGTAATGATGTTTCTCATTAACATCATCTCCAGGCAATGGATACATAACGAAAGAATGAATTTTCCTCTGCTGAAAGTACCGCAAATGATCAGCAAAGCTGTGGATAATAATGAGGTCGGCAAATTCTTTTTTAACAGGTTTCTCCTCGTAGGAATATCTGTTCCGGTATTCCTTCATCTTATTAATGGATTAAACCTGTATTATCCGTCTATACCATCTATTCCGACGCTCCTTCTTGCCAGCCCGTACGTCGCTGACAGTGGTCTGCTTGTCGGTTTTAAAAAGGTTAAACTATACCTTTACCCCGCATTTATCGGCTTTGCTTTTCTTACCTCCCGCCAGATATCCTTTTCTTTCTGGTTTTTCTTTCTCGTTGGCGGCCTGCTCTACGGCATACTTGGCACTCTGGGGTACTCCATCCCCTCTTCCGAACTCGGAATAACCTTCGGACCAACCCTGACCAGGCCAGAAGAAATGCAGATGATCGGTGCTTACGGCGTCTTTTTCCTGTTTCTCGTCTGGTTGGCCCGCCAGCATCTGCTTTTGGTCTGCAAACAATCGCTGTTTCTTGCACCACCCTCTGCATCCAGATCTGAATGGTTTGATGTACGTGTCTCCTTCTGGGGCGCGTTACTTGGGATGGCTGCAATAATCTGCTGGTATGTCTGGCTTGGTATGTCGCTTGTTACTGCGATCATGCTTGTAGGGGCATTTTTTATGATCATGCTTGTCGCTACACGCATTATCTGCCAGGGCGGACTTGCATATTTTACACTTACAGCCGCCCCCATGGACGGCATAATTGCCTTATTCGGCACCAAAATGTTTGCCGGTGCAAGTGGTCTGCTCGCAGGAATGAGTCAGAAAACGCTCTTTGTCGATCTGAGGGAATCTCTCATGCCCTCAATAGTTCACGGCAGGCGAATTCATCAGAACAAACGTCCCGCACTTGTATTATTTGGTGGTATGGCTCTTACCGTCCTTATTGCCACTATTGCTTCTGTGGGATCAATGATGGTGCTCTGTTATCGTTTCGGTATTCGTGAGCTGCAGCTTGAATGGGCAAATAGAACAACACTGGCGGTATTTGACAATATTCACCGCCTTGTGGCTGTGCCGCTTGAAACCGGTAGCTGGGTTTTTGTTTTCGCCATGGCCGGAGCACTTATTATGCTGGTTCTGGTGGTATGTTATCATCGCTTATATTGGTGGCCTATTCACCCTATCGGTTACCTTACAGCCTACAGTTCAGCTATGCGAATTCTCTGGTTAAGCTTTTTTATGGGCTGGGCCTGTAATGCACTGTGCATGCGTTACGGAGGAGTTCACCTCTTCAGAAAGCTGCAGTTCTTTTTTATCGGTTTAATCATTGGTGATTTTATTATGGGCGGTGGCTGGGCAATAGTAGGACTTTTCACAGGGACAAGCTATCAGGTACTCCCTAACTGATTTCTTTTTGGGCTCTGTAATTTCTCATTAAATACGGAACAACTACATACTATCAATAATGTATGATGACAAAGAATTAAAAGAATATCGAGACCTGCTTCCACCGCCGACGGAGTTTGATGAAGGCTTTGACTGGAAGACTATTATCGGAGCGATCTTTATCGGCTTTTTGATGATGCCGGGATCGATGTACCTGCAACTGGTAATCGGTCAGGGGATCGGACCGGCCGCGCGCTGGGTTACGATTATCCTCTTTGCAGAAATCGCCAAACGTGCACACTCTGATCTGAAACAGCAGGAAATTTTTCTGCTCTATTATATGGCCGGTGCCGCACTTGCTTCACCGTTTTCCGGCCTGCTATGGAACCAGTATCTGGTGCAGTCAGATGCCGCCCGGATGCTCGGGGTTACTGAGTTCATCCCGTCATGGGTCGCACCGGCACCTGATTCCGCCTCCATGCTGGAGCGTACATTTCTCCATAGAGATTGGATGGTCCCAATTCTGCTGCTCATTGGCTCTCAGATAATTCAGCGAATTGATCATTTCGGTCTGGGTTATGCGCTCTACAGGATTACTTCAGATGTAGAAAAACTCCCCTTTCCTATGGCACCGGTAGCTGCTCTTGGAACAATGGCACTTGCCGAATCCAATGAAGACAAGAAAAAAAGCTGGAAGTGGCGTGTTTTCTCTATAGGAGGAGTTATAGGTCTGGCATTTGGATCAGTTTACGTACTTTTGCCGATTGCATCAGGGCTCATATTTACCGAGCAGATCCGACTTATCCCCATCCCGTGGATAGAACTTACCAGTTACACCGAAGATTTTCTCCCCGCTGTTGCAACTGGTCTGCAATTCGATCTGGGGCTCGTATTTGTTGGTATGGTCCTTCCTTTCTGGGCTGTTATAGGCGGCCTTATTGGTTTAATTATTACCATTATCCTTAACCCGTTACTCTACTCCTGGGGCATTCTCACTCGATGGCACCCAGGCATGGCAACTGTCGACACTGTCTTCGCAAATAATTTCGATTTTTATATGAGTTTTGGTATAGGCCTTGGTCTCGCCATCGGCTGCATCGGAATATGGTCCGTAGTGCGATCACTGAGAAGTAAAGATCCAAATCGCGGCACACTCTCTGATCTCTTTAATCCTCCACCAGGCCGCGGTGACTTTAACTTCTGGATATCCATTGCTATCTATTTATTTTCAACGCTGGCGTATGTAGGAATGTGTGTATGGCTTGTCCCGTCGTTCCCGTGGATATTCTTTCTGGCCTACGGATTTGTCTATACTCCTATTATCAGTTATATCACCGCCAGAATGGAAGGTATCGCCGGCCAGTTTGTCAGTCTTCCACTGGTTAGAGAAGCAAGCTTTATAGCTGGAGCAAAATTCTTTGGCTATCAGGGTATAGAAATCTGGTATGCACCGATCCCAATCCATAATTATGGAGAGGCCACAGTTCAGTTCAGACAGATTGAACTGACTGGCACATCGATTCGCGGAATCATTAAAGCTGAGTTACTTGTATTTCCTATCGTCATGATAGCAAGCCTGTTGTTTTCCCAGTTTATCTGGAGACTCGCACCAATACCATCGGCAAACTATCCCTTTGCTCAGGAACTCTGGCATCTCCAGGCCTTAAATACATTACTCATGCAGACATCAACGCTTGAAGGCAATTCGATGTTCTATCAGGCGCTGAGCGGTTCTACTGTCCTCACAGGCCTCAGCTTCGGGGTGGTCATGTATTTTGTGCTTAGCCTGTTTGGTTTGCCGGTACTCCTGATTTACGGTGTCGTTCGGGGGCTAGGACAATCAACTCCACACGGGCTTATTTTGGAAGTTGTCGGGGCACTTGTCGGCAGATATTTCTTCTTTAAAAAGTACGGACCAATGTGGCGACAATATGCTCCGGTACTGCTTGCAGGTTTTTCATGCGGTATGGGACTGACCGGCATGTTCGCCATGGGCTTTGCACTCATTATGAAGTCACTTGGTTATATGGCATACTGATTTATGGATAAACCTGAACATAAACTTCTGACAAAACGCCCTCTGTTTTACTGGATTATTAACCGATTCAGAGGGCTACAGATGTTACTGTTGTTAGTAATTGTGCTAAGCCTCTTTTTCAGAGTTTTCCCGCTGGAAATGCAACGTAAAATCATCAATGAAGCGATCAGCCTGAAACAGCTTGAGTTACTTTACCTCTATTGCGGTCTCTACATAGGGGCAGTGATTATCGCAAGTCTGATGAAATATTTTATTAATTCATTTCAGGCAATAATCGGCCAGAAAATTCTAATGGAGTTACGTCGGGAGCTATACAACCATATTCTCCAGTTGCCGCTGCCTTTTTTCCATAGAACTCAAGCAGGCACCATCATTTCAGCAGTGACCTCCGAATTGAATGCCATCGGTACCTTTCTTGGGGGAGCACTGGCTGTTCCGATAACTTCCGTGCTTACTTTTGTCGTTTTTGCCGGATATATGATTTATCTCAATCCACTGCTTGGACTGATCAGTATAGCTGTCTATCCATTTGAGCTCATAGTCATTCCGTTCCTTCAACGTCGCTATAACCATGTGAACAGAACGCGCGTCACCACAACGCGGGCCATGGCAAATCTGGTTAACGAAGCAAGTTCCGGGATTCATGAAGTCCAGGGCAATGCCTCCTATGATCTCGAACGCAGCAAACTCGACCGTCTCATTTCGCGCCTCTATGTTATCATGCGCAAGCTCGCCATCCTCAAATACGGTATTAAATTCAGTAACAACCTGTTCCAGAGCCTTGGTCCCTTTTTACTTTTCCTGCTAGGAGGGTTCATGGCAATCAAAGGTGAATTTACTATTGGTGCTTTGGTAGCTTTTCTCTCTGCATACGAAAAAGTATACGACCCCTGGAAAGAGGTCATAGAATATTACCAAGGATTTCAGGACGCCCAGGTACGTTATAAGCAGATCATGGATTCATTTGATCTGGAACCGGAATACCTCCTTAAAGCACCCGATCGATCAGTACTGACTCTTAAAGGAGAGATAGAAGCACAAGATGTAGGATATTCTATTAATGGCAGCGTACGGATTCTTGATGATATCACCTTTAAGCTCAAGGCAGGAAATCATCTCGCCCTTGTTGGCTATTCCGGATCTGGCAAAAGCACACTCAGCCTGTTGCTTGGACAGCTATACAGCTATACAGACGGACTACTGTCCATTGACCAGCATAAAATTAGTGACCTTACCAAAGCTGATGTATCAAAAAATATCAGCTTTGTGGCCCAGCATCCCTTTATTTTCACTGGGACTGTTCGGGAAAATCTTCTCTACTCCTGCAACGCACTACACATCTCAGGACAACTCGATAATATTCCCGAAAGAGACGATATTATCGAGATGATCAATAATGTGGGTCTGTCAGAAGATGTCATTCGCTGGGGCCTAAAAACAGTAATCCCCCCTAAACACGCTTATCCACTTGTTGATAAATTCCTGCGAATGAGAGAAATAGTGCTGGAACAATTACGAGAGCAATTCACTCATGTTGTTGAGTTTTACGATTCAAATGATTTTCTCGAACATTCCAATCTCGGCATTAACCTCACCTTCAGTAGCTATCCCGGCAGCCCGCAGGTGGGGAAGCTACTTGACAACCACGCTTTCAGAGATTTTTTGACAGCTCAGGAGATTGAAGACGAGTTGTGTGAACTGGGACTTGCCATCGCCAGCACAACCATTAGCTTTCTTGGCAGTTTTCAAAACGACGAGTTTTTCTTTCAGGGCAGTCCCATGGAACCGCATCAGCTGGATAACTATGCGCTCCTGATAAAAAAGTCTCAGAAGAAAGGTCTCGTAGATTTTACCCGCAAGGATAAAGATCAACTGCTATCCCTTGCCCTGCAGTTTACTCCTGGAAAGCATAAAATTTACACTATCTCCAAAACACTTAAAGATAGAATTCTTGGACTCAGACACACCTTTCTGCAAAATGTGCTGGGAATTGATCTTGAGCAATGCCGAAATGGTGTTCTCCAACGTACAATTTACGATATGGCTCAGGTAGCCCCCGAACAGCATAAAATCTTCTTCACGCCATTCTGTACCAGCCAATACCTTTACTCTCATACACTGCTTGACAATATCATCTTTGGTACTGTAATTGAAAAGGAAGTGGTGCAGTCAACCCTTGCTCCACTTGCCCTGCGCCAATTCGATGAACAGGGCCTGCTCGTCGAAGTTTCTGAGATTGGCCTCGATTTTCATGTGGGAAGTAAAGGTGACAGGCTCTCAGGCGGTCAAAAGCAGAAAATTGCCATCGCCCGGGCACTGCTGAAAAGATCTCCCATCCTTATTCTTGATGAAGCTACGGCCAGCCTTGATAACCGATCTCAAGCCCAAATTCAGAACTATATCGAAAAGCATCTTAAGGGTACTACCACAGTCGTGGCAGTCGTCCATCGTCTTGACATGATCGCGGGATATGACCATATTTTAGTGATGAAAGCTGGAAAAGTTGTAGAATCCGGCGAATATACCGAATTAATGAATCAGCAGGGGAGTCTGTATGAGCTTGTCCACAGTAACTGACTGTAACTGCAGAATATCCGAAGATTTTGATATACTGCGACGTATGGAAGTCTTTTCAAGCGCACCTGCTGAAGTCATCAAGCTCTTTGCTTATTTCGCTAAACACAGGGTGTATCAACCCGGAGAAATGATTCTTCAGCAAGGGTATAAAGCTGATAGTTGCTTTTTTTTAATTCGAGGGAAAGTTGAAGTTACTGCGATGCATAAAGGGCAGCATGTAGTTCTTCAGCACTTGGCAGACAACGCTTTTTTTGGTGAACTTGCTCTACTCGCCCGTTTCGAATGGTTCTTCTCAGTCAAAGCACTTGAGGAAACCGAGCTCATCATTACTGATCGTGAAAGTTTCCAGAAGATACTGGAAAAATACCCTGATAGACGTGAGAGAATTACAGAGAAAATTGTTCAGCTGCGTATTTCGCGATTTGAGCATCAGACAGCCTATCTGCTCGACAAGCTCATTGATTCCGGTGTAAATACAGAAATTGGGAGCCAACCGTTCATTATTTAGTTTTTAAGGATTATATTCCTGGGACAATTACATCATATGCGACCAGCTAAATTTTTTTCTTATATCTTCGTCATTACCTTTTTGATCAGCAACATGCATAGTGAAGTTTCCGCCTCGAACAACGTTCCACATGAGGTCGGCGGGTTCAGCCTTGGTTCGGATATCAGTGAGTATCCTGACGCCATGGATACAAACTATTTAAAAGAGATGGTCATTACAGACTGGCGTGGTTTTAGAAAAGGGATTATCAGCTACGGGATCTGCAAATACACCAATAAGATTCTTAAAATACGATTCAAATATGAAAATTCTGATAAAAAGTATTTCCATGTTCTGCTAAAAGAATTTAAGAAGAAATATGGAGATCCACAAGAATGGAAGGGAGATTCATTTGGAATTCTTCATATATGGAAATGGTACTTCGTAGATGCTGACAAGAATAGAGTAAGCCTTACTCTCCAGCATAACCTCCGTGATCCCAATGAAAACATTGGCAATATGGTTAAACTCTCCTTTCCAGACATGCTCGATGAAGAACGTTTCTGTTTTAACGAAATGTGCGAAGAGATGAAAAGTGCACAAGACAAGCAACGTCTCGAAGAACTCAAAAAACCTGACTGGCAATATCTTGTCCCACGCTAAATCACACTTTCAAAATAGAACAGAAGCACACTCCCGCCAGATTGCATGGAATGGTCTTCAACTCTCTCTCCCTTCGAAGTGGGATGTTATAGTTTCCGCACCACGACATCTTCTGATAGAGCAGGATTTCAAACCTGTTGTTGAAATTCGCTGGGAACTGGACGGTCCTGCCACCGTCGAGCACGTGGTGAAATCTCTCCGGAAAAGTGCTGACAAATCATCTAGAGACACTATAGGCAAAATTCCTCTGCCTAAGGAATTTAGTGCTCTTGCCACCAAAAGAGGTGCCAGTGGCTTGAGCTGGAATTCTGAAGCATCGTTAAACTGCCTACTCTGGACATGTAAAAATACCAATGCCACTATCATATGCAGGTTATTTGATGCGTGTAAGGTCTCAACCTCCCGCATAATTGACCTTCTGCTGACCATAACATTTCAGAAATCTGAAACTACGAGCCAGTTATGGTCTGTTCAGGATTTTAAACTCTCAGTTCCATCCAGCTTTCAATTTGTCGATTATACATTCGCACCCGGCCTTACACGCTTAGCCTTTCAAAATAGGAATATGAATCTGCAGATCTGTAGATTAGCCCCTGCTCTTGAGAGACTTGCCTCACATCCGCTGAAAAGTATTCTCGCAGCACTTCAGGGTGATGTTGACGCAGGAGAAGTCATTCAGGATGAACCGATGCTATTGGAAACATGCAGTTACCCAACATTAATACAACAGTTACGCATGCGCCTGAAACGTAACAAACCTTTCCAATGGGGAAGAATCTGGCACGTTGAGGAACACAACAGAATATTAGCTCTCACTGCTGAGTCCATTCGCCCTTTCGAACTCGACACAGTTCACGAAATATGTTCACAATATGAAATTATTTAAGTCTCCACCTCCCAAAACACCTGGTCTCAGTCGTGACGATGCCCTCGCATGTATCCCTGACATTGCACCATCTATAGAATGGCAGGCAGATGATTCCGGAACCATCCTTGTTGAATACCAACTGGCAATAAAACCACTGCTGCTAGCAATTTTTAGGCGCTTTAACAAAAACCAACCCAAAAGAATGACACGAAAACTTCAACTCGACAGTTTAGGCAGCAGGGTCTGGACATATATAGACGGTAAACGAACTGTGAGTGCGATAATTAGTGAATTTGCCTTAGAGACAACCATCACCCGCCAGGAAGCAGAACAATCAGTAACGACTTTTCTTCGCGAACTCGGTAAACGAGGTTTAATAATTTTGAGATAATTCAGAGGGAATTTTTTGGGCCTGTCAAAGTCAACCGGTTCGTACAATCGCTCAGCAAAAGCGTGTATGCAAAATTACGCTCAGGCTATTTCTTCTCAAGTTGTTTTGCGAGCATTTGCAAATCATACCAGGTCGCCCGCTTCATTTCCGGGTTCTGTAGAAGATATGTAGGATGGTAAGTAGCAATTAACGGGATGGTCTTTCCTTCAGGAATCTTACACGTATGCAGGCGACCGCGTAATTTTGATAAGGTCTCACGCCTCTCAAGCAGGGTTCTGGTTGAAATCATCCCCATCGTAAGAAGTATTTCCGGCTCGAGTACAGCTATCTGTCTGTGCAGATAAGAAAGACATGCACGTACATGTTCAGCTTTGGGTTGACAGGATCCCGGAACTCCACATTTTATAACATTTGTAACGAAGACCTGATCTCTCGGAAATTGTATGGCATCAAGCATTTTGCCTAGCATTCTGTCCTGCTCAATCCCAAAAACTGTGCCGGAAGGCACCTGACGTCCCGGTTCCGTGACCAGCCAGTCCCCGACAATAAGCATTCGTGCTCTACTGCCACCGCCTCCAGCTGCAGCAACTGTACGGCTGGTATTGAGTGAGCAACCTCTACATAGGCTGACCTCCTCACGAATATTTGCAAGAGCCACTTGCGGATCAACAACAGCTTTAACTTTTGCCGGCTTAACCTGTACAGGACGAACCGAACGGGATTGCGGCCTGCCAACTTGCGGGGTCACAATCGACACTTTTTCAACAGCTCTTTTTTCAGGTTCGGCGCTCTGGAATCGATCGATATCCTCTCCAGCAGGGTATGAATCAATACCAACAGACGTATGATATGAAAGTATTGACCTTAGGTTCTGAATAATATTAGCTACTTGCATATTAATCTGCTTTTTTTGTCAAAACGACGGAAGAGATGATTGAGTATTCACATTATGCTAACCGGATTTTTTCAAAAGCCTGTCATACCCGTGTAATATTCAGGACAACATACCATACAGGCATCATTCTTTCCATTGCCTAAACTTTTCCCTTTGACTCCAGCCTACTACATGGTAGTAGTATCGCACTTTTTCGCAAAAAGTACCACAAATGTTGAAGCTTTTAAAATGAGCATATGCTAATATGGTATGACACGATGTGGTTGTAGATGGTCACGTCTGCTCATTCGAATTTGCATTTCCGATTCCATCGGGCAGGCACTTCATTCAAAAGCATTGCAAGGACGATGACATGGACAAGCACGAATTCAGAAAATCCCGAAAAAAACTTGCTAAAACCCAAAAACAGCTTTCTGGACTTCTGGGAATGTCCCTTAAGACAATCCACAGTTATGAGCAGGGATGGCGTACTATTCCAACACATATCGAACGCCAGTTGTACTTCCTCCTCATCCACCAGAGGGGACGTAATAACACCCTCACTCCATGCTGGGATAAAAAAGAATGCGGCCAGAAGGAACAGTGCCCTGCGTGGGAATTTCAATCAGGCCACCTCTGCTGGTTCCTCTGTGGCACCTTATGCGAATGTACACAGGACACAACCAATAAAAGCAAACTCGCGATTTGCAGATCCTGTGATATTTTCACCTCCTTACTGGAGTAGCCGATATACAATCAGGTTCTTTTCATTCTGCTGACAAACGATTTTGATATACGATCCGTTGCACTTTCAGAAATGAGAGTTACTGAATGAAAAGAATTTGACAATCAGGAAGGCGGGAACGATATGTCATAATTACCATTGCAACCTATTAAAGCAATACATATAATAGGCAGACAGAGTACACCATATCAAGTACCTATGCAGTGTACGCAACGTTCCCTGCCAACTGAGAGAGATTATGCCAATTTACGAATTTGAGTGTTTGGAATGCAAGGAAGTGTTTGAAAAAATAGTGCTTTCTGCTGAAAAAGTTAAAGATGTGTTATGCACACAATGCCAGAGCACCAAAGTAAGAAAAACCATCTCAGCCGGCAGTCACAGACTTGCGGGTGGTGGTGGGGTATTCCCCTCTGCGCCACAAGGTGGATGCGGAGGAAAATCACGATTCACCTGAGGCTAAAAAACTGGTCCGGGCGGACTAGAGTATTATTATTTTTCATCCTCATCCGGTTTAGAAAAATCATAAACCCTTTCATGAGGCTTGAGCATGCCAAATTCACCACGGGCTACCTCTTCCAGGTAGCCTGAATCGTTTTTCAGCTTATCAATCTCGACTTCCAACGTCACTTTATCCTTTTCTATCTTATCTGTCTCAGCCTGTAATTCCTGCAACTCCGAGCGCTGCTTCAGTATAGAAATCAAACCAATCCGAGGCGCTGCGCAAAGCCAGACCACTGCCAGCACGACTAAAGCGATACCTGCCCGTAAAATCCACTTCTGCTGAAGTGGAGTCAGTTTCTGTGTTTGATTTCTTCTCATACCTTATACGAATAATTCACGTCTGCGATGTACTCATAAACGAGGCATCAAGAGTTATAAAGAAAGGCTCATGAAACATGTACAACAGGATATGCGCCAATCCACAGTCAAACAAGACAGTCACAACACCGAAAAGTTGAATTAACAGGCAAAGTGCTTTACACATACAACAGAATCCAGCCAAACCAATCCAAAAATTTGTAATATAGAACTATTATAAATACACTGTAGAATTCATATGATTAATTCTCATTAAAGTTGAACAGATACCACTATGCTACCTTCACCACCTTTACACTGTCTGGTCAGCAGCTGCCTGATGGGATTATGCACACGTTACGATGCACACATAGTACCGGATAAACAGTGTATTGAGCACCTGCAAAAATCCGCCTGGATTCCCGTTTGTCCGGAACAACTCGGAGGACTTCCAACTCCCAGAGAAAAAGCAAAGCTTATCGATGGTGACGGCTATGGTGTCCTTGCAAACTCTGCAAGGGTAATGACTGATTCAGGAAAAGACGTCACTCAAAATTTCATCAAAGGTGCAGAGCAAGTATTAAAACTGGCCAGAGCCAGATCTATATCAACTATCATCCTGAAAAGTCGTTCACCTTCCTGCGGCATTTCAGGAAAAATTGGTGTCACCGCAGCCCTACTTAAAATGAATGGCTTTAAACTGATAGAGTTCTAACCGAACCTCGCCTTTATTTTATCCTCATAATCATCAGGATAACAATGCCCGCTTCATAAAGGATGTATAAAGGTCCACCCATAAGCAACATATTCACTACATCTGGCGTAGGTGTTAATAGAGCAGCAACAATAGCTATCATGAGCAGTGCATAGCGCCGGTTACGCTCAAAGAAACTTCTGGGACAAACCCCTACTTTTGCCATGAATACCATAAATATCGGCAATTCGAAAATCGCACCGAAGGCAAGAATAAAGAGGGTCACAAAGTTAACAAACCGTCCAACAGAAATAACAGGTTTCAGCTCTTCCGAACCGAATCCCAGCAGGAATTTGATACCAAACGGGAGGGTGACAAAGTAGCAGAACATTGTCCCTGCGTAAAACAACAGGCAAGTGAATAATACAAAGAAAAACAATTGCTTGCCTTCAACCTTAAACGGTTTCCCCATTGCTTTCCAGAGAACCGTCAACAACCATGGCATCAGTACAAAAACGGCTCCGAAAAGCGACATCTTCACATGTGCCAGAAACGGTCCTGCAACAGAAAAAAAGTAGAGTTTCTCTGCCAGATGTTCCTGCACATATCGCAGCATCTGCGGCGATAAGAAAAATATTGTCAGTGTCACCAGAAAAAGAGACAATCCAAGCCTGCGAATCGACTTACGAAGTTCCGAGATAAATATGATAAGAGATGAGTGAGCGGCCATCGAATGATAAAAAGAGAGTTAAATAGCGTTCCGAGACGAGATTACCAACGTATTAAAGCATGGCATTTTAGTCATAAATTGTGATGGCTAGGATAGCAGAAGCGCTATCTAATTGCAATTTGATTGAGGTTGCGTTCATCCACCAGCCATGATAAACATGAAATACTTACATAAGTTATATAGTTTCCATCCGAAAATTCCGCATTTTGCCTGAAATCCAGGACTGCTGAAACAGCATATCCGACATATATTTGATATTGCATATATATGTTTTCAACCTAATGCCTAGGAGGGTGTCCGAGAATAGGGATTTTGGTCAAAATCGAGATATTTTCCAAAAATAAGCACAGCCATATAAATGATATTGCGAGCATTATTTTTGGAAAATTCCGAAGAGTTTGAGAAAAAGCCATTCTCGGACGGCCTCCTAGTACTTTGTGTACGGTCAATTTTCGAAGAAAAGCTATCCATTTTACTATTGAGTTTCCACAACACACAACTTCTGCCTAAAAAATACAATCATGCTAGAACTACGATTTATACGGGAAAATATAGAGCTCGTTAAAGATAAATGCTCCCGCCGGGGAATGGACACCGCTCCGATCGACACTTTTTTAACTATCGATCAACGACGCCTTAAGATTCTTGGTGAAGTCGAGAACCTAAAAAACAAACGTAATATTGCTTCAAAAGAGATTGCACAACTCAAGCAGGGCTCTGCCGAGGAAAAGGCGCAGGCTGAACCGATGATCATTGAAATGCGTGATATCGGCCAAACCATAAAAGAGCTCGATAATGAACTTGCAGAGATTCAGGACAAGTTGCAGGAAATCGTCATGGCTATCCCTAATCTTTGCGATGACAGTGTCCCTGTCGGTAATGACGATAGCGATAACATAGAGATTAGAACCTGGGGTGAAAAAAGAGAATACACCTTTACTCCCAAACCTCATTGGGAAGTTGGTGAAGACCTCCAGATTCTGGATTTTGAACGTGCTGCAAAGCTCTCGGGTTCCAGATTTGCTTTGCTTACCGGATTTGGTTCCAGGCTATCCCGTGCCCTTGTCAATTTCATGCTTGATCTGCATACACAAAAACATGGATACACAGAAGTGTTACCACCATTTCTTGTTAATACACCAAGCATGACTGCAACAGGACAACTGCCGAAGTTTGCCGATGACCTGTTTAAAATTGATGACTGGGATCTCTACCTCATCCCTACAGCTGAAGTTCCGGTTACCAATATTCACCGTGACGAAACCCTCGATGAAAAAGACCTGCCAGTCAAATACACAGCCTACACACCGTGCTTTAGGTCTGAAGCCGGGTCTCATGGACGTGATACACGCGGACTTATTCGGCAGCACCAGTTTGAAAAAGTTGAACTGGTTAAATTCACCACACCTGAAACTTCCATGGATGCCCTCGAAGAGCTTCTTGGAGAGGCAGAAGAAGTCTTGCAATTACTAGGACTTCATTACAGGGTAGTTAATCTCTGCTCTGGCGATCTCGGCTTTTCTTCAACCAAAACGTATGACATTGAGGTCTGGTTACCTGGCCAACAAACCTACCGGGAAATTTCTTCCTGTTCCAACTTCCTTGATTTCCAGGCAAGACGCGGTTCAATCCGCTATCGCCCTGATGGTCAGAAGAAGAGCAAGCTGGTACATACGCTAAATGGTTCAGGTCTTGCTGTAGGCAGAACTTTACTCGCAATACTTGAGACGTACCAACAGGAAGACGGTTCTGTTGCTTTACCGGAAGTGCTTAAACCGTATTTTGAGAAAAGGTTCTAGAAGACTGTCCGACAATAGCCTTTGCTCCAAACTCTTCGTTATAACAAAACCAATGCTCGCAATATCATATACATATATGACTGCGATTGTTTTTTAATACTACCTCGATTTTGACCCGAATCCCTATTCTCGGACAGCCTCCCAGATGGCCGTCCGAGAATAGGCAGTTCTTCTCAAATCGTTTGATTTTGCTAATAAAACAGCAAAGACATATGTATGATATCGAAGTCTACATTTACCTTCGAGCGTTGTTATTATTGAAATGACGAATAGTTGAGGTAGATAAGTGCAGAATTCGAGAGGGCATTCCCGGACACCCTCCTAACCAATCCCTCAAGCTAAGCAAGTGAGACTAATGCAGAAATGTTTGATTAACCTCAAACCCGTAATGTGTGTTGCATCATTAACGCTTTTATTCACATTTTTCTCACTGCCTGCTTTCAGTGTCTCACTATCCGCAATAACTGTTGCCCACCAGGCAACAACTGAAACACCTGAAGAGAGTCCCGCAGTCTCAGAAACGACTTCTCTCATTGCTACTCTGAGCGATGAACAGGTCCGAAAACTGCTCATTGAAGAGTTGAAAAAGAATAGCGCAAGCTCTCAATCCAAATCAGTACTATCTAATGAAATCCCTGGACCCGGAGCGTTCTTCGGCGAGTTGCTTCAATCTCTTACCCAAAAGTCAGACTCCTCCGAAATAAAAGTACGACAACTTCTTGCCAGCATTCCCGATGTTGTTCCTGATCTCAAAAAAGTTTTTCTCTCGCTTTGACCCTTCGGAACTTCCCGGGGGGCTCTTGGGAACATACTTTGGGTTTCACTTTTCATTATTGTGGGCTATCTGATCGAAATTATTTTTAAGCATTTTGTCTTTAAACGGATTTCTACAGGATCTGTTAATGGAAACCTGCCTTCTGTACTTTCCGGATTGGACAAATTTTCTGCTTCCCTCGTTAAACAATTACCTCATGCTATTGGTTTGTTATTATTTTTTGGTGGGGCGTATCTTGCATATTTCTCCTTCATCTGGACTGATTCACCATTTGTTCAGCTGTTTTTCCTCGCAGTGCTCATTGGTATCACTTTCATTCGTGTTATTGCCTTAATTTCACGCATCATTTTTTCACCCAAAAATATGCTATTTCGGCTTCTGCCAATGCAATGTAATATCGCTACAGGAGTACATCGTCTTATAGTTTGGTCAACAAGTTATATGGCTATGGTACTGATGTTGTCTGTGATTACCATACGACTGGGTGCCCAGACCAATACCGTAAGTCTGCTCCTACTTTTTTTCGCCACTATCCTGCTCACCATTACAGGTGCAATCATTATTTTCTACAGATCTCTGATTAAGGATCAGATTGTATCTGCTGTAGAGATATACGGTGAAACAGCAAGTTGGGGTAGAACAACCTTTGCTTCTATCTGGCACCTGCTTGCTCTGTCATATTTATTCGCTCTATGGCTGCTTTTGTTTAACAACCTCATCGACCCGGAACAAAAACATCGCGGGGCATTTATGCTCAGCTTCTTTGTTCTACCAATCTGGATAGTCACAGACAAACTGCTTCAATGGCTGATCAAATACGCTATGGAGACTCTCAAAATCCATACGGATGATTACAACGATCAGGATGTTCCAACAGAGGAGGAACAAGAACAGAGAGATAAAGGCAGGCAGACTTTTCGAAAGGTGATGGCTTTTTCACGATCCGGTCTCGTTCTTGCGCTTTTTGTCTGGGTGGCAAGCCTCTGGAACATTAAAATCCCTGTGTTTTCAAATCTGACTTCCGTTCTTTTTGATTCATTGATCATTCTCGCAGTGGCGCTCATTTTTTGGCAGTTTATCAGCTCATGGATTGAAAGGAAAATTCAGGAATCAATCCCCGCGGAAGAAGAAAACAAAGACGAAGATGATGAATGGGGATCAGCTGCAACACGCGGCAGATCCTACACCCTGCTACCGATGATCAGGCGATTTATCGGAACTATACTTGTCACAATGGTCACCATGACGATCCTTTCCTCTACCGGAGTCGATATTGGACCCCTGCTTGCTGGAGCCGGTGTGATTGGGCTTGCAGTTGGATTTGGAGCCCAGAAACTTGTAGCCGATATGTTCTCCGGTTTTTTCTACCTGTTGGATGACGCATTCCGTGTAGGTGAATATGTCGAAGCGGGCGGAATATCAGGAACAGTTGAAAACATCAGTCTCCGAAACGTCATGCTGAGGCATCATCGAGGAATGTTGCAGATCGTGCCACACAGCGAACTCGGGGCAATCACAAATTATATGCGGGGTGGTATCGTGGTGAAGTTCAACCTCGACTTCCCGTATGATGCTGAAATTGATACAATTCGTAAAATAATCAAGAAAGTTGGTCAGGCGATGTTAGCGGATGAAGAATTTGGAGCGGATTTTATCAGACCTGTTAAATCTCAAGGTGTACGGGAAATTACCAACTCGGTTATGACCATAAGGGTAAAGTTCACTGCGAAACCCGGTGCCCACTTTGTCATCAGAAGAGAAGCCTATAAGAGGATAACGGAGGCATTGCGGGCCAAAGGTATCCATTACGCCCATAGAAAAGTTATTGTAGACATTCCGGAACAGACAACTGAAAACACCAAAGATCACATCATAAAAGCAGCAGGTGCTGCCGGTCACAATGCGCTTGACGCCGAAGCCTCACAGAATAGTGCACCCGCAGACAGTCAAAAGGGATTCGACGGTTGAAAAATTGCAGTAATAAGCACCTGCAGGCCCAATTGAAAACGAGTTATTTCTTTATTCTTATTCGCAATTCAATATCGGTAATATCGTCAACCAGCTTAAGCGAACGTACAAAACCATGAACTGTTCCTGCGAGCGACTCTTGTACAAAGCCCTTCAACGGCACTTTATGACCGTTTATTAACAACGCTGCTGTCTCATGTCCTTTCCCTTTGCCAACCATCAACCGCTTCTCGATAAATTGGGCAATCTCAAGACTTTCGCTCAAACGAAAAATATAATCACCGGCAATATCTTCAATATCAGTTGCCACTGCGATGACACCGTGCACTTCATTTCGAAGCATCTGATCAGGGTTACGTGTCACCTCAATTTTTGATATTTTACGAGCATTTTTGAACCCCTCTCCGATGACTATATCCGCATCAGGAAAATAACGATGAGCAAGAGTCCTCAGAGATAAACTTTTATTTGATGTCTGCAAAACCATCTGGTCAGGTCCGACGAACATCACACTATCAGCACCAGCTTCTTTATGCTGAGCGGTATCTGTTCCTGCACAATCAAACTGAGCACCACCTTCACAGCTCGATTTGATTACAGCTACCCGATACCCCATATTTTTGAGGTGCTCAACAACCTTGCATACCAAAGTTGTTTTGCCGCTATCATGCCAACCGATAAATGTTACTATTGAAGACAATTGTTACTCCCGATTGAAAAATCTTTATGACTAGTTGACCGTAACTATCCAGCAAGAAGTGAAGTTTACTGTTAGGTGAATAGTTACAATTGATTACGCTTATACTTAGTAATCGAACCCCTGATACGTCAAACCTACTGTTACTACATACCAAGACTTCTACTATCCGCGAACTCTCATCAGCATGAGGAGAGCGAACTAGACAACGTTGTTACTTACGTCATAATATATGAAATACTCTATTCGCATACATATATCGACAAGCTAACCATTTTTAACACATATGGAGTCTCATAACCAAACTGTAACCGCTTACTGTATTAGAACAAATTACATAAAAATGGTTTGCCTATGATTCCAGCATGCATTAATTTGGGGTAAGAATATACCAAATCAATATATTCTTTCGACTTTTTCATATACCAGACAAAACATGCTCTCTCATTGTCGCAGTTCTCAGGCAATAACGCATTACTTCATTGTTAACGGAGATTTCCTATGAAGCGCAATCTGCTGATTCCTCTCATTTTTGTGCTGGTTCTCATTATCCAATGTCCGGTTTTTTCAACAGCCGCTTCAGAAAATAAAGAACCGCTGCCCAACCTCAGCCTTATCGTTCCTGAAAATCAGGAGCACAGAGACTATCTTGGCTTACAAGCAGAGCCTGGAGAAACGTTCACCTTTGAAGATATCAAGGCTGATGTTCTCCTCATCCAGCTCTTTAGTATGTATTGCCCTTTCTGCCAGGAAGAGGCTCCAAATGTGAATGAACTGTATAAAGCAATGCAGGAATTCTCTCAACCCGATTTTACAGTGAAAATAATCGGGCTCGGTGCCAATAATTCAGCCTTTGAAGTAGATCATTTCAAAAATACCTACGATGTCGAGTTCCCCCTCTTTCCGGACCCCGACATGAACATGTACAAAACCCTCGGCGGCAAAGGGACACCAGGATTTATCGGCTGCAAAAAGGATGATAAAAGCCAGTACTCCATCGTTCTCAGACAATCTGGCGGATTCAATCAGGTTGAGGAATTCCTCAACGACCTGCTGCGTAAAAGCGGCTACAACTGATGCAGAAGGAGGTAGTTATGAGATGGTCTTTTCTGCCCGTTCTGCAACTTGTACTGTGCTGTTTTGTATTCTCAACTGCTGATGCAGCAAATAAAGCATTCACAGAATATATTTACGACCCCGGAACACTGAAACCAATAGACAGTGAACTCCGTGTATCCGTGGGACAACCTGCCCCCGATTTTTCGCTGTCATCTGTTAAAGGCGAGAAGATCAGGTTAAGCGATTATCTAAACAAACGTAACGTCGTTCTCTCTTTTGTACCTGCTGCCTGGACCCCGGTCTGTTCCGACCAATGGCCAGGATACAATATCGCAAAAAGTTTCTTCGATCAAAATGAAGCGGTTCTTCTCGGGATCACGGTAGATAATATTCCGACGCTTCATGCCTGGACTCTGCAAATGGGTGAGTTGTGGTTTGACGTACTCTCTGATTTCTGGCCACACGGTCAAGTTGCCGAGCGTTACGGAGTCCTTCGAACTGACGGCACTGCAGAAAGAGCCTTGATATTTATCAATAAAAAAGGGATTATCAGCGGGATCTATGTCTCAGACATTAATCTGAGACCACCCCTTGAGGTTGTTGTTGCAGAGTTGAAAAAACTTGGCTCGAAATAGATTACATCAGAAAAAAACAGTAGGTAGTGCTAGAACTCACAAAAAAAATAGCGTGTTCCCCAAAAGGGAACACGCTATTTTTTTGCCTGCACAAACATTTTCGCCAATGAGTGATTCCAACCAGGTCACGCATAGTAGGGATGCGAAAATTGCTGTCACAAACAGATCTTTTCAGGTGAACCATCTTCAGCGTTAACACAATTATCTGAATTCAGCCCATCCAGCATATGGTGTTATGCAGGATGGGCTGATCGCAGAATAGGTGGAGTGCGTGAATGGTTACACAAATTTAATACTTATGCAGGCTGTGAAGAATATCCACTTCGTCTTTTGGCTTGTAACCTGTCTTCATGCTCTCAAGTGATCCTGCAATAGCAAACACAGACATGTAGCAATGAGTCAGGAAGAAAGCAACAATTCCGACTCCCAGTACGTTATGGGCCATTGTGAAGATCCGCACTGTATCAAGGCTGGCACCAAATCCCCAGATGATATAACCGGTATAGGCCATAACACCGCCACCGACGGTGGCGAACCAGAAATACATCTTCTGGCCTGCATTAAATTTTGCCGCTGGTACCGGCACTTTTTTCTTGCTCAGGTAGCCACCAAGAATAAACATCCATTTGATATCATGAAGCTGTGGCAGCATCTCTTTAAACCACATCACAAACATCAACAGACCCGGAAGGGCGAAAACCATTGCCGAGATAAGATGGATATAGCGAGCAGTTCGAATAAGAACTCCACCGCCGAAAAACGAACCGAAAATAATCATCAGTCCAGTAATAACAAGCAGAGAAAACGAAACTGCTGCTATAAAATGTACAACCCGTGCAAACAGGCTGAAAAAATAAATCTGCTCGCTATCATGATCAAAATGCTTGGCACCAATGATCAGATAATGAAGGAGAAACACTGCTGGTACAGCAGTAATCACAAGTAAAAAGATCTTGCTAAACCACTGTCCCTGTAAAATAGTAAATAACTCTCCATACTCCAGCCAATCTCCGGTGATCATCTTCATCAGATTACCGAAATAATCAGATACAGAACCTGCTGCTGCCGCTGACGCATGCATGTCCTGCACAACCGCCGAGCTGGTAAGCCCCGCCGCAACAAGAATAATTGCGAGCAGAAACACAGATGCGATACTTCTCTGCATGATATGCGCTCCTGTTAATATCCTGAATTATCTGTCATCCCTTGGTAAACCAAGGGATGACAGTGTTTACTTAACTCCAAAAGATCACGAAGTTACTTTTTATCGTAAGCTTTACTCCAGCCCCAGGCATTTACACCTGAACCACGCTGAAATACACGTTTACGATAGACGTCAGCTACGATATCAGCATCACCGGCCAGAAGCGCTTTTGTGGCACACATACCCGCGCAAAGAGGTACCTTGCCCTCAGCTATACGGTTCTGTCCATAAAGATGTTTCTCTTCGGCGCTGAAAGTCTCTTCAGGTCCACCTGCACAGAAGGTACACTTATCCATGGCACCACGTGCTCCGAAAACAGCACCTTTAGGGAACTGTGGAGCGCCGAACGGACATGCCATGAAACAGTAACCGCAACCGATGCAGGTTTTCTTGTCGACTAATACAATCCCGTCATCTCTCTGATAGAGAGCATTTACCGGACATACCGCCTTACACGGGGCATCAGCACAGTGCATACAGGATACGGATATTGACTTCTCGCCCGGCTTACCGGAATCAAGTGTTATAACGCGACGGCGGTTTACGCCAACAGGAATATGATTTCCTTCCTTACAGGCAACAACGCAGCCGCTACAATCGATACAGCGTTCTGTATCGCATAAGAATTTTACTCTACCCATGTCATTTCCTCCTCATCAGGCCTTGCTGACTTTACACAGTCCATCTTTAGTGGCCTGAATCTGTGTGATAATGTCATATCCATAGTTGGTGACCACGTTACCGCATTCACCCACAACAAACGGCGCTGTTCCTTCAGGATATTTATCAACAAGTGATTTACCCATTAAGATACCGGCGAAATGATATGGCAGGAAGATTGTCTTTTCATCAACCCTCTCTGTGAATTTGGCCTTAACCTTGATCTTGCCACCTTCAGGTGACTCGATCCAGACCATCTCTCCATCACGGAAACCAAGGTTGTTACCAAGGCGTGGATTGATCTCTGCGTACATCTCAGGCTGGAGTTCAGCCAGATACTGATTACTTCTGGTCTCTGCGCCTGCACCCATATGCTCAACCATACGACCGGTTGTAATAACATACGGGAACTCTTTAACGAGCTCAGGATTTTGCTCAGACTCAAAGCGTGTATCAACACGGTAATGATTTACTTTGTCTTTGTAGGTCGGGTACTTCTTGATCAGATCCGGACGCGGCGAGTGAAGCGGCTCACGATGGATGGGCACCTGATCAGGGAAGTTCCAGACAACACAGCGCGCACGGGCATTACCAAACGGAGCCATACCTTTGGCGATAGCAGCTTTGAGTGTCTTCTGAGACAGATCGGTTTTCCAGTTGGTTCCAGGAACAACATCCTTGAACTCAGGATATCCGCCATCAACCTCAGAACCTGGGTTACAGACACCTTTTGCAGCAAGCTGATTCTCTTTACGTCCACTTGAGTCGTAAGTTTTCTCAAGACCAAAACGGTTTCTAAACGGCAGTCCACCTTCGGATACCGGCTTAGATATATCGTAGAGGATCGGGGTACCTGGATGCTCATCAGTCCAGCATGGCCATGGCATACCATAATACTCACCATCACATGGACCGCCCTTCGCCTGCAGGGTATCAATGTCGAAGGTGTGCCAGTTTGCCATATGCTTCTTGATACGCTCAGGAGTCTGGCCGTTGTAACCGATGGTCAGAGAACCGCCACCGAGCTCACGAGTGATATCTTCAGGAACCTGTTTAATGTTCTTGTAGAACTCGTTTGCAAAACCAAGCTTAGTTACAAGCAATTCCATGATCTGATAGTCGTCTTTGCTGTTATGCACAGGATCGACGACCTTGTCACGCCACTGAATCTGACGGGAAGTTGAAGTAACACTACCGGAGGTCTCATACTGACTTGCGGAAGGCAACAGATAAATGTTGTCTGTATCACAGGCAGCAGCAGCCATAGTAGGGAATGGATCAACTACAACCAGCAGGTCGAGCTTGTTATAGGCCTGAACAACTTTATGATACTGTGAGTTAGAGTTTGCACCACAACCCCACTGAACCATAGCTTTGATCGGAGTATACTGGTGGATCTTGTCATCCTGATTAACACCCTCATACCAACGGGACAGGGTAAAACCAGGCTTATGCATCCATTCTTTATCTTTGAAGCGTGAAACCATCCAGTCAAACTCAACACCCCAAACGCGACACCAATGCTTCCACGCACCCTCGCTCAGTCCGTAATATGCTGGCAAAGAATGAGAAAGAATACACATATCGGTGGAACCCTGAACGTTATCATGGCCACGGAAAATGTTGGTACCACCACCGGATTTACCCATATTACCAAGTACCAGCTGCAACAGACAGAAAGCACGGGTAATTGAGCTACCGATTGAATGCTGTGTACCACCCATACACCAGGTAAGACTGGTAGGACGGTTTTCAGCAAGCGTTTTAGCAACATGTAAAGTCTGCTCAGCAGGAATACCTGTGACGGACTCTACTTCTTCAGGTGTGTATGGCTGAACAGTTTCTACCAGCTCTTCGTACCCAGCTACACGAGTTCGAATGAACTCTTTATCTTCCCAGCCGTTTTTAACAATTACGTTAATCAGGCCAAGCATAAACGCAGCATCAGTACCCGGACGGATACGTACGTAGTCACTTGCTTTTGCAGCAAGCTTTGACCGACGAGGGTCAACTACGATAATAGGTGCGTTGTTTTTCTCTTTTGCATGCAGGATATGCTGCATGGAAACCGGATGCGCTTCCGGAGGATTTGACCCGATGAATATGAAAGACTTTGCGTGTCTCATATCGTTCAGGCTGTTTGTCATTGCTCCGTAACCCCATGTATTGGCGACACCTGCCACCGTTGCGGAGTGTCAGATCCTGGCCTGGTGATCGACGTTATTCGACCCCCAAAAAGCAGCAAACTTCCTGTGCTGATAAGCCATCTCTGTGGAGACTTTTGCACTACCGTTAAAATGCAGAGCATCAGGACCATCTTTTTCACGGATAGCGAGAAGTTTGTCGCCGATCTCGTTCATAGCCTGGTCCCAGGTGATGTTGGTCCACTTACCGTTGACCTTTTTCATCGGGTTCTTCAGACGCTTAGGGCTTGTCACCATATCGATGGCGCCAGCGCCTTTACAACAATGTGCTCCCCTGGATACAGGATGATCTGCTGCGATATCCTGACGTACCCAGACACCATTATGCACTTCAGCTTCAATTCCGCAACCAACGGAACAGTACGTACAGATGGTATTTACTTTCTCCGAACCCACATACGGGCTCGACTTACCTGCTGCGGCATTCGCCTTGCGGGTCATTTTGCTGGTCATTGCAACGCCTGTAAGCGCAGCAGTGGCCGCGGAGATCTTTAAGAAAGATCGCCTCGCAACTTTAGGATTCAGGGTCACCCTGCGACCAGCGGCAACCACGCTGTCCCCAGAGGACTTCCTTAATTTGGATCTGGCCATTTCACGTTCTCCTTGTTGTCGTAGAACTCGTTCTGCAGTCTTGTACTCTTTTTTTGTCTGCCCAACTGCAAAATCACACTGTCACCTCAAATTTTCCGTGCGAAACAAGAAAATTATTAAGAGCGTAACGACTTGTAGTATTTACTGAATTCTGCACTCTCCTTGTACAGAACATCATCCGACTCCAGACCAGCCGGTCCGCTCTTCGCCTTGGCTGGTTTAATAGCAGCTGCAGTACCTACGACCACGGCGCTCCCTGCCAGGATGTGTTTTAGGAATGAACGTCTTTTGTCCGTTTCCTTTTTCATGTTTCCCCTCCTTAATTTAAATAGGGATGTTATTTTCCGGGCCTCTGCCGAACTGCCCGACAGGACCATGTTGCATATTTAGGCTACGGCCACTAAACCCTTCTCGAGGTCCAGATAACCGCAAAGCAGCTGACAGCAGGATTTGTAGAAATCCGATTTAGAGGCCTTACTAACCTCCGTGCTGAACTTGCTTGCAAACGGGGCAAGGTATTCGGTGAGCAGCTTTGCCTGAAAAGTTCGGACCGAATCACTTCCGCTTTGTTTCTCTTCCTCAATCAGACAGGAAAAGATATCCAGCATCATTGGCAGCGAGTCCTCACTGTCAACTACACCCTCTTCCCGCTCAATTCCAGCCTCGGCAAGCAATCCTCTTAGTGACACAAGCGTCTGACCAAAGCTGCGGCCATCGAGATGATAAGAGGCCATAGTGTTTATCTGATTGGCTCCGAAAGGATTGGTAAACAATTCATAATATTCTGTCTGAATATCTGTGAGTGTTTTCTCATTAAGCAGTCTGACCAGATCACGAACCGCACCATCAAAAAGCGGATTTATCTGCTCTTTGGTGAGCGCCGAAAATGTGCCACGCCATCTGCTGAAATTTTCAGCATCAGGTTCAGCCTGGAAAAATGATTTAATAAGGTCTACAAAAAGCAACCTGACTCTGAATAGGTCTCTATCAGTAAACTGTTCCATTATTCTGCACTCTCAAAAAGGTTAACGACTCTGCAGGTTTCGCAGTATTCAAAATGACTGGTATCTACCGATTCTTTTTGTTTTAGAATCGACATAACCCGCTCAAAACTCTTTTTACTGCCAAAGACCTTTCCACATTTTTTGCACTTCATAGCTTCGGCTTCAGCAAGCATTTCCCGGTTGAAGAATTTTTCGTCGAGGGTTGCGCCTGGTATCATCTGCAAAGCATTTTCAGGGCAAACCTTTACACAAATTCCGCAACCAACACAGAGTGCGGAACGCGACATAAGCGCCTGTTCATCGTCTCTTGCACTGAGGGCCTGAATACGGCAATCATTAAGACAGGCAAAACAGTGCGTGCACCTGCTGTCATCACAAAAGATGGTTGCAAAAGGGAGTAATTTGTTGGCTTTGATTCGCGCCTGTCGTCCGGTTTGATCTGTGAAATATTTCAGGACAGTAGCAAGATTTTCACGACGGCTTCCTACGGTCAGATCTACTAGCGGAGCCGATAATGAAAACTCAGATTTTAGATTTTCACGGGTGAGAAACTGCTGGACTGTTGAAATCTCTATCGCTGATGTGTCCTGGCAATACGTGTTCAATAATGATCCGGCGAGAGCAGCCTGGCGCTGGAAAGGCTCCATATCTTCGAATTCTTCATCAAGCCCCAGCAGAACTATTTTCCCTGCACCACTCGCATAAAGAAAGAGCAGATGAAACAGGGTAAGCGCCTTAATTTCCGGATATTCAACAAAGATGACATCCTCGAAACGTTTGTCACCGCTCTGCCACCAGAGCTTATGTAATGCCTTCTCGCTACCGAGCACTACTGTTGTTCCCGCTGCAAGATCTATTGACTGGATATATGAAATAAACGAACTGTCTGAAAACCGTTCATATTGCATCGCACCAGTTGGACATGTAGCTACACACCCTCCGCATTCTTCGCATTTTAGCGGATCAACGTGCACACCCTTTTCACTGGTAGATATAGCACCATGACTACAGGTATCGATACATCGTGAGCAACCGTAACCAAGCTTGCCACTAAACTGACAGAGGGCGGTATCACACAAAACAACTTCATCAACCTGGCTCCCGAACTGTGTTGCAAAAAAGGCAGCAAGTCCGTTCTCCTGATAAATCGAAGTAGTGTCTACAGGCAATTCAAGTTTTGTGCCTTCCAAAACCATGATAGCCGGAATGCGCATTTGACGTTGTTCAGCGCCATAAATATCTATCGCTCCATGCACGCAGGCCTTTTCGCACTCTTTACAAAAAGTGCAGGCAGTAAAATCAACAAAAAGATGTTCATTCAAACACGCTTCAGGACATACGGGGCCGCACTCACCACAATACGTGCACTTCTCTGCATTAACTGGTGTCCGAACCGAATAATCCAGCAAATAGCCGTCCCGGGTCTTGGTGATTTCCAGGTCATTTGCTGTCGGTAATTCAGAATCATAACCAGAAAGCAGAATAGGCTCGATCTCCAACACACCTGAATAGGTATCCAGAAATTTGTTCAGCTTTTCAGCATCAGCCCCGATAACACACAGTCGCGGATCTGGATCAATTGTATAGCTTCTGTAGGTTGTAGCCTGAACTTTTGCCATCTCAGCAAGAGCCAGACGTTTAAGCATCTCATCGCTACCTGCGGTGAGATCATTATTGAGTTGAAGGGTTGGTGACAGGGGAAAGCCCGAATCGGGAGAAATTGAGGGAAAGCCACTGGAAAGTAAAATCGCCCCCCGGCTGTTGGGCGCGAATTCCTGTCCTGGGCGGAGGTTGACCTCAGAGACCAGAAATTCTGGTTCTGACCCACTCCCCTGGGTCAGCAGACACACTGAATAATTGCTACTCATATGATTGTGGACCTTATGCTTGTCGTTGTCACAGGATTGCCCCCTGTCACCAACACATTTTATAAGCCAGACATCCGCGGAAACCTGGTTTCCGCAGTGAGCCTTATATCTTAAAACCAAACGGTTATATGCACCTTCTGCACAATGGTATATGCATATGTGGCACTATAGAAAAGTTATGGCCAAGATTAAATCAGCCCGACACCTTTTCTTTTGTAGGGAGGGAGCGGAGATACGTGTAAGGAATTACCCTACAGAGTTATCAGAGCCGGCGTTGCCGGAATGGGATTTTTCTGTCCAGAGGACTGCGCGACGGGTAAGCTCTGCCGCATTCTTAATACCTAATTTCTGTTTAATTCTATCACGATACGTTCCTATAGTCTTGACGCCGAGTTTCATTCTGTCAGCAATTTCCCGGGTAGAAAGTCCTGAGCCGATCAACCGGAAAACTTCGAGTTCACGATCTGTGAGCACCTCTTCTGTAGGTGCTCCCTGTAGGGAAGGCTTAACATGAAGTTTGTCCAGAAGCAGTGTCATCATGTTTTCGCTTACATGAATTCGCCCTTTAGAGATACTCCGTAAAGCGGTAATCACTGATTCTGACGCCTCTTTCTTCATAATGTACCCCTTGGCACCTGCACGGATTGCCCTCTCCGCCCAAACAGATTCGTCGTGCATAGAGAGTACAAGCACAGGAATCGGACGATCACCTGAGGCAATTTCCTTAACAAGATCGAGGCCATTTTCTTTTGCAAGGGTGATATCGATTATAGCCATATCCGGCTGATGCTCACGCAACGCCTTTCTGGCACCTATAAAATCTTCAGCCACTGCACATACTGTAAAATCTTCTTCCTGATTGAGGAGTTCAGCCATGCCCATTCTGAAAATTGGATGGTCATCGACAATCATTATTTTAGACATCAGGTACGTACCTCTCCGGATATAGCTATAATTGTCCCACCATCCAACTCAGAGCTGATGGTCAACTCTGCACCAATCGCTTTTGCCCTGTATTTCATTGTATGACATCCAAGCCCTTTTCTGGTTATTTCTTCATCAAAACCACTGCCATCATCAACAATTCGTACTGAAAAATTTTCGGGATTAGTCCGCATAAAGATACCTATATTATCAGGACTGCCGTGTCGTGCAGCGTTAAAAACAGCTTCTCTAATGATATAATAGACATGAGTGGCGACAGCATTATCCACCCACTCTCTATCACCCTCAAAAGAATAACTACACTGTACCCTGAACAGGTTTTCAACTTCATTAACCAGTTCTTCAATCGCAGCCTCAAGCCCATGTTCTATAACATGGGCAGGGTATAACCCCTGTGCAAGCCTTCGCGTTTTTTCTATAGCATCCCTGATCAACCCCCTGATAGTGCCAACCTGTTCTGCCTTTTCGGGATCGTCCTGCTCCAGCTTTTGCTGAAGTACCTTACTCAGCAGTTCAACACCGGTCAGATGTGAACCAAGATCATCATGGAGATCTCTGCCGATACTACTTCTTTCCGCTTCACTCACAGCGATAATCTGCCGTTCAAGACGTGTCATCTCCTGCTCAGCACATGTTTTTAATACATGGAGCCATAGACCTTCAAGCAACATTTTCATCTGGCGGGCATCTGTATAGTCATACGAACTGCTGTTATTACAGACTCCAGCCACAACAACGATTTTACCATCATTGTAAATCGGTACATCCAAATGCCGGATAATCTGTTCTGTATATGGGTATATGCGATCCGCATCTTCAAATGTTTCACATGAATTGCGTATTACTTCTATACCATTCCTCACAGCTGCACCCGCAAGTCCGCCCTTATCAATTGAGCGTGACGGCTCGAACTCTAACGATTTCTGCTCGATCCCGTTCTCAGTTACAATAGCATACGAGCAGAGGCTGATATGCGTCTGGGTGCTATTGACCATTGCCAGATACCCTTCCCGACTTCTGGTAATCTGGACTATCCGCTGCAGAATGAAATCATACTTTTCATGAAGCGAATATTTATCCATCATTCCAAGTTGAAGCAGAGTATCAAGACGCAATTCATCACGTCGCAAAAGCAGTTCTTTCTGAATGCGATCATCCACCATTCTGTTGGCCAGTAACCGCAAATCCTCAAACTCCGAAAAAGCCAGATCTGTATTTTTTATTTTCTTTTTTGAGTCAGTCGCCTGTCGCAGGAAATTAGTAAACAAATCAAGGCCATGCTTAATTTTCAACGAGTAGAAGTAGGATATCAGCAACAGCATGGTAACTGCCACTACAAAGAGAATGATAAAGACCGATACGTTTTTAAATGCGATATCACGGTATGACTGCGTTTCAAAGGATATGGCCTCTTCCATATCCTCCATCGACATTGCGGTGCCGAATATCCAGCCCCATTCCGGATATGGCTTCACAAAGCTGAGCTTTACGTGGGTATCACCATAATCAGGATTATTCGTGTAGCTGACGAAATCTCCTTCTGTATTTTTACCCGCTTCAAGCAGCTGCATGCCGTACTTATGGCCGTCAGCACCAACAAGGTCTTCTACAGACCGGCCTAAAAGCCGTTTATCCTGACTGCAGATAACTGTACCATCCCGTCGAAAACCAAATACCTCGCCGTCTTTACCAAAACTCATACTCTGTATGCGCGTAAGCAGGTCGGCCTGAAGAATATCCTCAAGTGCATCCGTATAAATACCGGCTCCGATAAACCAGTCAAATGGTTCAAAATACTTCACAAAAGCAATTTTGGGAAACGTCCTGCCGGGAAACTGTGGTTTTACAAGTTCATAACGGTATACTCCGGCACCTTTATCCCGTACAATACTGCTGATATCTCCGATAACATCCCTACCTGCTATGGAACCGAAATCACCTGATGAGCGCCCTTCGAACCAGGGTTCGTCAGCAAAAAGATCTATCCGCCCCTCACTTAAAACCCCGGCAAAATGATAGCCATTACCATTGTCCCAGCGAATCGGCCTCAGCGCCTCGGCTACCATTGACCGAAGTTCTTCGATATCTTTTTCATCTTTGTAAAGTGTGTACATATGGGAAGCGATGGTGTAAGCGGACTGCACCTTGTCACGAAGATCCTCTTCTATGCGCTGATCTGTCTGTGATCGTTTATACTCTATGAAATCGACAACTTTCCCGTATTCTTCCTGAACCCTGCCCCTATACCGACTATTATAATTGCTGCGAATATTCTCAATACTCTCTTCATAAGCCTGGAATTCGTTAACCATCCAAAATACACCTATAAAGAGCGTGAGCCCGAAGATAACAAGCATTGAAGCATAGAAAGGTGCTGATGAAAGTGATATACGCTTTGGCCCAGGTTCGGGGCAGAAAATACTGCGGATAGCCCTTCCGGCCGGCTCTGCCACCCTGTCACGGATACTCATATGTTTATAGTTCCTCGATCTCAGGAAAGATCTTCGTTACGTAGATTGTATCAAGCCCCTGATGATCGTTCGGTCCGAACTGCAACACAAGCCCTCCAAGATCAAAACGTCCCACTTTATGCATTGTCTCAACAAAGCTTTCCCTACTAAGTGCACCCGGTACAGCCTTGGCTATCCTGGCAAAAAGCTTGCCCGCAATATATCCTTCAAGCGAGGTGAAACTTAAGGGTACGTCATGCTGATATCTGCTCATGGCTCGTCGATACTCACGCACCAACGGGATGGATTCGTCATTCGGGCGTGGAACCACCTGGGAGACAATCACATCACTGCCATAACCGCCAAGTGTCTCACGCAGGCTTTCTGTCCCGACAAAAGAGATGTTACCATAAATCATATCCCGGCCTATCTTAGTTTTACTCAACTTGATAAACTCGGCACAGGCAGAATACGCCCCCACCAGCACCACAGCTTCCGGGTCTGCCTTATATATTTCTTGTAAGCCTCCCATTACGGCAACAGTATTGCGTTCATAACTTCCGGTTGAGACCAGCTTCATCCCCCGTTTTTCGAGCGCTCTCTCTATACCGCGAAGTCCGGCAAATCCGTAACTGTCATTCTGATAGAAGCAGGCAATTCGTTTGACATTTCGATGTCCTATAAGATAGTTAGCAAGGCCCTCCATCTCCTGAAAGTAGCTGGCTCTTACATTGATAACATATTTTCTGAACGGATCGCGAAGGAGTTCAGCACCGGTGAATGGTGCAAAGAAGGGAATTTCGTGTTTTTCAATTATCGGTACTACCGCTTTTGAAGTGGGTGTTCCCACCTCACCGATAAGCATGAGTACACGATCTTGCGTGATCAACTCACGGGTATTGCGAATCGCCCTGTCAGGCTCATATCCGTCATCTTTACTGAGCAGTTGAATCTCTCTGCCATTTACTCCACCCTCGTCATTTACTTTGGAGAATGCGGCAAGCAGACCACCACGCAACTCAAGACCAAGATCTTTGGCTGGCCCGGTCAGGGCACATGACTGCCCCAAAAGAATAGGATGACGTACTTTACCACTTTCAGCCGAAAACACGTCAGTGTGGAAAATACAAACAATACAAAAAAGCAGCATTAATATCCGATACCAATACACCATGCAGGACCTCAACAAGCTGTGACCGGCACCTTAATCCCCTGGAGATTTCCGGGAAGCATTCGGTCAGAGTTAAAAAAATAGATGAGATTTCAGTTAAAAGCAAGACCAATCAGCCTTGTCAATATCGACAGGAGGGGCCATTTTTCGATAACATAATACAATCAACACCAATACCCTCTGATTGCCACCCTGTGATAATTCTTGTTGAAATCTGCTACCACTGTCTATACTTTGTCTACTCTTTCATGTCACACAGCAATTAAAAAAACACTAGGGAACAGGGTAATATGGCAGACCAGCAACAATCTTCAACAGCTCTCACCATGGGACACACCACCACCATCGTTACGCCAGATGGCAGAAAGGAACAAAAAGAACAGGTGGCTATAGAAACCCCCTATACCATTGCACTCAATGATGAGACTATCGGATCATCCATGGTCCTGCCAATAGGGTTGGAAGAGTTCGGCGCAGGTTTTCTTTTTGGTCAGGGCTACATAACGAAGCCAGGAGAAGTCAAAGAAGTGATTATCTGTCCTGAAGGGCGGATAGCCGTGTATGCTGATGTTGAATACACCGAACCCAAAGAGGTGATCATAACCTCAGGCTGCGGCGGTACCGGTAAAATCTCTAAAGAGATGCTTGAAGGTGCATTCGAACCTCTGCTGGAGACAACAATAACATTTCCGGAAATACGCCAGTTCATACGTCAGTCACTCCACTTCTCAGATCTTGGAAATGATACACACTGCGTCCACGGTTGCGGCTTATGGCAGGATAACTGCCTTAAAGTATTTTACGAGGATGTCGGAAGGCACAACGCTGTAGACAAGGTACTGGGCGCTATTCTGCTGGGCAAAGCATCCCCCCGTGGAGCCATTTACACCACAGGTCGGCTGACTTCTGATATGGTATTGAAATGTGCCCGAATCGGAATCCCGATTATTATGTCGCGCACTGCACCATCATCACTCGGCCTGGCCATAGCACGTAGATCGGGAGCTACCCTGGCGGCTTATGCACGCCCGGACAGACTGAATGTCTTTAATGCCCCCGATCGTATTATCTGCGACTCTATATAACATTTACCCTGCGGCAGATTTCGGCATTCTGCCGCAGGTTGCTATTTCTCCATTCCAAGCTCAACCAGCCGCTCCAGGAAATCAGGAAAGGGCAGACCAAACTCAGCCGCAGCTTGAGGCAACAGACTGGTGGAGGTCATACCCGGGATAGTGTTCGTTTCAAGCAAATACAGATTTTCGTTCTCATCAAGCATCATATCGGTTCGCGAATAGCCCCTGAGTCGTAACACCTTATGCGCCCTCAAGGCAAAGTCCTGCGCTTTTCTGGTAACCTCTTCACTCACCGGCGCCGGGCAAATTTCATTTGATGCCCCAGGCTTATATTTGGCGGTATAATCAAAAAAGGTAAACTCCTCTCCCGGTACGATCTCTATTAACGGTAAAGCTTCCAGAGTATCGTTGCCCACCACGCCCACGGTAAGTTCCCGACCGCGGATATACTGTTCAACCATAACCTCACGACCATGGGTCAGTGCTTTTTCGATACCATCTATAAGCTCGTCTTCGGTCTTGGCAATGGTCATCCCAAGACTCGATCCCTCTCTTACAGGCTTAACCACAAGAGGTAGACCAAGTTTTTTGGCAATACCTTTGCCCGCCATCGCGTTTTTCGGGGTAACAATCTCCGATTGCGCCACAGGTAAACCTTCAAGCTGGTACAGTTCTTTGGACAGATGCTTATCCATTGCTATTGCGCTGCCAAGAACTCCACTCCCCTGATGAGGAATATTCAGCAGGTCAAGCAGTCCCTGCATTGTGCCGTCTTCACCCTGTAAGCCGTGTAACAGTATAAACGCAAAGTCTATTTCATCTTTAGCTGCCACCAGATCCGGGAGATCGGTAGCTGTGTCAAACCTTCGAACAGAGAATTTGTCTTTGGGCAAAGCTTTTTCTACTTCGGCCGCACCGTTGAGGGATACCTCCCGCTCACCGGATGTACCACCTGCCAGTAAAGCTATACGGATTTTTTGTCCTTGCATTAGATTCTCTCCCTGTGTTAATCGATCTTTTCCTTCAGCCGTGAAACCGCTGGACTATCTACCACCAGGATGTATTTTACATACACGGCCAGTTCTACACCTTCACCTCCACAACACAACCTGTTGATCTGCAAAATATGAATACGGAAATCATAGATACACTGCAAAAAATCGTTGGTTCATCTCATTGTACAACCCGGCTTGAAGATCTGCACTGTTATTCTTATGACGGTCGAGGAACGCCTTCAATGCCCGAGGCTGTTGTGTTTCCTGATACTACAGAGCAAATAAGCGCCATCATGAAGCTGGCAAGTCATTATCGGTTTCCGGTTGTTCCCCGTGGCGCAGGAACAGGTATGACTGGAGGTGCAATTCCGGTTAAAGGTGGAGTGGTGATAGCACTCTCACGGATGAACAGGATAGTTGAAATTGACACCGCCAACCAAATAGCAATAGTTGAACCTGGTGTAATTACCGCACACCTCCAGAGAGAAGTAAAAAAAGTCGGTCTTTTTTACCCACCGGATCCGGCAAGCCTTAAATTCTGCACAATTGGCGGTAATGCCGGAGAATGTGCAGGTGGACCTTCCGCAGTTAAATATGGGGTAACCAAAGATTTTATAATGGGCCTCGAAGTCGTACTTCCTTCTGGAGAGATCATCACCACAGGAACCCGCACAGAAAAAGGGGTAACCGGTTACGATCTCACCCGCCTTTTTGTGGGTAGCGAGGGTACGCTTGGCATAATCACCCGACTCACATGCAGACTGTTGGCATTACCTGAAGATAAAGAAACATATCTTATCAGTTCTTCTTCATTATCTGCAATCACCGGGCTTGTTGCCAGAATACTTAATAATGATATCACCCCGTGCACGCTTGAATATATGGACAGGACCGCTATACGCGTTGTTTCAGGTTTCATGACAGACCCTCCGCCTGCTGGCACAGAGGCCATACTCCTGCTTGAGCTGGACGGGACTAAACAGGAAATTGAGCAACTTCGAGACAAACTTCAGCATATGCTTGCCAAAGAACCTGAGTTTGAAGTTCGACGAGCGGAAAGCAGTGACGAGGTTACACAACTCTGGCAAGCCAGACGATCTATCTCGCCTGCGACATTTAACCTGAAACCACATAAAATAAGTGAAGATGTAGCTGTTCCACGCAGCCGAATACCTGAACTCGTCGCCTACTGCGAGCAACTTTCTAAAGAGTTTTCTCTCACTATCCTCACTTTCGGGCATGCCGGAGACGGCAATATCCATGTAAATATCATGCTCGACAAAAGTGACCCAGCTCAATTGGCTGCTGGCGAACAAGCTAAAGAACGGCTCTTTCAATTTACCATCTCCATCGACGGCACCCTGTCTGGAGAACACGGGATAGGAATCACAAAGTCGAAATTTCTGCCTCTCGAGCTAAATCCTGCCACCATTACTGTCATGAAACAGATCAAGGCACTCTTTGATCCACTCAATATTATGAATCCAGGAAAGATATTCCCTGAGGATGATTCAATTTCCTCTGAAAAAAGGTGATATTCGTCATTTGTCACCATACAGATTTTGACTGTTTTCCCCAGAAAGGGATTGACAGAGAGGAATCTACTTTATATATAAACAAGGTTATTGTCGTGTGTTTTTTATATTGGGCGGATATGCTGCTTCCTGCATAGTCCGCTTATATTTATTGAATAATTTCCAAAACGGAGACCCAGATGATTGAAGTTGAAGTTCGAGGTGATCTCGAATATGCAATTCGCCAGCTGAAAAAGAAACTGCAGATTGACGGTATTAAAAGAGAACTTAAGCGTCGTGAGTACTATGAGAAGCCAAGCGTAAAAAAACGTCGCAAGCAGGCTGAAGCTCGTAGAAAGCTTCGCAAGTTCAACCGTCTCAGAAGGGCGAACTAATTTTGTCAGATGTTTAGTGCCTTTACTGTTGAATCTGACAAAATAAGGGCAACGCAAATTACTCTTATACAGATTACGTATACTTATAAGCAAGGCACTTATCCAGCTCAGCTGGGTTAGAAAGTTTATACAAACTTTTTAAACACTGACAGATTGTGATACGGTCTCCCGGAAATACCAAGCCGCCTACTCTTCCTGAACAGTTTATAGCAGCACATGAATTGTTCCTGCAGCACCTAATCTCAGAGCGGCGGCTTGCGGAGAACACAGTTATCGCCTACTCGGCTGATATCAATGTGTTTTTCACATTCCTTATCGCGCGACGAAAAAAAGCGTTGCGGGATGTCAATATAAAGCTCATCCATAGTTTTCTTGAACACTGCCTGAAAGAAAATATCTCTCATCGCAGTAATGCCAGACGTGTGTCTTCACTCCGGACATTTTTCGACTTTCTAACACAGCGAAATATTCTCGGCTCTAACCCCTTTTCAATGGTGGACTTACCGAAAAGCGGGCACACGCTCCCCAAAGCACTTTCTATTACCGAAGTCAACACTCTGCTCAAGCCCCCGGCTATCCTGACGCCTATTGCCCGTCGTGATCTGGCGATGCTCTTTCTTTTGTACTCTACCGGCCTGCGAGTCTCTGAACTTGTCACCTTACCGCTTTCCTCATGTAATCTAACCTCATGCTTTATCCGTGTTCGTGGTAAAGGTAATAAAGAGCGCCTTATTCCGTTTGGCACACAGGCACGTGACAAGATAGAAGAATATATGGATCATGCCAGGCAGCATATCCTCAAAGGGCGACGTTCAAATTACCTGTTCATTACCAACCGCGGCAGTTGTATGACTCGCCTCAGGTTCTGGCAGATTATTCGTAAAGTCGCACTTGCTGCAGGTATTGACAAAGAAATTTCACCACATATGCTCAGACACTCTTTTGCAACCCATCTGCTCTCACAAGGTGCAGATTTAAGGGCTGTCCAGATGATGCTTGGTCATTCAGACATATCAACAACACAGGTTTACACCCACGTCGATCAGGATCGATTGAAAAATATCCATAAAAAGTTTCATCCAAGGGGATGAAATCGTGTACATATAATCAATATTATATCGATTATTTCATGGATCTGCTGATTTCATAGCCGAAGCATCAAGGGCGTGGCGGCATAGTTGTAGTAAGAGAGATATCTTTCATATCAAAGCACTTTTGTGCACCACCGAGCAAAGTACACCAATCTGATGCAAGTAATAACCACCCACCTTAATGCCGATTTTGACGGCATGGCTTCCATGGTTGCAGCCCATAAGTTGTATCCAGATGCTGTACTCGCCTTCTCAGGATCTCAGGAAAAAAACCTACGGGATTTCATTTCTCAAACCCTACTGTACCGCTATGATTTTCAAAAATTAAAAACCATTGATATCGATAAAATTGAGACACTTATCATTGTTGATACCCGATCATCTGACCGACTCGGCGCCTTTGCCAAGTGTATCAATAATGGTAAAACCCAAATACATATCTACGATCATCACCCGATGAGCCCAGGTGATCTTGAGGGAACAGTTGAAGTCGTCAAAGATTTTGGAGCCACTTCAACCATCTTTACCCAGCTCCTGCGCGAACGGGAAATTGATATCACTCCTGAAGAAGCAACCATTCTCTGCCTGGGTATTTATGAAGATACGGGCTCACTGACTCACCTCACCACCACCCCAGAAGATCTGGAAGCTGCAGCCTGGCTCGTACGAAAAGGTGCCAAACTCGACATCGTGTCACAGTTCATCACCTACGAACTAACTACCATGCAGGTTCAATTGCTGCACGATCTGATGAAGACCGCCACTCAATACACAATTCAATCTATTCCCATTGTGGTGGTGACCCACTCTCTTACTGACTATGTAGATGATTTTGCACTCATTGTTCGTCGATTTATGGCGATGGAGAACCTTGATACACTCTTTGCGCTTATCTCTATGGCCGGACGTATCTATCTTATTGCAAGAAGCAGAATCCCGGATATCAATGTAGGTGTCATTGCCCGCGATATGGGTGGCGGCGGCCATGCCACAGCGGCTTCTGCAACAGTAAAAGACATGACGCTGATCGAAGCACATGAAAAACTCATTCAAATACTGCACAGACATGTGCGCCCGCAACCTATTGCCCGCGAATTAATGTCTACTCCGGCAATAACCATACCTGCTGATATCACCCTCGAAAATGCCCAGACCTTACTTAATCGCTACTCAATAAACTCGGTCCCAGTAGAAGCATCCGCTGCCAGCCGTAAGACAGGCGACCCATTTCTGAATATTGTCGGTATCATAACCAGACAGGTTATCGAAAAGTCAGTTCACCATGACCTCGGAAATCTGCAGGTGGGGGAATACATGTCGACTGATATCGATTTTCTTTCACTCAATGCAACACTTTCCGATATTCAGGAACTGATCATCGAGAATCGGCAAAGACTCATTCCGATTCTGCAGGATGGCAAACTTGAAGGTGTCATCACCCGTACAGATTTACTCAACCATCTGGTTAACGATCCCGCCCATCTGCCGAAAAATCTTCTCCACGAAACGGAATATCCGTCTCTTGAAAGAAAGCGTAACCTCAACAGCCTGATTATAGATTGTCTCACAAAACAGATGATTGAGCTGCTTCAGGTTATCGGTGAAGTGGCTGACCAGGTTGGCTTTAACGCTTATGCTGTCGGTGGTTTTGTTCGTGATCTGTTACTCAAAAAACGTAATTTGGATCTTGATATCGTCGTAGAAGGTGACGGTATTCTCTTTGCCAAACATCTCTCAGGTCGACTTAACGGCAGATACCGTACCCACGAGCGTTTCGCAACGGCGATGGTTCTCATGCCTGATGGATTTAAGATAGATATTGCCACAGCCAGACTCGAATATTACGAATATCCGGCAGCACTTCCCACTGTAGAGCTTTCATCTATAAAGCTCGATCTCTATCGGCGCGATTTTACTATCAATGCCATGGCTGTTCAGCTCAACCCAGCCAGTTTTGGCACATTAATTGATTTCTTCAACTGCCAGAATGACCTCAAACATAAGCAAGTGAAGGTTCTGCATAACCTGAGTTTTGTTGAGGACCCGAGTAGAGTTTTCAGGGCGATCAGATTTGAAAAACGTATGGATTTCATCATTGCTCCCCATACAGCACGACTCATACGTAATGCTGTTAAGATGGAGCTTTTTGGCAAAGCCACAGATACACGACTATTTTCTGAAATACGGCAGATTTTTTCAGAAGAAAACCCCATTCCAGCCATTGAACGGTTGGCTGAATTCAACCTGTTCCAGTTCCTCTGGCCTGATCTCAGACCACATCTGAAGATTGATCGGAGATTTCACCATATTCTGCAACAGGCTCAGCGGGCGATTTCTTGGTATAAATTGCTCTACCTCAAAGAGGAATGTTCTACCTGGATGGTCTATCTGCTCGCAATCATGGGAAGGTCACAAATAGATGTGCTTGAAGCCTTCTGCAAGCGCTTTCTTGTTCATCCGAAAACTGCAGAAACGCTGATTATACAAAAAATGCACGCTGACAAAGCTGCCAATCTGCTTGCCCGCAGGAGCGTTCTCAGCAACAGTGAGATTTACTGGTTACTCCAGGAACTCGATATAGAAGGGCTGCTCTACATGATATCAATCGCCAGAAAAAGCGATGTAAAGAAAGCTGTTTCCAACTATGTCACCGATCTCCGCCAGACCAAAACACTCATTGCGGGTCGCGATCTCATGGCAATGGGATATCAGCCTGGACCAACATTCAGGACAATGCTCAACGACCTGCTGGATATGCGCCTTGACGGTAAAGTAACTTCAAAAGAAGAAGAAATTGCATATATACAAGAGAACTATCCGCTATGAGCAGCTTTTCATTGAAAATCTGATGATTAGAATAGATATCTACATATAGAAACAATTCATTCATCATCAAACAGCATAAAACGTTTAGCAATTAATCATATGTCTGATGTAACACAGTATTTATCACAACTTATTATTCTGCTTCCACCATTACTTGTGGCATTAACCTTACATGAGTTAGCGCACGGTTACGTAGCATGGAGATTAGGAGACCCCACGGCTCAGCAAGCCGGTAGGTTGACCCTAAACCCAATCAAACACCTTGATCCTTTAGGGACACTCACATTAATTGTTACCCAAATGATAGGATGGGCTAAACCTGTACCGGTTAACCCTCGATTTTTCCGTCAGCCTGAACAGGGCATGCTACTGGTCGCTATAGCAGGTCCTCTGAGCAATCTTCTACTCGCCGCCATATCAATAGTACTCATTCACCTGACGCCGTTTCTCGTTTCAGTAACTCCCCAAAACATGTTCTATACCCTTGAGCCTTTGAGCAAAATGCTCTTTATCAGCCTCAAAATAAACATCGTCCTGTGCATCTTTAACATGATTCCTGTGCCGCCACTTGATGGCAGCCGAATCCTGGTCTGTCTTCTACCCAATACTCTTGCTATCAAATATATGAAGCTTGAAAAATTCGGGTTTATCGTCATCCTAGCGCTCGTATTCAGCGGAGCATTACGTCACATTTTTAAGCCTGTATTTCAGTTCGTTCTTCAGCTGTTACCGTATTGAGCAGCATTTATTTGCATAGTATATCCTACTGTTTTTAATAGCACTATTTCAGCACCATTTTTTTTGAATATTTTTCCTTGCTATTTTAATATATTACAACATTTTTTTCACTTAATACCTATTCCTACTCTCAACAATATCGCCCCATCCATTGGACATAATCTTTTTTTCTATGATATCGTGGGGGAGGTGATCATATCCATCTCACGCTTGTTGAACAACCAATTCCAACATCACATTATTGTTACCAAACAACTTCAAAACATCGACTTATTAAAGACGAAGGTGGTCAGCTATGCGATTTAAGGATATTTCAATAAACAAAAAGCTCCTATCCGGTTTTGGCGTAATTCTTTTACTGCTGCTTACAATCTCAACGGTTAGCTGGACACGTTTTAACTCGGCAATACAGGATATTACTACAGTCAAAGTTGCCAATGAACTCAACGAAACACTTCTCAAACGGGAAATCGATCTACAGATGTTCTTTGCTACAGTCAATAAATTCTTCCTCGATACAAATACAGCTACCATAGCTATTGAAACTGATCCTACAAAATGTGAGCCTGGGAAGTGGCTCTATGGTGAAGAGCGAAAGAATATTGAAAAGCACTTTCCGGCACTTTCACCTATCATTTCCGCAATTGAACAACCTCATAAGGATTTGCACGCTTCAATCAAAGAAATCAATGCGCTTGCTGCAACACAAAACAAAGTAGATATATTAGATGAAGCCAAAGCTATTTACGGCACGAAGAGCAAAGAAGCACTTAAAACTATACAAGATAATTTACATACTATCTCAAAAGAGGTTGCGCAGCTCACTGCCTCAACTGATTTTCATGTTAATTCAAACATCACTGCCGGGAAAAACCTGCTCATAACTCTTTCTCTTTTATCTCTGGGGATTGGTGTATTGTTCAGCCTGGTAATAACCCGTAACATCTCTAAAACGACACAGCATCTTGCCACACTTACTGCCGACCTCGCAAATGGCAATATGCGAGTTCAAAGTCATTTGGAACAAAATGACGAGATGGGTCAACTCGCATGTTCAGCAAACAACCTCGCTTCAAATTTGAACAATATGTGTACCCGCGTACATGGAGCGGCATCAACAATTAACGCGTCGTCTAATTCTCAGGTTGGTCTTTCTGCCTCTCTTCATAACCTGGCAGAAGATATGGCCGCCAACTGTAATACAGTTGCTGCGGCCGCAGAAGAAATGAATACCAACATGGCCGCAATTGCAGCCGCCTCAGAAGAAACCAGTGTTAATGTCAGCATGGTTGCCGCGGCCACCGAGGAGATGACATCAACAATTACCGAGATTTCCTCAAACTCTGAAAATGCCAGGGTCATAACTGAACAGGCTGTAAACGAAGCAACAAAAGCCTCTATCAGTGTAAAGGAATTAGGTGTAGCTGCAGAAAAAATCAATAAAGTAACTGAGACCATCAATGAAATTGCCGATCAAACCAACCTGCTTGCACTCAACGCAACTATTGAAGCTGCCCGTGCCGGAGAAGCAGGTAAAGGCTTTGCTGTTGTGGCCAATGAGATAAAAGACCTCGCACGCCAGACAACAGAAGCAACACGGGAAATACAAGAGCGCATCGAAGGTGTACAGAGCTCAAGCGAACAAACCATTAACGTGATCGGTACTATCGGCAAGATCATTAACAGTACCAGTGAGATTGTCTCATCCATGGCCGCAGCGGTAGAAGAGCAGGCTGTCACAAGCAATGAAATAGCAGAAAATATAAGCCAGGCATCTGCCGGCATGCAGGAGGTTACTGAGAACATATCGCAGGCGTCTGCAGTAAACAGCGATGTTGCCCGTGATATTGCTCTGTTGAAATCAGAGGCTGATAAAGTTGCCGCTGCCAGTTCCGATGTAAAAGAGCTGGCTGTCGAAATGCAAAACAATACGGAATCACTTTCGGTCATGCTTGATAATTTCAGTTTCAAGCAACCACAATTTGATATCGGCACGATAAAAGACGCGCACTTCAACTGGAAAATGCGACTTACCTCCGTGCTGAGCGGATACACAACCATAAACGCCAGTGAGATACCAAATCATCACCAATGTGCTTTTGGTAAATGGTATGACGATGCACCTCCAGAATTATCATCACTCGATATATTTAAGGAAATAGGTATTCACCACGAAGCGGTTCATCAAAACGTTGTCGAAGCTGTCAATCTGTATAATGATAACAATTCCAGCGCTGCAACCAGGAAAGTTGAGGAATTTGAGAAGGTACGAAAAAGTCTGTTCAAGGCACTTGACGATTTATATGCTCTCCCCGATACACATGTAACAAAAATATAAACAGCAAAGGCCCGGTTACAGAGTAACCGGGCCTTTTATTTTCTGACAATCAAGCATTAAGTATCAGCACAAAGCCTCAACTGCGAATGCATTTTATCCGACCATTCCATGCCCATCATACAAATAGCGCTTTATTTTATGTGTCGCTGTTTTGATAAAAGGCTCCCGACGCTCAAAAACTCTGGCAATACGTGAGGCTGGAGGGAGCTGGCCATTAAGCTTAACCCGCATCTCTTCAAGGATAGTTTCCATATATGCCCGTCGCTCACCACGTCCCTGCCCTGCGGTATCTTCGTCTATCAATTCATAATCCGGATAAACCCAGGCTTCAAGCTGACCGTTATTTTCAAGCACAAGACTCTCAACAACCCAGGTAAAGGTATTAATTTTATGCTCAATGGCCTCCGGGTATACATTTTCGCCATTTGCCATAACGATCACATTCTTGCATCGCCCACGCACATGGAGGTTACCAAAGTCATCAAGATAGCCAATGTCCCCGGTAGCAAGCCAACCTTCACTTGAAAGAACTGCATCGGTTCCTTCAATATCATCAAAATAGCCTGTCATCACATTGGGACCTGCCGCATGAATCTCACCAATACCTGTTTCAGGATCGGGATCAACGATCTTAATCTCAACACCTGAAATAGGTTTACCTGTTGAACCCACAGCAATAGTCTCATCCCCCATGGGACCGCCGGCAAGCAACGGAGAGGACTCAGTCAGTCCGTAACCGATAAGATAGGGAAATGACGCTTCTTTCAAAAATTGCTCTACCTCAGGGTTAAGTGCCGCTCCACCAATGCCCATGAGCTGCAAATTTCCACCAAAAAAATCGATAAGTTTCGCGCCGATCTTTTTATAGATCATTTTGCGACCAAATTTTGTTTTACATGCAAGATTAAGTACTTTCGAATTTTCAATCTGAGGCAGCACACGCTTTTTGTATATTTTCTCAAGAACCAGAGGCACAGCAAAAATTGCAAAAGGCTTTTCATGCTGACACAATTTTTGCAAAATTGCGGGTGTTGGTGACTTTCCTGCATACGCAATCCTGCAACCACACAGCAGAGGAAGGGTAAAGCCCAGGGTAAATTCGTAGGTATGAGACATCGGAAGAATTGATAAAAACACCCCCCCGACCGGTAGATCCATCAATCGTGAACAGGAGTAGGCATTTGATGTAAGGTTTTTATGACTCAACATAACAGCCTTAGAATACCCCGACGTACCCGAGGTATAGAGGATAGAGGCAATATCTTCTTCTTCAACCTCTGGAAACTCCAGTGTATCCTCCATCATCCGCAGATCTGTCATAGCGTCCTCCAGCAAATCGCTGAAAGTAACCACCTCAACAACACCACCCTGTGCGTTATAATCATCAAGTGTAATTACCGGACCCGCGAGCTCTTTTTTGAGCTCGTAGATTTTTTCTATCTGTCGCCCTGTGGTAAAGAGAATTTTCACCTTCATCTCATTGAGAATATGGCGCACATCACTCTCAGGCAGATCCGGCAAAATGGGAACAGCGATTGCGCCAAGGCGGACAATAGAAAAATAGGCCATGCCCCACTGATGAGAATTCTCTGCGAGTATCGCTATCCGATCCCCTTTTTTCACACCCTCTTTCTGCAATCTACACGCGATTGCCATAACGTTATGATGAAACTCGTTATAGGACAGTGGTTTCTGCATCGCCATACCTATGGCAGGTTTGTCACCATATTTGGCACGACTTGAGTCGAGTATATAATTCAATGTCATCCGGACATCTGCTTCAACCTGCATATTTCACCTCAGTTTAAAAAGGGTTCACGGACCACCGAAAGAAACAGCAATGACTAAATATACTGTTACACCCTGTGGTTAGATTTCGGTTGGATATTACACAAAGACGTGTTTGAGGTCAATCATGAAGCGACATCAGCCCCCCTCCAGGCCCTGAATATACTGGGAAAAGCTACTTGACAACCGCAGACACAGAGACTACAACAAAATAAAACAGATCACTATTCGTATCCTCCTTTTTCCAAAATACACCTTCATAGATGATACTATTGTTTCAACGCACCTCTTGCGGCTTTTGCCGGTTAATAAACACCTCGTCACTCCTGATCCTGATGGTATTCCTCCACTTTACCAGCGGTATGGCACTGGCTCAACAATCTAAAAACACACCTATTTTAGGTGTTGAGGGAAATATTTCACAGGTAAAACGCTACCCCGCATCAATAGATAAAATCTACACTAATCCAATAATAGAAAAACGTATCTCGGCCCGTAGCGCGGTTATCATGGAAGAAACTGGCGGGCGGCTACTTTTTGCCAAGGCACCTGACGATCCTCGGCAGCCAGCAAGCACTATCAAGGTGCTTACCGGCATGATTGCCCTGAAGTCAATGACCGGAGAAGAGTCTGTTCCGGTCAGTAAAGAAGCTGCCTCACGACCGAGTTCGAAAATGTACCTTGATACTGCCAAGCAATATCGCGCCGATGAACTTATCTCAGCAGTACTGCTTGCTTCTTCAAACGACGCCAGTGTTGCCCTGGCAGAAATGCTTGGTGGGACCGAAGAAGAATTTGCCAACTACATGACATTACTCGCCGAATACTGGGGAGCAACCAATACAGTCTGTAAAACCGCCACAGGTTTGACCGCAAAAGGTCAGACCAGCACAGCCCGTGATCTTGCCATTATCTTTCGTGAAGCTATGCGTAATCCCGAATTTGCCGAAAAGATGAAAAAGCGATCGATGAAGACCGATGAAGGTCGGACTCTCTACAATCATAATAAGGCTCTCTGGCAGATACCCGGAACTACCGGAGGAAAAACCGGTTACACCCTGAAAGCTCGTCAGACCTATGTTGGGAAATTTACCCGTGGAGATTCAACTATCATTGTCGCAGTCATGGGAAGCGAGACAATGTGGTATGACATCAAGTATCTGGTTAATTACGGCTTCAAACAGTATCAGTATATCTCACCATCTCCAGAATCCATCCCACCGGCGCTGGATCTGCTGGTCGATAATGATGTACCGACCGAGACTCAGAATCAATAGATCCGTTATACATCATCCACAATCCATAAAAGCGTAGTACCAAAATACATCTGATTACCCCTGAATATCTGCCTTGAAGTGTGATGCGTAGGAGTAAGGTGTGAAGCGGAAAGGACACTAATAATAGACTTCATCACTTTAGTGCCGACACATTCTCAACCGTAAGTGTTACGGCACCATAGTCCTCATCAACAATCCCGGTCAGGATATACGCCCTGCCTGTCTGCAGCATATGGGCCGACCGCCGATACGTCTCAGGGAAAAAGGTAGTTTCAAGAATGCCCGTATCATCTTCGAATGTGAGGAACTCCATGACTTCTCCCGTTTTTGTCGATACGACCTTTCCTGTTAACAACCACCCAGCACATCGAATCCTCCGTCCCACCTGATTTGGTACATCTGCAATCGGCACAAGCCCGCGCGGCCTCTTACCTGCCAGCACAATAGGATGATATTTACAGAGAAAACCCAGCACCTCATACTCACGCACAAGCATGCTGTATATATCAGGTGCTTTCAGTAATGGCGGCTCCGGCAGCTTTACCGGAAAGAGCGAATTTGCTTTCAGCATCGTCTTCCCCCGATGAAAACTTGACCACTGCCAGAGCAGCGACGTTCTATTTAACATTGGATCAAGACTATCCATTGCCCCCGCATGAACAAGCGCCCTCGCTTCATCATCTGCCGGGCCGACCCTGTTCCAGAAATCTACAGGATCAGCAAATTTTTTTATCTGCCGCTGTTCAAGCAGTCGGGTTATTGCACGTTCGGAGAGGCCGTGAATCTCCTGCAAGCCCACTCGAATATTTTTTCCACAACCAGTCCAGCGAACGTTGCTGAGGTTTACATCAGGGTGCAATACGTCAATCCCCAGCCGTTTTGCCTCAGAAGTATAGGCTAGTGTAGAATAGTAGCCACCACGATTCGAGATGACCGCCGCCATAAACTCAGCCGGATAATGATGTTTAAGGTAGGCGGCCTGATACGAAACCCTGGCGTATGAAGCTGAGTGCGGTTTGCAAAACGAGTAGCCGTCAAAACTCATCATCATGCGCCACACCTGATCTATATATTCGTCGGCAATATTGCGCTCCCGGCACCCTTTATAAAATCGTTCTTTATAATCTTTTAAGCGAAATTCCTTATCTTTTTTTGACATCACTTTGCGCAACCCATCTGCACGTGCATGACTAAACCCTGCCATCGCCACCGCAACGCGTGAGACATCCTCCTGATAAACCATTAAGCCGAATGTCTCATCTAGCACATCACCCACTGATGGATGCAAAGGCTGCCAGGTACCACCATGCAGTCGACGAACATACTCACGAACAAATTCATTGGCTGCCGGCCTGATTATGGATGACTGAATAACCAGTTGCTCAAAATCACCACTCCCCGCCTTCTGCTGAAGCAGTCGCATGGCCGGACTCTCGATATAAAAACATCCCATAGTTGTGCCGCGAGCCACACCGCTTCTGGTGCGTGAATCGTCTTCCGGGTTCCAGCCAAGTTCATCAAGAGTAATTCCTGCAGTACGAACGGATTGCACAGCATCACGAATTACTCCGAGACTGCGGTTACCAAGAATATCAATCTTCACCAGGCCAGCCTCTTCAGTAGCATCCTTCTCCCACTGGATAATTGGCACCCCCTTCGCGGCATACTCAACCGGAACATACTCGGTAATTGGTTTCGGCGTAATTACCACACCGCCCGGGTGCACCGAAAGATACCTGGGAATACCAATCAACCTTGCAGCCAGTTTGATAATCTCAGGCCATGGCTCTGAAAAATCCTGATCACGAAGAGCAGGCAGGTTTTCTATACACTGCTGCAGGTTCTCTTCAGAACCGCTAGATAGCCACGGCAACCGCTTAGTGAGCTGGGATATTTCATATCCCGGCATACCGAAAGCTTTGGCTGTTTCCCGGATTGCCATCCGCGGCTGGAAAAATATATGGTTGCATACCATAGCTGAATAGCCGGAAAAGTCGCTGAGCACTTCCTGCAATACCTCATCGCGTTCATCCCAGGCAAAATCTATATCGATATCGGGTGGATCAGTTCGACCCGGATTAAGGAACCGCTCAAAATAGAGATTATATTTCAAGGGGCAAACGTTTGTTATTTCAAGACAGTAGGCAACCAGTGAGGCAGCACCTGAACCACGCCCGCAGATACGTCGTTTTTTCCGAGTACCATCCTCCCCTTTTCTGTGCACAATATCGCGTACCACCAGAAAGTAGGAAGAAAAGCCCATATCCTCAATAACCCGAAGTTCATGCTCAAGTCGCTCAATTACAGGCTCGCCCAGATCATCACCATATCTCAGACAGGCACCGGCATACGCTTTAGTTCGCAGCACCTCCTTAGGGCTCCCCTCTTCGGAGTAGCGCCATGGCGGCATAACTGTTCCGAATTTCGGGCCGTCATATTCACACTGTTCGGCAAGAAAATCTGATGCGTCAACAACTTCAGGCCATACCGCAAAACGTTGTCGATATTCTTCTGCGCTTTCAAAAGCATGAATAGCATCTACAGACTCAATATTCAGTAACCTGCTCCGGCTTGTGTTATTGGCTATGGCCCGCAAAAGCAGATACAGGTCTTTATCTCCAGCCACACCAAGGGAGCTGTCAGGTGTTGCTACTGCTGTTATTCCATGATTATTTGCCCAGTTTCGCAAAGTACGTGCGTGCGCTGTAGGTAATGGCCCTAGATCGGCCACAACCTGTGCACCACCCGCGTGCAGACGTTCGAGTAATGTAATATCCTGAGAAAGTACCAGCAGACCACTGTTATGTAGGGGAATATCTTTTACAAGTTGAAACTTTTGACAGTGACGTTTGCTAATCAAACGACAGAGATTGCTATAGCCAACATCACTTTGCACCAAACAGGTTACCAGTTTGTCGCTACCCGTTTCAGATAACTCCGCACCCACTATGGGTTTAATATTTTCACGCTTACAGGCGGTGAGAAAATTCCAGAGACCATACAAATTATCTCTATCTGTCATTGCCAGACCACTATACCCGAGTTCTACAGCTAGACGGCAAAGTGCAGCAGGTGAAACAGTAGCTCGTGAAAGGGAGTAATATGAACGTACTCGCAGAGGAAACATTAGAACATCTTATAAAAACATGGCAACAGGTTCATCCAGCTCGGCAGGCCCATCACTGTGTTGATTCCCCATACCTATGAGGTGATGACCGAATCGACTGCGGATAGCATCCATGGCGGATAACAGTTTTCCCTGTCGCTGTTCTTTAACACCAGTCTCAGGAAAAAGTGATAATTGCGGTGACTGCCGGTGCAGTCGGTCACAGACCAGCCTAACTCCACGCACACGTGTACGACGAATCCAGGCACGTTCCAGAGCGACCATAGCCAGACGGCGCAGGGCAAAATCACTTACGGTCCCCTGTTTGCTCGATGCCTGACGCACCACATGGCCACCGTCGGAATACCGAATCCAGACGCCAACGCGTCGTGTTGCCTGCCTGCGGCTGCGCAACTCACTTCCGGCCTTGCTCACCAGATTAGCAACCACCCCCTCAACCTCCTGCTGATCATTGGTATCAGTACCAAAGGTATGTTCATAATCAACGGGTGCCGACTGCTGCGCTCCCGCCATCACCAGAGTTGAGTCATCGCCGTGGCTGGCCTTATGCAGATACTCACTTCTGGTACCAAAAGGCACCATAAGCTGCCGCTGACTTAAATCCGCCAGTTGGCCGATGGTTACAATATGAAACTCACGTAATCGCTGTAATTCTTTTATATGCAGTCCGGGTAACAGTGATACCGCAAGTGGAGCCAGAAACTCCTGTTCGTCCCCCGGCTCCACAATATACTCACCCACAGGTTTCACCAGACGTGATGAGACCTTGGCTACAAGTTTGTTGGTAGCAAGTGTCCAGATAGGGTTGATGCCAAGACCATCACGAACTTCGCGCCGAACCCGTAAGCCCACATCGGGTGCAGGGCCGAAAAGACGATGCGTACCGGTCACATCCACAAAAAGATGACCGTCACCCAGACCATGTTCCACAACAGGGGAATATTGCTGGACCCGCTTCAAAAAACTATTCATGGCACGTCGGTACAAATCGGGCCGCGGTTGCAGAATTTTGGCACTCCGACAGAATCGGGTCGCCTGGTTAAGCACCATCCCCTTACGCACACCAGACTGATATGCCTCTTCACTCATGTCATAGACTACAGCCCGTGAAGCAGCAAGAGGAGCAATGATCACCGGTTTCTCTTTAAGACCGGTATCAACCACCCGTTCCACCGCAACAGCAAAATCGGCCACATTGAAATGCAGAATTGATCGTTCTCTGTACATAGCGGTACCAGCTTCAGACAGAGCCTGTGAGTATTTTGTATAATCGCTGAGCATTTTTCGGAGCCTGGGCACGAACATGATTGTTAAAGTAGCATACTCCGCGCTCCGCTCTTTGTGTCATAGGTGCAAGCCATTTTTGACACCATTGCTGCAACTCTTCGCTGCTATAATCGTAATCGAACTTTTTCTGCATATTTCCGGATCGCCATCCACGGGTATTTCTGCCATGAAAGCGAACATAAAAAAGATCTGGGTTGGTGACCACATCAAGTGTCGGAAAGAGACCTGGAAGTTCTGGTTCATCAACGGTAACCATCGTCACCTTACGTCGTTCAAGCTCTTTAAAGACACTGTCGACTGCCCAGCTGGCATGACGAAATTCCACAGCCACAGGTAATTCATACAAACCGTCGAGCAATGCCGCCAGATACTGACGATTCCCCATTGTTCTGTCAAAATCCGGTGGCAGTTGCACCAGAACCGCAACAAGTCGTTTACGAAGAGGTGCTATTCCGTCACGATAGAGCCTGAGCTGTTCTCTCCAGTTATCCTCCCGTTCGTGAGTCATGGTTCTGGTCAGCTTAGCTGCAAATCGGAAATGCGGTGGAGACTTCTCCACCATTCGGGCTACAGCCTCGGCGCGTGCCATCTGATACCAGGTATAGTTGAGCTCTACTGTGGAAAAAGCGTTTGCATACAACTCCAGCATATTTTGTGTTTTTGTTTCTGGTGGATAAAAACCGCTATCCACCCATTCAGTATATGAATAGCCACTGGTGCCGAGCATTATCGGGCATCGTTTCGCGCCTTCAAACTGTCCATATGACACTGTCAGACATCCTGGATTACTGCTCATCTGTTTTTAACACCACCATCAAATACGCTATTGTCGCCACGGAGAACGCCTATCACTTTTCCCTGAATCAGCAACTCACCAAACTGGTAACGCATAACCGGATATGCATCATTTTCCGGTCGCATCTCGATATGATCATCATGGAGGTAAAATCGTTTAACCGTGGCTTCTTCGTCATGTATAAGCACAGCCACAATTTCACCGTTCTGGGCATATTGGCGGGGTTCGCAGATTACCAGATCCCCATCAAGTATCCCGGCGTTCTGCATCGAGTCTCCTTTGATGCGCAAACAAAAGAGATTGTCTCCGGAAAAGAGTTGACTATCGACCACCACCGTACCATTCCATTCCTGCTGGGCGTACATAGGCAATCCTGCAGTCACCTGACCTATGATCGGTAATTCCCGCCCCCGCGACTGTTCATCCTCTTGCGATTCCTGTTCAGGTAATAAACGGATAGAGCGACTGTAATGCCCCTCTCGCTCAAGCATTCCTTTTCTCTCAAGTTGACCAATCAGCTGGGCTACCGCATTATGACTCACACCCATATCCACCGCTGCCTCACGCAGACTGGGAGCCCGGCCGTCATTACCAATTTTGTCCGCAAGGTAATCGTAAAATCGCTGTTGCCTATCTGTTAATTCCACACCGCCTCCTTAATGTACATATACATTTTGTTTAATTGTACAACCGACCACCATTTTGTCAATATACATTTAAAGTCGTTTTGTTCATGAAAACTCATCGCAATATGTGGCTTCGATCAATTATATTCAGTTGTTACCCAGGTAATACGAAGATAAACAGGGCGGATATCTGTAGTTTCAGATATGAGAATCAATAAATATTTACTGTATTCCAGCTCAATCCGGTGTAAAGTGTTAGGTAGTATTTAATCCCGTCCATATCCAATAGTCCCATTCTAACTGTACACACCACCCTATTTCCCCAGGCAATAGAATCATGTTCAGAATTACAGATATACGTAACATCGCTATTCAGATTGAAAAGAACGGCGAGGCTTCATACAGGCAGGCCGCGGATAGCGTAAAAGATCCAAAAATCCAGGAAATCCTTGAATGGATGGCAAACGAGGAGCGCCGACACAGAAAGTGGTTTGAAGCAATTGAGTCAAACCAGTCGGTTCCCCCAGAGCAGGAAGAACTTGAGAAGATGGGCAAATCTCTGCTGCAGGATATGGTCGCAAATCAGACCTTCTCTCTTGACCAGAAACGACTTGACCAAACTGAAACAGTTGCAGAACTGCTAGCCCAATCCAAGGCCTTTGAAGAAGACACAATCCTCTTTTATGAATTCCTTCTCGCCCTGATCGAAGATGAAGCCACTGCACGTGAGCTTAAAATCATCATTGAAGAAGAACGCCAGCACGCCATACGCCTTGAAGAACTGGTAGAAGCCTGCGCCTAATTCATCGGCATCAACAGCATTAAACCTGAAAATCCCAACAGACACCCACGAACTCTACATGAACGATATATCACTCACCATAAGAGAAGAAGAACAGGATATTCTCTTTGGAGTTATCAACCGCTTTATCGGCTATTTCACACGACAGGCTGTCCCCAACACAATCAACGACACAAGCCAGGAGTATCCTTTCGTTGCCATGGACACCCGTCAGGCCTACGAGCAGATTCGTCTTGCGTGCAGCCACCTCCGAGAAACCAGAGAAAAGTCATCGGAGATCTCGTTTATAGATATCGGCTGCGGGATTGGCAATATTCTACTACTGGCAGAACTGATGGAATGCAAAGTTTCAGGCATTGAAAAAGACAGCGCCTCCTATGATATAGCAAAACAGCTGGTAGGCGAAGAATGTGTCAGCCAGGATGACATCTGGGATTTCAACGAACTTGGCAACTTTGACATCGTCTATTACTTCAGGCCATTCAGTAAAAAAGAGCTGCAATTAACGTTTGAAAAGCATGTCGAAAATTCGCTAAAACCTGGAGCGATCCTTATTGCAAACAGAAAGATGGGCGAGGACATCGATCATGACAAACGATTTATCCGGCTTGATAGCAACTGGCCTGTCTGGGTAAAGACTACAGCATAAAAGAAGGCGTAATAAAAAGGCCGCATACCCATTTCAGGATATGCGGCTTTTTTGCTTATACCGCTATCGCAAATCAGTAACGAGATTTGAGTATCACTCCAATGTAATTATCAAATTATTGAGTATTATTTTATGACTGAGATACTACCTGATGACATCAAGAGAGATTTACAAAAAGCAGCTGATCTGCACCAACGTGCTACCGCTGATTATGCGAAATGTGAAGATTTCTGCAAACTCATGTCAGATTTGCTCTCTAGATTAGAAGACGCAAAGTGTTTTACAACTGCCGACAAGGTTATGGGTATCCTCCTCGACTGTAGCCCAAAAGCTGGATCACACTGTGAAAAATCCACCATCGTTGCTCAGATAACCAAAAAGCTTGGAGCACAAAACACACAATGATTCGTGGTGCTGCAGGAGACTGTACAAACTGAACAGAGACATATCTTCAGGACCTGTAGATAAACAACACCTATCCCTGTCCGCAGATGATACCTCCCTCATACTATATATACATCAGGCCGGTGGGGACCCTTGTATATCAAAGACAGGTTTACAGTCGCGGGGCCTTTTCTTTCGTATAGGTGTGCATATTAAAATTCAGAAGATCCTGAACAATTTTCACTATAAAATCGTACCATGCAGGCTCCGGTTTTTTTGGTGCTTCTTTTTGCACAGGACCGTTAAGATCTAAATTTTCATTCATGACATATCCTCCCACTAGATTTTTTTACCAGCATTAATGTGCACGTAAAAGAGTTCAGACATTTTTTAAAATACTAAAATACCTCTCACGTGTCAAAATCACACGTGTTATTATCTTCTTAGTCTTTTTGAATGTGATAACAGATTCCCCTGAGAACCTCTTCTTATACCAAAAACACCCCGTGGATAAAACGTTTTATCCACGGGGTGTTTTACGTTATTTCACGAGTGTTATTCGACCTTCTATTTTCGGATCTACCTCACCATTTTTCCGTATGTATTCCATTGTGGCGTCTGCGTCGACATATCCGGTATCATATTGGGCCAGTGGCTTCAACATGCTATACCCATCTCCACCCGAAGCAGCGAAATTATTGGTCACCACCTTGTAGATTTTTTCCAATTCAATAGGGGCATTGCCAACCATCACTGTCTCTATCTTAGCTTCTGTCTGGTTATAGGTATATTTCAATCCGGATACCTGCATAAATGCGCCACTCCCGATCTTTGAGGCCGACAGGTTCAGCACTTCGATAATTTGGGAGCCTGTCATCATTATCTCGGTAAGGGTATTTCCAAATGGCTGGACACTCAACACATCACGATAGGTGATAACTCCAGGAGCAATTCCTGCGCGAATTCCTCCACCATTCAGCAGGGCGATATCAGCACCGGTCTTGGCACGCATAGCATCGGTAATTAAATTACCAAGATTAGTTTCCTGAGACCGACTTACACTCTTACCGCCAACTAGCTCAACCACGGCTGTACCTACCGGCTTTTTCAACATTTCATCAGCCCCCTGGAGATAGGGCGTCATTGCTTCCAGGATTTCATTATCTTCAACAACCCCGGTTCCGGTGTACTGGTAATAACTTTTACCGTTATGTTTGATCCGTTTTTTCCCGTTAACCGGCATCAATTCAAACGAATAGTCTTTCACCGTATCAGTATCGCTATCAACTACTATGTTCAACCTACCAACTTTCTCAGAATATGCGTCGGCCTGAACAATGAGAGTTTCAGCAACCACAACAGGCGCCTCCAAATCGGTATGGGTATGACCACCAACGATCACATCAATACCGGGAACAGCTTGAGCAAGCTGTAAATCACCGGTCTGGTCTGAATCTGCGTCATATAAACCTATATGCGTCAGAGCAATTACCAAATCCGCTTTTTCCTGCAATTCTGGTACATACTTTTTTGCCGTTTCAATAACAGGTTTAAATTCGAGATCTTTTATATTGTCAGGAAGCACAAGAATAGGAATTTCTTCTGTAATTAGTCCCAGAATTGCTACCTTCAATCCGTCAACATCCTTTATAATATACGGTTCAAACAACACATCTTCAGTACCTTTCTTCACTATATTTGCAGCCAGAAAAGGAAACTTTGCCCAACCTTTTTGTTTCATCAACACTTCTAAAGAATTGTCAAACTCATGATTACCGAGGGTCATGGCATCATAACCAATACGATTCATCATTTGAAAATCGGGTTCCGCATCTAACAGATCTGACTCAGGCACACCTGTATTCACATCCCCGGCGGAGAGTACCAGTACATGCCCGCCCGCAGATTCAACTTCAGCCCGCACAATATTCACAAGAGTCGACTGTGCCGCCAGCCCCCCCACCCCTACCATAGGATAGGGATCAAATTTCTGAAAATGACCATGGTGATCATTGGTGTGGAGTATTGTGAGCTGGTACTCCTTAGCCAAAGCTGCACCTTGTGCCATCAACACAATACAGGATGTAATTGCTAGGAAGCGAATGACTCGTTTTCCCATCATAATTAGACCTCCAATGATAATAGTTTTGTTAAAATATATATTTCGCAGTCAAATCTAACAAAGTTATTCAGTAACAAAACACAATAGAAAGTATTCTATTCTTATGTCCAGAACTTTCACAATTTTCAGTGGATTGCTGATATTTTGATGGTAATCTATGCGTGAAATATGAAAAAAGGCCCTTATTCAAATTCGACTATCGACACATTCCTGACTGTCGGCGGTTCCTCTCATCAGAATTTTATATATGTCACAGACAATTCATACGATTTAACGATTTGAGTTGTGGAAAGATTTCTTGTATAAAAGACATCTGAATCTAAATATTTCTCACATCATTACTTAACATTACAGATATTGAATGCATTTTTGACAATTCAACATCATTCAAATTATCCACTCGTGCAGTTTCTGGTTTTCATAACGGCCTCCAGCACCATGTCTACAATCAATTGATTTACGAGAATGAAACTCTATTTCACCTGTCCCAAGAGACAAAAGGTATTCGGCACATCCGATTATTACCTTCGCGACAGCTATCACATAAATGTTTCCGATACTGGCGAGAAAAAACTGATCGGACAGGTGTCCCTGAAATCAGCATGTCCTTTATGCGGTGAATTCCACACCTACAACGCTGAAGAGGTTAACTGTTCATATGGACAATAAAAAAGACAGAGTTCGACTTACACAATGCGTCAAAGGTGGCGGATGAGCATCTAAACTTGCTCCAGCGGATCTGGAGCGTGCATTGACCCATTTATCATTCCCGGTAGACAGTAATGTTCTGGTAGGAACAGCAACAGCCGATGATGCCGGAATATATAAAATATCTGACGATCTGGCGTTGATCCAGACGCTTGATTTCTTCCCCCCTATGGTTGATGACCCATATCAGTTTGGCCGCATTGCAGCAGCTAACAGCCTCTCTGATGTCTGGGCCATGGGTGGCACGCCGAAAACGGCGATGAATATTGTAGCCTACCCCATGAACATTCTTGGACCTGAGCCTTTGAGAGAAATGCTTGCAGGAGGTGCTGATACCTTAAGGGATGCTGAAACAGTGCTTCTCGGCGGACACTCCATTGAAGATGATGAACTAAAATATGGACTGTCGGTTACCGGATTTATTCATCCCGATCGCATTCTGAAGAACCAGGGACTGCGGGACGGAGATTGCCTGATTCTTACAAAGCCACTCGGCACCGGCATAATCAATACTGCTATAAAAGGCGGACTTGCATCTACTCAGACTATTGCTATTGCAACAGAAAATATGGCCAGACTGAATAAGTCAGCCGCTGAAATCATGCAACATTTCCCTGTCTCGGCATGTACCGATGTCACCGGTTTCGGCTTACTGGGACATCTGGCAGAAATGATAGCAGGAGTGGATATTGGCGTTACCATTGAGGCCGAAAAAATACCCATACTTGAAATGGCCTATGAATTTGCGGCAATGGGTTTAGTACCGGTTGGTGCGTATAAAAACAGAGACCACCGAACCTCGATGATTTCAATGGATGCTGAATTTGACCCGGTATTGCGAGATATTCTCTTCGACCCTCAAACTTCAGGGGGACTACTTATCGGTTGTCCTGAAAAAGCGAGTAAACACATTGTGCGGCAAATGACAGATCACGGTATTGAGGGAGCTACTATTATAGGATACGTAACTGACAAAACGGACAATATGATAATTCTCAAATAGTTTTCATCCTAAAACTCATTTTTTGGCTCAAGTTCGAGGCGTATACGCAACGTTGAAATTAGGGCCAAAAGTAGTTTTAGAAGGGAAACACATATTAAGGACAAAATAATGGCAAAAATAATAGATGCGTGTGGTTTGACCTGCCCAGCACCAGTTCTGCTGGTTAAAGACTGTGTAGAAAAGGAACAATTGAGTCAATTAACAGTGGTTGTCGATAATGACGCCTCCAGAGAAAATGTAACCCGTTTTCTCAACTCAAGAGGCTATTCGGTAACCCCGAATGAAATTGCGGGAAATTTCGAACTTAAAGCAAGTCGTGATGATGAGTTTGAAACCGAACAGCTTGAGGAAAATACCGCGCATGCAGATAAAGACTCCCAGAAGCATGTTGTAATGATAATGACAGACCGTATGGGACGCGGAGATGACGAACTCGGTAAAAAATTACTGATCAATTATATCAAAACACTCAAAGAGATGGGACCTGACCTCTGGCAGATAATTTTTGTGAACAGCGGAGTGAAACTTACAGTGAAATCATCTCCCGTTATTGAAAATTTACAAGACTACCAGACTTCCGGAGTTTCGATTCTGGCTTGTGGAACCTGTCTGGAACATTTTAATCTGCTCACCGAGAAAGCTGTAGGTGATACAACCAACATGTTGGATATCGTAACCGCAACGCAACTGGCTGACAAAGTGATTACAATAAGTTAAGATTTCGTGCTTATACACACGCAACAATTACGAATCTCAGCGCACACCTGACACCCGCGTGGTGTCCGGCCTAGAAAATATACCATTAAGGGAATCTCCTCGTTATCGATTGCTCGGAGGTTCTCTGTAATGAAAAATATGTAGAGAAATACTAGCCGGAATTTCTCATCCAATTGTTTTCATTTTCCTGAGTAGCGTATACACCCTGAGCCCAAAGCAACACCACCTCAAGATAACCACACCTTATCAGCGTTTTACCATGTATATGTGTATAACAGAACCACGATAGAGATGAAAATACCTTGAGTCGACTCAACCTGTTCACCTTTCACTGGAATTCTATATCATCGTCTATACCGGCTTCTATTAATATTTGTGCAAACTTCGGAAAAAGAAGATTTTATCGCTACAATGTAGTATAAAACTCAATATACATATCTTTTTTTTAGTCAAACATAAACACCATGTGACTTATGGGAATATGCAAAAAAAAGATTAGACAAAAAGTATAGTATTTTTGAGACGCTTGAGTGGTGTAACCCGTAAGAGCAATTACCAGGAAAAAAAAAGAGTTGCTTAGATGTCATTGAATGGCTAATATCAAGCCCCCACAGAAGAATCAAGACAATTACCGCCTTGATTTTACATATTTTTTTCACATTGCTGCTTAACTATTAGATTTTATATCAATTCGTTGTCACCTAGCTCTTGCGTTTTTAGTTACCGGAATTATCCAACCACTATTACAAAAGCAGTGCATCTACGGAGTTCTTGATGAAAAACAAAGGTACAGATCCGCCCGCTCGTTGGGAAGAAGAAGTTTGGGACACCCAACCATTAATGGAACGCTCGAAAATCAAGCAGAATACTTACCTCAACTGCTGGTGCCCCCATTGTGAAGCCAGCCTCAATGATGGTGATAAAGCGGTATTCGAGATCGTCAACAATCAGGGACAGGTCGGAACCAGCAAGGTGTCGCCATATCTCAACGTTCTGGATCGGGAAAGTTCTATTCACGTTGAAGATGATGAGGAATTGGCCGATGTCAAATGTCCACATTGCCATACCTCGCTGATCCAACCGGACCAACTCTGCAAAGAAGACGGCTGTAAACTCATGGCGTTTCAAGTCTCAGTCTCTAATTCTATAAAATTAAAACTCACCGTCTGCATTCGTCGTTCATGCCGCTGGTACATGATGAGTGAAGAAGATAACGAACGACTCATATTAAGGGATAGTCATGAGTGGTAATATTCGGGATCGCAGAAACTGGACCCGGTCACTGACGATTACATTAATCGTCGCTGTAGCTGCGGCCGTTATTGGCTGCATGGTCGATGCAGGTGCTAAAAAAACCGATCGACTCTATTTTACGAATACGGCTGGAGCCGTGCTCTTTGATCACGGAGCGCATCAGGATTCTGCAGAATCATGTGTCACCTGTCATCACAACATTCAAGCTGAAGAAGAAGCTGCCTCATGTCGGGAATGTCATCAGACAGTTCAACCAAGCGAAACGAATACACTTGCGTGTATTGAATGTCACGATGACGACTACACACCTGATATGATGGAACATGAAGAATATCTGGAGATCGAAGATCATAGCTGCCTAAGTTGTCATGCTCCAAGATCTATTTCCAGCGCCTACCATAAGAATTGCTCAGATTGCCACCTGGAAAATTCTCCGGAAAAATTCACCAAAGCCAACGGCGAGTTGCTATGCGGAGCTTGCCACTTACGATGAGAATGTTGTCATGCAAGGATTGTTGAAGCTGTTCAAGAAAAAGCCGATTCTGCCAAGCGTATCGGACCATGATCCTGTTATCCGCCAGGTCGAAGACCCCGATCACGTCGTGATTCCTCTGGATTACCCCGGTCGTGTGCGGTATCTCCCGACTGTGGAAGCTGGCGAGAAGGTTCGCAAGGGTCAGGTCATCGGTAAGTCACGACTCGGCAACTGTACGTTTGCCACTATCAGTGGCACCGTCAAGGAAATCACCACCACCTGGACTTCCCAGAGCGTCCATTCACCTGCCATAGTTATAGAAAACAATGGCGGTCAAGCGATGAGTGCTGAGGAAATTTTCGACGGTCCGGTACGTGCCGATAATAAGGAAGCGGTAATCGCCAGGATGCGTGCAGCCGGAGTAAACCCGCCCTGGACGTTTTCCGGCCGTGATTATACAGATGGTGAAATAGAGGATCTTCCTTCTATACAATCGGTCATTATCACCGGCATCAGGCAGGAAACCACAGTACTCACCTCCCTGTTACTCCTCCAGCAACACGCTGACAAAGTAGCCGATGGTCTTAAACGGATTAGCACACTTCTCCCGGATGCCCGCGTCTGGCTCACGTTACCGGAAGATCTTCGGTCATGGGCTGACCCCATATTCTCACAATTGGCTGAACTGGTTTATCTGCCGAAAAACTATTCCGCCCGCATTGAGCGTGAGGTTGTTACACGTCTGGTCGGACATCGTATCCCAAGCCGGGAGAGCTATCGTTCTCATGGTATCGCGGTTATGGATGTAGAATATGTACTGGCTACAGTGGATGCACTTGACGGAGTCAGCCCATTTATGCAGAAGTGCATAACCATAAGCGGCTCAGGTATAGACAAAGCGATAACCGTTCGCTTCCCAATGGGCAGTTCTCTCAGACATATACTTGCCAGTCAGGGCCTGAATATTTCAGACTATACACGACCTGTTGTCGGTGGCCCGATGATGGGCTTCGCTCAATATTCAGATCTGACTCCCATTACTTATAATAACGGCATCTTTCTTATTGCAGAAGACATCACACCCTTTGATGCTATCGCACCGTGCATCTTCTGCGGTCGTTGCACCAGGGTATGTCCTGTTAATATTCAGGTGCATATGGTCAATCGCATGATCGAATTCGGCAAAATCGATGCTACCAAAGGGTTACACCCCGAAGCGTGTCACGAATGCGGCTTATGTGCCCATGTTTGTCCGGCGGAACGACCTATCGTTCAACTCCTTCATTTCTGCAATCATGAAATGTCTCACGGTGAGCGTTTCAACTGGACCGACGGAGGTAAGCCATGAAAGAGCTCAAAGTAGTCCAACCACCGACACCTGCAACCAAACCCATGCTCGACGTAGCCGTCGGCCCCCATTGGCGGCATGGAAAAGGATTAGCGCAAATACACCAGCGTTGGGTAATCGCACTGGTTCCCGCTATGCTGGCAAGCTTCTATTTTTTCGGCCCTGCCTCGCTCCGTATCTTCGGCATGTGTGTGGTCTTTGCTATTTGCCTCGATTTTCTGTCAGAAAAACTCGCTCCCTCACGGGATCTCACCTCTAACTGGAGCAGCGTTGTTCTGGCCTTACTGCTGGCCTTTATGTTACCGCTCAATGCTCCCTGGTGGCTCATCCTGGTAGGATGTTTTTTCATGGTAATAGTTGGCAAGAAAATGTTCGGCGGAGTTGGAGCGCACCCTGCTCATCCGGCTGTTCTCAGCCTTGCAATCCTGCATCTTTCATGGCCGGGACGCATGGATAACACTGACGCCCTGAAACATCTAGACTGGTCAGCTTCGCTTATCGAACCACTGCGACTCTTAAAAACGCTCGGCACTTCTGCAGAATCTCAATACCAGTTGACGGACCTTTTACTCGGTCGTCAGGTTGCAGGAACTGCTGAAGGCATGGTGATTTTCATACTCATTGGTGGAATATTTCTGCTGGCGATGCGTGAAATTCAATGGCAGCTCCCGCTTGGGTTTATAGTAGGACTTCTAGGCACCGCTACCGCACTGCACATGTCCAACCCTGAAGTTTTTGCGACACCCATGTTTTACCTCTTAAGCGGAGGGACTGTATTTATGGGTTTCTTCCTGATTACCGATCATACCACTTCACCGGTGAACAGAGTCCCCATGTTTCTCTGCGGAATTCTTGCCGGTGTCCTGCTCATCCTCATCAGGGGATATTCGAAACATATTGATGGCATCGTCTATGCCGTCCTTCTGGTCAATCTCTGCTCACCGCTCATGGACATGATCAAGTCTAAAGTTAAGGGAGGTGGAAATGAATGAGATAATTCGCATGGTAGTGATACTTTCGCTGATCGCAGGCTTCTCTGCGGCGGCACTCACTGCAGCCAACATCCAGCTGGGACCGAGAGTTGAAGCTCAAACAGACCTTTACGTTCGCGGCCCCGGCCTGGAACGGCTTTTCAATAAGCCTGCCAAAGAAGTGCTTGGTAACAAGGTCGTCGTCAATGTGGAAGGAGTTGCTGTCCCGGTTTTTTATACCGTCGAAGACAAAGGTGTCTCTGCTCTTGCCATTGAGGCAATCGGCAAAGGCGGATTTGGTGGTGACCTGAAGCTTATGGTCGGTATAGACCTTATCAACGAGCGCCAGACGGGTATCGAAGTAGTAAGTCACAGTGAAACTCCCGGCCTGGGTGCACGTATAATTGAAATCGCCTTCCGCCGTCAATGGCAGGGATTACCTATAGATACTCCTGTAGCACTCAGCGCTGATGGCGGCACAATCGATGCTATCAGTGGGGCTTCTACAACCTCAAGAGCCGCTGTTAACGGTACCAACGATGCACTTGATTTTGTGCGTGAGAACAAAGCTGAAATTCTCAAACTAATCTCAGCGCGTTAAAAGGACTCATACCAATGAAACAGAAATTTACAGCAACATTGACTGCCGGACTGTGGAAACGCATCCCGCCGTTCCGTCTGGTTCTCGGTTTATGCCCATCGCTTGCGGTGACCATGTCTGCCGAAAACGGACTTGGCATGGGTCTGGCCACAGCGTTTGTATTGATCCTCTCCAACGGTGCTATTTCCAGTTTAAGAAATGTTATTCCCGCCAAGGTACGCATCGCTTCATACATCGTTATCATTGCTACCCTGGTTTCCATTGTCGAGATTCTCATGAAAGCATACTTTTTCCCGCTTTCTGTACAGCTCGGCATTTATATTCCTCTCATCGTGGTCAACTGTATCGTACTCGGTCGGGCGGAAGGTTTCGCATCCAAGAATCCCCCGTTCATTTCAATGGTAGATGGATTGAGCGTCGGTACCGGCTACGCCATATCTCTTACTCTTATCGGCTCAGTTCGTGAAATATTAGGGGCAGGATCATGGTTTGGAATACCGGTTTTAGGGGAATCATTTGAACCGATGGCTTTCCTCGTCTCTGCACCGGGAGCGTTTATGACTATCGGCACCCTGGTTGCTCTCCAGAATCTCTTCTCCCGCTGGCGCGGTGAGAAATTTATACAGGGTTAAAGGAAAATCTCATGGATCTTTTCTATCTGGCTATCTCAGCTACCTTCGTCAACAACATTCTGCTCGCCCAGTATCTTGGAAATTGCCCGTTTCTTGGAGTATCAAAGAAGCTGGAAACTGCCTTCGGTATGGCCGCAGCAGTTGTATTCGTTACCTTACTTGCCGGTACGTTCACCTGGTCTGTATCCACCTATGTGCTACGGCCATATGACCTTGAATTTCTTCAGACGCTGACCTTTATCCTGATCATTGCTTCTCTTGTTCAGCTGGTGGAAATCATCCTGAAGAAACAGAGTAAGACTCTCTATAACGCGCTTGGTGTGTATCTCCCTTTGATCACAACCAACTGTGCAGTTATGGGTGTTGCCCTGCTTATCGCTAAAAAAGAATTGGCTTTTACTGAAATGCTGGTCTTCTCAGGAACAAGCGCAGTTGGTTATGGTTTGGCCTTAGTCCTCTTCGCCGGTATTCGTGAGCGACTTCAGATCTCGGCAGTACCCCAAAGTATGCAGGGCACTGCCGTAGCACTGGTAACCGCCGGCATCATGGCACTGGCATTTATGGGCTTCCAGGGAATGGCTGCTTAGTTCCCATATGAAAACTGTTATTTTGCACGATATTATTGGTACTCAGAATTTTCTGAATATGCCTGAGTCTCGAACAAAATTCCTGTTTTTCAAACGGAAACCAAATAGGAAATAAGGAGAATTATTGTGATTGCACCGATACTCCTGCTCGTCGGAATTGCCTTTGTGGCGGCTATTATTCTGGGCATAGCAGCAAGAGTTTTTTACGTAAAAGAAGATCCACGCATCGAGGCTATAACAAACCTGCTCCCCGGCGCCAACTGTGGCGGATGTGGACAGGCAGGTTGCAGTTCTGCAGCCGAGGCTATGGTCAAGGGAGAGATCCCGGTAAATTCATGTGTGGTAGGCGGCAATGAAGCCGCTGAAGAGATCGGAACCTTCCTTGGCTATGACGTGACTGGCTCAGAGCCGGCGCTTGCCTGCGCTACCTGTGAAGGCGGTTACCGTGCCGCACGTAAGTATAACTACTCAGGCCTGCAGGATTGCCGTGCTGCTCTACAGCTCTATCATGGGTTTATACGCTGCGAAAACGGCTGCCTTGGTATGGGGTCATGTAAGAATGCCTGCAAATTCGGCGCGATTCAAATGAACCCTGAAAGTGGTCTGCCTATATTCGATGCGGATCGCTGTGTAGGTTGCGGTAGTTGCGTTGCTACCTGCCCCAAAGGGATCATCTCCCTGGTCGGAGAGACAACAAAGATTCTGCACTGGAACCAGTACACCAATTGCCTGTCCCCATGTAGACAGCGCTGTCCTGCCCAGATCAATATCCCGAAATACCTGGCCCACGCCCGTAAAGGCGAATATGGTGCGGCCCTGATGACCGTTAAAGCCAACAATCCTTTACCGGTAGCAACCGGGCGTGTATGTCCTGAGTTGTGTGCTGGTGAATGTCGTCGTCAGATTCAGGATGATCCACTTGGCATCAATGCTATCAAACGCTTCGTAGCCGACTGGGAACGTGAAAGTGGTAAGAGACTGCCTGTTCCTGTTGCAGCTGACACGGGTAAGAGAATCGCTATAGTAGGTGGCGGTCCGTCTGGACTTTCGGCGGCATACTACCTGGCACGGCTTGGTCATCAGGTAGAAATATTTGAGATGATGCCAAAACTCGGTGGTATGCCTCTCTACGGTATTCCTGAGTATCGATTATCAGAAGAGCAGTACAAATGGGATATTGACGGAGTTCTCGAACTGGGAGTAAAAGCCCACACTGGCGTTACCCTGGGTAAAGATATCACAATTACATCATTGAAAGCTGTCGGTTTTGATGCTGTATATCTTGCTATCGGTTTATGGCAGGGACGATTGCTGCCGTTTGAGGGGAAAGAACTCAAAGGCATTTACAGCGGCATTGATTACCTGAGACGTTTCCATACTGATGAGGAGAAGGTCACCGGAAAGAGATTTGTCATAATCGGCGCAGGTAACGTTGCAATGGATTGTGCACGTTCTGCACTGAGAGCCGGCGCTTCCAGCGTTCTTCTGATATTCCGATTCTCACGGGAACTGATGGAGGCCAACCCGCATGAAATTACCGATGCGGAAAACGAAGGTGTAGAAATGCGCTGTCTCATTTCCCCGGTGCGATTTGTCGGTGAAGATGGCCAATTGTCAGGAATCGAAGTCGAGCAAGTCACTTTGAAAGAAAATCCTGGTGGAATGCCGGACGTTTCTCCTGTAGAAGGATCAAAGGAAATCATTCCTTGTGATGTCGTTATTCAGGCTGTCGGTCAGGCTGCAGATCTCGATGCCATCGTCGAAGCTGACGGAATTGAAAAAACCCGTTTCAGCACCATTGATGCATCTGAAGAAACTCTGCAAACCAATCTGCCAGGAGTATTCGCCGGTGGAGACTGTTTCACTGGACCTAGACTTCTGGTCGAGGCCGTAGCTGGTGGTCGATTTGCCGCCAGATCTATCCATTATTACGTTACCACAGGTGAAATTCCACCTATCGAAGACAGGCAACGTGAAATGATGGCTCCATCAGTAATAGATTCACTGGTAAACGTTGCCCCGGCCAAAACCAAGGCAATAAAACCAATGATCACAGTACAAGAACGCATGGGTAGCTTTAGAGAAGTTGAAGGCACAATTACCGAACAACAGTGCCTCACCGAAGCGGCCCGCTGCCTGAATTGCGGAATCTACTGTTACGATCAGAACGATCTGCCGTCATCTGAGCTTCGCGTAGCCAAGTCCTGCCCCAACGAACCACATATCGTTGAGAAAGAGAAAGCAGCCTCTGCGAGCTGATAGCAGACCGATTTCGTTGGCACTCCTGCACAGATGCCGCAGTGCCAACGAATTACATCAGGTGCATAGGAGGTTATCCGAGAATAGACATTCCTTCTCAAATTGAGGAATTTCGATAATGACAAGCGAATTTGTATGTTCGATATTTCGAGCATTGTTATTATAAAAACGCCAATAATTTGGGGAAAATAGCATTCCCGGACACCCTCCTAAACACGAAAGGCTCTATGGATTTCTTCCATAGAGCCTTTCGTGTTTAACTCTTCCTCGAAAAAATGATTAGAATTACCTTCAATCTCCATTTGAAGAAACATGATCTGGTAGATAATGTATACGATTTTTCGATGTTTCGTGCGGATTAACATTCACCCTTGTACTCAAGAAACACCACGTTATGATGCAAAGGAAACTACGTAGTATTCCGGCTTATTTGTGCATGTGCTTCCCAACCGTGATCTACTTCACATGAATTCACTATTTATCAGATCAGGGAATGTGAAAAGATGTCTCCAGCCGAACTCCTGCTAAATGGTTCAATAAGCGTTAGTGGAAGACGAACTCATTTAAAAATGGTAAATCCACTCAGCACTTCGAGGAACCAAAATAATTTGGTGAACAACACCTTTAGCGCTATAATTTTATAGCCTCATTCCAATTATCAATTACTACAAATAACACCCCTGGAATCATAATGAAAAAAACCTTTAGTCTGACCCATCCAAAGCTCCCCCTTCCTAGACTTGTTGAAGCCATAAAACATGAAGTGAAAAAGTATATCAAAAGAGAACGCAAAAAGACTCTGCCTGATAAAGTTGATTTTTGGGACTTTGACTGCAAGTTCGGTGCCGATGAAGCAACGAGTAAAGTCATTCATCTCTCCGAAATTAATACATACATTTCTGAGGCCGAGTCAAAACAACTCGACTCCTTCTACTTGGAAATTCTTGTCAAACCGGGATATCGAAGCAAAAAGGCCACTGAATAATTCAGCGGTAATACAAATGTTCGGAATAATCTGGGTTGCTGATCATTCCGTGTAAGAATTACCTCCGAAAGATCAATAGAGACATGGCTATTCTCCAATATTCCGAGATCTACCCTGGAGAATGTCAGTCACGTCATTTACACTTCGATCCCACAAAACAGACACGACATACCCTCTTTACAAAAAAAGGCCCTATGAAAATTCATAGGGCCTCCCTGATAATCGAGGTAAAAATTACACTTTCACATCGCTTTTTTTCAACTACTTATACCACAGACCTCACTAACCGACCAAAGCCACCAGGAATAGTGCCGGAGGACCAGAATGCCCTCCCCTGTTTAAAGTCTACAAACCAATATCCACCGGGCTTGCGCCGTGCCTCGACAAATATAAACGGCTGGTTCTTTGAAAAACATGGATTGAGGTGAATGGTTTTTTCATTGGGCTCATGATTCATAAGCGACATGGCCTCTTCAAGGGTCGGCATTCTCCAATCCTTATACCCGCCGAAACCTTCACTATTTATCTTTTCAATTTCTTTTCTGATATGCCGAATTGAATGGATGTCCAGGCCAGCACGTTGCCACATCAGATTTGTACGTAGATCGACAACAGTGTTTTCATCAGCGCCATTTACCAGACAGTTATCAAAGCGCCCTGTAGGATTATGCTCACTATCGTAAAAGTTCCATTTTTTGATCAGCTCAACAACCTCTTCCTCCTGAATGAAGACCGGTTCTGTCGGCAACCGTAATGCTTTTCCTGAAAAAGCCGAGACTTTCTGATCAGGCAAGGTTGGGCCCATATCTTCAACTTCATCGTCTTCAAAAACCGGAACTACCAGTGTGGAGTTGCCGTCATCAAGAACATTTCTGATTAACCATTCACGGATCTGATCATTGATGGCAAAGCTCTGCTCAAATTTTGCAACATAGCCATGTTCGGCTACGCATTTTTTCATCATGTCCATTGGAGCTTTGATTTCTGCCACAACTTTAGCATGCTTTACCGCACGCTCCATTAGGCAGAGTTTCGGCTGATCACCCCAGTCATCCACGAAGAAGTAATAGACACGCTCATTATTATTTCGGACCCGTTCACGGCCTCCCCAGGATTCAAAGGTTCCGAAGGTTAATTCCGGACTCATCTCCCAGTCGATCGGGCTGATGACCTTATTGCCTACTTTGACTTTGTGAAACATTCCCATATTGACTCCTTCATGCTGAGTGTTGCACCTTCTTAGATTTATCAGTACTGTACACCCTTCTTCCTGACACAAAACTGAGGTATACTAATTCGACGGCATTAGAAAAGTAATCTTCCAATCATCTTTACATTTACTGATTATAATAATCATTACCAAACATGTCCAAAAAAAACTATCCCTGGCCTATTAAAAGAGGCTACCCTCTCCCTTTAGGGGTTACAGTTCTAAATGAAGGTATCAATTTTGCGCTGTTCGCCCGAAATGCATCACAAGTGACATTGGTCATAGATGTTGATCAGGCAGACATCGATGAAAAAGATCGCTACGAAATCGTACTCAGCGCGGATGAACATCGTACTGGTGATATCTGGCATACTCTGCTGGAAACTTCACATTGTGATATCACGTACGGGTATCGTATAGCAGGAGATGACGATATTCCCGGCTCAGTATTTTATCCAGAGAGAATTTTAATAGACCCATACTGCCACGCTCTTTCCGCTAGAAAATGGGGTGATTCTTCACAATATGGAATTGAACCCAGTTGTAGAATAATCACTCACGATTTTGATTGGAACAACGACAAACCGCTGAAAACTCCTCTCGCAGAAACAGTGATTTACGAACTCCATGTTCGGGGATTCACTCAAGCAAATGGATCAACCCCCGAAATCAGCGGTACTTACAACGGTATCATCAAGAAAATACCTTACCTTAAGGAACTCGGCATTTCAGCGGTTGAGCTTATGCCGGTTACAGAATTTGATGAAAATGACAACATTTTTACCGACCCCGTCTCTGGGCAGAAACTTAAGAACTTCTGGGGGTATAATCCTGTCTCATTTTTTGCGTTGAAATCCGGATACGCCTGTAATCCACAAGATCACATCAATGAATTCAAAACCATGGTTCGTGACCTGCATCGGGCCGGTATAGAAGTGATTCTTGACATGGTTTATAACCATACAGGGGAAGGTGATTACCAGGGAAACACAAGTAGCTTCCGAGGAATCGATAACTCCATATATTACCTGCTCGACCCTGAAGAAAAAGAGTATCTAAATTTCTCAGGCTGTGGAAATACACTTAATTGCAACCACCCGGTGGTCCGCTCTCTCATCCGCGACTCACTTCGTTACTGGGTTATGGAGATGCACATTGACGGTTTTCGTTTTGACCTTGCATCAATTCTGGGTCGGGATCAGGAAGGAAACGTTCTTCCAAACCCTCCAATGATTGAAATCATCGCTGAAGATCCTGTCCTGCGTGACACTAAAATAATAGCTGAAGCATGGGATGCCGCAGGGCTCTATCAGGTCGGATCTTTTTCCACAGATGCCCGGTGGGGCGAGTGGAACGGCAGGTTCCGTGATGATATCCGGGCTTTTCAGGCAGGGCATAGCGGAATGATTACCCGCCTGGCCACCAGATTAGCCGGCAGCTCTGATCTCTACCAGGCAAGTTGCCGCAGCCCTCTCAGCTCAATAAATTTTATCACGAGTCACGATGGGTTTACGTTGTATGACCTGGTCAGCTACAACCAGAAACACAATCAAAGTAACGGAGAAAATAACAAGGACGGGGAAAATAATAACATCAGCTGGAATAGCGGCTACGAAGGGACACCTGCAACCGGCAAAATAGAGCAGCTTCGCAAAAAGCGGATCAAATCAATGATGACCATCCTTATGCTCTCTCAGGGAGTCCCAATGATAACTGCCGGTGACGAATTTGGCAGAACCCAGCTGGGCAACAATAATGCATGGTGCCAGGACAACCCGATAAGCTGGATAAACTGGCAACTGCTACACGACAACTATGACCTCCTGCGTTTTTTCAGACTGTGTGCTCAGTTACGCCAAAACCATCCTGTATTTAGAAGAGAGGATTTTTTCCATCCCGTCAACCCGACTGGAGGTGAGACTGCTGAAGAGATACGCTGGCAATATCTGATCCCCGGCCAAGTGGACTGGTCCCGCGAATGCCATGGACTCGGAGTATTGCTCTATGGGGCGCGCAAAGATCACTCGCGCGATGATGATTTTTTCATTATGCTTAACGGCGACAGAGCGCGGATGTTACACTTTACTCCACCACAGGTTCCGCATAACAGAAATAACCGTAAGTGGCATCTTCTGATTGATACTGCTGCAGAGTCTCCGGGTGATATTCAACGTGACTCAGACCCGCTTGACAATGGTACCAGACCGATATCTGTTGCGCCTCTAGGCATAAAAGTGTTGCAGTCACGATCTGCCTAAGACGACAATAAAGTTTTATCAAGCGATAAAACAACCTCGTGCTTTGTGAATATTAAATTATTTACATAATTATTTCGGAACTTTAACGCTCTGCAAGCACGAATAAATGAGCATCCCAGCGTTGTATAACCGAATGAGAAACACAATCAGGGTGCTAAAAGTGGGGGTAAGCGGAACGTCGCCTAAACTCCAGACAATATACACTGTCTAAAGAGTTGCAGCGGACTGGTACGACATTAACATTCGGGTAAAAACCTTTGGCAGGACCTGTTGCCTGTGTTATATGCATTGTATACAATTTCAACCGTTAACGCTGTTATTGCAGCCATACTTTGCGAACCTGATATGTCACTTGCTCCTCCCTCACACACTGGTCACGAATCTCTTTTCCTGATGATTGGAGACTCTATGATCGCCGGCTTTGACTGGCAGAAACGCATTCCCCATTTCACTATAAAGAACTACGGTGTCCCGGGGGCAACAACCAGCGAAATCCTTCGCTCTCTTCCCAGCCTTAAATCTCGTCATAAATCAGCAGAAATTATCCTGCTGATGATAGGTACCAATGATGTTGCCCAGGAAAATTTCGCTTTTACAGAAGACTTACGTAAAATAATTGTCTACCTGGCCAAGGCATATCCTACTGCCGAAATAATGGTTAACAGTCTGCTTCCAATGGAACTGCCGTATCTTGGCAAAGATGCTGTTTCAAGTGTTAACAATCACATACAAACCATTTGCAGGCAAACAGGAAGTTGCTTTATCGATGCCTATGCTCGATTTTTGAATGCGGATACCCGACTGCTCGAAGCTGATGGGGTGCACATCAATAACGCCGGCTATGAACTATGGACACGAACTCTCCTTGAGCACATTGCCTTTCTGGTAGAGAATGATTAACCTGTGCGGCGGTGCTTAAAAATCCATTAATAACAGGAGATACCATGCTGAAAAGAACGTTTTTTCATATAGCTGCAGCTGCTATGCTCACCCTTGCAAGCGGTTCTGCCGACCAACTGAGAGCAGCAGACACTTCCGGAACAGTACTCGAGACAATGAACGCTGCCGGTTACACCTATGCTCATGTTGACAGCGGCACAGGTAAAATCTGGATTGCAGTCCCAAAAACTGAGATTGCTGCCGGAGATAGGATAAGCTACAGCGAAGGAATGGAGATAAAGAATTTTCACTCTAAATCGCTTGATCGTACATTCCCTTCAATTATTTTCTCTTCCGGTATTGTAGATACAGAACTGGTTCCGGTGGCCGTTGCAGAAGCCACACCTGTAGACGCCCCTGCTGATCCGTTTGCCGCTGCGGTTGCCCGCGAACAGCAAACTGCTCCAACTGCTCCTGCCCCTGTAATGGGTGCAACTAGTGGTGGCAGCACAGGTGCCATTGTCCCATTTTCTGAAATCGTCGTAGAGAAAGCACCCGGTGAAAATAGCTACACTGTAGAAGAAATCTTTACCCAGGCAAAAGCTCTCAATGGCAAAACCATCAGAGTGCAGGCCAAGGTAGTCAAGGTCAGTGAGAACATCATGGGTAGAAACTGGATCCACCTCCAGGATGGTACTGGAAACCCGATGAACAATACCCACGACCTCGTGGTCACTACACATGAGCATGCATCAAGTGACACAGTTATTCTGTTTGAAGGCACACTGGCCGCTGATAAAGATTTTGGAGCCGGCTACAAATATGCCGCTATAATCGAAGAAGCCAAAATCATCAAATAACCTGGAGCAACTGAAATGCATTTCGTTCTGGTCGGGCCTGGAGCCCTTGGCTGTCTTCTTGCGTCAATGCTAGTCAGGGCCGATCGGGATGGGAAGCATCGCTTCACTCTCCTGGATCACAATGCTGTACGGGCTCAAAAGCTATCCACTAAAGGCATTGTCTACGAATACAAAGGAATACAGGAACGGGCTGCCGTTCCTGTATCCTCCTCCCCTACCGAAACAGGGCAGGCTGATGTTGTCATACTCTGTGTAAAGTCTTACGATATTAAACGCTGCCTCGGTTTCTGCAGTCCTCTGCTTGGCCCTGAAACACTCGTGCTCTTTATGCAGAACGGTGTTGCTCATCTGGAAGCCGAAACCCTTACCGGAAATGCCACGCCCGCTTTCGGCACAACAACTGAAGGTGCGAATATGACCGGAGCCGGTCAGGTCAAACATGCAGGACGAGGACTTACCCAATTCGGATTCCTTGGCCCAGTCCCGGATTGTGCTGAAAAGAAACTTACCACTGTTACAGAGCTATTTAATGCATCCGGTCTCAAATCAAGAATTTCCAGTGACATTCTCTCCCGTCTCTGGACCAAGCTCATGGTGAATACCGGCATCAATGGCCTTACCGCCACTCTTGACTGTACTAATGGTGAACTATTGACCCTGCCCGGAGTTCAGGAGCGAATGAAAAAGCTGGTCGAAGAAGCCATGCGCGTAGCAAAAGCATGTAATATTCATGTACCTGAAGACTCACTTGAAATAACCCGCGATGTCTGCGAAAAAACCTCTACGAATATTTCATCAATGTTGCAGGATGTGCGCTCAGGCCGCCGCACCGAAATCGATGCGATAAATGGTGCTGTCGTCGCGGCTGCCCAAAAGCTTGGAATTGACACGCCTGAAAACTCGACACTTGTACAACAGGTAAAAGATCTCGAAAAAACCTATTTGTAGGTAGAAACATATGTTTATAAAAAAGTCGCTCGCTATCCACCCTGCTGAAATTGGTTTCGACCTCGATGGAGTTATCGCTGATACTGCCGAGACATTTCTTCGGCTCGCTTGCGAAAAACACGAATATTGCTCCTTTACATTAAACGACATCACCAGTTTTGAGATTGAAAACTGCATCAGCATTCCAACAGATCTGGTTGAACGAATCTTTTTTGATATCATGCAGGATTCTCTCTCAACCGGCCTGCAACCCATCTCGGGAGCAGTTGAAGTCCTTGGGGAACTGGCCTGCCATGCACCAATTACCGTTATCACTGCCCGCCCTTTTGAACAACCTGTGATAGACTGGTTCGATACGTTTTTTCCACCCACTACCCGTGAAGCCATTAAAGTCATAGCCATGGGAGACCATGACGACAAACTTAAGTACATCAGGGAACATGGGATTAAATATTTCGTTGATGATCGTGCAGAAACCTGTAACAAATTGGCAGAAGCCGGGATTACCCCTCTGGTATTCAGTCATCCCTGGAACCATGACAGGCATAATCTTAACTCCGTTCAAAACTGGCAGGAGATTAGAGAGTTGCTCGTTTTCTCATCATAACCAACACGTTCAGACTGGTTTTAAAATATGAAATGTCCACATTGCGATAGTCCAATAGAGGTGTACAGGAACCCGACGCCAACGGTTGATATAATTATCGAGATTGCTGACGCAATTGTGCTTATAGAGAGAAAAAATCATCCCCTTGGCTGGGCTTTGCCAGGTGGTTTTGTTGACTACGGCGAATCGTATGAAACCGCTGCTCTTCGCGAAGCCGAAGAAGAAACCGGACTTATAGTAAGAAATTTGAAACAGTTCCGTACCTATTCCGCCCCAGATCGTGATCCGCGGCAACATACAGCATCAACGGTTTTTATCGGCAATGCAGAAGGAAAACCTAAAGCTGGCGACGATGCTGGAAAAGCTGGATTATTTACAGAAGAAGACCTACCACCACTCGCTTTTGATCATGCAAAAATTCTAGCAGATTATTATGAGATGAAAAGGCGTAAGGCGTAAGGCGTAAGGCGTAAGGCGTAAGGCGTAAGGCGTAAGGCGTAAGGCGTAAGGCGTAAGGCGTAAGGCGTTGAAGGATGTTTTGATTTGATCTCTCTGTAAAGGAGTTTAGATCATAGTATAAAAAAAGAGCGTTTTCGGAGTTAATCCGAAAACGCTCTTTTCATTTTAGAACAATGCTTTGAATATCATGAAAGTGACAAGACCCGTCCCGACGGATCCATACATCAACAGTCATGGTATACAATCACTGCCGAATTTTCTCTTAATCAGGGCAAACGCAGCAAAACCCACAACCGCAGAAATTATGATATAGAGAATATCCATCATTGTTGTCCTTAAATCTTAATTCGTGTTCCAGTCGTTTTTCTCAAACGAATAGACTGTGGAGTAACCTCTACAAGCTCATCGTCATTTATATATGCAATACAATCTTCAAGAGACAAAATAGTTGCAGGAGTCAGCACAACGGCTTCATCGGTTCCGGACGCACGAACGTTTGACAGCTTTTTTCCTTTACCGGGATTTACAACCATATCAGATGGACGTGCATTTTCACCGATTATCTGGCCGGAGTAGAGCGGCAGACCAGGCCCTACAAACAATTTACCACGATCCTGAAGATTGAAAAGCGCATAAGCTATCGATGTACATGGCTCTTTTACCACCAGAACACCATTAACACGGTTAATGATTTCACCAGCATGCGGACCATATTTCAGAAACACATAGCTCATCATACCCATACCTTTGGTATCGGTCATGAACTGTGATCTGTAACCAAGAAGACCTCGAGTCGGAATATTGAAAACCATACGAACCATGCCGTTCTCGGTTCCCATCTCTTCAAGGGTGCCTTTCAATTTCCCAAGTTTTTCAATAACCGGGCCCTGGAATTTCTCGTCAACATCAACAGTAAGTTCCTCATAAGGCTCAAGAAGCTTTCCGTCTTCTTCTTTCATGATAACCTGAGGTCTGGTTACCTGAAACTCGTACAACTCACGACGCATCTTCTCGATCAAAATGGAAAGATGAAGTTCTCCCCTGCCGGATACTTTGAAGCCGACAGCGTCAGTCAGTGGCTCATACTGGAGAGCGACATCGGCAAGGATCTCTCGCTTGAGTCTGTCCTCAATATGACGGGAAGTAACATACTTACCCTCTTTACCCGCAAACGGTGAATCGTTAGGGATAAAGTTCATTGAAATTGTCGGAGGATCAATGGTGATGAGTGGCAACGGCTTCGGGTCATCAATATCAGTAAAAGTAACACCGACAGTTACATCATCCATACCTGCAATTGCTATAATTTCACCTACTCCGGCTTCTTCAACAGCAATTTTCTGATCGCGTTCAAAACGAAAAATCTTTGATACTCTAATAGGCTTGATCGAACCGTCACGACGCGCAACTGCAATTGGCTGATTGATTTTGAGGGTGCCATTGACAACTTTACCAATTCCTAATCTACCAAGATACGGAGAGTAATCAATAGTACCAACCTGCATCTGCAAAGAAGCATTAACATCACCGGTCGGGGCAGGTATATGGTCGATTATCGCTTTGGAAATCGGGTCCATATTACCTTCACCCTTATCGTCATCAAGACTTTCCAAGCTGTAACCTTCTTTAGCGGAGGCGTAGACAATAGGAAAATCGAGAATATCATCAGGAGCGTTTAACTTAACAAACAGGTCAAAAACCTGATCAACTACCCAGTCGCAACGGGCGGCCGGCTTATCGATCTTGTTGATAACAACGATAACAGGCAGGCTATTCTCAAGAGCTTTCTTTAAAACGAAATAGGTCTGAGGCATTGGACCTTCCTGCGCATCAACGAGCAGCAAAGCACCATCGGCCATACGCAAAACGCGCTCAACCTGTCCACCGAAGTCAGCATGACCAGGTGTATCAATGATATTAATCCAGTTATCCTCGTAAGTGTAGGAGCCGTTCTTTGATGTGATGGTGATACCGCGCTCACGCTCGAGGTCCATAGAATCCATAAGCCTCTCAGAAACTTCCTGATTATCTCTGTACATTCCGGATTGTTTGAAAAGCTGATCTACCAGCGTGGTTTTACCGTGGTCAACGTGGGCGATAATGGCAACGTTACGAAGTTTACTCTGATCCATTCTGTGTCCTTAATTGGTCTCCAAAGGCAGTGAATGAGCCTGAGACCTCAATACCATATGCACTGTGTGTGCAGTTGAAAATAGGAAAGCATCCTGAGCGGACACTCTTTAGCTGTGCTGTCATTCTGTGCAGCAAAACCATTTATAATACCCGAAGTGTCGCATACAAGCAAACTTTTCCGTAACAATAGTTGCTTATCCGCAAAAATCAACGAGATAAAGATAAGATAATGCAGATGCGGAATAGATTAATCCGATTTTTTTCAGGTTAGGATCGATGATCTCGGAAAAAGTCTGCCTTGTCGTACGGATGGCCTCTGAAAAAAGTTCGACATACAGGTAAGCGACGGCAGGGAGACTCCGAGCCGTAGTGTCTTCAACGAAATAGATCGGGCTTTTTACAAGCCCATCAGAATTACATTTGGGAAAGAACGTTACGTCGAATATTAGCGGAACGGTTCAATGTGCTGACCCCTTTATCTACATAGTCAAATACTCGTGCTTGCTTATTTACTGCAGGTCGCATGATTCGACCAATAACCTGCAACAGGCGTCCTTCAAATGTTATGGGGGTGGTAAGAAACAGCGTATAAAGGCCGGGACAGTCAAAACCCTCCGAAATCAGTTGCAAGGTTGCTACCAGGACCTGAACTTTACCTTGCTGGACTGCGGCAACTATCTCAGCCCGCCTTTCAGCAGACACCTGCCCCGTGAGCATTTCTACCTTCACATTCCTCTCGGTGAGTAAACGGGCAAAAATCTCACAGTGACTGACACGATCCGAAACAACAAGTGAAGTGCCGGAATCTCTATCAGCCGCAACCCTTACGATATCTTCAGTGATCTGCATGTTTCGCCCCTGATGTCTTGTCAACGCTTTGATTAGTGCCTGATAATCACCACGATATCGATAGGTAAACAGCGTTGTATTTCTAATAAGCTGAGGTTTAAGTATTGCACCCGTTGCCTGCAGTTCCCCCTGATCTACCTGATGAATCCTATCACCCATAAAATAATAGATTAACCGGGTAAGCCCTTCATCGTTTCGAAAGGCGGTCGCGGACAAACCGAGCAGATAGTGGCAGTTAAAGTTTGCCACAACATCGGTAAAAAGCGCAGCCGGAACCCTATGGCATTCATCAACAATCAGATGACCAAAATGCGGGACAAGCTCCATAGCCCGCTTTCTCGCTGTATTGACAATGGCAATAGTCACCGGCTTTATATCAAAATGTCCGTCACCAATAAGCCCGGCCTCATAACCGAGAAAGGTTTTCACACGCTCCTGCCACTGGTAAAGGAGTTCTTTGGTGTGAACCACTACCAGCGCAGGTTGCTTGCGTTCAGCTATTGCTGCCAAAGCCATAACGGTTTTCCCGCTACCTGTTCCAGCCTCCAGCACACCAAAAGAACGTTTACTCACCAGATTTACTGCCTGTTCCTGATATGGCCGGAGCTCTCCTAAAAACACCAAATCAATTTCATCAAGCAATTGTCGCTCGTCAATTATTTCCGGAGTTTCACCATAATGTTCACGACAAAGAAGAACCGCCTGGTTTGAAAACCCGCGTGGAAAACGAATACCGCCCGGCACCGTTTCGTAATACTCTAACGTCGGTTTGAGCTTTTTGCCGATCCAGCGACCATATTTTTTTGCTGAGGTATATTTAGGATTGTCGATAGTCAGTTTGCTCTTCAACTCCTCTTCGAGTTGCTGGTCAATACCTGCCAAATGGCAATCTGAGGTGACGGTAAGTTTTGGCATGCCCGGTTCAATATATAAACATTTGTCTGTAATTCATGGATATAAAGAAATGCACCATAACGTAATAGCCTGAAAATGCGTATCAAAATAGACGACAACCAACGCCGCATTCTTAGGGCTTGCGGTTTAGCCTGGCAATCTGTATTACTACACGTAATGGTAGTTTAGGCAATCCTCACAAGGAGACTGTCAAACAGCCCGCTTTCCCCTCAACTGGTCGTAATTGTGGAAAAGTTAATTTTCGCAATATTAACAACATGGATGCCCTTAATTTTCTGACAATGCCTTGATTTGAGAGAAAAATGTTCACTCCGACAGACTCCCATACATGTACATCTTAAACAAATAACTTCTATCACCAAGCCAATTTGATATGCGCAAATTTCTGATTATTATCTGTTCTATACTTCTCTTTTCTACTGCTCACCTCAACAATGCAGCAGCTGCTGATGACCATATAACAATAGATCTGCCCCAAAAAGTATTAGCCAAGGCAATTGCTGCTGCGCTACCGCTTGAATATCCGGCGCAATCTAAAACTCTTCAGGGAACAATACACCTCAAAAGCATCAGCGATTTTAAAATCATACAGGATCACATCGTCTGCCGACTGCACCTGACAGGTAACGGCATGAAATTTATTACTGAGCTTGCAGGTCATACAATCAATCTCGATGTAGGCACAGTTGAACTTGATTTCAACACCAAAGCAAAACTACGCTTTGATGCTGCTAAACAGGCATTATTTATTACTCCGGTAATTGACAAGGTCAATTCAAGCAAAGATGCTGGCGGCGGTGATATAGGTAACGCTCTCGTCGCTCTGGTAAATGGCCGTGAACTGCCTATCGATTTAAGTGAAATAGACCCGATTATTGCAGAAACAGGGGTGAAAAAATTAATCATCACTACCCGCATAACTGATATACAAGCAAAAAAAGAGCGACTCCAGCTTTTGCTGAACCCGCTCTTTACTGCAAAATAGTGCCTCAGAGACACCATATAAACGCATAGACATCTACCACATGAGGTCATCCGGAACTTCATAGCCGGCGTAAGGATCATCTTCGTCGGCTTTATCATCTTTGACCCGTTTGTTTAAGACAACCACAACACTGCTGTCCATCTCACGAATCTTTTTAACTATTTCAGCAGGACAGACTTCATACTGAGCATTATGACGAACAATTCCCACTGTTCCCCTGCTCAAGCTATCTATCAGCTCCTGGCTGATAAAAATCCTGAAAACCTTTTTTTGGTCAACAAAACGATAAGCAACACCTTTTTTATCATCTTTAGGTAGCCGGCTCTGCTCAATCATCTGTCTGATCCGGGCAACCTCTTCACGCTTTCGCAGCTTCTCCTCTCGCTCAAGGTTCAACTGCTTTGCCCGCTCTTTCTTTTTAGCAAGAGCCTGCTCTGCCAGCAGTTTATTCTCGTCCACAGGTGGTGCCTGCTTTTTCGAAATCTGCTGTTTGCGTTTGTCGTGCTGCTTTTTTTTCGCTTTTCCTACCTGTTTTTTGTCAACCACTCCCAGTTTCAAGAGTTGGTCCTGAAGCGAACTGCCCATGGTAGCTCTCTCTCCTTAATGTTACTTCGATGTCTAATGTCAAATATCTGAAGGCTATTTTACCGGTTCATCCATAACAACTGGAATCAATCACTGTTATCATAATTATGATAGCTAACTTTTTGAATTTTGCAAACTACCTCACCACTAATGATTTAGCCAGAAAATCTGACTTCGAGTGATTCCATTTCCATCGGCTGCTTCCGGGTTATTCTGAAGCCCAAATAGAGTGGAGCGGAAAAGCCGCAGCAAAACAGGTAAAATGCAATAGAGTTTCAACTTCCAGAGTGACAGGAACCAGCACTCCAAGAGCACAGAAAAGAGGCCGAGGAACAATTGTAAAGAGTATCTCTTTGTAGAAAATAGTGCATAGAGTGCCCCCCTGCTCTCGTTATTCGTCATGCAAGAGTGGTTCACAATACCTCTGTGCTACTTCCGCATTCAGTTCTCATCCGAGCTGCCCCTCACCAACCAGTTCATTTCCGATAGCGACCAGTTCTTTAAAGAACGTGTCTATCTCATCGCGATTGACGTTGATGTTGGTGATAAGTAGACGCAAAATCAGTTTTTCCTTAACATAGGCGAGACCAACAAGAGCCAGGCCGCGTTTATAGAGGCGGGTACGTAGTTCCTGATTGAAATCGTCCGCCATATGCTCGGCTACCTTGTAGCGAAAACAGATATTAAATGATACCCGGGGGGCAACCATCTCTAACTCAGGAATATTCTCGACGCATTCCTGTGCATATCTGCACAAATCGAGATAATGCTCAATACGCTCACCAAATCCTTTTTTGCCGAAATACTTCCAGTCCAGGAACCATTTAAGACTGTCTACCCGGCGTCCGCATTGCAGAGAAACAGAACCTAGATCCTGCACATCATTATCATCGGTATCCCTGAAGAGATAACTACCGTCTCCCCCCCCCAGAACTGTACCAAAAGTGTGTGTGCTATGGTTAACCAGAAGAATATTGCACATAAGTGACGAGCCAAGCATCTTGTGAAAATCCCAGGTAAACGAGTCTGCCTTACTCAATCCAGGCAGGAATTTTGCTCGCAGCTTCTCACTCATCACCGCCGCACCACCCCAGGCACCGTCGACGTGCAACCAGAATTTATATTTTTCACGCAATTTCAACATTGCTTCTATCGGATCATAAGCACCACGCACGGTAGTTCCCGCGGTGGCCACTACAAAAAAGGGAATTCCACCAGCTTCGACCACCGATGCAAGTTCACTTTCAAGATCAGCAGGGTCAACCTCTCCTCTGCCATTTACAGGCAGTTTGATAAGATGATCGATGCCGATCCCGAGAATATTTGCTGCTTTATCCATTGAGTAATGAGCATCTGCATTGACAAAAGCATAGAGTTCCTGCTGCCCGAAAAGACCTGTTCTCTTTACCTCTTTACCTGCAAGGTTTCTGGCGCACATCATAGCAATCATGTTGGCATTGCTGGAACCCGTAGTCATCTGCCCTTCACCGTTACGAAAACCGACCAGATCAAGCATCTGCCTGATCATATACTTTTCCATCAGGGTGGAAACCGGTGCTGACTCAAATGTACAGGATGATGTGTTGGAGATAGCTACAGCCATTTCACCGAGCATAGAAGGAAGATTAGCTCCTGCCCACATACGGTTGACGAAAGAGGGATGCGCACTCTTCACACCATATTTCAGGTACTGTTCCATCCAGGTGAACAGTTTTTCCCAATCCCCTTCACTTTCAGGATCGTCAAGCTGGAGTATTCGCTGCAGATCACCCGGGGACGTATAATCAACAAATCTTCCGTCTTTCTGACTGGAATGATACTGCTCCAAAACGGAAAATCCCCGTCTTAGTATCTCATTTTCATTCATACTACATATTCCTGTGGAGAGTGATTAAGGATTATTGAACCATAACAGACAAGCAGGGTGAAACATGAGACTCTTAAAATTGCCACCCGAAAAGCAGAGCCATCATTATTTACCCATCAGTGCAGGTGAAGTACACATAAAATCGACGAGTTAATTGGATGAAAAAAGCCATACTACTGTCTGACAGGACACATGACAAGTAATGCAAAAGCCACCCCTTTGACAAGGAAAATTATTGTGAAACTATCTTTTCCCACTGCGTATCAGCAGTCCCGACAAGCATTTTCCAGCCATAACCGCTTCCGACAGTTCGGGTAAGATGAACAACATGCGTATCCCAGTTTTTTCAAGAAACAGGAAATCACTATCGAAAATTAATAGGATTATTTTATGTTGACGAAGTAGAAAACGCGAATGAATCAATAGCGATTGCATGCATTACACGTATGAAAGATAGAAAGGAAAATAAGAAAAGGCTGGGCACAAAAATTTACAGTGATCTGTTGATGCCGTAGTGAACAGCAGACGATCACAGTTTGTTACAATGTGCATAGAAGTGAGACAGGTCAAAAAAAAACAGCCACGTGAGAATATTCTCAGTGGCTGTTTATCATAAGGTAGAAAGTAATTAATTTGAGTAATGCATATGATTGTGGCCAACACCAACTGCTATAAACTGGGTAGCGCGTTGTATTTTCTTAGGAGGAGCCGAATTAGAATTATTTACAACCCAATGCTGCTCAACAGCTTTATGCAGGGTTTCAATTACGAGCACTGCACTTGTCTCGACGCCTTCACCTGCACGCTGTACCCTTTTCAGGATATCTGCCGCACTCATCTCTAAAAGCTGCCGGGCTGTTTTACCTATTGCAAGTTCGGCGACACAGGAACCGCATAAGCGACTGGCTGATCCGCCATCTGTCACATATGACGCTTCTTCCACACCGTTTTTACGGAAGCGAAGATACAGCTCCATCGACTCACCGTTCTCACCGGTTAAACACGCAAAAGCATCGGCATTCCGCATACGCCCATTATGAATTGAGTATCGTAAGTATTGGAATGTTTCATCAGCAAATTTCTGCTCCTGCTCTGCCACGACATTCTTTCTGATCTTTTCAATCAATGCCTGGAGATCATCCATCAAGCCCCCTCCTCTGTCTATTCTCACGCCAGTATATCGTAAAAACAACCAGTAATCCACGATAGAATATCAATAATACGCCTGTCTCCCTCCGCTACCTGGTAATGATTCTGCAAATAGACCAAATTATTTTACATTTTGCAAAAACCTTACCTGATCCCTGTACTTGACAGGAAACGCTGTATCCGGCAACACTATTTCTATACTCTTACAATTAACTTACGTAAAGCGATAATTAGAGATATATTTATTTTTTTCAACCGAATCTCGCTCAATTAGCGGACATACACCTAACTAATTAGCTGACTAAATCATTTACATTTCTCAAATTTCAAGACGATTTCTCTCTGATTGCAGGACAATTCTACGTGATCTCGGAAAGTACTATTTTTTTTTTATAGTAAGGCACAGCAGTATTATCTACTATGCCTTACCACATAGGAATTATTACCAATGCCCTTCAGCATTCGGCTCTGAGCTATAGGCAAACTCGTCATTCTTAAATGCCATAACAGCATCGTGCACAGTTCCACCCATATCGTTTACGACACGTATACCTCCAGCTTTCAGTGTCTTAAAAGCATTCGGACCACAGTATCCTGTAAGTAAGACCTCTGCCCCCTCATGACTCAGGGTGGTAGCCGCCTGTATACCAGCACCTTTAAAGGCATTTACATTCTTCGTATTATCTATTGCCTTAAACGTCATATCGTCAATCTCAACAACTAGCAGATATGCGGCCCTGCCGAAACGCGGGTCGACAGCATCCGAAATATCCGGCCCTGTTGAACTTACGGCTATTTTCATTATTGTATCCTCCACCATTCCTGAAGTACTTGATGATACAATACAACAGGGAGAACTCATTATTGCGCTGCTCCACAAACCTGATCTTCTGCTATCAAAGGTATTTTTCCTGCAATCATATCCTCAACAACCGGACGAATGGCCTGACGCTCTCCTTCATGATATACCTTGATTCCAACCTGCTGGAAGCCCATCAGGGGACGCATACCGATACCGCCGACAATTAAAGCATCTACACTATTATTTGCCAGCAGATTCACAGGAACCATGCATCCACCTTGAACATGCGATACGTTCTGGAGTATGGAGGTCTGTGTAATCTCGCCATTCTCAAGATCTATAAGGGTAAACACATCGCAGTGACCAAAATGACCTGCCCGCACTCCGTCTAAACCGCCTGCTCCTTCCGATGGTACAGCTATCCGCATTCGTGACATTATTCTTCTCCGTTGTATTAAGATATTGCAGCAGGAATGTTGACGATTCCGGCCATTTTAATCACTGGTGACTCAATAATATTGTTCCAGACTTCGCGAACAGACTCTGCAGTCTTTGAGTCATCCGCATATTCTATAATGTTCTGTCCCTGCACCATCGCCTGAACAAAAACAGGGTCAAACGGTATCCGACCCAGCAGCATCAGATTTCTCGATCTGGCATGCTCTTCAATTGTTTCTGTCATTTCCAGATTCAGATCAAACTTATTGACACAGACCATCGCAGGAACTCTGAAATGGGCAGCAAGATCTATAACCCTCGACATATCATGCAGGCCGGATAAGGTTGGCTCAACGATGACTACCAAAACAGTTGCTCCGCCAATCGCAGCTATTACAGGACAGCCGATTCCCGGAGGGCCATCTGTAATAAGCAGGTCATTTCCCGTTTCTTCGGCTATTTTTCGCGCCTCTTTACGAACCAGATTGACGAGTTTTCCTGAATTTTCTTCGGCTGCACCCAACCTGGCATGCACCATGGGACCGATCCGTGTCGTACAGCTATACCACTCACCACATTTCTGAATCGGGAAATCTATAGCCTGTTCCGGACAGAGATCTACGCAGACTCCACATCCTTCACATTTAAACCGGTCGACAACGTAGTTTTCTGAAATAGCACCAAACCTGCACAGCTCGCGACATCGATCGCATTCAGTGCAGGTTTCACCGTTTATTACAGCAAGTCCTCCTCCCATAAAATCTGTGCGGGTCTTTGTCCTGGGTTGCAGCAGCAGGTGCAGATCAGCACCATCCACATCAGCATCACAAACAACGCATTTTCCTGCCAACGAAGCAAAAGATGCTGTGAGGCTGGTCTTGCCTGTCCCGCCTTTGCCACTAATGACGACAATTTCTTTCATTTCATAATCCTCCATTTTCAGCACTCTGCCAGAATATGTATTTTCCTGAACAGACTCTGAAACATCTGTCGCCACTCAGCACCATTATCACCACTGGTAATGAGCATTTCCCCACGTGAATAGGCAGATGCAACATCCCGACTGAATGGTATTTCCATGAGAATTGGAATCCCCTCATTCGATGCATATTCGTGTACTTTGTCATCTCCAAGATCAGATCGGTTGATCACTATCCCACAGGGAATAGCTATCTCTTTAACCACCTCAACAGCCAACTTGAGATCATGAAGACCAAAGGGCGTCGGCTCAGTAACCAGAATGACATAATCGGTGCCTTCGATTGCTGAAATTACCGGACAGGAAGTCCCGGGAGGTGCATCAATAATGGTATCGCCTTCTGGAGTTATTTTTTCTCTGACTTTCCGAATTAACGGGGGCGCCGCCGGCTCACCTATCCTCATTTTACCCATCTCAAAAGCAATCAGACCACTGTTACCGGATTCCACAATACCAACTTCCCGATGTCCCTCTGTGATTGCCCCGTCAGTGCAAACCTCGACACAACCACCGCACCCATGACAAAGATCTGCAAAGGTTATTACTTTGCCACCTATCGCTGCAAGGGCACTAAAACGACAAATCTTTACACAATCACCGCAGCCGGTACACCTCTCGCTATCCACCTCGGGGACCATCGTATAGACTGTTCTTTTGTCATGAATGACCGGTTTGATAAATATATGGGCATTGGGTTCTTCAACATCGCAATCAAGAAGCTGAATAGGAATATCCATTGCTGCAGCGAGATTTGTTGCAACTGTCGTTTTCCCCGTCCCTCCCTTTCCACTTGCTACACTGATGATCATTGCTCACCCCCTGCATTGATGACATAATTGTCAACCAGCAAGCCGCATGCAACAAGGCTGTTGATAAGCAATTTTGCAGCCTCTTCCCCGAGAGGTTCAGAGAGCTGCATCAGCACCCCAAGACCTTCAGTTTCATGGTGAAATTTTTCAGCTTCCAGATCACTCACCAGAGCACAGGAGACAAAAGGTGCTTGCCTCGCAAGAACCCTGACAACATCAAGCCCGCTTGTGTCAGCCAGCGTGTCATCAAAAATCACAAGCTTGATGTCTTTTGATTTCAGGATCTCGAATACCGCTCCGGCAGAATCCGCCTCATAGAACTCTGTATCAGCAGCATTCCACAGCCCTCGTTCTATTGGGGCAAAACGCTCGTGCTGTTTACTTGCAAGAATGATTTTCAACGGGCCCTGGTCATTCTGATGCATCTTGTGTTCCCTCATCCTCTTGTCCTTTCATACGCGTGTCGTGTTGTACCGGATCGGCAGCTGTCATGTTTTTTCCTCTCATGCCGCATCGACCTCCACTCCCGGCATTTTCATTACGGCCAAGCCTTTTGCCAAGGCCCATTCCTTGTCCGGTGCCCTCTGTAATATTCTGCTGCCTGCAAATACCTCTACCACCACCTTTTCCCAATCCACGGCCACCCTGATTACCCTGATTCTTTTTTTGCATGGTAATACCTCCATCATTTTAACCCTGCATCATGCAGGCTACTCTTCTGGAGCAGTTTATGAATAGATATAGAGCAAGCATCGTACCAGAAATTTGCATATGCACATAAATAGCATTTTAGAACCATATTTCAATGTGATAAAGATTTTCTGACGATTTCAGAGGACTATTTGGAAGGAGCTAGAGGCGCGACAATGCAACCATGCACAGTCGCACAGTCGCGAAGAGTGGCGTTATTGCGTCGCTTTACCTGAGCGACCATCAAGAGGAGGAAGGGATAATTTAAGCTTTTTCATTTTACGATGCAGAGTCGACTTATGCATACCAAGCTCAGCAGCTGCAGCTTTACGATTATAGTGTGTATTCTTTAACGCTTGAAGAATGGCCTCACCTTCCGCTGATTGCACAGCGTCGACCAGTGATGCTGAAGACTTAGCACCATCCGTGTATGGTTGAAAACCCGATGTAGATTTCACCAGATACAAAGGAAGATGCTCAACACCTATCTCGCCATTGCGGCAAAGAACAAATCCGTGCTCAATAATATTTTCAAGTTCCCGTATATTACCAGGATAGTCGTGTGCCAGAAGAACCGCCATTGCAGCCGGTTCGACCCCACTCACATTACAGCCTTTTTTGATATTCATCCGCTCGGTAAAGTGATCAACAAGCAGAGGAATATCTTCTACACGTTCTCTTAAGGGAGGCAGTTCCAGTCGAACAATATTGATTCGATAAAACAGATCACGCCTGAAATCTCCCTTCTCAATCATTTCTTCGAGATCACAGTTAGTGGCCGCAATAACTCTTGCGTCAGTTTTCACCTTGCTTACGCCTCCGAGAGGCTGGAACTCATGTTCTTCTAAAACACGAAGCAATTTCACCTGGAATGCCGGGCTGGTGTCACCGATTTCATCAAGCAGAATAGTTCCGTCAGCAGCAGCCTCAAGAATGCCGGGTTTGTCACGTTCAGCACCAGTGAAAGCGCCCGCCTTATAGCCAAACAGTTCCGACTCCAGTAAGCTATCAGGCAGAGCACCGCAATTTATTGCTGTAAACAGTTTCGAGTTTCTGCCGGACAAGGAATGGATTGCCCGTGCCAGCAATTCCTTACCTGTGCCTGTCTCACCTTGAATTAGCACGGTGCTGTCACTTTCAGCGACCTGAGGGAGAATTTTCAGTATCGTAGTCATAGTACCGGCACGGCTGACAATCCCTTGAAGTTGAGCCGTGCCTGCCAGCTCACGTCGCAATTCTTCTACAAGACTATGATCCCTGAATGTTTCCACTCCTCCAAGCACATCCCCCCCCTCGTTGACAAGAGGTGAGGTCGAGACTGTTATGGGAATACGCTCGTTTTTGCTGTTGACAATATAGGTTGAAGAGCTGACGAAATTTTTTCCCTCATTCATAGATCGCTTGAGAGCACAGTTTCTCTCACACATATTCGAGCGAAAAATTTCCCGGCAGAAACTACCTATTGCTTTGCTGCGTGGTATACCTGTAATTTCCTCGGCTGCACGGTTAAACGAGGTAATCCGCCATTCATGGTCAACCGTGAAGACTCCATCTGAAATCGATTCAAGGATAATTGACTGGGCATCTCCATCGCGTTGTTTCTCTGCTACCATTTACCGAACCTCTTCAATCGAGTCTGCATCTGAGTAATAATTTGTAAAACGCTCGATGGCTTCTTTCACGTATGGGTACAAATTATCAACAATTATGGTATACCCATCACCATTCGGGTGTAATCCGTCCTCTATATTCAGGGCCCTGACTGTTGCCACATCTTTTAGAAAAAACGGCATAAAGATCACACCATGATCTTTTGCAATCGCTGGATAAATAGCATTAAATTCTGCAGTATATTCAGGCCCGAGATTCCAGACCATCTGCATCCCGGTAAGAACAGTTATTACATTGTTTCTTTCAAAATAGTTGAGGATCTTGATCAGATTCTCTTCAGGGACCTTCACATCAATTCCACGAAGGCCGTCATTAGCACCAATCTCGAGAATCACAATATCCGGCTTCATGGTCATAATCCAATCAAGCCTGGAGACTGTTCCACTGGTTGTCTCACCGCTCACTCCTGCATTAATAACCTTAAACGTATATCCATCGTTATCTAACCGTTCCTGGAGTTGCGATGGATAACTGAACTGTTCATCAACTCCAAGTCCAGCTGTGAGACTATCGCCAACCGCCACAATGGTACCTGTATAACTTCGCGCCTCAGCAACTGGGGTTTCAACCTTAATGTCCTGCTCACAACCTGCTACCAATAACAGCAGTATCATCAGCAGGAAGACAACAACCCGATTCGAAGAAAAATGGTTATTCAATTGTCTGCTCCCGTAAAAACACTATTGGCTTCTGCCTGATGATACTGACAGAGCTTGTCATACCGACAGTTACCACCAGACAGAGAGTAAAAAATACAAGTAATCCCGAAGCTAACCAGTTCGGTGAATATCCGATATCAAACAGAAAATGACATAGCGCCCAGCTACCCAGTTGAGCAAGAACTACTCCAAGCAATGAACTCAACAGTCCAAGCACCATATTTTCATAGAAAAACACAGATGTAACAAAGCCGGATTTTCCTCCAAGTACTTTATAATATACAGCCTCCCGTACTCTTGCCATGCGTGTTGCCAGAATTGAACTAATGATGATAAGCCCTCCAGCCAATATCGAGAAAAACGCGAAGAAGTTTACAATACCTGAGAGTTTTTTCATCACAGCACCCAGTTCAATAGCCGTTTCAGCCATATTGATTATGCTGATATTCGGATATCGACTCACCACTTGAGATTCCAGCTGTGAGATTCTGCTCTTTTCAACATGGACTGCAGCAAATAATGTTTGCGGTGCTTTTTTCAGATATTGCTCGGGGAAAACAAAGTAGAAAAACGGGTAGAGCATAGATTTATTTCTGGTACGAATACTCGTCAATTTTGCTGTAAGCGGAACGCCCTGAATATTAAATTCGAGAATATCTCCCACCTTCATGTCACCCATATCAGCAACCATATCCAGAACAGAAACCTGAAGCGGCAATGAACCACTACTATCACGCTGGTACAGTTCCTTGCCCTCAGTAACAATTTCATCAGGCAACAGATTATCTCTGTAAGTCAGATTGAACTCGCGGGAGAGGCTGTCGCTCCAACGATTGCGTTTTTGCCCGCGCTCAATTTTTTCCCCGTTGATAGCTTTTAATCGTGCCCGGATTATCGGGTGTAATTGCACACCTTCGCCGATGATCTGGGTAAACCCTTCTTTTTGATCAGGTTGGATATCTACCAGAAACAGGTTCGGTGCATCTTCAGGATAGGACTCAACATACGTGGAATGCAGGTTATACTCCACCAAAAAAATTGCCAGAAGCACGGATAAAGCTGAAGCAAGGGTAACGACGACAGGCCGCGTTGAATTGCCCGGCCTCAGCAAACTTCTGACAGACTGCCTCAATGGTAATGAACTAATGGTAATTCGTCCGAGGCCACTCAAAAGTAGCTTTGTCAGAAGTGTAATAAGCAGGATAAGCCCGATGGTACCGGCCATAAAATATACGCCAGTTTTAAAATCATCAAGCTGACGAACCACCAGCAATGTCAGAAACACTAATCCACCAGTTAAAGCGAGATAATATACTGCACCTCTCTTTGCAGATCCCCCTTCACTTCTGAAAATTGTATTGGGCTTCACATCCTGTAGACGGTAGAGCGGCAGGCACGTAAAAAAGACTACCACCAGAAAACCGAGAATAAGACCTTCAGCAATATCACCAGGACTCATACCGCCGATAGTCCCCGCAGGGAGAATTCCACCAAAAAGTAATGGAAACCACGCTTTCAAAGCTACACCGGCAGAGACGCCAATCAAACTGCCCACCAGGCCAAAGATCAATACCAGAGTCAGGTAATGGGTTAATAGAAATTTCTGCGTTGCCCCAATTGCTTTAATTATGGCCAGACTTTTCTCTTTCTGCCGTAATAGTGCAGAAAGAGAGCTTTGCATGCCGATACCAGCCAGCAACAAGGTAAAAATTGAGATCAGTGAAAGAAAAAAGAGCAGGTTGTCAAAAAAACGTTTTAGACCTGACCTGGCAGACATATATGAAGCTACCCGTTCCTGTCCCGCCACTGCGAAAGTTTTTAACTGCTCTTCTAAAGCCGAAAGAGCAGTTTTGCTGCTGTCTTTTAGTTTCAGCATCATCTCATATTCAACACGGCTGCCTGTTTTAATCAGGTCGAGCTTTTCGAGATCAGCTGCTGCAACAAACACCCTTGGACCAAAATTAAATACTTCGACAGGTTTTGAAGATTCGCTTGCAACCACATCAGCTATTATCAACTCTGCCTTTCCGACATGGAGCGAATCACCAACCTTCAGGCTGAGTTTTTCAAGCAATTCCCTGCCAACCACAATATTTCCGGGCGTAAGTACCTGCTGAAATTCTTTACCTGAATCAAGATCCACAGATCCATACAGAGGGTACGTCGAACTCACTGCCATGATGTTACTGAACTTAGTCTTATCACCAGAAGAACTTCGAACCACAGAGTAAAACTCCCAGCTCCGTGACGTTAATTGAATATCATTTTTCATGGATTCAACCCCAGCCAATAGCCCGGGTGAAAACTCATAATGGGAGTGTAGTATCAGGTCACCACCATGCAGTGCTCTAGCATCACCAATAATCGAATCGTTCACATCCCGTTTAAAGCTGTTAAGTGCAACCAATGTTGTGATAGAGAGCGCCACACAAAGAACAAAGATTACAGCCTGATTTCGAGACTCAATCATTTCCCGGAAAAGAAATCTCAGATTCAGCATCAGGTTTGCCCTCCGCTACCCTGTAATCTCCCATCGTGGAGGCGGATGATGCGGTCAGCTATTTCTGCCACTTCACGGCTGTGGGTTGCCATAACGAGAGTCGTAGAACGCTCACGGTGCAATGTCATCATTAATTCAATAATGGCATTTGAATTTTCTGAATCCAGATTACCTGTCGGCTCATCTGCAAAAATCAATTTTGGCTCGTTAATCAGCGCCCTGCAGATCGCCACCCGCTGCTTCTCACCACCTGACAACTGGTGCGGGTAGTTTAATCTTCTGGGCCAAAGACCTACCTGTTTGAGCAGATCTGCCGCCTTCCTGCCCGCCTCCTTATCATGCCTCAGTTCTGCTGGAAACATCACATTTTCGAGTGCATTTAAAGAAGGGACAAGATGAAATGCCTGGAACACAAAACCGGTAAGTTCATTTCGTATCGGTGCCAGTCGATCTTCACTCAGATCAGTTATATCCTGACCGGCCATCATCACCCTGCCGGAGGTCGGACGATCAAGACCTGAGAGGAGACTCAACAAGGTAGTTTTACCACTCCCAGAACTCCCGGAGATCACCACAAACTCACCCTCATCAATGGTAACTGAAACATTATCAAGGATCGACTCCTGCCGGTCTCCGATGATATACGTTTTTTTCAACTCTTTTGCTTCGAGGATTGCATTCTTCATAGAACAGCCCTACCCTGTTGATAAGAATATATAATTTATCACTTATCCAATGTACCAAGAACCTTAATCATATCTTGGGATTTGTAAAAGGAATTGAAAATTACGCACTAACATTACCGTTTTTTCAATCTTGGGTTTCGAACCATTGTCTGTTATACCAAAAAGAGATAATAGGTGAACAGCCCTGATACTTTTACATAACGGGATTTCAATACTTAACGACAACAAACACACCTTGCGAAACACATCAACTCAAACAGCTTCCCAACCCGCAAAGGCACGCATTGCCGAGTTATTGACGTTGTTGATTCCATCCTACCGTAAACACAGAGGAAGGTTGGTTATTGGATTCATCGCGCTGTTATGTGTAGATTTTATTCAGCTCATTATCCCCCGGGTTGTTAAACATGGAGTTGACGGCCTCGCTGAGCAGCAAATCACTCAAATGGGCCTGCTGAAACTCGGTGGCCTCATCGTTTTTCTCGCTGTCATTGTTGCCTGTTTACGATTCTTCTGGCGCTATCTCATTATCGGTTTCTCCCGACTTCTTGAACGAGCAGTACGAAATCGCATGTTTAATCATATCCTGAAAATGGATGCCCCATTTTTTGAGAAACACACCACCGGCGATCTTATGGCCCATATGAGTAACGACCTGAATGCGGTTCAGATGGCGTGCGGAATGGGAATGGTGGCAGCAGTTGATGCGCTGGTAATGGGGACCGCAGCTATTGGATTTATGATCCACATAAACGCGAAACTCACTCTACTGGCACTTTTACCGATGCCTTTCCTTGCAATTTTCACCCGTATCCTGTCCGCCAAAATGCATAAACGGTTTACCACCGTTCAGGAACAGTTTTCTCTACTCACTGAATTTGCACGCTCAACACTGGTATCGATCCGACTTATTAAAGCCTATACTACAGAAACATTTCAGACCGGTCGTTTTGACAGTCTTGGTAAAAAATACGTCAAAAGTAACCTGCAGGTAGCCTTTCTCCAGGGCTTGATGTTTCCAATAGCAACGCTGGTCGGCAACATTGGTATGTTACTGGTTCTCTGGTATGGCGGGCGTCTTGTCATTTCCGGCAGCATCACCATCGGTGATTTTGTCGCCTTCATCAGCTATCTGTACATGCTTGTCTGGCCAATGATGGCAATAGGCTGGGTGGCAAATCTTGTACAGCGCGGTCTTACCTCCTTAAACCGCATTTTTGCACTGGTGAACTGTAAGTCGACCCTGCCGCAAATTGAGACAATGCCGACGTCTCCTCTTGAAAATCCTGTATTTGAACTTAAAAACCTCAGCTTCAGCTATTCAGGTGCTGAACGTCCTGCTCTTGCTGGAATCAGCCTTCAACTCGGCCCTGGAATACATGGCATTACCGGCCGTACCGGCAGCGGCAAATCAACTCTTTGTAAGTTACTGGCCCGCCTTTATCCGGTTGATAACGACCTGCTCTATATAAATGATCACGATGTAAACACATTATCTGTCAGCTATATCCATGCTCATATTGGTTATGTAGGACAGGAGCCGATTCTTTTTTCGGATACAATTGCCGCGAATATTGCCCTTGGCGTACCGGATGCAAGCAAGGATGAAATTGAAACTGCCGCCCAACATGCCGCGATACATGAGGATATCCTCGAATTTCCAGCCAGCTATGAGACGATGATTGGCGAACGCGGAGTAAAACTCTCAGGCGGGCAACGCCAGCGTCTTGCTCTCGCCCGCGCACTTCTCTGCGATAAGCCTATACTGCTTATTGATGATGGCCTCTCAGCAGTCGATGTCGCCACCGAGCATGAAGTTTTTCAAGGATTGCAACACCGTCTTTCTGGCAAAACCGTGATCATTGTCTCCAATCGCATCAAGCTTTTATCAATGACAGACAGAATTATCATTCTTGAAGAAGGCAGGGTTGCCCATGACGGTACCCACGAGCAACTCCTTGATGGAAGCCCGCTATATAAGACGATGTTTGAAAAACAGATACGTCAGAATCCCGCCGAGGTGTCAATCTCATGAGAAATTATGGCTACGATGAAGGCGGAAAAACTGTATCTATTAGTGACCTCGGTCTCTGGCGACGTATAGCCCGTTACAGCTATGATCGACTGGGATCATTCTCAGTTGCTGTCTTCCTTTCTTTAGCTTTAACAGGTGCGACTCTGGCTCAGCCATGGTTGATGCAACGCGGAATTGACAGTTTTATCACCAGTGATATTCTTGCAATTCATGAACGTTTTGCAGGACTGGCCGACACAGCTTTCTGGTACCTTTTGATGGTTCTAGCCGTCTTTCTTCTTTCATTTTTACAGGTGCTGTTGCTTGAATATATCGGTCAATCAATTATGCACTCAATCAGGCAGGATCTGTTTCGCCATATGCTGCGGCTTGATCTGCCTTTCTTCAATACCAATCCTCTTGGCAAACTTGTCACCCGCCTGACCAATGACATCCAGAACATGCATGAGATGTTCACCTCTGTCATGGTGACGATGTTTAACGATCTTCTTCGTATTGCAGGTATCCTCTTTGCTCTTTTTCTCATGAACCCGCGACTGGCACTGATCATGTCTTTTTTTGTGCCGATCTCACTCACCCTGACGTTTGTTTTTGCCAGACTCGCCCGCGAAAAATTCAGGGCGATCCGAACTCAACTCGCACGCATTAATTCTTTTCTCTCAGAATCACTTTCAGGCATGTCTATCCTGCAACTCTTCGGGAGACACACTCGAACCCGTGATGATTTTGAAGAAATGAGTTTGGAATATCAGGACAGAGCCCTTTCCCAGATTAAGCTATTTGGCATGTTCATGCCGATTACTGAATTTATGGGATCTGCCGCCATGGCTCTCATTCTCTGGTACGGAGGTGGAGAAATACTTCAACAACGGCTGACCATCGGTGAACTTGTTGCCTTTATTTCGTATATGCGTCTCTTTTTTCAACCACTTCGTGAACTCAGCCAGAAATACTCTATTGTTCAATCGGCAATGGCATCAGCTGAGCGGATTTTTCAACTACTCGACACAAAAAACACCATTGAAGATCCTACCAGGCAGGCAGTAGTGCCCTCAATTCAGGGAGATTTACAATTCACTGACGTAACATTCGGCTATAGTCCTGGCACCCCGGTTATTCGAAACATCAATCTGTGCATCAAGCATGGTCAGACTGTGGCGCTTGTCGGGACAACCGGCTCCGGAAAAACAACTCTGGTTAATCTCTTGCTCCGTTTTTACGAACCGCAACATGGAACTATAACCATCGATGACACTTCCATTGGTGATTTCAGCCTGCATCAACTCCGCAATATCGTCGGAGTTGTTCTTCAGGATGTGCTGATACTCCAGGATACTCTGCTGACTAATATTGTTATGGACACAGGAAAAAGCAGGGAAAGTGTCGAAGAGATTCTTCAAAAAACCGGTATGCAGCGATTCGTTGCCCTATTACCGCAAGGACTGGACACCCGTATTGGCGAAGGTGGCCAGGAACTCTCAACAGGTGAAAAACAGCTGCTCTCATTTGCCCGGGTTCTCTGCCGCGATCCAAAAATTCTGGTACTTGATGAGGCGACCGCTGCCATTGATACAGAATCTGAAAACATTCTCGAAGCGGCAATTGAAGATATTTTCAGTAACCGCACCTCACTTATTATTGCTCACCGCCTCTCAACGATCCGTAGAGCCGATCATATCATCGTTATGGACAGCGGTTCGATTGTCGAACAGGGCAGCCACGATGAACTGATGGCACTCGCGGGTCACTACTCTTCTCTAGTAGCAATGGATTTGCAAAATGGCAGGCTTCAGTAGTTCCTTTTTTGCATTTACTACATTGTGGAACTATCATTGTATTATGAGTTTTTAAGGAAACTGCACTTTCCTGACCTACTCCTGGAATCAAAAGGCGACCTGCTTCACAGAAACAGCCAGTTACGGGATGTCTCCCGGTTTGTGCCAGGATCCTCCGACTCCCCACATCAAGCACGTCAATAAAGGGGTATCAGTGATGAAATCACTTCCTACTCTAATCATTGCTCTTTTCCTCACAGTCTATTCAGTAGCAGGAGCCAATGAACAGATACGGCTGACCAACGGAGAGTGGCCTCCATACCTCTCCGCAAAACTCCCGCAGAACGGTGCAGCATCGCACATCGTAACAGAGGCTTTTGCAGCTGTAGGCGTAGATGTTGAATACGGTTTTTTCCCCTGGAAACGAGCTTATCAGCTTGCCGTTGATGGTATATGGCACGGCACCCTGATATGGGTAAAGACACCGGAAAGAGAAAAGGATTTTTATTACTCAGATGTGGTGATCTCCGACCCTGAATACCTTTTCTATCTGAAATCACGCAAGCTTAAATGGAAAGAGGTCAAGGATCTGAAAAATTTAACTATCGGCGCCACGCTGCATACGGTTTACCCAACTCTTGAAGCAGCCGAGAAGGAAGGCATATTGACAATCGATCGATCGGGCAATTATGACAATCTCTACCAGCGCCTTCTTCACAAAAGAATAGATGCGATTCCACAGGTGAACCAGGTTGGAAAATATTTTCAACGTGCCAGGCTCAGCCTAAAAGATCGGGTAAAAATCACTCATTCTTCGACAGTCCTGCAACTCCGCCAATACCATCTGATACTCTCTAAAAATGTGGAGGAAAACTCTCGATTCATTGAGCTCTTCAATCAGGGACTCGCAATCCTCAAAGCAAGCGGCAGATATTACGAAATTATTTCCGCACTGGATACAGGTGAGTATGACAAAAAGTAAAACGTAGAGTTACGCTGAGACCAATAGTCCGGACCATCGTCAAGACCATCCTTTACCTGCTAAGAATCGGGTGACTAAACGGTTACTGCCATATAAAACGTTCTAGAATGCACAAGCCTCAATATTTCTTCCTGCCTGCCCCAAAACAGCCCCCCCACTCGCCCATTCATTTTTTTAACTCATATATTCAACAACTTATAACCTATACCTTTTTTTATCATATTTTTTTCGGATAGTTACGTAACCTACATCGAAAAACAGACAGAAAGCCTAATTTTACAAGAGCCTCGGATAATTCTACCAACAATCATAGGTTATTCTGCGACATGCCCTTGAAAATTGTTAGGCTTGTGCCATATACTGTTATATATAACGTCTGGTAATGACTTCCCCTTATATTTAGAGGCTCTGCATGAGAGTGCGTATTCAAGAGAAGAATCGTACACTATCCATTGTGTATATACTTTTTTCTATTTTTTCTATAACTGCACTGCTTACGTTTCTGCGTCCTTCATCGATCTATGCTGCAGAAACCGAATCTGCAGATCAGCTCATCTCTTCACAAGCGGAGGAACTAAACACAGAAGAAGAGAATGATGATGAGGAATTACTCGACACAACACAGAAAAAAGCATCAGTAATGCTTCTTGATGCAGCGGAGTGGTTTGACCACTTTTTCGATGACAGCAGATTCACTGAAGAAGAAAACCAAAGCATAGCTAAACTTCGAATATCCACAGAGTACACCGAAGAAAATGGTTTTGACTTCAGTCCATCAATCAGGTGGAGAATAGACCTTCCACGACTCTCGAACAAAGCCCAGCTTATCCTTTTTGCAAAAGACGACCCGGAGGATGACCTCGGTTCAAACATTCAAGGAGCCAGAAGCAACGACGACAGTTTCCGTGAGAGTTTTGCAGCCGGAATCCAATACTTCATAAAAAGCTCTGAAAAATATAATATCTCTACAACCTTCGGTGGATCTTTCAGTTATCTCTACGGTGGGCTGAGATTCCGTTATTATAAGGACTTAGGTCCATGGCAAAGCAGATTCGTCGAACGGGTAAGATATTACACTGACGACGGATGGGAAAACTACATATCTTTTGACCTTGAAAGGCATATTTCTGCAAAATGGCTATTACGTTCTTCAGCTGAAATGTACTGGCGCGAAATAGAAAATAGCAGAGATCATTACCTCACCTTCCAATTGTATCAATTTATCTCAGAATACCGGGCAATTTCCTACGAATGGGCAAACACCTTTGATACGGAACCTTCTCACAAACTCTCTGACCTCACTTTGCGTCTACGTTATCGGCAAAATTTCTTACGGGATTGGCTGATTTTTGAAATTGCCCCACAGGTCAATTTCCCTGAATCACATGATCGGGAGCCGCAATACGGTATTAATTTCACCATTGAAGCCAAGTTCGGTAATCTCGAAAGAGAAAAAATTCGTAATATCTTTAACTTTTAACGTATTTCATCATTCCACGACTAAGCATTAACTGTTCTCTGGGAGGGTGTCCGAGAACAGTTAGTGTATTTAGAATCGAGGGATTTCTAAAACAATATGTTCAACCATATACCTGACATCCCGGTCATCGCTTACCTACGAGCATTATTTTCACAAACAACGAAGATTCAGGGCAAAAGTGTATTCTCGGTTTGGCTCCTATAGAACCATCCAAACTGCTTTCGTAAAATCCCAAATTTGACAGCAGTAATTTCGTCGGCTGCTTCCTTCTAAATTCCAACACAGGTACTGCTTGCTAACCCGAATCTTTCCAGTGCCTGCTGATTCAACAATCTAGATCACTAGTGTCCGGTTAAACTTTTCCAAGCACATCACAACCTCTTGAATATAATGTAAATCGGCAACAATATGACCATAATCGACTTGAAATCACATCCCTTTCAGAGGAGGATATTCGGCAAAACCCTGTGGGGGTACACAGATGTTTGCCGGAAAATTGATTTTCAAACAAGTTATGGACTTCGTGCCGTTACCAACATTCCGCCGTTGCGTGTCCAGATACCAGGGCGATTTCAGAGTAAGAACCTTCTCATGCCTGGATCAGTTTTTATGCATGGCTTTCGCACAGATTACGCACAGAGAAAGTCTACGCGACATCGAAATCTGCTTACGATCTCAAAACAAAAAGCTCTATCACATGGGAATCCGTGGAACAGTTTCAAAGTCAACTCTTGCCGAAGCCAACGAAAAACGCGATTGGCGCATATATGCCGAATTCGCTCAAAGCCTGATTGCTACAGCCAGAGAGTTATACAAGGAAGACTCGTTTCTCGAAGAGCTGAACGAAACAGTATATGCTCTGGATGCAACCACGATCGATCTATGCCTGTCAATGTTTCCTTGGGCACTTTTTCGAAAGAACAAGGCCGCTGTCAAACTCCACACACTGCTGGACCTAAAAGGCAACATTCCCACGTTCATCCACATTTCAGACGGCAAGCTACACGATGTCAACACCCTCGATCTTCTACGTTTGGAAGCTGGCGCATATTACGTAATGGACCGAGGTTATCTGGACTTCGAAAGGCTTTATGCCTTCAACCAGATCCCTGCATTTTTCGTTACCCGTGCAAAAACAAACATGAAATTCCAAAGACGTTACTCACATCCCGTCGACAAAGAGACGGGGCTTCGCTGCGATCAGACAATTGTGTTAACCGGTTTCTATACAGGCAAGCATTACCCAGACACTTTGCGTCGAGTAAAATTCCGGGACCCCAAGACCGGAAAAATTCTCGTGTTTCTCACCAACAATTTTACTTTGCCAGCATTAACAATAGCACAATTGTATCGCAGTCGATGGCAAGTCGAGCTGTTTTTCAAATGGATCAAACAACATTTGAGGATAAAAAGATTTTATGGAACTTCGGAGAACGCAGTCAAAACTCAGGTCTGGATAGCAGTCTCTGTTTATGTCATCGTAGCAATAATGAAAAAACGGCTCAACTTCGAAGAAAGCCTCTACACAATTTTACAGATTTTAAGCGTGTCAGCTTTCGAAAAGATCGATCTTTATCAGCTAGTTACAGAAAGAGATTGCAAACCTGTCAATACCGACACTCGTAACCAGTTGAAATTATTTTAAACTTAACCGGACACTAGTGAATCTAGATATCAAAGGAATAGCTAAAGTAATCTACCGCATCATCCTGACGTTATTTCCAACATTTTCTTGAATTACCTTGCCAACTCCCTTAATACGATGCACATTAATGGCCGTAACACTCACTAAAAAACAACACCACACAATGGCTGTAAAACATGAAAGAAGTAAGTGATAAAGAGCTCAAAACGGTGATTGCAGATTTCCTGGAGATGGGGCATGTAGAAAACATCATCACTATGTTTAGAAAAGATCCCGCCTACTATGACTGGACCGGCGAAATCCTTGATGATGAACGATTTGCAGTACGGGTTGGAGTGGCAATATTGTTTGAAGAGTTAAAAAAGCTGCAACCTGAAAAAGTACCTCTCGCTATTCCATCACTACTCCGCTTACTCAACGCTGAATCAGCCAATATCCGTGGAGAGGCTATAGGTATCTTAGGAACTATCGGCACTGATGAAGCTGTTGCGCACATCAAACAGATGGCTTCAGACCCCAGTCCACAGGTGCAGGAAATGGTAGAACTTGTACTGGAGGAACACTCATGAACAGCTTTCCATGGTGGGGCTCAGTCTTCCTGGCAATTGGATCATATTGCGGGCTGAAATACGGTACTCCCTATATCCTTGCTCCGGATAGTCCATTATCTGGTCTCATCCCGCTTTTCGCACCGCTCTGTGCTATGGGACTTCTGCTGCTGGCAGGGAAACAGCTTTATGATAATGACGGAGGCCAAAAGAACTCACCCTCTGAAGGTTCTGATTCCCTGGAGACTGATAAGGACGAATAGGCACAGTATTGGCTTTATGAAGTTCGCAGGAGACTGCCTATTACCTATACCGCTCCCGATTTCCCTCCCTGTACCACTTTTCCTTAGCGTCAAACATTCGTTTATCTGCCAGGGCAACTACTTCTTCAGGCCCATGTTCGGTTGAACAGGCAGCGCCGAAGCTGATATATGCCCGTTCTTCTGTCACCTCTCCAGTGGTTTCATTGGCACATGGTACTATGAGCGTTTCCATTCCTGCCCGTATACGCTTAACCAGTTCATCTGCCTGGGCAAGCCTGGTAGAAGGACAGAGGACTACCACCTCGTCACCACCCAGGCGGAACACCAGATCGGAGTTTCTTGCCGCATGAATGAGGAGAGTTGTGCAGGACTTAATCAACAGATCACCCGCATGATGACCATAGGTATCATTAATCCGTTTCAGCCCGTTGATATCACCAAATATCACCGAGAATGGTTTTTCAGGCCTGGCTTTCTCTTTCCATTCCTCAAACACCCGGTCAAAGTAATTTCTATTAAACAGTCCCGTCAGTTGATCAGTATTTGAATAACGCTCAAGTTCCAGCGCCTGAATACGCGAACGGGTCATACCGCGAATCGTCTCCAGGAAAACTTCGAGCGTTTTGCGCTCATCCCCATCCAGTGATCGTCCTTTGATAAACAGTTTGAAGCAGTAAAAGGTCTGTCCCTGAATAGATGATGACCGAATTCCGCCACCAAATACCTGCCAGTCATCTCCTTCTATTGATGACAGTGTCTCTTCATCATTTTCAAGACTGACATTAGCAAACCCCAGTACGTACGGGTGGACCTGGAGCAAAAAGGTTGTGTCTTTCTGGGAAATGCCGCGAAAAGCCATATACTGAATGATTTTTGGGCGCGGACCTTCAACAAGTAACCCAAATCCCCTCTTTGGAAAAATGGTCTCAAACCGTTTCAGCAGCAAGTGGAATATTTCATCAAGATCATCAAATCGGCTCACTTCAACGGAAATATCGAGTAATGCCGAAAAGATCTCGTTCTGCTGCTCGGTTTTCTCCTTCATAACCACAATCTGGTTATGAGATTTTTCGACAAAAAACTTCAATACCTGAACGAGAATTAGAGCAAGAAGTGCAATACCGTGAATCTGAATCACCTCGTGCATGTCAGCAAAACGTTCTGAATAAATGATTGATGCGGTAACAAAAGCAGCCGAAACAGAGATCGGATACATAAAGAGAGCGAACTGCCAGCGGGCAAATACTCCATAATAAATGACAATAAAAATGAGTGTTACCGCCCAATAGGTACCGATATCTGAAAGCAGCATCAGTGTGAAAAATCCTGGCATTGTTACAGCAAGGATTGACTCGAGATAGATCTTGTGTCGAGTCTTCCAGTCTTTGGTAGGATAAAAAAGAAAGGGGATATACAGTGCAACAATTACCATTCGAGCTATAAAATTGATCAAATCAGCGCTATCATGGTGCATGGTGAAATAAAATAGCAGATGTACCACTATTGCAGACAAACCCACGCCCCGGATTACCGGTTCAAAGATATGATAATTCCAATCGAATACTATTTTTTTTAATTTCGAAGAAATCATGACAAGGGTGCAACTATCTCCTGAGATACACTTTTTTAGTAATTCTTCTAATTCGTTTACATCCGAAAACTGTGCTTTCCATCTCCCGCTCAAAGTCTTCGCTTACCTCGTTGCCCTTAAGATCGAATTCTCAACTACATGACTAACGATACAGCAAGAAATCACACATATGGCTGAGATAAAAAACTGATAGGCGCCTTGATCTCGAACAGGTAAGCTCAAACTCTGAAACGACTATTTTCCGAATGAAAACTCACTACAGTTTACCCTTACTCAAATAAATGATGGAAACTAATTATTCATCAAGAAACTGGATATACAATTAAAAAATCTCTCAAATGCAATCTTTTATATTTACGCTGCTCATTGTATTACCCATCATCATCCCATAAGCCATCACTAATGTAAAAATGGAATATGCTACCATACCATAGCCTTCACAGATACCAGCGATGACTATTTCATTTTTCACCAGATAGAGTATATTCTTTTCTTTCAATTCTCTCGGTACCAATACGATTAACAATGGCACCAGTCTACAATTTTAACAACATACCCTATATGCTATCCCCAACAGAAAAAATGCTCCTTAAGGAACTGCTCGCACTTTCACCTGTACCAGAACAAACCTTCAGTTTTAATGAACTCATGGGGTACTTGTTCGGACTCGTCATCACTCCTGATTCCATACCGGCTTCAGAATGGATGCCGGTCATCTTTGGTGAAGACGAAACAGGAATATCCGCTGAAGATCAGGCCAGATCCATGAGCACTGTACTGGGGCAGATTTATTCTACATTCCAGGCACGCCATCAAGCAGGGACACTTCAATTCCCTTATCAGTTGGAAACACTTGAAAAAGAAGAACTCGAAGAGGTTCTTGAGTGGGTTTCCGGCTTTGAAGAAGCGCTGGCAATGCGCCCCGATTTTTGGGAACCTGATTTTGACTCAACCCTTAATGCAAAACAACAGGAAGAACTGTTTTTTAGTATCATGGTGGTTCAGGGCCTTGTGGACCCCGTTGAGATACTGCCATTTTTTGAAAAACTCCCCAATGAGATTTTCTCTGAAGCTTTCGAAACCTTTGAAATCGGTGCAGAAAGTAGAGAACTCCAAATTCAGGCATTTTTGCTTGCAACACTGCCTCTGTCCATTCAGACTTTGCAGAATCATGCCAGCAGAATAGAGAAGATAATCTCTGATGGCGGAAAATTTACAGCAAATCTCATTAAAGAAACCTCATTTTCCGCTCCTAATGATTTTGTCTTTGAGCGTCAGACCAAAAAACGTTTTCCTGGGAAATCGAATGTTATCGAAGTTGATTTTCGTAAAAAGAAGAAAGTCAGCACACCAGTAGAAAACATTCCTCACTACCAGATCAAGATCGCTCTAGCAGGGGCAAAACCACCTATCTGGCGCAGACTTATAGTTCCGGGTGCACTCACTCTTGCCGAACTACACGAAGTTATCCAGGTAAGCATGGGATGGCATAACGAACATCTCCATCATTTTGAAATTGATAAAAAACTGTACGGTCCACCAAGTGATGAAGACTGGGGCGGGGAGTCCATTCGAAATGAAAGGAAATTCAATCTTCATAGCCTGGGGCTGCCTGAAAAAGGTTCCTTCTCTTACACCTACGATTTCGGCGATGACTGGCAACATAAAATAACTATTGAAAAGATTCTTCCATCTCCTCCTGAAATATTACACCCCACTGTTATCAAGGGTAAACGTGCCTGCCCACCTGAAGACATTGGGGGTATCTGGGGCTATCAGGAATTTCTTGAAGCATATACAGATCCCACCCATGAGGATCATGCAGCAATGATAGAATGGGCCGGGCCTGATTTTCGACCTGAACTTTTTGATAAAGAAGAGATCGAAGATATTAACGAAATATTGAAGAATATTTATGCATAATCGACCTGCATTTCATCGTATAAGAAAACAGATCGCTGTTGCTCTATAATCGATTCAGCGTCCATACTTACCTGACACAGCCATTATGAGCATCCAGAATCCGGAACTGCAGCTTGCAGAAGAATTTGTTAAACACACAAGCTGCAATATCTTCCTTACCGGCAAAGCCGGAACAGGAAAGACGACCTTTCTGCAGAACATAAAGAATCAAACGAATAAGCGTATTATCATTACCGCTCCGACCGGTGTTGCAGCTATTAACGCCGGGGGAGTAACCCTGCATTCGTTTTTTCAATTGCCATTCGGCCCCTTTGCGCCGGGAAGTGATCCATTCCCGCGGCAGAACCAGCATCGGGTAAGTAAAGAAAAAAAGAACATTATTAAAAGCCTCGACCTGTTGGTTATTGATGAAATCAGTATGGTACGTGCCGACCTGCTTGATCTGGTCGACACCGTTCTTCGCCGGTACCGTCGCTTAGATCTACCTTTTGGTGGCGTACAGTTGCTGATGATCGGTGATCTGCATCAGTTATCACCTGTTGTAAAAGACAGTGACTGGCATATCCTCAAGCAACACTATGATTCTCCATATTTTTTCAGCAGTAACGGTCTTCGCCAGACAGAGCTGGTCCCGATTGAGCTCAAACACATTTACAGACAGACCGACTCAATGTTTATTGAGCTGCTTAATTGTGTTCGCGACAACAGGCTTGATAAACAGTCACTGGAACAACTCAACACGCGTTACATCCCCGACTTCAGCCCGGAAGATGGAGAGGGATATATTACCCTGTCAACACATAACAGCAGTGCCGATGCTATAAACGAGAAAAAACTTAGAGAGTTACACGGAGTAAGCCGTAACTACAGTGCAGAAACTGACGGGGACTTTCCCGAACACACATTTCCTACCGCCTCTGATCTGCAACTCAAGGTCGGCGCACAGGTGATGTTTGTCCGCAATGATTCGTCACCTGACAAACGCTACTTTAACGGTAAGATTGGTAAAATCACCCGCATGTCTGGTTCCAGTATTGAAGTGAGTTGCCCCGATGACCTTGAAACCATAGACGTAGAACGGGCAACCTGGGAAAACATCGAGTACACCGTTGATCCCGAGACTGCAGAAATCTCTCAAAAAACGATCGGCACCTTTGCCCAGTACCCGCTTAAACTTGCCTGGGCGATCACTATCCACAAAAGCCAGGGTCTCACCTTCGATAAAGCTATTATCGATGCGCAGGCAGCTTTCGCCCATGGCCAGGTATATGTTGCCCTCAGTCGTTGCAGAACTTTTGAAGGAATGGTTCTCAGCTCTGCACTCACGTCCTCGTCAATCAAGACAGACCGGACAGTGAACCGTTTTGTCTCCGAAGCACAGGAGAATTCCCCATCAACAGAAAAGCTTGATGCAGCAAAGATTCGTTATCAACAGCAACTGCTTATGGAATGCTTCACCTTTGACAAACTACGCTCAGAGGTTGGACGTACTGTCGCCAATATTAAACGTAACGAGAGTGTAATTCAGGTATTTGGCGCAGAGAATCTTTCGGAAATCCAGCAACGGACCAATAGCGAAATATGCGCAGTCGGAGATAACTTCAAACGCCAGCTCTACAACCTGTTCCCTGAAGATATACTCCCTGCAGAAGATCGCACAATAGTTGAAAGGCTGCAGAAAGCCTCAACCTATTTCCAGGAAAAGTTTGAATCTATCCTGTTGCCCACAGCAGAAAATATCTACATAGAAACAGACAACAAGGAAATACGAAAACGTATTAACAACTCCATCAAATGGCTACAGGAAGAGACTGCGGTAAAATTTGCAGCGGTTTCATCATGCCGGGATGGCTTTTCACCAGGAGAATATCTCCGCTCAGTTTCCACAGCCGAAATGGCTGCAGCCAAAGCCAAACCAAAACCGGTTGCTATTGAATATTCTGAAGCTGATGTCGGACACCCCGAACTGTTCCAGAGCCTCAAAGACTGGCGACGAAAAAAAGCAACTGAGAAAAGTGTTCAGCTCTTTCAGATCATGCACCAGAAAACTCTGGTTCAGATTGCCGTCCATTTGCCGGATACACTTACTGCGCTGAAAAATGTTAAGGGTATCGGCAAGAAGATGGCTGACAATTATGGTGAAGAACTTATCGCCTTAGTTACCGATTACAGGGAACGCCACAATATCAAGAAAGTCGATCTGCCCGCCACACCTCTTCTGCAGCTAGCGCAGCAAGAACAGAAACAACAAAAATCACCGGCAGACCCAAAAGTAGATACCAAACAGGTCAGCCTTGAGTTGTTTCGAAAAGGTAAAACCGCAGAGCAGATTGCCGAAGAACGTAATTTGACTACTAACACCATCGAGAAGCATCTTGCCTATTTTATTGAAAAGGGTGAGATCGCTATCCAGGCAATGATATCCGATAGTGATAGGGATATCATTGCAGAAAGAATCTCGCCTATGCAGGGTGCAACCCTCAAAGAGATGCGGGATGCGGCTGGAAGTGAGTATCGCTATGCAGACATCCACTTTGTCCTGGCATATCTAAAGAGTAAGGGGTAACCAGAGTAAAAAACAATCTCCTTAGATGTACTCCTTACTCTATCATTGGAAGGACGTGATTATCCGAGTACGACTATCTCTCTTGACATCGTTGAGAGGGATTCAGCGCCATCAGCGGTTACAACCACATCATCTTCGATTCGCACGCCGTTTCTACCCTCAAGATATATTCCCGGCTCAACAGTACAACAGTTCCCTTCTTCAAGCAGTTGTTCATTTGTGGCATGAATATAGGGATCTTCATGACACTCCATGCCGATTCCGTGGCCAGTTCTATGAGTAAAGAATTCACCATAACCAGCAGCCTCAATGACATCACGTGTCGCTCTATCGACGGAAGCACATGCTACACCTGGTTGAGTTGCTTCTCGTCCAGCTCTATTGGCTGCCTGTACTATCTTATGTATTTTCTCAGCCTCTTCGTCAATTTTTCCGATTGCAAAGGTACGTGTTAAATCAGAAGCATACCCATTGAATCGTGCACCCCAATCAATAATCAGTAAATCCCCTTCAGCAATTGCCCTATCAGACGGCTTTGCATGCGGATTGGCCCCATTAGGCCCCGCAGCAACAATAGGACTGAACGGAATTGAAATTTCAGAACCGTTTCGAATTAATTGCAAAAATAACTCACTGGCGATATCCATTTCACTCACCCCAATTTTTATCATAGGTAAGGTTGCCTTGAGTGCATTTTCCGCAATTACCACAGCCTGACGCATGCTTGCAATTTCTTCAGCATCTTTTCTGGCCCTAAGCGAAGAGATCGCTGTTGTCCCGTCAATATATTCGGCTTCAACAGCGCCCCGAAGATACGTATATTCCAATAGCCTCAATTGACGCGGCTCGGCCCCTATTCTGCTCCCCTTCAAACCCAATCCTTGAAGTGCATCCGTAAAGGTTTTCTGCCAAAGATCAGGATTCTCCCCATAGGTAAATGATTGCACGGGGAACTGTAATTGAGAAAGCTTGAGTTTTTCCAGTTCAGGAAGAATGATAACAGGATCATGACCCGGTACAATAACCATGACGACCGGTCGTTCCATCAGATGAAACTGCAATCCGGTTAGGTAATTCAGGCTTGGTCCAGCGTTCAAGGCAATAGCTGCCAATCCCTGCTGTTCGATATTGCTACACAAACGGTTTAATCTCGATTGAGACATAACAAATACTCCATAACTACAAGATGGGTTGGTAAAATCCGGGGTTGAGTTACCTGTCCGGAAAACATGAGTATTTCATAGGCTGTAATCGGTTTTCATTACTACATCACAACGTTTTTTTCTACAGATACCATATGCGATAACAACAGTTCCACCCAATGCCATCAATTTAGCCTGTATAGTATACTTCTATACTTCGCCCGGATTTATCATCAATACAGTTTTTCGTAGGTCGAGGCACAAGCCGCGCCGCTGCAGTAAACTATCGCAAGAGGTTTCTAACGCTGCATCTACGAGAAAATCTATTCACCTAAAAGGTGAGTTTTTGATCTAAAACGCAAAACGAACTCTTATTTGAGACAGTCATTTCTTCAACATGAAATCAAGGATTTGAGTTTGTATTCATAAGGCTCATGAGAAATGCGGGCTCGAATGAAACAGATTGATTCCCGATTTTTAAAGACTTTTAGAGAAAAGTATTTTAGAAATTTGAGTGTTGCTTTTTGAATAACCTATCACACAAGGAGTGTATCATGGGAAAATACGTATGCGATGTTTGTGGGTATGAATATGATCCTGCACAAGGTGAGCCTGGTCAGAATATTGCACCGGGAACAGCCTTTGAAGATCTTCCGGAGGACTTCAACTGTCCTGTCTGCGGTGTAGACAAATCGCAATTCAGCCCGGCTGATTGATTAGCTCATGTAAACATAACAAGCCGGATTTTAACTCCGGCTTGTTCTTGCACTTCTTTCAGGATGAGAGCTAGCGCTTATCAGCTCTGAAATTTGCTGGCGACCTCAGTTATTCGTTTGCCAAGCTTTCTCGCGGTTGCAATACCGGTTGCATCACCTTCATGGCCACCCGGGTGATTGCCCCATGCAGTGCCACCAAAATGTTCTCCATCTCCAACGACGATCATGCCGTGAATCATCATCGCTGCATGCACTGCCTGAATAGTCAACTCCTGGCCACCGTTTCTGGAACCACCGACAGTCAGCACCCCACCCAGTTTGTCCCTGAACATAAAACCATTTCTTCTATAAAGAACCGACCTGTCAATAAATGCCTTGGCCTGACTTGTCATTGACCCCATATATACAGGCGTAGCCATGATTATTCCGACAACTTCAGGATCAGCGAATGTTCCAATGAGCGACTGAAAATCATCCTGCTGACTGCAAAGCAGACCTTTTCTACATGCATCACATGATATACAGCCGTTAATTTTCATCCCTGCCAGATCGACCAGTTCAGTATCCAGATGTATACCTGATTCCTGCGCTGTCTTATTTGCTTCATCCAAACATTGCTCAAGTAGAAAGTTCGTAGACTTATTTTTACGAGGACTTGCTGCAACACCTATAATCTTCATAGTACGCGTTCCTTTTCTTCATTGTACATTCCGGGTTCATGTATCCCTTTGTTTTCTATCAGCAGTATGCATATCAGGTATCCTGCAGGCAGTGCAAGCATAACTGACACCTTCAACTCATCAGCAGAATGAAATTATCGATTTCCTCAGGGCTCTTTTGACTTCCCTTAAAAGTATCATTATTATTTAGTTATAGCTCATTTGTTAAACACAAGGATGTCATCATGAATGTCTCAGGCAGTCTCAGCGCAATACAATATAATTCGGCACTTTCATCACTCAGGTCTGCCAACCGACAACCGGAACTCGCTCTTGAACTGCTACTTAAATCCGTTGAATCCATACAATCTACACCTAGAGCACAATCGCCTCAGGCGGTTGTGCAACCTTCCACATCCGCATCAGATATCGGCGAGTTCATCGATATTATCGTCTAGTTTCCGACATCTCCCGCCCACATAAACTTTTGAAAAAAATTATGCAGAATCAACGTGTGATACCACAATGTTCAACTGCTTTTTAAAATTTCAGGCAATTGACGATTATCCCTGCCGTTAACTTGAATTCCTCCACCTTCTTTTGCTAAAATATTTTTAACATAGTTGCGATTCTCTTTTTCACCCAACTCTATCTCAGTATGATTATGGAACTTACAGAAATACGAAAATCAATCCGACAATTCACCGTACCGGATACCCGAAAATCAGTTACTCAACTCATTGTGACACTAGGCATTTACCTGACATCTATACTTTTCATGATAGTGTTGCTCAAGATCGAAGTTTCTCTCTGGCTGATATTTGCAATTTCTGCCATCACCTCACCTGTGGTCATAAAACTTTTCATTATTTTTCATGATTGCTGTCATGCATCGTATTTCAAGTCTCAACGTGCATGTAACCTGGTTGGTAATATGCTTGGAGTAATCACCTTTACCTCGTATATGGACTGGCGGAGAACCCACGGTATTCACCATAACAATGTTGCGAACCTTGAAAAGCGAGGCATGGGAGATGTCTGGCTGATGACTGTTGAAGAATATCAACAGGCTCATTGGAAAGAAAAGATGCTCTACCGTATGTTCAGGCATCCACTCGTTATGATTGTAGTCTCTCCGCCTTTTCTGTTTTTAGTTCTTAACAGATTTCCATCACACGGGTTTCGAAGAAAAGAGTTGCTGAATGTACTCTTTACCAATGCCATGATCACAATAGTTGTACTCGCCTTTTTTCTCACCCTCGGCTGGAAAGCATCACTTGTTATATTACTCCCCATGATGATCGGGGCGAGCATAATAGGCGTCTGGCTGTTTTATGTTCAACATCAGTTCAGATCAGTTTACTGGGCGCATGACAGCGAGTGGGATCGTCTCAAGGCCGCAATGGAAGGAAGTTCATTTTATACAATGCCTGCAATCATGCGTTGGTTCACCGGGAATATCGGCTACCACCATATCCACCACCTTGCACCACGCATCCCCAATTACCGTCTCAAAGAATGCTATGACTCTGTACCTGAACTGCAAAAAATCACACCCATTCAGCTCATCAGCGGATTGCACAACATTCTACTCACATTATGGGATGAGGATAGTGGTAAATTGATCAGTTTTAAAGAGGCGAAGCAATTAACACTTCCCCATTAAATGCATAAGCCCGCAATCTGTTGTTCTTTCGTTATTATTCATAAACTGGAAGCGGGCTTAAGGACTTAGGCCTAAGGTAAAAGGACTGAGTAATTCAGAAGATTATTGTATTCTCAATGTAATTTGCTCAGTTCCAATTCCTTTATCCTCAGTCCTTTTTTGTTGTGTTTTCAAAGATCCCACGCAATCTTCAGGAGTCTGTCCGAGAATAGGAGTTTTGACTTATGGGTAAGAGGTAGTCCTGGCTTCCCGTGATTTCCGGAGTCGCTTTTCATATCCTGCGGCATCACCATATTCTGAAAATGTATGATATCTTGAATGCGCATCACGTGGTCTTTTCGCATGCTTTATCGGACACCAGAACGCTTCTGTTCTGGAAGCAATCTCCAGTCCATATGAAAGCAAACCGTTTCCATAACCGCAGTACATGCAGTTAATCTTCTCGATCATATTGAGATAGGCAAGATGCTGACGGTCAACAATCAGGTAATCTTCTCGATTAACTTTTGCGATCCGATACAGTGGAAAACATACAGCCTGATACACGCTCAAAAACAGATCAAGCAATAACAGGGGAACTATCATGGCATAAATAATCGGGGCTGACACAATGAATATGATATTGGATTCCCTGAGATAGTGATACACATCCTTTTTCAGGGAACGCTGGGCGGCAATTGCCTGCTGCCTGAACCTCACTTTGCCTTGTTCAATGGAATATTCTAATCGTTCCCGCATTCCAATCAGCTCTTTTTCAAACTCGTCTGAGAGTTCTTTTTCCAGTTCTTTGATAGAATTGATGAGATCTTCGACTCGCTTATTCATATACTCCTCTCACAAAAGGGTATCTAAAAAAAATATAGATTCGTTAGACTCCACTTCTCCAGTTGTACCGGAGCATACGCGAATCGTGCTAATTTAAGCTTATCATCTGCACTATCTCCTTGGCAAAATTATAGATTTTTCTCAGCATAATTAACCAAGAAAGCTGAACAGAACACAGTTCATCAGCTCTAGCCTTGTGTTTCCGGACTCCGGTGTTAGAATGATACCAACATCCTTTATACCTGTTTATTAAAGATATTTTTTCTACATACCTGCCCCTCTCAAACAGGGAGAATTATGGTTCCTCTACATTACTTATTTCCAAAACGAATACCACTCATGCTGCTTCTTGCAGTTTGGATCGTTCTGCCAGGCACGCAACTAATCGCCGCCGAAATTTTTGAACTACAACCGTATCTTCGCACGATTACACTGACAGGTTTCACTTATCCCCGACAGGAAATGACTGTTACCAGCGAGGTCAGCGGCAGGTGTCTGGAAATTTATGGCGATATAGGCGACCGCGTACCCGAAAGCGGAGAATTCGTCAAAATAGACACGACATTTATTCAACTGGACATTGAAGCAAATGCTATTGCCCGGCAACAGACCATACGGCAACTTGAGGAAGAAGAAAAATCCCTTAAGCGTTACACAACCCTGCTCAGCCAGAAATCAACTCCCCAGGCGCGTCTCGATGAGGTTAACCTTGCCGCAGACCTGCACAGACTCACCCTTAAAAATTTAAAAAACGAAGCAACTCGTCTTCAGGAAAGATATTCACAACACACGCTTACCGCTCCGCAAGGCTGGCAGGTGATCGAACGATTTACTGAGTCCGGTGAATATATACAGGCCGGTAAACCTGTAGCCCGTCTTGGTGATTTCACGAGGCTGATTGTCCCTCTTGCCGTGACCTATAGCGAACTTCAGGCAATTTCTGTGCAACAACAACTGAGTCTTTACCTACCAGATATCGATAAAAACGTTACCGGCACTGTATATCGCAGTTCCCCTGTATTTGATGCCGTAACACGAAAAATTCATATCGACCTCATCGTCAATGCAACACAGCCTGACCTGCCAGAACCGTTACGGGGCGGAATGCGCATTGAATTAGAATTTGTCAGCCCTGAAACTACACGATCGTTTATTGTGCCAAAATCCGCACTGATTAATCGATATGAGGCAACATGGCTGGTACAGCCTGACGGATCACGTGTTCAGGTTATTTATCTTGGTACCACCGAAAATGGAAAATCAGCTATAGTTTCCGGAGAAACGCTGCAACCGGGTCAATCCTTTCAAACAACACCTCAACTGAGCCAGTAAGAAGATACCCTCTGCCATGAAATTACACAGCGGCATGCACCATTTCGTTCATTTCACACTGAGACAGAAAGTTGTGCTCAATCTACTCTTTGTGCTGCTGATATTGATTGGTGCGTTTGCCATGCTGCGTATGCCGGTCGAACGATATCCCAACATTCAGTTCGGCAAGATGTACATCAACACATTTCTTCCCGGCGCCTCTCCTGAAGATGTAGAGACACTCATTACCAAAGAGATTGAGGAAGCTCTTGAAGATGTTGAAGATCTTGATTTCATTCGCTCCGTATCCTATCGAGAGCGTTCAAATATCGTAATAAAATTTACCGATGACAGTGACTATCGAAAAAGGTTTGATGATGTACGGTTAAAAGTGCTCTCCATAGTTGGTGACCTTCCCGATCTGCCAGAACCTCCTGTTTTTAACTTCCTTGATGTAAACGACTGGTTTCCAACGATCAGTGTAAATATTTCGGGCAAACATTCCAACACCACCCTCTCGCTGGTGGCTGAGGAAATGAAAATCCCTTTAAGCCAGATTGATGGAGTAAAAGAAACAAAACTCACAGGTGAATACACCAGAGAATTCCATGTACTGCTCTCACCGGAGAAAATGCGACGCTACGGTGTCACTTTCAATGAAGCTACTCAAATACTACAACTTGCAAATATCAATCTCCCGGCCGGCCATACTGAAACAGACAATGGCGAATTTATCATCAAAGTTGATGAACAATTCAGGACACGCAATGACGTTTTCTCTACCATTATCCGCACCGACAGTGATGGTTCATTTATTCGCATAGCCGATATTGCGGACGACGGATATTTCACCTATCGCGATCCATTTATTATCGCCTCCGTCAACGGCGTTGAGTGTGTTACCCTTCAGATTCTTAAATCCAGTAACGGTAATGCCCTCTTTATTGCTGATGAGGTTCGTAACATCGTCGATGAGCTTAGGTCCTCGTATTCCAGTGAGGGGATTACACTCACGGTCAGCCAGGATTCAAGTAATAAAATTCATGACTCTATCCGCGTTCTTGGTGTTAACCTGCTTCTCGGTATTGTGCTGGTATGCCTAATCATCTGGAAGTTTATGGGATTCAGGAACGCTGCACTTACAACCATCGGCATTCCGTTTGCCTTCCTGGTAACCATGGTTTTTATGTACCTTACCGGGAACTCCATCAATGAAGTTTCGCTTTTTGCCTTCGTACTCGTCTCAGGAATTATTGTTGATGACGCCATCGTCGTTGTAGAAAATATCTACCGTCATATCCAGGCAGGCAAAGAGGTTCGAGCAGCAATTATCACTGGAACTTCTGAAGTTTTTCTGCCAGTCGTCTCCGCTACTCTCACCACCGGCGTTGCCTTTTTACCGATGCTTATCATGACAGGGATGGTAGGTGATTTCTTTGAAATCATCCCTAAAACGATCGTGTTTGCACTTATAGCCTCGTTGCTTGAATGCCTATTAATTCTCCCCTGCCATTACCTCGACTTCGGGCCACGCAAAGATATCAAAGATTGTCACACCGATAACCTGCCTGATCTACACAGTTACCTTGAAGCTGTTCGGGAAGGTATATTCATGACCGCCACCCGCAGGCTCTTCAACACTCTTATCCTGCTCTCTATACGATTCAGGATATCTGCACTATTGCTGCTTGCAGCAAGCTTTGCAGTAGCAATATACATGTTTGCAAGTTCAGTGCTGGGGACGAGTAATCTTGTGCGTATTCAGTTCTTTCCTGATAACTATTCACTCTACTATATCGAGCTCACCACACCATCCGGTACACCGATCTATACAACAGATGCGCTGGTGAAAAAGGTTGCTAAAGCCGTGATGGCCGAAGGTGAAGAGATGAATGAATCTGCACTGGGATTTTCAGGATTCTATATCAATGAGGATTACTCACCGCAATACGGCAATAATCTCGGTCATGTGGCAGTAACCTTGCCACAGTCACAAAAACGTCGTTTTGCCGATTATCCGGAAAATGATGTCATCGCCCATCTGGATTACATGCGGGAAGAACTTAAACGCCACATCCCTGAAGGCACAACGATGTCAATCCGCCCTGAAAAAGATGGCCCGCCTTCAGGCAAGGATATCAACATAAGGATTCTGGGAACAGCTGCAAACAATGTCGCCTTGCTTGCAACCAGGCTCGAAAATTTTCTGAGACAACAGGAAGATATCGCACCCTGGTTACTCGATCTGCAAGATGATCAGGGAAGTAATGGGAGAATTTTTCGAATCAAAATCAATAAAGAACGTGTCGCAGAATGGGGTCTGAACCTCACCGAAGTTGCACGACTGGCTTCATCAGTTCTAAATGGCCAGATTGTCGGAGAGATGAGGCTGCCTGAAGAGATAGTTGATATTAAGGTGAAGACACGTTTTAGCGGTAACTCACAGATGATAGATGCACTTGATATTCCCGTAATCGATCATCCAAGCGGAACCATACGGCTCAGTGATCTCTGCGAACCGATGTTTTCCATAGAACCCGGATACCTCAACAGGTTTCAAAACCAGCGCGCCATTACCCTTACAGCAAACATCAAACCGGGAGCGCCGATATCAAGCGCAATGGTGGTCAAACGAACACGCGATTACTACAACACAATCAGGGGTGAATTCCCCGGCGCTGCACTCAATTTTTCTGGCGAACATGAGTCTACCCAGAAATCATTTCTGTCACTCACCTATGCCTTCATAATTGCGATACTGCTCATATACCTCATCCTTTCAGCTCAGTTTCGTTCGTATCTGCAACCTCTCATCATAATTTCGGCAGTTATCTTTGCCGTAACCGGCGTTATTTATGGCACCTTTTTTTCCCGTACCCTATTTACCATCAATAGTTTTGTTGCCATAGTCGGCGTGACAGGGGTGGTCGTAAACGATTCGCTTGTGTTAGTGGAGTTTCTCAATAAATGTTACCAGCAGGGAATGGCAAAGCGCGATGCGCTGCTGCTTGCGACAAACATCAGATTGCGGCCAATCCTCCTGACAACACTCACAACAACTCTCGGCCTGCTGCCCATGGCGCTTGGCATACCTGAATATTCTATAATCTGGGGTAGTATGGCGATGACCTTTGTAACCGGCCTCTGCTCTGCCACATTACTTACAATTGTCGTAGTACCTGTGCAGTGGGATTTACTCGTAGATTTAGAAACCAATCATCAGAAAAATGAAGAACGTAACAATACATAACCGACTTGAATTCATACGCAGGGCTGAACAACTTAAAGACACCATCCGTCTAGCCTATACCAGCAAAGGACGAGTTGAAAGTGTTGCCGATCACTCATGGCGGTTAACCCTGCTTGCTATCACCTTCTCCGACATGCTCCCTGATATCGACCTGCTGAAACTCTTGAAGATCTGTATCCTGCATGATCTTGGAGAGGCGATTAACGGAGATATCCCGGCACCATCCCAAAATCATTCCGCCCCAAAATCAACACATGAACGAGAAGATTTCCAATCCCTTATCGAACCATTACCGGAAAATCTCCAATCCGAATTCCTGTCACTTTGGGACGAGTACGAGAACGCGACATCTAAAGAGGCACAAGTTGCAAAAGCACTCGACAAGATCGAAACAATTTTACAGCACAATCAGGGCCTCAACCCTGAAGATTTCGATTACGCGTTTAACTTGGAATATGGAAAATCTCAAACTGACGCCCTACCACTGGCCTCTGAGATACGTGCATTTCTTGATGAAGACACATCTGCACACTCTAAAAGGACAGATAAAAACCACGCGGATGAGTAACACTCCCGAAGAACATTCGAACAAACCAGTAAGCAGGTATGTACTATGCTTACCGGTTCACCAATGCTTGTCTTCGTTGAACATACGATATTTTCAACGAAATTTGATGCTATAGCAACCTGGGATCAATTTTTCCAGGACCGCCACAATCAGGGGTGTAACAACTGACATCTTTAAATTCGCATTTTTTTGAACAGCTTGGGCATGTTTCCGGTGCAGCAGGAGCCTGAAGAGTATTACCGCAATTTCCACATTTCCAATGAGGGTCCAGATTTGTCATTTGAGCTGCTTGCGCTTTTTCTGTCATGTATTCACCTTTTTCTCGTATGTTCACCAGTCAAATTCACGACCAGTGAGAAGTCAATTCCTGTTTGAAGCCTCTTTTTTCTTCAGCGTGTTATTTTAACGTCTTAAATTTATCGTGCCATGCACATCGATTACAGAAAACCTCTGTATCTTCCAATACCTCTACTCGTTCATCATCGCCATCCGGGTCAACATATTCGATTTTTCCCTTTTCAAGGTTAAACTCAGAAATGTTGTATTGGTCTTCCGGGTCTTTGACGTAAAAACTATCAGTCCCGCAGTCTGGGCATTTCATAAGTACCTCTTTAAAATTATTTGCGTTTTCCAGTAGCTTGACTCAAACCATACCTCAATAATAAGATAGGCAGAATGGTGAAGCAAGTTTACAGAGCAAATAAAGCATAATAAAAAACAGTATAGTAGCCCGCAACAACTCGCTGGAAATATGCATCGTTCTTGATTGTTCGACCTGAGATATTTTTTTGCAAGAGTGGCTGCTTCATGAATGGTAAATGAAAGTAGAATTGTTGAATAGATCACTGATCGCCGTTACAGTAGAGATCACCTGATTCATTATTCAAATACCCGAACAGTGAACTATTTGAAATAACCGGGGTGCCGGCAATCCCTTGACGGAGCTTTTCATGAAAACGATTATACCCAATTATAATGAAGAATATCTGAATGATGCTGTCTCAACCTTCACTTCTGCCAGAGCTGTCGCGGCACTTACCGGTGCCGGGATCTCAGTTGGCAGTGGCATTCCTGATTTCCGCAGTCCAGGCGGGCTCTGGACCAAATTCTCTCCCGAAGAATATGCTACCATTGATGTGTTTGAGCAAAATCCTGAAAAAGCGTGGGGGCTATACCGTGAGCTAGGAAAAGGCTTGATTGATAAACAACCAAACAAAGCTCACCATGCGCTTGCCGGTCTTGAGGAGTTGGGTTACCTGAAAGGTATCGTCACCCAGAATATCGACAATCTTCATCAGAGTGCTGGCAACAGATTTGTGTTTGAGATCCATGGAGATCACCAGCATCTCCAGTGCATCCACTGCGGCTTTGTTGAGCCGGTTGAAGATAAGCACTACTATATGGATACCATCCCCACCTGTGACGGATGTAATCAGCCGTTAAAACCAAACATTGTTCTGTTTGGCGAGGAAGTCAGAAGACTTGAAGAGATCAATATCTTTCTCCAGCACTGTGACCTGCTTATGGTAATCGGTACATCTGCCAAGGTATACCCGGCAGCCGGTCTGCCTGGACTCGTTAAAGCAAATGGCGGCACAATCTTTGAATTCAATATGGATCCAACCCTGCCAGCCGGGATGTCAGATTACTTCTTTGAGGGCGACCTGAGTGTAACATTACCAAGCTTTGGTAATGCTGTGCAAATATTGAAATAAAGACAGGACTGGGGACTGAGCTTACAGCATTAACCTTAGTCCTTAGTCCTATACCCTTAGTCCTTTCTGCTTTTTCTACTATCCAGAAACACTGCACCTACAAGCGCCCAGCCAAATGAAACGCTTATCGCTGCTATCAGCCCTGTTGGTTTTAACATCTGCAGTGGCCAGATAACACATCCAGCATATACCAGCGCCCCGACAAAACACGTTGAAACAGCAATAAGTAAAAGACGAACAGCCATACTGCCTACACCTCCATAAATGGTATTCAGGGAATTTCATCACATATCATCCGGCATATGGTAACAGGCTCCAGCGAGATAAGAAATACAATTACGACAGTCATTACCACCGTATGTACTTGAGAATCTCACCAGCGGATTTCTGTATTTCTTCATCAACTTCTAAAAGTTTCAACATTCCAAGCCGATAAGAAATGTCAGTGTGTAATTTTCTGGTGATATATCCAGAAGGAGCGCTGTACCCTGGTACTACGAATTCTCTGCTCGCCGTTTCCTTTTACACCCTGCTTTATAGTATTCTATAAGGAGAAGGCAATTACTTGCGCTGACAACAACGCGTAACACGCTCTAATCCTGATAATATTTTTACAGGTTACCATCGTGAAAACTACATTAACACGACATTTACCAGTCAGACTCTATGCAATTCTGTACTGAATGCGGAGGGGCACTCAACCTCTTTGAAAGTAACGATGAAAACGTATGCTGGAATTGCGTGCGTAAAAAGGATGCTGTCTCTCCTCAACCTGTACCTGTGCCTGTAATTCAACCTGATGACGATGATCTGTCAGAAGCAATTCTTTATCATGAAAATAACATGCTGGTACTAAAAGCAAAAGAAGGCTGGATTCTCTGGAGTGGCCCAGACACCGGGCAGGTAACTCTTGACGTAATCATGAAACGGGCACAAAAGATCCACACAATTCGAAAAAAGCGGCACAACAATAAAAACTGATGCACTCCCGGTAAACAAGAACGCTCATGACTATTACAATTTCAGTCGGATCCGGCAAAGGTGGCACCGGTAAATCCATGGTAATTGCCAACCTCGCCATGCTGCTGGCAAAAGCTGGTCGACGTGTATGTGTGATTGACCTTGATGTTGGTGGTGCAGACATTCATATACTTTACGGATTATTTGAACCGGATCGTACCCTGACTGATTTCCTCACGCGCAAAACAGAAAATATTTCAGATCTTATTCATACCCTCAATTTCTATGGAGTACAGCTGATTCCCGGTACAGGTGACACTCTGCACACAGCCAACATGACGTTTCAGGAAAAAAAGAGACTGCTGCGGAGTCTAAGTACAATTGATACGGATGTGCTGCTTATAGATGTAGGTGCAGGCACAAACTATCATGCACTTGACTTCTTTATGTATGCAGACATTCAGATCTGCGTGACCAGCCCGGAACCCACCGCAATTATGGACTTCTATACATTTTTGCAGCTTGCAACCATTCGCAAGGCGTTGGGAAGTTTTCTTTCAATGGGTGATGTCGGCCGCACCCTGCGTCAGACCAAATTTGATTCACTGAGCCAGGTTTTTGAAATCGCCGAATCCATTCAGGAGGGTTCACGCGAAAAGGCACAGCTTGCACTTAATAATTTCAATCCGTTACTTGTGGTAAACAAGGTAGGGTCCGGTGCTAAAATCAACCTCTTAAAGCTTCGTAAACTCGCTTCAAAATATCTTGGAATTTATCTTCCCGAGCTTGGCGAAATTCCGTATGATGAAATTGTAGATGAAGCGCTCAGGGCTTATATGCCTGTAGCAGAGTTCGCGCCGGACTGTCCGGCGGCTCAGGCGCTTTCTAATACAAGTGAAAAACTTGGCAAAGTTATAGACTTATACGTAAAAAAGCGATCCTAGGAGGCTGTCCGAGAATAGGATTTTTGGTCAAAATCGAGGTATTTCAAAAAATAATCACAGCCATACACCTGATATTGTGAGCATTATATTTTGAAAATTCCGAAGAGTTTGGGCAAAAGCCATTGTCGGACAGCCTCCTAGTAAATGGTCGCAGGGAGGTCCCTATGTCCAGTGAATTAGAAGATAGAATCCGTGTACTTGAAGAAAAACATGAGTATCAGGATCAAACCGTAGAAACCCTCAATCAAGTAATAATCCGGCAACAGGTACAACTAGATAAGATACTGGCAGAATTTGCTAAACTTCAGGAATTCATTTCGGCTTCAGGTGTGGACAGTGAAGTGGCCAATGAGCGACCACCACATTACTGATTTCCCAGAAGGCTGTACGAGGAATGCCTATTACCCATAAGTCAAAACCTCAGCCTTACAGATTGCGTGGGATCCTTGAAAACACAACAAAAGGACTGAGGTTAAAGGGGAGAGGACTGAGTAAATTGCATTGAAAATGCAATAAACTGCTGAAAACTTAGTTTTTTTACCTTTGGCCTCAATCCTTATGCATGCTTCTAGTGCTGTGTAAATCTTTAAATGTCGCAAAGATTGTTCGGCAATTTTAGTGCACTGCGAGGCACGAATGAAGGAGCATAGCAGCGCTATGTGACTGAATGAGAAACGAAGTCAGTGTGCTAAAAGGGCGAACAAGATCCGATAGGTAAAGGTTTACAGAGCACTAGTCTATATGAGAGTTTCAGACTTATTCACACTCTGTCACACGCATATCAAATCCATTTTCATCAGAGCCGATTACACGAATCTGGAAACGTCCCGCACGTATGACCTGTCCGCCATCTGAAGTGCCGCCGCAAACTGGATCTAATTCATCTACCTTTGGTAAAACTATTGGGCTTGAGCAGTAAGGATTTCGATTAAGATCAGGTGTCGCATCGGGATAGAATGTCCGAATCCCTTTTGCCCTTCTGACAAACACGGTATTCATTTTCACCTGGCCATCCGTAAGATCGAGAATACACCCTGTGCTGGCAGCACTTGAGGTTGGATTCTCTACAAATGCCCGTGTCGCTGCCAGCAGAATATCGCTGGCGCTTAATGTCAGACCATAGCCTTTTATCTGATCACTCGACGTTCTACCTCCGGAAAAATTCATATTTACACCCATTGTGTATATACTGCCCGGAACAACTTCATTTTTAGGATAGTTGGGCATGCGACACGCTTCCCCACTTTCCTGCAACTGCTGGTAACGTCCCTGGTAATGCAAACCACCAATATTGCCATTAGATTTTGGTTCACCGCAATATATATGATCAAAAGCGCTCAATGCATACCAAGCCTGCGTAAGTTCTTCGAGATACGATTCGGGATCCTGCTGAGCTGCACGATTAGGAAACACCTTACCACCAGTAAAACTCATAAGATCCGCGAGTACGGCGGGGTGCTTTTTCATGAGTGCCTTGAACTCGTTCCTGTTGGTTTTTTTACCAGGCGCTCCGCACATCGTATTAACGTCAGCTCCAAAGGGTTCAATTGGTGGAGCTGAAGGTGTGATATCAACATTTCCGCCAAATCCGACATTCACTGGATTGTTCTCATCATCAAAAAACTTCAAACAATCAGCAGGCGGTTCAGGCTGAGGGTTCTCATTATTTTTAAATGGCGGCTTCTCTCCAGCATAATTGCCGCAATCAAGGGCCGCCCATTTTTGCTTTCCATCAACTACTAGCCGCACATGGCTTGCATTAACTCTGGTATTTTCTGATTTGGCTACGTAGATGTTATTAACCTCCAGATCGACTTCACCAGAGTGTGTATTTTTGGACGTGTACCCTTTACACGGTCTCTCTATCTTAAAGTTTCCATCTATTTCAAAAATGCCTTCATCCGCCCCAACCGCTCCCGGCAATATCAGAGTTAGAGTTACAATTACCAGACACGCAAGGCGCAATATTTTCCGTGAGCTACCATGTTTAACACGCATTAAATCAGAACGTTTCTTCATGTCGTCACCCTTTGCAAGCATAGTGAAATAGATGAAAATATCGTGTTTTTTCTTTAGCTTCCGAAATGTATCATAAAAACAGTAGCTGCAGACGTTTTACCGTGAAGTTATCTGAATTACTCATGCATACTAATCAGCATCCCGGTCAACCCTGAAAGTAGCCACAAAAGGCAGATGATCTGAAACTTCATCCTTATAATGCTCTCTGCCTATATCCATACTCCAATGCATCGGAAACACCCGGAGACTCCCACGTATATATTCCTTGCTGAAGGTACGGGTAATGGCAAATCCGTCCAACAGGTTTGCCCTGCCCTTCTCCATGATATGTGAAAAGCGTTCCTGCAAGTCCCAGGAAGATATGAAGTCCATCACATCATCCCCGCCGAGGTAATGGAAATTACTAATATCCTGGCCGGGTATCATATTAAAATCACCGGTTAATATAATATCTTCACGTCCGCTGACTCTGCACTCCTCTATATACTTACAAATCACCTTTGCCTGCTCATCCCGAAGTCTTTGCGAAGACTTTTCTCTACCGGATTTCAGATGAACAACAATCAATGTGCAATCAAATTTTCCGATTTTCAGATCAACGACTAACGCCTTTCGCTTTTCTGGATCACCAAGATCTGAACCTTCCACCAAGCGCAGATTAGATGCTTCAATACCATCTTTATAGAGCACACCAATATGCAGTTTTCCTGATTGTTGTAGCAGGGCTTTCTGATAATTTACCCCGAGCTTTGAGAGGCCGGATTGAATTTTTTCCAGAGTTGCCAACGGATTAATTTCAACCAGAGCTACAACCTCAGCATCCAGCATGGCCAGCCCGTTTATCTGTTTCTCGATCCGGTCATCAGTGATTCCGTGATATCCTTTCAAGTTCCATGCGGCAATGTTTGCTGTTGTCTTTTGAACTGTGATCATAAGTAATGATACCTCCCGGTTCATACAAAGTTCACTCAATCCGAACGCAGAAAATACTTTATCTATCAGTCAGGCACTGCTTGTTTCAAATTTAACACAACAAAACACCTCACAGCAAGGGTATTACCATGAGGTGACAAATAGAAAATCGCTTGGCGCACCTAAAGAATCAACTATTTTTTTTGCCAAACTTCTCATAATGCACTCGATCATACAACAGTGATTCTGTTGCATGACCACTTTTTTCTTCTTTGGGATAACCTATAGGGATAATTGCCTCAACCACCATCCCTTCTTCGAGCCCCAGCAACTCTGCAATATACTCCTCAGCCATTTTTGATGAATCATGTTCGCGAAGCCGTATCTGTACCCAGCAACTACCAAGGCCGAGATCAGTCGCAGCAAGATGAAGCATGATAGAAGTAATAGAAGTGTCCTCAATCCATACGTCACATTTTTGCGGATCAGCACAGACGACAATGGCCAATGGCGCATTTTTTACAAATGCTGCTCCATGTGGCTTTGATCTAGATAATGCTTCAAGTGTTTTGCTGTCTTGTACCACTACAAACTCCCAGGGGTTAAGACTCCTTGAAGACGGCGAACGCAACATCGACTCAACCAGATAATCGATCTTATCCTGTTCTATCGCTTTTGATTCAAACTGCCGAATAGATCTACGCTTCTTAAGTATGTCAAGCAGCATGGTATTCTCCTTTGATAACTCAATATTTTTTTTGTAACCTGTATAATTTGCTACTATTCGAGTACGCCCATCAACATCGTGAATATGTGTTGTATCGTAAAAAATCCATCCTGACAAAAAAAACAATTGACCTGATTGTAATTTTCCTTTATATAGCGTCCCCTTTCAGTAGTGATTGGCTATAAAAAATCACGCAAAAACAATCAATAAACTCTACACATACATTTGTTTAAAAGCCATGGGTTCTAAATTAAACGACTTAAAATACTCCGTAGCATGGAATCTCGTGCTGCTCACCGTTGGGTCACTCATCTACATTGTCGGTATGAACGGCATTGTTGTTCATCATAATTTTATTCCCGGCGGCCTATACGGTTTATGCCTCTTTATTTTTTATAAAACTGACCTGCTATCTCCGGGTATCTGGTATCTCGTTTTGAATGTCCCGCTGCTTATTCTTGGCTGGATATACGTAAGTCGCAGATTTATACTGTATACAATCTATTCTGTTTTACTCATTACTGTCGCTTCTGAGTTGATTACAGTTGATTTAGGTATAACAGACCAACTCTATGCAGCAATTGCCGGCGGTGCGATAATAGGCACTGGAAGTGGAGTGCTTTTACGCTCAATCGGGTCCGCTGGCGGACTTGATGTAATTGCTATCATTCTCAATAGATATTTTAATCTCGGGATCGGCAAAACCTTTATGCTCTTCAACATGCTGCTCTTCTCACTGGTCATATCCCAGTATGGAGCCGATATATTTATTGCATCCGTCATCCTGACCGCAGTTACATCAACATCACTGAATTATTGTCTGACAATGTTCAACCAGAGAAAGATCGTCTATGTGATCAGCGAGAAGTCGCAGCAGATTTCTGATTCAATCAGCGACACACTCAAGCTTGGTTCGACCTTGATTCAAGGCAGGGGAGCATACTCTGGTCAGGATAAGGAAATTCTAATGACCATAACAAACAATATTCTGTTGAAACGTCTTGAAGAAGCTGTATTCACCATCGATGAAGATGCACTTTTCATTGTGGAAAACAGTTATGATGTAATCGGATCAAACTTTAACAAACGAAAGATCTACTAAGCGTTACCTTATATCGAGCTATTCGAAGTACAAACCGGCTGAAGAAACTACCATTCTTCAGCCGGTTTTTTGCTTTTCCGGAGCAGGTTTTGGAGGTATTGTAAATTGATTCAATTATAATAGTATATTTTTCAATCCACCTGTTTTCGGAGTTGTGACCATGGATTTACATACCTTTCTCACCTGCCTAATTGCAGTGACCCTGCTAACCCTTACCCCGGGTCTTGATACTATGCTGATAATCAGAAACAGCGCACGAGGCGGTTGGTGGGACGGTGCGGTGAGCAGTCTTGGAATCTGCAGCGGCCTGTTTGTCCATGCCACTATCTCGGCCCTTGGTATCTCTCTCCTCCTGCTCCAGACCGCATGGGCTTTCACTGCGCTTAAAACCGTCGGTGCCTGTTACCTTATATGGCTTGGAATCAGTAGTTGGAGAAAAGTTATTGGGAACAGTGGAGGATTTCAATTTGCCTCCCCCGAAATAGCTCAGGCAAGCTTTAGCAGCTGGCGCTCGTTTCGCGAAGGATTCCTTTCAAATGTCTTAAACCCTAAGACAATAATTTTCTATATGGCGTTTTTACCGCAGTTTATCGACCCGGTCCAAAAGCCGCTTGGTCAGGCACTGATGGTTGCCGCAATTCATTTCACGGTCGCAATGGTCTACCAATGTCTGCTTGCGTCAATGATTGATAAAGCGCGAAACTGGCTTGAAAAGCCAAAAATCGGCAGGATCTTTGATTCACTCACCGGCTCGGTGATGATCTATATCGGCGCCAGACTGGCACTTGATGATTAAACACATTGTATACCGCAGATTACTATCTATACTATCACGGCTAGCGGGGCAAACGAGAGCAGGAGCGTTTTTTCGCCATGATCGGTGAACGCAATACGTATCCTCCCCTGGCTTCGGTCCAGTACTTCCACAATTTTTCCTTCGCCAAAGCTTTTATGTTCTACCTTTAATCCTTTGGCGAGATCTGAAGTTCGTAAGGTGTGGGTTCTTCGTACTACGGTATTTTTTTCTGTTGGTGTTTTTCTCTTTTCTATCTGTGGAACTGCTGCGTTGATTTTTTTTAAGTAATCATTTGCAATACTGATATCCACAACATTTAAGTTTTTAGCATCAGCAACGTTTTTTGTAACAATCTGTTCCCCCACCTTGTCACTTAGCCATAGATTCGCTTCGAATAAAAACCGACTTGCCTGGCTGAAATCTACAGGCGCTACCCCCATCCCCATTTCTGCACGTTTTTTGAGTACATGATCGGGTGGATGAATTAAGGCTACCTGTTCAATTGCTCTGGTAATCGCGACATAAAAAAGCCGTCGCTCATCTTCCAGATTGTTCGTATCCTTCCCTTTCCCATCTCCAGCTTCTGCAGTAAACGGAAAAGAACCGTCTTTTAAACCGGGAATTATCACTAATGGCCATTCAAGTCCTTTGGCCCTATGCACCGAGGTTATAAGCAGGGAATTCTCTACTTCAGCCTCTACCGGACGCTTTAACGAATCCAGTTTAGCTAAAAACTCATTAACCGACAGCTTCTGACGGGAGGCGAACTCTACAAAGGATCTGCAGGTCTCAATTCTGTTTTCGGCAGTCGCAAGTCGCGAAGAGAATTTCACATAAAACTCATACAAATCAAGATATGAGATAATTTCAGTAAGCAGCAGATCAGCACGTTTATTGGCTGATTTACGCATCAGCCACTCCCAGTCTTCAGCAGTTTTGACTATTTTCTTTTTGATAAACGCTGGCATATCACTGTGGATTGTCCACAATATACGATCCGGTGCTTCTAACAGGTTGGTACTGATCTCGGTCGCCAGCTTTTCAAGTTCTTCCTGACGAATTCCCAGATGGGGTTGTGAGAGCATCGCTATCAGATGATCTTTTTGTAGTTGTTGTTCTTCATCCTGCAATGTGCCTGAACAGAGCTTGAGATATCCTGTAAGTGCCAGGATTTCGCGGCACTCAAACACCTGCTCGTGTCCTTCAAGCCGATACGGTATATCCGCCTCTAAAAGAGCAAGTTCAAGAGGCACACTCAGGCCGAACAAACGAACAAGCGCAACAACTTCAGACAATGACCGCCCTTCGTTTTGCCATCTCTGGATAATTTTCAGAATCGGATGAATCGTTTTCTCTTCGTATCTGATAATTCTGGTATCAAAGTTATCGTCAGCTGAGATGCAAAGTTTTCTATCCCGCATCCTGTTGTTACTGATCAGGTGATTTGCAGCCAGTGAGAGCCTGTGTCCATAACGAAAGGTATAGGACAGGGTATAGTTTCGAGGTTTTTGAAAATCGTGCTGAAAACGGTTGGTGATATATTCAGGCCGCGCGCCGCGCCACTCATAAATGCACTGATCGACATCGCCGACCACCATGACTTTTGCCCGTGAACCCGCGAGTATTTTAAGTAACTGCTGCTGGACCTCGTTGATATCCTGATACTCATCAACAATGATATGCTCAACCCTGTTGCTCACCCACTCTGCAAGATCACTATTATCGAGCATTGCCATCAGCGGTTCATGGAGCAGGTCTTCAAAGAAGCGAATGCGTTGTTGCTCACGCACTTCTTCGAACACGCTGAATCCATCTATGAAATATGCATATTTCTTACGAAAGCCTTCTCGCTCAAAACATGCTGAACCGCTCTCGGTACTTGATTTTACCAGATCGATAAAGCGCAAAAACTCTTCGAGATCCTCTTTACTCACCCAGGCATGATTACCGTTTTCCTCTTTATAGGCGGAGTTCAGGACCTGTTTGGCCAGCTTTTCTTTTATATGCTCATCAGTAATCAATTTACGAGCTGGCAAAACACCTTTTCGGGTAAAACTCTCGACCAGGCGAAGACCGAGGGAGTGGTATGTTCTCACTTCCGGAATCGATAAGCGCGTTCCAGCAAGTTTGGTGTTAAGTGCCCTTGCAAATCCGTCCCGCGCCGAACGATTAAACATAAGCACCATCAATTCTGCAGGCTTACAACCTTCCTTGAGCAGATGATGAACGCGCGCAACCATGGTGGTAGTCTTACCTGAGCCGGCAACGGCGCTGACAAGAGCATGTCCGTTTTTGTGATGGACAATATTGTGCTGTTCTTTAGTGATTTGAATCAAGGTGGGGAAAGCATAAGAAATAATAAAGAATTATCTGTGTTACTCATACAGATTACGTGCAAAGCGGACTACCTGACAAACAGGCAATCCGCTTCAATATCAAAATATAAACGTATAAATAAATTATTTCTTGGAAGGTAACGCGTCTGTGATAGAGCCGTCAACTATTTCCGCTGCAAAGGCGAAAGTTTCAGAAAGCGTCGGGTGAGCATGGACAGTTTTACTGATATCCTCAGCATCAGCACCCATCTCAAGCGCCAAGACCGCTTCATGGATAAGTTCTCCAGCATTCTGACCGCAGATTCCTGCGCCTAAGATACGCCCGGTTTCCTTATCAAACAACACTTTAGTAACACCTGTTGCAGCTCCGGAACTGAGCGCACGTCCTGAGGCTCCCCATGGGAATTTACCTTTATTATAATCAATTTTCTGGGCCTTGGCCTCTTTCTCGGTCAGCCCCATCCAGGCAATTTCAGGATGCGTATAGGCAACCGAAGGAATTGTCATCGGGTCAAATGCCGATTTATGACCTGCTATAACCTCAGAGGCTACCTTTCCTTCATGGGTCGCTTTATGGGCCAGCATCGGCTCACCAACGACATCGCCGATCGCATAGATATTAGGAATGGCGGTCTTCTGCATCTCACTTACAGGTATAAAACCTTTATCGTTTAACTCAAGACCGATATTTTCGCGGCCGAATTTTTCTGTATTCGGTCTTCTGCCAACTGCTACAAGAACTGCATCATATTCGCCGCCCTCAGGAGCCTTAGCCCCTTCAAAGCTTGCCTGAATACCGCTATCATTTGCTACAATCTCTGTTACTTTTGTCTTGGTAAGAATGGTATACTTCTTTTTCAACTTCTGGAAAAGAGGCTGAACAAGGTCCTTATCAGCTGGCGGGATAATATGATCGAGCATCTCAACGATAGTGATCTCTGAACCGAGCGCACTATAAATCTGGGCCATCTCCATACCGATGATACCACCACCGATAATAAGAAACCGTTTTGGTACAAACTTCAGCGCCAACGCATCACTGGAATCCCAGATACGTTCGTCTTCCGGCAAGCCGGGGATCATAAATGGATGTGAACCGGTGGCGATAATACAGTTTGTAAATGATATCTCACTACTGCCCTCATCACCTTCAACGGTAAGGGTGGTTGTATCCTTAAATGCCCCTTTACCGACAACACGGGTAACCTTACGCGCTTTGGCAAGCTGATCCAGACCACCTGTGAGTTTCTCAATTACGCCTTCTTTGTGAGTTCGAAAGGCGTCGATATCGACCTGAGGAGCACCGAAAGTAATACCAAACTCGGCAGCTTCTTCGGCCTCCTCAATTACAGCTGCTCCGTGAAGAAGCGTCTTTGAAGGGATACAACCGACATTCAAACAGACACCTCCAAGTCGGTTTGCCTGTTCTACCAGGCAGACTGAAAGACCGAGGTCGGCGGCACGAAATGCGGCTGTGTAGCCACCAGGGCCCCCACCGAGAACAACAACATCATATTTAGTATCCGTAGACATAGTTTCTCCTTAAAGCGACGTAGAAAAATCCACTCATTAACTGTAGACACTCAACACACTGCCTAGGAGGCTGTCCGACAATGGTCTTTTCGCCCATATCTTCGTTAAACTCGAAAAATTATCCTCCGATAAGCGAGGAACGAGACATTGAGATATTATATATATGCCTGCGGTAATTTTTCGAGTTTGCCTCGATTTGAACGAAAATTTCTATTGTTGGACAGCCTCCTAGCACCAACTTCAACAGCAACCAAAGCACATTCTACAGAAAACGAAGAATTATTCACACTTTTTTGTTGATATCGTTAATTTCAGAGCAATGCCCTCCTGAGATCTTCAATAGACACAGCCAGAGACCTGCAGAATCTGGCTGCATCCGCACCGTCAATCACTCTGTGATCATAGGACAATGAGAACGGAAGCGTCAAACGCGGTACAAATTGCTGTTCTTCTTTATCCCATACAGGCTTCATAAAGTTTCGTGATAAGCCAAGGATTGCCACCTGCGGACTGTTAACAATAGGTGTAAAGTGGGTTCCACCAATCCCGCCTAGACTCGAAATGGTAAAGGTCGCACCCTGAATATCGTTAATGGCAAGCTTTCCGTCCCGTGCCTTTATACTGAGTGCTTTCAATTCTGTTGCGATCTCACGCATCCCTTTCTGATCTGCATTCTTAATTACCGGTACCACAAGACCATTTGGTGTATCTACTGCGATACCAATATTATAAAAATGCTTTAAAATGACTTTTGCACCACCAGGCACCAGAGAACAATTAACCAGCGGAAACTCCTTGAGCGTTGCCACCACCGCTTTTACAATAAAAACCAGGGGGCTGAACCGGATATCATCATCCCCTGCTTCCGAATTTATCTGTTTCCTAAACGCCTCAAGCTCTGTAACATCCGCCTCATCGGCATGCGTTACATGAGGAATTGTTACCCAGCTTCTGTGCAGATGTGGTCCGGATATCTTTTTGATGCGGCCAAGAGCCACCTCTTCCACGTTTCCATAAACGCTGAAATCTTCAAGTGGTGGTTCATCTACAGCAAGCATGCTACCCGAGCCCGGTGCAGTGGCGGTTTTCATCGCCTTCTTCACCAAAGCCTGCACATCTTCTTTAACAATCCTGCCCTTAGGTCCCGTTGCAGTTACGCTACCAAGCTCGACTCCGAGCTCCCGAGCATAGGCACGTACCGATGGTGTTGCGTGAAACGCCCCCGACTCAGCCGCTTCGGGAGATTCAGCAACTTCCGGTGTGACTGGCTGACTCGCCTTAGGTTTAACCGGCTCAGATTTCGCCTCTGTTTGCTCATCGTCCTTTTGTTCAGCAGCTTTTTCAGCAACAGATTCAGCGGGCTCAGCAGGTTCAGCAGGTTCAGCAGGTTCTTCAGCGACTGCTTCTGTTTCGATTGTAGCTATAAGATCACCGCTACTGACCGTATCGTCTTCTTTTATATGCACTTCTTTTATAACACCGGCAAGTGGTGACGGAATATCCATTACCGCTTTTTCACTCTCAAGAGCAATTATCGGACTTTCCACTTCAACGACATCACCTGCACTGATATACACCTCAACAACAGTAATCTCCTGAACATCACCGAAATCAGGCACCACTATCTTTTCAACAGCCATTATTCCCTCCGTGTTTTTTACGTACAAGACTAGCGGTTTATCGGATGAGGTGCATCCGGATTAATTGGGTATTTATTAATTGCTGCTGAGACAGTTGAAAGCTCAAGACTTCCTTCATCAGCCAGCGCTTTAAGGGCTGCCACAACGATATGGTATCTATCTACTTTGAAAAAATCGCGCAGCACCTCCCGGGCATCACTGCGGCCATAGCCGTCTGTGCCCAGAACCGTGAGTTTGTTTGGAATAAGTCTGCGTAACTGCTCACTGTATGCCTGGACATAATCTGTGCTGATAATTGCCGGCCCATCAAAACCTGCCAACTGTTCTTCAACATACGATGTTTTAGAAGGTTCTTCAGGGTGATTGCGGTTCCAGTCTTCAACCTCCATACCATTACGATGCAGCTGATTAACGCCCAGAATCGACCAGACATCAGCTTCAACGTCGAAATCGGCTTTGAGCAGATCTGCTGCAGCAATAACTTCGCGCTGAATGGAACCACTGCCCATAAGTTGCACGCGTAATTTCCCTTTACCACCCTTTCGGTAGAGATACATGCCCTTGTTGATACCCTCCTCAACCCCTTCAGGCATCTCGGGATGCTCATAATTCTCATTTAATAGAGTGATATAGTAAAAAATATCATCACCATTAACATACATGCGCTCGATGCCCTTCTGAACAAGAACCGCAACCTCATAGCTGAAAGTAGGATCGTAGGCCAGACAGGTAGGGAATGTTGAGGCAAAGAGCAAAGCCTGTCCATCCTGATGTTGAAGGCCTTCACCATTTAAGGTAGTACGCCCTGCTGTTGCACCCATCAAAAAGCCTCGAGCCCTGCTGTCACCTGCAGCCCATAGCTGATCACCGATTCGTTGAAAACCAAACATTGAATAAAAGGCGTAAAACGGGATCATCGGGACGCCGTAATTAGAGTGTGCCGTGGCTGCTGCCAGCCAGGAAGAGATTGCCCCTGCTTCGGTTATCCCTTCTTCAAGAATCTGGCCTTTGGGGTCTTCACGATACCAAGAGATAGTCTCAGAATCCTGCGGTTCATAAAGCTGTCCGGTAGGTGCATAAATACCCAGTTGCCTGAAAAGGCCTTCCATGCCGAAGGTTCTGGCTTCATCAGGAATAATCGGCACGATATTCTTGCCAATCGCCTTGTCTTTAACAAGAGAACTGAGCAGTCTGACAAAAGCCATGGTCGTTGACAACTCGCGTCCTTTTGAAGAACCAAGCACCCCTTTAAACGCTGATAATTGCGGTGCTTCAAGCGGGATGTGTTCAGTCTCACGATACGGAACAGGGCCGCCCATAGCCTTTCGGCGCTCTTTAATGAACGTATCCTCGGAGCTCCCCTCTTTGGGTCTGATAAACGGTAGGTCTTCTAGCTGATCATCTTCAAGAGGGACATGGAACCGGTCACGAAAAGCCTTAAGTGACTCAATATCCATCTTTTTAACATTATGAGCAACCATTACTGATTCACCTGCCTGGCCCATACCAAAGCCCTTGATGGTCTTCACCAGCAGTACAGTCGGTTTCCCCTTAAACTTGGTTGCAGCTGAAAATGCTGCATAGACTTTTCTCGGATCATGCCCGCCTCTGGTCATCTGCCAGAGTTCTTGATCACTGATATCTTCAACAAGCGCCAGTAAGCGTGGATCATCGCCAAACACCAGTTCCCTAAGATATTCCGGACCACGGGCCCGAATAGTCTGAAAGTCACCATCCACCATGCTGCCAAATTTTTTAAGCAATAGCCCTTCGGTATCTCTCTTTAAGATTTTATCCCATTCGCTGCCCCAGAGCAGTTTAATCACATGCCAGCCCGCACCGCGAAAACGGCCTTCAAGCTCCTGAATAATTTTTCCATTTCCGCGCACAGGCCCATCCAGCCTTTGCAGGTTGCAGTTGACGACAAAAATGAGATTATCGAGATTCTCACGGGCGGCCAGAGATAAAGCCCCGAGGGATTCCGGCTCATCAGATTCACCATCTCCCATAAATACCCAGACCTTGCGATCACCAGCTTTTTTCAGCTCCCGGCTGTCCATATATTTCATAAATCGGGCCTGATAAATGGCCGCCATAGGCCCAAGGCCCATGGAAACAGTAGGGAATTGCCAGAAGTCTGGCATCAGCCATGGGTGCGGGTAGGATGGTAAACCATGACCACCAACCTCCTGCCGAAAATTTCTGAGGTGTTCTTCATCCAGGCGCCCTTCAACAAAAGCACGCGAATATATACCCGGTGAACTATGCCCCTGAAAGTAGATCATATCCGCACCGAACTCAGCCTGAGGCCCGCGGAAAAACCAGTTAAAACCTACTTCATACATTGAGGAAACAGAGGTATACGTGGCAATGTGCCCGCCTAGACCTTTACCGTCTTTATTGGCCAGCGCAACCATCGCCATCGCATTCCAGCGTACAAAGGCTGAAACATTTCTAGCGATAAATGACTCATCAGGAATTGAGTCCTCCTCTTCCGGAAGAATCGTATTGCCATACGGCGTCAGGATTCCCGGGGAGGTTGAAACACCTTTTTCCCGGGCCCTGTCGGTTAATTCACGAAGAAGATAATCCGCTTTTTCATCACCTTCATTTTTTATGACTCCGTCAAGGGATTCCAGCCAATCTCTGGTTTCCTGAGGATCAGGATCATTATAATATGAACTCATACGCTACCTCTAAAAAGGATTACGTTACCCATGTATTCTCATGGCCTGATAAAAGGTGGTTCGGGTACAATTATAAAAGTATCATCATTGATTTCACATTTGCAAGAAAATCATGAAGATGTGTTGTATCCTATGCCATGAATCTACCAGTCAAAGAAAGACAAACAGGATCAGCAGCAACACCAGAATAAATGAGAAATGAAAGAAAAAAGAAGATACTGCATTATGAACGTTACCAGTTAACAGAGAGAGGTATTTACTTTCCGCTCTCTGTTAACTGGTTATACGGATATCCGAGTACATCAAGCTCAAGTGGTCGCGAGTGTTTTGGAAGTTTTTCGCCAGAGCCAGCCTAGACAGGCTATCCCAAACAGCAGTGTCACAAAGAAAAATATCATCGGGCTCAATTGCTCAACCACCTGGAGTTGATCAAGAGTAAAATAATCACGGAGATATCCTGAACGTAACCAGGCCCGCATAAAAGCCATAACAAAGATCAGTGCAATAATATGGCCAACTGTAAGCCACAGTTTTCTTTTAATAGCAGTCCAAATAACACTTGCAGCTAAAAGAAGCCCAAAAGTAAAAGCTATGGTCGCCCCCATATCTTTTCCCATAAAAAGCAGCATCTGCTCACGGGGTAAGCTCATCAGGTAGACAACTCCTACCGCAATATTGATTACAGTAAATAACAGAAAAGCGCGCATTCCATATTCCTGCGCGTGATCAGCAAGCTCAATATCTCGATCAGACTGAAATCGACCAAGAAGAGCAACTGACAAACCGCCTACAGCGAGAGCGCCCAGCACCATATGCAGGTAACGTGGTAAAAAGGTCTGGTGGTCAACTATAAGCAACGTTCCGTTCATATGGTTGAAATACTCACCAAACCGATCCGGCAATACCATAAGCAGCATATTGTTGGTAAAAAATGCTGCTATCGTAAAGAAAATCATAGATGCTATTACACCGATGAACGCTCCTTTAAGGCCTAACTTTTTGAACTCGAAATCATAGAGATACGTTCCATAATAGGCGAGCATCAATAGAGGGACTATCATAATCCAGAACATCCCCATCAAAATAGAACTGGTGTAGATAAACTGGCCGTAAAGTACCTGAATAAATAGATATGGGGCAACACCGAGATTGACAGTAACAGCAACAAGCAAAGGTGTGACCACAGCAATTCGATGAGCCAGTCGACGCTGTACATCGCCTCCTTTGAAATGCTGTATTACTCCCAGCACAAGTCCGCCGAACATGGCATTCATAGCCAGAAGATGCAGAGGAAAAGTAAGCAGGAGTAAAAACTGGAACCAGCCCCAACTTACAGGAATTGTGTCAGCATGTGGAATAAGTAGTGTTTCCATTATTTTTCTCCTTTGAGGCTGTCAATATAGAGTGCCAGCTTTTCACGTTCTTCATCAGTGCCTTCAAAGGGCGGCATTTCTTCCGAGAGCTCCTCAAGCCTGTTGAGATTGGCATATATCTCATCTTTTTCCCATGCTGACATCCTTTCAACCACGTCTTCTATCTCATGACAGGCAGAGCAGTGATTTTCAAATATTGACGCGCCATCACCATCAGCCATAAGAGGTTCGGCAGCATTAAGGGAATAGATATATTTACTCAGTTCAGCGCGCTCTTCATTAGTACCTGAAAACGGCTCCATCTCATCGGAGATCGTATCCAGAGTCAGAAGTGCATCACTTATGGCTTCGGGTTCGTCTCCCTCAAAAGCAGCTGCTATGTCTTCCGGTGCATGGCAAACTGAACAATTCTCTTCAAACAGTGCCATCCCAATATCACCTGGGATATCGCTGACAGGCTTAACATCAACAACATCTTTTCCGTGTAGTCCACCTACGAGATAGGCAGCGAGCGCCTTTGCCTCTTCTTCAGTTCCTGCAAACGGCGGCATGAAATATCGCACAGAATGAATTTTGCCAATATAACTGGTCAGTGCCTGATAGCTCATTTTCTCAGTGAGCAGAGCCAGATCATTATTCTCACCATTAATGGTATGGCAGCTATAACATTGCTGGATATAAAGCTCCCGCCCTGCATCCAACCTATTCTCTGGGGTTATTTCATGATGCTGAACCCACAGAGCCGAACTAAGAAAACCCGTTGTATTAAGATCTTCCAGAGCATCTTTAGGGATAGAATTGGAATACATCACTTCATTAAGCACATACGGACGCCTGGCAGCTTCGCGGGTCCATTCAAATGAACCGAGCACTCCAAAAGCGCAAATAAGCGAGACAATGGCAACGAATCTGTTGTTTAGGCCTGGTCGAATAATTCCGGCAATCAGTGTGATTGCCAGTAAAGCAACAACTGTGATTAAACCATATTGCAGAGCAAGAACGATTGTGGGCGATTTACCCATTATCAGTTTTTGAGATGCTGCAGGTAACGTTGCCATATACCAGAAAGCAGCTGGTACCGCACAAACCAAAGCAGCCAATGACCAGAGGCCGGAGAATCTGGTCATGGATTTCCGTACTTCTTCATTTTCGGACCATGAGGCAGTCAGGTAACCGTAACACCCTGCAAGCAGTATGGCGACACAGGTACGAAACAGCAACGAGGGCCAGAATGACGGATTAAAAAATCCTTGCCAGAAATTACCGGTCGTTGCCCATTCACCCGGGGTCAGCATCACACCGATTATTCCGTTAATAAGAAACAATGACATCCAGGCAGCAAAAAAGTAGAGATACCCAACCTTAATGTGAGTCTCTGAGTCCATTCTGCCGAACATATAAAAATAGACAAATGCAGCAGCTATCTCCACCATAAAAAAGACCCATTCAGCCGCCCAGCCGAAAACAAAATTATGGATGAGATAGGACGTTGCAGCAGGATTAACCAACGCAATGATAAACCAGATCCCGACACCACTTATGGAACCAAGCACCATGGTAACAAGTAAAAAGAAACGAGCATGTCTGCGCGTGAACTCCATTATTGGTTCACTAAACTCACGCAGCCCCTTTTTCTCGGCCATGACGAGATAAAGCCCGCCACCTACGGCGAAATGTGAGATAAAGACGTGAAAGACAGCGATTATCGCAATAAGCGTTCCACCACCAATCTCAGGCAAAAACCATACAGGGTAGTTCATATTTTCTCCAATTTGAATACTGATGGATTATCAGGTGGAGAAATAGTACTAAAAAGATAAATCAGATGCAATTACGACATGGTAGTAGTGCAGGCATGTTCGTGTGAAGTTCCATACAATGAAAACTACTGGACGAGAAACGAAAGCTCCTCGGCATTCCACTCACCAACCAATCGTACTTCAGGCTCAAGCCGGATATTGCGCTCTCGCTCAGCGGTGTTCACCGCCAGTCGGATAAGTGACAAGACATCAGTTGCTGTGGCGTTGTCCTGATTGATAAAAATATTCCCGTGAAAAGGTGCTATTGCGGCTCCCCCTGAAACAGCCCCTCGAAGGCCGAGTTCATCAATAATACGACCAGTCGGTGCTCCGAATTCACGATTATTTTTAAAGAGAGATCCAGCTGATGGTGCCGTGAAATGGCCTTTATCGACCCTGTCAGAATGATTTTGCTGCATCTTCTGCCTGATTTCGTGCTCCTCACCCGGTTGCAGGTTAAGACTCACTTCAAAAATACACCCTGACATTGTCTGAAATGGAGAACGTTTATAACCGAATTTTTCAGGATCACTGAGAACAGTGGTGAGTGACAGATCGTCATCGATAATAGTAGCATACCCCAATACATCAGCAATAGAAGCGCCATAGCATCTGGCGTTCATCCAGACAGCTCCACCAATAGTTCCCGGCATGCCGTGTATGAATTCAACTCCTGACAGCGACTTGGCAGCAGCAGCGTTACAGACATTTTCAACCGTCGCGCCTGCCTGGGCAACCAATGAGTCTCCAGATATCGTCACACCTGATAATCGTGCCATACTTATGACGACGCCACGTATTCCACGATCAGACACAAGAATGTTCGTCCCCCCACCCAACATAAAAAACGGGAGATTGTGTTCCTGTACAACTACCAGACATCTATGTAACTCCTGGTAAGAACCTGGTGTTAAAAACACATCGGCAGGTCCACCGATACGGAAGGAGGTGTGCTTCTCCATCGGCTCATCATAACTGACAAGTGCGGATGGTAATATACTTTTGATAAGCTGCTGCAACTGATTCATATTTTTTGGATTACTTCCCTTGAAACTATTCAGCGTAAAACACGTTCTGAAAATTTTTCACTCAATCTACATTATAACCTTGCAACCTTGCAACTTAGCAGTTTGTTTTAATGCCGGACCGGCATCAACTATTATGTCAGGATTGTGCCCCTAATTTTTTCAGATACTCTTTCACCGCAAGCTGCAGTGTGGTTTCGGCCAACTGGGCACAGTGCAGATGAGACTCAGGAAGCTGCCCTGTAATCTCCATTATATGCATCATGTTAATTGATTTCAGCTCAGAAATCGTTTTACCACCAGCCAGCATTGCTGCTGCTTCGATACATTGATTGCTCACCGAACATCCATCGGTCCAGTGCCTGGTCCGCTGTACAGTATCGCCTTTGAATCGCAGAGCCAGCTCCATTGTATCACCGCAATTACCGGTGATTTTAACAGTTGAATCTGCGTCTTCTAATGGAGGATTGCCGAGATAATATAACCCAAACCAACCTGCAACAAGAAATAACAATATTACAAACGCCATCAGAATGCCCGACAATTCCATATCCTCAATCCTTTCTCGATAATTCTCTGTAACCAGCTCTCGGCGCACATCCTAACGAATGTACCAGAAATGAAAAGGACTTTTAGCCGTCCTGGTCTACCGCTCGGTAAACACACTTAACAATTCCGCAGTATCCAGTAAATCTTATTTAAAAAAATTTCTATCCTTGAAACGCATTTGATACACTTTCAAGTACAGATAATCACCAACCTCCGGGATCAATTCCCAGCACCTCTCTTATGAGCCAGTAAATGAAAAAGTTTCTGCCAATCGTTCTAATCGCTCTCATCGCCATACTGTTATTCGTAGCTTTCGTCTATTTCAAACAGGATACATCAAAAAACGGACTCAACAGCCCAGCTGGTCCTGTTAAGCAGATAAGTTTCTTTCATTACTTCTCGGGAAACCTTAGTGGCGGCATTGATGAGATGGTCGCCACTGCCAATACAAGCAATCCCAGTCGCCTGATACTTGCCAGTGGCCTGGACCATGAAGCATTTAAATCGATGATTCACACATCGCTTGATCGCGGGAATCCACCAGAGCTGTTCTCCTATTGGGCAGGTGAACGCGTTCAGCAGCTCGTAGATAGGAACCAACTCATGCCGATAGATGATTTATGGGAAGATCTTCATCTTTCAGAAAACTTTTCACCTGAAATTATCGAATCTGCCGTGACCTATAACGGAAAAAAATATCTGTTGCCAATCACTCAGCATCTCGTCGTTTTCTTCTACAACAAGCGACTTTTCGATTCTCAGAATCTCATGCCTCCACAATCGTGGCAGGAGTTCCTTAACATTTGTGAGAAACTGCATAAAAAGGGCATCACCCCCATTGCACTTGGTGCCAAAGAACGGTGGCCTGCCCAATTCTGGTTTGATTACCTGCTGCTTCGTACTGCCGGCCCTGAATACAGGGCAAGACTGATGGCGGGTGAAAGCACCTATACATCTCCTGAAGTTGTTCATGTTTACAAAATCTGGTCTTCGTTGCTTCAGGATAATTACTTTAATCCCAACGCCAATCAACTCGACTGGGCAGAGGCAACTGATCTTGTTCGCCAGGGAAAAGCCGCAATGACTCTTATGGGGACCTGGGCTACACAAACATTTGAAGATCTTCCCTTTGCGCTTAAGCCTGGTGAGGATTATGACTTTTTCCCTTTCCCAACAATGGGCGAAAACATTCCACACGCATCCGTCGGCCCGATTGACGGGATAATTCTCAGTAGAGAATCAGAAAATCACGTCTTTGCAAAAGAAGTGCTCGGATATTTCGCCGAGCAGGAATCGCAAAAAATAATGAGCACCGGTTCCGGAGCTCTTGCCCCGAACGTGTCAATTAACACGAATTTCTACTCACCTTTTAAACAACGCCTACGCGAGGAGATTAGCACTTCATCTCATTGGGTTTTTAATTATGATCTGGCAACCCCGGATACAATAGCTGATAAGGGAATGGACAGTTTTAATGAACTTATTGAATTTCCACTTCAATACTCAGCCATCCTTAAGAACCTGCAAAAAGAAATTGATCAGGAATTAGAATAATTACCGAATTATCTTATGTCATTTCGAAGTAAGCTTTTCATAGCATTCTCTCTTGTCCTTATCCTCGCCATTGGTATTGCAATAACGAGCTGGTTTGGAATGCGTAGCGCTCTGGGAAGTCAGAAAAAAGGCTATGTCTTCCAGAACTATATTGAGCAGGTGTTTCATGCAATGACGCTGGAGGAACAGGAATTCAGTAAAGAAGAAGCTATCAGCCATTCTCATCAGGTTCATTCTTATATAGCAGAAATCCGAAACCAGATTCATACTCTCAAAAAGCAGGCCAGAGAACAGATTCGCCAGAAACAATTATCCAATCTCATTGGCGTTCTAGATAGTTATGAAAAGAAATTTGCAAGATATGTGCAACACATTCTGGATATACAAACTCTCAACAGCAGGTTAGTTACTGAATCTGAAAGACTTCAGCGACGAGTAGAAGAATATACCAGACATCCGGAATCCGGCCGGCAAATATACCTTGCGGCTACAAGAGCTATCATTGGACAAAGCAATTTTACTCACACAGGAAGTGTAAAGCATAGAGAAGAAGCAACCCGATATTTTGATCAACTCCATTTCACTCTTCTGACCTTGGGTGAAAACATAGAGTCAGATGAACAGAAACTGCAGGTATATCGTATTGACAGAGCAGCAACATCGTTTGAAACTGTTTTTCTACATTTCGTCGAACAGGAAAAATCGCTCAATGAAGCACAACAGAAATTACGGGAAGCATTTCTTGAACTCCGACAGGAACTAAGCAGGTCAATAGCTATTGAATTTCAATTAGCCAATGAACATGTCTTGTACCTGCAACGACTTATCATCACTATCGTAATAGTTGCCGTACTCCTTAGCCTGATAGCAACACTCATCCTCTCAAAAATTATTACCCAGCCTATTAACCTGCTCAAACAATCAGCCCAGCGAATCGTGGAGGGTGATCTGAATACCTCTGTAAAAATACAATCATCAGACGAAATAGGTGATCTTGGAATACTCTTTAATCATATGACCCATGAGTTGAGGTCCAGTTTTCATCAACTTGAAAAATACAGAGATCATCTCGAAGAGCTCGTCAAAGAACGTACCCGGGAACTCGAAATCGAAATCAGCGAACGTGAAAATACTGAGAGAGAATTACAGATATCCGAGAAGCGATTTCGTACATTTTTTGATAATTCAACCGACCCAATTCTAGTTGCCAATCCTTCAACCCGTTCATTTGTACTTGCTAATCATGCAATGTGTTCTTTGCTTGGATATACCGAACAGGAATTAACCTCGCTCTCAGTTGATGCTATACATCCGAAGAACGTTCTTCCCAGCATCATGAAAACCTTCGACGAAATGGCTATCGGTAAAGGTACTATCGCCAAAAGCGTACCGATGCTTCGAAATGACGGATCGACATTTCCTGCAGAAATAAGCTCTACAATCATCGAAATAGGTGATCAGCAGTTTATGCTTGGTTGTTTTAGAGACATATCAGAGAGAATAGCGGCTGAAGAAGAGCGCCTCAAAGTACGAAAATTAGAATCAGTCGGGGTTCTTGCCGGGGGAATTGCGCATGATTTCAACAATATTCTAGCAGCAGTACTCGGTAATGTCAGTCTACTGCTCGTACTCACTGACAAAAACGATAAACGCTTTAAACTCCTTAAACAATTAGAAACAGCCTCATTGAGAGCACGTGATCTCACCCAGCAGCTACTGACGTTTTCAAAAGGTGGAGAACCGGTAAAAGAGGTTGCCTCTGTTGCTCAGATAATTAAGGAATCAGCCAGTTTTGTCCTGCGTGGCACTAATATTCGATGTGATTATCTTTTTGATCGCAATCCATGGGTCGCTGAAGTGGATGCAGGCCAGATAAGTCAGGTAATACAGAACATTGTCATTAATGCACAGCATTCAATGCCCGATGGCGGAGTAATAACCATCACGTGTCGTAATGTTATCCCCACCTTCAGCCAGGCTGAGAATTTAGCCAATAAACGATGTCTGGAAATTACAATTTCCGACCAGGGCTGTGGAATCGAAAAACACCTTATTGAGCGAATATTCGACCCGTATTTCACTACTAAAACTGATGGCAGTGGTCTTGGGCTTGCCATAACCCACTCAATCATTGCCAAACATGATGGCAACATTTCCGTGAGCTCATCCCCCTCTAAAGGAACTACATTCTCAATCCTGCTGCCAGCAATTGATACTCCTCTTGAAATACCTCCACCATCAGTACAATCAAATACACAGATTTCTAAAATATCAGGGAAAATTTTGATAATGGATGATGATTTACAGGTGAGAGAAATAACATGCAGCCTTCTTGAACATCTTGGATTTTCTGTAATCACCTCAGCAGATGGAAACGAAGCCATTAGTGAGTACACCAAAAGCATGAAGACCGATAAGCCGATAGATTTAGTGATTATGGATCTCACCATTCCTGGAGGTATGGGAGGCAAGGAGACAGCTGAAAAGATTCTCGCTCTAGACCCTGAGGCAAAGCTCATTGTATCAAGCGGATATTCTCATGATCCGATAATGGCCAATTACCGGGAATTCGGATTTCAGAATTTTCTGAGCAAACCATATCAACTCAGTGAGTTACAAAGTGTACTTAAGCCGATGTTTCCAACGACTATCGATTAAGCGCAACTCACCAGCATATATGTACGTTTGTTATTCCTCTGGTATTCACTATAGATCAAGCACTTCACGGCCATATTTTTTCACCAGCCCCCTGAATTGATCATACGTAAGCCCAAGATGCTTTGCTGCTGCCTTCTGGTTGTGGCGACACAAGGTCAGTGCATCATGTACCATTGATATTTCGAGGTTTTTAACAGCATCCTTCAATGAACGTCTGGTTGTCGGCAGTGTTGTCGTTTGTCTCTGTTGTTCCTGCCTCACCTTTTCATTTAGATCTGGATTTTCAATATCTGCGTATGGCGAGGTAAAAGGATTAAACATGATCTGATCAATGAGATCATCTTCTGCTGAGTAAACTGCCCGCTCTACGACATTTTTCAACTCGCGAATGTTACCAGGCCAGCTATAATTCTCAAGTGCATCAACTGCTTCTGAGTTAAATTCAGGAACATGGTCCCAACCAAGTTCATAGGCCATACGACCGGAAAAATGGCGTGCGAGCACCATTATATCTTCTTCACGAACGCGCAGTGGCGGCAGAAACAATACTTCAAATGAAAGTCGATCAAGCAAATCACGCTTAAATTCACCTTTATCCGCCATAGCCGGCAGATTTGCATTTGTAGCGCCGACAATGCGTACATCTACTTCAACCTGACTGGTCGAGCCAACCCGCTCAAATGAGCCGTATTCCACAACTCGCAAAATCTTTTCCTGAGCCTCCATTGGGATATTGCCTATTTCATCAAGGAATAGCGTGCCACCGTCAGCAGCTTCAAAGCGACCGGTTCGACGTGACTCAGCCCCGGTAAAAGCGCCTTTCTCATATCCGAAAAGCTCAGATTCAATAAGTGTAGGTGAAAGTGCAGCACAGTTCAGAGTAATACATGGCCCTGACCATCGATTGGAAAGATAATGAAGCTTTTTGGCTGCCAGCTCCTTTCCTGTACCCCTTTCACCTATCAACAGTACAGGTCTTTCTACCGCTGCTACTTTAGAAAGGCGCTCCTGAAACAACAAAAAGGGCTCAGATTCTCCAATTGCCTCGCCGGGTGAGGCGGTTCTGGGGGTATATTCTCTATCCTGCCGGGATTCACTCATGGCGTATTTAACCGTATTGTATTTTTTAAAACTACTATATGGCAAATCATACCACCTAGCCACCACTGCAGTCAAACTGTTATCTTGCTGTAATCCCATTCTTTTGCATTTTAATCACATTCCGGCACGCCTTGTGCTTTAAAAGATTCAAAGATTACAACTATCAATACTAATGGAGGATACAATGGGAATTTTCACACGCTTTCGCGATATAGTCAGCTCCAACCTGAGTTCCATGCTCGACAAAGCAGAAGATCCGGAAAAAATGATCAAGATGATGATCAGAGAAATGGAAGACACACTGGTTGAACTCAAATCATCCTGTGCAGGCGTAATAGCTGAAAGAAAAAAACTCGAACGAAAACTTGACGAAATCAAATCAGGAATCTCACTCTGGTCTGATCGTGCCAACCTTGCTGTCGAAAAAGGAAGAGATGATTTAGCACGTGAAGCACTTATGGAAAAACGTCGATTCGCCGAACTTGCAGAGTCGATCTCTGAAGAAATTTCAGATCATGGTGGCCTGATTGATCAGTACCAGGGTGACATTCGTGAGCTTGAAATTAAGCTCAACAGCGCCAAAGAAAAGAAACGAATGCTGGTTCAGCGACACAAGCGGGCTAATGGTAAAAAAAGGGCTCAGCAAGATATTCGACGAATGGACAGCGTTGAAACGATGGCACGCTTTGAAGGCCTGGAACGCAGAATTGATCATATGGAAGCAGAAGCAGATATGGTAAATTTCGGCAAGCAACCGACTCTTGATGAAGAATTCGAAAACCTCGCTACAGACGATGATATCGAAAACGAACTTGAGAAGCTCAAAGCTGCGAAACAGAATGCAAACAAACACTAAGACGTCTGGTAACTCAGACTGCAGACGGAGCTAACCAACAATGACTTCAGTATTCATAGTGGCCATCGTTTTTGGATCTATACTGACTTTTGTCGCTATTGTCTGCGGCACAGTACTTGCCATAATAAAAACGCGACGCTCAGGCCTCACGGGCGGCTCTGGCAAAAACCAGAGCGAAGAGGCCCGGGTGATCCAGGAAATTTACCAGGGCCTTTCACGCATGGAAGAACGTATCGACGCTCTGGAGACAATCCTGATGGACAAACAGGATAAATAGTGTCTAAACGAAAACCTGGAAATTGAGAAAATCAGCGGTTTTCTGTCGGGCATTAAATAGAGGATAAAAAAATGAGCAACAGCATACGAAAAAACGGCATTTACCGCTCTCGTGAGGGAGTTCTACTCGGCGTCTGCCAGGGAATCGCCGACCATTATGACCTGTCAATCTTCTGGGTTCGCTTCGGCCTGGTTATAGTGTTCATGCTAAGCGGTTTCTGGCCGGTAATCGGAATCTACATCGTGGCCGCACTGTTAATGAAACCACGACCAGTACAACCGATACAATCTGATGACGAGCAGGAGTTTTACGACAGCTATGTCAACTCCCCACGCAGCGCCGCCCAACGCTTACGACGAAAATACGAAACCCTGGAGCGACGTATACGACGCATGGAAGACAAGGTCACCGGTAGTGATTTTGAGTGGGAAAGGAAATTCAATTCGTAAGCTGAATGACCGCCACCCAATGACAGGGCTATAACATTTACGCCCCCCGGCCTCCCCAAACGACAGGCAGCTTGCTTATATGCAGGCTGCCTGTTGCTATTCTTCCTGGTCGTTATTCCAGCCAGACCACCCAACCTGTCTTGCTTTGTTTTTCAACAGCTTTAGTGTAGAGAATAGATTGCAGTAAGCAACTCGAAAGCTACACAAAAAAAGAAAACAGGAAAGGCGCCGGACTACCAATGAACAGCACATCATTAAGCGCAGTATTTACAGATCTTGACGGCACTTTACTTAACTCAGCACGGAAAGTAAGTGAAGCTAACCTCGCCTGCTTACAACTGCTTGGTCAACAAGAGACTGTCAGAGTAATAGCTACCGGCCGATCCTGGTATTCATTTAGACAGGTTATCGCATCTGATTTCCCTGCGGATTTTTTGATCTTTTCCTCAGGGGCAGGCATTGTCGATCTGCGAAACGGCAAACTCCTGAAGAAAGCGAGCCTCTCTGCTCCAGAGATTGGTGATATCACTGCCTCACTGGAATCGCAGAAAGCAGACTTCATGGTACATCACCCCATCCCGGAAAATCATCGATTCACATATCGCCGAAACAGTTCAAACAACACAGACTTCAATCGCCGAATCGACCTCTATAAAGAATTTGCATGTAATGTCGAATCTACTGGTAACTATCCTAAAGAAGCAACGCAGGTCATAGCTATTCTGACCGATAATCCTGACAGATTTACTGCCTTAAAATCCACTTTGAACGGATTCCAGATTACCAGGGCAACATCTCCACTTGATCACAGCTCTATCTGGCTCGAAATTTATCCCCAAAATGTTCACAAAGGCAGCGCAGCCTCCTGGCTCTGCCAGCACCTGCAAATCGACCCGAATACAACTATCGGCATAGGTAATGACTATAACGATATAGAACTACTCGAATTTACCTCTCGCAGCTATATGCTGGCGAATGGCCCCCGGGAACTCCATGCTCACTACCTGAACAGTAGCTCCAATGATGAAAATGGCTTTAGCAACTCCGTCCGTCACGCGCTTGCCAACACATAATACTCGCCAGACATTCAACTCTGTACTATTGTTTACTCTATGAAATTGCAGCAAATCATTGTTGATTATTGGCAATCACAGCAACAAAAACACTCCTGACATTTGCATTACGCACATTTAAACGGCATGCTTATAAGAAGATTTTTAATAATCAAAACAGGAGATAAACCATGAGAGGACGTATACAATCAATTCTCGTGCTCGGTCTCGGCAAGGTAGGGTTCCTTGTGGCAGAACTCCTGCACCTGACAGGCTTCAAGGTTACCGGGGCAGACCTTTCCCCTATTAAACACAAGCCATACAACACGATACAAATAGATGTCACTAGCCCAACAGATATTGAGCAAAAGCTGGATGGCTATGACGCTGTAATTTCCTGCCTGCCATATCATTTTAATCTCGGTATCGCCTCAATTGCACATCAAAAAGGGATTCATTACTTTGACCTGACTGAAGATGTACCCACCACCAAAACCATAATAGAAATGAGCAAAGACTCCTCAATTGTTATGGCACCGCAATGCGGTCTGGCTCCCGGTTTTATTGCTATCGTCGGAGCTTCGCTTGCTGCCGGTTTTGAGAGAATCAGATCAATCAAACTCAGGGTAGGTGCTCTGCCCCAGCATCCCACAGGATTACTGGGATACGCATTTAACTGGTCTCCTGAGGGTGTTGTTAATGAGTACCTTAACGATTGTGAAGTGATAGAAGAAGGAAAGCATAAATGGGTATCTCCCATGGAGTGGCATGAGACGCTGGTCATTAATGGTATCCAACTGGAGGCCTTTACAACTTCCGGGGGGCTCGGCACTATGTGTGAGACCTTCTTAGATAAAGTGGATAATCTGGATTATAAATCTATCAGGTATCCCGGTCATGTACAGCAGATGAATTTTTTCTTTCATGAATTACTCATGCGCGAACAACGTGAGCTTGCAGGCAAAATCCTTACCAATGCCAAACCGGCCGTTAATGATGATGTGGTCTTTGTACACGCTTCTGCAGAAGGCTGGAAAAACGACCAACTGTTCCGGGACGAATTCGTTAAGGCCTACTACCCCATAACTCTTGGAACTATCGACTGCCGCGCAATATCCTGGACAACTGCTGCATCAATATGTTCAATCGTTGAGATGGTCAATAATGGGTCTTTACCTGAGAAAGGTTTTATAAAGCAGGAGGAGATCCCGCTGGAAGATTTTCTAAAGACTAAAAATGGCAGGTTATATACAGGTACTCAACATGGGGGAATTATGGTGTAAGTGCCACATAACAATAAACACTGATTCGAATAAGGCATTTACTTACCACAAAAACCAGCTATCTGTTTTAACAACATAGATTGCCAGAGTGATATTTGTCACGCCATGGGCGACGATACAGCTTATCAGGTCTTTTCTAACAATCCACAAGCCTGTCATCAGTAAACCGAAACCAATTGAGGCTGGCCACTCATACGTATTGTGACCGGACGCGAACACCACCGTGGAAATAATGACAGCTGGCCATGACCAGGCTCCCGGCAAAACGGTATTTACAGAATGATCATCAAGTGCAGTTATAAGCGGATCACTGTCATGGCGCTTACGTGCCTCCCACCACTGCAGAGCAAGGCGAAAGACAAAACCGCGCATCATTATCTCTTCAAATACAGGAACAAGCAGTCCGGCCGTGAGCAATCTCACCATAAAAGCAGAACCGGACCACGGCTCAGCCTCTGAGGCGTCGGCAAAAGGAGTCAATAGCACAATCCACACAGCAAGCCCGATTATTCCAGTTACAACACCGGTTATGACTGAGCCTGATACAGACTTAGGACCTGTCATCGGCATGTACCACTTCCAGCCCCATACAAGCAATGCCACACAGGCGACTATTCGCAGTCCGTAGTTCATCTCGATGGGCATAAAATCACCCAGAGCTGAAGCTATAAACACATATGCTAGAAATGGTGCAGCGAAAGGAACTAGAAGCCTACGGTTATTGATCATGTGTTGTCTTTATCACTTTTGGAGGCAAGTTCCGCTTTTTCAGCCTGTTCAAAACGGCGGGTGCGGATAAAATCTATTATAGCCCACAAAAGCAGCACAACACTCCCTACCCGATTAAAGGTAAGATGCTCAAGCATTTCAGGGTCATTGGTGATCCAGCCGTCATAGAAACACCATAACCCCATGACAGCCAGGATGGCGGGAAACACATACGGACTAAATTCAGGTGGTGACGGCCGATCTTCTTTTTCTTCAATCATTATATATCCCTTGAAGTATCAGAATTTACAATAGAAGCATTCAGCCTTTGAAAGACTTGCCCCCCCAGCAACTCATTCATACAGTAACCATTCCCAGTGAATATCAAACCCAAGGAGGCAATTTGCTCCATCGCCAGACATACTGGTAATCAGCCGTTTACCACTCCTATACTATTAAATCAGAAGATAATGGCAACAGGAAAATTATAGCGACATAACAATATGTTCCGCACAAATCGTTATTATTAAATTACAATCGCCACCACAGCACCTATCAAACAGTGACTGCATTCACTATCTACACATCACTAATATGTCGAGTAAATGTATTTTCCACTTCTAACCCGTACCATATCTACCCTGACTTAGTATCCTCTCAGAATTAGCAAGAATACTATTGCTCTCACACAAATTGAATTACTACCCAATAGCCCCTCAATCCTTAGGATATTTCGACAATCACACCACATAACTGATTCATACCATCACTGTTCATCCAGGTATTTATGTAAGAAAATAGAGTGATTGCCCGACTATGATCATTTAAAACTTTTGAATATAGCGAAATATTGGTTGTAAATGAAAAGTATATTGGAGGATGAAGATGTTTTCAAAATACCTTAAGATTGTTTGGCTGCTTTTGTGTAGCACCGTTCTACTCACGACATCCTCTCAGGCCGCGGGGTTAATGCTGGCAAAAGCCTATGACAAACAAATCGATGTTACAGGTTGGTTGATGAGTGAAAAGCTTGATGGTGTTCGCGGTTACTGGACCGGCAAACAACTACTATCAAAAAATGGAAACATCCTCCATCCACCCAAAGTATTTGTGCAGGACCTCCCACCTTTTCCACTGGAAGGTGAACTATGGGGAGGCAGAAATAGTTTTGAAAAAACCGTTTCTATCGTCAAGAAGCAACAGGCTCATGACGGCTGGCTACACCTCAAACTCGCTATTTTTGATGTCCCAAATACGCCTGGCGGATTTACTGAACGAATGAGAAAGGCAGAAGAATGGTTTTCAGCTCGTCCCTCACAATATGCTTTCATCATTCCCCAAACCAGAGTTGCTGACCACAACCACTTACAGCAGGAACTGTCAAAAATAGAAGAGCTTGGTGGGGAAGGATTGATTGTTCGAAAAGCGGAAGCCCTCTACACTGCAGGACGGAGTACAGAAGTTCTCAAGGTTAAAAATTATCAGGATGCCGAAGCAGTCGTTATCTCTCACATACCCGGAAAAGGTAAAAACGAAGGCAGACTCGGATCGATTTTAGTTGAACTCAATAACGGAAAACAATTTAAAATCGGCAGCGGCTTTAGTGATGCCGAAAGATCGATGCCCCCTCCTATTGGCTCAGTTATTACCTTCAAATTTTATGGCAAATATCAATCAGGAACGCCTAAATTCCCATCCTATTTACGCATCCGGCACGATCAGAACCTGTAAGCAAACATGTACTATTTTGTCCTTTTCAAAAAAGGTAACAAAAGATACTGCATACCGATCAATACAATAACGAAGTAACCAGGCCAAACACAAACAGCCACCCAGGAAACTAGTCTGAGTGGCTGTTATACTTTGTGCATTCAAGGTGATTCGCACCTGCAAGCAAGAGCAAGCAGACGTTTATGAACGTTATCTCAACATTAACTGTAATTCTTAGACAAGATAGCCATCCTGTTGCAGATAAAGCAGAATTTCCTGCACTGCTTCCAATGGGGTTATTTTACTCGTGTCTATGGTTAATTCAGGATTAACAGGAGGGATATATGGATCGGTAATACCTGTAACACCCTTTACTTTTCCCAACCTGGCTTTGGCATACAGTCCTTTACGGTCACGTTGCTCACACACCTCTATAGGTGTTGAAACATATACCTCTATATAGCCGCCATATTGAGAAATCAATTCCCTGTTTGCTCTTCTGGATTCCTCATAGGGTGCGATTGGCGCACATAAAGCGATGCCACCATTCTTAGTTATTTCGCTGGCCACAAAACCTATTCGTGTGACATTCAAGTTACGATGTTCTTGCGAAAAAGACAGCTCAGATGAAAGATTTTTTCGTACAATATCGCCATCCAAAAGGGTCACAGGCCTGTCGCACATTTCCATGAATTTTACCAACAGAACCTTGGCAATGGTTGACTTACCTGAACCGGAATATCCGGTCATGAAAATAGTAAATCCCTGCTTTGATTTTGGTGGGAAGGAACAATGCAATTCATCAACAATTTCAGGATATGAGAACCACATAGGTATATCCTCACCCTGAACAAGTTTACGCCGCAGTTCTTCTGACGAAATGGTTTCGACTTCAGCTTCGTTTACTTCATCAAGCACTACATACTTTTTCTTTTCGTGATGGTAGCCCATCTGTTGCTCAGGTACCATCTCGATTCCGGTTTCAGCTTCGTATTCAGCCACCAGATTCTGAGCTTCGCCCGGCCTGTAAAATCGCTTTCCACCTTCCAATCCAGCAAATGGGTCGGCATGGTCGGATGCCACCATAAAATGACTGCAGCCAAAGTTCTTCCTGATGATTGCCTGCCAGAGTGCCTCTCGGGGCCCTGCCTTTCGACTGGAAAAGGGTGTTAAACCCAACTGAATCATGTTTGAGGGAAATTTTTCTGTGAATGCCTGGTAGCACCTAATCTGGGTGTAATAATCAAGATTACCAGGATGGCTTAAGTCCGCAACTGGCTGTAGAAAAATTGCAGCTCCGGCTTCGTGCGCTGCGGCAATTACCATCTCACGGTGTGCACAATGGAGATATTCTTCGGTGTGAAACCCAAGAACTCTCCTCTGCCCATTCATGGTAAACCGACGAACAGTTTCTGAGGGTGTAAGGCGTAATTGTTGAAAATCATAATGAATCGGCAAGCTGACCCCTTCCAGATCGCCTCCGACATAATACTCACCAACTTTATCAAAAAGCCGACTAACGCCAGGATGGCGTTGACTATCAACTGTTGAATAAACCTGTTCAGCTTCTCTTTTCTTATCAGATTTCCAAACATCAGATATAGTCAGGACTGCCAGGAGAAATCCTTCCTCGTCATTTAAAGCAACCCGATCTCCAATAGTAATAGTAGAGGCAATACCTTCTGAAACATCCAGGCAAATCGGCATCGGCCATACTGTCCCGTCAGGCAATCTCATGCTATCCAGAACGGACTCATACATTGCTCTATCCATATACCCGGATAATGGATACATCCCACGGTTCAGCAGCAGTTCCAAGTCACACAACTGTCTGCCATTCAGATCTATGGAATAGAGACTTAACGCCTCTTGTCGAAGTACTTCAGCCCGCCTGAAATGCACCATCAGACTCTCGGAATAATCATCTCTCACTTTTAAACCCTAACTTTGCTGTTAAATAATCCTGCTCACCTTAACACACGGCAGCAGCATTAATGTTATGTGACCAAATCGCTGCACTATGACAAACATTTCCAAAAAATTATATGACACAAACAACTGATATTGTATCTCTAAAAATACTGCACAGCATCATCTGCTCGCTTGTCGTTTAAACCTGCCTGATCATATCATAGAGACCAACCGGTAATCCACCAACCAATTCAAATATGATAGTAAACATGATTATAGAAACTTTAAAAGCTTAATTCTTGCAAAAACAATTTATTACAGTCACAAAACAGCATACTTTACACATCACACATTTATCTGTTTTATGAATTATTTTTGCTTGCAAATCAAGCGAATAACCTACCTGCTCCTGCCTGAATGCAAGAGGGGTGGGTAGACAGTGCCTGAGTATAAAGCACCAGGTCGATCATTTGTAAACTTCTCTCCCCGCCGATTCGTCTTGATAAAGGGATTGTAATAGTTGGGTCGCTTGAAACTGCCGGCAATAAACGCACATTCCACCAGACTCAGCTCACGTGGTATTAGCGAAATAGTAGCGTGCAGCCACACCGAGCTCGTGGCCGTTACCCCTCACATAAAACTGATTGGCATAAAATTCGAAAATCTGTTGCTTGATGTAGCGATATTCGAGCCTGAGGGCACACAACAGTTCGTTAGCCTTGCTCTTAAACGTCCCCCCTGAAAGTTTAAACAAGTTCTCTGCGGTCTGCTGGATCAGCATACTGCCTTCCTGCACCACCCTGCCGGCTTGATTTTTTTTTGCAGCCCTGACAATGCCGATCACATCGAAACCGAAATGAGCAAAAAATCTGTTATCTTCAACTGCGACCAGGGCGTTTACGAAATTTTTCAGGATATCCCCACACCTCACATACTGGCGATTTGCCTGGTCCTAAAAGCCCCCAAGCTTGGTCACGTTGTCACTGTAAAACACAGGGCTTTCTTTACCGAGAATAACTCTAATATTGCGGGGTTCGATCTCGGTTCCGGCGGTCACAACTATCAGCCAGTAGAGATCGCCACTGGCAGCCAGCGCTGCAGAAAAGCCCAGAAACAGGAAAAGACAGAATATCTTCTTGATCATTTTAGTTTTTTTCGACGCAATATCAGAAACATGCATAAAGTATCAATTCAGCACGGTCTATAGCGAAGTTATGCAGTTCACATTATTGTTTTATTTCTTAGCCACGTGTTTTTTTTGGTTCTTCGACTGATCAGGTAGATTTGAAGATTTCACAGATAGAACTTCCTATCATGTAAATGATCGCATTAAATGTTGCTGTGCAGTCATATGATTTGTTCTTGCCCATACGGTATGGAAGAGGCTACTCATTCCTTTCAGGTGACCATTTAGTGTAGATTGACTGCTATCTTTACAGGACTCGTTTATGTGCATTGACTGTTGCACTTGCAACACAAGGCATATATATGCGGTATTTTATGAACTCTGATGCCTTGTAGAGAAATTCAGTTATACGCTCTTCATTTTCTTCAAGGGTTGTAACTCCACCTATCCACCTGAGAGCCTCCCTAACAGTACATTCTTTTGCTGTATCTATAGTATTTTCAAACAACTGGGTCGGAGCAGCAGCTTGCAACTGAGTTCATGCTTTATTCTCTTTCAATACAGTAAAGTGGGTTCCTTTAGGTAAACGACCTTCATGGCCCTCAACGTTCCGTCTTTCGTCAGCTGCAACGACAAACTTTTGAAAAGTATGAAACCAATCAACAGTAATCTCAATATTCTTGAAAAGTTTTTTAATTCAGGAAAGAAAGGATAGCGACATACCACACACAACTTTCAGACGTTGCTTCCTCAAGCCTCCCTTTCTTTGCATAAATGATTTGAACCGGTCATTAGTCCCTTTATCCCCCGCTTCTTAAGATTTAAATCATAGTCTCATTAGTGTTCATAATTGCTGCATTGTTAGCGTACTTGAAGGTGTATGGAATATACTAAATCCACTCAAAACATAGGGGAGCCTTTCGGTGGGACATTTACGAGCAGATGCACATAATCCAGTTACGGTCCCTGGCAGGTTGAGCAAAACATGTGTCGATTCAGTCTATTTTAAGTTGCATGAAATGCAGGCAGCATAGAAACCCAGGGTTCTTGACAGTCACTACAAGATTTGCGCACTGAGTGTGCATTTTTTACCCTCTCTCAGGGTGCAGAAAGGAGTCAAAACATTTGGCGTGTTTACTAATTAACTCTATCTAGGAGATAAATATATTTATAAGCATTTGGCATGCTGCTTGCTCGTGTAACGTGAATTGTAAAAATTAGTCCACTGAGGATTCAGGAAGGAAAGGAGATTCTTCAAACAATAGTTTCACTTTCCAAATACACAAACACTTACATATAATAAAGAAAATGAGACAAAAGACACTGTTTTTACTATCTTTTTTATTTTTAACTCCGGCAATTTCAATTGGCGCAGAGCTACGCAATCTGGATGTACAATTTGCCTTTACTGCCCCTAACTATCCGACAAAACAGCTGAGGGGCTATCAACTTTACATGGACGGTCAACAAGTCTGCTCAACTAACGATCCCACCATTTCCAGGATAACTTGCCAAATCAGTACGCAAGCCGACACAGGCAACTTTACCCTTACAGCCTACTACTCCGATGGATCTGAGAGCCCGCCATCCCCCTCTTTTCCTTTGACTTTTGACTCACCCTCCGTCACGCCAACTGCTGTAGTGTCTACCTCGACAGCGGCAGGCTATGTACCGCTCACAGTAAGCTTTAATGGGAGCTATTCATCAGATCCCGACTCATCTATAGTGAGTTATAGCTGGAAATTTGGAGATGGCACTCAGGCTAGCGGTGTAACCGCATCCCACGTCTATACAACCGCAGGCATTTATGATGCTCGGCTCACCGTTGTCGACAGCCAGGGTCTCTCTGACAGTGCAACTACCCCCATCGTCGTGGCCGAAGGCACCTCTGCCGGTGCCGATGGCACGACAGACCCAGTCCCCGATATTGGTGGTACGACAATCCCAGAAACGATCCTTTTTTCAAGTCATTCTAAATTTGAAGTTGGAAGCCTGAGCATCAACGATAATTGGGTGAGAGTGCTCTTTAAAAACAGTTACAATCAACCCATTGTTATTGCCGGGCCACCAACAGTTAATGGTTGGGATCCTTGCATGGTGAGAATCCGCAACATCAACCAGGACGGCTTTGATATACATATTCAGGAGTGGGATTACTTAGACGGCAGTCATGCCCTCGAAACTGTAAGCTATATGGTAATGGAAAAAGGTGTATACACACTGGACAACGGATCTAGGATAGAAGCCGGAAGGTTCAATAGCTCCACATCATTTCAACAGGTGGCCCTGCAGCAGGCATACAATCTCACTCCTGTTATCATAACCCAGGTTATGACAGAAACTGGAGGTGATGCGGTGACAAACAGGCTGAGTGATATCGGTCAAACTTCCTTCAAACACAAACTGCAGGAACAGCAATTAACACAGACTGATCATCCTGCCGTTGAGACCATCGGTTACATCGCTGTGGAACCTGGAATAGGGCAAGAAGTGGACGGCCTATTGCTCGAAACCTCCCTAACACCCAATAAGGTCGACCACAACTGGCTCCCCCTGACTTACAAAGCTGATTTTTCGTCTCAGCCCTTCTTTTTTGCGGGCATGCAGACCACCTATGGTGATGATACCGCAGCGGTGCGCACTACAAATATATCACCAACCGGCACCGAGATAAAGGTTGAAGAGGAACAGTCAAATGATACCGAAATAACACATGCAGAAGAAGTTATGGGCTACTTTAGTATCGGTACAGCCAACTGAGACATCTGCAAACAATGAAACAAAAGGAAACTACAGACAATGATTTTTCTTCACATACATCTAATTAGATTCGAAAGATTGCTATCACAATGGTTCTCAATACTCCTTGCATCGATCGAACAATCATATGCCATTGATTTTTCTTATGCAAGAATAGGACATGGAGGCATCTCATGAGAGTTTTTGTTATTGGAATTATTGGATTTTTTTTCTCTGCAACAGTTGCATTTGCAGCGGATTGCACGGAGCAGTTTTCTTGGAAACCAAACGCTGAAACAGATATCGCAGGTTATAAAATCCATTATGGTTTAACAAGTGGCGGCCCATATACTCATTCGGTGGATGTTGGTAAACTACCTACTATTGGTGGGAGAATTTTAACGGAAGTTCCCAGTTTTTCGTGTGGTAATTATTATTATGTTGTGGCAACCGCCTACAATAGTGTGGGTGAGGAAAGTGATTATTCAACTCAGGTAGGCCTGTTAATCACTGCTCCTAGCGATGAGTCATACCCGGTTATAAAAAATATTATTTCAGAGTAGATCCTCTTGGAAATATTAAGGAGACAACAATGCTTTTAAAAGATTATGAGCGGATGAAAAAATCAATTCTCATAAAGTTTTTATTTCTAATTATTTTCTGCCACGCCCCATATTCCACAGTCCAAGCTAACCCAGAAGCTCCAACAGACTTCATCCAAGGGGACGGCACCTCCAGCTCAACCATATGTACGGGAAACACCTATTATGTCTCCAAAAGTGGCAAGGATACTGCTGTTGGTTTAGCCCCTTATACTGCCTGGGCGACTGTCAGCAAAGTAAACCGGTCTTCTTTTTCGCCTGGGGACTGTATTTTATTCAACCGTGGTGACACCTGGAATGAACAGTTAGTAGTTCCAAGTAACGGTAATACTACAGGTTACATTATTTTTGGCGCCTATGGTTCAGGCGCTAAACCTGTATTTGATGGTTCTGGTGTCACCTTAGCTAAATATGATGGGCTGATACAAGTGCCGAAAAAGAGCTATATCATTATAGAGAACTTACGTGTTCAGAACGTTGGATATGTGATTCCTGGTGGTGATCCTGCTGCCGGGAATGAGAACAGTGGTATCAACTTTACAATAGGCACAAACCACGGGACCGTTAGAAACTGCGAGGTCTACAAGACTGAAGCCGGCGGAATACGTGCTCGTGGCGCAAACAATATCGTTATCGATTCAAACGAAGTGGAACTGGCTTGTATGAGAAGCAAAAGTGAAAGCATCACGATTTCAGGCGGTTCACATGATATTGAAGTGATGTATAACAAAGTACACAACAATGGCAGTGTTGTTAATGGTGGTTCCGGCATAGACATGAAAGAAGGTTCTTATAACGGGAAAATTCACCATAACGAGGTCTATAATATACACGGCCAAAATGGGATTTATACTGATGCGTGGGATAAAGCTACTACCAACATTGAAATATACAGTAATTACATTCATGACTTCACTGATGTTGGCACCGGTATCATGATGAGCTCTGAGCAAGGCGGCATGCTTGATAATGTACGTGTACACCATAATATCGTTAAAAATGTAAAAACAGGTATATCTCATCATCCAGGTCGGTTTGGGCCAGTTGATCCTATTCAAAACCTTTATATATACAATAACACAATAGTTAACTGTGGGCCGGTAGAACCAAGTTACCAGGGTGGGTATTTGATAAGAAATCCTGATGCTAATAATGTATATATAAAGAATAATATCTTCAGTCAGAATGTGGGCTATCAAATTGGTTTTAGCACTCTAGATATGTCTATTCCTGATCGTGATGGATATAATATTAATAAAAATGTTATGCACGGAACGATCAACTCACCATATGTCAAAAGTGTGGACGGGGTAGCTGGTAACAATGCGATACTTGCTAATCCCCTCTTTTTCAACTCCAGTGACTTTCATTTACAGGCTGGTTCACCGGCAAAAGATGCATGTGATAATTCCGTGTGGCAGGGAATCCCAAATATAAAAGACTATGATGGTATACCTATAACAGACGGGGTTGGAAACATTGTTGCCCCTGGCGGAAGAGTTAACTGCGGCGCTTATGAATAGCAGTGGGATCTCTGGTTTTGGCAGTCCTAATTTTGGTTTTTGCCTGATTTTCGTGCAAGCTGCTTCAATCATACATCCTTTATAGAGTTAAAAGAATCGTTAAACGTTGTCAGCCAACCAACCGGTATTAGAAAGATTTTTTTCTTCTGGCGCGTATTCTTTACGCCTCTATGCTATAGCATTTTCCTTCGTTTGAGTAAACTAACTCATACGTAGGAAAATGCCAATCTACGTTTAACCATTATGTCATGAGGCATTTTAACACATTTCTTTCAAAGAAGTGGTCCCGTTCTTTGGAACACTCACACTGCCTGTTTCATTATGTTGGGTAGTTCCAAGTGTTACTTGACTGTCCCCTCCCCGCTGTGAGTCTGGACCAGTTGCGGTTTAGGCGGCTATCGTCAACTCTCTAGAATAAAACTCCTCAGGCGCTGCGCCATCTAGATTCTGATGTGTGTGAACGTTGTTATACCTTAAAATGTAGGTAGTAATGCCAATTGAAATCTCAAGCGGGTTCTCATAAGACTTCAGATAAATATCCTTATATCTGATACTTCACCAAAAACGCTCGACAACTACATTGTCAAGCCAACATCCTTTTCCAACCACACTAATCGACACCTTAGCTCCACGCAGACAATTGATGCAAGATCAAGACATTGATACCGGGCTTTGGCCACCACAATGTCCTCCACGATATTCATTTTCAGGCGGTTGTTCCTGGCGACACCAAGGACGTAATCAACATCATAATCTTTGCACCAGCTGATCAGTTCTTCGCTACAAAAACCAATATAGCTTAGATCAACTATTCTGGTTTAAGGTTATTTGCCATGAACACATGCAACTACTGGAGACAGTCTCCATATAACATATCGATATAAAATTAATAGTCTGCATAAATGGCTTTTTATCTTTCTGTTGATGAGAAATCCGAACCAGCCACACATAGAACAAACCTGTCACCTGCAACGTTAGCCTCACTTTTACTGAGGACGATGGTGCCACCAACATGGTCATCCTAAACATCATGGCAGGAAGGCCGAACAATTGCATGCCTGACGCAATGCTGAATCATAATCAAGCAACAAGATGTAATTTATTTATGGAAAGAAGGAAATGTTTGGCACTTGATAACTTTAACAAAACTCAATGGATGGCAAATATTCTGGCGACATAGTTTTAAATATGACACTCAGCAGCGTAAATTGTGTCGACTTTGAGCCAAGTTACAATCTGAATAATTCCAATTCTCAACTGATTACATTTGATCATAAGTACAATATTGAGGATTGTGCCGCGGATACGAGATGTCGTCCTGTTATGAATCTAACTGTCTGAAATTATATCATGAAGAGAACAGGATCAATTAGTCCTGCACCAGAAGAAAATATTTTGACAGCATCCATGCGTTAGCGTTGACAGCATCTACGTGTTAGTGTAATATCTCTCTGTATAGATTATATATATAGCTTATCAGGAGTAAGTATTTGTTTATCTTTTCGATTTTATTTTTCCTCAAAAACGGAAAAGATGATAGCAACTTTACCATTAAACCCTATTAGATATCGTTTCAGAGAAGTATTACGTGCATGTTATAATTTATAAGTACCAGACAGCCTCCATGGATATGGAGAGCCCTGCCGAACAATTACGGTACGGAGGTTACGTTATTTATATGACCTTGCCTGAATTGTAAATAATTCTAATTATATCAAACATAACGCTATGATAAAAAATATTCTTCTTAGTCTTCTTTTTCTTCTTCAATTAGCTGAACCAGCCGTTGGGCAAGATTACATTGTTGGAGAAAATGATGTTCTTAAAGTAACTGTATACAATCATAATGATTTGACGACAACGGTCCGTGTTAGTGGGGATGGCACAATCAATCTACCATTATTAAATAAGGTTAAAGTTGCCGGCCTCACCAGCACTCAGATTTCCGATAAAATAACCGCACGTCTTGCAGGTAGCTATATCGTCAACCCCCAGGTGAATGTGTTCATCGAGGATTTCAGAAGTAAAAAGGTTGTAATTCTGGGGCAGGTGAATAAACCAGGTCTATATGAATTGCAGGGCAGAACTACTTTCCTTGAGCTCATCTCCAAGGCCGGCGGTCTTACTAAGGAGGCTGGAGATAAAACCATAATTAAAAGGAAACAGGGAGCAAATGCATCGAAAGAACCAAGCATCTTGACTATTGACATGAATCAGCTGATAGAAGAGGGCGAAACCTCTCAGAATATCGAGACTCTGGATGGCGATAATATCTATATTGCCAAAGCTGGGGTATTTTATGTCTCAGGAGAAGTTAAGAAACCTAATGCGTATAAGTTTGAAGAAAATTTGACTGTCATAAAAGCGATTACTAGGGCTGGAGGTTTTTCTGACGATGCTAAAGAAGGCAGTGTGAGTATCATTCGCCAATCAAATGGCCGTGAGCTGGTTTTGGAGAAAATCGAAATGAATGAACCTGTACTGCAAGAAGACATTATCCTCGTTCCGTATAGAGGCTGGAGATAAAACTATGATTTAGAGGAAACAAGGACCAAATGCATAGGAATAACCAAACGTCTTGACTATTGGCATGAATCAGCTGAAAGAAAAGAGTTTAAACCTCGCATAATATCGAGACGCTGGATAGCGATAATATCCATACTGCCGAAGCTGTGGTATTTTATGTATCAGGAGAAGTCAACAAACCGGATGCGTATAAGCTTGAAGAAAATTTGACAGTTAGAAAAACGACTACAAAAGCCGGAGGTTTTTCTGGCCATGCCTCAAAAAACATTGCAAGAATCATTCGCAAATCAAATGGCCGTGAGCAGTTTTTTGATAAAATTGAAATGAATGCACCGATACTGCAAGAAGACGTTATCCTAGTTCCGGAGAGTATATTCTAATGATAGAAGAACAGAGACTACATTTACGTGATTTTCTAAGGGTCATACAAAAAAGACAATTTATTATAGCGACCTTTTTTCTTATCACCTTTATCGTTGTGGTTATCGGCACTTTTTCTGCCACCCCTATCTATGAGGCATCCACTCAGATATTGGTGGAGAGAAGCGATCCTACACTGCTGACCGGGAAGTCTTCTGGAAATCGGTATGATCCTCACTTTTTTGAAACTCAGAGCCAGATAATCAGGAGTCATAATGTCATCAAAAAGGTAGTTGAAATTCTGGCGCTGGATACCAACTATGAAACGTATTTCCCTGCAGAGAGCAATAAACCTTCTATTGTGAGGGCTACGGTTGCTTCTATAAAATCATTTATTGCCGATCTATCGCCGTCATCTGTTTCTGCTGATGAGGCAACTGATTCTAAAGGTGAGAGCTGGAAAAAATCAAAGACAGACATTTTTGCTACCATCATAAAAGAGAATATCGTTGTTTCGCAGGTTGCGGAAAGCGGACTGTTGAATATACGTTATAGGTCTGAAAATCCAGAGTTTGCAAGGCTCATCGCTAATACCATTGCCCAAGCATACATGGAAGAGATCATGGCTATTAAGCTCAACTCTTCCGGCTATGCCATCGAGTGGATGACCAAAAAAGCAGACACTGAAAGGACCAGACTATTCGAATCCGAAAAAGCCCTTCAGGCTTTCATCAAGAAGCATGACATAATCACAGTAGAGAACCATGTAGCGATTTTCCCCCAGAAACTTGCTGACCTTAATGTTAGGATGACAGCTGCAGAGACCAAAAGGATTGAACTGGAAACCTTACGTAGCCAGATTGCAGGAATGAGAGATACCAATGAAAATACTGATACTATTCCTGGTCTCTCAGAAAATAAGCTGTTGCAGTCGCTACGAAATCAGATCTTGAAGTCAGAGCAAAACATAACTGAACTCTCCCATGAGTACGGTGAAAAGCATCCCGTCATGATCAAGGCACGGGCTGATTTAAAGATTTTGGAGCAAAAAAAGGAGCTGGAAATAAGAAAAAGTATTCAGAGTATTAACAATGAATATGAGCTGGCACGGAATAATGAGTTGAATATCAGAAAATTACTCGATCAAACCAAGAATGAGATTCTTGACCTGAATGAAAAATTTATCCAATACGGTATTCTCAAACGAGAAGTAGACATGAACAGTTCTCTCTACGATGCTTTGAGCTTACACATTAAAGAACAGGGTGTCACTGAATATACTCAGCAGGTGAATGTGTGGGTTACCGAGCAGGCAGGAATGCCAGAATTTCCTGTGTCACCACACAAGAAGAGGAACATGCTCCTTGGCGTTATCTTGGGTCTATTTGGCGGGGTAGGCGTTGCCCTCTTTCTAGAATATGTTGACAATACAGTAAAGGGTCCGGGCGAGGTTGAGGGCAGGACAGGAGTAGGTGTGCTAGGTGTCGTAGAGCCTTTAAAAAATGGAGGCTATATTGAAATTGCTACCGGTAGTAATTCTAAGTCTGCTTTTGCAGAAAGTTTTAGATCATTGAGAACTTCTATAATGCTATCTTCACCGGATAAACCACCGAAGAAGATTTTAATTTCAAGCATGATGCCAGATGAAGGAAAAACAACAACGGCATTGAACCTGGCGAAAACGATTTCCATGATAGCAAACAAAGTGCTACTTATTGATGCGGATTTGCGGAGACCGTCACTCCATACAATCTATGATTTGCCAAATTCAAAAGGTTTAAGTTCCTATCTTGCGGGTAGCGAAAACGAAGGGTTAATTCACAAGATTGATGATTCCTCTTTGTATGTCATGCCATCCGGGCCAAATCCGCTCAACCCATCAGAGCTTTTCAGCTCCAATCGATTGCAGGACATGATTTTGTCACTTGAAAAAGAATTCGATTTTATCATTATTGACTCTGCGCCAATATTAGGAATCCCAGATAGCCTATTGTTAAGTAAGGTTGTAGATGAAACTATTGTTGTCTCCAGGGCCGGTAAAACTAGCTATGATAGCTTACAAAGAGGCTTGAAATTATATAAGGATATTCAAACTCCAGTCCTTGGGATTGTGATAAATGCAATTGATATGAATAAATCGGAATACCAACATTATTACGGTTATTAAAATTTGTGCATATGCAAAAAAAACCACCTTTTGGGCGTTAGACTTGTATGAATTTGGTACAGATTTATGCATTTACAAAGGAATACGTAAGAATCTATTTTATTCTTTGTATTCAACTTTGCGAGTTGCGAACAAAGTTACCAAAATCACATTCAAATGATTGCAATAATACAACAATCGCCGAAACATGCTTCACTTCTTGGTAATATTGTTTTTTTCTCAAAAAATCTATATTACCAAGAAATAAGCGCGATAATGGATATAACTAAACAACATCAGGAGCAACAAAAACAAAATTAGCTGCATCGTAGACACTCTTCGTTCACCTAAGAGTGTCATATCTCTTTGCTTCCCTTTAAGGGGAACACTTTTTACCGAGATATTCTCAACAAGATCGGATTTCCGTTCAAGAAGAAAGCAGCTTATGATATTATGAAAAAATCATTACCACAATCTGCTTCGTTTCATATTGTCAGTGGCTGTTCAGGTTTACAACTTCTTTTCTCTGCTCACACCAGTAAAACGAGGTAGAAGGTACTGATATTTGATGACAGAACGTACGATCAAGGTCGTTCGAAGGTTGTCGAACTTTTGGTCTGGATCTTTGATCACAACATCTGCACAACTCTAAAGATTTTTAAGATTTTGATCATAGCGGCCTGATGGAGCAAATATTCTGCCTCTGAATTTAGCTCTCTGCTCGTCTGTAAAGGCAAGAAAAAAGGTTGCAGGGAAATCAAGGAAAGGTCTTGATAAAATATGCCTAAGGTATCTTACTGGCATAGGTTCAATGGATAACTTTAAGAAGAGTGTATACCCGAATCAGAAAATGTCCGCCAAGGCACGTATTCTGGCCAGTGTGGCAGTAGAGACCAGGCAGCAACAGCAAATAAAGATTGTTTTTGCTTCACCATCGCCACAAATGAGATTGATTGGTCATACTACTATCGTCATGGTACACCATATGTATTCCTGGCGGTTGATAAAAGGCGCAATGATGATCAGAGAACTATGAGTGAAAACCACTCCCTGCCTGACCAACAATAAGACCACTCGGTTCCTTTGATGGATGCACAGCAGAGATTATTGGCGCTTGCACTCATCAAGGCCCGCTCATCTGTTGAGTACGCTGAAGCTATTGAAATTGCGAGAATTGATGCAATCATGACTACGGCAGTTGAGTTCATTTAAACAATTAAAACATTTGAAAAAGTATATCTGATTACCACTAATCCTCAACACGCTGGCATAAACACCTTTTAGACGAGCTGTTTTTTGGCTCCCAATACAACCAAAATCCTGACGGCTTCAGGTTGTATTGCAAATTGAGGCCAGATCGATCAGCTCGTCAGCCCAAGCAGGATTTGGGCCAAGCTGAGCTTTAGTGGTAATCAGAAAAATATATGATTGTCAATTCAGAATGTTAAATCAACTCGAAAAATTGAGTTAGGAGATAACAATCATTATGACAAAGTGGAAAACATCATTTTTTGATAGAGTGCATAAACAAATTGATATTTGTTTGTCTACCCTGTCTTTCTTGGCAGCCCATTCCCTCATGGCATCATGTACCCTTGCCATTTGCTCTGATCATGCCAAAGACTATAATTATTTCTTCATAACTCTCCTTGTGGTAGTGTGCTGGTATCTATCCTTTAGTTTCTGGGGTGTATATGATTTAAGTCATTCCCTCGGAGTCTCTATCAGGAAGACTATTAAGGCTATTCTGGCAGCATTAATCATGCTTATCGTTGCCCTTTATTTCCTTAGAATTAATGACTTAAGCCGACTGGAGCTTTGCCTTTTTATATGTATTAATGTCTTCTTATTGTCCTTGAGTAAGGTCATTATTTACACCGCAAGATTCAGAAGTATTGGCAGACCTAATCATACCCGTTATGTCATCGTCGTAGGTGCAAAAGAAAGGGCCAAGGAGGTCATCGGCAAGATATTGGCAGACAATGAACAAGGCCTGACTATCCATGGATGTATTGAAATAGAGGATGGCCTCATTGGCACAGAGGTTGCGCAAGGTGTCAAGGTATTGGATCACATTAAAAACCTTGAGACTTTCCTAAGAATGACGATTATCGATGAAATTATCTTTGCTATGCCTCTTTCCAAAATCCTTAACGGCGAAAGATATATTTCGCTTGCTGAGGAAATGGGTGTTTCTGTTCGCATTATCCCTGACTGGCAACTGCATCATCTTATGTATCGTCCTGCTGTGGCCAGCATCCATTTTGAGGAATTCGTTGGAATTCCCACCATGGCCCTGCATACAACTCCACCCAACAAATTAAAACTGTTTTTCAAACATGTTTTTGATTATTGCAGTGCCTCAATTGGCCTAATTTTATTAGGTCCCTTGATGCTGATAATCGCTGCAATGATCAAAATTTTAGATCCAGGTCCAGTTTTGTTCACTCAGGAGCGCTGTGGCCTCAATGGAAGACGCTTCCATGTTTATAAATTTCGTACCATGGAGGAAGGTGCAGAAAATAAACTCGATCAGTTAAGAGATTTGAACGAAGCGGATGGGCCGGTCTTCAAGATTAATAATGACCCAAGAATCATCCCCCATATTGGAAAATTTCTTCGCAAGACCGGGCTAGACGAACTCCCCCAACTTTTCAATGTTCTTCGTGGGGAAATGAGTATAGTAGGCCCGCGCCCGCCGATACCATCTGAAGTTAATGAGTATGACACCTGGCATTGTCGCCGCCTCTCCATGAAGCCAGGCATCACCTGCACCTGGCAAACTCAATCCAAACGAAATGAAACATCATTTGAAGAATGGATGCGCCTGGACCTTGCGTATATTGACAATTGGAACTTCTGGAACGATTTCAGAATATTATTAAAAACCTGCAAGGTTGTTTTCCTTGCTGAAGGAAGATAGCTAAATACGTCATCTATTTGAAACTACGAATTAAGTTGTTGTGATAAGATGCATAGTTTTCTAGATGCATCCGAAAGCTATACAAACTCCCCCACAGTTTAACCATCGAACGCCTTGGATAGTTTCCTCAACAATCTCGCCTTAAGAACAATTATATTGTTTCATTTTTTTAAAGTTTTTGTTTTGCCAACTCAAGAAAATCAATATTTCTACGAGACCGTTTGCTTTACATTTAATGATGGTTAAACAAATCTATTTTAAATGTCATTTTCCCTCCGTTAAAAAAAATATAAATTCCTTGCAACCTTTTTTATTGCAACAGGCTTTAATGATGAAAAGTTGAGAATGTCGCTTGACAAATTGAAATATCTCAAGAATAATAGACCCCAACACACTCTTGAAGCATCTCTAAGTAGCAGTATGCGAACTTTAAACCTTCAGTCACAATACAAAAAACAAACAACCGTTAGGGTGGTAATTTGAAACCTCAAGTTATTTTCATTATTTAAATAATTATTCCGTCTACATCAGAACAATTTAGTAACATCTGACGAATATGTTGTAAAAAGGAACGTTATTATGGAGGCTTGCCTTATCATCACCTACCGATGTAACGCTAAGTGTTACATGTGCAATACTTGGAAATATCCGAGCAAGAAAAATGAAGAATATTCACCCGAACTGGTGGACAAACTTCCAACAGATCTGGACTTTATAAATATTACCGGCGGAGAACCATTTTTACGCGAAGACATAGAGAAGATTGTCAACAAAGCTCTCACTAAGACCAAACGGTTGGTTATCAGTTCTAATGGATACTTCACAGAACGTATAACCTCCCTATTTGAAAAGTTTGGAAACAAAATAGGTATTCGTGTATCTATCGAAGGACTATCAGCAGCCAATGACGAACTTCGGGGAATTAAGAATGGCTTTGATAATGGATTACGTACCCTGACAACATTACACGGAATGGGAATCAAGGATATCGGTTTTGGAATGACGGTTTCGGATCGCAATGTCGATGACATGATCGAATTATACCGATTAGCTAATGCGATGGGGATGGAGTTCGCCACAGCAACCACTCATAATTCGTTTTATTTCCATACAATCGACAACCAGTATAAAGATCAGAATAATGTTGCGAAATCTTTCGAGAATATCGCTTCAGAACTGCTGAAAACCAATAAACCAAAAAACTGGTTCCGGGCATATTTCAATATGGGTTTGGCGAGAAAAGCACGAGGGCAAAATCGGGCCCTTCCCTGCGAGGTAGGGACAGATATGTTCTTTGTGGACCCTGGAGGTAATGTTTTACCCTGCAACGGTTCTGACTATCCGATGATTATGGGTAATCTGCATGAACAGGATTTTGATACCATCTGGAAGAGTGTCCAGGCTGAAAAAGTCCGGCAAATGGTAAAAAGCTGCAACAAGCACTGCTGGATGATCGGTTCTGCAGCTCCTGCCATGAAGAAAAGGATTTTCGTACCCTTAAAATGGGTGGCGATAAATAAATTGAAGGTCATGAAAAATAAAGACGAGAATGTCTGTCTCGACCCTATCGGGCCGAAACAATAGGATTGTTTCTTCATGAAAATTTTTGTCACTGGCACGCGAGGAATTCCGAACATCCCTGGAGGTGTTGAAAAGCACTGTCAGGAACTATATCCTCTCATTGCTGCCATGGGCCACGAGGTGATAGTGGCGACCCGGACACCCTATGTAACTGTGAAAGAGCAGGAATGGTCTGGGGTCTCTCTCGAGCATATCTTTACTCCTTCCCAAAAACACCTGGAGGCACTTGTTCACACCTTTCTTGCCATTACCAGAGCTAGGTTATTAAATGTTGATATTGTCCATATCCATGCAGTTGGACCGGGACTCTTGGTTCCTTTTGCCCGGCTTTTGGGGCTGAAAGTGGTTGTCACCAATCATGGCCCTGATTATGATCGCCAGAAATGGGGCATGGTGGCCAAGACCATATTACGGCTTGGGGAGTATCTTGGTGGGAAATTTGCTAACGAAGTTATCGTGATTTCTCAGGTAATAAGCGAAATCATTACCCGGCGTTGTAAGCGGGAGCAAAATCTTGTGTATAATGGAGTTTCTGTTCCGGAAAAAAGCATAAACACCTATTTCCTTACGCAGCAGAGTATCATTCCAGGCAACTATATTTTGGCTGTAGCCCGTTTTGTGCCTGAAAAGGGGCTTCTTGATCTAATAAAGGCCTTTAAGTATGTCAGGAGAAGTTGTCAACTTGTCATTGCCGGCGATGCCGACCACGAGACAGAATACAGCAGAAAGATAAAGAGAATGGCTGCTGGTGATGACCGGATTATTCTCACTGGCTATGTCACTGGAGAAGGGCTTAATCAGGTATATTCTCATGCCGAATTGTTTGTCATGCCTTCTTACCATGAAGGTTTACCCATAGCCCTACTTGAAGCCATGGGTTATAGGTTGCCCGTTCTTGTCTCCGATATTCCGGCTAATAAGGAAGTTTCCCTTTCTCCGGAACGTTTTTTTAGATGCGGAGATATAGAGGAACTCCAGGAAAAAATAGAGCTATTGCTTGAGAAAGGACTTTCGGAAAAAGAACAGGAAAGTTATGAACTGCAAATTCACGAAAGATACAACTGGCTGAAGATCGCCAAACAGACCGTTTCTGTTTATAATAAAATTCCTCTAAATCACACGGCTATTTGATAGTTTTCGATCGCAACGATTGTGTTATAAAGAAAAGTTTTGGTTATACGTACTTGTATTCAGTACTGTCCAGTTGGAGAATTACACTCACATTGAGAAAAATCTCAACGTATCGCGCAACCAACATCTATTTGGCCTGCTACTGCTTTGAAGATATTTCTAAGAGACCATCAAATTACGATGATGTGCCTGTATTTTTTTTCAAGGTGAAAAATAATTATGTCAAAGAGCAATAACTCAATTACACACAATGATAATGACGTTTTTATCATTGGAGTACCGCGCTCTGGAACAACATTGTTACGCATGATACTTGAATGCGACCTTTTATTGAGTAACTTTAAGTATTTTATTTTTTTGGGGGGTTACTGGTGCCATCTATCCCCTTAGGGAATTTCTCAAAATAAGATTATGGAATTGTGCAGGTCATTTCTTCTTCATTATAACTATACCTGTTATTTCCTTCTGCAAACTGATCCAACTTATTAGAGACGGAAGAGATGTTGCCGCTTCACTTCGTGACATATAGCGAAAACAAGGATTTTATCGTCGTTTAAGACATTGGCATGACACTATCAAAAAAAGAAAAAGAATTACAAAAGATATTCCTGCGAATAGATACCTTGATTTTTTTATGAAGATATTATTTCAAATCATCGAGAAGAATTACAAAAGTCTGTTCATTTTTCAATTTAACATGGGACGTACCTTTTTTATCCCATAATACAACTAATCATAAAATAGAGCAGGTTTTGCTTCTGAGATCCCGCTAAAACTAATTACTAAAAATTATACTCCGGCAATTGGAAGAGTAGGGTTACCTGGTGGGAAAGAATGCTGATATCAAGTTGCTTTAAAATGCGGTTGCAGGAATCAGGATACAGCCCTGTGCGCCCTAATTTCGTATCGCTACAGAGAGAGAAATTGATTGAATTTGCGGGTCAAATGATATTTAAGTACCTTAACTGGACAAAAAAACACTATGCAAATTGACACTGCCTCATGGGGTAACACATGTTGACTATCTTGAAAATGAGACCAGTATGAGGGTAATTTATTACACTAGGCCATGTTATTTAGACCTTGCCACGGAATATGCTGCTGAATTAGCCAAGCAAGTTGAATTACACCTTGTTGTCGAAATAGCGCCGGAAAGCAGGCAAAGTTCTATTTTTGATATAGGTGATCAAAAGCTGCAAACAGGTGTAATTGACGGGAGAACGTTTTTAAAACATAACTTCCCAAAACTTTTTGTTTCCTACCTAGCTGAATGTGCCAGCATTACACTCGTCGTACATAATTGTCCCAAGAGTTTCCATCCTACAACATGGAGAGTCAACCTTGAGGCAATGAATTTTTGCCGTACAATAGATCCGGATGTCATCCATTTTGACGGTATAGTTCCCAGAACAGCATGGGGAATATCGAGACTTAGGAAAATACCTCTTGTTGCCTCCGTCCATGACCCAATCCGCCATACTGGAGAAGAAAACTGGCGTAAAGAATTAGCCCGCAAAGTATCATATCCATTTGTGCACCGCTTCCTGCTTCATAGCACTGCTATGCAAGAGACTTTTCTCACTAGATATCCGAGAATAAGTAGTAAGAGGGTCGTCCATAATTCGTTGGCCGCGTATAATATATTTAGTAAGTGGATCAAAACACCTTTACAGGATGATGGACGAACAGTCTTGTTTTTCGGTAGACTATCCCCCTACAAAGGTGTTGAAGTGCTGGTGCAGGCTGCGCCCATTATTGCGCAACAGGTTAAGGATGTTCGTATTGTCATTGCCGGCCGACCTATCTCTGGCTATACCCTGCCGATTTTGCCACCCCTTACTAATGGAGGTAAATTTGAAGTGTTTGATACCTACATTGATAATGACCTGCTTGCAAAACTGTTTCAACAGGCAACCATCGTTGCCTGCCCTTATATTGATGCGTCGCAGAGTGGAGTAGTATTAACCGCTTATGGCTTTGGGAAACCAGTTGTCGTGACCAACACCGGAGGTTTACCGGAATATATCTGGCAGGAAAAGACCGGCTTCATTGTTCCTCCAGGTGACCATCAGCAACTTTCAAAATCAATTTGCTCAATACTTGATAACCAAGAAACACAGCAGGAAACTAAATCGAATATTGAGGAAATGAAAAAGGTAGAATGTAACTGGAAGAATGTTGCCGATAAAAATGTGATAATCTATTCTGAATTACTTGCTGAGCAAAAGGGGAAAAAAAGTAACTATGGAAACAGTCAATAACTGTATATCCCCCTTTAAGTGTTATTCTTGCATAGGCAACAGACAGGTCTTGTACGCGGCATTAAGAACTTCATAATTTGCTCGGACTAATCATGCTTTCACAGATATCATCCACACAAATATTTCACGGGTAAACAACTATGCAACCTGTAAAAGTCCTTTTTTTTATGAATTCCTTAAAGGTAGGTGGGGCTGAACGTCAGACTATCCATCTGCTCAATCTATTGAACAGGGAAAAATTTTCTGTCGGATTGGTATACCTTGACCAAAACGATCATTTAAAACCAAGCCTCGAAACAAAAGATCTATTTCTCTGTGAATGCTTTCAAAGAAAAGGAAAGTTAGATTTCACCGTCCTGAAAAAACTTAAGCAAATAATTCTAACTCATGGCGTGCAACTTGTTGTATGTGTAGAGGAATACCCTTTACTTTATGCATCCCTGTATAGACTTATATCTAAAAATTCTTCAGCAAGAATTATCAGTGTTATTCACCACAATCTTCATCTGCCTAATCTGTGGGTACAAGTGAAGAAATATATTTATAGGGCATGTGTAAACAATGCCGACAAAGTGATTTTTGTCTGTCACAATCAGGCTCAATACTGGTATTTGAACATTGGCATTAATAAGTCTATCTCAACAGTAATCTACAACGGTATTAATGCCTCGCTATTCACTCCTGATCGGTTCACCTCACTAGAGAGAAACCGTTTGCGAGAATCTTTTCATTATTCTACAGATGACTTTATAGTAGGTATCTGCGCCAGAATGAATCCTGTTAAACACCATATCGATTTTCTGAAAGGATTAGCCCTGGTGAAAAAAGCTGGTGTGCAAATCAAAGGGTTGTTAGTGGGAGACGGGCCAGAACGAAAAAACATTGAAGAAGCTGCCAGTCAACTTGGTCTTTTGGATAATGTGTTCTTCACTGGTTTCGAGCAAGACATCCGGCCCTATATAGACATTTGTGATTGCATGGCTATCACCTCACTTTCCGAGGCTTTTTCTATGGCTGCTTTAGAGACCATGGCTATGGCGAAACCACTTGTCATGGCAATAAGTGGTGGTGCCGATGAACAGGTAAAAGATGGCGAAACCGGATTTCTATACACCTTTGGTCAGACAAATGATCTAGCCGACCACCTGATATGGCTCGGAACAAACCGGGATAAAGCCAAGGAGATGGGGAACAATGCAAGAGATTTCCTGTTGGATAATTTCACAATACAAACAATGAAGAGTAGTTATGAAGCACAATTTCTTCAATTTTTTAATTGATGAGTTTCCTTAACCCTTCCATTCTGAACAATGGAAACTGTTATAATTTGAGGAAGAACGGAAAATTTCACGGGGGCTTTTCCTATGTAAACGCTCCGATTGGGCTTAACCTGAGGCCTTCCGATAACATGAGGCTCATCCCACCAATGTCCTGTTCGATTGTCAAAACTAATGAGCCGTACGGGAACAAAAGGTGGAAAGGATAGTAATATGATTTCACATAGACATAAATGTATATTCATACACATTCCCAAATGTGCAGGTACGAGTATTGAAAAATCATTTGGACATTTCGAAGATTATTCTGGAGACAAGAAACAGGATCATAGAAGTATCAGAATGCTAGAACCTATTAATCCAAAATGTTTTGCATCGAAAGAAAATAGTAAGGAATTTGCAAAACGATATTGGAGTCAAATTAAACCTTCACCAAATCCACGTAACAGATATACTGTATCCAGAGAGCAATACGAAAATTATTTTAAATTTACTATTGTTCGTAATCCGTGGGCACGAGCTTATTCATGGTATAAAAATGTAATGAGAGATGAGTCTCATTTGGAAAAAATGAAAATCTCCAAAAATATAAGTTACTATGATTTCCTAAAACTTTTTATGTACAAAAAATGTTTGAGACCTCAAACTTTTTGGATAAAAAACTTTAATGGAGATATCCCCCTTGATTATATTGGCCGATTTGAGAATTTGGCTAACGATTTTGAAAAAGCATGTGACCTGATGGAAATTGAATCTATTGAATTACCGCATGAACTTAAAGGGAATACCAATAATTACCAGGACGCTTATGACTCTAAAACTAAAGACCTTATCAGCAGGGTCTATAGAGAAGAAATTCAACTTTTTGGATATTCATTTGATTCATAACTAATTTCAAGCAGGCAAAGTGCGCTGCAAAATTCTTCGCTCTTTATGGTCACACACAGTCGACCAAGTGCACAAACAAAAAACCAAGTGATTATATGACTTTTTCTCCAATTTTTATAGTTGGTAACTCCAGAAGTGGCACCACACTATTAGCACGAATTTTAAGCAAACATACTCAGATACATATATTAAAAGAAACTCACTTTTGGGCTTCATATGAGAAGCAACGCAAATATTTTTCTCAGCTTAAACAACAGGAAAAAATACATTTACTTAATTTACTCCTGACAGTAGAAAACAGAGGAATTAATTATCGGAATGAGTATCATAACTACTCTGATGAAGCTAAAGAGATCTACACTCGTTGTGCAGAATGTAAAACATTTCCCTCCTTACTTGCCTATTTTTTTAAATATGCAGCAGAAAAAAATGGCAAAACTATTTGCGGCGATCAAACACCATCTCATGTTTTTAATACTGAAGATATTTTGGAATTATTCCCGAACGCAAAATTCATCAATATTGTTCGTGATCCTAGAGCAGTACTTCTTTCTCAAAAAAACAAGTGGAAAGCTGCAAAAAAAATGGGACAACCTATCAGTGAAGTTGTAAGAACATTTTTTAATTACCACCCTATCACCACATCAGTCCTTTGGAAAAAAGGGATTGAAGCAGGGAAACAAGCAAAAAGTGACTTACCTCCTAATACCATTTATACTGTAAAGTTCGAACAGTTATTAGAAGAATCTGAATCTGTATTACAAGAACTCTGTAATTTTATAGAAGTTGATATTGAAAACGGCATGTTAGATGTAGATGTAGCTATGTCTTCAAACGAAACGGATGAAGGCAAAAGAGGTATACGCCGTGAGGTAATGAATCATTGGCGTAAGAGGTTATCTGATACAGAAATATTTTTTTCTGAAAGGATCAATGGAAAGTTAGCAGAGGAAGAAGGCTATCAGCTTGTTCATGCTCAAACAGGAGTTTTTCCTTTGTTTTATTATTCCAGCTACTTCCCGCTGCATTTAGCGATGGCCTTTCTTTTAAACATGAACCGTGTAAGGAAACCAATCTCTTATATCTCAAAAAAATTAATCCCTTTCAACCATTGATAAAGTGTAATTATTTATATTCCTCCCAAAAATCCCAATTAATGAATGAAAATTCTTCTTGTTAATAAATTTTTCCACCTAAATGGCGGATCTGAAACTGTTTTTTTTCAGGAGCGTGAATTCCTCCTTGCAAGCGGTCACCGTGTTATCGACTTTTCTATGCAGGATGAGAGAAATCTTACTTCCCCATATTCTGATTTTTTCATTAATAAAATTGATTTTCAGCAAAGAGTCAGCTTGAAAGAAAAGATTCAACAGGCAATTTCTTTTATTCATTCTGCGGAGGCGGTTGGTAAACTTGAACGGTTAATTGTTCAGGAAAAACCTGATATTGCTCATCTACACAATATTTACCACCAACTCACCCCTTCTATCGTTCCTGTTTTAAAAAAGCATGGAGTGAAAGTTATTGTAACCTTACACGACTACAAATTGATCTGTCCCAGTTATCTTGCATTGAAAGCTGGTGAAATATGTGATGCGTGCCAAGGAAAATATTTTTGGAACCCTTTTATTTCAAACTGCCAGGAGTCACGTCTGCAAGGATTGCTGTTTTCAATTGAGGCTTATTGGCATAAATGGAAGAGGAGCTACGACGGGGTTGATCTTTTTCTTGCGCCCAGTGGCTTTCTAGCAGATGTGACAGCCAAACGCATTGCCACTGACAAGATTCAGATACTGCACAATGGTATAGATACAGACAAGTATCAGGCAAATTTTTCTGATCAAGGATACGCACTCTATTTTGGCAGGCTATCAAAAGAAAAAGGCATAACAACGTTGCTACAGGCCCATAAGCACCTTGCTGCAGAGTTGCCGTTAAAAATTGTTGGAACCGGCCCGTTGGAAGGAGAACTGCGAAAAGATTATCCTACAGTTGAATTTCTTGGCTATCAGAGTGGTCAGTCCTTGCATGATGTAATTGCCAATGCCGCCTTTGTGGTTATGCCCTCAGAATGGTACGAGAACTGCTCCATGGCGGTGCTTGAATCCATGGCCTTTGGCAAGCCTGTTATCGGTAGCAGGATAGGAGGCATTCCGGAACAGGTTGAAGATGGAAAGACAGGTTTTCTATTTGAAATGGGAAATGTTCATAAACTCACGGAAGCAATGACCGCTCTTTTAGAAAATTCAACGCTTCTTTTCCAAATGGGCAGGGCGGCGAGAGAAAAGCTGGAAAAGGAGTATTCCCTGGTTGAGCATAATCAACAATTACTGAGGATATACTCTAATCTGCTGGCAACTTGACCATAAAGCATCAAAGTATCTAGCAGCACACCACTCTAAAAAAATGTCTTGTGCTCATCATAAAATTTTGTTGTAACTTCTAACATTAGGATGAACTATGATAAACACAGCAATGAAACCAGATTTTATAGCAATCGGACCCGAGACAACTGGAACATCATTGCTATACACTTCTTCTTGGTGAGAAGTAAGCGTTCACCGTGGCTCGCCATATTCATTAATTGCACTTGCACCATTACAAAGTAAGCGCTTATTAAACCCCAATCGGACTTTCAGGCAGTACCGACTGCTCTAGCTTAAGATTCATTGGGAGCAGTGACTTGAACTACTTTTCGCATACAGCAAAAGAAATATTTTCGAATAGGTAACGTAGGTATTTGTAGGGCTCAATATTATTGGTTTTGGCAGTTTCAATTAGGCTGTAAATATCTGCACTGGCTTTTGCTCCATTCGGTGTTCCTGCGAAGAGACAGTTTTTCCTACCAATCACAAACGGGCGAATAGCATTCTAGGCCACATTATTGTCAGGAGTCATCGTCGGGTGTTTGAGATAAACCAGAAGACGCTCCCATTGGCTGAAAGTATAATTGACCGCCCTACATAGCAGGCTCTTTGGCGTCACATGAAGTGATTTTTTTACTGAACCATTTATACAATACATCAAAGATCGGTTTTGCTTTTTCCTGGCGTAAAATCAACCGTTGATCATCTGAAATCTCCTTCCTTTTTGCTTCTAATTCACTACATATATTGGTCGGATATAATTCAGAGCAACATCCACACTCCCTGCTTTTTCGATTTTTCCAGTGCTTCCATAGCATCTGTAAACTTACGTCTTGCGTGTACAAGTCATGCACCGTGCTGTATTTCTGTAGAGTGATCAATATAATCATAACCAGCATAACCATCTGTCTGCACAACACTGCTGTACCCAGCTACAAGGGTTCTCGCCTCTTTACCGGACCTGCTTGGCGCATAATGATATAGCAAGGCGGGATGATCAGGCGCACCTCCGCGACACACCCACATATAGGATTTGGTGGATACTGCCCGATTAGGTTCATGCAGCACCTTCACTGTTGTTTCATCTATATTTATCAGCGGTCCAAAGTGAATCTCCCGTTGCAACAAAGAAAGAATCGGCTGACAAGTAGCGGCTGTCTTCATGGCCCAGTTACACATATTTGCCCTGGATATTTTGCCAAAACTCTGTCAAATTAGCGTTCTAGCTAACAGAATGGCAAGACATCACAGAATTTTTCATTGAGGATGTAGACAAGTAGTCCTGCGGTAGTAATGGATTTTTGGATGATTTGTTTTGGTGGCGGTCCTATTTTGATACCTTTTTCACTTTTCTTGCCAAACATCTGGGTTTGAAGAAGACGGATCTGCTCCCGTAGCAGTTCGTTTTCTTTCTCGTATTTTCGGTGCGTTTCGAGAAGAATCTTTTTTAGCTATTCGGAATCATCTGGAAGTTTTTTACTCACTTTAGACATGAACAAACACTGCAATATTTCAAGGTAAAAAATAAACATTTACCCTAACACATCAGGTGCCTGGTCAAGAAATTGTATCGCAGGATAATCGTGTGTGAGCTTGCTACAAATCAAGCCATTGATTAATTTTCGCATATCAGTTGTGCCAAGGGAAAGATATACACGTGCTTTGACGGAAGAACCGTGTATTATACCTGTTCCAATACTATAACCAGTTCTTTCAGTAATCCTGCAGAAAAATCATTATTGATCTCTACACAAAATCTATCATAATTCAGAAATAGGTGTAATCCAGAACGACTCTTGCCAGAGTCTGATTTAATTCTGCTGGGATGGAAAGTGGATAAAAGCAGAGTTGAGTTATAGGTAACTTTTTGAGTTTGCGTTTCCAATACCCAAAACTCTGGAGGGGAATAGCATGTGATTCACAATAGTCTTCCTGACTTAAACCACACTCTTTACAGTCACGACCATGTTGCGCCCATTTTTGTTGTTTATCGCTTCTGCTACCTGCTTGCTTGATTGTAATATATAGTTCCTTGTATATTCTCAATATACTGAAGCATATTCATGTAATCATGTGAAGGTGAGATTTAATTGGCGTTTACATAACAAATAATGGTAGCAGAATAAATCAACGTGCTATATGATGCATTTTCCAGTCAGGCGTTTGTTCTGCTTGTCTAGTTGTCTAGTTGTTCGACCATCAATTGCAAAATGCTTCTTTTGGGCTACCTGCGGGGTTATCTTTAATCGAAGAAGGGCCGCAACAAAAGCCATGGCGCCATAGCCTTTTCCTGCCCCAAGAATTATGCAGTGATTTCCAGGAAGAGAATGGGCCTCGGAGAGTATGAAATAAAAGAAAATACTGTCCTTTTTTATTTTGGCATACATGTACTTTACTCTACACAGATGCAGGATAATTCTGTGTAGTTTTTCGAATTTCTGTTTCAAATCGTTGGACTTTCGCGATCGCTGAAATAGTTTTTTTTTACGGTTCTTCAAGATTAGCGTTACGATTTGATGAACCATAACAACAAACCTTACTGGCAATTTGCTCAAAGCATTAATGGAGATAGAGCGATGCTTCCAAACTTGAATTGTCTTAAAAAAATCGTCAATACATCTTTTCCCTTATTTCTTAAATATTCTGATTATAATCGTAATCCATTTCTCATAGTTATTTTTGTGTTCATAATTTCAGCTCTAACCACTCTTGCTAGAGCTGAAATAAGCTTTACTGAAACCACACAAGAAGCAGGCCTAACCTATACAGGCCCCACATGGGGTGCACAATGGACAGACTATAATGGGGATGGTTGGCCAGACATTTGGGTTACCAATCACGAGTCGAAAGAGCCAAGCCTATATCTTAATATGTGGGATGGAACATTTGAACAGATTTCTGATAGCATTTGGGATCTAACTCCATGGCCACACCATGACACACATGGCGCTGGCTGGGCAGATTTTGATAACGATGGAGATCAGGATGTGCTGGTCAATGATGGTGGCGATTATGTGAGCAGCCAATTTTATGTAAATGATAATGGAATCCTTTACGAAAGAGCCGAAGAATACGGCGTCTCATTTCCTAGAAATCGTGGGCGTGGAACATTGTGGCTGGACTTCGACAATGATGGCCTTTTGGATGCTTATATGAATGGGTTCGCTTCTGGTGCAGAAGGGTGTGCCCGCTTATTTAAACAAAATGAAGAAACCGGTTTTTTTGAAAATGTAAATTCCGTGGTTGGGATTTCGGATCAAGGTGCTCTCTTTAGCATATTGTCCGATCTTACTGGCGATGGCGTTTTGGATCTTATAAGTTATGATGGTGGATGGTTTCCAACGTCTGTGTATAGCATGACGACCATTCCTTTTACTGTGTATCCGAGATGGCAATTATTCCCAACTGATACTGGATTAATAGCTGACGCAGCTTTCGCGGATTTCAATGGTGACCTTCTCCCGGACCTTTATTTGGCAAGAAGCGGAGATGAAGAAGAAGCCGAACAGGTAACATCCACTAAACTGGCAGCGAATATTGTTGGGAAGACCTGTGGGTGTGAGAAAGGAATAACATTCAAATCCGATGGTAATGTGACAATTTTGTTCTCAATACCGATCGAATCTGCAGGCCACCCTTTCTTTATTGGTTCTTCGGGGCTCTCACCTGAAGCATTTCCATCCTACATTTCTCCAGATGATCCGCGAATATGGGGATTTTCGCCACGAATTCCTCTCTATTTAGAGCTAGACCCTAACGATCCCAGAGTCTCTGGCATTCCCCCCCATGAACCGGGCGTCGATGTTGGTGTTTATATAGGTTTTGATGCAGATTTGAGTGAATGGCAAATTGTATCTTCACAATCTCTTGTTGAATCGTTTTGGTGCAAATTTATCGTCGAATCCGACAGCACAATAACTGAATTAACCCCTCTGAATCTTAATATGTTTCCGGCTGCGATAGATAGCTTATATATACATAATGGAGTCAAGCTGGAACAATGGTCATCAGAAGAAAATGGGATCAATAAACATTTACCAGGAAGAAGTGTTGTGGCTGGTGACTTTGACAATGATATGGACCTGGATATTTATGTGGTGAATTCTTCAAGAGTCATGAATACGCCGAATATTTTCTTTGAGAATGACGGAACAGGTCATTTTACTGAAGTCCCTGGCGCAGGAGGGGCGGAGGGGACCTTGCTGGGCGCCGGAGACAGTGTTGTCTCCGCGGACTATAACCGTGACGGTTTTCTGGACTTGTTCGTCACTAATGGTATGTATCCATCTCCTTTTGATCATTTGGGGCCTATCCAGCTCTTTAAAAATAACGGAAATAGCAATCACTGGATTGAAATCGACTTAGTCGGCACGACTTCCAATAGAGACGGTATTGGCGCTCGTGTGCTAGTGACCGCCGGGGGGAAGACTCAATTGCGTGAACAAGGTGGTGGTATACACAAGTTTTCACAAAATCATACGCGCATCCACTTCGGCCTTGGGCAAAATTCAACCATCCAGAGCTTGGAAGTACAATGGCCAAGTGGGACTGTTCAGGTAATAGAAAATCTTGAAGCAGATAAAATCATCCAGGTAATTGAATCTTCAGGTGACCCTCAGCCGCCACTGGCTGTGAATGATAGTGCCAGGACGGATATGGATACCGCAATGACTGTGGAGGTCCTGGTTAACGACTACGATCCAAACTATGACACACTCACCATTACTGCTGTACAGAGCCCAACCGACCAGGGCGGTATAGCCACTATCAATGATAACGGTTCGCCGGATTATCCAGGTGATGACTTTATCGACTACAGCCCACCTGGAGGTTTTTCAGGTACAGACACCTTTACCTATACAATTGATGACGGCAACGGTTTCACTGATACCGCAACCGTGATCGTCACTGTGAAAGCTGCGTCGAATACTTGTTATCCGTATGGTGAGCCGAATTATGATCCTGTAACAGAAGATGGGATTTTTCTTTGGAAAGAAGGAAATGTTTGGCACTTGAGGGCTGCAGCAGGATCCAGTGCATTACAAAGAAAGTATACTGGCAGCATAGTTTCTGATATGGAATTTAGCAGTGTAACTCCTGTCAGCCTTGAGGCAAGTGATATTCTGAACACCTCCAATTCTCAGATGATTACATTTGAGATGGCTATGTCGCAGCCTTATTTTGACGGACTTGATTTCGAGTTTCCAGCTGGTGCCACTGTCTATTTTGATGTTCAATCGAACAGTGGAAATGCAATCGATCTTGTATTTATTGGTGGAGATAGATGTCCAGTAGATCAGCTTTCCTATCAACTTCCCTCAGACTCTAACACATCGCCAGTGGCTATCTTCACTGCCGATCCATCTTTGGGTGATGCCCCGCTGGAAGTGACATTTAATGCTTCTATGTCGTATGACCCAGATCCGAATGGTTCAATCGTATCCTATGAGTGGGACTATGGCGATGGTACAGGTAGCGGCTTGACAACTACCCATACATACAACGCACCTGGCATCTACACCGTTATCCTCACCGTTACCGACAACGCTTGGTCTACTACCACGACCAACCAGACCGTCACGATAGTGGGAACGTCGACTACTTGTAATCCGTATGGAGTACCGAATTATGATCCAGCAACAGAGGATGGGATTTTTCTGTGGAAAGAAGGAAATGTTTGGCACTTGAGGGCTACAGCAGGGCTCAGTGGGTCGCAAAGGTATACTGGCAGCATAATTTCAGATATGGGATTTATAAATGTAACTCCTGTAAACTTTGAGGCAAGTGATATTCTGGACGCCTCCAATTCTCAGATGATTACATTTGAGATGACTATATCGCAGCCTTGGTTCGACGGGCTTGATTTCGAGTTTCCAGCTGGTGCCACTGTCTATTTTGGTGTTCAATCAAACAGTGGGAATGCTGCCGATCTCGTATTCATCGGTGGAAATCGATGTCCTGTAGCTCAACTCCCCTATCAGCTTTTCTTAGACTCTAACACTGCACCAGTGGCTATTTTCACTGCCGATCCAACTTTGGGTGATGCACCGCTGGAAGTGACATTTAATGCTTCTATGTCGTATGACCCGGATGCGGATGGTTCGATCGTATCCTATGAATGGGATTATGGCGATGGTACGGGCAGTGGTGCAGCAACAAGCCATACTTACAATGCACCTGGCATCTACGACGTTAGCCTCACGGTTACCGACGACTATGGCTTCACCGACATGACCTACCAGACAATCACTGTTGGAACTTCGAGTACGTGTAATCCTTATGAAATACCGAATTATGATCCAGCATCAGAGGATGGGATTTTTCTGTGGAAAGAAGGAACCATTTGGCACTTGAGGGCCATTGCAGGACTCAGTGGGTCGCAAAGGTATACTGGTAGTATAGTTTCAGAAGTGGAGTTTAGCAGGGTAACTCCATTCAGCTTTGAGTCAAATGACACTCTGGACACCTCCAATTCACAGGTGATTACATTTGAGATGACTATGTCACAGCCTTATTTCGATGGGCTTGATTTCGAGTTTCCAGCTGGTGCCACTGTCTATTTTGATGTTCAAGCGAACAGCGGGATTACTGCCGATCTCGTATTCATCGGTGGAAATCAATGCCCTGTAAATCAGCTCCCCTATCATCTTCCCTTAGACTCTAACACAGCGCCAGTAGCTATTTTCACTGCCGATCCAATTTTAGGTAATGCCCCGCTGGAAGTGACCTTCAATGCTTCTATGTCGTATGACCCGGATGCGGATGGTTCGATCGTATCCTATGAATGGGATTATGGCGATGGCACGGATAGCGGCGCAGCAACGAGCCATACGTACAATGCACCTGGCATCTACGACGTTAGCCTCACGGTTACCGACGACTATGGCTTCACCGATATGACCTACCAGACAATCACTGTTGGAACTTCGAGTACGTGTAATCCTTATGGAGAACCGAATTATGATCCAGCAACAGAGGATGGAATTTTCCTATGGCAAGAAGGAAATATTTGGCACTTGAGAGCTGCAGCAGGGCTCAGTGAGTGGAAAAAATATACTGGCAGCATAGTTTCAGATATGCAGTTTAGTAGCGTATCCCCTTTCAACTTCGAGACAAACGACATTCTTGACACCTCCAATTCTCAGGCGATTACATTTGAGATGACTATGTCGCGGCCTTATTTCGATGGGCTTGATTTCGAGTTTCCAGCCGGGGCCACTGTTTATTTTGATATTCAAGCAAACAGTGGGGTTGCTGCCGATCTCGTATTCATTGGTGGAAATCAATGTCCTGTAGATCAGCTCCCCTATCAGCTTTCCTTAGACTCTAACACTGCGCCAGCTGCAAGCTTCACAGCCGATAGTACAGCTGGCGAGGCCCCCCTGACTGTATCCTTTGATGCTTCCGGCTCAACCGATGACGACGGTACAATCGAATCGTATGAATGGGACTATGGTGATGGCACGGATAGCGGCGTAACCGCCAGCCATACCTACAACACAGCCGGCAGCTACACCGTTACCCTCACGGTCACCGACGATGATGATGCCACCAATACGGCCAACCTGACCATCACGGTTGATGCGCAAAACATTGCGCCTATTGCAAGCTTCACGGCCGATACTACAGCGGGTGAGGCACCGCTGACTGTATCCTTTGATGCTTCCGGCTCAACCGATGACGACGGTACAATCGAATCGTATGAATGGGACTATGGCGATGGCACGGATAGCGGCGTAACCGCCAGCCATACCTACAACACAGCCGGCAGCTACACCGTTACCCTCACGGTCACCGACGATGATGGTGCCACCAATACAGCAAACCAGACCATCACGGTTGATCCTCAACCGTGATGGTCACTGTAAAACAATGCAGTGCCCTACTGTAATTCGTCATATGGCAACATATTAGCCGAACAACATTTATCAAGGTTAGCTTTATGCTCAAAAATATTCTTATTGGTTTTTTTATCTCTCTATTAACTGCGCCAGCAAAGTTTCAAGATCATATGCAGAACAAATTCAATTCTCATGATTTGTATAGTTCTAGTGAGCCAGGAGTCTTACTTGTTATTCTTTGATAACATTTATTGAGAAGGGGGGAAATTGTGACAGACTATTTGAAGTATCTAAAAATGAAATTAGGTATATTTTTACTTATATTTCATGAAAATTTCTTTTGTAACCGCAACTCATTTTTTATATTTTTCTTTACATGCATGGTATCAGCATCCCTGACTACTTCTGCGGATGCTGAGATAAGCTTTACTGAAACCACGCAAGAAGCAGGTTTAACCTATACCGGACCTACCTGGGGTACACAATGGACAGACTATAACGGGGATGGTTGGCCTGATATATTTGTTACTAATCATGAGGCGAAAGTTCCTAATCTCTACCAGAATATGCAGGACGGAACATTTGAACAGCTTCCTGATACTATTTGGGATCAAATGCCATTTCCTCTTGACACACATGGCGCTGGCTGGGCAGATTTTGACAACGATGGAGACCAGGATGTTTATATCAGTGCCGGTACCTATACCCAATACAACCATTTTTATGTAAACGATAACGGAGCGCTTTCCGAAAGATCTGATGAATATGGCATCTCATATATTGAAAATCGAGGACGTATGCCGTTGTGGCTTGATTTCGACAATGATGGGCTTTTGGATATTTATGTCAATGGGTTCTCAATGGGTGGAGTAGGCTATTCAGGCTTATTCCAACAAAATGGAGCTATATTTGAAAATGTAACTTCTCTAGTAGGCATGGAGCCTCATAACACTGCCTACTCCATGATGTCTGACCTTACGGGCGATGGAATATTGGATCTGATACATTATGATGATGACACCAGTCTCCCTGGATTTCCCAACCATCTGTGGAGCATGGCAACCATTCCTTTCACGGATCATCGTGATGAAATATTCCCACTTGACATTGGATTTGGTACTGACGCCGCCTTCTCAGATTTCAACAACGACCTTCTTCCAGACCTTTATTTGGCAAGACCCGGTGGGGGAAATCAAGTAGCACAAGTAACATCCACCAAATTGGCAGCGTCTTTCATAACAGATGAATGTGGATGTGAGAGAGGAGTTACATTCAAGACCAATGGCATTCTGACACTTCTGTTTTCATTAAGGCAAAAATATCTAGACCATCCCATATTCATTGGTTCATCAGGGTACCCCGCTGAAGAATTTGAGGGCTACATCGCTCCAGATGACCCGAGAATATGGGGCTATTGGCCTAGAGTTCCGGTTTATTTAGAGCTAGACCCTGATAACCCCAAGGCGTCTGGCATGTTTCCCTATGAACCGGGAGTAGATTATGGCGTATTTATCGGCTTTGATGAGGTTTTGAATGAATGGAAAATTGTTTCTTCAGTCCCTTTTGACGAAGACTTTGAGTGCAGATTCATCGCCGAAACCGATGGCAGTCCAATATCTGATTTGACTCTTTTAAATATTAATATGTTTCAACCGGCTGTAGACAGTCTCTATATTCATAATGGAGTTCAGCTGGAAAAGAGAACATCACAAAGTGGAATCGTTAAGAATCTACCTGGGAGAAGTGTTGTTACTGGTGATTTTGACAATGATATGGATGTGGATATTTATGTAGTTAATTCGATGTTTGTTCAGAATACACCCAATTCTCTCTATGAAAATACCGGAGCAGGCGATTTTATTGAAGTTCCTGATGCGGGAGGAGCGGCAGGGACCACGCTGGGACTGGGGGATCATGTAGTCACTGCGGACTATAACCGCGATGGTTTTCTTGACCTGTTCGTCACCAATGGAAGATATCCGCCGCCTTTTGATCATTTAGGGCCTATTCAGTTATTTAAAAATAACGGAAACAACAATCACTGGATTGAAATCGACTTAGTCGGCACGACTTCCAATAGAGACGGTATTGGCGCTCGCGTGCTAGTCACCGCAGGGGGGAAGACTCAGTTGCGTGAGCAAGGTGGTGGTATGCACAGGGATTCACAAAATCATACGCGCATCCACTTCGGCCTTGGGCAGAATTCAACCATCCAGAGCCTGGAAGTACAGTGGCCTAGTGGGATTGTTCAGGTATTAGAAAATCTAGCAGCTGATAAAATCATTCAGGTTGTAGAATCTTCAGGAGGCCCTCAACCGCCAGTGGCAGTTGGTGATAGCGCCACAACGGATACGGATACTGCGACGACTGTGAGTGTCCTGAGTAATGACTACGATCCAAATGGTGACACGCTGACCATTATTGCAGTACAGAGCCTAACTGACCAAAGCGGCATTGCCACTATCAATGATAACGCCTCGCCGTCTGATCCAAACGATGACTTTATCGACTACACCCCACCGGGAGGTTTTTCAGGTACGGACACCTTTACCTATACAATTGATGACGGTAATGGTTTCACTGATAGCGCAACCGTGACCGTCACTGTGGGAACGTCGACTACTTGTAATCCGTATGGAATACCGAATTATGATCCAGCAACAGAGGATGGGATTTTTCTGTGGCAAGAAGGAAATGTTTGGCACTTGAGGGCTATAGCGGGGCTCAGTGGGTGGCAAAGGTATACTGGAAGCATTGTTTCAGATATGCCGTTTAACACGGTAACCCCTGTCAGCTTTGAAGCAAATGATATTCTGGACACCTCAAATTCTCAGTTGATTACATTTGACATGAATATGTCGCGACCTTATTTCGACGGCCTTGATTTCGAGTTTCCAGCTGGTGCCACTGTTTCTTTTGATGTTCAAGCGAATTATGGGAATGCTGCCGATCTCGTATTTATTGGTGGAGATCAATGTCCTGTAGCTCAGCTTCCCTATCAACTTTCCTTAGGCTCTAACACAGCGCCAGTGGCTGCCTTCACGGCCGATCCAACTTCGGGTGAGGTCCCGCTATACGTGACCTTTGATGCTTCTATGTCATATGACCCGGATGCGGATGGTTCAATCGTATCCTATGAGTGGGACTATGACGATGGTACAGGCAGCGGCGTAACAACGAGCCATACATACAACGCAACTGGCATATACACCGTTAGCCTCGCTGTTACCGACGACTATGGTGTCATCGATACGATCAGCCAGACTATCACTGTGGAAGACCGACAAAACACAGCGCCAGTGGCTATTTTCACTGCCGATCCAACTATAGGTAATGCTCCGCTGGAAGTGACCTTCAATGCTTCTATGTCGTATGACCCGGATGCGGATGGTTCAATCGTATCCTATGAGTGGGACTATGACGATGGTACAGGCAGCGGCGTAACAACAAGCCATACATACAACGAACCTGGCACTTACACCGTTAGCCTCACTGTTACCGACGACTATGGTGTCACCGATACGACCAGCCAGATTATCACTGTGGAAGACCCACAAAACACAGCGCCAGTGGCTATTTTCACTGCCGATCCAACTTCGGGGGAGGTCTCACTATACGTGACCTTTGATGCTTCTACGTCGTATGACCCGGATGCGGATGGTTCAATCGTATCCTATGAGTGGGACTTTGACGATGGTACAGGCAGCGGCGTAACAACAAGCCATACATACAACGAACCTGGCACTTACACCGTTAGCCTCACTGTTACCGACGACTATGGTGTCACCAATACGACCAGCCAGATTATCACTGTGGAAGACCCACAAAACACAGCACCAGTGGCTGCCTTCACGGCCGATCCAACTTCGGGGGAGGTCTCACTATACGTGACCTTTGATGCTTCTACGTCATACGACCCAGATGGTGGTTCAATCGTATCCTATGAGTGGGACTATGACGATGGTACAGGCAGCGGCGTAACAACAAGCCATACTTACAACGAACCTGGCATCTACGACGTTAGCCTAACTGTTACCGACGACGATGGTTTCTCCGATACAACCAGCCAGATTATCACTGTTGGAACTTCGAGTACGTGTAATCCTTATGGAGAACCTAATTATGATCCAGCAACAGAGGATGGGATTTTTCTGTGGCAGGAAGGAAATGTTTGGCACTTGAGAGCTGTAGCAGGACTCAGTGGGTGGCAAAGGTTTACCGGCAACATAGTTTCAAATATGGAGTTTAGCAGGGTAACTCCTGTCAACCTTGAGGCAAGTGATATTCTGGATACCTCCAATTCTCAAGTGATTACATTTGATATGACTATGTCGCGACCCTATTTCGACGGGATTGATTTCGAGTTTCCAGTTGGTGCCACTGTCTCTTTTGATTTTCAAGCAAGCAGCGGGGTTGCTGCCGATCTCGTATTCATCGGTGAAAATCAATGTCCGGTAGATCAACTCCCCTATCAGCTTTCCTTAGACTCTAACACAGCCCCAGTGGCTATTTTCACTGCCGATCCAACTTTAGGTAATGCCCCGCTGGAAGTGACCTTCAATGCTTCTATGTCGTATGACCCTGATGGGGATGGTTCGATTGTATCCTATGAATGGGATTATGACGATGGTACTGGTAGTGGCGCAGCAACAAGCCATACGTACAACGCACCTGGCATCTACAACGTTAGCCTAACTGTTACCGACGACGATGGTTTCTCCGATACGACCAGCCAGATAATCACTGTTGGAACTTCGAGTACGTGTAATCCTTATGGAGAACCTAATTATGATCCAGCAACAGAGGATGGGATTTTTCTGTGGCAGGAAGGAAATGTTTGGCACTTGAGGGCTGTAGCAGGACTCAGTGGGTGGCAAAGGTTTACCGGCAATATAGTTTCAAATATGGAGTTTAGCAGAGTAACTCCTGTCAACCTTGAGGCAAGTGATATTCTGGATACCTCCAATTCTCAAGTGATTACATTTGATATGACTATGTCGCGGCCCTATTTCGACGGGATTGATTTCGAGTTTCCTGCTGGGGCCACTGTTTATTTTGATGTTCAAACAAACAGTGGGGTTGCTGCAGATCTCGTATTCATCGGTGGAAATCGATGTCCTGTAGCTCAGCTCCCCTACCAGCTTTCCATAGACTCTAACACAGCCCCAACTGCAAGCTTCACGGCCGATCCGATAGCGGGCGAGGCCTCGCTGACTGTATCCTTTGATGCTTCTGGCTCAACCGATGAGGACGGTTCAATCGTCTCGTATGTATGGGACTATGGCGATGATGAGGACGGTTCAATCGTCTCGTATACATGGGACTATGGCGATGGTACAAGCGGGATCGAAACAACCCATACCTATACCGAAGATGGCAGCTACACCGTTATCCTCACTGTTACCGATGAAGATGGTGCCAGCAGCACGGCCACCCAGACCATTACGGTGGTAGAGCCTGAAAATATTGCACCAATTGCCATTTTCACGGCCGATCCAGTTTCCGGTGTGTACCCGCTGGAGGTGAACTTTGATGCTTCCGGTTCAACCGATGAGGACGGTCTAATCGTATTGTATACCTGGGACTATGGCGATGGTACAAGCGGGATCGAAACAAACCATACCTATACCGAAGATGGCAGCTACACTGTTATCCTCACTGTTACCGATGAAGATGGCGCCAGTAGAATGGCCACCCAGACCATTACGGTGACAGAGCCTGAAAACATTGCGCCAGTGGCCATTTTCACGGCCGATCCAGTTTCCGGTGTGTACCCGCTGGAGGTGAACTTTGATGCTTCCGGTTCAACCGATGAGGACGGTTCAATCGTCTCGTATGCCTGGGACTATGGCGATGGTACAAGCGGGAGCGAAACAAACCATACCTATACCGAAGATGGCACCTACACCGTTATCCTTACGGTTACCGATGAAGATGGCGTCAGCAGCATGGCCACCCAGACCGTTACGGTGGCAGAGCCTGAAAACATTGCGCCAGTGGCCATTTTCACGGCCGATCCAGTTTCCGGTGTGTACCCGCTGGAGGTGAACTTTGATGCTTCCGGTTCAACCGATGAGGACGGTTCAATCGTCTCGTATGCCTGGGACTATGGCGATGGTACAAGCGGGAGCGAAACAAACCATACCTATACCGAAGATGGCACCTACACCGTTATCCTTACGGTTACCGATGAAGATGGCGCCAGCAGCATGGCCACCCAGACCGTTACGGTGGCAGAGCCTGAAAACATTGCGCCAGTGGCCATTTTCACGGCCGATCCAGTTTCCGGTGTGTACCCGCTGGAGGTGAACTTTGATGCTTCCGGTTCAACCGATGAGGACGGTTCAATCGTCTCGTATGCCTGGGACTATGGCGATGGTACAAGCGGGAGCGAAACAAACCATACCTATACCGAAGATGGCACCTACACCGTTATCCTTACGGTTACCGATGAAGATGGCGCCAGCAGCATGGCCACCCAGACCGTTACGGTGGCAGAGCCTGAAAACATTGCGCCAGTGGCCATTTTCACGGCCGATCCAGTTTCCGGTGTGTACCCGCTGGAGGTGAACTTTGATGCTTCCGGTTCAACCGATGAGGACGGTTCAATCGTCTCGTATGCCTGGGACTATGGCGATGGTACAAGCGGGAGCGAAACAAACCATACCTATACCGAAGATGGCACCTACACCGTTATCCTTACGGTTACCGATGAAGATGGCGCCAGCAGCATGGCCACCCAGACCGTTACGGTGGCAGAGCCTGAAAACATTGCGCCAGTGGCCATTTTCACGGCCGATCCAGTTTCCGGTGTGTACCCGCTGGAGGTGAACTTTGATGCTTCCGGTTCAACTGATGAGGACGGTTCAATCGTCTCGTATGCCTGGGACTATGGCGATGGTACAAGCGGGAGCGAAACAAACCATACCTATACCGAAGATGGCAGCTACACCGTTATCCTCACTGTTACCGATGAAGATGGCGCCAGCAGCATGGCCACCCAGACCGTTACGGTAGCAGAGCCTGAAAACATTGCGCCAGTGGCCATTTTCACGGCCGATCCAGTTTCCGGTGTGTACCCGCTGGAGGTGAACTTTGATGCTTCCGGTTCAACCGATGAAGACGGTTTAATCGTCTCGTATGCCTGGGACTATGGCGATGGTACAAGCGGGAGCGAAACAAACCATACCTATACCGAAGATGGCACCTACACCGTTATCCTCACGGTTACCGACAATGATGATGACACCAATACAGCAAACCAGACCATCACGGTTGAATAACAACAAAACACGGGAGACGTAAAATAGAAATGACGCAGTGGAAAATAGTCGAACAAAACTAAATTCCAACAATAAGTGATACGTCATGAGTTGAATGATCTAGTCTCGTTAACTATTAATATGAAAGTTACTAATACATAGCTCTTGCGAGGCTAGTTTATTCCCTCTCCCTTTAATAATCTGTGGAAGTGTAGTGCTAGACTTTCGTTAAAAACGGTTTGAATTATGAAGAATAATTACCTGCTTCTCAAAGGAAAGGCATCTGCCCCTTTTACTCGAAAATCAAGCAAGGAACTCCTTGTATTCCTGTTTTTTGCAGTTACATTGGCCTTTGGCAATCTTTATCTTATAAATTTGTTGAATAATTTTTCCACATTTTCATATGTAAAATTGGGTGCTTTGTTACTTGCTGCATGCTCCGGATTATATTTGCTCTCAAGGCCTGACATCTTTTTTTCAACCAGATTAGCCATTTTGAGTTTGATTCCTATTATAAACATTACTCTGCCTCCAAAACGATTTGATCTTAGCGTTTTCACAGTGCTGCTTATTATCTGCTTTTTAGTCTTGCTCATTCGCGTATTATTGAAGAAAGATGCAATAAATCTTATTCCGGACAAACTTGCTTTTCTTTTCTTGCTCTCTGCTTTGCCACCTGTTTTTTTGGGTTTTGACTCACTTAATTCAATTGAGTTTTTTTTCAAAGTATTGATATTGGACTATCTATTCTTTATTGTTATATATGATTTCCTGTCAGAGAAAAATGCATTTCGTGATATTGTGAAATATCTTGCTTTAGCCCTGATTTTTATTTCCTTAGCCATTTTTTTTGAATTCATTACCGGTATTAATCTGTCGGGGGAAGAAAAGAACTTAAATGCATTAAAGAAATTTACACGCTGTGCAGGTTTTTTTCAGGATCCACAAAAAGCAGCGCAGTTTCTGGCTGTTGGTATAACCTTTTTCATACTATTACTCTGCAGGAATGTCCCATTAGGAAAAACCGTCAGTCGTTTAGTCAGTGCGAGTTTGCCTGTTTCTTATGGTGCACTATTATTGACCGCATCAAAAAATGGGATAATCATCGGGCTCCTACTACCTACTCTTTCAATAATTTTATTCAATAATAACAATAAACTAAAAAGCACATTCCTGTTTTTCCTTCTTCCACTCTTTCTTCTTATGCTCCTTGTTTTTCAAAACGCCTTAACTACCATGATCCTTAAGTCTTCCGCTGGAACTAGGATGACCGAGATAAGTCAATCTTCTAACATCAGGGTTAACATCTGGCATGAAAGCTGGTTGGCGTTTCAGAATTACGGAAACTTGGTCGCAGGCGTTGGACCTGGTAATTATCAGGAGTTAATAATGCGGGCCGACCCTGAGCGGCGAAATGATAAGGCTGAAGGTAGATATGTTCCTGACCAGCCGGAAAGTGGATATCTCAAAATACTCTATGAAACCGGCCTCTTCAGCCTGGTTGGCCTGTTCCTTTTTTCACTAGGGATTGTGCGTAAGGCCGCTAAGTCCTTTTTTGCATCAGAGCAAACAGTATCGACCAATATTGCTATATCGGCAAGCTTTGCTTTAGTTGCCTTTTCTTTTGGATTTGTTACGCTCTTTACTGTTACAGACAACAAAAACCTGATGATATTCGTAATTATGTACGCATTGTTAAGTTATTTGCAAAAAAACAACTTTATTTTGAATACCCATGACGAGTAATCTCGGAAGTTCTATGCAGCCAAAAGCAAAGGAAGTGCTTGAAGCTTATGCAGTTGTAAGTGTTAGCAGTCTCGTTGGCAAAATTCTGGCTTTCCTATCGGGAGTGATTATCGCACCAGCCATTGGTCGGACTGCTTATAGTCTTTTTGTTCTGTGCCGAGACTTATGCCAGACAGGTTCAATGCTTTGTCGATCTGGCTTTCCTATTGGGGTTATCAGAAAGATTCGTGAGAACGAAGGAAAACCTCTTCTGCAATCAAGCTATATCTTTCATGCATTTTATATTTCAGGTGCCATATCCTTGCTTCTGATCCTGTTCGTATGGTTTTGGAGAGAAAATTACCTCGCAACAAACATTTACCAGGATGAACGTTTTTCTGCAGCTTTCCGGATCAGGGTTCTGCTAGTGCCACTTTTAACTTTTCTTGAGATCCTTAATGGTTGCTATAGAGCCTATATTAAAGTTCACAATGTTCGGTTGCCATAAATATTATCTATCCATCAGGTTGGTGTTTATTGTATCCGTGTTTACATTCTCAGTCGACTTGAAGGTAGTTATATGGCGAACATTACTCTCGTATCTATTGACAGCTACCTATTTACTGTATTTTTTCCAGAAAATGATTACAGAACAACCTTTTTTTTACCAAAACATCTTCCTAGAACCAATATCTGTAGTTTGTGAAAATATTCATTTGTCATAGCAATATCATGAGTATTTGCACTACATGAGAAAAAATACGCTTATATCGGATGATCAATAAACATAAATTTTACTAGTTAATTCTATAAATGAGGGGGGGGGGGAAGACGATGTTATCAAACATAAATTTTTTTCGGCTCGATATATTATTGTCCTTATTTTCTAAGAACTGTGTTTGTAATAGCAATTCATTTCTCACAGTTTTTTTTATATTCATAGCATCAGTGTACATACCTAATAACGCTCGAGCTGAGATAAGATTTACTGAAACTACAGAAGAAGCAGGCCTAACCTATACCGGCCCCACTTGGGGTACACAATGGACAGACTATAATGGGGATGGTTGGCCAGATATTTGGGTTACCAATCATCAGTCGAAAGAGCCGAGCCTCTACCTTAATATGGGAGATGGAACATTTGAACAGATTTCTGATAAAATTTGGGATACAATGCCATCGCCATATATTGATATGCATGGTGCTGGTTGGGCAGATTTTGATAATGATGGAGACCAGGATGTGCTGGTCAATGGTGGTACCATGTTCGAGGACAACCTTTTTTTTGTAAATGATGGCGGAATCCTTTACGAAAGTGCCGAAGAATACGGCGTCTCATATCTTGAAAATCGTGGGCGTATGCCATTGTGGCTGGACTTCGACAATGATGGACTTTTAGATGTTTATATAAATGGGATCGGTACTGAAGCAGAAGCGTCTGCCGCCTTATTTAAACAGAATAAAGAAACCGGATTTTTTGAAAATGCAAATTCCCTTGTTGGGTTTGAAAATCATTATGCTGTCTATAGCATATTGTCCGATCTTACTGGCGATGGGGTATTAGATATTATATCTTATAATGATCAAGAACCGTTTCCTACATCTTTGTATAGCACTGCGACTATTCCTTTCACTGAGCATCGGAATACAATATTCCCAGCTGCTACTGGATGGGGTGCTGACGCAGCTTTCGCGGATTTCAACGGTGACCTTCGCTCAGATCTTTATTTAGCAAGAAGCGGAGGAGAAGAACAAGCCGCACAAGTAACATCCACTAAACTGGCAGCGAATATTCCAGAACAAGGCTGTGGGTGTGAAAAGGGAATAACATTCAAATCCTCTGGTAAAATAACAATATTGTTTTCAATACCTTTTGTTTCTTCAGACCAGCCCTTCTATATTGGTTCTTCGGGGCTCTCTCCTGAAACATTTCCATCCTACATTTCTCCAGATGATCCGCGAATATGGGGATTTTGGCCAAGAATCCCGCTCTATGTAGAGCTAGACCCTGACGACCCCAGAGTTTCTGGCATTTACCCCCATGAACCTGGCGTTGATGTCGGTGTTTATATCGGTTTTGACGCGGATTTGAATGAATGGGAAATTGTATCTTCACAATCTCTTAACAATACGTTTTTGTGCCGTTTTATCGTCGAATCTGACGGTCCAATAACCGAATTCAATCCGTTGAATATTAATATGTTTCCAGCTGCTATAGATAGCCTCTATATTCATAACGGAGCCAAGCTGGAACAAAGTTCATTACAACAAAACGGAATCAATAAGCATTTACCAGGAAGAAGTGTTGTTGCGGGTGACTTTGATAATGATATGGACATGGACATTTATGTGGTGAATTCTTTAAGAGTCATGAATACACCGAATATTCTCTTTGAGAATGACGGAACAGGTGTATTTACTGAAGTCGCAGAAGCTGGAGGAGCGGCAGGGTCCTTGCTGGGAGCAGGGGACCATGTAGTCTCTGCGGACTATAACCGTGACGGTTTTCTGGACTTGTTCGTCACTAATGGTATGTATCCATCTCCTTTTGATCATTTGGGGCCTATCCAGCTCTTTAAAAATAACGGAAACAGTAATCACTGGATTGAAATCGACTTAGTCGGCACGACTTCCAATCGAGACGGTATTGGCGCTCGCGTGTTAGTGACCGCCGGAGGGAAGACTCAATTGCGTGAGCAAGGTGGTGGTATGCACAAATTTTCACAAAATCATACGCGCATCCACTTCGGCCTTGGGCAAAATTCAACCATCCAGAGCTTGGAAGTACAATGGCCAAGTGGGACTGTTCAGGTAATAGAAAATCTTGAAGCAGATAAAATCATCCAGGTAGTGGAATCTTCGGGTGACCCTCAGCCGCCACTGGCGGTGAATGATAGTGCAAGGACGGATATAGATACCGCAATCACTGTGGAGGTCCTGACTAACGACTACGATCCAAACAATGATACAATGACCATTACTGCAGTACAGAGCCCAACCGACCAGGGCGGTATAGCCACTATCAATGACAACGGTTCACCTAATAACCCAGATGATGACTTTATCGACTACACCCCACTTGGAGGTTTTTCAGGTACGGATACCTTTACCTATACAATTGATGACGATCACGGTTTCACTGATACCGCAACCGTGATCGTCACTGTGAAAGCTGCGTCGAATACTTGTTATCCATATGGTGAGCCGAATTATGATCCAGTAACAGAAGATGGGATTTTTCTTTGGAAAGAAGGAAATGTTTGGCACTTGAGAGCTGTTGCAGGATTCAGTGGGTGGCAAAAGTATATTGGCAGGATAGTTTCAGATATACCACTTAATAGTGTAACCCCTGTCAACTTTGAGGCAACTGATATTCTGGACACCACAAATTCTCAGGTGATTACTTTTGCGATACAAATGTCACGGCCCTATTTCGACGGGCTTGATTTCGAGTTTCCAGCTGGGGCCACTGTCTATTTTGATGTACAAGCGACTAGTGGGAATGCTGCCGATCAGGTATTTATCGGAGGAGATCGATGTCCTGTAGCTCAGCTTCCTACTCAACTTTCCTCAGACTCTAACACAGCTCCAGTGGCTGGCTTTACGGCCGATCCAACTTTTGGGACGATTCCGCTATACGTGAGCTTTGACGGATCTCTGTCATACGACCCGGATGCTGATGGTTCGATCGTATCCTATGAGTGGGACTATGGCGATGGTAAAGGCAGCGGCGTAACAACAAGCCATACATACAACGCAACTGGCATCTACGACGTTAGCCTCACCGTTACCGACGACTATGGTTTCACCGATACGACCAGCCAGAGTATCACTGTGGGAACGTCGACTACTTGTTATCAGTATGGAGATAGAGCGCCGAATTATGATCCAGCAACAGAGGATGGAGTTTTTCTGTGGAAAGAAGGGAATGTTTGGCACTTGAGGGCTGTTGCTGGGTTCAGTGGGTGGCAAAAGTATACTGGCAGGATAGTTTCAGATATACCGCTTAGTAGTGTAACCCCTGTCAACTTTGAGCCAAATGATATTCTGGACACCACAACTTCTCAGGTGATTACTTTTGCAATACAAATGTCGCGGCCCTATTTCGACGGGCTTGATTTCGAGTTTCCAGCTGGGGCCACTGTCTATTTTGACGTTCAAGCGAACAGCGGGGATGCTGCCGATCAGGTATTTATCGAAGGAGATCGATGTCCTGTAGATCAGCTCCCTACTCAGCTTCCCTGAGGCTCTAGCGCCCAGCCAGTGGCAAGCTTTACGGCCGATCCAGCATTTGGTGAAGTTCCACTGGCAGTGAACTTTAATGCTTCTGGATCAGACGATGCGGATGGTTCAATCGTTTCCTCTGTATTGGACTTTACCGTTACAGACAACAAAAATCTGATGATATTCGCAATTATGTACACATTGTTAATGTTACCTACAAAAAACACCTTTAGGTTAAATAACCATAACGAGTGACACGGTTAGTTCTATGCAGCCAAACGCAAAAGATGTGCTTAAAGCCGGTGCAATTGTAAGTGTCAGCAGTATCGTTGGCCGAGCACTGGCTTTTCTGTCGGGAGTGGTTATCGCACCAGCCATTGGTCCGGCAGGTTATGGTCTTTTTGTTCTGTGTCGAGACCTGTGCTTGACTGGTTCAATGTTCTGCAGATCTGGCTTTCCGATTGGGATTATCAGAAAGATTCGTGAGAGCAAAGGAAACTCTCTCCTACAATCAAGCTATATCGTTCATGCATTTTATATCTCGGGTACCATATCCTTGCTCCTGATGTTATTCGCATGGGTTTGGGGAGGAAATTATCTTGCTACCAATGTTTTTCCAGATGAACGTTTTTCTTCAACATTCAGGGTCATGGTTCTGCTGGTCCCTCTTTTAACTTTTCTTGACCTCCTTAATGCTTGCTATAGAGCCTATTTTAAAGTTCAGAAAAGCTCGATTGTAATAAATATTGGCCAGCCCTCTACCAGGTTGTTGTTGATTGTATGCCTGTTTATATTTTCTATGGACCTGAGAGTAGTTATCTGGGGAACATTGCTCTCGTACTTATTGGCAGTCGGCTATTTACTGTATGATTCGAGAAATTGGTTGCTGAACAACCTTTTTTCACCAAAACATCTTCCTAAGATTAATATCCGTAATTTCTGGAGTTATTCATTTGTCATAGCAATAACTGGTTCAGTAAACCTGTTGATGGACAAAATGGATGGTTTTATGATCGGATACTTTAACGGTTCTGAAGAGGTCGGAAATTATGCAATCATCAAAATAGCAGTTCCAGTAATTATTCTTTTTAATGGCGCTTTCAATAGCTTGCTAGGAACTACTATTGCCGCACTGGCTGCAGACAATGACTATGGAGGCATGGCCAATGCAATGCAGCAGCACTCCCGTTGGATGGTGATAAGTTCCTTTCCTCTTTTTTTGGTTTTTGCTGTTTGGGGTAAAGACTTACTCCTGATTTTCGGCAAAGCATTTACTCTGCCGACTGCAACTATCATTCTACTAGCCGGAGGACAATTAATAGTTGCCCTGTTTTCTTCAGTAGGTTTTGCATTATCCATGACAAAGAATTATCAGGCAGAGCTGCCTGTGTCATTGCTAGGGCTTTTTATTAATGCCTGTCTTAACTATATATTAATACCAGAATATGGTATTATTGGTGCTGCGATTGCTACTGTTATTGCAATATTAACTGTAAATATTGTCAGACTGACCATCGTTTGTAAACTCTATCATTTTTTCCCGTTTGACAGATGGGTTGTGCCGCCAATGCTCCTTGCATTCGTGTCTGTTCTTACCACATGGTATCTTAGAAATTGGATAGGTGATTCAACGATTACAGGGGCAATTATTGCTTCATGTTTTTTCTCCATTCTGTATCTTCTATTATTGTATTTTTTTGGATTAAATCCTGCTGATAATGAATTATCAAAAACAATTATTCGAAAGATGAAAACTAAGATTGCGTTGTAGCCTGGCAAATCCACTTTTGCCATATTATCTTGCAAATTAAATACATTATACGCACTACTTATTAGGTGACAACAGTGAAAAGCACTTCAACTCTATTCCATTTAAGTAAGCTACTGGTTTTCCGTGCTCCAAATTGCCTGCCTGACCATTCATAAGCATATTTGGCAATTTGATCGTCAACAAAAATACAGTAACTTAGACATTATGGCTGTCAGTAGGGAATAAGTGAACTGCTCCTAGCCTGCTATGAGCAGCGGATATCACCTACATCCCAATGAAACGTGGGTTTATGTATCTGTTCGCCATAATTTATTGGTATTCTAGAAGAATAGTAGATTAGGAAATTTCAACCACACTCGACACAAAACTCTGTATACGCTGCCTGAAACGAGCATTACTGAGAAACACAAAACCAGATTTTTTAATACAGATCAAGCTTGTCAATTTACCTCAGCGAGATGGACAACCCTGCTCAAAGAGAATGGAATAGCCATCAGTATGGATGGCAAAGGGCGATGGATCGATAACGTGATCATCTAGCGCTTTGGGATGTCGATAAAATACGAGGTTATTTATCTGAAATCGTATGAAAACCCTCGGGAACTCGGGGAAGGGATCCGAGCTTATAGAAAACGGTATAATACCAGAAGACCGCACGAACGTTTTGGCGATCAGACACCCGATGAGGTGTACTACAAAGAGCTAAAAAAAGCCGCGTAAAAACCTCCACCGCCTTCTCCCAGCTGGGAGAAGGCGGTGGCCCTAAAGACGGGACCACTTCTTTTGGAACATTTTAACACAAGTAGCTCTCTGAGCCTTAATTTATTAGTATTTATTCAAATATTTATGAGACAGCAGTGACTAAGAAGACATGAAACTGAAACAGCTAATTAATGGAATCGCCACTTGAATACGCCCGGCAGGTGGTGGGGAGATACGTTGAACATTACAACGAACTCTGCCCTATCGGACAGAGTGGAAAGAAAGCACGGTCAATATACCAACGGAGGTATCGGATGAAGCAAGTGAAACTATTCGAAAGCCGGGTTCAGGAGCGCGAGTTACTGGAGACCCATATCAGGATGCGGGCGGCGAACGCCGCGCCGTTACGTATCCTGGAGGCGGGGTGTGGCCGAAATTGGCCGCTTGAGCTTGCGGGAATCGAGTACAGCCTTGTCGGGGTAGATACCAACGAAAAGGCATTGGAGATCAGAAAGACGCAAATCGGGGATCTCGATGAGGTCATTGTCGGCGATCTGCGTACGGTGGAGTTTGAAGAGGGGACATTCGATGTCATTTATAACTCGTTCGTTCTAGAGCATGTGGTGGACGCCCGAAAGGTACTTGACAATTTCCATAAGTGGTTGAAGCCATCTGGAATCCTTATCGTGCGGATACCGGACCGCGATTCCGTTTACGGGTATTTCACCCGAACTATGCCATTCTTCGTTCACGTCATGTTTGCCCGGCATGTTAAGGGGTTTCGCCAGGCAGGAAGGCCGGGGTTCGGTCCCTATCCGACCTATCATGAGCCCGTCGTGTCGCGGCGAGGGATGCATGAGTTCTGCCAAGACAATGACTGCCTCCTCATGGAGGAGTATGGCCAAGGGTATTACCTGGAGTGGCCGGGCCTGGCGTCAAGACTCATGCGCCTTTTCGTCGCAACGGCATCTTTGATTTCGCTCGGAAACCTCCCTTGGCGGTATAACAATCTCACCTATATCGTCCAGAAAGATGGAGGCGACCTCCCGGGTCAGGAAAAGCGGCCAAATCGCAATGTTGCAGAGTCTCATGGTTGATTTTAATGATGTTTACGCCGTTTTTGCCATGACCTCTAGTCATTTTTTCTGCACTCCGGGGAGCTTTTTCTCCAAGCTCTTTCTAATGCTGGCACCTTGGTTAACAAGGTGCCAGCATTAGATTTCCATGCCAAGTATGCTTTTTTTTTATGATCTTTTCCCTATATAGCACTATGGAAGAGATGGAAGACTGAATCAGCTTGCACGGGACCACTTCTCAGAAACAAAAAATCGGACAGTAAAAACCAGAGTTCCCACTGCTATTCATAAGCGCCACAGTTGACTATTCCGCCAGGGGCAACAATTTTTCCGCTCCCGTCTGTTATAGGCACACCGTCATAGTCCTTTATATTTGGAATCCCCTGCCACACGGAATTATCACAGGCATCTTTTGCCGGTGAACCAGCCCGTAAATGAAAGTCGTTACTTCCGGGAGCAGTGTATAACGGATCACTAAAAATCGTATTTTTACCGTTCAAATGAGAAAATCCACCGGAATCAACATTTACTCCGTAAATTACATTGTTGTCCAAAGTTACTACTGAAGGACTAATATAATCTACACCGATTTGAAAATTATAACCATGAGAGAGAATATTGTTTTTGAATGTTACGCCTGTCAGTAGGGTATCAAATATTCTTACTCCCCCAAAGTACTTGGTGCCGCTTGTCCCATTAAGATACAACGTGTTATTATAGACGAATATATCATAAACATTCTTACCAGTCGTCCCCGCATTATGAAATACTATTCCTCCTCTTCCAGCCTTCTCAACAATGTTATGATGCACCGTAACATTATGTAAAGCACCTCCGGCTTCTGCACCTATAGATATTCCACCCGCACCTATATCTTGAACATGGTTGTTATACACTTGAATATTATATGTGTCTTGGTTGTAAGCATCGACGTATATACCGTTGGAACCACCAGCTATATCCCTTACGTTATTATGGTGAATTGCACCATTTTTGGAACCTTGCTTAGAATCTATGCCAGCACCGCCTGGAGGATGATAAGACGGATTGCAGTTAGTATATGAATCATTATACGCGACCTCAAACCCGTTTACAGCAGACAGAGAGATTTGTTCGCTGGCGCTACTACAATTGGTCATTGAAACATCATTGTAAAATACACCAACATTAGAGCTGGTATTCATTCTGATTCCGGATGACTCAGTTTTGTTTACTTCGGAATGTTGAACTATTATATTTGTGCCACCATAGAAACCTATACCTGAATTTTCTGCTGCCTTACCAATCCCAGAATTTTGTACTCTGATATTGTCTATAATGATGTAGTTTTTATTTGTCCCTCTAATTAAACCATGATACTTAGCGAGATTAACCCCAGTACCATCAAAAACTGGTTTATTTCCTGTTCCATATGCCCCAAACGTGATACTTCCACCACTAGCTGATCCGCTGCTCGGTATTAATAACTGCTGTCTCCAAGTGCCACCACGATTGAACAATACACAGTCCCCAGGCGAAAAAGAAGTCTTGTTTACTTTGCCTACAGTTGCCCACGCAGCTGCAGTGGTTAAACCATTAGCAGTATCATTGCCACTGTTGGAAACATAATAAGTGCGTTTACAGGTGAGTGGGATGGAGACGTCGTCCCCTAGCTGGAAGTTTATCGGGGCGTTTATTTTAGCATGGGCTATGGAATATGGTGCAAGGCAAAAAATAGTTAGATATGCACCAATTATATATTTTGTTTTTTTCATCTGTTTAATACTTTTTAAAGACATTTTTGTTCTCCTTTGCAGATCCCAAAGGATCTAATTCGAAGCAATACTTCTTGTAATCGGGTGTATCTCATCGCAAAGCTCAGTGACTAACAATTCTGCAAAAGTTGAATAATCACTTTCTAAAACCGCACTATTGTAGCCGGCTGCAACAACTGGATACTATCTATCACCTGTGAAATTCAGTATTTCGCTACAATTCCTTCAATAAACGTTCACATAAATGCGAACCAGTAATGCAGGCTTCACCAACTACCGAAATACCTTTACTTGTTTGAGGTTTCATATTGTTGTCGTATTGTATTTCTTAACTCAACTTTCCAGTTCGTGAATAGTATGACTATAAGTATAAGAGTCATACTATTCACTCATGAAGAGCCAAAAATTACCTTTATCTACTCGACCATTTCATTTAGATAGAGCTTACTCCGGCTTAATGATAAGAAAGCCACCAACTTCTGCAGTGTGATATATTTCTGAATCTTTTGAAGTTTCCTCTTCAACCATAATCGCCATGCTATCGATTCCTGCCTGGGCAATTTTCAGGGCTGAAGTGTCATATCCATCAGTTGTCTGCATTGCTGCGAAATGGAATGGCAGATCATCGAACTGTTGATCAAAGTTGATGCTATAGTTCGCATGGGTAACGCTGTCACTTGTAGTTCCCGCCTGAAAGCGGATCCCGTTCGTTACGCCTGAACCAGGAGTCCACGCCAGGTAGGCGACAGTTTCCATACCATGATCTTGGCTGTTCACTTCCTGTTCCTGTAGTTTGTAATCAAAACCACTTGAAGTGATGTTCTGAACACGCCCAATAACAGCATCACTACCATTTTTACTATTGATGCTTGTTAGAATGACTGGTTTGACGGAAAATGCACTAATCAGAGAGGTTGAGGATGATGAAGCGCTTGCGTTAAACAGCCCGGCTTCAATCTGAGACCCATCGTCTAAGATATAACTTCCCTCTTCCATAACAATGTAATTCACTATCTCCACGCCGTGGATGTTATCCTGATAATCATATTCCTGTAACTGAATATTGAAACCGTCTTCAGTAATATTGCTGATACGGACAACATTCGGGGATGTGTCATTTTTTGTGACAGTATTGGCAATAATGACAGGCTGTTTGTAGTGTTTTGTGAAACTTACCCACACAGGAGCACTCCCCACTGATGTTTCACCCATTTCAACAGGAGAATCTTCTTCCGGTTTGACGGGAGCGATAGCAAAGTATCCTCCAATTTCAGCAATATGATACACCTCATTATTTGCTGATTGTTCTTCAACAATTGTCATCCTGGTGTCGGTGACGGAAATATCACTCATGCTGACAATCGCAGTATCCATACCATTGGCACTCTGCATATCAGCCAAAACGAAGGGCATGGCGGAAAATTGCTGTTCGAAAGAAATTGTCGAGGCCTTATCGGTGAGGATTTTTTCGGTTGTTCCTGCCTCAATCATCAGACCATCTACCTCGCCGGACCACTTTTCCATAGCAATGTAACACACTGTTTCTGTAGCATGCTTCCCATCGTTTTTCTCCTGCTCCTGCATGGTGACAGAAAAGCCCTGGGGAGTTATTCCTTTCATCCTGAGGGTTGCTGTGTTGGTATCGTTTTCGCTCACAATCGATGACAAAACTACCGGTTGGCTTGATAAAGAATTGGCAAATTTTATCGTCTTGAAGGTGTTAAGACCTGATAAAGCGGTACATTCGGCGACAGCATAAACATTATCAGCCAGCTGATGGTGACCTCGTTCCATTACGATATAGGAGACCATCTCCGCTGGATGGAGACCATCTAAGTAGTCCCACTCGCGGATCCGGATGTCGAATCCTGTACTGGTTAGGTTGCGGATAGACACTACACCTGACTCAGGATCGTTCGTAGTTGTTGATTTGGCGATCACCGATGGCGACATATATTTAGCATCGAAATCGACATGTTGCCAATCTGATGTAACCAGTAGTTCACCTAATTCGAAGGCAAGATCATTATTGGCCGCCTCATTGATGAGGATATTTACAGTTCCCTGGTTGGATGCAATATTTCCGTCTGTTGCCAGAAATGTAAAATGGTCTGGCCCTGAAGTATTGTTGTACGGGGTATATGTAAAGGAACCATTGCCAGCAAGGAGAAGAGTACCTTTTTCAGGAGCTGTAACTGTGGCAAAACTTACTTTATCTCCATCCTCATCAGTTGCAACAAGTTGCCCGCTGTATGGAACACCCTGGTCAACGGTAAAGCTGCTGCTCTCGGTGATAGGGGCCTTATTAACATGCTGTACGGCTATGTTCACCTGGGCTGTATTTGAAGTACTGCTGCCGTCACTGACCTTGAAGGTAAATGAGTCGGAACCGGAGTAATTCTGTTGTGGTATGTAGTTAAAAAAGCCGCTGGTGCTAAGATTAACTGTACCGTTTCCAGCCTGAGCGACCAAAACGTATGTGAGGCTGCTGCCTTCAACATCTTTTGCCGTGAGCTGCCCGGAGTACGAAGCGTTTTCATTAAGGGAGATGCTTGTGCTGCTTGCTAACGGGGCATCGTTCACCTGGCTCACATTGATGGTTACGGTTGCAAGATTTGATGCACCGACGCTATTGCTGACTTTATAGGAAAATGTGTCGGAACCAAAGTAATTGAGCGCAGGGATATAGGTAAATGAACCGGTATCACCTTTTACCGTTACCGTTCCATGGCCCGGTTGCGCAACAACCGCGAATACCAGAGCGTCACCATCCGGGTCGTTGGCGTTCAGCTGCCCGGATAGAGGTGTATCCTCTTTCCCCTGCAGTGAAACATTACCGGCGACGGGGGGCTGGGGAGTAGCCGTGCCAGGCACGGTGTGCACGATTTCCGTGGAATAGCCGCTCTCTTCGATTGCCGAGTATGCTGTTGCCGCAAAATAGTATGTTTTGCCCTCCAGTAGTCCTGGCACCGTTGCCTCGATCATACCATTGACTACTGCCGGAGGATTGACGTTAAATACTGAAGTGTAATTTCGACTGCTTGTGCCGTAATGAATTTTATAACCGGAAACGAGTTCATTGTTTGGTGTCCAGCGGAAAGTTGCGCTAGCAGCATGTGCCGCAATGCTTGATGAAAAGAACAGCAAAATGGAAATAATAACGGGTTGGGTCGTCTTGAATACTGCCATGGGTTACCTCTTTCGGTGACCCCGCTACCGTATTTCTCTGTCGAGAAACGTAGGCCGGTGGTTTTGCGTCACGCCCTTTCGGGAATCGCTTTGCCATTATCGGGAAATTTCCCAAGAGAAAAATCCTTACTCAAAATTGTTGGCTTCGTGAAAAACAACGAAAACCAACGGTTAATCACTGTACCTTGTTGTTGTTTTTTGGAGGATTGCTCCTACTCGTTTTGGAATTATTTACGAATTGATCACAATTGAACTCCGCCTACTCGTTCTGCCCAAACTTAATACCATGCAACAATGGGAAAAGTTTCGGAGAGGGAGAAGACGAATACCCTTTTGTTATGCTGGTTATCTCTATGCACGTGTTTGTATGTTGGGAAAGTGAAACTGTTGGTTGAAGAATCTCCTTTCCTTCCTGAATTCTCAGTCGACGTATTAACAAATACTCACGTAACCAAAGCAAGATGCATGCCAAAAGGTTCGACACGTATACTATTCAACCAACCGGCCACAGCAACGGGATCGTCTTCCTATGCTACTACCCAGCTGAGAACAACTGGAGCCATAATATTGTTTTTTCTTCTAAAAGAATCCGTGCAAATGACGTAGAGCTGCTGGAAGAACCCGCTTCTATCTTGCTGCCGTCACCTAAGGCATACCTACCTTTTTCCAGGAGGAAATAGCTGACGGTTTCCTCGGCGTATATGTCGCTTTGGCAATCTCGCTTTCGTCTTTGTAATCCAACTGTCATCCAGGTAATTCCCTTCATAAAGTCGAATTTCAAATCCATGCCTGGGAATTGGGCGGATTACTAAGCATCTACCAAGGTTTTATCTTTATTGGAATTTCAGGTTAATTAACTATCATATTCCTCCTAAAGCTCAGCGATAGAAAATGACTGGGGGATCGCTATATGATAACCTTGGTATGTCATCATGCTCCCAGGCTCTACGTCAATTGTTTACAGCGGACAATGAAGATTTCGGGAATACCGATCAGGGTTGTCATTTCACCTCTGAAAAATGGAGTTCTGTTTTAAAGGCAGTTGGGGATCGAATCAGCATAGGGATGGTAAAGGAAAGTGGCTTGTTAATGTCGTCGTCGAAAGATTCTTGCGGAGTATAAAATACGAAGATATTTACCTGCAGTCCTGTGAAAACCCGAACGAACTAGAAAAAGGGATTGCAACCTATATCAATCTTTATAATAACCAGCATCATCAAACCCTTTTAGGAGCGACTCCAGAAGAGGTTTACAGAAAGGAGGCGATCATCGCAATTTGAACCAGAGCGCCCCTTCAGCCCCTTTTTCGCGAGAAAAAGGGGCTGAAGGGGCGTAACCCAGGTCCCCTATGCTTCACAACTAAAAACCGCTAAAACGTGTGGTTTAAAGTATGGGACCACTTCTCAGAAACAAAAAATCGGACAGTAAAAACCAGAGTTCCCACTGCTATTCATAAGCGCCACAGTTGACTATTCCGCCAGGGGCAACAATTTTTCCGCTCCCGTCTGTTATAGGCACACCGTCATAGTCCTTTATATTTGGAATCCCCTGCCACACGGAATTATCACAGGCATCTTTTGCCGGTGAACCAGCCCGTAAATGAAAGTCGTTACTTCCGGGAGCAGTGTATAACGGATCACTAAAAATCGTATTTTTACCGTTCAAATGAGAAAATCCACCGGAATCAACATTTACTCCGTAAATTACATTGTTGTCCAAAGTTACTACTGAAGGACTAATATAATCTACACCGATTTGAAAATTATAACCATGAGAGAGAATATTGTTTTTGAATGTTACGCCTGTCAGTAGGGTATCAAATATTCTTACTCCCCCAAAGTACTTGGTGCCGCTTGTCCCATTAAGATACAACGTGTTATTATAGACGAATATATCATAAACATTCTTACCAGTCGTCCCCGCATTATGAAATACTATTCCTCCTCTTCCAGCCTTCTCAACAATGTTATGATGCACCGTAACATTATGTAAAGCACCTCCGGCTTCTGCACCTATAGATATTCCACCCGCACCTATATCTTGAACATGGTTGTTATACACTTGAATATTATATGTGTCTTGGTTGTAAGCATCGACGTATATACCGTTGGAACCACCAGCTATATCCCTTACGTTATTATGGTGAATTGCACCATTTTTGGAACCTTGCTTAGAATCTATGCCAGCACCGCCTGGAGGATGATAAGACGGATTGCAGTTAGTATATGAATCATTATACGCGACCTCAAACCCGTTTACAGCAGACAGAGAGATTTGTTCGCTGGCGCTACTACAATTGGTCATTGAAACATCATTGTAAAATACACCAACATTAGAGCTGGTATTCATTCTGATTCCGGATGACTCAGTTTTGTTTACTTCGGAATGTTGAACTATTATATTTGTGCCACCATAGAAACCTATACCTGAATTTTCTGCTGCCTTACCAATCCCAGAATTTTGTACTCTGATATTGTCTATAATGATGTAGTTTTTATTTGTCCCTCTAATTAAACCATGATACTTAGCGAGATTAACCCCAGTACCATCAAAAACTGGTTTATTTCCTGTTCCATATGCCCCAAACGTGATACTTCCACCACTAGCTGATCCGCTGCTCGGTATTAATAACTGCTGTCTCCAAGTGCCACCACGATTGAACAATACACAGTCCCCAGGCGAAAAAGAAGTCTTGTTTACTTTGCCTACAGTTGCCCACGCAGCTGCAGTGGTTAAACCATTAGCAGTATCATTGCCACTGTTGGAAACATAATAAGTGCGTTTACAGGTGAGTGGGATGGAGACGTCGTCCCCTAGCTGGAAGTTTATCGGGGCGTTTATTTTAGCATGGGCTATGGAATATGGTGCAAGGCAAAAAATAGTTAGATATGCACCAATTATATATTTTGTTTTTTTCATCTGTTTAATACTTTTTAAAGACATTTTTGTTCTCCTTTGCAGATCCCAAAGGATCTAATTCGAAGCAATACTTCTTGTAATCGGGTGTATCTCATCGCAAAGCTCAGTGACTAACAATTCTGCAAAAGTTGAATAATCACTTTCTAAAACCGCACTATTGTAGCCGGCTGCAACAACTGGATACTATCTATCACCTGTGAAATTCAGTATTTCGCTACAATTCCTTCAATAAACGTTCACATAAATGCGAACCAGTAATGCAGGCTTCACCAACTACCGAAATACCTTTACTTGTTTGAGGTTTCATATTGTTGTCGTATTGTATTTCTTAACTCAACTTTCCAGTTCGTGAATAGTATGACTATAAGTATAAGAGTCATACTATTCACTCATGAAGAGCCAAAAATTACCTTTATCTACTCGACCATTTCATTTAGATAGAGCTTACTCCGGCTTAATGATAAGAAAGCCACCAACTTCTGCAGTGTGATATATTTCTGAATCTTTTGAAGTTTCCTCTTCAACCATAATCGCCATGCTATCGATTCCTGCCTGGGCAATTTTCAGGGCTGAAGTGTCATATCCATCAGTTGTCTGCATTGCTGCGAAATGGAATGGCAGATCATCGAACTGTTGATCAAAGTTGATGCTATAGTTCGCATGGGTAACGCTGTCACTTGTAGTTCCCGCCTGAAAGCGGATCCCGTTCGTTACGCCTGAACCAGGAGTCCACGCCAGGTAGGCGACAGTTTCCATACCATGATCTTGGCTGTTCACTTCCTGTTCCTGTAGTTTGTAATCAAAACCACTTGAAGTGATGTTCTGAACACGCCCAATAACAGCATCACTACCATTTTTACTATTGATGCTTGTTAGAATGACTGGTTTGACGGAAAATGCACTAATCAGAGAGGTTGAGGATGATGAAGCGCTTGCGTTAAACAGCCCGGCTTCAATCTGAGACCCATCGTCTAAGATATAACTTCCCTCTTCCATAACAATGTAATTCACTATCTCCACGCCGTGGATGTTATCCTGATAATCATATTCCTGTAACTGAATATTGAAACCGTCTTCAGTAATATTGCTGATACGGACAACATTCGGGGATGTGTCATTTTTTGTGACAGTATTGGCAATAATGACAGGCTGTTTGTAGTGTTTTGTGAAACTTACCCACACAGGAGCACTCCCCACTGATGTTTCACCCATTTCAACAGGAGAATCTTCTTCCGGTTTGACGGGAGCGATAGCAAAGTATCCTCCAATTTCAGCAATATGATACACCTCATTATTTGCTGATTGTTCTTCAACAATTGTCATCCTGGTGTCGGTGACGGAAATATCACTCATGCTGACAATCGCAGTATCCATACCATTGGCACTCTGCATATCAGCCAAAACGAAGGGCATGGCGGAAAATTGCTGTTCGAAAGAAATTGTCGAGGCCTTATCGGTGAGGATTTTTTCGGTTGTTCCTGCCTCAATCATCAGACCATCTACCTCGCCGGACCACTTTTCCATAGCAATGTAACACACTGTTTCTGTAGCATGCTTCCCATCGTTTTTCTCCTGCTCCTGCATGGTGACAGAAAAGCCCTGGGGAGTTATTCCTTTCATCCTGAGGGTTGCTGTGTTGGTATCGTTTTCGCTCACAATCGATGACAAAACTACCGGTTGGCTTGATAAAGAATTGGCAAATTTTATCGTCTTGAAGGTGTTAAGACCTGATAAAGCGGTACATTCGGCGACAGCATAAACATTATCAGCCAGCTGATGGTGACCTCGTTCCATTACGATATAGGAGACCATCTCCGCTGGATGGAGACCATCTAAGTAGTCCCACTCGCGGATCCGGATGTCGAATCCTGTACTGGTTAGGTTGCGGATAGACACTACACCTGACTCAGGATCGTTCGTAGTTGTTGATTTGGCGATCACCGATGGCGACATATATTTAGCATCGAAATCGACATGTTGCCAATCTGATGTAACCAGTAGTTCACCTAATTCGAAGGCAAGATCATTATTGGCCGCCTCATTGATGAGGATATTTACAGTTCCCTGGTTGGATGCAATATTTCCGTCTGTTGCCAGAAATGTAAAATGGTCTGGCCCTGAAGTATTGTTGTACGGGGTATATGTAAAGGAACCATTGCCAGCAAGGAGAAGAGTACCTTTTTCAGGAGCTGTAACTGTGGCAAAACTTACTTTATCTCCATCCTCATCAGTTGCAACAAGTTGCCCGCTGTATGGAACACCCTGGTCAACGGTAAAGCTGCTGCTCTCGGTGATAGGGGCCTTATTAACATGCTGTACGGCTATGTTCACCTGGGCTGTATTTGAAGTACTGCTGCCGTCACTGACCTTGAAGGTAAATGAGTCGGAACCGGAGTAATTCTGTTGTGGTATGTAGTTAAAAAAGCCGCTGGTGCTAAGATTAACTGTACCGTTTCCAGCCTGAGCGACCAAAACGTATGTGAGGCTGCTGCCTTCAACATCTTTTGCCGTGAGCTGCCCGGAGTACGAAGCGTTTTCATTAAGGGAGATGCTTGTGCTGCTTGCTAACGGGGCATCGTTCACCTGGCTCACATTGATGGTTACGGTTGCAAGATTTGATGCACCGACGCTATTGCTGACTTTATAGGAAAATGTGTCGGAACCAAAGTAATTGAGCGCAGGGATATAGGTAAATGAACCGGTATCACCTTTTACCGTTACCGTTCCATGGCCCGGTTGCGCAACAACCGCGAATACCAGAGCGTCACCATCCGGGTCGTTGGCGTTCAGCTGCCCGGATAGAGGTGTATCCTCTTTCCCCTGCAGTGAAACATTACCGGCGACGGGGGGCTGGGGAGTAGCCGTGCCAGGCACGGTGTGCACGATTTCCGTGGAATAGCCGCTCTCTTCGATTGCCGAGTATGCTGTTGCCGCAAAATAGTATGTTTTGCCCTCCAGTAGTCCTGGCACCGTTGCCTCGATCATACCATTGACTACTGCCGGAGGATTGACGTTAAATACTGAAGTGTAATTTCGACTGCTTGTGCCGTAATGAATTTTATAACCGGAAACGAGTTCATTGTTTGGTGTCCAGCGGAAAGTTGCGCTAGCAGCATGTGCCGCAATGCTTGATGAAAAGAACAGCAAAATGGAAATAATAACGGGTTGGGTCGTCTTGAATACTGCCATGGGTTACCTCTTTCGGTGACCCCGCTACCGTATTTCTCTGTCGAGAAACGTAGGCCGGTGGTTTTGCGTCACGCCCTTTCGGGAATCGCTTTGCCATTATCGGGAAATTTCCCAAGAGAAAAATCCTTACTCAAAATTGTTGGCTTCGTGAAAAACAACGAAAACCAACGGTTAATCACTGTACCTTGTTGTTGTTTTTTGGAGGATTGCTCCTACTCGTTTTGGAATTATTTACGAATTGATCACAATTGAACTCCGCCTACTCGTTCTGCCCAAACTTAATACCATGCAACAATGGGAAAAGTTTCGGAGAGGGAGAAGACGAATACCCTTTTGTTATGCTGGTTATCTCTATGCACGTGTTTGTATGTTGGGAAAGTGAAACTGTTGGTTGAAGAATCTCCTTTCCTTCCTGAATTCTCAGTCGACGTATTAACAAATACTCACGTAACCAAAGCAAGATGCATGCCAAAAGGTTCGACACGTATACTATTCAACCAACCGGCCACAGCAACGGGATCGTCTTCCTATGCTACTACCCAGCTGAGAACAACTGGAGCCATAATATTGTTTTTTCTTCTAAAAGAATCCGTGCAAATGACGTAGAGCTGCTGGAAGAACCCGCTTCTATCTTGCTGCCGTCACCTAAGGCATACCTACCTTTTTCCAGGAGGAAATAGCTGACGGTTTCCTCGGCGTATATGTCGCTTTGGCAATCTCACTTTCGTCTTTGTAATCCAACTGTCATTCAGGTAATTCCATTCCTGAAGTCAAATTTTAAATCTATGCTCGGGAATTGGGCGGATTACTAAGAATCTGTCAAGGCTTTATCTTTATAGGAATTTCAGGTTAACAAACTATCTAATTACCCCTAAATCTCAGCAATAAAAAATGACGAGCGGTGGGGGATCGCTATATGTTTACCCTGGTATGTCATCCTGTGAAGATGTGGTTTAATTGGCACTTACATTTCTTCCTGGTTAACGGGATTTACAAGGTTGTGGATTTATCTCGGTACGACTGGAAACAACTTTGGAGACCATCAAAAGAAAAGGCAGAATCATTTCTGACTCTGCCTTGGTATTCCTGATTGACGGAATATTACTATTTTTTCTTTCTCAACCTTGTACTGATAAGACCAAATAAACCGCTAGCGAAGAGGATAATGGTTGTGGGCTCAGGGACTTGTGGAGATTTCTCCCAAACCGCCCAAGTATTGGGGGTGTCGACCATAGTGCAATAAGCATAGATATGGTCGGGGAATTCTTCTTCATCTGTAGCTGGAGAGTTTTTGGTAATCCAGGCATATACATATTCGCCATCTCCCTCATACAAGAATTGCGGGGTGTATATATGGTATCTGCCCGCAAGACCAGGGCCTGGGTTTGAATCAAACAGATATTGTCCCTCATCTATTAGTACCTGGTCTAGAAGTGCTAGTGCGGCGAGCCTTGATGAATCAAAATCGAATAGGTCATTAACTGTACCACCTGTCCCTACATATAAATCAAGGAATGATCCATAATTGAAAGTGACGTTAAAAAAAAGTTCATCTACTAAAACATGTGTCGCTCCGAGGAGCATGCCTTCATCGTCAACCAACAATGTGGTAGCCAGCGAATTGTCAGTGGTTAAAGTCATGCCCAACGTAATTGCCATACACCAAGTGATCAGTAACTTTTTCATCACATCCTCCTAAATATATATTACAGATTCCTTCTGTGACTTTTCACCCCAATCTTTCAACAGTTTTGTCTTCTATTATTCACAGGCTATCCTAACTATCTACATGTGTCAGACAAAGAATATTCAATACCACAAAGTGGATGTTTAGTTGTGTGATTTTTTACAAGATGCACGTAACAACATGTGATCCAATGCAATTTTCATTAAGAGAACAAGTCATATTTCTATGTAAATGTACTATGGTAATACTAATCTATGATGACTTTCCAGGGAGTTGAGCTTCTTCCTGATGTGTACGTAACAAGATGTTTTATCAACTTCTAAAACAGCGCATTGAGGAATGCATTGCTTCTCAATAAATCTCTGGCTACAGCCTACTACCTTAAAGAGGACCTTCGCCAGCTATGCTTTCAAACCAGCAAAGAAGAGGCATCTGCCTTCCTTGACGACGGGATATCGCGGGCAATAAGTTTAGGCATCCATATGCTCACAGCCTTTTCGGTGATACTGCAAGGGCACCGCGACGGAATCCTGGCATATTACGACCGCCCTATTTCCACGGGGCTCCTTGAGAGAACAAACAACAAATTAAAAACACAACAAAAACAAGCATACGGCTTTCGGGACTTGGACTTCTTTAAGCTGAAAATCTATGCCCTTCATGAAACAAAGTAGGTTTTAGTCGGATGAACCGAATTATTTATACAATCAACTTGACATTGATTTCATAACTACCTTTTTTAACAAGAACTCTCTTTTTTTTGCTTTCAGGTGTGGTATCTGATTGAGCTTAGTCGCTGCCAATGTTCCTGGGCGTGGAGAATAATTGTATACTTCTATAAAATTGAACTGGACCTTGTCGAGAAGCTGAACCGTATCCTGAAATTCTGCATCACTTTCTCCTGGAAACCCTACCATTATTTGAGTTCGAATCACAAAATTTGGGAAAGCAGATTTTACAGAATTGATTGCAAATATGAAATCTTCAATTTTATATCCCCGATGCATTTCATTAAGAATACGATTGTTCCCTGATTGTACTGCCGAAGTCATAAAATTTATTTTACCAGGCTTTAACACGTCTAAGAAGCGTGGTAAGTTATCAATATACAGCTTCGGATGAACGTTACGTAGTTTGATATGAAAATCAGCATCAATTGAATTTAATTCCCTTAGTAACTCTATCAAATCGCATTGGCGATCTACACCGTATGAACCGAGATCAGTACCGATGAGCGCGAAATCTTTGAATCCAGCCTCAAGCCCAGCAATAACTTCATTCTTGATTTTATTAATGGGTTTGCTTTTAGTTGCACCTCTTGAAAGCTTGACTGCACAGTAAGAGCACGACTTGGAACATCCTGAACATACTTTTACATAAAAAGTATTAGGCTGGACAATGCTTACTGAATCCCAAATTTGCTTATATTTCTTTCTATTCACTTTGGTTAGAAAGCTATAAATATTAAAATGCAATAGCTTTGATAGATAATCTTTCATTCCAACGCCTAACATAGTTACTCTTTCAGGAATCAAATAATTGGCAGGAAGGTCTTTTGACGGGATTTGAATTTTTAATAAATCCGAAAGGCGGTCTAAGTCATTGTATTCGAAAATATCACCCTGAAAATTTTTTTCTACCCGATCTCTATTTATATGATGAAGACAGCCGGTTAGAATGAGCTTTGTATCTTTTCTTTTCTTTCTATTCAATAATTGAATGATTTTGACAGATTGATCCTCGGTCCCCTTGGTTAGTCCACATGAATTAAAAATAATCAAATCTGCTTCAATAATGTTAGTAGTTATTGTCCATCCATTATTTACTAGAAAAACTTCAATTTTTGCACAATCAATTCTGTTTTCAGGACAACCGTTTGTGGTTATATAGCCTTTCATTTTGGATAATGACTCCTAGTTGTATTTTAAGGAAACACGAAAGTTGAAGTGGACCATATAGTCAAGACAACCTTTCTCAAATTTAAGGTAGAGAAAAAATAGTCTGTTATTTCTTGCGGTCTGTATGCCGGAGCCCCGCCGGAGACGCCTCTCCGTCATCGCCACTTTCAGATTAACTCGACTCACTCTGCGCCCTTAAGCTGCCAACTGTAGATCTGGGGATCCACAATATACCTCTGCCGGTGTTTTTCTACCGAGTCCTGCATGAGGGCGCTCATTGTTATGAAATTCAAAATAGACCTTCAGAGAACGAATCTACTATACCAATCCATCACAGCTGTCAGGTAAACGAAGCCGCCTGGGATCCGGATATCGTTGATATCGGAACACCATATCTGATTAAACATGTGATTACCAAATTACGGAGCAGGTAAGGATAGGCCTTGTGCTCAGGATGCGGTTTGCTGGTGTTTAACTTTAGTGCTAAAGATTGTATTCCGATTTATCGCACAGAAGCTGCATGCGCTTCCGATTCACTTTATGCCCTTGCTTCCGCAGGTAGTCCTGAATCTTCCCGATGCCGTAAAACGAGTGTTTAGTGTATTCCTTATCAATAAGGCTCATAAGAACCTGGTTATCATCAGATTCCATACTGTAAATGCTTGGTCGATAGCAGCTTGAGCGGGTAGTTCGATCAGATCACATTATCTCTGAGTACTGAGTTCCTTGCGCATAGGATTTATGCAAGACCACTTCTCAGTGATACTCCTTTCAGAAATCTGTGTTTTTCTTAACCAGTCAACTTCTACCAGCAATCTGCCTACTTGCTGGTAGAGTCGATCTCTTTCTGATTCCATTACTTCAATTGCCTGCTCTTTCTTGCTCCCGAAAATTTCAGGGATCGCATCTATGACTTCCTTCTTCCAGCGATTTATTTGTCTGACGTGGATGCCAAACTCTGACGCAGGTTCATTTGTTGTCTTTTGGCCTTTTATGGCGGCCAAAGCAACCTTGGATTTACAGTTCTTTGTATGGTTTTTCCATTTCATGCAATCCCCTTATGAATAGTGTGCATTCTACTTTAACACACTGCCTCATTTCCGGAGCCCACTATAGATTTCTGACTACTTTAACTCAATCAACACCGTGAGTAAACAATAAGTTAGGCAATATTGGTCAGTATGGGGTCACAGATTAGGGATCAAAAGATGAAAACATCAAGAATGCACAAGAAAAAGCAACTAGCAGAAAAATTTGGTGTGACGCAGAACAGAAGGTAAAGGTTAGACAGAGAAGTGCAGAAGAAGAGAAGCAGACGGGGTTATCAAAGGAAATTTATTTACCAAGAAGCGCAATGTATAATGTAAGTCAAAGAATAACTGTAACTCACTATGGGCAACCGGAAACTCCATTAGCTAAAATGAAAGTGCCAGGTGTTGTTGCATTTGGGCTTGAGTTATGCAAACCTTTTGTATGAGCAGGACTTTTATGGCGTATAATTTAGAATGTTTCGGATTTGATCTCACACCTTCCATGAAGCCACTATCAAATCAATTTTCAATGTTGGCTTGGTGGACGTAGTGGGCTTGCCCCACCCCTTCCATCATGAATTACCGAATCCCCTATTACGACAAGACTTAAAACCCAAAGTACCGGAAGATGACCAGAGAAACGAATAAAGGGCCTCAGCAAAATCGCTGAAGCCCTTTATTTATATGGTACGCCCTGCAGGATTCGAACCTGCGACCTACGGCTTAGAAGGCCGTTGCTCTATCCAGCTGAGCTAAGAGCGCTTGGGGTTAGAAATGGGTGCCGACTTTTTATGATAGTACAAGCACGGCGGATACTATAATCAAACCGAAGCAAAAAGCAACAGGTTCTTTATGTGTTTTGCGTATTATTCCATTCCGCGAATTCTTTTCCAGACTGGACCACTATCCGTATCAATTACAGAGATGCCTTTCTTAGCTAATTCTTCCCGTGCATCATCTGCAGCCTGCCAGTCTTTTTGCAACCGAGCCTTTTCGCGACGCTGAATCAGGGCATTTACATCCGGAGCAAGAGGGCAGCCTTTGAGCCTGAAAATCTGCAATACTTCGTCGAGTTTTCTGAGGCTTTCAAGAATATATTCTTTCTGATCGCGATCAAGATTATTCACAAGCAGGATGGGATTGGTTCGCTTGATGAAGTTGTAGATTGTCGCCATTGCCTTGGATACGTTCAGATCATCATCTAATGCCTCATGAAACTGCTCTTCCATAGCTGAAACATACGAAGCAACCTCAGGATGCGGTTTCCCCGGAGGTAGACACAGCAACTTGCAGGTAAACTCATCTATCCTGCGAAGCGCAGTGCGGACACTTTCCAATCGTTTATAGGTGAAGTCGATTGGCTTCCGATAATGGATGGTGAGTAACATGAGTCGCACTTCACGCGGGGTAAAACCACGTTCAATCGCATCGCGCAAAGTGACCACATTGCCATTTTCAAGCGACATCTTCTTACCATCAACCAGCACCATTTCAGAATGCAGCCAATATTTGGCAAGCGACTTACCCGTAAGTGCCTCAGAAATCGCAATCTCATTTTCATGGTGCGGGAACATAAGGTTTCGACTGGCAGTATGAATATCCAGGGTTTCGCCCAGGTTATGAATTGCCATGGCAGAACACTCAACATGCCAACTTGGACGCACGTTGCCCCAGTCCGTCTCAAAGAAAATGCCTTTCTTAAGTTCTGCAAGAGTAGAACGTTTCAAGAGAGTAAAATCACGAGGATTATCTTTTTCATAATCGTCAAGATCAACAGTTTTGCCCAGCTGAATTTTGCTCAGATCAATTCCCGAGAGCTTCCCGTAATTACTGAATTTCGAAATATCAAAATAGATAGAGCCGTTCTTTTCGTAAGCATATCCCTTGTGAAGTAATTCGTGAGCGATTTCAATCATATCATCAATATGATCACTCGCCTTAGGATACCCCTTAGCCCGCTTCGCCCCTAACGCCTCAATATCGGCCATAAAACCGTCGATATATTCCTGAGTAAATTCTTTGAGCGGCAGCCCGGCAATCTCTGCGCCGGCGATGGTATTATCATCAATATCCGTGAAGTTCATATAGGCATCAACCTCATACCCTTTAACCTCAAGATATCGGGTAACAAGATCTGAGAATACGAAACGGCGGCAAAGCAATAAATTTGCAGGTTCGTAAGCAGTCGGCCCACAACTATAGAGAGTGACCTTGCCTTCCTTTAACGAAGTAAAAACCTCTTTTTTCTTGCTAAGTGTATTAAAAAAACGAAGTTGAGACTCTTTCTCTTCAACCTTTTTAGGCGGAGTAAAAAGTGGTGTCGACAAATAACGTTCACCACCATCAGGGAGGATAACCACCACCAAACCACTGTCGATATTTTTGGCATAATCGATCGCGGCCGACATTGCGGCACCACTCGACATACCGACAAGAATCCCTTCGTGGCGCGCAAGTTTGCGAACCATGGTAAACGCATCTTCATCTTCTATGGGAAGAATAACATCCGGCTCGTTTTTATTAAAAATCCCAGGCCGATATGACTCCTTCATATTCTTCAGACCCTGGATCTTATGTCCACGATGAGGCTCAACCGCCAGAACCTTGACATGCGGCTGATGTTCCTTAAACCATTTACACAGACCCATGACCGTGCCGGAAGTACCGAGCGTCGCTACAACATGTGTAACCCTGCCTTCGGTTTGCGCCCATATTTCCGGTGCACTGTTCGTATAATGTGCTCCCCAGTTCGCTTCATTATTAAACTGATCAGTCAAAAAGTAACGGTCAGGAAACTCCCGTGCCATGGCATAACTTTTTTCTATCGCGCCATCGGTGCTCCTCTTGGCAGGTGTCAGTAAAATCTCGGCACCATATGCCTGCATAATCTTTCGACGTTCTATGGATGCAGACTCAGGCATTACAAGGACACACCTGTAACCCTTAGCAGCGCACACCATTGCCAGACCGATCCCTGTGTTTCCGCTGGTAGCCTCAAGAACTATTTTGTCTTTTGTCAGCTCACCGCTAGCTTCGCCTGCTTCGATCATCGAGAGCGAAATTCGCTCTTTAACCGAACCACCCGGATTCCTGGACTCCACCTTGCCGTAAATTTCTACGCCCGACTGGTCAAGTAGCCGATTAATACGAACAAGGGGGGTATTGCCAATTACCTCTAGAATATTGTCATATAACATTGGTAAACCGAAGACTGATCACAATACGGACGATTGTGAGTATATGTTTATTAATGTGCTGTTTTTCCAATTATTCATTGTGCTTCATGGAAAATACAGCGTGTCACGGCAGGGTCAAGACATTTTTTGGGCAGGGGGGATTGCAGAGATCATTTACGGACACACGCCTTTGCCAGATACCAGAATCTGATAAGCGATTCACGCGCTTCATCATCTTCTATAAATGCCGCCTGTTCTTCAAATTTTTTCACCAGATCAGGAGGCGGCGCTACAAACTGAACTTTTTGCTCTTCCGGTTCTTCCCTTTTTTCATCCTGAGGAAGAACAAAACGAATATCTTTTATCTCGACGTTTTTCAAGTGTGAGTTTATAGCTTTTATCAACAACACTTTCTGAAATTGAAACTGCTGCAACCAGGCGGAGTTTTCCACCTCAACCCACAACGTACCTTTGACGATTTTAAGCGGCTCGGTATGCTCTGCAGTTGTTTCGTCAACAACCTGTTTCCACTTAGGAAAAATAGAGTGCAATTCAACCTTGGCTTCCCAGCCGCGATCACGCAACACTCCCGGCATGATTGTGGCCATTGAACGTTTTTTATCATTTTTCCTGTTTCCACGCATAACATCTCTCCCGATATGAATATCCCCCTTAATACCTTCTCATACAGTAATGATCAAGCCCTGCACCACAAACAAAAAAATCCCGTATACCTCTGGCAAGGCATACGGGATCTGACAACAGGCTAGAAGGTAAAGCTGTTGAGAGTTAGTAAATGGTCAGGTACTCTTCGAGTTCCCAGTCAGTTACGGCAGTACGATAGCTATCCCACTCGGTCTCTTTTGCTTCAATATACTTCTGGAAGATATGTGGTCCAAGAGCTTCCTCACCTACAGGATTAACTTTCAACTCTTCGATAGCTTCTTTGAGACTACCAGGCATTACGCTGATACCTTCTGCTTCCATTTCTGCAGCGCTCATCTCGAAGATGTCTTTCTTCACTTCAGCAGGAGGAGTCAAGTCATTCTTAACACCATCGAGACCTGAAACAATCATCATTGCCAGTGCAAGATATGGGTTACATGCTGGATCCGGACAACGGAGCTCAGTACGGGTTGAGATACCGCGGGATGCAGGAATACGAATAAGCGCAGAGCGGTTAGATGCAGACCAAGCAGCATAAACCGGAGCCTCATAACCAGGAACAAGACGCTTGTAAGAGTTAACAAGTGGATTGGTTACAGCGGCAAAACCACGAGCATTCTTCAAGAGACCGGCGATGTATGAATAAGCGGTCTTGGAGAGCTGAAGTCCATCAGTCTCGTCAAAGAATGCATTGGTACCGTCAAGATTGAACAAAGACTGGTTGGTGTGCATTCCGGAACCGTTGATACCGAAAATAGGCTTCGGCATAAAGGTAGCGTGCAGACCGTATTTAGCGGCAACAGACTTAACAACCCATTTGAAAGTTACGGTATTGTCAGCAGCTTCAAGTGCATCAGCATATTTGAAGTTAATCTCGTGCTGACCTTCTGCAACCTCATGGTGAGATGCTTCAATCTCAAAACCCATAGACTCAAGAGTCTCAATGATCTCACGACGACAGTCGTTAGCCATATCTTCAGGATCAAGAGAGAAGTAACCGGCAGTATCGTTGGTGATGGTTGTAGGCAGACCGTCTTCATCACGTTCGAAAAGGAAAAACTCAGCCTCGGTTCCAACGTTCATGGTGTAACCAAGCTTCTTTGCTTCAGCAAGTACGCGCTTGAGATTCACACGTGGACAACCGGAAAACGGGGTACCATCAGATTTGTATACGTCACAGATAATACGGGCAGCAGCAACACCATCCTTGTTTCTCCAAGGAAGAACTGTGAATGTGTTGTAATCAGGCTTCAGATACATATCTGATTCATTGATTCGAACAAATCCGTCAATGGAAGAACCATCAAACATCATGTTACCATCAAGAGCCTTACCAATCTGGCTTTTAGGAATAGCTACGTTCTTCATAAAACCAAGAATATCAACAAACTGCAGGCGAAAATACTGGATATTCTGGTCTTCAATAATCTGTAAAATTTCTTCCCTGGTCATTGCAGGAGTCTCCTTGTCTACTAGAGTTAATTTCGTCACTACTGATCATCTTTTTGTACTGCAATCGAATGGTGACAAAATAACATTTCTGATAAACTATGCAAGAGCAAAATGCTTTTTTCTTACACAATTGTTATTTTTTATACACAAAAAAAACCCTCAGACTAGCCTGAGGGTTCATATTATTCTATTTTTCCGACCGTCCAAGGGAGTAAAGCAAGCCCTGAGTTATCTCCTTCTGAAAGTCCTGATCGACTATCTTTTTACCGGATGAGTCCAGAACATAAAAAATATCAATAAGCTGCTCAACCTCCGTAGCAATTATTGCCTTATGAATGTTCATGCCAAAGTCTGCAAGGGTCTGGGTAATATGATACAGGAGCCCGGGCAAATCCCCCGAATACACCTCAATTACCGAGAATTCATCAGAACTGCTGTTATCAATAACAACCCGCGGCTCAACTTTACTTACCAAATCAGTACGCCTGCCATATGTGGATGTCAGTTTCTGATAAAGTCGATGCCCAAGTCCGAGCCTGTGACTGATCGCCTTATCCAAATCATCATTTACCGCCTTCCACTCTTTTTCCACGAATCGCAGCCCATCAGTAGGTCTGACTTCGAGAATATCGACAACTGTACCATCATCCCAGGTAAAAATTCGAGCCCGGACAACAGTCAGATTATGGAGTGACAGTACACCGCAAATTTTAGCAAGCAAACCGGGACGATCGAGTGACATAACAAGAAGCGACCAGTAGTCATCACGATCCTCAGCAACAACCAGAGACTTTTGGCGTAACAACCTGTAGTTATCCCTATGCACACAGATATGTTGCTTTACGGTCTCAGGAGAAAAAGTAAGAATATAATCATTTGGAAGACTTGCAAGATCAATCCGCACATCCTTCTCATCTGCCAGCAACTCACTCACCTGCTCACGCAGCCAACCAACATTCTGCTCTACATGTTCGCCGAGGATTGTATTATCGCCGGGGACCACTTCCATCGTTTCAAGAGATGACCTGACCTTAAAAAACATCTCCTGCATAAGCGCCGCCTTCCAATCACTCCAGGCCGAAGGCCCTGTAGCTCTTGAATCAGCCACACTCAACAGATAGAGCATTGCCAGCCTGCTCACATCACCAATCTCTCCGGCACATCGCTTGATAAACGCCACATCATTAAGATCACGCCGCAGTGCATTTTCAGGAACAAAGAGATGATATTTTATTAAAAATGCCAGATTCTCAACCTCTTCATCAGAAAAACTCATCCGCCTCGCAACTCTCGCAGCCACTTCGGCACCCTCTTCCGAATGATCGCGACCAGACCCTTTACCTATATCGTGCAACAGTGCGGCCAGAAATAGCATCTGCGGCATCTTGACCAATGCGTAGACCTGCGGCTCTTCATCAATCACCGTCCGCAATTCAGCTACAGCCTGAAGGGAATGACGATCAACAGTATATATATGATATATATCGTGCTGAGCGAGCGTCTCGATTTTACAAAACTCAGGAACATATGCTGACAGCAACCCTGTTTCGAGCATCACCTCGAGCACACCAAACACATCTTTTGCACTCTCAAGGATATTTACAAGCGCCTTGGACATTCTTGGCGAGGTGCGCATCTTATCATTTACCATCTCAAGAGAAGACGAGATAAGTTTGCGGGTGCGATGATGCAACGGAACACCACTTCTGGCAAACGCCAGGAACGCCCGCATCATGAGTTGCGGCTTGGCGGCAATCTGTCGGGGTAATGCAGTCAGATGAACCCGCCCCCTGCGAATCTCGATACCCTTCTCGACTTCACGGTCCTGAATGACCGGACCCGATCTACGCACCAGCCCCAGAACCTCATCCACATGGTCAAAAAAGAGGTCAACCGTTATCGCAACATTCTCCATATGCGCATACGTGTCACGCATGAACTGCTCAACCCCGAGCACACCATCAACAACAACATAGCCAAGAGCCTCCGCCACTTCTTCCTGAAGTTCAAAATAGAGCTGGTCATTTTTTCTGCGGCTGAAATAATGAAGCCTGTTACGCAGTTGAACCAAGGCATCCCAGGACTCGAGAAATTCGCTCTGCTCCTCCTCGAGCATCAGGCCCGCCGCTGAGAAATCATGCAAGCCACGAAGTCCGAACACAACACGTGCAACCCAGTACATAGACTGAATGTCACGCATGCCGCCCTTACCTTCCTTTATATGAGGCTCAAGCAGAAAACTGTGACTGCCGTACCGCTCACGCCGACGATCACGATGCCGCTTCATCTCTTCGACAAAACCCTCACGATGCCCGCTTATATACTTTTCACGATATTTTCCGACCAGATCATCAAAGAGAGACTGAGAACCATAAATCAGCCGGGCATCAAGCATGGATACCTGAAAAAAATAATCTTCCTCAGCATGATCCATTGATTGCGAAATAGTGCGAACACCATGACCAACCTCAAGACCAGTGTCCCACAGAGGATAAAGAATGGCATCCACAACCTCCCCTACCCGATCTTCAATATCTGGATGAAACAGTATCATCAGATCAATATCGGAGAACGGAAACAGTTCTTTTCTGCCATAACCACCAAGGGCCAGAAGAGCGACCTGCCCCCTGACCCCTTCCAACTCAGCGCTTTCAAAACACTCAACAATAAACTCATCAACAAGCTTACTATGATGCCTCAAAAGCTCCTGCCCCGTCAAACCCTGCTCCCAGAGTTTTTCCAGAGCCTCCCTGTCCGCACGAAGCTGCACACTCATTTCTTACACCGCGCCTTCGCCCTCTTCACCAGTACGAACCCGAACAACACGTTCAACCGGAGTAACAAATATTTTTCCATCACCAATCTTGTTCGTATTCGCCGCATCCCTTATCTTATCAACGACAAGATCAACCTGATCAGCCGGGACAACTATTTCAATTTTCACTTTCGGGATGAAATCAACAACATATTCCGCTCCGCGATATATTTCAGTATGACCTTTCTGCCGCCCATACCCTTTAACCTCGGAAATGGTCATACCTTTTAAGCCTATTTCGTTCAAGGCGTCTTTGACATCATCGAGCTTGAACGGTTTTATTATTGCTTCAATTTTTTTCATGACACACCTCTATATTTTGCCCCGATCCTGCGATCAGGGCAAACACATCATTTCCCATCTTCGCGACGGAGGATAATCACACTCGACATCAGCCGAACACCAACAACACCAAGTGACATACTATCCTACATTCAATCGGATAACAACCGGTTGACGCCACGTAACCCGACAGAATTGATTAATTATTATACGCAGTTTCTGAATGCTCTGTTGAATCCATACCTTCAACCTCTGCCTCTTCACCCATACGCATACCTATAGTGGAGTTAATACCCTTAAACAATACCCAACTGATAACAAAAGCGTAGCCACCCACGACCACAACGCCTAAAAGCTGCTTGAAAAACTGAGATACACCTCCGTACAACAACCCGTCAACACCACCGGGATTAACAGCTGTAGAGGCAAAAACACCAAGACACAAGGTTCCAAGCAACCCACCCACGCCATGAATACCAACGACATCAAGTGAGTCATCGAGCTTAAGCTTTGCCTTGTAACTGACAGCCATAAAACACAACATACCGCCCATCAAGCCGATAAGTATCGCTGCATTGGGACCAACAAACCCTGCGGTCGGCGTAATTGTAGCAAGACCAGAAATCGCACCCGAGGCAGCACCAAGAGTTGTTGCCTTCCCTTGCGTAAACCACTCCATCACAACCCACATAAACATTCCTGCCATGCCGGCCAGATGCGTCGCCACAAAAGCTGTTGCAGCAACCTCATCAGCCGCAAGCGCAGACCCACCATTAAATCCAAACCAGCCAAACCACAGCAAACCGGTTCCCAGCATGGTCATTGGCAGATTATGCGGCATAAAACTCGTTCTGCCATACCCTTTTCTATTACCAATAACCAGCACACCGGCCAGTGCCGCAGCGCCACAGGTAACGTGAACAACCAGACCACCTGCAAAATCAAGCACTCCGATGTTACCGAGCCAGCCACCCTTGCCCCAGATCCAATGGCAGACCGGGTTATACACAAGAATCGACCAAAGCACTGAGAAAATAAGAAACGGAACAAAACGTACACGCTCAGCAAAAGCACCCGTGATAAGCGCAGGAGTGATAATAGCAAACATACACTGGTAAATCATAAAAACTGTCTGCGGAATAGTCGTCGCATAATCCGGACTCGGCGCTGTAGTCACACCATTCAAAGCAAACCAGGAAAGGTTGCCGATAATTCCACCCACATCCGGCCCAAAAGACATCGAATACCCTATATACACCCACTCAAATGAAATCAGAGCAATCAGAAACAGACTTTGCATGATTGTGCCCAGAACATTCTTACCCCGAACCATGCCACCATAAAACAAAGCCAGACCCGGTGTCATGAGCATCACCAGTCCGGCCGCCGCCAGAATAAACGCTGTATCCGCACTATTCATTTTCTCTCCTCCAGCAAACACATTCAGCCAATAGTCGCACCTTCCAAATACGAAATCAGCACTTTTATTTTTACATTTATGTAAAAATATTCAAATAACATATAGCCAAAGTAACAGAATTGAATCTTTTATCAATAATGTTTTTTAATCGTAAATCAATTCTCCAGGCTCCTAGGCATGCGTTTCGATGTAGATAATTGCTGATATTACTGGGCAATAGCTGGCAAAACCGGACTCCGCTCAATTACGTTTTTGTTATTTTTTTGTTTTACCTCACAATACCGTTCACCTTCTGTCGTCATATGTTTTCAGCACCTCATGCGTTTTTGCACCGCCACAGTCGTGCATAACATGGTCTATGCTATCCGCATTTACTTTTTCAATTACCCGCTGTATTGTTATATTTTCTCATTGTAGTGAACCTATCAACACAACTTTCCGGTTTAAAAATCATGAACATAGACGGCAAGCATTATCGAACAATCTGGCCAGGCCCGGACAATTCCGGAATCATCAACATTATTGACCAACGCCAACTGCCACACCAATTCGTTATTGAAGAACTCTCGTCAGTAGACCAGGTGTACGCTGCGATAAAAGACATGCACGTTCGCGGAGCTGGCCTTATAGGCGCTACAGCTGGATTTGGAATGTATATCGCCACACACACTGCACCAGACGACAACTTTATGGGCTTCGTTAATGCTGCAGCCGCAAAGCTCATTAGCAGTCGCCCTACTGCAAGCAATCTAAAATGGGCTGTCGACAGAGTGCTGGAAGCCATCTCAACAATCGAGACAGTTGAAGAAAAACGGAACACTGCGTTTGAGGCAGCATGCACAATAGCAGACGAAGATGCTGATTTCTGCCGTAGAATCGGAAAACACGGCAAAGCGATTATTGAAGAACTAAGCGAACGAAAAGGTGGCGCTCCGGTCAACATCCTCACGCATTGTAACGCAGGCTGGCTTGCTTTTGTTGATCATGGCAGTGCCACAGCACCGATTTATGCAGCACGTGATGCAGGAATCTCTATACATGTATGGGTGGATGAGACCCGTCCATGGAATCAGGGTGCAAAACTTACCGCCTGGGAACTACAGCAGGAAGGAATCGACAACACCCTTATCACCGATAATGCAGGCGGACACCTTATGCAAAACGGGATGGTGGATCTGGTAATTGTCGGCACAGACAGGACAACTCGCTCCGGCGATGTCGCCAACAAAATTGGAACCTACCTGAAAGCGTTGGCCGCAAAAGACAACAATGTTCCATTTTATGTTGCGTTACCATCATCCACATTTGACTGGAACCTTGACAATGGCCATGAAATTCCGATAGAAATACGATCAGGGAAAGAAATTACCCAAGTGAGTGGTATAGATTCATCGGGAACCATCCAGACAGTCGCTCTTGCAGCGCCGGGAACCAAAGCTGAAAACTACAGCTTTGACATTACTCCAGCCCATCTCGTAACCGGCCTTATCACAGAGCGCGGCATTACCCGAGCCAATAGAGCAGCGATTGCCGACTTGTTCCCGGACCTAGCAAACAGATAGATGTAAGCATTTCTAAACTAGACATTAAATGGTTAAATGAGACTGGCGCATATCTCTTTAGTTTCCATCCTAAAACTCAGCATTCTGTTCAAGATCGAGGCACGGCTCAGATTTTTACCGCAAGCATTTAACTAATATTCTGAGGATAAAAATTGGGGCCGCAACGCTGATATTGAGCAGAAGGGTCGTTTTAGGATGGAAACTATTTAGATCAGGAGCCAGTCGAGTTCATAAGCCTGGCTGTAATCCACAATGCTGGATAAACACACACCTGTGCTTCAATATACAGGACAATCCCCGAAACTCCGGCAACAGCCATAATTCAGAACCCGTCTTACACCCTTAACAACGGCAATTCTGCCTGTAAGTCGGATCAGCCTTATTGAAACAGGATATAATTATGGTCGAGAAAAGGCAGTTCATACGACATGATGCGATACATCTGCTTGATTATGTCGTGATTGACGATGACGGCAATGAAGGGGTCTATTCGATGGGGCGAACCCTGGATGTAAGCACCAGCGGTTTAAAGCTCGAAACAACTCACTATATTAAACCTGAATCCACATTACGTCTTACTGTTGGGCTGGGTGATGATCTAATTGACCTGGGCGTCACCGTAGCACATTGCCACAAGGTTGACGAAGGAACATATATCTCAGGTGTGTGTTTTACAGACCTGTATGGCGAAGCCAAACGGATATTGGCTCTGTATATTGATGTGTTCAATGAGAGGAAGGTGGAGAAGAAGTGAGGCGTTAGGCGAAGAATAGTACTTGAGCAGAATTTGTAGTGTCAAGCAAAACGTGAGAGCTGAAATTGTCACCCAACAAATGGCGTGGAACAGATTAACTTCCACACCATTTGTTTCACAAAAGCATCATGATAACAACCACCCCTCACGCATTACTCTTCTTCTCGACCGTATACATCCTCAAAACGGACAATGTCATCCTCACCAAGATAGGGGCCGATCTGTACCTCGATGAGCTCAAGCTCAATAACACCAGGGTTTTCGAGCCGATGCACAGTTCCGGCGGGGATATACGTTGATTCATTTTCGTGGAGAAGCTTTACAGTCTCCCCGTTTGTTATTCTCGCGGTACCTTTTACCACCACCCAGTGTTCATAACGATGATGATGCATCTGCAGTGAAAGCTTAGCACCCGGGCTTACAGCAATCCGCTTCATCTGGTATCGATCCTGCTCTTCAAGAACAGTGTAATTCCCCCAGGGACGATAGACAGTCCGGTGATAACTGAACTCTTTTCGTTTCTTTGTTTTCAGGTGGGTGACAATTTTCTTCACCTCCTGAGACCTTGAAAGAGGTGCCACAAGAACAGCATCAGCCGTTTCCACAATGAGAGTATCTTCCAGTCCAACCGCTGCGACCAGCATGTTTTCAGATCGTACCAGACAGTTTTTGGTATCTTCTAAAAGGACATCGCCCTGACAGACATTCCCCTGATCGTCTTTTGCAAGCACCTGCCACAACGCCTGCCAGGAGCCGATATCACTCCAGCCAAGGTCAGCTGCGACGACTGATGCCTTCTGCGTCTTTTCCATCAGTGCATAATCTATAGAGTCACTCGGACACTTAGCCATAAATTCTGCATCAAAGCGGAAAAAGCGCCCGTCTTCTGTGCCCTTCTCTACAGCCTGCGCCATACAATCAACAATCTCCGGTGCATGCGCACGCATCTCTTCCAGAAATGCTTCTGTAGAAAAAGCAAACATCCCGCTATTCCAGAAATATCGACCACTATCGAGATACTCCTGAGCTACCGCTAAGTTTGGCTTTTCTTTAAAAGATGCAACAGCATACCCTTCACCACGTTCGATATACCCATAACCCGTTTCTGGATGTTTCGGCTCGATACCGAAAGTGACAATCGCCCCTTTTTCAGAAAGGGTAACAGCCTGAGCAACAGCAGCCTCAAACGCATCCGCATCCTGAATAATATGGTCTGCCGGAAGCACAAGTATTACCGCATTCTCATCTGAATTGGAGCTGCAATACTCTACCGCACCACAAATTGCAGGCGCGGTATTTCGCCCTTTTGATTCCAGGAGTATTCTATAGCCATCTGCAACATCCAACTCTTCAACCTGAGTCTGGGTAATGAAACGATGATTTTCACCAACCACAATGACTGGCGGCAGCACATTAGGTAAAGCACAGACACGAAGAACAGTAGTCTGCAGCAATGAGGTATCATCGGTGAGTTGAAGCAATTGCTTCGGGTAAAGTTCACGCGAAAGTGGCCAGAGCCGTGAACCGGTGCCTCCGGCAAGAATTACGGGTTGTATTTTGAGCACTATTTCACCTCATGTATTGTAAACATACGTGTAAAATACCACATACGCTTATTGCTGTATCAGTTTGAGCAATTCTGCTGTTTTTTGTTCCATCAGCGCAACATCACCACGACTCTCAACATTGAGCCGCAATAACGGTTCGGTGTTCGACTTGCGAACATTAAACCTATATGTCGGATATTCAACTGACAATCCATCAATATATGTTTTTTCACCATCACTATATGCTGCCTCAATGCGACGTATAACATCATCAGGATCAGCCACCGTGCTGTTTATCTCGCCGGATACCGGAAATGCTTTCATACGCTCTTCAACAAGTTGCGAGAGCGATTTGTCACCACGACTCAGTAACGAACAAACAAGCAACCACGGGATCATACCTGAATCACAATAGCCAAACTCACGAAAATAGTGATGTGCCGACATCTCACCACCATACACCGCATCTTCAAGGCGCATACGTTCTTTAATAAATGCGTGACCGGTTTTGGTAATGATCGGCTTACCGCCTGCCTGGCTGACGAGTTCCTCAGTGTTCCAGGTAAGACGCGGATCATACAGTATTTTCGCACCAGGTTCTTTTTGCAGCATCTCCAATGCCAGCAGACCTACAATATAGTAACCTTCCAGGAATACACCATTTTCATCCCAGAAAAAACATCTATCGAAATCTCCATCCCATGCCAGACCAAGATCGGCATTATGGCGCCTGACCATCTCTGCAGTTTCTTCTCTTTTTTCAGGTAGCAAAGGGTTTGGCACACCTTTCGGAAATGTTCCGTCAGGTTCATGATTCATTCGGATAAACTCAAAAGGCAGGTGCTTTTCGAGCAGATCAACTATGGCACCTGCACAACCATTGCCACTATTAACCACGATCTTTAATGGCTTGAGGATGGTCGGATCGATATAACCCAGAAGGTGGTCGATGTATGTGGATTTATCCTCATACACCTCAATAGCGCCAGGCTTTGACTGAGATTCAGCAAAATCACCCGAACCAATCATCTCAGCCATACTATTTAAACCAGAATCCCCGGAAACAGGCTTTGCGCCTTTTACAACAAACTTCATGCCGTTGTAGTTTGCAGGGTTATGGCTGGCAGTAACAATTATCCCGCCATCAACTCCATCGTTTTCCATGCTGAAGGCTGCATGATAAATTTCTTCGGTGCCGCAGAGGCCAAGATTAACCACATCCACACCGCTCTCAACAAGACCTGAGATCAATGCAGTTGCCAACCCAAGACTACTGAGCCGTATATCATATGCCACAGCCACCTTCGTTACCCCGAAAACCGCACTGTATGCCTTCCCTATCTGGCGTGCCAGTTCAGGATTCAGACCTTCAGGTACTTTGCCTCGAATATCATATGCCTTGAAACAGGCGGGTCGTTGATTTGCCATTTTTCCGTTTCATTTTCTATTTAAGATCGTTATAGTTCCTTGACTATTCTGCGATAGTAAAAGATATCCCTCCTGACATCAAGCAGCAACCCATATCTATATAAAAAGAAACGTTATGAAAGGTATTATTCTTGCCGGTGGATCCGGCACCAGACTGTATCCACTCACCAGGGTTGTTAGCAAGCAACTGATCCCGGTGTATGACAAGCCAATGGTGTATTACCCTCTCTCAGTTTTAATGCTTGCCGGGATCCGGGATATTCTCATTATTTCGACACCACACGACCTGCCAGGCTTTAAAGAACTATTCGATGACGGTTCACATCTCGGGCTGAGTATCAGCTATGCAGAACAACCACGACCTGAAGGACTTGCTCAAGCCTTTATTATAGGTAAAGAGTTTATCGGCGACGATCAGGTATGCCTTATACTTGGTGACAATATCTTCTTCGGACCCGGCTTTTCAAGTATTTTACATTCTGCTGCCGAACTTAAAGAAGGCGGGCTTATTTTTGGCTACCTCGTTAAAGATCCTAAAAGATATGGTGTTGTTGAGTTTAATGGAGATAATCAGGTAATCGGCATCGAAGAAAAGCCTGAAAAACCTAAATCGAAATATGCCGTACCCGGCCTCTACTTTTACGACAACGATGTCATTTCCATTGCAGAGAGCATAGAGCCATCCGCTCGTGGAGAGCTTGAAATTACAGATATCAACAATGAGTACCTGAGACGCAAAAAGCTTTCGGTTAAACCACTGGGACGCGGTTTCTGCTGGCTTGACACAGGAACTCATGAATCCCTCATGCAGGCCTCAAGCTATGTCCAGGCCGTACAGGAACGCCAGGGTTTAAAAATTGCCTGCATTGAAGAAATTGCCTACCAACTTGGGTATATCAGTCAGGATCAACTCATTGAGTTGGCAAAGGATATGATGAAAAACCAATACGGTCAATATATTGCTGAGCTTGTTGCTGAGCTGCAACTTAATTAGATATGTTATGAAAATTGTTATTATCGGCTCAAAAGGCCAGCTAGGACGAGATTGCTGCGACATCCTCTCTCAGGACAATTCAGTTGTCGGTTGTGACATCCCCACAGTGGATATTGGTGACCAGAAGAGTGTAGACAACTATATCACCGAGACTAACCCTGATGTAATTATCAATTGTGCTGCCTATACTGCCGTTGATGCATGTGAATCTGAACAGGAACTTGCCTGGAGAGTAAATGCAACCGGCCCTGAGTTTCTCGCAAAGGCAGCCAATAGACACAAATCCCGCCTGATACACATTTCTACCGATTATGTTTTTGATGGTAAACTGGCGCCTCCTGCTGCCTATAAAGAACAGGACAAGACAAATCCGTTATCTGAATATGGCCGATCAAAGCTTGCAGGAGAAAAAGCTGTTATAGCCCATGCAGAAAACCATCTCATTCTTCGCACAGCCTGGCTCTATTCACCTTACGGTGGCAACTTTTTAAAAACCATGCTCCGGCTCACACTGGCGGATGGAGATCGCGAAATCAAGGTTGTAAATGACCAGTACGGGTCCCTCACATGGTCATACACGCTTGCTTTACAGATTCAGAAACTGCTCTCGCCTGATATACAGGGAATTGTACATACTACCTCTGATGGATATTCAACGTGGTATGAAGCTGCCTGCTACTTTCTTGACATAATGGGCGTTAAGCACAACCTGAAACCGTGCACGACTGCAGACTACCCAACACCAGCGCACCGCCCGGCAAATTCAATTCTTTCTAATAGCAGATTGGATGAAGCAGGCATTTCAAGCTTTGCCAGCTGGCAGGAACATCTTGATACTTTTGTGGATAAATACAGAGAACAACTTCTAGACGAGGCAAAGAGTCAGCAATAACCTGCATAGATTCCAGGTAGGCTTACTACCTCCGACAAACATCCGGCTTTAAACACTCAGTCCTATGACCTATCCCCTAAGTCCTTAGCTGTTAAGCCGGATCATTAAAACTAAAATCATTTATCAAACAGAGAATGTATTTTTCAATATCGCTTGTCAGATTGAAGATCTGAAAACCGGTTATAAAGAAATCAGGGTTTTCATCCGGCTTACACCATCTGCTGGTCGCATCAATCAGTATTTCATCCTTGTCACCGATCTCTGACGGTAAACGCATTCTCAATCTATAATTTTCATTTACCGGCACCGGGTTGTCACTTATCAACATGAGCCCCTTGGAAGAAATGTCGACTATATGCCCTATAACCTTGCTGCTCATTCCATCAAACACCCGCAGGTAAAACACGAGATGTCTTCTCTCCACCCCTCGCATGTCCTTTCGATCTTTAACAGCTCCTTGCTCATCCATCTCTTACTCCTCATTACAACCTGACAAGTTCGACATCACCTGCTGCCCCCAGCAGTTCATCACAGATTATAACCACACCGTGAATATTATCTATCTGCCTTGCGCATGCCAGTGCGTGCTGAATAGCTGCTGCACGATCTTCAGTTTTACCAACTTCGTTCCCAAGCCTTGTTGCCGCTGCATCTGCAAGAGCTATTGAGCCGGCCACCACGGTTACCGAGTCTGCTATGCCAAAACTCAAGGAATGCCCCACCGTGCCGGACGAAGTACACACTCCACATGGAAGCTGGTCTTTGGTGATGCGTATACCAATATTATAACTCAAAGGAGACTCTCCGGCAAAAATACCGACTGTACAGTCTTCTTTTCGGTGTAAATATATATCGCCGCCATTTTCGACGATCACCTCCTGCACACCACTTGCAAGCAACCTGCGACCAACAAAACCGGCTACGGCACCTGCAACCGCAGCCATTGGACCTACGCCAGCTTTTTGCCCTGCGCTCATCATATCTGCAATTAAGGGAGTGGCAGAAGAATCAGCCGGTAATGGTGACAGGGCAGACAAGAATTCAGGATGCTTATGGATATATCGTTCTATCTGTAATCGGGCTTCAAGCACCAACCCCTTAGCCTGTTCCTCGACATGTACATCAGCACGTATGTGTAAGTCCGTTTCAGCCACTCTAACCAGGGATGAAACAAGTTCATTTCCTGCAGCTACTACACGATACTCACGTTCAACATATGACTCAGGCTCTTTTTTCTTAGACTGAGACCTCATTACTCTATCCGCCATCCAATAACCATCTTACGCATGTAATTCGTTAGTCTTCGTAAAACTATATGCCAAACAGGACCTGCTATTCAAGAGATCCGTCTCTTTTGGCATACTTACTCCTCAGGCTTGGCCTCAACCTTTGTATCTTTTTCTTTTTTACCCAGCAATTTTGAAGAAATTGGTTCAAGATATTCTTTAAAGGCATCCAGAGCAATTGCCGGTTTTTTCTGCTGTAACGCCTTTCGTACATCTTCGTTTTTTATCATCTCTCTCGTTACATCAACTGCCTCATTCAACACTCCACAGGTCTCACATGTTTTAAGCATTTTATTCTCAGGAGGAAGCACACTTCCAAGAATCATATGCATCAGCACAACAACAATAAGCGCCTGCAGAAAACCAACAACACCACCAAGAACTCTATCGAACCAACCGACAATAGATACCTGAACGGCATGGGTTAACATTTTGCCCAGAAGCATTATCACTATATATGTAGCGATAAACATAATTACATAACTTACCAGAAATACGATTTGCGGATTATCTGATACCTCTCGTAAAAAAGGAAAGAATTTGTCATGATACTGGCTGGCAACAAGATAACCGATATAAAGGGCCAGTAGGCCTGTAACCTGCTTGAGCAATCCAAGCCATATCCCTCGACCTATCAGTAGAGAGAAAAGGCCTAAGACCACCATGTCATACATTGTTATGCCTACTGCAGATTCCATGAATATCCCCATTTATATTTACTGTTACGCTCGCATAGCCATCCTGAATAAACACACAAGTAGTTAGCAATGTCTATTGAAATTGCAAGTAATTTCTCTTTTCACCCCTACACGGAATATCCTGAATGTTTGTAAATATTTTCCCCAAAACTCTTCTAAGCCTGATGAAACAGACATACCCACGACATCGTTTCCAGGCCGTGATGCTTCCCCTCATATCGCCTAAAGAATATACCGCCCGAGCAAAAGATGTTCCGCATCACCGCCACCTGATTACTCCAGAAGAACTAGCGAAAGCAAACTCATTCAGCATACCTAAACGACGTAAAGAGTGGCTCACAGGTAGAATCTGTGCCAAGGCTGCTGCATTAATGTACCATAATCTCATCAGTACCAATACTGAACCTGACCTTTTCAAAATATCCGCAGAAAATGATGATAATGGTCGACCGTTTTTATCCGGCAACCTTACAGAGGAATTGCAAAACGCAGATCTTTCTATCTCCCATGGTGCCGACTACGGCCTCGCTCTTATTGCAGATAGTATATGCGGTACAGATATACAGGCCCCGAAGGACACACTTACACGTGTTCGTGAAAAATTCTGCACCCAAGTAGAGCAGGAACTGTTGCAACTACAACTTCCAGAATTAAACGAGCTTCAGCATCTCACTCTTATCTGGACAGCCAAGGAAGCTGCTAAAAAAGCACTCAGTCACAAAAGAATGCCGGGTTTTTTAGAATTGATACTCACAACAACAGAGCCGCATACAACCGGCTGGATACTCACATTCCTTGTTAGCAAAAAAGAGCATGAAGCATACCCGAGTACAATTTCTGTAGTTACAGAATTATATCAAACTCATGCTATCGCCCTTTGCCTTAATCATGAGGTAAACCATGCCTGAGTTGCCGGAAGTCGAGACTATCTGTAGAGGCATTCGCCCACATATCCTCAACCGTACAATTCTAAAAATTCATCATAGCGGAAAAAGGCTAAGGAAAGATGTCCCACTTGAAAAACTTCGGACCCTGCTCATTGGACATAGAATTGTAGATGTACAAAGAAGAGCCAAATTTCTTCTTATCCATATAGAAAATGGCACACTGATGGTTATTCATCTGGGCATGACTGGCAATCTTGGACTCTTCACCCCGGAAACCACCCCTCACAAACATTGCCATCTACAATTTCTTTTAAATGACGGAATGGAGTTACGCTACACAGATGTCCGACGTTTTGGATTTATAGAGATTTTGGACCGACGGAAGGCAACCAATATTGAAAATACTCTTCTCAAGACCACCGGGCCAGAACCATTCAGCGATATCTTCAACGCAGCCTATCTCTTCAAGGCAGCAAAGGGGAAATCCCAACCAGTTAAGAGCTTTATCATGACCAATCAGATAGTTGCAGGCGTCGGAAACATTTATGCCAATGAAAGCCTGTTCGTTGCAGGAATTAATCCTAAAACACCAGTCGGCAAGATATCCAAGGGTTCATGGGAAACACTTATAAGCAATATCAGAAAAGTCTTGTCGCATGCTATTGAGTGCGGCGGCTCAACGATAAGCGATTACGTAAACGCGAGCCAGGAAACTGGATATTTTCAGATAAACTTCAAGGTTTATGGAAAGGATGGAGATACATGCGCACTGTGCAAATCTATCATCCAAAAAACCGTTATTGGTGGACGGGCAACGTTTTTTTGCGATAAGTGCCAAAAATAATTTGTGTTCAGAGGAAGTGTATTTCAATTTCGGCACAAACGATACATCTGTGTCACTTGTCAAAAATACTTCTTTACAATCAAATCCCTATCACATTATGGCAGCTCGTTTTTTTGTTTTCACCTACGACCGATGGAGTATTACAAGTCTCATAAATCACATCTACTCTCGACCTGGCACTCACCTCCCCCCCAATGACCATTCACTTTTCCTTAAAACTCTTTTTATAGACACAGTCAGCTTCTGCTAAAAGGCATTCCTCACTCTCAAAACTTTAAAAAAAACAGACACCACCCGCCAAGGCACTACAAATACTGACATCTTCAAGCCCCATCGCTTTTAACCTCAAAAAAACCTAACACATACACGCTTTACCACTTGCGCCAACAAATACTCTATTGTATGTTAGCAACACCTACTTGGCATATCTTTAAAGTGGGTGATATTTCATTTAAAGTTACATATCTTCACTCATTAGACGGAACACGTTTTTCGTCAGGCTTTTGTAGGCTTGGCCAGTCTTAATGCAACTACGATTTGCTTATTTGAGAGGATTGTCTCCGCACTGTACCAGTCTCTAAGATCGTTTCAGCGCAGCAATTGTCAACAGATATTCATGTCAATGACAACCGGTCGAATTTTCTTCTCACGATAGGAAAACAAACAAGAGGTCAACGTAATTGTTCAAAATTGCAGGTGCATCTGCAATTCAACATCTGATTTACAGATGTTGAAAACCATCTCAATTGGGGGGAAACCTATGAAAAAGGTAATGAAAAAAACGGCATTGTTAACTATTGCTGGTATGAGTCTTTGTATTGCAGCAACTTTTTCGAACGCTGCAACAGTTCCAGGATTTCCTGAGCACGAAATCATCAATCCGGATACATATGGTACTGTTGACCCATATGATTATGCTAGTGTGGCAACTCTGTTTGATACTAATGATGCTGGAGATGTAGGCTATTATATATTTGCTAATGCCTTGAGGACTGAGTGGACCATTTTATGGACAGGTGGTACTGGCACTACCTTATTCGACGGTGTCATTAATCTAGTTAACAGTGACATTGATTCATACAGCGAAATAGCATTCGAGTCAAATGACGATACGTTAACTGTCGATGCTATACCTGGTATTGCTATCAATGATCAGTTTGATTTAGATGCGACTGCAGGAAGTGGGCCTAACTCCTGGTATGATGGTTTTACATTTACAATAAATAACCTTTCTATGCCTGGTTATTTGGCTTTTGACTTGTCAATTAATAATAGCCATTCTTTCGGTGATACAATTTATTTCGGTGACGGTGCCACCCAGATAGTTTCAGGAACAGGTGGAACCTTCGGAATAACGGCTCCGGTACCCGAACCTACAACAATGCTGCTCTTCGGTGCTGGGCTTGCTGGGCTTGCCGGAATTAGCAGAAGAAAGAAAAAATAGCTCTGACAATCTGTTCTCTTCTTTCATCCTAAAACCCGCTGATGTTCCGGCATCAGCGGGTTTTAGGAACAATAGGGGACATACTAGAATGGCGCTAGTTTAAGGCTTTGGCCACATAGTTGTCACGGTGGGTTATTTGGTTCATTTTATGCCTTGGTTTGGTCAAAAGTTGGTAGGCTTTAGGACGTCGTTTCCTACATCTCGGCTCACTACGACCTGGTCTTTGCTTAAGAGGTGAGTCTGCTAATGCCTCGTGCAAATCATTGAGCAGTTTATTCATCTCAACTCTACTCAATTCCTCACGATTGATTTGTGGGCTCCAACTGCGAATTGCCTGCAAAATCCCTTTGAAACTGAGCTTTCTTACAGGCAGATCAGCCTTTTCCGCTGCTTCGTACATTAACCTGCGAATACAGTTGTAGGCGATAAAGTGCATAACTAATTCTTTACGTATCAACTCAGGTGTCTGACAACGTAAAATATCCATACCCATTGTTATTTTTATATCTCGAAAAAACAATTCTACATCCCATCGCTTCAAGTACAAGCTCGCAATTTCATCACTGAGATATCTGACGGAATCAAGCAAAGTAGTTACGATATGGAATTCTTTTGTCCTGAACCCTGGATTATCCACCACGACCCGAATTTGCCTTAAAGTTAGCTCCTTGGGAAGTTCTGCCATGGTTTCTCTGGAATATGATAACTGAGGTGTATACTTGGGGCGATCCCATTTTATCAGTAGGTCATTAGGACCAAGAAATTTCAGACACTTTGACTTGCCAACAGGTTTCCTCCTAGCAAGTGTTATGACACTGTCAACGCCTTTTTCCTTCAATTTTGCGGTGTCGTAATAACTACAGAACCCCTTATCCCCAAGAAAAATATCACCTGCCTTGAATGTCTTCCACTGCTTACGTAGCAGTGGGAGTTCATGATTCTTTTTGTTTCCAATTTCATAACTGAGCAAAGAACCACTTTCCATGGAAAAGCAGGCACACACCCGTGCAGATGGAAAGCCACAGACAGGTTTCTGTAATGAAGATTGTGGCCACGCTTCTTGGTTTTCATGAGTATCCGGCATGCTAAGGCCTGTACCATCAACAACGATGACCCTACGGTTATATAATAGACCTGTTTGGGTCGATTTATCCCCCAGTACCGCTGTGTGCTGAAAAATGCTGGTAAGGCTCTGCTGATCCAATTTTTTTCTGGCTGTACAATAGGATGCTGTCGTTGATGACGAAATTCTGCCCCCTTTAACTGAAGCATAGGATTGAAGTTTTCTGACAACCTCTTTGCAACCACCGTCAGCATCAATAACTTGGCCTAAGAAAGCCCAGAATGTATTCTCCTTAGAAAATATACTCCTGCGACTCATATCTCCAGCTTGCTCAGGTTTAAGATATTTTCAAGGAATGAACCGGTCGAAATTTTCCCCGATTTGTTTAAACAATTTCTGTCTTAGAGAAGCAATTTTGTCTGCTAGTACATGCTGAGCTGAACGAGGTTTTCGGCCTCGAAGAGGTCTGTAAAAGCCGAGCAAATTTGGGTGTGAATTCTTGTGTTTTTTCATGCCTCAGCTTAACAGTTTGTGCCAACATTTCCAGGTCGTTTTCATGTAAAAAAGCACATTAAACTAGCGCCATTCGGGACATACTACGATTAAATCCTTGTATAGTAGCTCAATGTCCTGATTATTGACTCTATGCCAAGACGATCAAGAATTATCATACAGGAGGTACCCCTTCACATCATTCAGCATGGAAATAACCGACAAGCATCTGCTTTCGCAGATGAAGACTATTTGTTTTACTTGGACTAGCTGGAGTAATACGCCAAGGCTACGTGTTGTTATATTCATGCTTTTGTCTTGATGACTGACCATGTCCACATCCTCCTGACTCTTCTAAAACAGGATAGTGCAGGCAACCTGATGAAACGATTAAGCCAACGCTACGTACAGTACATAAACCGAACATATAAACGCAGCGGAACATTATGGGAGGGGAGATTTCGCTCCTGCGTTGTTCAGCAACAGAAGTATCTCTTTTTCTGCCAGCGATATATTGAAATGAATCCGGTATGCGCAGGGATGGTTACGCATCCGGAATAATATAGATGGTCGAGCCACTCTGCTAATACACAAGGAAAAAATTGATCTTTGATAGATCACCATTATCTCTACTATAGCCTTGGTAAAACAGAGATCGAAAGGCAGACGGTTTACCTGAATATGTTTCGTTATGAGTTAGAAACAGGAGAGGTAGACAAAATCAGAAAAGCAACGAATGGAAATTTGACACTTGGCAATGAACGATCCATTAAAGAGATAGGAGATGTGCTTGGACGTCAAGTCTCAGCTGGCAAAGCTGGGCGGCCAAGAAAACAAAGGGATGAAGTCTGATATATCAATTTACTTTACATCTGATTAGAAAGTATAAATTAATACAATACCAAGTATTCGTGGAACACCTCACCTCCCCCCCTTTCCAAACAGCACCGTTTTAACCGTTTGAAATATTACCAACAAATCCAAAGCGATCGATATATGCTTAATGTAATACAAATCGTATTCAAGCTTTCTCAATGCATCCTCTTTTGACGCCCCATACGGGTAACACACCTGAGCCCATCCAGTCACTCCCGGCTTTACACCATGCCGAATATGATAATAGGGTATCTCTTTTACTAATTCCTCGACAAAGACCTGCCTTTCCGGCCTAGGACCGACAAGGCTCATCTCTCCTTTCAGCACATTCCATAATTGAGGAATTTCATCAATGCGAACTTTTCGAATGAAACCACCAAAACGAGTCACCCGATCATCATTCTCTTTTGCCCATACAGCTCCGTTTTTTTCTGCATCCTGGCCCATTGAACGAAATTTTATAACCTTAAATACAGCACTATTCTCACCAACACGTTCCTGCAGGTAAAATACTGGTCCTTTCGATTCAAGTTTAATAATAATTGCTGACAACACCATTATCGGCAAAGATAGAATGAGCAAAAAACCTGCAGAAAAAATATCAAGTACCCGCTTGAGCATATATTTAAAGCGTGAGAGTGTAAATCCATCCGAAAAAATAATCCAACTAGGGTCAACCCGTTCGACTAATATTTTCCCAGTCATACGCTCATAAAAGGTGACCCCTTGCTCAATTATTACACCCCGCATTTTACAATTCAACAGGGTTCGAACAGGAGTTGCCCCCCGCCTGTCGTCTGGTGCAACAATAATACGAGAAATCTGCTCTTCAGGAAATATTTTACTTACATCCCCGATGCTTTCAAGAACCGGAGCCTTGTTAGGATTATATGGAAGTTCCTTACTACCAATGAAAGCACGAATTCTATATACTGAGTCTTGCCTGCCCTCAATTTCCATTGAGATTTCATTAGCAAGACGCCCATCACCTATAACGACGATATCCTGCACAAACATCTTCTTTCGCAAAACCCTGTAATACATGAAGCGATATAACAATAGTATAACACTCGTAATTAAATAACCGGACCAGAAGATTCGAGTTGAAATAATAACTGGGGGAGCAATATAATACACCCAAGCCAGTAAAATACACCCAACCCCAAAAGCCTGAGTAATCCTGGTAGCTGTATCCGGCAGGCTTTGATGCTTACTCAGGTCGTATAAATCAAAAAAATACAAACATAATTGGAAGATTAATGTCACTATCATCGCTTGGGCAGTATACAAACCCAAATCTATCATGAACAAACCGGTCCCTTTAAATAACCAGTAAACAGATATCATAGATAAAAATATCAAGAATCCTTCGCCAACAAAGAACATAATGTTTCTTGCTGGATAATACTTATTAAAGATATATGGCATAATAATTAGCACTCTAAAACATTTGGATGACTGACAACTTCCACACTACTTACTCTCACTTTAAATACGTTAAGTCTTACCTACTCCCTAACCTATTGTCAACCTATGTATAAATTCCCCCCGACTAGTCAATCAGACAGTTCAGGTTTGAAAGCAACCGCCCCACATTTTAACCAAAAATTTATTTCAAGCAGTAACCTCTCATAACGACGAGAAACACATCTCTCTGAACTGTTTTCCTCGAACGTGGCGCTTGATAATCCTGCATAATCGTACCATCACTTATATAGATGAATCAATGCGATAGGTGATTATTAAAACTGAGACAGCCGAGGAAGTCGTAACCCACTAATAATTCCATACATTTATTGCTAAAATCCAGCATCCTATTAAATACATAACAACAGCACAATACATAGAAATGGCATAACAATTGCGTTAACATGGCAAAGTCACCTTCAAACACACTCTCATTGCTCACCATGAAGTTTGTTACATAAAAGTTACGCCCAGAACGTTTCTTGATGTCTTTCTGTTAAATCAGTTGATTCCCTAGGCGATTTCTCTTTCAAAATACGACACTCATTCAGACATTTAACCAATTCGAAACATGCTGTAAAGCACCTTATAGCTTCCGTTTACCTGAACATCTTTTTCCGTTAAAATGGAAGATCTACCATCATTCATTACAGCTAAATTTGAAATTGATATGAAACCAAAGGGAAAACAATTAGAAATCATAAACGACATACCTGGAATCATTCTTGCAGGTTCTAATAACACACAAGGCATATTCACTACGTTGCCTGATAAACAGATGAGCCTGAAACCTCAAACGGCACTAATACAAGGAAAGTATTAACAGGACTTGATTTTAAGCTTTGTCCTCTTCATTGTCACGACATGGCTGGCCTTAAATGCCTGACTAATAAGAGTTGTACGGAAATTGCTACATTATCGAACAAAAATCACCACCATCAATGCAAATTCAGCAAAGATGTTTATTTTGACAGTTACAGAAATACGACATTTATTTCCACTGGTAAACTGGAGGAGTTCTAATGACAAGCAAACCGCTTCTTGGCGAATTACTAGTCCAAAAAAATATGGTATCACAGGAAACAGTCAATCAAGCGCTAAAACTACAGGTTGGAGGACTACGTAGGTTAGGCCACATCCTTGTCCGCATGAAAGCTATAACCGACGATCAGTTAGCCGAAATTCTTGCAAGCCAGCTTGATGTCCCTATTACTCAAATCAGTGAGGCCTACTCCGAGGAAGTAAAGAAGACCTTACCGCGCTATTTATGTCGACAGTATGGTGTTATGCCACTCAGATTTAAAGCAAACAATGTTTTAGAAATCGCTATGGCAAATCCTTCCGACCACGAAGCTATTAGTGATCTTGAACATTATACAGGCACAGTTATTGCCCCTTGCCTGGCAAGACATTCAGACATTGAGAATGAAATTCCACGCCGTATCCCCTTCGGTATACGGGATATTTTCTCTCCACAAGCAAACACGTTGTTGACCAGAGCGATAGCATCTTTCGCTCTCATCTGTGCAGTAAGCGTTGGATTATACACATTGAACTATGTAAAAGAAGCACGCGACGGTACTATTTCCGTTTCCGCAGACATGACCCTTTATCACAATCATGACCTAACTCTTGCTGTAGACAATAAAGGTACGTACTCCCTACAGGGCCATGGTGCTTTTGCTGATGGGTTGTACAAGGCTGAGTTTTCCGATATTCAATATTTGGAAAAGTTTGTAAATCAAAGACAAAACGATTTCTCAGACAAGCAACACAAGTGGTTAAAGTGGGCGATCCAAACAGCAGACCAAAATAATGAAAAAAGTCTTCTCGCCCAAAACTAAGTTCTCGCTGCCTTTAGAATTTGCATACTGAACACCAGATTCTTGGAGTTTTAAAAATGGAGATCGGGTCGGATATGTTGACTTCCCAAACTAAAATTTGGACTTTTATGTCTAGAACCAAACAACTGTTGAGTGTTAGTTGCGCTGTTCTCTTACTTCTCTGCTCGGTACTGTTGTCATCCTCTTATGCAGTGGGGACTCATACGCTATACCTTGATTTGGCTTATACCGCCCCTAATGTCTCTAACAACACGCACACTGGTTATAGACTCTACCTGGAAGATTCACTGGTCTGCGAAACCACTGATCCTAATGCAAACGTCCTCACCTGCTCAGTTTTTAAGGAGGATGGAACCTATGATTTTTACCTTACAGCAATTTATTCCGATTCGACAGAGAGCTCAAAATCTCCCGCTTTCACATTAACTTTGACCACTGGTGGAGGAACCGATACTGGCGGAGGAACCGATACTGGCGGAGGAACCGATACTGGCGGAGAAACCGATACTGGCGGAGGAACCGATACTGATGGAGGCTCTGGAGATCACAAAATAACATATTCATTCAGCTCGAATAGCAATGAAACCGATATTACTGGATATCGCATGTATATGAACCAGTCTCTACTATGCGAAGTCGCTCCTCCAACCGATGGTTCTATAAGTTGTTTAACCGACCTTATCAGCTCTCTAATGGCATTTTCAATTGCAACAGTTGATGCAAGTGGAGTCGAAAGTTCTAAGTCAAACTTCCTACAATTGGACCCGACTGATTTTCCTGAGTTGTTTCAAAAAAAAGACCTCGTTTTCACATGGCAATATTCAGATTCCCCCTCAAACTCCGGTGGATTCCAAATTTACAGCAACTCAGAGCTATTGTGTCAAACACGTGATTCGACAGCTAGAGAGGTTACATGCCCAATTGACATACTTAGCCCCTCTCACACCTTCACCATTGTAGCAGTTGACAACCAAGGCAATCTTACCACACTTTCAAATGCAATTACATACACGCCCTTTGCAGATTTAACTACACCAGAACCATCGCCAGAAAAACTCACATCTATTATCACAGCAACTCCAACTACAGGCAATACTCCTCTTTTGGTCGCCTTCTCAGCAACAAACTCTACTGGAGATATAAAAAGTTATAGCTGGGACTTTGGTGACGGTGACCAAGGAAGTAACCCAACAATTAATCATACATATACTATCCCAGGAACATACTCTGCCAGTCTTGAAGTGACAAATACCAGTGGATTGACAGCTATACAATCAATACCGATCATTGCTGAGACATCTAATACAAGCTCAGAACCACCAACAGCAATCCTGTCGTCATCCACCGCAGCTGGCCAAGCTCCGCTGGATGTGATTTTTGACGGTTCCTCATCCATCACACCTAACCCCCCAATACTCAGCTACGACTGGCTTTTTGGTGATGGTACAAATTCCACGGGTGAAATAGCATCACATATTTATAGTATTACCGGCACGTACATTGCCGAGTTAACAGTTTCCGATAATCAAGGACTGACAGATTCTACAACCACCCCAGTAGTCGTTGTCGGGCAGTCAGTAGCAAATGTGAAACCAGTAGCAGTATTATCAGCAAACCCAACACAGGGCAATGCACCACTCACAGTTAGTTTTGATGCATCTTCATCCTATGACCTCGATGGTACAATCAGTACATATAAATGGGACTTTGGTGACGGAACAACATCATTCGGCATATCTGCACAGCATACCTTCAATAATACAGCCACTTACACTGTCTCTTTGCTAGTCACTGATGACAAAGGTGAGAGTTCGATATCTTCTAAAGAGATAGCTTGTAATACATCATTACCTGAAATTAATTTCAGGTATGAACTTGCAGAAATAAACGTAGACCATGAATGGGCCCTGGTGAAACTTGAAAACCCATTTGTTAACCCAGCAATATTTACTAGTGCCCCAACAGCCAACGAAGAAGACCCCGTTGTTATTAGGCTACGTAACATAACACCTGAGAGTTTTGAGATTCGTCTTCAGGAATGGCAGTACCTAGATAGGGTTCATACCGCAGAAGCAGTAAGTTACTTAGTGATGGAACAAGGTCAAACCTCTCTTAGTGACGGTACGGAAATAGAGGTAGGGACCTTTACCGGAATGACAACAAAAGGTACCATATCTTTCCAACATGATTTTGCGAATCCCCCAATTGTTTTTACATCCATTCTCACAGTAACCGAATCTGATACAGTTATTGGCAGGATCTCCGAGGTATCACCTCAGAGTTTTAACTTCGAATTGCAGGAAGATGAAAATAGTGATGGAATTCACGCTAATCAAATCGTTGCTTATCTTGCCTGGGAACAAGGTAGCGGAACAGAAGGTATTCTTGGGTATGAAGCAGCTATAGCCACAGAGTCTATAACCGATAATTGGACTCCAATATCATTCGGCAACGCATTCTCGTCTTTACCATTTATAATTTCCCAACTTCAGACTACCAATGAAATTGATACAGCAAGCCTTAGAACAAAAGCTCAATCAGTGTCAGGGGCTGATTTTCGTATAGAAGAGGAACAGGCAAAGGATGATGAAACCATTCACCTTCCAGAGGTTCTTGGCTACTTAACATTAGGGTCGTCTGATATCGTCCCAGCTCCTCCCCCTGAACCAACAGATCCTCAAAGCAAAAAACTAACGTTAAGATGGCTTTTTGATGGCGATGAAACAACTATATCTGGCTTCAGAGTTTATCTGAACAGCTCACCTATTTGTGAAACAACAAACCCTGCAGCTAGAGATTTAACCTGCTACACACCATTTACAACAGACGTATTGACTTTCGCCATCACAATGTTGCACCCAGATGGGACTGAAAGTAACCCTGCAGTCATTTCCAGCCTCAATTCGTCTGAATTCCCAGAATTATTTGATATTTATTCAGCAAGATTTTCCTGGCAATACGACCCTTCCCAGGAGAACTCAATTGCAGGTTTCAGAGTATATAATAACGATATCCAGATTTGTGAGACATCAGACCCTTCTGCCCGAGACCTTATTTGCGAAATCCAACTAGTTAGCCAAAACAACAAATTCACTATTAAGGCAACTGATGAATCCGGAGCTACATCTAACCCTACAAACGAATTAAACTACTCACCGTAAGATCAACTGATTTACCAGAGTGGAGGAATATAATGAAACCTGAAATTAACATTTACGGAAGGAAAAATATGATTCGTAATACAAAATCGTTGTTGCAATTCACAGGTTTAATGCTCGCTGCGTTAATACCAACCAGTACATTTGCCGCAGATTTTCAAGGCTCTCTCACTGGAGTAACCATTACAGACGCAGCCAGCACAAACATCCCTCCAGTTGCTAAATTCTCATATTCGCAGGAAGCAGACACTATCACCTTTGATGCTGGCAGCTCGACTGATTCAGACGGGAGTATAACCAAATATAAATGGGACTTTAGTGATGGAACGAAGGCAGAGGGACTTGCGGCCAGTTATACACTCTCAGACCCTACTGCTAAAATTCAGGTCACGCTTACCATTATTGATAATAATAATGGAGTTGCTCTTACCCAGCAGACAATATCCCCCTCAAGCAATAGCGTATTCGATGATTTCAGCATTAACTCCACAGCAGACTACACAGTCATCTCTGGCGGACTTGATATACATGATGGCCTAGCTTATTCCAACAGTTCATGGACTTCCGCATATGCAATTCATAATAACAGTCTTAAGTCCGGAGACCACTTTGTTGAAGCGACAGTGTACACAGATGGATCTAACTCAACAGGCGGAGTGATTTTCAGATTTGACACATCAAATAATACTGGATATTTAACCTCATTCTCAGGTGGAAAGGTCGTATTGTATAAATACAGTGCCGGTAAGAATACCTGGCTCAGTCAATTTGCCGGCGGTTATTCCGAAGGTAACTATCAACTTCGAGCTGAAACCCAAGGGAACAGCATAAGTATCTCTGTAAATGGAAATGTTGCTATACAAACAACTGATAACAGCTATCTAACCGGTAACTCTATTGGGTTATATCTTAAACCCAATGGAAAAGGGGCTCTTATAACTGTTGATAATCTTGCAGGGGAGTAAAGTAAAAACCAATCGAAATTGTTATTCTTTACCTTTGGCATTGACGAATGTTATTTGGTAACGCGGATACAGCGAAAGCCATTACAGTCCAATCAACACCCTTAACATTCAGGGAAAAGTTATTTTATTCCCAAAGGTGTTCAAATTTTCGTTTATTAGAAAGCAGGATAAACATGAAAAAAATATTGTTTTTTTTATTAATATTTCCAAATTTATGCTTCAGTGCCGACTATCACATCGGACCAGATCAATCATACCCTACAATAGCATCTTTTAACTGGCCGTCATTAAGCGCTGGAGATCATGTTTACATTCACTATGCCATCTATAAAGAAATGATCTGGCTCAGTGGAGTAGGTAGCGAATCAAACCCTATTGTAATTGAAGGTGTCCCAGATGATAAAGGTAGACTGCCTGTACTAGACGGCGACAACATGATTATACCTCCGTCGTACGATGGACACTTATCTAAATATGATGCGAGTGGTGATGGGAAATTGGCACAAGGATATGGCATGATATTCATTCACTGGTCGAATACCGTTTACGGGACATCACCAAAATGGATAACAATCAAGAATTTTGAAATCAAATCCAACACGCCAGAATCCTATAGTTTCACCAATACCAACGGTGTTGTACAACAATATCCAAATGGAAACGCTGGAGTGTACATTAAGACAGGAGAAAATATAACGCTTGAAAACCTCATCATTCATGACACAGGTAATGGTGTAGAATGCCAAGGGGTCGATGCTATGGTAAAAAATCTCACTGTTCGCTCATCGCATTTATATGATTTTGGTCGTACTGACGGACGCAAGTTCCTTGAGCATGGCGTTTATACAGAAGCCTCGAGTCTAGTTTTAGAATATAATATCATCGGCCCCCCAAGAGATGGTACATCGAACTCTGCCATTAAAAGCCGAGGAGCTGACACGATAATCAGACACAATGTTATTTATTCAGGCTCAAGAACAATCGACCTGGTAGAACCAGAAAACCAATCATCGTATGAATGTGACGGCACCGGTCATGTCCCTGGAAAAATGCACGATGAACCCGGATTTGAAAATTCTTGGGTTTACGGTAATCTTTTTATCAATAGAAAAATTGGTACAATTCCCTCAGCTGCTTACTTGATGCATTATGGTTATGACAATTGTCCCGATTTATCTAGAAATGGTAATTTAAACTTTTACAACAATACAGTAATCCACGACATAGACGCCAGTGACTCTTGGAATAGTGCGCTATTTGATATAGCACCGCTAGGCACAGTAAATGTCCGAAATAATTTAGTACTTTCTTTGGGTGATACAAATTTCCATATAGCCTATCACTCTAAGTCTACAAAATCAGGTACCTATAACATGGACGGGGGTAACTGGATAACAAGTGGATACACTAATGTGCGTAGCGGATATACGGCTGTTTTCAACGAAAATGTACCAATTCTCAAGGGGGATAATACAGGTGTAGTGGTAAATTCTGCAAATCAGGGCCTGCCAGGTCTTCCACTAATTAATGGAGGTATCACTCTACCTTCTTCCTGGACATTAAATCACGACATCGACAAGCAATACACTCATCCAAGGACATATACAAACAGAGAAGATATTAGCCAAATAGGTGCAATGCATTTTTACACAGAACAAGGTGCACCCATGATTTTAAATATTCTAGTAAAATAGAATCGCAGCTCAAAATAATTGATTTTATTTTAAACACTGACCGCCACAACAAACAACATTCAAGTTCACAACTTTTTTAACTTTTTTAAGATTAGGTACCAAACCTTGGCTATGGAATAAAATCACAATACGACATCGTGGTGAAACGCAGAGGGAAAACATTACTTCTTGAATATGAGAATATTATATTCTTAATATTTTCCTCTTTTTCTTACTCCACTAGTGGTTACAAATATATTTTCGTACAAATCGTCAGCAAATGAGCGCCATCTTTTGCCATTTCTTTTCTCCTTCCTTTGATCTTATGATTCAGGGTTTATGAGGCGCTTACTACAATAGAGCTACTTCATTTTATATTTCCATAACAACGTTGAAGAGCATCCTGCATCGTAACTATTGGACTCCACTGAAGTAATTCTTTAGCTTTCCTATTAGAAAAACTGTGCCCTTTCCACATTGCATCAACTTTATAAGGTGTAAAAACGGTGGGTAAATGCCCTTTTGTCAAATTACTATACCAAACATTAAGTTTAGCCAGCTGCCGCAACACAAGGTAAGGGATTCGAACTGACCGAACACTGCTAATTTCCTTCTTGTACCTAGCTAATAAATAGTTACTTTTCGGTAAATCATCATCAACTGCACAGAACACCTCGCCTTCCACCCCGGCAACCAAACCAGCTTTTATTATAAGATCAGCACAATTGGTTTTATAGGTTAAAGGTATCTGATTTCGTCCTCCCAGATGGAGAAATAGACCAAATAGCGACAATCCAATACGAGATGATAATATTGAAAAAGGAGGGCCAAAAATCACCCCAGGCCGCACAACTACCAAGGGTAATCCCTTTTCATTGTAAAATTCCCAGGCTAACTCTTCCTGCATTTGCTTGGTAAAAGAATAAGGGTCACGAAGCTCAGGGTGACGATCCATGGGAATCGTTTCATCAATTATTCCGTTTTTAGCAACCTCAGTTGCCCCAATAACACCAAATGAGCTGCAAAGAACAAATCGTGAGATTGTACTATCTGCACACACAGCAAACAAATTTCCTGAACCCACAACAGTATTAGCTACCTGTGCAGGCACACTCCCTGTAACAGAAGCCGCTAAATGAAGTACAATATCTACTCCAGACACTGCATCTCTAAGAGCATCAAGGTCATTGAAACTAGTATGGAATAATTCTAGTGATTCTGGTAACTCGCCATCAAATAATTCTCTAAAAACTTGGTCAGATGCACCGGGACGAATCAAACATCTAACATTCTGATTGTATTGCGACACAAGTAATCGAACAACTTCCTTACCAAGATAACCAGCACCACCTGTAACTAAAATCATGAGCTTTCTCCAGATCCAAAACCAATATCGTTTATCTCACACTCATGAATAATTGCATCCATTACTCGAGTTACTCTCACAGCTTCGCCCATAGGTATTGGCATTTCCTGCCTCCCCTCAATGGCTTCATAAAACTGGCTAAACAGGTCACCCAGCCCTTGGAAATAGTGTAATCTCGCGAAGGCTAGCCCCTTAATATTAAAATACAGTTCTCGCATAGCCTCTTTAGCGTCACGAGCTGCCCATTGCACTTTTGCAAATGGGCCTGGCATATTTGCACCACAAGTGAGTCTTAAAGTGCGAGAGTCAGTACTGGCTGTAACACTTGCTTTGCTGCCATACGCACGAATAAACGTTTGAACAGGTCTCGATCTACAGGTAAAAACCAAATTGGCTGTAATATCTCCTGAGACTAAAACAGCACGAATCTCATCAAAAAAACGATCTCGATAATCATGAAAGCGCTGAGGCCGAAATCGATAACCGTAAGCTTTAACACATATGTTGTTGCCCGGCATCATACCCAGTATGAGGGATATCGGATGTGAGATATTATTCTGAGCCAAGCCACCAGGAAGTGAATGCAGCCAATGACTCGGATCACCCATGAAAACAGCCCCAAAAGGTCCGTCCAAATTGTAACCCATTGTTGCCTCTAAGTGTGTTACTTTTCCTAGTTGTCCATCATTACTCATCTTTAGTAATCTTTGGTATGCCGGGTCATAAACACTATTATGCCCAACACAAACCAATCTACCTTCATTATGAGCAATTTCTACAATTTCTTCAGCCTCATTGACATTGATGGTAAATGGTTTCTCTATATAGACGTGTGCACCATTTTCCAAACACAATTTTGCTAACAGAAAATGACTTCCAGGGGGAGTAGTGATGTGAACAACATCAGGTTGAGCGTCTTGAAGCATATGCTGAACTTCTGTATAGCACCCTTGGATACCGAAGCGTAATGATAATTGCTTGGCCAAATATTTATTCAAATCACACACTGCCACAACTGAGACATTAGGAATTTTTTGTGCTTCCTGCACGTGTGCATCTGCAATTTGTCCACAACCTATAATAGCAACTTTCATAATTAATTCCGTAGAACACTCCATTCTGTGAGTAGAATACCATTCTACTCCTAATTAGGTTTGGATACTTCCATATTTCTATTCTACTTGCGCAGAACGTCTTTTCGCTTCAACCAATTCCAACTTTATGAAAGCAATTATTTTAAGTTACAATGAGATACAAGTTAACACACCATAGTGTTAGAGCCACATTATCGATCTTCATATTTGGGCGCTAGTAAGGTTATAGCATTACCCAAAGAAAGTCATAATCCAGTTTATTGGTACTATTAACGTTATAGTGCAATCATACTTCGATCTATCATGTTCATTTTCATAACATAATAGGAGGCATATTAGTTGTCACATTTTGTAGATCTAAATCAATTGATCAAAGACCTTACTCAACTGACCTGTTAGTTCTTTTCTAGAAAACCGAGAGATGTCTACACCTTTTCTCTTTCGGATACTTTCTATATTTTCAGAAATTATCAATAGTTTTCGAGCTATATCATCAACATTTCCGGCTTCAGCAAAGGTAACATTATCATAATTTTCAGAAAGGAGTTTTTTGAGTTCACCATCTGGGAGGATGGCAAAAATGTGTTTTCCTGTAGCCATATATTCAAACACTTTTGCTGCGATAATTTTATTGGCGCCAGGCAAGTCACTCAGGACAAGTAATAAAACATCACCACTACTAAACTCTTCTATTAATGTCTTATGCTCAACATACCCTAACAGTTCAATACTTTTTCCGGAATCGAATTCTTCGAGATATTTAAGTTCAGCATCGACAACCCTCCCAAATATTTTTAGTCGTAAAACTGCAGCAGTTGTATCATCATTTTGGAAAACTAAGCGTAAAGCATCACAAAATGTGCGAAGAGAAGTAGCCTTCCAGACAGTCCCTGAGTAAATAATTGTAATATCGGAAGTATTACAACTAGAGTCGTTAAAACCACCACAAATAAAATCCTGTTCATCATACCCATTGGTAATTACGGTCACCTTACTTGCATTGACGGGGTATAGCATGACAAGCGAGTCTAAATAGCTCTGAGTTGCAACTGTAATAGCATCGCATTTAGATACTACGTATCTTTCTAAATACTGATCTAAAAATTTTGCAAACCGATTCTTAGATGCATTCTCCAACTGACTACGCGAAAAACTCCACTCATCCCTATAATCAAGAACCACAGGTATTTTAAAAATGTTGCCAATAGCTACGACAGGAATAAAAGTAGAAAATGGAGGTGCGGTAACAAACAAACAATCAGGTTTTTCGTTGCGAATGATTTTTATCAGTTTAAAAATAAGACCTGGCCACCACAGGATCTGAACATCAGGCAGTAATATATTTGATAATATATTTTTCAATACCTTTATTAAGCGGATTCCGATTCCAGGATCCGAGACTGAGCGTGTTTTTTTCTTAGCATATGATGGTTCAATTGACCCGGCACGAAAGATACTAATTCCATGTGGAATTTCATCCAGCATGGCCTGATCTATAACTGGTACTGATGGGTTGGCTACTGTCAATACCATAGGTTCCCAGCTATAATCTCGTAAATATTTTACAAATTTAGTAACCCGCTGAACCCCTCCTCCCCCTATGGGGGGGAAGGCATATGCTACAACAAGGACATTTTTCATAATTTAGCAGTTGCCTGGTTGGATTTTTTATGAAGAAGAATTCTGGCAGGCACACCGCCTATTACGACATCGCTCGGAAACGATTTATTAACAACTGCATTGGCACCTATGGTCACATTATCGCCAATGGTTATACCTCCGAAGACCTTGGCACCTGACCCAATGAATATATCATTTCCTAAAACAGGACATCCCTGCTTTTCCTCACCAATAACTACACCACTTTCAATAACGACATTACAACCAGCACATGTTTTTTTATTAATAACGACGCCAACGCTATGCAATATAACGAAGCCTCTACCGAAGGAAGCCCCACATCCAATGACTGCTCCACATAATATTGCATTAAGTTTACAGATAACAGCTGCAAGAGGTTTCGTAACTAAATGGGTATTAAAAAAGTCCATTGAGCGAAAAAGGACCATACTGAGAGAGGCATCGCTACACAGAGATCGAAAAAATGACTTTTGGGATTCCTCACCATATAACCATTTACCTTTTACTCTAAAATCATCGACTATTTTCATTTTTCGAAACAATTAGCTAATTTTTTTGAATAATCTTGCCAGGTATACAAATCTTCGGCATTGTCATCATAAGGAGGGGAGTTTAATGCCTTAATTATAGCTTGTTGTAACTGTTGGGGATCCTTAGCTGGAATTAAATACAAGTTCTTGTGTAATTTTTTCAATTCAGGTGTACCGCCAACTGCTGTAGCGACAACTTTAGCATTACATCCTAAAGCCTCGACGACAACATTAGGTCGCCCTTCACTGTAGCTTGGCAAACATACAACATCGGCTGAATTCATTAATTTAGCGATTTGAAGTGGAGGACAATTACCCATGAATAAGGTGCGATCGGCAACATTATAGTGTTTCAGATCATCCAGCAATTGTCGTCTATATGGACCTTCCCCAGCAATAACCAGCCTGGCGTTTGAATACAATGGATTATCAATCAATCCAGCATAAGCTATCGCCAATTCAGCTAACCCTTTTGTTTTTAATAGATTACCGACATAAAGTACTATTGTCTCTTCTTCACTCCAAGCAAATTCATCCCGTACCTTGGATCGGTCCATCTTGTGAAAAATCTCTCTATGAATACCATTATATAAGACTTCTAACTTATTAGAATCCGCACCAAGATGTATCAATCTTTCCCTTAATGCTGCGCTTACGCAGATAGTTAACCTGGCATTACTTATTGCTTCCAAAGTCATTGTTGTAACGGAATTATTATTACTTAACCTGTTAACATCAGTACCCATAGCCCTCAGAACAGAAGGTATCGAATATAGTTCAGCAATTTTAGAAGCTGCCCACCCATCAGGATAAAGCCATGTTGAGAAAACAAGATCTGTTTTATCCCTTCCAAATATTTGTGACACACACGACTTGATAGAATTCAAATAAAACCAGCCATAATAATTGCGCAAGACACCAGGAGGGTACCACAGCGTGGGATGATAGACAGAAATCCCATTTTTTTTATAATGAAATTGTATATTATTTTTAATTTTCAAATGCCAAGGAATGGGATTAACGACCTTAACATCATAGTAATCTTTCAAGCCTTCAAGTGTATGAACGCTATAAGTAGCATTCTGATTAGACAATTTATTAGGGAAAATTGTAGAGATAAAAAGTAACTTTTTTTTCAAACCGTCCCCTTTAGCATACTACGATATAGTGCTTCATACTCTTTTGCTGATCTTCTTATACTGAATTTATCTAGTACCCGCTGTCGGCCAGCTAAACCATATGCGTCACGCAATTCACGACTCTGCAGGAGTTTCAAAAGTTGTTCCGCGAAAGACTCTGGGTCTTCCGGAGGTGTGAGTATCCCTGTTTCGCCATCAATAACAACTTCAGGATTACCACCAACATCTGTTGCTACAACAGGCAACCCACTAGCCATCGCTTCAAGCAATGTTATCGATATCCCCTCACTTTTAGAGGACAAAACAAAAATATCTATGCAATTCAATATAACTGACACATCATATCGAGGACCTAAAAATATAATTCTGTCTTCCATTTCAAGTTCAGTCGATAGCTGTCTAAGCGTATTTTCCTCAGGCCCCCCACCAACGACAACCAGTTTAAATTTAGAATAGGATTGTGACAGTAAATCACATGCAGTGAAGAGAGTTTTATGATCTTTAACTGGAGCCAGTCTCGCTACAATGCCGATTAGAATGACATCGTTTTCTATATTTGCTAATAATATTTCCTGCCTATTGCAGCTTCTGGCTGAAAATATATCAGTGTCAACACCATTTAGGATAGTTGCAACCTTATTAGCATCTAGGTTTAAACTATTAATGTACAAATCTGAAATATCTTTTGAAACTCCAACCACTCGTTCTGATAACATGCTTGAAAAGCGTTCAAGCAATTTAGACTGAGTGCTAGTAAAATCGTGTACACCATGCCTGGTGTGAATAACAGGGACCTTGGACAAAAAACCGCCGATTGCACCATAAAAATGAGCCCCCTCATTGTGTGTATGAATAACATCGATGTTGTTTGCATTCGCATACTTTTGGATAGCTAATGCACAGTTCAATTTAACACCAGGTTTTTTATCTAATACCAACACTGGAAATCCAGCGTGTTGTTCCCCAAAAGCACCTAACGTTTCCAGGCAAACCACATGACTATCGATACTGCTCAAATGATGATGCATTAGATCAATCACAAATTTCTCTAAGCCACCTATTTTCAGGCTTAGAACAACATGCAATACTTTAATTCTTTTGTAATCATTGTATTCCATTGAACTTTCAATTCATTTTTTGAGCATTTTAAAGTAAGGAGAGATCTCATCTTTCCCGAGGATATAGAGAGCTCCTACATATGATAGTGCTCCGAAAACAATACGTATAATAATATTATTTAAAGGATCCAGAAAAACGACTAACACCATCAGTGTCAATGGTAAAGACATAAGCCGAATGCCCCTAAACATTCCAGCTAAAATAAAATGCTTACTCGCGAGTACAGCTAACCATATAAAAGTTAATATTTCCGTAAACAAAGTAGCACACGCTGCTCCAATAACTCCGTATATCGGAATAACAATACAATTAAGAACTATATTTACCACTAGACCTACTAATACAACTTTAAGCACTGTACCCTGTAACTTTATAGCCCCAAGCGAATAACGTATCTGAAGTGAAATAAACAAAAATGGAACAGAGACAATGAGTATTTTAAAAACATCTGCTGAGAGCAGATACTCTTGTCCAAAAATCAAAAGTATAATATCATCTGCCAGTAGCCATCCACCAATAGCAGTAGGCACTGAAAGAAGTATAATTCCATTGATTGATTTAGACATCACCTCACTTGCACCCTGATAGTCTTTCCAATATAACTGAGCAATAGCTGGAAAGCTTGCAGTTGCTACTGCATCTGCTACAAAGCTCAACCTGTAAAATAAATTCGCTGCAGCATTATATACGCCTACAGATTGTAAATCCTGTATTTTGGATATAAGGAACACATCTACATTTGTATACATGGTCGATGCCATACCCAGCAACATGAAACTCAAGCCCTCCTTAATATTCGTCCATATAAATTTCAGATCAACACTTAAGGCTGGGAACTCAAACCTCCTGTTATACAAATAGGCATTAAAAGATAATCCGAGCATAGCACCTATTACGTAAACCCAACTAACAGTAACTAGCCCACAACCTACCTTCAGCACAACAATTGATGCCACTCCAGTAAATATTCTAACCAATATGTCCCTTACAGCCACCTTCCCCATTTCTTCATTAGCTTGAAATATATCACTGATGATTTTAGACAGCTGTTCAAACATATTTGCTAAAGCAGCAATAAATATAATATACACTGCCTTTTTGTCATATTGCATGATCATTGCAACCATAGGAATTACTGCAGTCATAATTCCTATGAGCAGAATTCGGGCTGGAATTATTTTACCTAAATATACATTTGCTTTACCACGCTCTCTTGCAACCTCTCTGATAGTAAGAGTCCTTAATCCTAATTGCCCCAGAAAAGCGAAAAATATAGAAAAGGTAAATGCCAGAGAGAAAATCCCATAATCAACTTTCCCCAAACTTCTTGCTACATAACCTACGACCACAATTGACAAAAGGTTAACAGCAACCTGTTGCAAGCCCAATATGGCTGAATTCTTAGCAACCCTGAAAATGCGTGAACCGCTCAATGTTAATCCTTAAAATACATTAGTGAAATAATATCTTATATAAATATTTTTATAAATATGTTAACACCTATAATACCTAAAACCGTTAACATAGATATTTGCTTTATTACATTATTGCCAGGCTCAAACATAAATTCTCGTGAAGAAAATACCCATCCAAACCTGACAATTAGGGCAACCAAGAGGTATGGAAGAAAAACATAAGACCTACTGAGAAAAGACATAGATGTCACAACAGCCGCAAGACATGCGCCAAATGCTGAAAATAGAGCTATGTCCTCGGGTGACAAGTCATTACGTTGTTCCCCCCACAAAAAAGATTTAAAACTTTTTAATGGTATCCAAAAAAATCCTACAAAAAAGAATAAACCAAACACTCCTAACTCAGCCATTATCAAGACAAAAGAATTATGAGCAGTAAGTTCATGAAAATCTGTGAACATCCCCATTCCCACTCCGAACAGAGGACTCTCCTTAAACATTTGGTATCCGGCATACCATGCATCCAGTCTTCCAGAGGCTGAACTTTCTCCAGCTGATATCTCTCCCAATCTACTTGGCCCGAGTATAAAAAGTAAACCTATTACAATTACGCTTAAAATCATCCCTTTAGTGTTACGGTACAACAATACAAAGTAAACCGTGATAGCTACGAAAAGTGATAGCACTCCACCACGAGAATTGGTGAGATAAATGCCTAAAACAAGTAGTGCCAGTGCGATCAACGAAATTATTTTGTTCTGTTTAAATCGTGCAATTAAAAAAGGAAAAGGCAATACAAACAATAATGCTAAATCATTCGGATCTGAAAATGGCCCAAGCCATTTGATCCTCGTATGAATCAGTCTTTCACCGTTGGATGTATACGCCTGGAATAGGGGTTCTACACCAAAATAAGATACCCCCCGAGAGTATTCAAACCACCCCTCAACAGCAACAAAACAACAGCAAAAAACGATGACATAGCACACCATAATCACTTGTTTTTTTGTCTCAACAGAGTAAGACAGTAGAAAATATCCAAAAAATGCTGGCAAGAATTTATTGAACGACGCTATGACACCAGCTAAGTAAAATTGAGTGACATGTGATAGTAGAATGGCAAGAAAGAACCCAACAATTAGGCTATCGTTTGCACACCATTTTTTATGGTTAGTATTAATCGATGATAGAATTACACTCAATAATCCTAAAACCCCACACAGGAGTAAAATTCTACTTCCATAGAGTGAAGGAATAAATTCAAAGGGTCTAACAATGTAGAGACTAACAAAAAGACACGCAAATATAAATTTCATTTCCTTGGCCTAAAAGTCATTTGTAGATCATATTTAGCATTATCTCGTCAACAACATATTTCTTAAAAATCAAACATAAAAACAACAAATGACTATAACTGCATTCGAGGGCTGAAATTTACAATTAGATCAATGGTCACTATGCTTTAAACCATCCGCCGTGTTTTCTGAAGTAATACATTAGCCCCCAAAAGTGACTAAGTGATAATTTTGAAAAAGGCTGCTTATGTGATATCTGTTGAGTAAAATGTGTGATTTTGAGTTCTGGGAAAAAAACAACTGAATAACCAGCTTTCTTGACCACCATTGAATAATCTACATCTTCAGGTGCATAAAAAATATTTTCATCCAGATAACCAACTTCCCCCACTAACTCTTTACGAAAAAACCAACATGCGGAAATAGCACTATCCACTTCACATTGTTTTTCAAATGGAAAATCTTCATAAAAATCATTATCAACAATTCTAACTTTAAATATTGCTTTTATTGTCTTTTTCAATTTCAACATAAAGGTTGGGAACTTTTTCACAGAATTCTGAATTGTACCATCCCCCAAAACCAACTTAGGTGCTATTATTCCAAAACGTTTGTCACTATTTAATATATCAAGAACCTGCTTAATAGATCCAGCACCAAATTCTGTATCAGAATCCAATACACAAACATATTTCCCAACTGATTTTTTTATACCAATATTTCGAGTATACGTTGTACCCATATTATCGGGAAGGGAAATGAGAGTAATTGAATTATCCAACCCGTCATTCAACTCCTTGATTTTCTCTAATGTTGTATCGTTTGATCCATTATCAACAACTATAAATTGACAATTAATATGTTCATTTTCACATTGCTTTGAAAATGAGAAAATACATTGCTCAATATAGTCTTCGGAATTCCATGTAAGAATAATAAAAGAAAGATCTATACACATTTCATATTTCTCGCGACATACCCTCTCGAAAAATTTCTAATATCAGAAAGATATAATCCACCACGTTTGTCGTCATTTTAATGTAAATATGGCTAAAGACCTCAGGCCGTATTTAGCGAATGAGTTTTAGTTCATAATCATATAAATCCTGAGGATTTGGACTGTTTTCTCTTTCTAAACCTTTAATGACATTATACATATTTCTCGCCGACACATAGTGCAGACAATACTCGTTTTTTTGACAGTAATTCTCCAAATTTGTAAACAGTGCATCCAGACCACCTTTATCAAAAAAGAAGTCCATATCTTTTTCCTGGGTTCCATGACTATACAGTTTTACAAAAACTATATCAGGGCGACCAGCCACATGTATATTGCATCGATCCCATACTTTCAGTCGATCAACACCTACCCCTGAATTAGCCGCCACCCGTCCATTTTCAATACGAGGTAGAATTCCAAACTTTCTATTGTGTGTATTGAAAGCTAACGGGCCCTGTATACACAATAAGCCATCTCTCTGAGATTCACCGGCGAAGGCATTTCGGCCACGATCATGCGACTTAGGTGTATTAGGATCATCTATAGCATAATAAATACTGTTAATAGTAGATGTTTGCGTATCGCTTGGCGCTGACGGCATAGTAAAATCGGCATAACAACCAGTATCTTGGAGAACCGTTATTTCATTATTAACACCACACCACTTTCCATCAGGACGAGAATTATCTAATGCCCAGTTGCCATGGATAAAACCATATTTTATTTCATTAGTATCCCTATCTACAGAAAGAAGCCCATGTTCCTCCGCTAGCCTCCGTTTGAAATCTAAAAGAGTCAAACGAAGATTATCTGCTGTGTCATTGTCATGATGGAGATGAATTTCGGTTTCGCCAAATCCGTTGTCACAGATTTCTTTGACCATCTCCAATAGTCCGGCTTCATACTCTTCTTCTGGGTAAAAAAAACAATGCTTAGGATTTCGACCAAATGAATCTGTATGTTTTTCAGCAATTGCTTGGTATTGCTTTAGCCATCGCATCACTCGAGAGTATGCAGTTGACCTATCAACTTTGTTCCAATATGGTTCATAATGATCGCAAATTGTAAAAAGAATATGTAGCTTTCCTTGTTTTCTCTCACCAGACAAGAGAAATTTCCCTATTTGTCGAAAATACGACAACAACCAAATTTCTGTGTTTCTTAACACTTAAGAGCACCTCTCTCTAAAATCCACAAAAGCCCCTGCTTAATTCACTCAATTTTACGACTAGGCATCTAACCCTGCCAAGGAATGGCCAAACGTTGTGTTACCAACCGTTTATTGCTTATTAACAGCCACCAGGAACAGTGTTACTCATCTCAATATCGAGTCTGTTGAGTGAAAGACAGTCCTGCCAATAACGTGTTCACTGCAATTAGCAGGCTTAGCCCAAGCACGAACACCACTATACCGGAAAAGTCGTGTAAAAAACCATGAGCTACTTCAGGGCCAAATCGTGAGGCCAAAATTGCAGTACCAGTAAGCCGAATAATATTTGCGATAACCGCAATAGGTGCAGCTGAAGTGAACTGAATAAATTTCCCTAATTTATTCAGCCTTGACATAAAGGCCAATGCACTACTGAGAGCAAACATTGTCATCAATGATCGCAAACCTGAACATGCTGCAACTACCTCCAGTGTAGTCTCAGGCAGATGGAGAACATTTCCTTCCCGAAAGATTGGAATACCAAATAGATAAACGACCTGTTCAGTAATTGCTGATGAGAAAAGTTGCATTGGAAATGCAATATTATTCCATACAATAGCTGGCAATGGGATCATGAATACCATATAGAAAATTGGAAAAAGGAGCTTTTTAAAATACTCCCAACCAAGTAAGAACAGTATTACTCCGATCAGCACCAATATTAGAGATGTTCTCTGGAGGAATAATTCTGAACCTACCTTCCCGACTACAAGCTGGAGCAATCCAATCCCTATGAGGATCAACCCTGCATTATTCGGCCGAACCTCTATCTTCTCAAGCTGATAACGCATTGACCAGATGAAATACGCACTCAGGACCGGAATAAAGTAGCCATGAGAATAGTCTTCATTTGTTCCCCAGTCAGAAACCAGTTTTTGCAGAAATGGTAAATATATTGCTAGGAGCGTAGCAATGACAACGCCGCAGCAAATCATCCCCTGCTTATTTAACTGTGTCATCTGTTTAGTCATATTTGTGCTCCTGGAAGATAATCTTTAAGGGTCTCCATCACCTTCTCAGAAAAGTCTTCCAACTCAAGCCTGGTAGTACTAAGGTCATTCCCTGGAACAGATGCCATAACTCTTACAAATGCCCCATCTCTTCGACCAGATAGAAGTGCATCCATAACCTGATATATCTTCTCCCAATATTCAGAACCTATAACCCGACCTCGGTTCTGGTACCAGTAATACACTACCTGTAACTCATTACCCCTTCGGATAACCATTTCTGAAATATTGGATTTTTCATTACTTCGTGAGTTTACGTCTAATGTTCGCGGTATAACATTATCTATACCCCACCCCCCCCCAGGAATACAATTACGTGGTGAATGATAGCCTGCCCCCATACCAACGGCCTCATAATACCCAACGTACAAATTTATTCTCCGGCCATCCGGGTGAATGTAGTTGTATTGAATGTAGTCCTCAACCCCCAATAACTCAACAACCTCAGATGAAGACTGAAAAGAATTAGACAAAGAGTATTCACCCACGGAATGTGGAAATTTGGAGAGTGTTTTTTTAATAGGTACCGGTTTAACCTCACCGGTAACATCCATCACGTACCAGGTGACTACGAACAAAACCAGCACGATTAAAACTCTGGCTTTACTTATCATTATAAAAACTCTTCGTATATATTATCAGGGCGTTACCACTGAAAAAAGTCATTCTCATACGACAACGTTAACTGTACACGGTGATCGTCGTATTCTTTCCCCTCATCATCAGATTGATTATTAGTAAAGTCATATGTAATATCGGCAACATACTTCTCAGCAAACCTATAACTCAAACCACAACCTACCGAGAATTTCTGATTATTCTCCGTTCCCAAAGCAAGAGTATCAGAAACAGAATCCCCTGAAACCAAATCATCCAGTATTGCTTGATTCTCGGTATTCTCTAAAATCTGTTCACGATCTTCGTTACGATATAATCCATATGCTGATACTGTCATGTACTGAATAGGTGTATAGCTAAAGTTTGCCCTTGTCTGCCAGAATTCAGTTTTCCCACGCTCACCAGTTCCCGAAAAATTTTCAAAATCCTGCCCACTTGATGTGGATAATGTAAATGATCCCTTTTCGATTTTATAGTTCAATGAAGCATTACCATTATAATCCCATTCGCCACTGGTATCATCCCGCGTACTGTACGTCGGTCCACCACCAATACTAACGTCCAAAGTTGGTGAAACAATCCATTTCCACCCCAACGTTATATCATGTATTTGCTCGTCAGCTCTCACTTCAGAATCATAATCGCTTTCATTAAAAGCATACGCTAAGCTCAAAGTTTTATGCCTTACATACTCATTCTCCAAGGATAAGCCTGCGCGATATTCATGAACGTCATCAGAATCATCTGTTGACTCAGACTGAGAACCACTATCTTCAGCACCAACAGTTTCATACAATCCTCGAACGTAACCTAGAGAACCGACCGTCCTCCATTTTGAGTTAATTCTGTGATCAACCGCCAAGCCAAGATCGTGTTTATCGTAATCCTCATATGAAGTACCGAAATCATCATCATCATTTCGCAGGATGTCATATACATATGCCACAGACAATCTACTATCTTCGTAATACGTATATGATGTGGAGATAGATAGACTGTTGTTGGAGTAGCGCCTACGACCATTCTCGTCTCGTAAAACATAAGTCGACCCGACAGCAGGCGAAATATAAGTATCAGTATTGCCAGACTCAGCCGGGGTAGATGAGGTAAACTGATCTGTATTTGTGAAGGTATCTGATACGGCAAGATCCCATTTACGCGTTAAGCGCCTTGTGTAATCTAATGAGAGATTATGGTCCACATCACTTTCACTGTCATCAAAGTCATAATAAAACGTTGGTGAGTACCTAAATTCAGTAGATTGCTTTATCGACTCTGTCAAAATAGTAATATAAGGAGAAATGGTGAATCGGGAGGTATTGTCGTCTTCCTGAGTATCTGAAACATACGCTCTGTCACTTAGGTCATATCCAGCAGCTATCCCGCCCGACAAAGTATTTACACCAGCATAACTTTGCATCACAAATGTAACACTAAGAGGCACAGTCAAAAATATTAGACGAATATTCATAGCGAATTCCCGAGTTTCTTTTTAGTGAACAATAATTATATCGCCAGATTTAATGAGAATATTTCTCTCAAGTTTACGACCACCTAAAAAATCATCATAATCAAACCGTAAGGTATTACCGTTAAATAATTTTGAATCTTTGCTCAACTCTTTCCTCACAACAGTCATCTCGGAATTTGCCCATTCAGTAAAACCACCAGATCTTGCAATAACCTGCACAAGATTAATAGGAAATTCCAGCTGAAAAATACCAGGTTGGGCAACCTTGCCCATAACTGTATAACGCTTACTGTTGCTCTTATTGAGAACAACAGTCACTATTGGATCATCATATACTGTGCTATACAGGATCTTTAGATAATCAGCCAACTGCGTTAAAGTCATACCGTCAGCTTCAACATCACCTATATGCTTAACCGAGATTCTCCCATCTATTCTAACTTGCACTCCACTGCCAGCTGTCCCAGTTTCCCCAACTCCGCTGGGAGCAGGATAAGGAGCTGAAACTGCCATACTCCCTTCACCATACACTTGGATTTCAAGAAAATCCCCTGAACCAATTATATATTCAACTTCGCTACTTTTTGTGGCTGCCCCTGAACCAAGAACAGAAACCTTTGCTTTCTGTTTTAAATCATCGGATGCTGTGATATCCTTAGTTGATTGTGCACAAAACCCCTGAGACGAAAATAATACAATAAACAAAATACTCGCAAATATTACACGAAGCCATGTCATAGCACCCTCTCTAATTAAATTAATAACTATTAACAGAATCGTAAATTCGATCATATTTCCGGATATCTGTCAATTATTTATAAAATCTAAACGATCAAACGCCTAACACTTACAATAATCAGACAAAAAAATCACTGATTTCGATAGGAAAACGTTTTTATTTATTATACAGTAGTTTTTTATCTTAAATTGTCCAAAGATAATTACTATATAAAGACAACATGTTCCGAATAACCTATCCAGAATAAGAAATTTACTAACATCTTTGACAAGGTAATCCTATGATACATTCTCGCTGGTTCAGCCTTTGTTGCATCGTGCTTCTACTTTCTTTTCTATCCGCCTGCCAAGACCCGGAGCAGAAAAAACAAAAACACTATAGTAGGGCAATGGAGTACATCCAACAAGAAGACCAAAAATCTGCAATCCTGGAGCTTCGGAACGCAATCCAACTCGACCCGAAGTTTGCCGATGCGCGTTATCAACTCGGCCTGCTTCAATTAAAAGAGGGTAATCCGCGTGCCGCGTTTGGCGAGCTGCAGCGAAGTGCAAATCTCGACCCTGCAAATCTGGATGCCAATGTTAAGGTTGCAGAATTTTATCTACTCTCAAAAAATACTGAAGAGAGCAGAAAGTATGTCGAAAAAGTTCTCGAACAAGCACCGGCCAATCCGGACGCACTTGCGCTTATGGCAAATCTCGAATTGGTCTCCGGCAATTTTGATTCTGCCTTACAGTATCTTGACAAGGTACATGCAGATAAAGCTAAATCAGACCGTTTTTATAACATTCGGGGCCGAATCTTTGCTGCGCAGGAAAAGTTCGCTGAAAGTGAAGAAATGTTTTTAAAAGCCATCGAACAAGGCCCTGAGAATTTTACAAATTATCGTTCATTATTGATACTCTACCAACAGCAAAAACGTGTTGAAGACACTGAAAAACTCTTTGAAAAAGCTGTAAGCGCCTTCCCTGACAATGCTCAAGTACACATTCTGCTTGCCAATTACTACAATGATAATAAAAAATTTAATGAAGCTGAAAAAGCCTTTTTAAAAGGAATCGAATTACAACCCGAATCGGATTCTTTACGCCTCATCGTGGCAAATTTTTACAAAACTCAGGGGAAACTCCCTCAAGCTTTGGAATTTCTTGAATCTGCATTAGTAGATTTACCTGATTCTCTCGAAATCAAATCAACCTTGGCTGACATCAACTTTGAGCTGAAAAATTTCGACAAGGCCCGCACACTCATGGAAGAGATTTTAGCTTCCAACCCCGCACACGGTGGAGCAAACTTTGTTAAAGCAAAACTTTTACTTAACGACAACAAGCTCAGGGAAGCTGTTGACCTGTTAACCTCGTTAACCACCAACTATCCCAAATGGGCCGATCCAAATTACTTTCTGGCTCTCACCCATCTCCGCCTTGGTGAAATAGAACTGGCACAAAAAGCTGGCCGAACTGCCTTACAATTGTCTCCGGCAAACAGTCGATTCCATACCTTGCAATCACAAATTTTGCTCATCCAGGGAGACTCTGAAAATGCAGGCAAAGAGGCAACGATGGCACTTCGCCTCAACCCTCGCAACTTCGCCGCTGCAAAGCTTCTCTCTAAAGCACTCCTTCAGGACAAGCGTTTTGACGATGCAATAAAGCTTCTATCGAAAATACAGGAAACTGTCCCTAACGATATAGAAGTAATGGGTAGCCTTGGTCTTGCATATCTCGGCAACAACAAGCCAGAAGAGGCAGCTAAGCTCTTCAAGCAATTGCTTGAACAAGCTCCTGACAACTCAAAAGCGCTTGGCTTGTATACTTCTATTCAATCAAAAGGCGATATAAAAGCTGCTATAAAAACTGTTGAAGAACAAATAAGACTCGCAGAAGACGCACCCGGCCATTATATGCTGCTGGGCGAGCTTCTTATGAGGGACAAGCAGGCTGAACCAGCTCTCACCGCCTTTGCAAAGGCCCAGGCTCTCGCTCCGCAAAACCCTCAGCCGTATATTATACGGGCTCAAGTGATGCACTCACTTGGTAAAACTGAAGAGGCTATCACTGAATTTAACGAGTTACTTAAAACTCAACCGAATTCAATACCGGCTAATTTAGGCCTTGCAACATTACATGAGGCTAGGCAGCAAATACCTGAAGCCATAGCACAGTATAAACGTGTCCTTGAGCTTAAATCAGACCAACCAGCTGCCGCCAATAACCTTGCTTACCTGATTGCACAAGATGAAAATGGTGACCTTGGCGAGGCGTTACGTCTGGCAATGCTGGCTAAACAAGCCCTGCCTGATGACCCACGGATTTCGGACACACTGGGGACGGTACATTACAAGCGAAAAGCATACGGACTTGCAATCTCTCAATTCGAACAGGCACTCGCTGAAAAGCCTGATGATCCTGTAATTAATTACCATCTCGCTCAAGCACAGTTCGCCAATAATGATAAAGCTGCAGCATTACCTGCACTGCAAAAGGCGCTTGAATCAAAAACTCCATTTGCAGAAAGAGAAAAAGCTGAGGAACTTTTAAAGGAAATTCAACAATAATTTGAAGCGCTAAAATGTGAGGTGTAAAGTGTGAGGTGATAGGGGTAAGGACTGAGGACTGAGGACTGAGGACTGAGGACTGAGGACTGAGGACTGAGGACTGAGGACTGAGGACTGAGGACTGAGGACTGAGAGTATACAACACCTCCCCCTATATGATCAAAATCTTGTTAAAAATGGCAATAATATTGTTTCAGTAGGGTGCTTAGTGTGAAAGATGAGGTTTAAAGTGCTCTCGTTTGACATACCAAGTTCGGCTTTCGTTTTGGAAGAACGTTTACGATCTATCAGGCAGCTGCCATTGGAACTATGCTTCAATGGCAGCTGATCTTTTCCAATCTCAAAAGGAGGTACACCTTTTGAAACATCCAACACTTGCTGTTATTCTTTCCGGCTGTGGTCACATGGACGGCTCCGAAATACACGAAGCCACCCTTTCCTTACTGGCGATTCATAAAAACAATGCGGACTACATGTGCTTCGCACCAGACATTATTCAAACCCATGTTATTAATCATCTTACTGCTGAGCCAGTAGATGAAAAGAGAAATGTCCTTACTGAATCTGCCAGAATTGCCAGAGGAAAGATTAAACCTCTCGCAGAGTTTAGTGCGGATACATTTGACGCGCTTATCATTCCCGGTGGGTTCGGTGCTGCGAAGAATTTATCGGACTATGCTTTTACCGGTCCTGAATGCACGGTAAACGATGAAGTTTCCAGGGCCATACTTGCAATGCACGCTACGGGAAAGCCTGTTGGTGCTCTTTGCATTGCACCGGTTATTCTGGCACGCCTCATTCCTGGAGCATATTTGACAATCGGAGGGGATCCCGGCACCGCTGGTAATGTGCAGGCAATGGGCGCCTCACATAAAAATACAACTCACTGTGAGATCTGTATAGATAAAGAGAATAAATTAGTGACAACTCCTTGCTACATGCTGGATTCAAGGGTTGATCAAATTGCAGAAGGTGCGGAAAAACTTGTGAAGGCAGTTTTAGAAATGATCTGATTTCTTAAGGAGAGTGCCAAAGTGAATTGTTAAAAGAGTTCACTTTGGCACTGATCAAGCAATACCCATTTTGCTTGTGAAAGTTATCCTTGCCCAGATGCAGCCTCAATTACTCTATTACTTGCCGAGACAGAACTGCTCAAAAATAACATCCAGAATGTCTTCGGTGGTCGTCTCTCCAACTATATCGTTAAGCTGGTCCAGACACTCCTGCAGGTCAACTGCTATCAAGTCAGCAGTAAGGCCTGCTACAAATGCATCCTCAACCCGCCTGACAGCCTCAAGCGCTAGCTGCAAAGCATGTTTGTGCCGCACATTAGGTGCACAGCCTCGTTCTTCCCACTGTTCTCCACCGGTAGTGACTCGCTGGAATATTCCATCTTTCAGATCACCAATCCCCCGTTGCTCTCTGGCAGAGATAAACACAGCAGGCGCATCGGTATTAAGCTGTTCTGTAAAACTCGCACTTCTGCCTACCACATCAATCTTGTTAACGACAACTACAAGAGGTTTATGCGATACAGAGTTGAATAGCTTCACATCATCATCAGTTATTTCACGGGAACCATCAACCATGAAAAGCACAAGATCTGCTTCATTAATCTGGCTTTTTGCCCGCTGTATTCCAAGCTCTTCAACCTTTTCAGCATTATCACGTATACCAGCAGTATCAATCAAACGAACCGGCATTCCATGAATATCGAGGTATTCTTCAATTGTATCTCTGGTTGTACCTGCTATCTCGGTTACCAGAGCTCGTTCTTCCTGAAGAAGGGTATTCAACAGACTGGACTTACCGACATTTGGCAGACCTGCAATAACAACTGCAATTCCATCCCGATAGATTTTGCCATGATCAGCATCTTGTAACAGCTGTACAATTGGCTTGGCTACATCAGTATCAAGCTGAGCCAACATGTGAGAGTGATCAACTATTTCAAGATCTTCATCAGGAAAATCGATAGCGACCTCTATCACTGCCCGCATATTCGTGAGACTTTTTCGGATGGCATCTATTTGGTTATACAAAGCCCCGGAGAGTTGCTCCTGGGCCAAATCAACACCTTTACGGGTACGTGCAGAAAGTATATCAATTACAGCTTCAGCCTTGGTTAAATCGATCCGTCCATTCAAAAACGCACGCTTAGTGAATTCGCCAGGTTGAGCCAACTGCACACCGCGAGATAGAATCAATTGCAGAACATTCTGCAAAACAAGATAGCTACCATGGCAATGTATCTCTACAACATCCTCACGTGTATAGGTGCGGGGAGAGCACATGTACACAGCCAAAACTTCATCGAGAATTTTGCTGCTTTCAGGATCGGCTATATGACCATAGTACAACTGATGACTCAAATAGTTACAGTTCTGATCAAGAGGTTGAAAAATCTGCTTCAGCACAGGCAGAGACAACTCACCGCTTATCCGGATTATGCCGATTCCACCGGATCCAGGAGGAGTGGATATGGCTGCAATAGTTTGATTGTGTTCCACGCAATAGCCCAAATGAAAAAACCACCCTGCAGGCACAGGGTGGTTGATGATATTTACTCTTCGTTAGAAGAATTGCCGTTTCGGTTATTTTTCCCTCTTCGGCCACGTGGTGGACTTTTCCGCCGCCCACCTCGGTTACCTTTACCGGGTTTATAAATCAGTATTTTTTTGAAGAGACCGTCACCGACAGATCGGCTTCGAACATCTTTGTCCTCCTGAAGGACCATATGAATCTCACGTCTTTCAGATGGATTCAGCGCCGGAAGAACATGCGTTTTCCCTGTCTCTTTAACCTTGCCAGCTAACTCAACAGCACGCTCTTTTAACTGTTCGAGTCGTTGCTCTCTGAAGTTACCAACATTGATAGCTATCCGAAGTCGTTCAGGGCATTTTCTAGCGACCATCTTTCGTGCAAGATATTGGATGGAATCCAAAGTCTTCCCTTCCGGTCCAGCCAATGCTTCTTCGTGTTCACCCTTAATATCACATGTTATTGAAAGCCCTTCGGCGGCAACCTGCACATCCGAGGGAAAACCCATCAGAGTAACAAGCTGTTCGACTTCAGACTTCACAATCTCAAGACTCTCTGGTGATGCATCAACCTCTTCTGCCTCTGAAGAACTCTCAGCAATAGCATTATCGGCAGGAACTGTTTCTTTAACTTCAGGCTCCTTCACAGGTTCACTTGCAGTTTTTGCTACCGGCTCTTCAACAGATATCTCTTCCTTAACCTCTTCTACTACAGCAGGCTCAGGAACAGGAACTGTCTCAACAACTTCTTCAATTATCTTCGGCTCAGGTTTACCTTTCAGCGATACACGAATTTTTGCTTTCTTTCGTATGAGTCCGAATATTCCGGTTGAACCTGTTTCCAGGACCTCTATATCAAGCATTTCCTGGGAAACACCTAAGTTTTCACAAGCACTTTTGATCGCGTCAGTAACTTCTTTTCCGTAAAAATCTTTTTTTTCCACAGACATTGATATTCTCTGCTCTTTAAGTTTCTCTTCAGACAGCTTTACGATCTCCAAGCCAGCAAATCAGGTTCGGAGCTATGAAGCCTTTGCAGTGTCCCGATTTATCAACTGCTGCTGCAAAATGGACAGCAGGTTGTTAACAAACCAATACAGTACCAGACCGGATGCAAAATTCAGAAACATAAAGGTGAAAATAATTGGTAAAAACTGAAGAATCTTTGCCTGCGCAGGATCTGCAGTTGTTGGAGTAAGCTTCTGCTGAAAATACATTGAGGCACCCATCATGAGTGTCAGAACCGGAATACCTCCAAGATAAGGAAGATCAAACCCGATCCAGAGACGATCTGGCGCTGAAAGGTCACTTATCCATAACATAAATGGTGCATGCCGCAACTCAATGGATTGAAGTAGAACCTTATACAATGCAAAGAAAACCGGAATCTGCAATACCATCGGCAGGCAACCACCAAGAGGATTTACTCTGTAGGTTTTATACAGGCTCATCACTTCTTGGTTCATCCTGGTAGGATCATCCTTATACTTCTCTTTCAGCTTCACCATCTTAGGCTGAAGTTTCTGCATATTCTTCATAGACTTCATACCCTTCTGGGTAATCGGCCAGAAAACTGCCTTAAACATCATGGTTACCATAATAATGGCAATACCGTAGTTTTTGACAAATCCGTAGAAGAAATTGAGCAGCCACAATGTAGGCCTTGCAATAATATCAAACCAACCGAAGTTCACAGATCGTTCAAGATTGTAACCAAGTTCCTGAAGGAGTTTTACCTTCTTTGGGCCATAGTAAATCTTGTATTGATAATTTTTCTGAGTTCCTGACTGTAAAGTATCGAGGTTACCGGACAGTGTAGTGTAAGTAAGATCTTCGGTACCCTGCATAACATAACTGTTACCGGCTCCATCGAGTGGCACCATGGCACGAATAAAGTAGTTACCGCCATATCCTGCCCATTCAACATTGCCTTGAATTGTAACCGGACCCTCTTCAAAATCACCAGCCTTAACCTCAGAGAGCTCACCATTCACATAACTAGCTGGTCCTCTAAATAAAAATCTATCAGCAGGACTGCCGGTCTTTTGGAATGGTGTGTTTACCTGATGCAGCTGAGCATTACCTTGAAGGGGCTGACCTGACATGTTCTGCACACTGACATCAAGGTCAATAAGGTAGCTGTCCTGCTGGAAGGTATACGTCCGAACGATGATCAAACCACCGCCAGCATCAGCCTCCATAACAAGTTGAGCCGTTCCGTTAACAAACGTTACATCAGCACCACTGCTTTTATAAAGTAGGTCCTGTGTTGCAACACTACCCCAGGAGAACTTCAAAGGATAACCGGTAGAGTCATCACTATTGACAAGCTCCATACCAAGCGAATCTTTCGCGTTAGTTTCCTTATGATTTCGTAAAACAAGATTTTTTAATGCACCGCCATTCTCGGTAAATACAGCAGTATACAACTCTGTTTCTACAGTAATATCTTTAGCATCAGGATTAAGGACAGCCGGCTGAGGTACTGCCGCTGCAGGAACAGGTGCCTGAACAATCTGCGTTGTTCCTGATCCGGTACCACCCGTTGAGGTGGTTGCCTCGACAGTGGTTTCAACCGGCACTTCCTGCGGTCCAAATCCTACGAAAAAATATTGATATCCAAACAGGATGGCGAAAGAGAGTACTACTGCCAGAATGGTTCTATAGGTATCCATGTCCTTACCAATGAAAGTTACCACACAAGACTGGGTCCAGTGATAATGGGGTTGAAAAAAATGGCGGCAACAGCTTACTGCACAGGATCATAACCGCCTCGGGAAAATGGGTGACAACGCAAAATGCGACGAATTCCGAGGAACGAACCACGAATTGCGCCATATTTCTCTATTGCCTGGATGGTATACGTCGAACAGGTGGGGATAAAACGACAACTGGGTGGTAATAAAGGAGAGATTACATATTGATATCCCCTCACTAATCCCAATGCAATTATTCTTGGAACCTGAGATAATTTCATCTCAGCCTTCATGGATTCCTCTCCACCTACAGGTCAGTGGTTCAACAGCCTGGCATATACTGATGGGTGATGAAAACTCAAAATCAGGACGAACAGCGAACACAATATCTGCCCCGGATGGATAGTTGTCGCGCTGCAAACGAAAAGACTCACGAATTATTCGCTTGAGCCGGTTTCTTCTGACTGCGCCACGAATTTTACGATTGACACTTACACCAATCCGGCTGTGCCCAAGGTCATTTGCACGGCAAATGAGTGTAAACCCCTTACCGTGCAAGCGTTTTCCCTGGTCGTAAACTCTATCATACTCCCAGCCTTTACGAATCTGGGAGTCTTTAGAGAATGGAAATCTTTTCAAAAAAGTAAACTTATACTGCCAGACGTTTACGACCGCGAGCTCTGCGGGCATTCAGGACAGCACGTCCACCGCGGGTTGCCATACGGGCACGAAATCCATGTGTGCGTTTACGTTTGATATTGCTTGGCTGAAAAGTACGTTTGCTCATTGTTCACTTCCTCGTTGTACAAATCCACAGTAGGTGGAGTATGTTAGTTTTCCAAGTTCTTGCAGGCCCACATTGTTAAAATACTATTGTGTAGCCCCTGCTTCCCCTCTGGCAGTATTGCCTGAATTTCGACCGGGGATCTCAAAATCACAAAAGAAGAATATTAACCACACTAGAATCATACTGTCAAACATTTTCATTGGCAAACAACTCCTCATCTTGCAGAAGATGTTTTGCTGTGCTACTTTCAGCCATGACCTTTTTTCCGGCACATACTCAAATTTCAGTGTTTATTTCTCAGTGACTTTAATGACAGATTTCAACCAAATCACACATTCAGATATAGATTGGATCAAGCTCTGGCAAAATGCCAGGAACCGAAAAGGCTGGGCCAGCAAAGGGCCTGCCGAGTGGGATAAAAAATCTTCATCGTTTGCATCACGAAATAAAACATCACCATATATTGACCTGCTGATGTCACACCTCCCCCTTGAAGCAGACATGACAGTGCTGGATGTTGGATCAGGCCCCGGAACGCTCGCTTTACCAATAGCAAAAAAAGTCCGCTCCGTTACCGCCCTTGATTTCTCCCCGGGAATGCTGGCAATATTACAAGACAGCGCCAGGGAAAACGGGCAGAAAAACATACGGACAGTGGAGTGTGCGTGGGAAGACGACTGGGACGCTAAATCCATTCTCCCACACGACATTGCAATAGCATCACGTTCAATGAGTGTTGATAATATTGCAGAGGCCATTAAAAAACTCAACGCTCATTCTTCAAAATATGTTTTTATAACCGATCGTATTTCCCCAACGCCATTCGACCCATTACTCTTTGAAGCACTTGGCAGAAATTTCGAATCAGGCCCGGACTATATTTATACACTGAATATTCTCTACACCATGGGAATTCACCCTAATGTAACCATCCTTGAACTTGAACGCGAACTTCGTTTTGACAATATCGATCAGGCATTACAATCGTATTCATGGATGATCAAGGATCTTACTACAAGTGAAGAACATACGTTAAAACGTTACTTAGAAAACACCTCTACCCAGGACGAGCAAGGGCAGCTGGTAATTCACCGGGATCCACCACCACGATGGGCTCTCATCTGGTGGGATTGCAGTAATCTTTAATGTTTTACTATTAAGCAAAGATTAGAAAATTTACTATTCAGCTAAACTTTATATAAACTTTTAAGTCCTACATAATATCTAATGAACACCTATGATGTGATAGTTATCGGAGCTGGTCACGCCGGCTGTGAGGCAGCTCTGGCCAGTGCCAGAATGGGCTGCAATACTCTTGTTACAGTTATCAACGCTGACACTATAGGGGCAATGTCATGCAACCCTGCTATCGGCGGACTTGCCAAAGGTCACCTGGTACGCGAGATTGATGCTCTTGGTGGTGAAATGGCCAGGAACATCGACGCAACGTCTATTCAGTTTCGTCGTCTGAATACCAGTAAAGGACCGGCGGTACGATCTTCACGAGCACAAGCTGACAGAATGCTTTATCACCTCCGCATGAAATCCGTGCTTGAGCGTCAGGAAAATCTTTCTATCAGCCAAACTGTTGTAGATTCACTTATTGTCGAAGACGGAAAAGTTTGTGGAGTGAGAACGTCACTCAATGAGGAGATTCGTGCAGGAGCAGTAGTCGTGGCTACAGGAACCTTTCTTAACGGCCTTGTTCATATTGGTCTCAAAAACTTCCCCGCAGGAAGGCTTGGAGATGCACCATCAACGAATCTTGCCGAATGGTTCAAAGAAGCCGGTTTCCGGGTCGGCAGGATGAAAACAGGAACTGTTCCGCGAATTGATGCTAACACCATCAATTATTCAGAGCTGGAAGCACAGTATAGTGACGATCCTCCTGCTCATTTTTCGTTTAGCTCAAGTGGCAGATACACATTGCCACAATTGCCTTGTCATATCACCTATACAAATGAGCAGACACACGAGATAATCCGTCAGGGGATTGACCAGTCACCCATGTACACCGGTGTAATCCAGGGAATTGGTGCAAGATATTGTCCATCAATTGAAGACAAGGTCATGCGCTTTCCTGAAAAGACCAGACATCAGATCTTCATTGAACCTGAAGGTCTTGACACGACAGAAGTATATCCCAACGGCATTCCGACAAGTCTACCGCTTGCTACACAAAAAGCTATGCTCAACTCAATAAAAGGCCTTGAGAATGCGCGTATTATTCGACCGGGATATGCGATTGAGTATGATTATGTAGACCCGCTTGAGCTGCTACCATCGCTTGCCACTAAAAAGTATGAAGGATTATATTTTGCAGGCCAGATAAATGGCACCTCAGGCTATGAAGAAGCTGCTGCTCAAGGATTAATGGCCGGCATTAACGCCGTTCGTTTTACCCGCGGACATGATCCTTTAATTCTGAACAGATCAGAAGCGTATATTGGTGTACTTATAGATGACCTTGTGACACGGGGAACTAAAGAACCATACAGATTGTTCACCTCACGGGCTGAATACCGACTCCTATTGAGAGAAGACAATGCTGATATGCGACTCTGCCAGATTGGTTACGACACAGGCCTGCTCACTAAGGATCGTTACGAAATCTTCATTCAGAAAAAATTGGCTGTCGAGTCAGGCATGAAACTTCTGAATGAGTCGTTCATCAAGCCCACAAACGAAATGAATGCTGCCCTGGAGCAGTTGAACAGCGTAGCCGCCAGGCAAAAATGTTCTCTGGCCGATCTCCTCAGACGCCCTGAGCTGAACCTCTCAAAAATCGCCATGCTTCCACTCCCTGAGGAATTCGCAGCACAGATAAACACACTGAGCACATCTAAAGAATGTGAAGAAGTGCAACTAGAAGTAAAATTTCATGGATATATAGTCAGACAACAAGAACAAGTTGAACGCTTTAGAAAACTTGAAGCGCTTAAGCTACCTGAAGGCTTGGACTATGCTTCGATGTCAGGACTATCTAATGAGGTTGTCGAAAAACTTACAACAGTCAAACCGTTATCTCTAGGACAGGCTTCAAGGATCTCCGGAATAACACCTGCTGCGATCTCAGTTTTGCAGGTTCACTTGCGCAGACTCGGATCCTTATAAATCCTCAATGCTCACTTACCCTGAAATAGACCCGATAATCTTCAGCCTTGGCCCGCTTGCCGTGCGATGGTATGGCCTGATGTATGTTCTTGGATTTGCCTCCAGCTATTTCCTGGTTCGCAAGCAGATCAAGCAACATAACTTCACCCAGCTCGCTAAACATTTTGAGGATATCAACCTCGTTCTTATTCTCAGTGTCGTTATTGGTGGCAGACTCGGATATATACTTTTTTACAATCTGGATTATTACCTCTCACACCCCAGTGAATTGCTGGCGATCTGGGCAGGAGGATTATCATTTCATGGCGCCTGCTTTGCACTCATAGTCAGCGGCTGGATTTATACCAGAAAGCATAAAATAGATTTCTGGCCCAGTGCTGATATTTATGTTGCGACAATTCCAATCGGCCTCGGCTTTGGTCGTATCGGCAATTTTATCAATGGCGAGTTATACGGAAGGTCAACTGATCTTCCGTGGGGAATGGTATTTCCTACAGGAGGCCCTGTGACACGACACCCGTCACAGCTATATGAGGCGTTTCTTGAAGGGCTAGTATTATTCACACTACTCTGGTGGTGTAGAAATCGTCCGTGGGACAAGAGACCCAACTGGCCGCACGGCTCTATTCTCGCCCTATTCCTGATCTGTTATGGAATTTTTAGATCTATTGTTGAATTAGCACGAGAGCCGGACCAGCAAATAGGATTTCTTTTCGGCATGATGACCATGGGACAACTACTAAGTACCATCATGGTGGTGACAGGAATCGCTCTCTGGGTGTTGCGTATTAGATCAACACGACACCCAGAGAAGTGACACGAGAAGGACTACTGAACTTTTTCGCAGAGACGTTTACCCGGTTTAAATTTCACTACATTATGAGCCGGTATAGTGATTGTCTGCCCAGTCTGAGGATTTCGACCTTTCTGGGCAGCTCTCTCTACCACCCTGAAGGAACCAAATCCGACCAAAGTTACACGTTCACCACGTTCCATTGCATCAGCCATGTTTTTCAGGACGATGTTCAGCGCCCTTTCAGCCTGCACTTTGGTAATACCTCTGGTTTCAGCTATTGTTGCTACAAGTTCCCCTTTATTCATCTTCCATTCTCCTATTACCACAATCAAATCTGAACTTCTCTCCACAAGCCGCTGTATTATTAATGTGTTCAGGGAAAAATACAATTGTTGCATATACCAGTATCCCACTAGGTATATATACCTATTAACGACCTGTTTATATATTTTTCACTGCCAATTCAATATGATAAGAAAAGCACAACTGCCTGTTTCTGCCTAAATTCTGGCAAGAATAATGAATAAACATTGAAAAAAAACACGTCATAACAATTTGATAGAGCACATACTAGCACAAAGGTCAGACAAAAAACCGGCAGCTGGGCAATCAATACTTTGCCGGAGTCACAAATCCGTTACGTACGGCAAAGTTGACAAGGTCAACACTATTTTTCATTTGGAATTTTCGTAACAGATTAGAGCGATGATGATCAACAGTTCTTGGACTCAGTCCGAGACTGTCAGCCATTTGCCTGGAAGTATATCCATCCACTACAAGCTGCAGGATTTCTTTTTCTCTTTTGGTCAGCTCCTGAAATGGACTTTTCTTTTCATTTTGATAGCTGTTGATGACATCATCTGTAAAATCATCAGCTAAAACGGGCGAAATATACTTTTTCCCAGACTGAATCTTCCTGATAGCAGTTAAAAGCTCTTCATCTGGATCATCCTTTACAAGATACCCATCAGCTCCAGCAGTCATCGCATGATAAAAATATTGCTTAGTTTTATGCATCGTTAGAATAAGCACTTTTATCCATGACCACTTCGCCTTTACAAGGCCAACAGCCTCCATACCACCAATTTTTGGCATTGAGATGTCAAGAATGATTAAATCAACTTTCTCAGTTTCGAGCAGGCTCAACAGCTCTTCGCCATTACTGACCTCGCCAACCACCTGAAAATTGCAATTTTTTGCAATAATATTTTTAATACCATGTCGTATAAGTACATGGTCATCAGCCAACACTATTCTATACGGATCATTTTCAGCCATTATCACTCCCCCTCCTTGTTCAAATAGCTATATATTTCACAGGCCATGCAGTTCACAGCATTTCACAAACATAACATCAAACAGGTTTTACTAGGTTAATCGCATTCGCCAAACGAAAATATGCACTATACACAACAGTGGTAACAAATTTACCACCAAAGTGCTCATATGCACACATCAACCAAGGATTTTTACTTGACTTTATCCCTGATAGGGCTTTGATTAGCGGTTCTACTATATTGGGATAAGAGAACCTACTATATATAGGTCACTGCCAAAATTTATACGGTTTAAACACCTTTTTTTTATATGTTTTTTTATAATTTTTTACACTAAAGGAGAATGAGTATGGGACAGGAAAATTCCACCCGCCCCACAGCTGAAGACGTGCTTAAAACCTTGAAAGAAGGTAATTTACGCTTCGTCAACGGTAACCTGGAACACCCGAATCACTGCGAGGAAAGCAGGCAGATTCTTGCACTAGGCCAGGAGCCTATTGCAACAGTATTAACGTGTGCAGACTCACGCGTACCACCTGTAGACATCTTTGACCAGGGACTTGGTCACTTATTTGTCGTTCGTGTGGCAGGTAATATCATTGGTGACCATTCACTCGGTAGCATTGAATACGCTGTAAAACATCTTCACACCCCGCTTGTTATTGTCATGGGTCACACGAGTTGTGGAGCTGTCAGTGCTGTCGCCAGTGGTGCAGCGCTTGAAGGCCACATAGCCACCCTTGGACCAGCAATCCAGACTGCTATTAAAAGCGTTGAAGAGACAAGCGGTGACCTCGTTAACAATGCTTCAAAAGAACTTGCCAGGCAGATCGCTAAAAAGATCGCGGAGTCAGAGCCTATTGTGGCTGACCTTGTTAAGGCAGGCAAAGTAAAAGTCGTACCTGCTTTCTACGACCTTCACACAGGAAAAGTCATCTTTTTGGATACGTAATCGCACATATTTATTATTTTAAAATATAAGGGTTTACCATGAATATCATTTTAAAATTTTTCCCTTTCCTCGCCTGGTTCAAGGACTACAGCGGCGGCAAATTCAAAATCGATTTGCTTGCCGGTATAACTGTTGCTCTCGTCCTTATTCCGCAATCCATGGCCTATGCACAGCTTGCCGGACTCCCTGCATATTACGGTTTGTATGCTGCTTTCCTGCCACCAATGGTTGCTGCACTTTTCGGATCCAGCAGGCAACTTGCAACAGGACCGGTTGCCGTTGTTTCTTTAATGTCGGCGGCATCCCTTGAGCCACTTGCTACCGCAGGATCAGCTGAGTTTATTGCCTACTCTGTTACATTGGCTCTGACTGTTGGTATTTTTCAATTTTCTCTTGGTGTACTTCGCCTTGGTCTGGTAGTGAATTTTCTGTCTCATCCTGTTGTTAACGGTTTTACTAACGCAGCAGCAATTATCATCGCATCCTCCCAGTTCTCAAAATTCTTTGGAGTTTATGTTGATAAAGCACCACATCATTATGAAACAATGATGAGAGTAGCGCAGGCCGCTATGGATTACACTCATCTTCCAACATTGTTATATGGTGCCGCTGCAGTCGCCATAATGGTCACCCTCAAAAAGATAAACCCGAGAATTCCCAACGTACTTATTGCTGTCGCCCTCACCACAGTCATCTCATGGGCAACCGGCTTTAATAAAGACGCGTATGTTGACGTAAGTGCCATCCAGGATCCGGTTCTTTCTGAAAAGATTTCTCAATTCAATACTACTATCAAGGCAATTACTCAAACCGGTCAGAAACGTGCAACTACCGGTATAGCTGTTGATGAAGAAAAAGCTAAACATAGTGCAGGCTATGGCAAATCCATTGACCTTATAAAACTTGAGAGTGAAATCGCCATTCTCACCTCAGAGATGGATGTTCTCAAACATGACGCGAGCATGATGCGTGAAGAAATCCGCTATATGAAATTTGAAGGTGTTGAAAAAGATGGCACATACACTTTCTACCCTAAAGGCGCGGTTCCTGCAGGTATCACCACTGATAATAATACATGGCGCATCAAAGTTGGTAATGAAGTACTCAATGCAGCCAAGATCAAACTCATGGGTGGCGGTGCAATTGTTGCTGACATCCCTAAAGGTTTACCAACTCTCTCTATTCCTGAGCTTAACGGTAAGTCTTTCCTGAAATTATTACCTACAGCTATTATCATTTCCCTGTTAGGTTTCATGGAAGCCATTGCCATCGCCAAAGCAATGGCTGCTCAGACCGGTCAAAAACTTGATCCAAACCAGGAGCTTGTTGGACAGGGGCTTGCCAATATGATTGGTTCTATTGGCCAGAGTTACGCCGTATCCGGTTCATTTAGCCGTTCAGCAGTTAACCTGCAGGCAGGAGCAGTTTCCGGTATTTCTTCGGTTGTAACATCTATTATGGTTATCGTTACACTGCTCTTCTTCACCCCTCTGCTCTACCATCTCCCGCAGGCGGTTCTTGCAGCAGTAATCATGATGGCTGTTATCGGCCTTGTTAATATTAAAGGGTTTGTGCATGCCTGGAAGGCCCAGTGGTATGATGGTGCAATCTCTATCCTGAGTTTTGCTGTTACGCTCTACTTTGCCCCGCATCTTGACAAGGGTATCATGGTCGGTGTTGCTCTCTCCATGACGGTGTTCCTGTATAAATCTATGCGACCTGTTGTTGCGAGTCTCTCAATGAACGAAGAAAAAGTTCTGCAGAGTGCTGAACATTTCCGCCTCAAAGGTTGTCGCCATATCTCGGTTGTTCGTTTTGATGGTGCACTCTTTTTTGCTAATGCCAGTTATCTTGACGAGCAGGTTCTGAAGTATCGCAACGAGCAACCGGATCTCCGATACATCCTTCTTGATGCCCGCGGTATCAATGATATGGATGCGTCAGGTGAAGAAGCCTTGGAAATGCTGGTTAAACGTTTACGCAGTGCAGGTGTTGGCTTTGCTATGTGCGGCCTTAAAGGTCAGGTACTAAGCGTTATGGAACGCACCGGCCTTCTGGCAAAAATTGGAGAAGATGAAATTTTTGCAGATAGCCGGGCTGCCGTTGCAGCCCTTATTGATAAAGTTCACACCAATACAGATCTGCCTGAAAAAGGATGTAAAAGCTGTCCGTTAACACAGTATATTCCTGCTGACAGTTAATTACTCACTCCTTAGTACCACAAATAGACCGTCCCATCTTTTTCTTTGAGATGGGACGGTCACCTTCCCTTGTCAACTCCCTCTTTCACTGTTATATTAGCCCAGTTATCAGTTTTTCTGTTTTTGCACCCCACTAATATTGAAGGATTTACAGATGAAAAAGCTATTGTTTATCGCTGGGTTTTTGGCAACCCTGACGGGAACAGCCATGGCCAGCGCTGGTAGTGCCGGAGCTGTTGACACCTCTGGCCTCACAACATCAGCACTGGGTATTTTTTCAGTTGTGTTATTTGTAGCTGCATACTCGCTGGTTATCTTTGAAGAGCAGATTCACTTACGTAAATCCAAACCGGTTTTATTAGCAGCGGGTATAATCTGGATTTGCGTAGCCATCACTTTTGCATCCATGGGAAACACTCATGCTGCCGAAGAAGCAATTCGCCATAACCTGCTTGAATATGCAGAGCTTTTTCTCTTTCTCCTCTGTGCAATGACCTATATCAACAGTATGGACGAAAGAAACGTATTTCAGGCCTTACGCTCTTGGCTTGTAAGTCGTGGATTTTCCTACCGTACTGTCTTCTGGGTGACCGGAGCACTGTCATTTGTCATTTCTCCCATTGCAGATAACCTAACAACAGCTTTACTCATGGGCGCTGTTGCTATGGCTGTAGGTGGCAATGACAAAAAATTTGTCACTTTAGCGTGTATCAATATTGTAGTTGCAGCTAACGCAGGTGGGGCATTCTCGCCGTTTGGCGATATTACAACCCTTATGGTATGGCAGAAAGGGATGGTACAATTCACCGAATTTTTCGCTATCTTCTTGCCATCACTCGTCAACTGGCTGGTACCTGCCCTCTTCATGAACTTTGCTGTCGAAAATAAGCAACCCAAACCAGCAAAAGAAAAGAAAGAGATGAAGCTTGGAGCGAAACGAATCATTGCACTGTTTCTGCTCACTATTACCACTGCCGTATCATTCCACAATTTTCTCCACCTTCCCCCTGCGACAGGAATGATGCTTGGTCTCGGTTACCTCGGGTTCTTCTCATACTATCTGAAGAAAAAAGAACATCGTAATTATGATGTTGACGATAACCCATTATCACATCAGACATATCACGCTAAGCCGGACCCATTCGATCTTTTCAGAAAAGTTGCACGGGCAGAGTGGGATACTCTTCTATTCTTTTACGGTGTAATACTTTGTGTTGGTGGTCTTTCACAGTTTGGTTATCTGGCAACAGTATCTTCTTTTCTGTATCATGATATGGGTCCAACAACTGCAAACATAATTGTTGGTGTCCTTTCTGCGATCGTTGATAACATTCCTGTAATGTTCGCTGTTCTCACCATGCTGCCAGAAATGTCTCACAACCAATGGCTCCTGGTAACATTAACAGCAGGAGTTGGTGGAAGCCTTCTTTCAATTGGCTCAGCCGCCGGCGTTGCACTCATGGGCGCTGCCAGAGGAATTTACACTTTTGGAGCACACCTCAAATGGACTCCTGTAATTGCTCTAGGTTATGTTGCATCAATCGTTGTACACCTAATGGTTAATGGTTATTAAATAGTTGTCGCTTAAAACTAGCTTTTTACCTGATCTCGGCGTTAAACTGATTTTCATCTCAGGCATTATGTCGAGTTTTCAGGTCCAAACTAGACAATATGGAATAACCATTAATTTTAATCTTACGCATTTCACACATGACTCCTCCTACGATTCACCCATTACCTGTCTCATGGGAGGAGTGTAAGCTCCGTGGCTGGAAGGAATTAGACATCCTTCTTGTCACGGGTGACGCTTATGTCGACCACCCATCCTTTGGTGTTGCTCTTATAGGGCGCTATCTAGAGCATCATGGCTATAAAGTTGCGATACTCTCACAACCCCTCTACACCTCCAATAAAGACTTCAAATCGTTTCCTAGTCCCAAGTTATTCTGTGGAATTACCGGAGGTAATCTGGATTCTGTTGTTGCCAATTATACAGGTAATGGAAAGGTCAGAGATACTGATGCATACTCTCCCGGTGGACAGCCATGGAGGTCAGCTGAGAAGAACAAAAACAATCGTTTTCGACCCGATCGCGCAGCCCTCGTCTACTCCAACCTGGCAAGATCTGCATTTCCCGACACACCAATTGTTTTAGGCGGGCTTGAAGCGTCGCTGCGTCGATTTACTCATTATGATTATAAACAAAATAAGCTACGCGCATCGATTCTCACTGACGCGAAAGCAGATCTGCTTATCTATGGAATGGGTGAACATGCAATACTTGATATTGCAAGAAAGCGTGCAGCAAATAAGCCGTTAGAAAATATCCGCGGATGTTGTGAACGATTAACAGAGAAACAGCTTCAAGAGCGATTCCAGGAAGACACCTCAACAACAAATAGTACTCTTCTGTCATTGCCTTCCTTTGAAGAAATCACAGCGGATTCCAAACTATTTCTGGATGCTGAATTAGCTCTCGACGCACATGGCAGAGCAGCTTCTGAAAAGATTATACTCCAGAAACAGCAGTCTCACTGGGTCATTCAGTACCCCGCTTCTTCTCCGCTGACAACACGGGAACTTGATGCACTCTACGAACTGCCCTATACCCGACTGCCGCATCCATCAACACCCGACATCCCTGCACTAAGGATGATAAAAGACTCGGTGACAATTGTGAGAGGTTGCTCAGGCAACTGTTCATTCTGTGCCATAACACGCCATCAGGGAGCTACAGTCCAATCAAGGTCAATTGAATCTATAACCGACGAGTGTAAGACCCTCGCAGCTATGGATGACTTTAAAGGAACAATAAGCGATCTTGGTGGCCCCACTGCAAACCTCTATGGAACCTCATGTGCAATTGGCGGGTGCAAAAAACAGGATTGCCTCTACCCGAAGCTCTGCAAACATCTTGTTATAGACGAAAAACGATTCATTAAATTATTAGACAAAGTTGCATCAATTGAAAACATTCGTCATGTTTTCATTTCGTCAGGTCTGAGGATGGAGTTGTTGCTTCGCACCCCCTCACTACTGCAAAAGCTCATAAAAAAACATATACCAGGAGTTATGAAAATTGCTCCCGAGCATAGTAGTGATGAGGTTCTCAGATTGATGCACAAAGAGCCCCACAACTTACTCAAGAGATTTATTAACCACTGTGAATCACTTAGTAAAAATGCAGGTAAACAACTCAAATTTGTGCCTTACGTAATAAGCTCTCACCCTGGTTGCACAGATAAACATGCCCAGGAAATGGCAGATGACATGGCTAAACTCGGTATGCAGATTTCCAAATTTCAGGACTTCACACCTACGCCTGGAACAATATCAACAGCAATGTATGTTACAGGCCTGGACAGAGATAGTAAAAAACCGATCTATGTAGCAAGAGATGCAAATATGCGGAGAACACAAAGAGATTTGATCGAGCGAAGATTCAGGCAGAAAAACCAGAAATCCTCACTCACTCGAAAACCGAAACCATACCGTAAAAAATAGTGAGCGTTAGTGGCTGATGCATTTTGACCTTAGCCCGAATTTCTCGTGAACAAAGTGAGTCATTCTTGAATTAAATATACAATTCTGAATGTTGAATCCCCCCATTTTACAAATGCACAGAATGTTCACCAAAGGAAAGTTCTTGCGGCGCCATCTTCTTCAGTATTTTGTCAGTAAACAGAACCAACTATGATTCACTGACAAAAATTTCAAACCTGACGCCACTGGAACTGATCAGAGATCAGGGGGAAGCCGTACCTAAATTTTATCATCTCCGTAATAGTGACCGTATCCACCATAAGGATTAAACAATTTTTTTGCAAAATACCCTTCCTTATGGCTGTTAAAAACAACACCAATAACCTTATCCGGGCCGATATTTTCAACCATCGTTTTAATCTTGGTCCTGTCAGATTTTCCACTTCCTACAACAATTACAACACCATCTACCTTCTTGGAAAGCACAATTGCTTCGGAAGCTACCTGGAAGGGGGGGCTATCAAAGATAATAAAGCGGTCAGTGTATCTACCCGATAACTCATTAACAAGCCGCGACATCCTTCCGGATGACAGCAGCTCTGCTGGGTTAGCCGGAATGGTTCCACTCCCCATGAAAGAGAGCTTTTCAACTGCAGTTTTGTGTATAAGGGCAGGTAAATCTGATTCCTCACGTAGATACTCAGTCAGGCCATCTGAAACAGTTCCCTCCATCCCGAGTAGTCGCAAAATGCTTGGTCGGCGTAGATCGCAATCAACAAGCAAGGAATACTGATCAAGCCCTCTGGCGATTGCCACGGCAAGATTGATAGACACAAAACTTTTCCCTTCCTCCGGAGCACTTGAGGCTACCATGATAGTTTTTGGGCGGGAAATTCCATTTTCTGGAAACATGATCCGGGATCGTAGTACTCTAAAGGCCTCAGATGCTTGAGAGGACCTGTTGGATACCATATCGATCCGTTCATCCCAATCATCGAAACTATTAGTGTTCAAATTTGTCAGGTGATCAGAAGGGCTATTAGAATCATCGCTGAAATTGTGATTATCGTTTCTTGTTTCCCGCTCGTTGTCCACCCTGAAATTTTCACCTTCAGAAGCAACTCCCTTATCAATGAGTTCCACCCCTGCTTTTTCCAATGCATCTGCTATATTCCCCATAAACCAATAAACCTCTGCAATATTTTTGGCAATGTTGTTTCGATCAAAATCACCTTCGATCTATTGTCAAAATACGATTTTCCCGTTACTCCATGCATACCAAAATAGAGCAAGTACCATAACCATGCCTATAACGACAACCAGCACAGAACCGATATCAAAAAGCCGAGTCTTCTTATTTTCGCGATCAGTAGTTATAAGGGCTATTGTGCTGATAACAGGAACGCCAAGATACGCCTCAATCTCATCAGGATCTCTGAACGACCCGTCAAGGAAGTCAACTACTAGAATTCCGCCTACACCGAGTCCCAGCCCCCCGACAACACATAATGCCATAATTTTCAAAAAGTCCGGCTTGATCGGTTTTTCAGGAAATCTGGCAGGGTCTTCGACCTTAAACTGACTCCCCTTTTGTCTTCTCTCAAGATTCAGCATTGACTTGGCTTGCAGATCCTGTCCTACCAGTGAATCATAATGGCTTTTTAATTGTCCATATTCTCTAATTATAGACGACCACTCAGCTTCGCGTTCAGGAGTTGCAGCTATCCATTCCTCATATTTTGAAATCTTGCCACTGAGTTGTTCTTTTTCAGCTTCCATAGTTTCAATCTTGAAGGAAGTTTTCATAAACTGCGTTTGAAAATCTAAAAGATCTTTATCAGGTGTACTGACCTTCTTCCTGCTTCTACCAGGTTTGCCTTTAGCCAAGCCTGAGTCTTCATCAGTTGCCTGAAATTCCTCTTCAAGCTTTCGTATGATTTTTTGAGTCCTCTTAACCTCAGGATGGTTTTCCGTATATTTGATTTTTAAGGATTCAAGATACATCCGCATTTTACGCAAATGCTCCAAACTTGATGTAAAGTCTGATTCAGGTGACGAGACTGCTCCCTCAGGGAGGGTAGCAGCAAGCGCTGCGGCCTCAGCAGCAATTGTTCTTTTACGTATTGCAATCTGCTCCTGAATCATGACTTTTGTTCGTTCAAGCTCTAGAATGCTCAACTGCATCCCTTGATACTGCTCCTGCAGCGATACCAAACGAGACACATTTGCCTCTCTTTGGCCAGGCATTTCATTATAATATTTTAATTTATAATCACGCATAGCAGCTTCTTTGGCGTCCATTGTAGACTTAGCCATTTCAAGTTCGTTGCTGGTATATGCAGATGTTTCACTAGCCCGTTCTTCCCGATATTTAAGATTTTCTTCAATAAATTTCGCCGCCAGAGCATTGGTTACCTTCACAACCTTGGTTGCATCTTCTCCTGAAAATGATATTTTAAAAGTATCACCTCTTCTTGACGGCTGAATGTCAATATGCTTCCGCATTATATCGATTACGTCTTCCATCGGGAAACGTTCACGTTCTTCAGGATAAAGAGCAAATGTTATAATTAAATTTTCCAAATTCGTTCTTGAAGTTACAATCTGCGTTAATGTGCTAACGATATCTTTTATACGTGATTGTACATCAGGCGACATTTTGTTGGGGCTCACGCTCTGCTGCTGGTAGCTCAGTAAACTCGATGACATATAGACCTTAGGTGTTTTTACATAATACACCAGGCCAACCGGCAGGCTAATCAACAGCAAAATTATAAGCAGAAGCTTCCAGCGAAGAAGAAGATCGAAATATTTTTTTAGAAGCAGGCTTTGTTGTTTTTCCATAATGAGTAATATGTCAGCATTAATTTCTTAATAGATATCCCGCAATACAATGATAATGTTGAAAGTATAGTGACTTTAGAGCATATCGCCCCAACAATCAACATCTAACAACAAAAAGAGTCTTTTCGCCTGAACGAACAACCATCTTTAGTACGAAAACTAACCAGCATCCCAAAGTCAGGTACTCAGGAAAAGCAGGTTGCTAAAAATCCTCCGGGGAAAAAGAGACAATATCATTTATTACATTTGTACCAGTCAGCAACATCAAGAGTCTGTCAAATCCAAAAGCTATACCTGCAGCAGAACCAATTGAATCAATTTCAGCTAAAAAGCGGATTGGCATCTTCTGCTTGCGGCCGTGGGTCGTTCTGATGATGGAAAGTTCTTCAATAAAACGTGCTTCCTGCTCAGCTGATTCTGTTAATTCTGAAAAACCATTCGCAAGTTCAATGCCGTTAAAATATAGCTCAAAACGCTCTGCAACTAATAGGTCCGATTGCTTCAAGATGGCAAGTGAGGCCATTTCTCTTGGATATTCAATAAGAAATGTTGGCCTCTGAATTCCAAGTTGCGGCTCAACATATTCAACCAACAGCTCGTCAAAATCATTTTCTTTGAGTGCTTGATCAAGAGGTACTGGAGAATATTTTTTGAAAGCATCACTCACCGTGATTTTTTCAGGGGTATTTGTAAGCTGTTCAAGCAGAAGTGATTTTCTGATTTTTATCAGATTATTTCCGGAATTCTTAATAAACGCATCAACAACAAATTTCAGAAGACACTCGCAATCCTCCATCAATTGGTGATAGTCACTCCCCCGACGATACCACTCCAGCATTGTGAATTCTTCTAAATGCCGATTACCTACTTCGTTTTTTCGAAAACAATGACAAATCTGAAAGATTTTATCGCAACCTGCAGCCAGTAACCTTTTCATGCACAGTTCCGGAGACGTTTGCAGATATTGTCCATCCGCAATTATCGGCTCGATATTGCATTCAGGAAGAATCACCGGTTGACGGATTGGAGTATCAACTTCCAGAAAACCCTGCTCAGAAAAAAACGCTCTAAGAAATGAAAAAAGGGTTGCACGAGTGTGCAACCCTTGAACATCCAACATAATATCTTACTCTTTCACCCGAGTTACATATTCTCCAGTGCGGGTATCTATCTGGATTTTATCTCCCTCCTCAACAAAAGGAGGTACCTGAAGCTGATATCCTGTTTCAACAGTTACGGGCTTGGTATCTGTACCTGAGGTGTCACCTTTAACCCAAGGGTCTGCTTTTGTAACAGTCAGGTTAACAAAAATCGGCAAACTCACATCAATGGGTTTATCATTAAAAAATAAAACTTCCAAATCCATATTGTCCATCAGGAAACTTACATTATCACCAAGCTGATCCACTGTCAGGAAAAGCTGTTCATAATTTTCAGTATCCATGAAGTGGTATTCACCATCCTGATGATACAAAAATTGCATTTTCCGCTCTTCGAGGAACGCTTTTTCAAATTTGTCACCAGAGCGATAGGTCTTGGTCAACTGGTTTCCGTTGATCATATTCCGCATTTTGCAGCGGTATAGTGCCTGCCCCTTACCTGGTTTTGAAAATTCAAAGTTGGTAATTAGATATGGGTTGCCGTCAATTTGTATCTTAAGTCCTTTACGTAAGTCCGAAGCACTCAGCATAATATTTCTCCATCAATTTCGGCCAAGCCGAACTCTTGGTGATAATTTGATTAGTTCAAATTTTTTATCTGGAGTGCATTATATACAATTTTTTTTGCACCCAAAAGCATAGCATAAAGACACAGTATACCTGCCTTCTGGCTATCTTGGCAACTCTTAAAATTTAGCCCAAACTGTCCTGACTTTACATGGCTCGATGGTAGACGTTTTTTTCGGGCAAGGTCACCCTTTTCTTTAATGTACGTTCTTTTGTGATGGTTACAATCAGAAGCCTGGTATACAATCCCAAGATAACGCTGGACTCAAGGAGACATGTAATGACTAAAATAGGAATACTCTCAGACACTCATATCGAATGCAACAGCTTAACGTTCACAAAAGCAGTAAAGTCGTGCTTTAACGATTGCACAATTATCGTACATGCAGGCGACCTGACCGACACATCAATTTTAGAGGCTTTCGAGGGTAAAGAAATGTACGCAGTTCATGGCAACATGTGTAATCCCCATACACATAAAGTACTACCTGCACACAGAACCTTCACTATTGACGGTTATTCATTTGCCCTTTGTCATGGAGCAGGACCGCGTCATAATATTGAGGATAGGATGTACGATCTCTTCCCGCTGGCAGACTGTATCATTTACGGCCACACACACATTCCGGTTTGCCATAAACTTGGCCCGACCTTACTGATCAATCCAGGCAGTTTTCAATCTACCGGTCGCTATGGCGCTCCCGCTACCTTCTGCATACTCACTATTGCTGATAACGGCCTTCACGCCAAAATACATGAAGTCCCATTGCAATAACATCAGTCCGTATTCAAGAGATTTCACCTAAGAAGAATGCGCCAAGAGCTCAGTTATTAGTCATCACATCAACATGTTAACAATGATCAATGTCGCACATTCCTACTCATTATTTACATTCATATAGATTCTTCAAGTTCATGTTACTAAGCCAACAGAACACTTTATACGCCACTTTCATTTGAGATTAAATCCCCTTCAATGTACACTTGGCCGCAATCAGTAGATCATTATCAGGTATTAACCTTCACCTTTACTCTTTACATATAGCAATGACTGCCAATCTCAAGCTTACCCCCATGCTCCAGCAGTACCTGGAAATTAAAGAACAACATAAAGATACGATTCTTTTTTATAGAATGGGGGATTTTTACGAAATGTTTTTTGAGGACGCTGAGATTGCCTCAAAGATTCTTGGAATTACCCTCACTGCCCGTAATAATAAAAGTGACGCCCCCAAAGTCCCGATGTGCGGTATTCCTTACCATGCAGCGCAAACCTATCTCACAAAACTTGTTAAGGCCGGGAAACGTGTAGCAATCTGTGAACAGGTTGAAAATCCTTCCGAGGCTAAAGGAATAGTTAAACGAGAAGTAATTCGAATAATATCTCCCGGTGTTATTACCGATGATGTTTTGCTCGACGATAAGTCAAATAATTATGTCTGTGCTATCGTTGGTAAGGAGTTTTCCGGAGAAACTCTTTACGGAGTCAGTTTTCTAGATGCCAGTACAGGTGAGTTTCTTGTAGGTGAATTTGCAGATAAGACATCCACCGGAGAACCTGTAATCGATCAGATTACCAGGCTCACACCATCAGAAATAATAGTGAACGAAAACGATCTCACTCAATTTGCTGACCTGCTTGAAAGTGCGCAATTACTGTTACCAGGTGTTTGTTTAACTCTCCGTCCCCAAGCATTGTATCACCCGGAGTCACTACATGAGCAGCTGCATGATCATTTTAGTGTCGCTACACTTGATGGGTTTGGCTGCAGTGGGTTTACTCAGGGGATTTTAGCAGCAGGTTCCCTGCTCGAATACATAATCGAAACCCAAAAGTCTGCTGTAGATCATATCGTACAACTCACACCGATCGATATACAGGCAATTTTACAGATTGACGACTCCTCGCGGCGCAATCTCGAACTCACCCAGACGTTGATTGGTGGCAAACGCGAAGGATCACTCCTTTCGGTTCTCGACCAGACTTGTACCCCGATGGGTGCCCGCATGTTGAAACAGAGCCTTCTCTTTCCTCTTCAGGATAAAGACAGGATAAACAATCGACTTAGTGCTGTGAGCTATTTATTCCAGCACACTGCCATTCGCCAGGATCTCCGTACTCTTCTTGATTCTGTGTATGATATCGAACGACTCACAAGCAGAATGACTCTTGGTACAGGCAATGGTCGCGACATGCTTGCCTTAAAACAATCACTCGGGCAGCTCCCTGCTATTTGTACATTACTTGAATCGTGCGAGGTAAAAAAACTCCACCACGTAGCCCATAACCTTGATCCTCAGGGCAGCTTATACGAACTTCTCGAATCATCGATTAATCCGGAGTCACCTATTACCTTGCGTGATGGTAACCTTATCAGGGAAGGGTATAACGAGGAACTTGATGAGCTTATTGGTATTCAACGAGATGGGAAAAAAACAATACTTGAATTAGAAAAGAGCGAACGTGAAGCTACCGGTATTGCAAAGCTTAAAGTCGGGTTCAACAAGGTATTCGGGTACTATTTTGAATTAAGCAAAATCCACTCGGAGAACGTTCCTGATCATTATATACGAAAACAAACACTTGTTAATGCAGAGCGATTCATCACACCTGAACTCAAAGAGTTTGAGAGTAAAGTTCTTGGAGCGCAGGATAGAAGACTCGAGCTTGAATACGAGTTGTTTGTCAATATCCGTAATACGTTGGCATCCCATAGTTCGCAGCTCTTAAAAACAGCTCATCAACTTGCACAAATAGATCTGCTTAGCTCACTGGCAGAAGTAGCCCAGCGTTACAATTACACTCGTCCAGTAATCTCTGATGACAATGAAATTATTATTCGCGAAGGACGTCACCCTGTAATTGAGAGATCTCTACCCTCTGGTAAATTCGTACCCAACGACACGCACCTTGATCACGACTCCCAGCAACTCCAGATTATCACCGGTCCGAATATGGCAGGTAAGTCAACTGTTCTTCGTCAGACAGCTCTCATTGTTCTGATTGCTCAGATGGGTGGGTTCGTACCAGCTGCTGAAGCAAAAATCGGGATCGTAGACAAAATATTCACACGAGTCGGAGCAATGGATGACCTTCGTCGAGGCCAATCCACCTTTATGGTAGAGATGAGTGAAACGGCAAATATTCTGAACAATGCCACTCCAAGAAGTCTGGTTATCCTCGACGAAATCGGACGCGGCACATCAACATATGATGGTCTTTCGATTGCCTGGGCTGTTGCTGAAGATCTTGTGCAAAAAAACGGTATTGGCGTTAAAACAATGTTCGCTACGCATTATCACGAACTCACAGACCTCGCCGCCACCATGCCTAGAGTTAAAAATTTCTCTATAGCTGTCAGAGAGTGGAATGATTCTATTATTTTTCTTCACAAACTCGTTGCTGGAGGCACAAGCCGCAGCTATGGTATTCAGGTTGCTGCCCTTGCCGGCGTTCCTGAGCATGTTGTTAAACGTGCCGAAGAAATTCTTAAGAACATTGAACAAGGGGAATTCGACCAATCCGGCAAACCAGTAATTGCAAAATCCTCTCCCGGAAAGAACAAGAAAAACCGAGCACACCCAGACCAACTCTCACTCTTTCAACCACCGATTGATCCACTCAGAGACCTTTTACGTAACATTGATGCTGATGATCTCACTCCACGTAAAGCTTTGGAAGCAATATACGCCTTAAAGGATTTAAACAATTAACACGGTCTATTACTGATATATTCTCATTTTTCTTTGCCAAATCTTTTGCTTTTCCAGCATTCTGCATAGAATGAAAGCAGGACTTAGGCTAAAGGTAAAAGGACTCAGTCCGTTGTATTGTTTTTCACGGATCACGCACAATCTGCAGGGCTGTCGATTATTTCTTAAGTAGTCGTCAGCCCTTTTACTTTGCCATACATTCCGCTTTTTTGTATATTCAATACTACTTATACAATACTGAGAGACCTTTCATTTTTACGCTCTCCCCCAACCTTCAGCGATTCTAATTGAGCTGAGAAACCTGATAAATATCTCACATACTTCTTGATGATTAAAAAGCCTTCACAGTCAACAATATTCATCCTCACTACCTTTGTTTTTCTTGTTGCATTTCAATGCTTTCAAATAAACATCGCGTTGGCTATTGGTGAAGATATGCCATCTCTTGATAAGCGCTACGATCAGGCAAAATTCTACCTCAACGAATTGATTACCAATGAACAGTTAGCCCAAAAAGAGATTAACTGGGAAAAGGGCGCACAGAACTTTAGAAGAATTTACCTGGCAAGTCCTAAGTCTCCGCAAGCTGCCGCTTGCCTGTATATGCTCGGACGCCTCAATAACCAAATGTTTCATCGATTCAAGCAGGATTCAGCATTAGATGAGTCTATTGGCTATTACAAAGATGCTGCCCGACTATTCCCCGATCATAAGCTGGCTGACGATGCCTATTATGCTATAGGCTTGATTTATCTTACTGACAGACCAAATCCACAGTTAGCTGCAAATAACTTCATTAAAGTCATACAGGACTACCCATCCGGCGATATGCATGCACAGGCTGCAGACCAAATGAAGCAATTATCAACAGATCACGACATTGCACTGCCAAAAGAAATGGTTGGGAGTTCAAATCTCAGTAAACTTAACTATGTACTCCCCGTAAAGTATTGGTCATCATCTGATTATTCCCGTGTGGTTATCATGGCTTCAGGTCCCGTAAACTATAAGGAAAAACTTCTCAAGGTAACTGAAAATACTCCTCGCAGGTTATATGTCGATTTTCATGAGAGCTATATAGAGCCACAATACAGGGCTCCGGTACCCATAGAAGATGGTCTGCTTAAACGCATCAGGACAGGACAATTCAGTAAAGACACGGTCAGGGTTGTGCTTGATATTGAAAGTATTGATAGCTATAAAATTTATAGCCTTCCGGATCCATTTCGTGTGGTAATTGATGTTCGTGGAAAATCAACAGATCAGCAAGCACAAATCAAAAAGCTGCCCCCTTCGAACACTCCTATTAAGATAATCCAGGATACTCGTTCAGAAGGTACTGTCGTTTTGCATGAGCAAAAGAAGTTCCGGGTTCGATCAAATGACGGAATTATTAGAAAGACACAATCAAAAACTCTAATTTCCAATGACCCAGTATTATCACTCGCCCAGCAACTCGGCCTTGGCGTAAAAAAAATAGTACTGGATCCAGGCCATGGCGGTAAAGATCCTGGTGCAATGGCAAATGGTCTAAAAGAGAAAGATATTGTTCTTGGGCTCGCCAAAAAACTCAAGCCTGTGCTGGAGAATCAACTTGGATGTGAAGTCTTGCTGACCCGGGATAATGACAGCTTCATAACACTTGAAGAACGTACCGCCATTGCAAATACCGAAGGAGCAGACCTGTTTATATCGCTTCATATAAATGCACACCCATCTCCTACTGTCAGAGGGGTTGAGACCTACTTCCTGAATCTAAGTACAAATGCTGAAGCAATGCGTGTTGCCGCCAGAGAAAATGCAACATCTACACATCAAATGAGTGACCTCCAGGATATTCTTTCTGATATCATGAAAAATTCGAAAATCAATGAGTCATCGCGCCTGGCAAATCAAGTGCATAACTCTATAATTTCAGGACTATCAGACAATTCATTTGGTGATATACGAAACCTTGGCGTAAAACAAGCTCCATTCTACGTCCTGATAGGTGCTGAAATGCCAGCCATTCTTCTAGAAATAGCATTCATCAGCAACGAAAATGATGCTAAGAATCTTGAATCCCAGCATTTTATCAATGAGCTTGCCCAAAAAATTTCAATTGGAATCAGGAAATACATTAACACAAATACTACAAGCGTTAGCATGCAGACATATTGACGTTCCTCCCTTATTTTTCGCCTCTTTTCTCCCAACGCTACAGTTACAATCTCCGCTATTCATCGATATTTGACAGTCATGCAAGACACTCATTACGTGTTGTGATGTCGTAGCTGTCGACAAAATAACGTAAGTATTCTTCTGGTCCACAAATTGTTATTCCAGTTTCAGTAAAACACATGTGTTTTTCAATGAAAAATAGTCAAAAAAAAAGAGGCTACCCTTATAAGGGTAGCCTCTTAATACTAAGACATAATCAGCTAGTAAATATTACAATTTAGCGGTCTTAAGTCTTGCCAACGCACGCTGTAATGCTGCTTCAGCTCGCGTCAGGTTTAAGTTATCGTCGTGAGCTGACGCCTGAGCAAGGCGTTTTTCTGCCCTCTCTTTCGCCTTCATAGCTCTATCGACATCAATGTCTCCACCAAATTCGGCACTTTCAACAAGAAAAGTAATCTTATTGTTCGATACTTCACAAAAACCACCGCTAATCATCAGCGCACTTCGGCTTTTATCTTTCTCGTAGGTCAACGTGCCGATTTTAATTGTAGACAAAAACGGAGCATGATTTGCCAGTACACCAAAGTCGCCACCATAACCAGGCGCGTTAACGATTTCAACATCATCGTTAACAACTGCTCCTGTAGGTGTAACAACTTCTAGTCTAATCAGTTCTGCCATCGGATTGACCTCTCTATTAGATGATTGGAAATTTATTTAGATGCGGCTTGTTTAGCTACAGCCTCATCGATTGATCCAACCATATAGAAGGAGTTCTCGTTCAGTTCGTCATGCTTACCTTCAAGGATCTCTTTGAAACCCTGAACGGTGTCTGCAACTTTAACGAATTTTCCTGGCATACCTGTAAATACCTCAGCAACGGTGAACGGCTGAGACAAGTATCGCTGTACCTTACGGGCACGAGTAACAAGAATCTGATCTTCTTCAGAAAGTTCGTCCATACCAAGAATTGCAATAATATCCTGAAGATCTTTGTACTTCTGAAGTGTTACCTGAACACCACGTGCAACCTGATAGTGCTCTTCACCGATAACATTTGGATCAAGAATTCGAGATGTTGAATCGAGTGGATCAACAGCAGGATAGATACCAAGCTCTGAAATCTGACGGGAAAGTACAACAGTACCGTCAAGGTGAGCGAAGGTAGTAGCCGGTGCAGGATCAGTCAAGTCATCCGCAGGTACGTAAACGCACTGTACAGCAGTAATTGAACCTTTGGTGGTTGATGTAATACGTTCCTGAAGCGCACCAAGATCAGTTGCAAGTGTTGGCTGATAACCAACAGCAGACGGAATACGTCCAAGAAGCGCGGATACCTCAGAACCAGCCTGGGTAAAACGGAAAATGTTATCAACGAAGAAGAGAACGTCCTGGCCTTCAACATCACGGAAGTACTCAGCTGCAGTCAAACCGGTAAGAGCAACACGTGCACGTGCTCCCGGAGGCTCAGTCATCTGACCATAAACGAGTGCAGCCTTTGGAAGTACGCCAGAATCTTTCATCTCATGGTAGAGATCATTACCCTCACGAGTACGCTCACCAACACCACAGAAAACAGAAATACCACCATGATGCATAGCGATGTTGTTTACCATCTCCATCATGATAACGGTCTTACCACAACCGGCACCACCGAAGAGTCCCATCTTTCCACCAAGTGGGAATGGAACAAGAAGATCGATAACTTTAATACCGGTCTCAAGAACACGAACCTCAGTATCCTGCTCGGTAAACAATGGCGCATCACGGTGAATAGGCATAGTTGCTTTCGCGCTGATTTCGCCCATTCCATCAACAGGACGACCGACAACGTTCATAATACGACCAAGGGATGCCTCACCAACAGGAATTGTAATAGGCTTACCGGTGTCTCTACATTCCATACCACGAACAAGACCATCAGTCTGATCCATAGCGATGCAACGACATACGTTGTCACCGAGATGCTGTGCAACTTCAACGACGAGGTTATCTTCCTCGTCGGAGATGCCTGGATTGGTAACCAGGAGCGCATTCATGATCTCTGGAAGATTCCCAGCCTCAAATTCGACATCACATACAGGACCAATTACCTGTGTTATTTTTCCAACTCTCTGCTCACTCATAGGGCTTTACCCCTCCTAAAAGTATAAATTATCTGTATAGTCAAAAAATTATTTCAGGGCTTCTGCGCCGCCCACGATATCCATAAGTTCGTTCGTAACCGCAGCCTGACGTGCCTTATTGTAGACTACTGTCAGGTTTTCAACGATATCCTTACATGCATTGGTTGCATTATCCATCGCGGTCATTCGGGCAGCATGCTCACCAGCACCTACCTCAAGCATTGCAGCATACACAACAACATTAAGATAGAGCGGCTGCAGTACATCCATGATTTCTTCTTCTGAAGGTTCATAAATGTAGTCGCCGGAGCTGCTACTTGATGCCTCAACCTCTTCAGTGTTCTCAATAGGCTGAACAGGCAACATAGGTGCGACGGTGGCTATCTGGGATGCTACTGATCTAAATTTGCTGAAAACCACTTCAACTTTATCAGATCCGCCTTTCAAGAAATTGTCTGCTATATCAGTTGCAATTTCTCTAGCATTAAACATCTGAAAACTCGACATAATATCGCTATAGAATTTGCGAACCTTGCCTGTTTTCTTAAGAATTTGATAACCTTTTTTTCCTACACAGACGAGGCTTACTGTTTTTCCTTCTGCTTCGTATGCTGCCATCATCTTTTCGACCCGCTTGATGATGTTTGCATTAAAGGAACCACACAATCCTCGATCAGAAGTGACAACCACAAGTTCTACAGTTTTTACCTCACGGTTCTCCATGAGTGGAAACTGATCAGGGTTTGCACCTCCTGACAAATTGGACATAGCCTCATTGAACTTGGACGTATATGGACGAAACGCTTCCATTTTATCCTGGGCACCACGCAATCTTGCGGCGGCAACCATGTTCATGGCTTTGGTGATCTGGGATGTCTTTTTGACACCCGTGATCTTTGTTTTAACTTCTTTTAAACTCGGCATATTCGGTACCTATCTGTATTAGTTAAGACCTTTTGTTGCCTTGAAAGTATCACCAAAGCTGGTCAGCACTTTATTGAGTTTTTCCTTAATCGGATCAGTGAATGCCTGCTCTTCTGTAAGATCAGAGAAAATTGAAGGCTCATTAGACTCAATATAGTTAAACAGTTCCTGCTCATACTCAGCAAGACTGTCAACTGGAAGTGTATCAAGATAGCCATTAGAACCAGCGTAAATGATAGTAACCTGCTTCTCCATTGAAAGTGGCTGATACTGAGGCTGCTTCAAGATCTCAACAAGACGCTCGCCACGAGTAAGTTTTGCCTGAGTTGCTGCATCAAGATCAGAACCGAATGCAGCAAAAGCTGCAAGTTCACGATACTGAGCAAGATCAAGACGAAGGGTACCAGCAACCTGCTTCATAGCTTTACACTGTGCAGAACCACCAACACGGGATACAGAAAGACCTACGTTAATTGCAGGACGTACACCGGAGAAGAAAAGGTTTGGCTCAAGGTAAACCTGACCATCAGTAATAGAAATAACGTTGGTTGGAATAAATGCAGAAACGTCACCAGCCTGTGTTTCAATGATCGGAAGAGCGGTCAGAGAACCAGCACCAAGCTCATCATTAACTTTGGAAGCACGCTCAAGAAGACGAGAATGGTTGAAGAAAATATCTCCAGGATATGCTTCACGTCCTGGTGGACGTCTGAGGAGCAGTGAAAGCTCACGATATGCAACAGCCTGCTTAGAAAGATCATCATAGATAATCAGAGCATGTTTTCCGTTGTCACGGAAATACTCACCCATGGAACAACCAGCGAAAGGTGCGATGTACTGCATTGGAGCAGGATCAGATGCACACGCTGCAACAACTGTTGTGTACTCCATTGCGCCATGCTTCCTAAGAGCTTCAACAACCAGGGCAACAGTAGATTTTTTCTGACCAACAGCAACGTAGATACAATGTACGTCAGTATTTTTCTGAGCGATGATAGCATCAACACAAAGAGAGGTCTTACCGATCTGACGATCGCCAATTACGAGCTCACGCTGACCACGACCAACAGGAGTCATAGCATCAACAGCTTTAGCACCTGTGTAACATGGTTCATGAACACCTTTACGAGCGATAACACCAGGAGCCAGAACCTCAATTTTAGAACTCAGAGCAGCATTGATTGGTCCCTGTCCGTCAATCGGTGCACCAATAGCATCAACAACACGACCTTCCATCTCTGGACCAACAGGAACTTCAGCGATCTTTCCTGTACGCTTTACGATGTCGCCTTCTTTAATTCCTGAAACGTTACCAAGTACAGCACAACCAACGTTATCTTCTTCAAGGTTCAGTGCAAGGCCCATAATACCGCCAGGAAACTCAAGAAGCTCCATAGCCATACAATTCTGAACACCATAAACACGAGCAATACCATCACCAACAGAGATAACGGTTCCGGTCTCGTTCAGGTCAATACTTGTTTCGTACTCACCAATCTGGTCTTTGATAATCTGACTGATTTCTTCGGCTTTAATCTGCATCTATTCTCTCCCCTTAATGGAATCTTTTAAACCTGCAAGCTGTGCTTTAATACTCCCATCCAGTACCAGATCGCCTACCTTTGCGATCACCCCGCCGATAATGGACGGATCCACACTGGTTGTAAGTTCCACTTTCTTGCCTGTTAACTTTTCAAGTGTTGCCTGAATCTTGGCTTGTAATTCATCACTAAGTTCAACTGCTGAAATAACACTGCCATGACTGATGTTTTTCTCATCATCAACCATGATCTTATATTCTTCCGCAATCTCCGGAAGTATCTCAGCTCGCGACTTCTGAACCAGCAGATTCAGAAAATTTCCCATGACTTTGTCAACTTCAAGTGAGCCGACCATTCCAGCCATGACCTTTTCCCGTATATCCATCGGGTAGAGTGGGTTGGTCAACGCATCAGCTACTTCAGGAGTAGATGAATAAAGTTCTGCTACTCCCTGAAGGGTGTCGTTGTATTCTTCAAAGGTGTCACGCTCTTTACCAACCGCAAATAGTGCCTTGGCGTATCTTCTTGCAAGGATAGTCTGTTTCACTGTACGGCCCCCACTTTAGCTAAATAATCTTCAACAATCTTCACTTGATCAGCATCAGTGAGATTCTTCACGATCAGTTCTTCAGCCATCACAGCGGCTTGGTCTGCAACATCATTCTTCAGGTAACGTTTAGCTTCCATGATCTCTTTATGGATTGTTCTTTCAGCCTGACGCTTGATGTCTTCTGCAGCCTGTTCAGCTTTTTCAATAATTTTCGCTTTTTCAACCTGAGCCTGAGCGATAGCCTTATCCACAACTTTGTCGATGTCTTTTTCAACTGTTGCGAGCTTAGCCTCAAACTCCTGATATGATTTTTCAGCTGCTGCTTTTCTGGCCTCTAAATCTTCTATCTCGTCTTTAATCTGTTTTTGACGACCAGCAAGACCGGAACCGATAGGCTTAGCACAAAAGTAGACCAACCCAATTACGAGAACCGCAAAGTTCAGGACTCTCCAGAATAGATCCATCAACTTTGCAGAAGACAAACTTCCGCCCACTTCGCCATGAGCAGCCGCTGCCTCACCGTGCGAATCAGCAGCTACAACGTGTGTCGCAGCCTGATCTTCACCATGGGTAGCCTGTGTAGAAGAAGCCCATACAGTTGCCGAAGACAAGGTAAACCAAAGTGTAACCATTACCAGGATAGTCAGCCTGGTTGCTTGCTTCACTCCTATCATCGTTAGAGACTCCTTCCCAAAATTTTACCGGCCATTTCAGATGCAAAACCATCAAGATTGGCCTGAAGACCTTTCTTGGCTTCATCAATCTGAGACTTAATCTCAACAAGTTGCTTAGCCTTGCTGGACTCTGCCTCAGATTTGATTTCAGCTAGTTTTGCATCGCCTGCAGCCTGCGCTTCAGCGCGAGCCGAGTCAAGTGCCGCCTTTGCCCTACCAGACGCCTTGGCCATTTTTGCATCGACCTCTTCCTGTCGGGTCCTGGCTTTTGTCTCAGATTCTGAGATATCCACCTGCATCCCCTGCAGCTTTTCAGATCTCTCCTTAAGGATCTTCTTTACAGGCTTGTAAAGAACACCATTGAGGAGAAACATGAGTACAAACATGTTGATGATCTGAATCACCAAAGTAATGTCCATCGTAATCATGTCACTAAGCTCCCGATTAACTTGGATAAGAAAAATAAAAAAACTAACATTCAATTAATTGAATGATGACCGCGACCAAGGCGAACTGTACATCAATAATAGAGAATCGTTCCAATTTTACACTGAACGACCATTCACAATAGCAAAAAATTCTTACTGTATATATGGGTCTATGTCAACCACTTTATCGATTTTACACGGGCACGTTTTCAGTTGAAACCAGAAAGAGTTAGCCCTCTTTACGCCATAAAACGAAAAACAGGTTTCTCTGCGGAAACCTGTTTTTCAATGTTCTTCTACCCTTTTAGCAGCTTACCAACGAGATCGGGGACCTGACTAATTGCATACGTCAGCTTATCCACCATGGGACCGCCAGCTTGAGCCATATCAGGTCGCCCGCCCCCTTTACCGCCAACAATCTGTGCAACCTCGTTTACAACAGCACCTGCTTTGATTTTTCCTGTGAGATCTTTTGAGACAATTGCAAGCAGGGCAACCTTTCCTTTTATGACCCCGCCTATAACGGCAACTCCTGAATCAAGATTGTCCCGAACCTTATCGCCAACATCACGTAAAGTCTTCGGGCTGTCCAGTGGAATCTCTGCAGCGAGTACCCTTACCCCTTCAACATCAACGGTATCTTTAAGGATTGTATCAAGATCGGATGTAGCAAGTTGCGCTGATAACTCAGCAACCTGCTTCTCAAGCTTCTTCTGGTTAGCAAGGATTGATTCGACTTTGGTTACAATTTCATTATCCTTGGCATTCAATAACTCACCGAGCTTACGATCCCTGCGACATACAGACTGGACATATTCAAATGCCTCACTACCGGCTATTGCCTCAATCCTGCGGACGCCTGCAGCAATACCACCCTCTGACAAAATTTTAAAAACTCCGATATCACCGGATGCCTTCACGTGAGTTCCACCGCAAAGTTCTTTACTAAAACCGCCCATCGCAACTACCCGGACATTTTCGTCATACTTCTCACCAAACAAAGCAGTCGCTCCACCCTGAATGGCGTCTTCGCGTGCTAATACTGCTGTATCAACAGGATAATTATTTCTGATCTGCTGATTAACGAGATCTTCAATTTTTGCGATTTCTACAGGAGTCAATGGTGAGAAATGGGTGAAATCAAATCTGAGCCTGTCAGGACCAACAAGAGAGCCCGATTGCTTAACATGGTCACCAAGTACAGAAACAAGAGCTGCCTGCAACAGATGGGTGGCTGAGTGGTTTGCTGCAGTCGATTGACGTTCTGATGTCGTAACCTGCAACTCTACCTCCTGCCCGGCGGTTAAGACACCTTCCTTGACCGTGATGTCATTCAAGACGAGGTTATCCCCTTCTTTCTGAGTACTGGTAATCTCGGCCATACCGCCCTTCCAGGTGGCAACACCACGATCGCCAAGCTGTCCGCCTGACTCTGCGTAAAATGGTGTTTTTGTAACAAACAGACGTCCGGAGCTTCCAGCTTGTAGTTCCTCAACAATTTCGCCTTCATCACTGATCAGCGCTTCCACCAGCGTTGTTTCTACAAGAGAATCGTAACCGGTAAACTCAGTTCTCAATCCTTTATCAGCAATCTGTTTTACACCTTTGGATTTAAGCCGAACCCCTTCGCCTTTTCGTGAGGCCCGCGATTTTGAACGCTGCTCTTCCATTGCTGCAAGAAATCCCGGCTCATCAAATCCTACATTTTTTTCAAGAGCGATATCTCGAACAATATCAAATGGAAAACCGAAGGTGTCGTATAGTTTAAAGATAAAACCACCTTCAATAACTTTTTCCTCCACATTTGCAAGTTCAGCAATTTTTTCATCGAGTAACTGGAGACCATGCTCAAGAGTTTCCCTGAACCTCTCTTCCTCGTTATTCACAACTTTCACAAGAAGTGTTGCTGCATCGTTGAGCTGAGGATATGCATGGGACATGCTGGAAACGACCTCACGGGTAACCTCTTCAAGGAAGGGCTTCTCAAGGCCGAGATTTTTACCATAACGCACCGCACGCCGCATAATTCTGCGAAGAACATATCCTCGCCCTTCGTTTGATGGCAACACTCCATCAGCTACAAGAAAAGCGGTTGCCCGTGCATGGTCTGCAATAACCCGCATTGCTATATTTACCGAATCGACAGGACCGTACTTTTTGCCGGACAAACTCTCAAGCCTTGCCATTATTGGAGTAAACAGATCAGAATCGTAGTTATTGACCTTTCCCTGTAAAACAGCGGCAACACGTTCCAGCCCCATACCTGTATCAATACTTGGCTTAGGCAGAGGAGTCATTGTACCGTCTTCAGAGCGGTTAAATTGCATAAAAACGAGATTCCACAACTCTAGAAACCTGTCACAATCGCAACCAAGCTTACAGTCGGGACTACCGCAACCGGCCTCTGCACCCTGATCGATATGAATTTCTGAACACGGCCCGCATGGTCCGGTGTCACCCATTGCCCAAAAGTTGTCCTTTTCTCCCATACGGACAATACGACCTTTAGGAAGAGTCTCTACTCTCTCCCACAGTTCGTTAGCTTCGTCATCATCGTCAAAAATGGAAACCCATAAGTCCTTCGGATTAAGTCCAAGCTCAACTGTCAGGAATTCCCAGGCAAAACGTATTGCATCTTCCTTGAAATAATCACCGAATGAAAAATTACCCAGCATCTCAAAAAATGTATGATGCCGTGCGGTGTAACCAACATTTTCAAGATCATTATGCTTTCCACCGGCACGAACACACTTCTGGCTGGTTACCGCTCTCACGTAATCACGTTTATCCTCACCCATAAAAACCGTTTTAAACTGCACCATACCGGCATTTACAAACAACAGTGTAGGATCATCTTTTGGAACCAGTGAGGAACTCTCAACCAGTGTGTGATTCTTTTTCTCAAAATATTCTAAAAACCGTGTGCGTATTTCGTTACCATTCATAACTTTTCTTTTATGTAAGTATTTCTTAGCAGCACTCTCGCTGATTTTCAGCATGGGAGATCAACTGCCAGATTCATTTTTCTGTAAAATTTATCTCGTGTCCTGCCATGCCTCAGATGTCTAATTCTGCTCGCCCTTTTCACTTCCTGACTTCGTTAATCCTTCAGTTACATAGCGCTGCTACGCTCAATCAGTCATGCCTTGCAGGAAGAGAAAAAGCTTCAAATTATTACGATATCTGACACATGACATGGCACTAGTGTCCAGTCCGAAAACCATCTAATTCTGCTCAACAATAAGCGGTAGTACCTGTTTAAATTGTTCAGTTCCTGCTTTTTCAAGAAGTTCATAGACGAGCATTTCTGCCGGCCCGACTTTCGCCCCAACATCTCGTAAACGTGCAAGGCCTGCCTCATGATTCTCTTTTCGTCTACTGGAAACCCCATCAGAAACAATCCACGGTGTTAACCCTCTCGCTAATGCCCCCATTGCTGTCTGATAGATACAGATATGGGTTTCAACGCCAACCAGAATTACCGTATCGATCGACTTAGAAAGAGCATCCACGACATTACATGTTTCTTCGTTTGCCAATCCGTTAAACTCAACTTTATCAGGTCGTGGAATGCCCTCTACCAACACTTCAATCTCGGGAACATATAGACCAAGCCCCTTCTTATACTGAGTATTAGCGACAATTGGGAGCCTAAGTATTGCGGCGCACTTCATCATTAATGCAGTGGTTGCCGTTACCTGATCAGCTTCATGCACCTGACGCATCAGGCTTTGCTGAACATCAATGACGTGCAGATAGCAGGATTCAGGCTTTAATAAACGAGCATTATCCATATTAGCTCCTGTAATATTACCCAAAGCAGCGCAATTACCACCCCTCGTATCAATATGGACGGGAATTTCGCCAGGACTATGAAATTCTTTTCAAATATCAGCCTAATTAACTCTTTTCTCAAACGAGATTCAAGCCTATCCTATAATTCCTGAAAAAAAGCTCTCATTTCTCTATGATTCAATGATTCAACCACCATTTTTTCACACCAGCAACGTATCCTTTTCACTCAGCTGACAGTGCTTTTTTCGATGCAATGAGCGTGTCGATAATCGATGGATTTGCCAATGCCGAGGTGTCACCAAAATTGTCAAAGTCATCTGCGGCAATCTTCTTCAACACCCTTCTCATGAGTTTACCGCTACGCGTCTTAGGCAACCCTGAAACGCACTGCAACATATCAGGAGTTGCTATAGGGCCTATCTGCAACCTGACATGATTACATAGTTCCGCGAACAATGCTTCAGTTTCACTAAAATTTTCTTGCAAACGAATATATGCATATACAGCCTGCCCTTTTATAGGATGAAACACTCCTACCACTGCGGCTTCAGCTACAGCAGGGTGTGATCCTAAAGCAGCTTCTATTTCCGCCGTACCCAGGCGGTGACCTGAAACATTTATAACATCATCGCCCCTTCCTGTGATCCAGAAATATCCATCCTCATCACAACAGGCACCATCACCGGTATCATATCCACCCTTAAATACATTGAGCTTATGAGATGCATGACACTCTCTATCCATAAAAATCCCGATAAACAGACCAGGCCATGGGTTTCTGATAACCAACCGCCCTCGCTCACCTTGACTCACCTCTTCACCATCCTCATTTAGAACCACTGCATCAATTCCAGGAAGCGGTTTAACGACAGAACCAGGTTTCAGCCTGGTTTCATCGTGAAGAGGCGCGATCATTATTCCGCCGGTTTCAGTCTGCCACCATGTATCAATAAGAGGAATACTTCCCCTACCAACAACACCGTGATACCAGTGCCACACTTCCGGGCTAATAGGTTCCCCTACAGAACCGAGCAATCGTAAGGATGACAAGTCGTGTATATCTACAGGCTCCGTCCCGTACCTCATGAGAGCCCTGATCACAGTCGGAGCAGTATATATTATACTTACCCTGTATTTTTCGACAATCTGCCAATATCTGTCTGGACCAGGATAGGAAGGTGTCCCTTCAAACATTAATGAGGTTGCCCCGAGCCCAAGAGGCCCGTACAGGAGATACGAATGCCCTGTGATCCATCCAAGATCCGCAGTGCACCAGTGAATGTCATCATCATTGAGATCAAATACCTTGCGACAGGTATAGAGTGCATATAAGAGGTACCCGCCGGTACTATGTACAACTCCTTTGGGACTACCTGTTGACCCGGATGTATAAAGAATAAATAGCGGATCATTCGCCTCCATAACTTCGGGCTCACAATCATCCGAGATATCAGCGGATTGCATTTCAAGATGATACCAGTAATCACGACCATCAAGCATACCGACATCCATCCCAACTCTTCTGACAACTATACAACCTGAAATACTCGGGCAATGGCCAAGAGCCTTATCAACGTTATCCTTGAGCGGCAGGACCCTGCCAGTACGTACTATATTATCTGCAGTAACAAGAAGCTTTGCCTCACAGTCCTGAATTCTGTCTTGTAAACTTTTTGCTGAAAATCCTGCAAAAACCACGGAATGTGTTGCTCCAATTCGAGCACAGGCCAGCATGGCAATCGCAAACTCCGGAATCATCGGCATATATATTACAACTCTGTCCCCTCTTCTGATCCCTCGTTTTTTTAGAACATTGGCAAAACGACAAACTTCGCGAAATAACATCTGGTAAGTATACACACGTGAATCTTCGTCTTTGTCACCTTGCCAGATAAGAGCAGCCTTATTTCTCCGCCCGTTTACCAGATTCCGATCCAGGCAGTTATATGCAACATTGAGTCGCCCACCTTCAAACCATCGGACATCAAAATTTGCAACATCTCCAGCCATAGTCGTCGACCATTTCTCAGACCAGTCCAGCAAGCTTTCCGCTTTTTCGGCCCAGAATTCTGAGATCTTCTCAAGAGAACTCAGAGGTGTATCAGTTGTATTGTCAGTACGATTCACAGAGGAATGGGTCTTCGGCTGTTGCGGGGGAGGCAATGAACTCTGCCTCAGGACAGCATGTGCCTTCTTATTACTATCACTGTTCATAACGCCACCTCCTTCTATACAGTTGTATATCGATACAAAGAATCGGTATTACCCTGATTCTTATTTCAGGATGATGCAGCGGAACAATTAACTGTTGACGATCATACACCTCTTGCGCTGATGATCATACATATATTCGAGTATCTCTAACTCATGATGAGAGCATATTTTTTAGTGTATTGCCACATAAGAAGCAAATTATCACTATACGTGATCGCAAAATTCAGGTAAAGATTTTGCTCTCGGCAACTCAGGCTACTGCCTTAACCCGCCAGAGGCACTTCGTTTACAACCCAAATCATTTCATCATTGAAAATGCGATACATGAATGCAAGGCCCCACTCCTTTCTGATAGTAGACACAATGCAAGATAGATGAAAGGAGAAGATACCGCGAAAGGACAACAATTGAAGGTAAGACACGAAAAGTATGAAACTTTTTCTACCATCTGAAAGAAAACCCTGTTAAAAAAGAGCATTCAGATATACCTTTACAAAGAGAACATAACCATTACATTAAAAGCTAAATAACAGTGTAAGGATACATTATATGAAAGATGAACAAATAGACTCGATGTCAAAAATCCTGAAATCGATGTCACACCCTATCCGTCTGAAAATTCTTTGCTTGCTGCAGGACGACGAACTTTCAGTCGGGGATATTCGCGATCAGGTGGAAACTACCAACGCCAATGTCTCTCAGCATTTGAACATACTGAGGAGTCAAGGGATAATAGACTACCGTAAAGATGCAAATTTTATCTATAATAGAATTACAGACAAACGCATCCTCGAACTGATTCAGACCATGAGAAATCTATTTTGCCCGGATTTCGATTGATCAGGTGCAAACAAAAACAGACCGTATAAAGGTGTAAAGATGATAATAACTGACTGGGTCCATACAATTGCAGGCATCTTTATTTTAATCAGTCTTTCTCTTGGCGTAGAAATCAGTCCAGTATTTCATAGTAAATACTGGTTACTATTCACCGCATTTGTAGGGTTAAACCTTTTTCAATACGGTTTAACTAAATTCTGTCCACTCGCACTCATCCTGAAAAAAATAGGTATCCCTGAAACGCGATGAAAGTTCACAGTGGGAAAACCTCCCTCCCACTCAAACTTAGCGTCAGGCTTTACCAATTTTTGTTTTTTCAATCATACGACTATTGCATGAAGCCTGCCAGCAGCAACCTGCTTCATCGCACATTTCCTGCCGCTGGTAACACGGTATATTGCCTTCTTTTTCCTGGATTCTACAGATTAGTTCAGAAAGTTTGATTCCCTTGTGCTGAGGAATGTCCATACGTAATGCTTTTTTCCGAGCAAGTGAAAACAGTTTTGGTCCTTTGAGATACGCCTTGGGTGCCATAAATATTCACCTCATCCGATTTGGAATATAGTTTAATAGATCTGTCAATTAAAAAATCAATATAATGCAATAACAACGAAACGTTAGTAAGATATACATAGAGATAACGGCAGACATGCCTAACAATGATGTTATGTCATCAATTATATATACACATCAGAAGAAATGTCCACTATAATCGGCAAATTTACTGATTATTATCGCTTTTTTTCCGATCAGTAAAATGACAGCAGTCGGCTTATTACCTAACAGTCTAATTCAACTGGAATTCTAAAAAAGGCAGGCGAACTGAACGTCCGCCCGCTGGTATGCTGGCAGGAATTATATCGGCAGGATATGGTGCTCTTCCCGCACAGAATGTGTACCGTAGAGCACTGCACCACTTCTACCATCAAGTGATACAGCATCGCCAAAATAAATACGATGTGCCCCAATCTCACAGTATTGTGCTGTTTCAAATACTTTTAATTGCTTAACACCAACAACACATGTTTTCTCAAGACGTACTGCGACAACCGAAGCGTGCGAAGTCTGCCCGCCACGCGATGTTAGCAACGCATCCGCCATACTTATTACTTTGATATCTTCCGGTACAGTATCGGCACGTATAAGTACCAACGGCGCGTCAGGGTCCTTTGCCCTCATTTCAAGAATATTCTCTTCTGTAAAAACAGCTCTGCCGGAAAGTGCTGAACCCGACACACCTACCCCCTGTCCAAGATGCGACTCTGACAGCTGTGGTGTATCTTCAAATACATTGAGATGCTCCTTTTTCTTGATAGTTATCATATCACGAGTCTGAAGCAGATAAAGGTTTTCAGGTTCAGGCCCCTCAAAAGTAAATTCGATCTCTTGAGGATTCCAGTGTTTATGATAAACAAGGTCCCGGGAAATCTCCAGTAACTCTGAATAAATATTAGGGAATCGCCTCTCAAGTGTCTCATCGACAGACCTGCCGTCAAGCTCTGCCTGCTCAACAGATATTGCACAACTTGTTACCAGACCTGAAACAATATCTTCACCCTGATCGCCATAGGCATAATCTCCCCACAAGGCAACCCGCTGAACTTTTCTGTAAGGATGTGCTGTAAAAACAACACCAGACCCCGCCTTATCACTCAGGTTTCCGTACACCATTGCCTGAACAATGACGGCAGTACCCCACGAATCACTTACATCCATGATACGACGATAGTCGGTGGCCTTTGATGTGTCCCATGAATCAAGTACCAATTCGATGGCATTTACCAATTGTAACCATGGGTCATCGGGAATACCAAGCCCTCTCTGACGGACAAGTTTCTGATAAGACAGGGCTAATCCCTTCATCTGTTCGGCAGAAAACTCACGCTTTAGAGTTACACCATGTTTTTCCTTGGCCTGGTTCATTAACCCCTGAAAATCTTCTCGTTCCACACCTGAGATCATCGCCCACGACTGCAGAAATCGTCTATAATTATCCCATGCCACATATTCATTGCCATCGCGTTTGACATGATCAGCTATAAGGTCCTCGTTGTAACCAACATTATGCACGGTTGCCATCATACCAGGCATCGAAATAGCTCCACCACTTCGGACAGATAGCAGAAGCGGCCGCTCACCTGAACCATATTTACACCCTGTGAGATTCTCTATTTCCTGAAGAGATTCACGTATACGTTGCATGAATTCTTCCCTTGCCTGGCTATAACCAAAAACAACGTCACGACAGCGGAAAATTTCTGTGGTTATCACAAATGCAGGTGGAACCGGAATATTCTCCGCCATGAGCGTTGCAAGGTTAAATCCCTTGTTACCTAGATGAATCAGGTTGTGCGTATACGGATTTGGTTTATGCAGAAGTGAAAGTGTTTTCTCCTGATTATACGTCATCAGCAGGTCAAGGTGCTGCTTGTCGAGTACATCTTTTTGACTATCAAGAGTCTGAATAATCCTGAGAATAAAGTTATCAAGATGTTGCAGACCAAAGGTAGAGGATATCAATTCTCGCAGGAAGGTTTCTGACAACCTTTGTACCGAGTTACTCAGTTCGTCTTCATCATAAAGTTTTTTATATTTCTGCAGAAGATTTTCCTGGCCTATCTGCGGAATAATCATTGAAAGATTATTCTGATGGATATTAGTATAATACGCATACATGATATCCTTAACCCCTTCAGAAAGGCCTCGAAAAATATCAAGATACTGGGTGTAAGAAAACCTTCTAACCTTCAGCGAGTTTGTCAGCAGGGTGAGATATATATTGAGCCTTCTCGATGTAATACCGTCAATTTTTAACGCTTTCATGAATAAACGCAGGCACCTCACAATATTCCAGAATGTTGCCTGGGTAATAAATGTCAGATTGACGGTATCCGGAAGTTTCTCAAGATAAATATTCGCAAGATTTTCTAACCTGAATGTCAGACTAAGCGCATCAAATTTTTTCTCTTTATACCTGCCGTACACAGACGGAATATCGACAGCAATATGCCGTTTATAGTAGATATCTTCTCGTGATTCGAACTTTTGCTCAGATAATATTATTGCTTTTAATTCCTCAAGCGCTTCAAGAGTAACTTCAAGACACTGCTCAGTATCCTCGCTGTCAAGGACATCAAGAATCTTTTCCATCTCTACAAAGCCATCCTGAATACCAGCCTTCAGCTCGGTCCGGATTTCCTGAAATCCTAATTTATATTTTTGATACAGGAGCTTAAACATTTTCACCAACAATTCAAACCGGCGAATTTCATGTTTTTGCAAATCGGTCTGTCTGGTAAGAAAGGCAAGCAGCGCATCGTGATTCAGTTCAAGGAGATCATCAACGTCTTTTATCCCCAGGTGACTCCATACTCTCTGGCTCAAATGGTACTGATCATCTATAAATGGCCCGAAAGTAGATACCTGTACATATATCTCTTCTGGTAGATAAGGAATCAGGAGATTCTTTTCCCTGGTTTTCCAGAAGAGAAAGATCGACTTAATAAAATCAACTATCAGGTTAGAACTCTCGACATGCCCCTGTTTTCTAAGAAAATGAATAAGCAGGTCTTTTCTTTTATGTATCTCATCAAGCTCTGTGGAAACGTCACGCAGTTCTCCTTCTGAACCGATTTCATTATAGAATACCGGCATAAGTTTAGTGAACTGCTTTGAGAGATTATAAATCGGCTCAATGGGGTGATTAAGGAGTTCTGTAATATCACGCTGAAAGAGATCGGTGTCTTTTACGCATGTACCAGATAGTTTAAGATGAATAATAAGCGCTGAAAAAAGCGTACCGCACCATTTGGGCTCACGCATGATAAGGTGAAGCCATACACGGATGTTGCTGAGATGAGCTGGATTTACAAGCGGCTGCCAGTTTTCATCAACACCAGATACATTGGCATGCTGAAAACCAAAACGCACTACTCCCCACAGAAAGGCCTCAACCATCCTACTGTTGCCACGATCAAAGACCTCACCACCCAAAACCTGAATACATTGAAGAGAAGTGTGTGGAAATTTTACAACATTCGCCTTCAGGAGTTTAAAAGTTGTTAATAGAAACTCTTCAATCTCTTCAAATGTCTGCTGCCTTACAAGTTGAACCAGACTCCGATTTATTTCACGCAGAGTTTCTTCGTGTATCAGATACAATCCTCGTGTATCCATGATCTTGAAAAGGAACAGAAGCTTCTGATTTTCGATAAAGTGGTGAATTTCATAAGTCTCTTCAGTCTTGGGCGACATCCCCTGTTCGGCACTTGACAACATGCCGGGCACTTCCCTGTAGTGCCTGACTATATCAACATGCCCCGGAAGGGTGAGAAATTTCTGTAGCTCGGTAAGAGGGTTCTCTTCCAGACCATCATTTTCAAGAATCCTCACATGCTCGTTCATTGCCTCATGGGAGAGCATGTTAAATAACTTCAAACACTCTGGATCATCTCGCAAAAAACCACAATTCTCCATAAACCATGGAAGCGGATCATCTTCATGCAACCAGTAAAGATAGTTTTTCCTGAGCACAGTTTTAATTAAAGATGCAAGAGGTTTATAGTCAAAATTCCAATCCTCTTTTTCACTGAAGCCCACGAGCCTGGTCGCCAGTTTTTTCACAGAATGCTGGCCATGGACGATGTGCATTATGATCGCGTCATCTTCGCGGTCAAGCTCCTCTATTTTCGTAAACAACTCATTAAGCGGTTCTTCGAAACGGTGCAAATCTTCATGATCAAAGATGGTGATCATCTTGTCGATCCATGCCAGTTTCGCCCCGACTACCTGGTTCAAGAGTGCCGGATATCGCTGGGAATCCTCAAGTGCCTCGAAAAAAAGGCGTCCAAAGAGGCGGAAGGCTTCAGGACCTTTTTCATGCGCGCGGTAATGTCCACTATTTTTCAGTACAAAACTGCGTAACTGCGGCAAAATGATCTTCCAGTTTCGAAAGGGATGACACACCTCATACAACAGCTTTTCAAGCGATGAGTGCAAACCTTTATATTTTTGCACAACCTCAAGCAACACCAGAAGTTCAGGATCTATCTCAACCTTCCCAGCTGTCTCCAGAAGATTCGCCTTCAGTGCATCGGATTCAATAGCACCTTCAATATTTGCGTTGTTCATAACGTAACCTGGCAGATCATTTTACAATTCGGTCATTTATGCTGACCCATCCTTTACAGGAATATACTCTTGCCGATATTTTTTATAGCATGAGCTGAAAACAAAACGCCCCAGGAGGAATACTCACGGGGCGTTGTACTAGGAGGCTGTCCGACAATGGCCTTTGTTCCAAACTCTTCGTTATTCTCAAAAAAACAATGCTCGCAGATAAGCGAACGAAGTGAGACTTCGATATCATGTATATGGCTGTGCTTGCTTTTTGAGAATGCCTCGACTTTGACCCAAATTCCTATTCTAGGACAACCTCCTAGGAGGCTGTCCGACAATGCTTATAAAGCCTTGTTTGCCTCCATGTGCAAAATCAGGTCCAGCATCCTGTTTGAATATCCCCATTCATTGTCATACCAGCTCATCACCTTTACAGTCTTGCCAATAACCTTGGTTGATAAGCCGTCAACAATTGATGAACGCCCGTCACCTTGAAAATCAATAGAAACCAATGGCAACTCTGTATATCCAAGGTATCTGTTTGCAGCTTCTTTGAGTGCCTGATTTACTTCGTCTACAGTGGTCTCTCTCTCAACTTCCATTACTGCATCAACAAGGGATACTGTCGGGGTAGGTACGCGAACGGCGAGTCCGTCAAACTTCCCCTTCAATTCAGGAATTACCAGCGAAACAGCAGCCGCAGCACCGGTTTTTGTAGGAATCATAGAAAGAGCTGCAGCGCGTGCACGTCTGGGGTCTGAATGGGGAAAATCAAGCAGGCGCTGGTCACCGGTATAGGCATGAATAGTTGTCATCAATCCGCGCTCAATCCCAAAGTTATCCATGATAACTTTGGCAAACGGAGCAAGGCAGTTAGTGGTACATGAAGCATTTGAAACAATATGATGCTGGGTAGCGTCATATTCGTCTTCATTCACGCCCATAACAAACGTCTTGATATTACCTTTGGCCGGTGCAGAAATTATTACCTTACTGGCACCTGCGTCGATATGTGCCTGGGTAGAATCCGCATCTCTGAAAATACCTGTACACTCTGCGACATACTCGACTCCGAGCTGTCCCCATGGAATATCAGCGGGATTTCTATGACTGGAGACCGCAACATGCTTTCCGTCAACAATGATCCCGTTTTCATCACTCTCTACATCTTTGTCGTAAACACCCATGACAGAATCATACTTGAGAAGATGCGCCAGCGTGGGCGTGTCAGTGAGATCATTAATTGCAACGACTTCAATATCCGAAAAAGCCGGGTCTTTACTTAAGGCCCTGAACATATTTCTACCAATACGACCAAATCCATTAATCCCGATCTTCACAGTCATGTCGCTATCTCCTTATTTTCGAGGGATCCCCCCTCAATAGGTTCGTTAATCAATTCTATACTACCCGAAGACCGGGCCAACCTACCGTTCACAGTAGCACGACCCTTTGCTCTCCGCTCTTTAGCCCTCTCATACAGGGCCACATATTTTCCCTTCACAACACTCCAGGTATACCTTTTGCGGATAACTTCCAGAGCGCTCCGCTGCATCGTTCGTAAAGCAGGCTTCTTCTCATAAAGAACAACCGCCTCTTGAAGGGCTGCCAGCAGATCTTCTACAGAATCACCAGAGTAGGCAATACCTGTTTTACCTTTCTCGACTTTTACAAGACCACCAACATGATGAACAACCGGGATAGCACCAAAAAGCTGTGCAATATAATCAGTAAGTCCGCACGGCTCATAACGAGAAGGTATAACGAAAAAATCACAGGCAGAAAAAATCTGATTGGCCAATTCCGGGCTATAGCCCCGTATAAAACATAATCTGCCGCGCATACTCTCTTTTTCTGCAAGAGAACGAATCCCCGCCTCAAGAAAGGCACTGCCAGTCCCCAATATAAGCGCCTGTCCATGCTGGTGCTCAGAGAAAAGTAATTCTATCGATTCAAGAAAGTAATCGACACCTTTCTGCTCGCTTAGTCGCCCAATAAAGGCAAACAACGGGTGCGTGGCATCTTTCTCTAATCTGCCATGTAATGTTATTCCATCGATTTCATTCAGAAGATGTAATTTTTTTAGCAGATGTGATTTACACCGAAGTTTCCCCTCAAGATCATCGTCGTCAGAAGAAGGATCATATGAGGCCGCCAGCCCAATTCTTTCACCTGCCAGCGGATTAAAATCATCAGGATTGATGCCATTAGTAATCCCTTCGATTTTCACCCCACGTTTAAGCAGAGTATGACTTAACCAGTCTGTTCTCAGATCTTCGTCAGTTTCCTGTAATTCACGGGCATAATTTTCACTCACAGTATTAAGTATTGCATATTCACCCGCCGCGAGAAAAGGATCAAATTTTCCTGAAAGACGATTATTTCCTATACAGCCCCAAGACAACCCTGTCATTCCCTGGGCGAAAGGCAAATCCGCCACTTCCTGATGATACCCAATACCAGCATTGTGAATTGTAACCACACACCCGGTATCTCTGAAATAGCTTCGCCACCCCTGGCACTCATGAATCAATGCGGGAATTAGCGCGGTATGACCATCATGGCAATGAATTACATCTGGCTTATCATCGAGCAGTACCATAAGCTCAAGACTGCTCTTTTGAAGAAGCAGATTCATCGCGAAATAATCGTAATGCCCCATACCAGGCTTTTGCCATTCTTCCGCCCCTGTATCTTTATCCGTATATGTATAGACACTATACTTCTCACGAAATCGTTTTGAATCAATGAGATATAAATCTACACCACTCAGATTCCCCTTATAAACCCTACAGCTTTCCCACCGTTCATTAAGGCCGTAATTCATTGCCACTTCAAACTCAAGCGGGATTGAGGGATCAAGCGGGTCAGTCTGCTGAACCAGATTATATTCTTCAGGTTGAACAAAACCATACATAGGTATGACGATAGTCACTGACAGATTCTCGTCAATTGCAAGTGCATCCGCAAGTTGGCGGACGACATCCTTTACTCCACCTGCGCCTGCAAGATCACCATACTCCCTGGCGATCATCCATATATTTTTAACAGGTGACTGTTTCATGCCGTCAAGCCTCTTATCCTTATTTGGGAAAAATAGCGTTTTGTCGCAACAGGTGGTCAAGCAAAGTTATACGCACCATCGCTTCACACACAGGGATAACTCGGGGAATTGCAGAAATGTCATGCCTACCGCCAATTTTGATTGTAACAGCATCACCCTGACGATTTATTGTCTGCTGTTCTTTGGCAATTGAAGGAATCGGCTTAACAGCAACCCGTATAACAAGTTCCTGCCCACTTGAAATTCCGGCCAGTATTCCACCCGCGTTGTTACTTGAAAACCCATCAGGCCCGATGGCATCATTGCTTTCAGAACCAAGCATATCGGCAACGGCAAATCCACTACCGAATTCTATCCCTTTTACAGCTCCAATTGACATTAGACCATGGGCGAGTTCAGCCTCAAGTTTATCAAACACCGGCTCACCGAGGCCTGCAGGGCAGGTTGCACGTATTTCAACAATCCCCCCAAGGGTGTCGCCCTGCCTACGAACCTCACTCACCCGTTTATCGATTTTTTCCGCAGCATCTTTATCAGGACAATAATAGAGATTATCCTGGATCTCTGCCAGATCACACGTTGTAGCCTTTATGCCACCCAGAGCAACCGTATAGGCACACACCTTTATACCGAACTGCTCCAGAATCTGATCAGCAACTGCTCCAGCTGCTACTCGCGCGGCTGTTTCTCTGGCAGAAGATCTGCCGCCACCACGATGATCACGTACGCCGTATTTGGCATTATAGGTAATATCGCCATGCCCCGGACGATAAATTTCACGGAGATTATCATAGGATTTAGAGTGAGCATCTTTATTGTAGACAGCAAGGGAGATCGGTGTTCCCGTGGTTTTCGGGAGCTCTCCTGGCTGCTCACAGAAAAGCCCTGACAATACCTCGACTCTATCCGGCTCTTTGCGTGGACTTGATGCCCCACCCTGGCCCGGTTTTCTTCGATCCATTTCACGCTGTAACCGTTCGAGATCCAGCTCTACTCCAGGAGGGCAACCATCGATAACTGCACCGATAGCTGTACCATGTGACTCCCCCCATGTGGTTACCCTAAAACATTTTCCAAATGTATTCCCAGCCATTACCTCAAACTCCCATCGCATCTAATGCGATATGCTTCTGTTATATAATCAACAGCCCCAACGGATTCATTGCAGCTGTGTCTACTTCGATATCAGATTGTATTTTGGGGGAGAGACCAGAAGTGTTTCTTTCAACCCTTCTGCTTCATGTCACTAAAAACGTTCCCACCTTTCATCTTCTACTATATTTTCGACATTTGCATTTTTTTTCGGCAAATGAGACTTCCAGTGTCCATGAAATCAAACACCAGCCTGCTAGCAAAGTGTCTACCAATTGTTGGTTTTACCTGAGCCACGATACTCTACAAGAAAAATCTGTTCAAGATTCGTTACTTATCAACCAAAACTCACTAACAATATTTGCTGTTTAGCCGTTGTCAAGCAGAGATAGCTCGAGTTTTTCTGCATTATCTTTCACTAACCAGCAGTTTTCTTTTCACATTCTCCCCAAGAGTGTTTATCATTCCACATCACGAGTATAAAATGGACTTTGATCAATCATCAAAGATTCAGCGGACATTGACTGCAATCCGAAAAAAACCTATAGTGATCGAACAGATGTTTGTGTATTGCTTAAAAATGTCTTTATTTCCAATACGTCTAAGTTATTTTAGCTTTTCCACTATCAATACTGGCACCACCGGGAATACAACAGAGCATCTATTCTCTGACACAAGCAGGAGGTGAAATGCTTTCAGGAACATTCTCACTTACAACGGCTTCTCACATGGAGCTTGTCGATATAACAGACAGGGTACAGGAGCTTATCCGCGAACATGAATTCACTACAGGTTTTTGCTATATCTTCAACCCGCATACTACTGCAGGGATTACAATCAATGAAGGAGCTGACCCTGATGTACGCCTGGATATAATAGATGCATTGCAGCAAATCGTACCGATGAACTTCAATTATAGACATCGGGAAGGAAATTCAGCATCGCATGTCATGGCCTCACTCATGGGAGCATCTTTGACTATAGCCATCGAAAACGGACGACTGAAGCTGGGTACATGGCAACATCTGTTCTTTTGCGAGTTTGACGGACCACGGACCAGGAAAGTTCAATACCACCTGAGTAAAACTATACAACCATAAACATCACAACTTACTACAATGAAAAAAATTTCTCCAGAGCAGATCTGTTTTGGTCTCAACCGTGAGCTTGATGAACAATCATTTGCCTGTTTTCTACAACTTGCAGGTCGAGCCGAATTTGCTGAAAAACTCGCATCACGAATGTCCAGCGAAGAAATCAGCCAATTTATTTCCGACTTTACAAAAAACATATTAAAAAAACATCTTTCTGAAAATGAATACCACACCCTCTTTCTACAGCAGAAAGCCCATGGGTCTGAAGTAAAGGATTTAAAAGGATAGAACGTGAAAAACAACAAGTTATACGATTTACGCAGCTATATTGATTTACTTAAAGAAGATGGCGATCTGCTCATCATTGACGAAGAAGTTGATCCGTATCTTGAAATCGCAGAAATTCACAGACGTGTGATCGCAAAAGGCGGTCCAGCTCTGTTATTTACCAATGTCAAAAATTCTACATTTCCTGTCGTTACTAATCTCTTTGGAACAAGTAACAGACTTGAGCTTGCTTTCGGTGGTAAACCTCAGCAGTTCGTCAAAGATATTGTAAACCTTGCAGAAACCGCGATGCCACTCACCCCTGGCAAATTATGGGATAATCGAGGGTTAATAAGCGACTGCATGAAGCTTGGTCTCAAAAAGTCTGGACGGGCACCTATACTTGAAAATTGCCAGAGCCCTTCGCAGCTTACCAGCCTTCCAATGCTCACCTCCTGGCATAGTGACGGTGGTCCCTTTGTAACCCTGCCCCTTGTCTATACTGAACATCCAGAGGGTCATGGTCATAATCTGGGCATGTATCGCATACAGCGTTTTGACGACCAGACGACAGGTATTCACTGGCAAATACATAAAGGTGGTGGTTATCACTATTTCGAAGCTGAAAAAGCGAATAAGGCACTCCCATTAACATTATATATTGGCGGCCCGCCGGCACTTATGCTCTCAGCCATTGCACCGTTACCTGAGGACATCCCGGAACTTATGCTCGCCTCACTTGTAATGGGTGACAAATTAAAAATGACAAGTGACCCTCGTGGCGGACACGATCTTGTATCCCATGCTGAATTTGCAATCAAAGGTCAGGTTCCTCCGCATCTTCGACGTCCAGAGGGGCCTTTCGGTGACCATTATGGATATAATTCACTTGAACATGATTATCCTGTTTTTCAAGTGAGCCATCTTTACCATAGAAACAATGCGATCTATCCAGCCACTGTAGTTGGCAGACCTCGGCAGGAAGATTTTTTCATTGGTGACTACCTTCAGGACCTGCTTTCTCCTCTCTTTCCACTCGTAATGAAAGGCGTTCGCGAATTAAAGACATTTGGCGAGACAGGCTTTCATTGTCTGGCTGCCGCCCGTGTAGCTGATCGTTATCCGCGGGAGGCATTTGCCTGTGGTCTGAGAATTCTTGGTGAAGGACAGCTTTCGCTCAGTAAGTTCCTGATTGTTACAGACGGCGAAGTAGATGTAACTGATTTTGGCAAACTCTGGCCGCATGTACTCGAACGGGTCCGCTGGGACCAGGACCTCTTTGTCTTTGCCAATGTCTCCCAGGATACACTTGATTATACCGGCCCTTCTGTCAACAAGGGCTCTAAAGCCATGATGATGGGGCTTGGAAAAGAAAAAATTCGTGAACTCCCTACTGAGTTTAACGGCACCCTGCCACCTGAATGCGCCAAGCCTAAAGCCTTTCTGCCAGGTACACTAGTAGTCCAAGGTACCCCTTACACTGAAAATAAGGAACTCCCTGCTCAGCTGGCAATGTGGGAAGGAGTGAGCAACTGGCCATGCATTCTGCTGGTTGACAATGTCGAAGAGGCTACCTGTTCCATGCAGGAATTTCTCTGGACATTTTTTACACGATTTGAACCTGCAAACGATATTCATGCCTCTGCCAGTAATGTCAGAAGATTTCATGTTGGTTTGCGTGCTCCTATAGTAATAGACTGCCGAATGAAACCCTGGTACACAGACGTCCTTGAAGTCGACCAGCCAACCAAAAACTTAGTAGACGAAAAGTTTGACCGGATAATTCCAGCGAGATACAGATGAAAGAACAGGTAAGATTACAAAAATATCTCGCCCATTGCGGCATTTCCTCGCGGCGAAAAGCTGAGGAAATCATCAAACAGGGACGAGTCACAGTTAGCGGTGTAGTCGTCACCTCTATGGGGGAGAAGATTACGCCTGGTAAAGATACAGTGATGTGCGATGGTCGTCTGGTGTCCCCACCAGACGAACTCATCTATGTATTGGTGAATAAGCCCAAAGGGTATGTCACCACCCTTTCAGACCCACAGGGGAGACCTGTAGTTACTTCTCTTGTGCGTGATATTGATCAGCGACTCTTCCCAGTCGGTAGACTTGATCTGGACACCGAGGGTGCATTACTCCTCACTAATGATGGTGAGTTGGCCCAAAAAATACAGCACCCACGATTCCAAACAAATAAAACGTATGAAGCCCTGGTCCAGGGACATCCCGGGCAGGCGAAACTACGTGATCTTGAAAAGGGTGTTGAAATAGAGGGAAAGATGACCGCCCCTGCAGTTATCTCGGTGATCAAGCACCTACAGCGTCAGACACTTGTCAAAATCACTATTCATGAAGGTCGAAAAAGACAGGTCAAAAAAATGTTCGACTTTGTAGGCAATCCTGTCATCAGCCTCAAAAGAATTGCCTATGGCAAATTGTATCTTGGGAAATTGGGCACCGGAGAGCATAAAATACTTAACTCCAGGGATTTAAAAAAAATATTTTTATAGAAACTTCTTTACAAACCCAAAAATAACTGATTAAATCTAAACAGTTAGAGCAAAAAAAGCTCCTATAGCCACATTCCCTTGCGGCTAACACACTGTTTTTAAACGTTATTCGACTTCACCGCATGAAACAGACTGGAATGATTGGAATTATTTTTTTTCAATCATATCAATACGAGTAGAGAAGAGTGGGTTTCATGAATCCCCACAGGCGGGGCCATAAACAGACTTCCTGAACAGGAGTACAGCATGAACAAATCAGAACTCATTGAGGCATTAGCGCAGGACATTAATATTCCTCATCGCGAGGCTGCAGCAATTACCAACACAGTCATCGAAACAATGACTGAAGCTCTTGCGCGGGGAGAAAGTATTGAGATACGGGGATTCGGAAGTTTTGTCATAAAAAAGTATGATGCATACGAAGGACGAAACCCAAAGACCGGTAAAAAAATCCTTGTAAAGCCGAAAAAACTTCCATTTTTTAAAGTAGGCAAGGATCTTCGAGAAAAAGTAAACACAGGTAAGTAATTGTCTGTCTAAAACCCCGTTGTTTATTGCAACGGGGTTCAGAGTTTGTGATATCAGCAAATCAAAGCGATTTCGTTTCTGATAAGCTTATAATTGTGCTCAAACAATACCACCAACCAGATCATAAACCTGAGACTCACTGATTCTCACTTTCACAATATCTCCGGGGCTTGCAGTTCCCTCGTTGATATACACACAACCATCCACATCTGGTGCCTGGTATTGTGTTCGTCCCTCCAGCAACAGATCCGTTTCCTTGCTCAACCCTTCCACAAGAACAAGTTCTTCACGACCGACATACTTCTGCTGTATCTCGCTTGAAATCCTCGACTGAACCTCAAGCACACGATCTCTTCTTGCAATCTTAATTTCTTCAGGAACCTGATCAGCATACTTCTCTGAAACACTTCCTTCCTCATTGGCATAAGTAAATACCCCAACATGGTCTAACTGCATATCTTCCAGAAATGTGATGATCTGGTCGACATCCCTCTCATCTTCACCGGGAAAACCGACAAGAAATGTCGTTCTCAATGCAACCTCTGGAATATAGCTACGTATCTTTCTAATAAGAGCATAAAGATCTTCGGTGCTGTATCGACGATTCATTGCATGAAGGACTCTTGTACTCACATGCTGAAAAGGGATGTCGAGATAGGGTACAATTCTCGAATTTGCTGCCATTAATTTAAGCAACCTGTCATCGATTCCTGTCGGGTATAAATACAATAAGCGTATCCAGGGAATTTCGGTCTCTTCTAATAATCGGCCTAACAGTTCGCTCAGGTGTGTATTTGCATCTAAATCGTCACCATAGGCAGTCAGGTCCTGAGCGATAAGTGACAGTTCACGCAACCCTCCAGCTTCCAGGCGTTGAGCTTCCAATACCAGGTCATCAACAGGCCTGCTACGAAGGTCACCACGTATTGAAGGAATCATGCAGTATGAGCAGCGATTGTCACACCCTTCTGTGAGCTTAAACCATGCCCTATAGAATGGAGTTGTTAACACTCTGGGCATTGTACTATCCATGATAAATCTCTCAGGTATCTGTACGCTGTCAGTACCCTCAGCAGAATAGAGTGACTCAACCCTCCTTGCCATATCATGACACCCTTCTGTACCTACAAAGAGATCAACCTCTGTGAGCTCGGCAGCAAGACTATCTTTATAGCGCTGAACCAGACAGCCAACTACCACCAACTTTTGTTCAGGATGATTTTCTTTAATTTTGGCCAGCTCAAGTATTTCCTCGATAGCTTCCTCGACAGCAGGCTGTATAAAACCACAGGTATTTAACATCAACAGATCAGCTGCTTCAGGATCCTCCTGAAACTGCCATCCCTCTTGCGTCAAGTTCCCGATGATAAGTTCTGAATCAACAAGGTTTTTTGCACAACCTAGACTAACAAGGTGAAAAGACCGCATTTACACTCTCCTAAAACACTCTTTTATCAGACAACAGCTTAACTAATAGTGAGCTCTTATCTCTAAATTCACGACTGGTAAAACCAGGCTTCCATTTCTTTCGGTACAGTTCATCCGAAACCAGAAATAGGGCAGCAAACTCAATACCTCGAAAAGCTGCTACCGCACATAAGGCTGAATATTCCATATCCACGCAACTAACATCAGCATCCCGGTGAAGTTTTTCAATGAATATTCTATCTTCCCTGTACGGTGCATCTGTAGACCATACGTTGGCCTTTGAGTAGTCAAGACATTCACTGGATAATAATTCTTCGATATCATGCACTAATGATACAGACGGCATAGCAGGAGAAGAAGCTTGATAATAACGGCTTGTACCTTCACCGCTGATTGCTGCATTACCAATTACAATATCTCCAACCTTCAAATTATCGGCAATAGTTCCACACCAGCCGAACAGGATAATTCGCTTTGCTCCAAGAGCAATTAATTTTTCCATCGTCAGTACGGCAAGCGGAGCACCGACTGAAGGTCCGGCAATAAATAGCGCGTTATCGTCAGAAATGGCAAGACCTGAATTATACAGAAACTGACGGCGGCCACCTGCATTCAGAAGGCATTCCTGCCCATAGTTGGCTTCTGCAGGGGTAACCAGAAAAATACCAGCCGCTGGTATTTCTTTTTCTTTCCGCCCCTTAATGGGGTGAATAATGATGTCTTCAGTCATAATATTTACAGCCTCGCACATCCATTACCAAATTATGTTTCATATAAACACAAAAAGGGCCGCAGATTTCTCTGCGGCCCTTTTTAAAACGATCTCTAATGTGATCGAACTGTTCTATTAAGCAACGCCCATGAACTTAGCAAATGGGTTAGCATAGAGCAGGATCAGAGAGATAACGAGGCCATAAATAGCGATGGACTCAGCAAGCGCGATTCCAAGAATCATGAAAACCATCAGCTTAGGCTGTACTTCTGGGTTACGTGCAAGACCCATACATGCGCCCTGACCGATGTTACCGATACCGATACCCGCTCCAAGACCAGCAAGACCGATAGAAAGTGCTGCACCAATACATACGAGTGCCAATTGAAGATTTTCCATTGTGTTCTCCTTACTCTGTTTTAAAATTTACGTTTGGCCTTCTTCGTTAATACTGCAATATTTCGAGGCAATATATGCCTGTCGATCAAGATAAACTATCAGTGAGCGTGCTCTCTAGCCTGTGCAAAGTAAATAACTGTCAGCAGGACAAAAACCATTGCCTGTACCAGGGAAACCAGTACACCAAGAACCATGATAGGCAGTGGAGCGAAGAACATACCTGCAAGTGTAAAAAGAATACCAAGCAGAGTCTCTTTCGCCATGATGTTACCGAAAAGTCGAATAGAGAGTGAAAGAATACGTGCAAAGTTACTGATAAGCTCGATAGGTAACATTAGCGGAATCAGTACAGGCATAGGACCAGTGAAATGTTTATAATATTTAAGTCCGTGTGCCTGAAAACCAATGACGTGGTGCGTTACCCAAACGATGAGAGTCAACGCGAGAGTAGTGTTGATACTGGATGTTGGAGACATAAAACCCGGTATCAAACCGATAATGTTAGCAACCGCAATATATAGTGCGAATGTTGCAATCATCGGAAAGAATTTGTCCGCCATTTCTCTACCCATGTTCTCGACAAAGAAATCGTCCAGACCACCGATTACGATCTCCCAAAAGTTCTGCCCTGCCCCAGGGATCATCTCGAGGTTTCCAAGCGTAAGTTTGGAAACAATAAAGAGAAAAGCCATTACCATCCAGGTGTATGTCATGTAAGGTGCACACAACTGCTCAAGTAAACCGTGACCAACAAAACCATGAGGAATTGGCAGCCCCAATTTTTCCAGGATGATCGAAATAAATAGTATCGGATGTTCCATAACTTCTTTTACCTCCTCCCACTGAAGTAATAGTGCCTAACAATATCCACCGCAGTGAATGTAACTGTAAACACTATCGTTGACAACCCTAAAATAAGCCCAAAGGCGTTGATGGAGCTGAATTTCATCAATAACAGCACAACAACACCTATAATTGCGATACGAATCCAGAACTTAAACAGATACCCACTTTTTCCGAACTGCGCCTTAGCCTCTCTCTGAGTTACATCAGTCGAAGAGACCAGCGAGCTCATAAAACCCGTTAAATCACGGTAGGATAACCAAAAGCTCAAAACTGAAATTATGCCACCTACCAGAGCAGACCACGCTATAGTCCAGGTGGATACAATTAAACAACCGACGGTGAGTAGTGTCAGATAAATCCAGCTGACAACCTGCATTTTTCGCAGTGAAATAAAATTAGTTCTCACCTTGCCCTCTATCTTCAGGCTCTTCTTCTTTTTCTTCACCTTTATTTTTCCAGAGGACTTCCAGCAGCGTCTTGAAACCGGCTGCAATACCAAAGGCAAGTCCGATGAAGGTGAACCATGGAGCGGTCCGCCCCTCAAATACATTCTGGTCAAGATAAATGCCGCCGAACAGACCGATGAAGATGGCAGCAACAAAAGTAAATCCCACATGACCGTAGTGGGCCATCAACTGCACCAGTTCTCTTCTTACACCCGACATCTTTTTCTCACCGAAGCCATAGAGGATAAATCGGTTACAATATAAAAGGTTTTGGTATCATGACTCCATACCAAAGTCAACGCATTTTTCATATTTACGCCAATTTTTTGAATGACCATTCAGTCATTTCAGCGGCCATTTTTAACTGTTTTTCAGTGTGAGCTGCAGAAACAAAAGCCACCTCAAACTGTGATGGTGCAATGTTTAGACCTTTTGAGAGCATCTGGCGATAATGGACACCATAGCGCTCTGCATCAGCCAACATTGCTGAATCAAAATCAGTCACCGCACTTTCTGTAAAAAAACCTGTCATCAATGAACCGACCCTGTTGAGGGTTACATGAACACCGGTTCGCTCAGACACCTCGGTCAAAAGACCGGCATACGTTTCGGCCTTATCATTGAGCTGGCTATAAAAATCTTTCTGCTGCAACTGCTTCAATGTGGCAATTCCAGCAGCCATGGCCAGTGGATTACCAGACAGCGTACCAGCCTGATAGACTGGTCCATCCGGAGCAACACAATCCATGATCTCGGCCTTACCGCCATAAGCACCAACAGGCAAACCTCCGCCTATAATTTTACCAAGACATGTAAGATCAGGGTTTACACCGAAATACTCCTGAGCACCACCATAAGCTAATCGGAATCCGGTAATAACTTCATCAAAGATCAGTACTATACCAAGTTCTGCTGTGAGAGCTCTGAGTTTCTCAAGAAAGCCTTTCTCTGGTGGGACACATCCCATGTTACCTGCAACAGGCTCAATGATGACACAAGCAATATCCAAAGATTCGTCGCGTAAAGTCTTCTCGAGAGTGTCCTGGTTATTGTAAGGAATGGAAATTGTATTTTTTACGATGTCTTCCGGCACACCGGGACTACCCGGGATACCAAGAGTAATTAAACCAGATCCCGCTTTAACCAGAAATGAATCAGCATGACCATGGTAACAACCGTCAAACTTCACCACAATATTTTTACCGGTATAACCACGTGCAAGCCTGATAGCGCTCATAGTCGCTTCGGTCCCTGAATTGACGAACCTCACCTTTTCTATAGTAGGAACAGCCTCAACAACCATTGAGGCCAGATCTATTTCCAGAGGTGTAGATGCACCGAAGCTAGTTCCAAGCACTGCTGTTTCATTAATTGCCTTAAGAATAAGAGGATTTGCATGACCGAGAATCATCGGCCCCCATGAACAGACAAAATCTAAATATTCATTACCATCCACATCATAGACATGCGCGCCCTTAGCCTTCTCTATAAAAATCGGGTTACATCCTACCGATCGGCAAGCACGCACCGGACTATTTACACCGCCCGGAATATATTTTTTTGCCTCGTCAAAAAGACGCTCTGAGGTTGCTGTATTCATATGTTTTTCCTCATCTGTGATATTTTCATCAGGAGTATCCTGATCAGGTAAATCGTATATTATTGCTGTATCGGAGGTGCCAATCGACACAGAACAGCCATACACTGAATCTATGTAAAGCCGTGACGGCGGAATATAGCATGGAGATGTTTTCCTTGTCAAACACCCTTACACTTGATTTTTTAATAATCATGCACAGTATAGATAGTCGAATCGCCAGACTAAGAATGTCCATCTGACCGGTAAATATTTTGCTTGTCAGCTATTGGACCAACAGGTAAACTGTGCAGGGAAATTATCGTTTTAGGTAATTCAATAGCATAAACTTCACTACCTTCTAACTAACACCATTTTAGAAAGGAGCAAAATAATGGCAAACGACAAAGTCCAACAAGTAAATGATGCGGAGTTTGATACTCTTATCAGTTCAGACCAGCCTACACTGGTCGACTTCTGGGCTCCATGGTGCGGTCCCTGTAAGGCTATCGGACCAGTTATTGAAGATCTTGCAGAAGAGTATACCGGCAAGGTCACTATTGCCAAAATGAATGTAGATGACAATCCAGTTACTCCCGGTAAGTTCGGAATTCGCGCGATACCGACCCTGATCCTTTTTAAAAGCGGCGAAGTTGTCGACCAGATCACCGGTGCAGTTGGAAAAGCTCAGCTTATTGATCTGATCAATAAAGCAATCTAGTGCTACATTTACAATACGCTGTTTCCTGATTTACCGTTTAACACATTCGGCAGGAGACAGCGTATTCTTATTTTAACTCATACACTATTGATATGTTAAAAGACCACTATGAACTCGTTATTCTCGGGGGCGGGCCTGCCGGCCTTTCAGCGGGATTATACGCTGCAAGAGCCCGGATCGACCATGTTCTGCTTGAAAAAGGTGCTCCAGGCGGACAGGTATTAAATACTGACTGGGTGGATAACTACCCGGGATTCCCCGAAGGACTATCCGGTTTTGATCTTGCAGAGAAGATGACCGAACATGCCAAACGTTTTGATGTCAACATCCAGTATGGTGACGTTGAGACTCTTGAGCTTGAAGACGAGAACAACAAGTCCCTCAAGCTCGACAACGGTACCATCATAAAATTCGACACTCTGATCATCTGTACCGGTGCCCGCCCAAACACACTCAACGTTCCAGGAGAAGACGAGCTCAGAGGTAAAGGCGTCTCCTACTGCGGAACATGCGATGCACCATTCTATCGTAACGTTCATGTTGCTGTAATTGGTGGTGGCGATACCGCTGTTGAGGAAGCCGACTACCTTACACGATTTGCCAGCAAAGTGAGTATCATTCATCGCCGTGATGAGCTTAGGGCTACTAAAATTATTCAGGAAATGGCTTACGCTAACGAAAAAATCGAGTTTATATGGAATTCTCGAGTAGTCTCGATTGAAGGCGATAACGCTGTAAAAGAGTTAAAACTTATTGATAATGATGGCAATACCTCCACCCTCGCTGTTGAAGGTGTTTTTATTCTCATCGGTATTACACCAAACAACAGTTGCATCCCGCTTGAACTGCTCAAAGCTGATCAGTGGGGTTTTATTCCTGTTGATAACGAATGCCGTACTTCTGTGCAAGGTGTCATGGCTGCCGGAGACATTATCAGTAAGAATGTCCGGCAGATTGTTAATGCAGCAGGAGAAGGGGCCGTTTCAGTACTTTCTGCCGAAGCCTACCTGAACACCCATAAATGATAATTACCGGTACGATAGCATGAAAATCACGACAAATACTTCCTGGCGTTCGGGCTCAACTTCTACCATTGTTCTGCTACTGCTCTCCACATTTATTCTCAGTGGATGTAATCAGATCCCTGCATTCCTTGATTTTCGTTCAGATAACGATCTGGACCTGAAAGTTCCTTCGCGTACGCTTGCTACCAAAGGAATGGATGACTACAACGTTGGTAAATATTTTACCGCCCTTGAATACTTTGAAGAGATTCTTGACCGTTACCCGTTCAGCCCAGAAGCAACTCTTGCTGAGCTAAAAGCAGCAGATTGCAACTTTCACATGGGCCGGTATCTTGAGTCGTTAATGCTCTACAAAGAGTTTGAAGAGCGGCACCCAACCAATGAAGCTATTCCGTACGTGATGTTTCAAAAAGCCATGACGCATTACAAGCGCATTGACAGGGTCGATCGTGACACTACAGGTGCTCTTGAATCAATTAAGCTTTTCAATCAGCTACTGCGTGCCTATCCAAACTCACCATACACATCTGAAGCTCAGGCGCGAGCTAAAGCCGCCAATGAGTTTCTTGCAAATCACGAGTATTGTGTTGTTGAGTTTTATGTGAGAACAGAGAAATTTGATCAAGCTGAAAAACGATTAAACTACCTGCTGGCCATGTACCCTGACTCGGGCATATCGGATAAAGCGAAATCTCTGCTTGCACGAATTGAAGCTGACGATCCACCGACATCAAGCATTGCCGACTGGTTTCCCAAGCTATCATTACCGGATTGGACACTATTCGAAGATTAAGGCGAATACAGATCCATAACGTAGTAAAAAGGCCCTGAACGATGATTAATCGTTCAGGGCCTTTTTTATTTCATTACGGTTTCTTCTGGAAGTACCCAATCCTTATCAAGTGATACCTCCATCGCCCTGACCGGGCAGATAGGTACACATAGACTGCAGCCGGTACATTTTTCGGCATCAAAGATAACTTCCATTTCAGGCCTTTTAATATACAAGGCCCCAACTGGACATATACCTGTACACGCTCCGCATTGAAAACACTGGGAATCATCCCGCCTAATCCTGGCAGCCAGACGTTCTGTCTGTACCCCTAGACCTTTGAGGAAATCGAGTCCTGCTTTTACATTATTTTTACTGCTTCCTTTGAGTTCTATGATCATCACACCTTCTCGCTGCAATAATATATCTGCCTTGAGAATATTGAACTCAATGTCATACTCTTTAACCAGTTGGTAAATAAAGGGTTTATCACTGGTGTCTTTAGGGAAACGCAATATATAGATCTGGGTATACACTCGTAGTTCCTTCAAAAATATATAGATGGATATGATACATCATCCGGAGGTCACTCACCGGATGTGTGTAGAAATCGATTCACGCAGCCTATAAGGTACTCAAGTGAAGCACTGGTATCAAGTTCAAGGAGCATTTCGTTCGATAATTCATCAGCTTTATCAAATTTTTCCTTTTGTTGCAGATAAATTTCCCATGTTCCATCTGAAACCGCTCCACGATCTGCCTGCCGCTCCTGCAATCTTTCTTTGATTACTGCTTCTGAGCAGTAACAATAAACAAAATAGAGTGCACTTCTTTCAGACAAACTGGTAATGAGTTTTTCCCGCTCATGCCTCTTATGATACGATCCGTCAAGCACAACACCAGAGTATACATTTTTTTTTAATGCATCTTTACAGACTCTCAACATTTCGTCATAGGTTCTCGCACTGAACTCTTGTGTATATATCCCCATGTCGATCTCATTCAAACATCTGCTTATCGGATCGATACCGGCAAGTTGCTTTCGTACCACATCGGTATTCAGATAGAGATAATTGTGTCTTTCTGCCCAGTTCCTTGCAAGATAACTTTTACCCGCCGCAATCAGCCCAAAAAAGACAACCACTGTCTGCGTATTGACCAATTCTACAGTCATCGCTAAACTCCATAGCTCTCAGCTAAAGTAAAAAATCTTCTGGCATTCAGATAGGCTTGTGCTGCATCACCAGAAGATACACACGGGTCATTGGCGGTTAACAAACTTATCTTTCCACGAACATAAGCGCGGTAACATTTATAAAACTTTAGAATATCAAGTATAGCGTAATCTTTTGAACGTTCGACAAAAGCAGTAACAAACTGATTGCTCAAATCAAACAACCCATGATAATCAAGATCCATTGCCAAAAAAGCAATATCGGCTGCAACATCTGTAAATCGAAGACTGTCACTAAATTCTATACAATCAAAAATCTGAATTTTATCAGTCAGGCAGATATTTCCTGAATGCAGATCCCCATGACATTCCCGGATTCGTTCTTCTTCAATTCTTTGCACAAACAGCTGATCATTCTTCAGAAACTTTGTGCTAAACTTCAGGATTGCTTCGAACGTTTTTACATTCAGTACGTCACTACCAATAAAAGGTGCAGTCTGCTCAAAATTTTCATAAACCGCCTTTGCAACTGTTTCATGATGCCCGAAGCTATCTTTAAGCCCTCCGATTTTGGCATTTTCGTAAAAAGGTACCAGCAGATCGACAATGTTCGTTAAATGTTTTTCACAAATCCACCCTGAGGAAATTGCCCGATGCATCATTCTGCTCTCAGGTAAACGGACCATTTTCACACCATATTCAACTATTTCTCCGTCACCCTGGAGAGAATAATTCTTTCCATCATAATTAATTGTCACAACACCGAGATACATTTCGGGACATAACCTGCGATTTAATCGAACTTCTTCTTCACAGAAATAGTTTCTGCTTTCCAGTCGCGTAAAATCAAGGAAACCGAGATCTACGGGTTTCTTCCATTTGTAGACAAAAGCACCCAACAGTGTCACATAAGAGATATGCGTCTGAACAAGTTCTCCACCGCCCATGCAATCTGAATTACTGCTGCTTTTCAGTAGATATAGTATATAGCCTGGAAGGCTTTCAGGTAACATCATCGCCACTCGATTATATGTTCTGACTTTACTGCACCTTTCTACTCAGTATTACAGCGTAACAGGTGGTATCTTCACAATGTTAAAAGTAACGAGAACACTATAAGTATATCATGACAAAATCTTTACCTTGTTCTTTTATCGTGCTACCTTCATCATCACCATTATTGCTAACAGCTGCCAGAAGTCTATCAGCCCTCATAACACTATAAACATATGGACACAGAAACCCTTAAAGAATTACTTACGCAGGTTCAGCAGGGAAACTGCCTTGTTGATGATGCTGTTGACAAATTGCGCCACTTGCCCTCCGAATCTGTGGTCGACGCATGTATTGACCACCAGAGAAGTCTCCGTACAGGAATTCCGGAAGTCATTTATGGTGCTTCGAAAACCAGCGAACAGATCATCACCATAGCAGAAGCGATGCTGCGTCAATCCGGACCGGTTCTCGCCACACGGGTCTGTACAGATAAAGCTGACACAGTATTAAAAGCGCTCCCGCAACTCAAATACAATCAAGATGCCCAAATGCTGTACTACCAGCCCCCTGAAAAGGCATTTCAATACAAACGTGGGACGATACTGGTTATCAGCGCTGGGACTTCAGATAACGGTGTTGCAGAAGAAGCAAGTCTTACTGCTGAATGTTTCGGCAATACCGTTTCACGACTATATGATGCAGGCGTAGCTGGTTTACACCGACTCCTTAGCCGTCAGAATCTCTTACACGAGGCCACAGTCATAATCGTTGTGGCCGGAATGGAAGGAGCACTCCCAAGTGTTGTGGGTGGATTAGTCTCGTGTCCTGTAATCGCAGTTCCTACTTCTGTTGGATACGGTGCAAGTTTTGGCGGGATTGCAGCACTTCTCGGCATGCTTAACAGCTGCGCACCTGGAATGGCCGTGGTAAATATAGATAATGGTTTTGGAGCAGCCTGTATGGCTGATGCAATTAATCGAATTAAATAACGTAAGATTATAAGAAAAGCAGGCTTCAGCGACTACCCTTTAATGTTTTGCTTACAACGTTTTGCAATCTTCAGCTAAATATTGTCTGCATAACCTTGCAAGAATCATTCATCACGTTATAATCGCTACGTTCGCCACCTGTGCGCGACAAGGGCTTTTCTTATCAATGAGTACCTAAACTTTTTTTTTGGAAACCTTCAGGGCTATCAATGAACACTTCACTCAAACTAAAACTGGGGCTACTGGTCTCTGTCGTTATACTTTCAATAATGACGATTGTGCCTTCTTTCTACAAATCCACGCCGGAATGGTGGAAGACCTATATGGCACCGGAAGGATTGGTACTTGGCCTTGACCTTCAGGGCGGAATGCACCTGGTTCTTAAGGTCAATCTCGATAAAGCTCAGGAGAATACACTTGAATTTGCTGCAAATGACATCAAGGACACTCTGGCTGAGCAATCAATAAGTGCTGTCAGAACACGTTCGTCAGATCCGCACACTGCTATTTTCACACTTCCTAATACCAGTGCACTTGAACAGGTAAAGACCCTCATTAGTGAAGACTTTACAGACATTGACGCTAAGATTGAAAGTAAAGAAGGAAGCTTTCCCCGGATTTTCCTCAGCTTAAAGGAGGAAAAGAAAGACTTCATCAAGACTCACGCGGTTGATCAGTCACTTGAAATCATCAGAAACAGGATTGACCAGTTCGGTGTTGCGGAGCCTGTTATTATCCGTCAGGGAGCTGACGAGATAGTTGTGCAGTTACCAGGTATTAAAAACCCGGATGCTGCCATGGACCTTCTTGGCGCTACCGCCCAGCTTGAATTTAAACTTGTTGCTGATTCCACAGGCCTTGATCTGCCTGCTCTGGTCCAACAAACAATCAATTCCGGTCAATGGAGCAAGGGGGACGAAATCTCTAAGCTGAATCGTGCTCTGCAGACGGTACTACCTGATAATACCTCCATCCATTTTGAAAAAAATATTGACCCGCAAACCAAAAAGGAATTTGAAACACCTATCCTTTTGGAAAACAAGATCCTCATGACCGGTGATATGGTCAAAGATGCAAATGTAAGGGTAGGCGGTACATTTAACGAGCCGATGGTAAGCCTTGATCTCACAGGTCGAGGAAGCACCATTTTTGCCCATATTACTGAAAAAAATGTTGGCAGAAGAATGGCCATTGTCCTTGACTCCACTGTCAAGTCGGCCCCATCAATTCGTGAGCGCATCCTCGGTGGTTCTGCTCAGATATCAGGAAGTTTTACCCATGAGGAAGCGAAGAACCTTGCCATTGTTCTTCGAGTCGGTGCATTACCTGCTCCTATTGATATCATTCAAAACATGACAGTTGGCGCAAGTCTTGGTCAGGATTCAATCAATAAGGGTTTGAACTCAGGTGTCTTCGGAGCAATTCTTGTCCTCGCCTTCATGTTCATTTACTACCGGCTTCCGGGATTGATAGCCAATACCGCTCTAACACTTAACATTCTGTTCTTATTCACCGGACTTGCCATTATCAACGGCACCCTGACTTTACCCGGTATTGCCGGTATTATCCTCTCAATAGGTATGGCTGTTGATGCTAACGTTCTCATTTTCGAGCGTATGCGTGAAGAATACTCTCTCGGCAAATCAGTGCGTTCCAGTATTGATGCAGGTTATGGTAAAGCGTTCTGGACCATCGTCGACTCCCAGGTAACCACGCTGATCACCGCTATGGCGCTCTTTATGTTTGGTACTGGTCCAATTAAAGGTTTTGCGGTTACCCTCTCACTCGGTATCATTTTCAACCTGTTCACCGCCCTCTTCTTTTCCCGCATGATGTTTGATACCATCAATGCAGTATCGCCAATTAAGAAACTGCGATTTATGCAGTTTACTAAAAAGCCGAATATCGATTACATGAAATTACGAAATATCACCTTCATAATTTCCGGTGTTATGGTCCTTATTGGTTTGTTTGCATTCATTCAGATTGGCCGGGGAACTGCAAATCTTGGCGTAGACTTCTCAGGCGGTTCCCTGCTCCAATATAAGTCATCGCAGAATTTCACCATGACTGAGGTGCGTAGCGCCTTTGACGGTAGTGGTCTTGAAGGATTCCACCTGCAGGAAGTTGAAGCCGAAAATCGCCTTATAGTCAAAGTTAAAAAGGATGAAAAAGTCGTAGCCAATCTTGACGACACCGTAGGTCAGATTCTTTCTGCTAACCTGGCAGATAAAGGTTTTGTTCTTGAAAGCCAATCAGAAATCGGCTCTTCAGTCAGTTCGGTGCTGCGAAATAAAGCAATTCTCGCAATCTTCATTTCACTGCTTGGCGTAATTGTTTACCTTGCATTACGATTTGATATCCGCTTCGGTCTCGCAGCTGCAGCTGCAACATTTCATGATGTTATGGTCGTACTCGGCATCTGCTGGTTACTGGACGTCGAAATAACACTGCTTATTGTTACTGCACTACTAACCATTGCCGGTTACTCCCTGAACGATTCAGTAGTTGTATTTGATCGAATTCGTGAGAATCTTCACAAGTCTGAGGGTACATCATTGATGGATATCATCAACAATAGTGTCAATCAGGTGCTGAGCAGGACAGTTGTTACCTCATTGACTTCTGCTCTTGTGTTGCTCGCACTGTTTGTGATGGGTGGTTCTGTTATTCATGACTTCTCACTTGCACTGCTTACTGGCGTACTGATCGGTACCTACTCTTCCATCTTCATCGCCAGCCCGCTGCTGACCTTGTGGAAAAGAGATTAAATACATTTATTTTCTATTAGTGTTGAACACCTATGGCTCGACCACATTTTCCAGAATCCGTCTATCGTCTTAAGCCTGATGAATCATACTGTTTTGCATGCCACCCGGAGGTGGCATGCTTTACAGAGTGCTGCAGAATGCTTGAACTTGCCCTTACTCCCTACGACATCTTACGATTACGCAGGGGTACCGGACTTTCTTCACAGCAACTGCATGACCAGTACATCATCGAAGAACGTGGGGAACAGGATATGTTCCCAAAGTTCTATCTCACCATGGTTGACGATGGTCGAGCAAGCTGCGTATTTGTAGGTAAAGACGGCTGTAAGATCTATACCCATCGACCAGGGGCCTGCAGAGCGTATCCTCTTGGCCGAGCTGCCGTCAGAACCCGCTCCGGTGAATTAAAGCAGCACTTTGTTCTGTTAAAAGAAAACCACTGCAAAGGTTTTGATGAGCCACAGGAACAAACCCCGCAAATCTACTCGAAGGATCAGGGACTAACTGAATACAATGCCTATAACGACGCATTGGCTGGACTAATTCAGCACGATCAGATCAGGCAGGGTAAATTCATGCCCAATAAAGAGCAGCTGGCTCTCTATACACTGGCACTCCACAACCTTGATGTTTTCAGAGAAAAGCTTGTCAGTGGCGAACTTAACGTTACCTCCTACCCGGAAGAGATCGTTCTCGATGATGAGAAATTGCTGCTCTATGCAATTGATTGGCTCAAAATCATATTTTTCCCGGAAGACTAAAGGCGCGTCAATTCATGAGTTCTATGCTTAAAACTATTATTTTCGACTGTGATGGCGTTATGTTTGAGTCTCGTAACGCCAATCGTCGGTATTATAACTTTTTACTGGCACACTTCGGCTATCCAGAGATGGATGAGTCTGAACTGGACTTTGTTCACATGCACAATGTGTATGACTCCGTCTCACATTTATTCCGAAATCATCCTCAAACCAGTGAGGAGCTAGTCCACAAATTCCGTAAAGACAATAGCTACCGTCCATTCCTGAAGTACATGGATATGGCTCCAGACCTTTTAGAGTTCTTAGACAAAACAAGTAGCACATATAATCTTGCTATTGCTACGAACAGAACCGATACCATGATTCCTCTGCTTCAGGAATTTGATCTGGGGAAATATTTTGGGAAGGTAATGACAGCTGACAATTCAAGAAAACCCAAACCTGCAGCTGACCCGCTACTGGAAATTCTTGAGCATTTTGACTGTAAGGTGAACGAGGCAATCTACATAGGTGACTCGAGTGTAGATGAAGAAACTGCTGAGAATTGCGGAATGCGACTTATCGCCTATAGAAATCCAACTCTTAAGGCAGCCTATTATGTCGAAAACTTTCTCGATATTTTAAGCTTAGATCCATTTAAAGAATAGTCATATAAATCTAACCCGGATTACATACAAACCTGTATATATCAGTGAATCCGGTTTGGGGTTGGCTGCATTACGCCTCACACCTCAATACATGTAAGGCCTGGAAAATAGAAACCTGATTATTCTGGATTTTCTTCATCCACGCGTTTTACACCTTCCATTAACAGAGCCATAAAATCACCGATCTCTGCCGCTTTCATATCTTGCGCATTGAGACCAGTTGAAAATCGATAGAAGCCATTTTTCTCTGCCAACATTGCAAAGATAGCATGTTCGTTCCTCTTATCCTGATAACTGGCATTAATGATACACCCTTCCCTGAAAGACACTTTTGCCTCCCCATGAGCAAGATCCATCGCTAAAACTCCAGTTTTCTGGTGCATATGGAACACCTGAAATAATTCAGCCGGTACTACCTCATCAAGCCTCCCGCTCATACATGACTCAAAATCCCGCGCACGGGCATTATTGATCTGTTGCAACCTCTCTGCCAGTAATCTGGCCATAAAGACCTGCACCCCATTTGCGCTACTTAATAGCCTACTAAAGTCATCAGCAGTAACTGCCAAAACCAGAGAATCCTCCATAGCTCTTACGCTCGCTACCGCCTGTCCGGCACTAAGATAACTCATCTCACCAAATAGCTCACCTTCACCCAGCTCAGCAATTTTCTGGCCGCTATTTTCAACATTAAATTTCCCGCTCAAGATGAGATATAAATTGGGATTTGGTTCACCCTGGTGAACAATAATTGTTTTTTCAGGGACTGCTACTTCTTGAAATTTTTGTAAAACGGGATTAATGCGTTCAGGCGGAATCGATTGCAGAAATGTACTATTGATATTTCTGCCGTGTATTGCCTGCATAGCTGACTGTATGCGTGCAACCACCATTTCTGGACTTTCTTCTCTCTCAAATTCACTTGCCACAACTTCTTTAAACTTTATAAGTCCGGTACAACCGCTGCAACTTGAGACCCTGTTCGATACCTTTCCATCGCTCCCCTGCTCTTTAAGCAGTGTAAACAGGAGTTGAGTCATATCCCTTACCAGAATAAGACACACCTCTTTCCCTTCCGGACAGGAAAACGTCTTGTCAGTCAACAACATACGTTCACCTTCCTCATAGAGGGGGCAATTGATATTTTCAACAATCTTAAAAGTTGTCTTAAAGGTTTTCATAGCTATCTAAAGTAGTTCATCAGCAGATTGGTGGTGCTGTCAAGGAAAAGATACACGGGCCGGCTGCACAACCACTAATAAAACCAGGTGATCCAGTAGAATTTTACAGCCTAAGTAGATGAGCATATATATCGCTTAAATCAATAGAATGAAATGAAAAAGTGTCAGATCTAATTTAATCTTGGAGTTCATTCCACTTAATTGATATAGTAATTCAAATTCTTAATAATCTCTATTCTATCCATATCTAAATCATGAGCCTCGAAAATCAGGAACTGGGAGGGATATACGCCGAAATTCAAGCTGAGTTTCATAACAGCGCCGAGATCCTGGTGTCAGCTATTTCAGGCGATCCCCCTAATCAGTATGAAGTCGTTTATAATATTCCCTGCACCACGCAGGATGAGCAGGGTAATATTACAATTACCTTGCCTCATACTGTAATAATATCAATTCCTTTTGGTTTTCCACACTTTCCCCCAAGTTGCAAGCCGAAAAGTCCAATTTTTCATCCTGATTTTGATACAGCGGCTATATGTTTAAGCGGATTCTGGAATCATGAGCGAAACATTCCTCAATTGATCCGGCATATTGCAAGCATGCTCCGGGGTGATATTTATTCAAAAAATAACGCATTTAATGAGCAAGCTGCAAGATGGTTCAATGATCATAGCGACCAGCTTCCCTTTGCTGACACTGAAATCCCCGTCACTAAAAAAACAGAAGAAACTCCCCTTACACTCACTCTTGAATCTTCTGATAAGACAGAGGAAACAGAGGAAGTTGATATTCTTGAAGATGAAGACTTCATAGATGACTTCGAATTCCCAGAAGACTTATCAGAAGCCACACCTGTTTCTGACTTGGCTGAAATTTCCCGCTCAGAGCCAATAATACAGGTGAATCTCGACGAACTCCACAGCCTCGCCGACAGAAAGCGCTTTCATACGCTGGAAAGTGAATTAAAAACCGTCTATGGAGAATTAGATTTTCCTGAAAAAGCCGGGCTTTTAGAAATCGCTTCGAAAGCTCTAAAAAAGGCGGAACTCATATACCAGGAAGCTACAGAATCTGAAAATCAAGCTAACTCTGAAAAAGCGCTGCAACTGTATAGAGCTGTTGAAAACACGGTTGCAGATTTCCCAAATATCAAAAAAGATATACTTCGGGCCGAGCAATCTGTTCAGATGTTACATGGTATTAATGGAATAGGCGAAAATGGCAGTTCTAAAAAGTCTGACACAGGCTCCCCTGCTCAAGAAAATGAGTTCATACAACCACCACCAAAAAAATCTGTTGCTAAAACACGCGGCCCCTTTTTCGAAGAGACCAGTAAGCGTCATGTCAATATCATTCCATATGTGCTTGCAGGCGGTATTCTCTGCATTGTTGCCACATTCACCTATTTCTATTTTTCGCTCAGCAACCAGTTATCAGAAGCTCGCCAACTTTACTCTGAGTGTACCTCGAATTTTGCAGCAAAAAACTTCAAGGTAGCAGAAAAAGCATGCAACTTGTCTCTTGATTCTACACGATCAATTTTTCTAATCCACCAAGAGGAAGTTTCTGATCTTCAGAATAATATTCGCGGGATTATGAATTCAGAGGATATGCGGCAAGGTCTGCTTGGGAATGTATTATACAATGAAAAATATGTGTCAAAAACCACCCTTGCTGCCCACCAGTCGTTGCAGGAGTTAAAGGTACAGGGTGAAGCTCATCTTAAAGAATCTTCGTGGGACGCCGCGGCAGCAAGTTTTCAGAAGTCTCTGGAACTCTCTCGTCGCCTTGAGGATATTCCTCCTAATGAAGTTTTAGATATTGAACAAAAGCTCAAATATGCTGCTTTCCGCTCGATGTTAAGTGTAGCTGAAAATCATATTGCGGCTCAGGACTGGGCTTCAGCTTCCGCAATTCTCACCGAACTGCAGGATCAGATCAGTGTTCTGCCTGTTGTTGAACAGACTGCTTTCAGTAATCAGATAAATACGCTGCTAGCTAAAAGCCGTTTCACAAATCTTAGAGATCAGGCAGATCGACTTTTTTCTAATTCGGATTGGACAGGAGCAGTAGCATTGTTCCAAAAAGCAGCAGAAGCAGGCCAGGCTCTTTCGGTTACTGAAAACCAGGAACTTGCTGATATTAAAGAGAACATCGCCAAAGCTGAACTCTACTCAAAGATTAATGATGGTAATAGTTCATTTGCTTCAGGAAAGTGGAACAGTGCTATTGATAAATACAAACAAGCGATCGAAATACTTCAGAATAATAGGGAAATTATCAATCTGCAGGAAATGGAAGAAAGCACGTTTAAGCTCAACAGCATTATTCTACAGTCAGCTATCATACGTGATCGCCAGATTTCAGATCGAAATAGAGAAAAAGGTGACAATGCCACTGCAATTACCTATCTGGATAAGGTAATCTCAACCATTCAATCGAGTGATTTCACCCACAAATATGAATTTCAAGAAATCCTTGATGAAACAGAACGTGCAAAAAAGAAATTACAAGACGATATTTTTATCAATAGCAAAAAACAATACCTGCTGGATAATTTTATCGACCTCTTCCTTGCTCACTACCCTGCTGCTTCCCGACAAACTCTCAGAAATCCTATAGCCACATTTGAAAAGAAATTGGAGCACCGATACCTTTTCAAACTTCAGTGCACTGAATCAGGACGGGGTAGACCACTCAAACTGATAATGTTCTACGTCTACGATCCTCGTAATGATAGTTGGAATTTTTACAGCAACAACTAGATATTTTTTTTAAATTAAAGATCAGGCAGTATATTGAATTGAGGTGAGATCATCCATGCTTCTCACCTCAATTATCAATTATACGAGAAACCTGAATTCCCCTTTCCCCAGCAGTTCATGAAGGTGAAGGATTCCAACTAGCGTATGCTCCTGCGAAACGATGGGCAAGACAGTGATCTCATGACGCTGCATGATACTTAACGCATCTGCAGCCATTGCATCCCTACTTATAGACAGAGGGTCCTCAGTCATGATCGATTTAACCATCACGTCAGCTAGTGAAGCTTCCTCCGCCATTAGTCGTCTAACATCCCCATCAGTTACAATACCTTTCACAACATCATGAGCATCAATAACAAGAACGGCGCCGAGATTTTTTTCATTAAGAGTCTTCAATGCAGTCAGGGCGGATTCTCCCAGCCTGATTACCGGCATTGCATCTCCAGTAAGCATAACCTCTTCAACTCTCACCTTTAACCGCTGCCCAAGACTCCCACCAGGGTGATTATGACGAAAATCTTCAGCCTGAAAATTCTTTCTATTCAGCAGAACCACTGATAAGGCATCACCCATTGCCAACGTCGCAGTTGTACTGGATGTAGGGGCAAGGCCTAAAGGACACGCCTCTTTGGGAACCCTGATATTAAGAACAACATCCGCTGAGTTCGCAAGTGTTGAACGACTACCACCAGTCATGGCTATTATAGGATTACCACGCTGTTTCAGTGAATTAAGCAGCCCATTGAGTTCAGGGGTTTCTCCCGAGTAGGATATAGCGATAACAACGTCAGTTGGCATTACCATACCTAAATCACCGTGAAGAGCCTCTACCGGGTGCAGGAAAAATGACGGGGTTCCTGTGCTATTTAATGTGGCTGAAATTTTTTGACCTATCAATCCGGACTTGCCAATTCCGGTTATAACCAAACGGGTAGGACAATCGAGCACTGTTTGTACAGCGCGTTCAAACTCCTCACCAATTCGTTCTCGTACAGCGGCAAGCCCCTGTTCTTCGATTCTCAGCACTTCCTGTGCTTCACGTATAGACATCACAAATTAATTCCTTCAATATTCAATGAAACAACGCAACACCAGCCAGACGATTCTCTTAAACTGCTGTCCGAAGTCGAAATTACACTTTTTATCTCTGCAGTTGTTCCTGCAGAGCCATACTTCATCATTCCGACAAGGCTTTCAACCTATTTCCTGATAATGGAATGATTATTACCATCCACTCGTAAGAAATCCTCAATTATAGCTCAGTGTCATAAACATTTTTTAGGCGTACTAAAGCGTTTTGGCGCCACAACCTATAGGGCAAACTGATGTTTGGGTTAATACCTTTTAAAAGCAACATCCTAACACACAAGGGACTTACATTTTATTGCTACACTTTTATAGAAAATCTGTTATATAGTAATTATTTTTATACTGTTTTACTTGTATAAACCCAAGACCCTGATTACTAGTCTATATTTTTCCCGGACAAAACCATTTGCATAGTAAACTCATTAATGCCAGGTAATACTCTGCGTCTTGCGTGTCTTACCATTGTGCCGTAATTATCACTACACTGGAGAAAATCCATGTCTAACTATTTATTCACATCCGAATCAGTTTCCGAAGGGCACCCGGATAAAGTCGCAGATCAGATTTCTGACGCCATTCTTGATGCTATACTTACTCAAGATGCGCATGCCCGTGTTGCATGCGAGACACTTGTTACCACAGGTATGGCACTTATAGCCGGTGAAATTACGACATCAGCCTGGGTTGATATGCCAGAAGTCGTTCGTGAGACCATTCGAGAAATCGGCTACAACTCCAGTGACATGGGTTTTGACTGGCAGTCCTGTGCTGTAATGACCTCAATTGACAAACAGTCTTCTGATATCGCTCAGGGTGTTGACGAAGGCTCCGGCCTTGACCTCGATCAGGGAGCTGGTGATCAAGGTCTCATGTTCGGCTATGCCTGCAATGAAACAGAAGTATTGATGCCGATGCCAATCTACTTAGCTCACCGCCTCACGAAACAACAATCAAATATTCGTAAGGCAAGTGTCCTTCCCTGGCTTAGACCTGATGCAAAAAGCCAGGTTACTATCGAATATGAAAATAATGCACCAAAGCGTGTCGATGCAATCGTACTCTCTACTCAACATGACGAGACTATTTCCTATGACAAGTTGAAAGAAGCTGTGCTTGCTGAAATCATCAGGCCAGTTATTCCAAAAGAAATGATTGATGAACATACAAAGTTTTTCATCAATCCAACAGGCCGTTTTGTTATTGGCGGACCTGTTGGAGATTGCGGTGTAACCGGCAGGAAGATAATTGTCGATACCTATGGAGGAAAAGGCTCCCATGGCGGCGGTGCTTTCTCTGGAAAAGATCCATCCAAGGTAGATCGATCGTCCTCTTACATGGGCCGTTATGTTGCCAAAAACATAATTGCTGCAGGACTTGCAAGTGAGGTTGAAGTTCAAGTCGCATACGCCATCGGCATTTCACAACCTGTATCCGTCAATGTTAACAGCTTCGGTACAGGTAAAATTTCTGACGATCTTATTAAAGAACTTATCGTTGCCAACTTTGATCTTAGACCGAAAGCTATCGTCAAACATCTTGATCTTCTTCGCCCAATCTACCGCAAAACTGCAGCATATGGCCACTTTGGACGTGAGGATGCTGATTTCACATGGGAAAGAACAGATAAGGCTGACACACTCCGAGCTGCAGCAAAATTATAGTTAGTTTCCATTCGAAAAGTCTCAATTTGGTCGATTTTGAAGCATGCAGAACTATTTAACTCAGGTATATAATTGTTTTCCTGAGGATATTTTTTCTAGCATTACGAAGATGTCGGCCAATTGGATAGTTTTTAGAAAGGAACTAGTCAACAACTTCTCACATATTTATACTTGGTACCCATAATGTCTACACAAACAAATGACTTCAAAGTTGCTGATCTCTCTCTTGCCGATTGGGGCAGAAAAGAAATCGAAATAGCTGAAACTGAAATGCCTGGCCTCATGGCATTGCGTGAAGATTACAGTGATGAACAACCTCTTAAAGGTGCACGAATCGCTGGATGTCTTCACATGACCATCCAGACTGCCGTTTTAATGGAAACACTTGTTGATCTCGGTGCAGAAATTAGATGGTCCAGCTGTAATATTTTTTCGACTCAGGATCACGCAGCAGCAGCAATGGCTGCAGCCGGGATCCCAACTTTTGCCTGGAAGGGTGAAACAGAGGAAGAATTCTGGTGGTGTATTGACCAGACAATTTTCGGTCCGGACGGTTGGCTTCCAAACATGATCTTAGATGATGGAGGTGACCTGACTCAGATCATGCACGATAAATACACTGAAGAACTCAAAGAAATCCGTGGAATCAGCGAAGAAACCACAACAGGTGTTCATCGTCTCAACGAAATGGCTGCAGACGGATCACTTCAGTGTCCTGCTATCAATGTCAACGACTCAGTAACCAAATCAAAATTCGACAATCTCTATGGATGTAGGGAGTCACTGATTGATGGTATCAAGCGTGCTACCGATGTGATGATCGCTGGTAAAAACGCAGTTGTTGTAGGGTACGGTGACGTTGGCAAGGGGTGTGCCCAGGCTCTTCGTGGAATGGGTGCTTCTGTATATGTTACAGAAATTGATCCGATTTGCGCTCTCCAGGCCGCTATGGAAGGCTACAAAGTCGTTACCATGGATGAGGCAGCTTCCTATGGTAATATTTTCGTAACCTGCACCGGAAATCTTGAAGTGATAACCCGTGCTCATATGGAACAAATGCCTCATGAGGCTATTGTTTGTAACATCGGTCATTTTGACTCTGAAATAGACATTGCAGGTATCCGTGACCTCCCTTGGGAGAATATTAAACCTCAGGTTGATCACGTCACATTCCCTGATGGCAAAAAGATCATTGTTCTTGCAGAGGGACGACTTGTTAATCTTGGTTGTGCTACCGGTCATCCGAGTTTCGTAATGAGTAACTCTTTTGCAAATCAGGTGCTCGCGCAGATCGAACTTTGGAAAAATTCTGATCAATACGACAACAAGGTCTACTTTCTGCCAAAACAACTCGATGAAATGGTTGCCAAACTTCACCTCTCAAAGATTGGTGCTCAGCTAACCGAATTGACTGACGAACAAGCCAAATACATAGGTGTATCCAAGGAAGGTCCCTACAAGCCTGAATATTACCGCTATTAATCGCTCTGAGCTGATTTTAGGCAGTACCCAAAAGGCCTTGCAGAAAGTATTCTGCAAGGCCTTTCTAGTTTCTTATTCACTCGCTATTGCCTTGACGAAAACCTGCGATTTGTTTCAATTTCAAAGTGGCCGATAATTTTAACCGAAGGAATACATAAAGTATTTTGAGGATTACAATTTGAAACCAACGAAGATATTGGGAAAATTGGTGGTTTACGGTCGGGCTCTACCTATTTGCAGAGCCTTATATCTCCTGACATCACTTCATGTATTTTACCACTATCGTCCTTAACATGAAGACGTCCCTCATCATCAGGTCCAAGCGACACTCCTTCTACCTTTCTGCCACCCACAGATACCCATGCAAGGCGACTCCCATAGAGAAAATCCCGAGTTCGCCATCGATTGATTACCGGCAGAAAACCGGTTTTCTCAAACGATTTAACCTGCTTAATTAATTCTTGTCTAATTTCCAAAAACACCGTCTTAACATCGAGAATCACATCAGATTCAAGATAGAGAGACGTTGCTGTTTCATGGAGTTCAGGGTGAAAATCATTCAACTCAGTATTAACATTGAGCCCAATGCCTACGATAGCAAAGCGACTCTCCTCAATCCCATTAAGATCAGATGATTCGGTAAGTATTCCACCACACTTTCTGCCCTTGAAGTAGATATCATTAGGCCATTTTAAACCTGCAGACAGTCCATAAAGCTTTTCTATAGCATCAGCAACAGCTAGTCCTGCAACAAAAGTTAACAGGGGATAATTCTGCGGTTCAACTTTGGGGCGTAAAATGATAGAGCAATACATCCCTTTACCGGCAGGTGATCTCCACGTTTTCCCTAGCCTTCCCCTGCCATTCAACTGAGTATCAGCTATAACTGCTGTACCATGTTCCGCACCTTGAACTGCATATTCAAAGGCATCTCTGTTAGTTGATGTTGTAGTTTCAAGATAGATTACGTTTTTCATATCATTTCAAAAAGGCAAAAAAAAAGCGCAGAGTATAAATACTCTGCGCTTTTAACATCAGGTAAAAAAATGAAGTCAGGTAATTAGTTGATACCTTCTTCACCTTCTTCATCCTTAATGCGGCTCGGAATACCGTACATGGTGGTCGAACCGGATGACCAGAACATAAGCTTGCCTTCACGAACAAGTTCGTTGGCGATGTTCTTCATCTGACGTGGCTTTGTATCAGGATCACACTTGTAGAAATCCTTGATATAAAGCTGAGGCTTAGGAGACTTCGTAGCCTTCTCAATAATTGCTGCTTTGATTTCGTCTATACTTAAGGGCATGATGACCCTCCTTTTGAAAAGGTGGGAAGTCTGGCAATGTTCATCTTCCGTTTCAACAAAAAAACGGAAGATGATTACATCAGCAACCAGGCTTCAATTACTTAATGTGACTGGTGTACTTGAACTGTGTGGTTGTACGCCAGGTGTCATAAGCAAGACGATAGTCATCAATGCTCTTATCGGTAAATGGAATATCACATTTTTCGAAGAATTTTTCCCAGCCAATTCTTTCAGCCCATTCACCAACACGCTCGTATTTCTGAGCATCGTTCTCGTAGGCTACAAGAATTTTCTTGATAGCTTCTACAGTCTCAGGCCAGCGAGGAGTGGTGTTTGGAAGGAAAGGAATAACCATCTTAGAGAACTTAGGAGCACTCTTCGCGTTAGATACCTTACCACCAACAAGAATTGCAATACCGTCACCCTCAGGATCAGCAAGTGGCATTGCAGGACACATGGTGTAACAGTTACCACAGAACATACAGCGCTCAACAGTAACCTTAACAGTCTTGATCTCTTTACCGTCAACCTCTGCTTTAGCAGGCTTAACAGCACCAAGCGGACAAGAAGCGATAGCAAGCGGAAGCTCACATACACCGGTAATACGCTTGTGATCAATCATAGGTGGCTTACGATGAACGCCGAGAATAGCGATATCGGAAGCATGTACAGCACCACACATATTCAGACAACATGCAAGAGCGATACGAACCTGTGCAGGAAGCTTCATGGATGTGAAATAATCGAACAACTCATCCATTACAGCTTTAACAACACCTGAAGCATCGGTAGCAGGGGTGTGACAATGTACCCAACCCTGGGTGTGAACGATGTTTGTTACACCAGCACCGGTACCACCAACAGGGAATCTGTTAGATCGGCTTGCAAGATCGTCCAGCAGTGGCTGAACCTTATCTTTTGAGTCAACCATGAACTCAACGTTGTTACGGGTAGTCCAACGCATGTAACCGTCGCAATGTGCATCAGCGATATCGCAGATTTCGCGAATCAAGTTGATGGTGATCAAACGAGCACAACCTACACGTACTGTGTATACCTCATCACCGGTCTCTGATTTATGCATCAGAACGCCAGGCTGAGTAATTTCGTGCCAAAGCCACTTGCCTTTATTAGCTTTGATCACTGCAGGGAAGAACTTCTCGTAATGTGGTGGACCAAGATCGGAAATTCGTCCGTCCATCGGTTTATCTGGATTGTAGCCCATGATAAATCTCCTTATATATTTTTAAGATGAATTGTTAGCTCAAATTAAAACGAATTTAGGCTGCGTGCTTCTTACGGAACTCATCAACGTCACGTTCGAAACCACCCTCAACTTCTTCCTCTTTCCAGAAAACATATGGGTTAGAGCGAGGCTCTTTAACCATCTGAGGAATTGGCTCAAGTTCCATAACCTTAATAAAGGTTGGAAGGCCGATACGCTGCATGGTCTCACCAATACGCTCACGGTTCTTACCAACTTCCATCCACCAGTCCCATACCTTCTCAATGAAGTCTACGAGTTCCTGGAAATCATCCTCAGCTTTCATCTCAATGAAAGGAAGAACGAGGGTAGAGAACTGTGCACCATCAAGGATTGGAGCTTTCGCACCAACGAGAACGGAAGCACCCTGATGAGCGCCTGGACGAAGTGCACGTGGCATTACATTGATACAATGCATACAGCGGGTACACTCTGCATCATCAATTTTCAGCTCATCACCTTCCATCCACATACAAGCGGTAGGACAAAGACCGATAACTTCTTTCTCGATGTCAAACTTACCCCAATCACGGCCTGCATGCGCACCACCGTTTGAAGGGATATTTCCGGCAACATACTCTTTAACAGCTGCCTGATCGATACGAATATTATCTCTCCAGGTACCGATAACGGAGATATCAGAACGCGCGATAGAAGCAACACAGTCGTTCGGACAACCGGAGAATTTAAATTTGAATTTGTACGGGAAAGCAGGACGATGAATCTCATCCTGATACATCATGGTAAGCTTGTAACATGCTTCTTCTGTATCGTAGCAAGACCACTCACAACGGGACTGACCAATACAGTTAGCAGGTGTACGAAGGTTTGAACCGGAACCACCAAGATCCTGACCCATTTCGTGAGTAAGATCCCAGAAGAAAGGCTCAAGGTTCTCAGTACGGGTACCAAGAAGAATGATATCGCCTGTAGAACCGTGCATGTTGGTAACACCAGAACCATGCTTCTCCCAAAGATCACACAGCTGACGCAGGTTCTCTGAAGAATAGTACTTAGACGAAGGCTGAGCTACACGTACTGTGTGAAAGTGCTCAACACCTGGGAACTGCTTCGGAACGTCAGCATAACGTCCAACGATACCACCACCGTAACCGAAAACACCAACGATTCCGCCGTGCTTCCAATGGGTGATTCTGTCCTTGAAGGACAGTTCCAGGATACCAAGAATATCCCAGCACTCAGGCTTGGTTTCTGCCTGCTGCTTCAAGTCGGTAACGAAGCTTGGCCACGGGCCAGTCTCCAATTGGTCCAACAAGGGCGTCTCATGTTTTGCCATGATTTCCTCCTTTGAATTACTGTTTAAACTGCAACCTCTACCAAAAAAATATAGCGAATCTTAAAGTTCTTTTCTGAACAGGCCGTTTCCAGACCCAGAAGGCTTTACTGCCAGCCCTAATAGTTTTGTTCAACTTTCGAACCTTATCCTGAACACTTAGCGATCACAGGACAATATGAAACACTACTACTATGAATAATGATTCAGCGGCTGAGAATATCTCCCGCGAACCAATTTGTCAACAAAAAACGCCTATTTTATCAGACACAAAATGAACGCTGATTCACCGCTCAACTGTGGTGTTTGCGGTATTTTCAGCAACATCCAGAAACTGCGTTTCAATACCGTCACCATTCCCACGCCTAGCCTGCATTTGCTCCAGTATTCGACCAGCAAGAATTTTTCCCAACTGAACGCCCTCCTGGTCAAATGAATTAATATTCCAGAGAAATCCCTGAAAAATTATTTTTGCTTCATAGATCGCTAAAAGCTCCCCCATTGTCTCAGGGGTGAGCTTATCAGCCAATAAAATAGACGTAGGACGATTGCCAGAAAACACCTTATTCGGATTTTCATGTTTCTGACCTGTAGCCATAGCAATAGACTGTGCCAGCATATTGGCCATGAGTTTTTGCTGAGATGTTGTCCCAGAGACCTGAAGGTCTTTTTGATATTGGCAGTTCCGGAAACCAATAAATTCTGCAGGGACAATCTCAGTCCCCTGATGCAACAACTGGTAAAATGCATGTTGTCCGTTTGTGCCCGGCTCCCCCCATACCACTGGTCCTGTTTTATAAGAAAGCTTTTGACCCTGCCGATTAATCGACTTGCCGTTACTTTCCATATCACATTGTTGAAGGTGCGCAGGAAACCGATGTAAAGCCTGGCTGTACGGCAGAATTGCAACAGTATCCATCCCCAGAAAATTGTGATTCCATACACCAAGAAGCGCGAGCAACAATGGTATATTCTGCTGAATCGCTGCATTTTCTGCCAGGTCATCTATAGTTGACGCGCCGTGTAAAAATCGATCAAGATTCTCAACACCCAGAGAAAAGCCGAGCATTACCGCCCCAACCATAGAGGTGGAACTGTAGCGCCCCCCTATATAATCAAACATATAAAAGGAACGCAAATACTTCTGAGGATTATCCATCGGACTGCCCTGCCCTGTTACAGCAAGACAATGTTTGGCTGGATTTAGTCCTGCCGCCAGTAACCTCTCCACAACAATACTCTCGTTTGTCAGGGTCTCCAGTGTCGTTCCACTCTTTGATACGATATTCACTAAAGCCCTGCTAAGGTCTACTTCCTCAAGTACACGTGCCGCATCATCTGGATCAACATTTGCAATGAAATGAACAACTCTACTGTCTTTACTGTACGCTTTTAAGGCTTCATAAATAGAGCGAGGTCCAAGATCAGAACCACCAATGCCAATTGTAACCATTGTAGTGAATGTCTTGCCCTTTTCATTGACAATTTTACCACTATCGAGATCATCCAGGAAAGCCCGAAGTTTTTCAATTTCAACCCGGGCCTGGCCTGTAGCATTTGCTTCTTTAGGGCTATCTGAAAAAATATCCCTGCAGGAGGTGTGCAGGACCTGCCTGCACTCACTATCATAATTGTGAATTTTGTTCAGCACCGCTCCTCTGCGCATTTCCGCAAACTGCTTAATCAGTCCACACTCGTCTGCCAGCTGCTGTAAAGAATTCAGTACAGAATCATTAATACGCTGGGTAGAATACATGAGTTTGAAGGAAGCAGTATGTGCAACATACCTCTCAACCCGTTTATCATCAGTAAGCGCGCCTTCTCTCGTCAGGTTATATGGGTTCTCAGCAGACTTCTCCAACTTCACACGTACCGGCGCTGTTGTAATATCATGATAAGAATGTGTCATATATCCTCCGGAACACCACGACGTTTTTATTTTTGTGCAGATGCTGCACCTTTTTTTGCCAGGGCATGCAGCTCTGCAATGGTCGCACCATAGTTCTCACTGTTATATACAGCTGATCCGGCCACAAATACGTTAGCTCCGGCAGCTGCAATATCCTCAATTGTCTTACTACTCACCCCACCATCAATCTCGATATCAATGTCAAGACCAAGCGAATCTATACGCTCACGCAGTTGCCAGATCTTTTCAAGAGTTGAGGGTATGAATGATTGCCCCCCAAACCCTGGATTAACTGACATCACCATGACAACATCAAGATCTTCAAGAATATAATCGAGCGTAGCCAGAGATGTCGAAGGGTTAAGCACGACACCCGCTTTAAGCCCTCTTTGTTTGATCTGGGCTATCACCCTATGTAGATGGGTACAGGCTTCGACGTGAACCGTAATCCAATCTGCGCCAGCATCTGCAAAAGCATCAATATATGCACCTGGGTCGGTGATCATTAGATGCACATCAAGGGGCTTCTCAGTTACTCTCCTGGCTGCCTCTACTACCAGAGGTCCAATGGTGATGTTCGGGACGAAATGTCCATCCATTACATCAATATGTATAACATCGGCTCCACCATTGTCCACTGCCCGTATCTCATTGCCAAGTTGACTGAAATCTGCTGATAGAATTGATGGTGCTATCTGAATATCCCGCATAGTTTCTCCAAAATTGATAAATCTCTATATGTACAGGACGCAGGAGCCCGACAGACTACTGCAAGACCTACATTGTCACTTTTCTCACCTGATCACCAGGCAATATTTCTATGTGCCCTTCAAGTTCGAGGAACAGAAAAAGTTCACTGATCCTCGCGGGAGAAAGACCCGCCCGCTCTGTCACCTCATCACGCAGCATAGCATACGGCTCGAGATGCTTCATCAAAGCTATAGCATCGGGGTCCAATCCGGTAAACACATTTTGTTCAGTTTCTCCCACCTGACTGCAACCGTGGAAACTGAATCCATTCATTTCACGCAATATATCGTCTGCACTTGCAACCAGTTGAGCACCCTGCTGTAATAACCAATGAGTCCCTTCACTTTTACATGAATCAATCTGACCTGGAACTGCGAAAATGTCCCTGCCAAAATCCAGTCCCATTTGCGCAGTGATCAGTGAGCCGGATTTACGTGCTGCTTCAACCACTACAATACCCCTGCTAATGCCGGCAATTATCCTGTTACGCGCGGGGAATCGAAACCCCTCAGGCCTCGTACCAAGAGGATATTCACTTAGAATAAGACCATTTCGCTTAATATCTTTATAGAGTGATGAATTCTGTCGCGGATAGACGACATCAATCCCGCATCCAAGAACCGCTATAGTGCCACCATCAAATTGTAATGCCCCGGCATGTGATTCAGAGTCTATACCGAGAGCCATTCCCGACACCACAGTGACTCCGTTTTCGCTAAGACGTTTTGCAAAAGAAAAGGCAACACGTCTGCCATAGGTTGTGGCTGAACGCGATCCAACGATTGCCACGTTGATGTTGTTTATTAAAGATAGATCGCCCAAAGCGTAAAGCACAACAGGAGGATCATGAATTTCAGCCAGGATATCAGGATACATGTCACTATCAGGACAGAGTATCGATCCACCCATTTTATTTACAGCACCTATCTGGTCTGTAGCGAGTTGCATGCATGAATCCAGCGATTCAAATCCCCCAAGCTGACTGACGCGTATCCCTGATGTTGATTCAAGCTCAGTTCGCGAAGCTTCAAATATAGCCCGAGGACTCTTAAATTTCGCGAGGAGTTTTTTCAGTCCCGCGGGCCCGATACCCGGAAGAAGACTCAGACAAACCCAGTCAGACAATGTTGAATTTTCCATAGTTCACAATTCTGAAGTAAAAATAAAAAAAATGGCACCGATCCCAAAAGGATCGGTGCCATCTCAATCGTCTTCACCCTGCCTGCAGGCGATGACTCACCGCTGAATATAAACCGCGGCACAATGCTGCAGTCTACTTACCTTTCAGTCATAAACACTCGCAACTCTTCAATTCTGGATGGGTGTTTGAGTTTGGAGATCGCCTGTGCCTCAATCTGACGAATTCGCTCTCTCGTAACCGCAAAACACCGCCCGACTTCTTCAAGAGTATGGTCATAATCGACATTAATACCATACCGCATACGCAACACCTTAGCCTCTCGTGGCGACAAAGATGACATAACCTGACTTAGACATTCACGCAGACTGTTGATCATTGATTGTTCATGGGGGCCAATCCGATCACCATCTTCGATAAAGTCGCCTAGAAATGTTTCACCATCGTCACCTACCGGTGTATCAAGAGATATTGCATCTTTGGCGATCTTTAATGCTGATTTAACCTTATTCACATCAGACCCGAGTAAATCCGCCATCTCTTCCGGACTAGGCTCCCGATGTTCTTCAAGCAAAAAATCTTTAGAGACTCGCAGCAATCGATTGATAGTCTCAATCATATGAACAGGCAGGCGAATAGTCCGCCCCTGATCAGCAATTCCACGGGTGATGGATTGCCTGATCCACCAGGTAGCGTATGTACTGAATTTATATCCACGGTGATAATCAAATTTTTCCACCGCTTTCATCAGGCCGATATTCCCTTCCTGTATAAGGTCGGAGAACTGCAACCCACGATTAACAAATTTTTTAGAAACAGAAATAACCAGACGAAGATTAGCACGGACCAAAGCCTCTTTAGCATGCTTTGTCATCTCCTTGCCTGAGTCTATCTCATGGAGCAGATCCTGTAATTTCCTACCGTCAATCCCGGCTTCAACAACAAATTGAGAGCTTACCTGCTTTTCTATACGAGCAGGAGATGGCTCTTTACCACCCTTGGCTGCTGCAAGCTTATGCGCTCCGATAACCTCAACGAAAACTTTGCGGAACTTTTTAGAAAGCTCGTCCAGGCCAACTGCGACAGCATTCACACACTCAGCACAGACAACCTTATCGCTGAACAGCGCGGCAATACGTTCACCAATTTCAAGAACTTCAGAATAAACAGCTGATGCCTTTTTATCTGATAATTTTGAATCTTGCAACGTTTTCAACAAGGTAGCTCGTTTTCCATCAAGAACAATTGCCTTATCAACATTATCAAGGAAGGCTTTGCTTTCAGAAATAATCAACTCAGGATTGTTATCTGGCACCCCCATAACTGTCTGGCAGATTTTCCCCTTGTTCTTTTGCAACTCCCCTGCTACTTCAAGGAGAGATGGTATTGCGAGTATGGTCTGAAAGACACTGTTCTGCACCCGTTGTTTGCCTTCCTCCATCATTTTAGCGAGCTTGAGTTCTTCCTCGTGGCTAAGAAGGGTAAGTGTCCCCATCTCACGAAGGTAAATATTCATTGGATCGATAGAATGACTCCCGTTTTTGCTAGACTTTGAAGATCTTGCAGCACGTCTTCTGTCATTTTTCCTGCGATCACTCAATATTCCAGCTCTACGGTCCTTGTTTGATTTACCTCTTTGCTCATCCTCCGAACCGTGTTCTGAAAAATCGACAGGGGGAATTTTATCTTCGGAACTGAATATTCCGGTTAAATCATATACAGCAGGCTCGTCATTATCTAACGATTCTTCTTCCTGCTCGTATTCACTCTCACTATACTGGTCATCATATCCCATGAACATCTCCCTTTCCGCACGATTACCTGATATGAGTAACGTGCCCATGGAAAATAACTCCTTGATCCCATTTTTTTAGCTGATATGGGAATTTAACACTACTTTGACTACATCGGCACGCATCCTAACAATGCGCATTACCCGACCAAAAAGTCAAGCATAATTTCTTCATTAAATTCCATAAACGTCCTAAAAAAACAGATGTTATTCACATAACAGTACAATATTTATCAAATTTCCAGCCCCTGCAGTTTCCTATCAATCTTTTGCTTTTCCTGAAGCAATTCCTGTAACTTTGCAAAATCACTCGTTGTCGCGATTTTATTAATTTCTCCTAACAATTTCCTGGACGCTATTTTCAACGTGTTTATACTCATCCATTCAACGAGTTCTTCAACTTCAGCTACAGTGGCTTCGGTATCACTCGCGACATCCGGAGCGTCAAAGAGTAAATCTGCCACGTATTTTCGTTCTGCACCTTCCGGCAGGACTGAGAGTAGTTCTTCTGGCTCCATTTCATCATTGTGTTGCCGCAAAGCTTTGAGTTGTAAAAACAGGATTTCTCCAATACTTCCTCCCAGACATTCGCGAATCCCTCCACTTTCCAGCTTAGGCAAACACTCGGGATTCAGCACCATGAAATTCACCAACCGTTTCTGTTGGGCAGTCAGGGGAACGACTCTATCTTCAATCCTTATTGGCGGCTCTGGTCTTTCAAATGGCGGCTCTTCAGGCAAAGGTGGAGCATCTGGCTTATCAAGCATGTCATCAAGCTGCTGTGATGATAGTCCCAACTGCTCGGCAAAATGCGACACAACCACACTACGCTGCAAAGGAGAAGCAGCAGCCTTTACTAAAGGTCGTAGTTCTTCAACGATTTTACTCTTACCATTCAAGGTTAAGCCAAACTCTTCAACCAGCTGGTTAAATACAAACTCAGGAAGGTTCTCTGCATCTGCAACAAGTTGTTCTATTGCACCGAGACCTTTTTCCTGAATAAACGTGTCAGGGTCATGTCCCGAAGGTAGTAACGCGACTCTGCCAGATATCTGTTCAGCAAGAAAAAACGGCACTGATCGAATGGCTGCTTTTACGCCTGCGACATCACCGTCAAAAAGTAATACAACTTCATCTGCAAACCGTTTCAACAATCTGAGTTGCTCACGCGTCAGGGCTGTACCCAGCGGGGCAACAACATTCTCACACCCATTACTGACAAGGGAAATCAGATCAAAATTCCCTTCAACAATAATTGCCTGATTTTTATGCCTGATAGCATCCTTTTGCTGATAAAGACCAAGCAATAATCGACTTTTATTGTAGATAGGGCTTTCCGGCGAGTTAAGATATTTCGGCTGACCTTCACCAATTATTCGACCGCCAAATCCGCACACACGTCCGCTTAGCTCAGATATAGGGAAAAGCACCCTGTCGCGGAACCTGTCGTACGTCCCGCCATTCTCTTTCTTTACCAGCAGTCCAGCCTCCAGTGCTGCCTCCCGATCGTAGGTTGACAGCTGGCCAGAGAGATAGTCCCAGCCTTCGGAATCAGTGGAAGGTGCATAACCAAGACCGAAAGTTTTCTGGATGGACTCAGGTATGTTTCTTCGTGCAAGATATTGTCTTGCGGCACTGGCATGTGATGAACTGTGCAGGTAACGACTATATATTTCCGAAACCTTCTTACTGACATCAAACATCTGTTTTCGTGCCTTTTCCTGCTTCTCCTGTTCAGGAGAGCGGGACTTTTCAGGCAGAGTTATTGAATATCTGGCAGCCAGTTCTTTTAGGGCTGAAGGAAAATCCAGATTGTGATACTTCATCATATAGGAGAGCACATCTCCTGATTCACCACATCCAAAACAGTGAAAAAATTGCTGCCCGGAGTGTACTGAAAAAGATGGTGTTTTCTCACCATGAAACGGACACAGACCAAGATAGCGTGCACCACTCTTTTTCAGATCGACAGTTTCACCAATGATTTGTACTATGTCTGCACGCTCTTTAACCCGTGCAACTATTTCTTCTCGTGATTCCTGTACGGTCATTAGATTATCTTATTAGGGGAAGAGGGAGATGAGTGCTTCATTACTTGATACTATTTGAAAAAAACAGAGAATCAATACATCGTTTTTCTAATATCAGCCATATAGCACCAAAACATACAACCAACTCAGCTGGGTTGTATGGATACCACCATACTATAATAAGTCAGCAGAGAACAATCTACGCAAATCGCTGTGTTTAGTAACAGCCACGCATTCAACCTCTCACATCATTCTGGTAAAAGTCCATGGAAGACATCACTCAGCTCCTTGCATTTGAGGTAAAAAAAGAGATGGCAGATCGGTACTTTGGTTTCCGGAAAAGAATTGAAGATGATACTGTAGCCTACACAAAACGGCTGGATCAATCCGTACTTGAACTGGAAAACGATATTGGCACAACTCTTTTGCGTATATACATACTCCTTCGTTCAAAACAATTGATTAGAGCTTTTACCGATCTCACCCATCTCCCGCACGATCTCTTTTATGATAAAAATAGTGTAGAATCGCCCACCAGCTATAAACACATTTTTGCAAACCAGCAGTATTACGGCCTCACCCGAAAGCGCAGGTTTAGAAATATGTTTTTCGACACATACACCCAACTCTCTGATCATATAGATTCATACAGAACGACCCTTCAGGAACTCACTGAAGAGCAGGAAACAATTCGCGAAGAGATCAATATTTTTTATCGAAATAACGACATCGACTCTATAATGCAGTTGATCAGACGATTTGACAGCCCGGACGCAAGCGTAATAAGCACCATGCAACCAGCTGGCAACGGCGGCCCAGACCAAGGGCTGTCATGCCAAATGCGCATGTATCCACCACGCCCGGCAAATGAAATACTTCCATTAATTCCAGCGCTCCCACCGTTGCATACGATCAGGCGTGAACTAAAAAAACTTGCTGATTCAGCATTTGAAATCAACAAAGATCTCGATTTGAAAGAACTCACCAGAACATCCTGAAACAACCGCGATCACCTCTCAGATCCGGTTACATTGACAATACATACAACATGCACCACTGTTCTGTGAGCATGTTTTCCTGGGTGTGGATTCGTAGGAACGTTGATTGAATCAGAAGAACATTACGATATCAGTTGCACATATCAAACCATCAACTATTCAGATTTACAGTACTTCTTTATATACGTATTTTTTCGACCGTTTAATTTGCATTTGCAAATAATTAGTAGATATAATGCATGCCATAGGATTGGTTGATTTACTCGATGACTTCCCCAGCAATTTTCAGATATATAATTCAGCCTTGCCAGACGAATGAATAATTCACTTATTATTGTCTCAGATGATAGTGCTTGGTCAGAAGAGATTCGAAATCTGCTATGCCAGACAACGTATGACATAATCGTAACAAACCCGATTCGTCTTATTGAACAGCATGTTATTGATCAGGTTTTTGCTATAATAGTTGCGAACTACGTCCCTGCAACTATTTCTCTTTTAGACTATCTACAACTCCCGGAGCACATCCCGGCCCTCGTTCTGAACGACCAACAAGCACCCCCGGCCCCCTTGCTACTCTCTGAATCAAAACGTCTTATTGACTATTATGGGTTTGAGCCGGACACATCTGCTCTCATGACACGACTCGCTTTCCTGAAAAAGGTCAGCAAAATAAGCCAGGAACATTTCAACTATCAAAAAAATCATAACACTCTGCTGGACTGGTTCTCATCACGTGATGGCCTGACCGGTTTATACAACAGGCACCATTTCACCAAATCACTACAAAAAGAATATCTTAAGGCTGTAAACAACTCGACAGAACTTTCTATCCTTTACATGGATATTGATCACTTCAACGAGATAAATGCCACATGCGGGCAAAGCTTTGGGGATTTTATCCTTAACGAAATGTCAGCTCGCCTCACAAGCAGTGTAAAAGAGTGCGACACCTGTTTTAGAATATCTGGAGGCAGTTTTGTTGTACTCATGCCTGAGACAGATATAATAGATGCCGAAAAGAGAGCAACCGAAATTCTGAAATCGTGTACTGAAAAAAGTTATTCACAAAGCAATCTTCAACGGAGTGTAACCATCTCAATAGGTATCGCCTCCCGTGTTTCACATGGACCAGCTGATATTGATGAGTTTATGAACATGGGCGGAACTGCTCTCTTTCAGGCTAAAGCTGATGGGCGCGACAGGGTCCATATTTATGACACAAGCGATACTCTCCATACAGGCAGTCTCTCGTATGACTTCAATTATATAAAAGCTACAATCAACCGCATACTCGATAAAACCAGAAACTCCGCAATTTCATCCCTTCAGTTGCTTGCAAGAGATATTGCCGGCCCACAACATAGCGAACACTTAAATAGAGTAGTTCGCTATACCGAATTACTCGGGGATCATCTGGGTCTTACTCCCACTATTATCCAAACTCTTCAGAATTCTATAATGTTACACTCAACCATACGGTATCTTATTCATCGTGATCTGGTAATGAAAGATATAGAATTTACTGAAAAGGAACAGCTGCTCATGCAGGATTTTCCCTACAAATTATCTGAGATGACAGATATATTTGATTATTTTGCTCAGGAACGCTCTTTGCTCATGACCAGAAGTGAAAATTTCGACGGAAGTGGTTTCCCCGAGGGGCTTCAAGGTGATGAGATACCAATGGGTGCACGGATTCTTAACATCGTCGACTCTTTCGCTGCCATGCAAGGTGAAAGGCCCCACCGACCTAAGCTTGATTCTGAGACAATTCTGACCGAGTTAAAAGATCAGGCTGGAAAGCAATTTGATCCTTTCCTTGTTATTAACTTTATGGATATAATTGAAAATAATGAATTACTTGATACCGAGAAAGAACGATTATCTGAAATACGATCGGAACTGAAACAACGCCACCAAAAATCAGACTCATGACATCATCTAAACTCGCAACTATAGTACGACAAATAGATAATTTCCCAGCTCTTCCTGCAACAGTCAACAAGGTTATGGAGATTACCAGCAGTAGTGAAAGCACTGCCAAAGATCTGATGCTTGCTATTTTACCGGATCAATCTATGTGTACCACTATTCTTAAAATTGCTAATTCAGCATTTTTTGGGATACCTCGTCAAGTCTCCACCATTGAAAGAGCTGTTGTCGTTCTCGGTCATGCTGAAATCCGTAATATTGTCCTGGGCAAAGCTGTTTTCACATCTTTTCAAAAACTTCAAAAGCAAGACAGACAAACAACTGACTTGTTCTGGGAGCACAGTTTCACCTGTGGTCTTGCTTCTAAGATCATAGCTGAGCATCTTGGCTTTCCTGCCAGTGAAATGTTTATCGCCGGACTTATCCACGATATTGGTAAACTTGCCATGCTTATGACATTTCCACAGGATTACAGCTTGCTCTTCGAGATATCTGAACCACACCAGTTCCGCACAGTTATTCATGAACACGAAGAATATTCAACCAGTCATGATGAAATTGGTATGAAAATTTTAAAACGATGGCTCTTTCCTACTCAACTCATTGCGGCTACCGGCTACCATCACAATCCGGAACAAGCTCCCTCAGACATTATCTATCCACTCGTCGTCCAACTTGCGGACATGCTGTCCCTCATGCACTGCAACCCCGACAATCTCGAACCTTCCGACATCGTAACTATATTTGATGATTTTCTCCCGGAGTGCAAGGAACTCTGGCTAAAGAACAATCTTCGATGGGAAAGTGAGATGCTTGGTCAGTGGTTTGCTCAGTTACAGGAACAGCGCAAACGTGATCAGGCCATACTTGATATAATGATGTCATAATGAAAATCGGCAATATCAAACAGACCATTCGCAACACCAAACGACTTGCTGAGATTATTAAGGTTCTCTCAAAATTTGGTTTTCAGCAGGTTATACTTGATACAGGAATCCATCGACTTCTTGATATCGTTAAAGAAGAGATAGATATTGATATCGCACCATCTGCTGCAAACAAGCCGCGTGCCGTACGGTTCAGGCTTGTTCTTGAAGAACTCGGACCTACGTTTATCAAAATAGGTCAGGTTCTTTCCACTCGTCCCGACCTGATCCCACCCGCCTGGGCAGATGAACTGAAAAAGTTACAGGACAGATGCTCAAATGTTCCCTTTGAAGACATTCGAACTGTTTTACTTCAGGAATTTCCCGAAGGTGTAGGCACTCTTTTCGCTCATATTGACGAGCAACCTATGGCTGCCGCATCTCTGGCTCAAGTGCACAGAGCCAAGCTCAAGGACGGGACTGAGGTCGTTATTAAAGTGCTGCGACCGGGTAGCCGGAAGATGGTCGAAGAAGACATGTCGTTGCTTAAAGGTCTGGCCCAACTCGTTGAGCAATATTTCTCTGACCTGGGCTACAGTCCCAATGCCGTAGCAAAAGAGTTTTCCAGGGAGTTGTTAAAAGAGATCAACCTTATTCACGAAGGTCAATCGACAGACAGATTACGCAGGTATTTTAAATCGGATACCACTGTCTACTTTCCAAAGGTATACTGGCAGTCCACAACCAGGAACGTTCTGACTCTTGAAGAGATTAAAGGCCGGTTGCTCTCGACCCTTTCTCCTGATGATCTAACCCCTTTGGAACGTCGAGCTATTGTTGCACGCGGAACAGATGCAGTATTTGCGCAATGTCTTCAATACGGTTTTTTTCATGCCGATCCCCACCCTGGAAATATCATACTTAAGCATGATAACAGTATCTGTTTTATAGATTGCGGTATGACCGGCCAGCTCGACAGGCTGACCACCGAACATCTTATAGATCTTGTTGCGGGTGTTATAAAAGCTGACATCGACAAACTCTGTAGAGTGGTAATTGAGCTGACAGAAACCGACCCGGCCATCACGGACAGGCGTGATTTCAGGACAGACCTGCAGCATCTTATCAGCCATTTTCAACAGACAAATTTGGAAAATCTCGATATTGCGTTTTTGCTTTCGGAATTTTTCGGGATGCTTCAAAGGTACAAGATACAATGTCCGGGTGATCTTGTCCTGCTGACCAAGGCGCTCACCACCATAGAAGGTGTCGCAGAACAGTTTGACCCTACATTCGATGTGCTCTCCCATGTAGAACCGCGAATCCAGGAAGTTGTGATGGGTCGCTACGGGTATAACGCTATTAGAAACAGGATGCAGAAAACCGTCATGGGTTATCTTGAGCTTTTCGAAGATCTTCCTGCCGATTTCCAACGATTTCTCGGATACTTCCGACACAGTCGGTTCACGCTCAACCTTGAGCTTAAACGCCTTGAACATCTTGCCGACAAGATAGACCTCTCCAGCCGTATAATGGGAATGGCCATGATAATTTCGGCTCTTATCGTTGGCTCATCCATTCTTATCCTGGCTGACAGCATGTCAACAGAACATGGTGTTTTCGGCACTCTTGGAACTGTCGGCCTCATTCTTGCTGGTATCAACGCTGCCGGTTTCGTTGCCTCATTTTTATTGCCGAGAAAGAAAAAATAGTTCTTTCCACACCTTCTTTTTCGGCAACAATTATCCCATTATACAAAATCCGGATCGATGATTTTTATCATTGCATATCCGCCCTGTATGAGCCTGGTATTCCTGACTCCTGCAGCATCAAGTACAACCTGTGTTTCATATGCGCGGGGGCCCGTATCACAAAGAATTGAAATCACTGTATCTGCTGGCAGTTCAGACAAACGACTGCGTAGTTCAGACTGCGGGATATGCTGCCATCTGGCTCCATATTTTTCAACCCCAGCAGCTGACTCTACCGGTCCACGGATATCAAGTATCTGTGTTTCCCCTTGAGCGAAACTTTCCAGGAACTCACAGGTGTCTATCGGCCGATTTGATCCGCACAGGACATTATCCAGAGCATTCCCGGCATTATTCACCACATCCATAGCTGATGCAAAAGGGGGCGCGTAACCTGTTTCGAGTGTGCAGATATCATCCACGTCTACACCATGCTCAAGCAATACTGCTACGGTGTCGACTCGCGCTTTGATCCCGTCACCATTTTTACCAAGCGCTTGAACCCCCAGTACCTTTCTGCTCTTTTTATCGGCAATCAGACTCATGTAGATCAGCTCTGAGTTTGGATAAAAATGGGCATGATCCGGTTGGGCGACAATACAGTGAACTGGATCATAACCAGCAGCTCGTGCTTTTTCAGTAGTAAGGCCGGCAGTTGAGACACCCAGCTCAAACACCTTCATGCAAAACGTCCCCACAGTTCCTTTGAAATGACTTGATCTTCCGCAAATGTTACTTGCAATAATCCGCCCCTGCCTGTTTGCCAGTGAGCCAAGCTGCATTGGTGTCTTATCACCGCTCACAAGGTTTGTGATTTCAACACAATCACCACCTGAATATATACGTGGGTCACTGGTCCTAAGTCGTTTATCCACCAGGATACCACCTTTACTGCCTATGGACAGACCAGCTTCAGCTGCAAGTTCAGCATTTGGTCGTACTCCTGCAGCCATAACTACAAGGTCACATGAAATGGCATCATGAGTCAACTGGACCACGTGCTGACCTTCGTCACTTTCCTGGTCTATTCGTACAACGCGTTCATTTAACCGTACGTCGACTCCGTTTTTTTCGAGCTGTCTTTGCACCATCACAGACATCGTACTATCAAGCACCAGTGGCAAAATTGTCGGAGCCTGTTCAACCAGAGTTGTCTCAACACCCCAGAGATCAGTCAATGCCTCAGAAATTTCAACACCAATAGCTCCCGCACCAATCACCACCGCTTTACCGACCTTACCCAGCTTCATCAAATTCTTTACGTTCTCTGCCTGATGGAGATCTGAAACTGTGACAACTCTTGGCAGATCTGCTCCTGGAATCGGGATTCTCACAGGAGAAGCACCAGTAGCCAGAACCAGAGTATCGTACGAAATAAATCCTTCTTCATCGTTTTTGAGATCACGTACCTTTAACCTGCAATTTTCACGATCAATGGAGACAGCTTCCATCTCTGTGCGGATATTGACCCCTTTGCACTCTGCAAAAAAATCTCTATCACGTACAGCTTTGGACGTTGTGGAATACAGGTCTTCGAGGTCATTGATATCACCACCGACGTAATAAGGAATTCCACACCCGCCGTAAGAAATCAGATTATCTCTGTCCAGAACAGTAATGACAGCTTCAGGATCCAGGCGACGTAAACGGCAGGCCACCTTGGGTCCCAGGGCAACTGCACCGACGATAACGACCCGCTTTGACATATCTTCTCCTTCGTGGATAAATGAACACCAATCCAAGATCTTAATTCATTATATTACACATTCATCGAATGCATTTCTTACGATAGCACAATCATCATAATCCAGCATATGCACAAAATGAAAGCGATTTTCGAAGGTTCAGTTACAATTTCCTAACTTTTTTAAATATGCCAATAATTAAAGGATATTAAGCACATACTGCATTGTAGGAGCATTTGCAACTGCGCTAAGGTTTGGACATGTTCGGCCACTGCAGCAGCTACAAACAGGAAGCCGAACAGGAAGGATACTTAGGGAAATCTGCTATCGGGCTTTTGTGCAGATATCAAGAAAGCTTGATGCGTCAAGGCTTGCTGAACCAACAAATATTCCCGACAAATTTGGCAGTGCCAGGTAGTCTGCTACATTTTCAGGCACGAGCGAACCACCATAAATGACAGCACGCTCAGGGTAAATGTTTCTAATAAAATCAACCGATTCTGCCACTTTCTCAGGTGACTCAGGAATTCGAAAACTCAAAGCGTCCACTGGGCCGTAGGCAATGATAATGTTCTCATTTTCAATATCTGACAAAGCAGTCAATTGTGACATTGCGTAGGGTTGATCGACACAAACGATAGGACGTATACCAGCATCCACCGCTTCAGACACCTTATTGGTAACATCAAGAGATGTTTCATGAAAATATCTGCGCCTGTCAGAATGACCGACAATAACAAAATCAACCAGTCCCTTCACCATATCAGCGGCAACGGCACCAGTGTACCCACCTTTAGGGAATGGAGAAATATCCTGGGCAGCCAGATAGACATTTTCAAGATGTAAATCGCGGACATGTTGAGATATATTTTCAAGACATATAAACGACGGAGCAACTATGATATCCACATTATCAGCAGGCCTGTAACCTTCAGCAAATGTATCAAACCATCTTCGCGCCTCATCAAAGGACTTGTGACATTTCCAATTGCCGACAACAAGTGTTCGGGAACCAACATCTTCCTTCTCACGTTTAACCTGATCATCAACTTTTAAGAATCGGCTCAATATACCCACGAATTTCCTCTAGTGTTCTACCTGTAATTAGGAAAACTTTTCTACGCGATGTTTTGCCTGAGTAAAGGGCCACATCCCGCTTTGGCGTAGCTACAGTTTTAGCGAGAAATTTTATAACAGCCTGGTTTGCCTTACCGTCCACTGGCGGGGTGGTTATCGCAACCTTGAGAGATCCGTCATGAATTCCACATATAGCATTACGAGAAGCCCGTGGTTGCACATATACACGTACAAATACTGAATCTACTTCCTGGGCCGTAAGGTATGGCATCGTATCTACTGAAGAAGAACTTTTCAGAACAAACTACACACGCTTCCTGCAGAAATGACAACAGCCTTCCCTGCAGGAAATCCTTTCAAAAACGAATCAATCCACACTGACCTTTTCAGCAGCATCTGTATCAATATCATCGCCATTAAGTGAAATGGATTGAAACAGATCGGAGAGATCCTCATCGTTATCAACTGCTGCAACGTCTGTGGCAACATCCAGCTGTTCAAGGTAGGAGTTCAATACAGCACGCAGGTCTTCGCGAACCTGAGCCTTCTTTTTCTGCAACTTCTCAATCTGGACAGGCAGGCTGGCTAACTCTTCTTCAGCTTCACGGCGGAAAGTCTCAACTTCGTCACGGGCCTGTTCAAGAAGTCGTGCAGACTCTTCCTGGGATTTTGCTCTCAAATCGTCAGAAAACTTCTGAGCGGCAATGATGGTCGATTTAAAATCGATCTCTTCCTGCTTAAGTTCATTGATCTGCGCTTCAAGAATCTCTATCTGTGCCCGAAGCTTCTCAGCTTCACTACTTGTTTCGGATACAGCTGTCTGCTTATCATCAAGCCCTTCCTTCAAGCGATCAATCTCTTCACGCAACTCTGATTCCTGACGTTCCCAGGCTTCCTGCTGAAGAGTTTTTTCCTGCTCTGACCCCTCAATCTTTGTCTGCAGCTCGGCAACCTTTTCTTCAAGAACAGCGATAGCCTCGTCTTTCTCCTGAAATTCCTGGACACTGGCGACAGAGCGTTCAACCTGTTCACGACCTTCTTCTACCAGTGAATCTTTTTCCTGCTTTAAAGCCTGATTTTCCTCATACAGTTCAGCGTATTCCTCTTCCTGCTTTCTACGTAATTCATGCAGTTCAAAGAATTCCTCTGCCAGCAGTTCGAGATACGCCTTGACCTCAATCGAGTCGTATCCTCTGAACTTAACCTGAAATTCCTGATCCTTAATGGCCTGTGGAGTAATAGACATTACAATGCTCCGTGCTGGTAAAGTTAGCGGTTATGTACTGCAGGTTATCCCATATTCATAGCTATCTGCTTCATAGTAGGCACCAGAAAACTCTGGAGAAACATAATTACCATGATCAGTATCATTGGTGAAAAATCGATCCCGCCCATACTAATCGGAATCATTCTTCGAATCCGCCCTAAAAGCGGTTCTGTTGCTTCATAGAGAAACCGTACAATAGGATTGTACGGATCAGCATTCACCCAGGAAATAATGGCTCGTCCAATAATAACCCACATATAGGCGGTAAGGATAAAATCAATAATACCCGCAAGTGCCATCATAAAATTATTCACAACAAACATTCTCGCTCCTTTCTTCTCAGGCTACTTTGCTACCTGTTTTGACTCTGCCGCTCACGGTTGCCAAAACCAGTCGCTCTTCGCCGTCCGTTTCAGTTTTTGCCGCAAGTACCATCCCCTGCGAAGGGATTCCCATAAGTTTTGCAGGCTTGAGGTTGGCCACAATCAACACCTGCATGCCGATAATATCATCGGGTGAATAATATTCGGCTATTCCTGCAACAATAGTGCGTTCTTCAGGGGCGTTAACAGTAAGCTTGAGCAATCTGTCAGATTTTTTCACCTTCTCAGCCGCAACAATCTCTGCAACACGAAGCTCAACATCCTTGAACTGTTCAAAGGTAATGAGTCCTTCAGTATCAACAGGGACAGATTTTTCTTTCTTTTTCTTCTGTTTTTTCGGTTGCTGACTCTCTTTATCTGTTTGTTTTTTCACATCAACACGTGGAAAAAGAGGCTCAACAGCACGCATTGTAGTGCCAGGTTTTAAGACATTCCATTTCCCGCCGATATCCAGCAAAGAAACAGAAGGATCATCTGCTTCAATACCCAGCGCGGTAACCATCTTGGCAGCCGTCTCAGGCATAACAGGCTTGACAACAAGTGAGAGCAATCGGAGACACTCTGTAAGATTATACAGCACCGTCTCAAGACGTTTTTTGGAGTCAGGGCTCTTGGCAAGTGCCCATGGCTCGTTGGTAACAATATATTTATTCGCGTAGCTCACCAATTCCCATACTGAGCGTAAACCAGTGTGAAATTTGAATTCCGACATACTCTCTCTATATACAGGGAGCATCTTTTCAGCTGTCTCACGTAACAAAATATCTGACTCTTCTTCAGCACCGGGTTCAGGAACAACACCATCGCAATATTTTTTCAACATTGCCAGTGAGCGACTGAAAAGATTGCCAAGATCATTTGCCAGATCCGAGTTTTTTCTCGCCACTATTGCTTCACTGCTAAATGATGAATCTAACCCGAATGACATCTCACGCAGCGTAAAGTAACGCAGAGTATCGACGCCATATTCGGCAACCAGTTCTTTGGGCCTGACAACATTGCCGATACTTTTTGACATCTTCGTATCATCAACGTTCCAGTATCCATGAACATGGAGTTTTTTATACAACGGCACTTCCATAGAAAGCAGCATGGTCGGCCAGTAAATTGCGTGCGGTTTCAGAATATCCTTTGCGATAACATGCTCAGCTACCGGCCAGTATTTTTTGAATTTCTCGTCATCAGGATACCCAAGGCCGGTAAGATAATTAATTAATGCGTCAAACCAGACATAAGTGACAAAGGTATCGTCAAAAGGCAGCTCGATTCCCCAGGTCAGACGGGATTTCGGACGTGAAATACACAAATCCTCAAGTGGCTCACTTAAAAAAGAGAGCACCTCGTTACGATATCTCTCAGGCGTAACAAAATCAGGATTCGCATTGATATGATCGATCAGCTGCTGCTGATACTTTGACATTCTGAAAAAATAATTCTGCTCAGCAATTTCCTGCGGAGGCTGCTGATGATCCGGACAATTACCATCAACAAGCTCCTTTTCAGTGAGAAATCGCTCACAACCTCTACAGTAAAGGCCTGAATACTCATCAAAATAAATATCGCCCTTATCGTACACTTTCTGCAAAATGGCCTGAACAACTGCGATATGTTCTTCGTCAGTCGTTCTAATAAAGTTATCAGGGGTAATCTGAAGAAGTGGCCATGTATCACGAAACATTCCACTTATTCTGTCCGCATATTCTTTCGGCTCAACATTTTCCTTTTCAGCCGCTTCAGCAATTTTGTCGCCGTGTTCATCGGTTCCAGTCTGAAAACGCACATCATCACCGCAGATTCGGTTAAACCTGCTGTAGGTGTCAGCAACTATGGTAGTATAGGCATGACCGAGATGCGGCTGTGCATTGACGTAATAAATGGGAGTTGTGATATATGTTGTCATGGGAGTTTTTTTTCGCCACAGCAGATAATTCGCCGCCGTGCTCTCAGAAGGAATCTTCGGTTAATCCTTATTCTTTTTCTCTTTTTTCGAACCTTTGTCAACACGCATAGATTCGTACCCCTGCCATTCTTCGTGCTGCAGGAGCTTTTCTTCGCCTTTATCTGTCATCACAAGAATGGATTGCTGCAGTGGATTCTGGCGCCTTACCTTATAGGCTTTGTCACCAATTTTTATCCTGCGTCCCGGCTTTGGCATCCCTTTTCGCTGTTGGCGATATGTATCATACTCATAGGTAAGGCAGCAAAGAAGACGATTGCAAAGGCCCGATATTTTTGATGGATTGAGAGGCAGATCCTGTTCTTTTGCCATCTTGATAGAGACGGAATCAAATTTTTTAATAAATGAAGAACAGCAGAGTTCTCGTCCACAGGTTCCCATTCCGCCTAGCATCTTTGTTTCGTGCCTGACGCCGACCTGGCGCATCTCAACCCGGGTACGAAATTCCTGCACAAGATCCTTTACCAGGCCCCGAAAATCTACCCTGTTATCAGCGGTAAAATAAAAGATGATTTTGCTGCCGTTAAAAAAACGCTCAACGCGAACAAGTCGCATCTCCAGGCTGTGACGTTCTATAAGTTCCAGACATATTGCGAAGGCACGATTTTCAAACTCCGGAAGTTGCGAGAAACGCTCAAGCTCCTCCTCATTTGCCTCCCTGGCAATTTCACAACTTGCCTTGCGTGACTCGGATTTGCAACCACACATCGGTGCAGGTCCCACAATAATCGCAGGTTCCAAACCATGATCTGTCTTAATCATTACAATATCATCACGTACCAGTCCAGCAGCCTGTGATGAGGCGGTAATCATCTGACCATCTTCACGAAAACGTGCTCTATAAAATTGTTGTAATTCTTGTTGCCCGGCGACTTCAACGTCTTGCGGGTCACTGTTTTCCGACATAAGGGGTAGTTCCTTCATATAGAGTTTCTCAGTGCAGATGAAACAGCAGTACCTCGCACACGAGGGAGCGGTTACAGTTTCGCTTCAACTCTTTTTCTGCTTTATCGATAGCCAGCAGTTTAGCAAAAAGGTCTTTAGAACTCCAGCTTTTCATTGGTTTTTCAGGTTCTAGACCGAATCCGTAAAGCCCTTGATGCTCAGTTGATTCCGTCACAACCAGTAACGTATCGCGAAGCCACAACCGGAGTAAACCAAGAAAAGGTATAAGGTGTTCTTTCAAATCAACCATTTCCTCAGCCGCGATCAAGAGTTTCCCGACATCCCTGTTCTGATCAATTTCAGGGTTGCTCAGAACTGCAATAACGTTTTTCAGTATCCCTATCATCTGGTATTTCTCAAGCAACAGCGCTTTCCCGGGGCTGCCTTCAGCTAATCGGGCCAATACGTTTGCTGTCTCGACATCCAGGTCAGGCTTATGTTGACGGATAATAGATATACATTCAGCGCCACCAAGCCCATAAAAAGGGATTACCTGGCAACGTGAAGATATTGTGGTAAGTACCTCCTGAGATGCCTCCGCTGTAAGTATAAGCAGATTCCCCGGAGGCGGTTCTTCAAGAGTTTTCAGGAGGCTGTTGGCAGCCTCGGGCCGCATGGTGTGAATATCTTCAAGCAGTACGACCCGTAAGTCGGATTCGTACGGTGGGTAGCTCAGGGAACGGCACATTTCACGAACCTGACCGATTTTGATGCTGCCCTTATCAGGCCTTACAACGGTGAAATCCGGATGATTGCCGGATATGAACTTTTTACAGGAGCTACATACTCCACAAGCCCGGCCAGCGTCCTCCCCCCTGCAGTTAAGGGCCGCTGCGACACCACGACCAAAAAGCTGTTTCCCTACGCCGTCGGGCCCTTTAAAAATATAGGCATGGGGTAGTTTGCCGGACAACATAGTTCTTGAAACCAGAGTGGCCGCCTTTTCCTGGCCAACCACACCGGTAAAGCAGAGAGTTGTGTTTAGTTCCCGCATACCCTAGCCTGAAAATTAAAAAAGTGACTGTTGCTTTGCAGGCATCTGCTCATGCTTCTTTTCTTTATTTGCCTGCTCTTCCTGCAACGCATTAAGATAGAGATACCTCTCAAGAGTGCGCTGATAATCACTCCAACTCATTTCGGTACTGTTCATCTTTCGCCGAAGCTGTTCCAGCACATTCATCTTCGAGTCAAGTTCATCAATATAGTTAAGCAGAAACGCCTCTACAGTCATTGGCACAGCCGGAGAACCGTACTCCTGTCGCCCATGATGGCTGAGAATAAGATGCTGCAGTCGTTCAAGAACATCTTCAGGAAAATCTTTTATGCGGGCGGCTACCTTTCCAACCATCTCACTGCCAATAACAAGATGCCCTTTGAGACGTCCGCGATCAGTGTAGTCGATAACACCATTCTCCATGTACAGCTCTTCAACCTTGCCAAGATCGTGAAGCAGTGCACCTGCAATAAGCAACGACCTGTCGACACCTTCGTAATGATCTGCAAGCATATTGGCAACTTTGGCCATGGATAATGAATGCTCTAACAACCCACCGATATACGCGTGATGAATTCCCTTGGCTGCAGGAGCTTCCTGAAACCGATTCCAGATCTCATCTTTTTTAAAGAAAAAGTGGAGGAGCTTCTTCACAAAAGGGTTTGTTACTGATCGGGCAAGAACCTGAAGTTCGGCAGCCATCTCGGCTCTATCGTGATGCGTTGCCGGCAGGAAATCGGCAAGATCGACTTCATCTTTGCTCACAGGAGCTATTGAATCGACCTTAAGCTGAAGTTTATCACGGTATGACTGGACTACCCCAAGTACATGAACAAATTCTCCGGGCTTACAGATTTCCTGAAATTGTTCTGCATTATCCCAGACAGGCCCTCCAAGCTCGCCGCTCTTATCCATCAACGTCAGAATAAGATACGGTTTTCCTGCCCGCGTTTCAGAGAGCCTGGCTGATTTAACCAGAAACCGGTCATCGATCCGGCCTCCTTCCTGTAATTGATCAATAAATAATATTTTCCCCATTACTCAGACCACACCTGTCAGACATTAAAACGGAAATGCATGCAATCGCCATCAGCTACCACATATTCTTTACCCTCAACCCGCATAAGCCCTTTCTCTTTTGCCTTGGATTCGCCGTTACAACTGACATAATCGTCATAGGCAATCACCTCAGCCCGGATAAAACCGTGCTCAAAGTCGGTATGTATTTTACCGGCTGCCTGAGGAGCTTTAGAACCAATCGGTACTGTCCATGCTCTGGTTTCCTTCTCGCCTACAGTGAAAAATGTCTGGAGATCAAGCAGGCTGTAACCGGCTTTTATCAGCCTGTTAAGACCTGGCTCTTCCATACCAATATCCTGCAGGAATTCCTGTTGTTCTTCAACCTCAAGCTGACTCAGTTCCTGCTCGATAGATCCGGCAATCAGCACCATGCTGGCATTTTCAGCGGTCGCTGCCTCTTCGAGCTTTCTAACATACTCGTTGCCGTCGATAACATCGTCTTCACTAACATTAGCAACATAGAGTACCGGCTTACTGGTCAGAAGAGAGAGCTCACGAACGAAACCTTCCTCAAGTTCATTTTCGACGCGTACTGTTCTGGCAGGTTCTCCTGCATCGAGATGCTCCTGCAGACGTGCAAGGAAAACAGCCTGGGCCTTATAGACCTTATCACCCGACTTCGACATGGATTGAGCTTTCTTTAATTTCTTCTCAATAGAGTCGAGATCGGACAGAATCAGTTCCATGTTAATGACATCACGATCACGGTTCGGATCAATCGAACCTTCAACATGGACAATATTGTCATCCTCAAAACAACGGATAACATGAACGATAGCCTCTACCTGGCGGATATGGCCAAGGAACTGGTTACCAAGCCCCTCACCTTTGCTGGCCCCCTTGACAAGACCAGCAATATCGACGAACTCCATCTGGGTATTGATTTTTTTCCGAGTTTTTGCGATATCTGCCAAGATGTCCAGGCGTTTGTCCGGTACAGGCACAACCCCTACATTTGGTTCAATGGTGCAAAACGGATAATTCTCAGCATCTATTCCTGCGGCAGTTAACGCATTAAAAATCGTAGACTTACCGACGTTGGGCAAGCCAACGATACCACAACGAAAACCCATTAAAACTACTCCTGAAACTTCTATCATACCAGGCTGAATAGCCTGCATGTAGTTCTTTAATCTATAATAACCTCGCATTTTTCAAGCCGTTTTGCGGCCGACGAGGTAGTGACAGCAACAATCCAATCTGATTCCATAGCTTTTGCAGACATGCTTTGCAAAACAGATTATAATACACGTATTGCGTAGAAAACGCCCACTTTTTCAAACCATCCGTCCGGGCACCGGTTCACAACCACCTAAAACATAAAAAATGACTACACTCTTTAAAAATTGCACACTCTTTGCGGGCCCCGACGAGTCTCTCGTACCTGACAGTTATCTCCTCACTTCGGGTGACACCATTTCTACAATCGGATTAATGGCCGACCTGAAAGAACACCCAACTGCAAGGGTCATAGATTGTGAGGGAAAACTACTCATGCCCGGCCTGATTAATGGACATAATCATTGTGCAATGACGCTCTTTCGCGGCCTTGCAGATGACCTTGAACTATCTGACTGGCTACACAATCATATCTTTCCCGCTGAAAAAGCCCATGTAAGCAGAGAGATGGTATACTGGTGTGCACGATTAGCTGCGGCTGAGATGATCCTGTCAGGTACCACCTGCGTTGCTGATGGCTATTTTTTCTCAAATGACTCAGCCAGAGCACTAGCTGACTGCGGTATGCGCGCAGTGGTTGGTCACGGAATAGTAGATTTCCCTGCCCCGAGCGTTCCTGACCCGAAGAAAAACATTTCGACTGTCGCCGAGTTTATTGACCGCTGGAAAGGTGTTGATCCGCTCATCACCCCTGCAGTCTTTGCTCATGCTCCCTACACATGTTCCCCTACAACATTACGTCGTGCCAAAGAACTTGCTGACACTACGAATGTGCGCTTTTTTACTCATATCGCAGAAAGCCCGAAAGAAATTGATATGATTATTAATATGCAGGCTCAAACCCCTGTAGGACATCTGAAGAAACTTGACCTACTCGACAGTAATTCAGTACTTATTCACGCCGTCTGGCTTGAAGACGAGGACCTCGAAGCCATAGAACAGAGTGGCGCCCATGTAGTAACCTGCCCACAGAGTAATCTTAAGCTAGCCTCAGGGATTGCCAGAATTCCTGAAATACTCTCGCGGAACATCAGCCTAGGTATAGGAACAGATGGCTGCGCATCAAATAACAGCCTCGATATCTTTCGTGAGATGGATATTCTTGCAAAACTCCATAAGCTCAATTCAATCGATGCAACAGTTTTACCAGCCAAAGAAGTTTTTAAGGCTGCCACAACGGGCAATGCCAAACTACTCGGGTTCAACAATCTTGGTACAATTGAGGTAGGCAGCAAAGCGGATATTATCCTCCTTGACCTTAAAACACCGCACCTCACACCGTTCTACAATGCAGACCTGCTTGTTTACTCAGCTAGCGGAAGTGATGTCCACACCTCCATGATTAATGGTAAGATAGTTATGGAGGATAGAAAAATTTGCTCTTTTGACCTCAATGAGACCATGGCAAAAGTGAAAGAGATCGCATCAACCATTAACCATTAATGTCTTTTCCTGAAAATTCATATGGTCATATACAAATCACATTCATTGCAAATCATCAAATACAACCAATATGAAGTCTTCTGCCAGTAAACACACAGAATGGCAGATTTTTGCTATAGGCATAGGGCTACTTTCCGCATTTCTCTTTGGACTTGCGACTCCTGCCTCAAAAATACTCCTTGGCAACCTTAACCCCTTCCTTCTGGCCGGCTTACTCTATCTCGGTGCAGCTATCGGCGTCACTCCTCTGGTAGCCCGCGAAAGAACACTGCAGCAGATTCGCCCTAAAGTAAGTAGACGACAATACCTTTACATTGCCGGAACTGTATTATGTGGAGGATTCTTAGGTCCGACCCTGCTTTTATTCGGACTCAAAGCAGCACATGCTTCATCAGTTGCAATCTGGCTGAATATGGAACTTGTGGCCACAGCAATCATCGGTGCGCTTTTATTTGATGACCATCTGGACCGCAATGGCTGGTTCGGCGTATGTCTTGCCCTCGCGGCAGGGCTTGTTATGACAATTTCTGAAGGGTCAGGAGGCCTGCTGGCCGCTTTAATGGTTACAGCCGCCTGTTTTTCCTGGGGCTTTGACAATCATTTCACCGCACTCATTGATTGCATGACACCCTCACAAATTACCCTCATAAAAGGTGTCATTGCAGGCAGTGTAAATGTTGCTATCGGTCTCTCTCTTGATGTACATTCAGCAGAATTTTTACTCGTTGCAAAAGCTCTCATCCTTGGCGCAGTTTCATACGGTGCCAGCATCGTACTGTACGTGATGGCCGCCCAGCAAATTGGCGCAACACGCAGCCAGATTCTCTTTTCGAGCAGTCCTTTTTTTGGTGTCGGCCTTGCAGCAATCCTTCTCGGTGAGCAAATCCATATCACCCACATTGGTGCCATCTGCTGTCTTACAGGGGCGATCTTCTTCTCTAACCGTGTCAAACATGAGCACAACCACATTCATAGTGACCTTAACCATACTCATCTGCATAATCATGATGATGATCACCATGATCACGAGCACGACAATCCTGAAGCTAACGGGCCGCACTCACATGCCCACCAACACCAAAAAATCACACACTCTCATCCGCACTACCCTGACATTCACCACAGACATGAACATCAATCGTAACATGGCTACGATACGTCAACCTGATACATTCAGGTTAATAGAGAAGGAGCGCAAAGAGATTTGGGAAAATTCACAAACATAACAGAACATACAGGCCACCGTTTAAGCCTGTTACTTAATCAGCTTCTCTCATTTACCCTCGCGATGAGAATAAACCTCAGGTTTCAACATTATATAAAACACAACCAGGTATTTCGATGCGAAAGATATTACGCCAGATACTCACTTCCCGGGTATATGAAGCAGCCATAGAGACCTCGCTTGATGACGCTATAGCTCTGTCAGCAAAACTCAATAATACCATCCGGTTAAAACGAGAGGATCAGCAGCCTGTATTCTCATTCAAACTCCGTGGCGCTTATAATAAAATTGCAAATCTCAGTAAAGAGGAACTGGCCAGGGGAGTGATAACCGCCTCGGCAGGTAACCATGCCCAAGGAGTTGCCTTTGCTGCCAACAAACTTAAAATTGATGCACTCATCGTCATGCCTGTCACAACACCGGCTATTAAAGTTGAAGCTGTCAAACGTTTCGGGGGCAGAGTCATTCTACATGGAAATAATTACTCTGAAGCAGCTGACCATGTAAAGATTGTCGCCAAAGAAACCGGCATGACCTTTATCCATCCCTTTGATGATGAGCTGGTTATTGCTGGTCAGGGCACTGTTGCAGACGAAATTCTCAGACAAAATCCCGGCAGGCTAGATGCAGTTTTCATCCCGGTTGGCGGAGGCGGTTTGATTAGCGGCATGGCCGCATATATCAAAACACTGAGACCGGAAGTAAAAGTCATAGGGGTTGAACCTGTTGACAGTGATGCCATGGCACGATCCCTTGAGGCCGGGAAACCTGTCACACTTGAGTCTGTCGGCATTTTTGCTGATGGTGTTGCTGTTAAGGAGGTCGGCAAACGAACGTTTGAATTATGCGATGAGTTTGTCGATGAAATACTCCGGATAAACACTGACGAACTCTGCAGCGGCATTAAAGCCATTTATCAAGCGACCCGTTCTATTGTTGAACCTGCAGGCGCTCTTGGCATGACCGGTCTGTTAAAATATATCCGCGAAACAGGCTGCACAGGAAAAACATTTATTGCGATCAATTCCGGAGCCAACATGAATTTTGAACGGTTACGGTATGTAGCCGAGAGAACAATGATTGGCGAACAGCAGGAGGCTCTTTTTGCGGTCACGATTCCTGAACAGCCCGGAAGCCTCAAGAGGTTTTGCCATGAACTCATTGGTGAAAGAAATATCACCGAATTCAACTATCGCCTCTCAGATCGTGGCAAAGCCCATATATTTGTCGGTATTTCAATCTCAAGTAGCGATGAACGGATAACATTCAGTCGAGATCTCAGCGAGGCCGGCTATGCCAATAGTGACCTCACTGACAATGAATTAGCAAAAACACATATCCGTTACATGGTTGGTGGAAGATCAAATCTTGTAAAAAATGAGAAGCTGTTTCGATTCTGGTTCCCCGAAACACCTGGCGCCCTTGTCCGGTTTCTTGACGCGACCAGAGGACATAGAAATATCTCGTTATTCCACTATAGATTACAGGGGGGCGATTTCGGCAGGGTGCTTATCGGTCTTGAATGTGAGCAGGAAGATAATCGAGACCTCTATGCCCGTCTTGCAGAACTGGGATACACCTATTTTGAGGAAACAGATAACCCTGCATACGAACTGTTTCTAAAATAAACTCTGTATCACAGGTGACTGCGTATAACATTCCGCAACTCAACACTATGTGACCGTACTTCCCGCACCAGCATGCGGGAAGTCTCCATATCACTGTTGACAAGAGCATTCTCAAGTTCTTTCATCTGCAGATAAAGCAGCTCCGCCTGCACATTGCCGGCAGCCCCTTTCATGCGGTGAGCCAAACGTGAAACTTCGCCTATGTCTCCAGCTTCAAGCGCATCTTCAAGCTCAGCCACCTGCTTACCCACCTCGTTATACATGTATTCAGCAATGTGCCTCGCCTGGGCTTCATTTCCAAGAAGACGGTCGGTGAGTTTTCGAAAATCAAACACAACTGCACCCTTTACCGGACCAGACTGCAGGTTGTGTATTTTTTCTATCACTTCAGCATCTTCTTTCTGATTTGAAAGTTGCTTGTCATTTTCCCCGTCAAGTAAGCCAGGCAGCCACCGGTCAAGCACTGATGCCAGCGCTTGCGGATCAACAGGCTTCACAACAACATCGTTCATACCGACCTTCAAACATTTTTCCTTATCACCGACCATCGCATGAGCAGTTAACGCAATAATCGGCACGTCGCAATTCCCCTTACCTTTACCGCTACGAATTCGGCGTGTAGCTTCCAGCCCGTCCATCACGGGCATTGAAACATCCATAAATATCAGATCATAATCGAATTCCGACCAGCTCTGCAGTGCCTCACGGCCGTCACCCACTGAATCAACATGGACACACCCCAACCGGTTCAGCATTCCAATCACAACCTGCTTATTAATATTGTGATCTTCAACGACGAGCACTCGCGATTTTTTGCGCTGATCATTACTACCCCAAACAGGCTTCATGTCACTAAACAGACATTCATGCAGGTCCTGATTTGACAGCAGGCAACGACACGCTTTTTTTAGATGGCCATAGCGTAACGGCATCGGTACGTAGACGTTTTTTTCTCCCTCAAGCCTCAATGTACTCCCGCCCATTGAAGCTCTGTCGCGTAAAATTATTCTGCCGTAAATAGCCTCTTCAAACCAGTTTGCCACGCTCAACTGAGCCATCTTTTCAGCAACCACAAGCAAATGGTACCGAGGGCTAATAACCTGAGTATTGACACACCAATGTTCCGGCTGACTCTCATTCGTCGCCAGATCCACATCGGCCCCCCATGCCTCAAACTGAGATTTCAGATACCTCAAATTCCAGCTCTCCTGATCCACTATCAACACCCGCCTGCCCACAAAGTCAGTTATACCATTGTCAGCCTGCTGCACATCTTCACTGCGGAGCATCCGGAGGGTAAACCAGAATTCCGCGCCTTTGCCAGGCTCCGACTCTACACCGATTTCTCCCCCCATCAACTCGACCAACTGTTTCGAAATTGATAACCCGAGCCCCGTCCCCTCAACCTCACGGGTCAACGAGTTATCAACCTGTGTAAAACTTTCAAAGAGCAGGCGCTGGTTTTCAAATGGAATCCCCGGTCCACTGTCCAGTACCGAAAAACGCAAATCGCTTCCCATACACCTGAGAGATATGACAACCTCTCCCTCGGTTGTAAATTTAGTTGCATTAACGGCAAGATTTATGAGTATCTGACGCAAACGAATCGGATCGCCGAAAACACGATCATGAACCTCGGGATCGGTATAACAGATAAGTTTCACCTTATCCGGATTCACCCTTGTCTCAACCAGATCAATTATTTCGTCCAGCAACTTTCGTAAGCTGAAAGTGGTCAACTCAAGGCTAACTTTACCCGCCTCAATTTTTGAAAAATCCAGAATATCATTAATTATAGCCAACAAGGCTTCACTACTTTGCCTGATGGCACCGACATAATGCTGCTGGGCAGGATCAAGACCAGTATCCATAAGAAGCGTTGTCATACCCAGCACGCCATTCATAGGAGTTCGAATTTCATGACTCATTTTCGCCAGGAATTCGCTTTTGGTCCTATTTGCCTTTTCAGCAGCTGTTTTTTCTATATCTAGCTGGCGTGCCCTTTTACGCTCGGTGATGTCAACCACCGACCCCTCAAAATATGCTGGACCATCACCGTCACTTTCAACATACCTTGCTGTCAGCGCTCCCCATATGCTTCGTGTGTCTCTGTGACACAGTTCCGCTTCGTAGCCTATAGCTGCACCAACTTCGGTGACTATTTTTGCAAAACGTGCAAAATCATCTTCATAGAGTATTGACTGTGATCTACCATCACTGTGTCCACCAACAAGCAAATCGACATGCGTAAACCCCAACATTTTTGCCATCGCCGGATTAGCACTGATAATTTTGCCATTGAGATCTATCTGAAAGAGCCCTTCAACAGATTGTTCATAAAGCGATCTGTATTTTATTTCCGATTTTTCTAGCTGCTCATAAAAAAAAGAATTTTCCACTGCTACAACAATCTGCTGGGTAAGTGTCTGCAGAACCTGCAGATCGACACTCGTCAACCGGGAACGCCGTACTGTGGATTCACTGGTATTCCCGGCAAGAAGTATATGTGGAACATCAACACTTTGTCTCAGAGTAAAACAGGCTGCAATAAAATATTGCACCTCCAGGTTCTTTTCGTAATCGAAATCGACAGAATCACGATTTGCGCCATTCACAAGCAGCTCGCCATGATCCTCTACGAACTTCAACAAATCATGCACCGGTGCTCGGGTCAGCACTGCATCTGAGGTATAGCCATGATGAGCAACCACCCCGTACTTATCACTATTACTCTTGAAGATAAGTGCCTTATCAAAACCAATCTCTACCAGAGAATGAACAACCACGTGGTAGATCTCTTTATTCGTTTTTGCAGCGAGAATACGCTTATTAAGTATTTGAAAAAACTGCAGACTCCGAACACGTTTATTAAGCTCGACCCGGGTTTCAATAAGCTCAGCTTCCTGGCGGATGATGTTGGCAGTCAGCCGATGAATCTCCTCTTCGTATGCCACACGTTCACTCTCCACGCCCTGCTGACCGGTATCCACATGTACCTCATCACTCTTTGGGAAACCGCTGATCATTCTTCAACCCCTACCAGCACTCCGGTGTAATTATGAAAGTAATTGCATCGCTTGATTGGAGCAAACTCCCCAAAAGTAAAAAAACCGATCATAGTAGTGTCAGGAGCCAACACTCCACGCAGCGCATTCACCTCCTGTTCGGGATCTCCAAAGAGATAGGATCCTCTGCCGCTGCAATTAAAGTAGAAAAATGTCGCGTTCTGGTAGTCCCGTAATTCCTTTGACATAATCTCAGCCATCTCGCGCGTCCGCTGAAGCACGAGTGCCGAATCCCTTCTGGTAATCCGGACTCTTGCGCCTTGGGGAATTTCTACAGCGAGTCGTATCCCACCACCCTCCTCTTCTATGCCGATTATCGCCCTGTTGAGAATATCCTGACTGTACTCCTGCCCGGGAAACTCCTGCCCCAGCTCAAAGAGGTTAAGTGTCTGCCCGACATCCTGCACCCGCTCTACACCGATATACTGTTTTAAAATATCAAGCGCAGAAAGATGGTCGATCTCATAAATGATGTTTCCCTCAGCTCTGGTTATAGTTCGTGATAACCCTACCGGCGAAGAACCATGGGTAACTCCTATCTTATAATTAAAGGCACCATGCACCAGGACCCCGCACACAGCATCACTCATCACCTGCCCATTACAAAATTGATAGGTGATGTCCTGCTGAAAGTCGTTACCTGCTGTACCGCCGACCACATCAATATGGTTCAGTAAATTTTGCTGCAAGCCACGATATAGGGCATCAGCATTGATTGTTAAACCGTCAGCGAAAAGAAAAAGCAGAGATTTTTCCTGTACACCTATCCCGGCATCATGAATTGTTGATGCGATACGTCCTCCAATTCCTTCTGGATCAGCTGACAGACCTGAATAGATAAACGGAGTGATGGTCATATTCTCGCAGACAACTCCCATTAAGGCAATAGAGTGTGTAGCTTCATCACTTCCGGAACCAGTAATAATCCCGGAACCGGTGCAACCACAGAGAGGTACATTCCGGGCAATTGATTCAATACCTTGAATGATTTTTGGGAGATCATGTGCTATGGAAGAAAAAAGAACAAGCAAATCAGGTTGTACTCCTGACAACTTTTCCCTGATATCGGATATGGCATGCTTTCCTGCCTGATACGAATCTGCTTCCTGGCTATAATGGACTGCTGACTTCATGAACACACCCACCGTATGGTATATCTGCCATCTATCCTGCACACTTCCAGAAGACAGGCAGGCCCCGTGAAACTTAATGCTCCACGCTACAAAGCACATGCTGACTTCACCTATAAGTGTTTCACAAACTGCCGCCTGATGTCAAACGACCCACCACAAACAAACGATTTCTCAGAGAGACAGCATTCTGTCAAATTTTCTCATTTCACATTGCCCCTTGCGCTTCTGCCGGCTGGCCTATGATTTTTTTGTCGGGTACGCGCAACACTCACCAGCACAACAGCATACATAAGGTAAGACTCCGTCATCCCATAATAAAAGCATGTATCTTTAACGCAAATCCAGCCAAGCAAGAAACAGCAACGCGTCGCCTCCGGCCAATCTCCCTGCCAAGCAACTCACCCTCGTTGTATTCATTAAGGAAATAATTCGTTAGAATTGATCGAATTGCATGAAGGTTATCCACATCAGGAATTGTTGTCCTGCTCCAACTAGAATTTAGTTGCCCATTACCTGAAACAGTGCAATAGTGTCTATTTCCCATATAAGCAGGCCCTCGCCTTACTATGCGATGTCAACATACTGCCATCGCTACTTCAAGCAACATTCTGTATAGGAGCAGTCTTCGATGAAAAAGCAGATGATTATCTCTGTGATGTCCAAAGACAGACCCGGCGTAATTGCCGACATTACTGGAGCAATTTATAAACTCGACGGTGACTTGGCCGATCTGAATCAGTCAGTACTCTGCAATTACCTAAACATGATACTGATCGCAACCTTCAGCTCCGAGGTCACCCCGGAAGATGTCGTTGCTGAGATTTCACATATAAAAACGCCTGTCAAATTCGAGGTATCCATAAAGGTTATGGATAATCCAATCAATGTAAGTGACGATCCCTTACCTCCGGAAACCTACATAATGACAGCCAAGGGCCAGAACAAGAGCGGTCTTGTCTACAGTGTCAGCCAATTTTGCCACTCCCACAATATCAATATACGCGATCTCGCAACAACCCTTCGAGATGATCAGTATACGATGATACTGCAGCTCGACCTTTCAGGCGTTTCATCCATCGCAACAGTTCAGAACGCACTTACCGACTTTTCTGCGGAAACCGGCCTGAAAGTTATGATGCAACATAATGATATTTTTCAGGCGACCCACGAGGTCACCCTGCATTAAATTGCCCTTCCCGCTCAGGAGTTATTTAAATCATGCTACGATCCGATCAGATTCTCGCCACAGTTGAAATGATCCAGAAAGAAAATCTGGATGTACGTACGGTCACCATGGGTATCAGCCTGCTTGACTGTAGAGGCAATGGCGTTGAACAGACATGCAAAAATATAGAAGAAAAAATTATCCGCTACGCAGGTAACTTTGTCGAAACATGCAATGATATCAGCAAGCACCTCGGCATTCCTGTTGTTAACAAACGTATCTCTGTCACTCCAATAGCCTTTGTAGGGTCCGGGTTTGACCAGCACGGTTTTGTTGAACTCGCCAAAAGCCTTGATCGCGCTGCAACTGCGGTAGGTGTAGATATTCTTGGAGGTTTTTCGGCCCAGGTTGAAAAGGGCATGACAGAAACTGATCTTGAATACATTAAATCTCTGCCAGAAGCACTTGCCCAGACAGAGAAAGTCTGTGCATCGATCAATATCGGCACAAGCCAGAAAGGCATCAACATGGATGCCCTTGCAATGATGGGCCATACCATCAAGGAAATTGCCGAGAAAACTAAAGAACAGTCAGGGTTTGGAGCAGCGAAGTTTGTTGTCTTCTGCAACCAGCCTGGTGATAATCCGTTTATGGCAGGTGCCATTCATGGACTGGAAGAGGCAGAAGTTGTTCTGAACGTTGGCGTAAGCGGACCCGGAGTTATCGCACGTTCCTTAGAGCGCCTTATCGATGACCATAACGGATCTGGCAAACTTCGCCTTGATGAGATTGCTGAAGAAATCAAACAGACAACATTCAGAGTTACCAGATGTGGCGAATTGATTGGCCGCCAGGTCTCAAAAGCACTGGGAATTGAATTTGGCGTTGTTGACCTGTCCCTTGCCCCAACGCCTACCATAGGCGACAGTGTTGGTGAAATATTCAAAATCCTCGGTGTAGATGCCGTTGGCGCACCAGGTTCAACAGCGATACTTGCCATGCTCAATGATGCCGTCAAAAAAGGTGGTATCTTTGCCAGTAAGAATGTCGGTGGCTTAAGCGGTGCATTTATTCCTGTCATGGAAGATTCGGTTCTTGCTGATGCCGTTGGCGAGGGAGCACTTTGCCTGGAAAAGCTGGAAGCAATGACCTGCGTATGTTCGGTAGGACTTGATATGATACCAATTGCCGGATCAGTTGATGCCGATACTATTTCTGCAATAATTGCCGATGAGATGGCTCTTGGTATGATCAACAACAAAACCACTGCTGCACGATTGATTCCTATTCCAGGCAAGGAAGCCGGCGAATATGTAAGCTTTGGTGGATTATTTGGCGCAAGCCCGATTATGGAAGTACGAAACGTCGGTAAATCCAAACGTTTTATCGCTTGGGGCGGCCGTATTCCTGCACCGATCCATAGCTTCAAGAATTAGATATTTTCGTAACCTCCTGCGATTACAACATCGTAATTTCCAGATGAAATAATCGCAGGAGGGCCATGAGGTTATTACGCCGCCAAACTACACTTTGCGTTCAAAATAATCCTTACGCCACGGTTCTCGTACATTCCGGTTGTAATCATTTAAAGCGAGGTAAAATGCGCCAACAACCAATTCTGCACAATGATGATGGTCGGCAGGAAGTGATTCCAGAAAGTCGAGAACATTCTCCGGGGTAATTTTCCAACAATCGTCAATCGCTCGCCCTTCAGCAAGATAGGAAACCGTATTGGCGCAGGCAAATGTGTTTAGGCATCCGCTAATCTGAAACGTCAGCATCTTCACCTGACCAGTTCTTGCTGACAGAAAAAACTCTATGGTATCTCCACAGTCACCCGTTTTTTTCCCATATCCATCAGGTTTATCGAGCGCTCCATATCGATCCACGCTGGATGCCATCTGGACAAAACGCTCAGAATACCCATCTATCGACATTGACAAGCCTCCCGTATAAAACTCTACAAAGACACCATAACGTATTTAAACAAAGCAGATCTGAGCAGAAGAAATGCCATCCTCCCCTGCAAATAATCAGATGTACCTATGCTGCAACTAATGCTTTTTTTTAATCTAAAAACGAATTTCACAATCGACCGTCCCTGATCATAAAAAAGATGTTCGACTATAACACCTCAATATTTCACTTCAACAGAGAAAGTGACCACGGATTCTGACCATTCCTTGAATCTCCCTTCCCTTGTCTGAAAAATCTGTATGCTTACTGTCTTTGATTAGTCACAGTAGCATTGCACACCAACGCACAATTGGCATTTTCTGCACAACCTGAGTCAACGGTATCAACAACCTACCAATATTCGTGCATATGGCCAAAACCTGCGTCAATGTTAGGCAACATTGGTACTACCTTTAAACCGTTAACTCGACGTTCGATGGTGACTTTTTTCAAAGGTATGCATTTTCGACTATACGAACAGATAGTTTTATGCTAGCATATGCACTATTGAGTACCACCATGTCGCGCACTACTTTGTCGCGCACGACAGTGTCGCATCCTACCCAGTGGTAGCATATGCGTTAGAAACTCTGTTTTGGAAATATGATGTATGAACTAGGGTCGCCACCAAGAATTCGCTTAAAAAAAACGCCGACCCGTGATGATACACAGTATAATTTGATCAACCGACGAGCTTTGGCACGTGGGTAGAGAGCAGTTAGGGAAATTACACGAACGGGAATGAAACGATGAACGAAGCTTTGATTCTGGAAAAGTTAGACAACCTCTCAAGCGAAATACAGTCGCTGAAATCAGAAGTACAAACTCTGAAAGAAGCGAAGCAAGCGCCGGCCTCTTCCGCACAACCAGCCCAGCCTGCCGCTGCTCCGCTGCTCGCCGCTTTCGAAGGTAAGTACAACGAGAAAGATCTCAATAATTTAGTTGAGAACCTGCTCGTGGGCGTAAATGACATAAACTCCATGTTCTTTAAAATGAGAGCGGGTAACGAGCTGGCTCGTGATATCGAACCAATCGCTTACCAGGTATACCCTGAAGTAATCAAATTTTGTTCCGAACTTGAAGGACAGGTAACTGTTGATGATGTTGTTGCTCTTTTGAGAAACGTCATTACCGCAGTACCCGCCTTGAACGAAAGTGTCGGATACCTTAAAGCTGGAATCGAACTCACAGACGACCTTATGCCAGTAGCGCAGATCCTTTACCCTAAGGTCATCACCATTCTTAATGAGATACAGCTGGCGATTGAAAAATCAAACGGTCTCATCAAGGTTGCCGGATCCGCTGCAAACAGTGCCATGAAAATCTCCCTCACAGATACCCAGGCCGAAGAAATCGGCAAGATTATCGAAGGAATTGATTTCAGCAATATTAAGCCGGTATCTCCAATCGGTGCTGTCAAACAGCTGATGGACAAGGATGTTCAGCAGTCTCTTGGAGCCGCCTTCATGGTTCTCCAGGCGATGGGCGCCTGCGTACAGGCCATCCAGAAAAAATAATACTTTGTTAAAAGCAAAAGCAAAAATATTTATAGAACGGGCCGGCGGTAAAAGCCCCTGTTCGAAACCTGCCTAAAGGAGGCGATCAACATCATGAAGAAGCTAGTCATTCTCGGTGCCGGTTGCGGTGGTACCATGATGGCGAACAAAATGAGGAAGCACCTGGATGATGACTGGTCTGTTACCATCATCGACAGAAACAATATCCACGACTATCAGCCGGGTTACCTCTTTGTACCGTTCGACATCAACAAGCCAAAAGACATTAGAAGAACCAAAAAAGAGTTTATGAATCCAGGGATCGACTTTGTCGTTTCCGAGATCACAAACGTTGATTGGAACAAACAGGAAGTTACCACTGGTACTGAAGGTAAGTTCTCCTACGACATCCTTATCATGTCTACCGGTTGTGATATCAGACCGGACGAGATTGAAGGTCTTAAGGAAGGTTGGGGCAACGACATCCACGGTTTCTACCGTTATGATGACTGTATCGCACTCGGTAAAGCGCTCAAGAAATTTGAAGGCGGAAAGCTTGTTGTAAACATCGCCGAAATGCCGATCAAATGTCCTGTTGCACCGCTTGAGTTCGTATTCCTTGCAGACTGGTGGCTTACCAAGCAGGGTAAGCGCGATAAAACAGAGATTGAGTTCGTTACTCCGCTCTCAGGTGCGTTCACCAAGCCTGTTGCGACCCGAATTCTTACTTCTGCATGCGAAGAGAAAAACATCAAGATCACCCCGAACTTTGCTCTTGGTTCTGTTGATCCTGAAAAGAAAATTATCGAAGCGTATGACGGAACACAGGTCGATTACGACATGCTGGTGTCCATTCCGCCAAACTTCGGTGACGAAGCTATGATCGAATCAGAAGTTGCTGATCCGATGGGTTACATCCCGGTTGACAAGCATACCCTTCAGCCAGCAGGCTACGATAACGTATGGGTACTTGGTGACGGTACAGATGTCCCGACTTCCAAAGCAGGCGCAGTTGCTCACTTCCAGGGTGATATCCTTGAAGAGAACATCATGGCGTTCGTTGACGGAGGTGAACAACACGCCCGGTCCGACGGGCATGCGGTTTGATTCATTGAATCAGGCTTCGGGAAAGCCTACATCATCGATTTCAACTACAACACTGAGCCATACACCGGATTATATCCGTTGCCTGCAGTAGGTCCTCTTGGACTGCTGAAGGATACCGAGATGAACCATATCTCCAAGCTCATGTTTAAATGGGTATACTTCAACATGCTTCTCAAAGGAACCTGGCTTGGACCGCCAGCTCTTGATATGAGAGGAAAATGTGTAGAGTAGACTCCGTTGAAATGGCCTAGCGCCAAACGTGAGAAAGCGGCGAAATCGTATTGATTTCGCCGCTTTTTTTTATCTTTAATTACATGATAATTAAATTATCACGCCGCACTGTCAACCGGCCGTACGGTGCAAAAGCTGTAACAACACGCCGTTTATCAGTAACTATTTTTTACAATGAGGGCAGCTGGTGTACTGAAAGCGCTGGTCTTCCTCAGCCTGCACATATTCCTCCATCGTACGCCATGCACCGTCTTCATTCTGAATACAATTACAGTGTGTGCAGACAGGAATATTTGACTGAAGCATCTCCACGTGGTTGAGGACCGTACGTAACTCCTCATTAGATTTAGCCAGTTCAGCCTGTATGTTTACCAACCGCTCGGCAACCCTTACCCGGGCTCTCAGTTCATTCTCATCAAAAGGCTTTGTGATATAATCATCTGCTCCTGCATCAAAACCCTTCAGGATATCATTTTGTGCGTCCCTGCCTGTGAGCAAAATGACATAGATCGGTGTTTCACGCTCAAGCATCTTTACTTTAGTACAGAGTTCAACGCCGTCTATTCCAGGCATTTCCCAATCAAGTATGGCAATTTGAGGACCATCCGGTCTCTGAAGTATTTTCCATGCTGCTGAACCATCCTCAACACTGTCAACGCTGTATCCCCACTGCTCAAGGACAACCTGAACTGTAATTCTGGTAGTATATTCATCTTCAGCTATTAATAACTTCACTGCGGTGTAACCTCCTCTGGCGTTAATTCCCTGGGACCTCCCGCCGCCTGGCGGGCTATCTACTCACAAGGTATTATCCTGAAGTGATGTGGGTTTGTCCACTTTATACTGAAAAAAACCATTTTTCATATATTTTGAGCCACATGGAACCATAGTTAGTCAAATAAAAACCACTTTCCCTGTCTCAGTCGACAGAGTATAGTATTTGCCTTTTGAATATTTCCAGCCGTGATTTTTATTTTCGCATTACCGATTGCATATGCTCATCCGACTATTACATTCATACAAAACACCTACCCGGGGTCTACTCAATGAACTGGTTCAAACAATTTACAATTGGATTCCTGATCGGTATCGCCAATCTCATCCCCGGCGTCTCAGGAGGAACATTCGCTTTAATACTTGGGGTTTACGAACGTCTCATCATATTTTTAAACGAAATCAACTCAACACATATCCTGACAGGTATACAACGCGTATTCTACTGGATCAAAAGCGGTTTCAGCACGCAACAGGGTAAAGAATTACGAAAATTTCTGACAGACAACGATTACCCGTTTATGACAGTCCTCGGCCTTGGCGCGATTGTTTGTATAGTCAGCCTGTCATCCCTCATGAAATATCTGCTGCTCTATCACTTTTCCTATACCTATGCATTTTTTTTCGGCCTTATAATTCTCTCGGTAGCCATCCCCTGGCGCATGATTAAACGATGGCGCATACTACTCACCATACCACTACTTGCCGGAATTTTCCTAACAATATTCATATCGTACAGTGTCAACCCATATGAAAAATCGCTGAGTAAATCAGAAATGCTGGAAAAACAATATCAGAGCCAGCACGCATCTACCCTGACAAACACACCTGAAAAGCCCCAGACAACAGATAAATTTGCCTATATTGGTAAATATACGAGTGGGGAATACATCTATATTTTCTTCTGCGGCATTATTGCCATATCCGCAATGGTTCTGCCCGGAGTGAGCGGTTCTCTGGTACTCATTTTAATGAACCAGTATTTCGCTGTGATTTCAGCACTTGCTAATATTCGTAGCCTGCTTCTGGATGACCTGCTATTTCTAGGGTCAATGGCCCTTGGCATAGTATTCGGCCTTCTCAGCTTTGCCAGATTTATCGAGTATGCATTTAAGAAATTTCATGATCCGATGGTAAGCTTTTTAACCGGCCTTATTCTTGGCTCGCTCTATTCGCTCTGGCCGTTTAAGCATCCGGAAATCATTGCTCACTACTTTGTGAAGGAAGGTAATTCTATCCAGCGTATAGACAACTATACCGTTTATACAAACGTGAATATCATGCCTGGAGACTTGAGGACAGCGTCTATTTCTGTTGCAATTGCAATTGCCGGGATGGTGACCATGTATTTCTTCCTTAGGCAGGAAAAGCCGTAACGGCTTATCTGCTTAGCATAGACTCCGAAAACTACCTTCTCGATATCTTCGTTTCGTTTACCAGGAGTCTCTGCTTACCTGTCCAATATCGGTCTACAGCTTAGATTTTTATCTTCCTGTAAGTGAAGAACGAGACTCATAGATATCAGCTATATGTTTTCGGCAAAAATCTTTTCTGCTCCCTGATCCTGAAAAAAATCAGAATTTTCGGATGCAACTCCTTAAGAAAAGTCATGATAATGATGTTACAATACTATTCCTATAGCTAGTAACACACTGAAGATAAATGAGAGTTTTGCGGTCTTTGCAAGAATTTCATTAAGATTTGATCCGGTCTCTGTAGCTATTTCGCCAAAAAGTTTCCACGCCATAATCACACTGAGCAATGGTAATACCACAACCATCATTCCCAGTTGCTGAAATCCTGAAAGGACTACCGGAACCAGATAGGACGCACCAAGCAGACCTCGGTAAAGGAATATCGTTCTTTCTCGGCCAAGCCTTACAGCAAGGGTATTTTTACCAGCTTCTTTGTCTGTAGCAATATCCCTCAGGTTATTAACCACCATTATAGCGGTAATAAGCAAACCGGGAGGAAATGAGGCAACAATAACCAATACAGAAAGCTCCCTGGCCTGAACCCAATACGTCCCGCACACGGCAACAAGGCCAAAGAAAATAAAAACAAATATCTCGCCTAAGCCATTTGAAGCTAGCGGGTACGGCCCGCCACTATAGGCAAGAGCCGCGATAATCGAGGCAAGTCCAACGAGAAGTATCACCATTCCCCCGACCAGTGTCAGATACCCGAAAACAATCGCTGCCAGTATCAGGCAACCTATCATCGCCATTTTCACCTGCCGGGGAGGGATGAGCCCGCTCTGAGTTACTCGAACAGGGCCAAGTCGTTTATCTGAATCGATATTATTTTTAGCGTCAAAATAATCATTTGCGAGATTAACGGCTATCTGCAGTAAAAGTGCACCTGCAAACGCTGCAAGCGCAGGAAATAGAGCAAACTGCGAGTCAGATACAGCTACAGCTATACCCACAGCAACTGGAGCAGCGGCTGCAGGTAATGTTTTCGGACGAACTGCAAGCCACCAGAGATAGAATGTAGATATGTTTTTTGTCATACTATGATATTTACGCAAGTATTTATATTACCTGTAAGATCTGGACACTACCCGACATACAGATGCTTGCTTATTTTAAGCTCAATTGAATAAATTAGAAAATATAGCAAGACCCCAAGCAGCCCCATTCCCAGAATTCCTGTATACATCTCCGGATACATGAGAACCTGGTAGGTTTCGATGACTATATAATAGCCAAGGCCATAATTCGTCAGCGATTGCTCAGCTATAAACAAAACAGCAACCGCTGTACCTACTGACACACGCAGTGCAGTCAGGACAGCTGGCAGAGTGGCTGGCACATATACATATCTGAAAAGGGCTCTTCTTCCAGCCCCTAATGATTTAACTGAAAGGATCAGTTCTTTTTTAAGACATGAAGCCTCATCCCTCACTACAACCAGAATCTGAAAAAAGATAATGATAGCGATCAGCGTTATCTTTGAAAAATCCGTGATTCCCATCAATACATAAATAACCGGCAGAAAGATAATCTTCGGGATCGGATAGATGATCGCAATAAGTGGTCCTACAACCCGATCAAGCTTCGGCATTTGCCCCAGTGCCAGTCCGAGAGGAGCAGCGAAAGCAGTGGCCATGCAGATTGCCGCCAGGACCCTGCCTGCACTTGCCAGAAAGTGTAGACCCAGATCGCCATAAAATGATTGTAGAAATAGTGGTACAACGATAAACGGTGAAGGCAGAATCGGCCGATCTATCAGCATGGCTGCCAACTGCCAGAGGCCAAAAAACATAGCAACACCGACTATCGTGCTAAATATTGTAACTCGCTTCTTCATATCATTCTATTGAATAGCATCTCAAGCAAGCGCAGTAGGGATGGTATGTGCAGCGATGGTGTTTCGCAAATGGCTGCATCTATCGAGAAACTCAGGATCATTTCTTTTGTCTATCCGCCCGGATAAATGATTGTCTACAATGACCGGAACACTATTTTGCCCATTACTCAGAACCAGAATTTTTTCTCCCAAAACTACAGCCTCTTCAATATCGTGGGTGACTGTTACTGAAGTAAGCCCGGATTCGGCATGAAATGAATTCATAACCTTTTGTAATTCTTCCCGGATAGGTGCATCAAGCGCTGAGAACGGCTCATCCATCAGTAGCAGGTCAGGTTCCAGAACCAACGTACGCGCAATGGCGGCTCGCTGTCTCTGCCCCCGTGACAACTCTACCGGATATTTATGCTGAAATTCGTGTATGCCCAACCAATCCAGCCAATAATCCACACGTTCTGAAAGGCGTTCCGTATCTGTTTCCATATCTAAAGGACTATGTACGCCGTCCGGGCCATAATACTTACGGATTGTCAGCCCCAACTCAGTATTCTCCCGTACAGTCGCCCATGGCAGCAGGCCATGGTCCTGAAGCACCAGTCCTGTTCGCGGTCGTGCACGTTTAATCTCTTCACCGGAAATCCGAACTGTTCCAGTGGTTGGCTTCAGCATTCCGGCTATCAACGACAGCAAAGTTGTTTTACCACAACCTGATGGACCGATGATGGTCCACGCCTCTCCGCCTGCAATTTCCAACGAAAATCCGGAAAACAGGGTTGAACCGCTTTCATAACCATAAGTGATAGTGTCGACAATAATCATAGCAGCACGTCTCTGAACTTAGTGTGCTAAGAATTCAGTTGTTACAGAGTCGGTATATGAGACCTTTTGCTTCAGCAACTCCTTCTTGATAAGCCAGGTCTGTACATCATCCCATTGTGCTTCTGTGGGAACTGCAGCTTCAGGAAATTGAGGTATCTTAAATGACAGTTGAACATTTTTGGGAACTCTGATTTTTTCAAGCATCAATTCACGATACTCTTCAGGGTTACTGTTAAGATCTTTAACCGCCCTGTTCCAGGCAGCCATAAATTTTCTCACAGCCTCTTCTTTTTCGATAAGAGATTTTTTGCTGAAACTCACAACACTGGCACTGAGATGAGAAGCACTCAGATCATTTGTCACCTCGATTGCTCCTGCTTGAAGTGCCGCAAAACCTAACGGGTCAGGTAATGTGGCCGCCTTGATCTGACCTGCGAGCAGTAGTTGCAGTCTCTCCGGCAGTACAGGCACGGATTTAAACGAAATATTTTCATCCTCGACACCTCCTGCCTGCAACAATCGCTCAGTAATATATTCAATGACGGTATTCTTCGATACAGCTACAGGAATACCAGACAGTGCTTTTACATCGTTAAAATCAGTCCCGGGTGCAACCAACACCCTAAAAAGTGGTGCATCTCCGAGAGGAGTTCGAGCATATGAGACTATCTGCATTTGCACACTCTCACGGTTAAACAGTGCGGCACCACCAACCTCATTAATCATTCCGTCGATTCTTCCGGCCTGCATCAGCTGATCACGCTCAACAGCACTACCAACGGTCAGCGGCTCAACTACTATACCAGCATCTTCAAAATACCCCTTTTCTTCAGCAACATACACTGGCAAAACATCAGGTATCGGTAAAAGAGCCAGGCGAATTTCCGTATCAGTCTGCTTTTCCTCAGCCACAGCGGAACTTACAATCAGGCAGGTCATTACCGACAGTATACCAAACACTGCAGATCGTCTTGCAAGCGCCCATATATTTTTTTTCATATCAAACCCCCAGTATATTTAATTAATTGAGATCAAACAGGTTACATCTTCATAAATGACAGACTCACAGGTATAGCATAGATACCGTAATATATACAAATTCAATTATTCCGGTCTCTATGTTCTTTATAATTGCCTGGAAGAAAAACAGAAAATCCCGACTTTCAGTTATACCGGTAACGAGATGAAGAACTCAACTCACACTCATACAATTCGCACGTTGAGAGAAAGGAAGTTATGGCAAAAGAGCATCACGAAACTCAGTTAAGGTCTCTGCGACCTTTGGAATGTCCTCTGAAGAGACTTCAAGGTGATACGTGTAGTTTTTCATGCTGTTAGCATATCGCTTGTCATAATACTCAACCAGCAGAATATGGACCAGCTCATGCAGTTTATTCTCTTTGAATAACATGCATAGTTTATCTGTTACGGCCTGTCCTAGTTTTCCACGAAGGGATTTGAGGATTCGCTCAACCTTTTGTACTGTCTCATCATCCTTTATCGGATAATCCTCAACTATCCTCGATACACGCGTTTCAATAGAGGCCGTCACCAGAACAAGATGTCCACACTTCATCGCAGATGCCAATCCCGGAGGCAAATAGATCCCTCCAAGCTTTCGACTCTCACCCTCAATAAAATATGGTTCAGCCCCGAGCCTGCAGATCACCTGATGAAAATGGCTGTCAAAGTTTTTCTGAGTTCGTGGTTGCCTGTTCAATCCGCCAAAAAGAGAACTTTGATGCTGGGCTATACCCTCAAGATCTATCATATTGCTCAAGTGTTGTAAGATCCTGGTCTTTCCGGTTCCTGTATGGCCATGCAGAACAATACACTTAGGGCTGAAGTTTTCAAAGACCCCCAGGAGGAGGTTTCTATACTTCTTATAACCACCCTCAATTTGCCATACGGTATATCCGTGATGCTTGAGAAGATTCACAACTGAACGTGATCGCATTCCGCCTCTGGCACAGAATATTGCAATGTTCTTTCCTCTGTACTGTTCAAAACCTTCAAGAAATTTGGCCATACGGGATTCAACCAGATCAAAACCGGTATCAACCGCCTTCTCTGGCCCGCCATATTTATAGACAGTACCGACCAGCTTTCTCTCTTCGTTATCAAAGATAGGAATATTGATGGCCTCGGGCAGGGAACCATCAAGAAACTCTTGAGGGGAGCGAACATCTATAATGCAATATTCGTCAGTAAGGACCTGTTCGAAAGTGAGGGTGACCGGAACAGCTTTCAGGACAGCAGTCTGCGACAACTTCGCAACGTTTTTTTTCATATCTGTTACAAACACATTCTCAAAATGCAGTCGGCAAAACCTTTATGGTCGTAGATTATCACAATATGGTCGTACCTTTTGCATACGCCTATAGTTGTGTAAGACCACCGTGATTGCATTGCAGTGCAAGAGTGAAAAGCGTAATTACCTCTGTATTAAATTATCGACGTGGAATATACCACGTCCCGTCGGGAGTACGACAACCTACTCCAGCGTATGTTCGGGACATTCCCGGCAATTGCACTTCCTGTCTATATTGCCTGCAATAGACTCCATCATCATTTACGAATGTCTCATGAGGTTCAATAGTTACAGCAACGTTACCCGCTGCAGCCATCCACAAATCTTTCTGGTTATTCTCATTACTTTCAAGCACCTCCTGGAACTGCTGCTGCACCTGAACGATATCCTGAGGATTACCGGATAATCCCTGTAAATTAGGGAGAATTGCTACCAGTTCTTTGCGTACATCCGGTCTATAGCCCCTGTTATCCCTTTCCATCAGCACCCAGTGCTCAACAGAGGGGGCATAATACCATGTTCTGTATTCCCGTGCTCGGGATTTAGGATAGGAGAAACTGTCAGGATACCTCGCGCAACGGATTCTCCAGGTGTCAAACGATCCGGCGGCAACGGTTACACGTTCTTCACCATCTACGTCACAGCGCCAGAATGAATCATATTTTCGTTCAATACCATCCCGGCTAACCCATCGTCCTTCCTCATCATATCGAGTCTTATTTTTTTTCGCCAGCGGCCAGAGGGTGTCTGTGGGCTTATCCCAGATATATGAAGTCTGCTGGAAAGTTCTGGTGCCCATTCTGTTTGTTGTCCGCCACTGTGATCGCTTGTAGGTAAAATCGGGACTTCCCACAGAAGGGTTGCCACAATAATTCACCCACTCCACTCTCTCCTGATTTGCAGCCCGAACCTGTTCCCAGGTTCCGTCAGAATAGACGTATGTGTCACCTTTTTCGTAACGCGGCCTGCTGGCATTAACAAGATTTTGCATAGGGGGTAAGAGTTCTTCGATTTTTTCAGTCATGCTTTGTCGCGAAACAGGTGATGCCGCAACACTCCATACGTTGTCAGATGTAATGATTGGTCGTGTTTTGACAAACTGATCAATATATCCAAATCGACGAAGTCCTTTACCGGCATCCTGTAAAGAACACAAGCCATCGAGTTCAACATGATGTTTCTTCATACGTTCTTCAATTTTTGCTAACGCTTCCTCAGATTCACTGTCATCGTCATCATCACCATCATCTGCGATATCTTCGTTATCAGCATCCTCATCCCTATCTTCGCCGGGGTCATCTTCATCTGCTACGTCGTCATCCTCGGGTTCTTCATCCACCGGATCGTCGGCAGGATCATCATCTGCTGGGTCATCATCTGCCGGATCATCATCTGCTGGATCATCATCTGCTGGATCATCATCTGCTGGATCATTATCAGCTGGATCACCTGTGTTTCCTCCAGCATCAGGGTCACTTCCTGAACTGTCCACCCCACCTCCGGCATCTGCAGCAAATATTTCAGATGTTCCTAAAAACTTCTCCTGCCATCCGGTCAAAGATATACCTGCTAGAAACACTGCAATAAGCCCAACCCTCAGTATATATGCTGTCAATATTTCACTGGAAACTATCACGGATTTTACGATTCGTGTAAAGATGCGCATCGATGAACTCCCTTTTCAATAGAGCAGACGGCAATTTCCATCACCTGCAGTTTGTCAGAGCGGCAACAATTCATTCCTGCGATTTGATGAATCATCGTATCTCAAGAGACATGGTAAGGCCTATGTAGAGCTATCTATCTGAGTTTTCTACAATAGGGTGGAAATGAACAATATTTTCGATATACCATGTATTTTGTAGGCCTTGAGCTAAATACTCAATCCAGTATAACTGATGCAGCAGGTGAGGTGAAGCACTATTTACACGTATTGCATGTCAGGCAAATAAAAGAAGTCGCTGAAAGAAACTTAAGCGCAACTATCTTCATCAGATAAGAATATCTAGTATACACAGCAGGGGATATGTAACTTTTTTTAATTGAAGTTGAAGCAGTTTAGATCAGGCTGCGCTGAATGCTATAAACAACAGCGTCTGAAAAACACTGTGATATTGCCAGCCAACAACACCAATATTCTGAATAGGTATCATTAAATGTTGACCGGCATTATTTTTAGAGAGAGGCGTTTTTACATGCCTCAAGGATTCGCAATTTCACATATTCGATAGTCGAATTATCCGGGCTGTCAATATCAAAACAATACCCATCGCTTCCGGCAAGCCCGCCAGGAATAACCTCACCCCGCTCCTCAGCATCAGTTATCATGTCACCATAAAAACATACAGACAACCAGCGTTCTTCAGGCTCATCATCAATCACATCAATAATAGCGAAGAGGTCTCTGTCTTTCTGATTGACATGTTTTGGCCGTATCGAAAAACTCACCCCGGGTCGCGCCATAAAGCTTAAAGATACGCCTTCAATATCTCGAACAGTCGAAAACAGTTCGCAAAAACACCTTTTCATTGCTTCATCGCCCTGTTGCCATTGGCTTACAAATTCTTCAATATCACGGATTACTTCAGCCTTCTCTGTCATAGTGGTCTCCTTGCACTCAACGCAAAAGTTTGCAAATACCCATAATTGATTACGGGATCAAAATAGTATAAATTGTTCTGACGGCAAACATTTTTCTACAATCGCTTTTTTCATATGGACCAGGATCACCCTATGCTGCTTATTACCGCACCATCTAAAACACAGCAACCAATTGACAGAAAGTTTTCCACATATACGCTTCCTGTCTTTATTAACGAGGCGGACCAATTAAACACACTCCTCAACGAGTACTCAGTTGAAGAACTCTGTACCCTTATGAAAATGAGTGAAAAGCTTGGGGAAAGTACCAGAAACAGGATTCTAGAATTCAGACCGCCTCTCACAGAGACCAATAGCAGTCAGGCAATTTTCACATTTCAGGGAGATGCATATTCTCACCTGACTCCTGATCATTACAGCGAAACCGAATTATATCATGCGCAACGCCATGTTCGCATACTTTCAGGACTTTATGGGATTCTACGACCACTTGACCGTATGTTTCCGTACCGACTGGAAATGGGGGCTCGACTGGCAACCAGAGAATGGAAAAACCTTTATGAATTCTGGGGAAATACAATTACTGAGCAACTCAACCTGGACTGCAGTCAGTTAGCCGATCAGACAATCGTCAACCTCGCATCTGCAGAATATTCTAAAGCAATCCGACCCCAAATCCTGATCCCGAGTTTTCTTACCATCACCTTCAAAGAGAAAAAAGGGGATAGTTATAAAACTATCCCCATTCATTCAAAGAGAGCACGGGGAATGATGATTCACTATGTGATAACAACCGGGCTAACCCGTGCCATGGAACTCCGTGATTTTACGACCGGCGGCTATAGCTTTAGTGAAAAGCTATCAACAGAAAATGAGTGGATTTTCATTAGGAACAATGAGTAGGAACATCCTCTATATCGTTAACTAGCCGTACGACTTCTGCAACAGCTACCGGGACTGCAGCCTCCACCAAAGGTGTCAGTCCCTCTCCCAGCTGGTCAAAACATTTTCCTTCTATACCCACCAGGAAAATATTTTCAGGGACTCTTTGCGGATATAATCTTCTTCCCACTTCTATCGCCTCACGAACTCCTATACCGTGTCCGCTTACAGGCCTTAACGTCATCTCAGGAAGCTGATCCCAGTTCAGACAATGGACTGTTCCCGGATTAGCTCCAAACTGAACTGCATCGACAACAATGAGCTGTTTTTCGCCACCCAACTCCTCAAGCAGATCTATCCCGCCAAGACCAAGAAACCTGAGATCTATGCTTTTTTCGGATAATTCTCCCAGACTGAGTTCCTGGTAAACTCTCCATCCAGCCCCGTCGTCTGCGGCCAGAGCATTACCTATACAGATGATAATTGAATCCGCCATAGCCGCTAACGCACCATACTGAACATCATGTTAAATGTACATTGCTCGCCGGTTTCAACAGTTTTCGGCCGGGCCGGGCTACCTGTCAACTCTGCCAGAATTCCTGCAATATAGTAATGAAACATCTGGCATGCCTGTCCATCCATCTCCATACCTCTTTTGAGACAGACACTACGAATAGGACAATGATTAATGGTAATTACAGCCTCTTTACCTTCAAGATGTGCATCTATCTCCATCTGCTGAATACGAAACACCCGGATAAATTCGTTCAAGGCATCAGCTGTAGAAGAATCGGTCAGGTGAATAGGCATATTATTTGCCATCTTACGTCCCGCTGCCACAGCAAGAGAAGGCGTTGATTTCCCCACAAAGGTTACAATTGTCTCAACAAACATATCGAGAAGAAAGGACACCTCGGTAAATGCCTTATCGTAATCTTCAGGGGTTAGCGTCAGCTCGTTTGTATCAATCATAAAAATTTCTCCATCCGCTGGCTGAATTCAATATTACGGTAAAAATTCTTCACAACATGAATATTGTTGTGACTGATCGCCTGAGATGGACAGATATACGTGCAACTCAGACAGGCAATACAGTTTTCCACAGTTTCAACCACTGCCTTCTGAGAATCTTCGTCAAATACAAAGCAGTCTGTCGGGCAGACATCAAGACACAGCCGGCAACCGCGGCACCCCTTTTCACGAATTGTCATTTCGAGCATTGTTTAATTCCTCCGGATTCTGCGAATCAACCCGCCGCTATTTCGAACTTCCACATCAAGTTCCATTTGTCCTATTGCATGGGTAGAACAGGCCAGACAGGGGTCATAACATCGCACCACAAATTCAAGACTGTTAAGCACCGCTTCGTCATCAGCGCTGTCAAACAACGAGTTTGCCCCTTCCTTTAATGACTTATTAATCGCTGCAGTGTTCTGCTGGGTGGCAATTATCATATTTGCCGATCGGACTATGCCTTTTTCGTCTATCTCATACTCATGGATCAATGTGCCTCGTGGAGCTTCAACATGCCCAATACCATGACCTCCCTTGAAATCAGCAGCAACACGGGTATCACCGCGAAGAGCAGGATCGTTAATGAGTACATTGGCTTTTTCCGTAGCATAAATAAGCTCGATAAGCTTGGCGTACATCTGCAGAACGGCGTTATGACATGGCTTTCCAAAATTGTTTCGAAACTCCTCAAACTCAGCCTGGGCAAGCGGTGTCTCCATGCCGTCAGCAACGTTGAGCCTGGCGAGTGTTGACACCCTGTATAGCTGTTCTGCTCCGCCAATGTTCAGAAACACTTCCTTGGCGTATGATCTTTCCACCGCCCGCTCAACAATGTAATCGGTATAATCGGTCGCCTGAAATTCCGACCTGATTTTTCCACTTTCATCAATTACCCGAAGATCACCATCATAAAAGTTCAGTTTTCCGTCTTTAACAGTCCCCATGTACCAGGTCGGCAGATTAAGGTGCGCAAGCAGCAGAGGATTATTATCAAGAAATTTCAACAACAGCGTTTTTACACGCCCGGCAAGTTCACTTGAAAGTGCTACTGCTTCAGCCGTCAACTCCTGGAGTCGACTGAACTGACCATCGTTCAGCTTAAACGATATGCCTCCTGCAACGGCTGTAACAGGGTGAATTCCTCTCCCGCCAATAGCCTCATTGATCTTCTGGCCAAGACTTCTGAGACGCAGTCCTTTCTTTGCAAGATCTGGTTCAGCCTCAACCATGCCGATGATATTTTGTTTCGATGCCTCTCCCCCCAACCCGAACACCAGATCGGGACCAGCCAGGACAAAAAGTGAAAGAGCATGGGAATGGATAACATGTCCCATATACATAAATTCTCTCAAAAGTTTAGCGGCCTCAGGAATCTCAACACCAGCAGCATTATCAAGAGCTTTTGCAGCGGCAAGATGATGGGCAGTAGGACAAACTCCGCATATTCTGGCAGTAACCTGAGGCAAAGTCGACGCCTCCATACCTACAAGGATACGCTCAAAGCCACGAAGTTCATTCACACAGAAAAATGCCTCATCAACCTTGCCATTATCATCACACTCAAGCAGAATACGGGCGTGGCCTTCAATACGTGTTACCGGGTCTATCTTAACTGTCTTAGCCATTACATCGCCTCCACATCTGCGATCCACTTTTTGATAAGAAAAGTGGGTTTATTGCCAATCATCTTTGTTGCCATTGCATAGGCATAGTGAGTTTTCGCCGATTTCTCCATACTCTCCACGATAGTAGCCGCAGGTATGGCAGTTATTCGAGACATCCTTTCACTCACCTCAGTTCTCAGATCCCGCGTTGGTTCAGATAGAATCTGCATGATAGGTCCAGCACAACCTGTACACATAATTCCGTGATTAGGGCAGGGAGACAAACATCTGTCCAGAGTCACAGAACCGAGACAGATATACCCCTGACTCAGAAAACAGATATCATCATCAGGAATCCCCTCATTACTGCCCTTGATTTCAGACACATCCGTTTTCTTCATTGTACGATCGCAACCACCGCAGACACTCTCATGCTTTACCCGCGGTTCTTTTCCGTTAACAAGAGCACTCAAAGCTTCAAATATAAAGTGTGCGTGTGGCGGGCAACCGGGCATATAGAGGTCGACATCAATAACCTCATCAACAGGTATTACCAGTTTTTCGAGACCGTCAATTTCATCCTGCGGAGCAAAATCGGTGATAGTCGTAGGATTATCTCTATAGACATGATTGATAATTTCCTCGCGGGAATGAGCCAGACCTGCTCCATGCAGTCCGCCATACACCGCACAGGTACCAAAGGCTATTATAGTCTTGCAATGCTTTCGCATTTCCATCGCCGCATGACGATCATGCTCAGTCCTGATTGATCCGGTCAGGATGCCGATTTCAGCTTCAGGGTATGACTTTTCGTCTGTCAAAACCGGACACTTTAATATCTCCACGGATTCGAGAACGTTTAATATCTTCTCGTGAAGATCTACAAGGGCAACATGACATCCACCACAGTCACATAACCATTCCGTATTCAGGCGTACTTTATCGCTACTCATGACTCTCCTTTCAAGTTCTTCAACCAGGAGGCTGTCTGACAATATCCTTTTGCCCAAAATCTTTGGAATTTCGAAAAAACAATGCTCGCAATATCATACATATGGCTGTGCTTATTTTTTAAAAATGTCTCGATTTTGGCCAAAATTCCTATTGCCGGAAAGCCGCCTATGCTTGCACCGTCAACAGCTTAAGGCAGGCATTTTCACCTGCGTGCCTGATCTCCAATGTCGTTTTCTTTCCCATGATGGTTTCCAGTGCGCCGGCAAAAAAGCCGTACATCATGTTACACAACGAGCCTTGCTGAGGATGTCCGAATCGAAAAAGAGCCTGACGGATCATACAGTCACGAAAGACAAGAAGAATCTGTAATTCGCCCTGATCATTTCGAGTGATAAGCTCAGCCTGCCCCTTCGGCTTAAACGTCTCGAATTCCCAGAGGCAACTGTTTGAGACCAGAATTTCTCTCACCTGATTAATTGCCTCCAGCAGATCAGTAGTGGGGGTTGCTTCAGCCGAAAACTTCCTCCCCAGATTCCTCCCGGCAGACATTGTCATACTGTTTGCACCGCGTCCAAGAATCGGCTCAATACCTGCAGATAAAGCGGCCATAAAATTCATGGTTTCCTGTAGTGTACGCCTGCTTTTTATTACCTCCTCCACCTCTCTCTCCCTGTTATCTCACATGTTTTTTCTATTCGTAGAAATTTCTGTTTCGTTTAACACAACTTCAATACAGCAGGACAATTCTGTTATCCAAATAGCTGTAAAGTATAATATTTATAGCATCTCCACTTGTTCGGAAAATACAGCAAAATACCTTCTATATCGTGCAAATACAAGATAAAATTAGACAATCGCATACCTAAGAAACCAGGTTCACGCCACGATGACACCAAAAAGGCCCTCTGCTCAACTACACAAATTCGTTAGCAGATGCATGTATAAGAAGAAGAAAAACGGGATGGTTATTACGACAGTGTGTGAAAAACTCGGAAAGGAGATGAAAACTCGTAGAAACTTACCACAGAATTAATCAGGGCAGGATAGAAGTGAGAAAGAAATTATCAGGCTCGCCAGCCGTGCTCACCAATAAGGTCAACAAAGCGGACACTGGCAAGATTTTCGACACGGATTTCTCCGTCAATTTTGGTCAGCAACTGCAATTCCTGAACATTCTGATCACCCACTGGGATGATCAGTCGCCCTGGGTCAGCGAGTTGCTCGATAAGCGGTTCCGGAATTTCCGGTCCCCCGGCGGTTACAATAATTGCATCATACGGTCCGTTCTCAGGCCAGCCAAGCGTGCCGTCATCGAGCTTTGCAACTATATTGAAGTACCTGAGACTGTCAAATATCCTTCTGGCAGCAGCGAGGAGTGTATTGATTCGTTCAACAGTGAACACCTGCTGAGAGATTCGAGATAACACCGCTGCCTGATAACCAGACCCGGTACCAACCTCAAGCACACGCTCATCACCTTTCAGTGCGAGTGCCTGCGTCATATAGGCTACGATATAGGGTTGGGAGATAGTCTGTCCTGAAGCGATAGGCAGAGGATAATCACCATAGGCGCGTACACGCATCGCGTCATCTACAAACAGATGCCTGGGCACTTCTGCCATGGCGGAGAGGGTCCGCGGATCACTTACACCGCGAGCGATAATCTGCTCCTGAACCATCCTTTCCCGAGCTGTAGTGTACCTGTCAATCACGGTTGTTTCTCTTGCCAGTCAAAGTCATCAGACCATGCCTTTTCATCGTGTTCCCAGGCTCCATATATGCAATCAACCACAACATTGTTTTTTAAGATCACAGTGACTGTACCGTAATTGGGCTCTCCAAAATATTTACCGACAACTGGTGCGTTTTTCAGTGCAGAATCTTCATATTCAGTAAAAACCCATTTTTCAACACCATTGCCAAGCATAACCTGTTCATCAGGTTCACCAAGAAACGTGAGAACATCATCACTCCCGGATTCCCCAATTTTTAAAAGCGCAACATCAGATGCAAGATGACGTACGGGTTTATTATAGCATCCGGTCAACAGAAAGGCTGCAAATACAACACAAATCAACCATCGGAACTTTGAGGGCATTTTATTTCTCCACTAAATTACACGAAAAAAACCGCTATCCAACTGCTCTATAGCTTGCCCATCAACATTTTTCAAACAAAATGTCATGCCGGTAAACCGAGCGGTTAAAAGCTGCAAAATTGACAGCAATCTATATAAGCAGACCGCCGCCGTTCATGCAACTTTTAACCGTACCCCTACATAGGCAATATTAGAGTTATTCTCCAAGTGCCCTGCCAAGGATTTTATAATTACGTTCAACCATTACAAGAGGATCAATGACTAAACCTGCCTGAATCATTGCATTGTCGTAAATCTGTAAGGCAACATCCTTGGCAAAATCAGCATCATTTTTCTGCAGATCTGAAAGACGTTTAATTATCGGATTTTTTGGATTAATTTCAAGATTCTTTTTTGATTCTCCTCCAAATCCCATTCCCTTCTCAGCTCTGCTTGCAGCCATTACCCGTTCCATCGATGATGTCATGTAACCGTCTGGATTCACAATCATTGCAGGAGCATCAACCAATCGTTTTGAAACGATAACATCCGCAACCTGCTCCTTGAGCGCTTCCTTCAACCAGGTAACTAGAGAATCGGCCGCTTCAGACTCAAGCTTAGCCTCTTCACTATCATCGTCTTTGTCCTTGTCCGCATCATTATCAGGAAAATCAAGATCGGCACGGTCTGCTGAGACAAGTTTCTTGCCATCAAATTCACCAAGATGACTCAGTGCAAAATCATCAATCGGCTCCATGGTGTAAATAATTTCGATGTCTTTCTTTTTGAACATTTCCACATATGGGCCTGCCTCAATGGCCGCCCTGCTCGGACCATTAATATAATAAATGGTATCCTGATCAGCAGACATGCGTAGAACATAATCGGCCAGAGATATCGGCTTGCCAGCTTCAGATTTAGAGGATTCAAAACGAAGCAATTTGCTCAGTTCTTTCTGGAACTCATAATCAGATGTGGCACCTTCTTTAATGAATATTCCAAAGGTATTCCAGAAGTCGAGATACTTTCCTTCATCCTTTTTAGCTTCTTCATCGAGATATTTCAGGAATCTCTTGGTTACAACCTTACGCAGTTTACTGACAAGTGCGTTGTCCTGCAGAGACTGGCGTGAGATATTAAGCGGCATATCTTCACTATCTACTACCCCTTTTAAGAATCTAAGCCATTCCGGCAGAATATTTTTTGAATGCTGGTCGATAAGGATTCGCTGGCAATAAAGGTTTACACCAGGCTCCATCTTGCCGAATCCCAGCACCTCAAAATTTTCTTTAGGTGCAAAAAGAAGCGCGTTGATCATGAGTGGTGCATCTGCAGAAAAATGCAGTCTGTACACAGGCTCATCACCGGCATTACCAATAAACTTGTAAAAGTCAGTGTATTCTTCCTCAGTGATCTCAGAGCGATTTCTGGTCCAGATCGCCTGAACGGTATTTACGGTCTCGCCTTCAAGCTTTATTGGAAACGGTACAAAAGAGGAATACTGCTTGATGATCGACTCAACTTTCCATTTTTTAGCATAGTCATGAGCATCATCTTTTAATTCTACAATTATTTTTGTTCCTCTGCGAAGTCCTTCCATCTCTGTTATAGAAAATGATCCGGAACCGTCTGATGTCCACTCATGCCCTTCACTACCATCCCATGAACGACTCTGCACCCGTACCTGAGTTCCGGCCATAAATGCAGCATAAAAGCCAACACCGAACTGACCAATCAAGCTGACATCTTTCTGAGCTGCTTCAGCGAGCTCTGTCAGAAAAGTGTTGGAACCGGAATGCGCAATAGTGCCGAGATTATGCTCAAGCTCACTTCTGCTCATTCCTATACCGGTATCGGTAATTGTGAAGGTGTGTTTTTCCTCGTCAAGATCAATGGCCACCTCAAGAGGAACATGCGCGTCAAACGCATCATCAACGGTCAGACTCTCATGCCTGAACTTCTCTAGAGCATCTGATGCATTTGAGATAAGTTCCCTGATGAACACATCCCGCTCCGTATAGAGAGAGTTAATGACTATATCGAGAAGTTTCTTGGTTTCAGCCTGAAATTCATGAGTAGTTGTTTTTGCAGTCATACATTTACCTCGTACTGTATTAATCACGTTGAGTAACTAGTTCCCGTCTAAGAACCCCGCACTTTTACCCGACCGTAGCGTCATACTGTTTTCTTTAACCTCAGGATATCAGACATATGCCTGCAGCAAAATTTTCAGTGCACCTTGATCTCAGGCAAAAAATCGAGTTTTCGAATGGAAACTAACGAGCAGTGATAAGTCCTTACCATTGCATTTTTTATAAAAGTCGGCGAAAATGTTAATCATGTAACTCGGCGTGTCAAGAGCGGTTTCCGCTCTCCTTCATTCCCGCATCAGGGAGGTTTCTCATGAGAATAATAGCCTTTGGCGATCTTCATATGGCAGTGCAGGTGTGCCGTAAAATTCCAGACATCAGCACGGCGGATATGCTTATCGCAACAGGTGATCTCACAAACTACGGAAAAAAGAAAGATGCCAAAATAGTGCTCGAAGAACTGCTTGAAATTAATCCTAATCTTCTCGCTATTATCGGCAATCTTGATAAATTTGAAATCAACGACTATCTTGAGCAGCTGAACCTTAATCTACACGGACAGGCACGACTGCTCCAGAGTCAGGTTTGTGTAATCGGTGCAGGTGGCTCAAACATTACACCGTTTGGCACGCCTTCCGAGTTTTCAGAGCAGGAGATCACGGAAATACTCATGAGTGGCTATCAGCAGGGATTGGACTATATAGCTCTATCCTCACCTGGTAAGCTGAGTAAAATCCCCATCATTCTGATATCTCATGCACCACCGCACAACACAGCTGTAGACAGGCTTACCAATGGTCGCCATGTCGGTTCGGTAGCAGTTCGAAAGTTTATTGAAACCTACCAGCCTGATTTATGCATCACCGGCCATATCCATGAAGGCAGAGGTGAAGACATGATCGGCAAAACCAGAATACTCAACCCAGGCATGCTGCAATACGGCGGCTGGGTAAACATAGAATTCAACAAATCCACCCTCCACGCTACATTGAAATGACAAAACAATTTGACACTATAATTATCGGTGGAGGGCTCTCCGGCCTCACCGTAGCGCATAAGTTGCGTCTTCAGGATCCGGAACACCGCTTCCTCATACTTGAAAAAGAGTCTTCCACCGGCGGAGTTATCAAAACTCACCGGGAAAACGGCTATATTACAGAGATCGGTCCCCATGGTTTTCTCGACAACTGTCAGGAAAGCAAAGACATTCTCAGCGAAACCGGACTCGACAAAGAGCGGGTAAAAGCACCGCTTATCGATTTTGTCCGCTACGTATACCTGCGTGGAAAACTCCAGTGTATTCCGCAGACACCACTAAAAATTTCCATGGCCCCGATCATGTCTTTTAAAGATAAGTTCAGGGTACTGGGCGAAATAACACAAAGCCCCCTTGAAGGCGAACCCACTGTTGCAAAATGGGTAAACCACCGCTTTGGTAAAGCAATGCTGCCATTTGCTGATGCTGTTTTTACCGGCACCTATGCTGGTGATTTCGACCGGCTCTCCATCGATGCTGTTATGCCTGGAGTACGCGCCCTTGAAAAAGAGCATGGTTCAGTTATTCGCGGTGTTATAGCCAAGATGCTGGCTAAAAGAAAACAGGGGAAAAGCGAAAAAATAGCAATGCCTGCTATGACGAGTTTTCCAAACGGAATGGCACGACTGCCCGAACGATTGACCGAACCGCTTCAGGAAGGTATCGACCTCCACCTTAATTGTACTGCAACCCACATTGAAAAGATAGATTCAGGATGGAACGTCCAGACTGTCCAAGGCACATTTACCTCCACTAATCTTGTGCTTGCCGCGCCCACAAATGTCAGTTTAAAACTCATGAAATCCATTAGCTCGGATATGCCGCAATCGCGAATTCCTGAGACCTGGATTTCCACTGTAGTCTTTGGATTTGGCCCGGGGGTAACACTCCCGCCAGGTTTTGGCTACCTTACCCCTGAAAGTGAGAATCGTTTCACTTTGGGCTCGCTGTTTTCTTCAAACATGTTTCCGGGAAGGGCGCCTGAGGGACATGTTGTTTTTGAAACCCTCATTGGTGGCCGACGTCATCCGGAGAGACTTGCACTTGATCAGGATGAAATGGTTGCCAAAGCTCTGGCCGATGTTCAGGAAATCCTCGACATTCACGTACAGCCGGAATACACAACAGTGCTACGTTCAGATGGCGGTATCCCGCAACTGGAACAAGGTTACACAGAGTTACTTGCCTGGAGAGATGAACAGGTGAAAAAGTTTGACGGTTTGCATATATGCGGTTTCGGCTGGGAAGGAATCGGCTTAAACGACATGATGAAAAGCGCCACAAGGGTGGCTCAGGCCATTGGCGCATCAACTACTAGTACAAGCGGTGAAGCTGAAGTTAAAAAAGTGTATTTTTAGCTTTCCGTACGCATTGTGCTTTAGAACGTAAAAAGGGCCATATCCGCAATCGGATATGGCCCTTTTTACAATCTGTTTCAAGCTACTCAAAAATAGCTTGGAAATACACCTACAGGCTCTTCACCTTTCCGGTTAAAAGCTCCATCTGCGCAGCTACTGAAGTATCCCGAACCGAGAGATTGGTTACCTTCTTAATAGAGTGCATTACAGTTGAATGATCCCTGTTGAATGCCCTTCCGATCTCAGCGAGTGAATCGTCAGTATATTTGCGACAGAGATACATAGCCACCTGCCTCGGGAAAGTCAGTTGTCGCTTTCTTGAGCGTGATTTCATATCATCAACACTCACCTTGAACTGCTTGGCAATCAGATCACTGATCATCTGGATGGTAAGTTGCTGGCCGACCCCGACGACGCTCGTCACAGCTTCACGGATCATATCCATATCGACATGACCACCCATAAGACGTGATTTTGCCCGTATGGCTACAATAGCAGACTCTACCTGTCTGATATCCCCCCTGATATGCTGAGCAAGGTAATTGACGCCTTCCTCTGCCAGACCAAGCTGGTGAGTACCTGCTTTTCTCTCAACAATACGTAACCGTGTATTGATATCCGGAGCCTTGATCATTGTCACCAGACCTGAAGACATACGTGAACGAAATTCACTATCAATTCCGACCAGCTCCCTCGGTGCCTGGTTGGCAGTCAAGACAACACGTTTACCGGACTTAATCAGGCTGTCGAGAACCTCGTTCAGCTCTTCCTGGGTTTTCTTCTTTCCGGTCAGAGAGTGAATATCTTCAACCAGCAGCATGTCACAGTGATCGTGATACTTCTGCTTGAAGGTATCCATAGTTTTACTCTGAATGTTACGAACCATCTCAGCAGCAAACTGCTGTGCTGTAACATAATGGAGCCTGGTCATTGGTGACTCTGCAAAAACCTTATGAGCGATGGCATGAGTCAGATGACTTTTCCCAAGCCCTGTTTCGCTGTTAATATAGATACAGGGACCATACGAATCATCATCTGCAGATATCGCTTTACACGCAGACTCAGCAAGGATGTTACAATCACCGACCATATATTGATCGAATGTGTATCGCGGGTGCAGTGCTCTGACGCTGGAGTTATTTTCCGGCACCGTCGGCAGGCGAAGCTGGCCTTTTGGCTGCATGACCGGCTTTGGTGTGTGGACACGCTCATCCTCACAGATAACAACCCTGCGCTGCACGGATCCGGCTTCCTTTACAGTTGCCTCAATAATCGACAGAAACTTTTGGGCTACATACGCGCTAAAATATCTGTCCGGGCTCAATAGGTATATTGAATCATCCCGAACTTCAAGGCATCTGAGCGGCTCTATCCAGAGCTGATACACTGAACCCGAAAGCGTGTCCTTTAGCACTTCTTGTGTTTTCTCCCAAAGCAT